>CAVPRC010000016.1:0-38333 GCA_963707755.1 uncultured Actinomycetota bacterium | reverse complement strand
CGGCCAAGCCCTTCCGTGGTTCGGGTGTGTGCTTCCTCAGCCCGAGGCGTCTCGGGGCAGCCAAGGCTGGGTCGCGTCGAGGCATTTTGTACCTTTGGCGAAGATCGCCACGAGTCTCCAGCCGCGGGCTATCGACGCAATCGACCGATCCGGGAAGGAGGACGAGTCCCCTCCATGTTCGATCGGCTGGTTCGTTCTGCGGGCCTCAAGCGACTCGCACGTACAACGATCTGGCTCCTTCGCCTCGTCACGCCTACGCGTCGCCATGCCGTGGTCTATGGCTGGCCTGACGATGAAGGGAACGCGGTCGAAGTCGTCCGCTTCCTAGTAACGCATCGCGTCATGCCGGTGTACTGGCTCGTTGATGATCTGTCGCACGCGGAGCGCCTGCACCTGCTCCAGGAAGCCCCAAGCCACAGCGACGACCTTCGGGTCCTCAAGAGGCGGACGCTCGGCAGTTTCGCGGTTTACCTCACGGCAAGCTTGACCTTCTTCACGCACGGGCTCTTCCTCAGCCCGAGACCAGTCCGCGGGAAGGTCACGGTCAATTTGTGGCACGGAGACGGCCCGAAGGCGAATGGCGGACGCGAGGCAATCCCGCGTGCTGACTTTGTGGTAGCTGGCACTCAACTTTTTGGGCACCACAAGGCGGCCTACTTCAGAGTTCCCGAAGAGAGATTGCTGGTTTCAGGAAACCCCCGGTGCGATCAGTTCGAGAGGCCAGCCACCGATTCAACGCTAGCGACTCTCGGTATTGAACCCCAGCTCCCGCTGCTGATGTTGATGCCTACATATCGGTCAGCTCGGGCGGTTGGGACTGCGGGCCGCTGGTCGGACCTCGGGGAGACTTCATTTCCTGCAGATCGACCCGAGACATCGGAGCTGCTGGTAGAAGCTGCGATTCAGGCTGGGTGGCAAGTCGTCGTCAAGCCACACCCTCTCGACGAAGAGAGTCGGATAATCAAGGGCGCGCGCGTTGTCACGGGAGACTTGATCCGCCAAGCGGGGACAACTCTCTATGGTCTTGGCGCGGTCACATGCGCTCGTGACCGATTACTCAAGCGTCTGGACTGATTTTCTTACATTGGACCGCCCCATTGCTTTCATCGTGGACGATCTCCGCCGCTACCAGGGAGGCCGAGGGCTCGTCGTATCCGACCTCGAGTCGATACTGCCTGGCCCGATTCTTCGTGGCATCAGCGACGTCGACCGATTTGTTCGAGGGGTTAGTGAGGATCCACAGTTTCTGAGCGACCAGCGCTCGGCATGATTCCACCATAGGGCTTGAAGCACGGCGAGGTTCCACCGCTCGGCTGTTCCAACTCCTCGAGGCACGTGGTGATTTGAACTGTCTGCAATGGACCAACGTCGTGACGAGTGGGCAGAGCGAAACGGGGCTGCTCCTACCAAAGGCGATCGGCCTGCGTCGGCTGACGCATGCCTCTTTGTCCCGTGCTGGCACCCTGCTGGTATCGGGCATTCCGACGCTGATCGCCTGGAGCCTGATCAGCAAACACCTTCCAACAGAGGCGTTCGCGGGCGTAGCCCTTGCGGTGTCCTTGCCAACACTGCTCAACTTCGTCCTTCCTGCATTCGGCGCTCAGATGGCCAACGCGGCAGCAGTGGACAGTCACGCCTTGCACGTCGCGGTTGGGCGGTCGATCAGGGCGAACTTTCTTATGGGCTTGGTGCTACTCGGCATCACGGTCGGCGTCACGATAGTTGGTGATTGGAACAATCTGCTCGGTCGAAACGAGAGCGACGGCTTTCCCATGGATGCCGCCGTAACCAGCGTTTCACTCGTTACCGCAGTCTGGCTTTCCCTTCTGGTGGGCGAGCGGCTACTAATTGCGCTTGGCCACACGAACCTGCGCGTGTGGGCCAGCGGCACTACTGGGCCGGTCACGTTGGTGCTCACTCTTATCCTCTTCTCATAGGGAACCCGCCCACTTGGTGGTTCGTGTTCCCAGCGCCACTGGGGATGGCCATAGCGGCGGGCGTATCTCTCGTGTTGGCCCAGCGCCTGCCCGAGGTGCACCTGAAGTTTGCGATCAGGCTGACATTCCGGCGGGATGCGTCCACGTCGGAATTGCGTGGATACCTCACACTCTCTCTACTTGTGACCGAAGCCGCATTGGCTCTTTCGATGTGGTCGGTGCGTCCCGTCCTGAGCCTTCGTTCCGGCAACGCGCAGGTTGCCGGTACGAGCTTGGCGTTGCAGTTTGCAGGCCCGGTCTTCTCGGTTGTCGCGGTTCTGGGTCAAGCGGCATGGCCGTATTACGCCCGTTCCCGGTCAAGGCTCTCGGCGTTGGATGTAGCGCGGCATGCTGCAGCATTCGGAGCCATCTCCCTACTACTCGCCGGCGGGTACTCGGCGTTCGTGTTTTGCGCGCAGGCGATGTCTTTGATCGGGCAGAAGGTCGGCCTAATGACACTTCTTGCAATGTCGGTGTACCTGGTTGCGCGCGGGGCTTGGCAGCCGGTTCGTATCGCACTGTCATCGAACGAGCATGGATCGCGGATGGCGATCATGGTGGTCGTCACCGCGGGGGCGTCTATTGGTTTGATGTGGTTACTAGCGCCCGTGAGTGCCACACCCATGGCAGTCCTGGCCTGCGCGCTCATCGCGGACGTGATTTTAGGTCTCCTCATAATTCATCGATCTTATATTTCGCGCGTAACCGCGACGTAACGAAAAGGTGGTGCGATCAAACTTGGCTATGTCTCCGAAGATCGACAACATTCCGGCATTGCATGCGCAACTGAATGACATGCTCGCGCGAGTCGCAGACGCTTTGGAAGGGTCTGGGTCGAGTATCGGCTTTCGGGCGGGACAGCGTTGGGTGCGCGAAGACATGCAAGTCTCATTCCCTGGCATTTTGACATAGACTTGACTGTCCCGATCCATCAGTACGATGCCGCGATCAACGCTTTGAGTAGCGGGCTTCCGCGCCGGTACTCGATCCTGACGCCGCAGAAGAGTCGGGAATACGAGCATCTGTTCGCTCGTGTGCATATCACTGAAGTTCACCACAAGTTTGCGCACGTCGACGTTTTTCCATTGGTTGGAACCTTCGAAAACGTCCGTCTTCAGAAGATCCACATGGGTATTTCTCGAGAATTGCGTAGAATCTTCTTTGTCAAGCGTCGAGCGAATCAAATCCGGCGTTCAGGATCGCTTCGACGGGCGAGCCTTGGGTGGTTTCTGACCTGCGTAATGCTCATTGTCCCAACGAGCCTTATCGTCGGCGTATTTGAAACTTTGAAACGGTGTGTGCCGTTAGGACCTGGGCGCTCCTCGACCAATATAGCTGGAAGTTATGGGTCGCGGGAGTGCATGCCCTCTGAAATGTTCTTTGGAGACGCGAAACTGCAATTGAATGGGCGGCCATATTCGGCGCCTGATCCTATTGACAAGTATCTCGCGCAACTCTACGGCGACTTTCTTCAGGAGCCGCCTCGGGAGGTCGTCGATCGGGCAACTCGTATGTTCGAGGATTGGTATCTTCCTGGTTTGCGTGACGTGGACCTTCAAATAGAGGCTGGAGGGTCGCGTGTCGAGCGGAGGTAGGTCTGCACTTGAGCCGGATAACCGCGTGGTGCGTGTGGGGGGGGTGCCCATCGAGCAGGTGGACCTAGCGTCTGCGGTCCGTCTCTTGCGCTCAACCGACTGAAGGCGAAGCGGGGGGCAGCTCTCACCTACCGCTTTGTTAACGCTTATTCGGTGGCCTTGACGATGCGAGAGCCGTCCTATAAAGAGCTTCTTTTGGCACGACCTTCCGTCAACTTTGCAGACGGACGGTCTGTTTCCAAGGTTTCGGCAATGCTCGTCCGTGGGGCGGAGCCGCATGTGAGGGGACCCTCCTTCTTCTCCGCCGTTCTTGAAGGAGGGTGTTCGTCCGAGTTGCGTCACTACTTCCTGGGTGGCAGTCCCGAAGTTCTTGAAGAATTGACACGTACGGTGCAACGCAAATTCCCAGGAGTTGTCATCGCGGGATCTTACTCTCCTCCATTCCGCTCGCAGCAATCGACGAGGTCGACCGTCAAGATCGCGCGATCGCATTGGCTGCACCGGACATCGTGTGGGTGGGACTAGGAACGCCGAAGCAGGATTTTGAAGCCCAGCGAATCGCGCGGAAGTTAGGGGTCGATACTGCGGGGGTGGGGGCGGCGTTCGACTTCCTTGCGGCGACGAAGCCTGAGGCGCCGCACTGGATGCGACATTGGGGTCTGGAGTGGGCCTTTAGGTTATTCACGGAACCACGCCGTTTGTGGAGAAGGTATCTAATAGGAAATATTGTGTTCTTGCGGGTAGTTCTTCCGGATCTCTTGGGAGGAAGAAGTGAGAGTCGCTGTTGTCCACAGCTTCTATACACGCAAGCAGCCGAGTGGTGAGAACTCGGTCGTCTTGGATCAGGTTGAGCAGTTACGTCGCGCTGGTCACGATGTTCAACTCATCTCCCGAGACACCGATGATTTCTCGCATAGGCGTGGTTACGCCATGCGATCGGCTCTAACTACCGTGACGGGTGTGGGGTCATCTCCTGAGCAAGAGCTTGAATCATTCGACCCAGACATAGTGCACGTGCACAACACATTCCCCAACTGGGGAGTCAACTGGACCGATCGTTGGGCAAGCCGAATGGTATTGACCCTGCACAACTACCGGACAATTTGTGCCAACGGCTTGCTCTTCCGAGACGGGCATGAGTGCTTCGACTGTGTGACGACGCCGGTGGTGCCCGCTGTGCGGCATCGGTGTTATCGGGGTTCCCGGCTCGCGTCGTTACCAGTGGCAATGGGCGCGGCTCCTCGCGGTGGGCTCAGGCGGCTCCCATTGGCCAGCGCGCGGCTGGTGGTGCTGAACGAGACGGCGGGGACGCGATTCTCGAACGTCTTCGACCGGGACGTTGACGTAGTTCCCAACTTCGTCGCGCCCGTTGCGAAGCCAGAGCATCCATCGATGGGTTGGATCTTCGTCGGCCGACTGAGCACGGAGAAGGGCATCGACAAGTTGCTGACAGAGTGGCCCGTGTCTGAACCTCTCGACATCGTCGGGGGTGGGCCGTTGGAGGGAGTGGTGCGGGCGTTAGCCGACACGCTGCCCCACGTCCGGGTCTTAGGCTTGAAAAGCCGAGGCGAGGTATTGGAAATGCTCCCTCGATATACAGGGCTGGTTCTGCCCAGTGCCTGTTCGGAGAGTTTGCCGACGGTGATTCTGGAGGCTTTGTCGTGCGGACTTCCATCGGTTCTGTCCAGTCACGTTGAAGCCGCCGAAAGCGTGCGCGCCGCAGGGGCTGCTGCCGTCTTCGACTTGGGAGACGGTAGCATTTCGAGTGCGCTAGCCGCTGTGCGGTCGAGGGGGGCGTCGATGCGTGCAGAGTCACTTGAAGTGTTCGCTAGGCACTACTCGCCTTCAGCGTGGCAAGCCAGCATCGATCGCATCTATGGTGAGGTTGTCGACGAGCGTATGAAGTCCACCCACTGACTTCAGTCTCAATGGACTGGGAATGAAGAGGCATTGACATGACCAAACGTGCACTGATCACCGGCATCACCGGGCAGGACGGCTCCTACCTGGCCGAGTTCCTGCTGGGCAAGGGGTACGAGGTCCACGGGCTGATCCGGCGGGCGTCGACGTTCAACACCTCCCGGATCGACCACCTGTACCTGGACCCGCACGACTCCGACGCCCAGCTCTTCCTGCACTACGGCGACCTCTCCGACGGCGCGCGCCTGGTCACGCTGCTGCACGAGATCGACCCCGACGAGGTCTACAACCTCGGCGCGCAGTCGCACGTGCGGGTCAGCTTCGACGAGCCCGAGCACACCGGTGACACCACCGGCATCGGCGCCATGCGGCTGCTCGAGGCGGTCCGCCTCGCGGGCGTGAAGTGCCGCTACTACCAGGCGTCGAGCTCGGAGATGTTCGGCGCGACGCCGCCGCCGCAGAACGAGGACACGCCGTTCTACCCGCGGTCGCCGTACGGCGCGGCCAAGGTCTACGCCTACTGGGTGACCCGCAACTACCGCGAGGGCTACGGCATGTTCGCGGTCAACGGCATCCTGTTCAACCACGAGTCCCCGCGCCGCGGCGAGACCTTCGTGACCCGCAAGGTCACCCGCGCCGTGGCGCGCATCCAGGCCGGCCTCGACGACTACGTCTACATGGGCAACCTCGACGCCATCCGTGACTGGGGCTACGCACCCGAGTACGTCGAGGGCATGTGGCGGATGCTGCAGGCCGACAAGCCCGACGACTACGTCCTCGCCACCGGCGGCAACTTCACGGTCCGCGACTTCGTCACCACCGCCTTCGAGCACGCGGGCCTCGACTGGGAGAAGCACGTCCGGTTCGACGAGCGCTACCTCCGCCCGACCGAGGTCGACGCGCTGATCGGCGACGCCGGCAAGGCCGAGCGCGACCTCGGCTGGAAGGCCGCAGGTCGACACCGAGCAGCTCGCCCGGATCATGGTCGACGCCGACATCGAGGCGCTCAAGCACGAGGGCAAGCCCTGGATCGACCAGCCGGAGCTCAAGGACTGGCCCCGGCTCGACCTGCCCCGGCCATGACGGAAGGGTTCACTCCGGCAGCGCTCGACCGCGACGCGACCGTCTACGTCGCCGGCCATCGCGGTCTCGTCGGCTCGGCCATCTGGCGCAAGCTCGAGTCCGAAGGGTTCACGGACCTGGTCGGCCGCACGTCGAGCGAGCTCGACCTCAAGGACCGCGCGGCGGTGTTCGCGCACTTCGCCGAGACGAAGCCGCGGTACGTCGTGCTCGCCGCCGCCAAGGTCGGCGGGATCATGGCGAACAACACCTACCCGGTCGACTTCCTCAGCGAGAACCTGCAGATCCAGGTCAACGTCATGGACGCGGCGCTGGACGCCGGCGTCGAGCGGCTGCTGTTCCTGGGCTCGTCGTGCATCTACCCGAAGCTCGCGCCTCAGCCGATCCACGAGGACGCGCTGCTCACGGGTCATCTCGAGGAGACCAACGACGCGTACGCGATCGCCAAGATCGCCGGCATCCTGCACATCCAGGCCGTCCGGCGACAGTACGGCCTGCCGTGGATCTCGGCGATGCCGACGAACCTCTACGGACCGGGCGACAACTTCTCCCCGCAGGGATCGCACGTGCTGCCGGCGCTGATCCGCAGGTACGACGAGGCGGTCAAGGCCGGGACCGACGAGGTCACGAACTGGGGGACCGGGTCGCCGCGGCGCGAGTTCCTGCACGTCGACGACATGGCGGACGCCTGCCTGCACCTGCTCGAGCACTACGACGGCCCGCAGCAGGTGAACGTCGGCACCGGCCGGGACTCGACGATCAAGGAGATCGCCGAGCTCGTCGCCGAGGTCGTCGGCTACGAGGGCAAGACCCACTGGGACACCAGCAAGCCCGACGGCACGCCGCAGAAGCTGCTCGACGTCAGCAAGCTGGCCGGCGAGGGCTGGACCGCGAAGATCGGGATGCGTGAGGGGCTGGAGTCCACGGTTGCGTGGTACCGCGAGCACGTGGGGGACCTGCGGGAGTAGAGCTCGCAGCGTTGGTTTCGAGACGCGGCTCCGCAAGCTCCGCCGCTCCTCAACCAACGTGTTGCCCGACCGCCCGACTGAGTGGTCTCGACAAGCTCGACCACCCGGGACGGCTCGACAGGCTCGACCACCGGGACGGCTGACAAGCTCGACCGCCGAGGGTCGCGCCGTCAGCCGGGTTGCTTGGGGGTGCGGGCGAGCGCGAAGCGCGCCGTGCCGGCTAGCTGGGTCCTGCCGTCCGAGTCGCCGACGAACACGGCTTCACCCGGGCTGAGCTTCTCGTCCGACTCCTGCGGTCGAGACCCGGAGCTCGCCGTCGAGGCAGAGCACGATCATCGGGCGGACGTCGTCCGTCACCGGCTCCTCGCCGTCGATCGAGGCGACGACCAGCTCGAACTCCTCCACGGGTGGCGCGAGCTTGATGCCGTCGGCGTCCGTGACGCGGAGTCCCGGCCCACAGCGGCGGCGGGATCGGGCGTGAAGTTGGTGATCTCGAGCAGCTCGGGGATGTCGACGTACTTCGGGCGTCAGCCCGGCGCGCAGGACGTTGTCGGAGGCCGCCATGATCTCGACCCCGAAGCCGGACGTGTAGGCGTGGATGACGCCGGCCGCGATGAACATCGCCTCGCCGGCGGCGAGCACGACGTGGTTGAGCAGCAGGGTGACCAGCACGCCCGCGTCGTCGGGGTAGCGGTCCACCAGCGCCTGCGTCTGGGCGAAGACGCGCAGGCTCTCACGCTCCACGCTGCTCGGCTCGACGTCGAGCGGGCGCATCCGGCTCTGAGGGCGGTGCGCACGGGCCTCGGCCTCCGCCGCGGCGACGCGGAGCTGTCGGAGCCGCTCGTGGAGCTCGTCGCCGGAGGTGCCGAGCATGTCGGTGACGACCCGTCGGAGGCTCTGGAACGGCGTCGGCGTGTCCGCCAGCTCGGCGGCGACGGCGTCCAGCCAGGGCAGCTCGAACATCCGCAGGATCGCGGCGGTCTTGGCCGTGTCGCGGAAGCCGGCCATGCCCTCGAATCGGGTGAGGGCGTAGATCAGCTCGGGCTTGTGGGACGCGTCCTGGTACGACCGCTCGGCGGCCGTGAGCGGGATCCCGGCGGCGTTCTGCTCGGCGAACCTGATCCGCGCCCGCTCGCTGGTCGGGTGCACCTGCAGCGACAGCGGCTCCGCGGCCGCCAGCAGCTTCATCAGGAACGGCAGCCGAGGCCCGAAGGACCCGGCGACGCGGGTGCCGAGCATGCGCTTCGGGAGACGCTGCGATGACCTCGTCGAGCCCCCGGCCGTCCTCGACGCGCGACGGGTCGGCCGGGTGCGCGCCGAACCACATCTCGGCGACCGGCTCGTCACCGACCGGCCAGCCGCACAGCTTCGGGATGTGCGACCTCGAGCCCCAGGCGTAGGGACGCACGGGGTTGGTCAGGCGGTGCACGGAATCCCCCTCCCGCTCGAGATGTCGGATGGTCTCGACAAGCTCGACCGACCGTGGCTCAGGAGCCGGAGTTGATCATCCCGGCGCCGACGGTCACGCCGGTCGCCTCGTCGATGAGGATGAACGAACCCGTGGTGCGGTTCTTGCTGTAGGGGTCGCAGAGCAGCGGCACGGTCGTGCGCAGCTGCACGCGACCGATCTCGTTGAGCCCCAGCTCGCCGGTCTCCTTGTCGCGGTGCAGCGTGTTGACGTCGAGGCGGTACTGGATGTCCTTGATCAGCGCCCGGCCCATCCGGGTGGTGTGCTTGATCGCGAGCTTCTGGCGCGGACGCAGCGGCTCGTTGGTCATCCAGCAGATCATCGCGTCGATGTCCTGGCTGGGCTTGGGAGCGTTCTGCGGGCGGCAGATCATGTCGCCGCGGGAGACGTCGACGTCGTCCTCGAGCCGGACGGTGACCGACATGGGCGGGAACGCCTCGTCGATCTCCTTGTCGAACAGGTCGATGGCCGCGATCTTGCTGGTCATGCCCGAGGGCAGCACCAGGACGTCGTCACCCGGCTTGAGCACGCCACCGGCCACCTGGCCGGCGTAGCCGCGGTAGTCGTGGAACTCGTCGGACTTCGGGCGTACGACGTACTGCACCGGGAACCGGGTGTCGACCAGGTCGCGGTCGGAGGCGACGTGCACGTTCTCGAGGTGGTGCATCAGCGACTGGCCGTCGTACCACGGCATGTTGTCGGTGCGGTTGACGACGTTGTCGCCCTTGAGCGCCGAGATCGGGATGACCTCGAGGTCCGGGATCGACAGCTTGGTCGCGAAGGAGGCGAACTCCTCGTGGATCTTGTCGAAGACCGCCTGGTCGTAGTCGACGAGGTCCATCTTGTTCACCGCGAGCACGAGGTGCGGCACCCGCAGCAGCGAGAGCAGCACGGCGTGCCGGCGGGACTGCTCGGTCAGGCCCTGGCGGGCGTCGACGAGCACCAGGCCGAGGTCGGCCGTGGAGGCGCCGGTGACCATGTTGCGGGTGTACTGCACGTGGCCCGGGGTGTCGGCGATGATGAACTTGCGCTTGGGGGTCGCGAAGTAGCGGTAGGCGACATCGATGGTGATGCCCTGCTCCCGCTCGGAGCGCAGGCCGTCGGTGAGCAGCGCGAGGTCGGTGTAGTCGTAGCCGCGCGACTTCGAGGTCGCCTCGACCGACTCGAGCTGGTCCTCGAAGATGCCCTTGGCGTCGAGCAGCAGCCGTCCGATGAGGGTGGACTTGCCGTCGTCGACGGACCCGGCGGTGGCGAAACGGAGCAGGTCCATCAGAAGTAGCCTTCCTTCTTGCGGTCCTCCATGGCTGCCTCGGAGAACCGGTCGTCACCACGGGTCGCGCCGCGCTCGGTGACCCGGGCGACGGCGATCTCCTCGATGATCTCGGCGGTCGTGGTGGCGGTGCTCTCGACGGCGCCGGTCTGCGACTTGTCGCCGACGGTGCGGAACCGCACCATCTTCTCGACGACCTGCTCGTTGCCCTTGGGCTGCACGGCGTCGGACTCGGAGAGCAGCATCCCGTCGCGCTCGATCACGCGGCGCGTGTGCGCGAAGTAGATCGAGGGGATCTCGATCTGCTCGCGGTGGATGTAGTCCCAGATGTCGAGCTCGGTCCAGTTCGACAGCGGGAAGATCCGCATGTGCTCGCCGCCGTGGATCTTGCCGTTGTAGAGCGACCACAGCTCGGGGCGCTGGTTCTTCGGGTCCCACTGGCCGAAGTCGTCGCGGTGGGAGTAGACGCGCTCCTTGGCGCGGGCCTTCTCCTCGTCGCGGCGGCCGCCGCCGAAGAGGGCGGTGAAGCCGTTCTCCTCGATCGCGTTCAGCAGCGTGGCGGTCTGCATCCGGTTGCGGCTGGTCTTGCCGTCGTCGACGACGACGCCGTTGGCGATCGCCTCCTCGACGCCGGCGACGACGATCCGGGCACCGAGGCGGTTGACCCAGTTGTCGCGGGTCTCGAGCACCTCGGGGAAGTCGAGCCCGGTGTCGACCTGCAGCAGCGGGAACGGGATCTTCGCGGGGTAGAACGCCTTCTCCGCCAGCCGGAGCATGACGATCGAGTCCTTGCCGCCGGAGAACATCAGCACCGGCTTCTCGAACTCCGCGGCGACCTCGCGGAAGATGTGGATCGACTCCGCCTCCAGCTCGTCGAGCTGGCTCAGGCGGTAGTCCGCATGGGTCGTGGACATCAGGGGGGTGGACCTCTCGTCGGGAGCAGCCGTCATCGTACCGATTGGGCCGGAGTCGGACACCTCGGCGTCGACTGGTGGCGTGACCCGTCTCTCAGTACCCCGCCGGAGCGTCACCTAGACTCCCGCGGGTGCGTATCTCAGTCTTCGGGTGTGGGTATCTCGGTGCCGTCCATGCGGCCTGCATGGCCAAGCTCGGCCACGAGGTGGTCGGAATCGACGTGCTGGAGGGCCAGGTCGCGGCGCTGGCCCGCGGTGAGGCGCCCTTCTACGAGCCTGGCCTGCCCGAGCTGCTGACCGAGGCGTCGGCCACCGGGACGGCTGCGGTTCACGACGGACGCCGTCGGAGGCGGCCGGCGCCGAGGTGCACTTCATCTGTGTCGGCACCCCGCAGAAGCAGGGTGAGAACGCCGCCGACCTTCGCTACGTGCTACGGCGCGCTCGACGACCTGCTGCCGCACCTGAAGCCCGGCGACGTCGTGGTCGGCAAGTCCACCGTCCCGGTGGGCACGGCCGAGCAGCTGGCGGAGCGGATCCGGGACGCCGTGCCCGAGGCGACGCTGCTGTGGAACCCGGAGTTCCTCCGTGAGGGTCACGCCGTCGACGACACGCTCCGCCCGGACCGGTTCGTGTACGGCGTCGCAGGACGGCCCCGCGGGGGAGCGGGCGGTGACGCAGCTCGACGCGGTCTACGCCGACGCGCTGGCCGCGGGCACGCCGAAGATCGTCACCGACCTCGCGACGGCCCAGCTGGTCAAGGTCGCGGCGAACTCGTTCCTGGCCACCAAGATCTCCTTCATCAACGCGATGGCCGAGCTCTGCGAGGTCAGCGGTGCCGACGTCACCCAGCTCGCGGACGCGATCGGGCTCGACGAGCGGATCGGCCGACGCTTCCTCAACGCCGGGCTCGGCTTCGGCGGCGGCTGCCTGCCCGAAGGACATCCGGGCGTTCATGGCGCGGGCCGGTGAGCTCGGGGCGGACCAGGCGCTGACCTTCCTGCGCGAGGTGGACTCGATCAACATGCGCCGGCGGGTGCGGATGGTCGACCTGGCGCGTGAGGAGCTGGGTGGGTCGATCGCGAACCGGCGGATCGCCGTCCTCGGTGCGGCGTTCAAGCCGCACAGCGACGACGTCCGCGACTCGCCCGCGCTCAGCGTCGCCGCCCAGATGCAGCTCCAGGGCGCTCAGGTGACCGTGACCGACCCGTGGGCGATCGACAACGCCCGCAAGAAGTGGCCGGACCTGGCCTTCGCGGATGAGCGTCGAGCAGGCGCTCGCGGGTGCGGAGCTGGTGCTCGTCGCGCACCGAGTGGCCGGAGTACGTCGGCCTGGACCCGGCCATCGCCGCCAAGCACGTCGCCGAGCCGCGGATGATCGACGGCCGCAACTGCCTCGATCCCGTCACCTGGCGCGAGGCGGGCTGGAGCTACCGCGCGCTCGGTCGTCCCTGACTAGCGACGTCCTCCGGCCATCCCCAGCACGGTCAGCGCGGCCCCGACCACCGCGACCGGCAGCATCGCCCACAGCGCGCTCGTCCACTCGGCGCGCAGCACCGACGCGCCGGCCTCGGCCAGCGGGTCGCTGCTGGCGGCGCTGACCAGGCCGGGGACGGCCAGGGCGAGCAGGCCGACGGCCACGCAGCAGAGCAGCACGGTGACGCCGATCGAGCCGACGCGTCCGGACGCGGCGCTTCGACACCAGCAGTGCCAGGAGCGCGAAGATGCCGGCGAGCACCCCGGCCTTCGTCCAGGTGTCCCGTGCGGTCTGGCCGGGCGCTCTGGAACTTGTCGACGTAGCGCGACGGCAACGAGACCTCCGCGCCCCCGTCGGCGGTCGACCGGTCGGCGCGCTAGCGGCCTGTCCGTGGGCGCGGAGCTCGCTCACCACGCTGTCCCGCAGCGAGTCGAGGCGCACGTTGCCGTTGTCGGCGAGCTGCACGCCCTCAGCGCCTTGCGGGCCGTCGCGGACCGGGCCGCCTCGTCGACGAGGGCCTTCGTCCGGGCGTCGAGCCGGTCGTAGCCGGGGACGGCGCGGGTCAGGATCTCCTCGCGCGCGTCGTCCTGCCGAGCGCCTTGCTCACGACCTCGCCGGCACGCGACGGGTCGAGGAGCACGGTCTCGGCGACGTACGCGGACAGCGCGACGTCCCGGTCACGAACGCGAGCAGAGGCAGCCGGCGAGGAAGGAACGCATGCCCGCGTCATGCGAACGCGAGCGAACGAGGGCGAGACCGGCGAGGAAGGCAACGCGAGTGGGGGGCGATCATGCCCGAGACTGCTCGGATGCGCGGAATCATCCTGGCCGGCGGGACCGGCTCGCGGCTGCACCCGATCACCATGGGGATCAGCAAGCAGCTCGTCCCGGTCTACGACAAGCCGATGATCTACTACCCGCTGTCCACGCTGATGCTGGCCGGGCATCCGCGACATCCTGCTGATCACCACCCCGCACGAGGCGGCGCAGTTCGAGCGGCTGCTCGGCGACGGGTCGCAGTACGGCATCAACCTCACCTACGCGCAGCAGCCCTCGCCGGACGGGCTGGCGCAGGCGTTCACGATCGGGGCCGACTTCATCGGCGGCGAGTCGAGCGCGCTGGTGCTGGGCGACAACCTGTTCTACGGGCCGGGCTTCGGGCGGAAGCTGGAGCGGTTCCAGGGCGTCGACGGCGCGGCGGTGTTCGCCTACTGGGTGTCCGACCCGTCGGCGTACGGCGTCGTCGAGTTCGACGCGGCCGGCAAGGCGCTGTCGCTGGAGGAGAAGCCGGAGAAGCCGCGCAGCAACTACGCGATCCCGGGGCTGTACTTCTACGACAACGACGTCGTCGAGATCGCGCGGGAGCTGAAGCCGTCGGCGCGGGGGGAGTACGAGATCACCGACGTCAACCGCGCCTACCTCGAGCAGGGCCGGCTCAGCGTGCAGGTGCTCGAGCGCGGCTTCGCGTGGCTGGACACCGGCACCTTCGACTCGCTGAACGACGCCAGCAACTTCATCCAGACCGTCGAGCACCGGCAGGGCCTCAAGATCGGCTGCCCCGAGGAGGTCGCCTGGCGCGAGGGCTTCCTCACCGACGACGAGCTGCGGCAGCGCGGCGAGGCGCTGGCCAAGTCCGGCTACGGCGACTACCTGCTGCAGCTGCTGGAGATGGGCTAGGGATAGCCCGAGTACGTCGACCCGCTTGGCGTTCCAGGCCAGCGCGGAGGCGATCCCGTCGGCGAGGGTGTGCTGTGCCGACCACTTGAGCAGCTCGCGGGCCTTGTCGACGTTGGCGTACGCGCCGACGGCGTCACCGGGCCGCGGCGGCGCCTCGACGGTCGGGACGGGACGGCCGAACACCTCTTCGAACGTGGCGATCAGCTCGCGGACCGTGACGCCCTCGCCGGTGCCGATGTTGATCACCGTGGACGTCGTACCCGTCTGCTCCAGCACCGCGTCGAACCGCTCCACCGCGGCCACGTGCGCCTGCGCGAGGTCCCAGACGTGCAGGTAGTCGCGGACCCCGGTGCCGTCCTTGGTCGGGTGGTCGGTGCCGGTGATCGTGAACGCGTCGCGCTGCCCGGTCGCGGCCAGGACGAGCTGGCCGAGGACGTGCGAGGGCTCGCGGGCGTAGACGCCGGTCTCGAGCTCCGGGTCGGCGCCGATCGGGTTGAAGTAGCGCAGCATGATCGCGCGCAGGTCGGTGGCCTCGGCCATGTCCGCCAGGATCTGCTCCATCATGAACTTCGTGCGGGCGTACGGCGACGGCGGCGCGAGCGGCGACTCCTCGTCGACCTCGAAGCCGTTGGCGGGAGTGTCGTAGAGCGACGCGCTGGAGGAGAACACGACGCGCGGCTTGCCGAGGGCGTTCAGCTCGTCGAACAGGTCGAGGGACTTGGCGACGTTGTCGCGGTAGTACACGTACGGCTCGGCCACCGACTCCGGCACCACGATGCGCGCGGCCATGTGGATCGTGCAGTCGATGTCGGGGTGCTCGTCGACGATCCGGCGCAGCAGGGCACGGTCGGCGATGTCGCCCTCGTAGAACGCCCGGTCCCGGACGAACGCGCGCGGCCCGGTGAGCAGGCTGTCCAGGATCACGGGGGTGTGGCCGGCGGACTCCAGGGCCTTGGCGGTCGTGGAGCCGATGTAGCCGGCGCCGCCGGTGACGAGAACCTTCATGGGTCGGGACCCTATCCGGGCGAGATGAGGGGGTGTCGAGATCCCCGATCCGCAACTCGAAGAAAGTTTCGAAAACAGTCTCGATGGGTGAGATCGTGGTGCGGTTTCTGTCGGTGGTCGCTGGTGGGATGCCGGTATGTCGATCTCGCAGCTGCGTCCCGGTGACGGCCGTCTGGCCCTTGCCGAGCTCGCGGCCGCCCGCGGGTCCGTACGGCGGGTGCTGCAGGTCCCGGCGACCGCGCTGAGTGTCGACGAGCTCACCGACGGGATCCAGGGCGTCGCGGTGCTGAGGGCGCAGCTGGCCGCGCTCGAGCTCACGCTCTCGGCCGAGGCGGACCGGCGCCGGGTGGCGCACGCCCTGGGCGCGACCGGCACGGACTCCTGGCTGGCCCGGCTGACGGGGTCGACCCGTGCCGCGGCTGCGAGCGGGCTGTGGCTGGCGCGACGGCTGGAGGACACCTACCACGCGACCCGCGAGGCGCTGGCCGACGGCGGCATCAACGAGGCGCAGGCCCGGGTGATCGTCCGTGCCGCCGAGCAGCTTCCAGAAGACGTGACCCCGGCGCAGCGCACCGCCGCCGAGGCCGGGCTCGTGGTCAAGGCGGTCAACGGGATGGACGCCCGCCGGTTGCGGCAGGCCGGCCGGCGGATGCTCGACGTGGTGTCCGCGGAGCTGGCCGACCGGCACGAGGCCGCCAGCTGGAGAGCGAGGAGCGCCGGGCGGAGATCGAGACCTGGCTGACGCTGGGCGACAACGGCGACGGCACCTGGTCCGGGAGGTTCGTGATCCCGGAGCTCCACGGACACATGCTGCGGGCTGCTCTCGAGCGGCTGACCTCGCCGCGCAGGCTCGCGCGGAACGCCGCGGGCGACGTCGTGCACGACGAGACCGTGACGACCGGCGACCGGCTGTCCTGGAGCGAGCAGCTCGGTCTCGGCCTCACCGAGCTGATCGAGCACCTCCCCACCAGCCCTGACGGCAAGGAGGGCGGCTTCCAGCGCAACGCCGTGACGCTGCTGGTGCACGTGGACCACCGGCGGCTGGTCGACGGCCTCGCGGCGGCGCGCCTGGACACCGGCACCAAGATCTCCGTCGGTGAGGCGCGGCGCCTCGCCTGCGACGCAGGCATCCTGCCCGCGGTGCTGGGCGGCCGGTCCGTGCCCCTCGACCTGGGCCGCGAGCGACGGCTGCACTCCACGGCCCAGCGCCGTGCGTTGTCGGTCCTCCACGACACCTGCGCGGCCGAGGGCTGCGAGCGCCCCTTCGCCTGGTGCGACATCCACCACCCGCACGCGTGGGCGCAGGGCGGAGCGCACCGACCTCGGCAACGGGATACCGCTCTGCGGCTGGCACCACCGCCGGGCGCACGACGCGCGCTACGACCTGACCCGGCTGGCGTCCGGCGAGGTGAGGTACCGCCGACGACGGTGAGCCGTCAGCCCAGGACCGAGGGGGCGGCCACCGCCCAGCGCGCCGACCAGTCACCGATCGGGTCGAGGCCGAGGGCGGTGAGTGCGTCGTGCCCCAGCACCGAGTACGACGGGCGGGGCGCGGGCCGCACGAAGTCGGCGGACGTCGTGGGCTGCACGGTCGACGAGTCGAGGCCGGCGGCGACGACCACCTGCCGGGCGAAGTCGAACCAGCTGCACCGGCCGGACGAGGTCGCGTGGTACGTGCCGGCCGGGGCGTCGGCCTGCACGAGCGCGACGATCGTCGCGGCCACGTCGGCGGTCCAGGTGGGCTGGCCGACCTGGTCGTCGACGACCTTGACCTCGCCGCGTTCGCGCGCGACCCGGGCGATCGTCTTCGGGAAGCAGCCGCCGTGCGCGCCGTACAACCAGGCGGTCCGGACGACCAGGTGGCCGCCGGGGTGCTCCTCGCGGACGGCCGTCTCGCCGGCGGCCTTGGTGCGGCCGTAGGCGGACACGGGGGACAGCGGGGCGTCCTCGGCGTAGGGGGTGCCGGCCGACCCGTCGAAGACGTAGTCGGTGCTGACCTGCACCAGGCGGGCGCCGGAGGCAGCGGCGGCGCGGGCCAGCAGCCGCGGGGCCTCGCCGTTCACGACGAGCGCCTCGCCCTCGTGCTCCTCGGCGTCGTCCACGGCCGTCCAGGCGGCACAGTTCACGACCACGTCGTGGCCGGCGACCGCGTCCTTGACGGCCTCGGCGGAGGTGACGTCGAGGCGGGACCGGGTCGCGGCGGTCACGTCCTCACCCTGGGAGCGGAGCAGGTCGACGAGATCGGTGCCGAGCATGCCGTTGGCGCCGGTGACGAGCCACCGCATGAGGAGTCCTTCCGAGACGGGTCCGAGACGATCCGTACCCTACGCACCATGGAGATCCGAGAGCTGTCCGTGCCGGGGGCGTTCGCGATGACCCCGAAGATCCTCGGCGACTCGCGGGGCGCGTTCCTGGAGTGGTTCCGCGCCGACCGGTTCTCCGAGGTCACCGGCCACCCGTTCACGATCGCCCAGGCCAACTGCTCGATCTCGTCGGCCGGCACGGTCCGCGGCGTGCACTTCGCGGAGGTGCCGCCGTCGCCAGGCGAAGTACGTCACCTGTCCCGTCGGGTGCGTTGCTCGACGTCGTGGTCGACGTACGCCGTCGGGTCGCCGACCTTCGGCGCAGTGGGAGGCGGTGCGGCTCGACGACGAGAACCGTGCCGCCGTCTACGTCCCCGAGGGGGTCGGGCACGCGTTCATGGCGCTGGAGGACCGGACGGTGATCCAGTACCTCTGCTCCGCGCCGTACGCGCCCGGTCGCGAGCACGGCGGTCAACCCGCTCGACCCGGCGCTCGGCATCGACTGGCCGACCACCGGCCGGGACGGCAAGCCGCTGGAGAAGCTGCTGTCCGACAAGGACGCGGCCGCCCCGACGCTGGCCGAGGCCGAGCAGCAGGGCGTGCTGCCGTCCTACGACGAGGTGCTGGCCTACGTGCGCTCGTTGCGGGACTGAGTGGTCTCGACAGGCTCGACCACCCGGTCCTCACGCTCGACCACCCGGTCCTCAGCGCGAGGGCCTCGACCACCCGGTCCTCACGCTCGACGCGCCCGGTCCTCAGGCTCGACCACCCGGTCCGCACGCTCGACCACCCGGTCCTCGGGCTTGTCCGGCAGCCGCCAGGCGGCGGCGTTGTTGTCGAAGGCCGGCAGGCCACGGGTCTGCCGGATGAAGCCCCACACGAGCGGGCCGAGCAGCAGCAGCCCGGCGCCGATGAGGCCGACCACCTCGGGCGGCACGCCCAGCATGTTCAGCCCGGTCAGCGTCAGCACGATCACGATGCCGCGGCGGATCACCGACTGGGAGACCCAGTTGGCGAGCCGCGCGCCGAGGAAGGTGCCGGGTGAGCCGCCGAGGATCAGCGGGATCAGCACCGCCCACTCGACGCCGCTCACGAGCACGTGGCTGATCGCCGCGGAGAGCACGAGCGGGCACGGCCTGCACGAGGTCGGTGCCGACCAGGCGTACGGCGGACAGGGTCGGGTAGAGCAGCAGCAGCGCGACCATGATCAACGAGCCCGAGCCGACCGACGTGATGCCGACCAGCAGGCCGCCGAGCGCGCCGACGAGCAGCGTCGGGCACCACCCGGAGCTTCGGCTCGTCCTCGCGCAGCGTGTTGCCGCCGGTGACGTAGCGGAGCTGGAGGTACATCCGCAGCGCGTAGGTCCCGGCCGTGAACAGCAGCGCGAACCCGAGGGCCTGCTTGAGGAACGTCCTCCTGCGCCTCGACGTCACCGACCGCCTTGACGATGAACGCCCCGGCGAACGCGGTCGGCACCGACGCGCAGATGAGCAGCCCGGCGAGCTTGAGGTTGGGGCGGCCCACCCGCCAGTGCACCGCCGCGCCGACGGACTTGTTGACCGATGCGGCGACCAGGTCGTTGGCGACCGCGACGGTCGGGTTCACGCCCAGGAAGATCAGGGCGGGCGTCATCAGGGCGCCGCCGCCCATGCCGGTCAGGCCGACGACGATGCCGACGCCGAAGCTGACGAGCAGCACCGACAATGCGCTGGTGGTGAGGAGATCCGACACGGTGCACCTTCCGTGGGGTCGGGGTGGTCAGGGGCGGGACAGGTAGCCCGCCTCGTAGAGCGGCTCGAGCACGTCCGTGAGGGCGTCCTCGATCGAGTCCGGCCCGTGGTGTCCACCCGCACCAGGGCGTCCTCCGGCTCCTCGTAGGGCGAGGAGATGCCGGTGAACTCGGGGATCTCGCCGCGCCGGGCCTTGGCGTACAGCCCCTTGCGGTCGCGCCGCTCGCACTCCTCGAGCGGCGTGGCGACGTGCACGAGCACGAACGCGCCGCCGGCCTCGTCGACCATCGCCCGCACCTGCTTGCGGGTCGCGTCGAACGGCGCGATCGGGCTGCAGATGGCGACGCCGCCGTGCCGGCTGATCTCGGCCGCGACCCAGCCGATCCGCCGGATGTTCGTCTCGCGGTCCGCCTTGGAGAAGGTCAGCCCGGCCGACAGGTTCCGGCGCACGACGTCCCCGTCGAGGCTGGTCACCGTGCGCTCGCCCTGCTCCAGGACGACGTCGTGCAGGGCCCGGGCCAGCGTCGACTTGCCGCTGCCGGACAGGCCGGTGAAGAACAGCACGAGCCCCTGCTCGGCGGGCCCGGGACGGTCGGCGTCGACCAGGTCGGCGACCTCGTCGGGCAGGTCGCCCTCGCCGGTGACGCCGAGCACGTCGCCCGGTGCGTACGCCGCGACGACCCGCTGTCCCAGCAGGTGATCGGCCTCGGCGTCCCCGCGGGAGGCCAGCGGCACCGCCACGACGGCGGCGTCCGGGCAGCTGCGCGGCCGCCGCGAGCGTCGCCCGGACCAGGCCCGGGGCGGAGAGCCCCTCGGGGGTGCCGGCGCCGGTCAGCGCCAGCAGCAGCACCGGCCGGCCGTCGGCGGCGCCGCGGATCGCCGTCCAGGTCCTCGACGGTCAGCGGTCCCGCCACCGGCACGGTCAGCGTGCGTCCGTCGTACGCCTCGGCGACCTGGGCGGGGGAGAGGTACAGCCGCCGGAACGCGCCGAACTCGTGGTGCGCGAGCGCCGTGACCGGGCCGCTGATCCCGGTGCCGTCGCCCGCGTCGTACGTCGACCCGACCTCGACCCGCGCGAGCGGCAGCCCCTCGGGGTCCACGAGCTCGAGGGTGCCGGCGTCCCGCGCGGCGGCGGCGACGTCGTGCGGCACGGTCAGGGTGACCAGACCGCCCGGACCCTCGAAGCCGGTGAGCCCGAACACGCCGTGGGTGAGGAGCTCCAGGTCGTCGAGCTCGCGCGGGGTCGGGCAGTGCTGCGGGACGGCAGGCAGGTCGGGCACGGACCCAAGGATGCCGCACGGGCCGGGCCGGAGGACGACGGCCACCCCTGCGAATGAGTGACTCCGATACGCCTGATGGCTGATGCCGGGAGAACCGTCCAGCCACGAACCTGACGCAGGGAGAAAAACGTCGGACCCGGCCAACCGGGGACGGGTCGACGCAGAATCCGTTGGGCAGGTTGCCTCATGACTCTCACCGACACCTTCACCCGCCGCGTAGCGCTGGCCGCGGTGTCCGGCGGCCTGGTGGCGCTGGCCCCGTTCGCCGCACCCGTCGCCTCGGCGTCCGGCGAGTACCCCGCGCCGACCACCCCGTCGCCGTTGCCCACCGTGGCGCCCACGGCGGCGCCCACCGTGGCCGGCGTCGAGCAGCACGCCCCGCCGGCCGCTCCGCCGGGCGCCCTGCCGGCGGCCGGCATGGACACCAGCACCGAGGCCCTCGCCCTCGTGGGCGGCGCGCTCGCCGGTGCCGGCGTCATCACGCTGGTGCTGCGGCGCCGGCGGGTCAACGGCTGAGCCGAACGGACGCGGACTACCCGGGGCGGACTCGGCCGTCCCGGGGCCAAGCTCGACCTCCGACCCTGAGCGCCGGTCGCGGTGCGTAGGGTCAGCGGCATGCCAGCCCCTGTCGTCGTCGCCGAGATCGTCCGCTCCGGGTTCGTGGAGGGACACCACTACGGGTCCGTCGTCGCCCTCGAGGCGGACGGCCGCGTCGCCTGGTCGGTGGGGGACGTCGAGAGCCCGGTCCTGCCGCGGTCCTGCAACAAGCCGCTGCAGGCCGTCGGCATGCTTCGTGCCGGCCTCGACCTCGACGGCGAGCTGCTGGCCCTCGCGGCCGCGAGCCACTCCGGTGAGGCGTTCCACCTGGAGGGGGCCCGGCGGATCCTGGCGAGCGCCGGGCTGGACGAGTCTGCGCTGCAGACGCCGCCGGACTACCCGATCGACGACCAGGCCCGCGAGGAGTACATCCGGGCCGGCGGCGAGAAGTCGCCGCTCGCGATGAACTGCTCGGGCAAGCACGCGGCCATGCTCGCGACCTGCGTGGCTCAACGGCTGGGACACCGCCACCTACCTCGACCCGGAGCACCCGCTGCAGGTCGCCATCGCGGAGACCTTCGCCGACCTCACCGGCGAGAAGGTCGCGGTGGTCGCCGTCGACGGCTGCGGCGCTCCGCTGCTGTCCACCTCCCTCGGCGGTCTGGCTCGGGCGTTCCGCACGGTGGCCCTGGCGACCTCCGGGCCGGAGAAGCGGGTCGCGGACGCGATCCGGACCCACCCGGAGTTCACGTCGGGCAGCCGGCGCGACGAGGCGACCCTCCTGCGCGCGATCCCGGGCGCGATCGGCAAGGCGGGCGCGGAGTCCTGCTACGCGGTGGCCCTCGCGGACGGCCGGGCGGTCGCCCTCAAGACCGACGACGGGGCGCCGCGCGTGCGCCCGGTCCTGATGGCTGCGGCCCTCGAGCGGCTCGGCGTGACCCGGGACGACGACGTGGACGCTGACGCGGTCCGTCGTACCGGTGTGGTCGAGCTGCTCGGTGGCGGCCGGCCCGTCGGCGAGATCCGCGCCACCTTCTGACGGACTACGCGTCCCATAGTCCGAACGGGCCATCGGAATATGGCCGTCTCGGCAGAACTCGCCGGGCGGCCACGTTCCGATGCCGGGACGGCCGCGTCGCGTGGTGAGATTTCCTTTACCGGGGGGATTCGACGGAATCGTCCCTCGCCATCTTCTGTCTCGAGGGAATCCACACATGTCTGTCGTCACGCGCCCACCGCTCTGTCGCGGTGCTGGCCACCCTGCTCGCTGCCTCCACCGTCGGCCTCGGCGCCGTCACCTCGGCGCAGGCCGCCTCGGTGTGCGGTCCGGCCGGCTACGCCGCCCCGATCGCCACGACGCACCAGCCTGTCGCTGAGCCGATCGGTGGCCGAGTACGGCTTCGTCAACGTGGCCACGATCCGGGTCTCCTCCGGCGCGGGTACGCCGAGCGGCACCGTCCGGACCAGCGTCGCCGGCGTCACGCGCACGGACGCCCTCGACCACCGCGGCGCCACCCAGCGCGAGCTGCCCCGCCGGCTCGAGGCAGGACACACCTACAGCGTCACCACCTCGTACGACGGGAAGGGCAGCTGCCAGGCGAGCGGTCCGGTCCGCAAGTTCTACACGGTCGTGCGGGCACACACGCACGTCCGCGGCCTCGAGGCCCGCGACGTCCGGACCGGAGGACGCCCGCACGTCAGCGGCCGGGTCGCGTCGAGCACCGGCATCACGCCGAACGGCAAGGTCCGGGTGACCCTGACCCACAACGGCGCCGCGAAGCAGGCGACCGTCGGGCTGCGCGGCGGCCGGTTCAGCGTCACGTTCGGGCGTACCTCAGAGCGCGGCACCTGGAAGGTGAAGGCGACGATGGTCCGCGAACGGCGACTACCGGGGCTCGAGCGACTCGACGAATTTCCGAGTCGGCAAATAGCTCGCGGTCTCGAAAGGGACCGTATCGGACTATCCCGATAGTCCGAACGGGCTAGGGAATTGCACCCGAACCGGTGCAATCAATCTTGTGGATTGCCTCCCTGCGGGGGAGCCTTGCTACCGTCACAGGCGGGGACCTGGAGGGCCGGGGGGCTTCTACAGCGTGGTTTCTGGTTCGAGAACTGACCAACGTTCGGCGTGGGCGGAAACGTCTGATTTCATGCGTGTTTCGGAGATATGACAATTTCCGAGACTCATTTACTGAACTGCGCAGATCGTTGATACTGTTCCGCTCAGGTCCCTGGGGGATCAATCACTGTCAACACCCAATCTTCGGGGGCTCGATCATGCTCACTCAGTCCATCAAGCGCATCACCGCCGCCGGGTTCGCCGGCAGCCTGCTCGCGATCGCGCCGATGGTCCTGCCCGCAGCCGACGCCGCGCCGGCGACCGGCTGCCGTCAGTACGCCGTCCAGTCGACGACGACGACGACGCTGAGCGTGAGCCCCGCAGGCCCGTACTCCGTGGGCCAGTCGTTCACCGCCACCGCCGACGGTCACGGTCGACGGCACCGGCCAGCCGGCTCAGGGCGGCAACGGTCGTCTTCAAGTACGGCTCGGCCACGCAAGACCGTGGCCGTCTCCGGCGGCTCGGCCTCCGCGACGTTCACCGCCAAGCGTGGCCGCACCCCGATCTCCGCGACCTTCAGCGGTGAGTGCCTCGCCGGCTCCGTCGCCAACGGCACCAGCGCCGACCGGACGCCGATCGTGGCCGGCGTCGAGGCCAGCCGTGGCGGCGGCGGCAACGGCAACAGCGGTGTCGCGGGCGTCTCCGGCTCGGCGGCGGCGGCAACGTCGCCGGCCTCGCTGCCACCGGTGTGGACAGCCAGACCGAGCTCTTCGGCCTCCTGGGCCTCGGCATGGTGACCGTGGGTGGCCTGAGCCTCCTCGTGCACCGTCGCCGCGTCGAGGCCTGACCCCCGAGCGGGTCCCGCACGCAGCGCTGCTCCAGCACTTAGGTCGTGCCGACAGCCAGCAGAACGACCACAACGACTCCGATGGGCACTCGTGCTCCTCGGAGTCGTTGTCGTTGTGCTCGTGGGCTTCACGGGCTACCAGGCCCTCAAGGCCAAGTCCGCGCTCGAGCAGGTGGCCGCCGACTTCGAGCACGCTGAGCGGCCAGCTCGCCTCCGGTGACGAGTCCGGCGCCCGGGCCACCCTGGCCGACGCACAGCGCGCACGCCGGCGACGCCCGCAGCAGCACCCGGGGTCCCGGCTGGTGGCTGTCGGCCCGGATCCCGCAGATCGGCCCCAACGTCACGGGCCGTCGCGTCGGTGGCCCAGGTCGCCGACACCCTGGCCTCCGACGTGCTCCCCGACGTCCTCGACGCGAGCCGGACCCTCAGCCCGCAGCGGCTGCGGCCGGTGAACGGTCGCATCGACCTCGCGCCGCTCCGGGCGACCGCTCCCTCCGTCGAGCGCGCGGCGACCCGGCTGGCCGAGCAGGCCCGGCTGGTCCACGCCATCGACACCGCGCCGCTCGCGCCCCAGATCGCCGCGCCGGTGCAGGACCTCGACGCGAAGATCGGGCGACGCCTCCCGGCTCGCGGACCGGGCCTCCCGCGCCGTACGCCTGCTGCCGGCGATGCTCGGCGGCGACGGGACGCGCCGCTACCTCTTCATGTTCCAGAACAACGCCGAGATCCGGGCCAGCGGCGGCATCCCCGGTGCCTTCGCGACCCTGACCGCCGACGACGGGCGGGTCTCCCTCGGTCGGCAGGACGACGCCGGCACGCTCGGCCACTTCACGAAGCCGCCGACGCCGGTGACCGCCGAGGAGAAGCAGCTCTTCGGCACCGCGCTCGGGCGTCTTCCCCCAGGACGTCAACTTCACGCCCGACTTCCCTCGGACGGCCGAGCTGATCGCCGGCATGTACAAGGCGCGCAGCGGCCGCTCGGTCGACGGCGTCGTCTCGGTCGACCCGGTCGCCCTGTCCTACCTGCTCAACGGCACCGGGCCCGGTCAAGACGGTCGCGCGCGCAGACGCTGACCTCCGACAGTGCGGTGCGGCTGCTGCTCAGCCAGGTCTACGCCGACATCCCTGATCCCGACCGCCAGAACGTCTTCTTCAACCGGGTCGCCCGCAGCGTGTTCGACGCCGTGTCGTCCGGCCAGGGCAGTCCGCGGACAGTGCTCGAGAACCTCGCGACGGCGGCGTCCCAGCGACGTCTGCTGGTGTGGTCGGCGCGGCCCGAGGAGCAGCAGCTGCTCGACCCGACCGCGCTCGCCGGGCGTCTCGAGACGAGCTCGACCGACGCGCCCCAGATCGGCGTCTACCTCAACGCCGCGCGGGCCTACAAGCTCGACTACTACCTCGACTACGAGGCGTCCGTTCAGTCGACGAGCTGCGTCCGGGGCCGGCAGCGCTTGAAGGTCACCGTCGACTTCGCCTCGCGGGTGCCGCGCGCCTTCGGCAAGCTCCCCGCGTACGTCGCACCGACCGGTGCCGCAGTTCGGTCGCGGCACCATCGTGGTCACGGTGTACTTCTTCGCGCCGGTGGACGGCACGGTCAGCGGGCTCGCGGTCAACGGAGAGAAGCAGCAGTTCACGATGGAGCGCCTGCACGGACGGCCGGTGTTCGCCCGCACGGTCACCGTCGACCCGGGCGGTCGCACCTCCCTCACGGTCGACGTGACCGGCGGCGAGGACCAGCGTGGCACCCCGGAGCTGCAGGTCACGCCGGGGGTCCGCAGCACCGGCGTCGGCACCGTCACGGAGTCTGCCTGCTGAGAGCGTGCACTCTTCGCTCAGGTTTCTTCTTTATGAACAAAGGGTTTTGTGGGCTCTCTCACCACCCCAGGACTTGCAAGTGCTTGCTTCAGTTAGCAAGATGGGGTCATGGCCAAGAAGTTCGGGGTCGGCAAGACCGTCGAGACCCTGGGGGACTACCTCCGGGAGCAGCGCCTCGCGGCCAAGCTGTCGCTGAGGCAGCTCGCCGAGCAGGCAGGCGTCTCGAACCCGTACCTCAGCCAGATCGAACGAGGGCTCCGCAAGCCGTCGGCCGAGGTGCTCCAGCAGCTCGCGAAGGCCCTGCGGGTCTCGGCGGAGACGCTCTACGTCCGCGCCGGGATCCTCAACCTCGACGACAGCGAAGTCCGGTCCGTGGAGCTGGCGATCCTCGCCGACAGCGGACTCACCGAACGTCAGAAGCAGTCGCTGCTCGACGTGTACACGTCGTTCCGCGCCGCGAACACAGCAAGCCAACCCAACCCAGGAGGAAACTGACATGGCGAAGACCATCACCACCGCCAAGGCCAACCCGATCCGCCCGCTCTACGCCGCCGTCGGTGGCGTGGACATCGCCGTGGCGAAGGCCCGCACCGGCCTGACCGACGTGCAGACGCGCCTCACCGACGTGCAGACCCGGCTGTCGAAGGTCGACGTCGAGCCGAAGGCGCTCGTCGGCCAGGGCCGCACCCTCGTGGTCGCCCGCGTGGACGAGCTGCAGAAGGTCGCCAACACCCTGCCGGCCCGCGTCGAGGCGAAGATCAACGAGCTCGTCGCCGAGCTCGGCGGCACCGTCGAGGACATCAACAAGCAGTACGTCGAGCTCGCGGTCCGCGGCAAGGACCTGGTCGGCCGCATCCGTCGCCAGCAGGCCACCCAGGACCTGAAGGCCGAGGCCAAGAAGACCACCACCCGGGCCAAGACCACGACCACGCAGGCCAAGAAGACGGCCTCCACCGCGAAGTCGTCCGCCAAGGCGACCGGCACCTCCGCGAAGAAGACCGCCGAGCGCCGCCAAGAAGGCCACCGCAGGACGCCGCCGACAAGACCGGCGCCTGAGCAGCCGCTGGTTGAGGTGGCCGAGCCGCTAGGCGAGGCCCTCGAAACCTCGGCCGAGGTGGCCGAGCCGCTAGGCGAGGCCCTCGAACCTCCAGCCTCGACGTGGTTTCGAGGCGGCTCCGCTAGCGCTCCACCGCACCTCAACCAGCGAGCGACGAGGCTCCTGACCGCAGACGGTCGGGAGCCTCGTCGTCTACCCTGGAGGGGTGCTCGCCCTCTTCCAGATCCAGAACACCTTCTTGATGATCGCCACCCTCGTGGTGTTCGTCATCCAGGCCTGGGCGTTCGTCGACGCGGTCTCCCACCGCCCGGAGGCGTTCGTCGCCGCCGACAAGCTGACCAAGCCGACCTGGCTGATCATCCTGGGCATCGCGCTCGTCGCGCACATGCTGATCTGGAGCCCGGTGAGCTTCCTGAACCTCATCGGGGCGGTCGCCGCGATCGTCTACATCGTGGACGCACGGCCCGCGCTGCGCGCCGTGACCGGCCGCCGCTGAGTACAACCTCGCAAGTCCGGGTAACTCGGACGAAGGTCTCTCGTTCCACGTATCGTTGGGGGGCAAACTCGGCAAGCGAGGTGAAGAGGGGGTTTCGTGGCTGTCTCGGATGAGACACGGGTCGAGAGTCTCGGGTCCGTCGACCGCGAGCGCACCCACGGAGACATCCGGCTCGTCCTCGCGATCACCGCTGTCCTGGACGTGATGGTCATCGTGGTGGCGGTCATCCTCGCCTGGGACCTGCGCATCACGTTCGACATCTTCTCGATGTCCCCGCTGGGCGCCGACTCGCTCATCGCCCAGTCGACGCCGTGGGTCATCGGGCTCTGGATCGTGGCGCTCGCCGCCCAGGGCGCCTACTCGAGGCGGCACTTCGGCGCCGGACCCGACGAGTACCGCACCGTCACCTTCGCGTCGCTCACCACCGCCGGCATCATGGCGATGACCTGCTACCTCCTGCAGCTGCCGCTGTCGCGCGGCTTCCTGCTGCTCACCTTCGTGCTCGGCATCCCGCTGCTCCTGCTCGAGCGCTTCACGCTCCGCAAGATCGTGCACGGCATGCGCCGCCGCGGACGCCTCGTTCACCGGGTCATCGCCGTCGGCGGCCCCTCGGGCATCGTGGAGGTCTACGACTCGCTGCGCCGCGCCCAGTACGTCGGCTACCAGGTCGTCGGCGCCTGCGTCCCCGACGGGCTGGCCGTCGAGCCGGAGCGGTTCCCGGTGCCGGTGCTGGGCCGGGTCGCGGACACCCGCCGGCTGTGCAACGAGTACGGCGCCGACACGGTGCTCGTGGCCCGCGGCGGCTACGGCACGTCGCACGAGCTGCGCCGGATCGCGTGGGACCTGGAGGGGTCGAGCATCGAGCTGGTCGTCGTACCCAGCCTGACCGACGTCGCCGGCCCCCGGATCCACATGCGCCCGGTCGCCGGGCTGCCGCTGCTGCACCTCGAGGAGCCGCAGGCGGGCGAGGCCGGCGGCTGTCTCGAAGCGGCTGTTCGACGTCGCGCTCGCGGGCGCGGCGCTGCGATGCTCTCGCCCCTGTTCCTGGTCGTCGCCGTCGTGGTGAAGCTGCAGGACGGCGGGCCGGTGCTGTTCCGCCAGCCGCGGATCGGCCGCGAGGGCAAGACCTTCCAGATGCTGAAGTTCCGCTCCATGGTCGTGGACGCCGAGGCCCGCCTGGAGGCGCTGCGCGACCAGAACGAGTCCGACGGCGTGCTCTTCAAGATGAAGGAGGACCCGCGGATCACCCCGCTCGGGCGCTTCCTGCGTCGCTACTCCATCGACGAGCTGCCGCAGCTGCATCAACGTGCTCCGCGGCGAGATGAGCCTGGTCGGCCCGCGTCCTCCGCTGTCGTCCGAGGTCGACAAGTACGCCGACGACGTGCACCGGCGGCTGCTGGTGCGGCCCGGTCTCACGGGCCTGTGGCAGGTGTCCGGCCGGTCCGGGCTCAGCTGGGACGAGTCGGTGCGGCTCGACCTCTACTACGTCGACAACTGGTCGATGACCTCGGACCTCGTGATCATCGCCAAGACCGTCCGTGCGGTCGTCGGCTCCTCCGGCGCCTACTGAGCCTGGCCGCGCGGGCACCAGGGAACCCGCACCTCCTGAGGAGGAGTCACGATGAAGGTCACCGCAGTCGAGGGCGACATCACCACCCAGCACGTCGACGCGATCGTCAACGCCGCGAACCGCTCCATGCGCGGCGGCGGTGGCGTGGACGGCGCCATCCACCGGGCCGCCGGGCCGGGCCTGCTCGCAGGAGTGCCGCGAGCGCTTCCCCCAGGGGCTCGCCACCGGAGCGGCCGGCTGGACGACCGGCCACGACCTCCCGGCCCGCTGGGTGATCCACGTCGTGGGGCCGAACCGGAACGCCGGGGAGACCGACCGCGGGCTGCTGGTGTCCTGCTACACCAACGCGCTGGCCGTGGCCGACGAGCTGGGCGTCGACTCGCTGGCGGTCCCGCTGGTGTCGGCCGGTGTCTACGGGTGGCCGCTCGAGGACGCCGTCGCGGCCTGCGTCGACACGCTGTCGGGCACTCCGACCCGGGTGAGCTCGGCCGTCGTCGTGGCGTTCGGCCGGGCGACATACGAGACCGTGGTTCGTCATCTCGAAACGGCCCTGACTTATACACCCGTCCGGTCGGTAAAGGTATATGAACGAAATAATTTAACCATTGTCGGGTTTGTCCGAATGAGGTGCCCGGGTAATGATGGCGTGGGGAGGGAACCCATTGGGGGGCGCCACACCGGCAAGCCGGTGACTGGCTTGCCCTGAGGTTTCTCTATATCCGGTCTCCTTCGTGGGGCCCGGGGGGATAGGCAGGTAGATCCATGTTTCGGGCATGGCACGACCGAGCGCGCCCGCTCACGACCATCACGTCCGTGCTGGCGGCGCTGCTGCTGTTGATGATCTCGCTGGGAGTGGGCGGCACTGCGTCCGCGGACCCCGGCAACGGCAAGGGCGCCGGACAGGCCAACGCGCCAGCGGCGTCCACGACCGCGCCGGCGACCCCGGCGCCCACCACGCACGACGTCCACCACGACGAAGTCCGCCGGATCGCAGAAGACCACCAAGGCATCGACGCCCGCGAAGGCGTCGAAGGCCTCCGGTGGGGCGGCGTCCTCGCACCGGACGTCGGGCACGGCCGGCACGTCCGGTGACGTGACCCAGCCGCAGCCGAAGAGCAACGCCGACCAGAACACCGGCGGCGCCAACGGGGACTGCGGCTCCTACTGCTCGACCCGCGACGGCGCGCCGTCGAAGAACGGCGACCCCAAGGGGACCGGCGGCGGCAAGGCCACCGGCAAGCCGTGTGCGGGCTGTGTGGGCAAGGCCGACAACAAGAACCCGCCCGGTCAGTACAAGGACGGGTCGGACCACAACGCCGGCTACGAGTGCGACCGCAACCAGGGCATCGGCAAGACCAACCCGGCACACACCGGGTGCACCACCTCGAGCACTCCCGAGTGCCAGCCGAAGCCGGGTCAGAACGCCGGACTGCTCGACGCCGGGCTGTGAGCCGAAGCCGGGTCAGAACCCGGACTGCTCGACGCCGGGCTGTGAGCCGAAGCCGGGTCAGAACCCGGACTGCTCGACGCCGGGCTGTGAGCCGAAGCCGGGTCAGAACCCGGACTGCTCGACGCCGGGCTGTGAGCCGAAGCCGGGTCAGAACGCGGACTGCTCCACGCCGGAGCTGTGTCGTGACGCCGACGAACACCTGTGGCACGCCGGGCTGCGTGGTCACCCCGACGAACACCTGCTCCCAGCCGGAGTGCGTCGAGTCGGACACCGTGACCTGCGACGAGGGCGACGTCTGCACGCCGACCGACGAGGTCCCGTGTGACGACGAGGAGCTCTGCGTCCCCAGCGAGCTGACCACGTGCGCCTTCGACAACCTCGGCGAGGAGGGCTCGCGTGGCCCGGTCGCCAACGAGGGCACCGAGGCCAACCGGGCCCCGGCCGTCCTGGGCACCGAGGCGTCGCGTCCTGCGGGCGGGTGCGCTGCCCAACACCGGGGCCGAGCGACCAGCTGAGCCTGCTGGCGGCGACCGGCCTCGGTCTGCTGCTGGTCGGCGGGGCCAGCCTGGCGATGCGTCGGGCGGGCTCGCGCGGCTGACGCCGAGGGCCGGCACCACGTACGACGCACGGGTGGGGAGTCTCCGCGAGGAGGCTCCCCACCCGTCGTACGTGCGGACAAAAATCGCTATTGTCCTCGTTTTTCCTGAGGAGTAGTCCGCTTTTTACACAACAAGTGGTGCCATCGAGTCATGTGCGAGGTCCGTCCGACCTCTAACGTGCGGAACGGGTCCACGGTGCGAGGGGGGCTCGCACACCCGACGAGTGATTACCTGGAGCTCGGGCCGGGGGGATTGGTGCAGGTATGAGTACTTCCGCGCGCAGTTTTTCGCGCCCGGTCTCTGCCGTCGCCGCTCTGTTGCTGATCGTCCTGACCCTGGGAAGCGGTGCAGCGTACGCCGATCCCGGGAACGGCAAGGGCAACGCGAACGGCCTCGGCAACGGGAACGGGAGCAGCAGCTCCGCCGCCGCGTCGAACGCGGCGGCCTCCGACCAGGCGGCCCCGGCCGCCGACCACGCCGCCACCGCTGAGAGCGCCGCGCCAGCGGCCGCGAAGGCACAGGCGTCCCACGACCAGGCGTCGGCCACCAAGGCGGCCGTCTCGTCCGCCAAGGCGAGCGCCGGCTCGTCCCACAGGTCCAGCCAGGCCACCGCGAAGTCGTCCGGGGGTGCGGCGGCCTCGCACAAGACGTCGGGGACGGCCGGCACGTCCGGTGACGTGGACGCGCCGCAGCCGAAGAGCAACGCCGACCAGAACAGCGGCGGCGCCAACGGGGACTGCGGTTCCTACTGCTCGACCCGCGACGGCTCGGCGTCCGCAGAACGGCAACGGCGGTGGCAAGGCCACCGGCAAGCCGTGCGCCGGCTGTGTCGGCAAGGCGGACAACAAGAACCCGCCCGGTCAGTACAAGGACGGCAAGGACCACAACGCCGGCTACGAGTGCGACCGCAACCACGGCATCGGGCGCTCGAACCCGGCCCACACCGGCTGCAAGTCCTCGACCGACTCGGACTGCAAGCCCAAGGAAGGTGAGGACGAGGACTGCCACCCCGTGACGCCGGGCTGCACGCCGAAGTCGGGTGAGGACGAGAGCTGCCACCCGGTCACCCCGGGCTGCACGCCGAAGTCGGGTGAGGACGAGAGCTGCCACCCGGTCACCGCCGGGCTGCACGCCGAAGTCGGGTGAGGACGAGAGCTGCAACCCGGTGACGACCCGCGCCGTCCGCCGGCTGTGCTCGGCACCGAGGCGTCCCGCAAGCCGCCGGCCGTGAAGGGCGCCGAGGCAGCGGCCAAGCCGGCTGCGGGCGCGCTGCCGAACACCGGCGCGCCGCAGGGTCTCGAGCTGCTCGGGCTGGCGGGGGTCACCCTGCTGGTCGCGGGGAGCCTGACCGTCGGCCGGCGACGCCGTGAGGTGCGCGGCTGACCTGGGGAGGGAGGAGCGAGGGGCGTGCCCGGCGTTGGCCGGGCACGCCCCTCGTCGTCTCGGGCGTGGCGACGAGGTCAGCGGGGCGCCATCCGCAGGGCGCCGTCCATCCGGATGACCTCGCCGTTGAGGTAGTCGTGGTCGATGATCGCCAGCGCGAGCTGGGCGTACTCCTCCGGTCGCGCGAGTCGCTGCGGGAACGGCACCCCCGAGGCGAGGCCCGCCCGGAACTCGTCCGAGACGGTGGCCAGCATGGGGGTCTCGACGATGCCCGGCGCGATCGTGCAGACCCGGATGCCGTACTGCGCCAGGTCCCGTGCGGCGGGCAGGGTGAGGCCGACGATGCCGCCCTTCGACGAGGAGTACGCCGCCTGGCCGACCTGTCCGTCGTACGCCGCGATGGAGGCGGTGTTCACGACCACGCCGCGCTGCCCGTGCTCGTCGGGGTCGGTCTGCGCGATCTGCTCCGCGGCCAGCGCCAGCACGTTGAAGGTGCCGACCAGGTTGACCTTCACGACGGTCGCGTAGAGCTCGAGGTCGTGCACGCCCTTCTTGCCGAGGATCCGGGCCGAGGGGCCGATGCCGGCGCAGTTGACGACGGTGCGGAGCGGGCCGGCGGCCGCGGCCTGCTCGACGGCCGCGCCGACCTGGGCAGGGTCGGTGACGTCGGTCGCGACGTACGTGACGCCGTCCACCGCCGGTGCGCTCTCGATGCTCGCGGGGAGGTCGAGGGCGAAGACGCGGGCGCCCTGGCCGGCCAGGGCGGTGGCGGTGGCGTGGCCGAGGCCGGACGCCCCGCCGGTGACGACGGCGGACGTGTTCTCGAGCTGCATGGTTCTCCTGTCGGTGTGGGTCAGCGCGTGCGCGCGGTGGTGATCGGGGCGCTGGACTGCTGTGCGAGCGCGCGCCCGATGACCATCCGCTGGATCTGGTTGGTGCCCTCGAAGATCTGCATGACCTTGGCCTCGCGCATGTAGCGCTCGACCGGGAAGTCCCGCGTGTAGCCGTAGCCGCCGTAGACCTGCACGGCGTCCGTGGTCACCTTCATCGCGTTGTCGGTCGCGACCATCTTCGCGATCGAGGCCTCGGTGCTGAACGGCAGGCCCTGGTCCTTGAGCCGGGCGGCCGCGAGGTACGTCGCCCGGGCCGACCCGACCGCGGCGGCCATGTCGGCCAGCAGGAACGCGAGCCCCTGGTGGTCGATGATCCGCTTGCCGAAGGTCTCCCGTGTCTTCGCGTACGCCACCGCGTCGTCGAGCGCGCCCTGGGCGAGCCCGGTCGCGACCGCGGCGATGCCGAGCCGGCCGGAGTCGAGACCCGCGAGCGCGATCTTGAGGCCGTCGCCCTCCGCGCCGAGCAGCCGGTCCGCGGAGACCCGTGCCCCCTCGAACCGCACGGTCGCGGTGGTGGAGCCGGTGAGCCCCATCTTGTGCTCCGGCGGGTCGGCCACCACACCCTCGGTGTCGGCCGGCACCAGGAAGCAGGAGATCCCGTTGCGGGCGTCGGACGTGCGGGCCATCACCTTGTAGAAGTCGGCCTCGCCGCCGTGCGTGACCCACGCCTTCGTGCCGTTGATGACGTAGTCGTCGCCGTCGCGCCTGGCGGTCGTCCGCATCGCCGCGGGGTCGGAGCCGGCGTGCGCCTCGGACAGGCAGTAGCCGCCGAGCAGCTCGCCGCCGAGCAGGTCCGGCAGCCAGCGCTGCTTCTGCTCCTTGGTGCCGCGGGTCACCAGCCCGAAGCAGCTCAGCGCGTGCACCGAGACGCCGACGCCGACGCTGGCCCAGACCCGGGCGAGCTCCTCGAGCACCTGCAGGTAGACCTCGTAGGGCTGTCCGCCGCCGCCGTACTCCTCGGGGTAGGGGAGCCCGAGGACCCCCGCACGCCCGAGCAGCGTGAACACGTCGCGGGGGAAGGTCTCGGTCCGCTCGGCCTCGGCCACTCGCGGGAGCAGCTCCTTGTCGGCGAGCTCGCGGACCAGGCGGACGAGGTCGGTCGCCTCGTCGGTCGGCAGGACGCGGCTGGCGGGCATGCGGGGCTCCAGGGGTTGAGAATCATCAGAACGATACTGAGGAGCAGGCTACAGTATCGTTCCGAGCGAGTCGAAGGAGAGCGGACATGGCCCGTGCGCAGCGCACCCGGCGTCAGCTGGACCTGTTGGACCGGCTGGTCGCGCTGATGGCGGCCGAGGGGTTCGCGGGCTTCACGCTCGACGAGATCGCGCTTCGGATGCACTGCTCGAAGACCACGCTCTACGCGCTCGCGGACACCAAGCAGGACCTCGTGGTCGAGGTGGTCAAGCAGTACTTCCGGACCGCCGTCGACGCGGTCGAGGGCCGGGTCGCCGGCGAGCACGACCCCGCGGCGCGCGTCACGGCGTACCTCTCGGCGGTCGCCGACCGGCTGCGCCCGCTCTCGCGTGCGTTCATGGAGGACCTGACCGGGTTCGCGCCGGCCGCGGCGGTCTACCGGGGCAACACCGCGGCCGCCGCGGACCGGATCCGGGCGCTGGTCGCGGAGGGCATCGACGCCGGCGCCTTCCGTCCCGTGCACGCCGCCTTCGCCGGCGAGATGGCCGCGGCGACGATGTTCGAGATCCAGCGTGGCGAGCTGTTCGAGCGGCTCGAGATGACCGACTCCGAGGCCTACGCCGAGCTCGCGTCGCTGCTCCTGCACGCGCTCGCCCCCTGAGTTGTCAGACCCTGAGGCGGCTATAGCCGCCCTACGCTCTGACAAGTCGGCGGGTACGGCGGCTCAGCGGGAGCCCGGGAAGCCGGTCGCTGTGTCCAGCGTCGAGCGGCGGACCACCAGCTCCGGGGTGAACAGCACCTGCTGGTGCCGGTGCTCAGGGTCGCTGGCCTCCTCGATCAGCAGCTCCGCCGCCTGCCTGCCGAGCGCGCGGCGGGGCTGGCGCACCGAGGTCAGCGGCACCGCGGCGGCGGCCGCGAACTCGATGTCGTCGTAACCCACGATCGCGAGGTCGGCCGGCACCCGGACGCCGAGCGACACGCACTGCTGGAGCAGGCCGAGGGCGAGCAGGTCGTTGGCGCAGAACGCCGCGCTGGGACGTGCCGCCCGCGGCATGCCGGCGATCCGTTCACCGGCGCCGCGCCCCTCGGCCACTGTCAGCGCGTCCGCACCGACCGCGACCAGCGCGTCGGGGGAGAGGCCGGCGTCCGCGATGGCGGCCCGCGCGCCGGCCAGCCGGTCGCGGACCTGGCCGATGGACAGGGGGCCGCCCACGAAGGCGATCCGCCGGTGCCCGAGGTCGAGGAGGTGCTCGACCGCCAGCCGCCCGCCGAGCACGTCGTCGACCGCGACCGAGCAGTGCGTGTCGACGTCGCGCACCCGGTCGACGATGACCACCGGCGTGCCGTGCCGGGCGATCTCGTCGAGGCTCGGGTCGTCGGGGTTGACCGGGGTGATCAGGATGCCCTGGACCCGCTGCTGCTCGAGCCGGCGCAGGTAGGACAGCTCCCGGTCGGCCCGGTTGTCGCTGTTGCAGATGAACAACGACAGGTCGCTGCGCTCGGCCGCGTCCTCGATGCCTTGCGCCACGTCGGTGAAGAACGGGTTGGTGGCGTCGAGCATGACGTAGGCCACCGTGCTGCTGTGCCCGGCGCGCAGCTGGCGGGCGGACTCGTTGCGCACGAAGCCGAGGTCGGCCATCGCGCGCTCGACCCGCTCCCGGGTGCGGGCGCTGACCCGGTCGGGCCGGTTCAGCACGTTGGAGACCGTGCCCAGGGAGACGCCGGCCAGGGCGGCCACGTCCTTCACGCCCGCCGAGCGGGTGCTGCCGTTGCCGGAGTCCCGTGGATCTCGCATCGGGCCCTCCTCGCGCCATCGTTTTGAAACGTGCAACACCTGGAAGGGGAGGGTAGCGGCTTGATCGTCGGCAGCAGGCGCCGGCCGGTCGGAAACCCTCGATCCGGTGCTCATCCTGTGCGTGGGCGTGAGTCTCCGGACTGGACCGGGTGCGAGTCCGTCGAACTCTTTGACCGGAGGTGGTTGACGGGTGTGGCGGTGGTCACGTAACTTCCTGCTCAGGAATTGAAACCTTTCAATCGGAGGCTCGGCATGGCGACAGAGTCGGCACAGGGGGCGACCCTGGTGCTGGAGGACGTAGCCAAGTCCTTCGGCCCGGTCGTCGCGCTGCGCTCCAGCAGCCTCACCGTCCAGCCCGGCTCGATCCACGCTCTGGTCGGGGAGAACGGCGCCGGCAAGTCCACCCTGGTCAAGATCGTCGCCGGGGTGCACCGCCGGGACGCGGGCGTCTTCCGGCTCGGCGGGGAGGACGTCGACTTCGGCTCGACGGCCGAGTCCAAGAAGGCCGGCGTGGCGGTGATCTACCAGGAGCCGACGCTCTTCCCCGACCTCTCGGTCACCGAGAACATCTTCATGGGACGCCAGCCCCTCCGGGCCGGGCGACGCATCGACCGGTCGCGCATGTACGCCGAGGCCGAGTCGCTGTTCGCGCGGCTCGGCGTGCACATCGACCCGCGTCGGCCCGCGCAGGGGCTCTCGATCGCCGACCAGCAGGTCGTCGAGATCGCCAAGGCCATCTCCCTCGACGCCCGGCTGCTCATCATGGACGAGCCCACGGCCGCGCTGAGCGGCGTCGAGGTCGAGCGTCTCTTCGCCGTCGCCCGCTCGCTGCGCGACGAGGGCCGCGCCCTCGTCTTCATCAGCCACCGCTTCGACGAGGTCTTCGACCTGTGCGACACCGTCACCGTGATGCGTGACGGCGCCTACATCGCCACGCACACCATCGCCGACACGTCCCCCGAGCAGATGGTCTCCCTGATGGTCGGCCGCGAGGTGGGCGACCTGTTCCCGAAGACCCCGGCCGAGCTCGGTGAGCCGGTGCTCCAGGTCGACGGGCTCACCCAGGCCGGTCTCTTCCACGACGTCAGCTTCGAGGTCCGGGCCGGGGAGATCGTCGGCCTCGCCGGGCTGGTCGGGGCCGGTCGCAGCGAGATCGCCCGTGCGGTGTTCGGTGTGGACGGGTACGCCGACGGTCGCGTGCGGATGAACGGCCGCGACGTACCCGGGCACGACCCGCGGGCGGCGATCCGTGCCGGCATGGCGTTCGTCCCCGAGGACCGGCGCAAGCAGGGTCTGGTGACGCGAGCCTCGGTCGCACGCAACGTCGCCGGGGTCATCCGGTCATCGCTGGCGACGGCCGGCTTCCTGACGGCCCGCGCCGAGAGTCGCGCCGCCGGTCCCTGGGCCGGTCGCCTCGAGGTGAAGACCGGCGCCCTCGACATGGACGCCGCCACCATGAGCGGCGGCAACCAGCAGAAGGTCGTCATCGCCAAGTGGCTGGCGACCGAGCCGAAGCTGCTCATCATCGACGAGCCCACCCGCGGCATCGACGTCGGCACCAAGGCCGAGGTGCACCGGCTGCTGTCCGACCTCGCCGGTCAGGGCATGGCGATCCTGATGATCTCCTCCGAGCTCCCCGAGGTGCTCGGCATGGCCGACCGCGTCCTCGTGGTCTGCGAGGGCCGTCTCACCGCCGACCTCGCCCGGGCCGAGGCCACGCCCGAGTCCGTCATGCACGCGGCGACCCGCAGCCTGGAGGCGCAGCGATGAGCCAGACATCCACCCAGCCGACGTCATCGCCGGACGGCGAGCACGACTCCGGCCACGACGAGGTCACCGCGACCGAGCTGGCGCTGGTCAACCCGAGCCGCCAGTCACCGCTGCGCCGCGCCGTGACCACGGTGCTCCGGTCGCGCGAGATCGCGATCGTGCTGGTGCTGCTCGCCGTCATCGCGGCCGCCACGATCAAGACCCCCAGCTTCCTGTTCAGCTCGAACAGCTGGCGCGACCTGCTGCTCACGCCGTCGATCCTGATCCT
>CAVPRC010000015.1:0-11894 GCA_963707755.1 uncultured Actinomycetota bacterium | reverse complement strand
GACTGACGCGCCGCCCCCCATCCGCTGTAACGCGGGGTTATGGACGCTCCACACGCGTCATTCCACGTGCGAACCGTCCACGGCGCGTGCGGAGTGCGCCTGCCTGCGGCCTCCCCTACGGTGACGCCATGCACCCGCTCCGACGTACCGCGGTCGTCCTGCTCGCCCTCACGGCGACCGTCCTGGTCGGCTCACCCGGGCACGCGAGCGAAGGCTTCCAGAAGGCCCAGCGCCGGCTGAACGCGCTCGGCTGCAACGCCGGCCCCGCCGACGGGCACGGCGGCACGTGGACGCGGACGGCGGTGATCCGCTTCCAGGCCGCCAACCACTTGGCACAGACCGGCCGGCTGAGCGACCGCACGCGCACCAGGATGTACGGCGATGCGCCGGTGTCCTGCGACGAGCGGCCCGTGCCCGGGGGCTCGTCGGGACGCCGCATCGTGATCAGCCAGCGGCAGAACTACGTGTGGCTGGTGCGCGCCGACGGCAGCGTGGTGGCACAGGGCGGGATCGTCGACAACCCGCGCCACCTCCGGCCGGGGACCTACTCCTCGGGCTCGAAGTGCGGGCGGCCGGCGAAGATCCGCAACAACACCGACGCCAGCGGCCGCCTGCGGCTGCACGACTTCACGCGGTTCGCGCCGTGCGGGGTCGGCTTCCACCAGATCCCGCAGTACCGCTCCACGCTCGCCCAGATCCACCCCGACCACCTGCTCGGCACCGACGAGCGTGAGTCGCACGGCTGCATCCGGCTGAGCCGGCGGATGGCCGACCGGGTCTGGGACTTCGCGTCGACCGGCACGAAGGTCGTCGTCACCGCTGGTTGAGGTGCGAGCGGAGCGAGCCTCGCAACCTCCCAGCCTCGGGCACAGGGGTTCGAGGCCCTCGCCGAGCGGCTCGGGCACCTCAGCCAACGAGCCGCCCAGCTCAACCAGCGGCAGGGATCAGCTCGGCACGTAGTCGAACGTGTCCGGGTCGGGTCCGGTGCGCTCCCCACGGTCGAGACCGGTGATGTCGTCCATGTCGGTGCCGGAGAAGCTCGAAGTCGAACAGCGCGAAGTTCTCCTCCACGCGCGAGCGGGTCACCGACTTCGGGAAGACGATGTCGCCGCGCTGCAGGTGCCAGCGCAGGGTGACCTGCGCGGGTGTCTTGCCGAGGTTCTCCGCGATCCGCACGATCGTCGGGTCGTCGAGCACCTTGCCCTGCGCGATCGGTGACCAGGCCTCGGTGGCGATGCCGTGCTCGGCGTCGAACGCGCGCACCTCGTCGTTGGCGAGGTAGGGATGCACCTCGATCTGGTTCACGGCCGGCGTCACGTTGGTCTCGCCGTGGATCCTGCGCAGGTGGGTCGGCTGGAAGTTGGAGACGCCGATCGCGCGGACCCGGCCGCCGGCGTAGATCTCCTCCATCGCCTTCCAGGTCTCGACGAAGTCGCCGACGGTGGGCAGCGGCCAGTGCACGAGGAACAGGTCGAGGTACCCGAGGTCGAGGTCCTTCAGCGTCTGGTCGAAGGCGGCCAGCGCGTCGTCGTACGCGTGGAAGCTGTTGTTGAGCTTGCTGGTGACGAAGACGTCGTCGCGGTCGATGCCGGAGGCGCGGACGGCCTCGCCGACCTCCTTCTCGTTGCCGTACATCTCGGCGGTGTCGATGTGCCGGTAGCCGACCTCGAGGGCCGCGAGCGTCGCGTCCTTGGTCTCCTTCGGGTCGATCTGGAACACCCCGAAGCCGAGCTGCGGGATCTCGACGCCGTTGTTGAGGGTGAGGTTCGGTACGACGGACATGGGACTCCTTCTGTGTCGCGGACGGCTCGTCGTTCGTGGTACCCAACACGCCCGGCCTGACGCGGTGTTCCGGCTGTGACGTGTCGAATACTGGACGCATGCACACACTGCGGCTGCTCGCCGTGACCGCCGGCCTGGCCGTGATCGCGGGATGCGGCGGCTCCCCGTCCAACACCTCGGCGGGCACGACGTCGCCGCCGACGAGCACGCACTCGCAGGCCGCGACGAAGCACACGGCCTCCTCGTCGAGCGCGGCCCCGACGCCCACCGGCCCGGCCCGCTGCACGTCGAAGGACCTCCGCGTCGCGCTGACGGGCGGCGAGGGGGCGGCCGGGTCGACGTACTACGACCTCACCCTCACCAACACCTCCGGCCACGTGTGCCGCACCGGCGGGTTCGGCGGCGTCTCGCTGGTCGGTGACGGCAACGGCACGCAGATCGGCGCACCCGCGGACCGGACCGAGCCCGGCAAGGTGCGGGCGATCACCCTGCAGCCGGACGGCCGGGCCGCGGCGACGCTGCGCGTCACGAACGCCGACAACTACTCGGCGTCGAAGTGCGACCCCGCGCCGGCCGAGGGCTTCCGGGTCTACCCGCCGAACGAGACGCACGCGGTCTACGTCGCCCAGGGCAGCACCGGCTGCCGCAACGACACCGTGCACCTGCTCACGCTGACGCCCTACCAGCCGGTGGGATGAGCCCGACCGCTTCGGGTAGGTAGAAGGAATGAGCTTCCCCCTGAGCCGCCTGATGTCCACCGCCACCGCCACCTACGGCGTCTACGCGCTGGCCAACCCGCGGCACCTCGGCGACGCCGTGGACCCGAAGCACGCCGACGACTACGACCTGCTCGCCACGACGTACGGCGCCCGCGACCTGACCATCAGCACGGTCGGCCTGCTCGGCCGCTCCGAGAAGACGATCTCCGCCGCGATGGCCATCCGGATCGCCTGTGACATCTCGGACGGCCTGATCCTGGCCACCCGGGCCAAGGACGACGCGACCCGGCAGAAGGTGCTCGGCGTGACCTTCGGCTGGGCCGCACTGAACACGCTCGCGCTGGTCAGCGACCGTCGTCGGGCCCGGAAGGCGAGGCAGGCTCTCTGAGCCACTGCCGCACGGCGTCCCCGTGCTCGTCGAGCGTCGGGGGCGCGTCGTGCCGGTCGCGGGTCACCTCGCTCCCCTGCCGGTCGAAGAACCGGAGCGGCGGACCGGGCAGCGTGAGCCGGCCGAGCGTGGCGTGCTCGACGTCGATCTGCAGGCCCTGGCTGGCCACCTGGTCCCAGGCGTAGACCTCGTCGACCGACCGCACCTTGCCCGCCGGCACACCGACCTCGGCGAGACGGGCGAGCAGCGGCCCGGCCTGCCAGTCCGCGAAGGCCTCCTCCACGAACGCGATGGCCCGCTCCCGGTGGGCGACCCGCTCGGAGTTGGTCGCCAGCCCCTCGGTGTCGGGGTCGAGGTCGAATCCGGCGCAGAAGCGCCGCCAGAGGTTCTCGCTGCCGAGCGCGATCTGCACGGTGCCGTCGGCGCAGTGGAACAGGCCGTAGGGCGCGATGGACGGGTGGTGGTTGCCCTGTGCGCGGCCCACCTCCCCGGCCACGGTCCACCGGGTGCCCTGGTAGGCGTGCACCCCGACGGTCGCGGCCAGCAGCGACGTGCGCACGACCGTCCCCTCGCCGGTCCGCTCCCGCTCCAGCAGGGCGGCCAGGACGCCGTACGCGCCGTACATGCCGGCCAGCAGGTCGGAGATCGGCACCCCGACCTTCTGCGGGTCGTCGGGTCCGGACCCGGTGAAGGACATCAGGCCGGCCTCGCCCTGCGCGATCTGGTCGTAGCCGGCGCGACCGCCCTCGGGGCCGTCGTGGCCGAAGCCCGTGATCGAGAGGACGACCAGGCGCGGGTTGAGCTCCTGGAGCGTCTCGAAGCCGAGCCCGAGCCGGTCGAGGACACCGGTGCGGAAGTTCTCGACCAGCACGTCCGCGCGGCGGACGAGGTCGAGCAGCACCGCCCGGTCGTCGTCGGTCTTGAGGTCGAGGGTGACCGACTCCTTGTTGCGGTTCGCCGACAGGAAGTACGTCGACTCGCGGACCGTCTCCTCGCCGGGCGGGCTGACGAACGGCGGTCCCCAGCCGCGGGTGTCGTCGCCCGACCCGGGCACCTCGACCTTGACCACGCGCGCCCCCAGGTCGCCGAGCATCATCGTGGCGTGCGGACCGGCCAGCGCCCGGGACAGGTCGACGACGAGGATCCCGTCGAGGGGCCCGCGGGTCATGCGCCCCAGCCCGGCAGGACGACCGCGGCCCAGACGAGCAGCGGGCCGACGGCCACGACGACCGCCGAGCAGCCCAGGATCTGCTGGTAGGAGCTTCTCCTCGGAGACGGTGTCCGGCCGGTTCGCGAGCATCAGCGCGCCGTTGGTGGAGAACGGGCTCACGTCCACGATCGTCGAGGATACCGCCAGGGCCGCGACCGGCGAGTAGCCGCCGGCCCGGGCGCCGTGCACGACGAACAGGCCCGTCAGCAGCGGGTTGATCTTGTAGCGGCCGGCGAAACCCAGCCGGTCACCCCGAACATCACCCACGGGATCAGCACGACGCGTCCGCCGACGGCCTGCACCGCCTTGCGCGCGATCAGGTCCACGGTGCCGTTGTTCCTGGCGATCGCGAACAGGTAGGTGACGCCGACCAGGGTGTGGATCAGGTCGCCGCTGATGCCCTTCTCGGCGCGGCCGAGGGAGTACATGCCGGGTCACCTGGTGCAGTGGCCTGGCCAATAGGCCACCGGGCACGCCGTTAATAGACTGGGAGGGTGACGCCCGCCGACCGACCGACGATCCCGCTGCGCCCGGTGACGCGGCCGCGGCTCTACGAGCAGGTCGCGCAGCAGATCCTCGACTGGGTCCGCGAGTCCGGCCTGCAGGTCGGCGACCGGCTGCCGCCCGAGCGCGAGCTGGCCACCCGCCTCGGGGTCAGCCGCGCCACGGTCAGCCAGGCGCTGGTGGCGATGGAGGTCGTCGGCGTGGTCGCGGTCCGGCACGGCGACGGCGCGGTGCTCGTCGAGTCCTCCGGTGCGTCGAAGGTGGTCGAGGCCCTGCGCCGGCACGCGCAGCGGCTCCCCGACATCATCGAGGCCCGGGAGGCGCTCGAGTCCAAGCTGGCCGGGCTGGCCGCCGTACGCCGGACCGAGGAGGACCTCGCCCGTATCGACGAGGCGCTCGCGGTGATGGCCACAGACATCGAGGCCGGCGGCCGTGGGGTCACGGGCGACGAGCTGCTCCACGCCGCGGTCACGACGGCCGGGCACTCCGCACTCCTGCAGCGGCTGATGAGCCAGATCAGCGACCTGGTCAAGGAGACCCGGATCGAGTCGCTCTCCCAGCCGGACCGGCCGGTCGAGTCGCTGGCCGGGCACCGCCGGATCGCCGCAGCCATCCGCGACCGGGACGCCGCCGGTGCCACCGCGGCCATGACCGACCACGTCGAGCGGGTCAGCGACGTCGCGCTGCTCCGCGGCTGACGGGCGGCGGCGTGGACCTGTCGTTCGTGCTGGCCGTGCTCGCGGCCGGGTTCGGGGCCGGCTTCGTGCTCACCGCGGTCGGGGCGGGCTCCCTGGTGAGCTTCCCGATCCTCATCAGCACCGGCCTGTCACCGCTCGTCGCGAACGTCTGCAACAACGTCGGACTCATCCCCGGCGGGCTGACCGGCGCCTTCGGCTTCCGCCGCGAGCTGGCCGGCCACCGGCACCTCGTCGTCCGGGTGGCGATCACCAGCGCGGTCGGGGCGCTGCTCGGCGGCGCGCTGCTGCTCGCGCTGCCACCCGGCGCGTTCGACGCCGTGGTGCCGTTCCTGGTGCTGGTGTCGGCGACGCTCGTCGGCCTCGGCCCCCTGATCTCCGCGGCGGTGAAGCGCCGGGCGGCCAGCCGCGGCGTCGTCCTGTCCTACCGGGAGCGCATGGGCCCCGGCCTCACCGGGCTGTCGACCGTGGTCGGGGTCTACGGCGGCTACTTCGGCGCCGCGCAGGGGGTGCTGCTGGTCGCGTTCCTCGCGCTCGGGCTCGACGTGGACCTCCGCGCCGTCAACGGCCTCAAGAACGTCGCGGTGCTGTCCGCGAACCTCGCCGCGACGGTGGTGTTCGTGTTCTTCGCACCGCTCGACTGGACCGTGGTCGGCCTGCTGGCGGTGGGCTCGGTGGTCGGCGGCTGGCTCGGCGCCCACCTCGGACGCCGGCTGCCACCGACGGTGTTCCGGGTCCTCGTCGTGGTGTTCGGCTACGCGGTGGGGATCCGGCTGCTGGTCTCCTGAGCCACGTCGCCCTCCGGCCGCGGCGCCGGCCCGGCACCGTGGTGGCCCTCGAAGTCCTTGGCCCGGATCAGCACCAGGCACAGCACCCCCGCGACCAGCGCGATGACCGCCGCGATCGTGGTGATGTGGTTGAGCGCGTCGACGAAGCTGCCCGTCGCCGCCTGCGCGATCGTCCCCCGCGCGGAGGCCGGGGCCTGCGCGAGGACCGCCTTGATCTGCCCGTTCGTCACGGCCTCGGCGACCTGGTCGGCCCGGCTCGCGGCCGGCGTACTCGCCAGCGCGCTCACGATCCCGTCGGTGACCCGGTGGGCGAAGATCGAGCCCAGGGCCGCGATGCCGGTGGCGATGCCGACCTGGCGGAAGGTCGAGTTCACCCCCGACGCCATGCCGGCCCGCTCCGGGCGTACGACGCCCACGGCCGTCGAGGCGAGCGGCACGTTGATCAGCCCGATGCCGAGGCCCGCGACGATCAGACCCGGGATGAGGTGCGTCCACTCGGAGTCGACGGTGATGCCACGCAGCAGCCACAGCCCGACCGTGGCCACGAAGAAGCCGGGCGCGATCAGCCACTTCGTCGGCACGTGGCTGGTCAGCCGGCCCGCGACGATCGCGGCCACGAAGGACATGCCGGAGAGGAAGAGGAAGCGCACGCCCGCCTCGACGGCGGAGTAGCCGAGCACGTTCTGCACGTAGATCACGAGATAGGTCAGCAGTGAGAACACCGACGCCGACACCCCGACGGCGGCCACCAGGCCGCCGACGAAGGTGGGCTTGCGGAGCAGCCCGAGGTCGAACATCGGCGACTCCTGCGCGACCTGGCTGACCACGAACGCCACCAGCAGCACGGCGCTCGCCACGAAGCAGCTGAGGACCAGGGAGTCGCCCCACCCGTCGACGCCGCCGCGGATCAGCGCGAGCACCAGCAGGCCGAGCCCGGAGCTGAAGGTCAGGAACCCGACCAGGTCGAGCCGGCCCGGGTGCGGGTCGCGGTTCTCCTCGACCTTGGTGAGCGTCACGGCCAGCGCGAACACGCAGATCGGGATGTTCACGAAGAAGATCCAGTTCCACGACAGCCCGCTGGTCAGCACGCCGCCGAGGACCGGCCCGATCGCGACGGCCACGCCGGTGGTGGCACCGAAGAACGCGAACGCGGTGCCGCGCTCCTTGCCGGAGAACGCGCTCGACAGGAGGGCCAGCGCGGTGGCGAACATGACCGCGCCGCCGATCCCCTGGCCGGCCCGCGCCAGCGACAGGAACTGCACCGTCGGGGCGATGCCGCACAGGAAGGACCCGACCGTGAAGACGACGGTGCCGATCGCGAACAGCCGCTTGCGGCCGTAGCGGTCGGCCAGCGACCCGGCCGTGAGCTGGAGCGCCGCCAGCGTCAGCGCGTAGGCGTCGATCACCCACTGCAGGTCAGAGAGGGACGCGTCGAGGTCGCGCTGGATGTCGGGCAGGGCGACGTTCACGATCGTGATGTCGAGCAGCAGCATGAACACGCCCGTGCACACCGCGATCAGGGTCCACCACTTGCTGGCCATCAGGCCTCCCGACTCTCAGGGACTAAATCATCAACTGGTAAACGGTAATGTGATGTACGGTAAGCCGCCATGGACGAGGCCGCAAGAGCCGCCGCTCGGGCCGCTCTCCACAGCCACGCCGGGCACCTGCTCTGGCGGGCCCAGGCACGCGTCCTCACCGAGGTGGCCGCCACCCTGCCCGGCCGCTCCGACATCCACGCCTACGCGGCGCTGCTCTGCCTCGGCGTCGAGGAGCCGCAGACCCAGCGCAGCCTCGCCCGGATGTGCGGCGTCAGCGGCACGACCATGACCTCGGTGGCCGAGGCGCTGCAGACCGAGGGCCTGGTGGAGCGGGTGCGCAACCCCGCGGACCGGCGCTCCTACTCCCTGACGCGTACGACGGCCGGGCGGGCCGCCGTACGCCGGTGGGCGCCGCACGTCCGACGCCTCGAGCAGCGGCTCACCGCCGACTTCACCCCCACCCAGGTGGCGCGTCTCCAGGAGCTGCTCACCAAGCTGATCGGTTCGCAGCTCGACGAGCGCACACCCGACGCCCTGCGCACCAGCACCGGCTTCCTGCTCTCCCGCGCGCACCAGCGCATGCACCGGGAGTTCCTCACCGCGCTCGCCCCGCTCGGCATCGAGCCCCGCCACTTCGGCACCATGCGCGCCCTCGCCGCCGCCGGTCCCATCACCCAGGGCGACCTCGGCCAGCTGCTCGACGTCAGCCCGGCCACCGTCGTCCAGATGGTCGACCACCTCGAGAAGGCCGGCCTGGTCACCCGCGAGCGCGACCCCCTCGACCGCCGCGCCTACCTGCTGCGTCTCCAGCCCGCCGCCGCCCGCGTCGTCGAGCAGGTGGTCCCGATCGGCGCCGCCATCATGAGCGAGAGGCTCGGTGGCCCCGGCAGCAAGGACCTGCGCGACCTGGTCGACCTGCTCCGCACTTTCGTGACGTCCGCCGCATCGGCCTGAGGCGATTTCACCCCCGTGCGGGGTGCAGGCTAAAGTGTCCGAGGTTCCGGCGCCTGTAGCTCAACGGATAGAGCATCTGACTACGGATCAGAAGGTTAGGGGTTCGAATCCCTTCAGGCGCGCTAGCGAAAGCCCAGGTCATATCCCCCGTTGACCTGGGCTTTCGTGCGTCTACGGCCAGAACCGAGCACCGCCGTGCAGAGGTCAGGGCCTCGATGACTGCAGTCGCTGACAGCAATGCGCCGATCATGCGTCCCTGCCCCGAGCGTGGGATGAGTCCGCTCACGCCGCCAGGGCGCCAACTACATCAGCGCGGCAGCCCAGGCGCCGTGAGTCCGCAGGGCGCCAGTGACAGTACGTCGTCTGTCGGTCACGACTGCGGCGTCAGTGCCGTTCACCCTCGAGGTCCAGGACTACGACACCCACACTGCCGCACCGGCAGCACGCACCGCGCTGATGACCACGCCGATCGGGACGGTGGGCGTCGTGGTGGTGTGGCCGCTGGTTTCCGCGCCGGCGGTCAGGTCCTGCCCTCCAGACGCTCCTCCAGGTGCGACAGGAGAGTTCGGATCTCGCGAGTCAGCTCGGTGTTCGTCTTGAGCTCGAGCTCTTGCTCCTGGAAGTCATGGTCGGCCTTGGCCTTCTGGAATGCGGACTGTCTGTTCTGGCCGATCATCACGAACGTGGAGAGGAAGATGGCTTCCAGCGACACCACCAGGGTGAGCGTCGGCCAGGGTTTTCGTTCGAGGAGCAGCATCCAGAGGGCGAACAGCGCGACATGGATGTAGACGAATGACATCGAGCCCGCGAACGACGTGATTGCATCGGCGATCCGCAGCTGGATGCTTCGTGCTCGGGCGGCCTCGTGGGCGAGAGCCGCCGGGTGGCGTCGAAGCTGTAGCGGTGTGCTCATCACGTCACGCTAAGGCGATGGCCGCCGATGTGCGCTGACCCGCTCGTCTGCCGCGATCCTGCCGTTGCACCGCAATATGCAGGCACTACGGGATATGACGATCGCGTTCGTGCGCTCGGGCGGAGGGAGCGACTAGACCGAGACTGTTCCCGCCTCCGACGCGCCTTGACAGCGCAAGTGACCGGGCATGTTCTGACGTGGACGGCGCACGCGGGTCCGCGTGTGAACCATCTCCAACTGGGTTTGCCAGGGAGGTCGAGATGAGCAACGTCCAAGCCAGCAGCGAGAGCGCGACCCTCAGCCCGCCGGTGAAAGCCGGTGAGATGTGGCTCGAGGTCGTCGTCGTACCGGTCTCTGACGTCGATCGCGCGAAGCGCTTCTACGAGTCGCTGGGCTGGCGGCTCGACGCCGACCTCGCCGTGGACGACGGCTACCGGGTGGTGCAGGTGACCCCACCGGGGTCCGCCTGCTCGGTCATCTTCGGGGAGGGGGTCAGTCCGGCCCCACCCGGCTCGTCCCAGGGTCTGCAGCTGTCGGTCCGCGACATCGACCAGGCCCGTGCCGACCTGGTCGAGCGCGGCGTCGACGTCAGCGAACCGTTCCACGACGCCACCGGGATCTTCCACCACGCCGACGAGAAGGGACGGTTGAGCGGTCCGGCCCCCGGCCGCCCCGACTACGGCTCGTTCGCCGCCTTCAGCGACCCGGACGGCAACGGCTGGCTGCTGCAGGAGATCAAGACCCGACTCCCCGGCCGCTGACGGCCGTCAGCAGCCTCCTCCCCGGCTGACCTTCACCCACGACCAGGAGCAAGGCCCAGCATGCGTCCCGACATCACCCCCGGCGGCACGTTTCCCGACTACGAGCTGCCCGACCACACCAGCGCTCTGAGAAGGCTCAGCGAGATCCAGGGCGAGGACCCCCTGATCCTCACGCTCGCCCGCGGCCACTACTGCCCGAAGGAGCACCAGCAACACCTCGAGCTCGCCGCGTTCTACCCGAAGGTGGCCGTCGCGTACACCCAGATGGCCACGATCGCGACCGACGAGCATCACGAGCTGCAGGAGTTTCGCGCCTCGGTCGGCGCCCAGTGGCCCTTCCTCTCCGACCCGGGGCGCATCGTCCAGCAGGACCTCGACATCCAGGAGTACACCGACCCCGACCACGACCCGATGATCCCGCACACGCTCGTGCTCAAGCCCGGGCTCGTCATCCACAGCATCTACAACGGCTACTGGTTCTGGGGCCGCCCCTCGATCGACGACCTCTGGCGCGACCTGCGGACGGTGACGAGCGAGATCCGCCCCGACTGGGACCTCAGCGCCCCGGGGCTGCGAGAGCGCTGGGACGCCGGCGACCGCTCCGCGTTCCACGGCTGGAACAGACGCGCCGCGCCGGCGCCGGCCGCGCGCTGAAGCGACAGACCTGTCGGCCGGTCAGAAGCGGAGGGTCGAGATGCCCTGGTTCCCGGACTTCGTCAACGCGGTGCAGCTTGCTCGTCAGCAGTCGCGCGCCGCCGGACAGGCTGACCCCGTCGCCCTGTACCTGGCCGCGTTGCAGCAAGGCGACGCGCAGGCGCTCGAAACCGTCTGGCCCGGCGAACTGGTGGTGCACGACCCCCGCGCGGGCCGGGTCAGCGGCCACCGACAGCTCAGGGCGTTCGTGAAGCGGAACCAGGACTGGCTGGCCGAGCACCACGCCCGGATCGAGACGATCGCGTCGACCCGCGTCGATGGACGGGCCGTCGTAGAGCTCCTCGCCCACCTGTCGCACGGGCCCGACATCATCGACTGGCCGGTAGCCGTGGTCGCCGAGTCTCCCGGCGATCGATCAGTCGTGTTCCGGACGTACTGCAGCCAGTGGCCGGTGGACCGGCAACGACACGTGCGCTCACCGATCCTTCAGCCGAGAGAGGTCGGTCTCCCCGCGGTCGTCTCCCGCTTCCTCGACGCACTCGCGGCGGGTGACGCGCAGGCTGCCGCGAACGCCTTCACGCAGACCGGATACTTCCGCGAGTCGCTGCCGATGCTCGACGCGCACCACGGCACCGCGGAGCTGCGCTCCTTCTTCGCGGAACAGTTCAGCGTGGGCGGCGGCATCGGCCTCCGACCCTGCTCCGTGACCGATGACGGCGTCCGCTGTGCCGTCGAGTTCAACTGCAGCCGTTGGGGCACCCACGAGCTCCCCCGCAGGCCGGCATCGGCGTGTACGAACGTGATGCCGGCGGACTCCTCGCGGCCGTGCGTGTCTACGACGACATCGAGTCACCCGTCCACCTCGACAGGCAGGGAGCTCGCGTGCCGTCGCCTCAGTGACCGGCGTCCGGGCGCCTCTGAGCCGCGTCACCTGCGCGCGGAGCTGCCTGTCATCCGACGGCTCACCCCATGGGGGTGATGACGA
>CAVPRC010000014.1:0-97225 GCA_963707755.1 uncultured Actinomycetota bacterium | reverse complement strand
CGCCCGCCGCAGCATCCGGCGCCAGCGGCTCGACGTCGCGGAGGAAGCCGCGGGCGCCGAGGAAGTCCGAGAGCGACTGGCGGTGGGCGTCGCACGCCAGCCAGGTCTTGCGGCGGTCGGGCGTGTGCAGCTTCGGGTTGTTCCAGAGCAGCGACCAGGCCGCGTCCGCATGGCAGCCCTTGGCGGAGCAGGTCGGCGGAGTCGTCATGGAGACACCTGTGCGGGTCGGGTGCGACGCGGGATAAGTGAAGCGGCGCCGGACGACCACGGGGGAAGTCGTCCGGCGCCAACGAACGAACTCAGACGGGGGAGACTGCAGCTCGTTACGGGCTGGATTCTTGCACGTGCCACACACCAAATCCAACAGGGTGTCAGATACGCGCCGAGCGACCCTCACGTGTCTGGACCGGCCTCGATCGCCCGGCGCTGCGGGTCGGGTAGGACTTCCTCGAGGCGCTCCGGGTCGGTGGGAGCGCCGGCGTTCGCCAGGATCACCGCGACGTAGGGGAGCACGAAGGACGCGGTGATGAAGACCCACATGAACCAGTGACCGATGCTGACCACCGCAAGGACGAAGCAGACGGTGCGGATCGTCATGGAGATGACGTAGCGGCGCTGGCGTCCGGCGATGTCGTCGCGACGGCTGCGCGGTGCAGTCGTGATCCGGACAGCCTCCGGCTCCTTGCGGGCCATGCCTCCACCGTACGTCCGCGCCCTACGATCGCACCGGGTGGCTGGACCGCTACCTGAACCACGACATCGAGGAGTCCCATGTCCAACCGCGTGTACCGCGTCACCGAGATCGTCGGCACCTCGCCGGACGGCATCGACCAGGCCATCCGGAACGGGATCGAGCGGGCCTCCCGCACCCTGCGCCACCTCGACTGGTTCGAGGTCACCCAGGTGCGCGGCCAGGTCAAGGACGACGCCGTCGAGCACTTCCAGGTGGGCCTCAAGCTCGGCTTCCGCCTCGAGGACGACTGACCTGGGGCGCCCTGGACGCGCGGCGGCTGCGTTCTCGTCGCTCGACGGAGCCCGCTCCGCCTTCGCTCCTCGGGCCTTGCCGACGCACGCCCCGGACACCCCAGGACCTGAGGTCCGGTGGATTCCACGTACCCGGGGGTAGCCGATAGCGTCTCGCGCATGAGCAGATCGGTACTCGTCACGGGCGGCAACCGCGGGATCGGGAAGACCATCGCGGAGGCCTTCGTGGCCAACGGCGACCAGGTCGCGGTGACCTACCGCAGCGGCGAGCCGCCCAAGGGCGTGCTCGCGGTCAAGTGCGACGTCACCGACCCCGCGTCCGTGGAAGCCGCGTTCGCCGAGATCGAGGCCGCCCACGGGCCGGTCGAGGTGCTCGTCGCGAACGCCGGCGTCACCCAGGACACCCTGCTGCTGCGGATGAGCGAGGAGGACTGGTCGAAGGTCATCGAGACCAACCTGACCGGCTCCTTCCGGGTCGCCAAGCGCGCCGCCAAGGGCATGCTCCGGCTGCGCCGCGGGCGGCTGGTGTTCATCTCCTCGGTCGTCGCGCTCCTCGGCTCCGCCGGGCAGGTCAACTACGCGGCGAGCAAGGCCGGCCTCGTCGGCATGGCCCGGTCCCTGGCCCGGGAGCTCGGCAGCCGCTCCATCACCGCGAACGTCGTGGCTCCCGGCTTCGTGGAGACCGAGATGACCGACGTGCTCCCGGAGGAGACGAAGGCGAAGTACAAGGAGCAGATCCCGCTCGGTCGCTACGCCACCACGGAGGAGGTCGCCTCAGTCGTGCAGTGGATCGCCTCCGACGGCGCCGCCTACGTCACCGGCGCGGTCATCCCCGTCGACGGCGGACTCGGCATGGGCCACTGACCGGCGGGCGAGCACAGTCCCGGGTGGTCGAGCCTGTCGAGACCACGCACCCACCAGAGGAACCAGACGAAGGAGTACGACGGCATGGGCATTCTCGAGGGCAAGCGCATCCTCGTCGCGGGCGTCACCATGGACTCGTCGATCGGGTTCGCGGTCGCACGGATCGCGCAGGAGCAGGGCGCCACCGTCCTGGTCTCGAACTTCGGCCGCGCGCTGGGGATCACCAAGCGCATCGTCGGGCGGCTGCCCCAGCCGGCCCCGGTGATCGAGCTCGACGTCACCGACCAGGAGCACCTCGACCGGCTGCCCGACCTCGTCCGTGAGCACGTCGACGGGCTCGACGGGGTGGTGCACTCCGTGGCGTACGGCAACCCCGAGACGCTGCTCGGCGGCAAGTTCCTCGACGGCCCGTGGGAGGACGTGGCGCAGGCCGTCCAGGTGTCCGCCTACTCGCTGAAGTCCCTGTCCACCGCGTGCCTGCCGCTGATGAGCTCGGGCGGCTCGGTGGTCGGGATGACCTTCGACGCGACCGTGGCCTGGCCGGCGTACGACTGGATGGGCGTGGCCAAGGCCGGCCTGGAGTCGTGCTCGCGGTACCTCGCCCGTGACCTCGGCCCGAAGGGCGTGCGCGTCAACCTGGTGTCCGCGGGTCCGCTCAAGACCCTGGCTGCCAAGGCGATCCCGGGCTTCGAGGGGCTGGAGGCGATGTGGAGCGACCGCTCGCCGCTCGGCTGGGACGAGAAGGACACCGAGCCGACGGCCCGCGCGGTCGTCGCCCTGCTCAGCGACTTCTTCCCCGCGACGACCGGCGAGATCGTGCACGTGGACGGCGGCTACCACGCGATGGGCGCCTGAGACCGGCGTTCGGTAACGTCACGGGGTGACCACCGCACTCGTCGAGCTCCGGGTCCTCGAAGGGCCGAACCTCTACTTCCCGCGCGCGGCTATCAAGCTGACGTTGGACCTCACCCAGCTGATCGACGCTCCCGAGGACGTCGCCCTCCGCTTCGCGTCCCGCATCGGGCTCCGGCGAGCCCGTCCCGGGGGCCCCGGCAGTGGCTTCCGGCAACGGTTCGCCGCCCGGGCGATCGGCCGGCTGGTGCGTCAGATCGCCGGCGAGGCCGGGGCGACCAGGCTCGCCGTACGCGTGCGTCCGACCAACGACGTGCACCGCATCGTGGTCGCCTACCCCTGGCGCAACCGCACCCGGGCGCAGGCGCTCGGGCACGCGGTGGCGGGCGTCCTCGACGCGCTGCCGTCGCCCGACCTGGAGGACCTGGTGTCCACCGCAGCGCAGGCGGTGAGCCAGGCCGAGCCCGGCCCGGGGCCGACGACGCTGCGTCCGCGGGTGCCGATCGTCGCGGTGACCGGCACCAACGGCAAGACCACGACCTCGCGGATGGTGGCGCACATCGCCCGCACGCACGGACTGCACGTCGGCTGGTCCAGCACCGACGGCATCTACATCGACGGTGAGCTGGTCGAGCCCGGCGACTACTCCGGCCCGTCCGGGGCGGGCCGGGTGCTGGCGCACAAGCAGGTGCAGCTGGCGGTGACCGAGACGGCCCGCGGCGGCATCCTGCTCAAGGGCATCGGCCTGACCCACAACGACGTCTCGGTGTTCACCAACGTCTCCGCCGACCACCTGGGCCTGCACGGCATCGACACTCTCGACCAGCTCGCCGAGGTGAAGGGCGTCGTCGTCCGCATCACCAAGCCGGGCGGCTGGGCCGTCCTCAACGCCGACGACCCCCGGGTCTACGCCACGCGCACGTCGATCAAGGCCAAGCCGTGGGTGTTCTCCCGCGACCCCGACTCGCCGGCGGTCCGCGAGACCCTCTCCGACGGCGGCCGGGCGACCACCGTCATCGACGGCTGGATCGCGGTCCTGACACCCGACTCCGACGCCGACCCGCTCATCGAGGTCGTCGACGTGCCGATGACGCTGGCCGGGCTGTCCCGGTTCAACGTCGAGAACGCCCTGGGCGCGGCCTCGGCCGCCCTTGCGGTCGGTCTGCCACGCCAGGACGTCGTCGAGGGGCTGCGGACCTTCGCCCCGGATCCCGCGCACAACCCGGGTCGGATGAACTTCTTCACCCGTGACGACGTCAGCGTGGTCATCGACCTCGCCCACAACGAGGCGGGGCTCGAGGCGCTGCTGGAGATCATGAACGGCGTCCGCCGCCCGGGAGCCCGGCTGCTGCTCGGGCTCGGCGCCGTCGGGGACCGGCAGGACGAGCTCGTCGAGCAGCTCGGCGAGATGGGCGCCCGTGGCGCGGACCTCGCCGTCATCGCGCACAAGGCGCGCTACCTCCGCGGGCGTACGACGGACGAGCTCGATGTCCTGTTCCGCACCGGCGCGGCACGCGTCGGGGTGGACGACCTGCCGTCCTACCCGACCGAGGTCGGGGGGCTCGAGCAGCTGGTCAAGCAGGCCGAGCCCGGTGACGTGGTCGGCCTGATGTGCCACGAGGACCGGCAGGGTGTCTACGACTGGCTGGCCGGCCAGGGCTTCACGACCGACACTCCCGAGACGCTGCGGGCCAAGGTGAGGGCGGCACGGGCGTGAGCGACCCCAAGGGCGTGCTCCGCGACTACCTCGGTCAGGGCCGGCGGCACGTGCTCGGGATCCTCGAGGGGCTGTCCGACGAGGACCTGCGCCGGCCGATCCTCCCGTCGGGCTGGTCCTGCCTGGGCCTGGTGCAGCACCTCGCGCTCGACGTCGAGCAGTTCTGGTTCCGCCGGGTGGTGGCCGGCGAGCAGCTCGACAGCGACGACCCGGTGACCGAGAACGCCTGGCTGGTCGACCCGGGCACACCCACCGCGGTGGTGCTCGACCTCTACCGGCGCGAGTGCGAGCGGTCCGACGCTGTGCTCGCCGCGACCGACCTCGCCGCACCGCCGCGCTGGTGGCCGGACTACTTCGGCGACTGGCGGATGGACGACCTGCGCGAGATCGCCATGCACGTCGTCACCGAGACCGCCTGCCACGCCGGTCATCTCGACACCGCCCGGGAGCTCGTCGACGGACGGCAGTGGATCGTGCTCACCTAGGCCTGTCTCCCGAGTCAGCGCGGTTGTAGCGACGACTGGCCGGGTGGTGAGGTGCGCGTGGACGTCGTCCGAAGCGCGGATCGGAGGACCCTCTCGTAGGTCCACTCGAAGGTGTCCGGATCGATGGACACCGCGGCGGTGCCGCGACTGGGCGGACCGCCACCGGGGCCGAGCGGCACATCGAGAACGTCGTCGATCACGACGACCCACCACCGGTCTCCGCGCAGAGTGGCGAACGATCACCGAGTCGCCGTACGGAATCCAGCTGGACGTGATCCGCCTGATCGAGTCAAGACGGATTGGTGCACCCCTGTAACGCCTGCATTCGCGTCGAGGTCGAGTGTCATCAACGGTGAGATGCGGGGTCTGAGAGGCTGTTTGTGCGCCAGGAACCCGAACGAACGCCACCACTCGGGGTCGGGTAGCCACCGACAGCGTCCGCGCGGTGACAGCGCACATGAGCGGGCAACCACGACACGCAACCCCGGATCTGGCTTGCGGGTGTTCGGGCATGCCGAGACTCACTCCTTGACCCTGACATCCTGGCGATTGACGGCCAGGCGACGCAACGGTCCTCTACTCTGACCAGCATTGTCTCGAGCGCACCGACTCGCGGGCGCCAACACTCTCGGGGGATCCAACCATGAGCGCAAACCCGTCAGCACGCCGTCGAACCGTGTCGTTGGGGGTGCTGGCCCTCGTGACCGTCGCCTCGCTCGCCGTTCAGCTGCCCGCCGCGACCGCGCGCCTCGACGCCTCCGGCTCGGACCCTGACGGCGACCAAGGTCGACCTCGGGACGCTGGGCACCCGCTACAGCGACGCCGTCGCGGTCGAGGGCCGTTGGGTGGTCTGCGCCGCCACCGGTAGCACGGGCTCGTCGTTCGTCTACGACCGCAGCACCCGCACCCGGCGTGCGCTGGGCACCCTGGGCGGGAAGTTCGGGACGACCCCGGTCGACATCGACCACGGGACCGTCGTCGGCACCGGACACACCGCCTCCGAGAACAAGCACGCGTTCGCCTACGACGTGGCCACCGGCGCGATCCGTGACCTCGGCACGCTCGGCGGCGCGACCAGCAGCGCGATCGCGGTCTCGGACGGAGTCGTGGTCGGCACCTCGCTGACCGCGGCCGGCTTTGAGCACGCGTTCGCCTACGACCTGTCGGCCGGTGCGATGCGTGACCTGGGCACCCTCGGCGGTGCCGACAGCCACGCCGACGCCGTGGACGCCGGCATCGTGGTCGGCCGGTCCTCCACCGCCGACCCCACCGCGGGCAACCACACGTTCGCCTATGACCTGCGGGCTGCCGTTCCGGTGATGCGGGACCTCGGCTCGGGCTTCCCGACCGCGGTGGACGAGGGCGTCGTGGTCGGCAGCTACCAGACGGCCGCTGGCCCGTCGCACGCCTGGGCCTACGATTTGGCCGCCGCCAGCCCCGCGCGCAAGGACCTGGGCGCCCTGGGCGGCGCGAGCTCGGGCGCCGACGACGTCGACGCCGGGGTGGTGGTCGGGTTTGCGCAGACCGCCGGGCACGCCACCCGCGCCTTCGCCTACGACCTGCGCTCGGCCAGCCCCCGGATGCAGGACCTCGGCGCCCCGATCGGCGGCACCAGCAGAGCGAACTCGATCAGCGGCCGCTACATCGTCGGCGTGGCCTACCGCGCCGGTGACCACCAGCCCCGTGCGTTCGCCTACGACCTCGCCGGCACCCGCCGGATGGCCGACCTGGGCCAGGTCGGCAGCAACGACATGCCCGGCATCGTGGTCGACGGGAGCGTCGCGGTCGGCACCTCCTACCTCACCGTCTCCGGGTCCGGCGACGACCAACAACGTGACGGTCGAGCGACCGCCTGGGCACTGCGCACCACCACCGCGCCCGCGTTCACGTTCGGCACCACGCAGTACTCCACCCGCGAGCGCGCAGCCCGGGTCAAGGTCACCGTGGTCCGGGCCGGCAACCGCAACCGGGCCGTGTCCGTGCACTACGCGACCCGCGGGCTCACCGCGGTGGCCGGCAAGGACTTCCACTCCACTTCCGGAACCCTGCACTTCGCACCCGGCCAGGTCCGCAAGGCCTTCTACGTCAAGGTCCTCAACGACCGACGCAAGGAGAAGGCCGAGACGGTCCAGCTGACCCTGCGGTCCCCGAGCACCGGGACCATCCTGGGCGCACCGAACGCCGCCGCACTCACCATTCGCGCCAACGACTAGCCGATACCCGAGCGCCGACTCAACTGCCGGGCAATAGGGACACACCCCGTGAGAACCTCGCCCACACGAGGATGGTCACCAGCAAGACGCCCACGCCAACCCCGGGCAACACCGGCTGTGCCGGTCGGCAGCATCCACCCGCGTCCTGTGGCGATGCCCTAACGGTCGCCTCGGCCGGCGAGCCACCGCAGCAGCACCGCGACCACGAGGATCACCGGGAGCGAGATCAGCACGGCGGCCGCCATCTGACCGCCCAGGAAGCCGATGTCGGGCAGCTTCGAGATCATCACCGGCAGCGTCTCGCTGCGACGGCTGCGGTTCAGGTTGCCGCTGAACACGAAGTCGTTCCAGGACGCGACGAACACGAGCACCGTCGTACCCGCCAGGCCCGCGCGCGCCATCGGCAGGATCACCCGGGTGATCCGGGCGACGACGCCGGCGCCGTCCATGAGCGCGGCTTCCTCGACCTCGCGCGGGACGGCCCGGAACGCGTAGGCCAGGAACCACACGGCCAGCGGGACCGTGAAGCTCAGCTGTGCGATCGCCATCCCCTGCAGCGTGTCGAGGAGGCCGTTGCCGGCGAACAGGATGCCCAGCGGCAGCTCGATCACGATGCCCGGGAAGAACGCCAGGCCGATCAGTGCGGCCAGGATGCGGGCCTGCCCGGGCACCTGCAGCCGGCCCAGCGCGTAGGCGGCGGGGATCGCCACCAGCAGGCTGACCACGGTGGTGGCTCCTGACACGATCAGGCTGTGCGAGAGCGCGTTGTAGAAGCCGTAGATCGACGAGGTCAGCAACCGGTAGTTGTCCAGCGAGACCCGCCGCGGCCACAGGCCGACGTTGTCCCCGCCGCCGGCGACCGGGTCGAGGCTGAGCACGACCACGACCCACAGCGGCAGGGCAACGAACGCCACCAGCAGGACGGCGCCGAGGCGCGCAACGACCCCGGGCACGTGTCGCCTCGCCCCCGCCACCCGGCTACGGCTGTTCGGGTGCCGCCGCCGGCTTGAAGTCCGGGTCGCCGACCGGCCCGTCCGTCGTACCCGAGCCCGCCTGGGCCTGGTTGGACCAGTTCTCCAGCTCGGCCATCACCATCGGGTGCTTGTCGACGCAGAGCACGACCAGGTCGCCGGCGTTGGCCCGAGACATTGCGTGCCGGAGCGCCTCGATCTCGTCGATCACGATCTCCAGCTGCTTGCAGCGGGCACCCTCGGCACGGGCCGCGCGCACGCCCTCGGCGACCAGCTCCGCCGTCTCGCCCCGGGACCGGCCGCGCAGCGACACGTCCTCGCGGACCACCACCACGTCGAAGTGCTGGGCCGCGACGGCGCCGAGCTCGCGCATGTCGTCGTCGCGGCGGTCGCCGGCGGTGGCGATGACGCCGATGCGGGACGGCCGGCCGAGCTCGCTGGTGGTGGCCATGCTCTCGCCGACCCGGTCCACGAAGTCGCCGAGCATCCGCATGCCCGGTGCGTTGTGGCAGTAGTCGACGATGACCTGAACGCCGTTGACCTCGACCTCGTTGAGCCGGCCGGGGGAGAGGTAGTAGCTCGTCGAGAAGGTCCGCAGGCCCTGCCGGATGTCGTGCAGCGGGGCACCGGCGGCGAACGCGGCGGCCGCAGCGGCCAGGGAGTTCTGCACGTTCATCCGGGCCCGGCCTCCGAACGTGGCCGGCAGCAGGTGGGTCCAGGCGAGCTGCATCTCCCGGCGGCCGTGCTTGACGACGATCATCTCGCCGCGGTCGCTGGGCTCGACGACGAGCGCCTTGCCGCCACGACGGCAGTGCGCGTCGATCATGTCGCGCGCCTCGGTGCCCGGCTCGGCCATCGAGAACCACACCACCTGCCCCGAGCAGCGGCGACGCATCTCGCGGACCAGCGGGTCGTCGGCGTTGAGGACGGCGTGCCCGTCACGCGGCACAGCCTCGACGAGGACGGCCTTCACGTCGGCGAGCTGCTCGACGGTGTCGATGCCACGCAGGCCGAGGTGGTCGGGCTGCACGTTGAGCACCACGGCGACGTCGTTGCGCTCGTAGCCGAGGCCCTCGCGCAGGATGCCGCCGCGCGCGACCTCGAAGACCGCGAAGTCGACGCGGGGGTTCTGCAGCACCATCCGGGCGGACTTCGGCCCGGACGCGTCGGCCCGGATCACCAGGCGCTCGTCGATGACGACGCCGTCGGTGGAGGTCATGCCGACCTTGCGGCCCATGCCCTTGAAGATGTGCGAGATCATCCGCGAGGTCGTGGTCTTGCCGTTGGTGCCGGTGACGGCCACGATCGGGATCCGGCTCGGCGCCCCCGGCGGGAACAGCATGTCGACCACCGGCTTGGAGATGAACTGCGGCTCGCCGATGGTCGGGTGGGTGTGCATCCGGAAACCGGGCGCCGCGTTGACCTCGCAGATCGCGCCACCCGTCTCGCGGACCGGCTCGGTGATGTCGGGGCAGATGAAGTCGATGCCGGCGATGTCGAGCCCGACCATCCGGGCCGCCTCCTCGGCGATCTCGACGTTCTCCGGGTGCGCCTCGAAGGTCCGGTCGATGGAGATGCCGCCCGTCGACATGTTGCCGGTCAGGGTCAGCTTCACCATCTCGCCGGCCGGCGGGACGTCGCCGAGCTTGTAGCCCTGGTCCGCCAGCAGCCCGACGGCCGCGTCGTCGACCTTGATCCGGGTCAGCACCTTCTCGTGGCCGACACCGCGCCGCGGGTCGGCGTTGGTGAGCTCGACGAGGTCCTCGATGGAGGTCTGGCCGTCACCGACGACGTGCGCCGGCACGCGCTCGGCCACCGCGGCCAGCCGGCCGTCGATGATCAGGCACCGGTAGTCGCGCCCGGTGATGTAGGACTCGACGATCACCCAGCCGCGACGGGACTGGTCCTTGGCGACCGGGAAGGCCTCGCGCACGTCGTCCGCGTCCTGCAGGTCGAGGCACACGCCCCGGCCGTGGTTGCCGTCCAGCGGCTTGACCACGACGGGAAAGCCGATCCGCTCGGCCACGGCGACCGCCTGGTCCGCCGTACGCACCGACTCCTGCTTGGGCACCGGCAGGCCGGCCGCACCGAGGAGCCGCGTGGTGAGGTCCTTGTCGGAGGCGACATCGACGGCGATCGCGCTCGTCGCGGAGGTCATCGTGGCGCGGATGCGCTTCGCGTGCACGCCCTGCCCGAGCTGCACCAGGGAGTGCTGGTTGAGCCGGATCCACGGGATGTCGCGGGAGACCGCCTCGTCGAGGATCGCCTGCGTGGAGGGGCCGAACGCGGTGCGCTCGGCGCGCAGGATGAAGGCCTCGCGCTCCTTGTCCCAGTCGAACTCGGGATCGGCCTGGACCAGGTGGTTGATCAGGCGTACGGCGAGCCGGGCGGCGGCCAGGCCGACGTTCTCGTCGACGTACCCGTAGATGATGTTGTAGCGGCCCTTCTGGCCCTTCACCGAGCGGGTCTTGCCGCGCCGGATGTCGTGGCCGACCTCCTGCTGCAGCGCCAGGGCCGCGTGCTCGGCGACGTGCCCGAGCCAGGTGCCCTCGTTGAGCCGCTCGACGAAACCACCACGGCGACCGCGCGAGCAGGAGTGCTCCCGAAGGCCGGGCAGCATCTGCAGCAGGTTGTCGGTGAAGCCGCCCAGGGTGTTGGTGGGGAACTCCTCGAGCGATCCGAGGTCGACCACCAGGTGGATCGCCTTGTCGTAGGACCAGACGTTCGCGCCGCGGTAGACACGTGTCTCCAGGATCGACAGGTCGGGGGAGGGGGTGCTCAAGGACGGTCTCCTTCGGACGTCTGGCGGGCGCGTCGACGCTTCAGGACGCTTGGCGACACATCGCCCGCGGCGATGTCACGAGCCAACCGCTTCAGGTCGCGTCCCGCAACCGCGAGCTCCTCGGCCTCGCTCGGGTCGACCTCCGGGGCCTGCCTGACCAGCGACTTCTCGGTGAGGTTGAAGACGGACCCGGCGGGCAGCACGTGCATCACCACGCCGGAGGCGAGCAGCGGCGCCGTACGACGGGCCTCGTGGGCGTTCGAGACGACGTTGCGCCCGTCGAACACGGTGACCACACCGCGTCCGACGACCCGCATCATCTCGGTGCCGTCCTCCTCGGTGAAGACCGCGCCGGTGTCCTCGTCGACGCCGATGCCCAGCAGGCCCGGGCTCTGCGCGACCAGCATCAGCAGCCGGCCGTAGCGGTTGCGCTGCCCGAAGTGCTGGTCGATGACCACGTCGCGGATCAGGCCCAGGCCCGCGGCGAGCTGGGTCATCCGCTGCTTGGGGGTCGAGCCGCCGGTGCCGAACGCGACCATGTGCGAGGACTGGATGCTGGCCCCCGCGCTGGTGCCGCCGACCACGACGCCCCGCCGGTGGGCGGCCTTGATCGCCTCGCCGAACGCGGTGCCGTTGACGATGGCCGAGAGCTTGAGCTGGTTGCCGCCGGTCATGAAGATGCCGGTCACGTCGTCGAGCGTCGCGACGAGCTCGGGGGACTCGGCCTCCTCGCGGGACTCCGGCCGGGCCGCGACCACGTCGCGCGCCCCGAGGCGGCGGAAGAGTGCGTCGTACACCTCGACGACCTCTGGCCCCAGCGAGCTCGCGGTCGGGACCACCGCGATCTTGGCGTCCTCACCACCGGCCAGCGAGACGAACGTCTTGAGCACCGTGCGACGGCCCAACTTGTCCTCGGCACCCCCGATCGCGATGAGCGGTCCGGGCACTGCGTGAGCTCGATGTCCGTCGGCTTCGGCTTCACTGTCAACTGGACCGTTCGGCATGCGGGGCAGCCTACGGGGTGCCAGAGTTGGCGCTGTGAGTGACCGGCGGCGCCTGATCGTGATGAGGCACGCGAAGGCTGAGCCCTTCGCGCCCAGCGACCATGCGCGCACGCTCACGGACAAGGGTCTCGCCAGTGCCCGGGACGCCGGTGCGCACCTGCGCGACACGGGCGTGACGCCCGACTACGCCGTCGTCTCCTCCGCCGTACGCACCCGGCAGACCTGGGACGCCCTCGTCGAGGCGGCCGGCATCACCGACTGTGAGGTGTCCTTCGACGACGCCGTGTTCACCGGCAGCGCCGAGGTGGCCCTGGAGGTCCTCCAGGCGGTGCCCGGGGACGCCGAAACCGTCCTGTTCCTCGGCCACAACCCCACCGCGGCCTTCCTGGCCCACTACCTCGACGACGGCGAGGGCGACCCCACCGCCGTCTCCGAGATGCTCCACGGCTTTCCCCCGGGCGCCGTCGTGGTCCTCGACGTCACCGTCCCCTGGTCCGACCTCGGCTCCGAGACCGGCACCGTCACCGACTTCTACGTCGGCAAGCCCTGACGCCGACCCGGGCCAAAGTCCCGTCGAGCCGGGCCAAAGTTCCCGTCGAGCCGGGGCAAAGTCCCCGTCGAGCCGGGGCAAAGTTGCCGTCGACCCGGGGTTGGCGCACGCACGGCCGGGTCGAGGGAACTAGCTGGTCCAAGCGCACTCATCAGAGGATGAGCGGGCACGCATCTCGTCAGCGCGCAACGATCGCGGCCAAGTGGCTCAGCGAGTTGTCGAGATGGTCTGGAGCGAACGGCGGGAACTCGATGTGCTGGCGGGGCACCGGCCCTACCGCCGACCAGTCATAGGAGAGTGTGACCTCGGTCTCGTCCGGACCGAGCTGAGTCAGCTCGTAGCGCCAGATCCACCCGCCGAACTCCAGCTCGCCGGTTGCCGGTGACACATAGCCCGGCTTCCACGAAATGACGCGCGGTGGCTCGAACTCGAGGACCTGGTTGGCCATCTCGTACCTGCCGTCCGGGTGGTTCTCGTGGTACATGTCCACCCGGAAGATCTGACCTGGGCCGGTCAGCCGTTGACCATCGAGGGAGTCGCGAACCCTGCCGGTGCCGTCAATGGCGGCATGCCGGGACGGGTCGGCAAGCACCGCGAACACGGTCTCGGCCGAAGTGCTGATCGTGGTCGTCGCGCTGACGGTCTCGTCGGTCATGCTGGCTGGCTCTCCGATGCCTCTGGTTCCTCACGGGCTTGCGTGGAGAAGTGCTGCCGCGCACCACGATGTAGACGACGCGGCGAAGCAGGACTCATCGGTCGGTAGCCGTGCGGACAGGCACTCTGGCATCAGAGGTCGAGAGCGAACACGATTGCCCCCTCACGCCGTGAGAACGACGACGGTCGACCAGACCAGCTCGAGCCGCCCGGCGACGCCTTACCGGGCCAGGTGCTCCAGCATCAGCGCACTGGCCCGGTTCTCATGGTTAGAGGGGGACCACCAGCGCACCCAAGGCCCGGGTCGAGAGGGAAATATCTCCCGGGTCGACGGGAAATATGACCCGGGTCGACGTCAGGGGAGGAGGGGTGGGGCGGGGGTGGTGAGGCCCTCGAGGGCGTCGGCGGCCTCGACCTCCTCGCGGGAGATGCCGAGGAGGTACATGATCGCGTCGAGGTACGGCACGTTCACGGCGGTGTCGGCGGCCTTCTGCACGACCGGCTTGGCGTTGAAGGCGATGCCGAGGCCGGCCGCGGACAGCATGTCGAGGTCGTTGGCTCCGTCCCCGATGGCGACGGTGGCCCCCTCGGCTACGCCGGCTTCGGCGGCGAACCGGCGCAGCGCCTCCGCCTTGCCGGCACGGTCGACCACCGGTCCGGTGATCCGGCCGGTGAGCCGGCCGTCGACAACCTCGAGCTCGTTGGCGGCGGCGAAGTCGATGCCGAGCTCGGCGGCGAGGCGGTCCGTCACCTGGCTGAAGCCGCCGGAGACGATCGCGAACCGGTAGCCCAGTCGTTTCAGGGTGCGCACCAGCGTGCGCGCGCCCGGGGCGAGCACCAGGTCGTCGTACACCCGGTCCAGGGCGCTCGCATCCAGACCGGCCAGCAAGGCCACCCGGGCGTGCAGCGACTCCTCGAAGTCGAGCTCGCCGCGCATCGCCTGCTCGGTGACCGCCCGGACCTCGTCGAGGCAGCCGGCGTGCTGGGCGAGCATCTCGATGACCTCGCCCTGCACGAGCGTCGAGTCGACGTCCATCACCACCAGCCGCATGCCGTGGCGCAGCAGGGTGGCGGGCTGTACGGCGACGTCGACCGCCTGCACCGCGGCTTCCGCGGCCAGCGTCACCCGGAGCCGGTCCGGGTCCGTGCCGGAGACGTGCAGCTCGATCGCCGTGACCGGGTAGCGCGCCATCCGCTCGATGCGGTCGATGTTCGCGCCGGTGTCGGCGATCCGACCGGCGATCGCCGCGACGGCCGCCGGCTTCAGCGGCATCCCGAGCACCGTCACGTGGCTGCGTCCCTCCGGCCGGCTGCGGTTGTCACCGGTGCCCCGGTCGACGTCGACCTGCATGTCGAGATCGGCGGCAACCCGCTCCATCGCGCCGCGCAACGCCTTCCAGTCGCGCGGCACCGTCACCAGCACGCCCAGCACCAGCCGCCGCCGGAGCACGATCTGCTCGATGTCGAGGACGGCGACGCCGAACGCGGCCAGGGTGGAGAACACCGTCGACGTGACGCCCGGCCGGTCCTTGCCGGTGAGCGTGATGAGGAGGGTCTTCGGCGCTTCGTCGTCCATCGGGGCAGACGCTAGCGGTCCCACGGGTACGCACAGGCGGCCACCAGGCCACGTCTCGCAGCGTGGTCGAGCGGCCCCATCGCCTGCCGGCGGGCCTCCGCCTCGGCCGCGGTGATGGCCCCGCCGTCGTCCTCGAGCGCCAGATCCACGATCGTGCGGCAGCGGGTCGCAAGCGCCGCCAGTCGTACGGCGCGCGGGGCCATCGCCGTGGGGAACGCGTAGTCGGTGTGCTGGCGCAGCGCCATCAGCTCGTCGGCGACCTCGGGACGCCAGCGGGCCACGTCGAGGTCGGCCAGCACGTCCGACGTACGCAGCAGGGCCTGGCGCAGCGACTGGTCGGCCTCCGACGGGTCCGGCACCTGACGGCGGGAGACGGCGTGGTGGCAGGTCCACACCACGCCGGCGCCGGCGCGGTGCGGCACCAGGCCGAGGTCGGCGCCCTCCAGGACGACGCCCTCGCCGGCGTCGACCACCTCGCCGTTGAAGTCACCGGGGCCCGCGAGCCCGAGCAGGTCGCCGGGCACCGGCAGCGCGATGCCGGCAGCGGTGGCGCGTGAGCTGCGCAGCAGGCCGAGCGCCACGATCAACGGCACCGAGTCCGTCGAGCCGGGGATGCCGACCACGTCGTGTGCGGCGTCGTCGCCGACGATGGCGTCGCGGGTGTCGTCGAGGCTCGCGGAGCCGCCGACCCACGCGGAGAACCACAGCGCGAACCGGGCGGACAGGGGGAGGTGCTCGGCGCTCACGCGACGAGGGTACGCATCCGTATAGGTTGGTCCCGACGGGAGCCGCCGACCCACGAGGAGACCCAGCAGGACATGGACGCCGTTCTCGAGCTGGCGGGCGTGTCTGTACGACGCGGGCAGTCGAACCTCATCGACGACGTCGACTGGACCGTCGAGGAGGACGAGCGGTGGGTCGTGCTCGGGCCCAACGGGGCCGGCAAGACCACCCTCCTGCAGGTCGCCTCGGCGCAGATCCACCCGACCACCGGTGTCGTCGGCATCCTCGGAGAGGTGCTCGGCACGGTCGACGTGTTCGAGCTGCGTCCCCGGATCGGGCTGACCAGCGCCGCGCTGGCCGAGCGGATCCCGCGCGAGGAGCGCGTGCACGACGTCGTCGTCTCCGCGTCCTACAGCGTGCTCGGCCGGTGGCGCGAGCACTACGACGCCCTCGACCACGGCCGGGCCGGGGAGCTGCTCATGGAGGTCGGCGCCGCCCACCTCACCGACCGCACCTTCGGCACCCTGTCCGAGGGCGAGCGCAAGCGGGTGCAGATCGCGCGGGCCCTGATGACCGACCCCGAGCTGCTGCTGCTCGACGAGCCGGCCGCCGGTCTCGACCTCGGCGGCCGCGAGGACCTGGTGTCGACGCTGTCGGTGCTCGCGATGGACGAGATGTCACCGGCGACCGTCCTGGTCTCCCACCACGTCGAGGAGATCCCGCCCGGCTTCACCCACGTCCTGCTGCTGCGCGAGGGGAAGGTCGTCGCCGCCGGTCCGATCGAGCGGGTCCTCACCGAGGAGATCGTGTCCGCGACCTTCGGCATGCCGATGACCCTGCGCCACGAGGACGGGCGCTGGGCCGCCCGGCGACGCGTCCGGCATCTCGAGGACTGAGCCTCCAGGTCTGACCTAGGCTGGCGGCATGACCCTCCCCGACGGGTTCGAGGCCTGGCAGGCCTGGCTCGCACTGGCGATCGCGCTCGGCGTGCTCGAGCTGTTCAGCCTCGACCTGGTGCTGCTGATGCTGGCCACCGGCGCCCTCGTCGGGATGATCGCCTCGGCCGCCGGCCTCGCCCTGTGGCTGCAGGTGCTCGCGGCCGCGGTCGCCAGCGTCGCGGCCCTCGGTGTGCTGCGGCCCAACGTCGTCAAGCGTCTGCACAGCGGTCCCGAGCTGGTCCTCGGCCACGACGCCCTCGTCGGCCGGCAGGCCCTCGTGATCGAGGAGATCTCCTCGCAGGGCGGTCAGATCAAGGTGGGCGGCGAGGTCTGGACGGCCCGCCCGTACGACGAGGACCAGGTCATCCCCGTCGGGGCCAAGGTCGACGTCTTCCAGATCAAGGGCGCAACCGCCCTGGTGCACCCGGTGCCGGAGCTCGGCTGACCGGCACACTCTTCGACACGCCCACCGGCACCCCGGGGGCACGCCAGACGTTGGACAAGACAGACTGACTGCGACAACTGAGACGGAGGGGGTACCGATGTTTGTTCTGGTTGTGTTCGTGCTGCTCGTGCTCTTCGCGGCCGCCGTGCTGGCGAAGACGGTGCGCATCGTGCCGCAGGCACGCGCGGGCATCGTGGAGCGGTTCGGCAAGTACAAGGCGAGCCTGCCCGCCGGGCTGAACGTCGTCGTCCCGTTCGTCGACAAGGTCCGCTACATGATCGACCTGCGCGAGCAGGTGGTCTCCTTCCCGCCGCAGCCGGTGATCACCGAGGACAACCTGGTGGTCTCGATCGACACCGTCATCTACTTCCAGGTCACGGACCCGGTCGCTGCGACGTACGAGATCGCCAACTACATCCAGGCCGTCGAGCAGCTCACGATGACCACGCTGCGCAACATCGTCGGTGGCATGGACCTCGAGCAGGCGCTGACCAGCCGCGACGAGATCAACAACCGGCTGCGCGGCGTGCTGGACGAGGCCACCGGCAAGTGGGGCATCCGCGTGAACCGTGTCGAGCTCAAGGGCATCGACCCGCCGCCGTCGATCAAGGACTCGATGGAGAAGCAGATGCGCGCCGACCGCGACAAGCGCGCCGCGATCCTCACCGCCGAGGGCCAGCGGCAGTCCGCGATCCTCACCGCCGAGGGTGGCAAGCAGGCGGCCATCCTGAACGCCGAGGGTGACCGCGAGTCGCTGATCCTGCGCGCGCAGGCCGACCGGGAGGCGCGCATCCTCAAGGCGCAGGGTGAGGGGCAGGCGATCCAGACGGTGTTCCAGGCGATCCACGACGGCCGGCCGGACCAGTCGCTGCTGGCCTACCAGTACCTCCAGATGATGCCGAAGATCGCCGAGGGCAACGCCAACAAGGTGTGGATCGTGCCGAGCGAGATCGGCAAGGCACTCGAGGGCCTGGGCTCGACGATGAACAGCCTCAAGGGCATCCCCGACCAGGTCGAGGGACCCCGGACCCGCGTGGACATGGGGTCGTCGGTGCCCGACGTCCCCGAGCTCGCCGACTCGACGCTGCGCAACACCCACGAGGAGGTCGCGGCGGCGATCGCCGCCGCCGAGGAGTCGGTGGCCGGGGCGCGCCGGGCGGCCGCGGCGACCGACGCGTCGCCCGATCCGTCGTTCACCCCGCCGCCGGAGCCTCAGGCGACCCCCACCGAGGGTGACCCCGGGGAGCCCCCGGCGCAGTGACCCTCCTGCAGATGGCGACGATCTTCCTCGCGGGGATCGCCGCCGGCACCATCAACACCGTGGTGGGGTCGGGGACGTTGATCACGTTCCCGACCCTTCTCGCGATGGGGGTGCCGCCGGTGACCGCGAACGTCTCCAACACCCTGGGCCTGGTGCCCGGGTCGCTGTCCGGCGCGATCGGCTACCGCCGCGAGCTGGTGGGGCAACGACCGCGCCTGCTGCGCCTGGGCGCCGCCTCCGTCCTAGGGGGTATCACGGGCGCGGTGCTGCTGCTGGTGCTGCCGGCGGCGGCCTTCGGGGCCATCGTCCCGGTGCTCATCGCGCTCGGCTGCATCCTGGTCGTCGCCCAACCGGCGATCAGCCGGCGGGTCGAGGCCCGGGCGGCGGCCCGTGGCCAGGCCCGGCCGGAGCACGGCGCGCTGTGGGTGTGGGGGCTGGTCTACCTGGCCGGCGTCTACGGCGGCTACTTCGGCGCGGCCCAGGGCGTGCTGCTGATGGCCATCCTCGGCGTCGGGCTCACCGAGTCGATGCAGCGCAACAACGCGACCAAGAACGTCCTGGCGCTGCTGGTGAACCTCGTGGCGGCCATCGTCTTCGTCTTCGTGGCGGAGATGAACTGGACCGTGGCCGGACTGATCGCGCTCGGATCGGTGATCGGCGGGCAGATCGGCGCGACCGTCGGCCGACGGCTCCCGGCGTGGGCGCTGCGGACGTTCATCGTGGTGGTCGGGGTCGCCGCGCTCACGCAGTTCGTGGTCGCGCACTGAGCGGAACGACGGATCTCGACGGGCTCGATCGGCCGCTCAGCTCGATCGGCCACTCAGCCCGCTCAGCCCGATCTCAGCCCGATCGGCCGCTCAGCTCGATCAGCCGGGGCGAGGTCGGTGGCAGGCGGTCGACGCCGACGTCGATGAAAAGGCTGCACGCGGCTGCCGCGCAGGCACAATGCGGGCTGTGAGCCAGACAGAGCCGCTGCCCGCCACCCGACGCCGCCGCCCGCTGCGAGGATGGCTTGCGGCGGTGGGCGTGCTCGGCCTGCTGGTCGGGGCTGCGTTCGTCTGGACGGCTCCCCGCGAGGATGTCGCCGTGCCGGGACGGGGCGCGTCGCCGAAAGAGGTGGTGATCGCCTACATCGACGCCGTGAACGCACGCGACTTCGAGACCGCCAACGCGATCGACGCACGCCCCGGCTCAGACCTGGGACGGTTCAGCCGGCCGATGCGGACCCACCTGGTCCGGATGGAGGAGACGGTCACCGCAGGGGCGGCGGCCCACGTGCTGTTCACCGCTGACTTCGACGGCGGCGACGGCACGATCGACGACGGCTTGTGGGGCTACTACCTCGATCGGGGCAGCGACGGGCGGTGGCACATCACCGACGCCGGGGTCGCCTGAGCGTCGATGGCGCCCGCGAGCTCGACGGTCGGGCAGGTCGCTCAGGCGTGCGGGCCGACCTGCACCGGCCCGAGAGCGAGCCGGGGAGTGGCCTCGAGGATCTCGCCGACGCGCTCGACCTGCGCCTCCAGCGCCCGGGTGCGCGTCGGGGACAGGTCCTCCCACGTCTCGACCGTGACGTCGAGGTGGCGCCCGGCCCGGCGATGGTGCCAGACCCCGCGGACAACCCCGTCGACGAGCACGACCGGGTAGTTGCCGGCCTGGCCGCGCGCCGTCGCCCGCTCGAAGGCCCGGCCCGGGAACAACTCCTCGCGGGGCTGGGAGCCGATCGGCAGGGCGTCGAAGTAGGGCAGCAGCCGCACTGAGCGCCCGAGCGCGGCGCCGTCGGTGTCGCCGGCGTCGACCCAGGCCTCACGTCCGTCCACGAGCACGCGCTCCACCCGGTCGGTGTCGAACAACCGTTGCGTCCAGGCGAGCGGCGCGTTCATCCACCGAGCGAGGTGCTCGGGTGTCGCGGGGCCGAACGCCCGCAGATAGCCGCGGAGGAAGCGGGGGAGAGCCTCGTCGGCCGGGAGCGGCCGGAAGCCGGGGTCGTGGCGGCCCGGGTGGGTGTAGGTGACCTGCCGGCCGCGACCGGCCCCGAACGCCAGCACGCCGGCATGGGCGGCCCGGCTCACCGCCTGTCGCCACCGCGGCCAGAAGCCCTGGAAAGCCGGCATCACCAGGTCTCCGGCCCACGGCCCGGCGCGGGCGGCGACCTCCTCGTCGAGCTCCGCGACGGTGAGCTCACCCCGCTCCAGGAGCGCGTCGCCGGCGGCGGCGACGACGGCGTCCGTCTGCTCGGGGGAGAGCCGTACGTCGTCGGCGAACGGGCTGCGTGAGGGCACGGCTCCGAGCGCGCCGAGCCAGGTGGCGAGGTCGCAGGTGGGCAGCAGGTGGATCGTGCCGCGCGGACCGAAGGTGCGGGTCACGCTGCCGTCGGCGAGCGCAGCGCGCACCGTGGCCCGGGTCGCGCCGGGCACCCGGAGTGCGACGGACAGCTCGGCAGCGGAGGCGATCTGGGCCTGGGCGCCGTGCATCGCCGCCACCGCGCCCGACGGGGTCTGATCGGGCAGCGGCGCGGTCAGGCCGTGCCGGGCGAGCCGGCGGGCGCGCACCTCCCGCGCGGTCAGGATCGCGATCCCGGCCACGGGTCAGTCGGTGAACGTCAGCGCGGTGAACCGCCCGAGCAGGTCGTCGGGCACAGCGGAGGTGTCGAGGCTCTTGCGGCCGTAGAGCCACAGCAGCAGGTCCGCGGCGCCGGCCTCCACGACCGGTCCGTCGGACGCGGCGCGTGAGACGTGCAGGGCGCCCGGTCGTGCGCTGTCGGTGAGCGACCACACGTCGCCCGTGTCGGTGGCCCGCAGCCCGAGCGGGCCGTCGAGGGCCGCGGCCGGCGGGTCGTCCTGGTCGTGCTCCGAGGCCACCGAGAACCGCAGGAACTCGTCGACCGAGTCCGCGGCGACGGCCGGGTCGAGGACGAGGGCGTCGCCCGCGGCGTTGACCGCGTCCCAGTGGTGCACCGCGGCCTCCTGGACCTGGTGACGGGTGACGAAGGCGACGTCCTGCTGCCAGGGCGCCCAGGTCCAGCAGTGCGCGGACTGGTCGGCGTTGCGCAGCACCTCGACCAGCCGGGCGGCGCCGTCCACGAACGCGTTGACGAGCTCGGCATCGGGGCGCCGCTCGGGACGGCGCGCCTCGTCCGGCGGCGCGTCGAGCTTCTCCTCGACGATCGTCCCCCAGAACCAGTGCACCTCCGTGAGGTGCCAGACCAGGTCGGCGACCGACCAGTCCGGGCAGTGCTCGACCCGGGCCTCCAGGTTGCCGTCGCGGGTCGCCTCGGCGAAGCCGGCGCTGTGGGCGGTGATCGCGGCGATGCAGTCGAACGTCGAGAGCGTCATGGCGCTCAACCTAGCCGGGGCGTCCGACAGGGCGCCCGCCGTTTTCCGCGCCGTGGTCAGCCGATGTAGGCGTCCAGCCAGCGGGTGATCTCCGCGAAGGCGCGGTCGCGGACGTCCTGCCGGGACATGGTGATGTCGTGCAGCGCCCCTTCGACCCGCACCAGCGTCACGTGGTCGGCGAGCTTGTGGGCCCACTTCCGGATCAGCTCGACGTCGAGCACGATGTCGGTGCTGCTGCACGTCTCGTCGTACTCCCGCGGGTGACCGCTGGCCGCGGACGTCAGCACCAGCACCGGGGCGGGCACGTCGAGGCCCCGGTGGGCGCGCGCGTGCCCACGGCGTACGGCACGCAGCCAGCCGGCGTACACCGGCCAGGACTCCAGGGGCTTCCACGCCAGGTCGAAGTCCCACTCGCCGTCGTGCTCGCGGTGCAGGCTGCGGGCGTAGAAGCCGGAGACGTCGCGGGGGATCGCGAGGTAGGGCCTGCGCGCACCGATCTGGTCGATCGCCTTGGTGCCGGCGGTGCGCAGCAGCAGACTGCCCTGGAGGTCGAGCCAGGGCGAGTTCAGCACCATCGCCGCGATCGCCGGCTGCCGGTCGTGCGCCCAGAGGGGCATCACGAGGCCACCGGTGGAGTGCGCGCTGACCACGACGTGGTCGTGCCCGTCACGCTCGGTCACGCGCCGGTAGGCCTCGTCGATCTCCTCGTAGTAGGCCCCGAGGTCGGTGACGAAGTTGGCGGTCTGGTGGTCGCGCAGGGAGCGGCCGTACTTGCGCAGGTCCAGCGCGTAGAAGTCGTAGCCGCGGGCCACCCAGTAGTCGGCGGCCGGGGTCTGGAAGAAGTAGTCGGCGAAGCCGTGCACGTGCAGCACCGCCCTGCCGCGCGGACCACGCGACGGCCGGTGCACGAGGGTGGCGACGACCTCGCCCTCGTCGTCGTCAGCGAGCTCGATGGTCTCGGCGCGGTAGGGCCGCCCCAGGACGTCGACGGCCCGGGCCGGGGTGCTCGTGGTGGTCATGCGCTCATCCTGTCGTACGTCGGAGGGGGTCACAGCGGGACGTAGGCGAAGGTGTGCTCGGCCCAGAGCATCAGCACGAACCCGGCCGAGGCGGTGACCAGCGCGAGCACGAACGCGACGGCGAACAGCCGCAGACCGGACCGCCGCGCACCCGCGACTGCTACCACGACGGCCAGGGCGATGAGCACGAGCGCACCGGACGCGACGACCGAGCGCCCGTCCACGAACGGCAGCCGGCGCAGCTGGTAGGCGGCCTCGGCGAGGAGGACCGTGCTGGCCGCTGCCCACCCGAAGCCCGGCAGCCAGCGCGGACCCCGAGAAGGCGGGTGGCCGGACAGCGAGCCGAGCAGGCCGAAGACCGCGCCGGCGACCGCCGCACCGGCGAACCAGAACACGCCGCGGCCGTCCTCCAGCTGGGCGAGGGCCGCGTGGGCGCTGTAGGCGACCCACTCCCAGCCGAAGTAGCCGGTCATCGCGAGCAGCCCGAACACGGCGCCGAGCAGGACACCGCGCGCGGGCGTGCGGACCCGCAGGCACACCAGGAAGGGCAGCACGGCCCACGGGGCCTGGGCGCTGAGCACCGGGGTCAGAATCGGCAGGTCGAGCCGCCACACGTCGGCCGACACCACGCCCAGCGTGAGCGGCAGGACGACGTACAGGAATGCCGAGCGGACCACCCGCCCATCCTGCCGTTAACGCCGTCCGTCCCGGCCGCTTTGGCGACCGGGACGGATGGCTTCGTGGCTGTGGGGTCAGATGTCGCTGGGGGAGTCGATGACACCCTCGCGCTCGGTCGGCGCCGGGGCCGGACCCTTGTCGTCGCGACCGGCGTGCACGGCCTCCTCGATGCGCTTGCCGATCTCCGGGTCGACGTTCTTCCAGTACTCGAAGACGCGCGGCAGGGTCTCGTCCTTCACGCCGCCGAGGATGTGGCCGGCGACGTTGCCGACGAACCGCTCGCGCGCCGCGTCGTCCCACACCTCGTTGACCAGGGTGCGGGGCTGGGTGAAGTCGTCGTCGTCGCTGCGCAGCGCGTAGGCGGTGCGCACCATCTCGCCGTCGACCTCCCAGCTGTCCTCGGCCTCGCCGGTCACGTCGGAGTAGCCACGCCCGTAGGAGTTCGGGGCGTAGACCGGCGCGTCCCCCGAGTGCTGGTAGGCCATCGGGCCGTCGAACGTGTAGGTGTTGTGGTCCGGCACGCGGTTCTGGTTGACCGGGAGCTGGTGGTAGTTCGGGCCGATGCGGTAGCGGTGCGTGTCGGAGTACGCGAACACGCGACCGAGCAGCATCTTGTCGGGGCTGAACGCGATGCCCGGCACCGTCGCGCTGGGCTCGAAGGCGGCCTGCTCGATCTGCGCGAAGAAGTTGTCGGGGTTCTTGTTCAGCGTCATGGTGCCGACCTTGATCAGCGGGTAGTCGCCGTGCGGCCACACCTTGGTCAGGTCGAACGGGTTGAAACGGTAGGTCTTCGCGTCCTCGTAGGGCATCACCTGCACGTGCAGGGTCCACGAGGGGAAGTCGCCGTTCTCGATCGCGTCATGCAGGTCGCGACGGTGGAAGTCGGAGTCCTCACCGGCGATCTTGTTGCCGGCCTCCTGGGTCAGGCACTTCACGCCCTGGTCGGACTTGAAGTGGTACTTCACCCAGAACTTCTCGCCGGCGGCGTTGACCCACATGTAGGTGTGCGAGCCGTAGCCGTTCATCTCGCGCCACGAGGCCGGCAGACCCCGGTCGCCCATCAGCCAGGTGACCTGGTGCGCCGACTCCGGGTTGTGGGTCCAGAAGTCCCACTGCATGTCGTTGTCGCGCAGGCCGGTGCCGCCGCGGCGCTTCTGCGACCGGATGAAGTGCGGGAACTTCATCGTGTCGCGGATGAAGAACACCGGGGTGTTGTTGCCGACGAGGTCGTAGTTGCCCTCGGTCGTGTAGAACTTCAGCGCGAAGCCACGCGGGTCGCGCCAGGTGTCCGGGCTGCCCTGCTCGCCGGCCACCGTGGAGAAGCGCGCGAGCATGTCCGTGCGCGCCCCGGGCTGGAACAGCGCGGCCTTGGTGTAGGCCGAGACGTCCTCGGTGGTCTCGAAGACACCGAACGCGCCGGAGCCCTTGGCGTGCACGTTGCGCTCGGGGACGCGCTCCCGGTTGAAGTGCGCCATCTGGTTGATGAAGTGGTGGTCGTGCAGCAGGAGCGGCCCGGTGTCGCCCAGGGTCAGTGAGTTGCGGTCGCTCGGTGCCGGTGCACCGGACTCCGTCGTCGATCCGCCGTAGGGACGGGTGTCGGTCATGCTGTCTCCTCCTGGTGTGCTGCTCGGTCTGGTGGCGGTACGCCGGTCAGGTGCCCGTCGTACCGGTGGAACAGGTGTCGCAGAGCCCCCAGAACGTCACCTCGGCCTCGTCGACGACGAAGCCCGGCGCGCGGACCTCGAGGTCGGACGTGTCGAGGCAGGGGGCGGTCTCGGTCGCGCAGTCGACGTCCACGACGCGGCCGCACCCGCGGCAGACGAGGTGGTGGTGGTTGTCGCCCACGCGAAGCTCGTAGCGGGCCGTCGACCCGGCCGGCTGGATGCGCCGGACGATGCCGTGCCCGGTCAGGGTGTTCAGGACGTCGTAGACCGCCTGGGTCGAGACCTGGCCGACGTCGGCGCGCACGGCGCCGATCACCGCGTCGGCGCCGGAGTGGGGTCGCGAGGCGAGTGCGGACATCACGGAGATGCGCTGCTTGGTCACCCGCAGACCGTGCTCACGCAGCGTGGCCGCGGGCTCTCGGATCGGGTCGGGACGCATCGGTGCGACTCAACCACCGTTTCTGGAACCAGTCAAGAAAAGCGAACGGTAGGTCGGGCGAGCCGGTGTCGCCCATGCGTGCCGGGACCGTCAGAGCAGCCGGCGCTTGCGCATGTAGGCGACCAGGTCGTCGTAGAGGCCGCCCTCGTTGGCGAACAGCGCCACGTTGCGCGCGGTCTCGAACCAGGCGGACAGCGAGGGCTTCACCTCGGCGACGGCGGCGGTCAGGTCGTCCATCCCGATCATCCGCACGGTGCCGGAGGTGGCCGAGTCCAGCAGCGCCCGCTCGGCGCCGGTCTCGCAGGCGTGCGCGATGTCGGCGCCGGAGAACCCGTCGGTGGCCTTCGCCAGCGTGCGTACGTCGATCCGCTCGACCGGCCGGTCCTTGAGGTGGTGCCGGAAGATCGCCTCGCGCGCCTCCTGGTCCGGCGGCAGCACGAGCACGGTGCGGTCGAGGCGCCCGGGCCGGCGCAGGGCCGCGTCGACGTCCCACGGGTGGTTGGTGGCGGCGAGGACGAAGACGCCTTCGTTCTCGCCGTTCACGCTGTCGAGCTCCAGCAGCAGCTGGTTGACCGTGGTGCGCATCGCGGAGGTGCGCAGGTTGCTGCGCTTCTGGCCGATGGCGTCGACCTCGTCGAGGAACAGCACGCACGGCGCGCTGCGGCGGGCCAGGTCGAAGAGGTCCTTGACGTTGCGCTCGCTCTGGCCGACGTACATGTCCAGCACGTCGGCCAGCGAGACCGACAGGAAGTGCGCGCCGAGCTCGCCGGCCAGCGCCCGGGCGAGGAAGGTCTTGCCGCAGCCGGGCGGGCCGTAGAGCAGCAGGCCGCCGCGCAGGCTCTTGCCGTAGATCCGGCTGAGCTCCGGGTTGCGCATCGGCGCCAGGAACGCCGCCTCCAGCCGCTGCTTCACCTCGGCCATCCCGCCGACATCGGCCAGCCCCAGACCGCTGACCTCGACGTCGTAGGCCGACACCTCGAGGTCCTCGTCCTCGGCGTCCGCGAACATCGGCGGCACCAGCTCGCCGAGGTCCTCCTCGGCGGCCGACCAGTCGAACGGCGTGTGGTCGGGGGCAGCGGCCGGCATGGCGACCGGCGGGTCGATGTCGGCCGGCTCGACGTGCCCGAGCGGCAGCCGGGTCTCCTGGGTCGCCGGTGGGGCCGGCTCGCCGAGGGCGGCGGTCATCAGGCCGCGGGCCTGCTCGGAGGACGGGTCCTGCTGGAGCACCAGCGCGACGTGCGAAACGGCCTCGCCGGCACGGTCGGCCGCGACGAGCAGCTCGGCGAGGTGGAGCCGGAGCGCCGCGTCCGCGGGGGCCGCGGTGACGGCCCGCTCCAGGCTCGTGATCAGGTCTGCGTCGGTCACGTGGGCCCCCCGGGGAGAAGTCCCTTCGATTGTGACATTCCGGGCAAGCCGCGCGAGTAGATCTGCCGGATCACGTCCTCGATGTCGGGCTCCTGGATCGACAGGTCCGCCACGTCGTAGGACGCCGCGACGGCTGCCACGACCGGGGCCGCGCTGGCGCCCGCCGGGAAGGTCAGCCACTGGCGCGGGCCCTCCACCTTGGCGACCTGCGCTCCCGGTACGTCGATCGGCGGCGCCTCGTCGACGAGGTCGACCACCAGCGTGCGCGACGACGAGCCCTCGTCGTGCAGGCCGGCCAGCGTCCCGTCGTACACCAGCGAGCCGTGGTCGATCACCATCACCCGGCTGCACAGCTGCTCGATGTCCTGCAGGTCGTGGGTGGTCAGCAGCAGGGTCACGTCGCGCTCGGCGTTGACCGTGCGCAGGAACTCCCGGAGCCGGCCCTTGCTGACCACGTCGAGGCCGATGGTCGGCTCGTCGAGGTACAGGATCTCCGGGTCGTGCAGCAGCGCCGCCGCGATGTCGCCGCGCATCCGCTGGCCCAGAGACAGCTGCCGCACCGGCGTGTCCATCAGGTCGCCGAGCCCGAGCAGCTCGGTGAACTCGGCGAGGTTGCGCCGGTGCCGGTCGGTGTCGACGCGGTAGATCCGCCGCAGCAGGTCGAACGAGTCCCGCAGCGGCAGGTCCCACCACAGCGTCGTGCGCTGCCCGAACACCACGCCGATCCGCCGGGTCAGCTCGACCCGGTGCCGCGACGGGTCGATGCCCGCCACCGACAGCCGCCCGGAGGTGGGCACCAGGATGCCGGTGAGCATCTTGATCGTCGTGGACTTCCCGGCGCCGTTCGGGCCGATGTAGCCGACCATCTCGCCGCGCTCGACGGTGAAGCTCAGGTCGTGCACGGCGTGCACCAGGTCCGTCGTACGGCGCAGGCGGCCGGCCTTGCGGCGGACCGTGAACGTGCGCGCCAGGTCCTCGACCTCGATCAGTGCCATGTCAGCTCCCCGTGGACCGGTAGCGGCGGACGCCCGCGCGCCAGGCGAGCGCGGCGAGCGAGCAGACGACGACGGCAGCGACCGGTGCGGCGAACCGGAGCCAGCCCGGCAGGCCGAACGGGTCGGGGACGTCGAGGATGAACAGCGCGGGGTACCAGTTCACGAACGCCACCGGCACCAGGAAGGTCAGCGCCTTGACCACCTCGGTCGGGTAGATCGTGAGCGGGTACTGCGTCATGGTGTTGCCGCCGTAGGTGAACGCGTTGGCCACCTCGGACGCGTCGCTGCTGACGAACTGGAAGGCCGCGCCGAGCACGAACAGCCCCACGAAGATCGCGGTGCCGCACGCCACCATCGACCCCAGCATCGCGACCCGCGCCGGGTCCCAGGTGATGTCCACGACGGTCAGCGACCACCCCAGGACGGCTGCGCCCTGCGCGATCCGGCCCAGCCGCCGCAGCGCGAACTCGTTGGCGCACACCTGCGCGAACACGCCGACCGGACGGACCATCATCGCGTCGAACGTGCCCAGCCGGACGTGCCGGCCGAGCCGCTCGACGTTGCCGACGACGAGGTCGCCGATCCCGAGACAGAGCGCCGTCGCGCCGTACAGGAAGGCGATCTGGCCGAGGCCGAAGCCGCCGAGCGCGTCGACGTTGCTGAACATCACCAGGATCGCGACGAAGTCGATGCCGGTGATCACGAGTGACGCCGCGGTCATCACCAGGAACGACGTGCGGTAGGTCCAGGACACCCGGATCCACATCGCGGCCAGGATCGTGAAGGCCCGCAGGTCGTCGCCCGATCGAGTACCCAGCCGGTCAGCCACCCTGCACCACCACCTTGCGGTCGGCGAGCCGCAGGACGGCGGTACAGGCGAGCAGCAGCGCGGCGCCCCACCCGGCCTGGAAGGCGAGCCCGGTCAGCACGGCGGTCCCGTGCCGCTGGCCCAGCCAGATGTCGATCGGCACCTGCATGTACGCCGCCCAGGGGAGGGCGAGCACCACGCTGCGGAACGGCTCCGGGAACAGCACGAGCGGCACGGCCAGCCCGGAGAAGAACATCGAGAACACCGCCGACAGGGCGAGCATCCCGGACTGGTCGAGCAGCCAGAACGCACTCGTCGCGACCAGCATCCGGATCGCGAAGCTCACGACCACGCCGAGCGCGACCGACACCAGGAACGCCAGGTAGGTCAGGGGGTTCTGCGGGAACCGCAGGTCGAACAGCAGGGCGCCGATCACGGTGGGGGCGACCCCGCGGGTGAGCAGGTGGTACGCCGCGCGGCCGAGGTCACCGGCGAGGAACCAGCCGAGGAAGCTCACCGGGCGGTAGAGGTCGATCGCCACGTCCCCGGTCCGGATCCGCTCCGCGACGTCATCGGTGGTGCCGCCGTTCCACACCGCGACCGTCATGATCATCGCCTGGGCGAGCCAGCAGTAGGTGAGCGCGTCGGTGACGTCGTACCCGCCGGCGGTCGGGTTCTGCTTCCACAGCGCGATGTAGGAGAACGAGATGATCACGCCGAACACCGAGTTGGTGAAGATGCCGGCGAGCGTGGCGGCCGTGTAGGTCGAGTAGCGCCGGAACGAGCTCAGCGCCACCGCGACGTACAGCACCCGCGCTTCCTCCCGTCCGGCGCACGCCAACGCCCCCGGGCCGCTGCGGCCAGGGGGTGTCGGGTGCCGTTGTGTGGTTTGCCCGCCTGTGCGGGTCGGTCAGTCTAACCGCGGGCGAGCCCCGGGCAGGCTCAGTGCTGGTAGGTGCCGGTCACGATCGCACGGCCGGCGGTCTTGAAGGCCAGGTTGAAGGACACGACCGCGGGGGACGCGTTCTCGTCCACGCCGAGGGCGTCCTCGGTCACGGCGTGCACCACGAAGAAGTAGCGGTGCACCTGGTCGCCCTCCGGCGGGGCGGCGCCCATGAAGCCGTGCTGGCCGCCGTCGTTCTTGACCATGAACGCCTGGCCCGGCAGGTCGGCGCCCTCGGCGCCGGCGCCCGCGTCGAGGCTGGTCACGTCGGCGGGCAGGTCGACGAGCACCCAGTGCCAGAAGCCCGACGGGGTCGGCGCGTCCGGGTCGAAGCAGGTGACGGTGAAGCTCTTGGTGCCCTCGGGGGCGCCCGACCAGCTCAGCTGCGGCGAGGTGTTGCCCTGGGCAGCCACCTGGTCGTCCTTGAGCGGCTGCCCGTCGGTGACGTCGTCGCTGGTGACCGTGAAGGACGGGACGGACGGCAGCAGCTCGTAGGGGTCCGGGCTGACGGGACGGTCGAGGCTCATGGGTACTCCTTCGCGGTCGGGTGACGAGGGACACCGCGAACCTACCCCGGCGGCCCGTCCGGCATTCCGCGTGCTGGTCCGGTGCGTGGGCCGACGGCGGGATCGGGAGAATGGCCGCATGACCGACCCCCGCCTTGCCGACCTGCTGTCCGCGATCGAGCCGCTGGACGCCACCGCGATGACCGACGCCCGGGACCGTCAGGCCCAGCTGACCAAGCCCGCCGGCGCCCTCGGCGTCCTCGAGGACGCGTCCGTGCGCCTCAGCGGGGTGCAGGGCAGCTGCCCGCCGGCCGCGATGACCCGACCTGTGGTGGCTGTCTTCGCCGGCGACCACGGCGTGCATGCCCAGGGCGTGACGCCGTGGCCCCAGGAGGTCACCGCGTCGATGATCGAGAACTTCCGCGCCGGGGGAGCGGCGGTCAACGTGCTGGCCCGGCAGACGGGTGCCGACGTGTACGTCGTCGACATGGGCGTCGCCGCCGACCTGGCTCCCGGACCCGAGCTGATCGACCACAAGATCCGCCGCGGTACGTCGGACCTGGCGACCGGCCCCGCGATGACCAGGGACGAGGCCGTGGCCGGGCTGCTGGCCGGCGCCTCGGTTGCGGAGCGGCTGGTCGACGAGGGCTACGACTGCCTGCTCACCGGTGACATGGGGATCGCCAACACGACGCCGTCGGCCGCCCTGATCGCCGCCTTCACGGGCTCGGCGCCGGGCCGGGTCACCGGGCGCGGCACCGGCGTCGACGACCCGACGCTGGCCCGCAAGGTCGAGGTGATCTCCTCGGCCCTGATGGAGCGGCCGCCGGGTGACGACCCGGTCGAGACGCTGGCCTCCCTCGGCGGCTTCGAGCACGCCGGCATCGCGGGCTTCGTGCTGGGCGCGGCCGCGCGTCGCACGCCGGTCATCCTCGACGGGGTGATCGCCGGCTCCGCCGCCCTCGTCGCGCAGGCGCTCGCGCCGACGGCCGTGGACTACTGCTTCGCCGGGCACCGCAGCGTCGAGCCCGGTCATGTCGTCGCCCTCGAGCGTCTCGACCTGCGCCCGCTCGTCGACCTCGACCTGCGGCTCGGCGAGGGCACCGGTGCGGTGCTGTCCTTCCCGATCGTCGAGGCGGCCGGTGCGGTGCTGCGCGAGATGGCGACCTTCGACTCCGCGGGCGTGGCCCGCAAGGACGCCGACGCGTGAGCGGTGAGCCGGCCGACTTCCCGCCGTACCCCTCGGGTCTCCGGCTCGCCGGCCGGCGGGTGCTCGTGGTGGGTGGCGGGCACGTCGCCCAGCGGCGGATCCCACGCCTGCTCGCGGCCGGGGCCGTCGTCGAGGTGGTCTCGCCGGTCACCACCCCGGCGGTCGAGGGGCTGGCCGGCGCCGGCGAGGTCACCTGGCACGAGCGCGGCTTCGAGGACGCCGACGTCGACGGCGCGTGGTACGTCATCGCCGCCACCGACGACCACGACGTCAACACGCGCATCAGCCAGCGCTGCGAGGAGCAGCGGATCTTCTGCGTGCGTGCCGACGACGCGACCCAGGCCACCGCCTGGACGCCGGCCGTCGGGCGGCACGCCGGCGTGACGGTGGCGGTGCTCGGCAACCGGGAGCCGCGCCGCTCGGCAGCGGTCCGGGACGGGATCGTCGCCGCCCTGCGCGACGGCCTCATCGCCGCGCCTCACGACGAGGAGCGCGCACCCGGCGTCGTGCTCGTCGGCGGTGGGCCGGGCGACCCCGAGCTGGTCACCGTGGCCGCGCGCCGCGCGCTGAGCGAGGCGGACGTGGTCGTCGCGGACCGGCTGGCGCCGCGCGAGCTGCTCGACGAGCTGTCGCCGGACGTGGAGCTGGTCGACGTGGCCAAGCTGCCCCGCGGCCGGGCGGCGGCCCAGGAGGAGATCAACCGGGTGATCGTCGAGCGGGCGCTCGAGGGCAAGCGGGTGGTGCGGTTCAAGGGCGGCGACTCGTTCGTCTACGGCCGCGGCTACGAGGAGGCGCTCGCGTGCGAGGCGGCCGGGGTGCCGTGGACCGTCATCCCCGGTCTCACCAGCGCCATCGCCGTACCCGCGGTCGCCGGCATCCCGGTCACCCACCGCGGCGTCGCCCACGAGTTCACCGTGATCTCCGGTCACCTGCCGCCCGACCACCCCGACTCGCTCGTCGAGTGGGACGCCGTCGCCCGGCTGCGCGGGACCGTGGTGCTGCTGATGGCGGTGCAGAACCTGCCGCTGATCGCCGCCCGGCTGGTCAAGGGCGGCCGGCCGACGACGACCCCGGTGGCGATCGTGTCGGAGGGGACGATGCCGGGGGAGCGGACCCTGGTCTCGACGCTGGACACCGTGGCCGAGGAGATGGCTGCGGCCGACGTACGCCCGCCGGCCATCGTGGTCATCGGCGACGTGGTCGCGGTGGCGAAGCCCAGGGCCGCCGGTGGCTGAGCTCGTCCACGTCGACGACCCGGACGACCCACGGCTGGCGGACTACCGCGACCTCCGTGACGTGCAGCTGCGCCAGCACCTCGAGGCCGAGCACGGCCTCTTCCTGGCCGAGGGCGAGAAGGTCGTACGGCGTGCCGTGGAGTCGGGCTTCCCGGCCCGGTCCTTCCTGATGGCGCCGCGCTGGCTCGACGGCCTGGCCGACGTGCTCGACTCGTCCGACGCGCCCTGCTTCGTCATGTCGGAGGCGCTGGCCGAGCAGGTGACCGGCTTCCACGTGCACCGCGGCGCGCTGGCGTCCCTGCAGCGGCGACCGCTGCCGCCGGTCGAGGAGGTGCTGGCCGGGGCCCGGACGGTGGTGGTGCTCGAGGACATCGTCGACCACACGAACGTCGGCGCCATCTTCCGCTCGGCCGCCGCCCTCGGCGTCGACGCGGTGCTGCTGGCCCCGCGCTGCGCCGACCCGCTCTACCGCCGCTCGGTGAAGGTCGCCATGGGCGCGGTGTTCACCGTTCCCTGGACCCGACTCGACGGCTGGTACGACGCCCTGCCGGCCGTCTCCGCCGCCGGGTTCACCACCGTCGCGCTCACCCTCGCCGACGACGCCACCGACATCGAGCACGCGGTCGCGGACCTGGACAAGGTCGCGCTCGTGCTCGGCACCGAGGGCCACGGCCTGTCGCCGCGCTGGGAGCAGACCGCCGACCGCCGGGCCGTGATCCCGATGCGCGAGGGCATCGACTCGCTCAACGTCGCGGCCGCCACGGCCGTCGCCGCCTACGTGACGATGAAGCGCCCCGCGGTCGCTGGTTGAGGCGGCTCCGCCAGCGCTCCGCCGCACCTCGACCAGCGAGGTGGTCGCGTCAGCGCCAGTAGCCGTAGCGACGCTGCACGGCGCGGGACTGCGTGTTGGTGCCGATCTCGTCGGCACCGGGGGAGCGGCGCAGGTTCTCCGGCATCGGGGTGCGGCAGGACTGGCCGAGGCAGTCCTTGTAGTCCTGCCAGAGCTCGAACAGCTGGTCGCGGACGTCGGCGTAGGCCGGGTCGTCGATGACGCTCTTCAGCTCGTTGGGGTCGCGGTCGAGGTCGTACATCTCGGCGTCGCCGTCGGAGTAGCGGACGTACTTGTAGCGCGGCGTCCGCACGCCGATGGTGTTGCGGGCGTCGTGGAAGCCGGCGGCCTTCGCGGCCGGCAGGACCGGGAACATCCCGCCGGACTCCATCCCCTCGGTGACGACCGGGACCGACCAGCCGCGGTCGGCCTTGAACGACGGGGCGACCGAGACGCCGTCCTCGGCGTAGGGCATCCGGGGGGTCGCGCCGGCCAGCTGCGCGATGGTCGCGGTGACGCCGGGCGTGGTCACCGGGTCGAACCGCTCCCCGTGCGGGACGCCGCGGCCGGCGACCACGAACGGCACCCGCAGCGACGGCTCGTGCGGCTTGATCTTGCCCTGCCGCATCCGGTGCTCGCCGAGGAAGTAGCCGTTGTCGGAGGTGAACATGATGACGGTGTTCTTGTACTCGCCGGTGCGCTTGAGCGTCGCCACGAGCCGGGCGACCTCGCGGTCCAGGACGAACAGCGCCTCGGCCCGCTGCCGGGTCAGGCTCCGCTCGGCGTAGCGCTCCTCGAGGCTGAGCTCGGGCTGGGTGTCCATCGGCCGCGGCTTGTCCGAGACGTCGGCCTCGCTGGGCCCGCCGCCGACGGGCAGCCCCGAGGCGCGGGTGATCTGCCGGTCGAAGTGCCCGCGGACCCAGCGCGGCCGGGCCGGGGTCGCGATCCTCGTGAACCCGCCGCCGCCGCGCTTCACGTGCACGGGGTCGCCCTTCTCGCGGGGAGTCCCGAAGTGCGGGGCCACGGCGGAGAGGTAGAGGAAGAACGGACGCGGCGACCGGTGGTACTTGTGCACCATCGTGCGGGCGAAGCGGCCCAGCACGTCGGTCTGGTACTGCCCGGCGTGGGTGTCGTCGATGCGGCCGTTCACGTTGAACAGCGTGTGCCAGTAGTTGTACGTGCCGCCCGAGCGGTAGGGGCTGCCGGCGGGGCGCTCGACGGCGCCGTACCAGTCGGTCCAGCCGGCCGGCACGTACTGGAACGACGGGCCGCCGGTGACGAGGGAGTTCTCGGCGCCGTACCCGTTGAGGTACTTCCCGACGAAACCGGTCTGGTAGCCGCTCTGCTGGAGGGCGGTGGCGAGGGTGGCGTGGTCGTCGAACGACTGGAAGCCGTACGGCGACGCGTGCGAGTAGACGTGGTGGTTGTGTGCGTAGCGGCCGGTGAGGAACGACGCGCGCGCCGGGCAGCACAGCGGGTAGGGGCTGAACGAGTTGCGGAAGTTCAGCCCGGTGCCGACCAGGAGCCGGCGCACCGACGGCATGAAGCGCAGGTCGTCGGTGCGCATGTCGTCGGCCATCACCATGACGATGTTCGGCTTGGTGCCGGCCGCGGCGGCCGTCGTGACGCTCTGGCTGCGGGGCTCGCGGACGGGCGCGCTGGTGCCGGTCAGCACCAGGCCGGAGAACAGGGCGACGACCAGGACGCCCAGCAGTGGTACGACGGCCCTCGGCCGTGCACCGAAGCCGGACAGCAATCTGGTCACGTGTGTATCCCCTCGAGAGAAGTCTGGACGACCGGTCGCACGCGTGTCCGCGTTTCTGGTCACCCGGTCATCGGGGACCACCGACGAAAGTCTAGTAGATCAGTTGGATTTGATGCCCGCGCGACACGGAACGGGACGGGGACGGGTCACGCGGGCCAGCCGGCCGGGTACTCCTCGGCGGCCTCGTCGGCTTCCTTGAACAGCTTCTTGCGGGCCCGCTTGTTCAGCCGGTCGCCGAAGACCGTGCCGTGGCAGTGGTCGGTCTCGTGCTGCAGGCAACGGGCGAGCAGCCCGGAGCCGGCGTAGCTCACGGGGGAGCCGTCCAGGCCCTGCCCCTCGACCCTGGCGTACGACGGGCGGGCGCATCCGATGAACGCGCCCGGCAGGGACAGGCAGCCCTCGTCGTCGTCCTCGAGCTTGCGGTCCCTGCCCTCGGGCAGGAACAGCTCCGGGTTGCACACGATCCCGGTGTGCCGCACGCCCTCGTCGTCGGGGCAGTCGAACACGAACACCGACCGGTCGACGCCGATCTGGCAGGCGGCGAGGCCCACGCCGTCCGCGGCGTACATCGTGGCCACCATGTCCGCGACGAGCGCGTGCAGCGCGTCGTCGAACTCGGTGATCGGCTCCTGGGTGCGGTGCATCACCGGCTCGCCCCACCGGGTGATCGGCCGGACCGTGCCCCCGGAGGGCAGGGTCGAGGACGGGTCGGGCTCGCGGGACATGCCGAGCAAAATAGCCGACGCGGCCCGGTCCGCTCACCTTGCGGCGGCGCGGCGGCGGCGTGACCCGCGCCACGCCGGACGGCCGTGGCGGTATGTGTAACTCGAAGTTACAGTTGGCCCATGTCCGCCACCCAGACGCCCCGCGACCGGTCCGGCCGGCACGGGCTCACCGTCGGAGACAAGCCCGACCCGATCGGCCTCGCCGTCGCGGTCCTCAACCGGCTGGCCCGCACCGGCGCGCTCGACCGGTTCGGGCTGCGCAAGCCCACCGAGCGGGTGGTGTTCGAGGCCACCCGCACCGGGTTCCGCACGCTCGGCGCCGTCAACCGGCAGTTCGCGCGCGCCGGCCGCAAGCGCGGCACGCCCACCCGGGTCCCGGCCGCCGCCGGCGCCGGGCTCTTCGACCTGACCCCGACCGAGGACGAGCAGATGCTCGTCGACGTCGTGACGGAGTACGCCGCGGAGGTGGTCCGGCCCGCCGCCACCGAGGCCGACGACGTCGCGGCGGCGCCGGAGGCGGTGCTCAAGGCGAGCCTGGCCATCGGTCTGCCGATCCTCGGCGTCCCCGAGGACCTCGGCGGGATCTCCGCGGAGCGGTCCGCGATGGCCGGCACGCTGGTCGCCGAGGCGCTCGCGCACGGCGACATGGGGCTCGCCGTCGCCACGCTCGCGCCCGGCGCGGTGAGCACGGCCCTGTCCCTGTGGGGGTCGGAGCAGCAGCAGGCGACGTACCTCCCGGCGTTCACCGGCGACGAGGTGCCGGCCGCCGCGCTGGCGCTGACCGAGCCGCGCCCGCTCTTCGACGCGCTCGCGCCCGAGACCACGGCGGTCAAGGACGGCGACGAGTACGTCCTCAACGGCGTGAAGTCGATGGTGCCGCGCGGTGCCGACGCCGAGCTGTTCGTGGTCGGCGCGCTGCTCGACGGGGAGCCGCGGCTGTTCGTGGTCGAGTCGGGCGCCGCCGGCATCGAGATCGAGGCCGAGCCGTCGATGGGGCTGCGGGCCGCGTCCCTGTCCCGGCTCGTGCTGACGGACGTCCGGGTCGGCGACCTGGCCCCGCTGGGCACGACCGAGGACTACCGCGAGTGTGTGCGGCTGTCCCGGCTGGCCTGGTGCGCGCTGTCGCTGGGCACCGCCCAGGCCGTCCTCGACTACGTGATGCCCTACGTCAACGAGCGGGAGGCGTTCGGCGAGCCGATCAGCCACCGGCAGAGCGTGGCGTTCATGGTCGCCAACATCGGCATCGAGCTGAACGGCATGCGGCTGGTCACCTACCGCGCGGCGTCCCGCGCCGCCCAGGGCAAGAGCTTCGCCCGCGAGGTGGCGCTGGCCCGCAGGCTGTGCGCCGAGCGCGGCATGCAGATCGGCAACGACGGCGTGCAGCTGCTCGGCGGCCACGGCTTCGTCAAGGAGCACCCGGTCGAGCGGTGGTACCGCGACCTCCGGGCCATCGGACTCATGGAAGGCGGGGTGCTGGTCTGACCCGGCTGGTCGAGCCTGTCGAGCGACGTATCGAGCTTGTCGAGATGACCACCCAGACCAGGAGACGAACATGATCAACCTCGAGACACCCAAGAAGTTCCGGCCGCTGATCGGCCAGGCGCACCAGGTCGCGATGAACATGCTGCGGCCGAACTCGCGCCGCTACGACACCCTCGAGCACGAGTACCCCAAGGAGCTCGACATGCTCGCGGCGATGGTCGACGGGCTGTCGTCGTCCGGCCAGACCAGCGGCGCCGGCGCGTCCGGCGTACGAAAGTCTGCGGACGGTCCGACAGCGACGCGGGGGCAGGGGCCACGAAGAACGGCTCCAACCTGGCCTCCGTGCTCTCGATCATGGAGATGTGCTGGGGCGACGTCGGCCTGCTGCTGTCGATGCCACGTCAGGGGCTCGGCAACTCCGCGATCGCGTCGGTGGCCGACGACGAGCAGGCCGAGCGGTTCAAGGGCGTGTGGGCCGGCATGGCGATCACCGAGCCGGGCTGCGGCTCGGACTCCGCGAACATCCAGACCACCGCCACCCTCGACGGTGACGAGTACGTCATCAACGGCGAGAAGATCTACGTCACCGCGGGGGAGCGGTGCGACGCCGTCGTGGTCTGGGCGACCCTCGACAAGTCCCTCGGCCGCGCCGCGATCAAGTCCTTCGTGGTCCCCAAGGGCACCCCGGGCATGACCCTGGAGCGGCTCGAGCACAAGCTCGGCATCCGCTCGTCGGACACGGCGGCGTTCCGCTTCGAGAACTGCCGGGTGCCCAAGGAGAACCTCCTCGGCAGCCCGGACATCGACACCAAGCAGGGCTTCGCCGGCGCCATGGCGACCTTCGACAACACCCGGCCACTGGTCGCCGCGATGGCGGTCGGCTGCGCGCGGGCGTCGCTGGAGGTGACCAAGGAGCTGCTCGAGCAGGCCGGCGTCGAGATCGACTACGACCGTCCCGCGCAGACCCAGTCCGCCGCCGCCGCGACCTTCCTGCAGCTGGAGTCGGACTGGGAGGCGGCCTACCTGCTCACGCTCCAGGCCGCCTGGATGGCCGACAACGGCAAGCCGAACTCGCTCGAGGCCTCGATGGCCAAGGCCAAGGCCGGCCGGGTCGGCAGCGACGTCACGCTGCGCTGCGTCGAGCTGGCCGGCAGCGTCGGCTACAGCGAGCACGACCTGCTGGAGAAGTGGGCGCGGGACTCGAAGATCCTCGACATCTTCGAGGGCACCCAGCAGATCCAGCAGCTCATCGTGGCCCGCCGGCTGCTCGGCAAGACCAGCACCGAGCTGAAGTAGCCGTCGGCCCGCTGGTCGAGGTCCCGGCCGCCTCGTTGGCTGAGGTGCGCCACCGTTGGTTGAGGTGCCCGAGCCCCCAAGGGCGAGGGCCTCGAAACCACCCGTACGAACGCGCACCTCAACCGACGACGGCCCGATCGACCCACGAGCGCTGGTGGCTCAGGCCAGCCCGGCGCTGCGCCGGGACCGCCACAGCGTGTCCGGCCGCGGGACCTCCACGCCGTCGACCGTGAGGTCGGAGCGCTCGGCGTAGAAGCACAGATAGTCCTTCACCGCCGCCACCTCGTGCAGCGGGTCGACGTACGTCCAGGCGATGTCGGTCGCGTCCTCGTCGCCGCCGGAGGCCAGGGAGAAGTAGGTCGCCTGACCCTTGTACGCGCACACCGAGGTGGCGTCGCTCGGGGTCAGCAGGTCCAGGCGTACGTCGTCCCGCGGGACGTACCACCGCACCGGCAGCCCGGTCTCGTACACCGCGACCGCGCGCGTGGTGTCGGCCAGCACCGTCCCGTCGAACGACACGACGACGTGTCGGCTGCTGGGCAGCACGTCGAGCCGCTTGAACGGGTCGTGCGGGTGACCGGTGACCGGGGTGTCCTCTTCGACCCAGTCGAACGGCGCCCACTCGACGATCACCCGGCCGCCGAGGTCCGGGTCGGCCGCGACGAAGCCGGCCGCCTCGAAGGACGCGTCGCCGACGCCGAGGGTGAACGACTCGCCGTCGTGGAAGTGCCAGCCGAACCGCGCCGGGCCGATCACCGGCGGCGCCTGCGTCGGCGGTTCCGGGGTCGGGCACGGCGTCAGGGTCGCGGCGAGGTCCTCGCGCGGGACGGCGTACATCGGGACCACCCGCCGCGGCTCCCAGACCACCAGCGCGTCGGTGGTGTCGAGCACCGGCTGCCCGGCGTACGACGCCCGGATCCGCCGGTCGACGGCGTGGAACCGGAGCTGGTCGTGGAGGGACACGAGGTGTCGTCCGAGGTCGAGGGCCATGGTTGTGATGCTCCGCCGCGCGTGCATGCCGGTCAACGGCTGCGGGCACGATGGCTCGCATGAAGCTCTACGCCGACGGCCCGGTCCGTCGTACCCGTCAGATGCTCGGCGACGTGATCCTCGTGCTGTGGGTGCTGCTCTGGCTCAAGCTGGCCAACGTCGTGCACGACGCCACCCTGGCCCTGGCGGCGCCGGGCCGGAAGATCGAGGAGGCCGGCAGTGGTCTGGCCGGCAGGCTGCGCGACGCGGGGTCGGCGGTCGGGGACGTGCCGCTGGTGGGGGACAAGGTGCGCTCGCCGTTCGACGGGGCGGGGAGGGCGGCCGACCAGATCGCCGCCGCGGGCACCGCCCAGGTCGAGGCCGTGCAGCACCTCGCGTTCTGGCTGGGCATCACCGTCGGCGCCCTGCCGATCCTGCTGGTCGTGCTGGTCTACCTCCCGCTGCGGTGGCGGTTCGTCCGCGAGGCGAGCGCGGGCCAGCGGTTCATCGACGCCAGCGCCGACCTCGACCTGTTCGCGCTCCGGGCCATGTCCAACCAGCCCATGCACCGGCTGGCCCGGATCAGCCCGGACCCGGTCCGCGCGTGGCGCGAGGGCGACCCGGACGTCGTACGCGCCCTCGCCGTGCTCGAGCTCAAGGACTCCGGCCTGACGCCACCGGGCAGGATGGCGTCATGACAGTCCCCGATGTGGTCCTCAACAACGGCATCGAGATCCCGCAGGTCGGCTTCGGGGTCTGGCGCGTGCCCAGTGCGGAGACGCAGCGGGCGGTCAAGACCGCGCTGGACGCGGGCTACCGGCACATCGACACCGCCAAGCTCTACGGCAACGAGGACGGTGTCGGCGCGGCCGTGCGCGAGTCGGGGCTCGACCGGGACGCCGTGTTCGTGACGAGCAAGGTGTGGAACTCCGACCAGGGCTACGACTCCACCCTGCGCGCATTCGACGCGACGATGGACCGGCTCGGCTTCGACGTCCTCGACCTGTACCTCATCCACTGGCCCAGGCCCGAAGCCGAGACGGCGGCCGACACGTGGCGGGCCATGGAGAAGCTGTACGTCGACGGGCGGATCCGCGCGATCGGGGTGTCGAACTTCCGGCCCGAGCACCTCCGCCGGCTGCTCGAAACCGCCGAGGTCGTGCCGGCCGTCAACCAGGTCGAGCTGCACCCCTACCTGCAGCAGACGGACACCCGCGCGGCGAACGACGCGGCCGGGATCGCCACCGAGGCGTGGGCGCCGCTCGCCAAGGGCGGCGACCTCCTGCGCGACCCGGTCGTCACCGGGCTGGCCGAGAAGCACGGGCGCACCCCGGCCCAGGTGGTGCTGCGCTGGCACCTCCAGCTCCACACGATCGTGATCCCGAAGTCGGTGACACCCTCGCGGATCGCCGAGAACATCGACGTCTTCGACTTCGACCTGGACGCCGAGGACATGGCGGCGATCGCGGGCCTCGACCGCGAGGGCCGCACCGGTCCGCACCCGGACCAGGTGAGCTGACGCGGCGACGATCCCGGGCAGGCGGTTGGAGGAGGTCCATCCGGGAAACAAGACGGGCATGGTGACCAAGGCGCAGACCAAGCGGCAGCAGCAGATCGTGGACGTCCTCGACGACGCGTTCGCGGACCTGATGAAGGCCGACCCGCACGCCTTCCGGGTCAAGTTCCGCAAGATGGCCGCCGACCCGTTCGCGTTCTACCGCGGCTCGGCCTGCCTGTTCTACGCGGACATGACCGCGGCCAAGGACGCCTGGGCCGACGACCGCACCAGCCGGGTGTGGATCCACGGGGACCTGCACGCCGAGAACTTCGGCACCTACATGAACTCCCACGGCCGGATGGTCTTCGACGTCAACGACTTCGACGAGGCCTACATCGGGCACTTCTCGTGGGACCTGCGCCGGTTCGTGGCGAGCCTGGCCCTGATGGGCTGGCAGAAGGCGCTGCCGGACGAGGCGGTGCGCGACCTGATCGGGCGCTACCTGCGCTCCTACCTCGCCCAGGTCACCCACTACAGCGAGATCGAGGAGGACGACGACTTCGCGCTGCACCTGGAGAACACCGACGGCCCGGTCCAGACGGTGCTCCGCTCCGCGCGTACGGCGTCCCGGGTCGCCCTGCTCGACGGCATGACCCGCTTCGAGGACGACGTGCGCGTGTTCTCCACCGACGCGACGGTCCGGCACCTCGGCAAGGCCGAGCGCCGCAAGGTGGAGAAGGCGTTCGAGTCCTACCTGGAGACGATCCCGCCGTCGAAGAAGTTCGACCGCGACCTGTTCTACGACGTGCGCGACATCGTCGGGAAGTCCGGCTTCGGGATCGGCAGCGCCGGGCTGCCCGCCTACAACGTGCTCGTCGAGGGCTACAGCCAGTCGCTCGACAACGACGTGGTGCTGTCGATGAAGCAGGCCAACGTGCCCGCCGTCAGCCGGTTCGTGGACACCGGCTCGGTCGACCGCTACTTCGACCACGAGGGTCACCGGACCGTGGTCAGCCAGCGGGCGCTGCAGGTGCACACCGACCCGCTGCTCGGCTACACGAGCCTCGACGGCGTCGGGTACGTCGTCGCCGAGGTCTCGCCCTACGAGTTCGACCTGGACTGGGGAGAGATCAACGAGCCCGACGAGATGGCCAGCGTGGTGCAGAACCTCGGCCGGGCCACGGCCAAGGTGCACTGCGCCTCCGACGCCGACAGCGAGCAGGACCTCGTCGACTTCCAGACCGAGGAGGCGATCGTGGCCGTGGTCGAAGGACGTCGCAAGGAGTTCGTCGCCGACCTCACCGACTTCGCCGTCGACTACGCGAAGAAGACCCGCACCGACCACGCGCTGTTCGTCGACGCGTTCCGGGAGGGCCGGATCGGCGGGGTCAGCGCCACCAGCTGACGCACCCGCCGACGAGGACTTCGTCGGCCGCCGGTCTGCACCGGACCGGCCGCCGGTTGTGGGCCGGGCCACGAGCGCGTCTCGTTCGTCACACGCGGACCTACACTCGACAAGTGTGAGCGTCCAGGCTCTCGCATCCGTCCTCTTCGTCGGCGTGATCCTCGCGGCCCTCCTGGGGCCGCGGCGCGTCGGCAGGGTGACGCGCGCGCTCGGCCGGGTGGTCCGGTACGTCGAGAGCCTGCGGCCCGAGCAGCCCCGGCCGGTCGGCCGGCCCATCGAGCTGATCGCCTCCGATGCCCGCCGGCTGTCCAGCAGCTTCCGCCGGGTGCCCGACGACGTGTCCTTCGCGCGCTTCGAGGGCCGGCGTCGTGCCTACGACGACGTGCTCGTCGAGGCCTGCCGTGCCGTGGGTGTCGAGCATCGGCTGCAGGTGCTGTCCCCGGGTCCCGAGCTGGACCGCGAGCGCTACCGGGTCGAGCTGGTCCTGCAGCACGCCGGCCTCCCGCTCGGCGACGTCGCCTGAGGGGGTCAGCGCACCCGGCGCGCACCCGCGCTGGGCGGCGCGGTCAGGAACGCCGGCTCCGTCCACCCCTGCGCCTCGAACGCGGCGAGCACGGCCTGCTCGACCGCGGCGACCTGGGCGTCGGGCACCAGCGCGATCGCGGATCCGCCGAACCCACCCCCGGTCATCCGGGCGCCGAGGGCACCGTGCGCCAGCGCGGCGTCCACCACGGCGTCCAGCTCCGCGCACGAGACCTCGTAGTCGTCGCGCAGGGACACGTGCGACGCCGTGAAGCAGGCGCCGAGGGCCTCGTAGTCGCCGGCGGTCAGCAGCTCCGCCGCCTGCCTGACCCGGTCGATCTCCGTGAACACGTGGCGCACCCGGCGTCGTACCGTCGCGTCCTCGAGCGCCGCCAGCGCGGCCCCCTGGTCCTCCACGTCACGCAGCAGCGCGACGCCGAGCTGTGCGGCCGCGGTCTCGCAGTCCTGCCTGCGGGACTGGTAGCCGCCGTCGCTGAGCGAGTGCGACGCCCTGGTGTCCACCACCAGCAGGGACAGCCCGGCGGCCGTCGGGTCCCACCGCACCTGCTGGGTCGTCCAGTCGCGGCAGTCGAGCAGCAGCGCGGACTCCGGGCGGGCGAACAGCGAGATCGTCTGGTCCATGCCACCGGTGGGTGCGCCGGCGACGTCCCGCTCGGCGCGCATGCAGACCGCCACCAGAGCCGAGCGGAGGTCGTCGTCGACGTCGGCGCCGACCGAGGCAGCGACCGCGATCGCCACCGCGCACTCCAGCGCCGCCGAGCTCGACAGTCCCGCCCCGAGCGGGACGCGGCTGTCGACCACGAGGTCCAGGCCGGGCACGTCCCAGCCGTCCTCGGACAGTGCCCACAGCACCCCGCCGGCGTACGCCGCCCAGCCCGACGCCTGGCCCGGTCCGAAGGAGTCCAGCGGACCGCTGTACACGTCGTCCTGCTGGGAGCTCGCGAGCGTGAACCGCTGGTCGTCGCGCAGCCCCACCGCGGCGTACGTCGCGTGCGGCAGCGCCATGGGCAGGCAGAGACCGCCGTTGTAGTCGACGTGCTCGCCGATCAGGTTCACCCGACCCGGGGCCGCGAACACGCCGGACGGGGCCCGTCCGTGGCGTGCTCGGAAGCGCTCCGCGACCTCGGCGGCGAGGGTGTCAGGCTCTCCGGGCTCCAGGGTCAGCACGTGCGTCACTGTAGGGCGCCCCGACCGGGCGCGGCTGCGTGACCTTTCGTCGCGGACACCGTTGAGCCCTGTGACTGGCCGCACATCGGAAGCGGCCCGCACAGGAGGACACCGCATGCGACGACCGTTGCGCACCACCCTCGGGGTGGGCGTCTCGGCGGCCCTGGCCGCCGTGCTCACCCTGCCGGTCACGGCCGCACCCAGCCAGGCGAGCACCCAGCCCGCCCGGGTGCAGGACTTCCTGGCCGGCCAGCTCGGCAAGCTCGGCCCGCTCGGGAAGGCCACCGTGCTCGTGCACGGCACCGACCTCGCCGCGGCCAAGCGGGCGGTGGGTGCCAGCGGCCTGACGACCTCGACCACCTTCGGCAGGATCGGCGTGGTCGTCGCGCGGGGCACGAAGACCCAGATCGAGAAGGCCCGCACGCAGCCGGGCGTCACCTACCTCGAGGGCAACCAGCCGATCGCCTTCACCGCGGAGACCTCCAACCAGGCCACCCGCGGCGACGAGGCCCTCGACACCCTGACCGGCGCCGACGGCACGTCGCTGTCCGGCAAGGGCGTCTCCGTCGGGCTCATCGACTCCGGTGTCGACCCGACGCACCCCTACCTCACCGAGCAGGACGGCTCCTCGGTCGTCGTCTCCAACAACAAGGTGCTGTGCGACCCGTTCGAGGCGGCCTGCCAGGTCGTCAACGTGCCGAACAGCGTCGACACGGACACGCTGTCCGTCGGCGGCCACGGCACCCACGTCGCCGGCATCATCGCCGGCCGCCCGACCACGCTCGCCGACGGTACGTCGCAGCACGGCGCGGCGCCCGGTGCCAAGCTGGTCTCGCTCTCGACCGGCGCGGCCCTCGTGATCGTGGGCGCCGACTCGGCGCTCAACTGGGTGCTCGAGAACCACGCCGCCCCGTGCGGCGCCGGGGTCTCGGCCGCCGAGTGCCCGCCGATCAAGGTCACCAACAACTCCTACGGCCCGACCGGCGGCGGCGAGTTCGACCCCGAGTCCGCCACCGCGAAGCTGCAGCGGGCGCTGGCCGCCGAGGGCGTGGCCACCGTCTGGGCCAACGGCAACGACGGCGGGGACGGCTCCGAGAACCTCTCCAACCCGCCGGGCCAGGACCCGACCGGCGGCGTCATCTCCGTCGCGTCCTACAACGACCTCGGCACCGGCACCCGTGACGGCGAGCTCTCCGACTTCTCCTCGCGCGGCAAGGCCGGCCAGCCGTCGTCGTACCCGGACATCTCGGCGCCCGGTGACCTGATCACCTCCTCCTGCCGGCCGTACCTCGTGATCTGCTCCACCGGCCTCGACCCGCAGAACGGCCCGGGCGCCACGGACATCGGCACCTTCAACACGATCAGCGGCACCTCGATGGCGGCCCCGCACATCGCCGGGATCGTCGCGCAGCTGTTCCAGCGGGCCCCGTCGGCGACGCCGGCGCAGGTCGAGGACGCGATCAAGTCGACCGCGCACAAGTACACCTTCGGCGCCGCCTACGAGCCGGGACCGCTGGGAACCACGTCCTACGACAAGGGCTACGGCCTGGTCGACGTGGTCGCGGCGGCACAGTCGCTCGCGCCCTGACCAGGGGACAGGACGGGGCCGCCGGCCCGGGTGGTCGAGCCGTGTCGAGATTCGCACGGGGAGATCTCGACACGCTCGACCACCCGCCGGCCGGCCCGGCACCTCGACCAGCGCAGGCGGCTTCCCGGGTTGGCCGCCGCGCTGGTCGAGGTGTGTCCCCGGGTGGTCGAGGTGTGTCCCCGGGTGGTCGAGGTGTGTCCCCGGGTGGTCGAGGTGTGTCCCCGGGTGGTCGAGCGTGCCCGGGTGGTCGAGATGTGTCCCCGGGTGGTCGAGCTCGTCGAGACCACTCGATCAGCCGGGGCTCGACAAGCTCGATCACCCGTGGGCGGGCTCGGGCACCCTGACAGACTCGGGGCATGACTGAGGCAGCACCCGACCCCGAGCTCGTCGAGCTGGCGCACCAGATGTTCGACCTGGCCCGGGCGGGGGAGACCGAGCGGCTGGCGGCGTACGTCGAGTCGGGCGTCCCGGTCGACCTCACCGACGCAAGCGGCAACACGCTGCTGATGCTGGCCGCCTACCACGGGCACGCCGCGACCGTGGCCGCGCTGACCGCCCGCGGCGCGGACGCCGACCGGGTCAACGACCGGGGGCAGAGCCCGCTCGCCGGGGCCGTGTTCAAGGGGGAGGACGACGTCGTGCGCGTCCTCCTCGACGCTGGTGCGGACCCGGACGCCGGGACGCCGACCGCCCGCGAGACCGCCGCCATGTTCGGCCGCCCGGACCTGTTCGACCGGTTGGGCAGCCCGCCCAAGGGGTAGACCCATCCGGGGTCCCGCCGGCGACGAACTGCCCAGGAGACCACCCGATCTCCGAAAGGCTCCACATGACACTCACCGAGTCGCGCACACCCGCGTCCGGTCCGACCCCCGCCCGCACCAGCGGCGGCGTGGCCGCCGAGATGGCCGCCGTCGTCACCCCGTTGTTCGGCGGCGAGCTGCCGGTTCGGATCCGCGCCTGGGACGGCAGCGTGGCCGGCCCCGAGAACGCCCCCACCGTCGTGGTGAACGACCCCGCCGCCCTGCGCAGGCTGGTGTTCCGCCCCGGTGAGCTCGGGCTGGCCCAGGCCTACGTCACCAAGGAGATCGACGTCGAGGGCGACCTGCTCGACGGGTTCCGCCGGGTGTGGCAGTCGGTGCGCGAGCGTGGCGCCTCCCCGAGGCTCACCGCCTCGACGGTGCTGGCCGGCCTGCGCACCGCCAAGGGGCTCGGCGCCTTCGGGCTGCCGCCGGAGCCGCCGGTGTCCCAGGCCCGGCTGCGCGGCCGGCTGCACTCACTGAACCGGGACCGGGACGCGATCTCGCACCACTACGACCTGTCCAACGACTTCTACGCGCTGATCCTCGACCCGCACATGGCCTACTCCTGCGCCTACTTCACGCAGGACCCCGAGGACCCGACGTACACCGTCGAGGACGCCCAGCGCGACAAGCTCGACCTGGTCTGCCGCAAGCTCGGGCTGCACGAGGCGAAGCCGGGCCACCGTCACCTCGACATCGGCTGCGGCTGGGGCTCCCTGTCGCTCTACGCCGCCGAGACGTACGGCGTCCAGGTGGTCGGCGTGACCATCGCCAAGGAGCAGAAGGCCTTCATCGACGCGCGGATCGCCGAGCGGGGTCTCCAGGACAAGGTCGAGATCCGGCTGCAGGACTACCGCGACGTGCCGGACGGCCCCTACGACACCATCTCCTCGATCGAGATGGGCGAGCACGTCGGTCAGCGGAACTACCCCGTCTACACCGGCGGCATCCACCGGCTGCTCCGCGAGGGCGGCCGCGCGCTGATCCAGCAGATGTCGCGCACCACCCGCCCCGGCGGCGGCCCGTTCATCGAGGCGTTCATCGCGCCCGACATGCACATGCGCCCGGTCGGCGAGACCGTCAACCTCATCGAGGAGTCCGGTCTCGAGGTGCGTGACGTGCACGCGCTGCGCGAGCACTACGTGTGGACCGTCGACGCGTGGTACCGCACCTTCGAGGACAACTGGGACCGCGTCGTCGCCATGGTCGGTGAGGAGGTCGCCCGCGTGTGGCGGCTGTACCTCGTCGGCGGTGCGCTGGCCTTCGAGGAGGGCCGGATGGGCGTCGACCAGATCCTGATGGTCAAGCCCAGCCGTGACGGCCGCAGCGGCCTGCCCCGCGTGCGCACCGCCTGATGACGTCGTTCCCGCTGGGGTCCTTCCTCGGCGCGCTGCCGATCACGCTGCTCGCGGTCGCGGTGGTGCTCGGAGGCACGTTCCTGGTCGCGCTGCGGCTCGGCCGGCACGCCGTCGTCGACGTCGCCTGGGGCCTCGGCTTCGCGGCGATCGCCGTGGCCGCCTTCCTCGCCTCCGAGGGGGCCGGTGACGGGATCGTCAGCGGTCTCGCCCTCGTGCTCACCGTCGTGTGGGGCGTCCGGCTGGCCGTGCACATCGGGATGCGCTCGCGCGGTCACGGCGAGGACCCGAGGTACGTCGAGCTGCTGGCCAAGGCACCCGGCAACCCGCAGCTGTTCGCGCTGCGCCGGATCTACCTCACCCAGGGCGTGGTGATGTGGTTCGTGTCGCTGCCGGTCCAGGTGGCGATGTTCGAGCAGGGCGAGGCCAACCTCGTGACCCTGCTCGGGGTGCTGCTCTGGCTGGTCGGCTTCACGTTCGAGACCGTCGGCGACCTGCAGCTGACCCGCTTCCGCAACGACCCGGCGTCGCAGGGCCAGGTCCTCGACACCGGCCTGTGGCGCTACACCCGGCACCCCAACTACTTCGGCGACGCGTGTGTCTGGTGGGGGCTGTCCCTCATCGCGTTCACGTCCTGGCCGGGCGTGCTCACGATCCTCTCGCCGCTGCTGATGACCTGGCTGCTCGCCAAGGGCACCGGCAAGCCGCTGCTCGAGAAGGACATGGCGTCCCGCCGGCCCGGCTACGCCGACTACGTCCGCCGTACGAGTGGCTTCGTGCCGCTGCCGCCCAAGAAGGCGTGACCCGCACCCACCGCACCCACCACGAGGAGACGCGCATGAAGACCATCGCCGAGGGCCAGCAGGCCCCCGACTTCGAGCTGCCCGACCAGGACGGCCACCCCGTCAAGCTCAGCACCGTGCTGCAGGACGGTCCGGTCGTGCTGTTCTTCTACCCGGTCGCGCTCACCGGCGGCTGCACCACCGAGGCCTGCCACTTCCGCGACCTGGCCACCGAGTTCAAGGAGGCCGGCGCCCAGCGGTACGGCATCAGCACCGACCCGGTCGCGAAGCAGAAGGAGTTCGCCGAGGTCAACGGGTTCGACTACCCGCTGCTGTCCGACGAGTCCGGCGACGTGGCGCGCTCGCTCGGGGTGAAGCGGAGGTACATCACCCCGGTGAAGCGGGCGACCTTCGTCATCGACCGCGACCGGACCATCCGCAAGGTGATCACCAGCGAGATGAACATGACCGTGCACGCGGACCAGGCCCTCGAGGCGTTGAAGGGGCTCTGAGCCGCCTGTAGGACACTGGTGGGGTGCAGTTCCTCAACGAGACACCCGGCTACGACCTCACCTACAACGACGTCTTCATGGTGCCGCGTCGCTCCGACGTGGCCTCCCGCTACGACGTCGACCTGTCCACCGCGGACGGCACGGGTACGACGATCCCGCTCGTCGTGGCGAACATGACCGCCGTCGCGGGACGGCGGATGGCCGAGACCGTCGCCCGGCGGGGCGGGATCACCGTGATCCCCCAGGACATCCCGCTGCCCGTCGTACGCGACGTCGTGTCGTGGGTGAAGCAGCGGCACCTGGTGTTCGACACACCGATCACGCTCGACCCGCACCAGACGGTCGGGGACGCGATGGCGCTGCTGCCGAAGCGGTCGCACCGGGCGGCGTTCGTCGTCGAGGACGGCCGGCCGGTGGGCGTGCTCACCCACGACGACTGCACCGAGGTCGACCGCTTCACCCAGGTGCACCAGGTGATGTCGGCCAACCCGCTGACGCTGCCCGACACCGTCGAGCCGCGGGACGCCTACGACATCCTCGACGCCGCCCGGCGCCGCCTCGCCCCGGTCGTCGACGGCGACGGCCGGCTGGTCGGGGTGCTGACCAAGACCCTGGCGCTGCGGTCCACGCTCTACACGCCGGCGCTCGACCGCACGGGCCGCCTGGTCGTGGCCGCCGCGCTCGGCGTCAACGGCGACGTCAAGGCGAAGGCCGCCGACCTGCTCGAGGCCGGCGTCGACTGCCTGGTCGTGGACACCGCGCACGGCCACCAGGACCGGATGGTCGAGGCGCTGCAGGCGGTGCGGGCGCTCGACCCGCAGGTCCCGGTCGCCGCCGGCAACGTGGTCTCGGCCGAGGGGGTCCGCGCGCTCGTCGAGGCGGGTGCCGACATCGTCAAGGTCGGTGTGGGGCCGGGTGCCATGTGCACCACCCGGATGATGACCGGTGTGGGCCGTCCGCAGTTCACCGCCGTGCTCGAGTGCTCGGCCGCCGCCCGCGAGCTCGGCAAGCACGTCTGGGCCGACGGGGGAGTGCGCTACCCGCGCGACGTCGCGCTGGCGCTGGCCGCGGGTGCCTCGTCGGTGATGATCGGCTCCTGGTTCGCCGGCACCCACGAGTCGCCGGGGGACCTGCACGTGGACGCGGACGGCCGCGCCTACAAGGAGTCCTTCGGGATGGCGTCGGCGCGCGCGGTCGCGAACCGTACGTCGACCGACACGTCCTTCGACCGGGCCCGCAAGGGGCTCTACGAGGAGGGCATCTCCTCCTCGCGGATGTACCTCGAGCCCGACCGCCCCGGCGTCGAGGACCTCATCGACCAGATCTGCGCCGGCGTCCGCTCGGCCGCCACCTACGCGGGCGCCCGCACCCTCGACGAGCTGCACGAACGCGCACTGGTCGGCATCCAGTCCGCCGCCGGTTTCACCGAGGGAAGGCCGATGCCGTCGGGCTGGTGAGCCGCGCCCGCCCGCAGCTGTGACGCGGGGCTCACCGGCGCGAGCTGGTCGCCGACCGGCCCCGCACGACGCCGATGAAGGTCTGCACCCGTTCGTCGTCGTTGTCGACCAGCCAGGTGAGTCCGACCTTCGTGGTGGGCACGCCGGTGACCGGCACGTGCACGACGTCCTTGCGGTGGTGCAGCCGGGCCAGGGACATCGGCACGACGACGATCCCGGCGTCGGCGGCCACGCTCTCCACGGCCTCGCGCATCGACATCTCCGGCACCGGGTAGCGGGTGCCGTCCCGGACCTCCGTCGCGACGTCACGCCATTCCGGCACGGTGTCCGGGTCCTGCAGCAGGTGCTCGTCGGCGAGGTCGGTCACGTCGATCTCGTCGAACGCCGCGACCGGGTGCTCCTTGGCGACCATGACGACCGGCTGCTCGTCGTACAACGGGATCAGGTGCAGGCCGTCCCGGTCGACCGGCAGCCGCACGAAGCACATGGCCAGCTCGCCGGAGCGGACCAGCGCCACGCCGTCGCGGTCCCCGAGCGGCACCAGGTCGAGCGACCGACGCGGCATCCGCTCGGCCCAGATCCGGGCCCACTTGTCCGGCGTGACGCCGGGGACGAAGCCGACACGGAAGGCAGGCTCCGAAGCGTTCATCGCGCCAGCCTAGGCAACGATGTGCGCATGAGCTCACTCGACACCTGGACCCGCGGCAGCCACACGTACGACGGGACGACGCACCCGACCTGGCGCAAGGGCACCGGTCCCGGGGTCGTGGTGGTGCACGAGATCCCCGGGATCACCGACGCCGTGGTGGCATTCGCCGAGGAGGTCGTGGCCGCCGGGCACACCGTGGTGATGCCGCAGCTGTTCGGCGAGGCCGGGGGAGCGATGACCGTGGCAGCCGTGGCGAAGGTCGTCCCGCGGGTCTGCATCAGCAAGGAGTTCACCGCGATGGCCCGCAACGAGACGACGCCGGTCGCGGGCTGGCTGCGGTCGCTCGCGCGGGACCTGCACGACGAGCTGGGCGGACCCGGCGTGGGGGCGCTGGGCATGTGCTTCACCGGCGGGTTCGCGCTGGCGATGATGGTCGACGACGCGGTGGCGGCACCGGTGCTGTGCCAGCCGAGCGTGCCGTTCGCAGTCGGCAGGGCGCGCGCCGCCGACCTGAACCTCGCGCCCGCCGATCTCGACGTGGTCAAGCGACGGGCCGCCGAAGGCTGTGCGGTGCTGGGCCTGCGCTACCGCAAGGACCCGGCCACCGGCACCCGGTTCGACACCTTGCGCCGGGAGCTGGGCGACGGCTTCATCGCCGTCGAGTTCGAGGGCCGCGGCCACTCCGTGGTCACCGAGCACCGCCAGCAGGAGGCCGTCGACCGGATCCTGGCGTTCTTCCAGGAACGGCTCCACACCCCACGCTGACCCGGCGCGAATGGTTGGGCGGACCCCGGTGACCTGGCGCGTCTGGTTGGGGCCCCGCTGACCTGGCGCGTCTGGTTGGAGCGGACCCCGCTGGCCTGGCGCGTCTGGTTGGAGCGTGCCAACCAGATGCGCCAGGTCAGCGGCGTTGGCGCCGCCAGATGCGCCAGGTCAGCGGCGTGGCGCCGCCAGATGCGCCAGGTCAGCGGCGCTGGCGCCACCAGATGCGCCAAGTCAGCGTCAGAGCCAGAAGGTGTCGTGCCGGCGGAAGAACTCGTCGCGGTCCTCGGGGGTCATCTCGCCGACCGTGTGCACCCGCTCGAAGTAGTCCTCGCGCGGGGCGCCGGGGGTGAACAGGATCAGCATCGACGCGGGTGCGCCCGACTCGTTGCGGAAGCCGTGCACGCCGCCCGGGGGGACGTGGAGGAAGTCGCCGGGGTGGCCGTCGACCCAGCCGTTCCCGTCGTGCAGCCGGACCTCGCCGGACAGCACGTAGAACGACTCGCTGATGCTGCGGTGGAAGTGCGGGTCCGGGCCACCACGGCCCGGACCCATCTCCCAGCGGTAGAGCCCGAACTGCCCGTCCGTGGACGCACCCGTCGCCAGGTAGCGCGCGGTCAGCGCACCCCGCTGGATCTCGCCGGGAGTCGCGTCGGGGCGCAGCGTCGCGGACGCCTCGCCGGTGGCGCCGTGGTAGCGGTCCTCGGGGTAGGGAAGGAAGGACATCAGTTCAGGACGCGCATGTCCGACGGGACGCCCTCGCCCTGCTGCACGCCCTCGACGAGCTTGGCGAGTGCGGTGAGCGCGACGTTCTGGGACAGCGGGCCGAAGGAGATCCGGGCCACCCCGAGCTCGGCCTGACGCGCCAGCGACGGGGTGCCGGGGATCGCGATCGTGCTCAGCCGCTGCGGGCCGAAGGCCTCGACCAGCGTGGCGATCTGCTCCTCGTCCAGCCGGGCCGGCACGAACACCACCGGGGCACCCGCGTCGAGGAACGCCTTGCCCCGCGCGATGGCCTCCGCGAGGTTCTCCTTGGGGTCCCGGTCCCGGCCCAGGTGGAACGCGTCGGTGCGCGCGTTGAGCACGAAGTCGGGGACGCCCTCCTCGGCGGCGGCCTTCATGATCGCCTCGACCTGGGCCGCGGCCACGGCCAGCGGCTTCATCTGGTCCTCGATGTTCGCGCCGACGATGCCGGCACCGATCGCCTTGCGGATGGTCTCCGGCGCGTTGCCGTAGCCGCCCTCGAGGTCGGCGGTGACCGGCAGGTGGGTGGCCGCCGCGATCCGGCGGACCTCCTCGACCATCTCGTCGACCGGGATGTTCTCGCCGTCCTCGTAGCCGCGCGACGCCGCGATCGAGTGGCTGGCGGTGGCCAGCGCCTTGGTGCCCTCGACGTCGGTGACGACCCGGGCGGAGATGACGTCCCAGACGTTGACCACGGTGAGCAGCTCGGGCGCCCGGTGCAGGGCGAGCAGGTCGCTGGCGCGGGTGGCGGTGTCGGGCTTGTCGGTCACGGTCATGCCTTCCGGTCGTGGGTCGGGTCGCTTCCTGCAACCTTCCTACCCGACGTCGGCATTCCCGGGACCCGTCCGTCAGGGCAGCATTCCGGCGACCGCGAGCACGTCCTCGGGCCGGGCCAGATCGGGCAGAGCCACGAACACGGTCGACACACCCTGCTCGGCCAGCACCGCGTAGCGCTCCCGGTGCTGGGCCGGCGTGCCCGCGTGGTGCCGGCGTGCGTACGTCGCCGCGGCCGTGCGACCTCGGAGCCGCTCGACCCGCTCCCACACGTCGTCGCGGTCCCGGCCGACGACGGGCAGGTCGAGCACGGTGACCGCGACCTCGTCGGGGTCCCGCCCGACCTCCTCGCAGTGCCGTCGCAGCACCGCGGCCTTCTGCGCCACCACCTCGGTGCGCACGTTGCAGGCGTCGCCGAGGCGCGCCGCGATCCGGAGGGTACGGCGCTCGCCGCCGCCCCCGACGACCACCGGGATGTCGTGGACCGGGCGCGGGTAGGACGTCGTCTCCGGCAGGGCGACCCGTGCTCCGACGTACGGCCTGGTGCCGGTGGCCCACAGCGCGCGCATCGTCTCGATGCCGGCCTCGAGCGCGTCGAGCCGCTCGGCGGCCGGCGGGAACGGCAGCCCGAAGCCGAGGTGCTCGCGCTCCCACCAGCCGGCGCCGACCCCGACGAACGCCCGGCCTCCGGAGATCACGTCGAGGGTGGCCGCCGCCTTGGCGGTGATCCCCGGCGGACGGAACGTCACCGGGGTGACCAGCGTGCCCAGCCGCAGGCGGGTGTCGAGCCCGGCGAGCAGGCCGAGCGTCACCCACGGCTCCGGGATCGGCTCCCAGGCGGTGCCGACCTGCGGGATCTGGATCAGGTGGTCCATCAGCGCCAGGCCCGCGAAGCCGGCCTCGTCGGCGGCCAGCGCGACGTCCCGCAGCCAGGCCGCGGGGTCGTCGCCCCACGCGAAGCGCGAGACCTGGAGCACCACGTCGAGGCCCTCGCGGTGCTCGCGGACCGGCTCCGGCGCGGTCACCGGGGCCGGCGCCACCTCGGTGCCCTCCACCACGACGACCCGGTCCCAGCCCTCGCCCGCGAGCGCCTCCAGCACCGGCCGGAAGCCGCGGACCTGCTGCGTGAGCACCCGCGCCGGCACCGGCCGGTCCCGCTCGGCGTTGCGGCGGCGGCACACGTCGGCCGGGGTGTCGAAAGCGACGACGACCGCGGACAGTCCCTGCCGGCGGGCCAGGTCGAGCCACCCCGTCCGTCGTACGTCGTCCAGGCCGAGCGTGTCGACGACGGTGGTCAGCCCGCGCCGCACCCGGCCGGCGACGATCAGGTCGAGGAGCGCGAACGCCTCCGCCGACGCGTCCAGGTCGTGCCGGCCGCTGCCGACCACCCCGCGCAGGTCGTCGGAGGAGACCACCTCGGCGCTGCGGTAGCGCTGCCGCGCCCAGGTCGACTTGCCGGAGCCGGAGGCGCCGACGAGCACCACCAGCGCCGGGTCCGGCAGCGGCTCCTCGGTCATGGTCGGAGTCTGGCAGGGCTGACGGGTCACCGTCCCTCTGAAAGGGTGGAAGCAGCCGACAACAGGAGGACGTGTCATGGAGCGACGACGGCTCGGCCGCACCGGCCACGAGAGCTCGGTGCTGATCTACGGTGCCGCGGCGCTCAGCGACGTGGACCAGGACACCGCGGACGCGTCTCTGGCCGAGGCGCTGGCCGCCGGCATCAACCACTTCGACGTGGCCCGGGACTACGGCGAGGCCGAGGTCCGGATGGCGCCCTGGCTGCGGCAGCACCGCGACGACATCTTCCTGGCGACCAAGACCGGCGAGCGGGACCGCGAGTCCGCATGGGCGGGCATCAACGACTCGCTCGAGCGGCTCGGCACCGACCACGTCGACCTCCTCCAGCTGCACGCCGTCGGCGACCTCGAGGAGCTCGACAAGGCCACCGCCGCCGACGGTGCGCTGGGCGCCGCGATCCGAGCGCAGGAGGAGGGACTGACCCGGTTCGTCGGCATCACCGGGCACAGCCACAGCGCGCCGGGCACCCACCTCGAGGCCCTTCGCCGGCACCCGTTCGCGACCGTGCTGACCCCGCTCAACGCCGCGGTCCTCGCCCGGCCCGACTACCGCGCCGACTACGAGGCGCTGGTCGCCGAGGCGCAGGCGCGGGACGTCGGCCTGATGGTCATCAAGACGGTCTCGCGGCGCAACTGGCCCGAGGGTGCCGACCACGGGTACGCGACCTGGTACGAGCCGCAGAGCGAGCCCGCCAAGATCCGGGCCGCGGTGTCCTGGGCGCTCGCGCACGACGAGGTGACCGGGTTGGCGACGCCCGGCGACGTCCGGCTGCTCCGGCACGTCGTCGCGGCGGAGCAGGACCGGATGCCGGCCGGTGAGGCCGAGGCGTTCCTGACCGGGGACCCGGAGTACTCCTCGCCGTTCGTCGCGATGCCTTTCTGAGACGTCGCGTCCCGCGGGGCGACCTCAGGAGGCTGTGCGCCGGACCGCCAGCAGGGCGACGTCGTCGTCGCGCACCGGGTCCCGGACCTCGTCGATCAGCCCGACCAGGTGCTCGCGCAGGGCGCCGGTCCGCAGCCGGCCGCAGGCCGCCTCCAGGCGGAGCAGCCCGACGTCGATGTCCTCGTCGCGACGTTCGACGAGGCCGTCGGTGAAGGCGAGCAGCAGGTCGCCAGGGCCGAACGGGAACGTCACCGTATCCCGCTCCGTGCCCCCCGCCCCGAGCAGCAGACCGTCGGACACTTCGAGGGTCTCTTGGGAGCCGTCGGCGCGCAGCACGACCGGGGCCGGGTGCCCGGCGTTGGCGACCACGATCTCGTCGCGGTCCGGGTCGGCCACGGCGTACGTCATGGTGACCAGCTGGTCGATGTCGTACTGCTCGAACAGCCGGTCGAGCCTGCTCATCACCGACCCCGGGCTGGGGTCCACGGCGATGAACGCCCGCACCGCGGAGCGCATCTGCGCCATCGCCGCGGCCGCGTGCACCCCGCGGCCCATCACGTCGCCGACGAACAGCGCGATGCGCCGGTCGTCGAGCTTGATCACGTCGTAGAAGTCGCCGCCGACGTCGAGGTGACCGGCGGGGGAGTAGTGCGCGGCCAGCTCCCAGCCGTCCACGCGCGGCAGCGCGGCCGGCAGCACGGCTCGCTGCAGCCGCACCGCCATCTCCCGGAGCTCGGTGTGCAGCTGGGAGTTGTCGATCGCGACCGCGGCCCGGCGGGCGAGGTCCTCCCCGAACGCCAGGTCCCTCGGACCGAACCGCCGGCCCTGCTCACCGGCCACCCACGTGACCACACCCAGCACCCGGTCGCCCACCTTCAGCGGCACGGCCATCGCGCTGTAGAGGTTGAGCTCACGGATCAGCCGGCGCTGCTCCGGGTCGGGCACCGCCTCGTCGATCATCTCGTCGGAGATCTCCGGGGTGAGCTCCGCGAGACCGGTGCGGAAGACCTGGTGGGAGCCTCGTGGCGCCGACGGGTCCGGCGGGTAGCGACGCTCGAAGTCCAGGGCCATCGCGACCTTGTCCGGGTCGACGTGCTCGACCGCGATCGTGCGCAGCTGCCCGTCGATGCCGAGGGCGATCGAGCACCAGTCCGCGAACCAGGGGACCGCCAGCTTCGCGACGTTCCGCAGCGTCCGTTCGTAGTCCAGGCTGCTGGCCAGCTCGTCCGTGGCCTGCGCAAGGAAGGTCAGCTTGGTCGCCTGGTCGGCGGCGTCGGCGAGCGCCTGGGCTCGGTCAAGGGCCTGCGCGCAGGTGTCGGAGAGGACCCGGAAGAACTCCATCTCCGGCGCGTCGAAGGTACGTCGACCGGGGAACGACAACGTGGCGACGCCCAGGACCCGGTCGCCCACGAACAGCGGAAGGCTCACGATCGAGCGCTCACCGCCCGTCGCTGTCTCGAGGCCGGGGTAGCGACGGTGGATCTCGTCGCGGCCGCTGAGCACGACCGCCCGACGCGACAGCACGCTGTCGCCGGCGGGGGTGCCCTGCCATCGGGTAGGTCTGCCAGCGTCGGGCCGTACCCTCCCGCGCCCCGCGCAGCCCGACCAGCCGCAGCGTGGTCTCGTCCACGGGCACCGAGAGCGACGCGACGGTGGCGCCGGCCGCGTCCGCGATGTGCTCGATCACGATCTGCGTCACCGCGGGTAGGTCGTCGGCACGGAGCAGCTCGGCGGTGACCCGGGCCAGCCGGGTGAGCCGCTCGGCGAGACGCTGGGCCCGGCCGCGCGAGCTGCCGGCGTCCTCCGCGAGGACAAGGACGCCGTCGACCGCGCCCTCGTTGAACAGCGCGGTGACGGAGAGGTGCGTGCGCCCGACGTGCTCGTCGCGCCCGGAGACAGGGAGCTCGCCTTCCCAGTGCGTGCCGGCGAGGACCTTCGCGAGCACCTCGTCGGCGGGCCCCCGCTCCGCCGGCCCGAACAGAGCCCCCGGGCCGTCGGCACCAGCCAGCCGGTCCCGGGTGGTGCCGAAGAAGTCGAGGGCGGCCTCGTTGGCGTGCACCACACGCAAGGCCCGGTCCAGGAGCACCGCAGGCGTCCTGAGTCCGTCCAGGACCCGGACGTCCCGTGGGTCGGCCGTCGGCTCGGGCGGGGGTTCACGCACGCTGCCATCCTGTCAGTCGACCGCGGACCGGGCCATGCCCCGATCGGGGTGGCACCGCCGCGTGTCGTCACGACCACCGTGCGGGGGGCGCCGCGCGGACATGGGGGTGGGCCACTCTGGGGCGGTCCTCGTCTCGTACGGCCATCGGCGAATGGTCGTAGTACCTCAGGCGCATATCGGTCCGAAACGTCCGAAAGCGTCCCGGGTGCAGTCGGGCTCCGAGAAGCCCCCAGGAAACTTAAAGTTCGCCGGGTCAGGGTCCGTGTCGAGGGGCTCCCAGGGAGCAGCCTCTCGGTTGGCACTTGGGGGATCGATCCAAAGGAGCCTGACATGGGCAGTTCATTCATGACTTCTCGGCGTCACGTGATACGTGCGGCGACCGGGATCGGCGCAGTGACGGGTCTCGCCCTCACTGGGCTCGTGTACCTACCCGCTGCCTCGGCAGCGGTACCAGTCTTTCCGAACAACGTCGTCGTCTTCCCGGACCGCGACTTCGTCTCCGTCGAGGGGTACGCCGAGCACGCCGGCGAGACCGCCACGATCGAGGTGACCCGCCCGGGCACCGGTGTCATGGGCTCGGCCAAGGCCGTCGTCTCCGGCACCGACGTCGCCTTCGAGGTGAACCACCCGGGCGGCATCTGCTGGGGCGCCGGCACGTCGTTGGACGTGACGCCGGACATCAAGGCCGGCGACATCGTCAAGGTCACCTTCCCGGACGGCTCGCACGACGAGACGACCACCTCGTCGGCCACGGTCACGAAGAACATGGTCCAGAACGGGACCACGATCACCGTCGAGGGCAGCATCGGGCCCGAGGTCAACCCGGACTTCATCGAGCAGCGGATCATCAACCCGGACCTGGTGGCCCTCGTCGGCAAGCGGGACATCCGCGCGCTGCCCGGCCCGATCGTGCCCGCAGCGAGGGGCGGCTACAGCTCCGGGATGACCTTCCCGACCCCGACCACCTTCCTGGCGACCTACCAGTTCGACACGCAAGCGGCCGCCGATGCTGCGGCCGCCTCCGACCTCGGCGAGCGCGCGATGAACTGGCAGGTCCAGGACGCCGACGGGAACCGTCAAGGCCTGACCATCGCGGAGTTCGGCGAGGCCGGCGGTCCCGGGATGGGCGGCTGCCCCCAGGGTCCGGCCAACCAGGGTGCTCCCGGCGGCTCGGCGTCCGTGGTGCGCACCGGCACCTCCGCCCAGGTCAAGTGGACCCCGGCCACGGCGCAGCCCGGTGCCGACCCGGTCACCGGCTACAGCGTCGAGGCCGTGAGCGGACCGGACGCGAACGGTGTGCGTACGTCGCAGGGCGTGCGGGTCGGTGCCAACGCGACGCAGGCGAACCTCACCGGACTGGACTCCGCGGCGACGTACACCTGGGAGGTCCGGTCCATGGCCGGCGACAAGCTGAGCGTCCCGTTCACGGTCGGCGGAGCAGGCAGCGGAATCCCCGGGGACACGACCCCGCCGACGCTCACCCTGTCGCCGGCAGCCGGCGCGGGTGTCACCGAGGCCAGCTCGGTCACCGTGAACAGCAACGGCCAGGTGTTCTTCACGACCGACGGTTCCCCCGTGATCAGCGGGGACCTGCCGTCCGACACCGCGAAGCTGTACACCGGACCGATCCCGATCACGGCACCGACCACGGTCAAGGTCGCTGCCTTCGACCAGGCAGGCAACTTCGTGGTCGACAGCGGTGACTTCGCTCCGGCGGCGGTTGCTCTGCCGGACGCACCGACCGGACTGGCGGCCACCAAGACGCAGAACTCGGTGTCCCTGACCTGGAACGCCGGCCCCGCCTCGGTGACCGGGTACCAGGTGACCGTGTACGACGCGGCAGGCGCCAAGCTGGGCACGCAGCCCCCGGTCACGGCGGTCCCGAGGCAGACCGTCACCGGCCTGCAGCCGGGTACGGCCTACGGCTTCACCGTGGCCGCGAAGAACGCCGGTGGCAGCAGCGCCGAGTCGGCGAAGGTCACCGCGACGACCGACCAGGCGACGGACTCCATCACGATCAGCACCGCGAAGTGGAAGGCCAGTGACTTCAAGATCGTCGGCACCGGCAACACGCTCGGCGCGATCGTCCAGGCCTACCGGGTGAACCCCGACGGCAGCCTCGGCGCCCCGATCGCCGGGGCCACGGCCCCGGTCGTCGCCGCCGCACCGCCCGGCATCGGGGACTGGACCATCCGGCTGCGCAACGCCGCAGCCGGGCCCAGCAACCCGGGCAGGATCATCGTGAAGTCCGACAAGGGCGGCCAGGCCGGCCCGTTCACGGTGAGCAACGGATGAGTCCACGCTGACCCCCCACCACGGGCCTCCGGGATCTGTCGATCCCGGAGGCCCGTCGGAGGTCTGCCGGTCGTGTGACTCGCGCCCGGCTCCCGGTCCTAGGACCTTCGACCATCTCGCAACTGTGACCTCGGTGCGCGCACCGTGGGTCTTGTCCACAAGCCCCGCCGGCGCTCGCCGGCCACCCACAGGAGTCCACCATGAACGTTCGTCGCACCGTCGCCACCGTCACCGTCACCGCTGCCGCGTTCAGCGGCGTCACCCTTCTCGCCCCCGCGGCCGAAGCCTCGGGGGGCGGTGGGGCACGCGTGATCAAGACGGGGTCGTGCAGCGGGAGCGCCAACTGGAAGCTGAAGGCCAAGCACGACGACGGCCGCCTCGAGGTCGAGTTCGAGGTGGACAGCAACCGGACCGGTCAGTCCTGGGCGGTGCGCGTCACCGACAACGGCAGCCAGGTCTTCTCGGGTCGCCGCACCACGCACGGCCGCAGCGGATCGTTCTCCCTCGGGCTGCGGCCCGCCAACCGGGCCGGCACTGACACCGTCCACGCACGCGCCACACACGCCGGGCAGACCTGCGCGGGAACCGTGCGCATCTGACCGAGGTCCAACGGCGACACCCGTCGCGTGGACGCCCGTCGAGCAGACCCCGCCGGAGGACCGGCGGGGTCTGCTGCTGCGCGGAGCCTCGATCAGCGGCCGTGGTGACCGACGGCTGCCCGGGATCCGGGGGTCCCTGTCCCGGCACCACCGCGCAGGGCGTCGTTGCCGGTCCCGCCGGCAGCACGTCGGCTCCGCCGCCTCCGAGGATCAGGTCGCCGCCGCCCCATCCGGACTCCCGGCGCGAAGCGCCTTGGCTCGGGACCTTCGTCCCTGCCGCCACTCGACCAGCCGGAGGCAGGATCGAGTGATCCGCACGCCCCAAGGAGCAGAGCCATGACCGACCTCGAGACCCTCACATCGGACGAGTGCTGGCGGCTCCTGGGCAAGCGCGTCGTGGGCCGCGTGGGCTTCGACGTGGGCCACGGCCCGCGCATCCACCCGGTCAACTACCGGGTCGACGGCAGGTCAGTGGTGCTGCGCACGACCGAGGACGCCGAGCTCACCCGGTTCGTCGAGATGTTCGCGGCCGGCTCGCTGGTCGCGTTCGAGGTCGACGAGATCGACTACGAGTGGCACGGGGGCTGGAGCGTCCTCATCGAGGGACGGATCGAGCGGGTCGACGCGCCGGAGGAGCTGCAACGGCTGCATGACGTGTGGCCACGGCCGTGGGTGAGTGGGACGCGCGACGTCGTCGCACGGGTGACCCCCGGCGAGGTCACCGGCCGGCGTCTCGGGCCGGATTCCACCTTGTGAGTCGTGCGGGGCCGGTCAGCCGTGACCACGTCCTGCCACTGCGATCACGGCGGCTCCGGTGAACCGCCCGGCCTCGAGGTCGGAGAGGGCCCGGGAGGCGTCCTCGAAGTCGTAGGTCCGGACCTGCGGTCGCACCCCGAGCCGTGGGGCGAGCGCGAGCAGCTCCTCGCCGTCGGCTCGCGTGTTGGCGGTGACGCTGGTGAGGGTGCGCTCGCGGAACAGGTGCTGCTGGTAGTCCAGGACCGGGACGTCGCTCAGGTGGATGCCGGCCACGGCGAGTGTCCCGCCCGGGCCCAGGGCTGCGAGGGCGACGGGCACCAGGTCTCCCACGGGCGCGAACAGGACGGCCGCGTCCAGAGCGACGGGAGGGGCGGCGGTGGCGGGACCTGCCGACGCGGCCCCCAGGTGCAGGGCCAGCGCACGCGCCGGCTCGTCGCGGGTGAGGACGTGCACCTCCGCGCCCTGGGCCAGGGCGATCTGCGCGGTGATGTGCGCGCTCGCGCCGAACCCGTAGATCCCCAGGCGTCCTCCCGGAGGGAGCTGGGCCCGCCTGAGCGCGCGGTAGCCGATGATGCCCGCGCACAGCAGCGGCGCGGTCGCGTCGTCGTCCAGGGCCTCGGCCAGGTGGTCGGGGAGTGCGTAGGCGAACGCCGCCGGGACCGTCACGTAGTCGGCGTACCCGCCGTCAGCGTCCCAGCCCGTGTACGTCGAGTCCGGGCACAGGTTCTCCGCGCCGCGGCGGCACCACGTGCACCGTCCGCACGCCGACCTGAGCCACGCCACGCCGACCCGGTGCCCGGGTGCGAAGCCCCGCACGTCCGCGCCGACCTCGTGCACGCGTCCGACGACCTCGTGACCGGGCACCGTCCCGGGGCGTCGGGGCGGGAGCTCGTGCAGGGCGAGATGGAGGTCGGTGCGGCACACCCCGCACACCTGCACCCTGACCAGGAGCTCGTCCGGCCCGGGGGTCGGCACCGGCCGTTCGGTCCGCACCAGGCCGGGTCGTCCGTCCGGCGCGACGACCCAGGCACGCATGGTCATGGGAGCCTCCTCGCCCGGCCATCTCCGTCCATGTCACCGCGCGGTGGCGCCGCGCGCCAGGGGCGAACGTCCCCGACCCGGAGGCCGGGACCTTCGACCCGGCCAGAAGCAACGGAGGCCCCTGCCGCTCCGGTGAGCAGCGGGGGAGTCTTCCGGGAAGCGACCGAGTGAGGAGTCCGGGATGCAGGACGCGCGGGAGAGCGCAGGCCGGGTTGTCGTCGGTGTCGACGGCTCCGAGCGGAACGTGGCCGCCCTGGAGTGGGCGGTCGCGGACGCCGTACGGCGCGACCGGCCCCTGCACCTCGTCTCGGTCGCCTGCAAGGCGACCACACCACCGCAGCCGTGGACGGAGGACAGCACGATCCAGTACTCCGTCGCGGAGACGGAGCAGATGGTCGAGCGGGTGCGCCGCCGCTACGGGGCCGGCCTGGCCGCCGTGACGGTCGAGGTGCCGGTGGGCGTCCCGAGCAGGCAGCTCGTGACGACCCTGCGAGCCGGCGACGAGCTCGTCGTCGGCCGGCGTGGCGTCGGCCCGGCGGAGCGGGTGATCCTCGGCAGCACGTCGATCGAGGCCGCGGGGCGCTCACCGGTGCCGACGGTGATCGTGCCCGACGACTGGGACCAGGCGGAGCACGCCGCCGGACGGGTGGTCGCCGGCGTCGACGGCACCGAGCGCGACGAGGCCGTCCTCGAGCTCGCGTTCGCGTTCGCGTCCGCGGGCCGAGCCCCCCTCGTCGTCGTCCACGCGTGGGAGGAGCCCCCGCCGTACGCGTGGGAGGGCGACCGGGTGCAGGTCCTCACGAAGGAGGCCGAGGCGGCGCTCGCGGAACGCCTCGCACCCTGGCTGGCGCGGTTCCCCGCGGTGAAGGTGAGCTGTCAGGCGCCGGCGGTCGCGCCGGGCCGGGCGCTCCTCGACGCGTCGGCGGACGCGTCGATGGTGGTCCTCGGGCGCTACAGCGGCGTGCACCACCTCCTGGGGTTCTCGGGCTTCTCGACCTGCCGCAAGGTCCTGCACCACGCCCGCTGCCCCGTGAGCATCGTCCCGGTGCCGACGGACGAGACCGGCGCCCCGCCGGGCTGAGGGTCGAACGTCCCGACCGGCGGGGACGCCGGCCTCTCACCGTGAGCAGCGGAGCGGACGAGCCTGGGACCAGCCGATGGCGGACGGACAGGCGCAAACCGCGCATGCTCCCGGCCCGCGGCTGCCGTCAGGTCATCCCGCCTTGACGATGCCGACGACGACAACAAGGAGGAACCATGAGAACGCTGCTGGTGTACGAGTCGATGTTCGGCAACACAGCGGAGATCGCCGACGCCGTGAGCGAAGGGATGGCGCACGAGATGGACGTGGACCTGCACGAGGTCAGTGACGCCCCCGCGGCGGTCACCGGCTTGGTCGACCTCATCGTCCTCGGCGGACCCACGCACGCCTTCTCGCTGAGCCGCCCGAGCACCAGGGCCGACGCGGTCAGGCAAGGTGCACCGACGGACCGCGCAGCAGTCGGACTCAGGGAGTGGCTGGGGGGTCTGCACAAGGGACCGCACTCCGAGCTCGTGGCCACCTTCGACACGCGCGTCGAGCGGGTGCGGCATCTCCCCGGGTCCGCTGCGAAGAAGGCGGCCAAGCTGGCGCGCTCCCTCGGATACACCCCGGTCGCTCACGAGAGCTTCTACGTGACCGACGTCGCAGGCCCGCTGCTTCCGGGTGAGCTGGACCGCGCGCGGACGTGGGGGCACGACCTGGCCGCAGACATGCGCGCCCGCCACGACGGCCGCTCGCCGTCCCGACACCCGTGAAGCCATGCACACATCGCCGGACGCACAGCTCGCCACCACCCCCACACTCGGGGCGGTGACCGGGGCCGGGCTGGCCGACCGGTTGGCCCGCGCGTACGCCGGCCGGCTCGCGCCCGCGTTCGTCCGACAGGTGCTGCGCGACGAGCAACAGCGGGACCCGACGCGCCCGGACGACGTCATCGAGCGAGCCGTCCGCCGACGGCTCGACGCCTGGCTGGCCGGCGGTCGCTACCCGCTCGCGGACGACCGCGCGAAGGCCACCTACCCGTACCTGACCTCTGGATCGTTCCCCGGTCCGCGCCCGCGGCTGGTGCTCTCGCCATGAGTCGCCGACAGCGCTGGGCACGCGTGCACGACGGTCTCTGGTCGGCCATGACCGCGACCGTCATCGCACTCGGGCTGTACGCGTCCGTCCATGCCTGGGGCGCGATGCCGGCGCTCGCGACGTTCCTGTCCGCCGCCACGCTCGGCGGCGTCTGCCACCTCAGCGTCGCCTCGCTCGCCACGCCCGACACGGTGGCGTGGCGACACATCACGGTCGGCGCGCTGGTCGTCGGAGCCCTGACGCTGGCCGTCGGCGGTCTGATGGCGATGTCCGGCTCCGGGGCGGTGTGGGTGTTGGTCCTGCTCTGCGTCACCTGGTCCGGCTGGCCCGCCCTGGCGCGGCGGCTGCGGCCCGCGAGGTCGACCCCCCGCACGACGAAACCGGACCAACCGGCACCCCCGGAACCGGTCGCGGAGACCGGACCGGAGCTCTCCCTCGAGATCCCGGACCGGATCGAGGACGCCGACCTCTGTCTGGCCTGGCGCAGCAGCTTCGTCGCCTTGCAGCGGGCGACGACGGTGGAGTCACGCCTGCGCATCGTCCTCATCCGTGCGCTGTACCTGGACGAGCTGGAGCGGAGCAACCCCGCGGCGTTCGTCGACTGGCTGTCGGCCTCGCCACGCGCCGCCACGTCGCCGAGGGCGTCGCTCGCCGCGGACGACGGCCGACCGGCCGCGACGTAGTCCTGACCCGCCTACGGCGGTTCAGGGTCCCCGGCGAGCAGCCGGACCAGATCGGTCCGGGTGACGACGCCGATGAGCCGGCCGTCTTGACCGACAACGGGCACGGCGTCCAGGCGGCAGGCTCTCATCAACCCGGCGACCTCCTGCACCGTGGTGTCCGCGTGCACGGAGGTGTCCGGGTGGCTCACGATCTCGTGCACCCGCGAGACGCGTCGCGTCGCGGGGGCGAGCCACGCGGTCGTCACGCTCTCCTGGGAGAGGATGCCGGCCGAACGGCCGGTCGCGTCCACCACGACGAGGTGGCGAAGCCCGGTCCGGACGAAGGTGTCCACCGCCTCGCTCAGGCGGGACCCGGCCAGCACCGCGACGACCGTCGGGGACATCACGACGCGGACGGGTGTCCTGCGCAGGTCCGGGGCCGGTGTCTCGGGTGGCCGGTGTCTCGGGCGCCGGTGTCTCGGTCATCTGCCTTCGCCTCCTCAGTCCGGGGCCAGCATCGACCGCCGCGCGGACCGGGCCACGACCCGCACCGGGCGGACCGCGGTGACCGCTTCCTCGACCGTTGCCGCGAGCGGCACCGTCGTGTCGACGCGACGGGCCTCGGGCCAGGGGTCGCCGGCGCCGGACATCCGTCGGGCCACGCCCTCGTCGGCGTCGCTGCCGAGGTTCCCCGCACGCCGGCGTTCCTCGATCCGGTGCAGGGCCACGTCGTGGGGAGCGACGCAGCACAGCTCGACCAGGTCGGATGAGGTGCCCACCGCCACCGCACGGGCCGTCGCGCGCCTCTCGGCGGACATCCAGGACGCGTCGAGCACGACCGACTCCCCGAGGCCGAGCAGGACCGTGGCCCGGTGGAGCATCTCGTCGTAGGTGCGGCGCGTGGCGTCCGGCGCGTAGATCCCCGTCTCGTACGTCGACCCGGCCGGCGCCGCGGGGTCGAGACCGGCGAGCTCCTTGCGGACCCGGTCGGAGCCGATCAGAACCAGCCCGAGCCGGTCGGCGAGCCGTGCGGCGAGCGTGCTCTTGCCGGTGCCCGGCGCACCGCCCACGAGCACCAGGGTGACGGCGTTGGCGGAGAGGTGCTCGAACGCGAGGCGCAGCAGCTGCCGGGCCTCGGCGGTGTGGTCGGCGCCCTGCGCCGTACGCACGCAGGCCACCTTGGCGCGCATGAAGGCCCGGTAGGCGACGTAGTGGTCGACGAGGGCCGGAGGCGCGGTGTCGCCGGACAGCTCGAGGTACCACCCGAGGAACGCCGTGCCCAGATCCGGTGCGCCCAGCCGCTCGAGGTCCATGGCGAGGAACGCCGCGTCGTCGACCCGGTCGACGTACCGCAGCCGGTCGTCGAACTCCAGGCAGTCGAGCGGGCGAGGCCCGTCCGGGAGGCAGAACACGTCGTCGGCCATCAGGTCGCCGTGCCCGTCGACGGCGCACCCGCCGGCGACCCGCTGGGCGAGCAGCGGACCGCGCCCGTCCAGGAAGCGCAGGGTCAGCCTCTCGACCGCCGCGGTCTCGGCCGGGTCGAGGAGCCGGTCCGTGAAGGGCCGCACCTGCTCGAAGCTGGCGAGCCACCGTGACCGCAGCCGCTCACCGCCGGCCTCGAGGTCGACCGCCGGGGTCCGCTCCGAGCGTCCGTGCGCCGCGACCAGCAGGTGGGCGAGGTGTCGTAGGTCGTCGTGGACGTCGACGCCGGCTCGGACCAGGGTCGCCAGCCGCCGGTCGTCGGGCATCCTGCGCATGACCACCACCGGCTCGTGCCGGCCGTCCGGCAGGGCCAGGTCGGCCACCCCCAGGTAGACGTCCGGTGCGAACCGGCGGTTGAGCTCAACCTCGGCCGCGCAGACCGCCGCACCGGGTCTCCACGGCGGTGAAGTCCAGGAACCCGAGGTCCACCGGCTTCTTGAACTTGAGCGCCGTCCCGCCCACCAGGAGCAGGCCCGCGGAGTGCGTCTCGTGGAGCTCGAGGTACGGCGTGGCAGCCATCGTCAGGGCGTGTAGTCGGCTGACGGCACGACGACCGCCCGCCCGGTGATGTCCCCGGCGGCCAGCCCGGCGTACACCTCGGGGGCCTCGTCGAGCGGGAAGGTCGTGATGTCGGGGGTGAGGAGCCCGCGGGCGGCCAGGTCGAGCAGCTCCACCAGCTCGCTCCGGTTGCCCCAGTAGGTCGTCTGCACGCTCGCCTCGTAGGCGAGCCCGAAGAACGACACCGGCAGCGTCCCGCCGGCGATACCGACGATGGTGAGGTCGCCGAGCTGCCGGGTGACGGTCGCGGCGGTGGCCAGGGTGCTGTCCGAGCCGACGAAGTCCAGCACCACGTCGGCGCCGTGCCCGTCGGTCGCCGCGCGCACCTCGTCCACCAGGGTGGGCCCGGGGGTCAGCGTGAGGTCGGCTCCCGAGCTCTTGGCGAGCTGGAGGGCGCTCTCCTTGGGATCCACGGCGATCACGTGCGCGGCCGTCGTCGCGCGCAGGATCTGGACGGCCAGGTGTCCGAGCCCACCCACGCCGATCACCACGGCGGTGCTCGCCGGGGACAGCTTGCCGAGCGACCGGCGCACCGCGTGGTACGGCGTGAGCCCGGCGTCCGTCAGCGGCGCGGCCAGGACGGGGGACATCCCATCCGGGAGAGGCACGAGGTGGCGGGCCGCCGGGACGAGCAGGAGCTCGGCCATCCCGCCGTCCAGGCCGAGGCCACCGCCGCCGCCCGGGACCGGTGCCGACGCCGGGTCCTCGCAGTAGGTCTCCAGCCCGGCCAGGCAGCGGGCGCACCGGCCGCATCCCCAGGCGCCGACCACGGCGACCGGCTGTCCCGGCTCCAGGCCGCGGACACCCTGTCCAAGCGCGTGCACCCAGCCCGCGTTCTCGTGGCCCAGCGTGAACGGCGGGGACCAGGGCAGGACGCCCGGCTCGAAGTCGTGCATCAGGTGCAGGTCGGAGTGGCAGGCGCCGGCGGCGCCGACCTGCACCAGCACCTCGCCGGGACCGGGTTCCGGTGTGTCCACCTCGGTCAGGACAGGTTCGCTCTTCCAGGACTCCAGCCGGAGTGCTCGCATCGGATCGACTCCCTGTCGGCTCGGTGTCTCCCGTGCCGTCCACTCTTCGCGGTGCCGCGCGGCGTGGCCAGGCGCGTTGGTCACCCCGGCCCGGGACCTTGTGCCCTGACGCTGCCCCCGGCGGGCGGCGGAACCTTGGGGGACCTCGGACGACAGGACAGCGCATGAACCCGAAGAAACGTCCCCTCCTGGTGGCGGTCGGTGACTCCGACGGCTGGACGGGCGCGATCGCCTCCCGGAGCGGGTCATGAGCCAGGTCCCGCCCCTCGAGGACATCATCACGTTGGCCTGCCGGGCGCCGAGCGTGCACAACACCCAACCGTGGAAGTGGCGCGTGCGCGGCGACCGGCTGGACCTGTTCGCCGACTACCGGCGCCAGCTCGTGTACGCCGACCCTGCGCGGCGGGACCTGCTCGTCAGCTGTGGCGCCGCCCTGCACCACCTGCAGGTCGTCGGTGCCGGGTTGGGGTGGGCGGCTCGGGTGCACCGGCTGCCGGACCCCTCCGACGAGCGGCACGTCGCCGGTGTCGTGCTGAAGCCGCGGGCCGGCTCGTCGCCCGACCGCGACCTGCTCGATGCCGTGCGGCGACGCCGGACGGACCGGCGCCGCTTCACGTCGTGGCCGGTTCCCGCCGAGCGGCTGAACGCCCTGGCCTCGGTCGGCAGCATCTGGGGAGCCCAGGTGCTCCCGGTGCCGGGTGACGTCACCAAGGACCACCTCCGCCGGCTGACCCGGCAGGCTGACCGGTTGCAGCAGCGCAACCAGCGCTACGTCGCCGAGCTGGCTGCGTGGACGGACGGATCCCTGGCGGAAGGCATCCCCGCCGGTCACCGTCCCCGACGTAGGGGAGCGGACCCCGGGGAGGCGGTGCACCGACGCTTCCCGAGCGGCACCCTGCCCGACGAGGACAGCGGCCCCGGCGCGCCCGAGGACGGCATGCTCCTCATCTGCACCTCCTCGGACGACGCCATCTCACGGATCCGGGCGGGTGAGGCGCTCAGCGCGGTGTGGCTGCAGGCCACCCTCGACCACCTGTCCGTGGTCCCGCTCAGCCAGGCGGTGGAGGTCGAGGAGACCCGCCACGAGCTGCAGACGCGCATCCTCGGTGACCTGGCGTTCCCCCAGATCCTGATGCGCGTCGGCTGGCCGGCCGCCGCGGCCGCCGAGCTGGCGCCGACCCCGCGGCGTCCGCTGTCGGACGTGCTCGAGGTGGTGTGACCCGCCGCGCTCCGGTCCGGAGGCGGGCTACCTCTCGAGGATCAGTCCTTGCCGAGCAGGGCGCGGGTGCGGAGGTAGGTGTCCTCGTCGATGTCACCCCGGGCCAGGCGGTCGTCCAGGATGCGCTCGGCGGACGGCGTGTCCAAGGCCGGGAGCTGTTGGTCGCGCTGCCGTCCGGTGCCCCGGAGCACCCAGACCAGCGCGGCCGAGACCGCGACGAGCAGGAGCAGGAGCACGACCACGAGCAGCCAGAGTCCCGCGCTGCCCGACTGCCCCATCATGTGCCAGCGGATGTCGCCACCCCCGGGTCCGTCGCCCATCATCGGGGCGGGCCTTCCTTCGCGCCGGCGGTCCTGGCGGGCGGAGCGATCCGGACGTCGGTCACGCCGGCCACCGTGCCCGCGAGCGACGTGGCGATGACCCTGCTCGACCGGTCGTCCGGACCCTCCACCGTGACGGTCCCGTCGTCGACCCGGACCAGCCAGTCGACGCCGGCCGCACGGTAGAGCTCGTCGACCTGCCGCTCGATCCTCTCGTCGTCGCGGGCCAGCAGGTGCACCACGTCGCGGCGGCTCACCATGCCGACGACACATCCGCGTCCGTCCACGACAGGGAGGCTCTTGACCGCCGTACTCGTCATCAGCTCGACGGCGTCCGCCAGGTCGGTGTCACCGCGCACGACAACCGGATGGCGGCTCATCGCCTCTCCCACCGTGCGGGGTCGTGGCGGGCGCGGGTCGTCGGCCGGAGGGATCATGTGCGCGCGAGGGTCAGGAGGCAGCGACTCGCGGACCAGGTCCGCCTCGCCGACGACGCCGACGATCCGGTCGCCTCCGTCGACCACAGCCATGGAGGTGACGGCGAGCTCGTCGAGGAGACGGAGCGCGGTCTTCGTCTCCGTGCCGGGGTGGACGGTGGCCGGGTGGGGCGTCATGACCTCACGAACCAACATGGCTGAGTCCTCCGTCGTGACTGGGCTCGGTGGCGCCGGAGGCCACGGGGGACTCCCCGGCCGAACCGCCCAGGGCACGGGCCGGCACCACCCGCACAGGACAGACGGCCTCGGAGAGGCAGCGCCGGGTCACCGATGCGGTGGGTCCGGTGTCGCGGGTGCCCGAGCGGGGGGCTCCCACCACGAGCTCCGAGGCGCCGGCCGACGCCTGCACCAGGATCTCCGCGGGGTCACCGTCGAGCAGCACTCCGGTCACGGGAACGCGCACGCCGGCCCGGCGGGTCGCGAGGGCGGTCGCCATGGTCTGCACCCGCAGTGCTCTGCGGCGGGCCGCTCGCGACAGGAACAGGCCGCCGTCCCGTGCGGGTACCGGCGCCGGTGCGGCCCAGACCGTGACGACCTCGACGTCACGGCGCCCCTGGGCCGCCTCCGTGAGCGCCGTCGTCAGGGCGGCGAGGGAGGCGCGGGAGCCGTCGACCCCGACGACCACCGTGTTGGAGCGGTCCGTCCACATGGTCAGTCTCCTCGGGTCAGGTGGGGTAGAGCCGGCGACCGGTGATCGAGCGGCCCGGAACCCTCACGAACAAGGTCCGGGTGCCCTCCGCCCATGAGACAGGCCGGGCGTCCGGGGGCAGGTCGTGCACGTCCTCGACCAGCTCGGCCGTCCCGCGCAGCAGGACGCTCCAGCCCGACTGGGTGAAGTCGTCGATCTCGTCGACCTGGAAGGCGGTGGACCTGCTGTTGACATGGCGTGCGATCGAGTTGTGGGGAGACGTGCGGAAGAGCACGTCCCCGTCGTGCACGACGTAGTTCACCGGAAGCACGACCGGCCCGTCCTCTGCGCAGAACGCCACCCTGCCGACCGACCTGGAGCGCAGCAGCTCCAGGCACTCGGAGGGGTCGAGCTCTCTCAGCTTGCCGCTGGTCCAGCTGCTCCCTGTGGTCATCGCTGTTGTCCTCTCCTTCAGTACGTGGGCGCCCACACGTCGGATGAGACGTGCGTGCGCTGACGGGGTACGTCGTCGCTCGACGACCCGGGGACGACGGCGACGGGCACGGCCGCGTGGTGCAGGACGCCCCGGGCGGTCGAGCCCAGACGTGGCCCGAGGTGACCGGCGCCACGCGTGTACCGGCCGACCACGACGAGCTGGGCCACGTGTCCCGCGTCGGTCAGCGCGTCGGCCGGCCGCTCCGCCGGGGCGACGGTGACGATCTCGAGATCCGGGAACTCCGCACGCCACGGAGCCAGGCGACGGTCCATGGCGGTCAGGACCTTGGCCCGCATCCGGGCGATCTCGGTCGGGGACCAGGTCAGCAGCGACGGGATGTCCCAGGCGTGCACCGCCACCAGGGGGACACCCAGAGCGGACGCGTGGTCGAACCCGAAGCGCAGCAGCGGCTCGTCACCCTCACCGCTGAGGCCCACCACGACGGGGGATGACGCCGCCGAACCCGGGTCCCAGGTGTCCGGTACGACGACGGTCGGGACCGGGGCTCGCTCGGCCACCGCGATCGACGTACTCCCCAGGAGCAGGTGCTGGACGCCGGCTCGCGTGCGACGGCCCACCACCAGGATCAGGGCGTGATCGTCGAGGGCATCGACCAGGACGTGCGGAGGACTTCCGGTCTCGACTCGCGGTGGCAGCACCTCGGCCTCGGCACAGAGCCCGTGCGTGAGATCGGCGAGGGAGTGCAGCATCGTCTCCGTCGGGTCGGTCGCCGATCGCGCCGCCACTGTCCGGGCCGACACCACCTGCAGTGCCGCATGGGCCCGATCGGCCTCCTGGCACGCCCACGTCAACGGTCCGGAGCCCGGCGCGGGGACGTCGACCCCGACGACGATGCGGTCCCGTGTGACCGTCGCGGCCGCCGCGCGGCTGCCGGTCGTCTTCGCGCCCATGGGAGCTCCTCTCATCGCGCACAGGTGTGCACCGGTGCGCGCCGGTCTGGCACGTCCTCCACGCTAGGCGTGGGCGACGCCTCCCAGCAGGGCCACAGGTCCTGCCCCGCGGGACGTTCGGGTCCACAGCGGCGACCGTCAGGTCCGAGGTCACCACACGACCGAGGGGTGGCAGGGTGATCTCTCGTGGGCGACGGTGTTCCCCTGCAGTGCTCGCGGGTGAGACGCGGAGGCGCTGTCACGACACGAGGAGAGTCATTGGGTACGACGGACCGACCGGCCGACCCGCGTGGGGACCGCACAGCGGACGCCGCGCCCTCGGCCGCCTTCCCGCCGCTCTCCGGGGCCGAGCTCGACGACCTGCTGCGCGAGCTGCTCCAGCGGGTGGACGGGGTGGTGGCGGACCAGCGCCGGCTCCAGCTCCTGCTCGACGCCGTGGTCGGCATCGCCGCGGACCTGTCCCTCGACAGTCTGCTCGCCCGGATCGTCCAGGTCGCCAGCGAGCTGGCCGGCGCCCGCTACGCGGCGCTCGGGGTCCTCGGCTCCGGCGCCGAGCACCCGCTGGGGGCGTTCATCCACCACGGCATCGGCGACGACCAGCGTGAGCTGATCGGCGAGCTGCCCCGCGGGCACGGTCTGCTCGGGCTGATCATCGACCGGCCGGAGCCGCTGCGGCTGCACGAGATCGCCGCCCACCCCGCGTCGTACGGGTTCCCCGAGCACCACCCGCAGATGCGCTCCTTCCTCGGCGTCCCGATCCGCATCGGTGACCGCGTGTTCGGCAACCTCTACCTGACCGAGAAGGCGGGCGACGGGGACTTCACCGAGCAGGACGAGGCGATGGTGGTGGCGCTCGCTGCCGCCGCCGGAGTCGTGATCGAGAACGCCCGCCTCTACGAGGAGGCCGTCCGCCGCGAGGAGTGGCTGGCGGCCACCGCCGAGATCACCGGGCTGCTGTCCGCGGGCGTCAGCCGCGGCGACGCGCTGCAGGTGGTCGCCGACCGCGCCCGTGAGGTCGGCCTCGGCCGACCTGGCCACCGTGCTGGTGCGAGCGGAGACGGGCGAGTTCGAGCTGGTGGTCGTGTCGGGAACGACCACGGCTCCCGACCTCACACATCCGCGGTCCCCCCTGCGCGAGTCCCTGGCCGGCGCGGTCATCGAGTCCGGGGAGACGGTCGTCGTGGAGGACGCCCGCGTCGACCCCCGCATCGCCTACACGGTCCCGGAGGACTGGCACGACCTCGGTCCGCTCGTCGTGGTGCCGCTGCGCACGCTCGACGGCGTGGAGGGCGTGCTCACCCTCGGCTGGACGCCCGAGCAGATCTCGGCGTTCCGGTCGGTCGACGTACGGATGCCGGAGCGCTTCGCCGGCCAGGCCGCGCTGGCCCTGCAGATCTCGCGGGCCCGCGAGGACCGCGAGAAGCTCGCCGTGTTCGAGGACCGCGACCGGATCGGGCGCGACCTGCACGACCTCGTGATCCAGCGACTGTTCGCGATCGGCCTCGGCCTGGAGAACACCGCCCGCATGGCGCAGCAGTCCGACGTACGCACCCGGGTGGCGTCCGCGGTCGACGACATCGACGAGACCATCAAGGACATCCGGCGCTCGATCTTCGCCCTGAGCGTGGCAGCCGGTTCGACGGACCTCCGGGCCACGGTCACCGAGCTCGTCGAGCGGGCGACGAAAGTCCTGGGCTTCCGACCCAGCCTGCGCTTCGAGGGACCCGTCGACAGCGCCGTCACGCCGGATGCTCGCCGCTCACGTGATGGCGGTGCTGGCCGAGACCCTGAGCAACACGGCTCGCCACGCCGAGGCGACGCACGCCTGGGTGGTCGTGGCGGCGGGGGAGCGGCTGGTGCTCACCGTCGGGGACGACGGACGCGGCCTGCCGCCCGGACGTCACCCCGCAGCGGCCTGCGCAACCTGCAGGAGCGGGCCGAGAGCCTCGGCGGCACCTGCTCGGTCGAGACCCCGGCTCCGGGCGGCGGCACCGTCGTCACCTGGTCCGTGCCGCTGCGCCGGGCACCTAGGCCAACCGAACCGGGACCAAAGTCCCGTCGCCGCGGGACGAAGGGGTCTCGCGGCCTGGCCCGCCCGCGGCTAGCGTGACGACGTGAGCGAAGGCGACGCGACCCTACCGACCGATGCCCGCATCCGGGTGTTCCTCCTCGACGACCACGAGATCGTGCGTCGAGGGCTCAAGGAGCTCCTCGAGAGCGAAGGCGACATCGAGGTCGTCGGCGAGTCCGGTCTCGCGCAGGAGGCGGCCCGGCGGATCCCGGCGCTGCGACCCGACGTCGCCGTCCTCGACGGCCGCCTGCCCGACGGGTCGGGGATCGACGTCTGCCGGGAGATCCGGTCCCGCAACCCCGAGATCGCAGCGCTCATCCTGACGTCCTACGACGACGACGAGGCGCTCTTCTCGGCGATCATGGCCGGCGCCGCCGGCTACGTCCTCAAGCAGGTGCGCGGCCACGACCTCGTCGAGACCGTACGGCGCGTCGCCGCCGGCCAGTCCACGCTGGACCCGGCCGTCACCCAGCAGGTCCTCGACCGGCTGCGCCAGGGACCGGCCGAGGACCCGGCCCTCGCGCCGCTCACCAGCCAGGAGCGCCGCACCCTCGAGCTCATCGGCGAGGGGATGACCAACCGGCAGATCAGCGAGGAGATGTTCCTTGCCGAGAAGACGGTGAAGAACTACGTGTCCTCGCTGCTGGCCAAGCTCGGTCTCGAACGCCGTACCCAGGCGGCGGTGTTCGCCGCCAAGCACCTCGGCATCTGAGACCCGCAAAGGTCCTGCGTGGATCGGACCTTCGCCTCTCCACGGGATGTTTGCCGCCGACCAGGCTGTACCTGTCGGAACCAGACGGCACCAGGCCCAGGAGGACCCCATGAGCACCACCCGACAGCGCAGGACGAGCGGCCGGCTACCGACCCAGGACGAGGTGCACCCCGACCTCGTCGGTGCCGAGCCACTGGACAAGAAGGTCGCGCGGTACGCCATGGCGGCGGCCCGGCTCAGCCTGGGCTGGATCTTCCTGTGGGCGTTCCTCGACAAGACCTTCGGACTCGGGCACGAGACCGCCCACGCCGACGCGTGGATCCGCGGCGGCAGCCCGACCAAGGGGTTCCTCGCCTTCGGGGCGGCCGGTCCCTTCACGGACTTCTACCACTCCATCGCCGGCGACGCCTGGGCCGACTGGCTGTTCATGGCCGGCCTGCTGGGCATCGGGGTCGCGCTGCTGCTCGGCGTGACCATGCGGCTGGCCGCGGCGAGCGGCGCCCTGATGCTGGTGCTGATGTGGACCGTGGTCCTGCCTCCGGCCAACAACCCGTTCATGGACGACCACCTGGTCTACGCGCTGCTGCTCGTCATCCTGGCGGCGGCCGGAGCGGGCACGACGCTGGGTCTCGGCACCGCGTGGGGGCGGATCCCGTTGGTACGCCGGCACGGCTGGCTGAGGTAGCGGCGTCCGACAGGGGGTCCGGGTCCGTCGACCCGGGCCCTCCTGTGCGTCCGTCCGAGCGGTGGCGTCCGGGGAGGGCCACCGCTCGGACGGGGGCGTCCGGGGGTCGAAGGTCCCGGCCGCACGTGGCCAGCGGCCCTGCTGTGGCCGGTACTCCGGGGCCACCCTGAAGCCATGAGCACGGTCACCAAGCTGAAGCAGGGATCGGTCGTCGTCGGAGCCGACGGTTCGCCCGGCGGCGACGCCGCGGTGGAGTGGGCGGTGCGCCATGCGACTGCCAGACGCCGGCCGCTCACCCTCGTGACCGCCAGCGGCGACCCGGGGGACAGCGCGGAGATCCTCGGGTCCGCCGAAGCTCGTCGCGTGCTGCACATGAAGGCGCGCCAGGTCTGCGACCACGTCCTCGGCGTGGTCGAGCAGGTCGCTCGGAACCTGGACGTCGACGTCATGCTGCCGCTCCAGGACGCACGTCAGGCCCTCATCGATGTCTCCGACCGCGCCTCGCTGGTCGTGGTGGGCACCCGCGGACGTGGCCCCGTCCGATCCCTGCTCCTCGGCTCGGTGAGCACGGCGGTGGCCGCACATGCGCGGTGCCCGGTCGTCGTGGTCCGTCCCGGTGACCGTGACGACGACGGCATCCTTGGCCGGGTCGTGGTCGGAGTGGACGGCAGCCCCGCCTCCATGTCAGCCGTCGACTTCGCCTTCGACCTGGCCTCGATGGAGGGCCGGGAGCTGGAGGCGGTGCACTGCTGGTCCAACGACGAGAAGTTCATCGACCCGAGCAGCTACTCGCAACGGATCGACCACCTCGACGCCCACGAGCGGCTCCTGACCGAGGCGCTGGCCGGCTACGCCGAGAAGTACCCCGACGTCGTCGTCTCCACGCACCTGCCGGACGTGAGCCCGATCGCCGGACTGGTGGAGCGGTCCGAGACCGCGGCCGTCATCGTCGTGGGGTCGCGCGGACGGTCCGGGGTGAAGTCTCTGGTCGGCTCCGTGAGTCGCTCTGTCATCGAGCACGCTCACTGCACGGTCGTCGTCGTCCGGCCCTGAGCACGAACGCTCGCCCGTCGGCGGCTTGGGTCGTCCGGATCCTGGCGACGGTGCCCTGACGCCCCCGCGGGCCCCTCAGTCGGCGCGGATCATCACCTGGGTGACGGGACGCCTCGGCGTGCGAGGCAGCGGGGACCGGTCGGCCTGCGGCCAGCCGACGCAGAAGAGGATCTGCGGGCAGGCCCGGTCGTCCAGCTCACGACCCTCGAGCAGCAGCCGCGTCTCGTCGACCTCGGTCGCCTGGCTCAGCGGCACCCCGACCAGCCCTCTCCCGGTGGCGTCGAGCCACACGGCGCTGAGCGCCTCGCCGGCACGCACCCGGGACAGCACGTCGTCGGAGGAGGTCGCGATCACGAGGATGCCCGGCGGGCTGGGGGAGGGATCCTGCCCCTCGTCGACGAGCGTCCCGGACGGGAACCGCTGCGGGACCAGTGCGTCGACCATCCGGGTCGGGTCGCCTTCGGGCACGTTGCTGGCGGGGACGCCGTCGCGTTCACGCTCGCGGGCCCAGGTGGCCAGCTCGGTCGCGTAGGCGGGGTCGCGTCGCTGGCGCTCGTCCGCCTCGGCCGTGAGCCGGAGCAGGCGCAGCCGCACCGCCTCGTCGAGCACCGGGGTCACGGTGACGCCCCACTGGCTGCCGGTCCACGCGAGCGACTGGAGCTGTTCGGGGGGCACGGGCCACGACGCGAACTGGCGCCGGTCCGTCTGGCGCCCCAGCAGCCGGGTCAGCCCGTGCGCCGCCTCCGCCGAGGCCTCCCGGCGGGTGAACCGGACGGACGCCAGCAGCCGCGGGTAGCTCGGGTCGGGTGCGTGCTTGACGTGGGCGGTCCACCCCAACGCGGCAGCGGCGACCTGGAGATGGTGCAGCGCCGCTCCGCAGCTGACCAGGACGTCGCGTCCGTCGGGGTCGGCCCGGCTGAGCTGACGCGACCAGTCGGCGAACAGGTCGAGACCTTCCGGAGTCGTCCGCCACAGCCAGGGCTGGGTGTTGTGCACGCTCGGCGCCCGGGTCGCGAAGCCGACCATCTCCTCGTACGGCGGACGGGAGGTGCTGGCATCGGTGTCCATCGTGGCTCCAGGGAGAGGGATTCGGGTCGTGCTTTCTCACGGTCTCTCCGGCGGGCGCGCGACGGCAGGGCCGAACCGCCTGTGAGCCGCGTCGAAGGTCCCGACGACCGGGGCCCGTCATGGCAGGCGCGTTGGTCATCGCCTCCCGGCCGTTGTCATGGCCGGTGGCCGCGCGGGGCGCGTACCTTGACGTCGACGCAGACCGGACCGGAGGGCGTGCACACCACAGGGTTGAGGTCCATCTCGACGATCTCCGGATGCTCCTCGCCCAGCCGGCCGGCGGCCTCGACGAGGTCCACGACTGCCTCCACGTCCACCGGCTCCCCGCCCCGGAACCCGTCGAGCACCGGCCAGGTCCGCAGCGAACCGAGCGCGTCCCGGATCTCAGAACGTCGGAGCGGAGACATCAGGAACACCTGGTCCTGCCAGAGGTCGAGGTTCACACCGCCGCTGGCCACCATCACCAGCGGTCCGAACCGCTCGTCCCGGGTCAGCCCGATCGCCAGCTCAGGACCGGTGACCTGCTCCTGGACGAGCAGCGGCGAGCCGGTCCCCAGTGCGGCCTGCAGGTCACCCGCCGCCGCTGCGACGTCCCGAACGTCGTGCAGGCCGGTGCGAACCAGGCGCGCGTCCGACTTGTGAACGATCTCGCCGGCGGCCGCCTTGACCACCACCGGGAAACCGATGCGCTCGGCCGCGTCCTCGGCCTCCTCGACGCTGTGGACAGTCGTCATCGTCGGCACCCGAGCACCGACCTCCCCGAGCAGTGCTGCCGCGTCGGCCGCGGCCAGCCATCCCGCATCCGTTGCCGCGCTTCTGGATGGTGGTGCGGTCGGGGAACCGTCGAAATCCGCGACCACGGGGCCTTGCGTCGTCCGAGCCGGCGCCGGTGTTCTGTCGACGCCACTCCGCGTAGGTGCATGCTCGCGCCAGAGCGTGGATCGCCGCCTCGGCCGAGCGGAAGGCGGTGACCGTGCCCGCCCCTGCGGAGCGACCTCCACCGACGGCCACCGACAGGACGGGTACGTCGACCCCGGCGGCGCCCGCAGCGACGACCTCGCCCACCTTCTCGAGATCGGTGACGGCCGTCGCGGCTGTCAGCACCAGCACCGCGTCCACGTCCCCGGACGACACCAGCACGTCCAGCGCGCCGCGGTAGGACTCGGGACCTGCCGCGGCGCCGAGGTCCACCGGGTTGGTCGTCGAGGCAGCGCCGGGCACGGCCGTGCCCAGCGCCTCGGCGGGTCTGCGGGGAGAGCTCGGGCAGCCGCAGACCCACCCGCTGGGCGGCGTCCGCGGCGAGGATCCCGAGTCCTCCGGCGTTGCCGAGCACGCCGAGGCGAGGACCTCGGGGGAGAGGCTGCTCGGTGAGCAGGGCCGCCGTGTCCACGAGGTCCTCCACCCCGTCGACGGCCACCACGCCGGCCGTCCTGAACAGCGCCTGCAACGCGCGGGCGGGCGTGGCGCTGGCCGCGGTGTGGGACGCGCCGGCGCGCAGGCCCGCGCTCGACGTACCTCCGAAGGCCACCAGCAGCGGCTTCTGCCGCGCGAAGACGGCGGCGACGCGGGCGAACTTGCGCGGGTCGTGGAACGACTCGAGGTAGAGGGCGGCGGCGCTGACGGCGGGGTCCTCGGCCCAGGCGGCCAGCAGGTCGTTGCCGGACACGTCCACCTTGTTGCCGAGGGAGACGAAGCAGGCGATCCCCGTGCCCCGGGCCCGGGAGGCGTCCAGCACCGCGACCCCGACGCCCCCGGACTGCGAGCCCACCGCCAGCGCGCCCGGGTCCGCGCCGCCGCGACCGAACGTCGCGTTCAGCCGGGTGCTCGCGCAGGTTGCTCAGCACCCCGAAGCAGTTGGGCCCTACCAGACGCATGCCGAAGTCACCCGCGAGCTCGGCCAGGCGCTGCTCGTGCCGGCGGCCCTCCGCGGAGGTCTCGCCGAGTCCCGATGTGAGGATCACGCAGGTCCTGGTGCCCCGGGTGCCGAGGGTGCGGATCGCGTCCTCCAGCTGCTCCACGGGGAGCGCGATCACTGCCAGGTCCAGGCTTCGGTGGGACGTCGTGAGGGAGGACACGCAGCGGGCCCCGGGTACGTCGAGACCGGGCCGCCCCACTGCGGTGACGGTGCCGGTGTACCCGCCGCTCAGGATGTTCTCCAGCACCTCCCTGCCGATCCCGCCCCGGTGCCGGCTGACCCCGACGACGCACACGCTGGTCGGCTCGAGGAGCGGGGTCAGGGACCGACGCTCGGCGGTGCGCTCGCGCGAGTCCGCCGCCGAGACACTGGCGGCGCTCGGCCTGATGTCCAGCGTCAACGACAGGACCTCGTGGTCGCGGTGCTGGGTGAGCTCGAAGCCGGCATCGTGGAAGACCCGCATCATCGGGGCTGTTGGCGGTCAGCACCTCGGCCACGAACGTCGCCACCCCGCGACGCCAGGACCACGCGGCGAGGTGCTCCAGGAGTATTGTGCCGACGCCCTGACCGTGCAGCTCCTCGTCGACCAGCAGGGCCACCTCCGCAGAGCCGGGGGCGTCGATCTCGCTGTCGCGATACCCAGGACCTGCCCGCCCTGCTCCGCCACCAACGACCACCTGGTCGACGAGGGTGTGCACACCCGCTGGACGAAGGCCTCGCCTGCCGACCGGTTCACGGAGAAGAAGCGCAGGTAGAGGCTGGCGTCGGAGGCGCCACGGTGGAGGTCGAGAAGGGCGGCGCGATCATCCGCCGTGCTGGCCCGCACCCGAGCCCTGCTGCCGTTGGCGAGCAGGACCGAAAGGGGCACGAAGGTGTCCGGCCGCGCGAACCCGGTGTCCGCCGTCACGCCGGGACCCCGGTCACCAGGTCCATGCACTTGACCAGACCGTCGTGGCACGGCCCGACGGCCGCCGGCGTGACCACGGCGACGCTGGAGGGGGATGACATGGGATCTCCTTGTCCGTCGGTGATTCCATGGTTCGACCCGTCCTCGGGCGAGGACAGAGCTCCGGGCTGGGCTATGCCTTGAGGGTCACCGACTCGTGGGTCACGCCTACGATGTCGTCGACGGCCGCCTCCAGCAGCTGGTGTGAGAGGTCCGCCAGGGCACGCGCGGTCGCCAGCTCGGCGCCGATCTCGGGGACGTCCCGGTCGGTGGGTCGGAGCCGGGCGCGGCCCACTGCGCTCAGGTGGGTGTCGTCCTTGGTACGCAGACGGGCCTCCGCATGGGTCTGCCCGTCGCGCTCCCCGATCAGCACCTCGACGGTCCAGGTGTGCACGTTCTCGTCGTTCATGTCGGGTCATCTCCTCGTCGACTCGATGCTGGTCCTTCGTCGAGCCGAGGGGCAGGGTCGAAGGTCACCTCGCGAACCGACCATCTCCACGACGGCACTGGGCGTGCCGCACGCGACACGGGTCGAAGGTCCCGACGGCCGGTGCCCTGCGCCCCTGATGCGGCGGATGGCCGCTGACGACCCTCGGAGCATGACCTCCATCAAGCCGGGTGCGGTCGTCGTCGGTGTCGACGGATCGCCCCACAGTGACGCGGGCGTGGCCTGGGCAGTCGTGTATGCCGCCCTCGTCTCCCGACCTCTGCTCATCGTGCACGCGACGGGTCACCTCAGCGCGGGCGAGCTGCTGGGCGGGCCCACCGAGGCACAGGCCGGCCGGGACGCGGGCGGTGCCCGGGTGACGGACGAGGCCCTCTCGCTGGCCCGACGCATGGCGCCCGGCGTCGAGATCGACACGGTCATCGCCGGCGGTGACGCACGCCAGGTCCTCACCGAGCTGTCCGAGCAGGCCGCGATCGTCGTCGTCGGCACGCGGGGCCACGGGCCGGTCACGTCTCTGCTGCTCGGGTCGGTCAGCCACGCCGTCGTGCTGCACGCGCACTGCAGCGTCGCCGTCGTCCGACCCAAGGACACCCCGCCCACCGGTGTGGTCGTCGGTGTCGCCGGGGACGGCTCCGACCGGCTGCCGCTGGAGTTCGCCGCCGGGCTGGCCTCGGCGGAAGGGACCGTCCTGGACGCGGTGCACGGGTGGCGGCCCGTCGACAGCCTCTCGCACGCGCTGACCTCCGCCCAGCGGGCCCAGCTGATGCACCAGCACGAGCGGGCGTTGGCCGAGGCGCTGGCCGGTCTGGGGGAGAAGTTCCCGGACGTGCAGGTGAACCGCCACCTGCCCGAGCACAAAGCGGTCGACGCGCTCGTCGACCAGGCGGAGGGGGCCGACTGCGTCGTCGTGGGTTCGCACGGGATCGCCCGGGGCCGGGCGGCCCTGGGATCCGTGAGCCGGTCCGTGGTCGAGCACGCGCCGGTCACCGTCGTCGTGGTCCGCAGCTGAGCCGGACCGTCGTGGTCGAGGCCCGTCAGGAGCCCATGACCTGTGTCTGCACCCAGCGGTGGAGCGACGGCACCAGCAACAAGACCAGTACGGCGACGCTGCCCACGGCATGGATGAGGACGTTGAAGCCCGGAGTCGCCTCGCCGGATCTCGAAGCGGCGACCCAGCACGGCACGAGCACGACCAGCCCGACCACGGAGGACACCACGGTCCCAGGGGACTGCGGCCCGGCCACCTGCGACGTCAGTCCCTTGCCCGGTCGCGACCACGCACCTCGTAGGGGCCATCGCGTCGTGGCCGGACTCTGGACACATGGCGTACGGCGCGACCGCCCTGCCGGCGCGGCGGCGGTCCAGAAGCGCTATTCACCTGCCCGCCCGAGGTTCCTATCGTCGAGGAAGCCTCACCCCGTGGTCTGAGGCCTCAACCTCGACGTCGTCGAGATCGATTCGGAGGAGCCACGATGCGTACCAGCAGGAAGATAACCACGGGCCTCGCGGCGGTCGCTGTCGCCGCCGGCGGGGCGCTCGGCGCAGGGTCGGCCCTCGGTTCCGGCAGCTCCTCGGGCGACGACGAGGACTCTCCTGCGATCACCAGCTCCGTGACCGCCCCTGTCGAGACCGAGGAGTCGAAGGACGAGACGGAGGCGAACGAGGGCGCGGAGGGCGAAGCAGCCGAGCAGGCAGCCGAGGACGCCGAGCAGAGGACCCTCCTGAGCCTGGCCGGGGTGGACGCCGCGGCTGCGCGGACGGCGGCGCTGGCCACCGCCCGGGGGAGCGTCACCGAGACCGAGCTCGAGAACGAGGACGGCAACGTCGTGTGGAAGGTCGAGATCCGTGACCGCGCCGGGCTCGAGACAACCGTCTATGTCGACGCCGGGAACGCCAAGGTGCTCCTCAAGGAGACCGAGCACGAGGACGGGTCGGAAGGCGTGGACGACTAGCCCGGCAGCGCAGCGGCGCCTTTCTCTCAAGGCGACCGTCGCCTCGCCGGCTACGTCAGGCTGACAACCAGAGGTACGTCTCGGCGGGAAGCTCGACGAACTGGAACCAGGACAGGTCGCGGCCGGTCGCGGCCTCGAAGTGAGCACGGGCGGCGGCGGCGTCGGCGACGTCGAGCGAGCAGATGACCGCGTGCCCGGTCTCGACCAGGTCGAGCGCCACTCGAGCGGACTCGGCGCCGTGCAGCTCGCGGATCGCCACCTCGTCGAGGCAGTCGTCGCACACGAGCGAGTACACCTCGGCGTGGACGGCCCGGTCCTGCTGGTCGCCTGCGTCGACGAGGTACCGGCCGCCGCTGGTCGCCCACTCCTCGGGAGTCAGCAACGCGGGGACCGTCTCCTTGCGCAGGAAGTGTCGGACGGCCCCGTCGAATCGGATCAGTCGATCAGGGCCGGTCGCCACCGTGATGACGTTGGGTCGAGGGTCGGTCATGAGTTCTTCGCGCTCCCTTGGTCGGCATGGCGTGGTCGGGTGGGCCTGCCGGTGCCGAGCGGGTCACACCGCTAGTGGGACGCGGGAAGCGGGTCGCTGGTTCCGCCGTACCGCGTGAAGTACGACGTCGGCGTCCACGGGTCCCGATCGACGGCAGCACACCCGTCACGCACGGCGGTCAGCCGCCGAGAAGGTGCCGTCGCTCCTTGACCCGCAGGACGAGCAGAGCCGCGCCGTCCACCTTGGACCGGAAAGCCGGGTCCGCCTTCGCGCGGGCCAGGACGGCGCGGTACATCGCGGGCAGCGTCCGCGGGTTCACGGTGAGGACGACACTGCCGCCGGCGTTGACGAACTTGACGGCTCGGGTGCCGTAGGACCAGGCGGACACCTGGCGCGCGTTGGCCAGGTCGTCGGAGATCACCGGGCCGGCGAAGCCGAGGTCGTGACGCAGGACGGTGTTGATGATGAACGGCGAGAAAGCGGCCGGGTTCTTCTTGTCCATCCGCGTGTAGTACGCGGTCGCCATCATCACGAACGGGGCGTGGCCCGCCCGGATGGCGTGCCGGAACGGCGCCAGGTACTCGTCGCCGCGGCGGGTGGTGCGGTCGGTGACCCGGCGCGCGGTGTCGGTGTTCGCAGTCACCCGGCCCAGGCCCGGGAAGTGCTTGATGGTCGGGACGACGCCATGCGCGTCCATCCCGGCCGCGAACGCGGTCCCATGGCTCGCGACGCGCGCCGGTGTGTAGCCGTACTCGCGCTGGTAGACCCCGATCGGCGGGTTGCGGCGGGCCGCGGCCGGGCCGGGGACGGTGTCGAGGACCGGAGCAAGGTTCATGTTCACGCCGGAGGCCCGCAGCTGCCGGGCCCAGGTCCCGGCGGCCGAGCGGAGCCGGGTCGTGGAGTACCGGCCCTGCCGGAGCGCGGTCGGGATCGCGGAGATCCCTCGACCGCGCAGCACCTGCACGTGCCCGCCCTCCTGGTCGGTGGAGACCAGCAGCCGGACCCCGCTCGTGGCCGCCTTCGTCGTCCGCGCCTGCATCTTCGCGGCGACCCGGGCAGGACCCCGGGTGCCGGCGTAGCTGCGGCCCGTCAGCATCACGTTCCCGACGTGGTACCGCCCGATCTGCGCCAGGGTGGCCGAGCTCGCCGACGTGGCCGGCGTACCGACCATGAACAGCTGGCCGACGCGCTGCTCGAGACTCATGCCGGCCAAGACTCCGTCCGCGGTTCGCGGTGTCGCACGCGTGGCCGCGGACACGGGAAGTGCGGCCTGCGCGGCCGGCGGCGCTGTCAGCGTGCCCACCACGGCGGGTCCGAGGAGTGCCACTGCACTGAGCGCGGCGGTCAGTCGGTACGGCGGGTGCGGCATCGGTCTCCTTCACGTGGTCGAACCGGGCCCCGTTAGGCCGGGTCCGTGCGTCGACACCGGCCCGGTGCGTGGGGCTGGCGGGTCTGCTGGGGCGCCGAGCTTGCGCGCAAACGCTAGTGGGCGGTCCCGTCATTTGCACATCGGCGCCGACCCCCGTGCGCGCCTGGCAGGGACCTTTGGCCGGGGCGGCCGGGACCTTCGTCACGAGTTCGGGATCACAGCCTCCGCGGGCCCGTTTCGGCGTCCGTGACCTGTCCGGTTCAGCACCATTGTGTGTGGCGGCACAAGCAGGCCACCCTGGCCCACCGCCACGAGCCTCGTGAAGGAGAGGTGCCCGATGCGTGGCACACAGACCCACCGTCCAGCGGCCCTCGCGGCCGCCGTCCTGCTGGTGTCGCTGCTGCTGGCGCCGCCGGCGTCCGCGCACGAACGCTGGTTCGTCGAGGACGCCCCCGGTGGCGACTGGGGGTTCTTCTTCTCCCCGCTGCCGCTGACGCTGGCTGCGGTCATGGTGGTCGTGACGGTGGTGTGGCGGTGGGTCGGCACCCGCGTCGAGTCTCCGGAGCTGCCGGTGCTGCGGCCGCTGGGCCGGCTCGCACCGTTCGTGCCGCGTCTGCTGGCGATCCACATCGGGGTGAACCTGCTGGCGTTGGCCGCGACCGGCGACTTCCTCGCGCACTCACTCGAGCTGGACCAGGTGCCCACCGGGGCGTTCGCAGGTCTGGCCGAAGCGGCGCTCGGGGTCTGGTTCATCACCGGGATCAGGTTGCGGGCCGCCGCGCTCGGCCTGGTCGTCCTCGGGCCGTTGGCGTTGCTCGCGGCCGGCCCGGTCGCCCTGTTCGAGTCCGCCGCGCTGCTCGGCGTAGCGGCGTTCGTCGCGCTGCTGCCGCCGTCCGACGGCACGTTCGGCCGCGTGGACGCCGTCCCGGTGCGGCTGCGGTGGGCACTGTTCGCGCTCCGGGCCGGCGTGGCTGTCGCCCTGATCACGTTGGCGTTCTCGGAGAAGTTCACCAACCCGCAGCTGGCGCACGCGACCCTGGAGGCGTACCCGAGCCTGGACGTCTTCTCCCTCGTCGGCGTGCACCTGCCCACGGACACGTTCATCGTGGTGGCCGGCTCCATCGAGCTGCTGTTCGGGCTGCTGGTGCTCTCCGGCGCGATGCCGCAGGTTGCGGTGCTGGTCGCAGCCGTCCCGTTCAACGCGACCCTGGTGCTGTTCGGCCAGACCGAGCTGATCGGGCACCTACCCGTGTACGGCGTGTTCCTCACCCTGATCGTCTACGGGTCGGACGCCCACACCGCCGCGGCCGTCCGGTGGCTGCCGAGCCTGACGCAGCTGCGCGCGGCCGGCCGGACCGTCGTTGCCCGGGTGCGGGCCACCGCCGTGGCGGACGCCATCTGACCCGAGCCTCGGTCCTGAGGACACGCTCCGGTGCGGTCAACCGTGGTGCGCGTAGGTGCCGACCAGCCGGCCCTGCGCGGTCGCGGTCGACTCGACCGCACGCAACGCCTCGTCGAGCGACGCACCGTCTCGCAGCCCGGTCCGCTTCGAGAGCGCGTAGACCGTGAACCGGTAGTGGTGCGTGCCGCTGGGTGGGCAGGGTCCGAAGTACGACGCGTGGCCCGCGGAGTTCCTCGCCTGCACCGCGCCGGCGGGCACCCTGCCCGCCTCCAGCCCGGTGGTGTCGACCGGCATGTCCAGCAACACCCAGTGCACGAACGTCTTCCGCGGAGCGTCCGGGTCGTCGACGACGAGGGCCAGCGCGGCCGCTCCGGCCGGCACGCCGCGCCAGGCCAACGGCGGGGACTGGCCGTCGCCATCACAGGTGAAACGTGCCGGGATGGGCTGTCCCTCCCGGACAGCAGCGCTGCTCACCGTGATCACGTCGGGGGCATGCACCACCTTCGCCTCCTTGGTCGAGGAGCCCTCACACGCCGTCGCGGCCGCTACCAGCACCAGCAGCCACAGAGTCGACAGGCGGGAAGGCACGCCTCCAGCGTCCGCCGGAAGCGCGTCGTCCGCTAGAGGTGAGGCGGCTGTCCGGCTCCGGCTTACCCGTCCTCCTCGAGCGTCATCGTGTAGGTGACGGCGGTGCCTTCGAGCACGACCGTCCCGTCGCCGCGAGTCACGGTCGTGCGCAGCGTCGTGATCGGCTTGTCCGCTCGGGCCTCCAGGACCTCGACACGACCGGTGATGGTGTCTCCGGGCCGGACCGGTGCCTTGAAGTCCCAGTTGACGTTCAGGAAGACGGTGCCGGGTCCGGGAAGCTCCTCGGCGACGACGGCATTGAGGATGGCGCTGGTGATGCCCCCTTGGACGACGATCTCGCCGAACCGCGACGCCCGTGCGGCCGCTTCGTCGTAGTGCAGCGGGTTGCGGTCGCCGCTGATCTCGGTGAAGAGCTCGATGTCGCGCGGTGCGACGGTGCGGGTGAGCTCGGCGTGGTCGCCCTTCGCCAGCGGTGCGCCTCTGGTCATCTGTGTGTCCGTTCCTCGGTCGGTCCGGCTGTGCCGTTGGATGGTTCGACGTGTCGTCCGTGACAGGTGTGCGAGCGTCAGGTGCCAACCACCAAAGTAGGACCGCACGGGAGTGGGGACGACCGGAAACGGCCGACCGCGGCCCTGTCCTGCGACGCTGCCTGGCCATCGGCACGGGGCAGAGGTGGAGCCCTTCACGGGTAGTGACTAACCGGAAGCGCGACTCGAGGAGTTAGCCAGAAGCCGTCCGGTGAGGGATGATCGGACGGTGATCCACATCGAGGTCGACGGCGAGGTGCTGCCGGCTGCCCTGTCGGGGCATCCCGCCCTCGAGTTCACCAACACGTGGGCGGGGTGGAACTCGCCGCCGGGCGCCGGAGGCGACTACCTCACGTCGTACGACGTGCTGCTGACCCTGGTCACCCACCACGGACTGCTCACCGAGGACCAGGCCGCCGCGACCCGGGCGGTCGAGGCCGACCCGGCCGAGCGCGACTCGGTGCTGGGGGAGGCCCGTCGACTCCGCGGCGTTCTGTACCTCCTGCTGACCGGCCGTGCATCCACGCGCGAACACCGTCGTTTCGCCCGATGGGCCGAGGAGGCCCGCTCCGCCCAGCGCTGGACCGTCCGGGACGACGGCAGCTACGCGTGGCGGCTCGAGCCACGCCAACCCCTCCGTCTCCCCTTGCTGGCCGTCACGGCCGCCGCGGCTCAGCTGCTCGCCGAAGGTCCGCTCGAGGCTGTCCACGCCTGCCCCGGGAACGACTGCGGCTGGCTCTTCCTCGACCCGCGCAACCGGCGTCGCTGGTGCTCGATGGCGGTGTGCGGGAACCGCGCCAAGGCTCGCGCGCACGCCAGGCGCGGCGACCGAGCCTGACTCGAGCGGCTTCGGTCACGGCCTGACATCGGCCAGGTCACGTTTTCCTATCGGCCCGTTGAGGGACCTCGCGCTCCCGAGCATCTAACCACTACAACGGCTCTTACTGGTTAGTCGAGCGAAGGAGAAGCCATGACCTGGAGGAGATCGGCGGCGACCCTGGCCGTCGCGTGCATGATGGCACTGAGCGCCTGCGGCGGCGGAGGGGCCGGCGAAGACCCGGCCGCCGGGCGATCGGCAGCCGAGGGAGGCAATGCGGGGGCGTTCAAGAACGCCGACGCGAAGGCTCCTGTCCCCGTGCCGGGCGACGCGGCCCAGGGGGGCACCTTCACGGTGCTCACCAACCAGGTGCCCGCGACCTTGGACCCGACCCGGGCCTACTACACGGACTCCACCGCGATCCTGTCCGACCTGGTGCTCCGCTCGCTGACGCAGTTCGTCTACAACCCCGACACCAACGACATGCAGCTGATCCCGGACATGGCGACCGACCTCGGCCGTCCGTCCGAGGACAACAAGGCGTGGACGTTCACGCTGAGGGACGGCCTGAAGTACGAGGACGGCACCCCGGTCAAGGCCGAGGACGTCGCGTACGCCGTCAAGCGCTCCTTCGCGATCGCCGAGCTGCCGGACGGCCCGACGTACAACACGACGTTCTTCCTGGACGGCGACAAGTACAAGGGCCCGTTCAAGGACAAGGGCGCCTACCGCGGGGTGGAGGTGAACGGCAACGACATCACCATCAAGATGCGTCGGCCGTTCACCGACATGGACTACTACGCCTCGTTCCCGCAGTTCACCGCGATCCCGCAGGCGAAGGACAACCCGGAGACCTACGGCGACAAGCCGCTCGCGACCGGCCCCTACAAGTTCGCCGACTACAAGGCCGGCACGGAGCTCAAGCTGGTCAAGAACGAGCACTGGGACCCCACGACCGACCCGGGCCGCATCCAGGCCGTCGACGGGTGGGACTTCAAGTTCGGCCAGGACACCGCCAAGCTCGAGAACGTCATCATCAACGACCAGGGCTCCGCGCAGACCACGCTGACCTACGACAACGTGACGCCGTCGTCCTACCGTTCGATCTCGGCCGACAAGAACCGCCTCGTGACCGGCACCTCGCCGTGCACGTACATGTGGTTCATCGACATGACGAAGATCAAGGAGCTCGAGGTCCGTCAGGCCCTCGGCTGGGCCTACCCGTACGAGGCGGCCTGGAAGGCCGGCGGTGAGATCACCGGTCTGACCCGCGTCCCCGGCACCGCGATCCTGCCCCCGGGCACCGCCGGTCGTGTCGACTACCAGGCCCTGCCCGGCCAGGACGGCAAGACCACGGACCCGGCCAAGGCCAAGGAGCTCTTGAAGAAGGCCGGCTACGCGCCGGGCGAGTACGAGATCAAGTTCCTGTTCGCGACCGACGACGACAACGCCGTCGCCGCGAAGAACGAGATCGTCAAGGGCCTCACCGCCGCCGGCTTCAAGGCCACCCCGATCGCCTCGACCCTCGAGACGATCCGCACCGACCGCACCGACCCGAAGTCGCCGATCAACGTCCGCTCCAGCGGCTGGTGCTCGGACTGGCCCTCGGGCATCACCTGGTTCCCGGCTCAGTGGGCCGGCAGCCTGGTCGGTCTCGAGGGCATGCCCAACCCCTCGAACTTCAAGGAGGCCGCCATGGACAAGGAGCAGGACAAGATCCTGGACACCATGACGCCCGAGGAGGCCGCCAAGGCCTGGGGTCAGTTCGACAAGACCATGGAGACCAAGTACTACCCCGCGGTCAACACCGGCTACTCCGGCACGGCCATGATCCACGGCTCCAAGGTCGGTGGCATGGAGAACGACAACGTGCGCGGCATGCCGACGTTCGCCCGCATGTACATCACCGACTAGCACCACCCTCCTCCGGACGGCGGGGGCGGCCCCCACCACGGCCGCTCCCGCCGTACACCTGCCGGCCGGCCGCGGCGCAGGACGGCACGAGCCGCCCACCGGGCACGAGACGGCTACCGACGGTGGGGGGCCGGCCTTCAGTCGGCGGTGATCAGCGTGGCAATCCTGCGCCGGGTCTGCAGGGGAAGCCGAACCGCGGCGGAGCGCGCCCGGCGGAAGTTCTTCAAGTCGTGGTTGGACGGGGGGCGGTGGAAGGCGAGCTCGAACTCCGCCACGAGGTCCTCGATGTCTTGCTCGTCCCAATGCTCGAACCCGGCCGGCTTGTGGGTGTTCATTCCCGTGTCTTTCCCTTGGGTGCGGATGCGCGACACCGCTACCGGTGCGCCGGCCATCGACGGTAGGAGTGACCAGCCAGTAGAAGAAGCCCGCTCGGCGGTTCTACCCGACTGAGGCATGACCAGCTGGCCCCTTCTAGCTATGTCCGGGCCGCGTGCGTGACTCGCTGCGCGTAGACCGCGGTTCGACGTTCGAGGAGCGGACGGTCCCGCCGAACGCAGCAGCGCTGTGGTCGCAAGGGCGCCCACGAGGGGATGCGGGAGTACTGCGAGACCCAGTACTTCAGCGTCGACTGGAGCTGACCAGCACGCCCAGGTGGAGCAGTAGCCGGTCCTCGGGGTCGTCGAGGCGGAGGCCGGTCAGGTCCTCCACCTTGCGCATCCGGTGCCGCACGGTGTGCCGGTGCACGCCGAGGTCGGCAGCGGTGCGATCCCAGTTCCCGTGCTGCGCCAGGAACGCCGCGAGTGACTCGACCAGGTCGGTGCCGTCCAGCGCGGAGAGCAAGCCGGCCGTGGTGGAGACGACGGAGTCGCGGAACGCGGGGTCGGTCAGGAGTGCTGTCACCGGCAGGTCGGTGGACCGGCGGGCCGTCCCGGCCGCCGTCGCGGCGCACGCGTGCCGCGCGGCCGCCAGCGTCGAGGCCGCCTCGCCGAGTGCGACCGCGCGACCGATACCGACGCGGCCGTCGGGCCCGAGCGACTCGAGCAGCAGCCCCACGACGCGCTCCACGTCGCCGTCGAGGACCAGCAGGCGGGCGTCCTCGGCCACCGTGGCGCGGACGGCGTCCGGGGCAGAGGCGCGACCCGCCTGTACCGCCGCGAGCAGCCGATGACGCGGGCCGGTCGCCACGACCACGCTGACGGCACGTCCGGCGCCGAACGTCATGGCCGTGAGCGCGTCGTCGACACCGTCCAGCAGCAGGCGGACCAGGTCCGACTCCGCGTCCGGGACCGGGTCCTCCGACCGGTCCAGGAGTAGCAGCACCAACGACACCGCGTGGGTCAGCACCAGCCTTTCGGGCACCGACAGCGGGTGAGCCCGCCCGAGCGTCAGCCAGCCGAGCCGCGCGACGGGACGCTCGCCGACGGGCTGGACCTCGGTCCAACCAGCCGTCGTCGCCTCGCTCACCGCGCCCCTGCGACCGCTGCCGAGCAATGTCTCCAACCGCTCCGGCAACGCGTGGGCGGTCCCGGCCCGGGCCAGCTCGCGACGGGTGCGGTCACACAGGTAGACACCGGCGCCGAGCTGGCGGGCAAGCGTCCGCACGACCGCCTCCACGCCACCGCGGACGCCGGCCCGGTTCAACGTCCGTTGCTGGTCCATGGTCTCGGTCAGCCGCAGGCGGCGCAGCTCGCCGAGGCGGTCCGCGACGGCCTGCGAGATCGCCAGGAACGGAGTCGCCAGCGGCACCTCCACCAGCGGGAGACCAGCAGCCCCACACGCCCGGCGCACACCAGCGGGCACGCGGCCGTGCCGGAGGCCGATGCCGAAGCCGAGAGCCGCCGCACCCGCGGCGACCAGGCGGTCGACGTACTCCTCTTGGCCCGCGGCCCCGCGGGGCAGGCGCAGACCGGTCGTCAGCACCAGCTCACCGCCGCGCAGGAACGGCGTCGGGTCCTCGAGCTCGATGGCGTGCGCCCACGCGATGTCGGCGTCACCGTCGCCGAGATGGACCGGGCGCAGGTCCAGGGTCGGTCGGCCCAGCAGCCAGCTCAGCGGCACGCTTCCGACGCCGTCGTCGACGTTGTACGAACTGGCAGATTCATGCGTTGACATTGGACAGAATGGTAATGCCTCTCTGGGTTGCACGACCGTAGCGTTGGTCCGAACAACCCAACGAGGAGATGCCTTGACGCTCGACGCGCCCACCGATCCCACCACCGCTGGCACCCCGGCATCCGGCCGGACCCTGCTGACCGAGCTCCCCGGTCCGCGCTCCCGCGAGTTGCACGCCGCGCGCGAGCGCGCCGTGCCACGCGGGTTCGGTCTCGTCCTGCCGGTCTTCGTGGACCACGCCGACGGCGCGCTGCTCATGGACGTGGACGGCAACCGGCTCATCGACATGGCCTCCGGCATCGCGGTAACCAGCGTCGGCGCGGCGGCGCCGGAGGTCGCGAACGCGGTCGCGGAGCAGGCGGCGAGGTTCACGCACACCTGCTTCATGGTCACGGAGTACGCCGGCTTCGTGGACGTGGCCGAGGCGCTCAACCGGCTGACACCGGGTGACCACGCCAAGCGCACCGCGCTGTTCACTACCGGCGCCGAGGCCGTGGAGAACGCGGTGAAGATCGCCCGCGCCCACACCGGCCGGCCGGCGATCGTCGTCCTCGACCACGCCTACCACGGTCGCACCCTCATGACGATGTCCATGACGGCCAAGAACGTCCCCTACAAGGAGGGCTTCGGCCCGTTCGCACCGGAGGTGTACCGCACACCGACGGCGTACCCCTACCGCTGGCCGGGCGGCCCCGAGCGCGCCGCCGAGGAGGCCCTGGCGGCGCTCGAGGAGATGGTCCTGACCCAGATCGGCGCCCACAACGTTGCCTGCATCGTGGCGGAGCCCATCTCCGGCGAGGGCGGGTTCATCGTCCCCGCCGACGGCTTCCTGCCCGGCGTCGCCGAGTTCGCCCGCCGGCACGGCATCGTGTTCATCGCCGACGAGATCCAGACCGGCTTCGGCCGCACCGGCGCTATGTTCGCCAGTGAGCACGAGGGGCTGGTTCCCGACCTGATCACGACCGCCAAGGCGCTCGCCGGTGGCATGCCGCTGTCAGCCGTGACCGGTCGCGCAGAGATCATGGACGCCGTCGACCCGGGCGCCATCGGCGGCACCTACGCGGGCAACCCGGTCGCCTGCGCGGCGGCGCTTGCGGCGATCGACCTCATCGAGCGCGAGGACCTGCCCACGCGCGCCCGCGAGATCCAGGCGCAGGTGCTACCCCGTCTCGAGGCGCTACGAGACCGGCATCAGTCGGTCGGCGACGCACGCGGTCGCGGCGCCATGCTGGCCATCGAGTTCGTCCAGCCTGGCACCACCACGCCCGACCCGGGCGCCGCCAAGGCGGTCGCCGCGGCGGCCAACGCGCAGGGTGTCCTTACCCTGACCTGCGGCACCTTCGGCAACGTGATCCGGCTGCTGCCGCCGCTGGTGATCACCGACGCCCAGCTCGACGACGCGCTCTCCGTGATCGAGGACGCCGTCGCCGGGCGGTCTGCCCGATGAGCAACGTCTACGACGTCAGCTACGACGTCAGCTACGACGCCCGCATCGGTGCCGCGGTCGCTCAGGTCGCCGAAAGCACGGCCGACCAAGTGCGCGACGTCGTCGCCCGAGCTGCCGCTGCGGCGCCCGCCGTCGCGGCCGCCACCCCCGTCGAGCGCCGCCGTTGGCTGGTCGCGGTCGCCGACGCCATCGAGGACCCGCAGACCGCGGCAGAGCTGTTGCGGGTCGCCGACCGGGAGACCGCGCTCGGCGAGGGGCGGCTGGTCGGCGAGATCGCCCGGTGCGCCGACCAGCTGCGCTTCTACGCCGACGTCGCCACGGAGGGGTCGTACCTGCGGGTGGCCGTCGACCACCGCACGGCCACGGCCCCCGACCTGCGCCGGATGCAGGTGCCGCTCGGCCCGGTCGCGGTGCTCGGCGCGAGCAACTTCCCGTTCGCGTTCGGGGCCCTGGGCAACGACACCGCCTCGGCGCTCGCCGCCGGGTGCCCGGTGGTCGCGAAGGCGCACCCTGCGCATCCGGAGACCAGCCTGCTTCTCGCGAGCGTGGCGACCACCGCACTCGCGGCCGCCGGCGCCCCGGACGGGGCCTTCGGGCTGGTCGCCGGTTTCGAGGCGGGCGAGGCGGTGGTGCGTGCGCCGGAGATCTCCGCGGTCGCATTCACCGGCTCCCAACGCGGCGGGCTCGCGCTGTGGCGGCTGGCGAACCAGCGCGACGTCGTCATTCCGGTGTACGCCGAGATGGGCACGGTGAACCCGGTCGTGATGACCACCGCGGCCGCCACGAGCCGGACCGAGGAGGTCGCCGCCGGGTTCGTCGGCTCCTTCACCCTCGGCACTGGTCAGTTCTGCACCAAGCCGGGTCTCCTCCTCGCTCCGGCTGGGCACGACGTGCCGGCCCGGGTCGCGGCCGCCCTGGAGGTCGCGCAGCCCAGCGGGTGGCTGCTCACCGAGGGCATCGCCGCCGCCTTCGGCACAGGGGTCAGCGAGCTGGTGGGCGCCGGGGCCGAGGTGCTTGGCCGGGTGCGGGGTCCGGACGGCGGATGGTCCGCGGACGCCACGGTGCTGGCCGTGGCTGCCGCAGATCTGCATGCGGGCTCGCGCCTGGTCGAGGAGTGCTTCGGCCCCGTCGCCCTGGTGACCGAGTACGACGACCGGCGCGAGCTCGCCGAGGTGCTGGCCGCGCTGCAGGGAGCGCTCGCCGCGAGCGTGATGTCCGCGGGCCCCGAGGACCCGGAGATGCTCGAGCTGGTCACCGCGCTGGCACCGCTGGTCGGCCGGGTCGCCGTCGACGACTGGCCGACTGGGGTCGCCTTCACCTGGGCGCAGCAGCACGGCGGTCCGTGGCCGGCCACGACGGTCCCGTCCGCCACGTCCGTCGGCGCCGCCGCACTCGACCGGTTCACCCGATCGGTCACGTGGCAGTCGACCCCCGCGGCGGCGCTGCCCATGGCGTTGCGCGACGACAACCCGTGGCGGGTGCCGCGACGGGTGGACGGCCGGCTGGCCCCGTGAGCACCCCGCTCGACGGCGTCCTGGTCGCGGACTTCACGCGGGTCCTCGCCGGCCCGCTCGCCACGATGACATTGGCCGACCTGGGCGCCGAGGTGGTCAAGGTCGAGCGGCCCGGCACCGGTGACGACACCCGGCAGTGGGGGCCGCCGTGGACCGCGAACGGGTCGTCGTACTTCGAGTGCGTCAACCGCTCCAAGCAGAGCATCACCCTGGACCTCCAGTCCGAGGAGGACCTCGCCGTCGCGAGGTCGCTGGTCGCGCGGGCGGACGTCCTGGTCGAGAACTTCCTGACCGGCACGATGACGCGGCTCGGTCTGGGATACGACGAGGTGTCCGCGGTGAACCCGCGGCTGGTCTACTGCTCGATCACCGGGTTCGGCAGCGGGGCGGGCGCTTCGCTTCCCGGGTACGACTTCGTCGTCCAGGCTCTCGGCGGCCTGATGAGCATTACCGGTGACCCGATCGGGGAACCCACGAAGGCCGGCGTCGCGCTGGTGGACGTGCTCACCGGCAAGGACGCGACCATCGGCATCCTGGCCGCGCTGCAGGAGCGGGACCGCTCGGGCCGCGGCCAGCGCATCGAGGTCAACCTGCTTTCCAGCCTGCTCGGTTCGATGGCCAACCAGGCCTCGGCATACCTGACGACCGGCACCGCTCCCAGACGGATGGGTAACCGGCATCCGTCCATCGCGCCGTACGAGACGCTGCGCTGCGCCGACGGGATGCTTGCGGTCGCCTGCGGCAACGACGGACAGTTCGCCCGGATGTGCGCCGTGCTCGAACGGCCGGAGCTGGCGCAGGACCCCCGGTTCGCCACGAACCCGGCGCGGGTCAGCCATCGCGCCGAGCTCGTAGAGGTCCTCCAGGAGGAACTTCGCCGGCAACGACGTCGCCGTCTGGGCAGAGCTGCTCACCGGCGTGGGAGTCGCCTCTGCCGCGGTCAACGACGTGGGCGGTGCCCTCGCTGGCCCGGCGACTCGGCATGTCCCCGACCACGAGCATCGGGAACGGCCACCCAGACCAGGTCCGGCATCCGATCACCTGGTCGCGCAGCCCCCTGCGCGTCCCCGCCCCACCGCCCGCACTCGGCGAGCACTCGACCGCGCTCCGCGCCCGACTGGAGGACCATCCATGAGTACGACTTCCACCCTGCCGGCCTTCGACCCGCACGACCCTGCGGGCATCGGCGACCTGCTCACCGACGACGAGCGCGCCGTGCGGGCGTCGGTCCGCAAGCTCTGCCAGAGCGTCCAGCCGCATGTCGCGGGCTGGTTCGAGGACGGCCGGATCGAGGACCCGCGCGGCCTGATGAAGCAGTTCGGGGACCTCGGGCTCCTGGGCATGCACCTAGAGGGCTACGGCTGCCCGAACATGTCAGCCGTCGACTACGGGCTCGCCTGCCTCGCTGCAGGTGCGAACTCCCGGCATTCGCTCCATGGTGTCGGTGCAGGGCTCGCTGGCGATGTTCGCGATCTGGCGCTGGGGCACCGAGGAGCAGAAGCAGGAACTGCTGCCCCGGATGGCGGCCGGCACCGCCATCGGGTGCTTCGGCCTGACCGAGCCCGACCACGGCTCGATCCTGGGTCGATGCGGATGTGGGCCCCGGCGCACGGACCACGGCTGGGTCCTTGAGGGCCGCAAG
>CAVPRC010000013.1:0-56288 GCA_963707755.1 uncultured Actinomycetota bacterium | reverse complement strand
TGTGTCGGGTCGTTCTCCGACACCCGGCTGCGGTCGTTCCGCCGGCTCGTGTCCCGCCCGGTCGCGACGTCCTACGGGCCGGTCGGGGTGGGCCTGAGCCGGTTCGCGCCCCGCTCCCTGGCCGAGACCGTCCTCCGGGGACGCGGCAACGCGCTGCAGGTCCCGCACCGGCTGCCCGCGCGCATGGGCCGCCCCCTGGCGGGTCTCACCGTGGTCAACGAACGGTTCGTCCAGCGCGCGCACGCCAGCGGCCGGCCGGTGCACGTGTGGACCGTCGACGACCCGGCCGAGATGAACCACCTGCTCGACCTCGGGGTCGACGGACTGATGACCGACCGCACCGACGTGCTTCGTGACGTGCTGGTGAGCCGAGGACAGTGGATGGGAGCCACCGCATGACCGACACGACGACCCCGGACGGGATCGCGAACCTGGAGCCGCTGGCCCGGCAGAGGCAGCAGAAGGCGTGGAACTGGTACGACTGGGCCAACTCGGCCTACTACACGACCGTGCTGAGCGTGATGTTCGCGCCGTACATGATCACGGTCGCGGGCAACGCCGCCGGGTGCCCCGACCCCGACGAGACCTGCGACAAGACGGTCAGCCTGCTCGGCCTGCACCTCGCCGCGGGCTCGCTGCCGTTCTACCTGACCAGCTTCGCGACCATCGCGAGCGCGTTCCTGCTCCCGGTGGTGGGCGCTTTCGTCGACCGGTCCGCGCGCAAGAAGTGGCACATGGCCGGCTTCGCCTTCGCCGGCTCGTTCTTCACGGCGCTGCTGTTCTTCATGCAGGGCGACAACTGGCAGATCGGCGCGGTCTCGATCGTGCTGAGCAGCGTGCTGGGCGGCTGCTCGCTGGTCAGCTACTCCGCGATCCTGGTGGACATCTCGACCGAGGACGAACGCGACCGCGTCTCGTCACGCGGCTGGGCCTGGGGCTACCTCGGCGGCGGGTTGCTGCTGCTGGTCAACCTGGTGATGTTCCTCGGCCACGACACGTTCGGCCTCTCCTCGGGGATGGCCGTGCGGCTGTCGCTGCTGTCCGCGGCCCTGTGGTGGGCCGGGTTCACCCTGATCCCCCTGGTCAAGCTGCGCAACTATCCCCCGCAGCACGTCGTGACGGAGCGCGGCGGGCTGATGTCCCGCAGCTTCGGGCAGCTGTGGACCACGCTGCGGGAGATGCGGTCCTTCCCGATGACGCTGACGTTCCTGGTCGCGTTCCTGTTCTACAACGACGGCATCCAGACGGTGATCGGGGTCGCGTCGACGTACGGCTCCAAGCAGCTCGGGTTCGGCCAGTCGGTCCTGATCGCCACGATCCTGCTCATCCAGTTCGTCGCGTTCGGCGGCGCGCTGCTGTTCGGCCGGCTGGCCGCACGGTTCGGCTCCTACCGCTCGATCCTGTGGGGGACCTACGCCTGGATGGTCATCGTCGTGCTGGCGATGTTCCTGCCGTCGAAGAACGTCGCGCTGTTCCTCGTGGTGGGCATCGGGATCGGCATCGTCCTCGGGGGCACCCAGGCGCTCTCCCGGTCGTTCTTCAGCCTGCTGATCCCCCGCGGCCGCGAGGGTGAGTACTTCGCCCTCTACAACGCCTGTGAGCGGGGTACGTCGTGGTTCGGGACGTTCCTGTTCGGCTTCGTGTTCCAGGTCAGCGGGTCCTACCGTCCGGCGATCGTCGCGCTCATCGTCTTCTTCGTGCTGGGCGCGTTCTTCCTGCTCCGCCTCGACCCGGAGCGCGGCATCCGGGAGGCCGGCAACAGGGCTCCCTCGGTCGTCTGAGCAGGCCGCACGAGGGTCGAGCGGGCTGGACCACCGGGTCTCGTTGTCCGGCTATGGGACATCTCACGCGTTCGGCGTGTGTGGCGCCCTGGGGTGTGGGTAACTGGTCCTTGGAAGAAACCATCCGGCTTCGACGGTCGTCCCTGGGAATCTCCTCAGGGTCTGGTTCGTTGGGACGGGTGGAAACGCGTCGGCGTGGTCGACGCATGCACGGGGTGAGACAAACAGGAGGTGGCTCATGGCAGAGCGCACTTTGCGCGGCGCCCGCCTCGGGGGCCAGAGTTTCGAGGACGAGCGCGGTATCGAGTTCGCCGCGCGGCAGAACATCGGTTACGTGTGCCCGCAGGGTCACGAGTTCGAGATCCCGATGTCCGTGGAGGCCGAGGTCCCCGCGGTGTGGGAGTGCCCGCGCTGTGGCGCCGAGGCGGTGAGCCGTGACGGCCTCACGCACGAGGCCAAGGTGGAGAAGCCGGTCCGCACACACTGGGACATGCTGCTCGAGCGCCGCTCCATCAAGGAGCTCGAGGAGATCCTCACCGAGCGGCTGGAGCTGCTCCGCGGCGGTGAGATCGGCCCGGCGCACCTGCACCGGCCGAGCAAGAAGAAGGCCAAGACGGCCTGAGCAAGCCCCGAGTGGTCGAGCCCGTCGAGACCACTCAGTCGACGACCTCGCCCTGGACCACCTGATCGGGTCCGGGGCGTTGTCGTGTCTGCGCCTGTGTCTGGGCATGCTCGCGTCGAGAGACGTAGCCCGGCGCGCCCGGGCCGGACAGGAACTTCCGGGTCAGGAACCGGGTCAGCGCGGTGCGCACGGCCGGCCGGGTGAACGGCAGCACGCAGACGAAGCCGGCGATGTCGGAGACGAAGCCCGGGGTCAGCAGGAGCGTCCCGCCGACGAGCACCAGGGCGCCGTCGGCGAGCTCGCGAGCCGGCATCCGCCGCTCGTCGAGCGCCTCCCGCAGCGCGCGCCAGGCCTTGGTGCCCTCGCGCTTCATCAGCCACGCGCCCAGGAAGCCGTCGGCGACCAGCAGCAGCACGGTCCACCAGGCGCCGATCACCTGGCCGACCTGGATCAGCACGTAGATCTCCAGCACCGGCAGCACCACGAACAGCAGCGCCAGCACCCACCAGGGAACCCGTCGCCTCATCAGCCCTCCTCGGCGCCTCTCGTGCTCGGGGACGACCGTTCAGCGACGGCCGCGTCGTGCGTCCGAGAATACGTCGGCGACCTGACGACGGCGTTCCCGCAGGCCCCAGAGGGTGATCCGGCGCAGCGACTCGGTGGCCACGTCGCGGCTCATCTTGGACTCGCCCCGGACCCGCTCGACGAACTCGATCGGCACCTCCACCACCCGCAGCCCGGCCCGCAGCGTGCGGAACGCCAGGTCGGTCTGGAAGATGTACCCGGCGGACTCGACGCTGCCCAGGTCGATCGCCTCGAGCGTCGTACGACGGAACAGCCGGTAGCCCGCGGTCACGTCGCGCAGCGGGATGCCGAGCAGCACCCGCGCGTAGAGGTTGCCGCCGACGGAGAGCACCTTGCGCGACAGCGGCCAGTTGACCACGGACCCGCCGGACACCCACCGCGAGCCGATCACCAGGTCGGCGTCCGCCAGTGCCGCGCGCAGCAGCGGCAGCTGCTCGGGCTGGTGGGAGCCGTCGGCGTCCATCTCCCCCACCACGTCGTAGCCGCGGTCGAGGGCGACCCGGAAGCCGTCCAGGTACGCCGCGCCCAGGCCGGCCTTCTCGGTGCGGTGCAGGACGGTGACCTGCGGGTCGGCGGCGGCCAGCTCGTCGGCCAGGTCCCCGGTGCCGTCCGGTGAGTCGTCGTCGACCACCAGCACGTCCACGTCGGGGTTCGCCGACCGCACCCGGCCGACGATCCAGGCCAGGTTGTCGCGCTCGTTGTAGGTGGGGACCACCATCACGACGCGCCCGAGATCAGCTGTGCTCATGCGCCGGCTCTGCTCCTGCTGGCTCGTCGGTGGCGGTCGCGGGCCGGGCCCGGTCGGCGTCCCCCGGCTCGTCCGGGCTCGCCGACGATAACGGAGAAGCAGGCCCACGAGGCCGAGATGACCGAAATGCCCGCCAGGGCGAGCTCGGGCCAGGCACCCGCCCGATGGCCGGCGTCAGCCGCGTCTGCAGGGGGATCTCCCGCTCCAGCACCGCCTGCACGCGCTCGGGGGCGCGGGCGGCCACCGCGCCGTCCGGGCCGACGATGCCGGAGATGCCGTTGGTGGACGCGACCACCACCCAGCGGCCGGTCTCGATCGCCCGCAGCCGGGACATCGCGAACTGCTGCTCGATCTGCCCGGTGCCGGTGTACGTCGCGTTGTTGGTCGGCACCACGATCAGGTCGGCGCCGCCGTTCGACCAGGTCGCGCACCAGGCCGTCGTAGGCCACCTCGAAGCACATCAGCACGCCGGCGCGGGCCGGGCCCACGTCGAACAGCCCGGGGCGGGTGCCGGGGACCATGTCGCTCGGGATCTGGTCGAGCGCCGGGACGAGGGGGGCGAGGACGGAGCGCAGCGGGATGTACTCCCCGAACGGCACCGGGTGGGTCTTGTCGTAGTAGCGCCCCGGCTCCCCGGCCGTCGACCAGACGATCGCCCGGTTGTGCCAGCCGCTGCCCGGCCGGTCCCCGACGACCGCGCCCATCAGCAGCGGCGCACCGATCGCCCGCGTCGCGTCCCCGATGGCCGCCTCGGCGCTGGGGTCGGTGTAGGGGTCGATGTCGGAGGAGTTCTCCGGCCAGATCACCAGGTCGGGCTGCTGCGCGGCGCCGTCCTGGACCCGCCGCGCCAGCTTCAGGGTCGCGTCCACGTGGTTGTCGAGCACCGCCCGCCGCTCGGCGAACGCCTCGAGCCCCTGGCCGGGGACGTTGCCCTGGACCGCGGCCACGACGACGGAGGCCCCCTTGCCGCCGGCGACCGGGTCCGGCCCGCCGGGGTCGAACGGCACCAGCGAGGCGAGGCAGGCCAGGAGTGCCGCGGCCGCGAGGCCGACCACCGCCCGCACCGGCGTACGGCGCGCCCGCAGCACCGCCCAGGCCAGGGTCGTCCCGACCAGGGCCACCAGGAACGTCACGCCGGCCGCGCCGACGTAGGCGAACGTCGGGGCCAGCGGGGTGTCCTCGGTCGCGAACGCCAGCCTGCCCCACGGGAAGCCGCCGAACGGCACCACGCCGCGCAGCGCCTCGACGAGCACCCAGCTGGTCGCGGCCCACACCGGCCAGCCGGGCAGCCGGCGCACGGCCCGGGTGGCCAGGCCGGCGAGCCCGTAGAAGAGCCCCTCGACGATGGCCAGCGGGATCCAGGCGTAGACGCCGATCACCTGCAGCCAGGGCAGCAGGACGAGCATGAACGCCGTACCGAAGACGAGGCCGAGCCAGAAGCCGGACCGCAGCCGGGGTGCGGCCGCGGCCAGCAGGGTGAGGCCGGCGACCGCGAACGGCAGCAACGCGACCCAGTGGTGGGGCTCGAACGACAGCCCGGCCGCGACTCCGGCGAGCGCGGCCAGCGCGCTGCGGGCGAGCAGCCTCACCGCGGTCCTCCTGAGGGTCGAAACGAGTCGGTCCCAACCTACTGGGCGCACCGAGGGGGCCGGGAACGCGAAAAGAGCCCGGACCCTTCGGACCGACACCGCCGCCGCTGGCTGAGGCGGACGGTGCCGTTGTCTACTGGGCGCCGGACTCTTGTTCGCGTGCCACCCCGACGTCGCCGCGCCGACCTCCGGGAACCGCGTCGTCCCTGGTTCGTGGTACCCGAACCCGGTCACGCGGCCACCTGGACGTCAGCACGTGACGACGGCCTGCTCGATGGAACCCGCAGAGCCTGTCGGTGGGCGGTGGTAGGTGTCAACCGGCCGCTGACCAGCCGGTTCGCGCAAAGACGCAGGTCATCGGCCTTTCCCGGCCACTCCAGGTTCATGCGGGTTTTTTACCAATTTCGGCGTGTCGTCCCTCGACACGCCGCATCGTCTCGTCAGGGTCGCGGGGGCACCACGACGACCCCGGTGGCGGTGGTCGCGACGACCGGCTCGGCGAGCATCTCCGCCGCCGACGCGGACAGGTCCGGCCGTCCGCGGCCGACCACGACGGCGCGGAACTCCAGGGTGCGCGAGCGGCTGCCGACGCGGACGATCTCGGCGGTCACCTCGAGCACGTCACCGGCCCGGACCGGGCCGCGGAACTGCACGTCGGAGTACGACGCGAACAGCCCCTCGTCGCCGTCGGTGCGGATGCACACCTCGGTCGCGACGTCGCCGAACAGGCCGAGGCTGTAGGCCCCGTCGACCAGGTTGCCGGCGTAGTGCGCGTGGGAGTAGGGCACGTAGCGACGGTGCGTCACGGTCAGCCCGAGCCGCGGGTCGGCGTCGCTCATGCAGGGACCTTCTTCCGGTTCGTGACGAGCATGTGGGTGAGGTAGGACGCGACCTCGCCGGGCGTCGTACCCCGGACGAAGACGCGGTCGACGCCGAGCTCGCCGGCCATCTTCTCGTCGAAGCGGGGACCGCCGACGATGAGCAGCGGCCGCTTGTCGCTCGGGTAGGACTCCCGGAACGCGGCCGACATCTCCTTGGTGTTGAGGATGTGCGCGTCGCGCTGGGTGACGACCTGGGAGACCAGGATCGCGTCGGCCTTCTCCTCGCGGGCCCGGGCCACCAGCTGCGGCACGGACACCTGGGCGCCGAGGTTCACGACCTTGAGCTCGCGGTAGTACTCCAGGCCCTTCTCCCCCGCGAACCCCTTGATGTTCAGGATCGCGTCGATGCCGACGGTGTGCGCGTCGGTGCCGATGCAGGCGCCGACGACCGTGAGCCGGCGGCGCAGGCCGGCCTTGATCGCCGCGTTGACCTCCTTGGGGGTCAGCAGCGGGTAGTCGCGCTCGACGACCTCGACCTTGTCGGTGTCGACGAGGTGGTTGACCCGGCCGTAGACGACGAAGAACGTGAAGTCCGGCCCCATCGGCTTGGCGTGCACGACCAGCGCCGGGTCGATGCCCATCTTGTTGGCGAGCTGCGCCGCGGCGCCCTCCGCGACCTTGGAGTGCGCGCCCGAGACGAGATCGGCAGGGTGAACGACACCTGCACCATGCCGTCGCCGGTGGTGTCGCCGTACGGCCGCAGGATGCTCATGCCCGTCCTTCCAGGATGTCCGTGGCGGGGTTGAAGTAGCCGGGCGCCTTGACGGCGACGCCGTCGAGACCGCGGCCGGCGTCGGCCGGGCGCTTCATCAGGCCGAAGGTGCCGTCGGCGATCGCGTCGAGCAGGCCCGTCTTCGACTCGTGGGCCAGGATCCGCTCGAGCAGGTCGATGCTCTCGGCGAGCACCTGGTTGGCGCGCTGCACGATGAAGCCGTCGGGCCGCGGCACGAAGTCCTCGTGCAGGTTGCCGGCGGCGTTGAGGACGTAGCGGACGTTCTGCAGGGCCAGGTCGCGGTCGGACAGCCACGGCGTCACGACCGCCTCGGTCATCATGCCGACCAGCAGGATGCCCTGGCCGGTCAGCGTGCCGGCCAGGTTGAAGAACGCGTCGAGCAGGTAGCCGCGGAACACGTCGCCGGTCATGTGCCGGGTCGGCGGCATCCACTTCAGCGGCGCCTTCGGGAACAGCTCGCGGGCCAGCAGCGCGTGCGCGAGCTCCATCCGGAAGCTGTCCGGCAGGTCGGGGTTGATCTCGAACGCGTGCCCGAGGCCGAGCTGCCAGTCCTCGAGACCGGCCTCCTTGGCGAAGTACTCGTTGAGCAGCTGGCTGACCGTGACCGTGTGCGCGGCCTCGACGGCGTCCGCGGTGGTCAGGTAGTTGTCCTCGCCGGTGTTGATGATGATCCCGGCGCGGGCGTGCACCTGGCGGCTGAACCGCTGGTCGACGAAGGTGCGGATCGGGTTGATGTCGCGGAAGAGGATGCCGTACATCGAGTCGTTGAGCATCATGTCGAGCCGCTCGAGGCCGGCCAGCGCCGCGATCTCCGGCATGCAGAGCCCGGAGGCGTAGTTGGTCAGCCGGACGTAGCGGCCGAGCTCCTTGCTCGACTCGTCGAGCGCGGCCCGCATCAGCCGGAAGTTCTCCTGCGTGGCGTAGGTGCCGGCGAAGCCCTCGCGGGTCGCGCCCTCGGGCACGTAGTCGAGCAGCGACTGCCCGGTCGAGCGGATCACCGCGATCACGTCGGCGCCCTCGCGGGCGGCCTGCTGCGCCTGCGGGATGTCCTCGTAGATGTCGCCGGTCGCCACGATCAGGTAGATCCACGGCTGCTGGGCCGGGTCGCCGTGCCGCTTGACCAGCCGGTCACGCTCGCGGCGGCGGCGCGTCGACCCGCCTGATGCCGGCGCCGACCTGCCGGGCCGCGGCCGTCTTGGCGCGGGTCAGGTCGCGGCCCTCCGGGAGCCGGAACCGCACCGAGCCCGCGGACGCCTTCTGGGCGAGCACGGCCAGGTCGTCCGCCTCGCCGCGCACCAGCGCGTCCCAGACCGGCAGGGCGATGCCGTGCTCGAGCCCGACGTCGCCGCGTACGGCGTCCAGCAGCCGGTTCACCCAGGGGATGCCGTCGGCGTCCGCGCCCTGCAGGCCCGGCGAGCCGCAGCGTCGCCCGCTCGACGGAGACCGTCGTGTGCTTCTTCGCCAGGTTCACGATCGGCCGGCCGGCCTGGCGGGCCAGCGTGCGCGCCTTGCGGACGGTGACCGGGTCGAGGTCCAGCTTCGTCCCTCGGGGCGTGGCCCGGGTCGAGCTTCGTCGCTCCGCGGTGGTCGAGCTTCCCGCTCGGGTGGTCGAGCTTCCCGCTCGGGTGGTCGAGCTCCGTCCGGTCGACTCGCGGTGGTCGAGCTTGTCGAGACCACTACAGTGCTCCCTCTCGTTCGTAGGCGACCCGGCCGTCGACCAGGGTCAGCACGCAGACCGGCAGGTCCACGTCGGGGTGCAGGTCGGGCAGCTGTGGCACGCCGGCCCGCGGGTCCGTCGACCAGGCGGCGACCCGGGCGTCGGGCGTCTGCACGACGAGGTCGCCGGGGACGTCCCAGACCGCGATGCTCGCGGGGACGCCGACGGCGATCACGCCGCCCTCGTCGCGGCGGGCCGCGCGCCAGCCGCCCCGGGTGTGCGCGTTGAACGCCGCCCGGACCGTGATCCGCTCGGTCTCCGTGCGGTGCCAGGCCGCGGCCCGGACGGCGGCCCACGGCCCGAACGGCGTGACGGGCGTGTCGGACCCGAACGCCAGCGCGACGCCGGCCTTGTTCATGGACGCGAAGGCGTTCATCGGGCGGGCCCGGTCGGCGCCGAGCCGCTGCGCGTAGAGCGACTCCTCGCCGCCCCAGTAGGCGTCGAACATCGGCTGCATGCTCGCCGTGACACCGAGGCTGCCGAGCACCGCCATCTGCTCCTGGGTCGCCATCTCCACGTGCTCGACGCGGTGCCGGGCGCGCACGACCGCCGGGGCGCCGAGGGCCTCGGCCGCGGCCTCGAACCCGGCCACCAGCTCGGTGACGGCCCGGTCGCCGATGACGTGGAAGCCGGCCTGGAGGTCCGGCGCGGGTGCAGTCCACGACGTGCGCGGCGACCTGGTCCCGGTCGAGGTACAGGTGACCTGAGGTCTCCACGTCCGCGTAGGGCGTGTGGAGGGCCGACGTACGGGAGCCGATGGAGCCGTCCATGCAGAGGTCCCCGGCGGCGCCGGCACAGCCCAGCGCGACGGCCTTGTCGACCGCGCCGAGCTCGCCCCAGTAGCCGACCACCTCGGGCAGCGGGAGGCTCCCGGTCAGGGAGGCGGCGATCGCGAGGTCCTCGGGCGGGCAGATGTGCGGTGCGCCGAGCTCGTGCACCATGCCGATGCCCTGGGCGGCGGCGTCCTGGAGCGCGATGAGGATGGCGGCCTCGCGGTCGGCGGCCGGCGTCATCCGGAACAGCCCGTCGCGGGCCACGTGGTGGGCGTCGCGCGCCACCAGCCCGGACGCGTCGTACCCCTCGGCGTGCACGACGTCGGGGCAGGCGTCCAGGAACGCGGTGGACAGGACCGCGGAGTGCACGTCGACGCGGGAGAGGAACGCCGCCCGTCCACCGGTGGCCCGGTCGACCTCGGCGGCGGTGAACGGCCGCTGCTCGGGCCACCCGGTCTCGTCCCACCCGAACCCGAGCAGCACCGCCGCGGTGCTGTTGTGGCTGTGCGCGGCGACCGCGTCGAGCGCCTCGGCCAGCGACGACGCGGTGCTCAGGTCGACGCCGGTGGCGGCGAAGCCGGTCTGGGCCAGGTGCGCGTGCGCGTCGACGAACGCCGGGGTGACCAGCCGGCCGGCGAGGTCGACGACGCGGGTGGCGCCGTCCTCGAAGTGCACCGAGGCGTCGTCGTCGCCGGTCCACACGACCGTGCCGTCCTCGACGCACAGCGCGGTGGCGTGCGGGTCGGCGGGCGTGTGGACGTAGCCGTTGCGCAGCAGGATGCGAGTCACCTTCCCATCCTCACAGCCGACGCTCGAACAGCGAGCGCACCCCCGCGTGCCCACGCAGCAGCGCCAGGGCCTGGTCGGCGTGGCCGGGGACGTAGCCGTTGCCGACCAGCATCCGCACGTCTGCGGCCAGCCCCTCGGCGCCGAGTGCGGCGGCGCTGAACGACGTGGCCATCGAGAAGAAGACGACGGTGCCGCGGTCGGCGGTGGAGAGGATCGCGCCGCCCTCGCAGCCGGGTACGTCGACGCAGACGACCGTCACGTCCGCCGGGCCGCCGGCCGCTGCGACCGCCGCGGACAGGGCGACCGGGTCGCGGGCGTCGGCGACCGTCACCACGTCGGCGACCTTCGCGTCGGTGAGCAGGTCGGCCTCGGCCTGGTGCGGCACGACGCCGATCGTGGTGCCCGCGCCGGCCTCCTTGGCGGCGGCCAGGGACAGCGACCCGGACTTGCCGGCGCCGCCGATCACGGCGACCACCGGGGCCTCCGCGCGGTCGACGTACTCCCCCACCACCCGCGCGGTCAGCGCCGGGGCGCCGCAGACGTCCATCACCGACAGCGACAGCTCGGCCGGCAGGTCGTCGGGGATGACGGCGGCGATGGAGCGGCCGAAGAGCACGGCGTACCCGTCGCACGGAACCTGCTCGGAGCGGCCGTCCCAGCGGGCCAGCCCGTCCTCGATCACCAGCGGCGTGAGGGTCAGGGACACCAGGGTGGTGACCCGGTCGCCGACCGCCAGACCGAGCGGGGAGTCGGGGCCGACCTCCTCCACGGTGCCGACCAGCATGCCGCCGGAGCCGGTCTCGGGGTTCTGCATCTTGCCGCGGGCGGCCACGATGTCGAGGACCGCCTGCCGGACCCGGTCGCCGTCCCCGTCGTGGGTCCGCTCGAGCTGCCGGAAGGACGCGGCGTCGAGGTTGAGCCGCTCGACCCGGATCCGGACCTCGTCGGGCCACAGCTCGCGGCGGGTGTCGAGCCGCTCGGCGGCCTGCGGCAGCACCCCCGCGGGGGCGAGCACGCGGTGCAGCCCCACCGGGCTTCCCTGGCTGGTCACGGGCTGTCCTCCCATGCAAGACGAAGAGTTGGGGAAATCTTGCGGCGGTGCGTTCGACACGCCGTAGATTCTTTGCGTATCGTGGCATGCACGGGATGCGTCGTACAAACCCGACGCGCACTCTTCTTGCACGGGAGCACGCCATGAGCATCGAGACCTCGTTCGGCCTCGAGACCGGACAGCCCTACCCCTACCGCCGCGCCGAGCTCGTCGAGCCCGACTGGACGCGTTTCCCGGGCTGGGTCGACGTGACGGCCGACGACTGGGAGTCGGTGCAGTGGCAGCGCGCGCACTGCATCAAGAACGTCCGCCAGCTCCGTGCCCTGTTCGGCGACCTGCTCGACGAGCGGTTCTACGCCGACGTCGAGCGCGACCAGGCCGAGCGGGCCACCATGTCGATGCTGGTGCCCCCGCAGATGATGAACACCATGGTGCCGCGGGAGACCCCGCGCGGCCCCGGCTCGCTGACCGAGGCGATGTACGCCGACCCGGTCCGCCGCTACATGCTCCCGGTGTTCTCCGACCGCCGCACCGACTTCCCGTCGCACCCGCACGCGACCCGCGACTCGCTGCACGAGCACGACATGTGGGTGGCCGAGGGCCTCACGCACCGCTACCCCACCAAGGTGCTGGCCGAGCTGCTCCCGACGTGCCCGCAGTACTGCGGCCACTGCACCCGGATGGACCTCGTCGGCAACAGCACGCCGGTGATCGACAAGCTGAAGTTCCTCGGCAAGCCGGTCGACCGGCACGCCGAGATGCTGGCCTACCTCCGCCGCACGCCCTCGGTGCGGGACGTCGTCGTCTCCGGCGGCGACGTCGCGAACATGCCGTGGCCGCGGCTCGAGGAGTTCCTCACCAAGCTGCTCGAGATCGAGAACATCCGCGACATCCGGCTTGCCACCAAGGCGCTGATGGGCCTCCCCCAGCACTGGCTGCAGGACGACGTACGCGCCGGTGTCGAGCGGGTCGCCCGCACCGCCCGCGACCGCGGTGTCTCGCTGGCCATGCACACCCACGTCAACCACGCGGCGTCGGTGACCCCGCTGGTGGCCAAGGCGTCGAAGGCGATGCTCGACGCCGGCCTGCGCGACGTACGCAACCAGGGCGTGCTCCTCGACGGCGTCAACGCCGACCCGCACGCGCTGCTCGACCTCTGCTTCACGCTGCTCGACGGCGCGCAGATCATGCCCTACTACTTCTACATGTGCGACATGATCCCGTTCTCGGAGCACTGGCGGGTCTCGGTCGCCGACGCGCAGCGGCTGCAGCACCACATCATGGGCTACCTGCCCGGCTTCGCGACCCCGCGGATCGTGTGTGACGTGCCGTTCGTCGGCAAGCGCTGGGTGCACCAGCTCGCCGACTACGACCGTGAGCTCGGCATCTCGTACTGGACCAAGAACTACCGCACCTCCATCGAGGCCACCGACCCCGAGGCGCTGACCCGCACCTACGCCTACTACGACCCGATCCACACCCTCCCCGAGGCCGGCCAGGCCTGGTGGCGCGAGCACGCCGGTGACCCCGACCTCGCCCTCGCCGAGGCGTCCCGTTCTGCTGCGGCCTCCCGCGCCGTCGCCGAGTCCCAGAAGACCCTCACCCTCTCCTGACGCCGACCCGGGACATAGTTCCCGTCGACCCGGGCCTTAGTTCCGGACGAGCCGGGAGATAGTTCCGGATCGAGACCTGGACTTCGACCGGACCACCCGGCTCGACTGGGACTTGCCCCGGCTCGGCTGGGACTTTGCCCCGGCTCGAGGGGGATTTTGTCCCGGGTCGGCGGGAAATTTGTCCCGGGTCGGCGGGTCAGCGGGAGCGGAGGTCGGTGAGGGTCTCGACGAGACGGGCGATCGGGGACTCCAGGTTCCACTGGTCGGAGAGCTTGACCAGGGCCTCGGGGTCGACGGGTGAGAGCGGCAGGGTGAGGTCGGGTCGACCGAGGTCGATGTCGCGGGCGACCCGCGTGACCCGCGCGGCGATGTCGGGGTAGTCGCCGGCCTCGACGATCTTGCGGCGAGGGCTCGGCGCGATGTTCGAGTCGGGGTCGGCCGCCGCGGCCCGCAGGCCGGCCATGTCGCCGAAGCGCTGCAGCAGCGTCGCGGCGGTCTTCTCACCGATCCCGTTCACGCCGGGCAGCCCGTCGGACGCGTCGCCGCGCAGGGCGGCGAAGTCGGCGTACTGCCGGCCGTCGATGCCGTACTTCTCCTGTACGACGGAGTTGGTGACCCGTTCGTGCCGGCCGACGCCGCGCGCGATGTAGAGGATCCGCACCTCGGCGTCGTCGTCGACGAGCTGGAACAGGTCACGGTCGCCGGTCACCACGTCGACGGGCATCCCCGCGTCCTTGGACAGCGTGCCGATCACGTCGTCGGCCTCGTAGCCGTCCGCGCCGACCACGGCGATCCCGAAGGCCGCGAGCACGTCCCGGATCACCGGCACCTGTGCCTCGAGCGGGTCGGGCACCTCCTCGACGTCCGGGCCGCCGGCGACGACGTACTCCACACGGTGCGCCTTGTAGGACGGGATCAGGTCGACGCGCCACTGCGGCCGCCAGTCGTTGTCCCAGCAGCACACCAGATGGGTCGGGGCGTACTCCCCCACCAGCCGGGAGATGAAGTCGAGCAACCCCCGCACCGCGTTGACCGGTGTGCCGTCGGGCGCTTTGAACGAGTCGGGGACGCCGTAGAAGGCACGGAAGTACATCGAGGCCGTGTCGAGCAGCATGAGGCGGGTCACGCGCCGAGTCTCGCATGCGCCACCACTGGTCCCGCCGGTTAGTGTGTCGCTCGTGGAAGACCTCGACCGGCGCATCCTGACGCTCCTCGCCACCGACGGACGGATGTCGTTCACCGACCTCGGCAAGGCCACGGGCCTGTCCACGTCCGCCGTCCACCAGCGGGTGAAGCGGCTGGAGCAGCGCGGCCTGATCAAGGGGTACGGCGCCACGATCGACTACGACCAGGTGGGCATGCCGCTCACCGCGTTCATCTCGATCCGGCCGATCGACCCGTCCCAGCCGGACGACTCACCGGACCGGCTGTCCGGGATCAGCGAGATCGAGAGCTGCTGGTCGGTGGCCGGCGACGAGTCCTACATCCTCAAGGTCCGCGTCAGCGCCCCGACCGAGCTCGAGACCCTGCTGGCCCGGGTGCGGGCGGCCGCGAACGTGTCCACGCGGACCACGATCGTGCTGTCCACGCCGTACGAGAGCCGGCCGGTCAGCTAGACCGTGACGCCCCGCGAGAGCGGGCGCTGGGCGGGCAGCGCGCCGCCGAGGGCGGTGTCGCTGCGCATCGCGGCGGTGAGCCGGTTGGCGAGCGCGAGGGTCACGTCGAGCGACGCGAGACCCACCGACAGCTCGTCGTAGAGCACGGCGTCGGTGACCCGTGGCAGGTTCGCCAGCACCGCCAGGTGCGCGTTGCTGGCCGCCCCGCGCAGCATCTCCACGGCCGCCATCAGCTCCAGCCGGCTGCGGGTGCGCCGGACCACCAGCAGCTCCTGGGCGACCTCCAGCAGCGTGTGGCAGGTGTCCACCAGGGTGGCGGTGGTGCGGATGGTGCCGGTGAACGACGTGGCCAGCACGCGGGCGCGGCGGACCGGGTCGACCCCCGGGTGCAGCGCCTCGTCGGCGCGCCGGGCCAGCACCGAGACATCCTCGTCGAGGAGCCGGGCCAGGTCGGCGAGCACCAGCGCCTGGTAGCGCGCGCTCCGCACCGTGTCGTACGTCGACCTGGTCAGCCCCGCCCGGTCGTCGGCGACCCGGGCCAGGATCTCGGCCGCGGCGGCGACCTGCCGGAAGGGGTGGAACACCTCGTCCCTGAGGACGAACTGGTCGATCCAGCTGGAACGAGACTGGTCGTGTGACACCCGAGAACTCCCTGCACCGTGCCGAGCCCACCATGCCCGGCGCCCAGAAGGGTAGGGCATCGCGACCTCGGTCCGACCGGCGGGTAACCCTCAGTCGGAGACGGAGGAGTACGCCACCACGCCGCGCCGCAGCGCGTCCGAGGTGGCCCGGGCGACGCCGCGCAGCGGGGTGTCCGCGGCCGCGGAGGCGACCTGGTCGGTGAGGTCGAGCAGCTGCTTCATCCAGCGCACGAAGTCGCCGGCGGCGAGGTCGGTCTCGGACAGCACCTCGTCGAGGCTGGCGCCCTCGGCCCAGCGGTAGGCCGCCCACGCGAAGCCCAGGTCGGGCTCGCGCAGGAAGTCCAGCTTGTGGTCGCGCTCGAGGGCGTCGAGGTCGGCCCACAGCGAGACCGTGTCGGCGAGGACCTGCTTGACCCGGCCGCCGGGGAGCCGTGGGGAGGCCGCGTCGTCGGGGCGCCGGGCCTCGAACACCAGCGCCGACAGGGCCGCGGCGAGCTCGCTGGCCGACAGGCCGTCCCAGAGACCGTGCCGGAGGCACTCGGCGGCGACGAGGTCCATGTCGGTGTAGATCCGCATCAGCCGGGCGCCGGTCGCCGTGACCTCGTCGTCCTCCAGGTAGCCGAGCGCGGTCAGCACCTCGCACACCCGGTCGAACTGCCGGGCGATCGTGTTGGTGCGCTGCTCGATGCGCCGTTGCAGGGTCCGGGTGTCCCGCTCCAGCTTGTGGTGGCGCTCTGCCCAGCGGGCGTGGTCCTCCCGGTCGGAGCAGCCGTGGCAGGGGTGGGCGCGCAGCTCGGCCCGCAGCCGGGCGATCTCCTTCTCCCCCTCGAGCTCTTGCCGGGGCCGCCGGTCGGGCCGACCGCCGTGGCGGGGCGGCGGCGTGAAGCCCTGCGTGCGGGCCCGCAGGGTGGAGGCGAGGTCGCGGCGGGACTGCGGGTTGCGGCCGTTGAAGGTGCGTGGGATCCGCATCCGGGTGAACGGCTCCACCGGGACCGGGAAGTCGACCATGGACAGCCGGCGGGCGTTGCGGTCGGCGGTGAGCACGTAGGGCCGCGGGCCGTCCCGGTCCGAGCGCATCCCCGGGTCGATGACGACGGCCATGCCGGCAAACTTCCCGGCCGGCACCTCGATCACGTCGCCGGGCCGCAGCGCCTCCAGGGACGCGACCACCTCGTCGCGGCGGTCGGCCTTGCGGGCGCGGGCCTGGGCGTTCTCGACGTCGCTGAGCTGCCGCCGCAGGGCGGAGTACTCCATGAAGTCGCCGAGGTGGCAGGTGGCCGCCTCGGCGTACCCCTGCCAGCGCCTCCTCGGCCTTGCGCAGCTGCCGGGCCAGCCCGACGACCGCCTTGTCGGCCTGGAACTGCGCGAACGACGACTCCAGCAGCTCGCGCGCGGTGTGCCGGCCGACCTGGTGCACGAGGTTGACCGCCATGTTGTACGACGGGCGGAAGGACGACTTGAGGGGGTAGGTGCGGGTCGAGGCGAGGCCGGCGACGGCCTTGGGGTCGAAGCCCTGCTGCCAGAGCACGACGCCGTGGCCCTCGACGTCGATGCCGCGGCGGCCGGCGCGACCGGTGAGCTGGGTGTACTCCCCCGGCGTGATGTCGGCGTGCGTCTCGCCGTTCCACTTCGACAGCTTCTCGATGACCACCGAGCGAGCCGGCATGTTGATGCCGAGCGCCAGCGTCTCGGTGGCGAAGACCACCCGGCACAGGCCCTTGGCGAACAGCTCCTCCACGCACTCCTTGAAGGTGGGCAGCATCCCGGCGTGGTGGGCGGCGACGCCGCGGACCAACCCCTCGAGGAAGTCGTGGTAGCCCAGGACGTGCAGGTCCTCGTCGGGGATGTTGCGGCACCGCTCCTCGACGAAGCCGCGGATCTTGCGCTGCTCCTCCGGGGTGGTCAGCTTGAGGTTGGCGTTCAGGCACTGGGTGACCGCGGCGTCGCAGCCGACCCGGCTGAACACGAAGTAGATCGCGGGTAGCAGCGCCTGGGAGTCGAGCCGCTCGACCACGTCGTAGCGGCTGGGCAGGAGGTCGCGCCGGGCGCCCTGGCCGCGCGCGCCGGCCCGGTTGCGGGGTGCGCCACGCTTGCTGCGGTGGTCGCGGGTGCGGGCGGAGCGCCAGTCGTCGCGGGCGATGCGCATCAGGTCCGGGTTGACCGAGCCGTCCTCGTCCTTGAACAGGTCGTAGATCTTCCGGCCGACCATCGCGTGCTGGTACAGCGGCACCGGCCGGCGTTCCTCGACGATCGTCGAGGTCTCGCCGCGGACGGTGGCCAGCCACTCGCCGAACTCCTCGGCGTTGGACACGGTCGCGGACAGCGAGACCAGCGCCACCGACTCGGGCAGGTGGATGATCACCTCCTCCCACACCGCGCCGCGGAACCGGTCCGCGAGGTAGTGCACCTCGTCCATCACCACGAAGCCGAGCCCGGACAGCGTCGAGGAGCCGGAGTAGAGCATGTTGCGCAGCACCTCGGTCGTCATCACGACGATCGGCGCCTCGCCGTTGATCGTGTTGTCGCCGGTGAGCAGGCCGACCTTCTCGGCGCCGTAGCGGCGGACCAGGTCGCCGTACTTCTGGTTGGAGAGCGCCTTGATCGGGGCGGTGTAGAAGCACTTGCGGCCCTGCGACAACGCCAGGTGCACGGCGAACTCGCCGACCAGCGTCTTGCCGGAGCCGGTGGGTGCGGCGACCAGCACGCCGCGGCCGGCCTCGAGCTCCCGGCAGGCCCGGACCTGGAAGTCGTCGAGGGTGAAGTCGTACATCTGCGCGAAGTCGGCGAACACCGGCGCGTCCTGCTCGCGGCGGAAGCGGGCGTAGCTCTCGGAGGGCGTCGGCATCAGGGCACCAGCACCTTCAGCGCCAGCGGGGCCACCTCGACGGTCAGCGGCAGCGCCCCGATCCGCTCGCCGTCGGCGTACGCGACGATCCCGGGCGCGGCCACCGTCACGCTGCGCACGAGATGGTGCTCGTACTGCCGATGCTTGGTGTGCCCGCCCGTGAACAGCTTGGGATAGGTGCGCACGAGGTCCGGTTTGGTCATCGTCTTGATGATGACCACGTCGAGCAAACCGTCGTCGATGGACGCCCCGTGGGTGATCCGCAGGCCGCCCCCGAACGACGGTCCGTTGCCCACCGCGACGAGCATCGCCTCGACCTGCCGCACCTGTCCGTCGAGCTCGAGGGTGTACGGCAGCGGCTCGAACACCCGCAGCTCGGCCAGGGTGGCGAGGTTGTAGCGCATCTGCCCGCGCGGCCAGTGCATCGCGTTGGCCCGCTCGTTGACCAGCGAGTCGAAGCCGGAGGCCAGCACCGTCACGTAGTACTGGGCGCCGCTGCGCGCCAGGTCGATCCGCCGGGTCCGGGAGCCGACCACGACGTCCGCGGCCAGCTGCGGGTCGGAGCGCGGGATGTCGAGGTAGCGGGCAACGTCGTTGCCGGTGCCGGCCGGGATGATGCCGAGCGCGGTCTCCGAGCCGGCCAGCTCCTGGACGGCCAGGTGCACCATGCCGTCGCCGCCCACCACGACCAGGCTCTCGACGCCGTCCGCGACGCTGCGCCGGGCCAGGTCACGGGCCTCGTCGGCGTCGTGGCCGACCAGGTTGTGCACGTGGAACCCGGCCTCCTTGAGGCGGGGCAGCGCGATCGCGGCCGTCCGGGTCCCCCGACCCCTGCCGGAGGTCGGGTTCGTGAGGAGCGCGATCTCTCTGGCCACGCGGTCAGGCTACGCGGAACGGCGTACGTCGCCGTGCGCGACGCTCTAGCGTGTGCAGGCGGACATCGACGGACTCTGCGGGAGGCGCACGGGTGATCACCACGGTGGCGGCCAAGGACGGACGCAAGCTCGAGGTCATGGTGGCCGACGACCCGGCGGGGACGCCGCTGCTGTTCCACAACGGGCTGCCGAGCGCCGTCGTGCCGTTCCCGCCGATGGACCACGCGGCAACGGCGAACGGGATGTACGTCGTGACCTACTCGCGTCCCGGCTACGGCGGCTCGACCCCCTGGCCCCAGGAACGGGAGCCGGTGGTCGCCGACGACGTGGCGGACACCGCCACGATCCTGGACGCCCTGGGGATCGACGACTTCGTGACCCTGGGGTGGTCCGGCGGCGGCCCGCGGGCGCTCGCCACGGCCGCCCTCCTGCCCGGACGGTGCCGCGGCGCGGTCAGCCTGGCCGGCGTCGCCCCGGTCGGCGAAGGCGGCATGGACCAGGAGGCCTGGGAGCGCGACATGGGGCCCGAGAACGTGCGGGACTTCCGGGCGGCGCTGGCGGGTCGCGACGTTCTCCGGCCGATCATGGAGCAGGAGGTCGCCGAGATGGCGGGTGTCACCGCCGACGACATCACCGCCGCGTTCGGGCAGCTGCTCACGGACGTGGACGCCGCGGTGCTCACCGGTGAGTTCGCGGAGTTCATGGCCGAGGACTTCCACCGCTCCTGCGAGCAGGGTGTGGCCGGCATCCTCGAGGACACCCTGATGATCGCCCGGCCGTGGGGCTTCGACCTGGGCTCGGTCGACGTACCCGTGGCGGTGTGGCAGGGCCGCCAGGACGCGATGGTGCCGTTCGGGCACGGCCAGTGGCTGGCCGAGCACGTGCCGGGTGCCCGTGCCCGGCTGTTCGACGACGAGGGACACCTGACGCTGGTGCGTCAGCTCGACCGGATCCTGGGCGACCTGCGGGAGATCGCCGGCCTCTGAGCGGCCTCGCGGATCAGGACGGCGGGGTGACCCGCCGGGGCATGGCCAGCGCGCCGGCGGACCGGGTGGTCACAGGCGCAACGTGACCGTGAAGTGCTCGGGACGCACGCCGACGGCCTTCGCGAGTCGGCTGACCGTCTCCAGCACACCGTCCGCGGAGTACGCCGTGCCCGGGACCGCGAGGGTCAGCCGCCCGTCGTACTCGACGAAGAGGACCTGCCCGTAGGCCCAGGACTGGTGCGCCTGCCGGCGCCAGGTGTCGGTGAGCAGCGGCACGGGGTAGGCGAGGTCGGCGGCCAGCAGGTCGCAGGCGATCGCCTCACCGTTCCCCGCCAGCTCGCCGCGGATGTGGGCGGCGCCGCGGACGGTGCTCTGCGCGACCCAGGTGACCTCGCTGGTGCCGAGCCACTCGGGCAGGTCGAAAGGGTCGATGGAGGAGACGTCGGGTGTGGTCACCCCGTCAGTCCTCGTCGGACAGGTCGGAGCGGCGGATGTCCTCGACGCCCTCGATGTCGGACGCCTCGTCGTCGTCCAGCCCGGCGTAGGAGACCCGGTTGCGGCGGCGGTCGACGAGCCGCGCGACCACCTCCGAGACCATGAACAGCGCCACCATCGGGATGGCCAGCATCAGCATCGAGAACGGGTCGGTGGACGGGGTGGCGACGGCGGCGAACACGAAGGTGCCGACGATGATCCACGGGCGGTACCGGCCCAGGGTGCGCCCGGAGACGACACCTGCGAGGTTCAGGAGTACGACGAACAACGGGATCTCGAACGACACCCCGAAGACCAGGAGCATCCGGCTGAAGAAGCTGAAGTACTCGCCGAAGTCGACCAGGCTCTGCAGCTTCTCGGGGGCGAAGCCGATCAGCACCTCGAGCCCCTTGGGCAGGACGTAGTAGCCCACGCCCACGCCGATGATGAACAACGGCCCGGCGACCATGGCGAAGATCCGGGTCCAGCGCTTCTCGTGCGGGTGCAGACCGGGAACGACGAACCCCCAGATCTGGAGGAGCCAGTAGGGGGCGGTCACGATGACTGCCGCGACGCCACACATCTTGAGCTGCAGGAGCAGCGGCCCGCCGGCGCCGCTGATCGTGCCGCGTGTGTCGACCTTGCCCTGGAGATTCTCCCGGGCGATCTGGTACGGGCGGTAGATGATGTCGAACAGCTGGTCGTAGAAGAAGAGCGCCACGATCAGCGCAATGGTCAGGGCGAGCACCGAGCGCAGCAGCCGGGCCCGCAGCTCCCGCAGGTGGTCGCCGAGGGCCATCCGGCCGTCCTCGCCGACGCGATGCTGCGGCCGGGCGCGGAACAGCCCGATGACTCCGGCGAAAGACATGTCAGGTCAGCGCGGCCCGGTGCTCAGCGGTCGGTGTCGTGGGGCGGGTCGGCGGGGCGATCCACCGGGTGCTCGACCGGCGTCTCGAGCCGCTGCGCGGCCTCGGCGCGACGCTGCGCGTCGAGCTGCTTCTGGGCCTCGGTCTTCTGCGAGTCCTTGACGTCGTCCTCGTCGTCGTCGTCGTCCATCAGGCCCTTGGTCTCGGCCTTGAAGATCCGCAGGGCGCGGCCGGAGCCGCGGGCGAGCTCGGGAAGCTTCTTGGCTCCGAACAGGAGGACCAGGACGAGCAGGATCAGGATGATCTCTTGCGGGCCGAGGCCGGCGATCAGCGGAACGACTGCGGGCGAGCTCATGGGAGTCCTCTGGTGTGCGGTGGTGGTGCATTGCCATCGTACGCGGGCGTGTCTGCCCGGCGCCCATCAGACAAGGTATTCAGGCGTAGTTGAGCAAACCTTGGGCAGCGAGCCGGCGAACGTCCGCTGCCAGCTCGGGTGGGTCGACCAGCTGCCCGGAAGCACCCAGTCGGAGCATCAGCCGCACCAGCCACGTCGGGTCCCCGACCCGCAGCCGCACGGTCAGCCCCCCGCCGCGAGCCGGTTTGGTCTCCTCGACCGGGTAGTACTCCGCCACCCAGCGCGCGCTCGGCTCCAGGCGCAGCGTGACCAGCAGGTCGTCGGTGGAAGGCTGGAAGATGCCGTCGGCGAGGTCGCGCGGCTCGAGGTCGGGGTGCTCCTCCACGGGTGACTCGAGCACCTCCGCGCTGGAGATCCGGTCGAGCCGGAACAGCCGCTGGTCCTCGGCCAGGTGGCAGTAGGCCTCGAGGTAGGTGTGGCCGTCGGCGTCGACCACCCGCAGCGGGTCGACGACCCGCTCGGTCGACTCGTCACGGGTGGGCACGTAGTAGTCGAGTCGCACCTGCCGGCGGTCGTCGACGGCGCGGGTCAGCCGGTCCCGGAGCCGGTTGAGCTCGCCGGTCCTCCGGTCGACCCGGATGTCCACCTGCGCGGCGAGGGCTGCGCCGTCCCCGGCGGCCGCCTCGAGCTTGCCGAGCGTGCGGTCGACGATCGGACGGACGTCGTCGTCGCTGCCGTCGCGCAGGGCTCGCAGCGCGACGATCAGCGCGGACGCCTCGGAGCTGTCCAGGCGCAGCGGCCGGGAGAGGTACTCCGCGTTCGACAGCCGGATCACCCCCTCGCCCTCGAGCGCATCCATGTCGACGTCGATGAGGTCACCCATGCCGAGCCCCGGCAGACCGCAGAACCACAGCACGTTGAGGTCCTTGACGATCTGCGCCTCGCCGACCCCGAAGTCGGCGGCCGCCTGCGCGAGCCCCACCTCGCGGCGGGCCTGGATGTAGGGCACCAGGGCGAGCAGCCGGGCGACCTGGTCGCGTGCACCGGACCCTCCTGAGCGCGTCGAAGGGCTCACGAGGTGCTCCCCTCCCCCGCGGCCTCTCGCAGCCGGCGGACGACGTCGTCCCGGACGTCCTGCGGCGAGACGACCACCACGTCGGCGCCGTAGCCGAGCACCTCGTCGGCGAACGCGTCGCCGGCGCCGTACGTCGCCTCGAGCCGGTCCCACCCGGCGGGGGCCGGCGTCCCGTCCAGCGGCTTGGCGTGCCGGCGCAGGCCGTGGCCGGTCCCCTGGCGGACCAGCACCTCGGCGGTCCGGTCGGCCGGTCGCGGGGCGAGCGACTCGGTCATGGCCCGCAGGTCGGTGCCCGCGGGGATCTCGAACGAGCCGGGCTTGCCGTCGGTGCGGACCTCGCCCTGCACCCGGGACAGCCGGAAGACGCGGGGCTCGCCGCGGTCGGTGTCGTGGCCGGTGACGTACCACCGGCCGCGGTAGGACACCACGCCCCACGGCTGGAGGTGCCGGGTCGCGGTCGTGCTGGCCCGCGAGGTGCGGTAGCCGAACGTCACCGGCGTGCGGGTGCGGGTGGCGTCCCAGAACGGCTCGAACGACGGCTCCTCCGCGTTGAGCGTGGGCTGCACGAGGTCGAGGGCCGCCCGGTCGACGCTGACCCCGGCCGCCTTGAGCTTGACCAGCGCGTCGGAGGTCGCCGCCGCGAGGCCGGCGTGCTGCCAGACCCGGGCGGCCAGGCCGATGACGGCGGCCTCCTCGGGCGCCAGGTCGATCTCCGGCAGCTCGAAGGCCGACCGCTCGACGCGGTAGCCGGGCTCGTCCTCGAACGCCCGGTCGACGTACCCGACCTCGATCGGGATGCCGAGGGACCGGAGCTCCTCCTTGTCCCGCTCGAACATCTTCTCGAAGGCCTCGTCGCCCGCCTCGCGGTAGGGCTCGACCACCTCACGGAGCCGGTCCTTGGAGACGTACGTCCGGGAGACCAGGAGCGTGATGAGCAGGTTGAGCAGACGCTCGCTCTTGCGCGCGGTCATGTCCTCCCTCGGCTCCCGGATCTTCACTGGTGGCTCCTCGGCGAGAAACCTACCCCAGCGACGGGCGCCGGCTCAGGAGTCCACTCCGAGCACGTCGACGACGAACGTGAGGGTCGAGTTGGCCGGGATGCCGGACTGGGCCTGCGCGCCGTACGCGTCGCCGGGCGGGGCGATGATCAGCACGCGGCTGCCCTGCTTGAGGCCGGGGATGACCTTGTCCCAGGCCGGGATCAGGCCCTTGACGCCGACACCGAACGGCACCGGCGCGCCACGGCTGAAGGAGGAGTCGAACGGCTTCTTCGAGCCCCACACCGCGCCGTAGTAGTTGAACGTCACCAGGCGGCCGGCCTTGGCCGCGGGGCCGTCGCCCTCGACGAGCGGGATGACCTGGAGCTTGGTCGGGGCCTTCTTCGGGGCCGCGGAGAAGTCGATGCCGGTGACCTTGCCGCCGCTCTCGACGACCTTCGGCGCGTCGGCCGGGGCGTCGACCTGCTTGCCCTTCGGGGCGTCCAGGACGTCCTTGGGCTCCACCGACAGCACGTCGATCACGAACAGCACGGTGTCGCTGGGCTTCAGCTTCAGCTGCGGGGCGCCCGCGGAGCCCCAGACGTCCTTGACGGTCGCGGCGATGGCCACCCGGGAGCCCTGCGGCTTGCCCACCAGGCTGTCGATGATGACCTTGAAGAACTGCTTCTCGTTCATCGCGACCTGGGACGGGGTGCCCTGGTCGGTGCTGCTGTAGAGCTTCTTCCCGTCGCTGCCCTTGGCGAGGTAGATGTTGAACATCGCCTTCTTGTTCGCCACCACCGGGTTGCCGTCGCCCTTCGAGACCACCTGGGTCTGCGGCTTGTCCGCCTTCACCGCGGAGCTGACCTTGACCTTGGGCTCGGCGCCGAACGAGCCCGAGACGCTCAGGCCGTCGATCTTCTGGCCCATGTCGACGTCGGCTTTGGCGGAGCCGTTGTCGTTCCCGCAGGCAGCGGTGGCGAGCAGCATCAGCGATGCCAGGAGCAGGGCGAGCAGTCGTCGCACGGGTGAACACCTCGAGGGAGAGTGGGAAGGACCCGGCCACGATAACGGGGCATCCTGAGAGTCCCCGCTCAGGTGGTGCCTCAGGTGGACGTGGGGACCGTCACATGCCCTCGATGAGCTTGTGCACGCGCTCGTCGTACGCCCGGAACGGGTCCTTGCACAGCACCGTGCGCTGCGCCTGGTCGTTGAGCTTGAGGTGCACCCAGTCGACGGTGAAGTCGCGGCGGCGCTCCTGGGCGCGCTTGATGAACTCGCCGCGCAGCCGGGCCCGGGTGGTCTGCGGCGGCACCGACTTGGCCTCGAACACCCGCAGGTCGTCGGTCACCCGGCTGACCGCGCCGCGCTTCTCGAGCAGGTAGTAGAGGCCGCGGCCGCGGTGGATGTCGTGGTAGGCGAGGTCGAGCTGCGCGATCCGCGGGTGGCTCAGCGGCAGGCCGTGCTGGCTGCGGTAGCGCTCGATCAGCTTCCACTTGATGACCCAGTCGATCTCCCGCTCCACCAGCGCGAAGTCCTCGGACTCGACCGCCTTGAGGGTGCGCTCCCACAGGTCGAGGACCCGCGCGATCAGCGGTGTCTCCAGCTCACGGCGGTCGACGAAGTCGCGGGCCCGGTTGAGGTACTCCTGCTGGATCTCCAGCGCGCTGGCCTCGCGGCCGTTCGCCAGCCGCACCTTGCGCCGGCCGGTCATGTCGTGCGAGATCTCCCGGATCGCCCGGATCGGGTTCTCCATCGTGAGGTCGCGCATCACCACGCCCTCCTCGATCATCCGGAGGACCAGGTCGCAGGTGGCGACCTTGAGCATGGTCGTGGTCTCGCTCATGTTCGAGTCGCCGACGATCACGTGCAGCCGGCGGTAGCGCTCGGCGTCCGCGTGCGGCTCGTCGCGGGTGTTGATGATCGGGCGGGACCGGGTCGTCGCGCTGCTGACGCCCTCCCAGATGTGCTCGGCGCGCTGGGACACGGAGTACATCGCCCCGCGCGGGGTCTGGATGACCTTCCCGGCGCCGACGATGATCTGCCGGGTCACCAGGAACGGGATCAGCACGTCGGCCAGCTTGGAGAACTCGCCGTGCCGGCTGACCAGGTAGTTCTCGTGGCAGCCGTAGGAGTTGCCGGCCGAGTCGGTGTTGTTCTTGAAGAGGTACACGTCGCCGGCGATGCCCTCGTCGTGCAGCCGCCGCTCCGCGTCCACCAGCAGCCCCTCGAGGACCCGCTCCCCCGCCTTGTCGTGGGCCACCAGGTCGACGATGTCGTCGCACTCGGGGGTGGCGTACTCCGGGTGGCTGCCCACGTCGAGGTAGAGCCGGGCACCGTTGCGGAGGAACACGTTGCTGCTGCGACCCCAGGACACCACCTTGCGGAACAGGTAGCGGGCAACCTCGTCCGGCGAGAGGCGTCGCTGCCCGCGGAACGTGCAGGTGACGCCGTACTCGTTCTCGATCCCGAAGATCCGGCGGTCCACGTGCCTACCCTACGGGCGGACCGGTGGGAATGGGGGGCATCGCGCGCATCGGGGTCACGCGCCCTCCGGGGAGGGCGCGCCTGTCGAGACCACTGACCACCGCGAGCCCACTGGCCATCCGCGGGTGGTCGAGCCTGTCGAGACCACTGACGATGCGCGGGTGGTCGAGCCTGTCGAGACCACTGGCCGATCGCGGGTGGTCGAGCCTGTCGAGACCACTCAGTCCCGCGGGCCGGATGCCGACAGCCGTGGCAGATCCCCGAACCGGCCTTCGATCAGCGCCTCGCGCTTCGCTCGGGACCACCCTTGCAGCTTCTTCTCCATCGCGAACGCCTCCGTCACGCGGTCGAACTTGGCCGCCCACACCAGCGCGACCGGCCTTCGGCTCGCGGTGTACTGCGATCCGGTCCCCACGTCGTGCTGCCGGACCCGGGCCATGAGCTCGCCCCGGGTGCTGCCGACGTAGTAGGAGCCGTCCGCGCATCGAAGGATGTAGGTGAAAGGCATGGGACAAGGGTGGATCGTCGGGCCGCAGGCAACCAGGAGGTGTTTCCGGGCTGTGGATACGTGGTCTCGACAGGCTCGACCACCCGGGGACGGTTCGACCGCCCGGGGCGACGGTTCGACCACCCGGGGGACGGTTCGACCACCCGGGGACGGCTCGACCACCCGGGGACGGTTCGACCGCCCGTGCCGTGGTCTCGACAGGCTCGACCACCCGGGGGACGGCTCGACCGCCCGTGCCGTGGTCTCGACAGGCTCGACCACCCGGGGACGGCTCGACCGCCCGGCGGGTCGACGGCTCGACCACCCGGGGGACCGCTCGACCGCCCGCGGCGACCGCTCGACCGCCGGAAGGGCTCAGGAGACGGGAGGCGCGATCGGGGGCTCGTCGGGGCGGTCCGGCTCGCCGGTGACGGGGTTCTCCAGCGGGGGGACGGAGCCGCCGGCGGTGTCGGTGGGGTCGGCGGGGTTGTCCGGACCGGAGGGATCGGTCGAGGGGCTGCCGCCGCCGGTGCCGTTGCCGCCGGGGCCTCCGGTGTCGCCGGGGCCGTTGCCGAGGATGCCGGTGAGCTGCCGGGCGGTGAGCCGCTTGAACTTGCGCTGCTGGGACCGGGTGCGGTCGAGCACGGCGACCTCGAGGTTGGCCGAGGGGATCGTGCGCGTGTCCCCCGCGCTCTCGCCGCCCTGGCCGAGCGCCCGGACGGCGAGCCGGATCGACGAGTCGAGGTCGGCACCGGAGGCGAAGTGCTCCTTGAGGTACGTCGTCGCGGCCTCGGCCGAGCCGCCCATCACGGCGTAGTCGTGCTCGTCGGCGACCTGGCCGTCGTAGGTGAGCCGGTAGATCTGGTCGCCGGCGACGCTGTCGCCCACCTCGGCAACGAACAGCTCGACCTCGTAGGGCTTCTCACCACCGCTGGAGAAGATCGTGCCGAGCGTCTGGGCGTAGGCGTTCGCGAGGCCGCGGCCGGTGACGTCGCGACGGTCGTAGGCGTAGCCGCGCATGTCCGCGAGCCGGACGCCGGCGATCCGGAGGTTCTCGAACTCGTTGTAGCGGCCGACCGCGGCGAACGCGATCCGGTCGTAGATCTCGCTGACCTTGTGCAGCGCCTGCGAGAGGTTCTCCGAGACGAAGACGATGCCGTCGACGTACTGCACGACGACGAGGGACCGCCCGCGGGCGATGCCCTTGCGCGCGAAGTCCGCCCGGTCCTTCATCAGCTGCTCGGGCGAGACGTAGAACGGCATGCTCATCGCTGGGGCACCTCATCTGTGGGACGTGGTCTCGACAGGCTCGACCAGCCGGTGGAAGTCATCCGCGACCGCCTCAGGTCAGGGAGGCGGCGGGGCCGTCGGGTCGCTGCATCCGCGCCGCGATCACCAGGTCGGCGACGGCGGCCACGTCGGCGTCCGGCCAACGGCGGTAGCCGTCCCCGGTGATCACACCCACGACGGGGAAGATCCGGCGGGCCAGGTCGGGGCCGCCGGTGGCGGAGTCGTCGTCGGCGGCGTCGTAGAGCGCCTGCACGACGGCCGTCACGCAGCCCTCGGCATCCAGGTCCGCGCGGTAGAGCTTCTTCAGCGCGCCCCGGGCGAACAGCGAGCCGGACCCCACCGAGTGGAAGGAGGTCTCCTCGTAACGGCCGCCGGTCACGTCGTAGGAGAAGATCCGGCCCTGGTCGGTGGTCAGGTCGTAGCCCGCGAAGAGGGGGACGACGGCCAGCCCCTGCATCGCCATGCCCAGGTTCGAACGGATCAGCGCGGCGAGACGGTTCGCCTTGCCGTCCATGGAGAGCGTCGTGCCCTCGATCTTCTCGTAGTGCTCGAGCTCGGTCTGGAACAGCCGCACCATCTCGACGGCGATGCCGGCCGTGCCGGCGATGCCCACGCACGAGAACTCGTCGGCCGGGAAGACCTTCTCGATGTCGCGCTGGGCGATGATGTTGCCCATCGTGGCGCGACGGTCACCGGCCATCACCACACCGCCCGGGAACGTCGCCGCCACGATCGTGGTGCCGTGCGGCGCGAGGTCCGCGGCGCTCCCGTCGGGGAGGCCGCGGCGGTGCGGAAGCAGCTCGGGTGCCTGCTCGGTGAGGAAGTCGGCGAACGACGAGGAGCCAGGCCGCAGGAACGCCGCGCCCAGTGAAGAGCGCAGTCGGGAGTCGCTCAAGGCTTACTGACCACCCTTCTGGATGAACGACTTCACGAAGTCCTCGGCGTTGGTCTCGAGAACGTCATCGATCTCGTCGAGGATCGCGTCGATGTCCTCGTCGAGCTGTTCCTTGCGCTCGGCGACGTCCGTCTGTGGGGCAGCCTCGGTCTGCTCCTCGGTCTCCGAGGACTTCCTGGGTTGCTTCTGCTCCTGTGCCATGCCGACCTCCTGGTGCGAGCGTGCCTGACGCCGTACGTCGACCCTACCGAGTCAACGCGCTGAACAAGGCGTCTGCCGTGTCACAACGGTCCAACAGTTCTCCGACATGCGCACGGGAACCGCGCAACGGGTCGATCGTCGGGACGCGCTGGAGCGACTCGCGGCCGGGCAGGTCGAAGATCACCGAGTCCCAGGAGGCCGCTGCGATCTGGTCGGCGTACTGCTCCAGGCAGCGTCCGCGGAAGTACGCCCGGGTGTCCTCCGGCGGCTTGTGCATCGCCTTGGCGACCTCGTCGTCGGCGAGCAGGCGCTCGATCCGGCCCATCCGGACCAGCCGGTGGTAGAGCCCCTTGTCCGGCCGGATGTCGGCGTACTGCAGGTCGATCAGGTGCAGCTTCGCGTCGTCCCACTCGAGACCGTCACGGTCGCGGTACTGCTGGAGGAGCTGGAGCTTGGCCACCCAGTCGAGCTCCTGCGCGCACAGCATCGGGTCCTCCTCGAGCCGGGACAGCACCGACTCCCAACGGGCCAGCACGTCGACGGTCTGCGGGTCGGCGTCGGCGCCGAGCCGGTCCTCGACGTACTTCTTGGCCAGGTCGAGGTACTCCATCTGCAGCTGTACGGCGGTCATCTTCCGCCCGTCGGTGAGAGAGAGGACGTGCTTGAGGGTCGGGTCGTGCGACACGTCGCGCAGGGTCCGCACCGGCTGCTCGACCGCCAGGTCGACGCTCAGGAACCGGTCCTCGATCATCGCCAGCACCAGGGAGGTGGTGCCGACCTTGAGGTAGGTGGAGATCTCGGCGAGGTTGGCGTCGCCGATGATCACGTGCAGCCGGCGGTACTTCTCCGGGTCGGCGTGCGGCTCGTCGCGGGTGTTGATGATCGGCCGCTTGAGGGTGGTCTCGAGACCGACCTCGACCTCGAAGTAGTCGGCCCGCTGGCTGACCTGGAAGCCGTGCTCGCGGCCGTCCTGCCCGATGCCGACCCGGCCGGCGCCGCAGACCACCTGCCGCGAGACGAAGAACGGCGTCAGGTGCCGGACGATGTCGCTGAACGGCGTGCTGCGCCGCATCAGGTAGTTCTCGTGGGCACCGTAGGACGCGCCCTTGTTGTCGGTGTTGTTCTTGTAGAGCAGGATCGGGGCCGCCCCCGGGATCTGGGCGGCGAACCGGGACGCGTCGAGCATCACCTGCTCCCCCGCCTTGTCCCACTTCACGACGTCGCGTGGGTTGGTGCACTCCGGGGTGGAGTACTCCGGGTGCGCGTGGTCGACGTAGAGCCTGGCGCCGTTGGTGAGGATGACGTTGGCCAGACCGAGGTCCTCGTCGGTGAGCTGGCTGGGATCGGCGACCTCGCGGGACATGTCGAAGCCGCGGGCGTCCCGCAGCGGCGACTCCTCCTCGAAGTCCCACCGGGCGCGGCGGGCCCGCAGCGTGCTCGAGGCGTAGGCGTTCACGACCTGCGACGACGCCACCATCGGGTTGGCCGTCGGCTGGCCCTGCACCGAGATGCCCATCTCGGTCTCGGTGCCCATCACACGACGCACGCTCATGACAGCGAGCGTACGCGGGTGCGGGTTGCGAGAATGCTGGACGTGTCCGAGATCGTCGCCCTCGTTGACCGAACCGGTGCGGTCATCGGGTCGGCCGAGCGGTCCGTCGTACGCCGGGAGAACCTGCTGCACGCCGCCACCGCGGTGCTCGTGCGCGACCCGGCGGGCCGGATCTACGTGCACCGCCGCTCCCCCGCCAAGGACTGGGCGCCCTCGCACCACGACGCGGCGGCCGGCGGGATCATGGCGTACGGCGAGCAGCCGGCCGCCTCGGCGGCACGCGAGCTCGCCGAGGAGCTCGGCGTGACCGGCGCCGACCTGCGACCCCTGGGGCTCAACGTCTACGAGGACGACACCACCCGGTGCGTCGAGCACTGCTACGAGACGACCTGGTCCGGCCCGGTCGTGCATGCGGACGGCGAGGTCGTCTGGGGCGCCTGGATGACGCTCGGGGAGCTCGCCGAGCGGCTCCGCGACCCGGCGTGGCCGTTCGTGCCGGACACCCGGGCGCTGCTGGCGCGGCTGGCGGGCGACGGGGTCGGTGACTACGCCGACCTACGCTTCGGGCATGAGTGACGACAACGTCGACGGCTCCGCGCGGGCGATCGGTGCCGCCGAGCAGCTGGGGCTCGCGCACACCGTCACCCGGCACGGCCGGGTCGGCTCGCTCGCGGAGGCCGCCGCCGCCCGCGGGGTCGAGCCCCGGGCGGTCGTGAAGACGATCGTGGTGCGGCTGGCCGACGACGACTACCGGTTCGTGCTGGTGCCGGGGGACCGCGAGATCGCCTGGCCCAAGCTGCGCGCGCTGCTCGGCGTCAACCGGATCTCGATGCCGAGCGCCGACGTGGCGTTCGAGGCGACCGGCTACGTCCGCGGCACCATCACCCCGCTGGGCAGCCGGCATCCGTGGCCGGTGGTCGCGGACGCGACGCTGTCCGGACCGATCTCGCTGGGCGGTGGCGCCCACGGCGTCGCGCTGACGGCGGACGCCGAGGACGTGGTGCGGGTGCTGGACGCGACCGTGGCGGACGTGACCGAGCCGGCGAGCTGACGCTCAGCCGATCCCGTCGCTGCCGCCCTGGCCGTCCCGCATCGCCTGGTAGAGCTCGTCGCGACCCGCCTGGTGGTGCTGGATGCCGCCCGGCTTCGCGCGTCCGCTGGACCACCAGGCCAGCCCGAACAGCACGCCCGCCAGCGCTACGGCGCCGATGAACCAGACCATCTCGCTCCCCCGTCTCGATAGTTGCGGCTCAGCGTACGTCGCCGGGAGGCCTCATGTGGGTCGTTCCGGGCTCGTGCACGCGGCCCTGGTAGCCACGCACGCCCCAGGTCACGAGCCCGACGAAGACCACCAGCACCAGCGCGAGCCCGATCCAGAAGAACATGGGGTCAGCCTAGGTCGTGGCGCGAACGGATGCCGGTCGGGTTGCGGGGACGCGAACGCGCGGCAGATCGCTGCGTTCGGGGCGACGCCGTCGGGACGTGGTGCTCAGTCCTGCCGCTCGTCGGGCGGCAGCCTGAAGTAGTCGTACGTCTCCTCGAAGCAGGCGTCGATCTGCTCACTCGTCGCGTCCGGTCGTCTCTCCGGCGGACCGAGCACGGGATCGTTCACGGGTCGGAAACCCATCCGCACGAAGATCTCGCGCCACGTGCCGTCCACCTCGTCGGCGAAGAACTCATCGACGTCGTCTCTTGCGCCGGGCGGGAGGTTGGAGGCACCCGGGCTGGCAACGATCTCCTGGATCCGGTTGATGTCGCCCCAGATCCGGTACTTGCCGTCCTCACCTCGAAACATCGTGACGTCGAACTCCGAAAGCCACTCGTTGACCACGCCCAGGTCGTCAGTCACGCGGACCCCCTTGTGTGAGCACCCCGTGGCAGGCCCGTCAGGCACCGCCTCCCCCGCCATCCTGCCTGACCGGGGCCTGCTCATCGGCATCCATGGACCGCGCACGACGCAGCAGTGCGGACAGCCGCCGGGCGCGAGTACGCCGTCAGAGCGGGCGGAACCGCAGCGCCGACCAGACGCTGTTGATCGACACGGAGCGAACCGGTTGAGCGCCACGGGCCTCGACCAGCGCCGCGAGGATGTCACGGTTCAAGTCGGTGCCGAGCTGTCGCGACTTCGGATAGGCGATCCACGCGAGGCGGTCCTCCCGCGCGGCGGCGATCGCGGGGGTTGCCACGTCGTCGAGATCGTCGGCCCGCACGACAAAGCTGACGACCGCCGCCTCCGCCGCGACGGAGGGATCGCTGACGACGAGACAGTCGGCCGGGATCTCGAGGTCGACGTCGGACGGCAGGCCCAGGACGACAACGGTTGCAGCGGCCGGTATCTGCATCTTGCGGGCGACACTCACGACCGCAGGCTAGACCTCACGGCCACACTCAGTGCCCCTGGGCCAGGCTGAGCGTCCCTCGGCCTTGGCGCGTCGGCTCGCAGCCAGGCTGCCGCAGCGCGAGGCCCCCAGCATGGTCATCAGGACGTCGTCACCGGTGCCGGCGACGCCCGCCCAGGGCGTAGGCGACGTTCACCACCGCGATGCCGGACCAGGCCACGACGATCCCGGGCAGGTCCGTGATGGCGCCGGCGATGGCCGTGATCGGGATGCCGCAGCCGAGCGAGACGATGCCCAACGCCAGCTGCTTCGAGTCGCGCGAGTCGACCTGCTGCCGCTGGTGCCGGCGCTCGGCGAGCTGGGCATCCACGCGCTCCGCGATCGCGCGCTCCATCCGGTCGGCGAACGAGTCGACCAGCGCCGCGTCGTACGACGGACCGAGCTCGCGACGCACCTCGAGGAGCGCCTCGACGTCCTCGCGGCCGACCTGCTCCTCTCCGCCGGAGGCCACGGCCTAGAGGTACTGCCCGGTGTTCGAGACCGTGTCGATCGAGCGACCCGGCTCGGTGCCCTGCTTGCCGGTGATGAGCGTGCGGATGAACACGATCCGTTCGCCCTTCTTGCCGGAGATGCGGGCCCAGTCGTCGGGGTTGGTGGTGTTCGGGAGGTCTTCGTTCTCCTTGAACTCGTCCACGCACGCCTGGAGCAGGTGGGTGACCCGCAGACCCTTCTGGCCCTGGTCGAGGAGGTCCTTGATCGCCATCTTCTTCGCGCGGTCGACGATGTTCTGGATCATCGCGCCGGAGTTGAAGTCCTTGAAGTACAGGACTTCCTTGTCGCCGTTGGCGTAGGTCACCTCGAGGAAGCGGTTCTCCTCGGACTCGGTGTACATCCGCTGGACGGTCGCCTGGATCATCCCGGCCACGCAGGCGTGCCGGTCGTTGCCGAACTCGGCGAGGTCGTCGGCGTGCAGCGGCAGGGTCGGCGTGAGGTACTTGGAGAAGATGTCGCGGGCGGACTCGGCGTCCGGGCGCTCGATCTTGATCTTCACGTCGAGACGGCCGGGTCGCAGGATCGCCGGGTCGATCATGTCCTCGCGGTTGGAGGCGCCGATGACCAGGACGTTCTCGAGGCCCTCCACGCCGTCGATCTCCGACAGCAGCTGCGGGACGATGGTGTTCTCGACGTCGGAGGAGACGCCGGAGCCGCGGGTGCGGAACAGCGAGTCCATCTCGTCGAAGAACACGATCACCGGGGTGCCCTGGTTGGCCTTCTCGCGGGCCCGCTGGAACACCAGCCGGATGTGTCGCTCGGTCTCGCCGACGTACTTGTTCAGCAGCTCGGGGCCCTTGATGTTCAGGAAGAACGAGCGGCCCTCCTGGCCGGTGCGCTCGGCGACCTTCTTGGCCAGCGAGTTCGCGACGGCCTTGGCGATGAGCGTCTTGCCGCAGCCGGGCGGCCCGTAGAGCAGCACGCCCTTCGGCGGCTTCAGCTCGTGCTCGAGGAACATCTCCGGGTGCAGGTAGGGCAGCTCGACCGCGTCGCGGATCGCCTCGATCTGGCCGCGCAGGCCACCGATCGACTCGTAGGCGATGTCCGGGACCTCCTCGAGGACCAGCTCCTCGACCTCGGACTTCGGGACCCGCTCGTAGACGTAGCCGGAGCGGCCGTCGAGCAGCAGCGAGTCGCCGGCACGCAGGGTCACGTCGCGCAGCGGCTCGGCGAGGCGCACGACACGCTCCTCGTCGGCGTTGGCGATCACGAGCACCCGGTCGCCGTCGGCGAGGAACTCCTTGAGCATGACGACCTCGCCGACCTGCTCGAACTCGAGCGCGGCGACCACGTTGAGGGCCTCGTTGAGCATGACCTCCTGGCCGCGCTGGAGCGTGTCGAGGTCGACCGAGGGGCTGACGTTCACGCGCAGCTTGCGGCCGCCGGTGAACACGTCGATGGAGTCGTCCTCGTTGCGGGCCAGGAAGGTGCCGAAGCCGGCCGGCGGCTGGGCGAGCCGGTCGACCTCCTCCTTGAGGGTCATGATCTGGTCGCGGGCCTCGCGCAGGGTCTGGGCGAGGCGTTCGTTCTGGGCGGTGACGGCGGCGAGCGACCGCTGGGTCTCGGCGAGGCGCTGCTCGATCGCACGGGAGTGCACCGGGCCCTCGGCGAGCCGGCGACGGAGCTCGGTGACCTCGTCCTCGAGGAAGCCGAGCTGGCTGTGCAGCTCTTCCGGCGTGCGCGAGCCCGGCCGGTCCTGACCACTCTCTGATGCTGGCAACTCAGTCACCTCCACAGCGTGGGTGCTATGCCTTTGACATTACCCGTCGCCCGCTTGATCCGGTGCCGAACGACCAGGGTGTCGATCACCTTTGTCCCAACCGTGACCTCACGGAAACGTAGCGCTGACAAGGGTTCCCGGCCGAGTGGTTTTCTCACACCGGACCGGACGGGTCAGGCGTCGAACTCCTCCTCCGAGAGCTGCGGCGGCAGGCCGCTCGGCCGCGGGCCGGAGTAGTCGACGCCGTACGCCCCCGGTGCCGGGCGGCGCTTCTTGGCGGGTGCGGTCTCCCCCGGCGCCATCCGCCGCGCGGTGACCAGGAAGCCGGTGTGGCCGATCATCTTGTGGCCCGGCCGGACCGCCAGGCCCTCGACGTGCCAGTCGCGCACCAGGGACTCCCAGGGCTGGGGCTCGGTGAAGCCTCCGTGCGCCCGGAGCGTCTCGACGGTCTTGCCGAGCTGGGTGGTCGTCGCGACGTACGCACAGACGAGGCCGCCCGGGGTCAGCACGTCGGCCACCCGGTCGACGCACTCCCACGGGGCCAGCATGTCGAGGATCACCCGGTCGACGTCCTCGTCGTCCAGGCTCTCCACCAGGTCGCCGACCGTGAGCCTCCAGGCCGGGTGGCGGCCGTCGAAGTACTGGTCGACGTTGGCGACGGCCTGGTCGGCGAACTCCTGGCGACGCTCGTACGACGAGACCAGGCCGGCCGGTCCGACGGCCCGCAGCAGGTAGCAGGTCAGGGCCCCCGAACCGACGCCCGCCTCGACCACGCGGGCGCCCGGGAACACGTCGGCCATCGCCACGATCTGGGCGGCGTCCTTGGGATAGACGACGGCCGCCTGGCGAGGCATCGAGACCACGAACTCGTTGAGCAGCGGGCGGAACACGAGGTACTCCCCGCCCGCGGACGAGGTGATGCTGAAGCCCTCCGGCCGGCCGATCAGGTCGTCGTGGTCGATCGAGCCGCGGTTGGTGAAGAACTGCTTGCCCTCGACGAGCTGGATGTTGTGGCGGCGGCCCTTGGTGTCGGTCAGCCGGATCCACTCACCGGGCTGGAGAGGGCCGCGACGCACACCGGACCAGGTGGGCTGGGAGGACATGGCTGCACCCTCTCACGCGGGTTCGGAGCCACCCGGGGGTGGTTCGGCGGCTGCTACATGCCCGCTGCGAACGCCTTGTCGACGTCGTCGGTGACCAGCACGCCGAAGACGCTGCCGTCGCGGTCGAGGAGGAGGTACTCCGACGCCGGTGACCGCTGCATGGCCAGGATCAGCGGCTCGCCGGAGATGTCCGCCGAGAAGGTCAGCCCGGGCTCGAGCCGCCGGGCCACCGCGCTGACCGCCACCCAGGGTCGCCGCTCCTCGGGCGTCGCGAGCACCGCCGCCTCGTTGACGATCGCGCTCGGCTCACCGGTCGCGTCGAGCACCACGATGCTGCCGGCCTGCTCCTCCTGCGCACGGCGAACCGCCTCGGCGAGCGGGAGGTCGTGCGGGACCGCGAGGGTACGACGGGCGAGCGTCCGGGCCCGCAGGGACGGGAGCCGGCGACGGGCGCGCGCGGACATGATCGCGGCCGACGCGCCGCTCCACAGGAAGCTCGCGATCACGAACGCGAACACGTAGTCGGTGATGCTGGGCGTGCCCCCGGCCACGAACTGCCGGGCGAACGGGTAGACGAGCACCAGCAAGCGCCGCCACCCGGCCGCCCCAGCCGGCGACGATCGTGCCCTGGTGCGGGTTGCCGGTCACCTTCCAGACCACCGCGCGCAGCACCCGGCCGCCGTCGAGCGGCAGGCCGGGCACGAGGTTGAGCACGCCGACCACGAGGTTGGCCCCGGCCAGCCCCTTGGCCGCCAGGTCGAGGAGGGTCCGGTCGGGGGCGAGGGCGGCGAGCGGCAGCACGGCCAGCCCGACGGCCAGCGACGTGAGCGGCCCCACCACGGAGACCGCCGAACTCGCGGCCGGGGGTGTCCGGCTCGCCGTCGATCTCCGTGACCCCGCCCAGGAAGTGCAGGGTGATCGACGAGACCGGCAGGCCGAAGCGCTGCGCCATCAGGGCGTGCGACGCCTCGTGCAGCAGCACCGAGAGGTAGAGCAGGACCGCGAACGCGGCGCCGGCGACGTACTTCCAGCCGCCGAGGCCCGGCTCGACGGCGTCCACCGCCGGCGCGAGCATCACCGAGATCAGCACCGCGACGATCAGCCACGAGGAGCGGACCAGGACGTCGACGCCCCCGATCTGCCCGATCTTGATCGTGCCCGGGGCGCGCTGCGGCGTCGGTCGGCCCGGATCGCTCGGGTCGCCGGGCTCCGCCGTGCGCTGGTCCACGTCTCCACGCTATCGCGGTGTCCTGCCCGGACCTGTCGGCGCGGTCGCCTACTGTCGAGGGCGCAGGGAAGGCCTCAGCAGATGCGGGACACGCAGGACGGGCAGGACGAGACGGCGATGACGAGCGGCACGACCGGGACAGGCACGACCGAGGCGGCGCCGGCGCACCCCCACGACCGCCGCGACGTGCTCGAGGGCGTCGAGCGCACCCTGGTCGACGGCGTCGACGTGCTCGGCTCGCTCTCCCCCAGCCGGGCCGGGGACTTCATGGCCTGTCCGCTGCTGTTCCGCTTCCGCACCGTCGACCGGCTCCCCGAGCCGTCCTCGCCCGACGCGGTGCGCGGCACCGTGGTGCACAAGGTCCTCGAGGACCTGTTCGACCTGCCGTCGACCGATCGCACCCCCGCCCGCGCCGCCGACCTCCTCGTCCCGGCCTGGGAGCAGATCCTCGAGGCCGAGCCCGAGATCGCGGAGATGTTCGGCTCCGAGGGCCCCGAGGTGGGTGCCTGGCTGGCGTCCTGCCAGGAGTCCCTGTCCCGCTACTTCGCGCTGGAGGACCCGACCCGCCTCGAGCCGGCCGAGCGCGAGCTCTACGTCGAGACGCTGCTGGACTCCAAGCTCCTGCTCCGCGGCTTCGTCGACCGCCTCGACATCGCCCCCACCGGCGAGATCCGGGTCGTCGACTACAAGACCGGGCGGGCTCCCGCCGAGGCCTACGAGGCCAAGGCGCTGTTCCAGATGAAGTTCTACGCCCTCGTCCTCTGGCGCACCCGCGGCGTCGTCCCCGCGATGCTCCAGCTGATCTACCTCGGCAGCGGCGAGGTGCTCCGCTACTCCCCCGACGAGAGCGACCTGCTCGCCACCGAGCGCAAGGTCGAGGCCCTCTGGAAGGCCATCGTCACCGCCCAGGAGACCGGCGACTGGCGCCCGCGGCGCAGTGCCCTGTGCGGCTGGTGCGCCCACCAGTCCCTCTGCCCCGAGTGGGGCGGCACGCCGCCACCGCTCCCCGAGCGCGAGCCCGTCGCCACGCTCACCGACGGCCTGTCGGCCGAGGACACCGACTAGACGTCGGCGCGGCCCGAGCGCAGGTCCGGCGGCCGCCACAGGCGGCCGGAGCGTGCAGCGAACCCGGCGTCGGCGGAGGCTGTGGCCCGGGCATGGCGGGCGAGCGAAGCGAGCGGGTGTCCTCCGCCGACGCCGGGTCGAGCGGAGCGCGCAGGCCACCCACGAGCGGCCGTCGGCCGGGCGAACCCACGGCGCCCATAGCGCGACAGGTGCGGAGGTTTCGAGGCCCTCGCCCAGCGGCTCGGGCACCTCGACCAACGCCGGCGGCTCAGAGGTTCCGCTCGGCCCAGAGCGCCGCCTGAGTGCGGTCGGCCACCCCGATGCGCTGGAACACGTTGGTGAGGTGCGCCTTCACGGTCCGCTCGCTGATCCCGAGCCGCCGGGCGATCTGCTTGTTCGCGAGCCCCTGCCGGACCAGCCCGAGCACCTCCGCCTCCCGCGGCGTCAGCTCCACGGTCGGCGGCGCCTCCGCCCGTGTGGTGAGCAGCTGCCGGGCCACCCGCGGGTTCAGCGGCGACTCGCCGCGGCTGACCGCCCGCACGCCGCCGATGACCTCCTCGGGGTCGGCGTCCTTGAGGAGGTAGCCGACCGCGCCGGCGTCGAGGGCCGCGACGATCCGGGCGTTGTCGGAGTACGACGTCAGCACCAGCACCTCGCAGCCCAGGTCCAACGAGACCAGCCGTCTGGTGGTCTCCACGCCGTCGACGCCGGGCATCTGCAGGTCCATCACCACGACGTCGGGCTGTGTCTCGCGCACGACGGCCAGCGCCTCCATGCCGTCGCCCGCCTGCCCCACGACCTCGATGTCGTCGGCGCCGCCGAGCAGCTGGGCCAGGCCGGACCGGACGACCGCGTGGTCGTCGACCAGCACGACGCGGATCGGTGCCTCGTTCATGGAACCTCCAGGTGGACGGTGGTGCCGCCGCCGGGCGTGGAGCGTACGTCGAGCGTGCCGCCTGCCTCGGCGATCAGGTCCCGTTGGCTGCGCAGGCCGAGCCCGGACGCCGGCTTGCGCGGGTCGAACCCGGCGCCGTCGTCGGTGACGTCGAGGGTGAGCCGGTCGCCGACCTGCCGCACCTGCACGGTCACGTGGCTGGCGCCGGAGTGCCGCAGGGCGTTGCGGACGGCCTCCTGGGCGACCCGCCAGACCAGCCGGACCGCGTCCGCGGAGGCGTGCGCGACGTCGTACACCTCGACCCGGGCGGTGACGCCGGCCGCGGCGGCGGGCGCGACGAGGTCCTCGAGGGCGGCCTCGAGGCCGTCGGCCCGCAGGTCCGGCGGGTAGATCTCGACCAGCAGCGACCGCAGCGACCGCAGCGAGCCGCGCAGCGAGCTGGCCATCGGCTCGAGGCGACGGGCCGTCTCCGTGTCCGTGTCGGCGTCGCGGGCCGTCGCGGACAGGGCGAACGCGGTGCCCGCGAGGTCCTGCACCACACCGTCGTGCAGGTCGCGGGCGATCCGTCGCCGCTCGGACTCGGAGGCGTCGGCGGCGCGCTCCAGCAGCCGCGCCCGGTCCCGGCCCGTGCGGTCCAGACGCCTCGTCAGCGCCCACAGCAACGGGGTGGTGACCGCGACCAGGACCAGGAGGCCGCCGAGGGCGATCGGCTGGAACGAGTCGTACACCTGCTCGCGTCGGCGGGCGATGTCGGTGGCGGAGTAGTAGGCCTCGAACAGCAACGGCTCTCCCTCCGGTGACTTCACCCGGGTGTAGACCTCGACGAGCGACTTGCCGGCCGGCTCGAACCGGTTCTCGGGCTCGCTGAGGTCCGAGATCTCGGCGTCCGTGCCCCCGTTGCGGAGCACGTCGAGCTCCTCGGGACCGAGCGGGAACCGGTCGCCGATCAGCCGGGTCTCGTCGGAGTAGACGATGCGCCCCTGCGCGGTCCAGATCTTGATCCGGCGTACCTCGCCGACGAGCAGCCGCCGCAGCACGGTCCGGTCGAACCGGTCGACCGCGCCCGGGTTGCCGGCCGCGAGACCACGCGGGATCGCCGGCTGGGCGACGGACCGGGCCAGCAGCTCGGTGGTCGACTGGGCGTCGTTGAGGGCCTCCTCGTCGGCGGCCCGGCTGCTGAGCTGCACGGTGCCGATCACGACCACCACCAGGACGAGCAGACCGGCGGCCAGGAACTGCACCACTGGGTTCTTCGCGAAGCGCACTGCACCCCCACCGTCGACTGCCGCTGACATGTGCGTCGACCCCGGCGCAGGTGCCGCTGTCGAGGGAGCAAGTATGCGGGCCCGGGTGCTCAGTAGTTCACGGTTCCGACGCAGAGCTCATTGTTCCGGGTGTTTCGCGCCCGAAGCGTGAACCGGTCCGTGCCGCGCAGGTCGACGCTGGTGCGGCGGACCTTGAAGGAGCCGCTGCTCCCGCTGGTGGTGCGCAGGCCGTGGGCCGACAGGGACCCGTTGTGGTAGAGCCGCCACCGCCAGGTCTGACCTCGGCGACTGCTGTCGATCTCCCCCTCGACCTCGAGGCGGCCGTCCTCGGGCCCGACCTTGACCTTCCAGTCCGACGAGCCGCTGCAGGAGCCGCGCCGCTCCCGGTCGTCGTCGTTGCGTCCGAGCGCAGGGGGTGCCGCGAGCGAGAGCACGGCGGTGGCGACGGCCGCACCGGCGATGGTGCGCGCGAGTGGGACGTGCATGCTGCCTCCTGAGCTGTGGAGGTCAAGCGTGCGGGTGGGCGCCGGGCGGCGGCCAGTGTCCGATGGTCCTACGACCTCGGGGTGCAGCGCCGCTGACCCGAGGCGACGCGGTCAGGCCCGGGCCGCGGCCCCCGGCACCGGCAGGTCGGCCAGGGTCATGCCGGCCAGTGAGTCCGCGAACACCCGGCGCTCCCCCGGCAGCACCGGCACGTGGTTCTGGACCACGAGCACCGTGCAGCCGGCCGCCTCGGCGGAACGGGCGCCGGTGTTCGAGTCCTCGATGGCGACCGTGTCCTCGGGTGCGACCCCCAGGATCGCGGCAGCCTTGGTGTACGGCTCGGGGTGCGGCTTGCCCTGGGAGACGGAGTCGCCGGTGACGACCACCTCGAACATGTCCGGCGGGAGGCCCTCGAGGATCGGGGCGACGAAGCGCCGGTAGGACATCGTCACCAGCGCGCACCGGACCCCGTGCTCGCGCAGGTCATGCAGCAGCTCGACGGCCCCCGGGCGCCAGGGCACCTCCCGGCGGACCCGCTCGACGACGCGGTCGAGGAGCTCCTCGACGATCACGGCCGGCTCCAGGTCGATGCCGCTGTGCTGGTGGATGTAGTGCCCGGAGACGAGCAGGTCGTTGCCGACCAGGTTCATCGCGTGCTCGTGGCTCCAGGTGCCGCCGTGCTCCTCGATGATCTCGAACTCGGACTCGACCCAGTAGGGCTCGGTGTCGACCAGGGTGCCGTCCATGTCCCACAGCACCGCCGCCGGTGTGGTGCCCACCGGCTCAGTCCTCGGGTTCGTAGCCGAGGTTCGGCGAGAGCCACCGCTCCGCCTCGGCCAGCGTCATCCCCTTGCGGGCGGCGTAGTCCTCGACCTGGTCCTTGGCGATCCGGCCGACCACGAAGTACTGCGACTGCGGGTGCGAGAAGTACAGGCCGCTGACCGACGCGCCCGGCCACATCGCCATGCTCGACGTCAGCGTGATGCCGGTGTTCTTCTCGACGTCGAGCAGGCTCCAGATCGTCGCCTTCTCGGTGTGGTCGGGACAGGCGGGGTAGCCCGGAGCGGGCCGGATGCCGTCGTACTGCTCCTTGAGCAGTCCCTCGTTGTCGAGGTCCTCGCCCTCGGCGTAGCCCCAGAACTCGGTGCGCACCCGCTCGTGCAGGCGCTCGGCCAGCGCCTCGGCCAGCCGGTCGGCCAGCGACTCCAGGAGGATCGCGGAGTAGTCGTCCAGCGCCGCCTTGAACTCCTTCACCTTGGCCTCGCTGCCGAGACCGGCGGTGACCGCGAACGCGCCGACCCAGTCCTCGAGCCCGGTGTCCTTGGGGGCGACGTAGTCGCCGAGCGAGCGGTTCGGCACACCCTGGCGGTGCTCGCCCTGCTGGCGCAGGTTGTGCAGCGTCGTCAGCACCTCGTCGCGGCCGTCGGCGGCGTAGACCTCGACGTCGTCGCCGACGGCGTTCGCCGGGAAGAGACCGAACACCGCCGAGGCCTCGAGCCAGCGCTCCTCGACGATGCGGTCGAGCATCTCCTGCGCGTCCTCGTAGAGCTTGCGCGCCGCCTCGCCCGTGCCGGGGTTGTTGAGGATGTCGGGGAAGCGGCCCTTCATCTCCCAGGCGTTGAAGAACGGCTGCCAGTCGATGTAGTCGCGCAGCTCGTCGAGCGGATAGTTCTCCAGGACCGTCACACCCGGATCCGTGCTCGGGCGTGGCGGCTCGTAGCCCTCCCACTCGACGGGCGTGCGGTTCGCCCGCGCCTTCTCCAGCGGCACGATGACGCGGTCGTTGTGCTTGGCCGCGTGCCGCTCCCGGATCGAGTCGAAGTCCGCCGTGACCTCCTCGATGAGCTTGCCGCGGCGCTCCTTCGACAGCAGCGACGACGCGACCGGCACCGAGCGGGAGGCGTCCTTCACCCAGACGACCGGACCGTGGTACTTCGGGTCGACCTTGACCGCGGTGTGCGCACGCGACGTGGTCGCGCCGCCGACGAGCAGCGGGATCTCGAAGCCCTGCCGCTCCATCTCGGTCGCGAAGTTCACCATCTCGTCCAGCGACGGGGTGATCAGCCCGGAGAGACCGATCAGGTCGGCGTCGACCTCGCGGGCGGTGTCGATGATCTTCTGCGCCGGCACCATCACGCCGAGGTCGACGACCTCGTAGTTGTTGCACTGCAGCACCACGCCGACGATGTTCTTGCCGATGTCGTGCACGTCGCCCTTGACCGTGGCCATCACGATCGTGCCCTTCTTCTCCTCCACGTCCCCGGGCTTCTTCTCGGCCTCGATGAACGGGATGAGGTAGGCGACGGCCTTCTTCATCACCCGGGCTGACTTCACCACCTGCGGCAGGAACATCTTGCCGGAGCCGAACAGGTCGCCGACGACGTTCATGCCGTCCATCAGCGGACCCTCGATCACCTCGATCGGGCGGCCGCCGCGCTCGGAGATCTCCGCCCGCAGCTCCTCGGTGTCGGACTCGGCGTGCTCGTCGATGCCCTTCACCAGCGCGTGCGTGATCCGCTCGGCCACCGGCAGCGAGCGCCACTCCTCGGTCGCGGCCTCCTGCTGCTCGCCGTTGCCGGCGAAGTCGGGGGCGATCTCCAGGAGCCGCTCGGTGGAGTCCTCGCGCCGGTTGAGTACGACGTCCTCGATCCGCTCACGGAGCTCGGGGTCGATCTCGTCGTAGACGACGAGGGCGCCGGCGTTGACGATGCCCATGTCCATCCCCGCCTGGATGGCGTGGTAGAGGAACACGGAGTGGATGGCCTCGCGGACCGGGTTGTTGCCGCGGAACGAGAAGGACACGTTCGAGACGCCGCCGGAGACCAGCGCGCCCGGGAGGTTCTGCTTGATCCAGCGGGTGGCCTCGATGTAGTCGACGCCGTAGTTGGCGTGCTCCTCGATGCCGGTCGCCACCGCGAAGATGTTGGGGTCGAAGACGATGTCCTCGGCGGGGAACCCGACCTCGTCCACGAGGATGTCGTAGGCCCGCTTGCAGATCGCCTTGCGACGCTCGAGGTTGTCGGCCTGGCCGTCCTCGTCGAACGCCATCACGACCACCGCGGCGCCGTACTTGCGGCACAGCCGGGCCTGCTCGCGGAACTTGTCCTCGCCCTCCTTCATCGAGATGGAGTTGACGATCGGCTTGCCCTGGACGCACTTGAGGCCGGCCTCGATGACCTCGAACTTCGAGGAGTCGACCATCAGCGGCACGCGGGAGATGTCGGGCTCGCTGGCCAGCAGCTTGACGAAGCGGTCCATCGCCTCGACGCCGTCGATCATGCCCTCGTCCATGTTGACGTCGATGACCTGCGCGCCGGCCTCGACCTGCTGGCGGGCGACGGAGAGCGCCGTCGGGTAGTCGCCCTCCTTGATCAGCCGGCGGAACCGGGCCGAGCCGGTGATGTTGGTGCGCTCCCCCACGTTGAGGAACAGCGACTCGTCGGTGACCGTGACCGGCTCGAGGCCGGCGAGCCGCAGGGCTCGCCGGACGGTCGCCTTCTCGCGGGGCCGGCCGCCCTCGGCCGCCGCGGCGATCGCGGTGATGTGCTCGGGCGTGGTGCCGCAGCAGCCGCCGAGCAGGTTCACCAGGCCGCTGGCGGCGAACTCCTCCAGCACCCCCGCGGTCTGGTCGGGCGTCTCGTCGTACTCGCCGAACTCGTTGGGCAGACCGGCGTTGGGGTAGCAGGACACGAAGGTGTCCGCGACCCGCGAGAGCTCGGCGATGTAGGGGCGCATGTCGGCGGCGCCGAGGGCGCAGTTGAGGCCGACCGCCAGCGGCCGGGCGTGCCGGACGGAGTTCCAGAACGCCTCGGTGACCTGGCCGGACAGGGTGCGCCCGGAGGCGTCGGTGATCGTCCCGGAGATGATGACCGGCCAGCGGCGGCCGTGCTCCTCGAACAGCGTCTCGATCGCGAAGATCGCCGCCTTGGCGTTGAGCGTGTCGAAGATCGTCTCGACGAGCAGCAGGTCGGCGCCGCCGTCGACGAGGCCGCGGGCCTGCTCGAGGTAGGCCTCGACGAGCCGGTCGTAGGTGATGTTGCGCTTGCCGGGGTCGTTGACGTCGGGCGAGATGGACGCGGTGGTGTTCGTGGGGCCGAGCGCGCCGATCACCCAGCGCGGCTTGTCGGGGGTCTGCTCCGTCATCGCGTCGCAGGCCTCGCGGGCCAGCCGGGCCGAGGAGTAGTTCATCTCGTAGGCGAGGTCCTCCATGCCGTAGTCGGCCTGGGAGATCCGCTGCGCGCTGAACGTGTTGGTCTCGACCAGGTCGGCGCCGGCCTCGAGGTACTCGCGGTGGATCGCCCGGATCACGTCCGGCGAGCTCAGGCTGAGCAGGTCCGAGTTGCCCCGGATGTCCTGCGCCCAGTCCTTGAAGCGCTCGCCGCGGTAGTCCTCCTCGGACAGGCCGTACCGCTGGATCATCGTGCCCATGGCGCCGTCCATGACGAGGATCCGCTCCCGCAGTGCGGCGGTGAGCTCCTCGGTGGCGTCAGGTCGGATCTGCGGTTCTGTCACGTGGTCTCGGCATCCTCGTCGTCGTGGCCGGTGGGGGCCGCTCGTGGCGGCCGCCGCCAGTGGGCAGGGGGCGCAACGCCGGGGCTCCGCGCGGGATTCCGCCGGGCCGGCGTCCACATTCTGTCAGGTACCCGTCCGAGGCCGACAGGCTCGCCGTGAGGTGGACGGTCCTGCCGCCCGGGGCGCCGCTCCCGGACTACGCTGGGGCGGTGATCGAGATCGAGGACGTGCCGCCCCTGAGGTCACCTGTCCTCATCGCGGCCTTCGAGGGCTGGAACGACGCGGCGGACGCCGCCTCGTCGGTGGTCGACCATCTCGCCCGCGTCTGGAACGCCCGCCTCGTGGCCGCCGTCGACCCGGAGGACTTCTACGACTTCCAGGTCAACCGGCCCGCCGTGGGCACCGACGACAGCGGCATGCGTCGGATCACCTGGCCGTCGACCCAGCTGTCCGTGTGCTCGCCTCCCGGTGCGCTGCGCGACGTGATCCTGCTGCGGGGCATCGAGCCGAACATGCGCTGGCGGCAGTTCTGCGCCGAGCTGCTCGCCGCCTCCGAGGAGCTCGGGGCCGAGCTGGTGGTCACCCTCGGGGCGCTCCTCGCCGACACCCCGCACACCCGGCCGATCCCGGTCTCCGGCACCGCCAGCGAGCCCGAGATCGCCGACCGGCTCAAGCTCGAGCAGTCCAACTACGAGGGGCCGACCGGCATCGTCGGGGTGTTCCAGGACGCCTGCACACTCGCGGACATCCCGGCGGTGTCGTTCTGGGCGGCCGTGCCGCACTACGTGGCGCAGCCGCCCTGCCCCAAGGCGACCCTGGCGCTGCTCGGCCAGATCGAGGACCTGCTGGAGCTCAGCATCCCGCTGGCCGACCTCCCCGAGGAGGCCCGTGCCTGGGAGCGCGGCGTCGACGAGCTCGCCGACGAGGACGAGGAGATCGGTGACTACGTGCGGGCGCTGGAGGAGACGCGGGACACCGCCGACCTCCCGGAGGCGTCGGGCGAGGCCATCGCCCGCGAGTTCGAGCGCTACCTCAAGCGTCGCGAGTCCGACGACGACTGACGCCGGCCGGTCAGAGCACCACGCCGAGCCGGGCGTCGAGCAGGGCGCGGACGAGATCCGCCCCCGAGCCGTCCCCGCGCTCCCCCGCCGCCCAGTCGTCCACGACGGCGAGGGCCCGAGGTGCGTCCAGGTCGTCGGCGAGGGCGGCGCGGACCCCGCGCACGAGGTCCTCTGCCTGCTCGCGTGAGGCCGACGGGACCGCCGTACGCCAGGCGGCGAGGCGCTCCTCGCCGGCCGCCAGGTCGGCGTCGGTCCACTCCCAGTCGGTGCGGTAGTGGTGGCGCGAGCAGCGCCAGCCGGATCGCCATCGGGTCGACGCCGTCCTCGCGGAGGCGGGAGACCAGGACCAGGTTGCCCTTGGACTTCGACATCTTCTCGCCCTGGTAGCCGACCATGCCGGCGTGCACGTAGCTGCGGGCGAACGTGAGCCCGTCGAACGCCGCCTGGGCCTCGGACGCACTCATCTCGTGGTGCGGGAAGACCAGGTCGCTGCCGCCGCCCTGGACGTCGAACTCCTCACCCAGGTGGTGCAGGGCGATCGCCGAGCACTCGACGTGCCAGCCGGGGCGGCCGCGGCCGTGGATCGAGTCCCACGCGGGCTCGCCCGGACGCTCGAGCTGCCAGAGCAGGCAGTCGAAACGGTCCTTCTTGCCGGGCCGGTCGGGGTCGCCGCCGCGGTCGCCGAAGACCGCCAGCATCTCGTCCTCGGTGAAGTTCGACACCGAGCCGAAGCGCGGGTCGGAGTGCACCGAGAAGTACAGGTCGCCGTCGACCTCGTAGACGACGCCGCGGTCGCGCAGCTGCTGGATCATCTCGGTGATCAGCGGGATCGACTCGACGGCGCCGACGTAGTGGTCGGGCGCGAGCACCCGCAGCGCCTCCATGTCCGCGCGGAACAGGTCGGTCTCCCGCTCCGCGAGCTCCACCCAGTCGACGCCGGTGGCGTTCGCGCGCTCCAGCAGCGGGTCGTCCACGTCGGTGACGTTCTGGACGTAGCGCACCGCGTGGCCGGCGTCGCGCCAGGCGCGGTTCACCAGGTCGAAGGCGATCATCGTGGCGGCGTGGCCGAGGTGGGTGGCGTCGTACGGCGTGATGCCGCAGACGTACATCCGGGCCGCGCCGTCCGGGTCGCTGGGGCGTACGGCGCCCGTGGCCGTGTCGTGGATCCGGACCGGCTCCGCCGTCCCCGAGTCGACGCGGGGCACGTCAGGGCTGGTCCACGATCGCATGTCGGGAAGCCTAACGGGGGTGCCGCAGACACCGGGTCCCGGCCGTCGCGGGCAGGCTAGAAGGCCGGCCAGGGAATCGACGGCCGACCGCCCGACGGCACCGGCATGACGTCGCGGCGGAGCAGCTGCTCGCAGCGCGCGACGGTCGCGGCCACCTCGTCGCCGGCGAGGAGCTCGGTGAGGGCGGCGACCAGCTCGCTGGACGCCGTGCCCAGCTTGTCGAGCAGCGCCCGCAGACCGGCGGCGTCGTCGGGGTCGAGCGGGTCGCGGGCCCAGCCCCAGAGCACGGTGCGCAGCTTGTCGTCGACGTGGAACGACACCCCGTGGTCGACGCCGAAGCGGTGGCCGTCCGGCATCGGGAGCACGTGCCCGCCCTTGCGGTCGGCGTTGTTGACGACGATGTCGAAGACCGCCATCCGGCGCAGCGCGTCGGTGTCCTCGTGCACCAGCGACACGGGACGGTCCTCGCCGTCGTACGCGTCGAGGACGTGCAGGTAGCCCTCCGGGGTCGCGCCGGCCGGCACCAGGTCGACGGCGTCCTGGCCTTCGTCCGGCTCGCGCCAGGCCTGCACCATGCCGAGCCCGGCCGGCGCATCACCTCGCAGGGCGGTCGGCGGCACGACGTCCCAGCCGAGCGCCTCCGAGACGACGTACGCCGCCACCTCCCGTCGCGCGAGCGTGCCGTCGGGGAAGTCCCACAGCGGCCGCTCGCCGGCGACGGGTTTGTAGACGCACTCGATGGTCCTGCCGCCGAGCGTGGCGGTGCCGAAGAAGGTGGCGTTCGAGGCGGGCATGATCCGGCCCTGGATCTCGATGTCGCCGCGGGTCAGCAGCGCGTGGTCGTCCTCGCTCATGGCTCGTCGTCGCCCGTCCGTGCAGGCAGCGTCAGGCATCGGGGGCGGCGCTGGTGCGACGGAAGCCGTTGGCCCGCGGGCAGAGGTGCCCGGTGGGGTCCATCGGGCCGCCGCAGAACGGGCACGGCTCCCGGCCGGCTCCGACGACGGCCTGGGCCCGCTTGCTGAAGGCCCGGGCGAGCCCGGCGGGCAGCCGCACGACGAGCACCTCCTCGGGCTCGGGCTCGTCGATCTCCTCCTCGGGGGTGCCGGGCTCGACGACCGTGGCGTCGTTGAAGGGGAAGACCTCGACCACGATGCGCTCGTCCGCTGAGTCCCACGAGAGCGTCATGGTGCCGGCCCGGAACTCCTCGACGATGGGCTGCTCGAGGGGCTCGTTGTCCTCGAGCGCCACCGGCGGCAGGGCCGGGATCGGCGAGGACGCCTCGGTGGAGGAGATCAGCTCGTCGAGGAGCTCGTCGATGCGCTCGGCCAGGACCGACACCTGCTGCTTCTCCAAAGCCACGCTCGTGACGCGGGCACCGGTGCGCGCCTGCAGGAAGAAGGTGCGCTGGCCGGGCGGGCCGACCGTGCCCGCCACGAAGCGCTCCGGGGGGTCGAAGCTGTGGATCACCGATGCCATGGCACCAACCTAAGGGGTCGGCCCAGCGCCGCCACCGACGGCGGCGTCCGTGCTCCGGGCCCGGCTGCGGGACCGCTTCCTCGCCGGTGGCTTCAGGTGCGAGAGGTCGCCGGCGAACGTGTTCATGCTCATCACGAACGGCCGCACGGACGTGTAGCGGACCACCGACAGGGACGCCGGGTCCACGTTGATCCGCTGGAAGCCGTCGAGGTGGATACCGAGCGCGTCGGCGAGGATCGCCTTGATCACGTCGCCGTGGCTGACCGCGACCCAGACCGCGTCGGGCCCGTGCTCGGCCTCGACCCGCGCGTCCCAGCGACGCGCCGCGGCGACAGCACGGGCGGACATGTCGGCCATCGACTCGCCGTCCGGGAAGACCGCGGCGGACGGGTGCGCCTGCACGGTGCGCCACATCGGCTCCTTGGCGAGGGTCTTCAGCTCGTGCCCCGTCCACGACCCGTAGTCGCACTCGAGCAGGCCGCGGTCGGTGGACACCTTCGGCGTCTCCACCTGGGCCTTGGCGATCGCCCGGGCGGTCTCGCGGCAGCGTTCGAGGGGGCTGGTGACCAGCGCCGCCAGCGGCAGCCCGGCCAGCCGCTCCCCCGCGGCCCGGGCCTGCTCGACACCTCGGTCGTCGAGGTGCACGCCCTTGCTCCGACCGGCCAGCACCCCGCTGGTGTTCGCGGTGGTGCGCCCGTGTCGCGCGAGGACCATGGTTGCCATGGTGCGGAGCCTAGGACACGTACCCTGAGCCGCATGATCGTCGACAGCGCCCTCTACCGCGACGGCATCCGGGTCCCGGTCGACTGCACCAAAGAGGACCTGACCGAGATCCGGGACGAGGCGACGGGCGCCAACGACTTCGTCTGGGTGGGTATCCACCAGCCGGACGAAGACGAGCTGAACTGGGTCGCCGATGTGTTCTCGCTGCACCCGCTCGCCGTCGAGGACGCGCTCAACGCGCACCAACGGCCCAAGCTCGAGCGCTACGAGGACAACCTGTTCCTGGTCCTCAAGACCCTCTGGTACGTCGACGAGGAGGACGCCGTCGAGACCGGCGAGATCAACCTGTTCGTCGGCCGCAACTTCGTCGTGAGCGTCCGGCACGGGAAGGGTGGCGAGCTGCACAGTGCCCGGCTGGACCTGGAGAAGCAGGCAAACGTGCTCGGACACGGACCGTCGGCCGTGGTCTACGCGATCTGTGACACCGTCGTGGACAGCTATGAGGCGGTGGGGCTGTCGCTCGAGGAGGACGTGGACGAGGTCGAGACCTCGGTCTTCTCCCCCGAGCGCACCCAGGACTCCCAGCGGATCTACATCCTCAAGCGCGAGCTCGCCGAGGTGCGCCGCGCCGTCAACCCGCTGCGCGAGCCGATGAAGCGGTTCGCGACCGGGTCGGTGGCGTTCGTGTCACAGGAGTCGTCGCCGTTCTTCCGTGACGTCGCCGACCACGTCATCCGGGTCTCGGAGACCATCGAGACCCTCGACAGCCTCCTGTCCACGGCCTTCGACGCGCACCTGGCGCGGATCAGCGTCCAGCAGAACGAGGACATGCGGAAGATCTCCGCCTGGGTGGCCATCGCCGCCGTCGGCACCCTCGTCGCCGGCGTCTACGGCATGAACTTCAACAACATCCCGGAGCTGCACTGGCACTACGGCTACTTCTACGCGCTCGGGCTGATGCTGGTCGCCAGCGCCGTGCTCTACCGGTTCTTCAAGAAGTCGGGCTGGCTCTGACGCCGACCCGTCACCTACCTGGCAAGGTCACCGGCGTGTCACGCAGGAGGTGACGGGACGGCTCGATCCCTCAGGTGGCGGTGATCCAGCCGGCCGAGAGCGCGACGATCAGCAGGACGCCGAGGCCGACGCGGTAGGGCACGAACTTGCCGATGGAGTGGCCGGCGACGAAGCGCAGCAGCCAGGCGATGGACGCGTACGCGACCACGAAGCTGACCACGGTGCCGACGACCGTCTGGCCGATGCCGATGTCGCCAGACAGCGCGTCCTTGAGCTCGTAGAGCCCGGCCGCCAGCAGCGCCGGGATGGACAGGAAGAACGAGAGCCGGGTGGCGGAGACCCGGTCGAGCCCCTGGAGCAGTCCCGCCGAGATGGTCGCACCGGACCGGGAGACACCCGGCACGAGCGCGATGCACTGGACCAGGCCCACCACGATCGCGTCCCGCAGCGTGAGGTCCTTCTCCTCGCGAGTCTGCCGGCCGCGTCGCTCGGCGAAGAGCATCACGCCGCTCCAGAGGATGAGCGCGACGGCGACCACCCACAACGACCGCAGCGGGCCGGTGATGAGGTCCTTGGCCAGCAACCCGACGACGCCGATCGGGATGGTGCCGACGATGACGTACCAGCCCATCCGGTGGTCGAACGTCCCCCGCAGCTCCGGCTTCACCAGGCCGGTGGTCCACGCCTTGGCGATCCGCCAGATGTCGGCCCAGAAGTAGAGGACGGCCGCGAGGATCGCACCCATCTGGATGACGGCGGTGTAGGCCGTGACGGCCGGGTCGTCGACCTGGAGGCCGAGGAGCTGCTCGGCGATGGTCAGGTGACCCGTGCTCGAGACGGGGAGGAACTCGGTGAGCCCCTCGACGATGCCGAGGACGACTGCCTGGAAGTAGTCCATCTGTGCTTCCTGCTCGTGCGGTCAAAGGGCGGCAACACCTTACGCAGGTCGACATGACCGCGACATGACGGACCAGGCATGTCGCGAGACCTGTGACGCAGGCAACGTCCGGTCACCCTGTCCGTCGTACGGCGAGGCGTGAGGCCCGACACGCCGAACGCTGGATAGCGTTGCGCCATGCAGCAGCGCTACCTGGGTCGCACCGGGCTCAAGGTGTCCCGGCTCGGACTCGGCACCCTCACCTGGGGCCGCGACACCGACGAGCACGAGGCCCGCGACCAGCTCGTGGCGTTCACCGAGGCCGGCGGGACGCTCGTCGACACCGCCGCCGGCTACGGCGAGGGCGCCTCGGAGGAGCTGATCGGCTCCCTGATCGGTGACGTCGTGCACCGCGACGACCTGGTGCTCGCCACGAAGGCCGGGATCAGCCGGCGCAGCGGAGCGCGCCAGACCAACGCGTCCCGCGGCTACCTGCTCAGCACCCTCGAGGCCTCGCTGCGACGGCTGGGCGTCGACCACGTGGACCTGTGGCAGGTGCACACCTGGGTCGACGACACCCCGCTCGAGGAGACGCTGTCGGCCCTGGACCACGCGGTCACGAGCGGCAAGGCGGCGTACGTCGGCGTCTCGAACTACTCCGGCTGGCAGTCCGCGCAGGCCGCGACCTGGCAGCGGGCCGTCCCGGGTCGGGCACCGCTGGCCTCGACCCAGGTGGAGTACTCCCTGGTCAACCGCAAGGTCGAGGCCGAGGTGCTGCCGGCCGCGGAGGCGCTCGGTCTGGGAGTGCTGCCCTGGTCGCCGCTGGGCCGCGGCGTGCTCACCGGCAAGTACCGCCACGGCACGCCCGCCGACTCGCGCGCCGCGTCGCCGCACTTCTCGAACTTCGTCGGCACCTACCTCGGCGAGCGGCACGCCCGGATCGTCGAGGCGGTCGCCCGCGCGGCCGAGGGGCTCGACTGGTCGCCGCTCGAGGTGGCGCTGACCTGGGTCCGGGACCGTCCGGGTGTCACGGCGCCGATCGTCGGGGCGCGCACCGCGGCGCAGCTCCGCGGGTCCCTCACCGTCGAGGAGTGCGAGCTCCCGCCTCAGATCGTGGCCGCTCTCGACGACGTGTCCGGCGGCGACCCTTCCGGGGAGTGAACTCTTCCCCGGACGCCGTGGGTGGCGCGTGCCACCATGGCTGACATGAGTCGCGCGCAGATCCTCACCTCCGCCCAGCGACGTGCGTTGAGCCCCGGTGTGGAGTACGAGTTCGAGCGGCTCACGATCTCCCGGGAGTTCTCACGCAGCTCGGTGACCCGGATGCTGGTCGACCGCGCCGAGCACGGCGGCTGGGAGCTCGACCGGCTCCGGCTCTCCCCCGACGGCACCCGCCGTGTCGTGCTCCGGCGCAAGATCATCCGGCAGCGGTCGACGTACTACGTCTGAGCGGCGTCGTCGAGGAACCGGTCGAAGACCCGGGCACCGAACTCCAGCGCGTCGGTCGGCACCCGCTCGTCGACACCGTGGAACAGCGCGGTGAAGTCCAGGTCGGCGGGCAGCCGCAGCGGCGCGAACCCGAAGCAGCGGATCCCGAGCTTGTTCCAGTGCTTGGCGTCGGTGCCGCCGGACATGAGGTACGGCGCGACCAGGGCGTCGGGGTCCTCGGCCAGCAGCGACCGGGTCATCGCGTCGACGAGGTGGCCGTCGAACGTCGTCTCGAGGCCGGCCTGCTTGCTCACGTAGTCGATGGAGATGTTCTCGCCGACCAGGTCGGCGAGCGTGTCGAAGAACTCGTCCTCGAAACCGGGCAGGAACCGCCCGTCGACGTGCGCGGTCGCCTCACCCGGGACGACGTTCACCTTGTAGCCGGCCGACAGCATCGTCGGGTTGGTCGTGTGCTTGATGACGGCACCGAGCATCCGGGCGGCCGGGCCGAACTCCTGCACGAGGTCCTCGGCGTTCTCCGGCGTCGCCTCGGTGCCGGCCAGCTCGCCGATGGAGCCGAGCAGCACCTTCATCGACGGGGTCAGCCGGACCGGCCACTGGTGGGCGCCGATCCTGGCCACCGCCGCGCTCAGCGCGGTCACCGCGTTGTCCGGGTGCCGCATCGAGCCGTGCCCGGCGGTGCCCTGGGCGGTCAGCCGCATCCAGGCCATGCCCTTCTCGGCCGCCTCCACGAGGTACACGCGGCGTCCGCGCACCGTGGCGCTGAACCCGCCGACCTCGCCGATCCCCTCGGTGCAGCCCTCGAGCAGGTCCGGCCGGTGCTTCACGATCTGCTCGGCGCCCTGGTGGCCGCCGGCCTCCTCGTCGGCGGTGAAGCACAGCACCGTCGGCCGGGTCGGCTCGGCGCCGGCCCGCGCGCGGGCACGCACGACCGACAGCAGCATCGCGTCGAAGTCCTTCATGTCGACCGCGCCGCGGCCCCAGAGGTAGCCGTCCTGGATCTCGCCGGAGAACGGGTGCACCGTCCAGTCGTCGGCCTCGGCGGGTACGACGTCGAGGTGGCCGTGCAGCAGCAGCGGGTCGCCGTCGCCGGACCCCCACCGGGCCACGACGTTCGTGCGGCCCGCCACGCCCTCGTAGAGCTCGCTGTCGATGCCGACCTCGTCGAGCAGTGCGGCGACGTGCTCGGCGGCCTTGCGCTCCCCCGGTCCGGAGCCGTCACCGAAGTTGGTGGTGTCCATCCGGATGAGGTCCCGGCAGATCTCCACGACCTCCGCCGCCGGGTCGTACGACTCCTGCCCGCGGGTGTCCGTGTGCGTCGTCATAAGCCCCATCCTGACAGGCGTTCCCGTGACATGCCCGATGCGAGGATTCGCCTGTGGCTTTGCTACAGTTACCGCCGCGCTGAGGGCTCCTGCGGAGTCCGAAGTTCCACTCGTCCGGGTGGCGGAATAGGTAGACGCGCTAGCTTGAGGTGCTAGTGCCCTTTATCGGGCGTGGGGGTTCAAGTCCCCCCTCGGACACCATCTTTTCGGGGCAGGTTTCGCTGTCGGCGGGGCCCCCGTCGCGGGGGCCTGGCGCGAGTCGGCTCCCCGGGTTCGTCAGGCTTCGTCCCGCGGACCCGCCTGCGGCGGGACCGCGACAGTGCCGGCGGCAGGAGCGGCCGTCATCGCGCCGGCTGCCGCCAGCATGGCCTCGAGATCGGACTGACCGGGCTCCTCCCACTGCGGCATGGACGGCGCCTCGCTCAGCAGCTGGAAGGCGTCGTCCACCATCGGGCCGTAGATCGTCGGGCCGTGACAGCTCGGCAGCACCTCGATCCCGAGGCTCTGCACCTGGCGGAGGTAGTCGCCGAACTTGGCCTCGTCGAGCCACTGGTGCCACGGGTGATTCAGGCGGTTGACGAGCAGCACACCCTCGCGCCAGGCCGCGTGGTCCATGTCCGCGGCGTCGTCGACCGGGTGCGGAACGTTCGCTCCGAAGGAGTCGACCCCCCAGTAGGTCCGCGTGCTGGCGTCGAACAGCCCGCGGGTGGTCGGGTTGTCGAAGAACGGCGGGCGTACGGCGGCCAGGGTGCGGTCGCCGGCCGAGAAGCTCTCGCCGTCCCGGATCCAGCGCACCCGGTCGAACGGCATCCAGAAGTCCTCGCAGTCGATGCCGTACCGCGCCATCGAGAACCACGTCGTCACCAGCGGTCGCGTTCGGGCACGCGTCCATCGCCTGCCAGGTTGCCGGCGTGGTCGTGGTCGTCGTGGTAAAGAAGACCCATCGGACGTCGGCCGGGTCGACGATGTTCCAGGCGTCCTCGAGCCACTGCTCACGGTTGGACGGTGCGCCAGTGTCGACGAGAACCGGCTCCTTCCCGGTGATGACCAGGGAGTTGATGTAGACGAGGCCGATCGGCGGCGCGGGGACGAGCTGCGGGATGACGTGCGTGTCTGCCGCGACCGTGTACGGCTCGACGCGGACGTTGGGTAGGGCGGTGGTTGTCATGTCAGTGCTCCCGATGGTGGGCGGCGGGTCGGCGGAGGCGCCCCCTCCCCCGCAGCCGAGCCGTTGTCACTTGGCATCGTCGGCCCCGCGTCGAGCGGAGAACAAGCCGCGACCGGGCCATTTCGGCGGAACCTTGTTAGTGATGAGAACCGGCGGATACCCCGTCCTCGGTGGGAAAGCGGGCATCGCGCCCCCGCGATGGTCGATCAGCAACCGCCCGGTCTTCTCCTCGAAGTCGATCCCGCCGTCTACGCCCATTGAGCCACGCACGCGGCGCGGACGTAGCCAGATGGGGCCAGA
>CAVPRC010000012.1:0-407405 GCA_963707755.1 uncultured Actinomycetota bacterium | reverse complement strand
CTTCCACACTCGACCCGAGCGGTTGGTGAACGAACGTTCACCAACCGTGACACGCGTCACGGCTGCGGGATGCCTCCGTCGCCCAGACCTTCGGGGCCCGGACTGTGCGCGGTGCACAACTCAGGACGAGGGCTGCGCAAGGAGCCGCCGGGCGCGCAGCGCCAGGGCGAGCTCGACGGGCGTGACGCCACCGGTGAGGTCGTGCCCGGTCACCTCCGAGAGCCGGCGCAGCCGGTTGAGCACGGTGTTGCGGTGGCAGTGCACCCGGCGGGCGGTCCGCCCGGCCGACCCCGAGGTCTCCACCCAGGCGTCGAGGGTGTCCAGCAGCGGCCCCCGCTCGGCCTTCGACAACTCCAGCAGCGAGCCGAGCCAGGTGCTCACCAGCTGCTGGGCGAGCTCCGGGGACTGCACCAGCATCGCCTCGGGCAGCCGCTCGTCGAGCGCGGCGAGGTGCCCCGGGACCAAGGGTGCGCAGGGCCAGTGCCGCCTGCCGGAACGACCTGCACCTGCTCCAGCCCGTCGACCGGGGACGACGCCCCGGCGCGCACCTCGAGGGCGTCGCGCAGCGCAGCGAGCTCGCGGGGACGGGTCCGGCTCGGCCAGCCGGAGCAGGCCGACGAGCGCGGTGCCGCGGGCCTGCCACACCGACTCCACGCGGCCGGCGGCGAGCCGGTCGCGGACCCGGCGTACGGCTTCGAGGTCGCGGGACGCGGGCTCGGCCAGGACGACGACGTAGCGCCCGTCGACCGGGAGGCCGAGGATGCGGGCCGCCTCGAAGGCGAAGCCCGGGTCCTCGCCGACGCCGGTGAGGAGCCCCTCCCAGACCGAGGAGCGGCGCTGCTCGTCGGCGCGGACCGCGCTGCGCTCGGCGTCGTGGTAGGCCGCAGCCACCTGCGCCGAGGACCGGTCCACCACCTCCCAGACCGCGGGTGCCGAGGTCGAGCAGGGCGTCGTCGTCGATCCCGAGCGCCCGGGCCTCGTCGACGAGCGACTCCCACACCAGCCGGCCGCCCATCCGGAAGGAGCGGAGCAGGTCGTCGAGCGGGAGGCCCTGCTCTGCGCGCCTGCGACCGGTGGCGCGCGCGGCGTCGTAGTACTCCTGGCCCTGACGGGCCTCACCCCCGACGAGCTGGAGGATGCGCGCGAGGTTGTCGTGGCAGGAGCGCCAGAGGTCCGGCTCGGGGACCGCCCGGCTGCCCCGGTAGCCCGGGTTGCTCTCCTGGATGGTCAGCACCAGCCGGTCGGCGAGGCTGCCCACCCGGGCCAGCACCCGTCGCGACAGCGACTCGGCGACGGTTCCCCCTCGAGACTCCCCTGACGGCCGCGACCGTTGCGCACCCACTCCCATAGCACGCCTAACGCGCGAACCGATCGGAGGACACGGGGCGGTCGACCCTGTTAACGGCGAAAGCCCGCCGGGCCCGGCCGACGCCGGAGGCGAGCTTCCCTCCCAGGGGAGACAGCCGGGGTTCGGGCCGACGGGGGATTCAGTCCGAACCCCTGGCTGTCTCGCAGGGCAACTGTGCCTCAGCGGCCGTGAGGGAGGCATGCGGCAAACACCCGGTGGCCATGAGGAAAGCGTGAAGAATCCCGGCCGCCCTACGATCGTCGGATGGCGACGGTCCTGGTGGTCGACGACGAGCCCCAGGTGCTGCACGCTCTGCGCCGTGCGCTCGAGGGCGAGGGCGACAAGGTGCTCACCGCGGCCACCGGCACGCAGGCCGTCGACCTGGCCGCCAGCCAGCCCCCGACCTGGTCGTGCTCGACCTCTGGCTGCCGGACATCGACGGGGTCGAGGTGGTGCGGCGGCTGCGCGGCTGGCTCGACGTGCCGATCCTGATCCTCTCCGGGGACGCCGACGAGGAGCGCAAGGTCAGCGCCCTCGACAGCGGTGCCGACGACTTCCTGCCCAAGCCGTTCGGCTTCTCCGAGCTCACCGCCCGGCTCCGCGCCCTCAAGCGCCGCAGCGTCCGCGACCAGGCCGAGCAGCGGCTCGCGTTCGGCGACCTGGTCGTCGACCTGCCGCAGGGGGCGGCCGAGCTCGACGGGTCCCTGCTGCGGCTCACACCGACCGAGTGGCAGCTGCTGGAGGCGATGGTCACCCACCCCGGCAAGCTGCTGACCCACCGCTGGCTGGTCGGCCGGATCTGGGGCGGCAGCCACGGCGACGAGAACCGTCAGGCGCTGCGCACCCACATCCGCTCCTTGCGCGCGAAGATCGGGGACGACGCCAGCACTCCCCGCTACCTGCGCACCGAGAGCGGCGCCGGCTACCGGTGGCTGGCCGGGCCGGCGAGGGCCGCCCCCGACGGGGAGCGCACCCCGACCGTCGTACGTCGTCCGGCGCCGGCCGACCACACACCGGTGACGACCACGCTGCACGACCTCAACAACGTGCTGACCGCCCTGCACCTCGCCCTGCACCTGGCCCAGAGCAAGGTCGCGCGGCTGGGCGACCCGGCCACGCCTGGGGAGCGGGACGCCGCGTCCGAGAAGGCGCAGGCCCAGCTGCGCCGTAGTGTGCACCTGGTGGACCGGGCCGGAGATCTCGCACGCAGCCTGCGGGAGGCCTGGGAGGACCAGGCCGACCCCGGCCTGACCGAGGGCTGACCAAGGGCTGACCAAGGGCTGACGACAGGGGCACGGGGAGGCCGCGCACGGTGGCAGTGGTGGTGATCGCCGAGGACGACCGCGACATCCGCGAGCTCGTCGAGCTCATCCTCGAGGAGGACGGCTACGCGACGGTGCCCGTGAGCGACGGTCTCGGCGCCCTGAACGCGTGCCGCGCGAAGCGGCCCGACGTGCTGCTGCTCGACGTGAGCATGCCGGGCGAGCTGACCGGCCTCGAGGTGTGCCGGCGGATCCGGGCCGATGAGGACCTGCACACGGTGCGGGTGATGCTGCTGACGGCGCGGGCCCGCGAGCAGGACGTCAGTGCCGGCTACGCGGCCGGGGCCGACGACTACCTGGTGAAGCCCTTCACCCCCGGTGAGCTGACTCGCCGGATCGAGGAGCTCCTGCAGCGCCCGCCTCGCTAGCGAGCAGCGGCAGCCGGACCTCGAAGCGAGTCCCGCGCCCGGCCTGCGAGGAGACCGCGACGGTGCCACCGTGGCCGTGCACGATGCTGCGCACGATCGACAACCCCAGCCCGGTGCCGGGGATCGCCCGCTGCTGAGCCTCAGCCGACCGGAAGAACCGCTCGAACAGCCGGGCCTGCTCCGCATGAGGGATGCCGATGCCGGTGTCCTCGACGGTCAGCAGGGCGGACTCCCCGACGGTGGCCAGCGAGAGCCGGACCCGGCCGCGGGTCCTCGGTGAACTTCACGGCGTTGGTGACCAGGTTGGTCAGCGCCCGGTCGAGCTGGTCCTCGTCGCCGGACACCACGACGGGTGCGTCGCCGGCCTCGACCACCCACTCGAGGCGGCGGTGGTGCCGCATCGCCTCGGTCGCCTCGCTGCTGCGCTGCACCACCCGGCGCAGGTCGACCGCGTCGACCCGGAGCGTGAAGGTGCCGGCCTCGATCCGGGACAGGGTGAGCAGGTCCTCGATGAGGGCCTGCAGCCGCAGTCCGTTGCTCTCGACGCGGCCGAGCAGCCGCGCCTGCTGCTCGCTGAGACCGCCCCCGGTCCCGCGCATCAGCATCTGGGTGTAGCCCAGCACGCTCGTGATCGGCGTGCGCAGCTCGTGGCTGACGGTTGACACGAAGTCGGTCTTGGCCCGGTCGACCTCGTTGAGCCGCTCGACGGCCTCCCGCTCCTTGGACAGCGCCACCCGGAGCATGTCCTCGACGCGGCGCCGCTCGGTGACGTCCTCGGCGACCCCGAGGTAGCCCACGACCCGTCCGGACGGGCTCGTCATCGGGCTGATGGTCAGCGACATGGTGATCTTGCGGCCGTCCTTGCGGATGTACTTCCAGTCCCGCTTCTCCGGCTGGCGCTCCGGCTCCACGCCCGCCACGAGCACCCCGAAGGTGGAGTCGAGCCCGAGCTCCTCGCTACGGTCGACCAGCTCGTTCGGGTCGTGGAAGATCGCGGGCGTCACCTTGCCCACGACCTCCTCGGCGGTCCAGCCGAGCAGCCGCTCCGCGCCGGGGTTGTAGAACGTGATGAGGCCGGCGGGGTTGGTGCCGATGATCGACGTACCGGTGGTGGCGGCGAGGACCTGGTCGACCAGCCGCTGCGCGAGCCGCTCGTCGGTCACGTCGATGCCGGTCATCACCATGTGCAGGCCCGCCTCGGCCTCGTCGAGGTAGGCGCACGACCACGCGACGGTGCGCCGCTGGCCGTGGCGAACCACCCACTCGTCCTCGATGACCGACGGGAGGGGCACGGGTCCGGGGTGGCGGGCGCCGAGCCGGGCGTGCAGGAAGTCGCCGAGGTCCACCCCGAACACGTCCCAGGCCCGGACCCCCAGCACGTCCTCGGCCCGCAGCCCGCTGAGCTTCTCGGCGGCCGGGTTGAACCGGACGATGCTGCCGTGCTCGTCGAGCACGACGATGAGGGTGTTCGCGGTGTCGAGGACGGCCGCGGTGAAGTCACGCTCGTGCTCGAGGTCCACCTGGGCCATCCGCTCCGCGGTCAGGTCGACGAGCTGCACGCTCAGCATCCGGCGGCCACCGGGCCCTCGAGGGCGCGAGGCGGCCAGCCGCACCCAGCGGCCGGACGCGCTGCCGAGCCGCACCTCACGCACCCAGCCGGGCGAGCGGCCCTCGAGGATGTCCGCGCATGCGCGCTGCATGGCCTGACGGTCCTCGTCGAGCAGACCACTCCCCCACGGCCGGCCCAGCAGCTGCTCGGGCTCCGTGCCGAGCAGGGCGGCGGCCACCCCGTTCGCCTCGTCCACCTGCAACCCGGCCGGGGTGGCCCGGAGCAGCAGCATGCCGATCAGGGAGTCGCTGAAGCTGCGACGGAAGCGCTCCTCCCCTGCCCGGGCCTGCTCCAGGGACACCAGTCGCTGACGCGTCGCGAGGGCGAGGGGCAGGACCACGAGGGCGAGGCAGACGAGGTACGCCTGCACCACCGCGCTGACGATCTCGGGCGGCAGATCGTCCGTGACGAAGTCGTAGGCGATCGGCCCGTTGCCGAGGCGGGTCATCACCGAGGCGACGACACCGGCGACGAGCAGCTGGACGGTCACGAGCCGCACCGGCAGCCGCATCGCACCCCACATCAGCAGCGGGATCGGCAGGAAGTCGACCGGGAGGTGCTGCCCCGGCCCGAACACCGTCGTGAGCACCAGCAGCGCGAGCAACGACTGTCCCGCCTGCTCATCCGGTCCGGCCTCGGTCTGCGGTCCGGAGACGTCCATGCCCAGCGGGCTGATCAGCAGGACCGAGGCGGCATTGAGCGCCATCACGCTGATCGCCGTCTGCACCAGAGGCCTGCCGAGGGCCGCCGACAGGGCCGCGGCGATCACGACCCCCGTCACGGCGCTGCCGACGATCGTGGCGAGGAGGAGCAGCCACAGGTCCTCGAGGGTCTGCAGGCGGACCCGACCCGGGGAGCGACGGGCCAGCACCGCCATCACCACGGCCGTGCCGGTGACGTTGGCGACGCCGAGCGCGATGGAGACGAACACCGGCCGGCCGGCCCACAGGGCGCTGACCGCGACGGCGAAGGGCATGGCGGCCAGGAAGAGCGGGCGCCACGCCCGCGGGCTGCGGGCCAGGAAGGCGACGGCGATCCCCGAGGTCGGCCACCAGGCCGCGAGCGTGGAGCCGTGCGGCTGGTAGTGGACGGCGGCGAACCCGATCACGACCAGCAGGACCAGGGTGAGGGCGGCCGACAGCTGCCAGCGGCGACGCTCCGTGCGCACGGCTCACTCCCTCCGGCCGACCCCCCGGTCGCAGCACATCCTCGCGCCCGGGGTCCGGCGGCACGGCGGGCCTCACGGAATCTTCACGAGCGGCGCACCACCTGATCCGCCCGGACGGGCCGCCCGGCAGCGGGCAGATGTGGGCTCGGTCTGCCCGGTCGGGCATAGCGTGAGCCACGAACGGGCATCGCCGTCGCCCGTTGTCGATCACTCGATACTGCAGGTCGCGGAGGAGAAAACCGATGACTACCCGGAAATCCGGCACAACGCCCCACATGAACCGGACAGGAAAGTCTGCCCATCCGGGCTCGGAGATGCCCATTCCCTCATGCAGACTGCTGCCGTGGCCCACGTCACACGGATCGGATCGGGAGGGGGCTCGATGAAGGCGGACGAGCGTCAGCGTCAGATCCTGGTCCGGGCCCGTGCGGACGGCCGGGTCGAGGTGGGCGCCCTCGCCGCGGACCTCGCGGTCGCCGAGGAGACCGTCCGTCGCGACCTGCGCGAGCTGGTCGACCGGGGCGTGCTGCAGCGGGTGCACGGGGGCGCCTACCCGGTCGAGAGCGCCGGCTTCGAGAGCACGATCAAGCACCGCTCGACCTCCCTGGTCGCCGAGAAGCGCCGGATCGCGACGGCCGCGGCCGAGCGGCTGCACGGCGCCGAGACGGTGTACGTCGACGAGGGCGTCACGCCACAGTTCGTCGCCGAGGCGATCCAGCCGGAGAGCCCGATCACCGTCGTCACCTCGTCGCTGCTGGCCGCCGGCGCCCTGGCCGACGCGCAGGACGTCACGGTCCTCCTCCTCGGGGGACGCATGCGCGGACGCACACTCGCGACGGTCGACCACTGGGCGCTGCGGATGCTCAAGCGAGCTGGTCATCGACCTCGCGTTCCTCGGGGCCAACGGGATCTCCCGCGAGCACGGCCTGACCACCCCCGACCCTGCCGTCGCCGCGGTCAAGAGCGCCGTGATCGAGCGGTCCCGGCGCCGCATCTTCGTCGGCCTGCACACGAAGTTCGGAGCCTCGAGCTTCTGCAGGTTCGCCGACATCTCGGACTTCGAGGTGCTGGTCACCGACACCGGGCTGAGTCCCGGGGAGGCCCGCCGGTACTCCGTGCTCGGGCCTCAGGTCGTCCGGGCCTAGCACCTCGGCAGCACGGCGACACGTGACACAACAAAAGAACGACGACACAGGACCCCGGGCCATCCGGCCCGGCTCTCAACCGGAGGTAACAGTGGTGACCAGATCCACGAGAAGGATCGCGATGGCGCTGGCGCTGCCAGCGGTAGCCGGGCTCGCGTTGTCCGGTTGTGCAGGCGCGGGCGGCGGTGGCGGGGGCGGCGGCAGCGGCTCCAAGTCGATCAACGTCCTCATGGTCGGCAACCCGCAGATGGTGGACATCCAGAAGCTGACCAAGGACAGCTTCACCAAGGACACCGGCATCAAGGTGAACTACACCGTGCTGCCGGAGAACGAGCTGCGCGACAAGGTGACCCAGGACGTGGCCACCGGTGCCGGCCAGTACGACGTCGCCACCGTCGGCGCCTACGAGGTGCCGATCTGGGCCGGGAACGACTGGCTGCACGAGGTCGACTCGTACGCCGACAAGGACTCCTCCTACGACAAGGCCGACCTGCTCAAGCCGATGGTGCAGTCGCTGTCCGGTGAGGACGGCAAGCTCTACGGCCTGCCGTTCTACGGCGAGTCGTCCTTCCTGATGTACCGCAAGGACGTCTTCGACAAGAAGGGCCTGACGATGCCCGAGCGGCCGACCTGGCCGCAGGTCGCCGCCCTTGCGGCGAAGGTCGACGGCGCCGAGCCCGGCATGAAGGGCATCTGCCTGCGCGGCCTCCCCGGCTGGGGCGAGATGTTCGCCCCGCTGACCACGCTCGTGAACACCTTCGGGGGCACCTGGTTCGAGAAGGACTGGACGGCGAAGGTGAACGCCCCGGAGTTCAAGCAGGCCGTGAACTTCTACGTGAACCTGATCAAGGCGCACGGTGAGCCCGGCGCCTCGCAGGCCGGCTTCACCGAGTGCCTGAACGCGATGAGCCAGAGCAAGGTCGCCATGTGGTACGACGCCACGTCGGCCGCCGGCTCGCTGGAGGACTCCAGCGTGAGCAAGGTCGCCGGCAAGGTCGGCTACGTGCACGCACCGGTGCTCAAGACCGACGCGTCCGGCTGGCTGTGGACCTGGGCGTTCGTGATGCCGAAGACCACCAAGAACGCCGACGCCGCCTCCCAGTACCTGCTCTGGGCCACCAGCAAGGACTACGAGCACCTCGTGGGCGAGAAGCTCGGCTGGTCGCGGGTCCCGGCCGGCAAGCGGGAGAGCACCTACTCGATCCCGGAGTACAAGAAGGCCTCCGCCGCCTTCGGTGAGATGACGTTGAAGTCGATCGAGGAGGCCAACCCGGAGGACCCGGGCGTGCAGCCACGGCCCACCATCGGTGTGCAGTTCGTCGACATCCCGGAGTTCCAGGACCTCGGCACCAAGGTGTCCCAGGACATCGCCGCCGCGATCGCCGGACGCGGCACCGTCGACGACGCGCTCAACAAGGGGCAGAGCCTCGCCGAGCAGGACGTCACCAAGAAGTACCAGCAGTAGCCCAGGCACCGGCGTGGGGCGGTGCTCGTACGCCCGCCCCGCGCCGGCTCCGGCACCACCCGGAACCAGCCAGCAGCCCCCGGAGGAAGCATGAGCGTCCAGGCACCAGCCGAGGCCCCCACGACCACGGCCCACAAGCGAGGCAGGAAGAAGCAGCCCAGCACCATGTCCAGCGCGGAGAAGTGGCGCCGGCGCGTCCCGCTGCTCCCCGCCCTGATCTTCACGATCTTCATCACCCAGATCCCGTTCCTGCTGACGATCGCCATCTCGACGCTCCACTGGAACGTGCTCCAGCCGGGGAGAAGAGCTTCCTGGGGATGGGCAACTACTCGTCGTTCGCCGGGCTCGCCAACTACGGCACCGTCTTCACCGACACCCGGTTGCGGAACGCGGTGGTCAACACGATCGTGCTCACCGCCTCCGTCGTGGTCCTCAGCCTGCTGATCGGCTTGGCCCTGGCGGTCCTCCTGGACCGGAAGTTCCCCGGTCGCGGCCTGGCCCGCACGTTGCTCATCGCGCCGTTCCTGGTGATGCCGGTGGCCTCGGCGCTGCTGTGGAAGCACGCGCTCTACAACCCCGACTACGGCCTGTTCAACGGTGTCCTGAACTGGATCTGGCAGCTCTTCGGCGCCCAGGAGGGCCCGACCGTCGACTGGGTCTCGGCCTTCCCGATGCCAGCGGTCATCGCGGCCCTCGTCTGGCAGTGGACGCCCTTCATGATGCTGATCCTGCTGGCCGGCCTGCAGTCGCAGCCCGGTGACGTGCTCGAGGCGGCGAAGATCGACCGCGCCGACGGCCTCCAGACCTTCCGCTTCGTCACGCTGCCGCACCTGCGGCAGTACATCGAGCTCTCGGCCCTGCTGGGCTCGATCTACGTCCTGCAGACCTTCGACCAGATCTTCACGATCACCCAGGGCGGGCCCGGGTCGGCCACGACGAACCTGCCCTACGAGATCTACCTGACGATGTTCCGCAAGTACGAGTACGGCGAGGCCGCGGCCGCCGGGGTCGTGGTGGTCATCGGCACGATCGTCGTGGCCACCTTCGCCTTGCGCACCATCTCGTCCCTGTTCACGGAGGAGACCTCGCGATGAGCACTCAGACCCGCGCCCTCCGAACACTCCGCCGAATGCTCTTCACCGAGGAGGCCTCCCGATGAGCACCACCGCTGACACCGAACGGAACCCGTTCGCGCCCGAGGACCAGGCGGCGGTCCAGAGACGCCGTCGTCGCAAGGTCAAGGACGACACCGCCGCCACCGCGGGCCCCGGGTGGGCGATCCTGGCCTGGCTGCTGACGCTCCTGTTCTTCACCCCGGTCGCCTGGATGGTGCTGACCTCGCTGCACCAGGAGTCCGACGCCGCGACCAACCCGCCGTCGATCTTCGCGGGCCTGACGCTCGAGAACTACGTGGCGGTCTTCAACCGAGGCGTCGCGTACGTTCCTCATCAACTCGATCACGGCGAGCGTCGTGTCCGTGATCTTCGTGCTCCTGCTCGCGGTGCCGGCGGCCTACGCCCTCTCCATCAAGCCGGTGGAGAAGTGGACCGACGTGATGTTCTTCTTCCTGTCCACGAAGTTCCTGCCGCCGATCGCGGCGCTGCTGCCGATCTACCTGATCGTCAAGCAGGTGGGGATGCTCGACAACGTCTACACGCTGGTCTTCCTGTACACCTCGATGAACCTGCCGATCGCGATCTGGATGATGCAGTCGTTCCTCGCCGAGGTGCCCAAGGAGGTGCTCGAGGCCGCCCAGGTGGACGGCGCCAGCCTGATCCGCACGCTGGCCAGCATCGTCGTGCCGATGACCGCACCCGGCCTGGCCGCGACCAGCCTGATCTGCTTCATCTTCAGCTGGAACGAGTTCATGTTCGCGGTGAACCTCACCGCGACCCGGGCCTCGACGGCGCCGATCTTCCTGGTCGGCTTCATCTCCAGCCAGGGCCTGTTCCTCGCCAAGCTGTGCGCCGCTGCGACGCTGGTGTCCCTGCCGGTGCTGATCGCCGGGTTCGCCGCCCAGGACAAGCTGGTCCGTGGCCTGTCGCTCGGCGCGGTGAAGTAGTCGCCGCGGTGGGTCGAGCCTGTCGGGACCACTCGGGTGGTCCCGACGACAACGGGTGGTCGACACGACAACGGGTGGTCGAGCCTGTCGAGACCACTCCCGAACGAGAGGGCATGAGATGCGTGTGAGCGTGCTCCGGGGAGCCGGGGACCTGGTCGTCGAGGACCGTCCCGCTCCGGTGCCGGGTCCCCATGACGTGCTGGTGCAGGTGGCGTCGGTGGGGGTGTGCGGTTCGGACGTGCACTACTTCGAGCACGGCCGGATCGGCAGCCACGTCGTCGAGGCCCCGCTGGTGCTCGGCCACGAGGCGTCCGGCGTCGTCGTCGAGGTGGGTGCCTCGGTGACCCGGCTGGCCGTGGGGCAGCGGGTCTCGGTCGAGCCGGGCGTTCCCGACTTCTCCTGCGAGCAGTGCCTGGCCGGCCGCTACAACCTCTGCGAGGACATGCGGTTCTACGCGACGCCGCCGATCGACGGGGCGTTCGCCGAGCTGGTCACGGTGCACGAGCAGTTCGCGCATCCCGTGCCGGACTCGCTCAGCGACGACGCGGCCGCCCTGCTCGAGCCGCTGTCGGTCGGGTTGTGGGCGTGCCGCAAGGGCGAGGTCGGCGCGGGCACGCGGGTGCTCGTGACGGGCGCCGGCCCGGTCGGGCTGGTGGCCATGCAGGCAGCCCTCGCCCTGGGTGCGGCCTCCGTCACCGTCACCGACGTGAACCCGCACCGGCTGGCACTGGCTGCGTGAGCTCGGCGCCACCGACACGCTCGACGTGTCCGCCTCCCCGGTCTCCACGTCGGGGCTGCCGGTCGACGTACTCCTGGAGTGCTCGGGTCACCCGCCGGCCACCGCGGACGCGATGCGTGCCGTGGCACCGGCCGGCCGCGTCGTCCTCGTCGGCATGGGAGGCGACGAGATGACCCTGCCGGTCAGCCGGATCCAGGAGCGCGAGCTCACCGTGACCGGCACCTTCCGCTACGCGCACACCTGGCCGGCGGCGATCGCGCTGGCGGCGTCCGGCCGGGTCCAGCTCGACCGGCTGGTCACCGGCCACTACGGCCTCGACCAGGTGCGCGATGCCCTGACCGCCGCGCGCACCGACGCGCGCACGGTGAAGCCCGTCGTCCGGCCGGCGTCATGAGCACCGACGCCGACGCCCGGCTCGAGGAGCACCTGCTCGCGCGGGCCCACCGCCTGATGTCCGGCGGGCGCGCGGTGCTGGGAATCTGCGGAGCGCCCGGGGCCGGCAAGTCGACGCTGGCCACGCGGCTGGTCGCCTGCCTGGGACCGGCCGCCGTGGTGGTGCCGATGGACGGGTTCCACCTGCACGACGACGAGCTCGCACGGCTCGGGCTCGGGGACCGCAAGGGGGCGCCCGAGACCTTCGACGTGGCGGGGTACGTCGCCCTGCTGCGTCGCCTGCGCAGCGAGACGGACCACGTCGTGTACGCCCCCGAGTTCGACCGTTCGCGCGAGGAGTCCGTCGCCGGCGCGATCGCCGTCCGCCCCGAGCACCGGCTGGTGGTCACCGAGGGCAACTACCTGCTGCACGACGGCCCGGGGTGGGCCGACGTGCGGCCGCTGCTGGACGAGGCGTGGTTCGTGGAGGGCGACGAGCGGCGCCGCGTCGAGCGGCTCGTCGCCCGGCACGTCGCGCACGGCAAGCCGCCGGACCTGGCGGAACGCTGGACGGCGGTCTCCGACCAGGCCAACGCCGACCTGGTGGCCCGGACCCGTCCGACCGCCGACGTGCTCGTCACCGTCGACTGAGACATCGACCGAGACATCGACCGAGACATCGAACGAGAGGGAACTCATGACGCAGCTCAACACAGCGGCCGTCGGCGGCCTCGGTGACCGGGTCGCGGTCCCGTCGTACGACCGGAGCCAGGTGACCACCGGCATCGTGCACTTCGGTGTGGGCGGCTTCCACCGCGCGCACCAGGCGATGTACGTCGACTCGCTGATGAACCGCGGAAAGGCATTCGACTGGGGCATCACCGGTGTCGGCGTGCTCCCGGGCGACGTCCGGATGCGCGACGCGCTGGCGGCGCAGGACAACCTCTACACGCTGGTGGTCAAGGACTCCGACGGCACGATGCACCCCCGGGTGATCGGGTCGATCGTGGACTTCCTGTTCGCCCCGGACGACCCGGAGGCGGTGCTGACCCGGATGGCCGACCCGGCGGTGCGGATCGTGTCGCTGACCGTCACCGAGGGCGGCTACCACGTCAACCAGGCCACCGGCGAGTTCGACGCCGACGACCCGGCCATCCAGGCGGACCTCGCCGACGGGGCCGTGCCGACGACGATGTTCGGCTTCGTCACCGAGGCGCTGGCCCGCCGCCGCGCGGCCGGCGTCGAGCCGTTCACGGTGATGTCGTGCGACAACATCCAGGGCAACGGCGAGGTCGCGCACAAGATGATCGGCGCGTTCGCGCGGCTCAAGGACGCGGACCTCGCGGCCTGGATCGAGGAGCGGGTGACGTTCCCGAACTGCATGGTCGACCGGATCACGCCGGTCACCACCGACCACGACCGGGCCACGCTGGCCGACGCGTTCGGCGTCGAGGACGAGTGGCCGGTGGTGTGCGAGCCGTTCACCCAGTGGGCGCTCGAGGACAGGTTCCCGACCGGTCGGCCGGCGTTCGACGAGGTGGGGGTCCAGCTGGTGCCCGACGTCGAGCCCTACGAGCTGATGAAGCTGCGGCTGCTCAACGCGAGCCACCAGGCCCTGTGCTACCTCGGCTACCTGTCCGGGTACCGCTACGCGCACGAGGTGTGCAGCGACCCGTTGTTCACCGGCTTCCTGCTCGGCTACATGGACGAGGAGGCGACGCCGACCCTCGCGCCGGTGCCGGGCGTTGACCTGGCGGCGTACAAGCACCAGCTGATCGAGCGGTTCGCCAACCCCGAGATCAAGGACACCCTGGCCCGGCTGTGCGCCGAGAGCTCCGACCGGATCCCGAAGTGGCTGGTGCCGGTGATCCGTGCGGAGCTCGAGCGCGGCGGGCCGGTGCGCCGCTCCGCGCTGGTGGTGGCGGCGTGGGCCCGCTACGCCGAGGGCGTCGACGAGGACGGTCAGCCGATCGAGATCGTCGACCGCCGCAAGGACGCGGTGATGCAGCGGGCCGCCGCGCAGGGCGGCGACCGGGTCGCGTTCCTCCGCGACCCGGACCTGTTCGGCGACCTGGTCGAAGGACGAGCGGTTCACCAAGGAGTACGTCGCAGCGCTCGACTCGCTGCACGAGCAGGGCGCCCGGGCCACGCTCGAGGCCTGGGAGCGCGGTTCGTGAGCACGTCGACCGCCCTCCCCCGCACGATGCACGGCATCGTGCTGCCCGGCGACAGCTCGGTCGAGCACGTGATGCGCGAGGTGCCCACCCCGGGGCAGGGCCAGGTGCTGCTGGCGATGAAGGCGTCGTCGATCTGCGGCAGCGACATCCGGGCGATCTACCGCGAGCACCTCGGCCACGGGCCCGAGGCCTACCAGGGCGTCGTCGCCGGTCATGAGCCCTGCGGCCAGGTCGTCGCGGTCGGCCCGGGCTGCCGCAGGCTCCGTGAAGGAGACCGGGTCGTCGTCTACCACATCAGCGGCTGCGGGGTCTGCGAGCAGTGCCGCCGCGGCTACCTGATCGGCTGCACCGACCCGTCCCGAGCGGCCTACGGCTGGCAGCGCGACGGCGGCCACGCCGACTACCTCCTCGCCGAGGAGGCCACCTGCCTGCCGCTCCCCGACTCCCTGTCGTACGTCGACGGGGCGCTCGTCTCGTGCGGGTTCGGCACCGCCTACGAGGCGCTGCTCCGGCTCGACGTCTCCGGCCGGGACGCCCTGCTGGTGACCGGCCTCGGACCGGTCGGCCTGGCCGCGGCGATGCTCGCGAAGGCGATGGGCGCCGGGCCGGTCGTCGGCACCGACGTGTCCCCGGAGCGCCGTGGCATCGCGCTGACGCTGGGCCTGGTCGACGAGGCCTTCGCCGCCGACGACGAGGACCGGGTCCGGGCCGCCGTCCCCGGCGGCTACTCGGCCACCCTCGACGCCTCCGGCCACCCGGCCGCCCGGCTGCTCGCCCTGACCAGCACCGCGACCTGGGGCCGCTGCGCCTTCGTCGGCGAGGGCGGCACCGTCGGCTTCGACGTGTCGCAGACGATGATCCACAAGCAGGTCACGCTGCACGGCTCGTGGGTCACGTCGATCGGGCACATGGAGGACCTGCTCGGCCACCTCGACCGCTGGCGGCTGCACCCCGAGGTCGTCGTCACCGACCGGTTCTCCCTCGACGACGCCGCCCTCGCCTACGCCCTCGCCGACTCCGGCACCGCCGGCAAGGTGGTCATCACCTTCGACTGACGGCTGCCAGATCCCTGGGTCCGCTGGCAACCGGCACACCCCCGACGTTGCAACGCTGGGTCTGTGCCAGTTCTCCTGGGTACGTCGATCCGCGGGGTCGGCCTACCGGTTGAACAGCGACCGCTCCCGGCGACGACGACGCCGACGACGGGACCGGCGCGCGGCGGACCGGGCCATGTCCGCGGCGCCGACGAAGCCGGCGTCCGGCCCGAGGGCCGCGGCGGTGATGACGGCTCGGCGCGGTACCCGCGTCCTACCAGGGTCCGCGCGAACGCCTGCCGGGTCGGCCCGAGCAGCAGCTCGCCGGCCGCGGAGACCCCGCCGCCGACGACGATCGCGCCGGGGTCGAACGCCGCCGCCATCCCGGCCAGCCCGACGCCGAGCCAGGTGCCGATGTCGGTGAGCAGCTCGACGGCCAGCGGGTCACCGGCCTGCGCGGCCTCGGTGACCAACGGGCCGGTGAGCCGGCGTGACGTCGCCGTCGATGCGGGCCTTGAGGTCCGTGCGCCGACGGGCGAGTTCGCCAGCACCAGCTCACGGGCGTCGCGGACCAGCGCGTTGCCGGAGGCGTACTGCTCCCAGCAGCCCGCGGTTGCCGCACTCGCAGCGGTGGCCGTCCGGCACCACCTGCATGTGCCCGAACTCGCCGGCCATCCCGTGCTGGCCGCGGAAGACCCGGTTGTCGATGACGAACGCGCCGCCGATGCCGGTGCCGAGGGTGATGCACAAGACGTAGCGGTGGCCCACCCCGGCACCGAACCGGCACTCCGCGAGCGCGGCGGTGTTGGCGTCGTTGTCGACGACGACCGGCACCTTGATCCGGCGCATCAGCGCCTCGCGGAGCGGCTCGTCGCGCCAGGCCAGGTGCGGCGAGAACATCACGGTGGCGCGGGCCGCGTCGACGAACCCGGCCGCGCCGATGCCGACCGCCGCCACGTCGTGCTCCGCGCTCGAGCTCGTCGACCAGCTCGACGATCGTGTCCTCGACCGCGCGGACGCTGCGGCCGGGCGTGGCCCGGCGACGGACGGTCAGCACGGTGCCGAACGAGTCGACCACGCCGCCGAGCACCTTCGTGCCGCCGATGTCGATGCCGATCGTCAACGGCCCGGGCCGCCCGATCAACGCGCGGCGCGGTGCGGGGCGGGTGGGCTCGGGCATGTCCGGAGACTACGAGACGCGGACTCCCCTACGGTGACGCCATGCACCCGCTCCGACGTACCGCGGTCGTCCTGCTCGCCCTCACGGCGACCGTCCTGGTCGGCTCACCCGGGCACGCGAGCGAAGGCGTCCAGAAGGCCCAGCGCCGGCTGAACGCGCTCGGCTGCAACGCCGGCCCCGCCGACGGGCACGGCGGCACGTGGACGCGGACGGCGGTGATCCGCTTCCAGGCCGCCAACCACCTGGCACAGACCGGCCGGCTGAGCGACCGCACGCGCACCAGGATGTACGGCGATGCGCCGGTGTCGCTGCGACAAGCGGCCCGTGCCCGGGGGCTCGTCGGGACGCCGCATCGTGATCAGCCAGCGGCAGAACTACGTGTGGCTGGTGCGCGCCGACGGCAGCGTGGTGGCACAGGGCGGGATCGTCGACAACCCGCGCCACCTCCGGCCGGGGACCTACTCCTCGGGCTCGAAGTGCGGGCGGCCGGCGAAGATCCGCAACAACACCGACGCCAGCGGCCGCCTGCGGCTGCACGACTTCACGCGGTTCGCGCCGTGCGGGGTCGGCTTCCACCAGATCCCGCAGTACCGCTCCACGCTCGCCCAGATCCACCCCGACCACCTGCTCGGCACCGACGAGCGTGAGTCGCACGGCTGCATCCGGCTGAGCCGGCGGATGGCCGACCGGGTCTGGGACTTCGCGTCGACCGGCACGAAGGTCGTCGTCGCCGCTGGTTGAGGTGCGAGCGGAGCGAGCCTCGCAACCTCCCAGCCTCGGGCACAGAGGTTCGAGGCCCTTGCGGCTCGGGCACCTCAGCCAACGAGCCGCCCAGCTCAACCAGCGGCAGGGATCAGCTCGGCACGTAGTCGAACGTGTCCGGGTCGGGTCCGGTGCGCTCCCCGCGGTCGAGACCGGTGATGTCGTCCATGTCGGTGCCGGAGAGCTCGAAGTCGAACAGCGCGAAGTTCTCCTCCACGCGCGAGCGGGTCACCGACTTCGGGAAGACGATGTCGCCGCGCTGCAGGTGCCAGCGCAGGGTGACCTGCGCGGGTGTCTTGCCGAGGTTCTCCGCGATCCGCACGATCGTCGGGTCGTCGAGCACCTTGCCCTGCGCGATCGGCGACCAGGCCTCGGTGGCGATGCCGTGCTCGGCGTCGAACGCGCGCACCTCGTCGTTGGCGAGGTAGGGGTGCACCTCGATCTGGTTCACGGCCGGCGTCACGTTGGTCTCGCCGTGGATCCGGCGCAGGTGGGTCGGCTGGAAGTTGGAGACGCCGATCGCGCGGACCCGGCCGCCGGCGTAGATCTCCTCCATCGCCTTCCAGGTCTCGACGAAGTCGCCGACGGTGGGCAGCGGCCAGTGCACGAGGAACAGGTCGAGGTACCCGAGGTCGAGGTCCTTCAGCGTCTGGTCGAAGGCGGCCAGCGCGTCGTCGTACGCGTGGAAGCTGTTGTTGAGCTTGCTGGTGACGAAGACGTCGTCGCGGTCGATGCCGGAGGCGCGGACGGCCTCGCCGACCTCCTTCTCGTTGCCGTACATCTCGGCGGTGTCGATGTGCCGGTAGCCGACCTCGAGGGCCGCGAGCGTCGCGTCCTTGGTCTCCTTCGGGTCGATCTGGAACACCCCGAAGCCGAGCTGCGGGATCTCGACGCCGTTGTTGAGGGTGAGGTTCGGTACGACGGACATGGAACTCCTTCTGTGTCGCGGACGGCTCGTCGTTCGTGGTACCCAACACGCCCGGCCTGACGCGGTGTTCCGGCTGTGACGTGTCGAATACTGGACGCATGCACACACTGCGGCTGCTCGCCGTGACCGCCGGCCTGGCCGTGATCGCGGGATGCGGCGGCTCCCCGTCGAACACCTCGGCCGGCACGACGTCGCCGCCGACGAGCACGCACTCGCACGCCGCGACGAAGCACACGGCCTCCTCGTCGAGCGCGGCCCCGACGCCCAGCGGCCCGGCCCGCTGCACCATCGAAGGACCTCCGCGTCGTCGCTCACGGGCGGCGAGGGGGCGGCCGGGTCGACGTACTACGAGCTCACCCTCACCAACACCTCCGGCCACGTGTGCCGCACCGGCGGGTTCGGCGGCGTCTCGCTGGTCGGCGACGGCAACGGCACGCAGATCGGCGCACCCGCGGACCGGACCGAGCCCGGCAAGGTGCGGGCGATCACCCTGCAGCCGGACGGCCGGGCCGCGGCGACGCTGCGCGTCACGAACGCCGAGAACTACTCGCCGTCGAAGTGCGACCCCGCGCCGGCCGAGGGCTTCCGGGTCTACCCGCCGAACGAGACGCACGCGGCCTACGTCGCCCAGGGCAGCACCGGCTGCCGCAACGACACCGTGCACCTGCTCACGCTGACGCCCTACCAGCCCGTGGGATGAGCCCGACCGCTTCGGGTAGGTAGAAGGACATGAGCTTCCCCCTGAGCCGCCTGATGTCCACCGCCACCGCCACCTACGGCGTCTACGCGCTGGCCAACCCGCGGCACCTCGGCGACGCCGTGGACCCGAAGCACGCCGACGACTACGACCTGCTCGCCACGACGTACGGCGCCCGCGACCTCGACCATCAGCACGGTCGGCCTGCTCGGCCGCTCCGAGAAGACGATCTCCGCCGCGATGGCCATCCGGATCGCCTGCGACATCTCGGACGGCCTGATCCTGGCCACCCGGGCCAAGGACGACGCGACCCGGCAGAAGGTGCTCGGCGTGACCTTCGGCTGGGCCGCGCTCAACACGCTCGCGCTGGTCAGCGACCGTCGTCGGGCCCGGAAGGCGAGGCAGGCCCTCTGAGCCACTGCCGCACCGCGTCCCCGTGCTCGTCGAGCGTCGGGGGCGCGTCGTGCCGGTCGCGGGTCACCTCGCTCCCCTGCCGGTCGAAGAACCGCAGCGGCGGACCGGGCAGCGTGAGCCGGCCGAGCGTGGCGTGCTCGACGTCGATCTGCAGGCCCTGGCTGGCCACCTGGTCCCAGGCGTAGACCTCGTCGACCGACCGCACCTTGCCCGCCGGCACGCCGACCTCGGCGAGACGGGCGAGCAGCGGCCCGGCCTGCCAGTCCGCGAAGGCCTCCTCGACGAACGCGATGGTCCGCTCCCGGTGGGCGACCCGCTCGGAGTTGGTCGCCAGCCCCGCGGTGTCGGGGTCGAGGTCGAAGCCGGCGCAGAAGCGCCGCCACAGGTTCTCGCTGCCCAGCGCGATCTGCACGGTGCCGTCGGCGCAGTGGAACAGGCCGTAGGGCGCGATGGACGGGTGGTGGTTGCCCTGCGCGCGGCCCACCTCCCCGGCCACGGTCCACCGGGTGCCCTGGTAGGCGTGCACCCCGACGGTCGCGGCCAGCAGCGACGTGCGCACGACCGTCCCCTCGCCGGTCCGCTCCCGCTCCAGCAGGGCGGCCAGGACGCCGTACGCGCCGTACATGCCGGCCAGCAGGTCGGAGATCGGCACCCCGACCTTCTGCGGGTCGTCGGGTCCGGACCCGGTGAAGGACATCAGGCCGGCCTCGCCCTGCGCGATCTGGTCGTAGCCGGCGCGGCCGCCCTCGGGGCCGTCGTGGCCGAAGCCCGTGATCGAGAGGACGACCAGGCGCGGGTTGAGCTCCTGGAGCGTCTCGAAGCCGAGCCCGAGCCGGTCGAGGACGCCGGTGCGGAAGTTCTCGACCAGCACGTCGGCGCGGCGGACGAGGTCGAGCAGCACCGCCCGGTCGTCGTCGGTCTTGAGGTCGAGGGTGACCGACTCCTTGTTGCGGTTCGCCGACAGGAAGTACGTCGACTCGCGGACCGCCTCCTCGCCGGGCGGGCTGACGAACGGCGGTCCCCAGCCGCGGGTGTCGTCGCCGGACCCGGGCACCTCGACCTTGACCACGCGCGCCCCCAGGTCGCCGAGCATCATCGTGGCGTGCGGACCGGCCAGCGCCCGGGACAGGTCGACGACGAGGATTCCGTCGAGCGGCCCGCGGGTCATGCGCCCCAGCCCGGCAGGACGACCGCGGCCCAGACGAGCAGCGGGCCGACGGCCACGACGATCGCCGAGTAGCCCAGGATCTGCTTGTAGAACTTCTCCTCGGAGATGGTGTCCGGCCGGTTCGCGAGCATCAGCGCGCCGTTGGTGGAGAACGGGCTGACGTCCACGATCGTCGAGGACACCGCCAGCGCCGCGACCAGCCCGACCGCGCTGATGTTGCCCTGGGTCACGAGCGGGATCGCGATCGGGATGATGATCGGCAGCAGCGCCGTGGACGACGCGAACGCTGAGACCACACCGCCGAGGTAGCACAGGATCAGCGCACCGAGAGCGGCCGCGCCGAGCCCGGCGGCCCAGCCGCCGACGAACTCCGAGACACCGGCCGCCTCCAGGATCGTGGCGAAGGTGCTGACGCCCGCCACCAGCAGGACCGTGGCCCAGGCGATCTGCGAGACGGCACCCTTCTGCTGCTGCGGGAACAGCGCGGTGAGGACGACGGCCGCGGTGATCGCGGCGAAGCCGATGTTGCGGTCGAAGACGAGCGCGACCAGGGCCACCGCCAGGAAGGCGACCAGCGTGACGACCTGGTCGGTGCGGACCCCGGTGGCGGTGCCCGGCTCGGTCCTGGTGGCTGTGGCCGTGGCCGTGCCCGGCCCGGTGCGGGTCGCGGTCGACGTACCCCCGACACCGCCGGACGGCTCGTCCTCGACGTCCTCGACGGGCTCGTCGGCGTCGATCCGGCGGGACGCGAGCTGGCGTCCGCCGAGCACGAGGAACAGCACGACGGCGATCGCGAGGTTCACCAGCAGGCTGGCCAGGAACAGGCCGACCTCGCTGACCGGGAGGTCCTTGTCGCGCATCACCGAGTTGGTGATGGTGCCGTAGATGCTGATCGGCGAGAACCCGCCGGCCTGGGCGCCGTGCACGACGAACATGCCCATCAGCAGCGGGTTGATCTTGTAGCGGCCGGCGAAACCGAGCGCGATCGGGCCGACGATGGCGCAGGCGGCGGGGCTGGCCGCGCCGATGGCGGTGAGCACCCCGGTCACCGCGAACATCACCCACGGGATCAGCACGACGCGTCCCCCGACGGCCTGCACCGCCTTGCGCACGATCAGGTCCACGGTGCCGTTGTTCCTGGCGATCGCGAACAGGTAGGTGACGCCGACCAGGGTGAGGATCAGGTCCCCGCTGATGCCGGCGATGATCTCCTTCTCGTCGAGGCCGAGGGAGTACATGCCGACCAGCCAGGCGGCGACGAAGGCGAGGGCGCCCATGTTGATCGGCAGCACGGTGCCGATCGCGAAGAGCGCGACCAGGGCGAGGATGGATACCCATTCAGGGGACATGACAGGTCCTGACGTCCGAGAGAGTGAGCGCGGTCACATGGCTCAGTGGCCTAGCCAATAGGCCACCGGGCCCGCTGTCAATAGACTGGGACGGTGACGCCCGCCGACCGACCGACGAGCCCGCTGCGCCCGGTGACGCGGCCGCGGCTCTACGAGCAGGTCGCGCAGCAGATCCTCGACTGGGTCCGCGAGTCCGGCCTGCAGGTCGGCGACCGGCTGCCGCCCGAGCGCGAGCTGGCCACCCGGCTCGGGGTCAGCCGCGCCACGGTCAGCCAGGCGCTGGTGGCGATGGAGGTCGTCGGCGTGGTCGCGGTCCGGCACGGCGACGGCGCGGTGCTCGTCGAGTCCTCCGGTACGTCGAAGGTGGTCGAGGCCCTGCGCCGGCACGCGCAGCGGCTCCCCGACATCATCGAGGCCCGGGAGGCCCTCGAGTCCAAGCTGGCCGGGCTGGCCGCCGTACGCCGGACCGAGGAGGACCTCGCCCGCATCGACGAGGCGCTCGCGGTGATGGCCGCCGACATCGAGGCCGGCGGTCGCGGGGTCACGGGCGACGAGCTGTTCCACGCCGCGGTCACGACGGCCGGGCACTCCGCACTGCTGCAGCGACTGATGGGCGAGATCAGCGACCTGGTCAAGGAGACCCGCATCGAGTCGCTCTCCCAGCCGGACCGGCCGGCCGAGTCGCTGGCCGGGCACCGCCGGATCGCCGCGGCCATCCGCGACCGGGACGCCGCCGGCGCCACCGCGGCCATGACCGACCACGTCGAGCGGGTCAGCGACGTCGCGCTGCTCCGCGACTGACGGGCGGCGGCGTGGACCTGTCGTTCGTGGTGGCCGTGCTCGCGGCCGGCTTCGGGGCCGGCTTCGTGCTCACCGCGGTCGGGGCGGGCTCGCTGGTGAGCTTCCCGATCCTCATCGGCGCCGGGCTGTCACCGCTCGTCGCGAACGTCTGCAACAACGTCGGACTCATCCCCGGCGGACTGACCGGCGCCCTCGGCTTCCGCCGCGAGCTGGCCGGCCACCGGCACCTCGTCGTCCGGGTCGCGATCACCAGCGCGATCGGGGCGCTGCTCGGCGGCGCGCTGCTGCTCGCGCTGCCACCCGGCGCGTTCGACGCCGTGGTGCCGTTCCTGGTGCTGGTGTCGGCGACGCTCGTCGGCCTCGGCCCCTTCATCTCCGCGGCGGTGAAGCGCCGGGCGGCCAGCCGCGGCGTCGTCCTGTCCTACCGGGAGCGCATGGGGCCCGGCCTCACGGGGCTGTCGACGCTGGTCGGGGTCTACGGCGGCTACTTCGGAGCCGCGCAGGGGGTGCTGCTCGTCGCGTTCCTCGCGCTCGGGCTCGACGTGGACCTCCGCGCCGTCAACGGCCTCAAGAACGTCGCGGTGCTGTCCGCGAACCTCGCCGCGACGGTCGTGTTCGTGTTCTTCGCACCGCTCGACTGGACCGTGGTCGGCCTGCTGGCCGTGGGCTCGGTGGTCGGCGGCTGGCTCGGCGCCCACCTCGGACGCCGGCTGCCGCCGGCGGTGTTCCGGGCCCTCGTCGTGGTGTTCGGCTACGCGGTGGGGATCCGGCTGCTGGTCTCCTGAGCCACGTCGCCCTCCGGCCGCGGAGCCGGCCCGGCACCCGGATCAGCACCAGGCACAGCACGCCCGCGACCAGCGCGATGACCGCCGCGATCGTGGTGATGCGGTTCAGCGCGTCGACGAAGCCCCCGTCGCCGCCTGCGCGACCTGGTCGACCTGCTCCGCACTTTTCGTGACGTCCGCCGCATCGGTCTGAGGCGATTTCACCCCCGCGCGGGGTGCAGGCTAAAGTGTCCGAGGTTCCGGCGCCTGTAGCTCAACGGATAGAGCATCTGACTACGGATCAGAAGGTTAGGGGTTCGAATCCCTTCAGGCGCGCTTGCGAAAGCCCAGGTCATATCCCCCGTTGACCTGGGCTTTCGTGCGTCCTGGCCACCGCCCTCGCTTTACCTGTCTGCGGCAGGACGTTCCGACGCGCTGTCGTTGGGCCCGGCGGCGTCACGGCGCGTCCGTGGCACGCCGCTTGCATGTCGTTGCGGATGGATTGTCGGTCGCCGCTTCGTGGTCGGGGCTCCCGACTGCGGAGGCGCCTTGACCGGTCGGGACAGCCGTGTTCAGACAACTGCGTGGCTCTGCCCGGTCCAGGGCAGCCGTGCTGGTCAGGTGGCGGCGGGCTCCTGGCGGACCCCGGTCCGCTCGCCGAGCTTGACCGCGACGACGCCGGCGAGGATGAGCAGGCTGCCCAGCAGCTGCACGGGCCGCGGCAGCTGTTCCAGCAGCAGCCACGCGAAAGCCACGGCGGCGAGCACCTCGAGCAGAGCCACGAACGACGCCAGCCGGGACCCCAGCCGGCGCCCGGCCCCGATGCCGGCTGTGTACGCCAGCGCGGCGGTGACCAGCCCGAGGACGAGCAGCGGCGTCCACCATGCGACGGTCCGGCCGGCGTAGTCGGTGGCCGCAGTGGCGGCGTGCATCGGCAGGACACCGGTCAGGCCGAGCAGTGCGAGAGCGACGGTGCCCACCAACAGCCCTCCGGCGGCGAGCACGAGGGGAGGCAGCCCGTTGCTCTCGTCGGCAGAGATCACGAAGTAGCTAGCGGCGCCGACCATGGCGCCGAGAGCCCACGCCACCCCGTGGAGACTGATGTCGGCGCCGGTCAGCAGATCGAGGACCAGCACCAGGCCCAGGGCGGCCAGGAAGGCACCGAGGAGCGTAACCAGCCCCGGCCGCTGGCCCTGTCGAAGCCAGAGCCAGCCGACGACCGCGGCGGGCGCGGTGTACTCGATGAGCAGGGCCGGCGCGACGGGCATGTACGAGACCGCGGAGAAGTAGCAGAACTGTGCCGCGACGACGGCCAGGATCCCGTATGTCACCACCAGCCGGGCGTTGCGGCGGAGCAGCGACCAGCGGCCACCCAACGCACGGAGCCCGAACGGGACGACCACGAACGCCGCCAGACCCATGCGGACCAGAACGATCGCGCCCGGACTCCACCCCGTGTCGAGCAGTCCACTGGCCAGTGCACCGGACATCCCGAAGGACGCGGCCGACAGCACCGCCAGGCCGAGCCCAGAGACCGTCCGGGAGCGCATCGTCACGCCGAGCGTCCCCGCCCCCAACCCAGCGTCATTGGCAAACATCTCCATGACCAATGACGCTAACTCCGAGGATGTAACATGTCAACGTGGTTTTTGCACATGACACCACGGAGGCGTTGCAGGCCGCTGTGTGGTTGGCCAACAGCGGAGTGCCACCGGACACGCTGACCACGGTCGAGCAGCTCGACAACTGGTTCGGCACCTACGCGTACACCGGTCGCCGCGACGGCACACGGGCCGAGCTGCCGAGGCGGTCCGGGAGCTCCGACCACTGCTCCTCGAGGCTCCTCACCAGCGACCTGGAGCGGACCGTGGAGCTGGTCAACCAGATGCTCGTCGAGGCACAGGCGGTTCCCCAGCTGGTGCGGCACGACGGGTTCGACTGGCACGTGCACGCAGTGCCTTCGGACTCCGACCTGATCACCCGGATCAAGGTCGAGACCGGGATGGCGATGATCGACGTCATCCGCGCGGGCGAACTGTCCCGTCTCGGTGTGTGCGCGGACGACGAGTGCAGGGGGTCGTCGCCGACCTGTCCCGCAACCGGTCGCGCCGTTTCTGTAGCACGCTCTGCGCGACCGAGCAACGCCGTGGCGGCCTACCGCGCGCGGCAGGCCGCCACGAAGTGATCGCCCGTTCGACCCTGGCGTACCCGCACGGCCGCTCGCGGGCGTGACGCTGGGGTACTCGATCATCCACACTCTCCGAAGGCGTTATGACTGCGCCCTGGGCTGCGGTGCTTGTCCAGACCGCGACCGTCGCGGAGATCCACGCACCTACGCGAGGCGTACGTTTTCACCGTGAAACAGCTCGATCAGCGACCGGGCGATGAGGGGCACGTCCTGCTGCTGTACTACGAGGAGTCGTATCGACGTACGGGCGTCGCCGCGTGGCTTCGGCGTGGGCTCGAGCTCGGCGCCGAGATCCTCTACATCGAGCCGCCGGACGAATTGTCCGCCCGATCGCTGTCGGGGTTGCTCCAGGATCAGCCGGACGCCGGCGAGGCAGTCGAACGCGGCCAGATCCAGTCGTCCCGGCGGACCGCACGGGCCTACGACCCTCTCTGGCAGGCGAGCGTTGTCGAGGACGCACTGCGGCAGGGCTATCCCTCGGTGCGCTGGTCGGCGGAAGCGACGACTGCCTGGTCGGTCATGCCACGAAACCGGCACGCCGATTTCGAGCGCACGACCGACCGGCTTTGCCAGTCACTACCTGTGTCCGTGATGTGCCAGTACCCGGCACGCGAGTCGATCGAGGTCCTCGGACCTGTCAGCTCGGTGCACGCTTCGGGACTGAGGGGCGGTGGTTCCAGGCTGCGCCGGTCCCAGGGCGGCCTCGCTGTCTCTGGAGAGGTCGACGCGTCGAACCACGACATCCTGCGCGCGCTGCTCCAGGCGGCGACAGCGGCGACTGACCGCGACTCGTTCGTCGTGGACCTGAGCGGGCTCGACTTCCTGGACGTCAGGGGAGCGCGGGCGCTCATGGCCGGCACCGGGGCCTACCGGAGGCACGGCGGGCAGGTCCGGCTACGGACGCCGCGGCCAGTCGCTCGACCGTCTCATCCGGTTGCTCGCCTTCGACCGGTCTCGAGGCATCCTGATGGAGGGTGCTTGGTGATGACGCAAGACCGCGTGCACCCCGAGTACGGCCACGGACTGCTGGTCCACCACGATGACGACGAGTCTGGTCCAGGGCACGCGCACGTTCGTCAAGCAGGGTCTCGCGTCGGTGCGGCAATGCGGTCGTCCGCGGCCCGAGGGACCGGGTTGACACGATGCGCGAGGTGCTCGGCGTGCATCCACACCTGACGTACGGCTTCGACGAGGACGCCTACCTTGCGCCGACCCGTGCCTTGTTCGGCTACCAGAAGTTGCTGGCCGAGAGTCCGGACCCGACCGCCTTCTGGGTGACCGGGCCAGTGCCACTGGGCCACGACTCGGCGACGCAAGCCGCCTGGGCTCGGTACGAGTCCGCGGTGGACGAAGCCCTCTGCTCCTACCCCTACCGAGCACTCTGCACCTACGACACCCGGAGCTGTCCCGCGTCGGTGATCACGGCCGCAAGGGCCACTCACTCCACCATCAGCGACGGCGTGACGGGCCGTGCCAACCCGGAGTACGTCGACCCTTCGGCGTTCCTCGCGACCTACTGGCTCAGGTGCCCGGCCCACCCAGCTCCCCGCCGTCCGTGGCCATCAGCGTCAAGCAGCACGACGAGCTCGCGGGTGCCCTGCTCCGGCCGCTCCACGCGAGCGCCCGTAGCTCAAGCGCCGTGTCGCAGCACTCGTTCCGCGAGTTCCTCGTCGCCGTGAACGAGGTCGCCGTCAACGGGCTCGTGACGGGGACGGCCCGTGCACATCAGACTCTGGACTGAGCTGGACACCCTGACATGCCAGGTCGTCGACTCCGGGCCAGGACTCCTCGACCCGCTGACCGGCTACCGCCGACCCCACATGTCGGGGTCCAGGGGCTTGTGGTTGGCGCGGCAGTTTGTCGACGACCTGCTCATCGGCAACGCAGCGGGGGGTGGCTGCAAGCGCGCTCCTGACCAAGACGTGACCTCTCCGGTAGCGGTCACGGTTCACGCCTACCCAGCCGGGTGGCCCGAGCCCGAAGTTCCCCGGTCGCACAAGCCGTCGGTGACCCGAGAGTGACCAGGGCTCAACAGAGCGATGGCCGTAGTCGATGACGAGTCCATGAAGTCCGGGCCCGGTCACCATCAATCACGAGTACGCCACCTTCACTACCCGCCCGTTGGCTTTCGCGAAGTTCCAGGTTCCAGGTCTGGCCGATGAGGTCGTGGCCGAAGGTGTGATGCGGCTGTTGCTCGGTGAGGGCGAACCCGAAGCTCTCGTAGATTCTGCGCGCTGACACGAGCACGTCGTTGGTCCACAACGTGACCTGTCGGTAGCCGGCGTCGCGAGCGAAAGCGAGACATCTCTCGACCAGTCGGCTGCCGACACCGAGGCCACGGGCGGTCGGGGTGACCAGCAGGATCCGTAGCTTGGCCACGCCGGGTTCGTCTCCGGCGACCAGGAAGATGCAGCCCGCGCGTTCCCCGTCGACCTCGGCGATCCAGGCTGCCTCCCGAGCCAGGTCGTGATCGGTGGCGTAGTCGGCGACGACCCTGGCCACCAGCGCCTCGAACTCCGTGTCCCAGCCGAACTGCTCGTCGTAGACCTCGCCGTGGGCCATCACCACCCAGCCCAGGTCGCCGGGACGGTCGGCTCGGCGCAAGACGACTCGCGCCGGCGCCTGGTCCTGCTCCGCCATGATTCCCCTCCCGGGTTGCTGGCGTTGGGCTGTCTCCATTGTCCGAGGAGACGACAGCCGCGTCCGCGGCTGATCGAGCTGTTGGAGGCCGCCTACCGAGCGCGCGTTTGGCGGGGTCGGCGACCTCACCCCATGGGGGTGATGACGACGCACAACCGGGGGCGTGTGCTGGACAAAGGTGCGATAGGTGACTGCCAGGCGGTGATCGCACCCACGAGACAGCGTCCCGGGCCGGAGGCCAGCGATGAGCAAGAAGGCGAAGAAGAAGAAGCACCACCAGGCTGGTGCGGGCACGGCGAGCCGGACTGTCGCTCACACCCCGACCGGCGCCTCGCCGGATGGGCATGGTCCTGACGTCGGAGCGAAGCTCGGCCGCAAGAAGTACGAGGCCGAGCTGGCGAGGCTCCAGGGCGAGCTGGTGGCCATGCAGGAGTGGGTCAAGGCGACCGGCGCGAAGGTGTGCATCGTGTTCGAGGGGCGGGACACCGCCGGCAAGGGCGGCACGATCAAGCGCATCGTCGAGCGGGTGAGCCCACGCGTGTTCCGCGTGGTGGCGCTGCCCGCACCGACCGAGCGACAGAAGTCGCAGATGTACATGCAGCGGTACGTCGAGCACTTCCCGGCGGCCGGCGAGGTCATCATCTTCGACCGCAGCTGGTACAACCGCGCCGGGGTCGAGCCGGTGATGGGGTTCTGCACCCCGGAGCAGACCGAGAGGTTCCTCGAGCAGGTCCCCGCCGTCGAGAGGGCGATGGTCGACGCCGGCATCCTCCTCGTGAAGTACTGGCTCGAGGTCGGCGCCGACGAGCAGACCCGGCGGATCGAGAGCCGTATCCACGACCCGCGCAAGGTGTGGAAGCTGTCCGACCTCGACCTGGAGTCGTACAGCCGCTGGTATGACTACTCGCGGGCCCGGGACGCCATGTTCGCGGCGACCGACACCGCCTGGGCGCCGTGGTACGTCGCGCGCACCGACTCCAAGAAGCGCGGCCGGCTCAACGTCATCAGCCACCTGCTGAGCCTCATCCCCTACGAGCCTCTCGAGGAGAGAGAGGTCGAGCTGCCGAAGCGTCAGGAGGCCGGTGACTACCAAGAGCCGCGCCTACCGCTGCGGTACATCCCGACGCCCTTCTGATCGAAGAGGAAGCCATGACCGCCGCGACGCAGCCCAGCCAGATCAGGCTCGACCCGTCGTGTGGCACGCGCTCACGGCCGACGAGGTCGCGAGCCCGGCTCGACGTCGATCCGGCGCAGGGTCTGACGGCGGAGGAGGCCCGGACGACGGCTCGGGACCTACGGCCCGAACGCCCTGGCCGAGACGAAGGCGGAGCCGGTCTGGAAGAAGTTCCTGAAGCACTACACGCGAGTACATGCAGATCGTGCTCGTGGTCGCGGCGGTCGTCAGCGTGCTGATCGGCGAGTGGGGCACCGCCATCGGGCTGGCGGTGCTGACGCTGTTCAACGCGTGGCTGGCCTATCACCAGGAGGGCCAGGCCCAGGCGGCCGCCGCAGCGCTCGGGCGCCATGATGAAGGCGGTGGCGAAGGTACGGCGGGACGGGGAGGTCATCGAGGTCCCGGCCGACGAGATCGTGCCCGGTGACATCGTCGTCGTCGACGCCGGGGACCGGGTGCCGGCAGACGGCCGGGTGATCGTCGCGGCCACCCTGCAGGTCGAGGAGGGCGCCCTGACCGGCGAGAGCGTCGCCGTGGAGAAGAGCACCGAGGTCATCGCCACGGCCGACGTGCCGATCGGCGACCGCACCAACATGGCGTTCATGAACACCAACGTCACCCGAGGGCACGGCGAGATCCTGGTCGCCACGACCGGGATGGGCTCCGAGGTCGGTCACATCGCCGACATCCTGGCCGGGCAGGCGACGGAGAAGACGCCCCTGACGAAGCAGGTGGACCGGCTCACCCTCTTCATCATCGGGGCCGCGCTGTTCGCCTTCGTCGCCATCGTGGTCATGGGTCTGGCGCAGGGGCAGACCCTTCACCGTCCTCTTCGGCATCGGCGTCGCCCTGGCCGTCGGGTCGATCCCCGACGCCCTCCCGGCCGTGGTGACCACGATCCTCTCGGTGGGGTCGGTCAACATGGCCAAGAAGAACGCGATCATGAAGGTGCTGCCGGCGGTCGAGACGCTGGGCTCGACCTCGGCGATCAACTCCGACAAGACCGGCACGCTGACGATGAACCAGATGACCGTGCGTGAGATCACCACGGTCGCGCACCACTACACCGTCAGCGGCGAGGGCTACAGCTTCGACGGCCACGTGCATCGCACCGCCGGGGACGCGGAGACGAACCTGGACTACGTGATGTTCGCGTGCGCGCTTGTGCAACGACTCCGACATCCAGGACGGTCAGGTGGTCGGTGACCCCACCGAGGCCGCGCTGTACGTGCTCGCCGAGAAGGGCGGTGTCGACGTCGACGAGTTCCGGCAGAACCACCCGCGGATCGCCTCCGTGCCCTTCGACTCCGACTACAAGTTCATGGCCACCTTCCACACGATGCCCGGCGAGGCCGGGAAGCCGGTCGTGCGTGCGTACGTCAAGGGCGCACCGGACGTGATCCTCGACCGGTCGACCTTCGCGCGGATGCCGGGCGGCCGGACCGAGCGGCTCACCGACGACATGCGGGCCCGGGTGACCGCCGAGAACGAGCGGATCGCCGGACAGGGCCGCCGTGTCCTCGGGTTCGCCCAGCGCGAGTTCGACCCGGCAGCTTCGACCCCTCCGCCGACCAGATGCCGCTGATGCAGGACCTGGAGATGGTGGCACTGGTCGGCGAGGTCGACCCCCCGCGCGCCGAGGCCACCGAAGCCATCGCGGAGGCCCGAAGTGCCGGCATCCGAGTGCGGATGATCACCGGAGACCACGCGATCACCGCGCACGCGATCGCCCAGGAGCTGGGGATCGAGGGGCGAGCCGTGACGGGCGCCGAGTTCGCCGCGCTCGACGACGAGGAGGCGGCCCGCCAGATCGACGACATCGGGGTGATCGCCCGCGTCGCGCCCGAGCACAAGGTGCGGCTGGTCGAGGTGCTCAAGGCCAAGCACAACGTCGTCGCGATGACCGGGGACGGGGTCAACGACGCCCCGGCCATCGGTGCGGCGGACATCGGCATCGCCATGGGCATCACCGGCACCGATGTCGCCAAGGGCGCCGCCCAGATGATCCTCGCGGACGACAACTTCGCCACCATCCTGGCGGCCGTCGGAGGAAGGCCGGACGGTCTACGACAACCTGCAGAAGTTCCTGCGCATCCAGATCGCCAACCTCTTCATGTTCATCCTCGCGTTCCTGGGCTCGACCGCGTTCAAGATCGCCGGCACCGCGCTGCTCATCCCCTCCCAGGTGCTGTGGATCCACATGGCGGTGGTGGCGCCGATCGGCGCGGTGATGGGCCTGGACGTCGGGACGCCAGGGATCATGCGGCGCAGACCACGGCCGTTCCACCAGCCGATCATCGTCCGGTCGATGATGGTGCGGCTGTTCGTCGCGGGGCTGTTCATGGCGGCCGCGACCCTGGTCCTCGTCCAGATCGGCAAGACGCACCTACGACTCCCTGGAGGTCGGACAGACGATGGCCGTGGTCGGGCTGGCGATCATGAACATCTTCCTGGCGCTCAACCTGCGCTTCCCCGAGGACAGCGCCTTCGGACCGCGCGACGCTCTCCAACCCCAAGCTGCTGTGGGCGTTCGCGTGGGCCATCGTCGGCTCGATGCTCATCACCCAGCTGCGCGTCCTGCAGGACCTGTTCCACACCACGCCGCTGACCGGCGGTCAGTGGGCCCTCTGCCTGGTGCCAGGGGTCGTCCTCCTGGCGGGCGGTGAGCTGCTCAAGATCGTCCTGCGCGCGCGCAGGAAGGCCAGGACGCCCACGGTCGCAACGGCGCCGGCCACCTGATCGCGGGACCGGGTCCGGCAGTCCGCCTCGTCTCGCGGGAGTGATGCACCGAACGTCGGATCGCGCGAGGTTTGCGGGTGGAAGGGGCAGGGCGAGGTGATGGAGATGCAGTGGCTGCCCGGAGCCCAGGTTCTCTCGACGTACCGGCGAGAGTGGCTGGTCAAGGACGTCGTGGCGGGGGTTGTGCTGACGACCCTGCTGGTGCCGCAGGGAATGGCGTACGCCGAGCTGGCGGGCCTGCCGGCTATCAACGGCCTGTACACCACGATCATGTGCCTGCTCGCGTACGCCGTCTTCGGCCCCTCGCGGATCCTCGTGCTGGGTCCGGACTCCTCACTGGGGCCGATGATCGCGGCGACGATCCTGCCACTCGTGGCGGCCGGGGGCGATCCGATGCGGGCGATCGCGCTCTCGTCGATGCTGGCGATCATGGTCGCGGCGATCATGATTCTCGCGTCGGTGGCGAAGCTGGGCTTCATCGCCGACCTGCTGTCGAAGCCCAGCATGATCGGCTACATGAACGGGCTCGCCCTCACGATTCTCGTGGGGCAGCTCCCGAAGCTGTTCGGGTTCGACGTCAGCGCGGAGGGCCTGCTTGGCGAGATCGGCGCGTTCGCCCGTGGGCTGGCCTCGGGTGAGACGGTTGCCGCGGCCGCTGCCGTCGGTATCGCCGGGATCGTGCTGGTCGAGGTGCTGCAGCGGTGGTTCCCCAAGGTGCCCGCCGTGCTCGTCATGGTGGTTCTCGCGACCGCCGCGACGAGCGTCTTCGACCTTGCTGATCACGGCGTGGGGCTGATCGGTGAGCTCCCCAAAGGGTTCCCGCCGTTCACGGTTCCCGATGTGCAGGCTTCTGACCTGGGGCCGCTGCTCGCCGGCGCCGTGGGCATCGCGTTGATCTCCCTTGCCGACACGATCTCCACGGCATCGTCGTTCGCTGCGCGCACCGGGCAGGAGATCCGGGGTAACCAGGAGATGCTCGGCATCGGTGCTGCCAACCTGGCGGGTGGCTTGTTCCAGGGCTTCCCGGTGAGCACGAGCGGCTCGCGCACCGCCGTGGCGGAGCGGGCCGGCGCCAAGACCCAGCTCACAGGAGTGGTCGGGGCGGCCCTGATCGTCTTGATGATCGTCCTGGTCCCCGGGCTGCTCCGCAACCTGCCGCAGCCGGCGCTGGCCGCGGTCGTCATCACCGCGTCCCTGTCTCTGGCGGACGTGCCGGGCACCGTTCGGCTGTGGCGGCAGCGCAAGGTGGAGTTCTTCCTGTCCGTCGTCGCCTTCCTCGGGGTCGCCTTGCTGGGTGTCCTGCCCGGGATCGCGATCGCTGTCGCGCTGTCCATCCTCAATGTCTTCCGGCGGGCCTGGCTGCCGTACGAGACCGTGCTCGGCAAGGTGGACGGGCTCGAGGGCTACCACGACATCCACTCCTACCCGGAGGCCAGTCGCCTGCCGGGGCTGGTCATCTACCGGTTCGACGCGCCCTTGTTCTTCGCCAACGCCCGCACCTTCCGCGACGAGATCAGGCACCTGAGCCGGAGCGAGCCGAAACCACAGTGGATCGTCATCGCGGCCGAGCCCATCACCGACGTCGACACGACCGCGTCGGATGTCCTGTTCGAGCTCGATCACGAGCTGGACCAGCAAGGCATGTCCCTGGTGTTCGCGGAGCTGAAGGACCCCGTACGGCGCAAGATCGACCGCTACGGCCTGGCTCGCGCGATCGAGCCCGACCACTTCTTCCCCACGCTGGAGGCAGCGGTCACCACCTATCGGAACCAGACCGGGACCACCTGGACTCGGGCCGGAGAGGCCGGGTCCGCCGGGCGCGCAGACGTCCGGCACACAGACGATGGAGCCCCTCCCCCGGACCTGTCGACTCGACCCTCTGGTGGTTGACCCCAGGAGCTCAACGACGGCTTGTCGCGTAGCGCTGCAGGAACAATGCCTCAGTCATGGCCATCGACTCGATCTCGGTCGGGTCCACGCTCTCGTTGGGTGCATGGATCAGGCACGTGGGTTCCTCGACACCCATGAGGATGAGCTCCGTGTCGGGGTAGGTGTCGGCGAACACGTTGCACAGCGGGATCGACCCGCCCTGTCCCAGCGTGGTCATCGGCGTCCCGAATGCCTCGTGCATCGCGGACGTGCAGGGCCTGGTAGGCCGGACCGCTGGTGTCGGCGCGGAAAGGAGCACCCGCCGCCTCGGCCTCCACAGACACGTGGACTCCCCAGGGTGCCGCGGCCCGGAGGTGCTCCGACAGAGCGGCCAGCGCGCCGCCAGGCGGCACGCCAGGCGGGATCCGCAGGTTCAGGCGCGCGGCGGCTCGTGGCGAGATGGCCGCCGCCGACCCGACGACTGGCGGGCAGTCGATCCCGAGGATCGTCAGTGACGGTCGTGCCCAGAGCATGTCCGCCACGGTGCCGTCTCCGAGGAGCGAGACTCCTTCGAGGATGCCGGCGTCCCGCTGGAACTGGTCGGGCGGGTACGGCTCGCCGGACCACACCTGGGTGTTGTCCAGCCCGCTGATCGTGGTGTTGCCCTTGTCGTCGCGAAGTGTCGCCAGCATCGCGACGAGTGCGGCGAGCGCGTCCGGAGCGGCGCCCGCGAACATTCCGGAGTGGATCTCGGACGCGAGCGCCTCGACGGTCACCACGACGTTGACCATGCCGCGCAGGGTGACCGTGGCCGCCGGGTGCCCGACGGCAGCGTTGCCGGTGTCGCAGACCAGGATCGCGTCGGCCCGCAGGAGGTCGGCGTGGGCGGGGACGAACGCTTCGAGCCCGCCGGTCCCTTGCTCCTCGGATCCTTCGACCACGAGCTTGAGGTTGACGGGCGCGTCCTCGCCGAGTGCGCGGAGCGCGGTGAGGTGCATGACGATGTTGCCCTTGCAGTCGGCGGCACCCCGTCCGTACCACCGGCCGTCGACCTCGGTGAGCTCGAACGGTGGCGTGCGCCAGGCAGCCTCGTCCAGAGGCGGTTGCACGTCGTAGTGCGCGTAGAGCAGCACCGTGGGAGCGTCCGGGTCCGAGCAGGCACGAGAGCCGACCACAGCTTGGGAGCCGTCCGCCGTCTCCTCCAGATGGGCGTCGGTGAAGCCGATCTCGGAGAACTTGTCCCGCACCCACTGCGCGGTGCGCTCACATTCCTCGGGTGGGTACTGACGCTTGTCCGCGACAGACTTCATGGAGACGAGCTCCGCGAGCTCCTCCCGCGCGCGAGGCATCAGGTCCCTGACGCGTCGGCGCAGGTCCATCTCAGCCACCCGCCGCCACCTTGGCGGTCTTGAGGTTGGTGACGAAGTTCTGGAAGTCCGCCGCCTCCTCGGGGCAGTAGACCTTGATCACGAGGAGCTTGCCCTGGACGGCTCTGCTGTCCGCGATGACGGGTCTCGATCCGGGCCCACCGGCGCCGTTCGCCAGCATGGCCAGGTCGACAGCCCGGTTGAGGGCCGCGTTCGGGTTGGCGCACACCGCCCCGCCGTCGTCGCCGAGCACGCCTACGATCGCGTCGCGCGACGGAGCGTGGCCGCCCCTGGCCTCGATCTCCGCGATCAGCTGGTCGGCCTTCTGCTCGGCCTCCTTGGTCGACTTGGCGGCGCTGAAGGTGAACAGGCCGACGATGACCAGGAGCACGAGCACGACCGCGGCCCCGACGTACAGCCACGTGCGTTCGCGTCTCGTCTCCGTCTCCGCCGTGGTGCTCATGACGGGGTCACCTCCTGAGGCTCCGGATGCTTCCAGGAGGGTTTGCGGAACTTGTAGAACAGGAACGGCACGAGCAGGCCGAGGCCGAGCGCGCCGCCGGCCACGATCAGGAAGTAGACACCGGCGTTCCCGGACTCGAACTGCGAGGGCGGGATGAAGCCGACGAGCAGAGCGGCCAGCGACGCCGCGAAGCCCACGCCGCACAGCCCGACGAGCATCGGGGCTCGGTAGCCACGAGGGTGGTCCGGGTGCTTGCGTCGCAGCTGCACCGCGGCCACGAACATCAGCAGGTACATCATCAAGTAGACCTGCGTGGTGATCACCGAGAAGATCCAGTAGGCGCTCGAGACGTCGGGGATGAAGGCGTAGAGCAGTGCGATCACGGTGGTGACCAGGCCCTGCGCGACCAGGATGTTCTGCTGGACGCCGTGCTTGTTGAGCTGCTGCAGGTACGTCGGGAGGTATCCCTCCTGCCGGGCGATGAGCAGCAGTCCCTTGGACGGACCGGCGAGCCAGGTGAGCATGCCCCCCAGCGAGGCGGCGACCAGCATGATGCCGACGATCGGGGTCAGCCACTGCCACCCGAAGTTGGCGAACACCGCGTCGAAGGCCTGCATCACCCCGGCGGTGAGGGAGAGCTCGTCCGCCGGCACGATCCAGCTGATCGCCAGCGCAGGCAGGATGAAGATCGCGAGCACCAGACCCATGGCCAGGAAGATCGAGCGTGGGAACTCCTTGCTCGGGTTCCGCAGCGACGACACGTGCACCGCGTTCATCTCCATGCCGGAGTAGGACAGGAAGTTGTTCACGATGAGCACGAGGCTGGCCAGTCCCGCCCACGCGGGCAGCAGGTGGCCGGCATCCATCGGCGCGGCCGACTGGTTGCCCTGCCCCAGGAAGACAGCACCGAGAAGGACCAGGATGGTGCCCGGGATCAGGGTGCCGATGATCAGGCCGCCGCTCGCGAGCCCGGCAACGCCCTTGGTGCCTCGCGAGGAGACCCAGACCCCCGACCAGTAGGTGACCATGATGACCGCGGCCGTCCACACGCCGCTGCTGGCGAGGGCGGGGTTGATGACGTAGGCGAGCGTGCTCGCGACGAACCCGAGCAGGCTCGGGTAGTAGAAGATCGTCATGGCGAACTGGCACCACACCGCCAGGAACCCCATCGGCTTGGAGATCCCTTCGGCGACCCAGTGGTAGACGCCGCCCTCCCACCCGGACGCGAGCTCGGCGGAGACGAGTGAGGTGGGCAGCAGGAACACGATCGCCGGGACGATGTACAAGAAGACGCACGCCAGTCCGTAGACCGCCATCGTCGGTGCAGCTCGGAGGCTGGCGACCGAGCTCGTGGTCATCATGGCGAGCGCCACCCACGAGATCCAGACGGCAGCGGGGGCCTTGGCGCGGGCAGCTGCCGTTGCTGGTGCCCGGCCGGCAGGCACGTCGGCGGCGGTCATGGCCGACACGTCCGGCGCGGCGAACGGGTGGTTGGCCTTTCGGGACAACGCCTGAGATGTGTGGGCCTGCTCCGGTACCTCGTCACTCTTCCCACCCCCTGAACGCAGCGATGCTGCATCCAGGTTAGAAAGCACAGGGGGCGGACCGGTTCATCCTGGTGGACGAGATCGTGCGGAGGCGTCACTGCTGGGTCGCTGCTCGGTGGTCACGGACCCGGCTCCAGATGAGGTCCAGGACGATCGCCAGCACGAGGATGCCGACCATCGCCGTGAACGTCTGGGGGGCGGTCCGGAGGGTCTGCACCCCGAAGACCACCAGGACCACCGTGGTCAGCGCGATGCCGGCGACGAGGATCCAGGCCTTGGATGCCGTCTCCTTGCGCAGCCGGAAGGCAGCGACCGAGGTGACCAGGAAGATGCCGAGTGCGACGACGCTGCCGAGGGAGGCGATCTCGCTCAGGTCCACCAGGTTCGCCAGCAGCAGCACCAGAGCCACCGAGATGACCAGACCCCGCGTGCCACCGACCCGGGCAAGCTGCCCGAAGACCGGCGGGAACATTCCGGATTCGGCAAGCTTCGCCGTCGAGCCGGACGCGGCGTAGATGTTGGCGTTGACCGACGACGACGTGGCCAGGAGCGCGGCGATCGCCATCATCGCGAAGCCGGCCTCGCCGAGCGCGGGCTTGGCGGCCAACGCGAGCGCTGTCTCGCCGTTGTCGACCACCTGCTGCACGGTGAGGGTGCCGAAGACGCCGATCGCGATCAGGATGTACAGCGAGGCGGTGATGCCGAGTGCGACGTACATCGCCCGAGGCAGGTTCCGGGCCGGGTCCGGCAGGTCGCCTCCGGTGAAGCTGATCACCGTGAAACCGAGGTAGGCGAAGAACGTGAGCGCAACGCTCGAGACGATGTCGGCCGTCGGCGGGTACGTCGACGGGGCGAGCAGCCCCGGGTCCAGCTGCGCCAGGGTCACCACGATGAAGACCGCGAACACCGCGAGCAGCACGATGACGATCGCGGTCTGTGCCCGGTCGATGAACCTGGCTCCGGCGATGTTGATCGCGGCCACCGCCAGGACCACGGCCGTGGTGAGCACCTTGCTCCAGGCCGTCGAGTCGTCGAAGAACAGCGCGGAGCCGTAGCTGCCGAACGAGACCGACACCATCGCCGTGACGATCAACGCGGCGAAGTAGAGCAGCCACGAGGTCACCGCGGTGATGTGACCGGGGCCGTAGCCCTGCAGGAGAAAGGTGACGATGCCGCCCGACGACGGGTAATGAGCGCCGAGCTTGGCGACGGCGTATCCCTGCAGAAAGGCCACCACCCCTGCGATCAGGAACGACACCCAGACAGCCGAGCCGGCGACCGCTCCGGCCTGACCGAGCAGGGCGAAGATGCCGGCTCCCACCATCGAACCGACCCCGAGGAAGGCAGCACCCCTGACCGTCATCGCCTCGGCGCCGTGCTGGTTGCTCGGTGATGTCGAGGCCATCCGAGGAGTCCTACTCGACGACGTGGATGCGGTGGTCGGTGTTGTTCAGCCTTCGGCCGCCGTCCTCGGTGACGGTGACGATGTCCTCGATCCGGACCCCGAACCGGCCGGCGAGGTAGATGCCGGGCTCGATGGAGAAGCACATGCCAGGCTGCAGGGCCTGCTGCTCGCCCTCGACCATGTACGGCGGCTCGTGCGTCGTGACGCCGATGCCGTGACCGGTGCGATGGATGAACTGGGCGCCGTACCCCGCATCGGTGATGACCGCACGCGCCACCCGGTCGATCTCCTGGCAGGGCACGCCGGGCCGGACGGCGTCGAAGCCCGCCTGCTGGGCGGCCCGCACGATGTCGTGCACCTTCTGCACCTCGTCGCTCGGTTCACCGACCGACACCGTGCGCGTCGTGTCCGAACCGTAGCCGTGCATCAGCCCCCCGAAGTCCAGCACGACCGCGTCGCCGGGCTGGATCACGCGGTCGCCGGCCTCGTGGTGCGGATTGGCGCCGTTCGGTCCGGAGCCGACGACGGTGAAGTCGACCTGCTCGTGCCCGAACTCCCGTAACAGGCGAGCAAGATCGGCGGCGACCTCTGTCTCGCGGCGACCGGCGAACCTGAGGCCGACGATCTCGGAGTACGTCGCGTCGGCGGCCTCGCCTGCCAGCGTGAGTCGACCGAGCTCGTTCGCGTCCTTGACCGCGCGAAGCATGGGGAGGGTCTCGCTCAACGCGCCGTACGTCGTCCTCGGCGCCGCCCTTTGCATCCCCAGCAGGTGGATGCTCCAGGCGGAGTCCGAGATACCGAAACGCCCGTCCGGCTTCAGCAGGCTGCTGACGACCGGATACGGGTCCGTCCCGTCCGCCCAGTCGATGACTCGGCAGCACTTGGCCCCCTCGGCTGCCTCGGCGTCGGGTCGTTCGAGCACGGGGACGACGAGCGTGGGGGGCTGCTCGGATGAGAGGACCAGCAGGGTGAGCCTCTCGGTGATGGCCGTGGGCCGATAGCCGCTCAGCCAGACCAGGTCCGCTCCGGGGGCCACGACGACTCCGTCGAGTCCCGCTGCCTCCGCCTGCTCCACGGCACGGGCCATCCGGGCGCGGTAGTCGTCACTCGTGAACGGCACGGGGCCGGTCTGCGCAGCTGCGACCATGGCTGCCTCCCGGGTCAACCATCACGCTAGGGACCCTGGACTGACCCGAGATCGTCTCGCGTGGATGAAGTGGATGAAACCGTGTGTCGGCCCACGCGCAGAGGCAAGGCGATGAACCGTCTGCCGCGTGGACCGACTCCCCGTTACCCGAGAGATGGCGCCGGAAGGAGTTGGGCCCAGACCGGCGCATGTGGTGACAAGCGCCAGTGCAGCACGATGGCGATCTCGACTGAACAAAGTCCAGGTGAATTCTTCCTGTCCCCCTAGGCGAGGTCGACGCCGAGGATCTCGCGGATGGCGCACGCCGACAGCCGCGACTTGCACAGGAACGCCGCAGCCGGCGCGGCGCCGATCAGGTCTGCCACGTCCTCGTCGGCACAGGCGGAGATCAAGATCACCCTCGACGGCTCCAGGCCTGTCTCGCCGTGGATCCGCCAGGCGAGATCGATGCCGCTCTCGTCGCCGAGCTGGACATCGACGAGGGCGACATCCGGCTCGAGGTCCTGCACTCGTTGCACCGCCTCCGTGCTCGTGGAGGCAACGCCCACGACGGCGAACCCTTCGCGTTCCAGGAGACCGCGTGCGGCCTCCAGGAAGTGAGGGCTGTCGTCGACGATGAGGCAACGGAGGGGCATGCGACGAGAATCGCGCGCTCCCGGAGAGTACGCATTACCGCTACCGGGATACTTCGGCGCTCCGAAGCCGCACACCGAGTCGCCGCACCCATCCGATCACCGGCACGCCGGAAGGCTCAGCGCGGGACACAGGCGCGCTCCCCGCTCCCCGCCCGATTGACCACAGATCGCCGATTTCGTCGCGGGCCGTCGTCGAGTCCGACGGAGCGTGCGGGGCGCCTCGATCATCGCTTCACCGCCGATGGGTCGGCTTGTATCGTCAAGGCAAAGGTCTCGGTGACATCTCACCGAGAGGAGCGGACGTGCCGCTTCACGGGCTCTCACGCGCGGGCCGACGTGAACAGGATTAGCCGTCGCGTGCTCATCGCCAGCGGTCTGCTGCTACTCGTGGTCGGCGCCACCTTCGCCGTCCTGATCCTCGCGGCGGCCGACCTGAAGGCGTCGGAACGGCATGTCCAGCACTCCCAGGAGGTGCTCACCACCGCGAACCAGCTCGAACGCCTCGTGGGCGACCTGGAAACGAGCCAGCGGGGCTTCATCCTCACCGGCCAGCGGCAGTTCCTCGATGGGTGGTACACCGCCAGGGCGGCTGTCCCCGGGCGTTCCCGTCGCCTGGAGCGCCTGGTCGAAGACAATCCCGTCCAGCTGCGCCGGGCGCAGCTCATCAGCCGTGAGGCGCTGTCGTACCTCAACGACTACGCGGTGCCGCTGGTCGCCGACGCGCGTCGCGACCCCGCCTTGGCGCAGACCGTGCCAGGCACCGAGGAGGGCGAGCGTCGGGTGGACGCCATGGGCGCCGACTTCGACCACCTGGTGGGGACCGAGCAGGCTGTGTCGCTGAGGTGGCAGGAGCACACCGAGGTCGTTACCCGCCGGGCCTTCATCGCCGGCGCCACCGGCCTGGTCGGGTCGATACTGCTCATCCTGGCTTTCACGGGTGACCTGACGCGGGCAATCGTCCGGCCCGTCCTCGCTACAGCCGCCATGGCGAAGCGGCTGGCCGCCGGGGACCTCTCCGTCAGGGTGCCCGAGACCGGTGTCGGCGAGATCCGGACGCTCGAGCAAGCCTTCAACGCCATGGCCGGGTCGCTGGAGGAGGGCCGCGCCGAGCTGGCCACCTCCCGGGCGCGGATCGTCAGGTCGGCCGACGAGACGCGACAACGGATCGAGCGGGACCTGCACGACGGCATCCAGCAGCGGCTGGTCTCGCTGGCCCTGCAGCTGCGCGCCATCCAGGCACGTGGGGCGACCGGGCCACAGGAGCTTCGAAGCGAGCTGGACCGCGTCGCGAGCGGGCTGGAAGGCGCGTTGGACGACCTCCGCGAGATCTCACGGGGCATCCACCCGGCGATCCTGTCCGAGGGCGGACTGGGCCCGGCCCTCCAGATGCTCGGCCGCCGCTCCGCCCTTCCCGTGGAGGTGGACTCGACGATCCAGTCACGGCTCCCACCGCCGGTCGAGGTCGCCGCCTACTTCGTCGTCTCGGAAGCGCTCACCAACGCCGCCAAGCACGCCAGCGCCTCGTCGGCGCAGGTCCGGGTCCGGCCCGGCAACGGCGCCCTGCACCTGTCGGTCCACGACGACGGCAGTGGCGGTGCCGACCCGGCGCGAGGCACCGGGCTGATCGGGCTCACTGACCGCATCCAGGCGCTCGGCGGGACGATCACGATCCACAGCCCGACGGGCCAGGGCACCACCTTGGACGTCGACCTCCCCGTTCCGCCGGTGTGAGGCGTTCGTCAACGAGCCTCGAGGAAGGTGATCACCGCCAGGACCCGGCGATGGTCAGCGGCGGTCTCGGGAAGGTTCAACTTGGCGAGGATGCTGCGTACGTGCTTCTCGACGGTCCCCTCGGTGACCCACAGCCGACCAGCGATGCCGGCATTGGAGCGTCCCTCCGCCATCAGCGCGAGCACCTCCCGCTCCCGCGCGCTGAGCACGGCCAGGGGGTCGAGGCGACGGCGGGCACCCACCAGCTCCTTCACGAGCTCTGGGTCCACGACCGACCCTCCCTTGGCGATCCGCCGGAGGGCGTCGATGAACTCGTCCACATCGACGACGCGGCTCTTGAGCAGGTAGCCGATCCCCTCGCCGCTGGCCAGCAACGTCATCGCGTGCTCCACGTCGACGTGCGCCGAGAGGACCACGATGCCCGTCTCGGGGAACTCCTTGCGGATGACGGCGGCTGCCTCCAGCCCCTCGACGGTATGGGTCGGCGGCATCCGGATGTCGACCAGCACCAGGTCCGGCACGTTCTCGCGGACCAGCGTGAGGAGCTGGGCGCTGTCGCCCGCCTGCCCGACCACCTCCAACCCAGGGCGCTGGAGCAGGCTGGCCAGCCCCTCACGGAGCAGTACGTCGTCGTCGGCCAGGACCACTCGCAACCCACTCATGGTCGCGGGCTCGCCCTTCCACCGGGGCGAGACCGTGCCGGCCAGGACGCCAAGGTCATGCCCAGCAGTATCGCCCCGCCGACCGCGGTGAGCACGGCCCGAGGGTTCCACCAGCAAGCGATCCGTGTCCCGATCGGACGGATGCGCGCCTCGAGGCGGCCGAGGCCCTGCGCCGATCCTTGCGGCATCTGAGCCGGATCACATTCCTGCTGGCAGGAAGGCACCCAGCCCAGCCAGCCAGGAGAACAGACCCCTGCTCTCTTCGATGACGCCGGGACCCGCCGACGGCATCGTTGTGGTCGGCCCATCCCACCCAGACCATCGCGAAGGACGCTGCGGTGAACATCGACGTGCTCGCAAGCCCTCCCCAGCAGCGCCGGCCGCTGGATCCCGGAATGACGGTTCTTGCGCCGTCGCGGCTGCTGTCGGCCAAGTTCGCGTACACCACCAGGCACGTGGAGCGCCAGGTGCGGCACCGGCCCGAGGGCTACCGCCTCACCGTCGGCGAGGCGGTCCGACCCCGCCCTGGCGACGTGATGTTGGCCGAGGTGGTCGCGATCGGACAGCACCCGCGTCTCGAGAGCAGTGTCAGCCGGCGGGCCGTGATGTATCCGGGAGACGAGATCGTCGTGGCGTACGGGCACCGGTACGCACCGGACCAGTTCGAGGCGGAGGTGCCTGTCGATCTCGGGCCGACACATCTCGTCGCGGCCGGTGGCGTCGCCGGCCTGGTCACCGCGAGGAGTCAGGGGATCCAGCCGCCCACCGTCCTGCAGCCGCGCGGGCTCCTGACGCTCGACGGCGGCAAGGTGCTGGCCCTCAAGGACTTCGCGCCCTACGCGACCCGGTCACCCACGGAGATCGCGTCACTCAACGGACACCGGAAGCGGACGCCGGTGATCGGAGTGGTGGGGACGTCGATGAACGCGGGAAAGTCCACGACGGTCGCGTCCTTGGCCAGAGGCTTGACGCGGGCCGGACGGCTCGTCGCCGCCGGAAAGGTCACCGGAACCGGCGCGGGTGGCGACCCCGGCATGTACCGGGACGCCGGCGCCGCGACGGTGCTGGACTTCACCGACTTCGGCTACGCCTCGACGTACCGGCTGGGTCATGACGAGGTCAGGGCTGTGTTCGTGTCGGTGATCCATGAGCTCGTGGCCACGGGGGCTGACGCCGTGATCGTGGAGATTGCCGACGGTGTCTACCAGCCGGAGACGCGACGGTTGCTGGCCGACCCGTTGTTCACCGAGTACGTCGACCAGGTGCTGTTCTCGGCGGTCGACGCGCTGAGCGCCGTGGCAGGGCTGCAGGCCCTGGGCGGACAAGGCATCCAGGTCGCCGCGGTGAGCGGGCGGTTCACCTCGACGCCCTTGACGGTGCGCGAAGCCCGAGGAGCGCTCGACGTACCGGTGCTCGAGGCGGCCGACCTGCTCGAACCGGACGTGGCCACGAGCTTGGTGCCCGTTGCCGGAGGCTTCCGGTGAGCGATGCCGCCGAAGACGGGGGCACGCTTCCCAAGCTTCCTGGCCGGCAGCCGCCGCTGGTTGCTCGCCCTGCTGGTGCTGACCGGCCTGGGCCAGGCGGCGGCGGCGGGAGGCACCGTGCTGGCTCTCCGCCACGGTCTCCGAGCCAGGACCACCAGCGGCGAGCTGGTCGCCGTCGCGGTCCTGTTTGCGGCGTCCGGGTGCGTCGGCTGGCTTCGGTACAAGGAACGCCTGGTGTCAGAGCAGCTCGGGCAGAACTACGCCCACGAGATCCGGCTGGGGCTGGTCAGCCAGGTGCTCAACGGCCACGCGACCGCGTCGCTGGGGACGACCCTGACCCGGGCCAGCAACGACCTGACCTCGGTGCGCAACTGGGTGGCGATGGGAGTCGCACCGCTGGCGGTCGGCGTGCCACTGCTGCTCGGCTGCACCGTGGTGCTGGCGTTGATGAACCCCATCCTCGCGGTCGCGGTCCTGCTTCCCCTGTGCGCACTTGCCATCGTGCTCTGGGTGGGTAGCCGGCGAGCCTTCGAGCAGGCCCGCCGGCTTCGCCGCGAACGCGGCCGGCTCGCCGGTCACCTGGCGGACACGCTCACTGCAACCCAGGCGATCCGGTCGGCCGGCGGTTCCGACCGGGAGCTACGGCGCCTGCAGGGTCGAAGTGCCAAGGTCGTCGGTGCTGCCGTGGCCCGGGCCCGCGTGCTCGGCCAGATCCGGGGTGCGGCGGCAGCTGCCCATGGCGCAGCCATGGCCGCGGTCGTCGCGGCCAGCATGATCGGAGGGCTCAGTGGCGCCGAGCTCGCCGGCGCGCTCACGGTGGTGGGTCTTCTCTCCGCGCAGGTGGAGTCACTCGGACGCGTCGTCGAGTACCGACAGACGTTCCGTGCTGCCGAGAGGGTCCTGCTGCCTGCGCTCGCCGGCGCGTCGGACCCGCACGACACAGAGGAGAACCGAGAACCAACCCCTGCGCCTGCCCGGACCGCCCACGACCCGGCCGGCTTGGTGGTGGAGCACCTCCGCGTGGGCGACCATCCCGACGTGGAGATCCCGCCCTTGTACGCGCAGGCCGGCGACCGGGTCGTCGTACTGGCCGACGACAGAGCACATGGATCGGTTGTTCTCGACACGCTCGTCGGGCTGCGCCGCCCGGTCTCGGGTTCTGTCTGGGTGGGCGGCCGCGACCTGGAGTCGACCACCCCCCGGCAACGCAGGAAGCTGCTCGGCTACGCCGCGCAGGGGATGCGCCTCGAGCGCAGCTCGGTTGCGCGCGCTGTCTCCTACCGCCGACCCGACTCCAGCCGCGAGAAGGTCGCCGAGCAGCTTCTCCCGGGTTGGCCTGTCCGAACGAGTGGCCACCCTGTCGGGCGGTGAACAGTCCCTGCTCCGTCAAGGCGGCGAACCGCTCACTCCACCGGACCGCGCACGACTGTTTCTGGCTCGCGCGCTGCTCGACGACCCCCCACTCCTTGTCCTCGACCACCTCGATGACGAGCTCGGCGAGCGCGGTCGCACCCACGTGCACGACCTGCTGGTCGACTACCCAGGGATCGTGCTGATCGCCAGCGAGTCCCCAGAAGCCGTGGTGACGCCTACCCAGGAGTGGCACGTCTCCTAGCGGCTATTGCTGCGACGCCGCCGGAGGTCCCTGGTCCGCGGCGGACTCAGCGGGTTCCTCGAGCCCGCCCTGGGCCGCGGCCGCGCCGCCGGCGTCCGCATGGCTGCGCAGGACGAAGGCGATCCCGACCGCGACGGCCGCGCCGAGGAGCGGCCCGACGACGTACACCCAGTAATGGCTGAAGTCACCGAGGACCAGGTCCGGACCGAAGGACCGCGCCGGATTCATCGAGGCGCCGCTGATCGGGCTCGACCAGAGCCCCGCGAGGACGATGTAGGCGCCCACCGCCAGCGCGGACAGCGGGCCGAGGTTCTGCGACCTGGAGGCCGTCCCCAGGATCACGCTGAACAACCCGACGGTGAGGATCGCCTCGATGGACATGGCCTGGACGTCGGAGATGCCGGGGCCGGGCTCGGTGGCTCCGAGGGAGCCGACCTTGCCGAAGGCCGCCAGCAGGAACAGCACAGCGAGCGTCGAGCCCAACAGCTCCGCGATGATGTAGCCGGGCACTCGCCGCCACGGGAAGTCACCACGGAGTGCGAAGCCGAGCGTGACCGCGGGGTTCAGATGGGCCCCACTCACCGCGCCCATGAACAAGATGATGGACATGACCATCAGTCCGGGAGCGGTCACGGCAGCGGCCCTGGAGATCTGGCCGTCGCTCACCGCGTTGACCACACCCCCGCCCGCGCCGACCAGCACCAGGAAGAAGGTGCCGAGCACCTCCGAGAAGAGGCGACGCCACTCCAGACGGGGGTTGTCGAAGTTGGTGCGGACCAGCTCGAGCTCCGCCATACCTCGACCGAAGGCACGCAGCTCCGATGTCATCCCTTCCGGACTCGTCGACGGAGTCATCCCTCCTCCTGTTCGTCAGCGTCTCGCTGAACGGGCAGCCCGGCCGGTCGGACCACGGGAAGCCTCACGTCGATGGTGGGAGCCCGGCAGGACCGAGTCCTCATCCCTCACTGGTGAGAACCGGCCCCAGGACCGGCTCGACCGGGCGCGCCCGGCATGACCCACCTGACCCCGGTTTTGTCGCAATCGACGCTTCCCGGCGCGCCGTATCCCTACCATCAGACCCGCGAGACGAACGCGTTGGTATGAGTCCCCGAGCCGGATGGGGTCGGGACACCACCACCGCATCCGGAGGCTTACCCGGGATGCACCCCCTGCTGATCCGCGGCTAGTCGCCGACGGCGTCGATTCCTCGTTGGACGATCCGCGGGTCGGGCCGGCCGACGACGCTCGGCGTCCTTGCCTTCGTACTCGAATTGCGACAAGAAGGCGCGCATGGCGTTGATCCGGGCCCGCTTCTTGTCGTTGCTCTTCACGGTGGTCCACGGCGCCCACTCGGTGTCCGTATGGCGGATCATCGCCTCCTTGGCGGAGGTGTACTCGTCCCACTTGTCCAGGGACTCCAGGTCGATCGGCGACAGCTTCCACTGCCGGACCGGGTCGACCTGGCGGATGATGAACCGGGTCCGCTGCTCGGCCTGGGTCACCGAGAACCAGAACTTCGTCAGCGAGATGCCGCTGTCGACGATCATCCGCTCGAACAGCGGAACCTGCGCCATGAACTGCTCGTAGTCCGGCGGCGACGCGAAGCCCATCACGCGCTCGACGCCGGCGCGGTTGTACCAGGACCGGTCGAACAGCACCAGCTCACCGGCTGTCGGCAGGTACTGGACGTAGCGCTGGAAGTACCACTGGTTCTGCTCGCGGTCGCTGGGCTTGGTGAGCGCGACGGTCCGGGCGTAGCGCGGGTTGAGGTGTTCCATGAAGCGCTTGATCGTGCCCCCCTTGCCGGCTGCGTCGCGGCCCTCGAAGAGCAGCACGTGCTTGCTGCCGGTGTCGGCGGCACAGGCCTGGAACTTCAGCAGCTCCACCTGGAGCAGGTACTTCTGCTCGTCGTAGTGCGGGCGCGGCATCCGCTCCGGATAGGGGTAGTTCTCCCGCCAGGTGTCGACAGCCCGCCCCTCGGGGTCGATCAGGACGGGATCGTCGTCGTGGTCCTCGCCGATCGTGTAGCCCTCGATCTGCAGCCGGTCGATGTACTCGCGGACATCCCTCAACATGTTCGGACCCTAACCAACCGTCTGCGCGGCAGCCAGCGTTGACGGAGCGACGACGGCAGCCTTGGCAAGGTCGTCGGGCAGCATTCGACATCTGGACCCGATTTGTCGCAATCGACGCTTCCCGGCGCGCCGTACCCCTACCATCAGACCGCGTGGCGCACGCGTGGGTCCGCGTGCCTGACCTGGGGGAATAGAACAGGTGACACAGCAACAAGAGGCGCCGGAGCGGGCCGAGTCGAGACAGCAGGTCGAGAAGATGCTGCGGTACGACGCTCGGGCCGCCCTGACGCGTGCCCGCGAGGAGGTCGACCGTCCGGGCGTCGACCCGGAGAGTGTCGAGTACCAGCACTGGCTCCTCGTGAAGGGTGCGGCGCAGGCCAGCATCGGCGACACCGAGGACGGCGCGCGGATCTTGCGCGAGGTCAAGGGCTGGGCCGAGGTGCACGACGAGAAGGCGCTGCTGGCGTCCAGCCACCGGCGGCTGTCCGCGTTGTTCCGCATGGTCGGCGACCCGGCGCTGATGCTCGAGCACGCGGTGGCGGCGGTCGAGCTGCTCGACCCGGACACCGACCGCTCCGTGCGCGCCGACCACGTGATCGGGCTGGCGGACGCGCTCGGCGCGAGTGGTTCCTACGACGACTCGATCCGTCGCTACCAGGAGGGCGCCCAGCTCGCCACCGCCTGCGGTGACCGCTACCTCCAGCTCGCGGTGCTGAACAACCTCGCCTACACGCAGTACGAAGCCGGCCGCGCCGGCGCCGCGGTCGCCACGGTCGAGCAGATGCAGACCGACTACGCCGCGGAGGGCCTGGCGCTCCGCACGCACGAGGCTGACACGATCGCGCGCGCCTACAGCATGGTCGGCCGGTTCCAGGAGGCCGCGGCGGTCCTCGAGCCGCTGATCGCGGAGTCCGACATCAGCGAGGACTGCGACGGGATCGTCCTGGCGCTGCTGACGCTCACCGACGTACGGCGACGCTCGGGCGACTTCGACGCGGCGCAGGCCACGCTCGACCGGGCCTGCCGGCTGGCCGAGCACTACGCCCTCTCCGGCCGGACCATCGACGCGCTCAAGGAGCAGGCCGAGCTGTACGCCGCGCGCGGTGACTACAAGCTCGCGTTCGAGACGTTCCGCGACTTCCACCGGGCCGACGAGGAGATGCGGGCGATGGAGCGCGACGGTCGCGCACGCACCCTGAACGCCATCTTCGAGGCGACCGAGGCGCGGCGCAGCAGCGACTACTTCCGGGAGCTGTCGGTCCGCGACCCGCTGACCGGGCTGCACAACCGGCGCCATCTGGACAGCCGTCTCGCCGAGCTGCTGGCCGAGGTGGAGACGGCCGGCACGCGGCTGACCGTCGGCCTGGTGGACCTCGACCACTTCAAGCGGATCAACGACACCCGGTCGCACGCGGTCGGCGACGAGGTGCTCCGGCAGCTGGCGGGGCTGCTCCAGGCGGTCGTCGGCGAGTCGGAGGCCGGCCTCGCGGCACGCATGGGGGGCGAGGAGTTCCTGGTCCTGCTGCCCGGCACCGACCACGCCGGGGGCGTCGAGCGGCTCGAGCGACTGCGCCAAGACATCGCCGCCCACGCGTGGACGGACGTGACGGACGGCGTCTCGGTCACAGTCAGCATCGGCGTCGCCTCAGCGCCGACGGACGCCACCGACCGCGCCGAGCTGCTGTCGGTCGCCGACCGCAACCTCTACCGCGCGAAGCGGGCCGGCCGCGACCAGGTCGTGGGCTAGCGCCGGACGTCGGCCTCGTCGACGTTCACCGTGGGTACGCCGCCCCCGGCGCGCGCCAGCACCGCCACGGACGGCTGGTCGGACGGGTTGCTCTCCCGGTGCACCGTGTGCGCGGGGACGTGCACGAAGTCGCCCGCCTCGGCGTCGAGGTGACCGTCGTACCCCTCGAACTCGAGTCGCATCACGCCGGACACCACATAGATGCTCGTGTCGTTGCCGTCGTGGTGGTGCCAGCCCGAGACGGCGCCCGGCTCCGTGACCACCCGGCCGGCCCACAGCATCGGCGTCTCGAACGCCTTCTCGCGGGCCATGCCCGGCGTCGGGTCCGCCGGGACGGTCTCCGCCGCCTTGACCACCCGCACCGGATCGCTCATGCCGACCAGTCTGCCAGCCGCGCCTGGAACTATTCACAACATGTATACACACTGTGTATAGTCCGTCCCATGAGCGTCCAACACGTGCTGATGGGGGTCCTCGCCGAGGGCCCTGCCCATGGCTACGACCTCAAGCGCGCCTACGACGAGCGCTTCCCGGGAGCCAAGGCACTCGCCTACGGCCAGGTCTACTCCGCCTTGTCCCGCCTCCAGCAGGACGGCCTCGTCGAGGTCGCCGAGACCCGGCAGGACGGCGGACCGGAGCGCACCACCTACGCCCTCACGGCCGAGGGACGGAAGGCACTCGACGCCTGGCTCGCCGAGACCGAGCCGGCCGGCGGGTACGCCGCGGTCGACCTGGTCCGCAAGGCCACCACGGCCCTGCGGCTCGGCGCCGACGCGGCCGGCTTCCTGCGCCGGCAGCGGGCGGTGCACCTGGCCCGGATGCGTGACCTGGTGCAGCAGCAGCAACAGGTGCGGGACGCGGGCGCGCGGATCGCGATCGACCACACGATCTACCACCTGGACGCAGACCTGAAATGGCTCGAGACGGCGGCGGCCCGCGTCGCCACGAAGGGGGACAACGCATGATCACCACGAACGAGGCGCTGCTCGCGGCGCACGGCCTGCGCAAGGCGTTCGGCCGCACGGAGGCGCTGCGCGGCGCCTCGCTGTCGGTCGCACCCGGCGAGACCGTCGCGGTGACCGGGCGGTCCGGCAGCGGCAAGTCCACGCTGCTGCTGTGCCTGGCCGGGGTGCTCCGCCCGGAGGCCGGAGAGGTGACGTACGGGGGTCGTCCCCTCGACGCGCTCTCCGAGGCGGAGCGCACCCGGCTGCGGCGCCGCGAGCTCGGGCTGGTGCTCCAGTTCGGTCAGCTGGTGCCGGAGCTGAGCGCCGCGGACAACGTCGCGCTGCCGCTGCTGCTCGAGCGGCACGACCGCGCGGCCTCCCACCGCACGGCGCTCGGCTGGCTGGAGCGGCTCGGTGCGCTCGACCTGGCGGACGCGCAGCCGGGCGAGCTGTCCGGCGGCGAGGCGCAGCGGGTGGCCGTCGCCCGGGCGCTGGTCACCGGCCCGAAGGTGATCTTCGCCGACGAGCCGACCGGTGCGCTGGACACCGTCAGCGGCGAGCAGGTCCTCGACGCCCTGCTCTCCGCGGCCCGCGAGACCGGCGCGTCCGTCGTACTCGTCACGCACGACAACCGGGTCGCCGCCCACGCCGACCGCGAGGTGGTCATGACCGACGGCCTCATCGAGGACGCAGACACCTTCGCGGTGAACCGGTGACCGCCCTGGCGTGGACGCTGGCCCGCGCCGGCGGGTGGTCGCGGATGCTCCTGGTCGCCGTGTGCACCGCCGTGGTGTCCGGTCTCCTGCTCGTCGCGGTGGCACTGCTCCTGCTGCCGCCGAATCCTCAGGAGCTCTTCTTCAACCTGGTCGCCGACCCCGGCGTGCGGGGCGGCACCACCTTCGGGACCGTCCTGCTGGCCGTGCCCGCGCTGGCCCTGCTCCACCAGGCCGTCCGGCTGGGTACGGCGGCCCGCGAGCGCCGGCTCGCGGCGCTGAGGCTGGCCGGGGCGACGCCCGGGCAGGTGCGGCTGCTCGGCGCGCTGGAGGTCGGCGTCCCGTCGTTCGCCGGGGGCGTGCTGGGCCTGCTGGTCTACGGGCTCCTGCGGCTGATGTTCGGCGGCACGGCCTACGGCCAGGGCGACCCGGTCGATTTCCGTGCGCAGCGGCTCCGGCTCGTGCCCACCACCGTGACCCCGGCCTGGTGGCAGGTGCTGCTGGTCGTCGCGGCGGTCACCCTGCTCGGGGTGGCCACCGGCGCGCTGGCGTCCCGCGGCCTCGTGGTCACCCCGCTCGGCGTGACACGCCGGCAGCGCACCGCGCCGCCCCGTCCCTGGGGCTTCCTCCCGCTGGTCCTCGCCGCCGCCATCGCTCCGCTCGCCTTCGACGTCTTCGCCGCCGAGACTGCCTCGACGCTCGTCGGCGTCGTCTGCGTGGCGCTGTCGATCCTCGGCATCGCGAGCCTGGCGCCCTGGGTGACCTACCGGATCGGCCACCGGCTGCGTCGCCGCGCACGGTCGGCGACGATGCTGCTGGCCGCGAGCCGGATGGTGGCCGACCCCCGGCCGCTGGGCCGCGCGGCGGCCGCGGTCGGCGCCATCGGTCTGGTGTCGGGAGGGTCCGCGGCGCTGACTGCCGACCTCTTCGGGACGAACAACCTGGACGCCTTCTACATCGTGTCGATGGTGATCGTGTTCGGTGCGCTGCTGGTGGCGCTCGCCGTGGTCGCCTGGACCCTGGCCGTGCACACCGTGGAGTCCCTGCTCGAGCGCAAGCGGTCGACCGCCGCACTGGTGGCGGGCGGGGCGTCCCTGCGCGAGCTCGAGCTGGCCCAGCGCACCGAGTGCGCCCTGGCCGCCGTGCCACTGTCCGTGCTCGGCGTCGTGCTCGGCACCGCGGCGCTCGGCTTCCTGATCGACACGACCCCGACGGGGGTCGTGGTGATGCTCGCCATCCTCGTGGCCACGCCGGCCCTCACCTGGCTCGCCGTCGTGGTCGCCGTACGCCTGGTCCGGCCGTGGACGCTGCGCGCCGGGGCCGCTGCGAACCTGCGCACCGAGTAGCCGGACCGGACGAGATCGCCCCCGGGACCGCGACGGTCCCGGGGGCGATGGCGTGGCCGGAGGGGATCAGTCGTCCTGGCCCTCCTGCTCCTGGCAGTCGTCGCCCGACTCGTGGTCGCCGTGGTGGTCCGAGTCGTCGTCCGAGTTGGACACGTGGTCGTCGTCGGAGTCCTCGTCGGCGTCGCTCACCCCGTCGTCGTCGGAGTCGGCGTCGTGCACCCGCGTGCCGTTGTCGTTCTCGTCCTCGTCGTCGAGGCCGTCCCTGTCGGAGTCGTCGTCGTCCGCCACGCACGACTCGGTGGCGTCGTCCTCGTCCTCGTTGTCGACACCGTCGTGGTCGGCGTCCTCGTCACCGTCGCGCACGCCGTCGTCGTCGGTGTCCGCGTCGCGGACGTTGGTCGACGCGCGGCCGTCGCGCACCTCGTCGCCGTCGTCGTCGCCGTCGTTGTCGGTGTCCTCGTCACGCGGGTTGCTGTGGTGCCGGAACTCCGCGAGGTTGCTGAGGCCGTCGCGGTCCGGGTTGCCCCGGGCGTTGGCACGGTGCGCGTCGAGGTGGTGCGCGACCTCCCAGCGGTTCGGCATCCCGTCGTGGTCGGAGTCGCGGGACGCTCCGGACGCGGAGCCGGTCATCCCGAAGACACCGGCCGCCGCGAGCGCCGCGGTGACCGCGGCCGCGCGGCCGGCGGTTGAGGTGAGAAACGACATGGGTCCTCCCAAAGGTCCGGCCCGAAGGCCGGGTGTGCGTGGCGGCCGGCGAGCGGCCCGTACCTCAACCTGTCGTCAACCGGTCGCGGGGTTACGTCGTACTTCGGGGAGAAATGCCCGGGGCTCGTCCGGCTCCGCCAGGTCGAGCAGGCCGCGCAGCCGTTGCCGGGCCCGGTGATGCGCGATGCGTACGGCGGTCGGGCGGATGCCGAGCGCCTCGGCGGTGCCGGCCACGTCGAGGCCGACCACGTCCCGGCAGGCCACGACGTCGGCCTCCCGCGGGCTGAGCCGGGCCAGCGTCCGGCGTACCTCGTCCAGCACGTCCACCCGGTCGATCCCGCCGTCCGTGCAGCCGAGGGCACCCTCGTCGTCGGCGCCGAACCCGTGCGGATCGGTCCGGCGGCGGGCCAGCTTGCGCCGGCCGTTGGCATTGACCTTCCGGGCGATCCCGAACAGCCAGCCGGCGAAGTCCGACGAGCTCCCGGAGAAGTCGGCGATCTTCCGGGCCGCGACCAGCCACGCCTCGGCCGCCACGTCCTCGGTGGACGCTGCGGGATCTCCCGACGAGACCGTGCCGAGCCAGACGAGCAGCCGACCGGCGTGCGCCGCGTAGAGCGCCGACCACGCAGCCTGGTCCCCCGCCTTGGCCAGCGCCACGACCTCGTCGTCCTCGGACATGCTCAGCGACGCCCCGTCTCCGTCGTCCGGCTCATCGAGCCACCCGGCGGCCCCGTCGGCGCACCGCGGAGCCAGCATGCCTCCTCGACGGGCCTGGCTCGCACGCTTTCCTCATGTCGTGAGGGTCGGCATCCGTAACGACCCGATGAAGAGTCCTGTACGACGTAACGACCGTGCCCGCCGGTGACAGGTCTCGGGTATGACACGTGCGGCGTCCACCGAGCGGCTGCGGGTCGACCCGCCGTCCGTGCCGGTCGACGCCGCGTTCATGGCCGTGCTCGCGGCCCAGGCGGCCGCATCGCGCCCGACGCCGTCGCCACGCCGGACCCGGTCTCGGCTGGCCGTGGCGCTGGTCGCGGCAGCGGTGGCGGCCACCACGCTGACCGCGGCCTGGGCGGCCCGGGAGCTGGCCAGTCGCCCGCCGGCGCCGGCCTCCCACGAGCGGCGCGTCGAGCCGGTGCCCGACCTGCCGCCACCGCCGGCTCGGACCCGGCACGCCACGGTCGAGGAGACGGCTGACGACCCGGACCCACCGAGGAGCCGCAGGGCACCCGGCGGCACGGCCGCACCGGGCAGCAGCACTCCCCACGCGGGTCCGAGGCAGCCCGCCCGTCAGCGCCGCGCGCGCAGGCACCCGCGCCCTCGACCCGCCCTCGACACGACGACGAGCCCGAGGACCGGGCCTCCACGGGCGACGACGCCGACCACAGGACCGACGACCGCCCGGCGGACCGCACCGACGACGGGACGGACGACCGCGGAGCGGCGGCGACGACACGACCGACGGCAGCACCCCCGACGACCGGTCCGGCCCCACCGACGACGCGACGGACGACAGCGGGGACAGCGGGGGCAGCGGGTCGGGCACGCGCGGATCGGGCACCGGCGCCGACGACTCGACCGACGGCGACATGGGCGAAGAATTGGTCACAAGAGGCGATTGACCCCTTCCGTCCCTGCCGGAACCGTGGTCGTCGTGACCGACCAGCACCTCACCAGCACCGGTGGCCCCGGTGGCCGTCTCGCGCGCTTCGCATCCGGCAAGACGTCCAAGTGGCTGATCCTGGGCTTCTGGCTCGTGGTGTTCGTGGTCGCCCTCTCCCCCGCCGGCAAGCTGACCGGCGCCCAGGAGAACGACGCGGTCTCCTGGCTCCCCGGCGACGCCGAGTCGACCTCGGTGCTGCGCGACAGCGCGGCGTTCCAGTCCAGCGACGAGATCCCGGCCGTGGTCGTCTACGAGCGGTCCAGCGGCGCGACCAACGGCGACATCGCCGCGGTGGCCGCACAGATGAAGCAGTTCGCCGACATCGACGGCGTGCAGCGCGACCCGGTGGGGCCGATCCCGTCCGAGGACAAGCGCGCCCTCCAGGTGCTGGTGCCCATCGACGCCGGCAGCGGCGGCTGGGAGGCCCTGGGCACCGCGGTCGACGAGATCCGGACCATCACCGACGACGGCCCGGCCGGGCTGTCGGTGCACATCACCGGCCCGGGCGGCTTCGCGGCCGACTCCTCCGAGGCGTTCGCGGGCATCGACGGCAAGCTGCTCTACTCGGCGGTCGGCGTCGTGGTGGTGATCCTGCTGCTGACCTACCGCAGTCCGCTGCTGTGGATGCTCCCGGTGTTCTCCGCGGTGGTGTCCCTCATCGTGGCTCAGGCGGCCGTCTACTTCCTCGCCACCCAGGCCGGCCTGACCGTCAACGCGCAGAGCGCGGGCATCCTCACGGTGCTGGTCTTCGGCGCCGGGACGGACTACGCCCTGCTGCTGGTCGCGCGCTACCGGGAGGAGCTGCGCCGCCACGAGGACCGCCACGAGGCGATGGCGTTCGCGCTGCACCGCTCCGGTCCCGCGATCTTCGCCAGCGGCTCCACCGTCGATCGCCGGGATGCTCTGCCTGCTCTTCGCCAGCATGAACTCCACGCAGGGACTCGGACCGGTCGCCGCCGTCGGCATCGCGGTCGCCCTCCTCGTCATGCTCACGCTGCTCCCGGCCCTGCTGGTGATCACGGGCCGCTGGTTCTTCTGGCCGGTGCGTCCGTCGTACGGCTCGGCCGACCGACACGGAGACCGGGGTCTGGGCACGCGTCGGCCGGCGCATCGCCCGCGCCCCGCGCCGCACCTGGGTCGTCACCGCGCTGGTGCTCGCGATCGCGTCGATCGGGCTGTTCCAGCTCGACGCCAACGGCCTGCAGAACAAGGACTCGTTCTACGGCACCCCCGACTCGGTCGTCGGCGAGGAAGTGCTGGCCAGGCACTTCCCGGCGGGCTCGGGCCAGCCGGTCGTGGTGATCGCGGCCAAGGACGCCGCCGGCGCGGTGCGTACGGCGTTCGCGGGGACCGACGGCATCGAGGGCGTCAGCGACCCGGTCTACAAGGGCGACTTCGCGTTCCTCCAGGGCACCCTCTCCGACCGCGCCGGACAGCCAGGCCGCCAAGGACACCGTGGACCGGGTGCGCGCGACGGTGCACGCCGTGCCGAGCGGCGGCGCCGAGGTCGGCGGCGGCACCGCCATCGCGCTCGACACCCTCCGCGCCTCCCGGTCCGACACCTTGGTGATCATCCCGGTCGTGCTGCTGGTGGTGTTCCTCATCCTGATGCTGCTGCTGCGCGCGCTGGTGGCGCCGCTGGTGCTGGTCGGCACCGTGGTGCTGTCGTTCGGGGCGGCGCTCGGGATCAGTGCGGTGATCTTCCGGCACCTGTTCCACTTCGCCGGCGCCGACTCGTCGCTCCCGCTGTTCGTCTTCGTGTTCCTGGTCGCGCTCGGCATCGACTACAACATCTTCTTGATGACCCGCGTCCACGAGGAGGCCAAGGTCGTCGGCACCCGCACCGGTGCGCTCGTCGGGCTGGCCGCCACCGGTGGCGTGATCACGTCCGCCGGACTGGTGCTCGCCGGCACCTTCGCGGTCCTCGGCACCCTCCCGGTCGTGTCGTTCGCCGAGATCGGCATCGCGGTCGCCCTCGGTGTCCTGCTCGACACGATCATCGTGCGCGCCGTCCTCGTCACCGCGCTGAACCTCGACCTCGGCCCCCGCATGTGGTGGCCGAGCGCGCTGACCCGCACCGACGGGAGCAGTCCGCGTGGCCGCCACCAGGCCCAGGCGGACGACGTCCTGGTCGGCTGAAACGGGCGCCATTCGGGCATCCGTGGGGGTCGGATCGGGCGGGGTGACCGGCGCCACACACCTTGGAACGCTCCAATACCGCGCGCAGGAGCTTGTGAGTACATTCACCAGCACCGCACGGGGGCCGCCTCAGCAACCACGGCGACACCCGGGCTGAGCACCACCCCATCGCCCGCAACGACGCGGCGATCTCCAACTGAATGATCGACTCCACGACACCACCACCGAAGCCAGACGGAAGCGGTGGCCGTCCGTCGTTCCCGGCCGCACAGCCGGGACCGGACGGGAAATGCGCGAGAGGAAACCGGTGAGCATGACCGCCGACATCACCCAGCAGACAGCTCCCACGACCCACGAGGGGATCCTCTCCTGGGTCAGCGAGATCGCCGAGCTCACGCAGCCCGACCGCGTGCACTGGTGCACCGGCTCGGACGCGGAGTGGACCGAGCTGACCGACTTCCTCGTGTCCACCGGGACCTTCACCCGGCTCAACGAGGAGAAGAAGCCGAACTCCTTCTACGCGGCCTCCGACCCCACCGACGTGGCACGCGTCGAGGACCGCACCTTCATCTGCAGCGTCGACGAGAAGGACGCCGGGCCCACCAACAACTGGATGGACCCGCAGGAGATGAAGGCGCTCATGACCGACCTCTACCGCGGGTGCATGCGGGGTCGGACCATGTACGTCGTCCCGTTCGTGATGGGCCACCTCGAGGCCGAGAGCCCGATGTTCGGCATCGAGATCACCGACTCCGCCTACGTCGTCGCCTCGATGCGCGTGATGGCCCGCATGGGTTCCCACGTGCTGCGTCGCATCGAGGAGCTCGACGCTGCGAACGAGGACGTGCACTGGGTCCCGGCCCTGCACTCCGTCGGCATGCCGCTCGAGCCGGGCCAGGAGGACGTCTCCTGGCCGTGCAACGACACGAAGTACATCGTGCAGTTCCCCGAGGAGCGCGCGATCTGGTCCTTCGGCTCCGGCTACGGCGGCAACGCGCTGCTCGGCAAGAAGTGCTACGCCCTGCGCATCGCCAGCGTGATGGCCCGCGACGAGGGCTGGCTCGCCGAGCACATGCTGATCCTCAAGCTGACCAGCCCCGAGGGCGTCGTGAAGTACATCGCCGCCGCCTTCCCGAGCGCCTGCGGCAAGACCAACCTCGCGATGCTCGCGCCGACGATCCCCGGCTGGAAGGTCGAGACGCTGGGCGACGACATCGCCTGGATGCGGATCGGCGAGGACGGCCGGCTCTACGCGGTCAACCCGGAGTTCGGCTTCTTCGGCGTCGCACCGGGCACCAACGAGCTCACCAACCCCAACGCGATGCGCACCATCGACATCGGCAACTCGGTGTTCACCAACGTCGCGCTCACCGACGACGGCGACATCTGGTGGGAGGGCATGGAGAACACCCCCGCCCACGCCAGGTCGTGGAAGGGCGAGGACTGGACGCCCGACTCCGAGGCGTTGTCCAGCCACCCGAACAGCCGCTACTGCACGCCGATCAAGCAGTGCCCGATCCTGGCGCCGGAGTACGACGACCCGAAGGGCGTGCCGATCGACGCGATCCTGTTCGGCGGTCGCCGCAAGACCACCATCCCGCTGGTCACCGAGGCCCGTGACTGGACCCACGGCACGTTCATGGGCGCGACGCTCTCCTCGGAGACCACGGCCGCCGCGACCGGCCAGGTCGGTGTCGTGCGCCGCGACCCGATGGCGATGCTGCCGTTCATCGGCTACAACGCCGGCGACTACTTCAACCACTGGATCACGGTCGGCAAGGACAACGACGCCGCCAAGCTCCCGCGGATCTTCTACGTCAACTGGTTCCGTCGCGACGAGGACGGCGGCTTCCTCTGGCCGGGCTTCGGCGAGAACAGCCGGGTGCTCAAGTGGGTCGTGGAGCGCATCGACGGCCAGGCCGAGGCGATCGAGACCCCGATCGGCCACGTGCCGACGCGGGAGTCGCTGGACACCGAGGGTCTCTCGATGTCCGCCGAGGCCCTCGAGGCCGCGCTCGCGGTCGACCCGGAGGAGTGGAAGGCCGAGCTCCCGCAGATCACCGAGTGGTTCGAGAAGTTCGGCGAGAACCTCCCCGCCGTCCTCTGGACCGAGCTCGACGGTCTGCGCGCCCGGCTCGGCGCCTGACCATCGCACTCACCGAGCGACCCCGTCCGCACCGGGCGGGGTCGTTCGGCGTGTGAGTCAGGGCAGCCTGGGCACCCGGGACATGTGGTGCATAATTCCGGGCGTGAGGGAAGAGAACGTCACCGGTGACCCGCGCTAGCTACGGTCCCGAGGAACGGCATCTGCTCGAGTCGTCCGCCTCCCGCATCTATGCGAACGCGGTCGCTCACGGCTCGCTGCGCGCCGATGACCCCCGGCTGGCGGCGGGCAGCGAGCTCCGGCCGGCCCTCGACCTGCTGGTCGACATCGGGCTGCTCCGTCACGACGACGTCAAGGGACTGCTGTTCCCGGTCGACCCGGCCGCGATCCAGTCCCAGGTCGTCGTACCCCTCGGTGTCCAGGGGGCGGAGCTGCTCAGCGAGTCCGCCCGCTGGGCCGACGCGTTCAGCGACCTCGGCCAGGTCTTCCGTACGTCGCCCCAGGCGGCCGTCTCGCCGATCACCGAGATCCACGGGCTCGACAACATCAACAACTTCATCCATGCGGCCGTCAACGACTCGCGCCAGGAGCTGCTGACCGCGCAGCCGCACGGCCGCCGCCCGGCGAACACGCTGGCCGGCGTCGCAGGACCGCGACCTGAAGGCGCTCGAGCGCGGCGTGAAGATGCGCACGCTCTACCAGCACTCCGCGCGGCACAGCCCCGCCACCCGCGAGTACGTCGCCGACATCGTCGCCCTCGGCGCCGAGGTCCGCACGCTCGACGAGTTCTTCCGCCGGCTGATCGTCGTGGACCGGCAGGTGGCCGTCGTACCCGGCCTCCGACAACCACCACGTCGCGATCGCGATCCACGACAAGTCCCTGATCGCCTACCTCGTCGACATCTTCGAGCGGTCCTGGGAGCGGGCGCAGCCGTTCAACCTGTCCGGCAACCAGGCCGAGCGCAACATCGCCGCCGACGTGCGGGCGATGACGATCCGGCTGCTGGTCGAGGGCCACAGCGACCCGGCGAGCGCCAAGCGGCTCGGAGTCAGCACGCGCACCTACGCCGGCTACATCGCGGCGCTCAAGGACGAGTACGGCGTGCAGACGCGCTTCCAGCTCGGCTACGCGATGGGCGCCGACCCGCAGGGCAAGCGCCCCGTCATCGAGGCGCACCCCGACGAGGACTTCGACGTGCTCGACCGGCCCGACGCCGACTCCGCCTGAGCGGCGACCGCCTCCCCCACACGTGAAGCGAGGGCAGTCACCGTGTGGTGACTGCCCTCGCTGAAGGTCGAGAACGGCCGGGGGGAGGCGGGAGCGAACTGCCGGGGGGGTTGACTCGTTCGTCCTGTTCTCGACGCTGGCGACTCAGGTCCTGGGGGGTCCTGACCGCGTCCGTGGGGGTGCGACTCAGGTGCCGTTCCAGCCGGTGTCCCTGAAGTGCATCTTGGCGGCGGTGACGGTGTCGCTCGGGGCGACCGTGCCGTTCCAACCGGTGTCCTTGGCCTGGGCGGTGGTCTGACCCATGCCACCGACCGCGATCACGCCGGCGACCAGGAGGCCGGCGAAGATCTTGGCTGCCGTGCGGTTCTCTTTCATGGAGTCCTCGTGCTCTGTCCGGGGGCTCAGGGGGTGCCCGCCTGTGTCTAGTCTCGGTGCACGCGCGGCGGTCGGCCACAAAAACGAGCCGCAGGAGTGTGCACTGCACGTTCCTGCAGAATCACGATTCTGCTGCGAGGAAAAGTAAAACGCCCTATCGTGCGCGCCACACCGTTGATGGCCGAAGGAATCGGTTGAGAAGGGCCAAAATCCCGGAACCGGCCGCTCGCGGTGCGCCGCCCATAGTTGCGTAGTTGTGCAAGGCAGGCAAGGGTGCCCCGCCGACGACGAGGCCTCCGCGGCCTACCAGGTCGCGCCGAAGGCCACGAACGGCGCCGGCTCGGGCTCGTCGGCGAGCGCCGTCGCCAGCGCCTCGGCGCTCGCGGTCCCGGCGGCCATCGAGGCGTGCACCTGCGCCATCACCCGGGCCGCGACGTCGTCGCCGACCCGGGACACCCCGGCCAGCACCGAGCGGGACCCGAGGTGCAGCAGCACGCTGGTCAGGCCCAGTCCCTCGTCGCCCGGGCGGACCGTGGCCAGGCCGGCCTCGCAGGCCGACAGCACCACGCACGGCGCCGCCCGGTCCGCCGCGTCGAGCTCGTAGGCGTAGAGCGGGCCGTCCCCCACCCGCAGCGACGAGAACAGCGGGCTCTCCTGCTGGTGGGTTCCGTGCGCCGCGACGTGCACCAGGTCGGCGCCGGCCAGCGCGCCGCGGACCGTCGCGGTCGTGGCGCCGGTCCCGGTGAGCAGCTCGGCGCCCGCCCAGGCGGCGTGCACCCGGCGGGCCTCGTCCTCGGCCCGGTGCAACCCCGGCCCGGCGACCGAGACCACCCGGGGCGTCGTACGACGGACGGGGTGGCCGGCCCGCAGCCAGGCGGTCGCGCTGGGGGTGACGACGACGGGCAGGCCGGCCCGCGACGGCAGCAGGCTCCAGGGCAGCAGCACCAGCCCGGCGCTGGCGGACACGACGAGCGGCTGGCCGGCGACCCCGACCGGGTCGAGCAGCAGGGTGTCGAGCCGCTGCAGGCCGGCGTCGAGCGATCGCCGGACCGCGTCTCGCAGCGGGGGTGGGAGGAACGGCATCGCCAGCGCGTCGAGGTCGGCCCGGACTCGCTGGACGAGCTCGTCGACCTCGGCCGCGGACGCGAGGTCGACCTGCACCGGCCGACGGGCGGAGGCGAGGACGGCGGTCCACCGGCCGCGGTGGACGACGTAGGTGACGAACGCGGTGCCGGCGGCGCGCGCGGCGGCCCGGGTCTCGGCGACGCGTGCGCTCTCCCCGCCGCCGTCGGGCCCGTCACCGTCGAGGCCTCCCTCGAGCTCCCAGGCGCGGGCCCGGATGTCGCGCTGGAGCGCCGAGGCGCGGGAGCGCAGCCGGTGCAGGGTCTCGCCGGCGGACGGGTCACCCTCGAGGCCGCGGGCCTCCTCCTCGGTCTGCCGCAGGGCGGCGAGCAGCTCGGCGGTGCGGGGGTCCTTGGGGGGGCCGACGCTGGCCAGCCGGATGGAGATGGCGCGGCCGCGCTCCACCGCGGCGAAGAACTCGGCCGGGCTGGCGTTGCGCTCGGCGACCTCGAGCCCGAGCCGGGCCAGCGGCAGGCCGTGCACGGCGACGGCGGTGCGCAGGTCCAGCGAGCCGAACCGGTTCTGGTGCGAGCCGAGCTCGGCCAGGCCCTTGCGCACCTCGGCGGCGGCCCTGGACCGGTCGTCGCGGTGCATCGCGGCCAGCGCCCGCACCTCCCGGGTGAGCATCCGGGCCGGCAGCGCGTCGGCGGTCCGCATCGGCGGGGGCAGGGTCAGCGCCGGGTCGAGCTCGCCGCCCGCCCGCAGCAGGCACTCGCGGGCGAGCAGGTCGGCCGACCGGGCGAGGTCCGCGCGCCGCTCGGTCCGGCAGTCCTCGGCGAGCGCGCCGGCCCGCGACGCCAGCTGCCGGAGCGCCGCGCGGCGGCCGCGCGGCGCCCGTTCGTCGAGGGCGAGGCGGTCGCACTGGAGCTCGAGGAGCTGCGCCTTGCGCTGCCACTGGAGGTTCCGGCGCCGGACGAACACGCGCTCCGCGGCGCGGGCGAACGCTCGCGCGCGGGCCACCTGCCCCTCGACGAGGGCACACTCCGCGCGGACCAGGTCGGTCTCGGCGAGGTCCTGGGGCAGGCCGGCCTCCCGGAACATCTCGGCCGCCTGTGCCAGGATCCCGTCGGCGTCGTGAGCCAGGCCCGCCTCGCGCAGCACCCGGGCCCGGTCGAGGAGCAGCACCGGGTGCTGGTTGGACGGGCTTCGCGCCGCCTCCTCCATGGCGGCGAGCGCCCGGGGGATCCGGCCGGCCAGGAACTCGGCGTACCCGAGGTTGTGCCGCGCCTTGGACTCGTAGAGCTCGTCGCCGCTGGACCGGGCGACCTCGATGCAGCGCTCGAAGTCACAGGAGGCCGCGTCCAGCGTGCCGGCGTCGAGGTGCAGCACGCCCCGGTTGAGCAGGATCGAGAACTGGTCGGACGGGTCGGCGCCCTCCATGACGTCCTCGGCGCCGTCGAGCGCCTTCAGGGCCTCCTCGCGCCGGCCGCTGCGCAGCAGCAGCAGCCCGCGCTGTCCGCGGACCGACGCGCGCATCGACTCGGCGCCGGTGGACCCGGCCAGCGCCTCGGCCTCGTCGAGGAGGGTCATCGCGGCGTCGAGACGCCCGGTCAGCTCGTACTCGGCCGCGGCCAGCCCCAGCACCACCCGGACCTGCTGGAAGCCGATCTCCACGCGGGGGTCGGCGGAGCGCTCGATGCGCGCCCGGAGGGAGCGGTAGCGGCTCAGCGCCTTCGCGGGCCGGCCCTGCTGGGACTCGGCCCGTGCCGCCTCGACCTCGGCACGCAACGCGTCCGGGTCGAGGGTGGTGGCCACCGGCCGAATCTACAACTGGAACAGCGGGGTCACGACAGCATTCGCGGCATCGTCGTCGCCCACCGGACGGAAGCTCAGCTGGCCGAATCCCTCGTCCACCCGGTCGAAGCTGAACCGGCCCTGCTCGTCGGCGGCCACCTCGTGGTCGGCGCCGCCCTGCATCCGCAGGTGCACCCGGAACGCCTCCGGCGGGGCGAGCCAGCCGTCGAGACGCAGCTGTCCGGGACCCACCCGGGTGATGGTGACCATCGCGGTCAGCCGGTCGGCCGAGAAGGTGAGCGTCTCGGTGCGGGTGCCCGTCGACGCCTCGCCCCGCACCCCCATGGCGTCCAGCGGGACCCGGGTCATCCGGGCGACCTCGTCGAACACCTCGTCCAGCGCCAGCGAGAAGCGGACCCGCTCCACCAGGTCCTCGGGGACCGGATCGGCCGTCGGCGTACATCGCGCGGACCTGCTCGAGGGTCGCGGCGTCGACGTCGTCGAGCGGCCGGCCGGCGAGCTCGGCGAGGGTGCGGTCGTCGTTCATCACGACTCACTTCCTTCCCATTGAGGATCGGACGCCAGGACCTGGCGCAGCTTGGCGAGACAGCGACCCCGGGTGGGGCCGATGCTGCCCACGGGCATCCCGAGCGACTCGGCGATGAGGGCGTAGTCGGGACGGTCGGCGAACGCGATGACCCGCATCAGCTCGCGGCAGCGGTCGGACAGCTCGCCGACGTGCTCCCACAGGAGACGCTGCCGGCTGTCGCGCAGCACCACCTCGTCGGGCAGCTCGTCGCGGTGGACCGGGAGGGTGGTGAGCTCGTCGCCCTCCTGCCCGAACAGCGCGGCCGTGCGGACCATCTCGGAGCGGGCCCGGCGGCTGACCCGCCAGGCCTCGCGGCGGGCCGCGGTGAGCAGCCACTTGACCACCGTCTGCGGGTCGCGGATCGAGTCGCTGCTGTGCAGCAGCCGCATCCAGATCGTCTGCACGACGTCCTCCGCCGCCACCGGGTCGATGCCCTGGGCGCGCACGGTGTGCCACAGCAGCGGCGTCAGGAGCCCGACCAGCTCGTCGAGCGCGGCCCGGTCGCCCTCCCGGAACGCCGTGAACGCGTGCGCCGCCTGGTGGACCAGGGTCTCCCCCTCGGGGCGGGTGCTGATCACGACCGCTCCCGCTGCGGCTGCTCGTCGAGCACCCGGCGGCCGCGCGCCACCGCGCCGGCCGGGTCGGTGCCGGTGTCGCCGCGCTCGAACTCCCGCTGCAGGGCCGCGGCCACCTGACCCGCGAACACCGGGGCCGCGAACGACGTCCCGCTCCAGATCGCGAACCCGGCCAGGTAGTTGTCCGGGTCGAGCGAGCGGCGCACCTCCCCGTTGATCACCACCTGGTTGCTGGCGGACTGAGAGGCGTCGTACGTCGTGGGGAAGGTGCTGACCAGCGCGGCGCCGGGCCGCAGGTAGCGGACCCACGGCCCGTCGTTGCTGAACATCGCGATCGTCCCGTCGGGGTTGAGCGCGCCGACCGCCGCGACCGGGATCCGCTGCTCGTCGTCGGGCACGCTCCCCGCGTCGTACGGCGCGAACGCGGCCGGGTAGGCCGGACGGCTGGTCGCGTCGTTGCCGGCGGAGACCACCACGCACACGCCGTAGCGCCCGAGCAGCGCGAGCGGCCCGTGCAGCAGGGCGTCGAACGCCGCGTCCTCCGGCTGCTCGTGGTAGTAGCCGAGCGACAGGGACAGCACGTCGACGGGCTCGTAGCCGTCCTCCCCGTTGACGCCGAGCAGGTGCCGCACGGCGAGCAGCTGGAGGGCTCGGAGCAGCTCCGACTCGTCGACGACGCCGTCGCCGTGGAACAGCCGGACCGCGAGCAGCAGCGCATCGGGGCAGGCCTGCCGGAGCAGCCCGGCGATGAAGGTGCCGTGGCCGGCGTCCTCACCGAGCTCACCGACCAGGAGGTCCTCGGCGCCGCTCATCTCGGCGGCTGCCGACTCGGCCGGCAGGCCGATGGTCGTGCCGAGGACCTGCGGGTCGCGGATCACGTGCCGCTCGCCGAGCCACGGGTGGCGACCCACGCCGGAGTCGAAGACCGCGACGACCGGGCGCCGGGCGCCGTCGTCCGGGGCGATGCGGGTGGCCGGCTCCGGGCCGAGCCAGTTCACCGGCTGCCGGCCGCCCCAGCCGGCCTGCGTGTACTGCAGCACGCCGAAGGAGTGCGGGTTGGTCACCGGGTGCGGGTTCGTGACCGGGTGCGGGTTCGTCACCGGGTGCGGGTTCGTCACCGGGTGCGGGTTCGTGACCGGGTGCGGGTTCGTGACCGGGTGCGGGTTGGTGACCGGGTGCGGGTTGGTGACCGGGTTGGGCTCGATGCCGGCGCTGCTGGCCGGGTGCTCGAGGCCGACGTCGCCGTGCCGCTCGGAGTCCCGGCCCACCCGGGCGCGGTAGCTCTGCAGCAGCCGCCAGGTGTCGATGGGCTTGAAGACCGAGTCCTCGCGGTCGCGCCGCGGCGCGAGACGGACCCGCTCGACCCAGACGGCCTCGAGGTCGGCGCGCTGCTCGTCGGTGAGAGGCGCCTGCTCCAGGACCTCGCGACCGAGGGACGAGTCCTCGTCCCGGACCAGCTCGAAGCCGGCCGCGGCGGTGACCTCCTCCAGTGCGGCGAGGGTGTCCGGGTGCCGCCCACGCACGAGCAGCGCGTCCGCGACGTACACGGTCTCCCGGACGCCGGGCTGGTCGTGGACCTGGTAGGCGGTCTCGGGATCGAGGGTGCGGCGCCGGGGGCCGGGGCGTGGCCCGGCGAACGGCGGCTCGGGGGACAGCGGTCGCGGTCCGGGACTGTTCACCATCGGGTGTCTCTGCCTTCCGTCGTCCCGAGACCGAGTGCTTGCTGTCGGGAGCATAGGGAGCGTCGCGACAAATCGTCACCGCATCGACCGGAGATGCCGGTGGAGCCACCAGGCACTGCCCCTGCGCCTGGCGGCTCCGTCGGCCCCCGGTGTTGCGTCCCCCTGCTTCGCTTCACCGGGCGGAGCGACCCCTGTGCGCTCCGACCGGTGTGTGGCACCCCCGTGGCCACACAGGACAGGAAGAGCGCCGCGGAGCCGTGGTGATACGTCCGTCCCGAACTTTTTCTGCCGACGTATCACCACCGGCCGGGCGCGCTCCTCCTGACCAGACGTTCGGTCCGGGGGCACAGCCAGGGAGCCGGGGATGATCCACCACCGTCACATGCAGCAGATCGACGAGGCGGTCCGACTCGGCCGTCGCGTCGTCACCACCCGGCGCGTGCAGGACATCGACGGGTTGTCCGCCGCGCTCCACGAACGCTGGTACCTCGGCCTGACCTCCCAGCAGGCCGGGGTACCGGCCTCCAGCGCACGGGTCTGGCGCGCCTGGGGCCGGCTCTGGACGCCGGACATGCACCAGCCCCGTCCCGACCAGGTGCGTCTGCACCTCTCCGTGCCGCCCGACCGGGCGCTGCACGTGCTCGGCATGGTGACCGGGCGCGCCCGGGCCTGGGAGCACCCCTGGCTGCTCAGCTCGACCGCACTGGACAGCGCGCTGCCGACCCCGGAGTCGACGGTCCTCCGGCTCCCGGCCGACGCCCTGCTGCCGCTGCGCCACGAGATCGCCGGGCTGGTGGACGACCTGAAGCCGTTCCTCGCGCTGGGCGTCCCGGCGCTGACGCTGAGCATCGGACGGGGTGCGTCGTTGTCGCAGGACCCCGCCGACGGGCACACGTTCGGCGAGCACCGCTGCGCCCTGCTCGCGCGGGCCGTGCTCGACACCATGGGCTGCCACCACCGCGAACAGGTGTCGCGGACCGTCTGCGCGCTCGCCGAGGCCGGTGTCGACCGGGAGCGGCCCTACCTCGAGTCCGGCACCAGCTGGGACCGTCCGTGGCGGGCCGCCTGAGCGCGTTCCGGTCGCCTGATCCGTAGGCTGACCGGGATGCGATGGACCCGGTCGGACACCCGCGCCCTGAGGGCCCGTCTGCCCGGTTGGCGGCTGTCGTTGTTCCTGGGGGCGCTCTGGCTGCTGGTCGCCCTGCCCACTGCCGTCGCGCTGTTCCTCACCGGCTCCCGGGCCACCGTTGTCGCCGGCCACGACGCCGTGGTCCGACCGAGCCTGGACGGCTACGCCACCCTCGACCTCGGCCCCTACCTGCCGAACTTCCGCTACCCCAGCGGCGGCACCGTCGGAGCCCGCATCGACCTCGGCAAGACCACGGCCGACAGCTACACCGCCCTGATCCAGCGCTACGCGTTCATCGCCTCCCGCCCGGAGGGGCAGATCCACAAGGTCACCGCCACGCTGACCGACCTGGCCGTGGACAGCGCGGTCGACGGCGCGTTGATCGGGCTGGCCGCCCCGGCCGTCGTGCTGCTCGTCGGGCGACGGCGCTGGGCGGAGATCGGGCGCGGCCTGACGGTACGGCGTACGGCGGCCGGGCTGGTCGTCGTGCTCGTCGCGGCCACCCTCGTCACCCGGCCCTGGGACCGCGACGACGAGCCGGTCGAGCAGGACACCTGGCAGCCGATCACCGACGCCATCCCCGACGTGCCGGTCCCCGACGAGGCGAAGCCGCTGCAGATCGAGTCCGGCCTGATCACCAGCGGCACCCGCCGGCTGGTGGAGAGTGCGATCGACTCCTACCAGCGCAGCACCCGCTTCTACGGCGCGCTGGTGGACGCGGCGCCGACGCTCGAGGAGCAGCTGCACCAGCCGGAGGACGGCGAGACCGTCGGGCTGCTGGTGAGCGACCGGCACGACAACATCGGCATGGACCCGGTAGCCCGCGCGATCGCCGACCAGGGCGACGCGACGTTCCTGCTCGACGCCGGGGACGACACGTCGACCGGCGGCTCCTGGGAGGCGTTCAGCCTGGAGTCGCTCGACCAGGCCTTCGACGACTACGACACGCGGGTGTCGGTGGCCGGCAACCACGACAACGGCGACTTCGTGACCAAGCAGGCCGGCCGGCTCGGCTTCACGACGCTCGACGGCAAGGTCGTCGACGGTCCGGCCGGGATGCGGCTGCTCGGCGTGGCCGACCCGCGCAGCAGCGGACTCGGCATCTGGCGCGACGAGCGCGGCATCTCCTTCGAGGAGCAGGAGCAGCGGCTCGCGGACCTCGCCTGCGAGCACGACGCGGACGGCGACCGCATCAACACGCTGCTCGTGCACGACGCGAACAGCGGGCGGCAGGCCCTCAACGACGGCTGCGTCGACCTGGTGGTCGCCGGGCACCTGCACGAGCAGGTCGGGCCGACCGCGACGACCGGCGCCAACGGCAAGACCGGCTACTCCTACACGAACGGCACCACCGGCGGCGCGGCGTACGCGCTGGCCATCGGCAGCAAGCTCCGCCGCGACGCGGAGGTGACGCTGCTGACCTACCGCGACGGCGTGCCGGTCGGGCTTCAGCCGGTGACGATCACGACGATCGGGCAGTTCAAGGTCGGCGGGTACGTCGCCCTGGCACCGTCCGGGAACGAGACGGACGAGCCGTCCGAGAGCCCGAGCCCGTCGTCGTCGTGACCGGTCCCGACAGGAGGGACCAGGCGGGCGCCCGGGCAAGAACGCCGAACGGCTCCGGCCCAGCGTGAGAGCCGGGACGGAGCCGTTGGGATCTGGCGGAGGTGGCGGGATTTGAACCCGCGAGAGGGGGTAACCCTCAACCCGCTTAGCAGGCGGGCGCCATAGGCCACTAGGCGACACCTCCAGACAGCCAGGACAGGCTACCGGCCGCGGCGTCGGAGGGGCGAATCGGCCCGCCGGGGCTCAGGAGGCGGCACTCGGCGGCAGCCGTCGGTAGCCGTGGCCGCGGTTGAGATGCTGCTGGAGGTCCTTCACGAACGCGTCGCTGCTGCCGGCCAGCACGTCGACGGGCACGGTCGTCGTCCGCCCGTCGCGCAGCCGCAGCAGCACGCACCGCTGCCCCTCGACGGTCGGCGCCGTGACGTCCTCGACGTCCTTCCACGGCGCCTGCCGCACGCCGGCGCCGCGCACGAACCGCACCCGGTAGCCGGTCTCGTCGAGCCGGACCACGTCGCCGCGGCGCAGCGCCACGACGCCGCCGACCACCAGCAGCCAGAGCACGACAGCGACCAGCAGCCCGGTCGACAGCACGCCACCCGGCAGCGACAGGGCAACGGCCAGACCGGCCCAGACCAGGACGAGCACCCCGACGGCGACGAGTCCGATCCCCAGCATCCGGACGATGAACGGGGCGGCGAACCGGTAGTTGGACGACACGGCACCTATTGGACCCAACCGACCGCTCGGTCTCCAAACCCCGGCCAGACCATCGCAACGTGGCTCTTGTCACCACCTGTGCTCCGAGTCACACTCGGAAGTCCACCGATGAGCGGAGGTGGGCCCCCATGACCGGTCTCGAGCACGCCATCCTCGGGCTTCGACAAGCCCTCGACGCGCCTCGCCGCCACCATGTGTGGCGCTGGCTGGTGCGACACCGTATGGCAGCGGTGAAGGACGCGCTGGCCGCCGAAGGCATGCGCGACGGCGACGCGTGGCTGGCTGCTCGCGAGCTCACCCTGCAGCGCGAGCGGACCTCGCTGCTGCATCGGCTGTCGACGCTCGGTCCACGGGTCCTCGAGGAGCCCGACGTGGAGTTCGTCCGGGCGGACCTGCGGCGGCTGGTCTCCGACCTGGAGCGGCACCGTCAGCGCCTCAACGACCTGGTCTACGACTCGGTGACCCTGGAGCTCGGCGGCTCCGAGTAGTCCGCGGGGTTCTCAGGTCATCCGCAGCGCGAGCAGCACCACGTCGTCCTCCGGGATGCCGGTGACCATCGTCGCGAGCACCTGGTCGAGCATCTCCTCGAGCGGCAGGTGGTTCGCGCGCCTCGGCCGCGCGGGCCAGCCGCTCGATGCCCGCGTCGATGTCCTCGTCGCGACGCTCGACGAGTCCGTCGCTGTACATCAGCAGCGTGTGCGCCGGCGAGAACCGGGTGCTCTCCTCGTGCCGCTCGATGTCGGCGACCACACCGAGCAACGTGTCGTGCGAGCCCAGGCTGCGGGCCCGGCCCCGGTCGTCGACCATGATCGGCGGCGGATGCCCGGCGTTGGACCAGGTCAGCACCCGTCCCGCGGCGTCGGGGTCGCGCTCCAGGCGAGCCACGAGCACCGTGGCGTTGGTCGGCATCTGCAGGGTCACCAGGGCCCGGTCGAGGTCACGCAGCAGGTCGGCGGGACCGCCTCCGCTGGCGGTCGAGATGCCCCGCAGGATGCTGCGAAGCTGCCCCATCACGGTGGCCGCGAGCGTGTCGTGGCCGACCACGTCCCCCACGACGATCACCGGGTCCCCGTCGGGCTGGGGGAAGGCGTCGTACCAGTCGCCGCCCACCTGGGCCGCCTGCGACGCCGCGAGGTAGCGCACCGCCACCTCGACGTCCTCCGGCGCGACCGGCTCGGTGAGCATGCTGCGCTGGAGCTGTTCCGAGAGCTCCCGCTCCCGGCTGAAGGTCCGGGCGTTGGCCAGGGTGCGGCTGGCCCGGCGGCTGAGGTCGGCCGCGGCGTCGACCTCCTCCGGCGAGAACGGCGCGCGGTTGCCGTCGCGGGCCAGGGTGATCAGGCCGACCACGCGCTCGTCGATCGCGAGCGGGAACACCCCGACCGAGCGCAGGTCGAGTGCGTGCACCGCCTCCTTGGCCAGGTCGGAGCGGAGCACCTGGAGGGCGTAGTCGAGCGTGTCCACGTTGCTCACGAACGGCTCGCCGCTGCGCAGCGCCTCGAGCGACCCCTCGGACTCGTGCCGGCCCTCGAACCGGTGTGCGGCGAAGACACCGACCCAGTCGCGCTTGGCCGGTTCGTGGTGCCACCAGTCGACGTCGACCAGCCGGCCGTCGTCGCCGACGAGGCTGACCACCGACCAGTCCGCAAGCACCGGGACGACGAGCCGGGCGAAGCTGCGAACCGCGTCCTCGGCCTCGAGCGACCCGGCGAGCAGGTCGCTGGCCCGGGCGATGAGCGCCATCAGCGAGCTCTCGGACCTGGGCGTGCTCGGCGGCCTGGTGGTTGTCGGTGGTGTCGTAGGCCGCGCCCACCAGGCGTACGGCGTTCCCGTCGGCGCCGAACAGCGGACGGCCTCGCGCGGTCAGCCACCGTTGCTGGCCGTCGGGGTGCAGCACGCGGTACTCCTCGGCGTACTCCATCCCGGAGGCCAGAGCCGACTCGACCGACGCGGCGACGTGCGGGCGGTCCTCGGGGTGGACCCGGTCGATGAACGTGTGCACCGGGGTGGGCGCGTGCTCCAGCTCGCTCGGCAGGCCGAACATCGCCAGGAGCCGGCCGTTCGCGCTCATCCGCCGCTCGGCGACGTGCCAGTCCCAGCTCCCGATGCCGCCGGAGTCCAGGGCGAGTCCGAGCTGGAGCCGGGCCAGGTCGCGCTCGTTCTCGGCGGCGCCCCGCTCGAGCTCGGCCGAGGCGGCGGTCGCGAGCTCCTGCAGCAGGCTCGCCTGGTCGTCCGACCACTCCCGGCTCTCCGCGTCGTAGACGCAGAACACCCCGACGACGTGGCCGTGCCCGTCGGTCAACGGCACCCCGAGGTAGGAGCCCACCGCCCCGCCGTCCACCGGCGGCAGGTCGCGCACCCGCTCGTCCTGGCGGGCGTCGGTGACGACGAACGGCAGCCCGGTGCGCGCCGTGACGGTGCAGAGCGAGTCCTCGCGCGGGGTCGGGCCGTCCTGCACGGCGTCGGCCCCGAGGCCGACGCCACCGACGACGACCTGGACGTCGGTGAGCAGGGAGACCTGGGCCGAGCCGGCCGACAGCAGCCGCGCCGCCAGGGCACAGAGCCGGTCGAGGACCGCGTTGCCCTGCGGCCCGGGCTCGAGGCGCCGGGCGGCGACGACGCGGGGCGGGTCGTCGAGGTCGACGCCCGTGAGCCCGGCGGCCTGGTCTCGCATCCCCGGCGGTCCTCCGTCTGCGGCCGTGAGCGACGGAGGACCTCCCCGCGCGCGGGCTGCACAAGTCCGACGAGTCTAGGGACGAGGCAGGTGCGCCGTGACGAAACCGCACAGCGCGTGCACAGGCTGCACGACCTGGGCTGATGAGCAGAGGGGGCGGGATTCGAACCCGCGGCTGACATCTCTGCCAGCGACCGCTTTCAAGGCGGTTCCGATCGGCCGCTCCGGCACCCCTCCTTGCGGGCGACGCGGCGCCCACGGAGGAGCAGTCTAGGCCGCGTTGCGAAAGGCTGCGTCCGTAGCGGGCGTGGCATCCGCGGACGCAGAGTTGACCAACACGGCCTTGGGCGTGCCTACAGGTCGATCGTGAGCAGGACGTCGCCCTCCTGGACGACGTCGCCGCCGCCGACCTTGACCGCGGTCACGGTGCCGGCGTGCTCGGTGAGCACCGGGATCTCCATCTTCATGGACTCCAGCAGGACGACCGCGTCGCCGACCGCGACCCGGTCACCCGGCGAGACCGAGACCGAGAGGACGTTGGCGACCATCTCGGCGACGACGTCCGCGGTCCTGGCTTCACGGGGCATGGCGGCGACGCTACACCGTGCGCCGGGCCGCTCGGCCTCACAGCAGCGGGTGCGAACGCCCGGGCTCCGGACGGTGGGCGGACGCCTCCTCCGCGCGCCGGGCGCGACGGCCGCGGGCACCCGACAGGAAGCTGTCCGCGCGGATCACGAGGTAGCCGAGCAGCAGCCCCGCGACCAGGGAGTACGCCGTCCCGAGGCCCACCTCGAGGAGGGAGACGCGCCCGTCGAGGAGGCTGCTCGTGACGAGGGCGAGGCCCGCGGCACCGAAGCCGGTCCCCCACCAGCCCTGGCGACGCCGGGCCCGGGTGGACACGCCCCAGGCGAGCGCCGGGACGCCGAGCAGGAACATGGTGGGCCGCGGCACCGCGCCGACCCGGTCCCGCAGGTCGCGGGTCGCCTGCTCGAAGGTGTCGACGACCTCCGGGGAGCCCCAGCGGGCGAGCGCCTCGGTGTAGGCCAGCGACACGGCGAGCAGGCCGAGGCCGCTGACCAGCATCACCAGGCCGCGGCGGCCGAGGCCGTGCAGGCCGGCGGCGAGCCGGTAGGCCAGGGTCAGCGCCCCCAGCAGGGAGAGCCCGAGCACGAGGTAGCCGGCCCGCTCGACGGAGACGGCCGGCTCGTAGGCGTCGACGGCGAACGCGGCCACGGCGGCGACGAGCAGCGCCGCCAGGCACTCGCGGGCGACCGCCGGCACCCGCGCGGCGGGCTTGGTGACCATCACCCCGAGGACCGCCCCGATGGTGGCCGTGCTGATCGCCGCGGCGGCGAGCAGGACCGGCGCGGACGTCACGACCGCGGCCACGGCCAGCGCCAGGGTGAGGGCTCCCACGATCTCGGGCCGGCCACCGGTGCGCACGGCCAGCGCGAAGGCGTAGGTGGTGGTGACGGTGACCGCGCCGGCCGGGGTGACCCAACCGGGTGCGTCGTACGGCGTCCACGGCGCGACCACGGCGGCGGCGCCGGCCAGCGTGAGCACCAGCCACAGCAGCCTCAGCAGCTCGGCCGGGCCACCGACGCACGCGCTCGGGCTTCGGGGGCGGCGTGGGCTCGGGGGTCTCGGTGGCGCGGCCGATCGGGGCGACGGGCTCCGGACGGCGCGGGCGGTGCGGCCGGATCCGGCGCTGACGCGGCTCGGGGACGGCGCGGCGGCGACCGGGCTTCTGGTCGGCGCGCACCACGGTCATGGGAGTCCCAATCAGGTCACTTCGGGGCCGACCCCCGATGGTCGACGTCGGCAGGATAGCAACGAGCGCCGGCCCGCAGGAGAGCACGGATTCGGGCCCGGCGGCGGCCTAGAACCGGCGGTTCGCCAGCGACGGGTTGGTCGCGCGCGCCTGCTCCAGCGTGTCGTGGTCGATGGTCGCGGCGAGCACGTGGTCACCGTCGCCGAGCTCGGCGACCAGCTCCCCCGCCGGCCCCACCACGAGCGAGTGGCCGGTGTAGCGGGGACCGGGCTGGCCGACCGCGGCGACGTACGCGGTGTTCTCGATGGCCCGGGCCGTGGCCAGGGTCCGCCAGTGGTGCACCTTCCCCGGGCCCGCGACCCAGGCGGCCGGGAGCACCAGCAGCTCGGCGCCGCGGCCCGACCAGCTCGCGGGCCAGCTCCGGGAAGCGCAGGTCGTAGCAGGTCATCAGCCCGACCCGGAAGCCGCCGACGTCGACGAGCACCGGCTCCACCGGTCCGGCCACCAGCCGGTCCGACTCCTTGTAGCCGAAGGAGTCGTAGAGGTGGATCTTCTTGTACGACGCCCGCAGCCCGTCCCGGTCGACGACCACGAGGGTGTTCCAGGGCCGCGCCGGGTCGTCGCTGGTCTCGAACATCCCGGCGACGACCGTGGTGTCCCGGTCGCGCGCGAAGGCGGTGAGCCGGTCCACGAACGGGCCGTCGAGCGGCTCGGCGGTGGAGGCCAGGTCGGTGTCGGGGGCACCGAAGTCGCGCATGAACGCCTCCGGCAGCAGCACCAGCCCGGTGTCGGGCTCCAGGGCGTCGGCGACCGCGTCGAGGGCCGCGCGGTTCTCCGCCGCGTCCAGGGAGGACGCCTTCTGCACGAGCGCGAGACGCAGACCGGTCATCCGACCAGCCTGCCAGACTGGACCCGTGAGCCACACCGGAGAACCGCTGCGGCTCGGCGCGGTCGTCCTCGCGGGAGGCACCGCCGCGCGGATGGGCGGCGTCGACAAGGCCGTGATCGAGATCGACGGGGTGACGCTGCTCGAACGCTCCCTGGCCGCCACCATGTCCGCGCTCGAGGTGGTGGTCGTGGGCGACCCGGTGCCCACCTCGCGCCCGGTGACCTTCACCCGCGAGGACCCGGCCGGCGGCGGGCCGGCCGCCGGGCTGCTCGCCGGGATCGACCGCTTCCTCCGCACGCCCGACCTGGTGGCCGTGGTCGCCGTGGACATGCCGCGGCTCAACGCCGGGACCGTCGCCCGCCTCACCTGGGCGGTCGAGGGCGACCCGGACCTCGACGGGGCGGTGCTCGTGGACGCCGGCGGGCGGCGCCAGACGCTGGCCGCGGTCTACCGCCTCACGGCGCTCGCGGCGGCCCGGCCCGCAGCGCAGGAGGACGAGCACGGTCTCCCCGTACGACGCCTGGTCGGCGACCTGCGACTGGCCGAGGTGCCGGCCGTCGGCGACGAGGCCCGCGACGTCGACACCTGGGAGGACTTGCGGGACCTGCGTCAATGACCTAATGTCTTCATTCATTCAGTCATTGATGTCCTGGGGGTTGCCGTGTTCCTCGGTGCGTTGGAGCTTCTGGTCCTGTTCCTGGTCCCGGTCTTCGTGCTGGCGATCGTGGTGACCGTCGTGCTGGTGACGACAGCGCGGTCGGAGAGCACCCTGACCTCCGAGGTGGCGGCCGCCCGGCGGCACGCGGTGACGACCTCGGCGGTGGCGGCGCTGCTGATGGTGGGCGCGCCCGTCCTGCTGGCCCTGGTCTTCGGCGCGACGGCGGTGGTCGGGCTCGTCGACCTGCCCTTGCTGACCTCGGCCCGCGCGCTGGCGATCGCCCCCCTCGTCGGGGTCCTCGCGGGGCTCTGCGCGCTGCTCCTCGGCGAGCTGACCTGGCCCCGCCCGACCGGCTCCTCGCGCACCGCCCTGCTCCAGGACCGCTCGCTGCGCGACCTGCTCCAGGGTGCCTGGGTCCGCTCCGCGGCCGTGGTCACGCTGCTGACCGCCGCGGCCCTGGTCACCGGGGGCCTCCTCGCCGACGGCTCCGGAGCGGCGATCCGGCACCAGCGCCCGGACGGCGCCGAGACCGCCGGACCGTTCCCCGGCTGGGTCTACGCCGGCCCGCAGCTCGTGGTCCTGGCCCTGTGCGCGCTCGTCGCGGGCCTGGTGCTGCGGGCGGTGCTCCGCCGCTCGGCCGTCGTCACCGCGGACGCCGAGACCGACCGGCTGCTGCGCCGGGCCTCGGTCGCGCGGGCCTGCCGCGCCCTGACCGCCGGCTCCCTGGTCACGCTCGGCGCCGACCTGTTCGTCGCCGGTGCGGCCGCCGCCGCGCGTTCGACGACGGCGGCTGGCACGGCGTGGCGGTGTCGCTGATGGTGGCCGGCCCGTTCCTGGTGCTGGCCGGGTTGGTGGTGCTGGTGCTTCCCGTGCCGCGACCTGCCCGCCACGCCCGCCTACGCCGCGGCACCGACCACCTCGGTGCCGATGGGCTCCGCATGACGGTCGCCGTCACCCTGGACATGCTGTCCGCCACGCCGCCGTACGAACAGGTGCGCTCGCAGATCGCCGGGCACATCCGCACCGGCAGCATCCGGGCGGGCGAGAAGCTGCCCGTCGTACGCGCCCTGGCGGCCGACCTGGGCGTGGCCACCAACACCGTCGCCCGTGCCTACCGCGAGCTGGAGGCGGGCGGTCTGGTCACCACCCGGCGACGGGTCGGCACGATCGTGCAGGCCGTCGCCGGCACCGGCCAGCGCCGCTCTGCGGCTCCAGGCCACGACGTTCGTCCGGGACGCCCGCAACGCCGGGCTCGCGGACGAGGAGGTCGTCGACCTCGTCCGCGGCGCCCTCATCGACCTCGGTTGACCGACCGGGAAGGCGGCCAAGTGGGTTGCACGATGGCCGAAGGCGTACGAGTCTGGGACGCGTGACTCTGCACGACTGGATCGATGAGCTGTGCGACGCCCTCGACATCGAGGCCGAGGTCGACGAGGGACTCATCCTCGACCTGGCCCGCGACGTGGCCCACGGGGTGGAGAAGCCCGCGGCGCCGATCACCACGTTCCTGCTGGGGTACGCCGCCGCGCTGCACGGCGCCGACCCGGACCGGGTCGAGGAGCTCGCCGGACGCGCGTCCGCGCTGGCGGAGACCTGGGACGGCAAGACCGCGGAGGCCGACGACTTCGAGGACGTCGAGATCGACAGCGACGACGACGAGCTGGTCGACGTCGACTGAGTCGCTCGGGCCTCGCTCGTAGGGTGGGGCTCATGCGCGCTGTCATCGCTCCGGACCCGGGTGGCCCCGACGCCCTCGTGGTCGCCGACGTCCCCGACCCGCAGCCCGGACCGGGCGAGGTGGTCATCGACCTGACCGCGACCGCGGTCAACCGGGCCGACACCATGCAGCGGCAGGGCTTCTACCCGCCGCCGCCCGGCGCGTCCGACATCCTCGGCCTCGAGTGCTCCGGTGTGGTCAGCGCCGTCGGCGACGGGGTCGACGCCTGGTCCGTCGGTGACGAGGTCTGCGCGCTGCTGGCCGGCGGCGGGTACGCCGAGAAGGTGCTCGTCCCCGCCGGCCAGGTGATGCCGGTGCCCGAGGGCGTCGACCTGGTGACCGCGGGAGCCCTTCCCGAGGTGGCCTGCACCGTGTGGTCGAACGTGTTCATGATCGCGGGCCTCCGCGAGGACGAGACGCTGCTCGTGCACGGCGGCGCGGGCGGCATCGGCACCTTCGCCATCCAGCTCGCGCACGCGCTCGGCGCGCGGGTCATCACCACGGCCGGGTCCGAGGAGAAGCTCGAGGTCTGCCGCTCCCTGGGCGCCGACGTGGCCATCAACTACAAGGAGCAGGACTTCGTCGAGGAGGTCAAGGCGGCGACCGACGGACGGGGCGCCGACGTGATCCTGGACAACATGGGCGCCAAGTACCTCTCCCGCAACGTCGACGCGCTGGCCACCGAGGGCCGCCTGGTCGTGATCGGCATGCAGGGCGGCACCAAGGGCGAGCTCGACCTCGGGGTGCTGATGCGCAAGCGCGGGGCGGTGGTCTCGACGACGCTGCGCGCCCGTCCCGTCGAGGAGAAGGCCGCCATCTGCGCGTCCGTCGTCGAGCACGTGTGGCCGGTCGTCGCCGACGGCGCGGTGCGCACGCTGGTGCACACCACGCTCCCTCTCGAGGAGGCCCGGGAGGGCCACCGGATCATGGAAGCCAGCGACCACATCGGCAAGATCGTGCTCACGGCGCGATGACCGCACCCTCGTATGGTGGAGACATGACCCAGCAGCACCGTGACGGCAGCTCCGGCGTACACGACGACGGCGAGGGCGAGCCCCACGTCGTGGTGATCGGCCCCGGCAAGATGGGCTCGAGCGGCAGCCCGCGCGACGCCGAGGACGACGACAGCGAGCGCAACATCACCGAGCTCGTGGAGCAGCCGGCCAAGGTGATGCGGATCGGCGGGATGATCCGCCAGCTCCTCGAAGAGGTGAAGTCCGCACCGCTCGACGAGGCCAGCCGGGCCCGGCTCGCCGGGATCTACCGCTCCTCCATCACCGAGCTCGAGGCCGGCCTGGCTCCAGAGCTCGTCGAGGAGCTCGAGCGGCTCTCGCTCCCCTTCAGCTCCGACACCCCGTCCGAGGCCGAGCTCAGGATCGCGCAGGCGCAGCTCGTCGGTTGGCTCGAGGGCCTCTTCCACGGGATCCAGACCGCGATCTACGCCCAGCAGGTGGCCGCCCGGGCGCAGCTCGAGCAGATGCGCCGGGCCCTCCCGCCGGGGTCGATGCCGAGCGACCACGCCCCGCACGACGGCCCGGGCATGCCCGCTCCGGGCGACGAGCAGGGCAACCGCGGCGGGATGTACCTGTAGCGCACCCCTGGCGCGTCTCGCGCCTCGGACGGCGCTCATTTTTGCCACTAAGTCTCTAGACTTTGTGCATCCGAGTTCCCGTCCCCAGGAGTGACCATGAGCGTGCGCGACGAGGTGCTGGCTGCCAACGAGGAGTACGCCTCCTCCTTCACCCAGGGCGACCTCGCCCTCCCACCGGCCCGCGGCTTCGCGATCCTCACCTGCATGGACGCCCGCCTCGACCCGGCCAGGTACGCCGGCCTCTCCGAGGGTGACGCCCACGTGATCCGCAACGCCGGCGGGCGCGCGAGCGACGACGCGATCCGGTCGCTGGTGATCAGCTACAAGCTGCTCGGCACCGCCGAGTGGTTCGTGATCCACCACTCCGACTGCGGCATGGAGTTCTTCACCAACGACGTGATCCGCGGGCTGCTGTCGAGCAGCCTGGAGACCGCGCAGCTCGGTCCCGACGGCTTCACCGACGTCGGTGAGGGCCCCGGCTCCGACGCCGGGAACGACATCGACTTCCTCACCATCGAGGACAACGCCGCCAGCGTCACCGAGGACGTCGAGCGGATCCGCAACCACCCCCTGGTGCCGGCGCGGATCCCGATCTACGGCTACATCTACGACGTGCGGACCGGCCGGCTCGTCGAGGTGCCCGACGCCACGAAGGCCGGCGCCGCCGCGTAGACCTCCGCTGGTCGAGGGCCCACGCTGGTCGAGGTGCGGCGGTGCGCTGGCGCCTCGAAACCTCCCCGGCCGCGATCAGTCGCCGAAGGCGTCGGCCACCAGCCGGTCGATCCGGCCGGCGAGGTCGAGGTCCTTGGCGGTGACCCCACCCGCGGAGTGCGTCGACAGCGTGAACGTCAACGTCGTGTAGCGGATGTCGATGTCGGGGTGGTGGTCGCTCTCCTCGGCGACCTGCGCGACGTGCTGCACCAGCCGCACCCCCTCGAGGAACGCCGGCGCCTGCACCTCGCGGGTGATCGCGTCGCCCTCCTGGCTCCAGCTCGACAGGTCGCCGGCCAGCGCGCGGTCGATCTCGTCCTGCGGCAGCACCGCCATCGTCGTACCTCCTTCGTGGTCTCGACAGGTCGGTTCCTGAGCCTGTCGACGGGCTCGACCACCCGCGACGCTAGACCTCGTCGCGCGGGTCGCGTCGGCGGATCTTGGAGCCCAGCCAGGTGACCGGGTCGTACTTGCGGTCCACGACGCGTTCCTTCATCGGGATGATCGCGTTGTCGGTGATGTGGATGCCCTCGGGGCAGACCTCCGTGCAGCACTTGGTGATGTTGCACATGCCGAGGCCCGCGGCGTCCTGGGCGAGCTTGCGGCGGTCGTTGGTGTCGAGCGGGTGCATGTCGAGCTCGGCGTAGCGCAGGAAGAAGCGCGGGCCGGCGAAGGCCTGCTTGTTCTCCTCGTGGTCGCGTACGACGTGGCAGACGTTCTGGCACAGGAAGCACTCGATGCACTTCCGGAACTCCTGGCCGCGCTCGACGTCCTGCTGCATCATCCGGCGCTTGCCGTCCTTGTCGCGTGGCGTGAGCTTCGCGGCCGGGACCTGCTTGGCCTTCTCGTAGTTGAACGACACGTCGGTCACCAGGTCGCGGATCACCGGGAAGGCGCGCACCGGGGTGACCGTGATCGTCTCGGTGGGCTCGAAGTCGGAGAGCCGGGTCATGCACATCAGCCGCGGCCGGCCGTTGACCTCGGCGCTGCACGAGCCGCACTTGCCGGCCTTGCAGTTCCACCGCACGGCCAGGTCGCCGGCCTGGGTGGCCTGCAGCCGGTGGATCGCGTCGAGGACGACCTCGCCCTCCTCGACCTCGACCGTGTAGTCGCCCAGGTCGCCGCCGCTGCGGTCGCCGCGCCACACGCGCATCTTCAGGTCGTAGCTCATCGGTGCTGCTCCTTCCGGGAGTGGTCTCGACAAGCTCGACCACCCGGGGCGGTGGCGCTCACGAGTCGAACAGCTCCTTGAGATCGCCGGGCATGACGGGCAGCGGCTGGTGCCGGAGCTCGACCGGAGCCGCGAAGTCGCCGCCGGCCAGCGTGAGCACCAGGTTGACCTTGCCCCACTCGTCGCTGGGCCCCGGGAAGTCGTCACGGGTGTGCCCGCCGCGGGACTCCTCGCGCTCGAGGGCGGCCTTGGCGATGCACTCGGAGACCACGAGCATGTTCGTCAGGTCGATGGCGAGGTGCCAGCCCGGGTTGTACTGCCGGTGCCCCTCGACGCCCAGCTTCTTGGCCCGCTCCTTGAGCTTGTCGATCTCCTTGAGGGAGTCCTCCAGCTCGCCGGCCTTGCGGATGATCCCGACCAGCCGCTGCATGACGTCCTGCAGGTCCTTCTGGATGGTGTAGGGGTTCTCGCCGCCGTCGATCTCGAACGGCGCGAGCGCCTGCGCGGCCGCGGCCTTCACGTCCTCCTCGTGCACGGTGGGCCGGTCGCCCTTCAACCGGTGCGTGGCGTACGCCGCGTTGTGCCCGGCCCGCCGGCCGAAGACCAGCAGGTCCGACAGGGAGTTGCCGCCCAGCCGGTTCGAGCCGTGCATGCCGCCCGCGACCTCGCCGGCGGCGTACAGGCCGGAGACGATGCTCTCCTCGGTGTCCGGGTCGACCTCGACGCCGCCCATCACGTAGTGGCAGGTCGGGCCGACCTCCATCGGCTCGGCGGTGATGTCGACGTCCGCGAGCTCCTTGAACTGGTGGTACATCGACGGCAGCCGGCGCCGGATGAACTCGGCGTCGCGACGCGAGGCGATGTCGAGGAAGACCCCGCCGTGCGGTGACCCGCGGCCGGCCTTGATCTCGGAGTTGATCGCCCGGGCGACCTCGTCACGGGGCAGCAGCTCGGGCGGGCGGCGGTGGTTCTTCTTGTCGGTGTACCAGCCCTCGGCCTCCTCGATGGTGTCGGCCGTCTCCTTCTTGAAGAACTCGGGGATGTAGTTGAACATGAACCGCTCGCCGTCGGAGTTCTTCAGCACCCCGCCGTCACCGCGCACCGACTCGGTGACCAGGATCCCCTTCACCGACGGCGGCCAGACCATCCCGGTGGGGTGGAACTGCACGAACTCCATGTTGATCAGCGAGGCGCCCGCCTTCATGGCGAGCGCGTGCCCGTCGCCGGTGTACTCCCAGGAGTTCGAGGTGACCTGGTAGGACTTCCCGATGCCGCCGGTGGCCAGCACGACCGACGGGGAGTCGAACACCACGAAGCGGCCGGTCTCGCGCCAGTAGCCGAACGCGCCGGAGACCCGGTCGCCGTCCTTGAGGATGTCGGTGACCGTGCACTCCATGAACACGTCGATGCCGAGCGCGACCGCGCGCTGCTGGAGCGTGCGGATCATCTCCAGGCCGGTGCGGTCGCCGACGTGCGCGAGGCGGGCGTAGCGGTGGCCGCCGAAGTCACGCTGGGAGATCAGCCCGTCGGGGGTGCGGTCGAACAGCGCGCCCCACTCCTCGAGCTCGAGGACCCGCTCCGGCGCCTCCTGCGCGTGCAGCTGCGCCATCCGCCAGTTGTTGAGCATCTTCCCGCCACGCATGGTGTCGCGGAAGTGCACCCGCCAGTTGTCGTCGGGGTAGACGTTGCCCATCGACGCGGCGATGCCGCCCTCGGCCATCACGGTGTGCGCCTTGCCGAGCAGCGACTTGCAGACGATGGCCACCCGGGCGCCCGCGTCGTGCGCGGCGATCGCGGCGCGCAGCCCTGCTCCGCCCGCGCCGATCACCACGACGTCGTACTCATGCCGCTCGAACGCCCCGACGGAGTCGGATGCGGCCTGGCCGGGGTCCATCCGGTTGCCCGTCATCGGGTGCCGCTGGTCAGTGCTGTCGGTCATTCAGAAGAACCTCGGGTCCGAGATGGCGCCGGTGGCGAGCAGGTAGACGTACAGGTCGGCGAGGGCGACGGAGAACAGGGACAGCCAGGCGTAGCGGGCGTGGTCGGCGTTGAGCCTCGACACCAGCGTCCACGCGCGGTAGCGCACCGGGTGCTTCGAGAAGTGCCGGAGCCGGCCGCCGACCGCGTGCCGGCAGGAGTGGCAGCCCAGCGTGTAGAGCCAGATGAGCACGACGTTGGCGAGCAGCACCAGCGAGCCGAGGCCCATGTGGCCCCAGTCGCCGCTCGCGTCGCGGAAGCCGAGCACCACCGCGTCGTAGCTCAGGATCAGCGCGACCAGCACCGCGGCGTAGAAGAAGTAGCGGTGCACGTTGTTGAGGATCAGCGGGAACCGGGTCTCGCCGGAGTACTTCCCGTGCGGCTCGGCGACGCCGCAGGCCGGCGGGCTCAGCCAGAACGACCGGTAGTAGGCCTTGCGGTAGTAGTAGCAGCTCATCCGGAAGCCCAGCGGGAAGATCAGGATCAGCAGGGCCGGCGACAGCTGCCACCAGCTGAACGGCTGGCCGAAGTCCGAGGAGCCCTCGACGCAGCTGGTCGTCAGGCAGGGCGAGTAGAACGGCGAGAGGTACGGCGCCGCGTAGTAGTCGTGGCCGGAGAACGCGCGCCACGTCGCGTAGACGACGAAGGCCAGGAAGACCGTGAACGTGACGGCGGGGTAGAGCCACCAGCGGTCCTGACGGAGGGTCCTGCCCTCGATGCGTGCGCGACCCGAGTTGCGTACGCCGGTGCTCACAGTGCCATCACTGGGCGTGCTGCGTCTCGGACTGGGCGTCCTGCCACATGCTCTCGTCGTACGGGTCGTCCGGGATCAGCACCATCTCGTCCGGGTCCACCGAGGGCCGGTGCCCGGGCGCCGGCTCCCCGAGGTTGTCGAGGGACTCGGCGAGGCGGTCCACGTCCGCCGTCAGTCTCCGCACGCCGAGCGTGTCGCCGTACTCGTTGCGTACGCGCAGCACTGTCGAGGCGAGGGCCGTGAGGGCCTCACGGGCCGCACCGACCGGGTCCTGAGCTGACATCCACCGACCTCCGAGGCAGGGACTGGAAGTGAACTGGATCACTTCCGGACAGGGCCGAGTCTGTCGCGGAATCCGCGATTACGAAAGGGGGCGCGCCCGGGGTGGGTTCACCAGGGAGGCAGGCGTTCTGCCGGTCCCCATGGCGGTCGTCCCGTGGGGAGATGCAGTTCTCGATGGGGAGGGCGGGGAGGTGCCGGCTCTCCGTGGGGAGTGCCGGTTCTCCTGCATCCCCTGGTCATCCGCTCCGGGGTGGGCGGCCGGAATACCCGGCAGCCGCTCGTCGCTGGACGGGGTATGACACAGAAGACCTGGTTCATCACCGGAACGAGCCGCGGCTTCGGCCGCGAGTGGGCGGTCGCCGCCCTGGACCGCGGAGACAGGGTCGCCGCCACCGCGCGGGACGTCGACAGCATCAAGGACCTGAGCCAGGAGTACGGCGCCGCGGTGCTCCCGCTCGCGCTCGACGTCACCGACCGGGACGCGGACTTCGCGGCTGTCGCCCGGGCGCACGAGCACTTCGGCCGCCTCGACGTGGTCGTCAACAACGCCGGCTACGGACACTTCGGGATGGTCGAGGAGCTCAGCGAGGCCGACGCCCGCGACCAGATGGAGACCAACCTGTTCGGCGCCCTGTGGGTGACGCAGGCGGCGCTGCCGTTCCTGCGCGCGCAGCGCAGCGGCCACATCCTCCAGGTGTCGTCGATCGGCGGCATCTCGGCGTTCCCGATGGTGGGCATGTACCACGCCTCGAAGTGGGCGCTCGAGGGCCTCAGCCAGGCGCTGGCCCAGGAGGTCGCCGACTTCGGCATCAAGGTCACGCTCATCGAGCCGGGCGGTTTCTCCACCGACTGGAGCGGCAGCTCGGCCAAGCGCTCGGAGCCGCTGGCGGCCTACGACGAGCTCCGCGAGAAGGCCCAGCGGTGGCGGGCCTCCCGCGCTGCCTCCCCCGGCGACCCGGCCGCCAGCGCGGCCGCCGTCCTCGCCGTGGTGGACGCCGAGGAGCCGCCGCTGCGGGTGTTCTTCGGCGAGGCGCCGCTGGGCATCGCCACCGCCGACTACGAGTCGCGGCTCAAGACCTGGAACGAGTGGCAGCACGTCGCGCTGCTCGCCCAGGGGTCCTAGACCATCACCGGGGCAGCCCGAACAGCTCCTCCAGCACGGCGGCGACCCCGTCGTCCTCGTGGGAAGGTGCCTGCCGGCCGGCGAGGGCGGTGACGCTCGGGTGCGCGTTGGCCATGGCGTACGACGTCCCGGCCCACTGCAGCATCGCGAGGTCGTTCGGCATGTCCCCGAAGGCGACGACCTCGTCCGGGGACACCCCGAGCTCCTCGCAGAGCAGCGCCAGGGTGCTCGCCTTGGTGACGCCCGGGCCGCTGATCTCCACGAGCGCGCCGATCGAGGACCAGGTCGTGGTCACCTGGTCGCCGACCAGCGCCTCGGTCTGCGCCCAGAACTCCTCCGGGTCGCGCTCCTCGTGCCGGGCGAGCAGCTTGACGGTGTCGTCGGAGAAGATCGCGTCGAGCTCGCCGACCTGCATCCCCGCCGGCGGCTCGTTGCGGGGCAGGAACCCCGGCTCCTTGCCGAAGCCGGTGGTCTTCTCCACCGCGAACGCCGTGCCGGGGATGGCCTCCCGCAGCAAGGCCGCGACGTGCAGGCCCACGTCCGGCGGGATCGGCCGCGCGCTGCGCACGGCGTGGGCCGCGACGTCGTACACGATGCCGCCGTTGGAGCAGACCGCGAGCCCGTGGTCGCCGACGTGCTCCCACAGCGCGTCCATCCAGCGCACCGGACGGCCGGTCACGAACACGACGGTGACGCCGAGCGCCTCGACGCCGGTGAGCGCTGCCCGGGTCCGCTCGGTGACGGTGCCGTCGGTGTGCAGCAGCGTGCCGTCGAGGTCGGTGGCGACGAGCTTCAGCACCCGGCGAGGCTACCGACCCGGCCGCAGCAGCAGCGACGCGGCGGGTGCGAAGCCGGCCCGCTGGTAGAACGGCACGGACCGCTCGCTCGGGCTGAGCACCAGCCGGGCGAAGCCGTGCGCGTCGGCGTGGGCGGTGACCGCGTCGAGCAGCAGCCGCCCGATGCCGCGGTCACGGTCGCCCGGGACGACGTACACGTTGGCGACGTAGCCCCACTGCCGCGGGTGTGACGGCGCGTCCGTTGCACGCGGCCGCGGCATCCTGGTGAAGACCAGCAGGTTGAGCATCCCGAGCACCCGGCCGTCGTCCTCGGCGAGCCAGGTGACCCGCTGGTGCGCCTCGCGAGCGAACCACTCCGCGAAGACGTCGTCGAACGACGGGTCGTCGACCCTCTGCCCGGCGTTCTCCTCGGTCCAGGCGCGGCGCAGCCCGGCGATCACGGGTACGTCGTCCGGGGTGGCGGTGCGGACCGTCACCACTGCTCGACCGGGTCCTCGCGGCCCAGCGGCGGGGCGTCCGCCTCGGGCCGGTCGGTCACCGGACGCTCATCGGGGGAACCAGCGGGACAGCTCGCGGGCGACGCCGTCGTTCGCCACCGTCTCGGTGACGTCGTCGGCGGCCTCCTGCACCTCGAGCGGCGACTGGCCCATGGCCACACCGCGGCCGGCCCAGCGCAGCATCTCGATGTCGTTGCGGCCGTCGCCGATCGCCAGCACGTCGGCCTGGTCGACGCCGAGCTCTCCGGCCACGTCGGCCAGCGCGGACGCCTTGGAGATGCCCTCGGGCGCGATGTCGAGCCACGCGGTCCAGCCGATGAAGTAGTTGGTGCCGGAGAGCCCGAGCTTCTCGGCGAGCTCGACGAACTCCTCCTCCGAGGAGTGCGGGTCGCGGATGATCACGCGGGTGACCGGCTTGGCGACGAGCTCCTCGACGGTCTGCAGCACCATCTCGCCGGTGATCTCGCCGTCGGGGAACGGCCGGTTGATGCGGTAGCCGACGCCGACCTCCTCCACGGCGACGGCGGCGTTCGGCACCTCCGCCATCAGCATCCGGACGATGGCGCTCGCGTCGAACGTGACGGTCGAACGCACCTCGACGGGCGGGTAGCTGAAGACCACCGACCCGTTGCTGGCCACCGAGAGCACCTTGGCACCGTTCAGCGGCAGCCCGAGCTGGTCCCACACGTGGGAGACGCCGAACGTCGAGCGGCCGGTGGCCATCACGACGTGCGCGCCCGCGGCGTACGCGCGCCGGACCGCCGCCACGACAGCCGGGCTGATGGTCTCCTCGACCAGGCCGGTGGACGGCTCGTTGGCGAACAGGGTCCCGTCGATGTCGAGGGCGACCAGGCGCGGGGCGAAGCCGTTGACGTCAGGCAACGACCGGCTCCAGGACCTCGCGACCCCGCAGGTAGGGCTGCAGTGCCTTCGGCACCCGCACCGACCCGTCGGCCTGCTGGTGGGTCTCGAGGATCGCGACGATGGTGCGCGGGATCGCGACCAGCGTGCCGTTGAGCGTGGCCAGCGGCCTCACGCCGTCCTCGAAGCGGCCGCGGATGTCGAGGCGGCGGGCCTGGAAGTCCGTGCAGTTCGAGGTCGAGGTGAGCTCGCGGTACTTGCCCTGCGTCGGGATCCACGCCTCGCAGTCGAACTTGCGCTGCGCGCTCAGGCCCAGGTCGCCGGCGGCCGTGTCGATGACGCGGTACGCCAGCTCGAGCTTGCCGAGCCACTCCTTCTCCCAGCCCAGCAGCCGCTGGTGCTCGTCGAAGGAGTCCTCGACCGTCGTGTAGGAGAACATCTCCACCTTGTCGAACCAGTGCACGCGGATGATCCCGCGGGTGTCCTTGCCGTAGGAGCCTGCCTCCTTGCGGAAGCACGGGCTGAACGCTGCGTAGCGCAGCGGCAGGGCCTGGCCGTCGAGGATCTCGTCCGAGTGGTACGCCGCCAGCGGCACCTCCGAGGTGCCGACGAGGTACATCTCCTCGCCCTCGACGCGGTAGACGTCGTCGGCGGCCTGGCCGAGGAAGCCGGTGCCCTCCATGGCCCGCGGCTTCACCAGCGTCGGCGGGATCATCGTGGTGAAGCCGGCGTCCCGGGCCTGGTCCATCGCCATGTTGACCAGGGCGAACTCGAGGTCCGCACCGATGCCGGTCAGGTAGTAGAAGCGCGCGCCGGACACCTTGGCGCCGCGGTCGATGTCGATCGCGCCGAGGATCTTGCCGAGCTCGACGTGGTCGCGCGGCTCGAAGCCCTCGGCCGCGAAGTCACGGGGCGTGCCGACCTCCTCGAGCACGACGTAGTCGTCCTCGCCGCCGGCCGGCGCCTCGACGGCCGCCGGGTTCGGGATCGCCATCAGGCAGGAGCGGTAGGCCTCCTCGGCCTCGGTCTGCGCGGCCTCGGCCTTCTTCACGTCGGCCGACAGCGTCTTGGTGCGCGCGAGCAGCGCCTGCTTCTCCTCGCCCTGGGCCTGCGGGATCTGCTTGCCGAGGGACTTCTGCTCGGCCCGGAGCCGCTCGAACTCGACGATCGTGGACCGCCGGCGCTCGTCCGCGGCCAGCGCGTCGTCGACCACGTCGGCGGACAGGCCGCGCTTGGTCTGGGCGGCACGCACGAGGTCCGGGTCGTCACGGAGCAGGCGGGGATCGATCACCCGGTCACACTATCCGCCGGGCGTCGTACGCCTCATGCCGGTTTCGGTGCCTGCCCGGGGCTGGGCCGCTGCCAGATTCCCAGGGGACCCAGGGAAACTGGCACACCCCCGACGTTGCAACGCTGGGGCTGAGCAGGTTTCCCAGGGGACCCAGGGAATCTGCGCGCCCGGCGACGCTCACTCCGGGGTCAGCTTCCACACGTGCAGGAAGGCCCGCCGGTAGGCCTCGACCTGGCGGGCGCCGGCGACGCGCAGGGTGACCTCGTCGTTGCGCAGCGAGCGGTCGGTCCAGTTGTGCGACCCGGTCCAGGCGTACGACGCGGCCCGGTCGCCCGCGAAGTGGCCGGACACGAACATCAGCTTCTGGTGGGTGGCCCGGCTGTCCCCACCGGTGCGGCGGACCCCGACGCCGGCGCGCTCGAGGGTGCCGAGCACACGGGGACCGAACCCGACCCCGGCCAGCACCCGCACGTTGCAGCCCGCCTCCGCCAGGGCGGCGACCTTGCGGGCCAGGGCGAGGCCACGCTCGCCGTTCCACGCGTGCATCGCCACCCGGAGCACCGTCCGACCCCGGAAGCCGGTGCCGCCGGTGGCACCCCGGCAGGAGACGTGCGAGAGCCGGTGCAGCACCGGGTCGCCCAGCAGCACCGGCGACACCTCGGTGCGGAAGCCCTCCCCCGGGCCGTGCAGCGCGAGCGCCGGCTGCGGCTCGTCCCGCACCATCCGCCGGAACACCCGCACCAGCTGGCGGTAGACGCCCGCGTCGCCGTCGACCGAGTAGAGGTCCTGCCACTGCTCGCGGGCGGCGTGCTCGGTGAAGTTCATGGACCCGACCATCGCCAGGTCCTCGGCGTGCTTCGTGCTGGAGATCGTCACGAACTTCGCGTGCTGGACGCCGGCGTCCCCCCGGCAGGACCGGTCGCAGAGCCGCACGAACGACCGCTTGTCGGTGTCGGTGCCGAGCACCGTGCGCAGCCGCTGCACGGAGCCCCAGGCAGCCGAGTGCCGGTCGACGACGAGCTTGACGACCACCCCGCGGCGGTGCGCCCGGAGCAGGGCGTGGGCGGTGGAGGGCATCGCGAAGGAGTACGCCGCCAGCCGGACCGTCGCGCCCGGACGGGCGTGGTCGATGCGTGCGTCGATGTGCCGGATCAGGGCGTACTGCCGGTCCTCGGGGCCGAGCGGGTCGTTGAACAGCACGTGTCCCGGCGAGGTGACCGGTGTCGACGGGTCCTCGCGGGCGGCCGTGGGACCGGCGGGGGCCAGCACGCTCAGCCCGGTCAGCAGTGCCAGCAGCGCGGCTGCCCGCCTGGTCGACATGTGCTCCACCCCCGTGCGGACGGCCTCTCACCGGCGCCCTCATGTAACCACGCGAGACCTCGCTCACGACGCGTCCAGGGCATGCATGTCGGCCGGCCGGGCAACGTCATACTTTCACCGACCCGTCCACCCACCGGCCTGCCAGGAGCCTCGTGCCGTCCACCCGGAACCGCTACCGCGTGCTCGCCGGCGCCCTGCTGTGCCTGCTCGTGGTCGTGGTGATCACCGTGGTCTACAAGAGCGACGTCAAGGTGCTCGACGAGCTCGACAACGACCTCGGCGCCGGCCCGCAGGGATGGACCTACCGGCACCCCGCGGTGACGCACTTCCTGCTGGTCGTCCAGGTCGTGTTCACGACGCTGCCGATGACGGTCTACACGGCGGTGGCGGCGGGGCTGCTCGTCTGGCGCAAGCACGTGCGGGCCGCGGTGTGGACGGTCGGCGTGATGCTGGCGGCGTCGCTGACGACGTACTTCCTCAAGGGCGCCCTGCAGCGCAAGCGACCCGTCTGGCCGGACCCGGTCACCACGATCAACAGCTTCTCCTTCCCGTCCGGGCACGCCACCGGCATCGCGGCCGCGGCGGGGGTGGTGATCGTGCTGGCGGGTCTGCTCGTACGGCGCCGGGGCCTGCGTCGCACGCTGATCCTCGTCGCGCTGGGCGTGGCGCTGCTGGTCGGGCTGGACCGGATCTTCCTGGGCGTGCACAACCCGTCCGACGTGCTGGCCGGCTTCGGGGTCGGCGCGTTCTGGGTGCTCCTCGGGGTCGCCGTCTACGACCCGGCGCCACGGTCCAAGCCGCTCGAGGCGTTCAGCACCCCGGTGCCGACGACCAAGCAGCTCGCCGTGATCCTCAACCCGATCAAGGTCGAGGACGCCGAGGCGTTCCGGCTGATGGTGGAGGCCTCCGCCGCGAGCGCCGGGTGGGGCGCTCCGGCGTGGTACGCCACCACGATCGAGGACCCGGGCCGCTCGATGGCCGAGCAGGCGGCCATCTCCGGCGCGGAGCTGGTGATCGTCTGCGGCGGCGACGGCACGGTCCGCACGGTCTGCGCGGAGCTCGCCGGCACCGGCGTCTCGGTCGGCGTCGTGCCCGCCGGCACCGGCAACCTGCTGGCCCGCAACCTGGGGGTCCCGCTGTTCCTGCAGACCGCCGTCGACGTCGCGCTCAACGGGCAGGACCGCGCCATCGACCTGGTCAAGGTCTCGGGGGACGGCATCGCCGAGGACGAGCACTACATGGTGATGGCCGGGATGGGCTTCGACGCCGCGATCATGGAAGGCGCCAACGAGCAGATCAAGGCCAAGGTCGGCTGGCTCGCCTACGTCGTCGCCGGGCTGCGCAACCTGATGTTCCCGGCCGTCCGGCTCGAGGTCAGCATCGACGGCGGCGAGTGGACCAAGCACCGCGCCCGCACCGTCGTGATCGGCAACGTCGGCTACCTGCAGGCGGGCATGCCGCTGCTGCCGGACGCCGCGATCGACGACGGCGTCATCGACGTGGTGCTGCTGCACCCGAGCCGGTTCCTGTCCTGGATCCCGCTCGCGGTCCGCGTGCTCCGCAAGGGCAAGCGCACCGACGACCTGATCAACCGGATGACCGGCAAGACCGTGAGCGTGCGGGCCGGTGCCGACACCCCGCGCCAGCTCGACGGCGACTCGATCGGCCCCGGCCGCGAGCTGCACTGCGAGTGCGTGCACGGCAAGCTCCTGGTCCGCGTCCCGCGCTGACGTACGGTGAGCCCGTGAGTCCTACAACCTTCACGTCCTCGGTGCTGCCTCCGCACGAGCGGGGCGTCGAGCTCGGCCGGCACTTCTCACGCGAGATCGCGCACACCGTCGCGACGTACCGGACGCTGTTCGAGACCCGGGCCACCGGCCCGTTCGACGTGGACCTCTGGTCGGACCGCGCGTGGACGGCGATCCAGCGGCTCGCGCCGGTGCACGCCGACGAGATCGCCGGCATCGCCGAGGGCGCCGGGCTCGACCCGCGGCAGGTGGCGTCGGTCAACGCGCGCACCGAGATCCTGGTCGCCGCGAACCCCACCGGGCAGACCGAGTGCTCGACCGTGGTGTCGCTGCCGCCGGGGAAGCCGCCGGTCGCGGTGCAGACGTGGGACTGGTACGACGCGATGTCCGACGGCTGGTTCGCCTGGACCATCCCGATGCCCGACGGACGCATCGTGCAGACCGTGACGGAGTTCGGGATGCTGGCCAAGATCGGCGTCAACGACCGCGGGGTCGGCGTGATGCTCAACATGCTCCACCACGCGAACGACGCGGACGAGGTCGCGACCGGCGAGATCGGCCACCCCGTGCACCTGCTGTCCCGGGCCATCCTCGACGACGCGTCCTCGGTCGCCGAGGCGGTGGCGATCGCGTCCGCACCGCGCACCTCCGCCTCCACGTCCCTGACCGTCCTCGACGACCGGGGCGGCGCCGCCTCCGTCGAGCTGTTCCCCGGCGGTCCGGGCGTCTTCGAGCCCACCGACGGCGTGCTGGTCCGCACCAACCACTTCGTCTCCGACGCCGGCCGGGACGGCTGCCTGGCCAGCACCATCGGGGTCAGCACCGAGATCCGCCGCGAGCACCTGGTCGAGGCCTTCGCCGCCCGCCGGCCGGAGTCCACGCACGACGTCCTCGCCGCGATGACCCACCACGCCGACGGGGCCGGGGTCTGCCGGCACCCGATCCCGGGCACCGCCGAGCCGCTGTGGACCCGGACCCTGGCCACCGTCTCCCTCGACGTGGCCCACCGCGGCCTCGGCGTGGCCGAGAACGGTCCCTGCGGGCACCGGCTCGAGCCGGTGGACCAGCCGGCCTGACCCGAGGACTCAGCAGGGGTGCGGGGTCTCGTCGTTGACCAGGTCGAAGCACTGCGTGCCGGCCAGCCGGGTCGCGCCGAGCAGCGGGCCGCCGCCCGGGGCCGGCTTCACGGTCCACCGGTAGACCTCGACCTGCACGACGTTGCGCTGCCCCAGCGGCTCGCGTGGATCGAGCGGAGAACACCCGTCCTTCGGTGTCGGACCACCACCGGAGCACCCGGCCGTCGGGGTCCACGCTGTTGGTCAGCGGGGGCGAGTCGTACGCGGTGGCCAGGTGCTGCAGCCGGCCCTGCCGGTACGCGAAGAACTGCGGTACGTCGGAGTCGCCGCCCTCCGCACGCAGCACGACGAGCTGCCGCCCGTCGCCGTTGATGTCGAGCGGCTGCTCCAGCGTCGGGACCCCACGCCGCCTGCGAGGTGGCGGTCGAGGTGCCGCCGGCCGCCAGTGTCACCGTCACGTGCACGTCGATGTAGGGGATGCCGCGGCCGGTCCGGTAGGTCATCGTCACCGCGTCGGGCTGCCGGTCCCCGTCCACGTCGGCGGTGCCGCGCCGGTGTGGAGCTTGCCCTTCGGCGCGGCGGCCTCGGTCGGTGAGTCGTCGGCGGACGGGCTCGGCACCGGGCTCGGCACCGGGCTCACCGACGGGCCGGCCGGCCCCGGCTCCGGCGCGGACGTGCTGGCGCAGCGCATCCACCGCGAACGGCGCGGCGACGACCGCCGCGACCGCCGCGGCCGCCAGCGCGTAGGCGCCCCAGCGCGGCCGGGACCGCGCCGGCTCCGGCGTGACGAACGGGGTCAGGTCCTCCGGTCGCACCTGGTCGGCGCGGGCCTGCAGGGCGGCGACGAGGCGGTCCTCGGTGCGGGTCGCGGTCATCGGGATCCCTCCATGATCGACTCGAGGGCGTCGAGCGCCCGGCTGGCGGTGGACTTCACGGCGCCCCGGGAGATTCCCAGCGCCTCGGCGATCTCCGCCTCGGACAGGCCGGACCAGTAGCGCAGCACGAGCACCTCGCGCTGCCGTGGGGCGAGCCGGTCGAGCGCCGCGAGCACCTCGCGGTGCTCCTCGGCGAGGATCAGCCGGCCGTCCGGTCCGTCCGGCTCGACGTCACGCGGGACGACGTACCCCCGGGCGGTGCGGCGGCGCCGCAGCGCCGACCGGGCGTTGTTGACCACGGCGGTGCGCAGGTAGGCCAGCGCCCGGTCCGGGTCGTCGAGCGGGCGGCGCCGGCCGACGAACCCGGCGAACGCGTCCTGCACCACGTCCTCCGCGGTGCCCAGGTCGTCGACCAGCAGCACCGCGAGCCGCACCAGCGACAGCCGGTGTGCGGCGTACAGCGCGACCGGGTCGTGCGGCGGTGCCGCGTCCTGCCCGGACCTCATCGTCTCCACGAGCCTCATCCCAGCCCCCGTCCTCGGTTGGCGTCCACACCCATCAAGACGTGTGACCGGACCGGAGGTTGCTTGGGCGTGTCTCGAGAAAATGTCGCGTGCGGCGGGCGTGGGCCTAGCCCGCCCGGGCGAACTTGACCGCTTCCTCCTCCTCGGGGGACATCGCCTGGTCGCACGACCAGGTGGCGATGTTCTTGGCGTAGGTCCGCGCCTCGCTGCGGCCGTGGATCGAGGTCAGCACGACGCCGTTGCCGCCGTCGTCGAGCAGGGCCATCGACCAGGACAGGTGGCCACCCATGTCGCCGAACGCGTCGTAGCGGACCACCGCGAGGTGCCGCAGCGCGTCCGCCGCCTCGACCCGCAGCGCCTGCACCTCACCGCGCAGGCCCTCGAGGTCGGCGGGGACGTTGGCCGGGTTGCGCCGGGAGATGCGGCGGGCGTTGACCGTCGTACGCCGCAGCGCGACCAGGCTGACCGCCAGGGCCGCGACGCTCACGACGAGCAGCAGCAGGACCAGCACCAGGAGCAGGGACTCGTTCATCGCGGACGAGCCTAGTTTTCGGGGAGCTATCCGTGACGGAGGCGCGCGAGCCAGGCGGCGGCGTCGAGGAACTCGCGGTCCGACGTACCCAGCCGGATGTCCGGGGCCACGCCGTCGTGCCGCTCGTAGGAGCCGAGGAACCGGACGTCCGCGCACACCCGCCGCAGCCCCATCAGCGCCTCACCGACGCGGGCGTCGTCGACGTGCCCCTCGCAGTCGATGGAGAAGCAGTAGTTGCCCAGCGCGGCACCGGTCGGCCGGGACTCGATGCGGGTCATGTTCACCCCGCGCATCGTGAGCTGCTCCAGGATCTCCAGCAGGGCGCCGGGGTGGTCCTCCCGCATGAACGCCACGATCGAGGTCTTGTCGCGCCCGGTCGCGGGCGGCGGCGGTCCGGGCCGCGACACCAGCACGAAGCGGGTCAGCGCGTCCGGGTTGTCGCCGATCCCGGTGGCCAGGGTCGCGAGCCGGTAGTGCTCGGCCGCCACCGGCGCGGAGATCGCCGCGTCCCACTGCGCGTCCGGCTGGGTGAGCATGAACGCCGCGTGCGCGGTCGACGACGTGTGCAGCACCTCGGCCTGCGGCAGGTGCAGCGCGCACCAGCGCCGGGTCTGCGCGGCCGCGTGCGGGTGCGTCGCCACCCGTCGTACGTCGTCCGGGGCGACCCCGTGCCGGGCCAGCAGGCTGAACGCGATCGGCACGGTCATCTCGCGGGTGATCATCAGCGGCTCGCCGGTGGCCAGCTCGTCGAGCGTCACCGGGACCGAGCCCTCGACGGAGTTCTCGATCGGCACGACCGCACCGTCGGCCTCGCCCTGGCGGACCGCGTCGAGCGCGACCGTCACCGTCGCGCAGGGCTGCAGCTCGGCCCTCGCCGCCGCCGGCAGCGATCGCAGCGCCTGCTCGGTGAAGGTCCCCTCGGGGCCGAGGAAGGCGTAGCGGGCGGGCGGGACTCCGGGCACCTGCGCAGCCTAGGGGGTCGCGCCGTCCGTCGCCGTCGCGAGCGGCCCGCGGGCAGGCACCAGGCGATGCGACCGGTGTCTCCCCGGCCGGATAGATTCGCCGCCATGGTGGACGAAAGCATCCAGGGACGCATCCACGACCTGGGGTACGCCCGCCTCGACACCGACCGCGCCGCGCGCACCGGTGACCCCGAGGTGGTCTACGGCGCCGGCAAGACGCCGGAGCAGGTCGTCGAGATCCTCCGCACCCTGCACACGGCGCACCCCGAGCGGGCGGTGCTCGCCACCCGGCTGACCGAGCAGGCCTCCGACGCGGTGCTGGCCGCGGTGCCGGACGCCGTCCTGGACCCGGTCGCCCGGTGCGTGACCGTCGGCCCGCTGCCGACCGCGCGGGGCCGGGTGACGGTGGTGTCGGCCGGCACCTCCGACGCCCCGGTCGCGGCCGAGGCGGCGCTCACCGCGCGGGTGTACGGCGCCGGGGTGCACGTCGTCACCGACGTCGGGGTCTCCGGGCTGCACCGGGTGCTGGCCGCCCGCGAGGACCTGGTCGTCTCCGACTGCCTGGTCGTGGTCGCCGGGATGGAGGGCGCGCTGCCGAGCGTCGTCGGCGGGCTCGTCGGGGTGCCGCTGGTGGCCGTGCCGACGAGCGTCGGGTACGGCGCGTCGTTCGGCGGGGTCGCCGCACTGCTGGCGATGCTCAACTCCTGCGCACCGGGCGTCACCGTGGTGAACATCGACAACGGCTTCGGTGCCGGCGTCTTCGCCGCCCGGGTCGCCCGCAACGCCGCCCCGCGGGGCGACGCGTGATCGGCTGGGTCGACGCCTCGTCCGGGGCGAGCGGCGACATGCTGCTCGGTGCGCTGGTCGGCGCCGGCGTTCCCGTCGGGGTGGTCGAGGAGGCGGTCCGCGCGGTCGCCCCCGAGGCGGTGACCCTCGTGCCTGAGGACGTGACCCGCAACGGGTTCGCCGCGACCCGGATGCATGTCCGGGTCGCCGACTCCGCGACCCACCGCACCTGGCGGGACGTCCGCGAGGCCCTCCGCATCGCCACGCTCGACGAGGGCGTCCGGGCCCGCGCGCACGCCACCTTCGAGCGGCTCGCCGTCGCCGAGGCGGCGGTGCACGGCACCGCTCCCGACGACGTGCACTTCCACGAGGTCGGCGCCCTCGACGCGATCGCCGACGTGGTCGGGGTCAGCGCCGGGCTCGAGCACCTCGGCCTCGACGAGCTCGTCGTCTCCCCCGTCGCGGTCGGCTCGGGTCGGGTGCACGGCGCGCACGGCGAGATGCCGGTGCCGCCCCCGGCCGTCGCCGAGCTGCTCCGTGGGGTCCCGTCGTACGCCGGACCGGGCGAGCGCGAGCTGTGCACGCCCACCGGCGCCGCGCTGCTCACCTCGAACGCCACGTCCTACGGCCCGCAGCCGCTGATGAGCGTCGACCGGGTCGGCGTCGGCGCGGGCGGCCGCGACCCGGCCACGCACGCGAACGTGCTTCGGCTGCTCGTCGGGGAGCGCCGGGGTCGCGGGCCGGGGCGGCAACCCCGCTCCCCTGCTGCTCGAGTGCAACGTCGACGACCTCGACCCGCGGGTGTGGCCGAGCGTCATCGCGGCCCTGCTCGAGGCCGGGGCGTCGGACGCCTGGCTGACCCCGATCCTGATGAAGAAGGGACGGCCGGCGCACACGTTGAGCGTGCTCGTCGCGGCCGACCGGGCGGCCGCCGTACGCACCGTCGTGTTCCGGCACACCAGCACCATCGGCCTGCGGGAGCAGCCGATCGCCAAGACCACGCTGGACCGCGCGATGGAGACGGTGGAGGTCGACGGCTTCCCCGTGCATGTGAAGATTGCCGTGCACGAGGGTGACGTCGTGAACGCCCAGCCGGAGTACGACGACGTGGCCCGCGCCGCGGCGGCCACCGGCCGTCCGGTCAAGGAAGTGCTCGCCGACGCCGTCGCCGCGAGCCGGACCCTGGTCGACGGGGTCCCCGACAGCTAGGACTGCATGGACCTCGCGATCTTCGCCCTGACGTTCGGCGCGATCTTCCTGGTGGAGCTGCCGGACAAGACCTTCATCGCCGCGCTGGTGCTGTCGACGCGCTACCAGCCGCTCGCGGTGTGGATCGGCGTCGGTCTCGCGTTCGGGGTGCAGACGGTCGTCGCGGTGACGGCCGGCGCCCTCGCCACGCTGCTGCCCGACGTCCTCATCAAGAGCGTGGCGTTCCTGATCTTCCTCATCGGCGCGATCGTGCTGGTGCGTACGGCGCCCGGGGCGGACGCCGCGGAGAAGGAGCAGGAGGAGGAGTACGCCGCGAAGGCGACCGTGCAGAGGTCGTTCCCCAAGGCGATCGTCGCGTCGTTCCTCGTGCTGTTCGCCGCCGAGTGGGGCGACCTGTCCCAGCTGCTGACGATCAGCTTCGTGACCCGGTACCACGACCATCTGAGCGTCTTCCTCGGCGCCTGGGTCGCGCTGCTGACCGTGTCCGGGCTGGCGGTGCTCGCCGGCCGGGTGCTGCTGCGCTACATGAAGCTCTCGCTCCTGCACTACATCGGCGGTGCGGTCTGCGCCGTGCTCGCGGCGATCACGCTGGTCGAGGCCATCGCGGCGGCCTGAGGGCATTACGCTCGCGGTATGTCCGAGACTCCGCGTCCCCACGGCGCCGACAGCGAGGTCGGCCGGCTCCGGACGGTGATGCTGCACCGTCCTGGCAACGAGCTGAAGCGGCTGACGCCCCGCAACAACGACAAGCTGCTGTTCGACGGGATCCCCTGGGTCAGCCGCGCGCAGGACGAGCACGACGCGTTCGCCACGGCGCTGCGCGACCGCGACGTCGAGGTGCTCTACCTGACCGACCTGCTCACCGAGACCCTGCAGAGCGAGACCGCCCGGGACCACGCGATCGCGAGCGCGATGGCCAACCTCCACCTCGGCGACACCCTGCGCACCTACCTCACGGCCGCGCTGCACGACCAGAGCGCCGACGAGCTGTGCGCGTTCCTCACCGCCGGCGTCCGCAACGACGAGGTCCGGGGCGGCCACGGGCTGGTCACCAGCCTGCTCACCCACGACGACTTCCTCATCGACCCGCTGCCGAACCTGCTGTTCACCCGCGACTCGAGCGTGTGGGTGCACGACCGGGTGGCCATCACGTCGCTGGCGATGCCGGCCCGGGAGCGCGAGACCCAGCTGACCGAGCTGATCTACACCGAGCACCCGCGCTTCGCCGGCACCCCGAAGATCCACGGCTGGCAGCGCGAGCACGTCGAGGGCGGCGACGTACTCCTCCTCGCGCCCGGCGTCATCGCGGTCGGCGTCGGCGAGCGCACCACCCCGGCGGGCGCCGAGCGGCTGGCGCGTCAGGTGTTCGCCGCCGACCTGGCCCACACGGTGCTCGCGGTGCCGATCGCCCAGGAGCGCGCGACCATGCACCTCGACACCGTCTGCACGATGGTCGACGTCGACAAGATCGTGATGTACCCCAACGTCGCCGACAGCCTGATGGCGTACGCCGTGACGCTGCACGACCGCAACGGCGAGGCCGATGCCGACCTGGTGCTCCAGGTGGCCGAGGCGGAGCCGTTCCTGGTGGCCGCCGCGAAGGCGATGAGCATCGACACGCTGCACCAGATCGACACCGGCCTCGACCCGGTGACCGCCGAGCGCGAGCAGTGGGACGACGGCAACAACACGCTGGCGATCTCGCCGCGGGTGGCGGTCGCCTACGAGCGCAACATCGAGACGAACACCCGTCTCGAGGACGCCGGCATCGAGGTCATCGCGATCAGCGGGTCCGAGCTCGGCTCCGGCCGCGGCGGACCGCGCTGCATGTCCTGCCCGGTGTCGCGCCAGCCGCTCTGACGGTCGGTCGGGGTGCCAGATTCCCTGGGTCCCCTGGTAATCCGGCACACCCCCAGCGTTGCAACGTCGGGGGTGTGCCAGTTTCCCTGGGTCCCCTGGGAATCAGGCGATCCCCAGCAGCCGGAGCACCGCCGTGGTCGCCGCGGCGGCGATGACGACCACCGGGAACGGCGCGCGGCGGACCGCGAGCACCCCGGCGACGAGCACCCCGGCGGGCCGGGCCAGGCCGGCGACCTCCTGACCGGCCATCAGCGCGGACGTGGCGGCCAGCGCGACCAGCAGCACGACGGCCGCGTCCGACAGCAGCCGCTCGACCCGCTCCGGCAGGTCGATGCGGTGCCGCGCGGCGGGTCCGGCGATGCGGAAGGCGAACGTACCGGCGGCCAGCACCAGGATCGCGGCGAGCGGCATCATCGGGTCTCCTCCTGCAGGTCGCGCTCCCGGGCAGCCCGCGGTTCGGGTCCGGTCCTCGTGCGCCGCCGTGCCGTGACGGCCAGCCCCAGCAGCGCGACCAGCACCGGCAGCCCGGCCGGCAGGAACGGCGTGGTGGCGACGGCGAGCACCGCGCCGACCACCGCGGCGAGGCGGGTGCGCGGCGACGACAGCGACGGCACCACGAGGGCGAGGAGCACGGCCGGGAAGGCCGCGTCCAGGCCGAACGCGTCGATGTCCGAGACCAGCCGGCCGGCGAGCGCGCCCGCGACGACCGCGACGTTCCAGCACACGAACAGGGCCACCGCGCACACCCAGAACGCGGAGCGTCGCCGGTCCGGGTCGTCGTGCCGGATCGCGAACGCCACCGACTCGTCGGTGGTCAGGTGGGCGCCGACCAGCCGGGTGCGCCAGCGGGTGCCGAGCACGTCGGCGACGGCGAAGCCGAACGGCAGCAGCCGGGCGTTCAGCACCAGCCCCGCGACGACCCCCGCGAAGGCGCTGCCCCCGGCCAGCACCACACCGACCGCCGCGAACTGCGCTCCCCCGGCGAAGACCACGACCGACATCAGCACCGGCACCCACCAGGGCAGCCCACCGGACACGCTGATCGCGCCGAAGGACGCCCCGACCAGCACGTCGGCCACGCAGACCAGCGCGATGTCGCGAGCGGTACGGCGGTCCAGGGCCGCCGCGAGTGTTCGCCATGTCGAACGCATGTCCACTAGACTGAACGTGACGAGTGTGTTCGTCAAGTCGAACGAACGTACGATGGAGAGAACATGGCCGACACGAGCGCCGGGACCCCGATCGCGGTGATCGCCGCATCGCTGCGCCGCGAGCGCGAACGGGTCGGCCTGTCACTGAGCGAGCTGGCCAAGCGGGCCGGCATCGCCAAGTCCAGCCTCTCCCAGCTCGAGGCGGCCACCGGCAACCCGAGCGTGGAGACGATCTGGGCGCTCAGCGTGGCCCTCGGCGTGCCGTTCAGCCGGCTGGTGGAGGCGCCCCGCCAGGTGGTGCGGGTGATCCGCGCGGGCGAGGGTCCGGTGATGCACGCCGAGCGGGCGACGTACACCGCGACGCTGCTGGCCTCCAGCCCGCCGCACGCCCGGCGCGACGTCTACCGGATCCAGGCCGAGCCGGGCCAGCCCCGCGTCTCGGAGCCGCACGGCGCCGGGGTGACCGAGCACGTGGTGCTGAGCAGTGGCCGCGCCCTGGTCGGGCCGGTCGACGACCCGGTCGAGCTGCATCCGGGGGACTACCTGAGCTATCCCGGCGACGAGCCGCACGTGTTCAAGGCACTGGTCAAGCACACGACCGCGGTGCTCGTCTCCGAGCACCGGTGACACCCCGTCGCGCAGATCCGGAATCCGTGGCACGCGGCGGGCTTCGGCGACGGATTCCGTCGCAGACACCGCGAACGGCTTCGGTTAAATGGAAACCCGGCCGTTGCTGACGGGGGATACAACAACGACCGGGCAGAGACAAATGTACGGGGTCGTTGAGGGATTGATCAACATCCGGCACGCGAATATGACCCACAACACCCCGATTTGACCCGAGCGGTCCAGCCCACCGGAGCAAGGGCTGGTCCGGACCAGAAGTTCAGCGCAGCGTCAGCTGCCGGTTGGCCAGGCCGTTGCGCGCCGCACGCTCGTCGGGCGTGAGCGGGGAGGTCTCCGCACGTGCCGCTTCGAGGTCGCGGTGCAGCCGGGCGACCGGCTCCTCCAGCGCCTCCGCGCCGGTGCCGGACGGGAGGTCCCACACCGGGACCAGGAGCCCGTGGGCCCGGAACATCCCGACGAACCGCGAGCCCTCCGCGACCACGTCCTTGCCCGCAGCGTGGAGCCGGGCCAGCGCGTCGAGGAGCGGCTCCTCGTCGTACGGCAGCACCCAGCGCAGGTGCTCCCGGGTGCCCACGTCGGTCCAGTAGGCCGCCTCGACCGAGGACAGCCGCACGCTCGGGTGGGCGGCCGCGTTCGCCGACTCCAGGGACGCCGCGACCGACCCGTCGGGGTCGTCGACGTCGGCCACCCAGTAGCCGAACCCGTCGTGGACGGTGACCTCGAGCGGGGCGTCGGTGAGCAGGTCCTGCAGGCGTGGCCCCTCACCGGGGTCGTCGGTGAGTCCGACGACGCCCTCGCCGGGCTCGGCCTCCAGCGCCTTGAGCAGGACCGCGGCGAGGTCGCGGCTCGGGTCGCCGAAGCCGTGCTGCACCTGGAGCCCGAGCCAGACCGAGCCGTCCTCGCGGGCCAGTGCCGGCGCCGCCATCGGCAGCAGCGAGCAGAGCTGGACGGTCCGGCCGTCGGCGACGCCGTCCTTGAGCGTCAGCGGGGCGGTCGCGGCGGCGACGATCTCTCGCATCGCGATGAGGTCGCACTCGCCGGCGAGGCCGTCGAACGGCCGGGCGACGTACGCCGGGACGGGGCCGGCGGCGCTGCCGTGGCACGCCTTGTAGCGACGGCCGGAGCCGCACGGGCACGGCTGGCGCGGACCGACCTCGGCGGTGCCGTCGGCGGGGGTCTGCTGGTGAGCGGACCGGGCCTTGACGCGCGACTTCTTACCCATGGCAGGCGAGCCTAGCCAGCAGGGGTCGGGCGGTGTGGAGGGCCCTCAGATGTGCAGGAGGGCGTGCACGGTGGTCCGCGAACCGGTGCGCTCGCTCCACCACTCCTGGGCCAGCGTCTCGACGATGGCCATGCCGCGGCCGGCGAGCGCGGAGGAGGGGGCGTTCACCTTGTGGGGCCGGGTGCTGCTGCCGCCGTCGGTGACACTCAGGTCGATCCCGCGGGGCTCGAGGACCCAGGTCACGTGGATCTGTCCGTCGGCGAGGGGGGACGCGTGCCGGATGGAGTTGGCGACGAGCTCCGAGATGATGACGCGCGCGTCCTCGACGGCCTCCCCGGTGCCACCGTTCTCGCACATCCACGTCTTCAGCCGCTGACGGGCCACCGACACGGACGCGGGCGCGAAGGGGAGACGCATCGCGATGGGCGCACGCACGGAGCTGCTCGCCACGGTAGTCCTCACAACGATCTCGACATCTCTTGCCGGGCGGATGATGCCCGGTGACCTCCGTGTCAAACACGGGCGCGCGTGGCGTGCGTCTCAGTTCGGCGACGCGTAGCTGGACGGGCCGTCGAAGTGGTCGAGAGCCATGCCCGGGTCGTCCGTGATGACCGCCTCGACGCCGAGCCGGGCGCACAGGTCGAGGTCCTCCGGGGTGTTCACGGTCCACACGTGGATCCGCCGGTCCCGCCTGCGCAGCCGTCGGCCGAGCCTGGGGTTCTCCCGGAGCAGGTCGATGCCGGGGCCGGCGATCCAGCCCGGGCCGAGGACGCTGGTTGCCATCTGCCAGGAGTACTGCCGGTCGATCAGCAGGACCACCTCGAGGGCCGGGGCGAGCTTCTTGACCCGGGTCAACGCGACCGGGGAGAAGCTCATGATCCGCGCCGGCGAGTCCTGGCCCGCCCAGCCGAACGCCTCCAGCAGCTCCACGAGCCGGCGCTCCACGAGGCCGGCGTAGCGGGTGGGGTGCTTGGTCTCGATCGCGAGGTCCACGGGGTCGTCGTAGTCGCGGGCCGCCTCGAGCAGCCGGCGCAGGGTCAGCACCCGCCGGGTCTGCTCGTCGACCTCCGGCGCCTCGTCGTCGAGGTCGGCCCAGGGGTTCTTCCAGGACGCGAAGTCGAGCTCGTCGAGCTGGGCGAGCTCCATCGTCGACACGACGCCGCGCCCGTTCGTCGTACGGTCCACGCGGCGGTCGTGCACGCACACCAGGTGCCCGTCGGCGGTGAGCCGGACGTCGCACTCGAGCCCCTCGGCTCCCTTGTCGAGCGCGGCGAGGTAGGCGCCGAGCGTGTGCTCGGGGTTGTCGTGGCTGGAGCCGCGGTGTGCGACCACCTGCGGGCGGCCCTCCACGTGGCGCATGGCTCCATCGTGGCACCGTCGCGGCGGCCGTTGGGGGAGGCTGGCGCGCCTCAAGCCGCGCTCAAGCCGATCCCAAGCCCGCGGCCCGAGACTGGGGCCATGACAGCGATCGAGACCGTTCCACAACGCCGGGACCCGCTGGTGCCCGCCATGGCCGGCCTGGTGGTCGTCGACGTCGCCGGCGGGCTGCTGGCGGTGCGCTCCGGGGTGAACACCTGGGGCGAGGCCTGGGGTGGCCACGCCCTGCTCGCGGCGCCCGTCCCGATGATCGTCGCGCAGCTGCTGCTCACCGCCGCCGCGGTCCGGGCGCCTCGCCGGCCGGCGGCCGTCGCGGCCGGCCTGCTGGCCACGGCCTGCCTGGTCAGCGTGGTGTCCGGCTTCTTCGACGGCGGGCTCGGCAACGACACGCTCGGCACCGGCCTGGTCGCCTTCCAGGTACTGCTGCTGACGGTGACCGGGGTGGTCGGGGTGCTGGCCCTGCGCCGGACGGTGCGGCTGGTCCGCGGCTGAGCGTCAGACCCGCTGGCCGCGCAGGAACTTGCCGAAGTGCGGCACGGTGAACGCCACCGTGCCCCGCTCGCTGGAGTAGACGAGGCCCTTCTTGATCAGCCCGTCGCGGGCCGGGGAGAGGCTCTGCGGCTTGCGGCCCAGCGACTTGGCGATGTCGCTGGTCTGCACGGAGCCGTCGTGGTGGTGCTGGGCGAGGTCCGCCATCACCCGCATGTACTCCCGCTCCGCCGGCGTCGCCCGGTCGTAGCGCGCCCCGAAGAACCCGACCGCGAGCTCACCCTCCGCCTCCGGCGCGGCCACCTGCACGTCGGAGACCTGGATCGGGCTGGCGAGCGCGGTGTCCCAGGTGACCTTGCCGTAGGCCTGCACGAAGTAGGGGTAGCCGTCGGTGAGCGCGTAGAGCTCGTCGAGCGCGTCCGGGGCGTAGTCGACGTCCTCCGTGCCGGCCGGCACCAGCAGTGCCCGGTCGGCCATCTCCCGCGGCAGCCGGTCGACGACGACGTACCGGAAGAGTCGCTCGGCGTAGGACTTGCTGGCCGCCAGCGCGACCGGCAGGTGCGGCAGGCCCGCGCCGACCACCACGAGCGGCGCGCCCTGCTGGCTGATCTCGTGGCAGGCGCCGCACAGCGCGGCGAGCTCGTCGGTGGAGATGTCCTGCATCTCGTCGACGAAGATCCCGATGCCGACGCCGAGGTCGCGGGCCAGGTCGGCGACGTCGGTGAACAGCTCGATGAGGTCGAGCTCCAGGTCGCCGGAGTCGGCGCGGCCCTTCATGGCGGGTACGTCGACCGGCGGCTGCCACCGCACGCCCTTGCGGTCCGGCAGCGGCGTGCGCAGCGCGAAGGACTTGAGCACCCCGGCGACGGCGTCGACCCGCTCGGGGTCGCGGTGCCGGTGGGCGACCTCGCGGACGGCGGCGTGCACGGCCTGCGCCAGCGGCAGCCGCAGCGACTGGTCGGGCCGCGCCTCGAACTTGCCGGTGCCCCAGGCCCGCTTCACCGCCAGCCCACGCAGCGCGTTGAGCAGTACCGTCTTGCCGACGCCGCGCAGCCCGGAGAGCACCATCGAGCGCTCCGGCCGCCCGGCGGCGACCCGCTCGAGCGTCACCTCGAACTGGGTCAGCTCACGGTCTCGACCGGCCAGCTCGGGCGGCCGCTGTCCCGCGCCAGGCGCGTAGGGGTTCCTCACCGGGTCCACGATCGAACAGTATCCGGCTATCTAGCACGATCCGTAGATTTCCCTAGCGAGCCCAATCGTGTCGCCGACCCGGGCCAAACTTCCCGCCGACCCGGGCAAACTTTCCGGTCGAGCCGGGTCAAACTTCCGGTCGAGCCGGGGTATGCCGAGCGGGCGTGCGCAGGGAGCCGACGTCAGCCGGCCAGGTTCCCATCGACCCGGGCCACCCGGGACCGGTGCACCTCGTAGGACCGGACCAGACCCTCACGCAGCGCGTCGATCAGATCGGGCACATCCTCGGCGGGCAGCCGGAACGACCCGGTGCAGGTGCCGCCGTGCCAGAGCGACAGCACGATGACGTCGGCCTCGGCGTGCCACGAGACCCGGAGCGCGCGGTCGGACCCGCGGGCGTCGAGGAACACCTCGCCCGCGGCCGGCAGCGGCCTCACCGGGTGCATGTCACCAGTGTGACGCAGCACACCACGCGTGTCTCTACTCCACCTAGACTTTGACCCGTGCCCGAGCTGCCCGAAGTCGAGGGCCTCGCGCTGGACCTCCGGGGCCGGCTCGACGGCCGCGCGATCGCCCGCGTCGACATCGCGGCGTTCAGCGCCCTCAAGACGTTCGACCCGCCGCTGACCGCGCTCAACGGGTCCTTCGTGGACGACGTGACGCGGCACGGCAAGTTCATCGACATCAGCGCCTCCGGGCTGCACTTCGTCATGCACCTCGCGCGCGGCGGCTGGGTGCGGTGGCGCGACGAGGTGCCGAAGCTGCCGCCGAGGCCCAGCAACAAGTCGCCGATGGCGGCCCGCGTGCACCTCGACGACGGCTCCGGGCTCGACATCACCGAGGCGGGCACCAAGAAGCGTCTGGCCCTGTACGTCGTCCGCGACCCGCACGACGTGCCCGGCATCGCGAGCCTCGGACCGGACCCGCTCGACGAGTCGTTCACGATCGACGTACTCGAGGGGATCCTGCAGCAGGCCGGCCGCGCCCAGGTCAAGGGCGTGCTCCGGCACCAGGGCACGATCGCGGGCATCGGCAACGCCTACTCCGACGAGCTGCTGCACGCGGCGAAGATGTCACCGTTCAAGCCGGCGAGCTCGATCACCGGCGACGACCTCCAGACCTTGTACGACGCGATCCGCACCGTTCTCGGCGAGGCGGTGGAGCGGTCCCGGGGGCTGGCGGCGGCCGACCTCAAGGGCGAGAAGAAGAGCCACCTCGCGGTGCACGGCCGCACCGGGCTGCCGTGCCCGGTGTGCGGCGACACCGTGCGGGAGGTGTCGTTCGCGGACTCGTCGCTGCAGTACTGCCCGACCTGCCAGACCGGCGGCAAGCCGCTCGCCGACCGGCGGATGTCCAAGCTGCTGAAGTAAGTACCGTGGAGCCATGACCGGCATCCCCACCGTCGCGATCGGCGGCGTCCCCGACCCCCTGCCCGAGGGCCTGCACGTGCTCGACGTCCGCGAGCCCGAGGAGTGGCGGCACGGTCACATCGAGGGCGCGATGCACATCCCGCTGCGCGACCTGCCGGCCCGGCTGTCCGACGTACCCGACGGGCAGACGCTCGTGGTCTGCAAGGTCGGCGGCCGCTCGGCGCAGGCCTCGATGTACCTCCTCCAGCAGGGCCACGACGTGGTCAACCTCGACGGCGGGATGCTCGACTGGGAGGACGCCGGCCGGCCGATGGTGAGCGAGACCGGGGCCCCTGCCCAGGTCATCTGACCCGGGCGGTCAGGCGGGGTCGAGGACGCGCACCGGCGCACCGGCGAGGAATGCCGCGACGTCCTCGACCGCGTCGGAGTAGTAGATCCGGTAGTTGCCGGTGGTGACGTAGCCGAGATGGCCGGTGGCCAGGATCCCCGGCGTGCTCCGGAACGGGTGGTCGGCCGGGAGCGGCTCCTCGTCGTACACGTCCAGCGCCGCACCCGCGATCCAGCCCTCGCGGACCGCGGTGAGCAGGGCGGCCTCGTCCACGATCGGGCCGCGTGAGGTGTTCACCAGCCAGGCGTCCGGCCGCATCGCCCGCAGCTCGTCGGCGCCGACGAGCCCGCGGCTGCGGTCGCCGAGCTTGAGGTGGACGCTCACCACGTCGGCGGTCGCGAAGAGCTCCTGCTTCTCGACGAAGTAGGCACCGGCCTCCGCGGCGCGCGCCGGCGTCAGGTTCGGCGACCAGGCCGCCACCCGCATGTCGAAGGCGTGCGCGACCCGCGCCATCCGCCGCCCGATGTGGCCGAGGCCGAGCAGCCCGAGCGTGCGGCCCTCGAGCTCCTGACCGACGGTCGTCTGCCACGCCCCCTCACGCATGGCCGCGACCTCCTCGGGGATCCGGCGCAGGCAGCCCAGGATCAGCGCCCAGGTGAGCTCGGTCGCCGGCCCGGCCAGCGCGCGGGTGCCGCAGACCGTCACGCCGCGCTCGGCCGCCGCGTGTACGTCGATCGCCGCGTTGCGCATGCCGGTGGTGACGACCAGCTCCAGCGCCGGCAGCCGGTCGAGCAGGGCAGCGTCGACCGGGGTCCGCTCGCGCATCACCACGACGGCACGCGCGCCGTCCAGGAAGGCGACCAGGTCGTCGCCGACGAGCCGCTCGCGGGCGACGTCGACCGTGCAGCCGGCGGGGAGCAGCGACCAGTCCGCCGATGTCAGCGCCACACCCTGGTGGTCGTCGAGCACGGCGATCCGGCAGGTGTCCGGGGAGGTCATGGCACGAAGTCCAGCAGAAGTCCCGGCTCGACCGGAACTATCCCCCGGGTCGACGGGGAATTTGGCCCGGGTCGACGGGAGGGGTCAGCGGAAGGGGCGGGGGAGGGGGACGCCGGCGGCACGGTCGAGGAGGGCGAGGTAGGAGGGCCGGGGGACGGTGACCACACCGAGGGAGGCGAGGTGCTCGGTGCGCCACTGCACGTCCAGGACCCGGCGGTCGACGTGCTCGTCGCGGAGCAGCTCCACGAGGCCGACGAGCGCGACCTTGGAGGCGTTGCTGACGCGGTGGAACATCGACTCGCCGGCGAAGAGCCCGCCGACCGCGACGCCGTACAGGCCGCCGACGAGCTCGCCGTCCTGCCAGGCCTCGACCGAGTGCGCCCAGCCCAGCTCGTGCAGACGGGTGTAGGCGGCGACGATCTGGTCGTCGATCCAGGCGCCGTCGCGGGACGGGTCGGCGCAGCCGCGGATCACCTCACCGAAGGCGGTGTCGACGCGGACCTCCATCCGCCGCCCGGCCTGCCGCAGCGACCGGGAGGTCCGCAGGCCGTCGAGCGGCAGCACGGCGCGCTCCACCGGCGACCACCAGAGCAGGCCCACGCCCGGGTCGTCGGACGGCATCGGGAAGATGCCCTGCCGGTAGGCCGCGAGGAGGGTTCCCGGCTCGAGATCGGCGCCCATCCCGACGAGGTCGTCGCTGCCCCGGTCGCACGGGAGGTCCGCGACGTCGGGGAAGACCCAGCCCGTCGCGGGCGGCTCGGTGGGCATGCACCCATCCAAGCAGGGCACCGGAGGGTTCGGACCGGCTCGGTAGGGTCGGGACGAGACCCACTTTCACGATATTCGGTACGACCGGAGGGATGCATGGGCATCGCCAGCACGCTCGGCAAGGGCATGGTCCCGCACCTGACCAAGGTGGCTCCCGAGCTCAGCGCGCACTTCGTGCACGAGTCGCTGCACCGGGCCATCCACGGTGTCGGACCGCTGCCGCCCGCCGCCGTGGCCGCGGACCGGCAGCTGGTCGAGCAGGACGGAGACGTCGAGCGTGCGGTGCACGAGGTGATCGAGAACCACGTGCGCATCGCCGGCCTGCAGGGCTTCGCCACCAACGTCGGCGGCCTGGTCACCGCGGCCGTCACCATCCCCACGAACATCGCCGGCATCGCGCTGATCCAGTGCCGCGAGGTGGCCGGCATCGCGCACCTGCACGGTTACGACCTCGACGACCAGCGGGTCCGCGACGCGATCCTGGCGTGCCTGCTCGGCGAGGACGCGGTGAAGTCGCTGGTCCGCAAGAAGCGGCTGCCGAGCACGCCGATGGGCATCGCCACGGCCCCGGTGCACGACCCGCACCTCGACCGGGTCATCGCCAACGAGGTCACCTCCGAGCTGCTCACCAAGGTCGCCGGCAAGCGCCTCGCGGTCAACATGGCACGGCGGGTGCCGGTCGTGGGCGGCCTGGTGGGCGCGAGCACGGACGCGTACGCCACGTGGCTGATCGGCCGGTACGCCGACCGGGAGCTGCTGCCGCGCGGGAACCCGGGAGCCGGCGCGCGGCGAGGCTAGGTGCTCACAACACCTAGCCCGGCACCTTGCCGCGGGCCCGGCGGTAGACCGCGAGCCCGGCGGCGGCGACACGGTTCTCGTCGGCGATGTTGACCAGCCGCCGCTTGACCCGGAACCACAGCCCGCGGGAGCGGTCGAGCTCGGCCAACGCGGAGGAGAGGTCGCGCTGCAACCGCTGCTCCACGTGCCGCAGCCGGGCCGCCTCGTCCAGCAGCGTCACGATCGACTCCATGGCCGCGTCGGCGACGTCCCCCTCGTCCGGCGCGTCCGGGTCGCTGAACTCCGCGGCGTCCGCGTCGGGACGCAGCTCGTCGAGGGAGCCGGCGACGTCGTACCCCTTGGCCGCGAGGTCCTCGATCCAGGTCTCGGACAGGTCGACGGCCCAGGCGCGCACGTCCGGTGGCAGCGCCAGCCGGGGCGAGCCGGACCGCCGGGACAGGGTGCGGTGCGCGAGCAGCTCGCGGACCAGCTGCCGGTAGTCCTCGTTGGCCAGCACGCCGTTGTTGACCCGCTGGTTGATGCGCCGCACCAGCGTCGTCTCCGGGACACCCATCGACGGGTTCGCCCGGTCGGTCTCCAGCTCGAGCTCGACGTCGTCCAGGCCCAGCACCGAGGTGAACCGCTGCCAGAGCAGGTCGCGCGGCGCCCCCGGCTTGGGGACGGTGACCAGGTGCACCCGCTCCGGCGGCAGCGAGCCGCCCCACCGGTCGAGGATGTCCGGGACCTCCTGCACGCCCCAGAACCACGACGCCAGCTCGCCGTCGCGGGCCGGGTCGGTGATCTTGTCGAGGAAGGTGCGGTAGTCGAAGGTACGGCGGTGCTTGACGTTCTCCTGCCACTCGGCGGGCACCTGCCGGACCAGGTCGCGGGCCGACAGCACGACGTGCACCTCGGTGGTCGCCGGGTCGCCGAACGAGTCGAGGGCGCGCCGTACCTGCTGGCGGGTGGCGTTGGCGAGGATCTCGTGGCTGATGATCACCGTGCCGGGCCACGTGCGGACCCGCTCGGCCAGCCGGTCCCAGGCGCCGACGGCCTGCGTCTCGAGCCCGCCCCAGTGCAGCTCCATCAGGTCGAGCGCGGCCAGGAAGTGCTCGTCGAAGCGGTCGGCGGGGTACAGGATGCCCTGCTCCGCGAGGGTGTCCCGGTTGAGGAACAGCACGTCCTGGACGTACGACGTGCCGGTCTTCGGGGTGCCGACGTGCACGACGACACGACGCGGACGCTGGGGAGCGTCCTGCGGGACCGGGTCACTCACCGCTGCTTCGCCCTCCTGCGCTGCTCGTCGCTGCGGCCCGGCGCAGACAGGCGTCCACGACGACCCGCAGGACGTCGTCGTGACGGGGAGCGGTCGCGAGGCTCTCGAACCGGGGGACGACCTCCACCAGGTCGCCGTGGACAGGGTAGCCGTCGGCTCGGAGGTCCTCGGTGAGCCGGGTGGCGCGCGCGGTGGCCCAGTCCCGGAACCGCTCGGGGAGCGCCAGCCGCGGCGCCGGGATGTCCACCGCGTCCAGCAGGGCGGCGCAGGCGCGCACGGCGTCGTCACGACGCCGGTCCGCGGCGCGGACGTTGAGCACGGCGTTGACCCGGCGGGCGACGTCGACGGCCGCGGGTGACAGGTCCCGCCAGCGCGGCCGGAGCTCGGGGTGCCGGGCGCGGTCGAGGGTGACGCCGAGCAGGCCGGCGACCACCCCGGGGGCGTCGTCCGGGGCGACGACGACGTGCACGTTCTCGCGACCCACCTCACGCGCCCACTGCCGGGCCAGCCGGACGAAGTCGGCGGACGGCGGCAGGTCGCGACGTCGCGACCAGCGCTCCACGAAGCCGCCCCAGCGCACCGGCGCGCCGCGCTGCACGCGTCCGGACCAGACCTGGGCCAGGGTCTCGTCCAGCGGCTCGGCGACCACCACGACCCGGGGGTCGCGGCCGCCCTCGGCGTGCCCGGCGACCCCCAGCTCCCGGCGTACGACGGAGGTGGTGACCGGCGCACCGGCCAGCGCGAACGCGGGCGACCGGGTCAGCCGGCGGCGCCGCAGCTCGGTCCGCTCGGGCGGGAGGCCGGGGTCCTCGAGCAGCTGCTCGGTCAGCGTGCCGACGGCCACCCGGACCAGCTCGGCGGACGGGACGGCGGAGGGGTCGGTGGCGGGGGCGCCGAAGCGCCGGGCCGGCACGCCGGAGGGGAAGGACAGCGGCTGCTGCGCGAGGCCGCGACCCGGCCCGGACCGGGTCAGCACGGTGTCGGCGAGCCGGCGGTAGGCCGCGGGAGCGACCCCGCGGGCCGGGGCCGCCTCGGCCAGCCGGCGGGCCAGCTCGAGCTGGGCGGCCCCGGGGGCGTCCCAGGCGGGCGGGACGTGGGCGTCGGCGCCGGACCCGGACGCGACCCACGCCGTCCAGGGGGTCGAGCCGCCGGCGCGGAGGTGCTCGGTCCAGGACCAGACCGCCTGCGCGTAGCCCGGCCCGTCAGCCGCCCGGGTCACGACCACCGCAGCCGTCGTGCCGCGCGGCCGAGCCGGGCGGTGAGCTGCTCGTTGGGGTCGGGACGCTGAGCCGCCTCCACCGCGAGCGCGACCATGGCGTCCAGGGCGGCGTCGACCATCTGCGGCCGGCGGGGCCGGTCGGGGTTGGCCCACGCCTCACCCTCGGGCGGCGCCACCGGGCGGAGGTCCTCGACGTCGCCGATGACGTCGATGCCGGAGCCCACCACCCACTGGATCCACTCCTCGGCGACCTCGTCCGCCCACGGGAACGCGGCCGGCGGCAGGGTCACCTTCGTCATGTTCTGGCGCTGGGCGAGGGTCTGGTGGACGACGAGCTCGCGGATGAGTCGGCGGTACTCCTCCGACGGCAGCCCGGCCTGCTTGAGCCGGCGGTTCAGGCGACGGATCAGGGTGGTCTCGGCGGCGCCGATCGAGACGTTCTCCCGGTCGCTCTGCTCCGGCGCCCAGGCCGGGTCGATGTCGAAGGCCCGGCAGTAGCGGTGCCACAGCTCCTCGCGGGGGGCACCCGACTGCGGGACCGTGACCAGGTGCACGCGCTCGGGCGGCAGGCCCTTGCTCCAGCGGGTGAGCACGTCGGGGAGGCTCTGCACCCGCCAGAACCACATGTTCGGCTTGCTGCGCCGCGAGGTCTGCACCCGGCGCAGGAAGCCGGCGAAGCCCTGCTTGCGCTGGTGCTTGATGCCCTCCTGCCACTCGGCGGGGATCTGCCGGGCCAGGTCGCGGGCGGAGTAGACGAGGTGCACCTCGGCGCCCTCGAGGCCGGCCATCGCCCGCCTCACCTGGGTCGGCTTGGCGGCCGCCAGGATCTCGTGGGACACGATCACCTTGCCCTGCTGGCGACGGACCCGGTTGACCAGCCCGTCCCACTCGCCGTCGACGTTCTCCTGCAGGCCGCCCCAGGGCATCTCGAGCAGGTCGAGCGCGGGCCGGAACTGGCTGGCGTGCAGGGCCAGCGGGTAGTGCACGTCGTGCCGGGCGAGCGAGGCCTTGTTGAGCGCCAGCCGGTCCTGGAGGTACGTCGTCCCCGTCTTCGGCGCACCGACGTGCAGGTAGACGACCCGGGTCATGCCGGAGAGTCTGCCAAAGCCCTCACCACGGCACTGGGACTGGGCCGTCCGAGCTGCCCGGCCATCCACGCCGACGTCTCGACCAGCGCGCCGAGGTCGATGCCGTGCTCGACGCCGAGCCCGGTCAGCAGCCACACCAGGTCCTCGGTCGCGAGGTTGCCGGTGGCGCTCTTCGCGTAGGGGCAGCCGCCCAGCCCTCCGGCCGACGCGTCGAAGGTGGTGATCCCGCAGCGCATCGCCGCGACCGCGTTGGACAGCGCCTGGCCGTAGGTGTCGTGGAAGTGCATCGCCAGCGACTCGTTGGGCAGGCCGGCCTCGTTGAACGCCGCGAGCAGGGCGCCGACGTGGGCCGCCGTACCCACGCCGATGGTGTCGCCCAGCGACAGCTGCGAGGCACCGAGGTCGAAGAGCCGCTTGCCGACCTCGACCACCTGCGCGACCGGCACGGCGCCCTCCCACGGGTCGCCGAAGCACATCGAGACGTAGGCGCGGACGTCGAGGCCGGCGTCCCGCGCGCGGCGGACGGTCGGCTCGAACATCGCGAACTGCTCGTCGAGGCTGCGGTTGAGGTTGCGCTGCGCGAACGTCTCGGTGGCGCTGCCGAAGATCGCGATGTGCCTGAGCCCCTTCTCGAGCGCCCGGTCGAGGCCGCGCTCGTTGGGCACCAGCACCGGCATCTCGCGGGCGGTGTCCCCGAGCTCCGCCACCAGTACGTCGACCAGGTCGGCCGCGTCCGCGAGCTGCGGGACCCACTTCGGGTGCACGAAGCTCGTCGACTCCACGACCGGGAGACCGGCCCGGGCCAGCCGGGTGACGAACTCGGCCTTCACCGCGGTCGGCACCAGCGCCTGCTCGTTCTGCAGCCCGTCGCGCGGCCCGACCTCGTAGATCGTCACCCGCTCCGGCAGGGTCGGGTCCGGGACCACCATCGGCAGCGTCATGCCGCACCTCCCGCCGAGCTGCGCTGTCCTGAGCCTGTCGAAGGGTCGGTGACGACGAAGAGCGTGGCGCCGAGCGCGACCTGCTCGCCGGCCGCGACGCCGACGGTGGTGACGGTGCCGTCGAAGGGCGCGGTGAGGGACAGCTCCATCTTCATCGCCTCCATCACGCCGAGCACGTCACCGGCGGCGACCTGCTGGCCCTCCGCGGCGCTGACCGCGAGGACCGTGCCGGGCATCGGGGCGACCAGCGTGCCGTCGCCCACGACGTTGGTGTCCGCGAAGACGTCCGGCCGGGTGAACACCCGCCGGTGCCCACGGTGGACGACCTCGACCGAGTGGGCGGTGACGTTCACGACCGCCTGCTCGCGGTGGCCGTCGATGCTGAGCACGACGACGTGCCGCTCGGCGCTGAGTGGCTGGACGGGCACGCCGTCCACGAGACCGGCCCCGTTGTCGACGACGACGGTCCGGTCGAGGTCGACGATCACCGGTGCCGGGTGCGCGCCGAGCCGGAAGCCGTCGCTGCGGAACGGGTGCTGGTCGTCTCCTTGCACCGAGGTCACGACGAACGCCTCGGTCCAGGCGGCGAAGATCCGCGCCGTGTCGACGTCCGGCTCCTCCACGGTGGCGGTGTCCAGCCAGGCCGTGTCGATGCTCGCGTCGCGGAACTCGTCGCTCGCGGCGAGCACCCGCAGGAAGCCGACGTTGGTGGTGAGCCCGAGGACCGCGGTGTCGTCGAGGGCGTCGACCAGCGCGCGGCGTGCGGCCTCCCGGTCGGGGCCGTGCACGATCACCTTGCCGAGCATCGGGTCGTAGGCGGTGGAGACGACCTGCCCGCTCTCCAGCGCGGCGTCGACGCGGGCCCGGGCCGGCCACCGGACGAGGCTGGCGGTGCCGGCCTGCGGGAGGAAGCCGTGGAACGGGTCCTCGGCGTAGACCCGGGCCTCGATCGCGTGCCCGCGCAGGGTGACGTCGTCCTGGGTGAGCGGCAGCGGCTCGCCGGCGGCGACCCGCAGCTGGAGCTCGACCAGGTCGAGGCCCGTCACGAGCTCGGTGACCGGGTGCTCGACCTGGAGCCGGGTGTTCATCTCGAGGAAGTACGCCTCGCCGGTGTCGCTGTCGAGCAGGAACTCCACGGTGCCGGCGTTCTCGTAGCCGACCTCGCGGGCCAGCGCGACCGCCGACTCGGTGACCAGCTTGCGGACCTCCGCGGTGATCGTCGGGGCCGGCGCCTCCTCGAGCACCTTCTGGTGCCGGCGCTGCGTCGAGCAGTCGCGCTCGAACAGGTGCAGCACCGTGCCGTGCGCGTCGGCGAGCACCTGCACCTCGATGTGCCGGCCGTGCTCGACGTACTTCTCGACCAGGATCGTGTCGTCGCCGAACGCGGAGGCCGCCTCCCGCTTCGCGGCCGCGACGGCCGCCTCGAAGTCGGCGGGTTCGCGCACGATCCGCATGCCCTTGCCGCCGCCGCCCGCCGCCGCCTTCACCAGCAGCGGGTAGCTCACGTCCCGGGTGGTCGAGCCTGTCGAGACCACTCCTCCGGAACCGATCTCGGCGGAGGGCACCACCGGGACACCGGCGGCGACGGCGATCTCGCGGGCGGCGTCCTTGCGGCCCATCCGGTCCATGACGTCGGCCGAGGGCCCGACGAGCTTGATCCCGGCGGCCTCCACCGCGCGGGCGAACTCCGCACGCTCGGACAGGAAGCCGTAGCCGGGGTGGATGGCGTCGGCGCCGACCTGCCGGGCGGCGGCGACGACGGCGTCGATGTCGAGGTAGGACGTCACGCGTACGGCGGCGTCGGCCTCACGCACGTGCGGCGCGGTGGCGTCGAGGTCGGTGTGGATCGCGACGCTGCGCAGGCCGAGTGTGCGGCAGCCGCGCATCACGCGCAGGGCGATCTCGCCTCGGTTGGCGATCAGGACGGTGTGCACTGTCATCTCACATCCGGAAGATGCCGTAGGACGGCTCGGGGATCGGGGCGTTCGCGGCGGCGGCCAGGCCCATGCCCAGCACGCGGCGGGTGTCGACGGGGTCGATGACCCCGTCGTCCCAGAGCCGCGCGGTCGAGTAGTAGGGCGAGCCCTGGTGCTCGTACTGCTCGCGGATCGGGTCCTTGAACCGCTCCTCGTCCTCGGTCGACCACTGCTCGCCGCGGGCCTCGAGCCCGTCGCGGCGGACCGTCGCGAGCACGGACGCGGCCTGCTCGCCGCCCATCACGGAGATGCGGGCGTTCGGCCACATCCACAGGAACCGCGGGTCGTAGGCGCGTCCGCACATGCCGTAGTTGCCGGCGCCGAACGAGCCGCCGATCACGACCGTGAACTTCGGGACCACGGAGCAGGCGACCGCCGTGACGAGCTTGGCGCCGTCCCGGGCGATGCCGCCGTTCTCGTACTCGCGGCCGACCATGAAGCCGGTGATGTTCTGCAGGAAGACCAGCGGGATGCCGCGCTGGTTGCACAGCTCGATGAAGTGCGCGCCCTTCAGCGACGAGCTGGAGAACAGGATGCCGTTGTTGGCGACGATGCCGACGGGGTAGCCCCAGATCCGGGCGAACCCGCAGACCAGCGTCTCGCCGTAGAGCGCCTTGAACTCGTGGAACCGCGAGCCGTCCACGACCCGGCGGATCACCTCGCGGACGTCGTACGGCGTGCGCGAGTCGGTCGGCACCACGTCGTAGAGGCCGTGCGGGTCCTCGACCGGCTCCTCCGGCGCGTGCGTCTCGAGGGAGGGGGTCGACCGTCGCTCGAAGGTGCCGACGATCGACCGGACGATGTCCAGCGCCTGCGCGTCGTCCTCGGCCAGGTGGTCGACCACGCCGGACTTGCGGGCGTGCACGTCGCCGCCGCCGAGGTCCTCGGCCGTGACGACCTCACCCGTGGCGGCCTTCACCAGCGGCGGGCCGCCGAGGAAGATCGTGCCCTGCTCCTTGACGATCACGGACTCGTCGGACATCGCGGGGACGTAGGCGCCACCGGCGGTGCACGAGCCCATCACGGCCGCGACCTGCGGGATGCCCTGCGCGGACAGGTTGGCCTGGTTGAAGAAGATCCGGCCGAAGTGCTCCTTGTCGGGGAACACCTCGTCCTGCATCGGCAGGAACGCGCCGCCGGAGTCGACGAGGTAGATGCACGGCAGCCGGTTGGCGCGGGCCACCTCCTGCGCGCGCAGGTGCTTCTTGACGGTGACCGGGTAGTAGGTGCCGCCCTTGACCGTCGCGTCGTTGGCGACCACCACGCACTCGCGGCCGTTGACCCGGCCGATGCCGGTGACCATGCCCGCGGAGGGCACCGCGTCGTCGTACATGCCGGTCGCCGCCAGCGGGCTCAGCTCCAGGAAGGGGCTGCCCTGGTCGAGCAACCGGTCGACGCGGTCGCGGACCAGCAGCTTGCCGCGGTCGGTGTGCTTCTTGCGGGCCGACGCCGACCCGCCCTCGCGGGCCGTGGCCAGCCGCTCGCGCAGGTCGTCGACGAGCTCCTTCATGTCCGGCATGAGACTCCTCGGTTGGTCGAGCCTGTCGAAACCGAGGTTAGCGAACGTTAACCAACGTCGCTACCCTGGTCCTCATGCCCTCCCGCCGCGAGCAGATCCTGGACACGGCCGCGCGCCTGTTCGCGGAGCGCGGCTTCCACGGTGTCTCGGTGGTCGACCTCGGGGCGGCGTGCGGCATCTCGGGGCCGGCGCTCTACAAGCACTTCGAGTCCAAGGACGCGATGCTGGCCGAGATGCTCGTCGACATCAGCGAGAGGCTGCTGCAGGTCGGACGCGAACGGTCGTCGGCCGCCTCGTCCGCCGGCGAGGCGCTCGAGGCCCTGGTCGCCTGGCACGTCGACTTCGCGCTCGCACACCGGCCGCTGATCGTGCTCCAGGACCGCGACTGGGCCTCGCTGCCCGAGGAGGCGCGCGAGGAGGTGCGCTCGCTGCAACGCAGGTACGTCGACCTGTGGGCCGACCGGCTCCGGGAGGTGCACGACGACCTCACCCCGCGGCACGCCCGGGCGATGGCGCACGCGGCGTTCGGCCTGATCAACTCCACCCCGCGCAGCGCCGTGCTCCCCGACGAGGAGACCCGCGCGCTGCTGACGGCGATGGCCCTGCGCTGCCTCGGAGTCGCCCCGCCGCTGGTCGAGGTGCGAGCCTGCGAGCCTCGAAGCCAGGCGGACCACTAGGGTCCGCGGCATGCCTCTCGCGACCTTCAAGGACCTCTGTCTCGACGCCGTCGATCCGGGCGTGCTCGGTGCGTTCTGGGCGGCCGCCCTCGACCTCGAGCTGCACACCCAGGAGAGCGGCGACACCTACCTCACCGGCCCCACCCAGGAGCACACGATCTGGGTCAACCGGGTGCCCGAGCCGAAGACCGTCAAGCACCGGATGCACCTCGACCTCAACGTCGGGTCCGTCGACGAGCTGACCGCGCTCGGCGCCACCGTGCTGGACGCCGAGTCGTTCCGGTGGACCCTGATGGCCGACCCGGAGGGCGGTGAGTTCTGCGCGTTCGTCCGCGAGGGCGCGATCAGCCAGCGGCTCTACGAGATCGGCATCGACACGGCCGACTCCGCCGAGGCGGCGCACCGGATCGCGGCCTGGTGGGCCGACGTCCTCGGCGCGCCGCCTGGTGGACGACGACCGCGGCTACTCGTACGTCGACCGGGTGCCCGGCGCGCCGTACGACTCGCTGGACTTCGCGCCGGTCCCGGAGCCGAAGACCGTCAAGAACCGGATCCACCTCGACGTCACCACCGCGGACGTCGACGCCCTGGTGGCCGCCGGCGCGACCGTCCTGCGGGCGAAGGACGACCAGATCGGCTGGACGGTGATGGCCGACCCCGACGGCAACGAGTTCTGCGCGTTCACCGACTAGCGGAGCCAGCCCGGAGCACGAAGTCGGCGACCACCTCGCCCAGCCGGTCGCCGGCGTCCTCCTGGAGGAAGTGCCCGGCCCCCTCGAGGACCGGGTGGTCGAGGACTCGCGCGCCCGGCATCGCGCGCTGCAGCACCGGCGCCATGTCCCGGGTGATCGGGTCACCGTCGCTGAACGCCGTCAGGAACGGCAGGTCCGCACCGGTGAGCGTCGCCCAGGCCGCCCGGTTCGCCGCGGCGGCCGGGTCGTCCGGCGAGGTCGGCACCAGCGTCGGGAAGACCCGGGGGCCGGCCTTGAAGGTCTCGTCCGGGTAGGGCGCGTCGTAGGCGGCCCGCACCTCGTCGGCCATCGGCCGCACGCACCCGGCCTGCACCAGCCGCCCGACGTCGAGGTGCTCGGCCTTCTCCACGGCGGCCCGGAACCGCCACCAGACGTCGGGCATCGGGTGGTCGCCGGTCGGCAGGCCGGTGTTCGCGGCCACCACCCCGGCGAACCGGTCGAGGTTCTCGGCGACCAACCGGAGCCCGATCAACCCGCCCCAGTCCTGGCCGACCAGCGTCGCGTCGCGCAGGTCGAGCACGTCGAACGCGAGGGCCCGGACCCACTCCACGTGCCGGGCGAACGTGTGGTCAGACAGGGCGGTCGGCTTGTCGGAGCGACCGAAGCCGACGAGGTCCGGCACGACGGCCCGGACCCCGCGCGCCACCAGCACGTCGACGACGTGCCGGTAGAGGAACGACCAGCTGGGCTCGCCGTGCAGCAGCAGCGCCACCGGTCCGTCGGCCGGTCCCGCGTCGACGTACGCCATCCGCAGGGTGCCGCCGTCGCCGTCCGGGACGTCGGCGTACGACGGTGGCCGGTCGAACCCGGGCAGCGACGCGAACCGGTCGTCGGGGGTGCGCAGCACGTCCATCCGGCGACCCAACCACGCAGGACCGGCTGCGGCTACTTCACCTCGGCCCGGAGCACCCGGACCATCCCGACGACGAACGGCAGCACCACCCAGATCAGCGTGCTGGTCGCCGAGCTGGGCCCACTGCTCGCCGCTCATGCTGGTCACGCCGAACAGCGGCTGCTGCGAGGTGCCGAGGTCGAGCCAGGGGGCGGCCTTGTCGAGAGCCTTCCAGAGGTTGGCCAGGATGCTGAACGCGGTCGGCAGCACGAAGTAGGTCACGATCGCGGCGGCCGAGTTGAGGAACAGCAGGCCGAACGCGAGGCCCTGGAGCACGCCGCTGACCTGCAGGATCGCGAACTTCCCGAGGTCGTCGAGGCCGATGTTCGCCCAGGCGTTGTCGGCGCCGCCGGCCAGCGTGGCCAGGGCCGCGACCGCCATCGCGAGCACGATCGCGAGCAGCCCCGCGATGAGGGCGGCGAGCACCTTGGCGGCCAGCACCCGGCCGCGCACCGGCATCAGCGTGAACGACACCAGCGCGGTCCGCTGCGTCCACTCGCTGGTGACCAGGAGGATGCCGAGCACCGGCAGCAGGAACCCCTGCGGGGTCGCGGTGGCGCCCATGAAGTTGATGAAGGTGCGGTCCGACGGTGCTCGCGGTCAGGAAGACGGCCCCGACGATCAGCGTGGTGATGATCGCGATCGCGATCAGCAGCCACTTGCCGGACCGGGTGTCGGTGAGCTTGCGGAGCTCGACCCGGACCAGGCGGCTGAGCGGGATCCGGGGGGTGCCGGAGACGTCGAGCGTCCCCGGGGCGAGGGTGGCGGCGCTCATGCGAGGGCTCCTTCGGGCTGGGTCGGGTTGTCGTCGCGCTGGGTCTCGGCGGTCAGCTGGAGGAACAGCTCCTCGAGGCCGGCGCCGTCGGCGGGCCGCAGCTCGACGAGGGTGATGCCGTTGGCGGCGGCCACCTTGCCGATCTGGACCGCCTCGGCGTCGCTGCGGACGCCCTCGCCGGACGGCGCGACGGCGATGCCCTCGCGGGCGAGCGCGTCGAGGAGCGCCTCCTGCTCGACGGCCCGGACGTAGGCGCCGCGGGTCTGCAGCAGCTCCTGCTTGGTGCCCTGGGCGACGATCCGGCCGCGGCCGATCAGGATCAGCTCGTCGGCGATCTTCTCCACCTCGTAGAGCAGGTGGCTGGACAGCAGGACGGTGCCGCCCTGCTCGGCGTAGGACTTCAGCAGGCCCCGCATCCAGTGGATGCCGGCCGGGTCGAGGCCGTTGGCCGGCTCGTCGAGGATCAGGATCTTCGGGTCGCCGAGCAGCGCGTGCGCGATGCCGAGCCGCTGGCGCATGCCGAGCGAGTAGTTCTTGACCCGCCGCTTCGCCTCCGCCGGCGAGAGCGAGACCAGCTCGAGCATCTCGTCGACGCGGCGGCGCGGGAGCCCCATGGTCTCGGCGCCGATGGTGAGGATCTCGCGGCCGGTGCGGCCGGCGTGCTGGGCCGACGCGTCGAGCAGCACGCCCACGTGCCGTCCCGGGTTCGGCAGGTCGACGTACCGGTGGCCGCCGATGGTGACCCGTCCCTGCGAGGCCGGCGTCAGGCCGACCATGATGCGCATCGTCGTGGACTTGCCGGCGCCGTTCGGCCCGAGGAAGCCGGTGACCCGGCCGGGCTGGGCGACGAAGGACACGTCGTCGACGGCCAGGAAGCCGCCGTACGTCTTGGAAACCCCGTCAACTGTGATCATGCCGAGGAACCTCTCACATCCCGCGATCGCCGGACATCGTGGTACACGTTCCCGGGTGGTCGGGCCCGTCGACCTAGGCTGGTCCGCATGAGCCTGCTGCAGATCCCGATCGCCCGCCTCGACGGCACCGACGCCACCCTGGGCGAGATCACCGGCGGCCGGCCGGCGCTGGTCGTCAACGTCGCCAGCAAGTGCGGCCTGACCCCGCAGTACACCGCCCTCGAGGCGCTGCACGAGGAGTACGCCGGGCGTGGGTTCACCGTCGTGGGCGTGCCGTGCAACCAGTTCGGCGGGCAGGAGCCGGGCTCGTCGGAGGAGATCGCCGAGTTCTGCTCCGCGACCTACGGCGTGAGCTTCCCGATGACCGAGAAGGTCGAGGTCAACGGCGACGGCCGGCACCCCGTGTACGACGCGCTGGTGCAGGTCGCCGACCAGGACGGGACGGACCGGCGACGTGCGGTGGAACTTCGAGAAGTTCCTGCTCGACGGGTCCGGCGCCGTCGTCGCGCGGTTCGACCCGACCGTCGTGCCCGACGACCCGCGGGTCACCGCCGCCGTGGAGTCCGTGCTGGGCTGACGTGGGCGGTGACCCGGACCACCCCGGTTCACCGACAATTAACGTGTCACGGGGTTCCACAAGTACTTAGGGTTGGCCCGGTGACCACCCAAACCCCTCCTCAGCCCACGAACGTGCCACCGGGGTCGACTTCCGACAAGCTCGACAAAGACGTCCTCCTCGTGGCCGGCGTGGTCGTGCTCGGCGCGATCATGTCGATCCTCGACATCACCGTGGTGAGCGTCGCGCAGCCGACGTTCCAGACCGAGTTCGACGCCACGCCCGCGCAGACCGCCTGGACGATGACCGGCTACACGCTGGCCCTCGCCTCGGTGATCCCGCTGACCGGCTGGGCGGCGGACCGCTTCGGCACCAAGCGGCTCTACATGCTCGCGGTGGCGCTCTTCGCCGGCGGCTCCGTGCTCTGCGCGGCCGCCGACAGCATCGAGATGCTGACCGCCTTCCGGGTCCTCCAGGGCCTCGGCGGCGGCATGCTGATGCCGCTCGGCATGACGATCATGACCCGCGCCGCCGGCCCCGAGCGGATCGGCCGCGTGATGGCCGTGCTCGGCGTGCCGATGCTGCTCGGCCCGATCTTCGGCCCGATCCTCGGCGGCTGGCTGATCGACATCGCCTCCTGGCACTGGATCTTCCTGATCAACCTGCCGATCGGCGCCGTCGCGCTGGTCTACGCCGCGCTGGTGCTGCCCAAGGACAGCCCGACCCCGTCGGAGAGCTTCGACTTCGTCGGCATGCTGCTGCTGTCGCCGGGCCTGGCGCTGTTCCTGTACGGCGTCTCCTCGATCCCCGAGGCCGGCACCGTCTGGGACACCAAGGTGCTCGTGACCGCAACCGTCGGTCTCGTGCTGGTCGCGCTGTTCGTGCTGCGGTCGCTGTTCCGCGCGCCCGAGCACCCGCTCATCGACCTGCACCTGTTCCGCAACCGGGCCCTGACCGTCGCGGTGATCGCGATGTCGCTGTTCGCCATCGCGTTCTTCGGTGCGAGCCTGCTGTTCCCGTCGTACTTCCTCCAGGTGCGCGGCGAGACCACCCTGCAGGCGGGCATCCTGCTCGCCCCGCAGGGCATCGGCGCGATGCTGACCATGCCGGTCGCCGGCGTGCTGACCGACAAGATCGGCCCCGGCAAGATCGTGCTGGCCGGCATCGCTGTGATCGTCGTCGGGATGGCGATGTTCACGCAGGTGGCGATCGACCCGGCGGCGGTGCACCTCACGCAGTCCGGCGTCGACATCAGCGACCCGTCGTACCTCTACCTGCTGAGCGCGCTGTTCGTGATGGGCCTCGGCATGGGCGGCACGATGATGCCGATCATGACCTCGGCGCTGCAGACGCTGAAGGACGCCGAGATCGCCCGCGGCTCCACGCTGATGAACATCACCCAGCAGGTCGCCGCCTCGATCGGCACCGCGCTGTTCTCGGTGCTGCTGACCAACGGCTTCAACGACAGCGACGCGCTCGGCAAGCTGATCGTGGCCCGCGAGACCGGCGCCCAGCCCGACCCGCGGATCATCCCGCAGGCGTTCAGCGACATGTCCGCAGGCGTTCAGCGAGGTGTTCCTCGTGGCGACCATCCTGGTCGCGCTGTGCATCCTGCCGTCGCTGCTGCTGCCGCGCCGCAAGCCGGCCGAGACCGCACCCGACGGCGAGTCGGTGAACGCCGCCGCGCTGATGCACTGACGGCCTGCGACACCCCTGACGAAACTGGCACACCCCCGGCGTTGCAACGTCGGGGGTGTGCCGGTTTAACAGGGGGCCCTGGGAATCTGCAGGCCCCGGCGGTCACCAGATCCGGACGCGGTCCTCGGGGTCGAGCCAGAGGCCGTCGCCGGGCTGCACGTCGAACGCGGTGACGAACTCGTCGAGGTTGCGGACGATGTTGGCCCGGAACTCCGCGGGGCTGTGCGGGTCGACGGTGATCAGCTGCAGGAGCTGCTCCTTGCGGCGCTTGGAGCGCCACACGTGGGCGAAGTTGAGGAAGACCCGCTGCTCGCCGGTCCACCCGTCGACGACCGGCGGCTCCTGGCCCTCGAGGCTGATCAGGTAGGCCTTGAGCGCGATCGTGATGCCGCCCAGGTCGCCGATGTTCTCGCCGACGGTGAGTGCGCCGTTGACGTGCTCGCCGGGCAGCTCGGCCGGCTCGAACCCGTCGTACTGCTTGATCAGCTTGTCGGCCCGCTCCTGGAACGCCGCACGGTCCTCGGCGGTCCACCAGTTCTCCATGTTGCCGCGCTCGTCGTACTGCGAGCCCTGGTCGTCGAAGCCGTGGCCGACCTCGTGGCCGATCACCGCGCCGATGCCGCCGTAGTTCTCGGCGGGCTCGGCGTCGGCGTCGAAGAACGGCGCCTGCAGGATGCCGGCCGGGAAGCAGATCTCGTTCATGCCCGGGTTGTAGTAGGCGTTGACGTGCTGCGGCAGCATGAACCACTCGTCGCGGTCGACGGGGCCGCCGATCTTGCCGAGCTCGCGGTCGTTCTCGAACGCCGCGACGGCCCGCACGTTGCCGAGCAGGTCGTCGGCGCTGACCTCGAGCTTGCTGTAGTCGCGGAACTCGTCGGGGTAGCCGATCTTGGGCCGGAAGGTCTCGAGCTTGCGGTAGGCCCGCTGCTTGGTCTCCTCGGTCATCCAGTCGAGCGCCTCGATGTTGCGGCGGTAGGCCTCGAGGAGGTTGGCGACCAGGTCGACCATCATCTCCTTGGCGCGCGGCGGGAAGTGCCTGGCGACGTACTGCTCGCCGACGGCCTCGCCGATCGAGCCCTCCACGAAGGAGACGCCGCGCTTCCAGCGGGCCCGCAGCTCGGGGGTGCCGTTGAGGGTGCGGCCGTAGAACTCGAAGTTCTCCTCGACGAAGTCCGTCGAGAGGTACGGCGACGCCGACCGGATCACCCGGGCCGCGAGCCACGCCTTCCAGTCGTCGAGGGAGACCTCGTCGAGCGCGGTCGAGAGGTGCGGGAGGTAGGACGGCTGCCGGACGATCGTCTCGGCCAGCACGGCGTCGTCGGCGCCGAGCGCGTGGGCCCACACGTCGAGGGGGAGGTTCGGCAGCAGGGCCTGGAGCTCCTCGCGGGTGGTCAGGTTGTAGGCCTTGATCACGTCGCGGGTCTCGGCCCGCTCCCAGTGGCCCTGCGCCAGCCGGGTCTCCACGTCGAGCACCTGCTGGGCGGCGCGCTCCGGCTCGGCCCAGCCGGCGAGCGCGAACACCTTGCCCATGTGGGTGAGGTAGGCGGCGCGGATGTCGGCGAACTTGTCCTCGCGGTAGTAGGACTCGTCCGGCAGCCCGATGCCGCCCTGGAGCACGTTGAGGAGGTAGCGGTCGGCGTCGCGGTCGTCGGTGTTGACGTAGGCGCCGAAGAAGCCGGAGCCGCCGCGCCGCTCGAGCCCGCCGACGAACTCGACGAGCGCGCTGACGTCGGCGAGGGCCGCGACCTGCTCGAGGTCGGCGCGGACCGGCTCGGCGCCGAGCGCCTCGATGCGCTCCTCGTCCATGAAGCTGGTGAACAGGTCGCCGATCTTCTGGGCGTTCGAGCCGGCCTCGTGGGTGCCCTCGGCGAGCTCACTGATGATCGCCTTGACCCGCTCCTCCGACTCCTCGGCGAGGGCGGCGAACGCGCCCCAGGCGGAGCGGTCGGCGGGGATGTCGGTCGTCTCCAGCCAGGTGCCGTTGACGTGCCGGAAGAGGTCGTCCTGCGGCCGGATGTCGGGGTTCATGCCCGCGCGGGCGTCGTCGAGAATCGTCACGCGCGCCAGGGTACAGCCGGGCCGGGTCAGCGTCCGGTCTCGCGGAACGCCGTGGCGAGCGCGTCGGCGCCCTGCTTCACCCGCTCGGTGTGCTGCACGTAGTTCCAGGTCGGCCAGGTCCACTCCATCGTGGTGGCCGGGCTCCCGGGGACGGTGAACGCGAACCGGATGCCCGGCACCTTCACGCCCTGCGCCGGGTCACCGGGGCCGAGCGCGGTGCGGCTCGACGGGTCGGCCATCCCGAGCATCGACCAGGGCACCCGGAGCCGGACGGTGTCGTGCGCCCGGTCGACCTGCCAGGTGGCCAGGCTGTCGTAGCGCCGCGCGGTCGGCTCCCAGCTGCCCCGCCGGAGCCGTCCGACGTCCTGGAACTCCGGCGCGTAGGAGACGCCTTCGGAGTCCAGCTGCCGGTTGACCATCAGCTCGAACGGCACGTAGGCGCCGGTGTCGGGGCGCCGGTCGCCGGCCTGCCGGGCGTCGAGACGGACCGGGTCCAGCGACGAGGCGACGCTGACCTGCGCCGTACCCGCCGCCGGGCGTACGTCGATCCGGTAGTCGTCGCCGGCCACGGACCGCACCGCGTCGGCGCTGATCGTGAACCGGTCCGGCAGCCCGTCACGGAAGGTGACGTCGAGGTGCACGTAGGAGGCGTCCGCGTCGGCGAGGACGTACTTCACCGGCCCCGACGACGGGGTGATCTCGTGGCCCGCGTCCGGGACCGCGCCGGCATCGGTGGCGACCACGCCGAACCACTGCTCGTTGGTGAGCGGGTCGTGCCAGAGCTGGCGCCGGTCTGCGCCGGGCCGCTGGTGCTCCTCGGTGTTCCACGTCCGCTTGAACCACTCGTCGGCCCACTCGAACATCAGGCCGGCGCCCATGCCCTGGCCCTTGATCAGCCGCAGCAGGTCGGCGTCCATCGCCATCGCTGCTGCCTCGGTGTGCCCACCCTGGTCGCGGCCGTTGGTGCCGATGTGCGCCGACCCCAGCGAGGACGGCACGCCGAACTCGGTGATCAGCACCGGCATCCGCGTGTAGTGCCGCTTCAGGTAGCGGAGGTACCCCGCGTAGGCGTCCCGGCGGCCCTCCCAGCGGACCTGCTGCAGCGCCTTCTGCCGACGGAGGAAGTCCGGGTAGTAGGGGTAGGCGTGGAAGCTGGCGAAGGTGCCGCCCGGCCACGCCTTCGTCGGGAGCACGTGGTCGGCGTCGACGCCGACGAGGTCCTCCAGGCGCAGCGGCTCACCGGGGTGACGCAGCGGGTCGGCGGTGGGCCAGTTAGCGAACGCGATCGGCGCGGAGGTGCCGCGGGCGTGCTCGGCGGTCGCGAGCTCGTCCATGTGCCGGGCGATCCAGCGCTCGGTCGCGGTGGCGTCGCGGGTCGCCCGGAAGTAGGTGCCCCTCGTGGTGGCTGCGTCGGCCTCGGCCCGGTCGGTGCGGTGCACCCCGGTCGGGTCCCACTCCACGCCGACGATCCAGGACATCACCCACGGGGAGACGTCGGTCGTCCAGGTGCCGGACGCGTGGCCGGGCGCGGGTGCGCGGGTCAGGTCGCCGTGCACGGCCCGGGACGCGTCGGCGAGCTCCGCGCTGAACCCCTCGTCGACGGCCCGGTCGTAGAGCGTGTGCCCGGGCTCGACGTACGACTCGTCGGGGAGGTAGACGCCCTGCACGAGGTAGAGCGGGGCCTCCGGGTGCTCCTGGTTGTAGGTCGCCAGCTCGTCGTAGAACGCGGGCGGGTGGATCGTGTAGATCCGCACCGCGCGCACACCCATCGCGCCCATGTCCGTGAACCAGCGGCGGTAGTCGGCGGCGGTCATCGCGAGCTCGCCGGGCTGGTGGGTCGGGGTGGTGCTGCCGAGGTTCATGCCCGGCACGAAGGTCTTGTCGCCCGACACGGTGTGCAGCCGGAAGCCGGAGGCGGTCGACGTGGCGACCGAGGCGAGCCCGTCGTGCTCCTTCGCCGCCGGTGCCCAGCTCGGACCGTCGGTCACCGGGCTGCCGAACGCTGTCGACGGCGCCTCCGCCCGGCTCGCCCCGCGGGTCGACCCGGTCGTGGACGCGGAGGTGCAGGCGGCGAGCAACCCGCAGAGCAGCACGGGCGAGAGGGCAGCCGCGACCGCGCGACCCCGAGACGAAAGCACTCCCGAACTTTACTTTCGGTGCCGGCTCAGCGCAGCGAAAGCACCGTCTTGCCGAGCACCCTGCGCTCGGCCAGGTCGGCGAGCGCGCGGGCCACGTCCTCGACCGGGTACGTCGTCCCGACCGGCGGGTCCACGACCCCGGACTCGAGCATCGGCAGGAGCGCGTCCCACTGCTCGCGCATGAACCCGGGGCGGACCATCGCGAAGGCGCCCCAGCCGACCCCCCGCACGTCGATGTTGTTCAGCAGCAGCCGGTTGACCCTCACCTCGGGGATGCTGCCGCCGGTGAAGCCCACCACCAGCAGCCGGCCGAGGGAGCCGAGGCTGCGCAGCGAGTCGGTCATCAGGTCGCCGCCGACGACGTCTACGACCACGTCGACCCCGCGGCCGCCGGTCAGCTCCTTGACCGCGCCGAGGAAGCCGTCGACGAGCACCGCGTCGTCGGCGCCGAGCGACCGGACGAAGTCGGCCTTCTCCGGGGTGGAGACCACCGCGACCGTCCGCGCGCCGTACCCCTTGGCCACCTGGAGGGTCGCGGTGCCGACCCCGCCGGCCGCCCCGTGCACCAGCACCGTCTCGCCCTCCCGGACCTGCGCCCGGGTGGCCAGCGCGAACTGGGCGGTCAGGTAGTTCATCGGCAGCGCCGCGGCCTTCTCGAACGGGACCGCGTCCGGTAGCGGGAACACCGCGTCGGCGTTCACCGCCACCAGGTCGGCCCCACCGCCGTACGGCAGGCAGCAGGCGACCCGGTCCCCGGCCGCGAACCCGGACCCCTCCGGTGCCTCGCGCACGACGCCGGCGAAGTCGACCCCGAGCTGGAAGGGCGGCTCGGGCTTGAGCTGGTACTCCCCGCGGCTCAGCAGCAGGTCCGGCCAGCTCACGCCGAGCGCGTGCACCTCGACCAGCACGTCGCGCTCGCCGCGCACCGGCTCCGCTGCCTCGACGACCTGGACACCGGAGGGTCCCTCGGCGGAGACGACCTGGACCGAACGCATGGGCACTCCTGGGGGGTCTCGCTGCTGGTGCACGGGTGGGACGCCCGCCCGAGTATGCCGAAGCGGATCCTCCGGTCCCGGCCTGGTCCACGGGGAACGTGTCAGAATGGCGCCGCGTCTTGAGGGGACAGGACGAGTCGGCCCCGCATCGAAGGACAGCACGAGACACGATGAGCGACGAGCTTCAGCCCTACCCCGCCGCGGACGCGGCCGTGTCGGGCGTGTTCCAGTCGCTGGCGACCCTGGTGTACGCCAGCGACGACTTCTCCGCCGTCCACCAGGCCGTGGTGGACGCCGCGCCCCGACTGGTGGAGGGCTGCGACCACGCCAGCCTGATGCTGCGCAACGGGGACGGCCAGTTCCTGACCGCCGCGGCCAGCGACGACGTCGCCCAGCTGATCGACACCTACGAGCGCGAGCTCGGCGAGGGCCCCTGCCTCGACGCCATCGTCGACGACGCCGTCTTCCACGACGCCGACCTGCTCGACGGCTCCCCGTGGCCCCGGCTGAGCACCCAGGTCCTCGACACCACCCCGGTGCGCGGCATGGCCGGTTTCCGGCTGCTCGTCGGCGACCAGAAGACCGGTGCCCTCAACCTGTTCTGCGACCGCCCCGGCGGCCTCGACGCCGCCTCCGTCGACCAGGGCATCGTCCTGGCCTCCTTCGTGACGGTCGCCCTGCTCGCCGCCCACGAGCGCCAGGCCGCCGGCACCCTGCGCGCCGGCCTCACCAGCAACCGCGAGATCGGCAAGGCCGTCGGCCTGCTGATGGCCTTCCACAAGATCACCGACGTCGAGGCCTTCTCCATGCTCCGCAAGGCCTCCCAGGACATGAACATCAAGCTCGCCGAGGTCGCCCGCCAGGTCGTCGAGCACCACAACCAGGCCTGAGACGGTCGCCGAAGACCCTCAGCGCGGCGCGGCACCCGGTGCCGGAAGGGCACGAGGCGCGCGGACGGACCCGGCAGCGGCGGGGCTGGGGCTCGGGTCTGGCGGGCGAGCGAAGCGAGCGGGTGTCCCCGCCGGTGCCGGGTGCGGGAGCGCGCCGGAGCCCAGGTGAGGCGGAAAGGCGGCCAAGGCCACCCTGCAGGGGACCGGGTGCGCGTCAGCGCACCTCCACGACCGAAGCCATCTCGAAGTGCATCGGGTCCGTGTAGTTCCAGTCCCCACCCCACGCGAACCCCCACTTCTTGAAGATCGCGACGACCTGCCGGTCCATCTCGCCGACCGTGCCCCGTTGGTTTCCGGGCACGTTCAGGTCGACCGCGATCCCCCACGAGTGCAGCGAGAGCCCCTTCGACGGGTCCCGCGCGATGTAGCGCGGGTAGTAGCAGCCGGCGTACTCGCCGGGGTGGATCTTGTCGGCGAGCCCCCGGTCGACGACCTCGGCGAGCGCGGCCCGCAGCTGCGGGACCATGCCCTTGTTGCAGGTGACGGAGCCGAGGATCGGCACCGACTCGGTCCGGATGTACGTGCTCACCCAGCCGCGGTCGGGCGTGATCGTCCCGTCCGGGTGCGGGCTGTAGGTGAAGGTGCCGACGCGGCTGGTGACCGAGCTGCCGGACAGCACCGCGGTCTGCACCTGGTTGTCGAACTCGAGGGCCAGCGTCTGCATGGTGAGCCCGCTGCCGATGACCTTCTTGAGCCGAGGGGTGACCGCGGACGGGGTGAACGTCCCGGTGGACACCAGCAGCGCGTTGTCGCGCGGCAGCCCCAGCTGCTCGCCGCGCTTGTAGTCGACGACGGCCGAGATCTGCTTGACCAGCGGGGCGTAGGCGCCGATGTGCACCTGCGGGGCGTCGTCGGAGCTGCCCAGCCGGAGGTAGCCGGCCGGCTCCTCGAGCCGCTTGGGCAGCCCGGGATCGACGGCGACCTCGCCGCCGGCGACCCGCTTCCACACCTCGTCGGAGCGGGCGGACGCGTAGGCGGTGAACCGCCGGAACTTCGCCGGGTCGACGGCCGCGATCGTGAGCGTCCGGCCGTTGGCGGACAGCGAGGCCAGCGACAACGGCATGACGGCGCGCACACCGCGCACCTTGGCCACCGCGGACCGGACCGCGTCGGGGATGGGCCTGCTGCTGGTCAGCAGCAGGTCGGGGGTGAACAGCGGCGTCTTGAGGTGGCCGGGGTCGGCGACGGCGTAGGCCGAGGGGTCCTCTCCTCCGGGCGAGGATGACGCGGACGCCGAGGGGGTGCCGGCCGAGGCTGAGCCGGAGGAGGTGGGCCGCCCGCCGGTGCGTTCGATCGTGTCGCCGCCGGCGCAGGAGGTGACCGAGAGCGCGAGCAGCGCGAGCACGCCCGTGGCCACGGACACGTGCACGCGCGTCCCGGCGACCGGTCGTCGCATCGGCTGTCCTCCCCGCGGTCACCCCGTTTGCCGGGCTCCCGGTGTCGCACCCGGCGTTGCTCCCGGACCAGGTGTACCCCCAGTCTCACCCGGCCAGACAACCCCCGTCAGTCCTTTCCGGGCCTCGGGACCCAATCCCCGGGACGGTCGGTGCCGAACCAGCGGTATGTCCACGACCACGAAGCCCTCGACGGGACACCGCGGCGAGACCGCCGCGGCCCCGCGCCGCCGCTGGCTCCTGGGCGGTACGGCCGGCCTGCTCGCCGGGGCGGCTGCCGTCGCGGCGTCGGAGGCGGTCGCCGCGCTCCTGACCGGCGTCACGTCGCCGCTCCTCGCGGTCGGCAACCGGGCGATCGACGCCACGCCCCGGCCGCTCAAGGAGTTCGCGATCCGGACGTTCGGCGAGAACGACAAGCCGGTGCTGATCGGTGGTGTCGTCGTCACGGTCGCGCTGCTGGCGGCGCTGGCCGGGGTGGTCGGCGTACGTCGGCCCCGGGTCGCCCTGGGGGCGTTCCTGGTGCTCAGCCTGGTGGCCACGGTCGCCGGGCTCACCGACCGCACCGCGACCGGCTCGCCGGTGCTGCGCCTGCTGCCCGCCCTGGCCCTCGTGGCCGCGGGGGCGCCGGCGCTCCTCCTGCTGCTGCGGACCCTTCGCACACCACCGCGTTCGTCGACCCCCGCGGGGTCCGGCGGCGCGTCGACCGCACCCACGGGGAGCGGAGGGTCCGCAGCGTCGTCCGACGGCACACCGGAGACGCTCACGTCGCACCGTCCCCCGGCGACACGCGGCGAGCAGATCGGCTGGGTCGAGAAGGTCGAGACCGAGGAGCACGGCAAGCCGCGGATCCTGGTCCGTGAGGTGCTGCCCGCGCACGTCGACGGCGACGACCTGCCGGCGTCGTTCGACCGACGCGGCTTCCTCCAGGCGGCCGCCGCCACCGGGGCCGTCGTGGTCGCCGGCGGTGCGGTCCGCCAGGCGTTCGGCGGCTCCACGGCCGCCGGCCAGCGCGCCGACCTCTCCCTGCCCCGCCCGGCGACGCCCGCACCGGCTCTCGCCTCCGGCACCAGCCTCGACGTCCCCGGCATCACCCCGCACCTCACGTCGAACAAGGAGTTCTACCGCGTCGACACCGCGCTGCGGGTGCCGGACGTGCCCATCGACGGCTACACGCTCCGCATCCACGGGATGGTCGAGAAGGAGATCGAGCTGTCCTTCGAGGACCTGCTGAAGCGCCGGATGATGGAACGCCGGATCACGCTCACCTGCGTGTCCAACCCGGTCGGCGGCAGGTACGCCGGCAACGCGACCTGGCTCGGCATCCCCGTGCGCGACCTGCTGGAAGAGGCGGGTGTGAAGGACGGCGCCGACGCGGTGAAGTCCACGAGCGCCGACGACATGACGATCGGCACTCCGCTCGCTGCGCTCGTCGACAAGAACCGCGACGCCCTGATCGCGGTGGGCATGAACGGCCAGCCGCTGCCGCTGGCGCACGGCTTCCCGGTCCGGATGGTCGTGCCCGGGCTCTACGGCTACGTGTCGGCCACCAAGTGGCTGGTCGACCTCGAGGTGACCCGGTTCGCGGACTTCAAGGCGTACTGGTCGACGCGCGGCTACTCCGTGAAGGCCCCGATCAAGACGTCCTCGCGGATCGACGTACCCACGTCGTTCGCCCAGGTGAAGGCGGGCACGCAGGTGCCGGTCGCCGGCGTCGCCTGGTCGCAGGACCGTGGCATCGAGAAGGTCGAGGTGCGCGTCGACGGCGGCCCCTGGCAGGAGGCGAAGCTCGCCGACCAGGACAACATCGACACCTGGCGCCAGTGGGTGTGGATGTGGGACGCGAAGTCCGGCAACCACCAGATCGAGGTCCGGGCCACCGACACGACCGGCTACATCCAGACGGACAAGCGCACGCCCATCGCGCCCAACGGCTCGACGGGCTGGCACAGCGTCAACGTCACGGCGAGCTGACTTTTCTCGCCGTCTCACCAATCCGCCACCTATGAGGCGACGAATCCCTTGTACACAAAGGCATTCACGCCGAACCGCAATCGAGAGGGACAGCACCATGCGCACCATGAAGAGGATCGCGGCCGCCACGGCCGTGGTGTCCGCGCTGACCATGACGGCGGCTTGTGGGGGTAGCGACTCCGGCTCGGCCTCCGACAACGCCAGCTCCGCCGCCCCGTCGGCTCCCGAGAGCAGCGCCTCCGCCCCGGAGAGCAGCGCCGCCGCCGATCCGGCTGCCGACCTCGTCGGCCCGGGCTGCGCCGACTACGCGAAGGCCGTTCCGGACGGCTCCGGCTCCGTGGCCGGCATGGCCGCGGACCCGGTCGCCACCGCCGCGAGCAACAACCCGCTGCTCAAGACGCTGGTCGCCACGGTGTCCGGCAAGTTCAACCCGAAGGTGAACCTCGTCGACACCCTCAACGGTGGCGAGTTCACGGTCTTCGCGCCGGTCGACTCGGCGTTCGCCAAGCTGCCCAAGGCGACCCTGAAGACGCTGTCCACCCCGAAGGGCGCCAAGACGCTCCAGACGGTGCTGACCTACCACGTCATCTCCGGCCAGCTCTCGCCCGACGAGATCGACGGCACCCACAAGACCGTCCAGGGCGGCAGCGTCAAGGTCACCGGCTCCGGCGACAACATCAAGGTCAACGGCTCCAGCAGCGTGATCTGCGGTGGCGTGCACACCGCCAACGCGACCGTCTACCTCATCGACAACGTGCTGATGCCGAAGATGTGACCCAGCGGCGACGCAGACCGGTGGTTGAGCCCGCCGACACCCACCACCTGTTCCGGGCTCAGCCACCTCAACGCTTGGCCCGGGAGGCCGCTCCCTCCCGGGTCGAGATCGGGTGGATCAACGTGACGGCCCCGACTTCGGTCGGGGCCGTTGCCACTGCCCGGTCGGCCACGCAGCAGGTCGCGGCATCAACGGCGGACGCCTTGGGTACGACGGACCCATGAGCGAGTCATCGAACGAGACGCCCGAGGTCGGTCTGATCCCCGACGAGGACCTGCCCGAGGACCTGCAGCCGGAGGAGAACCCGCTGGCCCGGGACCCGGACGAGGACGGCGACGACGCCGGCGACGGGTCACCGGCCGGCGGCTCGGGCGGGTCCGGTGAGGGCAAGGTCGAGGGGATGCCCGACCTGGGCGAGCCCGGAGCGGCCGGCTAGGTACCCGCCAGGGGCGCGTCCTAGCGCCCGCCGGCTCCCGGCTCCCTCAGCACCCGGGCCACGATCCAGGCCAGGTGGTCGGCGGTGCGGGCCGGCTCCGCGCCCGGCTGCATGACGTGGCTGAGCACCAGCCGCACGATCGCGTCGATGGCGGCGTCCTGCTCGACCGGGGTCAGGCCGAGGTCGGGGAACCGCGTGATGCGCGCGGCGATCACGTCCTTGGCCGCGACGATCAGCGGCCCGGCGTCGGTGGTCAGGAACGGCAGCAGCTCGGCCTCCGCGCCCGACCCGCCGGAGCCCGCGGACACCTGGTGCGCGGACGCCAGCACCCGGTTGAGCAGCGGGTTGTCCTGCGCGAGCCGCAGCGTCTGCTCGGCCGCGGCCCGGATCGCCTCGACCAGGTCGTCGTGGGTGTCGAGCTCGCGGCCCACGACCGTGAGGAACCGGTCGAGCTCGCGCAGCACCATCGCCTGGCCGAGCGCCGGCTTCGCGCCGTACTCGTTGTAGACGGTCTGCCGGCTCACCCCCGCCAGGCCCGCCACCTTGTTCATCGTGACCGCACCCCAGCCGTCCTCGACGGTGATCGACGCGGTCGCGTCCAGGACCCGCTCACGCACCGGCCGGTCGGCCGCCGCACGGTCGGCGGCGGGGTCAGCCATCCGCCGGCTCGAAGTCGACCTTCTCGCGCACGCCGCAGTCGGGGCAGGCCCAGTCCTCGGGGAGCTCGGACCACGGCGTGCCCGGCGCGAAGCCCTCGCGCGAGTCGCCGGCCTGCTCGTCGTACGCGTAGTCGCAGCCGGGGCAGACGTACCTCATCGGTGCTTCTCCTCCTGCGGGGTGGTGGCTCGTCGGGGCGAACCTACCGGCTCCTCCCACCCGCTCCCGAGCTGTCACGACGTCGGCCGGCCACAGCCACCTGAGGTTCCTGACACGTCAGAGATAGTTCTTGCGCTTCGACGGCTGGAGGTTGGCGCGGGACATGTCGCCGCCGAAGTGGGCGAGCACGCGGGGGTCCATCACCCGGCGCCACAGCGGCGGCACCATCGCGAGCAGGATCATCCCGGCGTACCCGGTCGGCAGCGCCGGCGACTCCTCGAAGTCGCGCAGCGTCTGGTAGCGACGGGTGGGGTTCGCGTGGTGGTCGCTGTGCCGCTGCAGGTGGTAGAGCAGCACGTTCGTGGCGATGTTGTTGCTGTTCCACGAGTGCGACGGCAGCACCCGCTCGTAGCGGCCGGTGCCGTCGGCGCCGGTGCGCTGGCGGCGCATGCCGTAGTGCTCCAGGTAGTTGACGACCTCCAGCAGGCTGATGCCGACGACCGCCTGGATGAGCAGGAACGGCAGCACGCCCCAGCCGAAGCCGACGACCAGCGCCCCCCAGAGCACCAGTGACATCAGCCAGGAGTTCAGCACGTCGTTGCGGATCGACCAGTGCGACTTCTGCCGACGCTTGAAGCGCGGCTTCTCCAGACGCCAGGCGCTGCGCAGGGAGCCGAGGACGGTGCGCGGCAGGAACGCGTAGAGCGACTCGCCGACCCGCGAGCTGGCCGGGTCCTCCGGGGTCGCGACCCGGACGTGGTGGCCGCGGTTGTGCTCGATGTAGAAGTGCCCGTAGAAGCTCTGCGCCAGCGCGATCTTGGCCAGCCAGCGCTCGTGCTGCTCCTTCTTGTGGCCGAGCTCGTGGGCGGTGTTGATGCCGATGCCGGCGATCATCCCGATGCTGAGCGCGAGCCCGACCCGGTCGACGACCGGCAGCCCGCCGCGGGTGAACATCCAGCAGGCCCACACCAGCGCGGCGTACTGGATCGGCAGGTACAGGTAGGTGATCCACCGGTAGTAGCGGTCGTTCTCGAGCGCCTCGATCACGTCGTCCGGCGGGTTGCTGCGGTCGAGGCCGGCGAGTACGTCGATCAGCGGCACCACTCCGAAGACCACGATCGGGCCGATCCACCACCACACGCCCCAGCCGGTGAGCGCGTGCATGCCCCACGCGATGAACCCGAGCGACGGGACGACGAGACCGAGCAGCCACAGGTAGCGCTTGGAGTCGGTCCACTGCTCGATGGACTCGGGCGAGACGGTCGGGCCGGTGATCGTGGCCATGGCGACACCTCCAGGTCAGGTTTACAAAACCATAGAGAATGTAAACCTGCCTGGCAAGGGGTCACCCACGCGGGTTGAGGTGCTCCGGAGCGCTAGCGGAGGAGCCTCGACCAGCGACGGCGGCTAGCTGTTCTCCTTGCGGAAGGTGGAGGTGCCCCACCAGATCGCGAGCGCGAACAGCAGCACCGACCAGGCGGAGCCCCACAACAGGCCCGAGGAGCCGAAGTCGCCGCCGAAGGCGCTGCGGACCGCGTCGACGACGTGCCGGATCGGCATGAAGTCGCTGGCCTTCTCCAGCCAGGACGGGCCGATCGTCATCGGCAGCAGGATCCCCGAGAGCAGCAGCACCGGCATCATCACGACGTTGATGACCGGCGCCATCACGTCCTCGCTCTTGGTGGTCAGCGCCAGCGCGTTGGAGGCGGCGGCGCAGGCCCCGCCGATCAGCAGGGTGAGCAGCACGCCGAGGAGCAGGCCGCCGACGGACGCGTCCATGCCGAGGGCGTAGCCGAGCCCGATCAGGATCATCGCCTGCACGAGCAGCTGCAGCAGGTCGCGGAGGAGCCGACCCACCAGCAGGGCGGTGCGCGACGCCGGGGTCACCCGCTCGGCCTCGATGACACCCTCGCGCCACTCGCCGATGAGCGAGAAGCCGGCGAAGAACGCACCGAAGATGCCGAGCTGGACGAGCATGCCGGGCACGAAGAACGTGTAGGCGTTGGTGGCGCCGAACTGCGTGACCAGCGGCTTGAGCAGCGGGCCGAACAGCAGCAGGTAGAGCACCGGCTGGAACGCCCCGATCAGCACCCAGGCGGGGTTGCGGAGGTTCATCCGGAGCTGGCGCCGGAAGACGATGTTGGACTCGCGCAGAAATCTCATCGGAGGACCGCCTCGGGTGCGTCGGTGGTGTCGGTGCCGTCGGGGCCGTCGGGGCCGCCCGTCGGGGCCGGCCGTCCGCCGGCGGCGGCCTCCGAGGAGGCCTCGGCGTCGCGCAGCGAGCGCCCGGTCAGGGCGAGGAACACGTCGTCGAGCGTGGGCCGGTGCACCTCGATGGCGTCGAGGTCGATGCCGGCCCGGTCCAGGTCGCGCAGCAGGCCGGGAACGGCCCGGCCGGCGCGCGGCACCCGCCCGCGGACCATCCGGTCCTCGACCTCGACCTCGGCCTTGCCGTCGGTGATCGTGGTCAGCCGGGCGGCCGCGTCACCGACCTGGGCGAGGTCCGCGACCTCGATCTCGACGAGGTCCCCGGCGACCTGCGCCTTGAGGTTGTCGGAGGTGTCGGCGGCGACGATCTTGCCCTGGTCGATGATCAGGATCCGGTCGGAGAGCGCGTCGGCCTCGTCGAGGTAGTGGGTGGTGAGGAACACCGTCGCGCCGCGCCGGGCCCGCAGGTCGCGGATGTGCTCCCAGAGGTTCGCCCGGGCCTGCGGGTCGAGGCCGGTGGTCGGCTCGTCGAGGAACACCAGGGACGGCTCGTGGATCAGGCCCATCACGATGTCGAGGCGGCGCTTCTGGCCGCCGGACATGTTCTTGGGCATCCGCTGCCAGAGGCCGTCGAGGTTCATCTGCTCGAAGAGCCGCTTGCCGCGCTCCTCGACGACCTGCTTCTTGAGGCCGTAGAGCATGCCGTGGTCCATCACCTCGTCACCGGCGCGGGCCCCGCTGAAGGCACCGCCGGCCTGGGAGACGTAGCCGATGCTGCGACGCACCTGCTCGGACTCCCGGACCACGTCGTAGCCGGCCACCGTGGCCGTGCCGGCCGTCGGCGTCAGCAGCGTGGTCAGCATCCGCAGCGTCGTCGTCTTGCCGGCACCGTTGGGCCCGAGGAAGCCGACGACCTCACCCTCGGCCACGTCGAGGTCGACGCCGTCGACGGCGCGCACCTCGGTCTTCTGCTTGCCCTGGCGGGTGTGGAAGGTCTGCACGAGACCCCGCGCATGGATCATGCTCGTTCCTCACTGTTCAAACTTGAATACTGAGCAACTTTGGCGGCTGGAACGCCACGTGTCAACCGGTTTCCACCAGTACAGACCAGGGCACCGACACAAACTCATCGACGGCCCTCCGGGCCCGCCGGCCGCACTCAGCGACCGGCCAGCAGCGCCCGGTAGCGCTCCCGGTCGTGGTGCATCTGCCAGCCCGGGTCGTCCGGCGCCGGCTCCCACCCCGCGGGCTCGCCCGCGAAGGCCAGCCGCCCCGCGTGCAGGTCCTCGAGCAGGCCCACCAGCCAGGCGCGCTCCACCTCGGCGGTGGAGATCTGCAGGTCGAGCACGCGTACGACGTGCGGCGGCGCGATCCCCGAGGCGGCGAGGGTGCGCTTGCCGCGCAGGTCCTCGAGGTGCGCGTCGAGCGCCGGCAGCCGCCGCTCGAGGTGCCGGGCGATCACGTCGCGGGGGAACAGCACGCACATCGACAGCGCGGTGTGCAGCGGCAGCGGGTCGAGCGCGCGGACCGTCTCCAGCGACGACGTGAACAGCGCGGTCAGCTCGTCGCGGCCCGCCCCGGTCGTCGTGTAGACCGCGACCTCGCGCGTGCCGTCCACGAGGTCGTGCCGGTCGACGTACCCCTGCTTGGTGAGCGTGCTCAGCACCGAGTAGATCGAGCCGGGGTTGATGTGCGCCCACTCGTCGACCTCCCACGACATCAGCTCGCGGCGGATCTGGTAGCCGTTGACCGGCTCGAAGAGGCGCACGGCACCGAGCACCAGCAGTCTGGTCTCGGTGGCCGCCATGGCCGGAAGTGTAGGTGCGGAATACCTCCCCGGACCGCTCGGTTGCGCCGGGGTGCTCCTCACCCGCCGGCTGACCCAGCTCTTCGTCGGGCTCGCGTTGTACGGCGTGAGCCTGGCGTTCGTGCTGCGCGCGGGGCTCGGCCTCGCCCCGTGGGACGTGCTGCACCAGGGGCTCGCCGAGCACCTCGACGCGACCGTCGGCCAGATGGTCATCGCGGTCAGCTTCGTGGTGCTCCTGCTGTGGATCCCGTTGCGGGAGCGGCCCGGCTTCGGGACGTTCGCCAACGCGGTGCTCGTCGGCGTCTTCGTCGACCTGACCCTGCTGGTGCTCGACCCGGCGCAGGCGTGGCCCGCGCGGGTGCTCCTGCTGCTCGGCGGCGTGCTGCTCAACGGGCTGGCGACGGCGCTCTACATCGGGGCGTCCCTGGGGCCCGGTCCGCGGGACGGCCTGATGACCGGCGTGGTCCGGCGCACCGGCCGCTCCGTCCGGCTGGTCCGCACCGTCATCGAGGTGACCGTGCTCGTCGTCGGGTTCCTGCTCGGCGGCACCGTGGGGGTCGGGACGCTGCTGTACGCGTTCGCGATCGGCCCCGTCGCGCACGCCCTCCTGCCGCTGCTCACCATCAGGCCGAGTGCCGAGCCGGACCCCGACGTCGCCTAGCACCAGCCGGCTCGAACGGGTCGCATAGAGTCGTCCGCATGACGACCCGGAAGGGCGGCACCGCCGCTACCAAGCGGCGTGCGCTCCCCGTCTGGGCCGAGACCGTGGTGCTGCTCGTGCTGGCGCTGGTCGTGTCCGCGATCGTGAAGACGTTCTTCGTCCAGATGTTCTTCGTGCCGTCGGGGTCGATGCGTCCGCTGTTCGTGGACGACGACCGGATCCTGGTGCAGAAGATCTCGTACTGGAACGGCCCGGTGCAGCGCGGCGACGTCGTGGTCTTCGACGACCCGGGCGGTCGCTGGCTCGGCGTCGAGGGCGCACCGCGGCTCTCGCCGGTGCAGAAGGCGCTCTCCGAGGTCGGGCTGTACCCGACCGGCGGCCACCTGGTGAAGCGCGTGATCGGTGTCGGCGGCGACCACGTCGTGTGCTGCGACAAGGCGGGCCGCGTCACCGTCAACGGGGTGCCGCTCTCGGAGAGGTCCTACATCATGCGCGGGGCCTCCCCGTCGGAGCGACCGTTCGACGTGCGGGTGCCGAAGGGCCGGCTCTGGGTGATGGGCGACAACCGCCCGAACAGCGAGGACTCCCGCTACCACCAGGACCTGCCCGGCGGCGGCACGGTGCCGGAGAAGGACGTGGTGGGCAAGGTCTGGGCCATCGTCTGGCCGTTCGGCCGCGCGCACCGGCTGTCCGAGCCGAGCACGTTCGAGAACCCGAAGCTGCAGGCGACCACCCGGTAGGCCGCGCCTACGGCACGAACCGGTAGCCCATGCCGGGCTCGGTGAGCAGGTGCCGCGGCCGGGACGGGTCGGCCTCGAGCTTGCGGCGCAGGCCCGCGACGTACACCCGCAGGTAGTTCGTCTCCACCGCGTAGCCCGGCCCCCACACCTCCGCGAGCAGCTGCCGCTGCGACACCAGCCGACCGGGCCGGGTCACCAGCGCCTCGAGCAGCCGCCACTCCGTGGGTGTCAGCCGGACCTCCTCGCCGTCGCGCAGCACGACCGTGTGCGGCGAGGTCGACGGTGAAGGCGTCGGTGACGACCGGTGCCGGTGGCTGGTCCGGGACGGCCCGGCGTACGGCGGCCCGGACCCGGGCGAGCAGCTCGTCCATGCCGAACGGCTTGGTGACGTAGTCGTCCGCGCCGACGTCGAGGGCCTCCACCTTGTCGTCGGAGCCGTGCCGTGCGGACAGCACGATCACCGGCACCTGGCTGTGCTCGCGGACCTTGCGGAGCACGTCGACGCCGGACAGGTCGGGGAGGCCGAGGTCGAGGAGCACCACGTCGGGGTCGTCCTCCTGGCACCGCCTCCACCGCGGTGCGCCCGTCCCGCGCCGGGAGGACGTGGTAGCCGCGGGCCCGCAGCCCGATCGCCAGCGTGCGCTGGATGGCCGGGTCGTCGTCGACGACCAGCACCGTGGTCACGGGAGCACCGGCGCGGGCAGCGCAGGCAGGGGTACGGCGGGCAGGGTGACCGTCATGGTCAGGCCGCCGCCGGACGTGTCGGTGGCGACCAGCGTGCCGCCCATCGCCTCGGTGAGCCCGCGGGCGACCGCGAGCCCGAGGCCGACGCCCTCGCCGGCCCGGGCGTCCCCGAGCCGGCGGAACGGCTCGAACAGCGACGGCTTCACCGCGTCCGGCACGCCGGGTCCGTGGTCGACGACGTGCAGCGCGACGTGCCCGGCACGGCATCCCGGTGGTGACCTGGACGTCCCCCGCGGTGTGCCGCAGGGCGTTGTCGACCAGGTTGGCGACGACCCGGTCGAGCAGGCCGGCGTCCACCCGGACCAGGGGAAGGTCGTCGGGGATGTCGAGGTGCACCCGCTCACCGCCCGGCGTGGCCAGCACCGACCGGGCCACCACGTCGTCGAGGCCGACCACGTCCGGGACGAGCGTGACGCCTCCGGTCTGCAGCCGGCTCAGGTCCAGCAGGTTCGCGATGATCGCGCCGAGCCGGTCGGCGGAGTCCTCGATGGCCTCGAGCAGGTCGTCGCGGTCGCCCGCGGTCCAGGCGACCTCGGGCGTGCGCAGCGTCGAGACGGCCGCCTTGATCCCCGCGAGCGGGGTGCGCAGGTCGTGCGAGACCGCGGCCAGGAGCGCCGTACGCAGCCGGTTGCCGAGCGCCAGCCGCTCGGCCTCGGCCGCCTGCTCGGCGAGCTCGGCCCGGTCGAGGACGACGGCGAGGTGGGTGGCGAAGGCGGCGAGCACGCGCAGGTCGTGCGGCGGGAGCGGGCGACCACGCAGCAGGAGCTTGACCCGGGTGGAGGCGTCGGCCTCCGCGTCCGCGTCCGCCGGCCTGGTGGGCGGGTCCTCGCCGCGGGCGGCCACCACGGTCCAGGTCCCGTCGGCGTCCGCGCGCAGCACGGCGGCCGCGGACATGGTGAACGTCTCCCGGACGAGGTCCAGGAGGTCGCCGACCCCGTGCTCGGTGCGCAGCAGCGCGCGGTTCAGCCGGCGTCAGCGCGTCGGCCTCGCGACGGGCCAGGTCGGCCTGCACGCTGCGCCGGGCGGCGGTGTCCACGACGGTGGCGACCGCGACCGCGACGACCAGGAACAGCACCAGCGCGACCACGTTGTCGACGTCGTCGACGGTCAGCGTGTGCACGGGTGGCGTGAAGAAGTAGTTCAGCAGCAGGCTGCCCAGCACCGCCGCGGCGACCGAGGGCCAGAGGCCGCCGACCAGGGCGACGAGCACGGTCAGCGCCAGGAACGCCAGCGCCTGCGAGGTGGGGACGTGCCGGGACGCGGACAGCAGCAGGGTCAGCGCCACCGGCCCGAGGACCGCCAGCACCCAGCCGGCCGCGCGGCGCCGGGGCGACAGCGCGCTCGGGCGCCCGGGGTCGGCGGCGCCGCGGGCGTAGGGGTGGCTGACCAGCACCACGTCGATGTCGCCCGCGTCGGCGACGAGCCGGTCGCTGACCCCGGCCTTCAGGGCCGACCGCCACCGTCCGCGGCGGCTGACCCCGACGACGACCTGGGTCGCGTCGAGACCCCGTGCGAGGTCGAGCACCGCCTGGGCCGGGTCGGCCGCCGTGACGGTGTGGTGCACGCCCCCGAGGTACTCGGTCAGCCCGCGCAGCCGGACCAGCGCCGCGGGGTCGGGCGCCCGGCCGGGACCCGGGCCGGCGACGTACACGCTGTGCAGCTCGGCACCGGGCAACCGGGCCGCGTGCCGCAGCAGCACCTCGCCCTCGGGGCCGCCGGTGAGCGCGACGAGCACCCGCTCGGGACGGCTCACGGGGACCACCTGTCCATTGTGCGCTCACCCCACGTGCACGTGCGGGCGCCGGTTGCGCCGCGGCTCGGCCCGGCGGAGGACCTCGCGGGTCACCGGTGCGACCTCGCCGACGCCGAACAGCAGGAAGCGTGCGAAGTTCGCCGCGGGGTTGCCCTCGGTCCACTCGAAGTAGATGTGCGGGGTGGCGCCGGTGGTGTCGCGCACGTGCAGCAGCAGCGCGGCCAGCGCGTTCGGCACGGAGGAGGCGGTCACCGACAGCACCCGGTGGTGGCCGTGCATCACCTTGCCGCGCACGTCCAGCCGGGACTCGAAGTCCGAGGGGTCGGTGACGGTCACCTCGACGAACACCACGTCGCCGTCGTCGGGCAGGTCCTGGTCGTCGCGGATCTGGCGGAGCTTGTCGTCGTACTCCATCCGGTCGCGGCTGTCGGGCTCGTTGGCGACCAGCCGGATCGTCCGGCGGGCGCAGTCGCGGACGAACAGCTCCGCGGTCGCGTCGAGGTGTACGTCGGTCGTCCGCAGCTCGAACGAGCGGGACAGCCGGGACGCGAGGGAGACCGCGAGGATGGCGCCGATGAAGCAGGCGCCGATCTTCACGCCGTCCGGCCGCTCGATGACGTTGTCGACGGTCGTGTAGACGAACACCAGGGTGATCACGGCGAAGGCCCACGAGAGCCGGCGCTGCCCGGCCCGGCGCGCCGCGAGGGTGACCGCCGCGCCCGCGGAGGTGAACAGCACCAGCACGCCGGTGGCGTAGGCGCCGCCCTGGGCGTTGACGTCGGCGTCGAAGATCCAGGTGACCAGGAACGCGACCGACGGTGAGCACCAGCACCAGCGGGCGGACCGCCCGGGACCACTGCGGCGCCATGCCGTAGCGAGGGAGGTACTTCGGGATCAGGTTCAGCATCCCGGCCATCGCCGAGGCCCCGGCGAACCACAGGATCGCGATCGTGCTGACGTCGTAGACGGTGCCGAAGCCGTTGCCGAGGTACTCGTGCGCGAGGTAGGCCAGCGCGCGGCCGGACGCCTGGCCGCCCTCCTGGAACGCCGCCGGGGGGATGAGCAGGGTCGTGACGAAGCTGCTGCTGACGAGGAAGACGCTCATGATCACCGCGGCCGTCGCGAGCATCCGCTTGGTGCCGCGCACCCGCCCGGTGGGCCGCTCCTCGGTGTCGCCCTCGTCGCCGTGCACGTGCGTCATCACCGCGACGCCGGTCTCGAAGCCGGACATGCCCAGGGCCAGCTTGGGGAAGACCAGCAGCGACAGCGCGACCACCATGAACGGGTCGCCGTGCTGCGTGGTGATCGCCGTGGTCCAGTGGCTGACCACGACGGGGTTCGCGACGACGTGCGCCATCGAGACCCCGATCACCACGACGTTGAGCGCGAGGTAGACGCCCACGAGTCCGACCGCGATGCCGATCGCCTCGGTGAAGCCGCGCAGGAACACCGCCGCCGAGCAGGGCCAGCAGGAACAGGGTGATCGCGACCTGGTGCCCGTGGACCAGCGCGGGGACGTTGGGGTTCTCGACGATGTGGGCGGTGGCGTCCGCCGCCGACAGGGTCATGGTGATCAGGAAGTCCGTGGCGGCGAAGCCGAGCAGGACCAGCACGAACAGCTTGCCCTTCCAGAAGGACAGCAGCCGCTCGAGCATCGCGATGGAACCCTCACCGTGCGGGCTCTCCTCGGCGACCCGGCGGTAGACCGGCAGCGCACCGAGCAGGGTGAGCGCCACGAGCACCAGCGTCGCGAACGGGGACAGCACGCCGGCTGCGATGGCCGCGATCCCGGGCTGGTAGCCGAGCGTCGAGAAGTAGTCGACGCCGGTCAGGCACATGACCCGCCACCACGCGTGGGTGCGATCGCCGCTGGGCGGGCGGGCGTACGGCCCGGGATGCGACGCGTCCCGGTGCGCCATGTCCGCCAACAGCCACCCGCGCAACCCACGTGGGCCTGTCGCGGCGCCCGGGCGGTTGGTGGTGACGGTCATCGGTCTCCCCGTCGGTACGCGGGGTGCGGGGTGAGGGCTGCGGTGGTGGTGGCGACGGCGAGGAGCAGCAGGAGGCGTACGGCGTCCGCGGTGCCGTGCACGGCCAGGACGCCGTGGCCGTCGCCGAGGAAGGCGACCAGGAACAGCCAGGCCTCGACCGCGACGGCGACCGCCGTGACCGCGTGCTGGTGCACGGAGCAGGCCGCGACCAGGACGGCCGCGGCAGTGACCGCGAGGGTCCCGTCGGCGACGTCGACGACGGCCAGCGCGCCCCAGTAGGCGACGAACACCCGGACGCCGGCATGCGGCCACAGCTCCCGCAGCGGTACGTCGGACCGGGGGACCGCGGTGCGCAGGGTTGTCTGGCTCACCCTTCGATGGTGGGTCCGCGGGACGACGTACGAGCGGTTCTTAACGGGGCCCTAACATCGCCGCGTGGAGACCCCTGCGCTGCGCCTGGTGCCGCTGTCCGTGGCGACGATGGAGGCGCTCGTCGCCGGTGACCTGGCGGCCGCGTCCGCGGCGTCGGGCCTGACCGCGACGCCGTACCTCGCCGACCACGCGTGGCTGTGGAACATCCGCCTCCCGCAGGTGGCGTCGGACCCGACGGCGCTGGGCTGGATCGCCCGGGCCGCGGTCACGCCCGAGGGCGACGTGGTCGGGCTGGTCGGCTTCCACGGGCCACCGGACGAGCGCGGCATGGTGGAGGTGGCCTACGGGGTGGACCCGGCGTTCCGGCGGCGCGGCTGGGCGCGGACGCTGCTCGCCGTCGCCCTGGAGTGGGCCGCGTCCGAGCCGGCGGTGTCGGTGGTCCGCGCCAGCATCAGCCCGTCGAACGCGGCGTCCCTGGCCACGCTGCGGCCGTTCGGGTTCGAGCAGGTCGGGGAGCAGTGGGACGAGGAGGACGGCCTGGAGCTGCTCTTCGAGAGGCCCGTGCGATGAGGCTCCTCGGGCTGTCCGCGCAGACGATCCGTGACCTGGCGGAGGGACGCGCGGTCAGCGTCGACGGGGTCGAGGTCGCGTGGCCGGAGCACGACCGGCGGGTGCTCGGCTACCGCCGGCACGCCCTGACGCTCGACCCGGCCGCCGCGCCGTACCTCCTGCACGTGCTGCTCGACGGCGCCACCGTGGCCGGCCGGATCGGCTGCCACGAGGGACCGCGGGACGGGACGGTCGAGATCGGCTACGCGGTGGTGCCGGACTACCGCGGTCGCGGCGTGGCGACGGCCATGGTGCGGGAGTTCGTCGACTGGCTGGCGGGCCAGGGCGTGCGCACCGTGCGGGCGTCGGTGTCGCCGGAGAACGCGGCGTCGCGGGCGCTGCTGGACCGGCTCGGGTTCGTGGAGGTCGGGCTCGCACGTGGACGACGAGGACGGTCCCGAGCTCGAGCTCGAGCTGCACATCTCAGGGTCTGGTCGGGTCGCTGCCCGGTGAGGGCGGGCGGTGCCAGCCTGGCGGGATGACCAACGAGTACACCCACGGGCACCACGAGTCGGTGCTGCGCTCGCACCGGTGGCGCACTGCGGCGAACTCGGCCGGCTACCTGCTGCCGCTGCTCCGGCCGGGCCTGTCCCTGCTCGACGTGGGGTGCGGCCCGGGCACCATCACGATGGACCTCGCGGACGTCGTCGGCACGCAGGGGCGGGTGACCGCGCTCGAACGCACCGAGGACGCCCTCGACCTGGCTCGCGCCGAGGCCGACCGGCGCGGCACCACGAACGTCGACTTCGTGGTCGGCGACGTGGCGGCCCTCGGCCTGCCGGACGCGTCCTTCGACGTGGTGCACGCCCACCAGGTGCTCCAGCACGTCGACGACCCGGTGCGAGCGCTGCGCGAGATGGGCCGGGTCTGCCGGCCGGGCGGGATCGTCGCGGTCCGCGACAGCGACTACGCCGGTTTCACGTGGTACCCCGCCGTGCCCGAGCTCGACCGCTGGCTCGAGGTCTACTCGGCCGTCGCCCGGTCCAACTCCGCCGAGCCCGACGCCGGCCGCCGGCTGCTCGCCTGGTCCCGCGAGGCGGGGCTGTCCGACCCGAGCGCCTCCTCGAGCACCTGGTGCTACGCCAGCCCGATGGACCGCGCCTGGTGGGGCGGCCTCTGGGCCGACCGGATCGTCGACTCCGACCTCGCCCGGCAGGCGGTCGACCGCGGCATCGCCACCCGCGACGAGCTCACGTCCCTCGCCGACGGCTGGCGCCGCTGGGCCGCCCACGACGACGGCTGGTTCTCCGTCCTGCACGGCGAGCTCCTCGCCCACCCCTGACCCCCTACGCTGACTTGGCGCATCTGGCGGGGATTCCGCCGCTGACCTGGCGCGTGTGGTTGTCACGTGCCAACCAGACGCGCCGACTCGGCGCCGTACGCGCAACCAGATGCGCCAAGTCAGCGGAAGAGACGGAGGGTCAGACGTGGACGGCGACCTCGTCGGTGAGCCGGGCGTCCTGGAGCAGGGTGAGCTCGTCGCCGGACCAGAAGCTGCCGGGGTCGTACCAGTTGGTGGGGCGGTCGTCGCCGAGCAGACCCATCGCCTGGTACGTCGCGGCGACCACCTCCGCGCAGTACGTCGTCTCGACCGGCGCGGGCCGGCGCACCCGGCCTCGGGCCCAGCGGCCGGCGAGGGAGACCGTCGCGGGGAAGGGCGTGCCGTCCATCCGGGCGATCGTGCGCAGCAGCGCCGCCTCCATCTCGGGGGTCACGGTCGCGTCGAGCTGGCGCAGCCACGCCCGCTGCTCGTAGCGGCCGGTCCACTGGTCGACGGCCTCGCGCAGGTCGTGCAGCTGGACGCCGCGGTGGTGCGTGCCGGTCCAGAGGTCGAGCAGCCCGCGGCCGAGCTCGGCGTGCCACATCAGCGGCGGCATGTCGTCGAGGACCACCGCCATCCCGACGTGGTTGACCGGGCTGTTGGTCACCGCGCGGATAGCCTGGTCGGCGACCGTGCGGCCGCGGAACAGCCACACGTCACCGGTGCGGGTCAGGTCGACGGCCTGGTCCAGCGTCAGCGAGGTGTGCGGCATCGGTCCTCCGGAGGAAGGGTGTGCGGATGAAGCTGTGGAAGGCGCTCGGCCTGGCCGGGCTGGCCGGGGTCGCGGCGACCGGGGCCATCATCGCCCGCAACCAGCGCGCCCGCGCGCAGCTCACGCCGGAGGAGGTCCGGGACCGGCTGCACCAGCGGCTGGCGGAGGCCGACGGTCAGGACGGCAGCACCGCCAGCAACGCCCGGGCGTAGGCGCGTTCGGCGTCGATGTCGACGTAGCGGGCGCCGTCCACGAGCACCACCGCGTAGCCGCCGGTGGGTCCGTCGAGCCGCTCCAGCCGCTCGAACCGGTCGCCGAGCGCGTCGCGCAGCTGGTCCTCGCGCGGCAGCCAGACCACCTCGTGCTGGCCGATGCTGTCCAGCGCCCACTCGACGGTGCCGTTGAAGCGCATCTCCGGGCCGGTGGGCAGGTCGGACACCTCGACGGACATGCCGCTGACCACGAACACCTCCTCGTCGAGGTCGCGGTCGGGCACCAGGAAGCGGTCGCCGCTGGCCGGTTCCCACACCAGGCCGGCCGCGGCGAGGGTCTCGGCGAGCTCGCGGGTGATCACCGCCCCATCATGACGCGGCATTCCTCAGGGGTCAGCCGGTCAGCCACACGCAGGCGTACGGCGCCAGCTGGACGGCGTCGTCGTGGAGCACCGGTGTCGAGCCGGACACGTGGTCGACGACCGAGCCGGGGTCGAGGCCGAGGTCGCGCAGCACGGCCAGCGGGACGTGCCGCGGGCCGGGCGTGACGTTGTAGGCGCCGAGCATCGTGCCGACCGGGTGCCGCCGCGCGACGAGCAGCACGCCCGGGTCCCGCGGGTCGAGCACCTCGGCCGGCACCGCGGCGTGCAGGTGGGGTAGCGACGCGCGGGCGGCCACCAGGCGACGTACGCCTTCCTGGATGCCGTGCTCGTCGGGCGGCAGCGGCCACGGCATCGGACGGCCGGTGCACCCACCGGTTGTCGGGGGCGTGCTCGGGGTCGGCGTCCCAGTCCGGGTCGTTGAGCAGGCCGAGCTCGTCGCCCATCCAGATGACCGGCAGCCCGCCGAAGCCGAGCACGACCGCGTGGGCGAGCAGGATCCGGTCGACCGAGCCGGGGTCGCCCGTCGACAGCCCGGCCAGCGAGGCGAGCGAGCCGGAGATGCGGCGGTCGCCGGTGGCCGGGTTCTCCTGGAAGACCAGGCCGCGGGCCCAGGAGCCGGGGAAGTCGCCGGCGTAGAAGTCGGACAGGAACCTCCGGTGCTCGAAGCCGGAGAGCCCGACCGCCGCGGCGTCGTCGTCGCCGATCGCCCAGCCGATGTCGTCGTGGCAGCGGGCGTAGGTGATCCAGGCGGTCGTCGACGGGGTGGCCGGCAGCTGCTGCAGCGCCCGCGCGGCGAGCCGGGCGTCGCGGGAGGCGAGCATCGACCAGACCTGCACCATCAGCGAGTTGTGGTAGGCGAGGTCGCTGACCTTGCCCCAGTGCTCGCCCTCCCCGAGGTAGGCGACCAGGTCCTGCGGGCCGACGATCGCCTCGGCCTTGAACACCACCGCCGGGCAGGCGATCCGGGCGACCGTGCGCAGCGCCTGGGTGAGCGCGTGCACCTCGGGCTGGTTCTGGCAGTCGGTGCCCATCCGCTTCCAGGTGAACGCGATCGCGTCCAGCCGGAACACCTCGACGCCGTGGTTGGCCAGGTCGAGGATCACGTCGACGAACTCGCACAGCACGTCGGGGTTCGCCCAGTTGACGTCCCACTGGTAGTCGTTGAACGTCGTCCAGACCCAGCCGTCCAGGTCGGCGTCCCAGGTGAAGTTGCCGGGCGCGAAGTCCGGGAACACCTCCGGCAGGGTCTGCTCGAACGCGTCCGGCATCTCCCGGTCGGGGTAGACCAGGAAGTAGTCGCGGTACGTCGGATCGCCCGCCCGCGCCTTCTCGGCCCACGGGTGCTCGCGCGCCACGTGGTTGAGCACCAGGTCGAGACAGAGGCTGATCCCGTCCTGCCGCAGCCGCCCGGTCAGCGCCCGCAGGTCGTCCGTGGTGCCGAGGTCGGGACGCACGCTGCGGAAGTCCGCGACCGCGTAGCCCCCGTCGTTCGGCGCCGGGCGCGGTGTCAGCAGCGGCATCAGGTGCAGGTAGCGCACCCCCAGGTCGGCGAGGTACGGCGTCCGGTCGGCCACCCCGGCCAGCGTGCCGGCGAACCGGTCCGCGTAGGCCGCGTAGCCGACCATCTCCGGCCGCTGGAACCAGTCCGGCTCCAGGGACCGCTTCAGGTCCAGCCGGTGCAGGTCGTCGGTGCGCGCCGCGAAGGCCCGGGCCCCCAGCTCGACGAGTCGCCGCGCGACGGGCCCCGGGTCGACGTACAGGGGGCGGAGGGCGGCCTCGAGGTCGGGCAGCCAGCGGTCCAGACGGGCCTCGAACGTCTCCCGCCGCAGCGGCGGCAGCTCGTCGAGCGTCCGGGGCAGGGCCGGTCGGTCGGGGGGCGGGGCCGGGGGCTGCATCCGCACACAGTATTGATCTCGCCCAGGAATGCGAACGGGGACTTAAACTGCCACTCGACCGTCGTACGGATGTCACCTGCGACGCTGAGGACCGGAGCCACCATGCCCAGCACGTCCCGCAGCACGACCGACGTGCCCGCCGACCTACCCGGTGAGCCGTCGGGTTTCCGGCACCGGGTGCGCCGCAAGCCCGGGGTCGGGCACGCCTGGCGGTTCGGGGTGTTCCTGGCCGGCCTGCTGTTCATCGTCGCCGGTTTCGCGCTCGCCGTGCTCCCGGGGCCGCTCACGATCCCGCCGGTGCTCTTCGGCCTCTGGATCTGGTCGACGGAGTTCCGCTGGGCGCACCGGCTGTTCCAGAAGTTCCGCGAGAAGGGCGACGATGCCTGGGACCACGCCAAGCGGCACCCGGTCAGCTCGACGATCTTCACCGTGCTCGGCCTCGCCGCGGCGGGCGCCGCGATCTGGGCGACCAGCCACTACCACCTCATCGACCTCGGCAAGGACCTCGTCGGGCTGGGCTGACCCCGGCCGGGGTGACCGCCTGCGGCACGCCCCGGACCGGCTTGGCGCTCCGCACTACCGTGTCGTTGACGTCGCCAACCTTCGCAGGCGAGGAGAGCCGATGCGCTACACGAAGCTGGGCACCACCGGGCTGGAGGTCTCCGCCCTCACGCTGGGCTGCATGAGCTGGGGCGACCCGGCCCGCGGCGGGCACCCGTGGGTGCTCGACGAGGACGCCGCCCGGGCCATCATCAAGGACGCGCTCGAGGCCGGTGTCACCTTCTTCGACACCGCGAACGTCTACTCCGGCGGCAGCAGCGAGGAGATCACCGGCCGCGCCCTGAACGACCTCGCCGAGCGCGAGGAGGTCGTGATCGCCACCAAGGTGCACGGCCGGATGCGGCCCGGCCCGAACGGCGCCGGCCTGTCCCGCAAGGCGATCCTGCACGAGATCGACGAGTCGCTGCGCCGGCTCGGCACCGACTACGTCGACCTCTACCAGATCCACCGGTGGGACCCGAGCGTCCCGATCGAGGAGACGATGGAGGCGCTGCACGACGTGGTGAAGGCCGGCAAGGCCCGCTACATCGGGGCGTCGTCGATGTACGCCTGGCAGTTCGCCAAGGCCCAGCACGTGGCCGACCTCGGCGGCTGGACGCGGTTCGTGTCCATGCAGAACCACTACAACCTGCTCTACCGCGAGGAGGAGCGGGAGATGCTGCCGCTCTGCGAGGACCAGGGCATCGGCGTGATCCCGTGGAGCCCGCTGGCCCGCGGCCGGCTGACCCGCGACTGGGACACCGAGACCGCGCGCACGGAGACCGACGAGTTCGGCAGCTCGCTCTACCGCGACGAGGACAAGGCGATCGTGGACACCGTCGCCGCGGTGGCCGAGCGGCGCGGCGTACCCCGCGCCCAGGTGGCGCTCGCCTGGCTGCTGCACCAGCCCGCCGTCACCGCCCCGATCGTGGGCGTCACCAAGCCGCAGCACCTCAGCGACGCCGTGGCCGCCGTCGACCTCGAGCTGTCCGACGACGAGCTCGCCGAGCTCGGCGCCGGCTACACCCCGCACCCCGTCTCCGGCCACCGCTGACGCCGACCCGGGTCAAAGTTCCCGCCGACCCGGGTCAAAGTTCCCGTCGAGTCGGGAGGAAATCCCGCGCATCCGTGCGCGGGATTTCGTATATTTCTGGACAGGTGAGCCGGGAAGTCTGGTCGGCACAGTGGCAACGCTGCTGTCTTTAGTCCCGTCGTCGAGAGCAGCCACCATGACACCCCGCTAGGACCTCTCCCTCGTCGTCGACGCTCGCGTCGTCGACCCCTTCACCTCCCCCTGCGCCGTCGTGCGCGCGGGGACCCCGAAAGGAACCCACCATGAGGTTGCTTCTCGACCTCGTGCCCCTGGTCCTGCTCGGTGGCGTCGCCTGGCTCATCGTCCAGCGCACCCGCCTCACCAGCCAGGAGCGCACGGAGATCGCCAACCTGCGCGCGTTCAAGGACGCCGTCCGCGACGCCGCTCTCACCGAGATCGAGGTCGAGCCCGGCAGCTCCCTCGGTCGCATCGTCCTCGACGAGGTGCACCAGGTGGACCTCGCCAACTCCCCTCGGAAGGATCTGCCATGAGCACGTACAACAAGGTCGCATCCCGGGCCGCCAACGGCGGCAAGGTGCTGCGCCGGGTCGGCCTCGTCGTCGCCGCCCTGGTCGCCGTCCTGGTCGTCGGGTCGTTCGCGACCTCGTCGGTGTCCACCGGACCGAACCAGATCGCCGTGCAGATCGGCGGTGGCCCCATCGAGGACGCGCGGTTCAAGGGCTGCGTCCCCGCCGGCACGCACGAGAACTTCAACTCCCCGGGCGACAACTACGTCACCTACTCCTCCTCGCAGCGCGACTGGGACGCGACAGGTCAGGAGGGCTCGGACGCCAACCCCTTCAAGGTGGTCTCGGCCGACAACGTCGAGATGCAGGTGCCGATCATCGTGCGGTTCTACCAGATCACCGACTGCGCGACGCTCGAGAAGTTCTACACGAACCTCGGCCAGCGCTACGGCGCCTACATCCAGGACAACGGCTCCGGCTCCGGCGGCTGGGAGACGATGATCCGCAAGATCGTCGCGGACCCGGTGGACGTCGAGCTCGGCCGGATCACCCAGAAGTACGCCTGGACCACGGTTCGCAACGACCCCAAGGTCCGCACCGAGATCGCCTCGACGCTGCGCACCGGCATCGTCGAGCTCGTCGACTCGAACGCGCAGGGCCACTACTTCGACCACTTCTCCGTGCTGGTGAAGAAGCCCGAGCCGACCGACCCGAACCTGATCAAGAAGATCAACGACGCCCAGGCCGCGACGTACGCCGCCGAGGCCGCCCAGAAGACCGCGGTCGCGCAGAAGGCGCAGGCCATCGCCCAGCAGCAGGTCGCCCGCGCCGAGGCCGAGAAGAAGGTGCAGGAGATCCTCGGCTTCAAGCTCCCCGGCATGACCAACGCCCAGGCGGTGCGCGCCTACAACGAGCACTACCTGATCGAGCACGACGGCAACCCCTACCAGCCGCAGGGGAGCATGCTGCTCAACGGCGGCAACTGACCCACCCTCCCGGTAGTCCGTGACGCAACGGCTCGGAGATCACCTCCGGGTCAGCCACTTCGTCACGGACTACCGGGGCTGGGCGGAACCAGCCGTCGCCACCTCGGGCTCCACGCCGTGATGACGGACGGCCCGTCCGAACAGGCCGACGGTCGGCAGCAGCATCGCCGCCCCGGCCGCGAGGGCCGCGCGCACGCCGTACACGTTGCCGACCAGGCCCAGGGCCGGCCCGCCGCCCCACTCGCCGGCGCTGCCCGCGATGGAGGTCAGCGACAGCACGGTGGCGCGGTGCGACGAGTCGGTGATGCTGCCGTTCAGCCAGGCCCGGAACGGCGGCCCCGTGAGGTCGCGTACGACGGACGTGGCGAGGTACGCAGCGACAGCGAGCCACCACGACCCGGCGAACGCGAAGGCGGCCGCCCCGAGGAACAGCAGCACGTGCATGCCGAGCAGCAGCCGGGCGAGCCGCAGGGCAGACAGCCGCTCCCACCGCCGCACCAGCGGGGCCGCCACCGCGAACGACAGGATGGTCACGGCCGCCGCGATCACGCTGAACCAGGTGACGCCGGCGAGCCCGAACAGGTCCGGCACCCCGACGTCCTCCAGGAGGTGCGCCTCCCACAGCCGGTCGAAGCCCTCCTGCCAGGCGCCGAGGACCAGCAGGATGCCGAGCACCAGAAGCAGCACCGGGGTCCTCCGCACCACCCCGGCGCCCGCCCGCGTCGTGGCCAGGCCGTGCGCCATCCGGCCACCCGTGCGCTCGGGGCGGACGAACCCCCGCTCCGGCATCGCGACGGCGACCAGGACCGCCACCGCGACGGCCACGCCGCCGGCCACGACCACCGGCAGGGAGAGGTCGACGAGGGCGAGCGGCGCGGCGGCCGCGAGGCCGAGCAACCGGGCCAGCCGGCCGACCTGCGCGCCGCGGTGGTACGCGCGGTTCATGGTCGCCGGGTCGGTCTCGTCGGCCAGCCACGCGTCCTCGGCACCGCTGCGGAACGTCCAGCCCGCGCCCCACACCGCCATCCCGGCCAGCACCGCCGCGACGTGCGGCACCAGCCCGACCAGCAGCATCCCGGCCCCCATCACCACCCCGGCGACCACCAGCGAGAGCCGCCGCCCCCGCAGGTCGGCCACGACCCCGGTCGGCACCTCGAACACGGAGTACGCCACCTCGAGCGCCGTCCCGGCCAGCACCAGCTGCAGGGGCGACATGCCGACCTCGCGGATGAGGTAGACCGGCGTGGTCACCCAGGACAGCGCCCCCACGAACGCCCAGGCGCCCGTGTAGGCCAGCCACATCGGGTACGGCGCGAGGCGTCGGGGCACCCGCCAAGGATGGGGACGTCGCACGCCGGCGACAACCGGTTAACGGTGGGCGGGCCCCACCGGGCCTTTTGGAAATGCCAGAGCCCCGGTCGTCGGACCGGGGCTCTGGATGCACCTTGGGGGTGGTGCGCGAGGGGGGAGTTGAACCCCCACGCCCTTTCGGGCACACGGACCTGAACCGTGCGCGTCTGCCTATTCCGCCACTCGCGCGTGAAGCCCGCTCAGGGTATCCCACGCTCCGCAGGCCGCCCAAACCGGGCCGCGCGCCCGGTACGTCCGCGCGAAGCCGGCCGCGACCGGCCCGTTACGATGCCAGTACGTCGGACCCGCCCACCGGTGTGCGCCTGCCTGCTCCGCCCTGGATGCTGTCATGCTCACCGGCGACGCTCCCGGGTTCGGCATGCCTGAGACGGGGGTAGGAACACCGGACACGAGCAGCGAGAGGAGGGCAGCGTGGGAATCCTGCAGAAGTTCGAGAACCGTCTCGAGCAGATGGTCAGCGGGGTGTTCGCCAAGGCCTTCCGCAGCGCCGTGCAGCCGGTGGAGATCGCCGCCGCCCTCCAGCGTGAGGTCGACAACTCCGCGCAGATCCTGTCCCGCAACCGGCGGCTGGTGCCCAACCAGTTCCACGTCGAGCTCTCCGGCCAGGACCACGAGCGCCTCGCGCCGTACTCCTCCACGCTGGCGCAGGAGCTCACCGAGATGCTCCGCGACCACGCGCACGAGCAGGCCTACGTCTTCACCGGCCCGGTGACGATCAGCTTCGACGAGCGCGACGACCTGTCCACCGGCCGGTTCCGGGTGCGCAGCGCCGCGCTGGCCAAGGTCACGCCGGTCTCCGAACGGTCCGTCACCGACACCGCCGTACGGCGCGCCACCGTGATCCTCGAGGTCAACGGGATGAAGCACCCGCTCGACCCGCCCGGCATCGTGATCGGCCGCGGCACCGAGGCGGACCTGCGGATCAACGACCCGGGCGTCTCGCGCCGGCACGCCGAGATCCGGGTGCACGCCAACGACCGTTCCGGCACCGACGTCAGCGTGGTCGACCTCGGGTCCACCAACGGGATGCTCGTCAACGGGCACAAGGTGAAGCAGGCCACGCTCGACGACGGCGGCCAGATCAAGATCGGCAACACCACGATGACGGTGCGTTTCCTGCCCGCGGCGGAGGGTGGCCATGTCTGAGCTGACCTTGATGCTGATCCGGTTCGCCTACCTCGCGATCCTCTGGATCTTCGTGCTCTCCGCGATCTCGGTGATCCGCTCCGACATGTTCGGCGCCCGCATCGAGTCCACCCCGCGCGCGGACCGCCGCGCCGACAAGCGGGCCCGCAAGGCGCAGAGCAGCCGGCCGACCAAGCGGCCGCGCGGCGCCCCCACCCACGTCGCGATCGTCGAGGGCGCCAACGAGGGCGAGTCCGTCTCCCTCGACGAGGCACCGATCCTGATCGGCCGCGGCTCGGACGCCGCGATCCGCCTCGACGACGACTACGTCTCCACCCGGCACGCCCGCATCGCGAGCTCGGGCGACCAGTGGTTCGTGGAGGACCTCGGCTCCACCAACGGGACCTACATCGGCTCCCACCGGCTGACCCAGCCGACGACGCTCCAGCTCGGCAGCAAGGTCCGGATCGGCAAGACCACCCTCGAGCTGAGGAAATAGGGCCTGCCCCCGCCCATGGATCCCACGCCCCCCGAGGAAGGCGCCGTCGACCCCCGCGACGGTGCGGCCGGCCCGCGTCTCCTGCTGCGGTACGCCGCGCTGTCCGACGTCGGGCGGGTCCGCAAGGACAACCAGGACTCCGGCTTCGCCAGCGAGCACCTGCTGGTCATCGCCGACGGCGTGGGTGGCGCGGCGCGCGGCGACATCGCCAGCTCGACCGCCGTACAAGCGCTGCGCCGGCTCGACGAGGCGCCGCCCGCGGACATGCTGGAGGCGCTCGCCGGCGCGATCCACCGTGCGCACGACCGGATCGCCGAGCTGGTGGAGCAGGACCCCGCCCTCGACGGCACGAGCACGACGGTCACGGCGGCGCTCTTCGACGGCAGCCGGGTCGGGCTCGCGCACATCGGCGACAGCCGCGGCTACCTGCTGCGCGACGGCACCCTGTCGCAGCTCACGAAGGACCACACCTTCGTGCAGAGCCTCATCGACGAGGGCCGGATCACCGAGGACGAGGCCCGCACCCACCCGCACCGCAACCTGATCCTCCGCGCGGTCGACGGCGTCCACGAGACCGACCCCGACCTCTTCTACATCGAGCTCGCGCCGGGTGACCGGCTGCTGCTGTGCAGCGACGGCGCGTCCGGGGTGCTCGACCACGACCGGCTGGCCGACATCCTCGGCACCGGCTCCGTCGACTACGCCGTGGTCGAGCTGATCCGCGCGTCGCTGGACGCCGGCAGCTCCGACAACATCACCTGCGTCGTGGCCGACGTCGAGGAGGTCGGCGCCGCCACGGACGGCCCGCCGCTCGCCGCGGCCGCCACGGGACCGATGCTGGTCGGCGCCGCCGCGGAGCAGCCGCGCCGTGCGGGCCAGGCGTCCAAGAGCTTCTTCCGTGGCCACCGCAGCGGCGACACCGGCGAGATCGAGCCGGTGCCGGGCGAGGCCGGGAACGGCGGGGGCGACGCCCCGGTCGACCCCGAGGAGCTGCGCTACGCACCGCAGGCACCGCGCCGGGGCCGCCGGGTCAAGGCGCTGGCCGCGCTGCTCGTCGTGGCGCTCGTGCTCGCGCTGGCCGGGTTCCTCGGCTACCGGTGGAGCCAGCAGCAGTACTACGTCGCCGCCAACGGCGACCACGTCGGGATCTACCAGGGCGTGCAGGCCTCGGTGCCCGGCGTCCGGATGAACCACCTCGTCGACGAGACCGTCGTGACCATCCAGGCGCTGCCGGACTTCCCGGCCGAGCAGGTCCGCGCCGGCATCCCCGCCGAGTCGCTCGCCGACGCCCACAAGATCGTGGCGCGCCTCGGTCGACGCCGCTCGCGCCTGCCCGACGCCGACCCCCACCCCGTCCCCGACGCCGTCGAAGTCGCCGTCGGCCGGCATCGGCATCGGCATCGGCGAAGCCCACCCGCACGCCGTCCGCGAGCAAGGCCCCGTCGCCGACGAAGAGCCCGACCCCCACGCCGACACCGTCGCCGACCCTGAGCCCGCCCGACTGCATCGAGGCCACGTCATGAGCGCCATCCAGGCCATGCGGGAGGCCGCCTTCACGCACCGCCGCCGACGCGGCGCCGAGCTGTTCCTGCTGGTCATCAGCCTGATCGTCGGCGTGGGCGCCTACGCCGCGGTCGGCCTCGGCGTCGAGGGCACCGTCCCCGCGGACATCGTCGGGTACGGCGGCTGGCTGGCCGTGCTCTGCGTGGGCTGCCACATCGTGGTCCGGCTCGTCGCGCCGTACGCCGACCCGGTGCTGCTGCCGATCGTGGCCGCGCTCAACGGCCTCGGCCTGGCGATGATCCACCGCATCGACCTGGCCGACCTGGCCGCGAACCCCGACGCCAAGACGTTCGCCCGCGGCCAGCTGATCTGGATGACGCTGGGCGTGCTGCTGTTCGTGCTGGTGCTCGTGGTGATCCGCGACCACCGCCGCCTGCAGTCGTTCACCTACACGTCCGGGTTCGTGGCGCTCGTGCTGCTGGTGATGCCGCTGCTGCCGGTGCTGGGCACCACGATCCACGGCTCCCGCATCTGGATCCGGCTCGGCCCGCTCAGCTTCCAGCCCGGCGAGATCGCCAAGGTGATGCTGGTGCTGTTCTTCGCCGGCTACCTCGTGCTGCACCGCGACGCGCTCGCCCTCGCCGGCCGCCGGTTCGCCGGCATCGACCTGCCCCGTGGCCGCGACCTCGGACCGGTCCTGGTGATGTGGCTGATCAGCCTCGGCATCCTGGTCTTCCAGCGCGACCTCGGCTCGTCGCTGCTGTTCTTCGGGCTGTTCCTGGTGATGCTCTACGTCGCCACCGAACGCCCCGGCTGGCTGGTGGTCGGCAGCGCGATGTTCGCCTCCGGCGCCTACGTCGGCTACCTCGTCTTCGGCCACGTGCAGTCCCGCGTGGACGCCTGGCTGCACCCGTTCGACCCGAACAACAACGCCTACCAGATCGTGCAGGGCATGTACGGCATGGCGTGGGGCGGGCTGATCGGCCGCGGCCTGGGCCAGGGCGACCCGACGCTGATCCCGTTCTCCTACTCCGACTTCATCATCGCCTCGATCGGTGAGGAGCTCGGGCTCACCGGTGTGATGGCCGTGCTGCTGCTCTACGGCCTGATCGTCGAACGGGCGCTGCGCACCGCCCTCGTCTGCCGGGACGCGTTCGGCAAGCTCGTCGCGGTCGGTCTCGGCGTGGTGTTCGCGCTCCAGGTCTTCGTGGTCATCGGCGGCGTCACCAAGCTGATCCCGCTCACCGGCCTGACCACGCCGTTCCTGTCCTACGGCGGCTCGTCCCTGGTCGCGAACTGGGCGATGGTCGCGCTGCTGCTGCGGATCTCCGACCAGGCCCGCCGCCCGCTCCCCGAGCTGACGTCCCCCGAGGAGGACGACGCCACCCAGGTGGTGCATCTCCGATGAATCACCCCACGAAACCGCTCACTCCGGTCACGCTTCCGCGGGGGCCCCGATGAACAAGCCGATCCGCACGATGTCCATCTTCTGCATGCTGCTGTTCGCGGCGCTGCTGCTGAACAGCACGTACCTGCAGTACTTCGAGGCGAGCAGCCTCAACTCCCGTGGCGACAACAAGCGGGTGCGCGACGCGGAGTTCTCCCGCAAGCGCGGCGCCATCGTCGCCGGCGGCACGTCGGTCGCGGAGAGCGTCAAGGCCGACGACCAGTACAAGTACCAGCGGGTCTACAAGCAGCCCCGCAAGTACGCCCCGCTCACCGGCTACTACTCCTACATCTACGGCCGCTCCGCCGTGGAGTCGAGCCAGAACGACATCCTCTCCGGCAGCGACCCCCGGCTGTTCGTCAACCGGGTCGTCGACATGGTCGGCAACAGCCAGCCCAAGGGCGGCTCGGTGTCGCTGACCGTCGACCCGAAGGCGCAGACCGCGGCGTACGACGGGCTGCGGGCGCTCGGCAAGAACACGGAGGGCGCGGTCGTCGCGCTCGACCCGACCACCGGCAAGGTGCTGGCGATGGCCACGCACCCGACCTACGACCCCAACCGGCTGGCCTCGCACAAGTTCAGCGAGGTGCAGCAGGCCTGGGACGAGCTCAACAGCACCAAGAACCGGCCGCTGCTCAACCGCGGGATCCAGGAGATCTACCCGCCGGGCTCGACCTTCAAGCTGGTCACCGCCGCCGCCGCGCTCTCGAGCGGGCAGTACACCCCGGACACGAAGGTGAAGGGCGGCACCACGCTCGACCTGCCGCAGACGTCGACCGACCTGGTCAACGAGAACGGCAGCAACTGCGGCGGCGACCCGATCACCCTCACGCAGGCGCTGGAGGTGTCCTGCAACGTGTCGTTCGGCGACATCGGGCTGCGGCTGGGCGACGACGCGCTGCGGGCGCAGGCGGAGAAGTTCGGCTTCGACCAGACCTACCTCAACGACATCGGCGGCCAGGTCGAGAGCCATTTCCCCGAGAACCCCGACGAGCCGCAGACCGCGCTGTCCGCGATCGGCCAGTTCGACGTGGCCGCGACCCCGCTGCAGATGGCGATGGTCGCCGCGGGCATCGCCAACAACGGCACGGTGATGCGGCCCTACGTGGTCGACGAGGTGCAGGCGCCGAACCTCTCCCTGCTCGACAAGACCCGGCCGGAGGCGTTCCGCAGCAACGCGGTGTCCTCGTCCGTGGCCCGCGACCTCACGCAGATGATGATCGAGGTCGTCGACAACGGCACCGGCACCACCGCGCAGATCCCCGGCATCAAGGTCGCCGGCAAGACCGGCACCGCCCAGAGCTCGCCCGAGCGGCCGCCGTACGCCTGGTTCGTGTCGTTCGCGCCGGCCGACGACCCCAAGGTCGCCGTGGCGGTGCTCGTCGAGGACGCCGGCGTGGAGCGCAACGCGATCTCCGGCAGCGGCCTGGCCGCGCCGATCGCCAAGCGGGTGATGGAAGCCGTGATCAACAAGTGACCGACTCCGCGACGGGGACACCGCGCTACCGCCTCGACCGCCGGATCGCGACCGGCGGCATGGGCGAGGTCTGGCAGGCCACCGACGCCGTGCTCGGCCGCGAGGTCGCGGTCAAGGTGCTCAAGCGGGAGTACGCCGACGACGCGACCTTCCGGAGCCGGTTCGAGACCGAGGCCCGCAACGCGGCCGCGCTGCACCACCCCAACGTGGCCTCCGTGTTCGACTTCGGAGAGCGGCCGGCCGAGGACGGGGACGGCCCGCCGCAGCCCTACCTCGTCATGGAGCTGGTCCGCGGCGAGCCGCTGTCGGCGCTGCTGCGCGGTGGGGAGCGGATGCCGGCCGAGACCGCCGCCGACCTCGTCGGCCAGGCGGCCGACGGGATCGCCGCCGCCCACGCGCTGGGGATCGTGCACCGCGACGTGAAGCCGGCCAACCTGCTGGTGACCCCGGACGGCACCGTCAAGATCACCGACTTCGGCATCGCCCGCGCGGCCGACGCCGTCGCGCTCACCCAGACCGGTCAGGTGATCGGCACCCCGCAGTACCTCTCGCCCGAGCAGGCCGAGGGCAAGCCGGCCACCCAGGCCAGCGACATCTACTCGCTCGGCGTGGTGCTCTACGAGTGCCTCGCCGGTCGCCGGCCCTTCGACGCGGGCAGCTCGGTCGCGACAGCGCTCGCCCACGTGCGGTCCGAGCCGCCGCCGCTGCCCGACGACGTCCCCGCGCACCTGCGCGAGACGGTGGCCGTGGCGCTGGCCAAGGACCCCGCCGCCCGGTTCACCGAGCGCCGCCGCGTTCGCCACCGCCCTGCACGGCGGGCCGGTCGAGGCCGGCGCCGGCACGCCGGTCGACCCCGCGGCGGACGCCCCGACCGCGGTCGCCGGGGTCGCCCCGGTCGCCGGTGCCGCGGTGGCCGCCGCCGCGGTGGACCGGGCCGCCGCGGACTCCGACGACGGCGGCACCCGGGTGCTGGCCCCGACACCCGCACCGGCCGCGGACGAGCCCGGACGTCGCCGGCGCGCCTGGCTGCCGTGGGTCGCGGCCGGCGTCGCCGTGCTGGTGATCGTGCTCGCCCTGGCCGCGCTGGCGAACAACCGCGCCGACCAGACCCCGTCGGACACGCCGTCGGACACCCCGTCGACGACGCCGTCGACGACCCCTTCGAAGACGCCCGTCGTCGACACCCTCCCGGTCCGAGTCGTCCAAGCCGGCGTCGCCGAGCGCCAGCCAGACCACCGACGACCGGGTGACCGTCGACCCGGCGGTCTACCGTCGGCCGGCCCAAGGACGAGGTGGGGAAGGAGCTCAAGGCGCTCGGCCTGAAGGTGGACGAGACCCAGGTCGACAACCCGGGCGACCAGGAGCCGGACACCGTCGCGGACGTCAGCCCCTCGGGCGAGGTCGAGCCGGGCTCGACCGTGACCATGGCGCGTCTACGGCGATCCCCCCGACGCAGGGGCACGTCGGGCAACGGAAACGGCAACGGAAACGGCAACGGGAAAGGCAACGGCGACTGATGAGCGACCAAGAGTCCGGCGGCTCGCGACCCCGCGTCGGGGGTCGCTACGAGCTCGGCGAGCTGCTCGGCCGCGGCGGCATGGCCGAGGTGCGCAAGGGCACCGACGTGCGGCTGGGCCGGGTCGTCGCGATCAAGCGGCTGCGCACCGACCTGGCCAGCGACCCGACCTTCCAGGCCCGCTTCCGGCGTGAGGCGCAGAGCTCCGCGTCGCTGAACCACCCCGCGATCGTGTCGGTCTACGACACCGGCGAGGAGACGTCCACCGACGGCTCCGACGTCCCGCAGCCCTACATCGTCATGGAGTACGTCGCGGGGCGGACGCTGCGCGAGATCCTGCGCGAAGGTCGCAAGATCCTCCCCGAGCGGGCGCTCGAGATCACCTCCGGGGTGCTGGCCGCCCTCGACTACAGCCACCGCGCCGGCATCGTGCACCGCGACATCAAGCCGGCCAACGTGATGCTCACCCCGAGCGGCGACGTGAAGGTGATGGACTTCGGCATCGCCCGCGCCATCGCCGACTCCTCCTCCACGATGACCCAGACCGCCGCCGTCGTCGGCACCGCGCAGTACCTCTCCCCGGAGCAGGCGCGCGGCGAGACCGTCGACTCGCGCAGCGACGTCTACTCCACCGGCTGCCTGCTCTACGAGCTGCTCACCGGCCGACCCCCGTTCGTCGGGGAGAGCCCGGTGTCGGTGGCCTACCAGCACGTCCGCGAGCAGGCCCCGCCGCCGTCGACGATCGACGAGGACCTCGCGCCCGAGATCGACGCGATCGTGATGAAGGCGCTGACCAAGGACGTCGAGGACCGCTACCAGTCGGCCGCGGCGATGCGTGCGGACATCGAGCGCTTCCTGGCCGGCAAGCCGGTGGAGGCGCCCGTCGTACCCCTGCCGGACGACGACGACTTCGTGCCCGACGGCGAGACCACGCTGTTCGGCGCCCACCGCGACGACGAGGCTGACGACGAGGACCGGCGCAAGAACCGCTGGCCGCTGATCCTGACGATCATCGGGGTCGTCGCGCTGCTGGTGCTGGCCGCGGTGCTCGGCCCGATGCTGTTCAACTCGGCCCCGGAGGAGAAGACCGTCCCGCAGGTCGTGAACATGACCCAGAAGGAGGCCGAGCAGCGGATCGTGGCGGCCGGGCTGACCGTGGGTGCACGTGTCGAAGGAGGCGTCCGAGGACGTCCCGAAGGGCCGCGTGATCGCGCAGGACCCCGACCCGCTGAGCACGCTGCCGCCCAGCGACCCGGTCGACCTGAGCGTGTCCACGGGCCAGCCGGACGTCGTGGTGCCGGACATCCTCGGTGACGACAAGGACAGCGCGCGGCAGAAGCTCACCGACGCCGGGCTGCGGGTCAAGCTCGTGCAGAGGCAGTCCGACGAGCCGAGGGACACCGTCGTCGACAGCGACCCGCGGCCGGCCACCAGCGTGTCCAAGGGCAGCCTGGTCACCGTCTTCTACGCCGCCGGGCCGAAGGAGGTCCCGAGCGTGGTCGGCCTCAAGGAGGGCGCGGCCCGGGCCAAGCTCGAGAAGGCCGGCTTCAAGGTGGACACGGTCACGGACTCCTCGACCGAGTCCCAGAAGGGGACGGTGCTCAAGCAGAGCCCCGCGGCCTTCACCACCGCACCGCAGGGCACCACCGTGGTGATCACCGTGTCGGCCTACGAGCCGCCGCCCTCGGAGACCCCGACCCCGACCCCGACGCCCTCGGAGACACCGAGCTCGCCGGCGACCGAGACCCCGTCGGTGCCGCCGCCGGCCTGACCGGTCAGCTCGCGGGGCGGGCGTACTCCAGGTCGGTCGACCCGGTGTAGCCGGGCATGTCCATCGACTCGTCGACGGCCACGTCCCAGCCGAGCTGCGAGCTCTGCACCACCTGCAGGTAGAGCTGGATGTAGGGGCTGGTCGTCACCGACGTGAGCATCTGGTCGGTGGGCCCGATCGCGGAGATGCGGTAGGGCGGGGAGTACGGCACGCCGTGCAGGATCACCACGTTGCCGACGCACTTGATGCCGGTCGTGGACACCACGCGCTGCCCCTGGATCGTCATCGCCTCGGCGCCGCCGGCCCACAGCGCGTTGGCGACGGCCTGGATGTCCTGCTGGTGCACGAGCAGCTCGCTGACCGCGTTCAGGTCGTCGCCGGCCGCGGCCAGCTTGTCCTTCGGTGCGTCGTCCAGCGTGATCGTCACCCCCGGCCCGTGCACGGGCGCGAGTCCGGCCGTCCGCTCCAGCCCGCGCACACGGGCCCGCTCGCCCGTGCCGCCGACGGTGCCGAGGTCGCGGGTCAGCCGGTCCACCTCCGCGGTGAGGTCGGCGGCCTGGGCGCGCAGCCCCTCGAGATCCTTGGCCTGGGCGTTCGCGAGACCGTCGAGGTCGTCGTACCGGCCGGCGCGGATGTCGCGCCCCTCGGAGCTGACCATGCTGGTCACGAAGAGCACGCCGGCGACGAGGAACACGGCGGGAGCCACCAGCCGCCAGCCGAGCGAGCGCGACCGGTAGGTCCGGGTCCGCTCGGCGAACGCGGTCGCCAACCGGGCGCGCCAGGTCTGCCGGTGCGGGTGGGGAGCCGGATGCTTCATAGGGTGCCTGCGAGGTGCCTTCGTGCGGGAGGAGTGATGCCGACTACGCTAGCCGAGTCCCAGAATCGGTCCGGTGGCGACGCGCACGCCCTCGCCCGCCGACCACAGCCCCAGGAGTACCCGTGTCCGGATCCCGTCCGTCCAGCCGCACCGGCAAGGCCAAGCGCCCCGGGTCGAACGTGAGCTTCTCGACCGCCGGCAGCATCTCGGTCGCGCGTACGGCGCTCGCGGCCCTCGTGGTGCTGGCGGGCATCGCCTGGCTCGTCGTGTACGTCGTGGTGGCCGGCCCGGACACCGACGGCACCCAGCTCACCTGGATGGGCGACCTGGGCCGCTGGAACTACATGATCGGGTTCGGCCTGATCTTCGTCGGGCTCGTCCTGGCGGCCCACCCGTCGACCCCGCTCGGCCGTGGCCGCGGTGTCGTCGTGGGGATGCTCGGCAGCTTCCTGATCGGGCTGCTGTGGATCGTGACCTACTACGTGACCGGTCAGGACCTGACCCTGCCGCTGTTCACCGACCTCGGTCAGTACAACCTGATGGTCGGCATCGGCTTCATGGCCGTCGGGTTCGTCTACGCCACCCACTGGGAGTAGCCCCGGCGGAGGCGGCCCTGACCTGGGCTTTTCCACCCCGAGACACCAGAACCGGTGTCGCAGAGACGGCTCTGCGGCACCGGTTCTGCACATCCTGTGCACACAGGTGTGCATGAATTACATCCCTGGAATTTCGTCCACAGGGTTTATCCCCAGTGTGGAAACCGTCGGTGGGGTAACGGCATCCGAGGCTGTGACTCGATGCGTGGATACCCCCACCGGCACCGGGCAAACCGGACAACCCGGCGCGGTCCAGACCAAGGAGCGAACCGACGCCGGTCGACAGGGCGAGCAGGAACGACGGTCGAGGTGCGCGCCGCGGACCAACGGGTGCAGGGGACTCAGGCGAGGACGGCGACCCGGGCGGCCGTGGCGACGACGACGAGCACGGCTACGGCGAGCATCCCGGCGAGCTGCCAGCGGGCGCGCGAGGGCCCACGGGGCGCGTAGACGATCGAGGCGCCGAGCAGCAGGCCGCCGACGAAGCCGCCGACGTGGCCCTGCCAGGAGATCAGCCGCACGAACAGGAACGTGAAGGCGAAGTTCACGGCGATCCAGGTCACCACGCCCCGCACGTCGCCGCCCACCTTGACGGCGATCACGAGCAGCCCGCCCATCAGGCCGAAGATCGCGCCCGAGGCGCCCAGCGTGAGGGAGTAGGACGTGGAGAACCACATGACGGTGGCGCTGGCGGTGAGCCCGGAGAGCAGGTACAGCGCCAGGAAGCGGGCCCGTCCGATCGCCAGCTCGAGCTGGGGGCCGAGCGTCCACAGGGCCAGCATGTTGAAGGCGATGTGCCACACCTCGACGTGCGTGAACATCGTGGTGAACAGCTGCCAGTAGCGGCCGTCGGCGACCCCGGCGGGGATGTTGCCGTAGCGGACGCCGTCGACCGTGACCACCTCCCCGTCCGGCCGCAGCGCGAGCAGGTCGACGAGCCGGCTGCCGCGCCCGCCGGTGGCGAGGATCAGCACCCACACCACGACGTTGAGCCCGATCAGGACCTTCGAGGTCAGCGAGGGGTCGGCGGAGCTGCTCGCCGCCGTACGGCGTCCGGCCGGACCGGGTCGAGCGGGACCCCTCGGACACGCACGACGGGCACTGGAACCCGACCGCGGCCGGCCGCATGCAGTCGGGGCAGATCCGGCGGTTGCACCGCTGGCAGCGGATGTGCGCCTCGCGGTCGGGGTGCCGGTAGCAGACCGGGGCCTCCTGCTCGGAAGCCCCGGCCTGCGGTGTCTCGGACGTGCTCATCGGTGCCGGGAGAAGGTCAGCGCTGCTCGACCTGGACGGTCTCGATGACGACGGGCTCCTTGGGGCGGTCGCCGGGACCGGTCGCGCTGTTGCCGATCGCGTCGACGACCTTGCGGGACTCCTCGTCCTCCACCTCGCCGAAGATCGTGTGCCGGTTGTTCAGCCACGGCGTCTCGGCGGTGGTGATGAAGAACTGCGAGCCGTTGGTGCCCGGGCCGGCGTTCGCCATCGCGAGGAGGTACTTGCGGTCGAACTGCAGCTCCGGGTGGAACTCGTCCTTGAAGGTGTAGCCGGGACCGCCGGTGCCGGTGCCGAGCGGGCAGCCGCCCTGGATCATGAAGTTGTCGATGATCCGGTGGAAGCCGAGGCCGTCGTAGAACCGCTCCGGAGACTTCTTGCCGGTCTCGGGGACCTGGTAGTCCTGGGTGCCCTCGGCCAGGCCGACGAAGTTCTGCACGGTCTTCGGCGCGTGGTTCGGGAACAGGTGGATGACGATGTCACCCCGGTTGGTCTTCAACGTCGCGTAGGTCTCGGACACCACGCCGCCTCTCAGTCGAACTGCTGTGTTTCTGTGGACCCACCGATCCTCGCACGTCGGCCAACCGGTGCGTCGTACGCCTGCCGCCGGTGCCGTCTCGCGGGTCGCCCCCGGGGTTTGATCGTCGCGGCGATGCGGGCATGATCGTGCGGAGAACGGGCACGAGCAGCCTGACGACCTGCCGTTTTGATGACTGGCGAAGAGAGGACCTCTCGACCATGGGCAAGAAGAAGACACTGCGCGAGCAGCTCCGCGAGCAGGCGAGTGACCTCGCAGGCACGCTGGCGCCGCACGTCGAGAACGCCCGCGACAAGGCCGTCCCGGTGCTCATCGACGCCCGCGACCGCGCGGTGCCGGTGCTGACCGAGGCCCGCGACAAGGCCGTGCCCGTGCTGCACGACGCGCGGGACAAGGCGGCGCCGTACGTCGCCGACGCGCGGCGACAAGGCCGCGCCCGTACGTCTCGGACGCGCGCGACAAGTTCAGCGAGACCGTGCTGCCGGTGCTGACCGCGGCCCTGGCCAGCGTCGACGAGGCCACCGAGGACGTCCGCGACGAGACCAGGAAGCGCGGCAAGGCCGTGGCCGCCGCCCTGAAGGGCGAGATCGAGGCGCCGCAGAAGAAGCACCGCGGCCGCAAGCTGCTGGTGCTGCTCGGCCTCGGCGGGCTGGGCTTCGCGGCGTACAAGAAGTTCGGCGGCAAGCAGCCGACGACCACCTGGCAGTCCTCCTACACGCCGCCGCCGGCGCCGACCCCGCCGCCCGCGGGTGGCCCGGTCGCCGGTGAGGGCGCCCACCGCGCCGACGCGACGCCGGACGACAGCGCGGCCTCCGACCCGGCCGAGGCGGCCTCGGACGCGACCGACGTGCCGCACGACGCGACGACCCCGGACAAGCCGGTCGAGGAGATCGACGTCACGCAAGAAGTAGGACACGCACGCTTCGGCCCCGGTCACCGCGAGGTGGCCGGGGCCGTGTGCTGTCCGGGCCTCAGACCGCGGCGCGGCGGCGGCGGAAGCGCGGCGGCAGGTCGACCGGCCGGTGCTCCTCGACCCAGGTGTCGATCTGCTCCCACCAGGAGTAGAGCCACTCGATCCGCGCGTCCCGGTCGTCGGGGATCTCCGCGCGGGGCACCCGCCACCAGCGCATGATGATCTGCTTGTCCATCGGCAGCTCGCGCCAGATGTCCCGGACGGACAGCAGGTGGTCGAGGCCGGTGTGCGCGACCAGGATGACGTCGGCCTCGGGGGCGGCGTCGAGCGCCGCGAGCAGGCCGCCCGGCCGCGGGGCCAGCACGTTCTCCATCCGCTCGGCCCGGCGGGCCATCGCCTCGAGCCCGAGCCGGCGCAGCTTGTCGATGCTGCGCTGCCGTCGCTCCGGGGTGAAGTTGCCGCCCTCCGGGAAGATCACGAACGCGTCGTTCTCGTCGAGGTTGCGGGCCAGCTCGCCGACCTGCCGCTCGAGGCTGTCGTCGCCGCGCTTCCCGCGGTTCGGCGAGACGAACCGGTTGGGCAGCCGGTTGAGGATGACGTCGATGGCCGGGTCCCAGGCGAGGGTGTCCTTGAGGACGACGCGGGGCTCGCGGCCGTACCAGTGCATGAGGGCGTACATCAGCGTGAACGAGTCGGCCGGTCCTGCGTGCCGGCAGCACACCAGCAGCGGTTCGCCGGGGTAGGCGTCCGGGGCCGCGCCCTCGGTGACGATCTTGAGCCGGACCACGCGCCGGGCCTCCCGGAAGAACACCACGAGGTAGGCCTGCACGAGGTCGTAGTGGATCCGCTCGAAGAACGGCCGCCGGATGAACACCCCGAAGCCGGAGGCGATCCACAGCCCGAAGAGCTCCACCAGCAGCAGGCTCTCCAGCACCAGGTGCATGAGCAGCAGCGAGAGCAGGCGCAGCGGCCGCAGCCGCCCCGGTACGACGGGCGAGAGGATCGTCGCGGCCAGCAGCCAGAGCGGGATCGTGCTCAGGATCGTGACGGTCAGGGCGATGACGGCCGGGGCGACGACGAGCCGCCGGAACCAGCCGGTCACAGGTGCTCCGCGAGGTAGGCCGACGACGCGTCGTACGCCCGGTCGATGCGGCGCATCACCGCCGCGAAGTCCCGGTAGGACAGCAGCGAGTCGTCGCGCCGGTCGTCACCGCCGCCGGTCGGCAGCACGTGCGCGGTGACGTGCGCGGGCAGCTCGGCCATCTCCCGGTGGAACCGGTGCCGGCGGGCGATCTCGAACGACACCCGGGCCACCTCCCACGGCTTGGTCGGCACCGACAGCGGCCGGTCCACGCGACCGACCTGGAGCACGAACACGGTCGTGGCGCCGCACTCGACGGCCCGGCCGACCGGGATGGAGTTCACGATGCCGCCGTCGAGGTAGTGCTCGCCGTCCACCCGCGCCGGCCGCAGCAGGCCGGGCACCGCGGCGGAGGCCATCACGGCGTCGGTGACCCGGCCGGTGGTGAACCAGTGCTCGGCCGCCCGCTCGATGCTGGCCGCGCAGCACTGGAACGGCACGGCGAGCTCGGCGAAGGTGAGGTCGCCGAGCTCCTGGGCCAGCCGGTCGCGCAGCGGCTTGGCCGAGTGCAGGTGGGTGCCGGTGCGGACGGCCCGGGTGACCTGGCGCACCGCCCCGTCGCCGTACACCTCGCCGCTGCTGGCCGCGCTCTCCCAGAGCCGGACCAGCCGGTCGACGACCCGCGGCTCCGGGTCGGTCGCGACGAGCGCGCCGTTGAGGGCGCCGACCGAGGTGCCGACGATCAGGTCCGGCCGGACGCCCGCCTCCAGGAGCGCGCGGAGCATGCCGACCTCGACCGCACCGAGCAGGCCGCCGCCGCCGAGGACGAACGCGGTATCGGCCATCGGGCGGCGCTCAGGCGCCGACGGGCTGCGGTGCGTCGCGCCTGCTGCGCCCGGACCGCGGCGGTGGCGCGGTGCTCGGCCCAGAACGACAGGATCGGCACGGTGCCGCACAGCAGGGTGACGATGGTGAAGCCGATGCTCCAGCGGGCCTTGCGGGAGAGCAGGAAGGCCGTGACCAGGAAGATCATGTAGAGCCAGCCGTGCGCGATGCCGAGGTAGGTCGTGATCCACTCGCCGGTCTGCTGGAGGGAGGTGCCCTCCTCGGTGAGGTACTTCAGGGGGACACCGACGAGGATCAGCACGATGAGCAGCACGCCCACGACGTTGGCCATCACGCGGTAGCGGAGCAGGGCGTTCTTCACGCGCCCGAGGCTACTCCGGTGACCTGGCTCACCTCGTCGGGCGGCCGGGTCCGCTGCCGCTCGAGCTCGTCGCGGCACCAGCGCCACCAGAGGAACACCGCGAACCCACCGAACACCCACCACTCCACCGCGTAGAGCAGGTTGCGCACCGCGGTGAACGTCGACGCCTTGGGCAGCGACGCGGGGGTGACCGCGGTGAGCCCGGGCGTTGGCCGCTTCGCCATCACGTAGCCGCCGTAGAGGTCCTGGTCGACGTGCTGGATGGCGTCCGCGATCCGCAGCTCGGGGATCACGTCGTCGGTCGGGTCCGGGTCGGTGGTGCCGGAGCCCTCGCCCGGCTGCAGCCACCCGGTCACGTCGACCCGGCCGGTCGGTGCGGCCGGCGCGTCCCCGACGGTCGGCGCCCAGCCGCGTACGACGAGCACGGCCGGCGCCGTACGACAGGACGCGCCGCCGTCGCACACCGCCACCGGGGTGACCGCCCAGACGCCGCGGCGGCCGTTCAGCTCACGGTCCTCGACGTAGACCGTCGAGCCCGGCAGCCACCGACCGGACAGCTCGACCGGCTGACCCACCCCGTTCGCCGGGGAACGGGTCGTCGGCCGACATCACCCGTGCCAGCGGTTTCGCAGGAGCCTGCGCGCGGGCCGCCGCCTGGTCCTCGCGGCTGCTGCTCCACGCGTCGTACTGCCACACGCCGAGGAGCACGGCCGCCGTCGTCGCCAGCACCGCCAACGCGTGCAGACCCCACAGCCGAGGCGCGAGCAGCGGGGTGACGGACACCCTCCGAGCGTACGGTCGCGCCCCACGGGAGCCGGCGCCGGGCGACGATGGACCCGCCCTTGCAGAAACCGGGCGAAAGCACGCAGGACACGCATACGTTCGGTAAATTCGACCCGAGCAGATCTCGGGGGACGCACGAGGTTCTGCCGTCGTCGAGCAGAGGCGAGAGCACCGTGGCAAGGAAGCCGCACCGAGCCCTCGGGCTGGTGGACCAGCTGCAGCGCAGCCACCGGTTCACGGTCGGCGTGCTGCTGTCGGTCCTCGTGCTCAGCCTCGCCACCTCCGGCTACCTGATCCTGGTGAGCCAGCCGCGGCTGGCCAACTACGTGCAGCTCGCCAAGGAGGCGCGCGACATCCACGAGGCGATGCTGGACCAGGAGACCGGACTGCGCGGCTGGCTCGCCACCGGCGACAGCGTCTTCCTCGAGCCCTACGAGGACGGTCGCAAGAACGCCACCGAGGCGGTCTCCGGCCTGCTCCACGACGTCCGCAACAGCTCCGACGTCACCGACCGGGTGCTGGCCACCCTGCTCGCCCGGCAGCAGTGGCAGACCTGGGCGACCGAGGCCGCCGGCAAGACGTTCACCGACGCGCAGCGCGCCGACGGCACGCTGACCCGGTTCCTGCTCGAGGGCAAGGCGCTCTTCGACACCTACCGCGTCAAGGACCTGGTCAGCACCACCGCGATCCGCGACCGGCGCACCGAGGCGCTCGAGACGCAGAACGCAGCGCTCATCGCGGTCTTCGCCAGCTACCTCCTGCTCCTCGGCGCGTCCGGGGCGGTCACCGTGCGCCGGCGCCGGCGCCTGCAGGACGCCGTGCTGGTCCCGATCGAGGACCTGCACCAGACCATCGGCCGGCTGCGGGGTGGTGACCTCACCGCCAGGGCCGCGACGACCTCGGTCCCCGAGCTCGCCGAGATCGGCACCGCGCTGGGCAAGCTGGCCACCGAGCTCGACGAGGCGGGCACGGAGGCGACCGAGCGGGAGATCCGGCTGGCGTTCCTGGCGAACCGCTTCGAGACCGTCGTCCGGGTGGGCCGCGAGATCGCCGGCAGCCTGAGCATCCGGTACGTCTCGAGCACGGTGACCACGGCCGCCGCCGAGCTGCTGGGCACGAGCACCACCCTGTGGCTGCGCGGCGGCGACCACGAGTTCCACGTCACGCATCGCAGCTCGGACCCGCACGGCGCCGACGCGCCCCCGAGCATGACGCCGCCGAGCGTCGTACTCACCGCCGCCGCCGACGCGCTGCCGATCACCGTCGGCGACCGGCGGGCCTACCCGCTGGTGCTGGCCGGCATGGTCACCGCGGTGCTCGAGGTGGCCACCCCGATCGTCGACGAGGACACCGAGCAGGTGCTGTCGTCCCTGCTGTCCACCGCGGCCGCCGCCCTCGAGTCCGCGCACCTGCACAGCACCGCCCGCGAGCAGGCCGAGATGGACGGCCTCACCCACCTGCCGAACCGGCGCCGCTTCGAGCACGACATCGACACCGAGTGGGAGCGCTGCCGCCGCTACGGCCGGCCGATGAGCCTGGTGATGATGGACCTCGACCACTTCAAGCGGCTCAACGACGAGCACGGCCACCTGCTCGGCGACCAGGTGCTCCGCGAGGTCGCGGTCGCCATCGGCCACGCGTTGCGCTCCACGGACACCGCCTACCGCTACGGCGGCGAGGAGATCGCCGTGCTCCTGCGGGAGACCGGCCTCGAGGACGCCGAGGCGGCGGCCGAGCGGCTGCGTACGGCGGTCGCGGGCATCGCCCTGGAGGACCATCCCGACCTGACCGTCACCACCTCGGCCGGCGTCGCCGCGCGGCACTCCACGATGGCGCACTACACCGGCCTGGTGGACCAGGCCGACAAGGCGCTCTACGAGGCCAAGCGGCTCGGCCGCAACCGGGTGGCGGTGGACGGCGGGCACCGCGCGCTGTCCGGCAAGGCAGAGACGCTGTTCCACGGCGAGCCGGGCACCTCGCGCGTCGAGCCCTGAGCCGGGGTCAGCCCGCGGGCTTGACGACGGCCGCCTCGAACGTGTAGAGCTCGGTGCCGCTGCCCTCGTCGCCGTTGTCCGGTGCGGCCCACCAGTCATCTCGCTCATGCCACTGGGCGGACCTGTGCCTCGCTCCTGGTCGCGCTCGACCTGAGGACCACCGCCGTACTTTTCTGGGGTACGACGCGCAAGAGCCCCTCTCCCGGACACGGAAAAGGGCTCTGAACTGGAGTGGAGCCAAGGGGACTCGAACCCCTAACCCCCTGCTTGCAAAGCAGGTGCGCTACCAATTGCGCCATGGCCCCCGGTGAGCAGGGCGGTCAGGAACGGCTGACGTTGTCCGTCGCCTCGGCCCAGAGGGCCTGCTCGTGCTGGCCGGACTTGGCCTTCCTGCTGGCGAAGACGGCGGCGGCGGCCGCGAGGGCGATGATGACGAGCTTCTTCATCGGGGGTTCCTTTCCGGGTCTGCGACGGATGACTGTACCAATCCGGGGCGCTGCTCCCGACCAGCGCCCGACGGCAAAGGGTCGGTGAGGAAATGGGCAAGACGCCTAAATCACCCACGACTGCGTGTCACCCTTTCCGGAAGGGGAGGGAGCCATGCGCACCTGGGTACTTGTCACCGGCGCGACGCTGCTCGGCGTCGCGTTCGTCGTTGTGCTCCGGATCCCCGCGATGAGCGACACCGCCGTGCTCGTGGTCAGCAACGGGGGGCAGCTGCTCGCGGCGGCCCTCGCCTCGGCCGGGTGCGCGGTTGCCTCCCGTCGTACGACGGACCACCGCCGCCGTGCGTGGCGGTGGCTCTCGATCGGGACCGGGGCGTGGGCGGCCGGCCAGCTCGTGTGGAGCTACTACGAGGTGGTGCTCGGCCAGGAGGTGCCGTTCCCGTCGCTGGCCGACGTCGGCTTCCTGCTGTTCCCGGTCGCTTCCGCGGTCGGTCTGGTCATCTGGCTCGGCAGCCAGTCCTCGGAGCTCGTGGCCCGCGGACGGGACCTGCTCGACGGGATGATCATCGCGGGCTCGCTGCTGGTGCTGTCCTGGGTGACGACCCTCGGCTCGGTGGTGGCGGAAGGCGGCGACGGCTGGTTCTCGCTGAGCCTGTCGCTGGCCTACCCGATCGGCGACCTGGTCCTCGGCACCCTCGTGCTGATGGCGCTCGCCCGGGGCGACTCCTCCGAGCGCACCACCCTCGCGATCCTCACCGTCGGCCTCGGCGGCCTGGCGTTCGCGGACAGCGCGTACGTCTACCTGGTCAGCCTGGAGCGCTACTCCTCGGCGGACACGGTCAGCAGCGGCTGGGTGATCGGCTTTCTGTTCGTCGGCGCCGCCGGGTGGTCGGTCCGCCGGCAGTCCGCACCGTCGACCCGCACCCACTCCGCGCTCACCGGGCCGAAGGTTGCCGGACGCTCCTCGCTGGTGCGGCTGGTGCTGCCGTACCTCCCGCTGGTCGCCGCCGGCACCGTCCTGTGCATCAGCCTGATCCGGGCGCCGAAGACCCCCACGACCGACCTGCTGCTCGGCGTCGCGCTCGTGCTGGTGGTGCTGACCAGGCAGTTCCTCGCGATGAGCGACAACCAGCGGCTGCTCGTCGCCCTCGGCGACGCCCGCGACCAGCTCCAGCACCAGGCGCTGCACGACGCGCTCACCGGGCTGGCCAACCGGGTGCTGTTCGCGGACCGGCTCGACCGGGCGCTGCTGCATCCCGAGGCCACGGTCAGCGTGCTGTTCTGCGACCTCGACGACTTCAAGCATGTCAACGACGAGCTCGGCCACGAGGCGGGCGACGTCCTGCTGAAGCGGGTCGCCGACCGGCTGCTTGACTGCGTCCGCGCCACCGACACCGTCGCCCGGCTCGGCGGTGACGAGTTCGCCATCCTGCTCGAGGACAGCGGCGATGCCGTCCAGGTCGCCGACCGGGTGGTCGCCGCGATGACCGAGCCGGTCGAGGTGGCGGGCCGGGAGGTGCGTACGTCGATCAGCGTCGGCATCGCGCACCACCAGGGGACCGCCCCGCCGCCGGCGGAGCGCCGCACCACGGCGCCGCGCACCCGCAGCACCGTCCCCGCCGGCGACCCCGAGGCCGCGGCGGACCGCGAGAGCACGGCCCAGCTGCTGCTGCGGCAGGCCGATGGCGCGATGTACGCCGCCAAGGGCGCCGGCAAGAGCCGGGCCGTGCTGGCCGACGTCGCCGCCGAATGAGTCCCGGAGCGGTCCGGCTCAGCCGACGCTGATGCTGTCCAGGTGGACGGGCCCTCGGGTGCTGGTGCCGGTGTTGGTGCCGGCGCCGGTCACCAGGATCAGGTTGCGGCCCTTCTCCAGGGTCAGTGTGGCCTTCCGCGTCGACCCCTCCCCGCCGGTCGGGGGAAGGCGCGCAAACCGTGTCAAACGAGACGGTCTGGGTGCGGGACGCGAAGACCCCGCCCGGCATACGCCGGACGGGGTCTCGCGTGGCTGGTGCGCCTGGGTCGGCGTCGGCGGGCCGACCGGCGTACCAAACCGGGGTCAGCCCAAGATCTTCGCCTTCTCGGCCGCGAACTCCTCGTCGGTCAGCGTGCCGTCGGCGTGCAGCTTGCCGAGCTGCGTGAGCATCTCGATCTTGTCAGGGGCGGCCTGAGCGGGTGGGGGAGGCGCGTCCTCCTCGGGCGGCGGGGCTTCCTGCGCCTCCTGGGCCGCCCAGCGGTTCCCCTGGCGACGCGACACCCGGTTCGAGACGGTGGTCGCGGTGCCGGCGATCACGGCGGTGCGGGCGACCGTACGGAGCAGTCGTGGCATGGTGGCGGATCCTTCCTGAGTCGCTGGAGACGGGCTTAGCGCGCGGCCTCGACCTCGTCGAGCGCGCTGATGAGGTCCTCGACCGGGACCCGGCCGCTGGCCACGAGCTGGGCACCGCCTCGGCGCAGTGCGCCGATGAAGGGAGCGGCCCACCGGTTCTCGTACACGACGATGCCGGCGGAGCTGCCGGGCTCGATGAGCGCTCCCGCCTTGGCGAGGTCGTCCTGGTCGAGGAGCCCGGAGAACGCGCCGTCGAACACCGCGAGGTCCAGCTTCCCGTCGCCGTCGAAGTCGGCGATCTCGAACCCGGTGATCGTGCCGTCCGCGTCCTTGCGGATGAACTCCAGGTCGAGGATGCGGACGATCCCGCGGTCCACGAGGTCGACGAGGAGCGGCAGTCCTTCACCCGTCATCTTGTTTCCCGGGAACTCGACGACGAAGTAGTCGACGGGCCCCAGCTCGATCTCGTCGGTCATCGCACCGGTCCTCTCGCACCCGAATCGGCTGACAAAGGTCAGCACCAGCAGCGACGTTAGGAGCCGATTGGCCGGCCGTCCTCATCCCCGGTGGAGGATGGGCGACCGGCCCTGCCTTGTCCCTACGATCCGGCTCGGCCGTCGAGACGTGGCTCAGTAGCCGCCGCTCCCGCCGCTCGAGGTGCCAGCGGAGGGGAGGGGTCATGGTCACCCGTGCCCCGGAGGGTGAGAGCACCCACCACCGGCCGCCGGAGAGGTTGGTGGACAGCGGGGCAGGATCGGGCCGTCGGCTCGAAGGCACCCACAGGCCCCGTCTCCGGGGAATGTCCGGGGAACCGGGTCACGCTCCCGCTTTGGACTTACCCTGTGCCCGCCACGCGTCGGCGGCCGCGGCGGTGGCCAGCTTCGCCTGGTGCAGCCTCTGCGCAGCCATCTCGCTGGGGGGTGTCTCAAGCTGCTTCATCCACTGCCGGGTCGCCGACAGAATCGCGTACGTGCCGAGAAGGACACCCGTGGCTCCCAACAGTCCACCGACCCCGACCAGCACGGCTCCGCTGACCAGGACGCCCCTGTTGATCTGCACTGACTGCCGGGACACCTCACTGGCTGACATTCGCATCACTCCGCCTCAGTCCTGGAGTACCGCGTGATTCCGGTCTATCCCCGTAGCCAGCGGTTCACCGCGGTTCATGTCGGCGCAGGTCTCAACAGCCACTGAGACGCTACGGTCGACGCCGAATCACTCTGCAGCACGCTAGGGACCACACGACCGGGGACGCATCATCCGCTTCGGATGAAGGCGCGCAAGCAGCGATCCATGGTCGTCTGCTCCCGCGCGCGAGTTTCGACGGGAAAGACAAAGCCCCCGCTGACCGTGTTGCTGCTGGTCATCGGGGGTGTTGTGGTGGTGGGCCTAAGAGGACTTGAACCTCTGACCTCTTCCTTATCAGGGAAGCGCTCTAACCGTCTGAGCTATAGGCCCGGGTGGCTGCGCGGAGCGAGCCGACGGGAGAGATTACCCCATCGTCACGACGCCGCCCAAACCAGGATCAGTGGTGGTCGACGGGCTCAGCGCTCGTCCTCGGCGAGGGTCACCTCGACCCCGCCCAGCAGGGCCGCGGCGAGGTTGTAGAGGAAGGCGCCGAGCGTCGAGATCGCAGTGATGAGTACGACGTCGACGACCGCGACGATCATGGTGAAGCCGAGCACGCGACTGGTGCCGACGTAGTTCTGCACGTCGAAGTTCTGCGCCGAGTCGCCGCCCAGGACGTCGCTCACCGTCTGGTTGATCGAGTCCCACACGCCGGCCGCGCCGAGCACCGACCAGACCACCGCGACCGCGACGACGGTCACGATGCCGAAGGCGATCGAGAGCAGGAACGATGTCTTCATCACCGACCACGGGTCGAGGTGCACCAACCGCAGCCGGGCCCGCCGGGTGCCGCGCGGACGGGGGGTGGCCCCGGCCGGGCGGGTGACCGACGTGGTCGACGTACGGCTGCTGCCGGTGGACGACGAGCGGGTCGAGCCGCCGGAGCCCGAGGACCGGTTGGCGGCCGACGAGCTCGCGGCCTGCTGGACGGCGCTGCCGGCCGCGGCCACCGCGTTCGACACTCGCTCCGACAGCGGGCGCTTGCCGGTGTCGCCGTTCGCATCCGACGCGTGGGACGGTCCCGAGAGCGTGCGTCGTGGCGCCAGCGGCGTGTCGTCGGCACGTCGATCGGCCATCAGGACTCCTCGTTCTCCGGGTCATCTGTGCTGGGTGCGTCGGTCTCGTCAGTCGGCTCCGAGCCGCCGTCGACCGGTGCCCCGCTCTCGATTGTCGCATCCGTTGCCGCAGAACCCGAGTCGCCCGCCTCACCGGCCGCCTCGACCGCCTCCTCGACGGCCTCGTCGATCTCCGGAGCCCGCTCGACACTGCGGGCCACGACGACCACGGAGTCACGCTCGTTGACGCCCACGAACCGGACACCCTTGGTGTCGCGACCGGTCGGACGGAGGTGCTCGTCGATCGCGCTGCGGGTCACCTGGCCCGACTGCTTGATCGCCAGCACCTCGTCGCCCTCGACCACGATGAACGCGCCGACCAGGCTGCCCCGCTCGCCGTCCTGCTTCATGGCCTTGATGCCGAGACCGCCCCGCGACTGCAGGCGGTAGTCGGAGATCCGGGAGCGCTTGGCGAAGCCGCCGTCGGTGATCGTGAAGACGTACTGCTCCTGGACCCCCGGCAGCGCACCGGCCTCGGTGGACTCGCCGGCCTGCTGCGCGGACTGTTGCGCGGCCTCCTCGGCCGCGACCTGCGCGGCGCGGATCACGGACATCGAGAGCAGCTCGTCACCGTCACGGAACTTCATGCCGGTGACACCCGAGGTCGCCCGGCCCATCGGCCGCAGCTGCGACTCGTCGGCCCGGAACCGGATCGCCTGGCCCTTGCGGGAGACCAGCAGGATGTCGTCGCCCTCGTCGACCAGCTCCGCGCCGATCAGGGCGTCGTCGTCCTCGCGGAAGTTGATCGCGATGACGCCGGCCTGGCGCGGGCTGTTGTAGTCGCCGAGCCGGGTCTTCTTGACCAGGCCGTTGCGGGTGGCCAGCACGAGGTACGGCGCCTGCTCGTAGTCGCGGATCGCCAGCACCTGCGCGATGTTCTCGTCGGGCTGGAAGGACAGCAGCCCGGCCACGTGACCGCCCTTGGCGTCGCGCGACGCCTCCGGGAGGTTGTAGGCCTTGGTGCGGTAGACCCGGCCGGCGGTGGTGAAGAACAGCAGCCAGTGGTGGTTGCTGGTCGCCATGAAGTGCTCGACCACGTCGTCGCCGCGCAGGGTCGCGCCGCGCACGCCCTTGCCGCCGCGCTTCTGGGTCCGGTAGAGCGCGGCGTTGGTGCGCTTGGCGTAGCCGCCGCGGGTGATCGTCACGACGAGGTCCTCGTCGGGGATCAGGTCCTCCATCGAGAGGTCGCCGTCGGCCGCGATGAACTGGGTACGACGCTCGTCGCCGTACTTCTCGACGATCTCGGTGAGCTCCTCGCCGATGATCTCGCGCTGCCGGGCCTCGCTCGCGAGGATGTCCTCGAGGTCGGCGATCAGCGCCTCGATCTTGGCCAGGTCGTCGATGATCTTCTGCCGCTCGAGGGCCGCGAGCCGACGCAGCTGCATGTCGAGGATCGCCCGGGCCTGGATCTCGTCGACCTCGAGCAGCGCCATCAGCCCCTCGCGGGCCTCGTCGACGTCGGGCGAGCGCCGGATCAGCGCGATGACCTCGTCGAGCATGTCGAGCGCCTTGACCAGTCCGCGCAGGATGTGGGCGCGCTCCTCGGCCTCCCGCAGCCGGAAGCGGGTCCGCCGCTGGATGACCTCGATCTGGTGGGTGACCCAGTTGCTGATGAACTGGTCGATGGTCAGGGTGCGCGGCACCCCGTCGACCAGCGCCAGCATGTTGGCGCTGAAGTTGGTCTGCAGCTCGGTGTGCTTGAGCAGGTTGTTGAGCACCACGCGCGCGACGGCGTCACGCCGGAGCACGACGACCAGGCGCTGGCCGGTCCGGCCGGACGAGTCGTCGCGCACGTCGGCGATGCCCTGCACCTTGCCGTTGTCGGCGAGCTCCGCGATCTTGAGCGCGAGGTTGTCCGGGTTGACCATGTAGGGCAGCTCGGTGATCGCCAGGCAGGTGCGGCCCTTGGCGTCCTCGTCGATCTCGATGACCGCGCGCTGGGTCACCGACCCGCGCCCGGTGCGGTAGGCCTGCTCGATGCCCTCGCGGCCGACGATCAGCGCGCCGTTGGGGAAGTCGGGGCCCTTGATCCGCTCGACCAGGGCGTCCTGCAGCTCCTCGCGGGTGGCGTCGGGGTGCTCCAGCGCCCACTGCGCGCCGTCGGCGACCTCGCGCAGGTTGTGCGGCGGGATGCTGGTCGCCATCCCGACCGCGATACCGGCCGACCCGTTGACCAGGAGGTTCGGGTAGCGCGCCGGCAGGATCGTCGGCTCCTGCGAGCGGCCGTCGTAGTTGGGCTGGAAGTCGACGGTGTCCTCTTGGATGTCGCGCACCATCTCCAGCGCGAGCGGTGCCATCCGGCACTCGGTGTAGCGCATCGCAGCCGCGGAGTCGTTGCCCGGCGACCCGAAGTTCCCCTGACCGTGGACCAGGGGCGCCCGCATCACCCACGGCTGCGCGAGCCGCACCAGGGTGTCGTAGATGGCGGTGTCGCCGTGCGGGTGGTACTGACCCATCACGTCACCGACGACGCGCGAGCACTTGCTGAAGCCGCGGTCGGGACGGTAGCCGCCGTCGTACATGGCGTAGAGGACGCGGCGGTGCACCGGCTTGAGCCCGTCGCGTACGTCGGGCAGCGCGCGCCCGACGATGACGGCCATCGCGTAGTCGATGTAGGCCCGCTGCATCGACGTCTGCAGCTCGACGGGCTCGATCCGTCCGCCGAGGGGAGGCACGGTGCCGTCGGTGGTGTTCTCAGTCATGTGTCACTTCCGGTATGAGCGTCGGGAGGTGCGTGCGCTGATCAGATGTCGAGGAAGCGGACGTCTTTGGCGTTGCGCTGGATGAAGGACCGCCGCTGCTCGACGTCCTCTCCCATCAGCACCGAGAAGATCTCGTCAGCCTGCGCCGCGTCCTCGAGCGTCACCTGCAGCATCAGCCGCTGGTCCGGGTTCATCGTGGTCTCCCACAGCTCCTCGGCGTTCATCTCGCCGAGGCCCTTGTAGCGCTGCACCGGGTTCTCCTTCGGCAGCTTCTTGCCTGACTCGAGCCCGGCCGCCTGCAGCGCCGAGCGCTCCGCGTCGGAGTAGACGAACTCGTGCTCGTGCGGCTTGTTCCAGCGGAGCCGGTAGAGCGGCGGCTGCGCCATGTAGACGTAGCCGTGCTCGATCAGCGGGCGCATGAAGCGGAACAGGAGCGTCAGCAGCAGGGTGTTGATGTGGTGGCCGTCGACGTCGGCGTCGGCCATCAGCACGATCTTGTGGTAGCGGCACTTGTCGATGTCGAACTCTTCGTGGATGCCGGTGCCCAGCGCCGAGATGATCGCCTGGACCTCGGTGTTGGCGAGCACCTTGTCGAGGCGGGCCTTCTCGACGTTGAGGATCTTGCCGCGGATCGGCAGGATCGCCTGCACCCGCGGGTCACGGCCCTGGCGTGCGGAGCCGCCGGCCGAGTCGCCCTCGACGATGAAGACCTCGCACTCGGCGGGGTTGGTCGACTGGCAGTCGCTGAGCTTGCCGGGGAGACCCCCGCCACCCAGCAGGCCCTTGCGGCTGCGGGCCAGGTCGCGCGCCTTGCGGGCAGCGATCCGGGCGGACGCCGCGGCCTGCGCCTTGCGGACGATGTCGCGACCCTCCGCCGGGTTCTTCTCCAACCACGCCCCGAGCTGCTCGTTGACCACGCGCTGCACGAAGCCCTTGGCCTCGGTGTTGCCGAGCTTGGTCTTGGTCTGCCCCTCGAACTGCGGCTCGCCGAGCTTGATCGACACGATTGCGGTGAGGCCCTCGCGAACGTCGTCACCGGAGACGCGGTCCTCGGACTTCTTGATGAGGTTCCACTCCTGGCCCCAGTTGTTGACCAGGGAGGTGAGCGCCGACCGGAAGCCCTCCTCGTGCGTGCCGCCCTCGTGGGTGTTGATGGTGTTGGCGAAGGTGTGCACCGACTCGGAGAAGGTGGTGTTCCACTGCATCGCGATCTCGAGGCTCATCCCGCTGTCGGGCAGCTCGGCCTCGAACTCGATGACCGTCGGGTGCGCGTGGGTCTTGGACCGGTTGAGGTGCTCGACGTAGTCGACCAGGCCGCGGTCGTACTTGAACGAACGCTCGATCATGCCGCCCTCGGAGCGGCGACCCGGGTCGCGCACCGGTTCCAGCTCGGCCGCGGCGCTCTCGGCGTCGGCGGCGATCGCGTCGTCGATCTCGGCGGTCTGCGGGCGCTCGTCGCGGATCACGATCTCGAGACCCTTGTTGAGGAAGGCGTACTCGCGGATCCGGTTGGTGATCGTCTCGAGGGAGTACGTCGTCGTCTCGAAGATGTCGGCGCTCGGCCAGAAGGTGACCGTCGTGCCGGTCTCCTCGTCGACGGTCAACGCGGCGCCCTGCGCCAGCGGGGCGTCGGGCTCGCCGAGGCTGAACGACTGCAGCCAGTGGTGGCCGCGGTTGCGGACGTCGACCTCGAGCCGGGTGCTCAAGGCGTTGACGACCGAGACACCCACGCCGTGCAGACCACCGGACACCTTGTAGCCGCCACCGCCGAACTTGCCGCCGGCGTGCAGCATCGTCAGCGCCATCGTCACCGCGGGAAGGTCCTGGCCGGGGGCGGTGTCCGTCGGGATGCCGCGGCCGTTGTCGCTCGACGCGGACGCCGCCGTCGGCGAGCAGGGTCAGCACGATCCGGTCGCAGTGGCCGGCCAGTGCCTCATCGACGGAGTTGTCGACGATCTCCCACACGAGGTGGTGCAGGCCGCGCTCGCCGGTGGACCCGATGTACATGCCGGGGCGCTTGCGGACCGCCTCGAGGCCCTCGAGCACCTGGATCGCGGAGGCGTCGTACTTGCCGTCCTCGACCGCATGGCCCTCGCTCACCGGAGCGAGCTTGGCCGCGGTCTTGGCCACGAGCTCGGCGGGAAGGTCGGTGGCGGGAGGGGCGTCGTCGGTGCTGTTGGTCGGGGGGGTGTCGGCGGGCATCTCGTCGGCCACGAGCCATCCTCTTCACGTCTGCGCACACATAACGAAGGCCGGCCCCGGAACGGGGAACGACCATCGGTCAGTATACCCGCCAGAGCCCGAATCCGAGGGATGCCTCTCTGACGGAGGGGGCGTCCCGACCCGAGGAACACCGATTCCCGGCCTCCAAGGGTGGTCAGGAGCGGTGCGCAGGGGGAGGTTCTGGTCCCCATACCGGCCCCGGCCCCTCAGAACGCCCCTGGCGGCCGCCTGTGGATCGTGCCCTGGGCGCCGCTCCGCTCAGCCGTAGGTGTCGCGCGGACCGCGGCCGTCACGGACCGAGCGAGGCCCGCGCTTCCAGCTCGGACCGTGCGGCCCGAGCACGTCGATGACGGTGACCGTGCCGTCCCCGAGCTCCTCGTTGAGGCGGCGCACGACCGTCGGCGCGAGCAGCTTCATCTGGGTCGCCCAGGCCGTCGAGTCGGTGCGGACGGTCAGCTTCCCGTCTCCGAACGCCTCCGGGGTGGCGTGCTGCGCGACCTCCCGGCCCACGATCGCGTCCCACCGGGAGAACACGCCGTGCACCCGCACGTCGGTGCCCCAGCCCTGGTCGGCGATCAGCCGGCCGATCGTCGAGTCCAGCAGCTGCGGGTCCCGCTCGTCGGGGTGCGCCCCCGACGCCTTCGGGTCCGTACGGCGGCTCGACGGGCGGAACTTCGAGGCGCCACCAGCCGACGTCGACGTACGGCGCCGGGCGCCGGGCTTGGCCAGCGAACGGGCGATGCTCCGGGCCAGGTCGAGGCCGCCCTCGTCGTGGTCCGGCTGCTCGTCCGGCTGCTGTTCCGGCTGCTGGTCGGGGCGGTCCTCAGGCGACACCGGGAAGCACCTTCCCGTCGACGACGTCGATGCGGGCGCCGGCGAGCTGCGCGGGTACGTCGTCGGGGACCGCCGCGGTGACCAGCACCTGCTCGGCACCGGCGACGAGGCCGGCGAGCTTCTCGCGGCGCTCGGTGTCGAGCTCGGCGAACACGTCGTCGAGGATCAGGATCGGGTCGTCGCCGGCCGCGCGGAGCAGGTCGTAGGACGCCAGCCGCAGTGCCAGCGCCATGGACCAGGACTCTCCGTGGGACGCGTATCCCTTCACCGGCAGCGGACCGATCATCAGGGTCAGGTCGTCGCGGTGCGGCCCGACCAGGGACAGGCCACGGTCGATCTCGTCGTCGCGGCGACGCTCCACCTCCGCGAGCAGCGCCTCGGCCAGCACGGTGCGGTCCGGCTCGCCCTCGGGGAGCTCGAACGACGGCTTGTAGGACATGGTCGCGTCGGTGCGGGTCGCGCCCTCGGCCACCGCCTCGTAGCTGGCGGCGACGTACGGCCGCAGCTCCTCGACGAGGATCAGCCGCGCGGCGAGCAGCTCGGCGCCGGTGCGCGCGAGGTGGGAGTCCCAGACGCCGAGCGTGGACAGCGCGCTGTCGGCGCTGCGGCCCTGCCGCCGGGCGATGCCGGCGGTCTTGAGCAGCGAGCTGCGCTGCTTGAGCACCCGGTCGTAGTCGGCGCGCACGCCCGCGAACCGCGGGGCCCGCTGGACGAGCAGGTCGTCGAGGAAGCGGCGACGCTCGGACGGGTCGCCCTTCACCAGGGCGAGGTCCTCGGGGGAGAACAGCACCGTGCGGACCAGGCCGAGCAGCTCCCGCGCACGGGGGAGCGGGGAGCGGTTCACCCGGGCCTTGTTGGAGCGGCCCGGGTTGATCTGCACCTCGAGCACCGCCTCGCGGCCGTCCTTGACGACGGCGGCCCGGACCACGGCGTGGTCGGCGCCGAACCGGACCAGCGGAGCGTCACCGGACACCCGGTGCGAGGACAGCCGGGCGATGTAGTCGACGGCCTCGACCAGATTGGTCTTGCCCTGCCCGTTGCGGCCGACGAATGCGGTCACCCCCGGACCGAGGGCGACCTCGGCCTCGGGGTAGGAGCGGAAGTCGTGGAGCGACAGGTGGGATACGTGCACTGGGTGGGGCTAGGACTTGTCGCCGCCGGGCGGCGCGCTGGTGCGGGTGGCGTGGCCGCCGAACTGGTTGCGCATCGCGGCGACCGCCTTCATGGCCGGGCTGTCGTCCTGGCGGGACACGAACCGGGCGTAGAGCGCCGCGGTGATGGCGGGGGTGGCGACGGCGTTGTCGATGCCGGCCTCGACGGTCCAGCGGCCCTCGCCGGAGTCCTCGGCGTAGCCGGCGATCTTGGCCAGGTCGTCGTCCTCGTCGAGCGCGGCGACCAGCAGGTCGAGCAGCCAGGACCGGATGACCGTGCCCTCACGCCAGGACCGGAAGACCTCGGTGACGTTGTCGACTTCCTCGACCGCCTTGAGCAGCTCCCACCCCTCGGCGTACGACTGCATGATGGCGTACTCGATGCCGTTGTGAACCATCTTGGAGAAGTGCCCGGCGCCCACCTTGCCGGCGTGCACCCAGCCGAACTCGCCCTCGGGCCGGAGCGCGTCGAAGATCGGCTGCACCTTGGCGATGTCGGCGGCGTCGCCGCCGGCCATCAGCGCGTAGCCGTTCTCGAGACCCCACACGCCGCCGGAGACGCCGCAGTCGACGAAGCCGATGCCCTTGTCGGAGAGGAACGCGGCGTTGGCCTGGTCGTCGGTCCAGCGCGAGTTGCCGCCGTCGACGATCAGGTCGCCCTCGGAGAGCAGCTCGTTGAGCGCCTTCACGGTCTCCCGGGTCGGGTCGCCGGCGGGCACCATCACCCAGACGACCTTGGGGGAGGGGAGCGCCTCGACCATCGCCTCGAGACTCTCGACGTCGCTGACGTCAGGGTTGCGGTCGTAGCCGACGACCGTGTGACCTGCGCGGCGGATCCGCTCGCGCATGTTGCCGCCCATCTTGCCGAGGCCGATCAGACCGAGGTCCATGCCGCTCCCTCCGGGAGAGTGTCGTTGGTCTCGCAGGCTACTCGGGTGGAGGCCTGGCTCAGGAGAGCAGTCTGCGGGGCATCAGGAGGTAGCGGAAGTCGGAGTCCACGTCGCCGTCGAGGCTGTCCGCCCCGGACATCACCGCGGGCTTGGACGCCTGCGTGAACGCCAGCTCGACCACCGGGTCCTCGATGGCCGTCAGACCGTCGAGCAGGAACTGCGGGTTGAAGCCGGTGGTGATGTCCGCACCGGTCACCGCGGCCTCGATCTGCTCGGTGGCCAGCGCCTCGTCGCCGCTGCCGGCGTCGAGGGTCAGCACGCCCTCGGAGAACGCCAGCTGGACGGCGGTGTTGCGCTCGGCGACCAGCGAGACCCGCTTGACCGACTCGACCAGGGTGGCCCGGTCGACCCGCGCCACGGTCGCGTGCTCGGCGGGGAACAGCGTGCGGACCTTGGGGAACTCGCCGTCGAGGAGTCGGGTGGTGGTCCGTCGTACGCCGCCGCCGGAGGCGCCCTCGAAGCCGATGATGCCCTCGCCCGCGCCGGAGGAGGCGAGCGCGATCGTCACCTCGGCGCCGGAGGTCAGCGACTTGGCGGTGTCGGCGAGCACCTTGGCCGGGACCAGCGCGGCCGCCGACACGTCGGTGGCGCCGGGGTCCCACGACAGCTCGCGCAGCGACAGCCGGAACCGGTCGGTGGCGAGCAGCGAGATGGAGGAGCCCTCGATCTCGAGGCGCACGCCGGTGAGCACCGGCAGCATGTCGTCGCGGCCGGCGGCGGTCACCGCCTGCGCGACGGCGTTGGCGAACAGGTCGCTGCGGACCGTGCCGGTGGCCTGGGGCATGTCGGGGAGGGTGGGGTACTCCTCGACCGGCATGGTCTGCAGGCTGAACCGCGCGGAGCCGCAGGTCAGCGACACCTTCGCGCCTTCGATGGTCATCTCGACCGGCTTGTTCGGGAGGCTGCGGCAGATGTCCGCGAGCAGCCGGCCGGACACCAGGGCCCGGCCCTCGTCCTGCACCGACGCCGGCAGCGTGGCCCGCGCGGAGGTCTCGTAGTCGAACGTGGACAGCTGCAGGCCGTCACCGCCCTCGACCGTCTCGATCAGCAACCCGGCCAGCACCGGGACGCTCGGCCGCACCGGGAGGCTGCGGGCCGCCCAGGCAACGGCGTCGGCGAGCACGTCGCGTTCGACGGTGAACTTCACGAGGAATCGCCTCCAGGGCTGCGAGGGTCGGCGGTCAGGGTCGGGAGCCGGGCCGCGCGGGGCGCGGTGTTCGTCCGGGGAGTGCATCCTGCCACGCGGCGGTGGGCCGCGGCAGAGGGAGTCCTGAACTCGTGATGCCTTCGGAACGACAGAAATCGTGTTGTCCCCAGATCGAGGCGTGGGGAGATGTTTGTGTCATTCGGAGACATGGAGAGGTTCGTAGTGTTAACAGGTGCGGTGGAAACTGTGGACAACTCATGTCTGTGCAGGTCAACCCGGGTTTTCCTGTCCCGACAGCCTGTGTACGACGGTCGGGACGAACAGCCTGGCCTGGGGGCGAGCCGGGTTCGTGCGTCGGTCGGTCCCCAGTTGTCCACAGCCCGTGCACGGATGAATGACACAAAACCACACGGCCGTCCCCAACCCCTGACCCAGCATCGAGCCGCATGATCCGGCGTCGGGGGCCGGCCGGACGTCACGACTGACGGGCCTGCTGCTTGATCCGGTTGGTCAGCTCGGTGACCTGGTTGTAGACACTGCGTCGCTCGGCGAGCAGCTGCCGGATCTTCTTGTCGGCGTGCATGACCGTGGTGTGGTCGCGGCCGCCGAACTGCTGGCCGATCTTGGGCAGCGACAGCTCGGTGAGCTCGCGGCAGAGGTACATCGAGATCTGCCGGCCGGTGACCAGCACCCGGCTGCGGCTCGGGCCGCACAGGTCGTCGATGGACAGCCCGAAGTAGGCGGCGGTCTGCGCGATGATCAGCGCGGCGGTGATCTCCGGCTCCCCGCCCTCGGGGATCAGGTCCTTGAGCACGATCTCGGCGAGGGTCAGGTCGACCGGCTGCCGGTTGAGGCTGGCGAAGGCGGTGACCCGGATCAGGGCGCCCTCGAGCTCGCGGATGTTGGTCTGGATCTTCGAGGCGATGAACTCCAGCACGTCCGGCGGCGCCGTCATCCGCTCGGTCGCGGCCTTCTTGCGGAGGATCGCGATCCGGGTCTCGAGGTCCGGCGGCTGCACGTCGGTGATCAGGCCCCACTCGAACCGGTTGCGGAGCCGGTCCTCGAGTGCCTCGAGCCGCTTGGGGGCCCGGTCGGAGGTGATCACGATCTGCTTGTTCGCGTTGTGCAGCGTGTTGAACGTGTGGAAGAACTCCTCCTGGGTCTGGATCTTGCCTTCCAGGAACTGGATGTCGTCGATCAGGAGGACGTCGACGTCGCGGTAGCGCCGCTTGAACCGGTCCTGCCGGTCGTCGCGGATCGCGTTGATGAACTCGTTGGTGAACTCCTCCGAGCTGACGTAGCGGACCCGTGCGCCGTTGAACAGGCTGCGGACGTAGTGCCCGATCGCGTGCAGCAGGTGGGTCTTGCCCAGGCCGGAGTCGCCGTAGATCAGCAGCGGGTTGTAGGCCTTGCCCGGCGCCTCGGCGACCGCGACGGCCGCGGCGTGCGCGAAGCGGTTCGAGGAGCCGATGACGAACGTCTCGAAGATGTACTTGGGGTTGAGCCGCGTCTCCATGACGCTGCCGGCCGTGGGCCGGTCGGTGTGTGAGCGAGCCGGCGTCGGCACATCCAGGGGATTTGTCGACAAATCGATATAGGGATTCATCGACGTGTCGTCCTGGTCGTCGTCCCCGTCCAGCCCGGGCGCCCCCGGACCTGGTGGCGGGGCGTCGACGGCTCCGCCGTACTCCCCGGTGCCGCGGTAGGGCGCGGCGCTCGCCGGCCGGTCGAGGCCGCCGAGCTCCGGGTCCACGGTGACCGCGATCCGCACCTGGCGGTCGAAGGCGTTGCCCAGCGCGTCCTCGAGGCGGGTGCGCAGCCGGCCCTCGATCTGGTTGCGGGTGAACTCGTCGGCGACGGCGATGATCGCGGTGCTCTCGTGCAGGGTCACCGGTCGACTGCCGGCGAGCCAGGCGCGCTGGCTCGGTGGCAGGTCCTCGACCAGACCGCTCCACACGGTGTCGAGCTGGGTGGGTCCGGTGTCACCGGCGCTGTCGCTCATGGGGGGAGCTCCCCCTCCAATCAAGGTCGTCCGCCGGGCAGGTCTCAGGCACGTCCGGGTGGACCGGTCTGGGCACACGGTGGCTCTCGGCCGGCCGCGGTCCCTCCGTGAGGACGGGGTCCACACGTTTGTCCACAGGTTGTGCATGCTGCCCGGAGGGGTGGTCAGGCGGTCCGGAGTCGGCCGGCGGCTCCGCCGCCGAAACCCGGAAATGCCCAGGTCAGAAGCGGATCTCGGGCTGGACCGGCGAGCTGCCGGGCGTGTGCGCGAGAAGGTGGGGCCGTCGACCGTGGGGAATCTCGGGACCCGCGAACGCTAACAAGCGCGCGACCTGTGGATCAAGCGGTTGTCCACAGGTGCTCGGTTTGACCCTCCGGAAGGGCACCGCGTACCGTTGGGCGGTCGAACCGGTGTCGACCGGTGCCGCATGTCCACGCACCATTCGATCCCGCAGCAAGCGGGCCTGCGGGCCGTCTGGCGGGGTGACCAGGATGGCCCCCGCGGATGGGCGGTGCCAGCCGACACCCCGGGCACGACCCCAGACCTGCACATCGCACAGTTTCGGAGATCTCCTCGTGAGCAAGCGTACGTACCAGCCGAACAACCGCCGCCGTCACAAGGTGCACGGGTTCCGCCTCCGGATGCGCACCCGCGCCGGCCGCGCGATCCTGTCCTCGCGCCGCCGCAAGGGTCGCAGCAAGCTCGCCGTCTGACGGCCCTCCCGACACCCGTGCGCGTCCTTCGTGCTTGACCGGTCGCACCGGCTGACAACGTCGGCCGGGTTCACCGCGGCGGTCCGCCAGGGCCGCCGGGCCGGGACCCGCACGCTCGTCCTGCACCTCGGTGCCGGACGGGAGGCCGATCCGGGCCCGCGCGTCGGGTTCGTGGTCAGCAAGGCCGTCGGGAACGCCGTCACCCGCAACCGCGTGAAGCGCAGGCTCCGCCACCTCGCCCGGGAGCGACTCACCTCGCTGCCGGGCTCGGGCGTGCTCGTGGTCCGGGCGCTGCCCGCCGCGGCCGACGCGTCGTACGACGTCCTGGGCGCGGATCTCGACACCGCGTTCCAGCGGCTGGAACGCGCCGCCCGGCCCGCTCGTTCTCAGGGCGCATCATGACGAGGGCGTCGTGAAGTACCTCCTGATCGGTTTCCTGCGGGCCTACCGGCTCCTGATCAGCCCGCTCTACGGGCAGGTCTGCCGCTACCACCCGTCCTGCTCGGCCTACGCCCTCGAGGCGGTGACCGTGCACGGCAGCCTGCGCGGCAGCTGGTACGCCGTCCGCCGGCTCGCGCGCTGCCACCCCTGGTCACCGGGCGGTTACGACCCGGTACCTCCACGAATGTCGCATCCTCGTCAGACTCAAGGAGCCTGAGTGTTTTCTTTCCTCGGTGATCTAGGCAGCTTCATCATGGCGCCGCTGTACTGGATCACGTCGCTGCTGCTCTCGGGCTTCCACACGCTCTTCGGATCCGTGTTCGGGCCGTCCTCGGGCTGGTCCTGGGTGCTGTCCATCGTCGGTCTGACCGTCGTGATCCGGGCCGCGCTGATCCCGCTGTTCGTCAAGCAGATCAAGTCCAGCCGCAACATGCAGCTGCTGCAGCCCAAGGTGAAGGAGCTGCAGAAGAAGTACGGCCACGACCGGGAGCGTCTCGCCCAGGAGACGATGGCGCTGTACAAGGAGACCGGGACCAACCCGTTCGCCTCGTGCCTGCCGATCCTGCTGCAGATGCCGATCTTCCTGGCGTTGTTCCGGCTCATCGACAACGCGTCGAAGGGCATCGCGAAGGGTGCGCTCACCCAGCAGCAGGTCGACCAGCTGAAGAACGCGGAGATCTTCGGTGCGCCGATCTCGTCCTCGTTCACCAAGGCCGACGGCAACGTCCACGTCCAGATCCTCGCGGCCGTGCTCGTGGTCGCGATGACCGCGACCACCTTCTTGACCCAGCGGCAGCTGATGAGCAAGAACATGCCGGCCGACGCGATGACCGGGCAGTACGCCCAGCAGCAGAAGATGCTGCTCTACGTGCTCCCCGTGGTGTTCGCGGTCGGCGGCATCGCCTTCCCGATCGGCGTCCTCTTCTACTGGACCACGTCGAACCTCTGGACGATGGGCCAGCAGTTCTACGTGATCCGGAACAACCCCGCGCCAGGGACGCCGGCCGCCAAGGCCAAGCAGGAGCGCGACGCCCATAAGCGCAAGCGCAAGGGGCTGCCCGACCCGGCCACCCCGATCGAGCCGGCCGCTGGGACGACCACCGCGACCGAGGCCCCCGAGCCTCCGAGGCGGCAGCAGCCCAAGAAGCAGACCCGCAGCCAGCGCAAGAAGCAGACGCCCGCGAGCAAGCCCAAGCCCGGTGACACCGGTGCCGAGGACGCCGACCCCGAACAGGGCCGGGACAGCGCCTGACCCGCCGCCCCGCCCGTCGTACGCCGGAGCGGGGCGCCACCGAACTGGGCCGATCCAACGGCTGACCATGAACAGGGAGAACCACGTGAACGACCAGAGCACCGACGAGCCGACCGAAGCCACCGTCGAGGAGACCGCCACGGAGACGGGCGCAGAGACGAGCACCGAGACGAGCACCGAGACGAGCGGTGATGCGGGTGGCGAGGCCGCGGCGGAGTCCGCCGGCGGCACCGACGTCGAGCGCCTGGAGAACGAGGGCGACATCGCGGCCGACTACCTCGAGGAGCTGCTCGACATCGCCGACCTGGACGGCGACCTGGACATGGACGTCGAGGGTGACCGGGCGTCGGTGTCCATCGTGGGCGGCGACGTGAGCCAGCTCGTCGGCCGCAACGGCGAGGTCCTCGAGGCGCTGCAGGAGCTCACCCGGCTCGCGGTGTACCGGGAGACCGGTGAGCGCTCGCGACTGATGCTGGACATCGGCGGGTTCCGGGCAGACAAGCGCTCGCGGCTGGAGAAGGTCGCCGCGGAGGCGGTCGCCGAGGTGCGGTCCTCCGGGGAGCGTAAGTCGCTCGACGCGATGACGCCGTTCGAACGCAAGGTCGTGCACGACGCGGTGGCTGCGGCCGGCCTGTCCTCGGAGTCCGAGGGCGAGGAGCCCCGTCGTCATGTGGTGGTGCTCCCCGCGTGACGGATCCTGTTTCACGTGAAACACCCCCTGTGCCCCCGTTGGCGCAGGGGGTGTTCGCTACTCGGCTGCCGCTCGCGGAGCGGTACGCCGCCCTGCTGGCCGACGACGGGGTGGTGCGCGGGCTGATCGGCCCGCGCGAGGCGCCCCGGCTGTGGGAGCGGCACCTGCTGAACTGTGCCGTGCTCACGGACGTGCTCCCGGACGGCATCGACGTCTGCGACATCGGCAGCGGCGCCGGCCTCCCCGGCCTGGTGCTGGCGGTGCGCCGCCCGGACCTGCGGGTCACTCTCGTCGAGCCGCTGCTGCGTCGCACCACCTTCCTGGAGGAAGTCGTGGAGCGCCTGGAGCTCGAGCGGGTCGAGGTCGTCCGGGCTCGGGCCGAGGAGCTGCACGGCCACCGGGAGTTCTCCGTGGTGACGTCGCGTGCCGTCGCCCCGCTGGGCCGGTTGCTGGACTGGTCGATGCCGCTCGTGCGGCAGGGCGGCGCCCTGGTCGCGATGAAGGGTTCCTCCGCACAGGAGGAGGTCGACGCGTCCACGACGGAGCTGCAGCGGCACGGTGCGGGCGTCGTCGAGGTGCTGACGCTGGGCGCCGATCAGATCGATCCGCCGACCACCGTGATTCGGGTGGAAGCGACCCGGCCCTCCCGACTAGGTTGGGACGCTGCGGAGCGCGAGCGCGGCCACGACGGGAAGCGCGCCTCCGGACGACGAAAGGGGCGCCGCCGGTGACGGTCTCGGGATGCCACGAGCCCGGACGGACGACGCACGTGGTGGCCGGGCTGGGCTGGCCCGGCGACGACCCGGACTCGGTCCGGACGGAGCGGCTGGGATGGCCGTCCACAGACCTTTACCCACAGATTCCACAGAGTGATCCACAGTCAGAACGGGACACGCTCGGCATTTCGACGCCGATATCCACCGACGTGGCCGCGGACGACAGCCCCAGCAGTGCTCCTGTTTCACGTGAAACCAGCCCAGCCTCGCCGGTGTCACCCCCACCAACCCCCCCGTCTGTTTCACGTGAAACAGAGCCCCCGCTCGACCCCCGACCCCCGGAGCCACCGTGACCCCGTCCCCCGACGCCGCCTCCCCCGGAGCGGTCGACCTGAGCGGCTTCGGTCCGCACCCGGCACCCGGCACGCCGTACCGGACGGCCGGCGAGCTGGCCGGCCTCGGTCTGGCGGGCGACGACTCCACCCCGCTGGCGCGGTCCGTCGAGCACGCGCTGCTGGTCCGGGAGGGCCGCCGGCTGAGCGAGCCGCTGCCGCGCCCGAAGCGCACCCGCGTGATGGTGGTCGCCAACCAGAAGGGTGGGGTCGGCAAGACCACCACCACGGTGAACATGGCCGCCGCCCTCGCCCAGCACGGGCTCCGGGTGCTGGTGGTCGACCTCGACCCGCAGGGCAACGCCTCCACCGCGCTCTCCGTCGACCACCACCGCGGCACCCCGTCGACGTACGACGCGATCGTGGACGGCCAGGCGCTGACCGAGATCGTCCAGCCCAGCGAGGAGATCGAGGGGCTGTTCGTGGTGCCGGCGACCATCGACCTGGCGGGCGCCGAGATCGAGCTGGTCAGCCTGGTGGCGCGGGAGAGCCGGCTGCGGCGCGCGCTGCACGCGCACCCGTGGGTGTTCGGCGACGGCGACGACCGGTTCGACTACGTGCTCATCGACTGCCCGCCCTCGCTCGGCCTGCTCACCCTGAACGCGCTGGTCGCCGGCGACGAGATGCTGATCCCGATCCAGGCCGAGTACTACGCGCTCGAGGGGCTCGGGCAGCTGCTCGAGACGGTCGAGATGGTGAAGGCGCACCTGAACCCCGACCTCGCGGTGTCCACCATCGTGCTCACCATGTACGACGCCCGGACCCGGCTCTCGGCCGGCGTGGCCGAGGAGGTGCGCTCGCACTTCGGCCCGCAGGTGATCCGGACCGCGATCCCCCGCTCGGTGCGGATCTCCGAGGCGCCGAGCTACGGCCAGACGGTGATGACCTACGATCCGGGGTCCCCGGGAGCGCTCAGCTACCTGGAGGCGGCCCGCGAGATGGCCCTGCGTGCGGACCGGGCGGCCCCGGCCGCGTCCGGCAGCGACACCCCCGCCGGGGCGACCGGCACCGACGAAGGAGCCCGTGGATGAACCAGAAGCCCCAGCAGCGCCGCGGCCTGGGCCGCGGACTCGGCTCGCTGATCCCGACGGCCCCGCCGCCCCGCCCCCAGGAGAACGGTGCCGCGGAGAACGGTGCCGCGGAGAACGGTGCCGCGGAGACGGCTTCGGCGGCGGAGGGCAACGGCGTTCCCCGCTCGGCGGACTGGATCGGCGCCCTGGGCGACCCGGAGACGCCCGCAGCCGAGGCTCCCGCTCCCGTCGACGGTGACCTGCGCCCGGTCGAGGGTGCGTACTTCGCGGAGCTTCCGGTCACCGCGATCGTGCCCAACCCGCGCCAGCCGCGTCAGGTCTTCGACGAGGACGCGATGGCCGAGCTGGTGCACTCCGTCAAGGAGATCGGCCTGCTCCAGCCGATCGTGGTGCGGCCCGCCGGTGAGGGCCGCTACGAGCTGATCATGGGTGAGCGCCGGTGGCGTGCGACTCAGGAGGCAGGGCTCGACACGATCCCGGCGATCGTCCGGGAGACCGGCGACGACGACCTGCTGCGGGACGCGTTGCTGGAGAACCTGCACCGCTCGCAGCTCAACCCGCTCGAGGAGGCGGCCGCCTACCAGCAGCTGCTCGACGACTTCGGCTGCACGCACGAGGAGCTCGCCACCCGCATCGGCCGCAGCCGCCCGCAGATCAGCAACACGCTGCGGCTGCTCAGGCTGTCGCCGGCCGTGCAGCGACGGGTCGCTGCGGGCGTGCTGTCGGCCGGGCACGCCCGGGCCCTGCTCGGGGTCGAGCACCCGGAGGTCCAGGACCGGCTGGCCGGCCGGGTGGTGTCCGAGGGGATCTCGGTCCGCAGCCTCGAGGAGATCGTCGCGGTCGGCGACCACGGATCCGACTCCCCGTCCCCCGCGCGGCGCACCCGTCCCACCGCCCCGGCCCTCGGCGACCTCGCGGCCCGGCTCTCGGACCGGCTCGAGACCCGGGTCAAGGTCGACCTCGGCAAGCGCAAGGGCCGGATCACCGTGGAGTTCGCCTCGCTGCCCGACCTCGAGCGGATCGTGGGGCTGATCGACCCCGGGCACATCACCCGCGAGCGACAGGTTGACTAGGTCATTGACCGATTGATCGTTCTATCGATTTGTCGACAAAGCGACTCATCGATATGGAGTCAGGTCAGTCCGCGGCTGCGACCAGCTCCGCCTCGTGCGGCGGCGTCAGGCCGGCGTGGCGGTCGCGTTCCAGCCCGCGCTCCCGCTCCCACGCGAGCGCCGCGCTGACGGTGTCGCCCACCGGGCGCAGGGTGAGCCCCGCAGCGCGTGCGGCGTCGTTGCGGCGGGTCATGAACCCGGCGTACTCCGGCTGGGGAAGCCACAGCGGCAGGGACTCCGGGCCCATCCAGGGCTTGACCTCGTGCTCGGCGAGCCAGCCGTCCCCCACCTCCACGTACGACGGACGCCGGCCCGTCGCCGCGTCGCAGGCGTCGAGGACCGCACCGACGGTCGTCACGTCGCCCAGCGCGTTGAAGGCACCCGGCACCCGGTCCTCGGCGAGGTGCACCAGCCACGCGGCCAGGTCCTCGACGTCGATGACCTGGAGCGGAGAGTCGCGAGGCGGCACCAGCACCGGCTCGCCGTCGGCGGAGCGGTCGACGCGGGCCGGCCAGTACCCGAACCGGTCGCTGCGGTCGCCGTACCCACAGATCAGTCCGGCCCGGGCCAGTGCGCTGTGGTCGGACCCCACCGCCGCGACGACCGCCTCCTCGCAGGCGACCTTGGCCGGGCCGTAGGCCTCGATCGGCACCACCCCCGTGCCCTGGTGAGGCGGGTGGAGGACCGCGTCCTCGGCCTGACCCGGGACGCTGTCGTCGGAGTACACGGAGCAGGACGAGACGTAGATCCAGTGACCGGCTCGCTCGGCCAGGGCCGCGAGCGCGGACCTCACCTGGTCGGGCTGCCAGCTGACGTCGAGCACGACATTCCAGTCACGACCCGCCACTTCGGTGTACGCTCCGGCCGCGGCCCGGTCGGCCCGCACCCAGGACACACCGTCCGGTGGGGTGCCCGACTCACCACGGGCGAGGCAGGTCACGCGGTGGCCGCGGGCGACCGCGTGCCGGGCGACGGCACCGCCCAGCCACGAGGTGCCGCCGAGCACGAGCAGGTCAAGGGGGAGCTGTGAGTCAGAGGTCATGCGGTCAGCATGCGGCGCACCGGGAGCGCCTGCCAAGGGTCGTTCTCTGCGGGCGAACACGCAGGTCAGCCCCTATTGAAAGAACTCTTTCGAAAGAGTACCTTCCATCCATGCCGCTGGCTCGACGCCGGGTCACCGAACCCGAGGCACTCAAGGTGCTCGCCCATCCGTTGCGGATCGCGCTGCTCAGCGCTCTCGTCAGCGAGGGGCCGATGACCGCCAGCCAGGCGGCGACCCTGCTCGACGAGTCGCCCTCCAACTGCTCCTGGCACCTGCGCAAGCTGGCCGAGCACGGCTTCGTCCGCGAGGCCCGCGGCGGCACCGGCCGCAACCGCCCCTGGCAGGCGGTCAGCGAGGGCCTGGAGTGGGGCGGCCCCGAGGACAGCGCCGACGACCGCCCGGGCAGCCGGATCGCGGCCGACGCCCTCACCGACGTCCTGGTCGACCAGGAGGTGCAGCGGCTGCGCGCCGCCCGGGCCTCCCGTGACACCGAGCCCGCCGACTGGCGCGAGGCCTCAGGCCTCGTGCAGTCGCAGCTGTGGTTGACCGCCGAGGAGACGCGCACACTCCGGACCGAGCTCGCCGAGCTGCTGTTCCGGCACGTGGACCGCTCCGGCCACCCGGAGCGGCGCCCCGACGGCGCCCGGCTGGTCAGCCTGGTCGGCTGGCTGGTGCCGAGCGGACCGCAGCGCGCCACCGAGCAGGCCGACCAGCCCGCTGACGCGGCTGAGCGCGACCAGGGGAGGACCGCCTGATGCGCAACGCGTTCCGCATACCCGGCTTCCCGCGCCTGTTCACCGGCCTGGCCGCCAGCATGTTCGGCGACTCGCTGATGCTGATCGTGCTCGGGATGTGGGTGAAGGACCTGACCGGCTCCAACGGCGCCGCCGGCATGACCTTCCTCTGGGTCGCCGGCCCGTCACTGCTGGCCCCGGTGTTCGGCATGGTGGTCGACCGGATGTCGCGGCGGACGTTCCTCGTCGTCGGCAACCTCGCCTCGGCCCTGATGCTGCTGCCCCTGCTGCTCGTGCACGACGCGGGCGACATCTGGATCATCTACGCCGTCGCCTGCGGCTACGGCGTCTCCTACGTCGTGCTGCCCGCCGCGCTCAACGGCCTGCTCAAGGACATGCTTCCCGAGGACGTCCTCGTGGAGGCGAACGCGTCGCTCGGCATCACCCGGGAGGCGCTCCGGATCGTCGGCCCGGTGGCCGGCGCGGTGCTGTTCGCCATGGCCGGCGGTGGCGCCGTCGCGATGGCGAACGCCGTCACCTTCGTCGTCGCCGCGGCGGCGGTCGCCGGCATCCGGGTCCGTGAGTCCTTCGCGGACGAACCGCGCGTGCACCAGTCCTGGCGGGCCGAGGTGGTCGAGGGCGCGTCGTACATCCGCCGCACCCCGCTGCTGCTGCACCCCACGGTCGCGATCGGGCTGGCCCTGCTGGTGATCGGCTTCGCGGAGTCGGCGATCTACGCGGTGGTCGAGGCGTTCGGGCGTCCGGTCTCGTTCATCGGCCCGATGCTCACCGTGCAGGGGATCGGCGCGGTTCTCGTCGGGCTGGTGGCCAGCCGCGTCGTGAAGAGGTACGGCGAGCCCGGCACCGTCGTGCTCGGGCTGGTGGTCGTGTCGCTGGGCCTCGCCGCCGTCACGCTCGTGGACCGGGTGTGGGAGCTGCTGGCGGGGGTCGCGGTCCTCGGCGGCGGTCTGCCGTTGATCTTCGTCGCGTTCAGCACCTTGCTGCAGAAGCAGACCCCTGGCCGGCTGATGGGACGCGTCAGCGCCTGCGTCGAGGTGCTCACCACGACCCCGCAGGCGCTCTCGATCGGCGTGGGCGCGCTGCTTGTCGGGATCCTCGACTACCGCGCCATCTTCGCGCTGATGACCGCCGGCACGCTCGCCGGTGCGGGCTACCTCGCGGTCGTGCTGCGCGGCCACCTCGGGCTCACCCTCGCCGTGACGGAGGCCGACGAGACGACCCCGCTGCCGGCGCTGCCGGAGCCGCTCCCGACGGTGCCGCCCCTGCCGGCCGAGGTGGTCGGCGACCCCCGGGACGACGAGCTCAGCAGCGTGGACGGGCCGCCGGCCGGACACTGACCGAGGGCAGGGGTCAGCCGGCCTTCTGCTGCTTGGCCTTGCGCTTGGCGGCCCGGGCCTTCGCGCGCTCACGCTTCTCGTCGGCGTCGAGCCGGGCGGCCTCCTCGGGGGTCGGCGCGCTGCCGCCGTACGACGCGGGCAGCCACCACGACCCGGGCGGCTGCTCCTCGGCCGGGTAGGCCCGGATCGTCTCGTCGAGCAGCCGGGTCATCTCGGACTTGAGCTCGGCGGTCTCGGCGACCGGGTTCGCTCCGGTCGGGTGCAGCGGTTCGCCGACGGTGATCGCGATCGTCTTGCCGCGGGAGAAGTCCTGCGGGTGGCCCTTGGTCTTCAGCCGCTGGGTGCCCCACAGGATCGCGGGCACCAGGGGCACACCGGCCTCCGCCGCCATCCGGCTGGCACCGGTCTTGAACTCCTTGAGCTCGAAGCTCCGCGAGATCGTCGCCTCCGGGAAGATGCCGACGATCTCGCCCCGGCGCAGGAAGTCCACGCCCCGGTCGTACGACTCCAGCCCGTCGGCCCGGTCGACCTCGATGTGGTGCAGCGACCGCATCAACGGACCGGTCCACCGGTGGTCGAACAGCTCGCGCTTCGCCATGAACCGGACCAGCCGGCGGGACGGGTGCGCGGCGTAGCCGCCGAGGATGAAGTCCACGTAGGAGACGTGGTTGAGCGCGAGCAGCGCGCCGCCCTCACGCGGGACGTGCTCCGTGCCGCGCATGTCGAAGCGCAGGCCCAGGGCCTTGAAGCCGAGCTTGGCCGTCACGATGATCGGCGGGTACGTGATGTCGCGCAACGCGGGGACTCCCGTCAGAGGGTGCTGCGAACGATAGCCGCCCGCACCAGGTCGGCGACCAGGTCACCGAGGTCGAGCCCCGCAGCGGTCACCGAGAGCGGCACGGTCGAGGTCTCGGTGAGCCCGGGGGCGACGTTGACCTCGAGGAACCAGACCCGTCCGTCGGCGTCCACGATGAGGTCGGAGCGCGACAGGTCGCGCAGGCCGAGGGCCTCGTGGGCGGCGACCGCGACCTGGGCGCAGGCGACCGCCACCGCGTCGTCGAGCTTGGCCGGGACGTTGAACTCCGTGCTGCCCGCGGTGTAGCGCGCGGTGTAGTCGTAGACACCGCCGTCCGGCTCGATCGACACCACCGGCAGGGCCCGGGGCCCGTCGCCGGTGTCCACGACCGGGACGGCGACCTCGGTGCCCTCGACGAAGCGCTCGACGAGGGCCGTGTCGCCGTAGGCGTAGGCGTTCACCATCGCCTGGGGAAGCGCGCCCGCGTCGCGCACGACGGTGCAGCCGAGCGCCGAGCCGCCGCGGGCGGGCTTCACGATCAGCGGCAGCCCGATCTTGGCCACCAGCGCCTGCATCACCGCGGCCGCGCCGAGCTCCCGGAAGGTCTCGTGCGGCAGCGTCACGCTCTCCGGTGTGCGCAGGCCCGCCCGGGTGACGACCTCCTTGGCGACGGGCTTGTCGAACGCCGCCCGGCAGGCTGAGGGCCGCGACCCCACGTAGGGCAGGCCGACGAGCTCGAGCACCTCCCGCACCGCGCCGTCCTCGCCGGTCTCGCCGTGCAGCAGCGGCAGCACGCAGTCCGGCGGGTCCTCGCGCAGCAGCCGGAGCAGGTCGGCGTCGACGTCGCGTACGTCGACCTCGGCGCCGGCCTCACGCAGCGCCTCGGCGACGCGGCGGCCGGACCGCAGCGACACGTCGCGCTCGTGCGACAGGCCGCCGGCCAGCACCACCACTCGGTTGGAAGTCACCGTGCTCCTCGCTGCATCAGGTCAGGCCAGGTCAGGTCAGGTCAGCGTCAGGTCGGTCGTCGGTCCGTCGTACCCGCGGGTCAGGCCGGGTGGCGCGGTCGTGAGGCCGGTGCCGAACGTCTCGCGCAGCTCGACCTCCTCCTCGATCACGCCGACCAATCGCCGCACGCCCTCCCGGATCCGCTCGGCGGTCGGGTAGCAGTAGGACAGCCGCATGCTCTGCGCGCCGAACCCGTCGGCGAAGAACGCCGTGCCCGGCACGAACGCGACGCGGGCGGTCACCGCGCGGGGCAGCATCGCCTTGGCGTCGAGACCGTCGGGCAGGGTCAGCCAGACGTAGAAGCCGCCGGTCGGGACGTTCCACCGCGCGGCCGCGGGCATCATGTCGTCGAGGGCCTCGACCATCGCGTCGCGCCGCTCCCGGTACATCTCCCGGAACTGCTTGATCTGGCCGACCCAGTCGTGGTTCTCGAGGTAGGCCGAGACCGCCAGCTGGGAGAACGACGGCGGGCACAGGGTCGCGGACTCCTGCGCGAGCACGAGCTTCTCCCGCACCGCGTGCGGGGCCAGCGCCCAGCCGACCCGGAAGCCCGGCGCGAACGTCTTGGAGAACGACCCGAGGTAGATCACGCCGTCCGGCTCGTCGGCCCGCAGCGCGCGGTAGGGCTCCTCGTCGAAGCCGAGCAGGCCGTAGGGGTTGTCCTCGAGGACCAGCACGTCGGCCTCGCGGCAGATCTCGAGGATCTCCGGGCGCCGCTCGCGGGACAGGGTCACGCCGGCGGGGTTGTGGTAGTTCGGGATCGTGTAGACGAACTTGATCCGCCGGCCGGCCGCCTGCACCGTGGCGATCGCCTCACGCAGCGAGGAGGGCACCAGGCCGTGCTCGTCCATCTCCACGTGCACGACGTCGACCTGGTAGGCCTTGAAGACGCCGAGTGCTCCGACGTACGACGGGGCCTCGCAGATCACCACGTCGCCGGGGTCGCAGAAGATCCGGGTGACGAGGTCGACCGCCTGCTGCGACCCGACCGTCACCACCACGTCGTCGGGGTGCGCCTCGATGCCCTCGAGCCGCATCACGTCGCAGATCTGGTCGCGCAGGTGCGGGTCGCCCTGCCCGGAGCCGTACTGCATCGCGGTCGTGCCGCGGGTGCGGACCAGCTCGTCGATCGCCTCGCCGACCACGTCGAGCGGGAGACCGGAGATGTTCGGCATCCCGCCGGCGAGCGAGACCACCTCCGGCCGCGAGGCCACCGAGAACAGCGCCCGGATCTCCGAGGCGGTCATTCCCTGCGTGCGGGCGGCGTACCGGTCGACGTAGCTGTCGAGCCGGGTGCTGCCGGACGGGCGGGGAAGCTGTGACATCGCGTCTCCTGTGCGGGGTGTCCTCCTAGGATGAGGCATCGGGGGGTCACCCGCGCGGAAGGGGTCACGACATGGGCGGGTCCGGTGGCTAGGCGCCTGGAGCGGCTCACGCTCGACAACCTCGGCGACCTGCCGATCGGCTGCCGGAAGTGCGTGTTCTGGGAGCGCGACCCGGTCCGCCGGCAGCGCGCCGCCGACGCCGGCTCCGGCTGTGAGGAGAAGGAGGCCTGGGTCTCCCAGGTGCTGCTCGAGTGGGGCTCGTGCGGTCGGGTGGCGTACGTCGACAACGACCCGGCCGGCTACGTGCTCTACGCGCCGCCGTCCTACCTCCCGGGCGCCGACGCGTTCCCCACGGCACCGGTCAGCGAGGACGCCGTGCTGCTCGCGACCGCGATGGTGCATCCGGAGTACGCCGGCTCCGGGCTGGGTCGGGTGCTGATGCAGACCGTCGTGAAGGACCTCGTGAAACGCGGCGGGATCCGGGCGCTCGAGGCGTTCGGCGACACCCGCGCCCCCGGCCGCGCCGAGCGGGACTCGACGTACGGCGACCACGTCCTGCCCGCCGACTACCTGCTGCGGGTCGGCTTCAAGACGCACCGGCAGCACGCGCGCTACCCGCGCATGCGGATCGAGCTCAAGACCGCCGTGACCTGGCGCGACGAGGTGGAGAGCGCCCTGGAGAAGCTCATCGGGGTGGTCCGTCCGTCCCGGCACCCGGCGCCCGAGCCCAGCCACCGAGTTGTCAGGCAGTCACGTCGCTCCGGCGACGCCAGCGCCTGACAACTGCGTCCGACCGGGGGGCTACCGCTTGATCGCCTTGCGGAGCTCGCTGAGCCGGAGCACGCCGGTCTTGGTGTCCACCTCGGGCGTGAGGTAGACGCGCTGGACGGCGACGACGACCGCCTCGGCGATCACGTCGCGGAACGCCGGGTCCGCCAGCCGGGCGGCATCGCCGGCGTTGGTGAGGTAGCCCGCGTCGATCCGGACCGCGGGCATCTTGGTGCGCCGCAGGATGTCGAAGGTCTTGGCGTGCGAGCGCAGGTCGCCGAGGTCGGTGCGGGCCACGATCTCCCGCTGGACCAGACCGGCGAACCGCTCACCCGCCGACGACGAGGTGCCGTGCGCCTCCGAGCCGTAGAAGTACGTCGAGACGCCGCACTCGTCCTCGTGGTCGGAGCCGTCCACCTGGATCGATATGCAGAGGTGTGCATCGGTCCGGTTGGCGAACTCGGCCCGCTCCACCTCGGTGGTCTCCGACGCCCCGCCGGTGTTGGTGAGGAAGGCCTGCACCCCGGTGGCCACCAGCCGGCCCTCGATCCGGCGGGCCAGGTCGGTGGTGATCGCGTCCGCGCGCAACCGCGTCGCGGGGTCGGAGAACTTGCCGACCGACGGGTCGATGACGACGACCTTGCCGGTCAGCTGGGGACCTTCGCGACGGATCCGCTCCTCGGCCCGCATGGCGTTGGGGCTGCCCCCGCGGACCATCGGTGCGAGGCGGGCCAGCGCCTTGAGGGTGGCCGGCCCGCAGGTGCCGTCGGCCGGGACGCCCACGTTGCGCTGGAAGTCGCGGACCGCCTGCTCGGTCTGGTGCCCGAAGCGTCCGTCGACCTTGCCCACCTTGAAGCCGAGGTCGAGCAGCCGCTGCTGGAGGGCGTGCACGTCGTCACCGGCCAGCACGTTGCCGGCCACGTGGGTGAGGACCCGGTCGCCGAGCCGCCAGCGGGCCTCCTCCAGCACCCGGTAGGTGCTGGGGCCGACGATGCCGTCGGCGGCGAGGCCGCGCTGCTGCTGGAACGCGCGGACGGCCTGGTCGAGCCGCTCGTCGAAGGTCTCCGGGTCGGCGTGCCGGCCGCCGTCGCCGTCGTCGGTGAGACCGAGCAGGGCCAGGCGTGCACGGATCTCGGACACGGCGCGACCGCGGTCACCGAGACCGAAGACCGGCGGTGCCGCCTGCGCGGTGATGGGCTCGGACAAGACGCCTCCTCGCGCGTGCTCGGGCTGTGGCACGGTGCTGGGAAGGGGGACGGCTGCACCGGGCCGGGGGTTCGTCTACCCAAACAGAATGACGGTTATTCGCCAAGACCGGCACACCTCGCCCGCAGGCGCCCCAAGCGTGGGCGCAGCGGGAGTAGACCAGTGCTGGACCGGTGTGGACCGGTGGCCGGAACGGCACGACGCCCGCGGCCCCGAAGGGCGCGCGGGCGTCGGATGCTGCCGGCTGCGTCAGCCGATGAACTCGCTGAGCTCGCTGAGCAGCGCGGCCTTGGGCTTGGCGCCGACGATCTGCTTCACGAGCTCGCCGTTCTTGAAGACGTTGAGCGTCGGGATGCCGGTCACGCGGTAGGCCGCCGGGGTGACCGGGTTCTCGTCGACGTTCATCTTCACGAAGTCGATCTTGTCGCCGTGCTGGTCCGCGATCTCCTTGAGGATCGGGTCGACCTGACGGCAGGGACCGCACCACTCGGCCCAGAAGTCCACGAGAACGGGCTTCTCGGACTTCAGCACGGAGGTGTCGAAGTCGGCGTCGGTGATTGCTTGCATCTCAGCCACGGAGGGCTCCTTCTGCGGTCGGTCGGTGTTGTGCGAGTAGGTCTGGATCCAGTGAACACGACGCCGGGGACATTTCTTCCCGACGTCCGGCTGCCAGATTCCCAGGGGACCCAGGGAAACCAGCAGACCCCCAGCGTTGCAACGTCGGGGGTGTGTCAGTTTCCCAGGGGACCCAGGGAAACCGACGGCAGGCCGGCGAGCCTCAGGCGCCCGCCGTCTGCACCTGCTCGGTGAGCAGGTCCGCCTCGTGCTCGGTCTCGCCGGCCGACCCGGCCGACGAGGCGGCGTGGTCGAGGGCGGCGAGGTAGCGCTCGGCGTCGAGGGCGGCGGCGCTGCCCGTGCCGGCCGCGGTGATCGCCTGGCGGTAGTGGTGGTCGACCAGGTCGCCCGAGGCGAACACGCCCGGCAGGTTGGTGCGCGTCGAGGGGTGGTCGACCAGGACGTAGCCGTTCTCGTCGACGTCGACCTGGCCGCGCACCAGCTCCGAGCGCGGGTCGTGGCCGATCGCGATGAACAGGCCGGTGACGTCGAGCTGCCGCTTCTCACCGGTCACGGTGTCCACGACCGTCACGCCGGTGAGCCTGTCGTCGCCGTGCAGCTCCTCGACGGCGGAGTTCCAGGCGAACTCGATCTTCGGGTCGGCGAACGCGCGGTCCTGCATGATCTTCGACGCGCGCAGCGCGTCGCGGCGGTGGATCAGCGTCACCTTGGCGGCGAAGCGGGACAGGAACGTCGCCTCCTCGACGGCGGTGTCGCCGCCGCCGACGACCGCGATGTGCTGGTTGCGGAAGAAGAAGCCGTCGCAGGTCGCGCACCAGGAGACGCCGTGGCCGGACAGCTGCTCCTCGCGGTCGATGCCGAGCTTGCGGTAGCCCGAGCCCATCGCCAGGACCACCGCGCGGGCCCGGTGCTCGTTGCCGGAGCCGTCGGTGACCACCTTCACGTCGCCGGTCAGGTCCATCGAGACGATGTCGTCGGCCACGAGCTCGGCGCCGAAGCGCTCGGCCTGGGCCTTCATCTCGTCCATCAGGGCCGGGCCCATGATGCCGTCGCGGAACCCGGGGAAGTTCTCCACCTCGGTGGTGGTCATCAGGGCACCGCCGGCGGTGACCGAGCCCTCGAACACCAGCGGTGCGAGGTCGGCGCGGGCGGCGTACACGGCGGCGGTGTAGCCCGCGGGGCCGGAGCCGACGATGATCACGTTGCGGGTGGTGCTGGACATCTGGAGGGTGCTCGCATCCGGTCGGGGACGGTCGGAACGGGATGGTCCCGACCCGTGCAGGAGAACCGATCCTAGGCGTGCGGCATTCCCGCGTCACGGTTCGCCCGGTGTGTCCCGGGCGGTCAGTTCGCGCCGGACACCCGGATGCTGGGGGTGAGTGGGGCGGCGTTGACACAGGAGTACACCCGGGCCACACGCGTCCCGGCCGTTCACCGGACCGAGCACGAGAGTGGCCGGCTCCTCGTCGAGGTAGACGTCGACCACGTCGGCGCCGCGGGGCACGGCCGGCCGGCGGCACGGAACCCCGGCCGCATGGCGCGGCGCCGTGAGCCGGCGGCCGTCGTTCCTGCGGGGAGAGGTAGGCCTCAGGCCCGTTGGTCACCACCCGCTCGACGTCACGCGCAAGCGTGTCCGAGGACAACCTGGGGATCGTCGGGACCGCCTTGCCCGCGCTGCTCCCTGAGGGCGGGCCGGTGAGCCCGCGCTCGCCGTCCTTCGGTGTGACCTCGTCGCTGGCTGAGCCCGAGGCGCTCGACGCCCTCGACGCGCTCGAGTCGCCGTGACCGCCCAGACCGAAGCCACCGGTGGCGACCGCTCCGCCGGCAGCCGCGATCGCGGCCACGGCGGCGGCCGCGACGAGTGCGTTCGGCCAGCGGCGGTGCCTGCGGGCGGCGAGCTCGTCCTGTCCCACGGCTGCGGGCAGGGTGCTGCCGCGGGCGGACCGACCCGCGACCAGCTCGTGGAGCACGACGTCGAGGCGGTCGGCGACGTCATGGGGGATGCCCTGGCGCTCGGGCCCGTCCTCGGCGCGGGCGACGGCGCCGAGCGCGCGCCGGACCTGCTCCTCCTGCTCAGGCGTCACTGCTCGTCACCTACTCACCCGTGGTGGTTGCCGGTCGGTCGTGGTCCGTGGTGCGCGGGGGCTGCGTCGGTGCGCGCGCGGCGCCAGGATCTTGTGCCGGTGGGACGCGGGGCGGAGCCGGCTGGTTCCCCGTGGGGGATGTGGCGCCGGTCTCCGCGCGGAGGTCGACGAGCAGGGGGAGCAGCTTGGCCCGGCCGCGCGAGCAGCGGCTCTTGACGGTGCCCGGGGCGCAGTCGAGGATGCGGGCGGTCTCCTCGACGGAGTAGCCCTCCATGTCGACCAGCACCAGGGCGGCCCGTTGGTCGAGCGGGAGCTGGGCGAGCGCCGCGACGACGACGGCCCGGCGTTCGGCGTCCACGGCCAGGTCGGCCGGGTCGACGAGAGCGGCGTCCGCGGTCGTGGCCGAGCCGACCGGGGTGACCTGGCCCTGGCGGGAGCGGTCCTCGAGGTCGTCGGGCAGCGGGTCGGCCAGCCGGACCTTACGGCGGCGCAGCCGGTCGAGGCAGGCGTTGACCACGATCCGGTGCAGCCAGGTGGTCACGGCTGCGTCGCCCCGGTAGGACTCGGCCCGGCGGAACGCCGCGATCAGCGCGTCCTGGAGGGCGTCGGCCGCCTCCTCGCGGTCACCGGTGGTGCGCAGCGCCACCGCCCACAGCCGGTCCCGGTGCCGGGTGAAGAGCCGGCCGAATGCCTCGGGGTCGCCGCCGAGGTGGGCGCTGAGCAGCGCCCGGTCATCGGGCTCGTCGGGGAGCCCGTCGGGAGGTCCGTCCGCCTGCCGGCCGCCGGGCGGGTCGGTGCTCATGACGCGACGGAGATCTCCGCGACCCGGCCCTGGAAGCCGCCGGGCGCGGCGGGCAGCGAGGTCAGCCAGACGACGAGCCACTGGGTCGTGACCGGCTTCTTCAGGGTCAGGTCGGCCCGGCCGGCGGCGCCGTCCTCGGTCGCGACGGTGTCGAGCCCGTCCGTGCTCGACGGCGCGGCCACGGCGTCGGGGGCCGCGAGGATCTGCAGCGAGGTGGGGCTGCCCATCAGCGTGACCTTCACCTTCGAGACCTTCTGCGGCTTGCCGAGGTCCACCAGCAGGCCCACCCCGTTCTTCAGTCCGCCCAGCTTCGGGTTGCCGCGGTAGGTCATGGTCTGCCAGGCGGTGCCCGGCTTGCCGTCGATCGCGAGCGGGGCGAGCTCGGGGTTCTCCTCCGTCGGGTCGCCCTGCGGGTCGAAGTCGGTGACGCCGGAGATCTTCAGCGCGGCGCCGTTCGTGGCCGAGCGCGACGGTGACGTGCTCGACGTACCCTGCGCGGAGGTCTCGCCGTCGCCGCTGCCGCGGCCCAGGTTGAAGGCGAACACCAGGCCGACGACCAGCACCAGCACGCCGGCGAGCACAGCGGCCAGCCGCAGCCAGCTCGTCCCGGGGGCCTCGTCGTCCCAGCTGCCGGTCTGCCAGTGGTCGTCGTCCTGGGCGGGGTCCGGCCCCCAGGTCGCGGGCACCCGGCCGTTGCCGGCGCCGGTGCTGCGGGGGGAGCCGTCGGTGTCGGCGCGGTGGCTGCCGGTGTGCTCGTCCGACCCGTTCGAGGTGTCCGCCGGGGTGGGAGCGCGGTGGGCGGGCTCGTCGGCGAACAGCGGTCGCGGGGGGATGTCCGGCGGAGGCGGCGCCGGCGAGGGAGTACGGCGTGCCGGCCGCTCCTCGCGCCGGTCCCCCGGGGACTCGTCGTCGCGCAGCCCCCGGGTCTCGGTGTCCGACATCCAGCCGACGCCGCTGTCCTCGTCGAAGAAGACCGGCGTGCCCGCCTGGGTCGCCTCGGCGTCGCTGCCGCCCGCGGGGCTCCCCGGCAGGCCGGGCACCGGGAAGGCGCCGGTCGCGGGAAGGTCGCTGGTGTCGTCGCCGACGGGGCCGCCGTGCAGCTCGGTGGCCGGACCCTCGTCGCCGCGGGCCCGGGCCAGGTCTCCGGGGCCGAGGACCGTGGTGGCGTCGTACTGGGGCGCCCCGGTGGGGTCGCCGATGTAGTCGCTGAGCGCGGCGTACACCTCGTGCGCGGTCTCGATCGGGACCGCGTGCATGTGGTTGCCGGCATTGAGCACCCGCTCGCAGATCGCGTCCAGCGGGCGGGGCACCCCCGCGCGCACCTGACGCGGGCGCAGCGGCCGCCCGTGCTCGGCGGGCGCCGCCGGGACGGTCGACCCCTCGCTGCCCGGCCAGCGACCGACCAGCGCGGCGTACAGCAGGGCGCCGAGGTTCACCACGTCGGACTCGTGGGCGCTCATCGGGTCACCGCCGGTGACCCGGCGCTGGTCGCGCCCGGTCCGCCCGCGCAGCACCGCGTCGACCACGAAGCCGATCAGCTTCACGGAGCCGGCCTCGGTGATCATGACGTTCTCGGGCAGCAGCCGGCCGTGCGCGACGCCGTTGCGGTGGGCGGTGGCGATCGCCTCGGCGACCTCCTTGACCACCCAGGCGGCCCGCCGCGGTGAGAGCGGTCCCTCCTCCAGCAACCGGTCGAGGGACACACCGGAGCCCCACTCGTTGACGACGTAGACCACGCCGTCCTCGCGGGCCGCGTCGAGCACCCGGAGCAGGTGGCCGTCGGTGACGAGGGCGGAGGTGCGGGCGGCGGTGAGCAGCGAGTCGGCGCGCTCGTCGCCCTCGGCGATCACGTGCACGGCGACGTTGCGGGCCAGCGTGCGGTCGGTGGCCCGCCAGAAACGGGCGCCGTCGGTGTCGCCGATCAGGTCGTCGAGCGTGAACCGTCCGGCGAGCACGGTCCCCGGTCCGAACGGTGTCGCGGCCACGGCCCTCCTCGCTGTCGATGCGTCTGCTGGGTCCGGCACCATGCTACGGGCCCGGCGAGGGGGTCCCGGTCAGCGCCGGAGGCGTCCTGTGACGAGGCTCATGACCGCGGTCACCTCGCTGATCCGCAGCACCCGGGCCAGGGCCAGGAACACCCCGACGTCCACGAGGGCGGTGGCGGCGAGCACCAGGAACGCCTGGAGGTTGCCGCCGGTGACCGGCCACACCGCCTGCAGCCCGTGCTTGACGGCCCAGGCCATCGCGGTCGCGATGCCCGCCGCGAGCAGCAGCCGGACCAGGAAGCGCAGCAGCAGCGGCGTGTCTAGGCCGCCCAGGATCCGGCGGAGCAGGGAGTACGACACCAGCGCGCCGACGAGGTAGGAGCCGGCGTAGGCGGTCACCAGGCCGGGGGCGGTGCCCGCCGGCGACACGTGCCGGGTGAGGGCGACCGCCAGCACGATGTTCGTCGCGGCGATCCCGCACTGCACCCAGAACACCGTGTGGGTGCGCTCGAGGGCGTAGAACCCGCGCAGCATCAGGTAGTGGGAGGTGAAGAAGACCAGCCCCGGCGCGAACAGCGCCAGTGCGATCGCGAAGTCGTGCACGCTCTGCCGGCCGGCGCCGTAGCCGATCATCACCGTCGACAGGTCCAGCGCGATCACGGGCAGCAGCAGCGCGAACGGCACGATCAGGGCGTACGTCGTCCGCAGCGTCGAGCCCACCGACCGGCCCACGCCGCGCAGGTCGGCGTCGGCCGCGAAGGTGGCGAGCCGCGGCAGCATCGCCGTCGCGAGCGAGACCGTGGCGATCGAGTGCGGCACCATCACCAGCAGGAACGCCTGGGAGTAGATCGTGTAGCCGGTGCCGTGGCTCCCGGCGGCCCCGCAGGTGCTCACCGCGTCCGCCGTACCGGAGGAGGCGATCTTCACCACCACCGTGTAGGCGACCTGGTTGACCACCACGAACAGCACGGTCCACAGACCCAGGCGCAGGGTGTGGCCCAGCCCGGTGCCGCGGAAGTCGAACCGCGGACGGTAGCTGAAGCCGGCCCGCTTGAGGAACGGCAGCAGGATCAGCAGCTGCGCGGCGATGCCGAGGGTGGAGCCGAGGCCGAGGAGCAGCTCCTGGCCGCTGGTGTAGCCGCCGACCATCGAGCCGGGACCGGACAGCGCCGCGGGGTCGACCCCGGCGGCCGCGCAGAGGTCGTGCACCCGGCCGAACGACAGCAGGTAGACGCCGAGGACCGCCACCGAGATCACATTGTTGGCGATCGGCGCCCACATCATCGGTCCGAAGCTGCGGCGGGCGTTGAGCACCTGCCCGACCAGCACGAACATGCCGTAGAAGAAGACCTGCGGGAGGCAGTAGCGGGCGAAGGCGATGACCGACTCGCGCTGGGAGGTCAGCTCGGGGGTGAAGAACGAGTCGGACAGGAACAGCCGCATCAGCAGCGGCGCCGCGATCACCAGGACCGCGGTCACCCCGGCCAGGAACAGCGCGGCGAGCGTGATGATCCGGTTGGTGTAGCCGTCGCCCCCGTCGGGGTCGTTCTTCATGGCCCGGACCAGCTGCGGCACCAGCACGGCGTTGAAGACACCGCCGGCGAGCAGGATGTAGAGCATGTTCGGGACCGTGTTCGCGATCGTGAACACGTCGGCGTGCAGCTGCTGGCCGAGGGCCGCGGCGAGCAGCGCGTTGCGCACGAAGCCGCTCAGCCGGGACACCACGGTGCCGGCCGCCATCAGCGCGCTGGAGGTCAGCACGCTGCTCTCGGTGCCGGGCCCCGCTGCAGCCGGGTCGGCCGGCTCGGCCGCGTCCGGTCCGTCGGTCCGCTGGTCGGCGTCGCTCACGCGTTGAGCTCCTGTCCGGGCAGCCCGCTCTTGTCGCGGGGCAGCCGTGGGCCGTGGGTGGACTTGCGGCGGTGCACCCGGCGGAACAGCCGGACACCGATGGCGAGGAACAGCAGCACGCCGCCGGCGGCCATGATCACCCAGATCACCGTGCTCACCCGGCTGGTGCGCACCGACACCTGGGTGAAGCTGCCGAGCGGGGTGCCCTCGCTGTCGGTGGCGACCAGGGTCACGGCGTGCACGCCGATGTCCTGGGAGGTGGCCTCCAACCGGATGGCCGTGCGGCGTCCGGGGCCGAGGGTGACGTCGTCGTGCTGCTTGATCTTCAGTCCAGAGCTGCGGGTCTGTGCGGCGATGCCGACCCGCACGGTCTGGTCGAGACCGTTGACCACGGTCACCTGGATCGGTCCGTCCTCGCCGGACATCATCACGAACGACGGGCCCTCGATGCGGACCGCCTGCATCTGCGACCGCACGTAGTCCGTGGTGCTGTTGACCAGGCTGAGCGTCCGGTCCGGGTCGTCGCGCGAGGTCTGCGACGAGGACAGCATGCCGATGCGGGCCAGCCCGTCGTCCACGGTGTCGTTGTCGGGGAGCAGCCGCTCGAACGTCCGCCCCGTCGTGCTCAGCCGCCCGGTGGCCAGCAGGTTGGAGAGCGGCAGCTGGGCCTTGCGGTCGGCGCGCGTGTAGACCGGTGTGTCCTCGACCGAGGTGTCGCCGTCCGGTGCCTTGCCGGCCCCGGACACGATGCTCGGCAGGTCGACGAGCCGCAGCCACGGCTGGTCCAGCCCGGCGAAGAAGTCGGCGTCGTTCCAGGTGCTGCCCGGGTCCCAGTACGCCGGCGTGGACACGACCAGCGGCTGGCCGCTGTCGCCCGAGAGGGCGTGCAGGGCGGACTCGGCGAGCAGCCGCTGGCGCATCGCGAGCGCGGCGTAGCGGGAGTTCGGCTTGGGGCCGCCGGCCCCGGCGGTGGTGTCGGCGAGTACGACGGGTGCGCGGCCGGCGCGGGTGAGCACCGGTCGGCGCGCGTCCGGGAACGCGTCGTCGCGCAGCAGCACGGGCGTGTCCTGGTCGACGGCGCGCAGCGCCTTGGCCGGCAGCCGGCCGTCGACCGGGTCGACGACGCCGGTGCTGTCCACCCCGTTGGCGGTCATGGTGTCCGCGCTCAGCTTGCGGGCCTGCTGGTAGAGCTCGTCGAGCCGCGTGCCGAGCACCGCTGCGACGTCGAGGTCGGCGTACGGCACGGTCGTGACGGTGTGGGTGGGCGCCTGCCGGCGGAACTCCTCGAGCCAGGCGCGGGCCGCGACCGCCTGGTCGGACGGCTCGGAGGCGGAGCCCACGTCACCGCCGCCGGTGCTGCTGTCAGTGGGGGACGGGGAGGTCGAGGAGGACGGCGACGGGGTCGGCGACCCGCTCGGGCTCTCGCTCGACCCGTCCGGGCCCGGCTCGATCTTGGGGTTGTCCTCCGACACCGAGCGGGCGGCGTCGAGGACGGCGGGGTCCACCACCCAGGTGATCGGGGAGGTGGCCCGGCCGGACAGGTTCAGCAGCCGGTCGAGGCGGCCGTCCGCACCGAGGGCGCGGCTCCAGGCACCGAACCCGAGCAGCCGGCCGGCGGCGCCCCGGCGGACCTCCGCCTTGACCGGGACGACGAGCGCGAGCCGGGTGGACGGGGTGCTGCGCGGCACCTGCGGGATGAAGGTCCGGGCCCGGCCGTCGGCGATGGTGTCCCGGCCGGTGCTCTGCGAGGCACCCAGGACGTGCACGCCGATCCAGTACACGCCGGCCTCCGGTCCGATGCCGAGCCGGGACCGCGGCACGGAGACCCGGTAGGACTTGGTCTCGCCGGGTGCGAGGTCGCCCACCTCGTCGTACAGGCCCGTCTCGGCGAGCCGGGAGCCGACCGACGCGGCCTCGTCGGTGGCATCGGCCTCGGCCAGCCCGCTCTGGTCGGTGATCGGCGTGCCCGAGGTGAACATGTACGCCTTGAGGTCGGTCCACGTCTCGTTCGACCGGTTCGTCACCCGTCCGGTGAGGGTGACCCGGCCGTTGGCCGGCACGACCGCCGGGGCGAGGGTCTCGACGCTGACCTTGAGCGGTGTGCGCGCGTCGACGGCCGCAGCCGTCGAAGCGGTCAGCACCGTCGTCACCACCGTGGTCAGCAGCGCCCCGATCCCGACGAGCAGGCATGCGAGCATGCGTCGGAGAACGGGGCTGGTCACCGGGCAAGGCTAACTTCCACAGGGCCTGGCATAGAGTTGCCTCCCGTGTCCGACCACCCTGCGCCCTCTCTCACGGCGCCCGCCGAGCCCGCCGGGATGCGTGAGCTCGTCGACGAGCTGGGTGAGCGGTTCACCGCCGCCGGTGAGCAGATCGCCCTGGTGGGTGGCCCGGTCCGCGACGCGATGCTCGGCCGGCTGCACAACGACCTGGACTTCACCACCTCGGCCCGGCCCGAGGTGACCGAGAAGGTGCTCGCCGGCTGGGCCGACGCCATCTGGGACATGGGCCGCTCGTTCGGGACGATCGGCTGCCGCAAGGGTGACTGGACCGTCGAGATCACGACGTACCGCTCCGACGCCTACGACACGACCTCCCGCAAGCCCGACGTGGAGTACGGCGACACACTCGAGGGCGACCTCGGCCGTCGGGACTTCACGGTCAACGCGATGGCGATGACGCTGCCCGGCCGCGCGCTCGTCGACCCGTACGGCGGTCGCGCCGACCTCGCGCGCGGCGTGCTGCGGACCCCCGGCACCCCCGAGGCGTCGTTCTCCGACGACCCGCTGCGGATGCTGCGCGCGGCCCGGTTCGCCGCCCAGCTCGACTTCGAGGTGGACCCGGCCGTCGTCGCGGCCATGTCCGACATGGCCGACCGCATCGAGATCGTCTCGGCCGAGCGGATCCGTGACGAGCTGGTCAAGCTGCTGATGTCCGAGCATCCCCGTCGCGGCCTGTCCCTGCTGGTCCGGACCGGGCTGGCCGAGCGGGTGCTGCCCGAGCTGCCGGCCCTCGCGCTCGAGCGTGACGAGCACCACCGGCACAAGGACGTCTACGAGCACACCCTGACCGTGCTCGAGCAGAGCATCGACCTCGAGAGCCGGCTGCCCGGCGGGCGCCCCGACCTGGTGTCGCGGCTTGCGGCGCTCATGCACGACGTCGGGAAGCCGCAGACCCGCCGCTTCCAGGCCGACGGCTCGGTGACCTTCCACCACCACGACGTGGTCGGCGCGAAGCTCACCCGCAAGCGGCTGCGCGCGCTGCGCTTCTCCAACGACGTCGTCGACGCGGTCAGCAAGCTGGTCGAGCTGCACCTGCGCTTCCACGGCTACGGCTCGGGGGAGTGGACCGACTCGGCGGTGCGCCGCTACGTCCGCGACGCCGGAGACCAGCTCGCGCGCCTGCACGTGCTCACCCGGGCCGACTGCACGACCCGCAACAAGCGCAAGGCCGAGCGGCTCCGCCGTACCTACGACGACCTCGAGGCCCGCATCGCCCGGCTCGCCGAGGAGGAGGAGCTCGCCTCCATCCGCCCCGACCTCTCCGGCCACCAGATCATGGAGACCCTCGGCATCGGCCCCGGCCGCGACGTCGGTGCGGCCTACCACTTCCTCCTCGAGCTCCGGATGGACCGCGGCCCGATGTCCGAGGACGATGCGCGCGAGGCCCTGCTGTCCTGGTGGCACTCCCGCTGACCCGTCACCTGGTTGGCGCCTTGACCGGCATGTCGCACAGGAGGTGACGGGTCGCCCTACGCTGCCGCCATGCAGAGCGAACTCTTCGAACAGTCCAACCTCGAGGTCGAGGGCCGGCGCTTCGCCCTCCAGAACTCCCAGCTGCTGCGGGTCGCGCTCGGCCCCGACGTGCTGTCGGTCAAGGGCGCGATGGTCGCGTTCCAGGGCCAGGTGCGCTTCGACCACGAGCGCTCGGGCAGCGTCAGCAAGATGCTGAAGAAGATGGTCACCTCCGAGGACATGCCGCTGATGCGGGTGACCGGCCAGGGAGAGGTGTTCTTCGCCCACGAGGCCGGCTACGTCTACCTCGTCGAGCTGGCCGGCGACGGCATCAGCGTCAACGGCCGCAACCTGCTCGCCTTCGACGCCACGCTGCAGTGGGACATCAACCGGGTCAAGGGCGCCGCGATGATGGCCGGCGGCCTGTTCAACACCACCGTCTCCGGCACCGGCACGGTCGCGCTGTGCACCGTCGGGCACCCGGTCGTCCTCGACTGCTCGCAGCAGCCGACGTACGTCGACGTGCAGGCATGTGTCGCCTGGTCGGCGAACCTCGTGCCGAACGTCGTGTCGAGCATGAACGTCAAGTCGATGCTTCGGGGCGGCTCGGGCGAGGCGTTCCAGTACGCCTTCCACGGCCCCGGCTTCGTCGTCGTGCAGCCGTCGGAGTGGGCGCCGGCGACCCAGAGCAAGAGCGGGAGCGGCGGCGGCGGCATCATCGGCGACCTGCTCGGCTGACCCGTCACTTGCCGTGCGACACGCCGGTGAGGCTGCCGACCAGGTGACGGGTGAGCGGTCGGGCGGGTCAGCGGGCTGTCTGCTCCTCGGGCCCGGAGGTCAGGGCGACGTCGACGACGGTCAGGTCCCCGACGTGCTCGGCGGCGTCCGCGTCGACGCAGGTCTGGTGCCACCGGCCGAGCGCTCGCCGGCACGCGACGCCGCAGCCGGGGCAGGCCACGGTCACCGGCGGGTGACCCGGGCGTACCAGCCGGCGGTGAGCAGGTAGCCGGCCGCGACGGAGACCAGCACCGCGTAGGACTTGCCGTCGGGCGGGAGCACCGCCGCCCCCACCGCCGCGGCCGCCACGAAGGCGACGTTGAAGATGACGTCGTACAGCGAGAACACCCGCCCGCGGAACACGTCGTCCACGTGCGTCTGCACGAGCGTGTCCACCACGATCTTGATGCCCTGCGAGGCGAGTCCGAGGAAGTACGCCGACACCAGCAGCGCAGGCTCGGTGTAGAGGGCACCCGGGAAGAGCTGGGTCACCGCCGCCGCGACGAGCAGGCCGAGCACCCAGCTGCGCTGCGTGATGCGCTCGGTGACGACCGGCGTGAGCACGGCCGCGGACACGAACCCGGCACCGCTCACCAGCACCGCCACCGACAGCTCGTTGAACGCGGCGTTCACCTCGTCGGCGTCGTGGAAGTAGTTGCGGTAGAGCAGGATCAGCGCGACCGACGAGATGCCGTAGAAGAAGCGGTGCGCCCCGATCGCGGTCAGGGCGTACGCCGCCGGCCGCCGCTCCCCGAGGTGCCGGAGGCCGTCCATCAGCCCCCGCGCGACGTGACGCACCGCCTCCCGTACGACCGGCCGCGCATCGTCGAGGTCGGGCCCGAGCAGCTCGCGGGGGATGCGCAGGGCGAGCGACCCCGCCACGGCGTACAACACGGCCGCCGTCACCAGCACGCCGACGTCGCTGTCCGCGCCGATCCGGTCCCAGCCGATCCGGGCGCCGGTGCCGAGCGCGAGGCCGGTGAGGAACGCGAGCGTCCCGGCCGTCGGGGTGAGCGCGTTGGCGGTGACCAGGTCCTCGGGATCGACCACGTGCGGCAGGGCGGCGGACAGCCCGGCCAGCAGGAAGCGGTTGACCGACAGGCAGGCCAGGATCAGGACGAAGAGCCCGGGCCCGCGGAGGTTGCCGTGCACCGCGACGGCGAGCACGCCCACGAGCCCGACGCGCACGAAGTTCGACCAGGCCAGCACCTGCCGCCGCGACCACCGGTCGAGGAACACCCCGACGAACGGACCGAGCACGCTGAACGGCAGCAGCACGACGGCCAGGGCACTGGCGATGGCGCCCGGTCCCGGCTGGCGCTCGGGCGAGAAGACGACGTACGACGCGAGCGCCACCTGGAACACGCCGTCGGTGAGCTGGCTGGAGACGCGGACCGCGAAGAGCCGTCGGAACCACCGGCCGCGCAGCAGGTGCCGGAGGTGGCGGAGCGCGGTCATCCGTTCATCCTCCCCCGCGACACCCCCGCCTTAACCGGCACACCCCCGACGTCGCAACGTCGGGGGTGTGCCGGTTTCCCAGGGGACCCGGGGAATCAGACAGCTGGGCTCAGCGCTCGACCTCGCCGCGGATGAACGCCTCGAGCTGGGCGCGGCCCTGGTCGTCGGGCATCTGCACGGGCGGGGACTTCATCAGGTACGTCGATGCCGAGAGGATCGGGCCGCCGATGCCCCGGTCGAGGGCGATCTTGGCGGCGCGGACCGCGTCGATGATGATGCCGGCGCTGTTGGGGGAGTCCCAGACCTCGAGCTTGTACTCGAGGTTCAGCGGGACGTCGCCGAAGGCGCGGCCCTCGAGGCGGACGTAGGCCCACTTGCGGTCGTCGAGCCAGGCCACGTAGTCGGACGGGCCGATGTGCACGTTGCGGGCGCCGAGCTCGTGGTTGATGTTGGAGGTGACGGCCTGGGTCTTGGAGATCTTCTTGGACTCCAGGCGCTCGCGCTCGAGCATGTTCTTGAAGTCCATGTTGCCGCCGACGTTGAGCTGGTAGGTGCGGTCCAGCACCACGCCGCGGTCCTCGAACAGCTTGGCCATCACCCGGTGGGTGATGGTGGCGCCGACCTGGGACTTGATGTCGTCGCCGACGATCGGGACGCCGGCGTCGGCGAACTTCTTGGCCCAGGCCGGGTCGGAGGCGATGAACACCGGGAGCGCGTTGACGAAGCCGACGCCGGCGTCGATGGCGCACTGGGCGTAGAACTTGTCGGCGGTCTCGGAGCCGACCGGCAGGTAGGAGACCAGCACGTCGACCTTCGCGGCCTTCAGCGCGGCGACCACGTCGACCGGCTCGGCGTCGGACTCCTCGATGGTCTCCCGGTAGTACTTGCCCAGCCCGTCGTGGGTGGGGCCGCGCTGCACGGTGACGCCGAGCGGGGGGACGTCGGCGATCTTGATGGTGTTGTTCTCGGAGTTGTTGATCGCCTCGGACAGGTCGAACCCGACCTTCTTGGCGTCCACGTCGAAGGCGGCCACGAACTCCACGTCGCGAGACGTGGTAGTCGCCGAACTTGACGTGCATGAGCCCCGGCACGGACCCCGCCGGGTCGGCGCCGCGGTAGTACTCGACGCCCTGGACCAGGGAGCTCGCGCAGTTGCCGACTCCCACGATTGCTACTCGTACCGAACCCATGGGGCTTCCCTTCGGATCTTCTCTGTCTGTCTCGGTGTGTTGCCGGGTGTCACTGATGCTGGATGTCAGGGGCCGCGGGGGCGGCCGGTGCTGCGGGCGGGTCGACCAGGCGGGCCTTCTCGTCGTCGCGACGCTCGGCGTTGATGAGCTCCGAGAGCCACCGGACCTCCCGCTCGACGGACTCCACCCCGTGCCGCTGGAGCTCCATCGCGTAGCGGTCCATCTGCTTCTGGGTCTTCTCCAGCTGGTGCTGGACCCGGTCGAGCCGCTCCTGGAGTCGGGTACGCCGGCCCTCGAGGATCCGCAGCCGGGCGCCGATGTCGGTGCGGCTGAAGAACGCGAACCGGACGTCGAAGTTGTCGTCCTCCCACGCGGACGGTCCGACGTCGGCCATCAGCCGCTTGAACTGCTCGACACCCGCCGGGGTGAGCTCGTAGACGATCCGCTGGCGGCGGCTCGTCGCGCCCGGCTCCGGGGCCGAGACGTGCTCGGCGATCCAGCCGGCCTTGAGCATCTTCTTCAGGGCCGGGTAGAGCGACCCGTACGACAGCAGCCGGCTCCAGCCGAGCACACCGTTGACCTGCTTGCGGAGCTCGTAGCCGTGCATGGGGGACTCGTGCAGCAGTCCGAGAACTGCGAGCTCGAGGGTCTCTCCACGGCGGGCCACGTGGCTCCTCCTTCACGGCCGGGTGTGCGTGTCTGTATCGACCGCTTCTATCGCCCTAATCTATCGCATCGATATATCGATCGCGTACACCCGCTCTCGGCGTGGGTGAATTGCCCGTTGCGCGGCGGTGCGCCGTACGCTGTCCAGCGGGGTGCGTCCCGCGGCCACGACCGCGCGGGGGCGGGCCCCGGTTGCGTCACTGTCCCCCGACCCGGAGCTTCCCCCTTGAGTCCTGAGCGCAAGGCCACCCCGGCCCGCGGCACCGCCAAGAAGGCCCCGACCAGCCGGAAGGCCACCGCCCCGACCAACCGCAAGGCTGCGGCACCCACCAGCCGCAAGGCCGGCAGCGCCGGTCCCCGCACGCCCGGGAAGCCCGGCAGCCGGACCCCCAGCGGCAAGCCGCGAAGAAGCCTGTTCCGCCGGCTCCTGCTGTGGGGTCTCCTCGCGCTCCTCGCGTTCTTCGTGCTCGGCGCGGCGGCGTTCGCCATCGGCTACTCGTCGACCGACATCCCGAACCCGAACAAGGACTTCCAGGCGCAGACGACCTTCGTCTACTACGCCGACGGCAAGCACGAGATCGGCCGGTTCGCCAACCAGAACCGCACCAGCGTCCCGCTCTCGGACGTCCCGCAGCACGTGCAGGACGCGGTGATCGCCGCCGAGGACCGCACCTTCGAGACCAACAAGGGCATCGACCCGAAGGGCATCCTGCGGGCGGCGTTCAGCAACGCGCGCGGCGGTTCGACGCAGGGCGCCTCGACGATCACCCAGCAGTACGTCAAGATCCTCTACCTGTCACGCGAGCGCACCATCACCCGCAAGGTGAAGGAGGCGTTCGTCTCGCTGAAGATCCAGCGGCAGGAGTCCAAGGACGAGATCCTCCAGGGCTACCTGAACACCATCTACTTCGGTCGCGGCGCCTACGGCATCCAGGCCGCCGCCCAGGCGTACTTCGACAAGGACGCCAAGGACCTGACCGTCCAGGAGGGCGCGGTCCTCGCGTCGGTCCTGAACTCCCCGACCGCACTCGACCCGGCCGGTGGAGCCAGCAACCGGGAGCGGCTGCTCGGCCGCTACCAGTACGTCCTCGGCGGCATGGCCAGCATGGGCAACCTCGACCCCGACAAGGCCGACCAGCTCAAGCAGCGGCTGCCGCGCTTCCCCAAGGTGAAGAGCGAGGACAAGTACGGCGGCCAGCGGGGCCACGTGCTCACGCTGGTGAGGAACGAGCTGCTCAAGCACGACTTCACCGACCAGGAGATCTCCGGTGGCGGGCTCAAGGTCGTCACCACGTTCACCCGCAATGCGATGGACGCCGCGCGCCGGGGCGTCCAGGCGCAGCGGCCCAAGGGCCTCAAGGACCTGCACGTCGGCGTCGCCTCGGTCGACCCGAAGACCGGTGCGCTCAAGGGCTTCTACGGAGGCCAGGACTACCTGAAGAGCCAGATCAACTACGCGACGCGCACCGCCGGGTCGCCCGGCTCGGCGTTCAAGCCGTTCGCCCTCGCGGCCGGCATCGACGACGGCTACTCGCTCAAGAGCACGTTCTCGGGCAACTCGCCGTACACCTATCCCAACGGCCGGGACAAGGTCGTCAACGAGGGACCGGGTGACGGCAACGACTACGGCTCGGCGATCCCGCTGACCACGGCCACCGAGGAGTCGGTCAACACCGCCTTCGTCGACATGACCCAGGCGATGGACAACGGCCCGAAGAAGATCATGGACATGGCCGTGAAGATGGGCGTCCCGTCGACCGCGCCCGGCCTGGAGCCGGTCGCCGGCATCTCGCTCGGCTCGGCCGCCATCAGCCCGGTCGACATGGCCAACTCCTACGGCACCATCGCGAACGGCGGCCGCGCCAAGAAGCTGGTTCGTCATCAACAAGGTCACCTCGTCGGCCGGCGAGGTCCGCTACCGGGCCCCGAAGAAGGACCGCCGGGTGCTCCCCGACGACATCGACCGGGACGTGAGCTTCGCGCTGCAGGGCGTGGTCAAGCAGGGCACCGGCAAGAACGCCCTGTCGTTGGGCCGGCCCGCCGCCGGCAAGACCGGCACGGCGACGAACGCCGACGGCAACGTCTCGTCGTCCTGGTTCGTCGGCTACACCCCGCAGCTCGCCACCGCGGTGATGTACGTCCGCGGCGACGGCAACGACAACCTCAACTGCAAGAACAAGAACGGCAAGAACTGCGACCCCGGCTACCTCGTGCCGTACTTCGGCGCGGAGTACCCCACCAAGACCTGGACCGACGTGATGCGGATGTCGCTCGACGACGCCCCGGTCGAGCAGTTCCCGCCGCCGGCGAACGTCGAGGCCACCAAGAACGACCACGAGCCGCTGCCGACGTTCACACCGGAGCCCACGCCGACGCAGAAGCCGACCAAGAAGCCGTCGCCGACCCCGACGCCCACCACCCCCACGCCGACCCCCACGCCCACACCGACGCCGACGCCGACCCCCTCACCGGGGCCGCCGTCACCGACGGGTACCTGTGGCCAGATCGTGTGCACGGGTGGCGGCAACGGGAACGGCGGAGGGGGTGGGGGACCCAACGACCCGAGTCCCTCGCCCTAGGGCGTGGGGGTGACGAGAGGGTGACCGGAGTGCGGGACCCCGTGCGGCCGTCGCGGGCCGACCCCTTGGTCACCGCGGCGAGCGAGAGCATCGGCGGGCCGTCGGGCGAGCGCTCGGCCGGTCACCCGTGGTGGACAGCCGTGCGGGTCGTGCTCGCCGTGGCCGCGCTGGCCTTCGTGGTCGGCATGGTGCAGAAGACGCCGTGCGTGCGGGACGACTGGTCCGGGGACAAGCTGCGCTACGGCGCCATGTGCTACTCCGACGTGCCCTACCTCTACAGCGGCCGCGGGTTCGCGGCCGGCTACCTGCCCTACACCGACAACGGCAACCGGTACCCCGCGATGGAGTACCCCGTCCTCATCGGCTACTTCGCGTACGGCGCGTCGTGGGTCACCCAGACGCTCAGCGGCTCACCCGACCTGCGCGAGAGAGCGCTCGTGAGCAGCGACCGGATCTACGGCGAGCCGGGCGTCGCGGCGGAGTCGGGGCGCTACTTCGTGGTGACGGCGATCCTGCTGGCGCCGTTCGCGCTGCTGTCCGCGTGGTTCCTCACCGGCGTGCACCGGCGACGGCCGTGGGACGCCATGCTGTTCGCCGCCTCGCCCGCCCTCGCGCTGGCCGGGCTGATCAACTGGGACCTGATCGCGATCGCCGCGGTGACCGGGGCGCTGTGGGCCTGGTCGCGCGGGCGGCCGGTGCTGTCCGGCGTGCTGATCGGCCTCGGCACCGCGACCAAGCTCTACCCGCTCTTCCTGCTCGGCGCGCTGCTCGTCGTCTGCCTGCGACGCGGCCGGCTGCCCGCGTTCTACACCGCCGCGGGCGCGGCGCTCGCGGCCTGGCTGGCCGTCAACCTCCCGGCGATGCTCGGCGACTTCGGCCAGTGGAAGGTGTTCTGGACGTTCAACGACCAGCGCGGCCCGGACCTCGGGTCGCTGTGGCTGGTCTGGCAGCAGGGCGGGCACACGGTCACGCCGGGCCTGGTGAACGCGGTGTCCCTGGCGTTCTTCGGGGCGGTCTGCCTCGGCGTCCTCGTGCTCGGGCTGCGGGCGCGCCGTACCCCGCGGATCCCGCAGCTGGCGCTGCTCGTCGTGACCGGGTTCCTGGTCGTGAACAAGGTGTACTCGCCGCAGTACGTCCTCTGGCTGCTGCCGCTCGTCGCGCTGGCCCGGCCGCGGTGGCGCGACGTGCTGATCTGGACGGCGGGCGAGGTGTTCTACTTCGGTGCCGTGTGGCTCTACCTCGGCGGCTGGACGCAGTCGGCGTCGTCCGGGCAGCCGGACCGGTTCTACTGGTTCGCGATCCTGGTGCGGGTCGCGGCGGAGGTGTACATCGCGGTGGTCGTGGTGCGCGACATCCTGCAGCCGTGGCACGACCCGGTCCGGGCCGACGGGCTCACCGACGACCCGGCCGAGCCCACCGCGGTCGCCTGACGTCCCACCGCTGGTTGAGGTGCGAGCATGCGAGCCTCGAAACCACCGCACCTGACCGCTCGAGCTCAGCCACCCGACGGGCTCCACGGCCACCCCGCTGGTCCGGCCGCTCCGCCCGCACCGCCCACCTCGCCGTCGCCCTGGGGGCTCGGGCACCTCGACCAGCATCCCGGGTCAGGAGATGACGGTCTCGTCGAACGTGGTGGCGGTGAACCGGACGCGTACGTCGACCTCGTCGCCGACCGAGGGGACCTGGGCGCCGTTGGAGAGGAACAGCATCGAGGCCTGCATGTGCGGCGGCTCGGCGAACAGCCGCTGCTTGCCGTCGACGGAGTACGGCGAGCGGACGAAGCCGGCCGCGTCGAGCCCGCCCTTGGCGATCCGGGCCGCGCGGTCCTTGAGGGTGGCGCCGCCGGTGGGCGCCTCGAGGCCGATGCCGTGCGCCGTTCCTCCGGACACCACCAGGATCGTGCCGGCGGCCGGCGCGGTGCGGCTGCGGTAGCCGTAGACGTCGCCGCGCTCGACCGGGTGCACGTCGAGCACCGTCGCCCGCACGCGCAGGGCGTCCCGGTCGCCGAGCCACAGGGCGGTGCCGATCCGGGGGCGGAACTCGTAGTCGGGGTAGCTCTGCCGCAGGCCGGCAAGCTCGGTGTCGGTGAGGTGCGAGACGTAGATGCGGTTCGTCGGGAGCCCGGCCGCGACCACGTCGGTCATCAGCCGGTGCACCTCGGTGAGGTGGGAGCCCTGCGAGATCGGCAGGTGCATCGCGACGCCCTCGACCGCGACCCCGTCGAGGTGGGTCGCCGCCTCGCGCAGGTCGCGGGCTGAGAAGCCGTGCCGCCGCATCGAGGTGAGCCGCTCGAGGACCACCCGGGGCTTGGCGTCGCGGCCGCTGAGCGCGCGCAGGTCGTCGAGCCGGCCGACGGTGTGCACCACGTGGGTGTCGAAGACCGCCTTGTGCTCGAAGGGCCGCCAGGGGGTGAGCACCATGACCGACCCGTCGAAGTGGGGTACGACGGGCGTCACCTCGTCGTAGGTGCCGACCGCGACGGTGTCCACGCCGAGCCAGGACGCCCGCTGCGCGAGCCGCTCGAGCCCGAAGCCGTAGCCGTTGCCCTTGAGCACCGGCACGATCCCCGGGTGGGCGTCGCGGACCTGCTGCAGGTGGGTGCGCCAGCGCTCCCCGTCGACGTACAAGGTCAGCGGCATGGCGGCCTCACCTCCGGCTCATGTACAGCGAGAACGCCTTGTAGACCAAGGGGTTCAACGGCATGTCCCACTCTCCGGCGTACTCGACCGCCTCGCCGCCGGTGCCCACCTTGAACTGGATGAGACCGACGTGCGAGTCGTCGGGGTCGAGGGTGTCGGTGATCCCGCGCAGGTCGTAGACGGAGGCGCCGGCGGCCAGGGCGTCGCGGATCATCGCCCACTGGACCGCGTTGGAGCCGCGGACGTCGCGCTTCTCGGTGGACGAGGCGCCGTAGGAGTACCACGTGTGCCCGCCGACCCGGACCCACACGGTGGCGGCGACCAGGTCGCCCTCGTGGCGGGCGAGGTAGAGCCGCACCCGGTCCGGCTCCTCGGCCAGCAGCGCGCGGAACATCGTCTCGAAGTAGGCCAGCGGTCGCGGCGTGAAGTGGTCGCGCTCGGCGGTGTGTGCGTAGAGGGAGTGGAAGGCGGGCAGGTCCGCGGGGGTGCCGTGGCTGACCTCGACACCGGCCTTGTCGGCCTTCTTGATGTTGCGGCGCCACTGCTGGTTCATGCCCTTGAGGACGTCGTCCTCGGTGCGTGGCTTCCCGTCCTCGTCGTGCAGCGGGATCTGGAAGTTGAACTGCGGCTGCCCGGCGGCGAACCCGCCCTCCACGGCCTGCGGCTTCCAGCCGAGCTCCTGGAGCTGCGAGACCACCCGGGCGCCGGCCTGCGACCGGTCGGTCGGCGGCACGTCGCCGAGCCGACGGATGCCCTCGTCGGCGACACCGGCCTTCACCGCCGCGGCGTCCCAGCGCCGGGTCACCACGGGGGGACCCATGCGGACGCCGAACGCTCCGGCCTTCTTCAGGTGCCGCACCATCGGGTTGAGCCAGGCGCGCAGGTCCTCGGCGTCCCAGTCGACGACGGGGCCCTCGGGCAGGTAGGCGAGGTAGCGCTTGACCTTCGGCAGCTGCCGGTAGAGCACCAGGCCGACGCCGACCAGGTCCTGGCCGTCGAACCAGCCCAGGGACTCGCGGCGCCACTCGCTCTTCACCTCGCCCCACGCGGGTGTCTGCAGGAAGCTGGCCGCGCCCCCGTCGGCGGTCCAGCTTCGCAGGAAGTCCAGGTGCTGCTCGGGCGTGACCGTGCGCACGGTCAGGACGGGGGAGCTCACGAGGGACGAGCCTAACGGGCGGTGGAGCATCAGCCTTGCGCGGTCAGCGCGGCCAGCACCTCGACGGGTCGAGCGCGAAGCTGCTCTGCCAGAAGCCGCCGTGGACCACCACGACCGTGCCTCGCGGCCGGCCGGACCGGGCAGGTAGAGGTCACCGAGCTGCTGCGGCGCGGAGCCGTAGCGGTGCCGCACCGGTCGGGGCGCGCTCCTCGCGGGCTTCGGGGCCGCCGGTGAGCAGGCGGCCAGCGCGCCGGCGAGCGCGGTCACCGAGCAGGGACCTGCGCCTCACCGAGCTGCGCGGCGGGTGCGTCAGGAAAGCAGCCGTCGCAGCACGGCGAAGTCGGCCTGGTGCTCCTCGGCGCCGCCTGGTGTCTCGAAGACGACGGGCGCACCGGCGTCGCGGACGATCGCTGCGATGTCCTCGGGGGCGATGTGGCCCTGGCCGAGGTTGGCGTGCCGGTCGGCGCCGGAGTCGAACTCGTCGCGGCTGTCGTTGCAGTGCACCAGGTCGACCTTGCCGGTGATCTTGACGATGTCCTCGACGACGGTGGACAGGGCGTTGCCCCCGGCGTGCGCGTGACAGGTGTCGAGGCAGAAGCCGACCATGTCGAAGCCCTCGGCCGAGGAGATCGCCTCCCAGACCCGGGCGATCCGATCCAGGTAGCGGGTCATCGCGTTGTCGCCGCCGGCGGTGTTCTCGATCAGCAGCGGGAGCTTGAGGTCGGTCGCCTCGACCGCCTTGCGCCAGTTGTCGAAGCCCTTGGCCGGGTCGTCGTCCTTGTTGACGTGGCCGCCGTGCACGATCAGGCCCTTGGCGCCGATCGCGGCGGCCGCGTCGACGTGCTGCTGGAGCAGCTTGCGGCTCGGGATCCGGATCCGGTTGTTGGTGGTCGCGACGTTGACGATGTAGGGAGCGTGCACGTAGAGGTCGACGCCCGCCGCCTCGGCGTCGGCCCTGAGCCGCTCAGCACCGCCGGCGTAGCGGATCTCGGGACCCTTGTAGCCCTGTGGGTCGCCGAGGAAGAACTGCACCAGGCCGGCGTCGCGGGCCTTCGCCTCCGCGACCGGGTCGGTCTGGTCGACGTGCGCACCGATCTTCAAGCCAGCCATGCGGCCACCCTACGACCGGCCACCGACCCTCCCGCAGGGCGTGCGGGTCACGGGGACGGCGCGAGCTCGCCCACGACGACGGCCCGGCCCGGCGTCGGGTCGCCCACCGCGACGACCTCCACGGTGTGGCGGCCGCGTCCCACCTCGAGCAGGGACAGCGGCGCGTCGAGGTAGTGCCGGGTCAGGTGCCCGTCGACGTACACGTCGAACGACGCCCGCACGGTCAACGCCCGGGGACCGGCGCCCCGGCCCACGACCCCGCCGAGCACCCGGTGGACGACACCCCGCTTCCCGACGGACAGCTGGATGCTGCTGTCCCGGGCAGATCTCCAGGGCTGGGAGCCCGACGCGCGGAGCCGGTAGGTCGTCCCGTCCACCGCGATTGCGTCGACCGGCATGTCGCTGCAGAGGAAGCGTGACGCGTCGCAGCGCTCCGTGACCCGCCAGGCCGGTTCCGGTGAGGGGGACGGGCTCGCCGGGCTGGACGCAGCGGACGGGCCCGAGGTCGCAGGGGCGGGCATCGGTGGCGGGGTCGGCCCCGGGCGCCACGGCCGCGACGGCGGCGACCCCGGCGACGGCGACTCCCGCCACCGCCGCGCGACGGCGGGTCCGGATGGCATGGGCCCGGCGCAGGGCGCCCTCGCTCAGCGCGTGGGCGGACGGGACCGGGACGGCGTCGCGGGCGGCCCGGAGCCGGGCGCGGAGCAGGTCGGTCGGGTCGTCGGCGTTCATCGGTGCTCCTCCCGCAGCCGGGTGTCGGCGGCCAGCTTGGCGAGGGCCCGGCTGGCCTGGCTCTTCACGGTGCCGACGGAGCAGCCGAGCAGCACGGCCACCTCGCGCTCGCCGAGGTCCTCGAGGTAGCGGAGCACCACCACCGCGCGCTGCCGCTTCGGCAGCCGGTGCAGCGCGGCGACCAGGTCCTGCCGGTCGGCACGGTCGGTGCCCTCGGCGGACACGGTCTCCGGCAGCGTCTCGGTCGGTGTCTCGCCGTTCCACCGGCGGCGCCACATGGAGATGTAGGTGTTGACGAGCACCCGGCGCACGTACGCCTCCGGGTCTCCGGTGATCCGTCGCCAGGACAGCCACGACTTGGCGAGCGCCGTCTGCAGCAGGTCCTCGGCGGTGTGCCGGTCGCCGGTGAGCAGCACCGCGGTGCCGAACAGGGCGCCCGAGCGGGCCGCGACGAACGACTCGAACTCCGTCGACGGGCGGTGCCGTCACCCGCTGCGCCGACGGCTGCGTCCTGGTGTCCACGCTGACAGGGACGCCCGCCGCAACGGAAAGGTTGCCTGCCTGGGAACGCTGCGTCGTGTCACGCATGTATCAAGCCACGCCGTCCGGGCTCCTCGCTGCGGGGGCACACAGCGCCCGGGCCGGGCGGCTTCAGGGATGCGTCCGGCCCGGGTCCTCACGACCCGGTCGGTCGGCCGCCGGACGGCCGGTCGTTGCCTGGGGACGACGATTTCTCCGGCCAGGACTCCCGCTGGTACCTTGGACCGGTCGATCGGCTCGACCCCGCGTCCAGAGTGGGAGTCGAGCCGTTGACACGCCGGACCTCGGTGCCAGCCCCGCTGGACCGTCGTACGGCGGACGCACAGCCCTCCTGCCACGGAAACGCCGTGGCCGCCTGAGTCCGAAGGAGGTGGAGACTGCTTTGCGTGCATACGAAGTAATGGTCATCCTCGATCCTGATCTCGAAGAGCGTCTGGTCGCGCCGTCGATCGACACGTACCTCAACGTCGTCCGTCAGGACGGCGGCAGCATCGAGAACGTCGACGTCTGGGGACGTCGTCGCCTCGCCTACGAGATCGACAAGAACGCCGAAGGCATCTATGCCGTCGTCACGCTGAACGCCGAGCCCGCCACCGTGCAGGAGCTCGACCGTCAGCTGGGTCTCAACGAGTCCGTGCTGCGCACGAAGGTCATCCGGCCCGACATCCGCTAGCACCACCACGATCAGACGGCGGCACCGTCGACCCGCGAGGGCCGCACTGTCGGTGCCGTCCTGGACGATCCTCCCGGCCGATTCCCCCGGTCACCCCGCAGCGGCCGCTGCACCGAACCATCATCGATGCGTTTTACGACTGGAGGCCTGACATGGCAGGCGAAACCCCGATCACCGTCGTCGGCAACCTCACCGCCGACCCGGAGCTCCGCTTCACCCCCTCGGGTGCCGCGGTCGCGAACTTCACCGTGGCCTCGACGCCGCGCACGTTCGACCGTCAGACCAACGAGTGGAAGGACCAGGAGACCCTGTTCCTCAACTGCTCGGTGTGGCGGCAGGCGGCGGAGAACGCGGCCGAGTCGCTGACCCGCGGCATGCGCGTCATCGTGCAGGGCCGGCTCAAGGCACGGTCCTACGAGACCCGCGAGGGTGAGAAGCGCACGGTCTTCGAGATCGACGTGGAGGAGGTCGGGCCGAGCCTGAAGATGGCCACCGCCAAGGTGCAGAAGACCAGCCGCTCCGGCGGTGGTCAGGGCTTCGGCGGCGACGACCCGTGGGCCAGCAACCAGGGCGCCTCGGGAGGCAGCCAGGGCGCCTCGGGCGGCGGCAGCCAGGGCGGCGGTTCCTGGGGCGGCAGCCAGGGCGCCTCGGGTGGCGGCCAGGGCGGCGGTTCCTGGGGCGGCAACCAGGGTGGCGGCCAGGGCGGCGCCCAGTCCGACCCCTGGGCGACGCCGGGCGCGTCCCCGGGCGGCCACAACGACGAGCCGCCGTTCTGATCTGAGCCCGGTCCCCGGGCCGGCCGCCGCGTGCGGCCACCACACCATCCGTACTGACCATTCCGGCAGCAGCCGGGCTCACTGAAAGGGAGCACCACAATGGCCAAGCCAGTACTCCGCAAGCCGAAGAAGAAGGTTTGCCAGTTCTGCAAGGAGAAGGTGTCCTACGTCGACTACAAGGACACGACGCTTCTCCGCAAGTTCATCTCCGACCGCGGCAAGATCCGCGCTCGTCGGGTGACCGGCAACTGCGTGCAGCACCAGCGCGACGTCGCCATCGCGGTCAAGAACGCCCGCGAGGTCGCCCTGCTGCCCTACACGTCGACGGCTCGCTGAGGAGGCTGGACATGAAGCTCATCCTGACTCAGGAGGTCGGCGGCCTCGGTTCCGCCGGCGACATCGTCGAGGTGAAGGACGGCTACGGCCGCAACTTCCTGATCCCCCGCGGGTTCGCGATCCGCTGGACCAAGGGCGGGGAGCGCACCGTCGAGTCCATCCGCAAGGCGCGCTCCAGCCGCGAGGTCCGCGACCTCGACCACGCGCAGGAGATCAAGGCCAGGCTCGAGGGCACGACCGTCAACCTGCCGGTCCGCGCCGGCGAGGGTGGCCGTCTGTTCGGCGCCGTGACCGTCAACGACATCGCCGGTGCGATCAACTCCGCCGCCGGTGAGAAGGACTCGATCGACAAGCGCAAGATCATCGTCGGCAACCCGATCAAGTCCCTGGGCTCGCACCAGGTGACCGTGAAGGTCCACGACGACGTCGACGCGACGGTCATCCTGAACGTCGTCGCCGGCTGACCCAGGCGACACCAGCGACACCCGAGAGAGGGGCGGACGGCCAACCGGCCGTCCGCCCCTTCTTTCCGTTTGAACAGTTTTTACGTTGTCCTGCGCGGGTGTGTCACTGCGTGTTCTCATGAGTCGCTTTGGTCTGGATAGCCGCCTCACGCGGCTCGGTCATCGGGGAGCCCCGTGCGCGCGTTGGTCCGTCTCGTCGTCCTGGTCGCGGTGCTGCTCAGCTCCGTCGCCCTCTCCCCGGTGGCGTCCGCGGACGACACCACCGGCACGGGGACGACGGACCCGACGACGGGCCAGACCACCGGCCCGACCGGCGACCCGACGATGGGCCAGACCACCGGCCCGGCCACGGATGCCACCATCCCTCCGCCGACCGACCCCGGCACCGGCTCGGGCACGGACCCGGGCACGGACCCGGGCACTGGGCAGGGCGACCCGCCGACCCCGCCGCCCAGCACCGACCCCACCCCCCCGCCCGCGCTGCCGGTCACCACGATCGACCGGGCACCCGCCAACCCGACGCAGGTTCCCTCCGGCTCAGTGGTCCCATCGGTGTTCGCGTTCCACGCCGACCTGCCCGGCGCGACCTTCCAGTGCCGGATCATCGGCGCCGGCGGCAAGCACGGCATCTGGGAGGGCTGCCCCGGTGGGGTGGCCGGCCAGGCGACGTACCCCGTCCTGGTGGGCGGCAGCTACACCTTCCAGGTCCGCGCCACCCTCGACGGCGGCCTCACCTTCGGCAACCCGACGCCGGAGCTCACCTGGCAGGTGCTCGACTGCACCACCACGATGACGCTGTGCAAGGTCTACGCGCCCGACCGCTACGCACCGCCGGCCGGCGCCAGCTTCAACAACCCGACCGGTGACAGCCCGGCGCAGCGGCGCAACCTGACCCACGTCATCCGGACCATCAACTCGATGCCCGGCTACGCGGTGAAGAGCGCGCTCGTGTGCGACCCGCGCAATGTTCCCTCGACGATCCGGATCTCGCTCTACTCGCTGACCGACATGCCGGTGGCGCGTGCGCTGCGGTCCGCGAGCCGGCGCTGCATCAGCGTGCAGGTGCTGATGAACAACCACCTGGGTCCGAAGACCACCCCGGCGGTCAACTACCTGCAGTACTACCTGGGCACGCCGGTGACCGACGCCACGGGCGTGCGCCGCAGCTTCGCGCACCGCTGCCACTACGGGTGCCGCGGCGGCGGGGTGCTGCACTCGAAGTTCTACCTGTTCGACTCCCGGCTGGTCGCGCCCGGCGGGGTGCCGATCACCAAGACCGTGATGGTGGGCTCGTCGAACATGACGGCCAACGCGTCGCAGGTGCAGTGGAACGACCTGTACACCGTGCGTGGCGACGCCACCCTGCACGGCCAGTTCCTGTCGATGTTCGCCCGGATGCGACGCGACCGCGACGAGTTCCGCACCGTCCGGTTCACCGACGGCATCTACCAGACGACGTTCACACCCCTGACCCGCAACAGCGCCGACCCGACGCTGGCCACGCTGAACTCCATCCACTGCGCCGGCGCGACCGGCGGCACCGGGTACGCCGGCCACACCGTCGTGCACATCAACATGCACGCGTGGTTCGGGGTGCGCGGCTATGCGCTGGCCCAGCGCGTCCGGGCCATGTACGACGCCGGCTGCTACGTCAAGGTGCTCTACAGCTTCATGAGCTGGAGCGTGTACAAGAAGCTCACCTACGGCACCGGGTCCCGGATGTCCGTGCGGCGCACCATCTTCTCCCGGCACGGTGGCATCCACGCCACCCTCTACAGCCACTTCAAGATGATCGCGGCCTCCGGCGTGGTGGGCACCAACCGGGCCGCCTCGGTCGTCTGGACAGGCTCGAACAACTTCACCAATGACGGTGTGACGTTCGACGAGGTCACCTTCCGGATCGCCTCGAGGGCGGCGTGGGCGCAGTACGTCAACCAGTTCGCGTTCATCACCCGGACCCGGACGGCCGGCACCTACGCGTCGTTCGCGGAGCCGATCGGCGGCGGCCGCGCCGTCGACGCCGGGGTCTGACCCGGGGTCTCGTCCCTCCGTCGGAGCGGCCCGGGCTGTCCCTACTCGCTCGCCGTCGGGACGTCGGCCACGGTGCTGCCGTAGCCGCGGCGGGAGACCTTGAACAGGTAGTAGACGAAGGCGACGTTCGTCAGCACCGCGAGCACCGCCAGGGGTGCCGCGAGCGCGTCCACCCCACCGCCGTACACGAGCACCGGACCGGCCGCGACCACCACGAACGCCCAGCGCAGCAAGCCGAAACGGACCGCCTCGCGGTCACCGGCGCGGTCCGCGACCTGGGCGAGCCCGATGCACAGCACGAGGCAGCACAGGGTCTGTGGGAGGCCGGCCCCCCACTGGCCGCTCGGCGAGACCCGGTCCGCCACCGCCGGCAGCCAGAGGGGTACGGCGACCAGCCCTGCCACGACCGCGAGCGCGAGCGCCCAGCCGCCGAGCGGGAGGCCGCTGCGCAGCGGGAGCAGCCCGGCGACGACCAGCGCCCAGCCGACCGGGTCGGGGAGGGCGTCGTACCCGCCGAAGCGTGCGCTGACGACCACGATCACCAGACCCATCGCGACCTTCTGCAGGGGTGTCACGCGGCGAGCGTAGTGCGGGGCGTCCGCCCGCCGTGATGGTTGGTTCGTCCAGATGTCGGTTACCCGACACCGGCTGGACGTGTTTTCTCTGCGATGATCCTCCGGCAGGTGTTTCCATCGACCGTGCTGCTCATTTTCGGGGTGTCCGGGGGACGCTTCCCCAGGACTCGACAGGGGGTCTCCTTCATGCGTGCTGTGTCCAGGTTCGTCGTCGCGATGGCTGTCGCCGCGGCGGCGGTGCTTCTGGTGCCGGCTTCCGTCGGGACGTCGACCGCGAGCGCGTCGGTGCGGGCGGCGCTCCCGAGCCAGGACGTGGTGCCGATCCCGGGCCAGCCGTCGACGTACAAGCGCTACGCCCCGGCGCACTACACGCCGCCCAACGGTCCGCGGTTCAACAACCCCTACGGCTCGAAGAGCTCGCGGCGCACGCTGCTCACCCACGTCATCAAGACGATCAACAGCGTCCCCGGCTACCGGCTGCCGGCCGGCATCGACCCGGCCACCGGCAAGAAGGTCGCCTGCCCGACCAACCCGGCGGAGTTCCCGAACACCATCAAGATCGCGCTCTACTCGATCGCCGACCAGAGCTTCGTCGACGCGCTGATCGCCGCGCACCGGCGCTGCGTCTCGGTGAAGCTGCTGATGAACAGCCACCTCAACGTCGACAACTCGCCGTCGTGGCGCCGGCTGATCAACGGCCTCGGCGCGAAGACCGGCGGCTACGCCAACGAGCGCAGCTTCGCCTACCGCTGCAGCAACGGCTGCATCGGCAGCACCGTGCTGCACTCCAAGTTCTACCTGTTCAGCCAGGCCGGCCACTCCAAGAGCGTGATGATGACCGGTTCGTCGAACATGACCAGCAACGCGGTCCGTGTGCAGTGGAACGACCTGTTCACCGTCGACAACGACCAGAGCCTCTACGACACGTACACGAACATGTGGAACCGGATGGTCCCGGACCACCGCGGCAACGGCCCGTTCATCTACGAGTCGGGTGGCTACACCTCGACCTTCTACCCGATGCGCCAGGCGACCAGGAACACCGACAAGACCCTGGCCGCGCTGCGCACCATCCACTGCAACGGCGCGACCGGTGACGCGGGTTACAAGGGGCGCACCGTGGTGTACGTCGCCATGCACGCCTGGCACGGCAAGCGCGGCCTCTACCTCGCGCACCGGATCCGGGACATGTACGACGCGGGCTGCTACGTGCGGATCCTCTACTCGTTCATGGGGCACGGCACCTACTCCCTGCTGACCCGGCACACGAACAGCCGGATGATCGCGCGGCGGGTGCTGTTCGCCGGACCGAGTGGCGAGGTCGCTGCGAAGTACTCGCACATGAAGGTGTTCGCCGCCTCGGGCCGGGTCGGTGACGACACCCACGCGCACGTCACCTGGACGGGCTCGAACAACTGGGCCGACCGCAGCATCAAGGCCGACGAGGTCACCATCCGGATCGCGTCGAAGTCGGTCTACAACGCCTACGTCGACCACTGGAACTTCATGCGGGCCCGCCGCTCGTCGGGCACCTGGGCGATCTACGAGGAGCCGGGCGGCGGCGGCCGCGTGCCCGACTGATCCCGCTCCGACTGACGTTCCGGCCCCGTGCGACCTGCTCGCACGGGGCCGGGCCACGTCTCAGGTGCCGGTGACCATCCAGGCGGAGCCGCGGGCCCGCCGCACCAGCACCACCGCCCGGCTGCCGACGAACCCGACGCCGAAGGCCGCCCACAGCCACAGCAGCCCCGCCTCGGCGTCGCCGACCTGCACGGCCCGCAGCGCGAGCGGCGCGAACACCGCCAGCACCACGATCCCGCCCCACGCGAGGTAGCGGCCGTCGCCGGCCCCGATCAGCACGCCGTCGAGCACGAACACCACCCCGGCCACCGGCTGGAACACCGCCGCCACCACGAGCACCGGCACCAGCAGGTCGCGGACCGCGGCGTCCTCGGTGAACAGCAGACCCAGCACCGGGGAGGCGGCCGCCAGCGCGAGGCCGGTGACCACGCCGGACCACCAGCCCCACTGGACCATCCGCCGGGTCACCGTCCGGGTCCCGTCGAGGTCGCCCGCGCCCAGCGAGCGACCGGTCAGCGCCTGCGCCGCGATCGCGATCGCGTCGAGGGCGAAGGCCAGGAACGTCCAGATCGTCATCGCGAGCTGGTGGGTGGCGATCGCCGTCGAGCCGAGCGAGGCGGCGCCGTACGTCGTCACCAGCAGTGAGGCGCGCAGGGTCAGTGTCCGCACGACGAGGGCGGCCCCGGCGTGCGCGGCCCGGCGGACGCCGGCCAGGTCCGGACGCAGCGAGGCCCCCTGCCGGCGGGCGGCACGGACCACGACCACGACGAGCGCGGTGGCCGACGCGAGCTGGGCGACGTCGGTGCCGAGTGCGGACCCGGCGATGCCGAGGTCGAGGCCGTAGACGAGCAGGTAGTTGAGGGCGACGTTCACCAGGTTCCCGGCCACCGCGACGACCAGCGGCGTCCGGGTGTCCTGGAGACCGCGCAGCACCCCGGTCGCGGCGAGCATGACCAGCAGCGGGGTGACCCCGAGGAAGGCCAGTCGCAGGTACGCCGTCGCGTAGCCGCCGACGTCGGGCGCGGGCCCGAACAACCCGACCAGCCACGCGGCCAGCGGCAGGCCGGCCACGGTGGTGATGACGCCGAGGAGCACGGCGAGCCACATCCCGTCGACGCCCTGGGTGAGTGCGCCGCGGGCGTCTCCGGCGCCGACCCGGCGGGCCACGGACGCTGTGGTGCCGTAGGCCAGGAAGATGCACAGGCCGACCGCGGAGCATCGCCATGGCCCCCGACGGGCAGTTCGTCGTCGCCTACCAGACCGAACCGACCGAGCGGCTCGACGATCCACAGCGACATCCAGGTCGGCCGGTTCGCCTCCAACGGGGACGTTCCAGGGCACGGCGGTCATCGCCAACACGACCCGCAACGAGTCCAACCCGGACGTGGCGATGGACGGCTTCGGCAACGCGATGGTGGCCTACGAACTCGCGTTCACCAACCCGGACCACGACATCATGGCCCGCCGGGTGTCCAGCGGCGGCGTGCTGGGGCCGACCCTCAGCGTCGACACCGCGACCGAGTTCGAGTTCGCCCCGGCGATCGCGGTGGACCTGAGCGACGGGGACTTCGTGGTCGCCTACCAGCGGTTGCACAACACCGGCACGACGCTCGTCCCGCCGAACCAGCTGATCGTCCGCGAGATGAACGCCGGCGGGGCGGTGAAGAGCACGACGAACCTCGGCGACCGGTTCGCCGCGCCCTGTCGATCAACGGGTCGGACGTGTACTTCCTCGGTGACGTCGGCTTCAACGTCCCGGCGACCCGGGCCTGGGGGTCTTCGCCCGCCGCGGCATCCTGGTCTAGAGAGAATAGGGCCACTCCCTCGCGCGTCGCCGGCACTCGCACACCGAGTGTGCCACTTTAGGCCCGAGTTCCGGTCGGGCGGTGTCCCCGTGGGACGGGTCGGGAGGCCCGTCCGCTCACTCTCGGACGGGAAAGATCTCGTCCCACGGGGGCACCGCCCGGCGGAGCCGGGAATCACGGAGGGTGGTTCCGAGTTGTCAAACCGGCCGCGGCCGTCCTCTTCCGGGAGGGCGGTCGCGGTCACGACGTCTCGCCCGGTTCGAGCAGCTTCTGGAGCCGGCGGACGAGCCGGGACAGCAGCACGCGGATCGGCCACGTCCGACTTGCCGAGCCGTTGGGCCACGTCCTTGGTCGGCAGTCCCTCGCCGTACCGCAGCCGCAGCGCCTCGCGGTGCTCGTCCGGGAGGGTGGCGATCACGTCCATCAGCCGCCGCTGCCGCTCGTTCCGGACGACGGCCATCGACGGGCTGGTCAGGCTGGCGGCGAGCAGGGCCACGAGGTCCTGGCTGCCGTCGCCGACGCGGACGTTCGCCCGGCACCTCCCGGCCGGCTGGCCCGCTTGCCGGCCGCGAAGTGCCGGTGGTCGTCCACGATGCACTGCTCGGCCAGGTGGCACAGCCAGCCGAACGGGTCGCGGGTGGACAGGTCCGCGTTCGGCAGCTCGCGGAGCGCCTTGACCGCCAGCTCCTGGAGGACGTCCTGCGGCTCCAGCTTGCCGCGCAGGGCCGACCCGAGCCGGCGTTCGACGAACGCCAGCAGCGCCGGCCGCCGCTGCTTCGAGGAACGCGGCCAGGGCGGCCGGGTCGCGGCGGAGCGACGGGCGTCCGGTCGGCACAGAGGGTTGGGTCGCGGCACTGGCTGCGGTCCTCCGCTGCGGGTGGTCGTATTGTAACCGGGCCGGGTCTACCCGCGCCCGGGTCCGTCCTCATGACGACCGTCCGACAGTCCGCAGCACCGACCGACCGCCACCCGCGTCTGGGCCGCCGTCACCGACCGGCTGGAGGCGTTCGCCCGCGCCTGGGAGGCGCGGCGCCGCCCGACCTGGCCGCGTTCCTCCCCGCCGACCCGCCCGCCGTCCGCCGCCTCACCCTCGTCGAACTGATCAAGTTCGACCTCGAACAGCGGCTCCCCGCGGCGCTCGACCGGCCGCTCGAAGACTACTTCGCGGCGTTCCCCGAACTGGCCGACGGCGGCCCGCCGTGCGACCTGCTGTACGAGGACTTCCACCTCCGCGCAGGCGGGTCGGCGAGACGGTCTCGACCCGAGCGACTACTACCGCCGGTTCCCGAGCCGGGCGGCCGAACTGGCCCGGCTGCTCGGCGGGACGGCCTCGACCGCGGTCCACGTCCGTGTTCGCCGACCCGGGCGCCGGCCGGGGTCAAGCCCGGCGACCGGCTCGACGACTTCGACCTGCTCGCGCTGCTCGGGCGAGGGGCAGTTCGCCAAGGTGTTCCTGGCCCGGCAGCGGGCGATGCAGCGGCTGGTGGCGCTCAAGGTGTCGGCCGCACCGCGGGGCCGAGGCCCAGACGCTCGCCCAGCTCGACCACCCGCACATCGTCCGCGTGTACGACCAGCGGGTCCTGCCCGGACCGCGGAAGTGCTGCTCGTCTACATGCCGTACCTGCCCGGCGGCACGCTCCGGGACGTGCTCGACCACGTCCGCACGGTGCCCGCCGACGAGCGGCTCGGGCCGGACGCTGCTCGAGGCGGTCGACGCCGCGCTGGACCGCCGCGGCGAGATCGCCCCGGCGACGTCGCCGGCCCGGGCCGCTGTGGGCGGGCCGGAGCTGGCCGGCGACGGTGTGCGCGGCTCGGGGCGAAGCTGGCGTCGGCCCTCGACTACGCCCACCGGCACGGGCGTGCTGCACCGGGACGTGAAGCCGGCCAACGTGCTCCTGACGGCCGAGGGCGAGCCGCTGCTGGCCGACTTCAACGTCGGCTGCTGCTCGAAGCTCGACGGGGCCGGGCCGGCGGCGTTCTTCGGCGGCACGCCTGCGCGTACATGGCGCCGGAGCACCTGGAGGCGTTCGACCCGGACCACCCGCGGCCGCCGGAGAGCCTGGACGGCCGGGCCGACGTGTTCGGCCTGGCGGTCACGCTCTGGGAACTGCTGACCGGCGACCGGCCGTTCGGCACCGAGCCGGTCCGCGGCGAGCTGGCCGGGGACGCTGGCGGCCCTCGTGCGAGGCGCGGCGGGCCGGCCGGACCCGGAGGCGCGTCGCGGCGTTCCCGGACGGCGACGTACCCGGGCTGCGAGGACGTGCTGCTGCGGTGCCTCGACCCGGACCCGGACCGCCGGCCGGCGACGGCCGGGCGAGATGGCCCGCGAGCTGGAGCTGTGCCTGCGGCCGGCGACGCGGGACCTGGTGCGGCCGGCCCCGAGCGGGTGGCGGGAGACGGTCCGCCGGTACCCGCTGCTGGCCGATCTTCCCGCCGGGCTCGCTGATCAACGCTGCTCGCGTCGGTGTTCAACATCGTCTACAACCGGAACGAGATCATCGACCAGTGGCCGGCGGCCGAGGCGTCTTCGAGCAGATCATCCCGATCGTCAACGGCATCTTCTTCCCGCTCGGGATGTTCCTGTTCGCGCTGGCGGACCTGGCCGGTGCCCGGCGGGCTGCGGCGGGTCCGCGGCGGGCGAGCCGACGCCGGCCGACGACTCGCCCGGCTCCGGCGGCCGGGCCTGCGGCTGGGGCGGATCACGGCCGCCGTGTGCGTCGGCTGCTGGGTGGTGGCCGGGGTGGTCTGGCCGGTCATCCTGCGGGTCGGCCGCCGGCCCGCCGCCGGGCGGCCGGGTCTACCTCCACTTCCTGGTCTCGCTCGTGGTCTGCGGGCTGATCGCGGCCGCGTACCCGTACTTCCTGATCACCTTCCTGGCCGTGCGGGTGATCTACCCGGCACTGCTCGGCCCGGACGGCCCGGCCCCGGCCGACGGCCCGGCCCTGCGGCGGGTCGAGCGGGAGCTCGGCGGTCTACCGGGCGGCGGCGGCCGCGGTGCCGCTGCTGGCCGTCGCCCTCCTGGCGCTATGATGGGCGGCAAGGTGGAGCCCGAGGCGACCACCGACGGGCGGTCTGTCGAGCACCGCGGCCGTGGCGATTCTCAGCGTGGCGGGGCTGGCCGGGGTGGTCGTGGCGTACCTGATCGAGGGGCGGATTCGCGCCGACATCGCCGCGTTCTCCGACGTCCCTCGCGGGACACACGGCGGGGCCGATCCCGAATCGTGGCACCGGTGATACAGGATTTGGTTGGTCCGTTATCGTGTCAGGGCTCCCCTCACCCGCCGCCCGACTTCGTCGGGCGGCACCCTCTCCCCGCGCGGGGAGAGGGCGAGGAATGCTCACCTCTTCTCCTTCCCTCTCCCCGCCGGGGAGAAAGTGCCGCCCGACGAAGTCGGGCGGCGGGTGAGGGGGAGCCACGATAACGGATCAGCACGAGCCGGTACGAGGGGCCGGCGACTGCAGCCCCGCCGGAACGAGGCCACTCGCGTTGCCGGCCTGAATCTTCGCCAGCTCGTCGGCCGTCAGCCCGGACTCCTTCAGCTTCAGCACCGCCGACTCCGGGACGAACAGCGGGGCGTGCGTCCCGAACACGACGCGCTCGACCCCGACCTGCTCCGCGAGCTTCGCCACGCCGCCGACCGCCTCATTCATCGCGACGTCGAACCACACCTTCCCGGAGCGGGCGAGCAGCGTGCGCAGTTCGCCCTTCGGGTCGGGCGGCATGTTCAGCACGACGAGCCGCAGCGCCGGGAGCTTCGCGACGAGTTCCGGCAGCGGCTTGAGATCGACCGGCGGAACCTGCATCAATGGGTGCTGCGTCCGCTCGTCCTCCATCTTCACCGCGAGCTGCACGATCGAGTTTCCGTTCGGCGGCGAGGCCGAGCAGGCGCGCGAACTGCGCGTCCGCGAGGGTGTAGCCGTGGTAGTTCGGGTGCAGCCGGACGCCGGGCATCTTGTGGACCTCGGCGCAGCGGCGCAAATCCTCCTCCCAGTCCGGCCACCGCGGGTTGACCGTGCCGAACGGGACGAGCGCCGCCGCCGACTCGCTTGCACGCGTCCGCGAGCCGCTCGTTCACGCCGGCGACGTCCTTGTGCAGCAACCCCTCGAAGCTGGCGACCCACGCGCGGTCGATGCCGGCCTTCGCCAGCCGCTTGGCGAGTCGTTCGGGGTCGGCGTCGGGCAGGTGGCGGAACGGCCACGGGCCGACGTTCGCGTTCACGTCGATGAGTTTGGCGTCGGCGGGCATGGCGGTGACTCGCGGCAAGGGGAACGTTCTGATGTTCTCAAAGCGCCAAGGCGCTAAGGCGCAAACACTCACCCCGTTAGCGCCTTGAACCCGTCAGATCAACGGCCGTTCGTGCATTCCCGTAGGGTGGGCCGGACCTCGCCGAATGGCGAGGGAGGCCCACGCGAGCCACGTTCACGCCCCACGCGTGGGCCTCCCCGAGCGAAGCGCTCCGGGTCCGGCCCACCCTACGCCTTGCCGAGCACGAGATCGACGACCCAGCACCCGCGGACGTGCGGCGCCGTTCGCGTCGCGGCAGTGGTTCAGGACGTCGGCGTTGTCGCACCCGGCGTCCTGCAGCGCGTCGGCGAGGATCGGCATCGCGGAGAAGTCCCGCGACTCGTACATCTGCGACGCCAGCGCCACCACCGTGGACGTGCAGCCACGCCGGGTCGGCGGCCACGGGCGGAACGGGTTGCCGAAGATGTCGCGCAGGAGTCGCGACCTGCGCCTCGTACTCCTCATACAGTTCTTCTTGGCCAACGGCGGAGGAAGCCGACCGCCAGGCCCACAGCAGGTCGGCATCACCCGCCTGGATGGCTTCGCCCCGGAGATAACCTTCCTCGTCCTGGAGAACGTTTTTCGCAGGGCCGACGCACCACTTCCCTGACGTACGCTTTGCGTCCGGAGCCTCTCCGGTCGCACAGGGCCAGGTATTGGGCTTTCAACTGATCACGAAGCCGGGCAACTTCTTCGGCGCGACTTCGCCTTCGACGAGCCGTTCGGCGAGCACAACGGCTTCGCGACATTCGTCATTCGCCATCAGGCTCCGTAACCGTCGGCAGCAGGCGATACCGAATAGCCGTAGTTTGCGGGGGCTGACGGTCCGCCCGAGGAAGTCAAACATCGGGTACGGGATCTTCGCAACCAGCCATTCGGCTTCGGTCACGGCTTCATCCCCTTGTCCTTGAGGATCGGGCGTGAGCAGCCGCTTCAGGTTCTCGCCGAGGATCTTCTTCTTCGCGTCGTCGGGGACGTCGGCGCCCTGCACCTTGGCGAGCTGCGAGGCGAAGCTGCGGCCGCCGGCGTCGCTGCCGTAGATCACGCGGTCGGCGCCGAGTTCCCGCACGGCCATCTCGACGAAGCCCGACGTCGGGTCGGAGCCGCCGGTCTCGGTGTAGAGCGACGTCGTGCGCGCGGATCGCCGCGGATGCCGAGTTGCCAGTCGCCGCCGGTGTGGCCGCAGATGAGCGTCGCCTTCGGGTGCCGCTTCGCCAGGTCGACGAGGTCCAGCGGTGTCGATTCGCCCGGCGAGGTTGCCGGTCGCCTTGAACCACGTGTGCTGGAAGATCGGCGCCTTCAGCTCGGTCGGCGCGGGCGATGATCGGGTCGAGTTCCTTGTCGATCGCCCGGCGGGCGACCCAGAGCTTCACGCCGACCATCGGGCCGTCCTTGACGCAGCGGTCGATCTCGCGGAGGCTCGTCGTCCGGGTGCTTGCCGCTGGTGTAGACGAACCCGAACGCCCGGTCGTGGTAGTGGGCGAGCGCCGCAGCACCTGGTCGTTCTGCTTGCGGAGTTCGCTTCGGCGGTGGGGTCGGTGAGGAACGGGTAGCCCATGGAGACGCAGACGCGCTCGATGCCCATGCGGTCGGCGAACCGCATGAGGTTCGCCATCCGCTCTTCGGGCGTGCGGCCGTCGACGCCGCTCAGGTGCGTGTGGACGTCCCAGATCATGGTTGCCTCCGGATAGGAGTGACGCAGTGGGGTTGTTGGTGAGGCTACCCCCCACCCGGCCCCGCAGCGCTGCGGCCGGCGACCTCCCCCTCAAGGGGGGAGGTCAGGAATTTTTGACCTCCCCCCTTGAGGGGGAGGTCGCATCTCGACTCGCATCAGAGCGGGTGGGGGTAAGCCTACCCGAGCCACCCACCGCGTTACCTTCACCTCGGCCCCGTCGATCGTCTTCACCCAGTTCACCTGCGTGATCGAGCTGGTTCAGCGACGCGAACGAGATGTGCGCGTTGGTGGCGAACCGCGGCGTGGCGTTCGCCGGGAACGTCGCCAGCGTCGCGTCGCCGACCAGGAACACGTTGAAGTCCTTCGACAGGTTCTCGTAGCCCGGCCGTCGTCTTGCAGAAGCACATGTCGGTCGCGTAGCCGGTCAGCAGGACGTGCCGGACGCCGTTCTTCTTGCAGGAAGTCGCGCAGCGGCGCGTAGCCCTCGGCGTCGTAGATCACCACGTCGTTCGGGTCGACGGTCACCGCCGTGCTGACCGGGATCGGCAGCTCCCAGAAGCCGTCGCCGTTGTACCGCGGCCCGGCGTCGAGGCCGGGGAACTGCTGGAAGTAGTCGATCACCGGCCGTGTCGGCGCCGAGCGTCAGCTTCGCCGGGCAGCGGCTCGCCCTTGTACGTGAACGCCGGCCAGCGCCTTCCGCAGCTCCTTCTCGCCCGCGGCCCGCTCCTCGGCCGTCGGCGTCTTGGCGAACGAGCGGTACACCTTCGTGCGGATCGGGTCGGCCGGGCCGGGCAGGCTGTACATCACGAACGCGACCTTGCCGCGCAGCCGCTTCAGGAACGGGTCGATCACCTCCTTCGTGTGCCGGGCGGCGAGGTGGTTCTTCTCCGGCGTGCAGAAGTCGCACGACGCCGGTCGGCTCCGGCGTCTTCCAGCCCTGCTCGTCGTCGATGCCCCACGGGTGGACCATGATGACGGCCGTGTCCTTCGCCCGCAGGCGGTTGGGCATCTCGATGATGCCGCGGGCGTTGTACGAGAACCGCCAGGCCCGCACGTCGCAGGTCGGCGCCGGCGTCGTCGACGAGCAGCGGCGGCCTCGAACCGCCGCGACTCGACGACCGGCTCGACGAACTGCGGGAAGTCGGCCAGCAGCGGCTTCGGGTCCGTGAGCGGCGTGAGCGTGTTGTCGTAGGTGCGCGGCTCGGCGGCTCGCCGGTGACGTCGGCGCGACGTGCGCCGGCGGCGACGGCCCGGGACCGCGAGCCGCGAGCGAACGACGCCGACGGCGTGGCGACCGCAGCCGAGCGCGAAGCCGAGGAGCGAGGGAGCGGTTCATGGGAGTCTCCGAGTCGCGAGGCCGCAGCGGCGTGATGTCGGGTTACACTATGCCCGATCCGCCGCGCCGACTTCCCGCGAAATCCTGCCGAGTGCGCCGATGCGTCTCTGCATGCTCCTCCTGCTCGTCCTGCTCGCGCGTCTGCCGCTCGTGCCCGCGGCCGACACCGGCGGGTTCCCGCCGGCCGAGGCGGCGAAGCGGATGAAGCCGGCCGACGGGCTGGCGGTGAAGCTCTTCGCGGCCGAGCCGGACGTCCGCCAGCCGATCTTCGTCAAGTGCGACGACCGCGGCCGGCTCTGGACGATCCAGTACCTGCAATACCCGAACCCGGCCGGGCTCGAAGCGGGTGAAGGTCGACCGCTGGTCGCGCACCGTCTACGACCGCGTCCCCGAGCCGCCGCCGAAGGGGCCGAGGGGCGACGACCGGATCACGATCTGCGAGGACACCGACGGCGACGGCCGGGCCGACCGCTTCAAGGACTTCGTCGACCGGGCTGAACCTCTGCACCGGCGTCGAGTTCGGCCACGGCGGCGTCTTACGTCCTCCAGGTCCCCTACCTGCTCTTCTACCCCGACCGCGAACCGCGACGACGTGCCCGACGGCGACCCCGAGGTGCTGCTCACCGGCTTCGGCATGGAGGACGCCCAGTCGCTGGCCAACCACCTCACCTGGGGGCCGGACGGCTGGCTCTACGGCGCTCAACGGCAGCACGACGACGTGCCACATCCGCGGCATCGAGTTCCAGCAGGGCGTCTGGCGGTATCACCCGCTCACGAAGGAGTTCGAGCTGTTCTGCGAGGGCGGCGGCAACCTCTTCGGCCTGACGTTCGACGCCGACGGCAACCTGTTCTACTCGTCGAACGGCGGCCTCGTTCTGGCACGCCGTCCAGGGGGCGTACTACCTGCAAGAACTTCGGCAAGCACGGCCCGCTGCACAACCCGTACGCCTACGGCTACTTCGACGCACGTCGCCCACGACGCGCCGACCGGCGGGCCCGACGACCGGCGGCACGATCTACCGCGGCGACACGCTTCCCCGAGCGCTTCCGCGGCCGCTTCCTCGCCGGCGACTTCCTGCGGCACACGGCGTCGAGGTGGGAGCTGAAGCGCGAGCGGCGCGACGGTCGACGGCGCACGTTCGGCGAGCTGCTGCTCGACAGCCGCGACACCTGGTTCGGCGCGACCGACCTGTGCCTCGGGCCCGACGGCGCCGTCTACGTCAGCGACTTCCACGACCAGCGCACCGCCCACCCCGACCCCGACGCCGACTGGGACCGCAGCAACGGCCGCATCTACCAGATCGAGGCCGCCGGGCACGAAGCCGCCGGCCGAAGTTCGACCTGGCGAAGCTCGTCGCCGACGGAGCTGGTCGAGCTGCTGAGGCACCCGAACGGCTGGTACGCCGACCGGGCCCGCGTGCTGCTCGCCGACCGGCGCGACCGAGCCGTCTGGCCGGCGCTGCGCGAGCTGGCCCGGCAGCAGAAGGATGCCGCGGCTCGCCCTGCAAGGGCTTGTGGGCCTGTACGTCAGCGGCGGGTTCGACGACGCGCTCGCGGCCGAGTTGCTGGGGCACCCCGGCGGAGTACGTCCGCGCCTGGACCGTGCGGCTGCTCGGCGACGCGAAGACGGTGTCGCCGCGCGCTCGCGACGCGGTTCGCGGAGCTGGCGGCGACGCGACCCGAGCGCCGGTCGTGCGGGCGCAGCTCGCTCTGCACCGCGAAGCGGCTGCCCGGGCGAGCAGGCGCTGCCGGTCATCGAGCGGCTGCTGCTCCGCGACGCGGACGCCGACGACCCGGTCATCCCGTGGCTGCTCTGGTGGGCGGTCGAGAGCAAGGCGATGACCGACCGCGAGCGGCGTGACGGCGTTCTTCGCGACGCCGCGAGAACCGCAAGAGCGCGGCGGTGCGGGCGAACCTCGGCCGGCTCGTCCGCCGCTACGCCGCGGAGGGCACGACGGCCGGCTACGCGGCCGCCCACGAGCTGCTCGCGGCGGTCGACGGACGCCGAGCGAGCGCCGCTGCTCGAAGACCTCGACCGCGGGCTGGCCGAGCGCGCCGTCGGGCTGCCGGCGGTCGGGCAGGGCGGGCTGTTCGACACGCTCGCCGCCGCCGGGACGCGAACCGCCGAAGCCGCCGCGAAGTTCGACCCGCTCACGCCCGAACTGAGCGAGTTCATCGCGAGCGCGTGGCGAGCGACGCCGACCGAGCGCCGTCGCGCACCCGGCTCGCGCTGCGGGCCGGACATCGCCGACGGCCCGCGAGCGCGTTCACGCCGACGTCGCCGACCCGAAGACGCCGCGGCCGCTCGCTGCTCGAACGGCTCGCCGTGCTCGAGGAACTCGGCGACGCGGCGTGCGTCGCCGTCGTGCTGCCGCTGCTCGCGTCGACCGACGCGGAGGTGCAGAAGCGCGGCGCTCGCCGTGCTCGCCCGCGTCGGCGGCGCCGGACGTCGGCGACGCGATCGTGAAGGCGTACCCGGCGATGCCGGCGGCGCTGCAAGCCGCGGGCGCGCGAGGTCCTGTTCGGCCGCGCGGAGTGGGCGAAGGCGTTCCTCGCGCTCGTCGACGCGGGGAAGGTTCCGCCCGCGGACGTGCCGGTCGAGCAGGTGCGGCTGCTCGCGCTGCTCGGCGACAAGGACATCGACGCGGCCGTCCGCAAGCACTGGGGCAGCGTGAAGCCGGGCACGCCGGAGGAGAAGCTCGCCGAGGTGCGGCGGTTCACGCAACGACCTGCGGGCCGGCCCCGGCGACGCGGCCGCGCGGCAAGGCGCTGTTCGCCAAGCACTGCGGCGCGTGCCACAAGCTGTTCGGCGAGGGCGGCAGCGTCGGCCCGGACCTCACCAACACCAGCCGCGGCGACACCGCGTGGCTGCTCGCGAGCGTCGTCGATCCCGAGCGCGGTCGTGCAGGCGCAGTACGTGCCAGTACGCGGTCCGCACGACGGACGAAGTCGTCCGCACCGGGATCATCGCCGAGCAGGACGGGGCGAGCGTCACGCTCGTCGACGCGAAGGGCGAGAAGACCCGCGTCCCGCGCGACCGCATCGAGTCGCTCCGCGAACTGCCGACCTCGCTCATGCCCGAGAAACTGCTCGACGCGCTCACCCCGCAGGAGCGCCGCGACCTGTTCCGGTACCTGCAAGCAGCCGCGGGAAGTGACGCCATGTCCGCACGTCACCCGCCGCCGCTTCCTCTCCGCCGCCGCCGCCGGCGCGCTCGCCGCCGCCGCCGGGTGCTCGGCGCTCGCCGGCCGAAGCGGAAGGCGCTCGTCGCCATCACGCTCGACCTGGAGATGTCCGCCGAGTACCCGACGCGCGGCATGACCGAGTGGAACTACCGCAAGGGCGACCTCGACGCCGACACCAAGAAGTACGCGGTCGGGGCCGCGAAGGTCGCGAAGGACCGCGGCGGGCTGATCCACTTCTTCGCCGTCGGCCGGACGCTCGAGCAGGAGGACGTCGGCTGGCTCAAGGACCTCGCCGCGGCCGGGCACCCGGTCGGCAACCACACCTACGACCACGTCAACCTGCTCGGCGACGAAGCCCGAGGACATCCAGTTCCGCTTCCAGCGCGCCCCGTGGCTGATCCGCGGCAAGACCGTCGCCGAGGTGATCGAGGAGAACATCGCGACGACGACCGCGCGCGCTGAAGGAGCGGTGCGGCATCACGCCGAACGGCTTCCGCACGCCGGGCGGCTTCCGCGACGGGCTGAAGGACCGCGCCGACCTGCAGAAGATGCTCCTGAAGCAGGGCTTCACCTGGGTCAGTTCGCTCTACCCGCCGCACACCTGCGGCAAGCCGAAGGAGCAGCCCGGCGACGCGGTGTACGCCGACATCGTGCAGGCGCAGGCCGCGGCGCAGCCGTTCGCCTACCCGTCGGGGCTGGTCGAGGTGCCGATGAGCCCGGTCAGCGACGTGAACGCGTTCCGCACGCACTACTGGAAGCTCGACTGGTTCCTGAAGGCGATCCGGCTCGCGGTGGAGGAGGCGATCCGGACCGGCGGCGTGCTTCGACTTCCTCGCCCACCCGTCGTGCCTGGTGGTCGAAGACCCGACGTTCGAGACGGTGAAGCTGATCTGCGACCTGGTGAAGGACGCCGGCGACAAGGCCGCGATCGTGGGGCTCGACGCGATCGCGAAGCGCGGCAAGGGCGTGCCGCAACCGGGAGTGAGGCGGTGCGGCCCTGTCCGCGTGGTTGTGTTGCCGTGTCACTGTTCCCCCTCACCCGGAACACCTCGTCCGCGACGAGGCGTTCCAACCTCTCCCCATACTTGCGGGGAGAGGTGTTGCCCCTGAGTGCTCTCCTGAAGCCACACGATGCGGTTTGCTGACGAGAAGACCGGCGAGCCCCACCTCTCCCCCATACTTGGGGGAGAGGTCGCCGAAGCGGCGAAGCACGCGAGGCGGGTGAGGGGGTCAAGTTACGGAATCACCCAGTGGCGTAATCCTTCTCCGCCCACGGCCGCGGCATGCTCTCCCTCCTCGACACTCCGCCGCCCTCGTCGACCGCGTCTCCCGCCGCGAGTGGCTCCGCGTCGGCGGGCTGGCGCTCGGCCTGTCGCTCCCGACCTCCTGCGCGCCGGCGAACAGCCCGCACCGGCGCAACGCCGAGGCTGGCGGGCGACCTCGGCTCGACGTTCGGCAGGGCGAAGAACGTCATCTTCCTCTGGCTCCAGGGCGGGCCGCCGCAGCACGAGACGTTCGACCCCAAGCCCGACGCCCCGGCCGAGATCCGCGGGCCGTTCAAGCCGATCGCCACCAACGTCCCCGGCATCCGCTTCTGCGAACTGCTGCCGCCGCACCGCCCGCCACGCCGACAAGCTGGCCGTCGTCCGCTCGCTGTCCACGCGCGACGACAACCACGACGTCAGCGGCTACTGGCTGCTGACCGGCTACCCCTACGGCCCCGGCAGCGCCCGGCAGATCAAGCCGACCGACTGGCCCTACTTCGGCTCGATCGTCAAGATGCTCAAGCCGAGCGAGAGGCTGCCGGCGCTCACGTCGGTCTGGCTGCCCGACGTGATGCGGCTCAACGACAACGTCACGCCGGCCGGGCAGACGGCGGGCTTCCTCGGCAAGCTGTGGGAGCCGGAGCGGTTCGTCGGCGACCCGGCCGCGCCCGACTACCGCATCGAGGGGCTGGACCTGGCCGGCGAGCTGACCGCGGCGCGCGTCGATCGCCGCCGCGACCTGCTCGGCCAGCTGGACCGGTCGTTCGACACGATGCGGCGGGCCGAGCCGGTCGAGGCGTGGGACCGCCTCTCGCAGCACGCCGTCGACCTGGTGACCTCCGGCAGGGCCGCGCGGCCTTCGACCTCGGCCGCGAGTCCGACGACGCGCGACCGCTACGGCGCTCACCTGGGGGCAATCGTGCTGCTGGCCCGGCGGCTGGTCGAGGCCGGCGTGCGGCTGGTCCACGTCAACTGGGCGCGCGAGCCGGGCGACTCGGCCGTCGACAACCCGATGTGGGACACGCACGCCCAGAACGCCGACCGGCTGCAGGACTCCTCTGCCCGCAGTTCGACGTCACGTTCGCCGCGCCTCTTGACGGACCTCGCCGACCGCGGGCTGCTCGACGAGACGCTGGTCGTCGTGATCGGCGAGTTCGGCCGCACGCCGCGGATCAACAAGCTCGGCGGCCGCGACCACTGGGGCCACGTCTTCAGCTTCGCGCTGGCCGGCGCCGGGATCCGCGGCGGGCAGGTCATCGGCGCGAGCGACAAGAACGGCGCGTACCCGGCGACCGGACCCGATCCGCGGCGGCGACCTGACGGCGACGATCTTCCACCTGCTCGGCATCGACCCGAACGGCATGTTCCGCGACAAGGCGAACCGGCCGCACCCGATCACGAAGGGCGAGCCGATCGCCGCGGCGCTGGGCACCGCAGCCGCCACGACCGAGCGCTGCGAGCCCGGCGGCGACCCGGCGTCGTCCCGCCGTACGACGCCAGTCTGCTGCTCGACACGGCGTTCGACGCCGACCTGCCGCTCGTCCCGCCGGCGCCGCCGCGCGCGAGAAGGGCTGGCGGGCGATCCCATCTGGAGCGAGGAAGTCGGCGCGGGCTTGCCGTCCGGAAGGACGCGGGCGGCGTCGTCATCGGCTACGGCCTCGGCGACGGCAAACCGGGAACCGACGCGCGCTGCGTGCTCGCCCAGGAGATCCGCAACGCCCGCGGCGGGCACTACACCTTCACGGTCCGGGCGAGCGGCGAGGCGGCTTCCGCCGACGAGTTCGAGAAGGTCTTCCTGGCGCACTTCACCTGCCGGCTCGTGCTGTTCCGCTTCCGCGACACGAACAAGGATCCGCGCAACGTCGACGAACTGGCGGCCGGCGAGTTCCGGCCGGCGTTCGGCAAGTGGCGAGCTTCAAGGTCGATCGCTTCCTCGGCTCGACGGTGCCCGGGGCGAACTTCCCGATCGGCAACGGCCTGGGCGTCGCGGTCGTCGTCGAGAAGAAGACGCCCGGGGACCCGCCCGGGGCGCGATTCGGATCGCGTCGGTGTCACTGGAGTTCGGCGCCGCCCCGCGGAACGACAACGACCTGTTGTGACGGCCGCGCTTTCAGCGACAGGCCGCTGGCCTGTACCGCCGAGGCGGAGACCTTTCTGATGCTTCGCTTCGTGCCGGTCGTGTGCTGCCTGCTCGCACTTGGCGTGTTCGCGCTGAACCCGACGCGGCACGGCAGTCAGCCAGAAGCCGGCCGCCGACCCCGCCGCGGACTTCGCCGCCGCCCGGTCGCTCGTCGCGAAGTACTGCCTCGACTGCCACTCGACGAAGGTGAAGAAGGGCAGCCTCGACCTGGAGCGGTTCGCCACCGCTCGACGACGTCCGCAAGGACCTCAAGCCGTGGCAGCAGGTGATCGAGCAGCTCGAAGCCGGCGAGATGCCGCCCGAAGGAGCAAGCCGCAGCCGACGGCCGACGAGCGGAAGCAGCTCGTCGCCTGGGTCCGCGGCGTTCCTCGACGCCGAGGCCCGGGCCCGGGCCGGCGACCCCGGGCACGTCCCGCTGCGGCGGCTGAGCAACGCCGAGTACGACTACACGATCCGCGACCTGACCGGCGTGGACCTGCGGCCGGCCCGCGAGTTCCCCGCCGACGGGGCCGCCGGCGAGGGCTTCACCAACGCCGCCGAGGCGCTCACCGACATCTCGCCGGCGCTGCTCACCAAGTACCTGAACGCCGCCAAGGACATCGCCGACCACGCCGTCCTGCTGCCGGACGGCTTCCGCTTCTCGCCGGCGAAGACGCGCCGCGACTGGACCGACGAGGGCACCGCCGCGCTGCGGCAGTTCTACGCCGCGCTACGCGCCCGGCCGACGGCAAGCTGCCGGTGCAGCCGTACCTGCTCGCCACCGTCCGCCACCGCGACGCGCTCGCCGCCGGCACGGTTCGACGGAGGTCGCGGCGAAGGAGAAGCTGAACGCGAAGTACCTGCGGCGTGCTGTGGCAGACGCTCACGGACAAGACGCCGTCGCAGCCGCTCGACGCGATCCGCGCGCAAGTGGCGGGCCGCGACCGAGAAGGACGTGCCGGCGCTCGGCGGCCGAGGTGGCCGCGTGGCAGGCGGCGCTGTGGCGGACGGTCAAGGTCGGCAGCTACGTCCAGGCGAGCTGGAACGCGGCCGAGCGGGTACGCCGAGAGCCTGACGCGGCAGGTGCCGGTCGACCCGCCGGCGGCCGACGTCGGTCCCGCTGCGCGTGGCGGTCAAGCCGGCGCCGGGGCAGTCCGAGGTGGTGCTCTACCTCGCGGCGCGCGAGGCCGGCGCCGGCGCGGGCCGGTCGTCTGGCAGCGGCCGCGGTTCGAGGCGCCGGGCAAGCCGCCGCTGCTGCTCCGCGACTACGCCGAGTTCGGCCCGGCGTTCGAGGTCGATTACCCGACCGCGTTCGCCGACACGCGCGAAGTACCTCGCCGCGGCGGTCGAGGCTCGCCAACGACCCGAAGGCTGACCGCCGACGACCTGGCGAAGAAGCACGGGCTCGACGCGGCGTTCCTGAAGCGCTGGGTCGAGGTGCTGGCCGTCGAGCCGCCGCGCGAAGGCGGCCGAGGCCGGCCGACGCCGTGCCGGCGGTCGCCGCTGACGCTGCTCGACGAGAAGACGCCGCCGAACGCCGGAGCAGCCGGCGATCAACGGCTGGCGGAAGAAGGGGACCGACCTGCCGGTCCTGGTGGCCAACTCGTCCGACAAGGCCGAGCAGATCCCCGGCCGGGTGTCCGGCGCACGGCGTCGGCCGTCCACCCGATGCCGAAGGAGTTCGTCGCGGTCGTCTGGAAGAGCCCGGTCGCCGGGCAGCGTGACGCGTCGACGGCGCAGGTCGCCCACGCCCACCCGGCCTGCGGCAACGGCGTCGCGTGGTGGCTCGAACACCGCCGCGGCGGCCGGGCGACCGTGCTCGGCGAGGGCGCGGTCGATCTCGGCAAGGAGGCGAAGCCGCCGGCGAAGACGCTGAAGGTCGAGAAGGGCGACGTGCTCGTCCTGGCCGTGGACGCCCGCGACGGCAACCACGTCTGCGACATGACCGAGATCGCGTTCACGCGTCACCGAGGCCGACAAGCCCGGCCGCGTCGTGGGACCTGGCCGGCGGACGTGGCCGACAACGTGCAGGCCGGCAACCCGCACGCCGACAAGCACGGCAACGAGGACACGTGGAGCTTCGTCCGCGGGCCGTCGCAGGCCGCTGGGCAAGCGGCCGCCGCCCGTCATCCCGGCCGACTCGGTCCTCGGCCGGTGGCGCGAGGCCGCGGCCGACCCGACGCGACAGGCCGAGGCGGCGAAGCTGGCCGAAGCAGGTCGCAGGCGCTGCTGTCCGGCCCGCGGCCGGCGAACGAGAAGTCGCCCGGACCGCGTCCTGTACGACAGCCTCGTCGCCGGTGGACGGCCCGCTGTTCGCCGGCGTGGACGTGGCGAAGCTCGCGCAAGCCGCGGCCGAAGCGCGGCACGTTCGGCCTGCCGAAGGAGCGGTTCGGCAGCCGGACGAGCAGCCTCGTCGCGCCGGCCGACGCGGTCATCGAGGTGCGGCTGCCGGCGGCGCTGTTCGTCGGCCGCGAGTTCGTCGTCGACGCGAAGCTCGACGGCGCCGGCGGGCGACCGGGTCGTCCGGTTCGCGGTGCGACGACCCCGCCCGCGCCGGACGCGCGGTGGGACGGCCCGGTCCTCGCCGCCGCGACCGGGGCCGGCGTACAAGCAGCTCGCTCGCCGGGCACGACGACTTCCGCCGCGTGTTCCCGCTGTTCATCTGCTTCCCGCAGGTCGTCCCGACCGACGAGGTGGTGACGCTCAAGATGTTCCACCGCGAGGACGAGCCGCTCGACGCGGCTGTTCCTCGACGACGAGCAGGCGCGCCGGCTCGACCGGCTGTGGGCCGAGCAGCGGTTCGTCAGCCGGCAGCCGGTCGGCCGAGAACGACTACCTGCCGCAGTTCATGGGCTTCGCCACGCAGGACACGCCGAAGGAGTTCCAGCAGTTCTTCATCGACCGCAAGCCGCTGTTCCAGAAGCGCGCCGACGAGTTCCTGGCGGAGGAGGAGGCCGCGATCCCGAAGCAACTCGACGCGCTGCTCGACGTTCGCCGGCGCGGGCCTACCGCCGGCCGCTCGACGGACGAGGAGAAGGCCGAACTGCTCGGCCTGTACCAGACGCATCCGCGAGAAGGGCGCGCCGCACGACGAGGCGTTCCGCGGCGTGCTGGCCCGCGTGCTGGTGTCGCCGGCGTTCCTGTTCCGCATCGAGCAGGCGCCGGCGGGCAAGGAGCCCGGCCCGGTCAACGACTGGGAACTGGCCACGCGGCTCAGCTACTTCCTCTGGTCGTCGCATGCCCGACGACGAGCTGCGCCGGCTCGCCGCGGCGGGCAAGCTCCGCGACCCGAAGGTGCTCGCGGCGCAGGCGCGGCGGATGCTGAAGGACGACCGCGTCCGCGGCGCTGGCGATCGAGTTCGGCACGCAGTGGATTCACGTCCGCGGCTTCGACGAGCTCAAGGAGAAGAACGAGAAGCTCTTCCCGACGTTCGACGCCGAGCCTGCGCAAGGCGATCTACGAGGAGTCGATCCTGTTCTTCCAGGACCTCTTCCAGAGCGACCGCCCGGTGACGGCGATCCTCGACGCCGACTACACGTTCCTCAACGAGACGCTGGCGAAGCACTACGGCATCCCCGGCGTGACCGGGCCCGCAGTGGCGGCGGGTCGACGGGCGTGCGGAAGTACGGCCGCGGCGGCATCCTGGGGCTGGCGAGCGTGCAGGCGAAGCAGGCCGGGGCGTCGCGGACGAGCCCGGTGCTGCGCGGCAACTGGGTGGTCGAGACGCTGCTCGGCGAGAAGCTGCCGCGGCCGCCGCCGAACGTCCCGCAACTGCCCGGAGGCAGGAGGGCGCCGACAAGCTGACCGATGCGGCAGCTGGTCGAGAGGCACGCGAAGGACGCCGGCGTGCGCCGTCTGCCACGTCCGCATCGACCCGTTCGGCTTCGCGCTGGAGAAGTACGACCCGATCGGCCGGCTGCGCGAGAAGGACCTCGGCGGCCTGCGCGGTCGACGCGAAGGCGAAGCTCAGGGACGGCACCGAGTTCGAGGGCATCGACGGCCTGCGCGACTACCTGCTGACGAAGAAGAAGGACGTGGTCGTGCGGCTGTTCTGCCGGCGGCTGCTCGGTTACGCTCTGGGCCGGGCGGTCACGCTGTCGGACACGGCGCTGCTCGACGAGATGGTGGCGGAGCTGAACAAGAACGACGGCCGGGTGTCGGCGGCGGTGCTGGCGATCGTGCGGAGCCCGCAGTTCCGGATGGTCCGCGGGAGCGAGTTCGGAGTGACGATTGCCGCCCAGCCCAGGGTGCGCCGAGGCGGCGACCCTGGGCTCTACGAACGCCGTCGGAGCCGATCGACGTCGCGCGGTCGATCACGACAGGGTCGCCGACTCGCAGACCGGGAAGTGCCAGCCCCGACCGGCGATCGGAGCTGCTTCATGCCGAGACGCCGATGACACCCATCACCCCCTCTCCCGCCGCACCTTCCTCCGCGGCCTCGGCGTCTCGATGGCCCTGCCGTGGCTGGAGTCGCTCCCCGTCTGGGGCGACGACAGGCCGCAAGGACGCGTCGTCCGAGCCGCCGGTGCGGTTCGCCGTGCCTGTTCTCCGGCAATGGCTTCCACAGCAAGGAGTGGTGGGCGAAGGGCGAAGGCAAGGCGATGGAGCTCGGCAAGGTGCTCGAGCCGCTCGACCGCTTCCGCGAGAAGATGCTCTTCCTCCGCGGCCTCTACAACGAGGAGGCGCTGAAGGGGGACATCCACAGCTCGCAGACCGGCAACCTGCTCACCGGCGCGCCGCTGGCCTCCGGCGGCGAGATCCGCTCGGGCATCAGCTTCGATCAGGTGCTCGCGCAGACGCTACGGCCGCGCGACCAAGGTGCCGAGCCTCGTGCTCGGGCTGCGAGCCGTCGATCGCGGCGGTCCACAAGAACTACTCGATGATCTACAGCTCGCACATCTCGTGGAGCTCGCCGACGACGCCGACGCCGCTGGAGCTCTACCCGGCGCTCGCCTTCGACCGCCTCTTCCGCGACGAGGTCGGCAAGGCCGACAAGAGCGTGCTCGACGCCGTGCTCGAGCGACGCCAGCGACCTGCGCCGGCAAGATCAGCACGGCCGACCAGCGCAGGCTCGACGAGTACCTCGACTCGCGTCCGCGAGGTCGAGCAGCGGATCGAGCAGGCCGGCAAGGACGGCCGAGCTGCAAGGCTGGCGGCCGACGCTCGACAAGCCGAACATGCCGCGCCCGGCCGACGGCATCCCGCAGGACATCGACCGAGCACATGCGGCTGATGTGCGACATCCTCGTGCTCGGCTTCCAGACCGACACGACGCGCGTCTGCACGCTCAAGCTGAACAACGACCACTCGTCGCTGCGGTTCCCGCACCTGGGCGTGGACTACATGATCCACCACCTGCTCTCGCACACCGACAGCGGCCGACTGGCTGAAGGTGAACCAGTTCTTCGTCGAGCAGGTGGCCTACATCGCCGACGAAGCTCGACGCGATCCAGGAAGGCGACCGCACGCTGCTCGACAACTCGATGATCCTGTTCTGCTCGAGCATGATGACCGGCAGCCACGACAACGACCAGCTGCCGGTGGTGATGCTCGGCGGCGGCGGCGGGCAGATCAAGACCGGCCGCGTGCTCGACTACCTGGGCAAGCCGAACCGCAAGATGTGCAGCCTGTACCTGTCGCTGATGGACAAGGCGGGCGTGCGGCTCGACGAGTTCGGCGACTCGAAGGAGCGGCTGGCGGAGATCTGAATTCTCGTTCCCAGGCTCCGCCTGGGAACGCAATCCGCGAGGCTCCGCCTCGCGCAGAACGCGAAGACGAGGACGCGAGGCAGAGCCTCGCAGGAAAGCACGTTCCCAGGCGGAGCCTGGGAACGAGAAGCCGATTCGCCTCAACTCAGGTACCGGATGCGCTTGTTCACGTCGGTGTTGACCGAGTGGTACGGCATCGTCAGGTTGCTCGGGTCGAACAGCTCGCCCGCAGCACCTCCACGTCGTCCGCCCCGATGGCGTTGGTGAAGATCGGCATGCAGGTAGTCGATGCCGATCTGGCTGACGGCCGCATGCCGCTCGGGGTCGTAGAAGCTCGGGTGCATCTGCCGGGCGTGGATCAGCCCCCAGCGGTCGCGGAAGTCGTTGGCGTGCACGTCCGCCGAGGTGGAAGCCGCGGTCGCGGGTCGTACTGCAGGATCGCCACGGCGTTGATCTGCCCCTCGAGGAGCATGTCGACCGCGTTGCCGCCGAGTTGCGCGGCGTAGAAGCGGTCGAAGAGGATCGGCCGCCCGCCGCGCTGGGTGTGGCCGACCTTCCGGGTGAAGATCGGCGGCCTTGGCCGACTCGTTCCGCCGCTTGCGGGTGAAGTAGGTGTCGCCGAGCCGCTCGACGAGGAGCCGCCGCAGGGCCTCGGCGGCCCCGGTCAGGACCTTGTTGCCGGCCGGGTCGGTGCGGCGCCAGCTCGGCCCCGAGCTCCTCGCCCGTTCTCGTCGACGATCCCCTCGCCGCAGACGATCACGCACGTGCTTCTGCAGGTCGTAGATCTCCGGATCCGCTCGACCAGCGGGTCGACGTTCAGCCGGTGCTCGGGGACGAGCATGATGTCGGGCTGGCCGTAGGCCGGCCCCAGGGCGATCTAGCCGGAGTGGCGGCCCATCACCTCGATGATGGCGATCCGGCGGTGGCTCTCGGCCGTGGTCCGGATCCGCTGCGACGCCGGCGGCCGAGACGAACACCGCCGTGGCGTAGCCGGGGGTGACGTAGTTGACCATCTGGTCGAGGTCGAAGCGCGGCCGCGAGGCCGCTGCGGGTGTAGCGGTAGCCGCCTGGTCGGCTCGGCCGGCAGCGGCTCGCGGCGACCCACTCGTCCGGCTCGTTGCGGTAGTTCAGGCCGAGGTCGTTGTCGATCGTCTTGGGGGCGAGCACGGTCGGCAGGTGGTCGCACAGGGCCTGCATGCCGTTGAGCGTGCCGTCGCCGCCGACGCAGATCAGCCCGTCGATGTCGAGCCGCTCGAGGCGGTCGGCGACCGCGTCGACGCTCGGCCGTGTCGTCGGCGTCGACGTAGTCGCGCGAGGCGCCGAGGAGGGTGCCGCCGCGGGTCGGGTCGAGTTCGGGGATCGGCGTGAAGAGCGGGTTGAGGTGGACGTGCGGGACCCGGGGGTTGAACAGGCCGCTGAACCCCTTGATGATGCCGAACACCTCGACCCTGCGCTGGTTGGCCCGGGTGACCGCCCCGTGGATGGTGGCGTTCAGGGCCGGGGTGTCGCCGCCGGCGGTCAGGATGCCGATCCGCTTCATCAGCGGCCCCGGCGTGGAGCGGGAGAGGGGTACGGGGGAAGTGTATCGGGCGCGGCGGAGCAGTTCAGCCGCGACGCGGAGGACTTCGGAGCGGAGGACCGCGGTCATCGCTCAGCGCTCCGCTCCGAAGCTCCGGCGTCGCGGCCGAACTCGGTCACGCCCCAGGTACTGGCGGAGCATGGTGTTGAGCTTGTCGCACCGGTCGCGCCAGGCGTGCGGGTCGCCGGGCGGGTAGTCCTTCAGCGGGCGGAACGCGACGACGACGCTGCAGCCGCGGACTGGGACGGGTCCGGCTTCTCCATGTGCAGTTCGACCTCGATCGGCTCCTGCCCGCGGGCCACCGTCGGGCGTGCGCGTCGGCCCGGAAGCCAGCCGAAGATGCCGCTGCTCGGCGGTGCGGTCTGTGCCCGGCCGGCACGCCGAGCCGCATCCGGATCAGCCCCGGCTCGCTCGCCAGCACCTCGCCCGCCGAGGTCCTCGACGAACCCGCGGAGCTTGGCCGCCGCCAGCCGCTCCGGCATGAACGCCTCGAACTCGTGCGTGACGTGGAACGGGTCGGCCGGCGGGTCCGGCGACCGGCGCCGGCGGCGGCGGCGTGACGCCGTCGGCCGGCGGCGGCGGCTCCCAGCCCGGCCGGCGCGGTCGCCTCCCAGAAGTCCACGCCGAGCGCCTGGCCGAACATCCTCGGCCAGTTCGCGCGCCGACTGCTGCCGCTCGTTCGGGTACTTCGACAGGGCCAGCTGCACCACCGCCTCGACCGCCGGCGGGACGTGCCCGCAGCCGATCTTGGCGAACCGCGGCGGCGGCTCCTTGACGTGCGCCGCGAGCAGCTTGTCCATGGTGCTCGTGCGTCGAACGGCAGCCGGCCGGTGAGCATCTCGAACAGGATCACGCCGACCGAGTACAGGTCGCTGCGGCCGTCCACGCGTGTCGCCGCGGATCATCTCCGGGCTGACGTAGGCCGGGCGTGCCGATCGCGTAGATCGGGCCGTGGCCGGTCAGTTCGGCGAGCTGGATGTGCGGCTTGGCGGCGAACCCGGCGAACCCGAAGTCCATCACCTTGAGCGACTCGTTCGGCCGGTGCCGGCGTTCACCACCATCAGGTTCGCCGGCTTCAGGTCGCGGTGGATGATGCCGGCGTCGTGGGCGGCCTGGAGGGCGTGGCAGAAGTAGCCCGAGCAGCCGGCCGACCCGCTCCGGCGTCGAGCCGCCGGTGCCGCGCGAGCAGCGTCTTCCAGGGTGATCCCCGGGACGTACTCCATCACCAGGCACGGGCCGAGCGGGTCGTCGAGCGACGGCGTCGAGGAACCGCACCGCGTACGGGTGGTCGAAGTTCGCCATCGACCGGACTTCGGCCTCGAACAGCTGGCGGAACTTCGGGTGCGCGACGACGTGGTCGTGGATCCGCTTGACGACGACGCGGTCGGCCGGGCGCTGGAGCGGCTCGGCGAGGAACACCTCGGCGTTGCTCCCGCTGCCGAGCGAGCGGAGCGAGCCGGTACTTGCCCAGCGCCGTCTTGCCCGAGCATCCGCGCAGCCCCCGGCCGCGGCGGGCCGCGCGGCACCGAAGCGTACGCAAACCGTAGGCGGCATTCGCGCCGGGCAAACTCGCGGTCGCGCGAACCGCACCGGCGTTGCACCGGAGGTCGTGCGACGTGCTCACGACTCGCCGGCTCCCAGCGGTACTCGACCGCCGCCTCCCACTCGCGCCCGGGTCGCGAGCACGCGCCACCCGGAGTCGATGCCGCGGGCCGCGAGGTTGGCCGCGTCGGCCGAGCAGGTGTACGGCTCGATCGGCGACCGCCTGCCGGTGCGGCGGGGTGAACAGCACCAGTTCGCGGAACGCCGGGTCGGCCAGCACGCGGAGCCGGCCCGGCGCCGCCGGGTGCGACAGCGCCGCCAGCTCGACCAGCCCGCCGGTTCCGTGCTCGCGTGCCGGTCACGCCGGTGAAGACGTGGTCGAGTGCCGTCGCGCCGATCGGCCGTCGGGTTGCGGAAGTCGAGTTCCGGCGGCACGTCCTTCCGCCCGCCGGTCGGCAGGTTGTCCTCGTCGCCTCCCAGACCTCGCTCGACGTTCGCCTGCAGGACGTGCCCGCCGATGTCCGGGTCGTTCACGCCCGGGCAGGCGGAAGTACGGGTGGTAGCCGAGCCCGAACGGCAGCGGACCGGGCCCGAGGTTCTCGACGCGGCGCGTCCACGCGCAGCCGGTCGGCGGTACAGCCGGTAGGTCACGCTCAGGACGAAGTCGGCCGGCCACAGTCGACAGCGCCTCGGGCAGGTCCTTCGCTCAGGTTGAACTCGCCCGGTGACGAACGCGAACTCCGTCGTCGCCGTTCGCAGTCGGTCACGCGCCACGGGTTCCGCGGGGTGAACCCGTGGATCGCGTGCTGCTTCGTCGAGTCGTTGAGCGGGAGCTGGTACGTCTTGCCCTCGAACGTGAGCCGCCCGTCGCGCAGCCGGCCGGGGAACGGGAACAGGATCGGGTGCCCGCTGCGCGTCGGGCACCGGGTTCGTCTCCCAGTCCGGGGCGGTGTAGAGGATGTCGGCCCAGCGGCCGTCCGGCTGGCGGACCTGCCAGCGGAGGCAGTTGAACCCCCACTGCGGCCACACCTCGGCGCGCACGCGTCTCGTCGGCGTCGATGAGTTCGTACACGTCGCCGGCGCGGTCGCCGGCCGTGCTTCCGCGAACATGCGCACCTCGAACGCCATGACGCGATCCTCCGTGGTGGCGCTGCCGATTGCGCGCGGGTCGATTGTAGCTCTGCGAGCAACATCCGCCACCCTACGGAAGCACTCCCATGCCGACCTTCTCCGCCGCCACGCTCACCACGCTCGCGCAATCGCTGTTCGAGGCCGCCGGCGTGCCCGCCGCCGACGCCGCGCGTCGTCGCGCGCAGCCTCGTCGACGCCAACCTGTGCGGGCACGACTCGCACGGCGTCATGCGCGTCCCGCAGTACGTCGACTTCCTCCGCAAGGGCACGTACAAGGCCGGCGTGCCGCTGACGGTGCTCAGCGAAACGCCGGCGGTCGTCGCCGCCGACGCGAACTGGGGGCTCGGCCAGGTGCAGGCGTACCGGCTGCTCGAGCAAGCTGCTCCCGAAGGCGAAGGCGCTCGGCGTCGCGGCCGGCACGCTGCGGAACTGCGGGCACATCGGCCGGCTCGGGGAGTACGCCGAGTTCGCGGCCGCAGGAGAAGATGGCGCTCTTCGCGGCGGTGAACTCGCACGGCTCCGGCCGCCGCGTCGCGCCGCCGGGCGGCACCGAGGGCCGCATCAGCACCAACCCGATCTGCATGGGCGCGCCGACTTCCGGCGACCCCGTCGTGCTCGACTTCGGCACCAGCGCCGCGGCCGAGGGGAAGGTGCGGGCGCAGTTCCAGAAGAAGCAGCCGTGCCCCGAGGGCTGGCTGATCGACCACACCGGGCAAGCCGACCACCGACCCCGGCGTGCTGTACGCCGACCCGCGCGGCAGCATCCTGCCGTTCGGCGGCACGCAGGCGTACAAGGGGTTCGGCCTCGGCCTGCTGCTCGACCTGCTCTGCGGCGGGCTGTCCGGCGGGCGCGTGCAGCAACCCGGCGTTCCCGCTCGCCGGGCAGGGCAACGCGGCCGTGTTCGTGCTGTTCGACCCGGCGCTGTTCGGCGGCACCGAGCACTTCCTGAAGGAGACCGACGGCCTGACGGCGTACGTCCGCAGCTGCCCGACCGGCCGCGGGCGTGGCGGCGATCACGCTGCCCGGCGACCCGGAGCGCGCACGCGAAGGCGAAGCGGCTCGCCGACGGCATCCCCATCCCGGACGGCACGTGGGAGCTGATCGCGAAGACGGCCGCGCGAGCTGAACGTGCCGCTGCCCGGCTAAGATGTCGTCTTGCTCGCTCTGCACCGGCGTGCGAGTAAGATCGCAATGCGGTTTTACGAAGTTATCCCCGATCGCGAGGGCGAGTCATGTCGCACCCGGCGGTTCTCGGCTGGATTGCGGCTGCGGTCGTGGTCGCTCCGTCGCGGTCGGCGTCGTCTGGCGCTCCTGGTGCTTCCCGGGCTGCGGCGCGCCGGCGACGATCGGCTGGCCGAAGGACACGCCGGGGCCGAAGGTCGTGGTCTCGTTCGCCCCGCTCTACTGCTTCGCGGTCGAACGTCGCCGGCGACGACGCGGTCGTCCGCAACATGATGACCACCACCGGCCCGCACCACTTCAACCCCACCGACAAGGACGCGCGGCTGCTCCGCCGCGCGGACCTGTTCTTCGTCAACGGCATCGGCCTGGACAGGCGACAAGCCCGAGACGCATGAAGAAGGGCAGCGGCAACAAGAACCTCAAGATCGTCGACCTCGGCGAGCAGCATTCCCGACGGACAAGCTCTGCGAGGGGAGCTGCCACCACGAGCACGACGACGGCGAGGCGCACGAACACGGCGACGACCCGCACGTCTGGCTCAGCCCGGACTACGCGATCCTGCATGGTCGAGGGGATTCGCGACGAGCTGAAGGCCGCCGACCCGGCCCACGCCGCCGGCTACGACCGCCGCGCCGCCGAGTACGTCGAGAAGCTGCGGAAGCTCAAGGCCGACGGGCTCGCGCATGCTGCAAGGACAAGAAGGACCGCAAGCTCGTCACCTTCCACGACTCGATGGCGTACTTCGCCAAGGCGTTCGACCTGAAGATCGTCGGCGTGCGTGCAGAAGAACCCGGGCAGGAGCCGAACGACGACGCAGCTGAAGAAGCTCGATCGCGCTCTGCACCGACGAGAAGAACCCGATGCGGGTGATCGCCGTCGAGCCGCAGTACGGCACGTCGAACGCCGGCGAAGGCGACTCGTGAAGGAACTCGGCCGCGAAGGGCGTGCCCGACCCCGTGCTGGTCGAGCTCGACCCGCTCGAAACGGTGCACGCCGGACGAACTGAACGCCGGACTGGTACGAGAGCGAAGATGCGGGCGAACCTCGAAGCCCTGGCGGAGGCGATGAAATGACGCAGCTCCGGCCGCTCGCCGCCGGTCGCTCGCTGCCGGTGACTCCGCCGCCGCTCGTCGCGATCCGCGACCTGTGCGTCGAGCTGGGCGGCCGCCCGATCCTGCAGCGGCGTCACCGCCGACATCGCCCGCGGCCAGATCACGGCGCTGATCGGCCTGAACGGGTCCGGGCAAGACGACGCTCCTGCGCGCGCTGGTCGGCGAGTACCCGTACCGCGGCGACGATCCAGTTCCACTGCGGCCACGACCACTCGCAGCCCGACCCCGAGCACGTCGGCTACGTCCCGCAGCGGCTCACGCTCGACGCCCGGCTGCCGCTCACCGTCCGCGACCTCCTCGCGCTGGCGCTGTCGCAGCCGGCCGCTGTTCTTCGGCATCCCGAAGATGGGTGTCGAGACGGGCCGCGAGCTGCTCGAGCGCGTCGGCATGCCCGAGCATGCTCGACACGCCGGTGGAGGGGCTCTCGGGCGGGCAGTTGCAGCGCGTGCTGCTGGCGCTGGCGCTGGAGCCGTAGCCGGAGTTGCTGCTGCTCGACGAGCCGGCGGCGGGGATCGACTTCAAGGACCAGAAGAAGTTCTACGACCTGATCTCGCGCATCAACCGCGAGACGGGCGTGACGGTGCTGCTCGTGTCGCACGACCTGAACATGGTGCAGGCCCACGCCGACCACGTGCTGTGCCTGAAGGACGGCGCGATCCAGTGCCAGGGGCCGCCGCAGCGAAATCCTCACGCCGATGAACCTGTCGCTCGACGTTCGGGGCCGAGATGCACCTGTTCCCGCACCACGACGACAGCCACGATGAGCAGATAGACACGATCAGACAGGGACAGAGTTCAGTCATCTGTCCGTGTCTATCTGTCTGATCTGCGTCTACTGCGGTTCTCGGCTCACGTCAGCGGCGGCCAGTCCTTGTCCACGCCCTTCCTTCTCGATCAGGTCGAGCTGCTCGCGGGTGATGTGGTACTCCGCGGCGACCTTCTTCTTGGACTCGGCCACGGTGACGCCGCTGATCCTGAGTTTCGACCAGGGCGTGGAAAATCGACTTGCCGCTGCTGTACAGTCAGTGTCTTGGTGGCCATGGTGCAACCTCTCATGATGTCGATGGACTGGACCGTCCGGCGGGAACCGGTAGCGGTCGAACCGGCGTCTCGTGCGATGCGGAGCAAACGAGATGCGCGGAAGCGTCTATTCAACTATACGCCTCGCGCAAGTGACGCGATTGACGTCAGAAATTCCCGCTTTCCGGCATTTCCCGCCCTACGCCGACCGCAGGCATCCCCCACCCGAAAGGTGTCATCATGCTCGTCCGCCGGCTTGTCTGCTCGTCGTGTCTGACGTTGCGTCCTCGCGGCTTCGCGGCGTCGAGACTCGCCGGCCGACCGCTCCGACCAGCACAACCGGACGCCAAGACGCGGCGCCCGCCCGCCGGCTGGGTCAAGGACCGGCTCGCGGCGGTGGACAAGAAACTGGACGCCGACATCAAGGATCTCGTCGCCCTGTACCAGCACCTGCACACGCAACCCCGAGCTCTCGCTGATGGAGACGAAGACCGCGGCCCGGCTCGCCGAGGAGATGCGGAAGGCTCGGGTACGAGGTGACCGAGAAGGTCGGCGGCAACGGCGTCGTCGCGGTGCTGAAGAACGGCCCCGGCCCGGTCGTGCTGGTCCGCACCGACATGGACGCCCTGCCGGTCGTCGAGCAGACCGGCCTGCCGTACGCGAGCAAGGTGAGGGTGAAGGACCGGGACGGCAACGAGGTCGGCGTGATGCACGCCTGCGGGCACGACATCCACATGACCTGCTGGGTCGGCACGGCCCGCGTGCTGGCGGCGATGAAGGACAAGTGGTCCGGCACGGTCGTGTTCATCGGCCAGCCGGCCGAGGAGATCGGTCGCCGGGGCGCGGATGATGCTCGACGACGGCCTGTACAAGCGGTTCCCGAAGCCCGACTACGCCCTGGCGCTGCACTCCGACCCGCTCAACCCGGCCGGGCGTGGTCACGCTACGCCGAGGGGCTGGCGCTGGCCAACGTCGGACACGGTCGACATCATCGTGAAGGGCAAGGGCGGGCCACGGCGCGGCCCCGCACCTGACCATCGACCCGATCGTGCTCGCGGCCCGGATCATCCTCGACCTGCAGACGATCGTCAGCCGCGAGGTGAACCCGATCGACCCGTGCGTCGTCACGGTCGGCTCGATCCACGGCGGCACGAAGCACAACATCATCCCGAACGAGGTGAAGCTGCAACTGACCGTGCGCACGACGAAGACCGAGACGCGCGACCACGTGCTGAAGGCGATCGACCGGATCGTGAAGGCCGCGGCGGCCGGCGCGCGCGCCCCGGAGCCGGAGGTGAAGGTGAACCTGGAGCAGTACACGCCGGCGACGTTCAACGACGTGGCGCTGGCCCGGAAGTGCGGCGGCGGTGTTCCGCGAGGTGCTGGGGGCGGAGAACGTGAAGCCCGCGCCAGCCGATGATGGGCGCGGAGGACTTCGGCCGGTTCTCCGAAGGGCAAGACGCCGATCTTCATGTACTTCCTGGGCACGATCTCGCAGGAGAAGTACGAGGCGGCGCAGAAGCCGGGCGCGACGCCGCTGCCGGGGATGCACACCGACAGCTACGCCCCGCTCCCGGAGCCGAGCATCCGCACCGGCGTGCGGACGATGAGCCTCGCGGCGATGAACCTGATGCCGAAGGAGAAGTGATACGAGGAGCAACTGGGAGTCACGCGACACCAGTTGCTCCCACGCGACGACGTCCCGAGAGGAAAATGCTCCGGCGGGGAGGACCGGGATGGAAACGTGTTCGAGGACGGGTTACGGCTTGGCCACAAACACCCCTTGGAAATCTTGATAACTTACCTTGGCATCATAGGCAATAGTTTGCGTGTTTGTTCCCTGCCTCGTCTTGGGCAACAGACTGACTACAGCAATCTGGCACTGAGCCCCAAGACACGTGTAACAGGCATCTCACCACACGCGTGCATCCAATAGGGTTCACATCTGGCAAATGGTCAAGGTACCCTGGCAAAATACACAGAAGTGCTGGCAGCCTCTCACAACAAACCAGCCAACCAAGCTAATCAATCAAATCAGTCACTAATGGGCAACAGGCACTGTCACTGTCACTGCTCACCCCAACACAGCCACAACAATGATCCATGCTTCCTATATCACTCATACAATTAACACAGCGCGCGGGAGGTGCCGGGCTTCCAGGGGCGCGCGTCTCGCCGACCGGCCGACGACGATCCTCGCCGCCAACCTCGCCACGCGACCCCGCGCGTCCGCCGCGGTCGCGGTGATGTGCACGCTCGCGACCGCGGCGCCGAGGCCGGCGCTAAGGCGACCGAGCTGGCCACGTCAGTCGATCGCCGCCCACGCCGCAGCGCTGCACGTTGGCATGGGCCGCTACGAAGCCGCCAGCGAAGGGCTCGCCCGCACCCCGCACTGGCGGCACACCGTGCGAGCGGTGTCCTTGCGGATGCGCAGATGCGCCTCGACCACGCCGACGCGCTGGCCGCGGTCACTTCCACCTGAGCGGCTCGCGGCCTGCGGCGCCCATGAGCCGACCGGCCTGCTCAACCGCCACGCCAGCCTGACGACCACTGGCAGTCGACCTCAGCGCGCAGTCGCTCCAGGGCGACGAGCGGCCGTTCGATCGCCGATCACCTACCGCGACCTGCGCGCACGCGCAGGCGATGGATGCGCGCCTACCAAGCGTGGATAAGTTCGAGCGCATCGGCACCGAGCCGTGGGCCGCGCGCGCCGAGCGCGAGTGTGCGCGCGACCGGCGAGAGCGTGAGCCGCAATCGTCATCGAGCAGCTGACCCGCAGGACTCACGATCTGTCCGTCTACGCACGGAAGGCCTCACGGATCGCGAGATCAGCGCACCTGTTCCTGTAGGCACACACGTGGCTCGACTACCGTCAAGGTCTGCAAACCGCCATCCGCTCACACGCCGAGCTAGTATTCCATAAGCTGGCTGGCGCGAGCGGCCTGGCGGGCGCGGCCGGAGCCGTCGCCACTCTTCATCTCGCGACGTGATTGCCCCGAATGACGCGACCCGCGTCAATGCCATCAGCTCGGTCGCCTACGTGGACACTCGACGCCTGCTCTTGAGCTCCTCGTTCATCCTGATCGTCCGTCTCTCTGAAAGACCATGGCACCTTCGCCACGATCCGTTTTTTTTTTTTTCCTTCGTTCGGCGTCTTGCTCGGCGCGCACCACGACGAAGTAGGTCGCGCCCTCCGCGACCGCCGTGTCGACGAAGTCGGTCGTCGTGACACGAGCAGCAGCGTGTACGGCCCGCCCCAATGCCGGACGCAGCACCTAGTACCCGTACAGCGTCGGGTCGCCGGCAACCGCGTTCCAGCCGAGCTCGACGCCGCCCGGCGACGCGCTGACGACGTGCAGCCCAGTAGGCGCGGGCCAGCACCGTGGTATCCGACTCAGGTTCACCGTCAGCACGCCCGGGTGCGGCGGGGGGCACCAGCGGCGGTACAGCGGTACACGTTTTTTTTTTTGTATGTTACTTGGTTAGACTCATATGCTACCAAAGAGCGTGTAACGGTCCCGCCGGGGCAAAAGAACCATGCGTGGGGCAAAGTAAGGAGCTGCTGCGCGATTACCCGTGGGTGATGCTGCTGCCTTCGGCAATCTTTTCGCTTACCTTCATTGGCCTGCGCAACGGCAGCGCGATCTACTACTTCAAATACGTGGCAGGCTACGACAACCAGCCGGTTGCTGTTCGGCCAATTCGACCGGTTCGCCGTGTTGGCCGCTCGGCATGGCGCTGGGATGCTCGGCTGTTACTGCCTGGAGCATCCTTTCCGAGAGGTCGCAGGGACAACGGGACCCTCCTATTCGCTCACGGCTGCAGCCGGGGTGTGTGCTGGGCCACCTTCTATGCATCCCCACAAGGACAACTTTCCCGCTCCAACTAGCGGTGCAAGCCCTCGGGTCCTTCTGCATGGGGCCGGCCTCCGCGCTTGTCTGGGCCAGTGTGTGCCACGTAGCCGACTACGGGGAGTGGAAATTCGGCCGGCAGCTCCACTGGGCTTGTGTTGCGGCTCAGCTTTTGGCCATGAAACCGGCGCGGCGCTCGCGGGGCTGCTGCTGCCGTGGGTTCTCGCGCCGGCATCCGGTTACCTCCCCAACGTCACGCAGACGCACTTCCATCCTCGGCATCACGCTCGCGTTCTCGATCTCCCGGCGGGATTCGCCGTCCTAAAAGCCACCGCCCTCATGGATTTACCCGCTGAACCAGAGCCGCGTGGATGAAATCGAACGCGAACTGGCCGCGCGCCGCGCCGCCGCTGCTGGAACCAGTCGCATGACCATTCGCAATCCCATCCTCCCCGGCTTCAATCCCGACCCGTCCATCGTGCGCGTCGGGACGATTACTACATCGCCACTTCGACCTTCGAGTGGTTTCCCGGCGTGCAGATTCATCACTCGCGCGATCTCGTCCACTGGCGGCTGCTCACGCGCCCGCTCAATCGCGCCAGCCAGCTCAACATGCTGGGCGATCCTGATTCCTGCGGCGTCTGGGCGCCCTGCCTGAGCTACGCGGATGGATTGTTCTGGCTGATCTACACCGACGTGAAACGCTTTGGCCGCACGAGTGTCGCCGGCGCGAGCGGCGCGTCGATGCGCGACTTCCACAATTACCTTGGTCACCAGCCCGCGCATCGACGGCGATTGGTCCGATCCGGTTTATCTCAACAGCAGCGGCTTCGATCCATCGCTGTTTCACGACGACGACGGCCGGAAGTATCTCCTGAACATGCTTTGGGATCATCGGCCGGGAAACAATCGCTTCGCCGGAATCGTGCTGCAGGAATACTCGGTGAAGGAGCGCAAGCTCATCGGCGAACGGATGAACATCTTTCAAAGGCACGCCGCTGGGCTTCACCGAAGCGCCGCATCTCTACAAACGCAACGGCTGGTACTACCTGCTCACCGCCGAAGGCGGCACCGGCTGGGGTCACGCCGTCACGATGGCGCGCTCGCGAACACTCACCGGTCCCTACGAACTGCATCCCGACACCTACATCCTGAGCGCGCGGCACCGGCCTGACGCCGAGCTGCAACGCGCCGGTCACGCCGATTTGGTCGAAACGCAGAACGGCGAAACCTACATGGTTTATCTCTGCGGCCGACCGCTGCGCAACCGCGGTCGCTGCACGCTCGGTCGCGAGACGGCGATTCAGAAAATGGTCTGGGGCGAGGATGGTTGGCTGCGCACGCTGGATGGGCAGGATCCCACCGTCGAACGCTCGCCCGACCTTGCCGAAACCTCCCGACGCCGGAAATGCCATCGCGCATGCCGCTTGCACACGCAGTGCCGATACGATTTCGACGAACCTCAACTCCCCATCGATTTCCAATGGCTGCGCACGCCGTGGCCGGAGAAATCTTCAGCCTCACCGCGCGTCCCGGTTTCCTGCGGCTCTTTGGCCGCGAAACGATTGGCAGTTCTTCGCCAATCACTCGTGGCGCGCCGCCAGCAATCGCATTGCTTCAGCGCGGCGACGGTCATCGAATTCGAGCCGGAACACTTTCAGCAGCTGGCCGGCCTCGTCTGCTACTACAACAGCGCAAAGTTCCATTACCTCTACCTCTCGCACGACGAAACCGTCGGCAAACATCTGCGCGTGATGTCCTGCGTGCCGGATTCGCCGCAGGCCGACGCCTTCACACCGCCCATTGCGATTCCCGCCGGCAAGCCCGTTCACCTGCGCGTCGAAGTGGATTACGAGCGAATGCACTTCGCCTATCGCGTCGAAGGCGTGGGCAACGACTGGCGCTGGCTGCCGCAACAATTCGACGCCAGCATTCTCTCCGACGAGGCGACGGCGCCCGGCCTCCCGAACTTCACCGGCGCATTTGTCGGCATGGCTTGCCAAGACATGTTCGCTGACGCATAGCCTGCGACTTCAACTTCTTTCAGTGCAGAAACTCGCAACCATTTTCGGATTCATCGGAATAAACCTCCTCGCAGGAGCGTTCTTGTCCAACTATCGATCATATAACACGGTGCCGTCGCCTTCCGGCAGCATCATGTCGACTTCTGCGGCCAAAACAATAGGCGCCATTTCCAAATGATCTCCGAGCCTTACGGAGAAGTCTTCGAGTTTTCAGGATCGAATCTTCAAGCTCCGGAGGACTTGGAAGGCTTTCCGGAAGGTTCGGAAAGCTCGAACAGCCTCTGGAAAGCTTCCCGAACAAGTTTCCAGCTTTGCAAAAACTGAAAACTTTTCCAAACGACTTGGAAGGCTCGAATGGAGCCGTTAGAGACTCCGAGAGTGGGAAGGCTTGCCGAACCTTATGGACAACGGTTTCCGGCCTGTTCCGGCTGTGCGAAGGAGCTGGCCAGGTGTGCGAAGGAGCGGACGGCTTGGAGGCTGTGTTCAGACCTCCAATAGACTGAATCCGTCCCACCGGCAAGTGGGGACTTCAAATAACCCCCGGTTTACACCAAAGATATAAATGTCCAAAATGGGCGTTCACGGAAAATATGGTCAATGAAACCGAGCAAATGAAGATGGCAGCAGATTGAAATCACAACATCAAACTGGAATCCCAATGAAATTACGATGTTTAACATCGCTCCTTGGCTGGTCTTTCAGCCATGGCCCAAACAAACCGACCTGCGGCGGCGCAACGACGGCGCCCAGTGCCCGCAGCAGTCATGATGAGTCCAGCCCTCCTGTCAAACTCAGCCCGGAAGACAATTCCAGAAGTTTCCAACCTAGCCAAGGTTTTGACAAAGTACGGGAAGGCATCGCCCATGGCACGCTGGAGCAGGTAGATTTAGATTCCAAGACTATTGGCGTGAAACAGTGGTGGAATACCCTCGCCCGGCTGTGTCAAAGATCAAGAAGTATCCCGTTCTGGTTTTGTTGCACGAGCATCGGCGGCAATCGAAACAGGGAGTGGACGAGAGGCGGTGCGGCGAATGTGGTCATCGACAATTTGATTGCCAACAAAAAGAGATTGAGCCGATGATGGTATTTCCACGACGGCAACACCACCGCCGACACTGCCGGGACCGGACGTGGTGGGCGCGGCGACTTTGTCGGCGGCGGCGACCCAGCCGCCCTGGCCGGCAGCGGTCGGGAAAGAATTGAGAGCGACTGATTAAGGACGTCGTTCATCATCGAGGCGCACTATTCTGTATATGCCAACCACGAACACCGCGCGGTGGCCGGGTTTTCGATCGGGCGGCGGGCAATCGCTCAACTTCAGCTTGGGCAATCTCATACGTTCGCGAACGTGGGCGGCTCTTCTTCGGCGCCGAACACACGGAGGCCCGAGGTGTTGACCCAGCCGGCCAAGGCCAGCCAAAATGCTGAAAGGTGCTATAGATCCTTACGGCGGAACAAGGATGGATTGATGACCTAGGCCTCCAGACACCGCATCTCAAGGAAAAGAACGTGCCGCACATCTGGCACGTGAACAGCATCAACGCCCACGACTTCAAGCATCGAAGACAAGTGTACTGGCTGAACAGCAAGTATCAAATAGACGGCATAAAAACGAACGCTAAAGAATAGGCTAACCATGAAACAAAAATAGTTTTGCGATACTAGCGGTGGAGCTAGCACTGCCTCTCGGACTGGATCTGGTGCTCTGCCCGACCGCAAGGCCCGGTGACATTTACACTGACGGTTCCCTGCGTGGCCGCCCACAGCACGACGCGCGCGCTGTACGCCTCCTATAACGGTCCGCTATACCAGGTCCTGCGTCAATCGGATGGCAAGACCCTGGACATCGGTGTTGTCCAGCCCTTGCACGACGCCCGATGCAGGCGGATACGCCAACGCCGCCGCGCAGGACTCCTTCTGCGCCGGCACCTGCTGCTGTGATCACCGTCATCTACGACCAGTCCGGCCGGGCAACAACACCTCACCCAGGCGCCCCGCGGCGGTTCGCGGCCCGGCCGGGCGGCTCGACAACCTCGCCAACGCCGACGCGGCGCCGATCACGTCATGCGGCCACAAGGCGTACGGCGTCTTCGTCGCCGCCGGGCACCGGCTACCGCAACAACGACACCAACGGCATCGCGACCGGCGACCAGCCGAGGGCATGTACGGTCATCGACGGCACGCCACTACAACGGCGGCTGCTGCTTCGACTACGGCAACGCCGAGACCAACAGCCGCGACGACGGCAACGGCACCATGGAGGCCATCTACTTCGGCAACGCCGCGCGATGGTATCCGGCACCCCCCGGGCCGTGGATCATGACCGACCAGGAGAACAATCTGGTCGGGTGCGTCAACCCTGACGGATCCAAACTCTGCACCAACCTGCCGAGCATCACCTGGCAGATTCGTCACCGCGATCGCCAAAGGCGAACCGCACCATTGGACATCCCTGGGCGGCGACGCGCAGCAGGGCGCCCTGCCGTCATGTTCGACGGGCCGCGCGTCAACAACTCGTATGACCCGATGCGCAAGCAGGGCGCCATCCTCCTGGGCATACGGCGGTGACAACAGCAACGGCTCGCAAGGCACGTTCTACGAAGGGGCGATGACGGCCGCAAGGCCCTCCCATGAACCAGATGCTACCGACCAGACAGTTCGGCGCAATGTGGTGGCTGCCAGATATGGCCTGCAGCGGTGGAGCCTCGCTCCGGCTCCGGCCACGGCCACTCCGCCGGGACTCCAGACTTTTTCCTCCACGACCAGCGCCGGTTCTTCGCAGGACACCACCGTAACCTTCACCAATACCCGGCGCGCCCGTAACGAGTGGCGTCAAGTTGGAGCATTTCTGTGCCCTGCGGAGTTGGACCTCGCGCTCTCCGGCGGCAACCACCGAGACGTTCAGACGTTCACCGGACCCGTCGCACCGGGAGCAAGTGTGAGCGCGACCTTTCAAGGTCACCTCCGGGCCGGCGGCCTTCAACGGCGACCTTGACGGCAACGCCTCGTGGACGAACGCGAGCGGCGTGACGCAATCCGAGACGACGGCCGAGAAGGTTCCGGACGTCAGGCCCGATCAAGATCAACGGACTCATCAGCGCCGGTTCGCCCGCCAACTCGACGAACTCGCATCGAGCTCTACAACGCCGGCGCCGTCGACGTCGATATCTCCAACTGGACTGTTGACCGAGCACCCACCCAACAGCCCATCTTTTCGTCGGTGAAATTCCAGCAGAACGAAGCTCGCGGCTCACGGCTTCTACCTGCTCGGCTTGTCCAGCTCGAGGCCTGGCAGTCCCCGCGCGCAAGGGGTGACACCACGATCCACGTCAGGAACACGACCGGCATGTCGGTGGGTGATACGATGAAATCGACACCGGGCCGGCTGGAAAATCCAAGATCGCGAGCGTCGGGACGGCAGCCACTGCAAGCACCACACCTTGTGGCAGCCGCTCCCCGATGGTCCGGTGATCAGATCCCTATCGGCTCGACCACGTGCCTTCCACCGGCGCGGGCGGTGAGCCTTTGGGGGCGGCGGCTCACGATCGAGGTGGGACAAAAACTGGGCATCGGCTACGGTGGCCACGCTTCCCGCCGTGGCGAATGACCTGGAAAAATACGAGATGGTCACGGTCACCGAAGTCGGCAGGCCGGGCACGCAACCTCTGGCTGCTGGCCGCGGACGCAAACTCTGGTGACACCACACATCCGACTGAGGAATCATCCGTCGCTAACATCACAGTCGGTGACCGGAACTAATTGGATATCGACAGCGTCGACCACGGGATCGAGACGATCACCGTGACGAGGTTAACGCGCACGCAATGCCGGCGCAACCGGCCAATGATGGCTGCGGCGAGGCGGGGATCCAAGATCCTCGATCTGGCCGAGCCGCTGAAATTCAATCATTCGGCCAACATGCCCGTGCATGTGTCAGGGCGACCGGAATCGCTTCCAACCGGCTGCCGCCTTTGCCCACTCGAGACGATAGCCCGTCCAGCCACTCGGCGCCGGCATTACACTCGACAGTCCTCTGGACCGAGACGGCGCCGATCAATGCAGTCGTACGTGGTCGCCGCGATCAAGGCCGCGGGCTACCAAGATACACCGAGCCGCAACAGTCGCTCGGCGGTCCCGCTCTTGCCAACGCCGGAAGCATGGTGCTGCGTGACGTGGCGGGCTTGGTCGTCGACAGCCTCAACTACGGCGGCCTTATCGACCCATGGGTCGCCGAGGGTTATCCAGGCGCGGGTCCGGAGCAGGGCGGAGTGGCTGTAGCGCGCCTCGTCCCGGCGCGGGCCGTGGTGTTGGCGGACGAGGTGGTCGCGGGTCGCCAGCGGCGCCCGTCAGAGTACGGGCCGCTGCCCAGACGGCGCCGACACCGACAGCAATTGCGCCGATTTCCTGTTGCAGATCGCCACCACTCTGGCGGCCAGTTCCGCTGCCGAGACGAACAATATCAAAGTTGCCAGTGTAGCAGACTTGTCGCCCGCAGACGATTGATGCCGCGCGGCGCGAACCGCGAAATGGCGGTCGCGGCGGCACGGCAGGCGCCACCACGGTGCGCACTAACGCGAGCGTGGGTGCAACCGTGATCTTCTGTCGCGAGCGCGGCAGGGTTTACACAACAGTGGACTCACGATTGACAGCGGCGCGAGCCGGGAGACAACGGTTGTGGCCTCCATCACTGGCGGCCCGCTTTGGCTTTGGTCCCGGCAAGAGGCGTCCTGGCGCTACCATCACTGTCGCCGCTCCTCTCGCTATTGCGCACGCGGTCGGCACAGGTACCTACCGGAACTGGCATAACCCTAACAAAGTCATTGACCCGGGCACATAGAACGGGCACAGTAGCCGGTAACATCACCACGCCGGTGCCCCCAACCAATACGGTCGGAAGTCGACCGTTTCCAGGTACTGCTCCAACGCAATAAACACACTACGCTGTCTTTTGTTGTTGTTGTTGTTTTTTTTTTTTTTTTGTGTGTACTTGGTTCCAGTTGCGTGTTGCTGCCGAGCGCGAGCGCGGAAGATCGGCCGGCGGCATGAACGCCGCCGCGATGGGCGCCGCAGGTGCCGCCGGTGGTGCCAGCGGCATAGCAGGCGGCATCCGGGCAGGCACGGCTCCGGCTCCGGCCGGCAGCTTCACCCGCCCCCCGTCCAGATGGGCACGACGGGCCGCAGTGGCAGTGCGGGCGCGCTGTCGCGTCCCGCCAGCGCCGCCGGGTTGGCAGCCGCCACCAGCGCCGGCACGGCCGGCAGCCCCGCCGCCCGCGGTCGGGGCTCGCAGGTGTTCGCGGTGCCAGCTAGGCAGGTGCCCGCGGTGCCGGCTCGGCAGGCGGTGGTCGACGGCTCGGCCGGTGGTCGCGGCGCGGATCCGGCACCGGGTCAGCGGTCCGGTGGACGCGGATCGACCGGTGCCGGCGGCGCCGCCCGGAGCCAACGGTCGCGGCGGCCGCAAGGGCGACGACCAGCAGGACCAGCAGATCGCGACGGCCACGGTGTACGGGCAGGAACTCGTCGGTGACGACGACGTCGCGCCCGGAGTCCTCGACTGAGGTTCACCTCGTTCGAGTGTCCGTGATGCAGGTCCCCGCTCTCGGGCGGGAGACCTCGTCATGTCCGGGCGACGTAGGGCGGACGTCGGGGGGCGGGGCACGTTCGGGCGGCGTCGGGGGTGGTGTCGGCGACGACAGGGGGTGATGATCGGTTGCGAGGAGTCGGCCGGAGGTCGAGCCGGGACGGCGTACGACCGCGGCGGCGACGCTCGGCCCCGAGGGCGGCGACCGTGGCGCCGTTGTCGGTGCACAGGCCCGGACGCGGCACGCGCACGCGGATGCCCTGCGCCGCCGCCCGCTCCTCGGCCATCGCGCGAGCCGGCTGTTGGCGGCCACGCCGCCGCCGATGAGGATGTCCTCGATCCCGCGGCTGGTGGCGCGATGTCGATCGCCTTCCGGGTCAGCGTGCACGCCGCCTCGTCCTAGAAGGCGGCGACGTCGGCCTGGCGGCGTCGATGGTACGCCCTCGCGCTGCTGGGACTCGACCAGCGGGCGACGGCGGTCTTCAGTCCCGAGAAGGAGAAGTCGAAGCGGTGCCGCTCGAGGTCGCGTCGGTTGGTCAGCCCGCGCGGGAAGTCGATGGCGACGCTGCTACCGGTGCGCGCCTGCTTGTCGATGTGGGGCCCGCCGGGGAACGGCAGGCCAAGGAGCCGGGCGACCTTGTCGAAGGCCTCCCCCGCCGCGTCGTCGATGGTCGAGCCCATCGGCTCGACGCCGACGGTGACGTCGGTGACCTCGAGCAGGCTGAAGTACCCGCCCGAGACGGGTCAGGCACGGCTCGGGCAGCGGTCCGTACTGCGAGCTGGTCGACCGCCACGTGGGCGGCGAGGTGGTTGACGCCGTAGATGGGCTTGCCAGGCCGAGCGCCAGGGCCTTGGCGCTGGCCACGCCGACCGGCGGCGCTCCGGCAGGGCCGGGCCGCTGGTGACGGCCGCGGCGTCGGTGCAGCAGCACCGCGATGCCGGCGGTCTCGGCGGCGCGCTGGACGTGGGCACCATCCTCGAGGTGGGCCCGGCTGGCGACCTCGGGCACCACGCCGCCGAAGCGGGCGTGCTCCTTGACGCTGCTCGTGGTCATGTCGGCGAGGAGGGTGTGCCCGAGACGATGCCGACCCCGGTCTCGTCGCAGGAGGTCTCGATCCCGAGGACCAGTGGCTCGTCAGTCATGGGCCGTCGCCGTGTGCTCGCGGGCGGCGCCCGGGAGCCAGCGACACGTCACCGGCGCCTCGAAACCGTCGCGGTAGTAGTGCGGGGCGACGTCGATGACGCTGAACTGCCGGGCCGCGTAGAAGCCCAGGGCCGGGGCGTTGGCCACGCTCACCTCCAGCAGCATCCGCGAGGCGCCCTCGGTGTCGACGAGGAGCTCGTCCAGCAGGCGCGAGGCAAGGCCGGTGCGGCGCGCGTCGGGGTGCGCGCCAATCCGCAGCAGGTCGACGATGTCGCCCGCGGTCATCGTCACGGCGTCGCCGGACAGGTCGTCGGCGACGACGAAGCGGCGCCCGAGGCCGTCGATCTCCTGGCGGATGAGCTCCTCGCTCACGCGTCGGGTCCGAACAGCTCCTGCTCGAGGGCACGAGAGCGCCGGCAGGTCGGCGAGGGTGGCGGGACGGATCGCGACGGGCTCCTGGGTGCACGGCGACCGCGTCGGGGCGGCGCAGGTAGAGGGGTTCGGGGTCGAGCGATTCTTCCGAGCTCGAACACGACGCCCGCAGCCAGCCAGCCGGCGCTCGGCCGGGTCGGGGCGACCGGGTGCGGGAAGGCGTCGGGGTAGAGCTCGGGCCCGGCACCGGCGACCGGGGCGTCGGTGGCGACGTCGGCCGGGCGAGTACGACCGGTCCCTCAGAGGCGGCGGCCCTCGACGTCGGTACAAGGCCAGGTAGACCTCCTTGCGCCGGGCGCGGTGGCGACGAGGAAGCTGTCGTGGGCGGTCCCGCTGCCGACGACCTCCAGCGCGACGAGTCGAGGAGCGGCGCCGTAGACGGGGATGTCGAGGACAAGCCGAGCGTGCGAGCGGTCACGACCCCAACGCGGAGGCCGGTGGCAACGGGCCGGGCCCAACGCGACGGCGACGGCCGTAAAGTCCTGGCGCACGACGCCCGCCTCCTCCATGCACCACGCGATCAGCCGCGCGAGGTGCTCCCCGTGCTTCATCGACTGCTCGGAGGAGTGCTCGACGACCACGCGCTCGCCGTCGTGAAGGCGACGAGACCAGCGGGTCGCGGTTAAGGCCGCAGCACGGCGTCGAGGCTACTGCCCGACGGTCACCGCAGCGAAACCCGGCGGGGGGTCGAGCTGTCGCCGACCGGCGGTCACCGACGGTCCGCTCGATCACGACCTCGAGGCGCATCGGACCAGGCCCTCGGCAGGCCCGCACCCCACTCCCGCGGTCACCGCGGAGTCAGCGAGGTGTCGGGTCGAGGTCGTCGAGCTTCAGCACCGCCGGTAGGGCGTGACGTGGACGAGGTCAGGCCCGTATCGCCAGGGCAGGGTGCACGCGGGCGATCACGACGTCGGCGACGTACGCCGCCGCGCACGTCGAGGCCGTGGCCGAGTTCCCTGCGTGAAGGTCCTTGCCGGCGCCCAGCTCGCCGGTGAGCACCACCAGGTCGCCGACCAGGCCGGCCCCGACGCGCACACCGAGCTCGCGCATCGTCTCTGCGTCGGGGGCGGTCCAGAACGTGGTCCCGAGCGCCTGCGCGAGCTAGACGTAGGCGACTCGTCCCGCCGGTGACGACGAAGTCGTGCGCCTCCCAGAAGGCGACGGTGCCGGGCAGCTCCTCGCGGGCGACGACCCGCACCGAGCGACCCGTCGCGGCCTCCTGGGCGCCCAGCCGAGCAGCTCCCTGCCCTGGGCGGCCGCGCACGCCGAAGCGGCGGAGCACAGACCCGCGGGGTCAGGGACGAGCACACACCGCCCCACGGGGCGGTCGTCGAGGACGGCGAGCAGGCCACCGCGCCGGGCGGGCGAACGCTTGACGGAGTTCGACGAGGTCCTCGCCGAGCGCGTCGGGCCGGGGGCCAGGGCGGGCCGGGCACCGACCAGGCCTCCCCGCCGACTACAAGGACGTCGGTGGCCGCCTCGGTCCCACCCGGCGTACGACGACGCTCACAGCAGGCCCTCGCCCTGGGCGAGGGAGATCAGGTCGTCGAGCTCGGCGGTGACCTGCTTGTGGCGCTCGAGCAGCACCATGTGGCCGGCGCCCTCGCGCTCCAGCAGGCTCGAGCCGGGATGCGGGTGTGCAGACTTGCGGCTGTCCCCGGGCGTGATCTGTCCTCGGTGCCGCAGATGATCGAGGTGGGCACCCGGCTCGAGGGGCTCGAGGTGATCGAAGTCGTCGAGGGTCGCGAAGCCGGTAGAACCCCGCGACGACAGCGAACGGCGTCGAGTTGAGCATCGAGTAGACGAACTCCACCATCGAGGCCGGTACGTCGTCGCCGTCCCCGAACGCGTAGCGGTCGAGGTCGACGTCGGCGACGGCGTGGCCCCACGCGCGCGCGACATCGACGACCCGGTGACCGCGGTCGAGGGTGCGCACGGCGCGACCGACGAACCGGCCGCCGAGGCCGACGGCGGCGTCGGGAACAGGATCCAGCGGGTCCAGGGCCCGGCGGCTGTGGTCACATGAGGACGGCACCGACGACCGTGTCGCCGAACAGCTCGGGGTAGTGCTCGGCGAGGAGGGAATGACGCTGCGTCCCGCCCATCGAGTGGCCGACGACAACGCAGCGCCCGGGGACCGTGTCCTCGATGACGCCAGGCGCAGGTCGTGGCCGAGCTGCTCGATCGTGCAGTGCTTCTCGTCGGAGCGGGCCGACCGGCCGTGGCTGCGCTGGTCGTCGAGACCATACCTGGCCGCGGTAGGCGGCGCGCTGGAAGTGCCAGCAGTCGACGTCGAGCGAGTAGCCGTGCGCGAAGACCACGGTCAGGTCGTCGTCGGTGGCGGGCACGCCCCGAAGTCCTCCGGCTCGTCGATCTCGACGTGGAGGTCGAGCGCGTCGGCGACGACCAGCGAGCAGGCTGTGGAGCTCACCGAAGGCCACGTCCTCGCCGGCGGCACGGTTGCCCCCGCGATTGACGCGGTTCTGAGCAGGCGATGCCCACGGCGCCGGCGGCAGCGGGCGCGGCCGGCTGCGCCCACGACGGTGCCGAAGATGCGGCCCTTGATGCTCAACGGATGGTCCTTCCGGAGTCCTCGGTGTCTGCCTCGGTGTCTGCCTCGGTGTTCTCCTCGGTGTCTCCTCGCTGTCGACGTGCCTGCGGACCAGCCGGCCGCCGACGCGGGTCACGATCTCGTAGCTGATCGTGTCGACGGCGTCCCCCAGGGTACGTGGGCGGTGGGCTCGCCGAGGTCGCCGGTCGCGAAGAGGACGACCTCGGTCCCGGCCAGCGGCTCTCGCCGTGGAGGTCGACGACGAGCTGGTCCATGCACACGCGGCCGCGGATCGGCCGCTGGGAGTCGCCGACCCAGACGTGGGCGGTGTTGCCGGCGGCGCGCGGCACCCCCTCGCGGTCGCCGGCCGGCCGACGCCGACGGTGGTGTCCTCGGTGGCGTGCCAGGTGTGCCCGTAGGAGACGCCCTCACCGGCCCGGACGACCTTGCTCATCCACCGGCGGGCACGCACCGTCATGGCGGGCCGAGGCCGAGGCGCGGGCTGACGCCGGGCGCCGGGTCGAGGCCGTAGGTCGCGATGCCGCAGCCGGACGAGGTCGAAGTGGAGGAGGGCCGCAGGATCGTCGGCGGCGGAGTTGGCGAGGTGGGTGACGTCCGGGTCAGCCCGGCCGTGTCGCCAGGGCAGCGCCTCGCGGAAGGCCGCCTCGTGGGCGTCGTTGACCGGGTGGGCGGGCTCGTCGCTGGCGGCGAAGTGGACCAGACCCCCGTGACGGTGATCCGCCCCTGCCGCTCGAGGTCGCTCGCGACGGCGAAGAGGTGCTGCCACTCCGAGGGGTACTCCGCCCCGCGAGAGGCCGTGTCGACCTTGACCGCTGCACCCGGGCGGGGCCCACCGCGCGATCTCGTCGAGCTCGGTGACCGAGTAGGCGGTGACCTCGACCCCGGCCGCGACCGCGGCGGCGAAGTCGTCGCCGGGAGCGCTGAGCCGGCACAGCAGCGGGCCGTGGTCGCCGGCGGCCCGGAGCCCGAGCGCCTCCTCGATGGTCGCCACCCCAGCCGTCGGCGCCGGCGTCTCGGGCGGCGGCGGCCACCTCGACCATGCCGTGGCCGTAGCCGTCGGCCTTGACGACCGCCATCAGCTGCACGGGGCCGTCGACGCTCCCAGGTCCTTCAGGATGCGCACGTTGTGCCGGACGGCGGCGAGGTCCACCACGATCTCGGCGCGATGCGGCACGGGATCAGGTCTGTCCTCGATCATCCCAAACCTTCGAGGACGTCGCGCACCAGCCGCGGGATCAGGGCCGCGACCCGGCTCGCCGTCAGCGGTCCGCCGGCAGCGCAGCCTGGGTCGCGGCGGCTCGTGCAGCCACGAACCGACGGACGCGGCGTCGTACGGCTCCAGTCCCGCCGCGAGCAACGCCCCGACCAGCCCGGCGAGCACGTCGCCGGCGCCTGCGGTCGCGAGCCACGGCAGCCCGGGTGGTGGTGACCCGGACCCGCCCGTCGGGACCCGCGACGAGCGTGTGGTGCCCCTTCAGCAGGACCACGCAGTCGAAACGGGTCGCTGCGGCCGCGCGCGTGCTCCAGCGGCGAGGCCTCGACCTCCGTCCGCTCGATCCCCGAGCATCGCCGCCAGCTCGCCGGCATGCGGGGTCAGCCCGCAGCCGCGCGCACCATCCGGTCACGTGCCGCAGGGCGTCGGCGTCGACGACCACCGGCACGTCGTCGGCGCCGAGCCTCGGCGAGCGTCGTGCCGGCATCGTGCACCACCGCCGGGCCCGCACGCCCAGGCCTGGACGCGGCCGTCGCCGACGACCTCGGGGTGGCGCTGCGCACGGTGTCCGCGATCGCCTCCGGCCCGACGTAGCGGACCATCCCGACCAGCCCGGAGTTCGCGCCGGACACGGCGAGCAGCGCGGCGCCCGGGTAGGTCCCCGATCCGGCGCGCACGCCGACCACGCCGCGGGTGTACTTGTGCGCGACGTCGTCGGGCCGCGGCAGCAGGACGCGTACGTCGTCGGGCTGGAGCGCCTCGACCAGGCCGAGCTCCGGGTCGTCGAGGCCGAGGCGGCGACGAGGTGGACGGCGCCGCTACAGCCCGGGCAGGCCGGGTCGACGAGGTGGGCGGAGCTTGTGGGCGCCGAAGTGACCGTCAGGTCGCAGGACGTGCGAGCCGTCGAGGGCGCCGCCGTCGACGTCGACGCCGGACGGCACGTCGTCACGCACGACGCACCTCGACGAAGCGCTGGAGCGCCGCCACCGCGTCGGCGGACCAGGGCGACCGCCGATGCCGACGATGCCGTCCACCAGCACGTCGGGCGCCGGGTGGAGGGTGTCGAGGTCCCGGGTCGCCCAGGCCGCCTGCGGCACGCGGCCATGAGCCCCGCGTCGTGCACGCGGTCGGCGAGCGAGGAGGAGCGCCTCCACCGCCGCGCCCCGCGCCGCGAGCCGTGCGCCGGCCCACAGCGCGTCGCCGCGGTTGTCCCGGTGCCGACCAGCAGGAGCACGCGCCGGCGCCGTAGCCGCCGCCGAGCAGAGTCGAGACCGCGGCGCAGGCCCGCGGCGGCGCGCTGCATCAGGGCGCCGTCGGGCAGGCGGGCCATCGCTGCCGCCTCCGCGCGGCGTCCGTCCTCGACGAGGTGGGCGCGCAGCACGGCTCCGACTCCAGGACCACGACGGCCGAGGCGATGCCGGCGTCGTGGGAGAGCGAGATGGACGTGGCGACGCCGATCCCTCGGCGCGGGCGGCGACGGTGCCGCGGATCTCGAAGCCCGGCCGACCGGTCTCCTCCGAGACGATCTCGGCGTCGTGCCACGCGCATACCCGACGGGCGCGCCGAGCGCCTTGGCGATCGCCTCCTTGGCGGCGAAGCCGCGCAGGCAGGGAGGCCCGGGCGGCTCGCGCTTCGGCGTCGGTGAACAGCCGCGCCCGCAGCGACGGCGTGCGCTCGAGGGACTGCGCCGAGCGCGGTCGATGTCGACCACGTCGATGCCGACGCCGATGACGGGCATGGCGTCGGCCTGCTCGACCGTGACGGACTTGGCGAGGTTGCGGGGCTGGTCGACGTCGTGGCCGAGCTGGGTGGCGAGCTCGCACGCGAACAGCTGCAGCGGCACCACGGCGACGAGCGGCTGGAGCAGCACCAGCACTGGGGCAGCGTGATCAGCACGTCGGCGTAGGGCGTGATGGTGGTGTCGCCCTCCTCGGCCAGGCAGAGGGTGCGGGCGCCGCGCGCGCGCACCTCCTGGATGCCGCTGATCATCTTGTCGTGCAGCTGGTCGCGGCCGGGGCGGCACGACGCAGGAGGGCAGGCCCTCCTCGACGAGGCGATCGGGCCGTGCTTGAGCTCGCCGGCGGCGAAGCCCTCGGCGTGGAGGTAGGCGATCTCCTTGAGCTTGAGCGCGCCCTCGAGGGCCACCGGGTAGCCGGCGTGGCGACCGAGGAACAGCACCCAGCGGCTGTCGACGTGGTCGCGGGCGAGGGCGTAGACCTCCTCGGACTTGGCCAGCACCGTCTCGATGTGCCTGGCATCTGCTCGAGCTGGTCGCGATCCGGGAGATCTCGTCGCCGTAGCGGGTGCCCGTCACCTGGGCGAGGTAGAGCGCGAGGAGGTAGCAGGCGACGAGCTGGGTGAGGAATCCCTTCGTCGACGCGACGCCGATCTCCGGGCCGGCGTGGGGTAGATCACCCCGTCGGACTCGCGCGGGATCGTCGACCCGTTGGTGTTGCAGATCGACAGCACCTTCGAGCGCTGCTCGCGCGCGTGGCGGATCGCCTGGAGCGTGTCGGCGGTCTCGCCGGACTGGCTGATCGCGACCCACGACGTGGAGGGGTCGGTCGGGTCGCGCGGTAAGCGGAACTCGCTGGCCAGCTCGACCTCGACCGGGATGCGCGCCAGTTCTCGATGGCGTACTTCGCGACGATGCCGGCGTAGAAGGACGTGCCCGCCGCGATGATGATGATCTTGTCGACGTCGCAGGTCGCTCGTCGGACAGGCGCATCTCGTCGAGCTGCAGCTGGCCGTCGGCGCCGTGGGGCAACCAGGAGCGAGTCGGCGCGACCGCCGCGGCTGCTCGAAGATCTCCTTGCGCATGAACCAGTCGTAGCCGTCCTTCTCGGCGGCCGAGGTCCCAGTCGACCTCGTAGCCGCGGCCCTCGGCCGGCGTTGCCGTCGAAGCCGGAGACCTGGCACCCGTCCCGGGTGATGTGACGACCTGGTCCTGCTCGAGCTCCATGGCGTCGCCGGGTGTGCTCGATGAACGCCGCGACGTCGGAGCCGAGGAAGTTCTCCGCCCTCGCCCACCCCGACGACCGAGCGGGCTAGTTCCCGCCGCGCGGCGACGACCCGGTCGGGGTCCTGCGCGTCGACGGCGACCAGCGTGAAGGCGCCCCGCAGGCGGCGGCACACGTCCTGCATCGCGACGGTGAGGTCGGCGCCCTCGCGACTGCTCCTCCAGCAGGTGCGGCGGCGACCTCGGTGTCGGTTCGCGACCATCTCGACGGCCTCGGACTCGAGCCGGTGGCGCAGCGCGGCGAAGTTCTCGATCATCCCGTTGTGCACGAGCGCGACCGGCGCTCCCGCCCGAGCTGCGGGTGGGCGTTGCGGTCGGTAGGCGGGCCGTGGGTCGCCCAGCGGGTGGGGCCGACGCCGGTGGTCACCGCGGCAACGGCGCCTCAGCGAGCCCTTTCAGGTTGGGCAGCTTGCCGCGGCGCTTTCGGACCCGATCAGCCCGCCGTCGACGAGGGCGATGCCCGCGGGTCGTAGCCGCGGTACTCCCGGCGCCGGAGGCCCTCGATCACGACGCCCTCAGCCGGCTTGGCACCTACGTACCGACGATCCCGCACATGGCCGGGGAGTCTCGCTCGGCCGCTGCGCGGCTGTGCCCCCGTGCGGTGCGACATCGGCCCGGTCCGAGGTCGCACCCCCTCCGACCGCACGACCTCCCGCGATGAGACCTTCCCGTACTCGAGCTCGACGTGCCGCGCGGGCGCGCGGCCGGCACGGCCGAGACGACCTGACCGCGAGGAGGTCGACCGGGTGCGCGGCCTCGGCGACCAGCTCCACCTGCGCGAGATCGAGCAGGTCTACCTCCCCCTGTCGCGCCTGCTGAGCCTCTACGTCGAGGCCGCTGCCAGCTCGACCGCGCCGGAGCTGTTCCTCGACCGCGTCCCCCGCCGCGTACGCCGTTCGTGATCGGCGTCGCCGGCTTCGTCCGCGGTCGGCAAGTCGACGACCGCCCGCGTGCTGCAGCAGATGCTCGCGCACTGGCCCGCGCACCCGCGCGTGGAGCTGGTGACCACCGACGGCTTCCTGCTCCCCGACGCCGAACTCAAGCGCCGCGGATCCTGCACCGCAAGGGCTTCCCGGAGTCCTACGACCGCAGGGCACTGCTCAGTTCGTCATCGACTCAAGTCCGGCAAGGACGAGGTCGCGGCGCCGACGTACTCCCACCTGGTCTACGACGTGGTCCCGGACGAACCTCGTGGTGGCGCCCCGACATCCTGGTCATCGAGGGCCTGATCGTCCCTCCAGCCCGCGCAGGTGCGCGACGACGGCCGCACCGGACTGGCCGTGAGCGACTTCTTCGACTTCTCCGTCTACGTCGACGCCGCGCTGACCGACATCAAGCGCTGGTCAAATGCGTTTTTTTCTTTGCGTAGTGTGTTTTTTTTTTTTTTTTTACTGGTACGGTTGGTCTTGCTAACGACCTCGTCAACCACCCGGAGTTCCGACTCGGAGAACAACCCCAGGACCCCGGCCCGCTCCAACCGCCTGCTGCCCCCCTGGTTCGTCCAGAGCAACGGCCAGATCGGCTTCGGGTCCGTGGTCGAGGTCCATCCCGACGGAGGCAGATCCGCGTTCCAGGACCGTATCCGGGAACTCGTCGAACACATAGCTCCCGGGGTGACCGAAGTCGGCCGCTCCACCTATCTGCCCGGCGTCCTGTCACGCATCAACGAGCACGGATCCTCGCTCGGCCTGCGGACCCTCGTCAACGCTGGCCCGAACGGCCACACCGCCTTCCACTTCGTCCACCGTTCCTGGCTGGGACCCCAACTGGTCGAGGTGGCGCTGCGGGCCCGGCCCACCGACGACCTCACGGCCGCCCGCGGCCGGTCCGCCCTGAAGAACGCCGGCCTGGACACTGTGCTCGGACACTCCAACGGCGACGGCAGCACGCTGCCCGTCCCCGGGACCACCCGGCAGACCCACAAAACCTTGAGCGCCAACGAACTGGACTTCTCACCACTGGTCCAGCACAACGGCCACCGATTCCGGCCCACCCTGTCGATGACCCGGCAGACCGCAGACGTCGTGGAGGCGGCGACCTCGACGCGGGAACGGCGGGCGTGGCAGCGGAGCATGCTGGACACCTCCGAGTTCAACCTCCGCTACAGCTACGAGGTGACCGTCACGGCGACGCCGATGGACGAGGTCCTCGCGGTCGCCGCAGGCCAGCTCCTTGCGGGCACGGCGAGCCGGATCGGCCAGTACAGCGGACTGAACGAGCTGGCCACCGAGGCGTACCAGCAGGCTCCCCGAGACCCTGCGCGGGTCCCTGCAAGGCCTGTCCACCTGGCTGCCCCGCCCCACGCAGCGGGTGAACGACAGCGTCGCGGCAACTTCGGTGATCCGCTTCAACGGGTCGGAGACGCCCAGCGAGGCGACGCGGCCGCGCCGCCGGGTCACGCCCGCGCTCTACACCGGCGACCCGACACGCACCCCGGCCCCGCAGCCGGACGAGACCGTCATCGACATGGAGGTCCCGGCCGCTGTCCGTCAGGCGCTGAGCGGTCGGCCATGGCTGCCCCGCAGGCCCTTCGAGGTCTACGAATTCGACGGGGTCCAGCAACTGGCCGCAAGCGCTGCGGACCGTCGACCCGGCGCTGGGCGGTGAACGCGCGCTGCCCACCTCCCTCTCGTCGGAGGGCATGTTCATCCGCCTCACCCAGCTGGCGCAGACCGGCCGCCTCACCCTGCTGCCCCCGGCCGCCACCGCACCGTACCTGGGACAGCCGGGCGCGGCGAGCACGTCGATCCGGATGATGATCTACGCCCCGCGGAGCGAGTCGGACAGTGTGGACACCGCGATCGACCGGGTCGAGATCGCCGCCGACGGTTCGTTCTCCCAGGTGGACCTCACGATGAACCCGGCACTGACCTTCGGCTACAGCGGACCCCTCAACCGCTCCCAGGCCGACCGGACCGGCCCGACGGTCCCGCTCGGAGGCGAACGTACCAGGCCGGCCAGACGTACGCCCCTCTCTGCTCCCCGGCGCGAGATGCTCCGCTTCGGCACCCCGATCGCGGGCGCGGCCGACGGGGTCACCGGGCCATCAGGTCTGGGCGGTCGGCGTGCTGGAGGTGAGGGGACCAGAGGGCACCCGCTGGGTGGCGGGCAACATCATCCTGCGCACGACGGAGGCGCCGCCCGAGGCGCCGTCGGAGTCGCCGCTGGGAGTCGTCCTCGCAGCGGGAGACCCCCGAGGACGCGCCGCAGCCGCAGGACCCGCGGGAGAGGACGCCTGCGGGGCAGCAGGCGGAGGCCGACCGAGAGGGCGATCAGGACGGTACCGGCAGGGGGCGGAGTTCGTGGCAGCCGGTTCTCCCCAGCATCCCGGAGGAGGGCGAGGACATCCACCAGGCTGGAGACACGGAGCCGCAGTCGCCTGGGGAGCCGATCCTTGAGGTGCTGGACGTCGCACCGCCGGTTGAGGACGTGGAGGCGGCAAGCCTGGCAACGTTCCTTGCTCGGATCTCCCAGGATGCGTCGACGGACGCGGGGGAGGGCACCCCCCACGACGACAACGACGACGGTCACGACGACGGTGGCGAAGGCAGTGACGAAGACGGTGACGACACCGACGGCGACAGTGGTGGCGGCAGCGACAGTGGTGGCGGCAGCGGCGGCAGCGGCGGTGGCGGCGGCGCTGCCGGGCCGATGTCCGGCGCCGAGCGGCCGACTGATCCAAGCGTCGAGGTGTTTCTGGCCAGAATCCACCATGGTGGTACCGGCAGTGACACGACAGACACGGGGACTTCTGAACCTCCACCCTCCGAATCTCCGCCGGGGGGATCGCCGCCTTCTGGCGAGGCGTCACAGCATCCACCGGATCCCACGCCCGATATCAGGGAAACGAGGGATACCAACCGCAGGGATACCAACCGAAGGGATATCAGCCAACAGCAGCAGCGTTCGCCGCTGGCCGGGCATGCCGAAGCGCCCGCTCCGGCTGAAAAAAACACAGCCTCACGGGTGGACCACTCCGGCGTGACTCACCAAGGCGATCGCTCGGGTGAACAATCAGCAAACCCGAGTGATCTACTCGACAAACATAGACCTACGAAGGGGACGGAGTCAACGGCGCGAGCCACCGCACCCGGGCCGCTGACGTCGGCTGCGTTTCCGGCGCCTCCGGCCAGGTTCATTCGGGACGGGCAACTCAGTTCTTCCGACCGGGTCCTGGCCATTCGCGCGGACGACGGGTTCGTCGTCGAAAGCCTTCTCCGGCATCTGGCGGACTTCCTGGGCGACAGCCAGGTGGCCGAAACGAGGGAGCAGTTGGCAGCCGCGCTGAGCCCTCAGGCGCTTCAGCCGTGGCTTTCGCAGATGACGCGGGGCGACAGCAGGTCCGTGTCGCTGACGGCGGACGGCCGGCAGGGCGACATCGAGGTCACCGCCCGGGTGGTTCGTGCCGTGACCACCGGCATGTACGAGAAGCTGGAGTTCGAGGACGGCAGCGATTCCTACGCTTCGGTCGGCTATTTCCGCGAGGGCCGCTCACGTGTCGGGGGTGGCCTCACCCTCAAGGGCACAGCGGCCGACAAGACGAGTCTGACCGGTCAACTCGGTGTGGCGCGCGAGAAGATCACCGGCCGTATCGTGGTGAGCAACGGGCGTATGTTCAGCCGTGGCAAGACCCCCGAACCGGCTTTGCGGATCGAGGCGGATGTCCAGCTGGACTTCGCCTTCTCCAGGGCCCGGGGCCTCTTCCGTAACCTGTTGGGCGGGGAGGCCGCGCCCGCCGTATCGGTGCCGTCCTCCCGGCACCAGGTCATCCTTCCCGTGCTGCTGGCCGCTCCCGCGGCCGAGGCGGGCGACGCTCCCCTGCCCGGGACCGATCAGCACTACCGGCCCCCGCTGCGGGTGGAGCAGACCCGCGCGCTCGGCGGCACCGACATCGTCAAGGACGTCTACGCGGTCGATGCGGCGGGGCGCCGGACCGGTGGCGGCATGCGGACGGTGGTCGGCGATGCCGAAGACCCCACCTCGCTTGAGTCGTTCGGTCGTCGGCGGTTCCGCCGGGACTGGCCTGTCGTGCGCGCCGAAATCCTCAGCCACCTGGATCTGATGACCCTGCACACGGGGTTGAGGACGATGATGTCCGGCGAGCCGTTCGAGGTGCTGCTCGCCCACGGCAGGGGCAGCATCCTGGTGACCGCGACGGTCGACGAGATGACGCACCTCCGCAACACCGCGCAGACGGAGTTCAATGCCGGCACCGATGTGACACGCAGCATCACGTCACTCGGTACGTACAGCAGGATCGGCCAGGCCACGCCGCTGTCGGGCCAGAATTCCCGCCTCGGGCTCCATGCCGGGGAGTTGCAGGCAAGCGTTGGGGTGTCCGGATCGGTCACCGGCCAGTACGGCCGCGACCGCGTCTCCCTCGGCCGGGTGTCCATGCGAGCCGTGAACGCTGTCAAGGCGAAGGTGGCCGGGGTCGTCTTCGACGGGGTGGCGACGCTCAGATTCAGCTACCTCGCGGACCCGGCGACCGCGACCGACTTCCACACGACCGGCAGTGCGACCGCCCGGCTGGGCTTCCAGGTCCTCTCCGAGGCCGCCGACTCGCAGGCCGTGGACGCCGCACAGCCGTTCAGCGCGGTCGGTCGGTCGCCCGGCCCGCTGCCGATGCTGGCTCCGCTCGTTCCGGAGGGGGAGACCGCCTGGCGGCCGAAGCCGCTGGTCTGGGCCCTGGGACCGGAAGGGGAGCAGGGGCTGCCGGAGAGCGCCGTCATCCTCGATGTGTTCGTCGGTCCGCGGTCCGTGGAGGGCGGGCCGCCGGCCCAGAGCCTTGCCTCCCTCGTCAACGAGCTGGGCCGGACCTTCTTCGGGCCCCGGGACTGGTCCGCCATGCGGCCGGCCGTGCGCAGCACCCTCAGCCGTGAGCGGCTGGCGGCCTGGCTGCCGGGGATGATCCGGAACGTGCCTGCGCAGAGCCCCCTCCTGACCCGCCTCGGACGCGCGGATGCGCGGATATCGGCCACCGCACGGCTGGAGCGACTGGAATTCCTGCGGGTCCTGGACAAGGCCGAGCGCAATGTCATCAACGAGATCGTGTCAGGTTCCGGCAACCAGCTGATCTCCTGGGGTTCCCACAACGAAAGCGGGCAGATCGGCCTTTCGGACGCATTCGGCAAGGAATCCCTGGGCCTCTCGGCCGGTGGCGGGCACTTGACCCGGCAGCGGAACGGCGCACGGGCCGCCGAGGCAGGCGGCACCGTCGCCGGTGCCAAATTCGCCGAGCCGGCGGTTGCTTCATCGGCAGGGCCCGGATGGATGTCACGTTTGCCGAGCAGGGGGCCGACGAGGCCGGCGTCACCGGCCATACCGAGGTGCGGTTCGTGGTGGGTCTCCCGAAATCCCATGCGGAGCAGTACGTTGTCGCGGCGGGCGCGGAGGGACCGCAGATCGTCACCCGCGCCGACGCCCAGGTGGCACCGGGGACACCAGCCGACTCGCCTCCGCCCGTGCTTGCGTACCGGCCGCCGGAGCGGGTGAGCCGGTACGGGCGGATCGGCGCATCCGATGTCGTCCTGAGCCTGGCGGACGGCATGGTCGTGATGAAGGCTCTGCGGGAAGCACTCGGCGGGACGTTCAAGAAGCACTGGGGTCAGGTCGAGGCCGACCTGCTGCCGTTTTTCGACTCCATTGCACTTCGGCCCCTTGTTTCCGCGCTTACTTCCGGAGAGGATTGGGGCACGTCGGTCACGGCCCATGGGACGAGGGCAGAGGTCCGGATTACCTCGGCGACAGCCCGGATGACGGAATACCTGAAGCACATCAAGGACTTCGAGGTCGAGTCCGGGACCGAGTCATCGGCCTTCATCGGCACAATGGAGGACAGGCTGCACCGGGGGATCAGGACAGGCACATTGTCTGCCAAGCTGCCGCACGTCTCCGCGAAGGTCGACTACCTCCGGAACTCCGACGACATCGTCGGGCATACCCATGACGACAGGTCCGGTGTGGCGTCCAGGCGCAAGACGGTCGAACCGATGGCGCTGTTCAAGGGTGAAGTCGGGTTCACTCTTGAGGTAAAGCTTTTCTATCCGCTCGGAATACCGGGTGCCAAGCGGACACTGCTGGCCACCACGGAAGGCGAGTTCGCTTTTCCGGTGCGTGAGATGCCCATCGATCCGGCGACCGGGGCGACGCCGGAGCCCACCACGTACTACAGCCCGCCACCGCGGATCGTGCGGTCCCTGGTGATCAGCGCCAGCGACATCGTGCTGAACGTCCTGCCGCCCGCCCCCGCCCCGCCCCCCGCCCCCGCCCCCGCCCCGCACACCCTGCCCCAGGCCGCCGCCGTCCTCGACCAGCTCGACGCCGCGGGTGTGCGCGTCTTCGGCTCCGCCAGGGCTTGGGCCGCGGCGAAGCGGACATTGGCGGAGAAGGTCACCGCAGGGCAACTCCAGATGCGTCTGAAGGCCCTGATGGCGGGTCAGCCCTGGGACATCGCGGTGAAGGGCGGCACCGTGACCGTCACGGCCAGCGTGCGGGAGCTCACCTACATGGCCGATGCCGGCACCACCGAGTTCGCGAGTGGCGCCACCAACGGCGCCCTCAGCGGCGGCACGGACGGTGTGACGGCCTACACCCAAGGCATGTCTCATGTCACCGGCGTCCAGGTGCTGGCGACCTCCGACCCGTTGGGCGTCATTCCGGCCGCAGTGGTGGCGGGCGGGACGTTCACCCATGTGAGCGGTCACGACGAGATCGCGGTGAACTCCAGCGGCAGTCAGACGGGCAGCGGCACCAAGACGAAGGTTCCCGGGAGCGTCTTCGACGGGGTGGCGCTGCTCCATTTCGAATTCCGGCCGTCCTGGCGGCTGCTCGGGCGGACGGTCGATCAACGGACCTCCGGTGAGGCCCGCTCGCGGCAGCGCGAGCTCGACCGGCTTCGGCGGAAGATCGCCGAACTGTCCGGACGATCGGGCACGGAGGCCGAGACGGCTGAGCTGACAGGTCGCTTCCGAGCCGCCGCCGCGGCGCAGTCCGACCGGATCGGGACATACGCGCGAGCCAAGGCCGCTGCCGCGGGCAGCGGGGCGATGCCCGCGATGACCAGGACCGCGTTCGGAGTGCGGGAACGCGCCTTCGGCTATGCGCAGGTGCGCTTCCAAACTCTGGTCGAGACCGCCGACGCCGTTGCGGTGGCCCAGGCCGCCGATGCCCGCATCAGGGCCGGGCAGCCGGTCGGGACCGCGGGCCGGGGCCCTGGGGGAGCGGAGGAGTCCGAGCCTCGGACCGTCCCCGTCCCCCCGGCGGAGATCTGGGAGAACGGCCTGGCCGCGAGCCACATCATCCGCGACCTGCCGGACGTCCGTTCGCTGCGGTCCCTGCTGGACGCCGCGGGGCGGCGGATCTACCGGGGCGCCTGGGGCGCCCGGCCGGCCGGCGGGCACCGGCGCTCAGCCCTGGTCATGAACGCCTTCAACCGTGACCGGCTGTGGGCGAACCTGCCGCAGCCTGACGGCCGGCCGACAGCTGAACAGCGCCTCGTTCCGGGTCAACGGCAAGAAGGCATGGGTGTCCGTGACCGCCAAGGTCCTCGACCTCGCCTATGACCGCGAGGAGGCGGCGTCCGAGACGGCACATGTCGGCGAGACCAGCAGCTGGTTCAGCGAACGCAGGCTGCGCTCCCGGCAAGTCCAGTTCCAGCTCCAGGCGGGCGCTCAGTTCTCCGGACTGGGGAAGTTCGGCCCCGTTCTCGGTGTCGGCGCGGGCTACGGCAGGCGCAACGGTGGCGAGCGGGCCGCGGGCGGGCGCGTCACCGCGAACTCCAAGATTCCCGATCCCATGGTCCATTTCGAGGGCCACGTCGAGTTCCGGTTCACCTTCCACCACGGCGTCGGCGCCAGGGCGGAGGCGGTCGCCGAGCTGGTAGCGGGTGTGGTGCCGTACGCGGTCGCCATCCCCAAGCAGGAACATCACGGAGCAGGTCACGGGTACCCGAGCCACGTTCTTCACCAGGGACGATCCTCGCGGCATCCAGTGGCCGCCGCCGGTGCCGGAGTCAGGGATCGGACCCCGACATGCCGACGTTGACGTCGAATGACGAAGGACAGAGCTGGAGTGGCAGGACCACCCGGACGAGAAGCCCGGCGGTGCGGGCGCCCAGTGAGGCCGTCCGGGATCCACCCCGCGGCAGGGCACGTCCCCGCGGGGCAGGCGGAACCACAGCCCCTGGCATCCGCTGCTTCCCAGCCAGAGACGCCCGCGAACAGGGCAACCTCGATGCCCCAGCGACCACGCGGCCATCCTCCCGCGCGACCACCCACCCAGGCGCCCGGCGCACCGTACCGCTTGTCGGCTCGGTGACGAACCACCGGCAGCGGGCGAGCCCGCTGCCGCACACCCCGGCGCGGCGTACCGCGCTGCCGTCACAGGCCCGGCGAACTTCGTAAGTAAGGGTGATGAGGAAAGGGACGCCAGATGAGACCAAGTGACCCGGCCAACAAGCCCGGCGAAGAGGACGGTTCTGCCGGCAGTTCCCGCCGGTTGCGCTCGATTCCGCCCTGGCGATGGCAGCCCCACCGGAGGGCAATGCCGACGGCCAGGCGCTTCGTGCCGGTGTGGCCGTGTGGGATCAGCCCTTGCCGTGGGTCACGCAGCTGAAGTCCGGTGAGCAGCGCAGCCCCGGACAGCCTCAGCGCGCGGCGGCTCAGGCGGCGGCGGAGCATGAGCGGCCGGTGATGCGCTCGCGGAGCCTGGGGCGACGCGGAGACTGAGGCGACTGCCGCGGAGACTGAGGCGCTCGCGGAGACTGAGGGCGCTCGCGGAGACTGAGGCGGCCCCGCGGAGCCTGGAGGCGACAGCCGAAGCTGAGGCACCGGCGGAGGGGGACAGCCCGGCCCTGGGGGCCGTCGGCATCTGCGTGGTGGCAGAAGAGGGAGCCGACGCGGAGGGTCCTACGGAGGCTGCTCCCCGCGGAGGCTGTCTTCGACCCCAAGGAGCCTGACTCATGGCGAGGCCGTTGTCGATGCGGCGGCGCGGTGCGCACGCGATGCTGGCTCCCCTGCGGTTGGGCGCTGTCGGCGGTCATGCCATTTCCGAAGGGCGTTCTTGGCGTCGCCGCTGCGGCCGGTGGTCTGCTGGCGGTGCTAGGGGGGATCGAGGGGCTGAGGTCGCATCCGTCCGGCGCGACGGTCAAGCATGAGGCGGGGCCGATCCTGAATCCCGTCGAGGGCGGCGACGGGGCAGCCACCCCGACACCGGAGGCGACGAGCCCCTCCGCGAGCCCCTCTGCGACCCCCGGCGCCACCTCCGGCACCAAGAAGAGGGCTGCCAGGACAGTGCTCGTCACCGCCGAGTCCGCGCCCAAAACCGCGACCGGCTTGCCGGCCTCAAGCAGGCCGCCGGGGCAGTAGCGACGCCCGACGTCTCGCCCCATCCGCAGGCGGTCAAGGCCGCGCTGGCCAAGCAGGCCTACCTCTCCGCCAGCGCCCGGCGCAATTGGTATTTTTTTTTTTTTTTTTTTTTTTTTTTTTTTTTTTTTTTTTTTTTTTTTTTTTAAAAAAAAAAAAAAAAAAAAAAAATTTTCCTTGGCTAGACGTATTGCTCGGCCACGCCGGTCCACCTCGACGTCAACTGGCTGATCCTGCTCACGCTCATCCCGCTCGCCTGCATCATGGCCGGCGCCCTCGGGCTGTTCTTCGGCACCGCCTTCGAGCCCCGGCACCGTGCCGATGCTCTTCGGCGTGATCCTCATCCCGATCACGTTCCTCGGCTGCACCTACTACTCGTGGCTCGCCCTCGAGCCGATCCGCTGGCTGCAGGTGGCCACGCTCGCCAACCCGCTCGTGTACCTGAGCGAGGGGTTCCGGGCCGCCCTCACCCCGGTGCCGCACATGTCGCTGCTCGCCGTCTACCCGGTCGGCGCTCGGCTTCACCGTGCTCTTCAGCTGGATGGGCATCCGCGGCTTCATGCAGCCGGGTCATCGCCTAGCCGCTACCACCGCCGGCGGCTGACGGTGACCGGGATGCCGTTGACCGCGGCGTTGCCGGAGATCACGTCGACGAACGTGCCCGGGCGAGAGCACGTTGGTGTTCACGCCGGCGTGCTCGTTGGCCACCGACGAGCCGGGTGCCCGGCCGGTCGTGGCCCCAGCCGTGCGGGAGCGACACCACGCCCGGCCGGATGTCCGTCGGTGACCTCGGCCGGCACGTCGAGCGTGCCGGCCTCGGAGCGTGACGCGTGGCCAGCGTCGCCGTCGCGCGATGCCGTAGCGCGCGGCGTCGTCGGGTGCACGAGCAGCGTGCAGCGGTCCTTGCCCTTCACCAGCACCGTTGACGTTGTGCATCCACGAGTTGTTCGAGCGCAGGTGGCGGCGGCTCACGAGCACCAGATCGTCGGCCGGGCGGTCGAGCCGCGCGGCCAGCCGGGGCAGGTCGGCGGTGATGTACGGCGGCGCGAGCGTGGACCTTGCCGTCGGCGGTCGCGAGCACGTCGGCCAGGCGCGGCACCATCGGCCCGAGGTCGATGCCGTGCGGCTGCGGCCTTCACCTTCTCGAGGTCGAGGCCGTCGGGCACCTCGCCGTAGCGGTCGCCGAACGGGCCGGTGCGCAGCGTGAGGTCGAGCAGCCGCTCGGGGCCGCCGTGGTCGTAGCCGCTCCCGGAGCGTCGGCGCCGTCGAAGCCGTGCACCGCGGCCAGCACGTCGAAGAACCCGTCGTCGATGGCGGCCACGTCGACCTCGTCCGCCGGCTGCCCGAGGCAGGCGCCGGCGAGCCGGATGAGGATCTCCCACTCCTCGGGCCGGCCGTCGGTCGGGCGGGAAGATCGGCGCGCGAGTACTTGGCCGCCGCTGCCGACCGCGAACTGCCAGATCAGGTCGTCGTGGTGCGGCCTGCTCGAGCGGCGAGAGGCCGGGCAGGATCACGTCGGCGTGGCGGGTCGTCTCGTTGATCCAGTTGTCGACGCTGATCATGCAGTCGAGCCCGTCGAGCGCGGCGTCGAGCCGGTCGCCGCCGGGCGTCGACAGCACCGGGTTGCCGGCCACCGTGAACAGCGCGCGGATCTGGCCCTCGCCCGGGCGTGGCGATCTCCTCGGCCAGGCACGACACCGGCACGTGGCCGAGCACCTCGGGCGCGCCGCGCACCCGGCGTCTTCCAGCGGCCGAAGTTGGGCACGCCGCCCTCGAGGCCGGGCATCGGCAGGTCGGTGACCGGCCAGGCCGCGGGCCGCGGGAACATCAGCCCGCCCGCGCACGTCGAAGTGGCCGGTGAGGATGTTGACGACGTCGACCAGCCAGCTGGCGAGCGTGCCGAACTCCTGGTTGCACAGCCCGATGCGGCCGTAGACGACGGCCCGCTCGGTGTCGGCGCAGCTCGTGGGCGAGCGCGCGGATGCGCTCGGCCGGCGATGCCGGTGACCGCCGTCGACCCGCTCGGGCGTCCAGTCGGCGACGAGCGCGCTCGAGCTCGTCGACGCCGTCGATGAGGTCGCCGGCCGGGCCGAGGTCGACCAGGCCCTCGGCGAACACGACGTTGCGCGACCGCGAGCAGCAGCGCGGCGTCGGTGCCGGGCGTGATCGGCAGCCACTCGTCGGCCTTGCTCGGCGGTGCCGGTGCGGCGCGGGTCGATCACGATCGACCTTGCCGCCGCGCTCCTGGATCGCCGTCGATCTCGCCCATCACGTCGGGGCACGGCGAGCAGCGAGCCCTGCGACGCCTGCGGGTTCGCGCCCATCACGACGAGCAGGTCGGTGCGCTGGATGTCGGGCACCGGGATCTTCCACATGCCGCCGTACATGAGGTGCGAGCTGACGTTCTTCGGCCACTGGTCGACGGTGCCCGCCGAGTAGATCATCGGGATGCCCGACATCCCGATGAGGATCGCCGACGTAGCGGCTGAGGCTCAAGTTGTGGGCGAGCGGGTTGCCGACGTACGCGGTGACCGCCTCGATGCCGTGCTCGGCGATCGACGGGCGCGAGCAGCTCGGTGCAGCGGGCGAACGCCTCGTCCCAGGTCGACCTCGCGCCACGTCGTCGCCGTCGCGGACCAGCGGCGCGCGCAGCCGGTCGGGGTCGTGGTGCAGGTGGCCGAGCGTCGTGCCCTTCGGGCAGAGGTGGCCCTTGCTCCACGCGTCGTCGCGGTCGGCCCGGATCAGCTCGACCTGGTCGTCCTCGACGTGGATCTCGAGCCCGCACATCGCCTCGCACAGCGGACAGGTCCGCAGGTGGATCTCGCCGGGCTGGTTCCGTCGTGGTCACTCGCGTCCCCCTGTGCTGATGGCAATCGGCTCCGCCGATCGCTTGCGCCTGCTCGCTGGCGCTCCCGACGGCGCGTCGGGCACGTCGCAGGTCCGAGCCCGACCCTACGATTCCCATCTGTGACGGGAACAAGGGCCGTGCTCGGGACCACCATCGCCGAGTCGACGCCCGTCGTTCGATCCCCGCCCGACGGCGCCGCCGGGCGCGCCGAACGTCGTGGTGATCGTGCTCGACGACCTCGGCTTCGCGCAGCTCGGCTGCTTCGGCTCCGACATCGCGACGCCGACGATCGACGGGCTCGCCGCGGACGGCCTGCGCTACAACCGCTTCCACGTCACGTCGCTGTGCTCGCCGACCCGCGCCTGCCTGCTGACCGGCCGCAACCACCACGCGGTCGGCATGGGCTTCCTCACCGACATCCCGATCGGCTTCCCCGGCTACAACGGCCGCATCCCGCCGTCGGCGGCGACGCTGCCGCGCATCCTGCGCGACAACGGCTACAGCACCTTCGCCGTCGGCAAGTGGCACCTCGCCCCGCGCTGGGAGCAGACGGCGTCGGGCCCGTTCGACCGCTGGCCGCTCGGGCTCGGCTTCGAGCGCTACTACGGCTTCCTGGCCGGCGACGCCAACCAGTGGACGCCCGAGCTCGTGTCGCGACAACGGCTTCGTCGAGCCGCCGCGCACGCCCGAGGAGGGCTACCACCTCACCGAGGACCTGGTCGACCGCGCCATGCGCCTGATCCACGACCAGCAGCAGGCGACGCCCGGACAAGCCGTTCTTCCTCTACTTCGCGACCGGCGCGATGCACGCGCCGCACCACGCGCCGCCGGAGTGGATCGACCGCTACCGCGGGCGCGTTCGACGACGGCTGGGAGCGCGTGGCGCGAGCCGAGCTGTTCGCGCGGCAGGTCGCCGAGGGCGTCGTGCCCGAGGGCACGACGCTCCCCGAGCGGCCGCCGTGGGTGCAGGACTGGGACGCGCTCGCCGCCGACGAGCGGCGGCTCTTCGCCCGCATGATGGAGGTGTTCGCCGGCTTCCTCAGCCACACCGACGCGCAGATCGGCCGGCTGCTCGACTTCCTCGAGCGAGATCGACGCCGCTCGACGACACGCTCGTGCTGCTGATCTCCGACAACGGCACGAGCGCCGAGGGCGGCCCGATCGGCTCGTTCAACGAGCACCGCTTCACCCACGACCTGCACGACGACATCGACGAGCACGCTCGGGCGCATCGACGAGCTCGGCGGCTTCCGCGCCTACAACCACTACCCCTGGGGCTGGGCGTGGGCCGGCAACACGCCGCTCCGCCTGTGGAAGCGCTACACGTGGCTCGGCGGCGTGCGCACGCCGCTGATCGTCGCACTGGCCGAACGGCATCGCCGGCGCGCGGCGAGGTCCGCGTCGCAGTTCTGCCACGCGGTCGACCTCATGCCGACGATCCTCGACGCGATCGGCATCGACGTGCCCGAGCGGGTCGACGGCGTCGAGCAGCAGACCGTCGACGGCGACAGCCTGCTGCCCGACCTTCGCCGACGCCGGCGCGCCCGACGCCGCGCGACACGCAGTACTTCGAGATGCTCGGCTGCGGGCGATCTACCACGACGGGTGGAAGGCGACGACCGACCACGTCGGCAAGCAGCTCACCGTCGAGCGGAGCTGCTCGAGGGCAGCCACGACTTCGACGACGACCACTGGGCGCTGTTCGACCTGCGCCGACGACTTCTCCGAGTCGACCGACGTCGCCGCCGAGCACCCCGACCGGGTCGCGCCGCTGGAGGAGCTCTGGTGGGCCGAGGCCGGGCGCAACCAGGTGCTGCCGCTCGACGACTCGTTCCTCGGCCGGGCGGTCGCGATGGAGCCCGGCCCGAACGCGCCCCGGCACCGCACCACCTACCGGCCCGGCGGCGGCGGCGTCGCCGAGGACATGCTCCCGCCGATCGGCGGCGGCTTCCGGCTCACCGCCGACGTGGACGTGCCCGAAGCGGTGGCGCGGCAGGGCGTGATGTGCGCGCTCGGCGACTGGATCAACGGCTGGGCCTGGTACCTGCTCGACGGGCGGCCGGTCACGCGCGTTCAACCTGTTCGGCGACACCACCCGGGTGGCCGCGCACCGAGCCGGTCGGGCCGGGCGACCACGAGCTCGGCGCTCACCTACGAGGACGGCACGCTCACGCTGCTCGTCGACGGCGCGCCGTCGCGCCGAGCCGCTGCCCGGCCACCTGCCGTTCCGCTGGCAGATCGGCGGCGGCCAGCTGCTGGTCGGCCGCGACGCCGGCTTCCCGGTGTGCGACGACTACGAGACGCCGTTCCCCTGCACCGCCGACCTGCGCACGATCACCTTCGAGATCCCGATGTTCGCCCCCCACGACCCCGTCGAGCAGATCGCCACCGCCCTCCGCAGCGAGTAGCCCTGCACGCCCTTTCCGGGACTGATCACGCGGATGATCCTCGCGAAACGCCACGGAGCGCTCAGACCTCGGCGGGAGCAGCGCGAACAGGGCGCCTTCGCGCAGCGGGCGCTCGGGCAGGCGGAAGCTGAAGACGATCGACAGCGCACGGCGACGGGCACGGCGGCGAGGAAGACGTCGGGATGGCGTCGGCGAAGGCGGCAGGGGTGGCGGCCGGCCGGCCAGGCCGGCGTTGAGGATGCCGCCGAAGATCGGGATGCCGATCATGTTGCCGAGCGAGCGGAACAGCAGCGCGGTCGACGTCGCCGTGCCGAGGTCGCGCTGCGGTGCGCTGTTCTGGGCGGCGAGCAGCGAGGGCTGCATGATCGAACCCACGCCGGTGCCGAGCACCGAGCGCGAAGACGGCGACCGCGAGATCGACGTGTCGATCCCGACCGTGGCCAGCAGCGCCATGCCGCCAGCATCACCACCGAGCCGGTGAGCGGCCAGCGCGCGGTAGCGCCCGGTCCGCTCGACCCGGCGCCCGGCCACGAGCGTGCCGGCTGCGGTCGACGAACATGAGGGGCATCAGCACGAACCCGGCGCGCGTCGGCGTGACGCCGCGGACCTCCTGCACGAAGAGCGGCACGAAGAAGATGCCGCACCACAGCAGCAGGCCGCTCGTGAAGTTGATCACCACGCACATCGCGCATGACCGGGTCGCGGAGCGATCCGCAGCGGCAGCACCGGCTCGGGCGCCCGCTGCTCGTGCCGCAGGAAGAGCGCGAACAGGCTGATCGCCGCGGCGACCAGGCGCGACCAGGCGGAAGGAGCGCCCACGGCAGCTCGCGGCCGCCGAGGCGTGGCCACCAGCACGAGGCAGGCCAGCCCGGTGGCGAGCAGCAGTGGCCGACCGAGCCAGTCGAGGGCGTGGGGGATCCGCCGGTACGGGCACCCGCAGCCGGGTGGCCACGATGGCCATCGACACCGCCCCCACGGGCAGGTTCACGCAGAAGGCCCACCGCCAGCTCAGGTGCTCGACGAACAGCCCGCCCACGAGCGGCCCGGACACGCTGGAGACGGCGAAGATCACGCCCTGGTAGCCCAGCCACCGGCCGAGCTGGCGGGCCGGCACGACGTCGGCGATCACCGCCATGGCCAGAGGGGCCGAGCCCGCCGCCGCCGAGGCCCTGCACGAAGCGGGCGACGAGCAGCTGGTCCATGGTCTGGGCCAGCGCCGCACGCCGCCGACGCGGCGAGGAACAGGGAGATGGCGCCGAGCATCATCCGCTTGCCGGCCGTAGAGGTCGCCGACCTTCCCGTACAACGGCATGGTGGCCACCACGCCGAGCATGTAGGCGGTGATCACCCAGGTGACCCGCGAGAACCCGCCGAGCTCGTCGGTGATGGTCGGGAGGGCGGTGGCCACGATGGTGCCGTCGAGCGTGCTCATCACCTGGGCCGAGCTGCACGCCGACGAAGATCAGCAGCGCCCCCTCGCCCGCCCCGCCCCGCCCGACGGGCGCTGTCGGTGCGCCCCTCGGGTGGCGCCGAGGTCATGGGTCCTGGCGGTCCGGTAGTCGCCGAAGGGCTCGTCGCGCTCCTGGAGCGCCGCCTTCAGGCCGCTCTCGTGCGATCTTCTCGATGAACTCCTCGAAGCTCGGCTGCTTGGTGCCGAGCGCGCAGAGCTCGGTGCCGGCGCGGATGGCCGATCGCAGCCCCATGGCGTCCATCGCCCGGTGCACCGTGCGCTTGTTGAGCGACACGATGTCGGTGGGGATGCAGCGCGATGCGCTCGGGCCACCGCCAGCACCTCGTCGTCGAGGTCGGCTTCGCGGGAACGCCCGGTTGGCCCAGCCGAGGCGCACGGCCTCGACGCCGGAGATCGCGTCGCCGGTGACCATCATCTCCATGGCGGCCCGCATCCCGAGGAACCAGGCGTGGAACTGCATGTCGGGCACGCCGAAGCGCACCGCCGGGTAGCCCATCTGGGCGTCCTCGGCGACGTAGACGAGGTCGCAGCCGGTGGCGAGCTCGCTGCCGCCGGCCAGGCAGTAGCCGTGCACCTGGGCGATCACCGGCTTGGCCAGGTCCCAGATGCCCATCCAGGTCTCGGTGACGTGGCGGGGCCACTGGCCCTCGCCGCCGGCCGTGAAGTGCGGGGTACTCGTGGCCCTCGTTGCCGCCGCCGAGGTCGTAGCCGGCGGAGAAGCAGGTGCCGGCGCCTCGGACGATCGACACCTTGACCGTCGGGATCGTCGTCGGCCGTCTGCAGCGCGTTGATGAGGTCGCCCCGCAGCCGGTGGTTCAGCGCGTTGCGCTTCTCCGGGCGGTTCAGGGTGATGCGGCGCACGAGCGCCGGGTGTCGGTGATCGACGAGCGAGTCCTGGATCGGCAGGTGGACCGCGCCGCTCCGGCGATGGTCGTAGGCGTCGCTCACTTGATGGCCCGGGTGTCCATGTCGCCGAGACAGCCGGTCGAGGGTCTTGTCGGGCACGGCGTCGATGGGCGTGGCGACCTCGTCGACCGTGGGCCCGATCTTCGCGGCGAGCGGAGCCAGCGCGTCGAGGTCGAAGTCGTACAGCTGGCGGCGTTGCCGGCGAGGATCTGGCGCAGCTCGGCCTCGGGCGCGTCGTGCGAAGCGGGCCCGCAGGTGCTCCCGGGTGTACGGGTACGTGCCCTCGTCGTGGGGGTAGTCGCTGCCCCACATGAACCGGTCGATGCCGATCACGTGGCGGGCGTCGGCGTCGGCCTCGCCGGGCTGGCTCACGCCCATCCAGCACGTTCTGGTGGAAGTACTCGGTGGCGTCGCGCGGCAGGACGTGCTCGTCGCTGTAGCGGATCTCGCCGGTGGCCCCCGTGTCGCGGATGCCGCGGATCGATCCGGTCGAGCCGCTCGAGCAGCGGCGGCACCCACGCGCAGCCGGCCTCGGTCAGCACGAACCTTGAGCGCGCGGGAACCGCTCGAACACGCCCGACAGCATCATCTGCACGAACGGGCGCTCGCGTGTAGAAGAGCACCTCGTTGATGTAGAGCAGCATCGACACCGGGTAGCGTGCCGTAGTCGGGGTTGCCGGTGCCGCTGTGCACGTTGACCGGCATCTCGAGGTCCTGGCAGCACCTCCCACAGCGGGTCGTAGCAGCGGTCGTAGAGCGGCTTCACCCACTTCACGTCGGGGGCGATGTTCGGCAGCAGGATGCCGCCGCGCAGGCCGTGCTCCTTGATCCAGCGCACGTCGGCGATGGCGTCGTCGACGTCGTTGAGGAAGATCTGGCCGACGCCGGCCCGGCGCTCGGGGAACTCGCCGCACCAGTCGACGAGCCAGCGGTTGTGGGCCTGCACGCCGGCCGTGCCGGTGCTCGTACTCGTCGTCCGTCGGCGGCTTGGCGAAGAGCACGAAGCTCGGGAAGAACGGCGGCACGGTGTTCGGGAACACGACCTCGCCGACGATGCCGTCCTCCTCCTGCTGGGCGTTGCGCATCTCGTTGTCCCAGTTGCGCAGGCGGCGGTTGTCGCCGAGGTCCTTGTACGGGTTCTTGTACTTGCCGCGCCAGGCGTCGAAGTCCGCGACGTAGGCCGGGTCGAGGTACTCCCGGTAGGCGGCGTGGCTGCCGCCGGCGTGGCAGTCGGCGGAGATGATCGTGTAGCGGTCGGGCGTCGCGGTCGCAGACATGCCGCCAGTCTGAACGAGAACGTGTTCTCGCGCCACCCCGCAGCGACCGTCTCGGCGGAGCGCGGCTACGTCGCTGCGGTGCCGTGACGAAGCGGTGGTGGCGGAGGCGAGGGCGTTCTTCGCGGCCCACCTGCGGCCGCGGGCGGTCGACGACCGGGTCAGCTTCATGGGCGCGGCGGCCGACGACGACGCGCTCGACGAGGGCCGGGCCCACCTCTCGAGCTGCTCGCCGTCGCGAGCGCTGGGTCGCCCCGGGCTGGCCGGTCGAGCTTCGGCGGCCGCGGCGTCGACAACGACACCGGTGCGGCGATCGCCCGGGAGCTGGCCCGCTACGACGGCCCCGACCTCTACCCGTTCGCCGTCGGCCTGGCGATCGTCGGGCCGACGGTGCTGGTGCACGGCTCGCGACGAGCAGAAGGCCCGCTGGCTGCCGCGCATCCTCGACGGCTCCGAGATCTGGTGCCAGCTGTTCTCCGAGCCCGACGCCGGGTCCGACCTCGCCGGCGCTGCGCAGCCGCGCCGTCCGCGACGGCGAGCGCTGGACCGTCACCGGGCAGAAGACGTGGAGCAGCCGCGCCCACTACGCGGCATGGGGGCTGCTGCTGGCCCGCTCCGATCCCGCAGGTGCCGAAGCACGCCGGGCATCACCGCCTTCGGCCTGCCGCATGGACCAGGCCGGGGTCGAGGTCCGGCCGCTGCGCCAGGTGAACGGCGACCTCCACTTCAACGAGGTCTTCATCGAGGACGCGGCCGTCGACGAGCACGACCGCATCGCCGCCGAGGGCGAGGGCTGGGCGGTGGCCCGCACGAGCCTCGGCTTCGAGCGCGGCGGCATGGGCGGCACCAGCTCGAGCGTCGGCCGGCGTCGTCCGCCGCGAGCAGCTGATCGACCACGTGCGGGCGAACGGCGCGATCGACGACCCCGTCGTCCGCGCAGCGGCTCGCCCGCGTGCTCACCGAGGTCGAGGTGGCCCGCTGGACCGGCGCCAGGGCCGGCGCCCGCGTGAAGGCCGGCCTCCCGCCGGCCCGAGGGCTCGGGCGGCAAGGTCCGCCTCTCCGCGACCGTCAAGGCGATGGCCGGCCTGGCCGTCGACGTGCAGGGCCTCGCCGGCGTGACCGGCGCCGGCGACCCCGAGTGGGACGCCGTCTTCCTCACCGCGCCGTCGATCTCGATCCGCGGCGGCACCGACGAGATCCAGCGCAACATCGTCGGCGAGCGCGTCCTCGGCCTCCCCCGCGAGCCCAAGCGCCGACTAGCGGGCACGTTCTCTGCCAGAGACCGTTCTGCGTGCGTCGATCGACTTCCTAGCGACCGATCGCTCGGCAGGTCGGCGACGAGCCCTTCGGTCACGTCGACGTACTCCTCGACCATCTCGATGCACCACCTGCTTGGTGGTGCGCACCTGGTTCATGCGGCTGACGATCTGCCCGACCGGCATGCCGACGAGCTCCTCGCGGCGGCTTCGAGCCCATCTTCCGGCTGGCGTAGGAGTTGAGGATGAACTGCAGCGGCATCGGCAGCGTGCCGGGCGACTCCGGCGCCTCCCAGGCCTCGGTCCACGCCGTGCGCAGCTGGCGGGCCGGCTTGCCGGTGTAGGCCCGCGAGCGCACGGTGTCGGTCGAGGTGGCGGCGAGCAGCTTCTCGGTGACGACGCCCGACGACGTCGTTCTCGGCGACGGTCAGCCAGATCGAGCCGGTCCACACGCCGGCCGCGCCGAGCGCCATGGCCGCGGCCATCTGCCGGCCGGAGCCGATGCCGCCCGCGCCGAGCACGGGCACGGGTGCGATCGCGTCGACGACGTCGGGGATCAGCACCATCGTCGCGACCTCGCCGGTGTGGCCGCCGGCCTCGTAGCCCTGGGCGATGATGATGTCGACGCCGTGCTGCGACGTCGCGCACGGCCTGCTCGACCCGCCCGATGAGCGCGGCGACCTTGCACGCCCTGCTCGTGGGCCTGGTCGATGGCCGCCTTCGGCGGCGGGCCGAGCGCGCTGGCCAGCAGGGCGATGGGGTGCGAGCAGCGCGATCTCGATCTGCGGCGCGCCGGTGGCCTCGGTCCAGCCGAGCACGCCGGCGCCGATGCCGGCGCCGGCCTCGAGCTCGGCGGAGTCGGCGCACGTCGACGCCGTGGTCGGCGAGGATCTTGTCGACGTAGTCCCAGTGCTCCTGGCGGGATCATCTCGCGGAGCTGCGCGCCGATGTCGCTCACGTCGTCGAGGCCGGCGTCGCGGTCGACCGTCTTGACCGGCATCACCACGTCGACGCCGTAGGGCCGGCCGTTGACGTGCTCGTCGATCCAGTTGAGCTCGAGCTCGAGCTGCTCGGGCGAGAACGCCAGCGCGCCGAGCACGCCCATGCCGCCGGCGTTGGTGACCGCGGCGACCACGTCGCGGCAGTGGGAGAAGGCGAAGATCGGGTACTCGATCCCGAACATCTCGGTCAGCGCGTTCGTTCATGACGTCGTCCTCCTGCGTGCTCGGCGATCGCCTTGGCCCGCGTGTAGTCGGGCTTGCCGCTCGGCTGGCGGGGCATCTCGTCGACGAGGTGCAGCTGCCGCGGCACCTTGTAGCCGGCGATGCGGGTGCGGCAGTGCTCGGCCAGCTCGTCGAGCGTGGGCACCTCGCCCGGCCGGGGCTGCGACGACGGCGGCGACCGTCTGGCCCCACCGCTCGTCGTCGACGCCGACGACGAGCACGTCGAACACCTTGGGGTGGCGCCTTCAGCGCCGACTCGACCTCTTCGGGGTAGATCTTCTCGCCGCCCGAGTTGATGCACTGCGAGCCGCGGCCGAGCAGGGTCATGGTGCCGTCGAGCTCGAGCCGGGCGAAGTCGCCGGGCACCGAGTAGCGCTCGCCGTCGACCTCGATGAACGTCGCGGCCGTCTTGACCGGGTCCTTGTAGTAGCCGAGGGGCACGTTGCCGCCGCGGGCCAGGCGCCCGATCTCGCCGGGCTGCACCGGCTTGTCGTCGCTCGTCGATGACGATCGTGTCCGGGCCGATGGTGACGTTGATGAGCCCGCCGCCGCTGTCGGTCGCGCCCTTCTCGACCAGGCGCATGCCGTTGAAGCCGCTCTCGGACGAACCGACCGCCTCGCTGATGAACAGGTTGGGCAGCAGCTCGAAGCAGCTCGTCCTTCACCACCGGCGAGAACACCGCGGCGGTCGAGCTGATGGCGAACAGCGACGACGTGTCGTAGGTCGTGCTCGCGGAGCGCGTCGATGAGCGGGCGGGCCATCGCGTCGCCGGTGATCGTGACGGTGGTGATGCCGTACGTCGCCGACGGCCTCCCACACGAGGTGCGGGTCGAACTGCGGCAGGAGCACGCTCGTGACGCCCTTGAACAGCCCGCCGAGGGTGCCCCACTGCGCGGCGCCGTGCATGAGCGGCGCGAGCACGAGGCCGTCGAGCGGCCGGCTCGCCCGCCTGGCCAGGCGCGACAGCTGGTACTCGTCCTCGATGCGCTCGCCGGTCACGAAGTCGATGCCGCCGCCGAGCGTGCGCCACACGTCCTCGTGGCGCCACATCACGCCCTTCGGGAAGCCCGGTCGTGCCGCCGGTGTAGAGGATGTAGAGGTCGCCGGCGTCGCGCGGGCCGAAGTCCCGCTCGGGCGACGCGGCGGCGCAGCGCCTCCTCGTAGTCGACCGCGCCGGCGTCGTGCGCCGGTGCCGGCTGCCGTCGTCGATCTCGACGAGGTGCCGGAGCAGCGGCAGCCGGTCCTTCGACCGCCGCGATGCGCGGCGCGAACTCGCGCCTGGTAGACCACCGCCACCGCGTCGGCGTTGTCGAAGAGGTAGACGAGCTCGTCCTCGACGTAGCGGTAGTTGACGTTGATCGGGACGGCCCGCAGCTTGTAGGCGGCCAGCATCGCCTCGACGAACTCGAGGCTGTTGTACGAGTAGATGGCGACGTGGTCGCGCTCGCCGATGCCCTGCGCGGCGAGGTGGTGGGCCAGCCGGTTGGCCCGCTCCTCCAGCTCGGCGAAGGTCTCCTGCCGGTCGCCGCAGATCGAGGGCGGTCCGATCGGGCACCGCGTCGACGGTGTGCTCGACGAGGTCGGCGAGGTTGAAGGCCATACGCGACGAAGTAGAACACGTTCTCGACCGACCCGGCAACCGTGTGGTCTACTTCCAGCGGCGCGTCGGGGACGCACGCCTCCGGGAGGGCCAGTGACCGACGCCAGACGCCCGAGGACCAGCACCTGCTGGTCGAGCGGGACGGCCCGGTGATCGTCGTCACGATGAACCGGCCCGAGCGTCGCAACGCCCTCTCCCCCTCGATGATGGAGGGCATGTCGGCGGCCTGGGACGAGGTCAACGCCAACCCCGACATCCGGGTCGCCATCCTCACCGGGGCCGGCGGCTGCTTCTGCGCCGGCGCCGACCTGCAGGCGATGACCGAGACCCACCCGGGCGACGCCTTCCAGGCCGCATCGGACCAGCGACGGCTCCGATCCGTGTCGGAGATCGCCGGCGGCGTCATCAAGCCGCTGCTCAAGGGCTTCCTCCTCGACAAGCCGCTGATCGCCGCGGTCGAGGGACCGGCGGTGGCCGGCGGCACCGAGATCCTGCAGGGCACCGACATCCGCATCGCCGGCGAGAGCGCCCGCTTCGGCGTGTCCGAGGTGCGCTGGAGCCTCTACCCGCTCGGCGGCTCGGTGGTCCGGCTGCGCCGGCAGATCCCCTACGCGGTCGCCGCCGACATCCTGCTGACCGGCCGCCACGTGCGGGCGCCCGAGGCCAAGGAGATCGGCCTCATCGGCGAGGTCGTGCCCGACGGCACCGCCCTCGACCGGGCCCGCGAGGTCGCCGCCCAGATCGGGGCCAACGGCCCGATCGCGGTGCAGGCCGTCCTCAAGGCGCTGCGCGCCACCGAGTGCCTCCCCGAGTCCGAGGCGATGAAGATCGACTCCGAGATCGGCATGCAGGTCTTCATGAGCGACGACGCCAAGGAAGGCCCGCTCGCGTTCATGGAGAAGCGCACGCCGATGTTCACGGGCGACGCTAAGGAGCCACCGTGACCGACACCCTCGACGCCAGCCAGATCGACCTGCTGGACCGCGACCGGTTCACCCAGGGCATCCCCCACGAGTGGTTCACCTGGCTGCGCGCCAACGCGCCCGTCCACTTCCACGCCGAGCCGGACGGTCCCGGCTTCTGGGTCATCACCAAGCACGCCGACGTGATCGCCTGCAACCGCGACGCCGGCACCTTCTCCTCCGACGCGAGCCGGGGCGGCGTGGTCGGCCTCGAGGAGCGCGAGATCGCCGAGATGGAGGCAGGCGCCAGGCGGGCGGGCAAGCTCATGCTGCATCATGGACCCGCCCGACCACACCCGCTACCGCAAGCTGGTGAACCGCGGCTTCACGCCGCGGATGATCGGCCAGATGGAGGAGCACATCCGCGAGCTCACCAACGGCATCCTCGACAAGACGCTCGCCAAGGGCGAGTCCGACTTCGTGGTCGACATCGCGGCCGAGCTCCCGCTCGAGGTGATCGCCGAGCTCATCGGCGTGCCGCACGAGGACCGCCACAAGATCTTCGAGTGGTCGCAACCGCATGATCGGCTCCGAGGACCCCGAGTACTCGGTGTCCGAGGAGGAGATCGTTCAACGCCCAGGTCGAGATGTTCATGTACGCCCAGCAGCTGGCCGAGGAGCACCGCCAGAAGCCGAGCGACGACATCATCACCGCGCTGCTCGAGCGCCGAGGTCGACGGCGAGTCGCTGTCGGACATGGACTTCAACCTGTTCTTCCTGCTGCTGTCGGTGGCCGGCAACGAGACCACCCGCAACGCCATCGCCCACGGCATGAACGCGTTCCTCGAGCACCCCGACCAGTGCGACCTGCTGGTCGTCGGACCCCGACCGGCTACATCAAGGGCGCCACCGAGGAGATCCTGCGCTGGGCGTCGCCGGTCATGTACTTCCGGCGCAACGCCACGAAGGACTTCGAGCTGCGCGAGCAGCACGATCAAGGCCGGCGACAAGATCAGCCTCTGGTACATCTCGGCGAACCGCGACGAGGACGTCTTCGACGACCCGTTCACGCTTCGACATCACCCGCGACCCGAACCCGCACATCGCCTTCGGCGGCGGCGGTCCGCACTTCTGCCTCGGCGCCCAGCTCGCCCGCATGGAGATCCACGTGCTGTTCGAGGAGCTGGTCACGCGGGTCGCCCACGTCGAGGCGCTCGGCGCCGCCCGACCGCCTGCGCTCGAACTTCATCGGCGGCATCAAGCACCTGCCGGTCCGCTTCCACACCAGCTGACCTCCATAGCGTGGGGAAGGTGGCAGTCACCGAGGAGCGCGGCTCCCCACAGACCGATCGCCGCCAGCGGGTGATCGACGTCGCCTTCGAGCTCGGCGCCGAGGGCGGCTACGACGCGGTGCAGATGCGCGAGGTCGCGGCGACCGCCAACGTCGCGCTCGCCACGATCTACCGCTACTTCTCGTCGAAGGACCACCTGCTCGCCGCGGCGATGACCGAGTGGACGAGCCGGCTGCGCACCCGGGTGGCGCAGTCACCGCCCAAGGGCGACACCATGGCCGACCAGCTGGTCGACGTGCTGCACCGGGCCTGCAAGGCGATGGAGCGCCAGCCCAAGCTGTCGATGGCGCTCATCCGCTCGCTGTCGTCGGCCGACCCCGGGGTGAACGAGAGCGGCACCGCCGTGCAGCACGGAGATCGCGCTGATGGGCGACGAGATCCTGCCACGGCCTCGACGCCGAGCTGCGCAACGACATCCTGCGGGTGCATCGGCCACGTCTGGTACTCCGCGCTGATGACCTGGGCCAACGGCCGCCGCGACTTCGAGTCGGTCGATCACCGAGCTCGACCGCGCCGTCCACGTCCTCGTCGACCCGCCACGAGTCGACGCTCCGACTGCACGAGTGCGCCCAGCCCGAGTCGATCGCGGTCGTGGCCCTCCCAGTAGGGGTCGCGGAGCTTGCGCTTGTAGAGCTTGCCGTTGGGGTCGCGCGGCATCTCGTTCGTGTAGTCGACCGACCTCGGCAGCTTGAACTTGGCGAGGTTGTCGCCGGCAGAACGCGAGCAGCTCGCGCGGTGAGCTCGTCGCCGGGCTCGACGCCGGGCGCCGGCTCGACCACCGCCTTGATCTCCTCGCCCCAGTCCTCGTGGGGGATGCCGAAGACCGCGGCGTCGGCCACCTTCGGGTGGGCGAGCAGCACGCCCTCGATCTCGGCCGGGATAGATGTTCACGCCGCCCGAGATGATCATGTCGGTCTTGCGGTCGCAGAGGAACAGGTAGCCGTCGTCGTCGAGGTAGCCGACGTCGCCGACCGTGAAGAACCCGGCCCGCCGGTTCGCCTCGGTCTTGTCCTTGTCCTTGAAGTACTCGAACTCGCCGGCGCCCATGCTCATGTAGACGGTGCCGATGTCGCCGGGCGCGCACGTCGCTCGCCGTCGTCGTCGAAGATCGCGGATCTCGCTCGTCGGCCACGGCAGGCCGACCGTGCCGGGCTTCGCCAGCCACTGCTCGGCGGTGACGAGCGTGCCGCCGCCCTCGGTGGCCGCGTAGTACTCGTCGATCGACGTTGCCCCACCACTCGATCATCCGCCGCTTGATCTCGGGCGGGCACGGCGCGGCGGCGTGGATCATGTGGCGCAGCGACGACACGTCGTAGCTCGCCCGCACGTCCTCGGGCAGGGACGAGCAGGCGGTGGAACTGCGTCGGGACCATGTGGCTGTGGGTCACCTGGTGGTCCTGGATCAGCTGCAGCATCGACTCCGGCGTCCACTTGTCCATCAGCACGACCGGGTGGCCGAGGTGGATCGACGAGGCCGAGAAGAGCAGGACGGCCGTGTGGTAGAGCGGCGAGCCGCAGATGTGCACGTTGTCGTCGTGGGGCTGGATGCCGAAGAGCAGCAGCAGGAACGCCGGTGAGGTGCCCGGCCTCGTCGGGGTCGGCCGGCGGTGCAGCGTGCGGCGCACGCCCTTCGGCTTCCCGGTGGTGCCCGAGGTGTAGTGCATCGGCGCGCCGACCGTGCGGTCCTCGGGCAGCGTCGTCGGCTGGCCGTCGACGAGGTCGTCGTAGGGGCGGAAGCCCGTCGATCTCGCCGATCGACGAAGCGGTGGTCGGCCGGCGAGCGCGATCTCCTTGGCCGCGACCGCTGCACGGCGTCGGCGAAGCGGGCGTCGACGATGAGCGCCTTCGCCTCGCAGTCGTCGACGATGTAGGCGATCTCCGGGCCGACCAGGTGGTGGTTGATCGGCGTGAAGTACCAGCCGGCCTGCATCGCCGCGAAGTAGAGGGCGTAGAACGTCGATGCTGTTCGGCAGCACGACGGCGACGCCGTCGCCCGCCTGCAGGCCGAGCGCCCGCGAGCCCGTGCACGAGCTGGTTGCTGCGCTCGAACAGCTCGCCGTAGGTCACCTCGACGCCGTCGGGATCGACCAGCGCCAGCCTGTCCGGCTCCTCTCGTGCGATCGTCCAGAACCCCATGGCGTCGGTCATGCGCCCGACCGTAGGACGAACCGTCTCGGTCAGGACGGGATGCCGAACGACCTCGAGGTCGGGGCCGGTGCGGGCGAGGGTGCTGTAGAAGCGCTGCGCGATCACCCAGCGGCCGCCCTGCTTGGCGTAGCGGTCCTGCGTAGAGGCCGTAGGCGTTGGTCCAGCGGCCGGTGCCCCGGTCGGCCCGGATCTCCCAGATGTAGACCCGGCCGGTGGCGGTCTCGCCGCCGTCGTCGAGGTCGGCCACCGCGTTGAGCATGGCGAACTCGAAGTGCTCGAAGCGCTCGATCGCCTTGGCGATGAAGGTGCCGATCGCTGCTCGCGGCCGACCAGCTCGATCACCTGCCCGGTCCGGGTGTCGATCGTGACCGGCGCGTCGGGCACGAAGAGCGTCGTCGAGCTCGTCCCACGCCTGACGGGTGACGACGTCGCCGTAGCGGGCCTGCAGCCGGCTGATCTCGAACAGCTCGAGCGACTCGGCGAGCCGCGTCATCGGTCATCCGGTCAGGCTGGCACGAACGTCGAGCTCGAACTCGAGCGAGCCGTGGTCGTCGATCTCGACGATCGGCGTCTCGACCTGGTCGATGCCGTAGTCGGCGAGCACGATCGGCGCCGAGCCGGACACCCGATCGTGGCGCCGGTCCAGCAGGCCTCGACCGGCACCTCGACCGGCTTGCGTCTCGCCGTGCAGCTCGAGCTCGCCCGTCGACGGTCGCCTTCACCGCCTGCCCTTCGCCGGCGCGGCCGGCAGCGTCGATCGGGCCGGTCAGCGTGAACGTCGCCGTCCGGGAAGTCGTTCGGTCTCGAGCCCGTCGGTCGTGCATCGTCGTGTCGCGGGCGGTGCGGTCGCTGGCGAGCGTCGTCGAGGTCCGCCGTCGATCGTCGACGTCGCTGATCGACGGTCGCCCGTCGACCGTCATCGAGCCGGTCGACGTCGGGCGTGCGGCCGACCGCGGTCTTCTTGATCGTCTCGCCGCCGAACAGCTCCTTGATGCGGTAGCCGACGAAGCCGTCCTCGACCGTGCCCGGCTGCACCTCCCACGACCCGTCGGGCGTCGCCGGCGCCGCCGGCGCCGCGCAGTCGGTCGCGTGCTCGAGCTTCGGCCTCGGCGGGCGCGTCGTCCCGGAGGACGAACCACCAGAGCGCCGCCGCCGGCCGACGAGCACGACGCACGAGGGCGGCGAGGACGAACGGTCCTGGCCGCGACGCGGCCATCGAGCGCGGGCTCACCCGCTCGACCCGGAACGCGCCCCGCATGAACGGGTGGATCCGGCAGAAGTAGGTGTAGGTGCCGGCGGGCAGGTCCGTCGGGCGTCGACCACGTCGAGCCGGCCGGCGGTCGGCGGGCCGGCCGTCGCCGAGCTCGCCGGAGTCGAACGACGACGTCGCCGTCGGCGAGCGGGTAGGCGATGCCGGTCGACTCGTTGCACGGCGCCTTGCACGCGGTGATCGTGTGCCAGATGCCGTTCTCGAGCGGCGCGTCGATGCTGTTGTCGAAGGTGATGCGTGCCGCCGGGCTGCACCGTCGGCACCGAGTCGGCGACGCGCATGTCGCCGCGGGCGTAGACGAAGTTGTCGATCGGCGATCGGTGGCCGGCGCCGGTCGCCGACGGGAGCTTCGGTCAGGTCGACGTAGTCCTTCGGGTTCGGGCTCGCCGCCGTGGTTGTCGTTCTCGGCGCAGGTGGCCGTGGGTGAGCATGCCCGGCGACGTCGACCGTGGTCGTGAACGGGTCGTTGCCGTCGGTCGCCGTCGGCCATCCACGACGACCATGATCCCCATCGACTCGTACCACGACGCCCGCTTCGATGTCGTAGGTGGCGGTGATCGACGAGCATGTCGCCCTTCTTCACCGCGACGCGCCAGTCCGGCGGGCGTCGCCGTCATCGACACGTCCCACGACACCGCGCCCGGCCGGCTCGTAGTAGTTCGCCATCGACGAGAACAGGTGCGCGGTGTCGGCGCGCCCGGCCTTCGCCGTGTCGCTTCGAGCGCGGTCGCGCCGGCGCGCTGCGACCCAGAGGTCGTCGTGCAGGCCGCCGGGGTGCAGGTGGCCGGCGGTGCGCGATCAGCACGCCGTCGCGGTCGACGGTCCACGTCGTTCTTCGGCGGCCGCCCGTGTACGGGTCGGTCGGCGTCGTCGGGGTAGGTGTACTCGCCGTCCGTCGCCCGTGCCCTTGATGCACGTCGAACACCGGGTAGGTCTGCCGTTCTGCACGTCCATCCAGATCGGGCGCGGCCGGCTTGATGCCGGCCGCCGCGGGCGAGGTGGCCGGGATGAAGTCGATGTCGTAGGTGATCCACACCTGGTCGGGCTTCGGCCATGAGGTTGTGGAGCATGTAGTTGATGAGCCAGCTGGTCGGTCGTCTTGTACGCGTAGCCGTAGCCGGCCGGGAGCGTCAAGATCGTCTTCTCCTCGCCGGCGGCGAAGAAGCGCTCGGGCAGGCCCGGGCTCGGTGGAGTCCTTGCGCCGACGGGTTGAGCCACACGCCGTGGTGCAGGTGGATGACGTCGACCGGCGGGACGGTGCCGTCGGCGCGGCGCGAGGTTCGGGCGGATGCCGACGATCCAGCCGTCGTCCGTCGGGCTTGCGGCGACCTCGCGCCGCTGGTACGCGATGTTGTTCTGGCCGGGCTTCACCTCGATCGGGCCGACCTCGTAGGTCTTGCGGATCGGCGCCGGGCTGCACCGGGTCGTCGGGCGACGGGTCGACCTCGTCGAGCCCTTGGCGGCGAGGGCCGCCGCGTTCGTGACGTCCTTCGGCTCGGTGGTGGTGGTCGTCTTCTTGGACGCCACCTGCTCGGTCGGACCGGTGGCCGTCTTGCCGTCGCCGTCGCTCGAGCACGCGGCGACGACCAGGACCATGACGCCGACCGCGAGAACGGCCATCCCCTTGCGCATGGCGCCTCAACCTACCCGCGCGCCGACAGCTCCTTGCAGACGCCCTGCGAGAACCGCCGTGCCGAAGACCGCGATGGCGATCAGCACGATCGTGCCCGCCCGACGGGGTGTCCTGGTAGTAGGAGGTCACGACGCCGGCGACCGCCGCCACCACGCCGATCACGACGGCGACGACGAGCGTCGAGCGGAAGCTGCGGGCCAGCGCCTGGGCGCTGGCCACCGGCACGATCATCAGCGCGCTGATCAGCAGCAGCCCGACCACCCGCATCGACACGACGACGGTCACCGCGGTCACGACCGCCAGCAGCACGTTGAGGCCGACGACCGGGAGGCCGGTGGCGATCGCGTACTCCTCGTCGTTGCTCACCGCGAAGAGGTAGCGGCCGAGGCCGAGGGTCACGGTGAAGACGCCGGCCGACAGGATCGCGAAGGCGACCAGGTCGCCCGTGGTCGTCGTCGTGATCGCGCCGAACAGGTACTGGTTGACGTTGCCGGCGTGTCCGTCCGACGCGCGACAGCAGCACCACGCCGGCCGCGATGCCGCCGTAGAAGAGGACGGCGAGCGCGATGTCGGCGCCGGTGCGGCCGCGGGCCCGGATCAGCTCGATCGACGACCGCGCCGATCACCGCGACGACGAGCGCGGTCAGGACCGGCGTGCGACTCGGTGAGCACGCCGATCGCCACGCCGGCCAGGGCGACGTGGCCGAGCCCGTCGCCGATGAGCGCGAGCCGTCGCTGCACGAGGTGCACGCCGACGGTCGGCGCGGTCGCGCCGACCAGCACCGCGGCGACGAGCGCCCGCACCATGAAGTCGTACTGGAGGATCTCCACGACGACCTCAGCCGGTCCCGAACCACGACGGCGACGGGTGCTCGGCGTGGTGGTGGTGATCGTCGCCGTGCTCCGGCGCGCCGGACGACGGGGCCGTCGTAGACGATCGTCCCGCCGCGCAGCTCGACCGCTCGGCGTGCACAGGTGCGCCACCGGCCCGGGCTCGTGGGTGATGTAGAGGATCGTCGCCCCGCCCCGCGCGAGCCGCTCGACGGTGTCGGCCAGCGCCCGCTGGCTCGCCGCGTCGACACCGGCGGTCGGCTCGTCGAGCACGAGCAGCTCGGCCTCGGACGGCGAGCGCCCGGGCGATCAGCGCCCGGCGCTGCTGGCCGCCCGAGAGCTCGAGCATCGAGCGCCGCTCCCGGCCGGCCAGGCCGACGGTCTCGATGGCCGCGGCGACGTGGGCCCGGTCGGCCTGCCCGAAGCGCGCCACGGCGCGCAGGCGCGGGCAGGCGCCCGCAGGCGACCACCTCGGCGCACGGTGGTCGGCAGGCCGCTGGCGTTGGCGTGGCCGCTGGGGCACGTAGCCCGACCCGCCAGCGGTCGCGCAGCCGGGCGACCGGCTGGCCGAACAGCTCGACCTCGCCGCCGAGGACCTGGGCGAGCCCGAGCATCCCGCGCACGAGCGTCGACTTGCCCGAGCCGTTCGGACCGAGCAGCGCGACCACCTCGCCCGGCTCGATCTCGAGGTCGACGCCCGCGCATCACCGGCGCGCCGGTCGTAGCCGATCGACGCCCCGCGCAGGCGCACGAGCGGTCGATCGGTCATGAGAATCATCCTCATCAAATCGAGAATGATTGTCAACCGGTTCCGACGCCGCGATTCGGCCGCTTCGGCCGCGGATGGCGCAGTCGAACCGCGCCAATTTCGAGTGTCCGAGTGCTCGAGCAGCGCGTACGCCACGAACGTGCGGAGCATCTCGGCGCGGTGGGTCGCGGGGCGGTCGGCGAAGACCGGGCCGAGCAGGCTCAGGTGCACGCCGATGAGCCACTCGGTGGCCTGCTCGACGGTGATGTCGGAGCGCAGCGCGCCGCGGGCCGCGATGCGGTCGAGGAAGCGGCCGACGAGCGGCGCGGCCAGGCCGACGACCGCCTCGGGCCCGCCGCCGACCCGGGCCACCGCGGCGGCCGCGCCCTGGCGCTCGAGCGCCTGGAACCACGGCTCGGCCCGCACCAGCTCGGCGTGGCGGAGCAGGCCCTCGACCACCCAGTCGGCCGGGTCGGCGTCCTCGTCGAGCTCGGCCTCGAGCCGCTCGGCGATCGCGGCCGAGCGGCCGACGAGCACCTCGCGCACGAGCTCGTCCTTGTCGGCGACGTAGCGGTAGACGGTCGCCCGGGAGCAGCCGGCCCGCCGGGCCACCTCCTCCACCCGCACGGCCAGCGGCCCGTCCTCGGCGATCACCTCGGCGGTCGCCGCGATCAGCCGGTCGCGCAGGTCACCCGGCTCGACGACGGCTGCGCTCACGGTGCTACGGTAGCTGAGACAGAAAGAGTTCTTGTCTCACCGGGGGTGTGGACATGGATCGCTACACCGTCATCTCGGCCGACTGCCACGGCGGCGGCGCGATCGCCGACTACCGGCCGTACCTGCCGCGCGCGCGTCCACGACGAGTTCGACGCGCTGGCGCGCGACGTTCGACAACCCCTACGACGACCTCGAGGGCGACGACGGCGGCCGCAACTGGGACAGCGACCGCCGCCTGGCGCGAGCTGGAGGCCGACGGCGTCGTCGCCGAGGTCATCTTCCCGAACACGATCCCGCCGTTCTTCCCGCAGGCGTCGCTCGTGCACCAGCCGCCGGCGGCCAACGCCGGCGACCTCGAGCTGCGCTGGGTCGGGCTGCGGGCGCACAACCGCTGGCTCGCCGACTTCTGCGCGCGACGCGCCCGGCCGGCGGGCCGGCATCGCGCAGATCCTGCTGCACGACGTCGACGCCGCGGTCGACGAGGTCCGGTGGGCCGACGGACGCCGGGCTCACCGGCGGCGTCCTGCTCCCCGGCGCGCCGCCGGGCTCGGGCCTGCCGCCGCTGTACGCGCCCGACTACGAGCCGCTCTGGTCGGTGTGCGAAGAGCTCGGCATGCCGATCAACCACCACAGCGGCAGCGCGTCGCCCGACTACGGCGACTACCCCGAAGCCAAGGTCATGTTCCTCGTCGAGGTGACGTGGTGGGCGCACCGGACGCTGTGGCACCTCGATCTTCGCCGGCGTGATGGAGCGCCACCCGACGCTGCAGTTCGTGTTCACCGAGCAGGGCACCGCGTGGCTGCCCGAGCAGCTGCGCACGCTCGACTACTACCAGGTCCGCATGTGCCGCGCCGACCGGCTCGCAGGAGCACGTCGTTCGGCGCCGAGGTGATGAGCCGGCTGTCGCTCAAGCCGAGCGAGTACTGGGCCCGGCAGTGCCACGTCGGCGTCGAGCTTCATCCGCCGGCACGAGGTCGCGCATGCGCGCACGCGGTCGGCGTCGACCGCATCATGTGGGGCAGCGACTTCCCGCACCGCGAGGGCTGCTGGCCGTACAGCCACGAGCACCTGCGGCTCGCGTTCGCCGGCGTGCCGGCCGACGAGGTCGCGGCGATGGTCGGCGGCAACGCCGCCGCGCGTGTACGGCTTCGATCTCGACGCGCTCGCGCCGGTCGCGGCGCGCGTCGGGCCGACCGGTCGACGAGGTCGCCCGGCCGCTCGAGGTCGACGAGATCCCGGACGACGCGCTGCGCTGTCCGGCCTTCGCGCCGCCGCTGCGGCCGGCCGCGTGAGGAGCGAGCCCATGACCATGGCCACCGACGAGTCCGCTACGGCGCCCGGACGCCCGAGCAGATGCGAGAACCGCGAGGTGAAGGCCACCTCGGTCGGTGCGTGGTCGACGTCGCTCGTCGCGATCTACGAGACCGACCCCGAGCGTCATCGCCGCGGTGCTGCCGCCGCCGCTCGAGCCGACCGACCGAGCCGCTCGTGCGGGTGTCGATCGCGTCGGTCGACCTCGGCCGGCCGGCCTGCCGCCGTTCGGTGCCGGCACGTTCGCGGTGCAGGCGCAGCCACGAGGGCACGGTCGGCAACTACCCGCTGGTCATGCCGATGACCACCGAGCAGTCGGTCATCGGCGGCCGCGAGACGTTCGGCGAGCCGAAGAAGCTCGGCCGAGGTCGCGCTCGACCGCGACGGCGACCAGGTGCGGGGCACGGTCACCCGGCTCGGCACGACGTTCATCGAGCTGACCGGGCGCGGTCGGCGCGACCGTCGAGCACCGACCGACGGGAGCGCACCGACTTCTACTTCAAGTTCCTGCCGGCGCCGGACGGCAAGGGCTTCGACACCGAGCCGGCGCTCGTCTACTGCCACCGCGACGAGACGACCCGCGAAGCGTCGAGCCGTCGACGGCGAGATCATCCTGCGCGAGTCGCGGTTCGACCCGGTCGTCGACCTGCCCGTGCGCCGGATCGTCGAGCATGACGCTCGTCCGAGCGGCGCAGCGTCCAGACGCGGCGAGATCGTCGAGCCGGGTGCCGGCCGAGTGGCTGCTCCCGTACGCGCACCAGCGCTACGACGACCTGTCGCCCGATCGGCGACGACCGTGACGATGCGACGACCTCGCAGGGCAGGGTCGCCGTCGTCACCGGCGGCGCCAGCGGCGTCGGCCGGGCCATGGGCGAGCGGTTCGCGGCCGAGGGCATGCAGGTCGTGCTGGCCGACGTCGAGGCGCCCGTGCTCGACGCAGACCGTCGACGAGCTGCAGGCCGACGGCGTCGACGTGCACCGGCGTCGTCACCGACGTGCGCCGACTTCGCGTCCGTCGAGCGCCTGCGCGACGCGACGCTCGACGCGGTACGGCGCCGTCCACGTCCTGTGCAACAACGCCGGCGTCGGCGCCGGCGCCGAGGGCCAGATGTGGGACCACACGCTCAACGACTGGCGCTGGGCGCTCGACGTGAACGTGTGGGGCGTCATCCACGGCATCAAGGCGTTCGTGCCGGCGATGCTCGAGCACGGCGAGCGAGGGCCACGTCGTCAACACGTCGTCGGGCAACGGCGGCATCTCGCCGCTGCCGGGCACGCCGATCTACGCGCTCGACGAAGTCGACCGTCGTCACGATCACCGAGTGCCTCTACGCGCAGCTGCAGTCGATCGACGCGCCGATCGGCGCGTCGGTGCTCTTCCCGGGTCCGAACATGCTGCGCACCGGGCTGTTCAGCTCGTGGCGCAACCGGCCCGACGAGCTCGCCAACCCGACGCCCCGCAAGACGCCGCCGACCACGATCGAGTCGTTCGAGAAGCGCATGGCCGATCGCCGGCGTCGACCTCGACTACACGCCGGTCGAAGAGGTGGCCGACCGGGTCGTCGACGCGATCCGCGCCGACCAGTTCTGGATCCTCCCGCCGAGCGAGCGCAGCGACGAGCAGATCAACGCGCGGGCCGCAGTCGATGCTGGCCCGCACGAACCCCGACTACCTCCGCGACCTCGGGAGCCTGACCGAGGAACGACCGCATGAGACCGCTACCTCGTGATCTCGGCCGACTGCCACGCCGGCCTGCCGAACGAGCAGTACCGCGACTAGCTCGACCCGGAGTTCCGCGACGCGTTCGACACAGAGCCTCGCCGACCGCGCCCGGATGATGGAGCTCGCGCAGCGCGGCATCCTCAACGAGGAGTTCGCCGAGGAGTGGCAGCACGACAACGAGGAGGGCCTGCGCGGCGGCTGGGACGCGGGCCGGCGCGACAAGGAGCTCGACGCCGACGGTGTGGTCGGCGAGGTGATCTTCCCCGACGCCGACGCGGTCACCGCCGGGGCGTCGGCGCCGTTCGGTGCCGGCCTCGGCGTCGGCGGCGACAGTCGATCCGACCTGCTCCTGGCCGGGCGCCCGCGCCCACAACCGCTGGCTGGCCGAGCTGTGCGCGGACAGCCCGGAGCGGCGGGCCGGTGTCGCGATCGTGCCGATCTACGACGTCGACGCCGCGGTCGCCGAGATCCGCCGGGCCCGCGAGTCGGGCCTGCGGGGCGGCATCCTCATCCCGTCGATGTGGGGCACCGTACCCGCCGTACCACGACGCGTGCTACGAGCCGGTGTGGGCGGTGTGCGAGGAGCTCCAGATGCCGGTCCACGTGCACTCCGGCGCGGCCGACAAGGCGCGTACGGCCCGTACGTCGGCATCTACACGACCGAGGTGCGCTGGTGGTCGGCCCGGCCGCTGTGGTTCCTGCTCTGGTCGGGCGTGTTCGAGCGTTTCCCCGGCCTGCGGTTCGTCGTCACCGAGTGCGGCGCGTTCTGGGCGCCCGACCTGCTGTGGACGATGGACACCGTGTACGACCGCGAGCACGGCGCGCGGAAGCTCGGCGCAGCAGCTCACGCCGAACCTGACGCATGCGACCGAGCGAGTACTTCGACCGCAACTGCGCCATCGGCGCGTCGAACACCCGCCGCCGCGAGCTGGCCCGCCGCTACGAGATCGGCGTCGGCAACATCATGTGGGGCAACGACTTCCCGCACCCCGAGGGCACGTGGCCGCACACGAGGGAGTGGCTGCAGCGACGCCTTCCACGACATCCCGGTCGACGAGACCGCGCGCGATGCTCGGCTGCAACGCCGCCGAGGTCTACGGGTTCGACGTCGACGCGCTGCGGCCGCTCGCCGACCAGATCGGCCCGACGCCCGACGAGCTCGGCCAGACGGGTGACGACCTGGCCAAGTGGGACCCGCTGCGGGCCGCCGGCCGGCCGTGGCTCACCGGCGTCGAGGCCCTCCCGCCGGCATCGGTTCGTGAGCGACCCGTCGTCGGCTTCGACCCGTTCGAGGCCGGCTTCGACGCCTGGCCCTACGAGCAGTACCGCCGGCTGCGCGAGGCCGAGCCGGTGCACTGGTGCGAGCTGCTCGTCGGGCTGGGTGCTCACCCGCTTCGACGACGTGTCCCGCGTCCTCCGCGACCACTCGGTCAGCAGCGACCTCGACAAGGCGAAGCCGTCGCCGGTGGTCGACCTGCTGCGGGCCCGGTCGGGCGCCGACACGCCGCCCGCGAGGGCATGACCGCTCGTGCTGCGTCGACGACCCCGAGCACGCCCGCCTGCGCAAGCTCCTGCAGGCGCCGTTCAGCGCCCGGGCGATCGAGCGGCTGCGGGGCGACGGTGCAGCGTCGGGTCGACGCCCACCTCGACCGGCTCGGTTCCGCCGGTGAGGCCGAGCTCATCGAGCGACTTCGCCTACCCGCTGCCGGTCGAGGTGTTCTGCGACATGCTCGGCATCCCCGCCGAGCACGGCCCGCGCTTCCGCGCGTGGACCGCCGCGGTCGCCCGCAGCCTCGACCTCGTGATCAGCGAGGAGGACTACGACGCCTGCATGGCGCTGCTCGAGGAGATGGAGCAGTACCTCGTCCGACGCGGCCGACGACGAAGCGGGCGCACCCGGCCGACGACGTGCTGTCCGCGCTCATCGCCGCCGAGGTGGACGGCGAGCGGCTCACCCACGGCGAGCTCGTCGCCCAGCTCATCACGCTCTACGTCGCCGGCCACGAGCCGACGACCGCGCTGATCGGCAACGGCCTCGTCGCCCTGTTCCGCCACCCCGAGCAGCTCGCGGCGCTGCAGGCCGACCCGTCGCTGGTGCCGCAGGCGGTGCTCGAGATGCTCCGCTACGACGGGCCGAACCAGTTCGTGCGCCGGGTCGCCACCGACCGAGATGGAGATCGGCGGCGAGACGATCGGCGAGGGCGAGGTCCTCTACCTGCTGCGTCGGCGCCGCCAACCACGATCCCGAGCGCTGGGGCGACGACGCCGACTCGCTGCGCATCGACCGGCCCGACGCCGGCCAGCACGTGCAGTTCGGCGGCGGCATCCACCACTGCCTCGGCGCCCACCTCGCCCGCCTGCAGGCCGAGGTCGCGCTCACCTCGCTGCTCACCCGGCTCCCCCGCCTGCGCCCGGCCGGCGAGCCGACCTGGGCCGGCCGCACCACCCTCCGCAGCGTCAGCACCGTCCCGATCGCGTTCTGAAGGCGATGCGCTGGCGGGATCCCGCCAGGTATCGCCTTCGGAGTCGCCCTACTTCCACTTCCAGTCGGGGTCGCGCTTCTCCAGGAAGGCCTGGCGGGCCTCGGCGCTGTCCTCGAAGCCGAGGAGGCGGGCCGTGTAGTCCTGCTCGGTGCGGTAGGCGTCCTTGAGCGGCAGGAACTCGACGCGGTTCATCGACTCCTTGGCCATGCGGAGCGCGATCGGGCTCTTGCGGGCCAGCACCCCGGCCAGCGCACGGGCCTCGTCCATCAGCTCGGCCTGCGGCACGACCGCGCGGACGGCGCCGAGCCGGTGCAGCTCCTCGGCCGGGATCAGCTCGCCGGTGAAGAACAGCTCGCGGGCCTTGTGGCGGCCGACCATCAGCGACAGGTGCGCGCTCGGCCCCGAGCAGCCCGACGTTGATCTCGGTGGTGCCGAACGTGGCCGTCTCGCTGGCGAGGATGATGTCGCACACCGCGGCCAGCGCGAGCCCGGCGCCGATCGCCGGACCGTTGACCGCCGCGATGACCGGCACCGCGCAGTCGGTGATCGCCCAGAACGCCTCGCGGGCGATCAGCCCACGGTCGAGCTGCGGGCCCGGCCGGCCGGCGCTGCGGTCGCTGTCGATCGCCCGCAGGTCGGCGCCGCCCACGAAGGCGCGCGTGCCGGCGCCGGTGAGCACGGCGACCCGCACGTCGCGGTCCTCCCCGAGCGACGCGGAACGTCTCGCCCAGCGCCTCGAGCGTGGCCGGGTCGACCGCGTTGACCGGTGGCCGGTCGATGGTGACGGTGGCGACGTGGTCGGCGGTCTCGACCCGGACCGCGGGTCGGCTCGGCATCGGCCACGGATCAGGCCGGAGGCGTCGTGTCGCGGTCGGGCGTGCCTCGGCGGGGCGTTGAAGTTCCCCGGCGGCGTCCAGCCGCTGGTGCCGATGATCTCGATGACCTCGGCCATGTTGAGCACGTCGAGCTCGTAGTTGAACCGGCCGTCGCCGGCGTAGTGGAGGATCGACACGCCGGGCGCCTGGTTGGGGCGGCCGTCGGGCCCCTCGCCCGGCAGGCGGTTCCACCACATCGTCACGACCCGCTCGCCGTCGGACATCGTCCACTCCTCGGGGAACGTCCAGTCCTCGAGGCCGGCCATGCTCTCGTCCATGAAGGCGGCGACCGCCTCACGGCCCTCGGTGCGACCCCACGCCGGGTCGAGGAACACGATGTCCTCGGTGAAGAACTCCTCGGCGATCGACGACCACGTGCGCTCCCCCCGTTCGACCGCGTTGCGGGCCTCGACGTAGCGCTCGTACGCGGCGCGGGCCTCCCAGGCCCGGTCCTGATCTGGCACGACGATCTCCCCTCGACGGATGTGCCTGCAGCTTGCCATCCCGATAGGTTCCAAGGGCTCAGCAGCCGCACGGGGGACCCACGAATGAGCAACGAGATCCCGCTGGTCGACTACCTGGTGCTGGGCGACGACCCGCACCTCGTGGCCAACGAGTGCACGAGCTGCGGGGCCCGGTTCTTCGACCGGCGCAACGCCTGCGCCTGCTGCTGCGGCACCGACTTCCGCAAGGCCGCCGTCGAGCACCGAGCGGCGAGCTGCGGGCGTTCACGATCGTGACCTTCGCCGCCCCCGGCGTCCCGGTGCCGTTCGTGGCCGGCGTGATCGACTGCGACGGCACGAGCGTGCGCGGCAACGTCGTCAACGTCGAGCCCGACGCCGAGCACGTCACCCTCGGCATGAAGGTGCGGCTCACCACCTACCCGATCGGCACCGACGAGGCCGGCACCGAGGCCATCGGCTTCGGCTTCGAGCCCGTCGCCTGAGAGGAAGCAGCACCGATGGCAGAGGACGTCTGGATCCTCGGGATCCACATGACGAAGTTCGGCAAGCACACCGACCTCGACACCATCGACCTCGCCGCCGAGGCCGCCCTCGGCGCGCTGGCCGACGGCGGCGTGACGATGCAGCAGATGGGCGTGCTCGCCGCCGGCAACCTCATGAACGCGGCCGCCGGCATCGGCCAGCAGCTGCAGAAGCAGATCGGCCAGACCGGCATCCCCGTCTACAACGTGGCCAACGCCTGCGCGACCGGCGCCACCGCGCTGCGCACCGCGATCATGGCGGTGAAGGCCGGCGAGTGCGACATGGGCCTCGCCGTCGGCGTCGAGAAGCTCGCCGGCGCCGGCCTGCTCGCCGGCGGCGCCCGCAAGGAGGACAGCCCGAACTGGGAGCCGAACGGTCGCTACGGCGCGGTCGCCCCGGTCGACGGTCGCATCGGCACCGAGACCATGCCCGGCGTGTTCGCCCAGATCGGCATGGAGTACGGCCACAAGTACGGCGGCACGAGCTTCGAGCTGTTCGCCCGCATCAGCGAGAAGAACCACGCGCACTCGACGCTCAACCCGCTGGCCGCCTACAAGAAGAAGATCAGCCTCGAGGAGATCATGGACGACATCATGATCGCCTACCCGAACACCCGGCCGATGTGCTCGGCCAACTGCGACGGCGCCGCCGCGGCCGTCGTCGTCAGCGACAGCGCGCTGAAGACGCTCTCGCTCGAGCAGCGCAAGCGGGCGGTGAAGGTGTCGGCCTCGGTGCTCACCACCGACCCGTGGCGAGGAGGCCTGCCAGATCCTCCCCGACGTCAACACGCTCACCCGCAACGCCGCGACGCAGGCCTACGAGCAGGCCGGCGTCGGCCCCGAGGACCTCGACCTCGTCGAGCTGCACGACTGCTTCGCCACCGCCGAGCTCGTCCACTACGACAACCTCATGCTCTGCGAGCCGGGCGGCGCCGTCGACTTCTTCGAGTCGGGCGCGACGTGGCGCGACGGCACGACGCCGGTGAACGTGTCCGGCGGCCTCGAGTCGAAGGGCCACCCGATCGCGGCCACCGGCATCGCCAACATCTGGGAGGTCTGCCACCACCTCCGCGGTGAGGCCGGCGACCGTCAGATCGAGGGCGCCAAGGTCGGCCTGGCCCACGTCATCGGCCTCGGCTCCGCCTGCGGCGTCCACATCCTCGAGAAGTCGCGCCGCCTGACGGCCTGCGTCGCAGCCTGACGGCCGGCGGCGCTAGGCCGCCGGCTCGTTGGTGCGGGTCGTCGGTCGCCGTACCGGAGCCGAGCGCCTCGACGAGGCGGTCGGTCTGGGCCTGCCTGCTCCCAGGAGAGCCGGGCCAGCCAGAAGCGCAGGAAGTGGGCGATCGAGTAGCGCAGGAACAGCGCGCCGCCGAGCACGGTGACGGCGAGCCCGATGATCGCCGACGACCTGCGCGTCGTTCTGCGTGAGCACGTTCGTGGTGCCGTGGCTCATCGAGTAGCCGACGATCGTGACGATGACCCCGGCCGACCATCAGCACCGACGCCGCCGCGCAGCAGCAGCCGGTCGCGGCCGCTGGCGGGGTCGGGGAGGTGCATCTCGGCGATCTCCGTCTTGAACTGCTCGACCCGTTCGGGGTGCTCCAGCATCGTTCCTCCTTATCCGCCCAGGTACGCCTGGGACAAGGTCGCTTCGAGTTCTCGGGGCCGTGCCGGTCTGCACGATCCGGCCCTGCACCATCACCGCGGCTTCGTCGGCCACGTCCATCACGATCCGGGCGAACTGCTCGACGAGGAGGATGGACGTCCCCTCGCTCGGCCACCTGGTTGACGCGTCTCGTAGAGCTGGTCGACGACGATCGGCGCCAGCCCCATCGACAGCTCGTCGAGCACGAGGAGCGCCGGATCGGTCGCCAGGCCGCGGGCCATGGCGAGCATCTGCTGCTCGCCGCCCGACAGGGTGCCGGCGGTGCGGCTGCATGAACCGGCCGAGCTGCGGGAAGCGGGCGCACGGTCGCTTCCTCGACCGCCTTCATGGTGCCGCCGCCGGTGGGTCATCATCCAGAGGTTCTCGCGCACCGGTGAGGTTCGGGAAGATGCCGCGGCCCTCGGGGATGAGGCACAGCCCGAAGCGGGCGAGGTCCTCGGGACGGGCGCCGTTCACCCGCCGCCCGGCCATCAGCACGTCGCCGCCGGTCGCGCCGAGCAGGCCGGCGACGACGAGCAGCGTCGTCGACTTGCCGGCGCCGTTGGGGCCGAGCAGCGCGACGACCCGGCCGGGGTGCACGACGAGGTCGACGCCGTGCAGCACCTCGACGCCGTCGTAGCCGGCCCGGAGCCCGCGCAGCTCGAGGATCGGCTCGACCTCGATGTCCTCGGCCGGCACCGCGCTCACGACGCCGCCTGCGGCTTGCTGGCGCCGAGGTAGGCGTCGAGCACGGCCTGGTCGTGCTGCACCGCGTGCGGTTCGCCGTCGGCGATGCATCCGGCCGAGGTCGAGGACGTGCACGTGGTGGCACACCTCCATCACGAGCGACATGTCGTGCTCGACGAGCACGACCGCCGTGCCCTCGGCGGCCAGCTCGACGAGCAGCTGGCCGAAGCGCTCGGTCTCGGTGTCGTCCTGGCCGGAGGCGGGCTCGTCGAGCAGCAGCACCGGCGGCTTGCAGGCGAGCGCCCGCGCCGAGCTCGACCAGGCGGGCCTGCCCGGTGGGGAGCGACGTGACCCGGGGTCGGCGACGTCGGTGAGCCCGACCCGCTCGATGATCGACTCGGTGAGCGCGGCCATGTCGTCGCTGTCCTTCGACCAGCGGCGCCGGATGTCGGCGGCCACCCGGATGTTCTCCCGCACGGTCAGCATCGAGAACAGCTCGAGCCGCTGGAAGGTGCGGGCCAGGCCCTTGCGGGCCCGCTTGTGCGGGCTGACGCCGGTGACGTCCTCGTCGTCGATGCAGGATCCGGCCCGAGCGTCGGCGCGACGCAGCCCGGTGATCACGTTGAACATGGTCGTCTTGCCGGCGCCGTTCGGGCCGATGAGCCCGGTGATCTGCGCCGGGCTCGGCCGAGAGCGACACGTCGTTCGAGCGCCAGGTTCCCGCCGAAGCGGACCGAGACCTCACGGACCTCAAGGACGTGGCACGTGGCGGCCTCCGCCGTCGGCGGCCTCGAGCTCGGCGGTGTAGCCCGTCGAGGTTGAGCGCCGAGTCGACCTCGGCCAGCCGGTCGGGCGTCCACGGCGACGGTGATGCCGACCCACTCGAGGTCGATCGCCTCCTCCTCGGCACGGCCCCGCCCTCGGCCTGGCGCGGATCTGCAGGCCGGTGCTCGCGCGATGTCGTTGCCGGCCACCAGGCAGACGAAGAGCAGGATCACGAACGGCCAGTTGGCGTACACGTCGACGCGGCGGAGCACGTAGACGCCGACCATCGCCGACGATCATCCCGGCGAGCACCGGCCGGTCGTTGCGGAGCCGGCGCGACGCCCTCGGACATGAGCGGCACGACACCGCTCGGGTTGCGGCCGAGGCCGATGCCGATCAGGCCGGGCGTGACCGTGTTGATCTTGTCGATCGTCGGACCCAGCGCGGAGGTGAGCGGCAGGAACCCGTAGAGGCCGATGCCGGCGAACAGCGCGCCGCCGACGAGACCGGCGCCGCCGACCACGACCAGCACGAAGATCGGGAGACCGGCCACGAGGTCGAAGTTGCTCGGGCGAGATCGCCCGAGCTGCATGCCGTAGATCGCACCGCCGAGCCCGGCGATGCCGGCCGACAGCATGAACACGCCGAGCCGGGGCCACAGCAGGTTGAGGCCGAAGGTGGCGCAGGCCGCCTCGCTGTCGCGCACGGCGAGCGAGCTGCCGGCCGAACGGCTGGTGCAGCGGATGGCCACGACCAGCGCGGCCACGAGCACGAACACGACCGCCGCCAGCATGAGCTGCGACGACGGGCGTCGAACTCGTACGCCGAACAGCTTCATCGGCGGGCACCTCGGTCGAGCCGAGCTCGAAGAGGCTGATGTGGATCGGGCCGATGTCGAAGTCGGGCAGGTTGAAGACCCACCGGTCGAGGACCACGCCGAACGCAGCGGTGGCCAGGGCCAGGTAGATGCCCGAGAGGCGCAGCGCGGGCAGCGCGACGAGCGCCACCGACGAGCGCGGCGACCAGCACGCCGACGAGCGAGGCCGAGCGGGCTGCCGTTGCGCCGTGGTGCGCCAGCAGCACCGCGCCGATGCCGGCGAAGCTCAGCTGCGCACAGCGAGATCTGCCCGGCGAAGCCGACGAGCGGCACGAGCGAGAGGGCCACGATGCCGAGCGAGAAGATCTTGGCGTAGGTGATCTGGTCGGTCGTGCTCACGCGTGGTGATCAGCACGACGCCGAACGGCGATGCACGAACCCACCGAACAGGAAGAGGCCCGACGGGTGGGCGCCGGGAAGTACTCCCGGGTGCCGACGTGGCTGCGCAGGCGCGGGTTCGGCATCACCAGCAGCACGATGAACAGGAGGATCACCGGCGGCCGCCGGCCGCAGGCCGGGGAGGTACTGGTTGTCGCGGGCAGGTAGCCGGTGAGGTAGCCCTCGATGAGGCCGACGCACGATCGCGCCGACGAAGGTGAGCGGCAACGAGCGGAGCCGGCCGAAGACGGCGGCGGCGTAGGCGTTGACGATCAGCAGCGACAGCGACGAGGCGCTCGAGGCCGGCCGACGAGACGATGAGGATGCCGCCGACCGCCGCCAGCGAGCAGCCGATGGCCCAGCTCGTGCGGGCGACGAGCGGTCGGGCTCGGCGCCGTTGAGCACGCGCCAGCGTGCGGTCGTCGACGTTGGCCCGCATGGCCACGCCGATGCGGGTGCGGTACAGCAGGAAGCGCAGCCCGATGGCCACCACGATCGCCGACGCCGATGGTGATCAGCTGGTGGTAGGTGATCGTCGGTCGACGCCGAGGTCGATCTGGTCGGCCCCGAAGAACGGCTTCACCGGCCGGCTCACGCCCGGCTGCCACACCCACTTGGCCAGACCGATCATCGCCGACGAGCAAGCGAGATGGAGACCACGAGCTTCGTCGCCTCGCTGGTGCCCTCCAGCCCGCGCATGATCACCCGCTCGAGCAGCACGCCGAACAGCGGCGCGACCACGAACAGCACGCACGAGGATCAGCGCGACCGGCGTCGGCCAGCCCCACTCGAACCGGAGCTGCCAGTACACGAACGCGGCCAGCATCCCGATCGCCCCGTGGGCGAAGTTGAAGATGCCGGTCGTCGTGTAGGTGAGGACCAGGCCGCTGGCGATGACCGCGTAGATCGCCGCGGTGCTCAGCCCGACGATGGTGAAGATCAGGAACTTGTCCACCGGAGTGGCTCCCTGCGCAGGGTCGAGCCGGCAGCGCTCAGGTCAGGTCACTTCGAGGTCAGTCGATGCGTCTTCGCCGACGTCGCTCGAGCGTGGTCGCCGGTCGCCGTAGTCGCCCTCGAGCTTGCACGACCGAGTCGTCCGACGCAGCTGGACGAAGCCCGTCGGTGGGCTCGAAGTCGTCGGGTCACAGTCGAGACCCGTCGCGGCGAGGCCTCGACGATCATGGCGCAGTCGGTCGGACCCTGTGAGCGTCGCCGGGTTGGCTGGCCGCGTGGAGGCCGCCGACCGGTCCACTCCGTGATCACGACTTGGTCGTTCGTCGTAGACGCACGTGCGGGTGAGGTCGGCGCCGCACGACTTGGCCGACGGTGGCGAACAGCAGCCAGGCGGAGAACGAGTTGAAGCCGAGCGAGCGCCTGGGTCTTGCCGTTGGGCAGGTACTTCTCGAAGAGGTCCTCGTACTGCGGGATGGCCGGCACCTGCGTCGGCCAGGAACGGCGGCACGCACGGCCGGACGACACGATGTTGGCGTTCTGGAGCGCCGACCCGCCGACCTCGATGAGCGCCTGGTCGTACGATGGTTGGCGCCGACCACCGACCCAGTCGAGCTTGTAGTCGATGTCGTGGACAGCGCCTCGAGCAGCTTGGCCGCGGTTCTCCGGCTCGCCGACGTAGAAGAGGCCCTTGACGCCCTTGTTCTTGCATGGCCTGGGCGAACGGCGTCCAGGTGGGCTCGCCGACCGCGTTGTACTGCGTCTCGTAGACGGTCTGGCAGCCGAGGGTCTTGACGCCGCCTCCTGGTACTGCTTGTTGACTGACGGTGGTGGCGACGTTGCCGGTCATGAAGCCGACGTTGGTCGGTCGAGTCCGGGAACTTCTTGTCGAGGTAGCGGTAGACGCCGATCGGCACCTCGTCGAGCGCGCTCGGCAGCGGCTGGCACCTGCAGGTCGGCGCCGCGGGCCTTGGGCGACACGACGTAGCCCGGGAAGTCGGGCAGCAGGCAGGTGAGCCGCTCGTCCTGGCCGGTGTCGTCGAACACGCCGCCGCCGCCGACGAGGGCGAAGTCCTCGGCGCAGGCCTCGTTGATGCGCTGCTTGTACTCGGTGAGCTTGGCGTCGAGCTTGTCGATCTTGATCTTGCGGCCGTTGATGCCGCCGGCCGCGTTGCACCAGTCCACGAACACGTCGCTGGCGTCGAAGAGCTCCTGGTTCAGGCCCGGGGCGGCCGACGTACCCGGGATCGGAGATCGTGCCGATGTGGATCTCGTCGCTCGTGACGCCCTGGGCGGTGTCGTCGGCGTTGTCGCCCTCGGCCGGTCCGCAGACCGCCTTCAGGTCGCCGAAGTCGCCGGGACCGGCCTCGCCGCCGGTGCCCCCGGTGCCGCCGGAACCGGCGGTGCGTCGTCGTGCTGCCGTCATCCCCGGTGGCGACGTCGTCGTCACCCGGGAGCATGCGCCGGCGACGAGCGCGAGGACCGCGAACAGCGCGACGAGGCGCGCTGCGCCGCGGTGGCGCGGCGCTCGGTGACCGGTTGGCGGACGGTGGCTCATTCCGCAAGACCCCCTTGGAACGGCGAGATGCGCGCACCGTAGTCCGAAATGTGACGCCGCGTCAGGAAACGCCGGAGCTCGTCACGAACCTGAGAAGCGCCTGAGAAGTCCCCGTGCGATCACCATCCGCTGGATCTCGTTCGTGCCCTCTCCGATGATCATCAGCGGGGCGTCGCGGTAGTACCGCTCGATCGCCGCGTCCTTCGTGTACCCGTAGCCGCCGTGGATGCGCATGGCCTCCGTCGCGACCTCGAGCGCGGTCTCCGACGCGAACAACTTGGCCATGCCGGCCTCGACGTCCGCCCGCTCGCCGGCGTCGAAGCGGCGGGCCGCGCTGTGGGTGAGCAGCCGGGCCGCCTCCACCTTGGTGGCCATCTCGGCGAGCTTGAACTGGATCGCCTGGTGCGAGGCGATCGGCTTGCCGAAGGTCTCGCGCTCGGTCGCGTAGCGGAGCGACGCCTCGAGCGCGGCACGGGCGACCCCGACGCTGCGGGCCGCGATGTTCACGCGACCGAGCTCGAGCGACCCGAGGATCGTCGGCAGGCCGCGGCCGAGCTGCTCGGGACCACCCAGCACGTTGGCCGCCGGCACCTGGTGGCCGGCGTAGGCCATCTCGACGGTCTCGAGGCCCTTGTAGCCGAGCTTGTCGACGGTGCGGGTCACCGAGATGCCCTCGAAGGTGGGACCCGGCTCCTTCTCGATGATGAAGCAGGTGATGCCCTCGGGGGTGCGGGCGGCGAGGGCGAGGATCCCGGCCCGCTCACCGTTCGTCACCCAGGCCTTGGTGCCCTCGATCCGGTAGAAGTCGCCGTCGGGCGTCGCCGCGCAGCGGATCGCCTGCGTGTCGCTACCGGCGTCGGGCTCGGAGAGGCTGAACGCGCCACGCACCTCACCCGTGGCCATGCGGGGCAGCCACCGCTGCTTCTGCTCGTCGGTGCCGGCCCGCTTGATCAGGTTCACCACGATCGTGTGCGTGTTGATGATCCCCGACAGGGACATCCAGCCGAAGGCGAGCTCCTCCATCAGCCGGGCGTAGGTGAGCGAGTCGAGCCCGAGGCCGCCGAGCTCCTCGGGGATGGTGGCCCCGAACAACCCGAACGCCTTCATCTGCTCGACGAGCGGAGCCGGGAACTCGTCCGCGTGCTCGTACCGGGACGCGACCGGCACCACCTCGTCGGCCACCCACCGCTTCAGCGTGGAGACCAGCTCGTCGCTCACCGTGTCGCTCATGGCCCGGACAGTAGGTCGCGCCTCGATCCGCCACGAAGGCCGCTCCTCTACCCTGGCGGCGTGCTGATCGGGTCCACGGCCGTCCCGCCAGGCTGCGCAGTCCGCCAGGCGGAGCAGCGCCCGACGATGACAGCCGGATCGGCGAAGCCGGAGCGAGTAGCCGACGAAGGAGGCGCCCGAGCTCAAAGCGAGCAGGGCGTCGACGGGCGGGCGCTCAAGAGCCGGGGGCACCGGACACGGGCGCGGTTGCTGGCGGCCGGCGTCGAGGTGATCGACGCCAAGGGGCTCCACGGGGCAGCGGGTGGACGACATCGTGACACTCGACCCGAGATCGCCTCGATATCATCTCGTTTTGGCGGTCGCGGCCGTGATGTTAGTCCGAATGCTCAGTTCCCATTATGATGATCGCAAGAGACTGAGAGCCGTTGGTGCCTATCAAAAGCTCCACGATGCGCCGACTGATCAACAGTGACCCACGCGGTTCCCTCGGGACCTTGGCGAACTTTACACTGCCCCTCCCTCTTTTCGGTAGGGTTACGAATAGGCAACGCAAAAAATCAAAGAGTACCCGCCTCCACTTGGCCTATCTCAGGCTGAGGGCATCTGAAAGGGCCACTTCCAACTCGGTATGACGTCGACATTCGGTTGGTAGGCACTTTTGGAGCTCCCATACAAACATAACAAACACAGATGGTTTGGGAGTTTTGCCCTTGCCGCCACTATCTTTGCCGTCGGAGACCGGTTTAGTTTCCTTTAGGATTTATCCGCGGATTGGGCTAATCCACATAACCCAAGCATCCTCATTGCGTGCTACTGACGACGAAGAAGCGTCATTCAACTGCTTAATTGACGTATTACATGCAATGTGAAACACGGAGTGAAGCTTGAGGAAAATGCATCGAGGCCAGGCGCGTCCTTTCCCAATTGAGAAACTTTGAAATTATTTTCAATTAGATAGTGGGCATAGACGCCCGCATCCGAAACTGCGGAATGGTCGGCGAACAGCTCGGTGGAAATGGGTGCATGTAGATACGGCCGACTGGTAACTCTTCAAGACCGCGGCAGGCGAGCCCGTGGAGATGTAGTTCTCGTCGGAATGAAATAAACGCACGGGCGCCGTGACCCAAAGAACCGGAGCGCAGTCGCGGCCCGATCACAGTGGAAGCCAATGCCGATGGCTATTCCTCCCGCCAGACGCGGGGAACTTTTGAAAGGTGGAAAACGTTTGTGCTGCCGCCGCACGCCCTGCGGGGCTGTTAAAGCAAGCCCGCTTGCTCAGGAGGCGCACGTTGCAGCAGAGAAAGAGAAAACGATTGAAACACACAAAATCGCTTCAGGAACGCCTTGCCGTGTTCGCTGCCGAGGCACGCCAGGAGGCTTCGGGGATGCCTGACGGCCCAGAGCGCGACAAAGTGCTCAAGAAAGTCTGGCAAGCCGAGGCGGCCTCGGAAATCGAGGGACTGAGTTCCCCGCCCGAATTGCACGCGCCGAAATAATCGGAACAGAGAGAGGCACCCCTCCATCATCACAGCCGTGCTGGCTGTGATGATGGACCCACTCGAAGCCAAGCAAGGGCTGGGGTCGCCGGGGGCACAGCCAAAACTATCTTGGCTGGAGCGCACAGCTAACGCCCTGATACATCCACAGAGACGCCAGCCGCGCTCATGACCCGCGAAAGGCCAGGCCAACAATTTTAATTGAGCGACTTTTGCCAGCAAAGCTAGGGTTCTTAGTAAATTGCGGACTAAGCTAGAGATGCCGACAAACCTCCATTGGATTTCAGGAGTGAAAAATGGCGAACGATTCCGCGACCCTTGATTGGCTTTTCCCCGTCTTTCCCAGCATCGACAGTTTGATCCTTGGCACCGGAGACGACGACGTGCTCAGCGCACAGGCTGACGGCAATATTGTCTTGGGCTTCGATGGCGATGACCGTTTGAACAGCACATTCAACCTGACGGCATTGATCGGCGGTGACGGCGAAGACACGTTAACGACTAATGTGATTGTCCCGCTCCAGAGCGATGCGCCTGTGCACGGAATTGCCATTCAGTTGGGCGAAACAGGCAACGACAACCTCAATGCGACGGTCACGCTTCAGGGCTGGAGATGGCCTCCCTTCGGGGTACGGGAACAGCAGATGTGCTAGTTGACGGTGGTAATGGCAACGATGTCATCAACGCCACAGCAAATGTGGCTACGAGGCTTCCTCAGCGTAGCGAATGCGACCGTCCGCACCTACGTAATCGGAGGAGACGGCAACGATACCATCAATGTGCTAGCAGATGGCCGTGGCGCTTTCGGCGACTAATATACTCACCAACACCGTCGACGGCGGCTCCGGCGACGACCACGTCACAGCTCATGCCGAAACGGAGTTTCAGTGCGTATCATTGCGTATAGCCAGCAACCTACTCTTCGGTGGCAGCGGCAACGATGTCTTGGATGCGACCGCTATGGGTCGATCGAATGCCACACGGGATACCATTCAAATGAGCTTCACGGTGGCTCAGGCGACGATGTATTGCACGCTTTCAACCTGACGAACTCCAATAGCTAGCACGCCGGTAGGTATCAACCAGCTGTGGGGCGATGAGGGCAACGACACCCTGGAGGCGATTCATTCCGCAGACGGGGAGAACACCATTTCGGATGTCACGAACTATCTCGATGGCGGAAAAGGTAACGATAATCTGACTGCGAACTCCACGCACTCGCACAATATTCTGTTCATGCCCTCAATCAACTTGAGGGTGGAGATGGAAAAGACATCCTCACGGCAAATCTCCACGCTGAAGCTAGCGTTGGCCTTCCGGTTACTCGGGCTGGATCCCTACGATGTCGCGAATGTCCTGAATGGCGGTGCGGGAGACGACCAGCTCACCGCGTTTCTTTCCGCAACGCTAGATCCTCTAGTTGCAGCCCGATTGTATGCCAACTCGACTGCCGAGAATCATCTCGATGGCGGCGCTGGAAACGATGTCTTGACGGCAACTGTTGCGCCAGGTTCGATTGGATCGAGCTTCCTGACGGGTGGTGCAGGCAATGATCAGCTCACCGTCTTTGGCGGATCGGCGAACGTGCTGGATGGCGGCGATGGCAAGGACACGTTAACGAGCGGAATTGGCAACGACAGCATGTTTGGCGGGGACGGCGCGGATACGTTCGTCTTCGCCGCTCAGAATGGGCATGACACGGCCGATTTTGAACAAGGGCGAGATATCATTGACCTCACCGCTTTGGCAGCGAATAACATCAATGACTTCGGCGACCTGAATATCGAGGTGGCTGGCGCAAATACCATCATACACTTTGATGCAAGTAATGACCTGACGATAGTGGGCACCAACAATCTCGCGGCAGGTGATTTCTTGTTCGCGTAGTTTTAGAGATAAAAATGCGCGCGTGCTGCCGGGCCTTACGGTCTCTGATACGACTACTCCAAGGTCAGCCCGGTGCACTCGTAATATTCAAGCACGCCTGCAAGCTCGGCCTCGAAGGCATCGTGTCGAAGCGTCACTACCACCTACCGCAGCGGCAAGGTCGCGCAGATAAACCCGGCGTCATGCGCAAAGCATACCAGTTTCCAGCGGCGGAAGCCACTACACGGCGATTGGAATCCCGCCGGCGGTGCCGCGCGGGTTGCCGCCGAACAGAGGGAGCAGCAGCTCCACGTTTATGACGGGCGAGCCGTTGGCCGGAGAAAGCAAAATTTTGACAAGTGCTGACAAACGCGGGACGCAGGAGCGAGTGCCACATCTAACCTCCAGCCCCGGCACCTAACGCCGACCGGGGCGAAGGCGGCAGGACAGCGGAGAGTGAAAGTGAAACGCCTGTTGACCACCACCGGCCTGCTGCTTTCGCTGATGTCACCAGCTGTGCCGCAGGAAGCCTACGATGAACGCCAGGATCATGCGACCAATCATGGCCATTACACTGCCGCATTGGAAAAGGTTTGCCCCGGTATGACCGTAACTAATGCAAAAACTGCGCGCCCAACTCGACAAGAAGTACCGCAAGAACCCGCGTTGGGTTTGGCTGGCTTGTCTCTCGGCGAGACCGGTGCGAAAGAATGGTTGATGCAAGACCCGGCCGCCATCGACTTGCTGGAAATCAATAAGAACAAATACGAAGCGGCGAAGAGGAAAAGGCTCGGATTGGAATGAACTAATCGCCCCGCGGCTTCGGCCTATCGGGCGTGTCAGGAAAACCTGACTACGGAGAATGGAAATGAAACGTATTGAAAGAAGCAGGTCAGGCTTCCCAAGTCGGCTCATGAACAACTCATCAAAGATTTGCTGACCATGAGTTCTCTTTCGTCATCTGTTTAGGTGTCAGGGTACACTCCAGCCGCACTTCTTGTCAACAACTAAACATCCGACGCCGTTGCCAACGGATGTCCGGGAAATCACTTTCACCGTCTTGAATAGGCTCACTTTGCCCCGAAAGCGGTCAGCCCGACCGAACCGCACGTCAGCTACCAGATCAATCGACAACTCTCGGGGTGGAATCTTCCTCCACTAGTGATCCGCGCCTTCGGGTCGCACTGCCAAAATCGAACCCCGCGCAAGCCGTCTGCTTAGGCGGCGAAGCGCGACTCGCGGATATCCACCAAAATCCGCCTAAAGGCTGGCTCCGGAGCGCGGCACATGGTTCGATATGTATCCAGGAAGGGCAGCCAGTTACTCATTGTTTTGCTTGACGTTTCCTCGCTACGGTCACCACCCCCCAGAAGGTGGTGACTACCCGCGTTCGTTTTCGATCTGCAAATAGGCGATGCTGAAGTCCGCGATGTCTTCAGGCGAGGGCCGCGTCCACTTCGCCATGGCGCGCGCGGCGAGCCGTTTGCGGTCGGCCTTTCGGGTGTAAAGCTGCGCCATTTCATGGCCGGTCCAGCCGTACATCGCGTTCAATTCGGACTCGGATGCACCGCTCTCGGCGGCAATGGTCGCAGACGCCTTGCGCAGGCCGTGGCCAGTGTAGCCCTTGTGCTTCGATCCCTTTCTGGTGATCGGGATGCCGGCGGCCTCGACCGCTTCGCGAAACAGATTGCCGACCAATCCTTGGCAAAATTCCGGCCGTCATCCGTCGAGACGATCGCCAGCCCCTTCGACGGGCAAGCCTTGATCGACGCTTCCAGCGCCGGATGCACCGGAATATAGACCGGCATGCGCCCCTAACTTTTCTCGGTCATCAGGTGGATGATGCCGTCGCTTCATATGCTGCTTGCCGAGCCGCGCCGCAGTCGCCACGCCGCAAGCCGGTGTAGAGGTAGATGTCGAAGATCAGGCGCTGCTTGGTGCCGAGCGGCCAGTGCTGCTCGAATTTCTCGATCATCTCCATGGGCCACGGCAGATGACCTTCGCCGTTGTCTTTCTTGACCGTGATGCCTTCGGTCGGGTTTTTGTCATGGAGTTCGTGGGCGATGGCAAACTTGAACAGGCCGCGCATCGCATCGAAGAAATGCCGGCCCTGGTTCTGACTGCGCGCCGAAATGCCTTCCTCGATCTTGGCGCGCGTTATCGCCTGCAAGGGGAGGTCGCCGGCCTGCTCCTCCAACTTCTGCAAGAAGGGCCCGCGCATGCTTGCGCGTCTCCTGCGAGATGTCCTCGCACCATGCGCGCGATTTCTTGTAGAGACCAATCAGCCAACTGACCGTGCCCTTTCCGTCCTTGCCGATGATCGGCGCCGGCGTGACCGGCGCACCGCGCACGGCGGCATGGTATTGCGCCATGAACCCTTCGGAACGGAAAACCGGATCTGTAATAAGGATACCCCGGCCTTTCTCGCGCTTCGTCAATTTGACGTAGTACGTTCGCTTGCCGTGTCGGCTGGTATAGCAGTGCAGGAATGGCAATTTTGGTTTCGGCATGGCTCCATCAATCTCAAAGTTTGAAATCACGGTGTTGTTTCGGTTCTTCGGGCTTCTTTGGCTTCTCGTCACAATGGGTTTCGTTGAGCAGGATCCTGATGGTGCCATCGGGCAAGATTTCCACCGCGGCAGCGCCTTCGGCCTTTGCGGCCTTGGTGGCGCGGCTGATGTCGGCAAGGTTAAATCGGGCGCTGGTCTTGCTCATCGCTTAGTCGGCCGTCGTTTGCCTTTTGCGCGATCTCGACCAGAGGTTCCGGCTGCGAGTGATAGTGCGCCAGGCATCGTGAAACTTCGCAGCTCCGCGCTCAGGTTCACCAACAACACCCGCGCCGGCAGGCTTTTGCCGTCGAGTGCAAACGATAAGCGCTCCGAAAGCTTGTCCATCGTTGTGTGGTTGATGCTCGGAACCGGCGTTTTCGAGTTGAGCGCGGCAACGCCTGCCAGGATCAGCACCACGTCGCTTGTCTCGCGAACGATCGCGCGTTCCGCCGACATGAAAATATTCACGCAGCTTGCTGTCCCAGAATTCGTTGATCAAAGGCAAAAAGATACTCGGCGCGATGCCGCACTGAACCAGTTCGAATGCCAACATCACCCGGTGGAGCTCGATCGGGGCCGTACTCCAATTTCTTACCTTTGCCCGGTTGGCTTTCAGCGCCGAGCAACCCAGCACGCTGTAACGAGCCAAACCGAGCGCGGAAGGCCGACACGTCCTCTGGAGCGATGTTATGCACCTGGACAAGCGCGGACTCGACCATTGCATAAGGAAACGTCGGGCGGGCATGGAGGGCATTTGCGGACCTTTACCGAAGTTTCCCGAATTTTGCAGAACCGCTCGCGAAGATCAATAGGAATGTTGCTCTTTCCATTTCCGTAATGTAGTTTTTTACATTACCAAATGGAGATCCCGTCATGCCGCCAAAACGCCAGCTCGACATCCTGTTCGGCGCGCGCGCACTCGCCGGGTACATTTTCGCCGACGAGGATAAGTGGAGATCGGTCTATCCGCTGAAGGAAGCAGCTGGGCCTGTTCCGCATGGGCGGCCGGCTTTGCGGTCGACCGGAGACAATCGATCAACGCATCGCGGCTCGAGAGGCCGCCGGCGCGACCCAAATTGAGAAGATCTGAGCAAGTGCGCGTCCCCGACGTTGTCCGACACCGGGGCTTCTACTTTTTCCGACCGGGGGATCGGTTAGGGCAGTCAGCGCTACCCCGGTCAGAACCTTCAAGCAAGAGGGAGACCGGCGAAATGACCACCGCCCAGACACAAGCCGTCCCCAACGTCATGTCGCGTGGCAAATGGGCCAAGCGCATCACCGAGGCTTGGCAGAAACAATTACCGTACATCTTCGAGGTCGCATCGTTGCTCGAAAGCGCGAAGGCCGAACTTCGGCACGGCGACTGGGCCAACATGATCAAGGCCGATCTTCCGTTCAGCCGTTCCACGGCGAACAAGCTGATGAAGATCGGCGCGTGCGATCATCTGCGAAATGCGGAACATGTTCCGCATTTGCCCGCGCATTGGGGCACGCTGTTCGAACTGACATTGCTGACCGCCGAACAGTTCAACCACGGGATCACGACTGGCGCGATCAACCCGAAAATGCAGCGCAAGGATGTCAGGGCGCTGCGCGGTGACGGGCAGATGTCACATGAACCTCGCGTGTCACCGATGGCGCTGCTGAAGCGCCAGCTCAACGAACGCACTCATGAAGATCGCGCATCTGCAGGAAAGGCTGGCCTATGCCGACCAAGGCTCGTTGTTCGATCTGAAGAAAGACAACGTCAACGATATTGCCGACGTGGTGGTCAACACCGTCACCGAAACCAAGGCGAATGCCCTCGCCGACGCGATCAAGGCTGCGATCAACGCGAAGCGGCAAGCGGCGCGCACGGCCGCAACCCAGATGTCGCTGGGGTCGGCCTCATGATTGACTTCGCGCCACTGATCGAACCCGTCGCCGCAATTCTGCTCGGCGGGCCGAACCACCGGCGGGCCGCGCCGTGACCGCCGCCAGTATCGCCGCCGTTCTCGCCGGACACCGGGTCAGGCCACAAGGCGGTAATTTCCTCGTCTGTTGTCCTGTTCACGACGACCGGAATCCGTCGCTGTCCCTTCGCGATGGCGACACTGGACTTGTCGTCCACTGTTTTGCGGGCTGCGATCCGCGCGACGTTCTCGCTGAGATCCGCGCCCGGACCGGCAGCGACTTCGAATCAGGCGCGGCCAGTCCTCGGCGTCCTGTTCGCAAGGCCGACGACGCCGCCGAGCGCGCCCGGAAGATCGAAAGCGCTGGTCGCATCTGGCGCGCGTCCGTCGATCCGCGCGGGACGCTGGCCGAGAAGTACCTCAACGGTCGCGGCCTCGATCTGCCCGACGATCTGCGCGGTCGCGTGCTGCGCTTCCATCCATCCTGCCCGTGGGGCGACGGCACGGTGCCCGCGCTGATCGCCGCGTTTCATCCGATCACCGAGCCCGACGACGACGCGATGCCGGTCGCGATCATGCGTGTCGGCCTCAATGCTGACGGGACCAAGATCGGGAAGGGAAAGATGCTCGGGCCGGTCGCTGGCTGCGCCATCAAGCTCGATGCCGGACGAGAACGTCAGCCATGGGCTCGGAATCAGCCGAGGGACTGGAAACCGCGCTGGCGGTCCGCGCTACGGGCTGGCGACCTATCTGGGCGCTGGGCACCGCTGGTGCCATCGAGACATTTCCGCCGCTCGCTGGCGTCGAGGCGCTGACGATCTTCGCCGACAACGACGAGAGCGGCAGGGGCATCGCGGCCGCGCGCACATGCGCCGAGCGATGGGCCGATGCCGGGGTCGAGGTTTTCATCCGCATGCCGCGCACGATCGGCGCAGACTGGGCGGACATCCTATGAAGCAGGACACACCGCCGAAGATCACTTCGACACGCGCGGCACGACCGAGCACTTCCCGCCGCGCACGAAGAAGCCGGACAGACACCGACATCTACACGGTCGACACCTTACGCACCAAAGTGTTCCCGACGTTGAAGCAGATCGCGGGCGACATCATCGTCGAAGGGCTTACGCTGCTCGCATCGCGCCCGAAGATCGGCAAGACGTGGCTCGCGCTCGACGTCGCGATTGCGGTGGCCCAAGGCAGCTATTGCCTCGGCGACATCAAGTGCGAGACAGGGCGACGTGCTGTTCCTCGCGCTCGAAGACAACAAGCGCCGGATGCAGCGGCGGCTGACCAAGCTGCTCGGCGTCAACAAGGCGGAATGGCCGCGCATTTCCTGCGCGCATACTTGGCCGCGCGCGAACAACGGCGGCCTTGATCGCATCCGCGAGTGGATCGACGCAGCAAAGAAGACAGCCCGCCTCGTCGTGATCGACGTGCTGGCGCGGTTTCGCAAGATCGCGCCGCCCGGCAAGCAGAGCTACGATCTCGATTACGAGGCCATCGCCGAGCTGCAGAAGATCGCCAGCGATACCGGCATCGCGATCGTCGTGATCCATCACACCCGCAAAGGCGAGGCCGACGATCCGATCGACGCCGTCAGCGGCACGCTCGGCCTCGCGGGCGCTGCCGACGCGGTGCTGGTGATCGACCGCAAGCCGGAAGGCGTGCGGCTCTATGGTCGCTGGCGCGATGTCGACGAGATCGACAAGGCGATGACGTTCAACAAGTCGACTTGCCGGTGGACCATCCTCGGCGAAACCGCCGACGTGCGCCGCAGCAAGGAACGGCAGGAAATCCTCGGCATTCTGGCGGCGGGGCCGGTGGCGTTGATAATTTTCGATGGACTGCCGGATTTGCTTCGAGTGGCTGGAACTATCCATCGAGAGGTCGCAATAGTGGCTAGCTTGAGGAGCCCTGCTGACGCGCACATGCCGTTCTTCGCTCGTGCAGTAGTTATCCCAATGATGAACGCGGTAGATGAAGCGTCGTCTGCAAGACCAAATACGCGGTAAACTTGCCCACGGACCGCATCTCGAACCTTAGCCGATTGGGAAGCAAGCCAAGGACGGCGAATTGATTGCGCACGCGACGGCAATCAGGAAGCGAGCGGAACGCCGTCTCGGCGAATTGATGGAGTCCGGATCGCAAGGCGGGGATCGCGCCCCGATCTCCGCATCTTCCTGCTCGACGTGCACAATGAGTACGGCCGCTGTTTCGGCGATCACGCCCTTGTGCTGAACCCGCGCAATCTGAAATTGCCGTTCTGGCTGTTCAACTTCGAGGAAATCGTCGACGTTCTGTTTGGAGGCCGACCCGGCGTGTCGGAGGAGCTCGATGTTCTTGCGGAGGTGATCCCGATTGCGAAGGGAATCTATACGCAGTATCAGCACGCAGATCGTGCCAGCCTCAAACGTATCGATCCCAAGAGCGTCGGCTTCACGGCCGACACGCCGGTGCCTTATCGACTGGTCGACATGATGTCGCTGATCGACGAGCGCATGGGCAGACTGGAAAACCGCTCGTCGCGTATCGTCTACCACAAGCTGATCTCACGCATCGAAACCGTGCGCAACGATCCCCGCTACGCCTTCATGTTCGACAACGCTAACGTCGGCGGCGACACCATGGCCGAGGTTGTCAGCCTATTGTTCCGTCTGCCTGCCAACGGCAGGCAAATGACGATCATGCAGCTTGCCGGCTTTCCCGCCGAGGTCGTCGACTCCGTGGTGTCGGTTCTCTGCCGCATGGCGTTTGACTTCGGTCTATGGAGCGATGGCGTCTCGCCGCTGCTGTTCGTTTGCGAGGAAGCGCACCGCTATGCGTCGGCCGACCGAAGTATCGGCTTCGGCCCCACGCGCAAGGCGATCTCCCGTATCGCCAAGGAAGGCCGCAAATACGGCGTTTATCTTGGCCTCGTCACGCAGCGCCCGGCCGAACTCGACGCCACCATCATTTCCCAGTGCAACACGCTATTCACGATGCGTCTTGCCAACGACCGCGACCAGTCGCTCTTGCGTTCGGCGGTCTCGGATGCGGCTGCTAACCTGCTCTCGTTCGTGCCGTCGCTCGGAACCCGCGAGGTGCTGGCTTTCGGCGAAGGCGTCGCGCTTCCCACCCGGCTGCGCTTCAAGGAAGTCCCGGCGCACCAGTTGCCCCGCAGCGAAGCCAAGATCTCGACGGTGCCGTCGGCCAGTCGCGGCCAGGATATGCAGTTCGTGGATGCCGTTCTGGAGCGCTGGCGCGGCGCGACCTCGCATCGCGATGCGCCCCATGATCCCGCCCCCATAGCGCCCATGGAACGACCCGCGTTACGCCCGCTGGACGCGCCGATGCTACAGCCGTCTCTCAGCCTTGATCCCGACCGCTTCTCGCTACTGAAAAGGCCGTTGCGGTAGAACGGGTAGCGACATCGCCGCGCTCTTCGCGACGCCGTCACCAACATGCACCCGAACGACGGGCTTTTTCTGATGGGAGGTTGCCCAAACAGGAGCAGCCAGCGGCTACAGCGCGACAGCGGGAGCGTCTGGTTCCTTGATTTTCAGCCGCGGCCAAGACGACTTTCTGTGTCAGGATCGGGCGCGACGTGATAAAATATATCGGAGCTTGTGGACCAAGCACCGATGAGAAAACAGCGGCCCAAGATGTCGGAGGAAGAGCACGTGGTGCTCCAGTTCCGGCCGCGCGGCCGTGCGGGATTGCCGAGGCACCGTCCCCCGGCGAATGCCGCAGACACCCGCTCGCCGGACAAGGCTGACCATCCGTCGCCGCGTCGACCTTCTCGCGACCAACCCGACGACTTCAGCCACCGGATGCTGGCAAACGCGGCCGCAATGGCTTTCACGATTGCCTTGATCGTCATCGGACTGTGGTTGGCCAAGAACATCGCCGATCTGCGCAACATTCAGGATTGCGCCCAGATGGGGCTCCGGGGTTGTGCACACATCTCAACACCCCCACCGTAGACACGGCAACGATAGGAAACATACTGATTCGGCTATGGAATATGGCTTCATCCGATGCCCGCCACCATTGAACTCGGGACAGCGCTCCGATATATGGGCTCGGCACGAAGGACCGGACCTTGCGGGGACGGCGTCGGCGTCGTACGCCTATGTGCCGTACCTACTCTTCAATGTATCAAAGGCTTAGCGATGTCTTCCACATTCGATCGGGTCGCCACCATTATTGCGGAAACCTGCGACATCCCACGCGATACGATTACGCCCGAGAGCCATGCCATTGATGATTTGGGGATCGACAGCCTGGACTTCCTCGATATTGCTTTTGCGATCGACAAGGCTTTCGGAATCAAGCTCCCGTTGGAGAAATGGACCCAGGAAGTCAACGACGGTAAGGCGACTACCGAACAATACTTCGTCCTGAAAAACCTCAGCGCGCGCATCGACGAGTTGGTCGCCGCCAAGGGCGCGTAATCACGCGGTCATGCACCTCGAATATTTCCATTTGATCGATCGCATTACCGACCTAAGAACGGAAGAGCGATCGATAACCGTCGAAGCGCAGGTTCCCCGGGAAAGCACCATCTTCGAGGGACATTTTCCGGGACACCCCCTGATGCCCGGCGTGCTTCTGATCGAGTTGATGGCGCAAGCCTCCGGCTGGCTGTTGATCGCGCTGACCAAATTCGAGCGGATGCCCTTTCTGGCCGCGGTTAAGGAAGCCAAGATGAGGACGTTCGTTACACCTGGCGAATTGCTGACGATCGAGGCCACCGTCGTTCACGAAGGCTCCGGTTTCACCATCACCGGTGCGAAAGTCAGCGTCGGCGGAAAGCCGAAATGCAATGCGACGCTGACGTTCCGTCAGGTGCCTTTTCCCAATAACGACTTGCGTGGCTACATGGAGACCATGGCCAAACGCATCGGGTTTCCGCAACAGATGTTTGCTCATGGCTGAGACAGCACCGCCTTCAGCGCCAATCGAAGCGTGGATAACCGGCATCGGACTCGCCACCTCGCTCGGCGAAGGCCTTGATGCTCATTGGGACGCGTTGAGTCATCGGCGTATCAATGCCGACGAGAAGAGCTTCGCACCCTACGTCGTTCATCCGCTGGCTCCGGTCAATTTCGATACTCAGATTCCGAAAAAGGGTGACCAGCGCCAGATGGAAGCCTGGCAGCGCATCGGAACGTACACGGCGGGACTGGCGCTCGATTCCGCCGGCGTCAAAGGTAACACGGATATACTGGCGCGGATGGACATGATCGTCGCCGCAGGCGGCGGCGAGCGTGACCTTGTCGTCGACGCCGGAATTTTGAACGCGGGGACGAAGGGCAACTTCGCGCCCGGCTATCTCAATGAACGGCTGATGAGCGACCTCCGGCCGACACTCTTCCTGGCGCAGTTGTCCAACCTTCTCGCCGGCAACATCGCCATCGTTCACGGCGTTACGGGCTCGTCGCGCACGTTCATGGGCGAAGAGGCTTCAGGCGTTGACGCGGTGCGCATCGCGCTCGCACGGATCGCCGCCGGTCAAAGCGACATCGCGCTGGTTGGCGCCGCCCACAACGGCGAGCGCAAGGATTTGCTGCTGCTCTACGAATTCGGAGACTTCAACCTGAAAGAGAAGTACGCGCCGGTCTGGGCGCGCGAACACAACAGCGGCTTCGCACTCGGATCCGGAGGCGCCTTTCTGGTGATTGAATTGCGCGCCCACGCGCGAGGCCCGCGGCGCCAAGCCGTTTGCGCGCCTGACTGACGTCGTTGCGGATCATGCGCGGCGCAAACGTTCTGGCGACATCACATCGACGCTCGAATCGTTGTGGTCCAAGATCGGTAACCGCACGGATGGAACCGCGATCATAACGGGCGCAACCGGCGCCGAGCCGGTCACCTCGGAAGAACGCGCGTTCCTTGGCGCCCATCCGGACATCCCGGTCCGCGCGACGGGAACAATGTTCGGTCACACCATGGAGGCGCAGTTTCCGCTCGGATTGGCGGTTGCCGCGCTATCGCTTTCGCGAGGCGCGCTGTTTGCATCTGCCGATACATGGGGGCGGGAGGTTGATATGACCACGCCTCCAGGCCGGATTGTCGTGATCGGAGCCGGACATTGGCGCGGCGAAGGCATGGCGCTGGTTGAAGCGATCAGCTGAGGAGTATGATCCCGAAAAGTGGAAACCGGTTTTCGGACAAGATCATGCTCAATCGAAAAAATAACAGAGTTTGATTCAACGCAGTTGAAACGGACTCTAAGGATTCGACAGGGGTATCATGACCGCAATGCACGACAAATTAGGCAGGCCCGTCGTCGTGGTTACCGGCATGGGCGTCGTGACGTCGTTGGGCTCCGGCAAGACGGATAACTGGACCAGGCTGTGTGCCGGTGAATCCGGTATCAGGACGATCACGCGGTTTCCAACCGAAGGTTTGAGAACCACGATGGCCGGCACGATCGATTTCGTGACGGTCGAGCCGTTCTCGTCCACCGATCTTTCAGAGAGGCTGGCAGACATCGCGACGGAGGAAGCCGTCGCGCAGGCGGCGATCGGACGCGTCGGTGATTTTCCCGGCCCGCTGTTTCTCGCCGTCGCTCCGGTCGAGCTCGAATGGCCGCAGCGCCAGGAGCTCGGCCGCGATATTGGTCTCGGTATCGACACCGACTATGATCAGATGCTGCGGATCAGCGGCGGCGGCAAATTCAAACGGTATCATCGCCGCTTTCTGTTCGGCTCCGTTGCGGACCATCTCGCCGAAACCTTCGGCACCAAGGGCTCGCCCATCTCGCTCTCGACGGCCTGCGCATCGGGAGCAACTGCAATTCAACTCGGGGTCGAAGCAATCCGCCGCGGCGAGGCCGAGGCAGCGCTGTGCGTCGCAACCGATGGCTCGGTCAATCCCGAGGCGCTGATCCGGTTCTCGCTGCTGTCGGCGCTGTCGACCCAGAACGATCCTCCGCAGGCCGCGGTAAGGCCGTTTTCCAAGAACCGCGACGGCTTCGTGATGGCCGAGGGCGCGGGCGCGTTGGTACTCGAAAGCTTCGAGGCGGCGACCGCCCGAGGCGCGAGAATCCTCGGCATCGTGGCGGGATGCGGCGAGCTCGCCGATTCCTTCCACCGCACGCGCTCGAGCCCCGACGGCAAACCGATCATCGGATGCGTTCGCAACGCGCTGGCAGACGCCGGCGTGACCACCGAACAGATCGATTACATCAATGCACATGGCACCGGTACGCCCGAAAACGACAAGATGGAATATCTCGGCATCTCAAGCGTTTTCGGCGAGCGCGCTAGGCAGATCCCGGTATCGTCAAACAAATCCATGGTCGGTCATACCCTCTCGGCGGCGGGGGCCGTCGAGGCGGTGTTTTCGCTCCTGACGCTCGAGCACCAGCGCATACCGCCGACCATCAACTATGATGTACCGGACCCGGCGATCCCGTTCGATGTCGTTCCCAATACAGCTCGCGATGCGCGCATTACCACCGTGATGTCGAACTCGTTCGGATTCGGTGGTCAGAACGCGTCGCTAATCCTGGCGCGCGAACCGGTGTGACGGCCAGTTCTGATGCCCCCCCTCCTCCTTCGAACCCGCGCCCGACTGCGCGACGTGGTCAAACCCGTGAGTGGAGCCGCTATCGGCGCATTGACGATCGGATTGTTGCGAGCGACGCGCTATTTCGATCCGATCAAAACCGCAAATCTGTTCGGCCGGATCACGCAGAAGATCGGACCGATGCTGCGCGAACAGAAGATCGGTCGCGCTAACCTCACCGCGGCCTTTCCCGAAAAGTCATCAGACGAAATCGAGAGGATTCTGACCGGAGTATGGGACAACCTTGGCCGGATCGGCGCGGAGTTCGCTCATCTCGATCACGTCTGGGATCTTGATCCTGACCGCCTTGGAAACGGCCGCGTCGAAATCGAGCCAAAGAGCAAAAAGCTATTTGAGCGACTACGCGACGACGGCAAGCCGGCGCTGATTTTCGCAAGCCACCTCGGCAACTGGGAGCTGCCTGCGGTCGCCGCCGTCGCGCATGGGCTCAATGCGGCAATTTTGTATCGCCGGCCGAACATCGCATCGGCCGATCGCGCAATCGAACAATTGCGTTCTGTCAATATGGGGACGCTGATCCCGGCAGGTCGCGAGGCCCCGTTCAGATTAGCGCAAGCGCTGCAAAACGGTCAGCACGTCGCCATGCTGGTAGACCAGTATTTCACCAACGGCGTCGACGTCACGTTCTTCGGGCGAAAGACCAAGGCTAATCCCACGCTGGCGCGTCTCTTGCGGCAGATCGAATGCCCGATCCATGGCGTGCGGATCATCCGCCTGCCGGGCCATCGCTTCCGTGCCGAATTGTCGGAAGAGATCACACCGGCGCGGGATGCAAACGGGCAGATCGACGTGCAGGGAACGATGCAGGTCATCACCTCGGTGATCGAAGGCTGGATCCGCGAATACCCCGATCAATGGCTGTGGCTGCACCGCCGCTGGCGCTAGAACATTTTCCGGCTAGGTGGAATCCGGTTAGCCGCAAGAAAGTGTCCTGCTACCACCCTGTCTTTGCGCGCGTCCAGAGTCTGTTGATCGAACGTTGCGTTGCAGGATCGCGCGAAGTGATGACGAACAGCCGTTTCATCACGGCCTTGTCCGGATAGATCGTTTTGTCATTGAAGATTTTCGAATCGATCAGCTTCTGGCTGGCCAAATTGCCATTGGCGTAAGACAGGAAGTTGGAATTCTTCGCCGCGACGTCAGGCCGATAGAGATAATTGATCAATTCATAGGCTTCAGCGACGTTCTTGGCATCCATGGGAATGGCCAGATTGTCGAAGAACATCTGCGCGCCCTCTTTCGGAATCGCATAGCCGATCTCGACACCGTTATGGCTCTCCGCCGCGCGGCTTCGGGCCTGCTTGATATCGCCGGACCAGCCGACGACCAGGCAGATCTCGCCAGTGGCAAGGCCGTTCAAATACTCCGAGGAATGAAATTTTCGGACATAGGGCTTGATCTTACTAACGAGAGCCGCCGCCTGTTCGAGATCGTTCTTTTTTGTCGAATTCGGATCGAGGCCCAGAAAGTTGAGCGCCGCAGGCAAGATATCATCCGCGGAATCGAGCATCTGAATGCCGCAGTCCTTGAACTTTGCGAGCTTGTTCGGATCGAAGATGATATTCCAACTATCGATCTTGCCGTCGGGTCCAAGAATGCGCTGCACCGCTTTGACGTTGTAGCCGATGCCGGTCGTACCCCACATGTAGTTCGCGGCATACCGATTGTCGGGATCGTACACTGCGAGCTTCTTCGTCACCTCCGGCCAAGCGTTAGCCAGATTCGGCAGCTTCGACTTGTCTAATTTCCGAAAGGTATTCGCGCCGATCTGACGCTGTAGGAAGTATGCCGTTGGCACCACGACATCATATCCCGACTTGCCGGCAAGGAGCCGCGTTTCGAGTGTCTCGTTGGCGTCGAAGGTGTCGTAGACCACCTCGATTCCGGTTTCCTTAGCAAAGGCCTCGAGCACACCCGGCGCGATGTAGTTCGACCAATTGTAGAAATTGACGACTCGCGCGGCGGCATCGGCGCGCGGTGTCGACAACACGCCCAGGCCCAGCGCGAACGCGGCGACAACAGAGATCCATGTGTATCGATTTTGAATCATCGCTTGCATCGTCCTAAAGAGCATGCATCGCGTCGGACAAGCGCTCCAGCGCGCTGTCGAGCGTGGCATCCTTCTTTGCGAAACAGAAACGCACGACCGAGGTGATCGCATCCCGTTCATAAAACGCGGAAACCGGGATCGCCGCGACCTTATAGTCCGTCACGATACGCCTGCAGAACGCCTGGTCGGTTTCATTGAGGCCGAGCGGCGCAAGGTCCACCGTCAAAAAATAGGTTCCCTGTGAGGGCAGTACGGGAAATCCAATGTCTTCAAGACCACGAGTCAGACGGTCCCGACGTCGCGTCAGCTCGCGGCGCATCTCGAAAAAGAAATCGTCGGGCCTGGTGAGGCCGTAGGCAACCGCAGCCTGAAGATTGGGTGCCGTCGTGAAGGTGAGAAACTGATGCACCTTCGCGGTGACCCGCAGCAGCGGCGGCGCGGCGCAGACGAAGCCGATCTTCCAGCCGGTGAGCGAAAATATCTTCCCGGCCGAGCCAATCTTGATAGTGCGTTCGCGCATACCGGGAATGGTGATCAGCGGAATATGCTCGCGGCCATCGAAAACGACGTGCTCCCAGACCTCATCGCAGATCGCGACCACATCGAACTCCTGGCAAAGCCGCGCCAGCAACTCTAGATCCTCGCGCGGATAGACCACCGCGGCCGGATTGAGCGGATTGTTGAAAAGCACCGCCTTGGTCTTGCGCGTGAAAGCGCCGCGCAGCGCATCTTCCGTGATCCGCCAGTGCGGCGGCTCCAGACGAACCAAGCGCGGAATGCCGCCGGCCTGTCTGATGATCGGGAGATAGGAGTCGTAGACCGGCTGGAAAACGATGACCTCGTCGCCAGGCTCGACCATGGCAAGAATGGCGCTGGTCAACGCTTCCGTGCCGCCAGAGGTGACCATAACCTCGGTCGCCGGATCGACCGAGAGGCCATGCCAGTGGTGGTAGTGAGCGGCGATCGCCTGCCGCAACTCCGGAATTCCCATCATCGATGGATATTGATTGTAGCCGTCGAGAACGGCGTCTGCCGCCGCGCGCCGGATATCCTCCGGACCCGGATCGTCGGGGAAACCCTGCCCGAGATTGATGGCATCGTTATCACGCGCAAGCTGCGACATGGTCTCGAAAATGGTAACCGGCAGGTCGGCGAAGACCTTGTTCATCGAGAGCATCAACTCTCAGCCGCCAGGCCGCGTCGGCAATCCTGCCGCCTTCCATCCAAGAATCCCGCCGGCGAGATGCTTGTCGTAAGCAAGGTCTCCCTCCTGCGCCGCCAGCGAAGCAGTCACCGAGCGCTTGCCGGAGCGGCAGGCAAACACGACCTGCTTACCTTGCGGGTCGGGAATCGCCGCAGGATCAAAGGCCGACAGAGCGACAACGACCGCGTCCGGAAAGGCCTCCGCCGCGACCTCGTTTGGCTCGCGCACGTCGACCAGCAGGTAGCGGCCGTCGGCAATGCCTTTCGACACCTCTTCCGGCGACAAATCATGAACGACAAAATTCTGGTCCGCCAACGCAGTCTCCCTTGCGCTTTGCATTGGGCATTCGCCCGCCGCTCGTCCGCTTTCCGGCCGCGCAAGGTCGCCCCTTGCGCCGATAAAATCAAGCGCCGCCAGACTCTAAATGATGACTTATCTAAATGATGACTTGCGTTCCCACCTCGACAACGCGCCCTGTCGGAATCTGGAAATAATCCGTCGCATCGTTGGCCGACCGGCTCAGCGCGATGAACAGACGATCCTGCCAGCGCGGCATTCCGGACTGCGCGGATGGTTTCAGCGACCGTCGCGACAGGAAAAACGACGTCGCCATGATATCGAACTGCCAACCGAGCTTTCGTGCGATGGCGAGCGATTTCGGGACGTTGGGGCTTTCCATAAAACCGAAGCGGAGCGTCACGCGCGAAAACGTGGCACTGATCTGCTCCAGCCGCACGCGGTCGTGCGGCTCGATCCGCGGCGTCGGCGCGGTCTCGATGGTGAGAATGACATTCTTCTCGTGAAGCACCTTGTAGTGTTTCAGACTATGCATCAGCGCGGTCGGAGCGCAGCTCGGATCGCTGGTCAGAAACACGGCGGTCCCAGGCACACGCTGCGGCGGCCGTTTTTCCAGCATCGTCACCAAATCGAGCAGCGGAAATTCGAGCTTGCGGGATTTTTCGAACAAAAGCCGGCTACCGCGACGCCACGTATACATCAGCAGCATCACGATCGCGCCAAGCGCCAGCGGCACCCAGCCGCCATCGAAGACCTTTAACAGATTTGCCGCGAGGAACGTGAAGCTACATCTGGATACCATTTCGATGCGACTAACCCATTGAAATTTAAGGGATGTTGTCGTTGACTGTCGGTGGCTGTCGGCTAATGTTTGCAGTTGTTTTAGGACTTTTAGGACCTCTGGAGCCACGGCCATGACCCGCAAGCCGAAGCCGAAAGCCAACAAGACCACCGCCGGACAGCTTCAATCCTCAACCGCACGGCTGAAGCTCGCCGCAAGGTCGCGACCTTACTTCGTCAAGGTCGGGTCCGGTGCGTGGCTCGGCTATCGCAAGCCCTTCTCTGGTCCCGGCTCATGGGCGGCACGGATCGGGTTCAGCGACGGCAAGGGCTGGGAAAAGACGCTGTGGGGTGCCGACGACAACGGCCTGATCGCCGATGGCGAGAAGGTGCTGAACTTCTGGCAGGCCAAGGACAAGCTCCAGTCCCTCGTCGGGCGCAAGCTTGGGGCCGACATCTTGACCTCGACCGATGATGGCGCACCGGTCACGCTCGACGAGGCGCTGAAGCAATACGCCACGCGCTGCGGAGCGCGGCGCTAACGTCCGCAATGCGCAACTGCCGCGCTACCACCTCTCCGACGCGATATTGGCCAAGCCGGTCACGCTGATCACCGAGAGCGAGCTGAAGAGCTGGCGCGGTGAGTTGCTGAAGAAGGGGCTCGCCAAGGCAACCGTGAACCGCCTCATGTCGCCCGTGCAGGCGGCGCTGACGCTGGCGGACAAGACCCGCGTCCATATCTGGCGCGACGGACTGAAGTCTCTGCCGGACGCCACCAGCGCCAACAACGTCGTTATCGAGGACGAGGCGATCGCACAGGCATGGGTGGCGGCAAGCTACGCCTACGATCACCAGCTCGGCCTGCTGACCCACACGCTCGGCGAGACCGGCGCGCGACCGTCACAGGCGGCGCGGCTGCGGGTCCGCGACCTGATCGTCATCGATCCATTGGCACCGCGCCTGATGATGCCGAAGAGCGGCAAAGGCGGCACAAGGCATCCGGGCGAGCGCAAGCTGGAGCGTTTCCCGGTTTCGATCACGCCTGAACTGGCGGCGCTGCTGAAGCTGGCGGCGAAAGGCAGGCCGGGCCATGCGCCGTTGCTGTTGTACAAAGACGGAAGGCCGTGGAACGAGAACGATCCGGCGGGCGACTACCGGCGCGGGGTCCACCGCGTTGTCGAGAGCATCGGCCTCGATCCTGATGTCTATGGCCTATACGCTTTCCGGCACACCTCGATCACGACCATGCTGCGCGAGGGCACCCATACCGCCATCGTCGCCAAGGCGCACGACACCAGCGAGGCGATGATCAGGCGGCACTACGCCGCGTCGATCCTTGATCATACCGACGCGATCACACGCGCGACACTGCCCAAGCTCGGACCGGCACTGCGCCTACAGCCGCGAGCAATGTGGTCAAGCTGACGCGGTGAGCCTCACCCGCGCGGGGCAGTCCGGGACCGCCGAAGGCCCGAACGGGCACCACGGGGCGGCTCTGCCGATTTGTTTGGCGGTGTCGTCGATGAAGGCGTCGGCGGGCTCAGATGTCTCATCTTGAGATACCTGAGCTTTGGGTCGATATTTTCCCGTCGCACCCTTCTTCGTCTCCGGGTGCAGCTTCTCGTACAGCGTCTTGCGGGCATCGATGTGCAGCGACGCGCGAGACGGCGCAGCAGGTAGGCGGAGCTGTTGCCGCCGTAGTTGTCACCTTTACCATGTAAAGGTGAGTGGTCGTGGTTCTTCCCCGGCGGGCGATGTTCGGCTGCGCCTTTGAGAGATCGGCGCGCCATCCCGGTCAGTTTCGCTAAATTCCCCGTTGACGGAGATTTTCAAGTCGAACACGTCGCTTCCTGAATCAAATCGCTCGTTAACGCCCCGCAGGGGGAATTTAGCCTAGGCGTTGCGCCTTCTTTGGTGCCGGTCCGGCCCCGACGGGGTGTGACGGAGTGAGGGAGGTTGGGAAAATGCGCGCTAGTTTACACAAAGATTTTATTAAGAGTGATTTACGCCATTTATCTAACTAACCGGAGTTGACAATTATGTTCAAAGTACGAAGTTTTCTAAGGTGACATTCAACTTCCGGACCGGGAGATCGCTAAGGGTCTCCCCAGAGGCGGTGTTCGAATGGATATCGCTCTTGCTTTAATGGCCGCCAGCGCGCTGATCGGCGCAAGCGTAGGCTTGCGTTTGAAAGTCTTAACGCGAGCAATCGTTTTACAGCTTCGACCTTGTGGAAAAGCAGAAGTCCCAACATCGCCTCGCGCTCGCTGAGATCGCGGTCGGGGATGTCCGGCAAGGGGCTCAGCAACTCGGCGATCAGGGCGCTGGTCTCGTCGGCGGTGCCGCGTAGGTCAGCGACATGAGATGCGCCCAGAAGAGCAAGCGCGAGCGGTCCGGGACGACTGTCGGGATTATCCACGACGCGCGCTCCTCAAATCTGGCAGCTCGTGCACCGTGGCACCTTCGAGCCCTTTCGAAAGCCCATCGAGCCGCAGCTCCAGCCCGGCAATCGCCTCCTCAAGTTTGCGAAAGCGCTTGCGGTCGTCGGAGATCAGCTTGCCGTGAACGTCTTGCTGAAACCCTGTGATGTTTCGCCAGATCGTCGGCGGTCAGCGCTCGCGGCAGCGCGGCCTTTGCCTCGGCGATTATCGTCCCCAGTGCGGCCTTTGCCTCGGCGATTTCGTGCCTGACCTCGGCCATATGCTCCGCAAATAATTTGGAAACCTGCTTCTCAACGTTGCGCTCGCGCTCGGCGAACGCCCGGCGGAGCCTGTAATCGAACTCGCGTTCGGTGAGCACGAACTCGGGCTCGTCGGACAGCGGCGCGTTCTTCGCGGTTGCGCTGTTTCTGGGCGAGAAGTTCTGACACGTCCATGCGGTCACCTACCATGTCACATTCGAGACCCAAGCGATCGATCCCGGCGCACGCAGTGTCCAGCTCATGTCGAGAATCGGGCGCAAAGTGATCGAATTGGTTTGAAAAGAGCCGATAGTCGGCGCAGCCCTGACCGGCGGTACGCCGTCGCTGCCGATGTTTGCAGGGTCCGCGTCCTCCATGTGGAGGGTGGCATCATCGGTCACGCGAAAACCGGGACTATCACCAAACGCAACAGCCAATGCAGGCAGCGCCACGGCCATCACGGTTTTGCTCGGCAGGCCTGAAGTCGCGATGATCGGATAAGGCAACGCTCCGCCGCGCCGTGTGGTGAGCGGATGATGCGCATCCAGTGACACGCACAATGCGATTTTCGTCTTGGCAATCGGATTGACGGCGGCCACCAGCGCACCGATGTCAACGTCCATCGCCTGTTCGCCACCACCAGCGGTCGGCGTCAAACCAGCAACACCATGGCGCAATCCGGCGGGCTGAAGGTCCACAACGGCCGCTTGATCACCGAATACGACGGCATCCAGATCGACTGCCAAACTTTCTTCGAGCCCGTGCCGCGTGTAGGTCATCGCGTTCGGCGTATCGAACATTTCGAACGTCATCGAGATGCCGATGCCGATCTTGTGGCGCTCCAACGTCGGCCCCGTGAAGGCCAATTTCCGCACGCCGAATGAAGCGCCTTCGGCGACGAAAGGACTGCGGCCGCTTGGCGTGATGATCATTGTCGGAAGGCGGATCGCGCTGCTGCGGCCGTAGCTGAGCTGCAATGCCCGCTGAAACAAATCACGCGAACCAAATGGCGCGCCCAACACCGCATCACCGACGACCAAATCAGCAACGGAGGATGTGGCTCGGCGTCGGCTGGCGGCTGCGGGTTGTGCATCAGCCAAACAAATCCGGCTGAGCCGGTTGCCTTTGCCAAGAGCGGTTGCAGATAAAATACTGCAAGCCACGAGCTGCAAGAATGCGCCAATCTCCGTTCATGCGGCTTTCGTCGCGGATCGGATTGGGAAGTTTGGAGCCTATACCTAGACAGTCCGTGACCTTATCGCCGGGCTGCTTCTCCGCGATTTCGGCAAGCAACCACTGAAGGGTCTTGCCGCGTTCTTCAAGCCAGATCAGCAGCGCGCGTTGTTCAAGTTCATGACGCTGTTCATGTGTCTCTGTCTTACAAGCCATGGTCTCTACTCCTCGTCCTCTTCCGCCAGATACCGATCGCGCGCGGTGAAAAGCGCATCGACAAGCTTGTTGCCGTATCTTTTCCGATACGCCTGCAGTTCGGTGCCGGTTAACTCGATAATGCTGACGGCAAGTTCGACCATGGCTTCTTGCTGAAACTCCGCGTCGTCGTTTAGCCTGAGATCGGAATTTTGCAGGAGAAAGTGCGCGATATCTTCGGGCTCACGAAGCCCAAACCACCGCTCGGCGATCTGGATGCGGCGCTCGAAGGCAGCGTTCAAACGGGGTGTCGTCATGGCTCGTCTCCCTTGCATGATGCCGATCGTCCGGTCGGCGCGGTGGTTCGGCATTACTCGCCTCGCCCGCCGTCGAGGCGTCGCCGGTACGGGTCCTCGCAGCCACGGCGGAGCCGGGCCGACAACCCGCTGAAAAACACCTCGACGAGACCGCCGGGACGGCCGCAATACTCGCAGAGCCCCTGATCCCCCTTTTGATCCGTCCATCCGTCCAGAGGGCCCATGTCCGCTGCTCGATTGGTGAACGCATCCCGGATGTCGCCGAGCAGAAGTTCAAGCAGCGAGGCGTCGTCAACGTCGGCACCCACACTCGCCAGCGCCGCCTTCTGGCCGCGCTCCAGCCAGTCACCGCCTGCGACCGTCGCAATGCTGAGTAATGGCCGCCAGTTGTCCGCCGCGCGGTTGAAGATCCCGGCTGGGATCTCGGGCTCGGTCGCTGCGATGGTCACGGCATGGTCGGCCGTCCAGCGCGCCAGCCGGCGCGCCAGGACGGCGAGGTGCTCGACCCGGTCGAGGCGGAAAGGCGTGATCACCTCGTCCTTTTTCCGTCGGGTCAACGTGATCGGCACGGACCTGTCGGAGAGGGTCCCCGGAAGTTGCCCGATCAACGCGATGGCGCAGGCTCCGAAGGTCGAAAAACTTCGCACCTCGTGATCGTCGCCGACATTTCTAAAAACGGCACCGCCCTTGCGGTGCCCCGAATTCAGGACGCCGCGAAGCTCCTCGTTATCCCTGAGAAAGCTGTCCGCTTCGTCGATCATCAGCGTCGGATGGAAGCCCTCGACGACGCGGAAGATCGCACTGGCCGAGACGTTGGCGGCAGGCAGGGGCCGCAAGACCAACTGAGACAGGCAATCCAGACAAGTAGTTTTTGCCACAGCCTCTGGTCGGCGAGGTGATTGCAAGCCGTGGCGAGATCATTGTCGCATCGGTCAGGAAGGTATGCGCGGCCCAAAGTGCGCAGGCGTCGGACTTGCGTCGGGCATAATGACATGGGTGCCGATAACCTTAGCGATGTCATCTAGCAAAGCGGCCCCATCCACCGGCTCGGACCACGGCTCCGGATCTGGAAACGAGATGGCGCGACCCTGCAACCCGCCGCCGTCGTCGCAGCCAAGTCGCGCCCGCTCGTCTTGAACCATCCGGTCGATAACGCTCGCGCGACAGCCGAGCGCTTCGGCTGCGGCCTTGCGTTCAAATTCATACTTGATCAGCGACAGCTTCGCGAGCCGCGCGATCTCGATGTCGATCTCGCTTTGCTCCTCCTCATCAGGCTCAGTCGGCTCGCTGGTGCCGTGCTCGTCAGGCGACGCCCAATCCGGCGTCTGCTCGATGAGCGCATAGAGTGCCGCCGCTGTGCCGCCATGGGCGATCCAATCACTGACATCGCCCTTCCACGGCATCTCGGGCCAATGCCGCCACAGCTCCAGCACCCGGACGCGAGCGGCAACCCCCCGCAACTCCTGCGCCACCCGGCGGGCATGATCCTGTCCCGGCAGGATCGGCGACCCATCCGGATGACACATCGGCTCGCCGGTCTTCGGGTGCTTCTTCTGCGGATCGCGGTCGGGGATGATGACGACATCGCGGCCGTCGAAGAACTTCGAAAGGTCGGCATGCCATTTGCCAGCGCCCCCGGCATTGCACGTTGCGACGACGCCGAGCTTCCATAAGCGGTCGGCGTCTTTCTCGCCCTCAACAACGAAAATGACCCGGTCGTCGGCGTCGCGCAGTTTCGGTAGTTGGTACGGCACCTGTCGAACGTTTTTGGTTGACCACATCCACTTGCCGCGTCGCTTCGGGTCGGGCCGACGCTGGCGAAAGTCTTTCGGCTCATAGCGCACGACCTGAAACAGCAACGCGCCGTCCTCGTCCTGATAGTCGTGGGTCGCGACGATCTCGCCAGCCGGTGCCTTTCCGTTCGCCTTGCTCGGCGCAGGCGCGGCGCCGACGAAGTCGCGCGCAAACTTCAGCGCGGCCGTGAAGTCGCAACGGCGCGCACGCTGGATCAGCGCTAGCAGATCGCCACCTTGCTCGATCTCATGATCGAAAAAACTGCCAGCCTTCGCACCAGCGACCTTGACGGCGAGCGAGCCGTGACTGCCGAAGCGCAGCTCCTGCTTCGACGATCGCACCGCATTGGGCTCGCCGAGCAGTTGCTGCGCCAGCTCGGCGGCCCGATCCACGAGACGGTCGCGGATGTCCTCGATGTTACTGCTGGTGTTAGGCTTCGGCATCTGGGTCCGGCCTTGTTTGGGGTCGAGACCGGGTGCATATTGGCGGGGTTGGTAATGCCCCGGCCGGTGCAGTCCGGTCGGAAAAAGTGTGAAGCCCCGGCGTCGCCCCCCCTGTCGCGCCGGGGTTTCGCTTTTAACGAGCCTTCGGAGTAAGCACCTGCTCGGCGCGTCCGGCGATTTCGCGAGGCACCCACGCATCGGCGCTGTTGGAAAAGTAGTGGGTTTTCTTCAAAGCGTGCTCTTTCGCCATGTCCTCGAACTGTTTGGGCACCACGAGCCGCCAACCCGCGTATCGATCCGCCGTCATCTTGTCGAAGCGGGACATGGAGTAATCAAATTGGGCCTGGTCATCGGCACGGCATAGCGTGAAGGTTTTTTTCAACGTCGGTTTTATATTCAGCAGCCGTGTAGACCTCGTCGCCATTCCATCCCGCCATGCAAATTCCGAAGTCGAAGCGGCGAAGGTTGTAGTGCATCCCGTATACGTTCGCCTCGTCGTAGTAGGCGTCGGACGGACGGTGCAGCCCGATCAGACAAACCGGAATGCTCTCGTCGGCCTTCTCGAACTTGGCCACCCGCACCACGGCCGGGTCGGAAAACATCTCATAAGATTTCCATTCGCCCACTTTGACGAAGCCAAACTTCAACCGCAGGAGTGCCGCCGCCTCGTCGGCGCAAAAGGCATCAAGAAAAAGATCATATAAGTTCATTGGGATTTTTCCCTCGGTAAGCGGCCGGTTTGTCCAGATCCTTGTCAGGGCTTTGGGACACCGGCCGTAATCATGTCGGCAGTTTTCAGTGATCCACGCGCGGCCGCCGAACATCGCCGCGCGCGGCGAACTGGTTAAGCGGCGGCTTCTTTCGTCGTCTCGGTGCTCGCGGCTTCACGCTTGGCACGCCAGCGGGCGGCGGCTTCGAACGTGATCAGGCGCCGCTTGCCCAACATCATGCAGTCGGGGGCTTCACCCCTTTTCAGCAGCGCATAAAAAGTGTCTCGGTGGATGCCGTGTGCGCGGCTAAACTGATCGATTGACATCGCCTGCACCGGGATGTCGTCGATGCACTTGCGCTTCTGCGGGGTCGTCTTCTTCGACTTCCGGCGCGGCTTGCGTTTGGGCATAAGGGTGCGGCTGCGGGCCATAGGGTCCACCTCTCGTCGGCTTGTGATCTGTCTGTCGTGTTGGTTGTTGTCGGCTCGCGTAGATCAGAGCCGATCTCGGCGCGGTTTGATATTGGAAAATATTGGAAGAAAAAACCGCGTTATTTTTCCACAGCGTCGGCGTCGTCAACCGGCGTCATCACGCGGTCCCGGATCGTGTCGGCGTGCGCCGTTTTTTTGAAATTTGTTTTTGCGTAGTCCTGCAGGTGCGTGTTGGCATCGTCCTTCTTGAAGCCGGGGTTTGCCGTCTTGTACGCGCGATATGCGGGTCTGCAGTTCGGCAAGCTGCTGATTGCTGAACTTCGGATCGCGGCCTCGGTTCTCGACATCATCGAGAACGTAGTAAACATAGCCGCCGACATGATCGTTGGGATGGTGCGCGAGGAAGCGCCAGCGCAACGGATCGCTCTTATCGTTCGGTGTTTTGCATCGATAGACCTGCGCCGGCCGAGGCTGACGTCGATCAAGTGCCCGCGCCAGAACACGCGCCCCAGTTCTTCGGTTAAGCCTGTCGTGATGTTCCGGCGCTGCGACCTCCGTTTCTCGCTTTCGAGTTCGGGCTCCAGCTCATGCTGGATCACGAGCTGCTTCGAACCTGTCAATTTTTCCGCGCGCTTGAGATATTCGTCTATTGTCATCCACGGCAGGGGTTTGGTCGTGATGAGTACCTTCTTCTTCGGCTCGGCCTTGCTCTTCCTCTTCGCCTTGCTCGTCTTGTCCACCTGCTTCGGCATCGCCCACCCGCCCGGCTTGTTTCGCCCTGTCGGCTCAAGGTTTGGCGCGGCGGTGTGGCTTATTGTCGGTCAGCGTCGACGCCTATCGCTCACCGTTAAGTCCGGCATTTCAGGACCTCTCCCGGACTTTTTCCAAAAAACCTAGCAATAACAATGGGCGCGCGTCCCGCGCGACTGGACTGCGAACAAAGCGAGCAGAATAATCACCGTGATCGGCATCACGTAGTGATCCAGCGCCGAGGTGGTCAATTTGATACCTTCGATGGCCGACAGCACCGTCAGCGCCGGCGTGATCACGGCATCCCCATAGAACAGCGCGCCGCCGGTGATGCCGAGCAGCACGACTATTGCCCCGCGCCGGCTCGCGGCGCGCTGCGCCAGCGCCATCAGCGCCAGGATTCCACCCTCGCCGTGGTTGTCCGCCCGCAGCAGGATCAGGACGTATTTCAGCGTCACCACGACAATGAGCGCCCATAGGATCAGCGAGAGGACACCCAGCACCACTTGCGGGCCCGCCGCGCTTCTCCTGTCGCGCCGGAGGCAACGACCGCCTCACGGAGCGCGTAAAGCGGGCTGGTGCCAATGTCACCATAGACCACCCCGATGCTGCCCAGCGTCAGCGCCTTGAACCCGGCCGTGGAATGGGTGTCGCCAAATCCGTTCGCTGCCGGCGTCGCTGCGGCAGAAACTGCATTGTCACTCGTCATGGGATAAAAGCCTCGAAACGCTTCACCGCATAAGCAAAGCGCCGGGCTTATAGTCCCGCGCTCAACGCATGGCATGTCCTCATTTCAGGCCCCAGTTATGCAAAATCGCATAACGGCGGGGGTGAGCCGTTAAATTATGACCTGCGTTCCCACCTCGACAACGCGTCCGGTCGGAATCTGGAAATAATCGATCGCATCGTTGGCCGACCGGCTCAGCGCGATGAATAGCCGATCCTGCCAGGCAGGCATTCCGGAGTGCGCGGAAGCCTTCAGCGACCGGCGCGAGACAAAAAACGAAGTCGACATGATATCGAACTGCCAGCCAAGCTTGCGCGCGATCACCAAAGCTTTCGGAACATTCGGCGATTCCATGAAGCCGAAGCGGAGGGTGACGATCGAGAACTTTTCGCTGATGTTTTCCATGCGCACGCGCTCGGCGGGATCGACACGGGGTGTTTGCGCGGTTTCGATCGTCAGGATGACGTTGTGTTCGTGAAGAACCTTGTTGTGCTTCAGATTGTGTAGAAGCGCGGTGGGCACGAAATTGGGATCGCTGGTCAGAAACACCGCCGTGCCCTTGACGATGTGCGGCGGCCGCTTTTCAAGGCTTTGAATGAGATCCTGAAGCGGCACCTCAGTGCGCCTGGTTTTTTTGATGAGAATCGCCACGCCGCGGCGCCATGTCCATATCAGCACCACCATGGCGATGCCGAACAAAAGCGGCACCCATGCCCCATCAAACAGCTTGAGCAGATTGGCGCTGAAAAACATCACGTCGACAACGACAAGCGGGACGACCAATGCGACCGCGGTCGCTGCATGCCAATTCCAAAGCTTCCGGACGACGACAAAGCCCATGATGCCGTCAGCGACCATCGTGGTGGATACGGCTATCCCGTAGGCGGACGCGAGGCCGCTGGAGGTGCGGAATAACAGCACCAGCATCAGCACGCCGATCAGCAACAGCATGTTGACGCGCGGCAGGTAAATCTGACCGGCATGGGTCTCGGATGTGTAGCGCACCTCGAAACGTGGCAGCAAGCCGAGCTGCACGGCCTGACGGATCAGCGAATAGGCGCCTGTAATGACTGCCTGACTGGCGATCACCGTGGCGGCGGTCGCCAGAATGACGAGCGGCAGGATCAACGGCGCGGGTGCCAGACGGTAGAAGGTGTTGTCGATGGCGTCGGGATGGGCGAGGACCAGCGCCCCCTGTCCGAAATAGTTCAGCAGCAGCGATGGCAACACCAGACAGAACCAGGCCACCTGAATTGGTTTGCGGCCGAAGTGGCCGAGATCGGCGTACAACGCCTCGCCGCCCGTGACCGACAGAAAGACCAGGCCCATGATGACGAGGCCGAGCACACCGTGATTAAGCAGGAAGTGAATGGCGTACCAGGGATTCACCGCCAACAGCACATTCGGATCCTCGTGAATGTGCAGAACGCCGAGGACTGCAATCGTCACGAACCACAGCGCCATCACCGGAGCAAACGCCGAAGCAACCCGCGCGGTGCCGTGACTTCTGCACCGCGAACAGCATGATCAGAATCACCACTGTCAGTGGAACGACGTAATCCTCGAGCCCCGGCGCGGCGAGTTTTAATCCTTCGACGGCGGACAACACCGAGATCGCCGGCGTAATCATGGAATCGCCGATGAACATTGAAGCGCCGACCACGCCGAGCGCCAGCAGAAGCAAACTCCGCCGCCCCAGCGCTCGCTGCCCGAGTGCCATCAGCGACAGCGTTCCGCCCTCCCCGTTGTTGTCGGCACGCAGCAGCAGGAGAACGTATTTCGCAGTCACTACGATAAAGAGCGACCACAGGATCAGCGACAGCACACCGAGCACGATCGCAGGCGTCACCACGCCCTGTTGCGCGGCGTGATCGACAGCCTCGCGGAAAGCGTACAAGGGCGACGTTCCGATATCGCCGAAGACCACGCCGATGCTTCCGAGCGTTAACGCCCAAAGGCCGCTCGTCTTCGCCGGAGCTTCACCTTTGGCTCCGGCAGTTGGATCGCTGACGGCCATGGTATCGTGCTAACGCTCTGATGATGGTTTTGATCCGGGCTATCGCGCACAAGCACCGGTCCGTCAATCATCGAATAACATTGACAGTCTGCCACAAACCTGCCCGGCGGCCGACAACTTCGTCCGGTAACATAGTACTTGCGGCAAATCAGGGTTTCAAATTCGGTGGCAACGGAGGAGGCTCGCGCATCAAGGTAATGGTCACGCGCCAATTCGCCGCCAGTGACGGATCGTCCGGAAACAAAGGCATGCTGTCCGACTTGCCCGATACTGCGAAGATATGACTCGGAGGTAGCCCTTCCCGCTCAAGGATCTGACGAACAACGTTGGCGCGGTCCGCCGACAGGTCGAAGCCGTCATAATCGCTGCGCATTGCGATGAAGTTCGCAGCCGTATGGCCGGTAACTGAGATCCGAAACGGCGTCGCCGCGAGCGGAGCCGCAAGCTTACTGATCAGCATCCGCGTCCGCTCATAAGGTTGTTTTGAACCCTCCGCGAACATGGACCGACCATCCTGGTCAACGATTTCCAGGTTGAGGCCTTCCTTGGTTTCCTCGAACATGATGTGTTTGGAGAGCTCTGTCAGTTCCGGCATATCCTGCAGCGCCTGTCGCAGCGACGCGGACGCAAGCGCGAACTCACGATCCGTCTTGAGGCGAGCGCCCGCAGTCTTGGAACGCTCCTGTTCATCGGGGGTCGGGGTCGTGGAGGTTTCATCCGGCGGGACGCGCGCGGCGTTCTTCAGCTTGGGCCGCGTCGGCAGCCCATCCGATTCGATGATTCCGGAATATCGCGGTCTGGGAGCCGAAGGCATCGCGCATCGAGCCCGCGACGATCTTGAGCTTTTGATTATCCATCGTGGAGAATGCGACAAGCATCACAAAGAAGCTGATCATAAGGCCCATCAGATCCGCGAACGTGACGAACCAGCCGTGCCCTCCGCCATGCGCATCGCCGCGCTTCTTTTTGGCCATCGCTGGTTTCCCGACTTGAGCCTTGCCGCTTCTGAAAGAATCAGAAGCGTGGCTCTATGATTTTTGATCTGACGCGTTGTCTTCACGCGAACCGGTATCCATTCTTGAAAACGCCCTAGGCCGGAACCGGCTCGCCTTCTTCGTGGCGGTGTTTTTCCGGCAAATAGGCAAGCAGCATTTCGCGCACCAGCGCCGGGCTCTTCGAATCCCGGATCATCAGGATGCCGTCTATGATCAAGGTACGATTGGTTTCCTCGTCCAGCAGCTTGCCGTGGAGCTTATCCGCGATCGGCAGGCAGAACAGGTTGGCGACGAGCGCGCCGTAAAGCGTCGCGAGCAGCGCGGTCGCCATGAACGGCCCCAGCTTGGAAGGACCGCATCCCGCGCTCAGCGTTTCCCGTCAGGCGCTCGAGCTGAGTTTTTAAAAGGCTCTGAAAAGCGCACCCCGGCAGAGAAGCGCGACTACATCCGTGATCACCGGCCCCGCGGTCTGTCCATCGCTGAAGGATGCCGGCTGATGGCATCGCGCGATCAACCTATTATGATGCGCCTGCGGCGCCATGGGCGATATCGAGCTATTGAACGCAATCACCGCGATCTGCGACGAGTTCGAAGCCTATGGCTGGCGCCGCGTGCAGGCGGCGCTTCGCCATCGCGGCGTGATCGCCAACCACAAGCGGATCAAGCGCCTGATGCGCGAGCACAATCTGCAGCCGCGCCGCCGCAGGCGTTATATCGCCACCACCGACAGTGACCATGATCAGCCCATCTTCCCGGATCGTTCGAAGGGTACCGTCCTTGATGGCCCGGACCAGCTCTGGTAGCGGACCTGACCTACATCTCATCGGTCATGTTGGCGAACATCTGCACCATGCCGATAAGAGTGCCGATCATGCCGAACGCCGGCGCGCAATCGCCGATTGCGCGGTAGATCTTGCTTCCCTCATCGAGGTGCATGAGAAAATTGTCGCGGTCGCGCTCGAGATTGTCGCGGATGAATTCGAGGTCGTAGCCGTCGGCGACGAAGCGGATTCCCTTGGCGAGGAACGGCTCGTTGGTCTCGACTTTCTCCAGACCTACCGGTCCTTGCTTGCGGGCGATCTCCGCAATCCGCGCCAGTTCATCGACAAGGTCGCGCGCCGACAGCCTGCTCATGGTGAAGGCGAACTTGGCGCCGAGCGGCAGGCCGTGCAGAATCGCACCGAGCGGGAAGCGGATCATCGTCGCGGCGATCGAACCGCCGAAAATGATGATCATCGCATGTTCGCTGACGAACATGTGCAGATCGCCACCCATGAAGATCATCATGGCGACTACGATCATGCCGAAAGCAAGTCCGGCACCGGTCATGATATCCATGATGAACCCCACGCGTACTCGACCGGCCATCCTGGACGGCGGCGCGAACCGTTCTGAGTCACGCCTGGACACCCTAGCTTTTGCGCCATTAAAGACCCGTTACCGGAAAGGTAACTGTTGCCAATGTGTTAACGTCGAACCACATCAGCTCTAGACAAGAGATCAACGATGCCGTGGTGTCTTGTGCGGTGGCGCGCAGCCGGTCGGTGAATAGCGCTGGGGACCTATAGCGTTTTCGAGCGAAGCATGTCCTGGGGCTTGACCCGAGGATGGACACCGGTTCGCGTGAAGAAAAACGCGCTAGAGCCCCCGCATCCCATCTTCGATGGATAGATTGCCCGGTCGCCGTCGGCGACCAACGATCACTGAATATTTCCGCTCAAGCGCACAATGGTCCGGCTGCCCGGCTGCTTTCTGCAGGGTTCTCAATGCGGACGGGAAGACCGGTTGTCTGGCTTGCGCTGCCGGACCGGAATGGTGGGCGAGCCAGCCTCGGCGGATGGCGAGGCTGCTCCCGCGGATGACGGCGCATCGGGAAACGTTTCCTGCACGGCCGCCTTGAGATCCTGATCACGATAGGATTTCCAACCGATCGGAAGGGTCAACAGAAAAATAATCGAGCCGAAGGAGAGGACAACCCAAGGGTAACTGATCAAGAGCGCGATGAAGAATACCACCGACACGAATACCGGCAGCACGAGCTCCGGCTGCACGCGCATCCCGACCGCTTTGCCGGAAAAGACCGGCAGCCGCGACACCATGAGGGTCGCGATTAGCAACGTGTAAAACGCCGTTAATACCGCGGGGGGCTGCGGTATGCCGAGAAACGAAAGATAGATCGGCAGAAGCACCGCGATCGCACCCGCCGGCGCGGGAACGCCGGTGAAGAAATTCGCAGCGAAGGCCGGTTTGTTCGGATCATTCATCGTCGCATTGAAGCGGGCGAGCCGCAGGCCGCCGCTGATCGCAAATATCATCGCCGCTATCCAGCCAACATTGCTGAGATCGTGCAGCTGCCAGAAGTAGAGGATCAGGCCGGGCGCTACACCGAAATTAACGAAGTCGGCGAGACTGTCGAGTTCCGCGCCGAACTTCGACTGGCCCTTGATCATCCGAGCCACCCGTCCGTCGAGCCCGTCGAGCACGGCCGCGAATACGATGGCCGCGACCGCAAGCTCCATCCGTCCCTCGGTCGAGAGCCGGATCGCCGTTAGTCCCGCGCAAATCGCAAGCAGCGTGATGAAATTTGGCACCAGCATCCGTACCGGGATCGGACGAAACCGGCGGCGGCGCATCTCGGATGATTTCGGGTCGTATGACGTGTGCACGTCCCCCATATAGGAAGGCCTTGCCGGGGCTGCCATCCGCTAGGCACCCCGGCAAGGTACTCAACGGTCAACTGGTTCGAAAGGTCCGACTGCCGTCTGTTTGCTGGAAATCCGCCAACACCGTCTCGCCGGCGACCGCGGTCTGGCCTTCGGACACCAACAATTGCGTCCCCTCCGGCAGAAAGACGTCCAGCCGCGAGCCGAACCGGATCAGCCCGAAGCGTTCGCCCGCTTCGACCGTCTGTCCCTCATGCACGAAAGAGACGATACGGCGCGCAACCAGCCCCGCAATCTGGATCACGCCCACCGGCCCGTTATTCGGCGTTGAGATCACGAGTGCGTTGCGCTCGTTGTCTTCGCTCGCTTTGTCGAGTTCGGCATTGATGAATTTGCCCGGGCGATAGGCAATCCGTTCGATCCGCCCCGCGACCGGACTGCGATTAACGTGGCAATTGAACACGCTCATGAAAATCGAAATGCGCTGCAGCGGCATCTCGCCAAGCTCGAGTTCGGCGGGCGGTACAACCGAAGCGATCATCGAGATTCGTCCATCCGCGGGCGAGACGACAAGGCCTTCTCGGATTGGCGTCACACGGGCGGGATTGCGGAAGAAAAGCGCACACCAAATTGTCAGCAGCGTTCCGATCCAGCCCAGTGGGCTCCAGATCCAGAACAAGATGATGGTGGCCAATGCAAAGCCACCGACGAAGGGATACCCCTTCGGATGAATCGGCGAAATCTGCGCTCGCACGGATCTGGCGCTGGAGCGAACGGATTTCGCGATGGATAGGAGAGTCTGTCGATCTATGGGCATGAGCACCTAATGATATGGAATGAACCTGAGGTGAAGGTGACTTATGAAAACACGATCGACCCTCGATCAGCACCGTTTGGTCCGATGCCTGATTCGGGAGGGTCACCTTGGACCTATTCTACCCCGCCGCGGCGGTTGGCGCCACCAGGGGATCGTCCACAGGAGGTGGGGCGCGATTCGGGGTGCCCTCTCGTCCTCGCCGATCAGCGCAAGCCTCTCCCGCGCCTCCTCGGCCTCACGTTGCCTATTCCACATGCTCGCGTAAACACCCTCCGCCGCTAGAAGCTCGACATGGGTTCCCCGCTCGACAATTCGCCCCCGATCAAGCACGATGATCTCGTCGGCGCCCACAATGGTGGAGAGCCGGTGCGCTATCACCAGCGAAGTCCGGTTGCGCGAGACCCGTTCGAGAGCCTCCTGGATTTCGTGCTCGGTGTGGCTATCGAGCGCCGACGTCGCCTCGTCCAATACGAGGATGGGGGGCGCCTTCAGCACCGTGCGCGCGATCGCCACGCGCTGTTTCTCGCCGCCTGACAATTTTAGTCCGCGCTCGCCGACCTCGGTCTCATAGCCTTTAGGCGACATCCTGATGAAGTCGTCGATTTGCGCCGTTCTGGCGGCCGCCTCGACCTCCTCGTCCGACGCGTCCCAGCGGCCATAGCGGATGTTGTAGCGGATGGTATCGTTGAACAGCACGGTGTCCTGCGGCACCATCCCGATCGCCGCGCGCAAGGACTCCTGCGTAACATCGCGGATATCCTGACCATCGATCAGGATGCGGCCGCCCGAAACGTCGTAAAGGCGGAACAGCAACCTCGACAGCGTCGATTTTCCAGCTCCCGAAGGCCCCACGATGGCCACCGTCTTTCCCGCAGGTACATCGAACGTCAAGCCCTTGAGAATCGGGCGGTCCGGATCGTAGGCAAACCGCACATCCTCAAACCTCACCGACCCCCGCTCGATGCGTAGCGGTTGCGCACCCGCACGATCCTGCACCTCCGCACGGCGGGTCAGCACGGCGAACATCTTTTCGATATCGATGATCGCCTGCTTGATCTCGCGATAGACCATACCCATCAGGTTGAGCGGCTGGTAAAGCTAAATCATCATGGCATTGACCATGACGAAATCGCCCACCGTATGAGTGCCATTGCGCACGCCGAGCGCGCACATAATCATGACGGCCGTCAGCCCGGCCGTGTAGATCACCGCCTGCCCCGCGTTCAGAACCGCCAGCGACGTATAGGTCTGCACGCTTGCCGTCTCGAAGCGCTCCATCGACCGGTCATAGCGCTTTGCTTCACGCATCTCGGCGCTGAAATACTTTACCGTCTCGTAGTTCAAAAGCGAATCGATCGCCTTGGTGTTGGCATCGGAATCGGAGTCGTTCATCCGACGGCGGATTTCGATACGCCATTGCGTCGCCTTGTAGGTGAAGACCATGTAGACCATGACAGTCACCAGCGTCACCAGAACGTAGCGCCAGTCGAATTGCCAAAGCAGTACGCCCGTGAGCAATCCGACTTCGACCGCCGTCGGAACAAGCTGAAGGATGACGAGCCGCACCATCTCTTCGATGCCGTTGCGACCCCGCTCGAGCACGCGCGTCAACCCGCCGGTCTTGCGTTCGAGATGAAACCGCAGCGACAGCTCGTGCATGTGGACGAACGTCCGGTAAGCCAGCCTGCGCACCGCGTGCATCGCGACCTTGGCAAAGATGCCGTCGCGCCATTGGGTAAGCAGCGCCATCAGCACACGGACGGAGCCGTAAGCCAGCGTCATCGCGAGCGGCGACACGATCAGCCACATCGCCCAATTTTCGGGCTGCACGGGCGCACTCCCTACGCCGTTCAGCGCATCGACCGCCCATTTGAACGTGAAAGGAACGACCAGGGTCGCGACTTTTGCCGCAAGCAACAGCGCCAACGACCATACCACGCGCATCTTCAGGTCGGCGCGGTCTCCGGGCCACATATAGGGCCACAGATGCAAGAGCGCCCTGCCGAGGGTCGCGTTCCGGGTGGGGTCCGCTGAAGGTTTCGCCGGCACGGTTGCCTGATGGAAAGCCGCCTCAGGCATCGCTTAGCCCTGAACCCGGAAATGGCGTCCGCAGCCGCAAATATCGTCTAGTCGAGGTCATATATCCAGGTCATATAGAGCGTTTGGATGCTGCATGCACCCTTACCTGGCAATTCTTTTCGCTACGGAGGCCACCCGCAGGCACTTGACCCCATGCCGGCAATAGCCGAGCCTTGACGCTGCAATTGTTCTGGGCCACATCGATTCCATGAACACCATCAAAACGGTCTGTGTCTATTGCGGCTCAGGTCCCGGTACAAATCCCAATTTCGTCGAAGCTGCCGTTGATTTTGGTAGAGCTCTTGCCCGGAACAAGGTCGGGCTGGTCTATGGCGGCGGCTCGGTCGGCCTGATGGGCGCCATCGCGACCTCGACCCTCGATCACGGCGGAATCGTCACCGGCATCATTCCGGATTTCCTGACCGCACGCGAACATGCGCTGTCGCGCGCGCAGGAGATGATCGTCACCCGCGATATGCACGAACGCAAGCGCCTGATGTTCGAGCGCTCGGACGCGTTCGTCGCTCTGCCAGGCGGGGTCGGCACGCTGGAGGAGCTGGTTGAGCAGCTCACCTGGCAGCAGCTCGGACGACACAGCAAGCCGATCATGCTGGCAAATGTCGACGGTTTCTGGGAGCCGCTGCTCGCTCTGCTCGCTCATATGAGGGATACCGCCTTCATCCGACCCACGCTCGCAGTGAATGTCCTGCAGGCCGACCGCGTGGAGGACATCCTGCCGAAACTCCGCATCGCCGCGAGCGGCACGCTGGACTCGAAACACATGCCGGCCGACGTCGCCGACCGACTATAACTAAACGGCAACGGGATCGTTTACGGTGACGCGCCGGACTTCACCAGCTTGTAAAAAACCGAATCCATCAGGGCCTGAAACGACGCATCGATGATATTGGGCGACACGCCGATCGTGGTCCAGCGCTCGCCCTCCTCGTCCTCGCTCTCGAGCAGTACCCGCGTCACGGCTTCCGTGCCCCCGTTGAGGATACGCACGCGATAATCGATCAGCTTCAGCCCCTCGATGTATTTCTGATATTTGCCGAGATCCTTGCGCAAGGCGACATCGAGCGCGTTGACAGGACCGTTACCTTCGGCGGCCGAAATCAGGGGCTGGCCGTCGACCCTGACCTTCACGACCGCCATCGCAACGGTGATGCGCTGACCGTGGGAATTGTAGCGCTGCTCGACGTTGACATCGAACTGCTCGACGTCGAAATACTCCGGCACGCGGCCGAGCGTGCGCCGCGCCAAGAGGTCGAACGACGCGTTCGCAGATTCGTAGGCGTAGCCCGCCGCCTCGCGCTCCTTCATCTCCTGGATCAGCCGCCCGAGCTTCGGATCGTTCATGTCGAACGCGATATTGGCGCGCTCGAGTTCGGCAAGCACGTTTGAACGGCCGGCCTGATCCGATACCAGCACCTTGCGGCGGTTGCCGACCGATTCCGGCGGGACATGCTCGTACGTCGCAGGATCCTTGAGGATCGCAGACGCATGAATGCCGGTCTTGGTAACGAACGCGCTTTCGCCGACGTAGGGCGCATGCCGGTTCGGCGCGCGGTTGAGCATATTGTCGAGCGTGCGCGACGCCTGCGTCAGAGCCGCAAGCCGATCCTCGGTTACCCCGATCTCGAAGAGGTCGGCGAATTCTTTCTTTAACTTCAACGTCGGGATCAACGAACAGAGATTGGCATTGCCGCAGCGTTCACCGAGGCCATTCAGGGTACCCTGAATTTGCCGCGCCCCTGCGCACACCGCGGCAAGGGAATTGGCAACCGCCTGCTCTGTGTCGTTATGGGCGTGGATGCCGAGATGGCTGCCGGGGACGTGCCTCGTCACCGCGCGAACCGTCGCCTCGATCTCGTTCGGCATGGTGCCGCCATTGGTGTCGCACAGAACCACCCACCGCGCGCCGGAGTCGTAAGCCGCCATGGCACAGGCCAGCGCGAACACCGGGTCTTCCCTGTAGCCGTCAAAAAAATGCTCGCAGTCCACCATCACCTCGCGGCCAACCGCCGTGGCTGCCCTCACGCTGTCGCGGATCGACGCCAGGTTTTCGTCGTTCGTGGTTTCGAGCGCGACCCTGACCTGATAGGCGGACGATTTCGCGACAAAGCAGATCGCATCCGCCTCGGCCTCGATCAGCGCGGCCAACCCGGGATCGTTGGAGGTAGATCGGCCAGGACGGCGCGTCATACCGAAAGCGGTGAACCGCGCATGGCGAAGCGCTGGCTTCTGCGAAAAAAACTCGGTGTCAGTCGGATTGGCGCCGGGATAGCCGCCCTCGACATAATCGATGCCGAGATCGTCCAGCATCTTCGCGATCACCTGCTTGTCCTGCAACGTGAAATCGACGCCGTTGGTTTGGGCGCCGTCCCGCAACGTGGTGTCGAACAGATAGAGGCGTTCGCGGCTCATGCCGCCCCTCCCTCCGCCAGCGTCTTTTTCATCGTGGTATTGGCCAGCCACTCGTCGCCGATCGTCACCGAATTGCGTTGCATCGCGACGTAGCCGCGCTTGGCGAAAAATCGCTCCGCAGTATCGCTGGCTTCCACGGTCAGCGCCGTGGCGCCGCGCGCGCCGGCAAGCTTCTCGAGCGCATCGCACAGCGCGGTCGCGACCCCATGCCTCGCCGCGCCCGGATGCACATAAAGCATGTCGATGTGATCGGTGCCCTTGAGCGACGCAAAGCCAACCGGCGAACTCTGAAGCGTCGCCACCAGCGTCAGTTCGCGCGCGAGCCGCGCGCCGAATTTGTCCTCATCGTCAGCGGCGCCCGCCCACGCGATCTGCTGCGCCTCGCTGTAGTCGTCGCTGGTCAGTTCCTCCACGCTGGCGACAAAGATCGCCGCCAGCACGGGAACATCGGCGGGCAGCATCGGCCGCAGCGCGGGTTTGGGAAACGCCTGTCCCATCGCGTCAAAACACTCCGAACAGACGGGCGACCAGCACGACCGCCGCGACGATCACCGCCCACTTGATAAAAATGTAATAGCGCCAGTGTTTCGGAAACGGCGTCTCCGGCTTTGTCATCGCGCGATCTCCCATGTCGTCACCGGCTTGCCGTCGGCATCCTTGCCATCCTTCAACACAACGCCCATCGCAGCGAGTTCGTCACGGATGCGATCGGATTCGGCAAAGTCTTTTCGCTTTCTTGCCTCAAGGCGAGCGGCCACTAATTCATCGACGTTCGAACCTGCTTGCTGCTCCTGCGATCGCAGCCAACGCGCGTATGAAAATACGTCGATACCAATGGACAATAGCGCTTGATCAAAATCGTCGTCGTACTTGAGTTCACCAACCCTCGAGACCATCAACGGAGTATTCAGATCATCAACGAGCGCCTCTAATATTTCCGGTGAGAGGTTCAGTTGACCCGATCGTTCTTTCACCGCCATTCCGCGACGCACATAATCAAACTGTTTTATTCTACCGCAGATGCGGCGAAGAATAGTTTCACTTTCTTCCAAAGCCTTGGTCGTCCAATCGATCGGCTGGCGATAGTGGGTACGTAACATATTCAGCCGCAACACCTCACCCGGCCACTTCCGTCCACCAAACTTCTCCGTGGTCAAAAGCTCATTGATCGTCACGAAGTTGCCGAGACTCTTCGACATCTTCTCGCCTTCGACCTGCAGGAAGCCGTTGTGCATCCAATAGTTCGCCATCGTGTGTGTGCCGTGGGCGCAGCGCGATTGCGCAATCTCGTTCTCATGATGCGGGAAGATCAGGTCGAGGCCACCGCCGTGGATATCGAAGACCTCGCCGAGATAAGCCGCGCTCATGGCCGAGCATTCGATGTGCCAGCCCGGCCGTCCCCTTCCCCACGGGCTGTCCCAGCCCGGCTCGTTATCCGACGACAATTTCCACAGCACGAAATCGGCCGGGTTCTTCTTGTGCGCGTCCACCGCGACCCGCGCGCCGGCCTTCTGCTCATCCAGCCTGCGACCTGACAGCAGCCCGTAGTCCGGCATCGACTGCACGTCGAACAGCACCTCGCCGTCGGCCTCATAAGCATGGCCGCGCGCGATCAGTTGCCTGATCAGCGTCACCATGTCAGCCTTGCCGTCGGAACGCGGGGCCACGAATTCGGTGGCGCGCGGCTGATGCGTCGGCGGCAGGCAGCCGAGCGCGGCGACATCGGCCTGAAACTGCGCGGCCGTCTTTTCGGTGACCTTGCGGATCGCCTCGTTCAGCGGCAGGCCCGGAAAATCCCGCGCCGCGCGGTCGTTGATCTTGTCGTCGACGTCGGTGATGTTGCGGACGTAGGTGACATGGTCGGCACCGTAGATGTGTCGCAGCAGCCGGAACAGCACGTCGAATACGATGACTGGCCGCGCATTGCCGATATGGGCAAAGTCGTAGACGGTCGGACCGCAGACATATATCCGCACGTTCGACGGATCGATCGGCGTGAAAACACGCTTTTCCTTAGTCAGCGTATCGTAAAGACGCAGTTCCATAGAATCCCGCTCCAACCCGCCGGGCGTCCAGTGCTCTATTGTGAGAAAAGACGGCCTCGGCCAGCGAATCGCTAGCCCGTAATCTCGCGGCAAATGCCACAAATGGCGAGGAAACCGTTCATTCCGGTCAACATGGAACAGCTGGGGTACATCGTCAAGTTGCGCCCCACAAACGCCTTATTTCGCCGCGAAATCGCCCCGTATTCCCCGTGGCGAACTCCGCCATCACCTTCTCCTTTTCCCGGCCCATCATGCATATTCTCCCCGCAGTTCGGGTTTTTCCCGTCATTCTGGCAGGCGTGGCTCTCTTTGCAGCCACCGCATGCGCCGACAGCCGCATCTTCATCATTGCCAACCACGCCGACGGGTACGGCGTTGACCAGTGCCTTGCCCAAGGCGAAAGCTGCGGAGCCCACGCCGCGCATTCCTACTGCCGGTCACGCGATTTTGCACAGGCCCTCGCTTACAGACGCGTCCGGCCTGACGAGATGACGGATTCGATTCGAGGGTCCACAAAATCCTGCCGGCACAGCGGCTGCAACGAGTACGTCGCAATTACCTGTCAACGTTGATGCGCCGATTCATAGCGGGAAAACCTGTGTTGCACCCAAGGCCGCCACACTCGCGCCCCGGAAACGACGTGACGCTGCCGCGAGAAGCGGATAAGACACGGCCACGCTGGCGAACGGCCATCTGAGTAACGCATCCAGCCTGCACCATCAGCGTGTCGCAACGCAATCAGGCTCGCTGGTTGCGGAAAGATCATCGCGATGGGCTCGTTGTGCGGAAGACAGTTCCTCTTCGTAGAGCAAATTTGCAGAATCGCTCCGGGATCGCTCTGATGGCGGATCATGCCTGACCTTTCCTTTGCCCGCACGATAAGAATATTGGCTTGCGCCGTCGGCGTTGCGGGCGCGGCCGCCGATGTCTTGGCGCAAGGCGTTCCGCCAGGGGTCAATCCGATTTGCCCGCGGCTCGAGGCGCAGCTCGCAAGCATCGATCGCGGCGGTACCGATCCTGCGCGAGCCGGACAGATCCGGCGCTATGAGGAGGCAGCAGGCCGGCAACAGGCCGAGCTCGAACACGTCATCGCGCAAGCGAGGAGCACGGGCTGCGACAGTTCAGGATTCTTTCAGCTCTTCAACGCCCAGTCGGCGCAATGCGGACCGATCACCCACGCAGATCCAGCGCATGCGGACCAACCTCCAGCAGATCACCACCAACCTGGAGCGACTGCGGGCTGGCAACGGCGCCAGCCCCGAGCGCGACAGTCAGCGCCGCTCCGTGCTGATTGCACTGGCCCAGAACAATTGCGGCCCGCAATATGCGGCAGCCGCGAGGAACCAGGGTTCCTTCTTCGACAACCTGTTTGGCAACCACTCCGACAATCAGACGATTCTGCCACCGGTCGATTTCGGGCGCGCAATCTGGAACCTATAGGACCGTCTGTGTACGTTCGTGCGACGGTTTTTACTTTCCGATCTCGTTCGCCACCACTCCGAGCCGGTTTCCCGACGACGAGCGGACCTGCAAGAATCTTTGTCCTGCGGCAGACGCCGCTCTCTACGCGTATCGTAATCCCGGCGAGGACATGAATCAGGCAGTCTCTACCAGCGGGCAGCCTTATTCATCGTCGCCGAACGCATTTCGATACCGCCAGGAGTTCAATCCGTCGTGCTCGTGCAAGGCTGCGGGCCAGACATGGGCGGAAGCGCTGAAGGGACTCGACGACAAGGCGACGGCCGCCCAGCAGGGCGACATCATCGTCACGGAAGACGGCGCGCGGAAGATCTCACAGCCGACCAGCGACAAAAGTTCGCAAAAGAAAAACTCGGCGGCGAAAGCCGATGCACCCCAGACCAGCCCCGCGGATACTGCGCCGACCGCCTCCACACCCTCGAACAAGCCGATCCGGTCGGTGGGGCCAACGTTCATACCCGCGCATTAGAGCGGGATGAAAATTGGATGGCGGTTTGCCATTTGCGCTGGCGCGGCCCTTCGGGACGGGGTCATACTCTGATTTCAGCCGTCATCCCTCGAAGGCTTCCGCCGAAACCGTCCCCGACCGCGAGACGAGATTCTCATCCGGTGCCGGCAATGGTTTACCGGAATCGCGAAACCGGTTGGTGATCGGATAGCGCCGGTCGCGACCGAAATTTCGGCGCGTGACCTTGACGCCCGGCGCCGCCTGGCGACGCTTGTATTCGGCGGCGTTCAGCAAGCGGTCGACTTGCACGACCACATCGCGGTCGAACCCGTCCGCGACGATCAACGCCAGCGGCTCCTCCCGCTCGACCAGCCGCTCGAGAATCGCGTCGAGTAGCTCATAGGGCGGCAGCGAATCCTGATCTAGCTGACTCTCGCGCAACTCGGCCGTCGGCGGCCTCGCGATGATGCTTGGCGGGATCACCTCGCCCGATGGACCGAGCGCGCCGTCCGGCTTCCACGCGTTGCGCAGGCTTGCCAGCCGGAACACCTCGGTCTTGTAGATATCCTTGATCGGATTGAAGCCGCCGTTCATGTCACCGTACAGCGTGGCATAACCCACCGACATTTCCGATTTGTTGCCGGTAGTCACCACCATCGCACCCAGCTTGTTGGACATCGCCATCAGAAGCGTGCCGCGGGCGCGGGACTGCAGGTTCTCCTCCGTGATATCGCGGGGGAACCCCGCGAACGTGCTTGAGAGAATCTCCTCGAAACCATTCACTGCCGGCGCGATCGGCAGCACCTCGTAGCGAATGCCGAGCGCCTTTGCGAGCGTCGCAGCATCGTCGAGCGAGACCTGCTCGGTAAAGCGGAACGGCAGCATGACGCCGTGGACGCACTCCGCTCCAAGAGCATCGACGGCGATGGCCGCACATAAGGCCGAGTCGATGCCGCCCGACACGCCGAGCAGAACGCCGGGAAACCCGTTCTTCTGCACATAGTCGCGCAAGCCCAGCACGCAGGCAGCATAGTCGGCTTCGTCACCGTCGATCTGGGGCGCGACAGGTCCGTTGCAGTGCCATCCTGCCGCGGACCTGGTCCATTGCAGGGTGATAATGCTTTCTTCGAAGGCTGGAAGCTGGGCCGCCAACGAGCGATCGGCATTCAACACAAAAGAAGCGCCGTCGAACACCAGTTCGTCCTGACCGCCGACCTGATTGAGATAAACCAGCGGCAGATCGCTCTCTGTCACGCGCGCGACCGAGATCGACAGCCTGATGTCGCTCTTGCCTTTTGCATAGGGCGAGCCGTTGGGAACGACAAGAATTTCCGCGCCGGTCTCCGCCAGGCACTCGACGACGTTCTCGTACTCGGCGGATTCCTCGACCCACGTATCTTCGCAAATCGGCACGCCGATCCGCACGCCCCGAATTTTCAGGGGTCCCCCGACCGGCCCCCGCGCGAATACGCGCTTTTCGTCGAACACGCCGTAGTTCGGCAGATTGACCTTGAAGCGGATCGCCGCGACCCGCCCTTCATCCAGCAGCGCATACGCATTGTAGAGTTTGCCGCCATCGACCCACGGCGTACCGATCAGCATGGCCGGACCGCCGTCGGAGGTCTCCCGCGCGAGACCTTCGATCGCCTCGCGGCAGGCAGCCTGGAACGCTGGCCTCAGAACCAGATCCTCGGGCGGATAGCCGGCAATGAACAGCTCCGGAAGCGCCACCAGCGCGGCCCCGTCGGCCTTGGCCTGGGCGCGCGCCGCGCGAGCCTTGGCGGCATTGCCGGCAATGTCTCCAATCGTCGGATTCAATTGGCCGAGCGTGATCTTGAAGGTTGTTTCGGTCATGGACGCTTGTTACCCGCCCGGCGTCTCAGAAACCAGAGACCGCCGGAATAGGTTTCACCTTTCCGTTCCGATCGTGCCTCAGCAACTCGGCAATGAGGAATGCCATGTCGATCGACTGCTCGGCGTTCAGGCGCGGATCACAGACGGTGTGATAGCGGTCGTTAAGATCCTCGTCCGTGATCGCGCGCGCGCCGCCGATGCACTCGGTGACGTTCTGCCCGGTCATCTCCAGATGAACGCCGCCAGCGTGCGTGCCCTCCGCGGCATGGATACTAAAGAACGACTTGACCTCCGACAGGATGCGGTCGAACGGACGGGTCTTGTAGCCGCTCGTCGACGTGATGGTGTTGCCGTGCATCGGATCGCATGACCACACGACAGCACGGCCCTCGCGCTTCACCGTGCGGATCAGTTGCGGCAGATAATCGGCCACCTTGTCCGAGCCGAAGCGGCCGATGAGCGTCAAGCGCCCCGGTTCATTCTCAGGATTTAGCACGTCGATCAGCTTCAAAAGTTCGTCCGGCTTGAGCGACGGGCCACACTTCAGCCCGATCGGATTCTTGATGCCGCGGAAATACTCGATGTGGCCATGATCAAGCTGGCGGGTGCGATCGCCGACCCATATCATGTGGCCTGACGTCGCGTACCAGTCGCCGGTCGTGGAATCGACCCGCGTCAAGGCCTGCTCGTAACCGAGCAGCAGAGCTTCGTGACTGGTATAGATGTCGGTCGACCGCAGTTCCGGGTGGCTCTCAAGATTGAGCCCGCAGGCGCGCATGAAATTGAGCGCGTCGAAAATACGATCGGCCAATTCCTTGTAGCGGCGCGACTGTTGGGAGTCCTTCAGAAAACCAAGCATCCATTGATGCACGCTGCCAAGATTGGCAAACCCCCCCGTCGCGAAGGCACGCAGCAGGTTTAGCGTCGCCGCCGACTGCCGATAAGCCATGATCTGACGATGTGGATCGGGTATTCGCGACTGGGCGCTGAACGCAATGTCGTTCACGATGTCGCCGCGGTAGCTCGGCAATTCGACGCCGTCGATCTTCTCCATCGGAGACGAGCGCGGCTTGGCAAACTGGCCGGCAATCCGGCCGACCTTCACAACCGGCAACGCGCCGGCATAAGTCAGAACCACCGCCATCTGTAGCAGCACACGGAAGAAGTCGCGGATGTTGTTGGCGCCGTGCTCGGCGAAGCTCTCAGCGCAGTCTCCGCCCTGCAGTAAAAATGCCTCGCCGTTTGCGACTCGGGCCAAGGCTTTCTTCAGGTTGCGCGCCTCACCCGCAAACACCAGCGGCGGAAACGTAGCAAGCTGCGCCTCGACTTCGCGCAATACCCTCGTGTCCGGATAAACCGGAACCTGCTGCACGGGCTTGGTGCGCCAACTATCGGGTGCCCAGCGCTCGGACATAAGGTCAACTCCTGAGCAAAAACCGTCACTTAACGGGGATGAAGACCGGTATATACACTCACCGGTCGGGCCGCGCCAGTTGGCATTAAGTTTTGCCGCACAAGGCGTTGTGATAAAAGGAATACTTTCTTCCGACTTATCGAGAAAGACCACGATCCTGATCGGCGTCGGACAACAGCTGCTTTCAGGTATGTCGCCGGATCAAAGTCCTCAATACCCACGGGGTTTGGTCCGAACGTTCACTCGCTGCTTTTACGCACATGGCGTTCAGTGGGCGTCCGCATCGTCACGAGTTCTTCGGCCGCCGTGGGATGCAACGCCATGGTGGCGTCGAAATCGGACTTGGTCGCCTTCATTTTGATCGCAATGCCGAGAACCTGCACCATCTCGGCCGCGCTATCGCCGACGATGTGGCAACCCAGCACGCGATCCGTCGTCGCATCCACGACAAGCTTCATCAGGATACGGGTATCGCGACCAGACAATGTCGCTTTCATCGGACGGAAGGTCGTCTTGTATATATCGACGTGGGTGAACTGCGCGCGAGCCTGCGCCTCGGTCAAACCTACCGTGCCGACCTCGGGCTGGGAAAAGACCGCAGTCGGAACATCCGCATGATCTACGCGCGTGGGCTTGTTCCCGAACACCGTATCCGCAAACGCGTGCCCTTCCCGGATGGCAACCGGCGTCAGGTTGAAGCGATGCGTGACATCGCCGACCGCATGGATATGCGGTACGTTCGTTTGCGAAAAGCCGTCAACGGCAACGCCGCCGTTCTCCGGGTTGATGGCAACGCCTGCCTTCTCGAGGCCGAGATTTGCAACGTTTGGATGCCGGCCGATCGCAAACAGCACCTGATCGGAGGCAATGCTCGAACTCGTTCGATAAATGAGACGTGAACTCGTCGCCGTGCCGATCGACCCTTTCGACGATGCAACCCGTCAGGATCGTGATGCCGTTCTTTTCCATTTCGGCGCGGACATGAGCGCGAACGTCATGGTCGAAGCCGCGCAGGATATTATCGCCGCGATAGATCAGGGTCACATCGCTGCCGAACCCGGCAAAGATGCAGGCGAACTCGAGAGCGATATATCCGCCGCCCTGAATCGCAATTCGCTTCGGCAGCTCCGCGAGATGAAACACCTCGTTGGAAGAGATCACGTGCTCGATGCCGGGAATGGCACGTCCGTGGTTGGGCGCGCCCCCTGTTGCGATCAGCACATGCTTCGAACGGATCGTCTCACCAGTCGTTAGTCGGAGCGTGTGCGCATCCTCAAAGACCGCCCTCGTCTTGACGACCCGCACGCCCGCCTTCTCGAGGGTAGACGTGTAAGCCGCCTCGAGCCGGGCGATCTCCTTGTGCTTGTTAGCGATCAGCGTCGGCCAATCGAACGTTGCGGACGAAATCGACCAGCCAAAACCGGCGGCATCCTCGATGTCGTGGCGGATATGAGAGCCGTAGACCAATAGCTTCTTCGGCACGCACCCCCGGATGACGCAGGTACCGCCCATCCGGTATTCTTCCGCAATCACGACGCGCGCGCCATACCCGGCGGCGATGCGCGCGGCGCGAACGCCGCCCGACCCACCGCCTATGACGATCAGATCGACGTCGAAATCAGCCATGCTGAGGAGCCAGCCGAACTCAGATTTCCTTGCCGCGCTTGCGCATTTCCGCGCGGAATTCGCCATTGACGACATCCGCGAACTGCTGCGCCCATTCGTTCATGTATTTCATGCTCGCTTCGATCGCCTTGGGCTCCTCTGTGATCAGCTTTTGCCCCAGCGCAGACTTGTAGAACGTGACGAGGTCCTTCAACTCCTGCTCCGTGAAATGACTGGCATAAATCTTTGCCATGCCGTCGCCGATCTCCTTCTCACGGCCCGCCAGCGACTTGGCAACGATCAGGGCAACCTCGTTGAGATCCTTCTGATAGTTCAGGTTGGCTTGAAGCAGCGTGGTCTTGGTCCGCTCGACCATGCCCGGAATGGCATTTGCGTATATCGCCCCCGCGTGCTTCAGCGTCAGAAGTTCCTTGGCCGAAGCGACGGCGGCGGCCGTCGGCTGGCTGGCTTGCTGAGCTTGTGCAAGGGCTGGGAACGCCAGCGTCACGGCAAGACACGCTGCTGGCAGAAACTTTGAAAGACACCTCATCATCTCAATTCTCCTTATTGCGGTGCTATCGCCGCTCGACAATGCGAATTCCCTGCGCACCCGCCAGCATCGCCACGCCTGCAAGGCCAATGAAAAGGCCGTGTTCGACGACGCCAGGTATCGGATTCAACAGTCCGGCCAGATAGGATGCATCGGGTATTTGCCCAAGATGGGCATCAAAAATCCAGTGGCCGCCATCAGTGACGAAAGCATGACCATCCGGTCCCTTTCTGATGACCAGCTCACCCGAAACGCCGGCTTTTGCAAACACCTCCGTAATCGCACGTCGCGTTGCGGCGAGCCCGAACGGAATGACTTCGATCGGCAGGGGAAAGCGGCCCAGCCGCGCCACCCACTTTGTCTCATCCGCGATTACGATCATGCGGTCCGACGCTGCAGCCACGATTTTCTCGCGCAGAAGCGCCCCGCCGCCGCCCTTGACCAGATTTAGATCGGGGTCGATTTCGTCGGCGCCATCAACCGTCAGATCGAGCCTGTCGAGGTCGTCCAGGGTGGTCAGGGGAATCCCGCACCGCTCCGCGTCGGCTCGCGTGACCTCTGATGTCGGCACGCCCACAACTTTCAACCCGTCGCGCACGCGCTCGCCCAAAAGCTCGACAAAGTGCTTGGCGGTAGATCCCGTTCCGAGACCCAGTCTCATGCCATCCTCGACATAGTCAAGGGCACGCGCCGCAGCCTGTCTTTTCAATGCATCCAACGTCATGAGGACCTCGATCTTGCGCGGCCTCGCCCTGGCTGCGAGGCATTTCCAGGATGGTTACTAGCGGCGTTTGGCCGGAAGGAACAGGGCGTCGGGTGTTTTTCGTAGCCTTCCGAGAGCCGAGGCCAGCCGCACTTCACCCTTGCATGTCCGGCGGGAGGCGGATACCGATCCACCATCATGACATCTTCCCCTCCTCCCATGGTCGTGTTCGACCTCGACGGGACGCTGGTTGATACCGCGCCCGATCTCGCCGCCGCGCTCAACTTCGTCTTGGACCGCGAGGGCCTGCGCACGGTGTCGTTGCCGACAGCCCGCTCGATGATTGGCGCAGGGGTTCGCCGCATGATCGAACGTGGCCTTGAGCATGAGGATCGCTCGGCGACACCCGATGAGGTCACGCGGATGATGGGCGACTTCATCGACTACTATACGGCGCATATCGCCGACGCATCGCGTCCGTTTGAGGGACTTATCGAGGCGCTCGACGAGTTGTCGGCGCGAGGATATCGTTTCGCCGTCTGCACCAACAAGCTGGAAGCGCTTGCCAAGCTGCTGCTGGACCAACTGGGGTTGAGTTCGCGGTTTTCTGCAATCTGTGGCGGTGACACCTTTGGCGTATCCAAACCGGATCCCGCGATCTTGCGGCAAACGATCGCCCGTGCGGGGGGCAACCCCCAAACCACCATTATGGTTGGTGACGCAGGTCCCGACATAGGGGTGGCGCACCGGGCCGGAATCCCCGTTATCGGGGTCACATTCGGCTATACCGAAGTCCCGGTCGCAGAACTCAAACCCGACCGTGTTATCAGCCACATGAGGGAGCTGCCGGACGCAGTCGCCGCACTGCAAGCTGCGACTCTGAACGTAACCGGCTGATCAATCGGTCCGGTCGAGCTGGTCTGAGATATATCGCGATTGAGGCCGTAGCGGGCGATCTTCCCCGCCACACGGTCCAGACGGTTCGCCGCCTCAAGGGATCACGCGCCGTCTCGGCTTGCTCCGGTGCGTTAATCTCAATGGATTTCTTCCGCACCGCAGCAGAGCCGGTACATTGTGCCCCGGCCAGAACACGCCTACATTAGAAAACAAACAAATACCTCCTACGCCGTTGCAACAAGGCAAATGAAATGACCGGTTGTTCTGCCCCCGCCGAGACTTCGGGCTCCCGGAAAATGGTTGACCCGTTCGGCCGAAACATCAGCTATTTGCGCGTGTCGGTCACGGATCGCTGCGACCTTCGCTGCTTTTATTGCATGTCCGAGGATATGACTTTTCTGCCCAAGGCGGATCTGCTCACGCTGGAGGAGCTTGATCGTCTGTGCTCCGCTTTCATCGCCAAGGGCGTGCGCAAGCTGCGGCTGACAGGTGGGGAGCCGCTGGTTCGCCGCAACGTGATGTCTCTGATCCGCTCCTTGTCTCGCCATCTCGGGACAGGGGCGCTGAAGGAACTGACACTCACGACAAACGGATCGCAATTGGCCCGTTTCGCGAACGAGCTTAAGGATTGCGGCGTGCGACGGATCAACGTGTCGCTCGATACGCTTGACCCTGCCAGATTTCGTGAGATCACGCGCTGGGGCGACATCCAGAAAGTCATGGCAGGCATTGACGCTGCACAAACCGCGGGCCTCGCGGTCAAGATCAATGCGGTTGCGCTCAAACACCTGAACGAGGACGAAATTCCATCTCTGATGGAATGGGCGCACAGTCGAGACATGGCACTGACTCTCATCGAAGTCATGCCGATGGGCGATATCGGCGCGTCCCGCGCCGATCAGTACCTGCCGCTATCCATGCTGCGCGCTCGGCTCGAAGGTCAATACACCCTCACGGACCTCGATGACAGTACAGGCGGTCCCGCCCGCTACGTTCGGGTCAGTGAAACCGGCGGCAAGCTTGGCTTCATCACGCCGATGACCCACAATTTCTGCGAATCCTGCAACCGCGTCCGTATCACCTGCACGGGCACCCTGCATACCTGCCTCGGACACGAAGACGCCTCCGATCTGCGCCGGCCGCTCCGCGCATCACCCACCGACGATCTGCTGTACGAAACGATCGATCGCGCCATCGGCCTCAAGCCGAAAGGCCACGATTTTATTATCGACCGTCACAACCGTCCGAGTGTAAGCCGTCACATGAGTGTAACCGGCGGGTAGCCGCCCGTCTGGCACTATCCCGAGGCGAAGGTTAGCGGACCTGCGTTGACGGTATCGGTGATCCATTGTGCGTGGGGCTTGATCCGACACCCCATGCCCGCAATGACATTTCAAAGGCTATTATCCAAGTCATGATTTCCTGGGGCCTTCCGCTTCTGATTCTGACGAAATCAGAAGCTGCTCCATGACTTCTGATCTAACGCGTTTTCTCCACGCGAACCGGTATCCACTTCGCTCGAAAACGCTATAACCGCTCAGTGGTCCGCCACACCCCAAAACCATCCAACGGCCCGGTTGACTGCGGCAACGTAGCATTGGAATGGTGCGACGCCCTTCATGTAGCCAGCATCCGACAGGCCGCCGTATTCCACAATCTGGCACAAACAACCGCTGTTGCGGCTTCGGAGATACTGGGGGTTCTGAAGTCCGGCTTCAGTGATCGCGCTCGGCGGCCACCAGGAGGAAATTGATGCGTCCGTTACTGGCGCTTAGCACGGCCATCGACCGGCTCAATGAAAAGGTTGGGAACTTATGCAATATCCTTGTGCTGCTTGCCGTGCTGGTGAGTGCCGGGAATGCGATGATTCGATATGCCTTCGACTACAGCTCGAACAGCTGGCTCGAATTGCAGTGGTACATGTTCGCCATCCTCGTAATGTTCGGTGCATCTTATACCTTCAAACGCAACGAACACGTCCGCGTCGAGATCTTCTATCTGCTCCTGTCCGAGCGCGGCAAGCTCTGGCTTGATCTCATCGGAACCCTTTTTCTTCTCATTCCGGCCTGCCTGTTGCTCAGCTACCTGTCATGGCCTTTCTTCATGCAGTCTTATGCGATCGGCGAAATGTCAGGAAATGCCGGTGGTCTCGTCCGCTGGCCGATCAAGCTCGTCGTCCCCATCGGATTCGTCATGCTCGCGCTTCAAGGTGTCTCGGAAGTGATTAAGCGGGTCGCGGCGCTACTGGGCGTTGTCACGATCGATGCGACATACGAGAGGCCTACTCAATGATCACGCTGGAAATGATGCCGCCGATGATGTTCGGCGGCCTGGTTCTGGCGATGTTGATCGGCTTTCCAGTCGCTTTCACACTGGCTGCGGTGGGGCTCTCATTCGGATTCCTTGCGATCCATCTTGGCTTCTTCGATCTAAATTTCCTTCAGGCCATACCGGGGCGCGTGTTTGGGAGCGTGCTGTCTAACGAGTTGCTGCTCGCTATTCCTTTTTTTACGTTCATGGGATCGGTGCTTGAGCGCTGCGGCCTCGCGGAGGACATGCTCGAACTCGATGGGCCAACTGTTTGGACCAATCCGCGGCGGCCTTGGCTATTCGGTCATACTTGTCGGGTTCATCCTCGGCGCCATTACCGGCACGGTCGCTGCTCAGGTGATCGCCATGGCGCTCATCGCGATGCCCGTGATGATGCGGTACGGCTACAACATTCGCTACATCACGGGCGTGCTGGCAGCATCCGGCACCATCACTCAACTCGTTCCGCCTTCCCTGGTGCTGATCGTCCTGGCCGATCAACTCGGAAAATCGGTCGGCGACATGTATCTCGGCGCGTGGGGGCCTTCGCTGTTTCAGATCGCGCTGTTCGCCGGCTACACTTTCCTGCTTGGCCTCGTCAAGCCTGATCACGTCCCCTCGGTGCCAAAGGAATCCCGCACGCTCGCCGGCTGGCCGCTTTGGCGCAAGTGCCTGATGGGCATCATTCCCTCCGCCGTCCTGATCTTCGTCGTGCTCGGCACCATGATGTTGGGCCTTGCAACTCCGACGGAAGCAGGTGCGATGGGCGCTGTCGGCGCTATCGTGCTGGCGACCATTCACCACAAAGATTTCAGCAGTACCGGCCAAAAACTCCTGATCATCGGCACGATCACCGGAGGCATCGGAACACTCGTCGGAATTTTCGTGGCCAATGGATTGGTCTTCAAGATCGCGTTCGCTGGTACCTATCTCGCAGTCGTGTGGATTTGTCTGGAAGCCGTCCGTATCCCGGGACTTCGTGACCTCATCAAACAGGGTTATCAATCGACGATGCGCCTCACCACCATGGTGACGTTCATTTTGATTGGATCGACCTGTTTTTCGGTGGTGTTTCTTGGGGTATCCGGCGGTGAGTGGCTCGAACACCTGCTGACATCGCTGCCAGGTGGCGTATGGGGCTTTCTCATCTTCATCAACGTCTTCATCTTCTTCCTGGCGTTCTTCCTCGATTTCTTCGAGATCGCCTTCATCATCCTGCCAATGATCGCTCCGGTGGCCCAGAAACTTCTCGCTCCCATCGTCGGTGCAGACGCGGCCTTGATCTGGTTCGGCGTTATGATCTGCGTCAATATGCAGACCTCGTTCCTTCACCCACCATTCGGTTTTGCACTTTTCTACCTGCGCGGCGTCGCCCCACGAGAGGTGAAGAGCTCCGACATCTACTGGGGCGCGGTGCCATGGATTGGATTGCAAATCATCATGGTCGTCCTTGTGATCGCGGTCCCCGCGAGCGTGACAAGTCTGCTCGGCAAATCGACAGCCGTCGATCTCAACAAGATCAAGATCGAGGTTCCGATTATCGATGTAGCGCCGCTCGATTTGGGTCCAGCACCAACAAACCGACAATAGATGCAACTTCAGGATTCGTTCCTAGAGCCTTATCGCTTCCGATGGCGTCAGAAGCGAAGCTCTAGATTATTGTTTTGACACGTTCTCTTCACGCAAACCGGCATCCACTTCGCTCGAAAGCGTTATAGCGAACTCCACTCGCTCAAGCGATTACAGCGAACCTGGATATCGGACAAAGGACACCTGGCCTTCGCGCGAAATAGGACGCGAAGCGACACTCGATGTCCGAATGTGATCAGCCTCGCGTCCGCGATCGGATCATGAAGGTGTCATAGGTATACTCGGCCACCTGCCACCACAAATACTGGTCCGATCGATAAGCTTGCATCGCATCGATCGCCTTCTTGAAGTCCGGGTTGTTCGCTGAATGCCCGGCACCTGCTGCGCATCCTCCTCGATGACCACCCAGGGCTGCTTCTCGGCGCACCAGATGTGCAAGGCTGGCTGCACCCATGAGGGGTCGTCGAGAGTTCCGGCCTTGATGAAGGTCAGCCCGGCATAGGCGTCCCCGCGCCCGAAAATCGGCGAGCCGCAGCGTCCGCAGAAGCCCCGATAGAACGGCTTCCCGCTCGCCCCGCTGCGATCCTCGTAGGTGACGAGGCTGTCGCCGCTGACGGTGACCGCGTCGCCCGGCATGCCGAGGTTGAGGGAAAAGGCCGAGCCCGAGTTCTTCTGGCAGGTCGTGCAATGGCACGCCGCCACCAGCGCCGGCTCGACCGCCGACTCGTAGCGGACGGCCCCGCACAAGCAACCTCCGACCACCTTTGACATGGCGACCTCCCCTGACGCGCCGACTTCCGGAACGGCGCATAGGGCGCGAGCCTGCGACGCCGAGGCGCGGTCTGCAAGCCGAGAGGCCAACCCAAGCTCGTGATCCGATTCTGCGGCAAGGGCAGGGACGCCGCAGCTTCGCACTCTCCCAGAATACTTCACCGCCGCCGGCTACGACACCGATGCAGCCTGATCGGAAAATGCGAACGTCGGCGCCGAAACCGACCTACCGTGAAATACCTCAGATCAATCATGGATGAACAGCGCGCTAAGCTGAGCATCATCACAGGATTACGCACTAGGTCAAAGATTGGTCAGGCTTCCGACTTGAGAATTTTTGATCATCCTTAGCATGCAGCGCGCAATACGGTCTCTTTGCTGGAGTGACGCTCGACTTTCTCGCAGGTGGTAGCGATTTTTTATTCAGAACGTGCGCCAGATGTCTTCAGCACTTCCAGACCCTTGCGCGTGCCCACCATTGCTTCGGTGGCAAAGCCGATGAACAGGCCCACCTCGACCACTCCGACAATGCCCGCCAGGCGCTGCTCCAGCGCGGCCGGATCAAGGCCGTCGGCGATGGTGCAGTCGGCGATGTAGTTGCCGCCGTCGGTTCGGAACGGCTTGCCTTGAAGGGTGGTCCGCAATTTCGGCGCGACGCCCAGCGCGGCGATCCGGTCCAGCACGGTTTGCCAGCCGAAGGCCACGATTTCCACCGGCAGCGGGGTGTGGGCGCCCAGTTTCGCCACCAGCTTGCTCTCATCCACCACCACGACCAGTCGCCGGCTGGCCGCGGCCACGATCTTCTCGCGCAAGAGCGCGCCGCCCAGACCCTTGACCAGGTTGAGCGTGTGCTCCTCGACCTGGTCGGCGCCATCGATGGTGAGGTCGATCCGGCGGTGCTGGGCGAAGCCGGCAAGCGGCACGGCCAGGTGCCGGGCCAGAGCAGCTGTGCGCTTCGAGGTCGGGATGCCGACGATCCGAAGTCCTTCCCGGGCGATCCGCGCGGCCAGCAACTCCAGCGCCAGAGCGGCGGTGCTGCCGCTTCCCAGGCCCAGCACCATCCCGTCCTCGACCTGAGCCACGGCTGCCGCGGCCGCAAGTCGCTTCAGCTCGTCCGCCGCGACGGTCATTTCGGGATCGACGGCAAACGGGCGAGAATGTCCTGCGACGATCTGTTCAGGGCTTGGCGCGATGGAAACGGTGATCGGGTTCTCCTCCGGCCCTGGCTCCTCGAGCGCCTCGATCTGGCTCTGCAGCAAGCTCGATGGCATGAAATGCCCATGCCGCGCCTCCAGGCGACGCGCGATCAGCGCTCGCTCGGTCTGGAGATAGATCAGCCGCACGTCGGCTCGGTCGCCGATCACCAGGGCGCGATAGCGCCGCTTCAGCACCGAGCAGGCAACCACGGCGTGTCCGCCTGCCTTGCGGATCTGATCGATCCAGGCGGCGATCGCTTGCAGCCATGGCTCGCGGTCCTCGTCGGTCAGCGGGCTGCCGCTGTGCATTTTCTCGACATTGGCCGGTGGGTGGAAAACGTCTCCGTCCGCGAACGGCCAGCTGCAAACGGTCGGCCAGCAGGGCGGCGATCGTGGTCTTGCCCGAACCGGACACGCCCATGACCACGAGGACCGACGGCGCCTCCTGCGCCAAGTCGCCTGATCATCCGTTTTCCGGAAGGCGGCGGGGCGACGGACAGGTCCCGCTCCAGCGCCGCGCTCGCCGTCGCTCAGTCACTGCCGTCGCCGAGGATGTAGCGCTCGACGGCGGCGGCAAAGCCGTCCTGCTCGTTGGTCGCTTCGACCACCAGGTCGGCAGCCTCCTTCACCGCCGGCTTGGCATTGCCCATGGCGATGCTCAGCCCGGCTTGCGCGAACATGGCGATGTCGTTGAGGCCGTCGCCGATGGTGGCGATGGCCCGCGTCGGGATGCCCAAATGCTCGGCCAGCGCCAGCACGGCCGTGCCCTTGTTCGCGCGCGGATGAGTGATGTCGAGGTAGTAGGACTGCGAGCGTACGACGGCGGCAGTCTCGCCGAGCGCCTGCCGCAGTTCGCCCTCGCAATACTCGAGGCGGTCGAAGTCGTCGCTGACACCGACGATCTTGCCGACGCCGTCGAGGTAGGGGCGGAAGTCGTCGACGACGCTGGGCGGGAAGCCGACCGTACGCTCTTCATGGCCGACGTAAGGCCCGTCGGGCCGGCGAACCATCCAACGCTCGGCCGTGAACACCCAGCAGTCGATGTCGTACTGCCCCAGCAGATCGACGGTGCGAAGGGCGATATCCGACGGCAGGAGGTACTCGGCCAGCACCCTCCCTCCATCGCCGGGTGCCACGATCATGCCGCCGTTGAAGGCCGCGATCGGGGTGTCGACGGCCAGCGCTTCGACCACGGCCCGCAGTCCTGCGGGTGGGCGGCTGCTGGTGATGGCGAAGCGGATGCCCGCCGCGCGGAGCCGTGCCACTGCCTGCCGCGTCGCCTGGGTGAGGACCTTGTCGGTGGTGACCAGCGTGCCGTCGACGTCGGAGAGAAGCAGCCTCGGCCGCGGTCGACCGGCTGATGAAGCGCCAGATGCCGTCATGGCTCGTTCCGCCAGCGGGCACCCTGCGGCTTCAGCAATCCATCCGCCTGCCGCGGGCCCCAGCTGCCGGCCGCGTAGCCGTGCAGATCGTCAGGAACTTCGCGCCAGGCATCGAGGAACGGCTGCACGGCGCGCCAGCCGGCCTCGATATTGTCGGCCCGCTGAAACAGCGTCGGGTCGCCGATCAGGCAGTCGTAGAGCAGCGTCTCGTAGCCGGTGCTCGGGCTGGCGTTGAAGTAGTCGGCATAGCGGAAATCCATGTCGACTCCGGACAGGCGCACTGCCGGCCCCGGCACCTTGGCCTCGAAGCGCAAGGACACGCCCTCGTCGGGCTGGATGTGCAGCACCATCAGATTCGGATCCAGCGCCGCCGGTCGTGATCCGTCCCGGAACAGGGTGCACGGTACCTGCTTGAACTGGATCACGATCTCGGTGCGCCGAGCCTGCATCGCCTTGCCGGTGCGGAGATAGAACGGTACTCCGGCCCAACGCCAATTATCGACCGACAGACGCAAAGCGACATAGGTTTCGGTCAGGCTGTCGCGTGCCACCTTGGGTTCGTCACGGTAGGCCTTCATCTTGCGGCCCGCGACCGTGCCGGCGCCGTAACGCCCGCGGACGGAATCGGACCGCGCCTGTTCGGGCGTCAGGTGGTGGATCGCCTCGATCACCTTGGCCTTCTCGGTGCGCACGGCGTCGGCGTCGAAGGAGTTCGGCGCCTCCATCGCGGTCATCGCCAGCAGCTGGAACAGGTGATTGGGCACCATGTCGCGCAAGGCGCCGGTCGCCTCGTAGAAGCTGCCGCGGCCCTCGACGCCCACGGCCTCGGCGGCCGTGATCTGGACATGATCGATGTGCGCCCGGTTCCACAAGGGCTCGAAGATGCCGTTGCCGAAGCGCAGCGCCATGATGTTCTGGACCGTCTCCTTGCCGAGGAAATGATCCATCCGATAGATCTGCCGCTCGTCCAGCACGCCCAGGAGCTGTTGATTGAGCGCCACCGCGGAGGCGAGGTCGTGGCCGAACGGCTTTTCGATCACCACCCGCCGATGGCTGCCCGAGGCCTCGCGGAGCAGCCCGGCGGCAGCGAGCTGCGCGACGATGCCGCCGAAAAAGCGAGGCGCAGTCGCCAGATAGAACACGATGTTGGCGTTGGCCTCGGGGCCGAATTCACCCAGCCGATCGGCCAGTCGCCGGTAGGTGGCCGCATCCTCGAACTCGCCGGTGAGGTAATGTGCTCGCTTGCTCAGCCATGCGCTGGCGGCAACGTCGAGCCGGTCGGCGGTGCCTCCGGCGCCCTTGCTGTCGACGAAACTGCGCACCGATTCGGTAATAGTGGCGCGGAAGTCGTCTTCGGAGAGCTCACGGTGATTGATGCCGAGCATGGCGAAACGCCGGTCGAGCAGCTTGGCCACCGCCAGGTTGTAGAGGGCCGGCACCAACAGCCGCCGGGTCAGGTCGCCGCCAGCCCCGAAGACCACCAGCACGCAGGGCGGCGCCGGCTCCGCCGTGGTCGGATCCAGCTTGGCACGCCCGCCGGTTGCTGCCGCCATCGGCGTCAGCCGCTTTTCGGCTGCTCGACATGGCCGCCGAACTTGAAGCGCATGGCCGAGAGCAGGCGCTCGCCGAAGGTGTGATCCTGGCGCGAGCGGAAGCGCGCATAGAGCGCGGCCGAGAGCACATCGGCCGGGACCGCCTCCTCGACCGCCGCCTGGATCGTCCAGCGACCCTCGCCGGAATCGGCCACCGAGCCGTCATAGTTCGACAAGGTGGCGTTCTCGGCCAGCGCCTGGGAGGCGAGATCGAGCAGCCAGGAGGAGATCACGCTGCCGCGCCGCCACACCTCGGCGATGTCGGCGAGGTCGAGTTCGTAGCGCTCCTCCTCGGCGATCTCTGGCGCGGCCTTGCTTTTGAGGATGTCGAAGCCTTCGGCATAGGCCTGCATCAGGCCGTACTCGATGCCGTTGTGGATCATCTTCACGAAGTGCCCGGCCCCGCTGGGCCCCGCGTGGATGTAGCCGCGCTCGGCGCGCTCGTCGCGGCCCTCGCGGCCCTCGGTGCGTGGGATCTCGCCCACCCCCGGTGCCAGCGCCTCGAGGATCGGGGTCAGCCGCTCGACCGCCGCGGTCGGGCCGCCGACCATCATGCAGTAGCCGCGCTCCAGCCCCCACACGCCGCCCGACGTGCCCACGTCGAGATAGTCGAGCTGCCGTTCAGCGAATGTCTTGGAGCGCCGGATGTCATCCCGATAGAAGCTGTTGCCGCCATCGATCACCATGTCGCCGGGCTCGAGCAGGCCCGCGAGCGCCTGCACCGTCTGCTCGGTGATCTCGCCCGCCGGCAGCATCACCCAGACCGCGCGTGGCGCCTGCAGCTTGGCCACCAGATCGTCCAGACCGGTGGCCCCGGTCGCACCCTCCCCGGCCAGCTGCCGCACCGCCTCCGGCTTGGCGTCGTAGACGACGCAGGCATGACCATGCCGCTGCACTCGCCGCACGATGTTGCCTCCCATGCGACCAAGTCCGACCACGCCCAACTGCATCTTGTCGTTCCTCCCTGGTCCCCGCCGGCCGGATGCGCCGGTCGCCTCGTACTAGGCGTGCAGCGGAGCCCCTTCCAGGGCGCTTGCGCGCTTGCGCTCCACGGCCGCGAGCAGGGTGTCCGCCGCATCGGAGAACTGCTTGACCCCGTCCACCACCAGCTGCGTCGTGATCTCGCTCAGCTCGATGCCCAGACGGTCGAGTGTCGCCATGGTCGCCCGGGCTCCCTCGATGTCGGCCTCGATCGTGTCGGCGACCACCCGCCCGTGGTCGCGGAACGCGTCCATGGTCGCCGGCGGCATGGTGTTGACCGTGTCGCGGCCGATCAGTTCCTCGACGTAGAGCACGTCGCTGTAGGCCTTGTTCTTGGTCCCGGTCGAAGCCCACAGCAGCCGCTGCGCGACCGCACCCTTGCGCCGCCAAACGCTCCCAGCGCGGCCCCGCGAACAGGGTCTTGGCACGCTGAAAGGCCAGCTTCGCGTTGGCGATCGCGACCTTGCCGCGAACCTGCTCCAGGTCCGTGCGCTCCTCGCCGCTGGCGGACTTGAGGCGCTGGTCGACGATGGCATCGACGGCGGTATCGATGCGGCTGACGAAGAAGCTTGCCACGCTGGCACTTTTCGCCACGTCCCCGCCGGCCGCGGCCAATCTCTCCAGGCCCTCGACATAGGCCAGGGCGACCGCCTCGTAGGACGACTGCGAGAACAGCAAGGTGACGTTGATGTTGATGCCCTCGCCGATCAGCGTGGCGATGGCCGGAACCCCGGCCTCGGTGCCCGGCACCTTGACCATCAGGTTCGGCCGGTCGACCGCTGCCCACAAACGCCGTGCCTCGACCACGGTCGCCTGCGTGTCGTTCGCCAGGTAGGGCGAGACCTCGAGGCTGATGAAGCCGTCCCGCCCGCCGGCCGCATCGAACACCGGGCGCAGCACGTCGGCCGCCTCCTGGATGTCGCCCACGGCCAGGTGCTCGTAGAGCGCTACGGCATTGGCTTTGGTCGACCGCGCGAAGGCGATCAGATCGGCATCGTAATCACTGGAGCCGCCGATCGCCTTCTCGAAGATCGATGGGTTCGACGTGACACCCTTGAGCCCGTCGCGCTCGATCAGCGTCGCGAGCTCGCCCTTTCTGATCAGGCCGCGGCTGACATTGTCCAGCCAGACCGACTGGCCCACCTCGCCTAGTTGCTGCAAGGAATTCATGACTTTTCCCTTCCTGCACGCCCAAGGGCAATCTGTTCACGCGCGGCTTCGGCCACCTTGTCGGGCGTGAACCCGAACTTGCCCAGGAGTTCCTTCAACGGCGCCGAGGCGCCGAAACTGTGCATGCCGATCTTGGCCCCGGTGAGGCCGACATAGCGTTCCCATCCGATCGTCGTGGCCTGCTCGACCGCGACCCGCGCGGTGACGTGCGGCGGCAGGACCTGCTCGCGATAGGCCACATCCTGCCGCTCGAACAGCTCGCAGCTCGGCATGGACACCACCCGCACCCGCTCGCCCTTGGCGGTAAGTTCCTCGTAGGCCTGCACGCAGAGCGAGATCTCGCTGCCGGTGCCGATCAGGATGACCTCGGGCGCCTGACCCTCGGGCGGGTCGGCAAGAACATAGGCGCCGCGCGCCACGCCCGCGGCCGGAGCATAGCGTTCCCGGTCCAGAGTCGGGAGGGGCTGCCGCGAGAGAACCAGGCAGACCGGCTGTTTCTCCATCTGCAGCAGCGCCCGCCAGGCTTCGGCAACCTCGTTGGCATCGCCTGGCCGGATGGTGATCAGGCCCGGCACCGCGCGCAGCGAGATCAGCTGCTCGACCGGCTGGTGGGTCGGCCCGTCCTCGCCGACACCGATCGAATCGTGGGTGAAGATCCAGATCGTCGGCAGCTCCATGATCGCGGACAACCGGATCGCCGGCCGCATGTAGTCGCTGAAGATCAGGAAGGTGGAGCCGTAGACGCGCAGCGAGGTCAGGGCCAAACCGTTGCAGATGGCGCCCATCGCATGTTCGCGAATGCCGAAATGCAGGTTGCGTCCGCCACGGTTCCCGGCCTCGAGCTCGCCGGCGCCTTCGGCCGTGATCAACGTCTTGGTCGAGGGCGCCAAATCCGCCGAGCCGCCGATCAGCCAGGGCACATGTGGGGCGATGGCGTTCTGCACCTTGGCCGAGCTGTCCCGGCTGGCGAGGCCTTTGGCGTCGGCGGGGAAGGTCGGAATCGATCGGTCCCAACCGTCGGGCAGCTCGTGCTCGCTGCATCAGCTCGAGCTCATGAGCAAGCTCGGCGTGCTCGGCCCGGTAGCGCTCCATCAAGCCCGACCATGCTTCGCGCAAGTTCCGACCACGTTTGCCGATGCCATCGCGAAAATGATCGTAGACCCCGTCCGGGACCAGGAACTTGGCGTCCTCGGGCCAGCCATAGCTGCGCTTGGCCAAGCGCACTTCCTCTTCGCCCAGCGGCTCCCCGTGGGCCTCGCGGGTATCCTGCTTGTGCGGTGCGCCGTAGCCGATATGGCTGCGGACGATGATCAGCGTCGGCCGGTCCAGAGTCTCCTGGAACCGGGTCAAGGCCGACTTGAGCGCTCCGGCGTCGTTGGCGTCGGCGACATGGTGCACTGCCCAGCCGTAGGCCGCGAACCGATTGCCCACGTCCTCGCTGTAGGCGAGGTCGGTCGCACCCTCGATCGTGATGTGGTTGGAATCGTAGATCCAGCACAGATTCGCCTGTCGGAGATGGCCCGCGATGGAAGCCGCCTCGCCCGAGATGCCCTCCATCATGTCGCCGTCGCTGCACAGCGCGTAGACGTCGTAGTCGAACAGCTCGAAGCCGGGACGGTTGAAGTGCTGGGCCAGCCAGCTCGCGCCGATCGCCATGCCGACGCTGGTGGCGGCACCCTGGCCGAGGGGCCCGGTGGTGGTCTCCACGCCCGCGGTCATCCGGTACTCGGGGTGCCCGGGGCAGGGGCTGTCGAGTTGCCTGAAGCGCTTGATGTCGTCGAGCGTCACCGCGGCGCCGCCTCGGCCGTCCGCCTGCACGCCGGCCAGATGCAGCAGGGAATAGAGCAGCATCGAAGCGTGCCCGCAGGACAGCACGAACCGGTCGCGATTGGGCCATTGCGGATCGTCCGGGTCGAAGCGGAGAAAGTCCTGCCACAGCGTGTAGGCGACCGGCGCCAGCGCCATCGGAGTGCCCGGATGCCCCGAGTTCGCCTGCTGCACCGCGTCCATCGACAGCGTGCGGATCGTGTCGATGCACAGCTGGTCGAGTGAGGGATGGCCCTGCTGAATCGAAAGGCCGCCAGAGCTCGGGCTGAGCGACGAGCGAGCTGCCATGGCAGGTGTTCCCCTGGAGGTGTGAGCCAACGTCGGTGAGATACACAACGCGCCAGAACCCCCAAGGTACCCCCTTTTCTGCTCGGAGTTGCTGACTGGGCTACGACCAATGCAGCTCCCTTAACGGGTGCTGGACGCGAAGACGATCTAGCCGATCCGCGAGCAGCTGACCCGTGCAGGTGCGGTCAAGGGTCGCTGTCAGCGGTTCAATCGCACCCTGCGGCAACACGGCGTGTTGGCCATGGACGGCAAGATCATCGACGCCACGTTGGCCCAGGCCTGCCCGGCTCGGCTGCCACCTACACGTCAAGTGCCGTCCGGGCGGACACCGCCTACCGCTCGGCGCCAATCCGACCGCGCTGGCGCGGCGGGCGTGATCGTCCGGCTCCGGCGCCGGGGAACCAATCGGCCGAACGCACCCCAGATCAGGCACAAACATCCCCGATCCATCCCTCGATCAGGCGCCGACGCCGCCAGTAGATTTTGTCGACCCGCCGAATGCAAGTTCGTCGACGTGTCCAGTTGTTACATACGCCTGACTGACAACGCGATTGCCGTCTTTCCGCCAGCTTACCTTCAGTTCGATATCGATCAGGATCGCGTCCCCTGGCGTGGTGTAGCTGGCGTTGGTCGCCGTGATGTCCGGCGGGGCCGGTTTGGTCAGGCGGCCAGGGCGGGCGGGCTGACGTCGGCACTGTCGCCGAGTGGCGCCATGGTTTCCAGCGTCATGGAGCGGGCGCACTGGACGGCCCATTCGTCGGACTGCTCGAGCAGGAATGCGCCGACCAGACGGGTGATCGCAGCCTCATTGGGAAAGATGCCGACCACGTCGGTGCGCCGTTTGATCTCGCCGTTCAGTCGCTCGAGCGGGTTGACCGAGTGCAGCTTGGCGCGGTGGGCCGCTGGGAAAGCCATGGAGGCCAACACGTCGGTCCCGCTGTCATCCATGAGGGCGGCGAGTTCGGGAGTGTCGGCCTGAGCTGATCGGCCACTTTGCGCCATGAGCTCTTGCGGGCGAAGTGCACCCGGCAGCGCTGCCACGAGGCATGAAGCAGTTTGGCGACGGCGACCTCGAGGCCTCCCTCGGGCGCGCCCACGCGTGCGGCTGCGGCGCGCGAGCATCGGCGCTGCCGATGCTTGGCAGCGGAGATCATCAGCTTGATCGCCGCGCAGGCCGCGCTGCCGGAGCTGCGCAGGAAGCCGGTCCAGAAGGTCTCAGCTTCCGAAGGGCCGATATCCATTGGGCCTCCGGCCCGATCCCCGGAGGGATGTCAGCGGAGCTGACAGGCGCCGCGGCTCGAGGAAGCCCGGGAAGTAACTGCCCGGTCTGAGCTTGGGGATCCGGAGCTCGACGGTGCCGGCCCGGGTCTCCCAGTCCCGCTCGCGGTAGCCGTTGCGTTGCGCCAGCCGCTCGCCGCTCCTCTCGCCATACCGGCACCGGTCAGCTCGCCGAGCTCCAACGCCATCAGCCGCTGCGCGGCAAAACCGATCATCTCGCGCAGCAGGTCGGCGTCCGGAGCCTTCTCGATCAGCGCCCGCAGGCTCATCATCTCGTCGGTCATCGATGATCTCTCGGTCAGGTTGGTGTTGGCACTCCAACCCTACCGGGCATCGTCGATGACCGCCGCGAAGCCGCCCGCTCGCCAGCGTGCTGTGGGCGCGCTCGCGAGCGGCTCCGCTACCGCCGAGCTACACCATCACCCGGGACACGACCCGTGTCAGCTTGGCCGAACGAGGCGTCGAGGTCGGCAGGCAGGCGGTGACCGGCCTTCACAACAGGAAGTCGCCGGCCTCGAGCGTCTCCGCCCCGGAGTGGACGAGGAAGGCGAACTCGGCCTCGAGGTCGCGGTCGACGTTACCGCTGACCAGAAAATCGCCGTCGGCTGTCGCCCGGTAGTGCAGCTGGCCGGCTTCGGCGAACGCCTGCCGGCCGATGAAGACGAACGCCTGGTCGTCGGCCAGGCCGATGCGGGCGTCGATCGGCTGGAGGTCGATCTGGTCGTGCTCGGCGCGGCGGAAGTCGAGGATCTCGTCGTAGCGCGGGCCATCCGGCGGCGCGGTCTCTGGCTGGCGAAAGATGAACCGGTCGGAGCCGGCGCCACCCGACATCCGGTCGATACCCGGCCCACCGACCAGCCCATCGTTCCCGTAGCCGCCGACGATCTCGTCGTCGCCGGCGAAGCCCCACAGAAGGTCGTCGCCCGGCCGCCCCCGGATCAGGTCGGCACCGGCCGAGCCGCGCAGGAGCTCGCCGCCCGTGGTACCGTCGACCAGGTTGAGCGGGGGCACGGGCTCGGGCGCCGTCTGCCCGAGTTCGAACGCGCCGATGTCCGGCGCGGTGCCATCCGGCTGCGGCCGCGCCTCGCCACGCTGGTCGGTGGCGGGCCCGTGGCCGGATCGGCTCCAGCCAAAGCCGGGTTGTCGGCAGCGTCGCGCAACGCGATGGTCTGCGTCGGACCGCCATTGTCGGCTAGCCCACCGGCGAACAGCAGACCCGCCGGCACGTTCTTCAGGTCGCCAGAGATGCTTTCCTCGACGTCGCTGCCGAAGATGTTGTGGCCATTGCTGGCGGTGATTGAGCCAAAAACATCGGGCGCTGGACCCGAATCGCCATTACCCGCGATGATGCTGTTGCTCAGCGTCATATAATTGCCGGAGATCCCGCCGCCGTATAGGACCGCAGCGTTGCCGCTGACCGTGCTGTCCGTCAGCGTCACGGAATAGCCGTAGATCCCGCCGCCCGAGTGGGCAGAGTTGCCACTGACCGTGCTGTTGGCCAGCGTCACATCGCTGCCGCCGATCCCGCCCCCGTCGGACTCACCCGAGCTATTGCCGCTGACCGTGCTGTCCGTCAGCGTCACGGAATAGGCGTAGATCCCGCCACCGTCTGCGTACATGCCCGCCGTGCTGTTGCCGCTGACCGTCGCGTGGTCGAGCATCAGGGTCGTGTAGTCGCCGGCATGGATGCCGCCGCCGTCATCGCCCGTGGTTCGGCCTCCGGTGACGGTCAGGTGCTGGAGCACGACATCGCTGGACTGATCTGCCGTCCCGCTCTGCACCAGCAGCACGCGGCTCGCTTGGTGCGCGTCGATGGTGACGCCGCTGCCGCCATCAATCGTCACGTCCGAGCCGACGGTCAGCTGGCTGCCCGCGAGCACGATCCGGCCGCCCTGAACCGAGCCGTCGAAGATGACCGTGTCAGCCGTGGCGGCGTCGGCATCCACCAGGGCCAGGGCCTCGCGCAAGCTCAGCGCACCGTCATTCGGATCAATCGTGTCGGCGATAGTGGTGACCGTGAAATCGGCCATGGTTCACAATCCTCCGCGAGGTTCGTTCTCAACGGCCCCAGGGTATGGGGGCCGGCTTCGGCTTGGCCCATTTTCGTTTGCGGCGGCGCCATCACTCACGACGCCGCCCCGGGGTGCAATCTAGGTCCCGAACCGCGCACATACAGCTGACGAATTCCGGGCGCCCCCAGTGGCAATCCATCCGCTATGTTCCTGGGCTGTTCTGGTGGATATATCGTCGCACGGGCCCTGGCGATCGACATCCGTGTCTACGTCAGCCCGACGGGCGGGCGCCGCCGGCTCGTCGTCGGCCCCGGCGCCGCGTTTTGGTGGTCGGTCGACTTGCTGAACGCCGCCAGCAAGAGCCCAAGCGCAGGTGAGCCCGCGATCCGACTGCACAGGACGCGGAAGGGTGCGCGCGTGGACCCTCGCAATCGGCTGGCGGCACTCAGGACGGAGGGGTGGAAGCGAAGGCACTACGGCGCCTTGTCTGCCAGGGGGCCGAGTAGCGCAGCCCTGGGCCGAGCGGGTCCGCGGCATCGATGAACTGGACGCCACCGCGCTCGAGTGCGAGCACCACGTTCTGGGCTGCCGGACTGACCGCGCTCAGGCGCCCGACTCGACGGCGTAGATCGTGGATGTGCTGACGCCGACTTCGCACGCGAGCCGCGCCTGGCTCCAGTCCAGCAGGAGTAGTGCGCAGCGAAGCAAGCGGCTGCGGGTCACACGATCCTCAGGCAGCATGGCGGTTATTTCTCCCTAGCGGAGGACCATGCCAGCCACGTGGGAGGACTCAATGACGTATTCAGAACGCGATCTCTCGTGCGGCTGAGCCTGAGCGCGATAGAAGGCCAATAGCCCAACTTCGGAACACGGCGGGCTCGTTCGTGCTCCGTTCTGCGAGCATGGCATCACGTAACGCCGCCTCGCGCGATAGGCGAGAAGGCGGGTTGCCTGCTCGCCCATTACGCACTAAGTACGCGTTCGGCCTCGCCATTTCCGGTCCCGGCCGCCGCGTGATCCCCAGGAACATCCTCGCCCTTTTCCCGAGAACTGTGGACAAAGTCCCTGTTCCGCCAGCGAAACCTGAAATGAACCGCATCCCGAGCGTGTGTGGATGGGATAGTGGAGGTGGGTGTGGCCAAGCTTTTGATCGTGCTGGGTGTCGCGCTGCAGGGCTCGTATTGGCCGGCGAGCGTCTGGCCGGCCGAGCCCACGTGCTCGACGGCGACACGATCGTCGTGAGCGGCATCCACGTGCGGCTCAAGGGCGTGGCCGCGCCCGAGGTGGCGCACTTCGGCGAGCCGGGCGAGCCCGGCGGCGAGGCGGCCAAGGCGTTCATGGTCGAGCTGATCGAGGGCGAGACGGTCGTCTGCGACCTGACGCAGGAGCGGACCCACGGCCGGCGGGTCGGCTGGTGCTACCGCGGCGGCCAGGACATCGCCGAGGCGCTGATCGCCGCCGGGCTGGCGCGGGACTGCCCGCGGTTCAGCGGCGGGCGGTACGCGGCGGCCGAGGTGCCGGCGTCGCGCGAGCTGCCGTTCCCGGGCTACTGCCGGCCGAGGTAGCGGCTAGACCGCGTCGCTCGGGCTCGCGGTCCTCGAGGTCCGTGCCGAGCGCGGCCAGCTCGTCGATCACCCAGTTGTCGACCGTCACGGCGAGCACGGTCCGCCCGGGGCCAGCCGTGCCGATCACGTCACCCGTCTCGACGATGCCTGCCAAGATCGAGCGCATGACCTCGGGATGGTGCACGTTGGGCACGTAGCCGGACGGGCTGCTGGTCGCCATGATCGCCTCCGGGAACCGAGGACGGCAGCATGGCCGCACGTGGTTAACGACCGGTGAAGGAGGCCCAATCGGGGAGACGGTGACCGAGGGCTACTAGGCGGCCCCTAGGGTGTATGCCGCGCCCAGTACGAAGCCGATCAGCGCCCACATCCCGAGCCCGAGCGCCAAGCCTAGGCCGAGGCCTTGACTGGCGCCACGGTCCCGGCACAGGTCCATTTGTTCGCCGTCGGCAACCAGGATCGGAACTGCGGTTCGGAACCGCCGGCTGGGCGATGCTTCGGCCCACAATTCCCGATGCGAGGCGCCAGGCCTCGGAATCGCCGACTCTGCATGTGCTCGCGGCCATGCTCATCGCTCCTTCCAACCCATCCATCAGCCTATGATGCGACAAATGTCTACTGAGTCAATAGAGAATCTCGCTGATGGCCTCGCGTTGGCCAAACCCTCAAGACGCCCTATTCCGGCACGGCCGTCCGCCATCCCCGCATGCGGCTCGATCCGGCTGTTCTTCGCGGCGTCGCCGACGCGCCAAGCCTGTCATCTCCTCCGCCGGATAGGGCACCAGCAGCTCGGCCGGCAGCGGACCGGACTCGACCCACCGGCGGGCGGCATTCGTCGCCACGATCACCGGTACGCGGTCGTGCGCCCGCATGGCAGCATTCGCATCGGTGATGATAAGTCGCGCTCCTTCGCCTGCTAACGCCAATTCACGCAAATGCCAGAGCGTGGGTCACACCTCCCTGCTGGGGTCAGCCGAGGGATCAGGGTCACCCCCGCCGCTCAGTTGTGGCAGAGCGCCCGGACGCGCGCGATGGCGGCGTCGATCGCCTGGATGCTCTGGGCGCTGTTCAGCGACTGATTGGCCTCGTGGCAGACCTGGGCATTGTGCTGCTCCTCGAGCACGACGCTGCTGTCCGCCGTCACCAGCGAGCCGGGCTGGCAATACTCGGCGTTCACCCGGCGCAGGTTGGTGTGCTCGCCCTGCTCGATCGCGACGCAGTCGCCGGGCGCGAGATCGCGCTGCTCGGTGGCCACCTGGAGGGTGGAGCCGTCGGTGCGGCGGATCATAAACTGGTCGGCGGTGTCGGAACCCTGCATCACATGGCCGAGCAGCCCTCCTGCCAGGGCACCACCGGCCGCGCCGAGCATCATGCTGCCTCCGGAATGGCCCGCCGTGAGGGCGAGCCCGAGCAGGCCACCGGCGATGCTGCCGGCGACCTCGCCGGTCGGACTGACCTTGACGGGCGTCACGCTCTCGATGGTGCCATAGCTGATGTTTATCCCCTCGTTCAGGGAGCTGGGGCTGATCGCGCCCTGCGCGCAGCCCACCAGGGCCACCAGCCCAGCCAGCTGTCACCCCCCGCACGATCCGTCGCGCCATGGCGTCCCCACTCCTTCAGCCGTGCTGTTTTGGGGGAGGGTGGCGAGGCGGTCAACGGCGCAGCAGCACCCAGCCATTTCAACTCGCCGCCAGCCCCGCAGCTCAGGGACCCATGGGGCGGCGCCACCTCTCACGACGCCGCCCCGGCACTACGATGGTCCTGATCGGAGCACATGAAGCATGTCGCGCGGGCCACACCTCGATCGACCAGCCCGGTGCATGTTCCTGATCCGTTCTCGTACGGTCGGAGCATGCCGCATGTCACCACGCCGATCGATGCCCGCGTCTTACGTCAGCCCGGCGGGGCGCGCTGCCGGCTCATCCTCGGCCGTGTCACGGGGCCGTGGCTTGAGTTCGCAATGGAGCGTCGAGCTGCTGGACGAGCGCGGAATGAGCCCGATCGCGGGGCAGCCGGCGATCCAGCACCACAGGACGCGAGCGAAAGCGCGGTCGATCAGATCACGCTCTCGGCTTTCCACGTGCGCCGGCAGCCGCCCAGGCCGCCGCGCCGGACGCCGTGATCACGTTCGCGCTGGCTTCGCTGCTCGCCCTTAGGCCGCCCCAAGCTCTTTCTCACCGAAGATAACCCTCGCGAAGCGTTGATTGACCCACGTTCCGTGGAGGTGCACAGTGGCCTTTGCTCGGACAGTCGGGAAGTGAAGCTTCAACTTGAGGGTATTCAGGAGACCACGATGCTCATCCGCGGATCTCGGTTCAATGACGAACTTGTCGGCACTGAAGGGTCTGATAGGATCTTTGGACTTGGCGGTGGCGACTTCATTAGAGGATTTGGTGGAAATGATCTGATCTATGGCGGTGACGGGGCGGACGAAATAAATGGGGGCTCTGGAAAGGACGAATTATACGGCAACGGCGGGTCCGATCTTATTTTCAGCGGCAGTGACGGAAAAGCTGATATCGTGCATTGCGGCAGCGGTAACGACAGAACGTTTGCTGGTTATGCAGACCGGGTTTATGGAGATGCCGGCGATGACTCTTTACAAGGAGTAGGATATACCGCGACCGGCGGCGGTGGCGAGGATATTTTTTTCATCGGCGGTGTAACTTCCAATCCTTTTGTTTTAGCTGGGAGCGAATACAATCCTCGATTTCCATCGCGGTGAGGACAAATTGACCGTCTTTGGATGGCGACTCTTGGATAATGGCGCCATAACTGGACTCGGCCCCGATGCCACGTTTGCAGCTTTCGATACCAATCACGACAATAAGATTGGACGCGGCGACGACGGAGTGTCGATCTCAGCAGGCTCGCTCAGGATAGATTTTCGAGAGACCGATCAAGCCTTCGCAAACGGTGCCTTCCATGATGCTGGAGAAGATGGGTGGCTGTTTACGAGCGGTGACCAGACGTTGACCGTAAAAGGCGTATCGGCACTATTGCACAGTGACTGGTCTTTTGCATGAGCGATCGAGCGTGCGGCTTGCGGGCGCCGCGGTCGAGGAGTTGCTCGGACAGAAATAGCCGAGCCTCATCTGCCTCCTAGTTGGTTCAGCGGATAGGGCGGCGGTTCCGTGCCGCCAGGCGACACCAAGCTCCACAGTGCCCCGGACCAGACGAGCGGATCGTTGCCGTCGGGACGTAGGGTAGGCCCCGCTCCATGATGCCGATCCGGTGCCGTGGCGGGAACTCCGGCAAATCAGCCAGCGCGAGCTGCATGGCCCTACTCGTTGAGGGTCGACTGCATCGCCTTGGTTATCTCAGCGCCGCGACCACCGACCAGCCTCGCCAACGAGCTGGCGGAGACGTTCGGCGAACTCGTCGGCGGTCAATGGGCGGCTCAGCTATAGCCCGTGGGCACGAGGATCTGCGGTGGCCCTTCGGCCTGATGGCCGCTGTCCTCCATCGCCTCGGCTTCGACCAGCGCGGCGTTTTTTCCACGGTGCAACTGGTACCGGCTGACCCAGCGTCTTCCCAACGGCCCGGCAGAATTGATCGTGGGCCAGTCTCCGGGCGTCCTGTTCCGACGGTGCGCGAACCACACATTCGCCTTGTGGGTGGATGCCTCCCAGCTCTGGTGGCCTAAATCCAAAGGCTTCAGACGGAAGATGGACATTAGTGATCACCTCAAAGCAAACTCGATGGGGATCGCACCATGCGCGCGACTGCGGCAGAGCGCCGCGCGCTACCCCGTTACCCGCCCGGTTACCCGGAGCGTTTAATCGCCGCCCAGGCGTCACTCTCTTTGACGGCTAAACATTTGATTTCTATTGGTAGCGGAGGAGGGATTTGAACCCCCGACCAAGGGATTATGATTCCCCTGCTCTACCACTGAGCTACTCCGCCACGCGCATCTGGCCCGGGGGCCGCGCGCGGCCCGCGTCATCTAGGGCGGGCGCCGGGGCTGTCAAGCGCTGAGCCGGGCGCCCGGTTCCTGCCCAGCGACGGGTGCCCGCTCGATCCAGCCGCCGCCGAGCAGGCGGGTGCCGGCGTAGCAGACGCAGGCCTGACCGGGGGCGACGCCCGGCTGCGGCGCTGGCGAGTGCGACGCTGGCCCGGCCGTCCGGCAGCAGCCTCGAGGCGGGCCGGGACCGCGGGCTCGTTGTAGCGGTGCTTGACCTCGACCGGCAGGCCTGCGCCGGTCGCCGGCGGCGGCCAGCCAGTTGACCTCGGCGAGCTCGATCGCGGCGCACAGTCGCCGCCTGCGCGGGGCCGACCACGACGCGGCGCGTGCGCGGGCTCGATGCCGACCACGTAGAGCCGCTCGCCGTCGGCGACCGTCGAGGCCGCGCCGCTGGCCGACCGTGAAATGGGCGATGCCCGTCGTGCGCGCCCAGCACGCGGCCGTCGACGTGGACGATCTCGCCGGGCTCGAACGCGTCCGGCCGCAGCCGCGCCACCACGTCGCTGTAGTGGCCGGTGGGCACGAAGCAGATGTCCTGGCTGTCGGGCTTGTCGGCGACCGTCGAGGCCCGAGGCGCCGCGCATGGGCGCGGGTCGCGGCCTTGTCGAGCTCGCCCAGCGGGAAGCGCAGGAACTCGAGCTGCGTCGGCGGTGGTCGCGAACAGGAAGTAGCTCTGGTCCTTGGCCGGGTCGGCCGCGCGGTGCAGCTCCGGCCCGTGCCTGCCCGGCGACGCGGCGGGCATAGTGGCCGGTCGCCAGCGCATCGGCGCCGAGCTCGCGTGCGATCTCGAGCAGGTCGCGGAACTTGATCCGCTCGTTGCAGCGGACGCAAGGGATCGGCGTGCGGCCCTCGGCATAGCTCCGTGGCGAAATCGTCGATCACCGCGGCCGGAAGCGCGCCTCGAAGTCGAGCACGTAGTGGGCGATGCCGAGCCGCTCGGCCACGGCCTGCGCGCGTCGTGGATGTCGCGGCCGGCGCAGCAGGCGCCCTTGCGGCCGGCGGCGGCGCCATGGTCGTAGAGCTGCAGCGTGACGCCGACCACCTCGTAGCCGGCCTCGGCCAGCAGTGCCGCGGTCACCGAGCTGTCGACGCCGCCGGACATGGCGACGACGACGCGGCTGCCGCGGCGACGGCCGAGGCCCAGATCGCAGCGTCACGGCCAGCCCAGGAGGGTCGCTGCGCGGCACGCGCACGGTCAGGCCGTCGAGCGCCGCGGTCAGCCGGATCTGGCAGCCGAGCCGCGAGGTCGGGCTGCACCTCGGCCGCGAGGTCCAGCATGTCCTCCTCCTCGGCCGAGGGCGCCGGCAGCCGGTCGACGAACGCCTCGTCGACGACGACATGACAGGTGGCGCAGGCCATCGAGCCGCCGCAGGCGCCCTCGATCGCGAGGTCGTGGATCCGGGCGACGTCGAGCAGCGTCAGGCCGGCACGCGACGTCATAGGCTCCGCGCGCTGCCGTCGGGCAGGACGAAGGTGACGGTCGGCAACGGTCGGACCGCGGCTCAGACCGAGAAGCTCTCGCCGCAGCCGCAGCGCGCCTTCTCGTTGGGATTGCGGAACACGAACTGGGCGCCGAGCTTGTCCTCGACGAAGTCGAGCTCGGTGCCCAGCACGTACATCACCGCGCGCGGCTCGATCACCACCCTGATGTCATCGACGATCGACGACCTCGGCGCCGGGCTCGATCTCGCGGGCGAAATCCAGCTGGTAGCTGAAGCCGGAGCAGCCGGACGGCTTGACGCCGAGCTTGAGGCCCAGCGCACCGTCGCCCTTGCTCGCCAGCAGCTCGCGCACCCGGCTCGCCGCCGCCGGTGTCAGCGAGATCGCAGCCCGTGCCATGTCCACCTCTCCGTCGACGGCACCCGCTCGGTGCGCACCCGACCACTATGTCGGCATCGGATCGGTCCAGACAAGGCCACAGGCGACCGCCTCAGCCGATCCCGATGGCCGCCGCCGGCGGCCCGCGCCTCGACCAGTCCTGCGCGCCCGCTGCACCAGCAGCTCCAGCCCTCCCGCCGGCCGAGTGACGTTGCGACGCCGATGCTGGCGGTGGATCCCCACCCGGTGCGCCGCGCCGCCGCGACCGACGGCGCACAGGCGACGAGCCAGGCGTGTAGCCCCGGCCAGCCCGGTGCTGGGCAGGAGCAGCACGAACTCACCGGCATGCCAGCGTGCAACGACGTCGGTCGGCCGGACCGAGAGGCGCGCGATCGAGACGATCTCCTTGAGCACCGCCTCCGGGCCGGCTGTCGGCCGATCGGCCTGCCAGCAGCAGCAGCGACAGCCGCTGCCCGTAGCGCGACGCGTCGCGCCATCTCCTCACGGGCCCGGTGCACGAGATAGGCGCGATTGTGGCAGCCGAGGCTCCGGATCGGCGATGGCGACCTCGAGCAGCAGCAGCGCGTGCGCCCGGCGCTGGAGTTCGCCGCGGCGCGAGGCCGGGCCTGAACCGTCGTCATTCGCGGGCCTTGGCCATCGGAGGCTTTCGCTAGAGCGTCGCGCCGATCCTAGCGCCGAGAGCTGAACGGACCGTAAACGCCGGGACCCAAGCGTCGAGGAAGGCAGCC
>CAVPRC010000011.1:0-408625 GCA_963707755.1 uncultured Actinomycetota bacterium | reverse complement strand
GTGGATCTCGACGTGGCCGCCGTTCTCACCCGGGTGCGCGCAGGGACCGGTGATGTCTGGCGACGTCGGCCGGCGGTGCGTGTGGCGTCGTCACTCGTCTCCCTCTCAGCGGGCGAGATACCCGGGGGGAACCGGCGATCCGTGCTCACGGTGAGCACGAGGTGTTGAGGACTGACCACGCACCTGAGAGCTGGCGAAGAATGCCTGCGGCGGCGAGTCCGTCTTGGGGGGCATGCGGTGATTGGAGCGGCAACCCCTGGTCGGAAGGCCCGGCTTTGCGCCGGTTGCCCCAGGCGGCGCTGGACTGGTCGTGTGGCGGCACGGTGAACGGACCTCCGCGGCTCCTCGTGTCTCTCTCGTGAGATCACGAGGAGGAGTTATGAGTACAGGTACAACGACCCGGTGCACGGCGCTCGCCGCCCTGGGCGGTGCGAGCCTGCTGCTGTTGGCAGCGTGCGGTGGCGGGGGCTCGATGTACGGCGGCGGGGGCTCGACGTACGGCAGCGGCAGCAGTCCGAGCCAAGCCGCGCACACCATCGGGAAGATCACCGTCGCCAAGACGCCGGCGGGCAAGGTGCTCGTCGACCCCCGCGGGCGCACGCTCTACGTCTTCGCGCCGGACTCGCGCGGGCACTCGACGTGCACGGGCTCCTGTGCGACGTACTGGCCTCCGGCGCCCGGCGCCGATGCCAAGCGCGGCGCTACTGCTGCGGTGACCGCGACTCTCGGCAGCATCAAACGCACCGACGGGTCCAGCCAGCTCACCGCGAACGGCTATCCGGTGTACACCTACGTCGGCGACCACGCACGCGGCCAGTCGAACGGACAGGGCATCAACCTCTCCGGCGGCCGGTGGTGGGTGGTCTCCCCCTCCGGGGCACGGGTGACCAAGACCGCGTCCCCTTCCGCCGGCACCTCGAGCAGCGGGAGCGGAGGCTACTGAGCACATCTCGACGGCCGAGCCGACTGGCGGTCTCGTCCTGCACGCTGCCCTGGGGCCGGCTGCCAGGTTGCCCCTTGGTCCTCGACAGTCGGGAGCGTGTAGGCGGTCCCAAAGGCGCGAAGACGTCCAGGTGGAACCGGACCGACGCCACGAGTGCCTGGAGTGCGCGCTGAGCAACTCCCGACATGAGCGGGCCTGCCGGGATGGCAGGATGCGGTCCGTGACGATCATTGCGGCAGCGGACGGTTCAGCGCTCGGCAACCCCGGCCCCGCCGGCTGGGGCTGGTACGTCGACGATGAGTGCTGGGCGGTCGGAGGCTGGGCCCACGGCACGAACAACATGGCCGAGCTGACCGCCGTGCTCGACCTGCTCCAGCAGACCGCCCACCTGGACGACGACCTTCTCGTCTACTGCGACAGCACCTACGTCATCAACTCGATCACCAAGTGGATGCCCAACTGGAAGCGGCGAGGGTGGCGGAAGGGCGACGGGAAGGCCGTCCTCAACGTCGAGATCATGAAGGCCCTCGACGAGGCGATGCGCGGTCGCCGAGTCACGTTCGAATGGGTGAAGGGACACTCGGGCCACGAGCTGAACGAGGCGGCGGACCGGCTGGCCAACGGCGCGGCTGCGTCGTGGAAGGAACGCACCGCACCCAGCCCGGGTCCCGGGTTCGCCGGTTCCATGGTCAGCCATCCCGACTCGCGGCCGGGACAGGTGGTCGACGAGCCCGACCTGTTCTCCGCACTGCCTTCAGCGTCGGTCGGGAACGGCACCGGTAGCCGAGGCCCCCGGGCGTAACCGCCCCTTCTGGGCACTGTCCCTTGTCGACCTGTGACGAGCGCCCGGCAGAGGTACTGTGACTCGAGTGCCAGCGGCCGGTGTGAGCCGGCGCCGGGTGAGGGATTCCGTCTCGGGCGCTGGCGGTTGGTGCACTGCGGGCGTTCTGGTACGGACTACGAGGGACGTGCAGGCTCGGGCTCACTCCCGCACCAGGAGGATGCGAGCCATGGGAGACGACCCGAGCCGTCGGGAGGGGCCAACGGTGGAGACGCCCACAGCCTCCGCAAACGGCCCTTCGAGACCGGACCCGTACGAGCTGCTCAGAAGCCGGAACTACCTGACACTTCTCGTGCTCGCCGCCGTGGTCGGCGTCCCGGTCGCCGTCGTCGCCTACCTTTTCCTCGCGTTCGTGAGCAAGGCCCAGCATTTTGTGTTCGCCAGCCTTCCCGAGGACCTGGGCCTCGGGTCCGCGCCGCTCTGGTGGCCGGTGCTCCCGTTGCTGTTGTGCGGTCTGATCGTCGGGCTGACCCTGAAGTACCTGCACGGCACCGCCGGACACAAGCCGGCTGAAGGCTTCAAGGCCGGCGGGGCGACCGACCCGCGGGACCTCCCTGGGATCGTCATAGCCTCGCTGACGACGCTGAGCCTGGGAGCCGTCCTCGGGCCGGAGGCACCCCTGATCGCCATCGGCAGCGGACTCGGGGTGCTCGCGGTACGGCTCGTGAAGAAGGACGCCCCACAGGCCGCCGTCGCGGTGATCGCGGGCGCCGGCAGCTTCGCGGCCATCTCCACCCTGCTCGGCTCGCCCATCACCGGCGCCTTCCTTCTCATGGAGGCGGCCGGCCTGGCCGGGACGATGATGGGTGTGGTGCTCGTCCCCGGACTACTGGCGGCCGGCATCGGGGCACTGATCTTCGTCGGCCTGGACAACTGGACCGGGCTGGGCAGCTTCTCCTTGGCGATACCGGACATCCCGTCCTCCTCCAGTCCGACGCTCACCGAGTTCCTCTGGGCGATCGTGATCGGCATCGTGGCGGCCTTCCTCGGCCGGCTGATCAAGCGCGGCGGGCTGGCCCTGCAGCCGGTCGTCGAACGCCGCCAGGTCGCGCTCACCCCCGCGGTCGGGGTGCTGGTCGCGCTCACGGCCATCGCGTTCGAAGCCATGACGGGCAAGGACGCGTCATTCGTGCTCTTCTCCGGTCAGGACCAGCTGCCTGATCTCGTGCACGAGGCATCGAGCTGGTCAGCGGGAGCGCTGATCGCGCTGGTGGTCTGCAAGAGCGTGGGCTACGCCCTCTCGCTCAGCTGCTTCCGCGGCGGACCGGTGTTCCCGGGCATGTTCGTCGGGGCAGCACTCGGAATCCTTGCCTCGCAGCTCCCGGGCCTGTCGATGGTTGCGGGAGTCGGGATCGGGGTCGGCGCCATGAGCGTGGCGATGCTCGGAATGCCGTTGGTGTCGGTGCTGCTCCCCTCGCTGCTGCTGATCAACGACGCGATCACCCTGACACCGCTGATCATCGTCGGCGTGGTGACGTCGTACGTCGTCTCGGCACGGCTCACACCGGCACCTGCCGGCGCGACCGAACCGAAGCCCACGCGCAGGTAACCGGGCCGAGGACGCCACCGACCGTTCGACAAGTCATCCGGAACGGACGACGCAACGGTCCCGAGGCATGGCCCACTGTGGTCGGGTTGCCCCCCGGCACGGACCGTGTGGATCGGCCTGGCGCCAGTCCTTGGCGCCGAGCGCGCGAACGGAGGTGGAGGTTACCGATGACAACGACCAAGAGCGATGAGACGACGTCGGCTGACGTTCTCGTGGTTTTCGGAATCACAGGTGACCTGGCGAAGGTCATGACCTTCCGGTCGCTGTACCGGCTGGAGGCGCGCGGCCAGCTGGACTGCCCGATCGTCGGCGTCGCCGCGGACGACTGGACGGTGGACGACCTGGTCGAGCGTGCGCGAACGTCGATCGAAGGGACGGGCGAGCGCCTCGACAAGGCCGTCTTCGACCGCTTCGCGGCACGGCTTTCGTACGTGAGCGGCGACTTCACGGACGCCGCGACCTATGCCCGCGTCGGGGAGGCCATCAAAGGGGCGGAGATGCCCGTCTTCTACCTCGAGATCCCACCCTTCCTGTTCGGGCCGGTTGTGAAGCGCCTGTCCGAGGCGGGCCTGACCGAGCACGCACGTGTCGTCATCGAGAAGCCCTTCGGGCACGACCAGAACTCGGCGCGTGCGCTGGCGGAGGAGCTGCACACGTACGTCGACGAGTCGCAGCTGTACCGGATCGACCACTACCTGGGGAAGATGGGTCTGGAGGAGATCCTCACCCTCCGCTTCGCCAACGCGATCCTCGAGCCGCTGTGGAGCCGCGCCTTCATCGACTGCGTCCAGATCACGATGGCCGAGAGCTTCGGCGTCGAGGATCGCGGTCACTTCTACGACCCCGTGGGTGCCCTGCGGGACGTCGTCGTCAACCACCTCATGCAGGTGGTGGCAGCCGCCGCGATGGAGCCGCCTTCGCGAGGCGACCCGACCACCGTCAAGGAGTCCCAGGTCGCGCTCTTCCGTGCGGTGGTCGAGGCGGACCCGGCGAACTACGTCCGGGGCCAGTACGACGGCTACCTCGGCATCGAGGGGGTGGCTCCCGACTCGACCACCGAGACCTATGCGGCGCTGCGCCTGGACATCGAGAACTGGCGCTGGGCCGGCGTGCCCTTCTTCATCCGCACCGGGAAGCGACTCCCGGCGACCCAGACCGAGCTCCGGCTGGTCTTCAAACGCCCACCTCGACTCGGATTCAAGCGCGGTGCAGACCGACCTGAGCCGAACCAGCTGGTCGTCAAGCTCGACCCGTCGACGGGGCTCAAGATCCAGATCGACGCGCGTCGCGCCGACGTCGGGCGCATCGCTCCCATCGAGCTCGACATGGAGTTCGCGGCCGAGGGCGGTGAGGGCCGCACCCCCTACGAGGTCCTGCTGCACGCCGCCATGACCGGTGACAGCACGCGGTTCACCCGCCAGGACGGGGTGGAGGAGACCTGGCGGATCATGCAGCCGCTGCTGGACGACCCGCCACCGGTCCACGCCTACGCCCCGGGACTCGTGGGGCCCGTCGGCCGCCGACGGTGTCACCTCCGGCTTCGGCGGGTGGCGGAAGCCCTGGCTGCCGACCTAGCCTCGAACGGCCGGCGTGTCGCGTTCAGCCGAGCCTGGCCAGCAGGTGGTCGCCGACACGCAAGGCGTTGGCCATGGCCGTGAGTGCCGGGTTGACCGCACCGATGCTCGGGAAGAAGCTCGTGTCGACGACGTAGAGGTTGTCGAGCTCGTGGGCCTTGCAGTCGGTGTCCAGGACCGACGTCGCGGGGTCGGCGCCGAACCGCACCGTGCCGGCCTGATGGGCGCAGCCGGCCACCGGGATGTCGTTCTTCATGTAGACGTCGCGCGGAATCAGGTGGTGCGGGTGCATGCCCAGGTGGCTGAGGTGCTTCTTCACCCGGTGGTAGAGCTGCTCCATCGGCTCCTGGTTGTTCGAGGTGTAGCTGAGCACGACCTGTCCGTCGCGATCGAGCGTCACCCGGTTGTCCGGGTCGGGCAGGTCCTCGACCGACAGCCAGAAGTCGACGGCATGCTCCGCGACGTCGCCGAGCACGAAGGTCGGGGCCAGAGCCGACTCGATGGGCTTCTCCCCGCGGTACATCGGCGCTGACGACTTCCCGACCATCTGCAGGTTGCCCATCGGGTAGTCGAAGTCCGGGTCGCCGAAGTAGAAGTCGTTGACACCGAGCGTCTTCTGGAAGCGCGTGTCGTTCTTCTCGGTCGAGACCGCCAGGAACGCGCGGCTGTTGTGGAAGACGTAGTTGCGCCCCACCTGGTCCGAGCCGTTCGCGAGCCCGTTCGGGTGCCGGTCGTTCGCGCTGGCGAGGAGCAGCTTGGCCGAGTTGACCGCACCCGCCGAGACCACGACCACGTCCGCAGTGAAGCGCTGCTCGGCGCCGTCCACGTCCGCGACGACCGTGGTCACGGTCCGGCCCGAGCCGTCGGTCTCGAGCTTGCGGACGTACGCGTTGCGGACGAGGGTCAGGTTGCTGTGGCGCAGCGCGGGGCGAACCGCGATGACGTCGGCGTCGGACTTGGCGTGGACGAGGCAGGCGAAGCCGTCGCACGTGGCACACCGGATGCAGGCGCTGAACGCCGGCTCGGCCTCGTTGAGCATGACGCCGCAGGGTGCGTGGAACGGATGCAGCCCGACCTTCGCCATGTCGTCGAACAGCTGTTGGATGCGCGGCTCGTGCGACACCGGCGGGAACGGGTACGGCGCTGACGACGGCGGCTCGGTCGGGTCCTCCCCGCGGGCGCCATGCACCTGGTACAGCTGCTCGGCCTGGGTGTAGTAGGGCTCCAGCACGTGGTAGTCGATGGGCCACGCCGGGGAGATGCCGCCGTGGTGCTTGAGCTCACCGAAGTCGCGCTCGCGCAGGCGGTACAGCGCGGCGCCGTAGAACTTCGTCGCGCCGCCCACGAAGTAGTGGATCTGGGGCTGGAAGGCCTTGCCCTCGCTGTCGAACCAGGTGTCCTTGGAGACGTAGCGGTTGTCGACGAAGACCGCCTTGGCGTCCCAGTTCTGGGGCTCCCGTGGCAGCCAGTCCCCGCGCTCCAGGAGCAGGACCCGCTTGCCTGATGGTGCAAGCCGGTGCGCCAGGGTGCCACCACCCGCGCCCGACCCCACGATGATGACGTCGTACTCGTCGGCCATGGTGTCCTCCTCAGGTAGTGCGGTCGTGTGCGGTCGGCGAGCCTGCCTCGTCGACCTTGATGTGCGGGACATCGGCAGCGTCGTCACCCCAGGCGATGCGCTGTGGCGTCGTCGAGGCCTCGACCGTGGCCGCGTGATCGCGGTCGAAGTAGTCCCAGCCCCACGACAGGAATGCGTCGGTCTTGCTGTGTGCGCCGCTGAGCAGCATCGCGTGCACCCCGAGCCACGCGGCGAAGGCGACCGGGCCGTCCACCTGATGGCGGCGCTTTCCGACCTCGGCGACGGCCGCGTTGCGGCCGATCATCGCCATGATGCCCTTGTCCTTGTACCGGAAGGGCTCCGTGCCCTTCCCGGACCGCTCGCGCAGTATGTTCTCGGCCGCCCAGCGACCTGACTGCTGAGCCACTGATCCCAGCTGAGGGAGCGTGGCCCGCTTGTCAGCGGGGATGTTGGCCACGTCGCCGACGGCATACACACCGGGGTAGCCGTCGACCGTGAGGTCCGGGAGTACGTCGAGCCGTCCACCACGGCCGGTCTTGGGGCCGGCCCCCTGCACGATCTCGGAGCCGGACTCCCCGCCGCCCCACACGACGGTCCGCGCCCTGATCGTCGTCCCGTCGTCGAACTCGACACGATCGTCGTGCACGGCCGTGACGCCGGTGCCGAGCCGGGGCGTGACCCCGGCCTTGGTCAGCCTCTTGAGCGCGTACCGGCGCGACTTCCCGCGGAACGGGGCGAGCAGGGAGGACCCGCGGTCGACGATGGTGATCTGCCCCGGTCGGTCGAGTCGACCCGTGGCGTGCAGGGCGTCCATCAGCTCTGCGAGCGCGCCGGCGGTCTCGACCCCGGTCGGACCGCCGCCGACCACCACGACGTCGAGACTGCCGTCGTCCTGGTCCGACGGGGTCTCCCGATCCTGCAGCAGACGACGCAGGTGGCGACGCAGTCGTTCGGCATCGGCGACCGAGTAGAGCGGGAAGGCGTGCTCGGCCGCGCCCGGCACGCCGAAGAAGTTCGGCCGGGCGCCGGCCGCCAGGACCAGGTGGGACCCGGTCACGGTGCGGCCGTCGGACAGTCGCACGACCCGATCGGACAGGTCGACGCCGGCGACCTCCGCCGTCAGCACCTCCACGGAGGGGTACTTCCGGAAGATCGCGCCGTGCGGTCGGGCGATGTCCTCCGCCGGCAGCTGTGAGGTGGCCACCTGGTAGAGCAGCGGCTGGAACTGCTGGTAGTCGTTGCGGTCCACCAGCGTGACGGGGATGCCCTCGTCGCCGAGCCGATGCGCGGCCGCCGCGCCCGCGAGCCCACCGCCAAGAACCAAGACGTTGTCAACCATCTCGTCCACGATCGCCAGGGGGCTGGGCGCCTGCATCACCCCGGGCAGACGAGTGTGGTCGACGTTCATCCTCGTCCGGCGGGCCGGTCGGGGACCGGTCACCGACATCCTCGACACCTTCCTCCGGCAGCAGGTGCTTCTGGTCGAGGACGTAGAGCAGCGCCATGGCTGGCAGCACGATGAGGATGACCAGGACCACCGCCACCACCAGCGCCCCCAGGGTTCCGGAGGGCGCGGCGGCAGCCGCGACGGTCAAGCTCTGGGGCAGCAGGTACGGCCACTGGGCCACGCCCCAGCCGCCGATCACGCCGGCCACGGCGCCCGCGGCGGCGACCCGGGCGCCGCGCGAGGCATCGCGGACGAGGAGCACGAGCGCACCAGCCCCGGACGCCGCGCTCAGGACCACCAGCGGCAGCGCTCGGGACGTCAGCCCGTCGAAGACATAACGGGCATCTGCACGGACGACGAACAACCCGACGACCGCCGTGACGGCGGCGACGACCGCCGCGCCGAGGGCTCGCCGGCGGAAGTAGTCGACCATGCCGTCGTCGATCCGGCGTGCGTCCCACACGAGGTAGACGGCAGCCAGGTAGCCGGCCAGAGCCACCGCCAGGACGCCGGCGACGACCGACGTCGGGTTGACCCAGCTGTCCACGGGGTCGCCTGCCTTGCCGCCGGCCGGCACGCGGCCCGACGCGATGCCGCCCGCGACGGCGCCCATGCAGTACGGCACGAGCACCGACGAGAGCGCGAAGGCTCCGCCGAACGCGCGTCGGTGCCCCAGGCTGACGACCGCCTTGCGGAACGCGAAGCTCGCGCCGCGCAGGACGATGCCCAGAGCGGCGATGGTCAGCGGCACGAAGAGGGTCAGGGTGATCGAGGCGTACGCCTCGGGAAAGGCGGTCCAGGTGACGACGAAGACGAAGATCAGCCAGACGTGGTTGGCCTCCCACACCGGGCCGATCGAGCGCTCGATCACCGAGCGTGCACGGGCGCCCCGGTGGGCGCCGCCCGCGGTCAGGTCCCAGAAGCCTGCTCCGAAGTCGGCGCCTCCGAAGATCGCGTACGTCACCAACGCGAGCAGCAGCACCAGGGCGACCGCGTCGGTCATCGGGCGGCCTCCTCGACGCTGGGCGTTGGCGCTGGGGGCGCACCCGGGCCGTACGGCGTGTCGTTCTCGACGAACCCGCCGGCTCGGCGGAAACGCCGGCTCATTCCTCGGAGGACGAGGATCGTGGTGATGCCGAGGGCGACGTACAGGATGACGACGCAGACGAAGGTGAGCCAGACCCCCTGGTTGGCGGTCGCGGCGTCCTCGACCTTCATCAGGTTGTAGACGATCCACGGCTGACGTCCGACCTCGGCCACCACCCACCCGGCCTCGAGCGTCACCACCGCCAGGACGCCGGAGCAGGACGCGGCGAGAAGGAACAACCTGCTCGTCGGCATCCGCCGCCGGAGGAGCCAGCTCGCGGCGTACCACACGGACAGCAGGAACAGCAGCGACCCGAGGCCGACCATGACGTCCCACGCCAGGTGGACAGCGTTGGTCTGCTTGATCGTCGGCCGCGCGTCGGCCGGGACGGTATCCAGGCCCTTGACGACCGTTGACGTGCCCGTGCTGGGATCGGACAACCACGATGCCAGGCCCGGGATCGGGACTCCCCCGCTGACCGTGTCGTTCTGGTTGAGATGCCCCAGCAGGGTCTCCGGTACGTCGGAGCGGGTGGCCGGGACCAGCTCGATGGCGGCGAACTTGACCGGCTGGTTGACGTACACCCACCGCGCGAGCCCGTCACCGACCGCCATCTGGACCGGCGTCGCCACGGCCGCGACGGTGAAGGCTATGACGAAGCCGAGCCGGTGGTACCGGTCCACCCGTCCCCGCAGCATCCCGACGGCATAGACCGACGCGACCAGGAAGCCGCCGACCAGGTAGGCAGCGACGACCATGTGGGCGGCCTGCAGCGGCATCGCGTCGTTGAAGATCACCTTCAACGGATCGACGGCGACCACGTCCCCGGCCGAGTTGAGCGTGAACCCGGACGGCGTGTTCATCCAGGCGTTGGCCGCGACCACGGACACCGCGCCGAAGACCCCGGCGATGGCGATCGGCACGCCGGTCCAGAAGTGGGTCCACGGTTTCAGCCGACGCCATCCGAAGATGTAGATCGCGACGAAGATCGCCTCGGTGAAGAAGAACAGGCCCTCGAACGCGAACGGGACCCCGAACGCCTCGCCCCACCTGCCCATGAAGCGTGGCCACAGCAGGCCGAACTCGAAGGTCAGCACGGTCCCGGTGACTGCGCCGACGGCGAACGTCAGGGCCATGTACTTCGACCAGCGCTGGGCGAGCACCAGCGCCTCTGCGTCGCGGTGGCGCACGGCGCGGTAGTTGGCGATCAATGTCATGAACGCCCAGGAGACGCCGAGTGGCACCAGAATGATGTGGAAGGCGAGGGTGAACGCCATCTGCGACCGAGCCCACGGCACCGGGTTCACGGCGTCGACGACGACCCCGAGCACGGTGAGGGTCGCGGTCACTGGTGCATCCGCCACTTCCTGAGGGGAAATGCGACGCCGCAGGTCGGGCTTCTCCTGCCGGTCACGCCACGGCTGACGGCCACAGGCTGACCCAGAGCCGCCGCCACAAGCATCACCCGGTAGGGATGACGTCCTCCCACGGCATCAGCGCTGTCCGACCCTCGCTCAGGTGGCCAGGAGCACGCTGCAGCCGCCGCCGGGCGGGTTGCTGAGGATGACGTCCTCACACAGCTGGCGGGCCACCATCAGGCCGGCGGGGCCGCTTGCGTCGGAGTGGTGATACCCGAAGAGCGTGTCCTCGATCCCGGGTCCGGCGTCGGTGATCCGGCAGACCAGCTTCGAGCCGTCGACCCACATCAGGACCTCGACGGGCGGTCGGCCGTGCCCCAGCGCATTGACCAGGATCTCGTGCGACGCCGCGACGAAACCCTCGACCGTGTCCCGCGACACCGCGGCGGCCGACTCGGCGGCCCGGGCGAGGAGATGCCGCACCGGTCGGAGGTCGTAGAGGTTGTGCAGAGCCGTGGCAACGGACGGCGGCGACTGCGGCACGTCGGGAACGCCCGCCAGCGGGTCCGTGAGGAAGGCGGCCGGGTCGAGGTACTCGGCACAGCTGACGGTGCGGTCCCCTCCCGAGCTGAGTCCGGGGTGCGTGGCCCTGGCGGCCGCGACGGTCGACGCCGGCAGCGTGCGCGTGTCGTAGGTGCACAAGGCGTGGAAGGCGTACGGCGCGAGGACCTCGTTGACCAGGGACTCGTAGCGGTTCCACGCGGCATGACCGGCGGAGTCGTCGCCGAGCGGGACGGTTCCGGTGACCCACATCTCGGTCGGGTCCGCCGCGAGCTGGCGCTCGTAGGCGAACAGGGTGCGGGACGGGGACTGGTAGAGGTCGCTGTCGAGCTCGTAGCCCAGCCGTGGATGGGTGCCTACCGCCCGGCGCAGCAGGTCGACGCGTTCCTCCGAGCTGTGCACGAGCACCTGCCCTCCGGAGGCCAGGCCGAGCTCGACGAACGCCCGGGTCGCGGCGACGAGGTCGTCGTCGGTGTCGTGCAGCAGCAGGTCGTGGCTGTAGCGGCCGCTCGCGATGAGTCCTGCGGCTTGTCATCGTGCTCCTTCGAGGACGCTGCCCGGTGCCCGGTGCACGCCGAGCAGGCGAAGGATCCGGTCGACCTGCGGCTGAGCCGAGCGGAGAAGGACCTTGCCACCGTTGGACCGGTGGGCCGACGTCGCGGCCAGAAGCGCCTTTGCGCCCGCCACGTCGAGGAAGTCGAGTCCACCCAGGTCCACGACGAACAAGCCTCGGCCGACCCCCGCGGAGCGCGCCGCCAACAGCGAGGAACGCAGGATGGCCTCGTTGGACACGTCGACCTCCCCCGCGACGGCGATACCGCCAGGCAGCGGCGAGGTGTGCAACAGCGACTCCCGGACGCCGTCCCCGTGCATCGCGCAGACCGTCTGCAACGTCGCCTGCGTCATACCCGCGGAGTACTGGCACAGGATCGACACCGGGCGTCGATGGCACAGCTCGTCCGTCGCCCACTCGACGTCGGCGTGGGCAGCTCGGGAGATCACGCCCCACGCCGTCTCGGCCTCGGCGGACCAACGCACCGTCGGGTATCCGGCGGCCAACGCGTCGTCGACGACCCTCTCCATGAATGTCGCGGAGTAGGTCTCGCTCTCGGCGGGGAGAACCTGCACCTGACCGCGGTCGACAGCCGCATCGACGCAGACCTCCTCGGCCTTCAGGACACCCATCAACGACCGCTCGACGGGTACGTCGACCGGCTCGGTGTAGACGACCTTGGCACCGACCTGGAGGCCACGCCGCACCCACGCTGCGACGCCCGCACGCCGCTGCTGCTCGTTGTCATGGACGAGCAGGAGGTGACCATCCCAACCGGAATGCTGCATCACTGATTCCATCGCCGATCCCCACGCCAGTCTCCACGCCGCGGCGCCAAACGCAACCCCGACGGACTGCGAGGGATCTCGACACCGACAAGGTCTGGACCGGTGGCGCCCGGTCGTCGGACGCATCCCTCGGTCAGCCGGCGGCGCTCCCTCCGCCCTCCCCGCTCCCGACCGCAGCAGCGGCGTGCCGCTCCCGACCGCGTTGCACCGCGCTGAGGATCAACCGGACGCCGAGCCCCAGCACCACCAGGTCAAGGATCATCTGACCGACGACGACCAGCCGGGCTGGCTCCGTCACGGGCGTGATGTCGCCGAAGCCGACGGTGGAGAAGACGGTGACGGTGAAGTAGATCGAGTCCGATCGGGACAGCGGCTCTGAGAACGCCTCCGAGTTGTTGAGGCTCAAGATGACGTAGGCCGCCGCGAACAGCAGCAGGAACATGGGGGTCGACGAGGCGAGGGCATACGACGCGCGGATCCCGGGATGCTCTGATCCGATGATCGAGCGCACCTGCCAGGCGATCACGACCGTCAGCAGGGCCAGGGCGACCCCGAGCTCGAGGTAGAGGAAGGCCGGGGACCGCCCCTCGAGCGGGACGACGTAGTAGATGGCCAGCACCGACCCAGCCGTGAACAGCGAGCGCAGCAGACCGCGCACGATGACCCACGGCCGGAGAGGAGTGCTCGGACCGTTCACGAGATATCCCGATTCAGCCCACACAAGGCCCTCGACCATCCCTTCGACGGCGAACGTGCCCCGGCCAGATCGCGTGAGAAACGCGCAGTCTCCGGTGGTATACCTCGCGTTTCGCCTCACCACAACACCCTCGCCACAGGGTTCGGCAGCCCGACTTGCTTCATAGGCTGCGACCGTGCCCCAAGGCCCTGGCGACCCGGCGCCGGCCGTGACCGAGCTCGACCAGCTGCTGCTCGACGCCAAGTTCTCGGTCCCTCGGCTACGCCCGGGTTCCGTGAGCCGCGCCGACCTCATCGAAACGGGCCGTGCGAGCGGTTGCCGCGTGGTGGGCGTCACCGCGCCCGCCGGCTACGGCAAGTCCACCCTGCTGGCCCAGTGGGCCGACGCGGAGGACCGCCGCGTCGCCTGGGTCTCCCTGGACCGCTACGACGACGATCCGGCCCACCTGCTCGGCCTGCTGGCCTCCGCCTACACGCGGGTCTCGTCGGGCAGCCCGGACCTCATCGCCGACATGAGCGGCCTCGGCCTCTCACCGTTGGGGCGCGCCGCCCCACGCCTCGCCTCGGCGCTCAGGTCGAGCCCGGTGCCGTTCGTGCTGATCCTCGACGATCTTCACGAGCTCCGGTCACCGGCCTGTCACGACGTGCTAGGCGTGGTGATCTCGGGAATCCCCGATGGCTCCCAGCTGGTCGCCGCAAGCCGGTCGGAACAGCCCCATCTGCCGCGTCTGCGGGCCTCCAACGACGCCCTGGAGCTCGACGCCAGGGACCTCGCGCTCGACACGGCCGCGGCTGAGCAGATCTTCGCGCAGGCCCATGTCAGCCTCACCCACGAGGTTGCTGCGGCGGTGACCGAGCGGACCGAGGGCTGGCCGGTCGGCCTCTACCTGTCCGCGGTGATAGCGCAGGACAGCGGCGGCGAGGGGCTGGTCGTGTCCGGCGACGACCGGTACGTCACCGACTACCTGTACCGCGAGCTGTTGGTCCATCTTCCCGAGGACACCCAGCGGTTCCTGCGACGCACAGCCGTGCTGGACCAGCTGTGTGCTCCGCTCTGCGATGCCGTCCTCGACGAGTCTCGCGGTCAGGAGCGACTGCGCGACATCGAGTCATCGAACCTGTTCCTCGTCCCCTTGGATCGCCGGAGGGAGTGGTACCGCTACCACGCACTGTTCCGGGAGTTCCTGATCGGTGAGCTTCGTCGGGTGGAGCCCGAGATCATCGCGAAGCTGCACCTGCGGGCCGCCGACTGGTACGAGGCCAACGGGGCTCCGTCGATGGCCATCGAGCACCTGCTGAGCACGACCGAGCGCAACCGCTGCGTCCACCTGGTGACGGCGCTGGCCCTGCCCACCTACGAGGCCGGGCAGATGTCGACGGTGCAGCGCTGGCTCTCGACGCTCGGCGACTCCGCCATCGTGGGGTATCCCCCGCTCGCCGTCGTGGCCGGCTGGGTCGCGGTGCTGACCGGACAGACCACCGAGGCGCAACGGTGGTCGGCCGTCGTCGACTCCTGCTCATGGGGCCAGGTGCCCTTGGACGGCACCGCGTCGTTCGACTCCGCACGGGCGATGTTGCGGGCCGTCAGCTGCGCCGCCGGCCCGGAGCAGGCGCTGACCGACGCGACCTTCGCGGTCGCCCAGGAGCCGCCGTGGAGTCCGTGGCGCGACATCGCACTGTGCCTGTGCGCAGAGGCGCATCTGCTGACGGGGGAGGTCGAGGAGGCCCGCGCCGAGTTCGCCGAGTCGTCCACCGTTGCGGCCAGGCTGTCCAACGCCGACTCGCTGGTGCTCTGCGAGTCGGAGCTGGCCCTGCTGGACATGGAGGACGGGCGATGGGTGAGGGCAGCCGAGCATCTGGAGCTGGCCCTCACCACGATCAACGACCGGCGGATGCAGGACTATGCGACGAGCATTCTCGCCTTCGCAGCCGCGGCCCGGCTCGCCGTACACCGAGGTGACCTGAAGGAGGCGGGTCGCCAGCTCACGCGGGCCATGCGAGGCCGCCCTTCGTGCACATTCGTCCTGCCATTTCTTGCCGTGCGCCTCCGGTTGCAGCTCGCCAAGGTGCACTGGTCCACGGGAGACCACGGGACGGCTCGTCACCTGCTGCGCGAGGTGGACGACATCCTGCTCCAGCGACCGGCTCTCGGCACCCTCGTCGACGAGGTGTCGGCGTTCCGCGCGGCCATGACGTCCAGTGCCCAGATCCGACCGACCGGCGGGTCACCGCTCACCCCCGCGGAGCTGCGGCTGCTCCCCTACCTGCAGACCCACCTCACGATTCGCGAGATCGGCGAGCGGCTGTTCGTCTCCCGCAACACGGTCAGCTCCGAGGTCGCCTCGATCTACAGGAAGCTCGGCGTCTCGTCCCGGAACGACGCGGTGGAGAAGGCGACGGCGATCGGCCTGCTCGGCGGGTAACGACCCTCACGCACCGGACGGGCTCTCCAGGGCGGCGTTGATCTCGTAACCGAGCGCCATCCCGAGCTGCGGCGCCGCCGCGACCACGCGCGGCTGACCCACGACGCGTGCCACGCCGACCAGCACGTCCACGATCTGTGCAGCCGTCGCGCCGGCATCGAGCGCGGCGTCGGCCAGAGCGCCGTACGCCGGGACGGGCCCGCCGACCGCGACCAACGCTGCGAGCCGGACGAGGGCCAGCGTCTTCGGGTCGAGCTCCTGGGAGGCGGCACCGGGCCCGCCGAAGACCTCGTTGACGAAGCGAGGATCGTTGATGGCGAGACGACGAAGCCGGTCGGTGTAGTCCACGACTCTCCCCTCCCCAGGCGATTCGGAGCCCGACGTCCATTCAGCGACAGCGCCGGTGCCCGTTCATCACGCAGATCACGTGAATGTGGACGACGAGCGGTCTTCATCTGTTCTGTGTGAGGAAGGTTGAAGCTCAGCGCCGGACGATGGCGATGTCGTCACGCCGACGGCACACTGTGGGTTCACCGGGAGGCGGCGTCATGGACGAGAACGGCTACCACGACGACGCCCTCGAGGTCCGGGTGCTTCACCGGGCGAATCGGGACAGGCCCGACGGCGCCATGCTGGACAAGCACGAGACCGCCGAGATCGTGACCCTCGAGCGAGAGCTGGTGGCGGAGTTCGGTCCGTCGCTGGGGCCCGAGACCGTCACGCAGTGCATCGCTGACGCCGTCGCCTGCTTCTCCGGCGCGCGCGTGCGCACCTACGTGACGTTGTTGATCCGGCGCGAGGCAACCGAGCGGCTGCGCGCCTGGGCGCGGCAGGCGGAGGGTCTCACCGGGCCGGCGACCAGGGGCACGTGACTAGCGGAGCCGGCGCGTCACCTGCCGGGGCAGCCGACCGAGCAACGCACCCACCGTCGCGCCCACGAGAACGTCACTGGGGTAGTGCACGCCGGTGTACACGCGAGAGAACGCCACGACCGACGCTGCGGCGCTCAACGGGATGCGGAGCGCGGGGAGGGCGTCTCCGACCGCGACAGCGAAGGCCGCGGCCGACGCGGAGTGCCCGGAGGGGAACGACGTCGACGACGGCATCCGCACCCACCGCTGTGCGGGGACACCGAGGCCCTCTCGGTCGGGTCGGAGGCGCTCGCCGGCCGCTTTCATCGGCTGGTTCACCACGAAGGAGGCCGCACCGACGGCCGCGAGTCCCGCGAGCGCAGCGCGACGACCTCGTGGTCCCCCGACCAGCGCGAGGCCACCAGCGACGAGGAACCACGGCTTGGAGAAGTTCGCGAAGTGCGAGACCCGCCTGAGCGGCTCATCGAGCAACGGCGTGCTCAGCCCCGCCACCTGCCGGTACACGGCGCGGTCGTAGCCGCCCAGGCGGCGCAGCAGCGAGGCCACGCGCTCGGACGACGGCCCCGGCCCCGCCTGGCGGGTGAGCCGGTCCGCCAGCTGTTCCTCGACGGGCTCCGGGAGACCCGGGCCGACCTCGGCGATCATTCGAGGCCGGCGCTCAGGCGCGCACGCGACCGGTGCCGGTCACCACTTGAGCTCGACCTCGAGCTCGCGCTCGTCGTCCTCGATCTCGATCTCGAGCTTGTACTGCACCTGGTCGGGGACGCGCACCTTGAAGTGAAGTCCCCCTCGGTCGAACTCGACCTCGTTGTCCTTGGCCAACGCATCGGCCAAGGCGTGCAGTCGGGCGGCGACCTCCTCCCGTCCGAGCGTCTCCTTCTCCTTGATCTCCATCAGGTCCATTGGGGTCTCCTTCGTGTTGAACCTCGGGACTTCCGGTCAGTGCCGAGCGCGATCCGCACCAGCGCGGCCAGGCCGTCGCGGAGGCCTTCGGGGGCCATCGCCGACGGCGACGCGCCGGGGTGCCGGCGTGCGATGCGCACGCGCAGGACTCCGGGCCGGATGCGGAACAGCAGCGGCGAATCCAGGACGAGGGCCTCCCCGTCGACACCTGCCGGGAGGGCCCGGTCGGCGTCGACCTCGAAGGACTCCGCGGACCACTCGCGCCATGGACGCTGGAACAGACGCCCCCGCCCGCTCCCGCCGGAGGACGACCCGAGGACGGTGACGCCGAGCAGGCCGTCGTCGATGCGTGGTCGGGTGCCCGAGCCGACGGCACGGCCGAGCCGGTAGCGGTTGTTGGAGACGAGCACGGCGGCGCCACCACGATGCTCGTGCCCACCGGGGCCGGTCCACCGCATGTCGAGCTCGCTGCCACCGGGGCCGAGCGCGTCGGGCACGGTGTCGAGGATCGTGCGCATCTTGGCGTCGCGGTACCCGGCTTGCTGCACCGCCTCGGCGTAGAGCCCGAGCGAGACGTTGTTGACGAACACCCGCCCGTTCACCTCCGCAAGGTCCACCCGGCGCTCCCCGCCGTCGACGAACGCGTCGAGGGCGCCCACGACGTCCTCGCGGTCGACGCCGAGGTCGAGGGCGAAGTGGTTGCGTGTACCAGAGGGAATGCAGGCGTACGGCAGCGAGAACTCGGCGGCCACGTCGGCGACGATCGCCTGCGACCCGTCCCCACCGGCCATCGCGAGCCCGTCGGCACCCCGCGCCACCGCGTCACGGGCCAGGGCCTCGAGGTCGTCACCCCGCCTCAGCTCGATCGCCTCGATCCCACGCGCGGCGGCCTCCTTGGCCAGCTCGAAACGGGTTGCCTTGCCCCCGCCCGAGAGCGGGTTGAAGATGAGCACCGGACGCTGTGGGGCGACAGCGGTCGGCAGATCGACATGCACGGCAATCGCGGCACGGGACGCCGCGAGGAAGACCAGGAGACCCGCCACGACGAGAAGGTCGACGAGCGGCGGCCCGCCGACGAGAACGAGTCCGAGCGCAACGACGAGCGCGACCGCGGCGACGGCCAGCCCGGCGATGCGCGCGATCCCCCGCCGAAGGACGCCGTACCACGCGGCCGTGCCGGCGAGGACCACACAACCAAGCAGCCACAGACCGCGGGGGAACTGACTGACTGCCACCGTGACGGCAAGCACGAAGGTCGCCGCGCCCACGAGCAGCGCGACGACCGCCGCAAGTCGCCGATTCATGGGGTCCGGTCCATCGCAGGTCCTCCTCACACTGCCCTGACACAGAGCGCGAGCCGTCTCGTCGCGACGAGACGTCAAAGACCGGTCTCGGCCTGGGCGCGCCCCTCCTTCACCGCAGCCGCCAGAGCGGCATGGTCTACCTCGTTCTGGTCGGCGTAGATCTCCGCGAAGTCGGCGACGGCCGAGTCGAACGCGTCCGTCTTGCCGAGGTAGGCGGCGATCGCGATGCGGTCGCCGGAGCGGGCGTGAGCTCTGGCGAGCGTCCACCCACACAGACCCGCGTAGACCTCCATGCCGCGAGGGTTCATCCGTTCGATGTCCGCGGAGGCCTTCCAGTCGCGCAGCTGACGGATGTAGAAGTCCCTCTCGATGTTGTCCATACCCGTGGTCCGCTGCCAGCCCAGGAAGATGTCGCTTGTGGCCTGCATGAGGTGCTGCCCCGCCACCACCCGTTCGCCCTGGTTGGTGTACTGGCTGGGGCCGGCGTACGCGGCCAGCACCGACTCCTGGGCTTCCTTCGCCTGGAGGAACAACGGCTCCTGGCCGTCGTCGGCCTCCAGCAGCATGATCCAGGCGCGCGTCCCCACACTTCCCACGCCGACGACCTTGCGCGCGAGCTGGATCAGCGTGAACTGCTGCACGAGATGCCGGCGAGCGTCGGACAGGGTGCGCTCGTAGGCGTCGAGAAGCTGGCTGAGCTGCTGGTAGAAGGCGTCCGCCTCCACGTCGCCGACGAGCTCCTCGACCGGCACGATCAGTGGTGGAGCGCTGATGATCTGCGGACGGCCGTCGACCGTCGTGGTCAGCTTGCTGAACGCCTGCATGCTGTCGCGGGTCCGGGCCTTGGCCATCGCCTCCTCAGTCCGCTTGCGACGCTTCTTGGTGAGCTGTGAGCCGACCTCAGCCAGGGCGTCGTCGAGGTTGAGATGGGCGTACCAGACATCGAGCATCGGCATGTTCGCGAACTCCCGCATCGCGGTGCGGTACCCCCTGACGCCGGCGAGCGCGACCTTCCGGCGCTGCTTGGCGTCGAATCCGTTGTCGCGTCCGGCAACGGCGAGACTGGCTGCGAATCGTTTGACATCCCATTCGAACGGGCCGGGCAACGTCTCGTCGAAGTCGTTGACGTCGAAGACCAGCCGTCGCTCAGGAGAAGCGAAACCGCCGAAGTTCGCCAGGTGCGCGTCTCCGCACAGCTGGACGCGCAGTCCGGACGTCGGTGTGCCTGCGAGGTCGGCGGCCATCGGCAGCGCTGCGCCCCGGTAGTACGTGAACGGCGACACGAGCATCCTGCCGTGCCGGACCGGCACGAGCTCGGGCACGCGGCTCGTGGCCTGGTCCAGCAGCAGTCCCACCGGGTCCCGGCCCGACGACGGCAGGAACTCGCTGTGCGAGGCCAGAGGTGCCTCGTGGCGTGCCGCCTTTCCCCCCGCGTGTCTCGCGGTCCGACCCGGCCGCCGTACTGCCATCTGTGTCACCGTCGCTCATCTCCTTCTGACGAGAGCTGTCCGCTCACTGGCCGCTGTCGAGTTGTTCGGCCAGCTCCGCCACCTCGATGGCGACGCCTATCGCCTGCACGATGTCTCCGGTGGCGGCTACTACGCGCGGCGTGCCGACGATGGGCGCGATCGCAGTCAGCACACCGCGCACGTCCTCGGCGTCCAGGCCCACCTCGCCCGCGGCCGCGAGGTTCAGCGCGTAGGAAGCGGGCGAGGCGCCCGTCGCCACCAACGCCGCGAGCCGGACCGACATGATCGAGGCCGGATCGAGGCTCGACGCCTCCAGAGATGCGGTCGTCATGGTGGCCAAGAGGTCGAGCACGGGCGTTTCTGATGTGGACTGCGACATGGCTTCTCCTTGGGTACCCGGTCACGGCGCCGAGCCCCGACGCCACGACCCACGCTGTCTCGCCAGCCCCTCGGGAACATCACGCACACTGGATGAGCCTGAGCCCGCGGAGTTCACGCGTTCTGTATGACGACGCCGCCTGGTCCGCGCCACATGATCACGGGAGAAGCCTGCTCCGTGGCCGAGCGCGGCCGACAGGCCAGCAGCCCAGCGGGGCACGAAGAAGGAGAGATCGGCCATGACCGGACAGGCAGCGTCGCACTACAGCTCAGCAGGTCGCGAGGGAGACACGGGCAGTGGATGGGCCGTCGGGTTCATCCTGTTCGCCGGCGTCATGATGATCATGGCCGGCGCCTTCCAGGCCATGGCGGGCCTGGTCGCCCTCTTCGAGAACGAGTTCTACGTCACCACCCGCAACTACGTCTTCCAGCTCGACGCCACCGGCTGGGGCTGGATCCATCTGCTCGTCGGAGTGCTGGTCGCGTGCGCCGGCGTCGCGGTGATGGCGGGTCAGACGTGGGGCCGGGTCGTCGGCATCACCTTGGCGGTCGTCAGCGCCCTGACCAACTTCGCGTTCATCCCCTACTACCCGTTCTGGTCGCTGACAGTGATCGCGTTGGACGTCTTCGTGGTGTGGGCGTTGGCCGTGCACGGTCGCGACATCACCGCCTGACGGGCAGCGACTCGCCCGGGACACGGTCGTCGCTCACCCGCTCCGGATGAGGACGACCGTCGGTTTCCCCGTGGAGCCTTGAAGCCATCCAGCCGATGTGGAGGGCGTCATGGCAGAGTCAGTCAAGCGTGGACCGGAGCGGTCGTCGTACCCACTCATCGCCGACCACGGTCTCATCGGGGATCTCCAGACCAGCGCGCTCGTCAGCACCGACGGGTCCATCGACTGGTTCTGCGCCCCGCGTTTCGATTCCCCGAGCATGTTCGGGGCGCTGCTGGACCACCGTGGAGGCGGTCACTGCACGGTTCACCCGACGGCGGACTCCGTCACCCGCAAGCAGCTGTACCTCCCGGACACCGCCGTTCTCGTGACCCGGTTCCTGACCGACGAGGGCGTGGGAGAGGTCGTGGACTTCATGCCGGCCCTCTCCGGCAGCGTGGCCACCGCCAGGCACCAGATCGTCCGCGTGCTGCGCTGCGTGCGTGGACAGATGACGTTCGAGGTCGAGATCGCGCCGCGGTTCGACTACGGCCGTGCCCGGCACGAGGTGGAGGTCAACGAGTGGGGTGCGGTGTTCCGTGCCGGCGACGAGGCGGCGACGGTCCACATCGTCCGGGAGCCGGAGGACGAACGGCTGGCGAAGGCCGGGATCGACGCCAACGGCGACCTCCGGGCCACTCTCAGCCTCCAGGCAGGTCAGGTGCGCGGCATGGTGCTGGAGACGGGCTCGACCGGTCCGGCCCGGAGGATGCGCCGCGCGGAGATCGAGCGCCTTCTCGAGACGACCGTCGACTTCTGGAAGTCGTGGGTGGCCCGCTCGACGTACACCGGTCGTTGGCGGGAGATGCTGCTCCGCTCCGCCATCACCCTCAAGCTCCTGACCTACAACCCGAGTGGAGGGCTGGTGGCCGCCCCCACGGCAGGCCTGCCCGAGCAGATCGGCGGTGAGCGGAACTGGGACTATCGGTACACCTGGGTCCGGGACGCCTCCTTCTCCGTCCAGTCGCTGTTGGGGCTCGGTTTCACCGAGGAGGCGGCCGCCTTCAGCCGCTGGCTACGCGACCGCGTCCACGAGCAGGCGCCCGGGGCCGCCGAGGGACCGCTCAACATCATGTACCGCGTCGACGGGTCGCCCGACCTGGACGAGACGACGCTCGATCACTGGGAGGGCTACCGGGGCTCGAGCCCCGTGCGGATCGGCAACGGTGCCGCCGGCCAGCTGCAGCTCGACATCTACGGCGAAGCCCTGGACAGCCTGTACTTCGCAGACAAGCGGGGCCTCCCGTTCGGACATCACGGCTGGCTGGCCGTGTGCGACCTCCTGAACTGGGTCGTGGAGAACTGGGACCAGCCGGAGGAGGGGATCTGGGAGACCCGAGGCGGCCGCCACAGCTTCACCTACGGTCGGCTCATGTGCTGGGTCGCGCTCGACCGAGGGATCCGGCTGGCCACCGCCCACGCACGTCCCGCGCCCCTTGACAGCTGGGTCCGGCAGCGCGACAGGATCTACGAACAGATCATGGAGCGCGGATGGAGCCCGGAGCGCGGAGCCTTCGTCCAGCACTACGACGACCAGGTGCTGGACTCGTCCCTGCTCAGGATGTCCCGGGTCGGTTTCATCTCGCCGTACGACCCGATGTGGACCTCCACGCTGAAGGCGATGGACCACGAGCTCGTCACCGACAGCCTCGTCTACCGCTACGACCCTGGGGCTACGCCGGACGGTCTCCGCGGGTCCGAGGGCACCTTCTCCCTGTGCAGCTTCTCCTACGTCGAAGCACTGGCACGCGCCGGGCGCCTCAACGAGGCCCAGCTGGTCTTCGAGAAGATGTTCACGTACGCCAACCATCTCGGGCTCTTCTCCGAGGAGATCGCGCTCAACGGGGAGCAGATCGGCAACTTCCCCCAGGCGTTCACGCACCTCTCCCTCATCGACGCCGCCATCACGTTGGACGACCAGCTCAACCGGCAACGGCGGCCCGCCTCGATGGCTCGAAACGGCGACAGAGGACGGGACGGCGCGGGGCAGATCGGTGCCGGGGACGTGGCAGGTTACGTGTCGAGCGCGCCCCGGTGACCCCACACCTGACCGGAGGCGTCCGTCGCACCATCACCGCCGGGCTCGTCCAGCACGGCGAGCCCCGGCGTGCGTCTGGGTGACCAGTCGTAGATGACGGACGTGCGCAGCGCGAAGTCCGCCAGCGACCTGCGCGACCGACCTCCCGCGCACAGGAGCAGACCGATCGGGAGTACGACGCACAGCAGCGCCCTGACGATCGCCACCAACGGATGGACCCGTCCACCGTCCGGGCCCACCACCCGCAGGCCCATCAGGTGGCAGCCGTAGGTCCGTCCGGTGATGGCCCACGCCGCCGCGGTGTAGACGGCGAAGAGGACCGTGGCGGCGACCAGGCTGAAGAACACCGAGGGCTCCGACAGGTGGAACGACCGCGGGTTCACGAGGAACTTCACAGCGTTGACGCCGAGGTAGCCGATCAGCAGTGCCGCAACGCAGACCAGCGCGTCCACCATGTTCGCGAGCACGCGGGTCACGAGACCGGCGTGCTCCCCCTGATAGGGACGCGCCTCGCGTGGCACGGGCGAGATCGGGGCCACGGTCACACCGTTCTCGGTGCGGCACCCCCGCGGGCGCGGTGCAGCCGAACCCGCTGGATCACCCGCGCGATGGCGTCGTCACCCGAGATGCTCTGCATGCGCACCCCGCGCAGCGTCTCGGAGGCCACAGATCCTGTCGACTCGCGGATGATCTCGGGCAGGTCGATGGCGGCGATCACCTCCTCCACGAGACCGACGAGGTCCACGCGGTCGATGACCGCGTCCACGTCGAGTCGCGCGGCTGCGGCGTCCAGGTCCACGGTGGCCACCACGGCGTCGACGTCCACCCCTCGTTTGACGATCTCGGTGAGGTCGAGCCGGTCGATCACCGCGTCGACGTTGAGACGCATCGCGATGGCGTCGAGGTCGACCCGGCGCACGGCGGCGTCGAGATCCACCTCCTCGACGACCCGGTCGAGGTCGACGTACTCCGTCACGATCTGGGTCAGGTCGAGGGTGCGCAGCACGACCGCCACGACGGACGGTATGGCTGCATCGAGCACGTCGACCGCCTTGGACACGAGCCGACCACGGCTCACGGCTCCCCTGCGAGCCGCCTCGGAGATCCAGGTGGCCGGTTGCAGGCGGTCGGCCACCATCGGTGGCCGGAGTGCGACCTCGACGAGCGGTCGGGTCCGGGCACGAAGCCTGCCTGCGACGACGCCGGCCGCTGCCAACGTGTGCGAGGCGACCTCCGCGACGCCCAGAGCCACATCCAGGGCCACATCCACGGAAGGGATGGGCTGCCCGGCATGCCCGGGCTGCTCGGTCGTGCCTTCCTGCATGAGACCGCCTCGTCCCCATCTGGGATGAAACCTGGTGTTCCGTCAGCCGTCCACCGTGCCTGCGCACGACGGGAACGGTCTGCCCGCATTGTCGTGCCGACCGGGTGCCCCTCGCCTCACCACGTGCGGATGAGGCGTACGGCGGCGCAGTACCTGAAACGGACATGCGCCGCCCCGTAATCGTCCGGTGAGGGTGAGCCGCGCCCACCACCGGCGGGGGCACCGTTGTCTCGACCGTCGACATCCCTTTCGTCCTTCGCGCATGTCGCGCTCGAGGTGATGACGTGAGCAATGTTCAGCACAAGACCGACCGACCCGACGCGGAAGAGGAGCTGACCCGGCTGCGCAACGAGGTCGCCGAGCTCCGCGCCCAGCTGGCATCGCAACCCGAGGGCCCTGCGGCGGCGACGCCCGGACCGACGGGCGAGACGCGGCGGGGGTGGTGGCGGCCGGTGGTGGTGACCGTGCTGGTCCTCGTGGCCGGGATTCTCGCTCCGGCCTCCATCGTGGCGACCTGGGCGAGGGACGAGGTGTCCAACACGGACAGGTACGTCCAGACCATCACCCCGCTGGCCAAGGACCCCGCCGTCCAGAGCGCGATCGTTGACCGCGTGACGAGCGAGCTGTTCTCGCGGATCAACGTCCAGGCGGTGACGCAGGACGCCATCAACGCGCTGGAAGCGCGGGGTCTGCCACCGAGAGTCAGCCAGAGCCTGGGGGCTCTGTCCGCCCCGCTTGCCGGCGGCATCCGCTCCTTCGTCACCGACCAGGTCACGAAGCTCGTCCAGTCGAACGCCTTCGCCGACGCCTGGGTGACCGCGAACAGGGAGGCACACACGCAGATGGTCGCGGTGCTGACCGGTGAGGGTTCCACCCAGGTCAGCGTCAAGGGCGACACGGTGTCGATCAACCTCGCCGCCGTCATCGATGCGGTCAAGAACCGCCTCAGCGCGGCCGGCTTCAGCCTGGCCGAGCGGATCCCCACCGTGAACGCCCAGTTCACGATCTTCCAGTCGGCCGACATCACCAAGGCGCAGTCGGCCTTCCGGCTCCTCAATGCTCTCGCCCGATGGCTGCCGGTCCTCGCGCTGCTGCTCCTCGCGGCGGCGGTCTATGTGGGCCGCAACCGTCGCAAGACCCTCATCGTCTGCGCGCTCACCGTGGCCGGCTCCATGGTCCTGCTGGGAGCGGCCCTGAACATCCTCCGCCCCATCTACCTGAACGCGCTCGACCCGAGCGTCCTGCCGACCGACGCCGGCGCCGCCATCTACGACCAGCTGGTCGGGTTCATCCGGCTCAACCTGCGAGCGGTCCTGGTGGTCGCCCTGGTCGTCGCGATCGCCGGTTGGCTGACCGGGCCCGGCGGGGCCGCGACCCGCAGGGCGCTCTCCGGTGCGGTCGGATGGCTCCGCGGAGGTGCCGAGCACGCCGGTCTCAACACCGGCCCGGTCGGCTCCTTCGTGTACACGTGGAGGACTGTTCTCAGGTCAGTCATCGCGGGCGTGGCCGTGCTGGTCTACCTGCTCCAGGACCACCCGACGGGTCGTTCGGCCCTGACGGTGCTGATCTTCACCGTGCTGGCGCTCGTGATCGTCGAGTTCCTCGCCCGACCTCCCGGCCCGGAGCCCGCCGTGACCGATCCGGAGCCGGCCGTGTCGGTCCCGGAGCAGACCCGGGGATCAACTCCGGCTCAGTAGACCTCGCGACGCCGCCAACCTCCCCGCCACGGATGAGCGTGGGACGCGTCATCCAGCGGGGATGACGCAGGACTGCGCCACCGCGTCTAGCGTCGCCGGGCCAGCTGTTGGAGGGGAGCGACCGATGGACCCAGAGTTGATGCCAGAGCCCCGGGCAGTCGTCCGCGTCCGGCGATGGCTGGCGATCTGCGCTGCGACAGCCGTCGTCTTGTGTGCCGCCGGCTGTGGTGGCTCGAGCACCTCCAGCCAAGGCAAGACCGAGGCCGAGAAGTGGGCGGACGACGTCTGCTCGTCCATCTCGACGTGGCGCGACACCGTCTCCCAGGCCAAGTCGACGCTGCGCAACCCGGCCGACCTCAGCGTGAGCACGTTCAAGTCCACCCTGCACGAGGTCGTGGACGCCACGAGCAGGCTCGTCACGCAGGTGGGCGACCTCGGTCCGCCCGACACGAGCGCCGGCAAGCAGGCCGCGGACCAGCTCTCGACCCTGTCCAAGGAGCTGGAGCAGGAGATGGCGGTCGTGAAGAAGACGATCCAGTCGGACGCAGCCTCACCCTCGGAGATGCTCGCCAGCCTGTCGACGATCACCGGGGCTCTGGCCACCATGAGCGCCGACATCAGCAAGACGGTGGACGACCTCGGCTCTCTCGACGGGGCCGCCGAGCTGCGGGACGCGTTCGACAGCTCCGCGAGCTGCCAGAAGCTCAGTGCAAGCGCGTCGCCGACCTGACCCGCGAGTCGGGTCAGCCGTTCAGGACGATCGCAGCGGTTTGGCCGGGGAGACCGGCGAGGACGCGGCCCCTTCGCCCGGCTTGCGCGACCGGGCCTGGGTGTCGCTCGGCTGACGCTCGGGGATCCCGTGGGTCAGGAGCAAGGCGGCCAGCGCCAGAACGGCCAACGCGGCGAGCGCTGCACGCAGGCCGGCGAGGCGCGACTCCTCGTTCTCCGAGATGATCGCGGTGGCCGTGGCCTCGTCGACGCCTGCCTGGTCGAGCGCGTCCTGCAGCTGGGCGTCCGAGATGAACGGCACGCCACCGCCGAGCTTCACCTCAGCCTGCGTGGACACCTGCTTCGGGACGTCCGGGTTCTCCTCGATCCCCGTGAAGAACGAGGTGCTGAGGGCCGAGATGAGCACGGCCCCGGCCAGCGCGGTCCCGATCGAGGCTCCCAGGAACGTGATGCTGTTCTGGATGCCGCCGACGTCGGCGCTCTGCTCGTCGGGGACCGACGAGACGGTCACGCTGCCCAGCTGGGACGCCAGCGCCCCGATACCCAACCCGGCGAGCAACAACGGCCCGGTGACCACTTCGGGGCCGGTGCCGAGATCGAGTCCGGCGAGCAGCAGCACGAGGCCGGCGAACAGCAGCAGGAAGCCCAGCCGCACCACCCGACGAGGTGATGCGTGCGGGAACACCTTGGGAATCCCCAACGCAGCCACCAGGAGGGCCACCGACAGCGGCAGGATGCGAAGGCCCGTGTCGACGGCCGACAGGCCCAGGGCCACGGAGAGGAAGAGCGGCACCACGAAGAACAGTCCTGACTGCAGCAGGTACTGGAAGAAGAAGGAGGTGAGTCCGCCACGGAGCAACCTGTTGCCGAACAGGGAAGGGTCCACCAGCACCGCCAGGGAACGGCTCGCCTGCCGCCGCTCCCACATGACGAAACCCACCAGGGTGAGCCCGCCAGCGAAGAGCAGCCAGATCACGGGAGAGAGACCGAGCCAGACCGGCGCCTCCGGCTTGGGGATGACGAAGCCCCAGACCCCCGCGCGGAGGATCCCGAAGACGACGAGCCCGAGGCCCGTCGCCGACAGCAGCGTGCCCACGAGGTCAAGGTGCGCTGTGTGATCTGGCGGTACATCCACCATCCGCCTGGCCGCGAGGACGATGGCCACCACGATGAGCACCTCGCCGGCGAAGACCCACCGCCACGACGCATAGGTCGTGAGAAGCCCGCCGATCAAGGGTCCGACGGCAACGGCGATCGCCCCGAACGCGGCGACGGTCCCGTACGCGCGAGGGCGTTCGGCACGGTCGAAGTTCGACGCCACCAGGGCGACGATGGCGGGCATGATCAGGGCAGCCCCGATGCCCTCCAGCAGCGACCAGCCGATCAGCAGGACCGCAAGGTTCGGGGACAGCGCCGTGGTCATCGAACCCGCGCCGTAGATGACGCACCCGATGGCGAACGCGCGCTTGCGCCCGAGCAGCTGGCCGACCTTCCCGCCCGTGATCATCAAGGAGGCCATGACCAGGGTGTACAGGGTGATCGCGGACTGGATCCCTGTGACGGTGGTGCCCAGATCCTCGGCCACGGTGGCGATCGACACGTTCATGACCGAGCTGTCCAGCGCCATGAGGAACTGCCCGGAGGCCAGCGTCACGAGGACCGTCCCCTGCGAGGCGACCGCCCGGGCAGCAGAGGTGGACTGTGCAGGCACGGCCGGCATCTCAGCGACGTCCGCCCGTGGTCGCACCCTGCTCCGCAGTCCTTCTCCGCATCGCCTTCTCCTCAGGCAGCCGCGCGCACCGTGTCCGGTGACGGGGCGACCGGCCACCGACGGGACTGCTCACGCTCGCGGATCAGCCTGCTCGGGGCCTCACCCGCGGGGGGTGAACGATGCCGGCTGGCGCTCCAGAGGACGCAGCACCAGCTCGAGAAGGGTGGTGACGACCGAGATCACCAGCGCCCCGAGGATGGCGCTGCCGATCCCCTTGACATCGAGGTTGCTGCTCACGGCGGCGGTCACAGACAGCAGCAGACCGTTCACCACCAAGGCGAACATGCCGAACGTCAGCACGGACAGCGGCAAGGTGACCAGGTGCAGCAACGGGCCGAGCACAGCGTTCACGAGGCCGAACAGCAGGGACACGCCCAGGTACGTGACGAGTCCCCCGGGCACGTCGATCCCGGGCACGACCGCGGTCGCGGCCCACACCGCGACCGTCATCACCAGCCAGTTGACGAGCACCCGCACGAGCATGGCCAGGTCCGTCCTGCTGAGACCGCCGTGGTCGACTCCCTCGGCCGGCACAGGGGGGCCTAGCGCAGGGTCGAACAGTCCGAACCTCGTCTTGAGCCGGACCGCCCAGGGCTCCCGGGACGCGTCGAGCTCGGCTCCGATCGCGGTGCTCGACACGATCACCGCCGACGCGCTCAGCAGCCATCCGATGAGCGCGATGGTGATGCCGAAGAGCCCGAACTCGTTGCTGTAGCGCGCGATGAGCGGGGGCATGTAGATGGTCGTGGCCACGCCGAAGACAGCGCTGCCGACGGAGGAGATCGCACCGGCGGCCAGCAACCGTCGCCAGTGGACCTGACGGTGCATCAGCAGGTACGGGATCGACGTCCAGATCACCAGACCGGTTGCCGCCGAGAGCGGGAGCATCCAGAGCCAGTCACCGGGCAGCTGTCGGACCAGGCCCCTGATGAAGTAGATGAGGGTGACCTCGGCGAGGAGCGCGGCGAGTCCGAGGGCAGCGAAGAAGCTGCTGCGCACGCCCATCCTGTCCCGTTCCCAGGCCGTCAGGTACATGGTCTGCAGGCGCCGGGTGAACGAGACGCCCGAGAACACGAGGAGCAGGGCGCTGAAGACGCTCACGCTGCTCGAGGCGTTCTCCGGTGTCTTGAAGAGCTGCTCGACGGCAGCGGCGGAGTCACCTGACAGCCCGAACTTGGTGATGATGATGCGCGCCAGGACGTTCTCCTGGTCGGACGGGACAAAGGTCGTCACCAGGATGAGCAGGGGGATCAAGGCGGTGAGTGCCTGCGAGGCCAGCACGATGCAGCGGTCGATCCCCGACATCAGCAGGAACCGGCGCACGCACCGTCCGGCAAATGACTCCCACAGCCGCTGGCTCAAGGCGATGAGGTCGTCCGAGGGGAGGTTCATGCCGGTCCGCCGCCATCCATCGTGCGCCGCACGCCCGGAGGCGGTGCGTCGGGCAAGTCATGCTGGTCGGGGTGGCAATGTCGGCGCATCATCCGACAGGGACGAGAACGCGCCCCCGGGCCCTCAGGTCGGCAACAGCTCGAGGTCGCGGGCCCGTCTCACCGCGGCGTTCCGGCGCGAGACGCCCAGCTTGCGAAGGATGCTGCGCACGTGGGTCCGGATGGTGTTGACCGAGACGAACATGGCGCTGGCGATCTCCTCGGTCGTCAGCAGCTCGGCAAGATGCCCGAGAACTTCGAGCTCCTTCGCTGTGAGGTTCTCGACGACGGGGAACTGGTCGGCCGGTGCGGCCACTCGCTCCTCGCGAAGTACGGCGCGACGCAGGTGGTCCTGAGAGGTCCGTGGCGCGTCGTCCACCAGCCAGGAGCTCTCCGAACGCAGCTCGGGGTCGCTGGTGATCAGGTGCCGCACGCCGGTGGGTGCCTCCGTGAACGGGCGTCGCAGCTTCTCGCCGGCCCCGAGTCGCAGCGCGCGCCTCAACGCCGTCCTGGCACGAGCACTCGAGCCGCGATGGAGCTGCCGTGCCGCCTCGACCAGCCAGCCCTCGGTCTGCGCGTCGCGCGGTGCGTCCTTGGCGAGCGCGGGAGCCAATGATGCGGCGGCCGCGTCGTCGTCGCCCTGTTGCAGGTGCGCCTGGGCCGCCACCAGGGTCGCCTCCGGGTCACCGGGAGTCTGGAGCTCCGCCAGCTCGCGCAGCGCGATCTGGGGTTCGCCGTTCGCGACGCGCAGGTGGCACTTCTCGATGCGCAGCTTGTCGGTCATCCAGCCCTGCCGGTCGGGCAGGGCAGCGGAAGCCTCGTCGATCTCGACGAGCGCGCGTGACAGATGGCCGCGTGCTTTCTCCAAACGTGACTTCGCCACCGTCAGGAGCGTGCGAGCCACCGGGTCGGACAGGGTCGGGTCGGAGCGCTCGGCGGCCTCGACCTGGAGCAACCCGTGACGCTGGTCGACCCGCTCGGCGCACACCCAGGCCAGCGCGGACGCGGCCGCGGCCGGCCTGTCGGCCACCGACAGCCCCGAGTGCTCGGCGACCTCGTTGGCTCTCGTCGCCAGCGTGCTGGCCAGCGCGACCTGACCCGAGAAGCACGCGAGCACCGCCATCTGTCCCAGGCACTCGAACAGCAGGCTCTCCGCGCCAGGGGCGGCGGCCACGTCAGCCCCGGAGGAGAAGGTGTCGTACGCCTGCTTCAGGCGGCCTTCCCGAGCCTCGGCCGCCCCCTTCGCCGTGAGGACCAGCGCGAACAGCTCCGGATGCCGGGCCACCAGGGCGGCCGAGTCGTCCCCTGCCTCCAGCAGGTGTTCAGCCCGCTCGGCCAGGATGAGCGTCGTGCTCGCGTCCTCGACGTGACGTGCGCGCACGACTTGCAGGACGGCTAGGGCGAGCACAACCGCCCGGTCGTGAGCGCCGGCTGTCCGGTCGGAACGCTCGTTGGCCCTCTCCACCTGCTCGTCGAAGCGATCGAGGTCACCGGAAGCCAGGGCCAGCGTCGCGCGCACGACGCAGGCGGCGGGCTCCGTCACGTCGTCGGGGATCGCCTCGATGCTCCTGGTGAGGGGATCCGACCGGCCGTGCAGCAGCAGCTGGCCGACGGCGAGATCGTCCACGACGGCCGCCGCTGCGTCCGCCCAGGCGTCGATGGCGACAAGGTGGCGTACGGAGTCGGCGGTCCGTCCCTGACGCGCGAACCACGCTGCGGTCGTGCGTTGCAGCGTCTCCATCAGCTCCGGAGACTCGTAGGCGAGCTGGGCCCGCAGCAGGTCTCGGAAGAGCGGGTGATAGCGATAGGATCCTGCGTGCTGTGGCACCGGCTCGATGAACGCGTTGCCCCGCGTGAGCAGGGACAGCGTCCGCAGGGCGGACCGTCCACCCAGCGCTTTCACCAGCCCGGGTGGCAGCGTGTCAGGGACGCTCGTGCTGAGAAGAAGCCTTCGCACCTCGGGTGTCTGCGACTCGAGCACCTCGCCGAGAAGGTACTCGGCGATGTTCCCCGTGTCGCCGGTGATCTCGGCCACGGCCGCGTCGGGATCCGGGCGCTGCGCGAGGATCCGCGCCGCGAACCGCAGACCGACGGCCCAGCCCTCCGTACGGCGGTTGAGCGCGTGGACCGAGTCCCGCGTGAGCTCGACGCCGCAGCTCCTGAGGAGACGGGATGCCTCGTCGTCGGTGAAGGCCAGGTCGGACATCCGGACCTCGGTCATCGAGTCGGCGAGCCGATATCGGTACAGCGGCAGCACGGGGTCGACGCGCGTCACGATCACCAGCCGGAGGCGGTGGCCGGAGTGTCGAAGCAGGAAGTCGACATCGGCAGCGACCTCGGCGGAGGTCATCTCGTACCCGTCCATGACGACGGTGACTCGCCTCGGGAGGTGTGCGACCGCCGCCGTGAGCGAGAGCAGCGCCCGTCTGTCGACGGCGTCGCCGGAGAAGGCTCGACCCGAGACCTTGACGCCCAGTCGCTCCAGGCATCCGGCCAGGGCCGGCCAGCAGGCTTCTTCGTCGGCCTCGACCGTGACCCACGCGGTGCGGTCCGGTTGCTCGAGCGACCTGACCCAGTCGGCGACCAGCGACGTCTTGCCGGTGCCGGCGGGTGCGCTCACCAGGACGAGAGGGTTGCCCCTGCTGCGGCTCAGGGACGAGAGCAGTCTCGATCGACTCGCGTACCGCGGCGGGGGCTGGGGCACTCCGAACCAGGACGCGGTTTCCGGATCTTCGCCGGGCGCTCGTTCGCTGCTTCCCCCGGGGTGGGCGGACGTAACCATGCGATGACCTTCTGAAGGCGGGTTTCCCAACGTCTCGCGCGTGCCGGTCACAGCAGGGACTGGACAGTGACGGCCTGATCCTGTGCTGCCAAAAACGCTAATGCGAGACCTCCCGTTCCGCATGACTACTTGAGGTCATGGATTGTGTGACAAGGCACGTCATTCGGGAGGAGACGGCCTCCGCCGCCGCCCGGCGTGGCCGCTCCCCCAGTGCCAGGGACCGCGCGCCGTCATCCGGACAGGATGAGCCGAGGTCCTCACCGGGCGGACATGCTCACCAGCACGACAGGTTCGGAGGAGGAGCCATGACGCAGCACGCAGAGGGCAGCCCGGCCGGTTCGTCGTCACTGACGACGCAGCACTCGGGCGCCTGGGTCGGTTGGATCGCGTTCGCCGGCACGATGATGGTCATGCTCGGCGGCTTCCACATCATCCAAGGCCTGGTGGCCTTGTTCAACGACAAGTACTTCCTCGTCGGAAGGTCGGGCCTGGTCGTCAGCCTCGACTTCACGACGTGGGGCTGGATCCACCTGCTCGCAGGCGTCGTCGTGGTCGTGGCCGGGGTCTGCGTCTTCGCCGGCCAGGTCTGGGCACGCACCGTGGGCGTCGTCGTGGCGGTGGTCAGCGCACTGCTGAACCTGGGGTTCCTGGCGGCATACCCGGTCTGGGCCGTCATCCTGATCGCGCTCGACGTGGTCGTCATCATGGCGCTGACGGTGCACGGCTCGGACGTCAAGAACTTCTGACGGTCCGCGTCCGCGGTCACTGTCCCTTGCGCGTGCCGGAGGACGACGCGCGCTGGACGCTTCCGACCTTGCGCACACTCGTGACACGGAGACCTCTCGCGTGGAGGCTCTCGAGCACCGCGAGCAGATCCGCGTTCGTCGGACCCACCAGTCTGATCACGGTGGAGCGTTCGGTCCTGGCTGTCGCCTGGGGCCGGAGCGCCGACCGCAGGACCGGACCCAGCTCGCCGCGCACGACGAGCTCCATCCAGCGAGACGTCTGCTTGCGCCCGGCGTCCTGGTGCGACCAAGAACCTGTCATCGGTCATCCCCCTCCACGCTCGCGATCCTGCGCACCTCGACGACCTCGAGTGCATACGCCCGCAGTCTCAGGAGGAAGCCGTGCACGTCGGACTGATCTCGGAAATGACCCGTCAGCACGGTCCTCATCTCCTGGGATGACGCCTCGACGTCGCCGAGCTCGGCCAGGACGGCCGGCGGCACGACTCCGCTGATGCTCACCTCGAAGACCGGGTCTGACTGACTGGACGCCGCATCGTCCGCGTCATGTCCCAGCCCGGCTGGCGTTTCCGCGTGCGGATGCTCATCCATGATCAGCGCATACCTTCCGTGACGCCACCACAGGCCGCCATTCGCCACCTGCCTCCTGCTCCCCGCCGGACCCCCCGGCTCGGGTCGACGTGATCCCGCACACTCGGCGGAGAAAGGGCCCGTTCCATGCCACCGTGACGACGGGATGACAGCCTCATCCCACACGGATGAACGAAGGTCGGTGGCACGTCGTGGCCCTACAAAGCCTGCGAGAGATTCGCGCCGGCGGCCGGCTCCGAGACCGAGGGACCACGGCGATGTCCCAGGTGGAGCAAGATGCCACGCAGGGCGACGTGCATCGCGTCCGCGCCGATGACGCGCGTGCGCGGAAACGGCAGATCGGTCGGCACCACGACAACGGCTCGGTCCTGCCATCCTCCGAGGCCTCCGTGACAACCGACGAGGCCCTCGAACGCGGCCACCTCCTCGGTGCCTGGATCCACCAAGCTGTTGACGTAGATGTCCGGTGTCTCGGGTCGGCCGGCCACGCGCAGCACGAACTGGGCGGCCAGCGGACCGAACGGCAGCAGCGGATCCGTGCCCTCGACGTGCCCGTCGGCCAGTCGATGGGATCCCTCCCTCCCCAGCACGAGTGGGCCCTCGACCTCATCGGTCACCACGACGAAGCCGATACCGGGATGCCGCGCGAGGCCGTCGACCAGACCCGGGAACCGGCTCTCGATCCGCTGGCGCGTCAGGCGCACCTTCTCGCCCTTCACGTAGATCAGTCCGAGGTTCCCGGAGCCGAACACATGGAAGATGTGGTCGTGGGCGTCGTCCGAGGCAGGTGCCCCGGTCGCCCGGCTCGCTGATGCGTCCTGGTCCTCGTCGGACTCGTCGTCCCGACGCATGGCGCCCGAGACGTTGCGCATCATGTGCGGGCCCGCGCCTCGGCCGCTGGCGAGCTCGTCGACGAGCACCTGGGTCCGTCCCCATCCCTCGATGTCGTCCTCCGACGACTTCACCCGGGCCTGCGCAAGTCGCGAGACGAGATCGCCCAGAGCCTCGCCGTACCGATCGCGGAACGTGCTGCCTTGTGCCTGGCCATGATCCGACAGGACGACGAAGTGATACCTCCGCGGAGCGACCTCGGCGACCAGCTCGAGCTGGTGCAGCACACCGTCGACCGCTTCGAGAGCCTCCAGGCTCTCCGGCCGCAGGACGCCCGCGTGATGCGCCACCTCGTCGTAGTCGACGTAGTCGACATAGATCGACGGGGTCCCCCGGAGCATGTGCTGCGCGACCAGGACCGTGTTGATGTCGCGCAGCGCGCCGTTCGTGACGGAGCGGAGCAGTGCTGTCGTCCACGTGCGCTCGCATCGCGGTTGGACGTCACGGTGCACGGCTCTGCGCGCCTGGAACCGGTCGCGAGCCAGCTCTGAGACCGAGCGGGAGACCGCCCGGGTGATCCCGTTGGGACTGAGCACGAAGTGGGCGATGGCGCGGTGGCTGGTCGACCCACCCCGCGCGCGGCGACTCATCGTGAGCGCAGCCTCGGGCGCGTCCCCGGTGAAGAGGTTGCTGATGCTGGCACCCCGGTCGACGAGCAGACCCTGACCTGTCGTCAGGGCAGCCTCGATGAGGGCCGCGTCCTTCGGCCGGTTGGCCACCATCACCCGGTCATGGGCCCGGTCGTACCAGCGAAACGCCGGTATCCCGTCGATGACCCCGTGCAGGATGCCCATCTGGCTGGCGGGGGTGGTAGCGGGCAGCTTGGGTGTCCACTCGCGCAGGTCGTGGGTGCCGCCCCGGACCCACCGTGTGAGGGTCGGCACGGTGCCGGCGTTGACGGCCAGCTGCAGCACCGGGAAGGGCACCCCGTCGAGCTGCACGAACACGACGCCGTCCACGTCCGGGTCCGGCACGTCGGCCGGATGCCGGCGCCCCTGCGCGACGAGCCCTCCCACCATCGCCCCCGAGGTGCCGGCGGTGCTGAACCAGCTCGCAATCGTGCTCACCAGCCCCACGACGATCGCGACGAGCAGGGCGCTTCCGAACCCGTCCACGCTCACGTGCGGCAGCAGGGCAGCACCGACCATCACCACCAACGCCTGCCCGACGAAGGCCAGCACCAGGACGCCCAGCCAGCCCAGCAGGACCGCTCCCGCCACCATGACCGGTTGCATGACGAGCGCCACCGCACCGAGGACCACTGCGAAGATGATCGGACCCTCCGGCAGGTCGGCCTGGAAACCAGGCACCACCGCGTCACAGATCAGCACGGCCACGGCGATGACCGCCAGTCGCGCCACCGCCGAGAGCACCTGGACGCGCCACGACGCCCCGGCTGTCTCCCGACCGAGGCGTGCCGACACCCCGGCCCGGTTCCTGCGCCGATCAGACGTGCTGGACGCGACCTCGGTCTCCATCACCGCTCCTCAGCCGACCCGGCAGAGCCCACTCCGGCAGCGGACCGATTCGATGCTCCCGGCATCCCTCCCGAACCGCCTCACCCCGATGGGATGAGCACCCAGGGATGACGGAACGCCGGAGTTTCGTCTGCGGAGGATGAGGACCCACCTGCCGGGCCGCTTCTAGCCTCGGGCACCGGACGCCCGGTGCCATTCCGAGTGTGGAGACCAGGACGGTGGGCTGGATGACGATCGAGGACGAGCCGCTGACGGTCGACTACCTGGTGATGGAGTTCCCGGGCGACACGATCGGGGGCGCAGGCCTCGCGCTGCTCGTGGATCTGGTGGACGGCGGCGCGGGGCGGGTCGTCGATCTGGTCTTCATCCGCAAGGACCTGGGCGGGTCGACCAGCGTCGTCGATGTCGCCGAGCTCAGCGAAGCAGCCGAGCTCGACTTCGGGGTCCTGGGCGGTCTGCGCACGGGACGACTGACCCACCTCGACATAGCCGCCGCCGGAGCCCACATCGACGCCGGAAGCTCCGCCGGAGTCATCGTGTTCGAGACGTCGAGCGAGACGTCGGAACCGGATCTCCTGGCCCGGCCCGGGGTCCGTCGGCGGCCCCGTGGCACGCGGTAGCCCCCACCTGGAACGGCCGACGATCCAGGCAGTCCCGTGAGCATCCAGGTGACGTGGCTGGGCCACTCAACCGTCGTCCTGGATGTCGACGGGACGCGTCTGCTCACCGATCCGCTGCTCGGGCGGCACGCCGGTCCTCTGCGGCGGAGAGGCGAGCCCCCGGCGCGCGAGCACTGGCAGAACGTCGACGCCGTCCTGCTCTCGCACCTGCATCACGACCACGCGGATCTCCGGTCACTCCACCTGCTGCCCGAGGGGACCCCGATCGTCACGGCGCCACCGAACATCAGGTGGCTGCGGCGCCACGGGCTCACGGGCGTCTCGCCCGCCGCCGGCCAGTGGATCGACGTGGCCTCCAGCCCGACCGTCGCGGTCCGCCTCTGCCCGGCGGTCCATCGGGCGCGACCCATGCCCCATCGCCCCAACGGCGTGACCGGCCACATCATCAGGTCGTCCGCGGGCGCGATCTGGTTCGCCGGCGACACCTCCCTCTACACCGACATGAGCAGGATCCCGGAGTGGGCCGGAGCCCCCATCGACCTCGCTCTGGTGCCGATCGGCGGCTGGGCTCCCCGCCTGTCCGAAGGCCACATGGGCCCCACCGAGGCGGCCGAGGCGTGCGCGCTGGTGGGTGCCCGCAACGCCGTACCCGTCCACTGGGGCACGCTGCACACGCCGGGCGGCCGCAACCTGCCGCGCGGCTGGATGGACCGCCCCGCCTCCGTGTTCGCCACCGCGCTGTCCCAGGGGGTCCCGGGGTGCCGGGTGCTCAGCCTGGCGCCTGGCGGTTGGCGGCGCGTTCCCGAGCCCTAGCTCCCTCCCTCGAGGGGGAAGGGGGTGCGTGTCCCCTCCAGCTCGGTGCCGTTCCGGCCATCGACCCGGTCCGGCTCGACAGGGGCCGTGGTTTGTTCCTCGGCGAGGTCGGCTCCGGCCGTCGCCGGCTCCTCGGGGCCTCCCGCAAGCAACGGGGTCAGCCACGCGGCCCGGGGGTCCACGTCGACGAGCAGCGCCTTGGCCAGGAGGGTGAGCGGAACCGCGAAGAGCGCCCCGACGGCCCCGAGCACCCAGGCCCAGAAGACGAGCGAGATGAACGTGACGGAGCCGGAGAGCCCGACGGCCTCCCCGACGACGCGCGGCTGGATCACTGACTGGATGACCGCGTTGAGAGCCGAGTAGACGACGATCACCAGCAGCATGAGCCCGGGACCGCCCTCGAGAAGGCCCAGCACCGCAGGCGGGACGAGCCCCACGACGAAGCCGACATTGGGGATGTAGTTCGTGATGAAGGCGAGGATCCCCCAGACCAGGGGGTCGGGAATCGGCGTGAAGAAGAGGAAGGTCGTGTCCAGCACGGCCACGATGAAGCCGAACACCGTGGCCACCACCAGGTACCGCCGGGTGCCCTCGACGAACGACTCCACGGCCGACACGATGGGGGCGCGCTCCGAGCGACGGGCGGCGAGCTTGTCCGGGAAGCTCGCGGCGTCGACCCCCAGGAACAGCAGAAGCAGGAGGAGGAAGAACAGGTTCGACAGCGCCTCGAGCAGACCGGACAGCAGGGCGGTGACCAACGACGCGAGCTTGTCAGGGTCGAACGACCCGCTGACGTGGTCGATCTGAGCCGGATCCACACCCACCCTGGTCAGGGCAGAGGTCGCCGACCTCACCAGGGCCGTCAGGTCCTCCTGGTACTGCGGAAGCATCGTCGCGAAGCGGGTGAGGGCGTACACCAAGGACAGGACGATGCCGATCAGCACGACGTACGACGCCACGATCCCCACCGTCGTGCCGACCCAGGACGGCCACCCGCGGCGCCGGAGGTAGCGGCCGAGCGGGCTGATGGCGATGGTGAGCACCATGGCCAGGAAGACGGGGCCGATGATTCCCGCAGCCGCCCGGATCCCGGCCACGACGAGCACTGCCGCGGCGGCGCTCAGCAGGACGATCAGCCCGCGGGGCACCGCCCATTCCATCTCGTCCGCGGAAGTCTTGGACATGTTGCCATCGTGACCGAGACCGGCCGCGGGAAGGTCATCCTGGCGGCATGAGATCGCGCCGGCCACGCGTACGTGGCCGGACCGAACTGGATGGTCTCCACTGCAGGACGGCATCTGCTGCGCCCACCTCACCAGGCGCGGATGAGGTGCGGTCCGGCCGCGGCGACCACGATGGGGGGACCCGTTTCCAGGAGCCGACATGCCAGCCTTCAGCCACGCTCGATGGGGTCCGTTCGTGGGACTGTGCGGTCTCTTCCTGCTGGCCGAGGGACTCTCTCGTGGGGTCGACGGGCTCCTGAAGATCGTCAAGAGCGAGGCCTACCTCCGAGGCAGCGACGCGGTGATCCTGCTCGACTCGAAGGTGTGGGCCGACATCACAGGGCATCACGGGCCCGCGCAGATGGCGCAGGCGATCATCCCTCGTGAGACGGCAAAGGCGCAGCCTCGGGCGCACGAGGGCCGGCGTCTCTCCAGGACCCGGACGACCGCGTCGCCCACGCCACACCGCACGCGTCGCGCGCACGGAGAGCCTCGCGGCTCGGCAGGGGCACTGGAACGGCTGGGCAGACAGCGGCTGAACTCGTCCCGTGGGGCTCGCCCTTGACGGGCGGATAACGGGTCGCGGGGCCTCCGGCTCGCGCGCTGCCGCTCACTCGGAGCCGACGGCGTCGAACACCTCGACGTGCTCCACGTGCTTCACCCGGACCGACCCGGCGAACCCGTCGACCAGGCCGACCACGACGTCGTACTCGTCCCCGGCGGTGGTGCGCAGGCCCACCGCCCAGGAGTTCTCGGTCGGGTGATGCTCCTCTGCGCTGAGCGACATGGTCTCCGGGTCGAGTGCGTACGCCGTCGCGGCGCTCTGTCGTGCCCGCAGGATCGCGGCGTCCCGGGAAGTGGCCGTCGGCTCCGGCCGGCCCGCCGCCTCGAGCAGGGCCCGGAAGGCGCGGACCACGCCGACGAGCGGGGCCCCGGACAGCGCCGTCGTCCTGCTTCCGGTGGTCACGAGGAGCCCGATGTCCAGCACACCCGGACTCGGCCCCCAGCTCGTGTGCCACCGGTGCTGGTGCAGCGAGTAGTGGCGGGGCGCGTCGCCGCCGACGTACAGGACAGGTTCCAGGGCGGTCAGGACCCGCGACTCGTCGAGGAGGTCCCGGTCGACGTCGCTGTCCGTCCCGGGGACCGGGAGGTCGAGCAGGAACTGTTGCTGTGCGGGGCCGTCCGGCACCGCCCGGTAGCCGACCTGGACGCGGACCCGATCCACGCGGCCGAGCGTGAGCAGCGGCCTGGCACCAGGCTCTCCGACCGCGTCCCCGACCATGTCCTCAGCGTTGAGCGACAGGGCGTCCTGGTCAAGGGGTGCCCGGGCCGGGGTGCTCGGTGCGATCGGCTCCGTGGACTGTCCGGCGGTCACGGCCGTGACCGCCTTCCCAGTCCAGACAGAGGACGGTCGCGTCGTCCGCCAGAACGCCGCCGGTGACGGCGAGCACGCGATCCGCGAGATCCCGCACTGCCTCACGAGGGTGGAGCATCCGCGTTGCGGCGATGGCCTGGGCCAGGTCCATGCCGGCCGCATTGCGCTCGAGCATCCCGTCGGTGACCAGGACCAGCCGGTCCCCCGGAGCCAGACTGAGGGTCGTGCTGCGGTACGGCGTGTCGGGGAACAACCCGAGCGGGAGGTCCACGGGCAGCTCGACGGCCGTGACATCGGCGCCCCGGGCCAGGTAGGGCGAGACGTGTGCGGCGTTCACCAGCGCCATCGACCCCGTACGGAGGTCGATGCGGCCGATCAGGCCCGTCACGAAGTCCTCCAGGCCGGCGCCGGCCGAGTGCTCGGCCAGCGCCAGGTTCGCGGCGGTGACCTGCTCGAGGAGCGAGGCCCCTTCGTTGCGCGTGTTCCGGAGGCTCCCCACGCACAACGTCGCGCTCAAGGCAGCCGCGACGCCGTGCCCCATCGCGTCGGTCATGGACAGGTGCAGCAGGTCGCGGGCGATGTTGAAGTCGAAGGTGTCGCCCGCGATGCCGGCGGCGGGCTCGAGCCAGCCGGCGAGCGTGAAGGCGCCGGCCTCGCACGTCTGCGGACCGGGGAGCAAGCGGTGCTGGATCTCCGCGGACAGGCTGAGTGGTCGGGTGCGCTGCCCCCATTCGTAGAGATCCGTGTGTCTGCGGTTGGCGATCACCACGAACGCCAGAAGGTGCGCAAGCTGGGCGATCTCCCCCGTCGCCACGCCGTTGGGTTCTTCGGGGAGGAGGAACTCCAGCAGGCCGATGACCTCGCCCCGCTCGGTCACCGGGGCCAGCACCCGCCACTGGTCGGCTTGTCCCGGCTCGGCGAACTCGGAGTCGGGGGCGAGGACCTGCACCCGCTGGCCCCGCACCGCCTGCTCGGCCGGTCCCCCGTCGAACGGCAGCACCGTGGCCCGTTCCTCGAGGTCCCGGCGCTCACCTTGCGCCATCGGTGTGTGGTCGGCCGGGTCCGTGCTCACCTGGAGGGGCACGTGCGCGAGGCGGACCAGCCCCCGGCCCGAGAGGTCGGCGATGAGGAACGACACGGAGCTGGCGCCCAGCGAAAGCCCGAGCGCACCGGTCACCGCCTCGACGGCCTCGACCGGCGAGGCCGCCTCGGCCGCGTCCAGCACCCGGCCCATCACTTCGGCGGTGTGTGCGCGCTCCACGTCCGGAGCATAGGCGGGCCGCCAGGCCGTGTCTCTTGGTTGGGCAACGCAGTCCGAAGCGTTACCGAGCTCTTAGGGGGTGTGTCCCTATTGACGGCCGCGCCAGCGCAGGGCCGGTGTACCGGGTCTGGCTCTGGCGCGGTCGGTCGGGTTCGCCATTCCGGCGGAACGTCCGAATCCCATGCGCGCGAGGATAGTTCCATGCCGCGCGATCCGCTCGTCGACGAGGTGAGTCTTTCCGCCGCGTACCGCACGGGTCGACACGGCCTGTCAGCCGCGTGGTAGCGACCTCACAGTGCCCAGGTGTGACGCGATGGGCGGGTCGATAAGCGGAGGCTGAGACCCGTTGGCTGTCCGAAGCTCCAGGACGCCTCGGGCGGATCACCTCGACTTCGACACCCGCGTCCGGTTCAGTTCGGCCCGACGGTGCAGGACTGCACGCTCGCTCTCGTTCCTGGTGCGCGCGGCCGCCTCGGTGAACGCCTCGTTCGCCTGCGCGTGCAGCCCGGCCCGTTCGAGCAGGTCTCCGCGCACACTCGGCACGAGCGGCGAGTCGCCGAGCACACGGGCGTCCAGCTCCTCCAGCACGGCAAGCCCCGCGTCCGGGCCGAACGCCCGCCCGTGCGCGACCGCCCGGTTCACCTCGACAACCGGTCCCGGCGCGGCGTCGGCCAGGACGTCGTACAGAGCCGCGATCCGGCGCCAGCGCGTGTCCTCGGCACGCTCGGCGCGGGCGTGCTGGGCGGCGATCGAGGCCTGCAAGAAGTACTTCCCGACCGGCCTGCCGCGCGCGGCGAGCAGCTCGGCCCGCTGCAGGGCGGCCATCCCGCGTCGGATCAGCAACTGGTCCCACCGCGTCCGGTCCTGCGCCTCCAGCAGGACCGGCGCGCCGTGCTCATCGATCCGCGCGGCCATCCGCGAGCCCTGGATCTCCAGCAGCGCCTGCAGTCCGAGCACCTCGGGCTCGTCGGGAGCGACGGCGACCAGCATGCGCGCGAGCCTCATCGCCTCGCTCGCCAGGTCGGGGCGCATCCAGTCCTCCCCTGCGGTGGCTGTGTAGCCCTCGTTGAAGATCAGGTAGATCACGGCCATGACGTCGTCGAGACGCCTGGTCCGCTCCGGCCCCGTGGGCAGCTCGAACTCGGCGTGAGCCGCGGACAGTGTCTTCTTGGCTCGCGAGATGCGCTGGCCCATCGTGGATTCGGTGGCCAAGAACCCGCGGGCGATCTCGGCGGTGGTGAGTCCTCCGACCAGACGCAGCGTCAGCGCGGCCCGGGACTCGGCAGTCAGGGAGGGGTGGCAGGACAAGAAGATGAGCCGCAGGACGTCGTCCTCGATGTAGTCGACCTGGCCGTCGAGGTCGGGCATCTCCTCCTCCTCTCCCCCGCGGGCGTGTTCGAGCTCCACGAGCTTGCGGCGAAGGCCCTCGGCGCGCCGGAAGTGGTCGATGCCGCGCCGCTTCGCGATGGTCATCAGCCACGCGATCGGGTTCTCCGGGACGCCGGTTGTCGGCCACTGCTCGAGCGCGGCCATGAGTGCGTCCTGCGCAAGATCCTCGGCGAGCTCCACATCACGGGTCATCCGGGTGAGAGCACCGACGAGGCGGGCCGACTCGGCCCGCCACGCGGCGATGATGGCCTCGGTCGGGTCATCCGCACTGGTCTCTGCCGGCACGGTGCCAGCGTAGTGAGTCCCGTTCAGTCGCCGGGCGCCTCCGGGCCTGTGGAGATCTGGCGCAGGGTCGAGATCACGGTGACCTCGGGCCAGTACTTCGCGTGCAGCTCGGCGAACTCCTGCTGATCGGCCACGGCCTCCTCGAGGGTGTCGTACTGCATGATGGCCCAGCCGCCGACGACCTCCTTGGCCTCGGCGTACGGTCCGTCGACCCGGCTGACCTCGCCCTGGCGGACCACGAAGTTCACGGCGTCCTCAGTCCCGTACAGACCGCCACCGTCGAGGAACACACCCTTGGCGGCCTGTTCGCCGATGTAGGCGTCCATCGCGTCGAACAGCGCCTGCGGCGGCGTGCCAACGCCCTCTTCCATCCTCACGAATCCCATGAAACGCGGCATCTTGCTCACTCCTACTGGTTGCGGGGGAGTTGCTTCTCGCACGTACGTCGAACGGCTGCCAGGCTCTTCGACATCGACCATTGAAGTCCTTGCACACGTGCCGCCATCCTGCGTGGCGGCCCCAGGCGCAGTAAAGGGCCTCTGCCCAAGCCGCGCTGCACCCATTCGCTCACGAGGCGACTGGCTCACCCCGCTCTGTGCGTCCTTCCGCTGCGTTCAGTCGTAGCGGGCAAGGTGCGCTGCTTGCCACCGCTCGATCGTCATGCGGTACAGGACGTGTCTCTTCAGCGGGTGGCCGTCCGGGACGCGCGGGTGGTCGAAGTCGTCGTCGGGGTCATGGGTCATGCCGAGCTTGTTCATGACCGCTCGCGAGCGGACGTTCCCTACCGCGGTCATCGAGACGATCTCGACCAGGCCCGCGCGCTCGAAGGCGAACCTCACGGCCTCCCGGGCGGCCTCGGTGGCGTAGCCCTGGCCCCAGGCATGCCGAGCGAACCGGTAGCCGATCTCGAATGCCGGCGTGAAAGCGGCCTCGAACGTCTGGTGGAGAAGGCCCGTGAAGCCGATGAACGCACCAGTGCTGATCTCTTCTACCGCCCACACCCCGAAGCCGTGCTCAGCGAATCCCGCCTCGATCCGGTCGACGAACGCGTCGCTCTCCTCGCGGGTCAGCGGGGCGACGAAGAACTCCATGACCTCGGGGTCCGCGTTCATCCGGGCGAACGCCTGCCGATCATCGGGGCGCCACGAACGCAGCAGCAGCCGATCAGTCCTCAACATGCGCACATCGTGCATACCCGCAGGCAGGGGTGCGCAACGGGATCTGTGGTCTGCTCACCGCTGGACGTGAGGCCCGGCGACGCTCAGCCCACGCAGCCGCGTCATTCCGCGACTGACGCGGCTCGGGGCGCCGTCCTTCGGACCGCGATCCGCTCAAGACCCGAGGTGCGCTTCGAGCCGCTCTACGGTGCCATCTACATCAGTGAGCTTGTCGAGGCCGAAGAGTCCCACCCGAAACGTGGAGAAGTCGTCTCCTTCGCCGCACATCAGGGGCACGCCGGCGGCCACCTGGACGCCACGCTGCTTGAACTTCGCGCCGCTGCGGATCTCGGGATCGTCCGTGAAGGCCACTACCACGCTGGGTGCGGCGAATCCTTCGGAGGCGACGGAGGCGAACCCGTGCTCCGCGAGCAGGGCGCGCACTCGCGTCCCGAGGGAGATCTGAGCCAGACGCAGCTCGCCGAGCCCAGCGGCGCGGGTCTCGAGCATGACCGCGGCGTCGCGTGCGAGCGTGTCTGTCGGCATCGTGGCGTGGTAGGGCGTCTGCCCCTGGGTGTAGGCCTCGGTGATCGTCAACCACTTCTGGAGGTCGACCGCGAAGCTGGTCGAGGTGGTCGACATGACCTGTGACCGACCGGCCTCGCCGAGCATCACGTAACCCGCGCACGGGGAGCCGCTCCATCCCTTCTGCGGGGCGCTCAGCAAGACGTCGACGCCGAGCTCGGTCATGTCCACCCACAGCGCCCCCGACGCGATGCAGTCGAGGACGAAGAGCCCACCTACTCCATGCGTCGCCGCGGCGACTGTGCGGATGTAGTCATCGGGCAGCACCATGCCTGCCGCTGTCTCCACATGTGCCGCGAAGACGACCTCGGGACGGACACGCTCGATGGCCTCGACCACCTCGGCAACCGGCGCCGGGATCCAGGGAGCGTGCCGCTCGTCGGACACCGGGCGGGCGCTGCAGACAGTCGTCTCACCGGCCACGGATCCGGCATCGAAGATCTGCGACCAGCGGTAGGAGAACAGACCGTTCCGGACGACGAGACATCGCCGACCCGTCGCCAACTGCCGGGCGACCGCTTCCATGGCGTAGGTGCCGCCTCCCGGGACGACCGCGACCGTCTCGGCATCGTAGGTCGCGCACAGGACGTCGATGATGTCTTGCAGCACCCCGACGAAGCGCTTGGACATGTGGTTCAAGGACCGGTCGGTGAAGACGACCGAGTACTCGAGCAGTCCGTCGGGATCGACGTCGCGGCGAGGAAGACTCACGTCCGCAGACTGCCACAGGTCCGCTCATCGCGCAGGGGCCAATCATGCCGCTGTCGGGCCGCGACGCTCGCACATGGCGCGATCCGCGCGGTTCGCGACTTCGGTCCTTCAGGCTGCGAGCGCGACTGGCCGCTGGCGGGCTCGTTCCCGTGACGGGACACACCCAATTAAGGGCGACCACCAACATTCCGGGTCTTCAACCGGGCAAAAGGGTCAGCGTTCACCCGCACGCCACGCACGGGTCATCCACGTCCGAAAGGTTCGGCCCATGACACTCTCGGCCACCCCCTCCCGTCGTGCCTTCCTGGGCGGCGCCGCCGCCACGGCGACGGCCCTGTTCCTGTCCCCCGTGCAGTTCGCGGCCGCCGCCCCGGCGGGCACGACCAGCACCAAGACGCTGACCGGTCACCTCGACCCCGGCGCGGCGGACTGGGTGTACCTCCCGATCGACGTGCCGTCGGGAGTACGTCGCATCGACGTCTCCTACTCCTACGACAAGCCCGCGCAGCCCGCGGGGACGGTGACCAACTCCTGCGACCTCGGCGTCTTCGACCAGCGCGGCATCGACGTGGACGGGACCGGGTTCCGGGGCTGGTCGGGCGGCTTCCGCACGTCGTTCTTCGTCGCGGCCGACGAGGCCACCCCCGGCTACCTGCCCGGTCCGGTCGAACCCGGTCGGTGGCACGTGATCCTCGGCCCCTACCAGGTGTGCCCGCAGGGGCTGGGCTACTCCGTGAGCGTCACCCTGACCTACGGGGAGGACGGCCCGGCCTTCCGCCCGTCGTACCCGCCGCAGTCGGTGCCGGGCACCGGTCGCCGGTGGTACCGCGGGGACAGCCACCTGCACACGGTGTACTCCGACGGCCGCCGCACACCCGACCAGGTCGCCGCCGGTGCCCGCGCCGCTGGACTGGACTTCATCGTCAGCACCGACCACAACACCTCGTCGTCCCACGGGGTCTGGGGACCGCACGCCGGCGACGACCTTCTCATCGTCACGGGCGAGGAGATCACCACCCGCAACGGCCACGTGCTCGCCCTGGGGGTGCGGCCCGGGCACTGGGTGGACTGGCGCTACCGGGCCGGCGACGGGGTGTTCGGCGACATCGCCAAGGCGGTGCGCAAGGACGGCGGCATCGTGGTGCCCGCCCACCCGCACTGTGCCTACGTCGGCTGCCGCTGGAAGTTCGGCTACGCCGACGCCGACGCCGTGGAGGTGTGGAACGGACCCTGGACCCTCGACGACGAGACCGCGGTGGAGACCTGGGACGCGATGCTCGTCGCGTCGAGCCGCAGCGGCGGCGGCTGGCTGCCGGCCCTGGGCAACAGCGACGCGCACAGCGAGCCCCAGGTGATCGGGCTGCCGCAGACGGCGGTCCACGCGGAGTCGCTGTCCCGGGACGCGGTGCTCGCGGGGATCGCCGCCGGCCGGTCCTACCTCGTGGAGTCGAAGTCGGTCGACGTGTCACTGACCGTCCGTGGTTCCGGGCGGCAGGCGGGCATCGGGGAGCGGCTGCCCGTCGCTCCCGAAGCGCCGGTCGACGTCACTGCCGAGGTCACCGGTGTCCCGTCGGGCGTCGTGCGGCTGATCACGGACGAGGGCCAGCTGCTCCAGTCGCAGCTACCCGCCAGTGGCGCGGGCTCCGTCACGTGGCGTACGACGCCGCGTCAGTCGGCCTACGTGCGGCTGGAGGTGCGACACCCGCTGGCGGACGGCACCGCCGGCAACGGCAACGCCGTCTCGGCGACCCCGGCCCTCGGCTCGATGGCCGCGCTGACCAACCCGGTCTGGCTGGGCCGCTGACCTCAGAGCCAGCGACGCAGCGCCTTGCGGTCGGCGGCGAGGAACAGCCGGGAGTAGTCGTCCCGGAGCCGCTCCGAGGTCGCCTCCTCGCGCGCGTGCAGCCGGCCGAGCACGAAGCGGTCGTCGGCGTCCGGGATCGCCTCGAGCGCAGGCCCGGCCAGGTAGTTGCGGGTGATCACGCAGTCCTGGTGCTCGCCGAGCACCTGCTGCACTCCCGCGGCGGCCTTGGCCAGCCGGTTGGCACGCCGCCCGAACACCGGCACGAGCGTCTCCGTGACGTACCGCGCCCGCTTCGCCGCCTTGCGTGCCGTGTGCAGGAGCGCGTCACCGGCCTCGTCGTGCGGAGCAGCCAGTGCGTCGGAGCCGGCTCGGCGGAACCGTTTCCACTCGGCCTTCAGCAGGTCGCGCAGCACCGGGGCTGCCGGCTCGGAGGCGGCGGGCGCCCACGGCGGCAGGTCCGAGAACCGGTCGAGCCGACGCACGAACGCGTCGTACGCGGGGTCGTCGAAGTAGGCCAGCGCGAGGCTGGTGTTCGCGCGAGCGCTCGAGTCGAGCAGGTCCAGGAGGGTGTTCCGGACCCGGGTCACCTCGACGGCGTCTGGCTCCTCGGCGAGCAGGCGACCGATGCGGTCCGACAGCATCTCGGCGTCCCGGGCGCCACTCACCTTGAGGGCGGTCTCCCGCAGGTCCGCGGTGAGCTCCTTCGGCAGCGTCCCCTCGAGGAGCGGCCCGAAGGCAGCGAGGTTGCTGCGCAGGCGACGCGCGGCGATGCGGAAGTTGTGCACGGACAGCTCGCGGCCGGAGCGGAGCTCCGTCTCACGGGCCCGCAGCCCCTCGGCCTGACGCCGCCACACGGGCCCCAGCACGTCCGCGGCGGTCGGCTGCGGATGCGGTCCGGACTTCGGCATGGTTCCTCGACTGGGGTCCTCGTTGACCGGACGCGCTCCAGCCGGCCGCGAACAGTAGCGGGTCAACGTGCACGGAATCTGACGATCTGGGCCACGTGTCCGGTCGCCGCCGCACGGCTTGCCGCCCGACCGTTGTCAGGAAGCATACGCCGGGCTTCACTGGGACTATGGAGTCTCGTGAAGAGCTGCAGGCCGTGCTCGAGGTGCGCGACCGGCTGCAGCGGAAGTTCTCCCACGTGCAGGCGGCCGAGGTGGCGCGCACGGTCGACGAGGTGCACCACGAGTTCGACGGTCACCCGATCCGCGACTTCGTGCCGGTCCTCGTCGAGCGCGCAGCCGCCGACCGGTTGGGCCAGGTGCCGGCCCAGCGCAGCGCTCCGCCGATCTGAGCCCTCACAGGCTCGAGCCGGTCGCCTCTCCGGCCCGGTCACGGGGCGGCAACGGGGGATGGTGCCCTGCTGGCACGCCCTCCCGCAGCCCGATGGCCGCCAGCACGCTCGGCAGCATCGCGCGCGCCGTACGCCGGTAGCCGGCGCCGGACGGATGGAACCGGTCGACCGCGAACATCTCGTCGGGGCGGTCCACGAACATGGGGCCCACCACCGCGGCCAGTGAGACGGCGTAGCCGCCGTTGCGGACCACGACCTCCCGCTGGGCGAAGGCCAGCCGGCGCGACGCCTGCCGGCCCAGCTCGCGCAGGGGCTGGGGCACCGGCTGCAGCGCACCCAGGTCGGGACAGGTGCCGACGACGACCTCACTCCCCCTGGCCCGCAACGCCCGCACGGCGATCTCCAGGTGCATCACCGACTCCGCCAGCCGGATCCGGTGGATGACGTCGTTGCCGCCGACGACGAGCACGGTGACGTCGGGACGTACGTCGTGCGGCAGCGCGTCGAGCTGATGGGCGAGCTGCCACGTCTCGGCGCCGACCTCGGCCGCGCAGACGAGCCGCACCGCCCGGTCGGCTTCGTCGGCCAGACGCTTCGCAAGCTGCACGCCGAGCGTCCGGCGGCGGCGGTCAGCGCCGAGGCCCGCGGCGATCGAGTCGCCGAGCACGAGCAGGGTCAGCGGGTTTCCGCGCTTGCGCTGGTAGACCCGGTCGACCTGGTAGCCGTCCTCGCCGAGCGGCTTCCCGATGGCCGCGCGGGCCACCCGGGCCTGGGACCGCAGCAGGTGCCAGGCGCCGGTGAGGAGACCGGCGGCGGCCAGACCGAGGACCGCCGCCCGGAGCGCGGCCCGCCGCATCGCGGTGGTCATGCTGCCCGCGGCTGCCGGGTGGCGGCGGGGAGACCGACCAGCGGCAGGTAGTGCTCCTCGACGAGCCGGTCGACGAGGGCGTCCCAGGTGCGGCCCTGCACTGCCTCGCGTCCCGCACGGGCCAGCGTCCGGCGCAGCAGCGGGTCCCCGACGACGGTGGCGACCGCCCGGCGCAGCGAGCGGGGGTCCTCGACGTCGTAGAGCAGGCCGGTGCGACCGTCCTCCACCAGGTCGACGGGACCGCCCCTGCCGGCGGCCACCACGGCCACTCCACTGGCCTGGGCCTCCTGCACCGTCTGGCAGAACGTCTCGTTCTCACCGGGGTGCACGAAGACATCGAGGCTGGCGAAGGCGCGGGCGAGGTCGGTGCCGCCGAGCATGCCGGTGAAGGTGGCCCGCGGAAGGTGCCGCTCCAGCCAGTCGCGCTCCGGGCCGTCGCCCACCACGACCAGCTCGACGCCGGGGACGCGGGACACCTCCACCAGCCGGCGCACGCTCTTCTCGGAGGCCAGCCGCCCGACGTAGCCGACGACCACCCGGTCACCCTCCAGCGCGCCGCCGGTCCAGGTCGAGTGCAGGGTCTCGTCGCGCTGCCCCGGGCCGAACAGGTCGAGGTCCACGCCCCTCCGCCACAGGTGCAGGTCGCCGACGCCGAGCCGCTCGAGCTGCTGCCAGGAGGCGTCCGAGGGGACGAGGGTCCGGTCGGCGCGACGGTGCAGGTAGCCGACCCACGCGTCGAGCAGGCCGCCGGCCGGGACGCCGTACTGACGGGCGAAGCCGGCCACGTCGGTCTGGTACACCGCCACCGTCGGGACGCCGAGCCGTCGGGCCGCGCGGAGCCCCAGCGCGCCGACCGCGACCGGCGAGGCGAGGTGCACGACGTCGGGGCGGAAGTCGGCCAGGGCCGCCGACACCCGACGGTCGGGCAGGCCGACGGCGAACGACCGGTAGCCGGGCAGGCCGGCGGAGCGAACCCGTTCGACCGGGACGCCGCGGTAGGCGTCGGGGCCACAGCCGGGTGCGACCAGGAGGCAGTCGTGGCCGGTCTCCACGAGCCGGTCGACGACGTGGCGCACCGTGTTGGTGACGCCGTTCACCTGAGGGAGGAAGGACTCGCTGACCAGGGCGACTCTCATGGCCCTGACGCTCTCGGCCACGGGTGAACTCCCCGTGACGGCGCAGGACGTGGCGGGCGAACACAGGTCGGCGATCCGCGCCGTCGGACCGCCGACCGTCCACGCAGAGTTCACCCACGGCGCAGGTGCTGGTCAGGTTGACCAGCAGGCTCCGGCGCGTGTCCCGGGGCGGTGACGAGGCGGGCCATGCTGTGGTCGAACGGGCGACGTCCGGCTTGCAGGAGCCACGCACTCGAGCCGCGCTGACTCGTCACCACGACGGCGCGGCCCACCGGCTGACCAGGCCGGCCTTTCCCTCATGGTCTGGACCTGTACTCTTCCCTCCGGGCCGGTCCCGACCATGCATCCCCCGTCATGGTTCGGGGCCGGTTCCTTTGTGTCACGGGTGTCTCAGGTCAACAGCGCCGCGACCGTGGCGATGGCCGGCACCGACAGCAGCGTGGTGACGAAGATCGAGTCGCGCGCCAGCACCTCCGCCCGGCGGTAGCGCGTCGCGTGCACGAAGATGTTCTGCGCGGTGGGCAGGGCCGCGAGCACCGTCACCGCGAACAGTGCCTTCGCGTCGAGGTCGAGCAGGAACCGCCCGGCGACGTACGCCGTGAGGGGCTGGACCACCAGCTTCAGCACGGTGATGTAGCCGATCTCCACCGCCGACGTGCCGTGCCCCGGCCGCGGCCCGAGCCGCAGCGAGATGCCGTAGGCCAGCAGCATCGACGGCACGGCCATCCCGCCCACGAGCACCAGCGGGTCCTCGATGGCCTGGGGCAGCTCGACGCCGGTGAGCGCGAGCAGGAGACCGACCAGCGACCCGACCGTCAGCGGGTTCGTGAACGGCCGGGTGAGCGCGCGAGCCACCGAGAAGCCGCGGCCGGAGACGGCATGGTCGAGCACGGCCAACGCAAGCGGCTGCAGCACGAGGAGCTGCATCAGCAAGGTGGGGGCGACGAGTGCGGCGTCGCCGAGGACGTACGCCGCGATGGGCAGGCCGAGGTTGCCGGCGTTCACGTAGACCGCCGAGAGGGTCCCGATCACCGTGTCCGCGGCCGGCTTGCGCCACACGAGACGAGCCGCGAGCAGGTAGAGCGCGGCGCACACCAGGACCGCAGACGCCGTGGCGACCAGGCTGCGCGACAGCACGCTGGTGACGTCCGCGCGCCCGAGGACGGTGACCATCAGCGCCGGGCTGGCGACGAAGAAGGACAGCCGCGACAGCATCCGCTGCGCGGCGAGGTCGAGGACGCCGAGCTGTGCGAGGAGCACCCCGAGGCCGATGACGACGCCGATCGTGGCGAACCCCTCGACAACCCCTTGCACCCGGTCGGTCCCTCCCTCGTGGACCTGGATTCTCGCAGGTGCGCGGGGTCAGGCCGTCGCGGCCTTGCGGCGGGCCCGGGAGGCGCGCAGGTTGGCGACGTTGCCGCAGGTGCGCACGTCGTGCCACACCCGGCTGTTGTTGCGGGAGCGGTCGTAGAACGCGCAGGGGCAGGCGGGGTTGCGGCACAGCTTGAGCCGCTCCCACCGGCCGTCGTGCTGGGCGAGCAGCACCTCCGCCCAGACGGCACCGGCCAGCCAGCGGGCGCCACGGCCGGTCGGCTGCACCCGGACCGCTCCCCCGCTGCCGATCTCGAGTCGCATGGCGATGCCGCTCTCGAGGTCGTCCTCACCGCTCAGGGCTCGCTCGACGTCGCGACGCAGCCGGCGCAGGCCGACCAGGTCGACGGACGTGATCCGCCCGGGACTGCCGTCCGCGCCCGAGTGCTCCTTCCAGGCGCGGGCGACCCCGGCGGTGAAGCGCTGCGCGTCGGCGACCGTGCCGAGCAGGTCGCGGACGCCGTACGGCGCGACGGGGCGGGTGTTCACCAGGTCCTGCACCAGCGCGAGTCCCCCGGGCGCGGGGTCGAGCAGGAAGCGTGACGAGGACGACATAGCCGTATGCTACTTGCTTCTGTCACGATGACAGAGACGAACTGATTTCACCTGTGTCCGGCGAGAGGACCCGCGATGACGACGACCCACGAGCACGCCGACACCACGCGCGAGCGCACCACCTCCTGGAGCGACCCGGCGATCACCGCGGGGCAGGTCGGCCTCGAGCCCGGCCTGGCCCTGCTCGAGGCGGTCCGCGACGGGAGGCTGCCCGCGCCCCCGATCGCCGTCACGCTCGGCTTCGACCTCGACGTCGTGGAGGACGGCCGCGCGGTGTTCTCGCTCGAGCCGGCCGAGCACCACTACAACCCGATCGGGTCGGTGCACGGCGGCGTGTTCGCCACCCTGCTCGACTCCGCCGCCGGGTGCGCCGTGCACTCGACGCTGCCCGCGGGGGTCGGCTACACCAGCGTCGACCTGAACGTGAAGTTCCTGCGCGGCATGACCACCGGCACCGGACGCGTGACGTGCGAAGGGCGCGTCGTACACCGGGGGCGGCGGATGGTGCTCGCGGAGGCGACGCTCAAGGACGGCCAGGACCGGCTGCTGGCCACCGCGACCAGCTCGTGCCTGGTGTTCGACCTGGCCTGAGTCCCGGCTCGACGGGAACTATGACCCGGCTCGACAGGAACTTTGACCCGGGTCGACGGGAACTATGACCCGGGTCGGGCGAGCAGGGAGAGGAAGCCGCGGAGGCGGTGGTCGGCGACGTGGAGCGCGGAGCTGAGCAGGGTGCTGCCGGGCAGGCGGGTGGCGACGAGGGACCGCTCGACCCAGGAGGCGCGCACCCAGGAGGGATCGCTGGACTCGCGTCCCGAAGCGCGGCCGCCGGCACCGTCGGCGAGGACGGCCTGGCGCAGCGCCTCCTCGAGCGGCAGCGCGTCGACGAGGTCGACGAGGTCCGGGTCCGGCTGCCCGGGGCGGCAGATCATGTCGTGCTGCAGGCTGCGGACCAGGGCCGCGGCCGTCCAGAAGGGCGCGGCGGACACGAGGCCCGCAGCCAGCGAGACCGCCAGGACGGGGGCGGCGAGGACCGGGACCTGGACGCGGGGCAGGTGCGCGGCCTCGGCGTACATCGTCAGCAGTCCGGGGTAGGTCACGACGTCCGGGCCGCCGATGTCGGCGTCCCCGACGGCGTCCCCCTCCAACGCGTCGGCCAAGATCCGGAGCACGTCGGCGATCGCGATCGGCTGGACGCGCGAGTGCATCCACAGCGGCACCGGCTGCACCAGCAGGGTCGAGGCGGTCTGCCGGATGATCTCGAACGACGTCGAGCCGGCGCCGATGACGACCCCGGCCCGCAGCGACAGCGTCGCCGCCGTGCTCTGCCGCAGGATCCGCTCCACCTCCAGCCGCGAGGCGATGTGCGGCGAGAGCCGCTCCTCCGGAACGTCGGGCACCAGGCCGGACAGGTACACGACCCGGCCGATGCCGTGCTCGTCGACGGCGTCGCGGACGTTCTCGGCCGCCACCCGGTCCCGGTCCCGGAAACCCGGCCGGGACAGCCCGTGCACGAGGTAGCAGACCGCGTCCACGCCCGTGGTCGCCCGGCGCACCTCCGCGGCGTCGGCGGCGTCCATCCGGACCAGGTCGACCGCGTGGCCCCACGAGAACCGGTCCGGCTGCGGCGCCGAGGACGCGGCGGCGACCACCTCGTGGCCGCGGCGCAGCAGCTCCGGGACGAGCCGGGAGCCGACGTAGCCGGTGGCGCCTGCCACGAGGATGCGCATGGGGGCCAGCATGCCAACCGCGCACAACGTCCCCGGCACCCCGGGCCGCGCGGTGGTCAGCCGACGAGCGCCCGGCCGTCCACGTCGACGTAGGCCGTGCCGTCGGGAAGCCGGACACGCATCACGTCGAGAGCCTGCGGGTTCTCGTCGACCAGGACGAAGCGGCGCCCCATCGCGGCGGCCACCGCGCCCGTCGTACCGCTGCCGGCGAAGAAGTCGAGCACCCAGTCCCCCGGCCGCGACGACGGCTCCAGCACCCGGCGCAGCACACCCTCCGGCTTCTGGGTGGGATAGCCGGTCTTCTCCTTGCCGGCCGTCGGCACGATCGTGTGCCACCAGACGTCGGTGGGCAGCTTGCCGCGCGCCGCCTTCTCCGGGCCGACCAGGCTGGGCGCGAGGTACGGGATCCGGGTGATCTGGTCCTGCTCGAACAGGTGCCCGCCCGGCTCCTTGACGTAGACCAGGATCGTGTCGTGCTTGGCCGGCCAGCGGTCCTTGCCGCGGCCGCCGAAGTCGTAGGCCCAGATCACCTCGTTGAGGAAGCAGTCGCGCCCGAAGATCCCGTCGAGCAGCACCTTGACGTAGTGCGCCTCCCGCCAGTCGAGGTGCACGTAGAGCGTGCCGGACGGGGTGAGCAGCCGGCGGGCCTCCTCGAGCCGCGGGGCCAGGAAGCCGGCGTAGTCGTCGAACGAGTCGCGGTAGGACATCCGGCCGGTCTCGACGCTGGTGTAGCGGCGACCCCCGAAGCCCGTGCGGTCCCCGGCCGCCTCGTCGCCCTGCTCGCGGGTGACCCGGAGGGTACGGCGGTCGCGCCGGCCGCCCGTGTTGAACGGCGGGTCGACGTACACGAGCTGGAACGACTCGTCCGGCAGCTTGGCCAGCACAGCGGCGTTGTCCCCGTGCACCACCACGTCGGGGCCCGCGGCCAGGTCGATCATGGACCCATCCTCCCAGCCGGACACGGGATTGGTCTCGAGGCTCGCTCCGCTCGCACCTCGACCAACCGGCTCTCGCGCGCCCGCCCCGCGCTGTGTTTCGATGGATCGTGGGTCCCGACCGCATCGACTTCACCGCCTCCGCCGGCCCGACGCTCGGCGTCGAGTGGGAGTTCGCGCTCGTCGACAAGACCACCCGGGACCTGTCCAACACCGCGAGCGAGCTGTTCGAGACGGTGGACGCCTCCGTCCAGGAACCCGGCCTGCACAAGCGGCTGCACAAGGAGCTGCTGCGCAACACCGTCGAGGTGGTCACCGGCGTCTGCGAGACGGTGCAGGAGGCAATGACCGACCTGACCGAGACGCTACGGCTGGTCCGGCCGTTCGCCGACGACCTGGGCGTCGACCTCTACTCGGCGGGGACGCACCCGTTCGCCCAGTGGTCGACCCAGCTGCTCACGCCCGGCCACCGCTACGAGGAGCTGATCGAACGGACCCAGTGGTGGGGCCGGCAGATGCTGATCTGGGGCGTGCACGTGCACGTCGGGATCGGCCACCGCGACCAGGTGATCCCGGTGGTGTCGTCGCTGCTCAACCACTTCCCGCACCTGCAGGCGCTGTCCGCGTCGTCCCCGATGTGGTCGGGCACCGACACCGGCTACGCCAGCAACCGGGCGATGATGTTCCAGCAGCTCCCGACGGCGGGGCTGCCCTTCCAGTTCCAGACCTGGGAGGAGTACGAGTCGTTCGTCGACGACCACATGCGCACCGGTGTGATCGAGTACCTCAACGACATCCGCTGGGACGTGCGCCCGTCCCCCGCCCTCGGCACCGTCGAGGTCAGGGTCTGCGACGGGGTGTCGAACCTTCGCGAGCTGGCCGCGCTCACCGCCCTGACGCACTGCCTGGTCGTCGACCTCACCGACCGGTTGACCGCGGGCGAGACGCTGCCGACCATGCCGCCGTGGCACGTCCAGGAGAACAAGTGGCGCTCGGCGCGCTACGGCCTGGACGCCGAGATCATCCTCGACGCCGCGGCGCACGAGCGGCTGGTCACCGACGACCTCGCCGACCTGCTCACCCGGCTCGAGCCCGTCGCGAAGCGCCTCGGCTGCGTGGACGAGCTCCGCTCCGTCGACGCGATCACACGCAGCGGGGCGTCGTACCAGCGGCAGCGGGAGGTCGCCCGGCGCACCGGCGGCGACCTGGTCGCGGTCGTCGACTCGGTGGTCCGCGAGCTGGAGCTGTGACGGTTCGGCTTGAACCGAGGGGGTACGCCTGGAGCCATGAGCGAGTTCACCAGCGAGGGCACCGGCGACGCCGGTGAGCCCAACGAGTCCTACAACAGCTACAGCGTCGACGACGAGGACCAGCCTCAGGGCGACGGGGACAGCCTGGTCGACTCCCGCGGGCTCGACGAGCCCCTCGACGAGGGCTACTCACCGCCGGAGAAGTGGTCCCCCGGCGAGGGCTTCGGCAACACGCCCGCCGAGGAGGAGCAGGGCGAGACGCTCGACCAGCGCATCGCGCAGGAGGAGCCCGAGCCGGACCCCTACGAGCTGGCCGCCAGCGAGTCCGAGGACGTCACCGGCGAGGTCGGCACCGAGCGGGCCGGCCGGCTCGTCGACGAGGACGAGGGCCTCGGCCCCGACCTGGAGAAGGACCTGGTCGCCGAGGACGTCGGGATCGACGGTGCCGGCGCGAGCGCCGAGGAGGCCGCCGTCCACGTGATCGACGACGAGGAGTGACCGGCGCCATGCACCTGCGCCAGGCCGGTGCGCCGAGCGGTCAGGCGGGTTGCTCCTGGTGGACGCCGCGCTCGCCGGAGTCGGTGAGCCGGGCCTCCTCGGCGGCCTGCGCCTCGAGCTCCTTGATGCGGGACGCCTCGAGCAGCTCGCGGGTCGCCTCGTAGGCACCCGGTGCGCTGACCAGGTCGGAGGCGCCGCCCTTGAGCCGTTGCAGGGCGGCGCGGGCGAAGATCTGCTGCTCGGTGGCGGTCCGCTCGGACCGGCCGCGGCCGAGGAAGCTGACGGTCCAGTGGCCGAGGGCGGCGACCTGGTTCTTGAACCCGGTCATGTAGACGAGGTGCACCGCGAGCCAGATCAGCCAGGCAAGGAAGCCGGTCAGCCTGATGTTGCCGACCAGCGCGACCGCCCGGAAGCGGGAGATCGTCGCCATCGAGCCCTTGTCGAAGTACTTGAACGGCCGCTGGGGGGCCTTCTCCTCCGACAGCCGGGCCTTGATCTCCTTGGCGGCGTACTTCCCGCCCTGGATCGCCACCTGGGCGACACCGGGCAGGTGGTCGAGGTTGATCATGTCGCCGACCACGAACACCTCGGGGTGGCCCGGCAGCGTCAGGTCGGGGTTGACCGCGATCCGGCCGGCCCGGTCGAGCGGGGCACCGGTCTGCTCGCTCAGCAGCTTGCCCAGCGGGCTGGCCTGCACGCCCGCGGCCCACACCTTCGTGGTGGCCGGGATCCGGCGGTGGGTGCCGTCCTTGTCCCTGACGTCGATGCCCCACTCGTCCACATCGACCACCATCGCGCCGAGCTGGACCTCGACCCCGAGGCCCTCCAGCTCCTTCTTGGTCTTCTCGCCGAGCTTGGCACCGAACGGAGGCAGCACCTGCGGCGCGGCGTCGAGCAGGATGATCCTGGCGTCGCGGGTGTTGATCTTGCGGAAGTCCTTGCGCAGCGTGCGGTGCGCCAGCTCGGCGATCTGGCCCGCCATCTCCACACCGGTCGGGCCGGCGCCGACGACCACGAAGGTGAGCAGCCGCTCGATCTCCTCCTCGCTGTCGGAGATCTCCGCGAGCTCGAAGGCGCCGAAGATCCGGCCGCGCAGCTCGAGGGCGTCGTCGATGCTCTTCATGCCGGGCGCGAACTCGGCGAACTGGTCGTTGCCGAAGTAGGACTGGCCGGCGCCGGCGGCCACGATGAGGGAGTCGTACGGCGTGACCACGACCCGGTTCAGGACGTTCGAGGTGACCGTGCGCTGGGCGAGGTCGATGTCGTTGACCTCGCCGAGGATCACGCGGGCGTTCTTCTGGCCGGACAGGATCTCCCGGGTCGGGGGCGCGATCTCGCCCTCGGAGAGGATGCCGGTCGCCACCTGGTAGAGCAGCGGCTGGAACAGGTGGTGGGTCGTCTTCGCGACCATCGTCACGTCCACGTCGGCGCTGCGCAGGGCCTTCGTCGCGAACAGCCCACCGAAGCCTGAGCCGACGACCACCACCCGGTGACGGGGGCTGGCGGGGGTGCTGGTGTTCGTCATCGAGATGACCTCTCCCTGGTTTCCATCGGGTGACAGTCCGGTTCGTTGATGCCCTGACTACCCATTTTCGGCCTTCACACGACACAACGCATCCGCGTGTCCGCCTGCTGCCCGCGGGCGGCATGGCCTGGCTCACACGGGACGACGCCGCTCGGACCGGCGCGGTGTACCGAGCATCACATCGAGGACGTGCCGGTTGGCCGTCGGGGGCACGGGGCACGATGGACCGGTGAGCACCCACTTCGACCTCGCCGTCATCGGCACCGGCTCGGGCAACTCGATCGTCGACGACCGGTTCGCCGACAAGCGGGTGGCGATCCTCGAGAAGGGCATCTTCGGCGGCACCTGCCTCAACGTGGGGTGCATCCCCACCAAGATGTTCGTCTACCCGGCCGACGTCGCGCACTCCGCGGCCCACGGCGACCGGCTCGGCGTCGAGACGCGGTTCGACCGGGCCCGCTGGCGCGAGATCCGGGACCGGATCTTCCGGCGCATCGACCCGATCCGCGACGCCGGCCGGCACTGGCGGGCCGACGAGAACGAGAACGTCACGCTGTTCGAGGGGCACGCCCGCTTCGTCGACGTACACACCCTGGACACCGGCACGGGCGAGACCATCACGGCCGACGACATCGTGATCGCCGCCGGCGCCCGGCCGGTCGTCCCCGACATCGAGGGCCTCGCGGACGTCGGCTTCCACACCAGCGACACGATCATGAGGATCGACGCGCTGCCCGACCGGATGCTGATCATCGGCGGTGGCTTCGTGGCCGCCGAGTTCGCGCACGTCTTCGGCTCGTTCGACACCCACGTCACGATCGTGAACCGGTCGTCCGCGCTGCTCCGCGCCGAGGACGACGAGATCTCCGCGGCGTACACCGACATCGCGCAGAAGCGCTGGGACGTCCGGCTCGACACCAAGGTCGAGAAGGTCGAGCGGCGTGCCGGCGTGATCCGCGCCCGGCTGTCGGACGGCACCACCGTCGACGTCGACGTGGTGCTCGTCGCCGCCGGTCGCCGGTCCAACGCGGACGGCCTCGACCTGGACCGCGCCCGCGTCCTCACCGACGAGGACGGCGTCGTCATCGTCGACGACCACCAGCGCACGAACGTCGAGGGCATCTGGGCGCTCGGCGACATCGCCAACCACTTCCAGCTCAAGCACGTCTCGAACCTCGAGGCGCGAGTCATCCAGCACAACCTGCTGCACCCCGACGACCTGATCCGTGCCCAGCACGACGTCGTGCCGAGCGCGGTGTTCTCCCACCCCCAGGTGGCCAGCGTCGGGATCACCGAGCGGCAGGCCGTCGAGCGTGGGCTGCGGCACGTGGTGGCCACGCAGAAGTACGGCGACACGGCGTACGGCTGGGCGATGGAGGACACCACGAGCTTCGCCAAGGTGGTCGCCGACCCCGACACCGGGCTCATCCTCGGCGCGCACTTCCTCGGCCCGCAGGCCTCCAACCTGGTCCAGCCGATCGTGCAGGCGATGTCCTTCGGGCAGACGGCGCACGACGTGGCGCGGGGTCAGTACTGGATCCACCCGGCGCTGATGGAGGTCACCGAGAACCTCCTGCTCGCCCTGCCCGACCCGCACTGACGCAGGCCCTCGAAACCACACGCTGGTTGAGGTGGCCGAGGCGCTGGCCGAGGCCCTCGAAACCTCTGCAGCACGGGCGCAGAGGTTCGAGGCGGCTCCGCGAGCGCTCCGCCGCACCTCGACCGGCGACGGTTCGGTCAGCGAGGTTCGATGAGGACCTCGGCGACCTTGTCGAGCCGCGGGTGCTCGTGGTCGTCACCCTCGACGACACCGGTGAGCCACTGCACGGCGAGGCCGTCGTCGCGGTCCTCGAGCACGGCGATGCTGTTGTCGAACCACGGGCCGGCGATGCTGTGCCAGCGGAACGGCGCGTTCGGCACCTTGGCCGAGCGCGCGACGAGCTTGCCCACCGGTCCGGCGACGGCGTAGGCGAGCACCGCGGTCGCGAACCGCATCTTGCGCGGCAGCGGGTTGCGGATCGGCGAGCAGACCGCCTGGATGATCCGGCTGCTGCCGGCCCAGTGCGGCCGGTCCACCTCGGAGACGTAGGAGTGGTGCACGTCGCCGGACAGGAACGTCACGGTCCGCGGCGCCTTGCCCCGGCGGCCGTCGGCGACCTCCTGGGCCATCTTCGCCACCGCGTGGAACGCGTGCTGGAACGCGCCCCAGTGCTCGAGGTCCACGGCGCGACGCAGCTTCTCGCCGTACGTCGCGGACCTCGGGCCCCACGCGCCGTTGCCGACGGCCTCGTTCCACGCCTCCAGGTAGTGCAGCCCGGTCGGGAGCAGGAAGGGCAGCGACGTACCGACGAACAGGTGCTTCACGTCGCCGCGCATCTGGCCGTCGAGCCAGGCGAGCTCGTCGTCGTCGAGCAGCGAGCGCCGGTCCGGCTCGAGGACCCGCGCCGCGCGGGAGTCCACCACCACGAGCCGGACGCCGGCGAACTCGCGGGCGTAGCTCCACCGGTACGTCGTCGGGTCCTCGTCGACCCGCTCGGCGAGGTCGTCGAGCGCCTGGGTCAGGTCGAGCTCGTCGTCACCGCCGCCTTCGGCGTGCGCCACGATGCGCTGCCACACGGGGTCGGCGTCCCGCTCGTCCGGCGAGAGGTTCCCGACGTGCTGGTAGACCCAGTAGGACGCCAGCCCGGACACGATCCGCTCGTGCCACCAGGACGTCTGCCGGATGTCCTGCTGCCAGGAGTAGGAGGTGTTCCAGTCGTCGCGGACGTCGTGGTCGTCGAAGATCATCAGGCTCGGCAACGTCGAGAGCAGCCAGCGGTTCAGCGGGTCGTTCCACGCGAGGGCGTAGAGGTGGGCGTACTCCTCGTAGTCCTTGAGCTCCTTGCCGGGCGGCTCGTCGATGTCGCGGCGCGCCTTGATGAAGTCCTGCATCTCCGCGGTGGTCTCGTCGGCGTAGACCTGGTCGCCGAGGAACAGCACCAGGTCGGGCCAGCGCGCCGTGTCGTCGGTCGCCATCCGCAGCGCCAGGCTGCGCAGCGCGTCGACCCCGTGCGTCGCGTTGCCGCCCGCTCCGTGGTCGACGCTCGTGCGGCAGGAGCCGAACGCCATCCGCAGCGGCTTGCCCGGCTCGAGGGTGGCGATGACGCTGCGCGGGTAGTCGGCCCCCTCGGCCGCTCCCGTCGGGGGCCAGACCGCGTCGTCGTCGACCTCGACGGAGTACGGCGAGACGGAGCCGGGCGCGAGCCCGTCCACGACCACCAGCGCGTAGTGGTGACCGTGCACGCGGAACGTCCGCGCGGACCACGACGAGCCGTCGACCCGGACGGTCACGCGCGCGGCGTCGCGGGTCTCCACCCACACAGACGCAGAGGTCTCGTCGACGTACCGGACGAGGGGGCCGAGGACGAGCGGCGAGTCGGTCACGGGACGTTTCTACACGTCTGGTCCACAGGTCCACACCGCTCGGCGGACAAAGAATGACGTTACGTAAAACGGGGTAGGTTCCACGCGACCTCAGGAGGCACATGAACGTCACAGCCCAGGCACGATCCGCCGGCCGGCGCGCGGACCAGAGCGACTGGATGGACCACGCGGTCCGGGTCGGCATCGTCTCCTACGGCGTGGTGCACCTCGTGCTCGCCTGGCTGACGCTCAAGCTCGTCCTCGGCAGCGGCGGCGGCAGCGCCTCCAACCAGGGCGCGCTGAGCCAGCTGGCGCAGAACACGCTCGGCCGCGTGTCGTTGTACGTCGCAGCCGCAGGCTTCCTGGCGCTGGTCGTGTGGCAGGCGATGGAGGCCCTCGTCGGCCACCGCGACGAGGACGGCGCGAAGCGTGCCCTCAAGCGGGTGGTGTCGGCCGCGAAGGTCGTCATCTACGGCAGCCTCGCGCTCACCGCGTTCAAGACCGCGTCCGGCGGCTCCTCCGGCGGAGGCGGCACCGACGGCATCACCACCAAGCTGATGAAGCAGCCCGCGGGCCCGCTGCTCGTCGGCGCCGTCGGGGTGGTGATCGTCGTCGTGGGCGGTGTCCTCGTGCACCGGGGCTGGAAGGAGAAGTTCCGCTCCAAGCTCGAGCTCGACGGGCAGACCGGCAACGACGGCAAGGCCTATGTCTGGTTCGGCAAGGCCGGCTACCTCAGCAAGGGCGTGGCGATCGCCGTCGTCGGCCTGCTCTTCCTCTACGCCGCCCTGACCAACGACCCGCACAAGTCCGGCGGGCTCGACGTGGCGCTGCACAAGGTCCTCCAGCAGCCGTTCGGCGGACCGATGCTGTTCCTGATCGCGGCCGGGTTCGCCTGCTACGGGTTGTTCTGCTTCGCCTGGGCACGTCACCTCGACCGGTGAGCACTCCGGCGGTCGACGGCGACGGTTTCGAGACCGAGCGCCTCGTCGTACGCAACTGGCACCTCGCCGACGCGGACGCGTTCTTCGACATCTACCGCCGCTGGGAGGTCGCCCGCTGGCTCGGGTCCGCGCCGCGGGCCCTGGAGACGCTCGACGAGGCCGAGGCGCGGGTCACCCGCTGGTCGGAGCTCAACCGCGCCGGGACCGGCGAGGGCCGCTGGGCGGTCGAGCGCCGGGAGGACGGCCGGGTCCTCGGCACCGTGCTGCTGGTCCGGCTCCCCGACGGCGACGGCGAGTTCGAGGTCGGCTGGCACTTCCACCCCGACGCGTGGGGGCACGGCTACGCCACCGAGGCGGCCCGCGGCGCCCTCGACTGGGGCTTCCGGCGCGGGCTGGAGGAGGTGCTCGCGGTCGTGCGGCCGGGCAACGCCGCGTCGCTGGCGGTGTGCCGACGGCTGGGCATGGAGCCCCTCGGCCGGACGTCGCGCTACTACGACTCCGATCTCGAGCTGTTCCGGATCCGGCGTGACCTGACCGACGAGGCCGCTGCCGCCGGATAGCCTCGACGCCATGCCGAGGTGGGTCGAGCTCCTGCGACGTACGCCGTGCCTGGTGCTGCTCCTGGTCCAGCTCGCCGGGGTGCTGCTCTACCCGACGATGGAGACGTCCTCCACGGGCCGGTCGGTGTTCGCGCTCTTCGGGCTGCTCGTCCTGGCGCTGGTGCTGCTGACGCTGCGGGTGACACCGTTCATCACGTGGGTCGCCGCGCTGGGCGCACTGCCCGCCGCCGGCCTGCTCCTCGTGTCGGTCTTCGTCGAGGACCAGGGCCTGTTCGCGTGGTCGGCCGCCTTCGAGATGGCGGTCTACTTCTACGCCGCGCTGAGCATGCTGGCGTACATGCTCCAGGACGACGAGGTGACCACCGACGAGCTGTTCGCGATCCCGGCCGTTTTCACGCTGCTGGCCTGGGCGTTCGCGTTCCTCTTCGTGGTGGTCCAGGCCCTCGACCCCGGTGGTTTCAACCCCGACGGCGTGGGCAGGAGGTCGTGGATGGAACTGCTCTTCCTCTCGTTCACCACCCTCTCCAGCACGGGCCTTTCGGACATCACGCCCATCTCCGGCCACGCGCGCAGTGTCGTCATGCTCGAGCAGGTCGCCGGCGTCTTCTACATCGCGATGGTGGTCACCCGCCTCGTGTCGCTCCGCACCACCCGCGCGGCCGGACGCGAAGGTGGCTGACGGCGCGATGAGCACCCTGGAGCTGAGCCCCGAGCCGCAGTCGGTGCGGCGTGCGCGCAGCTGGATCGTGGCCGAGCTCGCCGCGATCGGCCGCGACGACCTGTCCGACGCCGCCGAGCTCGGGGTGTCCGAGCTGGTGACCAACGCGATCCTGCACGCCGACCCGCCGATCGTGGTGCGCGTCGGCGGCACCACCACCCACCCCCGGGTCGAGGTGCACGACACCTCCACCGCTCCTCCGCGGGTGCGCGCGATGAGCGACGACGAGCGGCTGCTGGCGACGGTGGGCCGCGGCCTCGGCATCGTGGCGATGTTCTCCACCACCTGGGGCGCGGAGGTCTCCAGCCACGGCAAGGTCGTCTGGTTCGAGCCCGCCGCGGAGGTCACGGCCCCGCTCGGCGAGGCCGCGGCGAAGGGCGAGGTGTTCGACCTCTCCGAGATCGTCGACGAACGGCTGGCCACGGTCGGCGAGCCGGCCGAGCTGATCACGGTCCGGCTGCTGGGGATGCCCGTGCAGGTCTTCGCCTACTACCGGATCTGGTACGACGAGCTCCGTCGCGAGCTGCGGCTGCTCGCGCTCAACCACGGCGCCGACTACCCCCTGGCCCGGGAGCTCTCCGAGCTCACCCTCCAGGTGGAGCAGGAGCGCCGGCAGGCCAGCGGGACCGACCGTCTCGACGCGGCCATCGCGGCCGGCCAGGACCGGGTCGACCTCGAGTACCACGTCCCCGCGAGCGCCGGCACCACGATGGGCCGGCTGCTCGCCCTGCTCGAGGACGTCGACGTGTTCTGCCACGAGCAGCGGCTGCTGACCCTGGCGCCCAACGCCCAGCAGATCGCCCTGCGGGAGTGGTACCTCGGCGAGTTCACCGCCCAGGCGCAAGGCGCGGCACCGACCCCGTGGTCCGGCTCCTACGCCGTCCAAGAGCGCCCGTGACGCGAGGCCGCCTCCCGGCGCCCGACCTGGTCGCCGCGGTCGCGGTCGGTGGTGCCGCCGGGGCCCTGCTGCGCTGGTGGCTGACCACGGCGTTCCCGGACCACACCGGCGCGTTCCCGTGGACGACGTTCGCGGTCAACGTGACGGGCTGCCTGGTCCTCGCTGCGCTGCCGGCCCTGTCCGTCGTACGCCGGAACCGGGTGCTGCCGCCGCTGCTGGGCACCGGCGTCCTCGGCGGCTACACGACCTTGTCGACGTACGCCGAGCAGGCGCGGGCGCTGCTCGCGTCCGGTCACGTGGCAACAGCCGCGGCCTACGTCGTCGGCACCCTCGCGGCCTGCCTGCTGGCCGTCGCGCTCGCCGACCGGTTGAGCACGCTGGCCTCGCGCACCGAGTTCGAGCGCGAGGAGGGCGACCTGTGACCTGGCTGCTCGTGGCGCTCGGCGCGGCCGTCGGGGCTCCGCTGCGGTACGTCGCCGGGCACCTGCTCGACGACCGCTTCCACCGCGGCACCATCCTCGTGAACTGGGTCGGCTCGCTGCTGCTCGGCTTCTTCAGCGGTCTCGGCCTCACCGGGCACACGATCGCGCTGCTCGGCACCGGCTTCTGCGGCGGCCTGACGACGTACTCCTCGTTCGCCGTCCAGGCCCACGACCGCGGCCGGGTGGACGGGGGCCTGATCGTTGTCGCGACGGTCGTCCCCGCGCTGCTGCTGTGCGGGCTCGGCTTCGCGGTGGGTGCTCAGGCGTAGCCGAGGTCGTGCAGCCGGTCGTCGTCGATGCCGAAGTGGTGGGCGATCTCGTGCACGACGGTGATCCGCACCTCCTGCACGACCTCCTCCTCGCTCTCGCACATGTCGAGCGTGGGGTTGCGGAAGATCGTGATCCGGTCCGGCAGGGCCATCGTGTAGCCCTGGTCGCGCTCGGTCAGCGGCGTCCCGTCGTACACCCCGAGCAGGTCCGGGTCGTCGGCCGGCGGGTCGTCCTCGACGAGCACCACGCAGTTGTCCACGAGCGCCGACAGCTCCGCCGGCACGTCGTCCATGGCGGCCGTGACCAGCTCCTCGAAGCGGGCCCGGGACATCTCGATCACAGGTCAAGTGTGCCGGGCGTGCTGATTTTGTGGGCGTCCCGAGGGGCCCCTATGCTGTACCGGTCCCCGACGGCAGTCGTGCCCGACGGCCTCTTCGAGGGAGCTTGCCCCCATCGTCTAGCGGCCTAGGACCCCGCCCTTTCACGGCGGTAGCACGGGTTCGAATCCCGTTGGGGGTGCGCCTCGATCGGTAGTCCATGTGGTGCCGATTGGGGGACAACGCGGTGGATGGGTTAGCCTTTCCACCGCTCGGTAAGAGCAGCACAGCAAGGCCCCGTAGCGCAGTTGGTTAGCGCGCCGCCCTGTCACGGCGGAGGCCGCGGGTTCGAGTCCCGTCGGGGTCGCCACACCTCAGCGACATCGCCCCGGACGTCACGTCCGGGGCTTTTTCGTGCCCGGCCTGCCGGTAGTCCGTGACGTTCTGGCTGGTGCGGGACCAGATTTTCAGCCACTTCGTCACGGACTACCGGACGGGGGTGGCGCAGGACACAGTCCCCATCGGGAATGTTGAAGCGTCAATATTTGGTTGGGTCAGGCATGACTGAACTGACGCTGTCCCCCGAGGCCCAGGACCTGCTGTTCCGTGAGGCGCGCACCGCGAACGCCTTCACCGACGAGCCGGTGACCGACGAGCAGGTCGCCGCGATCTACGACCTCGTGAAGTACGCCCCGACCGCGATGAACACCCAGCCGCTGCGCATCCTGCTGGTCCGTGACGGCGAGCCCCGCGAGCGTCTGCTCAAGCACATGGCCGACGGCAACCGCGACAAGACCGCGAACGCCCCGCTCGTCGCCGTGCTCGCCGCCGACACCGACTTCCACGACCACCTGCACCGGACCTTCCCGCACTTCCCGGGCGCCCGCGACGCCTTCGCCGACGACGCCGCGCGTGAGCAGGCCGCGAAGTTCAACGCCACCCTGCAGATCGGCTACTTCCTGCTCGGCGTCCGCGCCGCGGGCCTGGCCGCCGGCCCGATGGGCGGCTTCGACGCCGCCGGGATCGACGAGGAGTTCTTCGCGGGCCGCAACCTCAAGTCCCTGCTCGTGGTGAACCTCGGCAAGCCCGCCGAGAACGCCTGGTTCGACCGGCTGCCGCGGCTCGACCACGCCGAGGTCGTCCTCGACGCCTGAGCTCCACCGACGTGTCAGAACCTGGGGTGGCTGTAGCCGCCTCAGGTTCTGACGGCTCGGAGCGGATACTTCGCCCGCAGGCGGGTCGGTGCTCGCGTCGATCGAGCAGCGGCACGCAGCGGAGCGGGCCGCCGGGTTCGGTGTCTTCGCCTCTCCACCAGCCGGCCTCGACCCCGCGGAGGCGCTGCTGCGGTCGGCCTACGGCTGCGCCAGACGGTCGCGCTCGTCCGCTGAACCGATTCGGGACGGGCGGCACGCCTGTTGTAGAGTTTCGCCCGCTTGGGCAGGTAGCTCAGTTGGTACGAGCGTCCGCCTGAAAAGTGGAAGGTCGGCGGTTCGACCCCGCCCCTGCCCACAAGCAGAAGCCGCAGGTCAGAGCACACCTCCGACCTGCGGCTTTCTTCATGCCCTGACCTCCGACCGCCATCTCTGGTTGGCCGACGGCCCACCGCCTACGTCGCCAGCGTCTAACCCGAGGCTCCTCGTCCGACACGAGCAGGGACCTGCGGTAGCAGTCGAACTTTGGCGCCAGGCGGCGGCTCGGTGGAGAAGAACGTCGAGGCATCTACCTCGGGCAAGGAGGTCACCTCTCGCGCCCGGAACGCATCGTTCCGCAGCAACACACCCGTCTCTCGGTCGAGCCACATCGTGCCTTCTCCCCCGAGATGACGCTTCGGAGCGCGGCAGCTGTAGCCCACCGCGGTTCGACCGGCAATGGTGGGTGCCTTCGATACTCGCTGCGCACCCATGCAGAGACGGGCAAAGACCTCGCTGGCGGGGTCCACCCGCCACGAGCGCACAACCGCCAAGGCCTCGGGATGCTCGTCGGGGGACTCATACAGCATGTAAGGAATGGCGTGGCGCGGGTCGTGCACAAGAAGTCGGCTCCCGTCGTACACATAGCGACTCTCGACGACGTTGTGGACCTTCATGTCCACGCGAACGTGAAGGCGGCCCGCACTGACGACATCGACGTCTCCGCGGCGCGGCCTCTCGCTGCCCTGCCCCGGCATGGAGTAGCGCACCTCAACCACCTGGTCGGGCGACCCGACTCCATCCCATCCCTCATCCACGTTGGCTTCGCGCCGGACGCCCCCACCTGTGCATCCAGCGCTCAACGACAAGCACAAGAGGCACGACAAGTGGCGCAGGCGGACTCGTGAATCGCGGTGAAGTCGAGGTGGCTTCATGGTTCGGCCCCCGCCCGGACGTCGGCAACGCACCGAAGAGGGGGGTGCGTCTGCTCGCCTGCCCACGAACACGATAAAGACATCTGTACGCCCGACGCCATGCTTCCTTTGGGTCACTCCTCGCTGACCCTCTACTCAGGTCCTCGTGGCCCTCGCGCGACCGCAGCGGTTGGGGGTCGATCCGCGCGGACATGGCTCTCCTCGGCGTCCAAGATGCCGTCCTGGCTGGGTCGTGAGGAGTGAGGTTCAGGTTCCGCTGGGGCCACGGTCCACGACCGAGTGGACCTTGCGGCGGGTGCGACGACCTCGTCTGAGAGCGCCCGGCCGGAACCTTTCGCAAACGGTCAGGTTGGCCTCAGGTAGGCGCGCGCATGCTTGTGCCACCCGACGGAAGACCATGGACGACGAACCGCAGCGCTCCTCACCCGGGCAGCGCCCCCTCTGGCTCGTGATGGTCGCTGTCGCGGTCGTGGCGCTCGGCGTCCGCGCCGTGATGGTGGCCAACAGCGGAGGCCTGGCCGGCATCGTGGGCTACGACCAGGGCGTCTACTACTCGGCGTCCGAGGCCGTCGCCTGGGGGGTGCTGCCCTACCGCGACTTCCTCTTCCTCCATCCTCCCGGGATCCTCGTCACGCTGGCTCCGTTGGGGCTGGTCGCCAGGCTGACGCGGGACTCCCTCGGGCTCGAGCTGGCCCGCGTCCTGGTGATCCTCGTGGGGGCCGTGAACGCCGCTCTGGTCGCGGCCGCCTCGCGTCGCCTGGGCCTGCTCGCCGCCGCGGTGGCCGGGACGTTCTACGCCGTGTGGCCGCCGGTCGCGATGTCGGAGACCCAACCCCGGCTGGAGCCCTTCGTCAGTCTCGGGCTGCTCGTGGCGTTGGCCGTGCTCGCGAGCAGGCCCGACCGTGTCCGCGGCCGGGGGCTCGTGCTGCTGGGATGTGCGCTCGGGTTCGCGCTCACGGTGAAGATCTGGGCCCTGGTGCCGGTGCTGGTGATCCTGGCCGCGGTCTGTGTCCGGTACGGCGCCCGGGCGCTGGCGCGTGTGACCGTTGCCGTGCTCGCCACCGCCACGGTGATCTGCCTCCCGTTCTGGGCAGCCGCCCCGGGCGCCATGTTCCGGATGGTCATCCACGACCAGATCTCCCGTGGACGGATGGCCGCGGGTGCCCAGGTCCGGTTGGCCGGCATGCTCGACGTGTGGGTCCACGCCGGGCAGCGCGCGGGTGTGCACGTGCCCCTGGCCCCCGTCCTCGCCGTGGTGGGTGTCGGGCTGCTGCTGGTCTGGGTCAGCCTCCCCGCCGCCCGCGTCATGGTGCTCCTCCTGGTGACGCAGGCCACGGTGCTGCTCGCGAGCCCGTCGTACTTCTCGTTCTACGCCGCGTACGTCGGCCCGGCGCTCGCCCTCTGTGTGGGGGCCGGCGTCGTGGCGGTCGCCGGGCTGGCGCGCCTTGCGCGGGTGCACGGGCTGCTGCGGACGGACGGGGTGCCGCGGGCCGCCCAGGCGCTCGTGGCCCTGCTGGTGCTCGCCGTGATCGGGGCCATCGCCAGGACGGACGCGGTGACCCGGGTCGGGGACGCGTTCCCGGCGGCCTCGCTCCGGCGTGCGGTCGCGCACGCCCGGTGCGTCACGACCGACTCGGTCGGAGCGCTGGCGCTGCTCGACGTGCTCGGCCGGGACCTGAGCCACCGGTGCCCGCTGCTGATCGACCCCGGTGGGCTGACCCATGATCGGGATGCCTCCGCACTGCTGGCCGACGGACTCCAGGCACCCCGCCGCACGGACCTCCGCTGGCAGCGGGACTTCAACACCTACCTGCGCTCAGGTCAGGTCGAGGTGCTCGTCAGACGCCACGTCGACGGCTTCGACTCGTCCATCAACCGCCGGCTGCGCAGGTCGCCGGTGCTGGCCGGGACCGGGATCTACCGGGTGTACGGCAACCCTCCGACCACGGGGCAGCGTGGCGGCCGGGGCCCGGTCACCAGTGCCTCGCACGCGCGACCGCAGACACCGAGACCGCGCCACCGGGAGGGCGCCGCTTAGGGCAAGGGCACCCGACCGACGGTTGTCCGGCAGTGTGATGCCTGTCAGGTGGCGAGGGCCTGGCGGGCACTGAGCACGTCGTCCGTGCCGAAGACCAGGCGGACGCCACCGAAGGTGGTGTAGGCGAGATCGACGTTGACGTTGGCGTCGGCGAGCCGACGTGCCACCTCACCCAGCGCGCCGGGCTCGTCCGCGACGTTCACGACGAACACCTCCCGTTCGTCGGCCACGCCCATGCCGGCAGCGGCCAGCGCATCACGAAACGCTCCGAGACTCTCGTCGGCCACCAGCACGTGGACGACGCCTTTGCCCTCGCCGGTGAACGCGGCGAACCCGTCGAGGTTCACCCTGGCGGCACCAGCGACCTCACCCAGCCGAGCCAGTTCGCCGGGCTGGTCGTCGAGAATCACAGTGACGTCGGTTGCCATCACCACGATGGTGCATCCGAGCGAGCGTCCCCGTCGAGGGCCTTGGGCCGGTCGCGTCGTCGATGGCGGCCAGGTGGCACGGCGCCCATCGACCGAGGAGGCGAGATCACGCGAGCCGCACGAGGAGAACGCGGCTCGCGTATCGGACGCCGAACGTCCGCAACCACGGCTACGGTGCAGCCATGACCCACAGCCACCCGGGGGTGCGGCATGGCTGACTTCGTCGGTGACGATCTGCGCGACGCCCGGTTCGAGCGCGTCGACCTGCGCGGCGCCGAGCTCCGCGACGTCGACCTCACGGGCGCCCGGTTCCGGGGCGTCGACCTGAGCGGTGTCGTGATGCGCGGCGTGGCGCTGGACGATGTCGACATCCACGGCGAGATCCGGCACCTGACGATCAACGGAGTGGATGTCGGGCCGCTGGTGGACGCCGAGCTCGACCGCCGGTACGTCGACCGGGCCAAGATGCGCCCCGAGGACCCGGCCGGCTTCCGCGAGGCCTGGGACGTCGTCGAACGACTCTGGGGCGACACCGTGGCGCGGGCCCGCCGGCTGGATCCCGCGTTGCTGCACGAGTCGGTCGACGGGGAGTGGTCGTTCATCGAGACGCTGCGGCACCTGGTGTTCGCCACCGACTCCTGGATCAGACGGGCGATGCTCGGCGACCCGTCGCCATGGGATCCCCTGGACCTGCCGTGGGACGAGATGCCGGACACGCCGGGGGTTCCCCGCGACCGCGACGTGCGACCCTCGCTCGACCGGGTCCTCGAGCTGCGCCGGAGCCGGATGACCACCGTGCGCGAGGTCGTCGACGGCCTGACCGACGAGTCCTTGCAGGGCGAGACCACGCCGGTCGAAGGTCCCGGCTGGCCCCGGCCCCGCAGCTATCCGGTGCGCGAGTGCCTGCTCTGCATCCTCAACGAGGAGTGGGAGCACCGCCTGTACGCCGAGCGGGACCTCGACGCCCTCGAGCAGCGCGGCTCATAGCCCATCGACGCGACGCCGCCCTCTGGGAGAAAGTCGCGTCTGCCCCGTTATGGCGGCTCGTCGGCGGGAACTCTTGGTGGACATGTCCCACCGAGAACGGCGTTCCATGGAAGCACAGGACGACGACCGCAGCTCCGCCGTGCGCGAGGCCCTCGGGTCGTACGCGTGGCGCAGCCTCTCCCCCGACGTGCTCGCACGCGTGGTGCTGGCCGCCCAGGACCGGCACCGCATCGAGATGCTGCTCGGCGAGCTCACGGGGGCGGTGAGCGGCAGCTGGCACGATCTCGCTCCGGTGGACCCCGACGACATCCGGATCCCGCCGGTGACCGACTTCCTGGAGAGCCGACCCTGGCGGGGGATGCCGCTGGCGTCACTCGTCCCCGAGATACTCGGCGTCCTGCACACGTGGTGGTTTCGCTGGCAGTGGCGCCTGGGGGACGAGCGCGCGCGGCCGGCCGACGAGGACGCCTGAGGCGTCCGCAGTCAGGTGGTCAGGCCTCAGCCGGGACCACCCGTTCCTCCTGGCGGTCCCGGCCGACGACGTCCCTGTCAGCGGCGGCGGCGCGAGACGCGCCGGGCAGTACGCCGACCCGTACGCCGTGCCACTCTGCGTGAACCGAACATGAGTCATCTCCTCCCGTCGGATTCAGGTCGCCTCACTGCGAGGCCGTCTCCAGCTTCTGCAGCCCGACCGCTTCCTCGGCGGTGGCCAGGCCGATGCCGACCAGGTCCAACGGACTGATGAACGCATCGTTGATGCGGAAGCCGTTCGCCCTCATGACCGCGTCGCGAAGCGGTACGGCCCAGTTGTGCTCCAGCAGCAGAAGTGCGGCTGCCGAGTCGTTCGGGATGTCCTCGAGCACGTCCCAGGCGTCCTCGTCGGTGAAGAACTCGGTCCCCTCCGCAGCGGCCTCCGCCCCGGCGACGGCACCGGCCTCCATGCCTTCCTCGCCCTCGATGCCGAGGCCGATCAAGGCGCCGATCTTGCTGCCCAGCTCGATGGCCTCGTCCTGGGTCAGGTTGCTGAGATGCTCGACCTCGACCGCGCCGTCGGCGTCCTTGTAGACGGCCAATGCGTCGATCACGCGCACCGCGTCGTTCTGGCGGAGGCGTTCGAGCTCCGCCACGATCTCGCCGTGGAACTCAGGGTGGGTGAATCCAAGCACGATCAGCTGTACGGGCCCTACGCTCATCCTCTCCTCCTTCGGTGCGGGTCCGACTGGTCGGGCACTCTCGTGTGCTCGGCGTCTCTCGGCCCGGTGGACTTTGTGGCGACGATGCTCCGGGCCCGGCCGGCTCGCCTCACCCGCCATGGACGATGTGACCCGTCCCCGCACCGATGGATGGTCGCGACAGGACGGTGATCGATGACCTTCGACGACTGGGCGCACGCCGTGGGACACGGTTTCGACGTCGCCGCGGTGGTCGTCCTCGTCGTCAGCTTCATGTCCGCCCTGGTGCACGCCTCGCTGGTGTGGCGCGCGTCTGGCTCCATCCGGACGGCCTACTGGAACCTGCGCGAGACGTTGGGCGGCGGCCTCCTCATCGCGCTGGAGATCCTGGTCGCGGCCGACCTGGTCGGGACCGTGGCGGTCTCTCCGACCATCGAGAACCTCGCGGTTCTCGGCCTGATCGTGCTGATCCGGACATTCCTCAGCTTCTCGCTGGAGACCGAGATCGAGGGCGTCTTCCCGTGGCGCCGCGCCTCGACCCTGCGCCCGGTCGGTGTCGGGGATGACCGTCTCATCCCCGGTGGAGGACGACGCAACTCTGCCGCCGGGCCAGCCTGACGTGCATCGACCAAACCCCCCGTGCCTGAGAGGCGGAGCACCATGTCAACCCTGATCGCAATCGGCTACCCGGACGAGACCACGGCCACCGCGGCCGGTGACGAGGCGGAACAGCTGGCCAAGGACCTGCTCATCCAGCCGGACGCCATCGCCGTCATCCGTCGTGACGTCAACGGTCACTTCCACGTGACCACGAACCACCACGCCGTCGCCGGCGGGACGACCTACGGGATGTTCTGGGGCCTGCTGTTCGGCATGCTCTTCTTCATCCCCGTCTTCGGCATGGCCATCGGCGCCGGGCTCGGTGCCCTCATGGGCAAGATGGCGAAGACCGGGATCGACAAGCAGTTCCAGGAACAGGTCCGCGACATGCTGCAGCCCGGCACCTCGGCCCTGTTCCTCGTGGTGGAGAAGGCAACGCCGGACCGGGCCATCGACGCGATGAGCAAGTTCGGCGGCACGGTCCTGAAGTCGTCGCTGTCGAAGGCCGACGAAGAGGCGCTGCAGAAGGAGCTGAGCGGCGACACGTCAGTCTCCGCCGGCTGATCCCCAACGCCCAGGCTGAAGCCGGGCCCCACGGACGATCGTCCGTGGGGCCCGGCTTCTGCATGCGTCCGCTGCGTGCGGCTATCCGTAGTTGCGTACGTCGCGCCGGACCGTCTTCATCTCGGATCCGTGCACCGTCAGGGCCCAGATGACCAGCACGTCGAAGGCGATCATCATGGTCGACCAGATCGGGTAGGCGGACAGGAAGGCGATGTTGACGACCGCACTCAGGAGCGCGACCCCCACGCCGACGATGCGGGCCCACATCTGGCCGGACAGCAGGCCTACGCCCGCGCCGATCACGACGAGGCCCAGGATGAGGTGCGTCCAGCCCCAAGCCGTGAAGTCCATGTGGATCGCCAGCCCGCTCTTGCCGACCAGGTAGTAGTTGTCCTGGAACAGCGCGATGAGGCCCTGGAACGCGTGGAAGATCCCGAGCATGATCATCATGGTTGCGGCGAAGGCGATCCAGCCGACCCAACCGGTCGGCTCGGGCTCCGGCGCACGCTCGGCCGCCCGTCGCCCCGGCGCCGGCTGCTGCGTGGCCTGCGGTGGGGACTGCGGTGCGGCTCCCTGCGGAGAGGACTGCTGAGGAACAGTCGGCCCCAGGTTCGTCTCGGACATGAGAACTCCTTTTTGGGTGGTGTCGCTCCAGCGTGTTCCGCACACGCGGGAAGGGGCCTCATCCCCGAGGGGTGAACCACGCAGGTCCTCGACGGGCACGGATGCGCACCCGCCCGGCGCCCGTCAGGCGGGTGCGACGTCCCCGGGCTCGACCCGAAGGTCCTCGATGCCCGGCAGCCGGCGCGTGCGGTGCACGAACGCCGCGACGGCGGCCGTCAGCACGTCTTCGTCCCACTCGTCGAGCAGGCTCAGCTCCAAGGTGTTCATCGCAGTCCCAGCCTTCCTCACACGCGGTGCGACGACCGCTGGTCAGTGCGGGTGGTCACGGTCGACCTGCTTGCCGAACAGCACGCGGACCGCGAACAGCCCGCCCAGGACGACGACCACCAGGAACACCATCAGCGTCACCAGCACCCACGGCATGTGCATCATCATGTGAGCCTCCTTGCCCACTCCCCAACGTAAGAGCCTCGAGCGTCGGCCGGGGTTCCCCACGGTTACGGTCCGATGACGTGCGCCGCCGTCGTGGGTTCGCGGGCCACTCAGCCGGGCAGCTGCACGAGGAACCGGCAGCCGGGGGCCTCGTTGCGGACCACGACGCTGCCGCGGTGGGCCTCCACGAGGCCCTTGACGATGGCCAGCCCGAGGCCGGCGCCGCTGTCGTCGGCCGGCGTCCGCGCCGTCGAGCCCCGCCAGGCGACGTCGAAGACCCGGGCGAGGTCCTCGTCGGGGATGCCTCCGCAGCCGTCACTGACCGAGAGCTCGACCCCGTCGTCCAGGGCCCGGCCGGTGATCTCGACGACGCCGTCGGACGGGGTGTGCCGGATCGCGTTCATCACGAGGTTGGCGACGACGCGCGACAGGCTCTGCGGGTCGCCCTGCACGAGCACGCCGCTCTCGACCGAACCGCCGAGACGCACGTTCTTGGCGCGCGCCACCGGGTCCGCGCCGGCGATCGTCTCGCTGACCAGGTCGGCGAGCGCGACGGTCTGCACGGACAGCGGCACGACCCCGGCGTGGATACGGGACAGCTCGAAGAGGTCGTCCACCATCCGCACCATCCGGTCGACCTCGGTGCGCATCTGGCGGTGGTAGCGCGGCGGGTCCTCGGCCAGCCCGTCCTCCAGGGCCTCGGTCATCGCACGCAGGCCCGCCAGCGGCGTGCGCAGGTCGTGCGAGACCCAGGAGACCAGCTCGCGGCGGGAGTCCTCCAGCATCGCCTCCCGCCGACGGGACTCGGTGAGGCGATGGCTGGTGCGGGTGAGCTCCTCGGACAGCTGCTGGAACTCGGCGGGCCCGCGGCCCTGCGACACGAACTCGCCGCTCTCCCCGAACCGCCGGGCGTCCTCGCGCAGGGTCCGGGACCAGCGCACGATGGTCGAGCCGACGAGCATCGAGAAGGCCAGCGCGACGACCCCGGAGACCAGGAGCACGACGAGCACGACGTGGAAGTCGTGGCTGGACAGGAACATCGCACGGGCGGTGCCGAAGACTCCGGCCACGACGGCTGCCACGGCGACGAGGGCGACCCCGGCGGGCAGCCACCGCAGCGACGTACGACGGAGGAACCAGCCGACCAGGAAGCCGATGACACCGACGGAGCCGGACCAGGCGACGGTGATCAGGACGATGGCGGTCTGGTCGCTCACGCCGTCGCCCCGATCGTCTGCGGGTCCCAGCGGTAGCCGACGCCCCAGACCGTCACCAGGCGGGTGGGCTTCGTCGGGTCGTCCTCGACCTTCTCCCGCAGCCTGCGCACGTGCACGGTGACCGTGGAGTGGTCGCCGAACGACCAGCCCCACACCTCCTGGAGGAGCTGGTCGCGGGAGTAGGCGTGCCGCGGGTGGGCGACCAGGAAGCGCAGGAGGTCGAACTCTCGCGACGTGAGCGCGAGGTCGCGGTCACCGAGCGCGGCGACGTGCCGCGCGGGGTCGACCACGAGGTCGCCGTCGACGACGGTGGCGGCGGGGGGAGCCGACCGCTCGCCGGCCCGCCGGAGCACCGAGTCGACCCTGAGGACGAGCTCGCGCGGGCTGAACGGCTTGGTGACGTAGTCGTCGGCGCCGCGCTCCAGGCCGACCACCCGGTCGGTCTCGGCGCCGAGGGCGGTGAGCATGATGACGGGTACGTCGCCCTGGGTGCGCAGCCGGCGGCAGACCTCGAGGCCGTCGATCCCCGGCAGCATCAGGTCGAGCAGGACCAGGTCGGCGGGCTCGTCACGCATGATCCGCAGCGCGGTCTCGCCGTCGGCGGCCTCCGCGACGTCGTGCCCGCCCGCGCGCAGGTAGGAGATCACCACCTCCCGGACCGTGTGGTCGTCGTCGACGACCAGGACGCGAGCCATCACTCGATCCTAGGAGAGCGACGCCGCACCCACGAGGCGATCACGACGGCCACGACGACGAGCGCCGCGAACACCAGCCACAGGGCCACGTAGGGACGGTCCAGCAGCCCGTGGTCGTCGGCCTTCGCGCCGAACCTGCCGATCACCGGGACGGCCATCAGTGTCACCGTCGTCAGCACGACGAGACCGGCGACCACAGGCGCCCGGAACGCCGACGGCAGCCGCGGCACGCCGAGGGCTCCCACCACGATCACCAACGGAGCTATCACCGCATCGTGCGCCACCACCCCGCCGGCGAGCCACGCACCGACCCCGACGAGGTCGCCGAGCCTGTCGCCGGACAGGAACACCACACCGACGACGATCAGCACCACGCCGGTCGCCCCCAGCAGCAGACGGAGCGCCTTCACGCGAGCACCTCCACCCGGCCGAGCCACTTGGTCTGCAGGACCCCGGGCCGGTTCGGCGCGATCAGCCGGCACGGGTAGCCGTGGTCGATGGCCAGCCGCTCGCCGTTGAGCCGGAGCGCGACCAGCGTCATGGTGTCGTCGGCCAGGTTGCCGCGGACCTCGGACCAGCGGAACGGCCCGTGCTCCTGCAGCGACGTCACGCGTACGTCGACCCCGGCCGGCGCCCCGACGAGGTCGAGCAGGTCACGCAGCCGCACGCCCGACCAGGACCCGGACCGGCTCCACCCCTCGACGCATGCGATCGGGAGCTGCTCGGTCTGCTGCGGCAGGGCGTCGAGGTCGGCCAGCGACAACCGTTCGGTCGTGTCGCCGTGCACGACCTCGAGTCTGAACGCGGGGTCGGTCGCTCTGCTGGTGACGCCGGCACGGCGGGCCGACTTGTTGATCGGGATGTCCTGCGGGCCGCTGCCGTCGTGGGTCTCGAAGATCGACACCGAGCGGAGCCAGGGAACCGTTCCGCCGGCCACCGCGAGCACGGCGAGGCCGGACGCGCCCAGGGCGGTGCGGACCAGCCCCCGGCGGGTCAGGCCTTGGCCGGGCTGCTCGCCGTCGTCGACGGGCCGGGTGAGCGCGGACCGGATGACCGGCAGCTTGACCGCGACGTGCAGCACCAGGGACCCGAAGGCCACCCAGGCGACCGCGTAGTGGGTCGCCCGGAACGAGAACGACCAGGGATAGAACTGCGCGCTGTTCGCGACCCCGGTGGCGAGCTGGAAGATCGCCGCCGCGACGAGCAGCAGGATCGACCCGCGCTCGAGCAGGTGCAGCGTCAGGTCGCGCATCCGTCGCCACGGCACGTCGGCGAACAGCTTCGGGTAGACCGCGTAGAGCTTCACCAGCAGCAGCGGCACGGCCGCCGTACCGGAGAGGTAGTGCAGGCCCTGGGTCACGCGGTAGAGCCACACCGGCCGGGTCGGGATCGTCAGCCAGGACGGCTGGTCCTGGTAGAGGTGGCTCCACACACCGGTCACGAACGCGACGGTGAAGCAGATACCGAGCCAGAGCCCGACGCGCGCGGCGACCTCAGGGCTGCGCAGGCTCGAGGTGAAGTCTTGCTCGTGCGGGATCGGTGGCCGTCGCATGTCAGTCCTTGACCAGGACGACGAACCAGCGGCCGTCGTACTCGTGCAGCCCGTCGACCCGGAGTCCCGCGGCCAGTGCGACGTCGCCGATGGCTTCCGGGCCGAGCACCGACCACGGGAACGGGTCCGAGTGCAGGCCTGCACACTCGAGCCGCACGCTCCGCGTCTCCAGCGGCGTGCCCGGTGGGGCCAGGTCGGCGACCACCCATCCACCGGGGGTGAGCAGCGCCGCCACCCGGCGAAGCAGGAGGACCGGGTCACCGCCGATGCCGATGTTGCCGTCAGCGAGCAGGGCGCACACCCAGGCACCCTCACCGGGGAGCTGCTCGAACACGTCGCGGTGCAGTGCGCTCACGCCGCGCGCCCGGGTCAGCGCCACCGCCTCCGGGACGATGTCGATACCGAGGACGCCGACGCCCCGCGCGGCGAGATGGCCGCTCATCCGGCCCGGTCCGCACCCGATGTCGAGGGCGGGCCCGGCGCAGAAGGACAGCACCGCCTCGTCACCGGCATCCGGCCCGGCGGTCCACCGCGACACGGGCAACCGGTGTGGCTGGTCCTCGAGCCCGTGCACCGTGCAGGGCTCGCCGGCGAGGGCGGCCGCGAAGTGCGGGACGGCGAAGCCTCGCGGGTTATCGACACTCGTCGCGTCGCACGTCGCCGTCATGTGAATCACGCTAGGGACCGGTGGGGGTCCGCAGGCCCGGTCAACTCTTACGAATCCCTTGCGGCCGGGCCTCAGGGCCGCCGGGGCGGATCCGACAAGGCATGCTCGGCCCCCTCGCGGAAGAACCGCACGAGCGCGTCGACGTCCGACAGCTCGGTCATCGGCCGGGCCGCGCCGAAGTCGGTGTTCCAGAAGTCGCCGACGCGTGGTTGCCACGGGCCGACGTACGCGTACGGATCGGTGAAGTGGACGTCGCCGGGAGAGACGCCGTAGTTGACGTCGTCGGCGGCGATGCCGACGTCGAAGTGCTCGGGCCAGAGCACCGGGCTCCTCGTCCGGCGCGAAGCTCGCGCATCGCGGCGTCGCCGCGGACGAACGCGTCCAGGATCGTCGAGACCGCGTCCGGGTCGACCTGGACGGCGTCGTCCTCGGCAGCTCCGGGCCCGACCGGCGTAGACGTCCCGCAGGTGTGCGCGCCACGACGCCGGCCGCCGGCGCCAGCTCGGCGAAGGTCGCCGACCAACGGGAGCCGGGCGCTCGGCGTGACCAGCTCGACGCCCTCGACCCGGAGGTCGGGGGCCGTCCGACGGTCGCCGAACCCGCCCGGAGTCACCCGCAGACGGATATCGTGCCGCTCGTGACGTACTGAGGTCCGGCGAGCACGTACTCCGCGACGCCGTGCAACGCCATGACGGGTGCGCTCGAGCTGTCTCCTCGTCCATGCGTTCATCTCCTCGCTCGGTCCCTCGCTCGGGTCGTCCGGTGTAACGCCTTCGTCCCGCCCGGCACTGACCTGCTGGAGCGTCGAGCTGCAGGTGCGTCGTCCCCGCTTCGTGTCACCGAACCGAGGAGGCGTTACATGTCATCGCCAGAAGGTCCCGCCCAGCGACCCCCGAGGGCACCTGGCACGCCGTCAGCCCGGTCGACGTACCGGACGAGGGCCGGGTCCGCAGCGTCATCGTCGACGGCCGGAGCATCGCGCTGACGCCGGTGCGGCGGCTCGCTCGGCGCGCTGGAGAACCACTGCCCGCACCAGGGCGGTCCGCTGGGTGAGGGGTCGATCGAGAAGGGCCTGCTGCGCTGCCCGTGGCACGGCTACGACTACGACCCGCTCACCGGCCAGCCGCCGGGGGACTTCGCCGACGCGGTCCCGTCCTACCCCGTCGAGGAGCGCGACGACGGCGTCTACGTCCGGCTGCCCGGAGCCGGTCCGAGGTCGGCCGGACCGTCGCCGACGTCCTCGTCGAGACCCTGGTCGCGCACGGCGTCACCCATGTCTTCGGCATGGTCGGGCACTCCAACCTCGGGTTCGCCGACGCGCTGCGCCGGGCCGAGGAGCGCGGCGAGCTGACCTACATCGGCATCCGGCACGAGGGCGCCGCCGCGTTCGCCGCCAGCGCCTACGGCAAGCTGACCGGCCGGCCGGCCGCCTGCTTCGCGATCGCCGGGCCCGGGCTCGACCAACCTGCTGACCGGCCTGTACGACGCCAAGCTCGACCAGTCCCCGGTGATCGCGATCTCCGGCCAGGTGCCCGTCCAAGGTGCTCGGCCGCGGCGCCTTCCAGGACCTCGACCTGTCCGCGGTCTTCAAGGACGTCGCGATCTCGACGACCACCGTGCAGTGCCGGCAGCGACCACGCCGAGCTGGCCGCGCTCGCCGTCAAGCACGCCGTCGACGGCCGCGGCGTCGCCCACCTGGTGCTGCCCGACGAGGTGCAGGTGCTGCCGTCCGACGCCGCCGGCGGCGTCGCCGGCCGGCCGGCTGCTCCGACCGGCTGGTCCGGCCCGACGAGCGGCGCCCTGGCCGGCGCGGCGAAGCTCGTCGTCGACGCCACGGCGGCCGGTGCTCATCGTCGGGCACGGCGCACGCGGCGCGCGAGGCCGAGGTCATCGCGCTGGCCGAGCGGCTGCACGCGCCGGTGCTGACCACGTTCAAGGCCAAGGGCCTGGTGCCCGACACCCACCCGCTGGGCGCCGGCGTGCTCGGCCGCAGCGGCACGCCGGTCGCGAGCTGGCTGATGAACGAGTCCGACCTGCTCATCGTGGTCGGCGCGTCGTTCTCCAACCACACCGGCATCGCGACGTACAAGCCGATCGTCCAGATCGACGACAACCCGGCCGCGATCGGTCGGTTCGACGCGGTGACCGCCAGCGTGCTCGGCGACGCCGCCATCGTCGTCGGCGCCCTGACCGACGCCGTCGCCGACGCCGACGCCCGAGGACCAGCGCGCCGACGTCGCCGAGCGCTGGGCGATCTGGCGCGCGGAGAAGGCCCGCCGGGTCGCGGACGACCGCGGCGCGGGGGTCTCGGCGGCCGCGGTCTTCGCCGCGCTCTCGGAGCACCTGCCGGCGGACGCCGTCGTGACCGTGGACGTCGGCAACCACGCCTACTCGCTGGGCCGCTACCTGGAGTCCAAGGGCCAGCCGGTGCTGATGTCGGGCTACCTCGGCTCGATCGGCTTCGGCTACCCGGCCGCGATCGGCGCCTGGGCGGCCGACCCGACCGGCCGGTCGTCGCCGTCACCGGCGACGGCGGGTTCGGGCAGTACGCCATGGAGCTGACGACCGCCGTGAAGTACGGCATCCCGATCAAGCACGTGCTGCTCGAACAACAACGCGCTCGGCAAGATCAGCAAGGAGCAGCTCGCCGCCGACTACCCGGTCTGGCACACCTCCCTGCGCAACCCCGACTGGGCGGCGTACGCCGAGCTCTGCGGCGCGACCGGCATCCGGTCACCGGCCGCGACCAGCTCGACGAGGCGATGACCGCCCTGTTCGCCACCGACGGGCCGGCCCTGCTCTGCATCGAGCAGGACGCCGAGCTGCTCTGACGCCGCCTGCACCCCGTCCCACCACCACGAGGAGACACCGATGACCGAGCCACGACACGCCAGCCGCCGCCGACCAGCTACGACGACCTCAGGGCGCTGTTCATCAACTGCACCCTGAAGCGGTCGCCCGAGCCCAGCCACACCCAGGGCCTGGTCGACATCAGCCGGCACATCATGGAGGCCCACGGCGTGCAGGTCGAGGTGATCCGGGCGATCGACCACGACATCGCCACCGGCGTCTGGCCGGACATGACCGAGCACGGCTGGGAGACCGACGACTGGCCGGCGATCTTCGAGAAGGTGATGGCCGCCGACATCCTGGTGCTCGCCGGACCGATCTGGCTCGGCGACAACAGCTCGGTCATGAAGCAGGTGCACGAGCGGCTGTACGGCGGCTCGCACCTGCTCAACGACCAGGGCCAGTACCTCTACTACGGCCGGGTCGGCGGCTGCCTGATCACCGGCAACGAGGACGGCGTCAAGCACTGCGCGCAGAACGTCCTCTACACGCTGCAGCACATCGGCTACACGATCCCGCCGCAGGCCGACGCCGGCTGGATCGGCGAGGCCGGCCCGGGCCCGTCGTACCTCGACCCGGGCTCCGGCGGCCCGGAGAACGACTTCACCAACCGCAACACCACGTTCATGACCTGGAACCTGATGCACCTGGCCCGGATGCTCAAGGACGCCGGCGGCGTCCCGGCGTACGGCAACCAGCGCTCGGAGTGGGACGCCGGCTGCCGCTTCGACTTCGAGAACCCGGAGTACCGATGACCGGCGTCGTACGCTCCGTGGCGTGGTCACGTGCGAGCACGGACGACGCGATCGTCGCCGGGCTTCGCGCCGGCGACGAGGCCGTCTTCGCGCAGCTGCTGAACGACTGGTCACGATCGATGCTGCGGCTCGCCCGCGTCCTTCGTCTCGACCGAGGCCTCGGCCGAGGAGGTCGTCCAGGACACCTGGCTGGCCGTCATCCAGGGCATCGACGGCTTCGAGGGCCGCTCCTCGCTGCGCACCTGGGTCTACCGGATCCTGGTCAACACCGCGAAGAAGCGCGGGCGTCCGCGAGAGCCGGACCGTGCCGTGGAGCAGCCTGCGCCGAGCGACGACGACCGCGGGCCGACCGTCGACCCGGCCGCTGTTCCGCGGCGCCGACGACCAGTACCCGGGCGGCTGGCGGTCCTTTCCCGCGCGCGTGGCCGATCCACCGAGGGCGAGCGTGCTGGCCGGCGAGGTGCGCGACCGGTGCGCGACGGCGATCGACGCGCTGCCCGACCGGCAGCGCATCGTGATCACGCTGCGCGACGTCGCTCGGGCACACCTCCGACGAGGTGTGCGAGATGCTCGAGCATCTCCGACGGCCAACCAGCGCGTGCTGCTGCACCGCGGCCGGGCCGCCGTGCGCGCGCCGGCTCGGCGCCCTACCTCGGAGGTGGCCGGACGAGTGGCTGAGATGGCGGACCTGACCTGCCAGGAGTTCGTCGAGCTCGTCACCGACTACCTCGAGGGCGCGCTCGACGAGGAGACGCGCGGACCGCTTCGAGGAGCACCTCGCGCTCTGCCCCGGCTGCGAGACCTACCTGCACCAGATGGCGGAGACCGGCGACCCGGCTCGGCGAGATCCCCGTCGAGACCCTCTCCGAGGAGGCGCAGGCCGTCGCTGCTCTCCGCCTTCCGCGACGTCCGCGGTGACGCACGCCCTGTGAGGAGCCCCCATGCCCGACGTCGAGTTCACCAACCTGCTCGCGGTCGCGGTCGTCGCGCTGCTCGCGCCACTGACCCTCGGCCTGGCGCCCGCGCTGCGGGTCCCGTCCGTCGTGCTCGAGATCATCGCCGGCGTCGATCGTCGGCCCTCAGGTCCTCGGGCTGGGTCGAGGTCGACCTCCCGGTCGGCGATCGTGGCGCTGCTCGGCCTGGCGTTCCTGTTGTTCCTGGCCGGCCTCGAGATCGACGTGCACCAGCTGCGCGGGCAGGCTGCTCCGGCTCGCCCTGGTCGGGCTACGTCGTCGACGCTCGTGCTCGGCGTCGCCGTCGGGCTCGGGCTCGACGGCCGTCGGGTGGATCAGCGGTCCCGGCCTGATCGCGGTCACCCTGTCGGCCACGTCGCTGGGACTGGTCGTGCCGGTGCTCAAGGACGCCGGCCAGCGTCGAGAGCCGGCTCGGCCAGACCGACGGTCGCGGCCGCGTCGATCGCCGACTTCGCCGCGATCGTGCTGCTCTCGCTGCTGTTCTCGACCTCGGAGTCCAGCACCGGCAGCCGGCTCGTGCTGCTCGGTCTGTTCGCGGTGCTGGTGGCCGCGACGGCCGCGGCGGTGTCGCTCGGTCGTCGTCGTCCAAGCGGCTCGACATGACGCTCGACCCGGCTGCAGGACACGACCGCGCGAGATCCGGGTGCGCGCAGCCGTCGTCCTCCTGGTGGCGTTCGTCGCGCTGGCCGAGCAGTTCGGGCTCGAGAGCATCCTCGGCGCGTTCATGGCCGGTGCGGTGGTGGGCATCGTCGACAAGACTCCGCGTCGCACCCGCACTTCCGGCTCAAGCTCGAGGCGATCGGCTACGGCTTCCTGATCCCGGTCTTCTTCGTGAGCAGCGGTCTGCGACTCGACCTCGGCGGCCTCGTGGAGAACCCGGCGGCGCTGGTCGCGGGTGCCGGTCTTCGCTGCTCGCGCTGCTGCTCGTGCGCGGCCTGCCGGCCCTGCTGTTCGGCCGGCTCTTCGACCGTCGCTCCGTCCTCGCGGCGGGTCTGCTGCAGGCGACCTCGCTGCCGTTCATCGTGACCGCCACCCAGATCGGCGTGCTCACCGGGCTGATGAGCGGCGTGACCGCGGCGGCCCTGGTGTGCGCCGGGCTCCTCTCGGTCATCATCTTCCCGGCGGTCGCCCTGTCCTTGCTGCGTGCCTCCGAGAATCCCGACGAACCGTCGCGACCGGTCCCCTCCGAGAGCTGAGCGGGTCAGAAAATTTGGTGTTTACGTCCCCGGCGGAGCGTCAACTGTCTTGCGCATGGACGTCGATCGGAGGCGGGTCGAGGACCTGGAGCGCCAGGTCACGACCCTGGGAGAGGCCGTCGAGCACCGGACCAGCATCGGTATCGCGCTCGGCATGATCATGGAGCGGCTGGAGCTCGACCAGGAGCGAGCCTTTGCCTACCTGCGCACCTGTTCGCAGGCGCAGAACCGGAAGCTCTACGACCTCGCGGTCGAGATCGTCGAGACGCGGGAGATGCCAGGCTCCCAGGGGACGCTGGGAGCCTGACCGCCGGCGCCGGTCAGGCGCCGGATCCCCCCTGCGTCGACGGGCCGTCGCCGTCATGGTCTCCGTGACCGCCGGGCCCGTGGGTGTCGGTGCCGGTGACCTTGAAGTCCTTGCCGACCTGGACGATCAGCTGCTGGCCGTCGGCCGTGACGACGTGAGCCTCGTAGACGCCGTCCGAGTCCGTCTCGACCCGCTGGATGGTCGCCTTCGGGTACTTCGCCAGAGCCGCGGCCTTCACCTTGTCGGCCGTCGTCCCGGTCAGCAGGTGCTCGTCGGACCGGACGCTCTTGCTCGGGTCGAGGTTGTCCGCCGCCTGGCTGACGCCACTGGTGACGGCGTCGGTCGCGGCCGAGGCCGACCCGGTGACCGCGACGGCCGCGCCGGCGCCGAAGCCGGCGAGGACGAGCACACCTCCCGCGATCAGCTTCTTGGACCTGCTCAGTGCCTTCATGACTTCTCCTGTCCGGCGTGACCCGGCGTCACACCTCCAGCAGAAACACTCCGTCCAGCCCTTGGGGTGGCCCTGTCGCGACCCTGTGAACGGCGTATGAGTCAGGACACTCGGGTGGGCCGGCGCCTCCCGGACCGGATCATCCACACCCCGAGCCAGGCCATCGTGAGGCCGAGCGGGACGCCGTACGGCGACAGCAGCGCCCGGAAGCCGAGCACCCCGCTGACCGTCATCGCGACGCAGATGGCACGGGGGAACACCCCGGCTCGCAGGCTGGCCAGCCCGAACAGCGCCCACCCCGCGGCGAAGGACAGGTAGCTCGCGAGGGCGCCGAGGCCCAGGACCACGGTGGGCTCGGCGTCGAAGGCGGTCGGTACCCGGTCGGCCAGCCAGGGCACGGCGAAGCTCTCGAACCACAGGTCGCCGCCCAGCGCCATCGTCCCGACGACCGCGGCGGCCATCCCGGCCGCGCCGAGCCGCCCGGCCTCGGACGCCTGCCACAGGTAGGCGGCGAACACCGCCAGCACGAGCAGGCAGAAGGCCACGAAGTAGACCGCGCCCGCGACCTGGAAGACCACGTTACGGGTGGTGGCGAGGTGGTCCTTCGGGTCGAACGGCCACATCGCGACCTCCGCCACCACGAGGAGACCGCCCGCGGCGAGGGCGAGCGGGCCGGCCACCCGACGGACGTCCGGCGGCGGATGCATGGCGGACACGGGCGTCATCTCCGAGCACGCTACGCCGCGGCCGCCGCGACGGACATGGCCCGTGAGGCCTGGACACGGAGCGGTGCACGCTGGTGGCAGGTCTTGAAGTTTACCGGTACAGTAGACCCAGTGCCACGCCTTGCCTCCCGTCGCCCCTGGCTGATCTCGCTCATCCTCGTCACCGGCGTCGGACCCCTCGCCACCGACACCTACATCTCCTCGCTCCCCGAGGTCCGCGCCACGCTCGGCACCACCTCGACGGTCGCGCAGCTCACGCTGACCTTCTTCGTCGCCGGGATGGCGATCGGCCAGCTGCTCTCGGGTCCGGTCAGCGACAGCCGCGGTCGCCGCGGCCTGATCCTGGCCAGCTCCGCGACGTTCACGCTGATGTCGCTGCTGTGCGCGCTGGCGCCGACCGGTCCCACGCTGGTCGTGGAGCGCGCGGTCCAGGGCCTGGTCGCCGGCACGGGCGTCGCGGTCGGACGGGCCGTCGTCTCCGACCGGTACGTCGGAGCACGGGCCGCCGCGGCGTACGGCACCCTCACCTCCGCCTCACTGATCGGGCCGGTCGTCGCGCCCGCGGTCGGCGGCGCCCTGCTCGCCGTCGGCGACTGGCGCACGATCTTCCTGTTCCTGGGCGGTGTCGGCGTCCTGATGACGACCCTGGCGTTCCTGGGCATCCCCGAGACGCTTCCCGTCGATCGCCGCCAGGCCAGTGGGCTGCGCGAGGTGGCCGACCGGATGCGGGACCTGCTGAGCGACCGGGCGTTCGTCGCGCCGGTCGTGGTGCAGTGCCTGGTGGTCGCCGGCTTCTTCGTCTACATCGGCGGCTCGTCGATCGTGCTGCAGACGCAGGTCGGCATCACCCAGCAGCAGTACACCCTGCTCTTCGCCACCAACGCGCTGGTCATGGTCGCGGCGAGCGTGGCCTTCCGGCTGCTGGTCGTGCGCACCGGTGCGGTGCGGCTCCGCCGGGTCGCCATGACCGTGGCGACGGTCGCGGCGGGCGTGCTGTTCGCGGCCTGCCTGCTGGCGCCGGGGCACGTGCCGCCGCTCCCGCTCGTCTGGGTGCCGCTGGCGGTCATGCTCGGCGGGCTGGGCATGTTCCTGCCGGCCAGCACCTCCATCACGCAGGCCGCCGGTCGCCGCTCCGCGGGCACCGCGGCCGCCCTGGGCGGCGGCATCCCGTTCCTCAGCGGCGCCCTGACCACCCCGCTCACCGGCCTGCTCGGCAGCCAGACGGTGCTCGCCATGGCGAGCGGCACCGTCGGGTTCTACGCGCTGGCCGTCGCCGCCGCGTGGCGCTTCCGGCACCTGACGCCGGACGACCGCCCCGTCCGCCTCGTCCGCGAGGACGCGACCGCCCCGGAGCGCGACCTGATCCCGGTGCCCTGACCGTTTGTCCGCCGGCGCCGGGATGATCTCGGCGGCAGCCCGCGTTACGCCTGGTTCGACCGTTCCCCATCGACAGGAGACCTGCCGTATGACGCAGACCGTGGACGCCCTGGTCACCACCGGACCCAGCGCGCCGTTCGAGCGCAGCACGATCGAGCGACGCGACCCGCGGCCGCACGACGTGGTCATCGACATCGCCTACGCCGGCATCTGCCACTCCGACATCCACCAGGCCCGGGAGGAGTGGGGACAGGCGATCTTCCCGATGGTGCCGGGCCACGAGATCGCCGGCGTCGTGCGCGAGGTCGGCACCGAGGTGACGAGGTACCAGGTCGGCGACCGCGTCGGCGTCGGCTGCTTCGTGGACTCGTGCCGCGAGTGCGAGAACTGCACGGCCGGCGAGGAGCAGTACTGCCTGCGCGGTGAGGTGGCGACGTACAACGGGCGCGAGTACGACGGTGACCCGACGTTCGGCGGCTACAGCACGTCCGTCGTCGTCGACGAGAACTACGTCCTCGGCATCCCCGAGGGCATCGGGCTCGACGAGGCCGCGCCGCTGCTGTGCGCCGGCATCACGCTCTACTCGCCGCTCCGGCACTGGGGCGCCGGCCCGGGCACCAAGGTCGCCATCGTCGGCATGGGCGGCCTCGGCCACATGGGCGTGAAGATCGCCCACGCCCTCGGCGCGGAGGTGACCGTGCTCAGCCAGACGCTCTCCAAGGAGGAGGACGGCAAGCGGCTCGGCGCGGACCACTACTACGCCACGAGCGACGAGAAGACCTTCGACGAGCTCGCCAGCAGCTTCGACCTGATCATCAACACGGTGGCGGCCAACCTCGACGTCGACGCCTACCTGTCGCTGCTGCGGCTCGACGGGACGATGGTCAACGTCGGGATCCCGGACAGCCCGGACACGTTCGCGGCGTTCTCCCTGGCGGCCATGCGTCGCCGGATGGCCGGCTCCAAGATCGGCGGCATCCGCGAGACCCAGGAGATGCTGGACTTCTGCGCCGAGCACGGCCTGGGCGCCGAGATCGAGACCATCGGCGTGGACGACGTGAACGGCGCCTACGACCGGGTGGTGAAGAGCGACGTGCGCTACCGGTTCGTCATCGACGTCGCGTCGTTCGACCGCTCCTGACCGTCGCGGTGACCGCGGGGCGACTGCCCTGCGGTCACCGCCGGGCCTTCAGGTCCTCCTCGGCCGGCCTCCGCTGCTGCACGACGCTCGGCGCGGGGGCCACGTCGTCGTAGTCGACGAGCAGGTGCAGCGGACCCCGCAGCACCGGTGAGAGCCGGTACGGCGGCGGGTCGGCCACCAGCCGGGGGTTCTGGACCCGACGGGCGAACTCCGTCAGCGCGAGCTGGGTCTCGAGCCGCGCGAGCGGCGCCCCGAAGCAGATGTGCGGTCCACCGCCGAAGCTCAGGTGCTGGACCCTGCGGTCGGGGTCGAAGCGGTCCGGGTCCGGGAACTGGTCAGGGTCCCGGTTCCCGGCCGCGAGCACGAGGGCGACGACGGCGTCCTTCGGGATGGTGCTGTCCCCCAGCACGATCTCGTCGAGCGTCTTGCGCCACGGGATGATCTGCACCGACGGCTCGAAGCGCAGCAGCTCCTCCACGAGACGGACGACCAGTTCCGGCTCCGTCCGCAGCCGCTGCAGCACGTCGGGGTTCCGCAGCAGGGTCAGCACGCCGCTCGCGATGAGGTTGACCGTGGTCTCGTGTCCCGCGATGAGCAGCAGCATCGCCGTGCCGACCAGGTCCTCGTCGGAGAGGCGGCCCTCCGGACCGTCGTCGGTCGCCAGCGCGGAGAGCAGGTCGTCGCCCGGGCTCGCCTGATGGGCGGTCACGAGGTCCGCGAGGTACTGCCGGAAGTCGAGGACGGCCTGGATCCTGACCGGATCCGGGTCCGTGATGTCTCCCCGTGGGTCGACGGTGTTCACCAGCACGTCCACCCACTGGCGGAAGCGCGGCTCGTCCTCCGCGCGGCACACCCAGCAGCCGGCAGATCACCGCGACGGGGAACGGGTAGGCGTAGTCGTCGACGACGTCGACCCGGTGCCGGCCGGCGAACCCGTCCACCAGCTCCGCGACGGTGCGGCCGAGGTCGTCGTACATGCCGTCGACCCGGCCGGGGGTGTGCGGAGGTCCGAAGTGACGCATGGTCAGCCGCCGGATCCGGTCGTGCTCGGGCGGGTCGAGGCGCAGGAAGGAGGGCTTGGGTCCATCCGGCACCCGCTCCTCGGGTGGCCGCAGGTCCGAGCTCAGCCGCGGGTCGTGGAGCAGCGCGGCGATGTGCTGGTAGGTGCTGACCACCCAGGTGCCGTCCTCCTGGCGGAGCACCGGGGTCTTCCGGAGCTCCGCGTACAACGGGTACGGATCGGCCCGGTTGGCGTGGTCGAGGATTCGCGCGAAGACGCCGGTCTCTGCCATGGCTCTCTCCCTAGGGCATGTCCGGGGAAATGCGTTGGCGGGGGCATGCCCTACCTAGCGCATCTGTCCGCCGCGCGCGGCCCGGAACGCCCGCACCGGCGTGGGGGTGTCGCCGCGCCGGTGCCGCACGAAGACGGCCCGCCGGTCGCTGGGGTCGTGACCGGTCACCACGACCGTCGCGTCGTGGGTGGGCACCGACGGCGGCGGGAACGCGGCGGGCACCGGGCGCATCCCGTCGCGTCCCACCATCTGCAGGTCCGGCGGGAACGGCGCCGCCTCCTCGATCAGGTCCTTGTAGAAGTCCAGCCACAGCGCCTGGTCGAACGAGACGGCCCCGATGACCCGGCCCTGGAACCCGTAGGCGGCGACGAACCGTCGGGACTCCAGGGACCCCTGCGTCACGACCACCTCGTCCCCGAGGTTGGGGACGCCGACGGACTTGATGTTCACCCCGAACTGCGCCGACCAGAACTCGGGCACGGACAGGTGCGGCCAGCGACGGGCCTCGGCACTGACCATGTTGTGGGCGGCGATCTCGGCCTCCGCGACCGCGTTGCCCCAGTGCTCGAGCGCCAGGAACTCGTAGCCGAACAAGGGGTGCGGGGCACGCGCAACGTCCCCGGCGACGAAGACGTCGTCGGTGACCAGCCCGTTCACGTCGAAGGCGCGGCAGCCGGCGTCGCAGGCGACCCCCCAGACGCCCGCGGCGAGCCCCGAGCCCTGCAGCCACTCGACGTTGCGGACCCCGCCGAGCGCGGCCACCGCGACGTCCACGTCCAGCACGCTGCCGTCGGAGAGGTGGGCCCGCCGGAGCCGCCCGTCCGCGTCGCCCTCGAGCGACGTGACGGTCACGCCGCACCGCAGGTCCACGCCGTGCTCGCGCTGCAGCCCGGCGGCGATCTGCCCGATGACCCCACCCAGGGCACCGACCAACGGCGCCTCACCGGCCTCGACGACCGTCACCGGCAGGCCCAGCGACCGGCACACCGACGCAGCCTCCGAGCCGGCGAAACCGGCGCCGATGACCAGCACGCGCCGCGGACCCGCAGCGACGAGCTCGTGCAGCCTGGCGCCGTCGTCCCGCGTGCGCAGCGAGATCACGCCGTCCAGGGCCGCCTCCGCCTCGTGCGGCCACGGACGCGCGCGCACCCCGGTGGCGATGAGCAGCCGGTCGAAGCCGATCTCCTGCCCGTCGGCGAGCCGGACGCGCTTGGCCGCCATGTCCAACCCTGTCGCGGGGACCCCGAGCCGCCAGTCAGCGTGGATCTCCCGCAGCCGCGGCAACGCGGTGTGGTGTGCCGGGATCCGTCCCTCGAGCACCTGCTTGGACATGGGCGGACGGTCGTACGGCTCGGCGGACTCGTCGCCGACCAGGGTCAACGAGCCGGCGAAGCCCTCCTCCCGGAGCTTCTCCGCGGCGCGCAACCCGGCCAGGGAGGCGCCGACGATCACCACGCGGCCCGCGTGCATGAAGTCGCCGTCGGTCGCGGTGGTCGGCTCGGGCGCGGCCTCGGGTTCCGGGTCCGCGAACCCCACCGGCTCGACCTGGAGCGCCTGGACCGGGCAGGCGGCCGCCGCCCGGAGCACCTTCGCGCGCTCGCGCTCGTCCGGCTCGAGGTCGTAGAGCAGCGCTTCCTCACCGGCCATCGAGAACACGTCCGGCGCGAGGAACACGCACTGGCCGTAGCCCTGGCACCGGGCAAGGTCGACGACGACTCTCATGGAACCTCCCCAAGCGGTTGGGGTGAACCCGTCTGTCCTCCGAAGCTCGGTTCGGATCGCCGCTGCGGGCGCGGCGACGGTGCGACGCCGAGGAGCCGCGGCCACGCTAACCCGGCGACGACGCGCGCCACCTCCGTCGTCGTGCGCAGTTGGCGGCGTAGAAAAACGGGGCTTCGGCGGGCGTTCCCCGCAATCCATGACAGCCGCCCGCACGACGAAACGCCCCCTCACGCAGGTCGCGTGAGGGGGCGTCGTACGGCGAGGATCAGCGCTGCACGGCCTGCGGGTACTCCGCGCCGTCGATGTGCGCGTCGCTCACCACGATCGGGTGGTCGCTGGTGCGCCTGTCGACGGCGCCCCGGTCCTCGACGTAGCCGCTGAACGCGAGGTCGCTGCTGCCGAACGCCCAGTCCACGTAGCGCGGGTTGCCGGCGCGGCACCTGCCGTCCTCGTGGCTGCCGCCGCGGGCGGCCTGCATCGGGGCCTTGCCGGTGATCGGGCAGAACGCCTGCTCGCGCTCGTTCATGTCGCCGGTCAGGAACACCGGGAGGCCGGTGTCGTGCAGCTCCCGGGCGAGCTTGGCCTCACGCAGGATCGCCTTGCGGCGCCAGTGGTCGTTGCCGCCGTGGTGGCGGTTGGTGGCGGGGTTGTGCACGTTCGCGAACCACGCGGTCATGCCGGTGCTCTTGTTGCGGAGCTTCACCAGCGGCATCGCCCGCCGGTTGCCACCGAAGTAGGGGATGGTGAACGACTTCTTCTCCACGGCGTCCCAGACGGCGGTGTCCCAGGCGACGGAGTTCTCGCCGTCGATCTCGCGCTCACCGCCGAGTCCCGGGAAGGCGGCGAAGCGACCGTCGGTGCGGCCGAGGAAGCTGCGCATCTGGTCGGCCTGCATCTCCTGAAGGCCGACGACGTCGACGTCGTGCTTGTCGAGGAGCCGCACCACTCCCTTCGTACGACGGACCCCGCTGGCGTAGCCACCGGCGCCGCGGGTGTGGCTGCTGCCGAGCACGTTGAACGACGCGATCGTCAGGTCGGTGCTGGCCGCCTCGGGGCCGGGTGCGGGCGCCGGCGTCGGCTCCGGGGCCGGCGAGGGCAGGGTGGGCACGTCGACGGCGTCGGCGGGCGCCATCGAGCCGGCGAGCACCCCGGCCAGCACCGCAGCACCGACCGTCAGGGCATGACGAAGGGAGGTCTTGGTCGTCCGGGACATCCGTCGACGGTAAAGAAGGCCCCCTCCCGGGGGCAAGTCGGACATCGGTCAGGGCTGGGCCAACCGGTCCTTCTCCGCGTCCGTGAGGGGGCGTGAGCGGCCGGCGGCCAGGTCGTGCCGGACGGTCACCGAGCGGATCCGCGCGGCCACCCGCCCGTCCGGCGCCGACAGCGTCTCGGCGAGGGTGACGCTCGACGTGCCGACGCGCTCGACCGCGAAGGTCGCGACCACCTCGGCGTCGTCGAGCACCAGTGAGCTCACGTAGTCGATCTCGATCCGGGCCACGACGTAGGCACCGGGCTCGTCGAGCGCAACCGCGTCGCGGAACCACCGGGTGCGGGCCTCGTCGAGCAGCGTGAGGTACTCCGCGTGGTAGACGTGCCCGAACGCGTCGACGTCGCGGAAGCGCAGCGGCAGCCGGATCTCCAGGGTCATGCGTGCGGCACCCGGGTCAGCCCAGCGAGCTGAGCACGCACCAGACGGCCTTGCCGTGCTCGGTCGGCCGGGTGCCCCACCGGGACGCGAGCGCCGCCACGATCTGCAGGCCGCGACCGTGCTCGTCGTTCTCGTCGGGGCGCAGCTTGCGCGGCTGGTACGTCGCCCGGTCGCGCACCTCGATGAGCACGTCGGTGCTCTCCAGGCGCAGCCGCAGCTCGATCGGCGGACGGCCGTGGACGAGGGCGTTGGTGACCAGCTCGCTGGTGGCGAGCGCCGCGTCGGCGACCAGCAGGGCCGGCATCGAGCGCGCCTCGAGCCACGAGGTGACGAGATGCCGCGCGTCGGCCACCGCCGTCTGGTCCGAGTCGATCTGGCAGGACAGGCTCTCCTCGCCGGACGGCGGGTCGACGCGCGCGACCAGGATCGCCACGTCGTCGTCCGGCCCGTCCGGCAGCATCGCGGCGACCAGCTCCTCGGGGACACCGTCGACCGGTCCGTCGAGGGCGGCGACGTGCCCGGCCAGCGTCGCGATGCCGAGGGCCAGGTCCTCACCGCGCCGCTCGACCAGTCCGTCGGTGTAGAGGACCACGCGTGCGTTGGAGGTGAGGTCGACGGTGTGCTGGGTCAGGTTGTACGGCCCGACACCCAGCGGCGGGTTCTCGTCGCCGCCGACCACCCGGCACTCGCCGCCCGGCACCGTCACGATCGGCGGCAGGTGGCCGGCGTTGGCGAACCGCAGCACCCGGTCGGCCGGGTCGAAGACCGCGTAGATGCAGGTGACGATCTGGTCCTCGCCGATCTCGCGCACCAGGCCGTCGAGGGACTCCAGCAGGTCGGCCGGCGGCAGGTCGAGGCGGGCGTAGGCCCGCACGGCCGCGCGCAGCTGTCCCATCACCGCCGCGGCGCGGACGCCGCGGCCCATCACGTCGCCCACGACGAGCGCGGTCCGGCCGCCGCCGAGCTCGATGACGTCGTACCAGTCGCCGCCCACCTGGGTGCCCTCGACGCCGGCCCGGTAGTAGGTCGCCACCTCGAGGTGGTCGAGGTCGAAGCCCTGCTGCGGCAGCAGGCTGCGCTGGAGCTGGTCGGCGATCGCGTGCTCGCGCGCCGCCGCCTCCGCGTTGGCGGCCGCCAGCGCGAGCGCCTCCTCGGCGGCCCGCCGCTCGGTGATGTCCTGCACCGAGCCGCGCAGCGACTCGCGCTCCCCGTGCTCGTCGAGCACCACCTCGCCGTACACGGAGACCAGCACGGTCTCGCCGCTCGGCCGCACCACCCGGGACTCGTAGTGGATGCCCGTGCCGTCGGCTTCGTCGAGAGCGCGCTGCACCATCGCCTGGTCCTCGGGGTGGATCAGCTCGCCGACGATGTCGTCGTAGCTCATCGCGGCGACCTCGTCCGCGGTGCGGCCCATGATCCGGAGGAACTCGTCGGAGGCCTCCACCGTCCCGGAGGCGAGGTCGATCTCCCAGCTGCCGACCCGCGCCAGCCGCTGGGCCTGGTCGAGCAGGGTGCGGCTGCGCTCCAGCCGTCGCCGGGTACGGCGCGCCCGGTCGAGCTCGAGGTTGGAGCGGACCCGCGCGAGCAGCTCGCGGGCCGTGAACGGCTTGACCAGGTAGTCGTCCGCGCCGGCGTCGAGGCCCTGGAGGGTGCCCTCCTCACCGGCCCGCGCGGACAGCATCACGACGGGGATGCCGAGCGTGACCGGGTCGGCCTGGAGCGCCGCGAGCAGCTCGAAGCCATCCATCCGCGGCATCATCACGTCGGTGATGACCAGGTCCGGCGGCAGCGCGCGCGCCTGCTCGAGGCCGTCGGCGCCGTCGACCGCGGTCTGCACGAGGTAGTCACCGGACAGCAGGGACGCGACGTACTCCCGGATGTCGGCGTTGTCGTCGACCACGAGCACCCGCGGCTTCTCGGGCCCGCCGTCCACGGCCGCGACGGCGCGCTCGACGGCGGTGTCGCTGTCGACCCAGTGGGTGGCCTCGGCGAGGAAGCCCTGGGCGACGGCCGCGAGGGTGGCCGACTGCCCGGCGGTCGGCGTCGCGATCTGCTCGGCCGGCAGGTGCCCGCTGCCGAACGGCACGGCCGCGGTGAAGGTGCTGCCCTCGCCCGGCGTGCTGGTAGCGGCGACCGTGCCGCCGTGCAGGGCGACGAGCTCCGACACCAGGGCCAGGCCGATCCCGGACCCCTCGTGGGTGCGGGACCGCGCGCCGGCGACCCGGTGGAACCGCTCGAACAGGTGCGGCACCTCGTGCTCGGGGATGCCGGTGCCGGTGTCGCTGACGCTCAGGACGACCCGGTCGCCGTCCTCGGTCAGCCGCAGGGTGATCCCGCCGGCGAACGTGAACTTCATCGCGTTCGAGAGCAGGTTGAGCACGACCTTGGCCCAGAGGTCGCGGTCGACGTACACGGGCTCGCGCAGCGGCTTGGTCTCGACCCTCAGGAACAGGCCGAGCCGCTCGGCGGCGGTCTCGAACATGCTGGCCAGCTCGCGGGTGTACTGCGCGAGGTCGACCGGCTCGAAGCGCGCCTCCACGCGTCCGGACTCGAGCCGCGAGAAGTCCAGCAGCGTGTTGACCAGCTTGAGCAGCCGCTGCCCGTTGCGCAGGATCACCTGGGTCCGCTCGCGCTGCCGGCCGCTGACCGGGTTCGTCTCGTCGGCGAGGGCGTCCTCGGCGGGACCGAGCAGCAGCGTCAGCGGGGTGCGGAACTCGTGGCTGACGTTGGTGAAGAAGTCCGTCTTGGCCTGGTCGAGCTCCGCCAGCGTCTCGGCCCGCCGCTTCTCGAACTCGTAGGCGCGGGAGTCGGTGATGCTCGCGGACAGCTGGCCGGCGATCAGGTCGCAGAAGTCGCGGTAGTCGGCGTCGAGCGGCCGGTAGCGGTTGAGCCCGAAGACCTGGAAGCCGTAGGGGCGACCGCCGACGGACGACAGCAGTGGCGCGACGTGTGCCTGCCGCGGGCTGACCGACCACGCCCCCGTGGGCAGGTCGAAGTACAGGCCCTCGAGGTCGTCCACCACCGTGGTGGCGCCGGACAGCGCCACGGCGGCCGGCCAGGCCTGGTCGGCAGGATCGGCCTCGACGTCGATGGCCGGCGGCGCAGCCGGGTGCTCCCCGGTGAAGCCCGTGCTGCCCGCGAGCCGCGCGGTGCGGCCGTCGTCGTCGTACAGGTAGACCAGCGAGAACGGCAGGTCGACCTGGAACTGCGCGAGCGCGCGGCAGGCGGTGCCGATGGTCTCCGCCTCGGTGAGGTTGGACGCGCGCCGCGCGCCCAGCTCACGCAGGGTCTGCATCCGGCGCCGGGCGACGACCTCCTCGGTGTCCTCCTTGACGACGCACAGCAGTCCGGCGATGGCGCCCTCGTCGTCGAAGATCGGGCTGTAGGAGAAGGTGTGGAAGGTCTCCTCGGTGTAGCCGCTGCGCTCGAGGAACAGCATCAGCGACTCGTCCCAGGTCGACTCGCCGTCGCTCAGGACGGTGCGGACCCGGTCCTCGATGTCGTCCCAGATCTCCGACCAGACGACCGAGGCCGGCTTGCCCAGCGCCCAGGGGTACTTCCCACCGAGCGTGTCGCGCCGGTAGGCCTCGTTGCAGAGGAACGTCAGCTCCGGACCCCACGCCATCCACATCGAGAAGCGAGACGTGAGCACGAGCCGGACCACCGACTCGAGGCTGCGCGGCCAGGTCTCCGGCGGTCCGAGCGGCGTCGCGTCCCAGTCGACCTTGAGCAGGTCGTGGCCGACCTCGCCGCTTCGCTGGAACATCTGTCGCACGCGGAGCCACCTTCACCGTTTGCCGAGAAGTGGCATCCATTGGTGATGCCTGCGGTGATTCTAGGTGTTCGTCCCCGGAGCGCCAGAGTCTGTCGAGACCGCCGCGGCGGGGTCGGGATGGAGGGCCACCAGCAGGTCGAGCACGACCCCCGGGTCGTCGAGCCGGTCGCCGTACGCCTCCCGCAGCTGTCCCATCCGGTAGCGCACCGTCTGCGCGTGCACGTGCAGGTGGGCGGCCACCGCGTCCCGGCGGCCCTGGAGCAGGAGCCAGGCGCGCAGCGTCTCCGCGAGCCGCTCGCGCGTGGCGGGCCGCAGGTCGGCCAGCGGGGCCAGTGCGCGGGCGCGCAGGTCGGCCAGCGCCTCGCCGTCGGCCGTGACCACCAGCTCGGCGAGGTGGTCCTCGGAGTCCACCGATCCAGGCGCGCCCGCCACGGCCGGCAGGCCCACGGTGCGCACCGCCCGGTCGTACGACGTACGGACGCGGGTCCACGGCCGCGGCGGGCCGACCACCGCCTGCCGTCCGTCGAGGACCCGGAGCAGGTGCCGGCGGCCGATCCCGTCGACGTCCGGCACCAGCAGCAGGGAGTACGGCGGCCCGGCGGATCTGCCACCCTCGCCGGGCAGCCCCGGGAGGTCCTCGCCGACCTGGAGGGTGTCCGCGCTCAGCGACGCGAGCACCGCCCGCACCTGCGCCGACGGGAGCAGCACGGCGGTGAGGGTGTTCGGCGGCGTCCAGGTCGCGCGCTCGGCGGCCGCGGCCAGGGTCTCGTCGCGAGCCCCGGCGAGCAGGTGCTGACCCAGCCGCTCGCGGTAGCGCTCGCGGACCCGACCGCTGGTGGACAGCTCGTCGGTGTGCCCGGCCACGCTCGCGGCGGAGAGCTCGTCGATGTAGGCGAACACCAGCTCGGCGAACTGTGCCATCGTGCCCGCATCGACCCCCGCGGCGGAGGCCGAGGCCGACAGCTCGCGCCAGGACACCCGGGCACCGACCCGGTAGGCGGCCAGCAGCGCGTCCATCGATCGGCCGCTGCGCGCCTCACCCCGGCCGAGTGCGTAGGCGCCCTCGAGGGTCGGGCCCAGCGGGGTGCTGGGGTCGGAGCCGCGGCTGCCGCCGGCCAGCTTGAGGAAGCCCGCGAGCGCCATCTGCACGGCAGCCTCGATGTTGGCCCCCATCGACCCGCTCAACGCACCGGTGTAGCCGGGCACCTCGCGGGTCACCGCCTCGACGGTGCGCGTCGCGACGTCCGGCAGCTTTTCGCGGAGCACCCGGAGCACGGCGTCGTCGATGCGCAGCGCGGCGGCGCCGCGGGCCGTGGCGCTGGACACATTCGAGACCGTCAACTGTTCCCTCCGAACAAATCTGCCCGACTGATTCACGCCGGACGGTCATGACCTTACCCTCTCGGGGCAGGCAGGATGGGTTCATGAGCGCTTCCGTTGCCCCGGCACCCGCGGGCACCCTGCTCCGGCGGGTGACCCGGCTCGCCGAGCGGGCCACCACGCCCCTGCTGCCGCAGGACTACCTCGACCTGTTCGCTCCCCTGCGCTCCGGCGCCGACCTGCGCGGCCGGATCGTGGAGGTCCGGCCCGAGACGGCCGACGCCGCCACCATCGTGATCCGCCCCGGAGCGGACTGGGCGGGCCACGTGCCGGGCCAGTACGTCCGGATCGGCATCGACGTCGACGGCGTCCGGCTCTGGCGCGCGTACTCCCTGACGCACGGCCCCCGCGACGACGGCCACATCTCGATCACCGTGAAGGCGGTGCCGGACGGCAAGGTGAGCAACCACCTGGTCCGGCACGCCCGGCCGGGCACGCTCGTCCACCTGGAGCAGGCGGCCGGCGAGTTCGTGCTGCCCCCCGACGGGACGAAGCTGCTGTTCGTGACGGCCGGCTCCGGCATCACCCCGGTCATCGGCATGCTGCGCAACCTGTTCCCGGTCGCCGACTCCGGCGTGGTCCGGCTGCCCCGCAGCGCGGGCTACGACATCACCGTCGTCCACGTCGCACCGAGCGAGCCGGACTCGATCTTCATCGCCAACCTCCGCGAGCTCGACCAGGCCGGGATGATCCGGCTCGTCGCCCGCTACGACGACGTGCACGGCGTCCTCGACGTCGCCGACCTGGCCGACCTGGTGCCCGACCTGCACGAGCGCACCACGTTCGCCTGCGGCCCGGCCGGTCTGCTCGACGCCCTCGAGACCCACCACGGGGAGCACGGCATCCCCCTGCTCACCGAGCAGTTCCGCGTCGCCACGCTCGCCACCGGCGAGGGCGGCACGGTGCGCTTCACCCGGAGCGGCACCGAGGTGGAGGCCGACGGCGGCACCCCGATCCTGGACGCCGCCGAGGACGCCGGCGTGCTCATGCCGTCGGGATGCCGGATGGGCATCTGCTACGGCTGCGTGCTGCCGATGCGCGAGGGCGCGGTCCGCGACCTGCGCACCGGCGAGGTCACCACTGCCGCCCCCGGAGACGGCGTCCGCATCCAGACCTGCATCTCGGCCGCCGCCGGCACCTGCGACCTCGACCACTGACCGCCACGGCCGGTCGAGCCTGTCGAGACCGATGATCTCGACGAGCTCGATCAGCCGGACACCGAAGGAGACCCCGATGACCGTCCTGCAGAAGAAGACCACGAACCCCGTCGCCCACCTCACTCCCGAGGACATCGAGGAGCTCGGCGTCGAGCTCGACGCGATCCGGCAGTCGATCATCGACTCCCGCGGCGAGAGCGACGCTGCCTACATCCGCACGGTGATCGACGCGCAGCGCAAGCTCGAGCTGGGCAGCCGCGCCGTACTGCTGGTCTCGCTGTTCCCGCCGGCCTGGGTCGTCGGCACCGCCGGCCTCGCGGTCGCGAAGATCATCGAGAACATGGAGATCGGCCACAACGTCATGCACGGCCAGTGGGACTGGATGCGTGACCCGAAGATCCACTCGACCACCTGGGAGTGGGACAACGCGTCGCCGTCCGAGCAGTGGAAGCACTCGCACAACGAGCTGCACCACACCTACACGAACGTGATCGGCAAGGACAACGACCTCGGCTACGGCATCATGCGCGTCGACGAGGACCAGCGCTGGGTGCCGTTCTACCTCGCCCAGCCGCTGTGGAACTTCCTCAACGCCTGCTTCTTCGAGTACGGCATCGCGGCCTACGACCTCGAGCTCGGCAAGAACCTCGCCTCGAAGAAGCGCCGGAGCTCGCCGGACTTCAAGGCGCGCGCCAAGGTGACGCTGAAGAAGATCCGTCGGCAGATGACCAAGGACTACGTCGTGCACCCGCTGCTGTCGGGTCCGTCGGCGCTGTCCACGCTGACCGCGAACGCGACCGCCAACCTGGTCCGCAACCTGTGGACCCACTCGGTGATCATGTGCGGCCACTTCCCCGAGGGCGTCGAGACGTTCGAGCGTCGCTCGATCACCGGCGAGACCCGGGGCGAGTGGTACCTCCGCCAGATGCTCGGCTCGGCCAACATCAACGGCTCGCAAGGCCATGCACTTCATGACCGGCAACCTGTCGTTCCAGATCGAGCACCACCTGTTCCCCGACCTGCCCAGCAACCGGTACGCCGAGATCGCCCCGCAGGTGCAGGCACTGTTCGAGAAGTACGGCCTCAACTACACGACCGGCTCGCTCCCCCGCCAGGTCGCCTCCGCGTGGAAGAAGGTCATCCGGCTCTCGCTGCCGAACGACTTCGGCGCCAAGGCGCAGGCCACGGTGCTCTCCCCCGTGCGCTCGCTGGGTCGCCCCGGTCGACGTACGGAGGAGTCGGCGGCCGCCTGACCCGCCGCATGTAACGCGGGGTTATGGACGCTCCACCCGAGATGTGCCGCGGGTTCAGCGTCCATGACCCCGCGTTACAGCTGGGGGTGGGCCGCCAGACCACCTCGTAGCGCGCCCGGTCGGCGGCGGCGTTGGCGTCCCACACCAGCTCACGCCAGGGGTTCCCAAGCCGCCGCCGGCCCCGCTAGGTTCCTTGCGGGTCGACTGCCGGGGGGCCGAGCTGTCGAAGGAGACACGCGTGCGCGTGCCGTTCCGCAAGTCCGTACCAGCCGTCCCTGCCACCGTGCTCGCCGCCCTGGCGGCCCTGCTGCTGGTCACCACCGCACCGGCCGCCCAGGCCGACGGCCCCGGCTCGGGAACCTCCTGGATCGTGAGCGTCGGCGACTCCTACATCTCCGGTGAGGCGGGGCGCTGGGCCGGCAGCTCGAACACCTCGACGTCGTACGCCGACGCCCTCGGCGGCACCGCCTACTTCGACAACGCCTCCGGCACCGCCGAGCAGATCAACCGCTGTCACCGGAGCAAGGCCGCCGAGGTGTACGTCGCAGGCGGCGTCAGCGGCCTGAACCTCGCGTGCTCCGGAGCGAAGACGTCGACGTTCACGGACTCCAACGGCTACTTCAAGCCCGGCCTGGACTTCAGCGACGACGGCGCGGGCCACCTCGGCCAGGCGAAGATGCTGCAGCAGTTCGCGGCCACCCACAACGTGAAGATGGTCGCCGTCTCGATCGGCGGCAACGACTTCGGCTTCGGCTCGATCGTCCAGCAGTGCGTCACCGACTTCCTGACCTCGCCGACCTGGGCGAAGGACTACTGCAAGGACGACAGCAGCGTCACGGCCAACTTCACCAGCGGCAACATCTCGACGGTGCGGTCGCGGATCGCGACGGCGTACCAGAACGTGCGGACCGCGATGCGCAACGCCGGCTACGCCGACACGTCGTGGACGATGCTGGTGCAGAACTACCCGTCGCCGCTGCCCAACGGCTCGGGCATCCGCTACTCCGAGAGCGGCTTCAGCCGGCAGAACACCGGCGGCTGCGGCTTCTGGAACGCCGACGCCGACTGGGCGAACGCGTCCGCGCTGCCGACCATCAACAGCACCGTCACCAACGCGATCGGCGCCGCCGGGATCACCAACTCCAAGACCCTCGACCTGGCCACGGCGTTCAACGGCCGCCGGCTCTGCGAGAACACCGTCGGCCTCTACGAGGAGAAGGGCCTGACCTCGTGGACCCAGGCCGGCGCCGTCGACCAGACCGAGTGGGTCAACCAGATCCGGACCGTGTCGACGTGCTGCTCGGGCAGCCCGTACTACCTCCAGGAGTCGCTGCACCCGAACTACTGGGCCCAGCTGGCCACCCGCTCCTGCGTCCGGCAGGCCTACAACGCCGGCGTGCCGAGGGGCGGCGCCTGCGCGATCAGCGGGACCGGGCTGCTCAACGGCGAGCCCCGGATGACCCTGCGCTGACGTGCGCTGACGTGCGCTGACGTGTCAGGTTGAGTACGGATACCTAGGCAGGTTGAGTTGCCAATCCGTGCCGGCGCACCCGGTCGGCGTGGGTTCATAGGGCATGACTCGTTACGCCGATCCGCACCGCTGCCCCGACTGCGGCGCCTCGATCACCTCCGCGGACCCGTCCTGCCCGGCGTGCGCGCTGTCACTGCGCGGCGACGTGGCCAGCCGGCTGTTCCAGACGCTGACCCTGGCCGACGGTCTCCTGGCCACGCTACGGGGCGCGTCCGTGCCCACCGCGGCAGCCGCCGTCAAGGTCGCCGCGGCGGCACCGGCGCCTGCCGCTGCGCCGTTCGACCCGGCGCCGTTCCCGGCCCGGCCGATCGAGGCGCCGCCGCGCCGGGGCCTCTCCTCGGCGTCGGTGCCCAAGATCCTGCTCGCGCTCGGCGCCGGCTGCCTGCTGGTCGCGGCGCTGGTGTTCCTCGCCGTCACCTGGAGCGTGCTCGGGGTCGGTGGCCGCACCGCGACGCTCGTCGGCTTCACCGCGATCTCCGCCGCTCTGACCGCCTGGATGTCGCGGCGCGGGCTCCGGGCCGCCGCCGAGGCGCTCGCACTTGTCGGCTACGGCCTGCTCACGCTCGACGTCGTCGGTGCGGACAGCGCCGGCTGGTTCGGGGGCCTGTCCGACGCCGGCGTGCTGCTCGTCGTCGGTGCGGTGCTCATCGGCTCCGGTGTCACCGGCACCCTCGTCGTACGACGGACGTCCGCGTCGTCGCTCACCACGGGCGAGGTCGTCGCCGTGATCGGCACCGGCCTGGCCGCCCTCGCGTTCTCGTCGGCCGAGTGGCTGCCCGTCTCGCCGTCTCTGGTGGTCGCCACCCTGCTCGCGGCCGGGGTCGCCGTGGCGGCCCGACCGCTGCGCACCCAGGTGCTCTACCTCGGTGCGGCGGGCGTCACCGTCCTGGCCTGGCTGTCGCTGGTGGCGGTCGGTCTCGACCGGCTCTTCCAGGTCCCCACCGTCCGGGCCGAGTGGGCGGCGGGTCACGCCTGGCCGATGCTGACCGCCGCCGGGCTGGTCGCCGCGCTCGCCCTCGCGACGTTCCTCCCGCAGGCGCTCCGGGTCCTGGCCACCGGGACAGCGGGTCTGCTCGTGGTGCTCACCGTCGTCGCACCCGCGCTCGACGAGGGTCCGACCCCGGTCACGCTGACGGCCATCGGTGCGCTCGTCGTCGCCGGCGCCGCCAGCCTCACCCTGCCGCGGGCCTGGCGGGCGTGCGGCCTGCCCACGCAGGTGGTGGCCGGCACCGGGCTGCTGCTGGGCGTCGCGCTGCAGGTGGGCACCGCCGCCGACCGCCTGGTCGAGGCGGCGAGCTCTCCGTGGGCGGGCCGGGTCACCGACGCGCTCGACCCCGTGGACGCGGGGCTGGCCGCTCCCTGGTTGCTGCCCGTCTCGACTTTCGTGCTGCTGGCCACGCTCGCCGTGCTCGCCGAGACCAGCCGGCAGGTGGACCGAGCGGTCGGCGGCCTGCCCGCCCTGCAGGTCTGGGTAGGCAGTGTCCTCGCCGCCTCCGTGGTCGCGGCGCTCGCTTCCTACCCGGTCGCGCTCTGGCTGGTCGTCGGTGTCCTGCTGCTGCTGGCGATCGCGCTGACCGTCTGGTCGGTCACCGGCCGCACCCTCGCTCCGCTCCTGCCGGCGGCGCTGTTCCTGGTCGCTGCACTGGTCGTCTCGCTGCACGCCGCCTCGCTCACGCTGGCCGCCCTGCTGGTGACGGTCGCCGTGTCCGGGGCCGTGCACCTGAGCAGCCGCGCGGCGACGCTCGCCGCGGTCGTCGGCGCCGTCACCGCGGCGGCCCTCGCGGCCACGACGTGGACGGTCGGCCACCTGCTCGACGCCTCGCCGTCGTGGACCGCGCTGGCCGGCCTGCTGGTGCTGGGTGCGACGGTGCTGGGCGCGCCGTACCTGCCGCGGCAGTGGTGGTCCGCCGAGCGGCCCGAGCACGCTCGCACCGGCATCGAGGCTGGTGCGGCCGGTGCCGCCCTGCCGCTCGCGATGGCCGGGCTCGCCCTGGCCACCAACGCGACGTACGCGACCTGGGCGGCGGTGTACCTCACCGCAGCCGGGGTCGTGGTGACGCTGATGGCGCTGCTGCGCAGTGACCGGCGTGAGCTCGGCTGGGTCGGCGGCCTGCTGCTCGCCGCCGCCACCTGGGTCCGGCTCTGGGACCGCGGCGTCGAGGCCCCGGAGGCGTACACGCTGCCATCGGCGATCGCGCTGCTCGTGGTCGGCGTCCTGCACCTGCGTCGCAATCCCGGTGCGAGCACGCTGAGCGCGCTGGCACCCGGCCTCTCACTGGCCCTGGTGCCGAGCCTGCTGTGGGTGCTCGACGAGCCCGTCGGGCTGCGGACCCTGCTGCTCGGTCTGGCCTGCCTGGCGCTGGTGGTCGGCGGGGTCCGGCTGCGCTGGACCGCGCCGATCGTGGTCGGCGGGACGGTCGGCGCCCTGCTGGTGCTGCGGCTGGCCGCGCCGTACATCGGCGACGCGGTGCCGCGGTGGGTGCTGCTCGGCGGAGCGGGCGCGCTGCTGGTGGCGATGGGCGTCACCTGGGAGCGCCGCCTCCAGGAGGCTCGGCACCTGATGAGCTACGTCCGGGCACTGCGCTGAGCGAGCCTGGACGCGGAACGGCCCCCGCACGCATGCGTGTGGGGGCCGCCAAGGCCTTTGCCCGTTCCCCTCGCCAACGCCCGGGGTTCACCCTGACGTCAACAGACCGGCCAAAAGGCTTGTGGTCTCGCGACGTTGACCGACGTGGGAGGTGTCAGTCTTCGTCGCCGCGCCGCTGCTCGGGAACCATCCCGGTCAGCAGGTCGCGTACTTCGGACTCGCGATAACGGCGATGTCCGCCGAGAGTCCGGATCGAGCTCAGCTTGCCGGCTTTGGCCCATCGGGTGACCGTCTTCGGGTCGACCCGGAACATGGCCGCGACCTCAGCAGGCGTGAGCAGCGGTTCGGACTCAGGTGGCCGCGTATTCATAGCGGGCCTCCCTCACAGTTGTTTCCTACCTCGGTGCCCGAGAAATTCCGAACACCCTGTGTTCCCAGTGTGACACCGGCCAGCCTATTCGGCCCGTCGAAATCGTGACAATGGCACCTATGGACCACCAACAACCTCGCTCTAGTCATTTCGGGCCCCGGCAATCTTGTCTGACAATCAGGCAGGACGCCTGCGGCGTGAGCGTGACTTCGGTCGCTTCCGGTGTCAGACCGCTCTAGGCTGGACCATGCACCCCTCCCCGCACCACCCCCGCGGGCGCGGCGCACCCGTCCAGACCAGCCCGCACACCCCGTGGGCCAAGACCAGGGAAGGGTCACCACCGTGACCAACACACCGCACGTATCGTCCGTCCCCGCCGGCGTCTTCGGACGCGCCACCGGTCACGAGCAGGTCGTGTTCTGCCACGACGAGCCGACCGGGCTCAAGGCGATCATCGCCATCTACTCCACCGCGCTCGGCCCCGCCCTCGGCGGGACCCGCTTCTACCCCTACGCCTCCGAGCAGGACGCGCTCGACGACGTCCTCGACCTCTCGCGCGGGATGGCCTACAAGGCCGCGCTGGCCGGCCTCGACCTGGGCGGCGGCAAGGCCGTGATCATCGGCGACCCGACCCGGATCAAGACCGAGGCGCTGCTGCGCGCCTACGGACGCTTCGTCCAGTCCCTCAACGGCCGCTACTACACCGCGTGCGACGTCGGCACCTTCAGCGAGGACATGGACGACGTGGCCCGCGAGTGCGAGTTCGTCACCGGCCGCACCGTCGCGCACGGTGGCGCCGGCGACTCCTCGGTGCTCACCGCCTTCGGTGTCTTCCAGGGCATGCGCGCCGCTGCCGAGCGCACCTGGGGCGCCCCGACCCTGCACGGCCGGACCGTCGGCGTCGCCGGGGTCGGCAAGGTCGGCCGGCACCTCGTGCGGCACCTGGTCGAGGACGGCGCCTCGGTCGTGGTCACCGACGTGAACCCCGCTGCCGTCGCCGCGGTCCAGGCCGAGCACCCGGACGTGCGCGAGGTCGCCGACGCGGACGCGATGGTCGCGATGCCGCTCGACGTCTACGCCCCCTGCGCGCTGGGCCGGGCCCTGGACGACGCGGTGGTGGAGAAGCTGACCGCCAAGATCGTCTGCGGCGCCGCCAACAACCAGCTCGCCCACGAGGGCATCGAGAAGATGCTCCAGGACCGCGGGGTGCTGTACGCCCCCGACTACATGGTCAACGCGGGTGGTCTGATCCAGGTGGCCGACGAGCTCGAGGGCTTCTCCTTCGACCGCGCCCAGCAGCGCGCCGCGAAGATCTTCGACACCACTGCCCAGGTGTTCGCCCTGGCCGACGCCGAGGGCGTCCCGCCGGCCGTCGCCGCCGACCGGCTCGCCGAGCGCCGGATGACCGAGGTCGGCCGCCTCCGCGGCATCCACCTGCGCTGACCCCTCCCGCTGAGGCGTCGCGTCCTGCGAGCCCGCTGAGGCGTCGCGTTCTGCGTGCGGCCGCCGGTCGTACGTCGCAGGACGCGACGCCTCACCGGGGCCAGGGACGCAGAACGGGACGCCTCAGCGCATGGGACACCGCAAAAGGGGACGCCTCAGCGTTCCGAGAAGCGGTGTGGGTGGATCAGGAGAACGCGACGGTCAGTCGCGCGAGCGGGACTCGGAGTAGTCCGCCCATTCATCCAGGTCGTCCGGTGCACCGTCGTCGGTGTCGTCCGATGTGTAGGTCTTGCTGCCATGCAGCTCCTGGGCCAGCGCACCGAAGTCCGTCTCGTGGGAACGGTACTTCAGGTCGCGGGCAACCTTGGTCTGCTTGGCCTTCGCACGGCCGCGCCCCATAGGGTCGACCCCCTCGCACTCTTGGCCGGCGGCGCGTAGCGCGCGTCCGGTCTCACCTGTTATTTGTCGTGGTCCAACGGTACCTGGCCGGAGCCAATTCCTGCACGTCAGGCCCACCACATGAGCCGGATTGTCGGCTCAGGGCGTAATTTTCCCGGACGTCACCAGCCTGGGTGCTGCCCTCGCAGGGTCACCGAGCCGCCCTCGACGCCGTCCGCCGGGCTGCCGACCTCACCGCACACCCAGCTGTCCACGCCGTGCCCGTCCAGCAGGGCCCGGGCCCGGTCGACGTCCTCGGGCGCGGTGATCGCGACCATCCCGACCCCGCAGTTGAGGGTGCGCTCCAGCGCGGCCTGCTCGACCGACCCGACGGCGCGCACCAGGTCGAAGACCGGCTGCGGGGTCCAGGTGCCGCGGTCGAGGGTGACCGCGAGGGTGTCCGGGAGGACCCGCTCGAGGTTCGCGGCCAGCCCGCCCCCGGTCACGTGCGACATCGCGTGGGTGGCCGTGTTGCGGGCCAGGTCGAGGCAGGCCTTGGCGTAGACCGTGGTCGGCTCCAGGAGCTCCTCGCCCAGGGTCCGGCCGAGCTCGTCGACGTACCGGTCGAGGGACCAGCCCGCGCCGGCCTCGGAGAGCAGCACGTGCCGGACCAGCGAGTAGCCGTTGGAGTGCAGGCCGCTCGAGGCCATCGCGATGACCACGTCCCCGGCCTGGACCCGCCCGGGACCGAGCAGCTGCGCGGCCTCCACGACGCCGGTCGTCGAGCCGGCCACGTCGTACTCGTCGGGACCGAGCAGGCCCGGGTGCTCCGCGGTCTCGCCGCCCACCAGGGCGCAGCCGGCCTGGACGCACGCCTCCGCGATGCCCTGGACGATGGCCGCGATCCGCTCGGGGACCACCCGGCCGGTGGCGATGTAGTCGGTCAGGAACAGCGGCTCGGCGCCGCACACGACGAGGTCGTCGACGAGCATGCCGACGAGGTCGAAGCCGATCGTGTGGTGGATGTCGAGCGCCTGGGCGATCGCGACCTTGGTGCCGACGCCGTCGGCCGAGGTGGCCAGCACCGGGTGGTCGAACGCCTTCAGCGCGGAGGCGTCGAAGAGCCCGGCGAAGCCGCCGATGCCGCCCATCATCTCGGGACGGCGGGCCTTGTCGATCCAGACCTTCATCAGCTCGACGGCCTTGTCGCCGGCGTCGATCGAGACACCCGCCGCTTCGTACGTCGCGCCGGTGGGCTGCTGCTCGGTCATCGGGCTCCTCCGTCGAGGGTCAGGGGCGGTCGAGCGCGTCCGCCGCACCGCCGCCGGTCAGCGAGGCGGAGAGGCCGTCGACGTCGGTCGTGATCGTCGTGTCGAACTCGAGCAGGTGCTTGCCCAGGTGCTCCGGGTCGGGCAGCGGGATCGGGTAGACCCCGTCGAAGCAGGCCCGGCACAGGTTCGTCATCGGCACCTCGGTCGCCTCGACGAGCTGCTCCAGCGAGATGTAGCCGAGCGAGTCCGCGTCGATGGAGCGGCAGATCTCGTCGGAGGTCAGGCCGTTGGCGATCAGCTCGGCGCGGGTCGCGAAGTCGATGCCGTAGAAGCACGGCCACTTCACCGGCGGGGAGGAGATCCGCACGTGCACCTCACGGGCGCCGGCCTCGCGGAGCATCCGGACCAGGGCGCGCTGCGTGTTGCCGCGCACGATCGAGTCGTCGACGACGACCAGCCGCTTGCCCTCGATGACGTCGCGGAGCGGGTTGAGCTTGAGCCGGATGCCGAGCTGACGGATGGTCTGCGACGGCTGGATGAAGGTGCGTCCGACGTAGGAGTTCTTCACCAGGCCGGTGCCGTAGGGGATGCCGCTCTCCTCGGCGAACCCGATCGCGGCCGGCGTACCGGACTCGGGGACCGGCATCACCAGGTCGGCGTCGGCGGGGAACTCGCGGGCGAGGCGCCGGCCGATCTCGACGCGCACGCTGTGCACGCGACGGTCGTTCATCATCGTGTCCGGGCGGGCGAGGTAGACGAACTCGAAGAGGCAGTGCTTCGGGGCGGCCTCGGCGAACCGGCGGCTGCGCAGACCGTCCTCGTCGATCGCGACCATCTCGCCGGCCTCGAGCTCGCGAATGAAGGACGCGCCGACGATGTCGAGGGCCGCGGTCTCCGAGGCGACCACCCAGCCGCGCTCCAGGCGACCCAGCACCAGCGGCCGGATGCCCTGCGGGTCGCGGGCGGCGTACAGGGTGTTCTCGTCCATCCAGACGAAGGAGAAGGCGCCGCGCAGGTCCGGGAGGACCCGGGCGGCGTTCTCCTCGAGGCTCATGTCGGGGTGGTGGGCCAGCAGCGCGGTCACCAGGCTGGTGTCGTTGGTCGCGGCCGGGGGCTGCTTGACCGGGACGTCGAGCTCGCCGAGGACGTTGGTGAGCCCGGCCACGCGCTCCGCGAGCTCGCGGGTGTTGGTCAGGTTGCCGTTGTGGGCCAGCGCGATCGAGCCGGTCTCGGTGGGCCGGAAGGTCGGCTGGGCGTTGTACCAGGTGCTCGCGCCGGTCGTGGAGTAGCGCGCGTGCCCGACGGCCAGGTGGCCCTTCAGGGACTCCAGGGTCGACTCGTCGAAGACCTGCGAGACCAGGCCCATGTCCTTGTAGACCAGGATCTGCCGGCCGTTGCTGACCGCGATGCCCGCGGACTCCTGGCCGCGGTGCTGCAGCGCGTAGAGGCCGTAGTAGGTCAGCTTCGCGACGTCCTCACCGGGCGCCCAGACACCGAACACGCCGCACGCGTCCTGAGGACCGAGGTCCTGGGGGTCGAGTGCGTGGTTGAGCTGTCCGTCGCCTCCGGGCCGCCTGCCGTGTCCCTGGGGAACCTGGCCGCGGGGCGTCTCCTGAGCGGGCACGGCCCCGAGTCTACGGGCGGGGTGCCGCTCCCGCAGAATCCGTCCGCGTCCGGCCGAGGCCTCACCGGCTGGTTGAGGTGCCGAGGCGCTAGCCGAGGCCTCACCGGCTGGTTGAGGTGCCGAGGCGCTAGCCGAGGCCTCACCGGCTGGTTGAGGTGCCGAGGCGCTAGCCGAGGCCTCGAAACCTCTGTCCCGAGGCTGGGAGGTTTCGAGGCCCTCGCCCCTGGGGGCTCGGGCACCTCAACCAGCGACGCGCTCGGGCACCTCAACCAGCGACGCAGCCGGCACCTCAACCAGCGGTGGTGGTGAGTGCCTGGGCCAGGTTCTGCAGCAGCAGCGCCTCGGCGACGCAGACCCGCTCGAACTCGGCGAGGTGCAGGCCCTCGTTGGCACCGTGCGCGCGGGTGTCCGGGTCCTCGACGCCGGTGACCAGGACGGCCGCGTCGGGGAACGCCTCGTTGAACGCCGCGATGAACGGGATCGACCCGCCGATGCCCATGTCGACCGGCTCGACGCCGTCCCAGGCGTCCCGGAAAGCGGACCGGGCGGCGTCGTACGCCGGGCCGGTGGCGTCGATCTGGGTCGGCTCGCCGAACTCGCCGGGGGTGAAGGTCAGCCTCGCGCCCCACGGGACGTGCTTCTCCAGATGCTCGCGCAGGCACTCCATGGCGCGCTTGGAGGAGTCGCCGGGCGCCAGCCGCACCGACAGCTTCACCTTGACCGACGGGATCAGCGTGTTGCTCGCGTCGGCCGTGCGGGTGGCGTCGAAGCCGATGGTGGCGATGGCGGGCTTCGTCCACATCCGTTGTACGACGGACCCGGTGCCGATCAGCTCGACGCCGTCGACCAGGCCCGACTCGGCGCGGATCCGGTCGAGGGGGTAGTCCACGTCGGCGGCCGGACCGCTGTGCAGGCCCTCGACGGCGACGTCGCCGTTGTCGTCGTGCAGGGTGGCGAGCAGCCGCATCATCGCGGTCACTGCGTCCGGGACGACCCCGCCCCACATGCCGGAGTGCACAGCGTGCTCGAGGGTGCGCAGCTCGACGAAGCAGTCGACCAGGCCACGCAGGCTGGTGGTGAGAGCGGGCTCGCCGATGTCCCAGTTGCCGGAGTCGGCGATCACGATCACGTCGGCCTCCAGCAGGTCCTGGTGCTCGCCGAGGAAGGCCTCGAGGGTCGGCGACCCGACCTCCTCCTCGCCCTCGACCAGCACGGTGACGCCGACCGGGAGGTCCGCCCCGTGCGCGCGGATCGCGGCCAGGTGGGCGGCGATGCCGGCCTTGTCGTCCGCGGCGCCGCGGCCGTAGAGCCGGTCACCGCGCTCCGTCGGCACGAACGGCTCGCTGTCCCAGTCCGCCGGGTCACCGACCGGCTGCACGTCGTGGTGGGCGTAGAGCAGCACCGTCGGCGCGCCCTCCGGCGCCGGCTTGCGGGCGACCACGGCGGGCGCACCCCCCGCCGCGGTGAGGATCCGGACGTCGTCGAAACCCTCGGCGCGGAACAGCTCCGCGGTGGCCTCCGCCGACCGCCGTACGTCGTCCGCACGGGCCGGGTCGGCGCTCACCGAGGGGATGCGCACGAGCGCCTCGAGGTCGGCACGGACGGACGGCATCACGTCGCGCACGGCGGCGCGCAGCGCGTCGGGAGTCAGGGGCGTCTGGGTCATGGGCGTCAGACTAGGGGCCGGGCGTCAGGCCCCGCCGAGCGGCATCAGGTGACCCAGGTCGGAGCGCTCGCCGGACGCCACGAGCCGGGCGTCCCGCTCGGCCTCGGCCCACTCCAGGTCACCGACGGCGATCGCGATCCAGGTTGCCGCGTCCATCTCGACGACCGCGGGCGGGGTGCCGCGGGTGTGCCGGGTGCCGGCCACGCACTGGGCCACGGCGTAGGGCGGGACCCGGACCTCGACGGCCCCGCCCGGAGCCTTGGCGACCAGCAGCGCGAGCAGGTGCTTGGTGAGCAGCCGCAGGTCGGCGGAGTCGGCCTCCCCGCGCCGGAACCGGTCGAGGGCCGGCACGAAGACCGTGGGGTCGACGGGACGCAGACGGACGGGCACGGCCCGATCATCCCAGCCCGCGCCGACCGCGACACGCGGCGTGTCGGACCACAACGATTCGGCCGAACCTTGTTACGTTTGATGATTCTGTGACTAGAGTGACTCCCGCCTTCCCCGGATGAGCAGGAGCACCCGCCATGCGCGCCACGTCTCGGTCCTCGCGACGCCTCATGACCCGCCTCACGGCCCGACCCGTGCTGGCCGTCCTCGCGACGGTCGCGACCCTGGCCTCGACCCTCGTGGTCGCGTCACCCGCAGACGCCGCCAACCGGGTGACGCCGGGCAGCTTCACCGGCTACGGCTTCGACCAGTGCACGGCGCCGACCCAGAAGGCCATGGACGCCTGGCTGACCTCGTCGCCGTACTGGGCCGTCGGCATCTACCTCTCCGGCGACTCCCGCGGCTGCCTGAGCCAGCCGAACCTCACGCCGACCTGGGTCAGCAGCCAGCTCGCCAAGGGCTGGCGGCTGCTGCCGATCACGCTCGGCCCGCAGGCCTGGTGCACGACCCGGGAGCGCTACCTGCACCAGGTCCGGATCAACCCGTCGTCGTCCGGGTCCTACGCCACCGCCCGCCAGCAGGGCTCCGCGGAGGCGAGCAAGACCGTCGCCGCGGCCCAGAAGCTGGGGATCACCGCCGGCAGCACGCTGTGGTACGACATCGAGGCGTTCTCCATCGCGAAGACCGACTGCCGCGAGTCGGCGCTCAGCTTCCTGTCCGCCTGGACCGACCGGCTGCACGCGCTCGGCTACGTCTCCGGCATCTACTCCAGCGGTGCCTCCGGCATCAAGATGCTCGACGACGCCCGCGCCACCCGCCCGGGCGTCTACACGATGCCCGACCAGCTCTGGATCGCCGACTGGAACGGCCGCGCGGACACCTCCTCGAGCTACGTCCGCAGCGACGGATGGATGCCCCGAAAGCGGATGCACCAGTACCGCGGCGGCCACAACGAGACCTACGGCGGCGTGACCATCAACATCGACAACAACTGGCTCGACCTCGGCCGCGGCTCGACGCCCGGCAAGGAGCCGGTGCACTGCGGCGGGGTGGCCTACAGCTTCAGCACCTACTACTCGCGCAGGACCGGCCACACCGGCGCCCTGGTCAAGGCGGCCCAGTGCCTGCTGACCGGCCAGAAGATGTACACCGGCAAGGTCGACGGCGTGTACGGCGCGACGCTGGCCACCGCCGCCCGGAAGTACCGCGCCGCCCACGGCCTGCCCGTCGCCGGCACCATCGGTCCCCGGGTGTGGGTGTCGTTGCTGTCGCAGGGCAGCATGCCGGTGCTCAAGGTCGGCTCCGCCAACGACGCCGTGCGCCGGATCCAGCGCTCGCTCAACGCCGCCGACCGGGCCGGCCTACCGGTGACCGGCAGCTTCGACGCCCGCACCACCGCGGCCGTGCGGAGCTACCAGGCCGACCACGGGCTCTCGCAGACCGGTGTCGTCACCACCGCGCTCTGGGGCAAGCTCCAGGCCGGTCTCCGCTGACCTGAACGCTGGTTGAGGTGCGAGCTTGCGAGCCTCGAAACCTCCCAGCGACAGATACAGGTTTCGAGGCCTCGGCTAGCGCCTCGGCACCTCAACCAACCGGTGAGGCACCTCAACCAACCGGTGAGGGGCTTCAGCCGAGGGCGGCGGGGAGCGTCGCGGACCAGGCGGCCCGGACGTCCGCGAGCGGGACCGAGAACAGGTCCTGGACGTCGAGCAGGGCGTCGGGGCCGGAGCCGTCGGTGACACCGATGCGGGCGTGCGGGAAGCCGCGGGCGCTGCACATGTCGGTGAACCGGACCTCCTCCGAGCGCGGCACCGCGACGATCGCCCGGCCGGCGGACTCGCTGAACAGCGCGACGAACGGGTCGAGGTCGTCGGGCAGCCACACCCGCGCGCCCACACCGTTGCGGAGGCAGGACTCGACCAGGGCCTGCGCGAGACCGCCGTCGGACAGGTCGTGCGCGGCGTCGATCAGGCCGTCACGCGAGGCGTTGACCAGGATGTCGGCGAGCTCCCGCTCGGCGGCCAGGTCGACCTGGGGCGGCAGGCCGCCCAGGTGGCCGTGCACGACGTGCGCCCACTCCGAGCCGGACAGCTCGTCGCGGGTCGCGCCGAGCAGGTAGATCTGCTGGCCCTCGGTGACGAACCCCGCCGGCGTACGGCGTGCCACGTCGTCGATCACACCGAGGACGGCGACGACCGGCGTGGGCAGGATCGCGGTGTCACCGGTCTGGTTGTAGAGCGAGACGTTCCCGCCGGTGACCGGGATGCCGAGCGCCTGGCAGCCGTCGGCCAGGCCGCGGGTCGCCTCGGCGAACTGCCACATCACGTCGGGGTCCTCGGGCGACCCGAAGTTGAGGCAGTCGCTGACCGCGAGGGGACGGGCGCCGGAGGTGGCGACGTTGCGGTAGGACTCGGCCAGCGCGAGCTGGGCGCCCGCGTAGGGGTCGAGCATCGCGAAGCGGCCGTTGCAGTCGGTGGAGACCGCGACGCCGAGCCCGGACGTGGGGTCGACACGCACCATCCCGGAGTCCTCGGGCTGCGCGAGCACGGTGTTGCCCTGCACGTAGCGGTCGTACTGGTCGGTGATCCAGGACTTGTCGCACAGGTTCGGCGACGCGACGAGGGTGAGCAGCGTGGACCGCAGCTCGTCGCCGGTCGACGGCCGGGCCAGCCCGGCGCCGGTGTCGGCCTGCAGGTCGTCCTGCCAGGAGGGCCGCGCAAAGGGGCGCTGGTAGGTGGGACCGTCGTGCGCGACCGACCGCGGCGGCACGTCGACCACGGACTCGCCGTGCCACTCGATGGTGAGCCGGCTGGAGTCGTTGACCTCACCGACGACGGTGGCCTCGACGTCCCACTTCTCGCAGATCTCGAGGAAGCGCTTGACGTTGGCGGGCTCGACGACCGCCATCATCCGCTCCTGAGACTCCGACATCAGGATCTCCTCGGGCGCCAGCGTCGAGTCGCGCAGCGGCACCCGGTCGAGCCAGACGTGCATGCCGCCGTCGCCGGCGGAGGCCAGCTCCGAGGTGGCGCAGGAGAGCCCGGCGCCGCCGAGGTCCTGGATACCGACGACGAGCTCCTCCGCGAAGATCTCGAGCGTGCACTCGATCAGGAGCTTCTCCTGGAACGGGTCGCCCACCTGCACGCTCGGCCGCTTGGCCGGGCCGGTCGTCTCGAACGTCTCGCTCGCGAGCACGCTGACGCCGCCGATGCCGTCACCCCCGGTGCGCGCGCCGTACAGGATGACCTGGTTGCCGGCGCCGGACGCCTTCGCGAGGTGCAGCTGCTCGTGCCGCATCACCCCGACGCAGAGGGCGTTGACCAGCGGGTTGCCGGCGTACGACGCGTCGAAGACCGCCTCGCCGCCGATGTTCGGCAGCCCGAGGCAGTTGCCGTAGCCACCCACGCCCGCGACGATCCCGGGCAGCACGCGGTGCGTGTCCGGCGCGTCCAGCGGGCCGAAGCGCAGCGGGTCCATCACCGCGACCGGGCGGGCGCCCATCGCGAGGATGTCGCGGACGATGCCGCCGACACCGGTCGCGGCGCCCTGGTAGGGCTCGACGTACGACGGGTGGTTGTGCGACTCGACCTTGAACGTCACGGCGTAGCCGTCACCGATGTCGACGACGCCGGCGTTCTCGCCGATGCCGACCATCAGGTGCGCGCGCATCTCGTCGGTGACCTTCTCGCCGAACTGCTTGAGGTGCACCTTGGACGACTTGTAGGAGCAGTGCTCGCTCCACATCACGGAGTACATCGCCAGCTCGGACGAGGTCGGCCGCCGGCCGAGGATCTCGCGGATGTTGGCGTACTCGTCGGGCTTGAGCCCCAGGTCGGCCCACGGCTGCTCGTGGTCCGGCGTCGTGGTGGCCGTCTCGACCGTGTCGAGGTGCGAACGCTGCTCGGTCAACGCGGGAGACTCCATCGTTTCGGGCTGAGGTGGACGCGCGCTCAATCTACCGGGACGCGCGGGGCGCACCACGCCCGGACCGACCTGTGAGGAGGCGCCGGGAGGATTGCTCCCGCCGACCGGCCGTGTGACGGTGGAACCCCATACCCGGAGGTTCTCGGATGGAACGCCGCACCCTGCTCAAGGCCGGCCTCACCGTCCCGGCCGTCACCGTCGCCGGCACGGCCTTCGCATCACCCGCCGACGCCCGGCCACGCATCACCGGCGCCCTCGCCCGGGGCCTCGACTTCCCGTGGGGCATCTCGTTCCTGCCCAGCGGCAGCGCGCTGGTCACCGAACGCAACAGCGGCCGGGTGCTGGCCGTCAGCCCGCGCGGCGGCTACCGCGTCGTCGGCACCGTCCCGGGCGCCTTCAACGACGGCGGCGAGGGTGGCCTGATGGGCGTGGCCGTCTCCCCGGCCTACCGCCGCGACCACTGGGTCTACTTCTTCCTCACCACGACGAGCGACAACCGCATCGTGCGGATCCGGTACGACGGGCGCCGGCTCGTCGGTGCGCCGCGGGAGATCCTGACCGGCATCCCGAGCGGGAGCAGGCACAACGGCGGCGGCCTGTGGTTCAGCGGCCACCCGAGCCTGTTCGCCGGCACCGGCGACACCACCAACGGCGCGCTCGCCCAGGACCGGAACAGCCTGGCCGGGAAGATCCTCCGGATGACGCCGTCCGGGGCCCCGCAGGCGGGCAACCCGTTCGGCAACCGGGTCTACACCCTGGGCCACCGCAACCCCGAGGGCATCACCATCGGCGACGACGGCCGGATCTGGTCCGCCGAGTTCGGCGAGAACACCTGGGACGAGCTCAACCGGATCCTGCCCGGACGCAACTACGGCTGGCCACGGGTCGAGGGCAAGGACGGTGCCGGCGGCTACCGCGACCCGCTGGCCCAGTGGCACCCCGCGGACTGCTCGCCGAGCGGGGTGGCCACACTCGACGGTCGCGCCTGGGTCGGCGCGCTGCGCGGCGAGAGCCTCTGGTCGGTGGACGTCTCCGGCCGGCGCCGCGGCCGCAAGGTGCGTTGGTTCAACGGCACGCTCGGCCGGATCCGGCACGTGAAGCGGGCTCCCGACCGGTCGTTGTGGCTGACCACCAGCAACGGCGGCGGCCAGGACAAGGTCGTCCGGGTCACCGTCGGCTGATCGGGAATTCCCCCGCCCGACCTCGTTGTTGGGTCAAGGATGAAGACGACCGTGCCGCTGTCCGTGCTCGACCTCTCACCGATCCCGTCGGGCCGGCCCGCCTCCAGCGCGCTGCACGACACCGTGGCGCTCGCCAAGGCCGTGGAGTCGTTCGGCTACCAGCGCTACTGGCTGGCCGAGCACCACAACATCGGCAGCGTGGCCAGCAGCGCCCCGATGGTGATGATCGCGACCGTGGCCGCGGCGACCAGCACCATCCGGGTGGGCAGCGGCGGCATCATGCTGCCGAACCACGCCCCCCTCGCGGTGGCCGAGTCGTTCCGGGTCCTCGAGGGACTGCACCCCGGCCGCATCGACCTGGGTGTCGGCCGCGCGCCCGGCACCGACCAGCTCACCGCCTACGCCCTGCGCCGCAACCGCGTCGACGCCGGTGGCGACGAGTTCCCGCAGCAGTTCTCCGAGCTGCTCGCCTACGTCGACGGCTTCCCGGACGACCACCCGTTCAAGCCGCTGCGGGCGATCCCGGACGACGTACCCCTGCCGCCGCTGTGGATCCTCGGCTCCTCCCTGTACGGCGGCCACGCGGCCGCCGCGTTCGGGACCGGCTTCGCGTTCGCGGGACACTTCGGGTCGGCCGACCCGCAGGAGGCCGTGGCCGGCTACCGGGAGAACTTCGAGCCGTCGGCCCGGCTGAGCGAGCCGCGGGTGATCCTCGGGGTGGCCGCGATCGCGTCCGAGACCGAGGAGCGCGCCGAGGCGCTGGCCAGGGCGAACGACCTCGCGATGGTGCGGCTGATGCAGAACCGGCCGGGTCCCGTGCCGACGCCCGAGGAGGCCGCGGCCCACGACTGGACCGAGCAGGAGGTCGCCCTCGCGGCGCAGCGCCGACGGTTCATGTCGGTCGGCACACCGGACCAGGTCCACGACGACCTGGAGCGACGCCGCACCTACGCCGACGCCGACGAGCTGGTCATCACCACGCAGGTGCACGACCCCGCCGAGCGGGCGCTGTCCTACGAGCTGCTGGCCAAGGCCTACGCGGGCTGAGCCGCGAGGGCGGCCCGCTCCTTCCGCGACTTGCCGAAGTGCAGGTAGAGCGACGGGACGACGAAGAGGTTGAGTGCCGTCGAGGTGACCAGGCCGCCGAGGATGACCACGGCGAGCGGGTACTCGATCTCGTGACCCGGCCGGTCCCCCAGGACGACCAGTGGGACCAGCGCCAGGGCCGTCGCCAGCGAGGTCATCAGGATCGGTGACAACCGCTCGCGCGCGCCCCGCAGCACCAGGGCCGGCCCGAAGGGCTCCCCCTCGTACTTCTCCAGGTGCTGGCAGTGGTTGACCAGCAGGATCCCGTTGCGCGCCGCGATCCCGAACACCGTGAAGAAGCCGACGAGTGAGCCCAGCGAGATCACGCCACCCGTCATCCAGGCCGCCAGAACCCCACCGACCAGCGCCATCAACAGCGTCGCGAAGCTGAAGAACGCCAGCCGCCAGCTCCCGAACGACAGCATCAGCAGGACCAGGATCGCCACCACGGCAAGCAGTCCCGAGCCCAGCAGCTGGCGCTGGGCGACCTGGCGCTCGTGGTACTCACCGAGGAGCTCGGCGTGGTAGCCGCGCGGGTAGGACACCGACTCGAGCCGGTCCTGGACCTCGTCCGCCACCGACCCGAGGTCCCGCCCCGAGACGCCGGCGGCCACGTCGATGCGCCGGGAGTCGGCCTGCCGCTCGATCACGTTGGGGATCGGCCGCACCCGGACCTGGGCCACGTCGCCGAGCAGCACCTTCTGGCCGGACGGCGTGTCGATGGGGAGCCCGGCGATGTCGGCGACGTCGTTGCGCGTCGAGGGCGTGCTCCACACCACGACGTCGTAGGCCTTGCCACTGCGGAAGATGTCCCCGACCTCCTCGCCTGCGATCAACGTCGACGCGGCGCGCCGTACGTCGCCGGGCTTGAGGCCGTACTTCGCCGCCTCGCGGAGGTTCACCCGCACCTCGATCTGCGGCACGTCGACCTGGAGGTCGGTGTGCAGGTCGATCAGCCCGGGGACGTCCGCGAGCGCCTTCTGGACCTCGGCCGCCTTGGCCCTGATGACGTGCAGGTCCTCGCCGTAGATCCGGACCACGATGGGTTCCTTGGCGCCGGTGAGCACCTCCTCGATGCGCTCGTTGAGGTAGGTCAGCACGTCCCGGTAGACGCCCGGGGTACTTGTCGGTGACCTTGTGGATCTCGCCGAGGGTCTCGTCCAGGTCCGCGTCGTCGTCGACGCTGACCCAGCCCTCGCCGAAGTTGACGCCCGCGATCTCCTCGCCCAGGAACGCCTGCCCGATGTGCGAGCCGAAGCTCCGCACCCCGGGGACGGCCCGCAGCTCCTTGCTGACCTGGATCGTGGTGCGCTGCTCCTCAGCCTCCGAGGTGCTCGGTGCCGCGATCCAGTGGATCAGGAAGTCGCGTTCCTTGAAGGTGGGGAACAGGGACTGGCCCAAGGCGGGCGTGACGACGACGCCGGCGACCACCAGCACAGCGGAGCCCGCGTAGACGTACCGGGAACGCGCGAGGATCCGGGCGAGCGCGGCGGTGTAGTAGCGGTGCAGCCAGCGCACCACCGGTGAACCCCGGCGCATCGGGGCCTTGTGCAGCAGGATCAGGCACAGTGCGGGGGTGACCGTCAGTGCCACTGCCATCGACGCGAGGATGGCGAGCGTGTAGGACACCGCGAGAGGCCGGAAGAAGGCGCCGGTGAGGCCGGACAGCAGGAAGACCGGCAGCGCCGCGGCGACGATGATCAGGGTCGCGTAGACGATCGGGCTCCGGACCTCCAGCGACGCGTCGAGGATGATGGAGGCGGTCGACCTGTTGCTTCCCGCCGCCCGCTCCTGGCGGAGCCGTCTCAGGATGTTCTCGACGTCGATGATGGCGTCGTCGACCACGGCTCCGAGCGCGATCACCAGCCCCGCCAGGGTCATCGTGTTCACGGTGTCCCCTCGCCAGTAGAGCACCAGCATGGTCGCCATCAGCGAGAGCGGGATCGTCACGAGGCTGATCAGGGCAACGCGCCACTCGAAGAGGAACAGGAACAAGATCACGACGACGAGCAGGAAGCCCAGCACCAACGCCTCGCGCAGGTTGTGGATCGCGGTGTCGATGAACCTCGCCTGCTGGAAGATGTGGGTGTCGAACTGGACTCCTTGCATGCCGGGCTGCAGGTCCTTGATGACCTTCTCGACGTCCCGGGTGACCTTGGACGAGTCCGCCCACGGCAGCTTCTCGACGACGAGCAGCAGGCCTGGACCGTCGCCGATGACCGCGTCGCCGATGAGCGGCTGGTGCGTCTCCGCGACGTGAGCCACGTCGCCGATCCGGACCGTGTGCCCGCCGCGCTGCTCGACAGGGACCTTGGCCATGTCGGCAGGCGTCACGATGGGCAGCACGCTCCGGACGCTGATCCGCTGGTTGGGGGCGTCGACGAACCCGCCCGCACCGATCACCGAGCCGTTGGAGAACCTCAGCAGGCCGGAGTCCACGGAGTCGGCGGTCGCCTCCATGACGGTGTCGAGGGAGACGTTCTGCTCTCTCATCTTCCCGGGCTTCACCTGCACCGTCATCAGCTGCAGGCGCTCGCCCCACAACGCCACGTTGGCGACACCGGGCACTCGGAGGATCCGGGCCCGGATCGTCCAGTAGGCCATCATCGACATGGCGATCAGCGAGTGGTCCTTCGACGACATCCCGATCTGCACCGCCCGGCCAGTCGCCGAGACCGGAGGCAGCATGACGGGGGGCGCGGCCCAGGTGGGCAGGCTCGAGACCACGGTGTCCAACCGCTCCGCGACCAGCTGTCTCGCCTCGAGCAGGTCGGTCCCCGGCTTGAAGATCAGCTCGATCGACGACAGCTGCGGCACGGACTTGGAGCGCAGGTCGTCGAGCCCGTCGACCCCGTTGAGGGCCTGTTCCAGCGGCACCGTGACGAGGGACTCGACGTCGGCGGTGGTCAGGCCCATGCACAGGGTCTGGATCTCCACCCTGGGCGGTGCGAACTCCGGGAAGACGTCGATGCGCATCGCCGGGAGCGCGACCGTGCCGAACACCATCATGCCGACGGCGGCGGCGACCACGATGAACCGGAACCTCAGGCTCGCGGAGACCGTCCGGCGCATCAAGCGTGGGCCGCGGCGGCGCGGTCATTCCCCCTCGACCCCCAGCTCGATGCCCAGGAGCTCGGGCGCGCCGACGGTGACCACAGGCGTCCCGGGCGCGGGCCCGTCGCTCAGGTAGGCGACGTCTCCGTCGAGGCGGGCGATCGAGACCGGCGCCCGCCGGAAGGTCCGCGCGCTTTCGCTGACGTAGGTCCAGGTAGCTCCCTCGGCGTCGTACAGCAGGGCGGCGGCGGGCATCGTCGCGCGCACCGTCGGCGCGGAAGCACCGCGCCCGATGCCGTCGCGCACGGGCTCCGTGGCGATCGCGAGCCGGTCGTAGGCCTCCTGGGTCAAGGTGATCCGGCTCAGGTCGGAGCCCTTGACCGGGAGCACCTCGGCCGCTTCGTCGGATGCCTCGCCCAGGGCCTCCGACGTGGCGGAGCATCCCGTCAGACCAAGCGTGGCGACCAGCCCGACGGCTGCCACCAGTTCACGAGCCTGCATGGTGAGCCTCCTCGGTCTCCCCCGTCCGGGCGTCACGCTGGGACGGGACAGTCAACGGACCCGGCTGCGCGTCGCCGACGAAGCGCGCGTACAGCGCGGGGATGACGAACAGGTTGAGCAACGTGGCGGTCACCAGACCGCCCAGGACGACCACAGCCATCGGGTGCAGGATCTCCGCACCGGCGACTCCACCGACGACGGCGAAGGGGAGCATCGCTGCGGCCAGGGCGAGCGTCGTGAGCAGCACCGGCCCGAACCGGTCGCGCGTCGCTGCCAGGACCGGTGAGCCGTCCCGGCTGGACGCGTCCCAGTGCCGGGTGCGGACGTGGTGGACGAGCAGGAGCGAGTGGCGCACGCAGACGGCCAGCACGGCGGCCAGCCCCAGCAGCGCACCCAGCGATCCGAGACCACCGACGAACGGGGCGACCAGCACGCCTCCGACCACCCCCCAGGGGACCAGCACCAGCAGCAGCGTGGCGGTACGCCAGCTCCTGGTCAGCGCCTGCATCAGGAGGAAGGCGGCGAGCAGGGCGGCCACGCCCAGCCCCAGCACCCAGCCGTCGACACCGCCCCCGCCGGCCCCCTCGACGACGTGCCTGTCGAGGACCTCGGCGTGGTACTCGAGCGGGTAGCTCATCGACCGGAGCTTGCTCTGCACGTCGGCGGACACCGAGCCGAGGCGTCGACCGCTGACATCGGCGGTGACGTCGATGAAGCGGGACACGTCCTCGTGCCTGATCACCGCCGGCGACGGCCCCATGCGCACGGTCGCGACGTCGCGCAGCCGCACCTGCCGGCCACCGGGCGCGTCGATCAGCAGGTTCTCCACGCTCGACAGGTTCTGCCGCACCGTGGGCGTGCCCCACACCACGACGTCGAACACCTTCTGCTCCTGGTAGAGGTTGCCGGCGAGCAGCCCGGAGATGAGCGTGGCGGCCGTCCGACGTACGTCGCCCGGCCGGACGCCCTGACGCTCGGCGCGGGCGAGGTCCACCTCGACCTGCAGGGTCGGCTGGTCGGGCTGAGCCTCGACACGCGGGGCCTGCACGCCGTCGACCGACGAGATGCTTCGACGCACCCTCTCCGCCTGCGCCCGCAGCGTCGGCAGGTCCTGCCCGTACACACGGACCACGAGCGGCCGGTCGGAACCGTGCTGGGCTGCGCCCAGCTGCTGCTGCTCGTACGTCGTGACGAGGTGCCGCAGCCCGCGGTACTGGTCGACGACGTTCCGCACACGGTCGACGGTGGCCGAGTAGTCCGCGGACCGGGAGATGTTGAGCCACACCTCGGCCGAGTCGACGTCGACGACCTGGTCGGAGGTCACGGCCCGGCCGACGTGCAGACCCACGTCACGCACCCCGGGCACGGAGTCGATCTCCCGACCGACCCGGTTCGTGATCCGGGCCATCTCCGTGAGCGAGGTGCCCGGCACCGCGTGCAGCTCCACGAGAAGGTCGCGGTCCTGCGGAGCGGGGAGCATCGCACGGGAGCCGAGCAGCGGGACGACCGCGAGTCCGGCCACCGCGAAGACGGCCACCGTCGCGTAGGCCCAGCGCGGCCTGCGGACGCGGTGCAGCGCGCCCCGGTCGAAGACGCGTCGGGCGAGCCTCAGCACCGGGCGCTCACGCGGTGTCGCGGGAGCGTTTCGCAGCAGCAGGAAGGACAGCGCGGGCGTGAGGGTGAGCGCGACCGCCATCGACGCCAGCACCGCGAGCGCCAAGGACACCGCGAGCTCGCGCGAGAAGGCACCGGCGACACCGCCCACGACGGCCAGGGGGGCGACCAGGACGAGGAGGACCAGGGTCGCGTACAGCAGCGGACGGCGTACCTCCTGGGACGCCTCCACGACGTCCTCGGTCGCAGCCGGCCCCCGGTCGGCGCCTGGGCGTCTCGCGAGCCCGCGCCGGATGTGGTCGCTGTCCCCGACGGCGTCGTCGATCACGACACCGAGGGCGGCGACCAGCCCGACCAGGGTGATGGAGCTGAACGTCGTGCCGCGCAGGTACAGGACGTAGGCGGCGACGACCAGCGACACCGGGAGCGCCACGAACGCGATGAGCGCGACCCGCCAGGAGGCGGCGAGGAGCACGAGCAGCAGCAGGACCAGGAGCAGCGAGACCCCGCCGGCCAGGCCGACGTGGCGCATCGAGCTCTCGAGGAAGCTGGCCGGGCGGAAGACGGTCGTGTCCACCCGGATCCCGCTCAGGCCTGGCCCGAGGACCTGCATGGCCCGCTCGACGTCCCTCGTGACCCTCGCGGTGTCGGCCCCCGGGAACTTCTGGACCACGAGCATCAGGCTCGGCCCCTGCGCGTCCATCGCGTCACCGATGAGCGGCTGGTGGTCCTCGACCACGTCGGCCACGTTGCTCAGCCGGAGGCGGCGACCGGAGGCGTCCTGGAGGGTCACCGCGGCCAGCTGGCGCGAGGTGGTGATCGGCATCATGTGCTGAACACCGAGCCGCTGGTTCGCGGTGTCGATGAAGCCGCCGGTGCCCGGCGTGGACGCCTCGACGAACGTCAACGGCGAGGACCACAGCGCGTTCCCGGTGGAGTCCACGACCCTGTCGAGGGTGATCCCGCGGGCGGCGAGTCGGTCCGGGTTCACCTGGACCTGCAGCTGCCGGTCGCGCTGTCCCCAGACGGACACGTTGGCCACGCCCGGGATGCCCATCAGCCGCGGCCTGATCTTCCAGCGGGCCAGGACGGACATGTCGATCAGTGACAGCTCCTTCGACGACAGCTCGATCATGAGCACCCGGCTCGTCGACGACAGCGGCTGGACCATGCCGGGACGGCCGCCCACGTTCGGCAGCGCGGCCGCCTGGGACAGCCGCTCCTGGACCATCTGCCTCGCCCGGAGCACGTCGGTGCCGGGCTCGAACACGAGGTCGACGGAGGACAGGCCGGTCAGCGACTCCGACCGGATCTCGTCCAGCCACGGCAGGCCGTTGAGCAGGTCCTGCTCCAGAGGGACCGTGACGAGCTGCTCGACCTCGGCGGCGGACAGGCCGAGCGCCTCGGTGCGAACCTGCACCATGGGCGGCAGGAACTCGGGATACGTGTCGACCGGAGCCGACCTCAGCTGGGAGACGCCGAGCGCCACGACCGCGATCGCCAGCGCCACCACCAGACGGGCGAACCTCACGCTCGAGCCCGTGATCCATCGCATCATGGCCGCTACCACCCCCGGGGGAAGCTCCGGGCCCGCCCCCAGAGGAGGTCGTCCCGAGATTCCTGAGAGACGAGCGCTGGTTCTCAGGTTCCCTCCGGCCTTGTCGAGTTGAACATCGCCCTCCCGGGGCATCCGCCGAAGGGGCCAAGCAGGCTCCCCGGATGACCCGAAGACGTCATCCAAACTGAGAGGATTCTCAGGATTGGAGGGGTTACGGACCGACGCGTGCAGCCGCCGATCGGCGGACCTCCGTGCCAGGCTGACGCCGTGGTCACCGTCGAGGACGTGCGACGGCTCTGCCGGAGCCTGCCGCGCACCACCGAGCACCTGGTGCACGACCGGGTGAAGTTCCGGGTCAAGCAGCTCGTCTACGTGTCGTTCTCCCGCGACGAGACGCTGATGGGGTTCGGCTTCCCCAAGGAGCAGCGGGCCTCGCTCGTCGAGGCGGAGCCGGAGAAGTTCCGGATGCCGACGCCGTCGGACCTGCGCTACAACTGGGTGGTCGCCGTCCTCTCTCGGCTCGACGAGGACGAGATGACCGAGCTGGTCACCGACGCGTGGACGATGTGCGTGCCGCAGTACGTCGCACGGGAGTACTTCGAGGGCACCGCCGAGCTCGCCGACGGCGACACGTGACCGACCCTCAGCCGACGAGCGCCTCGACGAGCGTGAAGAAGCCGAGGCCGTCGGTGCCGGGCCCGAAGCCGTCCTCGACCGCGTGCTCGGGGTGCGGCATCAGGCCGACGACGTTGCCACGGGCGTTGCGCACGCCGGCGATGTCACGCATCGAGCCGTTGGGGTTGCCGTCGAGGTAGCGCGCCACCACCCGACCCTCCCCCTCGAGCTCGTCGAGCGTCTCTGTCGACGCGACGTAGCAGCCCTCGCCGTTCTTGAGCGGCACCACGATCTCCTGGCCGTCGGTGTACGACGCGGTCCACGGGGTCGCGGTGCTCTCCACCCGGAGCCGCTGGTCGCGACAGACGAACTTGCGCCGGTCGTTGCGGATCAGCGCGCCGGGCAGCAGGTGCGACTCGCAGAGGATCTGGAAGCCGTTGCAGATGCCGAGCACGGGCAGGCCGCCCTCGGCCGCGGAGACGATCTCGGTCATCAGCGGGGAGAACCGGGAGATCGCGCCGCACCGCAGGTAGTCGCCGTAGGAGAACCCACCGGGCAGCACCACCGCGTCGACCCGCTGGAGGTCGTGGTCGCGGTGCCACAGCGGCACCGCCTCGTGCCCGGCGACCCGGACAGCGCGCTGGGCGTCGACGTCGTCGAGCGAGCCCGGGAACGTGACGACGCCGATCCTCACGGGACGTGCACCTCGAAGTCCTCGATGACCGGGTTGGAGAGCAGCTTCTCGGCGATCTCGTGCAGCTGCGCGAGCCGCTCCTCGGTGACCTCGCCCTCGACCTCGAGCTCGAAGCGCTTGCCCTGCCTCACGTCCGTGACCCCTTCGAAGCCGAGCCGCGGCAGGGCACCGTGGACGGCCTTGCCCTGCGGGTCGAGGATCTCCGGCTTGAGCATGACGTCGACGACGACTCGGGCCACGGGGCCTCCTGGTTCGCGATCCGGCTGAGGACGCCTCATCCTACGGGCGGGGCAGGCGCGGACGGGGCCGTAGGGTCGCCGCGTGGACGCACCCTCCGCACGCCGCGCACCTCGCGCTACCAGCAGGAGCAGCAGCAAGGGCGAGCTGCCACCCACGCACGAGGCCTGACCCGCCGCGCCCAGCTGGTCACGCTGGGACCCTGGCGTCGAGGTCGTCCAGACGGCGTGGACGGACCCGTCGCTGTAGCACGCACCCGGCTGATCCCGCCTAGAACGTGCGGCCGGTCAGCCGCTCGTAGGCCTCGACGTAGCGCGACCGGGTCCGCTCGACGACCTCGTCGGGCAGCGGCGGCGGGGCCTCGCCCGAGGTGCGGTCCCAGCCGCTCGCCGGTGAGGTCAGCCAGCCGCGCACGACGTCCTTGTCGAACGACGGCTGGGCGCGGCCGGGCGACCACTCCTCGGCCGGCCAGAACCGTGACGAGTCCGGCGTGAGCACCTCGTCGGCCAGCACGATCGTGCCGTCGGGACGCGCGCCGAACTCCAGCTTGGTGTCGGCCAGGATGATGCCGCGCTCGCGGGCGACCTCCTCGGCGCGGCCGTAGACCGCGAGAGTCAGGTCGCGAAGCCGGCTCGCGGTCTCCTCGCCGACCTGGCCGGCCACGACGTCGTACGACACGTTCTCGTCGTGGTCGCCGAGCTCGGCCTTGGTCGCCGGGGTGAACAGCGGGCTCACGAGCCGGCTGCCGTCGACCAGCCCGTCGGGCAGCGCGATGCCGCACACCGCGCCGGTGTCGGCGTACTCCCGCAGCCCGGAGCCGGTGAGGTAGCCGCGCGCGACGCACTCGACCGGGAACATCGCGAGGCTCTCGCAGACCACCGCGCGCCCCTTCACCTCCGCCGGTACGTCGACCGACAGCACGTGGTTCGGGACGAGGTCGGCGAGCCGCTCGAACCACCACAGCGACATCTGCGTCAGCACGGCGCCCTTGTCGGGGATCGTGGTGTCGAGGACGAAGTCGTAGGCCGAGATCCGGTCACTGGCCACCATCAGCAGCTCGCCGCCGGGGAGCCGGTAGAGGTCGCGCACCTTGCCCGAGTGCAGGTGCTCCGCCCCCTCGATCGCGGGGGCCGGGGGGATGCCGAGGTCGCCTGCGCTCATGCGGCGATCGTAGTTGGGCCCGGTCGACCCGGGACAAAGTCCCCATCGAGCCGGGTCAAAGTTGCTCGGCAGACCCGGCTCGACGGGAAGTAGTCCCCGGCTCGGCGGGAACTTTCTCCCGGGGCTGTCGAGAACCGTCGATCCCGCGCGTCGTACCTGTGACACTGACCGCGAGGGAAAGGACCCTTCCGATGAAGTACGTGCTGATGTTCTGTGACACCCCCGAGCTCTACGGCGAGGTCGACGAGGTGGCGGCGAAGGCCGTGCACGACGAGATCTGGGCGTGGTTCGGCGAGCACGACGCGGCCGGCCGGATCGCCGACATGGGGGCGCACCTGCAGCCGGTGACCACGGCGACGACCATCAAGAGCGGCGACGGCGCACCGGTCGTGGTGGACGGCCCGTTCTCGGAGGCCAAGGAGGTCGTCGGCGGCTTCACCGTCGTCGAGGTGCCGGACCTCGACGCCGCACTGGCGATGGCCCGCACCTGGCCGCCGCTGAAGTTCCCGGGCGTCTCGGTCGAGGTCCGGCCGATCGTCGACTACAGCGGCGACATGTGAGTCGGCCGGCCACCGCGGACGCTGCGCTCGCCGCCGCGATCCGTGCCGAGGCCGGCACGATCGTCGCGTCCCTGCACCGTCTCGTCGGCGACTTCGACGTCGCCGAGGAGGCGGTGCAGGACGCGGTCGTCGAGGCGCTCCGGCACTGGCGGTCCGCCGGCATCCCGGACAACCCCGGCGCCTGGCTCCAGGTGGCCGCGCGCCGCAACGCGCTCGACCGGCTGCGACGCCAGCAGCGCTACGAGAAGGCGCTGGCCCGGCTGCGCGAGCGGATCCCCGCGGCCGAGCTCGAGGACTCCCCCGACGAGCGGCTGCCGCTGCTGTTCGGCTGCTGCCACCCGGCGCTCGCCGTGGAGGCCCGGATCGCGCTCACCCTGCGGGCCGTCGTCGGCCTGACCACCGCGCAGATCGCCCGGGCGTTCCTGGTCAGCGAGGCGACGATGGCGCAGCGGATCGTCCGGGCCAAGCGGAAGATCGTCGCGACCCGGATCCCGTTGACGATGCCGGCTCCCGACCAGCGGGCCGGTCGGCTGGACGACGTACTCACGGTGACGTACCTGATGTTCAACGAGGCCTTCGTGTCCACCGCCGGAGTGGCCGGCGACGACCGCGACCTCGGCGACGACGCGCTGTGGCTGGCCGGGGTGGTGGCCGCGGCGCTCCCGGACGAGCCGGAGGCGCTCGGGCTGCTGGCGCTGCTCACCGTCCAGCACGCCCGGCAGCCGGCGCGGTTCGACACGTCGGGTGCCCTGGTGCTGCTCGAGCACCAGGACCGCTCGCTGTGGGACCGGGCCGCGATCGCCACCGCCGACGGGCTGCTCGAGCGGGCCGCCGCCCACCACCGGGCGGGCCGCTTCCAGCTCCAGGCCGCGATCGCCGCCTGCCACGCGTCGGCGGCCACCTGGGCCGAGACCGACTGGCTGCAGATCCTGGTGCTCTACGACATGCTGCTCGCCCACGACCCCTCCCCGGTCACCCGGCTCAACCGCGGGGTCGCGCTGGGCAAGGTCTGGGGCGCCGCCGGCGCCCTGGAGTACGTCGACCGGCTGGCCGCCGACCTCGACGGCTACCACCTGTTCCACGCCACCCGGGCCGCGCTGCTCCGCGAGCTCGGCCGCGGCTCCGAGGCCGAGGCCGCCGACGCCCGGGCCCTCTCGCTCACCCGGAACCCCGCCGAGCAGGTCCTGCTCCGCACCCGCCTCTCCGGGTAGTCCGTGACGGTCTGGCTGTCTCTCCCTGTGGAAACCAGCCGTTCCGTCACGGACTACCCGCCCCCTGACTCCCCCTGGCTACCCGCCTCCTGGCCTCAGCAGCCGCCGCAGTTGTAGAACGTCACGTCCCAGTGGCTGCCCTCGTCGGCGTAGACGTTGCCGGCGCCGGAGCGGTACTGCGGGTAGCCGTCGCCGCGCAGCCCGATGTACGTGAAGTTGTTGTGCACGTAGCTGGTCAGGCAGGTGGTCTTGGAGAAGTCCAGCTTGTAGCCGTTGTAGTGGCTGTAGGTGCCGCTGGCGTGGCCGACCTCGGTGCCACCGGTGATGTTGAGGGCGCAGCCGCTGGCGCTCTTGAGGGTCTTCGCGCCGTCGATGGTGGTCTGCCGGATCCCCTCGAAGGACGTGCAGGTCGGGTTGCTGCGGGTGGTGCAGCCGCCCGAGGACGACCAGGTGATGCCGGCGGCGCTGAACTGGCTCGCGGCGGACGCCTGGGTCACGGCCGAGGCGGGCAGGGCGCCGACGAGCAGCGTCGTCAGGGCGAGCAGGACGGCGGCGACGAACGAGCGCGGCCGCATCCCGCGGACGGTGGTGGTTCCCGACATGGTCATGTCTCGGAACCTAGGGGCGCGCGCCGACCCGGGGTAGCCGCACGATCGTGCAATGCACGAACCGGCAGCGGCGTCAGTCGGCGAGCAGCAGCGACTCGAGCCGCTCCAGCGCCAACCCGGCGTAGCCGCGCCACAGCTTGCCGAACACGGGCATCGCGAGACCGGCGTACGGCGCCGGGTGCACCGTCCACGACCAGGTCACCCTCGCCCCCGTGCCCGCCGGTGCGAACGCCCAGCGTCCCTCGACGCTCGCGACCAAAGGCTTCATCGGGCCGGTGACGTCGGTGATCCGGTAGGCGAACTCCCGGTGCGGCTCGACCTTCGTCAGCTCCTCGCGCATGGTGCCGCCGTCGGCGAGCACGATGGTGCGGGTCTGCCCGACGGTGCCCCAGACGCCGGCCTGGTCGCGGACGGTCCGGATCGGCGGCAGCGGTCCGTAACGGGCGCTGAACACCACCTCGAGCGGGGCCGACACGACCACGTCGTAGGCGTGCTCGACGGTGACGGGGTAGGCGCGGGAGCGCTCGACGTGCAGCGTCACAGGATCGCCCCCGGCGTGTAGGCGGCGGCCTCGGGGTGGGGCTTGGCGACCTCGTCGACGCGGCGTACGACGGTCTGGACCTGGTCGACCGCGGCGCCGGTGAAGGTGATCGGGTCGGCGACGAGCGAGGCGAGCTGCGCCTCGGTGAGGCCGAGCCGGGCGTCGGCGGCGAGCCGGTCGAACAGGTCGTTCTCGGCCTGCCCCTGCCGCATCGCGAGCGCGACCGCGACCGCGTGCTCCTTGATCGCCTCGTGCGCGGTCTCCCGGCCGACGCCGTTGCGGACCGCGGCCATCAGCACCTTGGTGGTGGCCAGGAACGGCAGGTACCGGTCGAGCTCGCGCTGGATCACCGCCGGGAACGCGCCGAACTCGTCGAGCACGGTCAGGAAGGTCTCGAACAGCCCGTCGCAGGCGAAGAACGCGTCCGGCAGCGCCACCCGGCGTACGACGGAGCAGGAGACGTCGCCCTCGTTCCACTGGTCGCCGGCCAGCTCGCCGACCATCGAGAGGTAGCCGCGCAGCACGACGGCGAGACCGTTGACGCGCTCGCAGGAGCGGGTGTTCATCTTGTGCGGCATCGCCGAGGAGCCGACCTGGCCCTCCTTGAACCCCTCGGTCACCAGCTCGATGCCGGCCATCAGCCGGATCGTGGTGGCGAGGTTCGAGGGCCCGGCGACGACCTGCACCAGGGCGGAGACGACGTCGAAGTCGAGCGAGCGCGGGTAGACCTGGCCGACGCTGGTCAGCACCCGGTCGAAGCCGAGGTGGGCGGCCACGCGCTGCTCGAGGTCCGACAGCTTCGCGGTCGAGCCGTCGAGCAGGTCGAGCATGTCCTGCGCGGTGCCGACCGGGCCCTTGATGCCGCGCAGCGGGTAGCGGGCGACCAGCTCCTCGAGCCGGTCGCAGGCCGACCAGCAGCTCGTCGGCGACGGTGGCGAACCGCTTGCCGAGCGTGGTCGCCTGCGCCGCGACGTTGTGGGAGCGGCCGGTCATCACCAGCGCCTCGTGCTCGGAGGCGAGCCGGGCCAGCCGGGCGAGGGTGGCCACGACCCGGTCGCGGACCAGCAGCAGGGACGCCCGGATCTGCAGCTGCTCGACGTTCTCGGTGAGGTCGCGCGAGGTCATGCCCTTGTGGATGTGCTCGTGGCCGGCGAGCGCGCAGAACTCCTCGATGCGCGCCTTCACGTCGTGCCGGGTGACCCGCTCGCGGGCGGCGATCGAGGCCAGGTCGACCTGGTCGACGACCGCCTCGTAGGCCTCGACGACGCCGTCGGGGACGTCGACGCCGAGGTCGCGCTGGGCCTTGAGCACCGCGATCCAGAGCTGCCGCTCGAGCACGATCTTGTGCTCCGGCGACCAGATCCGGACCAGGTCGTCGGCGGCGTAGCGGTGCGCGAGGACGTTCGGGACGGTCGTCGGGCTGGTCATGGTCAGGCTCCTGCGGCGATGTCGGTGCGGTGGTGGCTGCCGTCGATGCGGAGGAGCGCCACCCCGTTGTAGGCCTTGGCGCGGGCGGCCGCGACGTCGGCACCGACCGCGGTCACGGCCAGCACCCGACCGCCGGAGGTGACGACCTGGCCGTCGGGGTCGGTGCTGGTGCCGGCGTGCAGCACCTCGACGCCGTCGAGGCGGGCAACCTCGGCCAGGCCGTGGACGGCGTCGCCGGTGCGCGGCTTCGCGGGGTAGCCGTCGGCCGCCACCACGACCGCGACGGCCGCGCCGTCGGACCAGGTCAGCGGCCCCACGTCGGGCAGCCGGCCGTCCGCGGCGGCCTTGAGCACGACCCCGAGCGGTGAGGTCAGCAGGGCCAGCAGCGGCTGGGTCTCCGGGTCGCCGAAGCGGGCGTTGAACTCGACGACCCGCACCCCGCGCTTGGTGAGCGCGAGCCCGGCGTAGAGCAGGCCCGCGAACGGCGTGCCGCGGCGGGCCATCTCGTCGACGGTCGGCTGGAGCACCCGGGCCGTCACCTCGCCGACCAGGCCGGCGGGCGCCCACGACAGCGGCGTGTAGGCACCCATGCCGCCGGTGTTCGGGCCGGCGTCGCCGTCGAGGGCGCGCTTGAAGTCCTGGGCGGGCAGGAGGGGTACGACGGTCGAGCCGTCGGTGATCGCGAAGAGGGAGACCTCCGGGCCGTCGAGGTACTCCTCGATCACCACCCGCTCGCAGGCGGCCGCGTGGGCGAGCGCCTCCTCGCGGTCCTCGGTGACGACCACGCCCTTGCCGGCCGCGAGCCCGTCGTCCTTCACGACGTACGGCGGGCCGAAGGCGTCGAGCGCGTCGGCCGCCTCGTCGGCATTCGTGCAGACCCGGGCCATCGCGGTGGGCACCTCGGCGGCGGCCATCACCTCCTTGGCGAACGCCTTGGAGCCCTCGAGCCGGGCCGCCTCCGCGGAGGGGCCGAAGCAGGAGATGCCGGCGGCGCGTACGGCGTCGGCGACACCCGCCACCAGCGGCGCCTCCGGCCCGATCACGACCAGGTCGGCGCCCAGCTCACGGGCGAGGTCGGCGACCGCGGGGCCGTCGACCGGGTCGACGTCGTGGAGCGTGCAGATGCCGGCCATGCCGGGGTTGCCGGGCGCCGCGTGCACGGCGGTCACGTTGGGGTCGCGGGTCAGCGCGAGGGTGAGGGCGTGCTCGCGGCCGCCGGCGCCGATGACGAGGACCTGCACCGCTCAGCCCTCGCGGAGGGTGATCGACTGCTCGCGGCCCGGCCCGACCCCGACGCCCCAGAACGGCGCGCCCGAGACCTCCTCGAGCGCCCGGACGTAGGTCTGGGCGTTCTTGGGCAGGTCGTCGAAGGAGCGGCACCCGGAGATGTCCTCCATCCAGCCGTCGAAGAGCTCGTAGACGGGCTGGGCGTGGTGGAACTCCGACTGGGTCATCGGCATCTCGTCGTGCCGGACGCCGTCGATGTCGTAGCCGACGCAGACCGGGATCCGCTCCCACCCTCCGAGGGTGTCGAGCTTGGTCAGGAAGAACTCGGTGAGCCCGTTGACCCGAGCGGCGTAGCGGGCGATCACCGCGTCGTACCAGCCGCACCGGCGGGGCCGGCCGGTGGTCACGCCGTACTCCGCGCCGACCTCGCGCAGCCGGTCGCCGTCCTCGTCGAACAGCTCGGTCGGGAACGGCCCCGAGCCCACCCGGGTCGTGTAGGCCTTGATGACGCCGATGACCCGGTCGATGCGGGTCGGGCCGACGCCCGAGCCGGTGCAGACGCCGCCGGAGACCGGGTTCGAGCTCGTGACGTAGGGGTAGGTGCCGTGGTCGACGTCGAGCATGGTCGCCTGGGCGCCCTCGAACAGCACCGTCTTGCCGTCGTCGAGCGCGCGGTTCAGCAGCAGGCTGGTGTCCGCGACCATCGGGCGCAGCCGGTCGACGTACGACAGCAGCTCCTCGACGACCTGGTCCGCGTCGATCGCGCGCCGGTTGTAGACCTTGGCGAGGATCTGGTTCTTCAGGTCCAGGCTGGCGTCGACCTTCTGCCGCAGGATGCTCTCGTCGAACAGGTCCGCGATCCGGATGCCGGTGCGGCTGATCTTGTCGGCGTACGTCGGACCGATCCCCCGGCCCGTCGTCCCGATCAGGTTCTTGCCGAGGAACCGCTCGGTCACCTTGTCGAGGGTGATGTGGAAGCTGGTGATCACGTGCGCGTTGGCGGAGACCACCAGGTCGGGGACGTCGACGCCGCGCTTGGCGAAGGTGTCGATCTCGCCGAACAGGGCGGACGGGTCGATCACCACCCCGTTCGCGATCACGGGGGTGCAGCCCGGGGTCAGCAGACCCGACGGGAGCAGGTGGGTGTCGAACTTCTCGCCGTTGACGACGATGGTGTGTCCGGCATTGTTTCCGCCTGACGTGCGTACGCAATAATCGATCGACGAGCCGAGCTGGTCGGTCGCCTTGCCCTTCCCCTCGTCGCCCCACTGGGCTCCGAGCACGACGATCGCGGGCATGTGGCACCTCTTTCACGGGCCGGGTCACCGGTGCGCGGTCCTCGTCGGACACTCCGCGACTCTCCGCACAAATGACGAAGAGCCCGGATGCGCAACAGCATCGGGGCTCTTGCAACCCAACGCTATCAGAGGCCCCCGGTCCGGTCCGGGGCTCGTCCGCGGGGCGGTCCGCGGGAGGCGCGCGCTACTCTCCGCCCCGTGGAGCCACTGCTGCTGATCACCAACTCCGAGGCCGGGAGCAACGACGAGGAGAACCTCGACCAGGCGCTCGCCGTGCTGCGCGCGGCCACCGACGTCGAGGTGGCGGCCACCTCCAACCAGGGCGAGCTCGACGGGGTGCTGCACCGCCGCGGCGGCCGCCACGTCGTGGTCGCCGGCGGCGACGGCAGCCTGCACGCGGTGGTCGCGGCCCTGCACCGCCGCAACGAGCTCGCGGACACCGTGGTCGGCCTGGTCCCGCTCGGCACCGGCAACGACTTCGCCCGCGGCGCGGGGATCCCGCTCGACCCCGAGGACTCCGCGCGGCTCATCGTCGAGGGCACCGTCCAGCCCGTCGACCTGATCGTCGACTGCCTCGGCGAGGTCGTCGTGAACAACGTGCACGTCGGGGTCGGCGCCCAGGCCAGCCACAACGCCAAGAACCTCAAGAAGGTGCTCGGCCGGGCGGGCTACGTGCTCGGCGCCCTCAAGGCCGCGGTCAAGCCGCCGTTCGTGCGGCTGCGCATCGAGGTGGACGACCACGTGGTGGCCGACTTCGCGCACCCCATCCTGATGGTGGCGATCGGCAACGGCTCCCGGGTCGGCGGCGGGGCCGAGATCACGCCCGAGGCCGACCCCAAGGACGGCAAGCTCGACGTGATGGTGGCGTACGCCACCTCACCGTGGGACAAGCTCGGCTACGCCATCCGGTTCCGCCGCGGCACCCACCACGAGCGGGACGACGTGCTCTACCTGCGCGCGAGCCGGGTCAGCGTCTCGGGGCAGAACTTCTACTGCAGCGCCGACGGGGAGCTCTACGGCCCCGAGCGCAACCGCACCTGGCACATCGAGCCGGGCGCGTTCTCGATGCCGCTGCCCTGACCGGGCCGGGACGCGGTCAGATCCAGCCGCGCCGTACGGCCTCGACGCCGGCCTGGAACCGGGAGTCGGCGCCGAGCTCGTCCATCAGGTCCGCCACCCGGCGGCGCACCGTGCGCACGCTCATGCCGAGCGCCCGCGCGATCTGCTCGTCCTTCGCGCCGCCGGCCAGCTCGATGAGCAGGAGCCGCTGGTCGCTGGCTCCCTCCGCGTCGGGCTGCGCGTCCAGCCCGGGGACCGACATGGCCTTCTCCCAGAGCCCCTCGAACATCAGCGTGAGCGCCGCGACCAGGCCCGGCTGGCGGATCACGAGGCGGCGCTCGGTGGGCAGCCCGAAGTCCTCGCTCATGAGGGCGGCTGCGGTGCCGGTGATCGCGAGCCGGCACGGCACCTCCGCGAGGATGCGGACGTGCTCGCCGGCGTCGGCACGCCGGCGGATGGCCTCAGGCATCTCCTCGAGCACCCGGGCGGGATAGATCGCGCGCGACCGCCGACCGGCCGCCACCATCTCCCGGACCCAGTCGTCGACGACCGGCCCGGTGGACAGCTTCCACTGGTCGGGGCGGAGCCACAGCAGGTCGCCTACGGACGAGGCCGCCATGCTGCGCAGCAGCTGCGGCACGTCGCCGCCGTTCACCCGGTCGACCGCGACCCCCTCGTGCCCTGGCGTCGTCGCGGACACGTGCTCGGCCGACAACGCGGGCAGCAGGCCCCGCACCGCCTCGAGCTGCTCGGTGCGCAGCCGCACGCGGCGTGCCTCCTCGCTGACCAGCCGAGCGATCGCCTCGGCGGGCGGCCGCGCCGTGACGATGTCGTCCAGCACGTCGACGACGCCTGTGCCCGCGAGCAGCGCCACCCGCTCGCGCAGGTCGTCGGTGGTCAGCCCGGCGAGCGCCGCGAGGTCGGGCACGCTGGCGCCCGAGTTGCGCAGCAGCAGCCGGTAGAGCTCCTCCTGCCCGGCGCTGAACCCGAGCACGCCGAGGGTGGCCAGGTCGTCGTGGGCGAGCGGCACGGTCGTCACACGTGACAGGTTAGTGCCAGTGACATCAACAGGTCACGAGAACGACGGGCATCCCTGAGAACCTTCTTCCAGTGGCCGACCAGGTGTTCCCGTTCGGGGGATCAGGCGCACCAGGCCGGTCCCTCACTTCGGAGCGTCGGAATCGCAGCAGGGGACGATTCCGGCGCTCCGCCGGTTAACGCCCCGCGGCGCCGCTGTAACGCGGGGTTATGGACGCTCCACACGCGGTCTTCCGCTGGCGAACCGTCGACACCGCTGGCACAGGCGCAGCCCGGGTCAGCCGGCCTCGCGCCCGAACCTGTTCACCGTCTGCTGGTACTCCACCGCCATCCGGCGGATCGTGCGCGACCGCGCCGGGCCCGAACATCTCGTCCCACACCACCCGCGAGATCCCGTGACCGCCGCGTGCCCGTCGCAGCCAGTCCTCGCGCTGCTTCTCGTCCCACAGCACGTCCGACGCCGGCCGGTCCGCCACCCCGCCGCGCGCCCGGTCGACGTACTTGGTCCGGCCGTCGAACTCGAACAGGTGCCGCCCCACGCGCAGGTCCGCGAACGCGCGTCGTGACCCCTCGACCACCTCGTACTGCGTCTCCGGGATCCCGATGTCGAGCTCGAGCACCATCAGCCGCAGCAGCGTCTCCCCGACGTTCTGCGCGCCTCCGTCGGCGACTTGTACGGCGGCCCGGGCGCGCGTGATGTTCGGCCAGCAGTGCATGCCGTCGAGCACCCGCCACAGCTCGCGGCGGGGCAGGCCGACCCGCAGGGCCGCGTCGCACGCCACGACACCGTCCTCGAACCCGTGCTCCCGACCGATGTCGACCGCGGTGCGAGCGATCCCGAACACCCGCCGGCCACCAAGGTCCAGGACGTCGTCGTCGTCGAAGCCGGCCAGGTGGTGCTTCACGCCGTTCTCGGTGCGGGACCCGGTCACGCCCGGGACGGGTGACGTGCACGAGCTCGCGCCACCGGGGTCGGGTCGGCATGTCCAGGAGCACCGCCGCCGCCGCGTGGGACAGGACGGCCGGCCGCGTGGTCGTGAGGTGAGCGGCGAGCACCCGCAGGCGGTACCTGCCCTCGTCGTCCTCGGCGTCCCAGAGCGCGCGCTCCACGTAGCCGCCGCGGCGCACGACGACCCAGTCGCCGCGGGGCCCGGTGAGTGTCTTCATCTCGCGTTCGCTGTAGCCGGCACGCACCGCGTCCCGGCGGAGGAACACGCCGCCGTTGCGGGCGGCCACGGCGTTGAGAGCTGGTCGCATACCGCGAGCGTCCGACGGTTCCGTCGCCGCTGGGAGCGGCACGACGTCCGGCTGTGGACGGCACACCGGGCCGCGGAGACGGGGACGGAATCGGGCGCGGCACCTACCGGCGTCGCTCCCTGCCAGTCCTGTGGACCCTTTGCCAGCGGTGTGCCGCGTGTCCAGCGTCCATAACCCCGCGTTACAGCGGGCGGGCGGCGGCGGGTCAGGCGAGGAGGGCGTCGTACGCCGCCGGGCTGCTGTCGCGCAGGAACTCCGCGCAGCGCTGCGCCTCGGGGGCCTCACCGATGCGGTCCGCGGCCGGGCGAGGGCGGCGAGCGCGCGCAGGAAGCCGCGGTTCGGCTCGTGCTCCCAGGGCACCGGGCCGTGGCCCTTCCAGCCGTTGCGGCGCAGCAGGTCGAGGCTGCGGTGGTAGCCGACGCGCGCGTAGGCGTAGGCCGTCACGTCGTCCACGGCGTCGTCACCGAGCGCCTGCTCGGCGAGCGTCGCCCAGGCCAGCGGCGACTCGGGGTGGGCGCGAACCACCTCGGCCGCGGGGGTCCCGGCGGCCAGCGGCGCCGCGGCCGGGTCGGCCGGCAGGTGGGTGGGCGGCGGTCCGGCCATCAGGTCCTGGAAGCTCATGGGAGTAATTGTCCATGCTCGGGTGTTGCATGGCTTCGTGACCCAGCAGACCGCTGCCCCCGCGCCCGCGACCACCGAGAAGGACCCGTGGCCGGCGCTGTTCGCGCTCTGTCTCGGGTTCTTCATGATCCTGGTCGACTCGACGATCGTGTCGGTGGCGACGCCGGCGATCATCGAGGACCTGCACGCCGACGTGAACTCCGTCGTCTGGGTGACCAGCGCCTACCTGCTGGCCTACGCCGTCCCGGTGCTGATCACCGGGCGGCTCGGTGACCGGTACGGCCCGAAGAACCTCTACCTCGCTGGGGCTGACGGTCTTCACGCTGTCCTCGCTGTGGTGCGGGCTGACCGCGTCGATCGACGGGCTGATCGTGGCGCGGGTGTTCCAGGGTCTCGGCGCCTCGATGATCACGCCGCAGACGATGGCGATCATCACCCGCATCTTCCCGGCGCAGCGGCGGGGCCGGGCGATGGCGCTGTGGGGCGCGACCGCCGGCGTGGCCACGCTGGTCGGCCCGATCCTGGGCGGCGTGCTGGTCGACTCCCTCGGCTGGGAGTGGATCTTCTTCATCAACATCCCGGTCGGCATCGTCGGGTTCGCGCTGGCCTGGCGCCTGGTGCCGCGACTCGAGACCCACATGCACCGCTTCGACTGGCTGGGCGTCGTGCTCAGCGGGCTCGGGATGTTCCTGCTGGTGTTCGGCATCCAGGAGGGCCACCAGTACGACTGGGGCACCATCACCGGGGTGATCACCGTGCCCGCGCTGATCGTCTCCGGGCTCGTGGTGTTCGCGGCGTTCCTGGTCTGGCAGGCCCGCAACCGCACGTGAGCCGCTGGTGCCGCTGCGGCTGTTCCGCGACCGCAACTTCTCGCTGGCCAACCTCGGCATCTCCACGATGGGCTTCGCGATCACCGCGATGGCCTTCCCGATCATGCTCTACGCCCAGCTGGTCCGCGGCCTCTCCCCGACCCAGTCCGCGCTGCTGCTGGTGCCGATGGCGGTCATGTCCATCGTGCTGGCGCCCTCCGTCGGCAGGCTCACCGACCGGATCCACCCGCGGTCCATCACGGCGGTCGGGTTCACCGCGATCGTCGTCTCGCTGACCTGGCTGTCGCGGGTGATGACGCCCGACTCCGCGACCTGGGAGATCCTGCTGCCGATGGTGCTGCTCGGCATCGGCAACGCCTGCGTGTGGGCGCCGCTCAGCGCCACCGCCACCCGCAACCTCCCGCCGCAGCTGGCCGGCGCCGGCGCCGGCGTCTACAACGCGACGCGGCAGGTCGGCGCGGTGCTCGGCTCGGCCGCCATCGCCGTGCTCATGGACTCCCGGATCGCCGCCCACGGCCTGGCGTTCCAGCCGACCGAGGCGACCAGCGGTGCCGGCCATGCCGGCGCAGGCGCTCGACGCGTTCAGCGCGGCGATGGCCGACGCGATGCTGCTGCCGGCCCTCGTGCTGCTGATCGGGCTCGTCGGGGTGCTGTTCTTCGAGCAGTCCCAGGGCCGGCCGGCGACCGGGTCACCGCTGCCGACTCAGCAGGCCGGCTGAGGGTGCCGCCGCCGGACCAGGCAGTCCTTCCCGTGCGGCGGGGCGGTTCGTCCCGCCCACGCTGACCGTCACCCCGCTCGGGCAGAGGCGGAGGGGTGCCGGGACAAGGCCCGCGGGGAGGCGGGCGGCGCTCTCGCGCGCCCTTGCCCCGACGGACGGGGCCTGCGGATCTGAGGCCCCGGGCGGCTCGGCTAGGGAGGACGCCCGATGTGCGGAGGCACCCCTTAGCCGGAGTGTCGGTGTCACCACCAACCGCCGCCCGGCGGCACCGACAGCGGGAGCGACCATGAACAGCATCAGCAGCATCCACGCCGCGGACATCGCCCGTCAGCGCACGCAGGTCAGCGCCGAGGCGGCCCGCCGGTACACGCAGCGGCACGCCGAGCCCGAGCGCCGCGAGGACGTCCGCACGCCACGCCGGCGCCGGGTGCCCTGGCGCCGCGTCCGGCCCGCAACCGTCTGAGGCCCGGCCCCGTGCGGGGGCCGGGCCTCTCGGGTCTCTGGGCTGGGTCAGGCGGAGACGCTGGTCCCGGTGCTGGAGAGGTTGGCGCAGGCCTCCACGATGCGGGCGGCCATGCCGGCCTCGGCGGCCTTGCCCCAGGCGCGCGGGTCGTAGGCCTTCTTGTTGCCGACCTCGCCGTCGACCTTGAGCACGCCGTCGTAGTTGCTGAGCATGTGCCCGGCGACGGGCCGGGTGAAGGCGTACTGGGTGTCGGTGTCGACGTTCATCTTCACGACGCCGTAGGACACCGCGGCCGCGATCTCCTCGGCCAGCGAGCCGGAGCCGCCGTGGAAGACCAGGTCGAACGGCTTCGAGCCGGCGCTCGAGACCGAGCTTCTCGACGACCGCCTGCTGCGCCTGCTGGAGGATCTCCGGGCGGAGCTTGACGTTGCCGGGCTTGTAGACGCCATGCACGTTGCCGAAGGTCAGCGCGGTCAGGTAGCGCCCCTTCTCGCCGGTCCCGAGCGCCGCCACCGTGGCCAGCGCGTCGTCGGCCGTGCTGTAGAGCTTGTCGCCGGCCCCGCCCTCGACGCCGTCCTCCTCGCCGCCGACCACGCCGACCTCGATCTCCAGGACGATGTTGGCGGCCGCGGCCTTCTCCAGGAGCTCCTGGGCGATCTGCAGGTTCTCGTCCAGGGGTACGGCGGAGCCGTCCCACATGTGCGACTGGAAGAGCGGGTCCTGGCCGTTCTTGACCCGCTCGATGCTGATGTCGAGCAGCGGCCGGACGAAGCCGTCGAGCTTGTCCTTGGGGCAGTGGTCGGTGTGCAGCGCGATGTTGACCGGGTAGTTCTTGGCCACCTCGTGCGCGAACGCGGCGAACGCGACCGAGCCGGCGACCATGTTCTTCACGTTCGGGCCGGAGAGGTACTCCGCGCCGCCGGTGGAGACCTGGATGATGCCGTCGCTGCCGGCGTCGGCGAAGCCCTGGAGGGCGGCGTTGAGGGTCTGCGAGGACGAGACGTTGATGGCCGGGTAGGCGAACGACTCGCGCTTCGCCTTGTCGAGCATCTCGGCGTAGACCTCGGGGGTGGCGATGGGCATCTCTGTCTCCTCGGACGGTGGAGCGGTCTCTCCTGGCGACGTCAACCCTAGTGGCTACCGGCGGGTCGCTCCCGGGGCTCGTGGAGCGTCCACCAGGTGATCCCCCCGAGGTCAGCCGCGTGGCTCGACGTCGCCGCCCGCACAGACGGCCTCGTCGCGTTCCCGGCCGGGCGTGGACAGGTCGAACCGCCGGATCGCCACCCGGAACAGCACGTAGTAGGCGACGCCGTAGCCGATCCCGATGACGAGCAGCGCCAGCGGACGGGTCGCGGTGGTGAAGTTCAACGCGTAGTCGATCGCGCCGGCGGAGAAGCCGAAGCCGTCCTTGACGCCGAGCGCGTTGACGAGCGCCATCGACGTACCGGTCAGCACGGCGTGCAGCAGGTAGAGCGGCCAGGCCACGAACATGAACGCGAACTCCAGCGGCTCGGTCACCCCGGTCAGGAACGACGTCAGCGCGCCGGACAGCATCACGCCGCCCACGACCTTGCGGCGGCCGGGGTCGGCCTCGTGGTAGATCGCGAGAGCGGCGGCCGGCAGCGCGAACATCATGATCGGGAAGAACCCGGTCATGTAGGACCCGGCCGTCGGGTCACCGGACAGGAAGCGTGCCACGTCGCCGTGGACCGTGGCCCCGCCGGACGTGGTGAACGAGCCGACGGCGAACCACGGCACCGAGTTGACCAGGTGGTGCAGGCCGAACGGCAGCAGCAGCCGGTTGGCGACGCCGTACACACCGGCGCCGAGCACGTCGTTGCCGACCAGCCAGCGGCCGAACGCGGTGAGCCCGGCGTCGAACGCGGGGTAGGCGAAGGCGAGCAGCACGCCGAGGAGCAGCGTGACATTGGCGGTGACGATCGGCACGAACCGGCGGCCGCCGAAGAACGCGAGGTAGGTCGGCAGCCGGATGCGGTGGAACCGCTCCCAGAGCAGCGCCGCGACGAGCCCGACCAGGATCCCGCCGGCGACGCCGTAGTCCACCGGATCGCTGCCGGCGGGCAGCACGGCCGGGCTCAGCGCGTCGGTCACCGCGTCGAAGACGAGGTACCCCACCACGGCGGCGAGCGCGGTCGACCCGTCCGACCGGCGCGCGAAGCCGACCGCGACCCCGACGGCGAACAGCAGGCCGAGGTGGGAGAAGAGCGTGCCACCGGCCGCGGCGAGCACGTGCGCGACCGGGGTGAGCCACGGCCAGTGGGCGCCGAGGGCCAGGCCGGTCGCACCGTCGCCGAGCATGTCGTCCTGGCCCAGACGCAGCAGCAGCGCGGCGACCGGCAGCGTGGCGATCGGCAGCATCAGGCTGCGGCCGAGCCGTTGCAGCACTCCGAGGCCGGCCGCGGAGCGGCCGGCGGTCCGCTGGTCCGCAGCGCTGGTGGTCACCCGAGATCACCCCTCGCCCCGTCTGGTTGGATGCTGCTATGAGCCAAGCTGCGGCGATTCTCGCCGGCCTGGGTGGGGCCGGGAACATCGTAGAGATCGAGGCTTGCATCACTCGCCTCCGCACCCAGCTCGAGGACGTCTCGCTCGTCGACGAGCCGTCGCTGCGCGCCGCGGGCGCGCACGGCCTGATGCGCGCGGGCGCGGTGGTCCAGGTGGTGCTGGGCCCGGACGCGGACACCGTCGCGTCCGACATCGAGGACCTGCTGGAGGACCTGCGCTGATGCGCGTGGTCGCGCCGGTCACGGGGACCAGCCGGGAGGTCAGCGACGTCCCGGACCCCGTGTTCTCCTCCGGCATGGTCGGGTCGGGGCTGGCCATCGACCCGGTGGCGTCGGCGCAGACCGCGGTGGCGCCGGTGAGCGGACGGCTGGCCAAGCTGCACCCGCACGCCTACCTCGTGGTCACCGACGAGGGCGTGGGCGTCCTGGTGCACCTCGGCATCGACACCGTGACGATGCGCGGCGACGGGTTCTCGCTGCTCGCCACCGAGGACGCCCGCGTGGAGGCGGGTCAGCCGGTGGTCGGCTGGGACCCGGCGTACGTCGCACGGACCGGTCGCTCCCCGATGTGCGCGGTCGTCGTGCTGGACCAGCCGGCCCGGGCCGACCTGGCCCACCCACCCGGCTCGCCGGTCACGGCCGGTGAACCGGTCTTCGACATCGCCCGCTGATCGAGGTCCGCGCCGCCCGGGACGGCGTACCGTGAGCGCACGCGCGCGTCCGCGTCACGAAGGGGGACCCGATGACCGACCACGACCAGCTGGGCCGCACCACCCGCTCCCGCGGCACCGTCCTGACACCGGAGGCCTGCGCGATCGCCGGCTTCACGTTCGCGGTCCTCACCATGACCAGCCAGGGCGCCTGGACCGGGCTGGTGCAGGCGCTGTTCGGCGGCAGCTTCGCCGCGGGCCGGATCGGCTCGGTCTTCGCGTCGGTCTTCGTGGCCACGCTCCTGCTCGACGCGGTCGCGCTCTGGCTGGCCCGCCGCGCGCTCGCCGACCCGTCGGCCGCCTGGTCGTGGGCCGGCCACCTGGCCCGGGCGACCGTGGTGGTGGCCGCGGTGGCCGTCGCCGTCGCGGCCCTCTCGCTGGTCGTGACGCTGCTCGGCATCTCCTGAGACCGGGCGCGGCTCAGCCGCGCCAGGACTCACCGAGGTCGGCGTGCTGCCGCACCCAGGTGTGCATCGCGATCGCCGCGGCCGCGGACGCGTTGATCGAGCGCGTCGACCCGAACTGCGCGATCGAGAACGTCCCGTCGCAGGCCTCCCGGGCCGCGTCCGACAACCCCGGCCCCTCCTGCCCGAACAGCAGGCACACGTCGCGGGGCAGGTCGAGGGTCTCCAGCGGCCGCGAGCCGGGCAGGTTGTCGATGCCGAGCAGCGTGACGCCGTCGCGGTGCAGGTCGGCCGCGAGGGTCGCGACGTCGGGGTGGTGCCGGACGTGCTGGTAGCGGTCCGTCACCATCGCGCCGCGCCGGTTCCAGCGGCGGTTGCCGACGATGTGCACCTCGCGGGCGAGGAACGCGTTGGCGGTGCGGACGATCGTGCCGATGTTGAAGTCGTGCTGCCAGTTCTCGATGGCCACGTGGAAGGAGTGCCGCCGGGTGTCCAGGTCGGCCACGATCGCCTCGACCGTCCAGTAGCGGTAGCGGTCCACGACGTTGCGCCGGTCCCCCTCGGCGAGCAGCCGCTCGTCGTACTGCTCACCCTCGGGCCACGGACCGTCCCACGGGCCGACGCCCACCTCGGCGGGACCGTGCGGCATCGGGTCGTACGGCGCGCGCGGCTCGTCGGGCATGCCGAGGAGCCTAGAGCGGCAGGTCCGCGACGGGACGCGGACAGGTCGCGTTCAGGTGCCCCCTCTATCGTTCGCGGGGTGACGGACATCTCCGCCCTGGTCGCCCCGCTGCTTCTCGGCGTCAAGTGGCTCGACCCCCAGTACCTCCTCGACACGTTCGGCGACTACGCCCTCTGGGGCGCGGCGGCGGTGATCTTCGCCGAGTGCGGGCTGCTGGTCGGCTTCTTCCTGCCCGGCGACTCGCTGCTGTTCACGGTCGGCCTGCTGGTGTCGCAGGACAAGATCTCCTACCCGCTGTGGATGTGCGCGCTCGTGCTGTTCGTGGCGGCGATGGTCGGCAACGCCAGCGGCTACGCGATCGGCGCCAAGGTCGGGCCCGAAGATCTTCGCCCGCGAGGACTCCAAGCTCTTCAAGAAGAAGTACGTCGACCAGACGCACGAGTTCTTCGAGAAGTACGGCAACCGGGCCATCGTGCTGGCCCGCTTCGTGCCGATCGTGCGGACCTTCATCACCGTGATGGCCGGGGTCGGCGACATGGGCTTCCGGCGGTTCATGGTCTACAGCGCGATCGGCGGCGCGGTGTGGGCAGCCGGCGTGACCGTGCTCGGCTACTACCTCGGCCAGATCTCGTTCGTGCGCAACAACATCGAGGCGATGCTGCTCGCGATCGTCTTCGTGTCGGTCATCCCGATCGGGATCGAGTTCCTGCGGGCCCGGGCCGCGGACAAGATCGCCGAGGTCCGCGAGGACTGACGCTCACGCCTGGGGCAGGTCCAGGTCGTCCAGCCCGTAGGCGAACCGGTAGTCGCAGCCGGCGTCCTCGACCCGCTGCCGGGCGCCGGTCGAGCGGTCCACGATCACCGCGACCCCGACCACCTCGGCGCCGGCCTCGCGCAGCGCCTCGACGGCGGTGAGCACCGAGCCGCCGGTGGTGGAGGTGTCCTCGACGGCGAGCACCCGGCGGCCGGCGACGTCCGGCCCCTCGATCCGGCGCTGCAGGCCGTGGGCCTTCTCGGCCTTGCGCACCACGAAGGCGTCGAGCTTGCGGCCCTGCCCGGCGGCGGCGTGCAGCATCGCGGTCGCCACCGGGTCGGCGCCCAGGGTGAGACCGCCGACGGCGTCGTACCCCCAGTCCTCGGTGAGGTCGAGCATCACCTTGCCGACGAGCGGGGCGGCCTCGGCGTCGAGGGTGACCCGGCGCAGGTCGACGTAGTAGTCGGCCTCCTTGCCGGAGGAGAGGGTGACCCGGCCGTGCACGACGGCCTTGTCCCGCACCTGGGCAAGCAGCAGGTCGCGATCGCTCATGCGGGTCACCCTAGGCCGTCCTGTCAGGCGCTCACGTCGCTGGGGCGACGCCACCGCCTGACAGCTCGGCGGGGCTCAGCGGGTGGTGCTCGCGACCAGGTGCCCGAAGGCGATCATCCGGTTGTCGGTGTGGAACAGCTCGGCGCAGGTGGTCAGCGTGATCAGCTTCTGGCCGGGCTTCTGGGCCGGCTCGACCCCGCCGTGCGGGTTCTTCGGGAGCTTGTCGATCACCCAGACGTCCGCGAACGTGACGATCAGGTCGTTCGGGTTGGTGTCGAGCTCGTAGGTGTAGGTGCGGTCCTTGGTCTCGACGATCACCTTGTCGCCGGGCCGCAGCTCGGGCATCCGGCGCAGCGGCTCCCCGTGCGTGACCCGGTGCGCGGCGAGCGCGTAGTTGCCGACTGCCGCCGGCCTTGGCCGAGCCCTTGAAGTGCCCGTAGCCCTCGGCCAGCACCCCGTCGGAGACGCCCCTCTGCACGGGCATGACGTACTTCTTCCCGAGCTTCGGGATCCGGATCAGCGCCTCGGCGCCGTTGAGCTCGACACCCTTGGCGGAGCCGGTCGCGCCCGCGCCGGCCTCGGCGGCCCACACCTTCTGGGTCTGCTGGACGATCTTCTGCTGCTTCTGGTGGGCGACGATGTTGGTGCCGAAGAACTGCCAGGCGACGTAGGCCAGCACCCCGAGGCCGGCCAGGATCAGCCCGACGCCGATCCAGAACGACAGGCCGCGGCCCCGGCGCGGGCTCGCGGGCGGACGCTCGAGGGTCTGCGTGGCCATGCGTCGATCATCCCTCATGCGTCGCGGGCGACGCAGACGAACGCCGTACAGTCGCGGGTATGTCCACGACGCCAGCACCGTCCCCGGACCGCAAGGCGGCGCGCCTGCGCTCGATCCCGCCGACCATCTTCTCCGAGATGTCCGCCCTGGCCGTGCGCACCGGCAGCCTCAACCTCGGGCAGGGGTTCCCCGACCGGGACGGTCCCGCGGGCGCGGTCGAGGCGGCGGTCGAGGCGCTGCGGTCCGGCCGCAACCAGTACCCGCCCGGCCCCGGCATCCCGGAGCTGCGCGAGGCCGTCGCCGCCCACCAGGCCCGGCACTACGGCCTCGACCTCGACCCCGCCTCCGAGGTGGTGGTGACGGCCGGTGCGACCGAGGCGATCGCGGCGGCGATCTTCGCGCTGGTCAACCCGGGCGACGAGATGGTGGTGCTCGAGCCCTACTACGACTCCTACGTCGCGTGCATCGAGATGGCCGGCGGCGTACGGCGTCCGGTGACCCTGCGTGCGCCGGACTTCCGGCTCGACGTCGACGCGCTGCGGGCCGCGGTGACCCCGCGGACCACGTCGATCCTGCTGAACACCCCGCACAACCCGACCGGAGCGGTGCTGAACCGCGACGAGCTGCAGGCGGTCGCGGACGTCGCGATCGAGCACGACCTGGTGGTCGTCACCGACGAGGTCTACGAGCACCTGCTGTTCGACGGCCGGGCGCACCTGCCGATCTGCACGCTCCCGGGCATGTGGGACCGCACGGTCACCATCTCGAGTGCCGGCAAGACGTTCTCCTTCACGGGCTGGAAGGTCGGCTGGGTCACCGGCCCGGCCGACCTGGTCGCGACGGTGATGGCGGCCAAGCAGTGGCTGACGTTCAGCAACGCCGCCCCGCTGCAGCCGGCCGTCGCGCACGCGCTCACCCAGGAGGCGGGGTTCTACGACGACCTGGCCAAGGAGCTGCAGGCCAAGCGCGACCTGCTCGTCGAGGGCCTGCGGACGCTCGACCTGGAGGTCTACGAGCCCGAGGCGACGTACTTCGTGACCACGGACGTCCGGGCCTACGGCCACGCCGACGGGATGGCGTTCTGCCTCGCGCTGCCCGAGAAGGCGGGGGTCGTGGCGATCCCGTCGCAGGTGTTCTACGACGACCAGGACGAGGGCCGGCACAAGGTGCGCTGGGCGTTCTGCAAGGACACCTCGGTCGTCGAGGAGGGCGTGCGCCGGCTGCAGCAGGCCGACCTGCACGCCTGACTCACCAGACCGGCGGCTTCTCCGACGGAGCGCTCGGTCCCTGCGGGGGCCGCGGCGGCGGCACGTCCCGACCGGCGAACCACGCCCGCACCGACGGCCGGTTGAGCAGCACCACGCAGGTGATCGCGGCGGCCGCGGGCGGCCACCCGACCGGGACCGCGGCCAGCCCGACCAGCCCGGCGACGGCCGCGGAGATGGTGAGCACGACCCGCCCGATCTCCAGGCGGCGGTAGGCCAGCACCGCGAGCGACATGGACGCGAGCGACCAGAAGATGCCGACGGCGCAGGTGATCCAGAGGAAGCCGAGGAGCTCGCGGGCGCTGAACCCCTGCTCCGCGACGCGCGCGTTGCGCTGCATCGCCCCCACCAGGGCCTCGTGGTCGGCGAGGATCGTCAGCACCCCGAGCATGAAGAACACGGCGACCAGGCCCGAGAAGACCCAGGTCAGCCAGGCCGCGACCGTGACCGGTGTGGGCCGGACCCGCCGAGAGGGGTACGGCGCGCTCAGGTACCCCCGCTGCGGCGGGTAGGCCGCGGGCGCCGTGCCGTAAGGGCGGGTCGCCGGGGCCGGACCGCCCTCGGGACGGTCGGCCGGCAGGCCGGGCTGCCAGGCCGACATCCCGGCCGGTGCCCCACCGGGCGCGTCACCGGGCGCATGACCCGGCGCATCACCGGGCGCGTCACCGGGCGCGGCGCGGTGCCCCGGGTGGCTTCACGGCTGGACGCGGCGGCCGGCCCGCGAACCAGTCACGCGCCTCCCGGCCCCACAGCATCGAGGCCGCGACCGCGACCAGGATCGGCAGCAGCCCGGAGACGAACGACGCGGAGAACAGCATCAGCACCGCGATGACGCTCAGCCCGACCCGGGCGCCCTTGTGCCGCTGCAGGACGAAGATCGACAGCACCGCGCCCGCGGCCGCGAGCGCGCCGCTGACCAGGACCAGGACGCGGAGCATCTCCACGACCGCCGCCGGGTCGAGCCCGAGCCCGCTGCCGGGCGGGCGGCTGAGCTCCTCGGCGATCCGTTTGCGCACGTCGGCCGAACGGACCATGGCCATCGAGTCGAACAGGCTGACCACGAGCAGCAGGCAGGCCGCGGTCGCCATCACGCCCGCGATCGTGACCTGGCGTGGGCGTGCGCCCGCGCGCTCCCCGTCCGACTCGCTCATGCGTCCATTCCATCACGCGGCCGGCCACGTCCCGGGAGCGCGTCGAACCGCATCGCCGGGTCGGGCGGTCCGCCCGGCGCGCGGTCCGGGCATCGACTCGGGACGCGCTGGCCACCGCGGTCAGGCCGCGCCCGGCCGGCCTCCCCGACGGCGCGGGGGCGCCAGAGACCGATCCGGCGCGTCGCGCCTCCGCGCCGGACCCGTCCACTGTCGCCGCCGCGCCGTCGGGTGCCGGCCGTGCCGGATCCAGCTCGCGTCAGGCGTCGGCCGTGAGCATCAGCCCGTCGCCGGACGGGTCGACGTCGACCATGACGTTCGAGCCGTCGAGCACCTCGCCGCCGAGCAGCAGCCTGGCCAGCGGGTCCCCGATGGCGGTCTGCACCAGCCGGCGCAGCGGGCGCGCGCCGTAGGCCGGGTCGTAGCCGGTGTCGGCCAGCCAGCGGTGGGCGGCCTCGGTGACGTCGACGGTGATCCGCCGGACCGCGAGCCGCTTGGCGAGCTGCGGCGATCTGCAGGTCGACGATGTGCGACAGCTCGTCACGGGAGAGCGCGTCGAACAGCACGATCTCGTCGAGACGGTTGAGGAACTCCGGCTTGAACGACTGCCGGACGACCGCGAGCACCGACTCGCGCTTCTTGTCCTCGTCGAGCGTCGGGTCGACGAGGAACATCGAGCCGAGGTTCGAGGTGAGGATCAGCACGGTGTTGCGGAAGTCGACCGTGCGGCCCTGGCCGTCGGTGAGCCGGCCGTCGTCGAGGACCTGGAGCAGGATGTCGAAGACCTCGGGGTGGGCCTTCTCGACCTCGTCGAGCAGCACCACGGAGTACGGGCGCCGGCGGACCGCCTCGGTGAGCTGGCCGCCCTCGTCGTACCCGACGTAGCCGGGAGGTGCGCCGACGAGCCGCGAGACCGAGTGCTTCTCGGAGTACTCGCTCATGTCGATGCGCACGATCGCCCGCTCGTCGTCGAACAGGAAGTCCGCGAGCGACTTCGCGAGCTCGGTCTTGCCGACCCCGGTCGGGCCGAGGAACAGGAACGATCCCGTGGGCCGGTCGGGGTCGGAGATGCCGGCCCGCGAGCGTCGTACGGCGTCGGAGACCGCGGTCACGGCGGCCCGCTGGCCGATCAGCCGCTCGCCGATCACGTCCTCCATGCGCAGCAGCTTGGCCGTCTCGCCCTCGAGGAGCCGGCCGGTCGGGATGCCGGTCCAGGCCTCGACGACGTCGGCGATCTCCTCGGGGCCGACCTCCTCGCGGACCATCGGGTCGGTCACCGACTGCTCGGCCTCCGAGGCCTGCTCGAGCTGCTGCTCCAAGGTGGGGATCCGGCCGTAGAGGATCTCGCTGGCGCCGCCCAGGTCGCCCTCGCGCTGCAGCCGCTCGGCCTGCATGCGCAGCTCGTCGATCTGCTTGCGGAGCTCACCGACCCCCTCGAGCGCGGCCTTCTCCCGGGCCCAGCGGCTCTCCAGCGCCCGCAGCTCCTCCTCGCGGTCGGCGAGGTCGGCGCGCAGCTTGGCCAGCCGGTCGCGGGAGGCGGCGTCCGCCTCACGGTCCAGCGCGAGCTCCTCCATCTTCATCCGGTCCACGGACCGGCGGAGCTGGTCGATCTCGACCGGGCTGGACTCGATCTCCATCCGCAGCCGGGACGCCGACTCGTCGACGAGGTCGATCGCCTTGTCGGGCAGCTGCCGGCCGGAGATGTAGCGGTCGGAGAGCATCGCCGCCGCGACAAGCGCGCTGTCCGCGATGGTGACGCCGTGGTGGGCTTCGTACTTCTCCTTGAGCCCGCGCAGGATCGCCACCGTGTCCTCGACCGACGGCTCCCCCACGAACACCTGCTGGAAGCGGCGTTCGAGGGCCGGGTCCTTCTCGATCCGCTCGCGGTACTCGTCGAGCGTCGTCGCGCCGATCATCCGCAGCTCGCCGCGGGCCAGCATCGGCTTGAGCATGTTGCCGGCGTCCATCGCGGAGTCGCCGCCGGCACCCGCGCCGACCACCGTGTGCAGCTCGTCGATGAAGGTGATGATCCGGCCGCCGGAGTCCTTGATCTCCTCGAGAACTGCCTTGAGCCGCTCCTCGAACTCGCCGCGGTACTTCGCGCCGGCGACCATCGCGGCGAGGTCGAGCGAGAGCACGCGCCGGCCCTTGAGGGAGTCGGGCACGTCCCCGTCGACGACCCGCTGCGCGAGCCCCTCGACGACGGCGGTCTTGCCGACGCCCGGCTCGCCGATCAGCACCGGGTTGTTCTTGGTGCGTCGCGACAGCACCTGCACGACGCGGCGGATCTCGCTGTCCCGGCCGATGACCGGGTCGAGCTTGCCCTCCTGGGCCGCGGCGGTCAGGTCGACGGCGTACTTCTCGAGCGCTTGGTACGTCGACTCCGGGTCCGGGCTGGTCACCCGGGCGGAGCCGCGCACGCTGGTCAGCGCACCCCGCAGCGCGTCGGCACTCGCCCCGGCCTCGGTGAGCACGGTCCGGGCGGTCGAGTCGACGGTGGCGAGCGCGATCAGCAGGTGCTCGGTCGAGATGAAGTCGTCCTTCATCTCGGCGGCGATGTCGGTGGCGGTGCTGAGCACCTGCAGCGCGGCGCGGGCGTACGACGGGGCGCCGACGGTCGTGCCGCTGGCGGCGGGGAGCCGGCCGAGCTCGGCGCGCACGCCCGCCTCGACCGTCGACGGCTCCACGCCGACGGCCTGCAGCAACGGCCGCACGATGCCCTCAGGCTGCCCGAGCAGCGCGGCGAGGAGGTGCGCGGCCTCGACCTGCGCGTGGCCGGCCGACGCCGCCGCCGAGATGGCGGTGTTGATGGCTTCCTGGCTCCGGGTGGTGAACTTCGACGCGTCCATGTGTGAATCCCCATCTCGTCTGCGGTGCTGCGGAGGGCTCTCGTCGGGCGACCGCAGACGCACGTCGCGACGAGGCGCTGGCTAGCTGCGGCCGCGCCGCCAGACCGTGACCGACTGGCCGGTCGGCAGGGTGCTGCGCACCGCGGGAAGGTTCTTGGTGGTGCGGGTGTCGAGGGCCTGGCGCAGGGTGTACTCCGCCGCGACCAGGTCGTGCTCGAGCTCGGCGACCCGGCGCTGGAGGGCGTCGACGTGGTGCTCGAGCTCGAGGATGCGCCGGACGCCCTCGAGCCCGATGCCGGTCGAGGTCAGCTCGGCGACCTCCCGGAGCAGCTCGATGTCGCGCCACGAGTAGCGCCGCCCGCCGCCGCCGGTGCGACCCGGCCGGACCAGACCGAGGCGGTCGTAGGAGCGCAGGGTCTGCGGGTGCAGCCCCGTCAGCTCCGCGGCCACGCTGATCACGTAGACCGGCACCTCGGGACCGGGGGCGCTCCCCGGCACGCCGGTCACGACGAGCTCCCGGGACGGGTGCTGGCGTCGAACAGGTTGGCGCGGAGGTCGGACACCTCCGTGGCGTCGCGCAACGCCTCGACGGCCGCCCGGGCCTTCGCGTCGAGGTGGGCCGGAACGTGCACCTCGACGGTGACGAGCAGGTCGCCCTTGTTGCCGTCCTTGCGCTGCACGCCGCGGCCCCGGACCCGGAACGAGCGCCCGTTGGGCGTGCCCGGCGGGATCTTGAGCGTGACCGGGGCGCCACCGAGGGTCGGCACCTTGATGTCGGCGCCGAGTGCGGCCTCGGTGAAGCTGACCGGCACGGTCAGGGTCAGGTTCTCGCCCTTGCGTCCGAACAACGGGTGTGTCGCCACCTTGACGTTGACGTAGAGGTCTCCGGGCGGACCGCCGCGCTCGCCGTTCGCACCCTTGCCGCGCAGCCGGATCCGCTGGCCGTCCTTGACGCCGGCGGGGATGCGGGCCGAGATGGTCCGGTTGGACATGCCGCGCCCGGACCCGTGGCAGGTCGGGCACGGGTCGTCGACGATCAGCCCGCGGCCGCGGCAGGTCGGGCAGGTCTCGTTCATCGTGAACGCGCCGCCGACAGAGGCCGCGCGCATGCCGACACCCTCGCAGTCCGGGCAGACCCGTGGCAGCGTGCCCGCCCTGGCCCCGGTGCCGGAGCAGTCCGGGCACGGCGCGTCGGAGGACAGCCGCAGCGAGACGGTGACGCCGTCGATCGAGTCGGCGAAGCCGATGGTGGCGTCGGTCTCGATGTCCGCGCCGCGCCGCGGCTGGGCGGACGCTCGGGTGCGAGCGCCGCCACCGCCGAACATGCCGCCGAACACGTCGCCGAACCCGCCCCCACCGCCACCGGTGCGACCGGTGCCACCGCCGAACAGGTCGTTGAAGTCGAACCCGCCGGCGCCGCCGCCGGCCGTGGTGAACGGTCCGAAGCCCCCGAGACCGGAGCGCAGGTCGTCGTACTGCTTGCGCTTCTCGGTGTCGCCGACGACGTCGTAGGCCTCGGCGATGGACTTGAACCGCTCCTCCGCTCCCTTGTTGCCCGGGTGGGAGTCGGGGTGGTTCTCACGGGCGAGCTTGCGGTAGGCCTTCTTGATGTCGGCCGCCGACGCGTCCTTGGCCACGCCGAGGGTCTTGTAGAAGTCCTTGTTCGCCCAGTCCGCACTGGTCATCCGTGCACCCCCTCCCTCTGCCGGGTTGGTGTCTGCTGCTGTCTGCTGGCTACTGCTGGCCGCCGTCGGCCGGGGCCTCGGGCTCAGGATCCACCACGGTCACCTGGGCGGGGCGTACGACGCGCTCGCCGATCATGTAACCCGCCGAGACGATGTCCTGGCAGGTCGTGGTCGTCACGTCCTTGGAGTGGGCGTGCATGAGCGCCTCGTGGAAGCGCGGGTCGAACTCGTCGCCCGGCTTGCCGAACTTGACCAGGCCGTGCGCCGCCACGATCCGCTCGAGCGAGTCGGCGACGGCCTTGAAGCCGCCCTCGAGCTCGCCGTGCTCACGGGCGCGGTCGAGGTCGTCGAGCACCGGCAGCATCGCGGAGAGGACCGAGAAGGTGGCGTTCTGCTTGACCAGCTCCCGGTCGCGGTCCACGCGCCGCTTGTAGTTGACGTACTCGGCCTGCAGCCGCTGCAGGTCGTTGGTCAGCGCGGCGACCTTGGTCTGCGCGGCCGCGAGGTCGGCGACCAGGTCGTTCGGGCTGTCGTCGGCCATCCCCTCGGCGGCGGCGTCGGGACCGGGAGCCCCGGGGGCCGCAGTCTCCTGCGGCGCCCCGGTCTCCTCGGACGCGACCCCGGCCCCGTCGACCGGCTGCTCGACAGGCTCGTCGAGCGGCTGGTCGGTGGGCTGGTCGGTGTGGGGGTCCGTCACTTGCTCTCACCCTCGCCGGTGCCGTCCGTGCTGTCCTCGTCGACGATCTCGGCGTCCACGACGTCCTCGTCGGCGTCACCGGTGCCGGTGGTGCCGCCGGCCGCCGAGGCGTCGGCCTCGCCGGCGGCGTACATCGCCGCACCCATCTTCTGGCTGGACTCGTTGAGCTTCGCCAGCGCCGCGGAGATGTCGGAGGTCGCGCCCTCGTCGGTGCTCTCGAGCGCCTTCTTCAGCGCCTCGAGGTCGGTCTCCACCTCGGTCTTCACCTCGGCCGGGATCTTGTCGCCGTTCTCCGAGAGGAACTTCTCCGAGCTGTAGGCGACGCTCTCGGCCTGGTTGCGGGTCTCGACCGCCTCCTTGCGCTGACGGTCCTCCTCGGCGTACTGCTCGGCGTCCTTGATCATCTTGTCGATGTCGTCCTTGGACAGCGCCGAGCCACCGGTGATCGTCATCGACTGCTCACGGCCGGTGCCACGGTCCTTGGCGGACACGTGCACGATGCCGTTGGCGTCGATGTCGAAGGTGACCTCGATCTGGGGTACGCCGCGCGGGGCCGGGGGCAGACCGGTCAGCTCGAAGTTGCCGAGCGGCTGGTTCTGCGCGGCCATCTGACGCTCGCCCTGGAAGACCTGGATCTGCACCGAGGGCTGGTTGTCGTCCGCGGTGGTGAACACCTCGGAGCGCTTGGTCGGGATCGTGGTGTTGCGCTCGATGAGGCGCGTCATCACGCCGCCCTTGGTCTCGATGCCGAGGCTCAGCGGGGTGACGTCGAGGAGCAGCACGTCCTTGACCTCGCCCTTGAGCACGCCGGCCTGCAGGGCGGCGCCCACGGCGACGACCTCGTCGGGGTTGACGCCCTTGTTGGGCTCCTTGCCGCCGGTGAGGTCCTTGACGACCTGAGCGACGGCCGGCATCCGGGTGGAGCCGCCGACCAGGATCACGTGGTCGATCTTGGAGACGTCGATGCCGGCGTCCTTGATGACCTGCTTGAACGGCGACTTGGTCCGGTCGAGCAGGTCGGAGGTCATCCGCTGGAACTCGGCGCGGCTGATCTTCTCCTCGAAGTGCAGCGGCCCGGACTCGGAGTGCGTGATGTAGGGCAGGTGGATCGTGGTCTCGGAGGACGAGGACAGCTCGATCTTGGCCTTCTCGGCGGCCTCCTGGAGGCGCTGCCGGGCGATCTTGTCGCTGCCGAGGTCGACACCGTTGTTGTCCTTGAACTTCTTGACCATCCAGTCGACGAGCCGGGAGTCCCAGTCGTCGCCGCCGAGGTGGTTGTCGCCGGAGGTGGCCTTGACCTCGACCACGCCCTCGCCGATCTCGAGCAGGGACACGTCGAACGTGCCGCCGCCGAGGTCGAAGACCAGGATGGTCTGGTCGGTCTCCTTGTCGAGACCGTAGGCCAGCGCGGCCGCGGTCGGCTCGTTGACGATCCGGCTCACGTTGAGGCCGGCGATCTCGCCCGCCTCCTTGGTGGCCTGGCGCTGGGCGTCGGAGAAGTACGCCGGCACGGTGATCACGGCGTCGGTGACGGTCTCGCCGAGGTAGGACTCCGCGTCCCGCTTGAGCTTCTGCAGCACGAAGGCGGAGATCTGCTGAGCGGTGAAGGTCTTGTCGTCGATCTTCGTCTTCCAGTCGGTGCCCATGTGCCGCTTCACGGACCGGATGGTCCGGTCGACGTTGGTGACGGCCTGCCGCTTGGCGACCTCACCGACGAGCACCTCGCCGTTCTTGGCGAAGGCGACGACCGACGGGGTGGTGCGAGCACCCTCGGCGTTCGCGATGACGGTGGGCTCTCCACCTTCGAGGACGGAGACGACGGAGTTCGTCGTCCCGAGGTCGATACCGACCGCACGAGCCATGGTGTGTACCTCCAGTTGCGCCCCGGCCACGCGGCCGGAGGGTGTCTCGGGTGTGTGCTTGATCTGCTGGGTTCCGACGAGGTTGTCTCGCTGCTGCAAGTTTGTCAAACAACCTGAGTCGGATCAACTCAACTCTCGTCACAGGACTCAACGCAGACGGGGTGGACCCATGTTCCCGCCAGGGCGAGGAGATTTCTCCGCCGGCCCGCGGACCGGTGGGGCCGGCTCAGCCGACGCGGACCCGGACCGGGTTGGAGGCCTTGTCGGCCTCCTTGTCGATCACCCGGAACCGGTTCGCGCCGGAGCGGCCGGTGTAGATGTACGTCGTGAAGGAGCCGCCGCTGACCGAGGTGCTCACCGGGAAGTCGACCCAGCCGTTCTCGAAGCGCTGGACCTGCAGGCGGGCGCCTTCGCCGCCCTGGTAGACGCCGGTCAGGTTGATCCGCTCGTTGGGCGGGACCTGCTGCGGGAACGCCTGCAGGGTGATCGCGTGGGTCTTCTGCGTCGGTTTCGCGCTCGGCGACTCACTGCTCGGCGGGGGTGACGGCTCGTCGGACCCGTTCGGGTCCGGGTAGGTCTCCGGCGTCGTGGTGGGGTCGTCGCTGGGGAAGTAGAGGCTCGGCCGCGCCGTCGCCGACGCGTGCGCGCGGCCGAGGCCGGTCACCTTGGCGGCCCCGAGCGCGACCACGCTCACCACTCCGCCGATGACCAGCGCCACCGCCACGAGCACCCCGACACCCACGGCCAGCTGCCGGGTCCAGGGGACGTCATCGTCGTCGTCGCGCGCCATGGGTCAAGGATGCTGCACACCACCAAGGTCGCGTAACCGGATCGGCGGGGGGCGTGTCGCCCCCGGCCCCGCGGTCCGGCGGGACGTGCCGTCAGGCGGGGGCGTCGGCCGGGGTCTCGGCGGCCTTCTGCGCCTGTGCGGGGGCGTTCTCCGGGAAGTGGCACGCGACCTGGTGCCCCGGGGCGAGCTCGAGCAGCGGGGGCTCCTGGGTCTTGCAGATGTCCTGCGCCTTCCAGCAGCGGGTGTGGAAGCGGCATGCGGGCGGCGGGTTGATCGGGCTGGGCACGTCACCCTGGAGCCGGATCCGGTCCCGCTGGGTGCGGCGCGAGGTGTCCGGCACCGGCACCGCCGACATCAGCGCGGTGGTGTACGGGTGCATCGGCTGGCCGTAGAGGCCCTCCCGGTCGGCGATCTCCACGATCTTGCCGAGGTACATCACGGCCACCCGGTCGGAGACGTGGCGCACCACGGACAGGTCGTGCGCGATGAACACGTAGGTGAGGTCGAGCTCCTCCTGGAGGTCCTCGAGGAGGTTCACCACCTGCGCCTGGATCGACACGTCGAGCGCGGAGACCGGCTCGTCGAGCACGATGAGCTTGGGCTTGAGCGCGAGCGTGCGCGCGATGCCGATGCGCTGCCGCTGCCCGCCGGAGAACTCGTGCGGGTACCGGTTGTAGTGCTCGGGGTTGAGGCCGACGAGCGCGAGGACGTCCTGCACGGCCTTCTTGACGCCGCCCTCGGGCTTGACCCCCTGGAGGTGGTACGGCGCCCCGACGATCTTGCCGACGGTGTGGCGCGGGTTCAGCGAGGAGTAAGGGTCCTGGAAGATGATCTGGATGTGACGGCGCAGCGGCCGCATCGCGCCGTCACTGAGGTGGGTGATGTCGCGGCCCTCGAAAACGATCTTCCCGCCGGTCGGCTCGTCGAGCCGGGTGATCAGCCGGCCGGTGGTGCTCTTCCCACAGCCGGACTCGCCCACCAGGGACAGCGTCTCCCCGCGCCTCACCGTGAAGTCGATGCCGTCCACGGCCTGCACCGCGGCCACCTGCCGCTGCATCAGGCCGCGGCGGATCGGGAAGTGCCGGACCAGGCCGGACACCGTGAGCAGGTCGTCGCTGTCGCGCCGTTCGGTGCCCCCGGTGGTCTCGGTGACTGTCATCGTGTCGGTCGTCCTTGCCGTGTGATGGTCCGTGTGATGAGTGGAGCTGGGGAGAGAGGCGTGGTCAGAGCAGCGGCTTGATCTCGTCGCGCCAGATCTGCTGGCGCTGCGCCTGCGGCATGTGGCAGGCGACGAAGTGGCCCTGGCCGTTGTCGAGGAGCTCGGGCCGCTCCTCCCTCGAGAGCCCGTCGGTGTTCTTCTCGAAGCGGCAGCGCGGGTGGAACGGGCAGCCCTTCGGGACGTTGATCAGGCTCGGCGGGGACCCCTTGATCGGCAGCAGGCGCTCGCTGCGCTCCCGGTCGAAGCGGGGCATCGATCCGAGCAGGCCCCAGGTGTAGGGGTGCTCCGGCTCGTTGAAGATCTGCTCGGCCGTGCCGTACTCGATCGCGCGGCCGGCGTACATGACCAGGATGTCGTCGGCGAGCTCGGCGACCACGCCGAGGTCGTGGGTGATGATGACGACCGCGGAGTTGAACTCCTTCTGCAGGTCACGGATCAGGTCGAGGATCTGCGCCTGCACCGTCACGTCGAGCGCGGTCGTGGGCTCGTCGGCGATGAGCAGGTCCGGGTCGCACGACAGCGCCATCGCGATCATCGCGCGCTGCCGCATGCCGCCGGAGTACTGGTGCGGGTAGGCGTCGACGCGCCGGTGCGGCTCGGGGATGCCGACCCGGTCGAGCATCTCGATCGCGTGCGCGCGGGCCTTCTTGGTCGAGACGGCGTTGTGGATCTTGTACGCCTCGATGATCTGGTTGCCCACGGTGTAGTAGGGGTGCATCGCCGACAGCGGGTCCTGGAAGATCATCGCCATCCGCTTGCCGCGCATCTTGCGGACCTCCTCCGGCGTGGACGAGATCAGGTCCTTGCCGTCGAGGAGGATCTCGCCGCTGATGCGGGCAGTGCCCTTCTTGTGCAGGCCCATGATCGACATGCTCGTGACGCTCTTGCCGGAGCCGGACTCGCCGACGATGCCCAGGGTCTTGCCGCGGTCGACACCGAAGGACAGCCCGTCGACCGACTTCACCAGGCCGTCGTCGGTGGGGAAGTGCACGCGCAGGTCTCGGACCTCGAGGAAGGCCCCGGACCGGGGCGTCGAGGCGGGACGTTCGTGGTCGGTGAGGGTCACTTGCTCCGCACTCTCGGGTCGACGACGGCGTACATCAGGTCTACAACCAGGTTGGCAATGATGACGAACAGGGCCGCCAGCAGGGTGACGCCGAGCACCTTGGGCAGGTCGTTGTTCACGATGCCGTCGAGGGCGTACTTGCCCAGCCCGTTGAGCGAGAAGACCCGCTCGGTGAGGACGGCGCCACCGATCAGCAGGCCGAAGTCCAGGCCGAAGATCGTGAGGATGGGGGTGAGCGCGCCGCGCAGCCCGTGCTTGACGACGACGCGGTGCTCCTGCAGACCCTTCGCCCGGGCGGTGCGCACGTAGTCCTCGTTCATCGTCTCGAGCATGCCGGCGCGGGTCAGCCGGGCGTACTGCGCCGAGAACAGCAGGGCCAGCGTGATCCAGGGCAGCAGCAGGTCGTGCGCCCACTCCGCGGGGTTGGTGAAGAACGGGGTGTAGGTGCCGCCGGGCACGAAGACCTTCCACTTGTAGGCGAAGAACGACAGCCCGATCAGACCGGTCCAGAAGATCGGCATCGAGACGCCGGCCAGCGCGAACGTCATCGCCCCCCGGTCGAAGATCGACCCGCGTCTCAGGGCCGAGAGCACGCCGATGCTGACACCGGAGACCACCCAGATCACCGCGGCCCCGATGGCGAGGGAGAAGGTGACCGGCGCGCGGTCGACCAGCTCGGGCCACACCGCCTGCCGGGTGATGAAGGAGTAGCCCAGGCACGGCGCCGGGCAGTCGACCTTCTCCGCACCCATGTCGAACTGGCCGCCGGCGACGAGGGTCTTGGCCCAGCGTCCGTACTGGAGGTAGAAGGGGTCGTAGAAGCCGAGCCGCTCGGCGGTGAGGTGCACCGTCTCCGCGGTGGCGGTGCGGCCGACGTACCGCGTCGCCAGGGTCTCGGGCGTGGCGCCCGCCCAGCGCGGCACCAGGTAAAAGATCGAGAACGTGATGATGCTGACCAGCACCAGCAACGCCGCCGCGGCGATCAGCCGCCGGATGATGTAAGCAACCACGTGTCTTCGGCACCGGTGCCCGGACGGGGTCTCCCCCGCCCGGGCACCTACGCCTTCACTCCTCGGATCTGTCGATCAGCGAATCTGCGTGAACGGTTTCGTGCGGTACTGCTAGTTGACGCCGAGCTCCATGTAGTCGTACATGCCGTAGGAGTCGTTGACGAACACGTTCGTCAGGTTCTTGCTCCGCAGCAGCACGCTCTTGGCGTCGACACCCGGGTAGATCACGGCCTGCTCCATGACGGCCTTGTCGATCGCACCCCAGTCGGCCTCGCGCTTGGACTGGTCGAGCTCGACCTGCGCCGCGTCGAGCATCTTGTCGACCTCGGGGATCCGGACGCTCGTGTTCGACGAGCCACCGGTCTCCCGGATGACCCGGCTGTCCACGATCTGCGACAGGAAGCCGAAGCCGTCGTTCCAGTCGGCACCCCAGCCGTTGACGACGAGGCCGAGGTTGTTCTTGACCACGAACGGCGGGTTGCCGGCGTACGCCGAGAAGTAGTCACCCTGCGGGTAGCCCTTCGGCGTGGCGTCGATGCCGACCTTGGCCAGCGCCTGCTGGAACGCCTCGGCGGTCGCCTTCTCCTTCGGACGCTCGGTCCGGAAGGAGATGTTGGTCTTGAAGCCGTTCGGCTGGCCGCAGGCCTTGAGCTCCTCCTTGGCCTTGTTCACGTCGCCCTTGTTGTCCGGCGTCGGGTAGAGGTCGAACTTCTGGTAGCCCGGGATCTGCGGCGGCAGAATCGTCGTCGTGATCTCGCCACCGGCGATCGGGCCGCCGTAGGCGGTCTGGTACGACGTGCGGTCCATCGCGTACTCCACGGCCTTGCGGCAGTGGATGTTGTCGAACGGCTTCACCGTCGGGTTGATCGAGGTGTACCAGAGACGCGCGATCGTCGGGTTGTCGGTGTTCGCCTTGGCGGCCGGGTCGTTGAGCACCCGGGCCAGCGCGGCCGGCTGCGCACCGGTGCCCGCGACGTCGAGGTCGAGGTCACCGGCGATGATCCGGTTGTCGATGTCGTCGGCGTTGACGTTCAGCGAGACGTCGTACTCGTCCGGCAGCGCCTTGCGCTGGTCGTCCGTGCTCTGGTCCCACTGGTCGTTGCGGACCAGCTTGAACGACTTGCCGGGCTGCAGGTCCTGGAACTTGTAGGGACCCGTCGACTGCACGGCGTTCTTGTACTGCGCGCCCTTGTCCTTGCTCTGCTCGACCGGCATGGTCTGCGTGAGCTGCGCGAGGTAGTCGAAGCCGGCGAACGGCTGCTTGAGGTGGAAGACGATCGTCTGGTCGTCCGGCGTCGAGATGGCCGAGGAGAAGTCCTTGCCCTTCGACTTGTAGGGGCCCTTGTAGCCGGCCGGCCAGTTGAGCATGGCGTCGAAGTACGCCGGGCCGTTCGGGAAGGTCTCCTTGTCGATGGAGCGGGCGACCGCGTAGGCGACGTCCTTGGACGTGACCTCGGTGCCGTCCTCGAACTTCACGCCCTTCTTGATCTTGTAGGTCCAGGTCTTGCCGTTGTCCGTCGCCTTGCCCAGGTCCTCGGCGAGGTCCGGGACCAGCTCGTTGCTGGCCTCGCCCGGAGCCGCCTTGAAGGTGAGGAGGGAGCGACCGTAGAGACGCGCGAAGTTCCAGGAGTAGCCGTAGTAGGTCTCACCCGGGTCCAGCGTGTCCCAGTCACCCGAGTTGGCGATCTTGATGACACCGCCCTTCTTGTCGGACGGGTTGTAGATCTTGCCGACGGCTGCGTTGGCGGCGGCGGTACCGGACCCACCGCTGCCCCCGTCGCCGTTGCCGCCGCTGCTCCCGCCACAGGCCGACAGGCCCAGGGCAGCGACAGCGGTCAGAGCCGCAAAGGCCCTCCATCGCGTGCTTCTCATCGTGCGGTTACGCCCCTTCTTGAGGAGTGGGTGGTGCTCTTCTTCATGGGTGGAACGGACTAGCGGCCTCGGGGGTCGAGCGCGTCGCGCAGCCCGTCCCCGAAGAGGTTGAAGGCCAGGACGGTGCTGAAGATCGCGAGTCCGGGCCAGAGCATGAAGTGCGGGACCGTGTAGAAGTTCACGGCGTCGGAGAGCATGCCGCCCCACGTGGCGGTGGGCGGACGGACCCCGACGCCGAGGAACGACAGCGCGGCCTCGAACAGGATGTTCGTCGGGATCAGCAGCGTCGAGTAGACGAGGATCGGCGCGATGAGGTTGGGCAGCATCTCGCTGAACAGGATGTACGGACGCCGGGCCCCCAGGCTGCGGGCGGCGTCGACGAACTCCCGCTCACGCAGGGACAGGGTCTGCCCCCGGATGATGCGGCCGATGTAGGGCCAGTTGAAGAAGCCGATGATGAACACCAGCAGCACGATGCGCAGCGTGTTGCCCTCGAGCCCGAATGCCTGGTCCGGGATGACACCGGCCAGCGCCAGCGCGAACACCAGCAGGGGGAAGGCGAGGAACACGTCCATGGCCCGGCTGATGAACGAGTCGACCCAGCCGCCGAGGAATCCGGCGACGGTGCCGAGCGTCGTACCGATGACCACCGACAGCATGGTGGCGAGGAAGGCGATCAGCAGGGAGATCCGGGCGCCGTAGACCACCCGGCTGAAGATGTCCCGGCCGTTGACCGGCTCGACACCCATCAGGTGGTCCCAGCTCTGGCCGCCTCGCGGCCCGATCGGCAGGCCGCCGGTCGCCGGGTCGATGAGGTCCTGGTTGAACTGGTTGGGCGGGTCACCGAGGAAGTGCACGATGAGCGGCGCGAAGATCGCGGCGAGCACGAGGAAGACCAGGAAGAAAGCACCCGCGAGGGCGACCTTGTCGCGGCGCAGTCGCCGCCAGGCGATCTGACCCAGCGAGCGCCCCTCGATGACCGGTCCCGAGCCGACGAGTTCGTGCTCGGTCGGCGCGCCTCCGGCGCCCGGCTCGACTTCCAGGGGCGTGCTCACGCGGTGTGACTCCTCGGGTCGAACGGGTCGGAGCACGCGCGAACGGCGCGTGCAGGGACGCACTGGGTGCGCCGATAGGTCAACGTCGTCCTACTTGGCGGCGGAGTCAAGCAACGAACCCCCCGTGTTGCGCAATCGTGACGCTAGTGGAGCAAAGGCGTCACATGTCGGCAGGATCGGCTCAGGACAAGGTAAAAGTGGTCCTCGTCGGTCCGGTTAACCGCCGAGCGCGCCGCCGGGGAGGAGTGGCAGCGTCAGCGTCAGGACCGCACCGGAGGAACCGCCCTGCCGGTTGGCCGCGGAGACCGCCCCGCCGTGGGACGTGGCGACGTCTGCGACCAGCGCCAGGCCCAGGCCGTAGTGCCGGCGAGACGACGGCGCAGCGGTGTCCCGGTCACTGGTGAAGCGTTCGAAGATCCGGGGGCGCGCGGACTCGGCGATGCCGGGCCCGTCGTCGGTGACCGTGACCGTCGCGGTGCCCGACCGGGCCGCGACGCGGACCTCGACGCGGGTCCGCGCGTGGTCGAGAGCATTGTCGACGAGCGCAGTGACAGCCCGCCGCAGGGCGGTGGCGGCGCCTGCCACGGAGACCTCGGTCGGGGCGAGGAGCATCAGGGTGACCCCTCGGTCGTCGGCCGTCCCCGCCGCCGCGTCCACGCACTCGCGGGCCAGCGCCGCCAGGTCCAGCCGCGTGCGCTCGGCCGCGCGGGTGTCCGCCGCGAGCAGGAGGTCGTCGAGGATCTCGGTGAGCCGGCCGGTGTCCGCGAGCACCCCGTCGAGCGCGTCCGCGCCGAGCCCCTCACCCCGGTGCCGGGCGCGCCGCGCCACCAGCTGGAGACGCGTGCTGAGCAGGGTCAGCGGCGTGCGCAGCTCGTGGCTCGCGTCGGCCACGAACCGACGCTGCATGGCCAGGCTCTCGGTCAGCGGCAGCATCGCCCTTCGAGCCAGCCAGGTCGCGACGAGTGCGGCCAGGAGGACTCCGACCCCGCCGGCGATCAGGAGGGAGAACAGGATGCGCCCGCGTTCCTCCTCGAGCTCGTGCCGGTCCAGCACCGCCTGCGTGACCCGGCTGCCGACGCGTTCGGTGCGCACCGTGTAGTCGCGGCCGTCGACGGTGCGGTCCGTCTCCCGCACCCGGCCGTCCCGGCGGACAGCGGTGAGTGCGGCCCGGTCGGGGAAGCCGGCCGGCATCCCCGGCGACTGCCGACGCCCTTGGGGGGTGAGCACCACGACGTGCACGCCGGGCGGCGCCTCGTTGGGCGCGTCGATGTTGCTCGTCGTGTCGCGCAGGACCGCATCGGCCGCCTCGTCGGCCGCGCGCGCGTAGATCACGAAGATCAGCACCCCGACCACCGCGAGCACGCCGACGACCAGCAGGCCGGTCTGCAGGCCGAGCCGGACCGACGTACGTCGCAGGTCATCCGTGTTGGACCTCACGTGCGACCGGCTCGGTAGCCCAGCCCCCGGACGGTGTCCACGACCGGCCGGCCCAGCTTGCGGCGCAGATAGTGCACGTAGGTGTCGACGACGCCCTCGTCCTCCGCGCCCTCGAAGACGGCGCCGACGAGCTCTGCCCGGCTGAAGACGCGTCGTGGGTGCCGGGCCAGCAACGTCAGCAGCACCGCCTCCCGCTCGGAGAGGGCCACCTCGCCGCTGGCGGTCAGGTGGACCGAGCGGGTCGCCACATCGAGTGTTCCGCCGACCACCGGGACCCGCGGGACCTCGTCGAGGTGACGTCGGCGCAGGGCCCGTAGCCGGGCCAGCAGCTCGTCGACGTCGAACGGTTTGCCGAGGTAGTCCTCCGCACCGGCGTCCAGACCGGCCACCCGGTCACCCGGATGGGCCAGCGCGGACAGCACGAGGGTCGGCGTCGCGAGCCCCTGGCCGCGCAGCCGGGTGAGCAGGTCGAGACCGTCGATGGCCGGGAGCCCACGGTCGAGCAGGAGGACGTCGTAGTCGCGGGTCAGTCCCAGGTGGAGTCCTCGCTGTCCGTCGGGAGCCACGTCGACGACGTACCCCTCGTCCTCGAGCAGCTCCACGAGCATCGCGGTCAGCTCCGGGTCGTCCTCGACGAGCAGCAGCCGCGGACCGGTCATCGGCCCAGGATAGGAAGCATGCTCAGCCGCCGTCTCCGCTGCCCTGCGACGCGGAGGCGGAGCCGACGTCGGACCACGCGGCCTCGGCGCCGGTGTGCCCGATCAGCACGACCTGGACGAGGGTGCCCACGGCGACGACGACGGGGACCACCGCCGCGGCCACTGCGAGCGACCGGTGCGACCGTGTGCCGTGGTCCGCGCGGTGCCACCACCAGAGCGCGCCCGCCAGCACCGCGAGCGGCACGACCCACCAGATGAGCACGTCGGCGAGGTGCGAGTGCTCCTCGATGGCGGCGCTGCCGCCGACCCGGTGCTCCAGGGACTCGCCCGAGGAGGTGCTGAGCGGGGTCAGTACGGCGGCCGCGAGCGCCAGGGCGAGTGGGCCCCAGCGGGCCCAGGCACGGAAGCGCGGCCACACGGCGTACAGGGCGACGGCCAGGGCCGCGGTCGGGACGACCACGACGGTGGCGTGCACGATGAGGGGATGGACCGGGAGTCCGAGCACGGTGTCCAGCACAAAGTGACCTCTCGACGTGGGTGAGCCACCAGCGTCGCGGAGGTTTCTTGGAGCCTTCTTGGAAGGGTGCCGAGGCTCAGTGCACCACGACGCGCGCGCCGTGCCGCGGCACGCTGGTGATGTTGCGGACCCGCGGGTAGTCGGTCGCGCCGTCCGGGAGCGTGACGTCGTAGCGGAGCAGCACCTCGCGGAGCACCGCGACGCCCTCCATCAGGGAGAACCCGGCGCCGATGCAGCGACGCACGCCGCCGCCGAACGGGATCCACGTGTTGGTGGCCACCTCACCGTCGAGGAACCGCTCCGGGCGGAAGGCGTCCGGGTCTCGGTGGTTGTCCTCGCGCGCGTGGCTGATCAGGATCGACGGCCCGATGTTCGCGCCCGCGGGGAGGTCGATCCCGCCGAGGGTGACCGGCTTCATGAGGTGCCGCACCACCATCGGGATCACCGGGTGCAACCGCATCGACTCCTTGAGCACGGCCTCGAGGAAGGTGTCGTCGCCGGAGGCGGCCGCGGACCGGGCCCGGGCGCGCAGCTCGGGGTGCCGGCCGAGCTCGTGGAGCGACCAGGCGAGGGCGGTCGCGGTGGTCTCGTGCCCGGCCAGCAGGAGCGTGACGAGCTGGTCGCGCAGCTCGGGGTCGGACAGCCCGTCGTCTCCCTCGACCCGGAGCAGCTGGGAGAGCACGTCGGTGCGCTCGGCCAGGTCGGGAGCGGCGCGACGCTCGGCGATCTCGGCGTACATCACCTCGTCGAGGCGGCGCTGGTTGTCGACGGTCGCCTTCCAGGGGCCGAACCGCTGCAGGAACGGGTAGCCCCAGCCGAGCAGCACCGCGGGCGAGATGTCCACGGTCCTGTTCACCAGCGGCCGGAGGCGGGCCAGGCGGGTCTCGTCGGTGACTCCGAACACGACCCGCAGGATCACCTCGAGGGTGAGCGCGTTCATCCGGTCGAGCGAGCGGAACGCGACGCCCGGCGTCCAACGGTCCACCTCCTCGGCGGCGAGCTGGGCGACCACCGACTGGTAGCCGCGCAGGGCGGCGCCGTTGAACGCCGGCATCAGCAGCTTGCGGGCGCGCTTGTGCTCCGCGGAGTCCTGAAGGAGCAGCGAGTGCTCGCCCATGATCGGGCCGAGGATCGCGTTGCCCTTGCCGGCGTGGAAGACCTCGGGGTCGCCGGCGAAGATCTCCTTGGCGTGCTCGGGCCGGGTGAACAGCACCAGGGCCGAGCCCTTGGGCATGATCCGCACGGTGAACACGTCGCCGTACCTCTTGTGCATGGCCGGCACGAACTGGTGACGGAAGCGGACCAGCGCGATGCTCTGCAGCAACGCGGGCCAACGCGGGCCGGGTGGCAGGTCCCGGGGCGACAGGTGGTTCACGTTGCCGGACAGCGGCTGCATCTTCGCGAAACGCTCGTCAGTGACCGTCATGGTTCGCATACTACGAGTATGTGAGCGTGCTGGACACCCCCGGTGAGGATCCGTGGTGGTCCTCCGCGCCGGTCAGGCGGGGTCGAGGGGCTGGCGCAGCGACCGCTCGCGGACGGCGTGCTCGTCGGTGCGGGTGTCGTAGGTCCAGAAGTCGCGCAGCCACAGCGCCGTCGCCGCGACCCCGGCCAGGCACAGCGCGCCGCCGCTGGCGATCGACCCGCGGACCGTCCACAGGTCGGCGACCACACCGGCGCGCACCTGACCACCCAGCGGGCCCAGCGAGTAGGACAGCATCTCGATGCCGGCGAGCCGGCCGCGCATCGAGTCCGGGATCGTCTGGTTCCAGATCGTCGCCCGGAACAGGCCGCTGACCATGTCGGCCGCCCCGGCGAGCACCAGGCACAGCATCGTGCCCCAGATCGTCGGGGCCAGGCCCGCGAGACAGATCGCAGCGCCGTAGGCGAGCGCGGCCGTCACGATCGCCCGGCCGTGGTGGTGCACGTGCGACGTCCAGCCGGAGGTGGCGGTCGCGATCATGCTGCCGACGGTCTCGGCGGTGTAGAGCAGGCCGAGCAGCTCCGGCCGGGCGAAGACGTCCTCGGCCAGGGCCGGGAAGAGCACCACCGGCATGGCCAGCAGCATCGCGGTGATGTCGATGAGGTACGTGCCGAGCAGGTCGCGGCGGCGCAGCGCGTAGGTGAGCCCCTCGCCGATACCGCGCAGGCTGGGCGGGGTCGTCTCGTTCTCGTGCGGATAGGGCCGCATCGCGGCGAACAGCACGGTGGCGACCAGGAGACCCGTGACGTCGACGGCGAAGCACCAGCCCACCCCGACCGTGGACACCAGGACACCGCCGACGGCCGGTCCGGCCAGCAGGCCGACCTGCACACCCAGGGACGAGAGGGCGCTGGCGGCGGTGATCTGGTCGTGCGAGACGGTGCGCGGCTCGAGCGCCTCCTTCGACGGGCGCTGCAGCGACCCGGCCGCGGCGAGCAGGGCACCCACGACGTAGATGACCCAGAGCTCCTGCGGCCCGAACGCGTTCACCATCAGCACCGCGGTGAGCAGCACCTGCGCGAGGCCGGTGCCGACCAGCAGTCGGCGGCGGTCGACGTGGTCGGCCAGCGCACCGCCGTACAGGCCGAAGAAGAGGAGCGGGACCAGCTCCACGATGCCGAGGGCGCCGACCGCGAGGTTGGAGCCGGTGAGCCGGTAGAGCTGGTAGGGCAGCGCGACGTAGGACACCATCCCGCCGAGGTAGAACACCGTGCCGGCCAGGAACAGCAACCGGAAGTCGCGCGACGTCCGCAGCGGCGTGGTGTCCACGCGCAGCGCCCGCAGGCGGTCCCTCCAGCTCACGAGGGGACATGGTGGCAGGAGCACCGGGGTGGTGCGACCGGATCAGGCGTTCGACAGCAGGAAGGCGAGGACGAACCCGAGGACGGTGACCAGGCCGACCAGGGACCCGGCGTGCTTCACGGCCTCGGGGACCATGGTGTCCGAGAGCATGGTGAGGATCGCGCCCGCGGCGAACGCCTGGACGATCGCGATCACCTCCGGGGACGAGCTGCCGAGCAGGGCGTACCCGAGCGCGGCCGCAGCGGTCGACGCGGCGGCGACGGCGCCCCAGAGCCCGAGGATGTACGCCGTGGACCGGCCGCTGGCCTTCATGCCCGAGGAGGCGGACAGACCCTCGGGGATGTTGGAGAGGAACACCGCGGCCACGACCGCGACGCCCACGCCACCGCCGCCGATCAGGCTGACCCCGATCGCCGCGGACTCGGGGATGCCGTCGAGGAGGGCGCCGAGCACCAGCGCGCCACCGGTCGCGTCGGCCCGCATGCCGGTCGGGCTCTTGCGGCGTTCGGCGCCGCGGCGGTCCAGGACCCAGTCGCCGGCGAAGAAGACCAGCGACCCGGCCAGCAGGCCGAGTACGACGGCGTCGGCACCGGCCCGGTCGTAGGCCTCGCGCGTGAGCTCGAAGGCCACCGCCGAGAACAGGACACCCGTCCCGAAGCCCATCACCAGCCCCACGAAGCGCGTGGACGTGCGCAGCCACAGGGCCATCGCGGCGCCCACCAGCAGCGCGACGCCTCCGACGAAACCCCACCAGGCCGCTTCGAGCACGGCCCGGAGGCTACCGGGCGGACCGCGTCGGGCCCGGGATCACCCGTCCAGCAGGCCGTCGCGTCGGGCGATGGCCGCGGCCTCCGTGCGGCCGCTCGCACCGAGCTTGGCCAAGATGTTGGAGACGTGCACGCTGACCGTCTTGGCGGAGATGAACAGCTGCCGGGCGATCTCGCCGTTGCTGCGGCCCTGCGCCACCAGACCCAGGATCTCGGTCTCGCGCGCGGTCAGCGCGCCATCGGCCCGGGCGTCGCGGGAGCGGGCCTCGCCACCGGCCCGGAGCTCGTCGAGCAGCGGCCGCGCACCGAGGGCCCGGGCCGTGGTGCGCGCGGCGTCGGCGAGGGTGCGGGCCTCCGCCGCCCGGCCGGTGGCGCGCAGCACGGACGCCAGCCGGGCCTGGGAGCGGGCGACCTCGAACGGGTGGCCCATCGCCTCGAACGCGACGACCGTGCGCTCCCACGCGACGACCAGCTCGTCGGCGTCGGGTGGCTCCACGTCGGCCAGCCAGCGCAGCCGCAGGTGCTCGGCGTGCACCCGCTCGAGCCAGGCGACGCCCTCCGGACCGAAGGGGCGCTTGCGGCGGCGCACGCGCTGCATCACCCGGTCGACGCCGGCGAGCAGGGAGGGTGCGGGCTCGACGTGCTCCTCGCGGTCGGCGTGCGCGGCGCGGGCCGCGGCGTCGGCGAGGTGCCCGAGCAGCAGCGCGGTCAGCCGGATCCGGGCCTGGAACGCCTCGGACCAGGCGAGCCCGACCACCTCGACGGCCCGCCAGAAGGTCGCCGTCGCCCGCGCGACATCGCCCTGGCCGCCGTACCAGTCGATCTCCGCGGCGGCCCCGCTGATGCCGACGAGCCCGTCGAGCGGCCACAGCGGGCGGAGCTGCGCGAGAACCGTCTCCGCGGACGGGTCGCCGCGGTGCACGACGGTCATCGCGCGGATGCCGAGCAGCATCGCCTCCGGGATCGGCGGCGGTGACTGGCCGCCGACCATGGTCAGCTCCAGCACGGCGTCCCAGTCGCCCAGCTCGTAGGCGACCAGCGCCTCCATCAGCCGGGCATCGAAGCCGTAGGGCGTCCACGGCCGCCCGACCTGCTGGGCCAGGGTGTGGCCGGCGTGGTAGGCCTCGCGGGCCTTGGTCAGGTCGCCGCGCTCGTGATGGAGGCTCGCCAGGAGGTAGCGGCTGCGCAGCTCGGCATGCACGTCGCCGTCCCGGTGCGCGCCCTCGATGACCTCGGCCAGCACCCGTTGGGCGGTCTCCGTGTCACCGGCCCGGTCGTCGATGCCGGCCAGCGTCGTGGTCACGTCGGCCGCCAGCGACGGCAGGTCCAGCTTCTGCGCCAGGCCGAGCGCCTCCATGGCCTGCTGCGCGGCCATCTCGTCGAGGCCGTGGAACAGGTGGGCCCGGGCGTGCAGGCTGAGCAACCTGGCCCGCATCTCCGAAGGCTCGTCGGGGACCAGCTCGAGGGCAGCCGCCGTCATCTCGAGCGGGTCGCCGGCGTTGTCGAGCGCGAGCATCGCCGAGGCACGGGCCATCAGCAGACGCGCCCGGTGGTGGGCGGGCGCGTCTGCGGGCAGGTGGGCCAGCTGGGCCGCCACGAGCTTGACCGCCCGCTCGGCGTGGCCGGACGCCATCAGCGCGTCTGAGGCCTTCACCGCGAGGTCGACCGGCTCGAGCGTGAGGTCGCCGACCCGCGGGTCGGCCGCGAGCTCCAGGGCGGTCTCGAAGTGGTTGGCCGCCTCGTCGGGCCCGCCGACGGACATGGCCTCGTCACCGGCCTGGACGCTGGCCCGGACCGCCGTCACCGGGTCGTGGGCCAGCCGGGCGTGCCGGGCGAGCTCCGCGGCGGTGCCGTCGGCCCGGTGCTGGACGAGCGCGTCGGCGTACGCCGCGTGCAGCCGGACCCGCTCGCCCGGGAGCAGGTCGTCGTAGACCGCCTCGGCCAGCAGGGCGTGCCGGAAGGCATAGCTCTCGCCGCCCACCCGGATCAGGATGTTCTGCTCGACGGCGGTGCGCAGCGACCGGTCGAGCACGTCGTCGGGCTGGCCGACCACGGCCGCGAGCAGGGGGTGCCCGACGCGCCGGCCGGCGCAGGAGGCCGCGCGCACGACCGCCCGGGCCTCGTCGTCGAGGCGGTCGAGCCGGACCAGCAGCAGGTCGGCGAGGTCTTCGGGCAGCCCGGCGCCGTGCGCGCCCTCGGCGGCGCTGACCAGCTCCTCGGCGAAGAAGGCGTTGCCCTCGGCGCGGCTGACGATCGCCTGCAGGTCGCTCTCGGACAGCGGGCCCGGGAGCAGGGCGCGGACCAGGCGACGTACGTCGGAGTCCGGGAGCGGGTCGAGCTGGACCCGCTGCACGCCGGGCACCCGGACCCACTGCGCGGCGGTCGCGCGCAGCGGGTGACGGCGGTGGAGGTCGTCGGAGCGGTAGGACGCGAGCACGACGACGGGCCCGCGGAACGCGCGGGCGAACAGGAAGGAGAGCAGGTCGCGGGTGGACCGGTCGGCCCAGTGCACGTCCTCCACGACGACCAGGACCGGGCTCTGCTCGGCGAGGTCGTCGAGGGCACCGTGGATCGCGTCGAACAGGTCGGACCGGTCGAGGTTGTCAGCGGCGTCCGCGGACTGCCCGCCGGCGCCGGAGATCAGCCGTCGGCCCGGCTGGATGTGCGCGAGCACCGGGCGGTCGAGCAGGAGCTCCTCGGACTCGGCGGGGCTGTCGAGCGGCGAGCCGGCCGAAGAGCTCGGAGAACGGGAGGTAGGGCAGCGCGCTGTCACCGAAGTCGAGACAGTGCCCGACCAGCGTCCGCCAGCCGGCCTCACCCGCGCGGGCGACCAGCTCGCGCAGCAGCCGGGTCTTGCCGACGCCCGCGTCACCGACCAGCAGCACCGAGCGCGACCGCGGCTCGCCCGCCAGGCCGAGGAGGTCGGCCAGCAGGGCGAGCTCACGATCGCGCCCCAGGATCGGCTGCATCGTGTCGGGGAGCGGTGCCACGTCCTCCATCATCGCGGAGGGCGCCGACAGCCGCTCGTGACTTTCGGCGACGGCGGTCATGCCGTCAGTCGCCGAACGCCAGCGCCACCAGCCGCCGCCGGGAGGACGGCAGCTTCATCGTCGGGCGGCGCGGCACCCAGTAGCGCCGGCCGCGTGGTGCGTACTGCTCGGCGAGGTGCTGCTGGCGGTACGCGATCTCGGATTCGAGGAAGGGTTCCGGAGTCATCGTCATGGCTGTGTGCTCCTTGTCTGGTGCCATGTTTTCCATCTGATGACCCGATCCTGCGTGCCTGAGGTAGGGGCACACATCGGAAGAAGTCCCTATTCGGCGGCGGGTGGCTCGGGGGTGCCTTAGGCGGGGTGCGCAGATTCCCAGGGGACCCAGGGAAACCGGCACACCCCCGCCGTTGCAACGCTGGGTGTGTGCTGGTTTCGCCGGGGGTGTCCGAGGCTCAGGCGCGGCGGCCGGCGACCCAGGTCTGGGCGACGAGCGGGACGCCGGGGCGGTAGGCGAGGTGGAGGTACGACGGGGCGTCGAGCACCGCGAGGTCCGCCCGGGCCCCGACGCCGAGGTGGCCGACGTCGGAGCGGTCGAGCGCCCGGGCCCCACCGGTGGTCGCGGCGGCCAGCGCCTCGGCCGGGGACATCCTCATCTCCCGGACCGCCAGCGCGATGCACAGCGGCATCGAGGAGGTGTAGCAGGACCCGGGGTTGCAGTCGCTGGCGATCGCGACGTGCACGCCGGCGTCGAGGAGCCGGCGGGCGTCCGGGTACGGCGACCGGGTGGAGAACTCCACGCCCGGCAGCAGGGTGGCCGTCGTGCCGGTCTCGACCAGCGCGGACACGTCCTCGTCGGAGAGGTACGTGCAGTGGTCCACGGCGACCAGCCCGAGCTCGCAGGCGAGCCGGACGCCCGGGCCGGGGCCGAGCTGGTTGGCGTGCAGCCGGCCGCGCAGGCCCTGGGCCGCACCGGCCTGCAGGATCGTCCGGGCCTGGTCCTCGTCGAACGCGCCGCGCTCGCAGAACACGTCGACCCACCGGGCGTGCGGCGCGCAGGCCTCCAGCATCGGGCCGGTCACCAGGTCGACGTACGCCGCGGGGTCGTCGGCGTGCTCGGGCGGGACCACGTGCGCACCGAGGAAGGTGGTCTCGTCGGTGACCTGCCGGGCGATGGCGAGCGCGCGGGCCTCGTCGGCGACGGTGAGCCCGTAGCCGCTCTTGACCTCGACGGTCGTGGTGCCCTGCCGGCGCATCTCGTCGACGAGCCGGGCAAGGTTCGCGGCCAGCTGCTCGTCGGAGGCGGCGCGGGTGGCGGCGACGGTGGTGCGGATGCCGCCGGCGGAGTACGGCGTCCCGGTCATCCGGGCCGCGAACTCCTCGGCGCGGTCGCCGGCGAACATCAGGTGGCTGTGCGAGTCGACGAAGCCGGGGACGACCGCACGCCCGCCGAGGTCGTACGCCGTGTCGGCGGCCGGTGCCTGCCGGGCCGGACCGACCCACGCCACGCGTCCGGCCTCGACGACCAGCGCGGCGTCGTGCAGCACCCCGAGCTCGGGGTCCTGGGTCGACAGCTCGCCGATGCCGGTCAGGGTCAGGGTGCTCACGACAGGATTCTCCCCACCACACGGTCGAGCTCGGCACCGACCTCGCGCGGGTCGACCGTGACGTCGACGCCGTCGCGGATCACGCGGACCACGTCGGCGGCGCTCGCGGCGAACACCGCGGTGCCCGTGTCGGCGCCGGTGCCGGCGGTCCGGACCGAGGTGGTGTCGAGAACGACCAGGTCCGCCCGCGCGCCGACCTCGATGCGGCCGGCCCCGTCGAACCCGAGCGAGGCGTGCCCGTCGCCGGTGGCGGCGACCAGCAGCTCCTCGGCGGACCAGTGCCCGCGCCGCTGGGTGGCCAGCCGCTCGTCGAGCTCGACCGCCCGCATCTCCTCGAACAGGTCGATCACCGCGTGGCTGTCCGACCCGAGCGTCAGCGGGCTGCCCGCGGCGAGCAGTTGGCGGGAGGGCCCGATGCCGTCACCGAGGTCGCGCTCGGTGGTGGGGCAGAAGCAGGCCCGGGTCAGGCTGAGTCCGAGGAGCCGGACGTCCTCGTCGGTGAGGTGGGTGGCGTGCACGGCAGTGGTGCGCGGGCCGAGCGCCCCGGCCTCGGCCAGCACCGTGGTCGGGGTCGCGGCGTACGCCTCGCGGCAGGCGGCGTTCTCCGCCACCTGCTCCGACAGGTGCACGTGCAGGGGTGCCGAGTGCTGCTCCGCCCAGCGGGCGACCACGGGTATCTCGTCGCGGGGCACGGCTCGGACGGAGTGGATCGCGGCACCCCAGACGACGTCGGAGTGGTCTCGACAAGCTCGACCACCCGTGGTTGCTCGACCACCCGTGGTTGCTCGACCACCCGTGGTTGCTCGACCAGCCGATACCCGCTCGGCCCAGCCGTGCGCGGTGCCGTCGCCGAAGCGGACCTGGACGCCCTCGGGCCCCCGGCCGATGCCGGCGGTGAGGTAGCAGGTGTCGAGCAGCGCGATCCGGATCCCGGCCTCGCGGGCGGCCTCCACGAGCGCGTGCCCCATCGCGTTGGGGTCGTCGTACGGCGTGCCGTCGGGGCCGTGGTGCAGGTAGTGGAACTCCCCGACGGACGTGATGCCGCCGGCGACCATCTCGCGGTACGTCGCCCGGGCCAGCTCGAAGTAGGTGTCGGGGGTGAGCCGTTCGGCGACGGCGTACATCTGCTCACGCCAGGTCCAGAACGTCCCGCGCTCGCGCTGCGTGCGACCGCGCAGCGCCCGGTGGAACGCGTGGCTGTGACAGTTCGCGAGGCCGGGGATGGTCAAGCCGCGCAGGCGTTGCGCACCGTCGGGCTCACCGTCGGCGACCTCGGTGAAGACGCCGTCCTCGACGGTGACCCGGACACCGGAGCGCACGGGACCCTCGCCGGTCCAGGCCCGCTCGAGCCAGTAGGTCGTCATGTCGCGAGCCCCGCCAGGGTGTCGGCGAGCGCCTCGACGCCGGCCAGGCAGTCGGCGGTCTCCGCGTGCTCGTCGGGCGAGTGGGAGACACCGGTGGGGTTGCGCACGAACAGCATCGCGGTCGGGATGCCGGCCGCGGACAGCACTCCGGCGTCGTGGCCGGCCATCGTCGGGATCACCGGCCAGCCGTGCGGCTCCGCGATCCGCCGGGTGAGGTCGGCGTCGAAGTGCACCGCGCCGGAGACCGACTCGGGGGTCACGACCAGGGCGGTCCCGTCGCGGCCGGCGCGCTCCTGCGCCACCCGCTCCACGTCGGCGAGCAGCGCGTCGAGGTGCTCGGGGGTCTCGGCGCGGGCGTCGAGCCAGGCGGTCACCGCCGACGGCACGGCGTTCGTCCCGTTCGGGCGTACGTCGACCCGGCCGAACGTCGCGCGCTGCCCCGCGAGCCGGGCCTCCTCGTTGGCGGCGAGCACCGTCATCGCGTAGGTGAGCATCGGGTCGCGCCGGTCCTCCATCCGGGTCGTGCCCGCGTGGTTGGCCTCGCCGGTGAAGTCGAACCGGTAGCGGCCGTGCGGCCAGATCGCGCTCGCCGCGCCGACGGCGACGTCCCGGTCGACGAGGTCGCGGCCCTGCTCGACGTGCAGCTCCACGAAGCAGCCCACGTCGCGCAGCAGGTCGGCGTCGCCGCGTGCGACCTCGGCCAGCGCGTCCTCGACGGCGACGCCGGTGCGGTCGGTCAGCGCACGTGCGTGGTCCCAGTCGGTGGCGCCGGTCGCCAGCCGGGACCCGAGACAGGCCAGCCCGAACCGCGAGCCCTCCTCCTCGACGAAGACGCCGACGCCGACGGGTCGCGCGGGGGTGACGCCCCGGTCCCTGAGCACGTCGACGGCGGCCAGCGCGGTCACGACGCCGAGCGGTCCGTCGTACGCACCGCCGTCGAGGACCGAGTCGAGGTGCGAGCCGGTCAGGACGGCGGGACCCGCCGCGCCCGCCGGCCGCCACCAGGCGACGGTGTTGCCGAACCGGTCCCGCTCGACCTCGAGGCCGCGGGCCGCGCACTGCTCGGCGAACCACGCGTCCAGCTCGCGCTCGGCGGTGGCGAACGGCTGCCGGAAGTAGCCGCCGCTCGACGCCGACCGGCCGACCGGCGCGAGGTCGCGCCACATCGCCTCGAAGTCAGCGGGCATGATCGCCTCCATGGAGTTCCAGGACGTCGTGCGCCGTCGTCGGATGATCCGGACCTACGCCGACCGTCCGGTCGACCGCGCGGTCGTGGACCGCATGCTGTCGAACGCCGTCCGCGCGCCGAGCGCCGGGTTCAGCCAGGGCTGGGCGTTCGTGGTGCTGGACACCCCCGAGGACGTGGCGCGCTTCTGGGCGTCGACCACGCCGGACGACACCGCGGTGCCCGACCGCTGGCTGCGCGGGATGCGCACCGCACCGGTCGTGATCGTGCCGCTGTCGAGCAAGGCGGCCTACCTCGACCGGTACGCCGAGCCGGACAAGGGCTGGGCCGACCGCGAGGAGCACCGGTGGCCGGTGCCCTACTGGCACATCGACACCGGGATGGCCTCGCTGCTGATCCTGCAGACCGCGGTCGACGAGGGGCTGGGCGCCTGCTTCTTCGGGATCCCCGGCGACCAGGTCGCCGGGTTCCGGGCGGAGTTCGGGGTGCCGGAGACGCACACCCCGATCGGCGCGATCACCGTCGGGCACCGCACCGACGACGCCGGCGCGAAGGGCTCGCCGTCGCGCCGCCCCCGCAAGCCCGTCGACGAGGTGGTGCATCGGGGCGGCTGGCATACCCCCTAGTCCACTGAGTACGACGGACCGGGTCAATCGACCACGCCCCAACCGGGTCTCGGATCCGAGACCAGCGCATGCCCCGACCGGGCCATGGACACGCCCCGCGCTCCCGGCGAAGACTCGGGAGACCGAGAGGGGGACCCATGGACACCACGCTCGCGCCGCGCCGGCATCGCCGCACCCTCGGCTCCGTGCTGCACCGGCGGTCCCGGGACCGGACACCGGCGCCCGCCGCCACGACGCCCGAAGGGGTCCGCGCCCGCCGGCCCCGCGACCTGCCCACCTGCACCCGGCTGATGCACCGCGCGTTCTTCGAGGGCCAGTTCCCGGGCACCCGGCGCAACGAACCGCGCGAGTGGATCGACGGGACGGACGTGCTGGCCGCCTACGTGGCCGAGCGCGACGGCGAGATCGTCGGGCACGTGGCCGTCACCTCGGTCGGGCTCGACACCGCCACCGAGCTCCGCTGGCGGGAGATCACCGGGCACCCGGTCACCGACCTGGCCGGCGTCGGGCAGCTGTTCGTGCGGCCCAGCTTCCGCGGCCAGGGCATCGGGCGCTCCCTGGTGGACGCCGCGCTCGCCGACATCCGGTCCCGCGGGCTGGTGCCGGTCCTCGAGGTGGTCACGCACGAGAGCCTGGCGCCGACCTACGCGCACGGCCACGGCTGGCGGCTGCGGTCGACCGACCGATTCCCCGGCCCGCCGGCCGGCCTGTGGGTGCACCGGCTGGAGGCGGCTCTACCCTCCTGAGGTGAGCGCGCCCGACGACGTCCTGACCGAGAAGCTCCGCACCCTCGTCCGCATCCCCACGGTGTCGCACGCCGACCCGGCCGCGAACGACCCGGCGGTGTTCGACGCTCACCTCGACGCCCTCGCCCGGCTGTTCCCGCTGCTGCACGAGCACCTGGAGCTGACCCGGGTCGAGGCCCACGGCCTGCTGTTCCGCTGGGCCGGCGCGTCGTCGGACCGGCCGGTGGTGCTGATGGCCCACCAGGACGTCGTACCCGTCGACCCGGGCTCGCCCTGGCAGCACCCCGCCTTCGACGCGGTGGTCGCCGACGGCGCGGTCTGGGGCCGCGGCACGCTCGACGACAAGGGGTCGCTGGTCGCGATCTGCGAGGCCGTGGAGCGGCTGCTGGAGGCCGGCTTCACCCCGGCGCAGGACGTGTGGCTGTCGTTCGGCGCGGACGAGGAGGTGTCCGGCCGGTGCGCACCGGCGGCCGTCGGGGTGCTCCGCGGGCGCGGCGTCGCGCCGTGGTTCGTGCTCGACGAGGGCGGCGCGGTCGCGGCCGACGCCTTTCCCGGTGTGGCCGCACCCCTGGCGGTCGTCGGGGTCACCGAGAAGGGCACCACGAACCTCGAGCTGCGCACCGAGGGCCGCGGCGGGCACTCGTCGATGCCGTCCCGGATGGACACCACCGCCCGGCTGGCGCGGGCGATCCTGCGGCTGGAGCACAGCCCGTTCCCCGCGCGCGTGCACGCGCCGACGCGGGAGATGCTGCGCCGGGTCGCCCCGCACGCGCCGGCCCCGCTGCGGCCGCTGGTCGCCAACGCGCACCGGGCCGGTCCGCTGCTGGCCCGCGCGCTGGTCGCCGCCGGCCCGGAGACCGCCGCGATGACCCGCACCACCGCCACCGTCACCACCCTGTCCGGGTCGCCGGCGCTGAACGTGATCGCCTCGACCGCCCGGGCCGGCGTCAACGTCCGGGTGCTGGTCGGCGACACCGTGGCCTCGGTCGTCGAGCACGTACGACGGGCGGTGCGCGACGACTCGGTGACGGTCGAGGTGCTCGAGGCCGGTGAGCCGAGCCCGGTCTCCCCGATCGACGACGACGCCTTCCGGCTCATCGAGTCGTGCATCGAGGAGGTGTTCCCCGACGCGGTCGCGACGCCGTACATCATGATGGGCGCGACGGACGCCCGCTTCTTCACGGCGATCTGCCCTCGGGTCTACCGCTACACGCCGTTCCGGATGTCCCGCGCGCAACGGGCCGGTCTGCACAGCTTCGACGAGCACCTCGGCACGGCCGACCTCGCGGACGGGATGCAGTGGTACCAGCGACTGATCGAGAGGCTGCCCGCGTCATGACCACCGTCGCGCCGCCACCCACCCGCACCGGCATCTGGACGATCGTCGGCTTCCTGGTCGCGGTCGAGGTGTCCAGCGGCATCCTGCAGGGCTACTACACGCCGATCTTCTCCGACATCGCCCGGCACCTCGACATCCACGACGCCGACGTGAACTGGTTCGAGGCCGCCCAGCTGGTCGTCTCCGCGCTGGTGGTGCCGCTGCTCGCCCGGCTCGGCGACCTGGTCGGGCACCGCACCGTGCTGCTGCTGTCCACGGCCGTCACCGCGTTGGCCTCGTGGGCGGTGGCGTTCTCGCCGAGCTTCACCACCTTCCTGGTGGCCTGGGCGCTGCAGGGGTTCTACGTCGTGTGGCTGCCGCTCGAGGTGAGCATCATCCACCGCCGCACGGCCGGCACCGGCCGGCAGAGCGCGCTGACCCGGCGCGCGGCGGCGTTCCTGGTCGCCGCCCTCGAGCTCGGCGTGATCATCGGCGCCCTCACGTCCGGCGCCCTCGTCGACGGCGGGGGCGTGTCGATGACCACGGTGCTGATGGTCCCCGCCGTCGCCGTGTCCCTGTGCTTCCTGGTGGTCTGGTTCGGCATCGCCCCGAGCCCGCCCGCCGGTCACGGCCGGGTCGACTGGGCCGGCTTCGGCCTGGTCACCGTCGCGATCGGCCTGGTGATGGCCGGCCTGATCCTGGTCCGGCTGCAGGGCCCCTCCTCGCTGACGGCGTGGGCGCTGGTGCTGCTCGGCCTGCTGGCGTTCGTGCCGTTCGCGCGGCTGGAGCTGGGCCGGGCCGAGCCGCTGATCGACGTACGGCTGCTGGGGACGGCGGCCCAGTGGCCGGTGCAGCTGACCGCGTTCCTGTTCGGCATGTCGGTGCTCGGCGCGCAGATCCCGCTGTCGACGTTCGCCCGCACCGACCCCGACGAGGTCGGCTACGGGCTGGGCGCGTCGGCGGGGTTCGTGTCCACGTTGATCGGCGTGTACGTCGTCGCGCTCGTCGCGGGCGCCCTGCTGCTGCCGCTCGTCGCGCGGCTGGCCGGGACCCGCGGCGCGATGGTGGCCGCGAGCCTGCTCGTCGCGGTCGGGTACGCGCTGTTCCTGCCGTTCCACGACTCCACGCTGTCGGCGCTGCTGAACATGACGGTCGCCGGTGTCGGCTCCGGCGCCCTGGTCGCCGCCCTGCCGGCCGCCGCCGCGGCCGCCGCGCCGCCCGACCGGACCGGGTTCGTGACCGGGATGACCAACACCACCAAGACCATCGGCGGCGCCATCGCGTCGAGCGTGTTCGCCATCGCCCTGGCCACCACCGGCTCGCTCGACGACAGCGCCGCCACCGGGCACGCCCCGTTGAGCGGGTACCTCACGGTGTGGACGGTCTGCGCGGTGACCGCCCTGGTCGCGGCGGTCTCCCTGCTCGTCGTACCCCAGCAGGCGTTCGCCGACCACGACTAGGGCATGTCTCTGCCCGTACCCTGGACGGCGACCAGCACTTCTCCGGGGGTGAGGACATGAGCGACCGGATCGACCGCTCCGGGATCGAGGACGAGCGCGACGAGCGCACCGGCCGCAACGCCGCGTCCGAGCGGATCCGCAACCAGGCCCGATGGGTCGACCTGCAGGTGCAGGAGGCGATGCGCCGCGGCGAGTTCGACGACCTTCCCGGCGCGGGGAAGCCGCTCGACCTGCCCGACCAGCACGACCCCGACTGGTGGGTGAAGCGGCTCATCGAGCGCGAGAAGATCACCGGCATCGCGCCGGCCGCGATCGGGCTGCGCAAGGAGGACGCCGAGCTCGACGCGGTCCTCGACCGCGAGGCGAGCGCGGACGGCGTACGCCGGGTCGTGACGGACTTCAACGCCCGCATCGTCGACGCCCGCCGCCAGCTCACCGGCGGACCGCCGGTCGTCACCCCGACCCGCGACGTCGAGGCCGAGGTCGAGGCGTGGCAGCAGCGCCGCACCGCCCGCCGCGAGGCCGCCCGCACTGCCGCCGCCAAAGCCGCCGAAGCCGCCGAGCCGCCGAGAACCAGTCCCGGGACACTCGCCGCGACCGACCCAACCGTCGCCCCTGGTTCCGCCGAAGCCGCTGACTTGGCGTACCTGGTTGCCGAAACCACGCTGACTTGGCGCATCTGGTTGGAACGTCACAACCAAACACGCCAAGTCAGCGTTGGTGGAGCCACCAGATGCGCCAAGTCAGCGTTGTCGGGTCAGCCTTCCTGCATGGGGATGCGGACGCCGCGTTCGGCGGCGGCGGTGGCCGCCTCGTCGTAGCCGGCGTCGACGTGCCGGATGACACCCATGCCGGGGTCGTTGGTGAGCACGCGCTCGAGCTTCTGCGCGGCGAGGTCGGTGCCGTCGGCGACGGTGACCTGGCCGGCGTGGATCGAGCGGCCCATGCCGACGCCGCCGCCGTGGTGGATCGACACCCAGGTGGCGCCGGAGGCGGTGTTGACCAGGGCGTTGAGCAGCGGCCAGTCGGCGATGGCGTCGGAGCCGTCCTTCATCGCCTCGGTCTCGCGGTACGGCGACGCGACCGACCCGCTGTCGAGGTGGTCACGGCCGATCGCGACGGGGCCCTTGAGCTCGCCGCTGGCGACCATCTCGTTGAACTTCAGGCCGGCGAGGTGCCGCTCGCCGTACCCCAGCCAGCAGATCCGCGCGGGCAGGCCCTGGAAGTGCACCCGCTCGCCGGCCATGGTGATCCACTTGCGGAGCCGCTCGTTGTCGGGGAACAGCTCGAGGATCGCCTTGTCGGTGGCGGCGATGTCGGCGGGGTCGCCGGAGAGCGCGGCCCAGCGGAACGGTCCCTTGCCCTCGCAGAACAGCGGCCGGATGTAGGCGGGCACGAAGCCCGGGAACTCGAACGCCCGGTCGTAGCCGCCCTTGCGGGCCTCGTCGCGGATCGAGTTGCCGTAGTCGAAGACCTCGGCGCCCTTGTCCTGGAACTCCACCATCGCCCGCACGTGCGCGGCCATCGACGCCTGCGCGCGCTTGGTGAAGCCGACCGGGTCGGCCTGGCGCTCGGCGTCCCAGTCCTCGAAGGCCGTGCCGAGGGGGAGGTACGCCAGCGGGTCGTGCGCGGAGGTCTGGTCGGTGACGATGTCGATCGGGGCGTCCTGCTCGAGCAGCGCCGGCACCAGCTCGGCGGCGTTGCCGAGGACGCCGATGGACAGGGGCGTGCGGGCGTCGCGGGCCTCGACGGCGAGCTGCACCGCGTGCGCCAGCGAGTCGGCCTGCACGTCGAGGTAGCGGTGGTCGATCCGCCGCTGGATCCGCGACGCGTCGCACTCGATGCAGATCGCGACGCCGTCGTTCATGGTCACCGCGAGCGGCTGCGCGCCGCCCATGCCGCCGAGCCCGGCGGTCAGCGTGATGGTGCCGGCGAGCGTGCCGCCGAACCGCTTGTCGGCGACCGCGGCGAACGTCTCGAAGGTGCCCTGCAGGATGCCCTGGGTGCCGATGTAGATCCACGACCCGGCGGTCATCTGGCCGTACATCGTCAGCCCGAGGTGCTCGAGCCGCCGGAACTCCTCCCAGTTGGCCCAGTCGCCGACCAGGTTGGAGTTCGCGATCAGCACCCGCGGCGCCCACTCGTGGGTGCGCATCACGCCGACCGGCTTGCCGCTCTGCACGAGCAGGGTCTCGTCGGACTCGAGCGTGGTGAGGGTGCGCACGATCGCGTCGTAGGCCTCCCAGCTCCGGGCGGCCTTGCCGGTGCCGCCGTAGACCACGAGGTCGTCGGGACGCTCGGCGTTCTCGGGGTCGAGGTTGTTCATCAGCATCCGCAGCGGCGCCTCGGTCTGCCACGACTTCGCGGTCAGCTCGGGGCCGCGCGGCGCGCGCACCTCGCGGGGTCCAGTGGTCATGCGAGTTCTCCCATCAGGTTCTCCACGGCGGCGACGAGGGCGCCGCTGCGTACGTCGACGAAGGCGTGCTCGATCTCGGGGGCGAGGTGCCGGTCGGGTCCCGGGCCCTCCACGTTGCGCCGCAGCAGCGCGACCGCCGCGGCGGTGGCCGGCGACGGGGCCAGCGGTGCGCGGAAGTCGAGCGCCCGGGCGGCGGTGAGGTACTCGACCGCGATCACCCGGGCCAGCCCGTCGACCGAGCGGCGCAGCTTGCGGGCCGCGGACCAGCCCATCGAGACGTGGTCCTCCTGCATGGCGCTGCTCGGGATCGAGTCGACGCTGGCCGGGTTCGCGAGCCGCTTCAGCTCGGAGACGATCGCGGCCTGGGTGTACTGCGCGATCATGTGGCCGCTGTCCACGCCCGGGTCGTCGGCCAGGAACGGCGGCAGCCCGTGGCTGCGGGTCTTGTCGAGGAACCGGTCGGTGCGGCGCTCGCTGATCGAGGCCACGTCGGCGGCGACGATGGCCAGGAAGTCCAGCACGTAGGCCACCGGCGCCCCGTGGAAGTTGCCGTTGGACTCGACGCGTCCGTCGTCGAGCACCACCGGGTTGTCGACGGCCGAGGCGAGCTCGCGGGAGGCGACCAGCGCCGCGTGGTCGACGGTGTCGCGGGCGGCGCCGTGCACCTGCGGCGAGCAGCGCAGCGAGTACGCGTCCTGGACCCGGTTGCAGTCCGGGCCGCGGTGGCTGGCCACGATGCCGGAGTCGGCGAGCAGCCGGGTGAGGTTCGCGGCCGAGGCGGCCTGGCCGGGGTGCGGTCGCAGCGCCTGCAGGTCGGCGGCGAACACCCGGTCGGTGGCCAGCTGCCCCTCGACGCTCATCGCCGCGGTGACGTCGGCGGCCTTGAGCAGCATCCGCAGGTCGGCGATCGCCATCACCAGCATGCCGAGCATCCCGTCGGTGCCGTTGATCAGCGCGAGACCCTCCTTGGCCTCCAGCTCGACCGGCTCGAGACCGGCCTCGCTGAGCGCGACGGCGGCGGGTCGACGTACGCCGTGCCGGTCGGTGACCTCACCCTCGCCCATCAGCGCGAGCGCGCAGTGGGACAGCGGGGCCAGGTCGCCGGAGCAGCCGAGCGAGCCGTACTCGTGCACCACCGGGGTGATGCCGTGGCTCAGCATCGCCGCCATCGTGCGGGCGGTGGTGAGCCGGACGCCGGTGTGCCCCGTGGCCAGCGTGGAGAGCCGCAGCAGCATCAGCGCCCGGACCACCTCGCGCTCGACCTCCGGGCCGCTGCCGGCGGCGTGCGAGCGGACCAGCGACTTCTGCAGCTGGGCGCGCATCTCGGTCGGGATGTGCCGGGTGGCCAGGGCGCCGAACCCGGTGGAGATGCCGTACGCCGGCGTGGGTGCGGCCGCGAGCTTCTCGACGGTGAGCCGGGCCTGCTCGATGGCGGTGATGGCGTCCGGGGCCAGCTCGACGGGGGCGTCGTGGCGGGCCACGGCGATCAGGTCGTCGAAGGAGACCGGCCCGACGCCGACGGTGACGGTGTGCTGCGAGGTCATGGACTCATTCCACTCGCCCCGGGTCGGCGTCGCCAGAGCCGGGGTGGTTCCGGCGTCTCGGATCCGAGACCACCTGCACGGCACGCGCGCGGTGGGGCCTCAGCCCAGGGCGTTGCCGTAGCTCGGCAGCCGGAAGGCCCGCTCGTAGTTGCCACCGGTGAAGTCGGTGGAGCGGTTGCCGACGTTGGCGACCAGCGTGTACCCCTCGGCGACGAAGTGGGCGCGGCAGCGCTGCTTGCTGTGCGACAGGGTCTCGCCGGGCCTGCGTCCGCAGATCTCCCGGACGTCGTAGCCGACGCGGCGCAGCGACCGGGCGACCCCGGCGAGGTGGCCGCGCTCGCGGCCGGTGTTGAACAGCAGCGTGACGCCCTGGCTGCGGGCGTACCTCGCGAAGCGCAGCACGACCGGCACGGCGGTGCCCTTCGCGTAGTACGTCGCCAGCGAGGTGTTGTCGATGTCGAAGTTCACCGCGAGCCGGCGTCCGCCCTGGTCGACCCGCCGGCCGACGTACGCACGGGAGCCGTGCATCGCCTGCCGGGTGTCGGCCAGCCACTGCTCCTTGCTGGGCACCTCGGCCGCCTGGGCCGGGACGGGTAGGGCGGGGACGACCACGGCGGCGACGAGCGTCACCGCGTGGACCAACCATCGAGCCACGAGCTCAAACCTCTCCTCGGGTGCAGGGCTGCTGAGAGTGCCCAGTCTGCGCGACCCGCGGTCGACGCGCAGTAGGTTGCCCCGCATGGGACAGGTGCCGGCGGCGACCCGGGCGCTGCGGGTGCTGCGGTACCTCGCCGGCCAGCCCGACCCGGTGACCCTCGACCGGCTCGCCTCGGCCGTCGGGCTGCCTCGCTCGACGGCCTACCACCTGGTGACGGCGATGATCGAGGAGGGCTTCGTCGTCCACCTGCCCGAGGAGCACCGCTACGGGCTGGGGGTGGCGGCCTTCGAGGTGGGCAGCGGCTACGCCCGCCAGGAGCCGTTGCAGCGGATCAGCCGACGGCAGCTCGCCTCCCTGGTCGACGCGGTCGGGCAGAGCGCGCACCTCGCGGTGCTGCACGGCCGCGACGTGCTGTACGTCGTCGAGGAGCGTGCTCCGGGGCGGCCACCGCTCGTCACCGACGTCGGGGTGCGGCTCCCGGCGCACCTGACCGCGAGCGGCCGGGCGGTGCTCGCGGCGCTGCCGGCGGCGCAGGTGCGCGCGCTCTACCCGGACCGGACGGCGTTCGTCGACCGGCACGGCGTGGGCCCGGCCTCCCCCAGCGCCCTGCGCACGTTGCTGTCCGAGACCCGGCAGCGCGGCTACGCCGTGGAGGAGGGCGAGGTGACGCCCGGGTTCGCGAGCGTCGCGGCGGCGGTGCTCGACCACAACCAGCACCCGGTCGCCGGGGTCGCGGTCACCTACCCGGTGGAGGCGGAGGTGGACGTGGCCCGCACGGTCACGGCCACCCGCCGGTGCGCCGACGCCCTCACCCGCCGGCTGGGCGGCCGTACGCCCCGCTGACCCCCACCCGGGTGATCGGTCAGTAACCGATCCGCCCGGGACTCGTTGACTCCGCAGACGACCGGCGGAGGACGGACATGCCCCCCAGCGAACAGAGCAGCGAGCAGAGCAGCGAGCAGGACCTCACCACCCGCGCGCTCCAGCGCTCCCTGCGACGCCGGCTGGTCTGGTCGGCGTCGGTGGCCGCCGGCGCGGTCGTCGCAGCGAGCATCCTGGTCCCGTCCTACGGCCAGTCGGCGCGCGACGCCTCCGGACTGCTCCAGAAGCAGCACACCTCCGACGCCCGGGCCCGGCAGGCCGTGGCCGCCGAGGCGCAGCCGCACGTCGACCCCCCGGTCACCGTGAGCGACGGGCTGCCGCTGAACCTCGACGGGCACACCCACAACCACGACAACCCGCTGACGAAGAACTCCATCTCGCGCACCACCGGCGACGTCGAGACCGCAGACACCGCGGACCCGACGACCCCGGTCCAGGCGGCGGTGGACACGGCCACGGTCGCGAGGCAGCGGTCGGAGCCCTCCCCCGAGCTGGTGCCGCTGTCGGCCGCGCCGGCGCGGCGGGCCGTGCCGCAGAACCGCTACGCGATGGCCAGCGGCTGCTACGGCCTGCAGGCCGCCCGCAACGACCGCTGGGTGGCCCGGGCCGGCGACGGGTTCGCGGCGAGCAAGGGCCTGCGGTCCCGTGCGCTGCCGCTGCACTTCCAGGCGACCGACCTCGGGAAGTACCTCCTCTACGGCACCCGCAAGGACTTCGTGTCGCGCGGCGGGAGCGCGCTCGGCCCGGACGACACGGTCGTCTCCGCGGGAGCGCCGAGCGAGAACGGCGACTGGACCGTGACACGGCGCGGGTCGACGTACCTCTTCCGGCTCGGAGGCTCGGGTCTCGCCGTCGCCGGCGACGGCACGCTGGTGCTGGCTGCCGCGCCGTCGGCGTTCCGGCTGCACACCGTCGGCGGCTGCGCGGCCTGGCCCGAGGTGCAGGACAACATCTCCGGCCGCACCTTCAAGGGCGCCTCGTCGATCCAGGAGGTGCGCGGCCTCGTCGACGCGCACACCCACGGCATGGCGTTCGAGTTCCTCGGCGGCGACGTGCACTGCGGCCGGCCGTGGCACCCGTACGGCGTGACCTACGCGCTCAAGGACTGCCCGGACCACTACGTCGCCAACGGGAAGGGTGCGGCGCTCGAGGACCTGCTCAACAGCGGCACGCCCGGCACCGGTCACGACCCGGTCGGCTGGCCGACCTTCAAGGACTGGCCGGCGCCGCACTCGCTGACCCACGAGGGCACCTACTACAAGTGGATGGAGCGCGCCTGGAAGGGCGGCCTGCGGGTGTTCACCAACCTGCTCGTGGAGAACGGCAAGCTCTGCCAGGTCTACCCGCTGAAGCGGAACTCCTGCGACGACATGACCTCGATCCGCCTGCAGGCCAAGGACATGCACCTGCTCGAGAGGTACGTCGACGCGCAGTACGGCGGACCCGGCAAGGGCTGGTACCGCATCGTCACGAACCCCTACCAGGCCCGCCGCGTCGTCAACCAGGGCAAGCTCGCCGTCGTCATGGGCATCGAGACCAGCGTGCTGTTCGGCTGCACCATGAAGGCCGACGTCCCCGACCCGTCGTGCACCCAGGCGTCGATCGACCGGCAGCTCACCGAGGTCCGCAAGATGGGCGTCTCGCAGATGGAGCTGGTCAACAAGTTCGACAACGCGCTCTCCGGCGTCGCCGGTGACGAGGGGCAGACCGGGGTCGCGGTGAACTCCGCCAACTTCCTGGAGACCGGCTCGTTCTGGGACATGCGGCACTGCCCGGCGTCGTACCCCGCCGATGTGCACGACAAGAACCAGCTCGCACTGGCCGATCAGAGCGGGGCTGCCCCGGACGCCTTTCGCGAGCGGGACGCGCTGTTCGGCGCCATCCAGCAGGAGTACGGCGTCACGCCGCCCGCCGCCCTCCCCCTGTACGGCGCGGCGCCGCACTGCAACAACCGCGGTCTCACCGACCTCGGGGCGTTCACGATCCGCGGGATGGCCAAGCGGCACATGATCTTCGACCCCGACCACATGAGCGTCTCCGGCCGCAAGGCCGCGCTCGACCTGGTCGAGTCGCTGCACTACCCGGGCGTCGTGTCCAGCCACTCCTGGGCGACCCCGGACGCCTACCCGCGGATCTACAAGCTGGGCGGCTTCATCACGCCCTACGCCGGCGACAGCACCGGCTTCGTGGAGAAGTGGCGCAAGCACCTGCAGTGGGCCGACCCGCGCTACTACTTCGGCTTCGGCTACGGCGCGGACATGAACGGCCTCGGCGCGCAGGGCGACCCGCGCGGCGCCGGCGCGAAGAACCCGGTCACCTACCCGTTCAAGGGCCTCGGCGGCGTCACCGTGAACAAGCAGGTGAGCGGCAGCCGGGTCTACGACATCAACCAGGACGGCGTCGCGCACTACGGGCTCTACCCCGACTGGGTGCAGGACCTGCGCAAGCTCGCCGGCAACGCGATCGTCAAGGACATGACGCGCGGCCCCGAGGCCTACCTCCAGATGTGGGAGCGGGCCGAGGGCGTCAGCAACGACGCCTGCCGCGACCCCCGCGCGCTGAAGAAGGCCTCGGTCCTTCGCGGCCTGCGACGCGGCGCCACGTCGACGTACGTGCTCAGGCACGCGGGCCAGCCGCACACCCGCCTCGGCAACACGTACGGCTACTGTGCCCGCGGCCGGGACGGCTCCACCGTGCGGCTGACCGCGACGTTCTCCCCCACCGGCCACCTGCGCTCGGTCCGCGCAGGCACGGCGTCCTGAGCCTGGCCGGACCACAAGACGAGCAAGAAGTTACCCGCAGGTAAGATCCTTGTCACAGCGCCCGGCCCTGACGCGACGAAGCGCCCGGCCCTACGCTCGGACGACCCCGCCTGCACCAGCCGCCGCCCCCCAGGAGCGTTCATGCAGATCCTCGCCATCGTGGTGTCCCTGGCGATCGCCGCCGTCGGCATCGCCCTGTTCGTCAAGGCGATCCGGACGATCATCGCGACGATCAAGGTCGGGCAGCCGGCCGTGGGCCGCACCGACGACAAGGGCGCCCGCTGGACCAACATGCTCAAGGAGACCCTCGGGCACACCCGGATGCTCCAGTGGACCTGGATGGGGGCGGGTCACTGGTTCGTGTTCATCGGGTTCGGGCTGCTGTTCTTCACGCTGCTGACCGCCTTCGGCCAGCTCTTCGACCCGCACTTCGCGCTCCCGCTGATCGGGCACTTCTTCCTCTTCGAGTGGATCAGCGAGCTGTTCACGGTCGGCATGCTGATCGCGATCGTGGCCTTCATCGGGTACCGCGCGACCCGGCCCAAGGAGCGCACCCGCGGCGTGAAGGGCCGGTTCTACGGCTCGACCATGTGGCAGGGCTTCTTCGTCGAGGCCGTGATCCTCGGGGTGGGTCTGTGCATCGCGATCCTGCGCGGCGCGGAGTACGCCATCTCCCAGTACGGCGACGAGCCGGCCAACGCCTTCCACTACCCGTTCTCGTTCTGGATCGGCGAGACGCTGTCCGGGCTGTCGGAGAACGCGCTCGCCAACGTCATCTACCTCGTCGCGATGATCAAGATCCTGGTGTCCTTCACCTGGATGATCGTGATCTCCCTGAACCCCAACATGGGCGTGGCCTGGCACCGCTTCACCGCGTTCTTCAACATCTGGTTCAAGCGCGAGGCGGACGGCGGTACGGCGCTCGGCGGCCTCCAGCCGATCATGATCAACGGCGCACCGATCGACTTCGAGAACATCGAGGACCTCGACGAGGACGCGGCTCTCGGCGTCGGCAAGCTCGAGGACTTCGCCTGGAAGGGCATCCTCGACTTCACCTCGTGCACCGAGTGCGGGCGCTGCCAGAGCCAGTGCCCGGCCTGGAACACCGAGAAGCCGCTGTCCCCCAAGCTGCTGATCACCAACCTGCGTGACCACGCCTACACCAAGGCGCCGTACCTCCTCGCCGACGAGTCCGAGCGCGACGCCCTCCCCGACCACGTCAAGGCCGAGGCCGAGCGCGAGCTGGTCGGTGCGACCGAGGGCGACCCGACGCTGCCCAGCGGCGGCGCGGTGATCGACCCCGAGGTGCTGTGGAACTGCACGTCGTGCGGCGCCTGCGTCCAGCAGTGCCCCGTCGACATCGAGCACGTCGACCACATCATGGACATGCGCCGCTACCAGGTGCTCGTCGAGTCGAACTTCCCCGCCGAGCTCAACCAGCTGTTCAAGGGCCTGGAGAACAAGGGCAACCCCTGGAACATGTCGCCGAACGCGCGCATGGACTGGGCCAAGGGCCTCGACTTCGAGGTCAAGCAGGTCGGCACGGACGTCGAGGACCTCGACGAGGTCGACTGGCTGTTCTGGGTCGGCTGCGCCGGTGCCTACGAGGACCGTGCGAAGAAGACCACCCGCGCGGTCGCCGAGCTGCTCGACCTGGCCGGCGTCACGTTCGCCGTCCTCGGCGACGGCGAGACCTGCACCGGCGACCCGGCCCGCCGCTCCGGCAACGAGTTCGTGTTCCAGCAGCTCGCGATGCAGAACGCCGAGGTGTTCAAGGAGACCAAGGTCAAGAAGGTCGTCTCCACCTGCGCGCACTGCTTCAACACGCTGAAGAACGAGTACGCCGAGTTCGGCGTCGAGCTCGAGGTCGTGCACCACACCCAGCTGCTCAACCGGCTGGTCCGCGAGGGGAAGCTGACCCCGGTCGCCGAGACGAACGGCACCGCCAAGCGCAGCATCACCTACCACGACCCGTGCTACCTGGGTCGGCACAACCAGGTGTACTCCCCGCCGCGCGAGCTGCTCGCCGTCCTCCCCAACGCGGAGATGAAGGAGATGCCGCGCAACAGCGAGCGTTCCTTCTGCTGCGGCGCCGGCGGCGCGCGCATGTGGATGGAGGAGAAGACCGGCGAGCGGATCAACCTCAACCGCACCACCGAGGCCGTCGGCACCGGCGCGGACCAGATCGCGGTCGGCTGCCCGTTCTGCCGGGTGATGCTGTCCGACGGTCTCACCTCGCTGCAGGCCGACGGCAAGGCCCGCGAGGAGGTCGAGGTCCTCGACGTCGCGCAGATGCTGCTCGCCTCGGTGAAGCGCGCCCCGGTGGCCGAGGCCGCGCAGGCCGCCGCCACCCCCGACGGCCCCAGCAGCTCCGCCGACCCCGGTACGTCGACCGCCGCGACCGGCACCGCGACGGCCGTCCTGGACCGGCCCGAGGAGCCCACGGAGGAGCCCCCGGCAGGGACCCGCCGGTGAGCCCACGGACGAGGCCACCCAGGCCGAGCCGGAGCCGGGCGACGTGACCCAGACCGAGGAGACGGTGAGCGACCCGCAGGATGTCGGGCCGGACGCCGCCGCAGCCGAGGAGCCCGACCCGGAGGTCGAGGCGGCCGAGCCCGAGACGACCGAGCCCGAGGCGGGACCCGCAGGCAACGGCACGAAGCCCCGGGCCGCCGAGCCCACGCCCGAGGACGACCAGGGCAAGCTCTTCTAGCCGCTCCTGACGCCAGGGGCCGCCACCCGCAGGTCGGGTGGCGGCCCCTCGTCCTGTCCGGCGGCTGACGGCTCACGGCCGGACTCCGGGACGGCCCGGTCCGGAAATCGCTTGGGTTCTGCATGTTTGTGCAGAGCACACCTGTGCACGGATGGGCTATGGCGCCCATAGACGTATTTCAGGTGCTATGTCCGGAGACGTCGGGCGGTAGGTGCCGCCGGGGGCCGACGGGACACCCAGGAGCGAAACCGGTGATCAGGAAGACTCTGCTGTCCGCCCTCGGAGCGGGCACCCTGCTCCTCGGAGCCCTCGCCGCCGGGGCACCCGCGGACGCCGCCCCCTCGGGCCTGCACGCCAAGCGCGTGTGCGCCGCCTCGACCCAGGCCACGGTCGCGAGCTGTCTGTCGAAGGTGCTGGTCAACGCCAAGGGCACGGTGCCGAACACCGCCACCCCGAACCCCGGCGCCAGGACCCCGGCCCAGCTCAAGGACGCCTACAAGCTGACCGGCACCAGCTCCGGCGGCAGGACCGTCGCGATCGTCGACGCCTACGGCTACCCGAACCTCGAGCGCGACCTCGCGACGTACCGCTCCTACTTCGGGCTCCCCGCCTGCACCATCGCGAACGGCTGCCTGACCATCAAGGACCAGAACGGCGGCACCAGCCTGCCGCGCTTCAACACCGGCTGGGCGGGCGAGCAGGCCCTCGACGTCGACGCCGTGTCGGCGATCTGCCCCGACTGCAAGATCCTCGTCGTCCAGGCCAAGAGCGCCTCCATCGTCGACCTCGGCACGGCCGTCAGCACCGCCGCCAAGCAGGCCGGCGTGGTCGCCGTCTCGAACAGCTACGGCGGCGGCGACCTGTCCGACGCGACGTACGGCAGCTACTACAACCACCCGGGCATCGCGGTGACCGCGTCCACGGGGGACAACGGCTACCAGGGCGGCAGCTTCCCGGCCTCCTCGACGTACGTCACGGCGGTCGGCGGCACCTCGCTCTTCGCCGCGTCCGGCACCACCCGCGGCTGGACCGAGTCCGCGTGGAGCGGCGCCGGTTCGGGCTGCTCGACCGTGAACGCCGCCCTGGCCGCGGCCGGCGGCTCGAACACCGGTTGCGCCAAGCGCGCGATCGCCGACGTGTCCGCGGCGGCCGACCCGGGCAACGGCGGCATGGCCGTCTACTACCCGACCAGCAAGTCGGCCTCGACCTGGGCCCAGGTCGGCGGCACCAGCGAGTCGGCGCCGATCATCGCCGCGGTCTACGCACTGTCCGGCAACACCGCCGGCTACGCCAACGCCCTGCCGTACAGCCACACGGCGAACCTGTTCGACGTGAGCACGGGGAGCAACGGGACCTGCCCGACGACCCAGTGGTGCAACGCCCGCACCGGCTGGGACGGCCCGACCGGCCTGGGCACACCCAACGGCACCGGGGCCTTCTGACCCGCGACCCGAGGCGGGGTCGTCCGGCGCGAGCCGGGCGGCCCCGTCGTCGTCTTCATTCCGGAATGGCCCGATCCGACCATGCCGACCGGGTACGCCTACTCAGGCACGAATCGTCCCGCACGGTGTGAACTGGACCCATGAGCACCAGCGCGGTCGAGCAGGACACCACCCACGGGAACGCACCGACGCCGCGCCGGCGCCGACGGTGGCCGCGCCGCCTCCTCGTCTCCCTCCTCGTCCTGCTGGTGCTGCTGACCGGGCTCTTCCTCGGCGGGGGTGGCTGGTACTTCGCCGGCGAGATCGACGCGAGCGCGCTCACCGTCGAGCCGGCGCACCCCGAGGAGGTGCTCACCGCGGCGCGGGTCCGCGACGGCGACATCACCCTCGCCGTCGACGACGCCGCCTCCTGGCGTGACGAGCTCGGCTCGACCGGCGTGTTCGGAGTCTTCGCCGGGGACGGCTACGGCCAGGTCTTCGGTACGTCGTCCGGGCCCGGCGCCGAGATCACCCGGCAGTTCCGGATGCTCCAGGGCACCCGGCCGCAGGACACCGAGTCGGTGGGCTGGACCCGCAACGCCTTCCCCGACCCCGAGGCGGCGCTGGGCCGACGGGCCCGCGAGATCAGCTACCCGACCGACCTCGGCGACGCACCCGCCTGGTTCGTCCCGGGCCGCAGCGACACCTGGGCGGTGCTGGTGCACGGCAAGGGTGAGAGCCGGGTGGAGATGCTGCGGCTGATGCGCTCGACCGTCCGCGCCGGCCTGCCGTCGATGGCGATCACCTACCGCAACGACGTGGGCGCGCCGCAGGAGCCGACCCACCGCTACCAGTACGGCCGGACCGAGTGGCGCGACCTCGCCACCGCCGTCGACTTCGCGACCGAGCACGGCGCGGACCGCGTGGTGCTGGTCGGCGCGAGCATGGGCGGCGGCATCATCGCGTCCTACCTCCAGCACTCTCCCTCCCACCCGAGGGTGGCCGGCCTGGTGCTCGACGCCCCCATGCTCGACCTCGGTGAGACCGTCTCCTACGGCGCGAGCCAGCGGCCGCTCCCGGTCTTCGGGCACGTGCCCGGGGCGCTCACCTGGACCGCGAAGCGGCTGGCGACGCTGAGGTACGGCGTGGACTGGTCGGCGGTGAACTACGCGGACGACTCGGGCTGGCTCGACGTGCCGACGCTGGTCTTCCACGGCACCGAGGACACCACCGTGCCGATCTCGCTGAGCCGGCAGCTGGCCGCCGACCACCGCGACCTGGTCCGCCTCGACGCCGTCGAGGGGGCCCATCACGTCGCCTCGTGGAACGCCGACCCGCGGGCCTACGAGGGTCGGGTCCGCGCCTTCGTCCGGGGCCTGTGACACCCACCTGACGCCGCCTGACATCGCGTGATGTCAGAAATGACGTCACCATTGCTTGACGTGACGTCACTGTGGTGTCAGGATGATGCACATGGACATCACCCCCTACGTCGAGAGCCTCCGGCACGACCTCGCGGCCGCCGCCGAGGCGGGCGGCCCCGAGGCCAAGGCCGCCGCCGAGCGGCTCGCGCTGGCCCTGGACCCGGCCGTCCGGCTCGCCCTGATGGACGCCCTGTCGCAGGCCGCCGCCGAGATCACCAGCGAGCTGCCCACCGGTTCGGTCGACGTCCGGCTCCGCGGCCGTGAGCCCGAGTTCGTGGTCGACGTACCCACCATGCCGTTGCAGCCGCCCGCCCCGCCGCAGCCCCCGACGCCGCCGGGCGCCGAGGACACCGAGGAGGGCGACGACGACGCGCTGGCCCGGATCACCCTGCGGATCCCGGAGTCGGTGAAGTACAAGGCCGAGGAGCTCGCCGCCAAGGGCGGGCACTCGCTCAACAGCTGGATCGTCAACGTGGTCCGTGCGGCGACCCGCGAGCGCGCGGTGCACGTCGACGTGGACCTCTCGAGCATCCCGTTCCTCGACAGCCAGGGCTTCCCGACCGGGCGAGCCCGCGGCTCCAAGCGCATGACCGGCTGGATCTAGCCCCGCACCACCACCAGCACCCCCACCCGCCACCGACCGGCGACGCCGGCTCGGCAGTCGAGCACACCCTGAATCGGAGACCACCATGCAGAAGACCTTCAGCACCCCGGACGCGATCTCGCTGTTCGTGGCGATCGGCTCCGGCAGCGTCGTGCTGCACGCGTCGGCCGTCGCCGAGACCGCGGTCGAGGTCACCGGGGACGGAGCCGACGACGTCGTCGTCGAGCAGCGCGGCGACGAGGTGCACGTCACCGCTCCCCCGCGGCTCGGCGGCCTGTTCGGCGGCCGCACCGGCCTCGACGTGCACGTGTCGCTGCCCACCGGCAGCCGCGTCGTCACCAAGCTCGGCTCCGCCGACCTCACCGCCCACGGCGAGCTCGGCACGGTGTCGGTCAAGACCGGCTCCGGCTCGGTGCGGCTGGAGTCCGTGGCCGGCGACGCCGACATCCAGACAGGCACCGGCGACGTGACGTTGGGCAGCGTCGAGCGCGACCTCCGGGTGGGCTCCGGCTCCGGCGACATCGAGCTCGGTGACCTCGGCGGCGCCGCCAGCGTCACCACCGGCTCCGGCAACGTCCGGCTCGGCGCGGTGGCGGCCGAGGTCATGGCCAAGACCGGGTCGGGCGACCTCCGGGTCCGCGAGGCCAGCGGCGACGCCGCCCTGCGCACCGGCTCCGGCGGGATCTTCGTCGAGAAGGCCAGCCGCGGCCAGCTCGTCGCGAAGACCGGCTCCGGCGATGTCCGGGTCGGCATCCCCGCCGGTGTCCCGGTGTGGACCGACATCCAGAGCGGCTCCGGCCAGGTGCACAACGGCCTCCAGGGTGTCGGCGAGCCGGCCGAGGGCCAGGAGTACCTCGAGCTGCGCGCCAAGACCGGCAGCGGCTCCGTCTACCTGGAGCAGCTGTGAGGGTGACCTGGCTCTGGGCGATCACGCCCGACGACGAACCGCCGAGGTCCGCTCCGCAAGGACGGTCAAGCGCCCGGCGCCCCCGCCCCGACAGCATCGACAGCATCGACAGCACCCACCGACCCGCATCGACCGAGAGGAACCGGCACCATGTCTGAGTTCAGCTACTTCACCGATCGCCTCGCCAGCCAGCAGATCGCCGAGCGGGTCGCCTCCGCACAGCGCTCCCGCCTCCCCGGTGCACGTCGACCGCACGGCCGGCACGCGCTGGCCGTCCGGCTGCACCGGATGGCCGACCGTCTCGACGGCTGACCCTCACCGACCGGAGGGCCCGCTGCGCACCACCACGGCGCAGCGGGCCCTTCCGTGTCCGGGGTCAGCCGACCAGCGGCCGGGCCGGACGCTCCCCGCGCGGGGACGCCTTGCGCCGGTAGAGGTCCCGGTCCGCGGCGGCGATCCAGCCCTCCAGCGGCTCTCCGCCCCACTGCGCGACACCGGCGGTCCAGCGGGAGTCCGTGTTCGCGCCGGCCAGCCGGTCCAGCAGCTCGCGGGCCTGCGCGGCCGTGGTGTCCGGCATCAGCAGCACGAACTCGTCGCCGCCGTAGCGGGCCAGCAGGTCGGTCGGGCGGATCGCCGCGTCCCAGCTGTGGGCCAGCTCGACCAGCAGCCGGTCGCCGGCGGCGTGGCCGTCGCGGTCGTTCACCGTCTTGAAGTCGTCGAGGTCGATGACGGCAACCGTCACCGCCCCCTTGCGGCGGTGCGCAGGGACCATCGCCCGCTCCGCAGCGGTGAGGAACGCAGCACGGTTGCGCAAGCCCGTCAGCTGGTCGTGGTCGGCGGCGCGCCGGAGCCGGCGGACCAGCACGTCGAGCGTCAGCGCCACACCGCCGACACAGGCCATCACGAAGAACCAGGTCTGCCACAGCGCCGGGGCGTCGCTCGCCCACAGACCGGCGAGCAGCCCGGCTCCGATCGTCGCGGTGTGCACCCGCACCGCGCTGCCGGGGTGGAACCACGCCACGTACATCGCCAGCCACACGAACCCGAACGCCGTGACGGCGGCCCCCACCGCCGTGGTGGCCGTGCCGACGCAGACGCCGACGAGTGTGATGGCGAGCGCCACGAAGCCGTGCACGACCGCCACCGGCAGCCGGCGCCGGGCCGCGAAGAGGCCGATCGCCAGGACCGCGGACACGACCACCAGGGCGGCGGTCAGCCGCAGCGGGGCGGTCGGGCTGAACGGCACGGCGAGGCAGAACAGCAGGACGACGGTCGCCGCGACACACGCCCCCGTGAGCACCCGCGCCTCGTGCTCCGGCACCGGCTCGGCCCAGCGACGTACGACGTCACCCATGGACCCTCCCCCGCCGGATTCTTTACCTCGCGGGTCCAGTCTGACCGAGCCCGACAGCCTCCCGAGGCGATTTCGGGGACTCACACCTCGGTGCGGTGGAAGTTCAGGGCCGAGCGGGACGGCGTCGGGCCGCGCTGGCCCTGGTAGCGGGAGCCGTACTTGTCCGACCCGTAGGGGTGCTCGGACGGCGACGACAGCCGGAAGAAGCAGAGCTGGCCGATCTTCATCCCTGGCCACAGCTTGATCGGCAGGGTCGCGACGTTCGAGAGCTCCAGCGTCACGTGGCCGGAGAAGCCCGGGTCGATGAACCCGGCGGTCGAGTGGGTCAGCAGGCCGAGCCGGCCGAGCGACGACTTGCCCTCCAGCCGGGCGGCCACGTCGTCGGGCAGCGTGACGACCTCGTACGTCGACCCGAGGACGAACTCGCCGGGGTGCAGGATGAACGGCTCGTCCGCCTCCGGCTCGACCAGCCGGGTGAGGTCGGGCTGGTCCTGCGCCGGGTCGATGTGCGGGTACTTGTGGTTCTCGAACACCCGGAAGAACCGGTCCAGGCGGACGTCCACGCTCGACGGCTGCACCATCGCCTCGTCGAAGGGGTCCAGGGCGACGCGCTTGGCGTCGATCTCGCTGAGGATGTCGCGGTCGGAGAGCAGCACGAGCGTGACCCTACCGGCCCGTCCGCCCTCACCGACCTGTCAGGCGTTGACGTCGCCGGAGCAACGTGAGCGCCTGACAGGTCGGCGGACGGTCAGCGGAAGCGGACGACCAGGTCGGTGACGCCGAGACCCTTCCCACCGTTGACGCGGACCTGGCGGCCGCGAGCGGTCGACACCACGCGGTACGTCGCCTTGCGCCCGTCGAGCCGGACCGACCTCACGTGCTTGCCGGTGGGCAGCAGCGCGCCGATGGTGAGCCGGTCGTGCCGGTTCTGCCGCACGATCGTCTCCAGCCGGCCGTTGCCGCGCAGGGCGGTGACGTTGACGGCGCCGGTGCCGATCCGGATGTCGCGGCCGGCGACCTTGTACTGCCCGGACGGGATCTGCGGCACGACCGTGAACCGGTGGCGTCCGGCGTCCGGGCTGACGCCGAGCTGGTAGTGCACGACCGGCCAGAGGATCCCGTAGGCGCCCCACGCCTGCAGCCCGCTGGACCGCTCGGTGAACTTCTTCTCCAGGTTCGAGCCGAAGTCCGGCGACGGCGAGATCTCCGGCATCGCGCCGGGGATCTCCCACACCGCCGGGACGACCTGGACCTTCGCGTTGCCGGTCGTGTAGCGCTTGAGCTGCGACGGCGCCATCCGGCCGAGCGCGGCCTCGGCGACCGCCATGATCGCGGTGTTCAGCGTGAAGACCGCCCGCTCGGCCTTGACCGACGACGTGGCGGTGTCACAGGTCGCGCCCGAGTTGCCGTCGGCCGACGAGGTCGCCCCGGTGCCGGTGTGGAACAGGCCGTACTGACCGGTGTAGCAGGCGGTCTGCCGCTTCTTCACCAGCGCCCGCGCGTGGCCGAGCGGAGCCAGCGGACCGGCGGGCCGGCCGGGACGCCTGATCTCCGCCTCGACCGGCGTGACCCCGATCCAGTGCCGCTGGAAGACCTTGGTGTTGTCCGGGTTGCGCAGCGAGTCGGCGAACTGGTCGGCGGTGGAGCCGAACCACCACGAGGCGTCGAACCGCGACTCCATGCCCGCGGCCTTGCCGTTCGCCCACCGCGCGGTGGCGGTGTCGCCCTTGGACGACGCCATGTCGGCGAGGTCACGCAGGCCGCGGATCGTGTAGACGGAGTTGTCGAGCTTCTCCTCGCCCATGCCCTCGCGCTCGACGTTGCCGAGACCCTCGGGCCAGCCGTCGTTGTCGGCGTCGAGCTCGCGGAAGATGTACCTCATGTTCCGGACGCTGAAGGCGTACATGTCGTCGCGGAACCTGTCGTCCCCGGTCCACCGCCACACCAGCGCGACGATGCTCGGGAACTTCGCGGTCTCGTCGGTGTTGCCGGGGTCGCTGTTGGCGCCGAAGTAGACCTGCCCGTCGGGCGTCACCTCGTGGACGACCTTGCCGCTGGTGCCGTTGGTCACCTCGCTGACGTCACGCAGCGCCCGCAGGTGGTTCTTGATCGCGGTGAACTGGCCGGCGGCGACGGCCGCGAAGCCGGTGTACTCGCCGTCCGTCGCGAACAGCCACGGGTAGTCCGGCCACCCGGCGCCGATCCAGCGGGCCTTGGCGACCGTGCCCTGGGACGCCGGGTAGGTCTTGCCGGCGTTGGTCACGCGGACCTGGAGGTTGCGAGCCTCCTGCACGGACTCGACGAGGTTCTGCTTGCTCCAGGTGACGCTGCGCTGCAGCAGCCGGTCGCCGGGCAGCGAGACCCGGGTGTGCCGCTCCGCGGCCCGGCCGTGCGCGAGCTTCGCCCGGAGCAGCCCGACCGGGTTCTTCAGCGCCGCGGCCTGCGCGGCCTTCGCCTCGGTGACGCCCCGGTCGCTGCCCGCGACGGCGATCCACACCGTCTTCCCGCCGGCGGGCACCTGGACGTCGTACGACAGGCCGCCACCCGCACCCTTGCCGTACGCCGTGTCGTCGCAGCGGTCCGGCTGCGGAGGTGCGCTCGGGCCGGACGCCGGGCAGATCACCGCGCCCTGCGGCCCGCGGTGGGCGCCGGTCGTGCTGGTCGCCTTCGGGGTGGCCGACGAGCCGACGACGGCGGCGTAGTCGTGGGCCTCCGCGTTCGGCACCGACGGGGTGCCCTGCTCGCGGAACAGCAGACCCTTGGCGTCGGCCTGCACCGTGTCGGCGAGGTTGTAGTCGGTCTGGCTCGGCGTGGTCTCACCCCACGGGTAGACCTTCATCAGCTCGGAGTGGGCGTCCACGTCGAGCGAGAGCTTCACCGCCTTGGCGCTGGAGAACCGCAGGCCGACGAGCCCGGCGCGGACGCCGTCCGGCGCGAAGTCGGTGCGGGTGACCTTGACGCCGTCGACGGTGCCGAGCGTCATCCGCTGGTAGCCCCACCCGCTGGTGTAGCGGTGGCTGCCCAGCCAGTGCCCGTTGACGTTGAACCAGAGCCCGTCGAGGAGCTTGATCGGTGGCGTCCAGAAGCCGCCCATCTCACCGCGGGTGTGGAACCCGGTCGCGGGGTAGCTGCCGTCCTCCGCGCCCATCTCGTAGAACCGGTCCCCCACCACCAGGCTGCGCCGGTCGGCCAGCCGGGTCGTGGTGCTCAGCTCCGGCGAGCGCAGGGCCCTCGCCGTCGGGTCGTCGGGGGCCGGCGCGCTCGCGGCCGGCGACATCCCGGTCAGCGGGAGCGCCAGGGCGCTGGACAGGACGGCAGCGACAAGGGGGGTGCGACGCATGGGGCCTACTTCCCGAGAGTGACCTGTGTCACTGCACCCAATACCGTGGACCCGCGGTTGGCAAGGCCTGAGCCCCCGGGCAGGGTGGAGGCCATGGACTACCGAACCCTCGGCCGCAGCGGATGTGCCGTCTCGTCCCTGACCCTCGGCACGATGACCTTCGGCAAGGAGACCGACGAGCCGGGCTCGCACGCCCAGCTCGACGCCTTCGTCGAGGCGGGCGGCAACCTGGTCGACACCGCCGACGTCTACACCGCCGGCACCTCCGAGGAGATCATCGGCCGGTGGCTCGCCAAGGCGGACCCGGCGGAGCGCGACCGCGTGGTGCTGGCCACCAAGGGCCGCTTCCCGATGGGCGACGACGTCAACGACCTCGGCCTCTCCCGTCGACACCTGCAGCGGGCGCTGGACGACTCGCTGCGCCGGCTGGGCGTCGAGAGCGTCGACCTCTACCAGGTGCACTCGTGGGACCCGGTCACGCCGCTCGAGGAGACCCTCGGCACCCTCGACGACTTCGTCCGGCAGGGCAAGGTGCGCTACGTCGGCCTGTCCAACTACACCGGCTGGCAGGTGCAGAAGACCGTCGCCCTCGCCAAGGAGCGCGGCTGGGCCTCGCCGGTGACGTTGCAGCCGCAGTACAACCTGCTGGTCCGCGAGCTCGAGTGGGAGATCGTGCCGTCCTGCCTGGACGCCGGCCTCGGGCTGCTGCCCTGGTCGCCGCTGGGCGGTGGCTGGCTCACCGGCAAGTACACCCAGGACGAGCGCCCGACCGGCGCCACCCGGCTCGGCGAGGACCCCACGCGCGGCGTCGAGGCCTACGACCGGCGCTCCTCGAAGCAGCGCACGTGGGACGTGGTGGACGCGGTCCGCGAGGTGGCCGAGGGCCGCGGCGTCTCGATGGCACAGGTCGCGCTGGCCTGGCTGGTCGACCGCCCGGCCGTCACGTCGGTGATCCTCGGCGCCCGGACGATGGAGCAGCTGAAGGACAACCTCGGCGCGGCCGGTCTGCACCTGTCCGCGGAGGAGACCGCGCGCCTCGACGCGGCCAGCGACCCCGGCGCCGCCGACTACCCGTACGGCGGTCACGGCATCCACCAGCGCAACCGGACCGTCGACCCCGCGGAGTGGCTGGCGTCCGCTCCCTGACGTTCACCGGGTACTATTCCGGTCGTCCCGGCAACGGGGCAGGCGGATGTAGCTCAGTTGGTAGAGCGCGACCTTCCCAAGGTCGATGTCGCGAGTTCGAGTCTCGTCATCCGCTCCACTCCCCCGCTCCGGGTCCGCGGCTCAAGCCGGGCCTCCGCGCTGCCGACACTCTCCCCAGTCGGGTTGTCCCGACCGCGTCCGCGTGCCAGGGGGGTGCGCGCCGCATCTCGAACGACCTGGGGCGTTGTCATGACCACTCGTGCCGTGCGTGTGCTGCTCGCTCTCGCCTGCGCCCTGGCCCTCTCCCTCGCGGTCGTGGGTCCGGCCGACGCGACGTACCGCTTCAAGACCCCGAAGAGCGTCCGCGCCGCGGCCGTGACGACCTCGACCATCGCGGTCCGCTGGACGGCGCCGCGCGGTGCCCGTGCCTACCAGGTGCAGTACGCCCCCACCTCCTCGATGCGTGGCGCGAAGTCGGTCCGGACCACCCGGGCCACGACGACGCTGCGGTCGCTCAGGGCGGCGACCCGCTACTGGTTCCGGGTGCGGGTGGTGAACCCCCGCTCGGGCGCCGCGCTGAGCGCGTTCACCGCCCGGACCTACCCGTCCGGCCGCACCGCTACCCCGGCGGCCCCCACCGCGCCGGCACCGGTCGTGTGGCCGTCGTCCACCCCGGCCCCGACCGGCACGAGCACCGGACCCGCGGACGTGCGGGTCGCCAGCTTCAACCTCTTCGGGGTCAACAACGACGCGTCCGCCTCGGGCGAGCAGACCACCTGGCGCACCCGCCGCCCGGTCGTCGTCAGCCAGATCCTCGCGGAGCACCCGGACGTGGTCGGTCTCCAGGAGGCCAACCAGAGCACGACGTACGCGAGCAGCCTCGACTACGGCAGCACGCAGTACGACGACCTGGTCGGCGCGCTCGCGGCGCGCGGGGTGCACTACGCGGTGACCAACACCAGCTCCTACAACTGCCTGAGGGCGACCAGCTCCGCGGACTGCGTGGCGACCTACCGCGGCGCCTCCAACAGCACCCGGATCATCTACGACACCGACCGGCTGGAGCTCGTCGCGCAGGGCTCGATGAAGTACGCGGCGCAGGCCGCCGGCAAGATCGACCGCTACCTGGCCTGGGGCGTGTTCCGGGTGAGGGCGACCGGCGGCGAGCTCTTCTTCGCGGACACCCACCTCGACTCCTACGACACCGGTGTCCGGGTCGCCCAGTGGCGTGAGCTGATCGCCCGGGTGAACCTGCTGAAGAACGGCCGGCCCGTGGTCGTGGTCGGCGACTTCAACTCGACGAAGTTCAGCGACTGGTCGGCGGAGATGCTGCCGCGCATGCAGAGCGAGGGGTACGGCGACGTGCTCGACCAGCAGTTCAACAGCTCCGCCGTCGCGTCGCCGCGGGCCCGGACGCTGGAGAACGCCTGGGTGAGCTCCTCGAACGGGTTCCGGCGGGACGTGCGCACGTTCTCCTACGACGACGCGCCCGCGACCAAGATCGGCAACAACATCGACTGGGTGTTCGCGACCAACTCGCTCGAGGTCAAGGACTGGAAGACGGTCGTGGACTACGACCCGACCTCGCTGATGGTGACCGGTGTGATCCCGTCCGACCACTGCATGGTCCGGGCCACCCTCGTCATCCCCTGACTGGGCGTGTCCCCGTTGCGCGCCACTGTGCGTGGCGGCCGCGTCGTCATCGTGGGGGCTGGGTCAACGGGGAACACGGGAAGCTTGTGCGCCGCCTGCCCTGGGTCGGCCGGTGCCACCCGGGCGGTCGCGGAGCTCTCCAGCAGCATGACGGCCAGGTCGTCGGTCAGACGGCCGCTCGGGACGTGCCGACGCACAGCGTGGAGCACGGCGTTGAGCGCATCCTCGACCGGCTCAGCGATCAGCAGTGGCGCGAGGCTGGGCAGATCCAGGAACTGGCCACGCGCGTCGCGGGCCTCGCTGAGGCCGTCGGTGTACATCAGCAGCCGGTCACCCGGAGCCCAGGGCACGGTGACTGCGTCGTACATGTCGCCCAGGCCGAGCGGCAGCCCCGCGGGAACGTCCAGGAGCGACGTGCGGCCATCGGGCCGGACGAGCATGGGTGGCGGGTGGCCGCAGCTGACGAGGGTGATCTCGGTGGGCTCGGATGCGTCGACGAGCAGCGCGGTCACGAACTCCTCGTCGTCGAAGAACGGCGCCAGGTACTCGCTCATGTCCTGGGCGAGGGCCGACAGCATGGTCTTGGTGCCGGCGGCCTGGCGGAACGCGCGAATGACCCGGGCGGACTGCTCCACCGCAGCGATGCCCTTGCCGCGCACGTCCCCGACCAGGAACCGCACGCGCTCCGCGGAGTGGTAGCAGTCGTAGAGGTCCCCGCCGACGACCGCGTCCTGCGCCGCGGACTGGTAGCGGGCGGCGAGGGCCACCTGGCCGACCAGGCTCGGAAGGGTGGGCAGAATGGTCCGCTGCGCCACCTCGGCGATCGCGACGACCCGTGCGTGTCGTTGTTCCCGGCGTACGCGGACGACCGAGATGACGACTGCGGCGGCACCGATGAGGAGCAGCTCGGCGATCCGGACCAGATGCTGTGGGCTGCCTGACGTGTGGTTCCACCAGCCGGAGGCGATCGCCGCGGCCACAGCAGCGACGGCGACGGCCGCGGTGGCCCGCGCGGGGAGGACGGCGCAGGCAATCAGTGGTGCCAGGGCGAACAGCGGGGAGAGGACGACTGCCGTGCCGGGGATAGCCAGGTCGATGATGACGAGGACGACCAGCCAGAGGGCCGCGAGACCGGCGCCGAGAAGCTGTGCGGAGCGGTCACTGCTCATCCGCAATTCGCGTCCTCGGGTCGCAGGGTCACCGAGAGACGCTGCCAACGGTACGCCCGCGGCGACGACCACGCCTGGTTCACGGGCCCCGTCAGCCACCTGCCGCACCGGGTGCAACAAGGAATCGTCCGTCCGACATCGTCCGCAGTCAGAGATCAGGCGAGGTCGTCGAGCGCGACCCACTCGTCCCAGGTGAGGTCGCGGCCGACATACCGCGGGTGCGCCAGCGGCCAGTCCTCCGCGATCCACCGCGGCACGAGCGCGTCGAGCGCCGCCTCGACGTCGGTGCCGACGCAGGAGTCGACCACCCACCAGGAGATCTCCGCGTCCGCGTCGCCGACCTTGGACGGCGGGTCGATGTAGACGCAGCCGAGCAGCACCGTCTCGTCTGCGTCGAACAGCGCGTAGTTGAAGGACGCGTGCCGCTCCATCTCGTCGGCGTGGTGCTGCAGGTCCTCGCGGTCCTGGTCGGCCGTCATCGTCGACGGCGGCCAGCCCCAGGCCTTCCCGTAGATCGAGAACAGCCGCTCCTGCGAGCTCATCACGGCGACCATGTCGAGCTCGGTGTCGTCGGCCCGGATCGGTCGCAGGTGGTGTCCGGTGGACAGGTCCACGCGGGTCGGGTGGTCCCACCCGTCCGGCAGCCAGGGTCCGCTCATCGCTCCTCCGTCTCGTGCTCGGTCCCGTCGAGCGCGGCCAGCAGGGCGGCGTACGTCGCGTCCGGGTCGCCGTCCACGCTGGGCACCTCGACGGCCTCGGGCCGCTCGGCCATCACCACGCGCAGCTGTCGGTGCATCGTGCGCAGGAATGTCTCACCGCCGTGGTCCGCGACGATGCTCCTGACCTCGGCGTGCCAGCCCTCGTCGCCCCGTGCCTCGAAGCGCCGCACGCTTGCGTCCTCGTCGTCCATCAGCACCACGTGCGCGAAGGACGCACCGCCGTCGCGGGCGGCCTCCTCGAAGCGGGCGATCTCTCCGGTCCGGCCGAGGTACTGCGGCAGCACCACGTCCCGGCCGCCGCGCACGTGGGTGGTCACCATCGCCAGCGCGAGCGGCCGGACCACCTCGCCGTTCTCGGCGAAGCGCCCGGCGCTGCCGCCGAGGAACCCGTGCAGCACGTCCACGTCGAGGCACAGCGTCCCCGGCCGGTCGTCGGCCCACCGGCGGGCCAGGGTCGACTTCCCGATGCCGGGCGGTCCGTTGAGCAGCAGCAGCCGGGCCATGTCAGATCCGGGTCGCCACGAGCTGCCAGAACTGGCCGATCCGGTTGAAGGGCTCGCGGTCGCACAGCGCGAGCTCGAGACGCAGCAGGTCGTCGAAGTAGGCCGGGTCCTGCTTGGCCGCGTCGTCGGTGAGCAGGTCGTTGACCACCCGGCCGCCGTACTGCGCGATCACCTCGCACCCGGCGTCCTCGAGCGCCTTCCGCATCTCGGTGTCGGTGATCTTGCGGGTGTCCTCGTCGAACACCACGCTGTGCAGGCGGTCCCCGGCGAGCAGGTCCAGCGCCGCGGCGGGCCCCTGCCGGGCGGCTCGGCCGAGCACCGCGCCGGCGGGGTTCGCGTCGAGCACCGACAGCACACCGCCGGGTCGGACCGCCGCCGTCAGCCGGGGTACGTCGACCGTGTCGGCCGGCCGGTAGCGCAGCACGAAGTGGCACAGCACCACGTCCCACCCGTCCCCGAGGGACGCCAGGTCGTCGAGCGAGCCCGGCACGGTCCGCACCCGGTCGGCCACGCCGAGGCGGTCGGCGGACTCGCGGGCCTGGGCGAGCATCGGCTCCGACGGGTCGAGCAGCGTCACGTCGTGGCCGGCCTGCGCGAGCGGCAGCGCGTCCAGACCGTCACCACCGCCGACGTCGAGCACGCGCAGCCGCTCCTGGTCCAGCGCGTCGAGGTTGCGGCGCAGCGACTCGGCCACCACGGCGTAGCGGATCCGGGCCCACGGCGAGGCGGTGTACTCCCGCCAGGCCCGCTGCTGGTCGTCGAAGACGCTGATGGTCGTGGGGGTCGGCACCGCCTCATCGAAGCAGACGCCGGTCAGTCGGGCACACCGACACCGGCGAGCCAGTCGCGGTCCCCGGCGACCACGCGGCAGGCCACGACCCGGTTGCGGCCGTCGAGCTTCGCCCGGAACAGCACCCGGTCCGCGGCGGTGAGCGCGTCGACGAGCTCCTCGACCTCGGCGCCGGGGTCGAAGCTCACGACGCCGACGCTGATGGTGGTCCGGGCGCCGCTCTCCGGCAGCGTGCAGGAGGCGACCGCGCTCACCACACGCTCGGCGACGGTCCGGGCCTCCTCCGCCGGGGTGTCGGGGAGGAACACGCAGAACTCCTCGCCCCCGAAACGACCGACGAGGTCACGGGAGCGCAGCTGTCCGCGGAGCACTCCGGCCACCGCGGCCAGCGCGGCGTCGCCGGTGAGGTGCCCGTAGGAGTCGTTGTACTGCTTGAAGTGGTCGAGGTCCGCGAAGGCCACGCTCCACGCCCGCTTCTTCGCGGTGCAGCGTCGCTGCTCGGCCACCGCGAGCCGGCGCCACGGCTCGAACCGCAGCAGCCCGGTCTTGCCGTCGGTCTCGGCGCGCTCCCGCAGCGGCTCGTGGAGGACCGCCCGCTGGGCGAGCACGTAGACCGGCACCAGCAGCAGCTCGAACCACGCGCCGGCGGTCCACACGGCCGCGGACAGGGCACCCATCAGCAGCACGCTGGCCTCGATGCCGTAGAACGACCGGCCGGCCAGCGTGCGACGCAGCCACTCCTCGTCGTCCGCGTGGTTCAGGTAGGCGCTGCCGTGGAACAGCACCGTCTCCACGGCCAGGAAGACCGCGGCAGCGAGGCAGGTCGCGAGCAGCCCGAGGCCGCCCTGCCCCTGCATCCAGTTCGGGTCCGGTCCGTGCACCTGCCGGGCCGTGATCCCGGCCGCGACGCTGGCCAGGACGACGTACGACGCGGAGCCGACCCACTTCCACAACGGCACCCGCATGCCGCGCCAGCGGGCGTGCGCGTAGGCGACCGCCGTGACCGGGAGCACGTAGGGCAGCGGCAGCAGCAGCACCGAGCAGAAGCCCCACGCCGACAAGGCCTTGTGGGGACGCTGGCTGTCGGACCGGCCGCCTTCGAGGAGCCGGCCGATCTCGACGTTGAGCACGCAGATGACGAGCAGCGACACCAGGGTCGCGGCGAGCGGGTTCTTGGTGGTCGTCTGCCCCCACGGCCGGAGCACGAACGGCAGCACCAGCGCAGCGAGCACGGTGGCCACGATCAGCCCCCGGACCGGCAGGGAGGCGCGGAGGAAGGCAGGTCCGCCCGCGGAGACGGGTCCCTCACCCGGTCCCGAGGCTGAGGCGGGGGTCGAATCCCTCATCCGCGTGACTATTTCACAGCAGCGCACGACCTCAGGCGTGTTGGTCGACTCTGCGTCCGCGGCCTTTCCCAACGCGCCTAGGGTCGGTCACATGCCGATCCCCGACTTCGTCCGAGACCTGCGCCGGCACATCGGCACCGCCGAGCTGTGGCTGCCGGGTGTGACCGCGGTGGTACGACGCGGGGCGGACGTCCTGCTGGTGCAGCGTTCGGACACCGGCGAGTGGGCCCCGGTGACGGGGATCGTCGACCCGGGCGAGGACCCCGGCGTCGCGGCCCGGCGCGAGGTGCTGGAGGAGACGGGGGTCGAGGTGACCGTCGACCGGCTGGCCTGGGTGCAGGCGCTGCCGACCATGACGCACGTGAACGGCGACCGGGCGACGTACCTCGACCACACGTTCGCCTGCACCTTCGTGTCGGGCGACGCGCAGGTCGGGGACGACGAGTCGCTCGCGGTCCGGTGGTTCCCGGCGGCCGACCTCCCGACGATGCAGCAGACCCTGCGCGACCGGATCGACTGCGTCCTCGCGGACAACCCCGTCACCCGGTTCACGTCCTGACATCTATCCTCGCGACATGGCTGACACCGCGACGTTCGAGGGCTTCCCGGTGGCGGCTCTCGACTTCTACGACGACCTCGAGATGGACAACACGAAGTCGTTCTGGACCGCGCACAAGGACACCTACGACGCGGCCGTGAAGGCGCCGATGACCGCGCTGGTGGCGGCGCTGGAGCCGGAGTTCGGGGCCGCGAAGGTGTTCCGGCCCTACCGCGACGTGCGGTTCGCCAAGGACAAGACGCCGTACAAGACCCATCAGGGTGCTTTCGTGCCGTCCGGCCCGTCGACCGGGTGGTACGTCCAGGTCGGCGCGGCGGGCGTCCGGGTCGGGGTCGGCTTCTACGAGGCGAGCACGCCGCGGCTCGCCGCGATCCGTGAGGCGGTCGCCGACGACAGGAGCGGACCGCAGCTGCGCCGGATCCTGAACAAGATGGTGAAGCAGGGCTGGGACCTCGGCGGCGAGACCCTGAAGACGACGCCCCGCGGGTACGACGCCGACCACCCGCGCATCGACCTGCTGCGGCACAAGTCGATGACCCTGGGCAGGTCGTACGGTTTCGAGCCGTTCATCCACACCGCCGGGCTGCTCGAACGGGTGCGTGAGGACTGGCGGGCCGGGCGCCCGTTCGTCGAATGGGTCACGAGGCACGCGCAGGAGTGAGCCGCTCGCGGAGGCGGCTTCGGGCAAACGGACGCTGCGCCGGGGTTTGTCCCGAGCGGTTGACACCCTTCTTGCTGGTTTGAGGATCTGTCCTGGCAGCCGCTCCGGTGGAATGATGCTCTAGTCACGAGTCGTCGGTCACGCCGCCGGAAGTCGTTGCTGGATCTGGCCTCGATGACTCCTTGTTCGCCCTGGCCGACACGCACAAGACGATCCGACCATGAGGATTCATGGAGGGCGCGATGACCCTGCCGGTGACCAGAGCGAAGGGCAGCACCGACGCCGCCGAGATCGGCGCGTCCCGCCCGGGCGACGTGCCGGACATCGGGACGTTGCGGCAGCTGTGGCGGTTCCGTGAGTACGGTCGGGCCGAGCTGCGTTCGCTGCTGCTGGGCACGGCGATGCGGGGTTGCGAGCTGGCGGCGGACCTGGCGGCGCCGTGGCCGCTGGCGTTGGTGATCAACGGCTTGCAGCACAAGAACAAGCAGACCGGGGTGCTCGCGTACTTTGCGGACTGGTTCGGTGGTTCGGCGGTGGCGATGCTGGCTGTCGCGGCGGTGGCGACACTCGTCATCACGGCCTTTTCGGCGCTGTTCGACTACTTGGGTGATCGGATCATGAACGGTGCCGGGGAGCGGATCACCTCCCGGATCCGCACCGATGTGTTCTCCTACATCGACCGGTTGCCGATGGGATTTCATGACCGGCAGTCGATCGGGGAGCTGACCACCCGGGTCATCCAGGACACCGGCAAGATCGAGGACAGCCTGGTCGACCTCTTCTCCACCCTCTTCCCCGCCATCTTGACCTTGTTCGGGACGGCGGCGTTCCTGATCGCGCTGGACTGGCGGCTCGGGCTGATCGGGCTGTGCGTGGCTCCGCTGGTGTTCTTGGTGGCCAACCACTACGCCCGCCTGACCCGCCAAACGTCCCGAAAACGGCGCGCCGCGGTGGGGAGGCTGACCGGGTTTGTCACCGAGTCGTTGCAGGGCATGCGCACCATCCACGCGTTCGGCAGCCAGGACACCCAGGAGCAGCGGTTCGGTGAGGACAACCGGGACGTGCTGCGGCTGGGGCTGCGCTCGGTGGATCTGAGTGCCCAGTTCAGCCCGGTGCTGCAGGTCATCGCGGCGTTCGGGACGGCGGGGCTGCTGTTCGTCGGCGGCTACGGGGCGCTGGTCGGTTGGTGGGAGGTCGGCGTGCTCGTGGTGGCCACCACCTACTTGAAGAACATGGTCTCCCCGATGAAGTCGCTGGCCAAGCTCGCGCCGAGCTTCACCCAGGGCGCGGCGTCGGCCGAGCGGGTCGCGGCGATCCTCGACCAGCCGCGCGACCACCTGCTTCCCGAGGACGGGTTGCCGGAGCGGGTCAGGGGCGAGATCGAGCTGCGCAACGTCGGGCTCGACTACGGACGCGGTCCGGTGCTGTGGGACTTGAGCCTGGAGATCCATGCCGGGGAGCGGATCGCGCTGCAGGGCGAGAACGGCGCGGGCAAGTCGACCGCGCTGTCGTTGATCGGCGGGCTGTACCGGCCCACCACCGGCGAGGTGCTGCTGGACGGACTGTCGGTGCCGGACGTGCCCGAGCACTGGCTGCACGCCCAGGTGGCCATGGTCCTCCAGGAGACCTTCCTGTTCTCCGGCACCTTGGCCGACAACCTGCGCTACGGCCGTGACGAGGCCACCGATGAGGAGGTCGCCCGGGTCGCCGAGGCGGCGTTGGTGACCGAGTTCGCCGAGGATCTGCCCGACGGGCTGAACACCCGGATCCTGGCCGGCGGGATCGGCCTGTCCGGCGGGCAGCGCCAACGGGTCGGGATCGCCCGGGCCCTGCTGATGGACTCTCCGGTGGTGCTGCTCGACGAACCGACCGTCGGCCTGGACGCGCACGCCGAGGAGGTCGTCGTGCAGGCCCTCATCCGGCTGATGGAGGGCCGCACCGTACTCATGACCACCCACCAACAAGCGCTGACCGCCCTGGCCACCGGCAGCATCCTGCTCACCCCCTGCCGGTGTCCTCGACGACGCACCCCCGTGCCCGACCCAGCTCGTGGGGGCAGCCCGATGACCGACGCGGCGCGCGGACCAGGCGGCGACGGCCAGTTCCCGGACCCGCGCATGATCATGCTGATCCGGCATGCGGAAAAGCCTCTGCACCCCTCCGGCAGCCCGCACGGCGTCAACCCGGACGGCGAGGAGGACCCGCACAGCCTCACCGTCACCGGCTGGATCCGCGCCGGCGCGCTCGTCGAGCTGTTCGCCCCGTCCCGCGGCGACCCACCCGCCGCGCTGAGACGGCCGGACACCATCTACGCCTCCGCACACGCCGGCGGCCACAGCAAACGCTCGATGCAGACCGTCAGCCCGCTGGCCTCCCGGCTCGGCCTGAAGGTCGTCAAACGCTACGCCGCCGGCGACGAGGGCCACCTCACCAAAGAGATCAGCACCCGCCCCGGCGCCACCCTCATCTCCTGGCACCACGAAGCCCTCCACAAGATCCCCCAACACCTGGGCGAGGTGCAACCGATCCCACCCGACTACTGGCCGCCCGACCGCTTCGACGTCATCTGGACCTTCACCCCCGACGGCACGGCGGTGGCGCTTCGCCCAGATGCCGCAGCTCCTGCTGCCCGGCGACCTGCCCTACCCCATCGCTGCCTGCCTGACCATGGCCTAGACCCGACCATCGACACCGGATGATTCGTGCGATTCCTCAGGTCGACGCGGCCAGCGGCTAGCCCGAGCGCTCCTCGGAGGTGTCGTCGGTGACGTCGGCGGCCAGCTCGTCCCAGGTCGCCCGCGAGCCGAGCGGCAGGTCGCGGTCGACGAGCGCCTCGACCACGTTGCGGGCCACGTCGCGCAGCTTGACGTTGGTGCGCTGGGAGTAGCTGCGCAGCAGCTGGAAGGCCCGGTCGGCGTCGAGGCCGTAGCTGATCATCAGCGCTCCCTTGGCCTGCTCGATCGCGGGCCGGCTCTGCGACATGAGCTCCATCGCCTCGTCGACCTCGCGGGCGGTGGTCCGTCGTACGGCCTCGGTCAGGTCCACCAGGATCCCGCTGAACCCCACGAGCGCACCGTCGTCGGCGAAGTCGCCGGCGCCGAGCATCACCACCTGCCGGCTGTTGCCGTGGGCGTCGCGGATCCGGTGCCACAGGGTGTGCGGCGTCCCGGTCTCGAACGCGTCGGCGAGGACCTGCTCGACCTCGGCGCGGTCCTCGGGGTGCTGGTGCGCCAGGATCAGCGCGGTGGTGGGCAGCACGGAGCCGGGCGCGAACCCGTAGATCGCGTACACCTGCTCGGACCACGTCCAGGTCCCGGTGCCGCGAGAGAAGTGGAAAGTCCCGGTGGGGCCCGGGATCGACGTCGTCACAAACAGCCTCGGCGTATCGGTCCAAACGTCGGCTGTCTGCTCAACCTCGGACGGGATAGTAGTCGAGGTCAGGCGGCTGTCCAGCCAGAGGCGGCGAAGCGGGGAACCGGCGTGTCCCCGGGTCGCAGCGACGGTCAGTGCGGCTGCCAGGCGTCCTCGGACGCGGTGCGCGACGTGACCGCCTTGGGCAGCCGGCCGTCGGCCAGGGCGCGGATGGTGACGTGCTCGAACACGTCGCGCAGGCTGCTGCGGGCGGCGATCCAGACGTGCTGGAGCACCTCGGCGGAGTCGTTGTAGGAGACGGCCTCCGGGCGCAGCCCGTAGACGCTGACCAGCGGCCCGTCGACGGCCCGGATGACGTCGGCGACGGACACCTCGGCCGCGTCGCGGGCCATCCGCCAGCCACCCGACTGGCCGCGCTGGCTGATCACGACACCCGCGCGGCGGAGGTCGGCGAGGATCGCCTGGAGGAAGCCGTGCGGGATCTCCTGGAGGCGGCCGAGCTCCTCGGCGCTCACGGGGGAGCCGTCCTTGCGGCTGGCCAGCTCGATCAGCGCCCGCAGGGCGTAGTCGGACTTCGCGGAGACTCGCATGTGGCTAAGTCTGTCAGACAACTACACAAACTGCGGGGTGCAGCGCACGCCGGACCCCGGCACCCGGATCGAGCTGTCGAGCAGGGCCCGGCGGCGGGTGCGCACCGCCGGGCCCCGCGTTCGTGGGTCAGGCAGCGACCTTCTCGCCGTCGAGCTCGGGGTCGAGCTCTCGGGCCAGCCGCTCCTGGTTGACCGCCCAGACGACCAGGGTCACCCAGACGACGGCGACCACGACGGCCACCGCGAGCTCGACGGCGCCGGTGCCGCCGAGGGCCTTCACGATGGTGTCGATGTTGGTCAGCACGATCAGACCGCCGGCCGCGACACCCAGCACCCGGGGCGCGAGGTGGCGCACCAGCCAGGCGGCGAACGGGGCGGCGACGACACCACCGACGAGCAGCGCCCCGGCGACCTGGAAGTCGATGCCCTGCTTGCCGAGCGCGAACAGGAAGCCCAGCGAGCCACCCACCGCCACCACGAACTCCGAGGTGTCGATGGAGCCCACGACCTTGCGCGGCTCCAGCCGGCCGGAGGAGAGGAGGGACGTCGTACCCACCGGGCCCCATCCGCCGCCGCCGATCGCGTCCATCAGGCCGGCCACGACACCGAGCGGCGCGAGGAAGGCGGCCGACAGCTTGCCCTGGAACGTCGGGCGGCGACCGCCGAGGGCCAGGAACCGGTAGACGACGTAGGCACCGAGCCCCAGGAGCAGCACGGCGACCCACGGCTTCGCCGTGTCCCCGGGGATGCTCGAGAGGAACGTCGCCCCGGCGAAGGCGCCGAGACCGCCGGGGACGGCGATGATGCCGACGGTCCGCCAGTCGACGTTGCCGAGCTTGTGGTGGGAGAACCCGGAGACCAGCGTGGTGCCGATCTCGGAGAAGTGGACGGCTGCGGAGGCGGCGGCCGGCGCGACGCCGGTGGCCAGCAGCAGCGTGGACGACGTGACGCCGTAGGCCATGCCGAGCGAGCCGTCGACGAGCTGGGCGACCGCGCCCACGATGGCCAGGAGGATCAAGCTTCGCATTGGTGAATCGCACCCTTCGGTCTCGGGACCGGCACGCCGTGCACCCGGCATGCCGCGATGTCTCGCGACGTCTGTTTGTTGACTACTTCAGTAGATTAAGAAGCGGAGCGCATGTAAGTCAACTGGACAAGTCATGTTTGGCGTGTCGGGCGGGTCACAGCGCCGGCGCCCTACCCTGGGACCGTGGCAACGCAACCGGGCTCCGGGGGAGGTCACGGGCACGCGCACGGCGCCGAGCTCGTGGACCACCGCGGTCGGCTGACGGTGGTGCTGGGCATCACCCTCGCCGTGCTCGTCGTCGAGGTGGTCGGCGCCTTCGTCTCCGGCAGCCTGGCGCTGCTCGCCGACGCCGGCCACCTGCTCACCGACGTCGGAGGCCTGACCCTGGCGTACGTCGCAGCGGTCCTGGCCCGCCGGCCGGCCACCGACTCACGGACCTGGGGCTACCGCCGCGCGGAGGTGGTCGCCGCCGCGGGACAGGCGGCGGTGCTGCTCGCGGTGGGCGGCTTCGTGATCATCGAGGGCGTGCGGCGGCTGCTCGCCCCGCCCGAGGTGGCCCCGGCCGCGATGGTGGTCTTCGGTGTCCTCGGCCTGGCCGGGAACCTCGTCGGCCTGGCCGTGCTGGCCGGCGGACGGCGCGACAACCTGAACGTCCGCGCGGCCTTCCTCGAGGTGGCGAACGACGCGCTCGGCTCCGTGGCGGTGCTGGTCGCCGCCGCGGTCATCGCGACCACCGGCTGGCTGCGCGCGGACGCGGTCGTCTCCCTGGTGATCGGGGCGCTGATCATCCCCCGCACGCTGAAGCTGCTCACGGAGAGCGTGAACGTGCTCCTCGAGGCGACCCCGAAGGGGCTGGACCTGACCGCCGTACGGCAACGGCTGATGACCAACCCGCACGTCCAGGACGTGCACGACCTGCACGCCACCCAGGTGGCGACCGGTCTGCCGGTGCTCACCGCGCACGTGGTCGTCGACGACTCGTGCTTCCACGACGGGCACCTGGGCCCGATGCTCGACGAGCTGCAGCGCTGCCTCGACGCCGACTTCGACATCGAGCACTCGACGATCCAGTTCGAGGCCGCCGCGCACGCCGACCACGAGCACCAGACGCACGCCTAGGTGTGACTGCGTCAGATCGGCGGCGCGGGCGGCGCGGGGGTGCCGGGCTCGCCGGGACTGCCCGGCTGCGTCTCGGGCTCGGGCTCGGTGAACGGGTCCGGCGGCATGTCCGGGTCCACGGGCTTCGGCGTCGCCGGCTCGGGCTCCACCGGCTGCGGCTCCAGGGGCGGTGCGGTGAGCGTCGTCATGATCCATCGACCTCCGTTGCCGGGTGGCGTGACCGCCCTCCACGCTACGCGGGAGCCGGGGGACCGGGTCAGGGCGTCGCGCAGGCCACGCGGACGCACTGGCGGGTGTCGCCGTTGCGCGAGGCGTGGTTGCCGCCGCCGTCGTCGAAGGTGCCGGCCACGGGCTGGATGCCCAGGTCGGCGTTGCTCCGGGTGATGTTGTGGCGGATCATCACGGAGGTCGCCGCCCGGCTGACCCCGATCCCGTCGTCCCCGTTGCGCACCGACACGTTGTCCTCCACGCGGACCGTGTGGCCGTCGACGTCGATCCCGTCGTGCACGTTCCAGACCACCCGGTTGCGGGCGACCGTGAGGTCCGTCCCGTTCATGTCGATGCCGTCGTCGTGGTTGCGGAAGATCGTGTTGGCGATCACCCGGACGGCGTCGCCGCGCTCGTCGATGGCGTCGGCCCAGAGGGCGCGCGAGCGCATGCCGCTGCCGACGATCCGGTTGTGCCCGATCAGCACGTGGTCGCTGGTCTCGTCGGTGAAGATGCCCTCGTCGAAGCTGCGCCGGATCCGGTTGTGCAGGATCCAGACGTGGGAGGAGTCCACCAGCAGGATCCCCATGCCGAACTGCCGGATCCTGCCCCGCTTGATGACCACGCCGTCGGCGCCGGCGACCCGGACGCCGAAGCTGCTGCGACGCCCGCGGCCGTCGATGGTGTGACCGCGCAGGTTGACGGTGACGTCGTCGCGCACCACGACGAGGCCGTCGCCGGGACAGTTGTGCAGGTTCCGACGCAGCGTGAAGTCGTGCGTGATCCGCATGCCGCAGTGCGCGCGCGCCTGCGCGGCGGGGGCACCCGCCACCAGGACAGAGGCCGTCACCGCGAGGACGAGGGTTCCGTGGCGCAACAATCGGGACAGGTGCATCGGATCCTCCCGAGTGGAATCGGTGTCGACCGACGCCCGTTTCCTCACCCGTCGAGCCCGGCCCCCGAGGGACGGTACGCGGGAGTCCGAAGCCCCGCCTCCGTCAGATGACGTAGGTGGCCTCGTCCCCGCGGGCCACTTCCTCGACGGGCGGCCCGTGTCACGATGAGCCCCATGCGTCCCAGCACCCACACCCCGCCGGGCTACCTGACGGCGGCGGACCGGCCGGTGGCGGGCCACCTGCGGGTCTTCGGCGTCACCGCGGTGCTGAGCGGCTGGGTGCTGCTGTCCGTCCCCCTGGTGACCGACCTTCCCGTCGAGCCGTTCGTGCTGCTGACCCTGGCGTTCGGGCTCGTGACCCCTGCGGTCCTGCTCACCCGACGCGATCCCGACGCGTCCATGAAGGCACTGCTCCGCGACTGCGTCCGCCTCCCGCGGCGCCCCGGTCTCCTGCTCCTGGCCCCCACCGTGATCCCTCTGCTGACCTGGACCGGCGGTCTGCTGGCCGGCGCCGAGACGCGCCTCTCGAGCGGCTTCCTGGCCGACGTGGTCGTGAACGTCGTGACCAGCGTGCTGATCGTCAACCTGTGGGAGGAGATGGCGTGGGCCGGCTTCTTCCAGCGACGCGCCATGTACCGCTACGGCTTCGTGACCGGCAGCCTCGTCACCGCGGCTCTCTTCGTCGCGGTCCACCTCCCGTTGGCGTTCGTCGACGTCGGCGGGGTCCGGGACGTGCTCGCCGGGGTGGCGGCCCTGGTCGTGTCCGGCATCGGGCTGCGACTCCTGGTCGGCGCCGTGGACGCGTGGAGCGCCCGGAGCATCCTGACCGTGGCACTGCTGCACGCGTCGTTCAACGTGGCCGCGGACTTCGTCGACGCCGACCACGACTGGATCCGCTACACGGTGACCCTGCTGCTCGGCCTGCTCGTGCTGGCCACCCCCGTCGCGCGTGGTGCGACTGCTGGTGCGCGATGAGTGAACGCCGTACGACGTCCTGATCCCGGTTTGTCCCGCTGGCCAGAACCAGCCCCCTGCCTAGACTGGGTAGCCGGGCCTTGACGGCCCGTCTCGCAGTGAGAAGTGGTGGCGAGAGTGGACAAGTCTGCAGGCTCATTGCCGACGGCGCTGATCCCACGACAGCGGGAGCCGACCGCGGGCAGCGGAGAGGCGGAGCTGCGGTTGCCGACGGCCCGCGAGTGTCCTTTCGACCCGCCGGCGGAGTACCGGCGACTGCAGGACGAGGATCCGGTCGCCCGGCTCGCCTTCCCGGACGGCAGCCACGGCTGGTTGGTGAGCCGGTACGAGCACGTGCGCGCGCTGCTGGCCGACCCTCGGATCAGCTCGGAGCGGGCACTCGGCTCCAACCCGGTGCGCGAGGTGCCCCCGGAGGCGCTGGAGCTGCAACAGATCCGGCCCGGCCAGTTCATCGGCATGGATCCCCCCGATCACACCCGCTACCGGCGGCTGCTCACCGGTCAGTTCACCGTGCGCCGCATGAACGCCCTCGTCCCCCGGGTCGAGCGGATCGTCGCGGACCACCTCGCCGCGATGCGCGAGATGCCCCGGCCCGTGGACCTGGTGCGCGCCTTCGCGTTGCCGGTCCCCTCCCTGGTGATCTGTGAGCTGCTCGGTGTCCCGTACGCCGATCGTGCGCAGTTCCAGCGGAGGTCCAGGACGTTGCTCAGCATGACGACCGACGGACCCACCCTGCTCGAGGTCCGCGACGAGATGGACGACTACATGCGCGCCCTCGTGCAGGCCAAGAGGGAGCGACCCGAGGACGACCTGCTCAGCGGGCTGGTCGGCCGGACGGACCCGCCCGGCCGCCTCAGCGACGAGGAGCTGGTCAACATCGGCAACCTGCTGCTCATCGCCGGCCACGAGACCACGGCCAACATGCTGGCGCTGGGCACCCTCGCCCTGTTGACGCATCCGCCACAGCTCGCCGCTCTGCGCAGCGATCCCGGCCTCGTCGAGCAGGCTGTCGAGGAGCTGCTGCGGTACCTGTCCATCGTGCAGTTCGGCCTGGTGAGGGTCGCCAAGGAGGATCTCGAGGTCGGCGGCCGGTCCGTGTGCGCCGGCGAGCCGATCGTGGCCTCGATCGCGGCCGCCGACCGCGACCCGCGCCAGTTCCCGGACGCGGACGAGCTGGACGTGAGCAGGCGGTACTCCCCGCACTTGGCCTTCGGCCACGGCGTCCACCAGTGCCTCGGCCAGCAGCTGGCCCGCGTGGAGATGAAGGTGGGGTTCCGGGCCTTGCTCGAGCAGTTCCCCTCGTTGCGGCTCGCCGTCCCGCTCTCGCAGGTGCCGATGCGGGACGACATGTTCGTCTACGGCGTCCACGAGCTACCGGTCACCTGGGACGAGCCATGAGAGTCGCCGTCGACGTCGGACGATGCCGGGGCGCCGGGCTCTGCGCGCTCACCGCACCCGACGTCTTCGACCAGGACGAGGAGGACGGGACCGTGCTGGTCCTCGACCCCGAGCCGCCACCGGTCCAGCAGCAGGCGGTGGTCGCCGCGGCCCGGCTGTGCCCCAACTCCGTCATCAGCCTGGACGACACCTGACGCCGTGGCGGCAGGATGAGCGGCATGGACGTTCTCTCCAGCCGCCTGCTCCTGCGTCCCTCCGAGCCTGACCGGAGTCACCGCTTCTACCGCGACACGCTGGGCCTGGCGATCCACCGGCAGTTCGGCAGCCCGGACGCCCCCGGTCTGGTGTTCTTCCTGGGCAACGGCTTTCTCGAGGTGAGCGGTCGCTCGTCAGGTCCGCCCGGGAACGCGCTGTCGATCTGGATCCAGGTCCGTGACGTGCACGCCGAGCATCGGCGGCTGCTCGACGCCGGGGTGCCGATCCTGCGCGAGCCGCGGCTCGAGGCATGGGGGCTCGTGGAGATGTGGGTCGCCGACCCGGACGGGGTGCGCATCGTGCTGGTCGAGGTCCCCGAGGACCATCCGCTCCGCCGGGACCAGCGCGAGCCCGCCCCGTTCGCCGGCTGAGTGGCGCCGTACGCCGACCGGGAGCTACGGCAGCACCTTGTACACGTCGATGGTCGTCTCTTCCGGTGGGCCCGCCAGCCCACCCTCGATGCCTTCTTGCATGCGAGGAAGCAGGATGTCGTCGCGGAAGCGCTCCCAGCTCTCCTGCGACTCGTGCACGGCCACGATCGTCCATCCACCCGCCGACGGGCCGGCCGCGTGGAAGACCTGTCCCTCGGGCAGCCGGTCGGCGCCCGGGTGGACCACCTTGATCGATGCTTCGTACTGCTCCTTCGTGCCGCCCGGGAAGTGATGCACGATTCCGTAAGGCATGTTCGTCTCCTCTGAGAGGGCATGTGCAGCCAAGCCGCCGGAGGGCTGGCACACGGGTGGCATCGCCCCGTCGAGCCGCACGTGGTGGTCGACGTCTTGGCTGCCTGCTCCGGACGCTAGTCCGGTCCCGGACGAGGCGGCCATGACCCGTGTGGACGGTCTCGCCCCCGCACACGTTCCGGTCGGTCACGCACGACGGGGCCCCACTGTGGGCCGACCCCGCCGGTGGCGACGTCACTCTCCGGGCGCTGGGGAGACCGCGGGGGTGAGCCGCACGGCCGCATGCACCAGCCGCGCCTCCGGCGGGAGATCCCCCGCGTCGCGGTCGCGCAGCAGGTATGGCTTCAGCACGGCCTGTATGTCGTCCTGGATCTGCCTGAGCTCCTCCGTGGTGACGGCGATGGCGCTGTTGGAGATGAGGGAAGCCTGACGCCACGGCGGGCTGTCCTGGGCGGACTGGTCAACCCAGGACAACACCTTCTCGTCCGAGCTTGCCAGCAGCACCCTGGCCAGGGCCATGTCGATGGCCTGCATCTCCGCGGCATCCACGCCAGGTCCGGCATGCGAGGACCATCCCCGCACCACCGCCCGCCACACCCGTTCCCGCCCATCGCCGCGGTCGCGTGCGTCCTCGGCATGTCCCGCCTCGACGAAGCCGTACCGCTCGAGCATCCGCAGGTGGTAGCTGCAGGCGCTCGGCGACATCCCCGCCACGGCCGCGCAGTCCGTCGCCGTCGCCGGGCCGTAGACCTGGAGCCGCTCCAGGATCTTGTTGCGCGCGGGATGGGCCAGCGCCTTCAACGCACGAGGGTCGCTGATCCGGATGTTCCCGGCCTGGTCAGAGGGTGTCGCCACGCCACCACCCTATCTGAAGGAAACCCTTCACAACTGAACTGTGAAAGGTTACTTTCAGATCTGTGAGCCTCATGACTTCGGCCGAACGGCCGCGAACCCTGCCCCGCCTGTCCCGCCAGGCCGACTTCCGCAAGCTCTGGGCCGGCCACTCCGTCTCCGCGGTCGGCAGCGAGGTCACCGTGCTGGCGGTGCCGCTGTGCGCCGCCGTCCTGCTCGGCGCCTCTGCGTTCCAGATGGGGTTGCTCACCGCGGCCGCGACGCTGCCGAACCTCGTCGTCGGGCTGCTCGCCGGCGTGTGGGTGGACCGGCTGCCCCGGCGCCGGCCGCTGCTGATCACCGCGGACCTGCTCGCGGCCGGCGCACTGCTCACCGTGCCGCTGACCTGGTGGCTGGGCGTGCTGACCGTGCCCCAGCTGGTCGCGGTCGAGCTGGTCGTCGGCTGCTGCCGGGTGGTGTTCCGCCCCGCCTACCAGTCGCATCTTCCCGACGTCGTGCACCGCGAGCAGCTGACGACCGCCAGCGGGCACCTGCGTGCGTCGGACTCCGTGGCCATGCTGGCCGGACCAGGCCTCGGCGGCCTCCTGGTCCAGGCGGTCTCGGCGCCGGTCGCGGTGGTCGTGGACGCGATCTCGTTCGTCGTCTCGGCAGCCTGCATCCGGTCGGTGCGCACCCCCGAGCGGGCCGCCGCGACGCGCACAGCTGCCGGCACCGAGGTCCACAACGAGGCACACCCGGCGGCCCGATCGATGCGACGCGAGCTCAGCGAGGGCCTCCGGACCGTCCTCGCCGACCGGTCGCTGCGCGCCATCGCCGGCGCTGCGGCCAACCTCAACCTCTTCGGGATGCTCGTGATGGCCCTGTTCGTCGTCTACGCCACCCGCGAGCTCGGGTTCTCCGCCGGTCTCGTCGGCGCCGTCGTCACACTCGGTGGCGTCGGGGCCCTCGCCGGCGCCCTCCTCGCCCCACGCGTGTCGGCCGCCCTCGGTGCCGGACGGACGGTCGTGCTGGCCTCGGTCGTGTTCTCCTTCGCTCTGTTCGCCATCCCGCTCGCGCGCGGCCCGCACAGCGTCGAGCTCGCCGTCATCGGGGGCGGCGAGCTGGTCGGCGGGGTGGCCGTGATGCTGTTCGACGTCACCTCCGCGGGCATCACCCTGACCAGCGTGCCCACCGCACTCCTGGGCCGAGCCAGCTCGTGCATGGCCTTCCTCACCCAGGGCGTCAAGCCGCTCGGCGCCCTCGCCGGCGGCGCGCTCGGCACCACCCTCGGTCTGCACCCGGCGCTGTGGGTCGCGGCGGCGGGAGCGACCACCACGATGCTGTGGACGATCTTCTCGCCGCTGCGCACGCAGTCGGGACTACCGGCAGGGCGCCGGCCGGAATCGCAGCCATAGGCCTCCCGGGCCGAACGCGGCACCCGCGACCACGGTCCCGGCTGGTCGAGCTGCGAGCGCAGCGAGCCTCGGGGCCGCTCCCCGAGTCACCGCCTCGGCCACGCCCAGCGCCAGAGTCCGAACAGGCCGGGCAGCAGCAGGACCAGGAGCACAAGTCCGAACACGTGGTCACCGAGGTCGTCCCCGAAGGCGGAGAACAGCGCGCCCAGCATGACGAACGGGGAGGACAGGAACGCCACCACGCAGAAGACGACCCTGCGCACGGGATGGCGCTCGGTCCGCAGCTGCAGGCCTCCGAGTCCTTGCAGCACGTCGTCGAGCTCGCCGTAGGTCCGAGCGGCGAGCGCCCTGCCGCTCCTCTGCTCGAGATCGGCGGAGGAGAGCCGGCCCTGGGAGAAGGCGTCCGACAGCTGCTGCACCGCGGCGTCCCGGTCGAGGTCAGAGGCGAGCAGCCCGTGCCGCTCCGCCTCCTCGGCGGCCGCACGCTCGGCACCGGTCGGCCACCAGGCGGAGACCAGTCGAGCCACCTCGTTCAGGTCGATCACGGGCGCCGGGTCGCCCGCCGCAGTGGGCGTGCGCCAGGACCTCTGGATGTTCTCGGCCGCCAGCCGTCCTCTCGGGGTCAGCGTCACCCCGTCCGCGGTCGCCTGCAGCAGGTCGGCCCGGAGGAGGCGTACGACGGCCGCGCGGACGGTCTCGTCCGACTGCCCGAGCCGCTCGGCGATGGCGTCGGTCCGGCTGCCTTCGGGGGCGACGGTCGCGAGGACCAACAGCTCGGTCTCTCCCACCTCAGGCTGGCCCCCCACGCCGGACAGGCTAGTGGCGACGAGCCCGCCAGGTTCGTGAATCCTCCGGATCGGTTCGCGGCCCACGTGAGCCTGAGCCTCAGCGCGGTCGCGGGGAGACGAGGGAGGTGCGCTGGGGCGGGCAGGCCCTCGGAGCGACGTACGCCACGAAATGCTTGCGCGTGGCTACTGGTGGGTAGCATAATGATGTTACTGATGAGTAGGGCCCTCACGGTGGCCCCCGACCGTCACCCCTGGGCGGCCGGTTCCCAACGGCGAAGGTGGAGCAGTGAGCCACTACAAGAGCAACATCCGGGACATCGAGTTCAACCTCTTCGAGGTGCTCGGCCGGGACGAGGTCCTGGGCCACGGCCCGTTCGAGGAGGTCGACGTCGAGACCGCCAGGTCGATCCTCGGCGAGGTGGACCGGCTGGCCCGCGAGGACCTGGCCGCCTCCTTCGAGGACGCCGACCGGCACCCGCCGGTCTACGACCCGGAGACGCACTCGGTGACGATGCCCGAGTCGTTCAAGAAGAGCTACCAGGCCTGGATGGACGCCGAGTGGTTCCGGCTGGTGCTCGACCCCGACCTGGGCGGCCAGCCGGTGCCCAGCACGCTCGCCTGGTCCGTGGCCGAGATGGTGCTCGGCTCGAACCCCGCGGTGTGGATGTTCTCCTGCGGCCCGAGCTTCGCCAACATCGTGTTCCGCAACGGCAACGAGCGGGACAAGAAGATCGCCCAGCACATGGTCGACCGCCAGTGGGGCGCGACGATGGTGCTCACCGAGCCGGACGCCGGCTCCGACGTCGGCGCCGGCCGCACCAAGGCCGTGCAGGCCGAGGACGGCACCTGGCACATCACCGGCGTGAAGCGGTTCATCACCTCCGGCGAGCACGACATGTCCGAGAACATCGTGCACCTGGTGCTCGCGCGTCCGCAGGGCGTCGAGGGCAAGGGCGGCCCGGGCACCAAGGGCCTGTCGCTGTTCGTCGTCCCGAAGTACGACTTCGACCTGGAGACCGGCGAGCTGACCGGCGAGCGCAACGGCGCCTTCGTCACGAACGTCGAGAAGAAGATGGGCATCAAGGTGTCCACCACGTGCGAGGTCACCTTCGGCGAGACCGATCCCGGCCAAGGGCTGGCTGCTCGGCGAGGTGCACGACGGCATCGCGCAGATGTTCCAGGTCATCGAGAACGCCCGGATGATGGTCGGCACCAAGGCCATCGCCACGCTCACCACCGGCTACCTCAACGCGCTGGACTACGCCAAGGAGCGGGTGCAGGGCCCGGACCTCACCCGCGCCTCGGACAAGACCGCGCCGCGCGTCACGATCACCCACCACCCCGACGTACGTCGCTCGCTGATGACCCAGAAGTCCTTCGCCGAGGGCATGCGGGCGCTGGTGCTCTACACCGCCTCGTGGCAGGACCGGGTGCAGGTCGCCACCCACAAGGGTGAGCGCGACGAGCTCGCCGAGCGGGTCAACGACCTGCTGCTGCCGATCGTGAAGGGCTACGGCTCGGAGCGGTCGTGGGTGCTGCTCGGCACCGAGTCGCTGCAGACGTTCGGCGGCTCGGGCTTCCTGCAGGACTACCCGATCGAGCAGTACGTCCGCGACGCCAAGATCGACACCCTCTACGAGGGCACCACCGCGATCCAGGGCCAGGACCTGTTCTTCCGCAAGATCGTGAAGGACCAGGCGCAAGGCGCTCGGCTTCCTCGCCGGCGAGATCGAGACGTTCCTCAAGAGCGAGGCGGGCAACGGCCGGCTCAAGAACGAGCGCGAGCTGCTGGCCACCGCGCTCGAGGACGCGCAGGCGATCGTCGGCGCGATGATCAACGACCTGATGTCGGCCGACCCGAACGCCGAGGGCGGCAACCTGCACAACATCTACAAGGTGGGCCTGAACACCTCGCGCCTGCTGATGGTGCTCGGCGACGTGGTCTGCTCGTGGCTGCTGCTGCGCCAGGCCGAGATCGCGCTGGAGAAGCTCTCCGGCGACACCGGCAAGGACAAGTCGTTCTACGAGGGCAAGGTCGCCGCGGCGCAGTTCTTCGCGCGCACCGTGCTCCCGAAGGTCACCGCCGAGCGCGCGATCGCCGAGGCGACCGACCTCTCGGTGATGGAGCTCGACGAGTCGGCGTTCTGACCGACCCGGTCCGACGTACGAGGGCCGTCCCGCGCGCGGGGCGGCCTTCGCCGTTCCCGGGCTACCGATTGGTCAGGATTTGACCATGCCTGCCTGATTGACAAGGTTGTCCCGGGGGTATCCCCTGACCAAGAGGGCATTCCCCGCCCTCGACGCGACCGCGGTCGCATGCAACCCCCAAGGAGAGAACATGGGAATCGGCACCGGCATCGTCCTCGTGGTGATCGGCCTGATCCTGGTCCTCGGCGTCATCCAGTTCGACATCAGCTTCGTCGACGACGTCGCACTCGGGTGGATCCTGCTCATCGTCGGTGTGCTGGGCATCGTCCTGGCGCTGGTGATGAACCAGCAGCGGTCGCGCACCCGGCACGTGGAGGAGCGTCGGTACGACGGTCCGCCTCGCTGACATCACGCGCCCGAGGGGCGGTCGGGACTTCGGTCCCGGCCGCCCCTCGTGCGTGTGCGCGGAGTCGTCACGCGGCGGGGTCAGCCGGAGAGCGGCAGGACGAGGCGCCGCTCCCCATCGGGGGTGACCCGGACCGGGACGCCCCAGTCCTGCTGGTGCAGGTGGCAGGCCGCGCCCTCGCCGCCGTGCGCGTCGCAGGAGGCTGCCCGGGCCGCCACGTGCAGGACACCGTCCCCGACCGCCGGGTCGGTCACGACGGTGCGGCGCAGGTCGGTGCCGCGGCCCTCGCCCTGCTTGAGCAGCGCCGGGGGCGTCGCGGAGACGAAGAGCTGCGACGGCGGTCCGAACCGGTCGTCGACCTTCTGGCCCGGCGGCGGCGTGAAGTCCACGACGATCTCGACCTCGCCGCCGGCGATGTCCGTCACCGGCCGCTGCGTGGTGTGCGCGAAGCCGTCCGCCGCCGCGACGCCGGCCAGCGAGACCCGGGTCAGCCGGTGGGCGGCGGACTCCACGACGACGAGGTGGTCCCCGTCGACGACCGCGCCGCTGGGCTCCGCGAGACCCGTCGCCAGCGTCGTCACGGCGCCGTCGCGCGATCCGACGTACGGCGCCGTTGTAGGTGTCGCACACGGCCACCGACCCGTCGGGCAGCGCGGTCACGCCGAGCGGGTGCTGGAGCAGCGCCTGCTCGGCCTCGCCGTCCTGGAAGCCGAAGTCGAACAGCCCGGTGCCGACGACCGTGTGCACGGCGCCGTCCTCGACGTACCGCACGCTCGAGGTCTCGCTGTCCGCGAGCCAGAGCCGGTCGCCGGCCGCGGCCAGGCCGGACGTCTGCGCGAACCACGCCTGCGCGAGCGGCCCGTCGAGCAGACCCTCGTTCGTCGTGCCGCCGGCCGGCGTCCGCGACCCCGGTGCGCGGGTCGAACGTCCAGAGCTGGTGCACGCCGGCCATCGCGACCCAGACCCGGTCGCCCCACCAGGTGACGTCCCACGGGCTCGACAGCGCGCCCGGCTCCCGGTCGCCCTGCATGAGCTGCCGGCCGTCCCCGGCCAGCGTGGTGACCTCGCCGGTCGCCAGCGCCACACCGCGGAGCGCGTGGTTGACGGTGTCGGCGACGACCACGTCGTAGCCGACCTCGGCCGCGACGTCGCTCGGGCAGCAGGCACAGGCCGTTGGGCTCGTTGAACCGGGCCTCGCGCGCCGTCGACGAGGCCGCGCTCGCCGGTGCCGATGCGGCGCACGACGGTCTCGGCGTCCTCGGCGAGCTCGACCAGGGAGTGGTGACCGGCGTCGGCGACCAGGAACGTCCCGGCCGGGAGGCGGACGGCCTTCGCCGGGAAGCGCAGGTCGCCGGACGGCGGCTCCGGTGCGACGTAGGGCGAGTCGCCCGGCTGGAGGGTTCCCCGGTCGACGTACGACGGGCGGAGCTCGGCGAGCAGCGCGTCGATGGCGTGCGCGTGGCCCTCGCCGGCGTACTGCGCCACGACGTACCCCTCCGGGTCCACGAGCACGAGCGTCGGCCAGGCCCGGGCGGTGTACGCCTGCCAGGTCACCAGGTCGGGGTCGTCGAGCACCGGGTGCGCGACCTGGTAGCGCTCCACCGCGGCCCGCAGCGCCTCCGGGTCGGCCTCGTGCACGAACTTCGGCGAGTGCACGCCCACGACGACGAGCTCGCCGTCGTACTTCTCCTCGACCGGCCGCAGCTCGTCGAGGACGTGCAGGCAGTTGATGCAGCAGAACGCCCAGAAGTCGAGCAGCACGAACCGCCCACGCAGGTCGGCGAGGCGTCAGGTCACGGTCGGTGTTCAGCCAGCCCCGGCCGCGCAGCTCGGGGGCGCGGACCCGCGGACGGCGGCCTTCGGTCGCAGCGGTCACGCCGGTAGCCAACACGACGAACCCGCCGCGTCATCCCCAGGGTGCGGGTAGTCCGTGACGGAATGGCTGGAAAACCACCCTCCGGAGAGCCACAAGGTCACGGACTACCCGTGCCGGGCGAGAGGGGCCAGAGTGGGCGGGACATCCGACCGAGGAGGCTCACGTGTTCTACCCGCTGACCGTCCGGGACTTCCTGGACCGCGCCGAGACCGTCTACCCCGACCGGGTCGGGATCGTCGACGAGCCGGACCAGCCGGCACCCAGCCTCGGGTCGCTGACCTACCGGCAGGTCGCCGCGAACGCGCGGGCGCAGGCCGCGAAGCTCGACGCGCTCGGCGTGCCGACCGGGCGGCCGGGTGGCGGTGATCTCGCAGAACTCGGCGCGGCTGTTCACGTCGTTCTTCGGGGTCAGCGGCTGGGGCCGGATCCTGGTCCCGGTGAACTTCCGGCTGAGCCGGCCGGAGATCGAGTACATCGTCGGGCACTCGGGCGCGGACGTGGTCTACGCCGACCCGGTGCTCAAGGACACGCTGGCCGCGCTCGACGTACGCCACAAGTTCCTGCTCGGCGAGGACGACGACCTCTACCTGCCGGACGCCGAGCCGCGGGAGTGGGACGAGCCGGACGAGGGCGCCACCGCCACGATCAACTACACGTCGGGCACCACCGCGCGACCCAAGGGCGTGCAGCTCACCCACCGCAACCTGTGGCTGAACGCCACCGTGTTCGGGCTGCACGCGGGCGTGAGCGACCGGGACGTCTACCTGCACACGCTGCCGATGTTCCACGCGAACGGCTGGGGCATGCCGTTCGGCGTCACCGGGACGGGTGCGCAGCACGTGGTGCTCCGGCAGGTCGACGGCACCGAGATCCTGCGCCGCGTCGAGGAGCACGGGGTGACCTTCATGTGCGCCGCCCCGGCCGTCGTGAGCGCGGCGCTGGACGGCGCCGCGAGCTGGGACGGCGAGGTCCCCGGCCGGGACCGGGTGCGGATCATCGTGGCCGGCGCCCCGCCGCCGACGCGCACGATCGAACGGGTGATGGAGGAGCTCGGCTGGGAGTTCTGCCAGATCTACGGACTCACCGAGACCTCGCCGCTGGTGACCGTGAACCGCATGCGCGCCGAGTGGGACGACCTGAGCACGCACGAGAAGGCCCGCCGGCTCGGGCGCGCGGGTGCGCCGGCGCTCGGCGTGCGGGTGTCGATCGACCCGGAGGGCGAGGTGCTCACGTCGTCCAACCACAACCTCGACGGCTACTGGGAGCAGCCCGACGAGACCGCACGGGTCCAGGAGGACGGGACGTTCCACACCGGCGACGGCGGCTACCTCGACGAGGACGGCTACCTGGTCATCTCCGACCGGAAGAAGGACGTGATCATCTCCGGCGGCGAGAACGTCTCCTCCATCGAGGTCGAGGACGCGCTGATGTCGCACCCCGACGTCAAGGAGGTGGCGGTGATCGGGATCCCCGACGACAAGTGGGGCGAGCTGGTGACCGCGCTCGTCGTACCCGCGGGCGACGGGGTCACCGCCGAGGACCTGATCGCGCACTGCCGCACCGACCTGGCCGGCTACAAGTGCCCGAAGCGGATCGACTTCGTCGACGAGCTGCCGCGGACCGCGACCGGCAAGCTGCAGAAGTTCAAGCTGCGCGAGCCGTTCTGGGCCGGGCAGCAGCGGCAGGTGAACTGACCGAGGCCTCGTAGGGTCGACGCATGGACGACGAGAACCGGCTGCAGGCGTACGTCGACACCTGGGCCGTCGCGGTCGAGGACGCCGTGACCCTGCTCCGGTCGCTGCGGGACGAGGACTGGTCGCGCCCGACGGACTGCCCCGGCTGGGACGTGCGTGCGGTCGCCGCGCACCTCGCCCACCTGGAGTCCGAGCTCGCCGGCAACCCGCAGGACGAGGTCGAGGTGCCCGCGCTCGCGCACGTCACGTCGTCGTTGGGCGCCTACACCGAGCGCGGCCCGATCGCCCGCCGCGACTGGTCCCCGGCCGCCGTCGTCGACGAGCTCGAGGAGTCCGCGGCGATCCGGCTGGCCGCGCTGCGGGCCGACCCGCCCACCGACGGCTCGGTCCGCGCCCCCGTCACCCCGGGCGACATCGGCTGGACCTGGGAGACCCTGCTGTCCAACCGTGCGCTGGACGTGTGGATGCACGAGCAGGACATCCGCCGCGCGGTCGGACGCCCGGGCGGCCTGGACACCGCCGCGGCACGGCACACCGTGGGGGTGTTCGCCCGCGAGCCTCGGGTACGTCGTCGGCAAGCGCGTCGCGCCGGCGCCCGGGACGTCGGTGGTGCTCGACGTCACCGGCGCCCAGCCGGTCCACACGGCTGTCGAGGTGGGAGCGGACGGCCGCGCCAGGTCCGTGCGCGAGGACCCTGGCGGACCCGACCGTCACGCTGCGCCTGGACACCGAGGCCTACGTCGTCCTGTGCGGTGGCCGCCGACCCGCATCGGACCTCGACGTCGAGGTCGGCGGCGACGGCGCCCTCGGCCGGCGGGTGCTCGACGCGATGGCCGTCACGCCGTGAGCCGTGGGCGGGCCTGGACGCCCGACGACATCCCCGACCTGACCGGCCGCCGCGCGCTCGTCACCGGTGTCACCAGCGGGCTCGGTGAGGTCGTCGTGGCGACGCTGGCCCGGCACGGCGCGGAGGTGGTGCTGGCCGCCCGCGACGAGGCCAGGCTGGCCGCGACCGTCGCCCGGATCGGCCGCGACGAGCCCGGCGCCGACCTGCGCCCGGTGCTCGTCGACCTCGCGGACCAGTCGTCCGTCCGCCGCGGTGCGGCCGAGGCGGCGACGTACGGTCCCCTGCACCTGCTGGTCAACAACGCGGGCGTGATGGCGACGCCGTACCACCGCACCAGCGACGGCTTCGAGCTGCAGATGGCCACCAACGTGCTCGGGCACTTCACGCTGACCGGCCTGCTCTGGCAGCGGCTGGTCGAGTCCGGCGACGCCCGGGTCGTGTCGGTGTCGTCGCAGGGCCACCGGGGCGCGCGGACGGCGCCGCTCGGCGACCCGCGGGTGCAGGAGGGCGCCTACCGGCGCTGGCCGACGTACGCCCGGACCAAGCTGGCCAACCTGCTGTTCACCTTCGAGCTGGACCGCCGGGCGCGGGCGGCGGGGCTGCCGGTGCAGGCGCTGGCCGCGCACCCCGGCGTCAGCGCCACCGGGCTGATGACGTCCGGGCAGCGTGCCCACCCGGGCGGCCGGATCCTCGACGCGGGGTTCGCGCTGCTCGGTCAGCCGGCCTCGATGGGGGCGCTGCCGCTGCTGATGGCCGCCACCTCCGACCTCCCCGGCAGCACGTACGTCGGACCCGGCGGGCCGGGCGAGGTGCGGGGCATGCCGGAGGTCGTGGGCACGAGCCGGCTGGCGCGGGACCCGGAGGCGGCGCGGAGGTTCTGGGAGGTCGCGCAGCAGGCGACCGGCGTCCACTACCCCTGATCCTGTGTCCACGGATCGGGGCACGGCGGGGCGCGTTGTCGGGCTCCTGCCACAGTGGGACCCGTGAAAGCGCTGCTCCTGGAGAACCTGCACCCGCTCGCATCCGCGATCCTCGACGAGGCCGGGGTCGAGGTGGAGAGCCACTCCTCCGCGCTCGACGAGGACGAGCTGATCGCGGCCCTCGACGGCGTGGACCTGCTCGGCATCCGGTCCAAGACCGAGGTCACGTCCCGCGTCCTCGCGGCGCGGCCGGACCTGGTCGCGGTGGGGGCGTTCTGCATCGGCACGAACCAGATCGACCTCGACGCGGCCACCCGGCTGGGTATCGCGGCGTTCAACGCACCGTTCTCCAACACCCGCTCGGTGGTGGAGCTCGCGATCGCCGACATCATCGCCATGGCCCGCCGGCTGACCGAGCGCGACAAGGCGCTGCACGCGGGCGTGTGGGACAAGTCCGCGACCGGTAGCCACGAGATCCGGGGGCGCACGCTCGGCATCGTCGGCTACGGCAACATCGGCTCGCAGCTGTCGGTGGTCGCGGAGATGCTCGGGCATGCAGGTGTACTTCTACGACACCGACGACAAGCTGGCGCTCGGCAACGCGAAGCGTTGCTCGTCGCTCGACGAGCTGCTCGACAGCGTCGAGACGGTGACCCTGCACGTCGACGGACGGGCCGGCAACGCGGGCATCTTCGGGCCGAAGGAGTTCGCCCGGATGCGGCCGCGGTCGCTGTTCCTCAACCTCTCGCGCGGGTTCGTCGTCGACTACGACGCGCTCCGGGACGCGATCGTGTCCGGGCACGTCGCCGGCGCCGCCGTGGACGTCTTCCCGACCGAGCCCAAGGGCCGCGGCGAGGCGTTCGAGTCACCGTTGCGCGGGCTGCCCAACGTCATCCTGACCCCGCACGTCGGAGGCTCGACCGAGGAGGCGCAGGAGGACATCGGCCGGTTCGTCGGGGCCAAGCTGCGCGACTACGTGCACAGCGGCAGCACGTCGCTGTCGGTGAACCTGCCGACGCTCACCCCCGGCCGCACCACCCACGAGCAGCGGATCGCGCACATCCACCAGAACACCCCGGGCGTGCTGGCACACGTGAACCAGGTGCTCGCCGAGCACGACGTGAACATCGGCGGGCAGGTGCTCGCCACCCGCGGCCACACCGGCTACGTGGTGACGGACACCGACTCGCACCTGTCCCCCGACGTGCTCGCCAGCCTGAACGGCGTACCGGAGACGGTGCGGCTGCGGGTGATCGACTAGCACGTTTGGGAGCCGGTGCGACGGGGACCGCAGAGGTGCCCAGCTCGTCGTTCCGTCCCCCAGCGCACACCAGGAGCTCACCGCCGTGGACCTGCCCCCCGAGCTGCTGGCGCTGCTCAAGCAGCCCAGCACCTGCTACATCGCCACCACGATGCCGGACGGCTCACCCCAGCTGACCCAGGTCTGGTGCGACACCGACGGCGAGCACATCCTCGTCAACACCGTCGAGGGACACCAGAAGGTCCGCAACATCGAACGCGACCCGCGGGTCGCGGTCACGGTGTCCGACCCGGCCCACCCGAGCCGCTACCACGCCGTGCGGGGTCGGGTCGTCGACGTCACCCGCGACGGCGGCGTCGAGCACATCGAGGCGCTGTCCGAGCGCTACCTCGGCCGCCCCTACCCGTGGTACGGAGGACGCGACCAGGTCCGGCTCGTGGTGACCATCGCCGCGGACCGGCTGCACTCGATGGGCTGACGCGCCGTCGACCCGCGTCTAGCCCTGCCCGGCGCCGGCGACGTTGACCAGCCAGGTCACGCCGAACTTGTCGACGACCATGCCGAAGGTGTCGCCCCACGGTGCTGCCTCGAGCGGCATGGTGACGTTGCCGCCGTCGGAGAGCTTGTCGAAGTAGCCGCGCAGCTCGGCCTCGTCGGCGTTCTCCCCGCTGATCGACACCGAGTGGTTGGTGCCGGGGGTGTACTCCATCGCCTTGGGCGTGTCGGCGGCCATCAGCGTGTAGCCGGCGGGGGTCTCGAGCTGCGAGTGCATCACCTTGTCCTTCTCGGCCGGGTCCTCGCTCGCCTGGAAGTCCCCGAACGTGCTGACGTTCAGCTCGCCGCCGAACACCGACGTGTAGAACTCCATCGCCTCCCGGGCGTTGTCGCGGAAGGAGATGTAGGGGTTGAGCTTGCTGGTCATGGATTGCCTCCAAGGAGTCGATCGGTCGAACCTCCATCGTGGCGCACGGCACCGACAGTCGGCACCCGTAAGGTGGGCGCGTGGCTGACGAAAAGGTGAACACGGACCCGTCCGACAAGAAGACCTCCGGCGACACGCCGGACACGACGACCAAACCGGCTGAGCCGAAGGACGACCTGGTCAGCAGCAAGCACCACCTGCGCGTCGGCCGCCGGACCCTCGACTACACGGCCACCACCGGCCGCGTGGTGCTGCGCGACGAGGTCTACGAGGACGGCACCTTCACCGGGTTCAAGCCCAAGGCCGAGATGTCCCTGACCTCCTACGTCGTCGACGGCGAGGCCGACCGCCCGGTGACCTTCGCCTTCAACGGCGGCCCCGGCAGCTCCAGTGTCTGGCTGCACCTCGGTCTCCTCGGACCGCGACGGGTGCTGATGGGGGACGCCGGGGCGCTGCTCCCTCCGCCGTACGACCTCACCGACAACGCCGAGTCCCTGCTCGCGGTCAGCGACCTGGTGTTCATCGACCCGGTGTCGACCGGCTACTCCCGCACACTCGAGGGCACCAAGCCCGAGACGTTCCACGGCTACCAGGGCGACATCGAGTCCGTCGGCGAGCTGATCCGGATCTGGACGTCGCGGCACCGGCGCTGGATGTCGCCGAAGTTCGTCGCCGGCGAGTCCTACGGCACCCTGCGCGGCGCGGCGCTGGTCGAGCACCTGCAGAGCCGGCACGGGATGTACGTCAACGGGCTGATGCTCATCTCCAGCGTCCTCGACCTGTCGTCGATCGACTTCGACAAGCAGCGCAACGACCGGGCGCACGCGCTGTACCTCCCGACGTACGCCGCCATCGCGCACTACCACGGCAAGGTCGCCCGCCGGTCCCTCAAGGCGCTGCTCAAGGAGGCCGAGGAGTACGCCGCCCACGAGTACCCACACGTCCTCGCCCGCGGCAGCCGGCTCACCACCAAGGAGCGCGCCGCCGCCGTACGCAAGCTGGCGTCGCTGACCGGCCTCTCCGAGGAGTACGTCGACCGCACCGACCTGCGCATCGAGCACTGGCGGTTCTTCGGCGAGCTGCTGCGCGACGAGCGGCGCACCACCGGCCGGCTGGACGGTCGCTTCAGCGGCCCGGCCGGCAGCGCGATCGCCGAGGAGATGGACGCCGACCCGTCGCACGACGCGATCGCCGGCCCCTACGCGGCGGCGTTCAACCACTACGTGCGCGACGAGCTCGGCTACGAGAACGACCTGCCCTACGAGCAGATCTCCCGCCGGGTGCACCCCTGGTCGTTCAAGGACTTCGAGGGCCGGCCGATCGACGTGACCCCCAAGCTCGAGCGCGCGATGCGGCAGAACCCGCACCTGCAGGTGCACGTCGCCTACGGCTACTACGACGGCGCCACCCCGCACTTCGCGGCCGAGGACGTCATCGCCCACCTCAACCTGCCCGACGAGCTGCGCGCGAACATCGAGCACAAGTACTACGAGGCCGGCCACATGATGTACGTCCACGAGCCGTCCCGCCAGCAGCAGAGCAAGGACCTCGCCGCCTTCGTCACCCGGAGCTCGCCCTCGCGCTGACCCCCGGCTCGACCGGAACTTTCCCCCGGCTCGACCGGAACTATGACCCGGGTCGGCGGGGACGTCGAGCCGGGGGAAAGTTCCTGGTGAGCCGGGGCTAACTTCCTGGTGAGCCGGGGTTGTGTGCCTGGTTGGCCGGGCGGACGGCGGCGGCGACGAGGCCGCTGAACAGACCGGCGTCGGCGCGGGTCTCGGGGTGCCACTGCACGGCGAGCTCGAAGCGGTCGCCGGCCGCCTCCATCGCCTCGAGCGTGCCGTCGGCGGCGAACGCGGCGGCGGTGAAGCCGGGGTGCTCGAGGACGGCCTGGTGGTGGTGGCAGGAGACGAGGCCGTGCTCGCCGACCAGCGTCCGGAGGAGGCTGCCCTCGCGGGTGGACACCTTCACGTCGCCGAACACGTCGCCGCCGGGCGAGTGCTGCTCGTGCCCCACCTCGTCGGGCAGGTGCTGGGCGAGCCGCCCGCCGCGGTGCACCGCCATCACCTGCATGCCGCGGCAGATGCCGAGCACCGGCAGGCCGCGGGCGTCGGCCGCGTCGAGCAGCGCGAGCTCCCACGCGTCCCGGTCGGTGCGCCAGGCGACGGTGGCCGGGTGCGGGTCGGCGCCGTAGCGGCCCGGGTCGACGTCGGCGCCGCCGGTGACGACCAGCGCGTCCAGGCGGGCGATCACCGCGGTCGCGGACCCGGGCTCCTGCGGCGGCAGCAGCACCGGCACGCCACCGGCCCGGCGTACGGCGTCGGCGTACTGCGTCGGCAGCAGGTCGGCCGGCTGGTCCCACACCCCCCAGCGGGCCTGCTCCCGGTAGGTCGACAGCCCGACGAGCGGCTCGACCGTGGTCATAGGGGCGTGACGTAGGCGCCCGAGATCCCGCCGTCCACGAGGAAGGTGTTCGCGGTGATGAACGACGACTCGTCGGAGGCCAGGAAGAGTACGGCGTTCGCGATCTCCTCGGGCTCGGCGAAGCGGCCCATCGGGACGTGCACCAGCCGGCGCTGCGCACGCTCCTCGTCCTTGGCGAAGAGCTCCTGCAGCAGCGGGGTGTTCACCGGCCCCGGGCACAGCGCGTTGACCCGCACCCCGTCGCGCGCGAACTGCACGCCGAGCTCGCGGGACATCGACAGCACGCCGCCCTTGGAGGCGGAGTAGGAGATCTGCGAGGTGGCGGCGCCCATCACCGCGACGAACGACGCGGTGTTGATGATCGAGCCGGAGCGCTGCTCGAGCATGTACGGCAGAGCGGCCTTGCAGCAGAGGTACACGCTGGTGAGGTTCACCTCCTGCACCTTGCGCCAGGCGTCGAGGTCGGTGTCCAGGATCGAGTCGTCCTCGGGCGGCGAGATGCCGGCGTTGTTGAACGCGATGTCGACCGAGCCGTAGGTGTCCTTGGCCGCCTTGAACAGCGCGTCGACCTGGTCCTTGTCGGTCACGTCGCAGTGCACGAACAGCCCGGCGATGCCCTCGACGACCTCCTTCCCGCGGGCGTCGTCGAGGTCGCCGATCACGACCTGCGCGCCTTCCTCCGCGAACCGGAGCACCGTCGCGAGCCCGATCCCCGAGCACCCCCCGGTGACGACGGCGACCTTGCCGTCGAGCCGTCCTGCCATGGTGTGTGTCCTTTCAACCCTCTCGGGTGGTCGAGCCTGTCGAGACCACTACGCGCGCCGGGTGGTCTCGACAGGCTCGACCAGCCGGCGACGGGTCAGTGGGCGATGAAGACGTTCTTCTCCTCGGTGAAGGCGTTCGGGGCGTCCGGCCCGAGCTCGCGGCCGAGACCGGACTGCTTGTAGCCGCCGAACGGCGTCCAGTACCGCACCGCGGCGTTGGAGTTCACCGAGAGGTTGCCGGCCTCGATGCCCCGCGCGACGCGCAGCGCCTTGCCGACGTCGCCGGTGAAGATCGAGCCGGACAGGCCGTACTCCGTGTCGTTGGCCTTGGCGACCGCGTCCGCCTCGTCGTCGAACGGCAGCACCGCGACCACCGGCCCGAACACCTCCTCGCGCCAGATCCGCTGGTCCGTCGACTCGGCGAGCACGACCGTCGGCGGCACCCAGAAGCCCGGCCCGTCGGGCGCCGGGCCGGTGAACGCGACGTCCACCTCGTCGACGTACCCCTGCACGACCGACCTCTGCTGCGCGGAGATCAGCGGCCCCATCTCGCTCGCCTTGTCCGACGGGTCGAGCACGGCCATCCCCTGCACGGCGGTCTCCAGCAGGCCGAGGAACTCGTCGTACGCCGACCGCTCCACGAGGATCCGGGAGCGCGCGCAGCAGTCCTGCCCGGCGTTGTCGAACACGGCGTACGGCGCGCCCGCGGCCGCCGCGCGGAGGTCCGCGTCGGCGAAGATCACGTTGGCGCTCTTGCCGCCGAGCTCGAGGGTGCAGCGCTTCACCTGGTCGGCGCAGCCGGCCATGATCCGCTTGCCCACCTCGGTGGAGCCGGTGAAGGCCACCTTGCGGACCAGCGGATGGGTCACGAAGCGCTCGCCGACGACGGACCCCTTGCCGGGGATCACGGTCAGCACCCCTTCGGGGAGGCCCGCCTCGATGGCCAGCTCGCCGATGCGGACCGCGGTCAGCGGGGTGAGCTCCGCCGGCTTCACGACGACGCAGTTGCCGGCCGCCAGCGCGGGCGCCATCCCCCAACCCAGGATCGGCATCGGGAAGTTCCAGGGCACGATGATCCCGACCACGCCGAGCGGCTCGTGGAAGGTGACGTCGATGCCGCCGGGCACCGGGATCTGCCGTCCGAACAACCGCTCCGGGGCGGCGGAGTAGTAGTTGAGGCAGTCGCGGACGTTGCCGGCCTCCCACGTGGCGTTGCCCCAGGTGTGCCCGGCGTTGCGAACCTCGAGCTCGGCCAGCTCCTCGAGATGGTCGTCGACGACCTGCGCGAAGCGGCGCAGCAGCCGGGCCCGCTCGCCGGGGGCGACCGCCTTCCACGCCGGGAACGCCGCGTGCGCCCGCTCGATCAAGGCGTCGGTCTCGGCGACGGACGCCAGGTGCACGTCGATCACCGGCTGCTCGGTGGCCGGGTTGACGACGGTGTACGTGTCAGCGCCCCGGGTGGTCGAGCTGGTCGAGACCATGCGTCACATCCTCTCGAAGCCGCGCCGCAGCTCCCAGTCGGTCACGACCGCGTCGAAGGCGGTGAGCTCGACGTCGGCCATGTTCGTGTAGTGCGCGACGACCTCCTCGCCGAACACCTTGCGGGCGACCTCGGAGGAGGTGAACGCGTCCCGCGCGGCGCGCAGCGTGTGCGGCACGCGCGGCTTGTCGCTCTTGTAGGCGTTGCCGGCCGTCTCGGGCTCCAGCTCCAGCTGGTTCTCGATGCCGTGCAGGCCTCCGGCGAGCATGGCAGCCAGGGCAAGGTACGGGTTCACGTCCCCCCCGGGCAGCCGGTTCTCCATGCGTGCGCCCGCCCCGTGACCGACGAGGCGGACGGCGCACGTGCGGTTGTCGAGCCCCCAGGCCACCGCCGTCGGGGCGAACGACCCGTCGGCGAACCGCTTGTAGGAGTTGACGTTCGGCGCGTACATCAGCGTGAAGTCGCGCATCGTGGCCAGCACGCCGGCGACGAACTGGTCGTAGAGAGGGGTACGGCGGCCGTCCTCCCAGAACACCGTGGAGCCGTCGTCCCCACGCAGGGACAGGTGGATGTGGCACGAGTTTCCCTCGCGCTCGTTGAACTTCGACATGAACGTCAGCGCCTTGCCGTGCAGCGCGGCGATCTCCTTGGCGGAGGTCTTGTAGACCGAGTGGTTGTCGGCGGTGACCAGGGCACGGTCGTAGAGGAAGCCGATCTCGTGCTGGCCGAAGTTGCACTCGCCCTTCGCGCCCTCGACGTTCATCCCGGCGGCGTGCATCGAGTTGCGGATGTCCCGCAGCAGCGGCTCCACGCGCGTCGTACCCAGGATGGAGTAGTCGACGTTGTACTGGTTGCTCGGCGTCAGGTCGCGGTAGCCCCGCGACCAGGCGGCCTCGTAGGTGTCGTCGAAGACGATGAACTCCAGCTCCGTGCCCGCCAGCGCGACGTACCCTGCGTCGGCCGCGCGCTCGAGCTGACGCTTGAGGATCTGCCGCGGCGACGGCTCGACCGGCGCATGGTTGTCCCACACGAGGTCGCACTGCACCATCGCCGTCGCCGGCAGGTGCGGCAGCAGCCGGATCGTGTCGTGGTCGAGGACGAACTCCATGTCGCCGTAGCCCTTGTCCCACGAGGTCATCGCGTAGCCGTCGACGGTGTTCATGTCGACGTCCACGCCGAGCAGGTAGTTGCAGCCCTCGACGCCGGACTCCAGGACGACGTCGACGAAGTACGACGCGTGCAGCCGCTTGCCCTGCAGGCGGCCCTGCATGTCGGTGAACGCGATGACGACCGTGTCCACCTCACCACTGCGGATCAGCTGCTTGAGCCGCTCGAGGTCGAGCAGCCGCGGGTTGCGCTCCGGAAGGCTCATGCGTGCTCCTGTTCTGGGAGGTGGTCAGTGGTCTCGACAAGCTCGACCACCCGGGCTGGCTCGACCACCCGGGCTGGCTCGACCACCCGGGCTGGCTCGGCGCACCGGGTGGTCGAGCAGGGCCGAGGCGCTAGCCGAGGGCCGCCCGTCGAGACCACTCCGGCTGGCTCGGCGCACCGGGTGGTCGAGCAGGGCCGAGGCGCTAGCCGAGGCCGCCCGTCGAGACCACTCGAACGCGCGCGACCGTGCTCATGCGAGCAGGCCACGCAGCAGGGCGGCGGTGTCGTCGCAGTGGCTCTCCATCACCCGGCGGGCCCTGGTGGCCTCGCCCTTGAGGACGGCGGTCAGGATGGCGCGGTGCTGCCGCGAGGAGTGCTCGATGTTGACGTCGAGCACGGGGATGGCGCTGAGCATGTCGTGCAGGTCGGACTGCACGGCGGTGACCGACCGGATGGTCAGCGGGGACTCGGTGACCGCGGCGATGGCGAGGTGGAAGCGCGAGTCGGCCTGGCGGTGCTCGGCCGGGTGGCTGGCGGACGCGACCGCCTCGTGGGCCACGGTCAGCAGCTTCCGCTGGTCGGGCCGCAGCTCGCGCGACGCCGCGATGTAGCAGGCACCGGGCTCGACGACCCGGCGGAACACCAGCATGTCGCGCAGCGCCTCGCTCCGCGGCACCAGCGCCCGGGCGCCGCGGGCCGACGGCCTCCTCGGCCGGTAGCTGACGACGGTGCCTCCGCCGCGGCCGCGGGTGGTGTTCACGAACTCCGCGGACCGCAGCGCCGCGATGGCCTCCCGCAACGTCGCCCGGGAGACACCCATCCGCTCCGCGAGCTCCCGCTCCGGGGGAGGGTGCTGCCGCGCGGGTAGACACCCAGCCGGATCGCGGTGGCCAGCTGCTCGACGCAACCCTCGAACGCGTGGCGTCCGCGGACCGCCCGGAGCACGCTCTCGCCCAGCTCGATGCCGGGCTCGATGCCGGGCTCGATGCTGGAGTCGATGCTGGGGTCGACGGACACGCCCACCAGTGTTGTGACGCTCAAGTAACCGCGTCAATGGTCATTGGTTCGATGTCAGACCTTTTCCATCTGGGCTATGGACGCTGTTCTGGCCCGGCGCTACTTTGGGCCAACTCGCCCTACGTCTGAGGGAGCCTCACCATGGCCGAATCGACCCAATCGCCCCACCTCTCGGACGACGAGAAGATGCTCGCCAAGCTCGGCTACAAGCAGGACCTGAACCGCACCTGGTCCGGATTCTCCAACTTCGCGATCTCCTTCTCGATCATCTCGATCCTGGCCGGCTGCTTCACGAACTTCGGGGCCGGCTTCAACAACGGCGGACCCATCTCGATCTCCTGGAGCTGGCCGATCCTCGGCGTCTTCATCCTGATCATCGGCTTCACGATGTCCGAGCTCGTGTCGGCGTACCCGACCTCCGGCGGCATCTACTGGTGGGCGTCCAAGCTCGGCGGCCCCGCGGCCGGCTTCTTCACCGGGTGGCTGAACCTCATCGGCCTCATCGCGGTGACCGCGGGCGTCTCCTACGGCTGCGCGACCTTCATCGACCTCACCCTGTCGACGTTCTCGAAGGGGTACGCCGACGGCTACTCGCTCACGCGGGTGTTCGTGATCTTCCTGGTCGTGCTGGCGGCCGCGTCCGTGCTGAACATCTTCAGCAGCCACCTGATGGCGCTCATGAACAACGTGTCGGTGTGGTGGCACGTCGTCGGCGCGAGCGTCATCGTGCTGATCCTGATCCTGGTGCCGGACCAGCACCAGTCGTTCTCCTACGTGTTCACCGACCGCTTCAACAACTCGGGGTTCCTCGGCGGGGGCACGAGCAGCTTCGCCTTCTGGTTCGCGATCGTGCCGTTCGGCTTCCTGCTCACGCAGTACACCATCACCGGGTTCGACGCCTCGGCCCACCTGTCGGAGGAGACCTCGACGGCATCGACGGCGGCCGCCAAGGGGATCTGGCAGTCGATCGCCTACTCCGTCCTCGGCGGTTACATCCTGCTGCTCTGCGTGGTCTTCGCGATCCCCGACAACGCGCAGGGACAGCCGGACAACGCCGGGGTCGGAGCGGGAGGTGTCGCCTACATCTTCACCCAGGCGATGGGCAACAAGTGGGGCGCGCTGGTGCTGTTCATCTCGGCGTCCGCGCAGTTCTTCTGCGCGACGTCCTGCATGACCTCCGCCTCGCGGATGCTGTTCGCGTTCAGCCGCGACGGGGCCGTGCCGGGTTCGAAGCGCTGGCAGGCGCTGACCTCGAGCCGGGTGCCCGCCAACGCCGTCATGCTGGTCGCCGTCGTGAGCGCGATCGTGACGCTGCCGGCGCTGATCTCGGTCAACATCGGCACCCCCGAGGCCCCGCTGATCGTGCCGATCGCGTTCTACGCGGTCACGTCGATCGCCGTGATCGGCCTCTACCTCGCCTTCGCGATCCCGATCTGGCTGCGGTGGCGGCACGGGGAGAAGTTCGAGGTGGGGTCCTGGAACAACGGCTCGAAGTACAAGTGGATGAACCTCGTCGCGGTCGCCGAGATCATCATCGTCTCCGTCTACCTGATGATGCCGTTCGTGCCGGGCGCGGTGCCGTTCAGCGACGCCTTCGAGTGGAAGTTCGTCAACTACGCCCCGATCGTCACCCTCGGCGCGCTGCTGCTGCTCACCATCTGGTGGAAGACCTCGGCCAAGAAGTGGTTCACCGGACCGAAGCACACCATCGACAAGGCAGTCCTCGAGGCGTTCGACGACTGACCCGGTGACCACGACCGACCACGAGCTGGAGGCCCTGCTGGACCGGATCCCGGTCCTGCAGGGCCTTCCGCGCACGGTCACCGAGCTGCCCGGTGGGCTCACCAACCAGAACCTCCACGTCAGCACGCCGACGCACGACCTGGTGGTGCGGCGGTTCCGCGGCGACGCCGAGCTGCTCGGCATCGACCGGGACGCCGAGCACGTCAACACCCTGGCCGCGGCGCGGGCGGGCGTGGGCGCGCCCGTCGTGGACTACCGGCCCGACCTGGGGGTGCTGGTGATCGGGTTCGTCCACGGCACCACCTACGAGAACTCCTCGTTCGACGACCCCGACGTCGTACGACGGGCGGGGTGGGCGATCAGACGACTGCACGACGGTCCCCGCTTCAGCGGCGACTTCGACATGTTCGCGCGGCAGGCCAGGTATCTCAGAACCGTGCAGGACAAGGGATACCCGCTCTTCGACGGCTATGCCGACCACGACGACGCGTTCCACCGGGTCGAGCGCGCGCTGGCCGTCCGGGCAGAGCCGACGGTGCCGTGCAACAACGACCTGCTGGCCGGCAACTTCGTCGACGACGGGGCGAAGATCTGGCTGATCGACTACGAGTACTCCGGCAACAACGACGCCTGCTTCGAGCTCGGCAACACCAGCACCGAGTGCGACCTCGACGACGACCAGGTGGACGCGCTGGTGGCGGCCTACTACGGCCAACCGTTGCGGGCCAAGCTCGCGCGGGTCCGGCTGCAGGCGCTGGTGTCGGCGTACGGCTGGTCGCTGTGGGGCGCGATCCAGGCCGCCGCCAGCCACATCGACTTCGACTTCACGTCGTGGGGCCAGGAGCGCTTCGACAAGGCCGCCCGCGGCTTCACCTCCGACCACTTCGAGACCCTCCTCGAGGAGGCGTCCCGTGCCGACTAGCCCCTCCACGGAGCTGCCTTCCCGCGCCCGCGTCGTCATCGTCGGCGGCGGCGTGATCGGCACCAGCACCGCCTACCACCTCACCCGGCTCGGCTGGACCGACGTGCTGCTGCTGGAGCAGGGCAGCCTGTCCGGCGGGACGACCTGGCACGCGGCCGGGCTGGTCGGCCAGCTGCGCGCGTCGGAGAGCGGCACGCGGCTGGTGCAGTACAGCGGCGAGCTGTACGCCCGGCTCGAGGAGGAGACCGGGCTGTCGGCCGGCTACAAGCAGTGCGGCGGGGTGATCGTGGCCCGCACCGAGGACCGGATGACCCAGCTGCGACGCACCGCGGCCACCGCCGACGCGTTCGGTCTCGAGTGCGCTCTGCTGACCCCCGACGAGGCCCTGGAGCGGTGGCCGGTGATGCGGGTCGACGACCTGGTCGGCGCGATCTGGCTGCCCGGCGACGGCAAGGCCAACCCCACGGACCTGACCCAGGCACTGGCCAAGGGCGCGCGCCAGGGCGGTGCGCGGATCGTCGAGAAGGTCCGCGTCACCGGCGTGCTCACCAAGGACGGCACGGTCACCGGCGTGCGCACCGACCGGGGCGACGTGGAGGCCGAGGTGGTGGTCAACTGCGCAGGCCAGTGGGCGGCCCAGGTCGGCGCGATGGCGGGGGTGCCCGTACCCCTGCACTCGGCCGAGCACTTCTACGTGGTCACGGACCAGATCGAGGGCGTGCACCCGGACCTGCCGATCCTGCGCGACCCCGACGGCTGGACCTACTTCAAGGAGGAGGTCGGCGGCCTCGTCGTAGGTGGCTTCGAGCCCGAGGCCAAGCCGTGGGTGTCGCCGGACCGGGTGCCCTACCCGTTCGAGTTCGCGCTGCTCGACGAGGACTGGGACCACTTCCAGGTGCTCATGGACAGCGCGCTCGAACGCATCCCGGCCCTGCACGAGACCGGGATCCGCAAGTTCTACAACGGTCCCGAGTCGTTCACTCCGGACAACCAGTTCCTGATGGGCGAGACGCACGTGCGCGGCTTCTTCGTCGGCGCCGGCTTCAACTCGGTCGGCATCGCGTCCGCGGGCGGGGCCGGCCGCGCTCTCGCCGAGTGGGTCGTCGAGGGTGAGCCGACGTCGGACCTGGTGGCGGTCGACGTACGCCGCTTCGGTGACTACGCGAGCAACCCGCGCTGGCTGCGCGACCGGGTGGTGGAGATCCTCGGGCTGCACTACGCCGTGCCGTGGCCGAACCGCGAGCTCGAGAGCGCCCGCCCGCTGCGCTGCTCGCCGCTGCACGCCCGGCTCGCGGAGCGCAACGCGGTGTTCGGCTCGAAGGCCGGCTGGGAGCGGCCCAACGTGTTCGCGCCCGCTGGTGCGGAGCCGGCGCTCGACTACACCTGGGACAAGCCGCGGTGGCTGGCCTGGTCGGCGGCCGAGCAGCGGGCGACACGGAGCGGGGTGGCGGTGTTCGACCAGACCTCGTTCTCCAAGTACGTCGTCACCGGGCGTGACGCCGAGGCGTCGTTGCAGTGGATCTGCACGAACGACGTCGCGGTGCCGGTCGGCACCGTCGTCTACACCGGGCTGCTGAACCGGCGCGGCACCTACGAGTCGGACCTGACCGTGACCCGGGTCGCCGACGACGAGTACCTCCTCATCAGCAGCTCGGCCACCACGGTCCGCGACCTCGACCACCTGCGCCGGCACGTGCCGGTCGGGCACGACACCCGGGTCGTCGACGTCACCTCGGCCTACGCGGTGCTCGGGGTGATGGGGCCGCGCTCGCGCGACCTGCTCGCCCACGTCTCCGGCGCGGACCTCGACGACTTCGGCTTCGCCACGTCGCGCCCGCTGCGGGTCGGCTACGCGACCGTGCGCGCGACCCGGATCACCTACGTCGGCGAGCTCGGCTGGGAGCTCTACGTGCCCGTCGAGCAGGCGGCGGTGGTCTACGACGCGGTGATGAACGCACCGTTCGGCGCGGTCGACGCCGGCTACTCGGCGATCGAGTCGCTGCGGCTGGAGAAGGGCTACCGCGCGTTCGGCCGGGAGCTGACCCCCGACTACGGGCCCGTCGAGGCCGGCCTGCTGTTCGCCTGCAAGCTCAAGGGCGACGTCGACTTCCTCGGCCGCGCGGCCGTCGAGGAGGCGCGTGCCGCGGGTCCGGGCCGCCGGCTGGTGTCCTTCGTCGTCGACGACCCGGAGCCGATGCTGTGGGGCGGTGAGCTGGTGCTGCGCGACGGCGTCCCGGTCGGCCAGGTCACCAGCGCCGCGTGGGGCGAGACCGTCGGCGGCTGCGTGGGGCTGGCCTACGTGGCCGACCCGGCGGGTTCGACCTCACGCGAGTGGGCGGGCTCCGGCGGCTTCGCCGTGAACGTGGGCGGCTCCGTGCGTCCGGCGACCGTGTCGCTGCGTGCGCCGTACGACCCGGACAACGCGCGGGTGCGCGCCTGACGCACGACCCGGTCTGCTCCAGGCTGTCCGGTGCGGCCGGGTCAGCTCGCGGTGACCCCGTGCCGCTCGACGAACGCGAAGGCCGTCTCGGCCACCTCGCGCCACCCGCCGTCGACGACCAGGGAGTGGCCACGTCCGCGGAGCACGGTGATCTCGGTGGGGCTCGGGTTCTTGGACTGCTTCTTGTACGACGCCTTGGCGATCGCCCACGGCACGGTGTTGTCCTTCTCGCCGGAGATCACGAGGAGCGGACCGCGGCCCGGGTTCGTGGTGTCGACGCTCGCCTCGGTGCGGGGGTTGAGGTTGGCGGTGGCGGCCTGGAACAGCGGCTCACCGGACCCGGGCACGGCGTAGGTCTCGTAGAGCTCCGCCGACTCGGCCTCGCTGACCGCGTTGCCGAACGCGAAGCGGAACTGCTTCTCGCTCAGCATCACCGACCGGCGGTAGTTGCGGGGGTTGGCGAGCACCGGCGCGGAGGCGCGCAGGGCGGAGACCGGCAGCGGCAGCACGCCACGGAAGGGCGCCGGGTCGATGGCCACGGACGCGGCGGCGAGCCCCAGGCCCGCCAGCTTCTGGGTGATCAGGCCGCCGAAGCTGTGCCCCATGACGACGGGCCTGCGGTGCAGCCGGCGGATCACGTCGGCGTAGTGGTCGGTGATCGCGCCGACGCCCTTGCCGGCGAAGGTGGACGGGTTGGTCCGGGCCTCCTGGACGGTGGCCGGGTCGTCGGGCCAGCCGGGCGCGAGCGTGACGTACCCCCGCTCCTCGGCCAGCTCCCGCCACGCCTGCCAGCTGCTCGGCAGCAGCCACAGCCCGTGCACGAACACGACGGGTGCGCGGCCGGACTCGTTGGCGTGGTCGATCTCGGCCTGTTCGGTAGCGGTGATCGTGCTCATCGGCCCCTCCTCGGGCAGGCGGTTCGCTCCGGCCCCGGCAGGACGATCGTTCTGCACCGCCGCGTCCCCGGCAAGGAGTCAGCGGTTCAGGCACTCGACCCAGCTGACGACCTGGTGACGGCCGCCGTTCGGTCCGGCCACCCAGGTCCAGCCGATCCGCACCGGCACCTGCTTGCCCACGCGGAGGCACGGCACCCGACTCTCACCGGTCTCGCTGCCGGACTCCCACCAGATCTGGTCGCCGTGGAAGACGTGCTGCTCGGACCCGTCCTCGGCGTCGAACGACGTGAGCCAGTTGTCCTGGTTGTGCAGCATCGCGACGCCCGTCGCCTCGTGCATCCGCTTGGCCCCCAGGGCCGAGGTGTTGCCGGCCCACAGCCCACCGGCCAGCACCACCACCAGCACCGCGACCAGCGCCGCCAGCGGCAGCTCGATCTTGCGCCTCGTCAGCCCGGTCACGGCTCCCCCTTCGTCGGTCGGGGACCAGCATCGCGCATCAGTTGACCCGCAGTCCCGCCCCACGCTGGTCGAGGTGCGAGCCCTTCGAGACGCCTCGTTCCTCGGCTCCCCGGGATGAACTGCGCGAAACCTCGAGACCGCCGCGCAGGCGCGCTGCGGGCCACCCCGGATGTCTGACCGGGTCTCGAAGGCCCTCGCCCCTTGGGGCTCGGGCACCCTCAACCAGCGAGGCGAAGCTCAGCCGAGGAGTCGGCGCGCCTCGACCGCGTCGGGGTACGTGGCGATTCTGCGCCAGTGCCGGTGCAGGTCGTCCAGCAGCGCGCGGGCGGCCGCCGGCCGTCCCCACTCGGCGAACAGGCGCGCGTAGCGAGGCCGCTCGGCGGGCGGGAAGATCCGCTCCGGGTCGGCGGCCACCCACGCGGCCAGTGCGGCGCGACTCCGGGTGGCGTCGAGCCAGGGCAGCACCTCGGCGGACATCGCGGTCAGGATCGCGGCGGGCGTCGGCGCGACGTTCAGCCCGCTGCTCAGCGTGCAGTGACCGACGGCGAAGTACTCCAGGTTCGACGACAGCGGGTACCGCGCCGTCTCGGGCACGCGCACCCCGAAGTGCAGCTGGACGGTCCCGTGAAGGGACGTCCCGTCGGACAGCGTGCCGAGGCCGCGGGCGACGCTCGCCGCCTGGACGAAGCCGTCCTCGCCGACCCGGCGGAAGTACGACCGCTCGCGCGCGTCGCCCGTCCGGCGGACGAAGCCGGCGGCGACCAGCACCGGTGCGACGTCGTCCGCGAGGGCGTGAGCCTGCTCGTCGGTCACCTCGTCCGCCGGTGGGTCGGGAGGCCGCGGCGTCCTGTTCACCTCGACGATGGCCCGGACGACCGCGGCGTGCAGGTCGGCCCGGGCGAGCGACGTGCGCAGGTAGACGACCTCGCGGTCCTCCGCGAACACGTCGTCGATCCCCGGTTGGTCGGCGAGTGCCGCGTCGAGCCCGTCGTCGGCGGCATCAGTCCAAGACGCGATCTCGTCGGCCAGCAGCACCACGGTGTCGAAGTCCTCGGGACCCTCGGCGTCGCGCACCTCGACCCACTCCCGCAGGTCCTCGAGCACCAGGTCGTCGTCCTCGAACCTCGACACCAGCGGCCCTCCCGCGGCCGCCTCGGCCAACGCAGCGCCCAGCGGGTCCGGCCCCGAGACCGGACGGCGCGCCGTCGTAGTGCTCCGGGTGTCCCTGCGCTTCCACCAACCCATGTGCGTCCTCCCCCGTGTCCGATGCGGCACCAGGATCCCGCACCCACCGCCGAGCTGTCAGCGACTGCGCTGGTTTCGAGGCTCGCAAGCTCGCATCTCAACCGACGAGGTGGACGTGGCTAGGGTGGCGACGTGCCCGACTTGCGACAGCTGCGCGACACCGACGTTGCCGACGTGCTGATGCTCAACGAGCGCAACGTCGTGAAGCTCGCGCCGATGGACGAGGCCCGGCTGCACGAGCTGCGGGGGATCGCGGACCGGTTCGACGTGCTCGACGTGGACGGCGCGTTCGCCGGCTTCGTGATCACGTTCGCGCCCGGGACGACGTACGACTCGGAGAACTACCGCTGGTTCGCCGAACGGCACGACCGGTTCTACTACCTCGACCGGATCGTCCTGCACGAGCAGTTCCGCCGGCAGGGCCTCGGTGGCTTCGTGTACGACGAGATCGAGAAGGTCGCCGCGCCGTACACCCGGCTGTCGCTGGAGGTGAACCTCGTCCCGCGCAACGACGCGTCCCTGGCGTTCCACGAGGCACGTGGGTACAAGGAGGTCGGCCGGCTCGGCGACGAGGAGCACCTGGTCGCCCTGATGGAGAAGACCTTGTGAGCAGCCGGCTGTCGGCCGAGGACGTCGCCCGCCGCTCGGCGCAGGCGATGTGGTCCTCGGACGCGGCCAGCCGCGCGCTCGGCATGGAGATCGTGGCCGTCGCACCGGGACGGGCGACGCTGACCATGCAGGTGCGCGAGGACATGGTGAACGGGCACGCGATCGGCCACGGCGGCTTCACGTTCACCCTCGCCGACTCGGCCTTCGCGTTCGCCTGCAACTCCTACAACCGGTCCACGGTGGCCGCGGCCTGCGAGATCCGGTTCCTCGCGCCCACCCGGCTCGGGGACGTGCTCGTCGCCGAGGCGGTGGAGCGCAGCCGCGAGGGCCGCGACGGCGTCTACGACATCACCGTGCGCCGCGACGACGCCGTGGTCGCCGAGTTCGTCGGCCGCAGCAAGGAGATCCGCGGCACGTTGTTCGACCCCGAGGAGGACGCATGATCCCCACGTTCGACGCCGAGGAGCTGCGCGCGCTGCAGCTCGAGCGGCTGCGCGACACCCTCACGCGGGTCTACGAGCACGTGCCCCACTACCGGCACGCGTTCGACCAGGCCGGCGTGCGTCCTTCCGACGTGACGTCGCTGGCCGACCTGGCCCGGCTGCCGTTCACCAGCAAGGAGGACCTGCGGCAGAACTACCCGTTCGGCATGTTCGCGGTGCCTCGGGAGCAGGTGAACCGCGTGCACGCCTCCTCCGGTACGACGGGCCGGCCGACCGTCGTGGGCTACACCGCCGAGGACATCGCGACCTGGGCCGAGGTGATGGCCCGGTCCATCCACGCCGCGGGCGGCCGGCCGGGCGACGTCGTGCACGTGGCCTACGGCTACGGCCTGTTCACCGGCGGGCTGGGCGCGCACTACGGGGCCGAGCGGCTCGGCTGCACGGTCGTCCCGATCTCCGGCGGCATGACACCGCGGCAGGTCCAGCTGATCCGCGACTTCGAGCCGCGGGTGATCATGGTGACGCCGTCGTACTTCCTCTCGATCCTCGACGAGATGGAGGCCCAGGGCGTCGACCCGCACAGCACGTCACTGGAGATCGGCATCTTCGGCGCCGAGCCGTGGACCGACGAGATGCGCGCCGAGGTCGAGCGCCGCACCAGCATCAAGGCCGTCGACATCTACGGACTCTCCGAGGTGATGGGTCCCGGCGTCTCGCAGGAGGCGGTCGAGACCCAGGACGGCCTGCACATCTGGGAGGACCACTTCTACCCCGAGATCATCGACCCGGTGACCGGCGAGGTGCTCCCCGACGGCGAGGAGGGCGAGCTGGTCTTCACCTCGCTCACCAAGCAGGCGATGCCGGTCATCCGCTACCGCACCCGCGACCTGACCCGGCTCCTGCCGGGCACGGCGTACCCGTCCTTCCGCCGCATGCAGAAGGTCACCGGCCGCACCGACGACATGATGATCGTGCGCGGCGTCAACGTCTTCCCGACGATGGTCGAGGAGCAGATCCTCAAGGTGGAGGGGCTCACCCCGCACTACCTCTGCGTGCTGACCCGTCCCGGCAACCTCGACGAGCTCACCGTGCGGGTCGAGGCGCACGAGTCGGTGGCGGAGGCGGACCGCGAGGCCCTCGGCCGCCGGCTGGCCGGCCACGTCAAGGACAACATCGGTACGACGGTCCGGGTCGAGGTGCTCGCGCCGCATGCGCTCGAGCGCTCCCTCGGCAAGGCGAAGCGCATCTCCGACCAGCGGTGAGCCCCCAACGCTGACTTGGCGCATCTGGCGGGGACGCTGCCGCTGACCCGGCGCGTCTGGCGACGGCGGGTCGCCGAATGCGCCAAGTCAGCGTGGTCATGGCAACCAGACGCGCCAAGTCAGCGTGGTTGCTGGCTTTCAAGGCCGTGCGGAGCACGCCGGCCCTAGACTTCGAGGACGTCCGGTTCGTCAGGGAAGGTCACGCATGTCCCGTCGCGTCGCCGTCCTGCTCGCGACGGTGCTCGCGACCGTGCCGGCGATCGGTCCCGGTGGTCCCGCCGCGGCGTTCGAGCCCGTGCAGGTGGCGACGGCCCCCGGCCAGCACGCCGACAGCGTCTACCCGTCCGTCGGCAGCCCCGGCGTGGACGTGCACAGCTACGCCCTCGACCTCCGCTGGGAGCCCGGCAGCCGCACCCTGCGCGGCACCGCCCGGCTCAGCCTGGTGCCCGCGCAGGACGGCCGCTTCCGGCTCGACCTCTCCGGACGGCTGCACGTCGACCGGCTCGTCGTGACCGACCGGGCGACGCGGGCAGCCGTGGCGGTCACGGCGTCGCACCACGCGAGGTTCCTCGACGTCACGGCCCCGGCGCTGCACGCCGGGTCGACGTACGACGTGCGGGTGGGCTACCACGGACGCCCGTCCACGACTCCCGCGCCGACCAGCCGTCAGGACCTCGGCGGGCTCGGCTGGCACACCGCGCGCGACGGCCAGGTGTGGGCGATGCAGGAGCCGTGGGGTGCGTTCACGTGGTACCCCGTCAACGACCACCCGTCCGACAAGGCGAGCTACCAGGTCCGGCTCGACGTGCCGAAGCGGTGGGTCGGCGTCTCCAACGGACGGCTGGTGTCGCGCCACGTGCAGCACGGACGCACGGTCACCCGGTTCACGAACGCCGACCCGGTCTCGTCGTACCTCATGACCGTGGCGATCGGCCCCTACCGCCGCTCCACCCAGACCGGACCGCACGGGCTGCCGCTCAGCTACTGGGTGCCCCGCAACCACCCGGAGTACCTCGCGCCGCTGCGGTCCACGCCGTCCGCGATCAGGTGGCTGGAGAGCCGGCTCGGCCGCTACCCGTTCGACCGCGCCGGCGTCGTGGTCACCCCGTCGGACTCGGCGATGGAGACCCAGACGCTCGTCACGTTCGGCGCCCGCAACTACCGCTACGGCGCGCGCGACGTGCGGCAGACGGTCGTGCACGAGCTCGCGCACCACTGGTACGGCGACACGGTGACGCCCGACGACTGGTCGGACGTGTGGATGAACGAGGGCATGGCGATGTACCTCGAGGCGCAGTACTCCGCCGCGCACGGCTGGAAGTCGTGGCCGTCCTGGGTCCGCACCTTCGACGAGAACGACGCGTTGTGGCGGGAGCTCTACGGCCCGCCCGGCGACTACGACCGGCGGGCGTTCGCGCAGGTCAACGTCTACTACTGCGCGGCCCGGATGCTGATCAGGCTGCGCGACCGGCTCGGCGCCGCGACCTTCGACGACCTGCTGCGGCGGTGGCCGCAGGAGCACCGGGACACCGTCCAGGACCGCCGGTCGTACGTCGCCTGGCTGGCCGCCACGTCCGGGCAGGACCCGGCCGCGCTGGCGGCGTTCTTCGACGAGTGGCTGCTGTCGCCGACCTCGCCCTCCTGAGGCGTCCGGAACGGTTCGTAGACTGCCCGAATGCTGTCGGACCTCGTCGTCGTCGACCTCACCCGCGCCCTTGCCGGTCCCCACGCCGCGATGATGCTGGCCGACCTCGGGGCCCGCGTCATCAAGGTCGAGTCACCCCACGGCGGCGACGAGTCCCGGTCCTGGGGGCCTCCCTTCGTCGGCCCCGACGACGAGCCCGTCTCGACGTACTTCCTCTCCGCGAACCGCAACAAGGAGTCGGTGACCGCCGACCTCAAGAGCGAGGAGGGCAAGGCGTTCCTGACCCGGCTGGTCGCCCGCGCGGACGTGCTGATGGAGAACTTCCGCACCGGTGTGCTGGACCGGCTCGGCTTCTCCGTCGAGCGGCTGCACGAGATCAACCCCCGCCTGGTGGTCCTGTCGATCACCGGCTTCGGCCACGACGGCCCCGAGGGCGGTCGCGCCGGCTACGACCAGATCGCGCAGGGCGAGGCCGGCCTGATGTCGCTGACCGGCCCGTCGGCGGACGAGCCGACGCGGGTGGGCGTGCCGATCGGCGACCTGCTGTCCGGCATGTACGGCGCGTACGGCGTCCTCGCCGCGCTGCACGAGCGGGAGGTCACCGGACGCGGACGGGTCGTGCGCACGTCGCTGCTCGCGTCCGTCGTCGGCGTGCACGCCTTCCAGGGCACCCGCTGGACCGTGGCCCACGAGGTCCCGCACGCGCTGGGCAACCACCACCCGTCGATCGCGCCGTACGGCCTCTTCCGCTCCGCCGACGCGCCCGTCCAGATCGCCTGCGGCAACGACACCCAGTGGCGGGCGTTGTCCGGGCTGCTCGGCATCGACGACGACCGGTTCGCCTCGAACCGTTCTCGGGTGGAGCACCGCGACGTGCTGGTGGCCGCGGTCGAGGCGGCGCTCGCGTCGGCGTCCGCCGAGACCTGGCTCGCCCGGCTCGCCGACCTCGGCATCCCGGCCGGCAAGGTCCGCACGCTCGACGACGTCTACACCTGGGACCAGACCCTCTCCCAGGGGCTGCTCCTCGACGTCGACCACCCGACCTTGGGCCCGGTGCAGCTGCCCGGCCCGCCGCTGCGCTTCGACGACAACGCCTACGCCGGGGCCCGGGAGACGCACCTGCCGCCGCCGCGGCTCGGCGAGCACGACGTGTCGGTCCGCGCATGGCTCGACTCGTTCGACTGAGGCTCCCTATGCTGGCGGCCTCCCCGTCCCTCGCCCTCCAGCCTCCTCGGGACCAGGCGGCGGCAGCACCCGAAGGGTGACGTCATGAGCAAGCCGGTCATCCTGACCGTCGACGACGACCCGCTCGTGTCCGCGGCGATCAGCCGCGACCTGCTCCAGCGCTACGGCGCCGACTACCGCGTCGTGCGGGCGACCTCCGGGGCCGGCGGCCTCGAGGTGCTGACCCGGCTCGCGCTGCGCGACGAGCCGGTGGCGATGATCGTGGCCGACCAGCGGATGCCGCGGATGACCGGCATCGAGATGCTCGAGCAGGCCCGCACGCACGCCCCCGACGCGAAGTTCCTGCTGCTCACGGCGTACGCCGACACCGACGTCGCGATCACGGCGATCAACGACATCGGCCTCGACTACTACCTGCTCAAGCCGTGGGACCCGCCGGAGGAGCGGCTCTACCCGGTCGTCGACGACCTGCTCGACGACTGGCGGCAGGCGCACCCGGAGGACACGGCCGACCTCCGCGTGGTCGGCCACCGGTGGTCCGACCGCAGCCACGAGCTGAAGATGTTCCTGGCCCGCAACCACGTGCCCTACCAGTGGTACGACGTCGAGCGCGACGCCGAGGCCCAGCGGCTGCAGCGCCTCGCCGACGCGGAGCCGGCCGACCTCCCGCTGGTGCTGGTGCCGGAGGGCGACCCGCTGCGCGCCCCCTCGACGCTTCGACCTCGCGGGCGCCCTGGGGCTGCACACCAGCGCGCAGCAGCCGCTCTACGACGTGTGCATCGTCGGCGGCGGGCCGGCCGGGCTGGCGGCCGCGGTGTACGCCGCGTCCGAGGGCCTGAGCACCGTGATCGTCGAGCGGGAGGCGCCCGGCGGCCAGGCCGGGCAGAGCGCCGCGATCGAGAACTACCTCGGCTTCCCGCGCGGCCTGAGCGGGGCCGACCTGACCCAGCGCGCCCTGGCCCAGGTGTCACGCTTCGGCGCCGAGATGGTGCTGGCGCGCGACGTGGTCGGGTTCGAGACCCGCGGGCCGGTGCGCGCCGTGCTGCTGTCCGGCGCCGGCGAGATCGAGGCGCGCGCGGTCGTCGTCGCCACCGGGGTCTCCTACCGGCGGCTCGCGGCGCCAGGGCTCGACGAGCTCACCGGCCGCGGCGTCTACTACGGCGCCAACGCCACCGAGGCGGCCCAGTGCCAGGACGACGACGTGTACGTCGTCGGCGCGGCCAACTCGGCCGGCCAGGCGGCGCTGAACCTGTCGCGCTACGCCAAGCGGGTCGTCCTCCTGGTCCGGTCGGGGAGCCTCGAGACCTCCATGTCGCAGTACCTCGTCGAGCGGATCACCTCCGTCCCCACCATCGAGGTCCGGTTCCGCACCGAGGTGGCGGCCGCCCACGGCGACGGCCACCTCGAGGCGCTCACCCTCGTCGACCGCGACACCGGCCGGACCGAGGACGTGCCGGCCGGCTGGCTGTTCGTCTTCATCGGCGCCGCGCCGCGCACCGACTGGCTCGGCGCGGACGTCGTCCGCGACGAGCAAGGGCTTCGTGCTCACCGGCCCCGAGCTGGCCGCCTCCGAGCAGGGCCGGCACTGGCCGTTGGCGCGGCCGCCGTTCGCCCTCGAGACGAGCGTGCCCGGCGTGTTCGCCGCCGGCGACGTACGCCTGGACTCGATGAAGCGGGTCGCCTCCGCCGTCGGGGAGGGCGCGATGTCGGTCTACCTCGTGCACCGCTACCTGGCGACGATCTGATGCGGGTCGACGACCTGCGGCCGCTGCCCCTGTTCGAGGGGCTGACCGACGACCAGCTCGGCGAGCTGGTCGCGGGCGGCGCGGAGGTGCCGGTCGAGCCGGGCGTGGTGCTGTTCCGCGAGGGCGAGCACGCCGACTTCTGGTGGGTGCTGGTCGACGGCACCATCGAGCTGGTCCGGCACGTCGGCCGCGAGGACACCGTGGTGGCCCGGATGGACGCCCCGGGTCGCTGGGCCGGCGGGTTCCGCGCCTGGGACGAGCAGGGCGTCTACCTCGCGACCGGCCGCGGCGTGACCCCCGGCCGGGTCCTCCGGGTGCCCGCCGAGGTGCTGCGGTCGCTGTCGGACGCCTGGTTCCCGCTCGGCGGGCACCTCATCGAGGGGGTGTACCGCACCGCCCGCTCCATCGAGTCCACCGCCCGGCAGCGCGGGGCGCTGGTCACGCTCGGCACCCTGGCGGCCGGCCTGGCCCACGAGATCAACAACCCGGCCGCGGCCGCGACGCGCGCCGCCGACGCGCTCGAGACGACCTGCCAGACCCTGCTGTCCTCGCTCGGCCGGCTGGCCGACGACGAGATCTCGCCGACCCAGTTCGCCGCGCTCGACGCCCTGCGCCAGGAGCTGCGGCCGCCCGACCGGCGCACCGGACCCGCTGGCGCTCGCCGAGCGCGAGCAGGCGCTGTCGACCTGGATGGGCCGGCACGGCGTGCAGCAGGACTGGCTGCTCGCGCCGCCGCTCGCGGCCGCCGGGGTCGACGTCGCCTGGTGCGACCGCGTCGCCGAGGTGCTCCCGGGGTCGGCGCTGGAGCCGGCGCTGCAGTGGGTGGCGAGCACGTTCTCGGCCGCCACCTTGCTGTCCGAGGTGAAGCAGTCCACCCGCCGGATCTCCGAGCTCGTGTCGGCGGTCCGCTCCTACTCGCAGATGGACCGGGCCTCCCGGCAGCGGATCGACGTCCGGGACGGCCTCGAGAGCACGCTGGTGATGCTCGGGCACAAGCTGCGGGACGCGGCCGTCACGGTGGTGCGTGACTACGGGGACGACGTACCGATGGTCGAGGCGTACGCCGGCGAGCTCAACCAGGTGTGGACCAACCTGGTCGACAACGCGGTCGACGCGATGGACGGCGGCGGCACGCTGCGCCTGGTCACCCGCCGCGACGGCGACGACGTGGTCGTCGAGGTCGTCGACTCCGGCACCGGGATGACGCCGGCGGTCGCCGCCCGCGCCTTCGAGGCGTTCTACACGACCAAGGACGTGGACGCCGGCACCGGACTCGGCCTCGACATCGCCCGGCGCATCGTCGTCGAGCGGCACCACGGCGTGATCACCGTCGACTCGCGGCCCGGGGAGACGATCCTGCGGGTCCGGCTCCCGGTGACCGCCGACGAGGCGTGAGCGGCCGCTTCACCCGCACCGAAGACGTCGCTACAGTGCGACGACTTCGAGCAGAGGAGCCCGCATGCTGCGGTTGCCCGACGACTGGGTCTGGGACAGCTGGGTCGCCGACGACGGCGAGACCTTCCACCTCTACTTCCTCAAGGCGCCGCGCGCGCTCGAGGACCCCTCGCGGCGGCACGCCCGCGCGGTCATCGGGCACGCGACGTCGACCGACCTCGTGGAGTGGACCGACCACGGCACGACCCTGCTGCCCTCGGAGCACGGCTGGGACGACCTCGCGCTGTGGACCGGCTCCACGGTCCGCGCGGACGACGGCACCTGGCGGATGTTCTACACCGCCCTGAACACCGCGCGCGGGCACGTGCTCCGCGACCAGCGGGTCGGCGTCGTCGAGTCCGACGACCTGCACCGGTGGCGGCGCACCACCGACGCGCCGGCGCTGACGGCGGACGGCCGCTGGTACACGACGCTCGACGAGGACCCGACCGCCAGCGAGACCTGGCGCGACCCCTTCGTCTTCCGCGACCCGGACGGCGACGGCTGGCACATGCTGGTCACCGCGCGCTTGAGGGGCACCGAGCGGTACGACGACGGCGTCCTCGCGCACGCCCGCTCGCACGACCTCGTGTCCTGGGAGGCGCAGCCGCCGGTCTCGGGCGACCCGTCGGGCTTCGGCCAGCTCGAGGTGCCGCAGGTCCGGGTGGTCGACGGGCGGCCGGTGCTGGTGTTCACCTGCCACCCGGAGGAGCAGAGCGACGCCCGCCGGGCCGAGCACGGCGAGTGGTGCACGTGGTCCGTGGTCGGTGAGCCCGGCGGGTCGCTGCTCGGGCCGTGGGACGTGTCGAAGGCCGTGCCGTTCCGCGCCGAGCCGACCCTGTTCGCCGCCCCGCTGGTGCAGCGCCGCGACGGCTCGTGGGTGCTGGTCGGCTTCCGCAACCGGGAGCCGGAGGGCATCCTCTCCTTCGAGATCATCGACCCGGTCGAGGTGGCCGTCGTCGGCGAGGGCCTGCAGGCGGTCTGACCCGGCACGCCCCGCGCCGGTAGTCCGTGACGCAATTGGCTCGTCCGGGCGCCGGATCTCAGCCACTTCGTCACGGACTACCCGGACGCGGGGCATGGGCGGGCTGACATCATCGGGGATATGAGCGATCGGCTGTCCGCGACCGACCTGATCGACCTGGTGCTCGACGAGCACTCCTTCCGCAGCTGGGACGAGCCGCCGGTGCGCGGCCCGATCAGCGAGGCGTACGCCGCCGAGCTGGCCGCCGCGCAGGAGAAGACCGGGCTCGACGAGTCGGTGATCAGCGGCGAGGGCCGGATGCACGGGCGGCGGGTGGCCGTGGTGGCCTGCGAGTTCCGGTTCCTGGCCGGCTCGATCGGGGTCGCCTCCGCGGAGCGGCTCACCCGCGCCATCGAGCGGGCCACGGCCGAACGCCTACCGCTGCTGGCCGCGCCGGTCTCCGGCGGCACCCGGATGCAGGAGGGCACCGTCGCGTTCGTGCAGATGGTCAAGATCTCCGCGGCCATCGCGGCGCACAAGAAGGCCGGGCTGCCCTACCTCGTCTACCTCCGGCACCCCACGACCGGCGGCGTGATGGCCTCGTGGGGGTCGCTCGGCCACGTCACCGTCGCCGAGCCGGGGGCGCTGGTCGGGTTCCTCGGGCCGCGGGTCTACGAGGCGCTGTACGGCAGGCAGTTCCCGGAGGGCGTGCAGACCTCGGAGAACCTCTACGCCCACGGCCTCATCGACGGCGTGGTGCCGCACGAGCAGGTCGCCGAGATCCTGGACCGGGCGCTCAACGTGCTCACGGCGCGCAACGAGGTGCTGGTCGACGTACCCAACCCGCCGGTCGACGAGGTCGACGACGTGGACACCTGGGACTCGGTCACCCGGTCGCGCCGGCCGGAGCGGCCCGGAGTGCGGCGGCTGCTGAAGTACGCCGCCACCGACGTCATCCCGCTCAACGGCACCGGCCAGGGCGAGTCCGACCCGGGGCTGCTGATCGCCCTCGCACGGTTCGGCGGGTCGCCGTGCATCTTCCTCGGCCAGGACCGGCGCGGGCAGACCAAGGCGCACCCGCTCGGCCCCGGCGCCCTGCGGGAGGCCCGGCGCGGCATGCGGCTCGCCGCCGAGCTGCACCTGCCGCTGATGACCGTGATCGACACCCCCGGCGCGGCGCTCTCGGTCGAGGCGGAGGAGGGCGGGCTGGCCGGCGAGATCGCCCGCTGCCTCGCCGACCTGGTGACCCTCGACGCGCCGACCCTGTGCCTGCTGCTCGGTGAGGGCAACGGCGGCGGCGCGCTCGCGCTGCTGCCGGCCGACCGGGTGATCGCCGCGCAGCACGGCTGGCTGTCGCCGCTGCCGCCGGAGGGTGCGAGCGCCATCGTGCACCGCGATCTCGACCACGCACCCGACATGGCCCGCGCCCAGGGCGTGCGGTCGCTCGACCTGCGTCAGGCCGGGATCGTGGACCGGATCGTCGCGGAGCGGCCGGACGCCGCCGACGAGCCCGAGGCGTTCTGCGCCCGGCTCGCCGACGTGCTGCGGTTCGAGCTCGCGGCGCTGATGCAGCGGGACTCGGCGACCGTCACGGCCGATCGCGCCGCACGGTACCGCGCGCTCGGGCGGCTCTAGGCGGGGTGTACTCCGTCAGCCCGGACATCTCCTGGAAGGTCTCGGGCTGGGTGTCCGCGAGGTGCGCGCGGGCCCGGTAGCGGTAGCGCCAGACCTGCAGGCCGCCGACCACCCAGAAGAGGTACTGCACGCACATCGCCCACCGGAAGGCCGACCCGCTGTAGTCCGTGGACGAGCCGGGCGTCACCGCGTCGAGGACGAGACCGATGCCGAGCACGCACAGCAGGGACGCGGTGAACCCGCCCACGTTGACGATGCCGCTGGCCTGCCCGAGCCGCGACGCCGGTGCGAACGTGCGGGCGAGGTCGAAGGCGATCATCGAGCCGGGGCCGCCCAGACCGGTGAAGATCACCAGCAGCACGAGCAGCCAGGTCGGTGCGTCACCGGGCCAGAGCAGCACGACGGTCCAGGTCAGCACCATCGCGCCGACGATGCTGAGCACGATCGTGGAGCGGCGCCAGGGATGCCGGGTGATGTAGCCGCCGATGGCCGGGCCGCCGACGATGAACACCCCGACGAGCAGGCTCAGCAGCGCGCCCGCCTCGGCGTCGCTGCGGTTCTCGGCGTGCACGAAGAACGGGTAGCCCCACAGCAGGCCCATCACGTTGGCGGCGAACTGCGTGGTGAAGTGCGACCACAGCCCGAGCCGGGTGCCCGGGTCGCGCCAGGCCAGCTTGAGGTCGCGCCCGACCGTGCGGACGTCCTTGGCGCTCGTCGAGGGCGGTGCGCCCGGCGGCACGTCGCGAACCAGCAGGAGCACGAGCAGCCCGAGCAGGATGCCGACGGAGGCGCTGGCCGCGAACGTCGCCGTCCACCCGTACGACGCCAGCGCACGTGACAACGGGATCGCGGCGAGCAGCGCACCGGACTGGCCGATCATCGCCGTGAACGCGGTGACGAGCGGGCTCCGCATCGGCAGGAACCACGACGCGATCAGCCGCAGCACGCTGATGAACACCATCGCGTCGCCGATACCGACGAACACGCGGGCCATGAGCGCACCGGCGTACGTCCCGGTCACGGCGAAGCCGAGCTGGGCCAGCGTCATGAACACGGTGCCGGCGACCAGCAGCTTCTGCGGGCCGAAGCGGTCGAGCAGCACGCCGACGGGGATCTGCATGGCGGCGTACACGAGCAGCTGCAGCACGGTGAACGTGGACAGCTGGGAGGCGGAGATGTGGAAGCGGTCGGCCGCCACCAGGCCGGCCACACCGAGCGAGGAGCGGTGGAAGATGGCGAGGAAGTAGACGGCCACGCCGGTGCCCCAGACGACCAGCGCGCGACGGCCGCCGAGACCGACCTCCGCCGTCACTGCGGGACCGGCTCGAAGGACGCGCGGGCCAGGTCGATCGACCACGCGAGGTGCGCCTTGACGACGACGCAGAAGGCGGCCTGGTCGTCCCCCCGCAGCGCCTCGAGCAGCCGCTCGTGCTCCTCGACGTCGGCCTGCATCCGGTCGGCGCGGCCGCGCATCATCACCGAGGTGAACAGGGTCTGCCGCTCGCGCAGGGTGCGGTAGACCGACGAGAGCACGGAGTTCCGCGCGGCGTCCACGATCAGCTCGTGGAAGAGCCGGTCGTAGTAGGTGAAGCCGGCGGTGTCGCGCTCGCGGCTGGTGCGCACCATCGCGGCGTGCACCTCCTCCACCTGCGGCAGGAGCTCGCGTCGGTGGGCGAACGACTTGGCGGCGGTGTGGTTCTCGACGAGGGCGCGGGCCTCGAGGACGTCCTCGACGTCGTCCATCGAGAAGGTGCTGACCACCGCGCCGCGCCGTGGCTCGATCCGCACCAGCCCCTCGACCTCGAGACGGAGCAGCGCCTCGCGCACCGGCGTGCGGCTCAGCCCCACCTCGTGGCCGAGGCCCGCCTCCGTGATCACCGCACCGGGCGGGTAGACCGCGCTCAGGATCGCCCATTTGGCGAACTCGTAGGCGCGCTGACTGGCGCTCCTGGCGCCGGGTGCGGACGGGGTGCTCATGTCGGCACCCATGGTAGGTCCGGGCCGGTCTCGCGACCGGCCCGGCTCGAACCTCAGAACAGCAGCGTCAGAAGAACAGGGCGGCGGCCGGGTCCTCGAGCACCGACGCGACGTCGGCGAGGAAGCGCGAGCCCTTCTCCCCGTCGATCAGCCGGTGGTCGAAGGACAGCGCGAGCGTCGTGATGTCGCGGACCTTGATCTTCGCCCCCTTCTTGGTGGAGTGCACCCACGGCTGCTTGCGGACCGCGCCGAAGCAGAGGATCGCCGACTCGCCGGGGTTGATGATCGGGGTGCCGGCGTCGACGCCGAAGACGCCGACGTTGGTGATCGTGAACGTCCCGCCGCTCATCTCCGCCGGCTGGGTCTTGCCCTCGCGCGCCGTACGCGTCAGGGCGTTGATCGCCGAGCCGAGCTCCGGCAGCGACAGCGCGTCGGCGTCCTTCACGTTGGGCACCACCAGCCCGCGCGGGGTGGCCGCCGCGATGCCGAGGTTGACCCCGGACCGGAACACGACCTCCTGCGTGGCCTCGTCCCAGGCGGCGTTGATCTCCTCGGTGCGCTTGGCCGCCAGGCAGACCGCCTTGGCCACCACCAGCAGCGGGGAGACCTTGACGTCGCGGAAGTCGCGGTGCGCCTTGAGCTTCTCGACCAGCTTCATCGTCTTCGTGACGTCGACGGTGATCCACTCGGTCACGTGCGGGGCGGTGAAGGCCGAGTCGACCATCGCCTGGGCCATCATCTTGCGGACGCCCTTGATCGGCTCGCGCCGGTCCGAGTCCCTTCGGATCATCGAGCTTGTCGAGATGACCTCATTGGTCTCGACAGGCTCGACCACCCGGGAAGGGGCGGTCGCGGCGAGCACGTCCTCGCGGGTCACGGTGCCCTGCGGCCCCGACGGGGTCAGCGTGCGGAGGTCGACACCGAGGTCCTTGGCGAGCTTGCGGACCGGGGGCTTGGCCAGCACGCGGACGTCGCCGGCCGGTGCCTCGTGGTGGGCGGCCGGAGTCGCGGGCACCGGCGGCTCCTCGGCCTCCACGACGTCGGCGGCCTCCGCCTTGCCCTGGCCGAAGGCGCCCTGCACCTGCAGCTGCGCGGCGGCGCCGGCATCGGTCTTCGGGCTCGCGCCACCGCGACGCGGGCGGCGCTGCGCCGAGGCCACGCGCGGGCCGTACCCGACCAGCGTCTGGTTCTCGCCACCGCCGGTCGCGGCCGGGTTGGACATGTCGATCTCGCTCGCCGCGACCTGGGCGCCGGCCTTCTCCGCCAGCCCGAGGTAGGGGTCGGACTCCGTGGACGGAGCCGGCGCCGACGGGGCCGGTGCGGGCGCGGCCGCGGCGTCGCCGATCGAGATGATCGGCGTGCCCACCGGGACCGTCTCGCCCTCGGGCACGTGCAGCGCCTGCACGGTCCCGGCGTACGGCGAGGGCAGCTCGACCAGCGACTTGGCGGTCTCGATCTCGACGACGATGTCGTTGACCTTGATGACGTCGCCGACCTTCACCTTCCAGGTGACGATCTCGGCCTCGGTGAGGCCCTCTCCGACGTCGGGCAGCTTGTACTCAGGCACTTCGGTTCTCCCTGTGCTGATGCAGTGGTCTCGACGAGCTCGACCACCCGTGGTTGGTCAGAACGCGAGCGAACGGTCGACGGCGTCGAGCACCCGGTCGAGGTCCGGGAGCCACTCCTCCTCGATGCGGCTCGGGGGGTACGGCGTGTCGAAGCCGCCCACCCGGAGCACCGGGGCCTCGAGCGAGTAGAAGCACTGCTCGGTGATCCGCGCGGCCACCTCGGAACCCATGCCCAGGTTGACGTGCGCCTCGTGGGCGACGACCGCGCGTCCGGTCTTGCGGACCGACTCGAGGACCGGGCCCATGTCGAGCGGCGAGAGCGTGCGCAGGTCGATGACCTCGATGCTGCGGCCCTCGCTGGCGGCGGCCTCGGCCGACGCCAGGCAGGTCTTCACCATCGGGCCGTAGGCGAGCAGCGTGAGGTCCGAGCCCTCGCGCACCACGCGCGAGGTGAACAGCGGCTGCGGGCCGACCGACTCGTCGAGCTCGGCCTTGTCGGCGTGGTACTGCCGCTTCGGCTCGAGGAAGATCACCGGGTCGTCGCACGCGATGGCCTGCTGGATCATCCAGTAGCCGTCGACCGGGTTCGAGCAGGCCACCACCTTGAGGCCGGGCGTGTGCGCGAACTGCGCCTCCGGGCTCTCGCTGTGGTGCTCCACGGCGCCGATGCCACCGCCGAACGGGATGCGCACGACGATCGGCATCTTGACCTTGCCCTGGCTGCGGAAGTGGATCTTCGCGACCTGGCTGACGATCTGGTCGTAGGCGGGGTAGACGAACCCGTCGAACTGGATCTCGCACACCGGCCGGTAGCCACGCATGGCCATGCCGACCGCCGTACCGAGGATGCCGGACTCGGCGAGCGGCGAGTCGATGACCCGGTCCTCGCCGAAGTCCTTCTGCAGGCCGTCGGTGATCCGGAAGACACCGCCGAGCTTGCCGACGTCCTCACCCATGACGAGGACCTTCGGGTCGTCCTCCATCGCCTTGCGGAGGCCCGCGTTGAGGCCCTTGGCGAGCGTGATCTTGGCCATCAGTGTGCTCCCGTCCCGCTGGTCTCGAAGGAGTCGAGGTACGCCGCGTAGCCGGCCTTCTGCTCGACGAGCTCGGGCGACTCCTCGGCGTAGACGTAGTCGAAGATGTCGAGCGGCCGCGGCTCCGGCAGCGCACGACAGCCCTCACGCAGGTGCTCGCCGAGCTTCTCGGCCTCGGCGTCGATCTCCTCGAAGAAGTCCTGGTCGGCGAGCCCGTTGCGGGTGAGGTAGGCCTTGACGCGCTGGATCGGGTCCTTGAGCTTCCAGGTCTCGAGGTCCTCCGAGAGCCGGTAGCGGGTCGGGTCGTCGGTCGTGGTGTGCGCACCCATGCGATAGGTGTACGCCTCCACCAACGTCGGGCCCTGACCCTCGCGCGCCCGCTGCAGGGCGGCCTGAGAGACGGCGTACGTCGCCAGGACGTCGTTGCCGTCGACGCGGACGCCGGGGAAGCCGAACCCGAGGGCCCGCTGGTAGAGCGGGATGCGGGTCTGCCGCTCGATGGGCTCGGAGATCGCCCACTGGTTGTTCTGGCAGAAGAAGACGACCGGGGCGTTGTAGGAGGCGGCGAAGATGAAGGCCTCGTTGACGTCGCCCTGGCTGCTCGCGCCGTCACCGAAGTAGGCGACCACCGCGGCGTCGCGGTCCGGGTCGCCGGTGCCGACGACGCCGTCACGCTGCATGCCCATGGCGTAACCCGTGGCGTGCAGCGTCTGCGCGCCGATCACGATCGTGTAGAGGCCGAAGTTGCCGTCGTTGGGGTCCCAGCCGCCCTGGTCGACACCGCGGAACAGGCCGAGCAGCCGCAGCGGGTCGATGTCGCGGCACCAGGCGACGCCGTGCTCGCGGTAGGTCGGGAACGCGAAGTCCTGCTTGCGCAACGCGCGGCCGGAGCCGATCTGCGCGGCCTCCTGGCCCAGGAGCTGCGCCCAGATGCCGAGCTCGCCGTGCCGCTGGAGGGCGGTGGCCTCGGTGTCGATGCGCCGGGTCAGCATCATGTCCCGGTAGAAGCCCTTGATGGCGTCGTCGCCGAGGTCGAAGGAGAAGTCGGGGTGGTCGACGCGCTCCCCCTCGGGCGTCAACAGCTGCACCAGGTCGGGGCCACCGTCGACCTGGTGGGGACCGAATACCTCGCCGAGGTCCGGTCCGAAGTCGGATCTGTGCTCGCTCACCTGCACTCCTTCGTGTCCTCGGCGAGCGGGGTCTCCGGCCGCCGATGTTGGGAGCTGACGACCGGGGCGCGAGCCACGCGCGGGGGTGGTGCGTCGCGGTCGTGCTGCTGGTCGATCTGGCTGGACCCTGTGACCGGTGACACACCGACCAGGGCGCTCATAACCTACCGGCTCGCTCCGAGCGGCACCTAATCAGGGGGTCTAACGCTGGTCTGTCCCCCGTCCGGGCCATGGATGACCACTTTGTCATGGGGTGATCGGGGGGTTTCGTCCAGGCGGGGTTCCCAACGGAGCGCCCGCCCGGAACTGTGGAGGCCGTGAGGACGAGGCACACAGGGGCGCCGAGTCCCTCACTTCCGGAGGGTGCCCCCGGCCCAAGCGGCCCGGGGGCACTTCCGTTTCCGGGGGCGGCGTTTCGGCCGTGGCTCCCGCGGCTACGTTGACCGCATGGACGACAGACTGGTCTCGGAGAGCACGACGATCGACGCCCCGCCCGCCGTGGTCTTCGCGATCGTCGCGGATCCCCGGCAGCACCCGCGCATCGACGGCTCCGGCTCGGTCCAGGGCATCATCACCGGCCCCGACCGGCTCGCGAAGGGCGCCACCTTCGGCGTCTCCATGAAGCTGTTCGGGCTGCCCTACAAGATCCGCAACCGCGTCGTCGAGTACGAGCAGGACCGGCGGATCGCGTGGCGGCACTTCGGCGCGCACCGCTGGCGCTACGAGCTCGAGCCGACCGACGACGGGGGCACCCAGGTCACCGAGACGTGGGACGCGACCCGCTACACCTCGCCGGTGTTCGCCGGTCTGCGCGCGCTCGGCTTCCCGGAGCGCAACCGGGAGGGCATCTCCGGCACGCTGGTCCGGCTCCGTGAGGCGGCCGAGGCGGACCAAGCGGCCGCGCGGTGACGGTCAGCACCTCCCGCCGGGGCCCGGTCACCACGGTCGTGCTGTCCCGGCCCGAGCGCCGCAACGCGGTCGACGGGCCGACCGCGGCCGCGCTGGCCGACGCCTTCCGCGCCTTCGACGCCGAGGACGACGCGTCCGTGGCTGTCCTGTACGGCGCCGGCGGCACGTTCTGCGCCGGCGCCGACCTCCAGGCGATCGGCACCGCCGACCAGAACCGTGTCCAGCCCGACGGTGACGGGCCGATGGGGCCGACCCGGATGCGGCTCGGCAAGCCGGTCGTCGCGGCGATCGCCGGGCACGCGGTCGCCGGGGGTCTCGAGCTGGCGCTGTGGTGCGACCTGCGGGTCGCCGAGGAGTCCGCGGTGCTCGGAGTGTTCTGCCGGCGGTGGGGCGTGCCGCTGGTGGACGGCGGCACGGTCCGGCTGGCCCGGACCGTCGGCACCGGCCGCGCCCTCGACCTCGTGCTCACCGGACGCCCGGTCTCGGCCCGCGAGGCCCTGGACATGGGACTGGTCAGCCGGGTCGTCCCCGATGGCACCGCGCGCGAGGAGGCGGAGGCGCTGGCCGCAGAGCTCGCCGCCTTCCCGCAGACCTGTCTGCGGCACGACCGGCTGTCGCTCCTGGAGCAGGACGGGATGACCGAGGCGGACGCCCTCGCCAACGAGCTCCGGCACGGGCTGGTGTCGCTCGCCGCCGACACGGCCGACGGGGCGGCGCGGTTCCGGTCCGGTGAGGGTCGGCACGGGGTATTCGGTGCCGAAGGGGCGCAGCGAAGCGAGCCCCGGAGGCACCGATAGCCGAGCCGAGTCTGCACCCGGCGCGCAGCGCCCGACCGGACTCGGCGAGCACCGGGCACCGAGGTTGGCCGGCGCGCGGAGCCATCCGGGTGCCGGCCAGGAAGGCAGCCCCAAGGCTGGCGGCCCCCGCGTTAGGCAAGCGAGTCCAACCAGGCGTCGTGGAGGTCGGAGAACCGGCCGGCGCCGCCGTCGATGAGGTCCTGCGGCGAGCCGTCCTCGACGATCCGGCCGTGCTCGAGGACCAGCACCCGGTCGGCGATCTCCACGGTGGAGAGCCGGTGGGCGATGATCATCGCGGTCCGGTCGGCCAGGATCGTGCGCAGCGCGCGCTGCACCAGCCGCTCGGAGGGGACGTCGAGCGAGGACGTCGCCTCGTCGAGGATCAGCACGTCGGGGTCGGCGAGGAACGCGCGGGCGAAGGCGACGAGCTGGCGCTGACCGGCCGACAGCCGGCCGCCCTTGTTCGCCAGGTCCGTGTCGTAGCCCTGCGGCAGCCGGGTGATGAAGTCGTGGGCGCCGATCGCCTGCGCCGCCGCGACCACCTGGTCGTCGGTGGCCTCGGGACGGCCGAAGCGGATGTTGTCGGCGACGGTGCCGCCGAACATGTAGTTCTCCTGGGTCACCATCACGACGGCCTTGCGCAGCGTGGGCTCGTCGAGCTCGCGCAGATCGATGCCGTCGAGGGTCACCCGCCCGCCCGTGGGGTCGTAGAACCGGGACAGCAGCTTGGCGATCGTGGTCTTGCCGGCACCGGTCGTGCCGACCAGCGCCAGGGTCTGGCCGGCCGGGACGTCGAGATCGAGGTCGGGCAGCACCGGCACGCCCTCGACGTACTCGAACCGCACCCCGACGAAGCGCACGTCACCGCGCACGTGGTCGAGCGCGGTCGGCGTGGTCGGCTCCGGGACACTGGGCCGCTCCTCCAGCACGCCGGAGAGCTTCTCCAGCGCGGCGCTGGCCGACTGGAAGGTGTTGTAGAACTGCGAGATCTCCTGCATCGGCTCGAAGAACTGCCGCAGGTAGAGCAGGAAAGCGGCCAGCACCCCGACGGTCACCTCGCCCTGGAAGGCGAGGTAGGCGCCGTACATCAGCACGATCGAGATCGTGATGTTGCCGATCAGCTTGATGCCCGGCATGAACCAGGCGACCAGCCGGAACGCCTTGAGGTTCGCGGCGCGGTACTGCTCGTTGACGTCGTCGAAGATCTCCTGGTTGCGCGGCTCGCGACGGAACGCCTGCACCGCACGGATGCCCAGCATCGACTCGACGAACTGCACGATCACCAGCGCGACCTTCTCGCGGGTGACGCGGTAGGTCTTCGCGGACTCCTTGCGGAACCAGTTGGTCAGCGCCAGCAGGAACGGGAAGCAGACCAGCGCCACGAGCGCGAGCTTCACGTCGAGCGTCAGCAGCAGCACCGCGACGCCGACCAGCGTGAGGACCGCGGTGACCAGCCCGTCGAACCCGGTCTCGAGCATCTCGTAGATCGCGTCCATGTCGGAGGTCTGCCGGGAGATCACGCGCCCGGAGGTGTACTCGTCGTGGAAGGCGGGGCTGAGCCGCTGGAAGTGCCGGAACACCCGGCGACGGACCTCGTAGAGCATGTCCTGGCCGATCCGCCCCGACTTGACCAGGAAGGCGCGCCGGGTCACCGCCTGCACGGCCGTGGCCAGCAGCACGGCCCCGACGATCGTGTACAACGTGGTGGTGTCACCGGTCGCCTGGATCGGCGGGATGCCGCGGTCGATGCCCTCCTTGACGAGGTAGGGGATCGAGAGCCGGGCGACGTTCTCGAGGACGACGACGAGCAGCAGGAACTTGATCAGCCGGCGGTGCGGGCGGATCAGGTCGGCGAGCAGCCGCCGCGAGCGGTCCTGCAGCAGGCCGGACTCGGTCTCGGTGAGCTCGTCGGTGTGCTCGGCCGCGACACCGCGCCAGCGCTCGATGCCTTCGTCGTCCACCGTGGTGGTGCCCGACGACGTCGTGTCCTGGGCGCTCATGCCGACACCTCCTCGAGCTCGGCGTCGGCCGCGAGCAGGTCGCGGTAGGCGGGCACCGTGGACAGCAGCTCGCGGTGGTCGCCGACGTGGGTGATGGTGCCGTCCTGGAGCAGCGCGACCTTGTCGGCGAGCAGCACCGTGGAGGCGCGGTGCGCGACCACGATGCCGGTGGCGTCGCGCAGCACGTGCCGCAGCGCCTCCTCGACGAGCTTCTCGGTGTGCACGTCGAGCGCGGACAGCGTGTCGTCGAGCACCAGGATGCGCGGCTGCGCGAGCACGGCCCGGGCGAGCGCGAGCCGCTGCCGCTGGCCGCCGGACAGCGACATGCCCTGCTCACCGATGCGGGTGTCGAGACCCCACGGCAGGTCGTGCACGAACTGCGCCTGGGCGACCTCGATCGCCTCGGCGATGTCCTCGTCGGAGGCGTCCCGGCGACCGAGCAGGAGGTTCTCCCGGGCGCTCATCGAGAACAGCGTCGGCTCCTCGAACGCGGTCGCGACGATCTGCCGCAGGTTCGTCAGCTCGAGCTCGCGTACGTCGACCCCGTCGATCGTCACCCGGCCGCCGGTCACGTCGTAGAGACGGGGCACCAGCGCGGTCAGCGTCGTCTTGCCGGAGCCGGTCGCGCCGACCACGGCCACCGTCTCGCCGGGCGCGACGTCGAGGTGGACGTCGCGCAGCACCGGCTCGTCGGGCTGGTCGGGGAACGCGAAGGTCACGCCCTCGAGCCGCAGGTGGCCGCGCGGACGCTGGATCACCCGGTCGCCCGAGACGATGGAGGGCTGGGTGTCGAAGATCTCCAGGATCCGGGCGGCCGCGGTCATCGCCTCCTGCGCCATCGCGAGGATGTAGCCGAGGGACGCGATCGGCCACACCAGCGACAGCATCAGGGTGATGAAGGCGACGAGGGTGCCCGGTGTGAGGTCGCCGCGGCCGACGCCGAGGGCGCCGAACAGCAGCACGACGGCCACCGCGACGTTGGGGATCACCTCGAGGAAGGTCCAGAACTTCGCGGACAGCCGGACCTTGTCCATGGAGGTGTCGTAGAGCGTGCGCGCAGACTCGTTGTAGCGGCCGGACACGAACGGTCCGCGCCCGAAGCTCTTGATGACCCGGATCCCGACAGCGCCCTCCTCGGCCGCCGTGGCCAGGTCGCCCTGCTGGTCCTGGACCCGCCGGGAGATCAGCACGTAGCGGCGCTCGAAGCGGTTGGACAGCGTGACGATCGGGACCGACGCGGCCGCGACGACCAGGCCGAGCGGCCAGTACATCTTCAGCAGCACCAGGGTGACCACCACCAGCTGGAGGATGTTCATCCCCAGGAACAGCAGGCCGAAGCCGAAGAACCGCCGGATGCTCGACAGGTCGTTGGTCACCCGGGAGAGCAGCTGCCCGGACTGCCACTGACCGTGGAAGGCCATCGGCAGCTGCTGGAGGCGCGCGTAGAGGTCGTGCCGCATGGTGGTCTCCATGCCGAGCACGGCGTTGGACTGCACCCAGCGGCGCAGGAAGATCAGCACCGCCTCGAGGATGCCGAGGGCCAGGGCGAGCAGGCCGAGCGGGACCAGGGCTCCGAGCTCGTGCTCGGCGATCGGGCCGTCGATGATCGCCTTGGTGACCAGCGGGATGGCGATGGTGAGACCGACCCCCGCGAGCGCAGTCGTCACCATGATCACGAGCGCCGCGAGGTGGGGCCGGAGGTAGCCGCGGAGCCGCCACAGGGACCCGACCCCGGCAGCGGGGTGGTCGTTGGGACCGGCGGTCTCGGCGGGTGCGTCCGTCATCGGCTGGTGGGGTCCCCTCGTTTCGCCTGGCGGTCAGCCGCCCGGCACGCAGGGCTGGTGACCCGGTGGTCCCGGGGCGGCTGGAAGTTGTAAGGCGCAGATTACCCGGTGGTCCTGACCGCGCCCAACTCCTTTTCTGCCACCACCCCACCACCCGGCACCGACAGTCGCCGGCGCCCGCGCCCCGAGCCGGGGACGCGGGTGTGGGGTCCGCAACGCCTGGGGGGCATTCGCTGCGGACCCCACGGAAGAGGGCCGCGGACCGGGCGCGCACGCCCGGTCCGCGAACCCTCGGTTCGGCGTGGACCCGACGGTGCCCTCAGCCCTCGTCGCGGCGCCCTCCACGCCGGACGGGTGCGCGCGAGGCGAGCACCAGGCCGCACCCGGCGAGCAGGAGTGCCGCGCCCGACCAGATCCACACCTGTCCAGGACCGCCGGTGCTCGGCAGGCCGTGGTCGACACCCCGGAGCGTGGGTGCCGGTCGTGCCGGGGGCACGACCGCCTCGTCACCGAGGATCTCCGGGGTGGTCTGTGTCGTGTCGCAGGCGTCGACGGCCACGCAGCTGCCGGACGTCTGGTCCGGGGTCGCCACGTTGTACAGCGTCGCCAGCGAGCTGCCCTCCTCGACGGTCACCGTGTAGGACAGCGTCGCCGCGTCCCCACGGGCCGCCAGCGTCGGCACCGACCAGGTGAGCGTGGTCCCGGACAGCGTGGCCCCGGCCGGTACGGCGTCCAGGGTGGCGTCGTCCAGCACGTCGCTCAGGTCGTCCGAGACGGTCATCCCGGTCACCTGCGCGTCGGAGATGTTGGTCGCCTTGAGGGTGTAGGTGACCTTGTCGCCCGGGTCGACCTCAGCCCCCGAGGCCGGGTCGCTCGACTTCTCCAGCGTCCACTCGGCCGTCGGGTGCACCGTGGTGCACTCGGGGGCCGGGCTCTGGTCGCTCGGGCAGTTCTCCGACACCGGGGCGACGACCACGTTGCGCAACGAGGCACCGTAGGCGTCCTCGGCGACCTTCACCGAGTAGACGAGGGTCGCGGTGTCGTCGAGCTTCGCGATGGTCCAGGACAGCTTCTGCCCGTTGTCCGCGGAGGGGTCGACGACCGTCGTACCGGACGGCGACGAGACCACGGTGAAGTCGGTCGCGTCGTCGAGCACGTCGGACAGGTCGTCGGTGACGTGCACGTCGCGCGGTGCCACGCCGGCGAGGTGGGTGACCTTCACGGTGTAGGTGATCGTCTGGCCCGGGGCGACGGTGTCGCCGTCGGTCGGGTCGCTGGACTTCTCCACCTTGAAGGTGCCCGGGATCGCCTCGTTGGTCACCGTGCAGGTGACGTCGTCGTCCGGCTCCAGGGTGACTCGGCTGGTCGACGCGTTGAACGCGTCGCCGAGCGAGCCGCCCTCGGTCCGGTCGTTCGTGCACGACCAGCCCTCCGCGTCGTAGCCGGACGGGCCACCCGACTCGTCGAGCTCGAACGTCCCTGGCAGGACCTTCTCGTTGCGGACGCCGGACTCGTCCGACGGGTCGCCGCTGCCGGAGACCTCGTTGCCGGAGTCGTCGACGTCGGTGGCCGACACGGTCCAGTCCGAGGGCTTCGCGTCGTCACCGGTGTCGTGCGGGTCGGTGACCCGCTTGACCAGCGTGAGCCTCGGCTGCTCCGGCGTCTCGTCGTCGGTCTCGCACTCGCTCGCGACGTGCTCGCTGTCGGGGCAGTTCTCCGACCCGGCGCTGGTCACGGCGTTCACGAACTCCGTGTCCCAGGCGTCGTCGTCGGCCTTCACCGTGAAGGTCAGGGTCTCCGTGTCGTCGAGGGACGGGATCGTCCAGTCGATCGAGCTCGGCTCACCCGAGGCCGGCGTCCGGTCGACCGAGCCCGCGGACGGCGCACCCAGGTCGAAGTCGTGCGCGTCCGCCATCACGTCCGTCAGGTCGTCGTGCAGGACGACGTCCTTCGGGGCGACACCCTCGGTGTGCACCGCCTTCAGGGTGTAGGTGATCGTGCCGCCCGGGAGGAACGGGTCCGTTGTCCTGCTGGACTTCTCGACGGTCCACTCGCCCACGCGGGTGTTCTCGATGGTGCAGGTGACGTCGTCGTCCGGCACCAGCGTCAGCGTGGTCTTCTCCGTGAGGTTCGCCGGCAGGCTGGTGCCGGTGTTCACGCAGGACCAGTCGGACGCCGTCCAGTCGGACTCCTTGATCCCCTCGCCGACGAGCTCCTCACCGAGCGTGTAGCTGCCCGGGTCGACACCCTGGTCCTCGAAGCCGCCGTTGGCCGACACCGCGCTGCCCTGCTCGGGCGTGGCGCTCAGCTTCCAGCTCGTCTTCAGCACCTCGTCGCTGATGCCGTTGTGCACGATCTTGCGGAGCGTGAGCAGCGGCTGCCTCGGCGTGGTGTGCGTCGTGGTGCAGTCGTTGGCGCCGACACAGCTGCCGGTCGTCGTGTCCTTCGGCGTGGCCACGTTCTTCAGCGTCTTCTCCCACGCGTCCGCGTCGACCGTCACGGTGTACGTGATCGTCTCGGTGCCGTTCTTGGCCGCGATCTCCGGCACGGACCACACGAGCCGCTGGTTGGCCGCGTCGTACGTCGCGTGCGCGGGCAGGTTCGCCAGGAAGGCCGGGTCGACCTTGCCGAGCAGGCCGGACACGTCGTCGTACACCGTCATCCCGGCGACCCTGGCGTCGGAGACGTTGGTGACCGTCAGCGTGTAGGTGATCGACGACTTCGGCTGCACGACGCCGTCACCCGGCACGCTGGTCTTGGTCAGCGTCCACCTGGGCGTGTAGTGGATCGTGCCGCACTCGCCGTGTGCGGAGGCGACCACGTCGGTCGGGCAGTTGTCCGAGCCCGGGCTCCAGGCCAGGTTCGTGATCGTCACGCCCGCGGACTCCTTGACGTCCGTGACGTGGAAGGTGAACGTCACGGACTTCGTGCCCGACAAGGTGCCGACGTCCCAGGTCAGCTGGTTGCCCACCACGCTCACGTGGGCCGGGTCGGCGGAGCTGACGTACGTCGCGTGCTTCAGCAGCTCCGTGAGGTCGTCGTGCACCGTCACGTTGGTGGGGTCGATGCCCGACACCTTGGTGGCGGAGAGCGTGTAGACGATGTCCTCGCCCGGCTTGTAGGTGCCGCCGTCCGCCCGGTCGGCCGACTTGGAGACCGTCCAGTGCGCCTTCTGGGTGTTGACGACCGTGCAGGTCACGTCGTCCCCGAAGTCGAGGGCCACCACGGACTCCGGCGCGGGCACGACCGTGTGCGTGCCGGTGCGCACGCAGTGCCAGCTCGACGCCGAGTAGTCCGACGTGGCGTTCCCGTCGCCGGCCACGTCCGCCTCGGCCAGCGTGTAGCTGCCCTTGGCCACCAGGCCGCTGTCACCGCCGTTGCCGGCCAGCGAGGACTTCGTCGCCGGCACCGTTCCGCCGACCCGGTCGGCGGTGAGCCGCCACCACGTCTTGTCGGCGTCGCCCTTGAGGCCGTTCACGACCTCCTTGACGATGGTGAGCCTGGGCAGCTCGGGAGTGGTGTGCGTCGTCGAGCAGCCGACCGCGGTGTCGCAGGAGCCACCGGTGTCGGGCTTGGGCGTGACGCCGTTGACCAGCGTCGTGTCCCAGGCACCGTCGTCGACGGTGACCGTGTAGGTCAGCTCCTTGGAGGCCCCGATCGCACCGAGCGAGTCGATGTGCCAGGTGAGCGAGGTGTCGCTCTGCTGGAACGGGTTCGGCGTGTAGCTGGTGCCGGCGGGTGCGTTGACCGCCCCCATCGACGCGTGGTCCAGGACCTTGGACAGGTCGTCCGTGACCTCGACGTCCTTGGGCACGATCTCGCCCGAGGTGTGCGTGACCCGGATCGTGTAGGTGATCGTGTCACCGGGCTGCACCACCGTCGGCCGGTTGTCGGTCTTGGAGACCGTCCAGCCGGGCTGCTCGTCGACGTTGGTGTACGTGCACACCGCGGTCCGGCCGGCCGCGACGCTGACCTGGTTGCCGCCGGTGAACGAATCCGCCCCGGTGCAGTCGAGCTTCGACAGGTGGTAGCCGTTGCCGCCGTCGGGCGACTCGGTGAGGCTGTACGTCGCTCCCGGCATCACCTCGACGGTCACGCCGCTCGTCGAGCCGGTGACCTCCTTGGAGTCGAGGCCGGCGCCGGACGGGGTCGCCTTCAGCTTCCAGGCAGATGCCTTCAGGTCACCACCGTGGGTGTTCTCGACCTCCTTGACCAGAGTCAGCTTCGCGGTCGTGTTCCTCACGGTGCAGGTGATCGCCGCGGTGTCGAGAGTCGGCGTGACCTTGCCGTCGACCACGGCGACGCTCGTGGCGTTCGGACCGTCGGTGATGCACGTCCAGGCGCCCGACTGCTGGTAGACCGACAGGTCCGTGCCGGCAGGCGCGGCGGTGCCGTCGGCCTCCGCCAGCGTGTACGGCGCCGCCGAGGGCACCGAGCCGAAGACGCCCGCCGTGCCGGTCACCGAGCCGTCGGTGCCGGTTGCCGACAGGTTCCACGAGGACGCACTCGCGCCGCCGAAGAGGACCGACTTCTGCAGGGTGACCCTGGTCGAGCAGGTCACGGTGTTCGTGACCGTGTAGTGGTTGGTCAGCTCGGGCAGCGACGCGGCGTAGCCGTTCTCGCCGAGCGCGATGTCGACCACGTCGCCGTTCTTCTCGGTGAGGCGGGCGTTGACCGGGACGCAGTTGGCCGGCACGGTCGGGACCTCGGTGATGGTGGCCGTCTGGCCCAGGAGGTAGCCGCCGCGCGGGTCGCCCCAGGCCTGGGCCGTCCCGTCGATCTTCAGGGCGGCGCTGAAGCCGTCCCGGGCGAGGCCGCCGGTGTACTTCACCCCGTTGATGAACCACACCTTGTCCACGGCGACCGTCCGCCGGATCTGCGGGTCCTCGAACGTGACGGAGACCGTCGTACCGGCGTCCTTGCGCTCGATGACGACCTTCTTCACCTGGGTGCTGTCGAAGTCGTAGAGGTCCGGCTTGGCGGTCTCCTCGACGAAGTACGTGCCCCAGAACGAGGTCCTGCGGCCAGGCGTACTCACCGCCCGCGGTGCCGTGCTCGGCGCCGACGACCTGGTCGACGCCCTGGTCGTACGCGCCGTTCGTGTTGCTGTCGGCGTAGAGCGTGAACTTCGCACCGTCGAGCGGGTGCTGGGTGTCCTTGTCGACCTTGACCACCTTGATGTGCGCGGGGATCTCCGGGTCGGAGATCACCGTGACCGGGAAGGTCGTGCCGGCGTTGCTCGCGTCGATCTCGATGGGCCCGCTCTTCGGGTCCGCGGGAAGTGCGTAGCCGGTCGGCGCCGACGTCTCGTACCACCAGTAGGTGCCGAAGCCGAGGTGGCCCACCGAGCACGGGTTCCCGCCCGTGGTCGGTCCGCAGTCGCCCACGATCTGGTCGGCGGGCGTCCCGCCGCCTGCCGTGGTCTGCAGGCCCGCGAGACCGTTGGTGTCCTCGTAGAGGTCGAAGGAGGCGCCGTCGACGACCGCGCCGGTCTGCCGGTCGTGCTTGATGACCTCCAGCGTCGACTTCAGCTGCGGGTCGGTCGCGTCGTAGACGAGCGTCGGGTCGGCCCCGGTGGGCGTCGTGGTCGCGTCCACCGCGATCGGGTTCGGGCTCATGGTGCCGTAGCCGGTCGGCGGCGTCTTCTCGAAGACGTAGTAGTGGTAGCCCCACGGGATGTCGTGGTTGCTCTTGTCGAAGGTGAGCGATCCGTTGACGAGGGTCGCGTCGGCCGGCAGGTGCGTGTCCGGGTTGGCGCCGCCACGCTCGAGGGTCGCGTTGCCGTTGGACTCACGCCACAGCTCGAAGGCGCCGCCGGCCAGCTCGTCCTGGGTCGCCGCGTCGACCTTGTTGAGCTTGACCGACCACTCGGTGCGCGGGTTGTCGACACTGATCGGCACCGTGGTGCCGCCGTCCGCGGCGGTGAAGCCGATCTTCTTCGGGTTCGGGCTCAGGCCGATCCGGAAGCCGTCCTTGGCGACCTCCTCCAGCCAGTAGGACTTCTGCCAGTCGAGACCGGCGAACGAGGCGTGGCCCTGCGCGTCGGTGACGTCGCTGTCCACCAGAGCACCCTTCGTCCCGGCGTTGTCGGCGTAGAGGTTGAAGGTGACCGAGTCGAGCGGGTGCGAGGAGCCGGAGACCCCGTCCGAGGACTCGGTCTTGTCGACCCGCAGGGTGACCCGCTTCAGCGGGTCGTGGAAGGTCGCCGGGTCGCCGGTCGGGTCCAGGCTCGGGTGCGCGTCGGCGTCGGAGTCGGTCGGCCCGACCGTGAAGCACTCGGTGTCGGGGTCCTCGGTCCAGCCGTCGGGAGCCGCGGTCTCGGTGACGCACCAGCGGCCGCCGTCGAGGCCGGCGACGCCGATCTCGCCCATCGTGCCGTCCGTGTCGTTGTCACCGTTGTCGGTGACGTCGAAGCCGGAGTCGTGCGGGATGTTGCCCAAGCGTCGGCGCACCGAAGCTGCCCTGCCCGTCCGGGGTGACGTCGTAGGTCCACGCCTGGGTGCGCACCACGTGGAAGGTCGCGCCGGTGCCCGACGGGTCGGTGCCCTCGTAGCTCTTGGTCCAGGCACCGGTGCCGTACGGGTCGTCGAAGGTGGCCGTGCCGGGCAGTCCCTTCGGGACGGTGACGGACCGGGTGGCCGACGCGCCGGCCGGGAGCAGCGCTCCGCTCGGCGGCGCGAGCTCCTTGACGGAGTAGCTGCCGGGCTTGGCGTCGGCGATGGTGACGGTCCCGTCGGACCCGGTGGTGACGATGGTGGAACCCGTGCCGGTCGCGGGGTCGGGCGTCACCAGGAACGTCGCGCCGGCACCCGCTGCGCCACCCTGCCCGGCGACGGTCTTCTCGATGACGAGCGACCCGCAGTCGGACGGGATGTGCACCGGGCCACGTGCGGTGTCCTTGAGCTGGCCGTTCTCGCCGTTCTCGTTGCCCTCCTGGCTGCGCATCGAGAAGGTGCGGAAGCCGCTCACCGGACAGGTCGTCGCACCGAGCTGGGTCAGGTCGACCGAGAGCTCCATGAACTGGTTGGTCGGGATGTTGCCGACGTTGTCGTCGAACGGGGAGCCGTAGTAGTCCTTGATGGCCGAGAGGTTCACGGCGAAGTCCACGATCCCGGTGCAGGACTTCAGCGTCCCCCAGGCCGATCCCGTCCAGAGCTGCGCTCCCGCGCACTGCTCCGGCCGGTTGCCGTTGACCGAGATGATGATGCGGACGTCGTTCTTCGTGCGGGTCGGGTTGATCGAGTCGTGCTTCACCTGGTTCAGCTCGAAGTAGTAGCGGCCGGTGCCGGACCCACTTCCTCGGTCGAAGCCGATGACCCCGATCAGGTGGTCCGCCGCGCCGCGGTAGCTCGACACGCGCACGTAGCCGATGTCGGACTTCCCCGACGCCGTGGACTTCTCACTCGTCCAGGGCTGCGAGTCCTCCTGGTCACGGATGCCCGAGGCGTCGTCGGGGCTGATCCCGTCCTTGATGACGTCCGCCGTCCCGACCAGGCCCTGCCAGTCGGTCGTGAGCCCGTCCTGGTCACCGTCGACGGCGATCGTCGTCACCGCCGCCTCGGCGGTCGACGCGGCGACGAACGGCAGGGTCGCCAGCGCGATCGCGAGGGCGACCAGGATGCGCAACGGTGCGAGGTGTCGACGCCGGGCGCCCGAGAGCGGTGCGACGGACGGGTGCGGGACGAGCTGGCCATGGTGCCCCCCAGGGAATCGGGCCCGGTTATCCACCGGAGAGGGCGTGACAAGGCACAGCGACGAGACGTCCGGGACGGACGTCCTCCACGTAGGTCCCCACCAAGGCCCCCCAAGGTGGTGATGTGCTGCCGTCGCCCACGGCGCGGACGGCGGGTGATGCGGACTTCCCGCTGCCCCGGAGCAGGGTCCGTCGTGATGCTCGACGACCGGTGCTGCCCCCAGCACCCGATCGAGCAGCAGCATCAACCCGGACCCGGGTGTCCGAAAAGACCCGTACGACGGGTTGACCCGGAATCCACCCGGATGGGTCGGTCGAACGGCGTAGACGCGTAGTCCCGAAGGACTACGGCTTTACCTCGGAAAGAGGGCCCGACTAGCCCAGTCCCTCAGGTCGTGAAGCGGGCTGCCACCTCGAGGAGGACGTCGTTGCCGGCCGGCTCGCCGATGCTGACCCGGACGCCGTCCCCGGCGAACGGCCGCACCATGATCCCGGCCTCCTCGGCCGCCGCCGCGAACGCGGTCGCCCGGTCGCCGAGCGGCAGCCACACGAAGTTGCCCTGGGCGTCCGGGACGTCCCATCCCTGCCCCCTCAGCGCGCCCGCGACCCGGGTGCGCTCGGCGACGATGCCGTCGACGCGCTCGAGCAGCTCGGCCTCCCGCTCCAGCGACGCCACGGCCGCCGCCTGGGCGACCGTCGAGACCCCGAACGGCAGCGCACAGCGCGCGTACGGCGGCCGCGACCGGCTCCGGGGCGACGGCGTAGCCGACCCGGAAGCCGGCGAGCCCGTAGGCCTTGGCGAAGGTGCGCATCGCGACGACGTTGCTGCGCGAACGGTAGATCTCCACGCCGTCGAACGGGTCCTCGTCGCGGACGAACTCGCGGTAGGCCTCGTCGAGCACCACCAGGACGTGCGGCGGGACCCGGTCGAGGAAGGCCTCGAGCTCGGCGCGCCGTACGGACGGGCCGGTGGGGTTGTTCGGGCTGCAGACGATGACGACCTTGGTCCGGTCGGTGACCGCCGCGGCCATCGCGTCGAGGTCGTGCCGGGCGTCCGGGGTCAGCGGCACCTGCACGGACACGGCACCGGGCACCGCGACGGCGATGGGGTAGGCCTCGAAGGACCGCCACGCGTAGACGACCTCGTCGCCGGCCTCGCAGAACGCCTGGAGCAGGTGGTAGAGCACGGCCACCGAGCCGGTGCCCGCGGCGAGGTGCGTGGTCGGCACGCCGAACCGTGCGGAGAGCGCCTCGTAGAGCGCGGTGCAGCCCATGTCCGGGTAGCGGTTCATCCGGCCGGCGGCCTCGACCGCGGCCTCCAGCACGCCGGGCAGCGGCTGGTTCGGGTTCTCGTTCGAGGACAGCTTGTACGTCGTGACGCCCGGTCGTGGCGCCGGCGGGCGGCCGGGCACGTAGGCCGGGATGTTCCGGATGGCCGGACGGACCTGCGGGGCGACGTCGCTGCTCATGGCCCGAACCCTAGCCGGACCCGGCCGGCCGCCCGGAGGGTGACACGACAGGAGCGACGGACACCTACACCCCTTACGCTCGGGCGCATGGCGCACCGCAACCCCGCCCTCGGTCTGGGCCTCGTGGCGCTCGGCGCGCTGCTGTTCGTGCAGAACGCCGGGGTCTCCCGGGTGGCCCTGCGCGCCGGCGTCGACCCGACCGCGCTGACCACGCTGCGGGTGACCGGCACGGCGGTCGTGCTGGTGCTGGCCGCCGCAGCTCTTCCGGCGTGACGCGCTGCGCCCGCCCGGCGGCCGGCTCGGCCTGCTGCTCGTGGTGAACGGCCTGGTCGGGGTGGCCGCGCTGCAGTGGACCTACTTCGTCGCGATCGACCGGCTGCCGGTGGGGATGGCGCTGCTGCTGGAGTACCAGGCGCCGATCCTGGTCGCGCTGTGGGCGCGGTTCGTCCAGCGCGAGCGGGTCCGGCCCCGGTTGTGGGTGGGACTCGCGCTCGCCTGGGCCGGGCTCGCGGCGGCCACCGGGATCTGGCGCGGGCTGACCTTCGACGTGGTCGGCGTGCTCGGCGGCCTGGGTGCGGCGGTCTGCTTCGCGACGTACTTCCTGATCGGGGAGCACGGCGTCGACCGGCTCGACCCGCTGCGGGTGATCCTCTGGTCCTTCCTGATCGCGACGGTCGGCCTCAACGTCGTGCACCCGCTGACCGGCACGGCCCCGACCTCCTCGGCGACCGGGTCAGCCTGCTCGGCCGGCTCGCCGACCACACGGCGCCGGTCTGGGCGGTGCTGGCCTGGATCGTCGTGGTCGGCACGGTGCTGCCGTTCGGGGTGGCGCTCCTCGCGCTCCGGCACCTGCCCGCCACCACGGTGACGATGGTCGCGATGCTCGAGCCGATCGGGGTCAGCGCGCTGGGCTGGGTGTGGTTCTCGGAGGCGCTCGACACCGTCGCGCTGCTCGGTGGCGTGGCCGTGGTGGTCGGCATCGTGCTGGCCCAGTCGGCGCGGCGGGCCCCGGTGCTCGTCGAGCCCCCGCACTTGGGGTGAGCCGTCCGGATGTCCGTTTCGAACCATTCGGACGAGGCGGCGACCCACCCGGAAGCGGCACCCTGGGGGTGCCGACGGCGCGAGGGGGGCCGCGACGCCGTCGGTCCGGCCGGTCGGTGCCCCTCCCTGCCGAAGCGGGCCCGACCGGGACCGGCCGAGGGGAACCCGGGTGGGGGACCTCAGGGGCGGGCCCGCGCGACGACGAGCGCGGGCCCGTTCCCAGGTCGCCGGGTCAGCGGGGTCACGGGAGGACGACCTCGCCGCCGGGGACGTGCGGCGGGCCGAGTTCATCGCGTAGACCCTCCTCGGTCTGATCGGTGCGGCGATCATCGGATTGTCCGACAATCAGACTCCCAGTATGCGGTCGGGGGTGGCCCACCCGTCAAGTTTTGTCGGACAATGTGAGACAGGTGTCACCCGCGGATGCGATCGCGTGACACCGTCCGCTGCCGGCCACGAGGGGGAAGGCGTGAACCCGTTCGAGACGCTCAACCTCGAGCACTCCTCCACCGTCGACCGCGTCGCCGAGGAGCTGCGTCGCGCGCTGTTCGACGGCGAGGTCGAGGCCGGTACGCCGCTGCGCGAGGTCGCGCTGGCCGACGCCATGAAGGTGTCCCGGTCCACGATCCGCGAGGCCCTCGGGGTCCTGGTCGCCGAGGGGCTGGCCACCCGCGAGCCGAACCGCGGCGTCCACGTCACCGAGCCCGACCCCGCCTCGGTCCACGACGTCTCGGCGGCCCGCCTGGTGCTCGAGGTCGCGGGCGTCCGGCACTGGTTGACGGCCACCGACGCCGCCCGGGAGGCCTGCCACACCGCGCTGAGGCAGTTCGCCGACGCCGCCGACGCCGGCGCCAGCCCCGCCGAGCTGACCGCGACCCACCTCGCCGTGCACCGGTCCTTCGTGGCCCTCACCGGCTCCACCCGACTGGTCGCGCTCGCCGAGTCGCTCACCTCCGAGATCCGGCTCGCGCTGGCCAAGGTCGACCGGATCCGGCGCAACGCGGACGACCAGGTGAACGCGCACGCCGCCCTGGTCGAGCTGCTGCAGACCGGGGACGTCGAGGGGGCGGCCGCCGAGCTCGAACGCCACCTCGCGCACGCCGAGACCTCGATGCTGGACGCCCTCGACCTGACCTGAGACGGGCCACAGGCAGACCTGGCAAGATCAGAGCGTGAGCTTCCTGGTCCGAGTCGTCGTGAACGCCATCGCCCTGGGCGTCGCCTGCTGGCTGCTGTCCGACATCTCGCTCACCGGCGCGACGACGACCGAGCGGGTGCTGCGGCTGCTGCTCGTCGCGGTCGTCTTCGGCCTGGTCAACGCCGTGGTCCGCCCGGTCGTGAAGCTGCTGTCCCTCCCGTTCATCCTGCTGACCCTCGGCCTGCTGATCTTCGTCATCAACGCCCTGATGCTGATGCTGACCAGCTGGCTGTCCGGGCAGCTCGGCCTCGGCTTCCACGTGGACGGCTTCGGCACCGCCCTGGTCGGCGCGCTGATCATCACGATCGTGAGCTGGGGTCTCGACGTGCTGCTGCCGGACGACCGATGAGCCCCCGTGGCTCCCCGATGACGCTGCGCGCCAGCGACCTGCCGCCCCGGACGACGCCGCCCGGGACGCCGTACCGCGTCGCCGTGGTGTGCCTGGGCAACATCTGCCGCTCCCCGATGGCCGACGTCGTGGTCAACGACCGGCTCGAGGCGGCCGGCCTCGACGACCGGGTCGAGGTGGTCAGCGCCGGCACCGGCGGCTGGCACGTCGGCGGTCCGATGGACCGGCGCGCGGCGGCGCTGCTGACCACGCACGGGTACGACGCCACCCGTCACCGCGCCCAGCAGTTCGACGCCGGCTGGTTCGACGACGTCGACCTCGTGCTCGCGATGGACGCCGACAACTTCGCCGACATCGTCGCGATGGGGCCGTCGGACCGGGTCCGGATGTTCCGCGACTTCGACCCGCGGGTGGGCGCGGCCGACGACCGGGACGTGCCGGATCCCTACTTCGGCGGCGACGACGGCTTCGAGGACGTGCTCGCGATGGTCGAGCGGACCGCCGACGCGCTGGTGCCGGCGCTGAGCCGGCTGGTCGACCCGATGGTTGACCCGGTGGTCGACCCGGTGGAGGCGGACGACTGACATGGCGCGGGCGAGCGGCATCGCGCACCGGGCGGAGACGCTGCTCGGCACCCCCGTCGTCGCCACCACGCCGGTCGCCGGCGGGGACATCTGCACCGCCACCCGGCTCAAGCTGTCCAACGGCAGCAACGCCCTGGTGAAGACCCGCCCGCACGCTCCGGCGGACTTCTTCCCCACCGAGGCCCGCGGCCTGACCTGGCTCGCGGAGGCCGGCGGGGTGCCGACCCCGGAGGTGCTCGCCGTCGAGGACGACTGCCTGATCCTGGCCTGGGTCGAGGAGTCGCGGCCGACCGGCGACGCCGCGGACGCGTTCGGGCGCGCCCTCGCCGCGACGCACGCCGCGGGCAGCGCGGACTTCGGCGGCGGGGCCGACGGCTACATCGGCACCCTGCCGCTGCCCAACCGCAGCGCGCCGACCTGGCCGGAGTTCTACGCGACCCGTCGGGTGCTGCCCTACCTCAAGCTGGCCCGCGACCGTGGCGGCATCTCCCCCGCCGACGCGAACGCCGTGGACCGGGTGGTGCGCCGGATCGTCGACCTGGCCGGCCCGGACGAGCCCCCGGCCCGGCTGCACGGCGACCTCTGGTCGGGCAACCTCGTCTGGACGAGCGGCGCGGTCTGGCTGGTCGACCCGGCGGCGCACGGCGGCCACCGCGAGACCGACCTGGCGATGCTCGCGCTGTTCGGCTGCCCCCAGCTCCCGCGGGTGCTCGACGCCTACCAGGAGGCGACGCCGCTGGCCGACGGCTGGGAGGACCGGGTCGCCCTCCACCAGCTCTTCCCGCTGCTGGTGCACGCCTGCCTCTTCGGCCGCGGGTCGAGCGGGTCCGGCTACGGCGCCCGCGCCGGCGAGGCCGCGCGCAGCCTCGCGTGACGACGCTGCCGGTGTTCTCAGGCACGGCTCAGGCAGCGGTGGCAGAGTTGAGGCGTGAGCACCGGCACCGAGACCCCGCCGCACGTCCTGGTCGTCGACGACGACCGGGCGGTGCGTGAGTCGCTGCGTCGGTCCCTCGAGTTCAACGGGTACGCCGTCAGCCTGGCCAGCGACGGCGCGGAGGCGCTCGCCACCATCGCCGGACGCGCCCCCGACGCGCTGGTCATCGACGTGATGATGCCGCGCCTCGACGGCATCGAGACGACCCGCGCCCTGCGCACCGCCGGCAACGACCTGCCGATCCTGGTGCTCACCGCACGCGACTCCGTGGGCGACCGGGTCGAGGGCCTCGACGCCGGCGCCGACGACTACCTCACCAAGCCGTTCGCGCTCGACGAGCTGCTCGCCCGGCTCCGTGCGCTGCTGCGCCGCGTGCACCAGAGCGGCACCGACGAGCTCGAGGCGGAGCTGCTGACCTTCGCAGACCTCACCCTCAACCCGGCGACCCGTGAGGTGCGGCGCAGCGGCCGGCCGATCGAGCTGACCCGCACCGAGTTCACGCTGCTGGAGATGTTCATGCGCCGGCCCCGGCGGGTGCTGGACCGCTCCTTCATCCTCGAGGAGGTGTGGGGCTACGACTTCCCGACGACCGCGAACTCCCTCGAGGTCTACGTCGGCTACCTGCGCCGCAAGACCGAGGCCGAGGGCGAGCCGCGGCTGATCCACACGGTGCGCGGCGTCGGCTACGTGCTGCGCGCCAGCCCCGAGTGAGCCCGGCGCCGTGAACACCCCGTTCGGTCACTGGCGCTACCGGCGGTCGCTGGCCAGCCGGGTCATCCTGCTGACCACGATCGCCGTCGGCGTCTCCGTGGCGCTGGTCGCGCTGGCGTCGTACCTCACCGTCCGCCACCAGATCCTCTCGGCCCTCGACGAGTCGCTGCACCGCCGCGCGTACGCGACCGCGGCCTACAGCCCGTCCCAGGTGAGCGATGGGCGACCTGCCCGACCTTCCTGCAGGGCGCCACCGACAGCTCGGTCGGCTACGTGTTCGCCAACGGTCGCGTCGCTGATGACCAGGGGCCCCGGCGGCGCGACCGTGCGGCCCGGCGGCCCGGAGTTCGCGGTGGCCAGCGGCGCGAGCAAGTTCTCCTGCCGCACCATCACCGCCACGGACGGCGTCGACTACCGGGTCGCGACGGTGCCCACCGACGAGGACGGCATCGCCTTCATCGTCGCCCAGTCGATGCAGGCCAACGAGGTCGCGCTCGACAAGCTCGGCCTGGTGATGTTCCTGTTCGGCGCGGCCGGCGTCATCGCCGCGGCGCTCGCCGGCTGGGGCGTCGCCCGCAACGGTCTGCGGCCGGTGCGCCGGCTCACCGACAAGGCCGAGGAGATCGCCCGGACCGAGAAGCTCGACCCGATCGAGGTCGAGGGCAACGACGAGATCGCCCGCCTGGCCCGCGCCTTCAACGCGATGCTCACCGCCCTGTCCGCCTCCCGCGACCGGCAGCGCCAGCTCGTCGCCGACGCGGGGCACGAGCTGCGCACGCCGTTGACCTCGCTGCGCACCAACCTCGACCTGCTCACCCAGGCGGACCGGCAGGGCGGGCTGTCCGAGGCCTCGCGGGCCGAGCTGCTGGACGACGTACGGTTCCAGATCGAGGAGCTCACCACCCTCATCGGCGACCTCACCGAGCTGGCTCGCGACGAGCCGACCCGGCTGGCGCTCGAGGAGGTCGACCTCGCCGACGTGACCGAGCGGGCGGTCGAGCGGGTACGTCGCCGGGCCAGCAGCCTGCACTTCGACACCCACGTCGAGCCGTGGACCGTGACCGGGGAGCCGGCCGCCCTCGAGCGCGCGGTCACCAACCTGCTGGACAACGCCGCCAAGTGGAGCCCGCCGCTCGGCGTGGTCACGGTCCGCCTCGTCGACGGGACGCTCATGGTGTCCGACCAGGGGCACGGCATCGCCGAGGCCGACCTGCCGCACGTGTTCGACCGCTTCTACCGCTCCCCCGAGTCCCGCACCCTGCCCGGCTCGGGTCTCGGGCTGTCGATCGTCCGCCAGGTCGCGGAGCGGCACGGCGGCACGGTGCGCGTCGGCGTGGCCGAGTCGGGCGGCGCCGCGTTCTGGATGACCATCCCCGGCAGGGTCACGGGGACGTCCCAGGAGGTTCTCAGTGCCGGTTAAGCCGGGCCCGTCACGCTGGGTGGCATGACGGAGCAGAACCCGCACGACGACAACCGCACGGACGACACGCAGCGACGCGACGGACGGCCAGCCCGGTGCCTCGACGCACCGCTACGGCGAGACCGGACCCTCCCCTGACCGGCAGCAGTCCCCGTCGCCGTACCCGCCCGCGCCGCCGTCGTACGGCGGACCTTCCGAACCGGACACTGCGCAGTTCGGAGGGTTCGGCTTCGCAGACCGCACGGAGGAGAGGCGCCCGGTTCGCACGCGGTCGCCCCGTCCGAGCGGTGCGGTCGTCGCCGGTCTCCTGGCGGCGGCCCTGGTCGTGGGTGGGCTCGGAGGTCTGGCTGGCGGAGCCGGGTTCACCGCTGTCGACGACCTGGTCGGGGGCGGCTCCTCGGAGTCGTCCTCGGCGGCGTCGCAGAGCTCGCCCATCGTGAGCCGCAAGGACATCGCCCCGTCGGCCGACTCGGTGGAGGCGGTCGCCAAGTCCGTGCTGCCCTCGGTGGTCAAGATCAACGTGAAGGGCGCCCAGGGCGAGGGCTCCGGCTCGGGCATCATCATCAGCTCCGACGGCCAGATCCTCACCAACAACCACGTCGTCGAGGTGGCCGGCCAGGGCGGCGAGATCTCGGTGAACTTCAACGACGGCTCGGCCAAGAAGGCCACCGTCGTCGGCACCGACCCGCTCACCGACCTCGCGGTCATCAAGGCCGAGGGCGCCTCGGGCCTGCAGCCGGCCACCATCGGCCGCTCCCAGGTCGACGTCGGCGAGAACGTCGTGGCCATCGGCTCGCCCTTCGGTCTCGAGGCGACCGTGACCAGCGGCATCGTCAGCGCCCTGAACCGTCCCGTGTCGGTCGGCAACCAGTCCGGGCAGAGCGGCCAGGACACCACCTACCCGGCGATCCAGACCGACGCCGCCATCAACCCCGGCAACTCCGGCGGCCCGCTGGTGGACCTGAACGGTGACGTCATCGGCATCAACTCCTCGATCCGTACGGCGTCCAGCGGCGGCCTCGACTCGTCGTCCGGCGGCTCGATCGGCCTCGGGTTCGCGATCCCGATCGACCAGGTCTGGCCGGTCGTCCAGCAGCTGCGCAACGGCGAGACCCCCACGCACGCCCGGCTCGGTGTCTCCGTGACCGACGCGTCGTCGAACAACGGCCTGCTCAACGGCGCCGGCATCGAGTCGGTCAACCCGGGCTCCGCGGGCGAGAAGGCCGGCCTCAAGCGCGGCGACGTGGTCACCAAGGTGGACGACGAGATCATCACCGGCTCCGACTCGCTGGTCGCCACCATCCGCGGCCACCGCCCCGGCGACAAGGTCACCCTGACCGTCGTGGAGGGCGGCAACAAGACCCGCACCGTGCAGGTCACCCTCGACAGCGACGGGGGCTCCGCCTCCAGCTGACGCTGACTTGGCGCATCTGGTCGTCCTGGACCCGCTGACTTGGCGCGTCTGGTTGGGGAAAGCCCGCCAGATGCGCCAAGTCAGCGTGTGAAACGTCGCCAAACGCGCCAAGTCAGCGTCGGGTGGGTGCGGCCGGTCTCCTTCAGCCGGTGACGCCGGTCGGGTCCTGGCCCTGCGCGAGGGCCCGGCACTCGGCCGGCGTGCAGGTGGCGTACTGCCGCAGCTTGGTCAGCATGTCCTGCACCCACGGCTCGTTGCGGTAGCGCGCGAACACGTTGGTCCGCTCGTAGGGGTTGAGCCGGTAGTCGTAGAGCTCGTAGGCGTAGTCGACACCCCGGTAGCTCTTGTCGAGGTCCCACCGCACCAGCAGCGCGTCCTTGCTGCGGATCGCGAGGTAGCCGGGCAGCGTGACGCTGCTGCCGCCGACGTCGGAGTCGTAGTCCGGGTCGGTGTCGGGGTTGGTGTTGGAGTAGGTGTGCTCGAAGAACGTGTACGTGCTGCTGGGCGCGGACGGGCTCTGCAGGGCCGGCAGGAACGACCAGCCGGCACGCTCCGTGCTCGGCGTCAGGCCGGCGATCGACTCGAACGTCGGCGCCAGGTCGACGTTGCCGATCACCTGGCTGCGCGTGCCCGGCGCGACCCCCGGGCCGACGACGACCATCGGCACCTTGGCGTCGGAGGAGTACGGCGTGGACTTGCCGAGGTGCAGCCGGTGCTGGCCGAGGTGGAAGCCGTTGTCGGAGGTCAGGAAGACGTACGTGTTCGGCCCGACCGCCGCACGGACCCGGCCGATCAGCCGGTCGATCGACTGGGCCATCTGGGCGCGGTTGCGGAAGCGGCGGTTCTCCAGGTCGGAGTTCACGACCAGGTCGTTCGGCTGCCACGCCTTCGCGCGGGTGCCGTCGGGGTAGACCGGCGTGTTGTCGATGCGGTCGTCGTTGAAGCCGACGAGGTTCCTGACGCTCATCCGCGTGCAGGCGACGAGGCCGCAGTTGCCGTACTTCTTCAGGTGGCCGGGACGGTCGACGTACGCCGGCGGGAACAGCGGGTCGTCCCTGTGGGCGCGGCCGAACGTGCGGCTGTGCGTGCCGTAGGTCGAGATCTCCAGGAAGTAGGGCTTCTCGTCGTTCCGGTGGCGCTTGATGAAGTCGACGCCCCAGTTGGCCATCACGTTCGTGGAGTAGTCGCTGTCCTTGCGGGTCAGCGGCCGCTTGCCGAGGTAGGAGGAGTACGCCGTGGCGATGCTGTACATCCAGCCCCACTGCTTGTAGCCGGCGCCGTAGATCGGCCGCCACGAGTCCCACCCGGTCGGTCGCTCGGGGGCGACCTTCTGGCCGTCGACGGTCGAGAGGTCGTACCCGTTGAGGTACTTGCCCATGAAGCCGGTGTAGTAGCCGGCGCCCTCGAGCGCGACGTTGAACGACTTGGCCATGTCGCCGTTCTGCTTGAACGCGCGCCATCCGCCCTGCGGGCTCGTGTAGCTGTTCGGGTTGTTCGTGAACACGCCGTTGAGGTGCGGGTACTGCCCGGTGAGCAGCGCCGAGCGGGACACGCAGCACAGCGAGTCGGCGACGAACGAGTTCGTGAACGACGCACCCTGGGTCTTCATCCGCATGCCGTTGGCCATCGTCGCCAGCAGCTCGGTGGAGAAGTCGTCCATCAGGATCAGCACGATGCTGGGCTTCTTCGGCGTGGCCGCCGCCAGCGCGACCGGCGCGTCCGTCGGCTCCGTGGTCCGCGTGGCGGCAGGCAGCCCGCCGACGGCGAGCCCCACGGCGAGCGCGGCGGTGAGCACCCACGCCGGCAGGCGGCGGCGGGTCAGGAACGGCATGTGGATCCCCCGGACGTCGAGCGGTTTCTTTACTTTGCGCCGTCCATGATGCCCTGGGTCTTTACTCTGCGTCCGGCGAATGCAGAAGGTCGAGCACGAGGTCGTGGACCAGGTCGTAGCCGTGCTCGGTGAGGATCGACTCGGCGTGGAACTGGATGCCGCGGTAGTGCGGGCCCTCGACCTGGTGCACGTCGCCGGTCAGCGGGTCGGCGTGCACGGAGACCCCGTCGGGCAGGTCGCCGCCGACCCGGCCGACGAACGTGTTGTAGAAGCCGACGTTCTCCGCAGCCGAGCCGAGGTCGACCCGGGACTGGGTGCCCTGGAAGACGATGTCCTTGAACGCCAGGTCGATCCCGAGGCGGCTGCACAGCACCTGGTGGCCCAGACACACCGCCAGGAACGGCTGGCGCCGCTCCAGCAGCGCGTCGACGACCGCGCGGAAGGTCGCGATCTTGGGGTGGTCGCCGTCACGCGGGTCGCCGGGCCCCGGCCCGACGATCACCAGGTCGTAGCCGTCGAGCGCCTCGGGCGTCACGTCCTCGTGGCGTACGACGGAGCTGGTCATCCCCATCACCGACAGCAGGTGCCGGAGCATGTTCACGAAGTCGTCCTCGCCGTCGAGGATCACGACCTGCTTGCCCTTGAGCTCGGGCGCCGGCGGCGAACCGCCCTGGTCGGTCAGCCAGAAGTGGCTCAGCCGCTGGTTGCGGCTGCCGAGCGCGATGACGACGTCCTCGTCGCGGGCCAGGTCGTCCAGCCCCTCCGCGGCGGCCGGCGCGACCTGCTCGACGAGGCCGAACGCCGAGAGGATCCCGCCGGCCTTGGCATGCGTCTCGGCGACCTCGTAGGACGCCTCGGAGTCCCGCACCAGCGTGGCGCCGGCGGTCACCTTCAGCCGTCCGTCGAGGGCGACGTCGGCGGTGCGGATCACGATCGGCGAGTCCGCGGTCGGGCGTCCCTGCGGGTCCCGGCCGAGAAGCGCGAGCGCCGAGCCGTAGTAGCCGCGGCCCTCCGGCTCGTACTTCCGGATCAGCCGGCACGCGTTCTCGACCGGCGAGCCGGTCACGGTGGCGGCGTACATCGTGTCGCGAAGCACCTCGCGCACGTCGCGGTCGGTGCGGCCGGCGAGGAGGTACTCCGTGTGCACGAGGTGCGTCATCGGCTTGAGGAACGGCCCGAGCACCTGGCCGCCCTCGTGGCAGATGTCGCACATCATCTTGAGCTCCTCGTCGACGACCATGAAGAGCTCGTAGATCTCCTTCTCGTCGGCCAGGAACTCCAGCAGCCGCTCCTTGCGGGCCCGCGGGTCGGTGAGCCCCTTGAGCCGGAAGGTGCCGCTGATCGGGTTCATCCGGACGTCGCCGCCCTGCACGGACACGTGCCGCTCCGGGCTCGCCCCGACGAGGTACCGGTCGCCGGTGAAGAAGCAGTAGGTCCAGTAGGCGCCGCGCTCGCGCTCCAGCAGCCGGCCGAACACGGTCAGTGCCTTCGCGGCGCTCCAGTCCTCGACCTGGGCCCGGTAGTGCCGGCCGACGACGAGGTTCGCGCCCTCCCCGTGGCCGATCTCGTCGCGGATGATGGCGTCCACCACGACGCCGTACTCCTCGTCGGAGGTGTCGAAGCCGCCCCGGTCGGTGAAGGTGATCTCCTCGCGCGGCAGCGCCTCCACGAGCTCGCCGAGCGGCACCTCGGTCTCGAGGTCGATGTCCACGACCACCAGCGGCGTGCCGTCGTCGTGGGCGTCGAACCCGCGCTCACGGACCTGCCGGAACGGGATCGCCAGCAGCCGGTCGAAGCGACGGCCGTCCTCGGGCACCCCCTCCTCCAGGGGTACGTCGACCAGCCGCTCGACCTCACCTCGGCGCCCGCCCACGAGGGTCACCGTCGACGCGTCCCGCAACCGGATCGCCGCCCACGCCTCGTGCCCCTGCAGCGCCTCCAGTGCGGCCCGGGCGTCGAGGTGGGTGCTCATGGGCGCGACCCTACTTCCCGCCGCCTCCGCCGACCCGGCGCGTTCGGCGGGCGGAACACCACCGACCCGGCGCGTCCGGTGACGTCAGCGGCTCCGCAGCCGCGTCAGCAGCACGGTCAGGCCGAGCTGCCCGAGCACGAACACCGGGAAGGCGATGACGAACGCCATCACGTCCTGGAGGTCGGCCGGCAGGGTGCTGCCCGCGAACCGTAGGCCCATCGGGAGGCCGGCGACGAACCCTGCGACGACGACGTACAGCACCGCGAACGCCCGCGCCGGCACCAGGGTCGACCGGATGCCCACGAGCAGCATCTCCACGACGGCGGCCACCAGCCCGACGGTGAACGTGAGGGTCAGGACCAGCGGCAGGAAGTAGCTCGACCGACGGCCAGAGCGGGCCGCGGGTGTCGATGCCGAAGTAGTGCTGCTCCATCCCGAGCGACCACGCCGCCATCGCGGCGGCGGCGACCAGGTGCGTGACCCACGGGACCCGTTGCGCACTCATGGGTCCAGCGTCGGTCCACGCGTCGTACGCGCACATCCGCGCACCTACTCAGGTCGCGCGGCGAGGAGCTCAGCCTGCGGGCACGAACCCCTGGGTGTGCTCACCGTCGATGCGGTAGGTGCCGTCGTCGAAGGCGAGGTCGAGCACCGTCGGCCGCCGGCCGGTGCCGAAGTTGTCGAAGCGGACGCGATAGCTGACCACCAGGCTGCGGGGGTCGGCGGAGATGTCGAGGATCCGGCCGCGGCCGACCCCGCTCCAGAACTTCCGGTAGGTGTCCAGCCCGCCGCTCTCGCGCTGGAACTTGGGGGTCAGCATCGGCCAGGCCGTGTCCGGGTCCGACCCGACGGCGGCGACGTAGTCGCGGATGAACGACTCCATCCCGCGGACGGTGGGCTTCTGCCTGGCCGGCGTCCTGCTGGGGGACGCGGTCCTGCTGGGCGACGTGGTCCTGCTCCCCGCCGGGCTCGACGTCGGGCCGCCCGCGGTGCTGTCCGGCTTCGCCCCGTCGTCGGGCAGGACGGCGAACAGCACCAGCGCGAGCACGACCGCGACGGCGAACCCGAGCAGCGCGACGATCTCCCGGGTGCGCGGCCGGCTGCCGGGGGCCGGAGCCTCGGGCGCGGCCGCATCCGGTGGAGCAGCCGGCCCGACGGCTGCCAGGGACCGGGTCTCGGTCGTCTCCTCGTCCGGGGGCGCCGCCACCGGCAGCACCCGGGTCGGCGGCCGCACGTGACCGGACGGGCCGGCGGCCAGGAAGTCGCGGACCTGCGCCATCGACCAGCGCCGGGACGGGTCCTTGACCATGGTCGCCTCGAGCAGCGGGCCCAGCCATCCCGCGTCGGTCAGCCGCGGTGGCTCGTCGTGGACGATGCGGTAGAGACCGCCCATCACGTTGTCGCCCATCTCGTAGGGCGTGCGGCCGGACAGGACGTAGAAGATCGTGGCCCCCAGGGACCACACGTCCACGGCCTCGTCGCCCCGCTCGCCGGAGGCGACCTCCGGGGGGAGGTACGCGGGCGACCCGGTGACCAGGCCGGTCTGCGTCAGGGACGGGTCCGACGCGATCCGGGCGATGCCGAAGTCGGTCAGCTTCGCCCGTCCGCCGCGGTCCACCAGGATGTTCGACGGTTTGACGTCCCGGTGCACGATGCCCGCGGCGTGGGCGGCAGCGAGGGCGTCCGCCGCCTGCCGCAGCAGGGGTGCTGCGTCGTCGGGCGAGAGCGGTCCCTGCTCGCGGACGAGCCGGGACAGGTCGGTGCCGTCGACGTACTCCATGACCAGCCACCGGGAGTCGGTGTCGGCGTCGACGACCAGGTTGAAGACGGCGACCACGTTGGGGTGGTCGAGGCGGGCGGCCAGCCGTGCCTCGCGCTCGGCGCGGGCCAGGTCGGTGCTGTCGGCTCCCGGGAGCAGGCCGATCCGCTTGAGGGCCACCTCCCGCTCGAGCACCTCGTCGATGCCGAGCCAGACCGCCCCCATGCCGCCCCGGCCGATCTCACGCTCGAGTGAGTACCTGCCTGCGATCACGGATGCCCTCTGCTCGGTCGGGTGGCTGCCGGGTCGATCGTAGGCGGCTACGTGGCGACGGTGACCATCCGCTGGGTGGCGCGGGTCAGCACGACGTACAGCGTCGCGCGGCCGGTCGCGGACTCGGCCTCGATCTCGTCGGGGGCCACGACCACGATGCCGTCGAACTCCAGGCCCTTGGTCTCCAGGCCGGTGAGCACCGCGACGCGGGCCTGGCTGCCGCCGGACGCGTCGGCCGCGAGGTCCGACCACGAGTCGAGCCACCCCTGGACCTGGGCCCTCCGGGCCACGGGTACGACGATGCCGACCGTGCCCTCGACGGCGCCGGCCAGCTCGGTGACCGCGTCGCGGGTGCCGTCACGGAGGTCGACGACGGTGCGCTCCTCCGGGTCGGTGCCGGTCCCGCGGACCGCGTTGGGGAGGTCGGCGTGCAGGCCGACGCGCTCGGCGTAGCGGGCCGCGAAGTCGTAGATCTCCTTGCTGTTGCGGTAGTTCGTCGACAGGTGGAACCCGTGCCGGGCCTTGTCGCCGAGCGCGGTCTCACGGGCCGCGGACGCCTCGTCGGGCGCCGGCCACGACGACTGCGCGGGGTCACCGACGACGGTCCAGGTGGCGGCGCGGCCACGACGGCCCACCATCCGCCACTGCATCGGGGTGAGGTCCTGCGCCTCGTCGACGAGCACGTGCGCGTAGCCGTCGTCCTCGACGCGGACGGTCGGCCGGGGCCGGTTCGGCTGGCGCTCGTGCCGCTCGAAGGTGGTGCTGAGCTCCGGGACGTTCTCGTCGAACAGGTCCGCCAGCGGGTCGAGCTCGGCGTCACGGTCGTTGTGCGGGCGCTCCGGCACGTCGCCGAGCTCGTAGCGCAGCTCGTCGAGCAGCGCGATGTCCTCGATCGACCAGTCGTCGGGGGCGACGCGGTACTCCCGCGGCTCCCGGACCGGGCCCCACGACTTCGACAGCAGCGCCTGGTCCTCCTGGCTGACGACGCCCTCGCCGACCCGGGCCAGCAGCTCCGGGTCGCGCAGCCAGCCGAGCACGTCGGTCGCGTCGAGCGTCGGCCACCAGGCCAGCGCGAAGTCGACGAACGCGGCGGTGCCGAGCAGGGTGTCGTTGAACTCGTCGCGGCCGCGGTCCCGGCCGCGCTCGCCGCGGACCTGGCGCCACAGCGCGTCGAGCAGGGCGGAGGGGACCCGAGGCACCTGCCGGTTGCGCTTGCCCTGCGACAGCAGCTGGCGGCGGATCTGGTTGAGCTCGCGCGGACCGAGCACCAGGTTGTCGTCGCGGTAGAACAGCCGCAGCTCGCGCGGCGCGTCCGGGACCGCCTGGCGCGCCGTACGACGCAGCAGCTCGGCCATGCGGGCCGCACCCTTGACGTCCGCCACGGCCGGCTCGTCGTGCCGGAACGACCGGATGCCGTCGACGACCTCGCCGAGCGAGCGCAGCGCGACCGCGGTCTCGCCGAGGGACGGCAGCACCCGCTCGATGTAGCGCATGAACACGCCGGACGGACCGACGACGAGGACACCGCCGCGCTCGTAGCGCTGCCGGTCGCTGTAGAGCAGGAAGGCCGCCCGGTGCAGCGCCACCACCGTCTTGCCGGTGCCGGGGCCGCCGGAGATCGACACCACGCCCTTGCTGGGCGCGCGGATCGCCTTGTCCTGCTCGGCCTGGATGGTCGCGACGATGGAGTGCATCGTGCGGTCGCGGGCGCGAGACAGCTGCGCCATCAGGGCGCCCTCGCCGACCACGACCAGGTCGGTCTCGGCCTCGGCGTCCAGCAGGTCGTCCTCGACCGCGACGACCCGCGCGCCCGTGCAGCGCAGCACCCGGCGACGTACGACGCCCTGCGGGTCGGCCGCCGTGGCCTGGTAGAAGACGGCCGCCGCGGGGGCCCGCCAGTCGATCAGCAGCGTGTCGCGCTGCTCGTCGCGCAGCCCGATCCGGCCGATGTAGCGGGGCGCCTCGCCGTCGATGGACAGGTCCAGCCGGCCGAACACCAGACCCTCGTGGGCGGCGTTGAGCGTCGCGATCCGCTTCGCGGCCTGGAACACCATGGCGTCGCGCTCGACGAGACCGCCCTCGTGGCCGAGGCGGCCCCGGCCGTACCCCTCCTTGGCGAGGGCCTCAGCGTTCTTCGTCGATCGCTCGAGCTGGGTGTAGACGCGGTCGACGAACTGCTGCTCGTGGGCGATCTCATGCTGGGCCACGGTGTCGTGGGTCGGGGCGACCCCCGGGCTGACGTGGTCGACGGACACGGCGACGGCTCCTGGATGCGGTCAGAACCTGGGTGCTGGGCACCCGTTTCGGGCAAGTGGGCAACTCTACCCCGTGCTCCCGAGGCCAGGTCCCGGTTTTCGCAGAGGTGGCCTCCGGCGGCGCGCTGGACATCACACCTAGAAGGTGACGGGTCCGTAGATCGCCAGCCCGATGTTCCTGCCGGGCACCGGACTGGTGACGCGCACGACGACCAGGTGCGTCACACCCGGGGCGAGCCGCACGCCGTACTCGAGCGAACCGGCACGACGCCGGTCGACCACGACACCGTCGACGCTCACCAGGGTCCGGCCCAGGCTGCCGAAGCTCGTGGCCCACGCGAGGACCTGGCGGTGGTTGCTGGGTGCGACCGCTACGCGGAGAACCTCCTGACTCTGGTCGACCTGCTCGCTGCGCACGTAGCTGTACTCGGCGTTGGCCACGGTCAGCTTGGTCGGCATCGGGAAGCCGGCCAGCCGGGGCGGCCCCTGCACCATCGGCTCCTCCGGACCGACGAGATCGGGCGACGGACCCGGGACCAGCGTCGGCCCGAGCACGAAGGCGACGACGGCAACCACGGCCGCCACCATGATCCCGGCGACCCTGGCGGTGTGCCGACGGGCGCTGCCGGCCCGGACCCGCTCCGCCACCGCCGCTGCCCGCGCCTGCGGCCCGATCGGGTCGGTCCCCCCGAGGTCGTGCGCCTCCTCGTGCAGGGTGGCGCGGAGCTCGTCGATCCTCATGTCGTCTCCCGCGTGCGTTCGACGGTGTCGAGCAGCGCCGGGTCGACCCGGAGCTTGGCGAGCGCCTTGGACGTCTGGCTCTTCACCGTGCCGGCCGAGCAGCCGAGCACCTCGGCGGTGTCCGCCTCCGACAGGTCGTCGAAGAACCGGAGCACCACCACCGCGCGCTGCCGGCGCGGCAGCCGGCCGAGCGCGACCCACAGGTCGTGCCGGGTCTCCAGGCCGTCGCCCGCGACCTGGCCCCGCTCCGGCAGGTCGCCGGTCGGCCGCTCGCCCCTCCACCTGCGGCGCCACCAGGTGGCGTAGGTGTTGACCAGGATCGTGTGGACGTAGGGCTCCGGCTGCTCGTCCAGCCGCCTCCAGGCGAACCAGGCCTTGGTCAGCGCGGTCTGGAGGAGGTCCTCGGCCAGCACGGGGTCGCGGGTGAGCAGGTAGGCCGTGCGCAGCAGCCGGTCGGAGCACACGACCACGAACTCCTCGAAGTCGGGACGGGCGTCCCTCCGCGTGCTCATCGACGCGCTCCGCTCGATGACAGGGGCCCCGATGCCCACCTGGTCCATGGCCGTCACACCAGGATGTACCACTCGGGGACCGGATCCGGTTGCCCGACGACGTAACTCGGTTGACCTCAAGTCCGGTTGAGGTCGGAGGATGGGGCCCATGCGCTCCCCGGCTTCCTCCGCGACCGTGACCCGGCCGACCCTGCGGGAGCACCTCGCGCTCTCCGTCGGGACGGTCGCCATGGTCACGCTGACCGCGTTCGCGGACCGGGCGGTGGGTACGGCGCTGCCCAGCATCGTGCGCGACCTGGACGCGCTGGCGTCGTTCGGGCTGGCCAACGCCGGACCGGCCGCGAGCTTCCTGGTCACGCTCGCCTTCGCCGGTGCCTGGGCCGACCGGCGCGGTCCGCTGCCGGTGCTGCGCACGGGGGTCGTGGCATTCGGCCTCGCGCAGCTGCTGGTCGGCCTGGCCCCGGCGATCTCCGTCGTGATCGTCGGCCGGCTGCTCAGCGGCATCGGGGAGGCGCTGGTCGACGTGTCCCTGATCGTGCTGGTCGCCAAGGCGATCCCGCCGGAGCTGCGACCGCGGATCTTCTCGCTGGTCTCGGCCGCCTGGGTGCTGCCGTCGGTGGTGGGTCCGCTCGTCACCGGCGTGGTCACCGAGCAGCTCGGCTGGCGGTGGGTGTTCCTGGGCGTGCTGGCGCTCGTCCCGCCGACCTGGCTGCTGCTCCGGCCGGCGCTCGGCGAGGTGCCGGCCCCGTCGTCCGAGTCGGCGGCCTCGTCGCCGGGCGCGGTGTGGGCCGTCCTGGCGGGGGCTTCGGTGCTCGCCCTCACGCTGGCCGGCGAGCAGCTGACCAGTCACGCCGTGGCCGCCTGGGCGGTCCTCGCGCCATCCGCCGCTCTCCTGGTCCTCGCGGTCACCCGGCTGGTGCCCGCGGGCACCCTGCGCGGCGCGCATGGCCTGCCGGCCGTGATCGCCGTACGCGGGCTGGTGAGCGTCGCCTTCGGCGCCGTCGGCGCGTTCCTCCCGCTGCTGCTCACCCTGCTGCACGGCTTCCGACCGACCCAGGCGGGCATCAGCCTGACCGTCACGGGCGTGATGTGGGCGTTCGGCTCCTGGCTCCAGGGCCGGGACCTGCCGTGGCGGCGCGCGACGGTGCTGCGGGCCGGGCTGGCGGCGATGACCCTGGGTCTCGCGGTGGCCACGCTGCTGGTCCTCCCGGACCTCGCCCCCTGGTGGGGGCTGGCGGGGTGGGCGCTGGCCGGCATCGGCATGGGGATCTCGTCCTCGACGCTGTCCGTGCTGATGCTGGACCTCTCCCCCGACGACCAGCAGGGCCGCAACAACAGCGCGGCCCAGACCGCCGCGGCGGCCGCGATGGCCGTGGGGCTGGCGTTCGGCGGCGCGCTGGTGGCGATGACCGCGCCGTCGCCGGGGCCGATGGTCTTCCTGGTGCTGCTGGCCGGCGGGACCGCGGCCGCCGGGCTCGGCGTGCTGATGTCCGGCCGGGTCGCCTCGGCCTGACGCGTCGCTCAGGCTCCCGCGGTGACGTACAGCGGCGGTGTGGTCGGTCAGTAGATGGAGCCGAGCGTGAGCCGGTCGAGCAGGGTTGGGTACGCCGGGCCCCGCAGATAGGCGTCCATGACCGTCTCGCGTGGGCGATACGACCGGTGGCGCAGGCTCAGGACGTGGCCGAACTCGTGGACGGCGACCTTCGCCCGGACGTCGTCACTGAGCCGACGGGCAGCGTTCAGGCGCACCGTCGACCGCGTGATGTGGTCTCGATCGCAGTAGTTGAGGGTCCAGCCGTTGATGTCCGTGCCGTCCGCGCGGTAGGGCGAGACGACCACGTCTGCGGCCGCCTTGCTCGTGACCGTGCGCAGCTGCGGCTGGCCCTGGTGGACGTGGTTCCAGATCCGCATGGCACGCCCTACGCGCCAGGTCGGGTCGACTCCGGCGTGGTACACGTCGAGGACGGTCTTGCGCCACAGGCACGAGTCCGTGACCGGGTCCGCGGCTGCCGGCGGGCCGGCCAGCGTCGACAGCACCAGCACGGATGTGGCGAGTACGCGGACGACGGGCACGGACACAGTGGCCTCCGACTCCCAGAGTCGGACTGGACCGCCGTGCTGCCATCGGTCAAACGGCGTACGAGGGCTGCGCCGACGCGCTGGCCCGCCCATAGCCACCTGCGGCTACCGTGCGAGACACGGAAGGCATCGTGCTCCAGTAGTCGCTCTACGAGGAGAGAGCCATGCTGCTCAAGTCAGCGGCCGTCGCCGCTACCGCATGCACGCTGATCGCAGCAACGTCACCACCCGTCCAGGCCGCCGGGCCGACCGCGCAGGTCATCTCCGTGGCCGGCCCCGGATGTGCCGCCGGCGTGTTCCTGATGCGCGTCAGGTTCGACGGCATCGACCCCGCCGCTCCTGTCGTCGTGCACACCATCGTCCGAGGTGGCGGTCTGGTGTACATGGACGACAACGTCCCCCTGCAGACGAACGCGTCGGACACGCTCTGGCGGCTCTTCGACAGCTTCAACTACGGCGATGTCCCGAACAGGGGCACGTGGCCCATCCCGGAGAACCTGCCGGTGCGCGTCGAAATGCGGATGGAGCGCCCGAAGGGCACGGTCTTGAGCTCGTGGTCGCTCTCGGTCGACTCGTGCAACCAGGGAAAGATCCTCTACAACGGGCTGACGGCCAACGACAGGGACGAGGACAACGTCCCGATCCCCACCGATCGGTGCCCCGCCGTTGACGGAAACGGCTTCGCGAACGGCTGCCCGCTGTACGACCGCGCGCTGACGATCGCGTACAAGAAGCGCGCTGGACGGTTCGTGGGCCGCCTCGGCGCAACGGACCCCGGCCACCGGCTGCGGCGCGGCATGCCGGTCACCGTGTGGCGGGTCCGGCCCGGGCCCGACCGACGGATCGGCAAGGATCTCACCAACGCGCACGGCAGGTACGTCGTCGCGAAGCGCGCGAAGCCGGGGCGCTACTACGCGACGGCGCCCGGGATCCTGATCCCCCGCGTGGGGGCGGTCCTCAACGAGAGGTCACAGAAGGTGCGCGTGCGCCGCGGCTAGCCAGCCCCGCCGCGCTGACCGCGGTCCAGCCCAGCTCACGGCGATGGAGGTCTGCCGCCCGCCGGGCTGCCGGACTGCAGCGCCAACAGTCGGGTGAACAGCCAGACCAGCCCGACCTGCCAGCCGACGGCCAGCAGCACCAGCAGCGGCCACCAGCTCGCCACGACGGCCGCACGCGGCTCGCCCTGCAGTGCGGCGAGGCCGTAGGTCGGCAGCAGCACCGCCGCCCACAAGGCGACCACCGCGGTACGCAGGGTCCGGCTCCGGTCGGGCGGTGGGTTGATGCCAAGGCCCCTGACGTCCTGCGGCGGGTAGTCCTTCAGCATCTGCCGGGTGGAGTCGTACACCGCGGTCCGGGGGTACCTCTCCGCCAGCATCTGTCGTGTACGGCGTGCCGCGCTCGGCGTCCAGCGGACCGCTGCCGGCAGTGCCACCGCCTCGACGCGTCCCTCGGCAGCACGGAAGCCCCGGTCACCGAGAATGCAGCGACCGCGCACCGACACGACCGCGCTGACCGGGCCGAGGGCCACGGTCGCGCTGCCGGGCAGGTACCAGCCGTACAGCCCGCACCGGCACGTCGCCGCGGGCGGGGCGTGGTCGGCACCCGCTGCACAACGGGCCTTCTCGAGCCGCCCGTCCCAGGGACCGCACTCGCTGTGCACGGTCGGGTACAGCCCGTCCGCGCGCAGCTCGAACTGCCGGTAGCCGCGGAGCTCTCCGGCGACCAGATCCGGCCCGGGCACCAGGCCGCCGGCCTGGTCGGTCATGTCGACGCCGGGGCCGGCTCTGGCTGCGGCTGGTCGCGACGCGGCTCCGCCTCGTGCGGCGGGTCCTCAGGCAGGGGTTCGAACTCGATCTCGCGACGCTCGGTGCCGATGTTGCCCATGGTCTTCGCCCCCGATCCGGTGGGGTGGTCCGGAGGCGATGCGCCGGGCGCCCTCCGGCTGTGCTGCTACTTCCCATCGTCGGTCGGCGGTGGATCCCTGTCGAGACCCCGGCTGTGCCTCATACCGCCGCGCACCGGGGCGCGTCCGCGCCCGAGGGATGTCGGCGGGGCAAGGCGGTCGTGCGTAACGGGGTCGTCTTGCCCCGCCGACTAGGAATGGGTTCGCGTCATCGAAGGGTCCCGGTGGCTGTGGGCTGCTATTTCCTCGATCTGTCGACGACGCATCAGCCGAACGCCGCTCCTGTGGGTGGCGAAGGGTAGGCGTCGATGGGTGAGCATCTGACGGAGCTCGGCGTCGGAGACACCGAGGATGTCGGCCGCCTGACGGACCGTGATCCAGTACGAGTCGGGGTCGCGCAGATGGGCGCGCCACGGGTAGTGCTCGAGGGCGACGCTTTCCACCTCGCCCGGAGTGACAACGTGGCCCCGCATGAGTCGTCGAGCGCGCTCCATGCTGCACCCGAGGACCCGGGCAGGGTCGAAAGTGGTTGGCTCCACGACTACGCCCCAAAAGTCGAACGCCATGGTCGCCTCCTGCTCAGGCGACGTAGGCACCTTAAGCCTCGCCGCTCGCCGACGTAAATGACGAGCGACCCATTCGACGCAATCCACCTGTGAGGGGTCCAGACGCCACGGAATCCATCTCCCGACCGCCCGACCGACGACTGAAAAACTCGCTCGACGGATCACCACCCGGGCCCTGGAGAGCCAGAAACCGACCTCGTCACACCTCCGCGACCAAGGCAGGATGGCAACCGGCAGCCAGGGTGCAGACGCAGCTGCCCGTTCGGGAGGAGACAGATGGCCACCACGATGCGGGCCTCGGTGCTGACCGGGCCTCAGACGATCGAGCTGCAGGAGCGGCCGGTGCCGGAGCCGGGCCCCGACGAGGCGCTGGTCCGGGTCGGCTCGGTCGGCGTGTGCGGGTCCGACGTGCACTACTACAAGCACGGCCGGATCGGGTCGATGGTCGTGCGAGGGCCCGTTGGTGCTCGGCCACGAGGTGGGCGGCACCATCGTCGCCGTCGGCGATGCCGTGGATCCGACCCGCGTGGGCCAACGCGTCGCCCTGGAGCCGCAACGACCGTGCCGCCGGTGCAGGCAGTGCAAGACCGGGCACCTGAACCTCTGCCGCGACATGGAGTTCTTCGCGACCCCGCCGGTCGACGGTGCGTTCTGCGACTACGTCACGCTCCCGGCGGACTTCGCACACCCGGTGCCGGACTCGCTCTCCGACGCAGCCGTCGGCCTGCTCGAGCCACTGTCGGTGGGGCTCTGGGCCAACCGGAAGGGCAGCACCACGGCCGGCAGCCGGGTGTTCATCACCGGCGCCGGACCGATCGGCGCGGTGGCGGCCCTGTCGGCTCGTGCGATGGGCGCCACCGACATCATCGTCTCCGACCCGGTCGCGTCCCGACGACAGCGGATCACCGAGCTCGCGTCCGCCCGCGTCGTCGACCCGAGCGCCGGTTTCGACCCGGCCGAGCTCGAGGCCGACGTGTTCCTCGAGTGCTCCGGTGCGACACCTGCCCTGCTCGACGGCCTGACGGCCCTCCGGCCGGGTGGCACCGCCGTGATGGTGGGCCATGGGGACGAGCACGTCTCCCTGCCGGTGCAGGACATCCAGGTGCGTGAGCTGACGCTGACCGGGATCTTCCGGTACGTCGACACCTGGCCGGTCGCGATCTCGCTCGCGGCAACCGGCGTGGTCGACCTCGACGCCCTGGTGACCGCACGGTTCGGCCTCGACGAGGTCGAGGCTGCGCTCACCAGCGACGCGGACCCGCTCGAGCATGAAGTCCGTCGTCGTCGTCAACGGGGAGATCTGATGCAGAACCCCTTCAGTCTCGAAGGTCGCACCGCCCTCGTCACCGGCGCGAACCGGGGCCTCGGCCGGGCCTTCGCCCAGGCACTCGCCGACGCCGGCGCGGACGTCGTGGTCGTCGGCCGGCACGACGACCGCAACCGTGAGGCAGCCACCGAGATCGCACGACGATCGGGACGACGTACGACGGTCGCGACCGGCGACGTGACCGATCCGGACGACGTACACCGCATCGTGGACCAGGCGACGGCTGCGCACGGCCGCATCGACGTCCTCGTGAACAACGCCGGCATCTGCTTTCACCGACCGGCGCTCGAGGTGCCGGACGAGGAGTTCGCCGACGTCTTCGACGTCAACGTGACGGGCCTGTGGCGCATGTCGAGGGCCGTCGCGCCGTCCATGATCGAGTCGGGAGGCGGGTCGATCGTCAACGTCGGCTCGATCTCCGCGATGATCGTGAACCGTCCGCAGTGGCAACCGGCCTACAACGCCTCGAAGGCGGCGGTCCACCAGCTCACCAAGTCACTGGCGGCGGAGTGGGCGCCGCACCAGATCCGGGTGAACGCGATCGCCCCCGGCTACGTGAAGACCGAGATGGCGCCGGTCGACGAACCCCGGTTCCGGCAGCGCTGGATCGAGGACGCGCCGATGCGGCGGTACGCCACACCCGAGGAGATCGCCCCCAGCGTCGTCTACCTCGCCAGCGACGCGGCGTCGTTCACCACGGGCGCAGTGCTCGTCACCGACGGTGGCTACACGCTGCACTGACGGCGTCGCCGACGCTGACACCTGCGACCCGGGCGTTCTGCAGAGGTGTGTGCTGGTTCCTCACCGAGGCTGCCCGACGACTCACGCCGCTCCGGGACGGGGCCGATCAGGCACGGAGGGCACCTCGGTGCGGGACGGGACGTCGTCCCGGACCGCTGCCGGCGTACCCGCTGCGATGGTGTCGAAGTACCTCAGCATCTCGACCGGGAACGGCAGCACGAGCGTCGAGTTCTTCTCGGCTGCCACCTCCACCATCGTCTGGAGCAGCCGCAGCTGTAGCGCGGCCGGGGTCCGGGCCATCACGCTCGCTGCCTCGGACAGCCGCTGGGACGCCTGGAACTCGCCGTCGGCCGTGATGATCCGGGACCGGCGTTCGCGCTCGGCCTCCGCCTGTCGCGACATCGACCGCTTCATCGACTCGGGAAGCGCGACATCCTTGATCTCGACGCGGTCGATCTCGATGCCCCAGGGCGCAGCCGGGCTGTCGAGCATCACCTCGAGGCCCTGGTTGAGCTGTTCCCGGTTGGACAGCAGGTCATCGAGCTCGCTCTTGCCGATGATCGAGCGCAACGACGTCTGCGCCACCTGGGAGATCGCGAACCCGTAGTCCTGCACCTCCACGACAGCACTGAGCGGGTCGATCACCTTGTAGTAGAGGACGGCGTCGACCCGAACCGTCACGTTGTCGCGAGTGATGCCGTCCTGTGCGGGGACCGGCAGGGTCACCACCTGCATGTTCACCCGCTTCATCCGGTCGACGAGCGGAATCAGCATGGTGAAGCCCGGCCGCCTCACCTCCGGCTGGGCCCGCCCCAGCCGGAACACGACGCCGCGCTCGATCTGCTGGACCACCCGCGCACTCACGGCCCAGGCCGCACCCCCGACGACGACCAGCGCGCCCAGCGCGTACAACACCATGTCCATGACGACTCCGGGGAGGAAAAAGAGTCTCGCTTCGAGCGTACGCCGCTCAGGAAAGAACTCGTCGCCGCTGCGCACCGGCGATCAGCCGAGGCTCACCAGCGGCCGCCGGCGGCGCTCTCCGGGCTCAGTGACCTGCGGCCGCACGATCACGCGCGCAGGCGACGACCGCCGTCAGGTCGAGCCCGTACGTCGACCCGGCGCCCCTCTGGTACTCGTCGAGCCGGGCGGCACCGCGCTCCAGCAGCCGGGCAGCGCCGACAGTGTTGCCGCGCGCAGCATGCGTGAGGCCCACGCAGAGCTGGGCGAGCCCCTGCCACAGGTCCCGTTCTTCGCGCGGCCCGGCCTTCCAGCGGGCTTCGAGGACCTCGTGCGCGGAGAAGGGTCTTCCCTCTCGCACCAGCTTTCGGGCGAACTCCAAGGTCTCCGCCGGCGGCAGTGGTTCCTCCGAGACCGGTTCGACGCCGGTAGCTCCGTAGGGCAGAGGCCGGCCGAGGGCATCACGAGGTCGTTCCTGGCGTGGTCGACCGGCAGCGTCCCGGTCCCGGTCGCGGTTCATCGCCCGCACCCACGGGACCTGCCCCGCATGATTCCCAGCGGCATGCGTGCATCGTAGGACGGTTGCCGCCGCCGTACCTGGAACACCGGCGGACATCACGGCGTTGCTCCCCCTACGGGGGCGAGGAGCGCCATGGAACCGACAGAGCACGACGCGCTGGACGCGTACTCACGCGTGGTCACCACGGTGGCCGAGGCCCTGCTGCCGCGCGTGGCCGCAATCCGCGTCAGCCCCCGAGGCCGATCCGGGGAGGCGGCCGGCTCCGCCGTCGTGCTGACCGCCGAGGGGCACCTGCTCACCAACGCCCACGTGGTCGGCAGCGCCGACACCGGGGAGGCCACCTTCGCCGACGGCAGCAGCGCCCGCCTCGAGATCGTCGGCCGCGACCCGCTCGCCGACCTTGCCGTGGTCCGGGCCGACCGACCGGTCGTCGAGCCGCCGGTCTACCGCGACGTCGACGACCTCCGCATCGGCAGCCTGGTGGTCGCGGTGGGAAACCCTCTCGGGATGGCTGGCAGCGTGACCGCCGGCGTCGTCAGCGGGCTGGGCCGGGCGCTGCCGGTCCGCACCCGCAACGCCACCCGGATCGTGGAGGACGTCATCCAGACCGATGCCGCGCTCAACCCCGGCAGCTCCGGCGGCGCCCTGGCCGACTCCCGAGGGCGGGTGGTCGGCATCAACACCGCCGTCGCCGGCGTGGGCCTGGGGCTTGCGGTCCCGATCAACACCACCTCGCGGCGGATCATCTATGCGTTGATGCACGACGGCCGGGTCCGGCGTGGCTACCTCGGACTCGTCACCTCACCCGCGCCGTTGCCTCCGGAGTGGGCGGCTCGGGCAGGCCAGCGCACCGCCCTCCGGGTGGTGGAGGTCGTCTCCGGGAGCCCCGCCTCGTCCAGCGGCCTGCACCCCGGGGACCTGATCCTCGCCGTCGGCGGAGCCCCGCTCGGAGACGCCCAGTCGCTCCAGCGACTGCTGTTCGAGGAGTCGATCGGCACCCGGCTGGAGATCACGGTCCTGCGCAACGGCGCGCTCGTGGATGCCGTGGCGGTGCCGTCCGAGCTCACCGACTGAGCCGCCACCCTCCACGAGTCCGCCGACGGAACGGGCGACGTCGCACTGGTTGCCCGGCTCGCCTGCGGACTAGTTTCAGCGGTAGACGGTCGGCCTGGGCCGCCTGGATGACCCGACGTCCTCGAGGAGAAGAGATCACATGGACCCGGTCAAGATCGGACTGGTCGGCTACGGCTTCGGCGGCAGGTACTTCCACGCCCCGCTGATCTCCTCGGCACCGGAGTGCGAGTTCATCGGTGTCGTCACCACGTCCGACGAACGTCGCGCTCTCCTGGGCGCGGAACATCCGGGGGTCGGCACGTTCGACTCCCTCGAGGCACTGGCGGCCGCCGGCGCCGAGGCGGTGAGCATCTCCACGCCGGCCGACACCCACTCGGACCTCACCGACGAGGCGATGTCGCTCGGCCTGTCGGTGGTCTGCGACAAGCCGTTCGCACTGGACCCGGATGCGGCAGGACGCTCCGTCGGGCTCGCCGCGGAGCACGGGGTGACCCTGAGCCCCTACCAGAACCGTCGGTGGGACTCCGACTTCCTCACCGTGCGTGCCCTCGTCGAGGACGGGACGTTGGGCGAGGTGCGCAGGTTCGAGTCCAGGTTCGAGAGGTACGCCCCGGACAACGGTCCCGGCAGAGCGGGAGGCGGCACCCTGCTCGACTTCGGCGCCCACCTCGTCGACCAGGCCCTCTCCCTGCTGGGTGCGGTGGACTCGGTGTACGCCGAGAGCCGGACCCGTGAGACCGGCCTCGATGACGACGTCTTCGTGGCACTGCGCCACACCAGCGGCGCCGTCTCCCACCTGTGGGGCAGCTGGGGCCAGCACGCCCCGGGGCCTCGCTTCCGGGTCACCGGATCGGCCGCCTCGCTGGTCGTCACGACGTGCGACACCCAGGAGGACGTGCTGATCACCGGCGCGAGCCCCGCATCGGTCGACACCTGGGGGGTCGAGGCGGCCTCCGACCTGGACCGGATCTTCACCGCGTCGGCTTCGGCACCCGTCGCCCTGGCACGTGGCGCATGGGACACCTACTACCCGGCCTTCGCCCGGGCGGTGCGCGGCGACGGGCCACCCCCGGTGGAAGCGACCGATGCCGTCGCGACGGCGGACGTGCTCGAGGCCGCCCGCATCAGCGCCGCGAGCGGTGTGACCGTTCGTCCCGGGTCCGGCGCATGACCGGGCGCGAGCTCCTCGACGAGCTGGAGGCGCAGGAGGCGCACCTCGTCTTCGACCGGTTCGACGAGAACACCGCGTGGGAGCTCGGCGTCGCCCTGAGGGAGGCCGCCGTCTCCGCCGGGCTGCCGGTCGCGATCGCGATCTGCCGCAACGGCCAGCGACTCTTCCACGCTGCGCTTCCCGGCTCGTCCGCCGACAACGACGGATGGCTCGCACGCAAGAGCGCCGTCGTGGACCGCTACGGCCGCTCGTCTCTTCGTGTCGGCGAGCAGTTCCGGGTCGAGGGCGGGTCGTTCGACGAGGACTCCCGGCTCGACCGGTCGCAGTTCGCCGCGCACGGGGGCGCCTTCCCGCTCCTCCTGCGCGGGACCGGCTGCATCGGCACCGTCGCCGTCTCGGGCCTGCCCCAGCTGGAGGATCACCGGCTCGTCATCGAGACGCTCGAGGCGTTCCTGGCCACGAGACGATGATCGAGGCGACGAGCCGCAAAGGGGGTGCACGTGAACGCGAACGACGACGCCACGCAGGACGAACGCCCTGACCCCGGACACCCTTCGCTGTCCATGACCGTGCTCATGACCCCCGACCTGTCGAACTTCGCGGGCAACGTCCACGGCGGCCAGCTGCTCAAGTACCTCGACCAGGTCGCCTACACCTGCGCGAGCCGGTACGCCGGTCACTACGCCGTGACCCTGTCGGTGGACCGGGTGGTGTTCCGGGAGCCGATCCACGTGGGCGAGCTCGTCACCTTCGACGCGAGCGTCAACTACACCGGCCGTACGTCGATGGAGATCGGCATCCGTGTCACCACCGAGGACCTCCGGCTCGGCAAGGTCCGGCACACCAACAGCTGCTACTTCACCATGGTCGCTGTCGACGACGACCGCCGTCCCGTCCCTGTCCCGCCCTGGGTGCCGACCACTCCCGTGCAGCTCAGGCGCGAGGCCGCAGCCAAGCGCCGGCGCGAGCTGCGCAGGGAGATGGACCGGCGGGAGGAAGAGATCAAGGAGGTCGATGCTGTCAGGCCGAACCCTGGCCCCGACCTCTGAGAGCACCGAGCCTGCTCAGCCCTTCACCGCGCCGCCGAGCGAGAACGCACCACCCAGACGCCGCGACAGCACGAGGTACAGCAGCACCGCGGCGCGGACCTTCCGGCGCGGGGAGGCCGGGTGCGGTGCTGGGGCCCGCCGGGTGGCGGACGACGGACGGGTGGACGGACAGCAGTGGGTGCGACGGAACGCGCTGCCGGTCAGGCGACGCGAGATCGAGAGACGCGCACCGTGAGGATCTGGAACGGCCGGAGGGTCAGGGCGACCCGGCCGGCGTCGTCGACGTCGAGAGGGTCGACGTCCAGGGGTCGCTCGAGCAGGTCGGTCACCATGACCGAGTCCGCGGGGAAGCCCAGGGTGAGCCGACCGCTGGCCCGTGCACCCAGCGCCTCGTAGACCCGGACGACCACGTCGCCGGCGGGGTCCTCGCCGGCGTCGTCGGCGAGCTTCACGGCCGAGACCACGATCCCGTCGTTGTCGACGGACACCAGCGGGTCGACGCCGGTGTCTCCGGGCAGGGTGCGCACCGGCAGGTTCAGCCAGTGCCCCTCACGGGTTGCGTCGAGGAGGTCGGCCCCGACGACGAGGCCGTAGCGGAACCGGTGCCGGCCCAGGTCGGTCTCCGGGTCGGGGAAGCGGGGCGCCCGCAGCAGGGAGAGCCGGACCGTGGTCGTGGTCCCCCCGTCCGGTCGCACGGTGCAGGCGACGTCGTGGCCGTAGGTGGAGTCGTTGACGACGGCCAGCCCGTAGCCGGGCTCGCCGACGTGGAGGTAGCGGTGGGCGCAGATCTCGAAGCGGGCCACGTCCCAGCTGGTGTTGGTGTTGGTCGCCCGCTGGACGTAGCCGAACTGGATCTCCGAGGACGAGCGGTCGGCCCGGACGTCGAGCGGGAACGCCGCCTTGAGGAACGTCTCGACCTCCTGCCAGTCGACCTCGGTGTCCACGTCGACACGTCGGGCACCGGGGGCCAGGGACACCACCTGGGTGAATGTGGACCGCCCGAAGCGGCGTTCGATCCGTACGGCGGCCTCGTCCTCGCCGTCGGGGTCCTCCCCCGTCACCGGGGCCAGGGACACGACGTCCACGAGATCGGTGACGTGGCGGGTGTAGTGCCGGTCGACGTCCCAGGCGTCCCAGGCGTTGGGGACGTCGGGGTGCAGCTGCAGGAGGTTGCCGGCGGCACCGGGGGCGATCGCCTCCCGTCCGGAGGCCAGGTCGACCACCGAGGTCAGCAGGCCGCGTCCGTCGACGACGGCTCGCACCAGACCGTTCTCGAGCACGTACCCGTCTCCGGCGACGGTGACGTGCGCCGCCGCCGAGCGGTTCGCCTGGTCGGCCGTGGGCGGAGCCGACACGACGGCTCCACCGGCCGGGACCCCGCCGCGCGGGTGGGGTGCGGCGTTGAAGACCACGGTGCTGTCCGCCGCGGCGTTCCCGGCGAGCGTGCCCTGCGCCGCTGCGATCAGGTCACCGAGCTCGCGGGCGACCTGTGCATAGGTCTCCCGGGCCTCGCGATGCACCCACGCGATCGAGGAGCCGGGAAGGATGTCGTGGAACTGGTGGAGCAGGACCGTCTTCCACAAGCGGTCCAGCTCGCTCGCCGGGTACGGCGTACCCGACCTCACCGCCGCGGTGGTGGCCCACAGCTCGGCCTCGCGGAGCAGGTGCTCGCTGCGCCGGTTGCCCTGCTTGGTGTCGGCCTGGGTCGTGTAGGTGGCGCGGTGCAGCTCCAGGTACAGCTCCCCGACCCACACGGCCGGGTCGGCATGGTCCGCGCGAGCCTTCTCGAAGAACGCCGCCGGCGCCTCGATCTCGACCCGCGCCGACCCCTCCAGGTCCTGGAGGCGCGCCGCCCGGGCGAGCATCTCCCGGGTGGGTCCGCCGCCGCCGTCGCCGTGCCCGAACGGGACCAGGGACCGGTTCGCCAGCCCCTTCTCGGAGAAGTTGCGCACCAGGTGCGCCATCTCCTCGCCGCTGAGCTCGGAGTTGTAGGTGTCCACGGGCGGGAAGTGCGTGAAGACGCGGGTGCCGTCCAGCCCCTCCCACCAGAAGGTGTGGTGAGGGTGCCGGTTGGTCTGGTTCCAGGAGATCTTCTGGGTCAGGAACCACGTGGACCCGGACAGCGCCACGAGCTGCGGCAGGGCCGCCGTGTAGCCGAAGGAGTCCGGGAGCCAGACCTCTGAGGTGTCGATGCCCAGCTCGTCGAGGAAGAACCGCTTGCCGTGCACCAGCTGTCGGGCCAGCGCCTCGCCCCCGGGCATGTTGGTGTCGGACTCCACCCACATCCCACCGACGGGCACCAGCTGGCCGGTGGCGACCTTCTCGCGCATGCGGTCCCACACCTCGGGACGGTGCTCCTTCATCCAGGCCCACTGCTGGGCCGAGGACATCGCGAAGACCAGCTCGGGGTGCTCGTCCATCAGCGCGGTGACGTTCGAGACCGTGCGGGCAACCTTGCGGACGGTCTCCCGCAACGGCCACAGCCACGCGGAGTCGATGTGCGCGTGGCCGACGGCGCTGGCAAGGTGCGCGCCGGCGTGCGCGGGTGCGGCCAGCGCCGGGGCGAGCACGGCACGGACGGCGGGCGCGGACCCGACGACGTCGGTCAGGTCGATCGCGTCCAGGGCCCGCTCCAACGTGCGCAGGATCTGCCAGCGGCGGGGCGAGTCGGTGGACAGCTGCCGCATCAGCTGGTCGAGCACCTCGATGTCCTGCACGAGCTCCCACACCGGGCGCTCGAACACGGCCAGCTCCACGCGCCGTACGCGGTAGAGGGGCTCGCTCCCGGCGGTGAGCACGTCCCCGAGGTACGACCCGACGCCGGCGCCGGCGATGTCCGGGTTCGAGGCGGCCTCGACGTACACGTCGACCGCCTCGCCGCCGCGGGCGGCCGCCGCGACCGGCAACCAGGTGCTCATCGGGTTCAGGGCCTTGATGGGGGTGCCGTCCGGGCGCATCGCCAGGGCCTCTGCGGAGAACCCGGGCCGGTCGGGAGCGAACCCCAGGTCGACGACGGCCTCGACCTCCCGGCCGGCCCAGCGCTCAGGGACGGTGCCGGTGACGTGGAACCAGGTGGTGCCCCACGGCGGCCCCCACAGCTCGCCCGCCTTGGTCTCGGAGTACTGCGCGGACAGCCCCTCGCCGACCGGGACGGGCTCGCCGGGAGCCTGCCAGGACTCCAGCAGGAGCGGCACCGGATCGCGGTAGACCGACGGGCGGAGCCGCTCGGCCAGCATCCGCGTGATGCGGCGCTCAACATGGACCCGATCGTCATGCATGGCATGCCTTCCGTGTTGCGTGCGTCACTCGGACCCTACGTCTCCGCCACGCTCCCGGCCCGGGACAGGGTGCAGCAGCGACGCGGCCGCTCGACGAGCGGATGCCGGGCTCCGACGCCCCCCTGCGCCACGTCGTGCTGCCAGGCCGGGTGCACGGAGTCGAGCAAGGACGCAACACGCTCACGGTGACCGGCAGCCGGTCCTCTCCCGACGCCTCAGCCACGCCGTGAGCCGGGTCGGCACGTGAGCCATCGACCTCACCCGGTGAGGCCTCAGGCGTCCTACCGGGTCGTGGTGTGGACGATGAGCACGTCGCAGCTCGCCCGGTAGGCCACATCCGAGGGCACCGACCCGAGCAGCCTGCGCGACAGCCGGTTCATGCCACGGTTGCCGACGACGATCAGCGCCGGTGAGCGGCTCTCCGCCTCGGACAGCAACGCCTCGACCGCGTCACCCGTGACGAGCTTGCCCTCGGGGGACGACGCGCCGGCTTCCCGGGCGGCGGCGAGACCGGCGTCGAGGGCCGACTGAGCGGCTTCGGAGCCTGTGACCCGGAACCTCGTGTCGTCCAGGCCGGGCGTCATCCGGGCCTGCTCGCGCGCGGGAACCGGGTGGTAGGCGCAGACCACCAGCAGCTGTGCTGTCATCGCGCCGGCGAGCTCGGCCGCCGTCGCCACTGCCTGCAGGGACGTGTCGGAGCCGTCGGTCCCGACAAGGACTGTTCGATACCTCATGCGCGCGACCCTCCCGTCGATGGCCGATGTCGTCAGTGTCCGCCGGGAGGACGTTTGCGGGTCGTGGGAGGTGGCGGCGGAGGGGCTTCTCCGGTGTGCTCGGGGATCGCCTCGAGGCCGTGGTGGCGCAGCTGCTCCGGGAGCTCGTCCTCGGTCATCTCGTGGGAGTGCAGGATCTCCGGCGGGCTCAGCAGGAGCCAGACCACGAACACGATGCCCATGGCGATCATGACGAGCCCGATGATCAACGAGAGGTTCACCCCTGCGGCCTTCTGGATGTCCGCGTCGCTGGCGTTGAGGCCCACGATGGTGACGATGACGCCGAAGATCAGGAACAGGCTTCCGGTGAAGGACCGGATGTCGAAGAGCAGGGCGAGCGGGTCGGTGGCACGTTCACCGGGACGTTCCTCTGGAGTTGTCACGGCGAGCTCCTTCTCGTCAGACGGCGTAGACGGCGACGTACAGGGCCGCGTTCAGGACCAGCACCCCGAGGCCCAGGACGACCGGTGACCGGTACCACGGGTGCTTGGCGACCTCGGACCGGTCCTTGATCTCCATCCCGTAGACGAGCCCGTGCAGCTCCTCGGTGGTCTTCGGGTGCTCGATCAGCGACACGATGACCATGCTGACCGCGCCCACGGCGAAGGCAGAGATGGATCCCCACATCGTCTCCTGAAGGTCGCTGCGGAAGGTGAGCACGTCCTGCTTGTAGAGCGCGTAGACGGTGACCGCGGTCAGCGTGCCGGTCAGGATCCCCCAGAAGCCCGCACTCCTGCTGGCTCGGGGCCAGAACATGCCGATGATGAAGGCGCAGAAGAGCGGCACGTTGAAGAACGAGAACAGGGTCTGCAGGTAGTTGGAGATGTTGCTGAAGCTCGGAGGCGATGAGCGCCGTGGCGACCGCCAGCCCCACGCCACCGACCGTGGCCCAGCGTCCGACGGTGAGGTAGTAGCGGTCGGGCCGACCGGGCCTGAGGTAGTCCTGCCAGAGGTCGTAGGTGAACACGGCGTTGAAGCTGGACACGTTGGCCGCCATGCCGGCCATGAACGCAGCGAGCAACCCGGTCACGGCAACCCCCAGCACACCCTGCGGCAGGTACTTCGCCATCAGGGCGGGGATGGCCTGGTTGTACTCCAGGTTGTCCCCGCCGCTGCCGATCCCGGGAAGAAGCACGAGAGCGGCCATGCCGGGCAGCACCGTGATGAGCGGCACGAACGTCTTCGGGTAGGCCCCGATGATGGGGGTCAGCCGCGCCGAGCGGCCGTCCTTGGCGGCCATGGCCCGCTGCACCTCGGCGAAGTTGGTCGTCCAGTAGCCGAAGGACAGGCAGAACGACAGTCCGAGGATGATCCCGATCCAGTCACCCACCGGGTTGGACCCTCCGATGCCGGTGCCCGACCACGGGTGGATGAAGGCGGTCCCGTGCTCGGCCTCGAGCGTGTGGAAGAGCCTGCCCAGGCCTCCGCTCTCCTTGAGCGCGATGATCGTCAGCGGCACCATCCCGATCATGATCACGAAGAACTGCATGACCTCGTTGTAGATGGCGCTGGTCAGGCCACCGAGCAGGATGTAGGAGAGCACGAACGTCGCCGACAGCACGATCGCCAGCAACAGCGGGATCCCGAGGAGCGCCTCGAGGACGATCGCCAGTGCATAGAGGTTCACGCCCGCGATGAGGATGCTGCCGAGCACGAAGGTGACGCGTTGATCAGGTGCGCCTTCGGGTCGAACCTCAGCCGCAGGTACTCGGGGACGCTGCGCACCTTCGACCCGTAGTAGAACGGCATCATCACGATGCCGAGGAACACCATCGCGGGGATCGCGCCGATCCAGAAGTAGTGCACCATCGCGGCGCCGTACTGGGCCCCGCTGGCGGACTGGCCGAGCAGCTCCACGGCACCGATGTTGGCCGAGATGAAGCCGATCCCGGTGACCCAGGCGGGCAGCGACCGCCCGGCCAGGAAGAAGTCCAACGAGGACTTCACGCCACGTTTCAGGGCGAAACCGATGCCGAGGACGAAGCTGAAGTAGATCACGATCAGCACGACGTCGATCGGGCTCAGGTTGAGGTTCAGGTTGCTGGTCGCCGCTGCGTGGACCATGTCAGCCCCCGTTGAGGAAGTCGAAGTGCTCGTCGCCTCACTGAGTCACAGGGCGCGCACCTCGACGCGGGGGGCGTCCGTGGCTGTCGAGCGAAAACCCGGGGAAGTCGCTCGGTCGTTCTTCGTCGATCATGCCGCCAGGCAGCCGGGTACGGCAACAACTCGTCGCGACAACTGCCGTCGACCGACTGCCCGATGTCTGCCTTGCCCCGGTCTGCCGAGCACGACGCCCTCGAGGCGTGCTACTTCTTCCGGTTGAGGAAGGCCAGCATCGCGGCCTTCGCCTCCTCGGACCCGAACAGCCGGGCGGACAGCTTCGCCAGGTCGCCGCCGTGCTCGTCGATCCGGTCGACCAGGGCCCGGCCGAGCAGCAGCTTCGTCTCCCGCAGCCCCTGCGGGTTGCCCTTCGCGAGCGAGGCGCAGACCTCGTCGACCTCGAGGTTGAGCTCGTCCTCGGCGACCGCCTTGGTGACCAGGCCCATCCGCTCGGCGTCGCGACCGGTGAACACCTCGCCGGTCAGGAAGGTCAGCGCCGCCGACCGGTCGGTCATCCGGGGCAGCACCGACAGCGAGATCGCGGCCGGGGTGAGGCCGAGGCGCACCTCGGTGAAGGCGTACGCCGCATCGTGCGCGCTGATCGCCACGTCGGAGGCCGCGACGATCCCGATGCCGCCGGCCCGGACGTTGCCGTGCACGCGGGTGACGACCGGCTTGGGCAGGGTGGCGATCCGGCGCTGCAGCTCGACGAGCACCCCCGCCGCCTGCTCCATGCCCTGGTCGCTCGCCTCCGAGAGATCCGCGCCGGAGCAGAACGTGCGGCCCTCGGCCCGGATCAGCACGACCTTGACGTCGTCGTCGCCCTCGGCGGTCGCCAGCCCGTCGTACAGCTCCCGGACGAGCTGCTTCGACAGCGCGTTGCGGTTGTGCTGGCTGTCGAGGACCAGCGACGCGACGTGGTCGTCGACGCGGTAGTGGACGAGCTCGGTCTCGGTCATGCGGGTGCTCCCGGGGCTCAGTAGGACTTCGGCAGGCCCAGCGAGTGCATGCCCACGAAGTTCAGGATCATCTCCCGGCTGACGGGGGCGATCCGGCCGGCGCGGGCGGCGACCAGCAGGCCGGCGACACCGTACTCCTGTGTGATGCCGTTGCCGCCGTGCGCCTGGACCGCGCGGTCGGCGGCGTCGCAGGCCGCCTCCGCCGCGGCGTACTTCGCCATGTTGGCCGCCTCGCCCGCCGCCGTGTCGTCGCCGGCGTCGTAGAGGGCCGCCGCCTTCTGGGTCATCAGCCGGGCCAGCTCGATCTCGATCTTCGACTGCGCGAGCGGGTGGGCCAGGCCCTGGTGGCTGCCGATCGGGGCGCCGAACACCTCACGCTCCTTGACGTAGGCGACCGCCTTGTCGAGGGCGAAGCGGGCCAGCCCGGTGGAGAACGACGCGGCCATGATCCGCTCCGGGTTGAGGCCCGCGAACAGCTGCACCAGCCCGGCGTCCTCGTCGCCGACCAGTGCGTCCGCGGGCAGCCGGACGTCGTCGATGAAGACCGAGAACTGCTGCTCGGGGCTGACGATCTCCATCGGGATCGGGGTGTACTCGAAGCCCTCGGCGTCGGTGGGCACCACGAACAGGCACGGCTTGAGCCGGCCGCTCCTGGCATCGGCTGTACGCGCGACGACGAGCACGTTCGCGGCCTCGTCGACGCCGGAGATGTAGATCTTGCGGCCGTCGAGGACCCAGCCGTCGGCGTCTCGGCGAGCGGTGGTGGTGATGTTGTGCGAGTTGGTGCCGGCGTCCGGCTCGGTGATCGCGAACGCCATCGTCCGCGTGCCGTCGGCGATGCCGGGCAGCCAGCGCTGCTTCTGCTCCTCGGTGCCGAACCGGCTGATCACCGTGCCGCAGATGGCCGGGCTGACCACCATCATCAGCAGCGGGCAGCCCTTCGCCGCGAGCTCCTCGCACACCGCCGCCACGTCGCCGATGCCACCACCACCGCCGCCGTACTCCTCGGGGATGTTGACGCCGAGGTAGCCGTGCTTGCCGATCTCCAGCCACAGGTCGGTGGTCTTGCCGCCGCTGCGCGCCTGCCGCACGAAGTAGTCCCGCCCGTAGCCGCCGGCGAGCTTGGCGACCGCCGCGCGCAGCGCCGTGCGCTCCTCGGTCTCGGTGAACGCTGTGTCAGTCATGCGTCTCCTCCATCTCGGGTGGTCGAGCTCGCCGCTTGTCCTGAGGAGCCGAGGGACGAGGCGTCTCGAAGGGAGACCACCGCCAGCACCTCGCCGGCTGCCACCTGCGACCCCACCGAGACGGGCAGGTCGGTGACCGTCCCGGCGTGCGGGGCGGTGATCGTGTGCTGCATCTTCATGGCCTCGAGGACGAGGACCGGCTCGCCGGCGGCGACGGTCTGTCCCGGCTCGACCGCGAGGCGTACGACGGACCCGGGCATCGGCGCGAGCAGGGAGCCGCTCGCGACCTGGTCGGCCGGGTCGGTGAACCGTGGCACCGGCGTGAGCGCGACATGCCCGAGCGACGACTCGACGTCCACGCGCCCGTCGTACACGTGCACCCGGAAGGTGCGTCGTACCGCCGACTTGTCAGGCGCTGAGGACGCTATGACGACGTCACCGCCTGACAACTCGGCGCGCAGGGCCCCGCTCGTGTAGCCGTCGCGGCCGGCCAGCCACTCGACGGTCGTCTCGGCGAACTCGGTGCGCTGCGGCGCGGAGACCACGTTGCGCCAGCCGGTGGGGACGTGTCGCTGGACCGGGGCTGCTGCCCGCGCCCTCTCCGCGAGGGCGACGGCGGCGGCGAACGCGGACTGCTCGAGGCGGTCGGGGTCGACGGCCGACGCGTGCATCGCGCCGAGGTCGTGCCGGTCGAGGAAGTCGGTGGACACGTCGCCCGCGGCGAACGCCTCGTGCCGCAGGATCTCGACGAGCAGGTCGCGGTTGGTCCGGATGCCGTGGATCTCCGCGCGCCGCAGCACGCCGGCGAGCCGGCGCAGCGCCTCGGTGCGGGTCGGCGCCCAGGCGATCACCTTCGCGAGCATCGCGTCGTAGTGCGTGCCGACCTCGTCACCGGTCCCGAAGCCGGCGTCGACCCGGACGCCGTACGTCGCGGACCGCTCGAACCGCGCGTCGCTCTCGATCTCGAACCGGGTGATCCGGCCGCTCTGCGGCTGCCAGCCCTGCGCCGGGTCCTCGGCGTAGAGCCGCACCTCGACCGCGTGACCCGCAGCGTCCTGAGCCTGTCGAAGGGTCACTTCCTGCGCGACACGCCGGTCATCCTGCCTACTGGCTGACGGGTCGCCGGATGCGACGGTCAGCTGGAGGGCGACGAGGTCGACCCCGAGGACCGCCTCGGTGACCGGGTGCTCGACCTGGAGCCGGGTGTTCATCTCGAGGAAGAAGAACCGGTCGCGGTCCAGCAGGAACTCGACGGTGCCGGCGCCGACGTAGCCGATGGCCTCGGCGGCGGCCCGGGCGGCGTCGTGCATCGCGGTGCGTACGTCCGGCGAGAGGTTCGGAGCGGGCGCCTCCTCGACGACCTTCTGGTGCCGGCGCTGCACCGAGCAGTCGCGCTCGCCGAGCACGTCGACGGTGCCGTCCGGGCGGCCGAGCACCTGGACCTCGACGTGCCGGCCGCCCTCGACGTACGGCTCGCAGAAGACCGTCGCGTCCCCGAACGCCGAGGCCGCCTCGGCACTCGCCTGCTCGACGGCGGCGGTGACCCCGGCGAGGTCGCGGACGACGCGCATGCCTCGACCGCCGCCGCCGGCGGACGCCTTGACCAGCAGCGGTAGATCGCCCGCGGTGACGTCGGAGGGTGAGAGCTCGGAGAGCACCGGGACACCGGCTGCGGCCATCAGCTTCTTCGCCTCGACCTTGGAGCCCATCTGCTCGATCGACTCCGGGGTCGGGCCGACCCAGACCAGGCCGGCGTCGAGCACGCGGCGCGCGAAGTCGGCGTTCTCCGACAGGAAGCCGTAGCCGGGGTGCACGGCATCGGCACCGGCGTCGAGCGCGGCCTGCACGACGAGGTCGGCGCGAAGGTACGTCTCGGCCGGCGTCGCCCCGGGCAGCCGCACCGCCACGTCGGCCTCACGGACGAACGGCAGGCCGGCGTCCGCGTCGGAGTGCACGGCCACGGTCTCGATGCCGAGGTCGCGGCAGGTCCGGAACACCCGCCGGGCGATCTCGCCGCGGTTGGCGACGAGCAGTCGATTGATCACCCGGGTGGTCGAGCCCTTCGACGGGCTCAGGAACCGACCTGTCGAGGCCACTGTCTGCACTCCCCTCACATCCTGAAGACGCCGAAGCGGTCGGTGCCCTCGACCGGGGCGTTCTCGATCACGGACAGGCAGATGCCGAGCACGGTCCGGGTGTCGCGCGGGTCGATGACCCCGTCGTCGTACACCATCCCGGACAGGAAGAACGGCAGGCTCTGCTCCTCGACGGACTGCTCGACGTAGGCCCGCATCTGCGCGTCGCCCTCCTCGTCGTAGGGCTTCCCCTTCGCCTCGGACGCCGCCCGCGCGACGATCGACAGCACCCCGGCGAGCTGCGCGGGACCCATGACCGCTGACTTCGCGGACGGCCAGGTGAACAGGAAGCGCGGGTCGAACGCGCGCCCGCACATGCCGTAGTTCCCGGCGCCGTAGGACGCGCCCATCATGATCGACAGGTGCGGCACGGTGCTGTTGCTGACCGCGTTGATCATCATCGCGCCGTGCTTGATGATGCCGCGCTGCTCGTACTCCGCGCCGACCATGTAGCCGGTGGTGTTGTGCAGGAACAGCAGGGGTACGTCGATCTGGTTGGCCAGCTGGATGAACTGCGCGGCCTTCTGGGACTCCTCGCTGAACAGCACGCCCTGCGCGTTGGCGAGGATGCCGATCTGCCGGCCGTGCAGCCGCGCCCAGCCGGTCACGAGGGAGGGCCCGTAGAGCGGCTTGAACTCGTCGAACGCCACCGCGTTCTCGGGGCCCGCGCCGTCGCGCCCTACCCCATCGACCAGGCGGGCGATGACCTCGCGCGGGTCGAACGGCTCCTTGAGGTCCTCGGGGATCAGGTCGAGCAGGCCCTCGGGGTCGGCGTCCGGCTCGGCGAAGGGGCGAGTCGGTCTCGAAGGGCTCGACCACCCGGTTGGTCGAGCTCGTCGAGACCACTCCCGAGCCCGCCTTCCGGTGGTTGAGCCGCGCGACGATCCGCCGCCCGATCCGGATCGCGTCGCGCTCGTCGACGGCGAGGTAGTCGGCCAGCCCGGAGGTCCGCGCGTGCATCTCGGCGCCACCGAGCGACTCGTCGTCGGAGTCCTCGCCGGTGGCCATCTTCACCAGCGGCGGCCCGCCGAGGAACACCTTGGCCTGCTCCTTGACCATCACCACGTAGTCGCTCATGCCCGGCACGTACGCCCCGCCGGCGGTGCTGTTGCCGAACACCAGCGCGACGGTGGGCCGGCGGTCGGCGCTGGCCTGGGTGAGCCCGCGGAACAGGTCGCCGCCGGGGATGAAGATCTCCTTCTGGGTCGGCAGGTCCGCGCCGCCGGACTCGACGAGGTTCACCGTCGGGAGCCGGTTCTCGCGGGCGATCTGCGCGGCCCGGAACAGCTTCTTGACCGTCCACGGGTTGCTGGCGCCACCGCGCACGGTCGGGTCGTTGGCGATCACCATGCACTCGACGCCGGACACCACCCCGATGCCGGTGACCACGGACGCGCCGACCGCGAAGTCGGACCCCCAGCCGGCGAGCGGGGACAGCTCGAGGAACGCCGACCCCTCGTCGACGAGCAGCTCGATCCGCTCGCGGGCCAGCAGCTTGCCGCGGGCGTGGTGCCGGTCGACGTACTTCTCGCCGCCGCCGGCCACCGCCTTCGCGTGCTCGGCGTCGAGCGCGGCGATCTTGTCCAGCATCGCCTCCCGCCGACCCGCCGGGTGATCGCGCTTGTCGAGATCAGTCGGGTGATCGAGCCTGTCGAGATCAGTCGGGTGATCGAGCCTGTCGAGATCATGGGTCTCGACAGGCTCGTCCAGCCGTTCGTGGCCGGTCATGCGCCGTACCCCAGCAGCCGGGCCGTCAGGTCGTCGAGCACCTCGGTCGCTCCTCCTCCGATGCCGAGGATCCGGGCGTCGCGGTAGTGCCGCTCCACCTCGGTCCCGTGCAGGTAGCCGGTGCCGCCGTGCAGCTGGACGGCCTGGTCGCAGACGTACGCCGCGGCCTCGACCGCGAGCGCCTTGGCGTGCAGGGCCTCGACGAGCGGGTTCGCGCCGGCGACGTGGCGGGCGGCGACGGCCCGCGTGTAGGTGCGGGCCGCGTCGACCCGCCGGTGCATCTCGACCAGCCGGTGCCGCACCACCTGGTTGGCGATCAGGGGCTTGCCGAAGGTCTCGCGCTCGCGGCAGTACGCCGCCGTGAGCTCGAGCGCCCGGGCCGCGATGCCGTAGCCGTGCCCGGCCAGCGCGAGCCGCTCGACCACGAAGGCCTGCGCGATCTGCGCGAAGCCGGTGTTCTCCGCGCCGACGAGGTTCGCCACCGGGACGCGCGCGTCGCTGAACCCGAGCTCGGCGGTGTCCGAGCAGTGCCAGCCCATCTTCGAGAGGGACCGGTCGACGGTGAAGCCGGGCGTGCCCTTGTCGACGACCAGCAGGCTGATGCCGGCGTGCCCGGGACCGCCGGTGCGCACCGCGGTGGTCACGAAGTCGGCGCGGACCCCCGACGTGATGAACGTCTTGGTGCCGTTGACGACGTAGTGGTCGCCGTCGCGCACGGCGGTCGTGCGGATCCGGGCGACGTCGGAGCCGCCCCCGGGCTCGGTGACGGCCAGCGCGCCGATCGTCTCGCCGGCGAGGGTGGGCCGGACGTACCGGTCGACCAGGTCGGCGTTCCCCGACGCCACGATGTGCGGCAGCGCGATGCCGCTGGTGAACAGCGCGGCCAGCAGCCCCGACGACGCGCCGGCCTCGGTGAACGCCTCGGTCACCGCGAGCGCGTCCAGGAACGTGCCGCCGGCACCGCCGAGCTCCTCGGGGACCCCGAGGCCGAGCAGCCCGAGCTTCGCCGCCTTCGCGTGCAGCTGGCGCGGCACCGACCCGGCGTCCTCCCACTCCTGCAGGTGCGGCGCCACCTCCGCCCGCACGAACCCCCGCGCCGACTCCATCAGCGCGACCTGCTCCTCGGTCCAGAACCCGTTCACAGCAAGGCCTCCGGCACGTCGACGTACCGCGACCGCAGCCACTCCCCGACCGCCTTGGCCTGCGGGTCGAACCGGCTCGACGCGGCCACCCCCTCGCCGAGCAGCCCGTGCAGCACGATGTTCACCGCGCCGAGGTTCGGCAGCGGGTGCACCTCCACGTCGAGGTCAGCGGCCTCCGGCAGCAGCGCCCGGACCCGGTCGGGGGTCAGGAACCCCAGCAGCCAGGCCGCCCGGTCGTTGCGGGCGTCGCGTGCCCAGACCCCGACGTTCGCGTCGCCGCCCTTGTCGCCGGACCGGGCGTGGGCGATGGTGCCGAGCGGGAGTCGACGCGTCGCTGGTTGGGGTGCGCGCGGAGCGAACCCACCCGCTGGTTGAGGTGCGAGCGGAGCGAACCCGCCCGCTGGTTAGGTGCGAGCGGAGCGAGCCTCGAAACCTGGTCACCCTCGCGCCCGGGTGCGGTGGTCTCGAGGCCCTCGCCTAGCGGCTCGGGCACCTCAACCAGCGGCGGGTCGGGCACCTCAACCGGCGTTCCATCCACGACGACCTTCTCCTCAACCGCGGCACGGTCGACGTACGCCGCTCGGTACACGCCGTACGGCGTGCCGGGCGCGGGCGGCCCGGTGAGCGTGAACCCCGGGTACGACGCGAGCGCGAGCTCGACGAGCGGGGCGGTGAATCCCTTGCCGACCCGGTTGGGGTCCTCGTCGCGGACGGTGACCCGGAGCCGGGCGGACGCACCCTCCTCGGTGTCGGCGTCCTCGTGGTCGGTGCGGGCGAGGGTCCACTCCACCGACGCGGGCGGGCCGGCCGGGGAGGCCTCCAGCGCGGCGGTCATCTGCGACCGCACCCAGGCCGCCTTCTCCTCGATGTCGAGCCCGACCAGCACCAGCTCCGCGGAGCTGCGGAAGCCGCCGAGCTCGTTGACGCAGACCTTGAGCGTGTCCGGCGGCGCGGAGCCGCGGACCCCGGAGATCCGCACCCGGTCGGGCCCGTCCTCCGCCAGGGCCACCGTGGCCAGGTGGGTGGAGACGTCGGGGCCGAGGTAGACGGCGGACTGGATCTCGTAGACCAGCTGCGCGGTGACCGTGTCGACGGTGACCTCACCGCCGGTGCCGGGGTGCTTGGTGATGACGCTCGATCCGTCGGCGGCGACCTCCGCCACCGGGAACCCGAGCGGCTGCGGGCACGGCGTGAAGCCGGAGAAGTTGCCGCCGGTCGCCTGCGTCCCGCACTCGAGGACATGGCCCGCGACGACGGCGCCGGCCAGCTCGTCGTACGACGTGGGGGCCCAGCCGAACCGTGCGACGGCCGGTCCGACCACCAGGGAGGCGTCGGTGACCCGGCCGGTGACGACCACGTCGGCACCCTCCCGGAGCGCGGCGGCGATGCCGAAGCCGCCGAGGTACGCGTTGGCCGTCAGCGGCTTGCCGGGCAGCCCGAGCTCCGCGGCCCGGTCGAGCAGGTCGTCGCCCTCGACGTGCGCGACCACCGGGTCCAGGCCCAGCCCGGCGGCGACCTCGCGGACCTTGTCGGCGAGCCCGGACGGGTTGAGGCCGCCGGCGTTGGCGACGATCCTGACGCCCCGCTCGAGCGCCAGCCCGAGGCAGTCCTCGACCTGGCGGACGAAGGTGCGGGCGTACCCGAGCGAGGGGTCCTTCATCCGGTCGCGGCCGAGGATCAGCAGGGTGAGCTCGGCGAGGTAGTCGCCGGTGAGCACGTCGAGGTCGCCGCCCTCGAGCATCTCGCGCATCGCGGTGAGCCGGTCGCCGTAGAACCCGCTGCAGTTGCCGACCCGCAGCACCCCGGCCGTCGGCTCAGCCACGGGGTGCCCGTCCGTCGCCGCTCGGGCCGGCGAAGGCCTGGGCCACGTCGAGCCAGGCGTTCGCGTCCTCGCCGACCGCGTCCAGGTCGGTGTCGTCGCGGTGCACCCGCTGGGTGACCAGCAGCGCGAAGTCGTACGCCGAGCCGGTCACGCTCTGCTCGGCAGAAGGCGGGCCGTACTCGACGACGGAGCCGCCGGGCAGCGTCAGGGACACCCGGAACTCCTCGTCGGGGGCGTCCATCCCGCGGCTGCCGAAGGAGAAGTCCCGGGTCCGCACACCGATGTGCACGACGTGCCGGACCGAGTCGTCGGCGGACAGCGTGGCGCCCAGTGCGTCGGCGACGTCGCGCGCGTGCGCCCAGGTCTCCATGAAGCGGGCGGTGGCCATGGAGGTGGCGCTCATCGGCGGGCCGTACCACGGCAGCTTGGTGCCCTCGGGGACCTCGCGCAGCACCGCGGCCAGCCGCTCGCGAGACGCCCGCCAGCGGGCCAGGATGTCCGCGGGTGCGGCGGCCGCCCCGCGGGCCGCCTCGTCGTCGGTGAAGCCCTCGGGGTTCGCGAGCGCGGCCAGCACCAGGGCGTCCCAGGCCGCCTTGTCGGTGGCCGCGGCGACGGCGGCCTCGTCGGTCCAGGCCAGGTGCGCGACCTGGTGGGCGACGTCCCAGCCGGCGGCCGGGGTGGGGGTGCGCCAGCCCTGCTCGTCGAGGGGCGCGACGAGGTCGTCGAGCCGGCCGCTCTCCGCCGCCAGGTCGGCGAGCACCGCCGCGAGCCGGGCGTTCACGAGCGACCCACCTGGGCGTCGAGGACGACTGCCCACTGGTCGAGGATCCGCTTGCGGCGGGCCGCGTCGTCGGTGAGGGTGCTCGCCAGCCCGAGGCCGCGGACCAGGTCGAGGGTGGCCTGCACCAGCTCGCGCACGCCGGGCTCGGACTGGTCGAAGCCGAGCAGCTCCACGGTCGAGCGGTGCGTCTCCCGCCCGATGCGCTGCTCGAGGGGGCCGACCGCCTCGCGCAGGGACTCGTCGGTGCGAGCCGCGACCCACAGCTCCAGGGCCGCCGAGAACACCGGTCCGGTGAAGTGCGTGGCGAGCATCTCCAGCACCGCCCGCGTGCGGCGGCGCCCGGTCGGCAGGTCCGCCGCGGCGGCGCGCAGGTCCTCGCGCCGCGCGTCGGAGAGGTGCTCGACGGCCGCCAGCACCAGGTCGGCCTTGGTCGGGAAGTGGTGCAGCTGGGCGCCGCGGCTCACGCCGGCGCGCTGCGAGACCAGCGTGGTCGACGTACCGCTCCAGCCGAACTCGACCAGGCACTCCACGGTGGCGTCGAGCAGGCGCTGCCGCATGGCGCGGGTGCGCTCCTCCTGCGGGACGCGGACGGCGGTCGACACGCGGCTATCGTGACCGCAGACAAACAAACAGTCAAGCCTGACTGTTCGTGCCGCCGGGGACGCGCTGGCGTGCGTCGTCGCGCCGGTGCGAGCATGAACGCATGTTCCGCGAGGCGACGGTCGACGACCTGACCGCCCTCCTCGACCTCGAACGCGCCGCCAACCTCGCCGGCCTGGGCCACGTGTTCCCGCCCGAGCGGTACCCCTTCCCCGACGACGACGTCCTGGCCCGGTGGGCTCTGGTGCTCGACGAGCCCGGGGTCGACGTACTCGTCCGGGACGCGCCGGACGGCGGCATCGACCTGTTCGCGGCCTACGACGACCGCTCGTTGCGGCACCTGGCGGTGCACCCCGGCCAGTGGGGGTCGGGGCTGGCCACCACCGCGATCGAGACCGTGCTGCGCTGCATGGACGAGCGGGGTACGACGATCGCGGAGCTGTGGTGCCTGGAGGAGAACACCCGCGCCCGCCGGCTCTACGAGTACCTCGGCTGGCGGGCGGAGCGGGACCGCCGCCCCGCGCCGTGGCCGCCACACCCGACGGAGATGCGCTACACCAGGTTGATCCCGCAGTCGGACCGCTGATGCCCGAGGCCTTGGTCGCGCGGGGCACCCCGCAGGGGCGCTGGGTGCTCACCGCCGCGGTCATGGGCTCCGGCATGGCGATGCTCGACGGCACGGTCGTCAACATCGCGCTGCGCAGCATCGGCGACGACCTGGACGCGTCGATCGCACAGCTCCAGTGGGTGTCGAACGCCTACCTGCTCGCGCTCGCGTCGCTGATCCTGGTCGGCGGCTCCCTCGGGGACCACCTGGGCCGCAAGCGTGTCTTCCTCGTCGGGGTGACCTGGTTCGCGATCGCCTCGGCGCTGTGCGGGCTGGCCCAGAGCCCCGGCCAGCTCATCGCGGCGCGGCTGCTGCAGGGCGTCGGCGCGGCACTGCTGACCCCCGGCAGCCTGGCGATGATCCAGGGTTCCTTCCGCAAGGCCGACCGCGGCCGGGTGATCGGCCAGTGGGCCGGCCTCGGCGGGATCGCGGCCGCGATCGGGCCGCTGCTCGGCGGCTGGATCATCGACAACGCGAGCTGGCGCTGGATCTTCGGGATCAACGTGCCCGTCGCGGTGGTGGTGGTGCTCGTGGCGGCGCGGCACGTCCCCGAGTCGCGGGACCCCGAGGCCGCCCGCAGCTTCGACGTGCTGGGGGCGGCTCTCGGCGCGGTCGGGCTCGGCGGTGCGACGTACGCGCTGATCGAGAACGGCTCCGCCCCGACCTCACGGGTCCTGGTCGCCGCGGTCGTCGGCGTGGTCGCACTGGTCGCTGTTCGTCTACTTCGAGCGACGGCACCCCGACGCCCTGGTGCCGATGCACCTGTTCGCGTCGCGGACCTTCTCGGTGGCCAACGGGCTCACCCTGCTGGTGTACGGCGCACTGGGCGCGATGCTCTTCTTCCTGGTCCTGCAGCTCCAGGTGGTGACCGGCTGGAGCCCCCTGGCGGCGGGCCTCTCGACCGTGCCGCTGACCCTGATGATGCTGCTGTTCTCGTCGCGCGCCGGGGCGCTCGCCGCCCGGATCGGCCCGCGGCTGCCGCTGTCGGTCGGGCCGGCGCTCTGCGGGGTCGGCACGCTCCTGCTCCGCGGCGTCGACCAGGACACCGGCTACCTCACCGGCGTGCTGCCCGGGATGCTGGTGTTCTCCGCCGGGCTGGTGCTGCTGGTCGCCCCGCTCACGTCGAGCGTGCTGGCCGCGGCGCCGGACCGGTACGCCGGCATCGCGAGCGGGATCAACAACGCGGTCGCCCGCACCGGCTCCCTGCTCTCGGTCAGCGCGCTGCCGGCGGTGGTCGGGATCGCCGGCGCCGACTACGAGAACCCGTCGGTCTTCGCGGCCGGCTACCAGCAGGCGCAGCTGATCTGCGCCGTGCTGCTGTTCGCGGGCGGCCTGGTCGCCTTCGTCGGGCTGCACCCGGGACGGCCGGCGCACGCCGACCGCTGAAACCCAGGTCACAGCGGTTCGCCCTCCATCAACTTGACCGATACAGAACACCTCGCTACTGTACTGGTACAGAACCATAAAGCACCATCCCAGAGGAGTTCCGCCATGTACGCCCTGCTCACCCTTGATGTCGCTCGCGACGCCGTCGCCGAGCAGTTCTCCTACGGCGAGCCGCTCTCGTCGGTCGTCGAGGCCGAGGAGCTCGCCCCCGTCGCCCCGCGCACCCGCAGCGCGCTGGCCGGCCTGCTGCACCGCGTCGCCGATCTCGTCGCGCCGCGGGCCTGGAGCCCGGCCCACTGACCCCTCGCTCGGGGAAACCGGTCACTCGGGACCACGCCGCTGGAGAGCCTGGCTACTCTGACCGCGTGGCCCGAGTGACCCTGCAGACGATCGCCGACCAGGTCGGCGTCAGCAGGATGACCGTGTCCAACGCGTTCTCGCGTCCGGACCAGCTCTCCACCGCGATGCGGCAGAGGATCCTCGACGCGGCCACCGAAGCTCGGGTACGTCGGCCCTGACCCCGCCGCCCGCGCGCTGGCCCGCGGCACCACCGGGGCGATCGGCATCCTGCTCACCTCGTCGCTGCGCTACGCGTTCGACGACGACGTGGCCACCGGCTTCATGGGCGCCATCGCCGGCGAGCTCGCGCCGACCGGCCTGGCCCTCACCCTGCTCTCGTCGACCGCCGTCGGCGACATGGTCCCGGCCCGCGACGTACCCATGGACGCCGCCCTCGTGTACTCCTGCGACCCGGACATGACGGCCGTCGACTGGCTCACCCGCCGCGGCCTGCCGATCGTGTTCGTCGACCAGGAGCAGGAGCGGGGCATCACCTCGGTCAACGTCGACGACCGCGGCGGCGCCCGCGCGGCCGCCCAGCACGTCGTGGACCTCGGGCACACCCGGGTCGGCGTGATGATCGCCGCCCTCGGCGGCACCGTCGGCTACCTCGACGACCCGGTCGAGGACTCCAAGGAGGTGAAGTTCATCTCCCGCGAGCGGCTGCTCGGCTACCTCGACGTGCTGACCCCGGCCGGGATAGCCCCGCTCGTGCACCGGCAGCTGGGCAGCGACGACCGCGAGGCCTTCGACGCGGCGCTCGACATGCTCCAGCGCGACGACCGGCCCACCGCCATCCTGTGCTTCTCCGACGTGATCGCCAGCGGGGTCATGGGCGCGGCCGAGAAGCTCGGGCTCGACGTGCCCGGGGACCTGTCGGTGGTGGGGTTCGACGACAGCCCGCTCGCCCGCCGGCTGCGCCCGCAGCTCACCACCGTCCGCCAGGACGTCGCCGAGAAGGGCCGGCTGTCGGCGGCCGAGCTCACCCGGGTCCTGGAGGCCAAGCGCGCCGGCACCAAGACCCGCGCCAAGCACACCGTGCTGCCGACCGAGCTCGTGGTCCGCGACAGCACCGCCGCTCCCCCGCCCGGCTGAGCGACCGGACCCGCAGTGGAGCGGCTGACGCAGGCGCTCGAGACCGTGCGTCACGACGTCGCGGAGGTCGCGGACGCGTCAGTCCCCGGGCCTCCCCCTGCGGGCGCGTGCGGCACGCCGCTCGCGGGCCAGCTCGGTGAGGTAGGGGTGGAAGTCGACCTGGATGGTGTGGCGTTTCGACGCGACGTACCGCTTCTTGAGCTTCTCGTCGTAGACCCGGATCTGGCGGCGCATCTCGTCGTACGACGGCAGCACTCCCTCGCCCGAGACCAGGTCGGCGACCCACGCGGACTGCGCCTCGGCCAGCGGCATGATCGCGCCGATCGGCTGGACCAGCCCGACGAAGTAGAGGCCCGGGAGGTCGGGGCTGACCACCCGGCGGTAGAGGTCGACGTGGTTGTCGCGGGTCGGCACGAACCGCTCGTCGAGGAACGGGAACGTCACCTTGTAGCCGGTGCAGTAGATGACCACGTCCACCTCGGCGGCGCTGCCGTCCACGAAGAACACCTTGCTGCTCTCGAACCGGTCGATGTTCGGGCGCACCGCGATGTCGCCGTGGCCGAGCCGGGTCAGCAGGTCGTCGGAGACCGTCGGGTGCGCGTGCAGGATCGGGTGGTCGGGCTTCGGCAGGCCGTAGTCGGTCACCCGCCCCTGGGTGAGCCGCAGCATCGCGGCCATGCCGAGTCGCTGCAGGGCGATCGGCCCCCGGGCGAGCGGTGAGTCGGTGAGGTGGTCGCTCGGCACGCCGAACATGTACTTCGGCACCACGTGGGCGCCGCGGCGCATCGCCAGGTAGGTCTCGTCGGCCACCCGCGACGACTCGACCGCGATGTCGCTCGCGGAGTTGCCGATGCCCAGCACCAGCACGCGCTTGCCCTCGAGCACGTCGGGGGTGCGGTAGTAGTGCGCGTGCATCTGCTCGCCGGTGAACGTCTCGGCACCGGCGTACGACGGCTCGGGCCAGCGCGGGTCCCAGTGGTGGCCGTTCGCGACGACCACGTGGCTGAAGGTCCGGACCTCCGGCTCGCTCGGCTCCCCGTGGTCGTTGCTGGCCCGCAGCGTGACGTCGTACCCGCCGTTCGCCCGCGGCTCGACCTTCACCACCTCGGTGCGGAACGCGATCTTGTCGCGGAAGCCGAAGTGGTCGACGTAGGCGTCGAAGTACTCGGCGATCTGCCAGTGGTTCGGGTAGTCCGGCAGGTCGGCCGGCATCGGGAACGCGCGGTACTCCATCTGCTGCCGCGACGTGTTGATGTGCAGCGACCGGTAGGCCGAGGACATGCCGTTGTCGTTCTGGTAGCGCCAGTTGCCACCGATCGCGCTGCCCACCTCGAAGCAGTCGAACGGGATGCCCCGCGCGTGGAGCACCTGGGCTGCCGCAATGCCCGAGGAGCCGGCACCGATGACGCACACGCGCGCTTCCAATGGGTCTCCTCCGAACGTCCGAGCCGAGATCCCGTCCGCGATCCGTGAAGGTCCCACCCTGCCAGAACTCCTTGCCCGGTGGGGGATTCGGACGCCGCGTATTCCCGCACTCGGGCGCGTCGGTGATCCTCCGACCGTCGCGAGCGGCGTTCCAGGGGTCCGTCGGCAAGGCCGAGGAGGGAGGCGAGGCGGAGCCACGTCGACCGACGAGGACGCCGCCGCCGGGCGTCTGGGCGTCGCGCAGCAGGTCGGCGAGGATCTCCGAGGCGCCCTAGAGTGCGGAGATGCCCTTCCCGTCACCGCCATGGTCGCTGACCGCGCAGATGTGGCTGTCGGTGTTCGCCGTCCGGGACACCGGTCGTCCGGACCGTCCGGCCGGCGTGTACGGCGCCGCGTTCGTGGACTACCAGGAGGACGGGGTGCTCGCCTACCACGAGCTGCTCGTCGCGCGGCTGCACGACGCCGCCCGCCGCCGGGTCCGGATCACCGACATCTGGGTGGACTCGGTCGCCTCCCGTGACGGCGGCCGGGCGCTGTGGGCGATCCCCAAGCGGCTCGCGGACCTGCCGCTGCGCTCGACGGGCTACGGCCCCGCGACCCGCACCGCCTTCGGCGCGGTGGCCGACGGGCAGCACGTGGCCAGCGGCACGTTCGTGTCCGTCCCCGGAGCGGCGCTGGTGCGCGGCCCGCTGGCGATGTCCACGTCGCAGGAACGCTCCGACGGCACCGAGGTCGTCACGCCGTTCGCCGGCTCGGCCCGCGCCGTCCCCTGCCGCGGCACCTGGCGCTTCGACCCCGCCGGCCCGCTCGCGTTCCTGCTCGGTCGCCGGCCGGTCGTCTCCTTCCTGGTCCGGGACGCGCGGCTGCGGTTCGGGTGAGGGGTGTCGCGCGCGCCGCCGCTGTAACGCGGGGTTATGGACGCTCCACACGCGTTGTACCGCTGGGGATCCGTCCACAACACCTGCGAAGTCGAGCCCGACGCGACCAGACTGTGGGCCGTGACGAAGACGGGGGACGGTACGGCGGAGCGCGGGATCATGCTGGAGATCGGGGCACTGGCGCTGCTCACGGCCGGGTCGGTGGTCTCGTGGGTCGGCTGGGTCGGCGGCGTCCTGCTGGTGTGGACGTCGAACCGGTGGACCCGGCGCGACAAGCTCGTCGGGTCGCTGGTGCTGCCCGGCGGGCTCGCCGCGGCGTGGTGGTTCGCCCGCGGACCGGCGACGGTCACCTGCAGCGGCTTCGTGGTCGGGGACGAGGTGCCGGACGTCGACATCACCGGCCCGGGCTGCACGCCGATGCCGTTCCCGCTCCCGGTGATGTTCCTGATCCAGCTGGTGCTGGTGCTCGCGCCGCTGGCCGCCGCTGCGTGGCTCGGGTGGCGGCTCCGACGTACGAGCGGGTGAGGTGCGCCAGCGCTGTGGACGCTCTGCCAGCGGTCTGCCGCGTGTGGAGCGTCCATAACCCCGCGTTACAGCGGGGGCGCGCCGGCCCGCGTCAGTCGTCCTCGTGGTCGCGCTGGGCCCGGCGGGCCGAGTCACGGATCTCGAACAGCTCGGTGGCCAGGCCGCCGATGGTCCGGGCGACGTCGCGCACCGCGGTGGTGACGATCGTGGTCACCGCGCCGACGGCGGTGGCGGTCGCCTCGACGCCGTTCTGGAGGGCGTCCTTGCGGATCTCGCCCTTGCTGAGCTCGTCCTTCATGACCTCATGATCCCCTGCCTGGTGGTCCGGCGGCCAGGTGGCCGGATCGCGGGACAGCGGCGGCCGGTCGGCGCGACACTGGCCGGGTGAGACGTCTCGCCGCCCTGCTCGCCCTGCTCGTCGCGCTGGTCGGCGCCCCCACCCCGGCTCAGGCTCAGGGCGGGTCGGCCGGTCGCAGCGCCTGGGTCAGCGTCGCCGTCGCCCGCCTGTGGGAGTCGCCGTCGTCGCCGCGGGCCGTCGACGCCCCCGCGCTCGCGGCGCCGGTGCGCTTCCGGTCCTGGCTGGCCGCCATGTCGCTGTCCGAGCGGCGAGCCCTGTCCTTCCACTCCGACACCGAGGCGCTGCTCGGCGAGCGGGTCGTGGTGACCGGCGTCCGCGGCGCCTGGGCGCACGTCGTCGTGCCGGACCAGCCGAGCCAGAAGGACCCGCGCGGCTACCCGGGCTGGGTGCCGCTGCGACAGATCACCTACACGGCTCCGCCGTCGAGCGGGCCGGTCGCCAGCGTCGTACGACGGACCGCGTGGCTGCGCACCGACACGAGCAGCGCCGCGAAGGTCGTGGAGGTCAGCTACGGCACCGTGCTGCCGGTGGTGTCGCGCGACGCGTCGCTGGTGCGGGTGCGTACCCCGCTCGGAGCGGTCCGTCGCGTCTCCGCGCGGGACGTCGTGGTGCACGCCCGCGGCACCGCCGCCCGGCCACGCACCGGCGCCGACCTGGTGCGGTCGGCCCAGTCGTTCAGCGGGCTGCCCTACCTGTGGGGCGGGCTGTCCGGCTTCGGCCTCGACTGCTCGGGCCTGACCTGGCTGGACTACCGGGTGCACGGCCGGGTCATCCCGCGCGACGCGCTGCCGCAGTCGCGCGCCGGACGCCTCGTGAAGCGGTCCGCGCTGGCGAAGGGCGACCTGGTCTTCTACGCGACGAACGGGCTGGTCCACCACGTGACGATGTACGCCGGGAGCGGCCGGATGGTCGAGGCGCCGCACACCGGGGCCGTCGTGCGGACGGTCCCGGTGCGAAGGTTCGAGTACTTCGGCGCACGGCGCTACTAGGCGGCCGCTGAGAGCTCGACGTCCGGCTCGGTCGACGTACCCCGCTTCGGCGGCAGCGCCAGCTTCACGATCTTCCGCGCCACGCTGCCGAGCTGCCTGCGCAGCGGCCCGGTGTTGTAGGGCAGGCCGTAGCGCTCGCAGATCTCCCGGATCTCCGGCGCGATCTGCGGGTAGCGGCGGGCCGGGACGTCCGGGAACAGGTGGTGCTCGATCTGGTGCGACAGGTTGCCGGTCATCACGTGGAAGAGCCTGCTGCCGGTGATGTTCGCCGAGCCGAGCAGCTGCCGGTAGTACCAGAGGCCGCGCGACTCGTCCTCGGTCTCCTCCTCGGTGAACGTCGCGACGCCGGCCGGGAAGTGGCCGCAGAAGATGATCCCGAAGGTCCACACGTTCCGGACCAGGTTCGCGGTCAGGTTGCCGGCGAAGGTCAGCGGGAACAGCGGCCCGGTCAGCGCCGGGAACAGCACGTAGTCCTTGAGGGTCTGGTTGCGGACCTTGCGGAGCATGCCGCGGTGCAGGTGCTTGGTGTCCGCCCAGGTGCGCTCACCGGCGACGATCCGCTCGACCTCGAGGTCGTGCAGCAGAACGCCCCACTCGAAGAACACCATCAGCAGGAAGGCGTACAGCGGGTTGCCGAGGTAGTAGGGGCTCCACTTCTGGTCCTCGTCCATCCGCAGGATGCCGTAGCCGATGTCGCGGTCCTTGCCGAGGATGTTCGTGTAGGTGTGGTGGATGTAGTTGTGGCTGTAGCGCCATTGCTCGGACGGGCACATCGTGTCCCACTCGTACATCCGGGAGTTCAGCGCCGGGTCGCCCATCCAGTCGTACTGGCCGTGCATGACGTTGTGGCCGATCTCCATGTTGTCGAGGATCTTCGACACGGACAGTGCCGCCACCGCGAGCGGCCAGGCCGGCGGCAGGTAGAACAGCGCGCGCCCGGCCACCTCGAAGGCACGCTGGGTCTTCACGACGTTGCGGATGTACGTCGCGTCCTCGTCCCCCAGGGACGCGATGACGCGCGTGCGGATCGCGTCCAGCTCGGCGCCGAACGCCGCGAGCTGCTCGGGATCGAGGCTGACCTTCGGGTCGGTGCGGGTGGTCGAGCCGTCTCGGGTGGTCGAGCCTGTCTCGGGTGGTCGAGCCGTCTCGGGTGGTCGAGCCGTCTCGGGTGGTCGAGCTGTCTCGGGTGGTTGAGCTTGTCGAAACCATCGTGGCTCCTTCGGTCAGAGGTCGACGACGCAGTCGCCGACGGGCTGGCTGACGCAGATCTGGATGTCCTCGTCGGGGAGCGAGGACTCGGCGCCGGTCACGACGTTGCGGACCGTGCCGGTGGTCTTGCGGGACGTGCAGGACAGGCAGATGCCCATCCGGCAGCCGTAGGCCGGACGCAGGCCGAGTGCCTCCGCCTGCTCCAGCAGCGGTCCGCCCGAGTTCGGGGCGGTCTCACCGGAGCGGGTGAACGACACGGACCCCGTGGCGTCCGGGTCGAGGGCGAGCGTGGAGGTCTTGAAGTACTCCACGCGCAGGAGGTCGCTGTCGCCGTACAGCTCGCGGAGGGTCTCCACGAGGCCGGCCGGACCGCACGCGTAGGTGAGGGTGCCGGCGTAGCTCGGCGCTACCGCGCGCAGCTGCAGCTCGTTGAGCCGCTTGTCGCCGGTGCGGGTGTGGAACACGTGCAGGTCGACGTTCGGGAGCTCGGCGAGGGCGTCGAGCTCGTCGGCGAAGACCGTCTCCTCGGGTGTGCGCGCGTAGTGCACGAAGGTGATCCGGCCCTCGTAGCGGAAGTCGACGAGCGTGCGCAGCATCGACATCACCGGGGTGATCCCGGAGCCGCCGGACACCATCAGGATCCGCCGGGGCAGCAGCGAGGGGAGGGTGAAGTCGCCCTCGGCCTGGGACAGGTGCAGCACCGTGCCGACCTCGACAGTGCGGGCCAGGTGCTTCGAGACGAGCCCGGCGTCGTCACCGCGGACGGTGATCGTGAAGGTCGGGTCGCCGTGCAGCTTGCGGGCCAGGTCGGAGGAGCTGACCGAGAAGCAGCGGGTGTGCCGGACGGAGTCGATCTCGACGCCGACCTGCACGTGCTGGCCGGCCCGGAAGCCGTTCCAGGTGTTCGTCGGGCGGAGCGTGAGCGTGGTGACGTCGAGGGTCTCGCGCTCGACGCGGAGCACGCGGGCGCGCACCTCGTGCGCGGCCCACATCGGGTTGACCAGCTCGAGGTAGCGGTCCACGCCGTGCGGCGACGTGAGCGCGGCGACGGTGGGCGACCGGAGCAGGGTCTGGGTGAGACTCATGGGCGTTCATCCCTTTCAGTGAACAGCCGTACACTGAAACCATACGAGGCATACCCCCGGTATGGTCAAGGGCGTATCACCTGAACGTTCGGTGACCTGGGCCACGGCTCGATCCGGTGCTCAGCCGTTCACCGATCGGTAGAGTGCCCGGGTGTCGTCACCGGCCGAGTCCCGCCAGGAGCGCAAGCTGCGCACCCGTCAGGCGATCCTCGACGCGGCCCTCGAGATCGCCGACGAGGAGAGCCTGGCGACGGTGTCGCTGCGGCAGGTGACCAAGCAGGTCGGCATCGTGCCCACCGCGTTCTACCGGCACTTCGCCTCCCTCGACGAGCTCGGCCTGGCGCTCGTCGACCAGTCGTTCGCGTCCCTACGCGAGATGCTGCGCGACGTCCGACGTACGTCGACCGAGCTGAGCGGCGTGATCGAGGGGTCCGTCGCCGTGCTCGTCGAGCACGTGCACCAGCACCGCGAGCACTTCCGGTTCGTCGCCCGCGAGCGGACGAGCGGCCCGCCCGTCGTACGCGAGGCGATCCGGCACGAGCTGGAGCTCTTCGAGCGGGAGCTGGCCACCGACCTGGCCCGGCTGCCGAACGCGCAGACCTGGTCGAGCGACGACCTGCGGATCATGGCGAACCTCATCGTCACCGCGATGGTCTCCACCGCCGAGGCGATCGTCGCCGCGCCCCCGAACCGCCCCGACGTCGAGCGCGAGATCGTCCGCACCACCGTCACCCAGCTGCGGATGATCGTCGTCGGCGCCGCCAACTGGCGCTCCCGCTGACGCCGACCCGGGTGAAAGTCCCCGTCGACCCGGGTGAAAGTCCCCGTCGACCCGGGAGATAGTTCCGGTCGACCCGGGTCAGGCGTTCTGCCAGAGCCCCATCACGTTGCCCTCGGGGTCCTTGAAGTACGCCGAGAAGCCCATCTCGCCGACCGCCTGCTTCGCGGAGACCGTCGTGCCGCCCAGGTTGTCGATCTTCACGAGCGCCTCGTCGATGTCCTCGACCTCGACGGTCAGCACGGGGCCGCCGACCGGGAGGCCCCGCTCGAGCATGCCGCCGTTGATGAAGCCGGGCTCGCTCGGCGGGCCCTGCTCGCTCGGGCCGGTCGTCGCGAGCACGTAGTGCATCTCCGGCAGCGGGACGAGGTTCCAGCCGAACGCCTCGCCGTAGAACGCCGTCGCGCGCTCCTGGTCGTCGAAGGGGATCTCGAAGTGCACCACGCGACCGCTCATGCGGACCTCCCTGCCGGTGACGGCCGCGGGAGGCGGCCGGGGAGCACAGGGTCGCCCAGCAGTCGACCCGGGTCAACCCCGCACAAGACCCGGGTCGACCGGAACTTTGCCCCGGGTCGACCGGAACTTTGGCCCGGGTGGGCGGGAACTTTGGCCCGGGTCGGCGGGTCAGCCCATGAGCTTGCGGGCGAGAGGGAGGGGGAGGTGCTTGAAGGCCAGGCCGAGGGGGACCCAGGGCCAGGCGGGGACCTTGGCGGAGGCCCGCTCCTTCTCGACGGCGTCGACGATGGCGGCGACGCCCGTCTCGGTGGAGACCATGAACGGGGCGTTCTTGACCTTCTCGTTCATCTCGGAGCGGATGTACCCGGGGTAGATCACCGACACCGTGATCGGGGTGCCCATCACGTCGGCGCGGACACCCTCGGCGAGGTGGGCGACACCGGCCTTGGTCGCGGCGTACGTCGTGACGGCGCCCGGCATCCCGCGCATGGCCGACATCGACGAGATCATCACGAGGTGGCCGGCGTCCTGGTCGCGGAAGATCTCCAGGGCGGCCTCGGTCTGGGCCAGCGCCCCGATGAAGTTCGTGACCGCGGTGTCGCGGTTGGCGTCGAAGCGGCCGGTGCCGAGCGGGGCGCCCTTGCCGAGGCCGGCGTTCACGATCACCCGGTCGAGCGTGCCGAAGTCCGCTCGGAAGGCCCGGAACACCTCGAACACCTGGTCGTGGTCGTTCACGTCGAGCGCCCGGACGACGACGCGGACGTCGGGGTGCTGGGCGGCGATGGACGCCTTCAGCGTCTCCAGGCGGTCCGTCCGGCGGGCGCACAGCGCGAGGTCGTGGCCGCGCGCCGCGAACTGGCGGGCCATCTCCTCCCCCAGGCCGGAGCTCGCGCCGGTGATCAGGATGGTCTTGCGCACAACGGGTTCCTCTCGTGGGTGGTGGTCTCGACAGGCTCGACCACCCGGGCGGGATGAGGTCAGCGGTAGGTCAGCAGGTCGGCGCCGACGCCCTCGAGGTGGGCGTGGTCGTTGAACGAGATGAGGTTCGTGCCGCGGCGGCCGTCGAGCACCTTGGTGACCGAGGAGTTCACGACCACCTTGGACAGCCGGCCCCACGCGGGGACGCCGCCACCGGTCAGCGCGGCGGTCACCCAGGACACCGGTCCCCCGGACGTGAACACGACGGCGGTCTGCTTCGGCTCGAGCCGGTCCAGCGTCCGGGCCAGGGCAGCCTCGACGCGGGACGTGAAGGCCGGAAAGCTCTCGTGGTACTCCGCGTCGTGCTGCCCCGAGGCCCAGCGCTCGATGGTGGCCTCGAAGCGGATCACGCGGTCGTCGTACGTCTCGCCCTCGATCTCGTGCCAGTCGACGCTGCCGGTCAACGTGCGCATGTGGTCGAACTCGTCCCAGCCGGCGTCCTCGACCACCGGCACCTCCCAGCCGGCGCCCTCGATGGCGGCGTCGGCGGTCTGCTTGTGCCGGCGCAGCGAGCCCCGCAGCACCACATCCGGTCGTACGGCGCGCCCGGCCAGCGCCGCACCCAGCAGCCGGGACTGCTCGACGCCGCGCGGGGACAGCCGGTCGTAGTCGGCCTCGCCCCAGGACGCCTGGCCGTGCCGGACCAGCAGCAGCACGCTCATGACGACGCCTCGTCGATCAGCCGGTTGCAGCGCTCCTCGAGGTAGATCGTCATCGGCAGGAACCGGGCGTACGCCTCGTTGGTGGTCTGCCCGTGGTGGTAGCGGTAGTAGATCTGCTGCGCGATGACGCCGAGCCGGAACAGCCCGAACACCTCGTAGAACCGCCACTGCTCCGGGCTGACCGCGAGACCGGTGCGGGCGGCGTACGCCTCGACGATCTCGGCGCGCGTCATCATCCCCGGCAGGTCGGACGGCTGGCGCCGCGCGGCGCGGAAGGTCGGGTCGTCGTCGGCCTGGATCCAGTAGGCCAACGCACCGGACAGGTCCATCAGCGGGTCGCCGAGGGTGGCCATCTCCCAGTCGAGGACACCGACGACCTCGAGCGGGTTGTCGGGGGCGAGCACGACGTTGTCGAGCCGGAAGTCGTTGTGGATCACGCAGGTCGCGACGTCGGCGGGCTGCTGCTCGTCGAGCCACTTCATGACCCGCTCGTAGTCGCCGACGTTGTCGGTGCGAGCCGACCGGAACCGGTCCGACCAGCCGCCGACCTGCCGGGCGACGTACCCCTCGCCGCGACCGAGCGACTCGAGCCCCGCCCCGGCCGGGTCGACCGCGTGCAGCCGGACCAGGACGTCGAGGAAGTTCTCGCAGAGCGTGCGGGCGTCCTGCTCGCCCAGCGTCATCCCGTCGGGCAGGTCGCGGCGCAGGATCGTGCCGTCGAGCCGCTGCATGACGTAGAAGTCGGAGCCGATCACGTCCGGGTCGTCGCAGAAGGCCACCATGTCCGGCACCAGCCCGAAGACGGGAGCCAGGCGCGACTGGATGGTGTACTCGCGGCTCATGTCGTGGGCGCTCTTCGCCTTCGCGCCGGTGGGCGGGCGACGCAGGATCAGGTCCCGGGACGGGTACGACAGCAGGTAGGTCAGGTTCGACGCGCCACCGGGGAACTGCCGCACCTGCGGCGTCCCGTCCGGCACGTCGGCGCCCTGCGCGCGCAGCCAGGCGTCGACGGCCGCGACGTCGAAGGCGTCCTCGTCGCGCACGTCCACGGTCGGGTCGCTCATGCGTCACGCTCCTTGGCCCGGGCCGCGGTGGCCCGCATCTGCGTGTTGTAGGCGGGCCGGTCGGCCAGCTTGAGCGCGTACGCCGACCGGGCCGGCTCGTCGGGGACCACCAGGTCGAGGCCGCGGTCGATGCCGTCGAGGACGGCGACCGCGATGTCGTCGGCGGTGATCGGGGACTTCTCGACCAGCCGGGTGATGTGCGCCTGCAGGTCGGTGTCCTCGCCGCGCAGCGAGGACATCAGGTTCGTCCGGAAGTACGACGGGCACACCGCTGTGCAGCCGACGCCGTAGGGCGCGAGCTCGTGGGACATGGTCTCGCTGAACGCCACGACGGCGGCCTTGACCGCGTTGTAGGAGCCCATCCCCGGCGGGTGCACGAGCCCGGCCAGGGAGGCGGTGTTCACGACCCGGCCGGAGCCCTGCCGCTTCATCATCGGCACGAACGCGCGGGTGCCGCGGACCACCCCGAACAGGTTGATGTCGAAGATCCACTGCCAGTCCTCGAGGGAGCAGAGCTCCAGGCGGCCGCCCCCGGCCACGCCGGCGTTGTTGACCAGGACGTCGAGGCCGCCCCACTCCGACTCGACCCACCCGGCGGCCGCCGCCCAGTCGTCCTCGGACGTGACGTCGAGGTCGCGCCAGGTGACCGCCGAGCTGTCAGGCGGTGGCGTCGTCAGGGCGACGTCAGCGCCTGACAAGTCGGTGGCGAGGACCCGGTCGCCGCGGGCGGCGAAGCGCGCGACGAGGGCGGCGCCCAGACCGGAGGCGGCGCCGGTGACGAGGACCCGTCGGCTCATCGCTGCTTGGCCAGCTCGAGCTTGGCGATCACGCCGCGGTGCACCTCGTCGGGACCGTCGGCCATCCGCAGGGACCGGGCGCTCACCCAGGCGGCGGCCAGCGGCAGCGCCTCGTCGAAGCCACCGCCGCCGTGCATCTGCATGGCCATGTCGATGACCTGCTGGGCCATGTTCGGCACCGCCACCTTGATCTGGCTGACCTCGGACAGGGCACCTCCGCGGGCCGGTGGTGTCGAGCTTCCAGGCGGCGTGCAGCACCAGCAGCCGGGCCTGGTCGATGGCGATCCGGGCGTCCGCGATCCGCTCGGCGTTGCCGCCGAGCTTGGCGAGCGGCCGGCCGAACGCGGTCCGGGTGGTGGCCCGTCGTACCGCCCGGTCCAGCGCCATCTCGGCCAGCCCGACCAGCCGCATGCAGTGGTGCACCCGGCCGGGGCCGAGCCGGCCCTGCGCGATCTCGAAGGCGCGGCCGGGGCCGAGCAGCACGTTGGAGAGCGGCACGCGGACGTCGGTGAAGGACACCTCGCCGTGGCCGTGCGGCTCGTCGTGCATGCCCATCACCGAGAGCATCCGCTCGACCTTGACGCCCGGGGTGTCGCGCGGCACCAGCACCATCGTGTGCCGGGCGTGCCGGTCGGCCTCGGCGTCGGTGAGGCCCATGAACACGAAGATCTTGCAGTCCGGGTGGCCGACGCCCGTCGACCACCACTTGCGGCCGTTGATGACGACCTCGTCGCCCTCGACCACCGCGGTGGCGGCCATGTTGGTCGCGTCCGAGGAGGCGACGTCGGGCTCGGTCATCGTGAACGCGCTGCGGATCCGGGCCTCGAGCAGCGGCTCGAGCCACTGCGCGCGCTGCTCGTCGGTGCCGTACTTCAGCAGCACCTCCATGTTCCCGGTGTCCGGGGCGTTGCAGTTGAACACGTGCGGCGCCAGCGCGCTGCGGCCGGTCAGCTCGGCGATCGGCGCGTAGTCGACGTTGGTCAGCCCCTCGCCGCCGTCGGTGCCGAACCGGGCGGCGTACTCCCCCGCGTGCTCTCGCGGCAGGAAGAGGTTCCACAGCCCCTGCGCGCGGGCCTTGGCCTGGAGGTCGGCGATCACCGGCAGGGGCGTCCACGGGTCGCCGCCGCCGTCGCGGAGCGCGGCCAGGTCGCGGTGGTACCGCCCCTCGATCGGGTCGATCTCGGTCTCCATGAAGGTCCGGACCCGCTCGGTGAGGTCGGCGGCCCGCGGCGAGGGTGAGAAGTCCATGCGCTTGACCCTAGAACCTTGTTGAGCAATGCTCAACAGTGTGAGCGAAACCGTCCGCAGGACCCGGCTCACCCGCGACGACCGGCGTCGCCAGCTCCTCGGCATCGGGCTGGCCAAGCTGGTCGACAAGCCGATCCAGGACCTCTCGGTCGACGAGGTCGCGGCGGAGGCGGGCATCTCCCGCGGGCTGTTGTTCCACTACTTCCCGACGAAGCGGGACTTCTACCGCGAGTGCATCGCGGCCGCCGGGCGCCGGATCCTGCGTAATACCGCCCCGGATCCGGACCTGCCCCCGGACGCCCAGGTGCGCGACATGGTGCGGCTGTTCGTCGACCAGATCGAGCGGCGGCGCGACTTCTACCTCTCCCTGCTGCACGGCACGGGCGCGGCCGACGTGACGGTCGTCCAGGTGTACGACGACATCTGGGCGCAGGCCACGACACGGGTGCTCGACTGCCTCGGCCTCGGGACGGAGCACGCCGAGGTGGTGCACGGGTGGTGGATGTACGTCGAGGACCGCGCCCTCTCCTGGTCCGGACGGCCCCCTGCCCGTCGTACCCGCTCCCTCGACGACCTCGTCGACCACGCCGTCGGCGTGCTGCACACCCTGCTCGCGCTGCCCTAGACACGGGCTACGCCGACGGTCAGGTGCCGTGGCTATGGTGGCCGGACCGACGACATCTACCCGGACGGGGAACGATGAAGACCACACTGGCGGCGGCCGCGGCGACCCTGCTCGCCCTCTCGCTCAGCGCCTGCGGCGCCGGCAACGACGACGCCGAGGCCTCCAAGGCGATCTCCGCCTCGATCATGAAGTCGCAGAACGCCTCCGGCAACGAGGCGGCCTCGCAGCTGCTGAGCCTGAAGAAGAAGGAGGCCGACTGCATCGGCGACGGGCTCGTGGACAAGATCGGCACCGACCAGCTGCGCGAGTACAAGCTGCTCACCAAGGACAACAAGGCCGGCCAGGACGTCACCACGGTGAAGATGTCCGCGGGCGACGCCAAGGCCACCACCGACGTGCTGTTCGGCTGCACCGACGTGCCCGGGATGATGAAGAAGGCCATGAACAGCAGCGGCCAGGTGCCCGCCGCGATGCAGGACTGTGTCAACAAGGCGCTCAACGACGAGGCGCTGCGCGGCATGTTCACGCACGTCTTCCAGGGCAACGAGGAGCAGGCCAAGAAGGACCTGATCCAGCCGATGATGAAGTGCGCCAACCCGAACGCCGGCTGACCCGACCCGCCTCCCGGTGATGGACGCCGACGCGGTCGTCGTCGGCAGCGGCCCCAACGGGCTGGTCGCCGCCAACGTGCTCGCCGACGCGGGCTGGGACGTGCTGGTGCTGGAGTCGCAGCCGGGGTACGGCGGCGCGGTGGCCAGCGCGTCGGACGTGCACCCGGACTTCGTGCACGACACGTTCAGCTCGTTCCACCCCCTGGCCCTGGCGTCGCCGGCGATGCGCGCGCTCCGGCTGGAGGAGCACGGGCTGCGGTGGGCACACGCACCGTCCGTCGTGGGCACACCGTTCCGCGACGGCACCTGGGCCGAGCTGCACCGCGACCGGACCCGTACGGCGGCCGGGCTGGACGCGCACGCACCGGGCGACGGGGACGCCTGGCTGCGGCTGTGCGAGGTCTGGGACCGGGTCGGCGAGGAGGTCGTCGACGCGCTGCTGACGCCGTTCCCGCCGCTCCGGCACGGTGCGCGGGCGGCGGCGCGGCTGCCCGGGACCGGGGCGCTGCGGCTGCTGCGCGCGGCCCTCGGCTCGGGACGCGGGTTCGCCGAACGCGAGTTCCGCGGGCTGCCCGCGCGGATGCTGCTGGTCGGCAACGCCGCGCACGGCGACGCCGCCCTCGGCTCGCCGGGGTCCGGGGTCTTCGGGCTGCTGCTCGCCATGACCGCCCAGCGGCACGGGTTCCCGGCGCCGGTCGGCGGAGCCGGCGCGCTGGCGACCGCCCTCGCCAGCCGGCTCACCTCCCGTGGCGGGCGGATCGTCTGCGGGACCCGGGTCGACCGGGTGCTGGTCCGCGACGGCCGCGCCCACGCCGTGCGTACGTCGACCGGGGAGGTCGTCGCGGCCCGACGGGCGGTGCTCGCGGACGTGCCGGCGCCGGCGCTCTACGGCGGGCTGGTGCCGTGGGAGGAGCTGCCGCGGCGGACCCGGCTGCTGATGCGGCGGTTCCGCTGGGACCCGGGCACGATCAAGGTCGACTGGGCGCTGTCCGGCCCGGTGCCGTGGGCCTCCGCGCCGTCCGCCGCCCCCGGGACGCTGCACCTGTGCGAGTCACCCGAGGAGGTCGAGGCCTTCCAGCGTGAGCTGGCCGCCGGCGCCGTACCCTCGCGGCCGTTCCTGCTCGCCGGGCAGATGGCGACCACCGACCCGAGTCGCGCGCCTGCGGGCGCCGAGTCGCTGTGGGCCTACGCGCACGTGCCGCAGCGGACCGTGTCGGACGCGGCGGGCGAGGGCATCACCGGCGCCTGGGACGCGAGCGACCGCGAACGGATGGCGGACCGGATCCAGGCGCGGTTCGAGGAGTACGCCCCCGGCTTCGGCGACCGGGTGCTGGCCCGCCGGGTGCTCGGGCCGCGTGAGCTCGAGGCGCGCAACGAGAGCCTGCCCGGCGGTGCGCTGAACGGCGGGACCGCTGCGCTGCGGCAACAGCTGGTGCTGCGGCCGGTGCCCGGGCTCGGCGGGGCGCGGACGCCGGTGCGGGGGCTGTACCTCGCGTCGTCCTCGGCGCACCCGGGCGGTGGGGTGCACGGCGCCTGCGGCGCGAACGCCGCGGACGCGGCGCTCGCTCGCGACTGACGCTCAGCTCGCGACCGTGGCGATCACGCGTGAGCGCTCGACCGGGTCGGCCCAGCGGGTCGACGTACGCCAGAGCTTGATGCCGGACCAGAGCAGGAACGGCACGGTCATCACCAGGGACACCGGCCAGAACGCGTAGCTGGCGGCGCCGAACAGCAGGCCGGTGAACGTCGTGCTCAGCGCGAGCCGCCACGAGTAGCCCACCATCACCAGCGGCGGCGCGGGGGTGGCCCGCGAGCTGCGCAGGTCCACGGCGTAGGGCGAGCGCACCGACCAGCGCAGCGAGGTGGCCACGACCTGCAGGCACAGCACGAACGACGCGCACACGATCGCGACCAGCTGGGAGACCGATGGCAGCCCGGCACCCAGGCCCGCGACGACGAGCGTGAGGGCCGTCGACGCGAGCAGGATCTCCATCAGCACGGTGACCCGGGAGCCGAACGCCAGCCGCGCCGAGACCGGCAGGCTGTCGCGCCAGAGCGCGCCGCGGCCGTCGAGGCACCAGGAGTTCACGCCGAACAGCAGCGCGCCACCGGAGGCCACCAGCCCGGGGAAGATCGCCAGCCGGTCCCACCCGAAGCCGCCCGCGAGCGAGATGAGGCCGGGGAAGACCGCGAGCACGACCATGCCCCGGCGCATCGGCACGGACCGCCAGATGCCGACCCGGTCGGTGCGCAGGAGGGCCACGAAGTCCGACGCAGGGTGCTCGCGCGCCGCGTGCCGGGACGTCTCGACCTTGAGCTCGTCGCGGGCCGGGCGTCGGGAGACCTTGTCGGCCATGAACGCCCCGACCACCACGGCCACGATGGCGATCGCGCCGAGCCAGACGAGCAGCTCCGCCCACGCCAGCCACTCGCCGTTGGCGCCGGCGATCACCGCCAGCAGCACGCGCAGGGTCGGGCTGTCGTCCAGGACCGCTGTCATCCGGTGCGTCGCGATCAGGACCGCGATGGTGCCCCCGACCAGCACCGCCGCCAGCCGGACGACGTTCGAGCCGCGGCGGCCGCGGCGTACGTACTCGACGACCCAGGCGATGGTCTGCGCGAGCGCGGTGCCGGTGAACAGCCAGAGGTACACCGGCAGCAGGGCGAGCGGCAGCAACGGCCGAGGCCCGACGGCGTAGGCCGTCATGCCGAGGATCGACCAGCCCTGCAGCAGCCACGCGATGTTGAGCGGCGCCATCAGCAGGGCGCCGAGATGGTCGGTCGTCGCGCTCACCGGGAACGCGACGGCCTGCTCCCGCGGCAGCAGCTCGCGGCCGCCGCCGTTGGCCGCGGCGGAGGTGATCGAGATGACCAGGACGGAGATGTACGCCGTCGGCAGCAGGATCAGGACGTCGGTGCGGGCGATGCGGTACTCCGGCACGAAGGCCGGGACGAACGACGCCAGCAGGGTCACCGCCACCAGCACCGTCAGGCCGATCGGCGCCGCCCGGCGGGCCTTGCCGCGCAGGCCGGACAACCGGAACCGCAGGAGGTGGCGTACGTCGCGGACGGCCCGGGCGCCCTCCTTGGTCGCGGTGCTCACGCGCACGGACCCACGCTTCACGTCGAGCCAGCGGACGGGTCGACGGTCGCGTCGCGGGGTCAGCTCACGGGCCTCGGTGGTCACGCGCGGGTCCCCGGGTCAGTCGAGAAGGGCACGGTAGACACCGGCACCGTCCTCGCCGCCGATCTCGGCCGCCGACAGCTCCGCGACGGCCGACCCTCCGCGCAGCACGATCGCGTGCTGGCACGCCTCGACCGCGAGCTCACGCAGGTGGGTGGACACGAGCACGGCCGCGCCGTGGGCGCGCGCGTCGGCGATGACGTCCATCGTCGCCTCCACGCCGAGCGGGTCGACGCCGTCGAAGGGCTCGTCGAGCAGCACCACCTTGGGCTGGTGGAAGGCCGCGAGGATCACCGACATGCGGCGGCCCATGCCGTGGCTGAAGCCGCCGGTCACCCGGTGCGCGACGCCACCGAGGTCGAAGCGCTCGAGCAGGTCCCGGGCGCGCTCCTCCCAGCCGACCGGCAGCCGGCGCAGCCGGGCCGCGAGCTGCAGGTGCTCCCAGGGGGTGGCCCGCGGCACCAGGCCGCCGACGTCGGGGCAGTAGCCGGTCACCCGCTTGACGGCCAGGGACTGCTGCCGGATGTCGAGGCCGGCGACGTGCACCCGGCCCTTGGTCGGCGGGATCACGCCGGCCAGCACGCGCATGGTGGTGGACTTGCCGGCGCCGTTGCGGCCGAGCAGGGCGGTCGCCGCACCCGGCGCGACCTGCAGGTCGATGCCGCGCACCGCGTCCACGGTCCCGAACGTGACCCACAGGGACTCGATGTCGACGACAGGCGTCGGTGTCGTGGCTTCGGGCGCGGCGGTCACCGGCTCATTGTTCCCTGTTCCCGCCCCCCGATGTGCGGTTGCAGGCAAACTCTGCGGCGTGAAGGCGATGGCTCGGGACGGGCGGGCGATCGACGTACGCCGGCGGTGGCTGCCGTGGAAGCCGCGGCTGCGGGACGTCGAACGTGGCGGAGACGTCGGTGGCTTCGACCTCGGCGGTGGTGACGACCTGGCAGGTGTCGCGGTGGTGCTCGTGATCTTCCTGCTCGTGCTGTTCTTCCCGGTCGTGCTCGCGGTGGCCCTGCTCGCCGGCGAGGTCCTGGTGCTGCTGCTCCTGGTTCCGCTGTTCCTGCTGGCACGGGTCGTCCCGGTGCTGCCCTGGACCGTCGAGGCCCGGCACGAGGGCACGCTCGTCGGCGTCGAGAGGGTGCGCGGGTGGCGCGCCTCCCAGGAGCGGATCCAGGAGATCGTCACGACCTACGAGCGGTCCGTCGACGACCCGTTCGAGCTCACCCGGCGCTGACACCCCTGACGAAACGGGCACACCCCCGGCGTTGCAACGTCGGGGGTGTGCCGGTTTCCCAGGGGACCCTGGGAATCTGCGCCTCAGGCCGGGAAGCGCTCGCCCTTCTCGGCGAGGTCGACGACGTACGACGGGGGCGTGAACCGGTCACCGTAGGCGGCGGCGAGCTCACGGGCACGGGCGACGAAGCCGGTCAGGCCGTGATGACCGGAGCCCGCGGGACCTTCGTAGCCCTGCATGTACTGCACGGCGCCGCCGTACAGCGGCGGGAAGCCGATGCCCATGATCGAGCCGATGTTCGCGGCCGCCGCGGACTCGATGACGCCCTCGGCGAAGCAGGCGGCGGTCTCGAGCGCCATCCGGAAGAGGTACCGCTCCTGGATGTCGACCAGCGGGATCTGCACGTCGGCCTTGGTGAAGTGCTCGCGCAGCCCGGGCCAGAGCCGCTTCTTGGCGTCGGCCGGGTAGTCGTAGAAGCCCGCCCCGGTGGACTTCCCCTTGCGGCCGAACTCCTCGACCATCCGGGCGATGGTGTCCTGGCCCGGCTGCTCGGGAAGCTCGACGCCGTCGCGGGCGGCGGCCTCGACCGCGGCCTTGCGGATGTGCTGGGTCAGGGTCAGCGTGACCTCGTCGAGCATGGCCAGCGGCGGGGCCGGGAAGCCGGCGAGGGTGGCGGCCCGCTCGATGGTCTGCGGGTCGACACCCTCCTCGAGCAGGGCGGCCGCCTCGGTGAGCAGGGTGCCGTAGACCCGCGAGGTGTAGAAGCCGCGGCTGTCGTTGACCACGATCGGGGTCTTCTTGATCTGCTGCACCACGTCGATGGCGCGGGCGACCGCGTCGTCGGAGGTCTTCTCGCCCTTGATGATCTCGACGAGCGGCATCTTGTCGACGGGCGAGAAGAAGTGCATGCCGATGAAGTCCTCGGGACGGTTCACGCCGCCGGCGAGCTCGGAGATCGGCAGCGTGGAGGTGTTCGAGGCGAGCAGCGCGTCCTTGTTCACGACGTCCTGGACCTCGCCGTACACCTTCGCCTTCAGCGCCGGGTCCTCGAAGACCGCCTCGATGACCGAGTCGCAGCCGGCCAGGTCGGCCGGGTCGGCGGTCGGGTGGATCCGGTCGAGGATCTCCTGCTTGCGCTCCTCGGACATCTTGCCGCGGGAGATCTGCTTGTCCAGCACGGTCGCGGAGTAGGACTTGCCCTTCTCGGCGGCCTCCACGGAGATGTCCTTGAGGACCACCGCGATGCCGGCACGGGCGGCGGAGTAGGCGATGCCGGCGCCCATCATCCCGGCGCCGAGCACGCCGAGCCTGGTGGCCTGGAACCGCTCGACACCCTCCGGGCGCAGCGCTCCTGAGTTGATCGCCTGCAGGTCGAAGAAGAACGCCTGGATCATGTTCTTGGCGTTCTGGCCGACCATCAGGCTCGTGAAGTAGCGCGTCTCGATGCGGGTCGCGGTGTCGAAGTCGACCTGCGCGCCCTCGACCGCGGCGGACAGGATGGCCCGCGGCGCGGGGTAGTTCGCGCCCTTGGTCTGCTTGCGCAGGTTGGCCGGGAAGGCCGGCAGGAACGCCGCCAGCTTCGGGCTCGACGGTGTGCCGCCGGGCATCCGGTAGCCCGGACGGTCCCACGGCTGTACGGCGGCCTCCTCGTCGTCGCGGTGCTCGAGGATCCACGCCTTGGCGGCGGGCAGGAGGGCGTCCTTGTCCTGGACGAGCTCGTCGACGAGGCCCTTCTCCTTCGCGGCGGCCGGCTTGAACCGGTTGCCCTGGAGCAGCACGCCCATCAGGCCGTCGGTCAGCCCGAGCATCCGCACGACGCGGGTCACGCCACCTCCTCCGGGCAGCAGGCCGAGGGTGACCTCGGGCAGGCCGATCTCGGTGCGCGGGTCGTCGTAGGCGACCCGGTGGTGGCAGGCGAGGGCGATCTCGAGGCCGCCGCCGAGGGCGGCACCGTTGATCGCCGCGACCACGGGCCGGCCGAAGGTCTCGAGCCGGCGCAGGTCGCGCTTGACGGCCTCGACCTCGGCGAAGATCTCGGGTGCGTCCTCGGGGGTCGCCTCCATCATCTTGCGGAGGTTGCCGCCGGCGAAGAACGTCTTCTTCGCGCTGGTGACGACCACCCCGACGATGTCGGCCTTCTCCGCCTCGAGCCGGTCGACCGCCGCGGCCATCGAGTCGCGGTACAGGTCGTTCATGGTGTTCGCGCTGGCGGTGGGGTCGTCGAGCGTGAGGACGACGATGCCGTCCTCACCGCGGTCGTAGCGGACGGCAGAGCGCTGCTGGGTGTCGGTCATGTCTTCGCTTTCGCTGGCTGTACGACGGGTGGCGGCGGGTCAGATGCGCTCGACGACGGTGGCGATGCCCATGCCGCCGCCGACGCAGAGCGTGGCCAGGCCGTAGCGCAGGTCGCGACGCTCGAGCTCGTCGATCAGGGTGCCGAGGATCATCGCGCCGGTCGCCCCGAGCGGGTGGCCCATGGCGATGGCGCCGCCGTTGACGTTGACCTTCTCGTGCGGCAGGTCGAGGTCGCGCATGAAGCGCATCGCGACGGCCGCGAACGCCTCGTTGATCTCGTAGAGGTCGATGTCCTCCGGCGTCAGCCCCGCCTTGGCGAGCGCCTTCCGGGAGGCGGGCGCCGGGCCGGTCAGCATGATCGTCGGGTCGGCGCCGGAGACCGCGGCCGCGAGGATCCGGGCCCGCGGCCTGAGGCCGAGGTCGGTGCCGACCTGCTCCGTGCCGATCGCGACCAGCGCGGCACCGTCCACGATGCCGCTGGAGTTGCCGGCGTGGTGGACGTGGTCGATCTCCTCGATCCAGTGGTACTTCTCCAGCGCCACCGAGTCGAACCCGCCCTGGTCGCCGATCTGCGCGAACGACGGCTTGAGCCCGGCGAGGCTCTCCACCGTGGTGCCGGGGCGGATGAACTCGTCCTTGTCCAGCACGGTGAGCCCGTTGATGTCCTTGACCGGGACCACCGAGCGGTCGAAGTAGCCGTTGGCCTGCGCCTTCGCGGCCCGCGCCTGCGACTCGGTGGCGAACGTGTCGACGTCCTCGCGGCTGTAGCCCTCGATCGTGGCGATCAGGTCGGCACCGATGCCCTGCGGCACGAACGACGTGTCCAGCGCGGTGCGCGGGTCCATCGCCCAGGCGCCGCCGTCGGAGCCCATCTTCACCCGCGACATCGACTCGACGCCGCCGGCGAGGATCAGGTCCTCGAAGCCGGAGCGCACCCGCATGGCGGCCTGGTTGACGGCCTCCAGGCCGCTGGCGCAGAAGCGGTTGAGCTGCACGCCCGCGACGGTCTCGGGGTAGCCGGCCGCCAGCGCCGCGGTCTTCGCGATGTCGGCACCCTGGTCGCCGACCGGGCTGACCACACCGAGCACGACGTCGTCGACGCGCTCCGGGTCGAAGGACGGGTTGCGCGTCTTCACCTCGTCGAGCAGCCCCACCACCAGGTCGACCGGCTTCACCTCGTGGAGGGAGCCGTTGGCCTTCCCCTTCCCGCGCGGGGTGCGGATCGCGTCGTACACGAATGCCTGCGGCTGCTCGGCCATGCTCTGGTGTCCAGACTGTCGGGGACGGGGCTGCTCCTCGATTGTGACACTCATACTGTTAACGTCGTCAACCTGCCCGGCCGTGTGATCCCGGTCTCCCGGACCGCCGTACGACGGGCCATGCACGACCCCTCCGACCCTGAAGGGCCCCATGTCCCCGCGAGCGTCACAGCCAGCCGAAGTCGCCGCCGAGCTGATCACCCTCGACGAGCTGACGCGCCGCGTCGGGATGAGCGTGCGCAACATCCGGTTCTACGCCACGAAGGGGCTGGTGCCGCCGCCGATCCGCCGCGGAAGGTCGGGCTACTACACGCCGGACCACGTCGCCCGGCTCGAGCTGGTCAGCGAGCTGCAGGCGCACGGGTTCACGCTGTCGGCGATCGAGAAGTACCTCGCCAAGATCCCCGTCGACGCCACCCCCGAGACGATCGCCCTGCACCGCACGCTGCTCGCGCCGTGGATGGCCGAGCTGCCGGAGACGCTGTCGCGCCGCGAGCTCGGCCGGCGCGCCGGGCGGCCGCTGTCCGACGACGACCTCGACACGCTGAACGCCCTCGGCATCGTGTTCCCGACCAAGCAGGGGAAGTACCAGGTCGCGATCGCGCACCTGTCCGTCGGCGTCGCACTCCTCGACCTCGGGATGCCGCTGGACGCCGCGCTCGCCGCGCAGGACATCTTCACCCAGCACGGCCGGCAGGTCGCCGACGAGCTGACCGAGCTGTTCCGCACCCAGGTGTGGCCGGCCTACAAGGACGGCGACTCCACCCCCGAGCAGCTGCGCGAGCTGGTGGAGAAGTTCAAGCCGGTGACCGTGCAGGCCCTGGTGACGGCCTACGAGTCCGCGGTCAACGAGACCAAGCGGGAGACGATCAGCCGCCGGACGCGGTGACCGCCCGGTCCCCGGTTGATCGAGCTTCGTCGAGATCACCGGTGAGTGGTCTCGACAAGCTCGACCACCCGTTGGGCCCTACAGCTGGACGGCGGCGCCGGAGTCGATCAGCGCCTCGACGTCCGCGACCCCCCAGGCGGTGAGCGCCTCGCGGGTCTGGCCACCGGGACTGCTCGGTCCCGTGGTGAGGGTCGCCTCGGTGCGGGAGAACCGCGGTGCGGGGGCGGGCTGCAGGACGCCGTCGCGGTCGACGTACGTCCCGCGGGCCTTCAGGTGCGGGTGCTCGGCCGCCTCGGTCAGCGGCAGGACCGGCGCCACGCACGCGTCGGTGCCGTCGAACACCTCGGTCCACTCGGCCTGGGTGCGCTCCTTGAACCGCCGGGTGAACGCCGCCTTGATCGCCGGCCACTGGGCGAGGTCGTCGCGGCTGGGCAGGTCGGTCAGGCCGAGCAGGTCCACGAGCACGGCGTAGAACTGCGGCTCGAGCGCGCCGACGGACATGTGCCGGCCGTCGGCGGTCTCGTAGACGTCGTAGTACGGCGCGCCGCCGTCGAGCAGGTTCGCCGCGCGCCGCTCGTGCGCGAACCCGCCGGCCAGCATGCCGGCGAACATCGCCGACACGTGCGCGGTGCCGTCCACGATGGCGGCGTCCACGACCTGCCCCTGGCCACTGGCGCGGGCCTCGAGGAGGGCGGCGAGCACCCCGATGACGAGGTACGTCGACCCGCCACCGAAGTCGCCCAGCAGGTTGGTCGGGAAATGGGGACGGTCCGGCGTCCTGCCCGAGCCCGTGCAGCGCACCGGCGATCGAGATGTAGTTCATGTCGTGCCCGGCCGCCTTGGCGAGCGGGCCGTCCTGGCCCCAGCCGGTCATCCGGCCGTAGACCAGCCGCGGGTTGCGGGCCAGGCACTCGTCCGGCCCGAGCCCGAGCCGCTCGGTGGCGCCGGGCCGCATCCCTTCGAGCAGCACGTCGGCGTTCTCGACGAGCGCGAGCACGGTCTCGACCGCCTCGGGCCGCTTCAGGTCGAGCGCCACGCTCGGCCGGCCCCGGGTCAGCAGGTCGGTCTCGCGGGTGCCCGGACTCAGCGCTCCGCCCGGCCGCTCGACCCGGATCACGTCGGCGCCGAGGTCCGCCAGCAGCGTCGCGGCGTGCGGGCCGGGACCGATCCCGGCGATCTCGACGACCCGGACGCCCTTCAGCGGCCCGGTGCCCTGCCCGAGTGCGTACGTCATGGCCGCGATTGTGACAGCACCGCTGTCATCAGTCGCTGGTTGAGGTGCCCGAGCCCCCTAGGGCGACTGCCTCGAGACCCACAGCCGTCGACGCCTCAGTGGTGGTAGGCGTGCGCGACGGCGTGGCCCTTGCCGCGGGCGATCATCGCGCGGTTCACCGGGACCGTGACCACGAACGCGACGACCAGCGAGAACGCCAGCGAGGCCCAGAACAGCAGGTCGCCCAGGCCGGCGTGCAGGGCACCGGGCACGAAGCACGATCACCAGGTTGTCCACGATCTCCATCACCAGGATCGAGACCGTGTCGGCCGCGAGCGCGACCGTGACCGCCGTACGCAGCGTGCCGCCGGAGCGGAGCACCGCGGCGCTGGTGAGCAGGTAGCCGAAGAAGAACGCGAGCACCACGGCCAGCGCGATGCTCGGGCCGTTCGCCCAGCCCCACCAGGTCGCCAGCACCATGCCGAGCACCTCGCCGATCGCACAGCCGGTGAGGCAGTGCAGGGTCGCGGAGACCGCGGTGTTCCAGGACGCGTCGTGGCGATGTGGGTGGTCCATGCGCCGCACTATACCCCTAGGGGGTATCTGCGGCTACCCCGAGGGCTCGACCCCGGACACCACGTGAAGCACCTCACCCTTGCAACTCGTTGCATAGGTCGGGTCGGGTGCGGCACAGTGAGGCGCATGGCCCTCGAGCACGCGATCCTGGTGTCGCTCTCCGAGCGCCCCGCGTCGGGGCTGGACCTGACCCGCCGCTTCGACCGCTCGATCGGGTTCTTCTGGAGCGCCACCCACCAGCAGATCTACCGGGTGCTGGCCCGGATGGAGGCCGACGGCTGGGTCCGCTCGAAGGCGGTCGCGCAGTCCGGGCGGCCGGACAAGAAGGTGTACGCCGTGGCCGCGGCCGGCCGCCGCGAGCTGGAGCGGTGGATCGCCGCACCCACCCCGATGGAGCAGTTCCGCAGCGAGGTGGCCGTGAAGCTCCGGGCCGCGTCGTACGGCGACCGGGCGGCCGTCCTCGCCCAGGTCGCCGAGCACCGAGCCGAGCACGTCACCCGGCTCGCGCACTACGAGAAGCTCGCGGCCGACCTGCCGCCGAGCACCGACGACCACGACCTCGACGTCCGGCTCGTGCTGCGCGGGGGCATCCGCCTCGAGCAGTTCTGGGTGGACTGGCTGACCGAGTACCTCGACGCCCACACCGGAGGCACCGCATGAGCCCCTACCCGCACCTGCTCGAGCCGGTCACCCTGGCCGGCGTACCCCTGCGCAACCGGGTGGTCATGGGCTCGATGCACACCGGCATGGAGGACCGCGCCCGGCACCTGCCCGAGCTCGCGGCCTACTTCGCCGAGCGTGCCCGCGGCGGCGTCGGCCTGATCGTGACCGGCGGCTACGCGCCCAACGTGCGCGGCTGGCTGCTGCCGTTCGGCTCGATGATGACGAGGCGCGCGGCACGCGGACGCGCACCGCCAGGTCACCGACGCGGTGCACACCGAGGGCGGCGCGATCCTGCTGCAGGTGCTGCACGCGGGCCGCTACGGCTACACCCCGCTCAACGTCTCGGCGTCCGCGACCAAGTCGCCGATCACGCCGTTCAAGGCCGGCGCCCTGTCGTCGCGCGCGGTCGAGCGGACCATCGACGACTACGTGGACGCGGCCCGGCTGGCCCGGCGCGCCGGGTACGACGGCATCGAGGTGATGGGGTCCGAGGGGTACCTCATCAACCAGTTCCTCGCCCCGCACACCAACCGGCGCACCGACCGGTGGGGTGGCTCGGCGGAGAACCGGATGCGCTTCCCCGTCGAGGTGGTCCGCCGGGTGCGCGAGGCGCTCGGCGACGACTTCCTGCTGATGTACCGCATGTCGCTGCTCGACCTCGTCCCCGACGGCCAGACCTGGGACGAGACCGTCACCTTGGCCCGCAAGGTCGAGGAGGCCGGCGCGTCGGTGATCAACACCGGCATCGGCTGGCACGAGGCGCGGGTGCCCACGATCATCACCCAGGTCCCGCGCGCCGCCTGGGCCGCGACCACCGCCCGGCTGCGGCCCGAGGTCGGCATCCCGGTGTGCGCCTCGAACCGGATCAACTCCCCCGAGGTGGCCGAGGAGATCCTCGCCTCCGGCGGCGCCGACCTGGTCTCGATGGCCCGGCCGTTCCTGGCCGACCCGGACGCTGGTCAACAAGGCCGCGGCCGGTCGCGCCGACGAGATCAACACCTGCATCGGCTGCAACCAGGCCTGCCTGGACCACACGTTCTCCAACCAGCGCGCGTCCTGCCTGGTCAACCCGCGGGCCGGCCGCGAGACCACGCTGGTGCTCGCGCCCGACGCGTCGGGCCCGCCGGGTCGCCGTCGTCGGCGCGGGACCGGCCGGCCTCGTCCGCCGCCGTGTCGGCCGCCGAGCGCGGGCACGCCGTGACGCTGTTCGAGGCCTCGCCCGCGATCGGCGGCCAGTTCCGGCTGGCGATGGCGATCCCCGGCAAGGAGGAGTTCGCCTCGACGCTGCGCTACTACTCCCGCCGGCTCGACGTGCTCGGGGTCGACGTACGCCTGTCGACGGCGGTCGTCCGCCGACGACCTGACGGCGTACGACGAGGTGGTGGTCGCGACCGGCGTCACGCCGCGGGCCGCGACGTTCGACGGCGCCGACCACCCGAAGGTCGTGTCCTACGCCGACGCGATCTCCGGAGCCGTCGAGGTCGGGCAACGGGTCGCGGTCGTCGGCGCCGGCGGCATCGGCGTCGACGTGAGCGTGTTCCTCACGCACACACCGGACGGTCCCGAGGACCTCGACGAGTGGATGGCGCACTGGGGCGTCGGCGACCCGGCGCTGCACCCCGGCGGGCATCACCGAGAAGAAGCCGCGGACCCCCGCGCGCGAGGTGTGGCTGCTGCAGCGCAAGACCACGCCGATCGGCAAGGGCCTCGCGAAGACGTCGGGCTGGGCGCACCGCGCGGTGCTCAAGGACTCGGGCGTGCACCTCGTGCCCGGGCGTGACCTACGACCGGGTCGACGACGACGGCCTGCACGTCACGGTGGGCGAGGAGACGCCAGGTCCTCGACGTCGACACCGTCGTGGTCTGCGCGGGCCAGGAGTCCGTCCGCTCGCTCTACGACGAGCTCGTCGCGGCCGGCGTCACGGCGCACCTGATCGGTGGCGCGGACGTGGCGGCCGAGCTCGACGCGAAGCGCGCGATCAAGCAGGGCACGGAGCTGGCCGCGGCCCTCTGACCCGTCACTACCTGCGACACGCCGCCGACCTTGCCTTCGAGGTGACGGGTCGGCGTCACGGCGGCCGCGGAACCCGACGTAGGCGAGAGCGACGCCGAGCCCGGCGACGAGCGGGCCGAGGATCGCCCACAGCTCCACCCCGGTCATCGGGCTGCCCTTGACGTAGCCGAGGCCCTGGAGCGTCCAGATCGCCCCGATCACGACCATCAGGATCGCCCAGCGTGACGGGCAGTGTCTTGCGCATGCGGCCAGCCTAGGGCGCGCCGTACGACGCCTCTCGCGTGGTGCGGACGGGACAGAAACCGACCTGTGTGAGTAAACGCCGGACAGGAAAGTCAAGGAGACATACCGTCGGAAGCCGGCTTTTTTGCCGAGAACCGGCCCGAAACCTCAGGTCCGGGACCCGGCCGGCCGATGAACACGACAGCACCATCACAGCACTCACCTGGGGGATCTCGCGCACATGCACTTCCGGCCTGCCCGTACGTCGTCCGTCCCGACCTCGCACCGACGCGTGCTCGGCCGGCTGCTCGCGCTGGCGGTGGCGCTGGTCGTGCTGGTGCCGGCCGCCGCGTCCGCGGTCCCGATCGAGGACTTCGCGACCTACGACCCGCAGACCAACTGCTCGCCGAACGCCAAGCCGGGCACGCTCAAGCTGTCGGTGTGGCTGCAGAAGCAGTACCCGGGCAGCGGCTCGCTCGGCATCTCCCGCTCCTGCAACGACGGCGGGGTCTCCGAGCACAAGGAGGGCCGCGCCTTCGACTGGGCGGTCAACGTCGAGCTCCGCCCGCGACCGGGCGTTCGTGGCCGACTTCTTCGCGAAGATCTTCGCCACCGACGCCGAGGGCAACCCCGACGCGCTGGCCCGCCGGATGGGCATCATGTACCTCATCTGGAACGACCACATCTACTCGTCGTACTACGGCTTCAAGGCCCGCGACTACAAGGCCTGCAAGGTGCTCAGCTCGTGCTCCGACACGCTGCGGCACCGCAACCACGTGCACATCTCGCTGAGCCGGGCCGGCGGCAACGGCCTGACCAGCTGGTACACCGGCGGGACCGCGGTGCCCCCGACCGGCGACCGACCGGCCGACGACCGACCACCACGGCCCCGACCACGACCGGCACGACCACCACCGGCCCCCGACCGGCACACCACGCCGGTCGTCGCGCCGAGCGTGCCGCTGGTGCCGAAGACCTCGACCGGCATCCTGGACCTGCGCAAGCGGCCGTTCGTCACCGTCACGGTCAGCCCGAAGGGCGCCGTGAAGACCACCGGCTTCAAGCTGCGCAAGGGCTACGCCTACAAGGTCACCGCCGCCGGCCTCTACGGCTACGGCACCCCGACCCAGGTGGCGGACGCGTCCTGCCGCTGGTCGCCGGGCGCGCGCGGCTGGGCGCCCTACCCGGCCACCGACGTGGCCCGCACGCACGGCTCGCTGAACCTGCTCGTCAACGGCAAGCCGATCAGCGCCAAGACCTGCCGGGCCACCCACGTCTACGCGCTGCACGGTGAAGCCCAAGGTCACCGGCCCGCTCAAGCTCCAGGTGGCGAACAAGCCGACCGGCGCCACCGGTTCCCTGCGCGTGCTGGTCTCCCGCAGCACCACCAACGTCACCTCCGGCCTGCCCGTCGTGCCCACCCTGGCCGCGGCGCCCACCGTGACCGCGGCCCAGGACGGGACCGGCCTGGTCAGCGAGACCGTCGCCGTCCCCGCCGCGAGCGGCACCGTGCTCACCGCCGGCGCGCTCGAGCAGGGCGCGGAGTACCGGCTCACCGTCGACGGGTCCGCCGACCTCGGCGAGGGCGTCGCGACCGACGGGCGCTGCCTGTCCGTCGGCGGCACCTGGTGGTCGCAGGCGTCGCTGGAGCGGACCGTGCCCGACCAGGCGCACGGCCGGCTGTACGTCGACGGCGTCGCCTTCGACGGCGACGCCACGAACGGCGGCTCCGCTCTGCGCGAGCCGGTCGCACACGTCGACGTACACCGCCACCCGCTCCGGGCGCCTCGAGCTCGCGCTCTGGGACCCGCTGGCCCGCAGCGACGACGCCGGGCAGGTGACCGTCACCGTGCAGCGCCTCACCTCGATCGCCACCCCGAGGCCGCGCCCGCCGAGACCCCGGCCGCGACCACGCCGTGGACGCAGCGCAGCGAGACCGTCACGCGTCAGCACCGCCACGCCGACCGGCACCGTGTCGGCGATGAAGGTCAAGGCCGGCCAGAAGGTCACGATGACCGCGCGCGGGACCTACAAGTCCGGCAGCACCGACGCCGACGCGTCCTGCGTGGCCACCGGCTCCGGCTGGGTCACCTCCGACCCGTCCGTGCTGCTCCCGCCAGGAGCCGCTCGAGCTGTGGGTCGACGGCCAGCGCGTCGTCCTGGCGTCCGGCGACCGGTACGACGGCCTGCGCCGGCGACCACGCGTACACGGCGACGTTCACCGCCACCAAGAACGGCCCGCTCCGGCTTCGCGGTGCTCGACCTCGACCACCGCGACAACACCGGCACCCTGACCGTCGCGCTCACCCGCTCGACCTCCTGACCCCGCCGACCCGGGTCAAATTCCCCGCCGACCCGGGTCAAATTCCCCGCCGACCCGGGTCAAATTCCCCGCCGAGCCGGGTCGATTCCTTCCCGTCGAGCCGGGGTCGCTTCCCGTCAGCCGGAGAGTCAGCCGGGTCCGGCCAGCCGTGAATGTCACCCGGGTCGACCGGAACTTCGACCCGGGTCGACCGGAACTATGACCCGGGTCGACCGGAACTATGACCCGGGTCGACCGGAACTATGGCCCGGGTCGACGGGGCGTGGGTGGGTCAGCGGACGCCGTGGATGTTGCGGACGAACACCGAGCCGAGGACGCAGACGGCGCAGGAGACGGCGTACAGCGTGACGTAGCCGCCGGCGTTCGCGACCAGGAACGAGCCGACGAACGGCGCGAAGACCTGCGGCAGCGCGACCGCGATGTTGATGACGCCGAGGTCCTTGGCGCGGGCCTCGGCGGCGGGCAGCACCTCGGTGCACAGGGCGAAGTCGACCGAGAGGTAGACGCCGTACCCGATGCCGAACACCACCGCCCCGGCCAGCGCCCCGGGCCAGGTCGGCACGATCGCCAGGATCAGCGCGCCGAGCCCGGTGACGACCCCGGACACCACGACGAACACCTTGCGTCGCCGCAGCCGGTCGGACCACAGCCCGAAGACCACCGTGCTGGCGACGATGAAGACCGCGTAGACGACGGTGAGCACGAAGACGCCGGACTCGGGGTCGGGGTAGTCGACGGCGTCCTGCAGGTAGAAGTAGAGGAGCAGCGTGCCGAGCGAGTTGCCGAGGTTGACCAGGAACCGCGTCAGCCAGGCCCACGCGAAGTCGGGGTGCCGCCGCGGCGACACCCAGAAGCTGCGGAGGAACTCCCGCGCCGAGAACGCCGGCCGCAGCGAGCGTGGCAGCGCGACGTCCCGGCTGCCGAGCACGTAGGGCACCGCGAGCACGACGACCGCCGCCGCGGTGGCGTAGTAGCCGGCCGCGATCCCGCCCGTCACGGTCGCGATGCCGACCCCGGAGACGATGCCGAGGGTCTGCGACACCGCGACCCAGCCGCCGACGACGCCGCGGTCCCGGACCGGCACCAGGTCCGGGACGGTCGCGGTGAGCGCCGCGAACATCGCGTTCAACGACGCCTGCGCGAGGCCCCAGGCCAGCACCATCGCGAGCACCGAGTGCGCGGTCGCGAGCAGCACCAGGGCCAGGGCGCCGAACACCGCGCCGGCCACCACCCACGGCAGCCGCCGGCCGAACCGCGACGTGGTCCGGTCGGACAGCGCCCCGAACAACGGGTTCGCCACCACCGAGACCGCCGACCCGACCCCGGTCACCACGCCGAAGACGAGCTCCTTGTGGCCCGGCGAGACGACCTGCGCCTGCTGGGCGAGCAGCACCTGGATCGGCCCGAAGAAGCCGGCCCACAGGCCGAGCCCGGCCAGCGTGACGGAGGTGACCCACCGCCGGGTGACGGGCTCCACCGGCTCGGCGAGTGCCGACACCGGCCGCGCCAGCGGCGGCGGGGTGAGCGGCGAGGTCACCGGTGGCTCATCGGGCGGCGTGCGCGGCGATCACGTCGCGGTACCAGGCGAAGGAGTCCTTGGGGGTGCGCCGCTGGGTGTCGTAGTCGACGTGCACCAGGCCGAAGCGCTTGGTGTACCCCTCGGCCCACTCGAAGTTGTCGAGCATCGACCACGTGTAGTAGCCGGCGACGTCGACCCCCTCGTCGACGGCCTGCGCCACCGCCCGCAGGTGGGCGTCGAGGTACGCGACCCGGTCGTCGTCGTGCACCGCCCCGTCGGCGCCGACCGTGTCGTCGTACGCACAGCCGTTCTCGGTGATGTAGATCGGCGGCAGCTTCTCGCCGTACGCCGTCTTGAGGCCGACCAGCAGCTCACGCAGACCGTCGGGTACGACGGGCCAGTCGAACGCCGTGCGGGGGTAGCCCTCGACCTCGACCACCTTGAACGGCGCGTTCTCCAGTGCGACGCCGGGCGCGGGTGGGATCGGCGACGCGGGGTCGGCGACCCGGGCCGGGCTGTAGTAGTTGACGCCGTAGAAGTCGACCGGTGCGCTGATCACGGCGAGGTCCTCGGCGACCGGTCCGGGCATCAGGTCGGCGAAGCCGTCCGGGTAGCGGCCGAGCAGCATCGGGTCGGCGAAGATCCGGTTGAGCAGCACGTCGTACAACGCGGCCGCGTTGACGTCCTCGGGGGCGTCGGTCGCCGCCCAGACCGGCGCGTGGTTGTTGGCGGTGCCGACGCTGCGGGCGCCGGTCGCGCGCAGCGCCGCGGCGGCGCGTCCGTGCGCGAGGTTGAGGTGGTGGGCGACCGGGAGGGCGTCGAACATCAGCTGCCTGCCGGGGGCGTGCACGCCGAGCGCGTGGCCGAGCATCGTGACGATGTTCGGCTCGTTGACCGGGCACCAGTGCTCGACGCGGTCACCGAGACGCATGCCGACCAGGGTGGCGTACTCCGCGAACCGCTCGACGGTGTCGCGCTGCAGCCAGCCGCCGCGGTCCTCGAGGGCCTGCGGCAGGTCCCAGTGGAACAGCGTGACCATCGGCCGGACGCCGGCCTCGAGCAGCGTGTCGACCAGCCGGTCGTAGAACGCGAGGCCGGCCGGGTTCGCGCGGCCGCTGCCCTCGGGCTGGATCCGCGGCCAGGCGACCGACAGCCGGTAGCCGCCGATCCCGAGGTCCTTCATCAGCGCGACGTCCTCGGGGTAGCGGTGGTAGTGGTCGCAGGCCACCGCGCCGCTGCTGCCGTCCGCGATGGTGCCGGGCCGGGCGCAGAACGTGTCCCACACGCTGGGCCCGCGGCCGTCCTCGTCGGCGGCGCCCTCGATCTGGTACGCCGCCGTGCTGGCGCCGAAACGGAAGCCGGCGGGCAGACGGGGCAGGTCGGGCACGGACGTCATGGGCACACCCTGACAGATCTCCACGGTCCGGCGGGGACCGTTGCGTACCCGTCCCGGGTCGCGGGAGCAGGTGCCGACCTGGCTAGGCAGGGGGACTAGCCGGCGGATGATCTTTCCGGGTCATACCAGTGGCAACCGGACAGGTCGGGCCCGGCGATCGTGCAGAAACCGCCGGGGGGCTGCAGCGAGGGCCGGCCGCGACCGAATGCATAGGTGGACACCTCGACCGGGAAGGAGCGACCTCGTGGTGCCAGCCGTGCAGGAGACGCGCATCCGCAGCCTTGCGGACATGGCGCGCGCCCTCGGCCGCTCCGAGGAGCTCTTCCGGCTGCTGGAGATCGCCGCCGAGGAGGCCCGGCTCGTCCCTGGACGCCGCGAGCGTCTCGGTCAGCCGGCTCGAGCCCGGCACCAGCACCGTGCGCACGATCGTCAACGTCGGCGACCTCGGGCCGACCGAGGAGCGGTGGCCCGACAACGAGGTCTACGACATGGAGCGACTTCGCAGACCTGCGCGGTGCTGGCCCAGGAGCTGCGGGCCTGGCGCGCCTCCCTCGACGACCCCACCAGCGACCGGCGCGAGCGCGCTGCTGCTCAGGGAGCTCGGCAAGCACTGCGCGATCGGGTCGCCGATCATCGTCGACGGCCAGCTGTGGGGCGAGTTCTACGCCACCCGCAGCCGGGGCGACCAGGACTTCGGCAGCCTCGACATGTCCTACATGGAGGCGCTGATGGCGATCCTCGGCGGCGCGATCTCGCGGTCGCTGCGCGAGGAGTCGCTCGAGCGCTGGCCTACCGCGACCCGCTGACCGGGCTGCTGAACCGGCGCGCCCTCGACGAGCGCGCGGCGCAGGCCTTCGACGTCGCGCCCGGCGTCCGGCGCACCGTCACGGTCGTCTCGCTGGACATCAACCGGCTCAAGCAGGTCAACGACACCCTCGGCCACCTCGCCGGCGACCAGCTCATCCAGTCCGTCGCGCGGGCCCTGACCACCGAGTTCGGCCGCCTCGCCGGAACCCTCGTCGCCCGGGTCGGCGGTGACGAGTTCACCGTGCTGGTCGAACGGGCACGACCCCGTCGCCGTGGTCGAGATCGCCGACCGGCTGTGCCGGCGCACCTGGCGCTTCGGCTCCGGCGCCGGTGTCTCGGCCGGTGCCGCGACGGTCACCGTCACGCACGGCACGACGCTCACCCCGCACCGGGTGTTCGCGGCGGCCGACCGCGCACAGTACGTCGCGAAGCACGGCCGGCTCTCCTCGACGGTGGTCGCCGACGAGGTGCCTAGCCTGAGTCCGTGGTCGACGTACGACGGGCGGGGTCGCGGTTCACGACCGAGGCTCCCGGCTCACGACGCGGCACTCGTTCTCGTTCGGGCAGCACTACGACCCGGCCAACGTGGGGCACGCGGTGCTCGTCGCGCACAACGACGACCGTGGTCGCGCCGGGCACGGCTACGACCTGCACCCGCACGCCGACCTCGAGATCGTCACCTGGGTGCTGTCCGGGTCGCTGGTGCACCAGGACTCCGCAGGGGCACTCGCGCGTCGTCGGGCCCGGTCAGGTGCAGCGGCTGTCGGCCGGCTCGGGCGTGCGGCACAGCGAGCGCAACGACGCCCCCGGGGCCGCCGAGCCGACCCGGTTCGTGCAGATGTGGGTGCTCCCGGACGAGCCGGGACTGCGTCCGTCGTACGACCTGGCGGCGGTCGTCGCCGCACGGGCTGACGCCGCTGGCCTCCGGGATCGCCGGTCTCGACGCGGCCGTGCGGATCCACACGACCGGTGCGGCGCTGCACGTCGCGCGGCTCGCGCCCGGTGAGTCCGTCGATGCTGCCGGACGCGCCGCGGCTGCACGTCTTCGTGGCCCGCGGCGCCGTCGACGCTCGAGGGTGCCGGCCGGCTCGACGAGGGCGACGCCGCCCGGTTCAGCGCCGAGGGCGCCCCCCGCGTCACCGCCGCCGTCCGCCCCCACCGAGATCCTCGTCTGGCAGCTCCCCTGACCCCTGCCGCTGACCCGGCGCATCTGGTGGCCGAATCGACGCCGACTTGGCGCATCTGGTTGCGGGATCGACGCCGACTTGGCGCGTCTGGCGGTCAGCCCAGGTCGTCGCGGGTGAACAGTGCGTGCAGCTCGACGCCGATCCCGGCCAGCGCCTCACGGCCGCCGGCGAGCCGGTCGATGACCACGAGGGCGTGGCCGACGTCTGCACCGGCGTCGCGGAGGTCCTTGGTGGACAGCAGCATCTGCCCGGCGGTCGTCGCGACGTCCTCGACCACCAGCACGCGCCGGCCATCGACGTCGGCCCCCTCGGCCAGGCGACGCGTGCCGTAGGGCTTGGCCTGCTTGCGCACGAACGCCGCCGGGAGACCCGTGGACAGCGACAGCGCCGTCACGATGGGAATGCCGCCGAGCTCCAGACCCGGCCAGCACCTCGGTGCCCTCCGGCACCAGCGGGGCGAGCTCGTCCGCGACGGCGGCGAGCAGGTCCGGCCGGGCCTCGAAGCGGAACTTGTCGAAGTACTCCGTGGCCGTTGCACCCGACCGCAGAGTGAACTCACCGGTCAGGTGGCAGGCCTCGTGTACGGCGGCGGCGAGGTGGCTCCGGGTCGGCACGTCGTCACCCTACGGGTCGCCGAACGCGCCAACTCGGCATCGGTTCTGCAACCAGATGCGCCAGGTCAGCGGGAATCCGGCCACCAGACGCGCCAGGTCAGCGTGGTGACCGCAACCAGATGCGCCGGGTCAGCGGAGGACGGAGAGGGCGGCGGGACGGACGGAGGCGGTGAGTGGGAGGGGGGCGAGGCGTTCGCCGTCGCCGTAGGCGGTGAGCGGGCGGGTGGCGGAGAGCCGGACGTCCTTGCCGCGCAGCACCGTGACCTCGTCGAGGTCGACGTGGGTGCCGGCGTACAGCTTCGGCATCGACCGGACCAGGCGCAGCTTCGAGGCGGCGCGGACCACGACCACGTCGAGGAGCCCGTCGGTGACGGACGCGTCGGGGGCGACGTGCATGCCGGCGCCGTAGTAGCCGGAGTTGGCGACGACGACGGTGTACGCCTCCTCCTCGCGCCGCTCGCCGTCGACCTCGACGGTGAAGCAGGCGGGCGTGAACGCGAGGACGGAGCGGACGGCGGCGTAGGGGTACTGCACGGACCGGGGCAGCCGCTGCGACCGGTCGACGATCTCGGAGGCGAGCGAGTCGACGCCGGCGTAGACGCTGCCGAGCACGACGCGGCCGCCGACGTCGACGACGTCGACCCGCTCCGGGACACCCGCGAGGAGGATCCGCGCGAGGTCGGCGGGCTGGTCGGGCAGGCCGAGCATCCGGGCGAAGTCGTTGCCGCGCCCGGACGGCACGACCCCGAGCACGCCGTCCGCGTCGACGACCGCGCCGGCCACCGACGCGAGCATCCCGTCGCCGCCGACCGCGACCACGACGTCGCCGCGGGCCGCCGACGCACGGGCCAGGTCGGCGCACGCCACCGGGCCGGTGGAGTAGGTGACCTCGACGCGGGCGCCGGCGTCGCGCAGCAGCCGCGCCACGGGTACGGCGGCCGCCGGGGCCTTCCCGCCACCCGAGGCGGGGTTCACCAGGAACTGGAACGCGCGACCGGCGCCGGTCACGGGACGAGCACGCCGGGGTTCAGCACGCCCTGCGGGTCGAGCCGCGCCTTGACCGCCCGCAGCATCTCGACGCCGACGGGGCCGATCTCCTCGGCCAGCCAGGGCTTGTGGTCCTGCCCGACGGCGTGGTGGTGGGTGATGGTGGCGCCGGCCGCGACCATCGCGTCGGAGGCGGCCGCCTTGGCCCGGGCCCACTGCGCGATCCCGTCGCCGCGCTGCTTGGCGGCGACGGTGAAGTAGAGCGAGGCGCCGGTCTCGTAGACGTGCGAGACGTGGCAGAGCACCAGCGGGGAGTCGCCGTCGAGCGCCTCGGTGAGCGCGCCCGACACCGCGGCGTACACCGTGCGCAGGTTCGACCAGAACGTCGCCGTCTCCAGGGTCTCCACCAGCACGCCGACGTCGAGCATCGAGTCGCGGAGGTAGGGACCGTGGAAGCGGCCCGCGGCCCAGGCGTGCGCCGGCGTCCTCGCCGAGGCGGGTGCCGCCGGCCTCCATGAGCCGCACGGTCGCGGTGGCGCGGGCCAGGTCGACGGTCGCCCTTCTCGCCCTCGTAGCCGGTGATCATCAGGCAGCCGCCGCCGCTCGCGCCGCCCACCTCGTCGGGCTTGGCGAGGTTGATCGCGGTCTCGTTCTCGTCGGACAGCCGCAGCACGGTCGGCGCGGCCCCGGTCTGCGCGAGTGTGCGCAGCGCCTCGGCGCCCTCCCGGAACGAGCCGAACCGCCAGCCGTCGTACACCTTCACCGTGGGCACGGGGCGGACCCGCACGGTCACCGACGTGATCACGCCGAACGCGCCCTCGGAGCCGAGCACCAGCTCGCGCAGGTCGGGACCGGCGGCGGTGGCCGGCGCGCTGCCGAGCTCGAGGGTGCCGAGCGGGGTGGCCACGGTGAGACCGACGACGAGCGCGTCGAAGCGGCCGTACCCCGACGACGCCTGGCCGCTGGAGCGGGTGGCCGCGAACCCGCCGATCGAGGCGTACTCGAACGACTGCGGGAAGTGCCCGAGGGTCAGCCCGTGCTCGGCGAGCAGCTGCCTCGGCGCGCGGCCCGAGCAGGCCGGCCTCGAGCACGGCCGTCCCGGAGACCGCGTCGACCGAGAGCAGCCGGTCGAGCCGGGCCAGGTCGAGCGAGACGACGCCGGCGAACCCGTCGCGCAGCGCCGTGAGGCCGCCGACGACCGACGTACCGCCGCCGAACGGCACCAGCGCGACCCGGTGCTCGCTGCACCAGGCGACGAGAGCGGCGACCTGGTCGTGGTCGGCGGGGCGGACGACCACGTCGGGCGCGTCGGAGCCGTCGCCGGCGCGCATCCGCAGCAGGTCCGTCGTGGACTTGCCGCGGGTGTGCCGCACCCGGGTCTCGTGGTCGGTGTGCACGTGCTCGGCGCCGACCAGGTCGCGCAGCGCGTCGAGCAGGTCGTCGCCGAGCGTGGGCTCGGGCACCCGGACCTCGGCCAGCGGCACGGTGGGGTGCTCCTCGGCGGGGCCGAAGGCCAGCTCCACCAGGCCGCGAGCCGCCTCGGGCAGCGGCGCCTCCGCGGCGGGGTCGCCCCAACGGGCCCAGTGCATCGGTGTCGTCATGAGTTACACTGTGACACATGTCGTCACTTCGTAACAGTCGCCCGCGGGGTGGTGTCGGCAACACGGACACTGCGCGGCCCGTCGAGCCCCCGACGACGCGCTCCTCGACGCCGCGCGCGCGAGCATCGTCGCGGTCGGCTGGAAGCGCAGCACGCTCACCGACGTGGCCCGGCGCGCGGGCGTCTCCCGGATGACGATCTACCGCCGCTGGCCGGACATGCAGACCCTGCTCGGCGACCTGATGACCCGGGAGTGGTCCGGGCTCGTCGACGACCACCCCGACGATCCCGCTGTCAGCCCGCTCGACGCGGCTCGCCGACGGGGTCGCGTCGACCGTGGCGGCGCTGCGCGACAACGAGCTCTTCGCGAAGATCGTGCACGTCGACCCGGAGCTGCTGCTGCCCTACCTGCTCGACCGGCGCGGCCGCACCCAGGAGGGGCTGCTCGCACTGCTCGAGGCCGGCATCGCCGAGGGCCAGCAGGACGGCTCGATCCGCGACGGCGACCCGGTCCTGCTCGCCCGGTCGGTGCTGCTCGCGGCCTACGGCTTCGGGCTGTCCGCCCCGACGATGACCGACGACCGGCTCGACGAGGCGGCCTTCGACGCCGAGCTGCGGGCCCTCGTCGAGCGGTACCTCCGCGCATGACCCGCCACCAGGTGCCCGGGCCCGGCGGGGACAGCGCCCTCTCCGCCGTACGACGGGCGCGCGAGCTGTCCGAGGCCACGGACGGCCGCGACGGTCGACCTGCTCGTCGTCGGCCTCGGCGTCACCGGCGCCGGCGTCGCCCTCGACGCGGCCGCCCGCGGGCTCGACGTGGTCGCCGTCGACGCGCACGACCTCGCCTTCGGCACCTCGCGGTGGAGCTCCAAGCTCGTGCACGGCGGGCTGCGCTACCTCGCCAACGGGCAGCTCGGCGTCGCCCACGAGAGCGCGGTCGAGCGCGGCATCCTGCTGACCACGACCGCCCCGCACCTGACCCGGCCGCTGCCGATGCTGATCCCGCTGCTGCCGATGGTGACCCCGTCGCAGGCCCGGGTCGCGCGGGCCGGCCTCGGCGCCGGCGACCTGCTCCGGGCCGCGGCGCGGACACCTCGCGACGTACTCCCCCGGCCGCGGCGGCTCTCCCGCACCGAGACGCTCGCCCTGGCGCCCGGCCTGCGGGCCGACGGGCTGCGCGGTGGCCTGCTGTCGTGGGACGGCCAGCTCGAGGACGACGCCCGGCTGGTCACCGCGATCGCCCGCACGGCCGCCGCGCACGGCGCCCGGGTGCTCACCCGGACCCGGGTCACCGAGCTCAGCGGCGAGGGCGCCGACGGTCCGCGACGAGCTGACCGGCGACCACCGCGACGATCCGTGCGCGGGCGGTGGTCAACGCCGCCGGGGTCTGGGCCGGCGACCTCGTGCCCGACGTCCGGCTGCGGCCCTCGCGCGGCACCCACCTGGTGCTGCGCGCCGAGACGTTCCAGGGGCTCGGCAGCGCGGTGATGGCGCCGGTGCCCGGCGAGTCCAACCGCTTCGTGTTCGCGCTGCCGCAGCCCGACGGCCCGGAGGGGCTGGTGTACGTCGGGCTCACCGACGAGCCGGTCGACGGCGACGTCCCCGACGTCCCCGTCCCCAGCGAGGCCGAGATCGGCTTCCTCGTCGACGTCATCGGCGCCGCGTTCGCGCGGCCGGTGCGGCGCGAGGACGTGGTCGGGGCGTACGCCGGGCTCCGGCCGCTCCTCGACGCCGACGGCTCGACCGCCGACCTGTCGCGCCGGCACGCGGTGCTCGCGTCGCCCGGCGGGGTGGTGACCGTGGTCGGCGGGAAGCTGACGACCTACCGGCGGATGGCCGAGGACGCCGTCGACCTCGTCCTGGCCCGGACGCCGCTGCGGGCCGGTCCGTGCCGCACGAAGGCACTGCCCCTGGTCGGCGCCGCACCCCGCGACGCGCTGGCCCGGGTCGAGGCGCCGGCGCGGCTGGTCCGGAGGTACGGCGTCGAGGCGCCCGCCCTCCTCGCGCACGGCCGGACGTTCGGGATGGACGACGCGGACCTGCTGGCCCCGGTCGCCGACGGGATCCCGACCACGACCGCCGAGCTGCTCTGGGGCGTCACCCACGAGGGCGCGCTCGACGCCGACGACCTGCTGGACCGGCGCACCCGGATCGGGCTGGTGCCGGCCGACCGGGCCCGTGCGGAGGCGGCCGCGGCCGCGGCGTTCGCCACCGCCGCCCACGCTGGCTGAGGTGCCCGTCAAGGCTCGTTGAGGTGTCCGAGCCGCCAGGCGAGGGCCTCGAAGCTCTGTGCCCGAGGCCGGGTGGTTTCGAGGCTCGCAAGCTCGCACCTCAACCAGCCGGGGTGAGCTCGCACCTCAACCAGCCGGGGCGAGCTCGCACCTCAACCAGCCGGGGTGAGCTCGCACCTCGACCATCGGACTCGGCACCTCGACCACGAGGCTCGCGTGGCCGCTAGCGGCCGAGGGACTCCACGACCTCGGCGCCGGGGAGGTCGGCCAGCCGGTGACCCGGCAGCAGCAGCTTCGAGCGGCGGACCCCGCTGCCGATGATCGCCACGTCGATGGCGACGCAGGCCGCGTCGACGAGCAGCCGCCAGCCGTCGGGCAGGCCGACCGGCGTGATGCCGCCGTACTCCATGTCACTCTCCTCGACGGCCCGCTCCATCGCGTGGAACGACGCCTTGCGCACGTCGAGGGTCCGCCTGACCAGGTTGTTGACGTCGGCGCGGGTGTCGGCGCGCACCACGCAGGCGGCGACGCGCTCCTCGCCGTCACGGCGGCCGGAGACGACCACGCAGTTCGCGGAGGCGGTCAGCGGGACGTCGTACGCCTCCGTCATCGCCGCGGTGTCCGCCAGCGCCGGGTCGATCTCGACGACCGCGACCTCCGAGGCGTAGTCCCACGCGGCCAGCGCGCGGGCCACCGTCGGGCCCGAGCAGGTCCGGGTGCTCGAGGGCGGGGAGGGACTCCAGGGTGCCGATCCGGGGGAGGTCCATCGCGCCACGGTAGCCGTCGCCCAAACTTCACCATTTCGGGACCAATTTCTCTCCCGCCGGCCCGGTATCTGGGTTATCGTCACCGCGGCTTTACCACCGGGGGGTTTCGTGTGATCTCGGGAGACGGTGCAGTCCGCGCCGTCGACCACCCCCCTCTTCCCCGCCTGACCCACTCGGCTGCAGCCGGCCATGCCCACAAGGCGCCAGTCCGTGCTGCCCGCACCAAGGAGAACTGCGTGACCAGCACGTCATCACGGCGTTGGGGCAGAGGAGGTGTCGCGGCGGTCTGCATGGCGCTCGTCGCGACCCCGCTCGCACTCACCGCTCCTGCGTCGGCCAACCCGGCCGGCACCGGCCTCGTCATCAGCGAGGTGTACGGCGCAGGCGGCAACACCGGCGCCGCCTGGAAGACGGACTACGTCGAGCTCTACAACCCGACCGGCGCGTCGATCGACGTGTCGAACATGTCGGTCCAGTACCGCTCGAAGACCGGCATCTCCGACCCGACCGGCGTCATCACGCTGAAGGGCTCCGTGCCCGCGGGCGGCTACTACCTCGTGGGCGGTGCCAGCGGCGCCAACGGCGCGGCGCTGCCGCAGAAGCCGAACGCCTCCAACACCGGCGTCAACCTGAGCGGCACCGACGGCACCGTCTTCCTGGCGAACCAGAAGGCCGCCCTCACCGCCCCGGCGACCGGCGCCACCGGCGCCTCGGCCGCCAACCCGGCGATCGTCGACCTGGTCGGCTTCGGCGCCTCGAACACCTGGGAGGGCCCGACCGGCTCCACCGCGGGTGCCCCGGCGCCGAGCACCACCAAGTCGATCGAGCGCCCCGGCAACGGCGACACCGACGTGAGCTCCGCCGACTTCGCGGTGACCACCAGCTCCACCGGCGGCACCCCGCAGGGCCAGCCCGTCCCGCCGCCCCCGGCCCCGGTCACCAAGACGATCGAGGAGATCCAGGGCGACGGCTTCTCCAGCCCGCTCGAGGGCCAGAACGTGACCACGCGCGGTGTGGTCACGGCGGCCTACCCGACCGGCGGCCTGCACGGCATGTACATCCAGACCGCCGGCACCGGCGGCGCGCTCGACCTGGACACGCACACCACCTCCGACGCGGTCTTCGTCGACCTCGGTGAGAACGTCACCCAGGGCGAGGTGCCGGCGACCGGCACCCTGGTCGAGGTCACCGGCGTCGTCACCGAGAACTTCGGCCTGACCACTCTCGTCACCGACGACCCGTCCGCGGTCACCAAGCCGTCCGACACGTTCGTCGCACCGCAGGCGTCCTCGGTCGTGTGGCCGAGCAGCAGCGCGAAGCGCGAGTCGCTCGAGGGCATGCTGGTCAACCCGGCCGGCGACTACACCGTCACCGACAACTACTCGCTGAACGCGTACGGCGAGATCGGCCTGGCCCGCGGCACCAAGACGCTGCCCCAGCCCACGGACGTGGCCCGTCCGGGCGCCGGCGCGACCGCGGTCGCCAACGCCAACGCCGCCAAGGCGGTCACGCTCGACGACGGCGCCTCGCTCAGCTACGTCAGCGGCAACGCCCGCAACATCCCGCTGCCCTACCTCACCAGCGGCCCGGTGCGCGTCGGCGACAAGGCCACGTTCACCAAGCCGGTGGTCGTGGACTACCAGTTCGGCACCTACCGCTTCCAGCCGACGTCCCCGGTGACGGGCACCAACGGCCAGGCCCCGGCGACGTTCCCGACCGACTCGCGGACCGCGAAGCCGGAGCCGGTGGGCGGCGACCTCAAGATCGCCAGCTTCAACGTGCTCAACTACTTCACCGACACCGGTGACTCGGTCAACCGGGACGCGGCCGACGAGACCACCCCGGTGCTCGACTGCACGTCGAACAAGGACCGTGCGGGGAACCCGATCACGGTCAACGGCACCGTGACCGGCGAGCCGACCTGCGACGCCCGCGGCGCGTGGAACGACGCGAATCGGCTGCGCCAGCAGGCCAAGATCGTCAAGGCCATCAACGCGCTCGGCGCCGACGTCCTCTCCCTCGAGGAGATCGAGAACTCCGGGAAGTTCGGCCACCCGCGCGACGAGTCGCTGAACACCCTGGTCGCCGCGCTCAACGCCGACGCCGGCTCCGAGGTGTGGGCCGCCGCTCCCTCCCCGGCGTACCGGCCGACGCTGGCCGAGGAGGACGCCATCCGCACCGCCTTCATCTACAAGTCGGCCAAGGTGGAGACCGTCGGCGCGTCGCAGATCCTCACCGGCAGCGCAGCGTTCGCCAACGCGCGCGAGCCGCTCGCGCAGGTCTTCCGTCCCCGGGGCGGCAAGCTCAACCAGCAGTTCGTGGCGATCGTCAACCACTTCAAGTCCAAGGGCTCCGGCAGCGGGACCGACGCCGACCAGGGTGACGGCCAGGGTGCGTCCAACGCCTCCCGCGTCGCGCAGGCCAAGGCGCTCGTCTCGTTCGTGAAGGACGTCGCCGACAGCTCGAACACCAAGCAGGTGTTCCTCACCGGCGACTTCAACTCCTACACCAAGGAGGACCCGATGCAGGTCCTCTACGACGCCGGGTTCACCGACATCGGCTCGACGCTCACCGACGAGTCGACGTACCTCTTCGACGGCGTGGTCGGCTCGCTCGACCACGTGCTCGCCAACCCGGCGGCGCTGAAGCAGGTCACCGGCGCGGACGTGTGGAACATCAACTCGGTCGAGTCCCCGGCGTTCGAGTACAGCCGCTACAACTACAACGCGACCGACCTCTACACCGCCGACCAGTTCCGCTCCAGCGACCACGACCCGCTCGTGGTCGGCTTCGACACCCCGGGCGCGAACAAGGACGTCACCGTCAACCTGCTGAACATCAACGACTTCCACGGTCGGATCGACGGCAACACGGTCGGCTGGGCCGCGACCATCGAGAAGCTCCGCCAGGCCGCGGGCCCGGACAGCGCGTCGGCGCTGCTCTCGGCCGGTGACAACATCGGCGCCTCGCTGTTCGCGTCGTCCTCCGACGGCGACCTGCCGACGATCGACGTGCTCAACAAGCTCGAGCTGAAGTCGTCGGTCGGCAACCACGAGTTCGACAAGGGCTACCAGGACCTGGTGACCCGGGTCGCGGACGCCACGGACTGGAACTACCTCGGCGCCAACGTCTTCCAGGCGGACGGCACCCGGGCGCTCCAGCCCTACGACATCGTCACGGTCAACGGGGTCAAGGTCGGCGTCATCGGAGCCGTCACCCAGGAGACCCCGTCGCTGGTCACCCCGTCGGGCATCGAGGGCCTGCAGTTCAAGAACCCGGTGACCTCCGTCAACGAGGTGGCCGACCAGCTCAAGGACGGCGACCCGGACAACGGCGAGGCCGACATCGTCGTGGCGGAGTACCACGAAGGCGCCCCCGAGGGCACTCCCGACGGCGCGACGCTCGACAAGGAGCTGACCACGAGCCCGGTGTTCAAGGAGATCGTCACCCAGACCTCGTCGAAGGTGGCGGCGATCTTCACCGCGCACACGCACAAGCAGTACGCGTGGGACGCCCCCGTGCCGGGCGTCACGGGCAAGACCCGCCCGGTCCTGCAGACCGGGCAGCTACGGCGAGACGATCGGACGGGTCACGTTCACCGTCGACGCGGACACCAAGGCCGTCTCGTCGTACACCACGGGCCTCACCCCGCGGCTGACCGTCTCCGACCTCAACGGCGACAAGAAGACCGACTCCGCGGACCAGACGATCTTCGACGACAGCGTCGTGGCCGCCTACGGGCCGCGTGTCGCCGACGTGCGGACGATCGTGAGCGCGGCGATCGCCAAGGCGTCCGTGGCCGGTTCGCCGAAGGTCGGCCAGATCGGGCACGACATCACCACCGCCTACACGAGCGGCTCCAACGCGGGCGGCACCTACACCGTGCCCGACCCGAAGACGGGTCGCGACGACCGCACCAACGAGTCGACGCTCGGTGACACCGTGGCGAACATGCTGCGCGACACCATGGCGACCAGCCAGTACGGCAACGCCGAGATCGGCATCGTCAACCCGGGTGGCCTGCGGGCCGAGCTGCTCTACACCGGCACCAACAACCCGGCCACCGACGTCGACGGCGCGGTCACGAAGGGCGAGGCCGTCTCGGTCCTGCCGTTCGCGAACAACCTGTTCACCGTCAAGCTGACCGGTGCCCAGCTCAAGCAGGTCCTCGAGCAGCAGTGGCAGACCAACGCGGACGGCACCATCCCGACGCGGTCCTTCCTGCAGCTGGGCCTCTCGGACAACGTGCAGACCACGCTCGACCCGAGCAAGCCGATGGGCTCGCGGGTCACCTCGGTGCGGATCGGCGGGCAGCCGCTCGACCTGGCCCGCACCTACACGGTCGGCACGTTCTCCTTCCTGGCCACCGGCGGTGACAACTTCCGGGCGTTCAAGCAGGGCACGGCCACCGACACCGGTCTGGTCGACACCGACGGCTGGTTCGCCTACCTGGGCAACCACCAGTCGCCGGCGCTCGAGCCGAGCTTCGCGCGGCGCCAGGTGTACGGCGCCGGGTTCCCGGAGTCCGTCGGGGCGGGTGACGCGGTCTCGTTCAGCCTGAGCAAGCTGGACCTGACCTCGCTCGGCGCGCCGGCGAACACGACCGTCGACGTCGCCATGAAGTCCGGCACGACCGAGACGGCCCTCGGCACGTTCCCGGTCACCGCCGGCGGCGCGACCGTCTCGTTCACGGCACCGGCGACCATCCCGGCCGGCTCGACGTTCGTGGTCACCGCTCGCCCGAGCGGCACCACGGTCGTCATCCCGGCGACCGCGACCGCGAACCCGACCGCGGACACCACGACCACCGCGACGGTGTCCCCGTCCCGTGTCGTGGTGCGGGCCACCAAGCCCACGGTCACCGCCACCGTGAAGACCGCGGGCGGCGCCCCGGTCGGCGGCGGCACGGTCAACGTCTACGAGGACGGCCGCAACCTCGGCACCGCCGCGGTCGCGAACGGGACCGCGACGGTCAAGCTGAAGGCGTTCACCACGACGGGCTCGCACGACCTGTCCGTGGAGTACACCGGTGTCGCCGGCACGACCAAGGACTCGTCGACGACGGTCCGCGTCACCGTGGTCAAGGCCAAGCCGGCGGCCACGGTGTCGGTCGGGCCCAGGGCCGTCCACCGCCGTAGCACGCACCCGCGGCTGACGATCACGATGACCGCTCCCGGTCAGACCGTGACCGGCTACGTCGCGGTGCAGGCGAAGGACCGGCGGGTCGCCCTGGCCCGGCTCGTGCACGGCAAGGCGACGGTCACCCTGCCGACGTACCGGGCGACGGGTGTGAAGGCCGTGGTGGTGCGCTACCTCGGCTGGTCGCTGGCCGACGCGACCCGCACGACGGCGCGCTTCCGCGTCGTGCGGTAGCCGACGCAGCAACGCAGGAGGGGCGGTCCCGGGTCACCCGGGGCCGCCCCTCTCGTCGTTCGTGGCTGCTCAGGCGTGCACGGCCGCGGGGTCGACGACCAGCCACGGGTCGCCGGCCGCACCGAGCTTGAGTCCGTCGGGCACCAACCGGGGGCCGTCCACGACGTCGGCGACCACACAGGTCACGTTGTCGACGCCGCCGGCCGCGAGCGCGGCGTCCACCAGCGCGGTGGCGGCCTCGTCGGGGTCCGCGAGGGCCAGGCAGACGGCGACCTGGTCGTCGGCCACCAGGTCGGTGAGGCCGTCGGAGCAGACCAGCAACCGGTCCCCGAGACGTACGTCGACCGCCCGCACGTCCGGCGTCGCGAGGTGCTCGCCGTCGACGGCCTGGAGCACGACGTTCTTCCGGGGGTGCCGGCGGGCGTCCTCGCGGCTGAGCACCCCGGCGTCGACGAGCGTCTGCACGTAGGTGTCGTCGTGGGAGAGCTGGGTCAGCTCGCCGTCACGGAGCAGGTAGGCGCGCGAGTCCCCCACGTGCCCCAGGACCACCCGCTCCCCGTCGGTGAGCAGGACCGTCAGCGTCGTACCCATGCCGAAGCGGGCCGGGTCGGCCGCCGTACCCGCGCGGAGCTGCTCGTGGGTCAGCCGCACCGCCTGCTCGAGCAGCCCGGCCAGGTCGGCACCAGGAGTCGCGGCCACCCGGTTGGCGAGCGCGCTGGTGACGTAGGCCGCGGTCGCGGACGCCACCTCGCCGGCGGCGGCACCGCCGACCCCGTCCGCGACCAGCTGGAGGTAGGGCCCGGCATAGCCGGAGTCCTCGTTGTTGGTGCGCACCAGCCCGGTGTGGCTGCGGCCGCCGTAGTCGAACCTGAGCATCGATGCTCCCCTCACGTCGCGGGACAGCCTGCTGGGCCGGGCCCGTGGGAGGCAAGACCCGGGGCCAGGCAATCCGATGCAAAGGCTGACATCTCATCGTCCGCCGGTCCTGGACCGGCCCGGTTCACCTCCACGCGTCCCTGACAAACGTTCACACGTTCACTAGCGTCGGAGGTGTCGGGGGTTCGCTCGGCCCCCGGGCTATCGCCACCATGCGGAGAATCGAGGGACCACCATGAGCGACTCCACCCAGAACCCTCCGGAGGGCAGCAGCTTCCAGCCTCCACCGCCGCCCGAGGGCCAGCAGTCCGCCCCGGGCACGCCACCTCCCACCGCCGGCACGCCACCTCCGCCGGCACCCGCGCCGCCGAGCCAGCCGGGGTACGGCTACGGCGGACCGGTCTCCGGTGCCGGCCAGCCCGCCGACCTGCTGATGCGCTTCCTGGCCCGGTTGATCGACTTCATCCTGCTCGGCATCGTCAACGGGATCATCATCGCGATCATCGTCGCCGGCCTGTTCGGCCTCAGTGGCGGGAACGGCTACGGCTTCGGCACCGGCGCCGGCTACGCGGCGCGGGCCCTCAGCGCGGTGATCACAGCGGTGCTCTACCTCGGCTACTTCACGCTGATGGAGTCCCGCAACGGCCGCACGCTCGGCAAGATGCTGCTCAAGCTGCAGACCCAGGGGCCGGACGGCTCGACGCCGACCACGGAGCAGGCACTCAAGCGCAACTTCTGGACGGCCCTCAGCATCCTCGGGGTCATCCCGGTCGTCGGCGGTCTGGTCGGCAGCGTCGCCGAGCTGGTGATCGTCATCCTGATCGCGGTCACCATCCACAACTCGCCGATCCGCGAGGGCTGGCACGACAAGCTCGCCGGCGGGACGCGGGTCGTCAAGCTCGGCTGAGGTCGGGGTCCGGCGGGCTGCCGGATTCCCAGGGGACCCAGGGAAACTGGCACACCCCCGATGTTGCAACGTCGGGGGTGTGCACGTTTTTCAGGGGCCCCTGGGAATCTGCCCCCCGGTGGAGGCGCACTCAGGAGGCGCCGCGGAGGAACCGCTCCAGCAGGGGTCCGGCGGTGCCGGAGCCGGAGTCCCCGATGTCGACGAACACTGCGACGGCCAGGTCCCCCTGGATGCCGATCATCCAGGCGTGCGTCTGCAACGGCTCCTTGCTGCCGAACTCCGCGGTGCCGGTCTTCGCGAGCACCGGGGCTCCCGGCAGGTCCGCGAGGAACCGCCCGCTCCCCCGGGTGACGACGCCACGCATCAGCCCGCGCAGCTGTCCCGCCTCCGTCGCGGTCACCGGCTTGGCCGGGGCGGTGTCGTCGGCGGGCTGGTCGGGCAGCAGCCTCGGGACCACGACGGAGCCCTTGGCGACCGACGCGGCGACGGCGGCCATCGCCATCGGCGAGGCGGTGACCCGGCCCTGCCCGATCAGCGAGGCGGCGTGCCCGGTCTCGGAGCCGGCCTCGGCATCGGTCGCCGGGACCGACCCGAAGTAGGCCGGGAAGCCGAGGTCGTGGTCGACGCCGAGGCCGAGCGAGGCCGCGGCGTCGGCGAGGGCCGCCTGGTCGACGGTCTCCCGCTCGCCGATGAAGGCGGTGTTGCAGGAGTTCGCGACCGCCGTGCTCAGCGGGATGCGGCCGATGCCGCCGGCGGGGTAGTCGTCGTAGTTCTCGAACTTCTTGCCGTCGACGACCAGGCTGCGCGGGCAGTAGAGGACCGAGGTCGGCTCCACGCTGTTGCGCAGCAGCGCCAGGCTGGTGACCACCTTGAACGTCGACCCGGGCGCGTAGCGGCCCACGGTCGCCGTCGACAGCCCGCCGCCGCCCGCGCCGCTGGCCACCGCCAGCAGGTCGCCCGTCGAGGGCCGGATCGCGACGAGCGCACTGGCCGGGCGTACGTCGGACAGCACCCGCTCCGCCAGCGTCTGCAGGCGACGGTCGAGGGTGGTGGCCAGCGGCTCACCCGGTTGCGGGTCCACCGAGAACACCTGCTTGGCCCTGCCCTGCGCGTCCACGGCCTGCACCGTCGCGCCCGGCGTGCCGCGCAGCCGCTCGTCGTACCGCTGCTCGAGCCCGGACAGGCCGGCCTCGTCCCCGGCCCGGTAGGCGCCGTTCGACTCCTTGACGATCTCCGCGGTCACCGGGCCGACCGTGCCGAGCACCGGGCGGGCGAACTCGCGGGTGGGCGCGAGCGGGAGCGTGTCGCGGACGACCCCGCCGCCGGTGACGTCGCCGGCGGCCTTGATCGCCGCCTCCGCCTCGGGCGACCCGGCCCGGAGCACGAGCGCCTCGACGAACGCCTTCGCGCCGGCGGTGCGGGCCCGGTCGGCGTACGCCGCGGGGTCGATGTCGAGGGCCCGGGCGAGGGACCGCGCCGACGCCACCACCTGGGCGTCCGGGACCTGGGTCTTGTCGATGCCGACCCGGATCACCGGCCGGGCGGTGACGAGCGTGGCGCCGCCGGCGCCGGTGATGTCGGCGCGCTCCGCCGCGACGCCGGTCAGCCGCAGCTTCCCGCCCTCGGCGAGGTCGGGGTAGACGAGGTCGGGGTCGAGCCGCGACCCGCCACGTGCCGCCGTCCGCCGCCCGGGTGAGCCGGGCGGTGGTGCGGTAGGTCCAGGGCTCGCTGCTGCCCGCCAGCCGCCACACGTAGGACAGCGTCGCCTGGGCGGGCTTCCCGTCGGCGCCGTCGGTCACCTTGGCGACCTCGACCCGCGGCTTGGAGTCCCCGAGCCCCTCGGTGGCCGTGGTCCAGAGCCGCTGGGCCTCGCGGGGCGTGCCACCGGTGAACGAGAGGGAGGTGAGCTCGCCGGCGGTGAGCGCCGTGGCGAGCTTGCCCGCGGCGTCCTCGGCGGTCTCGCCGTCGGGACCGCCGGTGCAGCCGGTCACCGCCAGGATCAGGGCCAGCGGTGCGGCGAGGCGAGCGGTGGCCGGGGTCCCCGTGTCTCTCACGCGAGGATCGCACCATGCGTCACACGGGCCGGTCAAAGCAGATCGCTGGTCGCGGACCGATGAGTTCTCGGACCGGTCGCGGTCGGTACCCATGAGGCGCGCTCGCAACTAGGCTGGGCGCGGTCCACGGAGGAGGCTGTCGATGACGACGCAGACCGTTCCCCAAGCAGGGCAGCAGACGGTGCCCGAGCAGCGGGACTTCCCGCAGGTCACCGACCCCTACCGTCGCGAGCTGCTCGCGCACTGCTACCGGATGACCGGGTCCGTGCACGACGCCGAGGACCTCGTCCAGGAGACCTACCTGCGCGCCTGGCGTGCCTACCACGGCTTCGAGGGTCGCTCCTCGGTGCGCACCTGGCTGTACCGGATCGCCACGAACGTCTGCCTCACCGCGCTCGAGGGCCGCGACCGGCGGCCGCTGCCCGCGGGCCTGGGCGCGCCCTCCGCCGACGCCGGCGCCCCGCTCGAGGAGAACGGCGAGATCCCGTGGCTCGAGCCGGTCCCCGACACGATGCTCGACTCCGGCACCGCCGCCGACCCGCTCGCCGTGGTGACCGACCGGGACACGATCCGGCTCGCCTTCGTGGCCGCCCTCCAGCACCTGCCTGCCCGGCAGCGCGCCGTGCTGATCCTGCGCGACGTGCTCCGCTGGAAGGCCGCCGAGGTGGCGCGAGGCCCTGGAGACCACGACCGCGTCCGTGAACAGCGCCCTCCAGCGCGCCCACGCGACGCTGGAGAAGGCGCACCTCACCGAGGACACCGTCGCCGAGCCGACTCCGGAGCAGAAGGAGATGCTGGACCGCTACGTGCAGGCGTTCTGGGAGAAGGACGTCGATGCGATCGTGGCGATGCTGACCCATGACGCGATCTGGGAGATGCCGCCGTTCACCGGGTGGTACCAGGGCAACGAGAACATCGGCCGGCTCATCGACACGCAGTGCCCCGGCGGTGTGCACGACATGCGGATGCTGGCCACCCGCGCCAACGGCCAGCCGGCCTACGGCCTGTACATGCGCGGCGAGGACGGCACCTTCACGCCGTTCCACCTGCAGGTGCTCACGCTCGGTCCCGACGGGGTCGAGCACGTCGGCGCGTTCTTCGAGGCGTCGCTGTTCGCGCTGTTCGGCCTGCCGGCCTCGCTGCCCGCCGACTACGACCCCACCAGCGTCCCGGCCTGACCGATGTCCTCGCCCTCCTGGTGGGCGTCGCCCGGGTCGCCCGATCCGCCCCCCGGCCGCCTGGCCGGACCCGAGCTGCTCGAGCGGGCCGTCGGCTACACGCGCACCTCGCTCCAGCTCGTCGCCGGCACCGACCTCGCCGCACCGACCCCGTGTGCCCGCTGGGACCTGCTCGGCCTGCTCCGGCACATGAACGACGCGCTCGCCGCGTTCACCGAGGCCGCCGAGATCGGGTACGTCGACCTGGTGCCGGTCCGCGGCACCGATCCCGGAGCCGAGCTCGTCGAGCGGCTCAAGGGCCGGGCCTGCGCGCTGCTCGCCGCGTGGGCGCACCACCCGGGGACCGGTCCGGTCTCGGTCGGACGACCGGGAGCTGCGCTCCGACCTGCTGGCCGCGGCCGGTTCGCTGGAGATCGTGGTGCACGGCTGGGACGTCGCGCAGGCCTGCGGCGTCGACCGCCCGCTGCCGCCGGCGCTCGCGTTGGAGCTGCTGGAGGTGGTGCCGCTGTTCGTGCACGACACCGACCGGCCGCACCGGTTCGCCGACCGGGTCGACGTACCCCTGCACGCGCGGCCCAGCACCCGCCTCCTCGCCGCCCTCGGCCGGCGCGGCTGACGCTCGTCAGCCGATCCGGCGCGCGGTCCACGCGCAGAGCACGGACATCGCCGCGCCCGCCACCACGCACGCGGTCGTCACCGACGTCAGTCCCGCGAGCAGGCCGAAGCCCGCCATCGCCACCGGCATCAGGCCGTCGTCGACCAGCGAGGTCACCGAACCCATCCGGCCCAGGAACGTCTCGTCGACGGCGAGCATGAACAGCGCGGAGATGTACGTCGACGCGGCGCCCGCCGTGACCCCGACGAACGCGGCGGCCACGCCCACGAACACCCGGTCGCCGAACCCGAGGGCGGCGATGCCGAGGCCCTGCGCCACCAGGATCACGAAACCGACCAGCGCCGGCCGGGCGGTGCTCCTGCGTGCGGCGCCGATCGCGCCCGCGGCGGCGCCCGCACCGACGCAGGCCTCGAGCACGCCGAGGGTGTGCGCACCCCAGTGCTCGTGAGTCACCCGCAGCGCCAGGCCGACGGCCAGCGCCGGACCCACGAACAGGTTGAGGCCGGAGATCGCCACCACCAGCGACCGGACCGCCGGGGTGCGCCGGAGGTACCCGAACCCGCCGGCCAGGTCGCGCCGCCAGCTGGTCCCGGTGGACAGCACCCGCGGGAAGCGGGGGTGCATCCACAGTGCGTAGACCAGCCCGATCAGTGCGAAGCTGACGGCGTCGATCAGCATCGCGGCCCGCACGTCGAACGCGGCCACGAGCACCCCGCCGATCGGCGCACCCGCGAGCCGGGCCAGCCGGCTGACCGTCTGGAAGACCGCCATCAGCGGGCGGATGTCGTCGGGCCGCACCATCTGCCGCGCCATCGTCGACGCCGCGGGGTTGTGCAGCGCGTCCGCCACCCCGAACAGCACGGCGACGCCGGCCAGGACGGCGAACGTGTGGCCGGCGACGGTGCTGAGCAGGACCACGCCGGCGAGCAGCACCACCACCCGGGCGAGGTTGGTGAGCAGCACGGTGCGGCGGTTGTCCCACCGGTCGGCGAACACGCCGCCGAACAGCATCAACGCGGCTCGCGGAAGCGTGCCGAGGCCGACGAGCAGGCCGGCCTGGGCGGGGCCGGCGACGTGCACGGCGGTCCAGGCCAGCGCGATGAGCCAGACCGTGTCGCCGAGGTCGGAGAGACCACGGGCCGCGATCCACGCGTGGACCTGGTGGTCGCGGCGCAGCGGGGGGACGTCGAGAGTGAGGTCGCCGGTCGCGGTCGTGGTCACGGGCGGGCCGGGTTCCCGTGCGTGAAGACGAACACCGGAGTGCGCAGCGCGCGCTCCTCCTCGGACTCCGCCTCGGTGCGCGCGCGGACCTCCTCGGCCCAGGTCATGTACAGGTCCTGCACCCGCTCGGCGAGGTCGGTCAGCTCCGCGGCGGTGGCGGTCGCCCACAGGTCCGTCGAGAACGACGCGTCCACCCAGGCGTCGTCGTACTCCTCCCGGTCGCTGAACCAGGTGGCCACCTTGTCGGCGTGGTGCTGGAGGTTGGCCCGCTGCGCCGCCGTCGCGAGCAGCAGGTCGCTCGGCGACCCGGCGAAGTCGGTCAGCGACCAGGACAGCCGGCGCGGGATGCCGCGCCAGACGCTCTCGCGGCGGTCCCGGGCCAGCTCGGGCGCCGGCTCGACGAACCCGGCCCGCTCCAGGGTCTTCATGTGGTGGCTGATGCTGCCGACCTGCTGCCCCAGCCCGGCCGCGATCGCCCCGACGGTGGAAGGTCCGGTGAGGTTCAGGAACTCCAGCATCCGGCGGCGGACCGGGTGGTGCAGCGTGGTCAGGTCGTCGGCGCGGGCCTGTCCGATCTCGGGGTCCATGTCGGACACCGTAGACCTACAAGAACAGTTGTACAAGTCTGCTTGTACGACTCACCCGCTGATCAGCACCGCCACGAGCGCCAGCGCCGCGGGCAGCGCCTGGACGACCAGGATCCGGCGGCTGACGGTCGCGGCGCCGTACCCGCCGGCCACCACGACGCAGAGCAGGAAGAACACCAGCACCGGCTCGCGCAGCTCGCCGCCGGCGACGAGACCCCACACCAGCCCGGCCGCGAGGAACCCGTTGTAGAGGCCCTGGTTGGCGGCCAGCACCTTGGTCTCCTCGGCGAACTCCCGCGTCAGACCGAACGCCTTGCGGCCCTGAGGTCTGGTCCAGAGGAACATCTCGAGGACCAGGAAGTACGCGTGCAGCAGGGCGACCACGGCCACCAGCACGTCGGCGACGACTCTCACGTGCGGAGCATGGCAGCGCGCGTCGCGTGATCGGGGCGGACGCGCACAGGAACCCCACAGCAACGGCACACCTGGCGCGCAGTCGGGTGCAGCATCGTGGGCGACGTACCGCACCGCGACCGACCCGAGGAGTCCCGATGGCACGCCGGCACCGCAGCACCCCCGACCGCTGGGTCGACAGCCAGGGACGCGTGATCGACGAGGAGGACCGTGGCCTGGTGTACGACGTCCAGACCCTGGTCTCCCGGCGGTCGACGCTCGGGCTGTTCGGCGCGCTCGGTGCCGGCGCCCTGCTCGCCGGGTGCGGTGGCACGTCTGGCTCGTCGACGTCGACCGGAGGCACCACCACGGCCTCCGGCTCGGCGTCGGCGGGCACGTCCTCCGGATCGTCCTCCGGGCCGTCCTCGGGTCGGGCGACCTGACCGTGGTGCCGGACGAGACGGGCGGGCCGTACCCGGGCGACGGGTCGAACGGAGTCAACGTCCTCGACGACTCCGGCATCGTCCGCTCCGACATCCGCTCGACGTTCGGGTCCGGCAGCACCACCACCGCCGAGGGTGTCCCGCTCACCATCCGGCTGACCGTGCGCGACGCCGCGACCGGGGACGCGAAGAAGGGCTGCGCGGTCTACATCTGGCACTGCGACCGGTCCGGCGGCTACTCGCTCTACGGTCAGGGCCTCGAGGACGTCAACTACCTGCGCGGCGTGCAGTCCGCCGACGACACCGGCACCGTCGAGTTCACCTCCATCTTCCCGGCCTGCTACTCCGGCCGCTGGCCGCACGTCCACTTCGAGGTCTACGAGAACGTCGCGAACGCCACCTCCTCCGGGCCGATCGTGAAGACCTCGCAGATCGCGCTGCCGAAGGAGACCTGCGACGTGGTGTACGCCGAGTCGGGCTACGAGCAGAGCGTCAGCAACCTGCAGCAGACGTCACTGACCTCCGACATGGTCTTCGGCGACGACGGGGGGATCCACCAGATCGCGTCGATGTCGGGCTCGGTCGCGAAGGGGTACACCGCCGCGCTCACCATCGGCGTCTGACACGACCTGGCCTGGCCCTCCCCTCCCGGAGGTGCCGATGAGCTCGTCACGCCGGACGTCCTTCGTGTCCGACGGCGCGTCCCCGGGTCTGCGCCTCGCTCACCCTCCCCGGCCGGGCCGCCGTTCCCGCTCACCCGCTCGACCATGGACGCGCTGGCCGGCGACGCGCTCACCGTCGTGCGGGCCGAGGAGCTGGACGGGCCTCGCTGGCGGGTGGAGTACGCCCGCTGACCTCCCGGCGTACGACGGGCTGGGCGACCGCCAGACCCAGGCACACCACACCGAGCACCGACCAGAGCAGCACCGGCCCACCGGCGGCGAACAGCCGCGTCCCGACGAGGGGACCGACTACCGCGGCGACACCCCACCCCAGCCCGTACGTCGCGAGGTACCCGCCCCGCGTGCCCGCCGGCGCCAGCCCGGCCACGACGGCCGTCGCCCGCCCGAGCAGGACGAGGTCGCCCAGGCTCCACAGCACTGTCGCGGCAGCCAGCGGGACGAGGTCGTGCACGAGACCCACCGCCACCAGGCCGGCGGCCAGCAGCAGGTAGCCGACGGCCATCGCGGCGAAGTCGTCGAGCCGCGCCACCGGACCCGCCGCCAGCAGCGGCTGCCCCAGCGCGACGGTGGCGGCCGCCACGGTCAGCAGCAGGCCGACGTCCCCGGCGGGCAGCCCCCGCGCGACCACGGTCAGCGGGAGGGCGATGCCCACCAGCAGGTACACGACCGCGAAGACCGTCCCCACGGCGAGCATCACCAGGAGCCGCCGGTCCTTCCAGGCGAACGTGCGGGGCTGCGGCGGCGACCCCACGACGGTCAGCCAGCGGCCCACGATCGCCGCGCAGCCGACGCAGGTCGCGGCATCCGCGACGAAGAGCCAGCGCAGCCCGACCCCGACCAGGAGCGCCGCGAGCAGGCCGGCCGCCATGCCGGCGACGGACATCGCGGCGGCCAGCAGCCCGTAGGCGACCGGACGCTGCGCGTCGTCCGTGGCGTCCGCGACCATCGCCTGGCTGGCCGGCTCGTAGATCTCGAACGCCAGCCCGAGCGCGACCACCGCCGCAGCCGCGAACCCCACGGACGGCGCCGACGCCAGGGCGAGCTGAGCCGCGGCCGTGGCCAGCAGGCCGGTCACGATCGCGGCGCGGGTCCCCCACCGGTCCGCGAGCCACCCGCCGACCAGCCGCGACGGGATCGTGGCGACACCGAAGGCGGCCAGCAGGTAGCCCGCGTCGAGCACCGACGCGCCGAAGGACGTGACGAGGATGACCGGCAGGAACGGCAGCGTGAAGGCGCCGAGCCGGTTGACCGCCCGGGCCAGCACCAGCAGCCACACAGTCCTTGGGAGGGCCCGCCAGGCCGTCACTGATGACATGATGTTCATCAGTCACCGACCCTACAAAGAGGAGCGTGACTGGTCAAATGACTTTCGACAGTCACCTGCTGGATCTTGTCGACGTCGCAGCCCGGCTGGTGAACCACCTGACCTCGGGTGAGGATCGCGGCGCCCCCTTCGGCGCACCGACGGGTCCGGAGCTCCGCCGGGCCGCCGCGGAGGCACTCGGGGGGAACGGCCGCCGCACACCCCGGGTGCCGGACCAGCAGGCGGACGCGCTCGGCGCGCTGGCCGACCGGCTCGCGTGAGGTGTTCGCGTGCGTGGACCGCGACGACGTCCGCGGGGCCGTGGGCCGGCTCAACACCCTGATGCGCGAGACAGGCGCACGCCCCCAGCTCGACCGGCTGCCGGACGGTGACGGGTGGCACGTGCACTTCCACGGGCAGGACGACTCGCTGGCCACCGGCTGGGCGGCCGGCTGTGCGACCGGACTCGCCCTCGCGCTGGGCAGCGACCTGGCCGGCCGGCTCGGCGTCTGCGCGGCGCCCCGGTGCGACCGGGTCTACGTGGACACCTCCCGCAACGCCAGCCGCCGGTTCTGCTCCACCGCCTGCCAGAACCGGGTGAAGGCGGCAGCGTTCCGCGCCCGCCGATGAGTTCTCGCGCGAGTCGCGGTCGGTACTCAGGACAGCGACCCGAGGAGGAGCCATGCGCACACCGAGTGCCGACCTGGACACCCGCTACAGCGAGCCGGAGGCCGAGGCGCCGGCCTGGGAAGAGGCCGCGGCGATCCTCGCGGCCGCCGAGCTCTCCTGGATCACCACGGTCCGGTCCGACGGCACCCCGCACGTGACGCCGCTGATCACGGTGGTCCACGAGGGGACGACGTACTTCTGCACCGGGCCGGAGGAGCAGAAGGCCCGCAACCTGCGCGGCAACCCGGCGGTCGCGCTGACCACCGGCACCAACGCCCTGCACGGCGGCACCGACGTGGTGCTGGAAGGCAGGGCCGAGCGGGTCACCGACGACGACCTGATCGCCGCGCTCATCGAGGCGTGGGTGGCGAAGTACGGCGAGGAGTGGCGCTTCGAGCCGGGCGACGGCGCGTTCAAGCACCCGGACAGCGACGGGTACGCCTGGGTGTTCGCGGTGCGCGCCACCCGTGCCTACACGTTCGGGAAGGCGCCGTACTCCCAGACCCGCTGGACGTTCTGACCGCAGCGAGTCCGGGTACGGCGCAGGCATGGCGACCTACGAGGTGAACCCGGTCGGCGTCGCACGCTGCCGGGAGCTGATCGGGAAGAAGCAGTACGTCCTCGACAGCGACTGGGGAGACGCGCAGCCGAACACCGCGGCGCAGAACGCGTTCCTGGAGAGCCATGACTGGGACGACTACGCCGCCTGGCACCTGGGGCTGACCGGGGGTGCCAACGACGGGACCAAGGCGCGGTACGCCTTCGTCTACGGCGACTTCCGGCGGGTGCACCGCAGCGGCCTGATCGCGTGCGTCTACCGGGCTTCGGAGTGGCGGCACAAGCAGGTCGAGCTCGCCGCGCACGAGCTGCTGCAGCGGCTCGACGAGGTCGCCGGGATCAGCTGAGCGGCCCGTAGTCGCGGGTGACGGTCGCGACCCGGACGCGGTAGTCGGAGTACCACGTGTCCCGGCCGCGCTGCTGCGCGACGACGTGCGCCGCGACGTCCTTCCAGGCCCGCGCGGACTCCTCGTCGGCCCAGTAGGACACCGTGATCCCGAGCCCGTCGCGCGCCGCCTCGATGCCGAGGTAGCCGGGCTGCTCGGCCGCGAGCTCCTCCATCCGCGCGGACATCACGGCGTACCCGTTGTCGCCTCCCCCGTCCGTCCGCAGTGAGGTGAACACCACCGCGACGTACGGCGGCTCGGGCGTCTTCGCGATGCCGCTCACGACGCCATCCGCGACCGGGACCGGGAGAAGTGCAGCGACTCGTGCTCGAGCCGGCCGCGGCGGATCGTGACCAGGTCGCGCAGGTAGTTCATCCGCAGCCGCCACGGCGCCCGCGAGCCCTGCTTCGGCAGCAGGTGCAGGGACCGTTGCACGTAGCCGGAGCTGAAGTCCATGAACGGCTCCTCGGCCACCGACGGGTCGCGCTCGGGGACGACCGTGTCGTGGCCGCGGGCGCGCATGAAGGCGAGCAGCCGGCAGACGTACTCGCTCACCAGGTCGGCCTTCAGCGTCCACGACGCGTTCGTGTAGCCGACGACGTAGGCGAAGTTCGGCACACCGGAGAGCAGCATGCCCTGGTAGGACATCGTGTCCGGCAGGTGTACGTCGGAGCCGTCGACGTCGAGCGCGATGCCGCCGAACGCCAGCAGCTGCAGGCCGGTCGCCGTGACCACGACGTCGGCCTCGACCTCGCGGCCCGACGCGAGCCGCAGGCCGGTCGGGGTGAACCGGTCGATGTGGTCGGTGACCACGTCGACGTCGCCGTGCCGGATCGCCTTGAACAGGTCGCCGTCGGGCACGAAGCACATCCGCTGGTCCCACGGGTCGTAGGCCGGCCGGAAGTGCGTGTCCACGTCGAAGCTCGTCGGGCAGCTGGCTGCGCCACGCCCTTGCGGACCAGCCGCCGCACGTAGTCGGGCCGGCGCCGCGACAGCTGGTAGAAGGCGCTGGTGACGAGCACGCTCTTCCACCGGGTCATGAACGACGCCGCCCGGTCCGGCAGGTGGTCGCGCAGCCAGGCGGCGGCCGGGTCGATGCCGGGCACGGACAGCACGTAGGTCGGCGAGCGCTGCAGCATCGTCACGTGCGCGCCGGCGTCGGCCAGGGACGGGACGAGGGTGACGGCGGTGGCCCCGCTGCCGACCACCACCACGCGCTTGCCGCGCACGTCGAGGTCGTCCGGCCAGTGCTGCGGGTGCACGACCCGGCCGTCGAAGGAGTCGACGCCCTCGAAGTCGGGTGAGTACCCCGCGTCGTACCGGTAGTAGCCGCTGCAGCACCACAGGAAGCCGCAGGTGAACACGTCGCCGGAGGCGGTGGTCACCGTCCAGCGCGCGTCGTCCGACGACCACGACGCCGACACCACGCGCTGCCGGTAGCGGATGTGGCGGTCCACGCCGTACGCCTCCGCGGTCTCGCGCACGTAGCGCAGGATCGACGCGCCGTCCGCGATCGACTGCGCCTGCGTCCACGGCCGGAACCGGTAGCCGAGCGTGTACATGTCGGAGTCGGACCGGACACCCGGGTAGCGGAACAGGTCCCAGGTGCCGCCGCTGGTCTCCCGCGCCTCCAGGACGGCGTACGACGTGCCGGGCAGCCGCTCCTCGAGGTGGCACGCGGCGCCGATGCCGGACAGCCCCGCGCCGACCACCAGCACGTCCACGTCCACGCTCATGCGCTCAGCCTAGGCGGGCCGAGTTGTCAGGCATTGACGTTGCCCTGGCGACGTGAGCGCCTGACAGCTCAGAGCCAGTGCACCGCCCGGCCGTGGCCCTCGGCCCACGCGACCTGCTCGCCGTCGAGGGCGAGCACGAACGGCGCCGGGCCGACGGCCGAGCCGGCGGGCACGTCGGCGCGCACGAGGTCCGGCAGCACCCGCGGGCCCTCGTTGCTCACCCAGTGGCCGGGCAGGTCGCGGACGGTCGCGGCGAAGCGGGCCCGCTCGTCGTCCGGGAGGTAGGCCAGCACCGCCGAGTGGAAGACCACGAGCGTCGCCCCGGAAGGCACGGTGTCGACGAGGGCGGGCAGCGCGTCGTTGAGGTCACCGCGGACCAGGGTCGCCGGGTCGTCGCGGGCCAGGCCGACCGCGGCCGTGAGCCGGTCCCGCCGGTCGTCGTGCTCGGGCCACACCAGCGTCTGCAGCCAGCGCATCGCGTCGTCGTCGCGGACGTCGAGCGGGTTCAGGTCGATCCCGCCCCGCCACACCACCTCCGGCAGGGCGGCGGGCAGCGGCGCCGGTCCCTCGACGGCGCAGTCGAGCACCACCGGGCTCGGTCCTTCGGCGGGGTCGAGGGCGGTGCCCTCGGAGTACCGGTAGGAGTAGCGGTCCGGGTGGAGACACAGCCCGGCCGACGCCCCGACCTCCAGCAGCGCCAGCGGTCCCGGCAGCGCCGCGAGCACCGGCAGCAGCACCGCGCACCGGCCGACCTCGTTGGTCTGCGTGGCCCGCGCCAGCACGGTCTCGCGGACGGCCTCCCAGCGGTCGAGGAGCACCCGCCGCAGCCCGTCGTAGGGACCGGGGCGAGCGCCGTGCCACCGGGCGGCGGCGAGCACGAGGTTCGGCTGCCGCTTCGCCTCCGGCAGCGTGTCGACCAGTGCGAGCACCTCCGGGTCGGCCGCGACCGACGTCGCCCAGTCACGGAACACCGGCGACGAGCCCCCGGCCTGGCGGCGGCCGAAGTCCTCGTAGGTCTCGGCGGTGTCGCCGCCGACCGGGTTCACGCGAAGCGCCCGCGGGCCAGCCCGATCAGCCGGTCGAGGATCCGGTCGCCGTCCGCGCGCAGGCCGTTGTGCTCGTACTCGTTGGTGACCCACGGCTTCAGCGTCGGCACCATCGCCACGGTCTCCTCGGACAGCGCGCGGTCGACGTACGCGTCCTCGGCGTAGATCGCGGCCGCCGCCGGCACCTCGCAGGAGCGGAGCGCGTCCTCGTCGTACAGCCGGGGCCAGGCGTACGTCGACAGCAGGTCGGTCGCCTCGCTGAGGGCGGCGAGCTCGCGGTCCTCGGCCAGCGACCAGGGGTAGACGTGCTCGCCGGTCAGCAGGGTGACGTCGTCGCGGTAGTCGTCGGGCAGCGTCCGCAGCGCCGCCCAGCGGGTGGCCTCGCCGTCGGCGTAGCAGGACTCCTGCAGCGCGGCGTAGATCGGGTGGCGGCCACTGAAGCCGAGCAGCCCGGCGAGGTCGTGCCGGAACGCCGGCGCGTCCGGGTCGAGCTCGAGGAGGTAGTGCAGCTGCTCGGCGCCGTAGCTCATGCCGAGGCCGGAGCCGAGCTGGCGCAGCCGGTTCGACGACACGGTGTCGCCGTTCGGCAGCACCAGTTCGCCCGCGTCGGCCCGGGCGTGCAGCGCGCACACGACGTCGCGGTCCTGCGGGTAGCGGGCGTAGTAGCGGCGGTTGCGCTCGCGCTGGGTGGCGTACGTCGCGGCGTACACGTCGTCGATCGACCTCCCCACCGGCGGCACCCCACCGGTGAAGAAGGCCTCCCGCAGCCCCTCGGGCGCGATCGAGAGGTAGGTCATCGCGCAGAACCCGCCGAACGACTGGCCGAGCACGCTCCACCGGTCGACGCCGAGGGCGGTGCGCAGCAGCTCGAGGTCGCGCACGATCGAGTCCGCGCGGAAGTGCGTCAGGTGGTCGGCCTGCTGCTGCGGCGTCATCCCGGGCAGGGTGCCGACCGGCGCGGAGCGTCCGGTGCCGCGCTGGTCGACCATCAGCACCCGGAAGTCCCGCAGCGCCCGGTCGAGCCAGCCGGGACTGGTCGGCACCCGCATCGGCCGGGGCGCCTCGCTGCCGGGACCGCCCTGCAGGAACACCAGCAACGGCTTGTCCTGGCCGTCGACGTCCGCGGTCTCGCGGGCGAAGAACGTGATGGTCTCGCCGTCGGGCGCCGCGTGGTCGAGGGGTACGTCGATCTCGTGCTCGGTCAGCACGAGGCCGGGGACGTGCACGGTGCGGGTGCGGTGGTCGGGCATGGCCCGATCATGCCCGCGACGGAGGCCGTCCCCGGCGCAGGGGTGCTCCCCTCAGAGGGTGGCCAGCAGCTCGTCGAGCTTCTCGTAGCCCTCGACCACACCGTGCTCCATGCCGCTGGCCACGAAGGCGTCGCGGTTCTCGAAGCTGTCGACCAACGAGACCGTGACGACCCGGCTGCGGCCGTCGCCGAGGTCCTCGAACGTCGCGGTCTCCAGCGAGACGCTGTCCGGGAAGCCCTCGTAGGTGAAGGTCTGCACGAGCCGGTCGTTCGGACGGACGTCGTGGAAGGACCCGTAGAAGTGGTGCTCGACGCCGTCCTCGCCGCTGCTCCACCACCGCCAGGCGCCTCCGGTCTCGCAGTCGTAGCGGTCGATGTGCATGGTCTGGCTGCGCGGGCCCAGCCACCGGGCGACCAGGTCGCCCTCGGTCCAGGCCCGGAACAGGTGCGCCACGGGTGCGTCGAACTCCCGGGTGATCGTCACCGTCGGGACGGTGTCGCCGAGCTCGATGCTGGTCTGGTTGCGGGTGGTGCTGGTGTTCATCGTCCTGCTCCTGTCCGGTCGTCACTGGCTGTCCGGTCGTCACTGGCTGGCTGCTCGTCACTGGCTGGCTGGCGCATCTCCGCCAGCACGGCGTCGAGGCGGGTGAACCGCTCCTCGGCCTCGCGGCGGTAGCGCTCGATCCACTTCGTCATCAGGTCGAACACCTCCGCCTCGAGGTGGCACGGCCGGCGCTGCGCGTCCCGCGTCCGGGTGACCAGGCCCGCGTCCTCGAGCACCTTGAGGTGCTTCGAGACCGCCTGCAGGGTCACGTCGTACGGCGCCGCGAGCTCGTTCACGGTCGCGTCGCCGACGGCGAGCCGGGCGACGAGGTCGCGCCGGGTCGGGTCGGAGAGCGCCGAGAACACCCGCGAGAGCTGGTCCGCTGCCACCGGTTGTGCCTCCTTGGGTCACGTCATTCAACTGAACGGTTGAATAGACCGTAGACCTGTCCGCCGAACGTTGTCAACCATCCGGTTGAGAACGTCGGGCTCGGGCCCTCGACCAGCGCTGGGCAGCGTCAGCGGACGACGGTCAGCGTGGTGGCCCGCGAGGTGGAGCCGTAGAGCCCGCGGGACCCGCCGTACACCGCGACCACCCGGTGGGTGCCGCGGCCCAGGCGGGGCAGCAGCAGCGCGACGGACCCGGCCTGGGTCGGTGTGAGCGTGCTGGCCAGCCGCCGTCGGCCGTCGACGTTGACCGTGACGGTGCCGGTCGGCGGGGCGGTGCTGGGCGTGACCGTCACCCGGATCCGGCCGCGCGAGGTCGCGTGGATGCGGCGGTAGGCGAGCCGGACAGCGGTCGCGGAGTAGGACCGCCTGACCTCCGTCTCGTCGGAGTAGCCGCTCTCCGGGGCGTAGCCGGCGCGCTGGCCGGTCGCCCGGACCCGGACCCCCTGGCCGACCTCGGCCGCGGTCAGGACGTACGTCGACCCGGTGGCCCCCGGGATGTCCCGCACGTTGCCCTGCGAGTCGACGCGCTGCCACTGCCACGCGAAGGTGAGCGTGGCGGCGTCCGGGTTCCAGCCGCCGGGTGTGGCCGAGAGCCGGTAGCCGACGCGTCGCAGGCCGCTCACGTCCGGGGCGTCCCCGGCATTGCTGAGCTCCTTCAGCACGGTCACGTCGAGCGACGTCGGCGGAGGGAAGCTCGGCTGCGCCCCTTCGCCGGCGGAGACGGCGGTCCGCACCTCCACCACTCCGGAGCCCTCGGCCGTCGAAGTGCTCGTCGGCTTCGCCCCGGTGGCCCCCGGCCAGGTCGCGGCTACGTAGGTCGACGACACATCGGAGAACAGCACCGTGTAGAAGCCGTCGACGACCCCGTTGAAGCTGTAGCCGCCGTCGGACCCCGTCTCCGTCGGTCGCTGATCCGTGTCGGGGACGAACGCCGACCCGTCCCACCGGTAGAGCCGCGCCTGGAGTCCCGGCGCCGCCGGGTCCGTCGGGTCGTCCGCGTCGCGAGCCGTGCCCTGGACCGTGCCGGTGGGCAGCGGCTCGGCGGAGACCGGCGCGGGCGCGACCGTCGCGGGCAGCACGAGCCCTGCCACCGTGACGGCGAGCAGGTGGGTGCGGACTCTCATGACCGGGTTCCTCCGAGGCGGATGTGGTTCCTGGGACGTAAAGCGTAAGTAAAGAGATCGACGTTCGAGGGCGAATGGCGCAAAGGGTCGCCGATTAGCAGCAAGTTTCGTCGAAGGGCTCCCGCCACGCCGGACCGGCGTTTACCTTTTACCCATGGGAGAGAAGTTGCGCCGTGGTTCCTCTGTGGCTGCTGGGCTCGCCGTCCTGCTCGTGACGGCGCTGCTGAGCGTCGGCGTGGTGGAGCCGGCGTCCTCGACCACCCGGCGGGCGACCCCGCCCACGGCGACCTTCACGGTCAGCTCGTTCAACGTCCTCGGCGCCAGCCACACCCCGGCCGGCAGCTCGCGCGCGTCGGGCACCACGCGCATCGTGTGGGCCAAGCAGCTGCTCGACCAGCACCACGTGCAGGTCGCCGGCTTCCAGGAGATGCAGGCGGTGCAGTACACCAAGTTCGCGCAGATCGCGGGCAGCTCCTGGGCGCTCTACCCGGGGCTGACGATGCTCAAGCGGGACAGCGAGAACAGCATCGGCTGGCGCACCGACACCTTCGACCTGGTGTGGGCGAGCACGGTCAAGATCCCCTACTTCAACGGCAGCCTGCGGTCGATGCCGGTGGTGCTGCTGCGCGAGAAGTCGACCGGGATGCTGGCCTACTTCGTCAACGTGCACAACCCCGCCGACACGGCGACCTACCACAACCAGGGGGTCTACCGCGCCGAGGCGACCCGCATGGAGATCGCCCTGCAGAACCAGCTCGCCCCGACCGGCATCCCGCGCTTCCTGACCGGTGACATGAACGAGCGGGCGTCGTACTTCTGCCGGGTCACCGCGGAGGCGCCGCTCAAGGCCGCGCGTCCGACGAGCACGTGGATCAACGGCGTGTGCAGCGCCGGCAGCCCGCGCGCCGTCGACTGGATCCTGAGCTCCACGGAGACCCCGTGGAGCAGCTACATCGAGGACCGCAGCGCCCTGGTCGCCAAGACCACGGACCACCCGATGATCATCGGCGACGCCACCATCGACACCGCGACGTTCCCCGACGCAATGACCGCGACGCCGCCCCCGCCGATCGTCCCCGGCACGACCTTCTGACCTCGTCAGGGTGACCCGGCCGGGCCGGGTCGCAGTTCCGGCATACCTCGCAGCCGGGGCCGCGGCGCAAGATATCGTTCGGCGGTGAAGTGGACCCCCGGCACGCTGGCCCTGGTGACGGCCGCCGTCTTCGTGACGCTCGTCGCCGTCGGCGTGGGGTACGTCGTCCACCACGACTCGGACACCGTGTCGAACCCACGCTCCACCCGGACCACGCCCGCGCAGTCGCCCAGCGCCAGCCCCGCGCCGGAGCTGCCCACGATGATCCCGGGCAACCCGCTGACGCTCACCGCCAAGCCGTCGCCGACCAAGAAGCCCAAGAAGAAGAAGCCGAAGAAGCCCGAGCCGCCGCCGGTGCTCGACTTCACGCTCACCACGTTCAACATGCTCGGCAGCAGCCACACCGCCGGCGGCGGCAAGCGTCCCGGCATGGCCTCGGGCCGGGTCCGCGCCGGCCGGGCCGCCGTACTCCTGAACCGGCACAGCACCGACGTGGCGGGCTTCCAGGAGATGCAGGGCGACCAGCTCGCGGCGATGCAGCGGCAGACCGGGATGGACTTCTACCCCGGCTTCTCGCTGCGCCGGCGTGACTCGGAGAACTCCATCGGCTGGCGCCGGGACCTGTTCGTCGCCGTCGAGCGGCACACGGTGAAGATCCCCTACTTCAACGGGTCCGCGCGGGCGATGCCCTACGTCCGGCTGAAGAACCTCGACTCCGGCCTCGAGGCGTGGTTCGCGAACTTCCACAACCCGGCCGACACGTCGCGGTTCCACCGCCAGCAGCGCTACCGCGACCGCGCCACGTCGATCGAGGTGAGCCTGGCCAACCGGCTCATCAGGACCGGCATCCCGGTGTTCATCACCGGCGACATGAACGAGCGCGACTCCTACTTCTGCCGGATGACCGCCGGCGCGCCGATGGTCGCCGCCCGCGGCGGCACCCACAACGGCGGCTGCCAGCCGGGCAACCCGCGCGCGGTCGACTGGATCTTCGGCTCCCAGGGCGTGACGTTCTCGAACTACCAGGAGGACCGCAGCCGGCTCGTCGACATCACCACCGACCACCCGGTCGTGTCGACCGCCGTGCAGATCGTCGGTGAGTCCCCCGACTCCGACAAGCGCGGCTGACCCGGCTACCCCGCCCGGTCGAGCTCCGGCGGCACCATCGCCGCGAGTGCTCGCTGCACGCCGAGCGCCACGAAGGCCGCGGCGACCAGCACCGCCCACGGCAGCCAGCTGCTCACCGCGAACAGCGCGACGACCGCGGGCGCGACGACCTGGGCCGCGGTGAAGGCGTACTGGTAGGTCGCCATGTACGTCGCCCGCGACTCCCGCGGCGGCAACGCCTCCGACAGCGCGCCTGACACCGGGTAGAACACCTTGGTGCCCGCGACGATCAGCACCCAGACCGCCCACGCGACCGGCACCAGGCGCGGCGGGCGGCACCAGCTGGAGGCCGGCCATCAACGCGGCCCAGACGGCGAACAGCAGGCTGCCGGCCTGCAGGGCGCGGGTCCGGCGGAACGGCCGCAGCAGCATCACCACCCGCACGCCGAGCACGCTGGACAGGCCGGTGCTGGTCGCCAGCAGCGCACCGGGCAGCCAGGCCGGCCCGTGCAGCACGTCGAGGACGTAGACCGGACCACCGAGCAGGGCCACGTCGATGCTCAGCCCGACCAGGGCGGAGGACACGATCAGCGCCAGGTAGCGACGGTCCCGTGCCACCGCGAGGGTGCCGGCCGCCGGTGTCCCGTGGTCGACCGGCGGGGTCTCGACGTACCTCGCGAGCAGGCCGGCGGCCACGACATAGGTGACCGCGTCCGCCGCGACCAGCCAGGGCAGCGACCGCGTCCCGCCCACGGCGAGCGCCACGGCCGCCGTCAGGTTGCCGAGGCCGAAGGCCGCGCTCCGCACCATCGCGACCCGGGCGAACGGCCGCTCCTTGGCGGTGTCGGTGCTGACGTCGGCGACCATGACGAACACCGCGCAGTAGAACAGCTGGGTGCCGACCGCGAGGAGTCCGGCGGCCACGAAGACCGCGACGGCACCGCCCGCGAGGAGGTACCCCACCGCGCCCGCCGCCTGCACCAGCTGCGAGAGCACCACCACCCGGCGCGGCCCGAACCGGTGGGAAAGCCGACCGGCGACCGGCGGCACCGCGAACCCGAGCAGCCCCGCCGCGGCCACCACCATGCCCGCGGTGTCCACGCCCAGCCCGACGACGCGGGTGGCGAAGACCAGGCCGAGCGGGAGGAACATCCCGGTGCCGAGGTTGTCCACGCCGAGCGCCACGAGCAGCGCGACCCGCGACCGGTCCGCGTCCGTCCCCCGTCGTCTCCGCATCGGACCCGACCCTAGGGGCAGGTCTAGAAAAGGCGTCGCGAGGGCGGCAGGGGCTCCGCGCCCGGTCCGGCGAGGCGGGCGCCGACCGCGCAGCCGGTCAGGATGCGGCTTCGGGGGACATGCCCGAGCGTCGGGAGCGGCCGGTAGCGTCCGCGCATGATCGACGCGGCGCTCCTGGCGCGGACCCGGACGGCCTACGACACGGTGGCCGTCACCTACGAGGCGCTGCTGCGAGACGCCCTGGCGGCCAGCCCCGACGACCGGGCCGTGCTGGCGCTGTTCGCCGAGCGGGTGCGGCTCTCCGGTGGCGGGCCGGTCGGCGACCTCGGCTGCGGGCCCGGGCGAATCGCCGGCCACCTGCACGCCCTCGGTCTCGACGTGTTCGGGGTCGACCTCTCGCCCGCGATGGTCGCGGTGGCCCGGCGCGCGCACCCGCGGCTTCCGTTCGAGGTCGGGTCGCTGCTCGCGCTACCGGTGCGCGACGATGCGCTCGCGGGCGCCGTCGCGTGGTACTCCGTGATCCACACGCCGCCCGAGGGGCTGTCGGACGTCATCGGCGAGCTGGTGCGGGTGGTGCGTCCCGGTGGCTGGCTGGTGCTGGCGTTCCAGGCGGGGGACGGCGAGCGGAGGCAGATCGCCGGCTACGGCCACGACGTCGACCTCGAGGCGTGGCAGCACTCCCCGTCGTACGTCGAGTCGCTGCTCGCCGAGGCCGGCGCCCCGGTGCAGGTCCGCGTCGTCCGCGAGCCGCAGGGGGTCGAGAAGACCCGCCAGGCCTACCTGCTCGCTACGGTGGCCACGACCTGACCGACTCACCTCTCGGGAGCCCGCATGAGCGACACCAAGACCTGGCCCGGACCCATCGCCGCGATCACCCTGTTCGCCGACGACCTGGCAGCGACCCGGCAGTTCTACCTCGACGTGTTCGGGCTGCCGGTGGTGTTCGAGGACGACGCCTCGGCGGTGTTCAAGTTCGGCGACACCCTGGTCAACCTGCTCAGCGTCGCCAACGCCCCCGAGCTGGTCGCACCGGCCACCGTCGCCGGCCCGGACGCCGGGCCGCGGGCGGTGCTGACCGTCGAGGTGGCGGACGTCGACGCCACCTGCGCCGAGCTCGCCGAGCTCGGCGTGGACCTGCTCAACGGGCCGATGGACCGGCCCTGGGGTGTGCGCACCGCCAGCTTCCGTGACCCCGCCGGACACGTGTGGGAGATCGGCGCCTAGCGACACGAACCGTCGACGGGCCGCCCGGTCAGCTGCGTGGGCGCACCAGGCTCGGCCGGGGCACGGCCTGGCGGGGCAGGCTCGCCGCGGCGGCCTCGCCGGCGCACCGGGCCGCGTCCCGGGGGTGGCCCGCCTGGGTGAACAGCGCGGCCGCGTCCCGCAGCAGCATCACGAACTCGTCCGGCCGGGACTCGGCGCGCGCCAGGTGCGCCCGCGCCTCCAGCACCGCGGCCTGCCACGCGCTGGTCGCCCACTTCGTGATCGACTCCTCGGCCACCGCGAGGTGCCGCCGCGCCTCGGCCGTGTCGCCGACGTCGGCGCAGGCGATCGCCGCGGGCACGGCCAGCATCACCGCGCAGAAGCTGCACCGGTCGTTGTCGCCGAGGGCCAGCTCCGCGACGTCCACGACGGCGCGGGCGGCGACCGGGTCGGGGGCCGCCTCGATCATCGTCCCGTAGACCCGCTGCAGCAGGTGCATGCTGATCACCGACCAGCGGGCCAGCGGGAGGGCGATGTGCAGCAGCCGCCGCGCCTGCTCCCGGTCCCCCTGGGCCAGCCGCACCTCCGCGAGCCGTTCGAGACTGTGCGCCTCGCCGGCCGAGGCGTCGATGTCGCGGTGCAGCTCGACCGCCTCGAGGAGCTCCCGCTCGGCCCGGTCGAGGTCGCCGGCCAGCAGCGCCGCCTCGCCGATCAGCGCCGTCGCGAAGGCGACGCCGCGCAGCGCCCCGGCGTGCTCGGCCCGGCGGCGCAGGTCCTCGGTCTCCTGGATCACCTCGGTGTAGGGCACCGAGCCGTAGAGCAGGTACTCCGCGACGCAGAGGTGGGCGTCGAACAGGGCCGTGACGATCTGCTGCTTGCCCTGCGTGCGGCGCAGCTCCATCCGGAAGCGCTCGAACCACTCCCCGCGCTGGTGCGCGACCAGGCCCTGCAGGCCGACCAGGTCCATCAGGTGCCACGGGTCGTCGGGCCCCTGCAGCCACTCGCGGGCCTGGCTGGCCACCTCCCACGCGGTCGCCATGTCACCGGAGAAGTAGGCGAGGTTGCCGCGCGCCAGCAGGATCGGGGCGTCGGCGGCGTCGCCCTCGACATCGAGACCGGCCAGGGCGGCGTGCGCGGTCTCGAGGTCCCCGGTGATCCCCGCGGCGCGCGCCAACCGGGCCCGGACCAGCCGGTGCTCGGTGCCGGTGGTGACCGCGAGCGCGTCCCGGTAGGCCGCCACCGCGGACGGGTCGCCGATCGCCATCAGCAGGTCGCCGCGCCGGGACAGCAGGCGGGGCAGGTCGTCGGGTCCGGCGTGCCCGCGGACCCCGTCGACCAGGGCGAGGGCGTCCCGGTAGGCACCGAGCGCACCGGCGGTCTCGACGGCCCGCAGCACGTAGGGCACCGCCCGCGACGGCAGCCCGGCGGCCAGGAAGTGGTGCGCCACCCGGCCCGGCGGCTCCCCCAGGGCGGCGAGCTGCTCGGCGACCTCACGACGGGCCGTGGTCTCGACGTACGCCGACATCTGCTGGACCAGCGACTCGCGGACCAGGGCGTGGCGGAAGCAGTAGCCGCTGCCGCACCGCTGCACGATCAGCCCGGCCAGCCCCGCCTCGAGATGGCGGTAGGCCTCGTCCTCGCCGACCCCGGAGACCGCGAGGAGCTCGTCGGTGCTGAACATCGAGCCGAGCAGCGCGACCTTCTGGAAGGTGCGCAGCACCGCGGGTGGGAGGGCCGGCAGCACCCCGTCCGCACCGCCCGCCGTCTGCGAGCGGGCCATCTCCAGCACCGTGAACGGCAGCCCGGCGCTCGCGGCCCAGATCTGCTCGACCACGTCGGGCGCCAGGTCGGGGTACCGGTCCGTGAGCAGTCGCCGGGTCGCCGCCCGGTCCAGCGGGGCGAGCTCGATCCTGGTCCCGGTGCCCCGCGCGACCAGGCTGTCGCCCATCGCCAGCACGGCCTCGCCGGCCGGCTGACCGTGCGCGAGGGCGAGCAGCACGGGTTCGGAGACGGCGACCCGGGACAGGTAGTGCAGCAGCCGCAGGGACGCGTCGTCCGCCTCGTGGAGGTCGTCGACGACCAGCAGCAGCCCGTGCCCGCTCGCGGCCAGCCGGACCAGCTCGGCCGCGGCGACGAACAGCCGTTGGTGGCCGGACTCGCCGCTCCAGGTCACGTCCCGCCCGGACAGCGCGCGCTCGATCTCCTCCCGGTAGGCGTCGTCCAGCCCGTCGAGCAGCGACGGGTGCCGCCGGCACAGGCCGCCGAGCGCCTCCAGCACCGGCGAGTACGGCCAGGGCCCCTCGACGGCGGAGGCGGTGCCGCGCCCGGTGCGCCAGCCCCGCCGGTCGGCGAGCGCCAGCGCGAGGTCGAGCACGGCGGACTTGCCCACGCCCGGCGGTCCGGTGAGCAGCAGCGTGCTGCCGCGGCCGTCCTGGGCGCGCTCCAGGTGCTCCCGGATCCGGTCGCCGACGGCGCGGCGGCCCACCAGCCGGGTGCCCTGCGAGTGGGCCGTCGGCTCGGCGAGCCGCTGCTCCAGCGACGCCCGCAGCTCCTGCGCCTCCCGGGACGGGACGGTGCCCAGCTCGTGCCGCAGCGCCTGGTCCATCCGCTCGAAGTGCCGCAGCGCCCCGCGTACGTCGCCCCGGTCGACACTGTCCCGGGCCAGCTCCAGGTGGGCCTGCTCGTCGGCCGGCTCCTCCGCCAGGAGCTCCTCCCACCAGCCGGCCTGACGGAGCAGGTCCAGGTGCAGGACCCGCACGACCTCGCGGCGCGCCTCGGTCCACGGCTCGTAGGCGTCGTGGGGCAGCAGCGGACCGCCGTACGCCTCGAGGGCCGTGGCCGCCGCCTCCGCCGTGCCCTCGGCCAGCGCCTGCCGGGCGACGCGCTCCAGCTCGGGCAGGTCGATGCTCACCTCGGCGTCCGGGAGCAGCGCCACCACCTCGTTGCGCAGCACCACGGCGCCGGGCTCGTCGCCCAGCGCCCGGCGGGCGTAGTGGGCGGCCTTGTGCAGCCGCGGTGCGGCCGCCTCCCACGGTGTGCCGGGCCAGAGCGCCTCGACCACCTGTTCGCGGTGCAGCCGGCGGTCGTCGGCCAGCGCGAGCAGCTTCACCAGGGAGGCGGCGTTGCGGCGCGACCAGGCCTGCGATGGCACGGGAACCCCGTCCACCTGAACCTCGAAGCCCCCGAGCAGCCTGATCCGCACGGTCATCGGCGACCCGCCTCCAGACCCGCCAACGCTACGTCCGCGTCCACGCGCTGCCCAGCGACCGGTCCAGCCGGTCTCGACCACGACTCTCCAGGAACTCGACCTCGTCACTCATCGCCGCGCTGACCTGCCGCAGCAGCCGCTGGACGCGCTCGACGTCCCAGTCGTAGGCCGCGACCGCCTCCGTCGCCTCGAACATCCGGTGCGACAGCCGGTCCCGGGTGGCCTGGTAGCGGCCGAGCGCCACCGGCTCGGGCGTCTCACCGGCCAGGGCCTCCAGGATCTCGTCGGCGAGCAGCTCGGCGTCCCGGAGCGCGTCGGTCATCCCGTGCGCGGTGATCGGGTCCTTGAAGTAGCCGGCGTCGCCGACCAGCGCCCAGCCCGGGCCCCAGGAACGCCGGACGAAGCCGGCCACACCGCCCCACCCGCGGGTGCGGGGCGCGCTGTCCGCGGCGGCGACCCGGTCCACGAACACCGGCGCGGCCTGGGCGACCAGCGTCCGGAAGGCGGCGTCGGCGCCCTGCTTTCGGAGAGCACGCATCCGCTGCGGGGTGGTGCTCACGAACACCACGGTCCGGCCGTCGTTGGTGGGGATCAGTCCGGCGGCCGCCGACGCGCCGTACGCCCACTCGTAGCCGCCGGCCGGCAGGCCGGCGACGTGCCGGTAGAGGACGGCGCCGGCGGCGCGACCCTCGCGGTCGAAGCGCGCCCCGGTCTCGCGGGCCACGACGGACCGGATCCCGTCCGCACCGACGGTGACCGCTGCCCGCAGCCGCAGCTCGCCACCGGCGCCGGTCCCCCGGATCCCGCGGACCCGGCCGTCCGCGTCCCGGAGCAGGCGGGTCACGGTCGTCCCGTGCAGCACGTCGGCTCCCGCGGCCGCCGCCGCGTCGACCAGGATCCGGTCGAGGAGGTGCCGGCGCGGTGCGTAGAGCGCAGCCACCCCCGCACTCGGCTTGATCGAGACGTGCACCGGGTCCTGGCCCGGGTAGTGGAAGCTCACCCGGCGCACCGGTGGCGTGCCGGCGGCCACCACCTGGTCCAGCACGCCCCAGCGGGACAGCTGCAGCACCCCGGCGCGCATCAGCGCGTGGGTGGACAGCGTGTCGCTGCCGTACGCCGCGCGGTCGACCACCGCGACCCGGAGGCCCGCGCGGGCCAGGAGCAGGGCGGTGGCGGCACCCGCGACCCGGGCGCCGACCACCACCACGTCGTAGTCGTTCATGCCGCCGACTCCTCGTCCGTCTTGTCCCGCCGACCGGCCGGGACCTGCCCGGACGCGGCGAGCAGGTGCGCGACGACGGTCCGGGCGTCGTGCCGGGCGCCGTCGATCAGCCCCGAGTCCCGACGGTGCTGGAACCGCTGCCCGACGACGTACAGGCCGGGGACGGGTGTGACGCCCTGGCGCTGCCGGATGTTGCCGTCCGGCGCGAGGACCGGCAGCCGCAGCCACGGGTGGTCGGGCCGGAACCCGGTCGCCAGCAGCACCGTGCCGATCCCTTCGGCGCGTACGTCGATCCGGCTCGGCACCGCGGGCACGGCGACCGGTCGCGGTCGCGCCACGGGCAGCACCTCGTCGGCCAGGCCGGTCCGGCGCACGTAGTCGTCGACCGTGTCGAGGAACCGGTGCATCTTCCGGTCCGCCGCCGCCATCGTGCCGGCCAGGTCACCGCCCAGCTGCACGGTGGAGCCGGAGACACCGGTCACCCGGCCGACCAGCCGGACCCCGCGCGCCTGGAGCGCGGCGAGGTCGAGGTCGCGGCCCTGCTCGCCGGGCTGGTTGCGTCCGACGAGCTGCAGCGAGGTCTCCCGCCGCGCCGCGTCCGGGTCGGGCATCTCGTCGATGGTGCGCGCGAGCCGCCCGGTGCCCTCCATCCACCAGAACACGTCCATGCCGCGGTAGCGGCGGGGCATCCTGCTGTGACTGCCGACGGCGAGGACGACCTCCCGGCCGGCGCGGGCCAGCTCGTCGGCGATCTGCACGCCGGACGCCGAGGCGCCGACCACGAGCACGCCGCCGGGCGCCAGCCGCGCCGGGTTGCGGTAGCCGCTGGAGTGCAGCACGGTCGCGTCCCCGGCGTGCCCGAGGCCCGGCGGGACGTGCGGCTGGCCGTGCGGACCGGTGGCGACCACCACGTGGCGCGGGTGCCAGGTGCCCCGGGTCGTGACGACGCGGTAGCCGTCCCCGCTGCGGGACACGTCGAGGACCGCCGTACCGGGAAGCACGGGGGCGTCGAACGAGGCCGCGTACCGGGTCAGGTGGTGCACGAACCGGCCGGCGCTCATGAAGCCGTCCGGCTGCGGGCCGCCGTACCACCAGCCCGGGAGCCGGCTCATCCAGCTCGGGGTGAGCAGGTGCAGGGAGTCCCACCGCTCGGTGCGCCAACGCTCGCCGACCCGGCCGCGGTCGAGCACCACGTGGTCGTGGCCGGCGGCGGTGAGCAGCCGGCTCACCGCCAGGCCCGCGTGACCGGCGCCGACCACGACCGTGTCGACGGCGCTCATGACGACGACGTGACCACGTCGATGACCACCGGCGTGGGGTTGGTGAGGGCGTCGTACACAGCGGACCGGCGGCGGGACTGCTCGACGATGCGGCGCAGCGTCTCGTCGTCGGCGTCGCCCTCGATCTCGAAGGTGACCTTGATCTGCCGGTAGCCGTTGCGGACCGACCCGTCCGACGACAGGCCCAGGATGCCGAGCAGGTCGATGTCGCCCTCCACGGTGGAGGTGACCTTGGTCAGCTCGACACCGCGCACGGCGGCGATGTTCGCGATCCCCGAGGTGAGGCAGGCGGCGATCGCGTGCAGCAGGTACTCGGCCGCGGTCGGGGCGTGGTCGTTGCCGACCAGCACCGCGGGGTGGTCCGCCTCGACCACGGTCTCGTGCTTGTGCTGCATCTCCTGCCCGGCCCCGAAGAAGCCGGAGTAGGTGGTGCGGCTGTGCGTGCCGCCCACCCAGGTGTTGCTGGCCCGGAACTGGAAGGCGGCGATGTCGTTCTGCGCCTTCACGGCGTCCAGGGTCGCGAACAGCGTGGGTACGTCGACGCCGTTGAGGGGCTGATGCGTGGTGACGCTCATGGGGTCCTCCAGGGAGTGGGTTGTGCTGACGCCCAGGACTCTGGAGGAGCCGCCTTCCCCGGACCTTCCGGTCCTCGTGGCCGCGTCGACGCACGCGGAAGGTCGCCGGAAGGGCCCGGCCGGACGCTCGCCGGGAACCATCCCCGAACCTCAGGAGAGCGCCATGAACGACCCACTGGCCTACCAGGTCGCCCGGGCCCGGGACCGCGAGATCGAGCGCATCGTCAGCCGACCGGACCGGCTGATGGGCGAGGAGCTCCGGCTCAGCGGCCGGAGCGGGCGACGGCGCCGCCGCCGGCACCGCGCCTGACAGCCAGCCAACCGGGAGCCCGGTTCCTGCACACGCGATGAGTTCTGCTCCGCCAGGCCGTCTGTCAGAGCAGAGGGCTCACACCGATCCCGGGGGCCCGAGCGGAAGGACGCGAGATGAGAAAGCTGGTGGTGAGCACGTTCCTGACCCTCGACGGGGTCATGCAGGCGCCGGGCGGACCGGGCGAGGACGTCACCGGGTCGTTCGCGCGGGACTGACCGCTTTCCGGACGAGGGTGGGTGCGGCGTCGCGCTGGCGCCCCCGACCCGGCTAGACCGCATTCCGGCCTTCACGGTCTCCCTGGACCCGTGCGAGCAGGCGGGTTACAACAGGCACCATGAAGCAGGTGTCCCAGTCGCACATCGGAGACTCGGGCCGGTGGCTGGTCTACCACGTCGCCGCCTGGTGGACGCTGCTCGCTGCCCTCGCAGGCATCTGGCTCTACAACACCTCGGGCAAGACTCCCCACGCCAGCGGCTGGCACCCCCTCCCCATCGACCACTACGTCGTCATCTTCGTGGTCACCACCACGCTGATCGTCTACACCGGCAGCCGGTGGCGTCAGGCCGCGCACTCGGCTGACTGACCGGCGCCGAGCAGGGCCTCAACCGCGCGGTCGTCGAATCAGCCGTGGGCCATGTCCACGAAGCGGGAGTAGTGGCCCTGGAAGGCGACGGTGAGGTCGCGGGTCGGGCCGTTGCGGTGCTTGGCCACGATCAGGTCGGCCTCGCCGGGGCGGGTCGACTCCTTCTCGTAGACGTCCTCGCGGTGCAGCAGGATCACCATGTCGGCGTCCTGCTCGATCGAGCCGGACTCGCGCAGGTCGCTGACCATCGGCCGCTTGTCGGCCCGCTGCTCGGCGCCACGGTTGAGCTGGGAGAGCGCGACCACCGGGACCTCGAGCTCCTTGGCGAGCAGCTTGATCTGCCGGGAGAACTCCGAGACCTCGAGCTGGCGGGACTCGACCTTCTTGCCGGAGGTCATCAGCTGGAGGTAGTCGATGACGATCAGCCGCAGGTCGTGACGCTGCTTGAGCCGGCGCGCCTTGGCCCGGATCTCCATCATCGTCATGTTCGGGGAGTCGTCGATGAACAGCGGGGCGCTGGAGACCTCGCCCATCTTGCGGGCCAGCCGGGTCCAGTCGTCGTCGTTCATGTTGCCGTTGCGCATGTGGTTGAGCGGGATCTTCGCCTCGGCCGACAGCAGCCGCATGGTGATCTCGTTGCGCGTCATCTCCAGGGAGAAGATCACGCTGGCCATGTTGTGGTGGATCGACGCGGCCCGGCAGAAGTCCAGCCCGAGGGTGGACTTACCCATGGCGGGGCGGGCCGCGATGATGATCATCTGGCCCGGGTGCAGGCCGTTGGTGAGCTCGTCGAGGTCGGCGAACCCGGTCGGCACGCCGATCATCTGGCCGTCGCGGTTGTTGATCGCCTCGATCTCGTCGAGCGCGGACTCCATGATCGCGCTCAGCGGGGCGTAGTCCTCGGACGTGCGCTTGTCGGTGACCTCGTAGACCTCGGCCTGCGCCCGGTCGACCACCTCGTCGACCTGGCCCTCACCGGCGTAGCCCATCTGCGCGATCCGCGTGCCCGCGTCGACCAGCCGCCGCAGGATCGCCTTCTCGCGGACGATCTCGGCGTAGTAGCCGGCGTTGGCGGCGATCGGCACGCTGGCCGAGAGGGTGTGGAGGTACGGCGCGCCGCCGATCTTCACCAGCTCGCCACGGCGCTGCAGCTCGGCGGTCGTGGTGATCGGGTCGACCGGCTCGCCGCGGCCGTAGAGGTCGACCATCGCGTCGAAGATGGTCTCGTGCGCCGGCCGGTAGAAGTCCGTGCCGCGGACCGACTCGATGACGTCGGCGATCGCGTCCTTGGACAGCATCATCGAGCCGAGCACGCTCTGCTCGGCGTCGTTGTCCTGCGGCGGCGTCCGGTCTCCGCGGCCACCGCCACCGCCGCCGCCTCCGCCGCCGAACTGGCCCGGCTGCGCGGCGTCGCCGAGGGCGGCCCACTCGTCCGGCGCGAAGGACGGCTCGTCGGGGAAGGCGCTGCCGGACGGGACGGTGCTCACAGGTGCGGGTCTCTCTGTGCGAGTGGGGCGAGAGTGCCAGCAGCCACCGACAGGACCCCGAGAACGCCCGGCCCGACCTCGGCTACGACCGCAGACGCTACGGGTCCGCGCGGCCGGGCGATAGCGGGCTGTCCACAGGGTCCTGTGTATAACCACCCGGCCGGTGTGGAGTACCGGCCCGGACATGTGCACAGCCTGTTCACACGACTGTGGAGAACCGACCCCGGAAATCGGACAAATGCGCTCTGACCTGCGAAAACAAGATCCACTCCATGTGGAGCGGAGATTCCCGGTGAAAGTTTTCGTTCACCCGTACCACCCCCACTGTTCGCCTGTCGCCATGTCGACAAAGCCGGTCGGGTCGGATGATCTTCAACAGGTTGGGTTTAGTTACACACAACCATTGCAAACTAGTCTTGTCATGAGCACAGGGCAAAGTGAGTATTACGGCCGGATAGACTCCCGAAGGTGAGAGCACCCGCGACGACGCCACCTGGCCACCGGGCTCGGGACCGGGAGATCCTGCGGCTGGCGGTGCCGGCGTTCCTGGCCCTGGTCGCCGAGCCGCTGTTCCTGCTCGCCGACGCCGCGATCGTCGGCCACCTCGGCACCCCGGAGCTCGCCGCGCTCGGGATCGCCGGCGCTGTCGTGCAGACCGCGGTCGGCCTGTGCATCTTCCTGGCCTACGGCACCACCGCGTCCGTGGCCCGCCGGGTCGGCGCCGGAGACGCCCGCGGCGCACTCACCCAGGGCGTCGACGGGATGTGGCTCGCCGTGCTCCTCGGCGTCATCACCACCGTGGCCGGCCTGCCGCTGGCCGCGTGGCTGGTCGGGTTGTTCGGGCCCGCGCCCGACGTCGGCGGCTACGCGACGGCGTACCTGCGACTGGCCTTCCTCGGGGTCACCCCGCTGCTGGTCATGCTCGCCGCGACCGGGGTGCTGCGCGGTCTCCAGGACACCCGGACGCCGCTGGTCGTCGCGGTGGCCGGGAACCTGGTGAACGTCGCCCTCAACTACCTGCTCGTCTACGGCCTCGACCTCGGCATCGCCGGGTCCGCGCTCGGCACCGACGTCGCCCAGCTCGCGTCGGCCACCGCGCTCGTCGTGGTCGTGGTCCGTGCCGCCCGCCGGCAGGGGGCCTCGCTGCGTCCGGACCTGGCCGGCGTCCGCCGGGCCGCGCACGCCGGGGCCGCCCTCGTCGTGCGGACACTGACCCTGCGCGCCTCGCTGCTGGTGACGACGTACGGCGCCGCCTCGCTCGGCTCGACGGCGATCGCCACCCACCAGCTCGCGATGACGATCTGGACGTTCCTGGCCTTCGCCCTCGACGCGATCGCGATCGCGGCGCAGGCGCTGACCGGTCGCTCGCTGGGCGCGGGCGACCTCGACGGGACCCGGACGGTGACCCGGCGGATGGTCCAGTGGGGCTGGTGGTCCGGCGTGGTCACCGGCCTCGCGCTGGCGGCCGCCTCCCCGGTGCTGGGTCTGCTGTTCACCGAGGACGCCGCGGTCCGCGACCTGCTGGTGCCGGTGCTCGTGGTGGCGGCGGTGTTCCAGCCGGTGGCCGGGGTGGTGTTCGTGCTCGACGGCGTGCTGATCGGGGCCGGCGACGGCCGCTACCTCGCGTGGGGCGGGATCGTGGTGCTGGCGGTGTTCGCGCCGCTCGCGCTGCGGGCCGTGCAGGTCGGCGACGCCGAGGCGGGGCTGCTGTGGCTGTGGGCGGCCTTCGGCGTCGGGTTCGTCGGCAGCCGGGCGGTGGTGCTGGTGCGGCGGGCCCGCGGCTCCGCCTGGATGGTCACCGGCACCTGAGACGTGGCCCGGCCCCGTGCGAGCAGGTCGCACGGGGCCGGAACGTCAGTCGGAGCGGGATCAGTCGGGCACGCGGCCGCCGCCGCCCGGCTCCTCGTAGATCGCCCAGGTGCCCGACGAGCGGCGGGCCCGCATGAAGTTCCAGTGGTCGACGTAGGCGTTGTAGACCGACTTCGACGCGATCCGGATGGTGACCTCGTCGGCCTTGATGCTGCGGTCGGCCCAGTTGTTCGAGCCCGTCCAGGTGACGTGCGCGTGGGTGTCGTCACCGACCCGGCCCGAGGCGGCGAACACCTTCATGTGCGAGTACTTCGCAGCGACCTCGCCACTCGGTCCGGCGAACAGCACCCGCCGCGCGATCATCCGGCTGTTCGTGTGCCGGGTCAGCAGGGAGTAGGTGCCGTGCCCCATGAACGAGTAGAGGATCCGCACGTAGCAGCCCGCGTCGTACATGTCCCGGATCCGGTGCGCGAGGTAGAGGCCGCGCTTGCCGTGCCAGGCGTGCATGGCGACGTACACCACGGTGCGCCCCTTGTAACCCGCGTCACCGGTCGCGCCGTTGCAGTGGATGGTGCGCAGCGCGGCCAGGGTCTTGTCGGTGTTCCTGGTCGCCTGGCGCATCGGGTAGAAGGTCGAGGTGTAGCCACCCGACTCGTAGATGAACGGGCCGTTGCCGCGGTGGTCCGGGACCATCCGGTTCCACATGTTCGTGTACGTGTCGTAGAGGCTCTGGTCGTTGTCGACGGTGAACAGGTCGTTCCACTGCACACGGACCGCGTTGCTGGTCATGTTCGACGAACCGGTCATCATCACGCTCTTGGAGTGGCCGGCCTGGCTGAACAGGTAGAACTTGGAGTGCAGCACGGTGCTGCCGATGCAGCCGTTGCTGCAGCGGTAGGCGAAGCTGCGCCG
>CAVPRC010000010.1:0-20510 GCA_963707755.1 uncultured Actinomycetota bacterium | reverse complement strand
AGCATCAGCGGTGCGTCCTGCGGGGCCGGCTCCCAGTGGATCAGGTCGTCGGACCAGGCGTGGTAGATCGAACCCTCGCCGAAGTACATCAGCCAGCGGCCGTTGACCTGCCGGTCGAGGATCGCGCCCGCCTTGCTCCACGGGGTCGGGGTGTCCTGGGCGTTCGGCTCGAAGGTGTTGAAGTCCGGGAACAGCGGCCCGTGCTTCTCCCAGGTGAACAGGTCGGTCGAGGTGGCCAGGCACAGCTGGGCGTTCGTGCGGTCCCAGGCGCTGTAGGTGAGGTAGTAGGTGCCGTCGATCTCGGTGACCCGCGGGTCCTCGCAGCCGAAGCGCTCGTAGTCCTCGGTCGGGGACAGCACCGGCTCCGGGTGCCGCTCGAAGTGGATGCCGTCGTCGCTGGTCGCCAGCCCGACGTGGCTGATGATGTCGTCGGCGTGCGCGCGGTAGAGGAGGACCACCTTGTCGTCCTTCACGACCGCGGCCGGGTTGTAGACGCTGGAGGACTCCCAGCCGTCGCCCTGCGGGCGCAGGATCGGGTTCGCGTCGTGCGGCGTGAACGGTCCGAGGGGGAACTCGGCGTGCGGCTTGCTCATGTGGAATCGCTTTCTACGTTGGTGATCTGAACGTGTGTGGTTGAGGTGCGAGCTCTCCTCTCCACAGCGACGCCGGCTTCACGACGGGTCTCCCGAGAGGTCGACGGTGTGGCGCTGGGCTGCTGCGTGGGTGGCGGCGAGGGCGAGCCGGGTGGCGGCCGCGGCCGCGGCGACGCCACTGCGAGGGGTGTCGCCGGTGCGCGCGGCGCGGACCAGGTCGGCCATCGCGGCGCGCACGCTCTCGGCGTAGACGGCGCCCTTGGCCGGGTGCCCGCCGAGCGTCAGGTGGATCCGCGCGTGGTGCGGGACGGTCAGGTCGCGGCCGCGTCCGCGGGCGTGGACAGAGCCGGCGGCGCGCCGTACGTCGACGCTGGCGGCGGTCCCGGGGACGGGCCGGAAGCCGTCGAGGTCGAAGAGGTCGGCCCGGGCGGGCAGCCCCTCGACGAGGTCGGCGCCGGCGTCGTCGGTCCAGAGGTCGATGACCGCCTCCACCGGGATCCAGCCCTCGATGCGGGTCTCGGCGGCGCCGTGGTCGAGCCGCATCAGCTGCCGCTCGGCGCGGTGGGCGTGCGTGAACGAGTGCGTGTGCGTGGCCAGCACGTCGTCGCCGTGGTGGACGACCGCGCTGACCAGGTCCACCTGCCCGGTCGTACGGCGTGCCACGTCGGCCTGCACGGACGTGGCGCCGCGGCCGAGGAGCATCGCCGCGGCGTCGAAGAAGTGCACGCCGTGCTCCACGAAGATGCCGCCGCTGGCGTCCTGGTCCCAGAACCAGTGCGTGTCGTGGAGGTCCTCGTCGCTGGCGTCGTTCTCGAACAGGAAGCGCTGGGGCGTCCCGAGCAGCTCGGCCTGGAGCCGGGCGACCGCCGCGAGCAACGGGTTGTAGCGGAGCACGTGGTCGACCACGAGCACCCGGTCGCTGGCCGTGGCCGCGACGACGAGGGCGTCGAGGTCCGCGGTCGTCGTGGCCAGCGGCTTCTCGCAGAACACGTGCTTGCCGCACCAGAGCGCCTCGCGGGCGATCTCGGCGTGCGAGGCCGGCGGCGTGGCCACGACGACGACGTCCACGGTGGGGTCGTCGAGCACCTGCTGCCAGGAGCCGGCCACCCGGGCGTCGTACGTCTTGGCCAGCAGCTCCGCGGCCTCGGGGTCCTGGTCGGTGACCACGTGCACCGCGACGTCCGGCAGGTCCGCGACGGCCTCGGTGAGGAACGTCGCGAACCGGCCGGCGCCGACGATGCCCAGCCGCAGCGGGGAACCCAGTGATGAAGGAGGCATGTCAGCCCTTCACCCCGCTGCTCAGCTCCGAGCCGGTGAAGTGCTTCTGGAAGGCGATGAACAGCCCGACGGCCGGGGCCGCCAGCACCACCGCGCCGGCGAGGACCGCACCGGCCGGGTTGGTGGCACGCCCGGCGATGTTGCTGATGTAGTTCGCGAGCGTGACGGCAAGCGGCTGGAGGCTCTGGTCCTTGGTGACCAGGAACGGCCAGAGGAACTCGTTCCACGGACCGATGAACGTGATCAGCAGGACCGTGAGCATCGCGGGTCGCACCAGCGGCAACGCGATCGACCAGAGGATCCGCAGCTCGCTCGCGCCGTCCAGCGCCGCGGCGGCGAACAGGTCGTCGGGCAGCTGCAGGAAGAACTGCCGGAACACGAACACCGCGGCGGAGTTGATCGCGAACGGCGCGATCATGCCGAGGTAGGAGTCCGCCAGCCCGTAGGTCCGCACGATCATCACGTAGATCGGGATGATCAGCAGCTGGAACGGCACGATCTGCACCAGCAGCATCAGCCCGAACAGCGCACCTCGGCCACGGAACCGCAGCCGCGCCAGGGCGTAGCCGGCGAGCACGCCGAACACCATCGTCATCAGCAGCACGCCGCCGGTGAAGATGCCGGAGTTCAGCAGCGACTGCACGAGGTTCACCCGCGAGTTGATGTCCGCGTAGTTGTGCAGGGTCAGCCCGCCCGTGGGGATGGCGCCCTTGATCGACGTGTCCGGCTTGGCCTGCAGCGAGCCGACGATCATGTAGTAGAAGGGGAACAGGAACACCGCGGCGCCGGCCAGCAGCGCGAGCATGCTCCAGACCCGCCTCCCCCGGGTCGGCGCGCCCGCCGGAGCGGGCGAACCCGCACCGGGGGCCTTGTCCTCACCCCGGGTGGCCGGGCTTGTGGCTCGTCGTGAGGAGCCGAGGGACGAGTCGTCTCGAACGGAGACCATGTCAGTCACGCTCCAGCAGCTTGCGGGACGTCAGGGAGATGAGCAGCACGAGGATCACCAGCACCACGCCGATGGCGGCCGCGGTGTCGGGGTGCCCCTGCTCGATGCCCTTCTGGTACATCACGAACACCGGCGACGCGGACGCGCCGTCCGGGCCGCCACCGTTGGTGAGCAGGTAGGGCTCGGTGAACAGGTTGGCGCCGGTGATCGTCGCGAGGATCACCACGAGCGTGGTCGCCGAGCGGACGCCGGGCACCGTGATGTTCCAGAACGACTTCACCCTGCCGGCACCGTCGACGGCGGCCGACTCGTAGAGGTCCTTGGACACGTTCTGCAGCGCGGCGAGGTAGAGCAGGATCGAGAAGCCGAGCTGCTTCCAGGTCACGAACAGCGCGATGACCGGCATCGCCAGCCCGCTGTTCACCAGCCACGACGGGTCCGGCGCGAGCGGGCCGAGGATGCTGTTGACCATCCCGTCCTTGCTGAACAGGAACAGCCACACCGCGACCAGTGCGACGCTCGCCGTCACGTAGGGCACGTAGTAGGACACCCGCAGGAAGGTGCGGAAGCGGGTGACCGAGTTCAGCGCCGTGGCGAGCACCAGCGACAGGACCACCGTCAGCGGCACGTTGATGACGAGGAACTCCGCGACGTTGAGGAACGCGCGCTGCACGTCCGGGTCCCCCAGGACTTCGGTGTAGTTGGCCAGCCCGACGAAGGGCCGGTCCACCTGGGCGCCCGGGGCGGCGAAGAAGTAGTCGTGGAAGGAGATCCAGACCGCGAGCCCGAGCGGGTAGGCGAACACCGCCGCCAGGAACACGGCGTACGGCGCCGCGAAGAGGATGCCCAGCGGCTGCTTGCCGAGCACCCTCTCAGCAGCCGTCTTCACTCGGGGTCCCCGGGGAAGCGTGACCGGAGTGAGCGCAGCGAGCGCGGGGCGCTTTCCTGGGGTGATCATCACGACTGGCCGGCGAGCTCGTCGGCCTTGGTGGCCGCGGCGGCGAGACCGTCGTCGACCGAGCTCTTCCCGAAGATCACGGACTTCGAGTAGTTGTCGCGGATCTCCTGCCAGATCTCCACCGAGTTGGGGACGTTCGGCACCTCGACGGTGCGCGACGCCTGGTCGGCGAAGGTCTTGTAGTCGGGGTTCTTGGAGAAGTAGTCGGCGTACGCCGTGGGCAGGTCGGCCCGGATCGGCATCTGGCCGGTCTTCTCGAGCAGCTTGCCGTCCTGGTCCTTCGACGTGGCGAACTTCAGCACGTCCCACGCGGTCTTCTGGTTGTCGCAGGCCGAGTAGAGACCGATGTTCTTCGCGTCGGTGAAGGTGCTCACCTGGCTCGCATCCTGGCCGTCCTTGGTCGGCACCGGCACGACGCCCCAGTTGACCTTGTCCTTGTAGACCGCGACGGCCCACGGGCCGACGATGGCCATCGCGGCCTTCTTGTCGGCGAACGCGTCACCGTCGTACGCCTCCTTGGGGGCGTAGCCGCTCTTGTACAGCTCCGACCAGAAGTTCCAGACGTCCTTGCCGGCCGCGTCGTTGAACGTCGCCTTGCCGTCCTCGATGGTCTGCTTGCCACCCGACTGCGCCGCGTAGAGCGGGTAGAAGTCGAACCAGGACTGGAAGAACTCGTTCGCCGGTGACGGCGCGATCGCGGACGGGGCCGCGCCCGAGTCGACGATCTTCTTGCTGGCGGCCAGGAAGTCGTCGTACGTCGACAGCTGCGGGTCGTCCGGGTTGAGGCCGGCCTTCTTGAAGAGGTCCTTGTTGTAGAACACCATCACCGGGTTCTGCTTCCACGGGATCTGGTAGAACTTCCCGTCCGGCGACTGGTACTGGTCCGCCGAGTCCCCCGAGCGGGCCTCGATGTAGTCCTTCGCGCCGGAGAAGTCGTCGAGCGCGACGAGCCCGCCCTGCTTCTGGAACTGCGGCACGGCCGCCGGGCTGGTGTTGAACACCAGGCAGGGCGCGTTGCCCGCGGTGATGGCGGCACCGATGACCTCCTCGGAGGTCTTGCCGGCCGGGATCTCCTGCGCCGTCACCTTCTCCTTGGGGTGCGCGGAGTTCCACTCCTGGACCATCGCCTTGCCCCAGGCGATCTCCTCGGGGTTGTTCGACAGCCACACCTTGATCGGGCCGGTCGCGCTCTCGGCGTCGCTCGAGCCGGACCCACCCCCACACGCGGCGGTCATCCCCAGCGCCAGGACGGCGGCGGACACGGTCAGGATCTTCGATCTCATCTGTGCTCCATCTCTCTACGTGCGGGTCGGACGGGTGGTGCGGTCAGGGATGCCTCGGCACGGGGCCGGTCGAGGCGCGGACGACGAGCCGCGCGGGCGGCAGGTCGACGGGGCTGGGGTCGCGACCGTCGACCATCTCCAGCAGCCGCGTCGCCGCGGCACGCCCCCAGGTGACGACGTCGGTGGTGACGGTGGTCAGCGACGGCTGCAGGTGGGCGGCGATCTCCATGTCGTCGTAGCCGGTCACCGACAGCTGCCCGGGCACGCTCACCCCGCGGGAGACGGCCAGCGACAGGCCGGCCATCGCCATCAGGTCGTTGGCGAAGACGATCGCGGTCGGCGGCTCGGCGAGGTCGAGCAGCTGCCGCGTGGCGGCGGCCCCCGACCCGGCCGAGAAGTCCGCCTCGACGCAGATGCCCTCGGGCAGTCCTGACGCGCGCAGGGCGTCGGCCCACGCCGTACGGCGGGAGCGGCCGTGCACCATCGACTGGGGGCCGGAGACGTGCGCGATGTGCCGGTGCCCGAGCCCGACGAGGTGATCGACCGCGGCGCGGATGCCGGGGGCGTCGTCGACGCCGAGCGTCGGCACGTCGTCGCCCACGCTCGGGCCCACCACGACGGCGGGCAGGCCGAGCTCGGCGAGCAGCGCGGGCCGCGGGTCGTCGACCTGGAGGTCGGTGACGAAGACGCCGTCGACGCGGCCCTCCTTGGCCAGGCGGCGGTAGGTCACGGCGTCGTCGTGCTCGGCGACCATCAGCAGCAGGGCGTGGCCGCGCTCGGACAGCACCGCCTCGAGGCCGGAGATGAAGGACGGGAAGAACGCGTCGGCGCGGAGGATCTCGGGCGGCCGGGCGACGACCAGACCGACGGCGAGCGCCCTGGACACCGAGAGCGCGCGGGCCCGGGGGCTGGGCGTCCAGCCGAGCTGCTCGGCGACCTCCAGGATGCGGGCCCGGGTGCCCGGCGCGAGGCCGGGCCGGTCGTTCAGGGCGAAGGAGACCGCACCCTTGGAGACGCCGGCGGCGCTGGCGACATCGTTGATCGTGGGGCGTGGCATCCCGATCGACTAAACCGGTTTAGATTCCGAGTGTCAAGACTCGCCCGAGAATCGACCAAATGGTCCAAACCGCTGCGCGGGCCGAAAGGTAAAGGGATAGTGCCTGCGTGAAGAACCGGGTCCTGCTGCTCGTCGCCCTGCTCGCCGTCCTCGCTCCGCTGGGCGTCGCGGCCTCCGACGCGTCGGTCGCGCGGCCGGTCAAGGCCCGCTACACCAACCAGCTCAAGCCGCACACCTCGAGCGGCGCGTCGGTGCAGAGCTGCGCCGACCCGTCGGTGCTGCGGGGGCGCGGGAGGTACGCCCGCTACTGGTACATGTACTGCACCTCCGACCCGCTGCGCGACGGCGCCACCAGCACCCGGCTGCCGATGCTGCGCTCCCCCGACCTCGTGCACTGGCGCTACGTCGGGTCGGCGCTGCCGGGCAAGCCGTCGTGGGCGTCGAGCCGCTCGACGCTGTGGGCACCGGACGTCGTCTACTCGAGCACGTACAAGCGCTACTACCTGACCTATGCCGTCACCGACACCGTCGACTCGATGAGCGGCCAGCCCGGCTGCGACAAGGACCCGGCGATCGGCGTCGCGACGAGCGCGTCCCCGACCGGCCCCTGGCGGATGGTCAGCGCGCCGCTGGTGCGCCCGCAGCGGCTCGGGGCGGGCTGCTCGTTCGGCTCGACCATCGACCCCGACGTGCTGGGCGCCAGCATCGGTCGCAGCGGGGTGCTCTACTACGGCGGCTTCCGGGGCGGCATCAACGCCCAGAAGGTGTCGGTGTCGAAGTACGCCCTCCGGCTCTACGGCGGCGCGCGCCAGGTGACGATCGGCCGCCGCTACGAGGCGGCCAACGTGGTCTACCACGGCGGCTACTACTACCTGTTCGTGTCGTCGGGCACGTGCTGCACCGGCCCGCTGTCCGGGTACGCCGTCTTCGCCGGCCGCTCCGACGTCCGCGTTCGGGCCGTTCGTCGACCGTGAGGGCGTGCCGCTCACCGCGGGCCGCACCGGCGGCACCCCGGTGCTCGCGCCGAACGGCAACCGCTGGGTCGGCGGCGGCCACAACACCGTCTTCCGGGACTTCGGCGGCCAGTGGTGGACCGTCTACCACGCGATCGACAAGGACCGGCCGTTCTTCGCCGCCCGGCCGGGCTTCACCAAGCGGCCGCCGATGATCGACCCGGTCGACTGGGTCGGCGGCTGGCCGATGGTCCGGTCCGGGCGCGGTGCGTCCGACGCCTCCATGCCGGCTCCGGCCGCGCAGCCGCACCGGCGGACGACGTACCGCCGGGCGGCCGTGCCGTACGACGCGCTCGGCACCCCGAACCCCGCCGCGATCGACGAGTTCGACGGCGACACCCTGAACCCCCGCTGGTCGTGGGTGCGGCAGCCGGCCGACCCGGCGACGTACGGCGTCTCCGGCGGCACCTTCCACCTGGCCACCCAGGACGGTGGACTCACCGGCGCCGCCGACGGCGCGTCCGTGCTCACCCAGCCGGCGCCCGCCGGCAGCTACGCCGTGCAGACGGTGGTCGGGCTCGACGTGCCGCCGAGCGGAGCGGGCTACGACTACGTGCAGGGCGGGCTGGCGATCTACGGCTCCGACGACCGGTTCCTCAAGCTCACCCACGTGTCCGCCGGCCAGACCCGGCTCACCGAGTTCGGCAAGGAGGTGCCGACGGCCGGTGGGGGCTACCCCCGCTACGGCGGCTTCACGGTCGGCCCGCCCGGCGACCTGACCTGGCTGCGGATCGTGAAGCGGGTGACCGGCGCGCACACCTACTTCACCGCCTACACCAGCAACGACGGCACGCACTTCGTCCGCGGCGGCACCTGGCAGTACGACGAGCTCGGCGCCGGCGAGCGGATCGGCCTCATCTCCCTCGGCGGCACCGGCTTCACCTCCACCTTCGACTACGTGCACGTCTGGTCGCTCGCCAACTGACCTCCCCTCCGTCGCTGACTTGGCGCATCCGGCGGCGCCGGGGCCGCTGACCCGGCGCACGTGGCGGTACCGGTCCAGCCAGACGCGCCGGGTCGGCGGTGGCGCGGGAACCAGATGCGCCGGGTCAGCGTCTGTTGGGCAACCAGATGCGCCGGGTCGGCGGTGGCGAGGACGCGCCGGAGCGAGGGGGAAAGTAAAGACGTCACTCGGAGCGACTAACCTGCTCCTCGTTGCGAAGGTAGGTGGTGCGCCATGCCGCTCGGGAAAGGCATCGCGGAGGTGTTCGGGGCGATCCCCGACCGCATCGAGGTCTCGGGACACGAGCCCACGTGGAAGGTGACCGGCGGGTCGTTCGAGTCGGCGCTCGCGTTCGCCCGGGAGGCGTACGGCGAGACGACCGTCGTCGCCCGCGGGGACCGGTCGCGATGGTGGCCCCGGGTCACCCTCACCGTGACCCGCGATCCGGCGCTGGCCGCCGCCGCGCCCGACCTGGCGACGTTCGCCACGCCCGTCGTACCCGAGCAGGCGGCCCACCGCGCCGACCCGGTCACCGAGGACTCACCGTCCTTCGCCTCGGCGCTGGACGAGATCTTCGCCCACCAGGAGGAGCTCCGGCTGGCCCGCCGGGGCATCCCGGAGCAGCGCGCCACCCACTGACCTCGCCGATCCACGCAAACGGCTGACCGGGCCTGACCCGGCAGGCACACTTCTGCGCATGTCGTCGTCGCCCGTCCGCAGCCGAGTCCCCCTGCCCGAGATCAGCTCCCGCGCGTGGGAGCACCCCGCCGACAAGGGCGCGCTCGTCGCGCTGCGGCGGCTCAAGGGCTTCGACACGCTGATCCGCAAGATCTCCGGGCTGTTCAACGAGCGGGCCTACCGGCTGCAGTTCCTCGGGTCCGCGATCCGTGTCGACGAGCGGCAGTTCACCCGCGTGCACACGCTGCTCGTCGAGGTGGCCACCGCGCTCGACGCCGCCGCCGTGCCCGAGCTGTACGTCGCGGCGAACCCGCACCCCACCGCCGTCACCCTCGGCATGGACAGGGCCTTCATCGTCGTGACCTCCGGGATGGTGGACCTGCTCGACGAGGAGGAGCTCCGCTTCGTCCTCGGCCACGAGATGGGGCACGTGCTGTCCGGGCACGCGGTCTACCAGACCATGCTGCAGCGGCTGATCCGGCTCAGCGGGGTGCTGACCGCGATCCCGATCGGCGGGCTCGGCATCCGCGCGGTCACCGCCGCGCTCATGGAGTGGTCCCGCAAGGCCGAGCTGTCCGCCGACCGGGCCGGGCTGCTCGCCACCCAGGACACCGCCGTCGCGTTCCGGACGCTGATGAAGCTGGCCAGCGGCGGCCACCTCGACGACCTCGACCCGACGTCCTTCTTCGCCCAGGGCGCGGAGTACGACGCGACCGGTGACCTGCGCGACTCGCTGGTCAAGCTGATGCTCATCGAGGCGCAGACGCACCCGTTCACGGTCGTCCGCGGCTCCGAGCTGCGGCGCTGGGTGGACTCGGGTGCCTACACGCGGGTCCTCGGCGGCGACTACCCGCGCCGCTCCACCGACGACGACGCCAAGGTCAGCGAGGCTGCACAGGAGGCCGCTCGCAGCTACGCCGAGACCTTCCGGCAGAGCAACGACGCCATCACCAAGCTGGTCCGGGACGCGTCCGGCACGTTCGCGGCCATGCGCGACTGGGTCGGCGGGCAGTTCGGCAACGGCGGTCGCACGGGCACCGAGGACTAGCCGGACCTCTACCGGGTCCGGGTGAACTGGTCGTCGGCGGCGTTCGTGTCGCCGAGCACCAGGTCGGGCGCGGCCGAGCTGAAGGTCACCAGCCGGCCGTCGTCCGAGATGGACCCGGTCCGGCTGTGACCGTGGCCCTCGGTGCCGGCGCTGCTGACCGAGACGCGCTCGAGCGTCCTGGCCACGCGGTCGCGGACGAACACGTCGTCACGCAGGTTCGCGTCACCGGCGACGAGGGCCGAGAACGACGTGAACACGACGTACCTGCCGTCGCCGGAGATCCGCACGGGAGCCGAGTCGCTGTCCCGGCCTCCGCCGGAGGTGCCGTTCCCGACCGACACCTCCTCCGTGGTGCCCGCGGCGCGGTCCCGCACCAGCACGTTGCCCCCGTTGAGGAACGCGACGTAGCGGCCTCCCCCGGACAGCGACGGCGGGCCGTGGCTGTACGACGACAGCTGGCCCTCCGCGCTGGTCAGCGACACCCGGTGCGTCGTACCCCGGGAGCGGTCGCGCAGGAACACGTCACGGGCCTTGTTGGTGTCGCCGGCGACCAGGGAGCGCGAGTCGGAGACGAACGCCACGTAGCGACCGCCGGCGGAGATGGCCGGGGCCGCGCCGCCGAGGTAGACCTGCTTCTCGGCGCTGGTCACCGACACCCGGCGCGTGGTGCCGCGGCTCCGGTCGCGGACGAACACGTCCGCGTGCCCGTTGGTGTCGCGCGGGACGAGGTTGCCGGAGTACGAGAGGAAGGCGACGAAGCGGCCGTCGGCCGAGATCGCCGGGGCGTCCCCACCCAGGCGGCCCTGCCGGTCGGTGTCGGTCAGTGACACCCGACGGGTCGTGCCGTGGGCCAGGTCGCGGACGAACACGTCACGGTTGCCGTTGGTGTCGTGCGCGACGAGGTTCGACGCGGTCGAGGTGAAGGCGACGTAGCGACCGGTCGGGGTGATCGCGACCCCGCCCAGGCTCTCCGCGTCGGCCTGCCGGTCGGCGCTGCTCACGGAGACCCGACGGGTGGTGCCGGAGACGAGGTCCCGCACGAAGACGTCGCTGACCCCGTTGGTGTCGCCCGCGACGAGGTTCGACGCCTCGGACGTGAACACCACGTAGCGTCCGTTCGCGGACATCGCCGAGGAGCCGTAGGTGGCGCCGTCGGTCTGCGCCTCGCTGCTGGACACGGAGACCCGGGAGGTGACGCCCGGGCCGTCGGCGGCCAGGCCGGGAGAGGTCGCCGCTCCGGCGAGACCGAGGCCGGCCGCGCAGCACGCGGTGACGGTCGTGCGGGTGAGAAGGCGAGCAGAGCTGGTCACGAGATCCCCCTTCGCGGGCCCCGATGCCCGCGTGTGCGAGCGGCCATGAGAACACATCGGGCGGCGCCTCGCCAGAGGTTCACGCGAGGAGGCAGTGGCCCGGTCGGGCCCTTCCGGCGGACGTGCGGGGCCGCGAGCATGGGCGGGTGACCGAGTCGATCCTGCCCGCCGAGGGCGAGCACCTGACCAACGGCTGGGAGCCGGACGTCCCGGCCGACGACACCCTCAAGCGCCGCGCAGTGCTGGTGCACGCGTCCTGGCCGGTGGCCGTGGCCGACGCGCTCGGGCGGCCCTGGCGACGCACGGACCGGTGGGCGGGCGCACTGATCGGCGACTCCGGGGCGCTGGTGAACCCGGTGATCCTCACCCAACCGGTCGCCGAGCAGGACGCCGGGACGCTGGTGGCCGAGGCCGGCGAGCTGATCCCGCCCGGCACGCCGTACTTCCTGCTCAGCCCGTGGCTGACCCCTGACTTCACGCCGCACGGCCTGGCCCTGATCGGCCACCCGCCGCTGATGCTCCGCTTCCCGGCGCCGAGGCCCCGCCCGGACCCGGAGGGCGTCGAGGTCCGCGAGGTGCGGGACCCGGACGGGCTCGCGGTCGCGGAGCGGGTGCTCATCGACGGCTACCCGATGCCCGGCACCCCGCCCGGGAGCGTGCTCGCACCGGGGCTGCTCGGCGGGCCGACCCGGGTGTGGCTGGGGTACGTCGACGGAGAGGCCGTGTCTGTCGCGATGGCGCACCAGGCCGCGGGCGCCGTCCTCGTGGAGTACGTCGCCGCGCTGCCCGCCGCCCGGGGCAAGGGAGCCGGTGCCGCGGTCACCTGGGCGGCGACCCTGGCCGACCCGGCGCTGCCGGCCGTGCTGGTGGCGAGCGACGACGGCCGGCCGACGTACGAGCGGATGGGCTACCTCCCGCTCGAGCGGTGGACCGCCTGGGTGCGGCCGGCGTGAGCCTCAACGCAGCCGGCGCAACCGGCGTGCGGTGAGCCGCTCGAACTGCTCCTGGCTGATCAGCCGGAGCGGCTGACCGGTGCGCAGCCGCTCGCGCACCCCGAACATCTTGATGCCCTCGGACGCGCCCACCCGGCCGACCACGACCACCGTGGTCGCGTCGGTCAGCCGGGTCTGCGGGTGGGCACCGACGCCGCGCGCCCGGGCCGTCGCCTGGGCCCGGGTCATGCCGTCGAGCCGGCCGGTGAACACCATCGGCTGGCCACGCAGGGTGCGCGGCGCCCGGCCCGGCGCCACGTCCACCCGGCGCAGCGACGACAGCGCGTCGAGCGCGTCGTCGGCGTGCCAGTAGCGCTTGGACCGCGCCCCGGTCGCGTGCCAGATCCAGCTCTTGAAGGCGTCGCTCGCGTCGAGCTCGGCGATCGCGCGGGCGGAGACGACGTCGTTCCACCAGATCTCCCCGGACAGCAGCGTCGCGGCCAGCAGGCCCACCTGGAAGATGTCCTCGGCCGGCCCCCACATCGTGCTGGAGGCGAGGTCGCGGGGCGCGAAGTCCGGCTGGAACTTCGAGGCGTCGGCACCCTTCTGGTCGAGCGCCAGCTTGGTGATGCCGAAGTCGCCGAGCGCCAGCCGCCCGTCGCGGAGGTAGACGTTGTCCGGCTTGATGTCGCGGTGGATGATCCACACCGCGTGCATCCGGCGCAGCACCTTGAGCAGGGCCCGGATCTCGGCACGCACCTTGCCCTCGGACCAGCGCAGCCCGTCGCCCTCGACGGCGTCCCAGACGGTGCCCTCCTCCATGAACTCGAAGACCAGCACGTGCCGGCGGCGCTGCCGCTGGCCACGTCCGGTCGCGGTGACGAACGCGTCGCGCAGCTCAACCACCCGGGGGTCGCCCTGCAGCAGCCGCCCGAAGTAGGCCTCGCCGTGCCAGTCCTCGAGGCTGCGGCAGACCTTGATCGCGACCGGCTCGACCTGCCGGCCCTTCGGGGAGAGCCGCTGTCCGACGTACGCCTCACCGAACCCGCCCTCACCGAGCGGGCCCATGACGAGGTACGGCGTGCCGGTGTCGCTGTGCAACGTCTCCCCCACCCGCAGCCTCGCCACGACGGTCATCCTCTCAGGACGGACCGACACCCGAGATGCGGGCAAAACGGTCACCGGCACTCCCGGGTCCCGATACCTTTACCCAAGCGACTTCTACTCGGGGAAAGGAGCTGACGATGGCACTGGTGCCGGAGGAGACCCGCCTGCAGGCGCTGGCCTCCCTGAACATGCTGGACACCCCCCGCGAGGAGCGCTTCGACCGGCTGGTGCGGCTCGCCAAGAAGATGTTCGACGTGCCCACCGCCGTGGTCAGCCTGATCGACGAGGACCGCTGGTGGGTCAAGGCCGAGGCCGGCCTCGACGGCATCACCGAGGTACCCCGCTCCCAGTCGATGTGCACCCACGCGGTCGACGCCGACGCGGCGCTGGTGGTCACCGACCCCGAGCACGACCACCGCTTCCGCGACAACCCGTTCGTGACCGCCGCCGACGGCGTGAGGTTCTACGCCGGCGAGCCGCTGCACACGCCGAGCGGCGTGGCGGTGGGCACGCTGTGCATCGTCGACACGAAGCCGCGCGAGCTGACCGAGGCCCAGCTCGAGATCCTCCGCGCGCTCGCCGACTTCGTGGAGACGGAGCTCGCCGCGCACCGACGAGATCGACCGGGCCGGCGAGCTCCAGCGCAACCTGCTGCCGCGCAGGACGCCGAACCTGCCGGGCTACCAGGTGGCCGGTGTCTGCCTGCCGGCCTCCGCGGTCGGCGGCGACTTCTACGACTGGCACCCCGTCGGCGACGGGTTCCAGGTCGTGCTGGCCGACGTGATGGGCAAGGGCATCCCGGCCGCGCTCATCGGCGCCGGGGTGCGGTCTCTGATGCGCGGCGCCGCCCGCTTCAACGACCTCGAGACCGCGGTCAACCGCGTCGCCGACTCCATCGAGCCCGACCTCACCGAGACCTCCACGTTCGTGACCATGCTGGCCGCGCGCCTCGACCCGCGCACCGGGGTGCTGACGTACGTCGACGCCGGCCACGGCATCGCGGGCATCGTCACCCACCAGGGCAAGGCCGAGCAGTTCGACTCCGACGGGCTGCCGCTCGGCGCTCCGGCCTGGGAGCCCTGGCGCGCGGAGCAGGTCCAGCTCGAGCCCGGCGACACGTTCGTGGCGCTGAGCGACGGCGCGCTCGACCTGTTCGAGACCATCGACGAGGCTCGCGAGGCCATCCGCGAGACGATCGTGGCCGCTCGCGACCCGCAGGAGGTGGTCGACATCGTCGCCACCTACAGCAAGGACCACCACGCCACCGACGACGTCACGTGCGTCGTGATCAAGAGGAACGAAAGCTGATGCAGATCGACGTGACCGAACCGCGTGAAGGAGTGGCCGTGCTGCGGCTCGACGGGCGGCTCAACATGGTCTCCGCCGCCCAGCTGAAGCAGGCCATCACCGACAGCGTCGACGGCGGCCGGCCCCGGGTCGTGGTGGACCTGGCCGCGGTGGGCTTCATGGACTCCTCGGGCCTCGGCGCGCTGATCGCCGGGCTCAAGAAGGCCCGGCAGGAGGGCGGCGACCTCCGGATCACCGGGGTCACCCAGCAGGTCGCCACCGTGCTGGCGCTGACCAACCTCGACCGGGTGCTCCAGTCGCACGACTCCGTCGAGGGGGCTCTGCATGGCTGGTGAGAACGGCCGCCACTACGAGCTGAGCGGGCTTGCCGTGCCCGAGTCGCTGGACCTGGTCCAGGACCTGCTCGTCCGCGTGCGCGGCGAGCACCCGGACATCCAGGAGACCGACCTGTCGATGTTCGAGACCGCGATCGTGGAGATCCACGGCAACGTGGTCAAGCACGGCCGACCCCCGGGCCAGGTCGTCTACGCGTTCTCGCTGACCGTGCGGCCGGACCGGCTGGTCGGCTTCCTCGCCGACACCGGCGAGCCGACGCCCGACCTGTCCACGCTGCCGGTGGCCGACGAGCTGGCCGAGAGCGGCCGCGGCATGTGGCTGGCCCGGGCCACCCTCGACGAGCTCGAGTACGCACGCAGCGGCGACCGGAACACCTGGAAGATGGTCCGGCTGCGCGGCCACGCCACCTCCGCCGCCGGCCGGTCCTGAGGCGCGCTCAGGGGGTCCGCCCCAGCAGCATCGAGCCGCCGAGCACGAGGCAGCCGACGGTCACCACCAGGAACAGTCCCACCCACAGCAGGCCGGGCACCCGGGTCAGCCGGGCGAGCACGTCCGCGTCCGAGGAGCGGCCGCGTCCGCGACGCCGCTGCTCCTGGAGCTCGACGACCGGCCGGGGCGCGGCCAGGAGCAGGAACCACGTCACGACGTACGCGACGACGAGCTGGACCCGCGCGTCGGCCCACCAGGTGACCGCGAACAGCCCGGAGCCGGCGACGAGCACGGCCCAGAGCCCGAAGAAGTTGCGGATCTGCAGCAGCAGGAGCGCCAGCAGCACCAGCAGCGCCCAGAGCACACCCACCGCGTAGCCCCCCGCGAGCAGCGCCGCCGCACCGAGGCCGACCAGCCCCGGTCCGACGTACCCGGCCGCCGCGGTCGCCACCATCCCCGGACCGCTGCTGCGGCCCTTCGAGACGGTCAGCCCGGAGGTGTCCGAGTGCAGCCGGATCCCGGCCAGCCGGCGGCCGCTCAGCGCCGCCGCCAGCCCGTGCGCACCCTCGTGGGCGATCGTGACCAGGTGTCGGGTGCGCCGCCAGGCCTCCGGCACCATCACCAGGGCGAGCGACACGGCGGCGGTGCCGAGCAGCAGGCCGGACGACGGCGCGGGCGCCACGGTCGTGACCTGCTGCCAGATCTCGGCGACGGGATGGGCGGGGCTCACCGCTCCATGCTGGCAGCCGGGCGGTGAGGATCCGGTCAGGGCGTGTCTCGAAAGGATGCCGCGTTGAGGGGCCGCGGACGCCGCGGCAGGTTTGAGAGGCGCACCCTAGGCGTGCGCCGGCGCGGCCCCCGGGGGCTTCGGGGGCCCGGCGGCCTCGCCGAGGTCCGGTCGGATCCGCAGCTCCCGCACCGCCATCACCAGCGCGACCGCCGAGAACAGCAGGGCGACCGTGAACGCCGCGGACACCGCCGCGGGCACGCCGTGCGCCGTCCCGGTCAGCCGGTAGGTGGCCGTCAGGACCGCGGCCCCGACGGCGGTGCCGATCCGCTGGCCGGTCTGCAGGGCACCACCGGCCGCTCCGCCCATCCGTGGCGGGACCGACGCCAGGGTCATCGTGATGTTCGGCGAGATGACGCGCGCCACCCCCGACCCCCGCGACCGCCAGCGGGACGAACAGCCAGGCGGCCTGATGCTCCGGCGAGGTGAGGGGTACGACGACCGCGAGCATCGCGAACCCGACCAGCACCAGGCACAGCCCGGTCACCGTGACCCGGCGACCCCGGCGCCCGACGAGCCGCCCGGCGGTGATGGACGCGGCCGCCGAGCCGACCGCGAACGGCGTGACAGCGAGCCCGGACTGGAGCGGGGTGTAGCCGAGACCGTCCTGGAGGTAGAGCGCGAGCACCAGCCAGACACCCGCGAACCCGCAGAAGTACGTCGACCCGAGCACGATCCCCGACGCGTAGCCGGGCGCCTGCGAGAACAGGGAGACGTCGAGCAGCGGAGCGCCCTGTCGCCGCATGACCCGGCGCTCCCACCGGACGAAAGCCCAGCCGAGCACGGGCGCGAGCAGCACCAGGAACCACAGCGGGGTCACCGGCCGGGCCATCGCCTCGATGATCGGCAGCAGCACCGCGAGCACCGCGAGGCCGAGCAGCACTGCCCCCACCCCGTCGATCTGCGAGCGCACCGTGCCCTGGCGCGGCTCGGGCGGCGGCAGCAGTCGCAGCGCCAGGACCATCGCGACGATGCCGATCGGGACGTTCACGAAGAACACGTAGCGCCACCCCTGCTCCTCGCCGAACGCCCTGATGATCAGTCCGCCGATGACCGGTCCCGTCGCGGACGAGACGCCGACCGTCGTACCGAAGAGGCCGAAGGCGCGACCCCGCTCGGCACCGCTGAACATCTGCTGGATGAGCCCGGTGTTCTGCGGGGTCAGGAAACCGGCCGCGGCGCCCTGCAGGAGCCGGGCGACGACGAGCAGGTGCTCGTTGGGCGCGAGACCGGCCATCGCACTGGTGACGACGAACGCGACCAGACCGATCACGAACATCCGGCGCCGGCCGACCACGTCACCGAGCCGTCCGCCCGCGACCAGGGTCAGGCCGAAGGTGAGCGCGTAGCCGGACACGATCCACTGGATCGCCGCGGACGACGCGTCCAGCGCCTGTTGCATCGACGGCACCGCGACGTTGACGATGGTGACGTCCAGCAGCGACATGAACCCGACCACCAGGGTGACCGCGAGTGCACCCCAGCGGGTGTCGTGCGGGCGACGCGACCGTTCGGTGCGGCGAGGAGTGGGCATACGACCTCCGGGTACCCGGCGATTGTCCCTTGGAAACGACAACCATTCACGAGGTGGACGCATGACCCAGCCGACCGTCGCCCTCCTGGGCACCGGCACCATGGGCGCCGGCATGGCGCGCAACATCGCCGCTGCCAGGATCCCCCTTACGGTCTGGAACCGCACGCGCAGCAGGGCCGAGCCCCTCGCCGAGGCCGGCATCGAGGTGGCCGACTCCCCCGCCGACGCCGTGCGTGACGCCGACCTCGTGGTCACGATGCTCTTCGACGTCGAGTCCGTCGAGTCCGCACTCGACGAGGCCCGCGACGGCCTGAAGCAGGGCGCGGTCCTGGTGCAGCAGTCGACCGTCGGTGTCGCGGGCGCCGACGCGCTCGCCGCGCGCGCCGCCGAGCTGGGCCTGGTGTACGTCGACGCACCGGTGCTCGGCACCAAGAAGCCGGCCGAGGACGGAGCCCTGGTGATCCTGGCCTCCGGCCCCGACGAGGTGCGGGACACGGTGGCGCCGCTGTTCGACGCGATCGGCTCGCGCACCGTCTGGGTCGGCGAGGCCGGCCAGGGCACCCGCCTCAAGCTGGTCGCCGAACTCCTGGGTGCTCACGGTCGTCGAGGGCATCGCCGAGTCGCTCACCCTGGCCAAGGCCCTCGGCATCGATCCCCGTCAGTTCCTCGACGTCGTCAAGGGCGGCGCGATGGACGCGCCGTACGTCCAGTCGAAGGGCGCCGCCATGCTCGACGGAGACTTCGCCCCGTCCTTCGGGCTCGACGGCGCCGCCAGGACGCCGCACTGATCGTCGAGGCCGCCCGCGGCGCCGGCGCCGACCTCGCCGTCATCGAGGCCGTGCAGCAGCACTTCGCCCGCGCGCTCGACGCCGGCCACGGTGACCAGGACATGGCGGCGACCGTTCCTCGAGCACTGACCCCCACGTCGGTCGAGGCGCTCCGGAGCGCTGGTGGAGCGAGCCTCGGAACCACCGCAGGCGTGCGGGAGGCGACCGGGTGGTCGAGCCTGTCGACACCACCGGACGCGTCCGGGAGGCGACCCGGGTGGTCGAGCCTGTCGAGACCACTCGACTGGCGTGCGGGAGGCGGCCGGGTGGTCGAGCCTGTCGAGACCACTCGACTGGCGTGCGGGAGGCGACCGGGTGGTCGAGCCTGTCGAGACCACTCGACTGGCGTGCGGGAGGCGACCGGGTGGTCGAGCCTGTCGAGACCACCGCACGCACCGGGAGAGCGACCGGGTGGTCGAGCTTGTCGAGACCACTGCGACGGGCGTGCGGGAGGCGACCGGGTGGTCGAGCTTGTCGAGTCCCACTCGACTGGCGTGCGGGAGGCGACCCGGGTGGTCGAGCCTGTCGAGACCACTCAGCCGGCGGTGCAGGCACGGACCAGGAATCCCCTTGTGGACAACGCGATTCTCGCCGGTCGCTGCCCGGAAAACTGTCGGTGGTCGGGTCTAGATTTCTTCTATGACCAGCACCCCGCTCGACACCGAGGCCGCACCCGACGTGCGTGACCTGGACGCGGCCGCGGTGCTGGACGCCGCCGTCTCCGCGCGACGCACCGCGGACGCGGGCGAGGCCCGATTGCTGGCGTTGGCGGTGCACTGGGTGGACCTGCACCCGGTCACCTCCGAGCACCCGGCCGCGACCTTCCCGACCCAGCGTGGCCGGTGGCCTGGCGTTCGGCTTGGGGCCGGCGTTCTCGACCCGGCACCACTGGCCGGGGACGGCACCCCGGGGGTGGCGGAGTACGCGGTGGAAGAGCTCGCCGCGGCGCTCGGTCTGTCGCACCTGGCGGGTCTGGCGCTGGTCGCGGAGGCGGTCGAACTCCGCTACCGGCTCCCGCGGCTGTGGGCCTTCGTGCAGTCGGGTGACCTGCAGGCGTGGAAGGCCCGCCAGGTCGCCAAGGCCACCACCATGCTCTCGAAGGAGGCGGTCGGGTTCGTGGACCGGCACCTCGCGGTCACCGCCCGGTCGAACCGGCTGCCGGCGCTGAACCCGGTGCTGCACGAGGCCCGGCTGCGCTGCGACCCCGACCAGGCCGCCGCGGTCGAGCAGAACGCCCTGGACCACCGCGGGGTCTGGCTGGACCACCGGGAGTCCACCGCCACCACCCTGGTCAGCGCCCGGATGGACACCCTGGACGCGCTCGACCTGGACGCGACCGTCGGCGACCTGGCCGGGCTGCTGGGCCGACTCGGCGACCACCGCACCCTCGACGTCCGCCGCGCCTCCGCCCTCGGCATGCTGGCGCACCCGCAACGCGCCCTGGACCTGGCCGCCAGCCCCGACCCCGGCACCGCCGCAGAGCCCGGGGCCGGGCTGAACGGGTCCCGCGGCACCCTCCACCTGCACGTGACGCTGGCCGACCTGGCCACCAACTCCGGCGGCGGCCGGGTCGAGCGGCTCGGCACCGCCTCCCTGGTCCTGCTCCGCGACTGGCTGCAACGCATGGCCGGGGTGAGCATCCGGCCGGTGCTCGACCCGGCCCGCACCGACAGCGTCGACGCCCACGACCCACCCGACTGGATGCGGGACCTGGTCATCCTCCGGGACCGGCACTGCGTGTTCCCCGGCTGCCCGGTCGACGCCCGGTCCTGCGACCTCGACCACCTCCAGCGTTACGTGCCCCTCGCCGACGGCGGTCCACCCGGCCAGACCACGCCGCAGAACCTCGCGAGCGTCTGTCGAAGACACCACCGGGCCAAGACCTTCGCCGGCTGGCGCTACCGACGCCTCCCCGACGACAGGTCAGGTGGTCCGACGTACGCATGGACCAGCCCCCACCTCCGCACCCACCGCGTCGCACCCCGCTGAGTGACCTGCGCCTGCCACCGCTGGTTGAGGTGCCCGAGCCCCACGGGGCGAGGGCCTCGAAACCACCCGCAGGCGCGCGCCGTGGCCACCACGGTGTTCCGGTGCGGAGGTTTCAAGGGCGCCTCCGCCAGCGCTCCGGCGCACCTCAACCAAC
>CAVPRC010000009.1:0-389407 GCA_963707755.1 uncultured Actinomycetota bacterium | reverse complement strand
GACCCGGTCGTGGGAGCCGGTCCGCTCGACGAGGTCGGCCAGCCGCGAGACCGCCGTCTCCGACTTGAGGTCGATGTTGAAACGCGTGCGGGGGAAGTGGTCGAGCAGGTCGGCCATCGTCGGGATGGGCTCGCGCCCGCCGATCAGGGCGTCGGCGAGGTCGACGTACGGCGTGCCGGCGACGGAACCGACCCGGGAGGTGACCCGGTCCAGGACGTCGTCGTGGAAGGCCAGCAGCACGCCGTCGGAGGTGGTGTGCACGTCGGTCTCGAGGTACTGGTAGCCGAGCTTCACCGCGTGGTCGAACGCGGCCAGGGTGTTCTCCAGACCGGCGATGTCGGGGTGGTGCGCACCGCCGCGGTGGGCGAAGGCCAGCACCGCACCGTCGTCCCGTCCCGCATCGAGAAACGGGAGCCCTGTGTGCGGTCGCGTCACGCCTGCAGTATCCCCGGCCATGCACCCACTCTGGCCCCGAATCGCAGGTGTGGCATATCCGTGTTCCTACTCAGCCGACCCGCCGATCCGGAGTACCGTCGAGGTCATGCCTGAGGACGCCGAGATGACCTGCCCGCAGTGCCAGTCCGCGATGGCCACGAGGTACCTCGCCGACGTCACCGTGCACCAGTGCACGTCGTGCCAGGGCGTGTTCCTCGAGCGGGCCGACCTGGGCAACCTCATCGAGGCCGAGAACGACTGGCACCGCGACAGCGGCCCCAAGACGCAGCCCCTGCCGCGGATCACCGCCGACATGACCATGCCCCCACCGTCGCGCCCGGTCTCCCGCGCCTACATCGAGACGCTCTTCGCCTGACTCCTCCGCCGCTGACCTGGCGCATCTGGCGGCCGCTGACCCGCTGACTTGGCGTATCTGGCGGCACCCGATCGCCGAACACGCCAAGTCAGCGTCAGTTTCGCCGCCAAACGCGCCAAGTCAGCGACGCGTTCAGATGTCGCGGAAGGTCTCGATGCTGGCGCCGAGGTCGTTGAGACGGGTGGCGAGGTCCTCGTAGCCGCGGTTGATGACGTAGACCGAGCGGAGCACCGAGGTGCCCTTGGACGCGAGCATCGCCAGCAGGATGACCACGGCGGGACGCAGCGCCGGCGGGCAGACGATCTCGGTGCCGCGCCAGCGGGTCGGGCCCTCGATCATCACCCGGTGCGGGTCGAGCAGCTTCACGGAGGCGCCGAGCTTGGTGAGCTCGGTGAGGTAGATCGCGCGATTCTCGTAGACCCAGTCGTGCAGCAGCGTCTGTCCCTCGGCGACGGCGGCGATCACCGCGAAGAACGGCAGGTTGTCGATGTTGAGGCCGGGGAACGGCATCGGGTGGATCTTGTCGATGGGGGAGTGCAGCTCGGAGTGCCGGGTGGTGATGTCGACCAGCCGCGTGTGCTCGTTGTCGGCGACGTACTCCGGGCTCCGCTCGTAGCGGAAGCCCATCTCCTCGAGCAGCGCGAGCTCGATCTCGAGGAACTCGATCGGCACCCGGCGGATGGTGATCTCGGAGTCGGTGACGATCGCGGCCGCGAGCAGCGACATCGCCTCGATCGGGTCCTCGGACGGCGCGTAGTCGACGTCCACGTCGATCTCGGGGGTGCCGTGCACGGTGAGGGTGGTGGTGCCGACCCCGTCGATGCGCACGCCGAGCTTGCCCAGGAAGAAGCACAGGTCCTGGACCATGTAGTTGGGGCTGGCGTTGCGGATCACGGTGATGCCGTCGTGGCGGGCCGCCGCGAGCAGGACGTTCTCGGTGACGGTGTCACCGCGCTCGGTGAGCACGATCGGCCGGGTCGGGGAGACCGCGCGGTTGACGGTCACGTGGTAGCTGCCCTCGGTGGCCTTCACCTCGAGGCCGAACGGCCGGAGCGCGGCCATGTGCGGCTCGACGGTGCGGGTGCCGAGGTCGCAGCCGCCGGCGTACGGCAGCTCGAAGACGTCCTGACGGTGCATCAGCGGGCCGAGGAACATGATCACCGAGCGGGTACGGCGGGCCGCCTCCACGTCGATGCGGTCGAGGTCGAGGTCGTGCGGGGGCACGATCTCGAGGTCGTTGCCCTCGTTGAGCCACCGGGTCTGCACGCCCATGCTGGCGAGCACCTCGAGGAGCCGGTTGACCTCCTCGATCCGCGCCACCCGGCGCAGCGTGGTCCGGCCACGGTTGAGGAGGGACGCGCAGAGCAGCGCGACGCCGGCGTTCTTGGAGGTCTTGACGTCGATCGAGCCGGACAGTGTCGTGGGCCCGGTGACCCGCAGGTGGGTGGGGCCGCTTCCGAGCGAGACGATCTCGGAGTCGAGGGCCTCACCGATGCGGGCGAGCATCTCCAGGGAGAGGTTCTGGTGGCCGCGCTCGATGCGGTTCACGGCGCTCTGGCTGGTGGACAGCACGTCGGCGAGCTGTTGCTGGGTCCAGCCGCGGTGCTTGCGCGCGTCGCGGATCAGGTTGCCGATGCGGGCCAGGTAGTCGTCCGTCATGTCGCGACAATATCTCACATATGAGATAGCGCAACGCAGGGCAAACCTGGGCGTGTCGTACGACGGTAGCCCGGGCCCCGGCACCGTGGACAGCCGACCGGCGGGGTGTCAGGGTGCGTCTGATGCCCGCCACCCGTTCCCGCGCCCAGAGGCTGCTGCTCGCCCTGGCCGCTTCCTCGGTGCTGGCCGGGGCGGGCTGCTCGTCGCCGAGCGCCCCGAGTCCCGCCCCGACGCCGGCGCCGCTGCGTCTGGTCGCCTCGGTGGCGCAGTTCCGCTTCGACGAGGGCACCCGCAACCTCAAGGCCGGCGTCACCAACGACTCCGACGAAGACATCCGGGTCAGCCAGGCCACCATCGCGTGGGACGGCTTCGCGTTCCCGACCGTGCCGGTCGCCGGGGGCGTCGTGCATCCCGGCCAGACCGCCGCCTTCTCCATCGCGTACGGCGCGCCGGAGTGCTCCGCCCCGCCACGGGCCGAACCGCAGCTCGTCGCGGTGGTGAACGGTCGCTCCCTCCGGCTCCCGCTGCGCGTCGAGGACCCGGGGCTGCTGCTGCGGCTGCACGCCAAGGCGTGCGCGGCCGAGCGCCTCGACGCCGCCGCCACGGTCCGGCTGCGTCTCGCGGTGCGCACGACGCGGGTCGGGGGAGTGGAGTACCTCCCGGGACGGCTGGTCCTCACGCACCGGCCCGGCGCGACCGACCGGGTGCGGATCGTGGACCTCGGCGGCAGCGTGCTGCTCGACCTGCTGCCGCGCGACGGCAGGACGTCGCTCCCGGGCGAGCTGGCGGGCGAGCGGAGGGAGCTCGCGTTCCCGGTGCTGCTCGGGTCGGCGCACCGCTGCGACGCACACGCGCTGGGGCAGAGCTCGCAGACGTTCCTGATCAGCGCCTACCTGCGGCTCGGCTCCGAGCCGACCCAGCGGGTGATCCTGCCGCTGCTCGACGGTCGAGCGGGACCGACTGATCGGCATCGTGCACCGCGACTGCGCGTGACGCACGGCAGGCCGCGCGTCAGTTGTCGGTGACGCAGCCCTCGACGAGACCGACCTTGCTGAGCCCGGCCAGGTCGCCGGCGCCCCACTCCGCGACGTCGACGTCGTAGACGTCCTCGAGCATCCGCTGGTTGCGCGACGTGACGGGACCGAGCCCGAGGACGGCGCCGATCTCGTGCATCAGGATCCGGACCCGCATCCGGGTCTGGGCGGGCTTCGGCTCGTCCATCACGCTGTTGAAGCTGTTGTTCAGCACGATGCCGGCGTGCACGACCCGGCGCACCGGACCCTGCGCGTCGTGGGCCTCGCGGGTGCCGAACACCCGGCTGTAGGACAGCGTGTCCGGCGCCATCGCGCCACCGGTGCCCTCGGACGTGTCCCAGGTGACGATGATGTCCGTCCCGGCGGGGAAGTCCCGGTTGGACCTGGGTGTCGACGCGGTCTGCGAGACCTGCCGGAACCTGATGCCGGTCGCCTGGGTGGCCAGCGCGAACGCCGCCTTGACGTCGGCGGTCGCCCCGGAGCCGGCACCGACCGGGCTCATCCGGTAGTTGACGGTGCGTGCAGGGGTTGAACCGCTGCTCGACGCCCTGCACGGCCGGCACCCACCCCGTCCTCGCGCCGCGCGGAGTGACCCTCGGCACCACCGTGAAGGTCTTGTTGGCCGAGGTCGCGCCGGCCGCCCTCGAGGTCGGCCGGGCCCGCAGCTGCATCGGCCGCGAGAAGTAGAACGTGGTCGGGACCTTCATCGTGTAGTAGCCGTTGACGCCCGTGTGGGTGTACGCCACCCGGCGCCAGCCGGACAGCGTCGAGAGGTACAGGCTGACCGTCGCGGGTCGTGATCCGCTTGCTGGTGACCCGGCCCCGGATCGTCGCGCGGTCGCCCAGCGCGGCCTTCGACGTCGACCAGGTGGCGCTGATCCGGCTGGCGGGACGGGCCGAGGAGAACGACGCCTCCAGCGCGGGCACGAGCAGCGCCGTGGCGACGACGGCGAGCACGACGCCCGCCACGACGCCGACGTTGACGAGCCGGCCCGGCTTCCTTGCCTGCATGGGTTCTCCCGGAGGATCGTGCCCCCATGGGGAGGGCGCCGCGGTGAAAGACGCTTTTACTTTAGGTGCGGGATCCGCCGCGCGGGGGCGAAACCGGCGAAGTCGCGTGAGGCGGGTGGGACACGGGTGACCACCTGGGAGCGGGTCGAGGCGTTCGCACTGACCCTGCCGGAGACCACCAGCACCCCGTCGTACGGCGGGGCGCCGGCGCTGCGGGTGAACAAGAAGATGTTCGCCCGGCTGCGCGGGGAGATGGCCGACGACCTCGACGAGCTGACCGGTGCGCCGTACGGCGAGGTGCTGATGGTGGGCGTGGGCGACCTCGGGGAGAAGGAGGCCGTGCTCGCCTCGGACCCGCGGGCCTACTTCACCGTGCCGCACTACGACGGCTACCCGGCCGTGCTGGTGCGGCTGGCCGAGGCCGACGACGCGGAGGTGCGTGAGCTGCTGGTCGAGGCCTGGATGCGGACCGCGCCGAAGCGTGCGCTGCGGGCCTACGAGGAGACGGTGGGGCCGCTCCCCGGCGGCTGACGGCAACCGGGGAGCGGCCGGGCTCACCGCAGGACGGCGATCGCGCCCTTCGCGGGCACCGTCACCGTCGCGGCGCCGGAGCGGTCCACCGAGACCGTGCCGCCACCGACCAGGTCGCGGTAGCCGCCCTTGGGCAGGCCCGTCTGCACCGTGACCGTGTGCGGGGCGGGGTCGTTGTTGAACGCCACCCAGCCCTTGCCGCGGCGGAACGAGATGACGTTCGCGCCGTTGTCCCACCAGTCCGCCTGCGTCGCCGCACCCACGGCGTTGTGCCAGCGCACGAGGGCGTCGACTCCCGCGTCGCGGTCGGTGCAGGACCAGCCGGCGCTGCAGTCGGTGTCGGTGATCAGCCCGTCGGCGGTGGCCGGCGGCGAGTCGTCGCCGGTGTTCCACTCGAAGGCGGCGTAGACCTGCGGCCGGCCGTAGCCCGAGGCGAGGAGGTACTGCGTGGCCAGGATGTTGGTGGCGCCGTCCTTGTAGCTCAGGGCGTCGCCGTTGCGCTCGGTGTCGTGGTTCTGCACGAACGACAGCGTCTTGTCGCTGGGCGTCAGGCCGGAGCCCGCACCGAAGTCCTTCAGCGTCGCGATGCTCCCGGTCCCGTTGGACGGGTAGCTCTTGAAGGCGCTCTTGAGCTGCTTGACCCCGTCGAGGCCGAGCACGTCGCCGCTGCGCGTGAACGCATCGGGCGAGAGCGTGCCCGGCCCACCGCCGAACACCTCGAGGGCCCAGTAGGGACGGGTGCCGTCCTGGGTGTCGTGCAGCCGGCTGTAGATCGCGTCCAGGTCGGTCTGGCCGACGTGCTTGGCCGCGTCGACCCGGAAGCCGGAGACGCCGTAGCCGATCAGCTTGTTGAGGTACGTCGCCAGCCGGTCGCGCACCGAGTCCTGTCCGGTGTCGAGGTCGGCCAGGCCCACGAGCTCGCAGTTGAACACCTGCTGGGCGTTGTTGAAGTCCTCGATGCCGCCGCTGGACGAGGTGCACTCGTCGCCCTTGTGGTGGAAGTCCGCGTCGCGCCAGCCGGCATCCGGGTAGTCGAAGTGCGTGTAGTGCTTGCCGCCGTAGGACGTGTCGCCCTGACCGGTCGTGTGGTTGATCGACCGCGTCGACGTACACCTTGACGCCGGCGCTGCGGCAGGTGGAGACCATGTCCTTGAACTCCTGCTCGGAGCCCATCCGGCTGGTGAGTGCGTAGTCGACGGCCTGGTAGACCTCCCACCACGGGTGCAGGATCGTGTCGCTGCCGTCGCCGAGGTGCTGCCGCTTGACCGAGTCCTGCGGCGGCGCGACCTGCACACCGCCGTACCCCTTCGGTCCGAGCTGGCTGGTGCACTCGGTGGCGACCGAGCGCCAGTTCCACTCCCACAGGTTCGCGATGACGTCGCCCCCGCCCGACGGCGCCGACGTCTTGGCCGCGGGCTGGGCACCGGACCGGGCCGCCGACGGCGTGGCGTCGGCGGGGCTGGTGGTGGTGGCCGGCAGGGCGACCGCGAGCAGGGCGGCGACGGCGAGCCTGCGCCCGCGCAGGGCGGACGGACGGCAGATGCTTCATGATGGTGCTCCCGAGACGTAGTTGGGGACGGTTCCCTCGGTGACCTTCGTAGTGACCCGGCTCACAGGCCGTCAAGTCGAGGGCGCCTCGTCTCGCCGATCCGGAAGCCGTCCGACAGGAGATCCCCGTGCAGCGCACCGTGTCCGCCCGGCTCGAGGCCGACCTGACCGGCGACGGGTGGGTCGAGCTCCAGGTGGCGGTGGCCCGGCTCGACGGGCTCGGCGTCGACGAGCGGCTGGTGGCGACCGTCGACGGCAGCCCCGTCGAGGTGCGTGAGCTCGTGGACGGCCACGCCGGCCGCATCCACCTGCTGACCGACGTCTCCGGGCACCTGGAGGTGAGGTACGACGCGACGGTGACCGGTCGCGCCGAGCCGTTGCCGGTGACCGACCTGGACCGCGTGGAGTACTCCCGGCCCAGCCGCTACGCCGACTCGGACCGGCTGTTCGGCTTCGCCCGCAAGCAGTTCGGCACCCGCCGCGACCCGGACGCGCTGCTCCAGGACGTCACCGTCTGGGTGGCGAACCGGCTCGACTACATCCCCGGCAGCAGCACCGTCACCGACGGCGCGAGCGACACGCTGCTCGGCGGCGCCGGGGTGTGCCGCGACTACTCGCACCTGACGATCGCACTGCTGCGCGCCCTCGACGTGCCGGCCCGGCTGGCCGCGGTCTACGCCCCCGGCTGCGACCCGATGGACTTCCACGCGGTCGTCGAGGCCGCGGTCGGGGACACCTGGCTCGCCGTCGACGCGACCCGCCTGGCGCCGCGCCAGTCGCTGCTGCGGATCAGCACCGGCCGGGACGCCGCCGACACCGCGTTCCTCACCAACTACCGCAGCGACCTGGTGCTCACCTCCAGCGTCGTGATGGCCGTCGTCGACGGTGACCTGCCCCGCGACGACCTGGCGCAGCCCGTCGTGCTCGGCTGAGTCGACCCGTGACAGCCGTGTTCGGCTGTGAGAACTCTGCGCGGGTGGGGTGTCCCCGCCGCGGGCGGCTCGTCGATACTCGCGGGGTGAGCGAGCGCGAGGTGCTGACCTGGGAACGGTACGGCGCGGCGGCGGCCGACGCTGGGGGAGCGGGTCCGTGCGAGCGGGTTCGCCCCCGACATCGTGCTCGGCATCGCCCGCGGCGGCCTGGTGCTGGCCGCGTCGCTGGCCTACGCCCTGGAGTGCAAGAACCTCTTCACGATGAACGTCGAGTTCTACACCGGTGTCGGCACCACGCTGGACGCGCCGGTCATGCTGCCGCCGCTGCTGGACACCGCCGACCTGGTCGACATGTCGGTGCTGGTCGTCGACGACGTGGCCGACACCGGCAAGACGCTCGAGCTGGTCACCGACTTCTGCCGCGGCCACGTGGCCGAGGTCCGTTCCGCGGTGCTGTACGAGAAGCCGACGACCGTGGTCGAGGCGGACTACGTGTGGCGGCGCACCGACCTCTGGATCGACTTCCCCTGGTCCTCCTGACCCGTCGCGGCCGGTTGTCCCGCGAGGCGGGACGAGCGGCCGTCGCGGTGGCGGGTCGCCGTCATCTGTCCGCGTGCCCCCGCTGTTTCGCGGGCACCCGCGGGCGTCGTGCGTCACGGTTCACCTGTCGCCGGAGCGGCAGGCCGCGAGCGGGGGACGCGGCCTGCTGTCCCGGCGCGGCCGACGCCCTGACCTCTGGGGTGCTCTGACAGGATTGCCGGGTGGACGAGCAGCGGGGGTCGAACGACGACGGGGAGCCCGAGGACGTCCGCGAGCTGCGCACCATGGCCGACACCGTCCGCGAGGCCCTGCTCGACGCGTCCCTGATCGCGCACGGCGACGAGCTGCTCCGGTACGTCGGGTTGGCCGAGATCGCCGCCTGCCTGACCCGGCTCGAGCCCTCCGCCCAGCGCACCGTGTGGAACATGCAGCCGCGGCTGCAGTACGACCCGCACGACCCCGGGCCGACGCTGACCGAGGCGTCGCAGCGGCGCGGCGTCGAGACGATCCTGATCACCCGCCCCGCGACGCTGCTCGCCAACCCGTTGCTGCCGTCGCTGTACCCGTCCACCCGCACCGGCCCGGTCTTCCTGCGCGCGCTGGTCGTCGACGAGGCCCGGGTGCTCGTGGAGGGCCTGGACACCGCCGACGGCGAGCCGACGGCCTGGCTCACCGACCGGATGGACTTCGTCGTGCCGGTGCTGGAGATCTGGGAGCGCACCCGCGCCATGTCCAGCCCGGTGCTCGGACCGGGGGAGTCACCGGGCCTGTCGAAGCGGCAGGTCGAGGTGGCCCGCCTGCTCGCCACCGGCGCGAAGGACCAGGCGATCGCCCGGCAGCTCGACATGTCCGCCCGCACCGTCGAGCGCGACGTCCGCGCGATCCTCGAGGAGCTCGGCGCCCGCAGCCGCACCGAGGCGGTGCTCGCGATGAGCGGCCGGGCAGCCTGGCCGCGGTCGACGTGACCTGACGGCGACCTGCGAGCAGTCAGGAGCGGTGCGCCTCCGCGGCCAGGACGGCGGCGCCCACGATGCCGGCGGTGTTGCGCAGGGTGGCCGGCACGATCCGGGTCTCGATGTCGATCAGCGGGAGGTACTTGTCGGCGTGCTTGCTCACCCCGCCGCCGACCACGAACAGGTCGGGGGAGAGCAACCGCTCGAGCGTGCGGTAGTAGGCCGTGAGCCGCTCGGCCCACTTCTCCCAGCTCAGGTCCTTCTTCTCGCGCACGCTGTTCGCCGAGACGGTCTCCGCGTCCTTGCCGTCGATCTCGATGTGGCCGAGCTCGGCGTTCGGCACCAGCGTCCCGTCGTACACGAGCGCGGTGCCGATCCCGGTGCCGAGCGTGGTCACGACGACCAGACCCTGCTGGTTGCGTGCGGCGCCGTAGCGGACCTCGGCCAGACCGGCCGCGTCGGCGTCGTTGACGACCACGACGTCGCGGCGCAGCTTGTCGCGGAACATCGTCTCGGCGTCGGTGTAGATCCAGGACTCGTCGATGTTCGCCGCGGACTTCACGACTCCGTGCACGACGACCGCGGGGACGGTGATGCCGACCGGGGCTCCCTCGGCTGCGCCGTCCTGGACGAGCTGTGCGATGACCTCGGCGACGTCCTGCGGCTTGCCGCCGCGTCGGGGTCTCGATGCGGGTCCGCTCGGCGGCGAACTCGCCGGTGGAGAGGTCGACGGGCGCGCCCTTGATGCCGCTGCCGCCGAAGTCGATGCCGAAGGGCCGGGTCGCGAGGTCACTAGCCGCCATGACGGGACCGTACCCGCTTCTCAGCGACTCGGACCAGGTTCGTCGAGCAGCCGCAGCACGTGCGCCGACTGGTCGGCCAGGCAGGCGCGCGACGCGTCGACGGCCTTGGCCGCCTCCTCGGCCAGCAGGGTCAGGCCGTCCCACTCGCGGTCGGGCTCGCCGCGGCTCCAGAAGCGAAAGGTCTTGGTGACCGTGTCCCGGTCGACACGCAGGTGGTGGGACGTCTGGCCGGGCACGGCGGGCAGCCTACGGTGGACGGCGCTCTCGTCGCAGCCGCGACGCTGCGCAAACCCGGTGCGCCGTGGCACGATCGCGGACGTGACCAGCAGACCCGCCGAAGCGCAGCACCTGCGTGACCTCGCGCTGCTGCGCCGCGTCCGCGACCGGATGGACCGGGAGTACGCGCAGCCGCTGGACGTCGAGGCGCTCGCCCGCGGCGTGAACATGTCCGCCGGGCACCTCAGCCGCCAGTTCCGGCTCGCCTACGGCGAGTCGCCGTACTCCTACCTGATGACGCGGCGCATCGAGCGCGCGATGGCGCTGCTGCGGGTCGGCGAGCTGAGCGTCACCGAGGTCTGCTTCGCGGTCGGGTGCTCGTCGCTCGGCACGTTCAGCACCCGCTTCTCGGAGCTGGTCGGGGTGCCGCCGAGCGTCTACAAGCGCGAGGGTGCGCACGCCACGGCGAGCATGCCGCCCTGCCTGGCGAAACAGGTCACGAGACCGATCAGGAATCGAGAAGCGGCACCTGCCCAGCGGCAACTAGCGTGACGGCATGAGCCTCAGCATTCACACCACGGTCCTCCCGCACGACGACCCGGACGCTTCGGTGGCCTTCTACCGCGACGTCCTCGGCTTCGAGGTCCGCAGTGACTTCGGTGCGGGCACGATGCGCTGGATCACGGTCGGCCCGCCCGACCAGCCCGACATCTCCATCCTGCTGGCGCCGCCGGCCGCCGACCCCGGCGTCACCGAGGACGAGCGCCGCACCATCGTCGAGATGATGGCCAAGGGCACCTACGGCTGGATCCTCCTGGCCACCGACGACCTCGACGGCACGTTCGATCGCGTCCAGGCGAGCGACGTCGAGGTCGTCCAGGAGCCGACGGAGCAGCCGTACGGCGCCCGTGACTGCGCCTTCCGCGATCCCGCCGGCAACCAGGTCCGCATCCAGCAGCTCCGCTGAGCCGGCATCCCACTCACACACCAGGAGACCAGAAGCGATGAAGACGATGACGTGCAAGCAGCTCGGTGGCGCCTGCGACCTGCAGCTGCGGGGCGAGACCGCCGACGAGGTGATCAAGGCGCAGGACAAGCACCTCCGGGAGGCCGTGGCGGCCGGCGACGCGGCTCACGAGCCGGCTCTCGACGCGATGAAGGGCCGGTGGAAGAACCCCATCAAGGGGATGGGCTGGTACAAGAGCACCAAGAAGGAGTTCGCGGCCCTGCCCGAGGACTGATCCCCGCTCGTGATCGCACCGACGAAGGAGTGTCGACCAGCATGTCCCCGAAGACCAGGTCCCAGGCGCCCGCGGCGCAGGACGCCGACCGCCACGACCTGATCCGCGTGCACGGCGCGCGCGTGAACAACCTCAAGGACGTCAGCGTCGAGATCCCGAAACGCCGGGTGACGGTGTTCACCGGCGTGTCCGGCTCGGGCAAGAGCTCGTTGGTGTTCGACACGATCGCGGCGGAGTCGCAGCGGCTCATCAACGAGACCTACAGCGCCTTCGTGCAGGGCTTCATGCCGACGCTGGCGCGGCCCGAGGTCGACGTGCTCGAAGGGCTGACGACCGCGATCATCGTCGACCAGGAGCGGATGGGCGCCAACCCGCGCTCCACCGTCGGCACCGCCACCGACGCCAACGCCATGCTGCGGATCCTGTTCAGCCGGCTCGGCGACCCGTACGTCGGTCCGCAGACGGCCTTCTCCTTCAACGTCCCCACGCGCAAGGCGAGCGGCGTCATGTCCACGGACCGGGGCGGCCGCGTCGAGAAGAGCGTGGTCAAGGACGCGGTCTACCTCGGCGGCATGTGCCCGCGGTGCGAGGGCATGGGCAACGTCAGCGACATCGACCTGACCGCGTTGTACGACGAGACGAAGTCGCTCAGCGAGGGCGCGCTGACGATCCCGGGCTACTCGATGGACGGGTGGTACGGCCGGCTGTTCGAGGGCGTCGGCCTGCCGATGGACAAGCCGATCGCGAAGCTTCACCAAGAAGCAGCTCGACACGATGCTGTACGCCGAGCCGACCAAGATCAAGGTCGAGGGCATCAACCTCACGTTCGACGGGATCATCCCGAAGATCCAGAAGTCGATGCTGTCCAAGGACCCCGAGGCCATGCAGCCGCACGTGCGCCGGTTCGTCGAGCGGGCGGTGACCTTCCAGAGCTGCCCCGACTGCGGCGGCACCCGGCTGACCAAGGAAGCCCTGTCGTCGAAGGTCAACGGCAAGAACATCGCCGACCTGTGCGCGATGCAGATCAGCGACCTGGCCGACTGGGTGCGCGACCTCGACGAGCCGTCGGTGGCACCCCTGCTTGCCGGACTGCAGCACCTGCTCGACTCGTTCGCCGAGATCGGCCTCGGCTACCTCTCGCTGGACCGGCCCGCGGGCACGCTGTCCGGTGGCGAGGCGCAGCGCACCAAGATGATCCGGCACCTCGGCTCGTCGCTGACCGACGTCACCTACGTCTTCGACGAGCCCACGATCGGCCTGCACCCGCACGACATCGAGCGGATGAACAACCTGCTGCTGCAGCTACGCGACAAGGGCAACACCGTGCTGGTCGTCGAGCACAAGCCGGAGACCATCGCGATCGCCGACCACGTCGTCGACCTCGGTCCGGGCGCCGGCACCGGCGGCGGCGCCGTCTGCTTCGAGGGCACGCTGGACGGGCTGCGGGGGAGCGACACCACGACCGGACGCCACCTCGACGACCGGGCGAGGCTCAAGGAGTCGGTGCGGTCGTCCACCGGCGCGATGGAGATCCGCGGCGCGTCCACGCACAACCTCCGGGACGTGGACGTCGACATCCCGCTCGGGATGCTGTGCGTCCTCACCGGTGTCGCCGGCTCGGGCAAGAGCTCGCTGGTCCAGGGCTCCGTCGAAGGTCGCGACGGCGTGGTGGTCATCGACCAGGGCGCGATCCGCGGTTCGCGCCGCAGCAACCCGGCGACGTACACCGGACTGCTCGACCCGATCCGCAAGGCGTTCGCGAAGGCCAACGGCGTGAAGCCGGCGCTGTTCAGCTCCAACTCCGAGGGCGCCTGCCCCACCTGCAACGGCGCGGGTGTCATCTACACCGAGCTGGGTGTGATGGCCACCGTCGAGTCCACCTGCGAGGAGTGCGAGGGGAAGCGGTTCCAGGCGTCGGTGCTGGAGTACACGCTCGGCGGCCGGAACATCGCCGAGGTGCTCGCGATGTCGGTGACCGAGGCCGAGGAGTTCTTCGACGACGGCGAGGCACGCACGCCGGCCGCCCACAAGATCCTCGACCGGCTCGCCGACGTCGGGCTGGGTTATGTCAGCCTGGGCCAGCCGCTGACCACGCTGTCCGGCGGCGAGCGGCAGCGGCTCAAGCTGGCCGCCCGGATGGCCGAGAAGGGCGACGTCTACGTCCTGGACGAGCCCACCACCGGCCTGCACCTCGCCGATGTCGAGCAGCTGCTCGGCCTGCTGGACCGGCTCGTCGACTCCGGCAGGTCGGTGATCGTCATCGAGCACCACCAGGCGGTCATGGCGCACGCCGACTGGATCATCGACCTCGGCCCGGGCGCCGGCCACGACGGCGGCCGGATCGTCTTCGAGGGCACACCCGCCGACCTCGTCGCCGCCCGCGCCACCCTCACCGGCGAGCACCTCGCGGCGTACGTCGGCACCTGACCGAGGTCCCGACCACTGTCAGCGTGGCCCGGGAGGGACGAAGGGCCCCTCTCGAGCCATCGTCAATGCGCCGATAAGCGACATTATGTCAACTAACGCAGATGAGGAGGCCGAGACGGGGTTTCTCCCCCTCCCCGCCGGAACGGAACGACTCAGCCGTGCCGGGTGGCGACGGAGGCCGGCGCAGCCTGCCGGCGGAGGTACACCGCGGCGTCCTCGGTGGGCAGCGGCCGCGCGAACAGATAGCCCTGGCCGATGTCGCAGCCGTTGCGGCGCAGCCGCACCGACTGGGCCTCGGTCTCGATGCCCTCGCCGTAGACCTCCATGCCGAGCGCCTGGCCGAGGCTGATGACGCCACGGAGCAGGTCGTCGGCACGGTGCTCGTCGACGGCGTCGAGGTAGGACCGGTCCACCTTCAAGATGTCCACGGCCAGCGTCTGCAGGTAGGCCAGCGCGCTGCGACCGGTGCCGAAGTCGTCGAGGGCCACCCGGACACCGAGGTCGTGCAGCGAGTCGAAACGCTCGCGCGCGACCTCGAGCTGGCGCTCCACCGCCGACTCGGTGACCTCCAGGACCAGCTGCTCGCTGGGCAGGCCGCTGGTGTTGAGGCACTCCTCCACCATCGCGGCGAAGCCCGCGTCGGCCAGGTCGACGCCGGAGACGTTGACGTGCGCGGTCAGCGGGACGCGGAACGTCGAGGACCACTGCTGGATCTGCGCGGTCGCGGTGGAGAGCACCATCCGACCGAGCTCGGAGATCAGGCCGAACTCCTCGGCGACCGGCACGAACCGGGCCGGCGAGACCTGGCCGTGCACCGGGTGGCTCCAGCGCACCAGCGCCTCGAAGCCGACGATCGAGCCGTGGGTGAGGTCCACGAGCGGCTGGTAGCAGACCCGCAGGCCCTTCTCGTCGAGCGCCTTGCGGAGGTCCTTGCCGATCGCCAGGGTCTCGTCGGCGACGGCGATGAGCTCGGCGGTGCAGACCTCGATGTGGTTGCGGCCGGCGCGACGCGCCTCGCGGACAGCCAGGCCGGCCCCGCGAAGCAGGTCGTCGGCGGTGGCCCGCGGACCCATGGAGTCCCAGGTGACCAGGCCGAGGCTGGTGGACAGCTGGATCTGGCGCAGGCTCTTGAGCACGAAAGGCGCGGAGACGCCGGACACGATGCGGTAGGCCAGGTCGAGGGCGACGGCCGGCGACGTCAGGGTCGGGAACAGCACCCCGAACTGGTGGTCGTTCATCCGGCCGAGCACCCCGAGCGAACCCACCTCGCGCGAGACCCGGGAGGCGACCATCCGCATCAGGTCGTCACCGGCGGTGTGCTCGTCGAGGTCGACGGCCTCGCTGACACCCTCGATGTCGAGCAGCAGCACGGCCGGCTGCGCCTCGAACGTACGCGCGGTGACCGCCGCGCCGACCTGCGTGACGAAGCCCGGGTACGTGACCAGACCGGTGACCTCGTCCCGCGTCTCCTGCCACCCCGGGCGGCTGGTCGTGCGCTTCCGTGACTTCTGTCCCCACCGCATGCACTGACTCCCACGACTCGCAGGTTCCGACGACGATCCGGCGCACCCCCCGCCGGTATCTACGAAGAGTACGGAGAAGGCTGGGCTATTTGTCCGTTTTCGAGCCCGTTTCGCGAGGGCCACGGGACAGTCGGGCCGCACGGCCACCCTGAATGGCCCATCTGGGTCATATCCGGGCTCGGTAGCGTGCTGGATGTGCTGGTCCCGCTGCCCGGGGACGACGTCCTCCCCCACGCCGACCCGGTGCTCGAGCGGCACCTGGACCTCGACGCCCCGGCCGACCTGGTCTGGCCGTGGGTGGAGCAGCTCGGCAAGGGCCGTGCCGGGTGGTACCTCCCCCGCCCGGTCGAGCGGTTCGTGCCCCGCCCGCGACGGGCCGTCCGTCGGGTCGAGGACCGCTGGCAGCACCTCGCGCCCGGCGACTCGGTCGCCGACTGGGGCCCCGGTGACCCGACGTTCGAGGTGCTCGAGATCGACCGGCCGCACCACCTCGTGTACTGGTCGGAGCGGCCGCGCCGCCCCCGCCGTGGCCTGCCGCGCCCGCCGATGCGGATGACCTGGGCGCTGGTCCTCTCCCCCGTGGCGCCGCGGCGCTCGCACCTGCACCTGCGGCTGCGCCTCGACCTCGGCAAGCCGGCGGGCCCGGTCGCGACGTACGGCGGCGACGCGGTCGACTGGCTGACCGTGTGGCTGATGGGACGCGGACTGGCGGAGCGGCTGGCCGACCAGTCCGATGCGCAATTGTGAGACCAAGCCGTTTCGCCTGTGTGGTCGAATGGACGGCATGGGGCTACGGGCGGACACCTCGGCGTTCGTCATGCAGAAGCTCGCGCCCCTGACCGTCGACTACGGCAAGGCCCTGTACTTCTCGGGCACGGACCTGCCGGGTCCGGTGAAGATCCGGGTGCCCACGCGGCACGGCGCCGTGTCCTGCGACCTCTACCGTCCCCAGGACGACGGCCTCCTGCCGCCGGTCTACGTGCACCTGCACCGCGGTTCGTTCGTGATGCGCCACCCCCGGATGGACGACTTCTTCGCCCGCTTCGTGGCGGCCGAGTGCCGGGCCGCAGTGCTCAACGTCGACTACGACGTCGCACCCCAGGTCCGCTACCCGGTGGCGCAGGAGCAGGCGCACGACGCCGCCGCCTGGGTCGCCGCGCACGGTCACCGCATCGGTGTCGACGGCGACCGGGTCGCGGTCGGCGGCTTCAGCGCCGGCGGGAACCTGGCCGCGAGCGCCGTCCTGCAGGCCCGCGACCGCGGCTCGTTCGTCCCGGTGCTCCAGGTGCTCGGCGTGCCGGCCCTGGACCTCGCCGGCGACCCAGACGCGCAAGACCTCGCCGGTGCCGACGCCGATGGTCTCGCCGTCGCTGCTGCGGCTGGTGCGGTCGACGTACTTCAGGGACGAGGCACGCCGCACCGAGCCCTACGCCTCTCCCCTGCTGGCGCCCGACCTGTCCGGGCTGCCGCCCGCGGTCGTCGTCACCGCGGAGTACGACGTGCTGCGGGCCGAGGGCGACGCGTACGCCGCGCGGCTGGCCGAGGCCGGCGTGGACGTGGTGCACCGCGTGGTCACCGGGCGCGACCACTCCTTCCTGGAGGGCGACCGTGAGCGCGCCCGGAGCACCCTGGACCTCGTCGCGCACCGGCTGCGCGAGGCGCTCGGCACGGAGTCGTGAGCTCGGGCTAGGTTTCCGGGGTGAGCAACATGCCGTTCTCCCGCCACCGGCGCCGCGCGGACCTGGTCTCGGCCTTCCCGGCGCTCGGCATGATCGTCGGCGCCGTGCTCGGCGCCGGCCTGGGGCTGCTCAACCCGGACGCGTCGGCCGTGCTCTTCGGCGGGATCGGGATCGTCGTCGGGCTGGTGCTCGGCCTGTTCCTGCGGGTCGTGTTCCGCGCATGACGGGCCGTGACGACCGGCCCACCCCGCACCTCGTCGTCGACGCCGACGTGCTGGACGCCAACGTCGCCGCGATGGCGGCCTTCGCCCGCGACCACGGCCTGGTGCTGCGCCCGCACGCGAAGACCCACAAGTCCCCCGACGTCGCCCGGCTGCAGCTCGACGCCGGCGCGGTCGGGCTCACGGTCGCCACCGTCTCCGAGGCCGAGGTGTTCGCCGCGGCGGGCTGCACGGACCTGTTCGTGGCCTACCCGCTGTGGGTGGACGCCGCGAAGGGTGCCCGGCTGCGCGCCCTCGCCGGCTCGGCCGCCGTCACCGTGGGCGTCGACTCCGTCGAGGGGGCGCGCGCTCTCGCCGCCCAGCTGCCGGGAGCCGCTGTGCTCGTCGAGGTGGACTCCGGACAGCACCGCTCCGGCGTGGACCCCTCCGAGGCCGGGGTGCTCGCCGAGAGCGCGGCGCACGCCGGTCTCGACGTACGCGGCGTGTTCACCTTCCCCGGGCACTCCTACTCGCCCGGGCGTCGCCGCCGACGTCGCCGCCGAGGAGTCGGCGGCGCTGCGCACGCCGTCGCGTCCCTGACCGAGCACGGGGTCGAGACGCTGGTCGCGAGCGGCGGCTCGACGCCGAGCGCCCGGGCGGCCGACGACGGCGTGCTGACCGAGCTGCGGCCCGGCGTCTACGTGTTCGGCGACGCGCAGCAGTGGGAGCTCGGCACGATCGAGCCGACGGCGGTCGCGCTCACCTGCGTCGCCACGGTGGTCAGCCACGCCGGCGGTCACCTCGTGCTCGACTCCGGCAGCAAGGCGCTCGGTGCGGACCGCGCCGGATGGGCGACCGGCTACGGCCGGCTGCTCGACCATCCCGACGCCCGGATCATCGCGCTCTCCGAGCACCACGCCGTCGTCTCCTGGCCGGACCAGCCGCTGCCGCCGCTGGGCAGCCGGGTCCGCGTGGTGCCCAACCACGTCTGCAACGCGGTGAACCTCGCCGACGAGCTCGTGGTGGCCCGCGGCGGCGAGACCGTCGACGTCTGGCCCGTGGCCGCCCGCGGAGCGGTCACGTGACCCGCCCCGACCTGGTGGTGTTCGACTGCGACGGCGTCCTCGTCGACACCGAGCGGCTCACCGTCGTCGTCGAGTCGCGGGTGCTCGGGGAGCTCGGCTGGCCGATGACCCCCGAGGAGGTCGTCGAGCGCTGGATGGGCCGGTCGTCGGAGGCCCAGCTCGCCGACCTCGAGCGGCACCTCGGCGCGGACCGGGCGCGCGAGTTCGACGAGCGCACCACCGCCGAGCTGCACGAGACCTTCGACCGCGAGCTGACCGCCGTCGAGGGCGTGGTCACCCTGCTCGACCACCTCGACGCGCAGGGCGTGCCCACGTGCGTCGCGTCGAGCGGCACCCACGACCGGATCCGGCGCACCCTCGGCATCACCGGCCTGCTCCCCCGCTTCGAGGACCGCATCTTCAGCGCCACCGACGTCGCGCACGGCAAGCCCGCCCCCGACCTCTTCCTGCACGCGGCCTCCGCGCTCGACACGGACCCGTCGGCGTGCGCGGTCCTCGAGGACAGCGTGTACGGCGTGCAGGCTGGCGTCGCCGCCGGGATGACGGTCTACGGGTTCGCGGGCGGTCTCACGGCAGCCGACGCCCTCGCGGCCGCAGGAGCGATCACCTTCGAGGCGATGGCCGACCTGGTCGACGTCATCGCGCCGGCCGTGCAGCGACCAGCGGCTACGGTGACGGGATGCGCCTGCCCGTGCCCGGTCCCCGGGACCTGCTGTCCGTCCTCGAACGCGGCGCCGGCTCCGTCGAGCAGCTGCTGGCCGCCGTACCCCGCCTCGTCGCGCTCGTCGGTGACGCCGAGCGGCTGCTGGTCCGGGCGAACTCCCTGATCGACGACATCGACCAGACCCGGCAGGACGCCGACGAGGCGGTCGCCCGCACCGACGCCGTGGTCTCACGGGCCGACGCGCTCGTCACCACCATGGGATCGCTCCACGACCGGCTCCTGAAGCTCCTCGACGGGATGGAGCCGTCGCTGGAGAAGCTGCGGCCCACCCTCGAGCGGCTGGCCGAGACGACCGACCCGCACGAGGTCGACGCGATGGTGCACCTCATCGACCACCTGCCGCGGCTCGCCGACAAGATGGAGACCGACATCATGCCGATCCTGGACAGCCTCAACAGCGTGTCCCCGGACCTGCACGACCTGCTCGACGTCTCCCGCGAGCTCAACGAGATGCTCGGTCAGGTCCCCGGCATCTCCCGGATGAAGAAGCGGATCGACAAGCAGCAGGCCGAGAACGGCCGCTAGACGATCACCCCACCCGTTGCAGGAACTCGAGCGTCCGGTCGGTCAGCAGCTGTGCGGCGTCTGCGTCGTAGTCGACGGACCCGGGGTCGGCGAACAGGTGCCCCGAGCCGGGGTAGAGGAACAGCTCGGCACCCGTGACCTCGGCGGCCAGCCCCTGGCAGAGCTCGACGTCGCCGAGCTCGTCGTCGGCCATCACGTGGATCTGCAGCGGCACCGCGTCGGGCCACGGCTTCGCGAACTCCTCGGTGGGGAACGCGCCGTGGTAGAGCAGTGCGCCTCGAGTGCCCGGGCGGGTCTGGGCGAGCGCCTGCGCACTGGGCACACCTAGGGAGAAGCCGGCGTAGACGAGCGCGTCGGGCAGGCCGTCCGCGGCAGCGATGCCCCGCTCTCCGATCGTCGCGAAGCCCGTCTCCTTGGCGAAGGCGATGCCCTCGTCGAGGTCGTCGAAGGTGTGACCTTGGTAGAGGTCCGGCGTGTGCACGGTGTGCCCGGCGTCGCGCAGCCGCTCGGCGAACTCGAGGACACCGGGCGTGAGCCCGCGGGCGTGGTGGAAGAGCAGGATCTCGGCCATGGCTGTCACGCTAGGGCACCGCACCGACACCCCCTCGACGGCCGCGCCGTCGAGGGGGTCTGTGCGTGCGTGTCGCCGATCCCCGGTCAGCTCGGGACGTTGCTGGCCCTGCCCCAGGGGCCGGTGATCGCGAACACGTGGCCGGGCGACTGGATGTTGGCGAACAGCACCTTGCCGTCCGCGCTGAAGGCCGGGCCGGTGAACTCGTTCCCGTTGAGGTCGTTGCGCGCCATCGGGAAGGTCTTGCCCTCGGCTGTCACCCCGACGAGGTGCTGCACGCCCTCGCCGTCCTCGGCCAGGATCAGCCCGCCGTACGGCGACACCGTCATGTTGTCCGGGCCGTCGTAGCTGTTCGGCGTCGACGTCCGGGTTCGGGTTCACGCCGAAGATCGTCTTGAGGGTGATGGTCTCGGTGGCCGGGTCGTAGAACCACACCTGGCCGTCGTGCTCGTTGACGCTGCCGTCGCTGGTGCGAGCGAAGCTGGCCACGAAGTAGGCACCGCCGTCGCCCCACCACTGGCCCTCGAGCTTGCGGCTTCGGGTGATCTGGGTGTCGGTGAACTGGTTGCGCACCGACACCGTCTTCGCGTCGCGGTCGGGCACGTCGACCCACTCGACCTTGTAGCGGGTGCCCGCCACCGTGGCCAGCGACAGGTCGGGGATGTGCTTGCCGCCCTTCGAGCACTTCATCGCCTGGAGCCGGCCGGCGGTGTCGCCGCCCTGGCTCAGCGCGAGCTTGCGCAGTGCGCCCTTGCCTGCCTCGAAGCCCGTCGGCGGGGTCCACCGGAAGTAGAGACCGTGGGGGCCGCTGGCGTCCTCGGTCTCGTAGATCGCGTGCGGTCTTCGGGTCGACGGCCACGGCCTCGTGTGCGTAGCGGCCCAGGAACTTCAGCGGCACCGGGCTCTTGTTGACGTTCGCCTCCTGCGCGGAGGGGTCGACCTCGAACACGTAGCCGTGGTCCTTCGTCAGGGCACCGCCTGCGCGCGCCTCGGTCTCCTCGCAGGTGAGCCAGGTGCCCCACGGGGTGACGCCGCCGGCGCAGTTGTTGTGCGTGCCGGCCACGCTGACGTACTCCGTGAGGCGCTTGCCGGACGGCGTCGACCTCGATGTTGGTGGTGCCGCCACGCGCGCCCTCGTCGTAGGTGAGGCCGGCAACCACCGGGACGCCGGGCGCCTCGGTGTCGCCGATCTCGTGGTTGTTCACGATCGTGGAGCCGGTGCCGCGACGGAACACGCCGTTGGCGTCCTGGTCGGTCGGCGTCAGGTTTCCGTCGGTCATCTTCGTGACGCCGGCCTCGGACACGATCTGGTAGGAGAAGCCGGGCGGCAGCGCGAGGATGCCGGCCGGGTCCGCGACAAGCCCGCCGTAGCCGACGGACGGACGGGTGCCGGCGACTGCCTCGTAGCTGCCGGACAGTGCGATGCCGATGCCACCGGCGGCCGCGCCCCCGAGCAGGCCGCGGCGCGAGATGGAGGAGGTCATGAATGCCCCTTCAGGGAATGAGATGGACTCGTTTCGTCTGCTCGCATCCCACTGGGGCGTCGACAACAAATGGTGCATCCGGGGTTAACGGGACGCGAAATCAGGCGGAGCGAAGTCGCGCCGCGCACTTGGTGAGGTGGGTGCGCTCCGCGGTGCTGGGGGTACGGCGCGCCGCCCGCAGGTAGGACGCGAGCGCCTCCTCGCGTTGTCCGGCCCGCTCCTGGAGGTGCGCACGCACGGCGTCCAGCCGGTGGTGCTCCCCCAGCGCCGTGTCGAGCCCCTCGAGGGCGCTCAGACCGGCGAGCGGGCCGTCGACCTCCCCCACCGCGACGGCCCGGCTGAGGGCGACGAGCGGGTTCCCGGTGAGCGCGAGCAGGTCGTCGTACCACGCGAGGATCTGCAGCCAGTCGGTCTCCTCCGCGGTCGGGGCGTCGTCGTGGAGGGCAGCGATGGCGGCCTGGACCTGGTACTCCCCCGGCCTCTCCTTCGCGAGCGCGGCGGTCAGCACCCGGACGCCCTCGGCGATCTCGTCGGTGCGCCACAGCGCGCGGTCCTGCTCGTCGAGCGTGACGATCCGCCCGTGCGCGTCGCGGCGGGCGTCGCGGCGCGCGTGGTGCAGCAGCATCAGCGCGAGCAGCCCGGCGACCTCCGGCTCGTCGGACTCCAGCACCAGGAGCCGGGTCAGCCGGATCGCCTCCGCGGCCAGGTCGACGCGGCCGGCGTACCCCTCGTTGAACACCAGGTAGAGCACCCGCAGCACCACCGCGAGGTCGCCCGGCGCCGTGAGGTCGTGGCCGGCGAGCGTGCGCTTCGCGCGGCTGATCCGCTGCGCCATCGTCGCCTCCGGCACGAGGAACGCCTCGGCGATCTCACGCGTGGTGAGGCCGCCGACGGCGCGCAACGTGAGGGCGACGGCCGAGGCGGGGGTCAGCGACGGATGGCAGCAGAGGAACAGCAGGAGCAGGGTGTCGTCGCCGTGCTCGGTCGGCCCCTGCGGCGGCTCGAGCGCGGCGGTCTCCTCGCGGCGCCGGCGCGACGACTCGGAGCGGACGATGTCGACCAGGCGACGCTGCGCGACCGTGACCAGCCAGCCCTTCGGGTCGTCCGGCGGCCGCTCCGACCACGTGCGGTGCGCCTCGAGGAGCGCCTCCTGCACGGCGTCCTCGGCCGTCGCGAAGTCGGTGCCGCGACGGACGAGAACGCCGATCACCTGCGGGACGAGGGTCCGAAGCAGGGCGTCGTTCACGACTCCTCCGGGCGGTCCTCCATGACCTGCCGCACCTGGAGCCACTCGTGGATCGGCTTGCCGTCCTTGCCGGGGGCCGAGGAGACCCAGGCGGCGACCTCGTGGGCACGCTCCTGGGACTCGACGTCGATCATGAACCAGCCGGCGACGACCTCCTTGGCCTCCGCGAACGGGCCGTCGGTCACGACCGGCGCCGCGTCCGGCCCGCCGTAGCGCACCCACGCGCCGTCCCGGGTGAGCGCTTGCGCGTCGACGAACTCGCCGTTCTCCTGGAGCACCCGGGCGATGTCGTGCTGGAAGGCCATGTGCGCGTCGACCTCCTCCGGCGTCCACTGGTCGAACGGCACGTCGATGTCCACCTGGTCGGGGCCTCCGCGGTAGTGCTTGAGGATCAGGTACTTCGGCATCTCGGTTCTCCTTGTTGTGGTGGTGTCCGGGACGGCCCGATGCCGTCCTTCACCCCTGGGACGGAGCCGTCCCGACCTTCTCGACATCAGCGGCGCGCAATCCCTCCCACTCCTCGCGCAGGATCGCGAAGTCGTCCTCGTCGGTCCACTCGCCCTTGAACAGCTCGTTCTGCACCAGGTGCGCCTCGTGCCGCAGCCCGAGCTTGGCCAGCACCCGGGCCGAGGCGTGGTTGCGGGCGTCGACGCGGCCGATGACCCGGCGCAGGTCGAGCCTGCGGAACGCGATGTCGAGCATCACCCGCGCCCCCTCGGTGGCCAGCCCGCGGCCCGCGAAGTCGGGGTGCAGCGCGTAGCCCACCTCGCCGCGCCGGTGCTCGACGCTGCGCAGGATCAGCACGAAGTCCCCCACCAGCCGACCGGTCTCCTTGTCGAGCCCTGCGAGCGTGAGCCCCTGGCCCTCCACCTCGATCGTCAGCTTCTGGTGCCGGGCGAGCGCCTCGCGTGCGGCGTCCTCGTCGCGCGGGTGCCACGGCAGGTAGCGGGCGACGTCCTCGCGCCGGTGCAGGTCGAAGAACGCGTGGAAGTCGTCGTCGGTGTAGGTGCGCAGCCACATCCGCTCGGTCTCGGCGGTGAACCCGGTGAAGTCCGTCATCCCTCGAGTCCCTCGAGCCGGGTGCTGATCGGCGAGCCCACCTCCACGGTGCGGCTGACCGTGCAGAGCCGGTCGTGCGACTGCTGCACGGCGCGCGGCAGGACGTCGTACGCCGCCTGGCCGCCCTCGTCGTCCGGGAAGGCGACGTCGAAGGTCAGGGTCAGGTTGGTCATCCGGTTGCCCTGGTCGTCGCGGATCTTGTCGCCACTCATCCGCAGGTCGAACCGGGTCGGCTCGGCGCGCTTGGAGACGATGTAGTCGACGTCGATGGCACTGCACCCGGCGATCGCGACGAGCAGCAGCTCCACGGGGCTGAACGACTCGTCGCCCTGGCCGAGCACGAGCTGTCCGCCGCGGGCGTTGGTCGCGACGTACCTGCCCTTCTCCAGCCGGGACATCTCGATGCTGCGCAGCGTCTCGTCAGTCATGGCGGCGAGCCTAGGGCCTGGCTGGAGCGGCTGCCGCGTTGGCGGGCGTGGCATCCGCGCCCGGTCCGGCAAGGCGGAGGTGCGAGAGCGCAGCGGGCTGCGCCGAGCGCCGACAACGCAGCCGGTCGGGATGCGGGGCCGCGGACGCCGCGGCAGGCGTGAGAGCCAGGCCCTCGGCCTGCCCGGGCGGGGCGTTTGTGCGCACGCCGGGTGCGACATGATCGGGGCGTGCCCTCGATATCGGACGACCTGCTCGACCTCGCCCACGCGTACGGCGTCGCGACCGAGTTCCACGACTGGCGCGGCCGCCGGGTCGACGTACCCGCGCCGACAGTGGAGGCGGTGCTCACCGCGATGGAGGTCGACGTCGCCCAGCCCCGCGCCGCGCTGACCGCACGCGAGGACGAGCGCTGGCAACGGATGCTGCCCCCGTGCGTGGTGTCGACGCAAGGACAGCAGCGGACGTTCCCCGTGCACGTCGACGACGGCGCGTCGGTGCAGGTGTGGGTCGACCTCGAGGCCGGTGGGCGTCGTGACGACGTCGGGCAGGTGGACCGGTGGGTGGAGCCCCGGGACGTCGGCGGACGGCGGATCGGCGAGGCGACGTTCGAGGTGCCGCGGGACCTGCCGCTCGGCTACCACGTGCTGCGGGCCCGCTCGCAGGACACGGAGTCCGCCACCTCGCTGGTCGTCACGCCTGCCTGGCTCGGTCTGCCCGAGCGGCTCCGGGACCGTCAGTCGTGGGGCTTCGCCGCACAGCTCTACAGCGTGCGTTCACGGCAGTCCTGGGGCGTCGGCGACCTCGTCGACCTCACCGACCTGGCGGTGTGGTCCGCGGCCGAGCTCGGCGCCGACTACGTGCTGGTCAACCCGCTGCACGCCGCCGAGCCGGTGCCGCACCTCGAGCCGTCGCCCTACCTCCCGACGTCGCGGCGCTTCTTCAACCCGCTCTACGTCCGGGTCGAGCGGATTGCGGAGTACGCCGACCTGCCGGCGACGGCACGCACGACCGTGGCGTCGCTCGCCTCCGACGTGCACGCCCGGCTCGACGACGCGGACGTGATCGACCGGGACACCGCGTGGGCGGCGAAGCGGGCCGCACTGCAGATCGTGCACGCCGTGCCGCGCAGCGCCGGCCGCGAGCTCGACCTGATGGCGTTCCGCCGGCGGCACGGCGACGCGCTGCGCGACTTCGCGACCTGGAGCGCCCTCGCACAGGCGCACGGCAACGACTACCGCGACTGGCCCGCCGAGCTGCAGGACGCCTCCTCCCCCGAGGTGAAGGCGTTCGCCCTCGCCCACCAGGACGAGATCGACTTCGAGTCGTGGCTGCAGTGGGTCGTCGACGAGCAGCTCGAGACCGCCCAGGCCAAGGCGGTCGGCGCCGGGATGGCGCTCGGCACCATGCACGACCTGGCGGTGGGCGTGCACCCGGGCGGTGCGGACGCGTGGCGGATGCGGTCGACGTACGCCTCCCGGATCCAGGTCGGCGCTCCCCCGGACCCGTTCAACCAGATCGGGCAGAACTGGAGCCAGCCCCCTTGGCGGCCGGACCGGCTCGAGGAGCAGGGCTACGCGCCGCTGCGCGACCTGATCCGCGCGGTCCTCAGCCACGCCGGCGGGGTGCGGGTCGACCACATCATCGGGCTGTTCCGACTGTGGTGGATCCCGGAGGACCGGCCGCCGACCGAGGGCACCTACGTGCACTACGACCACGAGGCGATGATCGGCGTGCTCGCGCTCGAGGCGCTGCGCGCCGGTGCGGTCGTGGTCGGCGAGGACCTCGGCGTGGTGGAGCCCTCGGCCCGCGACTACCTGAAGGCCCGCGGCATCCTCGGTACGTCGATCCTGTGGTTCGAGCGCGACGAGCAGGGCAACCCGCTGCCCGCCGAGCGCTGGCGCGAGCTGTGCCTGGCGTCGGTGACCACGCACGACCTGCCGCCGACCGCCGGGTACCTGGCCGGCGACCACGTCCGGCTGCGGGACCGGCTCGGGCTGCTCGAGCTGTCCGTCGAGGAGGAGCTGGCCACCGACGACGCCGAGCGCGAGTCGTGGCTGGCCGAGCTGAGACGGCGCGGGCTGCTGCCCGAGGGTGCCGACACGGAGGCGACGGTGCTGGCGCTGCACCGCTACCTCACCCTGACCCCGGCCCGGCTGCTGTGCGTCGCGCTCACCGACGCGGTCGGCGACCGGCGCACGCAGAACCAGCCGGGGACGACCGACGAGTACCCCAACTGGCGGGTGCCGCTCTCCGGCCCGGACTCCGCTCCCCTGCTGCTGGAGGACGTGCTCGCCTCACCCCGTGCGGCCCGCCTGGCGGCCGCCGTACGACGGAGCGGCTCGTGAGCTTCGACCGGCGGACCGTGTTCCGGGCGGACGACCCGGACCTGAACTTCTACAAGCTGATGACCGCGGTCGTGGTGCCCCGGCCCATCGCCTGGGTCACCACGCTGTCGTCCGAGGGCGTGGTCAACCTGGCGCCGCACTCGTTCTACACGGTGGCCTGCGCGCGCCCGCCGATCGTGCAGTTCACGTCGGTCGGGAAGAAGGACACGCTGCGCAACGTCCGGGCGACCGGTGAGTTCGTGGTCAACCTCGCGCACGGCCCGCTCATCGAGGCGGTCAACAACAGCTCGGCGGCGTTCGACCCGTCCGCGAGCGAGGCCGCCGAGCTGGGCATCACGATGGAGCCGAGCGAGGCCGTGCGGCCGCCCCGCGTCCGCGACTCCCCCGCGTCCATCGAGTGCACGCTGCACAGCACCCACGAGCTCGGCGACTCGACGGTCGTGCTCGGTGACGTCCGGCTGATCACGGTCGCCGACGACGTGCTCGTCGACAGGCACCCCGACTACGACCGGCTCGACCCGCTGGCCCGGCTGGGCAAGGACGAGTGGGGCGTGCACGCGCAGGTGAGGTCGATCCGCCGGCCGCGCACGCCGGACGACATCGAGCCGTCGTGAGCCCTTGCCGGGTGTGCCCTTTGGTTGCGACTGCGGGTACGGCCCGGTCGGCCCCGTCTGAGAGATGTCGTCCTCCGGTGACCAGACCGACGAACCGTGGACGCTGTTGGAACCGGTGTTCAACGCGCCCGGCACGCGCGGACGGATCCGCAGCGCCAATGAATAGGTTGCCGAGCGGACGTCCGGGCGATGCCGGCGCAACATGAGTACGGCAACTCACGCGGAGCGCCGTACAGCGGTGCGACGCTTCGGTCATGGGCGCACCTGAACCGCACGGCAGAAACGTGCTCAACCCGCCCGCGCAACACCGCACGAGCTGGCTGCCCGGCGTGATCGAGGCGGCGGCTTCGCTGACGGCTCTCTACGCCATGGGCGCACTGCTCATCAACAAGACCGACACGAAGGTCGCCTTCTTCGGCGAGACACCCACAGTGACGGCCGACAACGTCTCGACCTACCACCACTGGCTGGTGGTCTTCGCCTTCGCCGTCGCCTTCTCGTTCTGTGGGGCGCTGTGGCGTAGGAGCCCGACAGCTCGCTCGACGTACTGGCATGGCCTCGTCCTCGTGGCCGGTCTCATCGCGGCCGCGGCGTTTCACGTGGCCGTCGCCGCCCCAACCCCTGGACCCGGACCCGTCCCCGACCGGTCCGGCACCGTGTGCCATTCCGGCAGTGGCGACGAGTGCGTTGGCGGGTGACAGCCGTCGAGAGCTCGACTCCCGTGTGCCCCTTGCGCGGGTGGCGACGTCGGCAGGTCCGGTCGGACATCGGCTGCCGAGCATCCATCTCCTCGGCATGTGCGGTCTCGCCGCAATAGCGAGGGTAGGCGCACAGCCGAGCGCCAACCGAGATGCTGGGCACGACGGAGTTCCTGCCCGCCGTTGTCGCGGATCCTCCGCGTTGTCCGGACGACCTCACGCGGCCAGCGTTGTGCATTCTTCCGACTAGCAGGTATCCCGGCCTCAGGTCAGCCCAACTGTAGGTGTCCCGTTGGCGGCAATGGCTAGTCGTCGCGTTGCCGCAATTCTGGAGGAGTGCCTCCTCGTCGGAGATCGTGGAGGCCCCTTACCCGTCAACACTCCATTGGAGGATCCCCATGAACATTCGCGACCAGGTATCCGATGAGGCCTCTGTCGGCCGGGACGACCACCGAGCACCTGGGAAAGCGGTGAAGATGCGGATCCTGGCTGCGGCGGGAGTTCTGGTCTCAGCCGCGGTCCACCTCTACCTGTGGTTCGACGTGTTCCGGCACACCGCCGTCGTCGGCCCTGCGTTCATGCTGAACGCGGTCGGCGGCGCCGTCATCGCGGTGCTGCTCGTGATGTGGCGGCACTGGATCCCGTTGGTGCTCGCCGTCGGCTTCGGCGCGTGCACGCTCGGCGCGTTCGTCATCGCCGCCACGGTGGGGCTCTTCGGCGTCCACGAGTACTGGACCGGCTGGGCGGTGTGGACGGCCGCGGCGTCGGAGGTCGTAGCGATCGTGGCGGCCGGGACGGTCCTGCTCCAGGAGAACCCGCTGCGTTCTGGGAGTCGACTCGAGTAGCTCGACGAGCAACTCGACGAGCAACTCCGGCCGCCCGCAGGGTTTCGAGGGGTGGGTCCTCGTCCTGACGAGCGCAAGACCCCGCCGCCAAGAGCGCTCGCAGATCAGGAGATGCGAGCGTGACGAGCTCGCAGTGCATGTGGGTGCTGTGAGAGGAAGAGGTCGGTGGGCAGGCCACCGGTGCTCGCGGGCTCCTCGAACATCAGGCTGCGGTCAAGGGCGCAAGGATTCGAGGATGTGGTCGAGCTCTTCGATGGGTCGGCCGGGTGGGAGCGTGAGGGTGGGCATCTGGGCGCCGGTGGCGTACCAACGGTCCAGCGCCGCCCGCGCGTGCTCGGCATCGCCCCACAGGGTGAGCTCGTCGAGCAGACCCCGGGCCGACTCGGGGACCTCGAAGGTGCGCGGGGTGGGGTTGGCGGCGAGGACGTCTTCGACTGCCTGGCCGTGTCCGAGTCGGCGCAGGGTCTTGCGGTACAGCGGACCCATGCTGACGAGGTAGAACGACACCCACCAGGAGGCCACCTCGAGTGCCTTGGCGGGATCGGCCGAGACGGCGGTGGGGATGCAGGGGGCGATGGTCGGAAGCATGCGGCCGGGCGCACCGCGCGCCAGGCCCTCCTCGAGCAGCCGGATGCCCGCGTCCAGACCGGACAGCGGCAGCAGGAACGGGTACCACCCGTCGGCGAGCTCACCCGCCAGCCGTACGGCGCTGGGACCGAGCGCGGCCAGGTAGATGGGGATCGCCGTCTGTGGGGTGACGGCCAGCTTCAGCGGCCGATTGTTCCGCTCGACGGTCGGTTCGAGGCGCTGGCCGGTCAGCAGCCGGCGTACCTGCCGCATCACCGCGCCGAGCCGCTCGACGGGCGCGGTGAACGCGACGTCGTGCAGGCCCTCCGCCAGCGGCGGGCTGCCCGCTCCGAGTCCGAGCACGAACCGGTCACCGGACAGCTCAGCCAGGCTGGTGGCGAGCATCGCGATGCTGGCAGGCGTGCGCCCCCAGACGTTGATGATGCCGGTGCCGATCGTGATCCGGTTCGTTCGGGTGGCGACCTCGGCCAGCAGCACTCCCGCGTCGTGACCCCAGCCCTCGGCCAGGAAGAACGCGTCGTACCCGAGCTCCTGTGCCCGGTCCGCGACGTGCAGCACGACCTCGCGCCGCGTCTCCATGGGGGTCAGGCCGACAGCGAGTCGTCGAGTGGGCATGCCTCGATCCTTCGCCGCGGCTGGCCGCATGTACAGCGACTTCGCGGGCAGAGCTTCGGACGCGTTGGCGCCCACCCAGGGTGTGTGGCCTCCGGCGATACGTCATACGCATGCGCCGACTTCCGCATACGGACTGCGGTACCCGTCGTGCGCGAACCTGCCAGGTCCCGGCCCAGGAAGCCGACGGGAGGTGCCGGCGTCCAGGTCGAAAAGTGCTCGCTTCCTCGATCGGAGCAACCAGCGGCCACCGCGGTCAGGACCTAGTGCGACAACCTCGGAAGGAGCGTCGCCGGCCCGCTCGGCGACACCGGGGGCTCGCCCCTTGGTGTCTCCGCCTTGCGCATGCCTGCCGGTGTGGGTGCGGCCACCGAAACTCGCAGGTCGAGCCGATTCAGCAGACCCGCAGGAGCAGATCCCGGCCTGTGCAGCTACCCGGTCGTGCCACCTCGGCTGTGTGCGCGCTCGGCCGCAGGTCCTTCTCGTGGTCGCAGGAGGGATCGCCGGACGATGTGATCGCACGCGTCGAGGTCGACTCCCGCTCCGAGCTCGCAGCGGAACTCTTGGAGAAGGTACGTGCTGTCGACGCAGCATCGTTCGATGCGGCTCGTGCTGATGAGATCTAGTGATCGTGCGATCGGTTCGACGGCTCGCCGCGATGTCCGACCAGCGGCACCCCGGCCCACAACGTGGCGAAGAACAGCAGCGACAGGGAGCCGGCGACGCCGGCGGTGAACGGGTCGGTGACCAGGTCGAAGACCAGCCACACCACGCCGCTCGTGGTCAGCGCCAGGGACACCAGCCCCGCCCGCGCGGCCCGGTTCGCGTTCTTGACGATCCACGGGCGCTGCCCGCGTTGGAACAGCATCCGGTGGAACGCGACCGGCGCGACGATCAGCCCCGTGGCGATCACCGAGCCGGCCAGGATTGCGAGGTAGACGTGCCGCTGAGTGCTGGTGAGGTGCGCGAACCGGGTGCTGAACGGCAGTGTCAGTAGGAACCCGGTGAGGATCTGCACGCCGGTCTGGGTGACCCGAAGCTCCTGCAGGAGCTCGTGCAAGTTGCGGGTGAGTCTCTTGTGGTTGATCTCTTCCTGCGGATGGTTGGTCTGGTGCGGATGGTTGATCTGGTGTTGGAGGGTCATCTCTGTTCCTCGGCCGGGAGGCTCAGCAGCCGACCCCCGGCTGCGGCAGGGTCGCCTCCTCCTCTCGAAGTGGACCCCCTGGAAGTACCCGCCGTCACCGTCGGTCATGCAGTTGACCCGCCGGGTCGCGTACAGGTCTAGGTGACCCTCGCCGGGATGTGGGAGGCGCAGCGGGCGAGGAGGTCACGGCTGTCGCGCCCGTCACTACCATGCGGCCATGCGGGTCCCGATCTTCCAGCTCGACGCCTTCACCACTCGCCGCTTCGCCGGCAATCCGGCCGCCGTGGTGCTGCTGGACGGGTTTCTCGATGACGCTCTGCTGCAGGCCGTGGCCGCGGAGAACAACCTCGCCGAGACTGCGTTCGTCGTGCCGTCCGAGGGTCGCTACCGGCTGCGCTGGTTCACACCGACGGTGGAGGTGCCGTTGTGCGGGCACGCGACGTTGGCGGCGGGCGCCGTGGTCGTCGAGAGGCTGGAACCGGGCCGCGACAGCGTCGTGTTCGACACCGCCAGCGGGCCGCTGACGGTGGACCGCGAGGGCACCGCGTATCGGATGGAACTGCCGGCTCGCACGGTGCGCACCGTGCCGCTACCGCTGGCGTTGTCGGCCGCGCTCGGCGTCACACCGGTGGAGACGGCGATCGACGGGGACAACTACCTCGCCCTGCTCCCGGGGGCCGACGACGTCCGGTCCCTCGAACCGGACCTCGCCGCAGTCGCCCGTCTGGACCGGACCGGGGTCGTGGTGACCGCCGCCGGTGACGGCACGCACGACTTCGTCAGCCGGTACTTCGCACCGGCGAAGGGCATCCCCGAGGATCCGGTGACCGGCGGAGCGCACTGTGCGCTCGTGCCGTTCTGGGCGGCACGGACGGGCAAGGACAGCTTCTTCGCGTACCAGGCGTCGCGTCGCGGCGGTGAGCTGGCCTGCCGGCTCACCGGCGACCGGGTGCAGCTGCGCGGCTCGTGCGCGTTCTACCTCGAGGGCCACATCGAGCTCTGACGCCGTGGCGCGGGCGGTGAGACGGCGTGTTCACGTTCGCGGCCACTCAGTCGAGACAGAACTCGTTGCCCTCGATGTCCTGCATCACGAGGCACGACTCGTCGTCGCCATCGGCACGCAGTAGTCGCACGCGTACCGCGCCGAGCGCGACCAGTCGTGCGCATTCGGCCTCGAGTGCGGCCAGGCGCTCTTCACCCACGAGCCCGGTGCCGACCCGCACGTCAAGATGCAGCCGATTCTTGACGACCTTGCCTTCGGGAACGCGCTGGAAGAAGAGTCGTGGGCCCGCACCTGAGGGATCCATGCATGCGAACCGTGAACCCTGACGCTCAGGCGGCAGCGCGCGATCGAAGTCGTCCCACGTAGCAAACCCCTCCGGTGGCGGCGGTACGACGTATCCCAACACCTCGCACCAGAAACGAGCGACCCGCTCAGGGTCTGCGCAGTCGAACGTGACTTGGATCTGCTTGACCGATGCCATCGGCACACCATAGAGGCGCGACCCGACCCAGCCATCGGCGCGCGGGTCGCGGTCTCGCGTGACATGGGTTGGTGACTCGTTCGGCGCCGGGTTGACCGAGGGCTGCCGGACATCGGCCGTGCGTGCGAACGCACCGCAGCATGACCGGCGTCCGTCCTTCGGCCCTGCCGGAGCCGGTCGCTGCATCGGCTGCAGGGCGCAGTCGGGTTTGACTCCTCCAGGGTTGAACGAGAGCCTCCCCCCAAGACATGAGAGTGAGGCTGTCGTGGCGGACATTCCAGTGGGATATGCGATCAGCATGGTGTTCGCCGCCGTCTTCGTCCTGCTCGGCCTCCGACCGCGGCCCACGAACGGGCCCCGCGCGACACCGTCCTTCGTGCTCGCCACCGTGGCCAGCGAGCTGCACGTCCTGATGCTCCTCCTGGTCGTGGCGCCCACCGTGCTGGCAGCAGCCGAGGGGGATCTGGACTCGTTGGCGGGCAAGGCGGCCCTGGCACTCGCAGCGCTCACGGTCGCGGGGATCGTCGTCTCGGTCGTGCTCGCGGCGCGCGCCGTCGGGGTGCTCGAGTCCGCGCTTCGCGCTGAGCTGGGCCCCGGTGTCCGGCTCCACCGCGGGCACGGACCCGGTCAGCTGATGCGAGTTCTCCTCGCGCCGGTGCGGTGGCGGCGCCGCGACGTCGTACGCGTCAAGGACGTTCGGTACGGGCCGGCGCCCGGGAAGCCGAACCTGCTCGACGTCTATCGGCCGCGTGCGCAGTCGCAGCCGGGACCGGTCCTGGTGCACTTCCACGGCGGCGGGTTCTTCAGTGGGGTCAAGAGCCGGGAAGCGCGGCTGCTCCTCGAGCGGTTCGCGAGCCGGGGATGGGTGTGCGTGAGCGCGAACTACCGACTGCGACCTGCGCGGTTCCCGGACCAGGTGGTCGACGCCAAGCGGGTCATCGCCTGGCTGCGCACCGAAGGCAGGGCGCACGGCGCGGACCCATCGGTCGTCCTGGTCCTCGGTGGGTCAGCGGGCGGGCACATGGCGATCATGTGCGCCCTGACCGGCAACGACCCGCGCTTCCAGCCAGGCTTCGAGGACCTCGACACCGAGATTGCCGGGGCGGTCGCCCTCTACGGCTACTACGGCCCGGCGTCGGACGGCAGCCTCCCCTCCTCGCCGGCGGACTACGCCCGACCCGACGCGCCGCCGGTCATGCTCGTCCACGGCGCACGCGACCCGATGGTGCCGGTGAGCGACGCCCGGACCTTCGCGACCACGCTCCGAGCGAGGTCACGGAGCCCCGTTGTCTGGGCCGAGCTGCCCGGCGGTCTCCACACCTTCGACCGATTCGCGTCGATACGCAGCGCCGGGGTCGTCGCCGGGGTCGAGGCGTTCGCTGACTGGCTGCTCGGCACCAGGGTGGAGGAGAGCAGTCCGCCGGCATCGAGCAACTCATGAGCTGACCGCCAGGAGATCGGGCTCGACCCGCACGGCCACGCGAAGGGGATGACCGGGCCGGTGGACTACTGGCACGTCGACGACATCGAGGCGACGTTCGCGGCGATGGTGGCGGCCGGGGCGACCGCGCAGCAGGGCATCCAGGGCGTCGGCGGCACCCGCCGCGTCGCCACGGTGACCGACCAGGACGGCAACGTCGTGGGCCTGCTCCAGCCGTGAGGCATGCTTTCCCGATGACCGCACGCAGCACGGAGCAACGCCGGCGCGACACCCACGCCCGGCTCGAGCAGGACGTGGATCTCTGGATGGCCACCGCGGACGCCGGCACGCCGTACCTCGTGCCGCTGTCGTTCCGGTGGGACGGCTCGACACTGCTCGTCGCCACCCCGGCGTCGAGCCCCACCGGACGCAACCTCGCGAGCACCGGGAAGGCCCGCCTGGCGCTCGGCGTGACCCGGGACGTGGTGCTGGTCGAGGGCGACGTCGCGGTGGTCGAGCCGGATGTCGGCGAGGCGGATGCGTTCGCGGCCAGGACGGGCTTCGAGCCTCGGGACTCGCCCGGCTACCTCTACTTCCGGGTCACGCCGCGGCGGGTCCAGGCCTGGCGCGAGGTCGACGAGCTCGCCGGCCGCGACCTGATGCGTGACGGCGTCTGGGTCGACACGTAACGATCCGGCCTCGCCCACCCCGGTGGGCACCAGGCCGCGCCATCCTGCCGTCATGGGGGTCGTCCGCGTCGCACTCGTCCTGCTCCTCGCCTGGGTCGCCGCGGGGTGCGGCCCCGGGCCCGCCGTGAAGGCGGAGCCGGTGGCCGACCGGTACGACGGACCGCTGCACGTCGCGTCCGGCCGGGCCGGCGCCGCGGGACGGGTCGTCGAGTGTGCGACGCCCACGACCGGTGGCCGCGAGGAGGAGCCCTACGTCGGGGAGTCCGGCGGCACGCCGCACGCCGCGCTGGAGAACCTCTTCATGACCGAGCTGCTGGCCTGGCCGCTGGACGCCTTCCACGTCGAGCGCTCGGACGCCGACCGGGTGCTCTACACGGTGCGGGCCGACGGGCGCCCGCGGATGGCGGCGGTCGTGCACCTCGGCCGGACCTCGGACGGCCGGCGCTGGTTCATCGAGTCCTGGGCGCGCTGCGACTTCGCCGACCTGCCGGGCACGCTGACCGACGCGGTCGACGTACTCGTGTGGAGCGACGCCGACGGGGACCGGGTCCCGACCCAGGAGGTCGTCTCGTACCCCGGCTCGGAGCACTGCGACTGGCAGTCGATGACGTTCCTGGAGACCAGGGGCCACACCTACGTGCGAGCGCCCTCCCCGGACCTCCGGGACTTCTTCGCCGAGCCCTACGACCCGGCGCGGCAGCTCCCGGCCGACGCCGTGGACACCGGATTCGAGCGGGACGGCCGGCACCTGTGGCTGTCGCCGGACGGGTTGCGGGCGTACGTCGGGGACCGGTCCTCCGTCGAGCTGTGGCCGGCGACCACGCAGCACCTCGGCTGCGCCTGATCGTCAGCCTCGGCCGGTCGCCGCCACCACAGCGCTGAGCCAGTCCTCGGGGGCGTCCCGGTTGCAGGCAGTGCCCACCTTCGATGTCGATCACGTGGCCGGGCGGGAGGTGTGACCGGAGCCGCTCCCCGTCCCCGGCTCGGTCCCGAGGCCGTCCAGGTGCGCATCGCCAAGGCGCCTCCCCCTTACCTGCCTGCGGGCGCAGGACGTCGCCAGGGTGGCAGATCACCGGTCAGCCGAGATCGACGAGAGTCAAGCCCCTAGTCGCAGTTGGCGAACAGGGTGCCGTCGAACAGCTCCGGCCGCTCCTTCCGCAGCACCGGGTCGGCGGCGGCCTCCTCCACCATCTTCGAGCCGGTGGTCTCCGCGCGGCCGTCCTTCACCGTGTACGTCGTCTCGGTGACGTCCCACGCGAGCACGACGCCGGGCGGCTCGTGGGCCACCGCGGTCACCAGGGTGATGCCGCCGTCGGGCGTGCAGGTCGCGGTCATCGGCGGGGCACCGCCGTCCGTGGCGACGAACGGCACCACCGGCCGGCCCTCGGACGTGACCTCGGTCAGGCCGGTCTCGCCGCCGCTGCCGAACAGGTGCGGCTGCCAGCCGCCGCGGGGATGGGGCTTCGCTGACAGCAGCACCAGTTCCGGTGCGCCGGCGCCCTGCAGATGCACGACGGTCCCCTGCTCCGGCACCAGGTCGAGCCCGCCGACGTCCGCCCACACGCCACCGTCGGCGAGCAGCCGGTCGGAGCAGGCGCCGGCCCCGCTCCCGGCGAGGCGCATCGTCGAGGGCTGCCCTGTGCCGTCCAGGTCGGCCTTCGCCACCACGGTGCCCTGGCCGGCGCACTCGTCGGGTGCGCTCGATCCCGTCTGCGACCCGCACGCCGAGAGCCCCAGGAGGGCCGACAGGACGGCTGCGGTTCCAAGAGTGCGCATGCCGGTCCGACGTGCTCGCTGCCCGAGGGGTTCCATCCGTCCACCCTGTCAGGGCGGTCCGGGGCCGAGCAGCCAGGCCGCGCCGTAGGCCGCCGACCCGGCCGCGAGCACGCCGAGCACACCCGCGGCCGTGCGGAGCCTCAGCCGCGACAGGCGCAGGGCCAGCGGCAGCAGCAGCGGGTAGGCAGGCAGGAGGTACCTCGGCTTCGACCCGAAGTAGCCCGACGTCGTCAGCGCCAGCGCCAGCAACGTCGCGCCGAGCACGAGCAGCGGAAGCGGCTGCCGGTCACGGACCGCCAGAACGAGCAGACCGAGCAGCAGGACGACCCCGGCGAGCAGCAGGACGCCCTGCCACCAGCCGTCGCCGTCGAGGTGGTCGACCACCCAGCCGCCGAACGCCCGCCCGCCGTCGAAGCCGTTCCCCCAGCCGTCGGCCACCCGGAAGTAGCCGAACGGCTCGCCGGTGCGCGTCCCGACCCAGGCCAGGTAGCCGAGGAAGCCCAGCGGCGCCACCAGCATCCCGGCGAGCGCCCGACGGTCCCGACGGCGCACCACCTCGACCAGAGCAGGGACGGCGACGGCGGCGACCACCGCGACGCCGACCGGCCGGGTGAGGCCGGCCAGTGCGGCGAGGGCACCCGCGAGCAGCCAGTGCCGGCGCAGCGTGGCGTGCACGGCCCAGGCCGCGAGAGCGGTGAACAGGGCCTCGCTGTAGGCCATCGAGGTGACGATGGCGACGGGTACGACGGACCACAGCACGGCCAGCAGGACGCCGACGCGGGCGCCGTACACGTGCGCGCCGACGGCGTAGAGACCCCAGGCCGCGAGGGCTGTCGCGAGCCAGGTGACGACGAGCCCCGCGTCGACGTACGCCAGGCCGAAGACCGCGCCGACGACCCGCTCCAGCATCGGCAGCAGCGGGAAGAACGCGTAGTCCGACAGGTGCCGGCCGTCCGGGTGCAGCACGGTGTGCCCGTAGCCGGCGCGGGCGATGCCGGCGTACCACTGCGCGTCCCACCGGACCAGCCGCGCGTGCGCGCTGCGACCCGACGAGGCCGCGGCCAACGCGAGCGCCAGCACACCGATGACGCGGACGCCGACGACGAGGAGGACGGCTCGGACCGCTGAGCGGTCAGGCATCCTGGCGCGGCTGCACCGGCGGAGCAGGGGTCGGCGGGACCGCGACCGGCGGCTCCGGCCGCGACCGGCGGCCCAGCAGACGGCCCAGCAGGCGACGGGCCATCCGGGCCAGCTGCCGGGGGCCGCCGTCCAGCACGTTCTGCGGCACCGCGGTGTCGACGGCCGCGGTCAGCTGCAGCACCACACCGCCGACGAGCAGACCGGCGATGAGATCGGCGAACCAGTGCCAGTTCAGCGTCAGCGACGTGATCACCATGGTCAGCGACAGCAGCGCCACCGCCGACCACATGACGCGCACCAGCGTGAGGCTCACGTTGCGGTACCGGCTGAGCAGGTAGGCCACCAGCCCGTAGACGAGCACGATGTTCGAGGTGTGCCCGGACGGGTAGGCCATCCCGCCGACGAAGAACGACGGGTCCGCCGCCTCGGGCTGCCCCCGGCCCAGCAGCACCTTGAGGATCAGCACCATCAGGTTCAGGGAGAACACCGAGAACGCGACCACCCAGACCGGCCGCCAGGACTCCCGGTAACGGCAGGCCAGGAAGGTGGCGACGGCGAGGATCGGGAGGCACACGGCCCGCTGCCCGATCCGGTCCAGCACGTGCAGGAACGCCACCCAACCCGGGGGCGGTGGGTCGAGGTTGAAGTAGGTGTCGATGGAGATCAGCGGCCCCATCGCCAGCAGCGTGAAGCCGACGAACACCAGGAACAGGAAGCCGGCCAGCGCGAGGCCCGACGACACCTCCGTCGTCCAGTCGTCGTGAGGCGTCGCACGCGCGCGACGTCTCCAACGCATGACCAACCTCCGATGTGCTCGCACCCCCGCCGTCTCCGCCCAATATTAGGCTGAGGGCCATGCGTGAAGACCGTCGCCCGGGACCCAGCACCCGGGTGCGCGTGCACGAGGTCGTCACCAGCTCCCACCCTGGTCCGAACGCGGCGCCGAGGCGGCGGTGAGGCGGCACGACGACCGGCTCGCGACCGAGGAGCCGCTCGAGGTCCGGCTGGCCTGGCCGGGGCGTCCGGCGGCCCGTGTCGCGGTCACGATGCGCACCCCCGGGCACGACTTCGAGCTGGCCACCGGCTTCCTGTACGCCGAAGGTGTCCTGGCGTCCTCCGACGACCTGCGGACCGTCGCCTACTGCACCGACCAGACGCTCACGCCGCGAGCAGGAGTTCAACGTGGTCACCGTCGAGCTGTCGCGGCCGCCGCGTCGCGCGCCGGCCGACCGCTACGCCGGGCTCGCCGCCGCCTCCTCGGCGTGCGGGGTGTGCGGCACCGAGAGCATCGACGACGTCCTCGCGCTCTGCGACGTGCGCGCCTCCTCCCGGTGGGACGACCTGCGGGTGCCCACCGAGGTGCTGCTCGTCGCTGCCGGACCGGCTGCGGGAGGCCCAGCGGGTCTTCGACTCCACCGGCGGCCTGCACGCCGCGGGCCTGTTCGACGCGACGGGCACCCCGTTCGTCGTACGCGAGGACATCGGACGGCACAACGCCGTCGACAAGGTGGTCGGCGCCCGGGTGCTGGCCGGTGAGTCCCCGGCTGCCCCGCTGCTGTGCGTCAGCGGCCGGATCGGCTTCGAGATCGTGCAGAAGGCGACGGTCGCCGGCATCGGGGTGCTGGCCGCGGTCGGCGCCCCGTCCAGCCTCGCCGTCGACCTGGCCCGGCGCGCCGGCCTGTGCACCGCAGGGTTCGTCCGCGACGGCCGGTTCGTGGTGTACGCCGCACCGGAGCGCCTCGACGGCGTGTGACCCGGATTCTGTCGGCAGCGCCACCTAGCCTTCGGGCATGCGCATCCTGCACACCTCCGACTGGCACCTCGGCCGGTCGTTCCACCGGGTCGGGATGCTCGACGCGCAGGCGGCGTACGTCGACCACCTGCTCGCCGTGGTCGAGGAGGAGCAGGTCGACCTCGTGGTCGTCTCCGGCGACGTGCACGACCGGGCGCTGCCGCCGGTCGACGCCGTCGAGCTCGCCGACGAGACCTTCGCCCGGCTGGCCGCCTCCCGGGCGCCGTCGTGGTCTCCAGCGGCAACCACGACTCCCCCGCCCGGCTCGGGTTCAACGCCCGGCTCGCCGACGCGGCCGGCGTGCACCTGCGCACCCGCTGGCAGGACGTCGGCGCCCCGGTGCTGCTCGAGGACGCGCACGGTCCGGTCGCGGTCTACGGCATCCCCTACCTCGAGCCCGACGCGGTCCGCAGCGCCTGGGACCTGCCGGCCCGCAGCCACGAGGCGGCGCTGACCGCGGCCATGAGCCGGGTCGAGGCGCGACCTCGCCGCGCGACCCGGCGCGCGGTCGGTCGTGCTCGCGCACGCGTTCGTGGCCGGCAGCCCCGACGCCGCGCCGCGGATGGCGTCCGACAGCGAGCGCGACATCTCCGTGGGCGGTCTGCAGATCGCCCCGACGAGCCTGTTCACCGGCGTCGACTACGCCGCCCTCGGTCACCTGCACGGGCAGCAGACGCTCACCGACACCGTCCGCTACAGCGGCTCGCCGCTCGCCTACTCGTTCTCCGAGGCCGGCCACACCAAGGGCTCCTGGCTCGTCGACCTCGGCGCCGACGGGCTCAGCGAGGCCACGTTCGTGCCGGCGCCGGTGCCGCGCCGGCTGGCCACGCTGCGCGGCCGCATCGACGACCTGCTCGCCGACCCGCGGCACGCCGACGTGGAGGACTGCTGGCTCCAGGTCACCCTCACCGACCCCCGCCGGCCGCTGCACGCGATGGACCGGCTGGCCCAGCGGTTCCCGCACACGCTGATGATCGCCTTCGAGCCCGAGGGCGCGGTGGCGTCGCGCGGGCCGGTCGTCCCCCGGGTCGACGGCCGCAGCGACCTCGACGTGGCGCTCGGCTTCGTCGCCGAGGTGCGCGACCTCGAGGCCACCACCGAGGAGGAGCTCCTGCTCCAGCTGGCCTGCGACGCCTGCCGCATCGACGACGACCGCGACGCCGACTTCCATGTCGGTCAGCAGGCCGGTCAGCAGGTCGGCTGATGCGCCTGCACCACCTCACCGCGACGGCGTTCGGGCCGTTCGCGGACACCGTCAGCGTCGACTTCGAGGAGCTCAACGACGCCGGGCTGTTCCTGCTCACCGGCCCGACCGGCGCCGGCAAGAGCAGCCTCCTCGACGCCGTCTGCTTCGCCCTCTACGGCCAGGTGCCCGGTGCCCGGGGCGTGAAGACCCTCAAGTCCCAGCACGCCGGCCCCGACGCCCGCCCCGAGGTGGTCCTCGACTTCAGCGTGCGCGACCGCCGCTTCGTCGTACGACGGACGCCGGAGTGGTCGCGCCCCAAGAAGCGCGGCGACGGGTTCACCCCGGAGAAGGCCGCGGCGTCGATCACCGAGACCACCCACGGCGAGGACCACTTCCTGTCCTCGCGGGCGGCGGAGGTCGGGCTGCTGATCAACGACCTGATGGGCATGACCGCCGACCAGTTCGTCCAGGTGGCGCTGCTGCCCCAGGGCGAGTTCCAGACGTTCCTGCGGGCGTCCTCGCAGGAGCGGCACGACGTCCTGCAGCACCTGTTCCGGACCAACCGGTTCGCCCGCATCGAGGACTGGGTCCACGAGCACAGCCGCGACCTCAAGGACCGCTCCGGCCGCGAGCAGGCCGACGTCCAGCGGCTGGCGGACGCGGTCGCCGACCGCAGCGGCACCGCTGCCCGAGGACCTGGCCGGCCGACGACCTGCCCGTCGCGGCCGAGCGACGGGCCGGCTGCTGGCCTGGGCGGCTGCATGTCGCGACGAGGCGTCGACCGGCTCTCGCCGCGGCCACGGACGAGTCCGAGCAGGCCCGCGCGGGCCTCGCCGAGGCGCACCGAGCGGCACCGCTCCGCCGAGCACGCCCGCGAGCAGGCAGCGCGCCGGGCCGCCGCCGAGTCCGTGCTGCGCACCCTGGCCGAGAGCGACGACGAGGTCTCGGCCGCGCGCGCCGCGCTCTCGGCGGCCGAGCGCGCCGCCGCCTGCCGGCCGCTGCATCGCCCTCCTGGACCAGGCCGTCGGTGACGCCGCGACCGCGGAGACGGAGCACATCGGCGTCCTCGCCTCGGTCACCGAAGCCGCGCGGTCCGCGCCCGGAGTCGACCCCGACCCGGCCGACCTGCCGATGCTGCTGCGCACGCTGCGCGCCCGCGCCACCCGCCTCGAGACGCTGGTCCCCCGCGAGCTCGCCGGCCGTCGCGCCCGAGCGAGACCTGGTCGACGCACGCACTCGGGTGACCGCCACCGCGGACGAGCACGCCCGCCTGGCCGAGCGCGCCGCCGTCCTGCCCCGCGAGGTCGAGTCGCTGACGGCCCGGGTCCGAGCGGCGACCGCGCGGGCGGCCCGCCGCGAGGCCCTGACCCTGGCGCTGACCGCGGCCCGCCGACGGCACGACGCGGCCCGCGACCTGCCCGACGCCGAGTCCCGGGTGACACGGTCGGCCGACGAGCACCGGGCCGCCCGCGACGCCCTCCTGACCGCCCGCGAGGAACGCGCCGACCTGGTCGCCCGGCGGCTGGCGGAGATGGCCGCCGAGCTGGCCGGGAGCCTCGCGGACGGCGCGCCGTGCCAGGTCTGCGGCAGCAGCCGACCACCCCGCGCCCGCGCAGCCGGCCACCGACGCGGTCACCGCCGCCGACCAGGCAGGCCGCCGAGGCCCGGGTGGCCGCGCTCACCGATGCACTCGAGACATCCACCGCCACGCTCCGCCAGGCCGAGCACCGCCGGGACGTGCTGGCCGTCCGCCGCCGAGGGCGTCGCCGCCGACGCCGCAGCCGCCGAGGTGGAGCGGCTCCGCGACGACCTGGCCGACGCCGAGGCCGCGGACGACGCGCGAGCCCGGCTCCAGGCCGACCTCGACGCGAGCAGCCGCCGAGCTGGCAGCCGTGTCCGCGCGCCAGGCGACTCGTCGCGGCCGACCTGGCCGGCCTGCGGCAGACGGTCGCGGGCCTGGAGGAGACGGTCGCCGCCGTCGCGGCCGAGCTCGCCGACGTCCGCGACCCCGACGCGGGCAGCACTCTCGAGGACGACGTCCGTGAGCTGCACACGCTGGCCGACCAGGTCGAGCGGGCGATCCGGGTGGCCGCGGACGCCGAGCAGGCCACCGCCCGCGCGCGGGAGCTCCGCGGCCAGGCCGACGAGGCGGCCGAGGCCCACGGCTTCGGCTCGCTCGACGAGGCGCGGACCGCCGTCCTCGGTCCCGAGCGTCAGCGCCGGCTCGCGCGAGCAGCTCGCCGAGCGCGACCGCACGGCAGCCCGGGCCCAGGAGGTCCTCGACGAGGTCCGTCGACGGTGACGCCGTCGACGCCTCGACGGACGCGACCTGCCCCGACTGGCTGCCGAGCTGGCGGAGGCCGCGACGACGGCCCGGGAGGCCGAGCGCCGGCTTCACCTCGCCGAGGCCCGGCTCGAGTCCGTCACCACCCTGCTGGCGCGGCTCGACGCCGCCGTCGTCGCCTGGGCACCGCTGCGGGACGAGTCGCTGCGCGCCGAGTCGATGTCCCGCCTGGTGCGCGGCATGGGACAGGACAACCAGCTCCAGATGCGGCTCTCCGCCTACGTGCTCGCCACCCGGCTCGACCAGGTCGTCGCCGCCGCCAACGAGCGCCTCGGGCACATGCGCGACCAGCGCTACCTGCTCCAGCGCACCGACCGCGCGGCCCGCAAGGGATCCCAGGCCGGGCTCGGCCTCGAGGTCGTCGACCAGTGGACCGGCGACGCCCGCGACCCGTCGACCCTGTCCGGCGGCGAGACGTTCGTGGTGTCGCTGTCCCTGGCGCTCGGCCTCGCCGACGTGGTCACCCAGGAGGCGGGCGGCACCGAGATCGAGACGCTGTTCGTCGACGAGGGGTTCGGCACCCTGGACGCCGACACCCTCGACGACGTGATGGACCGGCTCGACGGGCTCCGCGCGGGCGGTCGCACCGTCGGCGTGGTCAGCCACGTCGAGCGAGCTGCGCAACCGGATCCCGACGCAGGTGCACGTGCAGAAGGGCCGCACCGGCTCCACGGTCACCGTCGCCACCCTGGTCGGATGAGCGTCGACGACCTGCCGATGGTCGCCGTCGTCGACATCGACGGCGTGGTCGCCGACGTGCGTCACCGGCTGCACCACGTGACCGGCCGGCCGAAGGACTGGCGCTCGTTCTTCGCGGCCGCCGCCGACGACGGCCTGCTCGCCGAGGGCGAGCACACGGTCCGGGCGCTGGCCGAGGTCTACGACGTCGTCTACCTCTCCGGCCGGCCCGAGCGGCTGCGCCGGGTCACCGAGGACTGGTTCGCCCGCCACGACCTGCCCGAGGGCGACCTGCTGCTTCGTCCGTACGACGACTACCGGCCGTCCAGCGTCTACAAGGTCGAGGCCCTGCGGACGCTCGCCGCGACCCGCACCGTCGTGGTGCTCGTCGACGACGACCCGCGGGTGCTGGACGCGGCGAGGACGGCCGGGTTCGACGTACTCCCGGCGACGTGGATGGGCGAGCACACCGCGCTCCGCGAGGCCCAGGAGCGCGACGGGCGCACCTGAGCCGCGACACGCGCCCGACCCGACGCGCGCCTGCGAGGGCGCGCGGCATAGCCTCGGTCGCATGACCGCGCCGCACGGGATCGACGCCTCGTTCACCGCACTCCCCTACCGCCGGATGGCCGAGGCCGCGCTCGCCCGGGCGCAGGACTTCCACGTCAGCCATGCGGACTTCCGCTTCGAACGGATCCGCAGCCAGGACGTGAAGGTGCGCGACGGCCGCCTGCAGGGCGCGTCGGACTCCGAGGACGTCGGCTTCGCGGTCCGCGTGGTCCTCAACGGTGCCTGGGGATTCGCGTCCGGCGTCGGGCTCGGCCAGACGGCCGCCATCCAGGTCACCGAGACCGCGATCCGCACCGCGCAGGTCGCCGCGGCGATGACGTCGCGTCCCATCGAGCTCGCGCCCGAGCCGTCGTACCGCGACGTCGACTGGGTCTCCGCCTACGAGATCGACCCGCTGTCGGTGCCGCTCACCGACAAGGTCGACCTGCTCTCGGACTGGACCGCAGAAGCTCCTCGCCGCCGACGTCGTGCAGCACGCGTCCGGCACGCTCCAGCAGGTCGTGGAGAACAAGTTCTACACCGACCTCTCCGGCACCATGACCACCCAGCAGCGGGTGCGGCTGCAGCCCACCGTCGAGGCCTACGGCAGCGACGAGAAGACCGGCGTCTTCGACTCGATGCGCACGATCGCCCCGCCGGTCGGACGCGGCTGGGAGTACCTCGTCGGCGACGGCTACGACTGGGCCACCGAGCTGGCCGAGCTCCCCGACCTGCTCGCCGAGAAGCTCGCGGCGCCGTCGGTGGAGGCCGGCCGCTACGACCTCGTGATCCACCCGTCGAACCTGTGGCTCACCATCCACGAGTCCATCGGGCACGCCACCGAGCTCGACCGCGCGCTCGGCTACGAGGCCAACTACGCCGGCACGTCGTTCGCCACCATCGACAAGCTGAACACCCTGCAGTACGGCTCGCCGGTCATGAACGTCACCGGCGACCGCACCCAGCCGAACGGCCTGGCCACCATCGGCTACGACGACGAGGGCGTGCAGACCCAGAGCTGGGACATCGTCAAGGACGGCGTCCTGGTCGGCTACCAGCTCGACCGGTCGATGGCGCACATGCACCCCGAGCTCAACGACGGCCGCTCCAACGGCTGCGCGTACGCCGACTCCCCCGGCCACATCCCGATCCAGCGGATGGCGAACGTGTCGCTGCAGCCCGCGGCTGACGGCCCCGGCACCGACGAGCTGATCGGCCGCGTCGAGCGCGGCATCTACGTGGTCGGCGACAAGTCCTGGTCGATCGACATGCAGCGCTACAACTTCCAGTTCACCGGCCAGCGGTTCTACCGGATCGAGGACGGCAAGCTCGCCGGGCAGCTCCGCGACGTCGCCTACCAGGCCACCACCACCGACTTCTGGAACTCCATGGAGGCCGTCGGCGGCCCGGACACCTACGTCCTGGGTGGCGCGTTCAACTGCGGCAAGGCCCAGCCCGGTCAGGTCGCCGCGGTCTCGCACGGCTGCCCGACGTCGCTGTTCCGCGACGTCAACGTGCTCAACACCACCGCCGAGGGTGCCGGCTGACCGCCGGCCCACCCCGACCGCACCCGCCTCGACAGCGAAGGACCTCCCCATGACGGCAGCCAGCCCGCAGGAGCTCGTCGAGCACGCACTGCGCACCAGCTCGTCCGACCAGTGCGTGGTGATCGTGCACGACTCCACCAGCGCCAACCTGCGCTGGGCCAACAACACCCTGACCACCAACGGCGTCATGCACGACGTCTCCGTCACGGTGATCGCCTTCCACGGCACCGGCGAGGGTACGGCGGCCGGCTCGGTGTCCGCGAGCGCGTCGTCGACCGAGCAGGTCACTCGGATCGTCGAGCAGGCCGACGCCGCGGCCAAGGCCAGCGGACCGGCCGAGGACGCCAACGAGCTCGTCAGCGGCGAGGCGGCCGCCGACTGGTTCGACCCCTCCGGCGAGACCTCCATCGAGGTGTACTCCGACTTCGCCCCGGCGCTCGGCGAGGCGTTCGGGCGGGCCAGCGCCGAGGGCCGGATCCTCTACGGCTTCGTGGACCACGACGTCACCACGACGTACCTCGGCACCAGCACCGGGCTGCGGCTGCGGCACGTCCAGCCGACCGGTCACTACGGCTGCACCGCCAAGCCCACCGACCTCTCCACCAGCGCCTGGGTCGGCGGCGCCACCCGTGACTTCACCGACGTCGACGCCACCGCGATGGACGCCGAGCTGGTCCGCCGGCTCGGCTGGGCGGAGCGCCGGGTGGACCTCGAGGCCGGCCGCTACGACACGGTCCTGCCGCCCACCGCGGTGTCGGACCTGATGATCTACGCCTACTGGACCGCGTCGGCCCGCGAGGCCCACGACGGGCAGACGGTGTTCTCCAAGCGCGGCGGCGGCACCCGGATCGGCGAGCGGCTCTCCGACCAGCCGCTGCAGGTCTACTCCGACCCGGCCTACCCGCGGCTCGAGGCCTCGCCGTTCGTCAGCACCTCGTCCAGCAACGAGATCGAGAGCGTCTTCGACAACGGGCTGCCGCTCTCGCGGACCGACTGGGTCAAGGACGGCGCGCTGGCGGCGCTGCTGCAGAACCGCTACTCCGCGAAGCTCACCGGCCAGCCCGTCACGCCGTACATCGACAACCTGGTCGTCGAGGTCGACGGCGCCACCGGCAGCACGCAGGACCTGCTCGCCGGCGTCGAGCGCGGCCTGCTGGTGACCTGCCTCTGGTACATCCGCGAGGTCGACCCGCAGACCCTCCTGCTCACCGGCCTGACCCGCGACGGCGTCTACCTCGTCGAGAACGGCGAGGTCACCGGCGCGGTCAACAACTTCCGGTTCAACGAGAGCCCGGTCGACCTGATGCGCCGCTTCTCGCACGCCTCCGCCACCGCCCCCAGCTTCTCCCGCGAGTGGGGCGACTACTTCCCCCGCACCGCCACCCCCGCCCTCCGGGTCCCCGACTTCAACATGTCCACCGTCTCCCAGGCCAACTGACCTCCCCTCCACGCTGACTTGGCGCATCTGGCGGCAGAAACACCGCTGACTTGGCGATCTGGTTGGCACGCCAACCAGATGCGCCAGTCAGCGCGTCTGGCACGACGCGCCCAGGCCCGGCCATGTCCCCAGCCGAGCATCCAGGGCTCCGCCGAGCCACCGTCGCCACGACCAGGCACGCCATCCCGCGACGACACCGACCAGGAGTCCGCCGGCGGCCGTCGGCAGCCACGAGTCCGAGGTCCACGCTGCCTCGGGGCGTAGGCCCGTGCGGATCGGTGCGGGCGTCGTCGGCGACGTACACCGTCACCTGCCGCCCTCGCGGCAGCACGTCGGGACCCGGCCCGTTCAGCGTCTCGACGTACGCCCGGCCGTGAAGCCGGTAGCGCACGCGCACATGGTCCTGCGTGGACCTGCGGCCGTACCCACCGTCGAGGACGGTCCCCCGCACGGCCGTCGCGTGCGTCAGCCGCTCGCGGTCCTGCCCGCCCTCCGAGACGAACGCGAAGACGGTGAGCCCGGTCGCGACGACCGCGGCCACGGCGAAGCCCACCAGTCTGCGGACGTAGGTCCCCCACTGGTCGCGGGTCTCGCGGTCACCCCACGCCGCACCCCGTCGGCCGGCACCGTGCGGCGGACCCGCGGGGCGTGACGGCCCCGCGGGAACGCGCTCACTCCGGGTGACCGCCGGGGATCGGAGCGGTGGGGTCGTAGGGCACCCGCGTGTAGACGAACGTCTCGCAGACCAGGTGGTTGATGGTGCCGTCGTCGTTGCGTACGACGTGCAGGTGCTCGCCGTGGTGGTAGCCGCGGGTGCCGAGGAAGGTGCCGTCGTCCTGCGGGACGAACCGGTGCGCCTCGGCGCGCCGCACCGGGTTGGACACGACGACCTCGCTGCCGTCCCACGCGAACGACAGCGCGGTGTTGCCCCAGTGCCAGACACCGAGGATCTCGCTGACAGCGGCCGGCACGTCGCGGCTGGGGCGCCACGGCCGCGGCAGGGTCCCTTCCCACTCCTCCAGCTCGGCGAGCAGGTCGACGGGCAGCCCCTCGCAGCGCATCCCGACGGTCGCGTTGGCCACCACCACCGCTCCCGTACGTCGGACGGGGTCGGCGAAGCACCCGGCCAGGAAGCCCGGCATCGACCCGGTGTGGCCGTGCAGCATCCCGGACCCGCCGCGGGCCAGCTGGAAGCCGAGACCGTGCGCGCTGGCGAGTGCCGCGGCCCGAGTACCCGACTGCGGGGTGGCCATCTCCTCGAGCGTCGACCGGGGCAGCACGTCGTCGTGGCCGGCGACCAGGAAGGCGACGTAGCGGCCGAGGTCGGTGACCGTGCTCCACACCTGGCCGGCCGGGGCCATCGCGCCGGCGTCGTGCGCGGGCTCCGGGGTGAGCGTCCCGGCGTAGTGGTGCACGCTCCAGCCGGTCGCGTGCGGCGGCTCGGGCAGGTAGGACGTGCGGGTCATCCCGAGCGGCGCCAGGACGCGCTCCCCCACCACGTCGAACCACGACTTGCCGCGGTGCCGGGCGACGACCTCGCCGAGCAGCGCGTAGGCGGTGTTCGTGTAGTGGAAGGTGGCGCCGGCGTCGAACGCCGGCGCCGTGTCGTCGAGGTCGGCGGCCAGCTCGTCGAACGTGCCGCCGGGGGTGCGCTCCCACCACGACCCGGCGGGCTCGGCGTGCATGCCGGTGGCGTGCGCCAGCAGGTCGCGGATCGTCCGGTCACCGTAGGCCACGCCGGGCAGGTGCGCGTCGAGACGGTCGTTGAGCGAGAGCAGTCCCTCGTCGCGCAGCTGCAGCACGCAGACGGCGACGAGGGTCTTGGTGATCGAGCCGATGCGGTACTGCACGTCGGGCCCGGTCTGGAAGCCGTCGAGCCCGGACACCGCGCCGGTCCACACGAGCTCGCCGTCGCGGACCAGCCCCCCGACGACGGAGGGCAGCCGCCCGTCCGCCTGCTCGCGCGCCAGGATGACGTCGAGCCGGCGGGCGGTGAGGTCCGAGACGTTCACGCGGGGTCCCTGCGGTAAGCGGAACGCAGTGAGCATTCCCGTGGGGTGGTCTTCATGCCCCGGTCTCGGGAGACTCGGCGAACGCCTCGGGCGACGGACAGGCGCAGACGAGGTTGCGGTCGCCGTAGGCCTGGTCGATGCGCGCCACCGGCGGCCAGTACTTGTCCGGGTCGAAGCCGGTCGGGAAGACCGCCACGTCACGGGAGTAGGCCCGGTCCCACTCGCCGGTCAGCGCCCGCGCCGTGTGCGGCGCGCCGCGCAGCGGCGACGACTCCGGGCTCCACTCCCCCGCCGCGACGCGCTCGACCTCGCCGCGGATCGCGATCATCGCGTCGACGAACCGGTCGATCTCGGTGAGGTCCTCGGACTCGGTCGGCTCGACCATCAGCGTGCCCGCGACCGGGAAGCTCATCGTCGGCGAGTGGAAGCCGTAGTCGACCAGCCGCTTGGCCACGTCGTCGACGGTGACGCCGGTCTGCTTGGTGATGTCGCGCAGGTCGAGGATGCACTCGTGCGCGACGAGACCGCCATGTCCCTTGTAGAGCACGGGAAAGTGCTCACCGAGCCGTTTGGCGATGTAGTTCGCGGACAGCACCGCGACGGCGGTGGCGTCGGTCAGCCCCTGGCCGCCCATCATCCGCACGTAGGCCCACGAGATCGGCAGGATGCCCGCCGAGCCGTACGGCGCCGCGCTGACCGGCCCGATGCCGTCACGCCGCGCCGGGTCCGGGTGGCCCGGGTGCGACGGGAGGTACGGCGCGAGGTGTGACCGCACCGCGACGGGCCCGACACCGGGACCGCCGCCGCCGTGCGGGATGCAGAACGTCTTGTGCAGGTTGAGGTGCGACACGTCGCCGCCGAACTCGCCCGGCTTCGCGTAGCCGAGCAGGGCGTTGAGGTTCGCCCCGTCGACGTACACCTGGCCGCCGTGCTCGTGCACGACCGAGCACAGGTCGCCGATGCCGTCCTCGTAGGCGCCGTGCGTCGACGGGTAGGTCACCATGATCGCGGCCAGGTCGTCGGCGTGCGTCTCGCACTGGGCGCGCAGGTCGTCCATGTCGACGCGGCCGTCGGAGGCGGCCTTGACCACCACGACGCGCATCCCGGCCATCACCGCGGACGCGGCGTTCGTGCCGTGCGCCGACGACGGGATCAGGCAGATGTCGCGGGCCTCGTCACCGTTGGCGACGTGGTAGGCGCGGATCGCGAGCAGGCCGGCGAGCTCGCCCTGCGAGCCGGCGTTCGGCTGGATGGACACCCGGTCGTAGCCGGTCACCTCCGCCAGCCAGGACTCGAGCTCCTCGATCAGGTGCGTGTAGCCGGCCGCGTCCTGCGCCGGCGCGAACGGGTGCAGGTCGGCGAAGCCGGGCAGGCTGACCGGCTCCATCTCGGTGGTGGCGTTGAGCTTCATCGTGCAGGAGCCCAGCGGGATCATGCCGCGGTCGAGGGCGTAGTCGCGGGCCGAGAGCCGGCGCAGGTAGCGCAGCATCGACGTCTCGGACCGGTGCGTGTTGAACACCTCGTGCGTGAGGAACTCGCTCTCCCGCACCAGCTCCGCCGGCAGGTCGGAGCCGACCCGGGCGTCGACGTCGTCGAGGTCGACGGCGTCGGCACCGAAGGCGGCCAGCACCGCGGCCAGGTGCTCGCGCGAGGTGGTCTCGGAGGTGGAGACGCCCACGGTGTCGTCGTCGGCGAGCCGCACGTGCACGCCGGCCTCGCGTGCGGCATCGACCACCGCGGCCGCGCGTCCGGGCACCGTCACGGTCACGGTGTCGAAGAAGCTGTCGTTGCGCACGTCGAGACCACCCTCGCGCAGCGCGGCGGCGAGCACGGCGGCGTAGCGGTGGGTGCGACGTGCGATGTCCCGCAGCCCCTCGGGCCCGTGGTAGACGGCGTACATCGAGGCGACGACCGCCAGCAGCACCTGCGCGGTGCAGATGTTCGACGTCGCCTTGTCGCGACGGATGTGCTGCTCACGGGTCTGCAGGGCGAGCCGGTACGCCGGCCGGCCCTCCGCGTCGACCGAGACCCCGACCAGCCGGCCGGGCAGGTGCCGCTCGAGGCCGGTGCGCACGGACATGAAGCCGGCGTGCGGGCCGCCGTAGAACAGCGGCACACCGAAGCGCTGCGACGAGCCGACCACGACGTCGGCGCCCATCGAGCCCGGCGACTCCAGCAGCGTCAGCGCCAGCAGGTCGGCGGCCACCACGGCCATCCCGCCGCGCTCGTGCACGGCGTCGATGACCGGTCGCGGGTCGAGCACGGCGCCGTCGGCGCCGGGGTACTGCACCAGCACGCCGCACAGCTCGCCCTCGGGCAGCCCGTCGGCCAGGTCGGCCACGACGACCGGGATGCCCATGGCCTTCGCCCGGGTCTCCACCACCGCGATGGTCTGCGGCAGCGCGTTGGCGTCCACCACGAACGGGCCGGTCGCCTTCTTGTTGCCACGCCGCACCAGCGTCATCGCCTCGGCGGCCGCGGTGCCCTCGTCGAGCAGCGACGCGTTCGCCGTCGGCAGGCCGGTCAGGTCGCCGACCATGGTCTGGAAGTTCAGCAGCGCCTCGAGGCGGCCCTGCGAGATCTCGGGCTGGTAGGGCGTGTACGCGGTGTACCAGCTGGGGTCCTCCAGCACGTTCCGTCGTACGACGGGCGGGGTGATCGTGCCGTGGTAGCCGAGGCCGATCATCGGCTCGCGGGGCGTGTTGCGCCCGGCGATCTCCCGGAGCTCGCGGGCCGCCTGCTGCTCGGTGGCGGCGGCGGGCAGACCCAGGTCGGCGGCGGCCCGGATGCCTCCGGGGACGGCCGCGTCCATCAGGGCGTCGAGGGAGTCGAACCCGAGCGCGGCCAGCATGGTCGCCCGCTCGCTCGAGCCGGGGCCGATGTGACGGTCCACGAACCCGCGCGCGGTGTCGAGGTCGGCAAGGCTGGGATGGTCGGACACAGAGGCTCCTGGGCTCGGCGGTTCAGGTCGCCTCCCCTTCTGTCGGCCGGGCCGGGTCGGCCGTCCTCCAGAGTTGCCTCGTCCACGCGGTCCTGGCGCCTGAGAGGTTCCGGGGAGGGTTTGCCCCTTCGGCGCTCCGAACGAGGAAGTGGTCGGAGACTCTCCCGCGCGGTGTCTGCAGCACGCCCAGGATACCCGCCCAGGCGCACGGCACACGCCGAGGCGTCCCGAACTGCGGCCCGACATGCGCCGAGGCGTCCCGTTCTGCGACCGGAGATCACAGGACGGGACGCCTCGGCGGCCCTGGCGTCGCAGCACGCGACGCCTCAGCGTGGGGTGGTGCGGTCAGCCGGCGGTCCGGGCGCGACGCCGGGCGGCGAGCTCGTCGGAGGCGTGGCTGTCGTCGGCGGTCTCGGTGGCGCGCTCGCTGGGCAGCTCCGCGAGCGACCCCTCGATCTCGCGCCAGACACCACCGATCGCGATGCCGAAGACGCCCTGCCCGCCCTGGAGCAGGTCGATGACCTCGTCGTTGCTGGTGCACTCGTAGACCGTGGCGCCGTCGCTCATCAGCGTGACGCGGGTCAGGTCGTCGGTGCCGCGCTTGCGCAGGTGCTGGACCGCGGTGCGGATCTGCTGCAGCGAGATGCCCGCGTCCAGGAGGCGCTTGATGACCTTGAGCACCAGGATGTCGCGGAAGGAGTAGAGCCGCTGGGTGCCGGAGCCGGTGGCGCCGCGCACGCTGGGCTCGACGAGGCCGGTGCGGGCCCAGTAGTCGAGCTGGCGGTAGGTGATGCCGGCCGCGCTGCAGGCGGTCGGTCCGCGGTAGCCCGCGTCGCTGGGCAGCGGGGACACGTCGTCGTCGAAGAGCAGCCCCTGCTGGTCCGCGACCTGGGCCGCCTCGCGCGCCGCCGTCTCGTCGGCCGCGTTCCGCGCAGTCACGTCGTCGTTGCCTGTCACCGTTGACCTCGTCTCGTCTGCTTCGCTTGGCATGTCGCTCCCTAGGGGAAGCCGTCGGTCCTCGGGGCGGTCGGTGCGACCGGAAGGACAACGGTGGAGTTACAGCGAAGGCACTCACCCAAGGTAGGCGCAGGGTGAGGGGTGGTCAACGATGCGGTCGGCGTGTCGAACCCTCAACTAGAGGTTTAGGGTTAGGGCTGGTGCGGCGCTCAGCGGGACTCGAAGTCCTCGGGCGAGACGTGGTCGAGGAACTCGCGGAACTTCTCGACCTCGTCCTCCTGCTCGTCGGGCACCTCGAGGCCGGCCTCGTCGAGGACGTCCTCGGCGCAGACGATCTTGCTGCCGGTGCGCAGCGCGAGCGCGATGGAGTCCGACGGCCGGGCACTCACCTCGACGCCGGAGTCGAAGACGAGGACGGCATAGAAGATGCCGTCCTTCATCTCGGTGATCCGGACCTCGGTGAGGTCGTTGCCGGTGGCGCTCAGCAGGTCCTTCATCAGGTCGTGCGTGAGCGGCCGCGGCGGCACCACGCCCTGCTGCGCGAACGCGATCGCGGTGGCCTCGACGGCCCCGATCCAGATCGGCAGGTAGCGGTCCCCCGCCACCTCCCGGAGCAGCACGATGGGCTGGTTGGAGGGCATCTCCACCCGGACACCGATCACGTCGACTTCGCGCACGCATCCAGCCTACGCCCTGGTCGAACGGGTGAGGAGCGCCCCACCTAGGAGCGCAGACCGGCCTTGACCAGCGTCGCGTGCAGCCGCACGGAGAGCGCCGCGAGCTGCGAGATCGCCTCCTCCGCACGGGCCGAGGCGCTCGCGTCACGGCCGCGACGCATGGTCGAGACGACCTGCTCGACCAGGCCCACCTCACGGTCGGCGGCGGTGCGGAACGCGCGCAGGTGCCGAGGTTCGAGACCGAACGCCGCGAGCTCGCCGCAGGTCTTCGCGATCACGAGCGCCTCCCCGTCGTACGGCGCACTCCCCTGTCGCGGCCGGACCAGGCCGAACGTCTCGAGCTGCTCGAGGAGCGTGTCCTCGATCTCGGCGGCGGTGAGCAGCTCGTCGCGGGAGAGCCGCAGCTCGGACGCGTCGGCGGCGAACGCCTCCGGGGACGGGTAGCCGTCGCCGGCCAGCACCACGCGGGGCACCTGCGGGACGGTCGAGCCGTTGAGCTCCGGCGGCTCGAGGCCGCGGTCGATCGCGTCGAGGTGCTCGCGGATCACCTTCAGCGGCAGGTAGTGCTCGCGCTGCGCGGTGAGGACGTAGCGCAGCCGCTCGACGTCCTGGTGGGAGAACTTGCGGTAGCCGGACGGGGTGCGCTCGGGCTCGATCAGCCCCTCCGCCTCGAGGAAACGGATCTTGGAGATGTTCAGGCCGGGGAAGTCTCCGCGCAGCTGGCCGAGCACCTCCCCGATGCTCAGCCGAGCCCGCGACGAGGCGGACTGACGCATGGCTACTGACCCGCTCCGCTGTGGCTGGCGAAGAAGACGAGGCGGTACTTGCCGATCTGCACCTCGTCGCCGCCCTGCAGCGCCACCTCGTCGATCCGGTCGCGGTTGACGTAGGTGCCGTTGAGGCTGCCGACGTCGGCGACGGTGAACCCGTCCGACGTACGACGGAACTCGGCGTGCCGACGCGACACGGTCACGTCGTCGAGGAAGATCTCGCTCTCGGGGTGACGCCCGGCGGCGACCACGTCGGTGTCGAGGAGGAACCGGCTGCCGGCGCTGGGGCCGCGCTGCACGACCAGCAGGGCACTGCCCGGCGGCAGCGCGTCGACCGCGGCCGCGTCGGCGTCGCCGAGGGCCCGCTCCTCACGGTGCTCGGCCTCCTTGACGGGCCCGCCGAAGGTGATCGTGGCCGTCGACTCGCTCGGGGTCTCCTGGCCGCCGGCCGGCGCGGACGCCGCCTCGAGACGAGCCCCGCACTGGGAGCAGAAACGCGCCCCTTCGGGGTTCTGGTGCCCGCACTGCGTGCAGAACGGCATGGTCGGCCTCCCGGTGCGTCGGACCCGTCAGATGCACAAACCCTCAACCGCCAGTCGAGGTTCAAGGTTGTTGGCGACGAACCTATCAGTCAACGGGGGCCGATCAACCCGGAAGCCGCGAGCTCAGGACTCGACGCTGGACCGGTACGCCTCGGCGTCCATGAGCGCGTCCACGGCGGCCGCGTCGGACGGCACGATCTCGAACAGCCAGCCCTCGCCGTACGGGTCGGAGTTGACCAGCTCGGGGGTGGCGTCCAGGGCCTCGTTGCGGGCGACGACCGACCCGGCGAGCGGCGCGTAGACGTCGCTGACCGACTTGGTCGACTCGAGCTCGCCGACCGCGGAGCCGTTCTCGACGTCGGTGCCGACCTCCGGGAGCGAGACGTAGACGATGTCGCCCAGCGCGTCCTGCGCGTAGTCGGTGATGCCGATGCGCACCGAACCCTCGGCCTCCCCGGGGCTGCGCACCCACTCGTGCTCACTGGTGTACTTGAGGTCCTCGGGGTACACGGCGCTCCTTCGATCGGGGGTCGGTGCCGGCCTGCTGGGTCGCCCGCAGGCTATCCGGTCGTGCCGGGCTTGGCGTACTGCGGTGCCGCCGGCTCCACGACCGTGGAGATCTCGACCTTGTCGGTCTCCTGGGTCTCGACCTTGCCGTCGACGTCGGGGCGCTGCACCTCGTCGACGAAGCCACCCTTGAAGTCGAGCGCGGTGGCCAGGTCGTGGGGGCTGCCGATGGCCTCGATGACGTAGGGCGCGCGCAGCACCTTGCCGTCGACGAGGACTCCCCCGTCGACGTCCTTGAGCGAGCTCTGGGCCACGATCCGGACCCGGTTGTTGAGCTCGATCGCCTCCGCGCCGGCGTCCCGCAGCTCCTCGAGGCCCTCGAGCAGCTGGTTGCTGCCGACCCCGCCCTTCTCGTCGCTGACCGTCACCCGGACGCCGCTGCCGACCACGGGCACGGTGCCGGCCATGATCCCGAGGGTGTCGGCCTGCTGCTGGGCGCGCTCCACCGCCGTACGGCGCGAGCGGGTGTCGCTGCGCAGGGCGTCGCGGGTCTGCTCGAGCCGGGCGATCTCCGCCTCGGTGCGCTGCGAGGCGAGGGACAGGTTGTTGATGTACTGCACCAGGTCGCCCTGCCGCGCCCCGACGTACTGGTCGTCCTTGTCGTTGGCCTTCACCTGCGTCACCGCCGCGAACCCCAGGACGGCCAGCAGCACGGCCACGGTCGCCTGGCCGCGCGAGCTGGGGCGGCGCAGCGCCGCCAGCAGGCGCGCCCGGCCGTCCGGCGGCGCCGGCTGCTGGGGTGCGGGGGTCTGCTGCTCGTCGGTCATCGTCGGCTCACGCGTGGAAGATGTGCCTGCGGATCGCGGCGACGTTGGAGAAGATCCGGATGCCGAGCACGACGATGACGCCGGTGGAGAGCTGCCCGCCGACGCCGAGCTTGTCGCCGAGGTAGACGATGACGGCCGCGATCAGCACGTTGGACACGAACGAGACCACGAAGACCTTGTCGTCGAAGATCCCGTCGAGGAACGCGCGCAGCGCGCCGAAGACCGCGTCGAGCGCGGCGACCACGGCGATCGGCAGGTAGGGCTCCAGCCAGATCGGCACCTCCGGCTGGAGGATCAGGCCCAGCAGGACGCCGATGAGCAGGCCGACGGCGGCGATCATCGCAGCCGCTCCGGCTGCCGGGCGTAGCGCAGCGCGAACGGGTCCGCGGCGGGCAGGGTCATGGAGTCCTCGGAGGTGACGTCGAACTTCAGGCCGAAGCTGGCTCGCAACGTGAGCCAGGTCCGGCCGCCCTCGGTGTCGAGCAGCTTGGCACCCATCTGGTTCTTGTTGCCGATGGCCGAGACAGTGTACGGCCGCTTCATCGACACGAAGTTGACGGTGATCGCGCTGCCGCCCTCCCGGATCGCGGTGAGGTTGGTGACCCGCTGCCCGTTGATCGAGATCCCCTCCGCACCGACCTGCCAGAGCGCGTTGACGAGCTTCTGCAGGTCCTGGTCGAGCACCTGCTGCTTGTCGGTGGTGGCGTTCGGCGCGTCGTCGACCACCACCCGGATCCCCTGGCCCTTGGCCGCGACGCTGCCCGTGGCCGTCCCGAGCCGGTCGAGCCGCGACCGCACGGCTCGGCCCTCGTTGGTGGCGTCGAGGTTGCTGTTCTGGAGCGCCGCGACGCTCCGGGTGAGGCTGGTCGCCCGGGCCCGCTTGGCGTTGAGCTCGGCCTTGCGGCTGTTGACCTGGTTGACCAGCGACTCGCGTGAGCTCGCCGACTCGTCCGCGTTGCGGGAGGTCTGTACGGCGGCCGTCGCCACCAGCACGCCGAACACCGCGAGCACCACCAGCCCGACGGTCCCGGGGCTGCGCCGGGCCGGCGCGCCCACGGTGGCGCGCTGCTTCGAGACGTGCGCGTAGTCCTCGTCGAGCGACGTGGCGGTGATGTAGTTGAGCAGACCCATCACGGCCTGCGGCGGCGGGTCGTTCACCGGGCGCGCAGGCTTCCGGGACTCGGTCTTCTGCTCGGTCTCCGGCGGAACGGCCCTGTGCGCGTGCGGCTTGTGGGCGCGCGGCTCCGCGGCGGCCGGTGCCCCGTCCGTCGTACGCCCCCGGATGTCGTGCTCAGCCGCCATCGAGCGCGGGCGCCCTTCGCTCGTGGTCGGCCATCAGCTTGCGCACCTGCCAGGCATACAGCAGGCCGGCCCACCAGTAGAGCCCGGTCCCCCAGATCGCGAACGCCCAGCCGAACACCTTCGCCAGCGTGGCGAGCACGCCGGTGCCGTCACCGAGGAGCAGCAGCGGGAAGGCGTAGAGCAGGTTGGCCGTCGCGGCCTTGCCCAGGAAGTGCACCGGCAGCGCGCTGTAGCCGCGGGTGCGCAGGAACGGCACGAGGCACCACAGGAACGCGTCGCGCGCGGGCAGGATGATCGCCACCCACCACGGGATGATGTCGCGGATGCCCAGCCCGATGACGGTCGAGAGGATGTAGAGCCGGTCGGCGACCGGGTCGAGGATCGCGCCGAGCTTGGAGGTCTGGTTGAGCTTGCGGGCGAGGTAGCCGTCGGCGTAGTCGCTGACACCGGAGATGGCCAGCACGGCCAGCGCCAGACCGTCCGCCTCGGGCACCAGGATCAGCCAGAGGAACAGCGGGACGCCCGCGAGCCGGATGATCGAGATGACGTTGGGAATGGTCAGGACCCGGTGGCTCACGGCCACCTCGTCGTCCTGCATCTCCACCAGGTTTCCCTCGCTCGCCGAGCGTCTCTCACGGTGCCGACACGGACGTATCGGCAGGTCATGAGTACCTTAGCCCGTCGCGTCGACGCCTCAGCCGACGGCGCGTCGACCGGTCGTCGACCAGTCGTCGGCCGAGGGGCGGCGGCGGTCAGTCGCGGTGGATCGAGCGGCCGCAGCGCGGGCAGTGCGCGCGGACGCAGAGGTCCAGCTGCTGTCCGCAGTTGCAGCTCGCGGTGCGGCTGCGGCTGGCCCGGGTCTTGGTCGGTCGGGCCTCTGTGGTGGTCTTGCTCTCGGTGCGGGTCACGAGTCTCATCTCCCAGGTTTCTCGTACACCAAGGAAACCGATGTGTCGGGCCAACCATGACGCAGAAACGCCGCGTATGGCCCGAACGGACCATCGGATTGGGTCCGAAGGGACGACCGGGGGTCGCAGGCGCTGTCAGCCACCGGACGGAGTTCGGCTACGCAACAGGGCCGGACGTCCGACAATGGACTGTGCGCACCGTTCTCGGCGTGGCTCTGCTGAGCCTTCTCGGTCTGACCCTCACCGCTCCGTCCTCCGCGACCGGCTCCACTCCCCCGGGCTCGCCGGTGGCCGGCACGTCGTGTCGGGTGTTCCCGGCGAACAGCTACTGGCACGCCGACGTGAGCCGGCTGCCGGCGCACCCGCGGAGCCGCCAGTGGCTCTCCCACATGTCGACCGGAGTCCGGCTGCACCCTGACTTCGGCCCGTCGTACGGCGACGGCCCGAACTACGGGATCCCGGTCACCGTCGTGTCCGGCACGCACCCGCGGGTCGGCGTCCGGTTCGAGTACGCCGGCGAGAGCGACCGCGTCTCCTACCCGTTCGGCACCGACACCCGCATCGAGGGCGGCCGCGACTCCGGTGGGGACATGCATGCCGTCGTCGTCGACAAGAGTCGGTGCCGGCTCTACGAGACCTGGTCGACCCGCGAGCAGGGCGGCCGTTGGACCGCCGGCTCCGGCGCGACGTGGTCGTTGACGAGCAACGCGCTGCGCCGTGACGGCTGGACGTCGGCGGACGCCGCGGGGCTGCCGATCCTGCCGGGGCTGTTGCGGTGGAACGAGGTCCGCAACGGGTACGTCGACCACGCGATCCGGTTCACGACCAGCACGACGAGCCGGCATCACGTCTGGCCCGCGCGTCACGACGCCGGGGCCACGGACTCGCTGGCGTATCCCGCCGATGGGCGCGCGCTTCCGGCTCAAGCGTTCCTTCTCGACGGCCGGCTACGGCGCGCAGGCCAAGGTGGTGATCGCCGCCATGAAGAGGTACGGCCTGGTGCTCGCCGACAACGGCTCACCGTGGTTCTTCCAGGGCGAGCAGAACGCCGCCTGGCCGGACCGGCTGGTCTCCGACCTCAAGCGGATCCCCGCGAGCGCGTTCGTCGCGGTCGACACCCGGTCGCTGCGGGTGAGCAGCGCGAGCGCCCGCACACGCTGAGCGCGAGCGCGGGCCGCGAGGCGTTCAGTGCTGCCCGCGGGCTCGGGTGGCCGTCGGTTTCGCGAGCTGGGTGGCCATCGCCTCGAGCGGCCCACGCCAGGCCATCAAGACGAACATCGCGCCGGTCGCGAGCACGATCACGACGTGCCACGCGAACGTGGGCGCGTCGTGGTCGGGCAGGAAGGGCGGGGTGCGCAGCACGACGTGCAGCGTGTACAGCGTCAGGGTCATCGTCCCCGCGCCGAAGACAGCGGCGGTGGTGCGGGGCCACAGGCGACCGAGCAGGAGGCAGAGACCGAGGACGAACATCGCGGTCCCCGTCGTGTGCAGCAGGTCGAACGGCGTGCCGGAGTGCTGCGCGTGCACGGCCAGCCACCACCAGGAACCGGTCGGTGTCGTCCCGAACATGCTCTCCTCGAGCCTGCGCCCGAGCTGCTCGGCGCTCATGCCGGGATCCGGAGCACTGCCCAGCAGCGCGCGGGTCGTGCCCGGCTGTCGCAGCAGCCACTCCGAGGCCAGCCACGACGTGGCGGCGAGGACGGCTCCGGACACGAGGACCACCACCGCCGTACGCCGTCGCCGCAGGTCCGAGCGCCCGATCGCCATGCCGACCAGCAGGTAGCCGAGCCACGGGACGGCCGGGTAGTAGCCGGTGAAGGTGAGCTCGGTGAGCGCCTGCCACGGGTAGACGAACGAGTCGAGACGGGGACTCCCGAACCCGCGCGGCGGAAGGTGCGGGCGGAGCAGGTGCGACAGCACCGGTACGACGACCAGCCACGCCGCACCGAGAGCCGCGAGCGTGTTCCGGCGCAGCCCGAGGAACGGCAGCGCGAGCAGGAAGAGCACCCCGTAGTAGGTGAGGATGATCGCGATCGTGGTCGTCAGCTGGCCGAGGAGCGCCCCGATCAACGCGATCAGGAGGGCCCGCACCGCCAGGCCGATCGTGACCGTCCCCCGCTCGACGCCCCGCACCGGCTGCTCACCGCCCGACATCAGGGCCAGGCTCGTCCCGGCCAGCACCGCGAACAGGGCCGAGGCCCGCCCGCCGGCGAGCTGGTGCGCAAGACCCAGGCTGCCGTCGGCGGCCCGGACCGGGAGCACGTGGGTCGCGATCATGCCGACCAGTGCGACGCAGCGGGCGACGTCGATCCCGACGATGCGGGTCGACGTCGACGGGCGGACCCGGGCCCTCGGCCTCATGGGCCAAGTCTGGTGCAAACGGTCAACCACCGGGGCTCGACGTTGCTACCGCGACTCGACGAGCAGATCCCGGGTGATGTCCGCGGTGCTGGCGGCCCCGACCAGGCCCATCGTCAGGTCCAGCTCGGCGAGCACGTTCTCGATCACCTGGGTGACACCGGAAGCGCCGGCGAGCGCGAGGCCGTACAGGTGCGGACGGCCGAGCAGGCACGCGTCCGCGCCCAGGGCCAGCGCAACGAACACGTCGGCGCCGGTGCGGATGCCGCTGTCGAACAGGACGGTGGGCTCGGGGCCGACCCGGTCGCGCACGGTCACCAGGGCGTCGAGCGCGGCGATGCTGTGGTCGACCTGGCGTCCGCCGTGGTTGGAGACCACCAGGCCGTCCACACCGGCCGCGAGAGCACGCTCCGCGTCGTCGGGATGCAGGATCCCCTTGAGGAGGATCGGCAGCGACGTACGGCTGCGCAGCGTGGCCAGATGGTCCCAGGACAGCCCGGGGTTGGAGTAGATGTCGAGGAAGGTCTCGACCGCTGCCCGCGGCTCCGGCGAGCGGAGGTTGTCGAGGAACCGTCCCGGGTAGCGACGGGTGATCGACAGCAGGCTGCGGATGGCCCCGAGCGTCACGTCGACCTTCTCGGCCGGGCCCGCAGTCGCGGCCCGCGCCACGCGCTCCCGGATGATCTCGCGGAAGCGGGGGTCGGACGTGTACTGCGCGATCCCCTGCCCGCGCGCGAACGGCAGCGACCCGAGGTTGAGGTCCTGCGGGCGCCAGCCCAGGGTCGTGGTGTCCAGGGTGACCACCAGGGCCCGCGCTCCGGCAGCCTCGGCACGCTGGATCATCGAGTCGACGAGCGGCTCGTCGGTGGACCAGTAGAGCTGGTACCAGAACGGCGTGTCCCCCATCGCCCGCGCCGTCTCCTCCATCGGGTTGCAGCCCTGCGACGAGAACACGTACGGCGTCCCGGCGGCCGTCGCACCGCGCGCGATGTGCACGTCGCTGTCGGGACGGATCATCTCGCCGGCGCCGACGGGCGCGAGCATCAGCGGTGCCCGCAGCGGGGTCCCCAGCACCGTGGTGGTCAGGTCCCGACGGGCGGTCCCGTGCAGCATCCGCGGCACGATCCGCCAGCGGGAGAAGGCCTCCCGGTTGTGCCGCATCGTCGTGCCCTCACCGGCACCGCCCGCGACGTACGCCCAGGCCCGCCGCGACATCGCCTTCTCCGCCGCGGCCTCCAGCGCCGCGGCGTCGGTGGGGACGTCCGGCGTCCGGCCGAGCACCCCGGCGCGGTAGATCGCACCTTGGCGCTCCCGGCCCACCCCGATCGCGGTGACCGCCGAGTCACCGGGTGCGGAGGCCTTGCCGGTCGTGGTTTCCGTCATCGCGTCTCCAGGGCTCGGGGTGGCTGGAGGCGATTGCACCACGGCCCTTCGGCCCCGTGTCGTCGGGGCACACCCGCGACACGTGCGCCGAAACGCGACCGCGTCGGCACGCGGGTCCCTAGGTTCTACCTCTGCTGCCCCGCGACGAAGCGACGGGCGAGCTCCGAGGAAGGGCGACATGGACGACGACCGCACCAACCAGGACCTGCGCGAGCGGGTCGCGCTGGTCACCGGCGGGACCAGCGGGATCGGGCTGGCGACGGCCTGCGCGCTCGCGGCACGCGGAGCCGATGTGGTGGTGTGCGGGCGGGACGAGGCCCGGGGCCGGGCGGCGCTCGAGCAGGTGCGCGGGAGCGGTCGGGCGAGCTTCGTGGCGGCGGACGTCACGGACGAGGAGCAGGTCGTCGGCCTCGTCGAGACGATCGTGCGTGAGCACGGACGCCTCGACATCGCCTTCAACAACGCCGCGAACCGTGAGGCGCTGACGAGCTCGGGCGCGTTCACGGACATGACCCTCGAGGAGTTCGAGGGGGTCGTCCGCACGCTGCTGACCAGCGCCTGGTTGTGCATGCGTCACGAGATCCCCGCGATGCTCGCGAGCGGCGGCGGCTCCATCGTGAACACCTCCTCGGTCGACGCCCAGCTGCTCGGCGCGTACACCGGCAGCTACGCGGCGAGCAAGCTCGCCCTGGAGGCGCTCACCATCACGACAGCCAAGGAGTTCGCCTCGCGTGGGGTCCGAGTCAACGCCGTGCGCCCGGGAGCGATCCTGACGCCCATGCTCGAGCAGAACCTCGCGGCGGACACCGCCGAAGGCCGCCAGGCCAACGTGGAGCGCTACGAGCAGGTCATCTCCATGCGTCGCCTCGGCCGGCCGGAGGAGGTCGCCTCCGCGGTCGCCTGGTTGTGCTCGGACGCGGCGTCCTACGTCACGGGACACGTGCTCACCGTGGACGGCGCCATCGGCATGTGAGCCGCGCATCGGCTAGTCCGCGACGGCCGGTACCGCGACGCCGGCTCGTCGAAGGCGCACACTGGGCCCATGGCCGGGGCCAGAGAGCGCGAGCGCCGCTCGGTGCTCGCCACCCTTGACTCCCTTCTGTTCGTGTTTGCGGCATTCGCCGCGCTGTGGCTGGCCTACCTGTTGCTCCTGGCGAGCCTGCAGCCGAACTGGCAGGTCCTGCTGCTCGCGGTGTTCTGGGCGCTGGTGGCCTACCTCGTGCTGCCGCGGCTGCACCGGATCCTGACGACGGTGTACCTGCCCGGCTACTTCATCGGCCGCGCCCGCACCAGCGACGGCCTGCTCGGCGACCCCGTCAACCTGGCCCTGCTCGGCACGGAGGCGCAGGTCCACGCGGCCATGGCCCGAGCCGGCTGGACACGCGCCGACGACGTCAACCTGGCCTCCAGCATGCGCATCATCCGCACGACGATGTCCCGCACCAGCTACCCCGAGGCGCCGGTCAGCCCGCTGCACCTGTTCGACAGGGCACAGGACTTCGCCTACCAGCAGGAGGTCGCCGGCAACCCCGCCAAGCGGCACCACGTGCGGTTCTGGGCCTGCCCCGAGGGATGGCGGCTCCCCGGCGGACACCCCGCGGACTGGCTCGCCGCCGGCACCTACGACCGCGCTGTGGGTCTCTCCCTGATGACCCTCCAGGTCACGCACCGGATCGCGGCCGACATCGACGCCGAGCGCGACCACACCGTCACGACCCTGCTCGAGGCCAACCCCGCGGTGACGGTGGACCTGATCCGGCACTTCTCCAGCGGCTACCACTCCCGCAACGGAGGTGGCGACGCGATCGTGACCGACGGGAACCTGCCGGTGGTCGACGTCCGGCCCCTGCACGCCGATGCCACGGCGGCGATGATCGAGCCGACCAGCGGCCGCGAGAGGCCGCCCGCTCCCACCGTGTTCGGCGCCGGGGTGGCGTTCCTCCGAGGCTTGTTCGCCCTCGTCGGCGTGCTCGCCATCGCCCGCGACCCGAACGCCGCCGGGCCGTTCCTGACGGCCGGCCACGGGAACGTCGAGGCCAGCACCTCGGCGGTCACGGCCGCCGTACTCGCGGTGTCCGCCGTCATGGACGTCTCGCTCGGCACCGCCACCTTCCGCGGACGCAACTGGGCGCGCATCGTGCTCATGCTGTTCTCGGTGGTGCAGATCGTCGGCGCGTTCGGCGCCCAGGCGTCCGGTGGGCCTCGGCTGACCCTGGGGGCGGGCCTCCCGGCGGTCGCGCTGGGCATCCTGGTCCTCCTCGCACTGACCAGCCACCGGTCCCGCGACTACGCGACGCGCGCCAAGGCTCCCCGACGGCCTGTCGTCGGCGCGCTCTCCCCGGCAGGCGCACGGGTCGACGGGGTTCCCTCGAGCTCCGCTCTCCCCCACCAGAGGAGCGCCACCACGTCGGACGAGACCCGTACGTCGCCTGGTCGGCGGGCCCGTCGAGACTGACCGGGTCGGCGCCGGCTCAGGGAAGCACGACGTCGAAGGACGCCGGCCTGGCGATCGCCGGGATCACCTCTCGGTGCTCTTGTCGTCGTCGCGACGCCGGGCGCGAAGCACCGTGTCGTGCAGGGTGACCGGGTGACCGTCGGGGTGGTGACCGGGACGCGGTCTTGCCTCGGCGGTGACGACCTCCCAGGCGCCCGGAGCGTCGTGCAGGTCGTCGGTCAGCTCCTCTGCGGTGAAGAAGAGCTCCGGGTGAGGTGGGCGGGGCACGACGCCGAGGTCGTCGGGGTGGTGCGCGGCGACCAGGAAGGTGCCGCCGGGTGCGACGGCGTTGGCGAGGCCGGCGTAGACCTGGCGCCGCTGGTCCCCGGCGAGGTGGACGAAGGCGACCGTCACCAGGTCGTACGCCGCGGCTGGCGGTGACCAGGTCAGCAGATCACGGTGCTCCCAGGTGGTCCGCGCGCTCAATCCGGTTTCCCGGGCCCGCGCTGCCGCGCGGTCGAGTGCGACGCGCGAGACGTCGACGCCGAGCACGTCCCATCCCTGCTCGGCGAGCCACAAGGCGTCGCCGCCCTCCCCGCAGCCGACGTCGAGCGCGCGTCCGGGTCGCAGCGTCGCCACCTCGTCGCGGACGACCGCGTTGACGTGGCCGCTCCACAGCGCGGGCGCGGAGCCGTAGCGCTCGTCCCAGAACTCCGCGTCCCACCGTGGGGTGGCGTCGGAGACGGCCGCCTGCTCCGCGTCGTGCTGGTCGGCGTGCTCGTGCTGGTGCTCGTTCCTCATGCCACACGCTCCCTCAGGTCGCTCTCGACGAGATCCATGTTGATCGCGGCTCCGGCCATGGTCCCCGCTGCCGCGGCACCCATGACCTGCGCACCGACGTCGGCGACGTTCCCGGCGACCCACACGCCCGGGACAGCGGTCACGCCCATGGGGCCGCTCGGGTACTGCTCGCCCAGGCCGGACGGGTGCGGCTCGGGTGCCAGCCCCAGCGAGTCCAGCACCGCGGATCGCGCCAGCATCCGCGGGGCGACGACGAGGGCGTCGAGCGGCACCGTCGTCCCGTCCGCCAGCCGAGCTCCCTGCAGCCCGTCCGGTGGTCCCACCAGTGCGACGACCTCGCCCTCCTGCAGCCGCACTCCGGCCGCGAAGAGCCGGGCCCGGTCCTCCGCCTGCGGTGGCGCGGTGTGCGTCAGTACGACGACGTCGTCGCTGAGCTGTGAGAACAGCAGCGCCTGGTGCACGGCCGCAGGCCCGGTCGCGAGCACACCGATCCGCTGGTCGCGGACCTCCCAGCCGTGACAGTAGGGGCAGTGCAGGACCTGGTGACCCCATCGCTCGCGCAGCCCCGGGACCTCAGGCAGCTCGTCGACGAGACCAGAGGTCACCAGCAGGCGTCGCGTGGTGAGTCGTTCGCCGCCGTCGAGGCGCACCGTGAACCCGTCACCTCGTCGCTCGGCCGCGATCACGCGTCCTTCACGCACCGCGCCGCCGTAGCGGCGTACCTCCTCGCGCCCGATGGCGACCAGCTCCAGCGGTGGCAGACCGTCGCGCGTCAGCAGGTTGTGCACGCCGGTCGCCGGCGCGTTGCGGGGCCGGCCGGCGTCCACGACCAGGACCCGCCGTCGTGACCGCAGCAGGGCCACCGCCCCGCTCAAGCCGGCGGCGCCGCCACCGACGACGAGCACGTCGTACTCGTACCGCTCCATGTCTGCTCCCTCGTCTGTCCGTCGTCGACCCCACTCTGCGGGCGGCCAGGCGAGATCGACAACTTCTCTTGCCGTTATGGCAACCTAGAGGTCATGGAACCGACCGTCGACAACGTCCTGGAAGCCGTCGGGCCTCGGCTGCGTGCCCTGCGGTTGGAGAAGGAGATGACGCTCGCCGACATGGCGTCGAGCACGGGTATCTCGGTGAGCACGCTCTCGCGGTTGGAGTCCGGAGGCCGACGTCCGACGCTGGAGCTGCTGCTGCCCATCGCCCGTGCCCACGGTCTCGCACTCGACGACCTCGTGGAGGTCGCCGCACCCAGCGACCCGCGCGTGCGGCAGCGCGCCGTCACCCGGGGCGGGATGACGATGGTGCCGCTGAGCCGCCGCGCCGGGGGGCTCCAGGCCTACAAGCTGACCATCCCGCCCGGACGACAGCGACGGGATCCGGACCCGCAGACCCATGAGGGGTACGAGTGGCTCTACGTGCTGGACGGCCGGCTCCGGATGGTGCTGGGCGAGCACGACGTCGTGCTGGAGCCGGGAGAGGTCGCGGAGTTCGACACCCGGTTGCCGCACTGGTTCGGCGGAGCCGACGAGCGGCGGGTGGAGTTCCTGTCCATCTTCGGGCGCGAGGGCGAGCGCATGCACATTCGCGCCCGGTCGACCGGCAGGGGTCGAACGCCGCAGTGACGCTCGGGCCCACGGGTGCCGCTGCCTCAGCGAAGATCCCGTCTGTCAGCGACAAACGGGATCTTCGCGACGTACTGCTGGTACATCCTGAGCGCCTCCTGCAACGACACCTCCCGGAACTCGACCAGAGCCTGCAGACCTTCCAGCTCGGCGTTGCACGCCTCGGCACTGACGATGCGAGCCTCGGCATTCTTCGCCTTGCTCAGATTCGCGGAGATGGCCGCGATCACTGACACCACCAGTGCGCCGAGACACAGGGGCCGCCACACGTCCTCGGGGCCTGCCAGCTCCAGCGACTTCGCCACTCGGTCCGTGAATCGCGGGCCCCCCAGGGCTGGTCCAGCCGTCAACACGGCCGCAAACGCGCTGCTCGTGACAGACACGTAGGTCAACCGCTCCGCACGCGGCCGGGCCGACCGCAGGAAGTCCTCGATCGTCCGCCGACGATCCTTGATCAGCGTCAGCAACTGCTGCCACTCAGCCTGATCCTGCATGACACCGTCCCACCGTTCCTGCACCGCGAGCCTGTCCACTACAGCGTCGAGCAGCATCAAGTACCTGACAACCCACCGACCGCCCAGTCAGCCGATCCGGCAGTGGTTCCGCGCGGCCGACTCCCGGCGTCCACGGTTGCGCAGTGCATGACCCACCGCCCCCGTCAGCCACCGCGCATGCGGATGCCGAGGGCGCCGACGGTCGTTCAGCTGTCGCCGGGCGCGAACCGGTAGCCCATGCCGGGCTCGTTGAGCAGGAAGCGTGGTCGGTGGTGGTCGGGCTCCAGCTTGCGTCGCAGCTGTGCCATGTAGACGCGAAGGTTCCCCTCTTGGTAGCCAGGTCCCCAGACCTCGTGGAGGAGCTGTCGACGGCTCACGAGGCGGCCAGGGTTGCGCAGGAGGACCTCGAGCAGGTGCCATTCCGTGGGGGTGAGCCGCAGGGGCAGCGGTGTGCCGTCGATGGCGTTGTGGATCGTGCGGGCGGCCAGATCGACGACGTTGTCCCCGATGCGCACACGCGGGGACTCGAACGACGGGCCGGTTCGTCGGTGCAGCGCCCTGAGGCGGGCAAGAAGCTCGTCCATGCCGAACGGCTTGGTGACGTAGTCGTCCGCGCCGCTGTCGAGGGCCTTGACCTTGTCACGGCTGTCGATGCGTCCGGACAGGACCAGGATCGGTGCGGCGCTCGACGCGCGGACCGCACGCACCACGTCCATGCCCTCCATGTCCGGCAGGCCCAGGTCGAGGATGACCGTGTCGGGCTGGTTGTCGACCACGCTCACGACGGCATCTGCACCGCTGGCCGCGGACAGCACCTCGTAGCCGCGGGCCCGGAGATGGATGGACAGGGTCCGGACGATCTGGGGCTCGTCGTCGACCACCAGCACGCTGGTCATGAGGCCGAGCCAGCTACCTCGGAGCGTTCCCGCTGTCCCGGCTCCGAAGGGGGCCCCTCGTCCGCGACGACGCGCAGTGACACCACCATGGTGAGGCCGCCCCCGGGTGTCTCCTCCGGAGTCAGGGTGCCCCCCATCGCCTCGGTGAGACCACGACTGAGGGCGAGACCGAGCCCGACCCCCGCCTGGTTGTCGGTGTCCCCGAGCCGCTGGAACGGTGCGAAGACCGCGTCGTGCGCCTCGGCCGGTATGCCGGGCCCCTGGTCGATGACCCGGACCTCCAGGCGGCCGGCCAAGGCGCTGGCGGCGACGAGCGGCGGCCGGTCGGCGGGTGCGTAGCGGATCGCGTTGGCGATGAGGTTGGCGAGCACCCGCTCCAGCAGGCCGGGGTCCGCGACCACGTCCGGGAGATCGTGGGGTACGTCGACCCGGACACCCCGCGAGGCTTCCCCGAGCGCATCGAGCGCCTGGGCGACGACCTCGTCCACGGCCGTGGGACTCTCGAGCACGTCCATGGCGCCGGCATGCAAGCGGCTCATGTCCAGGAGGTTCTCGACCATGGCCGCCAACCTGTCGAGTGACTCGTCCGCGGCCTCGAGGAGTTCTCGACGGTCCGCAACCCCGATGTCGATGTCGGAGCTCAACAGGCCGGACACGGCGGCCTTGGCCGAGGCGAGAGGCGTTCGCAGGTCGTGGCCGACCGCGGCGAGGAGAGCGGTCCGCATGCGGTTCGCCTCGGAGATGGGAGCGACCTGGGCCGCCTCCTCGAACAGCTCCTCGCGCTCGAGCGCTATCGCGGCCTGGGCGGCGAACGTCGTCAGGAGTCGGTGGTCCTCGGCCAGGAGAGGACGGCCGCGCAGGGCCAGCACGAGGTCCGGACGCGCACTCACTGACGTGTCGGCCTCGCCGGGGTGCTGGCAGCTTGGCTCGCCGGCGCTCGCGACCACCCGCCAGCTGCCGGGTCCCGGCGAGTGTCCGTCCTTGAGGAGCAGGGCGGCGGAGGACTGGCCGAACGCCTCGCGCACGCGCTCGAGCAGGGCGGGGACGGAGCGCTCGCCGCGCAGCACGCTGCCGGCCATCGTCGACAGGAGGGACGACTCGGTGGCGAGACGAGCGGCCTGCCGGGTACGCCTGGACGCGAGATCCACCACCGAGCTGACCAGGAGGGCCACCACCACGAAGACCAGGATCGCGAGTGCGTTGTTGGGCTCGTTGATGGTGAGGGTGTGGACCGGTGGCACGAAGAAGTAGTTGAGCAGCAGAGACCCGGCCAGAGCGGCCAGGATGGCGGTTGCGAAGCCGCCGACGAGTGCCACCACGACGACGGCGACGAGATAGAGCAGGACGTCGCTGACCAGGTTCAGCTGGATCTGGTCCACCGACAGCAACGCCGTCAGCAGGACGGGCAGGACGAGGGCCAGGACGAGGCCCTTCAGCCGGCGGCGGCGGGTGAGGTTGCCTCGGAAGCCCGGCCGGTTGCGGCCCTGGCCGGACATGCCGTGGGTGACGATGTGGACGTCGATGTCACCCGAGTGCCGGATCGTGGTCGCGCCGATGCCGGGACCTGACAGGATCCGCATCCACCGTGGCCGGCGGCTGAGGCCGAGGACGAGCTGGGTGGCGTTCTCGGCCCGGGCGAAGGACAGCAGCGCTCGGGGTACGTCGTCGCCCACGACCTGGTGGTAGGTCCCGCCGAGGGACTCCACCAGCAGTCGTTGCTGCGCGAGCGATCCGGGGTTGGCGCCCGTCAGTCCGTCCGAGCGGGCGACGTGCACGGCCAGCAGGTCCCCGCCGCTGGAGCGGGCCGCGATCCGAACCGCACGGCGGATCAGGGTCTCGCCCTCGGGTCCGCCGGTGAGGGCGACGACGACCCGTTCGCGGGTCTCCCAGGTCTGGTCGATGTCGTGCGTGCTGCGATAGGTCTGCAGTGCTTCGTCCACCTTGTCGGCGACCCACAGCAGGGCCAGCTCGCGCAGGGCCGTGAGGTTGCCGACCCGGAAGTAGTTGCCCAGCGCTGCGTCGACCTTGTCGGCTGCGTAGACGTTGCCGTGGGCGAGCCGGCGCCGCAGCGCCTCGGGTGCCATGTCGACGATCTCGACCTGGTCCGCGGTCCTCACGACGGCGTCGGGCACAGTCTCGCGCTGGGTGACGCCGGTGATCTTGGTGACGACGTCGTTCAACGACTCGAGGTGCTGGATGTTGACGGTGGTGATCACGTCGATGCCGGCCGCGAGCAGGTCCTCGACGTCTTGCCAGCGCTTCTCGTGACGGGACCCGGGAATGTTGGTGTGTGCGAGCTCGTCGACCAGTGCGACCTGGGGGTGGCGCTCGAGGACCGCGTCGAGGTCCATCTCCTCGAAGCTGGCGCCGCGGTACGGCAGCATGCGGCGCGGGACGACCTCGAGGCCCTCGGTCAGGGCGGCGGTGAGACGTCGTCCGTGCGGCTCGACGAAGCCGACGACCACGTCTGTGCCCCGTTCGAACCTGCGATGCCCCTCGTCGAGCATGGCGTAGGTCTTCCCCACGCCTGGGGCAGCACCCAGGTAGACGCGAAGCCGCCCGCGCGCCATCACGAACCTCCTGCCTCAGTGTGCGCTCGACGTCTCGGGAAATGCGCGATCCAGAGCGAGGTTCAGCAGCAGGACGTTCACCCGGGGCTCACCGATGAAGCCGAAAGTGCGCCCCACGGTGTAGCGCGACACGAGCGCCCGTACCGAGCGGACGTTGGCGCCCCGCGCCGACGCCACCCGCGCGACTTGCAGCTCCGCGTAGGCCGGGCTGATGTGCGGGTCGAGCCCGGAGCCGCTCGCGAGGAGCGCGTCCGCGGGCACAGGACCGGGGTAGCCGTCCGCCTTGTCGACAGCCGCCCGCCGCTGCCGGACGAGTGTGATCAGGTCGGGGTTGTCCGGGCTGAGGTTCGAGGCCGAGCTGGCCAGCGGGTCGTAACCGTTGCCGGCCGCCGAGGGCCGGCTCTGGAAGTACGACGCAGCCACCATGGCCTTCTTGCCGACGGTGAAGCCCTGACCGATGAGGCTCGAGCCGACGGTGGCACCGTCGCGCCGAACCAGGGAGCCGTCGGCGCGGCCCGGGAACAGCACCTGGGCCAGGCCGGTCATCACCAGCGGGTAGACCACGCCGACGACGAGGGTCAGCACCACGAGGGCACGCAGCCCGGCGCCGGCTTGACCGATCGCGCCGGAGGAGAGACGAGACATGGTGAGCCTTTCGGAGGTCAGCCGAGACCGGGGATCTGGGACACGACGAGGTCGAGGAGCTTGATGCCGACGAACGGGACGACGATGCCGCCGAGGCCGTAGATCACCAGGTTCCTTCGCAGCATCGCGGCGGCCGACGAGGGTCGGTAGCGCACACCGCGAAGCGCCAGCGGGATCAGGGCGACGATCACGAGCGCGTTGAACACGACGGCGGAGACGATGGCCGACTCCGGGGTGGCCAGCCGCATGATGTTCAGGGCGTCGAGGCCGCCGTACACCCCGCTGAACATGGCCGGGATGATCGCGAAGTACTTCGCGACGTCGTTGGCGATGGAGAAGGTCGTCAGCGAGCCGCGGGTGATCAGCAGCTGTTTGCCGATCTCGACGACCTCGATCAGCTTCGTCGGGTTGGAGTCCAGGTCGACCATGTTGCCGGCCTCCTTGGCGGCGGACGTGCCGGTGTTCATGGCGACACCCACGTCTGCCTGTGCGAGGGCCGGCGCGTCGTTCGTCCCGTCGCCGGTCATCGCGACGAGCCGGCCACCCTCCTGCTCCTTCCTGATCAGCGCCATCTTGTCCTCGGGGGTGGCCTCGGAGAGGAAGTCGTCGACGCCGGCCTCCTCGGCGATAGCCCTGGCGGTCAGCGGGTTGTCGCCGGTGATCATCACCGTGCGGATGCCCATCCGGCGCATCTCCTCGAACCGCTCGCGGATGCCTGCCTTGACCACGTCCTTGAGGTTGATCACCCCCAGCGTCCGGGCCGGCGCGCCGGCGGTGCACTCCGCGACGACCAGGGGTGTGCCGCCCGCGGTGGAGATGCCGTCCACGATGGCGCCGACCTCGTCGGTCGGGTGCCCGCCGTTGTCGCGCACCCACCTCATCACCGCTGCCGCAGCACCCTTGCGGATCTGGCGACCGCCGTCCAGGTCGACGCCGCTCATCCGCGTCTGCGCGGTGAACGCCACGAAGTGCGCGGTCCTCAGCTCGCCCGGCGCACGCTCACGGAGGCCGTGCGCGGTCTTGGCGAGCACGACGATGGAGCGGCCCTCAGGCGTCTCGTCGGCGAGGCTGGACAGCTGCGCGGCGTCGGCCAGCGCATCCGGGTCGACGCCGTCGACCGGAAGGAACTCGGCGGCCTGCCGGTTGCCCAGGGTGATCGTGCCCGTCTTGTCGAGCAGCAGCGTGTTGACGTCCCCTGCGGCTTCGACCGCGCGTCCGGACATGGCCAGGACGTTGTGCTGCACCAGCCGGTCCATCCCGGCGATCCCGATGGCGGACAGCAACGCCCCGATGGTGGTGGGGATCAAGCACACGAGGAGGGCCACGAGCACGATCAGGGACTGCTCGGCGCCGGAGTAGACCGCGAAGGGCTGCAGGGTCACGGTGGCCGCGAGGAACACGATCGTGAGACTGGCCAGCAGGATGTTGAGCGCGATCTCGTTCGGGGTCTTCTGGCGCGACGCGCCCTCTACCAACGCGATCATCCGGTCGACGAAGCTCTCGCCGGGTCTGGTCGTGATCTCCACGACGATCCGGTCCGAGAGCACCTTCGTCCCGCCGGTCACCGAGCTGCGGTCACCGCCGGACTCCCGGATGACGGGCGCGGACTCTCCGGTGATGGCGGACTCGTCGACCGAGGCCACGCCCTCGACGACGTCACCGTCGCCCGGGATCACCTCGCCCGCCTCCACGACGACCCGGTCCCCCACCGTGAGGAGCGCGGCTGCCACCCGCTCCTCGCCGGAGCCGCGCAGGACGCGCGCTGTGGTCTCGGTGCGGGTCCGGCGCAGGGTGTCGGCCTGCGCCTTGCCGCGGCCCTCGGCCACCGACTCGGCCAGGTTCGCGAACAGGACAGTCAGCCACAGCCACACGACGACCGTCCACGCGAAGACGGTGGCCTCGGACAGCGCGAGCACCGTGGAGAACGTCGCGCCCACCTCCACGACGAACATGACCGGGTTCCGGACCATCGTGCGCGGGTCGAGCTTGCGAAGCGCGTCGGGAACCGCCCGCACCAGCAGAGTCGGGTCCAGGACGCCGCTCTGCACGCGCCGGGTCGGCGCCTCCTGGGCGCCCGGCTTCTCCGCCAGGACGGCTGGGTGTGACATGTCAGGAGCTCCTCGAGGGACGTGGGTGCCAGTGGGACGGAGGGAACGCAGCGTGTTGCGGGTCATCCCATCCCCTCCGCGAGCGGCCCGAGAGCGATCACCGGGAAGAACGTCAGGGCCGCGACGATGACGGCGACGCCGACGAGCAGCCCGACGAACAGCGGCCGGTGGGTGGCGAGAGTGCCGGCGGTCTCGGGCACCGGCTTCTGCCTCGCCAGGGAGCCGGCCAGCGCCAGCACGAGCAGGATCGGCACGAAGCGGACCACGAGCATCGTCACGCCGAGCCCGATGTTGTAGAACGGCGTGTTCGCGCTGAGCCCGGCGAAGGCGGACCCGTTGTTGTTGCCGGCCGACGTGAAGGCATAGAGCATCTCGGAGAGGCCGTGCGGACCGGGGTTCAGGATGGAGGCTCTGGCCGACGGGAGCACGGCGGCGACCGCCGTGCCGACCAGCACGAGGACCGGCATCACCAGGACGTACAGCGAGACCAGCTTGATCTCGCGCGAGGTGATCTTCTTGCGGAGGTACTCCGGGGTCCTGCCGACCATGAGGCCGGCGACGAACACCGCGATGACGGCGAGCATGAGGATGCCGTAGAGCCCGGAGCCGACCCCGCCGGGTGCGATCTCGCCCAACCCCATGTTGAGGATCAGCAGCCCACCGCCGATCGGGCTGAACGACGAGTGGAACGCGTCGACCGCGCCGGTCGACGTACCCGTCGTCGAGGCCGCGAACAGCGCGGAGGCCGGCACGCCGAACCGTGTCTCCTTGCCCTCCATCGCGGCACCGGCGAGCCGGGACGCCGTGCCCGGGTTCGCCACCTCCAGCGTCCAGACACCGGCGAGGACGACCGCCCAGAGCGTCGTCATCGCCCCCAGCAGCGCCCAGCCCTGCCGCTTGTCACCCACCATCAGGCCGAAGGTGCGGGTCAGGCAGACGGGGACCAGGAGCAGCAGGAAGATCTCGAACAGGTTGCTCAGCGGGGTCGGGTTCTCGAACGGATGCGCGGAGTTGGCGTTGTAGAAGCCCCCGCCGTTGGTGCCCAGCTCCTTGATCGCCTCCTGGGAGGCGACCGGTCCCCCGGTGATGGTCTGCGTGCCACCGGTCAGGGTGGTCACGTCGTGGCCGGCCGAGAGGTTCTGGACGACCCCCATCCCGATCAGGACGACGCCGGCGATGATCGCCATCGGCAGCAGGATGCGCACCGACCCGCGCACCAGGTCGACCCAGAAGTTCCCGAGGCGGTCGGTGCGCGAGCGGGCGAACCCCCGGACCAGGGCGACGGCGATGGCCATACCCACGGCGGCCGAGGCGAAGTTCTGCACGGCCAGCCCGGCCATCTGCGTGAGGTGCCCCATCGTCGACTCACCCGAGTAGGACTGCCAGTTGGTGTTGGTGACGAACGAGGTGGCGGTGTTGAACGCCTGGTCCGGGGCGACCGCGGCGAAACCGAGGGAGAGTGGCAGGTGGTCCTGGATCCGCTGCAGGACGTACAGGAAGAGCACGCCCATGACGGAGAAGGCGAGCATCGACCGTGCGTACACCGGCCAGCGCTGGTCGGCGTCCGGGTCGACGCCCATCACCTTGTAGAGGCCCCGCTCGAGACGCAGGTGCCGGCTGTCGGAGTAGACCCGGGCCATGTAACCGCCGAGGGGGCGGTAGCAGACCGCGAGGGCGAGGATCAGGAGGCCGAGCTGGAGGAGCCCGGCGAGGGTGTCGGACATTCAGAAACGCTCCGGGAACAACAGGGCCACGACGAGGTAGCCGAGAAGGGCGACGGACACGATCAGCGCGATGGCGTTCTCGACACTCACAGCCGCTCCAACCCCCGAAGGACGAGGTGGCACAGGGCGAAGAACGCAACAGCGACGACGATGAAGAGCAGATCGCTCATGGGGACCTCCTGGGCACATGCCCGCGGCTCCTTGCCGCGCTCCCCCAGTCAAGGACGGTCCGCGGCCGTTCCGGCCGGGCTTAACGTCGCTCTAACGCGCAGTCGATCGTTCCTAACGCGTTCCTAACGCCGGGCATGTGTTGGATCCTGGAGACTGGCGGAGCAAGGAGGTCCCATGGTCTCCCGGGTGATCGAGCTCGTGGCGTCCGGACGGAGACGCCGGCCGCTGGTGCTGTCACTGTCTGTGGCCACCCCTGTGGTGGTCTGTGTCCTGAGCGGCTCGATGCGGGACCGGGTGTCCACGACATCGACGGCCCTGGTCCTTGTCCTGTGCGTGGTCGTGGCGGGTACCAGCGGGCAACGGATCGCTGCGCTGCTGGCGGCGGTGTCCAGCGGGATCAGCTTCGACTACTTCCTCACCCGGCCGTACCACAGCCTCGTGATCTCCGATCCGGACGACGTCGAGGTCACGGTCCTGCTGATCGTCATCGGAGTCATCGTCACCGAAGCGACGATGTGGGGGCTCCGGCAGGAGTCCCGAGCTGCACGCAGGTCCGGCTACCTGGACGGTGCACTCCGAGCCGCGGAGAACGCCCACAGCCCGGACATGCCCACCACGACGCTCCTCCGGTTCACCGCGGCCCAGATCACCGAGGTCCTGGGCGTCTCGTCCTGCCGCTTCGTCCCGGGCCCCATACACGACTCCCGACTGGCCCTGCTCCACCACGACGGGCGCGTGACACGAAACGACCGAACCCTTGATGTCGAGCGAGATGGGCTACCGGTGGATGACGAGACCGCCCTGGAAGTTCGGCGCGGATCGGACATCCTCGGGCACTTCGTGATCACGTCGGCGTCCGCCATGGCGTACCCGACCGCAGAGCAACGACGGGTGGCGGTCCTCCTCGCCGACCAGGTAGCGGCCGCACTCACCGGCTGAGCACGTCTGCTCCGGTCGGAGGTGCGCTACGTCGGCATGGCCACGGCTGACGCAGCCTGCTCGATGAGAGCGGCCACAGCCGCTGGCTGTGACAGGTAGATGGAGTGGCTGCCACGCGCCTCGACCACGCTCGACCCGGCGCGTTCGGACATGGCGCGTTGCGCGGGAGGGGGAATCATCCGGTCCTCGGTCGCGACGAGGTACCAGCTCGGCTTGACCCGCCAGCCGGGCTCGGTGATGGACCCGCTGAGGGCGCCGACGCCCCACGGGACCTGCGAGTCGGCCATGAACTCAGCCTGCGCAACAGGCAGGTCGCCGGCGAACGACGCGGCGAACTTCTCGCGATCCAGGAACAGGAAGCCGTCTTGTGGCGGCAGGATCGGCGGAACGGGCGCGTCAGGCGGCGGGTTGGCGATCAGCGTGTTCACCGATTCGCCGCTGTCCGGCGCGAAGGCCGCGATGTACACCAGCGCGGCCACGTTCGGGTCCGTACCCGCCTCGGTGATGACCGCCCCGCCGTAGGAATGGCCCACCAGAATGACCGGTTCGTCCTGCGAGTCGATGACCTGCCGTGCCGCGGTGACGTCACCCTCGAGCGTCAGGGTCGGGTTCTGCACGACACTGACCTTGTACCCCGCCTGCTTCAGCAGGTCATAGACGCCTTGCCAGCCGGACCCGTCCACGAAACCGCCGTGCACGAGAACAACGTTGCCCTTGGACTTTGCGTTCATGACGGTCTCCTCTCCCGAGACCTCGACAAGGGCCGGACATCGCGACCTCAACACGACAAGACTGCTGCGGAAAATGACTCCAGGTCAACGACAGATCACCCTCCCGCCCAGCCGCGCGTTCAGCCGAAGGCGTCGATGTCGGTGAGTTCGGCGGACAGCTGCCACAACCGGGCCGCTCGCTGCGGGTCTGTCGCCCACGCCTTGACGCCGCTGCCCAGAACGGTGTCGGGTGCAGCGGGCTCGGCAATGTCGCAGTCCTCGCAGTAGACGCCGCCCAGGCCGTGCAGCTGCGGGGACGTCGCTGCCCACACCTGGGTTGCCGCTCCCTGCTGGGGCGTCTTCAAGCCGGTGTTCGTCGGGCTGTCGCGGAGCCTCGAGTCCAGCTCGGCCATCTCCTCCTCGGACATGTAGCGGGCCAGCTCGGTGCGGATCCCGCCCGGGTGCACCGAGAAGGCGCGCACGCCAAATGTTTGCCCGAGTGTGTCCAGCTGCAGGGCGAACAGGGCGTTGGCGGTCTTGGACTGGCCGTAGGCCTGCCACTTGTCATATCCGTGCTCGAAGTGGATGTCGTCCCAGTGGACGTCCGAGAACTGGTGGGCGTTCGAGGACACCTGCACCACGCGCGTGCCGTCGCGCGTCAATGCGGGCCACAGCCGGTTCACCAGGGTGTAGTGGCCCAGGTGGTTCGTCGCGAACTGAGCCTCCCAGCCAGGCCCGACCCGTGTCTCCGGGGACGCCATGATCCCCGCGTTGTTGATGAGGATGTCGATGCTGCGGCCGGTGGCGAGGAACCTGTCCGCGAAGCCATGCACGCTGGCAAGGTCCGCCAGGTCGAGCTCATCCACGTCCACCCCGTCCATGCCTGCGACCGCGTCTTCGGCCCGCGCGCGGCGCCGCGCGGGCACTAGGACGTGCGCCCCGGCATCGGCAAGAGCGCGTGTGGTTTCCAGGCCGATTCCGGAGTAACCACCGGTGACCACCGCGAGTCTGCCCGTCAGATCGACTCCGCGCAGGACCTCGGCTGCGGTGCTGTGCGGCCCGAATCCCGACGGGATCTTGTGTTGTCGTGCAGCCACACCCTCAACCTAGAACTTCCGACGCCGAAGGCAACGCCCACAGGGTCCGGCCCAGGTCTCTGTCCCCCAGCACCCCAATCTGGTTGTAGTCCGATGGGCCCGAGGTGGGCAAGAAGGTGGAGCCTGACGATCGAGTCACCCGCCCCGCGTGGTGACTGCGTCGGCAGCGGAGCGGTGCCGCAAGGCGGGCTTGTCGACCTTCCCCAGCGGGTTCTTCGGCAGAGCGTCGAGCACGTGGATCGTGGCGGGGACCTTGATCTTGGTGAGCTGCTCGCGACAGAGGGCTGTGAGCTCGTCGACGTCGAGTGTGACGCCCGGGGAGGCCGCCACGTAGGCCACCGGCACTTCGCCGTACACCTCGTCCCTGGCGCCGATCACGGCCGCCTCGAGCACCCCCGGCGCGCCTTGCAGCACGGTCTCGATCTCTTTGGGGTAGATGTTCTCCCCGCCCCGGATGATCATGTCCTTGATGCGGTCGACGATCCGCAGGTAACCGTCGCCGTCGAGGATCCCGACGTCACCGGTGTGCAGCCACCCGTCGCGCACCGCCTCCGCGGTCGCATCGGGCCGGTTGAGGTACCCCTGCATGACCGTAGGCCCCTGGATGACGACCTCCCCGCGCGAGCCGGGCGGCGGGAACGCGCCGTCTGGCGCCATGACCGCGACCCTCAGCCCCGGGAGGGCGACACCGACGGTGCCGATCTTGCGGGGCCCGGCCGGTGGGTTGACCGTCACCGCGCAGGTGGCCTCGGTGAGGCCGTAGCCCTCTACGAGTGGGAATCCGAAGCGGCTCTCGGTCGTCTCGAGCAGTCGCTGGGACGCGGGGGCCGCGCCACAGATGGCGAAGCGAACCGAGGAGGTGTCGGCCACGACGTCTGAGGGCTGGGACACCAGCTGGGCGAAGATGGTCGGCACCGCCGAGAAGTACGTCGGGCCCAGCTCCCCGATCGCGTCTAGGAACATCCTCGGGTGGAAGCGAGCATGGACCGTGACCCGGCCACCGATGGACGACGGCGTCAGGAAGCTGGTGCAGATCGCGTCGACGTGGAACAGCGGAAGGACGACGAGGCAGTGGTCGTCACCGGTGATGGCCAGGCGCTGGGTCATCGCCGCGGTCATCGCGCCGATGTTGCCGTGACTGAGGATGACCCCTTTGGGGCGGCCGGTGGACCCGCTCGTGTACACCAGGAGCGCCGTGTCGTCGGGTGCGGTGGCCGGCTCGGGGAGGGATCCCGTGCCGCGGCGAGTGCGGCGCAACCCCTCGACCTGAAGACTCGACCGTCCCGCGCTCGGGGCGACCGCCCCGGCGTTGATCACCACGACCGCATCGGCGTCGGCGATCTGGTAGTTCGCCTCGCTTGCCGTGAAGAACGGGTTGATCGGGGTTGCTGCGGCTCCGAGCCGCCACGCGGCAACCATCGCGACCAGGAGCTCGACCCGGTTCGGGAGCATGATGGCCACCACAGACCCAGGCGTCACGCCCAGCTCGGCTAGTTGTTCGGCAGCGGCGTCCACCCGGCCGGCGAACGCGGCGTACGTGAGGTCGGCGATGTCGTCACGGACGAACGGGCGGTCGTCATACTCCTGCGGGCGACGCCACGGCAGGTAGTCGAGGTGGGTCATGGTCATCCCTCCTCCGGAGCCGCGGGCACGCGGTCACAGTCGTGGTGCGGTCCCGGTCTGCCGAAGCACAGGGCCGCCGAGCTCGTGGCAGATGCGCAGCGCAATCTCGACGTCGGACCGATGTCCGTCGAGCGGATGTCCCACGGCTTCCTCCGCCTTGCCGATCCGGTACTTGACCGTGTTCTTGTGCAGCACGAGCAGCTCGGCGGTGGAGGCATAACGGGATCCGGTGGAGAGAAACACCCGTAGCGTCTCCCGTAGCCGGGTGGCGTGGTCGTCGTCGTTCGCCAGGGTGCCGAGGACCTGCCACACCCAGCCGCGGGTGGCGTCCAGGTCAGCCAGGATCAGCGCCACGGGCGCGGTCTCCGCGAACGTGGTCACCTGGCTGCCCGGCTGCGCCAGGTCGGCGACCGCCTGAACTCGCAAGGCCTGTCGATGTGTCTGCCGGAACCCGTCCACCCCCGGTGCCGGTTGTCCGGCGGCGACGCGCGCGAAGGGACCGTGGTCGGCCACGACACCGGCGAACTGTTCCCAGGCGACTTCGACCTGATTGCCCATCGGCAGCCAGGACCAGGCGGCCGCTTCGTCACACGGCACGAACAGCGGCTTGGTGCCGCACCCGAGCGTCTCGGCCAGCAGGGTGGTGAGACGGTCCAGCTGCGCCAAGCCACGACCGTGCTCTGCGCCCTCGGTCACCCACGACACCAGCCCGAGGTGGTACTGGCGCAGCCGGTAGCCGACGCTGGCCTCCGCCAGGTCGACGTCCACGCGGGGGTCGTTGAGCAGCCCCTTGACGCGCGAGGCGCGTGCAGCGCTCTGGCTGAGCAACCAGTGGTCGCGCTCCTGCTGGTAGGCCGTGATCACACGTTGGGAGATGTGATCGATGTACCTGAAGCTCCGATCCAGCAGCTGGTTGACGACGGGGACCACTGCGGATGCGTCTCGCACCTGCTCGCCGACCTCCTCGAGGCACCAGGTGAGGAACCGTCCGTGCCCCACCCGGTAGGCGCGCACGAGCGCGTCCACGGGTACCTGACGCTGGGCGAGCCGGCGAGCGTACTCCACGGCGGCGGCCGGTACCTCGAGTGTCTCCGGGTCGAGGTCATGCTCGAGGACGTGCAGCAACGTGGTGACATTGGCCTCCACGCTTGCCGTGAGCAGCTTGTCCACGGCTTCGTCGCCGCGCAGCTGTGGGATGTTCTCGACCACGTCGCGTCGTACGTCCTTGCTGACCTCGAGAAGGTTCACCTTGACGGCCGACGCCACAGCCGACAACTGGCTGCGAATCACGGGACTGACGAGGTCCACCGAAGGAGCATACGCCGCGGCCACCCGACCGGATAGACGAGTGCTACCGCGGTGGGCCGGTGTGACGTGGGGTCACCTCTGGGGGTCAGGTCGTGCCCTGAGCCTGTCTGTGAAAGGCGATGTTGTCGTCGGCGGGGAACGCCCTCTTGACCTTGTTCGTCCGGACGTTGATGAGGGTCGGCCGTTCCCTGTCGTCGACTCCGGCGCGGAGCATCTCGGCGACCTGGTCGGTGTCGGTGGCTTCGTGAGCGTCGATGCCGTAGCTCGCGGCGGTGGCTTCGATGTTCAGCCCGGGCAGGTCCAGTCCGGGGACGCCGGTCGCGCCCTCGATGTCGCAGAACTGCTTGAGGATCCCGTATTCCTCGTTGGAGGAGACGACGATCGTCAGCGGGATCTTGTAGCGCGTCGCGGTCCACAGGGACGTGATCGCGTAGTGCATGGATCCGTCGCCCATGAGGGCGATCACCGGGCGGTCCGGGGCACCGAGCTGGGCACCGAGAGCGGCGGGCAGCCCGAATCCGAGCCCCCCGCCGACAGCGGACATGTGGGAGAGGGCGGGACCGGGCCGTACATATTCCGTGATCGGGACCTCGTTGGAACCGGCTTCGCTCACGAACAGGGCGTCCGGCGGGGCGGCGTGGCCGACGGCCGTCCACAGGTCCGCGGCCTGCATCGGGGCTTCGGCCCGTTCCGGACGCGGTACGTCCGGCCGCGCCTGGGGGAACGGTCGAGACGATTCGGAGATCTCGCCCAGCAGAGCTTCCGCTGCGGCCCGGATGTCCGCCACGTATGCGTCGCCGACGGGCGCGCGGGCGGCTTCGTCCGGGTCGCTCGTGATGTGGATGAGGGATGTGCCGTCGGGCAGATACGGGCCGGGGATGTAGGGGTAGTAGCGGAAGACCGGGCCGCCCAGGGCCAGGACGAGGTCGTGGTCCTTCAGTGATTCGGAGATCCAGCCGGCGCCGGGCGGGAGCAGGCCCTGGTACAGGGGGTGGTTCTCCGGGAACCCGGACAGGCCTGGGAGCGGTGCCGTCCACACAGCGGCCTTGCTGCGCTCGGCCAGCTTCAGGACCGGGTCCCAGGCTCCGGCGTGCTCCAGGTCACCGTGGACAACGAAGGCGGGCGACTTCGCGGCGGAGAGCTGGCCGGCGATCTTCTTCGCCAATTCCTTGCGGAACCCTCCGGCGTGGGTGACCTCGCGGTCCCGGACCACCTCGATCTCCGCGACCTGGGTGTCGTTGAGCTCGTAGGCCATGTCGTCCATCGGCAGGGACACGAAGACCGGTCCAGTGGGCGGCGACATCGCTACGTGGATGGCGCGGGCGAGGACCGCGGGTACCTCACTCGCGGTGGCCGGCTCGACGGACCACTTGACGAACGGACGCGGGACCAGGACGGCGTCCTCGTTGGTGAGGAGGCACTTCTGATTTTGCATGGCACGACGCTGGTTGCCCGCGATGACGATGAGCGGCGTCTTGTTCAGGCAGGCGTTGTACAGGGCGCCCATGGCGTTGCCGAGGCCGGGCGCGGTGTGCACGATGACCAGCGCGGGACGTGCGGTGACCTGCGAGAAGGCGTCGGCCATGCCGACCGGCACCATTTCCTGCAGCCCCAGGAGATAGCGGAAGTCGCTGGGGAAGTCCTCCAACAAGGTCAGTTCGGAGGAGCCGGGATTGCCGAACCATGTGTTCAGCCCGCGCTGCCTGAGCAGATCGATGATGGCTTGACGGACAGTCCGCATGGCATGTCCCTTCGTCACGCACGCGCGTCCTCGTTCCGGCGGCGCGCTGCGGGATCGGTGGATCAGTGGTCCCGTATTGGCTGCTCGAGTCGACTGCCGGAGCGCAGCGGGTTCTCCTGGAGCAGGACCGTCCCGGCCGCCACGATCGCTACGACCTCCGACGCCGCGGCCGTCCACACCGCCCAGCCGGTCCAGTACTCGTGAACGCCGAAGAGCCCCACCGTGGCGGCGATGACGAACGCGCCGAGCGTGCACGCGCCGAAGCCGACGGCGAGCACCAACGGGATCCAGTGCCGCCACGTCACGAGCAGCACCGCGATGACGGCGCCGCCGACCGCGTTCAGCATGAACGCAGGGCCGACGACGGCGGTGTGCCGGAACACGTCGAACCACAGGTAGAGGTGGACCGCGGCTGAGACCAGAACTCCCGCCGCCGCCAGCATCCGCATCGTCATGACCCTCTCCGATCCTCGGTCGTCGTCCCGGCCGATGGCGGGGCCGGAGTGATGTGGGGTCACCTTCGGCGGGGTCAGGTCGCGCCCTGAGCCTTTCTGAAGGCGATGTTGTCGTCGATCACCGAGCGTGGACTTACCGGCACCTTGTCGGGATTCTGGAGGTCCAGCGTCACGAACTCGAGACCCCGCTCCCAGACCCTCGTCAAGAGATCCTTGATGAAGTCAACGGTGAGAATCTCTCCGGCACAGCGGCGGTAGCCGAACCCGAAGGGCGCGTAGCCGGCAGCGTCGCACACCGGGTGCGCTGTCCCTTCCACCACCGCGTACACCGCTCCGAAGGCACTGTTGGTGAGTTCCGCGTCGCGGCCGTCCTTGACGGCCATCGCCTCGGTCGAGAACGGGCAGCGGGCCAGTCCGACCTGGCGGGACTTCGCCTCGTCGTTGTCCACACTCGTCGGGGCCGTCTTGTAGCGGTCCGGGTCGAACTCGTCAGGGTTTGTCCAGTGACGCGGGTCTCGGCTGGCGGCTGGGTGGGGCGTGATGATGCTGCTGTAGGCAGCCGCGGTCGCGGTGTTACGGACCGGCTGCAGTGCGGAGAGGCTCGCACCGTTCGGGGAGATGACGCGGAACAGCTCCATCACGTAACGGTCGAGAGCGCTGAATGCGACGTCGTGCCCATCCTCCGCTGCGCTCGTCATCGTGCGTTCGAACCACGACCGGACGGCCGGGTCGCCGTGCACCGCGTCCAGTCGCACCATGGTGTTGTAGAGCATGTTGCCCCACTGGCTGAACGCAAGGAAGTTGTGGAAGCACTCGAAGACGATGTCCTTGCGGCGGAAGTTCTCGCCCTGCCCACCGTTCTTCAGCCAGTAGTGAACGAACGTTCCTTCCGGATCGGCGACCTCACCGTCCAGCACCGCTTGGACGCGACCGTCGATCCAGTCCCTGAGAGGTTGGCGAAGCTCGCGCACCCGCATGTAGTTCTCGCGAACGACCTCCGACGTCGGGTACCAGTGGCCGAGGACCGCGATGAAGCTGGTGCCCAGCTCTCGTACCTCGGAGGGGATGGCGTCCCCCCTGACCCCTAGGTGAAGGTCCCAGTACAGGTCGAAGTAACGCGCGTAGTATTCGTGCATCAACGGCTTTCCGGCGTTCTGCTCGTCGAGCAGATGGTCGAGGAAGCGGCCGACCTTGGGTGCGTACTTGGTGGCACAGAGGTCGGGTGTCACCGCCGAGTAGTAGATCTTCTTCCGCTCGTTGTGCGGCCCACGGTTCTCGTATCCCTGGAAGAACACGGTCAACCCGTCCTCCTCCTTCGGCACCCAGCCGTCGTAGAGCATGCCCCAGATGTGCGGCGGGACGGCCCTCTCCTTGGTGAGCGCGAGATCGATCATGGGAAGCGATGGCGTCTCACCGACGTACTCCCCGCCGATGAGGAACGGCGCTACGGCGCCGTCGACGTAGTCGTCGTCGAACGCGGGCGGCAGGAGTGCGACCGAGTGCGCGTCTTCTCGCGGTTCATACATCGCGAATCCTCCGAGGCTTCTTGAGCGGGTAGCAAAGGCTCATCGGTGCAGCCAGTGGGGTGTGCGCTTCTCTGCGAAGGCGCGGGCGCCTTCACGGGCGTCTTGGGACGACAGCACGGGTTCGATGATCGGGTCCTGTTCGTGGAAGGCGTCCTGGTCGTCGAAAGCCGTGCGGTCGGTCACTGCTCGCTTGATGGCAGCTACCGCCAGCGGTGCGTTGCGGGTGATCCGGGCGGCGAGGTCTATGGCGCGATCGAGGGTCTGGCCGGGTTCGGTGAGGTGGTTGACCAGGCCCAGCTGCTCGGCCCGCACGGCGGTCAGCGGGTCCCCGGTGAGCAACAGCTCCATGGCGATGTTGCGGGGGATGCGTTCGGGGAGGCGCACGATGCCACCCTCGGGCGGGACGAGGCCGTGGGTGACCTCGAACAGGCCGAAGCTGGCGTCCCTCGCGGCCACGATGAGGTCACAGGCCAGGGCCATCTCGGTGCCGCCGCCTACCGCCCAACCTTCGACGGCGGCGATGAGGGGGGTGCGGATGCGGGCTCTGGTGAGGCCGCCGAAGCCACGGCCGGGGACCACAGGCGTGTCCCCGGCCGCGTAGGCCTTGAGGTCCATGCCGGCGCTGAAGTTGCCTCCGGCGCCGGTCAGGACTCCGACAGCGAGGTCGTCACTGGCGTCGAGGTGGTCCAGAGCGGCGGCCAGGGCCTTGGCGGTGGCGCCGTCCACGGCGTTGCGCACCTGCGGCCGGTCGATGGTGATGACCAGCACACCGTCGCGTTCCTGGGTGTGTACGGTCGGCCCGCCGCCGACCCGGGCGGCGCCGGTGGACGCGGTGTTCGTCATGTCGGTGCTTCCTGTCAGGCGATCAGTGCTTGCTGGTCTGGCGCTCCCGGTCGGGGATCGCTCCGACGGAGCCGAGTCTTTCGATCGCGGCGTCATCGAAGCCGAGCTCGCCGAGCACGGCTCGGGTGTGTTCACCCAAGCGGGGCGCCGGGCCGGCGCGGACCTTCTGCTCCTGGTCCAGCCGCACGGGGCTGTTGATGGTGAGGTAAGACCGTGGAGCGCCGCCGTCGACAGGCACCAACACCTGGTCGGCGACGAGCTGTGGGTCGTGTGCGGCTTCCTCGAGTGTCTGGGCGACCCCGTAGGTGAGCCCGACGTCGTCGAGGATCTTGCGCCAGTCGGCCAGCGACCGGGTGGCGAACTCCTTGTCGAGCAGTGCCGTGATGTCGATGGCGTGGGCGTGTCGGTCGCTGGAGTCGGCGAAGCGCGGGTCCTGGGCCGCTTCAGGATGGCCGACCGCCTTGAGGAACAGGGGGATCTCCTTGTCCTCGTTGGCGAAGACCAGCAGCAGCCAACGGTCGTCCGCGGTGCGGTAGAGGTTGACCAGCGCGTTGGGCGGCTTCTGCCGGTCGACCGGAAGGGGGTCGCTGGCGCCGGCCAGCACGGCCGAGAGCCAGCAGCCCGCGGCCCAGGCCCCTTCGGCGATCAGCGAAGCGGTCACCCGTGAGCCCTGCCCAGTCTTCTCGCGGCGGTAGAGCGCGGTCATGATGCCGGCGAAGAGGCTGATCGAGGTCGCATGGTCGCCTGACCCGAAGACGTTCAGCGCCGGTGGGGAGGACGGCTGGCGGGTCAGGTTCATCAGGCCGCTGCGTGCCCAGTAGGCGGTGACGTCGAATCCGGGCTTGGTCGCGTCCGGTCCGGTCTCGCCGAAGCCGGTGATGTCCGCATAGATCAGGCGTGGGTTGAGCGCCGCCAGCCTCTCGTACTCCAGGCCCAGCCTGGTCCGTGTGGGGGGTGGGAAGTTGGTCACCAGGACATCGGCCCACTTCACCAGCCGCTCGAGGACCGACTGGGCCTCGGGTGACTTCAGGTTCAGCTCGATGCTCCGCTTGTTGCGGTTGTCCATCTGCCACGCGTAGTCGATGCCCTCGACCGGGGGGTTGGGCGGGATGTGGGCGAACGCGCGGTAGGTGTCCCCCATCCCCGGTGGTTCCACCTTCACCACGTCGGCGCCGAAGTCGCCGAGGACGGTGGCCGCGGCCGGTCCGGCGATCCAGCTGGCGAGGTCGACCACGTGCAGTCCGTCCAGCAGGGGCTTGTCGGCCATCTCAGGTTGCCTTCCGGGGCATGGGGACGAAAGCGTTGAGGCCGGTGATGTCGCGACCGACGATGAGGGCCTGGACGGTGTCGGTGCCTTCGTAGGTGTCGATGGCCTCGATGTCGCACAGGTGCCGGGCGACGTTGTAGTCGAGAATGATCCCGTTGCCGCCGAGCATGTCGCGGGCGTCGCTGAGGATGGCCCGCGCGCGCTCGGTGTAGTGCATCTTCGCCAGCGCCACTTGGGGCATGGCGGCGGTGCCTTCGTCCATGAGCTGGCTGAGCCGGTACTGCATGCACAGCATGTCTGTGATGTCGGCCAGCATGCGGGCCAGACGGTACTGGACGAGCTGGAAGGAGGCGAGCGGCATGCCGAACTGGTGGCGCTGCTTGGCGTAGGCCAAAGCCGTCTCGTAGCCGGCAATGGCGGCGCCCACCGACTCCCAGGCGACACAGAACCGGGAAGCCAGAAGGACCTTCTCGGTGTCGCGGAACGTGTGGCTCTCTGCCAGGCGGTTCTCGGCCGGCACGCGGACGTCGTTCAGCGTGATGTGCGCATTCTGTACGCAGCGCAGGGCTGTCTTGCCCGCGATGAACTGCGGGTCGAAGCCGGGCGTGCCCTTCTCGACGACGTACCCGCCGACGTGTCCGTCCTCGCCGCGCGCCCAGACGACCACGTAGTCGGCGAAGGTCGCGTTGCCGATCCACCGCTTGGTCCCGTTGAGCACGTAGACGTCGCCGTCACGGCGCGCGGAGGTCTCCAGCACGACCACGTCCGTGCCGTGCTGAGGTTCGGTGAGTCCAAAGGCGCCGATCTTCTCCAGTCGCGCCATGGCCGGCAGGAAGCGCTGCTTCTGCTCCTCCGAGCCGAGCAGTGCGATCGACGTCATGGCCAGCGCCGAGTGCACCCCCATGAACGTGGACATGCTCAGGTCGCCGCGGGCGAGCTCGAGGATCACCAGCCCGGCGGTCACGTTGCTCATCCCCGGGCAGCCGTAGCCGTCGATCTGGAACCCCGCAATGCCGAGCTGCGCCATCTTGGGCACCAGTTCGTCGGGGGAACTCCGCCCGCTCCCAGTAGGGATTGATGACCGGGACGACCTCGTGGTCCATGAACTCACGGACCCGCCGCCGCAGTGCGCGCTGCTCCTCGGTCAGCAGGCTGTCCAGCCGGTAGTAGTCGGTGTAGTCGGCGCCGCCCAATACGGGCGGCTCTGCCGTTGGACCGGTGGGGCGAGGCCGCGTGCCGGTGTCCGCCATCGTGCCTGCGCGTTCGTGGACTGTCATCAGCCGAACCCCTCCTCGTTGTCGGACCCTCCTAGCCTTTGACGCTAGGAGGTGGCACGCGGAGTGTCACCGTCCGGAAAGCACAACGAGTCGGCCCGCCTTGGTGCCTTCGACCGAACCCCTGCGCCGAGAAGCGAGGGATGCGGGGATGGTTCCCACGCCACTCCCGGACGCAGCCGACGGAAGAGCCTCCGAACGGTCGGGCGGCTGGTCCCCTGCTGCCGCTTGCGCTCCCGAGGGTTCTCCATGGCCGAGCGGAAAGCTCCGATCGGCCCACGCTCAGTCGCCTGAATGACTCAGCCGGCCCGCAGGGGGGCGAATGCGCCGCTCCAGGCGATCACCTGGTCGATCATCACGTGCAGGTTGGGGACGTTGTGGGCGCCAGGCTTGAAGATGCTGTAGTTCTCGAACTCGGTGAAGACCGAGAGCGTCACCTGCTGGCGCACGTCGGCCATCTGCAGCTCGGCGGCAGCCATGCGGAGCTGTTCGACGGCTCGTGCGCCGCCGGCGTTGCCGTAGGAGACGAAGCCGACCGCCTTGTTGTTCCACTCCGCGTAGAGGAAGTCCAGAGCGTTCTTCAGGACGCCGGACGGTCCGTGGTTGTACTCAGGGGTGACGATGACGAACCCGTCAAACGACGCGATCTTCGCGGCCCACCGGCGGGTGTGCTCGTTCTGGTACTGGCCGAGCGACGGGGGCATCGGCTCGTCGAGGTGGGGCAGGGGGTGCTCACGCAGGTCGACAAGCTCGAACTCCGCGTCGTCGCGACCAGCGGCGTGTTCGAGGACCCAAGTCGCCACCTGCTCACCGATGCGGTTGGGTCGTGTGCTGCCCAGGATGATGCCGATCCTCATCGTGCTGACTCCCACGTCGGTCTGTCCTTGCTTCGGCAACCGTGATTGCGCCGCGGGTATTTCGGCTGCCCTCCGTGGACAGGTCCGGGGGCGGGTTTCCGAACATCGCCGCCCTGATGTGCCCGCCACCTCGACCGCGTATCTCGATGACGCCAGCTGTCGCCGCCAAGACTGGGGTTCCACTAGTCCGTCACGAGCTGCGCCACACGGCACTCACATGGATGGTCGATGCCGGCATCGACCTGCACATGCTTCTGCGGTGCGTGGCTGGGCACCAGGATCCGGCCGTGACGGCGCGCTACCTGCACCCCGTCACGCCGGCGGTGCTGGGCCGCCGGGAGCGCCTGCTCGGCCTGGTGGTCCCTTTCTGTCCCAGGCACCCACCGCGGCAGCGCCCGAGGAGACCTCCCAAAGTGGAACGAAAGAAGGTCCTGACCTTCCGCAGATCCGGACCCTCACGGTCGGGCCGACAGGGGAACCTGCCACCCCTTGTCCATGTACAGGGGCTGCAAGAGACCTCTCGTGGTATGCGGGAGGTGCGTTGGCCTGCGCAAACGCCTCGTCGGCGCGAATCGACTCTTGCTCGACCTTGACCTTGACAGCGGGCTTCTGACCGAATACTTGGGGATGAGTGCGGCACGTTTGCTGCGCAGCGGGTCACTGCGATTCAGACCATCTGTCGGTCGATCTGTGCCGCGCCCCGAGGTGCGTGGTGCCTTTTGCGGCGTATCCCCTCGATGTGGTCGCTTTCCTGAGTCTGCGCTGAGAGACGGGATTGGGTCTTGACGGTCGATCAGTCTTGGTCAAAATATGCACCGAAGAGGTTCGTTCCGTTCGGCTCAGGTAGTGCGGAAGGGGTCCCAGGATGAGTGACGAGTTCGCCAAGGACTTGCAGGCTGCGCTCGGAACCAGGCCGGTCATCGAACAGGCCAAAGGTGTGCTGATCGCCCTTCGGGGAGCCACTCCCGAGCAAGCGTTCACCGAACTCAGGCACGCCTCACAGACGCACAACGTGAAACTGAACGCCCTTGCGTCAGCGCTGGTGGTTGCCGTTGCAGGCCGCCGAGTCACGGACCTGGCACTTGAGCATGCCCTGCTGAATGAGTGGGGCAACCTGCTGACCAGGTACCCCGTGATCGAGGACGTTGGCGCACAAGAGCCGGCATAGTTCCGGCCCGGGTGGCCAGCCTCCGTGCCTGCACGCCGACCACGGATGGTCTCAATCGCACCTTGGCTGGCGTCGACGAAGCGACGCCTTCACCTGCGTGCCGCTGTGGTTCCTCGGCGGGGAAGAGCGCTCCCGGAGGGACCCAGGGTTCACGGTCTGGACCATCGCCTTTCCCGGCCTTTCCCCGGCGTTTCCCCGCCGGTCACGGGCACCGCGCGGACACCGACGGGAGGCGGACCGATGGACCACTCTTCGACGCCTGAACCGTCTCCGAACGCGTCCGGGTGGCGCGCGTTCAGCGCCGCACGTGAGAGCACCGGCGCGGCGACCAATGTCCCTGCCGGCATCCGGAAACCATTGCAGCGGTCGGGCTAACTAGGCGTCGGCCGTACGTGTACGTGTGGGCCGATCTGCTCCGTGAACGGTGCTGCGATCTCGACCGTGGCCACCCAACCAGTCCAGGCACATGACGGTCGCATCGTCGGCAAGAACCTCACAAGTCACGTCGAGGACGCGATCAGCGAGTGCACGAACCGCCTCGCGCGGGTGCAGGATCCGAGTGTCCGCGATCGCCTGGGCGAGGTCGACACCAGCCGCGTTGCGTTCGAGCATCCCGTCCGTCACCAGGACCAAGCGATCACCGGGTCGCAGTGTGAGATCAGTGCCGTGATAGGTCGCGTCGGTGAACAACCCGAAAGGAAGGTCCACGGGCAGCTCGATGACAGTGACGTCGGGACCGCGGGCCAGGTACGGCAAGACGTGCCCGGCGTTCACCAGCTCTATCGAACCGGTGCGCAGGTCGAGGCGTCCCACCAACCCCGTCACGAAGTCCTCCAGCCCAGTACTCGCCGCATGCTCGGCCAACGCCAGGTTTGCGGAGGCGACCTGTTCGAGAAGCGACGCACCCTCGTTCCGCGTGTTCCGGAGGCTCCCCACGCACAGCGTCGCGCTCAGCGCAGCGGCGACGCCATGCCCCATCGCGTCCGTTATGGACACGTGCAAGACATCCCGGGCCAGACTGAAGTCGAAGGTGTCCCCGGCGATGCCGGCTGCTGGCTCCAACCACCCCGCCAGCCTGAAAGCCCCCGCCTCGCAGGTTTGCGGCCCGGGGAGCAGTCGATGCTGGATCTCCGCCGACAAGCTCAGCGGGCGCGTGCGTTGACCCCACTCGTACAGGTCGGTGTGCCTCCGGTTGGCGATCACCACGAAGGCGAGCAGGTGTGCGAGCTGAGCCACCTCCGCCACCGTATTGCTTTCGGGTTCGGTCGGGAGCAGGAACTCCAGGAGACCGATCATCTCGCCGCGTTCCGTGACCGGGGCGAGCACCCGCCACTGGTCGGCATGTCCGGGCTCGGTGTGCTGAGCGCCTGGAGGAAGGACCTGCACCTCCTGCGTCCGCACGGTCTGTTCCTCAGGCCCTCCGTCGAAGGGCAGCACCGTCGCCCGTTCCTCGACGTCGCGGCGTTCACCCATCGCCAGCGGCACCTCGCCTGTGCGCCGCTCCTCCGGCGAAAGGGGTACGTGCGCCAGACGGACCAGCCCACGTCCCGAAAGATCGGCGATGAGAAAGGACACCGACGTGGCGCCGAGCGTCAGCCCGAGCGCACGCGTCACCGCCTCGACCGCCTCGACCGGCGAAGCGTCCTCCGCCGCGTCCAGCACGCTGCGTATCGCTCTGACACCGCTTCCGCGCACCATTTCCGGAGCATAGGCGGATCACCTTCCGGTGTCTCTCATGCGTCAGGGCGACGGTGCGCTTGTCGGACCGCCTGAAGGCTGCCATCAGTTCGGTGTTCATCGGCGCCGCACGGCAACGCTGCCGGGTCCAGTCATGCGCAACGTCCTCGCGGTGGTCCCCAAGGGCACCCCGGAGATGGTCGCCGCGGTCTGCACCACCTTCGCCCCGCCCGATGCCGAGCACGTGCACGTGCACGAACAGTTCGAGGTGGTCATCACCACGTGCTCGGCCGGCAGCCGCCAAGATCGAGGCCATGCTCCGCGACGCACGCCAGGACCTGGTCGCCTTCACCGGGGTTCCCCGTCGCGCACTGGAAGAGGACTGGTCGACCACCCCACTCGAGCCGCTGAACAAGGAGGTCGAACGCCGCACCGATGTGGTCGGGGTCTTCCCCAACCCGGCCGCGCTCCGGCGACTTGCCGGAGCGGTCATGGTCGAGGCTCACGACGAGTGGCAGGTGACCGCCGAGCGCCGCTACCTCTCCGAATGCTCCCCGGCGCTGCTGGCCAACAAGACCACCGAGGAGGTGGGCAGGCCCGAACTCATGACGGCGTGATCAGGACACTGACCCGAACGGTGTCGAGGAAACGGGGGACGTCACCTCCCGTTGAGGAACGAGGTCTGGGAGGCGCGAGATTCCGCCGCGTTCACAACGACCGGCGACTACACAATCACCGGCATGCCGATGTCCGGTTCTCTGAGGGTCACGCGCCTCCCTGGCCGCGGGTGCCTGTGAATGCTCCGTCGACGGCGTCCGCGAAGTCGCCCATAGAGTTGAACGCGAGGTTGTAGCTCCACTCGTCGGCCGGTTGTGGGGTTGCTCCCCACCCGGGCCGGTCGTGACGCCGGTTGATCCAGACCGACGGCAGCCCTTCGCGCTTGGCGGGGACATGGTCATGGAAGAGGCTCTGGGCAACGTGGAGAAGTTCCTGGCGGTTCACGCCGAGCTCGGGCAACTTGGCGTCGAGGGCACGGAAGTGGTTCTCGGCGGGTTTGTAGGTGCCGACATCCTCGGCGGTGATGATGGCAGCAAAATCTCCGCGCAGGTGCCGGTTGCTGCCGGCGAACCCCTCGCGGTGCACATTGGAGAGGATGATCAGCTGATAGTGCCGGGCCAGCCGAGCCAGCGCGTCGGCGGAGTCGGGGAAGGCCGGCCAGTCCGGCACCGAATCGCCTAGCCGCTGCGCCCACTCCTCGCTCACCGGGCGGCCGAGCTTCTCGCCGGTCCGGCGGAACGCAGTGGCGAGGACCTCGGGGTAGAGCGCGGATGGCGTCTCCCGCTCGACGTCGGCCTCGTTGTCGGCGTAGGCGAGCAGCAGCTCCTCGTCGGTGAGGTCGAGGCCCTGCTCCCGGGCCCATGGCGCGAGCACCGCGGCGATGCCGGCTTCCCAGTCGATCAGGGTGCCGTAGCAGTCGAAGCTCAGCGCCTTGAACTGGGTCAGGTCAAGATCGATGTCCATCTCGGCTCCCTCGCGTTTGGGTTGGACGTGGTCAGAGAGTGCTGCCGTGTCCGGGTCGGGGCAAGTCCGGTCACCCTCGGACCGGGCAAATCCGACTGGCCACGTCCGGAGATCAGCCACGATCCGCCCGTTCGAACGCGGTGCTGCATGAGCGCGTGCGCTCACTCCGCCGCCTGTTGGCGGGGCCGAGTTTCGCTGATCTCGCCGAGATGCGGATGTCGTAGCTGTCGTTACTGCTCCGGCCGCCGGCCTCACGTGAGACGTACTGAAGCGGCACTTCCCGTACGCCCAGATCGGCGGGAGGATCTGAACCCGCGGCGGCGCGCGCTGAGATCCGGCGGTGTCAGCTCAGGGATGGCCAGACGTGCAGTGACGACCCAAGGATGGCGGCTGTGAAATGAGCGGCAAGGTAGTCGTGAACAGGTGCATGTCGCTCGACGGCTTCATCGCGGGTCCCGGCCACTCGATGGACTGGGGCGATGGTCGCGCTCTCGCCGATTTCGTGGCACCCGACGATCTCGCGGAGGTCGCCGCGGCCACCGGCGCCATGCTCGTCGGCCGGCGGACCTGGGAGGTGGGCGACCGGATGGAGGCCGAGGAGCCGGATAGAACCGACTACCCCTTCTCCGGACCGATGTTCCTCCTCACCCATAGACCGCTGGAGCCGCCGAACCCGGAGGTCACGATCCTCTCCGGCGACATCGGGGAAGCGGTCGCCACCGCACTGGACGCTGCGGGCGGCAAGAACCTCGAAATCCTCGGCGCCGACGTGGCCAGCCAGTGCCTGCAGCGGGGGCTCGTCGACGAGATCCTGGTGTATGTGCTGCCGGTGCTGCTCGGCGACGGCATCCGCTTCTCGTCCCCGGGTCTCGCGAGGACTCACCTGGAACCGCTCAGCAGCACGCGGTCGGGCGACGCGACCATCCTCCGTTTCCGCGTCCGCAACAAGTCCGACCGGACCGACGGATAGCGCCGGATCACCCGTGCCGGGCTGGCGACAGGTGTCCGATTGGATGCGTCACTCCTCGACGTCGTGGTCTTCACGCATCTGCCGCGGTGTGGGCGTCCTATGCCGATGGGCGGGCATTTCCAGAGAAGGGTTCCAGGAGTCCAGCGTCTCAGTGCGTCAGTGTCACGAATCAAGCCATCGTGTGAGCGTCGTCGCAAGCGCCGTCGGCTGGTCGAGCTGGATCAGATGCCCCGCGCGCTCGACGACCCGAAGCTGCGCCCCGGGAACGAGCTCGACGAGACGATGGGCGCGGTCGACGGGAATCCAGATGTCTTCGCGTCCCCAGATGACGAGCACCGGCAGGTCGAGCTCCGGGTACAGGTACTCGATCTCGTCCGTGTACGCCTGGTCGGCCTGCGCAATCTGGCGATAGAAGGCGGCCTGGCCGTGAGCGTCGAGCCACGGCGAGACCAGGGAGTCCATCGCGGTCGGCGAGAGGCCGACATGGCTGGCCCCCGCGATGTAGGCCCGCAGGGCACCCTCGTGGACGGCGCTCGGAAGAGCGCTGAACACGTCGGCGTGCTCCCGAACCAGGCGGAAGAAGTTCGAGCCCCACGGTGCCAAGGCAACGACGTCGACCAGGGCCAGGGAGGCGAACCGGGCGTGGTGCAGCAGGTGCGCTCGCAGCGCCACTGCCCCTCCGAAGTCATGTGCGATCACATGGGGTGACCGCAGATCCCAGTGCGCAAGCAGCTCGGCGAACAGCTCTCCTTGAACGTCCAAGGAGACCCGCTGCTCCGGGTCTTTCGACGACCGCCCGTAACCAGGCATGTCCCAGAGGTGCACCCTGAAGTAGGGGGCGAGCGCCTCGGCACACGGTCGCCAGAGCTCGGACGACCACGGAGTGCCATGACAGAAGACGACGTCAGGCCCGGATCCCCATCGCTCCCAGCGGACCTCCCGGCCCCGCCAAGAGAACTCTTCGCTCAGCACACGCGTCATGCTGCCAGACGCCCGCGACGTCCACCCGCGTCCGCGCCAACAGCTTCGGTGGGACATCGACGTCCTCTTCGCCGTCGGACAGCGGCCGGGTGGCGACGTGTCGGCCGATGCCCTGGCAGCCCTCGATCGCCCAGACCCGGTCCGGCCACGGCCGGGCGTAGTGCTTCATGGCCGCGTAGCCGTCGCGGTCGGTGCCGAACCGGCCACCGCCGACGATGGTCTCGTCGGTGGTCATCACCTCGACGGTGGCGGAGCGTTTGTGCGGGTCCATGCCGCTGATAGCGAAGCTCTGACGTGCCGATGTCCGCGCATCTTGGGCCCGGGTCCGGATCGATCAGGACCGTCCCTTCCCCGTCTGGCGGCCCAGCCGTGTCTGGCCTACCGTCTTGTTCTCGGAGGAGGCGACGTGAGCAAGCGAGTGTGGTTGAGGTCGTTGGCAGTGCTCGCGTGCCTAGCGTCCTCGGCGTGCGCCAACAGCCCGAACGATGCCACTGCCGATACCGACGCGTCCCCCAGCCGGAACCCAAGCTTGACCCCCTCTTCAGCCAACACGCACGCAGGAGAGGTGGAGTCCGACACCGCCCAAGCCGGTCACACGGCCGTCACTGTGTCCGACCCGGCAGGTGACCTCGTCAGCGCATCGAAGGAGGCGGACTGGTTCGAGGACGCAACACCCGCGCCTCGACAGGCCGCAGGCGACATCATCGGCATCCGGCTGCGGCACACGATGACCGAAATCCTGGTCCGGGTGCGGTTCTCTGACCTGCGCCCAAGCTCGCGGGGAAACCCACTCCCCGTCATGCGGATTGGCACGACAATCACCACCGACACCGGCACCGACCGGGACGTGGAACTCTGGATCCGGGGTCACGACCCGACCATCCCCCCGATAGCAATGTCCTCGAACGGTGAGCCAGTCTCCTGCCCCCTCAAGCACACGATCGACGTCGATCAAGGCATCGCGACGGAGCGAATCCCACGCAGTTGCCTGGGGCACCCCCGGTGGGTACGCATAGGCCTGAACTGTCTCACCTTCCAACCCGACAGAACGATGACACTCGACCTGGCCTTGATCGACGGCTACGACTCCACGCACGAAGACGACTTGGCCCCACCAATCCACGAACCGTAGAGGTCCGCGCGTCGATCGCCCGGCACATGGTGCCCTTACCCGTGGTCGCCACTACGGCTTCCGCATCTGCCGCGGAGAGTAAAGATCGGACTTGCCGATGACAGGGACTCCCCTACGCTGTGTTGCCGCGGGGCGACACGGAGGATGTCAGGATGCCGTGGTCCGTTTCCGCAGTAGCCTGCGCAGGACGAGGCAAGTCACCAGCGCCGCCCCGAGCGCGACGACCAACCCCCAGGTATCTGCGCTATCACCCCACGGCAGAGGCAGGAAAACCGCGCTCTGACAGGTAGTCGGACCGCCTTCAGATGACATGCAAACCGTGGGCCAGAGCGCGACGAGAACAATGACCGCCGCATCTGCGCTATCCGCGCGCGATCGCGCCATGTTCGGGGAGTCCCGAGCCCGAGTCGACTCAGGGCTGTGTACGGCTCTTCGGTCCGAACCGAACCCATCAGGTGTTGCGCGCGCCGGCAGTGGCTGGAGCCGCAGCGATGGCGCTCATCAAGGGCTGAGATGCACGATGCCTAACGGCTGAGACCGGGTCAAAGAGCAAAGGGGTCAACACAAACGAGGAGCGGGCTCGCTCCATGACGATTCCGATCACAATGAGCACCGCCTAGGTCGGCTGGCTCCCGCCTCGCTCACCCGACGCCGACGTCAGCTAGACACCGGTCGCATCAACGATCCCCCATTTACCGTGTCACCGTCTCCGTTCGCTGGTGTCGGCTGACCGCCAGGTGGCCCCATCGCGTGCACGTACGAGGGACCTTCGACGGTTTGAGCCGGTCCGGACGGACCTACTGTTAGACGGGCGTCACGTGTCATATCTTGAGAAGGTCAGCAGTCCGGTGTGCATGCAAATCGAGGTGCGTCGTGACTACCACCCCCGCTTCTGGGCAAGCTGACTCAGGGCAACCGAGCGGCATGAGCCCTGCCTGGCCGCCACGCGCTCCGGGATCGCGGGGGCACATTGGCTTGGTCGTCGCCGGCTCGCTGGCCGCCGGAGTCTTCCTCGCGTTGTTCCTCGCTTTCGCTCCGTTCATTCCACCAGAGGAGCGCGACGTCATGGGCGCGGTCCTCTGCGGGTTCGCGCTGGGCTGGGCGATGCTGGCAGTCCTCTCGACGCGTTTCACCGATCAGCCACAACGCTGGGCGGCGGTTCCTGCGGCGTTCATGGGACTGGGGGGTCTTCTCCTTCTCGCGTTCGGCTCCGGCGTGGACAAGGTGCTTAGCTGGGTGTGGCCTCCTGCCCTGCTTACCTTGGTGACCTGGATGGTCATCCGCGCCCGTCAACAGCTCCATAGCCCGACGCGGCGCTGGCTCCTCCACCCGGTGTTCGCGATGCTGGTTCTTGCGTCCATCGGTGGCGGCTACGAGGCAGTGCGTGCGGCATCGGCCCCGACATACTCGATGTCTGGTCAGCTGATCGATGTGGGCGGCCACCGCCTACACCTACGCTGCACCGGCTCAGGAAGCCCTACCGTCGTGCTCGAACCGGGCGCAGGCGGGATGTCCTCGGACATGGGCTGGATTGCGCCGGCCGTCGCCCGCGACACCCGCGTTTGCGTCTACGACCGCGCCGGCCGCGGATGGAGCGATCCCGCTGACACTCCGCAGGACGGCACCCAGATCGCCACCGATTTGCACACACTGCTGCATCGGGGGCACGTGCCAGGACCCTTCGTGCTGGCCGGCCACTCCTTCGGCGGCCTTTACGTGCTCAACTTCGCGGCACGCTTTCCCGATGAGGTCGCCGGCATGGTGCTCATCGACTCCACAGCGCCCGCGTCTGCACCGGCCCCGCGCACGACGTCCGCGGGATCCTACGAGCCCATGAGCCGCGTGTCCGCGCTTCTCTCGACGAGTGCCCGGTTCGGTCTGACGCGGCTGTACGCCGGTCTCGACTACGGCAGTCTGCCGGCTCGGTCTCGGGATGAGGCGCGCGCAAGCGTCGCAACCGCGGAGAACATGCGGAGCACGATCGACGAGTACGTCCAGGCGAGCGCTTCGGTCAATGAAGCCGCTGCCCTCCAGGACTTCGGCGACAAGCCCCTATTCGTCCTGACCGCCGGCGAAGGCACCGCCGCGGGATGGATGGCGAAGCAGAACAAGCTGGCCGTTCTATCGACCAACAACATGCACCGCGTCGTTGATGGAGCCGCCCACATCGACATGGTCATGAACGAACGACCCGCAGCCGCCACGTCCCAAGCGATCCTCGACGTAGTCTCCTCGGTCCGAAGTGGACGACCGCTGGATAGGTGAACTTAACCGTGAGCCGGACGCCTACACCGGAGGCGGCTTTTTCATCATCCCCACGTCGCCCACCACCGACTCACCATGCCCGGAGCGATCGGCACGTTCGTGTGCCTTCCCGCGTGTCTCAACGGAGCGGACAAGAAATCCGGATCTGCCGCCGAGAGTGAAAGCTCGGGCCCGGCCAGATCAGGTAGACGGCGGCGCTGGTGTTGGGAGCGGCGGAGTGGAGTCACCTGCGCCTTTTGAGTGCCGCCCGAGCTGAGTCACCGAGCCGCTGGGATCGTCGCGCTGTAGGCGAAGCCGGTTGGCTTCACGAAGGTGACGCTGTCGGTGTAGAACTCGGGCTCGTCGTCCGCGTCGGGAGGTCCGAACAACACCTGCCGCACATGGTGGTACCTGATGACCCAGGCGAGGTCGTGGTCGAAGGAAGGCCGGATCTTGGAGGGTTTCGCCGGGTCAGGATGGAGTTCCTCCCCGAAGTTTTCAGTGGTCACCTCGGCGACGTACACCTCGGCGTCCGGAGGCAGGCTGGGTATCCCGGCCTTGGTCAGCACGTCTGCCAAACGCTGTCCGTGGATGGTCGAATCGCTCCTGGTCGTCTCCTGGGACGGGGAGACGAAGTCCAGGGTCACCTTGTCGAAGGCGTTCACATCTCGCCTGAGCTGCCTCTCCGAAGCGCTTTCGGTGGCGACCGGACGCTCGTCCCCGGGCGCGGATTGCGTGCCGCACCCGCCCAGGGCGATCGCCACCAGCCCGACGAGCACCAGCCCTTCCACCAGTCTTGGCGCGTGTCCCATCCCTGCCCCCGTTAGCCCCGGTCGCTGCGGTGCCGCTTGCCGTTCCGTCGCTGCTGTCCTCGTCCCTGAAGTGTGCCGCAGCGCGAAGGTGCAGAGGGAAGAACGGGCAAGGTCCAGTGACTTCCGTCGTCTCCCCTTCCCTGTGTCACCTGCAGCCGGACCGGCTCACATCTTCGGGGCTGCGGTAACCGACGTCCTAGTAGCCGCGTTTTGGGCGCTTCCGCTCTCCCACGCTTCGCGCATTGAAACTCGCTCCATAAGGAACGTCACCACGATCAGGACTGCTGCGATGTTCATGACCGAGATGAGCGCTGGCTGGACGGTTGGAGCCCAGCGGTGCTCGCCGTAGTGCTGGCCGGGTTCGCCTTCGGCACGTGGTGGTTCGTCCAGCAACGACCCACAGGCAAATGAGCGCACGAATCTGCCGCGATCCGCGCAGCGTGAACGCCAGACACTCGACCAGGCCAGGTGCGACAGTGGGTACGTCGCACACGCAAGGAGAGGTAGGTCGGTGACCCCTAATCGGAAACGGATCCCGGGTGACAGGAACCCCGTAGGTGACAGCAGTGGGGTGGACCAGATCGCTAACGCGGCCATGTCCAGCCAGATGCAAGGACTGAGCACCGACAACGGTGTCTCCGGCGGGTTGCTCGGGCTGTTGGCGGCCCGTCGCGCGCGCAAGGCGAAGAAGAATGCGATCGCCGCTTGGGAGGCGCAGCGCCGCGACCAGCTGCGCTGAACGCCAGCCAACAAGGCCAATCATCGCTGGTGCTCCTTCGAGCGCGCTGCCATGCGAACCGCGTGGCTGGAACCTTCTCAACGGAGGAGTTCCTAACCGGCTGGCTGCCCGCGATGAGGGGATCCTCGAGGTGCGCCATGCCGCCGCCTGACGAGGGTCCTGTCATGCCGATCTCAATGGGTGTGCCCTATCGCCCTGGCAGGGGCTCGTCGAGGAGTCGCCTCACGCGCGCCGCGAGGCACTCCCAGCCGGCGTACTCGAAGTCGCCGTCCTGCTCGGTCAGCCCACCGTTGGCCTCGATCACGCCGGCGAGCGTGGTGTTCAGGTTGACGCGCACCTCACCCACGACGACATCGCCTCGTGATCGTGGCCAGTCAAACCATCCGACCCCGGAACGGCGAGGCGGCGCGTGGCTAGGCTCGGGGGATGCAGCCACTTCAGGAGGCGGTGGACGAGGCGGCGGCGCACACCGGGTTCGCCGGTGTGGTCCGCGTCGACCGCGCGGGTGAGAACGAGGTCTCCCGTGCCTACGGGCTTGCTGACCGTCCCCATGGGGTCCTGAACACCGTGGAGACCCTCTTCGCGACCGCGAGCGGGACGAAGGGCCTGACGGCCTTGGTCGTCATGGCTCTGGTGGAGCGGGGGAAGCTCCAGCTCGACACGACCGCCCGCTCGCTGCTCGACGCGGACCTGCCCCTGATCGCCGAGGACGTGACGGTCGAGCACCTGCTGGCGCACCGGTCCGGGATCGGCGACTACCTCGACGAGGACGATCTGGATGACAAGAACGACTATGTGATGCCGATCCCGGTGCACGAGCTTGCGACCACCGAGCAGTACGTCCGCGTCCTCGACGGACACGCGACCGTCTCCCCGGCCGGCGAGCGGTTCGCCTACAACAACGGCGGCTACGTGGTGCTGGCGCTACTGGCCGAGCGCGCGAGCGGCGTGGCCTTCCACGAGCTGGTCCGCACGCTGGTCTGCGAGCCCGCGGGCATGGTCGACACGGCGTTCCTCCGCTCCGACGAGCTGCCCGGACGCGCCGCCCGGGGCTACCTCTCCGCCGACGGCCTCAGGACGAACGTGCTTCACCTCCCGGTGCTGGGCACCGGTGACGGCGGCCTCTACTCGACCGCCGCGGACTTCAACGCCTTCTGGGACTCGCTCTTCGCCGGTCGGATCGTCGCGCCGGAGCGGGTCGCCCAGATGCTGCGACCACACAGCGACTGGCCCGAGGAGTCCAAGCGCTACGGCCTCGGGTTCCACCTCGACGCGACGGGCGACGGGGTCTGGCTCGAGGGATCCGATGCGGGCGTCTCGTTCGCCAGCCTGCACCAGCCCTCGTCGTCGACCACCTACACCGTCATCTCGAACCAGACGGCGGGTGTGTGGCCGGTCGTCAGGCTGCTCGACGAACGACTCGGTACCTGAGCGTCCCCTGCGCGACAGTCGTGCACTCATCTGCCGCGGAGAGCGATGCCCTTCCTTCAATCGCCGAGGTACGCCCCGATGACGAATGAGGCGATGCCGCCTTCGAAGGCCGCCCGCTTGAGACCGCCTAAAGGAGGCAGGCGGTAGTCGACCGGAGGGACCCCTCCACGGCGGTCGCCGATGCACACAGCACTGCTCGTGCCGCGAGATCTGGGCGTGTCGGATTCCTACGTCGGTGCCCCCAAGCAGTGTTGCCAAGCGCAGCGAATGACTGGTCCGACCCGTCCTTGCAGACGAGGACCAGCCCCCGCCGGCGATGCACTTCGCTTCGACGAGTTCGCGCGAGGTCAGTCGACGAACCCGGACGAATACAAAACTCAGTTCGTCAGACTCGAGAACCATGCGCCACCGAAACAGCACGATGGGAAGCCCGACCACAACGACCAGGTCCCCGACAGAGAACTCGACCATGTCCTTGAACAACAAGGGACCAGCTATCGGCGGCCGCCCCACCGTCACTGCAAGGAAGGCCAGACCGAGCAGCAAATACACGGTGCGGGCCCCGACATTCGGGCGCCAAATGTTGTCTCCAGAGCGTCGTACGGGAGCCTCTTCGAACATGCCGACAGGGGAGGTGAGACTCCACTTCGGTGCTGACCGATTGCCTCGTCCGAGGCGGGCCTATCCCACCGATCCCACGTCCCTGCCCGCGGACAAGCCTTCGCGAAGCGAAACGCCCGCACATGCCGCCGAGAGTTGGGCGCGGAACTGCCGATGACAGAGCGTTTGGGCTGACGCCCCAGGGCAGGTTCGGTGCTAGGGCGACTAGTTAGGGTGGTCACTTCGACTCGGAGGGAGCATCCGCATGACCGGCACCTCAACCGCACAGCACATTCCCGGCGTGGGCACCGTGTACCTCGCGGTGACCGATCAGGACCGCGCGCTCGCGTTCTACCGCGACATGCTCGGCTTCGAGGTGCGCACGGACACCGAGTTCGGCGAGGGCTACCGCTGGATCGAGGTGGCTCCGGCCGGTGCGTATACGGTGATCGCCCTCGTGCCGCCGATGCGCGAGGAGGACCCGCAGCCTGGTGGCAAATCGCCGTTTGGCTTCGACACGCCCAACCTTGAGGCTGCGATGGCCGAGTTCAGCTCGCGCGGCGTCGAGTTCGAGGACGTGATGGGCGGCGAGGGTCCCGTGCCGCCGATGGCGTACTTCCGCGACCCCGACGGCAATCGCATCCTGCTGGTCGAGGAGACCACGCGCTGACAGCCGCCAGCACCTGACGTTCCGGCAGGCTCCACGTTGCGACCGCCGCAACGAGCGCGTGCTCGCCGACAGCGCGCCGCCCGGCCGATCCGGATCGCGGAGCCACCCATGAATCGATGGACGTCGGAACCACTGTGCGCTGTGCGGTGCGGGCCCGGGCCACGCCGGACGCGATGACTTCGCAGCCGACGGCGATCATGCGTCCTCGGGCGCAGCCACTCCGTCACTCAACTCTGGCGCCTGTGCCAGCGCCGAAACATCCAGGGAGCCCCTGGCCTCCTCAAGCTGGGCGCCTAGAGTCGCATCAGTCTCCAAGCAGACCGTCTGCCAGCGAGCAACATCCTCATCAGCTTCGTCTGCCGACAGGAGTCGTTCGACAGCGCTCCCGAATCCCGTATCCAGCGCTGCGGAACGGTAGCCGACACCCCGCTAAGACGAGGACCTGGTCACCTGGAGGCTTTGCCGGTTCTGCCGATGATCGGATGTGCGCGACGGGCCCTCCAGCCCCGCGCCGTACTGACGGCCCATCGGGCGGTCGGTGATGGAGTCATCCCGGAAGGGTGATCACCAAGTTGCAAGGCGTGGGGTGGACTCTGCCTGAACGAGGCTCACCTTCCAGGAAAGGATTGGCCATGCCGGCACCTGAGAAGACCCATGCCTTCGACCACGTCGTGGTGGTGCTGTTCGAGAACCGTTCCCTGGACAACGTGCTCGGTCACCTGTACGGCCCCGACGACGGCAAGACCTTCGAGGGGGTGATTGGCAAGGATCTGAGCAACCCGATCCCCGAGTGGGCCGAGCACGGCGCCGAGCGCAAGGTGGTCCCGTACACGGTCGCGACCGACATGGACTCGCCCAACCCGGACTCGGGTGAGGAGTGGTATCACACCAACACTCAGCTGTTCAACGTCCTCGACGACCACAACAGGTTCAAGCTCGGCGAGGCGGTCACGGAGCCGTGGAACACGCCGCCACCCGGCGCGACACCGACCATGGACGGCTTCGTCACCGATTACATCTCAACCTTCACCGGCGAGGTCGGCCGCCAGCCGACCTATGACGAGTACGCCCACATCATGACCGGCTGCACTCCCGAGCAGCTCCCGGTGCTCAACGGCATTGCCCGGGACTTCGGGGTCTTCGACCACTGGTTCTGCGAGGTGCCATCGCAGACCTTCATGAACCGGTCGTTCTGGACCGCAGCCACCTCGTCGGGGTTCGTGGTGAACAGCCCGGTGAAGAAGTGGTTCGCTGGGAACGACGCGGAGACGCTCTTCGAGCGACTGGAGGCCCACGGCAAGACCTGGAAGGTCTACATGATGGAGCCGATGCCGGTCTCCTTCACCGGGATGATCCACTACTCCCGGCTCAAGGACCGGCTGGCCACCCACTTCGTACCGTTCGCAGAGTTCGAGAAGGACGCCGCGGCCGGCACCCTGCCGGACTTCTCTCTCATCGAGCCGAACATGCTCGGCGGGCACGGTGACTACCACCCCGCGTTCGGCAGATCGTTCTCCGACCTCGTGGACCTCGCGATGGACAGCCCGTCGGCGATGCTGGCCGGTGAGGCCTTCCTGGAGCGGGTGTTCACGGCCTACCGCTCGGCCACCTCCGAGGCGGGCCCGAACGTGTGGAACACCCCGTTGCTGATCGGGTGGGACGAGCCGGGAGGCACCTACGACCACGTGCCACCGGGGCCGGTTCCCCCGCCGGACCCGGCCGCGCCCGCGGGTGAGTTGGGGTTCGCCTTCGACCGGTCGGGCTACCGGGTGCCAGCGATCCTGGTCTCCCCGTGGGTCGAACCCGGTTCGGTGTACAACGAGGAGTACCGCCACACCTCCCTGATCGCCACCCTGCGCAAGACCTGGGGACTCGGTGAGGCATTCACCCAGCGCGACGCCTCCTCCCGCACCTTCGACCACCTCCTCTCCCGAGACACCCCCCGCGACCCGCAGGACTGGGCGACCCCCACGGTCCGTGCGATGCCCGAATGGAACATGGACCTCGAAGTAGTGGGCCAGGCCCTCAGCGGCCTAGGCAAGGCCGCAGCACCCGCCCTCATCGCCCGAGCCAGAGAGCTCGAGATCCCGCTTCCCGCCGAGCTCGACGAGCCGGGAGGCGAACTCCCGCCCCGACTCATCATCCCCGTACTCCGACAGATCTCCGTCCACTTCTTCCCACTCCTGGCGACAGCCCAGGACCGTGAGCCGTATTCAGCCTCCTGAGCATGGAACCGATGTGCGTGCGCCATTCGCGGCTCGCCGTCTCCGATGGCGGGCGTGGGCGCGTGGTTTCGCGCCTCAGGCGGGCAGGACGAGGCATCGGTCTACTGACACGCACGCATCTGCCGCGTTGTTGGCGGCTACGCTCGCCCGGATCTGCCGCCGGTGGAGCGCTTGATGTCGCGTTGCCGGCCTGGCCGAGCACGTCGAGATCCGTCACGTCAAGAGCCGGCCTCGCCCGCGACCCGTTGGCCGCACTGCTGGCACCTCACCACCGGCTCTCCGCCCGCAAGCCGATCGTCTACGAACGGTCTGTATCGCTCCCTCGGATCAGAGGTGCCGGTCAACCTGCGGCCGCCACGGCTCGTGCTCGTGCGAGAGCCAGACCTCCTCAGGGTCGAGCGCGCGGACCAGCCGCTGGCCTTCGGTGCGCGGCTCGTCGAGCTCGGCGAAGAAGACCGCCATGTCACCGCCGACGACGACCGGACGCCCGCCGGTCTCGACGACGACTACCTGCGAGCCTCGTGTGTGGCCTGGCGCCGGGACGAGCCGGAGCCCCGGCAGCAACTCGAGCGCACCGTCGACGGGTACGTACTGCACGCCGGGCGCCTCGACCCACTCGCGGATCGTGTAGTCGTCCTCGCTGCGCGCGTCGTCGAGCTCCCGGCGCTGGACGTAGATCGGCCTGCCGGTGAAGAGGTGGTTGCCGCCGCAGTGGTCGAAGTGCAGGTGGGTGTTGATGACGACGTCGATGCTGGCCAGGTCGAAGTCGGCCTGCGCGCTCAGTGGAATCAGGCGTGGATCCATGTCGGCCACCGCCGGGTGCAGCTGCGTCATGCCGGTGTCGACAAGCACGCGCGCGTCGGGATGGTCGATGACGTGCACGTAGACCGGCATCCGCTCGCCCTCGGCGAGCAACTCGGCCACGAGAACCGGGGTGACGGTCGGCGGCGAGACCTCGCTTCCCGCTCCCTCACCCTGTCGGGGTCGTGGATCACGCATCGCGGACAGCTTGTGCAGTTGCCTCGTACCCGGCGCGGTCGCCGTAACCGATGGTCATGAACGTAGCCATGCTTGCTCGTTTCCCTTGATGTTGGTGCGCCGCTGCGCGCGGCTGCTAGCACTACGACTTCGTAGATGAGCAGAACTCATCGGTCGGAGGGCCGGCGTCGAGTCCTACCTAGTAGCCGATTTGCTTGCGGGCACCTCAAGCAGAACGCCCGGCGACGGCGGACCGAGCGCGTCGACAGTGTGCCAGCCGGCTACAACGAGCGGTACGGGACCGCATACCTAGACATCGATCTTGGCCACCCGATGTTGACGGATCCGCCGCGACGAGTGAATCTCGGAACTGCCGATGAGCGAGGATCCTCTCCCGAGCCCGGGGAGTAGTCGAGAGCCGGGCCACACCCGGTTGGCGAGTGGCGCGATTCTCTGACGATGGCCGACTTGTCGGCGATCCTTCTGGGCATGTACAGGAACGGGCCCACTGCTGGTGTGGGTCGGCGTGAGGAGCAGCGGCCCGCACCCCTCCGACGAGTTGCGGGCCTGGTGGGGCGGCAAGCCCACGCTCGGCGAAGACGCCGCCTGGGCGCCCGACCGCGGGCCCTACGTCATGCTCTGCGTCGACCTCGTCGGGCTTGCCTACGTCAACCAGGACGAGGGCCACCTCGCCGGCGACCAGCTGATCGCGCAGCTGTACGAGAAGCTCACAGCCTCGGCCGGGCCTGGACGCATCCACCTGTGGGGTGCCGAGTACTACCTGGTGTGGCACAGCCGCGACGCGGCGTTCGCGGACGCGACCGTGGCCGCCCTCGAGACCGACCCGGCCTGGCGCGACCGGGTGCACGGTGACCTCCTCGAGGCGCCCACCGGACATGGGCTCGTGAACCGGCTCAAGCACGCGGGATGGCCGCCGGCCGTCGGGATCCGCGACCTGCGGACCGTGCCGCTGCTCGCGCAGCACGCCGGCCTGGTCAGCGACGAACCGGCCGAGCCGTGGCGCGAGGAGCCGTGGCTGCGCCCCGTCCCCGCCGGGGAGACGCTCGATGCCCGGTTCCCGCGGCATCCGCCCCCGCCGGTCCCGACCCCACCTGGGCGAGCGTCCGGAGAAACGACCGAACGCGGAGCTGCGCGAGCCTGATCCACCGCGACACCAGTGCCGACGGCCCGTACATCGCGCTCGTCCTGGGCGACACGCCCTACCCGTGGGGCCAGGCATACGACGATCAGCATCCGGATGGGAACCTCCGGACCCGCCTCGCGCAGGTGCTGCACAACTGCATCGGGCCCGGCCGCTACTACACGACCCAACTGTGCACCATCGTCATCTGGCACGCCCCCGACGCCGGGCACGCCGAGCACACCGTCGCCATCATGAATGCCGACCCGGTCGTCAGTCCGTTCCTGTACGGGTACCTCGTCGAAGAGCACGGTCCCCGTCTGGGGCAGGTCCTGCGCCAACTCGAGGCCGCGAAGCTCGGCCGGCCCGCCGCTCCCATCGTCGACCGCCGCGGCGCCACCCCGCTGGTCCGCGCGGCGCACCGCGGCCCCCGACGCAACTGGGGCGGCCTCGGCTAAGAAGGAGCGAATCCATCCCAGCCTGCCGTCATGGTCACGCGTGCGAACCTCAGGCACCTGCCGCATTCCGCGCGCTCATACCGACGAGCGCGTACGCGTGAGTCAGCGGCTACAGAGAGTGTGACGCCGAAGTGGTTCCGCCGATCGTGTCCGCCCGGGCTTACGGCAAGTAAGTCATCCCCTTGTCACGCCCGGTTTCTTCCGGCCGAGCACTTCCGCCCCGCCGCCGCTGGAGCACCGAGGTCCAAGCGATGAGAAGCACAAGTACGCCGACGATCACCGCGACAGCAATCATGGGAACTCCCTTGAGTTGGTGAGACTCACCCTCCTCTTGATACCAGCCGATTGGTATGGCCCGAACGCATTGATCTGCCGCGGATAGTGAAAGCGCGGAAGTGCCGAATTGAGTGCGTTGACTTTGGCGGGTTCAGCCGGCCGCCACAGTGTTCGTCGAGACAATAGGTCAGGTGGTCGTTGGCGGCATTGTGGTGATCGCGTGCTTCGCCTTCCCCCCGCTGTTGATCATCGTGTTGCTGGTCTTTGGTGGTCGCTTTCTTCGTGACCTGGCGCGTCGAAGCGCTCCCAGTGCTGGACTTGCGAACGCCGTGCTGGTCGCTGCGGGCGTGGGTCTCTCATACGTGCTGCGGGCATCGGGACTGGGGGCGATTGTTATGGCCGCGGCGTTGGGTGGCTGCGTATGGCTCGTCGCCACCCACGTGCGTGCGCGGTCGCAGATCGAAGCGTTCTCATCTGCTGCAGACGATCCTGCTGAGCAAATACAGCACCAGCTTCGCGGGCAGTAGGCCAGCCGCATCGGGTTCTCGTCATGCCGCGCCAGCGTCGTTCACGAGTGAGTGATCATGTCCCCATGGACGCGCGTGAACGACAGGAGGCGGAGGACCGACTGGCCCTCCTTGAGACCCTTCTCATCGCACAAGAGCGCAGGCACGACGTATTGACATCATCTGGGCAGCACGCGACGAGCACGAGGCTGGTGAAAGGCTCAAGGAACTGCTGGGCCTGGAAGCTGGGGTCCCGCCTGGGATCGTGCTCGACATGCAGATCTCGCGGCTCACGAGCGAGTCACGGTGGGATCGCGACCAAGGTGGCGCACCTCCGCAGGGTGCTCGGTCGCGAGTAGCACGTCGCACCCGCCGCCAACACGCACTGTCCTGCCGCGATCCGTTCGCACGAACATGCCGATGTGCGGTAACCGCCACGTAGTTGCTCTCCGTCTCCACGTCAAGAAGTGTGGAGGCATGAGTCTTGAAGTGTTGTGGCCCCTGCTCCGACAAGAATCCCGTGATTGGCTTGTTGCCCACAACGGGGAGACGGTCAGCGGGCCGGTCCTCGATGACCTTGCGCGGGTGGGTGGCCCTGTGCCATCCGATGCATGGTGGGTGGGTGCGAACGGCCCGAATGGCGTCGATCTCTCAGACGAAGGGATCGACTGGGTAGAGGCAGTGGCTAACGGGGAGATGCCAGACCCTCCGTCGGATCGCTGACGCAGTCCACCGGCGCCCCGGTGAGCGTCCGCTCAGCCGCTGTCCGCGCGTGCCTACAGGCGGGATGTGCCGACGTCAACCTCGGGCCGTCATAGGGCCGGTCGGTTGTCGCGACGAGATCGCGCAATTCGTCGGCAGGCCAACAGACCTTGTACAAGGCTGATGGCAGTCCGTGGACACCGGGCCGTCATCGGCAGTTGAGTCCCCCCAGATGGGCTCCGGCGGGTGGCGGCGGCCTTCTACGACCGGCGGGCGATCCGTGGGCGACGCCGAGCGGCGTACCACCTAGAGGGTGAACCGTCCGAACCAGGCCGTCGGGTCTCCCCGCCCAGGGCGCCGGTGACCAGCCCATGAGCACACCGGCGCTGTTGCGGAACCCCATCGAGGACCCGACCGTGGAGAGGACCTCGATGCGGATCGTCGCGGCCTACCGGGACCGGCACACCAGCCGCCTGGAGCGGCTGTTCTCCCATGCGGTGTGGCTGCTGGTCGTGTTCGTCGTCCTGGGTGGCTTGTCGATGCGCGGGGTGGTGCTCGTTTGCATGAGCATCGCCCTGATCACGCTCCTGGGGATGGCCTGGGCACTGATCCGAGATGCCCGGCTGACGATGGTGGTCGCCGAGATGGTCGCCCTCAACTCCCCCACCAACACCCAGCATGCCCGACTGATCGGGGACCTGCTCGACGCCAGCCACCCGCTGCCCCGGCGGGTCCTCAAGGACGAGAACCGGCTCCGGTCCGTCCTGGCGGCGACCGCCCGCCGGGTGCTCCTGGACGCGGCCACGGCCGATGCGACCGACTGCACCCGGGGACACACTCCTGGTTGCGTCCACCATCGTGACCTGACCGCCTGGCGGAGGTGGATCGACCAAGGCGCTCGACATTGAGGCCACCGACAGCCCCCAGTAGGGCCCTGTGGCCGTGGCCCTGGTGGGGCCGCGTCGGCGCGCGCCGGACTGGCTCGACCGTGGCTACGCGGGCCGCGCAGTCGCAGTCGCTGAGGGCGCTGAAGTCGGTGAGGTCGGCGCGTCGTGCAACGGGAAGTGGCACGCGACCCGGTGGTCACCACCAGCCGGGGTGAGCAGCGGGGGCTCCTGGTCGGCGCACACCTGTTGCGCCCGGGGGCAGCGGGTACGGAACCGGCAGCCGCTGGGCGGGTCGACCGCGCTCGGCAGCTCGCCGCGAAGGGCGGGCTCTGTCGGGCCGCGTCGCGGCCGGGGAGCTACGTCGGGGACGCTGGCGGTCAGCGCCTGCGTGTACGGGTGCAGCGGCTGCTCGTACACCTGACGGGCGGGGCCCTCCTCCACGAGCTTGCCGAGATACATGACACCGATCCGGTCCGCCAGGTAGCGGACGACGGCCAGGTCATGCGAGATGACGACGTAGGTCAGGTCGAGCTCGGACTGCAGGTCCCGCATGCTGTTGAGGACCTGCGCCTGGATGGACACGTCGAGCGCGGACACGGGCTCGTCGGCCACCACCAGTCGGGGACGCAGACTCAGCGCACGCGCCAGCGCGATGCGTTGGCGCTGGCCGCCCGAGAACTCGTGCGGAAACCGTGCGACTGCGGTCCTGGGGAGCCCGACCAGGTCGAGCAGCTCGGCCACCCGCTCCCGCCGCTCGGCCCGGGTGCCGACCCGTTGGATGGCCAGCGGCTCTCCCAAGATCGCGCCCACCCGCATCCGAGGGTCCAGCGACGCGAACGAGTCCTGGAACATGAACTGGACGTCGCGGCGGAGACTGTCGCGCCCGCGCCCGGACCGCGCGCTGGAGTCGCGGCCGTCGATTCTGACCGTTCCCGCTGTCGGTTCGTCGAGACCGACGACAAGTCGAGCCAGGGTGGTCTTGCCGCAGCCGGACTCCCCGACCAGGCCGAGAGTGTGGCCCCGACGCACCTCGAAGGTGACGTCGGCGACCGCGGAGACGGTGCCGGCCGTTCGGCCGAACAGGTGGTGGCGCACCGGAAAGTTCTTGACCAGGTGCTGCACCGACAGGAGCACCTCTGGGCTCTGATCCCGCGCGCCTGGCGTCTCTGCGCGCCGGCCGGTCTCGATGTGCTGGGTGGCGTCGACCGGGTGAAGGCAGGCGTGCTGGTGGCCGCCGGGCACGGAAACTAAGGGCAACAGGGGCGGGTCCAGCTGGCGGCAGTCGTCCTGGGCGAACTGGCATCGGGGCGCGAACCGGCACCCGGTCTGGTCCTGGGTCAGGTCCGGTGGCAGTCCGGGGATGGTGTGCAGCCGCTCCCGGGTGCTGGCCGCGCGTTCGGGCAGGGCCCGCAGCAGCGCCTCGGTGTACCGGTGACGGGGTGTCGCGAACAACCGGTCGGCGTCGGCCTGTTCGACCACCCGGCCGGCGTACATCACCGCGACCCGGTCGGCGCGACCAGCGATGACACCGAGGTCGTGGGTGACCAGGATGACGCCCATGCCGAGGTCGCGGCGCAGCCGGTCGATCAGCTCGAGGATCTGCGCCTGGATGGTCACGTCGAGGGCGGTCGTGGGCTCATCAGCGATCAACAGCTGGGGGTCGCACGCGAGCGCGATGGCGATCATCACCCGTTGCCGCATCCCGCCGGAGAACTGATGCGGGTAGTCGTCGAGCCGGCTGGCCGCGCGCGCGATACCGACCAGGTCCAGAACGTCGACGGCCCGTCGGCGGGCGGTGGTGCGGCTGACGTGTCGGTGCAGCCGGACGGCCTCGGCGATCTGGGCGCCGACGGTCATGCTGGGGTTCAGCGAGGTGAGCGGGTCCTGGAAGATCATTCCGATGCGGGCGCCGCGGACCTGCCGCATCCCGTCGTCGTCGAGGGTGAGCAGGTCCTGGCCGTCGAGACGAACGGTGCCGTCGACGACCCTGCCGCCGGCCGGTAGCAGTCGGATGAGCGACAGGGCCGTCATCGTCTTTCCGCACCCGGACTCGCCGACCAGTCCGAGCGTCTCGCCGGCTCGGACCGTCAGGTCGACGCCGTCGACGGCGTGCACCGTCGACCGCTTCAGCTGGATGGAGGTTCGCAGACCGGTCACCTCGAGCAGGGGTGACGGCGGGCTGCCGCTCGGCCTGGGTTCGCTCACGTCGGCTCACCGCCTCTGCAGCCGGACCTCGAAGGCGTCGCGGAGCGCGTCGCCCATGAAGTTGAACGCGATGGCGACCAGCACGATCGCCAGGCCCGGCGGGTACAGCAGCCACCAGTACCCGCTGTTGATGTAGTTCGTCGCGGTCGACAGCATGCCGCCCCAGTCCGTTTGTGGTGGCTGCAGGCCGAGCCCCAAGTAGCCGAGGAACGACAGGGTAAGGATGGAGTCCGCCACCGTGAAGCTGGCGAACACCACGACCGTCCCGATCGCGTTCGGGGCGATGTGCCGGACCACGGCTCGGGTGTGGGAGCCACCCATAAGCCGGACCGCCTGCACGTACTCCCGCACCCGCAGTGACAGTGCTTCTCCGCGGATGAGCCGGGCTGCGCCCAGCCAGGACAGCGCTGCGATCAGCAGGATCATGATGCCGGGACCGGGTGAGTAGATGGTGGACAGCACCAGCAGCAGGAACAGGGCGGGCACGGCCAACAACCCGTCCACCAGGCGCATCAGGATGCTGTCCAGCGCCCCGCCGACGTAGCCGGACACGGCGCCGTACAGAGTGCCGAACACGGTGGCCAGCAGCGCCGCCGCGATCCCTACCTCGAGGGACGCCTGTCCGCCGTACATCATCCGCCCGAGCTGGTCGTAACCGGTCGGGTCGGTGCCGAGCCAGTGCTGGGAGCTTGGTGGCTCGTTGGAGATGGCGAGGTTCGCGGTCACCTGGTCGGTGGGGTACACGAGCGGGCCGACGAAGCAGAACAGGACGAAGAAGACCACGATGCCCACCCCCGCCAGGGCGAGACGGTTCTGCGCGAACACCTCGAGACCGCGGGACAGTGAGCTGCGCCGCTCGCCGTGCGCCTCACCGCCGACGACCGGCCGGAGCGGCGTATCCCCCGCCGACTCCCCGGACGGGCTCTGCCGGCGGCCCAGACGGGGGCACGGACGGGGCACGGACGGGGGCACCGACGGGGGCCGGGGCAGCCCGCCGGACTCGTCCGGCGCTTGGCTGGGTTCCTCGGAGTACGGGCGCAGGGTCATGCGTACCTCACCCGCGGGTCCAGCAACGCGTAGCCGATGTCGGCGAGCAGGTTCCCGACGACGGTGGCGGCCCCGACGACCAGGGTGATGCCGAGCAGCACGGGGTAGTCGTTCGTGACCGCCTCCTGGTAGAACAGCAGCCCCATGCCCGGGTAGTTGAACACCTGCTCGGTGACCAGCGACCCGGCCAGCAGGCCCGGCAGCACCAGCCCGAGGATGGTCACCATCGGGATGAGACTGTTCCGCAGCACGTGCCGGTACAGCACCCGCCGCTCACCGGCGCCCTTCGCGTACGCGGTCCGCACGTAGTCCTGCACCAGGTTGTCCAGGGTCGCCGAGCGCATGTACCGGCTGAACAGGGCCACGTCGAGCAGCACCAGCGACGCGACCGGGAGGACGAGCCCGGCCGGCTCGCTGAGGATCTCCGCGACCGTCGCGCCCTGGGGTGCCTGGGCCGGGAACCAGCCGAGGTTCAGGGAGAACCAGAGGACCAGCATCAGGCTCAGGAAGAAGATCGGCGTGGAGTAGAACACGAACCCGACGAAGGTGGCCGCGTAGTCGAACAGCCCGTTGCGGCGCACCGCCTGCGCGACCCCGATGGGGACCGCGATCGCGACGGCGAACACCAGCGCGAGCAGGTTCAACACGATCGTCTTCGGCAGCTTCTCCGCGATCAGGGAGGACACACTCTGGTTGAGCCGGTAGCTGTAGCCGAGGTCGCCGTGGATCAGATGGTCGAGCCAGATCAGGAACTGCTGCGGCACGGGCTGGTCGAGACCGTTCTCGGCGTTGAAGTGCGCCAGCTGCGCGGGAGTCGCCTTCGGGCCGAGGATGGCGCGGGCCGCGCCGCCGGGCAGCAGGTGCAGCAGGACGAACACGATCAAGGAGACGAGCAGCAGCACGACGACCGCCTGCACGGTCCGTCGAAGCAGGAAAACCGTCACGCCCCCTCACTTCGTGCGGTACCAGTACTCGGCGTTCAGCGTCGCGAGCGGGTTGAACACGACGCCGCCGACGTGAGTGGAGTTGGCGTTGATGACGTAGGTGCTCAGCTGGTAGATCACCGGCAGTTGTTTGGCCGCGTAGTCCTCGTAGGTGTACAGCGGCCCGGTGCCGTTCTGCTGCAGGGTCGCCTTGATGAGCCGGTCCATCGTCGGGTCGCTGTAGCTGCCCGGGTTCGAGCCCGCACCGGTCGCGAACAGCGCCTCACCGGTGGGCAGGTAGTCCGGGGCGTAGAGCCAGCCTCCGCCCCAGTTCGCGATCTGCCAGCCGCAGGCGGCCTGGCTCGGCTTGCACGGCACCGCCTCCCCGATCACCGAGTTGAACGGCGCCTGCTTCAGCTTGAGCTCGATGCCGGCCTTCGCGGCATCGGACTTGTACTGCTGCATCTCCTGGTCCAGCGACTGAGTACCGGAGGCGTAGTCGTACTTGATCGAGAGTCGTGTGCCCTGCTGCACCTCGGGACCGCACTGGTTCGCGGCGGTGCCGGGCCGGGTGCAGGTCATCACGCCGGCCTGGTCGGTCCACCCGTGCCCGGTCAGCAGCGCCTTCGCCCTGCCGGGGTCGAACGGATAGGGCGTGCCTTGCTTCGCGGCCGGGCTCAGCCACCTGCTGGCCGGCCGCACCGGCACCGGGCCGAAGTTCGGGTAGCCGTAGCCACGCTGGGCCTTCTCGACACCCAGCGGCTGGTTCAACGTGAGCGCCAGCGCCTGGCGGACGTAGAGCTGGCGGAACGCCGGCCCGAGGTCCGGGTTGTTGAGGTTCGGCACGAAGTAGTTGAACGACCAGGAGTAGTAGGGGCTCAGGTAGTACCCGTCCCCGACCGGGTTGGTCGCGGGCAGTGCCGCACCGGCCCGTTTCTGGGGCAGGTCCTGGGGTGGGATGTAACCCAGGTCGATGGTGCCGCCTGACTTGAGCACGTTGAACTCGGCGGAGTCGTTGGTGAACGGGAGGAACTTGACCTGGTCGAGCTGCGGCTTCGGACTGCCCGAGTACGCCTTGTTGGGGACCAGGGTGTAGTTGCCCGATGAGCTGTAGCTGCCGAGCCGCCACGGTCCGTCGACCACCCCCCAGATCTTGCTGCTGGCGTAGCTCTGCTGGTCCTTGGCCTGGCCGATCAGGAACTTGTAGACCGCCGGACACTGGGACTGGTCCTTCGTGCAGCCGCCGCTGCCGGCGGCGGCACCGGCGTGGGTGATGTCCCAGGCCATCGGCATCGGGGTGATCTGAGACAGCTCGTTGTAGGTGAACCAGTTGTTGGAGTACTTCGCGTCCAGCGTGAACTTCACGTCCTGCTCGCTGGTCTTGGTCACGTTCGTGATGTTGTCGGGGAACCCGCCCGGTGACGTCCCGGCCCAGTTGTCCTTCTCCGCCTTGACCATGTGCATCCAGAACAGCACGTCGTCGGCGTTGACCGGCTCGCCGTTCGACCACTTCCACGGCTTCAGCGTGACCCGCACGCTGCGACCGTCGGAGGCGTACACCGGCGGCTTCGCGACCGAGAGACCGTAGTCGATGGTGGGTTGCTCGTTGTGCCCGCCGAACCAGTACAGCGGCCGATACATCGGCTGCTGCAGGTTGGAGCTGTTGTACACGCTGAAGTAAGCCAGGCTCGAGAAAGGCCAGATCCAGTTCGGAATCGCGCCCGGTGTCTGCGCGAAGCTGACCGTTCCGCCACTTACTGGTTTTCCGACGACCGTCTTCTGGGAGGAGGACGACGTCGACGCACCGCTCCCTCCGGTGCACCCTGCCAGCACGAACGCCAGCACGCCGAGACCAGCAACCACGCCCTGTCGGCGCATCGAGTCGATGGACCACATAAGACGACTCCCTCGTGAAGGTTACTTCGACGCCCGGTTCAGTCACATCGGGAGACCCGGCAAGTCGTTGCGCGAGAGAGCTTGCTTGCTGGAGTTCCCCGGCCACCCCATGCGGCAATCGCTGGCACCGTAGGCGGCGCCTCCCCACCGGTGCCATGGCCCGAAACGCTCAACCGCGTCTAGGCGCGTTCCCTTGCCCGACGGCCGGCGGCTCGAGCCCGTCCCCTGTTCGGGCCCGAACCACCAGCCGAGCCGGTGACGTTCGGGCTCAGCCGCGGACCGGTCCGAGGACGAGTGCCTGATGGTCGGCGACGTACTGCGCGAGCGTGCGGCCGCCCAGCGAGCCCAGCGGTTCCGTGTACCAAGGCGCGGCTGCGCGGGCCGCCGGGAGCGCCTCGCGGGCGACGGCCGGCGAGACGCTGAACGGCAACGCGACCAGAACGGCTGCCGCTGCCGCAGTGACGCCGGCAAACCGCCGGGCGGTGGCGGTGACGCGGATGGAGGTGCTCATATCGGTCTCCTCACCGGGAGCGGTGGACGCCACTCACGCTCCCGCCCGGTCGCCCTAAGCCACATCGGGAACCAGACCTCAGATCCGGGCCACGCCGTGTCACCTACGCCCGCGTCTACCGTCGAATGCCCCGAATGCGCGGGTGACTGCCGGCCTAGTCCGGACGCAAGATGGCCGCGTGGACCGGACCCCCGGCACCCGACCCTCACTCGCGGGACGTGTCTCGGAGTGCCGGCGCCTGCGCGAAATCCTGGACGCCCCCGCCGAGCACCCCCGTTTCGTGCTGGTACACGGCGAGACCGGGGTGGGCAAGACCCGACTGCTGCGAGAGACCACCGACGACGCGACCGCCGCTGGCACCCGCGTCCTGTGGGGAAGCTGCCTGCGGCTAGCGACCACCACCGCGCCCTACCTCCCCCTGACCACCGCCTTCGAGTCCTGGCTCAGCGCCCCCGACGACGACGGCCCGGGCGGCGCGCATGGTCGTGACGACGAGATCGGACGCATCCTCGCGCAGGCTCCCGCCCTCACCCCGCTGATCCCGCACGTGGCCATGAACCGCAGCCGCCGCGACAACCGGCCGCACCACGCACCAGCGGAGCCGCCGCTCTGGACACCTGCGTGGACGCCTGTCCAGGACCTGCCACCAACGGACGGGCCCGCCGAGTCGGACCCGTCACCGGGGCGGGTGCTCGCGGCGTGGGAGACCGCCCTGAACGTGCTCAGTGTTGACGCGCCCGTGGTCCTGGTGACCGACGACCTGCACTGGGCCGACCTGTCCTCGCTCGACGTGCTCACCTACCTGGCCAGCGCACCCGGACCGCGCGGTCTGACGGTTCTGGCCACGTTCCGCGACACCGAGCTTCCCGACGGCCATCCGTTGCACGGCTGGCTCGCGGACCTGCGTCGCCTCCCGACCGTGCACGACCTCGCCCTTGCCCCGTTCACCCTCGAGGAGACCCAGCAGCAGGTCACGCTCCTGCTCGGCCAAGACCCGCGACCCGAGCTCGTCGCCGACGTGCAGGCCCGGTCCCGCGGAAACGCCTACTTCACCGAGCTGCTCACCCAGGGGATCGACCCGGCCGCGGCCGCCCTCCCCGCGGGGCTCCCCGAGGCGCTGCGCACCGCCCTGCTCGCCAACTGGCACCGCCTGTCGAGCACCGCCCGCGACACCGTGCTGCTGCTGTCGATCGCCGGCCACCCCACCACCGCCGGACAGCTGGCCCGGGTCGCAGCCCGCGTCGACGGCGTCGACCAGCTGTCCAACCACGGCAGACCCGACCGCACGGGTCGGCCGCGCGACGCTGAGGTTCGGGCGGACCTGCGCGAAGCGGCGACCTTGGGGATCGTCACCACCGACCAGTCAGGAAACGTCTGGTTCCGACACCCGCTGCTGGCCGAGGTCGTCGAGGGCGTGCTCTCGCCGGAGGAACGCGGCACGCTGCACGCCGCCTTCGCCGACACCTACGACGCTGACGAATACGCCGGTTCCGTCGACCCACGCGCCGAGTTGGACACTGAGCTGGGCACTGAGCTGGGTGTCGGCGTCGACGCCCCCACGCTGGCGGACCGGGCCGTGCACTGCGAGCACGCCGGCCGCTACGACGACGCGTTCGAGTACACCCAACGGGCCGCCGACCAGTTCGCCCGGCTGCAGGCGTACCGGGAAGAGGCGACCCTGCGGTGTCGCGCGGTCGCCCTGTGGCGCCGCACCAGTCCCCAGGTCCGTGCCCGGTACGGCCCCGAGACCGGCCTGCTCACGACGGCCGCGCACGTCGCCCGGTGGGCCGGCGACGAACCCGCCGCGCTGCGGATGCTGGAGCGGGCGCGGCAGCTGGTCGACCCCGTCCGCGAACCGCTCGCCGCCGCCCGGGTGCTGAGCCTGTGGGCGGCGACCGCCTTCACCTCCGGTCTCGTCGACGGAGCGCCCGTCGAGGAGTTCGCCAAGGTCGTCGACCTGACATCCGCGTACCCCGACAGCCCCGAGCGCGCCCACGCCCTGGCCGACCTGGCCGAGAGTGAGGCGTGGCACGGGCAGACCCAGCGAGCGCGAGAGCACGCAGACCAGGCCGTCGCGGCCGCGCGCCGTAGCGGCGAACCCGCACAGGTGTCCTACGCGCTCAAGGCCCGCACCCTGGCCTACTTCGGGGAGGACTCCGTGCTGCGGGACGCGGCCGAGAGCGTCCGGTTCGCGGAGAAGGCCGGCGAACCGGAGTACCTCGCGCTCGCCTGCCTGGCCCAGGCGAACGCCCTGGACAGTCGCGGACGGATCGCGGAGGAGGCCACGGTCCTGCTCGAGGGGCACGCCGCCGCCCAGCAGGTCGGCTTCGGCGGCCTCACCCTCTACCTGGCGGGCGGTGCCGCACTACTGCTTGCTCCTCTGTGGCGACCTACTCCGCGCCGACCGGCTGCTCCGCGAGATGCTGGCCACCCGGCCCGCCGGGGTCGCCGGTGCGCAGGCGCACACCCTGGCGGTCGTTGCCGCGGTCCGTCAGGGCCAGCTGGCCCGCGCCGAACGTCACCTGGACGCCGCCCGTGACCTAGTGCCCCGGCTTGAGCATCAGCCCGGGCTGCACGCATCGAGCGCGGTCGCGGAGTACCTGCTCGCCACCGGCCGACCCCGCGACGCGATGCTGATGTTGACCGACACGCTCGCGCCGCATGCGCGTGCCGAGCCGCAGTACGTCGACTCGCTGCTGGCCTGGGGTGCGCGCGCCGCCGCCGACTGGGCCGTCCTCCCGCCAACCAAGGGCGGCGCCACCCGACCCGCAGCGCTGCAGGCGCTGGAACGGCTGGTCGTCGATCCGCGCCCAGTACGGGGAACCGTTCGCGCTCGAGCAGCTTGACCCGGTCGACCGCGCCTGGCACGCCTGGTACGACGCGGAGGTGGGCCGCCTGCAGGATAGCGGCCGACGCCTCGGACCTCTGGGCGGCCGCCGCCACGGACGCCGTCGCCGCCGGCCTCCAGCACACCGCCGGCGAAGCGCTGCTCCGGCTGGCCGAGAGCCTCGGCCGCGCCGGCGCACCCCGGACACGGGTGGCCGACCCGCTGCGCCGCGCGAACCGCCTGGCCACCCAGATGGGCGCCACGACACTGCAGCGCCGGGTCGCTGGATTCGCCCGCCTGGCCCGCATCGAACTCACCGACCCGGCCACCGGACCCGTCAGCGGACCGGGCGGTGTCGACGGGCAGGCGCCCGCGGCCGCGCAACTGCTCACTCCGCGCGAGCTCGAGGTGGTCCGACACCTGGCCGTCGGACGCTCCTACGCCGAGATCGCGACGGCCCTGTTCATCTCACAGAAGACCGTCGGGGTGCACGTGTCCAACGTGCTCCGCAAGACGGGCACCAGCAACCGCGTCGACGCCGCGGCGTGGGCCCGTGACCACGGCCTGGTCGAGGACCCACCGGCGAACCTTGGCGGCCCGACCAGGTAACGCGGTCCTGTGGCCGGGCATCACACCTAGTGCTCCGACTACTGTCGGCGCATGAGCGTCGCGAGGGAGCCCGTGGCCTTCGAGGTGTACGAGGCCGGTGTCTACCTGCACGGCACGAAGGCGGATCTCGCCGTCGGCGAGATGCTGATGTCCGGCCGCGAGTCGAACTTCGAGGAGGGTCGAGTGATGAACTACGTCTACTTCACCGCGACCCTCGACGCCGCGACCTGGGGCGCCGAGCTCGCTGCGGGTGCGGGCCGCGGGCGTATCTACATCGTCGAGCCGAGAGGCGAGTTCGAGGACGACCCCAACGTCACGAACAAGAGGTTCCCCGGGAATCCGACGCAATCCTTCCGCACCCGCGAGCCGCTGCGCGTCGTCGGCGAGCTCGTCGACTGGGTCGGTCACTCCCCGGAAAAGCTGCAGGCCATGCGGGAAGGACTCGATGCGTTGAGGCGGCAGGGCGCAGCGCAGATCGAGGACTGAGCGAAGAGGAGGCGGCCTTGTGGGTCGAGCACACTCCTTCCTCCGAATGCCGCTGGCCGTGTAGGACCCGGCTGACACCCATTCGGTTGAGGTGCGTCATACCACTGCCTGCCGGACAGGGTCCCCAGCGCACTTCCCCCTCGGCAGTCCGTCGGTCCCACATCGGTCACCGCGACCGGCGTCCCGTTCTGGTGGAGGACGGGCATCCGTGGCGCGCCGGAAACGCTCTCGGTAACCATCAAGTGACCAGGAGACGGTGACACTTCGATGCAGCTATCAGCGGAGTCTCGGTTGCAGGTCGCGGCCGAGGATGCCGGCCAGTCGCGCGACCTCCTGCCTGATGGCCCCCTCGGGTCGCCTCCGCTCGTCGAGCCAAGTGACCGTGAGCTCGTCGCCCTTCCGCGCCCATGTCCCGCAGACGACACCGCCGACGGCGACCAGGTTGGCCTTGCGGGTGACGGGGTCCCGTCGCGATTGCGGGGTGACGTGGACGTCCTTGGTGCCGGGTCCCATCACCCATTGGTCGTGCCCGGGAAGGAAGCGCACAGCGTTCGAGGGCCGCGCGGCGCCGAGGGAGTCGACGTCCTCGCGAACGACGTACGCCGTGGTGCCCTCGACGTCGACCGCGACCAGCTGGTTGCGGAGGTCGCACAGCCAGCCATCGAGCCGTTTGCGGCCGGCGCTCAGACCGTTGCCTAGCCAGTAGTGGATGTGGTCGAAAGTCGCCGGCCCGTAGGTCCGCAGGTATGCCGTGATGGCCCGGGGACCCGCGTCGTCGAGGTCCGGGACGCCCCGCCACGTCGGGTTGAGGTCGAGGCGCTGAAAGGTGTGCTGCCCGTCGCGGGGTGGCCCCAAGCTCATGTCCCCCTGCCAGGTAAGCGGCTTGACCAGCGTGCCCGCTCCCTCGTCGAAGACCGGTTTCAGGTGCCGGTACTCACGGTGCCTGGCCAGCACGTCACCGAGCTCAGGGATGGTCAACGGCCCATCGCTGAGCGCCTCGCGCACAGCCGCCCGAAAGCCGGGCCAGTCCGACGGGGTGAGCCGGTAGTACTCCACCCAGCTCGGCAGCTCCCACTGCCGCCCCGCTGATCGGAGCGCGAGGTAGATGCCGCCGTCCTCGGGCGAGAGGTAATGCATCGACCCGCGGAATGCGAACACCTTGATCACCGTCCCGTCCGCCAGCGCTTTCGCCAGCTCCCCGGGCCGCGACCTCGTACAGCGGGTCCTCACGGCAAGCTCGGCGAGGGACTCGTCCATCGACAGCACCGCACCAAGCCGGCGTACGACGCGGGCCACCGGCTCGGACCCAACCGGGTCGAGCAAGTGTCGCTCCAACCGCCAGGCCAGCGCTTGGCTCCAAGTGACCGAGCAGTCGGCCGCGATACCCATGTCCCCAGCCTCGCACCGATTCCGGACGACAGGCGTCCTCTGCGTGTTGGCAGATCCTCCGTCCCTGAGCCACGACGGCGACTCAGCCCCCTCACGCCTGACCTCGCGTCATACCGCCGCGATGGCCGCAGGTCTGAGCAGTGCCTGGCCCGGCTCGAAACCGTTTACCGGATCTAATGGCTTTCGTCGGGCCGCTTCGGCAGGCTCGGTTCTGGTAGCGGCCGGCGGGTCAGCACTTACCGGATCGGCCCATTGAGGTCCTGCGGCAGACCGTGCGCCCGCTGGTCGCGAGGAGACGGAAACCGCTACTGGGATGTCGTGCCCCGCATTACCGATGGGAGCACTTGGCCATTAGATCGCCGGCTGTCTCCTCCGTGCTGCTGCACCTGCAAGTGCCGGAGCGAGAGGGAGCGCTGATGTTGTTCGTAGGAGATGACTGGGCCGAAGACCACCACGACGTCGAAGTCGTCGATGATGAAGGCAGGATGCTGGCACGCCGGCGGTTCCCTGAGGGGTTCGACGGCATTGCCGCCCTACACGCGCTGATCGCCACGCATCTGCCCGAGGAGTGGGTCGACCTCGAACCCGGGCGGGCCCAGGCGTTGGTCAAGGTCGGCATCGAGACCGACCGTGGCCCGTGGGTTGCGGCACTGGTCGCGGCCGGCTACGAGGTCTTCGCGATCAACCCGATGTCGGTGGCCCGCTACCGGGAACGGCACTCCACCTCAGGCGCGAAGTCGGACGCCGCCGACGCCCACCTGCTGGCCGAGATCGTCCGACTCGACCGCCACCACCACCGGCCGGTCGCCGGCGACTCCGAGGATGCCGAGGCGGTCAAGCTAGTCGCCCGCACCCACCAAAGCCTGATCTGGGACCGCACCCGGCACCTGCTCCGGCTTCGCGCGGCGCTGCGGGAATTCTTCCCCGCCGCCATCGAGGCGTTCGCCGACCTGGATGCTCGCGACGTACTCGAGCTGCTAGCCAAGGCACCCGACCCGACCAGGGCCAGCCGGTTGACCCGCGGCCAGATCGCCGCGGCGTTGCGGCGGGCGAACCGTCGCGACATCGACGCCAAGGCCGCACGCATCCACCAGACCTTGCACGCCGAGCAGCTGCATCGGTCGCCCGCGGTGGAGTCGGCCTACGCGGCGATCGTGACTGGACAGGTCGCGATCCTGCAGACTCTCAACACCCAGATCGCCGAGCTCGGGACGGTGGTGGCGGACCATTTTGGCCGGCACCCGGACGCTGAGATCTACGCCAGCCAGCCCGGGCTCGGCGTCGTCCTCGGCGCCCGGGTCCTGGGTGAGTTCGGTGACGACCCCGACCGTTACGCCGACGCCAAGGCGCGGAAGAACTACGCCGGCACCTCACCGATCACCAAAGCGTCCGGGGCCAGGAAGATCGTGCTTGCTCGCTACGCCCGCAACCGCCGCCTCGCCGACGCCTTACAGCAATGGGCCCTTGGATCCATGCGCGGCTCACCCGGCGCCCGCGCCTACTACCAAGCACTCCGCGACCGCGGGACCAGCCACCACTCCGCCCTGCGTCAGCTCGCCAACCGGCTCGTCGGCATCCTCCACGGCTGCCTCAAAACCCGCACCCGCTATGACGAACACACCGCCTGGAGTCACCACAACCGCAGCGCCGCTTGACACCGGCAGAACCTGGGATGTCTGCCGATGTGAGGTCGTTGGAGTGGGAGCCAACCTGGGCGTACTTACGTCAGACTGACGGCTTGTCGCAGCGGACTTAGGGAGGGTGACGGATGAGGGCGATCGCAGTGGCCTTCCTGGCCGTGATGCTGACGGCATGCTCAACGGGTGGCACCGGACAGCCCGCGCTCTCGACGGCAGCGTATGCCCGTGGGGAGCAGACCGCACCAACGACCGCGCCTAGCCGGTCGTCGAGTGCGCATCCCGGCGACCACCACCGGTCGCTCACACCGCAGGAGCGCTCACTAGCGACGGCGATTGCGAAACGTGAGCAAAGCAAGGTCATCGGCACGTTCATCGGTGCCACAGCGTTCGTCACCCAGGGCACGCCCTTCGATCGGGGCTCGGATTGTGACGTGAACAATCGCTTCCTCAACATCAGGCTGGTCTGGAAGGCGGACGCGAACTTCACGCACAGTCACCCGCCCAACTCTCCGCCGGACGGCCCCCGGAAGGATCTCTTGATGACCGTCGACCAGAGGACGCACGATCTCTGCGAGACCGGAGCGGGGTATCGAAACGTCGGCGCGGCTGCCGATGAAACATTGCTCTACGGCGAGTGGCCCAGCAAGGCAGACGGCTAGCCAATCCTGGTTTGAACGCACTCTCATGCCGCCGTCCGCGCGCAACTCCCGATGTGCGCGCCTCGAGCGTCGGCCAGGAGCACCTTCGCGCAGTAGCCGCGCAGGATGAGCCTTCCGCCAGTATGACGTTGGCAGCCCTCAGCGCCGGCGGATGACGCCGGTCGGCTCTCTCGACTAACCCCTGCCTCAGTCCACCCAGACGAACGGCGGGATCCGGTAGGTGCCGTTCAACGCCGACCACTTCGGCAGGTAGAGCCGCAGGATCAGGTGGAAGGACGCAGCCGGGGCGGGCAGCCAGTTGGCCCGGGCCTTCGCGCCGCGCGGCCTCGCGTGCTGCACGAAGATCGTCAGCGAGCCGTCCTCGTTGCGGCGCAGCCCGCGGTCGCGGTCACCGACGGCGTAGCGGTCGATCGCGTTGTCGTAGAGGTAGTTGTTGCGCTGGTACATCGTCAGCGACCAGAACGCGCGGACCGGTGGTAGGTGTCCCTTCGGGAACGTGATCGTGTAGCGGTGCCGGCCGTTGAGCGGGCGTCCGCGCCGGTCGGAGTAGCTCGTGGGATAGGTCGCGATCCGCGGGACGTTGGCGCCGAGCAGGTCGGTGGCGATGATCGCGCGACCGAGGTACTTCCGGCCGAAGTCGCCGATCCAGGGGTCGACCATTACGCTCCACCCGCGGTTGCCCGCAGAGGTGGTGGCGCGGTAGCGGTTCGCGGCGCCCCGGATGAGCTTGACCGCGGCGGAGGTGCCCGCGCCGACGGCACGGTTCTGCGGGGTGTCCGCGTCCGAGCCCGGCGGGTTGCCCACTTGGTTGGCGGTGTCGGCGGCGGCCACCGCGCCCGGTGAGGTGTCGGGCTGCTCGACGCCCGCCGGAGCGAGTGCCTTCAGGAGGCAGGCCTGCGCGGACGGCGGGGGGTCGATCGTCGTCTCCTGGTTGAGCGTGGCGACGAAGTCGGTGCCCTGCGGGGTCGCGGGCTTCTGCGGCTGCGGAGGCGGGTTGTCGAACACGACCGACTTGCCCCTCACGCCCAGCCGCCAGGCGTCGAGCGGAGTGGCGGTGTACTTCTCCAGGAGCGGCTTGACCCGCTTCAGGTCGGCAGCGTCGTCGACCAGCGTCCGGCCCAGCAGCCAGATCGTGTTCGTCGGGCTGCGCAGCAGGTGCACGCCGTCCGGGACGTCGCCGGACCAGCCGGGCGGCGCGAGCAGGTAGGAGCCGGCCTTGGTGCCGGTCACCCCCGACCCGACGTAGGCGAAGGAGTTCGTGAACCCGTCCATGAACTGGAAGGTGTAGAAGCGGCCGCCTGTGTTGGGCACGTCGATGACCAGCGGCCCCTGGGTCAGGCTCAGCCAGCCCACCGAGTACGCCGTGTCGACGTTGGGCGAGACCACGCGCCGGGACTCCGGGGTGGTCAGCGCCGCGACGCTGACGATCGTGTTGCGGAACCGGAACTGGCGGACCGTGTCGTGCAGCTCGACCAGCGGCAGACCGTAGACGTAGCCGACCTCGGCAGCGGCGAAGGTGCGCGCGGCCGTGCGCCGATCCGCGCCCGAGGCGTCGGCCAGCCCGTCGGCGTACCCCCAGGCGTCGCGCCGCACCCGGGACTCGAAACCACGGAGGCCGGGGGCGGACGCGCCGTAGGCGCAGTCGGGCAGCAGCTCAGGGCGCGTCATCGCGGCCGCGACGGCACCCACGGGACCGGTCGCCAGGGTCGAGGCCAGCGCCGAGGCCAGCACCACGAGGGCGGCCAGCAGGCGGCTGCGGAACCGGTAGGCGAGTCGGTCTGCGGGCAAGGTCATACGCGACTCAACGATCAATTCCATACTGCGTTACTAGGCTTAGGTGAGATGCGGGTTACATAGCCCTGAACGAAGTCCGCGACCGGCCGCGGCTGTGCACCGTCGCGTGCGGCAGCGTTCCGCCGTCCTGACGCCGGCGCGACCTCGCACTGGGCACCCAGGCGTTGCTGCGTCCTTTCGTCGCATCTGCGGGGCCGGGGCATCGAGCTGGGCCGGCCCCCGTTTACCGGACATGGCTCCCTTCTGTGTCAACCGGTGCTGCGAAGCGGGGTCTTAGGCTGGGTGTCGGCGGGTCCGGGAAGTGGCTTGTCCGAAGAGCCGGTGTGGGGATGTGAGCCGGTCACGCTGGAGTCAGAGTCGTGTCCCTGTTGCCCTCCCGGGCCCGTCCTCGTGTGCCGTAGGGCGTCGTGGAGCATCTGTTGGTAGACGATGTCGGAGAGCCGTCGTTTGACGCAGCGCATGGCTTCCATGGGTGCCTTGCCGTCGGCTTTCTTGCGGTCGTAGTAGGCGCGACCCTCGCTGGGGTTGCGGATCTGGACGCGGGCCATGATGTGCAGGACCCGGTTGATCTGCCGGTTCCCGGCCCGCGATAGCCGGTGGCGGACCTGGTCGCCGGAGGAGGCGTCGATGGGGGCGGTGCCGTTCCAGGACGCGAGGTGCGCCTTGTTCGGGAACCGGGTGATGTCGCCGACCTCGACCAGCAGCCGGGCCGCGCCGGAGGGTCCGATGCCGGGCAGGTCGAGCAGGCCGGTGCCGGTGGCGGCGAGGAGCTCGGTGAGTTCCTGGTTGGCGGCCTTCTTGCGGGCATGGATCCGTTCCAGGGCGCTGATCAGCTCCGCGGCGACGCGGCGGCGGGTCTTGCCGGCGGCGTCGCGGGGGCGGCCCTTGGCGAGCAGCGCCTTGGCCTGGCGGGCGGACAGGTCCCTCTTCGCGCCGCCGGGGATCAGCTCGAGCAGCAGCTGGTGCAGCTGGGAGACCATCCGGGTGTGGTCCTCACCCAGGGAGCGGCGGCGGTCGACCAGGATCCGGAGCACCGCGAGCTGCTCGTCGTTGACCACCGGACGGAGCCCGGTCATCCGGGTGCCGACCAGCGCGACCGAGTGCGCGTCGGTGGCGTCGGTCTTGCGGCCCTGACCGGTGGCGAACACCCTTGCCCGCGCCGACAGCTTCGGTGGCACATCGATGACCTGTTCGCCGTCGGCCAGCAACCGGTTGGCGATGTGCTTGCCGATGCCGGCACAGCCCTCGACTGCCCAGACCCGGTCCGGCCACCGCCCGCCGTAGCGGAGCATCTCGGCGTAGCCGTCGCGGTCGGTGCCGAACCGGCCGCCACCGTGGATGGCCTCCTCGGCGGTCATCACCTCGATCGTTGCCGAGCGTTTGTGCGGGTCCATCCCGATGACCACGCGATCTGATGTTGAGCTCATGGAGTCCTCCGTTGCTCGATCCACTACTGGTTATCGAGCCGGGAGGGCAACGCTGCTTCGAGTGGCACAAACCCTTCTTGAGCCTCTCCTGGCCCTAAGGCGACTCCCGACCCGCGCAGGCCAAATGAGAGCCACACGACCAGCGTGGGCAGCCGAAATGAGAGCGACGAGCCGGGCGCCTGGACCGAGCCTCGCCAGGATCGGTCCTACCCGCAATGAAACAAGCAGCCGATGTCCGGACCTGGCACAGCGGGGGCATCATGGGCGAGTGGAGCAGTCTCAAGAACACCCCCACCTGGTCGCGCTCGACGTCGCCATTCGCCGTACGGCGAAGTTCGCCCAGTCCCTCGTAGGACTGGACTTCGACGCAGCCGAGCGGGCAGCCGCAACCGCCGGTTACGTTGTCGAAAAGATCACGGCGGACACCGTTGCCATCACGACAGATCTACGCGTCGACCGGATCCGCTGCTGGGTCGATGACCTAAACATCATCATCAAGGTGACTCCGGCGGTATCGGCCCGTCGGGAGCCCGGCACAACGTCCTGACATGCCGCGGCCAGCGAAACGCGATCATGCCGAATTCCGGACGTTCAGTCTGGGGTCGTCATGGCCTGGCCAGCCGCTATGTTGCCTTCGTGAACGCGTTGCTTCGACTCAGGTGCCGAGCACTCGGGCACCGGTGGGTCCCGTATGGCCCTCCGCCGCTCCACGCGGACTACCTGCCTCATGTCGAGCGTTGCGCCCGATGCCGAGGCTTCCGCTTTGCCACCGGGGAATCCCTCGACGACGTCCACACTGCTCGGCTGCGCCCGTACCCATCGTCAGCGGAACCTTCCGTGAAGCCGACTGGTTGGGTGCGGGTCAAGCCACGAGAGTAGGCAGGCTGCTGTCCGGATATGCCGCGTTGAGGGCGCGCCCGGATCTGCCGCCGAGAGTGAAGCCGATCGTGCCGATGAGCGGACTGTCGTCAGGCGATCGTCCTACGCTGGTGGAATGAGAAAAGGTTGGGTGTGGGCGGCTTACGGCCTCTTCGCGCTATGTCTCATCGGTTCGGTCGCCTGGCCGCTCTGGTCGGACAGTGACTTGTGGATGCTCGGCTTCGGTGCCCTAGCGGTCATCATCATCTTTCCGGTCATCCTCTGGCCCGCGATCCGAGGTCTGAAGTCGGCTTTCGACATGAAAGAGCCGCCGCGAGGTGACACCCACACGCGCTAGCCAGTTGGTCGGCCGGACTTCCACGAACGTCCGGACATGCCGCTGATGGTGCACGGAACTGGCTCCCCTCTGTGTCAAGACGCAGTCGGCAATGGAGTTCTAGGCTTGGTTGTGACGGGTCCGGGAAGTGGCTGATCCGAAGAGCCGGTGTGGGGATGTGAGCCGGTCGCGCTGGAGTCAGAGTCGTTGCCCCATTGCCCTCCCGGGCTCGTCCTTGAGTGCTTGATGGCGTCGTCGACAAGGTGGCGATAGACGATGTCGGAGAGCCGTCTCTTCAGAGCTCGCATGGCTTCCATGGAGGTCTTGCCCTCGGCCTTGCGGCGGTCGAAGTAGGTGCGGCCTGGCCCGGGGTTGCGGAGCTGGACGGTGGCCATGATGTGCAGCACTCGGTTGATCTGCCGGTTCCCGGCTCGCGAGAGCCGGTGGCGCACCTGGTCCCCGGAGGATGCGTCGATGGGTGCGGTGCCGTTCCAGGACGCGAAATGGTCGCGATTGGGGAACCGGGTGATGTCGCCGATCTCGACCAACAACCGCGCTGCGCCAGAGGGCCCGATGCCGGCAAGGTCCGTGAGACTGGTGCCGGTCTCGGCCAGGAGCGTGGTGAGTTCCTTGTTCGCTGCCTTCTTGCGGGCATAGATCCGCTCCACGTCGCTGACCAGCTCCGCGGCCACCCGTCGCCGGGTCTTCCCCACCACATCACGTGGACGGACCTTGGCCAGAAGCGCCTTGGCCTGCGCAGCAGACAGGTCCTTCTTCGCGCCACCGGGGATCAGCTCGAGCAGCAGCTGGTGCAACTGGGCGACCATCCGAGTGTGGTCCTCACCGAGCGAGCGGCGGCGGTCGACCAGGATCCGCAGCACCGCGAGCTGCTCATCGTTGACCACCGGCCGCAGCCCAGCCATCCGGGTGCCGACCAGCGCGACCGAGTGCGCGTCGGTGGCATCGGTCTTGCGTCCCTGACCGGTGGCGAAGACCCGGGTCCGAGCCGAGAGTTTCGGCGGCACGTCCACGACCTCTTCGTCATCGGCGAGCAGACGCATCGCCACATGGTGCCCAATCCCGCCGCACCCCTCGATGGCCCAGACCCGGTCCGGCCACCTCCGGGCGTAGCGCAGCAACGCCTGGTAGCCGACGCGGTCGGTAGCGAACCGGCCGCCACCGTGCACGGTCTCGTCGCCGGCCATCACCTCGATGGTGACCGACCTCTTATGCGGGTCCATCCCGATGACCACGCGATCTTCAGAGCTCATCTGTGTCCTCCGGTTCTCGATCCATCACAGGTTGTCGAGCCGGGAGGGCAACGCTACTTCGAGCTGAGCAAACCCCTCTTGAGCCTCTCCCTGCCCTGGAAGCGCCCGGGCTGCGCAGGCCAAATGAGAGCCACACGACCAGCGTGGGCAGCCGATGTGAGAGCGACAGCTCGGGCGCCTAGACCGAGCCTCGCCAGACCACGGTCATGAGGCAATGCAACAAGTAGCCGATGTGCGGATGTTCGATCTAGCGGTCGTAACGGCCATGCGCGGCGAGGTAGTCCAAGGACGGCACCCTCCGCCCACGAGAGCGTTCTGTGGAGTTCCTGGCTGTCGCTGGGCGCCCGTGGTCCGGTTCTGTCCTTCCGCTATCGGTACGACCCATCGTGCCGCGTCCAACCGGGTGGGCCTACCCCGCCCGCAAAGCGTCGACGGCCGCGGTTTGGCCGGCGGTGCGGCGATCATCCCGCCCACGACGGTCCCGGACGGTACCGATCCGGCCGAGGTCGACCGGATCCGCGCCGCGGAGGCCGTACGCGCCAGGGAACTGGCGGCCGCAGGACATCTCATCGTCTGGGGCGCCCGCTAGGGGAACTGCGCAGCATCGGTGTGTGGCGCGCCGACGACGAGGCCGAGCTTCGGGCAGAAGGTGCTCGGGACTCTGCCGTTGTGACCCTGGATGAGCTCGGCCATCACCGAGTTGCAGTCCCACCCCAAGGATCCAGGCAGCGCCGACGCACCTGCCTGATCCCTCTTCCGGCCGCCCGGCCCGATACGGCGTTCACGGCCGCGAGGCACAGGTCAGCCGGTGGTGAGCACCATGCGGAAGCGGGCGGCGCCGGAAAGCATCTTCTGATAGGCCGCGTCGGCCTCGCTCAGTGGCGCGGTCTCAACTGTGGGACGGATGCCATGCAGGACACTGAAGGCCATGGTGTCCTGCACGTCCTGTGCCGTACCGGCCAGGTGGCCGCGCACGGTCCTGCCCCGCAAAATGAGCTGGCCCGGGCTTATACCCACGGGGTCGGGAGACGCTCCGATGACCACGAGCTCGCCTCGATGTGTCATGCCGTCGACCGTCGCCGCGATGGCGTCGGAGTTGCCGGCGGTGGCCAGTACTACCTTGGCGCCGCCCAGAGATAGCAGGGCATCGGCGACCGAGGTAGTTCCCGTGCTGTCGATGTAGTGATGAGCCCCGAGCTGCTTGGCGATGTGGGCCTTCCCGGCTCCCCGGGCGATGGCCACCGTCTCGAAGCCCATGGCGGCTGCGTACTGGACACCCAGGTGGCCAAGACCGCCGATGCCCAGAACGGCTACTAGATCGCCGGGTCTGGCGGGGCTGCGCCGCAGTCCGTCGTAGGTCGTGACGCCCGCGCAGGCCATGGGTCCCGCGTCGGTCGCCGGCAGGGCGTCGGGTATCCGGGCCAGGGCGTCGACCGGCGCGATCATGGTCTCGGCGAAGCCACCGTCGTAGGCCCGGCCGGGAACCTTGAGGTTGTCGCAGACGATGAAGTCGCCCTGCATACAGGGCGTGCAAAGCCTGCAGCTGCCTCCGAACCAACCCACTGCCACGCGGTCGCCCACGTTCCAGTTGCTGCTCTGGGCTTCTGCGCCGAGTTCCTCGATGAGCCCGGCCACCTCATGCCCCGGAACCAGCGGGAACTGCACACCGGGCATGCTTCCGCTCACCAACAAGTCGTCACTGTGGCAGATTCCGCAGGCCTCAACGGCCAGCCGTACGTGGCCGGGGCCCGGGTGAGGCACCTCACGCTCGACGAACTCGAAGGCGCCGTTGGCGGTGGCGACCTGCGCGGCTCGATAGGTATCCATAGGTGTCTCCGTGATCAGGAGCGGCAGCCCTCCAGTCAGCAGACAACTACTGCTCAACCGCACCCAATGGGAATTGAGGGGGCGGGCCTCCGCGCCGCACCGCGACCATAGCCCTCGAGTCGTGCTGTTGGGTGCGGTGCCTCCTCGCCTGGCGGTCACCTTCTCCCGCGGTCCGAAGCACGAGCGTAACCATCCCATCACTGTCCGGTCGGCCTGGCAACAGGTGCTGCCTGGGCCCCCGCCCCGAGGAGTTCATCGACCGCGTTGCCGGGCAGCGCGCTCATCGCCTCACTCGCCTCGCCAGATGTTGACACCGTTCAGTGACCGATCCCGCTCGCCCGGATCTGCCGCCGAGAGTGAAAGTGAACCGCGTCAGGTGCTGGCTCGATGATCGGGACCGGAACTCTCTGGCTGGCCTACTTGTTGTTGAGCTCGACTACCAGGGTGTGGATCTGCCGGGTGAGGTCGGTGTTGGTCTTCAGCTCGAGCTCCTGCTCGACGAAGTCGTGGTCGGCCTTGGCCTGCTGGAACGATGCCTGTCGGTTCTGGCCGATCATCACGAAGGTAGACAGGAAGATCGCCTCGAGGGAGACCACGAGCGTGAGGGGCGGCCACGGTTTGTGTTCGAGGAGCAGCATCCAGATCGCGAAGAGGGCGACGTGGAGGTAGACGAAGGCCATCCAGCCGGCGAACTTGGTGATTTGGTCGGCGATCCTCAGCTGCAGGCTCTGGGCGCGTTTGAGCTGCGCGTCGAGCAGGGCCGGGTGCCTGGCAGCAGGCAGGGGGAGGGTGTGCTGAGCGTTCATGACGTCTCCATCGGTTCGCGGCGGGTCGTGCGGTGCGACAGGGGCGCCGGGGCAGAACCGGTGGCCTGGAGCCGATGGGCCAGAAGCCCGGTCCTGCCGGGCTTCTGGAGGGATCGCTTGTTACTGGTTGGCGGTGTCCTTGGCGCGCTCCTCGGCGTAGATGCGGGCGTCCAGGGCATCGAGGGCGGCAAGTCGGGCGTTCTCGACGGTCCATGCTGCGAAGTCGATGGCGTCCTGGGCGTCGGCTTCGGCCCATTGGGCGTCGTTTTCGGCCATCTTCGCGTCGATCTCTGTGTTGCGCTTGGCGATCTTGGCCTTGACGTTCTCCATCTTGGAGCTGGCGTCGACCCTCATCTGCGCCCATTTGCTCTCGGCGCGGTCGGTGGCCGCCTGAGCCTTCTGCTTGGCGTCCTTGTCGGCCAGGTCCAGATCGACCTGAGCCTGTTCGATGCGCTGACGCAACTGATCGCGCGATTCGGACACCGCGCTCTTGACCGAGGCGTTCGCGTCGGCGGTCTTCTTTTGCAGGTCTTCGAACTTGGCAGGTAGATCCATCGCCCCTCCTCGGGACTTCGGGTGGTCGGAACCCCCGCACAGGCCAGCCAAGCACTGTCGGCCCGGTCCCGGCACCCCTGCTGTGGACCATCTGAAGCACCAGTGCGCCGACCGGCTTACCCAGACCGCCCCGCATCCTCGACCCAACAGTCGACCCAGCAGCCCACCAGGCACGCGACGCCGGAGCCCGCGCAGTCATCGGGCAACGGCGGAGCCAAGGTCTACTACTACGAGAACTGCGACGCGGTCCGCGCAGCCGGCGCCGCGCCGATCCACCGCGGCGACCCGGGCTACGGGTCGCACCTGGACCGCGACGGCGACGGCAGCGCCTGCGAGTAACCGCAGAACCGACCCCGCTGGTCGCCCCGGCGGGGAGCGGCCCAACTGCTGTGTCCCTCTTCGGGGCCAACCGGAGCGGTCGGCCGTTTACCGGATCTAATGGCCTTCGTCGGGCCGCTTCGGCAGGCTCTGTTCTGCCGACGTGCGTGAAGTTGGATGGCCTCTTCTGCCGCCTCCACCGATGCGCTGTCCGGGTGCCTACCGCGAGCTTCGCGAAGCATCTGGCGACGAAAGTCTGCGGCCGCGGTCCGCAGGACCAAGGACCCTGGCACCAGCTGACCCGCCCGGTGAGGCTGGAGGGACGGTGACGGTGACGGTGGCGGCACCCCTGCTCCGCACGCCGTGTGGGCTGGCCGGGTTCACCGTACGGCGCCGGCAGGCCCCTGGAGGTGACGATGGTTTCCGCGTGGAGCGCCGGGCCGGTCGCGCGTCAGTCACCGTCACAGGGGGAGCCGCTGACGCGTCGTAGGAGCTGCCTGACGGCCAGCATCCTGCTGATCGGCCTGGTCGCGGTGTCGGGCTGCGGGGGGACGGTGGAGCCCAGGGCGCGGGTCCACGGTTCGGCGGAGTGCCCCCATGGGCAGGCGCTGGTACGACGCGCGCTGGAGAGGTCGCACTTGCGGGTCGATGTGACCGGTGACGGGAGGCCGGACACGGTGGCCGCCGCGTCCGCTCCTGGCGCGGCCAAGCCCTGCCGCGGCTTCGTCGGCGTCCACGTGACCGGAGCAGGTACCTACTCCGCGCACCTGATCCCGGCCGCTGTGCCGATCAAGGGCATCCGCGCCCGGGTCGTCGGTCTCCCGCATCTCGGTCAGCGGCCCGGCGCGGAAATCGTCGTCGACACCGGGGCCGCGGCCGACGCCGTGCTCGCGCAGATGTTCAACTTCGCCGGCGGGAGGCTCCGCGCCCTGCACGTCCCGGACCAGCCGGACGGGTCGTTCATCCTCGAGGGCGGTGGCCTGATCTACCCACGGGGAGCAGGCTGCAACGCCGACGGGCGGCTCCTCCTCTCCCAAGCCGCGCAGACCAAGGATGGCAAGCGATTCCGGGTGACCCGCCGGATCTACGAGCTCGGCCGCGGCGGACAAAGATTCACCAGCCCGGTGGTGGAGAGGGCCACCGTTCCGGTGAACCGGCTCGGCGCGCGGTTCCCCGAGTTCGTCGGCCCGCACTGGACGGCCTGCACAAGCTCCCCGGCCTGACTGCGGAGACCACCTGGCGCCTCACATCGAAACACGGGCGTCGCGTGTGACACTCCTGCTCGGAGCACTTCCTCCGTCAGCACATGCCTCGACGTGGCCGTCTTCGGGACCCGCTTTCACTCTCATGCCGAGATGGGTGCGTTCCTCAAGTGGCTGTCGAGGCGGAGAGACGACCACTACTCTCATGCGCATGGGATTCGCGCGAGCGGCAGTTTCTCGTCTGATGTCCACGGGCGTGCTTAGCGCGGGGTGGTACTCAGTCCTCACCGGCTTGGCCTTGCTTTTCGTCGCCTACGCGCTTGGCACGGTCTCGGGGGACGACGCGGCAGCGCTGCCCGTCGCGGTAGCGCTTGCCGTGACAGGCTTGTGGCAACTGGAGCGTGGGCTTCGCGCCGAGTTCCAGCGAAGGCCCAAGTCGACTGACGAACCTTCATAGCCGCTGCGCGAACGGGCGCTCTGCCGCGTTGAGGGCGGCTATGCTCGCCCGGATCTGCCGCTGTTCGGGCGTTCGGGATGGCGGCCTGGTGCCGGGGGTCAGTCGACCCGGGCGGGGAGAACACGACAGGGCAGGACACGACCTGCGGTGATGTCAGCGGTGACGTTGGACGCGAAGCCGCTCACCGTGCGTACGCCGTCTCCTGTGTCCGACGCCACCAGCTCCTCATGGGAGAGCGGCTCGACCGACCAGACCATCACGAAGGTCTCGCCCTCTCGGACCGCACCCGGTGACAACGTGACGGTCACCTGCTCCTCGCTCATGCTGAGCGTCATCCCCACCTCGCGGTCCACGGGTTCATAGCGGCCGGGCGCGCACTCTGCCATGTCGGGGAGGTAGGTGACGTCCGCCTTGATGCCGTGCTCTGCGAGGGCACGCTCGAGTCCGGCCGCGTCCTCGGGACGGTTGATCTCGACGTGGATTTCCCCGGGGTTGCCCTCGGACACGGAGTACGCCGGAGCGGTGCCGAGACCGGGCACGATGACGAGACCGGCGACGGAGGCCGCTGCGGCGCCAGCCAGCACGGCGAGGCGACCTCGTCCGCGTCGCGCCGCAGGCGCAGAGCGCGTCGGGTCCGACACCTCGCGACGAAGGTCAAGGAGCAGCCGTGTCTCGAACGCGTCGAGCTCTCGGTCAGGCTGCTGAGTCGTCAGCGTGTTCATGCGATCACCTCGAACGGATTCGGGAGGACGTGTTGAAGCCGTGCGCGAGCGCGGTGGTAGCGCACTCGGGCGTTCCCGGTGGTGATGCCGAGTGCCTGCGCGGCCTCGGCGACGGTGAGTCCGTCTACGGCGACGAGCTCGACGACGGCCCGCTGGTTCTCGGGCAAGCCGGCCAGTGACCGGTAGAGCTGGCGGGCGAGCCGCTCCCCGTCGATGCGCGCGGCGATCCGGTCGGCGGAGTGCTCGTCGAGCAACGCGCGTCCGACTAGGCGGGAGTTAGCTCGGGCCTCCCGCAACTGCCGCCGGAAGTAGTCGGCGACGACGTTGCGGGCCACTCCGGCGAGCCACGCCCGTGGTGCACCGTGCTCCGGACGGTACCGCTCGGCGCCGTTGATGGCGGCCAGAAAGATGTCGGTCGTGAGATCAGCGGCTGAGTGCGAGTCGTCGATCCGCCTGGCGACGAACCGGCGTACCCACGGCAGGTGCTCGCGGTAGAACGCCTCGAAGGCGTCTGGGTCCCGACCGATCGTGGGGATGTCGCACGTGCGCTCCATGCCCGTTCTTCGCTCCGCCATGCCGAAGCGTTACACAGTCTTGTGCTGCGCTGATCGCGAATCGATTCAGAGGGACCTGGAACGGGTCTCTCGAGCACTGTTCATCCTCATGACGACGGCCGGATCTGCCGCAGATGGTGAGGCCTAACGGGGTTGACTCGCCGTCATGCTGGCGCCGCACTGTGGCGATGGAGAACTCGCAACCGGGCCCGGCCGTCTCCGGTGTCGTCGTCAGCACCTCTCAGGTCCGGCGGTTGGCCGCGGCCGCCTACCTCGCACGGTTCAAGGGCCAGTCCCGCATCCACACCGAGTCCGATCTGCGCGGCTACCTGAACTGGTGCGAGTCTCACGACCTTGATCCGCTCGCCGCCACCCGGCCGCACATCGAGCTCTACGTCCGCTGGCTTCAAGAGGTGCGCCGGTACCGGCCCTCGACGGTCTCGCGCCGCATGTCCGTGGTCGCCGGCTGCTACCGGACCTGCGTGATCGACGCGGTGCTTGAGCACTCACCGGCGGAGTACGTCAGACGGCCGAACGTGCCCGCCGAGTCCCCGACGCTGGGACTGACCCATCTCCAGTTCGAGGCGCTGCTCACCACCGCCAAACACTCGGCGAACCGCTGCGACTTCGCGCTCGTCACCATGCTCGGACTGCTGGGGCTCCGCATCTTCGAGGCCACCGGCAGCGACATCGGGGACCTCGGTGAAGAGCACGGCCACCGCGTGCTGCGCGTGCGCGGCAAGGGCGACAAGGTCGTGCTCGTCCCGCTCCCGCCTGCCGTGGGCCGCGCCATCGAACGAGCCATCGCCGAGCGGGCCACCGGCCCGATCCTGCTGACCTCCCGCAGCACCCGGATGGACCGGCACTGCGCCACCCGGCGTCTACGGCGTCTCTCTGAGGAAGCCGGCGTGAGGCTGCCGCGCATGCATCCGCACATGCTCCGGCATACCTTCGTCACCACGATGCTCGACGCCGGAGTCGACCTGCGCGACGTCCAGATCGCCGCCCGCCACGCCGACCCGCGCACCACCATGCGCTACGACCGCGCCCGGAAGAACCTCGACCGACACCCCAACTACATCCTCGCCGCCTACATGGCCTCCGGCACCTGACCGCTCATCCGGTCGTGCCGATGACAGCGCGTTGAATTTCAGGCGCGGGCACCCCGTATCGCTTCCACCAGCGCCGTGCCCAAGAGTTCGTGGGCGAACGGAGGCAACTCCTCAGGCCGGAACCAACGGATCTCGTCATGTTCATCGGGAGCGACGTTTGTCGGTGTCCCCTGCCACTCGCCGACAAGCCAGGCGCTGAGGCGTACGGATTCCCCTCCGCGGCCTGCGTCTAGCCGACACAATTGGATCGCCGAGCCTGTTGCTATCTGCACGCCCAGTTCCTCGTGCATCTCCCTGGTGAGCGCAGCCAGCTCTGTCTCGCCCGTCTCGATGTGTCCGCCGGGCAGATCCCACACGCCCGGGTAGGCGCGGCGGTTCGGACTCCGGAGGACGAGTAGGACTCGACCGTCGCGAACCAGCGCCGCGACAACGACCTCGTGCATGGGTGGGATTAGAGCATGACCATCCGACCAAGGACGTCCGCAACTGCCGCCGATAGGTAACCGGACGTGCCGATGAGCGAGCATTCACTCCGAGGGCGGTTCTTTCGTGGCGTGTCGCTTCCACCACCGACGTTGGGATCGGCGCATCTCCAGTTGTTCCTGTTGTGCGGCAAGGACCGCTCCCCAGATCGCCTCGGGGTCGTCTGGAGTTTCAGACGGCAGCGACAAGCCCCTGCTTTCTGCCTCTGAGCGAAGCAGGCGGACCAAGTCGTCGAGGCGGTTGTCCTGGGTTCGATGCAGCGTGACGGGTCCCCACTCGGGGCCTTCGACGGTCGCCATGTAGACGATGCCGTCCGCGCCGAAGTAGTCCAGGCTGAGGGCGTCGTGACCCTCGATCACCGCGGCCGCCCCCTCGGCATGCGGATATAGATCGATGTCGTGACCATCGATCACAAACACGGCTACGCGCAACACTGATGCTCTGCCATTGTTGAGCGCACGCCCGCCAGTCTGCCGGAGAAGCACCCGCACATGCCGCTGATGGTGAAAGCTCGGAACTGCCGATGAGCGGGCGTTGCGCGACACTCTCCCTATGCCTGTAACGCCGGGTCGCGACCATCCATCAGCCCTCCAACGCCTTCGGTCCGCGCCGTCGGTGACCTCTGGGCGCGCTCTCCTCCTCGCCATGCTGGGCTTGCTGGTCTGTGACGTGATCGGGGGATTCGTTGCCCTCGCCTCGGGTGCGAACTCGTTCAACGAGGCGTGGGGCTTCGACACCCAGAACACAGTGCCGCTGCCGATCGGGGCGGCACAACTTGTTCTGGCGTGGTTAGCCGCGCGTAACACGCGGCCTCCAATCGGCTTGATCGCGGCTGTCCTCCTCAGCGTGTTCTGCGTCATCAGTGTCATGGCCGGATTGTTCGACGGAGACCTCATCCAAAACGTCGCGTCGGATGGTGTCCTCTCCTTGGGAGTCGCCTGGGCAGTCGTTCTTCTCGCGGTCACCGCGGTGGTCGGTCTGCTCGCCGCGATCCGGGCGAAGCAGTTGCGCCAACGTCGCTGACGGCCCTTCAACCGTCGACGCGCGGATCTACCGCGTTGAGGGCGGCTACGCTCGCCCGGAGCACCAGGCCCAGGGGCAGCGACCGCCGGTTCCGTGGCTGATCGCCTGACGGAACCCGCCAGCCTTGGAGGACACTCGCCGACCGAGTCTCGGTCGAGTACCGCTTACCGGGCATCCGAACTCCCACAACGGATCAAAACACGCGCGGCACTCTCGCACCAACTGGACCGAAAATCGGGGGGCCGGACACAGCAGATTTCCGCGCAAATTTAGCGCGCAGCGGGCGCTCGACGAACCGGAAGCTCGCCTCGGCCAGAACTACGAACATGGCAATCCAGGCGATATCACCGACGACCGTATGTCCGAGCAAAGTGAGTATCGCGATTCGCGCCAGGACGTTCCAGAGATAGATCGAATACGACCGTTCGCCCAGCCACCGCATTGGGCCGCTTGCCAGCAGCGACCCAGCTGCTGATCGCGGCCGCGTCACGACACCGATCAACGTCACGAGCGTCAGTCCGGTCCCCGCGACGATCACCAGGGAGGGACGATAGGTGTCGTTCCGCCATGCCAGGACGGGCAGGAGGGCGACGGCTAGCAGCGCACAGGGCGTAAGATACCGAACCGTCCGAGACAGCCAACCGTTCAGAACAACAATCGCGAGCAATGAGCCGCCCAGGATAGGCAGCGCATTTGTGTCGCTCCCGAAATACTCGTGCGGATCGTATTGCACCTCTCGACTCAAGCCGAGGTAGAGGTCAAGCACCAGGGTGACCCCGATGAAAGACACGGTGAGCGCAGCGAACAGCCGAGGATCGCGACGATAGCCCCAGAGCAGTGCGAACGGCCACAGCAAGTAGAACTGCTCTTCGACCGAGAGCGACCATGTGTAGTTGAAGTAGTCCTTGGTAGCGAAAACGTGGTCAGTCCAGTCAAAGAGGCTTGTTGTATATGTAACAGCCGCGCCAGCGGGTGCGAAAATCTGTCCGACACTGAGGTCTTTTCGACCTATGAGCAGCACCACGATCGTCGCCGCTACGACCGTCACCAACGCTGGGCAGAGGCGCGCCGCGCGCCGGCGATAGAACGCCCGCACATCGATGGTGCCGGTTTGGAGTTGGCGGACCAATAGGGTGGTGATGAGATACCCCGACAGGCAAAAGAACACAGTCACACCGACGAAGCCGTCGATGAGCGGCCTCGTCGGGGCGTGCTGGCCGAGGACCAGAAGAATTGCCACGCCACGGAGCCCATCCAATCCAGGATGGTTACCACGATCGCGCACGAGCTTGTCGCGCACGAGCCGACCTTAGCCCCGACTTGAGTCGAGAACCTAGAGACGAGGTTCAACAGTCAACGGGGCGCGCCCTGGCGACGCGCAAGCCACGATGGACGGAACCATCACTACAGAGCGCCTCGGATCGCGAGAACGAGTGACGGGCCGCGGCCGTCAGGTGCATCTGATACGTCCTCTATGCCGCTATCCGCGCGCAACTGCCGATGAGCGGACGCATGCGTCGTCGGACGCGCGCCTTGGCGAACCGCCACAATGGGGGCATGAGTTCTACCGCAGAAGTGCCGCCCACGAAGGACTGGCGCAGCGTGCTGCTTCTTGTGGGCTCTTTGGTTCCTGGCGCAGTGGCGCTGCTTCCGCTGACGATGGGTCCGGCCTGGTATCTGTTCGCGGACGAGAACCAGTCCTACCTAACTGGTGCACGGGTGATCTGGATGCTCACCGTGTTCGCCATTGCGCTCGCCCCTTTCCTGGGCGCAGTGGTCGCGTTGCTCTCAGTTCGTTTCGTGGGGCGCGACTGGGGGCTGGCGTGTCGCATGGCATCCGCCTGGGCGTTCGGCCTCGGATGCCTGGCGTTCCTGACGGCGATGGCCTACGGCGGCGGGTTCTGACCCGGCGCATCGCAAGGATGCTGCCTCCGGAGAGCAACCCGGATGTCTGCCCCGATCCGCGCGTTTTCGGTCTCCTGGCTGACGCCGTTCACTGGAGGAGCAGTCGAACCTCCTGCCAGTCCTCCCAACACGTCTCCGGTGCGATGTCGTCATAGCCACGTGTCTCAGCCATTTCGATGGCCGCCTCCAACGGGACCCTCACGCACGTCGCTCCGTCCCTGATGTCAAGGACCTCAGACTCCGTCAGCGGGCTTCCCTTCCGGTCTTCCGCGTGCTTGAGAACGGCGACCAGGGCGGGGACCGGCACAATCACGAGGAAGCCTTTGTCTTCGGCTGGCATTTGCTCAGTATGCCCAGCGAGGGCCCGCATTGATTCGGTTATTGGGATCCATTGGCAAAGTCCGCAGACACTGCCCGTCATCCGAATGGCCCGCATCCAGCACGCGACAACCGGACATGCCGCTGTCCGCGCACCATCATGCAGATGAGCGCATGCTGCTCGCGCTAGGACGGATCGCGGTACATCGGTGCTGGCTCCCCGTAGCGCACCCGTCGAACAGTGCCAGGTAGGGCTCTGCCCAGAGCTTGAGCCGCGTCATCAGAACATCCCACGCTGAACTCGATCTCCTCGTCCACCTCACACGCGAGGCACCAGGCGCGATCTTCTGGCCACACGAGGTGCGGCTCTTGGTATCCCTGCGCGGAGCCGTACCACGCCAGAGTCGGTGCGTCTCTCATGACTTCTACGCGCCCTGTGAACAGCAACATCCTTCGATTGGGAATGTCCACGCGTGGTGCTTCAGGAGCCGGGTCCCGGCCCGTCCAGCCCTCCCAGATCGCCGCGTACGCACGCTCAGGCGTCGCGGTGTACTCGGCGAGCGTCGTCAGTGCGGTACGAAGGGCAGGGTCTTCTCCTGCAGGGTCGACGCCTTCCGCCTGGTAGAGGAAGGCGACACGCACATACACGTCGAAGCCTGGTGGGCCGTACCGGACCAGATCCGACCAGTTGACCTCAGCGCCGAGCAACCATTGCGCCGGCGCCCCGCTCGCAGCCGGTCGAAGCTCCGTCATGTCTTCAGTCTGGCGCAATCCCTCAGCCACCAACGCACTGTCATGCCGCGATCCGCGCGTCCGGACATGGCCCCCTTCTGTGTCAACCGGTGCTGCGAAGCGGGGTCTTAGGCTGGGTGGTCGGCGGGTCCGGGAAGTGGCTTGTCCGAAGAGCCGGTGTGGGGATGTGAGCCGGTCACGCTGGAGTCAGAGTCGTGTCCCTGTTGCCCTCCCGGGCCCGTCCTCGTGTGCCGTAGGGCGTCGTTGAGCATCTGTTGGTAGACGATGTCGGAGAGCCGTCGTTTGACGCAGCGCATGGCTTCCATGGGTGCCTTGCCGTCGGCTTTCTTGCGGTCGTAGTAGTCGCGACCCTCGCTGGGGTTGCGGATCTGGACGCGGGCCATGATGTGCAGGACCCGGTTGATCTGCCGGTTCCCGGCCCGCGATAGCCGGTGGCGGACCTGGTCGCCGGAGGAGGCGTCGATGGGGGCGGTGCCGTTCCAGGACGCGAGGTGCGCCTTGTTCGGGAACCGGGTGATGTCGCCGACCTCGACCAGCAGCCGGGCCGCGCCGGAGGGTCCGATGCCGGGCAGGTCGAGCAGGCCGGTGCCGGTGGCGGCGAGCGAGCTCGGTGAGTTCCTGGTTGGCGGCCTTCTTGCGGGCATGGATCCGTTCCAGGTCGCTGATCAGCTCCGCGGCGACGCGGCGGCGGGTCTTGCCGGCGGCGTCGCGGGGGCGGACCTTGGCGAGCAGCGCCTTGGCCTGGCGGGCGGACAGGTCCTTCTTCGCGCCGCCGGGGATCAGCTCGAGCAGCAGCTGGTGCAGCTGGGAGACCATCCGGGTGTGGTCCTCACCCAGCGAGCGGCGGCGGTCGACCAGGATCCGGAGCACCGCGAGCTGCTCGTCGTTGACCACCGGACGGAGCCCGGTCATCCGGGTGCCGACCAGCGCGACCGAGTGCGCGTCGGTGGCGTCGGTCTTGCGGCCCTGACCGGTGGCGAACACCCTTGCCCGCGCCGACAGCTTCGGTGGCACGTCGACGACCTGTTCGCCGTCGGCCAGCAACCGGTTGGCGATGTGCTTGCCGATGCCGGCGCAGCCCTCGACTCGCCCAGACCCGGTCCGGCCACCGCCCGCCGTAGCGGAGCATCTCGGCGTAGCCGTCGCGGTCGGTGCCGAACCGGCCGCCACCGTGGATGGCCTCCTCGGCGGTCATCACCTCGATCGTTGCCGAGCGTTTGTGCGGGTCCATCCCGATGACCACGCGATCTGATGTTCGGTAGCTCATGGAGTCCTCCGTTGCTCGATCCACTACTGGTTATCGAGCCGGGAGGGCAACGCTGCTTCGAGTGGCACAAACCCTTCTTGAGCCTCTCCTGGCCCTAAGGCGACGCCCGACCCGCGCAGGCCAAATGAGAGCCACACGACCAGCGTGGGCAGCCGAAATGAGAGCGACGAGCCGGGCGCCTGGACCGAGCCTCGCCAGGATCGGTCCTACCCGCAATGAAACAAGCAGCCGATGGTCGGCACGCCTCGGTTACCAAGACTGGTGGACGCACGTTGCTGGAGCGGTTGGTCATCCGCCTGACGCAAGCCGGGCGACGGTGAACTCGGTGAGGGTCTACCCGACTCCCGGGTTCGGCGGTGGCATCTTCGCCAGGTGCGGGGTCCGGTCAAGCTCGGTTCGCTTGTCTCCGGCTGAGCACTCGTGGACCTGGACCGGGCACAACGACGCGGGCAAGCAGGTCCATGACGGCTACTACGTGGTTCGCGGCGACGTCACCTTCCCGGCGCAGGCACCTCCAGGGCCAGTCGTTCTTGGTCGGGCGTTCGTGCACCGGCACTACTTCCCGGGTTACCTGACGAGTCAGTTCCCAGGCCCTCTACCCGCGGTCCAGGACGATCCACGACTCCACGATCGTTGGAGAACGACCAACGCCCGTTCCCGACACGGGCGACCCTGCGGGTCAGAAACCGGTCCTGCAAGGTCGTGTTCACCTGCGTCGGACGACGCACTGCGCTCGAACCTGCAGGTGCCGTGGGACGGACGAGATGCACGCGGCCGCGGCGCTGCCGGCGGGCCCCAACTACTTCGCCGCTGGCCTCCGACGTCGACATGGACGGCCTGCGCGGATCGACCGAGAACGCAGAAGGTGGTCGATGCCCGCCGCGGTGGCTCGCTCACAGCGAGCCGGACGAGTCACGCTGTCGCCGACGCGCGTGCCGATCAGCGGTCCTACGTACGTCGATCGGTCTCGCAGCGCCTGCAACGACACTGCCACCTCCGTCCGCCGGCGTTGTGCGGGTCGGTGACGGTCCAGGAAGTCGACCGATTCGCGGCCCGGTCCGCGCGTGCGGCCTACCGGACCGGGACTCGACTCGACCTGCGCGCCGAGACCGAGCGGAGCAGCCTTCACCCGCAGCGCGCTGAGTCTGCCCGAACTCACGCCACGCGGCGGCGGCAGCGCCGAGCGTCTCCGTCTTCGCCGGTCCCACGACCCCCGGTGCCATGCGACCAAGGCTCACCCTCGGTCGCTGCGACCAACCGCGGCGACGGGGTCACGCGATCGTGCTCCGGGCCGCTCACCAGCGACCACACGATCTCGACACCGTGCGCATCCTACCACGTCCGCAGGTCCACCGACCGCGCGCCACGCAAGTCCCGCTCGACAACTGTTCGCGCTCAGCCACGCGCTCAGTACAGCCGAACTACCACGCCGAGTCAGGGTCCTCGTAAAGGTGTATTAGGTGCTCGTCGTTCCTGCCACTGACCGGATGTGCTCGGGCGACAGTCTCGTGATGAGCCCGCCCTCGACTGTGAACTCGTACCGCAGTTCCACGACGCCTCCGGGAAAATTGCCTTCGAGACGATTCCGCACGAGCCACGAGTCAGCACCGCTGAACTCCACGCCGAGCAGCGTCCTCGTATAGGTGTATTCGGTGCTCGTCTTCACCAGCCACTGACGGATCTGCTCGGGCCGACCCAGTCCTGATCCTCATCGTGGACCACATCGGGTGCGTCTAGCGAGGTCCGGTCACTCGGCGATCCTCTTGCGTTTGCCCCACGCGGTGGATACGCCCCAAACGAACAAGACAGTCCCAACGGGACCGCCCACCCATTCAGACACGTACACGCTGAGGCCGATGCCAATGACGAGCGCAAGCAGCGCCGCGCCGACCGCAAGGGCCAGAGCGCTCAGGGTGCGAAACACGAGGCTCAGAATAGGTTGCCCCCGGCACTGACATGCCGCCGACAGGTAAGCGCACATCGCGATCGCGGAACGTCGCTGTAGGCGCATCTTGTACCCAATCGGTCGGTCAAGTGATCCAGTGGCGATCGGGCCTAGACTCGGACTAGACGCTCCGGCTCCGACAACTCGAGGGTCGGTCGCCGGCAATTCTGGGAGCGATCACATGGCCCTCTACCTCATCGTGGCCAACCAGACGATCGGCGGCGAACAGCTCACCGCCAAACTGGACGAACTCGCCACCGCAAGTTCAAGCACGTTCCGATTCCTAGTGCCGGTCACCGACACTGAAGGGGCTCACCAGTGGGACTACCCACCGATCGATCGGCTCATCCCGGACGCACACCAGATCGCCCGCGTGCTGGCAGAAGCCCGGCTGGAGCACGAACTCGCCCGGCTGCGGCGGTCCGGGATCGAGGCCAGCGGAGAGGTCGTCGACGCACTGCCAGTCGACCGAGCCCAAGAGCTGCTCCACGAGGGGCACTTCGATGGCGTCGTCGTCTCGACCCTGCCGCGTCGATTGTCCCGGTGGTTGATCAGGGATCTGCCGCACCGCATCGCCAGCGTTGCCGACGTACCGGTGACCCACGTCGAAGGCAACGCCGGCCCGTCGCTGTGAGTGCGGAGCAGTCGCCATCCTGAGCCCCGTCCTCGCCACGCCAGCACGATTTGACGTCCGCATTTGCCGCGATCCGTGCGCCCCGGACATGCCGATCCGCGTGCGAGTGCTCTCCGCTGCCACGCCAAAATCGGTGTTTCATTTCCGGGACAACCGTGTCGGATTCGCCTGTCGCCGTTCGTGGGGTAGGTGAACGCGGTCCACTAGGTCCGCCAAAGCAGAAGGAGCCGTCGTGACCGAGTACCTCATTTACTTCAACCAGCAATGGGTGGGCGACCACACCGAGGAGTGGTTCCGCGGACGCGGACCGCTCGCCATGGCGGTCGTCAACGAGATGAAGGCTGCCGGCGTGTACGTCTTCGCCGGGGGGCTGGAGGAGGAGGACGGCCCGGTCTACAGCGCGGACACAACCAGTGGCGCCCTGATGATCACCGACGGACCATACGTCGAGACCAAGGAGTTCCTGGGCGGGTTCGCCGTGGTGGACGTGGCCGATGACGAGGCCGCCACGATGTGGGCGGGCAAGATCGCGGAGGCATGCGGCTGGCCCCAGGAGGTTCGCCGCTTCAAGCCGCAGCCTCGGGCCGAGTGACTTCATCGTCGAGACTCATAGGAGCGCACTCACATGCCGCCTTGTGGGCGGCGACGCTCGCCCGGAACTCATGGCGTCTGCGGCGCTGAGCGCGGCAACGCATCGGTCGACCTCGCGACGCGAGTACGGCGTCTACGCCTCGTCCCGGTCCGCAGAGTTCGCCTGACCCGACCTACCGCCTGACGTGTGTCGCGGCCAACCGTCGGGCAACCTGTCGAATTGGCGTGCCACCCGGTCGACCCCGACGACGAGTGGAACGAACACGGCGTGACACCAGGAAGCATCTGGCTGGACTCCGTAGGCACCCAAGGCCGAAGCCCGTTCGCGCAAGCGGGCAACGAACCGCGCCTCGTCCTCGGTCCTCACCGCATCTCCGGGGAACCACGCCGTTGATTCGTGGGATCTCTCGGTCACTCGACCTTCCTCGCCTTGCTAGGACCGAAGCCCACCTCCGAACGGTGGTCGCACCTGATGGAGAACGTCCGGACCTAGCCGCGTTCCGCGCGCAGAGTGGCGAGCGAAGTCCCGGCCTCTTCTCCTACCGTGTCACCGTCACGTTGGCGACGTGGAGGATTGTCGACCCGCCGCCGGTGGAGACGTAGACGAGGCGGCTGCCGTCTCCGGCTCGGAGACTCGTGCCGTTCAGGCCCGACGGCAGCTTGGTCCGCGCCGACGAGGACAGCGCATGCACCAACGCTGAAGCGCCGGACTGCCAGGTCACGAAGCCGTCGCCGACAACCGGGTACCCCGTTGACAGGTAGCCGCGGTGCAGTGTCCGACGATCCGAGCCGTCGAGCTTGCTCGAGACGATCTGGTACGGGTCGTCCAGAACCCCGTCCGGAGGCAGTGGCTTCTGGGTCGGGTCGATGTGTTGCGACCAGACCAGCCAGCCCGCGTGGGCCGCACATCCCATCGCCAGCGCGGTGTGCGTCAACGGTTTGGGCGGTCCGTGCCCGTCAAGCGGAACGGCCCAGCAGTCCCCGCCGACCGTGTGCCCTGTATGACGGCCGGCAGCCCTGCTGAGGTAGACCAGCTTTCCGTCGGCAGCTGTCTCGCTACCCGGGGTCATCTCGACGTGACGCAGTGCCGTCCGGGGCGCGCCGGCGCCGGCCTTCCAGATGTACTCACGTGCCGTACGGTCAGCTTCGGCCTGCGTCCAGAACACGTAGCCGCCGGTGGCGTGGACCTGCGGGACGAACGGGTCCGGCATGTTGCCGTTCGTCGACAGGAGCCGCTTCCGGCCGCTGCTGGTGTTCGTCACCCAGACGCGCCACAGCACGTTCGGGTCGCTGTCGCCTTGGCGGTGTGACTGGTCGACCCAGGCAACCCAGTCGCCGGTGCCCGCCGCCCAGTTGATGAACCCGCCCGGCCATGCGCTGCGCGCGACCGTCGACTGGTTCTTGGTCCTCAGGTCGACAGCCGCCACCTCGCCCCAACGATCCGAGCCGCGGTCCGCGAGCGGAAAGATGACCGTGTCGCCGTCGAGCGCGAGTGGGCCAACCTCGCCGCCGCGAACGGCGAGGGTGGCTAGTTGTTTCACCGAGACATGTGCTTGCGAAGCGCCAGGTGAGGCGACAGCTGACCGAGTGACCTGCTGCTCAGGGAGAGCGTGGCGCGGGGTGGTGGGTGCCGTGGAGCAGCTAGCCGTGGCCACCAAAGCAAACAAGGCCAGCCACCGACGATGGCTACTCACACGACCAGCTGTCGACCGAAGTCTTCGTCTCAGCGCGGGTCCCGGTCACGCACGCAGATTAGCCCGGCAGGGTGACTCCAAGGCGCTGGCAGCGCCGGAACGCCCGCAACTGCCGCGATGCGCGCGTCCGACAGGCGCGTCCTTCCGCGGCGAGGGAAGAACTACCTCACTCCTTGTGCGCGTCCAGGTAAGCGGCAATCACCTTGGCCGACATCCGTCCTCTGGCACTCACCTGCATCCCCTGTGCCCGGGCCCACGACCGAATGGCCTCTGACTGGCCGGGCGGCGCCGTGTTGGCTGCGGCCCTCCGCCGCGGCGCTCCGGGTCGGCCCTTGGCGGGTGGCGCACTGTGGGCGACCGACTTCTTGCCCGGCGCCTTCCTGGCTGTTGACAAGGTGGACGAATCCGCGACGACCCCACTGGTTGGAGACGCCTTCCCCGAGACAGACTTCCTGCTCCCGTTCGCCGGGTGCTTTCTAGCCTCCCTCCCGCTGCGACCGGTGGTGGACTCGCGGGATGACTTCTTCGCTGCTCCGCGCTTGTTGGATTCGACCCGCACGCTCGGGCCCGACGATTCCTCCTTCTTACGCACCAGGACATGCCGCCCATAGGCCCGACGGAGGACGCCAAGTGCGTCCTCGTAACTGTCTTCCCGTGTGTCAAAAGTGATGCGCATGAAACTCACTCCCCATACTCGACGGCCCGACTCCCCGACTCCATCTCATCACGCGAGGCGCCCAGTTGAAGATGATCGGAACTGATTCGTCGGATGGCCGGAGCAAGGCACGCGCATACGGGACAGCTAATGGCCTCGTATCGGTGACCACGCGTCATTCCGGCCGCGATCCACCCTGGCGCACCGAGGCGTTCCGTTTACATGACATGCGAGATCCGGTTGTACGGAATGATGAAGTCATGGAGGCGGGAGTCGGTCTACACGACCCGGGGTGGTCACTTCTTGACGTGGCGAAACCGCTTCTCTTGAACCGACTCGGCGAACACGGGGTTGAGCAGATCGAGTACGTCGGGGCATTCCCTGACGATGCCTTCAGCGTTTGGCTCTGCACCCAGACCGACAGCGAGCGAGATGCGATGGGATCACCGGGTCCGCTGCTGGACGCAGTGCGGGCAACACTCATGGAAGCGGGGTTCACGCCTGACCAAGTAACCGGCGTTCGGACCGTCACCCAGTCCCAAGAGACCGTGGATCGAGACTATGAAGGCAGTTGGTTCTACGCGATGCAATGAACGCCCCGCGCCGACATACCGAGATCCGGTCTCCTCGCGTTGAGCGATGTTCAAGCTGGCGTCGGTAAACCCGTCGTAGGCTGCGCAGATGCAGAAAGCAGTCAGCGATGCCTCTTCTCTCACCCTGGGATGGTCACATGCCGTTCGAGGGCTGTTAGCGGCCTTCATTGGTGGCCTCTTCATCGCTCAGGCTGGCGGGGGCGATCGGGAGACGTTCCTTTCGATCGGATTCCTCCTGGGCGCAGTTGGACTCTTGGAGATTGTGATCGGCGGGGTCGCGATCGGTATCCAGTTGGCCCGAGACTGAGCGCCAGACATGCCGTGTTGCGGGTGGCTACGCTCGCCCGGATCTGCCGCGGAGAGTAAGAGCTCGGACTTGCCGATGGCAGGGACTCCCCTACGCTCTGTTCCCGCGCGGCGAGACGGAGGATGTCAGGATGCCGTGGTCCGTTTCCGCAGTAGCCTGCGCAGGACGAGGCAAGTCACCAGCGCCGCCCCGAGCGCGACGACCATCCCCCAGGTATCTGCGCTATCACCCCACGGCAGAGGCAGGAAAACCGCGCTCTGACAGGTGGTCGGACCACCTTCAGATGACATGCAAACCGTGGGCCAGAGCGCGACGAGAACAATGGCCGCCGCTACCCAGGGAATCAGTCCGCGCACGCACGGAAATTACCCCGAGAGTGCCGCTGGCAGCACCACCGTGACCACACTGCAACGTCCGTGTCTGCCGCGACCGCGTCCCGCCACGGCACAGCACCTTGGGGCCTGGTCGGGGACGCACCTCAGCCGCGTTCCGCGGGCATCGCCGAGAGCTGTTCTGTGCCCGGGTCGTTCCCGCCCATGTCCAGCCGGAACGGTGGGTAGTCGTCGATCATTAGTGCCGCGTAGGCGGCGACGCGGAGCGCCCACCGATTCAGCCCGAGCACCAGGTCGAACATCCCACGCGGATAGCTGCCGGTGAACAGGAGGACGACCGCGGCGAAGAACACCAGGATCCCGATCAGCCCCGGCGCGGTCCACGTGACGCTGCCGCTTTCCGTCTGCGTCACCGCGTACGCGCCCCCGGAGACGAACAGGCCGACGATGACATATTGCGGAAGAGCCAGCAGCCACCACTTCACCAAGACGAGCCCCCGGGACAGGTGCTCGGGGTAGTCGACACTCAGGTGCGCCGGATAGCCAGAAGCCTCACCCAGCGTGAACGGCGGGTACCGGTCGGTGCCGAGGGCGCCGTACGCGTAGAACGACACCCGCCACGTCCACCGCAGCACCCCGACGTTGAAGTCGAAGATGCCCCGTGGATACCGACCCGTGATCAGGATCGCGAAGAAGGCGATGATGCTCGTCACGACGAAGGCGATCCACAAGAAGAACAGGACGACGTAGTGCGGGATCACCAGGATCCACTTCACCAGCCACATCCAGCGGCTGAGCTGCGGATCCAGCGTGCCGTCCACGTGTACGGGATAGGTGCCGTTCATCTCTGGTCCCTTCCTCGTCGGGTGGTACCAGAGTCCGCCCACCCTCCTGAACGAGGACAGACGCACACGGGTCATCTTTGAGGGGGCGCCGGCTCGGGACGCCCTACTTGCCACAGTTCGCGTCCCAGGGCGACCTGGCGCCGGAGATCCCCGGCCCCGGCAGAGGATTCATCAGCCGCAATCCGACCGCTCCCCGACCTGCGCCTTTTCGGCGCGACGCGGTGTTCCGGCGTCGAGGTTTCGGCTCCTCACCGCAAACCACAGCGATGTCCGATTCTCGCCAGCGTCTTCACCTGATCGGCACCAGGCTTGCGTGCATGACCACGATCAAGAACGAGGAAGCCACCCCGACGCACGTCACCGACATGCTCCTGGCTCGGCCGATCGGCGCCGCTTACCTCGACGAGGTTCGGTCCCGCGGGCGCGACGACCTGGGGAACCCGGTGCAGGTCGCCGGCGCGATCGGCGAGGGCGAGCCGCTGCGCTGCTGCCTGCGGTATGCGCGTGCCGGCGAGGCGATCATGTTGATCTCCTACAGCCCGGCTGGGCAGGGGGTGTGGCGTGAGGTTGGCCCGGTCTACGTGCACGCCGACGCCTGCCCCGGCCCGACGTACGCCTCGTTGCCAGAACAACTGCGCACCGGGCCTCGCGTGCTTCGCGCCTATCGGCCCGACGGCTCGATGAATTATGCGCAGAACACCCTCGTGCCCGAGGACCAAGATCTCGAGGGCGAGCTCCGTCGCCTGCTACGCGACCCCGACGTGAGCCACGTGCACGTGCGCACTGTGCTTCCTCAGTGCTTCCTTTACAGCGTCACCATCGGAACCGTCGCCGACCATTGAGCGCACCAGCCCCGCGTCAGCCGCGCTCTTGTCGAACCGACAGTCGTTCGAGGGGATGCCGTTGGCGCGCACTCACGGCAGATCGAGCCTCGCCTCTTCGCGTGTGGGTGAGAAGAGTTCCACCGGGTTCCCGGATGGGTCTTCAACTATCAGCTGCCTGCCACCGACACCCTCGATAATTGGGCTGCGGAACTGAGCGCCCGCCTCCTGGAGAGCCATGGCCGAACGGTCGAGGTCATCAACCTCGACCATGAACCGGTTCCACCCCCCTGGCTCGGGTCGCGTCCCGTCAGGCAACTGCTGTCCGCCCCCGCCCTCGGGGCTCGGCGCACTGAGCACAAGGCGCAGGTCACCTCGACTCAGCATCGCGAAGGTGGGGGCGGGGTGCATCTGTTCGGTGAAGCCGAGGTGCTCGCAGTAGAAGGAAATCGCTTCATCCACGTTGTCGACGATGTAACGAACACTCACGGTAGCCACGGTTACCTCCCGCTCGCGAAGAGAGTAGGACCTCCAGTGTGCTCGAAGTCAATCGCCTCATCAGGGGTGGGGATTGCCGGAGTCTCAAACCTGGCAGGACTACCTCCATGCCGGCAGATCGCGCGAGAGCGTGGGCCAGGTCCGTTCGCGGTTGATCTCGTCCCGCCGCCATGGCACTCCGGGCCGGATCCGACCCGGGCACAAGGGGTCCCCTTTGCGCGTGCCCCCGTGCAGCGAGAGGTGCGATGCAAAATTGGGCCTCACCTCACTCGGCACCGTGCTTGACGTGGGGCACGGGCGTGCCCTCCTCGGCGAGGGTCTCCTCCTCGATTCTCATCGTGAGCGGCTCGCGGAAGCCGCGGGTCGTGTAGACGAGCAGGATGATCCCGAGCGCGAGCCAGATCGCGCCGTTCAGGAGGGCTTGGAAGTGCAGGTTTGCCCAGAGCACGCCGGTGAGGCACATGCCGATGAACGGCAGCACGATGTTTCTGAATATGTCCTTGCCCGTGTGCCGCTGATTCAGGCGGATCGCGTAGAAGACGATGACCGTCAGGTTCACAACGGTGAACGCGATGAGGGCCCCGAAGTTGATCATTGACGCTATGAACTCGAGCGAGAACGAGACCGCCAGCAGGGACACGATGCCGACGATGATGACGGCGTGCGTCGGGGTGTGGAACTTCGGGTGGATGTAGGACAGGAACCCGGGGATGCGGCCCCTGCCGTTCCTGGCCATGGCGTAGATCATGCGGGACACGCTGGCATGCGAGGAGAGGCTCGAGGCGACCACGGCGGCGAGGGCGGCCGAGACGAAGAAGATCTTGAACAACTGGCCGCCCACCTTGAGCGCCATCTCGGGAAGCGTGTCGTCGGTGACCTGGAAGCCCTGGAGGGTCGGGAAGACGGCTTGGCTGAACCACGCCGCGACGAAGAAAATCGCGCCGCCGATGAGCAGGGCGAGGACGATCGCTTTCGGAACGGTGTCCGGCGCCTTGGCCTCTTCGCTGTACATCGTGATCGCGTCGAACCCGATGAACGAGAAGCACACCACCGTGGCGCCCGCTATGACGGCCTGCATTTCGACGCCGGCGTGGTACAGCGGCTGCGTCGTGAAGATCGTGCCCTCGCCCATGCCATCCCGAAGCGCGAGCCACGCCAGGACGACGAACGCGACGATGAGCACGATCTGGAACACGACGAGGACCCCGTTGATCCGAGACGTTCCCTTCATGCTGTAGAAATTGAATGCGGTGATCACCGCGACGTACACCGCGACGAACACCCACGACGGGAAATTCCCGAAGAACGACTCGAAGTAGATGCGGCCGATGACCGCGTTGACCATCGGAAGCAGCAAGTAGTCGAGCAGCGCCGCCCACCCGATGAGGAACCCGAAGTTCGGATGGAGCGTCTCGGACGCGTAGGTATACGCCGATCCCGCCGAGGGGTAGACCCGCGTCATCCGGCCGTAGCTGATCGCGGTGAACACCATCGCGACCAGCGCGAAGAGGTAGGCGAGGGGCACCACGCTGTTCGTCTCACCCGAGACGATTCCGAACGTGTCGAAGACGGTCATCGGGGTCATGTATCCGAGGCCCAAGCCGACGATCGCCCACATCCCGAGCTGTCGAGACAGGTGCGGTGAGGACGTTGGGGAAGTCTGCGGCGCGGTCTGTGACACGGTAATGGCCTCCAAACGACCAACGTCGTCCTGCCCCCGGTCGCGACAACTACGCCGATTCTCGCGCTCCGCGCGCGAAAAGGCCAGGCACGAGGAGCCACATCGTGCGGAAGGACGTCTCTACCGCAGCTCCGACCCCTGCTCAACTCCCTTATGAACGGGAGTGTCAAGAATCAGCCGAAGAAGGTGTCACCCATCAGCCGGAACACTGTCCGGCATCAACCGAAGGCGAAATGTCACCCCTCGAACGGAGTGACATGCAAGCCGCGTAGGGCGGGGTAGGGCTCGAACCCGCGACCCAAGGATCATGAGTCAGCGCTCGAGTGCACCAGTGTCGGACGTGGTCGAAAGTGACGCCGCGCAAGGGGAAACTACGTTGCGGGGCACATCAGTGACACCGAGTAACGACCCGTGACAGGGGCGGCTATCGAGCCCTGGCCCGGTTCCGGGACACCGATGGCAACACTCGTCGCGTCACCGCGACCGAGCAGACCACCATCAACGAGTACCGCCGGGTGCTGGGCAATCTGGTGCTACCAGTGTTGGCGCCTGAAGCTACGCGAGGCCACGACGGGTCGGCTGGACCGGCTCCTGCTGAGGTTGCGCGATCAGAGCGTGAACCGGCAACGCAAGGCCAAGGTCGTCCTCGGGGCCATGCTCGACCTTTGCGGTTCGACATGACGCGATCCGGACGAACCTGGCCCGCGGGACGAGCCGGGTTCACCGTCCGAAGCTGGAGACCAAGGCGCTTCGGGTCGAGGACCTGGTCGAGATCCGCGCAGCTGTGCGCCGGTGGGTCAACGCGGACCGCCCCGGACCCAAGTACGACATGGCCGACATCATCGACCTGATGCTCGTCACTGGTTGTCGCATCGGCGAGATCCTGGCCTTGCGCTGGAGCGACCTGGACCTCGATGGCGATCTACCCATCCTCACGGTGTCGGGCACGATCGAGACCGAGACCGGAACGGGCACGTAACGGAAGCCCACGCCGAAGTCGGACGCCAGCCGGCGAACCGGGGTGCTCCCCCGCTTCGCGGCCGAGCTGCTTCGCGTGCGCCAGGAGTTCGCGACACCGAACGAGAACGACGCTGTCTTTGCCACCCGCAACGGCACGTGGCATCAGGTCGTCAACGTCGAGCGGCGGTGGCGACAGATCCGCAAGGACACCGGATACGAGTGTGTGACCCCCCACACCTTCCGCAAGACAGTGCGACCATGATCTCCGAGGCAGCGTGTTCCGAGCTCGCTTCGCGCGACGACTACATCGCCAAGCCGCCGGTGTTGGGCCAACCTCTCCGAACTGCTCGAGCGACTTGTTGAGAGCGACGACACGAGCGCGGATTCATAGACTGCGAAATCGCATTCGGCGGTTCCACGTCAAAACCAGAACCGACTCTGATCTGCGTTTTCGCAGGTCAGAGCCGGCTTCTTCGGTCGGGCTGACAGGATTTGAACCTGCGACCCTTGTTCAACAGCACATCGGCCCGCGCGCACGGGCGATCACGCTGAGATGTGCCGTGACCTGCGAAAATGGCACCCAGTCCCCCGCTGCCGATGAGGACGGATGCCACGGTTTGCCGGGTCCTGACCGAATACATGGGGAATAGGTGCGGCACGTGCGGCAACGATTCGCGCGGTGGCGCTGCTGCGGACTTGAACCCGAGTTCCGGGCGCGGCACCTCCCTGCGCGTGATGGCCGTCACCTGGTAAAGGTGAAGGAAGGGTAGGTCGAGCAGCTCCTCCACGGGCGTGGTGGCCAAGGCAATGTTCTGCTCGACGGTGAGTGGCGGGAGACGATGCCCGGATTGCGAGGCAATCACACGCCCGCCCCACCGGGGGCGATGACGTTGCCGAACTCTTCCAGCATGAGAGGAGTTCCGTAGAGGTCGACCTTGAGGATCGTCGACGGTGACGCCTGCGACGGGGACACACGCGCAGCATGGATCAGGCCGGTGACCCGGCCCAGATCCGTGGCCTTCTCTACGAGCGCACGGACGGCATCGCATGAGGACACATCAACCGTCGCAATGCTCGCCTCCTATCCGGCGCTGCCCAGGACTTCTGCTGGCGTCGGCGTTGGGCGTCGGTCTTGCCTCTGGCCGGTGTTGAACAGCCGCGCCCGGGCGGCGAGCTTCGCTGGCACGTCGACCTCGTGCTCGCCCGCTGCCAGGCGCCGCTGCGCCAACGGGCGGCCAGCGCCGTTGCTGCCCTCGACCGCCCAGGTCCGCTCCGGTCACGCCGCGCCATGCTCGACCATGGCAGCGATGCCGGCCTTGTCGTTGCCGAACCAACCCGACCGACGCAGCTCCCCCGCGCTCGCCGGCGTCGTCCCGCTTCTCCCGCCTCCGCTCAGGCGTGAGGTGAGCCTCCGTCGACCACGTGCGCCAACTCACGGAGCCGGGGAAGGGCGCGCGAGGTGAGCAGGTGCTCGCGCACCTCCGGCGAAACGGCGAGGCTGTCCTTCCAGAGGGATCGACCGGCCATCGCTCCGCTTGCGCCGTTGGCCACGGCAACCTCAACCTGCTGGATGAACGTCTGGTGGTCGACGCCAGCAGACAGCACGGCCCACGGGACTCCTGCGGACGCCGCGGTGACGGCGGCACTGGCCTGTGCCGACCCTGGGTAGGGCAGCTTGAGCACCTTGGCACCGCATTCCACCGCGATCCCGGCCGCATCTACGACAAGCCTCGGGAAGGCCGCCTGGTAGTCCTCCTCGGTCTCGTTGTCCAGCCGGTAGGTAAGCACCTCGACGATCAGGAGGAGTCCCTCTTCCTGGCAGGACTTCACGAGATCCCGTATCTCGTCGCCCACCCGGGAATCCGCGCTTTGCCGGTCGGGGCGTATGTAGAAGAGCATCTTCGCGACGTCACCGCCGAGCTCCCGCACGCCACGTGCCGTCACATCCTCGACGTAGCGGGTGTACCGGAGTCCATCGACCGTCTCGAACCCCGACGCGTCCATGCCAACCACCAAGGCTGTGTTGCGGGCAAGCGTCGAGTCGTCGACCACCCGTGGGAGTGCCACCTGGGGGTCGAGCAGGATCGCGGGAGCGTGGTTGCCGAGGTAGCGCACGAGATCCGATTTCGCGTCGGCAAGTTGTTCGGCGGTCACGGAGTCAGGACCGTCCGAGGCATCGGTCATCACCGCTTTCATACCGTTTCGCTGGTCCGCGGCGACGATCAGCATTCGGCCGGATGGTGTCGAGATGGCGGCCATTCCGCGTCGTTCGAGCGTGTTCAGTTCATTCATGGAAGTGTTCCAGTTTCTGTGTGGGAGCGGCGTGGCTCTGGGGGTCTCTGCCTCGTCACGGCGTTGTCGATCGAGGGTCTGTGCGGGTGGCTGGTTCGTCGGAGCGCTTCCCGTCGCGGTCAAACGCTCAGGTTGGGCGCCGACGTGGTGCGGTAGCAGCCGGGCGGCGAACAGTGCCGCTCCGTAGCCGGTCTCCTGGCCCCGATGGGACACGGTGACGTCGGGAAGTACATCGGATCGCGCCCGTTGGACGCTTTTCATGCCGGCCCAGCCGCCTGTCAGCAGGGTCGAACGCGCCGCGGGTATGACGTCGTCCAAGGCGTGCACGAGGCGCCCTATCTCGTCGTTCCCGTGTCGTAGAACCGCGTTGAACAGCTCTGCCGGGCTGACGCCGTCCGCACGGACCGTCAGGGCCAGGACCCCGTCATCGTTGCGGGCACCGCGGACCTCGATGGCATCGGGCGAGAGTCTCCCTGCGAGTGGGAGAGCATGCGCGATGTCATCCAGCTTGTCTCGTCCCTTCTTGTCGGAGATGCCACCCAGTTGCAGGGCCCGCCGCATCAGGAGACCGGTCTTGACTCCTGCAACGACGACATGCTTGCCAGGAACCACATGGCGAACGGAGTTGATGAGATACCGACTGAGCTGTTCTCGGGCCTCAAACGGGATCGGTTGGTCGAGCACGCGTAGCAGCACCTCGGCGGTGCCCATGGACACGTGGTAACGGTCGTCCGGGATGGTGCCCCCGGAGATGGCGGAGACCAGGTGGTCGTGGCCGGCCACGGTGACGCGCGCACCGACGAAGGACTGGGGAAGCCAGCTCGCTGTTGCGGCTCCCAGGACGGTTCCGGCGTCGACAAGCGGAGGGATGAAGTCGCCGTTGACGCCGAGGTAGTCCAGCATTTCCGTCCACGGGAGTCCGGTGTCCTGATCGAGAAGGCCTGTCCTGGACGCGAGTGAGTACTCGCTCACCTCACGGGCGCCGAGCGAGGCCGCCACGTACTCGGGGAGGTTGAACCACCGAAGCCGCCCGAGCCCGAGCCCGCTCTCGCGCAGGTAGAGAAGTTTTGCGACCGGCACCTGTGCGCCGACAGGCAGGCCGGTGCGGCCTGCAAACTGGGTTCGGAGGTGTTTCGGGATGCCGTCGATCTGCCGGTGCCCGCGCGGGTCGAACCAGGCGAAGCCGGGTGCAGCAGCGACGCCATGGCTATCGATCAGAAACCCGGTTTCCCCCATTCCCGAGATGGCGATCGCTTCCACGACGGCATCGCGGACCGGTGGGCGAGTCCGAAGATCATCCGCCACTGAGCTCAGCAGGTTCCGCAGCGTCGCTATGAGCTGGTCGGCGTCCATGTCAGTGGTGCCGCCGGGGCCGTCCCGCCACGGTGTCGGGAGCTGTCGAACAAGCAGTTCCGTGCCGTCCTCGTCGGCTACGAGGACCTTCACCCCGGTGCTGCCGAGGTCCAGCCCCGCAACGAGTCGTCTCATCACACCATCAACCCGCCGTCACTTCGCACGAGGGCCCGATGGGACTGCTGCAGGGTGGATCCGTCGGACCAGCGAGGCACCGAGGCCAAGCCTCGGTTGATTGGGGTCACGTCACGTGCCCTTGACAGCAAGGACGGGGCATTCCGCCTCGAGGAGAACTTGTTGGGCGACGCTTCCGAGGATGAGCTTTCCCACCGGCGTGCGCCGGCGCAGACCGATGACGATGAGGTCGGTCGCTGGGTCAGAGACGCTGGAAACGATCGACTCGGCCGGATCGTCGTTCACGTCCAGCTGTCTGATGTCATGCGCGATGCCCGCCGCCGCCAGGCGCTGCGAGAGGGCGTCCACCCCATGCTCCGCGGAGATGGGCTCCGGCGACCCAGTGGGCTGTTCGGCGCTGTTGATCACCAGAAGGCGCGCGCCGCCCAAACGACGCGTCTCGTCCACCGCCCGGGACAGGGCAGCTCTCCCCTCAGGCGTGGGCCGGTACCCAACGATCACGTTCATGTTTGGTTCCTCTCGAGTTGTGCGATCTCGGCGTCGGCGACTCCACGAGCGATCGACCTGGCTGCCAAGCGTGGGATGCACCACCAGGGAAAGCCGACCACTACCAGGACCTCGCCATGAAAGCTGAGAACGTGGTCGGGGCGTCGGCCATCCTGCGCCGCGGTCAGGGAGTTCCCGCGACCCTGCTCAGCGCAGAAGTGGGCGACGTTGCGGCGAGCACGCCACGTCATCGCCCCCTCTGCGCCGTGTCCGTATTCCCGCGGGGCCCGTGGGGCCGGGCCAGTTCACCGGCCCCACGGCGTTCAGCACTTGGACTTGTAGATCGCGCTGGCTCCGGCCCCGTCGACGTTGTCCTTGGTGATCACGCTGAACCCGGTCTGAACCGACTTGGGAACGGCGGTGCCGTCGAGTGCAGAGACGGCGGCGTCGACGCCGTACTGGCCAATGGTCGCGGGCTGCTGGGCGACCAGGGCCTGGACGGTTCCCTGCTTCAGCGCTTTGACCTGGTTGGGCCCGGCGTCGAAGCCGACGATCTTGACCTTGCCCTGCTTGCCGGCCTGACGCAGTCCGGTCGCGCTGCCTTCGGCTGCGAACAGGTTGGTGGCGAAGATGCCCACCAGGTCGGGGTCCTTCTGGAGTGCCGCGCTGGTCAGCTGGGCCGCGGTCGCGGGGTCGTCGTGCGAGTACTGCACGCCGACGTACTGGAACTTGGAGTCTGCCTTGACGGCGTCCTCGAAGCCCTTCACCCGGGCGTCGACCGTGGAGATGCCGGGATCGGTAGACATGACCAGCACCTTCCCGCCGTCAGGGTTGAGCTGCTTGATCGCGTCGAAGGCTGCCTTGCCGCCGCCCAGGTTGTCCGAGGCGATCCCTGAGGCAGCGATGGAGGGATCTTTGAGGGTGGTGTCGACGAGCACGATCTTGATGCCCTGGGCAGCCGCCGCCGCCAAAGGGGTCTGCATGGCAGTGACGTCGGTCGGGGCGATGAGGATGGCATCCGGCTTGGAGGCAACGACCGAGTCCACGATGGGCTTCTGCAGGGTGGGGTCGAACTTTTGCGGACCCTGCGTGTTCACCTTGACGCCGAGCTTGGACGCCTCTGCCTGGACGCCGCACTGCATCGAGATGTAGAACTCGTCGCCCGCGACGCCCTGGATGAACGAGACGTCGTAGCTCTTGCTGGCCTTCGCGGGAGCAGCGACGGAGGTAGCGGTCGCCTCGGCGGCGGCGCTGCCGTTGGCCGTGGTTGAGGACGCGGGCTTGCTGGAGGAGCAACCCGCTGCGACGAGGGCCAGTACGGCGACGGCCCCCGCGGACTTCATTGCGCTGATGCGGCTCACTGACACGTTCCTTTCACTTGCTCCGGCGCAGGAGTGCGCGAAGGGGGTTGGTTGAACTGGCTCCACGGAGGGCCGCGGCCCGCCGCGACTGGTCGACGTAGACGGCAGCCACCAGGACGGTTCCCACGGCAACGCCTTGCCAGAAGGGCTGAACGCCGATGATGACGAACCCGGCCTGGAGTACGGCGGGGATGAAGAGGCCGACGACGGTGCCGAAGATCGAGCCTTCACCACCGAAGATGGAAGTGCCACCGATCACCACTGCAGCAATGACGTTGAGGTTGGTCAAAGACTGGCCAGCGATGGTCGTGGTCCCGAACTGCGCCAGAGACATCGCCCCTGCGAATCCAGCGAGCAGTCCGGACAGCGCGTAGATCCGGATCAGGTGCCGGTCGACCTTCACTCCGACGCGGCGCGTTGCCTCCTCGTTGGACCCGACAGCGTAGGTGTAGCGCCCGAACCTTGTGCGGTGTAGCACGATGCCGCCGATGATCAGGACGATGAGGGCGATGAACGGCAGGGACGGGATGCCGAGGATCTTGATGTATGTGTTGAAGTCGGTCATCGACGCAGGCACGGCCCGGACATCGATGCCACCGGTGATGACCTGGGCCAGTCCAAGCGCTATCGACAGGGTGCCGAGCGTGACGATCAGCGCCGGGATCTTCGCCTTGGCAACCAATGTCCCGTTGAGCAGACCCCAGGCAACCCCGCTGATGAGCGCGGCGATGATGCCGATGAGGGCCGTCCCCCAGCCCTGCCCGCCCACGGACTCCATGACTTTGGCCGCGACCACGCTGGAGAAGACCAGGACCGACCCGATAGACAGGTCGATGCCCGAAGTGATGATGACGAAGGTCATGCCAACCCCGAGCACAGCCCAGACGGCGACGTTCTGGGAGATCAACGAGAAGTTGGAGGCGGACAGGAACTTGCTTCCGGCCGCGACGGAGAAGAACGCCACGATCACGACCAGGACTCCGAGGATCCAGACGGACTGGGTGTTTCCCAGGCGTTTCAGGAGCGACTGGTGCCCTTCGTGAGAGTCAACGACTGCAACATCTTCGGGCTTCGTGATGACGCTCATGCCGCCGCTCCGTCCTTGTCCAGGGCGCCGGTCATGGCGCCGACGAGTTCTTCGACGGTGGTCTCGGCGGCCTTGTAGGTGACCACTCGCCTGCCCATGCGCATCACCTGCACGCGGTCAGCCACCTCCAGCACGTGCGGCATGGAGTGCGAGATGAGAATCACCGCGATGCCCTTCTCCTTGACGCGCTTGATGCTGTCCAGGACGTTCCGGGTCTGAACGACGCCCAGTGCGGCAGTCGGTTCGTCCAGGATCACGACCTTGTCGGCCCAGCTGATGGCACGCGCGATCGCCACCTGCTGTCGCTGACCACCCGACATCGAGCCGATCGGGGCGCGCAGTGCGCGCACGGTCCCACCCAGCTCGGCGAAACCCTTCACGGCCGCGTCGAGCATGGACTTCTCGTCCATGAACCCGAAGTGTCCGAGAATGCCTCCACGCGGGATCTCCCGGCCGAGGAACATGTTCTGCACCGGGTTCAGGTGGGGGGCCAGGGCCAGGTCCTGGTACACCACCTCCATCCCGAGCGCGGACGCTTCCTGAGGCGACGAGATGTTGACACGCTTGCCCTCGAAGAAGATCTCTCCCTCGTCAAGCGCCAGGTTGCCGGTCAGTGCCTTCACGAGCGTGGACTTGCCTGCCCCGTTGTCGCCGATGATGGCGACAACCTCGCCCGGGTAGATGTCGAAGTCAGCGCCGGTGAGCGCGCGGACGTGGCCAAAGCTTCGGGATAGTCCTCTCGCCTCGAGGATCGGTTGAGTCATTCTTGATGCACCACCTTGTTATGGGCCGGAGCCCTTCGCGGGTTCTAACGGGCGTTTGGGAGACCCAACGCGTGAGTTGAATACGTGAGCTTGAGTGCGGGAGCGGGTCAGGCCAGCGAACGGCGTGACGACGGACGGACTGACCGCAGGTGCTCGACCGTGTGTCGAAACCTGGTGCGCCGATCGCGGTAACGAGCGGCGGCTTCACGTTGGGGGCGCACCACCGAGGTGACTGCTGGAGTCCCCAGTCGCAAGAGCACGGATTCGTCGATCAGCCCAGCCGCACGCGCCCCTAGAAATGCTGCACCGCGCCCCGATGCCCCCGGAACGGCAACCGCCCTGAGCTCGACGTCGAGGACGTCAGCGAGCATCTGGCGCCACGCGGGGGCCACCGTTCCACCACCGGCAAGCCGGAGATGGTCAACAGCCAAACCGTCGGGGAACAGGGATGCCAGGGCTTCGGCGGTGGCGAAAGCAACACCTTCGAGCGCGGACCGCAGGAGGTCGGTCCGCGTGTGTTGCGGGTTCAGGCCCGTCCATGCAGCGCGCATGGAGGCGTCCATGTACGGCGTTCGCTCACCGTTGAGGTGGGGTAGGAAGAGCGGGTCGTCGGCGTGCGGGGCTTGCCCTGCCACGGAGTAGAGCTCGCCCCACGAAGCGTTGAGTGTGTCGCAGACCCACCGCAAGGCAAGCCCGCCATTGAGGACAGCAGCCATCCGGTAGTGACCCTGATCGGTGGCCGCGCGGTAGTAGTGCGTGACGGGGTCGGACGTACCGAGGAACGGTTGCTCCGCCGGCGTCACGAGCTGAACGCCGGTGCCGATCGTCAGCTGGGCCATCCCGGGGCCTACCAGTCCGGATCCGAGGCTGGCCGCCGCTGTATCGGCCGCTCCCGCCGCGACGGGTACGCCAGGCACAAGGCCCAGCTGGTCGGCGGCGGTCGCGGTCAGGGAGCCCGCCGCCGAGCCGGACGACGGCAGCACCGCCGGTAGCACATCAAGGTTGATACCGAGGGCCTCGACGACGTCCGCGGCCCAGGTGTCGGCCAAGGCGTCGTACATCAGTGTCGCTGAGGCATCGCTGGGCTCCGTGTGGACCTCACCGGTGAGCTGGAGCCGAAGCCAGTCCTTCGGCTGCAAAGCCCAGCGCATCGCGGCCACCACCTCGCTCTCGTGGCGGACGAGCCACGCGAGGATGGGTCCCGCCATGCCCGGGCTCACAGGATTGGCCAGGCGGCGCCGAGTCTCGGGCGGTAGGCAGCGATAGGTGCTGAGCTGTTCCTGTGCACGCGAGTCCGCCCAGAGAATGCCATCGCGGACCGGGCTGCCGTCCGAGCGTGTCGGGACCACGCCGTGCATCTGCCCCGAGAGTCCGATGCTGGCCAGACATACCCGCGGCGCTCTGGCCACTGCCTCGCGGACCGCGGTCGCTGTGCCGTTCCACCAGTCCATGGGGGCGCTCTCGGCCCAGCCGGACCGCTTGTGAGACACGGGATAAGGGGCCTCGGCCTGCGCGATCTGTGTCCCCCGTGGACTCAGGAGTACGGCCTTGACCGAGCTCGTACCCAGGTCGATGCCCAGGTGGGCATCAGCGGGAGTACTCGCCGTCATGCGTGTTCACCTCTCTTCGGACTGGAGCACGGTCTGCGCTGATCTGAGGGCTAGGGGACTATGACGACCTTGTGGGCCGTGCGATCGTTCGCCACGGCGTCGAGGGCCTTGCCGTAGTCGTCCAGTGAGAACCGGTGCGTGATGATGCCGTCGGTCTTGGCGCGGCCCGATCGCAGAGCGCGGATCGCTGCACCGAAGGAGGTCATCTCGGCGAACGACCCCTTGATCGTGATCTCCCGGCGGAAGACGTCGAACGGGTGGAAGCTCACGGTCTCGTCGGCTCGCGTGACTCCGTACACGAGCACGGTGCCACCGTTTCGGGTGAGCGGTACGCAGATGTCGCCGATGCCGGTGGATCCAGTCGCCTCGACGACGTAGTCGAATCCGTCTGCTCCGGAGGCCTCGAGAAGCAGGGCGCGGTTGGCGTCCATGTCGTCGCGATCGATGAGAACCGTCTCGTCTATGCCCAGCGCCTTGGCCGTATCGAGCTTGAACTGGCTAGGCGCCGCCACTGTGACCGAGGCCGCACCCCCGTTCCTGATCAACTGGGCCAGGAGCAAGCCAGTGGGCCCCGCACCGAAGACGAGGGCCGTGGCGCCCGGACGAACGTCAAGGGTCTCCAGCCCGTGCATTGCACACGCGGCCGGCTCGGTGAAGACGGCTGTGTCCGGATCGATGCCCTGGACCGAGAAGACCAAGCCCTCTGGCACCGTGGCGTACTCCGCGAAGAACCCTGGGAAGTTGCTCCCTAGCCCCTTGGCGTTCGAGCAGTGGATGAGGCGACCGGCGAGGCAGTAGTCACACGTTCCGCAGTAGACGTTCGGGTTGACGGCCACCTGGTCACCGATGGTGAAGCGGTTGACTCCGGCTCCCAATGCGTCGATCGTGCCCACCAGCTCGTGGCCAGGAGTCAGCGGAAAGACCGCACCGAAGTCGCCCTTGTGGATGTGCACATCCGTGCCACAAACGCCGACTTGGTCCACCCTGACGCGCACTTCGCCTGGTCCGGCCTGAGGCGTGGGAACCTCCGTGACCGCATACTTCTTGGGGGCGTCGTAGACGACTGCCTTCATGCTGACCCCTTGAGATAATCCATCGTCACGGAAGGCGGGGTCTGGGCCTTGATCCGTGGCTGGCCGCCTGGTCTGGCGGCCTTCGAGTAGAAAGAAGGTACGTCAAAGCGCTGGTGTATGTCACCGGTGTCATAGCAATTTCTTGCTGGCTTTGACACCGGTGTCTGCATTTGCGGGTTTCGTCCTACGCCAGATCACGCGAGTTGGTGCAAATCGGCGGGCTAGACAGCCTTGGCAGTCCACATGGGTCGCACGAGGGGGGTGCTCTGTCATCGGTGACATAACCTGTCCCGAACGGTTACGCTCACCTGTGCGCCTGACATCAGACGCCATCACAGGGGCCTGGCACTCCCGTTGCGAGCGCTATCGTCCGCAGCATCGCGATCGCCTCCCGAATGACCAGCACATGCAGGATGATGAGGCAGCCATGAAGCGCTATCGCGACACCGGAGACCGGGCCGGCGCCACGCGCGTCGCGGTGACTTCTCGCTGTCGGCGGACCTCAGGACGCGCCGCGACGACCTCATCACCATGAGCGCCTCTACCCGTGACGAGAACTGGCCACCAAGCACCCTCGGAGGCTTCGCTCAGCCGTTAGCGGTGCTTGTCAGCGGAGCTCCGGGCTCGGGCAAATCGACCGTGGGCGCGTTGATCGCAGGGCACCTCGGCGCTGCGCTGCTGGACCTGGACACCGCAACGGCCAGCCTCACGGCCGTCATCGGCGAGTTGTGCGGAAGTCATGACCTCGACGACCCGGAACTTGCCCGGGTCACGCGCACTGCCCGGTATGAAGCCATCATTTCCCTGGCCGAGGACAACCTGGCAGCCGGCGTGAGCGCTGTCATGGTGGCCCCCTTCTCCACCGAACGACGAGATCCCGCGACCTGGATCAACCTGCAGCGCCGCATGGAGCAGGTTGGTGCGAAGACCCGCCTGGTGTGGTTGCGAATCTCCGCCGACGAGGTGCGGCGACGTATCGGGCAGCGTGGGCTGGAGCGGGATCTCGCTAAGCGTCGTGGCGTTTGGCCTGCCGGCCTCGACCTGGATCCGCCTGTAGTGCCGCACATCGAGGTCGATGCCCTTCTCAGTCCAGCGGTGATCGCTGAGGAGGTTCTGTCGACTCCGCTGGCGAAACCATTGACATGAAGGGTTCCGGAATGGCATCCGTCCCACATGTGCAGCGAGTAGGCGAGCTCACGGATGCGAATACGATTGGACTATGTCATCGGTGACACGTAGAGGCACAACGGCCTCCCCTCGAGGGTGTGGCACCTCGCCCTCCGTAGCGGAGGTGGCGGCGGCGTCATCTCTCGTTTCACCAATCAACCACAACCCAGTAGCAGGAGGCGGCCATGGCCACAATGCGTGACGTAGCCGCGCAGGCCGGTGTCAGCGCGAAGACAGTCTCGCGTGTGCTGCGCAACGACCGCTACGTCTCGGACGCTGTGCGTGTGCGGGTGAACGAGGCGATCAACGACCTGCAGTACGTGCCGAACATGCTCGCCGTAAGCTTTCGCGCCGGTCACGACGCCGCTATCGGCGTCGCGGTGCCTGACATAGCCGACCCCTTCTTTGCGCAGATCGTCCACTCGATCGAGGCCGAGGCCAGGGCGCGTCGAACCTCCGTCATCGTCACGAGTCTGGGCTACCAGCCCGAATTTGAGCAGGCGGCGGTCGAAGCCCTGCTGCAACGGCAGGTTCTGGGACTGATCGCCTGTCCCGTCTCCCCCGACCAGTCGTACCTGCTCCCCTGGCTGCAGCGCACACCGATGGTCTTCGTTGACCGCGCACCGGCCAGGCTCACGGCTGACTGCGTCACCGAGGACGACGCCGGCGGAGCACGCCTGGCAACGACACATCTGCTGGACGAGGGACACCGGCGCATAGCCTTCATCGGCGACGCCTATCGCGCCCCGACCACAATGCAGCGACTCAAGGGTTACACCGAGGCCTTGGCCCACTCCCGAATCGCCGTCGACGACCAGCTCGTATACCTCGGGGACACCACCGCACCCAGTATCGACCGGGCTCTGACGACCTTCACAGAACTTCCCCAGCCGCCGTCGGCCGTCTTCTCTTCAAACGCCCGTTGCACTTTGGGCGTCTACCCCGCTCTGCAGCGACTCGGGGGTGAAGGGATGGCCTTGGTCAGCTTCGGCGACTTCCCCATGGCCGCGTCCTTGAAGCCGTCGGTGACCGTGATCGACCAGGACCCCGCCGCCGTCGGCAAGTTCGCCGCGGAGCGACTGTTCATCCGAATCGCCGACCCGGCGAAGCGCCTACGCCGTCGAACGGTGCTGCCGGTTTCCCTGACCGAACGTGACTCCTGCAAGGAGTACGTCGGGCGAGCCAGCGGTCAGCACGACCCCGGTCCCGTGCGGCATGCATTGACGAGACGGCGCGGCGCCTAACGTCCATTTTGTGGAACGCAGCACTCCGGCCCCCACCAGCGACGCCGTCGCACCCCGTTCCTTTAGGACCAACACCGGTCTGCCCGGCTCTGGAACCCACCCGGCCATGCAGGTCGCTGTACCGCGGAATACTTGGGGATAACTGGGAAACCCCGTACCTGCGCATCTGGATCGCTGAACTGCCTTTCCGCAGGCGAGGCAGGGCTCGCGCCTAGCCTCGAGCGATCGACATGGCGACCACCTGCGGAATCATTCAAAATAGCCGACCGTTGCCAGACGACCATGCGGCGGTCAAGGAGCGGATGCGCGGTTCGCGGCAAATGAGGACGTTCAGGGATGGGGGCGGTGCCTGCATGACCATTCGGGTCCCGAGGCCGATCGGCGACGGGTTGTCGTCGACGGGTGCCCGTTCGGGCTTTGCGGTCCCAGTGCCGGTAGTCATCCAACGGCTACGCGGTGTCCGGAACGGATCGTTCCAGGGGATGCTGCCGCTTATCGCGCGCATGCGGTCTGCCGCGCGAAACGAGGATCGAACTCTGGCACCCATGAGGTGCACCCGCGTCCCGCTGAAATGGCGATCGAAGCTGGCGCATCGGGTCAGGACTGCTGCGAGCGCCGCTCGGTGTCCACCTCGAGCTCGCGGACGTGGAGCCGGCCCACCTCGAGCTCCTCGATCACCAGCCGCTTGATCGCTGCCCGTCCGATCGTCAACCGGCCGATGGCCACGGCGCCGAACGCCGCCGCGCCGAGCGCGAACGCCCCCATCGCCGTCGGTCCCCGCAGGCCGGGCCCACGCGCATCGAGCGCCGTCGCGCGCACAGGCCGGAGATCTATCCAGTTGGGCACTTTTCGGCTCATGTCGGATCGAATCTCCCGCGGTCGAGGCTACTACTGACCTTCAGAGCATCGCGCAGCGGTCGCCACCAGTCCACCAACGAGCGTTGCCCGCCACAGACGTGCGGGGCACGGTTGTGCGAGCGTTGCGGGCCTCTCCGGGACCCATGTCTCGTTTGCGCCCACGCGGCTGCCCAACTTGGGCGTCGAGTTGGAGCAACGCAGACAGGAACCGGACTGCGTCGACACCGGGGGACCCATAGCGGCACACCTTCTGCGATGGTCACCGCGATCTGCCTGCGCGCCACGACTGGCGAGAGGAGCCGGTGAGAGGGATGCGGTACTTACCGGATGGTGGCCGGTGCTTGCATGCGCTGCGGTTGGCACGACCGTCACTACGTTGTGGCGCCGCCCGGCAGCTGACCGAGGAGAGCTCGCCGGACGACTGGCACAGCCACGCGCGCTCAGCGCGGGCATCTCGACGTTCATGTCACCGGTCGAGTTTCCCTTGACCATCCCTGAGCGGGCCGACCGCGCGGATCACGGCAGTTTCGGACGGCCGCGCGGATCGCGGCAGACGAGTGCAATAAATCCGTGCTACTTACGCATGGTTCTTCGGTGGGAAGTCGAGCCAGCGCCACCTCCCAGCGAGCCAGCCCAAGTATTGATGCCAGTAGTTGGACCAGACCCAGATCCCGTCGATGCCGCTGAAGCCTTTGGGGCTCCGAGTAGGCGCCGGGAAGTCGTTGGTGAAGAACCGGGCGGGAAGCACCTCGTCGACGGGCACTAGAAAGAGATGCCTCTCCTCAACAGCGACAGCCGATCTAGCCTTTTCGACGTGACGCGGCATGTGCGGGAGGTGAAGCCATCTCTCGACCAGGGTCGTGAAGTCTGAGGTCGACGCCTCCACGAACTCGGCGCGAACCGCAGGGAGCAGGACAACACCGGGTTTGAAGGATGTTCGGCGAAGATCGCCAATGTCGCTCAGCCACCTGAGATCAGGGTCGCTGGAGGCGATGTCAGGGGGCAGCCGGTCGAGCGCATCAACGTTCTCACGGTCACACAGTTCAACTGCGCTTAAGACCGCGCGGCGCGCTCGTCGGTAGGGCATGTCATTGCCATTCAGGCGGAACTCCCACCCTGATGGTGCCGGCCATCGCCAGCCTTCCTTGGCCGCCAGCCCCTGCCAGGCTGACGACTCCGGTTGGGTGACGAGAGTGACCTCCAGCGCCCCCCGGCGACCGTTCGGCCATTCGAGCATGAAGTCCACCGCAGACTGTCGGCCATCGGCATCGAACTTCCTGGCCTCGGCGCCCAGAGCGTGGCTTACGAGATGCGCGGCGATGTCCTCCGCTCGCCCGGCTAGCTCACTCACGTGCCCATACTGGGCCAAAGTCGACCGGATCATCGGCACGTTGGGCCTTCACTATCTGCGGCAAATCAGTGAAACGGTCAGCTGGCTGACCTGGCGGCAGCATCAATCTCCTCGCGCCGCTCCGCCCAGAAGGCTGGGTCGTGCCGCTCCTCGGCCATGTCCTCCGCGTCGGTTCCCACTGCTCCGTCGAGTGATTCGCGCAGGATGTCGGCGTGGCCGGCGTGCCGACTGGTCTCGGCAAGCAGGTGGACGAGGATGTTGAATAAGGGCACTTCGGCGTCCTGCCACCAGGCCACGCGGCCCGTGGCATCGAGGGTGAGGGCGTCCACCGTCGCGTCGCTGTGCTCCCACACCCGTCGGTAGCGGTCGATGATGTCGCTGCGGGACTCGCGCTCGGTCGCCCACATGTCGGCGAGTCGCTCGGCTTCGACGTCCCACCGAGGCAGGGGTTCAGGAAAGGGACGGCCGAAGACCTCGCCTAGATACCTGGCCTCCCAGGTCGCCAGGTGCTTGACCAGGCCCAGCAGATTGGTCCCGGTGACGGTCAGCGGACGACGAACGTCGTACTCGGACAGCCCGTCGAGCTTGGCAAGCACCGCCTCGCGCTCGTGCTTCAGGTAGTTGTACAGGTTGGCCTTCGCAGCGTCGTCAATCATGGGACAGCACCCTGCCACTAGTGCCCCAGGTCACGCGCCAGTCGACGGCATGGCTTCCGCAAGCCAGGTTCTGCGGTTCGGGGAACAACCACAATGCGGCATGTGCGGCGGACGTTCACTTCGTGAATTGACGCGCCTAGCCCCGGGGCAAAGATCCGGGGCTTTCTCTAGTCGCCGCGGGCCGCACCGCGTGCGACATGGTGCCCTCGTCGGGCCGGGTTGGCGACGGTCATGAGTGGTTGCCCAGTCGTCGCCGCACCACACGCCGCCGCAGGGTGGGCGAGGCCACCACCTCGTAACCGGCCTCGAGGAAGACCTGCACCAGCCCGACCGAGGCCTCGTCCCAGATCACGGTCTTGCCCGGCGGCGGCTCGATCGGGTAGCCCTCCAGGACGCGGGCGCCGACCTGCTCGCCGTACTCGACGGTGGCGGTGGCGAGCTCGTAGGTCAGCCCCGACTGGCGCCGGCCCTTGCGCACGACGAAACACGTGACAGACCAGACGCCCTCGAGCTCGGGGTCCATCCGCATCCACGCCTGCTTCCGGCTCCACAGCCTGGGGTAATTCTCCCGCGGCTCGACCGCGACCCAGCCGGCCGCCTCGCCGTCGACGTACCCGATCAGCCCAGACGTCGGTCCGGCGGTGCCGCAGGCGGTTTGCTCCAGCAGCGCGGCGTCCCTCTGCTCCTGGGTGGTGTCGCGCCAGATCCAGCCGGGCACCTTCAGCGCTTGGCAACGGCACTTGTGGGCTCCCCCCGTGGCGAAGACCGCCTCGACGTCCTCTGTCGCTGCTTGGTTGGCCGGGAGCCAGGTGAAATCGGGCATGCGGCGACCCTAGTTGCCAGCCGGACGCTTTGAAGCCGATCGGGTCCGGAGAAGGCGCGGTACGGGCGAGGCGCTCGGCGCGGAAAGTCGAACTCCGCTTTCACCCTCAGGACGGCCCGGGGCTCAAGGACCCGCACGCTCATCGGCACGATCGCGTTTCACTATCTGCGGCAGATCCGGGCGAGCGTAGCCGCCCTCAACGCGGCAGATGAGTGCGTTGCTCGGCCCATCCCATGGCGCGAGCAGATGGACTATCGCTCCGTGGATTCACAGCCGCTTATCCTCTGTCACCTGGCCCGGGCGCTCTGGTCCGAGCACGGTTCGGCGCCACTTCTGCCTCGACCGGTGAGTAGCGAGGAAGCGAATGATCTCTGCAAGCGGCCCGTCCGGGCGACGCGGATTGCGCTTGTACGGAAGGTCTCGCAGGAGAGCGCGACCGGTCTCGTCCGCCACGGCCGCGAGGTCGTCGACCTGAAGCAGCCGTCGCAGCCGTGCTTCCGTGATCCGGGGGTACCACCCGAAGGCACTGTGCTTCTCGAATGCTCGACGTTCCCTGTCGGTGGCGGCAGGGCCAATGAGGTAGCCCCACCTCCCCGCTTCGGGCCACTGCCGGTCGCGCCGGTATGCCTCGGCAAGGAGACTGCGCACCTCTTGGTTGTGGGGGTACGTCACGACGAGCCCCTTGAGGCGGTCACGCGCTTTGCGGGCGTGGCCGTGCTCCAGATCTGCCTTGGCGCGCCCCAGTCCATCCATGCCGGACAGGATGCCTGCCGACGCCGGACGAGGCGACTGACTTCTTCAGAAGCGTGCTGCGCCCGCATCCAAGCTCGCGCGATGTCGCTCGACACGAGCCACGCCTGCGGACAATGAGCGATCATCAGCAGTTCGCGCTTCCACTTTCCGCGGCAGTCATCCGGACGAGCGGGTCAGCCGAAATGCTCCAACCCGATGAACGCAACGCCCAAGCCGGGAGGGACCAGACCGCAGATCACGCTGACCACGCCCGCGTGCTCGGACAGCAGGGGCCACTTTCGACGAAGGATGAACGCCAAAACCGAAGCCAGCGCGGCGCCGACCGAGAACAGGCCGAAGAGTTCGGCGACACCGACCTCGAACACGCCGCCGAACCCCGACGTGTCAGCGTCCGCGATCCTTCTTGCCCGCACGAGGAAGTAGGCGGCGAGAGCGAGGTCGGTGAACGCAAGTGTCAGTCCGAGGACGGGGGTCGACGCGCGCCTACTTGCGGCCCGCTGCACCATGGGCCGAATCGTAATTGCTGGAAGTTCACGCATCGACAGATCCGGTAGACCGCGCCCCACGACGACCCAGTCCGGACGTACTACCAACGGCCACCAGTCATGGGGCGACATGGTCACGATCCTCGCGACCACCGCTCTGCGGATCAGCGAGGTCTCGGGCCTGCTGGTGGGCGACGTCGACCTGCACCGCGGCCTGATCCACGTGTTTCGGCAGGCCTATCCCGGCCGAGGGGGGTTGGTGACCAAGGAGACGAAAGGGCGGCGCCGTCGCACCGTTCCGATCATCGAGCCGCTGCGCCCAACCCTGGAACGCCTCACCACTGGCCGCGAGTCGGCGGCACGGCTGGTCTCGGGTCCACGGGGCGGCGTCATCACCACCGCTACCCTCCGTGACGCGACCCGCTGGGACGACGTGGTGCGCGAGATCGGCCAGCCTGGTCTCGTCCGGCACGGCCTCCGCCACACCGCACTGACCTGGATGGCCGACGCGGGCGTCGAGCTGCACATCCTCCAGCGGGTCGCCGGCCACCAGGACCCGGCCGTCACCAGCCGCTACCTGCACCCGGATGTGCAGGCGATGCTCGACGCCGGGGCCGCCTTTTCGGCCTGGTGGTCCCCCGATGGTCCCCACCGCCCGAACCTGGCTGTCGTGAGGCGCGCACGAGGTGGGCGCGAAAAGGGGCCTGACCTGCATCAACAGGTCAGGCCCCATCGGTCGGGCTGACAGGATTTGAACCTGCGACCCCTTGACCCCCAGTCAAGTGCGCTACCAAGCTGCGCCACAGCCCGAAGCCCGCAGAGTCGCGTACGACGAGCGGGCCCGAGAACCTTACCGCAGCGATCTCCTCGCTCCGAACCGGGCCGGACGGTGGAGCGGGACGGCCGCTCAGCAAGTTCTTCGTGATGCACAAAGGACGCACAGGTCCGGTTCACAGCGTTCTCTTCGTTTGCCTCGGTTGTCTGGTACTCGACGCGAAACGAGCCTCGGAGGAACCATGGACGACCAGCAGCAGACCCCCTTCCCGCAGCCGCACGAGCCGGTGGCAGAGGAGCCCACGCAGCCGCTCCCGGCAGCCGGGACCGCCGAGCCGGTGAGTGCCGACAAGCCGCACCACCGTCGGCGGGTGATCGCCACGATGACCGCGACCGCGCTGGTCGCCGGGCTCGGCGGCGTGGGCGCCGGGTACGCCGTCGGCCACGGGTTCGGCTCCGGCAGCAGCTCCCAGACCACCGCGAGCAGCGGCAGCAGCAACGTCACCCAGCAGGACCAAGGCGGGACGGTGCCGATCCCCGGCAACGGCGACTGGTCCTGGCAGGACGGCTCGCAGGGTGGCCTCACAGTGCCCTTCGCAGCCCTACGACCCGTACGGCGACGGCTCCCAGGGCTCGTCCGGCGACAGCACCGCGCAGGCGTCCGCCTCCCAGCTGACCGGCCTGGTGCGGATCGTCTCGACCATGAAGTACGACGGCGGCGAGGCCGTGGGCACCGGCATGGTGCTGACCTCCGACGGCGAGGTCGTCACGAACCACCACGTCGTCGACGGTTCGACGTCGGTGAAGGTCACGGTGATGAGCACCGGGACGACGTACACCGCCACGGTCGTCGGCACCGACACCAAGGACGACGTCGCGGTGCTGCAGCTGGTCGGCGCCTCCGGGCTCGACACCGTCAGCACCGACACCGACGGGATCACGGTCGGCGACGCGGTGACCGCGGTCGGTGACGCGAACGGCGCATCGTCCTTCAGCGCCGCCACCGGCAGGGTGCTGGCCAAGAACCAGACGATCACCACGCAGAGCGAGGGCTCGGCGCAGGGTCAGCGGCTCACCGGGCTGCTGCAGATCAGCTCCGACGTGATCTCCGGTGACTCCGGCGGCGCGACCTACGACAAGGACGGCGAGGTCGTGGGGATGACCACGGCAGCGTCGAGCGGCTCGGCCGACGTGGTCGGGTACGCCGTGCCGATCGCGAAGGTGCTCCGCGTCGCCGACGACCTGGAAGGTGGAGTGACCAGCAGTCGCTACGTCTACGGCTACCCGGCCTTCCTCGGCATCGGGCTCGGTGACACCAGCAGCACGGTGCAGGGCGTCTACCCGAGCACGCCGGCGGCCGGGGCCGGGATCGCGGCCGGGGACACGGTCACCGCGATCGACGGGACACAGGTGAGCACGTCCGCGGCGCTCCGCACGGCGGTCGCGGCGCACTCCCCCGGCGACCGGGTCAGCGTGACGTGGGCCGACACGAACGGCACCTCGCACACCGCGACGGTGACGCTGGTGCAGGGTCCGGTGCAGTAGGCCGATCCGACGTTGGTCGAGGCGCTAGCCCGAGATCCTCGAAACCTCCGACCTCAGGGCGCACAGGTTTCGTGGCCCTCGCCTAGCGTTCGGGCACCTCAACCAGCGCGAGAGGCACCTCGACCAGCGGTGGTGCGGTCAGCGGCGCTCGCGCCTCTTGCGCGGGCGCTGCTGCACGTGCACCGGGCTGCCGACGAAGCCGAACTCCTCACGCAGCCGGCGCTCCACGAAGCGGAGGTACGACGCCTCGAGCTGTCCGCTCGTGAACAGCACGAACGTCGGAGGCTCGGTGGAGACCTGCGTGCCGAACAGGATCTTCGGCTGCTTGCCGCCGCGGACCGGGTGCGGGTGCTCGGAGACGAGCCGGCCGAGGAAGGAGTTCAGGGCGCCGGTGCCGATGCGGGTCGACCAGCCCTCGAGGGCCGCGTCGAGCGCGGGCACCAGCCGGTCGACGTGCCAGCCGGTGCGGGCGGTGATGTTGACCCGCGGGGCCCACGGCACCCGCACCAGGTCGCGCTCGACCTCGCGGTCGAGGTAGTAGCGCCGCTCCTCGTCGACGAGGTCCCACTTGTTGAACGCGATGACCAGCGCCCGGCCGGCCTCGGCCACCGCCGTGATGATCCGCAGGTCCTGCTCGGAGATCGGCTGAGAGCCGTCGACGACCATGACGCAGACCTCTGCCCGGTCGATGGCGGTGTTGGTGCGCAGGCTGGCGTAGTACTCGTGGCCCGACGCCTCCTTGACCCGCTTGCGGACGCCGGCGGTGTCGATGAACCGCCAGGTGCGCCCGCCCAGGTCGATCAGCTCGTCGACCGGGTCGACGGTGGTGCCGGCCGCGTCGTCGACGACGGCCCGCTCCTCCTTGGCCAGCTTGTTCAGCAGCGAGGACTTGCCGACGTTGGGACGGCCGACGATGGCCACGCGGCGCGGGCCGCCGACCTCGCCGTACGCCTCCGGCGGCGGCTCGGGCAGGGCGTCCAGGATCGCGTCGAGCATGTCGCCGGAGCCGCGGCCGTGCAGTGCGGAGACCGGGAAGGGCTCGCCCAGTCCGAGGTTCCACAGCGCGGCGGCCTCGGTCTCGGTGCGCTGGTCGTCGACCTTGTTGGCGGCGAGCACGACGGGCTTGCCGGACTTCCGCAGCACCTTCACGACCGCCTCGTCGGCGTCGGTGATGCCGATGGTGGCGTCGACCACGAACAGCACCGCGTCCGCGACGGTGACCGCGATCTCGGCCTGCGCACGGATCCGCTCGGCCAGGCCACGGGCGTCCGGGTCCCAGCCGCCGGTGTCGACGACGGTGAAGGCGCGTCCGTTCCACGTGGCGTCGTAGGAGATCCGGTCGCGGGTCACGCCGGGGATGTCCTGGACGACGGCCTCGCGGCGGCCGATCATCCGGTTCACCAGCGTGGACTTGCCGACGTTGGGGCGGCCCACCACGGCGAGGACGGGAACCGCCGTGGGGATGCCGGTGCTCGTGTCGGGCTCGGTCGTCATGCTCAGTCCTTCGTGCGCGGGGCCCGGAGGTCGAGGTCGTCCGGGTCGACTCCCGGGATCGGCCCCGGCAGCGGGCGGCCCGTGAGGGCCATGGCGTCAACGAGGTGGGCGACGAGTCTGTTCCGCAGGTCGGCAGCGGTGCGTCGTACCTCGGCCTGGGTCCGAGGCCAGGAGTGCTGCTCCAAGTAGACCGGAGGGCCGTACACGAAGTCGAATCGGGCGCCCTTGGCGGGGACCGAGTCGACCCCGCCGCCGCGTTCCCGCGTGCCGAACATCACCAGCGGTACGACGGGCGCCCCGGTGGCCAGCGCGAGGTAGGCCACGCCCCGGTGGAACACCCGCAGCTCACCGTCCCCGCGGGTGCCCTCGGGGTAGACGCCGACCACTCCCCCGTCCCGCAGCACCCGGACGCAGTCCTTGACCGCGGAGACGTCGACCTCGCGCCGCGACAGCGGGATCTGTCCGACCGCCCGCAGGAACGTGCCGGTGTGCCCGTCGAACATCTCCTTCTTGGTCAGCGCGTGCACCGGCCGGGGGGTGAAGGCGGCCATCAACGGGCCGTCGAGCAGGCCGATGTGGTTGGACGCGATGAGGGCGGCGCCGCGCTGCGGCACGTGCTCGACCCCGTGCAGACGGATGTCGTAGCGGCGGGACAGCACCGACCGGGCGACCGGTCGCACCGCCCGCAGAAGCCGGTGCGGCGGGTGGACCGCGTCGAGCGTGGGCGGCAGGTCGCGGTGCTCCAGGCCCCCGCGGGCGCTCACGGCGCCGCGGTCTCCTCGACGGCGCGCACCAGCGCGACGACCTGCTCCACGACCTCGTCCAGGGTGAACGGCGTGGTGTCGATGTGGTGGGCGTCGGCGGCCATCGCCAGCGGCGAGGCCGCCCGGCCCGAGTCGAAGGTGTCGCGCCGGAGCAGGTCCGCCTGGGTGGCGGCCACGTCGGTGCCGGCCTGCTCCGCGCTGCGGCGCACGGCCCGGGCCGCCGGGTCGGCGGTGAGATAGACCTTCACGGGGGCGTCCGGAGCCACGGCGGTGCCGATGTCGCGACCTTCGACCACGATGCCGCCGTCGCCGATGATGTCGCGCTGTTCACGCACCAGCCGCTCCCGGATCTCCGGGACGGCGCTGACCGCGCTCACGGCGCTGGTGACGGCCTGCTCACGGATCGGCCCGGACACGTCGACGCCGTCGACGGTGATGGTGGGCGCCAGCGGGTCGCTGCCGGAGACCAGCACGGGCGCGTCGGCCTGCGCGGCCACCGCCGCGGAGTCCTCCACGTCGACGCGGTGCTCGAGCATCCACCAGGTGATCGCGCGGTACATCGCCCCGGTGTCGAGGTAGCGCAGGCCCAGCCGGACGGCCACCCCGCGCGACGTGCTCGACTTGCCCGATCCCGACGGCCCGTCCATCGCGACGACCACACCCACCAGCTGTCCCTGCCTTCCGATCGAGCCTTCCACGACCGGTGCAGCCTACCGGTGGGCCGTCCAGCCCCGATCCCCGAGCGACGCCAGCAGGTGGTCGACGTGGTCGCTGGCCACCGTGAGCTCGACCAGGCCGTACTCCCGGCCCGGGTCGTGGTCGATGCGCAGGTCCTCGACGTTGACGCCGATCTCGCCGGTGTCCGCGAGCAGCCGGGCCAGCTCCCCCGGATGGTCGGGTACGGCGACGAAGACCGTGGTCTCGGCGCGGGAGGGGCCGCCGTGCTTGGCGGGGATCACGGCCGTCCCGGCGACCCCGCGGTCGAGGACCTCGGTCAGCCGGGACCGGTCGCCGTCGTTGAGCGCGCCCAGCAGGGCGTCCACGTCGTCGCGGACCTCCAGCAGGAGGACCGTCAGCGCGTCGGTGTTGGCGGTGACGATCTGCTGCCACAGCTCCGGGTCCCCGGCGGCCACCCGGGTGACGTCGCGGACGCCCTGCCCGGACAGCGCGAGGTGCTCGCGGGGCGCGTCGGTCAGCCGACCGGCCGCGACCACGGCGAGCAGGTGCGGCAGGTGCGAGGTGCGGGCGACGGCCTGGTCGTGCTCCGCCGGCGAGAAGGTCACCGGGGTGGCGCCGCACAGCCGGGCCAGCTCGGTGACCTGTGCGACAGCCTCGGGCGACGCGGCGTCGTGCGGGGTGACCGCCCAGGGCCGGCCGTCGAACAGCGCCGCCGACGCCGCGAACGGCCCGGACCGCTCGCTGCCGGCCATCGGGTGGCTGCCGACGTAGCGACCGACGTGCTCCGGGGCCAGGGCGACGGACCACACCGAGCGGGGCGCTCTTGACGCTGCCCACGTCGGTGACGACCGCGTCGGTGTCGCGCAGCGCCGCGGCGACCTGCTCGCCGAGCAGGTCCGGCGGCACCGCCACCACGACGAGCCGCGGGGCGACGGCCCCGTCCTCGACGTTCGCGGCCCCGAGGCCGGAGGCGATCCGGAGGTTCTCCGGGTTGACGTCCCGCAGCGCCACGTCCACGCCCGCGCGGCGCAACGCCAGCGCGATCGACGTACCGAGGAGGCCCGCGCCGACGACCAGGACCGGTCCCTCAGTGCTCATCCGGGACCTCGCGGACGCGGGTGAGGTCGCGGCGCAGCGTGGCGGCCCCGTGCAGGTAGACGTGGGTGATGTCGGCGCGCGGCAGGTCGGTCTCGACGTGCGCGAGCATCCGGACCACCCGCGGCATCGACCCCTCGATCTCGAGCTCGCGGGCGCAGATGAGCGGCACCTCGCCGAAGCCGAGCCGGCGGGCGGCGTACGCGGGGAACTCGGAGACCAGGTCGCTGGTGGCGGTGAAGATCACGCTGATGAAGTCGTCGACGGTCAGCCCGTTGGCGCTCATCACGTCGAGCACCATCTCGGCGACGCGCTCGAGCATGTGCTCGCGGACGTCGTCCTCGAGCTGGGTCGCTCCTCGTACGGCCCGTACCGCCACCAAACGCCTCGCTTCCGTCGAATCCGGCGTGACGGGGCCACCCTAGTCGCGGCGCACGACGCGCCGGTCAGGCTGTCCAGGAGCGGTCGGAGACCGCTCAGTCGCGGAGCTCCTCGGGGACGACGTACTCCGCCATCTGCTCCGCGGTGCGCTTCGGAAGCGTCTCGCCCCGGAAGAACGGCGGCATGAAGACCCACGTCACCAGCATCAGGACCACGCCCAGGACCAGGGCGCCGATGCCGGTGAGGAAGATGCCGCCGATCGCCCAGTGCGGCGGGAACGGCATCCGCCACGACGTGGTCGAGTCGGCGTCGGGACCGACCAGCCAGTAGTCGTGAGCGGCCTGGAGGAACGCCGCGAGCAGGATCAGACCGCCCAGGAACGGGACGACGCCGCGCATCACGAAGTTGCGCACAGAGCTGGTCAGCGTGTGGCGGTAGAACACCGGCGCCGTGAAGCCGGTCATCCCGTAGTAGAAGGCGATCAGCAGCCCGATCGACGCGATCGAGTCCGCGAGCACGTTGCTGCTCAGCCAGGTGAGCCCGATGTAGAAGACGATCGAGGCGATCCCCATGCCCACCGTGGACCAGGTCGGCGTCATGTAGCGCGCGCTCACCCGGGCGAACTTCGAGGGGATCGCCTTGTGGACTGCCATCGACAGCGTCGTACGCGCGGTCGGCAGGATCGTGGTCAGCGTGGAGGCGGCCGCCGAGCTGAGCACCATCAGGATCAGCAGGTGTACGGCGAAGCTGCCCACCGCGCTCTGGCCGAACACGGCGCGACCGAGCACCGAGAACACGTCGTCGGCGTTGTTGGGGTTGCTCAACCCGAGGCCGGTGGAGCCGACCCCCGCGAACGCCTGGGTGGCGGTTGTGACGAGCACGTAGATGGCGAGCAGCACGACGGTGGCGATGACCGCGGCCCGTCCCGGTGTCTTGCGCGCGTCCTTCGTCTCCTCGTTGACCGAGACGGCGGTGTCGAAGCCCCAGTAGATGAAGACCGCCAGCAGGACGCCGGTCGCGAGCGACCCGAAGCTCTCGATGTGGAACGGGTTGAACCACGAGAGCGCCGGGTGCAGGGACACCCCCGGCACCGCGTGCCCGGAGTAGACCCGGACCAGTGCGACCACGGAGAACAGCGCCAGCACGATCACCTCGATGGCGAGCAGGGCGTACTGGACGCGTGCCGAGATCTCGATGCCGATGTAACAGATCGCCGACATGAGGACGATCCAGAACACCCCGACGACCGTCGGCCAGAAGACCGACCCGGCGACGCCCTGCGCGTTGAACAGCAGGAAGAAGTAGGAGCCCGCGATCGCGGCCAGGTTCGCCATCACGATCACGTCGGCGGCGACGATCGCCCAGCCGCCCATCCACCCCGTCCTCGGCCCGAAGGTCCGCGTCGCCCAGGTGAACGTCGTGCCGGCGTCCGGCTCGGCCTCGTTGAGCTTTCGGTAGCCGACCGCCACGCAGTACATCGGCACGAACGCGAGCACCATGATGACCGGCGCCTGCAGGCCCACGGAGATGACCACGAAGCCGATCGTCGCCGCCAGGCTGTAGGCGGGAGCGACGGACGCCAGGGCGATGACGGTGCTCGACAGCAGCCCCAGCGCGCCCGGCTTGAGCCCCTTCTCCAGGATGTCGAACCCGGACTCGGCCTGTCCTGTCGGAACGGTGGCCATGGTGGCACCTCTTCTCCGAAGCGACCCCCTTGGAGTTTCCAACGGTACGCCGGTCGAGGGCGCGTAGGGGACGAAGAAAACCTCAGAGCCTCGCGGCGTCCAGCAGCACGCCGAGCTCGTCGAGGGTGAGCTCGCGCAGGTCGCCGCGCTTGAGACCGCGCAGCAGCACCGGCCCGATGGCGGTGCGGGTGAGCCTGCGCACGGGGTGCCCGACCTCGTCGAGCAGCCGGCGGACGATCCGGTTGCGGCCCTCGTGGATGACCACCTCGACGATCGACCGGTCGGCGCTGGTGGACACGACCTTCGCCGCGCTCACCTCGACCGGGCCGTCCTCGAGCGTGACGCCGGCCAGCAGCCGCTTGACGGTGGCCTTGGCGACCACGCCGTCGACCTCGGCGACGTACGTCTTGTCCAGCTCGTACGACGGGTGCGCCACCCGTTGCGCGAAGTCGCCGTCGTTCGTGAGCAGGATCAGGCCCTCGGTGTCGGTGTCGAGCCGGCCGACGTGGAACAGCCGCTCGGGTCGGTCGCCCACGAAGTCGGAGAGGGTACGACGTCCCTCGGGGTCGGACATGGTGGAGACGACGCCGCGCGGCTTGTTCAGGACCAGGTACACGTGCGCGCTGACCGGCGGGAGCCGCTTGCCGTCGACCCGGATCACGGCCGTGGTCGGGTCGACCTTGGTGCCGAGCCGGGTGACCACCTCGCCGTCGACCTCGACCAGCCCGGCGAGCATCAGCTCCTCGCACTTGCGGCGGCTGGCGACCCCGGACTGGGCGAGCAGCTTCTGCAGCCGGATCAGGCCGTCGTCGTCGGTCTCGAGACTCATGCGGTGTCGGGCACCTCGGCGCGCGCGTCGAGGTCGTCGAGCTCGCCGATCTCGGGCAGGAACGGCGCGAGCTCCGGGAGCTCCTCCAGCGAGGCGACGCCGATCCGCTCCAGGAAGTAGCCGGTCGTGCGGTAGAGCGTGGCCGTGGTCTCGGCGTCGTGGCCGGCCTCCTCGACCAGGCCGCGGGCCACCAGCGTGCGCATCACCCCGTCGACGTTCACGCCACGGATCGCCGAGACCCGGGCGCGGCTGACGGGCTGCTTGTAGGCGACGACCGCGAGCGTCTCCAGGGCGGCCTGGGTGAGCCGTGCCTGCTGCCCGTCGAGCACGAACTTCTCGACGACGCCGGCGTAGTCCTCGCGCGTGTAGTAGCGCCAGCCGCCGGCGACGTTGCGCAGGTCGAACCCGCGCCCCTGCTCGGCGTACTCCTCGGCCAGCGCGGCCAGCGCGGCCGACACCTCACCGGGCGGGTAGCCCACCGCGGAGGCCAGGGTCACATGGTCCAGCGGCTGGTCGGCGACCATCAGCACCGCCTCCAGCGCGGGCCGCAGCTCCGCCAGCGGGATGTCCAGCGTCTCCGACGCCTCGTCCACGACCGGCGCCTCGTCCACGACCGGCGCCTCGTCCACGGCCGGCTGGTCTCCCGGGTGGTCGAGCCCACCCCGCGGGTGGTCGAGCTCGTCGAGACCTCGGTCCTGAGCCGTCTCCACCCGCTCCTGCTCCTCGCTCACTGCTCCTCCTCCCGCTGACCCGCGCGTCCTGTGCTTGTCGAAGGGTCACCGACTCGGCACTCTCACCGGCGTGTCCCACACTTCCTGACGGGTCACCGGCGTCGGGATCCGGGGTGGCCTCCTCGGCCGTGGCGCCGTCGAACTCGTCGGTGATCTCCACCTCGCCGTCCTCGGCCCCGGTCCACCGGACCGTGAGCTCTCCCAGCGGGGAGACCTGGTCGAAGGACACCGCACCCTCGCGGAACAGCTCCAGCAGCGCCAGGAACCGCGCCACCGTCGTCAGGGTGTCCGGCGAGTCACCGGACAGCGCCCGGAACGTCATCGTGCCCTGTCGGCGGAGCCGGTCGACCACGACCGCGGCCTGCTCGCGCACGCTGACCGTGGGCGCGTGGATGTGCGACAGCGAGAACTCGAGGACCGGCTTGGGCTCCATCGCCTTGGCGGCGAGCGCGGCGAACTCCTCCAGCCCGAGGCCGATCAGCACCTCGGGCAGCAGCGTGGCGAAGCGCTCCTCCAGCCCCACCGCACGCGGGAAGCGTCGCGCCTCCCCCGTCATCCGGGTCTCGAGCACGGAGGCGACCTGCTTGAAGGCGCGGTACTGCAGCAGCCGCGCGAAGAGCAGGTCGCGCGCCTCGAGCAGCGCCAGGTCCTCCTCGTCCTCGACGTCGCCCTGCGGCAGCAGCCGGGCGGCCTTGAGGTCGAGCAGCGTCGCGGCCACCAGCAGGAACGACGAGGTCTCCTCCAGGTCCCAGTCGGACCCGGCGAGCTTGACGAACCCGATGAACTCGTCGGTGACCTTCGAGAGGGCGACCTCGGTGATGTCGAGCTTGTGCTTGGCGATCAGGCTGAGCAGCAGGTCGAACGGGCCCTCGAAGTTGTCCAGGCGTACGGCGAAGCCGGGCGCCGCCTCGACAGGGGTGTCGACCGAGTCCACCAGCGCCGTCATGCCTGCATCAGGCGCTGCACGATGACGCTGTCGTCGCCGTTCTGCTCCAGGTCGGCGAGGACCAGCGCCACCGCCTCACGCACCAGCCGGCCGCGGTCCACGGAGAGACCCACGCGGCGCAGCGTCAGCCGCGCGTGCTCGATGTCGAGCAGCTCGTCGGCGGTGACGTAGACCGTCATCTTCTCGTCGTGCCGGACCCGGCCGCTCGGGGTGCGCTTGGCCGCCGGCTTCCCCTCGGCGGTGGGCTGCACCTCGCTCGGCTCGCCCTGCTCGGGCGTCTCGGGAGCGTCGGGTACGACGGTCGGCCGGAACAGGTCGTCGGCCGCCGGCATCCTCACTCTTCGAGACAACGCGCCAGCACCTCCCTGGCCAGCTGGCGGTAGCTGTCTGCGCCCGCCGAGGACGAGGCGTACGACGTGATCGGCTCACCGGCCACCGTCGAGTCGGAGAACTTCACGGTCCGCCGGATCACGGTGTGGAAGACGGTGTCGCCCCACGCCTGGACGAGCCGCTCCATGACCTCGCGGCCGTGCAGGGTGCGGCCGTCGTACATGGTGCCGAGCACGCCGTCGATGTGCAGCTTGGGGTTGAGCCGCTCGGTGACCTTGTCGATGGTCGTCTTGAGCAGCGCGACGCCGCGCAGCGCGAAGTACTCGCACTCGAGCGGCACGATGACACCGTCGGAGGCCGTCAGCGCGTTCACGGTGAGCAGGCCGAGCGACGGCTGGCAGTCGATGAGGATGACGTCGTAGTCCGCGATGGCCGGCTGGAGCACCCGCTGCAGGGTCTGCTCGCGGGCCACCTCGTGCACCAGCTGCACCTCGGCCGCGGACAGGTCGATGTTGGAGGGCAGCAGGTCCATGCCGGGCACGCTGGTCGGCACGATGACCTCGTCGATCGTCACGTCCCGCTGCATGAGCAGGTTGTAGATCGTCAGCTCCATGTCGTGCGGGTTCAGACCGAGGCCGACGGACAGCGAGCCCTGCGGGTCGAAGTCGACGAGCAGCACCTTGCGGCCGAACTCCGCGAGTGCGGCACCGAGGTTGATCGTCGTCGTGGTCTTGCCGACGCCGCCCTTCTGGTTGCACATCGAGATGACGCGCGCGTTGCCGTGGATGCCGATCGGGCGCGGCTCCGGCAGGTCCGGCATCGGCCGGCCGGTGGGCCCGAGCTTGGGCTCGGCCACCAGGGCGGTGGCGTCGGCGCCGGGGACGACCGGGTCGGCGGCGTGCAGCTCCTCCTGGATCTCACCCCGCAGCGCCTTCTGCATCTCTGCGCGGGGGTCCTGGTCGGAGCCGGGACGTCGGAACGGGATCGGGTCGCTCACGCGGTCGGGTCCTCCTGCGGACGCGGCGGGACGGTACATCGGGGGGATCTCGGACGCACTGCTGCCCTGGCCGCCGAACGGATGTCCTGAGCCGAAGTCGTTCACGCCGATGCCTCTCGTTGGCAGTGGTGCCGAGCTGCTGCGCGAATGTCGACTCATCGGTTTGTCGCGCGCAACGCGGCGACTCTATGGGTTCCGTCGAACGAGCGACAACCGGATCGCTCGACGTTGGTGCAGTACCAGTAAATCTGGGGAAAACGTGTGCATCGGGCAGGCGCGCCGTACACATGCACGAGCGGGTCTGTGCACAAACCTGTGCATCGAGCAGGTCCGCGCGGGCGTCACCCCAGGGCGCGGGGGTGGGCGGTCGCGTAGACCTCCCGGAGGCTGTCCACGGTGACCAGCGTGTACACCTGCGTGGTGGTCACCGAGGCGTGACCGAGCAGCTCCTGGACCACCCGGACGTCGGCGCCGCCGTCGAGCAGGTGGGTGGCGAACGAGTGCCGCAGCGTGTGCGGGGACACCTCGGCGGTGACCCCGGCCCGCTCGGCGGCCTTCACCAGCACCGTCCACGCGCTCTGCCGTGACAGCCGGCCGCCGCGGGCGTTCAGGAACACCGCCGGCAGCCCGTGCCCGACCGACGAGAGCTCCGGGCGGCCGCGCACCAGGTAGGCCTCGACGGCCTCCCGGGCGTAGCTGCCGACCGGCACCATCCGCTCCTTGCTGCCCTTGCCGCGCAGCAGCACGGTGCCGCCCCCGGCGACGTCGGGCTCCCCGAGGTCGAGGTCGTCGAGGTCCAGCCCGACCGCCTCGGAGATCCGGGCGCCGGTGCCGTAGAGCACCTCCAGCAGCGCCCGGTCCCGCAGCGCCAGGGCCGTGCCCGGAGCGCCGGCGGCGTCGAGGATCCGCTCGATGTCGGCCAGCGGCAGCGCCTTGGGCAGCCGCTTGGCCGGCGCCGGAGGGCGTACGGCGGCCGACGGGTCGACCTGCGAGATGCCCTCCCGGACCGCGAACTTGTGGAAGCCGCGGACCGCGACGACCGTGCGGGCCGCCGACCCCGCGGACAGCGGCGGGTGGTCGGCGTCCCCCTCACGCAGTGCCATCAGGAACGCCGTCACCGTCTCCTCGCGCACGCCGTCGAGCCCCTCGACCCCGTGGGCGGCCAGCCAGGCGACGTACCGCCGCAGGTCACGCCGGTAGGACTTCAGGGTGTTGTCCGCGAGCCCGCGCTCGACGACCAGGTGGTCGAGGTAGCTGCGGACCGCGCGCACGACCTCGCTCGGCCCGGGACCAGCGGTCACGGTCACCGGTGCCTCAGCCCAGGGCCTCTTCCAGCGAGACGCTCGCGAGCCCGTGCGCCTCCGCGACGGGCGCGTAGGTCAGCCGTCCCGCGTGGGTGTTGAGTCCCAGCGCCAGCGAGCGGTCGTCCCGCAGCGCCTGCTCCCAGCCCTTGTCGGCCAGCGCCACCGCGTAGGGCAGCGTCGCGTTGGTCAGCGCGTAGGTCGAGGTGTTCGGCACCGCGCCCGGCATGTTCGCGACGCAGTAGAACACCGACTCGTGCACGGTGTAGGTCGGGTCGGCGTGCGTGGTGGGCCGGGTGTCCTCGAAGCAGCCGCCCTGGTCGACGGCGATGTCGACGAGCACGGAGCCCGGCTTCATCTGCGCGACGAGGTCGTTGCTGACCAGCTTGGGAGCCTTCGCGCCCGGGATCAGCACGGCGCCGATCACCAGGTCGGCCTCGGTCACCTGCTGCTGGATGGTCAGCTGCGAGGACGCCAGCCCGTGCACCCGGTTGCTGTAGCGCCAGAACGACATCCGGAGCTTGTCCAGGTCGGTGTCCAGCAGGGTGACGTCGGCGCCCATGCCCAGCGCGATGTTGGCGGCGTTCTGCCCCGCCACACCCGCGCCGATCACCACGACCTTGGCGTTGGCCACGCCGCCGACGCCGCCGAGCAGCACGCCGCGGCCGCCCTGGGCCTTCATCAGCGAGTGCGCGCCCACCTGCGGGGCGAGGCAGCCGGCGACCTCCGACATCGGGTAGAGCAGCGGCAGCGAGCCCGAGGGCAGCTGCACGGTCTCGTAGGCGATCGCGGTGGTGTGCCGGGCGACCAGCTCGTCGGTGAGGGCCTTGTCGGCCGCGAGGTGCAGGTAGGTGAAGAGCGTCTGCCCCTCCCGCATCCGGTGGTACTCCTCGGCGACGGGCTCCTTGACCTTGAGCACCATGTCGGCGGTGCCCCACACGTCGTCAGCGGTGTCCAGCATCGTCGCGCCGGCGGCGACGTACTCCTCGTCGGGGATCAGCGAGCCGGAGCCCGCGGCCCTCTCGACGTACACCTCGTGCCCGTGCTGGGTGAGCTCGTGCGCCCCGATCGGCGTGAGCGCCACGCGGTACTCGTGGTTCTTGACTTCCTTGGGGACGCCGACCTTCACGACCAGAATTCCTCTCACTGGGGCCCGCCGCTCCGTTGGGACGGTCGCGTGTGAGTGTATGACGTGCGCGACATCCGCCGTCACCCGGTCGACGTACCCGCGAGTAGCCGCTCAGCGGTGCCACAGGGCGTAGGCGAGCACCGCCTGCGCGGTCGGACCGTCGGTGATCCGGCCCTCGCGGACGCCCTCCAGGAGGTCGTCGACCGGCACCCACTCGACGGTCATGTCGGCCTCCTCGTGGGCCGGCTCGAAGCCACCCCGGTCCGGGGCGGGCGACAGGTCGCGGGCCAGGAAGTAGGCGAGCTTCTCGCTGGACAGCCCGGGCGAGGAGTACGTCGTGAACAGGTGCGTCCACTCGGCGGCCAGGATCAGGCCCTCCTCCTGCAGCTCGCGCCGTGCGGCCTCCACGGGGTCCTCCCCCGCGACGTCGAGCAGCCCGGCGGGGAGCTCGACGAACCGCATCGCGGCCGGGTGGCGGTACTGGTGCAGCACCAGGGCCCGCTCCTGCTCGTCGACGGCGAGGATCATCACCGCACCCGGATGCTCGAGCACCAGCCGGCCGAAGGTCTCGTCCGGGTGACCCGGCACCGAGACCATGTCCCGGCGCACCGAGAACGGCGCGGCACCCTTCCAGATGCACTCGACGTCGTGGACCGGCCACGACTCCGGGCGGTCGGCAGCAGCCGGCACGTCAGACCGTCGCGTCCTCGGAGCGGCGGCGCAACGTGGACTCGTCGATCGGGAAGCGCAGCTCCTTCTGCCGGGCGATCGCCGCCTGCACCAGACCCGCGAACAGCGGGTGCGGGCGGGTCGGCCGCGAACGCAGCTCCGGGTGCGCCTGGGTGGCGACGTAGTAGGGGTGCACGTCGCGGGGCAGCTCGACGAACTCGACGAGGTTGTTGTCCGGCGACGTGCCCGAGAAGACCAGGCCGGCGGCCTCGAGCCGGTCGCGGTACTTGTTGTTGACCTCGTAGCGGTGCCGGTGGCGCTCCTCGACCTTCGGCTCGCCGTAGGCCTCGCGGATCACCGAGCCCTCCTTGAGCTCGGCCGGGTAGAGCCCCAGCCGCATCGTGCCGCCCAGGTCACCCGCGCCTTCGACGTACTGCTCCTGCTCGGCCATCGTCGCGATGACCGGCTCGGTGCAGCCGGCGTGGAACTCGGTGGAGTCGGCGCCGGCGATGCCCGCCATGTGCCGGGCGTACTCGATGACCATGCACTGCAGGCCCAGGCACAGCCCGAGGGTCGGGATGCCGTGCGTGCGGGCGTACTCCAGGGCGCCCACCTTGCCCTCGATGCCGCGGATGCCGAAGCCGCCCGGGACGCAGATCGCGTCCACGTCGCCGAGCAGACGTGCGGCACCTTCCTTGGTCTGGCACTCGTCGGAAGGCACCCACACCAGGTTGACCTTCGCCTCGTGGGCGAACCCGCCGGCCCGCAGCGCCTCCGCCACCGACAGGTAGGCGTCGGGCAGGTCGACGTACTTGCCGACCAGCGCGACCGTGACCTCCTCGTTGGGGTGGTGCACGACGCGCAGCAGCTCGTCCCACTCGGTCCAGTCGACGTCGCGGAACGGCAGGTTGAGACGGCGTACGACGTAGGCGTCGAGGCCTTCGGAGTGCAGCACCTTCGGGATGTCGTAGATCGACGGCGCGTCGCTGGCGTTCACGACCGCCTCGTTGTCGACGTCGCACATCAGCGAGATCTTGCGCTTCATCGACTCGGGGATCGGCCGGTCGGAGCGGCACACGATGGCGTCCGGCTGCAGACCGATCGACCGGAGCGCGGCCACCGAGTGCTGGGTCGGCTTGGTCTTCAGCTCGCCGGACGGGCCGATGTAGGGCACCAGCGAGACGTGCAGGAAGAAGACGTTGTCGCGACCGACGTCATGACGCACCTGCCGCGCCGCCTCGAGGAACGGCAGCGACTCGATGTCGCCGACGGTGCCACCGATCTCGGTGATCACCACGTCGACGTCCGGGCCGGCCATGGCCCGGACCCGGTCCTTGATCTCGTTCGTGATGTGCGGGATGACCTGCACCGTGTCACCGAGGTAGTCGCCGCGGCGCTCCTTGGCGATGACCTGGGAGTAGACCTGCCCGGTCGTCACGTTCGCGATCCCGGCGAGGTCCGTGTCCAGGAACCGCTCGTAGTGGCCGATGTCCAGGTCGGTCTCCGCACCGTCGTTCGTGACGAACACCTCGCCGTGCTGGAACGGGTTCATCGTCCCGGGGTCGACGTTGAGGTAGGGGTCGAGCTTCTGCATCGTCACGCGGAGCCCGCGGGACTTCAGCAGGCTTCCCAGGGACGAGGCGGTGAGGCCCTTGCCCAGGGAGGAGGCGACTCCTCCGGTGACGAAGACGTGCTTGGTCGAACCCGTTGATGAGAAGGGCGCGGCGGCCAAGTGAACTCCCGTGGTCGATCCCGGCAAGGTAATGGGCGGGGCGGTCGAGTCAACGACCATCCACGGGGTTCTAGCCTACCAATGAACGGGCCGGGCTGCGTCAGCCGCGCCGGACTGGTCCGGGGATCCCACTCGGCGAGACTCTGCGCTGCGGTGCCGCGGGCTCCGCTGCCTCCGCTCCCGCTGCGCGTTGCCGGGCGGGTCAGTCCGTGCCGCCCTCGGCCCCCGGCATCGCCCCGTCGGCCGCGTCCACGGCGCCGTACTGGCCGGTGCGCCCGGCGGCCTGACCGGCCAGCGCCATCACGGTCACCACCTGGCCGGCGGTGCGTCCCAGCGAGTCGACGGTCGAGACGTCCTTGGCGGCGGTCACGTCGTCGCGGACGGCCTTGATCTGACCGCCGGCTCGGGCCGAGGCGACCGGCCCGGCGAGCACCACGCCGTCCGTGGCCCCGTCGACGGCGGTGACGAGCGTGTCGACGATGCTCGCCGCACCCTGCCTCGTCCTCGGCGGTGCCCTTGCCGGGGCCGGTGACGAACAGGACCAGGCTGCCGCGCCGGTCGAACTTGCCCTCGGTCGACATCAGGCTGGTGGTGCTGAGCCCGGCCAGGATGCTGGTCGCGGGGCCGTCCACGTCGGAGCCGCCGTTGTAGTCGGTGCCGATGGCGCGCGCCACGAGCGCGCCGATCCGCTCGTAGGGGCTGGCGTCCGGCGGGATCGTCAGCCCGGAAGCCCGGCCCTCGAGCTGGTTGCCGAGCTCGTCGACGAGCTGCTTGTCCCCCGCGTCGATCAGCTGGTCGCCGATGCGGACCGTGCCGCTGACCGTGCCGCCGGCGACGCCGACGAAGTCGGACAGGGCGGCGACGTCCGACTGCTGCGCGGTGGGCAGCACCACCATCGTGACCGCGCGTCCCTGCAGGGACGTCCCGAGCAGGTTCGGCGCGACCGTCTTCGCGAAGTCGTCGGTGAACGCGTTGCCGCTCTTCAGCCCGCTGATCTGTGCCTGGAGTGCCGCCTTGGTGGCGCGGTCGGTCTTGACCTGCTGCACCAGCGTGTTGTCGACCTCACCCTTGAGCGGCCCGCCGCCGAGCGCGACGCCGATGGCGAGCGCCAGGAACAGCGAGACGATCGAGACGATGTGGTAGCGGAAAGAGATCACGTGAAGAGTCCTTGGATCCAGTCGAGTACGTCGGACAGAGCGCCGCCGATCGACGACCACCACTCCTCCCCCACGGGCGTGGCGCCGATGGCCACGCCGAGGGCCACGACCCCCGCCAGCAGCACGAGCGCCAGGTGCCACAGCCGCACGCGGCCGGCGTACAGCTGGGGAACCCCCTTCGCGTCGACCAGCTTCGGGCCGACCCGCAGGCGGGTCAGGAACGTGCTGGCCAGCCCGGCGCGCTGCCGGTCGAGGAACTCGTCCAGGGTCGCATGCGTGCCGACCGCGATGATCAGGCTGGCCCCGCGGACGTCGGCGAGGAGCAGTGCGACGTCCTCGCTGGTCCCGCTCGCGGCCAGGGTCTGGTGTCGCACGCCCAGGCGCTCGAGCCGGTCGCCACCGATGGCCCGACCGGAGCGGTCGGCGTGCATCACGACCTCCCGGGCACCGCGCAGCGCCTTGTCCGACACGGTGCTGCCGGCGTCTCCGGACCGGGAGCCCTGGGCCAGCCCGTCCTCGCCGATCACGACGATGTCGGGTCGGTGACCGGCGGCCATCAGGGCGTCGGCACCCGCGTCGACCCCGACCAGCACGGGCCGCTGCTCGCGGATGAACCGCCTGAGCCGTCGCAGGTCCTCGCGGTAGTCGTAGCCGCGGACGACCACGACGACCGGCCTGCCCTCGATGACGGTGCGGGTCTTGGGGACGCCCTGGCCGTGCAGCAGGAGCTCCTGCTCACGGCGGAGGAACTCGGTGGTGTTGTGGGTGAAGCTCTGCAGCTGGGTGGAGAGCCCGCTGCGGGCCTCCTCCATCAGCCTGCCGATCTCGTCGGCCGTGAGCTCATGGCCGGTGAGCACGGTCTCCTCGTCGACGATCACGGCGCCCTGGTGGACGCGGACCGTGCTGCCGTCGCGCAGGCGGGTGAACACGTCCTGGCCGACGTCGTCCAGCATCACGACGCCCGAGCGGGCGAGCAGCTCGGGCCCGAGGTTCGGGTAGCGGCCGGAGATGAAGGGCACGGCGTTGACGACGGCGACGACGCCGCAGTCGAGGAGCGACTGGGCCGCGGCCCGGTCGAGGTCGAGGTGGTCCACCACCGCGACGTCTCCCGGCCGGAGGCGGCGTACGAGCGAGGTGGTCCGACGGTCCAGGCGGGCGGTGCCAGTCACTCCGGGCAGGCCATCGACGGCAGGTTGGCGGGAGTGGAATTTCATGGCTCGAACATCCTGACACGCAGCGACAACAGATCCCGGGAGGCGCCGGGGCGTGTGCGGCACTCGTCCCGGTTGCGCAGGGTTGGTCCGGGAATCACCCGGCGGAGCGGGCCTCCTGGGCCGCGGCGAGCAGCTCCTCGGCATGGGCCAGCGCGGTGTCGGAGTCCTCCAGTCCGGCCAGCATCCGCGACAGCTCCCGGACCCGGCCGGCGTCGTCGAGGACGGTCAGCCCCGAGGAGGTGACCGTGCCGTCGCTGCTCTTGACCACGACCACGTGCCGGTCTGCGAAGGCCGCGACCTGGGGCAGGTGGGTGACCACCAGCACCTGGGCGTGCCGGGCCAGCGCGGCCAGCCGACGGCCGACCTCGACCGCCGCCTTGCCGCCGACGCCCGCGTCCACCTCGTCGAAGACGAACGTCGGCACCGGGTTCGTCGCCGCGAGCGCCACCTCGACGGCCAGCATGACCCGGGACAGCTCACCTCCGGAGGCACCCTTGCCGAGTGGGCGCGCGTCGGCGCCGCGGTTGGCGGCGAGCAGCAGCTCGACGTCGTCGACCCCGGTCGGACCGAACCGGACCGTGCGATCAGCGACCGGCAGTCCCTGGGCGTCGTCGGCCTGGGTCACCGCGATCGTGACCGTGGCATGGGGCATGGCCAGCGAGGTCAGCTCACCGGTCACGACGGTCCCGAGCCGACCGGCCGCCTTGACGCGGGCCGCGGTCAGGTCGGCGGCGACCTTGCCCAGCTCGGCGCGAAGCCGGTCACGCTCAGCGGTCAGCTGCTCGATCCGCTCGTCGGTGCCGTCGAGGTCGAGCAGCCGCCGGGCCGAGTGCTCGGACCAGGCCAGCACGTCGTCGATGGTGTCGCCGTACTTGCGGGTCAGCGAGGTCAGCGCGGCGCGCCGCTCGGAGACCGCGGCCAGGCGGGCAGGGTCGGTGTCGAGGCTCGAGGCGTACGACGCGACGTCGGCCGCCGCGTCGGAGAGGAGGTAGCTGATCTCCGCGAGCCGGTCGGCGAGCCCCGCGGCCTCCGTGTCGTGCTCCCGGACGCCGTCCAGCAGCTTGCGCGCGGCGGACACGGTGCCGAGCGCATCGGGGCCGCCGTCCTCGGCCGAGAGGCACTCACGGGCCTGCTCGGCGGCGGTGCGCAGGGTGTCGGCGAAGCCCAGCCGCGCCTCCTCGGCGGCCAGGCCGGCGTCCTCGCCCGGCTGCGGGTCCACCTGCTCGACCTCGCCGAGGCCGAACCGCAGCAGGTCGGCCTCGCGGGCCCGCTCCCGGGCGGAGTCGACCACGTCCGCCAGCTCGCTCTCGGTGGCCCGCAGCGATGCGTAGAGCTCGGCGAACCGCTGCCGCAGGCGCAGCGTCTTGGCGCCGGCGAAGCTGTCCAGGGCGTCGCGTTGCGCCGCCGGCCGGAGCAGGCGGTGCTGGTCGGACTGGCCGTGCACCGCGACGAGCGGGTCGGCGAGTGAGGAGAGCGCGGAGACCGGCACCGCCGCTCCGCCGGCGAAGGCTCGCGACCGGCCCTCGGCGGAGATCTGTCGGGCCAGCACCAGCCGGTCGTCCTCGACCTCGCCGCCGACCGCGTCGACCGCCTCGGCGAGCGCGGTGTCGGCGCGCACGAGCCCCTCGACGCGCGCGGAGCGGGCGCCGGTGCGGACGGCGCCGGAGTCGGCGCGGCCGCCCAGCAGCAGCCCGAGTGCGGTCACGACCATGGTCTTGCCGGCGCCGGTCTCACCGGTGATCGCGGTGAACCCGGGGCCGAGCTCGAGCACGGACTCGTCGATGACGCCGAGCGAGCTGATCCGGAGCTCCTCAAGCACGGGAGCCGCCTCCGTTCTCCTCGCGCCGGCGTCGCTCCGCCGTGCCCCGCCAGCCGGCGACCGGCAGGTCGAACTTCGCCACCAGCCGGTCGGTGAACGGCGCCTCGTGCAGCCGCACCAGCCGGACCGGGGTCGCGCCGCGACGCACCTCGATGCGGGCACCTGGCGGCAGCTCGACCGTGCGACGGCCGTCGCACCAGAGCACCCCGGCGCCCTCGGTGCGCGCGATCACCTCGACCGCGAGCACCGACGTCGGCGACACGACCATCGGACGCGCGAACAGCGCGTGCGCACTGATCGGCACCATGAGCAGGGCCTCGACACTCGGCCAGACGATCGGGCCGCCGGCGCTGAAGTTGTAGGCGGTGGAGCCGGTCGGTGTCGCGCACACGACCCCGTCGCAGCCCCAGCGGGACAGCGGTCGCCCGTCGACCTCGACGACCACCTCGAGCATCCGCTCCCGGGCCGCCTTCTCGACGCTGGCCTCGTTGAGCGCCCAGGTCGAGGTGACCAGCTCGCGCCCGTCGCCGGTGACGTCCCGGTAGACCGACACGTCGAGCGTGAGCCGCTCCTCGGCGACGTACCTCCGGTGCACGATCGCCTCGATCGTGATGTCGACGTCGTCGACCTCGGCCTCGGCGAGGAAGCCGACGTGCCCGAGGTTCACGCCCAGCAGCGGCGTCCCGCACTCGCGGGCCAGCTCGGCCGCGCGCAGGATCGTGCCGTCACCGCCGATGACCAGCACCAGCTCACAGTCGCGGCCGGCGTCGGCGCTCGGCTTCACGACCTCCACGTAGTCGAGGTCCAGCCCCAGCTCGGGCGCCTCGTCCTCCAGCAGCCGCAGCGCGATGTCGTGGGCGTAGAGCGACCGGCAGAACTGGCCGGCGATGACGCGCGCGTCGTCGCGTCCGGTGTGCGCGATGAGCAGCACACGCCGGACGTCGGGGGTCTGGTCGCTGGTCACGGCTTCACCCTCTCAGAGCCTGCCCCCAGCTTCGCGGTGCGACGTACCTCGGCGGCGATGTCCTCCTCCGTGACGTGCGCCGGCTCCCGGCGAAGCCAGAGGAAGAACTCCACGTTCCCGGACGGGCCCGGGAGCGGGCTGGTGGTCACCGCGCGGGCGCCCCAGCCGCGGCGGGCGGCCTCGGCTGCGACTCCCGCTACGGCCCCGGTGCGCAGGTCGAGGTCGCGCACGACCCCGCCCTTGCCCACCCGGTCCTTGCCCACCTCGAACTGCGGCTTGACCATGAGCGCGAGGTCGCCGTCCTCTCGGGTGACGCCGATCAGGGAGTCGAGCACGAGGGACAGCGAGATGAACGAGAGGTCCCCCACCACGACGTCGACCAGCCCCACCAGGTCGGGCGTGAGCTCCCGGATGTTCGTGCGGTCGTGCACTGTGACCCGCTCGTCGCTCTGGAGGGACCAGGCAAGCTGGCCGTACCCGACGTCGACGGCGACCACCTCGGCCGCACCCGCCCGGAGCAGCACGTCGGTGAACCCGCCTGTGGACGCGCCGGCGTCCAGGCACCGGCGCCCCTCGACGCTCAGTCCCAGGCGGCCGAACACCTCGAGGGCGCCGGCCAGCTTGTGACCGCCCCGGGACACGTAGTCGGGTCGGTCGGGGTCCTCGGAGACCACGAGCGCCACGTCGGTCGTCACGCCGGTCGCGGGCTTGGTCGCGACGACACCGGCCACCTTGACCCGCTTGGCGGCGATCATCTCGGCGGCGTGCTCACGCGACCGGGCCAGTCCGCGGCGGACCAGCTCGGCGTCCAGGCGCAGCCGGCGCGGCACGGGCTCGGGGTGCTCGGCTCCGGCTCAGGCGCCGGAGGTGTCGTTGCCCGCGTCGGCGAGGGCGTTGCGGAGCGTGTCGTGCGCGGACTCGAAGACCGCGACGTGCTCGGACACCGGGCGCTCGTCGAGCCCGTCCAGCGACGCCACGACCCGGTCGACGTCGTCGTGGCCGGTCCGCTCGAACTCGTGGGCGCCATCGGCGTGGTCGACCTGCGCGTCGGTGAAGTGCTCGCTCACGGTCGCTCTCTCTTCTCGTCCTGCTCGTCCGGGTCGCCGCCCACGCTACCGGGGGCGGTGAGCCCTTCGACGGCGACAGGCTCAGCGGTCGCGTCCAGGTGTCGCCACCCGGCGGTCGCCACCGCCTGCCACCACGCGTCGGCGTCGCCGTCGCCGTCCACCGTGAGGTGTCCGTCGCTGACGACGGCGGTCCACCCGCCGGTGCGGACCGTGTCACCGTCCACCTCGGGCTCGGCGTGCGGGCGCCCCAGCCCGCCGAGGTCGGCCGCGACGTACGACGGGCGCAGCGCGGGTCGCGCAGACACCAGATGGGCGAGGTCGGTGACCCCGGTCATCACCAGCAGGCTGTCGTAGCCGGTGGCATTGGCGCCCTCGATGTCGGTGTCCAGCCGGTCCCCGACGACCAACGGGTGCTTGCCTCCGACGCGGCGGAGGGTCTCCTCGAGCAGCGGCGGCTTCGGCTTGCCCGCCACCACCGGCTCGCGGTCCGCGAACCGCGCCACCACGCTCACCAGGGCTCCGTTGCCCGGCCCGGGTCCGTCGGGCGTGGGCACGGTCATGTCCGTGTTCGACGCCACCCAGGGCAGCCCGTGGCGGACCAGGATCGCGCCGGCGATCACCGTCGACCAGCGCAGGTCCCCGTGGAAGCCGGAGACGACCGCCACCGGCTGCTCGGCAACGTCCTGCACGGGCCGCAGACCCTCCTCGGCGAGCGCGACCTCGAGCCCCTCGCCGCCGATGACGAAGACCGGCGAACCGGCGGGCAGGTCCTCGGCCAGCAGCCGGGCAGCGGCCTGCGCCGAGGTGACCACGTCGCCGTCCTCGACGTCGATGCCGAGCTCACGCAGGTGCGCGGCGACCTTGTCGGGCGTCCGCGAGGCGTTGTTGGTGACGTAGGCCAGGTGCAGGCCGGCGGCACGGGCCTCGGTGAGGTGCGCGGGGGCGCCGGGCACGGCGTCCGGACCGACGTACACCACGCCGTCGAGGTCGAGCATCGCCACGTCGTAGGTCTCCCACAGCGGACGCTCGCTGCCCTTCAGCACAGGGTCTTCCTCTCCTCGGTCGGCCCGGCGACGGGCGGGTCGCCGGCGCGCCGGCACACTCTCGTACGATGCGCTGATGGTCAGCGACGGAGTGCCCTCTCCCCCGGAGACGTCGGGCCGCCCGTTCACGCTCAGCGCCTTCCGTGGTCTCCGGTTCGACGCGGGGACGGTCGGCGACCTGGGCACCGTGATCTCCCCGCCGTACGACGTGCTCGACGCCGACACCGTGCGCGACCTGGAGGCCACGAACCGGCGCAACATCGTCCGGCTGATCCTCTCACGGCGGTTCGAGAGTCCCTACCTGGCTGTGCGTGACCGGCTGCACAAGTGGCGGGCGCGCGGCTACCTGCGGGCCGACGACGAGCCGGCGTTGTACCTGTATCAGTACACCGCCGACGGCTCCACGGTCCGGGGCCTCATCGGCGTGGTCGGGCTGCGCGAGGAGTCCGAGCGGGTGATCCTGCCGCACGAGGACGTCATGGAGGGGCCGGTCGACGACCGCACGGTGCTGATGCGCACCACCGAGACCAACCTCGAGCCGATCCTGCTCGTGCACGAGGGCACCGACGAGCTGCGTGCGCTCATCGCCAAGGCCGCGGAGGACGAGCCATTGGCCGACTTCGTCGCCCTCGACGGCAGCGCCCACCGGCTCTGGGCCGTGCGCGGGCACGACGTGCTGGACGCGATGCGGACCGAGCTGGCCGGCACCCGGGCGCTCATCGCCGACGGGCACCACCGCTACGCGGCGTACCTGCGTCTCCAGAGTGCGCTCCGCTCCCCCGACGCCGCCGACGGTGAGTCCCCGTGGGACCACGGTCTGGCGATGCTCGTGGACCAGCGCGACGCCCCGCTGCGGATCGGGCCGATCCACCGCTCGGTGGCGGCGCTGACCATGTCCGACGTGGCCGAGATCTCTGCGGACCGCGACGACGACTTCCGGGTCGTCCCCGACCGCGAGGTCGCGTTCGCCGAGCTGGCCCGCGAGACCGCCCAGGCATCCTTCGTGGTCTCCGACGGGCGGGTCTGGGCCGTGCTGCGGACCCGGCGCAGCAGCCCCGTCGACGCGGCGGTGCTGCACGAGGACCTGCTGCCGGCCTGGCGTGTCGCCGACGAGCAGATCGGCTACCACCACAGCCTCGACCAGGCGCTGCAGACCACGGCGCGGCAGCCCGGCGTCGTCGTCGCGGTGCGGCCACCCACCGTCGAGGAGGTCATGGAGACCGCCGCTCGCGGGGTGCGGATGCCGCGCAAGTCGACGTCCTTCGCGCCCAAGCCGGCGATGGGCGTCGTGATGCGCGACCTGCTCGACGCCTGAACCGGCTCACTCCGACACCGCTCCGAGCCCGGGCGCGACGAGCCGAGAGCACCTCGACCTCGAGACGCGTCGTGGCCCCCTCACCGGCCCGGTAGAACCGCCGCCGCAGAGCGCCCTCAACCTCGACCTCGTCGCCGACCGCCCAGCCGGCGACACTGCGTCGGCCTCGCGCGCTCCACGCCACGCAGTCCACCCAGTCCGACCGCTGGCTCGACCCGGACGTCATGGGCGTCCTCGACCGGGCCACCGACAGCCGGAAGGTGCTGATCAACGCACCGCTCGGCAGCTCGCGTTCGATCGGCGCCGAGGACACCCGTCCTCGCAGCGCCACGGTGTTGTCGGCCCCGTCACCGACCAGCTCGACCGAGCTCTTCGTCATCTCGACCACCTCCGGGACCAGCCTGGAGGCAGGCGGGGACCGTGCGGGATCTAGCCCGCGAGGTTGTGGACGCTCAGCCCGACCGCGGCGATGTGGAGGGAATCCGGCGGGTCAGTCCCGCGGACCGCGCTCGAGCTCGGCCACCCGCTCCTCGGCGTCGGTGATCTCCTCGCCGTCGATCGCCACGGTCCGGTGGAACCACTCGACGGCGTCCTCGGTGCGCCCCGCGGCCAGCAGCGTGTCGGCGTAGGCGTAGCGGAGCCGCACCACCCAGTCCGCGCGGCTCTGCGAGCGCAGCGGGGCGTTCTCGAGGGTCCGCAGGGCGGCGTCGATCTCCCCGAGGTCGCGGCGGGCGCCGGCCTCGACGATCGTCACCTCGGCCTTCAGCTCGGCGGGCATGTCCGCCACAGCCGGGTTGCGAGTCAGTGCCAGTGCGCGGTCGGGTCGACCCAACGCCCGCTCGCAGTCCGCCATCACCGCGACGTACTCCTGGGAGCCGTTCATGCGCTTCGCGGCCCGCAGCTCGGAGAGCGCGTCCGCGAACTCGCCGGCGGCGTACGCGGCCTCGCCGCACGCCTCGCGCACGACCGCGATCCGGGCCGCGCGAGCCCGCGCCGCCAAGGTGTGCTGGTAGGCGGTCTTCGGGTCCTCGTCCATCAGCAGGCCGGCGGCGACCAGGTGGCGCGCCACGCGTGCCGCCAGCTTCTCGGGCAGCCCGCGCAGCTGCTGGGCGACGTTGCGGTCCAGCTCCTTGCCGGTGATGGACTCGTCGAGCGCCGGCCCGTCGTAGCGGGCCTGGTCCTCGCTGCGCGGACGGTCGTCCCGACGGTCCTCGCGCCTGTCGTCGCGCCGCGGCCGTGAGTACGGCGCGTCGCCCCGGCCCCGGGACCCGGCGTCGTCCCCGCGACCGCCGCGACGGCCCTGGCCGCCCTGCGCGCCTCGGCTGTCGCCCTGGCCGCGCCCGCGTCCCTGGCTGGGGCCGCCGCTGCGGCGGTCTCCCGACCTGCCGGCGTCGTCGCCCCGTCGTGGCCCTGAGGGCCTGCCCTGGTTCGCCATTCTGTCTTCTCCTTGGTAAAGCCGTGTTAAGCACGTAGAGGCCACCCAAATGGGTGGCCTCTACGGAAGTAATGTCCGGCGACGTCCTACTCTCCCACAACCTCCCGGTTGCAGTACCATCGGCGCTGAAAGGCTTGACTTCCGGGTTCGGAATGGAGCCGGGTATTTCCCTTTCGCTATGGCCGCCGAAACTCTATGGAGTTAGATCAGACCAAACATCTCACCTCGCGGTGAGAACTGGTCCCCGACCGTAACTCGGGAACCACACAGTGGACGCGCAACATCTTTGAGAGACAAGCCCTCGGCCTATTAGTACCGGTCGGCTCCGTGTATTACTACCTTCGACCTCCGGCCTATCAACCCAGTCGTCTACTGGGGGCCTTACCCGGTTACCCGGTGGGAAACCTCATCTTGAAACGTGCTTCCCGCTTAGATGCTTTCAGCGGTTATCACTTCCGAACGTAGCTAACCAGCCGTGCTCTTGGCAGAACAACTGGCACACCAGAGGTTCGTCCATCCCGGTCCTCTCGTACTAGGGACAGCCTTTCTCAAGTTTCCTGCGCGCGCGGCGGATAGGGACCGAACTGTCTCACGACGTTCTAAACCCAGCTCGCGTGCCGCTTTAATGGGCGAACAGCCCAACCCTTGGGACCTGCTCCAGCCCCAGGATGCGACGAGCCGACATCGAGGTGCCAAACCATCCCGTCGATATGGACTCTTGGGGAAGATCAGCCTGTTATCCCCGGGGTACCTTTTATCCGTTGAGCGACGCCGCTTCCACATGCCAGCGCCGGATCACTAGTCCCGACTTTCGTCCCTGCTCGACATGTCTGTCTCACAGTCAAGCTCCCTTGTGCACTTACACTCAAAACCTGATTGCCAACCAGGCTGAGGGAACCTTTGGGCGCCTCCGTTACATTTTAGGAGGCAACCGCCCCAGTTAAACTACCCATCAGGCACTGTCCCTGATCCGGATAACGGACCTAGGTTAGATATCTAGTACGACCAGAGTGGTATTTCAACGTTGACTCCACATGAACTGGCGTCCATGCTTCAAAGTCTCCCACCTATCCTACACAAGCCGAACCAAACACCAATACCAAATTGTAGTAAAGGTCCCGGGGTCTTTCCGTCCTGCCGCGCGTAACGAGCATCTTTACTCGTAGTGCAATTTCGCCGAGTCCACGGTTGAGACAGCGCCCAAGTCGTTACTCCATTCGTGCAGGTCGGAACTTACCCGACAAGGAATTTCGCTACCTTAGGATGGTTATAGTTACCACCGCCGTTTACTGGGGCTTAAGTTCTGCGCTTCGCTCCGAAGAACTAACACGTCCCCTTAACCTTCCAGCACCGGGCAGGAGTCAGTCCGTATACATCGTCTTACGACTTAGCACGGACCTGTGTTTTTAGTAAACAGTCGCTTGGGCCTGGTCTCTGCGGCCATCAACGCTTCGGAGAGCAAGTCTCCTAACGAATCCGGCCCCCCTTCTCCCGAAGTTACGGGGGCATTTTGCCGAGTTCCTTAACCATGGTTCACTCGATCGCCTTGGTATTCTCTACCTGATCACCTGAGTCGGTTTGGGGTACGGGCGGCGCATAGCTCGCTAGAGGTTTTTCTCGACAGCATAGGATTATCCACTTCGTCCATTCGGACTCCCTGTCAGATCTCAGGCACATGAGAGACGGATTTGCCTACCTCTCGCCCTACATCCTTAGCCGTGGTCTACCATCGCCACGGTTGGACTGCCTTCCTGCGTCACCCCATCGCTTGACTACTACTAGTTCGGGTCGTGCGCTCCACCTCCATCGTCCCGAAGGATCCCGGAAGCTTTGGGCACTTAGCATCACTAGGTTCGTCATGGGCGCTATTTTGCCGGTACGGGAATATCAACCCGTTGTCCATCGACTACGCCTGTCGGCCTCGCCTTAGGTCCCGACTTACCCAGGGCAGATTAGCTTGACCCTGGAACCCTTGATCATTCGGCGGACAAGTTTCTCACTTGTCATTCGCTACTCATGCCTGCATTCTCACTCGTATGGCGTCCACGGCTGGTTCACACCGCCGCTTCGCTCGCCATACGACGCTCCCCTACCCATCCACGCACCTGGACCTGAACTGAATCAGGCCGAGTTAACGCGTGAATGCCATAGCTTCGGTGGATAACTTGAGCCCCGCTACATTGTCGGCGCGGAATCACTTGACCAGTGAGCTATTACGCACTCTTTCAAGGGTGGCTGCTTCTAAGCCAACCTCCTGGTTGTCTGTGCGACTCCACATCCTTTTCCACTTAGTTATCGCTTAGGGACCTTAGCTGATGGTCTGGGCTGTTTCCCTCTCGACTACGGAGCTTATCCCCCGCAGTCTCACTGCCGCGCTCTCACTTACCGGCATTCGGAGTTTGGCTAATTTCGGTAAGCTTGTAGGCCCCCTAGACTATCCAGTGCTCTACCTCCGGTAAGAAACACGCGACGCTGCACCTAAATGCATTTCGGGGAGAACCAGCTATCACGGAGTTTGATTGGCCTTTCACCCCTATCCACAGGTCATCCCCCAGGTTTTCAACCCTGGTGGGTTCGGTCCTCCACGCGGTCTTACCCGCGCTTCAACCTGCCCATGGATAGATCACTCCGCTTCGGGTCTTGATCGTGCGACTCAATCGCCCTATTCGGACTCGCTTTCGCTACGGCTTCCCCACACGGGTTAACCTCGCCACACAACGCAAACTCGCAGGCTCATTCTTCAAAAGGCACGCCGTCACAAGATCGAAATCTCGCTCCGACGGATTGTAGGCACATGGTTTCAGGTACTATTTCACTCCCCGCCAGGGGTACTTTTCACCTTTCCCTCACGGTACTTGTCCGCTATCGGTCACCAAGGAGTATTTAGGCTTAGCGGGTGGTCCCGCCAGATTCACACGGAATTTCAGGGGTTCCGTGTTACTTGGGGTGACGTCTCAGAGCCATCGTCTTACGTGTACGGGGGTATCACCCTCTACGCCAGGACTTTCCAGTCCGCTTCAACTTCAACGATGGTTTCTTACTCTGTGCTGATTCGGCAGAACCAGCGTGACGGCCCCACAACCCCTACTGCGCAACGCCTGCCGGCTATCACACGCAATAGGTTTGGCCTGTTCCGATTTCGCTCGCCACTACTCTCGGAATCACTTTTGTTTTCTCTTCCTGTGGGTACTGAGATGTTTCACTTCCCCACGTTCCCTCCAACTGCCCTATGTGTTCAGGCAGAGGTAACTGGACATGACTCCAGCTGGGTTTCCCCATTCGGAAATCCCCGGATCACAGCTCGGTTGCCAACTTCCCGGGGCTTATCGCAGGCTCCTACGTCCTTCATCGGCTCTTGGTGCCAAGGCATCCACCATGTGCCCTTAGTAGCTTGTCTTGCTACAAAGATGCTCGCGTCCACTGTGTAGTTCTCAAATTACGGGCGGTCCCACCCATCGTGTCCGTGCTGACCGGGTCGACGAGTCCGTCGTGTCGGTAGTTCACGGGAGGGGTGGTCCAAAGAGATCGAAGACTCGATCCCTCAGGACCCAACAGTGTGCCTGATCGGTCTGCTTGCTCCTGCTCGAGGTTCCACGCCCTCCGCACGAGGCGGGTGACAGTACTGACGAGCGCTTGCGCGCAGGCCGGCCAAATAGTCGACGTTCCACTAGTGAGCTGGTCTACCGAGGAACGCATGTCCTCGCAGCAGACCGATGGACAGCGCGGCACGGTGGCCGGCTGCCAAGTTGCTCCTTAGAAAGGAGGTGATCCAGCCGCACCTTCCGGTACGGCTACCTTGTTACGACTTCGTCCCAATCGCCAGCCCCACCTTCGACGGCTCCCTCCACAAGGGTTGGGCCACCGGCTTCGGGTGTTGCCGACTTTCGTGACGTGACGGGCGGTGTGTACAAGGCCCGGGAACGTATTCACCGCAGCGTTGCTGATCTGCGATTACTAGCGACTCCGACTTCATGGGGTCGAGTTGCAGACCCCAATCCGAACTGAGACCGGCTTTTTGGGATTCGCTCCACCTTGCGGTTTCGCAGCCCTTTGTACCGGCCATTGTAGCATGCGTGAAGCCCTGGACATAAGGGGCATGATGACTTGACGTCATCCCCACCTTCCTCCGAGTTGACCCCGGCAGTCTCTTATGAGTCCCCACCATTACGTGCTGGCAACATAAGACGAGGGTTGCGCTCGTTGCGGGACTTAACCCAACATCTCACGACACGAGCTGACGACAGCCATGCACCACCTGTATAGAGCCCTTACGGACCTCCCATCTCTGGGAGATTTCTCCATATGTCAAACCCAGGTAAGGTTCTTCGCGTTGCATCGAATTAATCCGCATGCTCCGCCGCTTGTGCGGGCCCCCGTCAATTCCTTTGAGTTTTAGCCTTGCGGCCGTACTCCCCAGGCGGGGCGCTTAATGCGTTAGCTGCGGCACGGAACTCGTGGAATGAGTCCCACACCTAGCGCCCAACGTTTACGGTGTGGACTACCAGGGTATCTAATCCTGTTCGCTCCCCACACTTTCGCTCCTCAGCGTCAGGTAATGCCCAGAGAACCGCCTTCGCCACCGGTGTTCCTCCTGATATCTGCGCATTCCACCGCTACACCAGGAATTCCGTTCTCCCCTGCATACCTCTAGTCTGCCCGTATCGGAAGCAGGCTCAGGGTTAAGCCCTGAGTTTTCACTCCCGACGCGACAGACCGCCTACGAGCCCTTTACGCCCAATAATTCCGGACAACGCTCGCACCCTACGTATTACCGCGGCTGCTGGCACGTAGTTGGCCGGTGCTTCTTCTGCAGGTACCGTCACTTGCGCTTCGTCCCTGCTGAAAGAGGTTTACAACCCGAAGGCAGTCATCCCTCACGCGGCGTTGCTGGATCAGGCTTTCGCCCATTGTCCAATATTCCCCACTGCTGCCTCCCGTAGGAGTCTGGGCCGTGTCTCAGTCCCAGTGTGGCCGGTCACCCTCTCAGGCCGGCTACCCGTCGTTGCCTTGGTGGGCCGTTACCCCACCAACAAGCTGATAGGCCGCGAGCTCATCCTTCACCGCCGGAACTTTCCACCACCATCAGATGCCTGAAGTGGTCGTATTCGGTATTAGCACCGGTTTCCCGGAGTTATCCCGAAGTGAAGGGCAGATTGCTCACGTGTTACTCACCCGTTCGCCGCTCGTGTACTCCCGAAGGAGCCTTACCGCTCGACTTGCATGTGTTAAGCACGCCGCCAGCGTTCGTCCTGAGCCAGGATCAAACTCTCCGTTGAAATCTTCTGATGTCACAGGACCGAAGCCCTGTGGTTCATCGACTTTTTTGGAGTATCCCGGCAAGAGTTGCTCTGACAAGTCAGAGCGTTGTCTTACCTAAAGGAATCATCGACAGATACCGAACAACCGAAGCTGTTCGCAACCTGCCGACTGGCGTTACAAATTAATTCGTCGACTTTTGGCACACTGTTGAGTTCTCAAGGATCAAGCGCGCACCGCAGTCTGGCCTCTCGGCCTCGCTGGGGGGCAACCTGGTAAAACTTACCGGGTGCTGCTGGCCCCGTCAAATCGGGGTTTTGCTTGCCCGGCCCCCTCCGCGCCACAGCGACCGAGTCGATCCGAGGCCGCTGTTGCGCGCACTCGAGCCACCTCGGTTGAGGTGATCTGAAGGGGTTCCGCCTCGGGGCCGGCCGCCCGGCCTCTCGGCCTTGCGTCCCGCCGCTCCCTGGCGACAGACAGAACATTACGTAGACCCCGCGTGAAACGTCAAATCGGGCCCGCGTGGCCCCGGTCACATTTGCGTTTGCGCAGGTCAGAGGCGGTTTTCGTGCCCGAGAGCGGTTTGCGACGGCCCTGCCGAGCGCTCTCGAACCACATTCGGTGTCATTCGCGGCCCGGGGCGTGCGGAGCGGCGTCAGCGGCCCAGGATCCCGGGCGGCACGCGCGCGGCGGACGCGCAGCCCGCCAGCCGCAAGCGTCTCCACCAGCTCCTCGTCCAGCTCGTCGAGGAGCCGGGTCACGCCCATCGCGCCGTCGACGGCGAGTGCATAGACCGGTGGCCGGCCGAGGAACACGGCCCTGGCCCCCAGGGCGAGGGCGGCCAGCGCGTGGCGTCCCGTGCGCACTCCCCCGTCGACGTACACCTCGCAGGCGTCGCCCACCTCTCGGACGACGGTCCCGAGGCACTCGGCGGTGGGGGCGGCCTGGTCGAGCTGGCGACCGCCGTGGTTGGACACCCACACGGCGGCCGCTCCCGCGTCGACGCAGCGGCGGGCGTCGTCGGCCCGCAGCACGCCCTTCACCACCACGGGGAGACCGCTGACCCGGCCCAGCCACTCGACGTCCTGCGGCCCGAGGTCCGTGGCCTTGGCGTCACCGGCGGCGTCGCCGTACCCCGGGGGGAAGTTCGTCTGCAGCCAGCCGGGCTCGAGCAGGTCCCAGACGGTCTCCCCGGTGCCGTCGTACTTCGTGCCGACGACGGGGGTGTCCGCGGTGAGCACGAGGGCGCGGGCGCCGGCGGCGACGGCGCGCTCGACGAGCGGCAGGCACGTGGAGCGGTCCGCGGTCACGTAGACCTGGGACCACCACGAGACCCCCGTGGCGGCGATGTCCTCGAACGTCGACCCGGCGTTGCTGGAGACGACCATCAGAGACCCGGCGGCGGCGACCCCGCGGCCCATCTCCGCCTCGCCGTCGGGGTGGACGGCACGTTGCATCGCGGTGGGCGCGACGGCGAACGGCGAGCGCAGCGGGGTGCCGAGGACCGACGTGCGCAGGTCGACCCGGGTCACGTCCCGAAGCACCTGCGGCAGGAACCGGAAGCGGTCCCACGCCAGCGACGCCTCGGACGCGGTGGTGCCGTCCCGGGCGCCCTGACGGACGTAGCGGTGCACCGGCTCGGGGAGCAGCTCTGCTGCGCGCTGCTCCACCGTGTCGGCGTACCGCTGGGAGGTCACCCCAGGACCTCGACTCCCGCCAGGTGCTTCTTGCCCCGGCGCAGGACCAACCAGGCGCCGCCGAGCAGGTCGTCCCGGGAGGGCACGTGCTCGGGGTCCTCGACGCGTTGGTTGTTCAGGTAGGCGCCGCCCTCGCCGACCGTGCGTCTGGCCTCGCCCTTGCTCTTCGACAGCCCGGCCGCGACGAACAGGTCGACCACGCTCGGGATCCCCTCGGCGGCGGACACCTCGGTGGAGCCCGCCTCGCGCAAGCGCGGCCGCCAGTGTGGGCCCGTCGAGGTCCGTCAGGGCGCCGCCACCGAAGAGGGCGGCGGACGCGGCCTTGATCTGCCCGGTCTCCCGGGCGCCGTGCACCAGCGTCGTCATGTGCTCGGCCAGCGCCTTCTGGCCGGCGCGCAGGAACGGTTTCTCCGCGGTCTGCGCCTCGAGGTCCTCGATCTCCGCGCGGCTCAGGAACGTGAACGCGCGCAGCAGCTCGCCGACCTTCTCGTCCTCGACGTTGAGCCAGAACTGGTAGAAGGCGTACGGCGAGAGCATCTCCGGGTCGAGCCACAGGGCGCCGCCCTCGGTCTTGCCGTACTTCGTGCCGTCGGTCCGCGTGACCAACGGGGTCGCGAACGCATGCACCTTCGCGCCGTCCGAGCGCCGGATCAGCTCGACGCCGCCGGTGAGGTTCCCCCACTGGTCGCTGCCACCGAACTGCAGCGTGACGCCGTGGTCGCGGTGCAGGTTGAGGTAGTCCATCGACTGCAGCAGGACGTAGCTGAACTCGGTGTAGGAGATGCCGGCCTCGAGCCGGGTGCGCACCACGTCGCGCGCCAGCATCCGGTTGACCGGGAAGTGCTTGCCGACGTCGCGCAGGAAGTCGATCGTCGACAGGCTCGCGGTCCAGTCGTAGTTGTTCACCATCGTCGCGGCGTTCTCGCCCTCGAACGACAGGAACGGCTCGATCTGGGCGCGGACCTTCTCGACCCAGCCCTTGACCACGTCGAGGGAGTTCAGGGTGCGCTCGCCGCTGTCCTTGGGGTCGCCGATCATGCCGGTCGCGCCGCCGACCAGCGCGAACGGGATGTGCCCGGCGTCCTGGAGCCGGCGGGCGGTGACGATCTGCAGCAGGTTGCCCATGTGCAGGCTCGGCGCCGTCGGGTCGAACCCGACATAGAACCGGACGGGCCGCTCGTCCAGCTCGGCGCGCAGGGCGTCGAGGTCCGTCGAGTGCGCGATCAGGCCGCGCCACTCGAGGTCGTCGAGGACGTGCAGGTCAGAGGTCACCACGTGAGCCTTCCATGAGGTTCTGCGCCGGTCCGGCGGGTCAAGCCTGCCACTCGCCGAACGCGAGCGGCTCGCGGGTGACGAGGTACGTCGCCCAGTTCATCTTGCGCACACGGCCGTCCGTGCCGCGCGTGATTTTCAGCAGCTCCCCTGTCTCCCGCCCCGCGACGGTCCGGTAGAGGTCCCGCTCGACCCGCTCGAAGCGCGAGGCCGGCTTGTGGTCGGGCAGGCCCGGCGCGCGGGCCTCGAGCCGTCCCTCGCGCACCGAGAACGTGAACGGGCTGCCCTCGGTGTACCAGACGCCGACGAGCTCGGCGAGGTCGTCGGGGACCGTCGTCCCCGGTGTCCACGGCGCCGGCTCCACCGGGTCGTGGTCGGTGACCAGGTCGGCGAGCGTGATCGCGAAGCCGGAGACGTCGGGCGTGGTCCCGGAGCTGGTGAGGACCAGGCCGCCGGTCTTCGCCTCCCGGTCGGTGAACAGGGCGGTGATGTGCCCCGGCATGCCGCCGGTGTGTCCGACGTACGTGCGGGTCCCGGAGCGGGCCAGGAAGAAGCCGAGACCCATCGCCGCGGTCCACCGCTCCCGGTCCATGACGACCTGCGGCTCGCACATCTCCTCGAGGGTGTCCGGCGACAGCACCTCGGCGACCGGGTCGGCCACGAACGCCGACCAGCGCGCCATGTCGGCACCGGTGCTGGCCAGGCCGCCGCAGGGGTTCAGCGCACGCAGGTCGAGCTGGCCCTGCCGCACGGGGACGTCGGTGAACGGCGGCACGTAGTAGCCCTGCGCGTGGCGGCCGTCGAAGCCGACCGTCGTGCGGCGCATCTCCAGCGGGTCGAGGATCCGGGCCTTCAGGGACTCCTCCCACGGACGGCCGTCGAGGCGGGCGACGACCTCGCCGAGCATCGAGAAGACCAGGTTGGAGTAGTGCCACAGGTGGTGGGGGCGGTGCACCCGCTCGGCCTGGTTGAACCCGGTCACGAGCTCGTCGACGTCAGGGTTGACGAGCGTCTCCCAGACGTCGCCGACCGGCTCGCGCTGCATGCCCGACACGTGCGCCAGGCACTGCCGGATGGTGAGGCCCGGGTGCTTCACCTCGGGCACGAACGTGTCGAGGGTGTCGTCGAGGCTGAGCCGGCCCTCGTCGCGCAGCGCCATCACGAGCACCGCGGTGAACGTCTTGGTGTTGGACGCGACCAGGAACTGGTGGTCGGCGTCCGGCGGCGTGTCCGGGTCGTCGAGGTGGGCCGCGCCGATGCCCTCCTGCCAGACCAGGCCGCCGCCGCGGACCACGCCGGCGAAGACACCGGGCAGCCGGCCGGCGCGCTGGCGGTCGAGCACCGTGCGGTGCAGGCGGCGGGTGGTCGCGTCGCGGAGGTCGGTCATGCGGTCGACCCTAGGGGCGTCGCAGCAGGTGATCGCGGGCGGCCCGGTCACCGGGTGCGTCGCGGTCGGCGAGCCGCTCGGCGATGTCGCTGCGGTGCTCGGGGGTCTTGTTGCCGCCGTACTTCATCTTGGCGCGCACCGCCTCGACGTGCAGCCGCAGGCCGCGGATGCCGGGCAGCTTGCGCCGGTCGGACTCGACCTCGGGGCTCGGCGTGACCCGGGAGGAGCCGGGTGGCTCGAAGTGCGCGAGCTGGGTGGCCAGGATCGCCGCCTTCTCGTCCGGGTCGTCGACCACCTCGGCGCGGCAGAGCAGCTGGACGCCGGTGTAGTAGGACGTGGGGACACCGACGTCCGGGTCGGTGCCTGGGTCGGCGTTCCAGGCCGCCTCGACGTACGCCCAGTCCGCGGCGAGCGCCAGCACGACGTGCGGGTCCGCGTCGAGCGCGCGCCAGACCGGGTTGGGCCGGGCCAGGTGCAGCAGCACGGTCTCGTCCCCGTCGTACACGAAGTGCGTGGGTACGACGACCGGGTAGCCGTCGACGTGCCCGGCGGTGACCAGCTGTCCGAAGTCGGCCGTGGCCAGCAGGCCCTGCCACTCCTCGCGGGTGGCCTGGTCCCAGGGGTGGATGAGCATGCGGCCATCCTCCCTGACGCGCTACAGGAGTCCCGAGACCTTCACGAACGTCTGGTAGACGCCGTAGACGAGCGGCAGGCCGACGACCGCCCAGGAGACGGCGAGCAGCGCCGGACGGGTGGCGACCCTGGTGCGGGTCGCGGTGCCGACTCCCCCGCCACCGGCCGGCTCGCCGACGAGCTGGCTCTCCGCGTGGTCGGTCTCATGGAAGCGGTCCGCCACCTGGCGGATCAGCAGGTTGGCCACGAAGCCGACCGCGAGCACGCCGACCATGGTGAGCAGGGCCGGCTTGTAGGCCTCGTAGGTGAGCTTGCCGGGCGTGCCCTCGGCGTCGAGGAACCCGTTGACGATCAGCGGTCCGGCGACACCGGCAGCGGACCAGGCCGTGAGCAGCCGGCCGTGGATCGCACCGACCTGGAAGGTGCCGAAGAGGTCGCGGAGGTAGGCGGGCACGGTCGCGAAACCGCCGCCGTAGAAGGAGATGATGATGCCGGCGAACAGCACGAACAGCCCGGTGGTGGTGTGGCCGACGAGGGCGAGCAGGACGTAGAGGACCATGCCGACACCGAGGTAGGCCATGTAGATCGGCTTGCGACCGATGACGTCGGACGTCGAGGACCAGACGAAGCGTCCGGCCATGTTGCAGATCGAGAGCAGCCCGACGAAGCCGGCCGCCGCGGCCGGGTCGACACCCGACTCGCCACCGGAGCGGAAGAAGTCCTGGATCATCGGGGCGGCCTGCTCGAGGATGCCGATGCCGGCCGTGACGTTGCAGAAGAGCACCACCCACAGCAGCCAGAACTGCGGGGTCTTGACGGCGTTCGCGGCGCTCACGCTCTCGGTCGTCACCATCGTGCGGGACTTGACCTTGCTCGGGTCGAACCCTTCGGGCCGCCAGTCGTCGGCCGGCACCTTCACCAGCCAGGCGCCGAACAGCATCACGACGAGGTAGACGAGGCCGAGCGTCACGAACATCGACGCCACCGCCGAGCCGCTTGCGACCGAGGTGACGTCCTTGGGGTCGAAGCCGCTGTCGAAGGTCGCCAGCAGCTTGCTCTCCACCGGGGAGGCGACCAGCGCGCCACCCCCGAAGCCCATGATCGCCAGGCCCGTGGCCAGGCCCGGGCGGTCCGGGAACCACTTGATCAGCGTGGACACCGGCGAGATGTAGCCGATGCCCAGACCGATGCCGCCGATCACGCCGTAGCCGAGGTAGAGCAGCCACAGCTGCCCGGTGGCGATGCCGAGCGCCCCGACCAGGAAGCCCGTCGACCAGGCGACCGCCGCGGCGACCATCGCGCGGCGCGGCCCGCCGGTGTCCACCCAGGTGCCGAACACCGCGGCGGACAGGCCCAGCATCACGATCGCGATCGAGAAGACGATGCCCACCGAGGTCAGGCTGGTGTCGAAGTGCGACACGAGGCTGGTCTTGTAGACGCTCGTGGCGTAGGCCTGCCCGATGCAGAGATGGATGGCCAGGGCCGCGGGCGGCACCAGCCACCGGTTGTAGCCGGGTGGCGCGATGGTGTGCTTCCGGTCGAGTACGGCCAGGGACATGGCAGCCTCCGTCGGGTCCCGAGGGGTGTGTCGCAGGTCACGGTGCCCGGACGCCGGAGGTTGAAACGTCTACTTCGTGCGCGGGACCGCCGGCCGGTACGTCGAGACGGTGCGCTCGCCCGTGAGCCAGAACCGCCACGGCCGGTCGGCGGCCAGACGCAGGCCGACCCGCGGACCGGTGCTGACGTCGGTGGACGGCTCGGCCGCGGGCGTCAGCGTGACCGGCCCGGTGGTGAGGTCGGCGCCGTCGTGCGCCAGGTCGAGCGCGAGCGCCTGGCAGAGCCGGGCCGGCCCGCGGGCGAGGTCCCGGTCGGTGGAGCGCGGGCCGGCGGCTGCGCGCGACGTCGAGCCCCTCGACGACCTCGCCCGCGCGCAGCAGCACGGCGGACGCGGCGCCGTCGGGACCGACCACCACGTTGCAGCAGTGGTGCATGCCGTAGGTGAAGTAGACGTACAGGTGGCCGGGCGGGCCGAACATCACCTCGTTGCGACGGGTGCGGCCGTTGAAGGCGTGCGAGCCGGGGTCACCCTGCCCGTCGTACGCCTCGACCTCGGTGATGCGGACCGCGACCGCGCCCTCGACGGTGGTGTGCCGCAGCACCGCGCCGAGCATCCGCGGCGCGACGTCGAGGACGGCGCCGGTCAGCGCGTCAGGCCAGCCAGCCACGGTGCTCCGCGACGGCCCGGCGGAGCTCGTCGAGCTGCTCGGCGACCCGGACCTGCGCGGTGCCGCCGCGGGCGTCGCGGGAGGCGACGGACCCCTCGACGGTGAGCACGTCGCGGACCCCCGGCGTGAGGTGTACGTCGATCGCGGCGAGCTGCTCGTCGGTCAGCTCGTCGAGCTCGACACCGAGCTCCTCGCAGCGGCGGACGCAGGCACCGGCCACCTCGTGCGCGACCCGGAACGGCACGCCCTCACGGACCAGCCACTCGGCCACGTCGGTGGCGAGCGAGAAGCCCTGCGGGGCGAGCTCGGCCATCCGGTCGGTGTCGAAGGTGAGCGTCGCGACCATGCCGGTGAAGGCCGGCAGCAGCACCTCGAGGGTGTCGACGCTGTCGAAGACCGGCTCCTTGTCCTCCTGCAGGTCGCGGTTGTAGGCGAGCGGGAGGGCCTTGAGGGTGGCGAGCAGCCCGCTGACGTTGCCGATCAGCCGGCCCGCCTTGCCGCGGGCGAGCTCGGCGATGTCGGGGTTCTTCTTCTGCGGCATGATGCTCGACCCGGTGGAGTAGGCGTCGTCGAGCACCACGAAGCCGAACTCCTTGGTGGCCCAGAGGATGACCTCCTCGGCCTGCCGGCTCACGTCGACGCCGACCATCGCCGCCACGAACGCGAACTCCGCGACGAAGTCGCGTGCGGCGGTGCCGTCGATGGAGTTGGGGCTGGAGCCGGCGAAGCCGAGGTCGCGGGCGACCTCCTCGGGGTCCAGGCCGAGGCTCGAGCCGGCGAGCGCCCCGGAGCCGTAGGGCGAGTCGACGGCGACGCGGGCGTCCCAGTCGCGCAGCCGGCCGACGTCGCGGACCAGGGGCCAGGCGTGCGCGAGCAGGTGGTGGGACAGCAGGACCGGCTGCGCGTGCTGGAGGTGCGTGCGGCCGGGCATCACCGCGCCGAGGTGCTTCTCCGCCTGCGTGGCGATCGCCTCGGCCAGGTCGAGCACCAGCGCGGCGACCGTGCGGGCGTGGTCCCGGAGGTAGGCCTTGAACAGCGTCGCCACCTGGTCGTTGCGGCTGCGGCCCGCGCGCAGGCGTCCGCCGAGCTCGGTGCCGACCTCGTCGAGCAGCAGCCTTTCCAGCGCGCCGTGCACGTCCTCGTCGCTGTCCGCGGGCTGCAGGTCCCCGGTCGCGAACCGCTCCCCCAGCCGGTCGAGACCCGCGACCAGGGCGTCCCGGTCGGCCTCCGTGAGCAGCCCGGCGCGGTGCAGGACGCGCGCGTGCGCCTTGGAGCCGGCCAGGTCGTAGGGCACGAGCCGCCAGTCGAAGTGGGTGGACTTCGACAGGGCCGCCAGCGCGTCGGACGGCCCGGAGGCGAAGCGGCCGCCCCAGAGCGCTCCCTGGTTGGTGCCGTGGTCGGTCACGTGAGCCTTCCTAGCAGGTGGGACGTCTGTGCGAGCGCCGTGGACGGTGTGCTTGCGACGTACCGCGTGTGGAGCGTCCATAACCCCGCGTTACAGCGGGGCGGGGGGCGCGGGTCAGTCGGTGCCGGCTTCCATGGCGGCGTTGTCGAGCGCCTCGCCGGACCCGTCGCCCTCGGCGGCGGGGTTGCTGGCGATGCGCAGGGCACCGCCGGCCTCCAGCTCGCCGAGCAGGTGCGTCTGCTGCTGGAGCAGCCGGCTCTGCGCGGCGTACTGCTCGAGCTTGGAGCGCGAGTCGGCGATGTCGAGGTTGCGCATGGTGAGCTGGCCGATCCGGTCGGTGGGACCGAAGGCGGCGTTCTCGGTGCGCTCCATCGAGAGCTTGTCCGGGTGGTAGGAGAACGCCGGGCCGTCGGTGCGCAGCACGGTGTAGTCCTCGCCGCGACGCAGCCGGATCGTCACCTCGCCGGTCACCACCGAGGCGATCCAGCGCTGGATGGACTCGCGCAGCATCAGCGCCTGCGGGTCGAGCCAGCGGCCCTCGTAGAGCAGCCGGCCGAGCCGGCGGCCCTCCGCGTGGTAGTTGGCGATGGTGTCCTCGTTGTGGATCGCGTTGAGCAGCCGCTCGTAGGCGATCCAGAGCAGGGCCATGCCGGGCGCCTCGTAGATGCCGCGCGACTTGGCCTCGATGACGCGGTTCTCGATCTGGTCGGACATGCCGAGCCCGTGCCGTCCGCCGATCACGTTGACCGCGTGCACCAGCGCCACCGGGTCGTCGTACGTCGTCCCGTTGACCGCCACCGGACGGCCGCGGTGGAACCGCACCGTCACGTCCTCCTGGGCGATCTCGACGGACGGGTCCCAGAACTTCACGCCCATGATCGGCTCCACCGTCTCCAGCGAGACGTCGAGGTGCTCGAGGGTCTTGGCCTCGTGGGTGGCGCCCCAGATGTTGGCGTCGGTGGAGTACGCCTTCTCCTTGCTGTCGCGGTAGGGCAGCTCGTGCTCGGTGAGCCACTGGCTCATCTCGGCGCGGCCGCCGAGCTCGTGCACGAAGTCCGCGTCCAGCCAGGGCTTGTAGATGCGCAGGGCGGGGTTGGCGAGCAGGCCGTAGCGGTAGAACCGCTCGATGTCGTTGCCCTTGAACGTCGAGCCGTCGCCCCAGATGTCGACGTCGTCCTCGTGCATCGCGCGGACCAGCAGGGTGCCGGTGACGGCGCGGCCGATCGGGGTGGTGTTGAAGTAGGCGCGCCCGCCGGAGCGGATGTGGAACGCGCCGCAGGAGAGGGCGACGAGGCCCTCCTCGACGAGCTGGGGGCGGCAGTCGACGCCGCGGGCGATCTCGGCGCCGTACTGCATCGCCCGGTCGGGCACGCCCTCGATGTCGGGCTCGTCGTACTGGCCGATGTGCGCGGTGTACGTGCACGGCACGGCGCCCTTGTCGCGCATCCAGGCGACGGCGACGGACGTGTCCAGGCCGCCGGAGAACGCGATACCGACGCGTTCGCCCTTGGGGAGGGAGGTCAGGACCTTGCTCACGGGGATTCCTTCTGCGTTGACTGCGGGGCTGTCTCTGGGTGGTGGGAGCCGTTGGCCAGCGCCAGGAACCGCTCGGCCAGGGCGGGTCCTCCGTCGGGTCGTCGGCTGATCACCAGGACGGTGTCGTCGCCGGCGATGGTGCCGAGGATGTCGGGCAGCTCGGCCCGGTCGAACGCGGAGGCCAGGAACTGCGCGGCGCCCGGCGGCGTCCGCAGCAGCGCCAGGTTGGCCGACGCGTCGGCCGAGGACAGCAGCTCGCCGAGCAGCCGGGCCAGCCGGCTCTCGCTGGCCGCCGAGTCCTGCACCGCCCGGGGCGTGCGGTCGCCGCCCTCGGCCGGCACGGCGTAGACGAGCGCGCCGGAGGCGACCCGGACCTTGACCGCGTCGAGCTCGACGAGATCGCGCGACAGCGTCGCCTGGGTGACGTGCACCCCCGCGATGGCCAGCAGGTCCGCGAGCTCGGTCTGCGAGCGCACGTGGTGGTGGGCCAGCAGGTCGACGATCTTCTGCTGGCGGGCGCTCTTGGTCATCGGGATGGCGCTCATGTCTGGTGCTCCACGAGCCAGGTGAGCAGCGCCTTCTGGGCGTGCAGGCGGTTCTCGGCCTCGTCCCAGACGACGCTGCGGGGGCCGTCGATGACGTCGGCGGCGATCTCCTTGCCGCGGTACGCCGGCAGGCAGTGCATCACGATCGCGTCGTCGTGGGCGTGCTCGAGCAGCGCCGCGTCGACGGCGTAGGGCAGGAAGGGCTTGCTGCGCTCGGCGGCCTCGTCCTCCTTGCCCATCGACACCCACGTGTCCGTGGCCACGACGTCGGCGTCCGTGACCGCCTCGACGGGGTCGACGACGCTGGCCGCCGAGCCGCCCGTCGTACCGGCGATCTCCTGGGCCCTGGCGAGGACCGCGGGGTCGGGGGTGAACCCCTCGGGGCCGCTGACGCGCACGTGCATGCCGGCGGTCGCGCAGGCGAGCAGGAAGGAGTGGGACATGTTCGAGGCGGCGTCGCCGAGGAACGCGACGGTGAGACCGGCCGGCGTGCCCTTGTGCTCCTCGATGGTCTGCAGGTCCGCGAGCAGCTGGCAGGGGTGGAACTCGTCGGTCAGCGCGTTGACGACCGGGACGCCGGCGTGCGCGGCCATCTCCTCGAGCCGCTCCTGGCCGAAGGTCCGCCAGACGATCGCGGAGACCATCCGGCCGAGCACCCGCGCGGTGTCGGCGATCGACTCGCGCGCGCCGATCTTGGCCAGCGTCCCGTCGACGAGCATCGGGTAGCCGCCGAGCTCGGCGACGCCGGCGGTGAACGACGCCTGGGTGCGCAGGGTCGGCTTGTCGAAGATGATCCCGACGGCGCGCGGCCCCTCGAACGGTCGGGCGGCGTGCCGGTCGGCCTTGAGCTTCTTGGCGAGCGCGAGCACCTCGGCCTGCTCGGCCGGGGACAGGTCGTCGTCGCGGAGGAAGTGCCGCGTCATGGCTTGTAGGCCTCCTCCAGGATCGTCGGCCACTTCGCGAGGAACTCCTCCGCCTGCTCGGCGGTGAGGACCAGCGGCGGGGCGAGCCGGATCCGCTGCGGGCCGGTGGCGTTGAGGATCACGCCGTGCGCCTGGGCGGCGTCGACGACCTTGGGCGCGACCTCCGCGTCGAGATCCAGCCCGATCAGCAGGCCGCGTCCACGGATCTCGGTGACGTGCTCGTGGGCCAGTCCTTCGCGCAGCACCTCGCCGACCTTGGTGGCGTTGTCGAGCAGGCCGTCCTTCTCGATGGTCTCGATGACGGCCAGTGCCGCCGCGGCCGCGACCGGGTTGCCGCCGAACGTGGTGCCGTGGTTGCCGGGGCCGAGCAGCGTGCCGCTCTCCCCCACCGCGACCATCGCGCCGATCGGGATGCCGCCGGCCAGCCCCTTGGCGAGGGTCACCACGTCCGGGTGGATCCCAGACGTTGCATGAGCGAACCAGTCACCGACTCTGCCCATCCCGGTCTGCACCTCGTCGAGCCAGAGCAGGGCGCCGTGCTGGCTCGTGATCTCCCGGGCCCGGGCCAGGAACCCCTCGGGTGGGATCACCACGCCGGCCTCGCCCTGGATCGGCTCCACGACGACGGCGGCCGTCTCGTCGGTGACCGCCGCGGCCAGCGCGTCGGCATCGCCGTACGGGACGAAGGTGACGTGGCCCGGCAGCGGCTCGAACGGCTCCCGGTAGGCCTGCTTGGAGGTCAGCGCCAGCGCGCCGACCGTGCGGCCGTGGAAGCTGCCCTCCATGGCCACGAGGTGGGTGCGGCCGGTGCGCCGGGTCAGCTTGAACGCCGCCTCGTTGGCCTCCGCGCCCGAGTTGGTGAAGAAGACCTTGCCGCCGCCCTCGGGGAGCCCGAGCAGGGACAGCAGCCGCTCGGCCAGCGTGACCTGCGGCTCGGTGGCGAAGAAGTTCGAGACGTGCCCGAGGGTGCCGAGCTGCTGGGTGACGGCGTTGACGAGCGCGGGGTGCGCGTGGCCGAGCGCGTTCACGGCGATGCCGCCGAGCAGGTCGAGGTAGCGGGTGCCCTCGGCGTCCCAGACGTAGGGGCCCTCCCCCTTGGTGAGCACCATCTTCGGCGGGCCGAAGGTGTTCATCAGGGACTCGGCGTAGCGGTGCTGGAGCTGGTCGGAGACCGTCATGACTTCCCCACTGAGGTCGTGTAGTGCGCGGACCGGATCTTGGTCGGGACGCCGGGAAGCACCTGGGTGCCGACACCCTCGTCGGTGAAGATCTCCAGGAGCACGGCGTGCGGCTCGCGGCCGTCGACCACCGTCGCGCGCGGGACGCCGTTGCTGACGGCCTTCAGGCACGCGCCCATCTTCGGGACCATCCCGCTGGCCAGCGACGGCAGCAGCTTCTCGAGCTCCTCGGGGCTGATCTCGCCGATCACGTCGTCGCTGTCCGGCCAGTCGCGGTAGAGGCCCTCGACGTCGGTGAGCACGAGCAGCTTCTCGGCGCCCAGCGCGACCGCCAGCGCGGCCGCGGCCGTGTCGGCGTTGACGTTGTGCACGGTGCCGTCCACGTCGGGCGCCACCGAGGAGATGACCGGGATGCGGCCGGCGTCGACGATGTCGAGCACCGCCTCCGGGCGGACGCCGGCGACCTCGCCGACCAGGCCCAGGTCGACCTCCTCGCCGTCCACGACGGTGTTGGTCCGCTCGGCGGTGAACAGCCCGGCGTCCTCACCGGACATGCCGACCGCGAGCGGGCCGTGCTCGTTGAGCAGCCCCACCAGCTCGCGCTGCACCTGGCCGACCAGCACCATGCGTACGACGTCCATCGTCTCCTGCGTGGTGACCCGCAGGCCGCCCTTGAACTCGCTCTCGATGCCGAGCCGGTCGAGCATCGAGGAGATCTGCGGGCCGCCGCCGTGCACGACGACCGGCCGGAAGCCGGCCAACCGGAGGAACACGATGTCCTCCGCGAACGCGCGCTTCAGCGTGTCGTCGGTCATCGCGTTGCCGCCGTACTTCACCACGATCGTCTTGCCGTGGTACTCCTTCAGCCACGGCAGCGCGGCGGCCAGCGTGCCCGCCTTGGCGGTGGCCCTCTTCCAGGCCGGGTCGACCTCGGCGTTCTGCGTGTCGGCAGGGGTGGTCATCGACTCTCGTCTCTTCGTCAGCTGCTGTAGGCGGAGTTCTCGTGCACGTAGGCGTGCGTGAGGTCGTTGGTCCAGACGGTCGCTCGCGCGGCACCGGCCTTGAGGTCGATGGTCACGCTGACCTCGCGCTGCTCCATGTCGACCTTGGCCGGGTCCTCGTCGGGCGTGGACTTGCGGCAGACCCAGACGCCGTTCATCGCGACGTCGAGGTCGGCCGGGTCGAAGGCTGCGTCCGTCGTGCCGATCGAGGCCAGGACGCGACCCCAGTTGGGGTCCTTGCCGAACACCGCGGCCTTGAAGAGGTTGCTGCGCGCGACCGAGCGGCCGACCGCGACCGCGTCGTCCTCGCTGGCGGCGTGCAGCACGGTGATGGCGATCTCGTGGTCGGCGCCCTCGGCGTCGGCGAGCAGCTGCATCGCGAGGTCGGTGCAGGCCCGGCTGAGGGCCTCGGTGAAGTCCTCCTCGGGCGGCGTGATGCCGGAGGCGCCGCTGGCCATCAGGGTCACGGTGTCGTTGGTGGACATGCAGCCGTCGGAGTCGAGCCGGTCGAAGCTGACCCGGGTCGCGGCGCGCAGGGCCCGGTCCGCGGTGGCCGCGTCGACCACGGCGTCGGTGGTGAGGACCACGAGCATCGTGGCCAGCTGGGGCGCGAGCATCCCGGCACCCTTGGCCATCCCGCCGATGCTCCAGCCGCTGCCCTCGACCACCACCTGCTTGCTCACGGTGTCGGTGGTCATGATCGCGGCGGCCGCGTCGTCGCCGCCGTCCGGGCCGAGCGCGCCGAGGGCCTCGTCCACGCCGTTCAGCAGCACCTGCCGGTCGTTGGCGAGCCCGATCAGGCCGGTCGAGCAGACGACCACGTCGACCGCGCCGATGCCGAGCCCGGACGCGACCTGCTCCGCCACGGCGTGCGTGGTCTGGAAGCCGTCGGCGCCGGTGTAGCAGTTCGCGCCCCCGGAGTTCAGCACCACCGCGCGCACGACGCCGTCCTTGACGACCTCCTGGCTCCACAGCACCGGGTTGGCCTTGCAGCGGTTGGACGTGAACACCGACGCGGAGGCGAACGCGGGGCCCTGGTTGACGACGAGGGCGAGGTCCTTGGTGCCGGACGGCTTGAGGCCGGCGGTGACGCCGGCGGCGGTGAAGCCGGCAGGGGTGGTGACGCTCATGTCAGGGAGCCAGTCCGATCGTGGTGAGGCCGGTGGTCTCGGGGAGACCGAGGGCGAGGTTCATGCACTGCACGGCGGCGCCGCCGGTGCCCTTGGCGAGGTTGTCCACCGCGGCGACCGCGACCAGCCGGCCGGCGGACTCGTCGACCGTCACCTGCACGTGCACGGCGTTGGAGCCGACGACGGACTTGGTCTGCGGCCACTGGCCGGGGCGCAGCAGGTGCACGAACGGCTCGTCGGCGTAGGCCTTCTGGTACGTCGCGTAGGCCTCGTCCGCACCGACGGTGGTGGGCGCCGAGCAGGTCGCGAGGATGCCGCGCGGCATCGGGACCAGCAGCGGGGTGAACGACACCTTCACCTCGGCGTCGGTCAGCGAGGAGAGGTTCTGGGTGATCTCGGGGGTGTGCCGGTGCGTGCCGCCGACGGCGTACGCGCTCACCGAGCCCATCACCTCCGAGCCGAGCAGGTTGGGCTTGGGGGCCTTGCCGGCGCCCGAGGTGCCGGAGGCGGCCACCACGACGAGCTGCGACGCGTCGACGATGCCGGCCTGCACCGCGGGGGCGAACGCCAGCGTGGACACGGTCGGGTAGCAGCCGGGGACCGCGATGCGGGTCGCGCCGGTCAGCCGCTCGCGCTGCCCGGCCAGCTCGGGCAGGCCGTAGGGCCAGGAGCCGGCGTGGTCGCCGCCGTAGTAGGTCTCCCAGGCCTGCGGGTCGGTCAGCCGGAAGTCCGCGCCGCAGTCGATGACGACCGTGTCGTCCGGCAGTGCCTTGGCGAGGGTGGCGGACTGGCCGTGCGGCAGCCCGAGGAACACGACGTCGTGGCCGGACAGCACCTCCAGGGTGGTCGCCTCGAGCACCCGGTCGGCCAGCGGCACGAGGTGCGGCTGGAGGGCACCGAGCGTCTCCCCCGCGTTCGAGCCGGCCGTGATGGCGCCGATCTCCACGTCGGGATGGGTCAGCAGCAGGCGGAGGACCTCGCCGCCGGCGTACCCACTAGCCCCCGCGACCGCGACCGTCCGTTTCGTCATGTGCATGACTATACAGTCGACCGCATAATCGACCAAGCGGGGGTTTCGGGGATGGCGACACCCTCCCCGGCCCGGGGAGTCTCGAAACCCATGGCCCAGACCGCGCCGGTGCGCACGACGACAGCCGCGCCGGCTTCAGGGCGGCGCGGGTGGGGAGGCGCCGCGCCCTCGGTGGGAGGGTCGGCCGGCCAGCACGGTCAGGACCGCTGGACGGCTCCGTGCCGCTCGGCCGCGAGCGCGACGGCGGCGTCGCGGGCGGCCCCGGTCTCTGCCTCGGTCAGCGTGCGGTCCGGCGCCCGGAAGCGCAGCGCGAACGCCAGCGACCGCTTGCCCTCACCGATCTGCGGCGACTCGTAGACGTCGAACAGCCGCACCGACTCCAGCAGCGGCCCCGCGCCCTCGCGCAGCGTCTCGGCGAGCACGGCCGCCGGCAGGTCACGGTCGACGACCAGGGCGACGTCCTCCTTGGCGACCGGGTACGTCGAGAAGCGCTCGGGGTGCACGGCGGCCGGCGCCTGCGCGATCAGGCAGCTCGAGGTCGACCTCGACCGCGCAGGTGCGGGCGGGCACGCCGTACGCGGCACACACGGAGGGGTGCAGCTCGCCCGCGTGCCCGAACCCGAGACCGCCGACCCGGAACTCCGCACACCGGCCAGGGTGCCAGGGCGCGCGGGTGGCCTGCACGACCTCGACGTCGACGTGCAGGACGCGGGCCACCTCGCGGACCACCTGCACGGCGTCCGCCCAGACGGCCGGGCGGCCCTCGCCCCACCAGCCCGACGCCTCGTGCTCACCGGTGAGCACCACGCCGAGGGTCAGGGGCTGGTGCGGCACCGCGGCCATCAGCTTGTCGAGGTCGGCCTGGTCGGGACGCCACTCGACCCCCAGGATCGGCGCCTTGAGACGCTCGGGGGTCGGGAAGAACACCGGCGCCGTCTCGTAGATCCCGACCGACCCGAGGCCGCGGCCGACGTTGCGAGCGGCAGTCTCGAGCAGGCCGGGGAGCAGCGTGGTGGTGAGGAGGGGCTTCTCCTCCGACAGCGGGTTGGCCACGCGGACCGTGCTGCGCAGCACGTCGTCGGCGGGCAGTGCGAGCCGGTCGAAGTCGGCGGCCCCGACGAACGGCCAGGACTTCACCTCCACGAGCCCGGCCCCGGCGAGGGCGAAGCCGACCCGGCGGCGGAGCCGCTGCTCCCGGGTCAGCCCGCCGCCGGCCGGGGCGGCCGGCAGCACCGAGGGGACGTTCGTGTAGCCGACGATCCGGGCGACCTCCTCGACGAGGTCGTAGGGGTCGGTGAGGTCGGGCCGCCAGGTCGGCGGCAGGGCCGTGAGCGAGCCGCCCTCGGTGGTGACCGTGCAGCCGACGGTGCGCAGGTGCGCGACGGTCGTGTCCGCGTCGATCGGCATGCCGGTGATCCGGGCGGGCAGGTCGAGGTCGGCGACGATCGGCTCCACGAGCGGTGGTGCCCCGGCGTACGTGACGCCGTCGGTGATCCGGCCGCCGCCGTGCTCGACGAGGAGGTGCGCCACCCGGTCGGCGGCGTAGGCCGGGAGCAGCGGGTCGACCCCGCGCTCGAACCGCTTCGACGCCTCGGACGGCAGCTTGTGCCGCCGCGCGGTCCGGAAGATCGTGGTCGGCTCGAAGTGGGCGGCCTCGATGACGACGTGCGACGTGGACGCCGACAGCTCGGTCGTCGCACCGCCCATCACGCCGGCGAGGCCGATCGGGCCGCTGTCGTCGGTGATCAGCAGGTCCTCGACCGACAGGGTGCGGGTCACGTCGTCGAGCGTGGTGAGCCTCTCGCCCTCGGTCGCCCGGCGTACGACGATCGGGCCGGTCAGCCGGTCGCCGTCGTAGCCGTGGATCGGCTGCCCGAGCTCGAGCATCACGTAGTTGGTGACGTCGACGGCCAGCGAGATCGGCCGCATGCCGGCGAGCTGGACCCGGCGGGCGATGTGCCGCGGCGTCGGCGCCGTCGGGTCGAAGCCGGTGACCGTGCGGGTCACGAACACCGGACAGCCGTCGGGCGCCTCGATGCGGACCGGGTAGCCGTCGTCGTTCGGCGCCGGCACGTCGCGGTGCGCGGGGTCGTGGAACGGCACGTCGTAGGCGATGGCCGCCTCGCGGGCGATGCCGCGCAGCGACAGCGCGTAGGCGCGGTCGGGGTTGATCTCGAACTCGATGACGTCGTCGCGCAGCCCCAGCAGGGTGATCGCGTCGTCGCCCGGCTTCACGTCGCCGTCGATGCGCGGGTCGAGGACCAGGATCCCCCCGTGGTCGTCGCCGGTGCCGAGCTCGCGGGTGGAGCAGATCATCCCGTCGGACACGTGTCCGTAGGTCTTGCGGGCGGCGATCTCGAAACCGCCGGGCAGCACGGCACCGGGCAGCGACACGACGACCAGGTCACCGGGCGCGAAGTTGTGGGCGCCGCAGACGACGCCGTGCTCGCCGTGCTCGGGCCCGCAGTCGACCTGGCACCAGTTGATGGTCTTGCCGTTCTTCTGCGGCTCGGCGGTCATCTCCAGCACCCGGCCGACGACGACCGGTCCCTCGATGTCGGCGCCCGGAGCCTCCAGCGCCTCGAGCTTGAGCCCGAGCGCGGTGAGCCGGTGCGTCAGGTCCACGGGCGTCACGTCGTCCGGCAGGTCGACGTACGCGCGGATCCAGGACAGAGGGGCCTTCATGGGGTGTCGCTTTCTGCTCGGCCGTCGCGAGCGTCGTTGCGGGGAGTGGCTGGCCAGGCGGAGGAGCGAGGCGATGCGGAGCATCGTCGAGCGACGACAACGCCGTCCAGCGACCAGTGGCAGGAAGTGCATCCCCTAGAGCTCCGTTCCGAAGGCGAGGGTGAACCGGACGTCGCCCTCGACCATGTCGCGCATGTCCGAGACGCCGTGCCGGAACATCAGCGTGCGCTCGAGGCCCATGCCGAACGCGAAGCCGGTGTAGGTCTCGGCGTCGATGCCGCAGGCGGCGAGCACGCGGGGGTTCACGACCCCGCAGCCGCCCCACTCGATCCAGCCCTCGCCCTTGCAGGTGCGGCAGGTCTCCACGGCCGGCGCCTGGCCGCGGCAGACGAAGCAGACCAGGTCGACCTCGGCGGACGGCTCGGTGAACGGGAAGTACGACGGGCGGAACCGTGTCGTGATGCCCGCGCCGAACATCGACTGGGCGAAGTGGTCGAGGGTGCCCTTGAGGTGGGCCATCGTGATGCCCTTGTCGACGACCAGCCCCTCGACCTGCGAGAAGACCGGGGTGTGCGTCGCGTCGAGCTCGTCGGTGCGGAACACCCGGCCGGGGCAGATCACGTAGATCGGCGGCGTGCGGGTCAGCATGGTGCGGGCCTGCACCGGCGAGGTGTGGGTGCGCATCACCAGCCCGGCGTCGGCCGGCTCGAGCCAGAAGGTGTCCTGCATGGTGCGCGCCGGGTGGTCGGGCCCGAGGTTGAGCGCGTCGAAGTTGAGCCACTCGGCCTCGAGCTCGGGGCCCTCGGCGACCTCCCAGCCCATCGCGGTGAACACGTCGCCGACCAGCTCCTGGAGGGTGGTCAGCGGGTGCCGGGCACCCTGCGGCGCGCGGTCCCACGGGAGCGTCACGTCGACGGTCTCCTCGGCGAGCATCCGGGTCTCGTGCTCGGCCTCGAGCACCGCCTGCCGCTCGGCGATCGCCTTGTTGACCGCACCGCGGGCCTGGCCGACGCGCATCCCGGCGTCCTTGCGGGCCTGCGGCGGCAGCGCGCCGATCTCCCGGTTGGCCAGCGCGAGCGGCGACCGGTCACCGGCGTGCTCGGAGCGGACCCGCTTCAGGTCGTCGAGGTCCGTGGCTCCCGCGACGGCCCCGAGGGCGGCGTCCCGCATCGCCTCGACCTCGTCCGCCTTGAGCGGGGTGACCTCGACGGGGTCGTAATCGGAGTTCGGGCCCGACATGGCTGCCTTTCGCGGGACGGTGGGAGCGTGCACAGTCTAGGAAGCCGGACCGTGCGCCCGCGAACGGGTTAGTCCTCGCCGAGGTCCGCCTTCGGCCACAGGATGCTGACCCGGGCCCCGCCGGTGGGCGCGTCGTCGATCTCGACCGAGCCGCCGTGGGCGTGCACCAGCCCGTGGATGATGTACATCCCCAGCCCGGAGCCGCCGCGGGTGCCGTGCTTCCAGAACTTCGTGAAGACCCGGCTGCGGATGTCGGGGCTGATCCCGTCGCCCTCGTCGTCGACGTGCAGCAGCACCCCGTCGTACGACGCCTCGTCACGGATCCGCGAAGCCGTGAGGGTGACTTGTCCTTCGCCGTGCCGGATGGCGTTGTCGACGAGGTTGGTGACGACCTGGGCGAGCTTGTCGGGGTCGGCGTGCACGATGGGCAGGTCGCCGTCGGCGTCGAAGGCGATCTCCCGGCCGGTGCCGGCCTGGACGGAGGCGACCACCCGACCGACAGCGGACTTGAAGTCGAGGGGGCGCGGGTAGAGCGAGAGCCGGCCGGTGTCGATGCGGGCCACGTCGAGCAGCTCCGCGATGAGGCGGGTGAGCCGGTCGGCGTCGGCGTTGACCGTCTCGAGCATCATCTTCTTCTGGTCGTCGTTGAGCTTGTCCCACTTGGACAGCAACGTGGCGACGAAGCCCTTGACGCCGGTGAGCGGCGAACGCAGCTCGTGGGCGACGGTGGCGACCAGGTCGGACCGCTCCCGGTCGAGCCGCTCGCGGGCCCGGGCCGAGCGCAGGGACACGGTGACGCCGTCCACGGGGCTGCGCGGCCCGGCGCGGACGATCCGGGCGGTGATCAGCAGCTCGGTCCCGTCGGAGAGGAACCACGCCTGCTCGGTCAGGTGGGTGCGCGTGACGATCCCGTCGTAGGGCTCCGTGCAGGCGAACCAGCTGTTGCCGGCGCGGTCCTGGAGCAGCACCACGTCGGACAGGTGCTTGCCGACGCCGTCGGGGACCCGGAGCAGTCGGGCGGCCGCGGAGTTGAGGGCGGTCACGGTGCCGTGGGCGTCCGCCACCACCACGCCGTCCGGCAGCGAGTCGAGCACGTCGTCAGCCGCCGTGGTCATGGGGGTCACGTTAGTCCCCTTCGCCGCGGTTGGGGCGTGCCGTTCGTACCGATCACAGGACGTATCAGCCCGTGGACCGGCGCTGGGCCCGAGCCGAGGCGTAGAGGCAGACGGCGGCCGCGGTGGCCAGGTTGAGGCTCTCCGCCCGGCCGTGGATCGGGATCCGGACCCGGTGGTCGGCCAGCGCCGCGACGTCGGCGGGCAGGCCCCAGGCCTCGTTGCCGAACAACCAGGCAGTCGGACGAGCCAGCAGCCCCTGGTCGGCGGCGTCGTCGAGGTCGGTCTCCCCCGCGCCGTCGGCCGCGAGCACGGTCACGCCGTCGGCCTGCAGCGCGGCCACCACGTCCGTCGTACGCGGGTCGAGGGCGAGCGGCAGGTGGAACAACGAGCCGACCGAGGCCCGGACGGCCTTGCCGTTGTAGGGGTCGACCGAGGAGCCGGTCAGCACGACGCCCCCGGCGCCGGCGGCGTCCGCACAACGGATCACGGTGCCGGCGTTGCCCGGGTCGCGGACGTCCGCGCACAGCGCGAGGAGGCGCGGCCGCTCCCGGAGTACGTCGGACAGGGGGACGTCGAGGAACCGGCAGACGGCCACGACGCCCTGCGGGGAGACGGTCTCGGTCAGGGAGGCGAGGGCCGTCTCGTCGACGAGCAGCCACGGCACCCCCGTCGCGGCGGCGGTGGCGGCCAGCTCGGGCTGCGCGTCCTTGGCGGCGAACACCTCGCGCACGCAGCCGGGCCGGGCCAGCGCCTCGCGGACGGCCTGCGGGCCCTCGGCCAGGAACAGCCGGTGCTCCGCGCGGGTCACCCGGCGGGTGAGCTTGCGGGCGGTCTTGACGCGACCGCTCCGCACGCCCAGAAACGACTCGGTCGTCCGGTCGTCCGCACGCTCTGGCGCACGGTCGACCGGACGACCGGGAGGAGTGCTGGTCAGGCGGACGCCTCGACGCGCGGGGCGTTGACGTCCTCGGGCAGCGCGCCCTTGGCGGTCTCGACGAGGGCGGCGAAGGCCGGCGCGTCGTTGACGGCCAGGTCGGCCAGGATCTTGCGGTCCACCTCGACACCCGCGGCCTTGAGGCCCTGGATGAAGCGGTTGTAGGTGATCCCGTTGGCGCGGGCCGCGGCGTTGATCCGCTGGATCCACAGCTTGCGGAAGTCGCCCTTCTTGGCCTTGCGGTCACGGTAGCTGTAGACCAGCGAGTGGGTGACCTGCTCCTTGGCCTTGCGGTAGAGACGCGAGCGCTGACCGCGGTAGCCGGACGCGCGCTCGAGGGTTACCCGGCGCTTCTTGTGGGCGTTGACCGCCCGCTTGACGCGTGCCACTTGTTACTCCTTGATGCTTCTCGAAATCGGGGACTCAGGCGCGAGCGAGGGCTCAGCGACCGAGGAGCTTCTTGACCTTGGCGTTGTCCGCCTTGGAGACCTCGGTGGTGCCGCTCATCCGGCGGGTCACCTTGGACGCCTTGTGCTCCAGGTTGTGGCGCAGGCCGGCCTTCTGGCGACGGATCTTGCCCGAGCCGGTCACCCGGAACCGCTTGCTGGCGCCCGAGTGCGTCTTGTTCTTCGGCATGAGTTGTCCTTTGTCTCTGTCTTTTCGTGGTCGTACTGGGGGCCGGCCCCCAGCGGGGGCCGGCGCGTCACATGTCCGGGTCGAGGTTCTCGGAGCGGCGACGGGGCTTCTTGTCCTCCGGGGCGGTCGGCGCGGTCGCCGTCCGCTCGGCGTGCTCCGCCTCGCGCTCCGCGGCCCGCTCGGCAGCCCGCTCGGCCTTGGCGGCCTGCACCTCGATCTTGGCCTCGGACTTCTTCTTGTGCGGTCCGAGCACCATGATCATGTTGCGGCCGTCCTGCTTCGGCGAGCTCTCGACGAAGCCCAGGTCGGTGACGTCCTCGGCGAGGCGCTGCAGGAGCCGGAAACCGAGCTCCGGGCGGTGCTGCTCACGACCGCGGAACATGATCGTGATCTTCACCTTGTCGCCCGCCTTCAGGAAGCGCACCACGTGACCCTTCTTGGTCTCGTAGTCGTGGGCGTCGATCTTCGGACGAAGCTTCATCTCCTTGATGATGACGTTCGTCTGGTTCCGACGTGCCTCGCGCGCCTTCTGGGCGTTCTCGTACTTGAACTTGCCGTAGTCCATGAGCTTGCAGACCGGCGGTCGCGCGGTGGGCGCCACCTCCACGAGATCGAGGTCGGCCTCCTGCGCCAGCTTCAGCGCCTGGTCGGTCGGCACGATCCCGACGGTCTCGCCGTTGGGGCCAACGAGCCGGACTTCCGGCACCCGGATCCGGTCGTTGATTCTCAGCTCCGTGCTGATGGGTCCTCCATGTGGTCGTGTGGTGAGTGACCTGAGGCGGAACCCCGGAAACGAAAAGAGGGCCTCCACCATGCCAAGCGGAAGCCCGTCACGACGCCCTGCCCCGGAGGGAATGACGCCACACGACGAGCACGGCGCGAGCGCCGTGCTCTCGGGACCGGACCCGACGACCTCGACGGTCGGTGCGGGTGGGAGACAAAGTCCCCGCTTGTCAGATCTCGTCGGACTCAACCAGCGGCGCGTCCCGGAAATTCCATCCCGGGCCGCACAGTCGGCCGACCCGACAGATCGGTCAACGAGAAGGGTACCGTGCCGGGGCCCCTGGATGCACATCGAGCGAGCGCGGGTGCGACCCTGGTCCGCATGAGCCACGCCCCCTCCCCCGAGTCCGCCCGCGACATCGCCGAGGTGCCGGCGCTCGAGATCGTCTCCACGGCCGCCCTGCACCTGATGAGCGCCGCCGCGGTGAACCTGGGGCTCGCCGAGGACCTGCCCGAGCACAAGGACCTCGACGAGGCCCGCACGCTCATCGAGGCGCTGGCCGGGCTGGTGACGGCGGGGGCGCCGCGCCTCGGCCACCACCACGCCGCGCCGCTGCGCGACGGGCTGCGCAGCCTGCAGCTGGCGTTCCGCGAGGCCTCCGAGATGCCGGACGCGCCGGGCGAGGGCCCGGGCGAGAAGCTCACGGGGCCGGTCTCACCCACCCGTAGCGGGCGCTGACCCCCTCGAGCTCGACCAGGGTGTGCCCCTGGGCGAGCTCGTGCAGGTCGTCGGTCTCAACGACGAACATCACCGGCCCGGCCACGTCGACCACCAGGGCCTCGGCGTTGTCCTGCACGGCGGCCTCGGCCGCCCGGCGGGCGAGCACCGGCACCGGCCGGGCATCCGGGTCCCAGCGGCGCAGCGCCTCGCTGCCGGTGAACGCCAGCAGCGCCGTCCGGCCGTCGCGCCCCCGCATCAGCACCGTCGCCATGTCGCTGGACTTGTCGTGCGCCAGTCCGGTCTCGTCGTGCTCGACCTCGCCGAGCACCGCCACCACCGGGACGAGCAGCCGCGCGTCCTGGAGGACGTGGAGGGTGGCCGCGTGCCGGGCGTCCGGGTCCGCGTCGTACGCCGCGAGGGCGGCGGTGACCTGCGCCGGCGCCTCGCCGCTGTCGCCTGGGAAGCCCGGGTCGGGGATGCTGCGCATCCCGCCATCCTCCCGGACGGGCCGGCTGCCAGATTCCCAGGGCCCCCTGGGAATCCGGCACACCCCCGCCGTTCCAACGCCGGGGGTGTGCCGGTTTTGCCGGGTACGTCGCAGGGGGCGTCCGGGACGCGGCCTAGGCTGAACGCGTGGACGCCATCGACTCCTCGACCTGGCAGGCACTGGGCGTCACGCTCAGCGTCGTCGGCCTGCTGCTCAGCGTGCTGGTGTGGCGCCGGCGCGGCCCGGCCTCCGGCCTGCGCGCGGTCGCCTGGTCCCTCCTGCCGGCGGCCGCCGGGCTGACCGGCACCCTGCGGCTGGCGTGGAGCCTCGGCGACGAGGTCGCGAGCTGGGCGGTCCGGCTGGTGTTCAACCCGGTGGTCTGGGCCGGCATCGTGCTGGCCGGCGTCTCCGTCGTGCTGTTCGGGGTGAGCGCCGCGATGCGCAACCGGGGCGTGGGCGGCCGGAAGAAGGACGGGACCAAGGACAAGTCCCTGCCCGCGGAGCGGTCCACACCGGGCGCCCGGCCGCCGGCCACCAAGGGCGATGACGACGACGACATGGACGACATCGAGGCGATCCTCCGGAAGCACGGCATCCAGTGAGGCGCAACGACCTCGCCGCGCAGGTGGCGCGGCACCGGCTGCACGCCCGGCTGAACGGCGCGGTGGCGGCCCTGCCGGAGCAGCCGTCGACACCGACGTACGTCGTGGACCTCGACGCCTTCGACGCCAACGCCGCCGACCTGGTCCGCCGGGCCGGCGGCAAGCCGGTCCGGGTCGCCACCAAGTCGCTGCGCGTCCCGGCGCTGACCGAGCGGGCGCTGGCGACGACGGGCTTCGCGGGAGTGCTGGCCTACTCCCTGCGTGAGGCGCTGTGGCTGTGCGAGCACGGCATCAGCGACGACATCGTGATGGGCTACCCGACCGTCGACCTGGTCGGCCTCGAGCGGCTGGCGACCTCCGAGGCCGCCCGGGCCGCGGTCACCCTGATGGTCGACGACGTACGCCAGCTCGACCTGCTCGACTCCGTGCGACCGGCCGGGGCGTCGGTGCGGCTGGCCCTCGACGTCGACGCCGGCCTGCACCTGGGCCCGGCGCACCTCGGGCCCAAGCGCTCGCCGCTCGCCGACGCCGCCGACGCGGTGGACCTGGCCCGCGAGATCGAGCGACGCGACGGGCTGCGGCTGGTCGGCGTGATGACCTACGAGGGCCAGGTCGCCGGCGTGCCCGACGAGGTGCCGCGGCACCGGTTCCGGTCGGCCGCGGTCCGGTCGGTCAAGAAGGCATCCGTCGCGCAGCTGGCCGACCGCCGCGCCGAGGTCGCCTCCGCGTTGCACGAGGTCGCCGACCTGGAGTTCTGGAACGCCGGCGGCTCCGGGTCGCTGGAGACCTCGGCCGCCGACCCGGCGGTCACCGAGCTCACCGCCGGCTCCGGGCTGCTGGTGCCCGGGCTCTTCGACCACTACCGGTCGTTCCGGCCGCTGCCGGCCGCCTACTTCGGGCTCCCCGTCGTCCGCCGTCCCTCCGGGCACGTGGCCACCGTCGCCGGCGGCGGCCTGGTCGCGTCGGGACCCGCGGGCCGCGACCGGCTGCCCGTCCCGTGGGCGCCGCCGGGCCTGCACCTGATCGGCCTCGAAGGGGCCGGCGAGGTGCAGACCCCGCTCGGCGGCCCGGGCGCCTCCGCCCTGCTGGTCGGCGAGCTGGTGTGGTTCCGGCACGCGAAGTCCGGCGAGGTGGCCGAGCACGTGCGCGACGCGCATCTGCTGCGCGGCAACGAGATCGTCGAGACCGTCCCGACCTACCGCGGCACCGGGAACGCCTGGTGAGCGCGGACACCGCGGCGGTCGTCGCCGCCTGGGTGCTGTCCGCCCAGCCCGACGCTGGGCTCGGGCCGGCTGGTCTGCGTGGACGGCCCGGCGGGCTCCGGCAAGACGACCCTCGCGGGCGCCCTTGTCGAGTGCTTCCGCGACGCCGGTGCCACCGTGCAGGTGGTGCACATGGACGACGTGTACGCCGGCTGGGCCGGCCTCAAGGACGGGATGGCGACGTTCGCGGAGTCGGTCGTCGACCCGCTGCGGGCCGGAGAGACCGGGCGCTACCGCCGCTACGACTGGGAGCAGGGCGCCTACGCCGAGGAGCACCAGGTCCCGCCGTGCGACGTGCTCGTGGTCGAGGGCGTCGGGTCGGGTGCGGCGACGTACGACGACGTCATCACCTGCCTGGTGTGGGTCGAGGCGCCCCGCGACGTACGCCTGGCCCGCGGGCTGGCCCGCGACGGCGAGGGCATGCGCCAGCACTGGCTGTCCTGGCGGCTGGAGGAGGACACGATGTTCGACCGCGAGCGCACCGAGGCGCGCGCCGACCTGGCCGTCGACGGGGAGTCCGGAGGGTTCGCGGAGCCGCCGGGGTCCTGAGCCGCGAAGGTCAGGACACGGTGAGGAAGTAGTTGGTCCAGCGGCTCTCGACCGCGAAGCCGGCCCGCTGGTAGACGCCCAGCGCGCCGGTGGGGTTCTCCGAGTCCACGTCGAGCGACGCCTCGTCGTAGCCGGCGTCGCCGTAGAGCCGCAGGCAGTGGCTGAGCAGCGCGCCGGCGAGGCCCCGGCCGCGGTGCTCCTCGAGGACGCCGACCTTGGCGACGTAGGCCTCGCGTCGACCGGTGGCCTGCTCGTAGGCCTCCCACTCGTGGGTGGTCACGTAGCCCACGACCGGTGTCCTCGTCCTCGGGCATCACCACGACACTGATGGCCGGCCGGAACGAGTGGCTGCCGGTGACCCACTGCTTCCACACGGCCGGCGTCCACGGCGTGAAGTTCGGGTGGTGCCCGCCGAACGCGGCGTTGTGCGCGTCCAGCACCGCGTCGCCGAGGGACTCGTCGTAGGGGACGAAGCGGTACCCGTCGGCGAGCGGCAGCCCCGGGCCGAGGTCGTCCAGGGCGGTGCGCATCACGAAGTTCCAGCGCTGGCCCAACATCCCGAGACCGGTGAGCAGGTCGGCCTGCGCCTCGTTGGACGTCAACCCCGTCGTGGTCAGCTGCAGCGGCAGGTGACTCGTGCGCTCGCGACCGGCGGCGAGACCGCGCTCGACCATCGCGTTGGCCAGCGTGGTGCCGATGCCCTCGCCGCGGCGGTCCGGGTGCACGGCGCCCTGCACGTGCACCTTGAAGACACCTTCCGCCTCGCCGCGCGGCATCACGCTCGCGTAGCCGACGAGCGCCGGTCCGTCGTACGCGCCGAGGAAGTCCTTGCCCACCTCGACATCCGGGTTGGCCATCTCCTCGGCGAGGTCGGCCTCGCCGTAGTGCTCGCCGGTCCTGTCGACGGCCTCGATCGCGGCGAGGAGCGCGGCCCAGGCCGGGATGTCGTCGGTGCTCAGCGGGCGGATCTCCACCGGGCGAGGGTAGGGCGCACGTGTCGGCGCCGCACCCGGATTTCACGCTCGTCTGGCAGGGTGTGCGCCATGGTGGCGCCGAGCGGAGACCAGTTCGAGATCAGCGGGGGCGGCTACCGCGCCGTGGTGACGGAGTGCGGGGCGGGCCTGAGGGAGCTGGCGTACGACGGGCGTCCGCTCGTCCTCGGCTTCCCGGAGGACCGGAGCGCGTCGTCGGGACGGGGACAGCTGCTGGCCCCGTGGCCGAACCGGGTCGCGGGGGCGACGTACACCTTCGAGGGGACCGAGCACCGGCCGCCGGTCGACGAGCGGGAGCGCGGCAACGCCATCCACGGTCTGGCGCGGTGGGCGGCGTGGACCCCGGAGGAGATGACGACGCACTCGGCGTCGCTGGTGCTGCGGCTGATGGCCCGGCCCGGGTACCCGTGGACGCTGGACCTGCACGCGCTCTACGACCTGTCCGCGGACGGCCTGACGGTGACCGTCACGGCGACGAACCTGAGCCCGACGGCGGCGCCGTACGCGCTGGGGGCGCACCCCTACCTCGTCGCCGGCCGCGGCCGCGTCGACGACTGGGAGCTGACGCTGCCGGCGGCGACCCGGCTGGTCACCGACGACCGGATGATCCCGACCGGCCGCGAGGACGTCCGCGACACCGACCTGGACTTCCGGATGGCGCGGCCGCTGCGGCAGACGTCGATGGACACCGCGTTCACCGACCTGACCCGCGGGCCCGACGGTCGCGTCGAGGTGCAGCTCCGCGACCCGGCAGCCGACCAGGGCGTGGCGCTGTGGGCGGACGCGAAGCACTCCTACCTGCAGCTCTTCACCGGCGACGCGCTGCCCGCGCACGCACGGGAGTCGCTGGCCGTCGAGCCGATGACGGCACCGGCGAACGCCTTCAACTCCGGTGAGTCGCTCGTCGTGCTCTCCCCCGCCGGGTCCGACGGCGACGAGCACTCCGCGTCCTGGGGCATCCGCGCCCTCTGACGCTGACCTGGCGCATCTGGCGGCGTTTCAGCCGCTGACTTGGCGTGTCTGGCGATCGTCCGTCGCCAAACACGCCAAGTCAGCGTCGTTGGGACAACCAGACGCGCCAGGTCAGCGGGAGGCGGGCGGGACGTAGCCGGTGGGGTCGTCGCCGAGGTCGACGATCGCGGCGACCGGGCCGCCGCCGTCGGGACCCTGGTGGGCCGCGGAGACCGAGACGAAGACGGCGGGGTCGCCGGTGACCGCCGCGGTGACACCACCGACCGCGGACTTGATCTGCCGGTGCCAGTGCACGTCGGAGTCGTCGAGCATCGCGTTGCGGCGCCCGTGCACCTGACCGTCCTGGGACACCTCGCACTTGAGGAAGACGTTGACGAGTCGGCCCTGCAGGTCGGAGGTGTGCGGCCGGTCGGGCAGGTCGAGCCCGGCGTCCTTGACCGCCTCCCAGATGCCGTCGGCGTCGAGGGCGTCGGCCATCACCGAGTGGCCGATGCGGTAGCGGCCGCCGACCCCGCGGGCGTTGCCGACCACGACGACCTGGGCCTGATCCAGCTCGACGCCGGAGGAGCAGGACGCGACGGACGAGAACAGCGACCGGTCGTGCATCACGTCGGCGTCGGTCGGCATGTCGATCTCGCCGAGCGCCACGGCGATGCCCAGCGCCGTACACCCGTTGGAGAGGTCCATCGACTCGTGGGTGTGCTCGGTCCACACGGTCTTCCCGCGGCTCTTCGCGTCGCGGATCGTGTGGATGGTCAGCAGCGGGGTCTTGGTCTGCACGTAGTGCACGTCGGCGACGTCGGTGATGCCGGCCCGCTCCATGGCGACCTTCACCGCGTCCGCGACCTTCTCGACCATCGCGACCCGGCCGATGTCCTCGGGCATCAGCACCTCGCTCATCGCGAAGCCGACGGTGAGCCGCGGCTCGTCGGTCTGCACGGCCTTCGCCGGGTCGAGCGTGGCGAAGATCGTGGCGTGCGGGCTGATCACGCCGTCGGTGCCGCCGGACCAGACGATCGGGACCTGTTTGACCTCCTCGGCGGTGCGGCTGCCCCTGGCGACCAGCACCTCCCGGAACGCGCGGTCGGCGATGATCCGGGTGTAGTCGTTGACGCCGCCGTTGCCCTCCGTCTTGCCGATCACGGCGACCACCCGGTCGGCGTCGAGCACGCCCTCGTCGATGAGGTCGGCGAGGCCGCTGGCGTCGGACACGGACAGGATCGGGACCTTGCGGACCTCGATGGGCTCGGGCATCTGCGTCTCCTTTGCTGACGGGCTGGTTACTCGGGTACGACGACGGTGCCGGTCTCGCCGGCCACGGCGTCGAGGATGTTGGCGAGGTCGGTGATCACGGCGCGGGAGCCGCCCTGCTCGACGAACCGGCAGGCCGCCTCGACCTTCGGACCCATCGAGCCGCTCGCGAAGTGCCCCTCGGCGGCGAGCGCCCGCATCCGTCGTACGTCGACCCGGCCGAGCGGCTCGGCGTCGGGGGTGCCGAACCGCAGCACGGCGTTGCGGACGTCGGTCGCCACCACGAGGACGTCGGCGTCGACGGTCTGGGCGAGCAGCGCGGCGCCGAGGTCCTTGTCGATGACGGCCTCCACGCCGCGCAGGCTGCCGTCGTCGCGCACCACCGGGATGCCGCCGCCGCCGTTCGCGACGACCACGAAGCCGGCATCGACCAGCGCGTGCACCGCGGCCGCGTCGAGGATCTCGCGCGGCTCGGGCGACGCGACGACGCGGCGCCAGCCGCGCTCGCCGCGGTCCTCCCAGGTCTCGCCGTGCTCGACGAGCACCGCGGCCTCGTCGGCGGGGAGGTACCTCCCGATCGGCTTCGTCGGCCTGGTGAACCCGGGGTCGCCGGCGTCCACCAGGGTCCGGGTCACCACCGTCGCGCTGCCGACGCTGGACGCCGCGGCGGTGCAGCGCCTCGTCGAGGGCGTTCATCAGCACGAACCCCAGCGTGGCCTGTGTCTGCGCACCGCACCAGTCCAGGGGCACCGGCGGCACGACGGACGCCGCGATCTCGTTCTTGACCAGGAGGTTCCCGACCTGTGGACCGTTGCCGTGCGTCACGACCACGTCGATGTCGCTGGCGACCAGCTCGGCCACACTGTGCATCGCGACCTTCGCCGCCGCGATCTGGTCCTCGGGGCGGGCACCTCCGTCGGCGGCGGTCATGGCGTTCCCGCCGAGCGCCAGCAGCACTCTCATCGGGGGCCTCCTCGGGGGCACATCGACGGCTCTCGCCGGGTGTTCATCGTCCGCCTGCCACTCTCAACGTCGCTCCCGTCGCGTAGGGACAGCTGTCTCCGAGCAGCCACGCGACCGCCTCGGCGACCTCCTCCGGCTCACCGACCCGGCCGACCGGCACGTTCGGCGCCACCCGGTCTAGCCGGCCGGGGTCGCCAGCGGCCGCGTGGATGTCCGTGCGCACGATGCCAGGTGCGACGCCGTTGACCCGAATGCCACGCGCGGCCACCTCCTGGGCCAGGCCGTGCGTGAGCGCGTCGACACCGGCCTTGGCGGCGGCGTAGTGGACGTACTCGTGCGGCGACCCCAGCGTCGCCGCCGCCGATGACACGTTGACGATCGCGCCGCCGCGGGTCAGGTCGCACACCGCCCGGCGGGCGACCAGGATCGCGCCCACGAGGTTGACGTCGATGACGCGCCGTACGACCTCGACGGGGGTGTCCACCAGGTCGCCGAGGTGCAGCGTCGAGCCGGCGTTGTTGACGACGCCGGTGACCTGCCCCAGCTCGGCCGTCGCGTCGAAGAGGCGGTCCACGTCGTGCTCGTCGGTGACGTCGCAGCGGACCGGCCGACAGCTCACGCCGAGGGCACGCACCCGCTCGGCGGTGGTCTCGGCGGCGCCGACGTCGCGGACGTACCCGAGCACCAGGTCGTGGCCGTCGGCGGCGAGCCGGAGCGCGGTCGCCGCCCCGATGCCGCGTCCGCCCCCGGTGATGACGGTCAGCCTCATCCGCGACTCCGCCAGTGCTGTGGACCCTTTGCCAGCGGTATGCCGCGTGTGGAGCGTCCATAACCCCGCGTTACAGCGGCGGCGCGGGGCGTCACGACAGCCAGTCCACGGCGGCGCTGGTGGCACCCGCGGCGAGCCGGGCGTAGCCGGGACCGCGGTCGAAGAACGGCTGCTCGCCGCGGGCCGCGCGCAGGTCGTCGCGGAGGGCGTCGCTGGCGGTCTCGTCGACCACCGGCGCGTCGGCCGGGCCGCCGACCACGGCGCCGTAGTCGGCGCGCGCGCCGTCGGGCGACACCTTGCCCCAGAGCACGTCCCGCGCGACCTCGTCGTAGGGACGCTCCAGCGGGTCGCCCCAGCCTCCCCCGCCCGTCGTACGGATGCGGATGACCTCGCCCGCGCGCACCGGCTCGGCGTCCGCGAGGGCGTCGACCTCGCGCTCACGCGGTCCGCCCGGGTCGATGGTCACCTGGAACGGGCGCCCGGCCTTGCCGCCGCGCACACCCCAGCAGGACAGGATCGACCGGTCCGCGATGGACATGAAGTGCGCGTCCTTGAGCATCCGGATGTGCTTCTCGTAGCCGAGGCCGCCGCGGTGCCGGCCCGCGCCACCGCTGTCGACGGCGAGGCCGAGCCGCTCGACGACGAACGGGAAGCGCGACTCGCTGAACTCCGTGGGCAGGTTCCGCGAGTCGGGCACGACGTGGATGGTGTCCTCGCCGTCGGCGTAGGGCCGGCCACCGGAGCCGCCGCCGAGCACCTCGCGCATGAGGTACGGCGCACCGTCGGCGCCCTCGCCGTACACGCCGGTGTAGCGGATCGTCTCCTGGTCGGCCGGCATGTTCCCGTCGACGGCCTTGGCGACCACGCCGGCGAGGACGCCGAGCAGCCGCAGGATCACGAACGTGCGGGCGTTCGTGGGCGCCGGGAACACCGGCGTCAGCAGCGTGCCCGGCGGCGGGAACCGCATCTCGATCAGCGGCACCACGCCCTCGTTGACGTCGAGCTCGGCCATCCGCTCGGGGGTGTCGGCGAGGTTGCGCAGGATCGGCGCGAGCCACTTCTTCAGGAAGTTGCCGTCGGCGTAGTCGCCGCAGTGGTTGATCGGTCCCTTCGCCTGCGGGGCGGTGCCGTGGAAGTCGAGCACCAGCCGCTCCCCGCCGGGGTCGTCGGCGGCGGTGCGGGTCATCGTGATCCGCTGCGTGTGCAGCCGCGGCTCGTCGACGCCGTCGTGCTCGGCGTAGTCCTCCCAGACGTACTCCCCCACCGGGATCTTCGACAGGATCTCCCGCCGGAACGTCTCGGTCGTCTTGTCCAGCACCGCGTCGAAGCAGGCCTCGACGGTGGCGCGGCCGTACCTGTCGAACAGCTCGGCCATCCGCCGCGCGCCCATCAGGCAGGCCGAGCACTCGGCGTCCAGGTCGGCGGCGAGCGACTCGGGCATCCGGCTGTTGCGGGTCATGATCTTCAGCGCCGCCTCGTTGGGCACGCCGGCGTCCCACAGCCGGATCGGCGGGACCATCAGCCCCTCCTCGAAGACGCTGGTCGCGCTGCTCGGCATCGAGCCGGGTACGGCGCCGCCGATGTCGTCGTGGTGGCCGAACGCCTGCACGAACGCGACGACCTCCGGCCCGGCACCGGAGTCGTGGAACACCGGTGCGGTGACGCACAGGTCGGGCAGGTGCCCGATGCCGCCCTCGGAGAGGTACACGTCGTTGTGGAAGAACACGTCGCCCGGCCGCATCGTCTCCAGCGGGTAGTCGCGGACGACGGGGTGCACGAGCGCGGAGTACGACCGGCCGGTGAGCTTGCGCAGCCGGCGGTCGTGGATGCCGGCCCGGAAGTCGTGCGCGTCCCGGATCATCGGGCTACGGCTCGTCCGGCCGATCGCGGTCTCGACCTCCTGCTCCACCGACGCGAGGTAGCCCTCCACGATCTCGGTGAGCACCGGGTCCGCCCCCGCCGAGTTGTCAGGCGCTGACGTTGCTCCGGCGACGTGAGCGCCTGACAACTCGGTCATGGGGTCCTCCTGATCACGAGGTTGCCGTGGGCGTCGACGCGGGCGCTGAAGCCGGGGTGCAGCGGCACGGTCGAGGAGAACTCCTCCAGGACGGCGGGGCCCTCGACGACGTCGCCGGCGCCGAGCCGGGCCCGGTCGAACACGTCGGCCTCCACCCAGTCGTCGAAGTAGACCCGGCGGGTGCCGGTCCGCGCCCCCTCGATGCCCGTGCCGTCCTGGACCTGGCGCAGCGACGGCTTGCGGATCGGGCCGACCCCGGTCACCCGGAGGTTCACCCACTCCACCTCCTGCCGCGCGTCGTGCCGGAAGTCGTAGCCGTAGAGCGCCCGGTGCTCGTCGTGGAACGCGTCGGCCACCCTCGCCGCCAGGTCGCCGGTGACGGGGCCGTCGGGCACGTCGACGCGGACCTCGTAGGCCTGCCCGAAGTAGCGCACGTCCGCGGTCCGCAGGAACACCCGCTCCCCCTCCGGGAACCCCTCGCGCTCCAGCGCCGCGTCGGCCCGGCCGGCCAGGACGTCGTACACCTCCTGCACGGCGGCGACGTCGAGCGCGCTGGCCTTGGTGACCGCGGTCTGCACGTAGTCGTTGCGTACGTCGACCGTCAGCAGGCCGTAGGCCGACAGGTTGCCCGGGTTGAGCGGCACCAGCACGCCGTCGAGCCCGAGGATGTCGACCAGCCGGCAGGCGAGCAGCGACCCGGAGCCGCCGAACGTCACCATCGTGAAGTCGCGGACGTCGAGGCCGCGCTTGACGGTGACCTGGCGCAGCGCGTTGGCCTGGTTCCACGCCGAGATCTCCAGGACGCCGGTGGCGCACCGCTCGCGGGACAGCCCCAGCTTCCCCGCCAGCGCGTCCATGCCCTGCGCGGCGAGGTCCACGTCGAGCGGCACCTCCCCGCCGAGCAGGTGCGGCGGGATCCGGCCCAGCAGCACGTGCGCGTCGGTGATGGTCGGCTCGCTGCCGCCCTGCCCGTAGCAGATCGGGCCCGGGTCGGCGCCCGCGCTCTGCGGCCCGACCTTGAGCGTGCCCTCGGGCGAGATCCACGCGATCGACCCACCGCCGGCCCCGACGGTGACCACGTCGATCATCGGGATCTTGCTCGGGTAGGCGCCGACGTTCCCCTCGGTGGTGAGGGCCGGCTGCCCGTCGATCACGACGGTCACGTCGGTCGACGTACCGCCGCCGTCGCAGGTGACCACCTGCGGGAAGCCGGCCGCCTCCGCCACCACCGCGGCACCGAGCGCCCCGGCGGCCGGCCCGGACAGCACGGTGCTGATCGGCTGGTCGACGACCTCCTCGGCCGACAGCACGCCGCCGTTCGACTTCATCACGTAGAAGGGGATTCTCTGACCGTGCTCCTCGGGGGCGCCGCCTCGGCTCCCCTCGGTCCGCCCGTTCGTCGCGGCCGGATGCCCGGCCAGGTGGGCGAGGTGACCGGCGATGTTGGCGACGTAGGAGCGGATGTTCGGCTTCACCGCGGCGTCGACGAGCGTGGTGACGGCCCGCTCGTACTCGCGGTACTCCCGCAGCACCTCGCTGCTGATCGACACGACCGCGTCGGGGTGCTCGCGCGCGAGCACGTCCCGCATGGCGCGCTCGTGGGTGTCGTCGACGTACGCGTGCAGGAAGCAGACGCCCAGCGTGTTGATCCCCTGGTCGCGGAACCAGCGCGCCACCTCGACCGCGCGGTCCTCGTCGAACGGCCGGATCTCCGACCCGTCGACGGCGAGTCGACCGCCGACGGTCTTGACCCGGTGGGCGGGGACGATCCGGTCGGGCTTCACCCAGAAGTACGAGTTGCCGTAGCTGTCCGGCACCGACTGCCGGGCGATCTCCAGCATGAACTCGTAGCCCTCGGTGGTGACGAAACCGAGGTTCTCGACCTTGCCCTCGAGCAGCTTGTTGGTGGCGACCGTGGTGCCGTGGCTGACCGCCGAGACCGCGTCGCCGGCCAGGCCGAGCGCGTCGAGCACCTTGTGCACGCCGGTCATGAACCCGACCGCCGGGTCGCTCGGCGTGGACGGCGTCTTGGTGACCGCGAGCTCGCCCGACTCCTCGTCGACGGCCACCACGTCGGTGAACGTGCCGCCGGTGTCGATGCCGATCCGGATGCGGCGGGTCATGTGCTGGCTCCGATCGTGGGTCGCCGGTCACCGACGCGGGTGGCCTGCTCGAACGCGCGCGCGACCTCGAGCAGCCGCCGCTCGCCGCGGGCGGGACCGACCAGCTGGATGCCCACCGGCCACCCCTCGGGCGTGAATCCCGCGGGCACGGAGATCGCCGGGCAGCCGGTGACGGTGATGAGGTACGCCGACCTCATCCAGTCGAGGTACGTCGTCTGGGGCTCGCCGTTGATGACGGCGGGGTACTCCTCGTCGGCGCTGAACGGCGGCACCTGGCTCACCGGGAGGGCCAGCACGTCGTACGTCTCGAAGAACGCCCGCATCCGGTCCTGGATGGACGTGAGCTGCTGGTAGGCCCTGGCGACGTCGCCGCCGGTGAGGTCCGCGCCGAGCAGGATGTTGTCGCGCAGCGACGGCTTGAAGCCCTCGGGCCGCTTCTCCAGCAGCGTGCTGAAGCGGTACTGGAACACCCAGGCCCGCAGGGTCCGGAAGGCCGCGTCGGCGCTGTGCAGCACCGGATGCGCGTCCTCGACGCTCGCCCCCTGCGCCTCGAACACGGCGGCCTGCGCCCGGACCACGTCGGCGACCGCGTGGTCGACCTGGAAGGTGCCGCCGAGGTCGACGGAGAGGGCGACCCGTAGGCCGGCCAGGTCGCCGTGCACCGGCGGCGCGAACACCGACCCCGGCGTCTCCAGCGACAGCGGGACCCGTCGCGACGGACCCGCGAGCACGGACAGCAGCAGGGCCAGGTCCTCGACGTTGCGGGCCATCGGACCCCCGACGGAGGTGAGCTCCCAGGCGTTCGTGGTCGGCCAGTTGGGCACCCGTCCGGGGCTCGGCCGCAGCCCGACGACGTTGTTGAACGACGCCGGGTTGCGCAACGAGCCGCCCATGTCGCTGCCGTCGGCCAGCGGCACCATCCCGCTCGCCAGCGCCGCCGCGGCTCCCCCGCTGGACCCGCCCGCGGACCGCGTCAGGTCGTAGGGGTTGCGGGTCGTGCCGAAGATCGGGTTGAACGTGTGCGACCCCGCGGCCCACTCCGGCACGTTGGTCTTGCCGATGGTCACCACCCCGGCGCCGCGGATCCGCTCGGCCACCAGGTCGTCCCGCTTGGGCACGTAGTTCTCCCGCAACGGCGACCCGAACGTCGTCCGCCAGCCGGCCACCTCGTGGGTGTCCTTGAACGCGTGCGGCAGGCCGTGCAGCGGCCCCACCGGCTCGCCGCGGGCCAGCCGCTCGTCGGCTTCGGCGGCCCCCGCTCGGGCCCGCTCCTCGTCGAGCGACACGACCGCGTTCACGTCCGGGTTCGTCTCCGCGATCCGTGCGAGGTGCAGGTCGAGCAGCTCCCGCGCAGAGATCTCCTTGGCGGCGACGGCCGCCACCATCTCCCGCGCCGTGCTGTAGACGTCGATACCGGTCACGGGTCAGCCCCGCCCCGCCCGTCGCGAGATCCACGCGCCGACGACCGCACCGGCCAGTGCCGCCGCCGCGCCGACGACGACCCCGTGGGTGAAGGTGAGGTCGGGGCCGGAGGCAGCCGGCGAGGGAGCGGTGTAGACGGTGCCGGGGGACGCCGCACTCCCCGCCGGTGCCGCGGCAGTGGCTGGGCCCGGCGGAAGGCGCGAAGCGCCGGATGCTTCTGGCGCCCCGCCGCCGGCGGGCACCCCCGAAGACAGCAAGCCCTCCACGTTGCGGAAGAACTCGTCGGCCATCCGTTTCGAGACCCCGGTCAACATCCGTTGGCCGACGCCGCCGATCATCCCGCCGACGGTGGCATCGGCGTCGTAGGTCAGCGACGTGCCGCCGCCGGGAGTGTCGACCAGCGTCACCGCCACCTGGGCCCCGATCGTCCCGGCTGCGCCGGCGCCTTGCGCGTGCAGCGTGAACGAGCCGGGCTCCTGGTGGTCGGCGAGCCGGACCTGGCCGTCGTACACACCCTTGATGGAGCCGACGCCGGCCGCGACGGTCATCGCGTAGGCATCGCTGCCGAGGGCCTCGAGGCGCTGGCAGCCCGGGATCGTGCGGACCAGGACGGCCGGGTCGTTGAGCGCGGCGTAGACGGTCGCGCGGTCGGCGGCCAGGGTCGACGTACCGGTGACCTTCATGCGGACTCCTCCCCATCGTGGGTGTGCGTTGGTTTCGAGGCTCGCCGGCGGAGCTCGAACAGGTCGCTGGGCGAGATCGGCATCCGGGTGATCGTGATGCCCTCGGCGTCCTCGATGGCGGCGGCGATGGCGGCCGAGCCGGGGATGACGCCGGCCTCGCCGGCGCCCTTGACACCGAGCGGGTTCAGCGGCGACGGCGTGACCAGGTGGTCGATCTCGACCTCGGGGACCTCGGTGGCGTAGGGCATCAGGAAGTCCATGAAGGAGGCGTTCAGCAGCTGCCCGTCGGGGGCGTACTCCATCCGCTCGTAGAGCGCTCCGCCGACACCCTGCGCGACGCCGCCGTGGATCTGGCCCTCGACGATCATCGGGTTGATCAGGGTGCCGCAGTCGTGCACGACGCAGTAGCGCAGGATCTTGATCTCGGCGGTGTCCGGGTCGGTCTCGACGACGACCGCGTGCATGCCGTTGGCGAACGTCGAGCGCGGCGGCGAGTAGTAGTCGGTGCCCTCGAGCCCGGGCTCCTCGCCCGGCTGCACCGGCGCGCGGTCCGGGTCGGCGGGCGCGGCGAACTGGGTGGCCCGGGCGGAGGCCTCGTCGAAGGCGTAGCGCAGCGGGTTGGAGAGTACGGCGACCGCGCCGAGGTCGATCGAGGACGAGGGCGAGCCCTTCACCCGCACGTGGCCGTCGACGATCTCGAGGTCCTCTGGGTTCGCCTCCAGTGCCTGCGCGGCGATCGTCAGCGCCTTCTCGCGGACCTTGCGGGCCGTCAGGGCGACGGCGCTGCCGCTCATCACCGCGGTGCGGGAGGCGAAGGTGCCGACGGCGTACTTGAACCGCCGGGTGTCGCCCGTGGTCACGGTGATCCGGTCGAACGGCACGCCGAGCTCGTCGGCGACGATCTGGGCGAGCATCGTGCGGTGCCCCTGGCCCTGGGACGTGAGGCCGGTGGACACGACCACGCTGCCGTCGGTCTCGACCCGCAGGTGACCGCCCTCGTAGGGCCCGACCCCCGTGCCCTCCACGTAGCAGGCCAGGCCGATCCCGACCCGGCGTCCCTCGGCGCGCGCCTGCTCCCGGTAGGCCGCGAAGTCGTCCCAGCCGACCAGCTTCTTGAGCTTGGCCAGCGAGGCCGGGAAGTCGCCGGAGTCGTAGAGCAGTGGCCGGCCGTCCTGGAAGATCACGCCCTGGTCGTAGGGCATCTCCTCGGGCCGGATGAAGTTCCGCTCCCGCACCACCGTCCGGTCGAGGCCGAGGTCGGCGGCGATCGCGTCCATCACCCGCTCCATGACGAAGCAGCCCTGGGGCCGGCCGGCGCCGCGGTACGGCGTGACGATGACCGTGTTGGTGTACAGCGACCGGAACTCGACCCGGTAGACGCCCGGCTTGTAGGGACCGAGCAGCTGGGTGCTGGTGATGATCGGGACGATCAGGCCGTAGGGGGTGTACGCCCCGTGGTCGTGCCAGAACTCCACGTCCAGCCCGAGCAGCCGGCCCTCGTCGTCGTACCCGACCCGCACGTGGTGCAGCTGGCCGCGCTCGTGGGCGCTGGAGATGAAGTGCTCGCGACGGTCCTCGGTCCACTTCACCGGCCGGCCGAGCCGCATCGCCGCCCACGGCACCAGCACCTCCTCCGGCCAGGGGTGCACGATCTTCACGCCGAAGCCGCCGCCGACGTCCGGCGTCACCACCTCGACCCGGTCGACCGGCAGCCCCAGCTTGGCGGCAAGTGCCTGCCGCACGCTCGTCGAGGTCTGTGTCGAGGTGTGCACGAGCAGCGACCGGTCGTCGGCGTCCCACTGCGCCAGCACGCCCTTGCCCTCCAGCGGCATCGAGGCGCTGCGCTCGATCGCCAGGTCGAGCTCCAGGCTGTGCGGGGCGGCGTCGATGGCGGCCGCCGGGTCACCGGTCTTCTGCACCATCACGGCCGCGACGTTGCCGGGCACGTCGTCGTGCACGAGGTGGGTCGCCTCGCGGGCGGCCTCGACGCCGACCACGGCCGGCAGGAACTCGTAGTCGACCCGGATCCGGGAGGCGGCGTCCTCCGCGACGTACCGGTCCGAGGCGACCACCATCACCACCGCCTCGCCGACGTGGTTGACCTCGCCGTTGGCCAGGGCGTACTGCGTCCGGCCGTGGGTGAGCGTCGGGTGCGGGATCAGCAGCGGAAGCCGCTCGCTGGTGCGGCCGTCCAGGTCCTCGTAGGTGTAGATCGCGACCAGCCCGTCGACCTCGAGCGCGTCGGTCACGTCGACGTCCACGATCCGCGCGTGCGCGTGCGGGCTGCGGACGAACGCCGCCTCGAGGGCGTCGTGCCCGAGGTCGTCGAGGTACCGCCCGTCGCCGGTGACCAGCCGCGGGTCCTCGACCCGCGGGACGCGCTCGCCGAACAGCTTGGTGGTCATCGGTCCCCCGGTCGGTCGGGTCCGCCGTCGCCCGGGCTCCCCGAGGGGGCGGCGGCGCCGAAACCATCCGGCGCTTCGCGCCTCCCGCCGGACCCATCCACCGTCGCCGCCGCCCCCTCGGTCCGCCCGTTCGCCGGCTCGCTCAGCAGCTCGGCGGCCCGCTCGACGGCCGCGACGATGTTCACGTAGCCCGTGCAGCGGCAGAGGTTCCCGGCGATCGCCTCGCGGGCCTCCTCGTGGGTGGGGGTGGGGTGGTCGCGGAGGTACGCCGCCACCGTGGTGATGAACCCCGGGCGTGCAGAACCCGCACTGCAGGGCGTGGCACTCGTGGAAGGCCTGCTGCACCGGCCCCATGCCGCCGTCGGGCGCGCGCAGGCCCTCGGTGGTGGTGATCGCCGCGCCGTCGAGGGAGACCGCGAACAGCAGGCAGGACCGCATCGGGGCGCCGTCGACGAGAACCGTGCAGGCACCGCACACCCCGTGCTCGCAGCCGACGTGGGTGCCGGTGAGCCGCAGGTCGTGGCGCAGCGCGTCGGAGAGGAGGCGTCGAGGCGGCAGGTCGAGGTCGTACGGCGCGCCGTTGACCGTGAAGGAGACGCGGACGAGGGTCTCGCTCATGCTGCCCTCCCCTCGGACTGGGCCTGCCGGACCGCGCGCGCCACGAGGACGTGCGCGAGGTGGCGACGGTAGTCCGCGGTGGCGTGGATGTCGCCCTCTGGATCGATCTGCGCGTCGACGAGATCGCGGGCCCGGTCGGCGTCGAGCCGGCGCCCGTCGTACGCGTCGGTCAGGTCCACCACGACGGGTCCCGGGCCCATGCTGACCAGCGCGACCCGGGCGGCGTCCTCCTGGAGGAGCGCGCCGACTCCGCAGACGGCGTAGTCGCCGTGCCGGCGCGCCACCTCCACGAAGGCGGAGCGCGACCGGGCCGCGGGTCGCCGGAAGGTCGCGGACACCGCGAGCTCACCCGGCCGGAGGTCCGTCTCGAGCGGTCCGACGAAGAAGTCGGCGGCCGCCACCTCGCGGGTCCCCTCGGCCGACCGGAGGGTGACGCTGCCACCGAGCAGGCAGAGCACCGCCGGCATCTCGGCCGCCGGGTCGCCGTGCACCAGGCTGCCAACGGTCGTGCCCCGGTTGCGGATCGTCGGGTGGGCGACGTGCACGAGCGCCTGCCGGAGCAGGGGCAGGGCGTCGTACGCGCTCTGGTCGTGCTCGACCGCGCTGTGCCGGGCCAGCGCGCCGACCCGGACCGTGTCGGCATCGACCTCGATGCCGGCTAGACCAGCGACGTGGTTGACGTCGACGAGGGCCTCGGGCGCGGAGAGCCGCATCGACATGAGGGGGACGAGGCTCTGGCCCCCCGCGAGCACCTTGCCCTGCCCGCCGAGCGAGGCCAGGACGTCGAGCGCCTCGTCGAGGCTGCGGGGCCGGTGGTAGGTGAACGCGGGTGGCTTCACATGGCCGACACTAAGGCACGTCTGGGCGAACCTGCCGCTGCCCGTGACGGGAAGCCCCGTCAGGCCTTGTGGGTGCCTTCGCCCGGCTCGGGTGGGGCGCCCTCGTCGTGGTGGATTCCGGTCCGGCCGACCGCCATCATCGTGCCGTCGTCGACGTCGTTCGGCGCGACGAGCTTGGCGAGGTGGTAGAAGCCCACGACGACCAGCGTGCCGAGCGCGATGCCGGTCAGCGAGAAGTTGGCGGTGAACTGCAGCTTGGCGTCGCCGATCGCCAGGATGATGCCGGCGCCGATCGGGACCAGGTTGACCGGGTCGGCCGAAGTCGACATTGTTCTCTTTCCAGATCTTCGCGCCGAGCAGCCCGATCATGCCGTAGAGCACGAGCGTGATCCCGCCGAGCACGCCGCCCGGGGTGGCGCTGACGACCTGGCCGAACTTCGGGATGAAGCCCAGCAGGATCGCGACGAACGCGGCGACGAAGTAGGCGGCTGTGGAGTAGACCCGGGTGGCCGCCATGACCCCGATGTTCTCGGCGTACGTCGTCGTGGGCGACCCTCCGACCGAGGTGGCGATCACGGTGCCCACGCCGTCGGCGGCGACCGCACGGCCCATCACCGGGTCGAGGTCGTGGCCGGTCATCTCGGCGACCGCCTTCACGTGGCCGACGTTCTCGGCGACCAGCGCGATCACGGCCGGCAGCACGAGCAGCGAGAAAGCGAGCGAGAAGCTGGGCAGGTGCCAGCCGACCGCCGCCAGGTTGCCTTCCACGAACTGGTTGCCGACGAGACCGTCGGGCGTGTGCGGCGGGAAGCCGAACCAGTCGGCGCTCTGCACGCCCGACCAGTCCACCCGCAGGTGGGTCGTCGCCTTGGTTGCACCTGGCAGCGGCGACGTGATGTCACCGAAGGCGAGGTCAGCGAGCCAGGACAGGAGGTACCCGACGATCAGGCCGAGGAAGATCGCGATGCGGCCGAGGAAGCCGCGCAGGCCGACCGCCATCAGGATCACGGCGGTCATGGTCAGCATCGCGATCCACGGGTCGGCCGGCATGTAGGTCTTCGCGGCGACCGGGGCGAGGTTGAACCCGATCAGCATCACGACGGCGCCGGTCACCACCGGCGGCAGCACCGCGTTGAGGACGTGCGAACCGGCGAAGTGGATCATCACGCCCACCAGGGCGAGCACCACGCCGGAGACGAGGATCGCACCCGTGACGTCGGCGGGTCCGCCCCCCTGGGCGTAGATCGCGGCCGCTCCGCCCACGAACGAGGCCGACGTGCCGAGATAGCTGGGCACCTTGTTCTTCACGATCAGCAGGAAGCAGATCGTGGCGATGCCGCTCATCATGATCGCGAGGTTCGGGCTGAGACCCATGATGATCGGGAAGACGAACGTCGCACCGAACATCGCGACCACGTGCTGTGCACCGAGACCGGCGGTGCGGCCCCACGAGAGCCGCTCGTCCGGTGCCACCGCCGCACCGGGCGGCGGGGTCTTGCCGTCGTAGACGACCTTCCAACCAAGAGCCATGACAGCCTCCCAGCGCCGGCACCGGGCATCCCGGTGCACCCGTGCGGGCCCGGGTCCGGGTCCCGCGGTTGGCGCCACTGTGCACCAAACAGAGCCGTCGCGGTGGGACGCGAGCCAAAAAGAATCCGGGACTAGGGTGGGTCCGTGCCCGCTGCCGCCGCCTCGAGCCTGCTGGCCGCCCTGCTCGACGAGGGCTGCCGCCCGGTCGAGGCCGCGCGGACCCGGGTGTCCGTGCACTACGAGACCGGGCGTGCCGACGTGCCGGTGCTGTGCGTGGGGCTCCCGTCCGCCGTGCGGTTGCCGAACATGCTGGTCTCGCCGGTGCTGCCGTCCGGCCCCGTGCGTGTCTTGTCCGGGGCCTTGCACGCTGGTGGATCGGTCTGGCGGGTGGGCCGGTGGTGGCAGCCGCCCCGCCCGCACACCTCGGCGGGCCTGCGTGGGGCCGTCGACCTGTCACCCGGTGACCTCGTCGGCCGTGGTCCCGGTCTGACACCGGCCGGTGACGACGTGGTGGCCGGGGCTCTGGTGGCCGGCTGCGCCGTGCGGCACCCCGCTCTCGGACGGTGGCGGTCCGCGACGCGCGACGCGCTGCACGCCCGTCGTACGACGGCGGTGTCGTGGGGGCTGCTGCACCATGCGCTGGACGGCTGGGCGACCCCCGAGCTCGCGGCGTACGTCGAGTCACCGGGCCCCGGGCCGGCGCGGGACCGGCTGCTCGCCGTGGGGAGCTCGTCGGGGGCCGCTCTCGCCGAGGGCGTAGACCAGGTGCTGGACGCGGGGGTCCGGGAGGGAGCCGCATGAGGAGCGTGCAGGTGCGCCGCGGTGCGTACGTCGACTCGGTGACCCTCATGCAGGTGAGCCGTCGGGTCGCGGCACTGGACGGTGTCTCCTCGGCGCTCGTGGCGATGGCCACCGAGCTCAACCTCGACCTCGCCGCGGGCATGGGCTTCGACGTGCCGGACACCTCCCCCAACGAGCTGCTGGTGGCGGTCGACGCGTCCTCCGACGACGTGCTCGCCGCCGCGCTGGCCGAGGTCGACGCCGCGCTGTCCGAGGCGTCCCGTCCCGCGGCGACCGGCTTCGGCAGCGCGCCGGCCCCGACCACCGTGCGGGCTGCGGCCGCGCGCTCGGACGCGACGGTGGCGCTGATCTCGACACCGGGTGCGTACGCGTTCGCCGACGCGGTCGACGCGGTGGACGCGGGGCTGCTGACCATGGTGTTCAGCGACAACGTGCCGGTGGAGCAGGAGGTCGCACTCAAGGAGTACGCCGACCGGGCGGGCGTGCTCGTCATGGGGCCGGACTGCGGCACGGCCGTCGTCGGCGGCGTCGGCCTGGGCTTCGCGAACGTCGTGCGCCCCGGCCCGGTCGGTCTCGTCGCCGCCTCCGGGACCGGCGCCCAGCACCTGATGTCGCTGCTCGACGGCGCCGGGATCGGGGTCTCGCACTGCCTGGGGGTCGGCGGGCGCGACCTGTCCGCGCCGGTCGGGGCGCGGTCGACCCTGCGGGCCCTGGACCTGCTCGACGCGGACGAGGCGACCTCGTTGATCGTCGTGGTGTCGAAGCCGCCCGCGCCGGAGGTGGCGGAGGCCGTCCGGGCGCACGCCGCCTCGCTGTCGACGCCGGTGCTGTTCGGTCTGCTCGGGCCGGGCCAGCCGGACCTGACCGCGACCGCGGCCTCGGTCGTCGAGGCCGCCGGCGGCACCTGGACCGCTCCCGAGCACTGGTCCGGGTCGGTGTCCGCGGGGCGAGCCGGGGGTGCGCTGCGCGGGCTGTTCGCGGGCGGGACGCTGTGCGACGAGGCCATGCTGCTGGCTGTGGCCGCGCTGGGCCCGGTCCGCTCGAACATCCCCCTCGACCCGGGCTGGGCGCTCGGCGACGACCTGCGCTCGGACGGCCACACGATGGTCGACTTCGGCGACGACCGGCTGACCCAGGGCCGGCCGCACCCGATGATCGACGGGTCGCTGCGGGTCGACCGGGTCCGGGCCGAGCTGGCCGACCCGTCGACCGGCGTGCTGCTCCTCGACGTGGTGCTCGGCCTCGGCGCCGCCGACGACCCCGCCGGCGAGCTGGCGCCGGCCGTCCGGGACGCCACCTCCGCCGGGGTTCCGGTGGTGGCGTCGGTGGTCGGCACCCGCGACGACCCCCAGGGCCTGCGGTCCCAGGTCGCGGCGCTCAACGACGCCGGCGCCTGGGTGTACCTGTCCAACGCCGAGGCCACCCGCTGCGCCCTCGGCCTGCTCACCCCCGGGGGTGCCGCGTGAACCTCTCGACTCCCCCGGCCGTCGTCACCGCCGGCGCCTCCCTGCTCGCCGACGCGCTGACCCGGCAGGCCGTCGACGTCTCGGCGGTGCAGTGGCAGCCCCCCACGGGAGACGCCGCGTCGGTCGCCGCGGTGATGGCCGACCCGCGACGGGTGGCGGCCAACGAGAAGGCGCTCGCGGCCATGCTCCGCGCGGAGGCCCACCTGGTCGACGTACTCCCGGCGGCGGAGGCGCTCGGGCTCGGTCCCGGGGAGTTCCTGCACGCCGGCCCGCCGGTCGACTGGGAGCGCGCCTCCGGCCCGATGCGCGGGGCCCTGGTCGGCGCGATGCTGTTCGAGGGGCTCGCGTCCTCGCCGGAGGAGGCCGAGCGCAAGCTGGCCGCCGGCGACGGCGTCACCTGGGCGCCGTGCCACTCCCGCGGCGCGGTCGGCCCGATGGCGGGCGTCACGACCCCGTCGATGTGGATGTTCTGCCTGCGGGACGGCTCGACCGGGAACGAGTCGTGGTGCTCGCTGAACGAGGGGCTCGGCAAGGTGCTGAGGTACGGCGCCTACGACGACTCGGTGATCGAACGGCTCCATTGGATGACCGACGTGCTCGGCCCGCTGCTCCAGCACGCCGTGCGGTCCGGCGACCCGATCGACGTGAAGGCGATCGTCGCGCAGATGGTGCAGATGGGCGACGAGGGCCACAACCGCAACCGCGCCGGCACGTTGATGTTCATGCGGGAGGTGCTGCCGGCGATGATCGACTCGGGGTTCCCGTCCGCCGACGTCGCCCAGGCCGTCCGGTTCGTGTCCGGCAACGACCACTTCTTCCTCAACCTGGTGATGCCGGTCTGCAAGCTGCAGACCCGGGCCGCTGCCGACATCCCCGGCTCGACCGTGGTCACGGTGTTGGCCCGCAACGGCACCGACTTCGGCATCCAGACCGCGGGCACCGGCGACACCTGGTTCACCGCCCCTGCGAACACGCCCGAGGGTCTGTACCTCGGCTCCTACGGCCCCGACGACGCGAACCCCGACATCGGCGACTCCGCGATCACCGAGACCGCCGGCATCGGCGGGCTGGCGATGGCCACCGCGCCGGCGATCGTCCGGTTCGTCGGCGGCTCGGTGCCGGACGCGCTGGCCACCACGCAACGGATGTACGACATCACCGTCGGCGAGAACCCCGCCTTCGGCATCCCGATCCTGGAGTTCCGCGGCACCCCCACCGGCATCGACGTCGCCGCGGTCGTCCGCTCCGGCGTGCTCCCCCAGATCAACACCGGGATGGCCGGCCGGGTCGCCGGCACCGGCCAGGTCGGCGCCGGCCTCGTCACACCCCCGATGTCGTGCTTCACCCAGGCCCTGGACGCCCTCGCGGCCCGCACCCCGACCCCCTGACCCCCGACCCGGGACAAAGTTCCCGCCGACCCGGGGCAAAGTTCCCGCCGACCCGGGGCAAAGTTCCCGCCGAGCCGGGGCTCCTTCCGGCTCAGGCGACGTTGCGGCGCTTCAACCGGGCGCGGGCGCTCGTCGCGTCCGCCATCGGCACCAGCGACGAGGCCTTGCCGAGTCCGTGGGGCGGCATGTTCCCGTAGATCGCTTCGTACTCCCCCGCGCGCACCAGGTAGGTCTCGTGCCAGATGCCGGTGCGGGTGTCCTTGCCGACGCGCTTCCAGTAGTTGCGCCAGGCCGCCACGTGCGGGTCGTCCTTGTCGTTGGCGAAGCGCTCGAGGTGCTCGAAGGACCGCCAGTACTGCACGATGATCCCGCCGAACGTGGACATCTCGTAGCCCAGCAGCCCCTTCTCCGGGTGTTCTGTCAGGTGCTTCAACATGTGCAGCATCCCCCGCCGGCCGCCGAGGTCGCGGAAGGACCGGAGCACGTTGCGCGACGACCTCGCGCCGATCAGGAACACCACGAAGTCGCCCTCGATGTCGGCCATCCAGCGGCCCGGCTTCACCTCGGCCATGGCCCTCCCTCTCCGTCGGCGTGCGGACGTCACACAGTCTCGGTACGGCGACGGCGGTGTCGCAAGGGCGTGATCGGGTCACCCGGTCCGACGTACGCCGTAGGAGGCCCGGGTCAACCGGGACAATTTGGACCCGGGTCGACGGGAACTAAAGCCCGGGTCGACGGGAAGTTTCACCCGGGTCGACGGGAAATTTGACCCGGGTCGACGGGGAATATGACCCGGGTCAGCGGGTGTGGGAGTCGACGAGGGCGCGGAGGCGGCGGACCTGGGCGTGGGCGCGGGAGCCGTCGGAGCCCTGGATGCCCATGGCGGCGACCGTGCTGCCGTCGGCGACGTCGAGGACGGCCCAGGGGCTGCCGGGGCGCAGGGAGATCGCGAGGATCTCGTTCCACTCGAAGCGGCGGGTGCGGTAGCCGTTCACGACGGTCACGCCGTCCTCGCGCGCCACGACGCGGCTCCGCGACAGCGCGTGGCCGACCGCGTAGAACATCAGCCCGAGGCCGATCACCGTGGCCCGCTGGCCGAGAGTGAACTTGTCACGGATCTCCGGCGGGAACGCGAACCACATGACCAGGACCACGAGCAGCAGCAGCCCGCCGGCCACGTAGATGGCCATGCGCACGCCGAGCGGGCGGAACGTCTGCGGGAGTCGCGGGTCAGAGGCGGCAGGCATGGATGTCCGTCGACAAGATGCCGCGCGCGCCGAGGTCCCACAGGTCGTCCATCACCCGCTGGGCATCGTCTCGCCGCACCATCGAGCGGACCGCGACCCAGCCCTCCCGATGCAGCGGGGAGACGGTGGGGCTCTCGATGCCGGGGGTCAGGGCGACGGCCTCCTCGACCCGGTCGGTGTGGATGTCGTAGTCCATCATCACGTACGACCGTGCGACCAGGACGCCCTCGAGCCGGCGGCGGAACACGTCGAAGCCGGACGGGGTGGCCACGCCGGCTCGGGTGATCAGCACCGCCTCCGACTCCAGGATCGGCTCGCCGAACACCTCGAGACCGGCGTTGCGCAGGGTGCTGCCGGTCTCCACGACGTCCGCGATGACATCGGCGACGCCGAGCTGCACGCTGGTCTCGACGGCGCCGTCGAGCCGGGTGACCGTGGCCTCGACGCCGTGCTCCTCGAGGTGCCGGGCCACCACGCCGGCGTACGACGTCGCGACCCGCTTGCCGGCCAGGTCGCCGACGTGGGACGCCGTACCGGGCGGGGCGGCGAAGTGGAACCGCGAGCGACCGAACCCGAGCCGCAGCACCTCCTCCGCCTTGGCGCCGCTGTCGAGCAGCAGGTCCCGGCCGGTGATGCCGACGTCGAGGGTGCCCTCGCCGACGTACACCGCGATGTCACGGGGACGCAGGTAGAAGAACTCGACGCCGTTGTCGCCGTCGGTCAGGGTCAGCCGCTTCGCATCGGTGCGCTGCTTGTAGCCGGCCTCGCGGAGCATGTCGGTGGCGGACTGGGCGAGCGACCCCTTGTTGGGGACGGCGAGCCGCAGGAGCTTGTCGGGCACGAGGGCCCCTTTCGAGAAGGTGGGTCAGAGGTGGGCGTAGACGTCGTCGAGCGTGAGACCGGTCGCGAGCATCAGGACCTGCGCGTGGTACAGCAGCTGGCTGAGCTCCTCGGCGGCCCGTTCGGCCCCTTCGTGCTCGGCGGCCATCCAGGACTCGGCGGCCTCCTCGACCAGCTTCTTGCCGATCGTATGGACGCCGGCGTCGAGGGCGGCGACGGTGCCGCTGCCCTCCGGGCGGGTCTGGGCCTTCTCGCTGAGCTCGCTCCAGAGCTCCTCGAACGTCTTCATCTCTGCCTTCTGTCCGGTGTACGGGCGCTCACAGCGTACGGCGTGCCGGCGGGCGCTCTGCCCACCGCCCAGTCCCCGGCCGACGCGCGGCTACGACCCGTCGAGCTCGTAGCCGCGGCGGATCCGGCGCAGCGTCATGGCGGTGATCAGCGCGGCCGACGTGGCTTCGTAGCCCTTGTCCTCACGGGAGCCCTCGAGCCCGGCCCGGTCGAGCGCCTGCTCCTCGGTGTCGCACGTGAGCAGGCCGAAGCCGATGGCGGCACCGGTGTTGACGGCGATCTGGGAGAGGCCCTCGGTGGCGGCCGAGCAGACGTACTCGAAGTGCGGGGTGCCGCCCCTGATCACCACGCCGAGCGCGACGATCGCCTCGTAGCCACGCTCCGCCAACGCGGCCGCGGCCACCGGCAGCTCGAACGAGCCGGGCACCCGCACGATGCTGGGCACCTCGACCTGGTAGTCGCCGAGGGCCCGCTGCGCACCGGCCAGCAGACCGTCCATCACCTCGGTGTGCCAGCGGGCGGCCACCACCGCGACGCGCAGGTCGTGGCAGTCGACGGGCTTGTCGTCGGGTGCTCCGGCACCGCTCATCGTGCGCTCCCCTCGGTCGTCGCGCCCACGGTAGCCACAGGAGACGCGTCGGCGGCCAGGTCGGGCAGGTGGTGGCCCATCCGGTCCCGCTTGGTGAGGAGGTACTGCAGGTTGTGGTCGTTCGGCCGGGTCGTCAGCGGCACCCGCTCGGCCACCCGGACGCCGTACTCCTCGAGGTTGGTCACCTTGCCGGGGTTGTTGGTGAGCAGCCGGACGTTGGTCACCCCGAGGTCGCGCAGGATCTGCGTCGCCGCGCCGTAGTGGCGGGCGTCGGCCGGCAGCCCGAGCTCGAGGTTGGCGTCGACGGTGTCGCGTCCGCCGTCCTGGAGCTGGTAGGCCTGCAGCTTGGCGACCAGGCCGATGCCGCGACCCTCGTGCCCGCGCAGGTACACCACCACCCCGCGACCCTCCTCGACGATCCGCTCCAGCGCCTCGTCGAGCTGCGGACCGCAGTCGCACCGGCGGGAGCCGAACACGTCGCCGGTGAGGCACTCGGAGTGCACGCGGGTGAGCACCGGCTCGTCACCGGACACGTCGCCGTGCACCAGCGCGAGGTGCTCGCCGTCGTCGACGGTGATCCGGTAGCCGAAGCCGGTGAAGTCGCCGTGCGCGGTCGGCAGCCGGGTCTCCGCGACCCGCTCGACGTGCGTCTCGTGCCGGCGCCGGTGGTGGATGAGCTGCTCGATCGAGATCATCGACAGCCCGTGCTCGTCGGCGAACTCCCGCAGCTGCTGGCCGCGCTTCATGGTGCCGTCGTCGTTGACGATCTCGGAGATCACTCCGGCCGGCTCGAGCCCGGCGAGCCGGGCCAGGTCCACGGCCGCCTCCGTGTGACCGGGCCGCACGAGCACCCCGCCCTCGGCGTACCGCAGCGGGAACACGTGCCCCGGCTGCACGATCTCGAACGCCTCCGTCGCGGAGTCGATCAGGGTGCGCACGGTGTGCGAGCGGTCGGCGGCGGAGATGCCGGTGGTGACGCCGTCGCGGGCGTCGACGGACACGGTGTACGCCGTCCGCATCCGCTCGCGGTTGTGCGGGGTCATCAGCGGGATGCCGAGCCGGTCGAGGGTCGGTGCGGTCACCGGCACACAGATCACGCCGGACGAGTAGCGGATCGTGAACGCCATCAGCTCCGGCGTCGACTTGCTGGCCGCGAAGATCAGGTCCCCCTCGTTCTCGCGGTCCTCGTCGTCGACGACCACCACCGCCTTGCCCGCGGCGATGTCGGCCACCGCCCGCTCGACGGTGTCCATCCGGACCCGGGGCGCGCTCATGCCGCGACCTTCTCGGGCTGGGGCTCGGTCTCGACCCGCGAGGCCTTGAGCCACACCAGGAAGCCCCAGACGACGAGCCCGCCGTACACGACGAACAGGATCGCGGTCGGGTAGTACTGCGAGTGCCACAGCAGCGGGACGCCGACCACGTCGACGGCGATCCAGGCCAGCCAGAAGTCGGTCCAGCCGCGGGCCATGGCGTACGTCGCGAGCATCGAGCCGACGAAGATCCAGGCGTCGCACCAGAAGTACCACCGCGGCGCCGGCCAGCCCGCGCCGACCACGCTGAACACCCACTGCAGCAGGAGGATCGCGGCCCCGGCGGTGAGGAGGTACGCGACCCGCTCTCGTCCGGTGGCCCACCGCGGCGTGATGGCGGGCGCGGAGGCGTCGCGGCCCTGCCGGACCTGCTGCCAGCGCCACCAGCCGTAGATGCTGGTGATGATGAAGAACACCTGCCGGCCGGCCTGCCCGAACAGCGGCACCTGCGCCTCGGCCTCGAAGGTCGCGGCGATGAACACCGAGAACAGCAGCACGTTGCCGACGATGCCGACCGGCCAGGCCCAGACCCGGCGTCGCAGGCCCCCGACGGCCGACGCGAAGCCGAACGCGTTGCCGAGGATCTCCCGCCAGGTGATCGGGTGGCCGGCGATGGTCAGGTGGGCGTCGTAGAGATCGGACAGGATGCTCATGCTGGGTCCTTCTCGTGGGTCTCTCGGGGGGCGAGGAGTCGTTCGACGTACTTCGCGATCACGTCCACCTCGAGGTTGACGGGGTCGCCGGCCTGCTTGAGGCCGAGGGTGGTGCGGGCCAGGGTCTCGGGGATCAGCGAGACGGTGAAGGAGTGGTCGCCGGCCTGCACGACGGTCAGGGAGACGCCGTCGACGGTGATCGAGCCCTTGTCGACGAGGTAGCGGCTCAGGTCGGCCGGCAGCGAGACCTCGACGACCTCCCAGTGCTCCGACGGCTCCCGGCGTACGACGGACCCGGTCCCGTCGACGTGCCCCTGGACGATGTGGCCGCCGAGCCGGGTGGTCGCGGTGACGGCGCGCTCGAGGTTCACCCGGCTGCCGGCCGCGAGCGCGCCGAGCGACGTCTTGTCGAGGGTCTCGCGCATCACGTCGGCGGTGAACGTCTCGCCGTCCTTCTGGGCGACGGTCAGGCAGCAGCCGTTGACCGAGATGGAGTCGCCGAGACGGGCGTCGACGGTGACGTGCGGGCCGCGGACGGTGAGCCGGACCGCGTCGCCCTGGTCCTCGAGCGCCTCCACGACGCCGAGCTCCTCGACGATGCCGGTGAACATCAGACGGTCTCCTTCGCGGGCTTCACGGGCGGCGGGGTCATGGTCAGCCGCAGGTTGGTGTCGGGGCCGTCCCCGAGCACGGTCACGTCGGTGACGTCGAGGTGCAACGCGTCGGCGATGGATTCGATGCCCAGGTCGCCGACGGCGCTGCGACCGGCGCCGAGCAGCATCGGGGCGACGTAGGTGACGACCTCGTCGACGAGCCCCTCGCGCAGGAACGCCCCGGCCAGGGTCGGCCCGCCCTCGAGGAACGCGTGCTGGCGGTCCCGCTCCCGCAGGGCGGCCAGCGCCTCGTGCGGGTCGCGGGTGCGCAGCAGCACCGTCTCGGCGGCGTCGTCGAGGACCCGGCGGCCGGCCGGCACGTCGCGCAGCCCCATCACCGCGCGCAGCGGCTGCCGCTCGCGGGGCAGGTTGCGGTCCTCGTCGTCGCGGACCGTGAGCTGCGGGTCGTCGACCAGCACGGTGCCGGTGCCGACCAGGATCGCGTCGCACAGCGCGCGCAGCCGGTGGGTGTCACGGCGGGCGGGCGCGGAGCTCACCCACCGCGAGGTGCCGTCGGCGGCGGCGCTGCGGCCGTCCAGGGTGGTGGCGAACTTCCAGGTGACGAACGGCCGGCCGGACTCGACGGCGAAGGTCCACTCCCGGTTGAGGGCGCGCGCCCGGTCGGCCAGCAGCCCGCCCTCGACGTCGACGCCGGCGGCGCGCAGGGCGTCCGCTCCCCCGGTGGCGACCGGGTTGGTGTCGGCCTGCGCGTAGACCACGCGGGCGACCCCCGCGTCGGCGAGCGCCCGGGCGCACGGGCCGGTGCGGCCGGTGTGGTTGCAGGGCTCGAGGGTGACCACGGCCGTCGTACCCCGGGCGGCGGAGCCGGCACGAGCCAGGGCGTCCGCCTCCGCGTGCGGTGCCCCGGCACCGCGGTGGAAGCCCTCCGCGACCGTCGTACCGTCCTCGGCCAGCAGCACGCAGCCGACCCGCGGGTTGGGGCCGAGCGGGACGCCGGGCGACGCGGCCAGGGCGAGGGCGCGCGTCATCGCGGCCTGCTCGGCTGACCGGCGGTCCATGGGAGGTGCCCTCTCGTCCGTGCACGCGGACTCCGGGCGTCGAGAAAGACAGGGGACACGGGCCCGTGAGGACCGGTGACACCTGCGTGCGCTTCCCATCCGGACTTTCACCGTCGGTCCAGGAGTTCCACCTGGTCAACCGGTTGCTGGCTGCAACCGGGTCGCGGACTGTCACCGCCGGCTCGGAATTACACCGACCCCAGAGCACGCGAGCTTGTTCGCTCGTGCCCCAAGCCTGCCACACGCGGCCTACCGGTGGTACGTGAGCCGTCCCACGCCCGGCGCGCAGATTCCCAGGGGCCCCAGGGAAACGTGCACACCCCCAGCGTTACAACATCAGGGGCGTGCCGGTTTCCCAGGGGACCCAGGGAATCTGGCGGCCCGGCTCAGGCGCCCTCGGCGGCCGCCCGCAGCGCGTCCACCATCGCGTTCGGGTCGTCGGCCTTGAACACCGCGGACCCGGCCACGAACACGTCGGCGCCGGCCTCGGCGCAGCGCTCGATGGTCTCCAGGGACACCCCGCCGTCGACCTGGAGCCAGACGTCCACGCCGTGCTTGTCGACCAGCTCGCGGGTGCGCCGGATCTTCGGCAGGCACATGTCCAGGAACTGCTGGCCGCCGAAGCCGGGCTCGACGGTCATCACCAGCAGCATGTCCAGCTCGGGCAGCAGGTCCTCGTAGGGGTCGATCGGCGTGGCCGGCTTCAGCCCCATGCCGGCGCGGGCGCCGAGGGCCCGCAGCTCGCGGGCCAACCGGACCGGTGCAGCGGCGGCCTCGACGTGGAAGGTCACCGACTTCGCGCCCGCCTCGACGTAGGCCGGCGCCCAGCGGTCCGGGTCCTCGATCATCAGGTGGCAGTCCATCGGCGTCGACGACGCCCTGCCGAGCGCCTCCACGATCGGCAGCCCGAGGGTGAGGTTCGGGACGAAGTGGTTGTCCATCACGTCGACGTGCAGCCAGTCGGCGTGCGAGATCCGGGCCGCCTCGGAGGCGAGGTTCGCGAAGTCGGCGGCGAGCAGGCTCGGTGAGATCTGGATTCCCATGGTGGTCGGCAGCCTAGTGGCGCCGCAGCAGGGCCAGGAACATCGCGTCGGTGCCGTGCCGGTGCGGCCACAGCTGGAGGGTGCCGGGGAGCGGGCCGGCCGCGTCGGTGACGCCGGGGAGCCGCGCCTCCTCCAGGTGTACGTCGTCCCGGGCGGCCAGCACCGCGGAGACGACACCGGCTGTCTCGGCGAGCACCGGGGAGCAGGTCGCGTAGGCCACCACGCCGCCGGGTCGCACCGCGTCGAGTGCGGAGGTCAGCAGCGACCGCTGCAACGGCACCAGCTCGTCCAGGTCGGCGGGCGTGCGCCGCCAGCGCGCCTCGGGCCGGCGGCGCAGTGCGCCCAGGCCGGTGCAGGGCGCGTCCACGAGCACCCGGTCGAACGTGCCGTCCCGCCAGGCGGGGCGGGTGCCGTCGGCGGCGACCACGCCGAGCAGCCCGGCGCCGGCGGTGGCGGTGGCCGTCGCGACCAGCCGGGCGCGGTGCTCCTGCCGCTCGGAGGCCAGCAGCCGGGCGCCGCGCTCCCCGGCGAGCGCGGCGAGCAGCGCGGACTTGCCGCCCGGCCCCGCGCACACGTCGAGCCAGCGCTCGTCGCGGCCGTCGAGCGCCGCCTCGGCGAGGCCGACCGCGACCAGCTGGGAGCCCTCGTCCTGCACGCCGGCGCGACCCTCGGCGACGGCGGGCACGGCGGCCGGGTCTCCCCCGTCGAGCCGCACGGCGTAGGGCGACAGCCCGGTCGACGTACCCCCGGCGGCCACCAGCTCGTCGACCGTGGACAGTCCGGGGCGGGCCACGAGGGTGACCTTCGGCGCGACGTTGTCGGCGGCCAGCAGCTCGTCCAGCTCCGCCTCGCCGACCGCCTCGCCCAGTGCCTCGACGACCCAGCGCGGGTGGGCGTGCGCGACCGAGGCGAAGCCGACCGGGTCGGTCGCCGGGTCCGGCGCCACCCGGCGGACCCAGCCGGACAGGTCGTGGGCGGCGACCTTGCGGAGCACGGCGTTCACGAAGCCGGCCGGGCTCTGCCCGACCGCGGACCGGACCAGGTCGACGCTGGTGCCGACCGCGGCGTGCGACGGCACCCGCATCGCCAGCAGCTGGTGGGCGCCGAGCCGCAGCGCGTCGAGCACGCCCGCGTCGACCTTGGCCAGCGGCCGGTCGACGTTGGCCGCGATCACCGCGTCGTAGGTGCCCTGTCGCCGGATCGTCCCGGAGACGAGCTCGGTCGCGAACGCGGCGTCCCGGCCGGTCAGCCCGCGGGAGCGCAGGATCGGGGGCAGCACGAGGTTGGTGTACGCGTCCTGCTCACGCACGGCCACCAGGACGTCGTACGCAGCCTGCCGCGCCGGGTCGACCTTGCTGACGCGCGGGCGGCGTCGCTTCTTCGCGCGGGGGTCGCTCACCCGAACCTCGCGCCGGTCTCCAGCCGGGCACCGCGTGCCCAGTCGGCGGCCGGCATCTGCTTCTTGCCGAAGGGCTTCACGTCGCCGAGCAGCACCGGGCCCGAGCCGGTGCCGACGTGGACCGCGTTCTTGGTCACCTCGAGCACGCCCGGCGCGAGCGGGTCGCGGTCGGTGAGCCGCACCGGACCGAGCTTCACCCGGTCACCGTCGTACGTCGTCCAGGCGCCCGGGGCCGGCGTGCAGGCCCGGACCTGCCGGTCGATGCCGACCGCGAGCCGGGACCAGTCGACCTCGGCGTCCGCGACCTCGACCTTGGGAGCCAGGCTCACCCCGTCAGCCGGCTGCTCGCGGGCCTCCAACGACCCGTCCTCGATGCCGTCCAGGGTGCGCACCAGCAGGTCGGCGCCACCGGTCGCGAGCCGCTCCAGCAGGTCACCGGCGGTGTCGCTGGGCCGGACCCGCTCGGTCATCACCCCGAAGATCGGACCGGCGTCCAGCGCCGGCACGATCCGGAACGTCGTGGCCCCGGTGACCTCGTCGCCGGCCCACAGCGCGTGCTGCACCGGCGCGGCGCCGCGCCAGGCGGGCAGCACCGAGAAGTGCAGGTTGACCCAGCCGTGGGTCGGGATGTCCAGCGCGGTGCGCGGCAGCAGCGCGCCGTACGCCACCACCGGGCAGCAGTCCGGGCCCAGCCCGCGCAGCTCCGCCTGGAACTCCGGGTCGCGCGGGTGCTCCGGCTTCAGCACCTTCACGCCGAGCTCCTCGGCGCGCTGCGCCACCGGCGAGGCGACCAGCCGTCGCCCGCGACCGGCCGGGGCGTCGGGACGGGTGACCACGCCCACCAGCTCGTGCCGGCTGGCGGCCACCGCTTCGAGCGCGGGAAGGGCAGGCTCCGGGGTGCCCGCGAACACGACCCTCATGTCAGGCCCCGCCCGTCGGATCTGCGGTCATGACCTAGAACCCCAGCCCGTTCGTCGGGTGCGGCGACAGCCTGACCGTCGGCGCGGGCTCGCCGAACCAGTCGGCCTCGCGGATCGCCCGCATCGCGGCCTTGCGGGTCTCCCGGTCGAGCCGGTCGATGAACAGCACCCCGTCGAGGTGGTCGGTCTCGTGCTGGATCGCGCGGGCGAGCAGCTCGTGGCCCTCGATGCTGACCGGCTCGCCGTGCATGTCGAAGCCCTTCGCCACCACCCGCAGCGCCCGGGTGCAGTCGAAGGTGAGGTCCGGCAGCGACAGGCAGCCCTCGGGGCCGTGCTGCTCCTCCTCGGACAGGTCGAGGACCGGGTTGACCAGGTGGCCGAGCTCGCCCTCCACGTGCCAGGTGAAGACCCGCAGCCCGACCCCGATCTGCGGCGCGGCCAGGCCGGCGCCGGGCGCGGCGAGCATCGTGTCGGTGAGGTCGGCGACCAGCCGCCGCAGCTCCTTGTCGAAGTCCGCCACCGGGACCGCCGGGGTGCGCAGCACCGGGTCGCCGAAGAGGCGGATGGGCTGGACGGGCACGGCGGGGCTCCTGGGCGGTACGACGGGCGGGACGGGTACGACGGGCAGCGACCCAGTCTACGGAGGCGGACAGGTCACTCGAGACCCACCGGGTCGACCTGGACGCGCACCGGGGGCTGCTTGCGAGCGGCCCGGACGCCCTGCATCTCCCGCAGCGTGCGCGACAGCGCCGCGCCCGCCGCCCGGGGCACCCGGACCACCGCGCGCAACGGCGCCGGCTCACCGGGGGCCGGCGGTCCGGTGGGTGGCACCGGCACCGGGCCGAGCACCTCCGCGCCGGGTGGCAGGTCGAGCGTCGCCAGGGCCGCGGTCAGGTCGTCCTCGGGGGCGGTGAGCGTCGCCAGCCGGGACGCGGGCGGCAGGTGGGCCGACAGCCGGTCCTCGAGCTCGCGGCCGGCGAAGCCGCCGGGGTCCCATCGCACCAGCGCCTGCAGCGCCGGGTGGGAGGGCTCCCCCACCACGACGACGCGGCCACCACGCTCCGCGGAACGGGCGAGACCGGCCGCGCCGAGCCAGCGGCGCAGCGACTCCTCGACGGTGCGCAGGTCGGTGCGGCCGAGCATCAGCCAGGTGTCGAGCAGCACCACGCAGGCGTAGCCGTCCTCGGCGACCGGCTCCGCGCCCGGGGTCGCCACCACCAGGGCCGGCCGGGCGTCGACGGTGGCCAGCACCCGGTCGCCGCCGGACGTGCGCACCGGCATCTGCGGGAACGCGCGGCCGAGCTCCTCGGCGGTGCGCTGCTCCCCCAGCACCGGCGCCCGCAGGCCCCGGCCACCGCAGACGGCGCAGGACCAGGCCGGCTCGGCGGTCCCGCACCAGCGGCAGCTCGGCGGCTCGTGGGCGGCGGTCAGCCGCAGCGGTCCGCTGCAGACCCGGCAGCGGGCGGGGGTGCGGCAGGTGTCGCAGGCCAGCGCCGTGGCGTAGCCCTGCCGGGGCGTCTGCAGCAGCACCGGCCCCTGGTCAGGCCGTCGCGGACCGCGTCGTAGGCGGTCCTGGGCAGCCGGGCGGTGCGGGCGTGCGGGTCGCGCTCGAGCTCGCGGTCGGTCGCGCCGGTGATGGTGACCTGGGGCGCGGCGGCACGCAGGCCGCTCCGGTCGGCCTGGAGCGGCTCGGCCCAGCCGGTGCGGAGGAGGTACTCCGTCTCGACGGTCCGGGCGAAACCGCCCAGCAGCACGGCGGCCGGCTCCTCCTGGGCGCGGGTCAGCAGCACCTCCCGGGTGTGCGGGTAGGGAGCCCGCGGCTCGGCGTAGAGGTCGTCGCCGTCGTCCCACATCGCCACCAGCCCGAGGTCGCGCACCGGGGCGAAGGCGGCCGCCCGGGTGCCGACGACCACCCGGACGGCGCCGCGGGAGACGGCGAGGAACGACCGGTAGCGCTGCGCGGGCCCCAGGTCGGCGCTGAGCACGACGTGGCGGCCCTCGCCGAGGACCCGGGTGAGCGCCGCGTCGAGCCGGGCGACGTCCTTGTGGTCGGGGACGCACAGCAGCACGCCGCGGCCCGAGGCGCTGGTGGCGGCCGCGGCGTGGGCCAGCAGGTCCGGCCAGGAGCCGCCGGGGAGCGCCGACCACACCGCCCGCGGGGTCTCCCCCGTGGCCAGCCGGCGCGTGAACGCCGCGCCGCCGTCGTAGGCCGCCCAGGCCGTCTCCGCGGCGGCGAGGTCGGGCGTCACCGCCGGCGCCGGGGGCGACGCCTGCTTCTCGGTGGTGGCGTGCCGCGACGGCACCGCGAGCCGCAGCACGTCGGAGCGGGTGCCGGCGTAGCGGTCCGCGACCAGCTCGGACAGCCGGGCGACCGCGGGCGAGAGCACCGGCTCCGCGCTGACCGCTCGGCGCAGCGGCATCAGCCGGCCCTCGTGCTCGCTGCGGTCGACCCGCTCGAGCACGAACCCGTCGACGTCCTGGCCGGCGAAGCGCACCTTGACCCGGGAGCCCGGCACCACCTGGTCGTGCATCTTGGCCGGCACCAGGTAGTCGAAGGGCCGGTCGAGGTGCGCGAGCGGCACGTCGACGAGCACCCGGGCGACCGGCCGCTCGGAGGCCGTCTCGACCGGCGCCGTCTCCTTCGCGCGGGTCGCGGCCGCGTCCTTGGCGGCCTTGGCGCGGGCACGGGCGAGCTCGGGCAGCAGCGCGAGCTGGCCCTCCTCGGTGTCCTCGTCGGCGTCGTTGTCGGGCGGCACGGCGCCAGTGTGGCAGCCGCCCTCCCCGCTTCCGGCGCCCGATCCCGGGCCCTGTGGACGACCGGCTGCTTGGATGGCCGCATGAGCGCGCTGACCTGGAGCGGCTGCACGAACGTCCGGGACCTCGGCGGCCTGCCGGTCGAGGGCGGCGGTGCTGTCCGTGACCGGGCGCTGGTCCGGTCCGACTCGCTGACCCGGCTCGACGAGGACGGGGTCCGGGCGCTGGACGCGTACGGCGTGGCCCGGGTCATCGACCTGCGGGCCGAGGCCGAGGCGGCGACGCCCGCGCACCCGTACGCCGGGGCCGCGACGTACCGCAACGAGCCCTGGGTGGACGTGTCGCTCGACCAGGACGCCACCCTGGCCGACTTCTACCGGGGCAGCCTGGACCGGAACACCGCGCGGATCGCGTCGGTCGTCCGGGCGTTCGTGGACGCCCCGCCCGGCCCCGTCGTGGTGCACTGCGCGGCCGGCAAGGACCGCACCGGCATCATCGTGGCGCTGTTGCTGCTCGTCGCGGGCGTCCCCCGGGAGAGCGTCGTCGACGACTACGTGCTCAGCGAGTCCGAGCACGAGATCGAGCGGCTGCTGGCCGGGCTCGACCCCGAGATCCGGGAGCGCGCCGAGGCGTTCTCCCGCTCCCGTCCGGAGACCATCGGGACCGCGCTGGAGCACCTGGACGCGACGTACGGCGGTGTGCGGGCGTACCTGCGCGACGCGTGCGGGCTGTCGGAGAACGAGCTGACCGCCGTCCGCACCCGACTGGTCGGGGCGTGACGGCGGTCAGCGACGTCGTGCGGGAGGTCAGACCCCCGCGGCGGCCTTCAGGGCGTCGACGCGGTCGGTCTTCTCCCAGTTGAAGTCCGGCAGCTCGCGGCCGAAGTGGCCGTAGGCGGCGGTCTGCGCGTAGATCGGGCGGAGCAGGTCGAGGTCGCGGATGATCGCGGCCGGGCGGAGGTCGAACACCTCGAGCACGGCCTTCTGGATCGAGGAGACCGGGACCGTCTCGGTGCCGAAGCAGTCGACGTAGAAGCCGACCGGCTGCGCCTTGCCGATGGCGTAGGCGACCTGCACCTCGCAGCGGCGGGCCAGGCCCGCGGCGACGACGTTCTTGGCCACCCAGCGCATGGCGTACGCCGCGGAGCGGTCCACCTTCGACGGGTCCTTGCCGGAGAAGGCACCGCCACCGTGACGGGCCATGCCGCCGTAGGTGTCGATGATGATCTTGCGGCCGGTCAGGCCGGCGTCGCCCATCGGGCCGCCGACCTCGAAGCGGCCGGTCGGGTTGACCAGCAGGCGGTAGCCGTCGTTGGGGATGTCGAAGCTCTCGAGCACCGGGTCCACGACGTGCTTCTTGATGTCGGGGGTCAGCATCGCGTCGAGGCTGATGTCCTTCGCGTGCTGGGTGGACACCACGACGGTGTCGACGCGCACGGGGCGGTTCTCGTCGTCGTACTCGATGGTGACCTGGGTCTTCCCGTCGGGCCGCAGGTAGGACATGGTCCCGTCCTTGCGGACCGCGGAGAGCCGCTCGGCCAGCCGCTGGGCGATGGTGATCGGGAGCGGCATCAGCTCGGGGGTGTCGTCGCAGGCGTAGCCGAACATCAGGCCCTGGTCGCCGGCGCCCTGCCTGTCGAGCTCGTCGGCGGAGGACTCGGCGCGGTGCTCGTAGCCCGCGTCGACGCCCTGCGCGATGTCGCCGGACTGGCCGCCGATCGCGACCATGACGCCGCAGGAGTGGCCGTCGAAGCCCTTGACGGACGAGTCGTAGCCGATCTCGAGGATCCGGTCGCGGACGACCTGCTTGACGTCGACGTACCCGGCGGTGGTGACCTCACCGGCCACGACGACGAGACCCGTGGTCAGCAGGGTCTCCACGGCGACCCGGCTCTGCGGGTCCTGGCGGAGCATCTCGTCGAGGACGGAGTCGCTGATCTGGTCGGCGATCTTGTCCGGGTGTCCCTCGGTCACGGACTCGGAGGTGAAAAGGCGTCCAGCCACAGCGTCGTACCCCTTGCCACACCGGTCGCGGCCGGTGCAATCGCAGTTGTCGTATCGGTCGGAAGGTTACCTGTTCGGGAGACCAAGCCCAGGGATGGTCTCAGCCGGAGCCGAGCCGCGTCGCGACGCGGTCCCAGATTGCGTGCGCGAGGACCGATTTGGCACCCCGCGGGACGTGAGTGGCCTCCCCGGCGGCGTCCAGGACGACGGCTTCGTTCTCGGGGGAGCCGAAGACCTTGCCCCCGCTCACGTCGTTGACGACCAGCAGGTCGCAGCCCTTGCGGGCCAGCTTGGTGCGGGCCAGGTCGAGCACCGACGCGGTCGCGTCGCCGGTCTCGGCCGCGAACCCCACGATCACGCTCCCCGGGCGGGCCCGGTCGCGGGAGATCTCCGCCAGGATGTCGGGGTTCTGCTCGAGGTCGAGCGTCGGGGCGGTGCCGTCGTCGGCCTTCTTGATCTTGATGTCGGACACGCTGCGGGGCCGGTAGTCCGCGGGAGCGGCCGCCATCACGACGGCGTCCGCGGTCGGCGCCGCGGCGAGCACCGCGTCGCGCAGCTGGGCGGTGGTCTCGACGTGCACCACCTTGGCGCCGGCCGGGTCGGGCAGGCTGACGTTGGCGGCCACCAGGGTCACCTCGGCGCCGCGGGAGACGGCCGCCCGGGCGAGGGCGTAGCCCTGCAGGCCCGAGGAGCGGTTGCCGAGGAACCGGACCGGGTCGAGGTACTCCCGGGTGCCGCCGGCGGAGACGAGCACGTGCCGCCCGGCCAGGTCGAGCACGTTGGCGGCCCCGCCGCGACCCAGCAGGTCACGGGCGGTCTCGAAGATCTCCCCGGGCTCCGGGAACCGGCCCTTGCCGGTGTCGACGCCGGTGAGCCGGCCCTCGGCGGGCTCGATCACCAGGGCGCCGCGGCGGCGCAGCGTGGCGACGTTCTCCTGGGTGGCGGGGTGCTCCCACATCTCGGTGTGCATGGCCGGCGCGAACACGACCGGGCAGCGGGCGGTGAGCAGCGTGTTGGTGAGCAGGTCGTCGGCGAGGCCGTGCGCGGCCTTGGCGAGCAGGTCGGCGGTGGCCGGCGCGACCACGACCAGGTCGGCGGTCTGGCCGATCCGGACGTGCGGCACCTCGTGGACGTCGGCCCAGACCTCGTCGGAGACGGGCTTGCCGGACAGGGCCGCCCAGGTGGGGGCGCCCACGAACCGCAGCGCGGAGGCGGTGGGGACGACGGTGACGTCGTGGCCGGACTCGGTGAACCGGCGGAGCAGCTCACAGGCCTTGTACGCAGCGATGCCGCCGCTCACGCCCAGGACGACACGAGGTGCGTCGTCCGTTGCGGCGTGAGGGCGGCGGTCGTCTGCCATGGGAGGGCGGTTCTCAGCCCTCGGTGGGGGTGTCGCCCTCGGCCTCGGGGTCGATGTCCTCGCAGGTCAGCAGGTCGTCGTTGATCTCGCGCAGGGCGATGGACAGCGGCTTCTCCTGCACGTGGGTGTCCACGAGCGGGCCGACGTACTCCAGCAGGCCCTCGCCCAGCTGGGAGTAGTACGCGTTGATCTGACGCGCGCGCTTGGCGCTGTAGAGGACCAGCTTGTACTTCGAGTCGGTCTTCGTCAGGAGCTCGTCGATGGGCGGGTTGGTGATGCCCTCGGCGACCGGAAGGGTTCGAGACACGGGGTGTCAGCCTCACAAGTTCGGGGTTGAAGATGCCCGCAAAGGGGGCGGAGCTCTCAGGAGCCCTTCATCAAGGCTACCAACTGTTCCGCAGCGAGGTGAACTTCGGTGTTCTCGACCGTCACGTCGAACTCCGGCTCCGCGGCCAGCTCCTCGCGCGCGGTCTCCAGGCGGCGCTCCCGCTCCTCCTCGGTCTCGGTGCCGCGCCCGACGAGCCGGCGGACCAGCTCCTCCCAGGACGGCGGCTTGAGGAACACGAACAGCGCCTCCGGCATGGACGCGCGCACCTGCCGGGCGCCCTGCAGGTCGATCTCGAGCAGTGCGGGCCGGCCGTCGGCCAGCGCCTGCTCGACCGGCCGCCGGGGTGTCCCGTAGCGGGCCTTCTTGTGCACGACGGCCCACTCGAGGAGCTCGCCGTCGGCGACCAGCCGGTCGAACTCCTCGTCCGAGACGAACCAGTAGTGCCGGCCGTGCACCTCGCCGGGGCGCGGGTGACGGGTGGTGGCGGACACGGAGATCCAGACCTCGGGGTGGTGGGTGCGGACGTACGCCGCCACCGTGCCCTTGCCGACCGCCGTCGGACCCGCCAGGACCGTGAGCCGGCCCTGTGGCTCAGTCATGGATCGTGGCTGGAGGCTCGGTGGTCACAGCGGGCGCGGCATCCGCGCCCGATCCGGCGAGGCCGAGTCGCGAGAGCGCAGCGGGCTGCGCCGAGCGACGAGAACGCAGCCGGACGGGATGTGGGGCCGAGCACGCGACCGCCGGGGCGACAGACCCGATCTTCAACGGGATCCGAACTCGCGCTCGAGGGCGGCGATCTGGTTGGCGCCGAGGCCGCGCACCCGGCGGCTCTCGGAGATGTTCAGGCGCTCCATCATCTGCCGGGCGCGGACCTTGCCGAGGCCGGGCATGGACTGCAGCAGGTCGATGACCCGCATCTTTCCGACGACCTCGTTCTCCTGGCCCTGCTTGAGCACGTCGACGATGGACGCGCCGGAGTGCTTGAGACGGTTCTTGATCTCGGCCCGTTCGCGACGGGAGGCAGCCGCCTTCTCGAGGTTCGCCTGACGCTGCTCCGGCGTGAGTCGCGGAAGAGCCACTGTCTGACCTCGTCCTGTGGGTGGCGGCTGGGTGGTCAGACGAAATCTAGCCACGGTGGACAGTCGGTCGCAACGCGACGGGCTGTCGCCGGGTTGTCAGGCGTTGGCGTCGCCCCGGCGACGTCAGCGCCTGACAGGTCAGCCGGTGGGCAGCCCGCCGCCGAGACCGGTGCCGAGGTCGACCTTGCACACGTCCTGCGCGTGCTGCTCGATGCTCTTGCCGGCCTGCTGGACGCGGGTGCCCTGCAGCTCGGTCGCGGCCTGCTTCACCGCGTCGTACTGGCCGGTGGTGACGCCGTCGGGCTTGGTGCCGCCGGCGAAGTCGCCGAGCGGGTGGCCGGTCGCCTTCACCGCGTCGACCAGCCCCTGCAGGGCGTCGACCAGGGTGTTCCACTCGTCGGAGATGTCCTCGGGTGCCTCGTCCCGGAGGTCCGACAGCACGCCGACGGTCTCGCCGAGGGCTCGCACGCCCTGCTCCCCCGGCTTGGCGGCCTGCGTCGCCAGGCTGTCGAGCTTCTTCTGGTCGTCCTTGAGGGTCGAGCAGTAGGAGTCGGTGCCGTTCGAGCAGCCGGTGAGGCCGGTGGTGACGAGCAGCCCCGCCACCACCAGCGCGGTACGGCGGAGCCGCTCAGCCACGCAGCCCCCGACGTCGCAGCAGCGGGTCGGTGCTCGGGCCCCGGCCGCGGACCGCGGCGAAGGCGTCGAGCGGGTCGACCGTGCCGCCGACCGAGAGCAGCTGCTCGCGGAACCGGTCGCCGTTGGCGCGGGTCAGGCCGCCGTTCTCCTTGAACCAGTCGACCATGTCCGCGTCGAGCACCTCGCTCCACAGGTAGGAGTAGTAGCCCGCGTCGTACCCGCCGGCGAAGACGTGGGCGAAGTAGCCGCTGCGGTAGCGCGGCGGCACCAGCGCCGACCGCACGCCGTGCCGGGTCAGCGCCTCGGCCTCGAACTCGTCGACCTGGTCCGGCTCCACGGCCGGCTGGCCCGTTGCCAGCCGGTGCCACTCCTGGTCCAGCAGCGCGGCGCCGAGCATGGCCACGGTGTCGAACCCCTGGCCGTGCGCCTCGGACGCGACCAGCCGGTCGACGACGTCCTGTGCCAGCGGCTCGCCGGTCTCGTGGTGCACGGCGTAGTTGGCGAGCACCTCGGGCCACCAGCGCCACATCTCGTTGACCTGGGAGGGGAACTCCACGAAGTCGCGGGGCACCGACGTGCCCTGGAGCCGCGGGTAGACGGCGTCGGAGAACAGGCCGTGCAGCGCGTGCCCGAACTCGTGGAAGCCGGTCCGCACCTCGTCGAGGGTCATCAGCGCCGGCTGGCCGGCCGGCGGCTGCGGGACGTTGAGGCAGACCACCACCACCGGCAGCGTGCCCAGCAGGTGCGACTGCCCGACGAACTCGTCCATCCAGGCGCCGCCCTGCTTGGTGGGGCGCGCGAACCAGTCGCACACGAACAGGCCGAGGGTCGAGCCGTCCTCGTCGCTCACCTCGTAGACGCGCACGCCGTCGGCGTACACCGGCAGGTCGTGGCGCTGCTCGAAGGTGATGCCGTAGAGCTTCGTGGCGGCGAAGAAGATGCCGTCGGTGAGCACCCGGTCGAGCTCGAAGTACGGCTTGAGCGCGTTGGTGTCCACGTCGTAGGTCGCGGCCTTGTCCCGGGCGGCGTAGTGCGCCCAGTCCCAGGGCTGGACCGGACCCTCGATGCCGTCGGCGCGCAGCAGGTCCTCGATCGTGGCCAGCTCGGTCTCGAGGTTGCGCATGGCGGGCTCGACCATCTCGTCGAGCATCTCCAGCACCGCCTTGGTGCTGCCGGCCGTCTGGTCGTCGGCGATGTAGGCCGCGTGGTCGGTGAACCCGAGCAGGGCCGCCCGCCGGGCCCGCAGCGCGGTGATCCGGCCGACCAGCGCGCGGGTGTCGTGCTCGCCGCCGCGGGTGCCGCGCGAGGTGGCGGCCTCGTGCAGGCGGCGGCGGACGTCGCGGTCGGTGAGGGACGCGATCGTCGGCTGGATGGTGGGCAGCGACAGGGTGAGCAGGTAGCCGTCCAGGCCGGCCGACTCGGCGGCGCTGCGGGCGGACTCGACCTCGTTGGCGGCGAGCCCGTCGAGCTCGGCCCGGTCGGTGACGTGCACGGCCAGGTCGTTCGACTCGGCCAGCACCCGGTTGCTGAACTCCGTGGTCAGCGACGTGATCTGCACGTTGAGCTCGCGCAGCGTGTCCCGGTCCGCCTCGGGGAGCGCGGCACCGGAGCGGACGAAGTCGCGGTGGTAGCGCTCGACGATCCGCACCTGCTCCGGCGTCAGCCCGCTGTCGTGCCGCGCGGCGTGCACGGCGTCGATGCGGGCGAACAGCCGCGGGTCGAGCCGGATGGAGTCGGTGTGCTCCGCGATCCGCGGCGCGAGCTCGCTCTCCAGCGCCTGCATCTCGGGCGTGGACATCGACGCGCACAGGTTGGTCCAGACCCGCATCATCCGCTTGTACGTCGCACCCGAGCGCTCCAGCGCCTCGATCGTGTTCTCGAACGTCGGCTCGCCCTCCTGGGCGGCGATGGCCTCGACCTCGGCGCGCTGCTCGGCGACGCCGGCGTCGAACGCGGGGCGGTAGTGCTCGTGCCGGATCGCGTCGAACGGTGGGAACGCGAAGGGCAGTGTGCTCGGCTCTGAGAAGGGGGTGGTCTCGGGCATGCGACTGTTCTACACCGGCGGCCGGGCCCGGTGGCTCGGGAACCCCCCGAAGGCGCCATGGACAGGCCTGACCTCCCGGAGTTCGGTGGAAGCACACCCCACCCGTCGAGGAGGGAGCGCCATGTCCGTCACCGCACCCGCGCAGCGGCTGCACCCGGACCAGCCGAAGCGACGGCACCCTGAGGGGTGGTGCCGGCCGTGGCTGTGACGACCCGACCCCGGACGTCGCAGGGTGCCCCGTTGACGCTGCCACTGGCCGAGGTGAAGGCGGACATGCTGGAGCTCGCCGGCGGCAAGGCGGTGAACCTCGGCATCCTGCTGCGCGCCGGCTTCCACGTGCCGGACGGCACGTGCGTGACGACGTCGGCCTACACCCGCGTCGTCGGTGACCGGCTGGCACCGGTGACGGAGCGGCTGGCCAAGGCGGTCGGCGATCCGGCGGAGCTCGACCAGCTCGCGGCCGAGGCCCGCGACATCGTGCTCGATGCCCCGGTGCCGCCCGACGTCCTCGACGCCGTGCGCCGCACGGTGTTCGGCCCGGTCGCGGTGCGCTCGTCGGCGACGGCCGAGGACCTGCCGTTCGCCAGCTTCGCCGGGCAGCAGGACACCTACCTCAACGTCGTCGGCGCGGACGCCGTGCTGGACGCCGTACGGCGTTGCTGGGCGTCGCTGTGGACCGACCGCGCGGTGGCCTACCGGTCGGCGAACGGGATCGACCACGCGTCGGCCCGGCTCGCGGTGGTGGTGCAGCAGATGGTGCAGGCCGAGGTGGCCGGGGTGATGTTCACGGCCAACCCGGTCACCGGACGCCGCGGCGAGGCCGTCGTCGACGCCAGCCCCGGACTCGGGGAGGCGGTCGTCTCCGGCGCGGTCAACCCCGACCACTTCGTGGTCGACGTGGGCGCCCGGCGGGTCCTGCACCGGCGGCTCGGCGACAAGCGGACGTCGACCCGCTCCCTGCCGTCCGGAGGCGTGCAGCAGGTGCCGGGCACCCGGAGCGGCGCCTGCCTGACCGACTCCCAGCTCGAGGAGCTGGCCGCACTCGGCGCCTCGGTCGAGGCGGCCTATGCCGCACCCCAGGACATCGAGTGGGCGCTCGACGCGCAGGGGAGGTTCTGGCTGACCCAGGCCCGCCCGATCACGACGCTGTACCCGGTCCCCGAGGGCCGGGGCGGCCCGCGTGTCTTCTTCAGCGTCAACGTCGCCCAGGGGGTGTACCGCCCGCTCACGCCGGCCGGGGCCGCGGCCATCGAGGCGATGTCCACGTCGGTCGCCCGGCTGTGGGGCATCACGGTGTCCGACCCGCTGGGCGGCGCCCCGGCGGTGACGGTCGCGGCGGGGCGGCTGTTCGTCGACGTGACGGCGCCGCTGCGCAACCCGGTGGGACGCCTCCTCCTCCCCCGCGTGCTCGACGTGATGGAGGCGCGGTCGGCGACCCTGCTGCGTGCGCTCTCCGACGACCCACGCTTCGCCCCGGTCCCGTCGGCCCGGTGGGACGCCGTCGGCCCGCTGGCCGCGGTGGCGGCCGCGAGCCGGCTGCCGTTCCGGCTGCTGTCCGCGCTGGCCGACCCGGACGCGGCGCACCGGCGGGTGGACGAGGTGGGCGCGGCGCTCCGGGGCCGCCTGCACCCACCGCCCGACGCCACCCCCGCCGAGCGCCTGGAGCACGTGGAGCGGCTGCTCCCCCGCGAGTTCGCCCCGCTGGCACTCGAGCTCCTGCCGCGCGCCGGGGCCGGCTTCGTGGCCCTGGGGCTGGCCGCCTGGCTGCTCGGCGACCGGCGCCGGCCCGGCGAGCTGTCGACGGTGATGCGCAGCCTGCCCGGCAACGTGACCACCGAGATGGACCTGGCGCTGTGGCGGCTCGCCCAGGAGATCGCGCGGGACCCGGACAGCGCCGCTCTCGTCCGGCTCGCCCCGGTCGACGAGCTGGTGGACCTCTACCACGCCGGCACGCTGCCGACCGCCGTGCACCGGGGGCTGCGGGCCTTCCTCCGGTCGTACGGTGACCGCTCGGTCGCCGAGATCGACCTGGGCCTGCCGCGGTGGAGGGAGGACCCGTCGTACCTGTTCGGCGTCCTCGCCGGCTACCTGAGCCTCGACGACGACTCCGTCGCTCCCGACACCGTCTTCCGGCGCGGCCGGCTGGAGGCCGAGGAGATGGTCGACACGCTCGTGGACCGGGCCGGCGGGATGCGGGGGCAGCTGGTGCGGCTCGCCCTGGGCCGGGCCCGGGCGCTCGCGGGTCTGCGGGAGCTGCCGAAGTTCCACCTGGTGACCATGCTCGCCTCGGCGCGCCGCGAGCTGCTCACCGTCGGCTGCGACCTGGAGCGACGCGAGCTGCTGGACTCAGCGGACGACGTGTTCTTCCTCGACCTGCGCGAGGTGGGTCAGTGCCTGGCGGGCGTGCCGTTCGCGGACACCGTGCGCTCCCGCCGGGCGGAGTACGCACGCGAGCTGCGTCGCCGGCACGTGCCGCGGGTGCTGCTCTCCGACGGGACCGAGCCCGAGGCCGTCGCCGAGATCACGCCGGCCGACGACGGGTCCCTGCACGGCACCCCGGCGTCGGCGGGCACGGTCACCGCGCGGGCGACCGTCGTCCTGGACCCGCACCGGGCCCGGCTCGAGCCGGGCCGGATCCTGGTCTGCCCCTCCACCGACCCCGGCTGGACTCCGCTGTTCCTCACCGCCGGCGGCCTGGTGATGGAGATGGGTGGGGCGAACTCGCACGGCGCCGTCGTCGCCCGTGAGTACGGCATCCCGGCCGTGGTGGGGGTCCCGGGTGCGACGGACGCGATCAGCACCGACGACGAGGTGACCGTCGACGGCACCTCCGGGACGGTCCGCTTCGGCTGACCTCGACGTCGGTCAGGCCAGGGCGCTGAAGGTGTCGAGCGCCTGCAGCGCGGCGTCGTGCAGGGCCGCCTTCGACGGGCCGGCGGCGAGGATCTCGCGGGAGCTGGTGGGCAGCACGTTGCGGGCGGCGGCGCCGAACACGCGACGCACGTCCTCGATCGTGCCGCCCTGCGCCCCGATGCCGGGCACCAGCAGCGGTCCGTCGACGTCGAGGTTGGTGACGCCCACGTCGGCCGGCAGCTCGACGGTCGCGCCGACGACCGCGCCGACCGAGCCGAGGCCCTCGACGCCGGCGTTGCGGCTGGCCACCGCGTCGAGCACCACCCCGGCGACGGAGCGGCCGTCGGTGGTGACCGCGTGCTGCACCTGCGGCCCCTCCGGGTTGGACGTGAGCGCGAGCAGGAAGACGCCGGCGTCGTTGGCCAGGGCGGTGTCGACGAGCGGGTCGACCGAGCCGATGCCGAGGTACGGCGAGACGGTGACCGCATCGACGTACAGCGGGGAGTTCTTGTCGAGGTAGGCGTCCGCGTAGGCCTGCGCGGTGGAGCCGATGTCGCCGCGCTTCACGTCGAGCAGCACCAGGCAGCCGAGCTCGCGGGCTGCCGCGACGACCTGCTCGAGGACGGCGATCCCGCGCGAGCCGAACCGCTCGAAGAACGCCGACTGCGGCTTGATGACCGGCACCACGTTGGCGAAGGACTCGACCGCCGTGAGCGCGAACTTCTCGAGCCCGTTGACGGAGTCGGTGAGGCCCCACTGGTCGAGCAGGCCGGGGTGCGGGTCGATGCCCGCGCAGAAGCGGCCGCGGTCGGCCAGGGCGTCGCTGAGTCTGCTGCCGAACGTCATCGGCTGCTCCCGTCGGGTTGCTGGTGGGCGAGCCCGACGGCGTCCGCCGCGGACTTCAGGTCTCGGGAGGCGAGCTCGTCGGTGAGCTCGCGGGTGACCCGGTCGGCGGCGGACGGGTCGCGCAGCAGCACGCTGCCGAGCTGCACGGCGGTGGCGCCGGCGAGCAGCATCGCGAGGGCGTCGAAGCCGGTGCGGATGCCGCCCGCACCCACGACCGGCACGTGCGGGAGGGCCTCGTGGACGTCCCACACGCAGCGCAGCGCCAGCGCGTGCACGGCCGGACCGGTGAGCAGTCCGGGCCCGGCGCCGAGCGCCGGCCGCAGGGTCACCGGGTCGATCACCAGGGCCGGGAAGCCCTGGGTCACCACGACCGCGTCGGCGCCGTTGTCCACCGCGGCGCGGGCCAGGCTCGCCACGTCGCCGCCGGCCGCGAGCTTGGCCAGCACGGGCATCCCGTGCGGCAGGTCGCGCCGGACCACGTGCACGGCCTTGCCGGTCTGGTGCGCGTCGGAGACCTCCAGGTGCACCTCGACGGCGTCGACGCCCGGTGCGGTCGCGAGCCGGCGGGCCAGCTCGCCGTACTCCGCCAGCGACCCGGCGCTCACCGACACGACGGTGCGGACCTTCCGCTGCGCGAACCAGGGCAGGTCGGTGGTCAGGAACCCTTGCAGGCCTGGGTTCTGGAGCCCGACGGCGCTGACGACACCGCTCGGCGTCTCCACGACCCGGGGCGGCGGCGAGCCGGCGCGGGCGTCGAGGGTGACGGTGCGGGTGACCAGTGCGCCGAGGGCGGTGAGGTCGGTGTACGCCGCGAGCTCGCGCCCGCCGCAGCCGGCCGCCGTCATCACCGGCGACGGCATCGCGAGCCCGGCGAGGTCGGTGGACAGGTCGACGTCGGTCACGACGCACCTCGCGCGTCGGCGGGCACGGTGCCGAGGTCGTCCCACCGCACCCGGTCGCCGCGGAAGACCGGGCCCTCCGCGCAGGCGCGGACCATCCGGGTCACGCCGTCCTCGCCGACGACCGGCAGCACGCAGCCCAGGCAGAGCCCGGTGCCGCAGCCGTCGGGTACGTCGATCGCGGTCTGGCTCCACGCACCGTGCGCCTCGGCCGCGCGGGCGACACCGTGCAGGACGTCGTGCGGTCCGGCGGCGTAGACGACGTCGGCCTGCACCCGGGTCAGCAGGTCCGGCAGCGCGTCGACGACCCGGCCGCGCATCCCGACCGAGCCGTCGGCGGTGGTGACCACCACGCCCCGGGTGGCCCGGCGGGCCTCGAGCGCCCCGAACAGTGCGGACTCGGTGGTCGGCGCCGAGCAGCATGTGCACCACGCAGGAGCGTTCCCGCAGCCGCTCGGCCAACGGGAACAGCGGCGCGCTCGCGCAGCCGTCGCCGACCAGCACGCAGGTGACCGGCTCCTTGGGCAGCGCGTAGGGCCGGCCGAGCGGGCCGACCACGTCGAGGGGGGTGCCGGCGGGCGCGGCCGCCAGCCACGCCGTCGCGGCGTCGTCGACCGCGAAGACGCACTCGACGGTGCCGCCGTAGGCGCCGGTCGGCCGGACCCGGTGCACGGGCAGGCTGCGGCGCAGCGTCGTCGACGACAGCGGCCCGCCGACGGCGACGGTGACGAAGGTGCCGGGCCGGAAGCGCTCCGCGATCCCGGGCGCGACCATCGTGAGGTGCTGGTAGGCGCCGGCCTTCTTGACCGACAGCACCTCGCCGGTCACCTGCACCGGGCCGGTCTCCGGGACGGTGGCGGTCATCGGCGGGCCAGGGCGCGCTGCACCCGCGAGGGCCAGAGCGCGCCTTCGTAGACGAAGGCGGTGTACGCCTGCAGCAGCGTCGCGCCGGCGTCGAGCCGCTCCCGGGCGTCGTCGGCGTCGCCGATGCCGCCGACCGCGATGATCGTCAGGTCGGGCCCGACCCGCTCGCGCAGCAGCCGCAGCACCTCGACGGCACGGGCCCTGAGCGGCGCGCCGGACAGCCCGCCCGCGCCCACCCGCTCGACGTCGGCCGGGTCGGAGACCAGGCCCTCGCGGCTGATGGTGGTGTTGGTGGCGACGATGCCGTCGAGGCCGAGCTCGAGGGCCAGGTCGGCGACGGCCAGCACGTCCTTGTCGGCGAGGTCGGGGGCGATCTTCACCAGCAGCGGCAGGTGCCTCGTGGTCACGGCGTCCGCCTGGCGGCGTACGGCGCTCAGCAGCGGCCGCAGCCGCTCGACGGACTGCAGGTCGCGCAGCCCGGGGGTGTTCGGGGAGCTCACGTTGACGACGAGGTAGTCGGCGTGCGGCGCGAGCAGCCGGGTGCTCTTCTCGTAGTCCGCGAGCACCGCCGCCTGGTCGTCCTCGGGGACCACCTTGGTCTTGCCGATGTTGACCCCGACCACGACGCGCTGTCCTGAAGGGCGGTGGCGCTTGGAGCCGAGGCGTGCGGCCAGCCGGCGGGCGACCACCTCGGCGCCGTCGTTGTTGAAGCCCATCCGGTTGACGACCGCGCGGTCCGCCGGCAGCCGGAACAGCCGCGGCGTCGGGTTGCCGGGCTGCGGCTCACCGGTGACCGTGCCGACCTCGACGAACCCGAAGCCGAGCGCGGCCAGCGCGTCGATGCCCTCGGCGTTCTTGTCGAAGCCGGCGGCCAGCCCGAGCGGTCCCGGGAAGTCGATCCCCATCGCCTGCACCGGCCGGCCGCCGGCGCCGAGCCACGATGAGCCGAGACGCAGGGCCGGGGCGCCCAGCCGCAGCGCCCGGAAGCCGAGCCGGTGGGCGGTCTCGGCGTCGACGCGGGTCAGCACCCGGTCGAACAGCACGCGGTAGGGAGCGGTCACCGGGCCGCGGCCCAGTCCTGCAGCGAGCGGACGCCGATGTCGCCGCTGCGCATCGCCTCGATGCCCTGCACCGCGGCGCCGAGACCCTGCACGGTGGTGATGCACGGGATGTTCGCCATCACCGCGGCGGTGCGGATCTCGTAGCCGTCGATGCGGGCCGAGCCGCCACCCGACGACCCGTGCGGGGTGTTGATGACCAGGTCGATCTCGCCGGCCTGGATCAGCTGCACGGTGGTCGGCTCGCCGTGCGGGCCGGGGCCCTCGAAGTGCTTGCGCACCACGGTCACGGCGACGCCGTTGCGGCGCAGCACCTCGGCGGTGCCCTGGGTGGCGAGGATCTCGAAGCCGCGGTCGGCGAGCACCTTGATCGGGAAGATCATCGAGCGCTTGTCGCGGTTGGCCATCGACACGAACACCCGGCCGCTGGTGGGCAGCGACCCGAACGCCGCGGTCTGCGCCTTGGCGAACGCGGTGCCGAAGTTCGCGTCGAAGCCCATCACCTCGCCGGTGGACTTCATCTCCGGCCCGAGCACGGTGTCGACGTTGCGGCCGTCGGGGGTGCGGAACCGGTTGAACGGCATCACCGCCTCCTTGACCGCGATCGGCGCGTCGGACGGCAGGTCTCCCCCGTCGCCCACGGCGGGCAGCACCCCGGCCCTGCGCAGGTCGGCGATGGACTCGCCGAGCATCACCCGGGCGGCCGCGCTGGCCAGCGGGGTGGCGGTCGCCTTGGACACGAACGGGACGGTCCGGCTGGCCCGCGGGTTGGCCTCGAGGACGTAGAGCACGTCGGAGCCGAGGGCGTACTGCACGTTGAGCAGTCCCCGCACGCCGACGCCCTCCGCGATCGCGACGGTGGCCTCGCGGATCCGGGTGATCTCCTGCGCGCCGAGGGTGATCGGCGGCAGCGCGCACGACGAGTCGCCGGAGTGGATGCCGGCCTCCTCGATGTGCTCCATCACGCCACCGAGGAACAGGTCGGTGCCGTCGTAGATGGCGTCCACGTCGATCTCGACCGCGTCGTCGATGAACCGGTCGACGAGCACCGGGTGCTCCGGGCTGATCTCCGTGGCCCGCTCGATGTAGGCGGCCAGCGCCGTGTCGTCGTAGACGATCTCCATGCCGCGCCCGCCGAGGACGTACGACGGACGCACCAGCACCGGGTAGCCGATCTTGGCGGCGATCGCGCGGGCCTCGTCGAACGAGGTGGCCATGCCGTGCTTGGGCGCGGGCAGTCCGGCGCGGGCGAGCACCCGGCCGAACGCGCCGCGCTCCTCGGCCAGGTCGATCGCGGCCGGCGACGTGCCCACGATCGGCACGCCCGCGTCCTCGAGACCCTGCGCGAGCCCGAGCGGGGTCTGCCCGCCGAGCTGGCAGATGACGCCGGCCACCGGACCGGCCTGCTGCTCGGCGTGCACGACCTCCAGCACGTCCTCCAGCGTGAGCGGCTCGAAGTAGAGCCGGTCGCTGGTGTCGTAGTCGGTCGACACCGTCTCCGGGTTGCAGTTGACCATCACGGTCTCGTAGCCGGCCTCCGACAGCGCCAGGCTGGCGTGCACGCAGGAGTAGTCGAACTCGATGCCCTGGCCGATGCGGTTCGGACCCGAGCCGAGGATGATCACCGCCGCCCGCTCGCGCGGCTGCACCTCGGTCTCCTCGTCGTAGGACGAGTAGTGGTACGGCGTCCGGGCCGCGAACTCGGCGGCGCAGGTGTCGACCGTCTTGAACACCGGCCGGATGCCGAGCGCGTGGCGCACCCCGCGGACCACCGGCGCGGGCATGCCGCGCAGCCGGCCGATCTGCTCGTCGGAGAAGCCGTGCCGCTTCGCGCGGCGCAGCAGCCCCGGGGTCAGCTCGTCGGCCTCGAGCACCTCGACCGCGATCTCGTTGATCAGCAGGAGCTGGTCGACGAACCACGGGTCGATGGCGGTGGCCTCGAAGATCTCCTCGGGCGTCGCGCCGGCGCGCAGCGCGTCCATGACCTTGCGCAGCCGGCCGTCGTGCGGCGTGCGGATCTGCTCCAGCAGTGTGGCCTTGTCGAGGTCGACGTACTCCTTGCGCCAGTCGAAGACGGCGCCCTTGCTCTCCAGCGACCGCAGCGCCTTCTGCAGCGCCTCGGTGAAGTTGCGGCCGATCGCCATCGCCTCGCCGACCGACTTCATGTGCGTGGTCAGGGTCGGGTCGGCGGACGGGAACTTCTCGAACGCGAAGCGCGGCACCTTCACCACGACGTAGTCGAGGGACGGCTCGAACGACGCCGGCGTCTCGCGGGTGATGTCGTTGGGGATCTCGTCGAGCGTGTAGCCGATGGCGACCTTGGCGGCGATCTTCGCGATCGGGAAGCCGGTCGCCTTCGAGGCGAGCGCGCTGGAGCGGGACACCCGCGGGTTCATCTCGATGACGATCAGCCGGCCGTCGCGCGGGTCGACCGCGAACTGGATGTTGCAGCCGCCGGTGTCCACGCCGACCGAGCGGATGATGCCGATCGAGAGGTCGCGCATCGTCTGGTACTCGCGGTCGGTCAGCGTCATCGCCGGCGCGACGGTGATCGAGTCGCCGGTGTGCACGCCCATCGGGTCGAGGTTCTCGATGCTGCAGACGATCACGACGTTGTCGGCCTTGTCGCGCATCACCTCCAGCTCGTACTCCTTCCAGCCGAGGATCGACTCCTCCAGGAGCACCTCGGTGGTCGGGCTGGCGGCCAGGCCGGAGCCGGCGATCTGGCGCAGGTCGCGCTCGTCGTAGGCCATCCCCGAGCCGGTGCCGCCCATCGTGAACGACGGCCGCACCACCATCGGGTAGCCGAGCTCGTCGACCGCCGCGAGGCAGTCGTCCATCGAGTGGCAGACGACGCTGCGCGCCACCTCGCCGCCGAGCTCCTCGACGATCTTCTTGAACGACTCGCGGTTCTCCCCGCGGTCGATCGCCTCGATGCTCGCGCCGATCAGCTCGACGCCGTACTTCTCCAGCACGCCGGCCTTGTCGAGCGCCATCGCGGCGTTCAGCGCGGTCTGCCCGCCGAGGGTCGCGAGCAGCGCGTCCGGCCGCTCCTTCTCGATGACCTTCTCGACGAACTCCGGTGTGATCGGCTCGACGTACGTCGCGTCCGCGAACTCCGGGTCGGTCATGATCGTCGCCGGGTTGCTGTTCACCAGCACCACCCGCAGGCCCTCGGCCTTGAGCACCCGGCACGCCTGGGTCCCCGAGTAGTCGAACTCGCAGGCCTGCCCGATGATGATCGGCCCGGAGCCGATCACCAGCACGCTCGAGATGTCCTGTCGCTTCGGCATCAGGCCCTCCCTCCGGCCGGGCTCCCCGAGGGGGCGCCGGCGCTTCCGCTCATCAAGTCGACGAACCGGTCGAACAGGTAGGCCGCGTCGTGCGGCCCGGCCGCCGCCTCCGGGTGGTACTGCACGGAGAACGCCTTGAGCGTCCCGTCCGGCGCCCGCAGCTCGAGCCCTTCGACGACGTCGTCGTTGAGGCACACGTGCGAGACGGTCGCCTCGCCGTACGGCGTGGCGGTCGCCCGGTCGAGCGGCGCCTCGACGGCGAAGCCGTGGTTGTGCGCGGTGACCTCGACCTTGCCGGTGGTCCGGTCCATCACCGGCTGGTTGATGCCGCGGTGGCCGTAGGTCAGCTTGTAGGTGCCGAAGCCGAGCGCCCGGCCGAACAGCTGGTTGCCGAAGCAGATCCCGAAGTACGGGATGCCCTCCTCCAGCACGGCCTTGAGCAGGTCGACCTGCCCCTCGGTGGCGGCCGGGTCACCCGGGCCGTTGGAGAAGAACACGCCGTCGGCACCGGTCGCGCGTACGTCGTCCAGGGTGGCCGTCGCGGGCAGCACGTGCGTCTCGATGCCGCGCTCGGCCATCATCCGCGGGGTGTTCGCCTTGATGCCGAGGTCGATCGCCGCGACGGTGAACCGCTTCGCACCGACGGCCGGCACGACGTACGCCTCGCGGGTCGACACCTCGGTGGCGAGCTCGGCGCCCTTCATCTCCGCGGACTCGAGCACCCGGCGCAGCAGGGCCGCGGGGTCGGTCTCGGTGGTGGAGATGCCGACCCGCATCGCGCCACGCTCGCGCAGGTGCCGGGTCAGCGCGCGGGTGTCGATGCCGGAGATGCCGACGACGCCCTGGTCGCGCAGCTCGTCGTCGAGGGTCCGCTTCGCGCGCCAGCTCGACGAGCGGCGGGCCGGGTCGCGGACGACGTACCCGCTGACCCAGATCCTGCGGGACTCCGGGTCCTCGTCGTTCATGCCGGTGTTGCCGACGTGCGGGGCGGTCATCACGACCACCTGGCGGTGGTACGACGGGTCGGTCAGCGTCTCCTGGTAGCCGGACATGCCGGTCGAGAACACCGCCTCGCCGAACGTCTCGCCCTCGGCACCGAACGGCTCGCCGCGGAACGTCCGCCCGTCCTCCAGCACCAGGATCGCCCCCGGCTGGTCGAGCCCGTCGAGACCACTCATGCCACGTTCTCCTTCGCCATCTTCGAGATCGAGCGCACCCACGCGTTGTGGCGCTCCCCCACCGACTTGTCAGGCGCTGACGTCGCCAGGGCGCCTTCACCGCCTGACAACTCGGCGACGGTCAGCCGGAAGCCGGTGTCGAGCTCGTACTCCCCGTGCTGCCAGGTCACGACGAGGACGCCGTGCGGGGGCACGACCTTGCCGGCGATGCCCTGGTCGTGGCGGGCACCGCGCAGCGCCGCGGCGGGGATCCGGAACGAGCCGGCCAGCCGGATCACGTCGAGGCCCTCGGCCGACAGCGAGAGCCGGCAGCTGCTGCGGGCGCCGAGCCCGCGGGCGACGACCCGGTCGAGCCAGCTGCCGCTGGTGGTGGTGCCGAAGTAGCGGGCGCCGGACTGCAGCTTGGCCGGCGGCAGGTCCGCGACGGCCGGCGCCTCCACCAGCGGCGGGAGGTCGTGCTTGTGCGCACGGCGCCGCCAGCCGCGCCACATGCCGAGGTAGGCCAGCAGCAGGATCCCGAACAGGATCGCCACCGGCACCCAGGTCGGGGCATCGCTCACTGGAGCTTCCCGTCCAGAACCGTCGGGGTGCCGCGCAGGAACGTCGCGACCACGCGGCCGGGCAGCTCGCGCCCGACGTACGGGGTGTTCCGCGACAGCGAGGCGAGGTTCGTTCCGTCGACGACAGCGGTGTGCAGCGGGGTCGTAGAGCACCACGTTCGCGGGCTCGCCCACCTCGATCGGGCGGCCGTGACCCTCGAGGCGGCCGATCCGGGCGGGCGTGTAGGACATCCGCTCGGCGACGCCCTGCCAGTCGATCAGGCCGGTGTCGACCATCGTCTCCTGCACGATCGACAGCGCGGTCTCGAGGCCGAGCATGCCGAACGCCGCGGCCTGCCACTCGCAGTCCTTGTCCTCGTGCGGGTGCGGCGCGTGGTCCGTGGCGACCACGTCGATGGTGCCGTCGGCCAGCCCGGCGCGCAGGGCCTCGACGTCGGCGGCGGAGCGCAGCGGCGGGTTGACCTTGTAGATCGGGTCGTACGTCGCGGCGAGCTCGTCGGTGAGGAGCAGGTGGTGGGGGCACGCCTCGGCGGTGACGTTCCAGCCCTTGCTCTTGGCCCAGCGGACGATCTCGACCGACCCGGCGGTGGACACGTGGCAGACGTGCAGCCGGGAGTCGACGTGCGCCGCGAGCAGGCAGTCGCGGGCGATGATCGCCTCCTCGGCGACGGCCGGCCAGCCGCGCAGCCCGAGGCGGCCGGACAGCTCGCCCTCGTTCATCTGCGCGTCCTCGGTGAGCCGGGGCTCCTGCGCGTGCTGGGCCACGACGCCGTCGAAGGCCTTGACGTACTCCAGCGCCCGGCGCATCAGCACCGCGTCGGACACGCACTTGCCGTCGTCGGAGAACACCCGCACCCGGGCCGCGGAGTCGGCCATCGCGCCGAGCTCGGCGAGCCGCTCCCCCTTCAGCCCGACGGTGACCGCGCCGACCGGGAACACGTCGCAGTGCCCGGCCTCCCGGCCGAGCCGCCAGACCTGCTCCACGACCCCGGCGGTGTCGGCGACCGGGTCGGTGTTGGCCATCGCGTGCACCGCGGTGAAGCCGCCGAGGGCAGCGGCCTGGGTGCCGGTGTCCACGGTCTCGGCGTCCTCGCGGCCGGGCTCGCGCAGGTGCGTGTGCAGGTCGACCAGGCCGGGCAGCGCGATGAGGCCGTCGGCGTCGACGATCTCCGCACCGTCGGCCGAGAGTCCGGCGCCGATCTCTGCCACGACGCCGTCGGCGAGCAGCAGGTCGGTCCGCTCGCCGCCGAGGACGCGGGCGCCCCTGACGAGGTACGTGGTGGTCACAGGTTCGCCCCTTCGGAGGTGCCGACGGCGGGTTCGCTGCCGCCGAGGAGGAGGTACAGCACGGCCATCCGTACGGCGACGCCGTTGGTGACCTGCTCGACGATCACCGACCGGTGCGAGTCGGCCACGTCGGCGCTGATCTCCATGCCGCGGATCATCGGGCCGGGGTGCATCACGATCGTGTGGTCCTGCAGGGTGTCCATCCGGCGGCCGTCGAGGCCGTAGCGGCGGGAGTACTCCCGCACCGTCGGGAAGAACGCGGCGTTCATCCGCTCGCGCTGCACCCGCAGCATCATCACCACGTCGGCCTTGGGCAGCACCGCGTCGAGGTCGTAGGACGTCTCGACGTCCCAGCCCTCGACCCCGACCGGCAGCAGCGTCGGCGGCGCCACCAGGGTGACCTCGGCGCCGAGCGTCTTGAGCAGCAGCGCGTTGGAGCGGGCCACCCGGCTGTGCAGCACGTCGCCGACGATCGCGACCCGGCGGCCGTCGAGGTTGCCGAGGTGCCGCCACATGGTGAACGCGTCGAGCAGCGCCTGGGTCGGGTGCTCGTGGGTGCCGTCGCCGGCGTTGACCACGCTGGACTTCGACCAGCCGGCGTTGGCCAGCAGGTGCGGGGCGCCGGACGCCCAGTGGCGTACGACGACCGCGTCGGCGCCCATCGCCTCGAGGGTCAGCGACGTGTCCTTGAGGCTCTCGCCCTTGGACAGCGAGGAGCCCTTGGCGGAGAAGTTGATGACGTCGGCGGACAGCCGCTTGGCCGCCGCCTCGAAGGAGATCCGGGTGCGGGTGCTGTCCTCGAAGAAGAGGTTCACCACCGTGCGGCCGCGCAGCGCGGGCAGCTTCTTGATCGGCCGGTCGGCCAGCGACCGGAGCTCCTCGGCCGTCTCCAGGATCAGCTCGGCGTCGGCCCGGGTCAGGTCCCCGGCGCTCAGCAGGTGTCGCTTCATCGGGCGTCCTCCTCGTGACGGGCGGCCGGGCCGCCGCCGGCCCCGGCGATGGTCACGGCGTCGTCGTCGTCGAACTCGGAGAGCCGGACCCGCACGGACTCGACGAGCGAGGTGGGGAGGTTCTTGCCGACGAAGTCGGCCCGGATCGGCAGCTCGCGGTGGCCCCGGTCGACGAGGACCGCGAGGCGGACCGCCTGCGGGCGGCCGACGTCGGCCATCGCGTCGAGCGCGGCCCGGATCGTGCGCCCGGAGAAGAGCACGTCGTCGACGAGCACCACGGTCTTGCCGTCGATGCCGCCGTGCGGGATCTCGGTGGGGAGCAGGGTGCGGGCCGGCCGCATCCGCAGGTCGTCGCGGTACATCGTCACGTCGAGCGAGCCGACCGGGACGGCGTTGCCCTCGACGTCCGCGATCTTGGCGGCGATGCGCTGGGCGAGCGGGACCCCGCGGGACGGGATGCCCAGGAGGACCAGGTCGGAGGCGCCCTTGTTGCGCTCGAGGATCTCGTGGGCGATGCGGGTGAGTGCGCGGGAGATGTCGCGGGGGTCCATCACGACCCGTCCAGCGACCCCGGGCGAAGCGGAGTCTGGCTGTGCTGACTGGGCAGGCACGAGCAGCCCAACCTCCTTCTCCGCCTCACGGGACGGCTCGTTAAAGGATGTCGATCGTCGTGAACCCTAACAGCCGCGCGGCCTCCCGGACGAGCCGACGCGGCGGGTCAACCGGGGAGTGAGACGACGTCAGCCGGTGCGCTGCAGCGCCAGCACCAGCGGCGACTGGCGGCGGCCGGTGGGATCCACCTCGAACACCCTGCTGGCCCGCTCGCAGCGGCCCTTCACGGTGCACCGCAGCCATGCCTCCTGGACTGTGCCGTCGTGGACGCGGCTGCGCCGGACCAGCGCCAGGAACGTCGTCGGCGTCTCCCACCGTGGGTCCTGCACCGGGTCGAGGCGGCCGAGGAAGGTCCGTCGTACGACGCCGTGCCGGGTGCTCCGGGTGCGCAGCAGGGTGTAGCTGTGCCCGACGGGCAGGGCGGCGCGGTGCCCGAGCGTCAGGACGTGCCGGTCGTCGACCGAGTAGCGACCCACCCGCTCACCGTCTGGCAGCGCCCACGGCGGCCGGCTGCCCCAGGGGTAGGAGCCGACGTAGGTCTGCGCGGTGTCCCCGCGGAGCAGGGCGACCCGGTGGGCGGTGGTGTCGGCGGCGTACGCCTGGTTGCTGGAGTAGTGCGTCACGCGACCGGTCCGCGGCGTCCACCAGACGCTGTCGTGGCCGGTGCTGACCAGGGCCCGCACCCGGCCCAGGGCGACCACCCGGCCACCGCCGTCGAACTGCCGGGTCGCCGTCCTGCCGTCCGCGACCCGCACCACCCTGGTGCGGCGGGCACCGGCCGTGGACAGCGCGATCCGCCGGCCGTCGGCGGAGACGGCGTTGAGGTTGGCGTAGGACTCCCGTGCCAGCACCCGGGACCGCCCCAGCGGGTTGACGAAGCGGAACGTCGTGGTGGCCGCGGCGTCGGGCTCCTGGTTGACCATCACCCAGCCGCCGCGGACGTCGGCGAGCTGGACGAGCAGGCCGGGGAACCGCACGGCGACCGAGCGGGTGCCCTCGTGGATCCGGTGCGAGCGCCGGTCGTAGTAGGCGACGCGGGGGTTCGGGCCACGCACCACGGTCCTCGGGTGCAGCTCGGTGCGTGGTGCCCGGCTCCGGGCGTCCGCGGTGCCGGCGCCCAGCGCGAGGGAGGCGGCCAGCAGGCAGGACAGGCTCAGCAGGAAGGTGACACCTCGGCGCATCGGGGCCCCCGATCATCCACGGCTGGGAGTCTCGGACGTTACCGGCGCGACCGGCCGTCCCGGCGGATCTGCGCCCGGAGCCGGCGGCGCGTCGCCAGGACTGCCACGTCGCGCACCGGTGTGCTGCACCTGAAGCGGACCGATCGGGCGAGGGGTCAACCGCTTGTCAGTGCATTCAGTCGAAGGGGATCATGACTCACGGTCACCAACACGATTGTGCACGCGGATCGGATTGGCGGCTTGGTCCGAAGCTGCAGCCCTGGTCATGGCGATTCGGCGTCCCAGCTTGCCGAGCGTGGAAGGGTCGGCGACTCGCGGGACGGGCCCTCGCGACTGGAGTGACACCCGATGCCCATCACAGCTGTGCCGAGATTCCCCCTTCTGCCGTTGGCCGCCGCTGCCCTCGCCATCGGCATCTTCATCTTCGACACGCTCAGCCCGCTGCAGTTCGCGGTCGCCGTGCTCTACGTGGTCGTCGTCTTCATGGCCGCCACCTACTATCAGCGGCGGGGCGTGGTGCTGGCCGCCGCTGCCTGCGGCGTCTTGACGGTCCTGAGCTACCTGCTCGCCCACGGGTTCACACTCCAAGGGACCGCGCCGGATCGATCGCTCGTCAGCCTCGCGGCAATCGGCATCACCACATTTCTGGCGCTGAGGTACGTATCAGCGCAGGAGCGTCTCCGCCGCACGGAGCGGCAGCGCGCGAATCTCGCGCGCTTCTTCTCGCCCCAGCGCATCGACCAGCTCATGGAGATCGACACGCCTCTCTCCGTCGCTCGGTACCAGCCGGCGGCGGTCCTGTTCGTCGACATGGTCGGTTTCACCGCCTACTGCTCCACCATGGCACCGGACGCCGTCATCGCCATGCTGCGCAATCTCATGGCCTTGCTGAGCGCGTCCGTGTTCTCTCATGAGGGCACCATCGACAAGTTCTTGGGTGATGGCTTGCTGGCGGTGTTCGGGGCGCCTGTGCCGAGCCCGGGCGATGCCACGAATGCCACCCGCTGTGCGCTGGACATGCTCCACTCGGTCGACAAGTGGAACGAGCACGACCACCGATCTGGGGACGCGGCCATCCGAGTGGCCGTCGGCATCCACTACGGCGACATAGTCCAAGGGGACATCGGCAGTGACAAGCAGCTGGAGCTCACCGTGCTCGGGGACACGGTCAACATCGCCAGCCGCGTCGAAGGCTACTGCCGATCCCTCGACGCCGCGGTGCTGGTGACCAAGGCCCTGGTCGACGCCCTGCACTCGGAGGGGAGCGATGACCTGGCCACCCGATTCGCCGACCAGGGACCGCATCTGCTGCGCGGACGCGCCGAGCCGGTTCATCTCTACGGGGTGGGGCGATCCGCCTGGTCTGACTCCTGTTGCTAGCTCCCCGGGCGTCGTGATTGACATGCCCTAGGTTTGCGTCCGTGCAGATCGTGACAGCGGCCGACCGTCCGGACCTCGACGAGCAGGCAGGCGCGGCGTTCCGGGAGAAGTGGCCGGAGTTCATCTTCCACGACGCGGTGGCGCCGGTGTACATGCCGCGCGTCGAGTCGTACTTCGCGCGCTACAACGTCTTCGTGCTCGACGAGGGTGCCGTCGTGGCCGGCGGCTGGGGCGTCCCGTTCGCGTGGGACGGGACCGTCGAGCAGCTTCCCGAGGGCTACGACGGAGCGCTCGCCCGCTCGGTCGAGGGCCACGAGGCGGGCACACCGGCCACGACGCTGAGCTTCATGGCCGCGGCCGTCGCGCGCTCGCACGACCGCCGCGGGCTGGCGTCCGTCGTGCTCGCCGAGCTCACCCGGCGAGCCGTCGAGGACGGGCTGGTGCACGTGGTCGCGCCGCTCCGGCCGACCTGGAAGCACCGCTACCCCACCGTGTCGATGGCGGAGTACGCCGGCTGGGTCCGCGACGACGGGCTCTCGGTGGACCCGTGGATCCGCACGCACCAGCGGATGGGCGCCGAGGTCCTGGGACCCGCTCCGCGGTCGATGGTCATCGAGGGCACCGTCGCCGAGTGGGAGAAGTGGGCGGACATGCTCTTCCCGGTGAGCGGGGAGTACGTCGTCCCGGACGCGCTGAGCCTGGTGCACGTCGACCGCGAGCAGGACCGGGCGGTCTACGTCGAGGAGAACCTCTGGGTCCGGCACCGCTGACCCGGCCGGCTGTGTGGGGCACGGCTACCGGTTGAGCCGCTCCCAGCCGCGTCGCGGTGCGTGGCTGCCCAGCTGCCGGTCGTCCCGGCTGCGGTAGACGATGTACGGCCGCGTGAGGTAGCCGAGCGGGGCGCTGAACACGTGCACCAGGCGGGTGAACGGCCACAGCGCGAACAGCCCCATCGCCAGCAGGCCGTGCAGCTGGAAGCTCCACGGGGCGTCGGCCATCAGGTCCGGGTGCAGGTCGAAGCGGAAGATGCCCCGGAACCAGATCGACACGCTCTCCCGGTAGTCGTAGTGGCCGAACACGTTCGCAGCCACCGTGTTGACCAGACCGAGCACGATGACGGTCGCCAGCACGGCATACATCACCTTGTCCATCTTGGTGGTCGCGGAGAACACCGGACCCACGGTGCGCCGGCGGTAGATCAGGATCGCCAGCCCGACCAGGGTGGCGAACCCGGCCACGGCCCCGATCGAGACCGCCATGAAGTGGTAGAGCCCCTCGGACACGCCGACCGCCTCGGTCCACGACTTGGGCACGCCCAGCCCCATCACGTGGCCGAGGAACACCGCCAGGATCCCGAAGTGGAACAGCGGGCTGCCGATCCGGAGCAGCCGGTCCTCGTAGAGCTGGGAGGACCGGGTGGTCCAGCCGAACTTGTCGTAGCGGTAGCGCCAGAAGTGGCCGACAACGAACGTGGTCAGGCAGATGTAGGGAAGGACCACCCAGAGGAACTGGTTCATGGGCGGGCTCCTGGGAACGAGGGCATCGGCAGCTCCTGGGCACCGGCCGGGCCGGGCTGGAGCAGCGGGTCGAAGACGGGTGTGGCGTACGGCGTCAGGCCGACCTCCTCCTCGGGCGGTCCGTCGGCCGCGAGCCGGCGCACGGCGTCGTGCTCGTCGCCGCGCAGCGGTGGCAGCGTGGCGGTCACCGCCTCGACGGCCGGGGCCCACGCCGACCCCCGGTCGCGCAGCGACAGCCGCAGCAGCTCGAGCCCGGCACGGTGGTCGAGGATCAAGCCCTGCCGAGCTCCTGGTCGATCGTCGCGGCGTACTCCAGCACCACGCACAGGTGGTCGGGGAGCTCGGAGTCGTCGAGGACGAACCCGGACCGCAGGTAGGTCTGCTTGAAGCGCAGCAGGGCGACGCCGCGCTTGCGGGTGTCGCCGTGCGCGAAGTAGGTCAGGAACAGGTTGCAGCGACGCCGGGTGTCGAAGGTCTCCACGTAGTCGGCCTGCAGCTCACCGAGCGGCCGCGACTCCAGGTGTGCGACGGCGTCCCGGATCGACGCCCCGATCGCCGGCGGAAGCTGGTGCGAGGCCGCCCGGATCAGGTCGAGCTGTGCGAGCAACCCCTCGTCCGGGTAGTTCAGCAGCAACGACGCCGACTGCCACGCGATCAGCAGCTGCTCCGGGGGCAACGCCGGCTTCGGGTGCTTGCGGCTCACTTCTGGGGCTCCTCGTCCTTCGGCGGGAACAGCCCGGGCGGGGTCCCCTTGCCGTCCCAGTTCAGGAGGTTCACCCGCGCGCCCTTGCCGGCCGGCGACGCCATCGTGTCGGCGGTCTGCCGGTCCTGGAGCATCGCGAAGTTCTCCACCGCGATCGGCGTCGGCGCGCCCGAGCCCTCCCCGAACGGCCCGGACCCACCCATCCCCGGCCCGCCCTCGTAGTCCAGCGAGCACTCGGTGGCCAGCTCCTCCAGCGAGTGCGCCTGCTCCGCGTGCGCGGGCGGGATCACGTAGCGCTCGTCGTACTTCGCGAGCGCGAGCAGGCGGTACATGTCGTACATGTCCTCCTCGCTCATCCCGACCGCCGCGGGGATCGCGCCGTCGGGGTTGCGGCCCAGGTTGATGTCGCGCATGTAGGACCGCATCGCCGCGAGCTTCTTCAGCACCCGGTCCACGGGCGCCACGTCACCGGCCGTGAACAGCTCGGCGAGGTACTCGACCGGGATCCGCAGCGCGTCGATCGCGGCGAACAGGTTGCCCTTGTCCTCGGCGTCCTCGCCGGTGTCCTTGACGACGTCGACCACCGGCGACAGCGGCGGGATGTACCAGACCATCGGCATCGTGCGGTACTCCGGGTGCAGCGGCAGCGCGACCTTGTACTTGGTGATCAGCGCGTGGATCGGAGAGCGCTGGGCGGCGTCGACCCAGTCCCGCGGGATCCCTGCCTTCTCCGCCTCGCGGACCACCTCAGGGTCGAACGGGTCGAGGAACACCGTCGCGCTGCGCCTCGTACAGGCCGTGCTCGTCGGGGGTGGACGCGGCCTCGAGCACCTTGTCGACGTCGTACAGCATCAGCCCGATGTAGCGCAGTCGGCCCACGCACGTCTCCGAGCACACCGTCGGCAACCCGACCTCGATCCGCGGGAAGCAGAACGTGCACTTCTCCGCCTTGCCGGTGCGGTGGTTGAAGTAGACCTTCTTGTAGGGACAGCCGGACACGCACATCCGCCAGCCTCGGCACCGGTCCTGGTCGACGAGCACGATGCCGTCCTCCTGCCGCTTGTAGATCGCGCCGCTCGGGCAGGAGGCCGCGCAGGACGGGTTCAGGCAGTGCTCGCAGATGCGGGGCAGGTAGAACATGAACGTCTGCTCGAACTCGAACTTCACCTTGTCGGCGATGTTCTTCAGCATCGGGTCGCGGTGTGCGTTGGCGGTGGAGCCGCCGAGGTCGTCGTCCCAGTTGGCCGACCACTCGATCTTCATGTCCTTGCCGGAGATCAGCGACTTCGGCCGCGCCACCGGGGTGTGCTCCTGGGCCGGAGCGTCGGTGAGCGTCGCGTAGTCGTAGGTCCACGGCTCGTAGTACTCGTCGATCGACGGAAGCTTGGGGTTGGAGAAGATCGTCAGCAGCTTCTTGAACCGGCCGCCGGCCTTGAGCTTCAGCCGGCCGCGGCTGTTGAGCTCCCAGCCGCCCTTCCACTTCTCCTGGTCCTCGTAGGTGCGGGGATAGCCCAGCCCGGGCTTGGTCTCCACGTTGTTGAACCAGACGTACTCCGTGCCGGACCGGTTGGTCCACGCCTGCTTGCAGGTGACCGAGCAGGTGTGGCAGCCGATGCACTTGTCGAGGTTCATCACCATCGCCATCTGCGCCATGACCCGCATCAGTAGGTCACCTCCTGCGAGCGCCTGCGGATCACGGTGACCTCGTCGCGCTGGTTGCCGGTGGGCCCGAGATAGTTGAACGCGAACGACAGCTGGGCATAGCCGCCGATCAGGTGGCTGGGCTTGATCAGCAGCCGGGTCAGCGAGTTGTGGATGCCGCCGCGCTTGCCCGAGGTCTCCGCCAGCGGTACGTCGATCAGCCGGTCCTGCGCGTGGTACATGTACACCGTCCCCTCGGGCATCCGGTGCGAGACGATCGCCCGGGCGACCACCACACCGTTGCGGTTGACCGCCTCGATCCAGTCGTTGTCCTGATCCCGACCTTCGCGGCGTCCCGGTCGCTCATCCAGATGTTCTGGCCACCGCGGGACAGCGACAGCATGAACAGGTTGTCCTGGTACTCCGAGTGGATCGACCACTTGTTGTGCGGCGTCAGGTAGCGGACCGTGACGCCTGCGACGTCGCCGCCGCCGGCCGCGCCGGAGCCGTCGGACACGTTGCCGACGTCGGGTTCGGCGAACAGTGCCGCCATGTTCAGCGGTGGTCGGTAGACCGGCAGTCCCTCGCCGAGCTCGGTCATCCAGTCGTGGTCGAGGTAGAAGTGCATGCGCCCGGTCAGCGTGTGCCAGGGCTTCATCCGCTCCACGTTGATCGTGAACGGCGAGTAGCGGCGCCCGCCGGACTCCGAGCCGGACCACTCCGGCGAGGTGATCACCGGGACGGGCGGGCCCTGGGTGTCCGCGAAGGTGATCTGCTTGCCCTCGTGCTCCTCCGCGAGGTCGGCGAGCCTGGTGCCGGTGCGCTTCTCGAGCGTCTTGAAACCCTGCGTGGCCAGGTGCCCGTTCGTCGTACCGGACAGCGCCAGGATCGCCTCGCAGACGTTGACGTCGCGCATGAGCGAGGGCCGGCCGTCTGCGACGCCGCCGCGCACGGCACCGTTCTTGCTCCGGAGGTAGTCCACCTGCGCGCCGAGCTCGAACGTCACGCCCTTCGTGGTCGCGCCCAGGCTGTCCATCAGCGGCCCGAGCGCGTTCATCTTGTCGGCGACGGCGGCGTAGTCGCGCTCCACCTCGACGAGCTTCGGCATCGTCACGCCCGGCACCGGCTCGCACTCGCCGTGCTTCCAGTCCTCGACCACCCCGTGCGGGTTGGCCATCGCGTCCGGGGTGTCGTGCATCAACGGCACCGCGACCACGTCCCTGCGGACCCCGAGGTGGGTCTCCGCCAGCTCGCTGAACTTCGCGGCGATCGTCTGCCAGGCATCCCAGTCGGTGCGGGTCTGCCACGGGGGCGCGATCGCCGGGTTGAACGAGTGCACGAACGGGTGCATGTCCGTGGTGTTCAGGTCGTGCTTCTCGTACCAGGTCGCGGCCGGGAGCACCACGTCGGAGAACACCGTCGTGCTGGTCTGCCGGAAGTCCAGGGTCAGCAGCAGGTCGAGCTTGCCCTCGGGGGCGTCGTCCCGCCACTTCACGTCGACCGGCCGGTGGGCCTGCGGCGTCTCGGTGGCCCGCAGCGACGAGTCGGCGCCGAGCAGGTGCCTGAGGAAGTACTCGTTGCCCTTCGCCGGACGAGCCGAGCAGGTTGGCCCGCCAGATCGACAGGATCCGGGGGAAGTTCTCGGGCGCGTCCGGGTCCTCGCCCGCGAACTCGAGCTCGCCGGACTTCAGCTGGTCGACGACGTACTCGCCGACGGGCCTCCCGGCCGCGGCCGCCTCGTCGCCGAGCTCGAGCGGGTTGCGGTTGAAGGTGGGGTAGGACGGCATCCAGCCCATCCGCGCGCTCTGCGCGATCAGGTCGGCGGTGCTCCTGCCGCCGAACTGGCCCTCGCCGGTCGTCGCCGACAGGGTGTCCGCGCCGAACTGGTCGTAGCGGAACTGGTCGGTGTGCAGGTACCAGAACGCGGTCTGGATCATGTTGCGCGGTGGTCGGTTCCAGTCGAGCGCGTTCGCGATCTGGGTGTAGCCCGTGATCGGCCGGACCTTCTCCTGCCCCACGTAGTGCGCCCAGCCGCCGCCGTTGACCCCCTGGCAGCCGGTGAGCGTGGTGAGCGTCAGGAACGACCGGTAGATCGTGTCGGAGTGGAACCAGTGGTTGGTGCCGGCGCCCATCACGATCATCGACCGGCCGTGGGACTCCTCGGCGTTCTGCGCGAACTCGCGGCCGATGCGTGCGGCGGCCGATGCGGGCACGCCGGTGATCGCCTCCTGCCAGGCCGGGGTGTACGGCGCCGACGCGTCGTCGTAGGACGCCGGCCACTCCCCCGGCAGGCCGTCCCGCCCGACGCCGTACTGCGCGAGCAGCAGGTCGAACACGGTGGTGACGAGGTGGCCACCGACCCGGCGCACCGGGACGCCCCGCGGCAGGTCACCGGCCGTGCCGTCCGCGGTGTCGAAGCGCGGCAGCCGGACGACGGCACGTGTCATCCGAGGTGTCGAGCAGCGACAGCCGCGGGTCGACGTCACCGAGGTCGAGGTTCCACCGACCGACCCCGCTCTCGCCGTACCGGTGGCCGAGCGAGCCGTTCGGGACGACCGGCTCGTCGGTGCGCGCGTCGATGAGCACGGTCCGGAACGCGGCGTTCTCCTCGTGCTCGTGGCCGGGCAGGTCGGCCGCGGTCAGGAACTTGCCGGCGCGGTAGACGGGTGCGGGACCGTCGCTTCCGCCTCCCCGCCTCGAGACCTCGTCCAGGCGCACCAGGTACGGCAGGTCGGTGTACTTCTTGACGTAGTCGGTGAAGTACGGCGTCTGCCGGTCGACGAAGAACTCCTTGAGCACGACGTGACCCATCGCCATCGCCAGCGCGGCGTCGGTGCCCGGCCGCGCCGGCAGCCACTCGTCGGCGAACTTCACGTTGTCGGCGTAGTCGGGGGCGACCGCGACGACCTTCTGGCCGCGGTAGCGGGCCTCGGTCATCCAGTGCGCGTCCGGGGTGCGCGTGACCGGGCAGGTTGGAGCCCCACATCACCAGGTAGCCCGGCGTTCCACCAGTCGCCGGACTCCGGGCACGTCGGTCTGGTCGCCGAACACCTGCGGCGAGGCGACCGGCAGGTCGGCGTACCAGTCGTAGAAGCTCAGCATCGAGCCGCCGATCAGGTTGACGAAGCGGGCACCCGACGCGTGCGAGACCATCGACATCGCCGGGATCGGCGAGAAGCCGGCCACCCGGTCGGGCCCGCACTTCTTGATCGTGTGCACGTGTGCGGCCGCGACGATCTCGGTGGCCTCGTCCCAGGTGGCCCGGACCAGGCCGCCCTTGCCGCGAGCGGACTTGTAGGCCTTGGCCCGCAACGGGTTCTCGACGATGTGCGCCCAGGCCTTCACCGGGTCGCCGCCGTGCTGCGACTTGGCCTCGCGGTACATCTGCAGCAGCACGCCGCGGACGTAGGGGTAGCGCACCCGGGTCGGCGAGTAGGTGTACCAGGAGAACGCCGCCCCTCGCGGGCAGCCGCGGGGCTCGTACTCCGGGCGGTCCGGGCCCACCGACGGGTAGTCGGTCTGCTGGGTCTCCCAGGTGATGATGCCGTCCTTGACGTACACCTTCCACGAGCACGACCCGGTGCAGTTCACGCCGTGCGTCGAGCGCACCACCTTGTCGTGGCTCCACCGGTCCCGGTAGAAGTCGTCGGCCTCCCGACCGCCCGCCTTGGTGCAGGGTGCGCAGGTCGTCGGACACCTTGCCGCGGGTGAAGAAGCGTCGGCTGCGCACGCAGCGCGTCGCTCAGCCCCGTCCGTCCATGCCGACCTCGCGACCGTTGCGCTTTCCCTCGGGCTGGACGTCTGTGCTCACAGCTGATCCTCACGTTGCGGGTCGGGACATCTGGGTCGGTACCGATGGCGCACTCAGGCGAGAAGGGCCCGTGCCTCGTGCTCACCCGCCGTCCGTCGGACCACGGTGAGGGTCAGCACCAGCGTCAGCGCCGCGGTGACCGACAGCAGCCACAGCCCGATCGCGTAGGAGTCGGTGCGGCCGTAGACGTAGCCCATGACCAGCGGCGGCACGAAGCCGCCGAGGCCGCCGGCCGCGCCGACCAGGCCGGTGACCCCGCCGACCTTGGCGGGCTCGGTGACCCTGGCCACCAGCGCGAAGGTCGCGCCCGCTGCCGGACCCGAGTGCCGCGGCCATTCGCCAGGAAGGCGACCGTGCCGACGTGCTGCGAGGATCGGGTGCGTGGCCGCGACCGCGGCGCCGACGACCACGACGCCGTAGCCGGCCGGCGAGCACCGGGATCGGCCCGAACCGGTCCGACAGCCAGCCGCCCACCGGACGCATCACCACCGCCACCACGACGAAGCCGGCCATCCGGTTCGCGGCGTCGGCCGGCGTCAGCCCGTAGGCGGTCTTGAGGTAGGCCGGCAGGTAGACCGAGAACGCGACGTACGCCGCCGAAGGCGACCGCGTAGAGGATGCAGGCCTGCCAGGTGATCGGGAGCCGGGCGGTGGCCACCAGCCGGGCGGCCAGCGGGGCGGTCGGCACGGTGCGGCCGGGTGCGTCCCGGAGCACCAGCCAGGCGGCGACCGCGTAGACCGCGAGGACGGCTGCCGTGATCAGGAACGGCGCCTTCTCACCGACGTTCGTGTAGAGCTTCACCGTGGTCAGGGCACTGATCGCCGTGCCGCCCATGCCTGCCCCGAAGATCCCGATCGCGAGCCCACGACGCTCGGGCGGGAACCACGCGTTGACGAACGGCACCCCCACCGCGAACGAGGTGCCGGCGATGCCCAGGAAGAAGCCGCCGACCAGCAGCAGCGCGTAGGAGGACAGCGCCACGAACGCGATGAACAGGATCGGCACGATCGTCACCGCGGAGACCAGCGGGAACATCACCCGGCCACCGAAGCGGTCGGTGAGCGCGCCGACCACGATGCGCCCCAGGGACCCGACGATGACCGGGACGGCCACCAGCAGCGCGACGTCGGACTCCGACAGGGACCCGAGCGTGCCCTGCTCCCGGAACAGCGGGCCGAGCGGGCTGAGCAGCGCCCAGGCCCAGAAGTTCACGGCGAACCCGAGGGTGGCCATGAACAGCATCAGGCCGGGAGACCGACCCACTTGGTGTGTGGTCTCGCGATGCTCCGCGCCTGTCCCGGTCGTGCTCACGCTCGCCTCCGCCCGTCCGTGGGTCCATGGTGTCCACGAAGAGCCTTGCGTCGGAAGGGGTCGCACCACATGGGCCGAAAGTCCCGTCCGTCCACGTGAAGGTCCCGCGCCGGGGCGGGCGCCGCTCAGGCGAGCCGGGACAGCGCGTCCTCCACGGCCCGGTGGAACGTCGGGTACGCGAAGATCATCGACCTCAGGGTGTCCGTCGGGACCCCGGCATGCACGGCGGTCACCAGCATGCCGAGCACCTCTCCCCCGGTCGGGCCGACCGACGTGGCGCCCACGAGCACGCCCCGGTCCGCGTCCTCGACCAGCTTGATGAACCCCTCGCCCTTGGCGATCCAGCCGCGCGTGGAGGAGGCGAGGTCCGTCGTACCCACGCGGACGTTGAGGCCCGCGTCGCGGGCCTGCTTCTCGGTCATCCCGACGGAGCCGACCTCCGGGTCGGTGAAGGTGACGTGCGGGACGGCGGTGTACGACGCCTCGGGGCCTTCCTGGCCGAGGATGTCGCGGGCGACGATCGCGGCTTGGTACATCGACATGTGCGTGAAGGCGCCCTTGCCGGTGATGTCGCCGATCGCCCAGAGCCCGTCGCCGGCGCGCATCCGCCCGTCGGTGTCGAGCGACCGCGCGGACGGGTCGAGGCCGACCGTGTCCAGGCCGAGGTCCGCCAGGTTGGGGCGGCGGCCGGCCGCGACGAGCAGCTTGTCGGCCTGCAGGGTCTGGCCGTCCACCTCGACCGAGAAGTGCCCGTCGTCGTAGGACACCGACGAGATCGTGACGCCGGCGAGCACCTGGATGCCCTGGCGGCCGAACACGTCGGCCACCAGCCGGCTGGCCTCCGGCTCCTCGGGCGCGAGCATCCGGTCGGCCACCTCCAGCACCGTCACCTGCACCCCGAACCGGGAGTACGCCTGCGCGAGCTCGGCCCCGATCGCGCCGCCACCGACCACGATCAGCGAGCCGGGGATCTCCGCGGTCCGGAGCGCGTCGCGGTTGGTCCAGTACGGCGTGTCCGCCAGCCCCTCGATGGGCGGCGCCGACGGCTCGGTGCCGGTGTTGAGCACGACGCCCTTCGACGCGGTGAAGGTCGTCCCGTTCACCGCAACCTCTCGTGGCCCGGTCAGCCGGGCGGGACCGCGCACGAAGGTGACCCCGGCGTTCTCCAGCCGGTCCACGGCGATCTTGTCGTCCCAGTCGGTCGTCGCCTCGTCGCGGATCCGGGCGTGCACGGGAGTCCAGTCGGGCTCGACCGTGCTGGCGCCGCCGAGGTCGGGGATCCGCCGGCCCTCCTGCAGCGCATCGGCCGCGCGGATCACCATCTTGCTCGGGATGCAGCCGTAGTACGGGCACTCACCCCCCACCAGGCGCCGGTCCACCCCGACGACCTTCAGGCCGGCCTTCCCGAGCTGGGTCGCCAGCGACTCCCCGCCCGGGCCCAGACCGACCACCACCACGTCCACCTGCTGGCTCTCTTGGGTCATGTGGTCAGCCTGCCACCGGTCCTAGGGTCGCGTCGTGTCCTTCGACGTGACAGCCGACGCCTACGGCCGGTTCATGGGCCGCTTCTCCGAGCCGCTCGCCGAGCAGTTCGTCGAGCTCGCCGGGCTCTCCGCGGGGCAGCGAGCGCTCGACGTCGGCTGCGGGCCAGGAGCGCTGACCGCCCGGCTCGTCGCGCGGCTCGGCGTGGACGCCGTCGCCGGTGTCGACCCGTCCGCGTCGTTCGTGGCCGCCGCCCGTGCACGCCTCCCCGGTCTCGACGTACGCGAGGCGAAGGCTGAGGCGCTGCCGTTCGCCGACGGCTCCTTCGACGCGGTGCTGGCCCAGCTGGTCGTGCACTTCATGGACGACCCGGTCGCGGGCCTGCGGGAGATGGGCCGCGTCGCCCGGCCGGGTGGCACCGTCGCCGCCTGCGTCTGGGACTACGGCGGCGGCGCCGGCCCGCTCTCGCCGTTCTGGCGCGCCGTCCACGACCTCGACCCCGCGGCCGCAGGCGAGTCGCAGCTGCCCGGCACCAGGGAGGGCCATCTCGCCGCCCTGGCCGGCGACGCCGGGCTCGTCGACGTGCGACCGTCCGTCATGACCGTGACGTCGGGGTTCGACACCTTCGCCGACTGGTGGGAGCCGTACACGTTCGGGGTCGGCCCCGCCGGCGGGTACGTCGCGCAGCTGTCCGACGCACGGCCGGGACGCGCTGGCCGCGCGGTGCGCCGACCTGCTCGGCCCACCGCCCTTCGAGGTCCGGGCGTCGGCCTGGGCCGTGACCGCGCGCGCAGGCTCCTAGGCTGACCGGTATGGCGCACGGCACCCACGACCACGACGACGACCCCCGCAACGCCGAGATCCTGGTCTGGGTCAACGGTGACCTGCTCCCCCGTGACCGGGCGGTGGTGTCGGTGTTCGACTCGGGGTTCGTGCTCGGCGACGGGGTCTGGGAGGGCCTGCGCGTACGACGCGGCCACCCGGCGTTCCTCGAGACGCACCTCGACCGGCTCTTCGAGGGCGCCCAGGCGATCCTGATGGACATCGGCATGACCCGGGACGAGCTCACGGCGGCGATCTACGCGACGCTGCGCGCCAACGACATGACCGACGGCGTGCACGTGCGGCTGATGGTGACGCGCGGCGTGAAGTCGACGCCGTACCAGGACCCGCGGGTCACCATCGGCCCGGCCACCGTCGTGATCGTCGCCGAGCACAAGGAGCCGATGCCGACCACGGTCGAGCAGGGCATCACGCTGTTCACCACCCACGTGCGGCGCGCGACGCCGGACACCCTCGACCCGAAGCTCAACGCGCACAGCAAGCTCAACGACATCACCGCCTGCATCCAGGCGTACACCGCCGGTGCGGACGAGGCGCTGATGCTCGACCCGCACGGGTTCGTCGCGACCTGCAACAGCACCCACTTCTTCGTGGTCAAGGGCTCCCCCGACGAACCCGAGGTGTGGACGTCCGACGGCCGCTTCTGCCTGGGCGGGATCACCCGCGGCAACGTGCTGCGGATGTGCCGCGACGGCGGCATCACCGCCCGCGAGACGACGTTCAGCCTCACCGACGTCTACAGCGCCGACGAGGCCTTCGTGACCGGCACGTTCGCCGGCGTCGTACCCGTGCGCACCGTCGACGGCCGCACCATCGGCACGGGTGCCCGCGGCCCGGTGGTGAAGCGCCTGCAGCAGATGTACGTCGACCTGGTCGACGCCGACGTGGCGGGCCGGTCGGCGCCATGACCAGCCAGACCGCGGTCACCCACAGCGGGGACGGCTCGGTCCGGGTCGCGATGTGGAGCGGCCCTCGCAACCTGAGCACGGCGCTGATGCGGTCGTTCGAGAACCGTCCCGACACGGTCGTGGTGGACGAGCCGTTCTACGCCTCGTACCTCGCCCGCACCGGCATCGACCACCCCGGCCGGGACAGCGTGATCGCCAGCCAGCCGACCGACCCGGCCGAGGTGGTGCGCGACCTGCACGCACCGCTCCCGGCGGGCGTGAACGTGCAGTACGTCAAGCACATGTCGCACCACCTGCTGCCCGACGACGACCTGGGCTGGACCCGCGACTTCGTCAACGTGCTGCTGATCCGCGACCCCGCCGAGGTGGTCGCCTCCTACGTCCGGTCCCGTGAGTCCTGCGAGCCGGCGGACATCGGCCTGCTCCAGCAGGTCCGGCTGCTCGAGACCTGGGCGGTGACGCCGCCGGTGATCGACGCCGGCGACTTCCTGCGGGCCCCGGAGGCGCACCTGCGCTGGCTGTGCGACTGGCTCGGCATCGCGTTCACGCCCGCGATGCTGTCCTGGCCGGCGGGCCCCCGGGCGAGCGACGGGGTGTGGGCGCCGTACTGGTACGACGCCGTGTGGCGCTCCACCGGGTTCGAGCCCTGGCGCAAGCGGGAGGTGTCGCTCAGCGAGCACGACGCGCGGGTCGCGGAGGCGTGCCGCCCCGCCTACGACACCTTGCACGCCCTGCGCATCACGCCCTAGCCGGACGTCGTCCGTTAAAGCCTGAAAAAGTTGCGCGATGCGTCTTGATGCGCGCGTTCCGGGCGGGAGAGAGTGTCGGCGGTGTCCCGTCCGGTGCGGGGCGCCTCGCTCAGACCAGGGGGAATCCCATGCAGCTTCGCGCCCGCCGACCAGCTCTGGTCCTGACCGCCGGCGTGCTCGCCGCGGTCACCGGCCTGTCGACCACCGCCTCGTTCGCCTCCGGCCCCGATCGGCCGCGCGCGTCCGCCGGTGACCACCACCACGCCGCCCCAGAGCCGCGCGGCGCGTACGACGCCCGCCTCGGATCCGGCCCCAAGGCGCGAGCCGCGGTGCTCCAGGACGCCGCGCGGGCCGCTGCCCGCCCCGCGACCGTGCGCCTGCGCCGGGGCCTCGGCGACGGTGCGCTGGTCGACATGGACGGCACGACCGGCACGCCCCGCCTGGTCGCCCGCCTCGACGGCTTCCTCACCGGCACGAGCCGCCGCTCCGCGGCCGCCGTGACACTGGCCTACGTCGACGCGCACCACGACGCGTTCGGGCTGACCGCTCCGGACCTGAAGACGTTCCACCTGCGCCGCGACTACACCGACGTCGCCGGCATCCAGCACCTGTCCTGGACCCAGAGGATCGGCGGCGTACCGGTCTTCGGCAACGGGCTGCAGTCCGCGGTCACCCGCGACGGCCGGCTCCTCTCGGTCGGTGGCTCCCCCGTCTCCCAGGCCGACGCCGCCGCGGCCGGGGTCACGAAGCTCGACTCCGCCGCGCAGGCGATCTCCGCGGCACGCAGCCGGCAGGGCGACTCCACGTCGCCGGGGCCACGCGACGTGGCCCACCAGGTGCTGTTCGTGACCCGCGCCGGCACGCACCTCGGCTGGAGCACCGTGACCATGTCCGCGCAGAGCCCGACCCTGAGCGTGCTCGACGCGCACACCGGCGGGCTGCTGTTCCGGCGCTCGCTGAGCTCGGACGCGGGTCCCGGCGACAAGAGCGCGGGCGGCCTGGCCTACCAGTACTTCCCCCGCGCCCCGAAGGGCGGCAACCAGGTCTCGGTCGACTACACCGCCAAGGGTTGGCTGCCGGGCAACGCGACCAGCCTGTCGGGCAACAACTCGCACACCTACTCCGACGTGAACGACGACAACAAGTCGCAGGGCTCGGAGGAGGTCGCCCCGTCGGCCGGGCATCGCTGGGACTACGCGCTGCGACCCTTCTCGGTGCCGAACGTCTCCTTCTGCGACAACCCGTACCCGTGCTCGTGGGACCCGAACGTGCCGTTCTCCTGGCAGGCGAACCGGGCGCAGAACGCCGCGCAGGTCTTCTTCTACGTCAACAACTTCCACGACCACCTGCTCGGTGCGCCGATCGGGTTCACCGAGGCGGCCGGCAACTTCCAGGCCCGCAACGGCACCCGCTCCGGGCTCGGCGGGGACGCGGTCGACACCCAGACCGATGACGGCGCCAACACCGCCGCCGGGCTCCCCGACGGCGCGCACATCGACAACGCGAACATGAGCACCCCGCCGGACGGCCAGGCGCCGACCATGCAGATGTTCCTCCAGCACCAGCCGGGTGCGTCGTACCCGGACGAGGACCCGTTCTCGCCGACCAACGTGGGCGACGAGGCGGACACCGTCTACCACGAGTACACCCACGGCCTTTCCAACCGGCTGGTCGTCGACGCCTCCGGCAGCTCGACGCTGGGCGACGTGCAGGCCGGCGCGATGGGCGAGGCGTGGAGCGACTGGTACGCGATGGACTACCTGGTCGCGCAGGGCCTCCAGGCCGACAAGGCCGGCACCGCCGACATCGTGCTCTTCCAGTACGACGGCGCCGGCACCGCCGTGGACCGCACCGAGCCGATCGACTGCAAGGTCGGGGACAAGAGCGCGGCCTGCACCGGCGGCACCACCGGGCACACGGGCGGCTACACCTACGCCGACTACGGCAACATCGTCGGCGGCCCCGAGGTGCACGGCGACGGCGAGCTGTGGGCACAGACCCTGTGGGACCTGCGCGACGCGCTGGGCTCGTCGAGGACCGAGTCGCTGGTGACCCGGGCCATGGAGCTCTCGCCGTCGAACCCGTCGTTCCTCGACGAGCGCAACGCGATCCTGTCGGCGGACACCGCGGTGTTCGGCGGCCGGGACACCGCGGCGATCTGGAAGGTCTTCGCGGCCCGCGGGATGGGCTACTTCGCGGGCTCGCTCGGCGGTGACGACACCACACCGGGCGCGGACTTCCACACCCCGCCGGCCGGCACCCGCACCGCCGACATCACCGGCACGGTGACCGACCAGGACACCGGCAAGCCGATCGCCGGGATCACGGTGACCCTGGCCTTCCAGGGCGGCTCCGGCGCCGCGAACCCGTCCGCGGTCAGCGGCGCCGACGGCCGCTACCGGATCGTCTCGGTCCCGGTCGGCACGTACCCGAAGCTGGCCGCGACCGGTCCCGGCTACGACCCGGCGTCCTCCTCGGTGACCGTCGGCACCAATGGCGGCACCAAGGACTTCGCCGTACGCCGCGACTACGCGGCGGCCAGCGGCGGGGCGAGCATCACGTCGTTCAACGGCCCGGACTTCAGCCCGGCCTGCGGCCCCACGGGCGCCATCGACACCAGCCAGGCGACCGGTTGGGGCAGCACGACCGGGGACGACGCCGGCACGCCCACCAACGTGTTCGTGCCGAAGTTCATCGTGGTCGACCTGAAGCAGGCGGTGGACGTCACCCAGTTCGCGGTCGACCCGGCCGCGACCTGCGGTGACGGCGGCAGCGCGTCGACCGGCGCCTACTCGATCGAGGTCTCGGCCGACGGCACGACCTGGACGCCGGCGGCGTCCGGCACGTTCACGGTCGCCGACCGCGGCCGGCTCAACCCGGTCACGCCGAGCCCCGGGTCCGGGGCGGGCGTGCACTTCGTCCGGTTCACGATCAAGGGCAACCAGACTCCGAGCTTCGCGACGAGCTGCCCCGACGGCGCGTTCTCCGGCTGCCAGTTCAGCGACCTGACCGAGCTCGAGGTCTACGGCACCCCGGCCTCCTAGCCACACCGCCGAGTTGTCAGGCGGTGGCGTCGTTCAGGCGACGTCACCGCCTGACAACTCCTGCACATCCGGACAGATCCTGACCTGTTTGGTTCCTAGGCTGGGAGTCATCAGCCCACCCGAGGAGGACACCATGGACTTCCGCATCGAGCTCGTCCCGCTGCCGGTCACCGACGTCGACCGGGCGGTCGCGTTCTACGGCGACACCGTCGGCTGGAACGTCGACTTCGACCAGACCGTCCACGAGGGCCTGCGGTTCGTGCAGGTCACCCCGCCCGGCTCCGCGTGCTCGATCTGCTTCGGCACCGGGCTGGACATGCTCGAGCCCGGCTCCACCCAGATGATCCAGGTCGTGGTCGAGGACGCCGACGCGGCCCTCGGCTACCTCAAGGAGCGCGGCGTCGAGGCCGACGGTGTCGACGAGCAGCCCTGGGGGCGGTTCGTGCGCTTCGAGGACCCGGACGGCAACCGCTGGGCGCTCCAGCAGATCGTCCGCCCGGCCTGACCGGCTGCGCGCCCGATCAGAGCTACACCCACCGGCTGATCGAGCTTGTCGAGATCACTGGTCTCGACAGGCTCGACCAGCCGGAAGCGCTCGACCAGCCGGAAGCGCTCGACCAGCCGGAAGAGCTCGACCAGCCGGAAGAGCTCGACCACCCGTCAGGCGGACAGCGCCGGCTTGTTGCGGACGATGTTGCCGAGCACGCCGTTGACGAAGCCGGGAGACTCGTCGGTCGACAGGTCCCGGACCAGCGTCATGGCCTCGCTGACCGCGACCGCGTCGGGCACGTCGTCGACGTACATCACCTCGAAGACGCCGATCCGCAGGGCGTTGCGGTCCACGGCCGGCATCCGCTCCAGCGTCCAGCCCTGGGCGTACGTCGTGACCAGCTCGTCGATGCGGGCCTGGTGCTCGGCGATGCCGCGGATCAGCCGGACGGTGTACTCGTTGACCGGCGGGTCGGCGGCCACCACGCGCTCGTCGAGGGTCTGGCCCAGCGGCAGGCCGCGGACCTCGCACTCGAAGAGCACGTCGAGGGCGCGCTTGCGGGCCTTGGAACGGGCGGCCATCAGGAGGAGACGCGACCCAGGTAGCTGCTGTCGCGCGTGTCCACCTTGATCTTCTCGCCGGTGGTGATGAACAGCGGGACGTTGATCTCGTGGCCGGTCTCCAGCCGCGCCGGCTTGGTGCCGCCGGTGGACCGGTCGCCCTGCAGGCCGGGCTCGGTGTACTCGACGAGCAGCTCGACCGAGGCCGGCAGCTCGATGTAGAGCACGCGGCCCTCGTTGGTCGCGACGATCGCGTCCTGGTTCTCGAGGAGGAAGTTCTTGGCGTCGCCGACGATGTCGGGGCCGACCTCGAGCTGGTCGTAGGTCGAGGTGTCCATGAAGACGTAGGACGTGCCGTCGTTGTAGAGGTACTGCATCGTCCGCTTGTCGACGTTCGCGACGTCGACCTTCACGTCGGCGTTGAAGGTCTTGTCGACGGTCTTGCCGGACTCGATGTTCTTGAGCTTCGTGCGGACGACCGCACCACCCTTGCCGGGCTTGTGGTGCTGGAACCAGATGACGGACCACAGCTGCCCGTCGAGGTTGAGAACCATGCCGTTCTTCAGGTCGTTGGTCGTAGCCATGCTCGTGAGGTGCCCTGTCTCTGGTCGGTCGTCTGCGCCTGTCAATCTGCGGTGCCGCGCGCTCGCGGGCGCAGCAGCGGGCCAGTCTAACGACCGACCGCCGGGGTCACGAAACCGAGCGCTCCGCGGAACTGTCGGCGGTGCGTCCTACGGTTCCCCACATGAGCACCAACGAGACGGCACCCCCGCTGCGGGTGGTGCGCGACGACGAGCGGTCCCCCGTCGAGCGGGAGCGCGAGGACTACTGGGCGCGCGTCCAGGCGCTGCGCGACGACCTGGCCCGGCTGCGGAGCGCCTAGCTACACCTGAGCCGGACCGGCCAGCGCCTCCAGCGCGAGGCGGTAGCCGTCGATGCCCCGGCCCGCGATCACGTGAGCGGCATAGGGCGTCACCAGCGAGGTGTGCCGGAACTCCTCCGGGCGGCTCGCCGGGTCGCTGATGTGCACCTCGACCAACGGTGCCTCGAGCTGGGCGCAGGCGTCGAACAGCGCGTAGGAGTAGTGCGTCCACGCGGCCGCGTTGAGCACGACCGGCGTGCCGGTGTCCGCCGCCGCGTTGAGCCAGTCGAGCATCTCGCCCTCGTGGTTGGTCTGCCGCACCTCGACGTCGAGCCCGAGGTCGCGCCCCCACTTCTCGCACAGGCCGACCAGGTCGTCGTACGTCGTGCTGCCGTAGATCTCCGGCTGCCGCCGGCCGAGCCGGCCGAGGTTCGGCCCGTTGAGCACCAGCACCCTGGCCATCGGCACCCCCTTCATCGCACGTCCCTCGCGATCTCGGCGTACGCCGCGGTCAGGAGCGCCGGGTCGGGCGCGGTCAGGATCGAGGGCCGGGCCAGCCCGTCGAGCACCACGAACCGCAGCTGGTCGCCCCGGGTCTTCTTGTCCACCTTCATGCCCTCGTGCAGCTGCGCCCAGCTCGCGCCGCGGTACGACGTCGGCAGGCCGACCAGCTCCAGCACCGAGCGGTGCCGCTCCGCGGTCGCCTCGTCGAGCCGTCCCGCCAGCCGCGCGAGCTCGGCGACGAAGGTCATCCCGATCGCCACGGCGGCGCCGTGCCGGAAGTTGTAGCGCTCGGCCCGCTCGATCGCGTGGCCGAGGGTGTGGCCGTAGTTGAGCGCCTCCCGGCCCGGGCGCCCGGTCGCGCCGGCGGTCTCCTTGAGGTCGCCGACGACCACCTCGACCTTGACCCGGATCGCCCGCTCGATGAGCTCGCGCAGCAGGTCGGAGCCCGGGGTGACGGCGGCCTCGGGGTCGCCCTCGACCAGGTCGAGGATGGCCGGGTCGGCGATGAAGCCGCACTTCACGACCTCCGCCAGGCCGCTGACCAGCTCGTTGCGCGGCAGCGACTCGAGGGTGGCCAGGTCGCAGAGGACGCCGGCCGGCTCGTGGAAGGCGCCGACCAGGTTCTTGCCCTCGGCGGTGTTCATGCCGGTCTTGCCGCCGACGGCGGCGTCGACCATGGCGAGCAGCGTGGTGGGCAGGTGCACGACCTTGACGCCGCGCAGCCAGGTGGCCGCCACGAAGCCGCCCATGTCGGTGGTGGCCCCGCCGCCGACGGTGACGACCGCGTCGCTGCGGGTGAACCCGGTCTGCCCGAGCACCTGCCAGCAGAAGGACGCCACCGGGGCGAGCTTGGCCTCCTCGCCGTCGGGGATCTCGATGCCGTGGGCGTCGTAGCCCTGCTGGGCGAGGTCCTCGCGGATCGCCTCGCCGGTCGCGGCCAGCGCGCGCGGGTGGATCACGGCCACCCGGCGGACGCCCTCGCCGAGCATGCCCGGCAGCTCGCCGAGCAGCCCGGTGCCCACCACCACGTCGTACGGCGCCGCGCCGCCGACATGCAGGACGCTGCGGTCCGTCATACCTTCTCCCCTGCCTGCTCGACGAGCCTGGCCACCTCGTCGGCGACGTCCTCGGGGGCGCGCCCGTCGGTGTGCACGGTGATCGAGGCGACCTCGCGGTAGATCGGCAGGCGCTCCTCGAGCAGCGCCTTCAGCCGGGCGCGCATGTTGCCCACCAGCATCGGACGGGTGATGCCCAGACCGACGCGCTTGACGGCGTCGGAGACCCCGACGTCGAGGAACACCACGCGGTGCCCGCGCAGCGCCTCCCGGGTCGTGGGGTCGAGGACCGCGCCGCCGCCGAGCGCGAGCACCCCCGGGTGCGCCTCCAGCGCCGCTGCGACGGCGGCGCGCTCGCGGGCCCGGAAGCCGACCTCGCCCTCGTCGACGAAGATCTCGGAGATCGACTTGCCGGCGGACGCCTCGACGTCGTGGTCGGTGTCGCGCACGCTCACGCCCCAGCGGGCGCCGAGCAGGTCGGCGACGGTGGTCTTGCCCGCGCCCATCGGCCCGACCAGGACGACGCGCGGGACGGCAGCGGTCACGAGTACCTCAGCGAGGAGAGGTACCCCTCGACGTTGCGCCGGGTCTCCCCCACCGAGTCGCCGCCGAACTTCTCCAGGACCACGTCGGCCAGCACCAGGGCGACCATCGCCTCGGCCACGATCCCGGCCGCCGGCACCGCACACACGTCCGAGCGCTGGTGGTGAGCCACGGTCTCCTCGCCGGTGCTCACGTCGATCGTGCGCAGCGCCCGCGGCACGGTGGCGATCGGCTTCATCGCGGCCCGCACCCGCAGGGTCTCGCCCGTCGACATGCCGCCCTCGGTGCCGCCGGAGCGGCCGGACGTGCGCCGGATCCCGTCGGCGGTGGGCACGATCTCGTCGTGCGCCTGCGAGCCCGGAGTGGCCGCGAGCTCGAAGCCGTCACCGACCTCGACGCCCTTGATCGCCTGGATGCCCATGAGCGCACCGGCCAGCCGCGCGTCGAGGCGACGGTCCCAGTGCACGTGGGAGCCGAGCCCCGGCGGGAGGCCGTGCACGACGACCTCGACGACACCGCCCAGGGTGTCGCCGTCCTTGTGGGCCTGGTCGATCTCGGCCTGCATCGCCTTGCTGGCGTCGGCGTCGAGGCAGCGGACCGGGTCCGCGTCGAGGGCGGCCACGTCCGCGGCCACCGGGACCGAGCCGGCCGGCGCCTTCGCGGTGCCGATCGCGACGACGTGGGAGACGACCTCGGCCCCGACGGCCTGCTCGAGGAACTTCGCGGCCACCGCGCCCAGAGCGACGCGTGCCGCCGTCTCCCGCGCGGACGCCCGCTCCAGGACCGGCCGGGCCTCGTCGAAGTCGTACTTCTGCATGCCCACCAGGTCGGCGTGCCCGGGCCGGGGCCGGGTGAGGGCGGCGTTGCGCGCGAGTGCCTCGAGCTCGGCCTCGTCGACCGGGTCGGCCGCCATCACCTTCTCCCACTTGGGCCACTCGGTGTTGCCCACGCGGATCGCGATGGGGCTGCCGAGGGTGCGGCCGTGCCGAAGGCCGCCGATGACGTCGACCTGGTCCTGCTCGAACTTCATCCGGGCGCCGCGTCCGTAGCCCAGCCGCCGCCGGGCGAGCGCGTCGACGATGTCCGCCGTCGTCACCTGGACGTGGGCGGGCAGTCCCTCGAGGACGGCGACGAGACCCGGACCGTGGGACTCGCCGGCGGTGAGCCAGCGCAGCATGCCGGCCAGTCTTTCACGCGGGCGGCCGCGCCCCGGGAGGGCGTCCAGCGCTCCGGTGGTGTCTGTCGATGCTGCGGCGCGGATGCCACGCCCGCCCTGACCCCATCATTTCCAGACACGACCTAGGCGAAGAGCGAGACGACCCCGTTGACGACGGCGGCGTAGCCGTTCAGCACCTGCAGCGGGAAGGTGACGCCGACCAGCGCGCCGATGAGCAGGAACGGCCCGAACGGCGTGTGCCGGCGGTGGAAGACCTTCACGACCGACAGCAGCGAGCCGACGACGGCGAGCAGCAGGAAGGCGGTGAACATCCCGATCACCACCTGGGCGACGCCCTCCCAGCCGACCGCCAGTCCGAGGAGCCCGGCGAGCCGGACGTCTCCGTAGGCCATCGCGCGCGGGCTCGCGAACCACAGCAGGAAGAACACCACGAAGCAGCCGATCCAGCCGATCGCGGCGCTGCGCAGCGACAGCCAGTCCGAGGACAGCGCGGAGGCCACCACCGCGAGCACCCCCACCACGACGTACGACGGCCCGATCAGCCTCGTGGGCAGGTAGCGGGTGCGCCAGTCCACGACGGCGAGGGCGACGCCGACCGGCACGAGGTAGACGAGGAACAGCAGCGACCAGCTCCACCCGATCCGGGCACCGACGAGCGCGGCCACCAGCGTCGAGGCCACGACGATGCCGACCCGGACGCCGCGACGGGCGGCCATCGCGGCGTAGAGCTCCTTGGGCTCGTCGACCGGACGGGCGAACTCCGCCTCGTTCTCGGCGGGCACCAGTCCGTCGACCGCGCCGCCCGGCTCCGGCTCCGGGTCCGGCTCGGGCTCCGGCAGCCGCGCGAGCACCGCCGGCATCACCAGACCCCCGGCGAGACCGGCGACGCCGGACACGAGGGCAGGTGCGAGGTCCCAGGTCACAGCAGGCGACCCTAGGGCATGTCTGAGGCCGGGCGCGGCCGAAGCGCCCGGTTGTGGAGGACCAGCACGGCGAGCGCGGGCGAGGTCAGCCGCGCGCCGCCAGCGCGTCGCGACCGGCGGCACGGAGCAGGTCCACCGGCACGCCGTGCTCGCCGGTCATCAGCTCGACCTGGAGCACCGCCTGGTGCACGAGCAGGTCGAGACCGGCGACCAGCACGCGGCCGGACGATCGCGCGAAGGCCGCCAGCGGCGTGGGCCACGGGTCGTAGACCACGTCGAAGACCACGCCGGCGGGCTCCGCGAGGCGGAGCACCTCGTCGTCCTGCGCGCTCGCCGGGATCGTCGAGACCAGCAGGTCGGTGTCGACCGGCCCGTCCGCCAGGCGACGCACCGTGATCGCCGGACGCCGTGGGTGCCGGCCGGCCGCGGCCAGCACCTCCGTGGCGCGGGCCGGGTCGCGGACCATCAGCGTGACGTCGGCGCAGCCGAGGTCGGCCAGCGCGAGCATCGTCGAGGTCGCCGTGGCCCCACCGCCGAGGATGACCGCCCGGTCGAGCGGACCGTCGTACCGCTCGCGGACGGCGGCCACCGCTCCCGGGACGTCGGTGTTGTGGCCCGTGCGGCGCCGGCCGTCGAGCACGAGCGTGTTCGCGGCCGCGGCCTGCGCGGCGCGGTCGGTGACGGCGTCGGCCAGCGGCAGCACCGCGCGCTTGAGCGGCATGGTGAGGGACAGCCCTCGCCAGCGCCCGTCCAGGCCGTCGAGGAATGCCGGCAGGTCGTCCGCGGCGAGCTCGTACGCGTCGTAGGTCCAGTCGAGCCCGAGCTCGGCGTAGGCCGCCCGGTGCAGCACGGGCGACAGCGAGTGCCGGATCGGCGTGCCGACGACGGCGCAGCGGCGGCGGTGCTGGTCGGCGGGCCGGTCAGCAGTTGTCGGACTGGGTACGGCAGTACTCCTTGAACTCGGCCTTGTACTTCAGGAAGGTGTCGTAGTTCTCGGTGAACTTGGTCTCGCCCGTGCGCAGGTTGACCGTCACGTAGTAGATCCACGGCCCGTCGGTCGGGTGCGCGGCCGCCTCGATGGCGGCGTCGCCCGGCGCCTCGATCGGCGTCGGCGGCAGACCGGGGTTCCGGTAGGTGTTGTACGGCGAGTCGACCTGCAGGTCGTCGGTGGTCAGCCCGACACCGAGGTTGCGGCCGATGCCGTAGTTCACGGTGGCGTCGATCTGCAGGAGCTTGTCGGTCTTGCCGGTCTCCAGCCGGTTGTAGATCACGCGGGCGACCTTGCCGCGGTCCTCGTCGCGGTTGGACTCCGCCTCGACCAGGCTGGCCACCACCATCAGCTGCTCCGGCGTGTAGCCGAGCTGCTGGGCGGCGCCCTCGATGTCCGCCTCCTGGGCGGCCTGGTCCCACCGCTGCACCATCGTCGTGAGGATGGACTTCGGCGTGGAGTTCGGCGGCAGCTCGTAGGTCGCCGGGAAGAGGTAGCCCTCCGCGTTGCCCTTGGCGTACGACGGGAGCCCGATGCTCGACGGGTTGTCGAGGACCTTGGTGTACTGCTTCTTCGAGAACTTGGTCTTCTTCGCCAGCGTCGCGACGATCTGGTCGACCGTGAACCCCTCGGGGATCGTGACCACCGAGCGCGAGCGGTTCTTGGGGTCGACCAGCACCGCGAGCGCTGCCTTGGCGGACATCTGCTTCTTCATCTTGTAGAAGCCGACCTGGATGCCCACCGACTTGGAGTCCTTCCGGGCCGCGTCGGTGAACGCCTGCACGGACTTCACCACGCCCTTGTCGACGAGAGTGGTGCCGATGTCGGTCGCGGCGTCGCCGTCCTTGACCTCGACGACCACCTGCCCGGTGCCGGCGCCCGTGTAGTCCGGGGGACCGCTCAGCCGGTCCTTGAGGGCGGACAGGCCGTAGGAGTAGGCGAGGTAGCCGCCGCCGACGAGGACCGCGAGGGCCACCAGCACCGCGAGGCAACCGAAGCCCCGGCGTGGGCGATGGCGCTTCTCGTGCCCGAGTTCAAGTCCCAGATCGCTCAACTGATCGCTCACACCTATCCGTGGTCGACGCCCCGCTCGCCGTCTGGTCTCCGCTGACGTGCCCGCCTACGGAGGCGGACGCGGAGCCCGACGCTACCGAACCGGGACCGGCTCCCCCGGTGCGACCCCCGTGCCGCGCTCGCTGTCCAGAGCATTCTGCAGGATCACCACGGCCGCCGCCTGGTCCACGACCGCGCGTCGCTTCTGCCCCTTCCTGCCCTGACCGCGCAGCACCGACTCGGCCGTGACGGTGCTCAGCCGCTCGTCACACAGCCGGACCGGCACCGGAGCCACGGCGCCGGCGATCTCGGCGGCGAAGGCCCGCACCTTGGCCGCAGCGGGCCCCTCCCCGCCCGAGAGCGAGCGCGGCAGCCCGACCACCACCTCGACGGCGTCCTCCTCGGCGGCGATCGCGGCCAGCCGGGCCAGGTCGCCGGCGCCGCGACGCACGGTCTCGACCGGGGTCGCGATCAGGCCGGAGGGGTCGGAGCGGGCCACCCCGATCCGCACGTCACCGACGTCGACGCCGATCCGCACGCCGCGGCGCATCAGCGCTGGGTGGCCGCGCGACCGACCTCGTGCTCGACCTCGACGAGCGCCTGGTCGGCGTGGCTCACGTCGGCGCCGCCGCCCTGGGCCACGTCGTCCTTGCCGCCGCCGCTGCCGCCGAGGGCACCCGCCGCCGCCTTCACCAGCGCGTTCGCGGAGATGCCCCAGGTGCGCGCCGCGTCGTTGACCGCGATGACGACCGCCGGCTTGCCGTTGGTCGAGCCGATCACCGCGACCACACCCGGCTTGCCCTGCGGCAGCCGGCCGCGCACGTCGAGCGCGAGCTTGCGCACGTCGCCCGCACCCGCGCCGTCGGCGCGGTGGCCGACGAACGAGACGCCGTAGACGTCCTTGGCCGAACCCGCGAGCTGGCCCGCCGCCGCGAGCAGCTGCTGCACCCGGACCCGCTCGATCTCCTTCTCCGCGGTGCGCAGCCGCTCGACCAGGTCGTTGACCCGGTCGGGCAGCTCCTCAGGCCGCGCCTTGAGCGCCTCGCTCAGCTGCGCGACGAGCGTGTGCTCACGCGCCAGGAACCGGTAGGCGTCGGCACCGACCAGCGCCTCGACGCGGCGCACGCCGGAGCCGATCGACGACTCGCCGAGCAGCTTGATCACGCCGAGCTGACCGGAGCGGCCGGCGTGCGTGCCGCCGCAGAGCTCGCGGGCCCAGTCGCCGACCGAGATCACGCGGACCTCGTCGCCGTACTTCTCGCCGAACAGCGCCATCGCACCGGATCGGCGCGCCTCGTCCTGGGTCATGATCTCCGCGTGCACGCCGAGGTCGGCGAGCACCAGGTCGTTGACCCGCGCCTCGACGTCGGCCATCGCGGACGCGGGCACCGCGCCGCTGGCGGAGAAGTCGAACCGGAACCGGCCCGGAGCGTTCTCGGAGCCCGCCTGGGTCGCGGTCTCGCCGAGAGCCTCGCGGAACGCCTTGTGCACCATGTGCGTCGCGGTGTGCGCGCGGCTGATCGACTTGCGCCGCTCGATGTCGACGAGCGCCTGGCCCTGCTGGCCGACGGTCACCTCCCCGTCGAGCACCTTGACCTGGTGCACGACCAGGCCGCTGATCGGCGACTGCACGTCGAGCACCTGGATGCGGGCACCGTTGCCGAGCTCGAGGACCCCCTGGTCCGCGAGCTGACCGCCGCCCTCGGCGTAGAACGGCGTGCGGTCGAGCACCAGCTCCACCTCGTCGCCGGCCCGCGCGGAGGTGACCACGCCGCTGGGGTCGACCAGGCCCCTCACGGTCGCCTCCGAGACGACCTCGGAGTAGCCGGTGAACTCGACCGGGCGGCCGAGGCCGTCCGCGACCTCGCGGTAGGCCTGCGCGTCGCGGTGCTGGCCCTTCTTGGCCTTCGCGTCCGCCTTCGCGCGGTCGCGCTGCTCGGTCATCAGCCGGCGGAAGCCCTCCTCGTCGACCGAGAGCCCCTGCTCGGAGGCCATCTCCAGGGTCAGGTCGATCGGGAAGCCGTAGGTGTCGTGCAGCGCGAACGCCTTGCTGCCCGACAGCTGGGTCTGGCCGCCGCCCTTCGCCTCCTGCGCCGCGAGGTCGAAGATCGTCGTGCCGGTGCGCAGGGTCTGGCGGAACGCCTCCTCCTCCGCGTACGCCACGCGCGAGATCCGCTCCCAGTCGGAGCGCAGGTCGGTGTACGTCTCGGCCATCTTGTCGCGGCTCACCGGCATCAGCTCGGGGAGCGCGGGGTCGTCGTACCCCAGCAGCCGCATCGAGCGTACGGCGCGCCGGAGCAGCCGTCGCAGCACGTAGCCGCGGGACTCGTTGCCCGGGGTGACGCCGTCGCCGATGAGCATCATCGAGCTGCGCACGTGGTCCGCGACGACCCGGAAGCGCACGTCGTCGCCGTGGTCGGCGCCGTACTTCTTGCCGGTCAGCTGCTCGGCCTTCTCGATGACCGGGAACATCACGTCGATCTCGTACATGTTGTCGCAGCCCTGCATCAGGAACGCGACCCGCTCCAGGCCCATGCCGGTGTCGATGTTCTTCTTCGGCAGCGACCCGGCGATGTCGAAGTCGGCCTTGGACCGGACCGCGGAGAGCTCGTCCTGCATGAAGACGAGGTTCCAGATCTCCAGCAGGCGGTCCTCGAGCTCGACGGGCATGTCCGGCCCCAGGGAGGTGGGGTCGAAGGCTGGTCCGTACGCGTCGCCGCGGTCGTAGAGGATCTCCGAGCACGGGCCGCCCGGGCCGGGCACGCCCATCGACCAGTAGTTCTCCTTCTTGCCCAGCCGCAGGATCCGCTCGTCGGGCAGGCCGGTGATCTTCTTCCAGAGCGCGACCGCCTCGGGGTCCTCGGCGTAGACGCTCGGGTAGAGCTTGCTCTCCTCGAGCCCCCAGCCGCCGTCCTCGCGGGACTTGGTGACCAGGTCCCACGCGAGCTCGATCGCGCCTTCCTTGAAGTAGTCGCCGAAGGAGAAGTTGCCGCACATCTCGAAGAACGTGCCGTGCCGGGTGGTCTTGCCGACGTCCTCGATGTCGGGGGTGCGCACGCACTTCTGCACGCTGACCGCCCGCTTGTAGCTCGGCGTCTCCTGGCCCAGGAAGTAGGGCTTGAACTGCACCATGCCGGCGTTCACGAACAGCAGGTTCGGGTCGTCGACGAGGAGCGGGGCCGAGGGCACGGCCGTGTGTCCGGCCTTCTCGAAGTGCTCAATGAACCGGCGGCGGATGTCCGCGGTGTCCATCAGTCGTTGCCCTCTCTCGTCGCCGAGCCGGCTGTCAGCTCGGGTGTCGTGGTCTGTCCATGGAGCGTGAGGCCGACGCGCTCACGCAAGTCGTTTTCCTTCTCGGCCATGCCGGCCCGGACCTCTTCCCCGAAGAGCCGGGCGCCCACCGAGAGGCCGGCGAGCCGGTCCGCGAGCCCTTCGGGCGTGAACGCCTCAGCGGCCCGGCGGGCCTTCATCAGCGCGTAGGCCCCGGCGCCGGCCCCGGCGACGAACCACAGCGCGCGGCTCATCGCTCGTCTCCGGTGTCCCGGGGTCCCTGCGCGCAGCGGAGCGGAGCGAGCATTCGCGTGGGGTGGTTCATGCGGCGTCCTCGGTCAGGTCGGCGCGCTGGTCGGCGCGCAGGTGCCGCTTCGCCTCCTTGAGGTCGCGGCGCCGCTGACGGCGCGAGCGCTTGACCTCGCGCCGCATCTCGAAACGGATCCGGTTGCGGCTCTCGGCGGTGAGCGCCCGCCGCACGCCGTACCCGAGGGAGAGCAGGCGGACCAGGGACTCGCCCAGCGCCACGGAGGCGAACTCCCCGGCCGACAACGGGCTGGAGGTGGTGGTCGTGGCCGGCTCGTCGTCGGCGGCGGCGAGGGTCCCGCGCAGGGTGCCGTCGGGAAGGCTGGTGATCACGAACTCGCGGGCATCCGGCCCGGTGACGCCGGGCGTGCTCGTGGACAGCTCCCGGGAGAGCTCCTCGACGCGGGCCCGCAGGGCCTCCACGTCGGCGTGCGCGGACTCGACCTGGGCGGCGAGTCGGCGGCGCTCCCGGCGCGACGCCCGCAGCGCGACCGCTCCGGCCGCCACCACGACGGCGACGGCCGCGACGGTGACGATCAGGGCCGGTGTCATAGCAGTCGACCCTACCCTCGGCCGCCGCGGATGAGACTGCGCACCCGGTGCCACCGCTCCTTGAGACCGGCCTCCGCCCCGAGCGACGTCGGGCGGTAGTACTCCACGTCGGCGACGACGTCCGGGGCGTACTGCTGCTCGGCGATCCCGAACGGCTCGTCGTGCGCGTAGACGTAGCCGGTGCCGTGCCCGAGCTTCTTGGACCCGCCGTAGTGGGCGTCGCGCAGGTGGGCCGGCACCGGACCGATCTTGCCGGCGCGTACGTCGGCCGACGCTGCCTCGATGGCCGTGGTCACCGCGTTCGACTTGGGGGCCAGCGCCAGCGCGATCGTCGCCTGGGCGAGGTTCAGCCGGGCCTCCGGCATGCCGATGAGCTGGACCGCCTGCGCGGCCGCCACCGCGGTCGTGAGCGCTGTCGGGTCGGCCAGCCCGATGTCCTCGCTGGCCAGGATCACCAGCCGGCGCGCGATGAAGCGCGGGTCCTCCCCCGCCTCGACCATCCGGGCCAGGTAGTGCAGCGACGCGTCGGCGTCCGAGCCCCGCACGGACTTGATGAACGCGCTGATCACGTCGTAGTGCTGGTCGCCCTGCCGGTCGTAGCGCACGGCGGCGCGGTCGACGGCGGTCTCGGTGGTGGCCAGGTCGACCGTGTCGAGGCCCCGGGCGACGGCCGCACCGGCCGCGGCCTCGAGGTAGGTCAGCGCGCGCCGGGCGTCGCCGCCGGCCAGCCGCACCAGGTGGTCGAGGGCCTCGTCGTCGAGCTTCACCTCGTCGCCCAGTCCACGCTCGTCGGTGAGCGCGTCGGCGACCACGCCGCGGATGTCGTCGTCGGTGAGCGGCTCGAGTGTCAGCAGCAGCGAGCGCGACAGCAGTGGCGAGATCACCGAGAAGAAGGGGTTCTCGGTGGTGGCCGCCACGAGCGTCACCCAGCGGTTCTCGACACCGGGGAGCAGGGCGTCCTGCTGCGCCTTGGTGAACCGGTGCACCTCGTCGACGAACAGCACCGTCTCCGGCCCGCCGCGGACCAGCTGGTTGCGGGCGGAGTCGATCGCCGCTCGCACCTCCTTGACGCCCGGCGGCGACGGCCGAGACCTCGACGAAGCGCCGGTTGGTGGCCTGGCTGACGATCGAGGCGATCGTGGTCTTGCCGGTGCCGGGCGGTCCCCACAGCAGCAGGGACATCGGCTGGTCCCCCTCGATCAGCCGGCGCAGCGGCGAGCCCGGGGCCAGCAGGTGCTGCTGGCCGACGAGCTCGTCGAGCGTGCGCGGCCGCATCCGGACGGCCAGGGGCGCCGAGGAGTGCGCGTTGCCGGCGAGGGTGCCCCCCGACCCGCCGGCGTCGCCTCGGCCCGTCGGAGCACCCATGTCGAAGAGCCCGTCCACGCCGGTCACCCTATCCACCGGTGCGGCGGCAACCGTCGGCCGCGGGGTCAGCGGCGGGTGCCGCCCTCGCCCCGCTGCTCGTCCGTCATCCCGACGCCGAGGCCTGCGGCTCCCACCAGGGAGTCGGACCGCTTCTTGTGGGTCGCCACGTCGGTCCAGGTCTCGGCGTAGCCCGAGCGGCTGATAGTCCTCGGTGGATGCGTCGGCTCCGGAGATCTTGTTGCCCTGTCCGTCGACGCCGAGCGCGCTCAGCGTGATCGGGCTGGTCGGCATCGAGCCGTACTCGCCCGCGAAGTGGCAGGCCACCTTGTGGGTCTTGCCGATCTGCAGCAGCGGCGGCTCGACCCTCGCGCAGATGTCCTGGGCCATCCAGCAGCGGGTGCGGAACCGGCAGCCGGACGGCGGGTTGATCGGGCTGGGCACGTCGCCCTCGAGCCGGATCCGCTCGCGGCGGCCACCGACGGCGGCCTGCTTGACGTCCGGCACGGCCGACAGCAGCGCCTGCGTGTAGGGGTGGTGCGGGGTGCCGTAGAGCGTCTCGCGGTCGGCGATCTCGACGATCTTGCCGAGGTACATGACCGCGATCTCGGGGCAGAAGTGCCGCACGACCGCCAGGTCGTGGGCGATGAACAGGAACGCGATCCCGAACTCCTTCTGCACGTCCTGCAGAAGGTTCACGACCTGGGCCTGGATCGACACGTCGAGCGCGGAGACCGGCTCGTCGGCGACCAGGAGCTTCGGCTGCAGGGCGAGTGCGCGGGCGATGCCGATGCGCTGGCGCTGGCCACCGGAGAACTCGTTCGGGTAGCGGTTGTAGTGCTCGGGGTTCAGGCCGACGACCTCGAGCAGCTCGCGGACCCGGTCGAGCACCTTGTTCTCAGGCACCATCTTGTGCACCCGCAGCGGCGTGCCGACGATCGTGCCGACCGTGTGCCGCGGGTTCAGCGAGGAGTACGGGTCCTGGAAGATCATCTGGATCTCGCTGCGCAGCGGCAGCATCTGCTTGTTCGACAGCTGGCCGATCTCGCGGCCGTCGAACTTCATCGAGCCCGACGGTCGGGTCGTAGAGCCGGGTGATCAGCCGGCCGGTGGTGGACTTCCCGCACCCGGACTCCCCCACCAGGCCGAGCGCGCTGCCGCGCTGGACCTGGAACGAGACACCGTCGACCGCCTGCACCGAGCCGATGCTGCGTCGGATGATCCCGGAGGACTTGATCGGGAAGTACTTCTTGAGGTCGTTGACCTCGAGGATGGGCTGGCCGCTTCGGTCGCCGTCCGTGGTGCTCGAGGCAGCGGCGACGTCGGGTCGTGTCATGGATGTCATTGTCTCGTCACCGCTTCTCGGGTGCGACGGACCCGGCACCGGGCGTCGCGTCGTGGCCGGACTGGTCTGCCGCGCCGGTCTGGTCGGAGTCGGCCAGGGTCAGCTCGACGAGGTCCGGTGCGATCTCCGGCAGCACCTCGGCCTCGTAGATCTCGTCCGGGTTCGCCAGGTGGCACCGCTTCGTGTGACCGGGGCGGTTGCCGACGACGAGGTCGGGCAGCTCGGTCCGGCACAGGTCGCCGGGCACCTTGTCCACGTGCGCGCAGCGCGGGTGGAACGGACAGCCGGTCGGCGGGTCGAGCAGGCTCGGCGGGTTGCCCGGGATCGGGATCAGCCGAGCGGACGTGTCGGCGCTGACGTCCGGGACGCTCGAGAGCAGGCCCCACGTGTAGGGCATCTCCGGGTGGGTGAGCAGCTCCTTGGTCGGCCCGTGCTCGACGGCCCGGCCGCCGTACATGACCAGCACCTCGTCCGCCATCTCGGCCACCACGCCGAGATCGTGGGTGATGATGATGATCGCCGAGTTGAAGTCCCGCTGGAGCTCCTGGAGCAGGTCCAGGATCTGCGCCTGCACGGTCACGTCGAGCGCCGTGGTCGGCTCGTCGGCGATCAGCAGCTTGGGGTCGTTGACCAGGGCCATCGCGATCATCGCGCGCTGGCGCATGCCACCGGAGAACTGGTGCGGGAAGTCGTCGACGCGGCTCTTCGGCTGCGGGATGCCCACGCGGTCGAGCATCTCGATCGCCTTGGTCCGGGCCTGCGACTTGGAGACGCTGTTGTGCGCCAGGTAGGCCTCCGAGATCTGCGACCCGATGCTGTAGAAGGGGTGCAGCGAGGTCAGCGGGTCCTGGAAGATCATCGCGACGTCGCCACCGCGGATCGAGCGCATCTTCTCGCTCGACAGGCCGATCACCTCGCGGCCGCCGACGCGGATCGAGCCGGACATCCGGGTCCGCTTGTAGTCGTGCAGCCCCATGATCGCCATGGACGACACGCTCTTGCCGGAGCCGGACTCGCCGACGATGCCGAGCGTCTTGCCCTGCTCGAGGGTGTAGCTCATGCCCGTGACGGCCTGGACCAGGCCGTCCGCGGTCGGGAACCGCACGGTGAGGTCGTCGACGACGAGGTAGGGCTCGCTGCTGGAGCCCGCCCCCGCCGAACGCTCGTCGGGGCGGTAGGTGGTCTCGGTCATGACAGGCGCACTCTCGGGTCGATGACGCTGTAGATGATGTCCACGAACAGGTTGGCCACCACGATGAACGCGGCGCCGATCAGGACGGTGGCGGAGATGATGGGCAGGTCCTTGGTGCCGATGGCCTGCAGGCCGGTCAGGCCGATCCCCTGGATGTCGAAGATCCGCTCGGTGAAGATCGTGCCGGCGAGCAGGTAGGCGAACTCCAGGCCGAAGATCGTGACCACGGGGACGATCGCGGCACGCAGGGCGTGCCTGAGCGTCACCCGGCGCTCGCTGAGCCCCTTGGCCCGCGCGGTGCGCACGTAGTCCTCGTTCATCGACTCGATCATCGAGCCGCGGCTGAAGCGGGCGTACTGCGTCGAGGAGGAGATGCCGACCACCAGCCAGGCCAGGATGAGGCCCTTGAACCAGGCGACCGGGCCCTCGGTGAACAGCCCGTGGTAGCCGCTCTCGGGGAAGATGCCCCACTTGCTGATCAGCAGCAGGTAGGCCAGCAGCGCCAGCAGGTAGTACGGGATCGCGTTGATGATCAGGCTGACGCCGACGATGCCCTTGTCGGCGAGCGTGCCTCTTCGTCTGGCGGCGAAGATGCCGCTACTGACGCCGACGAGCAGGAAGATGACGGCTCCGCCGAGGGCGATCGACAGGGTCGCCGGGAACCGCGCGAGCAGGTAGTCGGTCACGTTGACCCGCAGCTTGAAGGAGACACCCAGGCAGGGCGCGTCGCACTTGATGGTGATGGCGCCGGCCTGGAAGTCGTTGCCGGCGACGATGCCCTTCATGTACTCGCCGTACTGCTCGGCGACCGGTCGGTCGAGGCCGAGCTGCTTGGTGATGTTCTCGAGTCGCTGCGGCGTGCAGTGCGTCTCGGGGCAGTAGGCGAGCGCGGGGTTGGCGGGGCCGTAGAAGAACAGCGCGAACACTGCCATGGACACCACGAGGAGCACGAGCAGCCCCGAGATGACGCGACGGACGATGTAGCCAAACATCCGTGGTGACTCCTCTTGCGTCGGAGTGGGCGACCGTCCAGGCCCGCTTGTGGCGCGACCAGGCGGTGGTGACCCGACAGTACGCCGGGTCGGCGATCAGTCGATATAGGGGTGGATCAGGGTTCGTGCGTCCCGATGGGGGCGGCCGTCAAGGCCCGCCCCCATCGAGTTGCACACTCGGCGACGGAGACCGTCACCGGGCTTGGATCACTTGGTGATGTACATCTGGGCGAACGTCGGCATGCCGCGCACGTTGTCGTTCTCCATGCCACCGACCTTGGAGCCGTGGATCATGGCCGTGCCGGAGTAACCGGTGTTGACCGCGGGGTAGTACTTCGTCTCCATGGTCTTGTCGAACTGACCCCAGGCCTTGGCGGCCTCCTCGGGCGTCATGGTGTCCAGGATCTTGTCCTGCTCCGTGTCCATGGCGGCCTCCTTGAACTGGGCGGGGTTCGGCATGCCCTCGAGCCCGACCAGGCTGCCGGCCCACTGAGCCGGGAACCACGAACCGCCGGTCGGCCAGTCCGAGCACCAGCCGCTGGAGCGGACGTTGATCGGCGACTTCGGGTCGGTGCGGTCGGTGCGGATCGTCTCGAGGGTCGAGGCGATCGGGGTGGCCTTGAAGCCGGCGGCGGTGAGGCCCTTGACGATCTCGTTCTTCGCGGCGACGGCGTTGTCGTCGTCGGTCGCGAACAGGAACTTGATCTCGTACTCGCCCGGCGCGTAGCCGGCCTTCTTCAGGAGCTCCTTGGCCTTGGCCGGGTCCGTGGTCTTGCCGTCCTGGCCGGGCAGGGCCTGGTAGTCGACACGACCGGCGGTGCCCGGGGGCAGGATCGCGGTGCCGGGGACGCGGGTCAGACCGGTGATCTCACCGCCGGCCTTCCAGGCCGCCTCGTACGGGTACGCCCAGCCGAGGGCCTGACGGACCTCGAGCTCCTTGATCTTCGTGTAGTCGATGAACCACATGTACGTGCACGGCGAGGTGCCGGTCACGAGGCGGTTCTTGTCGGCCGAGATCGAACGGTAGGACGACGGCGTCACGTTGTCGTAGGTCAGCGTGGTCTGCGCGGAGCCCTGGTCGTTGATGATGACGTTCTCGAGCTTGGCGGTGTCCTGGCCGAACTTGAAGTCCCACCCGTCGACGGCCTGGATGCGGCCCGGGTCGGTGTTCGGGTCCCACTGGTCGTTCTTGACCAGCTTGAGCTCGGAGCCCGGCTTGTAGTCGGCGAACTTGTAGGGGCCGGTCGCCAGCGGCTTCTTGCCGTAGGTCTCCGGGTTGTCCTTCGCCTGCGGGATCGCGGTGAACGCCGGGAACGAGGCGTAGTAGTCCATGTCGGTGAACGGACGACGCATCTTGATGGTGATGTCGTTGCCGTTGACCTCGACGCCCTTGTACGCGCCCTTGTCCTTGAACGGACCCTTGTACTTGTCGCCGTCCAGGAAGAACGTCGTCTGGTACGTCGGGCCGTCCGGCAGCTCGGCGATCGCGAAGGAGCGCTTGACGGCGTACGCGACGTCCTCGGCCTTGACCGGGGTGCCGTCCTCGTACTTCAGGCCGTCACGCAGCGTGAACGTCCACGCCTTGTTGTCCTCGGACGGACGGCCGAGGTCGGTCGCCATGTCCGGGATCAGCTGCATGTCGTTGGAGTCCGCGTCGTACGCGTACTGCGTCAGCGAGCGGAGCACCAGGTCGGACAGGATCGCGGTCGAGTCGACGAAGTACGCCTGCGTCGGGTCGAGGGTCGACGGGACCTGGTTGGTGAGCACCGTGAAGGTGCCCCCCTGGGCCGCGTCGCCCGGCACGGCGACGGGAGCCTTCGCGTCGGCGTTCTTGAACGAACCGGCGTTGCCTCCCTCTCCCTGGGTCGGAGTGTCGCTGGATGACTTGTTCCCGCTGCCACCACCACAGGCAGCGAGCGTCATCAGGGCAGCTGTGGCAAGAACCACGGCTGGTTTCTTCATACGCATCTAGATGTACCCACCTTTCTCGGCTGGTCGATGCTCTCTCGGACCGGTGTGATTACCGGCGAGTCTTGGGGTCGAAGGCGTCGCGGACGGCGTCTCCGAGCAGGTTCAGCGCCATGACGAGGACGAGGATCCCCAGCACCGGCGCGTAGAGGTAAAGCGGGTAGGTGTTGAAGAAGTTCACGGCCTTGTTGATCGTCTGGCCCCACGACGGGTAGCCGGTGACGCCGATGCCGAGGAAGGCCAGGCCGGCCTCGGCGGTCACGAAGGCCGGCAGGCCCAGCGAGATGGAGACGATGATCGGGGCGATGAGGTTCGGCAGCAGCTCCTTGAACAGGATCCGCCGTGTCGGCACGCCGATCACGCGGGCGGCCTGGACGAACTCGCGCTCACGGAGCGAGAGGACCTCGCCGCGCACGAGGCGGGCCAGGGTCATCCAGCCGAACAGCGCGAGCACGATCAGCAGGGAGGCGAACTGCCAGTACACGAGCTTCCCGGGCTGCGCACCGAACCGGCCGACCAGGATCGGGGCCACGGCCAGCGCCACCAGGATGAACGGCAGCGACAGGAAGACGTCGATGAAGAAGTTGATGATCCGGTCGAGCCAGCCGCGGCTGAACCCGGCGAGGAGCCCGACGACGACACCGATCAGGGTGGCGGCCACGGTCGAGACGGTGGCCACGAACAGCGAGGTGCGCGCGCCGTAGAACCACTCGGCCAGCAGGTCGTCACCGGTGTTCGGCTCGATGCCGAGCGGGGCCTTCCACGTGAACCCGTGGTCGGGCGGGCCGTAGGCCGGGAAGTTGAACTGGTCGAGGTCGGTGACCGGGTTGCCGGCGTTCAGCTCGACGCCGAACAGCTTGGTCAGCAGCGGGGCGAACACCGCGATCACCACGAAGAGGATGACCACGATCATGCAGGTCATGGCGATCTTGTCGGCCCGGAGACGGGCCATGGCGATCTGGGTCGGGGATCGACCGGCGACCGTCTTCTTGACGGGGACGGCGTCCTCATGGACGTCATTCGTCGACAGCTCCGTGGGCTGGATACCCATGGTCACCTTTCTGGTCGAGGCCGGCTTCCCGAGTCGTCGGCCTTCGCTCGGTGGGTCATCACCGTGGCGCGCCTCACGTAAAGCCGAAGCGACTCTAAACGACGGCCGATCAATGTTTGGCTCACACGAGGTAACGGTTTGATACCAAGCATTTGCCCCGAATCGGTCAGCCTTGGACAGGAGCTCACGGACTGTTCACGGAGTGATACCGGGGTCTCAGTCCGCGGGCTTCGCGGCGGCATCCGGGCGGGCGTCGACGCCCGCCTCCTTGCGCTGCTCGGGCGTGATGGGGGCCGGCGCCGCCGTGAGCGGGTCGTAGCCGGCACCGGTCTTCGGGAACGCGATGACGTCGCGGATCGAGTCCGTCCCCGCGAGCAGGGCGCAGATCCGGTCCCACCCGAACGCGATGCCGCCGTGCGGGGGCGCGCCGTACTTGAACGCCTGGAGGAGGAAGCCGAACTTCTCCTCCGCCTCGGCCTCGGACAGGCCCATGACGGCGAACACCCGCTTCTGGACGTCCTCGCGGTGGATACGGATCGAGCCGCCACCGATCTCGTTGCCGTTGCAGACGATGTCGTAGGCGTAGGCCAGCGCGCTGCCGGGGTCGGTGTCGAACGTGTCGAGGCACTCCGGCTTGGGCGAGGTGAACGCGTGGTGCACCGCGGTCCAGGCGCCGCTGCCGACCGCGACGTCACCGGCCGCCGTGGCCTCGTCGACGGGCTCGAACAGCGGGGCGTCGACGACCCAGAGGAACTGCCAGGCGTCCTCGTCGACGAGACCGCACCGGCGGCCGATCTCCAGCCGAGCGGCGCCGAGGAGGGCCCGCGAGGACTTGACCGGACCGGCGGCGAAGAAGACGCAGTCCCCCGGCTTCGCGCCGACGTGCTCGGCGAGGCCGGCCTTCTCGTCGTCGCTGAGGTTCTTCGCGACGGGTCCGCCGAGCTCGCCGTCCTCCTGGACGAGGACGTAGGCGAGCCCGCGGGCGCCGCGCTGCTTGGCCCACTCCTGCCAGGCGTCGAGCTGCTTGCGCGGCTGGCTGGCTCCCCCGGGCATGACCACGGCACCGACGTACGGCGCCTGGAAGACGCGGAACGGGGTGTCCGCGAAGTACTTCGTGCAGTCGGTGAGCTCCAGGTCGACGCGCAGGTCGGGCTTGTCGCTGCCGTAGCGGGCCATCGCCTCGGCGTAGGTCATCCGCGGGATCGGGGTCTTGATCTCGTGCCCGCCGAGCGACCAGACGGCCTTGAGGACGTCCTCGGCCAGCGCGATCACGTCGTCCTGCTCGACGAAGCTCATCTCGATGTCGAGCTGGGTGAACTCCGGCTGCCGGTCGGCCCGGAAGTCCTCGTCGCGGTAGCAGCGGGCGATCTGGAAGTAGCGCTCCATCCCGGCGACCATCAGCAGCTGCTTGAACAGCTGCGGGCTCTGCGGGAGGGCGTACCAGCTGCCCGGCTGGAGGCGCGCCGGGACCAGGAAGTCGCGGGCACCCTCCGGGGTGGACCGGGTCAGGGTCGGCGTCTCGATCTCGACGAAGCCCTGGTCGGCGAGCACGTCACGGGCCGCCCGGTTGACCTCGCTGCGCAGCCGGAGGGCCGCGGCGGGTCCGGAGCGCCGCAGGTCGAGGTAGCGGTGCGCGAGGCGCACCTCCTCCCCCACCTCCACGTGCTCGTCGATCGGGAACGGCAGCGCGGCCGCCGCGCTGAGCACCTCGACGCCGCCGTCGGCGGCCGCGATGACCTCGATCTCGCCGGTGGGCAGGTTGGGGTTCTGGTTGCCCTCGGGGCGGGCGGACACCTCGCCGGTGATCTTGAGGCAGTACTCCGCGCGCAGCTGGTGGGCCACCGCCTCGTCACGGATCACCACCTGGACGACGCCGGACGCCTCGCGCAGGTCGATGAAGGCGACGCCGCCGTGGTCGCGCCGGCGCGCCACCCAGCCGGCGAGGGTGACGGTCTGACCGACGTGCTCGGCCCGGAGGCTGCCTGCGTCGTGGCTGCGGATCACTTGTCTTGCTCCCTGGTGTTGGTGCTGCTCGGGTGCGTGGTCGAGCTGGTCGAGACCACACGGGGCCTCAGGTCGTCGGTGGGTGGTGTCCAGGCGTCGGGATCGGCGTCGAGCTGGTCACCGCTGCGGATGTCCTTGACCTGGTCCGCGGCGCCGTCCGCGCCTGGGAACCAGACGTAGGGCACGCCGCGCCGCTCGGCGTACCGGATCTGCTTGCCGAACTTCTGGGGAGCGGCGGCGACCTCGGCAGCGATGCCGCGTGCTCGCAGCCGCTGGGCGACGCCGTTCGCGGACTCCCGGGCCGCCTCGTCGGTGAGCGCGACGAGCACGACCGAGGGCACGGACCGGTCGGCGGTCAGCAGCCCGCGCTGGATCAGTGGTACGACGGTCCGGGAGATGCCGAACGAGATGCCGACGCCCGGGTAGGTCGTGCGTCCGTCGCTCGCGAGGGCGTCGTAGCGCCCGCCGCCACCGACCGACTTCAGGTTCTCGAAGCCGTCCATGTAGATCTCGAAGACGGTGCCGGTGTAGTAGTCCAGACCACGCGCCAGGCTCAGGCTGGCGACCACCTGGAAGCGGTCGGTGTTCACCGATGCGCAGCCCTCCATGACGGCGGTGAGCTCCTCGAGACCGGTGTCGAGCAGCTCGTCGCCGACGCCGAGGCCGCGGACGAGCTCGACGAACGACAGGTCCGTCGACTCGATCTCGGCGAGCGCCAGGCACTGCTTGGCCTGGGCGTCGTCGAGACCGCCGTCCTCCACCAGGAGCCGGGCGACCTCGGCCGCGGGGAGCTTGTCGAGCTTGTCGACGATGGTGATGACCACGGCCGGGTCCGGAGCGCCGATGCCGCGGTAGAAGCCCTCGATGAGCTTGCGGTTGTTGACTCGCAGCCGCATCGGCGGCAGCGGCAGCGCCGACAGCGCCTCGGCCATCACCCGCGCCACTTCGACGTCGAAGTGGAACGGCAGCTCGTCGCGCATCACCACGTCGATGTCGGCCTGCGTGAACTCGCGGAAGCGGCCCTCCTGCGGCCGCTCCCCCCGCCACGCGCGCTGGATCTGGTAGCGGCGGAACGGGAACTCCAGCTTGCCGGCGTTCTCGAGCACGTAGCGCGCGAACGGCACGGTGAGGTCGAAGTGCAGCCCCATGCCCGTGTCGGTGCCCTCGCCCTCGTCCTGGAGCCGGCGCAGGACGTAGACCTCCTTGGAGGTCTCCCCCTTGCGCAGCAGCTGGTCCATGGGCTCGACCGCACGCGTCTCCAGGCTGGCGAAGCCGTGCAGCTCGAAGGTGCGGCGCAGGCTGTCCTGGACGTGCTGCTCGACGAACCGCTGGGCGGGCAGGAGCTCGGGGAACCCGCTCAGCGGGGTGGGCTTGGCCATGTTCTAGAGACCTCGGTTCGGGGCTGCGCTGCCGGAGCCGGCCTCGCGCAGCAGGTCGAGCAGGAACGGGTTCGTCGCGCGCTCGCGGCCGATGCTCGTCTGCTCGCCGTGGCCGGGGAGGACCACGATGTCGTCGGCGAGCGGCAGCACCTTGTCGCGGAGGCTGCGCAGCATCGTCGGATGGTCGCCGCCGGGCAGGTCGGTCCGGCCGATGGACCCGGCGAAGAGCAGGTCGCCGGACAGCATCACCTCGGACACCCCCTGCTCGCCGTACGGCGTCCGGAACGTCACGGACCCCTCGGTGTGGCCCGGGGTGTGGTCGACGGTGAAACGGAGACCGGCCAGCTCGAGGGTCTCCAGGTCGGCGAGCTCGGCGACGGAGTCGGGCTCGGCGAACTCGTACCTGCCACCGAGCAGCATGCCGGCGGTCTCCGGGGACATCGCCGCCATCGGGTCGGCCAGCAGGTGCCGGTCGCGCGGGTGGATGTAGGCGGTGGCGTCGTAGGTGCCTGCGACCGGAGCCACGCACCACATGTGGTCCACGTGCCCGTGGGAGACCAGGACGGAGACGGGCTTGAGCCGGTGCTCGCGGACCACCTCGGCGACGCCGTCGGCGGCGTCCTTGCCGGGGTCCACCACCACGCACTCGCTGCCGGGTCCGGTGGCCAGCACGTAGCAGTTGGTGCCCCACGGACCGGCGGGGAAGCCTGCGATGAGCACGGCCGCGCGCTCCTGTCCAGCTAGGGGTGTCTGTCCGGGGCAGCCTATCGACCGTGCGGAGACGTGGGCGCGGCGCACCCGGCGGCGCCCCGCCGCGCGGGCCCGCACGGACCCGGCGCGCCGCGGCGCCGCACTAGACTCCCGGGCGTGGTCACCAAGAAGAGACGACGCAGCCAGCTGGCCAGGGCCGGCGTGCAGCGTCAACAGATCCGGCGGGCCGAGCGGGCGCGGCGGCGCAAGGTCCGCCAGCGGGTGCTGACCGCGGTCGTCGTCGTGCTCCTCGTGGCAGCCCTCGTCACGTGGATCACGCTCCACGCGCGGGACAGCGGGTCGGACTCCGCAGCACGCGGTGACTACGCTTCCGTGGTGGACCAGCCGACGACCGCAGGGGGAGCCCGGTGAACACCCCGGACAGCACGCCGGAGAGCACGCCGCTCCAGGACGACCGCACGACGCAGCAGGCGGACACGCCCCCGACGCCGGCGCCCCGCCCGTCGGCGCCGCGCCCGATGCCGCCGCGTCGCCGCCCGACCCCCGCGCCGGCGCCCGCCGCGCCGGTCCCCGCCACCCCGGCCCGCACCCCGGTGCCGGACTCGCAGGGCCGGGACTGGGGTCGCGTGGACGACGACGGCACCGTCTACGTGCGCACCGCCGACGGCGAGCGATCGGTCGGTCAGATGCCCGACGCCACTCCCGAGGAGGCGCTGTCCTTCTTCGTCCGTCGCTACGAGGACCTCGCGTTCGAGGTGGAGCTCCTCGAGCAGCGGGTGGGCGCCGGCACGCTCGGCCCGGACGAGGCCACCGCCTCGGTCAAGCAGGTGCACGCCAGCCTCCAGGACGCCCAGGCGGTCGGTGACCTCGCCGCTCTCGACGCCCGGCTCGACGCCCTGACCAAGGACATCGGCGTGCAGCGCGAGCAACGGCGCGCGGAGCGGGCCCGCAAGCTCGAGGAGGCCCGGCTCGAGAAGGAGCGCATCGCCTCGGAGGCCGAGCGGCTGTCCCAGGGCACCGACTGGCGCAACGGCGCGAACCGGATGCGGCAGCTCCTCGACGAGTGGAAGGCGCTCCCCCGGCTCGAGAAGTCGGTCGACGACGCCCTCTGGCGCAGGTTCTCGACGGCCCGGACGACGTACACCCGGAGGCGGAAGGCGCACTTCGCCGACCTCAACGAGAAGCGCGACGAGGCCCGCGTGGTCAAGGAGAAGCTCGTCGTCGAGGCGGAGGCGCTCGCCGAGTCCACCGAGTGGGGCGCGACTGCCGGCAAGTACCGCGACCTCATGCGCCGGTGGAAGGCCGCCGGTCCCGCACCCAAGGGCGTCGACGACCAGCTCTGGCAGCGGTTCCGCGGTGCCCAGGACACCTTCTTCGGCAACCGCGACAAGGCGAACGCCGAGCTCGATGCCGAGTTCATCGCCAACGCGGAGAAGAAGGAGGCGCTCCTCGTCGAGGCCGAGGCGCTGGTCCCGGTGACGGACCTTCGTGCCGCCAAGGAGGCCTTCCGCGACATCGCCGACCGCTGGGACGCGGCCGGCAAGGTGCCGCGGGACCGGATGAAGGAGCTCGAGGGCCGGATCCGCAAGGTCGAGCAGGCCATCCGCGGCGTCGAGGACGCCCAGTGGCAGCGCACCGACCCGGAGAAGTCCGCCCGTGCCGACGACATGGTCGCCAAGCTGGAGAAGGCCTGCGCCGACCTCGAGGCCGACCTCGAGAAGGCTCGCGCCACCGGTGACGCAAAGAAGATCGCCGACCTCGAGGAGAACCTCGCCTCCCGCCGGCAGTTCCTGGAGATGGCCCGCAAGGCGTCACAGGACTTCTCCTGAGTCGCGCCCGGCGCGACGAAGGAGAGGCGGAGCCGAGTCGGCGCAAACGGCGTGAGGAGCCCTGGCGACGAGCGCCGGCTTGCGCCGACTCGGCGACCGCCTGGCACCCAGGTCGCCAGACGCGCCAAGTCAGCGGTGCCAGCGCAACCAGACGCGCCAAGTCAGCGGCACTGACGCAACCAGATGCGCCAAGTCAGCGTTGGCTACTGGGTCACTCTGTAGGCGTCGAAGACGCCGTCCACCGAGCGGACGGCCTTGAGCACGTGGCCGAGGTGCTTCGGGTCGGCCATCTCGAAGGTGAACCGGCTCTTGGCGACCCGGTCGCGGGTGGTCTGCAGGGTCGCGGCGAGGATGTTGACGTGCACGTCGGAGAGCACCTTGGTGATGTCCGACAGCAGGCGGTTGCGGTCGAGCGCCTCGACCTGGATGTTGACCAGGAACATCGACTGCGCGGTCGGCGCCCACTCCACCTCGACGAGCCGCTCCGGCTGTGACGTGAGGCCCTTTGCGTTGGTGCAGTCGGACCGGTGCACCGAGACGCCGGCGCCGCGGGTGACGAAGCCGAGGATCGGGTCGCCCGGGACGGGCGTGCAGCACTTCGCGAGCTTGACCCACACGTCCGAGATGTCCTTGACGATGACGCCGGCGTCGCCTCCGGTCGGCCGCTTGAGCCGCGCGTCGGTGGTGATCGTGACGCCCTCGGCCAGGTCCTCGGTCGCGCCCTCCTCGCCGCCGAACAGGTCGATGACCCGGCGTACGACGGTCTGGGCGCCGATGTTGCCCTCGCCGACCGCGGCGTAGAGCGCGGACACGTCGGCGAGCCGCATCTCCCCCGCGACGGTGGAGAGCGTCTCGTGGGTGAGCAGCCGCTTGAGGGGCTGGTTCTCCTTGCGCATCAGCCGGGCGATCTGGTCCTTGCCCTGCTCGATGGCCTCCTCGCGGCGCTCCTTGGTGAACCACTGGCGGATCTTGTTGCGGGCCCGGGGCGAGGCGACATAGCCCAGCCAGTCCCGGCTCGGACCGGCGTTCGGCGCCTTGGAGGTGAACACCTCCACCACGTCGCCGTTGTCCAGCTTGGACTCGAGCGGCACGAGGCGGCCGTTGACCCGGGCACCGATCGTGTGGTGCCCCACCTCGGTGTGGATCGCGTAGGCGAAGTCGACCGGCGAGGAGCCGGTGGGAAGCGCGATCACGTCGCCACGCGGGGTGAAGACGTAGACCTCGGAGGAGTTGATCTCGAAGCGGAGCGACTCCAGGAACTCACCGGGGTCCTCGGTCTCCTGCTGCCAGTCGAGCAGCTGCCGCACCCAGGCCATGTCGCCGCTGCCGTCCACCAGGCTGCGGTCGGTGTCCTTGCCGGAGCGGACGTCCTCCTTGTACTTCCAGTGCGCGGCGATGCCGTACTCCGCGCGGCGGTGCATCGAGAAGGTCCGGATCTGCAGCTCGACCGGCTTGCCCTGGATCCCGATCACGGTGGTGTGCAGCGACTGGTACATGTTGAACTTCGGCATCGCCACGAAGTCCTTGAACCGCCCCGGGACGGGGTTCCACCGGTTGTGCAGGACGCCGAGCACGGCGTAGCAGTCGCGGTCGTCCTCGACCAGGATCCGGATCCCGACCAGGTCGTAGATGTCGGAGAAGTCCCGGCCGCGCACGATCATCTTCTGGTAGATCGAGTAGTAGTGCTTGGGCCGGCCGGTCACGACCGCCTTGATCTTCGCCTCGCGCAGGTCGCTCTCCACCTGATCGATGACCTGGGCGAGGAACTGGTCGCGCGACGGTGCCCGCTCGGCGACGAGGCGGACGATCTCGTCGTACATCTTGGGGTGCAAGGTGGCGAACGCGAGGTCCTCGAGCTCCCACTTGAGGGTGTTCATGCCCAGCCGGTGCGCCAGCGGGGCGTAGATGTCGAGGGTCTCGCGCGCGGTCCGCTCCTGCGAGGCCTGCGGCACGTAGCGCAGCGTGCGCATGTTGTGCAGCCGGTCGGCGAGCTTGATCACCAGCACCCGGATGTCGCGCGACATCGCGACGATCATCTTGCGGATGGTCTCGGCCTGGGCCGCGTCGCCGTACTTCACCTTGTCGAGCTTGGTGACGCCGTCGACGAGCACCGCCACCTCGTCACCGAAGTCGTGGCGCAGCTCGTCGAGGGTGTACGGCGTGTCCTCGACCGTGTCGTGGAGGAGCGCTGCGACCAGCGTCGGCTCGGTCATGCCGACGTCGGCCAGGATCGTGGTGACGGCGAGCGGGTGCGTGATGTACGGGTCGCCGCTCTTGCGCATCTGGGTGCCGTGGTGACGCTCGGCGGTGACGTAGGCCCGCTCCAGCAGCTCCAGGTCGGCCTTGGGGTGGTTGGCCTTGACCGCACGGAACAGCGGCTCGAGGACCGGGTTGCCGGACTGGCTCTTGGTGGCCATCCGGGCGAGGCGGGCCCGCATCCGGCGGCCCGCGGGACCACCGCCCGCGGGACGGTGCTCGACCGGTGCGACGTCGACGGGGGCGGAGTCGGGCGCGCTCGAGGGCGGGCTCGCTACGCGTTCCTCTGCCACAGAAGCTCCCACCTCGTCGACTCGCTGGCCAGTCTACGTGCGGGGCGGGCGCGCGTCAGACGGTCCGCAGGCTGTGCAGTGTGACGTCGCCGATGGCGTCGCGCCCGTGCAGGAACGACAGGTCCATCAGCACGGCGAAAGCGTGCACGATGCCGCCGCAGCGCTCGACCAGCTGACGGGTCGCGTCGGCGGTGCCGCCGGTGGCCAGCACGTCGTCGACGAGCAGCACCCGGTCGCCCTGGTCGATGCCGTCCTCGTGCACCTCGAGGGTCGCCTCGCCGTACTCCAGCGCGTAGGACACCGCGTGCGTCTCGCCCGGGAGCTTGCCGGCCTTGCGGACCGGGACGAACCCGGCACCGAGGGCCAGGGCCACCGGCGCGGCCAGGATGAAGCCTCGGGCCTCCATGCCGACGACCTTGTCGACGACGGTGTTGCCGTCGCCGTCGCGGCCCGCATCCGCCAGCGCCCGCACGACGGCCGAGAACGCGTCATGGTCCGCGAGGAGCGGCGTGATGTCCTTGAACACCACCCCCGGCTGGGGGAAGTCCGGAACGTCCCGGATCAACCGGTCCAGCTGCTCGTCGAGGGTCGTCACCGGCCCGGTGCTCACGGCTTGCCGCGCTGCGACCGTGGCTTGCGGCTCGGCTGCGCCCGCTTCGACGACGCCGAGGGCGACACCGGACGCGACGCGGGCCGCTCCCCCGCCGTGTAGCGCGCGGGACGCGACGACGTACCGGCCGGCACACCGCGCTCGTCGTCGTGCTCGGAGGCGCGGGCACGGTCGCCGTCGGCGACCGGCTCGTCCTCGAGCGGCATGTCCTCGGCGAACACCGGGACCGAGGCGTACGGGTCGACCTCGCGGCGGTTGCGGTGCCGCATCGCCCGCGCGTCGCCGGCCCGGATGCCCGGCTCGAGCTCCTTGAGCTGTACGACGAGCGGGGTCGCGATGAAGATCGAGGAGTACGTGCCGGCCGCCATACCGACGAACAGCGCGAGCGCGAGGTCCTTGAGTGCGCCGGAGCCCAGGCTGACCACGCCGACGTACAGCAGTGCGCCCACCGGGAGCAGCGCCACGATCGAGGTGTTGATCGACCTGACCAGGGTCTGGTTGATCGCCAGGTTGGCGGCCTCGGCGTAGGTCTGCCGGGTGCGCGCGAGGTTCTTGGTGTTCTCGCGCACCTTGTCGAACACGACGACCGTGTCGTACAGCGAGAAGCCCAGGATCGTCAGGATGCCGGTCACGGTCGCCGGGGTGACCTCGAAGCCGGACAGCGCGTAGACGCCGACGGTGATCAGCAGGTCGTGCGCCAGCGCGACGATCGCACCGACGGACATCTTCCACTCGCGGAAGTACGCCCAGATGAACAGCACCACCAGGACCAGGAAGACACCGAGACCCAGCAAGGCTCGGTTGGCGACCTGGGCACCCCAGGTCGCGCCGATGGCGTCCCGGCTGATGGCGCTGCTGTCGACCCCGACCGCCTTCTGGATCGCCTGGGAGACCTGCGTGGCCTGGTCGTTGTCGAGCGGCTCGGTCTGGATGCGGATGTTCTTCGGGCCCGACGTGTTCACGATCGGCGCCGCGGCACCGTCGATGTTGTCGTCCTTCGCCACCTGCGCGACCGCGTCGCGGATCTTCTGCACGTTGGCCTGGTCGACCTGCTGGGCCTGCATCGAGACTTGGTACTCGACACCACCCTTGAACTCGATGCCGTAGTTCAGACCCCTGCCGACCAGCCCGTAGACCGCGAGCAGCACGATCAGGCCGGAGATGGAGTACCAGAGCCACTTGCGACCGACGAAGTCGATCGAGATCCTGCCCTCGTAGAGGGCGTGGCCGATGTTGGACAGCTTGCTCATGCGGGGTCCCCTCGGCGGTGTGAGCGGAGTGAGCGGGCGAGCGCAGCGAGCAGCGTCGTGTGGTGCTTCATCAGGCGTTACCTCCCACGGTCGACGGGCGCGGTGCGCCCGAGGGCCGGTTGCTGCCGACCTGGTCCGGCGACAGCCCCGAGAGCTTGTGGCCGGAGGAGAAGAACTTGAACGTCGCGAGCCACGACACCATCGGCTTGGTGAACAGGAAGAACACCACGAGGTCGATGACCGTGCTGATGCCGAGCGCGAACGCGAAGCCCTTCACGACACCGATCGAGAAGATGTAGAGCACGACCGCGGCCAGCAGCGACACGGAGTCGGCGGCGAGGCAGGTCGCCCGGGCGCGGACCCAGCCGGCCTCGACCGCGACCCGCATGGACTTGCCGCCCCGCATCTCGTCCCGGATGCGTTCGAAGTAGACGATGAACGAGTCCGCGGTGATGCCGATCGCCACGATCAGGCCGGCGATGCCCGGCAGGGTGAGCGTGAACCCGACGGCCTGGCTCATCGCCAGCACGACCGCGTAGGTCACGAGGCCCGCGATGAACAGCGACGCCACCACGACCAGGCCGAGACCGCGGTAGTAGAGCAGGCAGTAGATGAGCACCAGGCCGAGGCCGATGGCGCCCGCGATCAGGCCCGCGGAGAGCTGGTCGGCCGCCAGGGTCGGACCCTCGTCGGTCACCACGGGGACGGTGAACTTCAGCGGCAGCGCGCCGTACTTCAGGCTGTTGGCCAGGGTCTGCGCCGACTGCTGGGAGAAGTTGCCGCTGATCTCGGCCTGTCCGTTGGGGATCACGCCGTTCACGGTGGGGGCGGAGATGACCTTGCCGTCGAGCACGATCGCGAACTGCTTCTGCTGCCCGGTGAGCGGGCTGGTCTGGTTGGCGATCTGCCGGGTGACGTTGGCGAAGGTCTTGCGGGCGGTGCTGTCGAAGGTCAGGTTGACGACCCACTGGACCTGGTTCTGCGGGATGCCCGCCTCGGCCTTCTTGAGCTGCGTTCCCTCGATCAGGGCGGAGGACAGCAGCAGCTTGTTGCCGTCCTCGTCGCAGGTCACCAAGGGCTGCGACTTGATGTCGTTCACCGGCGCGGCCGCCGTCTTGCCCGTCGGGCAGGTGTAGGCGGCGAACTTCTTGAGCCACTTCGTGCCGGGGTTGTCCATCCACTGCAGCGGCTGGTCGACCGGCGCACCCTTCGGGTTCGCCTGCGGAGTGGCGGTCGGAGCGGCCGTGGGCGACGTGCTGGGTGCGGACGACGCCTTCGCGGACGGGGACTTCGACGGCTTCGCCTTGTCGGCGTGCGCGCCTCCGGCGACGAACGGCGCGCGGCCCTTCGGGGTCGCCGTCGGCGACGACTTCGGGGCGGCGGACTGACCGCTCGACGGGCTGGCGGACCCGCTCGGCGACGCGGAGCCGCTCGCGGACGGGCTGGCCGAGCCGGACGGCTGCGGCTGGCCCGAGCCCACCGCGGCGACGAGCCGGAAGCGCAGCTGCGCGGTCTGCTTCACCACGTTCACGAGGTTCTTGGGGTTCGCGCCGGGGACCTCGACGACGATGTTGCGACCGCCCTGGGTCGACACCTCCGCCTCGGTGACACCGGTGCCGTTGACGCGCTGGTCGATGATCCCCCGTGCCTCCTCGAGGCTGGCCGCGCTGGGCTTCTGCCCGTTGTCGGTCCTGGCCTCCAGGGTGATGCGCTGACCGCCCTGCAGGTCGAGGCCCAGCTTGGGCTTCCACTCGCCGGCCAGCGCCACGCCGCCGTACAGCGCGGCCACGACCAACGCGAAGATGATCAGCCGACGCCCGGGACGGGCCGTCTTACTCGCCACTGCTACTCGCTCCTCGTCGACCGCTGGCGGTCCTGGTTGCTCACGGGTGCCGCTCGTCCGGGTCTGTGGGACCCACGTCGGGGTCGGTCGGCTCGGCCGGGACCTCGGCCCGGTCGATCACCTTCACGACCGCCTGGCGGGCCACCTTCACGATGGTGCCGGGTGCCACCTGAAGATGCAGGGTGTCGTCCTCGACGGAGGCGACCGTGCCGTAGATCCCCGAGCCGAGCATCACCTCGGTGCCGACGCCGAGAGCCGACTGGGTCGCCGCCAGCTCGTGCTGACGACGCCGCTGGGGGCGCACGATCAGGAACCAGAAGACGAGCGCGATCAGGACGAAAGGCAGGAAACCTGCCAGGTCTTTCACGGGATTAACACCTCGAGTACGAAGTCCGGGCACGACACAGAAGCCGAGAGAATCGACCGCCGTCGAGTGTAACCGGCGTCGCGGCGGGTCACCGACCAGAGGCGGCACGAGGTGGTCACGGTCGGGTCACGGTCGTACGGCGCGCCCGGCACCGCCGCGGGGCGGGTCAGTCGTCGGTGTCGAAGAGACCAGGCTCGTCGGCCGCCCCGCCGAACGGTGCCCGGGCGGGGACCGCGAGCCCGAGGTGCTGCCACGCGGCCGGCGTGGCGACGCGTCCGCGCGGGGTCCGGGCGAGGAAGCCGGACCGCACCAGGAACGGCTCGGCGACCTCCTCGACGGTCTCCCGCTCCTCGCCCACGGCGACCGCCAGCGTGGAGACGCCGACCGGTCCCCCGCCGAAACGGCGGCAGAGCACGTCCAGGACCGCCCGGTCGAGGCGGTCCAGGCCGGACCGGTCCACCTCGTAGAGGTCGAGCGCCCGGTGCGCCAGGTCGAGCGTGACCACCCCGTCGGCCCGCACCTGGGCGTAGTCGCGCACCCGGCGCAGCAGCCGGTTGGCGATCCGGGGCGTGCCGCGCGAGCGGGAGGCGATCTCGGCGGCGCCGCCGTCGGTGAGGTCGACGCCGAGCAGGCCCGCGGAGCGGCGCACGATCAGGTCGAGCTCGGACGGGTCGTAGAACTCGAGGTGGGCGGTGAAGCCGAACCGGTCGCGCAGCGGCCCCGGCAGCAGCCCGGCCCGGGTGGTGGCGCCGACCAGCGTGAACGGCGGGATCTCGAGCGGGATCGCGGTGGCACCCGGCCCCTTGCCGATGACGACGTCGACCCGGAAGTCCTCCATCGCCATGTAGAGCATCTCCTCGGCGGGCCGCGACATCCGGTGGATCTCGTCGACGAACAGCACGTCGCCGTCGTTCATCCCGGACAGGATCGCGGCGAGGTCGCCCGCGTGGGTGATGGCCGGACCGGAGGTCAGCCGCAGCGGGCTGCCCATCTCGGCGGCGATGATCATCGCGAGCGTCGTCTTGCCGAGGCCGGGGGGCCCGGACAGCAGCACGTGGTCGGGGGCGCGGTTGCGGCCGCGGGCGGCCTCGAGCACCAGCGACAGCTGCTCGCGCACCCGCTCCTGGCCGATGACCTCGTCGAGGCTGCGCGGCCGGAGCGCGGCCTCCACCGCCCGCTCGTCGCCGTCGGCCTCCGCGTCGACGAGGCCCCGGCTCTCGACGTACGCCTCCTCCTGGGCGCGCAGCGCGGCCTCGACCGCGGACTCGTCGCCGCTCATGCCTTGCTCAGCGTGCGCAGGGCGGCGCGCAGCAGCCCGGCCACGTCGGGCGCGGCGGTGTCGCCGGCGTCGGGTGCGACGGTCTCGACGGCCTTGTCGGCCTCCTTGGCCGACCAGCCGAGGCCGACCAGGCCGGCGTGCACCTGGGCACGCCAGGCGTCCTGCGGCGCGGCGGCGGGCGCGACCCGGCCGGGACCGACCGGGCCCGGCACGCCGATCCGGTCCTTGAGCTCGAGGATGATCCGCTGCGCACCCTTCTGGCCGATGCCGGGCACCGTGGTGAGCGTCTTGACGTCCTCGGCGGCCACCGCACGGCGCAGCTCGTCGGGGGTGTGCACGGCGAGCATCGCCTGCGCCAGCTTGGGGCCGACGCCGCTGGCGGTCTGCAACAGCTCGAAGCAGGTCTTCTCGTCCTCGTCGAGGAAGCCGAACAGGGTCAGCGACTCCTCGCGGACCACCATGCTCGTCGGCAGGGTCGCCGGGGCGCCGACGCGCAGCGTGGCCAGGGTGTTGGGCGTGCAGACCAGCTCGAGGCCGACGCCGCCCACCTCGACCACGGCCGAGCCGAGCGTGACGTCGGCGACGGTGCCTCTGACGAACGCGATCACCGCGGGCTCCTTCCGGTGGCGGCCATCCGGGAGACCGCCGCGTCGATACGGGACTGGGCGCTGCCGCGCCAGATGTGACAGATGGCCAGGGCCAGCGCGTCCGCGGCGTCGGCCGGCTTGGGGGCCGCGTCGAGCCGCAGCAGCCGGGTCACCATCGCCCCGACCTGGGCCTTGTCGGCCCGGCCGCTGCCGCTGACCGCGGCCTTGACCTCGCTGGGGGTGTGCAGGGCGACCGGGATGCCGCGGCGGGCGGCCACCACCATCGCGATGCCGCTGGCCTGCGCCGTGCCCATCACGGTGCGTACGTTGTGCTGGCTGAAGACCCGCTCGACGGCCACGGCGTCGGGCCGGTGCCGCTCGATCCAGGCGTCCACGGCCCGCTCGATCTCGCACAGGCGCAGCGCGGTCGGCTGCGCGGGGTCGGTGCGGGCCACGCCCACGTCGACGAGGTGGAGCGGGCGGCCGACGGACCCCTCGACGACACCGAGGCCGCACCGGGTCAGGCCGGGGTCGATGCCCAGCACGCGCATGCCACAGCCCTCTCGTCCGAACACCTGTTCTAAGAGGACGCTAACCGAGGCGGGCCCGATCGGTGGTCAGGACACGCCCTTCAGGCGTCGAGCGACTCCATGACCTCGTCGCTCACGTCGAAGTTGCCGAAGACGTTCTGCACGTCGTCGAGGTCCTCGAGGGCCTCGACCAGGCGGAACACCTTGCCGGCGCCGTCCTTGTCGAGCTCGACGTTCATCGACGGCACGAACGACGCCTCCGCCGAGTCGTAGTCGACGCCCGCGGCCTGCAGGGCGGTGCGCACCGCGACCAGGTCGGTCGCCTCGGAGATGACCTCGAAGGACTCGCCGAGGTCGTTGACCTCCTCGGCGCCCGCGTCCAGCGTCGCCTCGAGGACGTCGTCCTCGGAGACGGTCTTGGGGTCCTGGGCGGACGGCACGATCACGACGCCCTTGCGGTGGAAGAGGTAGGACACCGAGCCCGGGTCGGCGAGCGAGCCGCCGTTGCGGGTCATCGCGGTGCGGACCTCCATGGCGGCGCGGTTGCGGTTGTCGGTCAGACACTCGACCAGGAGCGCGACTCCGCTGGGTCCGTAGCCTTCGTACATGATCGTCTGGTAGTCCGCTCCCCCGGCCTCGGCGCCCGAGCCGCGCTTGACCGCGCGGTCGATGTTGTCGTTGGGGACCGACGACTTCTTCGCCTTCTGGATGGCGTCGTAGAGCGTCGGGTTGCCGGCCGGGTCACCGCCGCCCATCCGTGCCGCGACCTCGATGTTCTTGATGAGCTTGGCGAACATCTTCCCGCGCCGGGCGTCGATGACCGCCTTCTTGTGCTTGGTGGTCGCCCATTTGGAGTGGCCAGACATGAGGTGGAGCCTCTTCCCTGTTGGTGCTAGTTCACGACCTGGGCCACCTGCTCCACGAAGAGCTGGTGGAAGCGGTGGTCGCCGGTGATCTCGGGGTGGAACGACGTGGCGAGCAGGTGCGCCTGTCGGACCGCGACGATCCTACCCATCGCCTCCCCCGCGGCCACGGTGGCGACGACCCGGACGTCGTGCCCGACCTTCTCCACCCAGGGCGCGCGGATGAACATCGCGTGGAACGGCGCGTCGAACCCGGTGACCGCGAGCTCGGCCTCGAACGAGTCCACCTGGCGCCCGAACGCGTTGCGGCGCACCACGACGTCGAGCCCGCCGAAGGTCTCCTGGTCCGCGGTGCCGCCCTCGATCCGGTCGGCCAGCAGGATCATCCCGGCGCAGGTGCCGAACGCGGGCATCCCGCCCCGCAGGGCGTCGCGCAGCGGCTCGAACAGGTCGAAGGTGCGGGCCAGCTTGTGCATCGTGGTCGACTCGCCGCCGGGCATGACGATGCCGTCGACGTGCTCCAGCTCCTCGGGTCGACGTACCTTCACGGCGCGGGCGCCCGCCCGCTCCAGCATCGCGAGGTGCTCGCGCACGTCGCCCTGGAGGGCGAGCACGCCGATCGTCGGGGCGCTCACCGGGCGATCCTCCTGTGCCAGTGGGCGTCGACCTCGATGCGACCCTCGTCGAACCTCGCGGTGAGCCCGTGCTTCTCCAGCACCCCGAGTACGTCGTCCAGCAGCGCGTCACCGGGCGCCGCGTTCGCGGTCGTGCCGTGCCAGAGGTTGACCTCGAGCATCCCCTCGTCGACGGCGTGCCAGATGTCCGGCGGGGTGAACCAGACGACCCCGCGGGGCGCGGTGCCTGCGGCGGTGCGCTCCTCGATGAGCCGCTTGGCGGCCCAGTGGTCCTCGCAGCCCTGCAGGACCGCGACGTCATCGAGCGCGAGCTCCTCGAACGCGGACTGCAGCCGCTCGTAGTCGGTCGCCTCCGGCCAGCTCTCCTGGTCGACGCGGAGCTGCTCCCGGGCCTCATCGGTCCAGGCGGTGGCGAGCGCGTCGGCCCCGTCCGCCCGCTGCGGCAGCTCCTGCCGGATCGCGGCGACGACCTCGGCGTGCAGCTCGTCGGTGGACAGCAGACCGGCCCGCACGCAGGCGCGCGCGAACTCCCGGACGTGGTCCTCGGCGAGCGTCACCGGCTACCAGCCGCGCTCGGCCAGCCGGTGCGGCTGCGGGATCTCGTCGACGTTGATGCCGACCATCGCCTCGCCGAGCCCGCGGGACACCTTGGCCACCACGTCGGGGTCGTCGAAGAAGGTGGTCGCCTTGACGATCGCCTCGGCCCGCTGGGCGGGGTTGCCGGACTTGAAGATGCCGGAGCCCACGAACACACCCTCGGCGCCGAGCTGCATCATCATCGCGGCGTCGGCCGGGGTGGCGATGCCGCCGGCGGTGAACAGCACGACGGGCAGCTTGCCCTTCTCGGCGACCTCCGCGACCAGGGCGTACGGCGCCTGGAGCTCCTTCGCCGCGACGTACAGCTCGTCCCTCTCCATGCTCTGGAGGCGACGGATCTCGGCCCGGATCGTGCGCATGTGCGTGACCGCGTTGGACACGTCGCCGGTGCCGGCCTCGCCCTTGGAGCGGATCATCGCGGCGCCCTCGGTGATCCGGCGCAGCGCCTCGCCCAGGTTGGTGGCGCCGCACACGAACGGCACGGTGAACGCGAGCTTGTCGATGTGGTTGGCGTAGTCGGCCGGGGTCAGCACCTCGGACTCGTCGATGTAGTCGACGCCGAGGCTCTGCAGCACCTGCGCCTCGACGAAGTGACCGATGCGGGCCTTGGCCATCACCGGGATCGAGACGGTGTTGATGATGCCCTCGACCATGTCCGGGTCGCTCATCCGGGAGACGCCGCCCTGGGCGCGGATGTCGGCGGGCACCCGCTCGAGCGCCATCACGGCCACGGCGCCGGCGTCCTCGGCGATCTTGGCCTGCTCGGGGGTGACGACGTCCATGATGACGCCGCCCTTGAGCATCTCGGCCATGCCCCGCTTCACACCGGCGGTGCCGGTGCCGGTCGGCGTCTCGTTGCTGTCGTTCGTCACTGTCGGGACCTTCTACCTGCGTGGGTCCGGGAGGGCGCGGTCGGCCCACCCGAGGGGTGGTGGATGAGTCCAGCCTACGACCCGGAGGGCCGTCCTCCCCAGCCGACCCGGGACCGCTCAGTCCGCGACCAGCGCGTCCGGGGGTACGTCGTCCAGGTCGACGGCGTGCAGCTCGGCCGCGTGTCCCGCCAGGCGCAGCCAGCGCACCCGGCGGCGCGAGCGCAGGGCCCGTGCCGAGACCACGACGTCGTTGTGGAAGCGGCGGGCCAGCTCGACCCGGGAGCAGTCGCGGGCCAGCTCGTCGACGAGCGGCTTGACCGTGGCGTCCCCGCGGAGGTGGCGGACGTCGTCCGGGTGGGCGAAGACCGCGCGCAGCGTCTGGGACAGGTCGGACTCGGCGGACTCGAACTCGTCGGGACCCGCGTTGCGGGCGTGGTTCGCCGCGTCGAGGAGCACCAGCCGGCTGGGCGGGTCCAGCACCTCCGAGGAGGCCAGCTCCAGGGTCGCCCCGGACCGGCGGAGCAGCTGGGCGTCGAGCGTGCCGCGGGCGACGTCGATGCGGTGGTGCATCCGGTCGAGCCGGTTGGCCGTCCAGGTCAGCCAGAGGCCGACGACCAGCACCACGACGAGCAGCAGGGCGAGCCACCAGCCGGACATCACACGCCCCCTGAGACGACGGTCTCGTAGACCCGCAGGATCTGCTCGGCGACGGCCGACCAGTCGTAGCGACGCACCGCGGTCCGGGCGGCCTCGTCCAGCGCGTGCCGCCGCTCCGGGTCGTCGAGCAGGGCCGCCAGCCGGGCCGCGAGGTCGGCGGCGTCGCCGTTCGTGAACAGCTCGCCGTAGGTGCCGTCGTCGAGCACCCGCCGGAACGCCGGGATGTCGCTCGCCAGCACGGTCGCGCCGGCGGCCATCCCCTCGACGAGCACGATGCCGAAGCTCTCGCCGCCGGTGTTCGGTGCGACGTACACGTCGGCGGTGCGCAGCGCGGCCGCCTTGTCCTCGTCGGAGGCCCGCCCCAGGAACGTCGCCTGGTCGCGCACCCCGGCCGGCAGCAGCGCCCTCGCCTCGTCGGTGTCGCCCCCGCCCACGACCAGCAGCCGCAGCCCGGGCCGGTCGGCGGCGACGACACCGAAGGCCTCGGCGAGCACCGCCCAGCCCTTGCGGGGCTCGCCGAGCCGGCCGACGAACGCGACCGTCGCGTCCTCGCCGCGCCAGTCGGGCCGGGGCGGCGCGGCGGCGAACCGGTCGACGTACAGGCCGTTCGGGATGATCACCGGCTCGCCGCCGACATGGCTGACCTGGGTGCCGCGGGAGTACTCCGAGACCGCGATCCGGGCGGTGACCTTCTCCAGGCTGGGGCGCAGGATCGCGGCCGACGCCGAGAGGGCGCGGGAGCGGTCGTTGGAGGAGTGGTACGTCGCCACCACCGGGCACTCGGCGGCCCACAGGGCGAGCAGCGACAGGCTCGGGGTGGCGGGCTCGTGCAGGTGCAGCACGTCGAAGGCGCCGTCGTGCAGCCAGCGCCGCGTCCGGGCCGCGGCCATCGGGCCGAAGGACATCCGGGCGACCGACCCGTTGTAGGGCACGGGGACCGCGCGGCCGGCCGGGACGACGTACGGCGGCAGGTCGTCGCTCTCGCTGGGGGCCAGCACGGACACCTTGTGGCCGAGCGCGATCAGCGCCTCGGCCAGGTCCTTGACGTGGTTCTGCACTCCTCCGGGCACGTCGAGGGAGTAGGGGCACACGATCCCCACCCTCATGTGAAGACCCTCTGCATCATGTGCCAGTCCTGCGGGTGCTCGCTGATGCCGGCGGTGAACGCGTCGGCGACGCGCTGCATCATCGCGACGATCCCCTGGTCCCCGTCGGCGTGCGGCACCGGCGGGTGGAAGCGGATGGTCATCTCGTCGCCGGCGTAGTGCAGCGTCGCCGGCACGAGCGGCGCGCCGGTGCGGCGCGCCAGCACGGCCGGCCCGCGGGGCATCCGCGCCGCGTGCCCGCACAGCACCACCTCGACCGACGTGCGGGACAGGTCCCGGTCGGCGAGCAGGCACACGAGCCCTCCCCCGCGCACCCACTCCTCGAGCTTCGGCAGCGCCGCCCCGTCGCCGCCGGTGAGCGGCAGGATCTCCATGCCGAGCGTGCGGCGGTAGGCGACGAACTCGTCGTAGAGCCGCTCGGGCTTCAGCCGCTCCGCGACGGTGCACAGCGGCGACAGCTCGGCACACGCCCACGCACCGGCCCAGTCCCAGTTGGCCATGTGCGGCAGGGGCACGACAGCGCCCCCACCCCGGGACAGGGCGTCGCGCAGGTGGTGCTCGTCGACCGTCCGGGTGCGTCGTACGACGTCCTCGATCGGCCACGCGGGGAGCCGGAACGACTCGCACCAGTAGCGCAGGTAGGACCGCACCGCCTCGTGCGTGAGCGCGTCGAGCTCGGCGTCGGGGAGCTCCGGCCGGACCACCCGGAGGTTGGCGCGGAGCCGGTCGACGCTCTTGCCGCCGCGCCGGTAGATCTGGTCGGCGAGGGCACGGAACACCGCCTGCGCCTGCCGCTCTGGCAGCAGCCGGACCAGCCGCCACCCGGAGAGGTAGCCGAAGGTGGTCGCCTGGTCGGACGCCGCGGCGGCGGCGCGACCGGCCCCCCGCAGCAGGCCGGAGGGCAGGCTGGCCATCAGGCCGCGGTGGCGCGGGCCTGGTCGCGGACGATGAGCATCCGCTGCACGACGGTGATGGTGCTGGCCAGCGCGAGCGCCCCGAGGGTGATCGGGATCAGCACCGGCAGGTCGAAGATGCCGGCCAGGCCGGTCATCACCAGGATCGCGACCAGCCGGTCGGCACGCTCCGCGATGCCGCCCTTGGCCTGCATGCCGAGCGACTCGGCGCGCGCCCGGGCGTAGGACGTGACGGAGCCGAGGACCAGGCAGTACATCGCGAGCCCGGTCAGCGGCCGCGAGTCGCCGGGGCCGGCGTAGTACAGCGCCAGGCCCGCGAAGATCGCCGCGTCCCCGAACCGGTCGAGCGTGGAGTCGAGGAACGCCCCCCACTTCGAGGTGCTGCCGCTCAGCCGCGCCATGTGCCCGTCGATGAGGTCCGAGAACACGAAGGCGGTGCACACCAGGACACCGACGAGGAAGTGGCCGCCGGGGAAGAACACCAGCGCGCCGGCACACACCCCCAGCGTGCCCACGATCGTGACGGCGTCGGGGCTGATGCCCAGCCGGAGAAACAGGCGGGCAACGGGCGAGAAGACCTTCGTCCAGAAGGCGCGGAAGCGTTCCATCATGGCGAGAGAAGGCTAGGCCATGAGTGCCACCCTCCCGGCCACTGCCTTCCCGGACGCGTGGGCGGGCGGCGGGCGCCCACGTCAGCTCCCGGCCAGGGCCGTCTCGCGCTCGACCGTGCCGAGGGGGTCCGCGAGCAGCGGCGCGAAGGCCAGCTCCGCGGCACCGAGGAGCGGCGAGTCGTCGCCGAGGGCGCCCGCGCACAGGGTCACCCGGTCGAGCCTGCAGACCAGCCCGCCGCGGCTCAGCGCGTCCTCGACCAGGCGGGGCCGGGCTCCCCAGGCGTGTGCCAGCACGCCGCCGAGCACGATCATCTCGGGGTTGAACACGTTCACCACCGCCCGCAGGCCGACGCCGGTCCACCCGGCGACCTCGTCCAGCGACGCGGCGGCCCGCTGGTCCCCGGCGTCGGCCGCGGCGATCACCTCGGCCACCGCGGTCGGACCACCACCGGGGAGCCTGCCGGCACCGGTCAGCAGGTGGTTCTCCCCCACCTTGGTCTCCCAGCAGCCGCGGGCCCCGCACCGGCACTTCGATCCGGGGGTCTCCACGAGCAGGTGCCCGACCTCGCCGGCGTATCCCTGGCTTCCGCCCAGGGGCACGCCGCCGACCAGGAAGCCGCCACCGATGCCGACGCCGCCCGTGACGTAGCCGACGTCGTTCACCCCGACCGCCGCCCCGCGCAGGTGCTCCGCGAGCACGCCGAGGTCCGCGTCGTTGCCGACGACCACCGGCAGGTGAAGCGCGTCGGAGAGCAGGTCGGCGAACGGCTCGTTCGTCCAGCCGAGGTTCGGCGCGAACCGCACCAGCCCGTCGGGGCGCCGGACGGCTCCCGGGATCGAGACGCCGACGCCGAAGCACCGGGCACCGTCTGCGTGCGTCATCACCTCGCGGACCAGCTGCGCGACCGTCTCCACGACGTGCTTGACGTCGTGCTCCCCGCGCTGGTGGACGCGAACGCGTCGCTCGAGCTCGACCCCACCCAGACCGACGAGCGCCACCGTGATGCGGTCGACGTCGACGGCGATGGCCACCACGCTCACCTCGGGGCAGGCCGTGACGACCAGCGACGGCCGACCGGTGCGCCTCGCGGCCACCGGCAGGCCCTCGCTGACCAGCCGCATCGACTCGAGCTGCGACGTCAGGTCGCCGATGGTGCTGCGGTTGAGACCGAGCTCGGTGGTGAGCACGGCGCGGCTCGTCGGCCCGTGAGCATGCACCCAGGAGAGCAGGGCGCTGACGTTCGCGCGCCGGAGCTCCTCCTGGCTGATGCCGGCGCGTCGCGCCATCGGCTCTCCTCACGGAGCGTGCTGGATCAGATCCGTCCGGTGGCGGCTGCGCGTCGGCGGCTGATGGCGTCGACGCTGGCTGCCAGGAGCAGCACCGTACCGGTGACCATGTAGACCCGGCCCTGCGGCTGGTTGAGCAGGAGCATGCCGTTGTCGATCACCGCGACGACGAGTCCGCCGATGACCGCGTCGACGACCCGGCCCTTGCCGCCGAACAGGCTGGTGCCACCGATCACGGCGGCACCCACGGCGTACAGCAGCGTCAGCGAGCCGCCGGTGGTCGGAGACACCGAGTTGTCCCGGCTGGCCAGGAGCAGACCGGCGACCGCGGCGAGCGTCGAGCACATCGACGAAGCAGGACAGCTTGACGCCCTTCACGTTGATGCCGGCGCGTCGGGCCGCCTCGGCGTTGCCGCCGACGGCGTACACGTGCCGGCCCCACGCGGTCCGGGAGAGCACGAAGGTCAGCACCACGAGCAGGAACACGAGGACCGCGACGACGACGGGGACGCCTTTGAGCGACGTGACCGCCGGGTTCCGGCTCCGCTCCTGGCTGAGGTAGGCCGTGGCGGCGATGAGCACGACGGACAGGAAGCCGGTCTTGAAGCGCCCAGAGCAGGATCGGATCGCCCTTGAGCCCGGCCGCCCGGCGGGACGTGGCGTTGCGCAGCGTGACCGCCGCGTAGATCGCGAGGCCGCCGATGCACAGCGTCCATCCCAGCCAGATCGGCAGGTTCTTGTTCATGATCGCGAGGATCGTCTGGTCGCGGAAGGCGATCGTGCCGCCCTCGCCGATCAGCACCAGCATCAGCCCTGCAGGCCGAGGAACGCCGCCAGCGTGACCACGAACGACGGGATGCCGAGCCGGGACACGAGCAGGCCGATGCAGGCGCCGATGAACGCGCCGGTGGCGAGGCACGACCAGGATCGACGGGAACCAGGACAGCCCGTGGCTTGGTGAGCACGATGCCCATCACGCAGGCCGACGTGCCGGCGGTGAAGCCCGCGGACAGGTCGATCTCGCCGAGCAGCAGCACGAAGACCAGACCCATCGCGATGACCATGACGGCGGCGGACTGGTTGATCAGGTTCGCGAAGTTGAAGGGGTTGGTGAAGGTCTGCGGACGCAGGATCGCGAACACCACGACGAGCACGACCAGGCCGAGGACGGCGGGCAGCGAGCCGACGTCGCCGCCTCGGACGCGGCTGACGTACGCGCGGGTCAGGCCGCCGAGTGACTCGTCGGGTGCGGCCGGCTGCGGGACGACGGCGGGGGTGGGCGGGCTCGAGACGGCCATCACGCCTCCTGCGGTCGGCTGGTCGGCGCCGTGGCGAGCCGGCGCCGGTACGTCGGACGTGGTGCCGCCGTTCGCAGGCAGACCGAGGTCACCCGAGCGGCCGGCGGTGATCAGCTCGACCACCTGGTTGTTGGTGACGTCGGCGCGGTGCACCTGGGCCGCCATCTGCCCGAGGTAGAGCACGGCGATGTCGTCGGCGACCTGGAAGACGTCGTTGAGGTTGTGGCTGATCAGCACCACACCCAGGCCGCGGTCGGCGAGCCGGCGCACCAGCAGCAGCACCTGCTCGGTCTGGGCCACGCCCAGCGCGGCGGTCGGCTCGTCGAGGATCACGACGCGGGAGTTCCACAGCACCGCGCGCGCGATCGCGACGGTCTGCCGCTGGCCGCCCGAGAGGCTGGCCACGTGCGTGCGCACCGACGGCGAGCGTGCGCACCGAGAGCCCGGCCAGGGTCTCCTTGGCCCGCGTCTCCATGGTGCCCTCGTCGAGACGTCCCGCACTTCTTGAGCTCGCGCCCCAGGAACATGTTGTGCACCACGTCGAGGTTGTCGCACAGCGCGAGGTCCTGGTAGACGACCTCGATGCCGAGGGCCGCTGCTGTCCTTCGGGTTGCTCGACGTGCACGGGCCGGCCGTCGAAGGTGTACTCCCCGCAGTCGAACGCAGTGGATGCCGGCGATGCCCTTGATCAGGGTGGTCTTGCCGGCACCGTTGTCACCGACGAGCGCGGTGACCTGCCCGGGCGTCACGTCGAAGGTCGACGTTGCGCAGCACGTGCACGGCTCCGAAGCTCTTGTTGATCCCGCGCAGGCTGAGCAGCGGCTCCGTCCCGGACGTCACCGGCGACCTTCTCGGTGGTGGTCGTCGACACAGCAGTAGGTCCTCTCTGCGCCACCCGGCGGCGTCGGTCGCGGTGGTCGGGTGCCGCCGGTGCCCCGACGTGGCGGCTGCGCGTGGGACCCGCCCCCGTGGACGGGTCCCACGCTCGGCTCACTGGACGCCGTACTTGGTGCAGAGCGCGGCGTACGACGCCGGTGCAGACCTTGCTCTTCGGCTGGAAGCCGTCGGCGATGACGGTCTTGACGCTGTCCTGGAAGATCGCCTCCGGCGTCGCCAGCGCGGACGGCACGTCCTTGCCGGTCTCGGTGTCCTTGACCGAGCCGGTGGCCAGCGAGTCGGCCTTGGCCTGGTCACCCTTGATCAGCGCGATCGCCAGGTCGGAGGCAGCCTTCGCCTCGAGGTTGGTGTCCTTGTAGACCGTCATGCACTGCGTGCCCTTGAGGATCGCCTGCAGACCCTCGACGCTGGCGTCCTGGCCGGTGACCGGGACCTTTCCGGCCAGACCGTTGGCGGCGAGCCGGGCGATGATGCCGCCCGCCATCGTGTCGTTCGCCGAGACGACGCCGTCGACCTTGCCCTGGTTCTGCGTGTAGATCTGCTCGAACGCCGTACCGGCCTTCGTCGCGTCCCACAGACCGGTCTGGTCGCCGACCAGCTTGTAGGCACCCGAGTCCATCTTCGGCTTGAGCGGCCTTGACGTAGCCGGACTTGAACAGCGCCGCGTTGTTGTCGGTCGGGTCTCCGTTGATGAAGACGATGTTGGCCGTCTTCTTGCCCATCTTGTCCAGGCAGGTGGTCAGCCCCTGGCCCATCAGCTCGCCGACCTTCACGTTGTCGAAGGAGACGTAGTACGACGCACCGCCGCCGAGGGTGAGCCGGTCGTAGTCGATGCTCTTGATGCCGGCCGCGGCGGCCTTCTTCAGGCAGGCGCCGCCGGAGTCGGAGTCCAGGTTGACGATCATCAGGACCGAGACGCCGCTGTTGATCATGCCGTCGCAGATGGTGCCGAACTTGGCCTTGTCACCACCGGCGTTCTGGATGTCGGACTCGATGCCGGCGTCGTCGAACGCCTTCTTGAGGCTGGGCCGGTCGTTGGCCTCCCAGCGTGGCGACGTGGTCGCGTCGGGCAGGATCACACCGACCTTCTTCGCGGCCGACCCGGAGCCTCCGCCGCCCCCGTTGTCGGAGCTGCTCTCCGCCACACGCCGAGGCCGTGAGCAGCGAGCACTCCCACAGCCGTGAGCGCCACGACGCGCCCGCTCCTGGTTCCAACCATGCTGACGACCTCCTGCGAAGACGTGGTGGTGTGACGACCATCACGATGTATGTTGTGCGCCACAACATAGGTTTCGTCAACGGCAGCTGCACAAGCACCCTACACGGGTGATTTGTTGTTCGACGGAACGAAACCAGACAAAGTGAGGCGAGCGGCATGAACCAGAGGGAGTCCGACTTCCAGCCCACCCGCGAAGACCGTTTCTCCTTCGGTCTGTGGACCGTCGGCTGGCAGGGGGTCGACGTGTTCGGGACGGCGATCCGCCCGCCGATGGAGCCCGCCGAGGCGGTGCGCCGCCTCGACGACCTCGGCGCCTACGGGATCAGCTTCCACGACAACGACGTGTTTCCGTTCGGCGCGACCGCGGCCTCGAAGCAGGAGCACCTCGCCCCGCTGCGCAAGGCGCTCGACGAGACCGGCCTCGTCGTACCGATGATCACGACGAACCTCTTCTCGCACCCGGTCTTCCGGGACGGCGCCTTCACCAACAACGACCGCGACGTCCGGCGCTTCGCCCTGCGCAAGACCCTGGACAACCTCGACCTCGCCGCCGAGCTCGGGGCACGCACCTTCGTCGCGTGGGGCGGTCGCGAGGGTGCCGAGTCCGGTGCCGCGAAGGACGTGCGCGCGGCCCTCGACCGCTACAAGGAGGCCTTCGACCTCCTCGGGCAGTACGTCGTCGAGCAGGGCTACGACCTGCGTTTCGCCATCGAGCCGAAGCCCAACGAGCCTCGCGGCGACATCCTGCTGCCGACCATCGGGCACGCGCTGGCCTTCATCAACGGTCTCGAGCACGCGGACCTCGTCGGAGTGAACCCGGAGGTCGGCCACGAGGAGATGGCCTCGCTCAACTACGCGCACGGGATCGCCCAGGCGTTGTGGCACGGCAAGCTGTTCCACCTCGACCTCAACGGGCAGAGCGGCCCTCGCTACGACCAGGACCTGCGCTTCGGGGCCGGCAACGCGCGGGGTGCGTTCTGGACCGTGGACATCGTGGAGAACGGCGGCTACGACGGCCCACGGCACTTCGACTTCAAGCCGCCGCGCACCGAGGACGTCGACGGGGTGTGGGAGTCGGCGCGGGGCTGCATGCGCAACTACCTGATCCTGAAGGCCAAGTCCGCGGCGTTCAGGGCCGACCCCGAGGTGCAGCAGGCGCTCCGGGAGGCCCGGGTCGACCAGCTCGCCGTACCCACGCTGGGCGAGGGCGAGTCCGTCGAGTCGCTGCGTGCCGAGCGGTTCGACCCGGAAGAGGCAGCGGCCCGCGGCATGGGCTTCGAGAAGCTCGACCAGCTCGCCCTGGAGCACCTGTACGGCGTCCGCGGCTGACCTGGCCGCGGCTCCGGTGGTCAGAGCACCTTGAGGCCGTACATCTCGCCGAGCGGGTCGGCGATCAGCTCGAGTCGCGCCCCGTCGGGGTCGCGGAAGTACACCGACGTGCCGCTCTCCTCGGCGTACTCCACCCCGGCTTCACCGAGGCGGGTGCGCAGCTGTGCCCAGTGCGCGGGGTCGACCGAGATCGCCATGTGGTGCAGCCCGCCGAGCACCTCCGCGTAGGGCCCGAGGTCGAGGCCGGGCAGGTCGAAGAACGCCAGCAGGTTGCCGTTGCCGATGTCGAAGAAGAAGTGCGTCGAGCCGGCGTAGTCGCGGTTCTCCACCATCTCGGTGAGCGGGAAGCCGAGCACGTCCTGGTAGAAGCGCACGGTCCGCTCCACGTCGGCGCACAGCAGGGCCGTGTGGTGCAGGCCGCGCGCCGTCGAGGCGGGGCGCTCACCGGTCGGCCTCAGGTACGTCGACCGGATCCGCGCGCGCTCCCGCTCGATGCCCTCGAGGTCGGTCTGGGTCATGCCGGGGTCCTCTCTAGATGCGGAAGAACTCGTTGAGGAACACGTCGGCGACGGCCTGGTCGCCGCGCACGCGTGCCCGCGTTGCTGCGCCCGAACGCGGTGAGCACGAAGCTGCCGGGGTCGAACTCGACCACCGTCGGCACACCGGACAGGTCTGCCCGGCGCGTAGTCCATCCCGTCCGGGCCGACGGACACGCGGGTCTCCCCGGCGTTCGGTCCGCTCGTGATGCGCACCCCGATCTCGCAGGGCCGGGCTCCGGTGCCGGAGACGGTGTACTTCCAGAGCACGAACATGAACGGCGTGAGCAGATCGGCGACGTCACCCGGCAGCGCGTGCGCCCGACCGGTCCCCTGCCGGACGTCCCAGGTGTGCACGCCGTAGTCCATCAGCTGGAACGCGGGGAAGAAGAACGCCGGCAGCGGACCCATGTAGAAGTGCGGGACGAGCAGGTCGGTCCAGTCCTCGGCGCTCAGCCCGTCGAAGATCTCCATGACCTTGTCCAGATCGGTGCGCAGCCGCTCCAGCAGCTCGGGCCGCGGCACCTCGCGCAGCGCCTGCGCCCGCTCGTCCACCCGGGCCGCCATCCCCGGCAGACCGTACGGCGCCGGCGTCTCGGCGTGGCTGCGCGCGGCGTCGAACGCCTCGAAGTACGCCTCGGTGGTGTCGACGATGTGGCCGACGACGTCGCGCACCTCCCAGTGCCCGGCGCCGGTGGGCGCGGTCCAGGCGGAGTCGGAGTCGGCGAGCGCGAACAGCTGCCCGGCTTCGCGGCGGACGACCGACAAGATGGTGTCCTTGCCGTCGTACGACATGGCGTTCCAGCCGCTCATGCCGGTCACCCTACTTCCATCCGTCCGAGGGGACGGGCAGGTCCGGCGTGCCGAGGTCGTCGCCCGCTCGTCCAGGTCGATGATCCTTCAACCATAGGACCGGTGCCGGGCCGGCGCCAGAGGTCAGGACCAGGACTCCGCGAGCAGGTCCCGGGTGTCGGTGAGCAGCTGGGGCAGCGTGCGGGTGCGGCCGATGATCGGCATGAAGTTCTGGTCGCCGCCCCAGCGCGGGACGACGTGCTGGTGCAGGTGCGCGGCGATGCCGGCGCCCGCGACGGCCCCCTGGTTCATGCCCACGTTGAAGCCGTGCGCGCCGCTGACCGCCGGATCGTGCGCATCGCGGCCTTCGTGAACGCCGCCACCTCGGCGGTCTCCGCGTCGTCGAGGTCGGTGTAGTCCGCGACGTGCCGGTAGGGGCACACCATCAGGTGCCCCGGGCTGTAGGGATAGAGGTTGAGCACCACGTAGGTCGCCTCGCCGCGGTGCACGACCAGCCCCTCCCGGTCCTCCAGCGTCGGGATCCGGCAGAACGGGCACTCCCCCGACGTCGCGTCGGTGGGCTTGTTCTCCCCCTTGATGTAGGCCATCCGGTGCGGGGTCCAGAGCCGCTCGAGGTCGTCCGGCTCCCCCACCCCGTCCTGGCGTACGACGTCCTGGTCGGTGTCCGCGGTCATACCTGGACCCGGCTCGCCACCGCCTCGGCGACCCGGGCGATCGCCTCGTCGACGGGCACGCCGTTGTCCTGGCGGCCGTCGCGGTAGCGGAACGACACGGCACCGGCCTCGACGTCGTTGTCCCCGGCGATCACCATGAACGGCACCTTCTGCAGCTGCGCGTTGCGGATCTTCTTCTGCATCCGGTCGTCGGAGTCGTCGACCTCGACCCGCAGCCCCGGCCGCCCGCATCCGGGTGGCCACGTCACCGAGGTAGTCGTTGTGCCGCTCGGCGATCGGGATCGCCTGCACCTGCACGGGCGCGAGCCAGGGAGGGAAGGCGCCGGCGTAGTGCTCGACCAGCACCCCGAAGAACCGCTCGATCGAGCCGAACTTCGCGGAGTGGATCATCACCGGCTGCTGCCGGGTGCCGTCGGCGGCCTGGAACTCCAGCTCGAAGCCCTTCGGCTGGTTGAAGTCGTACTGGATGGTCGACATCTGCCAGGTCCGGCCGATGGCGTCGCGGGCCTGCACGGAGATCTTCGGGCCGTAGAACGCCGCGCCACCCGGGTCGGGCACGAGCTCCAGCCCGGTCTCGACGGCGACGTCCTCCAGCACCTTGGTCGCGACCTTCCAGTCCTCGTCCGAGCCGACGAACTTGTCCGGCTTGGAGTCGTCGCGGGTGGACAGCTCGAGGTAGTAGTCGTCGAGTCCGAAGTCCCTGAGCAGCCCGAGCACGAACGACAGCAGGTGCTTGACCTCGTCGGGTGCCTGCTCCGGGGTGACGTAGGAGTGCGAGTCGTCCTGGGTCATCCCCCGCACCCGGGTCAGGCCGTGCACCACGCCGGACTTCTCGTAGCGGTAGACCGAGCCGAACTCGAACAGCCGCAGCGGCAGCTCGCGGTAGGACCGCCCGCGGGACCTGAAGATCAGGTTGTGCATCGGGCAGTTCATCGCCTTGAGGTAGTAGCTCGAGCCCTCGAACTCCATCGGCGGGAACATGGTGTCCGCGTAGTACGGCAGGTGCCCGGAGGTGTGGAACAGCCCCTCCTTCGAGATGTGCGGGGTCCCGACGTACTGGAAGCCCTCCTCGATGTGCCGGCGGCGGACGTAGTCCTCCATCTCCCGCTTGATCACGCCGCCCTTGGGGTGGAAGACCACCAGGCCGGAGCCGATCTCGTCGGGGAAGGAGAACAGGTCGAGGTCGCGGCCGAGCTTGCGGTGGTCGCGCCGCTCGGCCTCCTCGATCCGGTGCAGGTGCTCCTCGAGCGCCTCCTTGGACTCCCAGGCGGTGCCGTAGATACGCTGGAGCTGCTTGTTCTTCTCGTCCCCGCGCCAGTACGCCGCAGCGGACCGCATCAGCTTGAAGGCCGGGATGCGCTTGGTGGTCGGCAGGTGCGGGCCGCGGCACAGGTCCTTCCAGGCCAGCGAGCCGTCGCGCTTGAGGTTGTCGTAGATGGTCAGCTCGGCGCCGCCCACCTCGACGCCGGCCCCCTCGGCCGCGCCCTCGACGTCACCGGCACCGCCCTTGAGCCCGATCAGCTCGAGCTTGTAGGGCTCGTCGGCCAGCTCGGTGCGCGCGTCGTCGTCGGAGACCGGGCGGCGCGAGAACCGCTGGCCCTCCTTGATGATCTTGCGCATCCGGGTCTCGATCTTCTCGAGGTCGTCGGGCACGAACGGGGTCTCGACGTCGAAGTCGTAGTAGAAGCCGTCGGTGATCGGCGGCCCGATGCCGAGCTTCGCCTCCGGGAACAGCTCCTGCACGGCCTGCGCCATCACGTGCGCGGTCGAGTGCCGCAGGATGTCGCGGCCGTCCGAGCTGTCGATGGCCACGCCCTCGACGCTGTCGCCGTCGGCGAGCTCGTGCGCGAGGTCGCGCAGCTCACCGCCGACCCGGGCGGCGATCACGCCGGGGTCGTCCGCGAACAGCTCCCAGGCCTTGGTGCCCGTCGTCACCGCACGCTCGCCGTGCTCGGCGGCGTTCAGGACGGTGACGTGGATCTCGGACACGAGGCTGCGCTCCTCTTCGACAGGGAGACCACCGCGGCGAGGCGGGTGGTCGGGACGGCTCGATCGTATCCACGGCGTACGTCGCGACGCGCGCGGGTTTCGCGCCCGGCCGGAGCAGGTCCCGGGAACGACGAACGGCCGCCTCGAAGCGAGACGACCGTCGGATCGGATGAGAGAAGGGTGGGCGATACTGGGTTCGAACCAGTGACCTCTTCGGTGTGAACGAAGCGCGCTACCACTGCGCCAATCGCCCGCGCTGCGCCGGAAACAGTAGCGCATGGTCGGGGCGGAACCTTACGGCGGGTTCGTCGTTGTCGATGTGGCGCGGAACACTACCCCGAAATTCCCGCCGATATGCCGCCAAAAACGGACACACCCCCCAGCTGACCTGGGCATTTGAAAAAAGTTTCCATCAATCTGTTTGGTTCCACGTCATACAGCCAACCCATCACCGTCTCCTTGTCGTCCGGAGGGGACGACCTGGGAGGAAAGGCAACACCAATGATGGACTTCTCGATGAACACGGCTCCACTGACCGTCACGCAGGCGGTCACCCTCGAGCTGATCGACCCGACCGGGGCAGTGACCCCGATCGAGGCCGAGCTGCACTACGACCCGCGCGACCCGTACGCCGTGACCACGGTCTTCATGACGGGCGCGAGCACCGTCCGCTGGACGTTCGGTCGCGAGCTGCTCTGCGACGGTCTGTACGAGCCGTCCGGTGACGGCGACGTGCACGTGTGGCCCTGCCTCGACTCCGACGGCCGCGCGGTCGTCATCATCGAGCTCTGCTCGCCCGACGGCGAGGCGCTCGTGCAGGCCAAGACCGGCGACCTGAGCATCTTCGTCGAGAAGATGAGCAAGGCCGTCGAGCCCGGCGCCGAGTCCGCGCACGTCGACGTCGACGCGACGATCGCCGCGATCTTCGCCGCCGAGGCCGCCTGACGCTCGCGGGGCATCGCCCCGACGGGAGCCCGTCGCGCGGCTAGGGTTGGCTGGGAGGACCAACCTCGTCCGACGACACACCCCCGCGGGAGCCACCGTTGCTGTTCAGTCACGACACCGAGCGCTCGCTCGCGTGCATCGTCGACCTGGTCAACTCGGTGGCCTCGCGGACGTCCGGCCACGGGGAGCAGCTGCCCGACCTCGCGTCGCTGGCGGACTTCGTCGTCCGCCACGACATCAGCGAGGTCGGGGCTCTCACCGAGCGTGACCTGCACGGCGTGCACGCGCTCCGCGACGCGGTCGCGGCGGTGTTCGACGCCGCCGACGAGCACTCCGCCGCGGAGGCCGTGAACACGCTGGTCTCGCAGGCCGCCGTCACGCCGCGGCTGACCGACCACGACGGCTACGACTGGCACGTGCACTACTTCGCGCCGGGCGCCTCGCTGGCCGAGCACCTCACGATCGACTGCGGCATGGCCCTCGCCCATGTCGTCGCCTCCGGCGAACGCGAGCGCCTCCGGCGGTGCGAGGCCCCCGACTGCGACCAGGTGCTCGTCGACCTCTCCCGCAACCGCTCCAAGCGCTACTGCGACGCCCGCACCTGCGGCAACCGCCTGCACGTCGCGGCCTACCGCGAGCGTCAGCGCGCCGCGTCCTCCTGACGCCGACCCGTCACCTCGAAGGCAGGGTCGGCGGCGTGTCGCACAGGAAGTGACGGGTCACGGGTCGATGTCCTCGGCCTCCCGCGCCGTCCACACCTTCCGGCAGTCCTCCGTCACCGGCCCGACCACGAGCTCGCGGTCGTCGCAGCGCGTGACGGCCTGCACGTCGCGGGTCGTCGACGACCAGGAAGACCTCCTCGGCCTCGGCGAGCACCTCGACCGGCTCGTCGACCTCGCGGCCGCCGTACCACTCGAGGAGGAGGGCGCGGCTGATCCCGGCCAGGCAGCCGGCGGCGAGGGTCGGGGTGCGCAGCTCGCCGTCGACGACGTAGAAGACGTTCGACCCGGTGCCCTCGCACAGATGGCCCGCCAGGTTGGCGAAGATCGCCTCGCTCGCGCCGCGCTCCTGGGCGTACGCGAGCGCCACCACGTTCTCGGCGTACGACGTCGTCTTCAGCCCGGCCAGCGCACCCCGCTCGTTGCGCGGCCACGGCACCGTGACGACCTTCGTGGTCGGCGCCGCGGGCGCCATCGTGTCGGCGACGACGACCAGGGTCGGCGGGTTGTCACCGCGTCCCGAGCCCAGCGGCGCGACGCCGCCGGTGTAGGTGATCCGGAGCCGCCCGAGCGGCAGGTGCTCCGCGGCGAGGACGTCCGCGACGCCGCGGCGTACCGACCGCCTCGTCGGGTGCCGGCAGTCCGAGGCCGGCGGCGGAGCGGGCCAGCCGGCGGAGGTGGCGCGACAGCGCGAACGGCTGTCCGTCGACGACCTTGACGGCCTCGAACACCCCGTCCCCCACCGTCATGCCGTGGTCCGAGACGGTGACCGCCGGACCGTGCGGATCCTCGAGAAGACTGCCGTTCAGCCACGCGTGCATGCCCCGAGACTAGGCGTCCGGAACGGCGCTCACGTAGGCCGAACACGCTTACGGGGCCCCGAATTTGTCATCTGCGCGATGTCATATAAAGTTCTCACGCACGTCCGGTTCGGGGGTTCTCGCACCGGGTGTCAAGCGGACGTAGCTCAGTTGGTAGAGCGCAACCTTGCCAAGGTTGAGGTCGCGAGTTCGAGCCTCGTCGTCCGCTCGGAGAAGATGGTCGCAGCCTCCGTGGTGGAGTGGCCGAGAGGCGAGGCAACGGACTGCAAATCCGTCTACACGGGTTCAAATCCCGTCTCCACCTCGATGACTCGGACTCCCCACTGGGGGGTGCCGAGTCGTTTCGGGCGATTGGCGCAGTGGTAGCGCGCTTCCTTGACACGGAAGAGGTCACTGGTTCAAACCCAGTATCGCCCACCAGCAACACCGCAGGTCAGAGCCCCTCGCCCACCGGGTCGAGGGGCTCTTGCGTTGCTGCCGCGGCCGACCAGGTCAGCCCACGACGGTGAAGTCGCCGGTGGTGAGGACCGCTGTCCCGCTGGTGTCTTCGACGGTCAGGATGGCTTTCCACCGGCCGGGGAACGGGAATCTGTAGTCAGCGACCCAGAGCGCCTTCCGCCTGGTCAGCGGCACGGGCAGGTTGGCGACCCCGCGACCGGGGTTGGTGACCTTCAGCTCGACCCGGGTGACGCGAAGAGGCCGTCCTGCTCGATCGGTCAGGAACAGGTGGAGGCGGCTTCCGGTGGTGCCGGCCGGCAACACGGCCAGACCGGCCTGGCGTCCTTGGCGCAACGACATCTGCACGGCGGCGTTGACGGGCGTGGGCCGCCCGGCGCTCGTCGCGGCGTTCGCGGGCGTGCTGTCTCTCGGGGGTGGCGTGGTCATGCTGAGCACGGCGGTGATCGCCAGCACTCCGACGGTGATGACGGCTTCGGTCCGCACGGACCTCAGTGGTGACCTGCGCGCTCCTACCCGGTGCCGGGAGATCGCAGCGGCAACGACGACGGCCCCGACAAGCGTCAGCTTGGCGAGAAGCAGCAGGCCGTAGCGGGTCACGAACAGCTGATCCACGGCGTGCACGTGCCGAAGCGAGTTCAGCACCCCCGTGACCACTACGGCCAGGACGGAAGTCATCGCCAGCGTGGAGAACCGATGCCAGGCCCGGTGCTCCACCGAGGCCCCCAGGGCCACGAGCACGACCAGTCCGCCGACCCAGACCCCCGCCGCGAGCACGTGCGTGGTGACAACGACCAGGTCCAACGGACCGGTGGCAGCTCCGTGCCCGGCCGCGGCGATGGTCGTCGCCAGGGCGACCAGGCCCGCGGGCACAATCCAGCGCAGCGGTTGACTCATCAGCCCCGGCAACTGCCATGCCAGGACTGACAGGGCGATGTACAGCGTGAGCCGCAAGAGCATGGCACTGCCGAACGGTGTCGTCAGCGTGTCCCTGAGCAACCACGGGTTCACCAGGTTGCTCGCGGAGACACCGGCCGTGTAGGGGCCCTGCAGCAGCACGGTCATGAGAGCGGCAGCCATGCCGCCCACAAGGGCGCAGCGGGTGAGCACCTGCAGGACGGGGGCCGGCGGGCTGCCCGGCGTGCACCAGAGCAGGAACCCGAAAACCCCGGCGAGCAGCGAGAAGGTCAGGTAACCCGTCCACCGGGCGGTCACGACCGGCCACGGTGCGGTCACCTCGCTGCGACTTTGCGCCGCCACCACCGCGGGGTCCGCATCGGCGCCGACTCCGAAGGAGAGTGCTCCTGCGACCGGGTGGCCGTCGGAGGACACCACGCGCCAGCTCACTGTGTATGCACCGTCAGCGAGGTTGCCGGGCATCGGCAGGGTGACCGTGTGTCCGACGCCCGCCGGATCGGGCGTCGAGATGGTCCGGCCGTGAGGTCCGATGAGCCGGATGCCCCCGGGGATCAGGTGGACCGACTCGGTGAAAGACAGCCTCACCGTGGGCGGCGGCCCGTCCAGCCGGGCGCCGTTCGCAGGATTGCTCGACACCAGCTCGGCGTGCGCTGCCGCAGGAGAGGCACTCAGCAGGCCGAGCAGGACCGACAGCATCGCCGCCAGTGCCCCCGTGAGGGCCACTCGGCGCAGGGTGCGGTGGAGTGCAGTCATCGGCTCACCTCCAACTCGTCCGGGTGTGCCGGGAACCGCGGTGGCTCCCGGCACGCCTCGGCTGGCCTCAGACCTGGACATCCTCGCGGGCTGGCGTGGTCGATGCCGGCGGCTGGGCGACGGTCCGGCCGCGTCGCCAGGACGCGAGCGACGCGCCAGCCGCGACCAGGGACAGCAGCAGCGCCGCGCCGGACAGCACGATCGGCAGCGAGGAGTCGGAGACGTTGGCGGACGCCCCGGTCGCCGTCGGTGTGGACGCGGCCTGGCCGTTCGTCGTGTCCGTCCCCTGGTCGGCCCCGGTGGCCTGCTCCGGCGCGGCCGCAGTGAGGTTCAGCGTCGGTGCCGGGTGCTCGGGCTCGACGGACGGGTCGGTGGAGACCTCGTTCCAGCTCACCTGCTCACCGCTGGAGTAGGTCTGCAGGGTGTTGAACTGCAGCTTTCCCGCGTCGGGGAGGACGCCGAGGCTCAGGTCGAAGTCCTGGAACTGGCCGGGCTTGATCCCGCCACCGGTGGCGGTCCAGGTCACCCGGGACACCACGGTGTCCAGCTGCTCACCGAACATCTCGATGGGCTGGGCCAGGTGCCGGGTGGTGGTCTTCACCGTCCAGCCCGGAACGGGAGTCGTCTGGACCGAGCCTATGGCCTGGTCCTTGGGCAGCACGACCTGGAGCTTGGTGGTGCTGGCGTCGTCGCGCTCGTTGGGGACCCGGAACGCGACGACGGAGAAGCCGCCGCCCTCGGCGCTGCCGGGCTGAACGGTGACGTGTGCCTGCGCGACACCAGGTACGGCGACGACGGCGGCGACGACAGCGCCCGTCCCCACCAGGGCGCGGGTGATCGTACGGCGCAGCGAAAGGGTCTCGTTGAACATGCTGGAGTCTCGATTCGTCGAGTAGGTACGAGTTCGAAGTGAGGGCGGTCCCGGGAAGGTGTGCGAAACACCCACCTGGTAAGCCGAAGGACTCGGGGACCGCGAGATGTCGGCACTGAGGCGCCTCATGAGGACGACGCAACGGCTCGCTTCGCTCCTGGAGCGGGTCCAGTCAGCGGTAACGGTCAGACGGCCAGCGATGCAGGCGGCCCTCGCCGGCGGACGGAGTGCCGGTCAGGCCCCGACGCACCCAAGGGCTGCAGCCAGAACCAGCCCTGGGACAACTTCACTCCGGCGGGCTCCAGGTGAAGGGCGTGCAGATGTGACGACACCCGTCGTAGCAGGACCAGCACCACCTCGACAACTGATCCACCGGCCAGCGCGACAACGGTCCAAACGGCCCGCTCCCCTGCGGCCAGCCACACCCCCACGACGACCGCAGCGGCCAGGTGACCCACCATCATCACGAAGTGCGACCCGCTCATCACCGCGAACGAGGAGCCGGCCGTGACGGAGTGGCCATAGACCATCGCGGACCCCGTCATCATCGGAGTCGTCATCGTGTCCGTCATCGCCGCCGCGTCCGGCATCCCGCCGCCGGCTCGAGACTCCGAGGCGACCGGCCCCAACCACTGCAGCACCAGGTGGAGCAGCCCCTGCCCGCCCACCAACAGCGCGGCAACACGCCCGGTGGAGAGTGGTTCGCTGAGCACCGGAGCCACCACCACGCTCGTCAGGACGAGCAGGGCGAGGACGATCGGCACCGACGGCGACGACCCTCCAGCGGCCACATGGCCAGCCAGAGCACTGAGCACCGCGACGGCAGCCAGCAGCGACGCGCGAACCCACCGCAACGTCATCTCGCCCGCCATCTCATCCACCCCCAGGGGAACTCCCGTCGTCCCCGTGCACGAGACGAAGATGACCAAATCGACCTTGGGGAATCCTTGACCGGGCTCACCCCCCATCCGCACGCCGTCCGCCCCGGCGCGTGGGCATCGGCTGAGACGCCGTAAGGCAGGACCCCCGCGTTGGTCGCCGGGAGACCGTAGGCGGCGACGTCATCGTGGACACAGGTGTTCGCCGGGTGCTTCGGTGGTGGCATGGCACTCCGCGGCTGGGGGCTCTCGTCGACGGGTGGTGCCGGTGCGGCTGTTCTCGTCGTCCTGGGCATGTCGGCGGCGTTGGTCGTGGCGCTGCTGCCTGGGTCGGCGGGCGCGCACACCTCATCCCTGGTATCCGCGCAGCCAGCGCCCGGGTCGCGAGTGGGCCGTCCCCCGACGCAGGTTCAGCTCCGTTTCCTGAGGCCGTCCCTGCCGGACCCGCGTACGAAGGTGGCCATGGTCAGCCCGTCAGGCGTGGACCTGGCACGGGGAGGCCCGGCGGTGACCGGGCTGGGTGTCTCTCAGCCCGTGTCACCGGCACGTGAGGTGGGCGTGTACGTCGTCTCCTACGCCGTGGTAGCGGTCGATGGGCATCTATCACGGGGCGGCTACGAGTTCCTGCTGACCCGAGCGGCCCCCGCCCCGTCACGACATGCCGCGCTCCCGGCGTACTGGTGGGTCATGCTGGGGCTCGCCTTCCTCGGGCTGGTCTTCGGCGTAGCTGTCGTGCTTCGGGGACAGCCACGCAGGGCCGATAGGCGTGGCGTCCCGTCGGTGTCGTCGTCGCGAGACCGGCCCTGAGACCGGCCCTGAGACCGGCCACGAGACCGCCCGGCGACCATCACCCTCATGGCGGCCGCCTGAGGCCCGACCCGGTTTGCTTCTCGCTCGGTGCGCCGCGTCTGTTCAGGCGACGTTCACCGGATCACTCCGGCGGCGCGGGCCCGGTCCTGAAGACACTCGCAGCATGTGGTTCTTGGTCACGCTCCTGGTCACCTGGGCGGTCGCGGCCGGCGTGCTCGGCGTCGTCATCGGGCGGACGACCCGGCTCCGGGACGCCAGCTTCTAGCGATTCCTCCCGAACGCACCTCCGCCGACACATTCCGACACGCGGGCGGTCCAGACAAAGGCTTTTCAGCGGCGGTCGAGTGGGTAGAAACGATGCAGGGAAGGTTCACGCAGCTGCCCTTCCCGAGGAGCGCCTCGCCTCAATCCCCCAGGTCCGGCGGGGCGCTCCGTCATGTCCCGCGCCGTGCGTCAGCCGACCTCTGCGTCGATCTCGTCGAAGATCTCCAGGACCTTGCGGAGGAAGCCCTCGTCGGGCCGGCCGTCCTTGGTCACCAGCTGCACGAGCCGCTCGGAGACGTCACGCACCTTGACGTTGTTGTCCTGGGAGTAGGCGCGCAACAGGCCGAACGCCTCGTCGGCCTCCACGCCGTGCGCGAGCATCAGCACACCCTTGGCCTGCTCGATGACCGCCCGGTGGTCGAGCGCACCCGCCAGCGCCTCCTCCACGTCGGCGCGGCTCGCCTCCCGGGCGGCGTCGGTGAGGTCGACGAGGTAGCCCTGCACCCGATGCACGGATCCGTGAGGCTCCCCGTGCCCGGCCAGCAGCACCGTGCGTCGGGAGCCGTGCGCATCGACCATCCGCGAGTAGAAGCTGAACGGCTCGCCCGTGTGGAAGGCGCGCTCGACCGCCTCGAACCCGCGGTCGGCGTCATCGGGTCTCAGGTGCGCGGCGAGTACGGCGGCCGACGGCTTGACCTGCCGCGGCTCGAAGCCGAGCACCGCGAAGAACGTGTCCGACCACTGCCAGGTGTCCGCCCCGACGTCGTACACCCACCGGCCGATGCGTCTGGGGTGCCCGGCGGCCAACGCAGAGACGGCGGCCTCAGGGTCGCTGTGGATGGTCATGCGTGGTCCGGCATCGTGCATCGGCCTGTCGACTCGTCGCTCTCGGGTCGGGGTCAACATACCTCCGGCGGCGCGACGGGGCGGAGGTTTCCGGGGCGCGGGCGGCGGGCCCCCTCCTGGTCACGGATGTGGTGGAAGGGGCCCGCTCTCAACACGCGGCCTGCGAGCCGACTGCTTGACCCGTGCAGTCACGCACCCCAGGCGTGCCCAGCCTGACCGGAAACATTCGGGGGGCAAAGAAACGGAAACCAACTCGGCACGTCCTGCGCGATCCGCGGATCCGTGCCATGCTGTCGAGGCCGAGAGCTTCTCGCGTCCCACCATCAAGGTGCTTCCGTTCCCGGCGTTCACTGACCCGACGCTCCCCGGGATTCAGCCAGCAGTTTCGGCGCCGTCAAGAAACAGGTGCGACATGACGTCGCCACTCTCCATCGTTCCCCGGGAGACTTCCATGCTGTTGAGAATCGACATCTCCACCCGCGACTCGTCAGCAACCATCTCCCCTGTCGGCGAGATCGACCTCGACACGGTCGGACTCCTCTCCGCCAGCCTGTCCGACACGATCGCCGCGGGCGCGAACCACGTCGTCGTGGACTTCGCCCACGTGACCTACATCGACTCGGCGGGGCTCGGGGCCCTTGTCGGGGCGCACAAGAAGCTGCGTGCAGCGGGTGGTGCGCTGGTGCTGCGCTGCGAGCATCCGCGCGTCATGCGGCTGCTCACCATCACCGGCCTCACCAAGCTGTTCACCATCGAGTCCACCGGCGCGGGCGAGCCGGCGTCGGTCGAGGTGCAGAACACCGCGGTGGGCTGAGGCGGGTCACAGGGGTGTGAGGAGGGCCTCCGCGGTCCACTCCTCCACCATGACCCAGCGGCCGGGGCGCAGCTGGGCGGCGTAGACGACCCTGCCCTCCCAGGCGTCCCCGGCACGTCGCCACTCCAGCAGCAGGCCGGGGCGCTTCACGCCGAACCCGTCGACGGCGTCGGCGACCCAGCAGTGCCGCGCCGGGCAGTCGTCGTACGTCGACCCGCTGCTCCGGACCCGGTGCGCCATCGGGACGCCGCGAGTGCCGCCCATGCCTCCCGCCGCCATGCCCGACAGCATGGCACACATGCGAACACCTGTTCGAACAACCGCATCCTCCGGCTCGCTCGCGTCCAGCCGCCCGATCCCCCTCGGTCCGGTAGTCTCGTGCCGCTCGGGGGGCGGCTCCCACCACGCGGTCGCCGCCGACCAGGGTGCACGACCGACCGTGCGGGTCCCCACGAGGGACCGCTGACAACCGAGGACTCACCACATGCTTCTGCGCGTCGACATCGAGGACCGGGGGGACCACGCGGTCATCACGGCCGCCGGGGAGATCGACGCGGCCACCGCGGACACGCTCGCCACCGCCGTCTCCGGCGCCCTGGCCGACGGCTACCCCAAGGTGCTCGTGGACTTCGCCCGGGTCACCTTCATCGACTCGACCGGCCTCGGCGTGCTCGTGAAGTCGCACCGCAGCGCCGTGGCCGCGGGCGCGGTGTTCGCCGTCGTCCACCCCACGCCCCAGACCCGCAAGCTGATCGGGGTGCTCGGCCTGGACCAGCTGCTGCGCATCTACGACACCCACGAAGAGGCGCTCGCCGACCTGGCCGAGTGACGCGGGGACTCGCCCGTCCGGATCATGGACATCGTCCGGGCCGCGGCGTACCGTCGTCCCGCCTGGCCACCGGAGCGACCGCCGCGGGGCAGTCCCGGACCAGGCGAGCACGAGTCTCCTCGGTCAAGCAGCCGGCCACGGATTCGGAAGGCCGGTGCGACATGACGTCGCAGAGAAAGCGACCCGACCGCGACCTCCCCGAGGTCCCCTACTTCTCCCTCGACATGCACCCCTGCCCCGGCGGCGACGTCGTCGAGGTCCTGCTGACCGGTGACGTCGACGGGGCGACCGTCGGCCACCTCGAGGACAGCCTGGCATGGGTCGTCGAGCACATGGAGCAGCGCCGGGTCGTCGTCGACCTCTCCGGCACCCAGCACGTCGCGCCCTGCGGGGTGCTGGCCCTGCGACGGGTGGCAGACACCCTGCGCGGCAGTGGCCGCGAGCTCGCCGTACGCCAGGAGCCGGGTGCCGTCCGGCCCGCGCTCGAGGCGGCCGGACTGTCGATCGTGGGGGCCGAGCCGGACGCCGAGGGCTGAGCCGTGCGGGTCGATGTCGAGACCATTCAGGACGGCTGCGCCGCCGTGATCACTCCGCACGGCGACGTCGACCTGGCCGGGGCTCCGCGGCTGCGCGAGGCACTCAGTGCCGCGCTGTCGGAGGGGTTGGTGAACCTGCTCATGGACCTGCGGTCGGTGACCTTCATCGACTCCACCGGCCTGGGGGTGCTGGTGGGCGCCGGCAAGAAGGCCTACGGCCTCGGCGGCTCCCTGCGGATCGTGTGCGACACCCCGCGGATCCTCAAGCTGCTGGCGGTCACCGGCATCAGCCGGTCGCTGCCTGTGCTGGCCACGTTCGAGGAGGCCACGGCCGACTGGCCGTGACTACTCTTCCTCGCCGGACAGCGTCTCCCCGTGCGTGCCGGGCCGGGGCGCCCAAGGCAGCTCCTCGGCCGGACGTACGACGACCAGCCGGTCGCCCCGCACGAGCTGTGTGACCGACGGGTCGAAGTACCGGTGCACGATCCCGTCACGGACGACCGCGATGACCTGGTCGGGCAGCGCCTGCGGCTGCTTGCCGACCTCGTTGACGAGCAGGTCACGCTCGGCCACCTCGAGCCCCTCGCCGTAGGTGAGGAGGTCCTCCATCACGTTGCCGAGGGTCGGGCTGAGCGACGAGAGGCCGAGCAGCCGGCCGACCGCGTCGGAGGAGGTGACCACCGAGTCAGCGCCGCTCTGCCGGACCAGCTGCACGTTGTCGGACTCGCGCACCGCGGCGACCACATAGGTCTCCGGGTTGAGCTGGCGGACGTTGAGGGTCGCCAGCACCGTCGAGTCGTCCCGGTCGGTCGTGATGATCACCTGCTTGGCCGTGGCCACGCCGGCCCGGCGCAGCACCTCGCGCCTCGTCGCGTCGCCGGTGACCACGGCGAGACCGTCGGCGTGCGCCTCACCGAGCGCCGTGCTGCTCGGGTCGACGACGACGATCTGGTCCCTGTCGACGCCGTTGTTCACCAGGACGTCCACGGCGCTGCGGCCCTTGGTGCCGTAGCCGATGACGATGACGTGTTCGTCCATGCTCTTCCTCCATCGGGCGATCCGGAAGTTCTCGCGGCCCTGGGTGGCGAGCAGCTCGAGGGTGGTGCCGATCAGCAGCACCAGGAAGCCGATGCGCAGCGGGGTCAGCACGAAGGCGTTGATCAGACGCGTGTGCGGTGCGTACGGCGCGATGTCGCCGTAGCCGGTCGTGCTCAGGGTGACCGTCGTGTAGTAGATCGCATCGACCAGGTCCACCGTGTGATCCGGGTCGGCGTTGTCCCGGTAGCCGGGTCGGTCGAAGTACACGAGACAGACGGTGAAGGCGAGGATCGCGACGGCCAGCAGCAGCCGGCGCGAGAGCTCCCAGAACGGCGAGCGGGCGATCGCAGGGAGCCGGACCCGTCCTCGGGTGTCCTGGGGGGCGTCGACGGGCACGGTCAGGAATGTACGGCACGGGGCCGGGGCGTCAGCGCACCACGTCGCCGTAGATCACGGTCACCGGCTGGTCGCCGTCGGAGACCGTGGAACCGCCGTGGAGGGTGACGAAGCGGAACCGTTCCCCCGCCTGCGGCGCGTCCGACGTGTCCGGGCGTCGCCAGGTCCCACACAGGCGTCCCTGGTCGTCGAGACCGTCCTGGCCCTGGACCCCGTCGCCGGACAGGCACAGCTGGTCGGAGCCGTCGTCGAAGCTGGCCACCGTCGCGGTCGTGGCGCTTCCTGTGTCAGGCCCCGCGAGGACACCGAAGAGGTAGCCGCCGAGCAGGCAGATCGCGCCACCGGCGAGGGCGACCGGGGTCGGCAGGTTGACGTTGCCCATGGGCCCTGAACCTAGCGGGCCCGGTCAGCGCTCGGGACGCAGGCCCACGGCGTCCTGCCGCCACCACACGTCCGGGTAGACGACGGCGCCGGACATCCAGGTCTGGTCGTAGCCGGGCAGCGTCGCCACCTGGAAGGCGGGCGCCGGGATCCGCACGGAGGGCGCCGAGAAGCCGAGCTCCGAGCCGGCGATGAAGCCGAGGCGGCTGTAGAAGTCCGGGCTGCCCTCGAGGAACACCAGCGGCTCCGGCCGGTCCTCCAGCAGTCGGAGCGTGTCCTTGACCAGCAGGCTGCCGATCCCGTCGCGCTGGCGCTCCGGGTGTACGGCGAGTGGGCTGAGCACGAGCACCTCGACGAGCTTCGTCGGGGTGTCGAGCCAGGCCCGCGTGTAGGCGACCGCGGCCACGATCTCGTCACGCTCCTCCGCGACGTACGCCGTGTCCAGCCAGGCCACCGAGTCGCGCAGCGCGTCCAGAAGCTCCGGGGTCCTCTCGCCGCCGAACGCCGCCGCCACGACGCGGCGCACGGCGTCCACGTCGTCGGGCTGCTCCTGGCGGACGGTCGGGGGTCTGCGGCTCATGCGGGCATCCTGCCCCATGGCCGGCGAGTCGGGCTCACGGACGGCTGGTGCCGGCGTCACGGGACCGGCGCCGCCACTCCTTGAGCCGCTCGGCCCGCAGCCGCGCGTCGGTGCGCGAGGCGACCCAGCGCAGCTCACGCTGCAGGTGCTGCCAGCTCTCGAAGCGACGCACCGACAGGGTGCCGGCCGCGAGCGCGTCGGCGACGGCGCAGCCGGGCTCGCCCTGGTGGGCGCAGTCGCGGAAGCGGCAGTCCGCGGCCAGCGCCTCGACGTCGGCGAACGTCTGGGCGATACCGGCATCCGCGTCGATCAGACCGACGCCACGGAGCCCCGGTGTGTCGACGACAGCACCGCCACCAGGCAGGGGGACGAGCTCGCGACGTACGGACGTGTGCCGGCCACGGCCGTCGTCGCGGATCTCCCGCGTGGACAGCACCTCGGCGCCGACCAACGCGTTGGTGAGCGAAGACTTGCCGTGCCCGGACGCCCCCAGCAGAGCCAGGGTCAGCCGGCCCTCCAGCCGGTCGCGCAGCGCGTCGACACCCTCCCCCGTGACCGCGCTGACCACGACCACCTCCACGCCGGGCGCCGCGTCCGCGACGTCCTCGGCGAGCAGGTCCGCGTCGGTGACCAGGTCGGCCTTGGTGAGCACGACGAGCGGCCGGGCCCCGCTCTCCCAGGCCAGCGTGACCAGCCGCTCGACCTTGGCCAGCACCGGCATCGGGTGCAGTGCCACCACGGCCGCCGCCACGTCCACGTTTGCGCAGAGCACCTGACCGTGGCTCTGCTCGCCCGCGGTCGCGCGCACGACCGCGGTGCGGCGCGGCAGCAACCGCTCGACGGTGAACCGGTTGTCCGGCCAGCCGCGCACCACGCACCAGTCGCCGGTGCACGGCCCCTCGGTGGGGTCCTGCGCCATCCGGCCCAGCAGCGCGCCGCCGATGCTCGTGCGCAGCGGTCCGTCCTCGGTCAGCACCGACACGAGTCCGCGGTCGACGCGCACGACGCGACCGAGGTGCGCGTCCGCAGCAGTGGCCCACCCGGCCATGTCGGGCTCGTAGCCGATCCTCTCCAGCACACCGGGAATGTACGGCGCGCCCGACGAGCGCCGCACGCGGATTTCCGGGCACTAGTCAAGGCTCGCTATTGCCCGCGACCGTGCGGGACGACAGGTTCGAGACTCGGAGGTGTCCGCCCATGACCGACGTGACCCAACGACCCCAGGCAGGATTCCAGGGAGAGACGCTGGTCCCCACCGATCCCGGCTACGACGAGGCCCGTCGGGTCTTCAACGGGATGATCGACCGCCACCCCGCTCGGATCATGCGCTGCGGCGGACCGGGCGACGTCATGGCGGCGCTGACCCTCGCACGCCGGCTCGGGCTGCCCGTCTCGGTGTACGGCGGCGGGCACGGTGTCACCGGCTCCGCGGTCGTCGAGGGGGGACTCTGCATCGACCTGCGCCCGATCAACCACGTCGTCGTCGACCCCGCGCACCGCTCCGTGCGGGTCGGCGGCGGCGCCACCTGGGGCCCGGTCGACGCCGCCACCCAGCAGCACGGGCTGGCCGTCACCGGCGGCCGGATGTCCACCACGGGCGTCGGTGGGCTCACGCTCGGGTCCGGCAGCGGCTGGCTCGAACGCGCCCTGGGGTTCACCTGCGACAGCCTGCTCTCGGCCGAGGTGGTGGTGGCCGACGGCCGGACCGTGACGGCGTCCGCGACGCTGAACCCCGACCTGTTCTGGGCGCTGCGCGGCGGCGGGGGCAACTTCGGCATCGTCACCGAGTTCACCCTGCGGCTGCACCCGGTCGGCCCGACCGTGCTCGGCGGCATGCTGATGCACCCCGCGGACGCCGCCGGACCCCTCGTGCGGTTCTGGCGGGACTTCATGCTCGCTGCCCCCGACGAGGTCGGCAGCGGCGTCGCGTTCGTCACCGCTCCCGCGGCGCCCTTCGTGCCGGAGGAGCTGCGCGGCCGTCCCGTGGCGGGCGTGTTCCTGCTGTACGCCGGCGACGCCGACGAGGGCCGGCGGGTGCTCGCGCCGCTGCTGGAGTACGGACCGCCGGCGGTGGACCTGGTCCAGCCGATGCCGTACGTCGACGTGCAGCGCCTCCTCGACGCCGGGAACCCCAAGGGCATGCGCAACTACTGGTCCGGCGACTTCCTGCGGGAGCTGCCGGACGACGCCGTCGACGGGCTCGTCGGGATCGCCACCCGGCCCACCTCGCCGCTGTCCCAGGTGATCCTGATCGCCGGGGGCGGCGCGATCGCCCGCGTCCACGAGGAGGACACGGCCTTCGGGCAGCGGAGCGCGCCCTTCAACATGCACTACCTGTCGATGTGGCCGTCCCCCGCCGACGACGCCGTCAACATCGCGCACGGGCGCCGGGTGGCAGAGACCATGAAGCCGTGGACGACGGGCCGGTCCTACCTCAACTTCATCGGCGACGAGGGTCCCGGGCGGGTGGCCGCTGCCTACGGGCCGGAGAAGTACGCCCGCCTCCAGGCGCTCAAGCGCGTCTGGGACCCGGAGAACGTCTTCCGCAACAACCAGAACATCCCGCCCGCGGCGCCGGTCAGCCCCGGTGCCGGGGCATCCGGAGCGTCCGCTCCTGGGTGAGGTCCTGCCCGTTGTCGGGCGGCGCGGCCTCCTCGTCGTGGGCGGCACCGTCGTCGTACTGACGGAGCACCATCGTCTCGTCGGCCTCGTCGGGGAAGCGCGCCTGCTCCTCCTCGTTGCGGCGCAGCCGCGGGATCATCGCCTGGAGCCGCAGCCTGCGGACGATCTCCATGCGGGCGCGGGCGGTCTCCTTCTCGGGCCAGATCCGGTCGAAGGCGGCGTTGACCGCCGCGCCGATGAGGACCGCGATGGACAGCAGGTAGAGCCACAGCATCACGACGATCGGGGCGGCGAGCGGCCCGTAGATCGACGTCGAGCCCTTGGCGGTGCCGGTGAGCACCCAGCGCAGCAGGTAGGAGCCGAAGATCCAGATCACCATGGTCAGCGCGGCGCCCGGCAGGTTGTAGCGCCACGAGGTCCGGACCGGCACGGACACGTGGTACAGCGTGGCCAGGAAGAAGATCGAGAGCACCACGACGATCGGCCAGTAGAGCTGGTTGAGGAAGTCCAGCCGGTCCGGCAGGAGCCGGTCGACCAGCCGCGGCCCGGCGACCACGAGCGGCAGCGTCACGACGCCGGTGACCAGGCCCATGACGTAGAGCGAGAACGACAGCACCCGCGTCCTCACGATGCCTCGGTGGCCGCCGAGGCCGTACATGATCGTGATGGTGTCGACGAAGACGTTGAGCGCCCGCGACCCCGACCACAGGGCCAGGATGAAGCCGACGGAGATCACGTCGAACCGGCCGCCGCCGAACACGTCGTTGAGAGTCGGACGCACGATCGCGTCGACGGTCTGCGGGGTCAGCGCGCGGGAGGAGACCTCGAGGATCGACCGGCGGACCTGCTCGACCTGGGCGGGGCTGATGCTGTCGAAGACGTAGCCGATCGACCCGGCCAGCCCGAACAGCAGCGGCGGCAGGGACAGCAGCGCGAAGAACGCCGCCTCCGCCGCGAGTCCGGTCACCCGGTTGCGGAAGCAGGTGCCGACGGTGGACACCACCAGCCGCCACAGCGCGTCCCGCAGGATGACCAGGCGCGTGGCCGAGGGCGTGGGCACGCTCTTCCTCTCGGCCGCCATGGCCCTACGGTATCGACATGGCCGCTGACATCCGGGTAACCAGCAACCAGGCGCCGCCCCTGGTCGACCACAACACCGTCACCTCCGACGTCGCCCTCGTGGAGGCGGTGACGCGCCACGCGTCGGCCGCCACGGTCGAGGACCTCGCGCCGCTGGGCGCGGAGGCCAGCACCGCCGAGGCGCGCGAGCAGGGCATGCTCGCGAACCGCAACGAGCCGGAGCTGGTCGGCTACGACCGCTACGGCAACCGCGTCGACGAGGTCCGCTTCCACCCGTCGTGGCACTGGCTGATGGAGCGCGGCATCGGCCACGGCCTGGCCGCGACGCCGTGGACGTCCGACGACCCGCACGCCCACGTGCGCCGGGCGGCCGGCTTCTTCGCCTGGTCGCAGACCGAGCCGGGCCACGGCTGCCCCATCTCCATGACGTACGCCGCGGTGCCGGCGCTGCGCGTGGACGACGCACTCGCCAAGGAGTGGACGCCCCGGCTCGCCTCCCGGTCCTACGACTTCGGGCTCCGGCCGGTCGCCGACAAGGCCGGCGCGCTGGCCGGCATGGGCATGACGGAGAAGCAGGGCGGCTCCGACGTGCGGGCCAACGTCACCACCGCGACCCCGACCGGGGTCGACGGGGAGTACACCCTCGACGGCCACAAGTGGTTCACGTCCGCGCCCATGAACGACGTGTTCCTGGTGCTCGCCCAGGCGGCCGACGGTGTCACGTGCTTCCTGGTGCCGCGGGTCCTCGCCGACGGCAGCCGCAACCGCCTGGACGTCGTACGCCTCAAGGACAAGCTGGGCAACCGGTCCAACGCGTCCTCGGAGCTGGAGTTCCGCGGCACCTGGGCCCAGCGGCTGGGTGACGAGGGCCGCGGCGTGCGCACGATCATCGAGATGGTCGCGGCGACCCGGCTCGACTGCGTGCTCGGCTCGGCCTCGCTGATGCGCCGCGCCCTGGCCGAGGCGTCCTGGCACGTCGCGCACCGCTCGGCGTTCGGCGGGCTGCTCGCCGACAAGCCGCTGATGCAGAACGTCATCGCCGACCTGGCCGTCGAGTCGGAGGCCGCCACCGCGCTGGGCCTGCGCCTCGCCGCGGCCGTCGACGCCGCGCACGACCCGCACGAGGCCGCGCTGCGGCGGATCGCCCTGCCGCTCGCGAAGTACTGGGTCTGCAAACGCACCCCGATGATGGTCGCCGAGGCCCTGGAGTGCCTGGGCGGCAACGGCTACGTCGAGGAGTCCGGGCTGCCGCTGCTCTACCGCGAGGCGCCGCTCAACTCGGTGTGGGAGGGCTCGGGCAACGTGAACGCCCTCGATGTCCTGCGGGCCCTGTCCCGCGAGCCCGAGGCCCTGAACGCCTGGCTCGTCGAGGTCGGCAAGGCCCGCGGCGAGGACCCGCACCTCGACCGGGCCATCGAGGGCGTCCTCGAGTCGCTCGCCGACACGTCCGAGCTCGAGGTCGGCGCCCGCCGGCTGGCCGGCCGGATGGCCGCCTGCCTCCAGGGCGCCCTGCTCGTGCAGTTCGCACCCGCCGAGGTCGCGGAGGCGTTCTGCGCGACCCGCCTCGGGAACGAGTACGGCGGCACGCTGGGCACCCTGCCGCGCGGCATCGACCTCGCCTCGATCGTCCGGCGGACAACGCCTGTCGCGTAGACAGACGTACCCAACCGGGCCCCCGGTGACCGTCCGCGGAGTCCGAGCCGTCACCGCGCTTGGGTACTGTCGATCTGCGAGGCTGTGGACGAGTGACCGGCATGCGAGCGCTCGTGTCTGGCAGGCAGGGTCGTCCTGTGGACGTCGTGGAGCACCTCGACCGCGCTCGGCGGATCGCCGACCGCGGCGTCCCTGGTCGCCCTGGCGGGCCGCGCGAGGTGGATCGAGGCGCTCCGCTCCGGCGGGTCCTGGTGCGCGACGGTCACGGGCGCTACGCCTTGCCGGTGGCGGACGTGCCCGTCGAGCCGCGAACGCGCTCGACGGCGTCGTGTCCCACCGGACGGCAGCCCTCCTCCACTGGGGCTGGGCGCAGACGGCGCCGCGTGACCCCGCCGGACGTCGCCGTGCCCGAAGAACCGCAAGGTCGCCCGGCGACGGCGCAACGGCATCGCCGTGCACGGGCGGCTCTCCGTCGGCGACGTGGTCGGACGCGCACCTCACCGGAGCGGACGATGGTGGACTGCATGCGCGCTCTCCCGTTCGACGAGGCGCTCGCCGTCGCGGACTCGGCCCTCCGGCAGGCTCCTTCACCCAGGCCGAGCTCGCTCGACCTGCTGGCCGCCGACGCCCGGGGCCCGGCGGCGGCCCGGTGTCGTCGCGTTGCGGCGCTTGCTGACGGGCGCGCCGCCAACCCGTTCGAGTCGGTGCTGCGGGCGATCGCCCTCGACGTGCCCGGACTCGACCTCCGGCCACAGGTGGAGATCACCGGCCGCGGCTTCTCGGTGCGCCCCGACCTCGTCGACGTCGAGCGGCGCCTGGTGCTGGAGGCGGACTCGTTCGCCTGGCACGGCGACCGGGCGTCGCTGCGGTGGGACGCCCGGCGCTACAACAACCTCGTCGTCCGCGGCTGGCTGGTGCTCCGCTTCGCGTGGGAGGACGTGATGCACGACCCCGCCTATGTGCGGCGCACCCTCACCGCCGTGGCTGCACTCGTAGGTCGACGTACCAACTCGTCGGTGTCGGAGCACCCGGCCGCCTGAGCACTCTCGTGCCCAGGCGTTGGGTACGTCGACCTACGTGAGCTCGAGGCCCGGGTAGAGCGGGTGCTTGTCGAGCAGCTCGGCGGACGCGGCCTTGGTGCGGTCGGCCACCCCGTCGGCAAGCGCGTAGGTCGCCTTGGAAGGGCCGCCGGCCTTGGTGGTGCCCGGCGACGTCGCGGAGAGTACGTCGACCACGAGCTCGGCCACCCGGTCGAACTCGTCGTGCCCGAAGCCGCGGGTCGTGAGGGCGGGCGTGCCGAAGCGGATGCCGGAGGTGTACCACGCGCCGTTGGGGTCGGACGGGACCGAGTTGCGGTTGGTGACCACGCCCGCGTCGAGCAGCGCCGACTCGGCCTGCCGGCCGGTGAGACCGAAGGACGACACGTCGAGCAGCACGATGTGGTTGTCGGTGCCGCCGGTGACCAGCGTCGCGCCGCGGGACAGGAAGCCGTCGGCGAGCGACTTGGCGTTGTCGGCGATGTTCTGCGCGTAGGTCTTGAAGGCGGGCTGGCGCGCCTCGGCGAGCGCGACCGCCTTGGCGGCCATCACGTGCGACAGCGGGCCGCCGAGGACCATCGGGCAGCCGCGGTCGACCGAGTCGGCGTACTCCTCCGTGGCCAGCACCAGGCCTCCGCGCGGGCCGCGCAGCGACTTGTGCGTCGTGGTGGTGGTGACGTGCGCGTGCGGGACCGGGTTCTCGTCGCCGGTGAACACACCGCCGGCGACCAGGCCGGCGAAGTGCGCCATGTCGACCATCAAGGTGGCGCCGACCTCGTCGGCGATCTCGCGCATCTTGGCGAAGTTCACCCGGCGCGGGTAGGCCGAGTAGCCCGCGATCAGCACCAGCGGCTTGAACTCCTGCGCGGCCGCACGCACGCGGTCGTAGTCGAGCAGCCCGGTCTCCGGGTCGGTGCCGTAGGAGCGCTGGTTGAACATCTTGCCGCTGATGTTCGGGCGGAAGCCGTGGGTGAGGTGGCCGCCGGCGTCGAGGGACATGCCGAGCATCCGCTGGTTGCCGAGCTCCTTGCGCAGCGACTCCCAGTCCTCGTCGGTGAGCTCGTTGACGTTCTTCGCGCCCTGCTTCGCCAGCGCCGGCGACTCGACGCGGTGGGCGAGGATCGACCAGAAGGCGACCAGGTTGGCGTCGATGCCGGAGTGCGGCTGCGCATAGGCGTACGGCGCGCCGAACAGCTCGCGCGCGTGCTCGGCCGCAAGCGCCTCGACGGTGTCGACGTTCTGGCAGCCGGCGTAGAAGCGGTGCCCGATGGTGCCCTCGGCGTACTTGTCGCTGAACCAGGTGCCCATCGTCATCAGCACGGCCGGCGACGCGTAGTTCTCGCTGGCGATGAGCTTGAGGGAGGACCGCTGGTCACGGAGCTCGGCGCGTGTGGCCTCCGCCACACGGGGCTCGACGGCCGCGATCACCTCGAGCATCGCGTCGTACGCCGAGCTGACGGTCTTGGCGAGGCTCTCCGGAGCGGATCCTGAGCCTGGGACGGACGGGGTGGCGGCGGTCGGGTCGCTCATGAGCGACAGCCTAGTGACGCCTCTGTCGTACGACGAGACGCCCGGCGCCGTTTCATATTCTGGACCCCCGTCTCACATCACAAGATCCGCGTTTGTGGGACCGGCGTCCGAGCCGTGAGACTTACGCCCATGATCAGCGCCGCAACGACGAAGCACCTCGTGGGTCGCCTCCACGTGGACCTCGGTCGCACGCGCAGCATGATCTGTCTCGCCTGGCACACCGCCTGACCGCCCAGCTCACAGCCGGGCGCGCGGTCGCCGGCAGCCCACCGACATCGTCGTCGTAGGCACCTGAGCGTCGTGCGTCTCACGTCCCCAGGAGAATTCTCCGTGACTCCCCCCAGCAAGACCCCCGGCAGCACTCCCACGAGCACCGGTCCCGGTCGTTCGGGACGCCCGCGCCCCAAGCGCGGCGAGGGCCAGTGGGCGCTCGGCTACCAGGAGCCGCTGAACCAGAACGAGCAGTCCAAGAAGGACGACAACCCGCTCAACGTGCGGGCCCGGATCGAGAACATCTACAGCGTCCGCGGCTTCTCCTCCATCGACGGCGCCGACCTGCGGGGCCGGTTCCGCTGGTTCGGGCTCTACACCCAGCGCAAGCCCGGGCTCGACGGCGGCAAGACCGGCGCGCTCGAGCCGGAGGAGCTCGACGACGAGTACTTCATGATGCGGGTGCGCATCGACGGCGGCCGGCTCACCACCGAGCAGCTGCGCGTGATCGGCGAGATCAGCGCGACCTACGCCCGCGGCACCGCCGACGTGACCGACCGGCAGAACGTCCAGTTCCACTGGATCCGCGTCGAGGACGTCCCCGCCATCTGGGCCAAGCTCGAGGCGGTCGGCCTGGACACGATGGAGGCCTGCGGCGACTCGCCGCGCGTCGTGCTCGGCTCCCCCGTCGCCGGCATCGCCGCCGACGAGATCGTGGACGGCTCCGACGCGATCGACGAGATCAAGCGCCGCTACATCGGCGACCCGGCGTACTCCAACCTCCCGCGCAAGTTCAAGACGTCGATCTCCGGGCACCCCAGCCAGGACGTCGCGCCCGAGGTCAACGACGTGTCGTTCGTCGGCACCACGCACCCCGAGCACGGCCCCGGCTTCGACCTCTGGGTCGGCGGCGGGCTGTCCACCAACCCGATGCTCGCCCAGAAGCTCGGCGTCTGGATCCCGCTCGACGACGTGGCCGACGTGTGGGAAGGCGTCATCTCGATCTTCCGCGACTACGGCTACCGCCGGCTGCGCTCGCGCGCCCGCCTGAAGTTCCTCGTCCAGGACTGGGGCGTGGAGAAGTTCCGGAAGGTGCTGGAGGAGAAGTACCTCCACCGCGAGCTGGTCAGCTGCGACTCCCCGCCGGTGCCCTCCCGTCCGGGCGACCACATCGGCGTCACGGCGCAGAAGGACGGCCGCTTCTTCGTCGGTGTCGCACCGACCGTGGGCCGGGTGGACGGCGCGACGCTGATCCGCCTCGCGGACATCGCCGAGGAGCACGGCTCGGGACGGGTCCGCACGACGCCGTACCAGAAGCTCCTGGTGCTCGACGTCGAGGCCGACCGCGTCGACAGCCTGGTCCGGGCGCTCGACGGCATCGGGCTCTCCGCCCGGCCGTCGAACTGGCGGCGCAGCACGATGGCCTGCACCGGCATCGAGTTCTGCAAGCTCGCGATCGTCGAGACCAAGCAGCGCGCGGCCGACCTGATCAGCGAGCTCGAGCGGCGCTTCCCCCACCTGGACACGCCCATCACGGTCAACGTCAACGGCTGCCCCAACGCCTGCGCCCGCACCCAGGTCGCGGACATCGGCCTCAAGGGCCAGCTGGTGCTGGACGCCGACGGCCGGCAGGTCGAGGGCTTCCAGGTGCACCTCGGCGGCGGCCTCGGGCTGGACCCGCGGTTCGGCAAGAAGCTGCGCGCCCACAAGGTGACCAGCAGCGGTCTGGACGACTACGTCACCAACGTGGTCACCGCCTACCTCGAGCAGCGTGAGGACGACGAGTCGTTCGCCGCCTGGGTCGCCCGCGCCGAGGACGCCGCGCTGCGCGGCGAGCTCGGGAACCGCACCCTGGAGCCGGTTTCGTGAGCGGGCGCGCAGTGCCGTTCCACTGCCCCTACTGCGGCGACGAGAACCTCCGCCCCAGTGAAGAGGGGCACGGAGCCTGGGAGTGCCACTCCTGCCTGCGCGCCTTCTCGCTCAAGATGCTCGGCCTGCTCCCCCACCCCTCCACTGCACCGACGCAGGAGAACGCACCATGACCACTGCCGCCACCGAGGCCGCCCGCCTCTTCAAGGGCACCAACACCGAGGGTCGCTCGGAGGAGGAGCTCCAGCAGCTCGTGCGCCACGCCGGCGCCGAGCTCGAGCTCGCCCCCGCCGAGGTGATCATCGAGTGGGCGGTGGCGACCTTCGGACCGCGGTTCGCGATCACCTCGTCGATGGGCGACGCGGTGCTCTCCCACCTGGCGTCGACGGTGGCCCCCGGAGTCGACGTGGTGTTCCTCGACACCGGCTACCACTTCGCCGAGACGATCGGCACCCGCGACGCGGTCGAGGCGACGCTGCCGGTCAACCTGATCAACATCACGCCCGTGCAGTCGGTGGCCGAGCAGGACGCGACGTACGGCAAGGACCTGTTCGACCGCGACCCCGACCTCTGCTGCGCGCTGCGCAAGGTCAAGCCGCTCGAGGACGCGCTGTCGTCGTACGACGCGTGGGCCACCGGCCTGCGCCGCGACGAGACCCGCAACCGGGTGATCGCCCCGGTCATCGGCTGGGACGACAAGAAGCGCAAGGTCAAGGTCTCGCCGCTCGCACGCTGGACGGCCGACGACGTCGACCGCTACATCGACGAGAACAACGTCCTGGTGAACCCCCTGCAGTACGACGGCTACCCGTCCATCGGCTGCTGGCCGTGCACGCGCCGCGTGGCGCCGGGCGAGGACCCGCGCAGCGGCCGCTGGGCCGGCACCGGCAAGACCGAGTGCGGCATCCACGCATGACGCACCCCAAGAGCTCGTCCCCCCGTTTGACCGACAACGTCGTCGGGCCCGACCCCCACAGGAGGCCCCTCCCATGACCGCTCCCGCCCTGGTGGCTCTCGCCCACGGCAGCCGCGACCCGCGCTCGGCCCAGACGATCAAGGCCCTCGTCGACGAGGTCCGCGCGATGCGCCCCGACCTCCGCATCGAGCCGGCGTTCCTCGAGCTGGCCAAGCCGTCCTTCACGACCGTGGTGGACCGGCTCGTGAAGGCCGGGTACGACGAGATCGTCGTCGTGCCGCTGCTGCTGACCGAGGCCTACCACGCCAAGGTCGACGTCCCCTCCGAGATCAAGGCCGCGACCGAGCGGCACCCGGGGCTGCGGGTCCGCGCGACACGGGTCCTCGGCCTGGAGACGGCGTTCCTCGAGGTGCTCGACCGGCGGCTGCGCACCGCCCTGAGCGAGGCACGCGTGCGGGAGCTCGACGCGCTGGTGCTCGCCGCGGCCGGGTCCTCCGACCACCTCGCCAACCAGGCGGTCGCCCGGCTCGCCCGCCTGTGGGGCTCCAGGCACAAGCTGCCGACCGTCGCGGCCTACGCCTCGGCCGCCCCGCCGGCGACCGGCGAGGCCGTCCGGCAGTTCCGCGCCGAGGGGCGCCGGCACATCGCCGTGGGGTCGCTGTTCCTGGCGCCCGGCACCCTGCCGGACCGGGCCGCCGAGCTCGCGCTCGAGGCCGGAGCGGTCGCCGTGTCCGCGCCGCTCGGTGCCGACCCGGAGGTCGCGCGCACGGTGCTGGCCCGCTACGCGGTCGGCGCGGTCGAGCTCGTCCCGGTCTGACCGGCGCGGTGTGACCCGCGAGACCTTTGTTCGGGTTACCGCGGCCACCCCATAGGCTCTGTCCCATGAGCCAACACTTCGACGTCGTCGTTCTCGGTGCCGGCCCCGGTGGGTACGTCGCCGCCATCCGCGCCGCCCAGCTCGGCAAGCAGGTTGCCGTCGTGGAGGACAAGTACTGGGGCGGCGTGTGCCTCAACGTCGGGTGCATCCCGTCGAAGGCGCTGCTGCGCAACGCCGAGCTCGCGCACATCATCACGCACGAGAAGGACAAGTTCGGCATCACCGGCGACGCGTCGATGGACTTCGGTCCGACGCACGCCCGCAGCCGCAAGGTGTCCGAGGGCATCGTCAAGGGCGTCCACTTCCTGATGAAGAAGAACAAGATCACCGAGGTCGACGGCTGGGGCACGCTCACCGGCGACCGGTCGATGGACGTGAAGAAGAAGGACGGCTCCACCGAGCAGCTGACCTACGACAACCTGATCATCGCCACCGGCGCGACCACCCGGCTGATCCCGGGCACCTCGCTGTCCGAGCGCGTGGTGACCTACGAGGAGCAGATCCTCGACTCCGACCTCCCCGCCTCGATCGTGATCGCCGGCTCCGGCGCGATCGGCGTGGAGTTCGCCTACGTCATGAAGAACTTCGGCGTCGACGTGACGATCGTCGAGTTCCTCGACCGGATGGTGCCGACCGAGGACGCCGAGGTGTCCAAGGAGCTGCTCAAGCACTACAAGAAGCTCGGCGTCAACGTGATGCTCTCGACCAAGGTCGAGTCCATCGACGACTCCGGCGACAAGGTCAAGGTGACCGTCTCCCCCGCCAACGGCGGCGACCAGCAGGTCATCGAGACCGACAAGGTGCTCCAGGCGATCGGGTTCGCGCCGCGTGTCGAGGGCTTCGGCCTGGACGCCGCCGGGGTGAAGCTCACCGACCGCGGTGCCATCGACATCGACGAGTACGGCCGCACCAACATCGACGGCGTCTACGCCATCGGCGACTGCACGGGCCTGCTCATGCTGGCGCACACGGCCGAGGCCCAGGGCATCGTGGTCGCCGAGACGATCGCCGGTGCCGAGACGATGCCGGTCGCGATCGACTTCATCCCCCGGGCGACGTACTGCCAGCCGCAGGTGGCCTCCTTCGGCTACTCCGAGGAGCAGGCCAAGGAGAAGGGGTACGACGTGAAGACCGCGAAGTTCCCGTTCTCCGCCAACGGCAAGGCGCAGGGTCTCGGCGACGCGGTCGGGTTCGTCAAGATCGTCGCGGACGCGAAGTACAACGAGATCATCGGCGCGCACTTGATCGGCCCCGACGTGACCGAGCTGCTGCCGGCGCTCACGCTCGCGCAGCGCTGGGACCTCACGGCCGACGAGGTGGCGCGCAACGTGTTCGCGCACCCGACGCTGTCCGAGGCGGTCAAGGAGGCCGTCGAGGGCATCGCCGGCCACATGATCAACCTCTGACCCCCACGCCTCGGCGTCCCGGGGGTCAGCGGACCAGGCGGTCCAGCAGGTGCTCGAGCTCGGCGACGGGGTCGCTGGTGGTGCCGCCGTGCACGGGGCCCGGCTGGACGACGGTGCTGCGGGGCGCCTTCACGAAGCCGAAGCGGGTGCCCATGGGGGCGCGGCCGGCCTCGCCGGCGGCCCGGTCCCCGCGGCAGACCGCCTCGACGGCCCGCAGCGCCGAGCAGACAGCGTCCACGTCGACGTCGGGGCTCAGCGCCCGGAGCCGGGCGGGGTCGACGTGGCAGCGGGCCTCGAGCACCTCGGCCTGCTGGCAGTAGACGACCACGCCGACGTTGACGAACTCCTCGCGGTCCACGCGCGGGACGCAGCGCAGGACGACGTACTGGAACGGCATCCGGGTCATGCCGCACCCGCCACGGGGAGCCAGGCGCGGTCGCCGGTGACACGGGCCAGCAGGAAGCGGGTGTACGCCGCGCGCAGGTCGTCCGGCGTCGCGGCCCCCGGCACGGGCTCGAGCCACGCGTCGGGCACGAGTGCGAGCACGTCACCCAGGAGGTCGCGGGTCACCTTCGGCGCGAGCTCCGCGTCGGCGTCGGGGACACCGTCGCGGTGCTCCACGAGGACGTGGTCCGAGGCGTCGTACGGCTGGTGCGCGAACCGCTCGGCCGACCCGATGCCGCCGGACCAGCCGTGGTGGAAGTACAGGCAGGCGCCGTGGTCGATGGCCCAGAGGTCGCCGTGCCACACCAGCAGGTTGGGGTTGCGCCAGGAGCGGTCGACGTTCGCGGTCAGCGCGTCGAGCCAGAGCACCGCGGCCGCGACCGCGGGGTCGGGCGTGCACCCGGCGTCGTACCCGAACGATCCGGGCAGGAAGTCGACGCCGAGGTTGACCCCGATGCTCGCGGTGAGCAGGTCCTGCACCTCCTCGTCGGCCTCGTAGCGGCCGATCGCCTCGACCAGGTCGACGGTGACCAGGTCGGGGGTGCGGATGCCGAGCGCACGGGCGAGCTCGCCGACGACCACCTCGGCGACGAGCACCTTGAGCCCCTGGCCGGCGCCGCGGAACTTGCAGACGTAGGTGCCGAGGTCGTCGGCCTCGACGATCCCGGGCAGCGACCCGCCCTCACGCAGGGGCGCGACGTAGCGGGTGGCGGTGACCTGGCGCAGGCTCACAGGTCCAGGTGCTCCTCGCGCAGCCGGCGCTCCTGCTCCTCGATGTCGTAGTCGGCCGGCGGCCAGTCGGGATCGAGACGCTCGAGGGTCTCGAGCAGCACCTGCGCGACGGCGAGCTTGCCGAACCACTTGCGGTCGCCGGGCACGATCAGCCACGGGGCGTGCTCGGTGTTGGTGCGCTCGAGCGCGATCTCGTAGGCCCGCATGTACTCCGGCCAGTGCTGTCGCTCGTCGATGTCGCCGGGGTTGAACTTCCAGCGCTTGGTCGGGTCGTCGAGGCGGGCGAGCAGCCGCTCCTTCTGCTCCTCTGCGGAGATGTGGAGCATGCACTTGACCACGGTGGTGCCGCCGTCGACGAGGCGCTTCTCGAAGTCGTTGATCGCCCCGTAGCGGCGCTCGATCTCCTCCGTCGCCGCCAGTCCGCGCACTCGCGCGATGAGCACGTCCTCGTAGTGCGAGCGGTCGAACACCCCGATGATCCCGGCGTCGGGCAACCGCTTCTCCACCCGCCACAGGAAGTCGTGGGCCTGCTCCTCCTCGGTCGGCGCCTTGAACGACGTGATCCGCACGCCCTGCGGGTCGACCAGGCCGACCGCGTGCCGGACGACGCCGCCCTTGCCGGAGGTGTCCATCCCCTGGAGCACCAGCAGGATGTTGCGCGTGCCGCCGGTCCGCCCCTCGGCGAACAGCCGCTCCTGGAGTTCGGCCAGCTCGTCGCCCATCGCGTAGAGCGCCGCCTTGCCCTCCTGCTTGGGGCCGTCGAAGCCGGGCTTCCCGTGCGGGTCGTACGACGCGAGGTCGACCGGTCCGCGCGGGACGGTGAGGCGCTCGGTGAAGGAAGGGGGTGCCATGACGGCAACCTACCGACTCACCAGCGTGTCGCCCTCCCGGGCGAGCGCGACGAGCCGGCTCACGGCCCGGTAGTACTTCTTCCGGTAGCCGCCCTCCAGCAGCGGCGGCGCGAACAGCGCGTCGAAGGTGACGCCGCTGGCGACCACGGGCAGGTCCCGGTCGTACATCCGGTCCGCGAGCACCACCAGCCGCAGCGCGACGGCCTGGTCGTCGACGGTCCGGACGTCCTCCAGGCAGACCACGCGCACGCCGTCGAGCAGGGCGCCGTACTTCGACGGGTGCACCTGGGCCAGGTGCCGGGACAGGTCCACGAAGTGGTCGTACGTCGCGCCCTCCTCCTCGGCCACCCGGCGGACGGCGTCGAGGTCCGGGGCGTCGGGTGCTTCGGGGAGGCCGCGGTGCCGGTAGTCCTCGCCGTCGATGCGCACGGACTCGAAGTGCGCCGAGAGCCCCTGGATCTCGCGCAGGAAGTCGTCGGTGGCGAAGCGGCCCTCGCCGAGCTTGCCGGGCAGGGTGTTCGACGTGGCCGCGAGCCGGACGCCGGCCTCGCGCAGCCGGGTCAGCAGCGTGGAGACCAGGACCGTGTCGCCCGGGTCGTCGAGCTCGAACTCGTCGACGCAGACCAGCGTGTAGGACGACAGGGCGGCGACCGCGTCGTGGAAGCCGAGGGCCCCGACGAGGTGGGTCAGCTCGACGAAGGTCGCGAACAGCTTGGGACCCGGCGCGGTGTGCCACAGCGACGCGAGCAGGTGGGTCTTGCCGACGCCGTAGCCGCCGTCGAGGTAGATCCCGCCGGGCCCCTGGGGCTCGGACCTGCGTGGTCTCGACAGGCTCGACCACCCGGAGCGTCGCTTCCGGGGCTTCTCCCCCAGCGTCCCCGTGAACTCCCGGAGCACGTCGACGGCCTGCTGCTGCGAGGGCTGGGCCGGGTCGGGACGGTAGCTGTCGAAGCTGACGTCGGAGAACCGCGGCGGCGGGACCAGCTCCGCGACGAGCCGATCCGCGGGGACCCGGGGGTCGCGCTCGGTGAGGTGGATCGGCACGCGGCAACCCTACGATGGGCCCGTGGATCTCCCTGTGATGCCTCCGGTCCAGCCGATGCTCGCCAAGTCCGTGAAGGGGATCCCCGACCCCGCGAAGCACGGCGGCCTGGTCTTCGAGCCCAAGTGGGACGGCTTCCGCTGCATCGTGTTCCGCGACGGCGACGAGGTCGAGCTGGCCAGCCGCAACACCAAGCCGCTGACCCGCTACTTCCCCGAGGTCGTCGAGGCGGTCAAGGCGTCCCTGCCCGAGCGGTGCGTGCTGGACGGCGAGGTCTTCGTCGCCATCGGTGACCGCCTCGAGTTCGAGAAGCTCCAGGAGCGGATCCACCCCGCCGACAGCCGCGTGCGGATGCTGGCGGAGACGACGCCGGCCGGGTTCGTCGCGTTCGACCTGCTGGCGCTGGGCGACGAGTCGCTGATGAAGCAGCCGTTCGAGGTGCGCCGCGCCCGTCTCGAGGAGGCGCTGGCGGACGTCGTACCCCCGATCCACCTGACCCGGACCACCACCGACCCGGCCGAGGCCGAGCAGTGGTTCCAGCACTTCGAGGGCGCCGGGCTCGACGGGGTCGTGGCCAAGCCGCTCGGTGCGACGTACCAGCCGAACGCCCGGACCATGCTGAAGATCAAGCACGAGCGCACCGCCGACGTGGTCGTCGCCGGTTACCGCGAGCACAAGACGTCGACGCCGGAGAAGCCGCTGCTCGGGTCGCTGCTCCTCGGTCTGTACGACGGGCAGGGCCGGCTGCAGCACATCGGGGTGTCCGCGTCGTTCACCGCCCAGCGGCGCGCGGAGCTGATCGAGGAGCTGCAGCCGCTGGTCTGCGAGGACCTCAGCGAGCACCCGTGGGGCGAGTGGAGCGAGTGGGCGATCGCCAACCCGGACCGGGTGCCCGGCACCCAGAGCCGGTGGAGCGCCGGCAAGGACCTGTCGTTCACGCCGCTGCGGCCCGAGCGGGTGGTCGAGGTCGGCTACGACCACATGGAGGGCAGCCGCTTCCGGCACACCGCGCAGTTCAAGCGCTGGCGGCCGGACCGCGAGCCGGAGTCGTGCGGCTACGAGCAGCTCGAGGAAGTCGTGTCCTACGACCTCGCGGAAGTGCTCTCCGGGTGACGCACAGGACTACGCTGCTCACATGAGCGAGAGGACGTACGACGTGGTCCTGCTGGTCGAGCAGCCACTGTCTGCCGAGGACGCCGCGCAGGTCCGCAGCCTGCACCAGGACGTGGAGGACCCGGTCCGCTACCACGTGCTGCTGCCGGTCGAGGACGCCGCGGCGCGCGTGGAGTCCGCGATGGGGTCGATCGCGGCAAGCGAGGTGCTGGCCTCGCCTGCTCTCGTGATGGACAGCGAGAACATCCAGGAGGTCCAGCGCGAGCTGCTGGACCAGGCGCGCACCGACTGCGACGGCTGCGTGGCCAAGCTCAAGGGCCAGGGTGCCGACGTCAACGGCGAGGTGGTGAGCGCCGAGCCGGTCGAGGCACTGGCCGCCAAGGTGGCCGAGGTCCAGGCCGCCGAGGCGATCATCCTCACCCGCAAGCACGTGATCGCGGAGTTCTTCCACGTCGACTGGACCTCGCGGGCCCGTCGCAAGATCGGGGTGCCGATCCTGCACCTGCTCGAGCACGAGAACTTCGACGAGCAGGGCGAGCACTACGGCGGCGAGGGCGTCACCGGCTTCTGAGCTGTCAGGCGCTCACGTCGCCCTGGCGACGTCACCGCCTGACAGGTCGGCGGCTACTCGCGTCCCCGGTCGAGCAGGCCACCGGTCAGGATCCGATGCTCGAGCTGCACCAGGCGTTGCCCGACCCGGTCCGACCGGGCCTTGGCCCACGCGCTCAGCACGATGCTGAGCAGCTCGCAGGTCTCCCAGAGCAGGACCCGGTCGCGCGAGACGGCCGCGTGCTCCTGGTAGGCGGCCAGGAACGCCTCGCACAGGTCGTCACCCAGCCTCAGCGACGCGTCGGCTCGCTCGGTGGTGCGTCCGGGGTCGTGGAGACCGAACGCCGCGGTGGCGATGCCCCGCAACGCGCCGCGGAACCTGCTGACGTCGACGGCGGGCTCGGCCATTCCGGCCCCGTCGAAGTCGATGAAGCCGACGCCCTCCGCGCCCAGCAGCACCTGGGCCGGCCGGAAGGACAGGTGGGAGGGGACGACGGGGTCCGGGACCGTGCTGCCAGCCAGCTCGGTCAGGCGGGAGACCAAGGGCAGTGCGGCCGGGGTCAGCCAGGGCATCCTGCGGGCCAGCCGGTCGAGGTCCTCGCGTACCTCGTCCAGCTCTCCCTCGAGGGTGGCGGTCCGTCCGTACGACGTACCAGAACCATGGACCGCGGCGAGCGCTCTTGCGGTCGCGGCCAGCTCGGATCGCAGCAGGTCGAGGAGCTCGGGACTGCCGTCGGCGATCGCCAGCCAGGCCAGATCCTTGAGCGTGCGCTCCCCCGGCACCGGCCCCTGCACCAGGATGCGCTCGTCCGCCAGGTAGCCGAGCGGCTCCGCCATCCGCACTGAGTCCCGCCACGCGAGCGGTTGGCGCCAGAGCGCGTTCATGGCCTCCCAGGCCGTCACTCCGTTGTCACCGTGATACGTCTTCAGGACGACCCGGTCGGGTGTCAGCGGGCCGGCGGGCGGGACGGTGCAGTCAAGGGTGACCACGATCGTGCAACGGCTGCCCGGCTTGTACCGCACGACGACGGGGTCGCAGGACCTGATCGTCGCGTCCCGGTAGCCGGCCGCGCGCAGGATCGGCTCGACCAGGCGTGCCACCTCCACCGGATCCACCAGACGCGGCAGCGCGGAGAGCCCTTCGTCCGATGTCTGCACGCGCAGGTCCAGCCTCGGCTCGAGAAGCGAACATCGCCATCCCGGCTCACCGAAGGCGAGCCCGTCCGGTTCGTCCGGCCGCTTGGCCGGCCCCGTCCCTGGCGGCCACAGGTTCCCGACCAGCACCACCTCCGTGGGCTCGGACCCCGGCCCGGTGACGGTCAGGACGTAGCGCGCCAGCCACTCGTCACCTCTGGCACCTTTGGCGCGCAGCCGATCGCACCTGCATGCCAGCAGTCGCAGCCTGCCGTCGCGGAGCTCGGGCACCTGGCTCGTCAGGCTTGCGCCGACCTTGGCCGCGTCCTTCCCCGCGGCCAACCAGTCGGGCAGCGCACTGAAGGCGGCGAGTGAGTCGGCGATCGTCGCGGCGTCCGAGGTGATGGTCACGGGGTCCCCCTGGTGAAGGGCAGCGCGGCAGCGCGCGAAGACGCGCGGCAACGACCTGTGAGTTTCCGAGATTCTTATCAGCCTGTGGGTTTCTAAAGTTTTACTCAGCAGACGGCCTAGACGTCCATAGCGAGAACTGACCGTTCACGTTTCTCGACGGACTCGGTCAGGGCTTCTCGATCCAGTTGCCGTCGGCGTCCCAGTGGGCCGCGACCTTCTTGCTTGGCTGCACGCGCGGCGGCTCCC
>CAVPRC010000008.1:0-265904 GCA_963707755.1 uncultured Actinomycetota bacterium | reverse complement strand
CTCGAGCTGGTCGGCTTCTCGGACCGGCTCGCCGAGGCTGATCTCGTCGTGACGGGCGAAGGCGCCCTCGACGAGCAGACCCTGCACGGCAAGGCCCCTGCGGGCGTCGCCGCCGCAGCCGTGGCGGCAGCCATCCCGGTTGTCGCGGTATGCGGCCGCAACCAGCTCGATACCGAATCGCTGCGCTCGGCAGGCATCATCGCCGCGTACGCCCTCACCGATCTCGAGCCCGATGTCCAGAAATGCATCGCTGACCCCGCGCCCCTGCTGGTGCGCCTCGGCGAACTGATAGCGACCGACCATTTGTCGGCCGAAGGCGCCGATGCCGGCGAGGTACGAGGCGGCTGAGAAGCCGAGCAGACAGCAACGAAGGTAGACCGATTCAAGACCGAGTACGAAGGTAGGAATCATGAGCGACTCCACCATCAGTGGGTCCGATGCCATCGAGCCGAGCCCACGGCTGTACAACGAGGACCTTGCGCCCGCTCGTGAACGGAACTGGGGCACCTACAGCCTCTTCGCGATGTGGATGTCCGACGTGCACAGCATCGGCGGGTACACGTTCGCCGCAGGCTTGTTCTTCACCGGGCTCGTCGGCTGGCAGGTGTTCGTCGCGCTGGTGCTCGGCATCACCGTGGTCTTCTTCCTCATGAACCTCACCGGCTTCGCCGGCCAGGCCACCGGTGTGCCCTACCCGGTGATCGCCCGCATTTCGTTCGGTGTTTTCGGCGCCAATCTTGCCGCACTGATCCGGGCGGTGATCGCGATCGCGTGGTATGGCATCCAGACCTGGCTGGCCTCACAGGCCGTGGTCGTGCTCGCGATCGCGGCGTGGCCCGGCCTTGCCGACCACCGTGGCGGGAACTTCCTCGGCCTCGACATGCTCGGCTGGGCAGCGTTCGCGGTCCTGTGGGTATTGCAGCTTCTCGTCATCCGGCGCGGTATGGAGACCGTGCGGCGGTTCCAGGACTGGGCGGGCCCGGCCATCTGGGTGGTGATGTTCGTGCTCGCCGCGTGGATCGTGATCGAGGCCGGCTCGGACTTCTCGCTGAACCTGACCGACGAGCAGAAGACCGGTGGCGCCGCGGTGCAGGCCTTCCTCGTCGCGTGCGCGCTGACGATCACCTACTTCTCGACGCTGCTATTGAACTTCTGCGACTTTTCCCGGTTCGCACCGGATCGGCCCACCGTCGTGCGCGGCAACTTCTGGGGTCTGCCGATCAACTTCATGGCATTCGCCATCGTCACGGTGGCGGTCACCGCAGGCAGCATCGCGGTGTTCGGGGAGGCGATCACCGACCCCGTCGAGATCGTCGCCAGGATCAACAACGTCTGGGTCACGGTCATCGGCGCCATCACCTTCGTCATCGCAACGATCGGCATCAATGTGGTCGCGAACTTCGTGTCGGCCAGCTACGACCTCGCGAACGTCGCACCCAAGCACATCGACTTCCGCCGCGGTGGCTTGATCAGCGCCATAGCGGCCGTGGTGATCACGCCGTGGCACCTGTACAGCAGCCCCGACGCGATCTTCTACTTCCTCGGCGGCCTCGGCGCACTGCTCGGCCCGCTGTTCGGTGTGATCTTCACCGACTACTATCTGATTCGGCGGCAACGAGTTTCGATCGAAGAGCTGTACCTGGACGACCCGAGGAGTCGTTACTACTACCGGCGCGGCTGGAATCCCAAGGCGCTCATCGCCGGTGGCGTGGCCGCGGTGTTCTCGTTGTTCGTCGCGCTCTACAAGCCGTTGGAGGACTGGTCGGCGTTCTCCTGGTTCGTCGGTGTGCTGATCGCCGCGGTGGTGTACTACGCGATCTCCGCCCGCGACTTCCGGCAGCCGGAGCTGGAAGACGGAAACGCCCATGATGCCACGACAACTCGACCCCAGGAGGCACAAGCATGACCGACCTCGATCTGGTGATCCGTGCTCCCCGCCTGATCAGCACGGCGGGCGAGGTGGGCCGCACCGTCGGCGTCAAAGACGGCACGATCGTCGCCATCGAGCCGCTCAACTCGGACCTGACGGCGCCCACAGGTGGTCGAACTCCCCGACGACGAAACATTGTTGCCGGGAATCGTCGACTCCCACGTGCACGTCAACGACCCCGGTCGCACCGACTGGGAGGGCTTCGCCAGCGCGACGAAAGCGGCTGCGGCAGGCGGGGTGACGACGCTGATCGACATGCCGCTCAACAGCATCCCGCCCACCGTCGATGTGGCGGCGCTCGAGGTGAAACGCAAAACCGCAGAGAGCCAGGCGCACATCGACGTTGGCTTCTGGGGCGGTGCGATACCCGGCAATGTGGCCGACCTGCGGCCGCTGTACGACGCGGGCGTGTTCGGGTTCAAGTGCTTCCTACTGCACTCCGGTGTCGACGAGTTCCCCCCGCTCGATCCCGACCAGCTCGAGGCGGCCATGCGCGAGATCGCGTCGTTCGACGGGTTGATGATCGTGCACGCCGAGGACACCCATGCGATCGAGCATGCGCCGACCGCGCACGGCGAGACCTACACCAACTTCTTGTCCTCACGGCCGAGAGGGGCGGAAAACCTCGCCATCGCCCAGGTTATCGAGCTGGCCCGGTGGACCGGCTGCCGCGTGCATATCCTCCACGTCTCCAGCTCGGATGCGCTGCCGATGATCGCGACCGCGCGGCGCGACGGCATCGGTATCACGGCCGAGACCTGCCCGCATTACTTGACGTTCGCGTCCGAGGAGATCCCGGACGGCGCAACGCAATACAAGTGTTGCCCGCCGATAAGGGAAGGCGGCAACCGGGAGCTGTTGTGGCGAGGGCTTGGCGAAGGGGTGATCGATCTTGTCGTCTCCGACCACTCGCCGTCGACGGTGGACCTGAAGTGCCTTGACATCGGTGACTTCGGGGTGGCGTGGGGCGGGATCTCCTCGCTGCAGCTCGGCCTTTCGGCGGTGTGGACCCAGGCCCGCCAGCGGGGCTACGACCTGGTCGACGTCTGCCGATGGATGTGTCAGGCACCGGCGAAGCAGACCGGCCTGCGCAGGAAGGGCCGTATCGACACTGGATACGACGCCGACTTCTGCGTTTTCGCGCCCGACGACGCGTTCGTGGTCGACGTGCACCGCCTGCACCACAAGAACGCGATCACCCCGTATGACGGTCGTCCCCTCGCCGGTCAGGTGCGCAGCACGTGGTTGCGGGGTAAGCAGATTGACATCGACGACGAGCCGCAGGGCCGGCTCCTGAGCAGAGGTGCAGCATGAGGACCCGAAGGCGAGCGCGAGTGAGGATCGCAGCGAAGCGAGGACCGGAGCGAGTGGGAGCACGAGGCATGAGGACCCGAAGGCGAGCGCGAGTGAGGATCGCAGCGAAGCGAGGACCGGAGCGAGTGGGAGCAGAGGCATGAGGACCCGAAGGCGAGCGCGAGTGAGGATCGCAGCGAAGCGAGGACCGGAGCGAGTGGGAGCAGAGGCATGAGTAACGACGCGCCACGGTATTACGCGCCGACCGGTGGACATCCACCGCAGACCCAGTTGACCACGGACCGCGCGGTTTTCACGGAGGCGTACGCCGTGCTTCCGCGCGGCACCATGCGCGACATCGTCACCAGCAACTTGCCGTTCTGGGACAACACCCGGCTGTGGGTGATCGCGCGCCCGCTGTCCGGATTCGCGGAAACGTTCTCGCAGTACATCGTCGAGGTTTCCCCCGGGGGCGGTAGTGACCGGCCGGAGCTCGATCCCGGCGCCGAGGGTGTGCTGTTCGTCGTCGAGGGCGGGCTCACGCTCGTGGTCAACGGCGACAAGCACGACTTGACCCCGGGTGGGTACGCGTTCCTGCCGCCGGGCTGCGAATGGACGCTGCGCAACAACACCGCCGAGACGGCCCGCTTCCACTGGATCCGCAAGGCGTACGAGCGCGTCGACGGTCTGGAGTTACCGGAACCGTTCGTCACCAATGAGATTCACGTCGAAGGTGCCGAGATGACGGGGACCGAAGGGCGGTGGACCACGCAGCGGTTCGCCGATCCGTCCGACGTCCGCCACGACATGCACGTCAACATCGTCAACTTCGAACCCGGCGGCGTGATCCCGTTCCCGGAGACGCACGTGATGGAGCACGGCCTCTACGTGCTCGAGGGTAAAGCGGTCTACCTGCTCAACAAGGACTGGGTCGAGGTGCAAGAGGGCGACTTCATGTGGTTGCGCGCCTTCTGCCCGCAGGCCTGCTACGCGGGCGGCCCAGGGCGGTTCCGGTACCTGCTCTATAAGGACGTCAACAGGCACGCCAAGCTGAGCCGGCAGTTCGTCTGACGCGGCGCGCTCGGGAGGGCGTCGGTGATGGGACCGAAGGTCGCGGTAGTTGGACTGGGCACCATGGCACAGTGCCTATGGCAGCTGAGCAGGCGCGGCATCGACGCCTCGGGCTATGAGACGTACGTACCCGGTCACGGCCGTGGCGCGGCGGGCGGCGACAACCGGCTGTTCCGCATGATCGAGTTGGAAGACCCTCGCTTCAGTCCAGTCGTGGCGAGGGCCGACGAGCTGTGGGACGAGCAGCAGAGAGACTCTCGCCGCGAGCTACGAACATCACCGGCGTTCTGATCACTGGCGAGGTCGGAGTTTCCTTTGTCGAAATAGAGCTTGACGGCAAACCTCGCGTTTTCGCGAACGGTATCGACCGACCGCGCAGGTTGGCCGACAAGTTATCGCGGCATCGCCGAGGCTGTGCCGTCGTCGGACTTCGGCTCATCAGTTTGGCCAGCGATCCGACCAACGTCTCCATCCGGCCTGGAAACGGCGGCCCTCCCGTCTCCGAAGACGCCAACCAGCCCTCTGAAGCCGACGCCGGGGAAGACGTCAGAAATCCGTAATCACTCTCACGATGCACCCGTGCCGCGAGTGTGATTCGCTCGTCGCGGGCTCGGTGTTGCAACGGTTGAGCATCGAATGGTGAGTGGATCCTTTTCCCCCGGCAGCACCCGCAGTCTGTGTGACGTTCGAACTGCTGGGTACATCGTCGACACAACTCGAGGGAAGGGCAACGCGTGGACATGCGAGTGCAGGTGTCGCAGATGAGTCAAGAGACACGAGAGGCTCTCGCGCAACGCATCAGATCGCGCCTCTCGCACGCCGATAACCCAGCAACGGATCACGACGTGAGCATCGTCGGAGGAGGCGTGGCGGCTCTCACGTTGGCGCTGGAGATTCGCCGAGCCCGTCCGACTACGCGGATTCTGGTGATCGAGCCGAACGCCCACCCGCGGCCTGGTTTTCGCGCAGGTCGGACATGTGGTGTGCTTCGGCTCGCGGACACCGGCTCAGGCAGAGGCTGCCGCCGCCCTCGCGACGGGCCTAGGCGCGGCTGGACGGGTGCGGGTCGGCGACAACGACGGCGGCCGCGGAGTTCGGCGAGGCAGTGATCTACACCGCCCGCGGCGTGGACCCGGCGGAGGTGCTGACTTCAGAGTCGCTCCTGGACGGCAAGATCGTGATGGACATCAACAACCAGGACATTCCGAAGGACTTCGTCTATCCACCCGTGACGAAGTCCCTCGCCGAATTCCTCGCCGATCAGGCGCCTCGCGCGCGTGTAGTCAAGGCGTTCAACACGATGGGCCAGGAGGTTTTCGAACTATGCCCCGACGCGATCCGGCCCTATAGGGTGTCGGTGTTCGTGGCCGGTGACCACGAATCCGCTCGCAGCGCGGTGCTAGGTCTCGCCGACCAAATAGGCTTCGTGCCGGTCGATTGCGGCCCGCTGATCCACGCGCGGCTGCTCGAAGGCGCCGCGGATTTCATTCGCTTCCTGATGATCAACCGCAACCTTGCCGGGGCGAACTACTCGCTCACGAACGTTCCCGCCGCGCCGGAGCCGAAACTCGGCGGGCGGCAACAATCGAAACTGGGCTAGTAATTGCGTGAGGTTCTCGTAGTTTCGCTGCACAAGGGTTCTGATGGCCACTAGTAAGACACCACCCGGTGCGCCTACGCGCATGGCAGTCATCGTGGCACGAGTCAATACCCCTCGCCCGGCACCCCGACCCGGGGTGGCGATGAAAACCCGGGGGTTATCCCGAGGGGGATTACAGCCCGCCGATGTTTCACTCGACCCGTAGGTACGGGCGACTGACGGCTCCGCCCCAAATTCGCCGACCTACCGGCTCCTGGTCCCACAGGAAGGACGTGATCCTGATGAGTAGCCGCACAACCATCACGACGTGGCCTACGGCCTGCACAAAAGGCCTGACAGCAGTTCCGGGAAACCCGGGTTCTCGGTGACCGCGTCCAGATACCGCAGCGTCTCGGAATCGACTGTGCCGAATAATGTTTCGCCTGAGCGACGTCATACATCGGGCACCGCACTCGGCCCACTACGCACAGCGCCGACTACTTCCGAAGGCACGGCCAGCGAATGCACCGCCACTGCATCCTTCGAACTGCCGTTGCAGCTAGCAGGCATAGCTCAGGTGCCGCCACCGTCCAAGAGGCATGGCGGTCAGCGTTGACGACGGCGGCCGCTGCCGCGACGACAGTTACCCACATCACGGCCGGCGTCCGTCCGGACAAGCGGTCACAACAGGAAGGGACCCTCATGACGACACCCAACGGCCGCACTGGTATGCAACCCGTCACTGTCCGGCAGGCGACGATCGACCTTCTGCGCACGCATCGTCTCACGACGTGGTTCGGTAACCCCGGATCATCGGAATTGACTCTGCTGGAGCACTTTCCATCCGATTTCCGATACATGCTCGGTCTGCAGGAGATGGTACCGGTCGGAATGGCCGACGCCTACGCGCAGATCACCGGCCGACCCGCGATCGTCAACCTGCACACCGCACCCGGCATGGGCAACGCCCAGGGCGCCCTCTACAACGCCTACATCAACAAGACCCCGTTGATCGTCACCGCCGGCAACCAGCGTCGCGACCTGCAGAACCAGATGTGCCTTCTGACCAACGTCGACGCGACCAACGTGCCCAAGCCGTTCGTGAAATGGTCTGCCGAGCCGGCGATTGCCAGTGAGGTCCCCGCGGTGCTGGCTCGCGCCATCCACATCGCGAACACCGCGCCGAGGGGTCCGGTGTTCGTCTCACTTCCCATGGACGACATGTCTGTTGAACTCACCGATAAGCAATTTTCGGACATCGACGTGGTCCGTACCAGGACTGTCACCCACGCCGGCGGATTCCCCGACGACGTGGCCACCGACATCGCTGGCCGCCTCAGCAACGCAATCTCGCCGGCGATCATCGTCGGCGGCGACGTCGAACGCTTCGGCGCCTGGGACGCGGTCATCGCGCTGGCCGAACGTACCCAGTCCATCGTGCTGACCGCCCCGCTGACCGGGCTGTCCGGGTTCCCCGAGAATCACCCGCTCTACCACGGCAGTCTTCCACCAGGTGCGGGCTGGATTTCGAAGGCGCTGACGGGCCGGGACCTGGTCGTGGTGATCGGCGCACCGGTGTTCCGGTACTACCCCAAGATCGCGGGCCCCTACCTACCGGAGGGCACCAGCCTGATTCACATCACCAACGACCCCGACGAGGCCGCCCGCGCACCAGTGGGCGACGCGATCGTCGCTGACCTGCGGTCGGCTGCTGAAGCCTTGGTTGCCCATGTCGATCAGACCAGCCGGTCTGCACCCGAACCACGTGACTCGGTCACCGACCCGGGCAGTGTGACGGCGCCGTTGTCACCCGAAGCATTGTGGTCCGCCGTCGGACTGCGCCTACCCGCGGACATCCTGTTGGTGACCGAGGCTGGCAGCAATGAATTCCCAATCGGTGCGTGCATGCGGCCGGGGCATCCGTTCTCCCACCTCACCGCCGCCGGCGGTGGTCTCGGTTTCGGCCTGCCCGCCGCGGTCGGTGCCCAACTTGCCGCACCGGACCGGCCGGTGGTGGCCGCGATGGGTGACGGCTCAATGCATTACGCCATCACGTCCTTGTGGACCGCTGCGCACTACGGCATCCCGCTGACCATCGTCGTGGCGTCCAACTCCGAGTACGGCATCCTCAAGGAGTTCGGTGTCATCGAAGACACCTCGGGTGTGCCTGGATTGGATCTGCCGGGCCTGGACATCGTTGCCACCGCGCGCAGTTACGGCGTCGATGCCCACCAGGCGACAACCACCGATGACGTCGCCGAGCTCCTCAACGTCGGCATCGCCGACCGCGACCGACCCACCCTGATCAACGTCACCACCACACCCGTTAGTGCCTAGACCTCAGCCAAGGCGTCTCTCACACCCACGAAGGAATGATTCAAATGAGCACTGACACAGCAGAAAACGTCATCGCCGCGGACAACTCCCTGACCGACCTGTTCATCAAGGCGGTCGCAGGCCGCGCGGAGATCATCACCGACGAGGCAGTCCTGACCGAACGCGGCCATGACTTCTGGGGTTTCGGTGGAACCGCGGGACTGCTGGTACGCCCCGCCAGCCGCGACGAGTTCGCCGAAATCATGCGAGTCGCAACCGAACACCACATCGCGGTGGTTTCCCGCGGCGGCGCATCGAACTGCTCGGCGGGAATGATGCCGGCCACTGGGTCCTGCTGGACCTGTCCGGTCTGAATCAGATCCTGGAAGTCGACGTCGACAACCGGTGGGCCCGCGTCGAACCGGCGTCATCAACTCCGACCTGCAAGCCGCGCTGGCCCCGCACGGGCTGTGCTTCTCCCCGGACCCGGTGTCGGCGCATCTGGCCACCGTCGCAGGCAACATCATCGAGAACGCCGGCGGCCCACACGCATTGAAGTACGGCGTGACCTACAACCACATTCTGTCGGTGGAGGTCGTGCTCGCCAATGGGTCGACCATCACCCTGGCCGCCGATGATGACGGCCCCGATCTGCTCGGTGTCCTCATCGGATCCGAAGGCACCCTCGGGATCGTCACCGAGGCCACCGTCGCGCTGCGGCCGATCCCGGAGGTCACCCACAGCCTGATGGGTGCGTTCGCGTCCGCCAGGGCCGCAGCTGACACTGTTGCCGCGGTCATCGCCTCCGGTGTCGTCCCCGCCGCGGTGGAATGGCTGGACCGTCAAGGCGCCGGGTTGCAGCAGTTCTACGACACCGGCTATCCGCTGGACGCTGATGCCATCGTGCTCATCGACGTCGACGGCACCGCCGGCGAGGTGGCCCACGACCAGCCGATCGTGGAGAAGATGCTGCGCGAACGGGCCACCGAGGTCCGTATCGCCGAGGATGAGAAGTCCCGGACCGCGCTGCGGTACGGCCGCGAGTGCGGGAAGCCGCGATTGTGCGTACGAAGTTCGCTACATCGAATGCGCCCAGCCCCTATTCAGATCTCGCCGCGCAGACCGAGAGTGTCGTTCGGGGCGCACTCCGTTGGCGATTGGCCCGCCAATGTGTTTTCAGAGCGGGTGGGTTGCGCATCTGACTACCGCAACTCGGCCCGCTCCCGCGCAACGAGCACTTCTCCACCGCTCCAAGTCTCCCTCCAGCACTTCACGATAGTGCACCGGGTGGGACTGCCAGCGTTCGTCCTCAGGGTTATAGTTCGCAGTCGCCATGAGCAGGTAACTGCCGTCGTCGCGGGGTTCCGCCAGAGTGGGACGAATGTAGCGCGTCCCTTCGTTAATCAACTCGACATACACCGTCACCGGATCATTCGTGGAGGGTTCTGGAGGACAATGTGCCGCCCTCCGTTTCCCTGTGTGCCCGCCGTTCGACTCGCGACCTCATATAGGACAGAACCCAAATCCAACACCATCAACGGTCCTTGGGGGCAGGCCGTCAATATGAACGCCGAAGAAGGCGACTGTCCAGGTTCATTGGGGGAAGGCTCGCCTGATGTTGGCGCGGAGGGCTTCCTCTGTGGCGTCCTGTTTTTCGGTGGCCGCGGCGATGGCGGCGGCTTCGTTGCGTGCGACGACGACACCGTCGCCGTCTCCGAAGATCGCGTCGCCGGGCGTTGGCGGTGATCAACATGGGGTCTCCTTTGATGTGTGTGGTTCGAGCCGGCGAGGGCTTGGCGGTCGGGGAGCGCTTCCTCGGTTTGGCCCGCGACGTGGGAGGTCACAATCAGGTCGGGCCGGCCGCGATGGTCATGTAAGTAGCTGTGAGCCAATGGTTCTGGCCGCGACACCATGGGTGGCGTACTGCCTCCGGCTCGTCCCGGTGGTCACGCAGCCGGTAGTAATCGCCGTCGAGGATAAGCAGCGCGTAGCGGTGCAACGGCCGATCAAGATGTGTCTGAGGGGAATTCGAGTAGTCGCCTAAGCGTGCGCAACATCTCGGCGGCCGAAACAATGAATCTGCTCGGCGCAACTCGGCAACGATCCACCGGCATCTGCGGGATGGCGCTATCCAACGTAATACTTCCGACACATCTGACGTGCGGATGGCTCCGAATAGCTGTTCAAGAAATACAAGATATCTCGACCCAAGTCCGGCAATTGAGGGTCGGAAGGAGGTGCCGATGGTGTATCGGATACCGGCGTGTTGCAGTCAACTTGCTGCGACCGCGGCTACGACGAGAAACCCTCCGACAATACTGTGGATTGGCTGTGGCTCTTGTAGTGGAGAGTCGATGGCGATGCTCGGTGTTGACGGGCAGGCGACTGGTCTTATTGATCTGCTTGAGCACGACGGGGTACGGCTGCTGTGGCATCCCTCGCTCTCGCTGGACCCGTTGGCACCAATTGTTCACCAGATCCTGGACGGAGTGTTGTCGCTAACACTGCTGTGCGTCGAAGGCTCCATCGCGATGGGGCCAGATGGCACGGGTCTCTTCGACACCTTTGACGGTAAACCGAAGCGAGACTTGGTGTATGAGCTTTGTGCGGCAGCTGACTATGTGCTTGCCCTGGGCACCTGCGCCAGTTATGGGGGCATCCCGGCAGCACCACCCAACCCCACCGCAGCGGTGGGCTTGCAGTATGCGGACGGCCAGCCCGGCGGTCTTCTCGGGGAAGATTGGCGATCGGCCAAAGGGCTGCCTGTCGTCAACGTCGCGGGCTGCTCGGCCGATGCCGACACCATGCTCCTTGCCATGCGTTGGTTACTGACAGGCGATCCCGATCCGGCGCAGTTAGACCGTTTCGGGCGACCGACACTGGTACGACCCTGTCTCTCTGCCGCCGACCGGCCGAAGTGTGGCACCGCAGACTGGGTCGGCCATTCGTGTTACGGCTGCATCGGCCAGAAGTTCCCGCTGAGCCGAGAGTTGCTCAAGTGGAGGGAGGCCAAAAGTGCGCGAGCGAATCACGATCGACCTGAATCGAGTTGAAGGAGATCTCGAGGTTCGACTTGATGTTGAGGACAGTATGGTCCGAGACAGTTGGTGCGTGGGCACCATGTACAGAGGCTACGAGCAAGTTCTGGTCGGCCCCCTGCGTGTCAGGGTGAGTTGAGTCCACTGGTTCACAGCAAATCGGCCTGACGCAGGGCGAGATACGGATCGGCACACCATGACCAGCTCCACGATTACCGCGGTGAACCACAATGAACCGATGGATCCACCCCACCCCAGAGCCGACGGGCCGCGGCGCCGTCGCGCGTTCACCGCGTCGGACAAGATTGCCCATCTGCATGCCTATGAGCAGGCGTGCGAACACGGTGAAGGCGGCGCCTATTTGCGGCGGGAGGGCCTGTATTCGTCGTTGATCAGCGAATGGCGCAAGCAACGCGACGCCGGGGTGCTGGCGGGCAAACGGCCCGGCGAGAAGGTTGGCAGGCTCACCGCCGAACAGGCCGAGATCGCGCGGCTCACCCGCGAACTCGCTCGCGCAAACAAGCGGTTGCACACCACCGAGGCCGCCCTGGACATCATGGGAAAAGCACACGCTCTCTTGGAGTCACTGTCCGAGAGAGCGGACTCCGACGAGCAGCGCAAGAAGCGCTGACCGAGACCTTCGCAATGCTGACCGGACATGGTGTATCGACAAGGCAGGCAGCCACATTGACCGGGCTGGTCCGCTCGACCGCGACTCGGCGGCGCAACGCCGCCACGGCGCTCACGCCCGCAGTCTGCACCGAGCCTGCGGTCGAGCCGGCCAACAAACTCACCGATGCCGAACGGCGCCGGGTCGTTGAGGTGCTCACCAGCGACCGGTTCGTCGATCTCGCGCCGTTGCAGATCTACGCTCAGCTGCTCGACGAGGGCGTCTATCTGTGTTCGGTGTCCACGATGTACCGGGTGTTGGGACAGCACACGCTGGTCGCCGAACGCCGCCGGCTGGCGCGGCACCCCAGCCAGGTGTGCCCGGAGCTGGTCGCGACCGCACCGCAGCAGGTGTACAGCTGGGACATCACCAAACTCGCGGGCCCAGTGAAGGGCACCTATTTCGATGCGTACGTGATGATCGACATCTACTCCCGCTACCTCGTCGGTGTTCACGTCCATGCCCACGAATCCGGTGTTCTGGCAAGGGAACTGATGGAGCAGATCTTCAGGGTGCATGGCGTACCGCAGGTCGTGCACGCCGATCGGGGAACCTCGATGACCAGCAAGACCGTCGCCACGCTGCTCGCTGATCTGGAGGTTACCCGGTCGCATTCGCGGCCACGGGTGTCCAACGACAATCCGTACTCGGAGTCGCTGTTCAAGACGTTGAAGTACGGACCGGCGTTTCCCGAGCGCTTCGGATCAATCTGGGAGGCAAGGCAATTCATGGACATCTTCACCCACTGGTACAACCACGAGCATCGTCACACCGGCATCGGTTTGCACACACCCGCCGACGTGCACTTCGGGTTGGCCACCGACAAAGCCGCCGACCGGCGCACGGTACTGACCCAAGCCCGCGCCCGACACCCGCACCGCTTCGGCACCGTCGGGGCGCCGAAGATCCTCGACCTACCCGACACCGCCTGGATCAACCGACCAGCCCAGAACACCACCCAGGAGACCGCCACGACAGCCGCCTAACACCCACTGGACTCATCCACCTTGAAAAATTCCGGCCGCGCGCCGTCTGATGTGTTGGTCATTGTCCCGCGCATTTGCGGCATCTGTAGTACAGCTCAGCTCTACGCCGGGGTGAGAGCACTCGAAGACGCCTGGGGTGTCCAGCCCGCTCCCAATGGCGTGCGCGTGCGCAATCTCTGTCTGATGGCCGAAGCCGTGATGAATGATGCCCGGCAAACCTTTGTGATGTTCTGCCCCGACTTCTGCCATGCCGCCTATCGCTCTCACCCTCTATACGAGAAGATGGTGACGGCTTTTGAGCCTCCGCTCAAGGGTTACTTTGCGCGCCAGGCGGTCTTGCGCTCGAAAGGCATGCTCGGCATCATCACCGCATTCGCCGGGCAGTGGCCCCATGCCACCTATATGGCACCGGGAGGAGTCACCTGCGAGGTGACGGCCGAGAAACTGGCCAAGTGTGAGGCCGCGATCGACGAATACCAATCCTGGTATGAGGCAGAGGTGTTGGGCTGTACCAGTGACCAGTGGATGGGACTTCACACCGCCGAAGGGTTTCTCGGCTGGCTAGAAGAGCATCCAGACACCGGCGCTGGGCTTTACGCCGGCTTCGGGCGCTCCATCGGCCTACAGCACCTGGGCCTGGGCAGCCGCTACCTGCTGAGTTGTGGCTGTTATCCACGACCCGACAACAACGGCTTCCTGATGCCGGGTGGATATCTCAACGGCGAACGCGTTGAATCCTTTGATCACCACCAGGTGCGGGAACATACGCGCTATTCATGGTTTGCCGACTACGGGCCCACCCACCCGTGGGACTCGGTCACCAAGGCTGAGCACGGGCCGGACCGAGGACAATACAGCCATGCCAAGGCGACACGCTACGCGAATCAGGTGGTCCAAATCGGGCCGATGGTCGACCTCTTTCTCGCCGGTGATCCCCTCATCGCGTCTTGGATGCGGGCCGAGGGGCCTAATGCCTGGCTCCGCCAACTGACCCGCCTGCACAGGCCTGTCCTGGTCATGCAACTCATGCGCCAGACGATCGCCGAGCTAAGGGCAGAAGGCAGCGAACCCGCCATGGTGTGGCCCACTGATGTGCCGGACCAGGGCCGAGGTTTTGGCGCGGTCAATGCAGCACGAGGAACTGTGAGTCACTGGATCTGTATCCGGGACGGGAAGATTTCCAACTATCAAATCATCACTCCCACGACCTGGAACGCCTCGCCGCGCGACTCCGACGGCCGGCGCGGACACTGGGAGGAAAGCCTAATCGGGCTGTCCGTTCCAGATCCGGACAATCCTCTCCACCTTGGCCACATCGTTCGTTCTCACGATGCGTGTCTCGTGTGCACCACACACATGATCCGCAGCGGTCAACGCACAAATTTTCTTCCTTTTTGACATCGCGTGATCTGCCTCCCCAGACTGACGAGTCCGACTGCGAGCCCGATGCCGCACGGCACTGGCCCGCGACTCTCTCGGGCCCGGCACACCCCGGCTTGCCTGATGTCGGCGCGGCTGGCTTCCTCTGTGGCGTCCTGTTTTTCGGTGGCCGCGGCTCGTTACTTCCCGAGGACATCACGGCCCTGGCTTAAATGGACGGGCCAAAATGGGCCCAACAGAAGGGACTAGCTTGGTTGGGCTCGCCCCGTTTGCGGCCGTTGATCCGGTTCAAACAGCACGTATGGATGGCAGTCGCTCACTAAGTCCGCATGAAAGCGGGAGGCCGCCGGTTCGATCCCGGTCCTGGCCACGAAGTTCGAACTCGCAATCCGCCTGTCGCTCTGTGGAATTCAGCTGACCTTCGTGCCGGGCAGCGGCGGGGGTGCCGATCGGTAGCTGGCCGGGGTCGCCGACAGGTTGATGGGGTTACGGCACAAAGAGACACTGCTGCCGTCATCACGGGAGAGCTCGACGATGGGGTTCAGGCCGAGTCCGGCCGCAAGACCGAAGGCGCCGGCGATGTCGTTGACGATGCCGGCGGGGACACGCACCCGCGTCAGCTCGGCTGCCCAGTCGGCGGCCGTCCTTGTCGCGAGCCGCTTTTCGAGTTCGGCACGCAGCAGGCCCCGGTGCTGGACGCGTGCGCTGTTTGTGGCGAACAGTGGATCGATCGCCATGTGCGGCACGCCGAGCACGTCGCACAGGGCGGCGAACTGACGATCGTTGCCGACGGCCAAGACTAGATCGCCGTCGGCGCAGGACAGCAGTTCGTAGGGCGCGATGCTGGGGTGCTGGTTGCCCATCCGGGTGGGTACCACACCGGCCGAGGTGTAGGCGCTGGCCTGGTTGACCAGGGCCGCGAGCAGGCAGGACAGCAGGTCCACTTCGACCAACTGACCCTCGCCCGTGGCCGCGCGGTGGTGCAGTGCGGTCAGGATGCCGGTCGTGGCGAAAAGCCCGGCGAGCACGTCGACCACGGCGACCCCGACCTTCTGGGGCTCGCCGTCGGGGCTGCCGGTGATGCTCATCAGGCCACCGACCGCCTGGAGCAGTAGGTCGTAGCCGGGTAGGGAGGCTCCGGCGCCGCGGCCGAAACCGGTGATCGAGCAGTAGATGAGGCCGGGGTTGGCCAGCCGGAGCCGGTCGTAGTCGAGGCCGAACTCCGCCATCAAGCCCGGGCGGAAATTCTCGACCACGACGTCGGCGTCGGCGGCGAGCGCCCTGGCCTGCGCTTGATCACGCTCGTCGGTCAGGTCAAGGACGATGCTGTCCTTATTGCGGTTGACCGCCTGGAAGTAGGTCGCTTGCCCATGCTTGTCGTAGGGCGGGCCCCAGCCACGGGTGTCGTCGCCGGTGCCGGGGCGTTCGACCTTGGTCACCGTGGCGCCGAAGTCGGCGAGCTGCATCGTCGCGAAGGGCCCGGCCAGGATCCGCGAGAAGTCCAGGACCCGCAGGCCGTCAAGAGCTCCGGTCATACGCCACCTCTCTATTATCTTCGAGTTTCGAAAATCGAAGATAGCATGTACTGTGTCATTATCCCAAGCGTCAAGGAGACCCACAAATGCCAGTTGCCACCGCCCTGCAGGACTATCTGTCCATCGACTCGGTTCTCTCCGACGAGGAGACGAGACATACGTGACACGGTGCGGGCCTTCGTACGCGAGCGGGTACTGCCCGAGGTCGGGGATTGGTTCGACGAGGGGCGAGTGCCCCGCGATCTGATGGGTGAGCTGGGCAAGCTCGGTGTGCTGGGCATGCACCTGGACGGCTACGACTGCGCCGGGACCAGCGCGACGGCCTACGGGCTGGCCTGTCTGGAGCTTGAGGCGGGCGACAGCGGGATCCGCAGCATGGTGTCGGTGCAGGGCTCGCTGGCGATGTTCGCGATCCACCGGTGGGGATCGGAGGAGCAGAAGCGCCAATGGTTGCCCGCGATGGCCGCCGGCGAGGCGATCGGCTGCTTCGGGCTGACCGAGCCGGACTCGGGCTCGGATCCCGCATCGATGCGCACCTACGCCCGTCGTGACGGCCAGGACTGGATCCTGCGCGGACAGAAGATGTGGATCACCAACGGCTCGCTCGCCGATGTCGCCGTTGTCTGGGCCAGGACCGAAGAGGGGGTCCGGGGATTCCTGGTGCCCAAGGGCACGAGGGGCTTCAGCACAGTCGATATCCACAAGAAGCTGTCGCTGCGCGCGTCGGTCACCTCGGAGCTGATCCTCGACGAGGTGCGCCTGCCCGCGTCGGCGATGTTGCCCGAAGCGACCTCACTGCGCGGTCCGCTGTCGTGTCTGAACGAGGCGCGCTACGGCATCGTGTGGGGCGCGGCCGGAGCGGCGCGGGCCTGTCTGGAGGCCGCCGTCGACTACAGCACCACCCGGATCCAATTCGGCAAGCCGATCGCGTCGTTCCAGATCCAGCAGCAGAAGATGGCCACGATGGCGCTGGAGGTCAATCGGGCCACCCTGCTCGCGTTGCACCTCGGCCGGCTAAAGGACGCCGGGCGGTTGCGGCCCGAGCAGGTCAGCATGGGCAAGCTGGGAAATGTCAACGCCGCACTCGAGGTCGCGCGCACCGCCCGGCAGGTGCTCGGCGCGAACGGCATCACGCTGGAGTACCCCGTCATCCGGCATATGGCCAACCTCGAGTCGGTGGTCACCTACGAGGGAACCGCCGACGTGCACGCGCTGGTAATCGGGAGCGCGCTGACCGGGATCGACGCCTTCCGGTAGCCGCGGCCACCGCTAGAGTCGCGATGATGACGATGCGCCAAGGCGGCCCCGGAACGACAGCGCAGCACGCCCTCGACGGGCTGCGCCGGGCCATCGTGGCGGGTGAGTTCCGCCCGGGACAGCGAATCCTGCAGGAGGACATCGCCGAAAACCTCGGTGTCAGCGTGGCCCCGGTGCGGGAAGCGTTGCGCGCGCTCGAGCAGGAAGGTCAGGTCGTTTACCGGCCCCGGCGCGGCTATTTCATCACGGAGCTTCGCGCCGAGGACCTCGTGGAGATCTACGCGCTGCGGCAGCTGCTGGAGGAGCGGGCGGTGCGGCTGGCACTGCCGGCTCTGGACGACGACGCCGTGGAGCTGATCGCGCTGGCCGCGCGCGACTGCGCCGAGGCGGCCGGGCGCGGTGACGTCGCCGCAGAGTTGGCGGCGAACCGCCGGTTTCATTTCGGCATATTTGAGTCGCCGGATCACCCGCACACGATGCGCCTGATCCAGCTGCTCTGGGAATCCACCGAGGCCTATCGCGCGATGTATTACAACTCGCCCGAGGAACGCGCCACCACCGTAGATGCGCACGAGAAGATCCTCGACGCCGTCCGCCGCCGTGCCACTGACGAGGTCGTCGCGGAACTCGACGCACACCGGGACCGCGCGCTGCAGGTGCTGACGGCGGTCCTTGAAGCCGGCGGCTGAGTCGCCCTCAATTCCCGCTGTCCTTCGGCGTCACGAGCGGCCTTCGACGATCTCTACCTGCAACGACCCCCAGCCCGGTGAACGGCGTCGAGGCGATCGCCGACCTTGGCGCCGAACAGGTCGAACTTGACCAATTTCACTGCCGGAGGGCGTAACCGGCGACCCGTGGATTTCCCACCGTTTGTCGCAGTCTTTCCGCAGCTCCGAGCAGGACAGCAGAGCGTTCGCCGTCGTTGTCTCCGGTAGTGGTCCAGGCCAATGTTTCTATGCACCAGGCGGTTCCGAGCGGGTCCTCGACGTGACGTGTGAGTTGCAGGCACTGCTCGAGTACTTCGGCCGCGTGGATCGGAGCGTTCTGTTGTCACATAACAAGCGCCATCGTCCACAGCGAATACGACCGGTACACAACCTCGCCGCGCGGTTCTGCGATCGCACGCTCGCAGTACGCAATCGCCTGATGATTAATGAGTGCGTCGCGACCCATCAACGCTCCCAGCGGTCCTTCATTGCCAACTCGCCTCTGCTTGGGGCGTTTACGGGACCGGGCGTCGGTGGACATCGCGCAGGGCGGTGTTGCACGACGAAAGAGGGGCACCCGTTTTGGGGTGCCGCTTTCGTGTGGGTGTCGTTACCGGCACTGCTGGACAGTGTGGTGTGTGTGGTCATCGGTTTCGTGCTGCACCTGTTCGGCGACCTCGCCCAGCGACTCGGTACCGGTTTCGGGGGCCCAGGCCCAGCAGATGAGGCCACCGATGGCCAGGACGACGACGCACGCGATGAGCGCCACGTTGATGCTGAAGGTGGCCACGACGATCGGCAGCAGGAATGTACTGGCCGCCGATCCGATTCGACTGGCGGCTGTCGCGATTCCGACACCGGACGCCCGTAAGTCGGTGGGAAAGAGCTCGGGTGGATAAACGAACTCGAGATTCACTGCTGCGGCAAGCACAAGCGCGAAGGATGCGAACAGACTTACGGCCAGAACCGGGCTCACGTCGGCGAGCACGACAAGTGCCATCAGCAGGGCGGCTCCGAGGAAGAAGGTCCCGATCAGGAACGTGCGCCGTGAGATTCGGTCGATCACCAGCAGTCCCAACAGTGCTCCGATGAGCAGGAAGGCGTTGTAGGCGGCTCCGGCGCCGAGTTTGCTGATCACTCCCAGCGATTCCATCACCCGCGGAGAGAAGGTGCCCAGGGCGAAGAAGGGGTTCCGTTGAGGCTGCCGGTGTCCATGATCGAGTATTCGCCGGTTTCCGTTCGGAACTCGGCGTGCCGTCGGCCGCAGTCGATCCTGCGGCAGTGGACTGTCCCATACGTTTGAGATCAAACATGTGGCTCGGTGTCAGCCGGCGGTGGTGAAGATGGGCTCACCAAGAGCCTTCGCATCGACCGTGATACCCAGACCCGGGCCGGTGGGGGCCGATCCCCGCCCATTGTTCGAGCGCGGCATGTAACCAGCGATGTGGCCGTCGGTCCAATCGTTGAAGAACGAGGTGTTCAGTAGGTTCTCGGGGCGAGTGCTGGCGGCGATGTGACTCACGGCCGCCGTGATGACGTCGCCACCCCACATGTCCTCCACCGACACCATCATGTTGAGTTCCTGCATCAGATCCCGCATCCGTACCGCTTTTGTCAGGCCGCCCACCCGGCTGATCTTGATATTGACCGATATTGCACCGGCTACGGTCTTGGCCTCAAACAGCTCAGTCGCGTTGGTGACCGACTCGTCGAGTACCAGCGGCAGCCGGCAGTCGCGGTGCGCGATGATGCTGTCTTGTGTTGTGCGGCAAGGCTGTTCGATGTATATCGGCAGGTCTTCCATGCGGCACAACGCCAACTGCGCATCGAGGATGTTCCAGCCCCCGTTGGAGTCAGCGATGATCACTGTCTTGCCTTCACCGGCTTCGGCGCAGGCCTGGGTGCGGGCAATGTCATCATCGGGCCGGTTGCCGACCTTCAGCTGAAAGCGGGTGATGCCGGCCGCACGGCGGGTGGTGATGAAGTCGGCCATGCACTGTGGGCTGCCGAGCGGCACCGCCTCATAGATCGGGAAGTCCTCCTGCAGTACGCCCCCTAGCAATGCCGAGATTGGCAGGCCGGCGACCTTGCCGAGCAGGTCCCAGCAGGCGATGTCGACCGCGCTCTTGGCGTAACCATTTCCCAGCAGGGTGCCGTCCATGACCCGGTTCACCGCTGAAATGTTCGTCGGATCCAACCCGACCAACCCGGGGAGTATCTCGGCAAGCCCCGCTCGAACTACGCCCGGCGACGTGGGTAAGTAGGTGCTGCCCAGAGGGGTGATCTCACCCCAGCCGTCCACCCCGTCATCCGTGCGCAGTCTCACCAGAGTGCCCACCTGAAACAGGGCTGCCCGCCCGCCCGACATCACGTACTCCCCGTGGGCGTAGTTCAACCGGTAGTCAAAGACGTCGGCACCGACGATCTCCATCCTCGCCTCCTGTCGCAACGGCAGCATGTAGAAAGGCAATACATTACCGATTCCAGCCAATTCGCAGATCAAACAACGACAAGCGCCGTTACGACATCGGGCGGTGGGTCACGCGAGTCATTTTGTCGACCTGCAATCTTGAACGAATCGGCCCGCGTCGCACCCAGGCCGGTGATTTCGATCTGGACGGCCACGGCGCGAACCACAAGTCGTACGTATTCGACAGGACCACTTCAAGTTTCAGCGGGTAATTGAAGAAGGAGGAAACTGCACCGGTCGCGGCCTTCAACAACGACCAGTTGTGGAGCAGCCGAGGCGAAACGGCGCATCGAATGATCGCTCATCTTGTGTAGATCACGGTCGTGCTCGGTGATCATGGCCAAGAAAAGCACGGCTCCCAGAACCGCCGATGACAGCACGGCCGGTACGAATTCGCCACGACATCCGGCTGGTCGACGCATACTCACAGGCAAGGGTCGTCAATCGGGCCGCTCTCACACCCGTAGGGGCGCGGCTGAAAACCTGCGGTTCCGGCTGCCGGCGCAAGGGGCATGCCGCCCGCCCCAACGGCCGTACCCGGCGACGTCGCGGCGACCGTACGCACGGACACCAAGAGGCCCTCGCCACGGCTATCGTTACGGTCAAAGCGTTCGACTATCGGGTCAGCGCCTGCAGCGCCGGCCCACAGTGGCGCCGCAGCAGTCACATCGAAGACGCCAGCTAGAGCGCAAAGGACAGGTGGCGCATGCATTCAATAACCTGGTCGACGTCGTCGGTGCCACGCCGAGGCGGCGAGATCGGAAACGTCGTGGTGGGCGGTATCGGCGATGTCCCCGGCGACGACCATGCTCGACAAGCGCAACTACCTGCAAGATCACCGCGACGACCTCCGCCAGCGACTGCTCCACGAGCCCCGCGGCAACGTCGTCCGCTCCACCAACGTCGTACTGCCATCCAGCAACCCCGCGGCGGCAATGGGCTACGTCATCATGGAGTCCACCGAGTACCCGGTCATGTCAGGCAGCAACACCATTTGTGTGGCCACCGTACTGCTTGAGACTGGCATGGTGCCGATGACCGAGCCGGTCACCCGCTGACGCTCGAGTCGCCGGCCGGGCTCATCGCCTGAAGTGCACCTGCCGCGACGGCAAAGTCACCAGTGTCCGATTCGCAACCAGCCGGCGTTCGTCTACCACCTCGACGCCCCCATCGACGTGCCCGGCATCGGGGCGCTGACCGTCGACGTCGCATGGGGAGGTATGGCCTACGTGCTGGTCGACGCCGCCAGTGTCGGATTCGAGATTAAGCCGTCCGAAGCGCGTGACCTCTGCGTTGTCGGACAGCGATCAAGCTGCGGCCGCTGAACAGCTTGTCCGCCGTTCACCCGGTCCACCCCGATTTCCCGGAATCACCCAAACTGAGTTCACGACCCCGGTGCAGCGAATCAACGACGTCTTGACCGGTCGAAACGCGGTCATCGTCTCGCCGGGCCGCATTGACCGAACCGCCTGCGGCACCGGAACGTCGGCGCGGCTCGCGATCGTACACGCCCGTGGCCAGATTAGCCCCGGTGAACACTTCATCCACAATTCGATCCTGGATACTCACTTCGACGGCGTCATCGAGAGCCTGACGACCGTCGGCGACGTCGCCGCCGTCGTGCCAAGCATTGCGGGTCAGGCCTGGATCACCGACTTCAGCAAGGTCGGCGTCGACCCGAGCGACCCCTTCCCTACCGGCTTCACGCTGTCGGACACCTGGATGGAGCCGTCGTCAGCAACACGGCCGTCAGCTAAAAGATACGACGCGCGGTGCTCGCCCAGATCCGGCAGGCAATACTGTTCAGCGAAGCCCCGCTGGGGCGCAGCTGCGCGAAGTCTACATCTCGTCGTGCCGGTGTTCGACACCGAACCCGACACCGCGCCACCCGCGAGAAGGCGATGAAGCAGTACGAGCGCCTGGAGACGGAGTTCCTCACCAAGGGCGGCTACGCCGCCGAGGCCGAGGCCGCCACCATCGCCGCCGCGCTCGGCCTGCCCGACCGGGTGCTCGGCCAGCCGCTGCACACCCTCTCCGGCGGTCAGCGCCGCCGTGTCGAGCTGGCCCGCATCCTCTTCTCCGACGCCGACACCCTGCTGCTCGACGAGCCGACGAACCACCTCGACGCCGACTCGATCGTCTGGCTGCGCGACTACCTGAAGACCTACCGCGGCGGCTTCATCGTGATCTCCCACGACGTCGACCTGGTCGAGACGGTCGTCAACAAGGTCTTCTACCTGGACGCCAACCGCTCCCAGATCGACGTCTACAACATGGGCTGGAAGCTCTACCAGCAGCAGCGCGAGGCCGACGAGAAGCGCCGCAAGCGCGAGCGCGCAGAACGCCGAGAAGAAGGCCGCCGCCCTCAACTCGCAGGCCGACAAGATGCGCGCCAAGGCCACCAAGACCGTCGCCGCGCAGAACATGGCCACGCCGCGCCGAGCGGCTGCTCGCCGGCCTGGAGGCGGTGCGCGCCTCCGACAAGGTCGCCAAGCTGCGCTTCCCCGAGCCCGCGCCCTGCGGCAAGACCCCGCTGATGGCCGAGGGCCTGTCGAAGTCGTACGGCTCGCTGGAGATCTTCACCGACGTCGACCTGGCCATCGACAAGGGCTCCCGGGTCGTCATCCTCGGCCTCAACGGCGCCGGCAAGACCACCCTGCTGCGGCTGCTCGGCGGGCGTCGAGAAGCCGGACACCGGCGAGGTCATCCCGGGCCACGGCCTCAAGCTCGGCTACTACGCGCAGGAGCACGAGACGCTCGACCCGGAGCGCACGGTCCTGGAGAACATGCGCTCCGCCGCGCCCGACCTCGACCTGGTCGAGGTCCGCAAGACGCTCGGCTCGTTCCTGTTCTCCGGCGACGACGTCGACAAGCCGGCCGGGGTGCTCTCCGGCGGCGAGAAGACCCGGCTCGCGCTCGCCACCCTGGTCGTCTCCTCGCGCCAACGTGCTGCTGCTCGACGAGCCGACCAACAACCTCGACCCGGCCAGCCGCGAGGAGATCCTCGGCGCGCTGCGCACCTACAAGGGCGCGGTCGTCCTCGTCACCCACGACGAGGGCGCCGTCGAGGCGCTCCAGCCGGAGCGGATCATCCTGCTGCCCGGACGGCGTCGAGGACCTGTGGGGCGCCGGACTACGCGGACCTGGTCGCCCTCGCCTGACCCGCCGGCGGCGTGCCGGCGCCGCGTGATCGACCGGCTGATCCACTGCCGTATGGATCATTCGGCCCAGCGCGTGATCCATCATCTGAGTGAGATCTGCCTCGTACCGCGGTGTGTCGCTACGATCGATCTCACGGCCGAGCCCGTCGTCGGCCAGGGCTCGGCCGTCGTCGACGTCGCCTGACCTGGCGCTTTCGCCGATGAACCCGTTCGGACTGTACGGACGGCATCGGCCGGAATCGCGGATTCCGCTCGTGCGGACGCGCTCCTGTCGTCGAAACCTTGTCGTACGGACCTTGCCGAATGGGTGGCCAGGAAGCCGCGGAGGGGTGATCATGAGAAGTCCAGAGCGCACTTCCCATGAGGAGGCACGGGTGGCCGAGACTCTGAAGAAGGGCAGCCGGGTAACCGGCGCCGCGCGCGACAAGCTCGCGGCAGACCTGAAGAAGAAGTACGACTCCGGTGCGAGCATCCGGGCGCTGGCCGAGGAAACCGGCCGCTCCTACGGATTCGTGCACCGGATGCTCAGCGAGTCCGGGGTCACGCTGCGTGGTCGCGGCGGAGCGACGCGGGGCAAGAAGGCCGCCTCGGCCTGACGGCCGGCGTCGACCTCGGCGGCCACGTCGCCGGCTCATCGGATCGGTGACCACCCGGTCGGTCGGCGGGTCGACCGGGTGGTTACTGTGCAGTCACTTAGTGCCGAGTCGCTGCTGACTGCACCCGATCCGGAGGCGCCCCATGACCTCGCTCGACTCCGTGCTCGACAAGGACGGCGTACGGCTCACCGTCGACGACGCGGTCGCCACGGTGACGCTGACCAACCCGGCCAAGCGCAACGCCCAGTCTCCCGCTCTGTGGCGGGCGCTGGCCGAGGCCGGCCGGCTCGCTGCCGGGCACCGTGCGGGTCGTCGTGCTGCGCGCCGAGGGCAAGTCCTTCTCCGCCGGCCTCGACCGGCAGGCGTTCACGCCCGAGGGCTTCGACGGCGAGCCGTCCTTCCTCGACCTGGCGCGCGGCTCCGACGCCGAGCTCGACGCGACCATCGCCGAGTACCAGGAGGCGTTCACCTGGTGGCGGCGCAACGACATCGTGTCCGATCGCCGCCGTGCAGGGCCATGCGATCGGCGCCGGCTTCCAGCTCGCCCTCGCCTGCGACCTGCGGGTCGTCGCCGACGACGTGCAGTTCGCCATGCGCGAGACCAGCCTCGGCCTGGTGCCCGACCTCACCGGCACCCAGCCGCTGGTCGACCTCGTCGGCTACGCCCGCGCGCTGGAGATCTGCGCCACCGGCCGCTTCGTCCACGCCGAGGAGGCCGAGCGCATCGGCCTCGCCAACCTCGTCGTGCCGGCCGACGAGCTCGACGCCGCGGTCCGGGACCTGGCCGCGGCGCTGCTCGCCGCGCCGCGCGACGCCGTCATCGAGACCAAGGCGCTGCTCCGCGGTGCAGGGTCCCGCACGTACGACGAGCAGCGCGCCGGCGGAGCGCGCCGCCCAGGCCCGCCGGCTGCGCGACCTGGCCGGCCTCACGGACTGACCTGCGGGCCGGCGCCGGTTCCGGGGGCTGCCGGCACCGGGGGTGCCCCGCGCCGACCGCCGGCGGGTCCGGCGTCAGGGGATCAGCAGGGCCTTGCCCGGGATCTCGCGGGCTTCGATCGCGCGGTGCGCCTGCGCGGCCTCCGCCAGCGGGAACGTGCGCGCGATCACCGGGCGGAGCCGCCCGGCCGCCGCCTCGGCCAGGGCGTGGCCCGCCAGGCCGGGTGATCTCCGCCGGCGGGAACTGGACGTCCGCGATCCCGCGCAGGGCGATCGCGCGCCGCTCCGCCTCCGCCGGGTCCAGCTCGGTGAAGCCGCCGCTGGGGGCGCCGTGCGCCGAGACCCGCCCGCCGTCCGCGGACCAGCCCGAACCCGGCCAGGCCCAGCTCGCCGCCGACCCCGTCCAGCAGGACGTCCACCGGCCCGCCGACCGCCTCGGTCCAGCCCGGCTCCGTGTAGTCCACCGCCCGGTCGGCGCCCAGCTCCCGGATCAGCGCCAGCTTCCGCTCGCCCCGCGCCGCCCCCACCACGTACGCCCCCGCCGCCACCGCGATCTGCACCAGCAGCGTCCCCATCCCGCCGGCCGCGCCCAGGATCAGCACCCGGTCGCCCGCGCTTGATGCCGACGCCCTCGACGATGCCCGAGCCGGTCACCCCGTCGTGCGCCAGCGCCGCCGCCTCCGCCGACTCCAGCCCCGTCCGGGACCGGGACCAGCAGCTCCACCGGGACCCGGACCAGTTCCGCGTACGTCCCCTTCGTCCCCGGGGCGCGCCACCACCCGGCGGCCCTGCCAGCCCGGGTCCACCCCCTCGCCCACCGCGACGACCGTCCCCGCGGCCGCGCCGCCCGGCACGTACGGCGGGTCGGACGCCGAAGGACTCGCCCCAGCCCCCGCGGATCTGGGTCTCCACGAAGATCGTGTCCACGGCCTCGGCCCGGACGACCACCTCGCCCGCCCCCGGCACCGGATCCGCCAGTTCGCACCGGCACCAGGACCTCCGGACCGCCGTACCCGTCCACCCGTATCGCCCGCATGACATCCCCCTCGTCGACGCTCGACCTCCGACAAACGCGCCTCGCTTTCGGCCTTGATCACTGCATCCCACTCTCGGACCTCAACCGCGGTTGAGGTCAAGCGGTGACAGGAATCCGTTCCCGGCCGACCGGCGTAGTCCCGGCGCGCCGCCGCGGCACCGCGCTTACCGTGGTGCGGAGTGAGTCCGATCCGCGCGAAGGGACACGCGATGACCGAATCCGACATCCGGGGGCGCCTCCCGCAACCCGGCCGACCGCGGCCGCACCACCATCGCCGACGGGGTGGTCGAGAAGATCGCCGGACTCGCCGCCCGCGACGTGGTCGGCGTCCACGCCATGGGCAGCGGCGCTCTCGCCGCACCTTCGGCGCCGTCCGCGACCGGGTGCCCGGCGGCGGCGAAGTCGCGTCACCCGCGGGGTGAAGGCCGAGGTCGGCGAGGTGCAGACGGCCCTCGACCTGGAGATCGTCGTCGACTACGGCGTGTCGATCCGCGACGTGGCGCGGGCCGTCCGGGAGAACGTCATCGCGGCGGTCGAGCGGATGACCGGCCTGGAGGTCGTCGAGGTCAACATCGCGGTCAGCGACGTGAAGCTGCCCGACGAGGACGACGAGGAGCCGGAGTCCCGGCTCCAGTGAGCCGGAGCGGCCGCATCGGCTCAGGGACCGTGAGGGAGCGCCGATGAGCATGGCCGTGGTCGGCCTGATCGCCGGCATGGCGCTGGGGTTCGCCGGATACTTCGGCGGCTTCGGCGCCTTCCTGCTGGTGGCGGCGCTGGGCGCCATCGGCTTCGTCGTCGGCCGGTTCCTGGACGGGGACCTGGAACCCGGCGACTTCTTCCGCACCCGCGACGACCGGCGACGGTGAGGCCCGCGATGAGCACGCCGACGGGCGCAGCCCCGCCGCGGCGTGCCCCGCCGGCCGAACGGGGGGCGACCCGGATCGCCGACCGGGTCGTCGCGAAGATCGCGGCCGCAGGCGGCCCGGGAGGCGCTCGCCGCGCAGCCGGGCGGGCCGCCGCCGGCCGGGGGTCGCGGCGCGTCCCCGCCGGACTCGCCGGGTCCGTCCGGATCCGCCCGGGGCGCGCGCCGCCCCGCACGCGACCGTCACCGTGCACCACGACATCGCCCGGGTACGGGTGAGCCTCGAGCTCGACTACCCCTCCGACCTCGCCGCCCAGTGCGCGGCCGTACGCCGCCAGGTCGTCCGCCGCACGGCACCACGACCCGCTTCAAGCAGATGAAGTACCTTCCGTTGCTGGCCGCACCCCGGACCGGACGGGTCACGTTGCGGACCACGAGCGGCGCATCGGTGCGCGTCGACGGGCTCCTGCTCGGCCGGTCCTGACCCGGAGGTCCGGACGTCAGCGGCGGATCAGCCCGGTCCGCCGGACCGTGGGCGATGTGCTCTCCTCGGCGGGAGCCTGGCGCTGGGCGGGCAGCGGCAGGCCGCGCCTGGCGAACCAGCACGGCCGGCACCACCGCCACCGGGCGCAGGTTGACCGAGCGGAAGAAGCCCTCGTCGAGACCGACCGGGCACTGGCACGTGTCGCAGGTGAAGATCATCGGAACCCCCGTTGCGTCGCCGGGGAGCCCCTCGCCCCCGCGTGACAAGGAACGGGATGACCCATCCGGCGTGCCAGTCAAGACACCGGGGGGTGAGGTGGCTCGCCGGTAACCCGGCGGGCTTGTTGGTAATTCGGACAAATCGGTGTCCGATGCGCAATGCTTCTGGTCGGCACCGAGGTGAGGGGACCGGTCTTGGGCGTGTCCGTGGTGCGACGCGGGGAAGCGGGAGCGCGCGCGGGTTCGTGCGGACGGCGCTGCTGGTGTCCCTGTTCGGCGCCGCCTACCTGGCCTGGCTGCTCAGCGACGTCGGCTCCCCGCGTGCCGAGGTGGTCGTCAGCGAGCTGGTGTTCGTCGCCGCCCCGCTGTACGCCGCCTGGTCCTGCTGGGGAGCACACCGCCGTGACCACGCCACGCACACCGCGTGGTGGTGGCTCACGGTCGGCTGCCTGACCTGGGCAGTCGGGTCGGTCACCTTCGCGACGTACCAGGTGCTGTTCGGGAGCGTCCCCCCGATCCCGTCGCTGGCCGACGTCGGCTACGTCGGCTACGCGGTGCCGGTCGCCCTCGGCATCATGCGCTTCCCCCGGACGGCCGGGAGCCTGTGGTCGCGCTGGCGGTCGGGCCTGGACAGTGTCGTCATCGCCGGCTGCCTGCTGCTGACCATCTCGCTGCTGGTGCTCGACCCGATCCTCGACGACGCGCCCGTCGCCACCCCGGCCCGGATGGTGGCACTGGCCTACCCGCTCGTCGACGGGCTGGTCGCCGCCATCGTGCTGGCCCGCTGCGTGGTGCTGCCCGACACCCGCCGGATGGTCTGGATCCCGCTCAGCCTGGGCCTGCTGGTGCTCTCGCTCACCGACAGCGTCTACGTCTCCCGCACCGTGCACGCCGCGTTCACCCCCGGCGGCCCGCTCGACGTCGGCTGGTTCGCGGCCTTCGCGCTCGTCGGCCTCGCCGGTGCGGCACCCGCGGTCCTGCGGCCCCGCCCCGAGCTGGCCGCGGCGCGTCAGGCACCAGGCTTCGTCCGTCAGCTCTTCCCGTCCCTGGCGACCGGGCTGGCCGTCGTCGCCTGCGCGACGGAGCCCGCGGCGGTGACCCGGCACCACCACTGGTGGCTCGTCGTGGTGGTGGGCACCTGCATCGCACTGCGCCAGCTCGTGGTGGTGGCCGACCAGACGACGCTGGCCCGTGACCTGTCCCAGGCCGTCGACCGCCGTACCGCCGAGCTCCGGCACCGCGAGCAGTGGTGGCAGGACGTGGTGCAGAACCTCTCCGACGTGATCATCGTCCTCGGCTCCGACGGTCACGTCGCCTACTGCAGCCCCGCGGTGAACAGCGCGCTCGGGCACATGCCGCTGCTGCCCTCCGCGGACGAGCTGCTCACGCAGGTGCACCCCGACGACCTGCCCAAGGTGCTGGCCACGATCGGCCCGGTGGTGGTGGACGGCACCGAGTCGCACGGCCTCGTCGAGTGCCGGGTCCGGCGTCTGGACGACAGCTACGGCTGGTTCGAGGTGCAGGCCGTCGGCCAGCTCAACGAGCGCGCCCTCGAGGGGGCCGTGCTGACCTTGCACGACGTGAGCGAGCGGCACGAGCTGACCACCCGGCTGCTCCGGCAGGCCCACCACGATGCGCTCACCGGGCTGCCGAACCGCGTGCTGCTGATGGACCGCATCGAGCACGCGCTGGTACGGCGGCCCGACCGTCCGTTCGGGCTGCTGCTGCTCGACCTCGACGACTTCAAGGTGATCAACGACCGGCACGGGCACGGCGCCGGCGACCTGGTGCTGACCGTGATCGGCCAGCGGCTGGCCGGCCTGGTGCGGGCCGGCGACACCGTGGCCCGGCTCGGCGGCGACGAGTTCGCCCACCTCGTGCACGGCACCGCCGAGGAGGTGCGGGCCGTCGCCGAGCGTCTGGTGGAGGCGATCCAGCAGCCGGTGGTCGCCGGCGGCCGCCGCTTCAACGTCCGCACCAGCGTCGGGGTGGTGCTCGCCGACGACGACGAGTCCGAGAGCGCGCAGGCGCTGCTGTCCCACGCCGACATCGCCCTCTACGAGGCCAAGGCGCGGGACAAGGGCGGCATCGTGCTGATCGAGGGGGACTCGCGGCTCGACGCGGCCAAGCAGGTGCAGCTCAAGGAGCAGGTCGCCCAGCCGGTGCTCGACCAGTTCCACGTCGTCTACCAGCCGATCGTGGACCTCCAGTCCGGCGAGATGCGCGGCGTCGAGGCGCTGCTGCGCTGGCAGCACCCCGACCTCGGCTCGGTCCCGCCCGACGTGTTCATCCCGATGGCCGAGCACGGTGGCTCGATCCAGACCCTCGGCTGGTTCGTGCTCGAGGAGTCCTGTCGCCAGCTCGCCGCCTGGCAGCTGGAGGCACCGCTGCAGCGGGTCGCCGTCGGCGTGAACGTGTCGGTCCGCCAGCTCGACGAGCCCGGGTTCGCCGCACGGGTCGGCGAGCTGGTCGCGTCGTACGGCGTGGGCGCGGACCAGGTGGTGATCGAGCTGACCGAGCAGTCGCTCGCCGTGGACTTCGAGACCGCTGTCACCGTGGTCGAGGAGCTGCGCGCGACCGGGCTGTCGGTGGCCGTCGACGACTACGGCACCGGCTACTCCTCACTGCGCTATCTGGACCGGTTCGACGCCGACGTGGTCAAGATCGACCGGAGCTTCGTGGCCAACGTGGTGGACAGTGTGCACACCCAGAAGATCGTCCGGTCGGTGATGCACATGGCGCAGTCGCTGGACCTCCAGTCGATCGCGGAGGGCATCGAGACCCCCGAGCAGCTCGCCGTCGTGGCGGGGCTCGGCTGTGAGCTGGGGCAGGGCTACCTGTTCTCCCGGCCGGTCCCGCCCGAGCAGATCAGCCGGATGCTGTGCGACGCCGCCGGTGGCGGGACGCTCCATGGCGGCACGGTCGCGCTCGAAGCCGCCGGCTGACGGGTCAGCCCAGCGACCGCGGGTCCGACGGTACGTCGACCGCGTGCTCGCGCAGCCACCCGAGCGGGATCACGTCGAGGGCCCGTTCGTGGGTGGAGGCGAGCACGACCGGGGCGGCCACGCCCTCGTCGTACGCCTGCCGCCACCGGGCCGCGACCACGCACCACCGGTCACCGGGCTTCAGGCCGGGGAAGCCTCCACTCCGGGCGCGGTGTGCTCAGGTCGTTGCCGACCGAGCGTTGGTGCTCCAGGAACTCGGTGGTCATCACCGCGCAGACCGCGTGCACGCCGATGTCCTCGGGACCACAGGTGCACGAACCGTCGCGGTAGAAGCCGGTGACCGGGTCGGTGCCGCACGGCTCGAGGTCCTCGCCCAGCACGTTGTGCTCGCCCATGCGCCCAGCCTGTCACGCCCCGGAGGAAATCCGCGGTTCTCGCCCCTGATCGAGGATCCGCCCGTATCGTCGTAATTCGGACATCGACCTGGGGGAGACGGGATGGGCAAGCACTCGGCGGACACGACGCTGACGTCGTCGCTGCCCACGGTCGCTGAGCTCCTGGAGATCCTGCCCGACGGGTGGACCGTGATCCCGGGTCTGCACGACCTGGTGCCGGAGCTGGCCGAGGCCGACCAGGTGGTCGTGGGTCCCGGCGGTGTGTTCGTGGTCGTGGCCCCCGAGTGGGTCGGCCCGTTCGGCGTCGAGGACGGCGTCGTCGTCGCCAACGGCGTCACCCGCGAGCGGGAGACCGAGGCGTGCCTGGACGCCGCGGTAGCCGTGGCCACCATCGCCGGCACCTACGCGGAGTGGATCGTCCCGGTGCTCTGCGTGACCAGCGAGGAGCTGCTGCTGGAGTGGGCGATGGAGGCCCGGATCTGCAGCCTGGCAAGCCTGGTCGACGCGCTCACCGAGGCGCCGGTCGTGCTGCCGCCCTCGCACGTGAAGCACGCCACACACGTCCTGCAGACCGCCGGGCTGCCGCAGCCCGAGCCGGTCGTGACGCCGCCGTGGCGGCCCGAGCCGATCGCTGCGCGTCCCGAGCCGGAGCCGGAGCCCGTCGCGGAGCAGCCGGCCCCCGTGCCCGCCGCTGCGTCGACGGACACGACCGCGAGCCCGCGTCGGCCCGCAGCCGCCGGGTGGCCGCCGCGATGGCCGCCGCCGAGGAGACCGCGGCGCAGGTGGCCGCCGACCAGGCGTCCCGCGGAGTCACGCCGGCCAAGGCGAGGAAGAAGTCCGGAGAGAGCGCGTCCCGGATCAAGTCCCTCGTGGCCCTGCTCGTCGCCGCCGCGGTGGTCGGGGGACTGGGCCTCAACTACGACCGCATCATCCCGGCCGTGCACGGTGTCTACGACCAGCTCAGCGGTGCGCCGACCTGTGTGCCGGCCGCGAGCGCGTCGGACACCCAGACGCTGACGCCGACCAAGCCGATCCGGGTCCCCAGGACCGACAAGCACGGCAAGCCGCTCGGCAAGGCGGCCCGGGCCAAGGCCCGCAAGGGGGCCGAGGCTCGTGCCAAGCGGCTGGCCGTCAGGCAGGTCTCCGCACCGGCTCTCGAAGCTGCCACCTGCTGAGGGCCCGCCGCGGGCCGGAAGGCACGTAGCGTGCTGCCATGGCCGCCTTGGTCGACCGCGTCGACGAGTTCCAGCAGCGTCACCCGGTCGTCGCGTTCCCGCTGGCGGTCACCTACAAGTTCTTCGACGACCAGGGCAACTACCTGGCCGCGATCATCACCTACTACGCCTTCATCGCGATCTTCCCGCTGCTGCTGATCGCCTCCTCCGTGCTCGGCCTCGTCCTGCGCGGAAACCCCGAGCTGCGGCAGGAGCTGCTCACCTCGGCGCTCCGCCAGTTCCCGATCGTCGGCACCCAGCTCGGGGCCCCCGAGGGTCTGCAGGGCAGCGCGTCGGCCGTCGTGATCGGGACGCTGACCGCGATCTACGGCGTGCAGGGTCTCGGACTGGCCGCCCAGAACGCCGCCAACGTCACCTGGGCGGTGCCGCGCAACAGCCGGCTCAACCCGATCCTCAGCCGGCTGCGCTCGTTCGTGGCGATGGTCCTGGCGGGGCTGACCGTGCTGGTGATCGCGACGCTGTCGAGCGCGGCCAGCCACCTCAGCATCTTCGGCGAGGCGCACACGGAACTGCAGGTGCTCCTCGTGGCCGCCACGGTCACGCTCAACGCGCTCGTCGTCAGCTTCCTGATGAGGCTCTCGACATCCCAGGACGAGCGCCTCCGCGAGGTTCTCCCCGGCGGGGTCACGGTCGCCGTTCTGTGGCAGCTGCTGCAGTGGGTCGGCGGCGTGTACGTCTCGCGGGTGATCTCCCGGGCCGACGACCTGAACGCCGTCTTCGCGCTCGTTCTCGGTCTGTTCGCGCTGATCTACATCGCATCCGTGATGGCCGTGATCGGCCTCGAGGTCAACGTGGTGCTCACCCGCCAGCTCTACCCGCGCGCCCTGCTCACGCCGTTCACCGACTCCGTCGACCTGACCGAGGCGGATCGCCGCGCCTACGCCGACTACGCGAAAGCCCAGCGCCACAAGGGGTTCCAGCGCGTGCGCGTCAGCTTCGATCCGCGAGAGTCGGGCCCGGTTCCGGAGGAGGCACACGCCTCTCCCGACGGGTCACACCCGCCGGCGGACGGCCAGCGGGACGAGGACCAGGATGCGCCGCCCTAGGTGCGTGTTGGTCAACTCTGCGTCCGCGTCCGCGGCCCCGCATCCCGACCGGCGGCGTTCTCGCCGCTCGGCGCAGCACGCTGCGCTCTCGCGGCTCCGCCTTGCCGGACCGGGCGCGGATGCCACGCCTGCTACGGACGCAGCCTTTCCCAACACGCGCTAGGAGAGCCCGAGGATCACGCCGTCGTCGGTGAGGTCGATGTGGTCGCAGGCGGGTCGCTTCGGCAGCCCGGGCATCGTCATCACGTCGCCGCACACCATCACCACGAAGCCGGCGCCCGCGGCCAGCCGCACCTCACGCACGTGCAGCTCGTGGCCGGACGGCGCGCCCCGCATCGTGGGGTTGGTCGAGAACGAGTACTGCGTCTTGGCGATGCACACCGGCAGCGTCCCGTACCCGTCCGCCTCGATCCGCTGGAGCCTCCGTCGCGCCTTGCCGTCCCACGTGACCTCGCGGGCGCCGTACAACCGTGCCGCCACCGTCTCGACCTTCGCGGTCAGGGAGAGGTCGTCGTCGTAGGTGAAGGAGAAGGAGTACGGCGACGGCTGGTCGAGCACGTCGAGGACACCCTTCGCCAGCGACTCGGCCCCGACCCCGCCGTCGGCGAAGTGGGTCGCTGGGAACGCCCGCACGCCCTCGTCCGCGACGAGCCGGACGACCCGGTCGATCTCGGCGTCGGTGTCGGTGGGGAAGCGGTTCACAGCCACGACGCACGGCACGCCGTAGACCTCTCGGATGTTGTGCAGGTGCCGGCGCAGGTTCGCCATCCCGGCCTCGAGCGCGTCGAGGTCCTCGGTGCCGAGGTCCGCGAGGTCTACGCCGCCGTGGTACTTCAGCGCCCGCACCGTCGCCACCACGACCGCGACGTCGGGACGCAGCCCGGACTTGCGGCACTTGATGTCGACGAACTTCTCCGCGCCGAGGTCCGCGCCGAACCCCGCCTCGGTCACCACGTAGTCGGCGAGCCGCAGGGCTGCGTGCGTGGCCATCACCGAGGAGCAGCCGTGTGCGATGTTCGCGAACGGCCCGCCGTGCACGAACGCCGGTGCGTGCTCCAGCGTCTGCACCAGGTTGGGCGCCAGCGCGTCGCGCAGCAGCACGGTCATCGCGCCGTGTGCACCGAGGTCGCGCGCGGTCACCGGCGCCTTGCCGCGGGTGTAGCCGATGACGATGTCGCCGATGCGGCGCTTGAGGTCGGCCCACGACTCGGTCAGGCAGAAGATCGCCATCAGCTCGGAGGCGACCACGATGTCGAAGCCGTCCTCGCGCGGGAAGCCGTTGCCGACCCCACCCAGACCGACCACCAGGCCGCGCAGCGCGCGGTCGTTGAGGTCGATGACCCGCTTCCATGTGAGCGACCGGACATCGATGTCGAGCGTCGTTGCCGTGGTGCACGTGGTTGTCGATGAGGGCCGACAGCAGGTTGTGCGCGGCGGCGATGGCCGCGAAGTCGCCGGTGAAGTGCAGGTTGATGTCGGTCATCGGCACGACCTGTGAGTAGCCGCCGCCGGCCGCGCCGCCCTTCATCCCGAACACCGGGCCCATCGACGGTTCACGCAGGCAGGCCATCGACCGGTGCCCGAGCCCGTGCAGCGCGTCGGTCAGGCCGACCGTCGTCGTGGTCTTGCCCTCGCCGGCCGGGGTGGGCGAGAGCGCCGTCATCAGGATGAGCCGGCCCAACGGACGGTCGAGCGACGTGAGGTAGCGCAGGTCGACCTTGGCCTTGTGGTGCCCGTAGGGCACCAGGTGCTCCTCCGGGATGCCCAGCTCGTCACGGGCGACGTCGACGATCTTGTGCAGCTCGGCCCGATCGGCGATCTCGATGTCGGACAGCACGTCGGCTCCCTCCCGAGGGCGCGCCGTTGCACCCTCGTCGCCACGGTAACCCGACCGCCGCCGGTCGCGTCGTTGTTAGGCTCGGCCGCACCGCGACGACGAGGGGACCGGGGGACACGATGGCCGACACGGGGGACGGGCGACGGGAGTTCCCACCCGTGGTCTACGCGCCGACGACCACACGGCCGGGCGACGACGCCCGGCGTCTGGAGCTGGTGGAGACCAACGACGGCCGCACCGCGCTGTTCGTCTACTCCGCCATCGACCGCCTGCACGAGTTCTACCGGCCGGACGCTCCGTGGGCGCTGCTGACCATCGAGGACCTCCAGCGCGCCCACGACGACGAGCCCTACGACCTGGTCTTCCTCGACATGCGGCCGCGGCCGGCAGACGGGGGCGCGTCGTGAGCGGCACCGACGTCGACCTCGCCACCCTCGAGCGCATCCAGGGCGTGCTGGTGAAGGCGGCCGGCGGGCTGGAGGACTGCGGCGGCTCGGCACCCTCCGGCGTGGACGGCGGTGACCTGTCCTCGCTGATCAGCTCGACGATCAGCCGGGTCTGCGAAAGCGCCGGCGGCCTCTCCGAGGGTCTCTCGGCCGCGGGCTCCCAGGTGGGGGCGAGTGCGGCGTCGTACGTCGGTACCGACCAACGTTCCGCCGACGGCCTGCGTGGCCCGTGGGTGCGGTGACGCGGTGAGCCTGGACACCGAGGTCAAGGGCGCCCCCGCCTCCATCGAGGCCGCCGGGCACTGGCTCTCGGGCACGCTGGCACCCGCGGTGGTGCGCGCGTCCGACGCACTGAGCTCGGCACGTGGCGACGCCGAGTCCGACTGGGACGGTCCGGCCGGGGGCGCGTTCGCGTCCTCGATGCGGGGCGCGTCGCGTAAGAGCGACGACCTGTCCGACTCGGCCAGGGACGTGGGCTTGTCGTTGGACACCTACGCGGGCTCGCTGCGCAGCGCCCAGCACCGGATGGCCGACATCCGCGAGGCCGCGGCCGCCGCAGGTCTGACCGTGCAGGGCTACGTCATCGAGAACCCAGGTGCCGGCCCCGCGCGTCCGGGACCCATGACGGTCACGGCGGACACCCCGGTGCAGGCCATCGATGCGCACGACGCCGCGGTGGCAGCCTACGAGGCGCACCAGGACAAGATCCGTGCCTGGAACACCGTCGTCGCCGACGCCGAGGCGGTCCGCAGCGACCTGAAGGCGGCCGGACAGGGGCTGGCCGACAAGTACCGCGGCCTGTCCGGCGCCCAATGGCTGCTCAACCCGGCCGACGTGGTGGGCGGCCTCGCCGGCGCCCGGATGGAGTTCAACTCCAGCGCCCTGCGGCAGACCTCGCAGACCTTCAAGAGCCAGGCGATCCGCGACCTCGACCGGGCGCTGAGGTCCGACCCGTCGGCGGTCGGCAGACAGCGGTGGTACCAGGACCTCGACGACGCCAAGAAGCTCGCCGGTTCAGCCGACGACCTCGCCAAGGAGGCCGACGCGCTCAAGTCCGGCAGCAAGACGCTGCCGCTCAAGGCGGGTGGGGTCCTGGCCGCGGCCGGCATCGGCTACGACATCGCCACCGGCAAGGACCCGGTGCAGGCCGTCGCCTCCGGCACCGGCGGCTTCCTCGCCTCGGTCGGCGCCGGCGCAGCGACCGGCGCGGTGATCGGCAGCTTCGTGCCGATTCCGGGCGTGGGTACGGCGACCGGGGCGATCGTCGGCGCGGGGGTGGGTATCTTCACCTCCGGCGCGATCGACTCGCTCTTCGAGAACGGCCCGGATGTCGGCGAGGCCGTCGACGCCGGGTGGGACGCGGTCGAGGACACCGGCGGTGCGATCGGTGACGCGGCCGGAGCGGTGGGCGGCGCCATCGGCGGGCTGTTCGACTGAACCGTGACCAGTGACGAAGCGACGAAGCCACGAAGTGATGGAGTGACCCAGTGACGGAGCACGACACGGGTACGGCGCAGCGGCGGCCGGCTCGCGCTGCTCGCGGCGGGGCAGGTGTTCGTGGTGCTCGTGGGCGCCGGGATCCTGGTAGCCGCGGTCCGCGACGGCAGCACCTACGGCGTGCTGTTCGGCGTGCTGCTGACGGGGTTGGGTGTGGTCTCCCTGGCAGCCACGGTCCTGGAGACGTCACGCCGTGGCAGCACCGGCGCCGTCGTCGGCCGGTCGCCCGCCGGCGTGCCCGCGACCGTCCTGCCCCGGGCCGGCTGGGTGCCGGCGGTCACCGCTGGCTTCCTGGTCGTGCTCGCCGGCTGTGCGCTCGCGGCGGGGGTGGTGGCCGTCGGTCGTGACGACCTGGTGGTCGCGGTCGTCCTGCTCGCGGTCGGCGCCGTGCTCGCGACGTACCTCGCCTTCGTGGTGCGTGGGCGGATGCCGGCCGGCGGGGTCTATCTCGCCGCCGACGGCGTCACGAACGTCAAGGACGGCGCCACCTGGCGGGTCGGCTGGGACGACATCGCCGGGGTGGTGCCCGGAGAGCCGCTCGCCGTGGTGCTGCGCGACGGGGCGAGGCCGGTGCGGTCCAGCACCGCACCGCCGGGCTGGCGCGGTGAGGTGCGGGCGCCCGAAGGGACGCTCGCCGTGCAGACGCGCTACCTCAGCGACGACGCGGCCACGCTCGCGTTCGTCCTGCTGGCCTACCGCGACCGCCCGGACCTGCGCCCCCAGCTCGGCACCCAGGCGTCCCTCGACTGGGAGATCCTCCGCCAAGGGTCATGACCGCGGGAGTGCCGAGCCCGCCACCGCAGGCCTGCCCGAGCAGGACCCTGCGGCACGGTGGAGGGGACCGTCAGCCCACCCGGCCGTAGGACACCGCGTTCGTCCAGAGATGCTCGCGGTGCACGGTCTCGCCGGGCCGCGGCGCGTGCCACACGCTGTCGCCGCCGGCGTAGATCGCCACGTGGTAGACGCCCCCACCGTCGTTGAAGAAGACCAGGTCGCCCGGCCGCCGGTCGGAGGCGCTCACGTGGCGCGCCGCGCCGGCCTGGGCCGAGGAGGTGCGCGGCAGGTGCCGGCCCACCTTCGCGTACACCCAACGAGTGAAGCCGGAGCAGTCGAAGGCGCTCGGGCCGGTGGCGCCGTAGCGGTACGGCGCGCCCGCCTTGGACGCCGCGATGCTGACGATGCCGCGAGCTGGAGCGGCCTTCGCGTCGGCGGACGGTGCGACCAGGAGCAGCGACGCGACGAGCGTGCCGACCAGGACGAGGACAGGAGTGAACAAACGACGGATCGTCGAGGACATGCAGGAACCCTTCGGCGACGCCTGCGAACGATGACCTGTCGGGTTCGGGACCGAAGTCTGCCCGGCCACCAGAAAGTGGCTTCACCCCAAGACGCGTCCCACCTCATACGGGGGGCGCATCGCCGTGCTGGGTCGTCCGTGCCCGCCAGTGCTGCGATCTCGCGCATGTGTCGTCCGGCACCCTGGCGGGCCTCGGCGTGGGCCGGACCGCCCCGCCGTCGGTACCGGCGAGGACTTGACCTCCGTCACGCTTCTGCGCCCCCACGGAGTCAACCGAAGGTAACCCGCGGTCCACCTGTTGAAACACTCCGGCAAAGTGGTCTACTCGGCACCGATCGCCCGAAGTACGTCGAGTCGGGCGGCCCTCCGGGCCGGGAGCACCGCTGCAAGCACCCCGGCGAGCGCCGCGAGTGCGACGAAGGTCACCAGCTGCACCCACGGGATCGCGAGCACGTCGATGCCCTGGTCGGCGATCGCGCGCTGCAGCGAGACGCCGAACACGAGACCCATCACCACGCCGAGGACGGCGCCGAGGACGGCGACCACGACCGACTCGAGACGCACCATCAGCCGAAGCTGCCGGCGGGACAGCCCGACCGCACGCAGCAGGCCGACCTCGCGGGTGCGCTCGATGACCGACAGCGCCAGCGTGTTGATGATGCCGAGCACCGCGATGACGACCGCGAGGCCGAGGAGGGCGTAGATGAAGTACAGGAACAGGTTGATCTGCTGGCGCTGCTCCTGCGCGAACTCACCGGGGTCCTTCACGGTGACGGTCGGCAGCGGCGCGATGATCCGGTCGACCTGTCGGCGCACGGCGTCGGCGTCGGCGCCCGGGTCCTTGGTGACGTAGAGCAGCGAGTCGAGCGGCGTCAGCCCGCCCTTCACGAAGGCGTCGGGCGTGACGATGAAGTTGGCGGGGAGCACCCCGGACGCACCGAACAGCGCGACCACCTTGAGCCGGACCGTGCCGCCCTGGAACTCGACGGGGACGGTGTCGCCGAGAGCGATGCCGCGGCGGGCCGCGGACCGCTGGTTGACCGCCATCGTCCCTGGCCGCAGGGCCAGCATCGAGCCCTGCTCGACCGGCAGCGCGATGGCGAGCCCCAGCGCCTCGGCGTCCACGGCCCCGACGAAGCCGCGGTCGTCCTTGATCCTCGCGCCGGCGGTCCGCAGCTCGGCCACGCTGCGCACGCCGTCGACCTTGCGGATCTTCCTGGCGATGCCCGTCGAGAACGGCGTGCCGACGACGTTGGAGACCACGAACTGTGACGTGAGCCCACGCTTGACCGCCGCGTCCGTGCTGGCGGTGGCGGACTGGCCGAGCACCGCCATCAGCGAGACGAGCGTCAGCCCGATCATCAGGGCGCTGGCGGTGGCCGCCGTACGCCGCGGGTTGCGCAGGGAGTTCTGCGCCGCCAGCGTTCCGACGGTGCCGAAGGCGCGGCGGTACCCGACCTCGAACGCGCGGGTCAGCGGCCGCCCCACCCACGGGCTCAGCAGCGAGACGCCGATGAGGATCCCCAGCATGCCGAGGCCGATCAGGCTGAGCCCGAGGTTGCCCTCCTTGGTGAAGCCGCCGACCATGCCGGCGGCGCCGACCACGATGAGCCCGAACCCGACGAGCACCCGGCGGTGCAGCGTGGACTCCGGCAGCGCCACGTCGTCCCGCAGCGCCGCGACGGGCGGGATGGTGGAGGCGCGGCGGGCCGGGAGGTATGCCGCGACGACCGTGACCAGCACCCCCACGGCGTACGACGCGACGACCGTTCGCAGGTTGACCGGGAACACCGCCCGGCTCAGGTCGAAGCCGACCGCCCCGAACAGCAGCTGGAGCCCGCGGGCCAGCAGGTAGCCGGCGCCGAGCCCGAGCGTCGAGCCGAACAGGCCGACCGCGACCGCCTCGACCAGCACGCTGAGGTTCACCTGGCGACGCGAGGCCCCGAGTGCCCGCAGGAGTGCGAGCTCGCGGCTGCGCTGCGCGACCAGGATCGAGAAGGTGTTGACGATCAGGTACGTGCCGACCACCAGCGAGACGCCCGCGAACACCAGCAGGAACGTGTTGAGGAAGCCGAGGACCTCGTCGAGCTGGGCCTTGTTCTTCAACACCTGCTCGTCCCCGGTGCGGGCGACGACGTCCTTCGGCAGCACCTCCTGCGCGGCGTCGCGCAGCTGCACCTGGCTCACCCCGGGCGCGGCGTCGAGCGAGATCGAGGAGTAGACGTCCCTGCCGCCGAAGAACTGCTTCTGCAGCACCCGCACGTCGAACAGCGTCAGCGTCGCGCCGTTGAGGCCGCCGGACCCGAACTCGACGAGCCCGGAGACCTTCGCCTTCAGCGTGGGCGGGTCGCCGGGGGTCACCAGCGTGACCGTGTCGCCGACGCCGTACCCGGCCTTGCGTGCGGTGTCGACGTCGAGCGCCACCTGGCCGGCGCCCTTCGGGAACGCGCCGCGGCTCAGCGTGACGATCGGCTTGCCGCTGACCGAGGTGGTGCCGGTGTAGTTGACCGCCAGCCCCGGAGGGCCGTTGCCGCCGACGACCTTGCCGTTGCGGCCGATCACGAAGACGGAGAACAGCTGGACGCTCGGGTGCACCGAGCCGACCTCGGGCAGCTCGTCGAGCCGCCTCACCACCGACGCCGGGATCGTGCGCGCGTCCTGCTGGGAGTCGAAGTCGTTGGCGCCCTGGTAGGCGATCTCCACGTCGGCCGTCGAGCCCTCGATGATGCCGTCGAAGGCGTCGCCCATCGCGTCGGTGAAGATGAACGACCCGGCGACGAACGCGACCCCGAGCACCACCGCGAACGCGCTCAGCCCGAGCCGGACCTTGCGCGCGAACAGGTTGCGCCACGTCATCCTGAGCATCCGCGTCCCTTCCCGACGCCAAGTGTGTCGTACGGCTGTCAGGATCGTGGGCATGCGCCGGCTCGTCCTCGTCCTGCTGACGCTGCTGTGCGTCACGGCGTGCACGTCGTCCGCGTCGGACGCTCCGCCCGACGCGTCGTACCGCGCATGTGGGTCGGTGCACTTCGACGACGTCCGCGGACCGGTGCCGTCGTACGTCGATCCGCCGCTGGCGAGGTTCGACGCGGACCTCGCGATGTGCGAGGGGCTGTGGCTGCCGTTCGTGGACGACCTGTTCGTGCCGCAGGGGCTCGCCCTGGACGGGCGGACGGCGTGGGTCAGCGGGTACCGCTGGCACCCGACCTACGGCGACCGGCCCTGTCGGTTGGTACAGGTCTCGTTGAGAACCGGCCGGACCCTCGCGACTACCGGTCGTCTCGTGGGGGCGGTGGGGGAGCGACGGCCGACGTTCTGCCGGCACGGCGGCGCTCTGGTGCTGGACCGGCACGGTCTGTGGCTCGCCGAGGCCGACCGGCTGTGGCTGGTGGACCCGGCCCGCGTCGGTCATCGCGACGCAGTGCTGCGGGTCTGGCGCACCGAGCGCCCGGTGCGCGGGTCGGCGATGCTCGCCGACCGGTCCACCCTGTCGCTGACCTCCTTCTCCGACCGAGGTCCCGGCCGCACCCGCGTCTTCGCGCTCGACGACCTGCTGGCCCCGGGTGCCACGACACTGGTGCCCGGCCGGGCGTCGTCAGCGGGTCAGGTGGCGCCGGTGCGTACGGCGCCGGCGATCCGTCGCGTCCAGGGTGTGACGGCCGGCCCGGGAGGGGTGTGGTCGACGTCGTCCGTGTCGACCTGCGGGATGCTCGTGCTCCCGTCCGGCCGACGGGTCGCCTTCGCCCCCGGCGCCGAGGACCTCGAGCTCGACGGCCGCGGCGGCCTGTGGGCGGTGCTCGAGTCGGGAGCACGCATCTACCAGCGCGACGGTCGCCCGCTGGTCCCGATGCTGGCCCGGTTCGACGTACGCACCCTGCTGGATGGTCCCGCCGAGTCGTGCTCCTGGTGAGGCGCTGGCTGAGGAGCCTCGAAACCACCACCTCCGACGTTCGTTGAGGTGCCCCCCACGTTGGTTGAGGTGCCCGAGCCCCAAGGGGCGAGGGCCTCGAAACCAGCCGCACGCACCCGCCGAGGTCACCGAAGTGCGCCGGTGCGGAGGTTTCGAGGCGCGGAGTTCATCCTGGACCGAGGACAGCGTCTCAAGGGCTAACGCTCCGGCGCACCTCAACCAACGCCCGTCCCACTCGCCGAGCGTCACGAAAAGCACCGTGCGGTCATCGAATCTGGTGCCGAACGTGACGCTCGGCGTTCGCGTCCAGGCCACAAACGTTGCGTTGAGGAAACGCCTTCCCGCTGGTTGAGGTGCCCGAGCCCCCAAGGGCGAGGGCCTCGAAACCGCCCGCAGGCGCGCGCCGTGGCCACGACCGCGCTCCGGTGCGGAGGTTTCGAGGCGCCTCCGCTAGCGCTTCGGCGCACCTCAACCAACGACGTCGGCGCGCGCCGGCAGTGTGCGCGTCGAGGTCAGACGATGACCTGAGGCTCTTCGTTTTCCGATTCCGCGGCCCGGAACTTCGCGAGGACGGCCCTGATCTCGCGGTGGGTGTCGGCCTCGTCGTGGCCGAACACTCGTAGGTAAGCCTGTAGCGCCTGACGGGCCAGCTCGAGTTCCTCGTCGGAGAGATGGACGGTGTTCATGAGATCAATGTAAGACGTCTCGCCGGTCTCGGAATCGTCCTCGGTGTGGGAGAGAACCGTGCCTCCGCAGAGCCGGCTACGCCGGATACGCGAGGTCGTCGGGCGCGAGGACCCGCAGCCGGTGGTCGTTGGCGAGGTGCACGGGCCAGGTCGGCACGAACGCCTGGTCGGCGGCGCGCAAGAGCACCGCGCCCCACCGGCGGTCGGCGTTGGTGAAGGCGGGGCCGCCGGGACGTGCGTACAGGAACGCCACCCGTGTGCCCGTCGGCATCTGCTGGTCGATGAGGTCGGCGCACATCGTGAGCAGGTTCGCGACGAGCTCGTGGTCGGGCAGCTCGGGCAGGTCGGCGACCTCGGTGATCTGCGGGATCACCTGCTCCGTCGGGCGGGACGAAGACGACGTACAGGCGGCGGTACCCGAAGCCCAGCGGGCCCATCAGGTGGCGCCACATCGCGTCGAGGTCGGCCTGGGTGCGGACGGTCGGGGAGTACGGCTCGGTCATCAGCCCACTCTGGTCGAACCTGGCGAGACGCGTCGGACGTCATCCACAGGCCAGGTCGTGTTGAAAACCTCACTGACCTGTTGCGCGACGGTCGGAGGTTCCCCAACACGCCCTACGAGACGAGCGCGTCGACCGCCTCCGCGAACAGCGCGGTGTGCCGGGCCACGTCGTCGGCCGAGGTGTCCGGGACACATCAGCGCCATGTTGTGGAACGGCGTGATGAGCACGCCACGGTTGGCCAGGAACAGGTGGAGGTACTCGTCGAGCGCGTCGTCCGCGGCAGCCGCCGACTCGCTGCCGGTGCGGGGTGCGGGGGAGGCGAAGCGGTACTCCGTGCGGGCGCCCAGCCGGCTCACGGACCAGGAGCACGCCGGTCCGGTCGATGGTGGCCTGCACGCCCGCGGTGAAGTCGGTGGCGAGGTCGGACATCCGTGCGAACGCGTCGTCAGTGAGTACGTCGGACAGGGTGGCCCGCATCGCCGTGACGGACAAGGCGTTCCCGGCGAGCGTCCCGCCGACCCCGCCCGACGTCGACCAGGTCGGCGTCGTCGCGCGACATCGCGGCGGAGGCGACGTCGTGCGACAACCCGTAGGCGCCGCAGGGGATCCCGCCGCCGATGCTCTTGCCGATCACGAAGATGTCCGGCTCGAGGCCCCACGCGCCGGTGGCACCACCCGGACCCGCCGAGAAGGTGTGCGTCTCGTCGATCATCAGCAGCGCGCCGTACTCCGTGGCCAGCCGGCGCAGCCCGTCGAGGAACCCGGGCTCGGGCAGCACGATGCCGATGTTCGTCAGCGCGGGCTCGGTGAGGATCGCCGCGACGTCGCCGTGCCGCAGCTGCTCCTCGACGCCGGCCAGGTCGTTGAACTCCGCGACCCGGGTGGTCTCCGCCAGCGGCACCGGTGCGCCGACCAGGCCGGGTCGGTCCACCGCCTCGCCGTCGGGTCCCGGCACCGCGAAGGCCTCGTCGACGGAGCCGTGGTAGCAGTACGCGAACGTCAGGATCTTCGGCCGCCCGGTCACCATCCGGGCGATCCGGATCGCCCACCGGTTCGCGTCGGTCGCGGTCAGCGTGAACGACCACAGCGGCAGCCCGAAGCGACGGGTCAGCTCGGCGCCCACCCACTCGGCGTCCTCGGTCGGCAGCATCGTGGTGATGCCGCCCGTCCCGGACAGCCGTCCGGTCACCGCCTCGACGGTCGCGCGCGGGCTGTGCCCGGCCATCGCCCCGGTGTCACCCAGCGCGAAGTCGACGTACTCGCGCCCGTCCACGTCGACGACCCGGTTGCCCCACGCGCGGTCGAGGTAGAGCGGGAAGCCGCCGCTCCACATGTTCATCCAGGTCATCGGCACCCGCCCGAACAGGTGCTCCGCCCCGGCGTACAGCTCGGCGGAGCGCGGGTGCGAGGCGGCGTACGTCGACCGTTCGGCCTCGACCAGCGAGGTGAGGCGGTCACGGTCCACGGGAACGGCGGGCGGAGGACATGATCGGACGCTCGCCCGTCCCGCGGCAGCCGTCAAGTAGGAACCGTTTGTTAGGCTTACCTAAGTTGTAGGCTCAACGTCCGTCCCGCTGAAGGAGCACCATGCCCGAGCCCCGCCGCCGTCGCACCGCGATGGCCGCCACCGTGCTGCGCACCGAGCGGCTGTCCGCGTCCCTGGTGCGGGTCGTCGTGGGTGGTCCCGGCCTGGACACCTTCGAGCCGTCGCCGTGTGCGGACTCCTACGTCAAGGCGGTGTTCGTCCACGAGGACGTGCCGCGGCCGTTCCCGCTGACCGACGACGGCCGGGTCGACCTCGAGACGGTCGCCGAGTCGCTGCCGCGTGAGCACGCACCCCGGTTGCGGTCCTACACGGTGCGCGCCTTCGACGAGGCGACGCGCGAGCTGACCCTGGACTTCGTCGTCCACGGCGCGGCCGGCATCGCCGGTCCGTGGGCGGCCGCCGCGCAGCCGGGTGACGAGCTGCTGCTCGTCGGTCCGGGTGGTGGCTACCAGCCCGACGCCACCGCCGGGTGGCACCTGCTCGCCGGGGACCTCAGCGCCGTGCCGGCCATCGCGGTCGCGCTGGAGCGGCTGCCCGACGACGCGGTGGGCCACGCCGTCGTGGAGGTGCACGACGCCCGCGACGAGATCGACCTGCCGCGGCCGTCCGGCATCGAGCTCACCTGGGTCCACCAGGGCGACCAGCGCCCCGGCGTACCCCTGGTCGACGCCGTCCGGTCGCTGCCCTGGCCGGACGACGACGTGCACGGGTTCGTGCACGGGGAAGCCGCGGCGGTGCGGGACATCCGGAGGTACCTCCGCGTCGAGCGCGGGCTCGGCCTCGACCGGCTGTCGGTGTCGGGCTACTGGCGGCTCGGCCACGACGACGAGGGCTGGCGGGCCTCGAAGCGGGAGTGGAACGCCGCCATCGAGCAGTCGGAGACGATCAGCGCCTGAGAATCGCGGCGATCCGCACGACGAAACGTGACAGAGGGGCAGATAATGACCCCTGTGAGCCGGACAGGTGGTCACGTCGCCGAGACGAGGGTGCGCATGGTCGCGCAGCCCGCGAGCGTCCCGGCGGTCCGTCGCTTCGTCGACGACGCGCTCACCACCTGGGGCCGCCCCGAGCTGATCGACGACGTCCAGCTCAGCGCCACCGAGCTGGCCACCAACGCCACGCTGCACAGCCAGGGCACCTTCTTCGACGTGGAGCTGCGGGCCTCCGCGGACGCAGTCCGCGTCGCGGTCGTGGACACCGGCACGATGCCGGCCCAGTCGATCGCGCTGCGCGCCGACCTGGACGGTTCGGACACCGACGACCTGGACCTCGACTTCGAGACGATGACCGGGCGTGGCCTGTTCATCGTCTCCTCGCTGGCCAGTCGCTGGGGCATCGACGACCTGCCCGGCGGCACCCGGGTCTGGGCGGACTTCGCGATGTCGAACGGAAGCCACGCCGGGCGGCAGCCGGTGTTGTCGCCGACCACCACACCGGCGGCTCGCGTCGACCGCGCCGCCGCCCGGGTGATCCGCCTGCTGGACTGCCCGCCGGACATCCTGCTGGCCCACGACGACAACCTGGCCGACATCGCCCGCGAGCTGAGCCTGTACGCCGCGAGCCACTCCGACCGCGAGGCCGGCCGGATCGCCGAGCAGATCGTCGGAGTCGTCCGCGCCTCCGCGATGTCCTGGGACGCCGCCCGGCTGGTCGCCAAGCAGGCCGTGCACGACGGCGAGGACGTCGTCGACATCGCGATCGCGACCGACCCCACCCTGCTGCCGCCACGCGTGGAGGCCATCCGCCAGGCGATCCTCGCCGCCGAGGCGATGGCCGACCAGGGCCTGCTGATGACGATGCCGGCGCCGGCGACGGTGCAGGCGTGGCGCGACTGGGCCGAGCGGGAGATGGTCGAGCAGGCCACCACCGGGCGCGAGGCCCGGCCGTTCTCGGACTACCGGGCGTTCCGCTAGCCAGGACGCGACCTAGATCCCGGCGGCCTTCTCCAGAGCGGTCAGCTCGTCGTCGAGGTGGGTCAGCAGCCGCTGCAGCCGTGGGACGGTGCGGCGGCACCCGGTCAGCCCGAAGCCGATGTTGCCGGCGTACGACGTGCAGGTGATGTTCAGACCCATGCCGTGGATCGGGATGGACAGCGGGTACATCCCCTCCAGCACCGCGCCGTTGTAGTGCAACGGCGTCTTCGGGCCGGGGACGTTCGAGATGATCAGGTTGAACGGCGGCCGGGTCAGGCCCTCGAGCTTGAGCATCGGCGCGAGGATCGCCGGGGCCAGGCCCAGGGCGCTCATCGCCAGGATCTGCGCCGGCGTCATCGACCCCAGCGCCTCCTTGCCGGTCACCATCGAGCGGTGCACGGCCTGCAGCCGGTCGGCCGGGTCGGGCAGCTCGGTGCCGAGGCCCGCCATCACCGCGCCGACCGCGTTGCCGCCGGATGCGGAGGCGCTCTGTGCGTTCTTGGCCTTGAGCCCGACCGGGACCATCGCGACCAGGGACGTGTCCGGCAGGGCCCCGAGCTCGTCGAGGTAGGTCCGCATCGCGCCGCTGCACATCGCGAGCACCACGTCGTTGAGGGTGGTCCCGGTCGCCTTGCCGATCGCCTGCAGCCGCTCGAGCGGCCAGTCCTGGGCGGCGAACCGCCGCGCCCCGGTGATCCGCTTGTTGATGATCGTGCGCGGCGCGTAGAGCGACACTGCCGAGGTCTCGTTGCGTACGCCGCGGGACAGCGTCCGCACCAGGGCCCCGGGGAGTCCGGCCGCTTCCGCGCTGATGGCGAGGGCCGTGCGCAGGGCTCCGAGCGGGAGGCCGAACGCGTCGTTGTCGGTGTCCTCGGCGCGCCGTACCGGACGGGGCCCGACGTGCTCGGCCGACCAGGTCGGCGCCATGCCGCGCTCGTCGGGGTCGGTCGACAGCACGCTCTGCATGAGCCGCATCGAGGAGACGCCGTCGATCAGTGCGTGGTGCATCTTGCTGTAGATCGCGACGCGCCCGTCGCGGAGGCCTTCGATGACGTGCATCTCCCACAGCGGCCGCTCGAGCGCGAGCCGGGTGCTGTGCAGCCGGCCGCACAGCTCGAGCAGCTCACGGATCCGGCCGGGCTTCGGGAGCGCGCTGTGCCGGACGTGGTACTCGATGTCGAACTGGTCGTCCTCGGTCCAGAACCACTGTCCGCCCGTGGCGACCGAGCGGTGCGGGCGCTTGAGGAACAGGGGAGCCGGGTCGTCGTGCGCCAGCATGTCGGCGTACATGTCCCGCACGAAGGATCGCGGCGCTCCCTCCGGCTTGCGGAACAGCTGGAGGCCCCCGACGTGCATGGGCTGGCTGCGGTTCTCGGCGAACAGGAACCCGGCCGACGTCGGGTCCATCGGTGCCACCATGCAGCGTCCTCTCGTCGAACGGGATCCGCGTGATCGTGCCCACAAGGTCGTCGGCTCAACCACGTGGCTGGTCCTTGGTGCGGTGCAGCAGCCAGTCCCGGCCGGTGTCGATGAGGGCGTAGCGCACGGAGGCGTCCCTGCCGTGCAGGACGAACAGCAGCCGGCGCTCGGTGCGGTCCTCGTCCTCCCACCAGCCGATGTCGGCGATGGACTTGTCGTCGTCCTCGTAGCGCAGGTGCTCGAGCTCGTGGTCCTCCACCGCGACCGCCAGCCGGTCCTGCCTCGGGGTGGTCGGCAGCCCCTTGGGCAGCGCCCACGAGCGCAGCACCCCGCGCTCCTCGAGCCGCAGGTCGAAGTGGTGACGCGGCTTGTGGTGCTCGTGCAGGACGAACGACGGCTTCTCCACAGGAACATCGTGCCCCGGCCGGTTGCGGGCGCGGATGTCGGAGCCGCCTCGTAGGCTCGTCCGCATGGTCGACCTGTCCTCGCTGCTGAGCGACGAGGACCTGCGCCGCCGCTACGGCACGCCCACCCTGGACCGGGCGTGGGACTACGTCCGCCGCGGGCACGTGCTCACGTGCACGCACGAGCTGGACGGCGACGGCGACCTCGACATCCGCGGCACCGTGTCGGGGTCCACCAGCGCGCCGTACGTCGTCACGCTGAGTGTCGGCGTCGACGGGGAGGGCGTCTGGGTCTTCGGCCGGTGCAGCTGCCCGGTCGGCGACGGCTGCAAGCACAGCCTCGCCCTGCTGATCACGGTGCGCGACGAGCAGCAGCGGGACTCGCCGCCGGGTGCCCGGCGTTGGGAGCGGCAGCTGTCCTCGCTGCTCGACGAGCTCGACGGGCGGGAGACCGAGCGGCTGCAGCGCGTCGAGCAGCCGCTCGCCCTCCAGGTCGACCTCAAGCCACCGGCCCGCGCGACCGGGTTCCGCGGCGGTCCGCAGAGCCTGACGCCGGCGCGCGGCACGCTGCGGATGCGGCCGATGCGACGCGGCGCTCGCGACAACTGGGTCCGCACCGGCATCTCCTGGACCGACGTCCCCTACCTCGACCGCCGCGGCCCGCACCCGCCGGCCCAGGTCGCCGCCCTCAACGACCTGCTCTCGGGTCACCGCACCGCGATGCGGCAGCTCTACTTCGGTGCCGACGGGCACGTCTCGATGGGCTCGTTCGGTCCCGATGAGATCCCGCTGCTGCACCGGGCGGTGGCCGCCGGCATCCCGCTGCTCGCCGGCACCGGCCTGTCCCGGGTCACCGTCGCTCCCGAGCCGGTGACGATCCGGCTCGACGTCAACGCGGCCCCGGGCCACGACGCCCAGCTGCGCCTGGGGGTGGCGCTCGACGGCGACTGGTACGACGCGGCCGAGCTCGACGTGCTGGGCGAGGGTGGGCACGCCGTGGCGCTGTGGGTGGCCGACGCCGAGTCCTGGTCGGTGACCCTCGCGGCGCTGACCGCCCGGCCCGGGCCGGAGGTGCGCCGCCTCCTCAAGCGCGGTGACTCGGTGCTCGTGCCGGAGGAGGACCGCGAGGAGCTCGTGGGGGAGTACCTCCCCCGGCTCCAGCGGCACGTCCCGGTGCTGTCGTCCGACGGGTCGGTCGCGGTGCCCGAGCCGGCCGAGCCGCGGCTCGCGCTCACCGTCACCTGGGTGGCGGCCGACGAGGTGCACGCCGCGTGGAGCTGGCGCTACCGCGTCGGCGCGGACGACCGGGTCTACGCCCTGTCCGAGACGCGCGGGCTGCGCGCCGTACGCCGTCCGGAGCTGGAGCAGGCCCAGCTCGACGCGCTGGAGCTCGACGAGGAGCAGGCCTACCACCTGTGCCGCGGTCACCAGCGAGGGATGGGGCTCGAGGACGAGCAGACCTTCCGCGACGCGCACGCGATCCTGTTCGCCGAGCAGCTCCTGCCCGGCCTGCGCGGACAGGTGGAGATCGACGAGATCGGTGAGCAGCCCGACTACCGCGAGCTGTCGGGAGTGCCGGTCATCCACGTCAGCACCCGCCCCGACCAGGACGAGGCCCGCACCGACTGGCTCGACCTCGAGGTGGAGATCGTCGTCGACGGCACCCACATCGCGCTCGCGCACGTGCTGGAGGCGCTCACCAAGGGCATGGACCGGGTGATCCTCCGCAACGGCAAGCACCTGCGCATCGACCGCCCCGAGCTGTCCCGGCTCGCGCAGCTGGTGGAGGCGGCCGGCGAGCTGCACGAGCAGCCCGACGAGGGCGTCCGGCTGGCGCACCACGACCTCGGCCTGTGGGACGAGCTGGCCGAGGTCGGCATCGTCGACGCCCAGGCGGCTCGTTGGGTCCGGTCCGCGCAGGCGCTCCGGTCCCTCGACACGCTCCCCGAGATCGACCCGGTGGGGCTCAAGGCGGAGCTGCGGGCCTACCAGCTCGCGGGGTTCCGGTGGCTGGCCTACCTCTGGGAGACCGGGCTCGGCGGGATCCTCGCCGACGACATGGGGCTCGGCAAGACCCTGCAGACCCTCGCCCTGATCGCGCACGCCCGCGACCGCGGGGCCGCGCCGTTCCTCGTGGTCGCGCCGACCAGCGTGGTCGGCATGTGGGCGCACGAGGCCGCCGCCTTCACGCCCGGCCTCGACGTCCGCGTGGTCAGCGAGTCGCAGGCGCGGCGCGGCGAGTCGGTCCGCGCCCTCGCGGACGGGGCTGACGTGGTGGTCACGTCGTACACCCTGTTCCGGCTCGAGGCGTCCGACTACGTCGGTCTCGACTGGGGCGGGCTCGTCCTCGACGAGGCGCAGACCGTGAAGAACCACCAGGGCAAGACCCACCAGGCGGTGCGTCGGCTCGAGGTGCCGTTCCGGCTCGCGCTGACCGGCACGCCGATGGAGAACCGGCTGATGGAGCTGTGGTCGCTGCTGTCGATCGTGGCGCCGGGGCTCTATCCGTGGCCGCAGCGGTTCCAGGAGATCGTCGCGATCCCGGTCGAGCGGCTCGGCGACCGTGAGGTGCTCGCCCGATTCCGCAAGCGCATCCGGCCGTTCCTGCTGCGCCGCACCAAGGAGCACGTCGCGGCGGACCTGCCGGCGAAGCAGGAGCAGGTCCTCGAGGTGTCGCTGACGCCCAAGCACCGCACGATCTACGACACGCACCTCCAACGTGAGCGGCAGACCGTGCTCGGCCTCGTCGACGAGTTCGACAAGCACCGCATCGCGATCTTCCGGTCCCTCACCCGGCTGCGACAGCTCAGCCTCGATGCGGGACTCGTCGACGAGGCGTACGACGGCGTCGGGTCGGCCAAGGTCGACGTCCTGGTCGACCACCTGCTCGAGCTCGCCGAGGAGGGGCACCGCGCCCTGGTGTTCAGCCAGTTCACGTCGTTCCTCACCCGGGTCCGTGCGCGACTCGAGCGTGAGGGCATCACCTCGTCGTACCTCGACGGCGCCACCCGGCACCGCCAGGCCGTCGTCGACGGCTTCCGCAACGGCGAGGACCCGGTGTTCCTGATCAGCCTCAAGGCCGGCGGCGTCGGGCTGACCCTGACCGAGGCCGACTACGTGTTCGTGCTCGACCCCTGGTGGAACCCCGCCGTCGAGGCGCAGGCCGTCGACCGCACCCACCGGATCGGCCAGACCCGACCTGTGAACGTCTACCGCCTGGTCTCCACGAACACCGTCGAGGAGAAGGTGATGGCGCTCAAGGCCCGCAAGGCCGCGCTGTTCTCGCAGGTCGTCGACGACGACGCGCTGATGTCCGCGCCGCTGGGCGCCGACGACGTGCGCGCGCTGTTCGACGACTAGGGGATGTGGCTAGCCGGCGCAGCGACCACGCCCGAGGGCAGCGAGGCCGGTGAGGTCGCCAGGGCCGAACGCCTTCTGGCCCACGTTGTCCGCGTTCATCAGCTCGCGTGGGTCATTCACGTGGGCAAGCCCGACCACGTGCCCGAGCTCGTGCATCACGATCGCGCGCACCTCTGCCGCCCCGTCGGGACGACTCAGGATCGTGGTGAGCACCGGGGTGTCGAGCGCCACTGTGCCGGTGACGTACGTCGACCGGCCCGACATCTCGTCGACCACGCGAGCGCTGCCGCCGAGTCCCGCAGGTCTCCCCTTCAGCCCGGGCACCTGCGCGGGGGTCGTCCAGGCAACCAGCACCGGCGACCAGCCGCGTCCGTAGCGCACCGGGTCCCTCAAGGGACGATCGCGCGTGGGTGCCTCGTCCGTGCGCCCGTCCACAACCAGGCGCAGTCCCGTGGCTGAGCCAACGGCGGCGCCGGCCTCGGCGAGGATGCGATCGCTCCCCGCAGGGGCCAGGGTGTCGTTCACGACCAGGTGGATCGTCGAGCACGGGTCGTAGGTGACCGGGTCGTCTGGGCGACCGGGCTGGTGGGCCACGAAGCGATACGCGTCGGAACCCGGCAGCGTCGTGGACGGTCCCTCACCGCGACGTTCGTGAACTCCGTCGATGCCCAACGTGAATCCCTGCTTGTGCAGCAGGTGTCCGGTTGCGAGAAGCGCGATGACGACCGTGACGGTGGCCACCAGGAACCGGCGCCGGCCGTCGCCGCCACGGGACGTCTGAGCCGCCTGCTCGGCGTACCAGCGATCGAGTGCGGCAAGCTGGCGATGCATGTGTCGTCGGCGACGAGCCGGACCCAGGGTCAGGCTGTCCCACCGTTTCCCCCGTGGCACCGCGACATCCTCGCAGGGCTGCATGAGGTCGCGCTGACGAACGCAGCCAGTCCCTGGGTAGATTCGCGGGATGGACGCCTACGACATCGTGGACTGGCGGCGACGCGTGTTCGCGCTCTACGCCGAGATCCGGGCCGACTCCGACCCGGCCGCCGCACACGCCCGGTGGCGCGCCGTCCGCGACGAGCTGTTCGCGACCCACCCGGCCTCGCCGTTGCTGCCCGAGCAGCACGCGTCGTTCACCGGGCTGCCCGTGCCGGACTACGACCCGGCCTGGCGGTTCGAGCTGAAGGTCGAGCGGGCGGAGTCGCGGCAGATCGAGATCACCAGCGGCACTGACGGCGTCGTGCCGTTCGACCGGCTCGGGGTCGTCGAGGTCCCCGGCGCCGGCACGCTCGACGTGTGGCGGCTCGCGACGTACGCCGGCGGCATCTTCCTGCCGGTCAAGGACGCGTCGGCCGGCAGGCCCGGCGGGACGTACGGCGGTGGGCGCTACCTGCTCGACACGGTGAAGGGCGCCGACCTCGGCACCGGCAACGGGTCGCTGGTGCTCGACTTCAACTTCGCCTACAACCCGTCCTGTGCCTACGACCCGGCCTGGGCGTGCCCGCTGGCACAGCCCGGCAGCACGGTGCCGGTGGAGATCCCGGTGGGGGAGCGCGGCGGGGCGTGAGCGGCGCGCCCTACCCGTAGCAGGGGCCGGCGCCGACCTGCCCGAAGCCGATCCGGTCACCGGGGCCGAGCCGGCCGTCGCGACGCGCGCTCTTGTTCATGGTCTCGTTGCCGTCGTTCACGTGGGCGAGGCCGAGGACGTGGCCGAGCTCGTGGACGATCACGCCCCGCACGCCATCCGCGCCGTGGAGGCTGTTCAGCTCCCTGGTGAGCTGGGGTGCGTCCAGGGCGATGCGACCGGTGACGTAGTACTTCTTGCCGGACACCCGGTCCGTCATCGCCGAGCTGCCGCCGAACCCGTCCACGTTGCCCTCGAGCCGCGGGGCCTGCTCCGGCGTCGTCCACGCGACCAGCACGGGGTCCCAGTCGATGCCGTTGGGTGAGCGCACGCTGCCCTCGGGCAGCGCGGACGTCCGCCCGTCGACGGCGAACTCCAGTCCGGACGCCTCGTGCACCTGGTCGAGCGCGGCCATCAGGACGTCCCAGCCGCCGGGCGGCGCCAGCGCGTCGTTGACCACGACGTGGATGGGCTTGCAGGAGCTCCACGTGACGGGGACCGACGGGGTGCCGGGCTGGTGGTCCAGGAACGCGAACGACCCGCCAGGCGGCGACGCGGAGGTGCCTGAGGTGCCGGCGACCCGACGACGGCCAGCAGCACGAGCGTGGCGCCGAGCACGCCGAACAGTCCCTTGGCCCCCGAACGGTCACGCACCGGCCGCGGGGCGTCGTCCCACATGACCAGGCGCATCAGGCGTCGACGCCTCCGCGCCCGCCCGAACGTCAGCCGATCCCACAGCTCCCCCGAACTCACCGGCACATGATGCCAACCGAGGCCGGTCCTGGCAGCGGATTCGCTCAGAGGCGTACGACGGTCATGCCGGCCGTCTGCGCCGGTTCGCTCATCGCCATGAGGGCGGCGGCGGCCTCGTCGAGGCCGATCACCCGGCCGACGAGCAGCCGTGGGTCGAGCCGGCCGGAGGTGACGAGGTCGAGCAGGTCGGCGTACTGGTGCGCCGGCATCCCGTGCGAGCCGTGCACCTCGAGCTCGTGGGCGACGACGAGGTCCATGGGCAGCGGAGGGGTCGCCTGGTCGCCGAGCAGCAGCCCGACCTGCACGTGCCGGCCGCGGCGGCGCAGCGAGTGCACCGAGGCGACGGCGGTGGTGGGGGAGCCGACGGCGTCCAGGGAGACGTGCGCGCCGCCCCCACCGGTCGCGTCGCGCACCGCGGCCGCCGGATCGTCGCCGCGCACCGTCGCGGCGGCGCCCAGCTCGACCGCGCGGGCGAGCGCCGCCTCGGACACGTCCACCGCCACGACCCGCGCGCCGAGCGCCGCACCGACCAGCACCGCGGACAGCCCGACCCCTCCGCAGCCGTGCACGGCCAGCCAGTCCCCGGGCGTGATGCGGCCGTGCGTGACGACGGCCCGGTAGGCGGTGGCCAGCCGGCAGCCGAGCGACGCCGCGGTGACCACGTCGAGGTCGTCCGGCAGGCGCACCAGGTTCGTGTCCGCGGCCCGCAGCGCGACGAGCTCCGCGAACGACCCGGAGCCGGTGAAGCCCGGCTGGGTCTGGTCGGGGCAGACGTGCGTGTCACCGGCCCGGCAGTAGGCGCACCGTCCGCAGCCGCAGACGAACGGCACCGTCACCCGGTCGCCGACCGACCAGCGTCGTACGGACGGGCCGACGGCGTGCACCGTGCCGGCGAGCTCGTGACCCGGCACGTGCGGGCGCGGCACGGGGTCGTGCCCGGCCCAGGCGTGCCAGTCGGAGCGGCAGACCCCGGTGGCGCCGACCCGCACCACGACGCCGTCGTCCGGGCACTCGGGGTCCGGGATGTCGACCAGACGCGGGGTCGCGAGCGGTTCGGCGTACTGCACGGCGCGCATCCGGACAGTCTGCCCGGCCGGCTCCGGGCCACGCGGTGCGGCTGCACGAACCGGGAGACACCCGGCGTAACCTCGCGGCTCGGCGGGTACCCCCCGCCTGAACCCACGGAGCGTGGGCCAGAACATCAAGTCCTGGTCGATGATGGAGACGGTGATCTCTGTGAGCGGGCTGGTGTTCGTGCTGCTGCTCAGCCTGGTGGTCTAGGACCTGCCCTGGGTGGGCACCGGAGACGCACGGGCCCGCTGATCTGCGCGTTTCACCTCCGGCGGTTCTTTACTCGGGCTAGCCTTCGACCACTCACCCGCACCGGAGCGGGGCCGCCCCCGCGGCTCCTGGGAGGCTCGGAGGAACCCCGTGAGGACTACCGCTGCTGCCGCGCGTCGCGCCCGACGCCTCGTCGTGGTGCTCGTGACGTCGTTCGCGGCCTTGCTGGCCTCGACCCTGGCCTACGCCGACGGCGTCGACGTCTCGCACTGGCAGGGCACGATCAACTGGTCGAAGGTCAAGGCCGCCGGGATGCAGTTCGCGTTCATGAAGGCGACCGAGTCCACGACGTACACCGACACCCAGCTCGCGACCAACTGGGCGGGCGTCCAGGCGGTCGGGATGTACCGCGGCGCCTACCACTTCGCCCGTCCCAAGGTCGGCACGGCGCCGGCCCAGGCCAACTACTTCGTCTCCAAGGTGGGGTCCTTCCAGGGCGCCGGCACGCTCCCGCCCGTGCTCGACCTCGAAGCCAGCGGCGGGCTGGGCGTCACGGACCTGAGGAACTGGACCGCGACCTGGCTGCAGACGGTCGAGCAGCTCACCGGCCGCACCCCGATGATCTACGTGTCCCCGGCGTTCTGGGAGCACTACCTGGGCAACAGCACGGCCTTCACCCACTACCCGTTGTGGATCGCGCACTACGGCGTCTCGACACCACGGGTGCCCGGTGGCTGGCCGACCTGGACGTTCTGGCAGCGCACCAGCAGCGGCACGGTGAGCGGCATCTCCGGCAACGTCGACATGAACCGCTTCAACGGCACGACGGCGCAGCTCGCTTCCCTCGCGAACACCACTGGCGGCTCGAGCGCCCCCGTGCCTCCGGGGGTCACGATCCCGACCGGCGAACCGACCAACGTCACGCTCACACCGTCCGCGTCGACGACAACCGCGATCAACGGTCCCGTCACGTTCGCCGGCGACCTCCGCAAGACCGCCGACTCCAGTGTGCTGGCCGGTCTGCCGGTGACGTTGTACGCGCGGGCCGTCGGCGCCACGGCCTGGAGCGCCGTCAGCACGATCAACACGGACCCGGCCGGTCACTACTCGTTCACGACCCCGGTGTCGCAGGCGACCGACTACTCGGTGGCGTTCGCCGGTGACACGGTCTACGCGGGCTCCGCCTCGGCGCCGAGCCGGGTGAGCACGCCTGCCAAGCTCAAGCCCACCGTCTACCTGCACAAGAACAAGACGTCGCGCGTCCGCAAGGGCGCGGCCGTGATGGTCTACGGCCACCTGAAGACGTCGCTGGGTGCGGTGACGGGCAAGTACGTCCGGTTCTACAAGCGGCCGGCGCGAGGCGGTCGCTGGACCTACGTGCGGGCGTCGAAGAGCCTCGCACCGACGGGGTGGTACTCCACCACCGTCCGGCCGCGCCGGTCCACGACCTACAAGGCGGTGTCGATCGCGGACACCTACCGGTTGGCGGCGACCTCGAACCTCGTCACGGTCTGGGTGCGGTAGGCGCCAGCGGCGGCTGCGGGTGAAGGCCCACAGCGTCCAGCCGTCGAGCAGACGGACGAGGCGACAGCCTGGCGGTGCCGGAGCTCGGTGCTACGGGGTGGCGTCGGCCGACGGGGTCGCGCTCGGTGAGGGATCCGGCGTGGTCGGCGTGGTCGGCGCGTCCGTCGGGGTCGGGGACGGGTCCGTGCCGGTGGTCGTCGCACCGCTCGTCGCGCCACCGGTGCTGCCCGCGTCGCCGGTGCTGCCGCCCGTCGTACCCGTGGCGGTGTCGGACGGGGTCCCCGCGCCGGGCGAGGCCTCGGCGCTCGGTGCCGCGCCGTCGCTGCCTTCGACCGACGGGCTCGGGGTCGCGCCGGCGTCGGCCGCGGCCGTGGCCGTGGCGTCCGGGGTCAGCGGTCCCTGCTCCTTCTCGATGACGGCCAGGATCTGCTGCTCGTACGACGTCAGCCGGTCGCGCACCTCGGAGAGCGGCACCTCCGTGATGTGCGTGCCGAAGTCGGCGATCTGCTGCCACAGCGCCGCGATCTGCTGCCGGCCGGCGTCGCTGAGCGGGCCGTCGAGGGTCACGAAGAGCTGCGTGGCGAGGGCATAGGTGAGGCAGTTGACGCAGTCGTAGTTGACCGCGGCCGAGATGTTCTGCGGCACGGCGACGTGGTTGTCGCCGGTGACCAGGACGATCTGGAAGCCGATCGCGACCGCCGCGCAGTTGGTGCAGCTCGCGAACGCGTAGGCCTCGTTGGTGTTCAGGGCGGGGGAGTCGTCCTCGATCCACACCAGCGCGAACGCCACGTCGTAGCGGATCGTGTTGTCGTTGGTGTTGACGGCCATCGCCTGGTTGTCGCCGGCCTCGGGGGCGAGCGGCTTGTTGAACGGGAACACCCACGGTTGGGCCGCGGCGCCCGTGCTGTCGCCGGTGGCCGCGCCCGTGCCCCCGACCGGTGCGGCGGCACCGCCGTCGGCCGCGGAAGCCACGCCTCCGCCCGTGGCGCCGGTCGCGCCGCCGTCGCGGGGGACCAGCACCAGCGCGAGCTGCGGGTGTGATCGGGTGGGCCTCGGGTCGTCGTCGGACCAGCCGGTGACCAGGCTGCCCCGCTGGCCCTCGACGAGCCGGGTCGGCGCGGAGCGCGGGACGACGGGCAGCGCCTGCGCGGCCTGCACCAGCGTGCCGCCTTCGTACGGCTCGATCGGCCGGTAGGTGCCGGGGTGCGGCCACCAGGCCCAGGCGAGGCCGGCGACCAGGGCGGCGGCGACCAGGCCGGCCAGCCCGCGGCGTACCGGACGCCCGCGGGTGCGCCGCCAGGTGGAGCCGACGATCTTGCGAACCAGCCGGAACAGGATCACCGCGGTGGCCAGGATCGGGAAGGCGACCGCCACGATCGCGATGCAGCGGGCCGCCGTCTCGAGCAGGTCGGTGTCGGACCAGGCGAGGCCGAGCAGCGTGGACTGCTTCTCGACGCTGGCCCGGGCGGTGCCCAGGATGCGGGGCAGCGTGAGCACCATCGTGAACAGCGAGAAGGCCAGCATCGGCACGACCACGACGACCCACAGCGTCACCACGGCCCGTGCCCACGGCCTCAGCACCCGGGTCTCGGGGTGCCTCCAGCGCCAGGGCAGCACGCCGAGCAGGGTCGGCTTGATCCGGTGGAACAGGTCGGGCACGCCGGTGAGGTCGGCGAGCACGTGGTAGCCGTCGAAGCGCACGAGCGGCGTCAGCTGACGCACCATCTGCAGGATCTGGGTCGCCACGAGAAGCAGCAGGGCGTCGTACCCGGTCAGCCACCAGACGCCGGCCACCGCGACCGCGACGATCGCGTTGAAGTAGAGACCGCCCAGGTCGGTGCGCACGCGTCCGCCGCGCCCGAGCCGGTAGGAGTCGGTGACGTCGGTGTAGAACGCCGGCCAGACGAGGTAGATGCCGGCGCCCATCACCCCGGGGGTGGCCCCACCGCGGCGCGCCGCCGCGGCGTGGCCGAACTCGTGGAAGCCGGCGGACAGGATCGTGATCGCGACGACGAGGAGCAGGAGGCCGGGCTTGTCGAAGGCTTGGTACGTCGCGGACGCCAGGCCCTTCTCCATGAACACCCACCAGCAGACGGCCGCGAAGGCCGACCATCACCGCGACCACGACGACGGGGTTGAACAGCCGGGCGAACGGCGCGGTCAGCCGGCGGGTGCGCTCCGGGTCGGTGACGGCGTACTTGAACCGCAGCGCGAGCAGCGGGTTGGACTTCTTCACCTCGGGCTGCGACCCGTCCGGACGGGTGAGCAGTCCCATCGGCCGCAGCTGCTGGTCGACGAGGGTGCGCACGTTGTCCGGGGTGACGGTGCGGCCGTAGGCAGCACTCACGCGCTCCGCGACCTCGTCGTAGGAGCGCCGGCCGTCGACCGTCTCCAGCACCAGGTAGAGCAGCGGCGTCAGCTGGAAGGTCTGGCCGTCACCGCGTCGGGCGAGCGCGGGTGGCTCGCGGTAGCCGGAGCCCACCATCTCGCCGATGAGCTCGACCCCGTCGGCGCGGGAGGCGACGTCGGGGGTCGGCGCAGCCGGGCGCGAGGACGACGCCAGCGCGTCGTCCTCACGCCCGGCCGGGGCGGGCAGGACGGCCATCCGGTACTACTGCTGGATGTCCGACGTCTGGTCCGACGTCGCGTCCGCCGAGCCGGTGATGTCCTGGTTGATGATCGCGTCCTGCTGCGAGACGGCGATGGCGTCGCTGCCGACCGAGCCGACGTTGGCGCCGACGGCCGCGTCGATCGGGGCCGCCACGTTGGCGTTCGCGGCGACCGCGCCGTTGATCGGTGCCGCGATGTCGGCATCGGCGTCCACGTTGACGTCGACGTTGAGCAGGTTGCCGTCGAGCAGGCCGCCGGCCGCGCCCGTGGCCCCGCCGACCGTGCCGCCGAGGTCGCCGGTCGCTCCGCCCACAGCGCCGCCCACCGCGCCGCCGACACCGCCGGCAGCATCGCCCACGGTGCCTCCGACACCGTCCGTGGCCCCGCCGACGGTGTCGCCGACCGTGCCGGCCGTGTCGCCGACCGCGCCGCCGACCGTGCCGGCCGTGTCGCCGACCGCGCCGCCAGCAGCGTCACCCACGGTCCCCGTGGTGTCGCCGAGCGTGCCGGTCAGGCCGTCGGTGGCCGCACCTGTGTCGCCGAGCGCGGTGCTGCCGACCGACGGGGCGGCCGTGGCAGCCTCGGGGGCGACGCCGGCGTCGGTGGCCCCGGCAGCGTCCGCAGGAGCCGCGCCGTTGCCGGCGTCGACGACGTCGTTGCTCTGGTCGAGCGCGCTGTCCTGTACGGCGTGCGCCGAGGCGTCCGCGTCGAGGCCCTGGTTGATGATCACGCCCTGGTCGCTCAGCGCCTGGGCGGTGGAGTCGATCGACAGCACGTTGGCGCCGACCGCGGCGTCGATGGGCGCTGCCACGTTGGCGTTCGCGGCGACCGCGAGGTCGATCGGGGCGGCCGCGTCGATGGCCAGGTCGATGTCGGCGTTGAGGTCGAGGATGGAGACGACCTCCTTGTCGGGGAGCGCGGTCGCGCCCTGGGCGGCGAGCTCCTCGTCCGAAAGACCCATGTCCGGCTGTTCGTCGTTCATTCCCCTGGTCTCCGTTCCTGGCGCCGCAGATCGTGCAGGCCATCCGATGGTTGCCGTCGCAGGTACCCCGAGGGGGATCGGGGGAAACGTGGCGGTTCGTGCGGCCTCGAGTCGGCTCGCTCTCGGCCGGCGAGGCCGACGAGGCCGTCGAGCCGGCCAAGGTGCCGCCGGGCTCGTCGAAGGACGAGCTGCCCCTGCCCTGACCCCCCTGTCGCCGACCCGGGACGCCCGGACGCTGGTCGGCGTGACCGACCGACTCGGCCAACCAGGCCAAGGGCGACCAGGACCCGACCACCTGGATGCCCACCTACGACACCTGCCGCTGCCTGCGGGAGTGGGTGGCGGTGAAGATCCGCTGGCGGCTGAGCCTCGACAGCGCCGAGAAGTCCGCGTTGCAGAGCACGTCGTCGGGCTGCGCCAGCTCCGCCATCACCGTCACCCGCGCGCAACCTGACCCGTCACTTGCCGTGTGACACGCCGGTGAGAGTGCCTACCAGCTGACGGGTCGGCGTCAGGGGAGATGAGGGGCGATCTCCGAGGCGACGAGGTCGAGGTGGTCGAGGTCGGCGAGGTCGAGCATCTGCAGGTAGACGCGCGACGACCCGGCCTCGGCGTACGCCGCGAGGGTGTCGACGGCCTCCTGCGGGGTGCCGGCGACGCCGTTCGCGCGGAGCTCGTCGACGTCGCGGCCGATGGCGGCGGCGCGTCGGGCCACCTCGGCCTCGTCCCGGCCGACGCAGAGCACCAGGGCGTTGGAGTACACCAGGTCGTCGGGGGAGCGCCCCACCGTCTCGCACGCCTCCCGCACGCCCGCGATCAGCGACCGGCTCGTCTGCCACCGAGTCGAACGGCACGTTGAACTCGTCGGCGTAGCGCGCCGCGAGCGCGGGCGTGCGCCGCTTGCCCTTGCCGCCGACGATCACCGGCGGGCGGGGCGACTGCACGGGCTTGGGCAGCGCGGGGGAGTCGGTGACGCGGTAGTGCTCGCCGTCGTGGCTGAACGAGCCGCCGCTCGGCGTCTCCCACAGCCCGGTGACGATCGCCAGCGTCTCCTCGAGCCGGTCGAAGCGCTCGCCGACCGGCGGGAACGGGATGCCGTACTTCGTGTGCTCGTCCTCGTACCAGCCCGCGCCGATCCCGAGCTCGACCCGGCCACCGCTCATCTGGTCGACCTGCGCCACCGAGATCGCCAGCACGCCGGGCAGCCGGAACGTCGCCGACGTCATCAGCGTGCCCAGCCGGATCGTCGAGGTGTCGCGGGCCAGGCCGGCCAGCGTCAGCCAGGCGTCGGTCGGGCCGGGCAGCCCCTCGGTGCCCATGCCGAGGTAGTGGTCGGAGCGGAAGAACGCGCCGAAGCCGAGCTCCTCGCTGCGTCGTGCGACGGCCAGCAGGTCGTCGTACGTCGCACCCTGCTGCGGCTCGGTGAACACCCGGAGATCCATGGCGCCCAGCATTCCACCGGCGTGGCTGTTTCAAGCCCCGCGGGCGGGGCAACCCTCTTCCGGCGGGGCTGTCCCTGGGAGGGGTCATGCGGGAAGTGATCGGATGGTTCATCGAGCAGGCCTGCAGGCTTGCCGACGCCGAGGTCTGTCTGCTGGCGAACCTCACCGACGACGGCGAGACCGAGCGCCCGACCCGGTAGTGCTGACCTCGGGGGAGCACTAACGGGCCGGGCGTCTCGGTCTCGCCGCCGTCGGTACGGCGAGTCCCCGTCCCGACACGCGCGAGGTGAGACAACGCACCCTTCTGCCCACAATGTCGAGTAAGTAAGTATAGTAAGATCAGAACTTCTCGACCGTGGGCTTCCAGGAGGGCTGATGAGCGGAGTGATCGGGTACGCACCCGGCGCCTACGACCTGTTCCACGTGGGTCACCTCAACGTGCTGCGCCAGGCCCGTGAGCACTGTGACGTCCTCGTGGCCGGCGTCGTCGCCGACGAGATCTGCGAGCTGACCAAGGGCGTTCGCCCGTTCGTGCCGCTCGAGGAGCGGCTCGAGATCGTCCGCAGCGTCGGCATCGTCGACCAGGTCTACGCCGAGACCACGACCGACAAGCGGGACGCCTGGCAGGACGTGCGCTTCCACCGGATCTTCAAGGGCGACGACTGGCGTGGCACCCCGAAGGGCCTCGCCCTCGAGGAGCGCCTGGGTGCCGTCGGGGTCGAGGTCGTCTACTTCCCGTACACGATGCACACCTCCAGCACGATGCTGCGCCGGGCGGTCCAGGGACGGGCCGCCACCCAGCCGTCGCGTGCGGTGCCGGCGCTCGCCTGATGACCACGACCGACCAGGTCGTCGACGGGTTCCACGTCGACGACCGTGGACTCACGCTGCCCGCCTCCGTGTCCGGGGTCGTCACCGTCTCCTTCGACGGTCGCTACGTCTGGTCCTTCCAGCCGCAGCGGGACGCACGTCCGGGCCCCGGCGGGCTGGTCGTGTCCTGGCCGGCCTCGTTGCAGCCGCACCTGCGAGGCCGCACCCGGCTCACCCTCGCCGAGCCCGGGACCGGCCGCACGTACGTCGACCAGGAGGTCGCCCTCGGCGGCGGCACGGAGCGGATCCGGCTCGAGGACCCGCACGGCCACCCGCTCGCGGTGAACAAGGTCGGCAACCTGACCCGGGTGTTCGCCGAGACCGACGACGCGGCCCGCGCCGAGATCCTCCGGGGTACGGCGCGCGTGCTCGACGACCTGCGTGAGCACGGCGGCGTCGAGGCCTACCTCAACTACGGCTGCCTGCTCGGCGCGGTCCGCGAGGGCCGGATGATCGGCACCGACTGCGACGCCGACCTGTGCTACCTCAGCGAGCGGACCCACCCCGCGGACGTCATCCGCGAGTCCTACGCCCTCGAACGGGCCATGCTCGCCCGCGGCTGGCGGACCGTGCGGATGTCCGGCGGCGACTTCAAGGTGCTGCTCAGGCTCGGCGACCGGCGCACCGTCTACGTCGACGTGTTCGTCGCGTTCTACGTCGACGGCGTGTTCTACCAGCTGGGCAACCGCAGCGGCGACCTGCCGCGGAGCGCGATCACCCCCACCTCGACGATCGTGCTCGAGGGGGTGGAGCTGCCGGCGCCCGCCGACCCGGAGGCGATGCTGGCGTTCGTCTACGGCCCCGGCTGGCGGGTCCCGGACCCCTCGTTCAGGTTCACCGACCCGCCCGGCGGGGTGCGCCGGCTCGACGGCTGGCTGCGCGGCTACCGCGACCACCTGCCGGCCTGGAACGCCTTCTTCCGCGGCCCGCAGGTCCGCGACGTGCCGAAGAGCCGCTCCGACTTCGCGCGCTGGACCCGTCGTCGGATCCTGCGCGGCGACACGGTCGTCGAGCTCGGCTCGGGCACCGGTCGCGACGCGGCGTTCTTCGCGCGGCAGGGGCACCGGGTGCACGCCTACGAGGTGTCGCCCGACGGGCGCAGCAGGACCCAGCGGCGCCTGCGTCGCAGCAGCGCCACGTCCGTCGTACGCCGGCTGATGCTGGGGGAGCTGCGCACCGTCGCGGTGACCGGCGCGGAGATCGGCCTGCTGCCGGGACGGCGGCACGTCTACGCACGGCACCTGGTGAACGCGCTCGACGACGAGGCGCGCCGCAACCTGTGGCGACTGGCCCGGATGGCGCTGGCCGGCGACCGCGGCAGCCTGTTCCTCGAGGTCTCGGCCACCGGGCCCGGGCTGCCGGCCGGTGTCGAGCCGGCCGGTCTCGCGCAGCGCGTCGACGCGGACCGGGTGGTCGCCGAGCTGGAGGGCTACGGCGCCCGCGTCGAGGAGCGCTACGACGGGCCCGGCACCGACGTCTTCGACCGCCCAGACCCCCGCACCTGCCGGTTGCGGGTCACCTTCCCCCGAGCCTCAGGAGCCACCCGTGTCTGACCTGCGCACCCACCTCGTCACGGCGCGCACGGTCGCGCAGCGTGTGCAGGCCGCGCGCGGCGCAGGGGTCCGCGCGCGGCTCGACGCGCTGGAGGCCGAGGTGCAGGAGAACCGCCGGCTCAACCGACGGGTCGCCGAGCTGACCGACCTGGTGACCGAGCTGATGGTGCCGCTGGCGCGCCGCGAGGACGCCGAGGTCGAGGAGATCCTGGCGCGCTACCGGTCCGTCATCTAGCCGGGTAGGGCACCTCGACCCGCCACCCGTCCTCGGGCTGCCGGGTGGCCTCGAAGATCGCGTCACCCACGCGGTCGGGGTCGAGGTCGGTGCCGCGCTCCAGGGTGCCGTTGACGGTCACCGACACGGCCCGCACGCCGTCGTCGCGCAGCGTCGCGTCGATCGACCGGACGAGGTTGCGCAGCCCGGCCTTCTGCACCCCGAGGCTGGCCGCCTCGTGCCAGGGCTGGTCGGCCGCCATGCTGCCGGTCGCCACCACGCGCGACCCCGGGCGCAGGAACGGCCGAGCCGCCTGCACCGCGGTGAGCAGCGGCGCCACCCCGAGGCGTACGTCGTCCAGCAGGTGCTCCGCGGTCAGGGAGAGCGGGTCGGCGTGCCGGAACCTGCTCGGGTTGAAGTGCAGCACGTCGAGGTGGCCGGCGTGACCGCCGAACCGCTGGATGGCGGCCGTGAGTGCGGCGGCGTCGGTGACGTCGACCGTGCTCCAGCCGGTCGTCACCCCGTCGGCCTGCAGGCTCTCGCCCACGTCCTTCAGCCGTTCCGGGTCGCGGGCCAGCAGCGCGACGTCGTACCCCTCGCGGCCGAAGCGTCGGGCGACCGACGCCCCGACACCGGGACCGGCACCCACCACCAGCAGCACGGGATTGCTCATGACACGTGAACGTAGTGCACGTCGGCGGCAGCCCGGCGGCGCGATGATGGGGCCATGGGCATGGCGGAGGAGCATCCGACGTTCAGCACGGTCCGGATGCGTGAGGGCTACGACATCGGCGAGGTCGACGAGTTCCTCGACCAGGCGCGCGCCGCCCTCGCGGCGGACCCGCCGTTGATGACACCGCTGGACGTCGAGACGCGGCGCTTCCACCCGGTGCGGCTGCGCACCGGCTACGACATGGGCGAGGTCGACGCGTACCTCGACCGGCTCGCCGAGGAGCTGCGCAGCCGGCAGGACCCGGACGCCCCGGCGGAGGAGACCCGAGCGCGACCTCAGGCTCCCGTGCCGTGGGCCGCGCTGGCCGTGGTCGCGCTCGTCGTGGTGGTCCTGCTGGTCGTGGTCCGGTGACGCCGGGGTGACCTCGCGGGCCTGGGTGCTGCACGTCGACCTCGACCAGTTCATCGCGGCGGTCGAGGTGCTGCGGCGCCCCGAGCTCGCCGGGCTGCCCGTGGTCGTCGGCGGCCGGGGCGACCCCACCGAGCGTGGAGTGGTGTCCACCGCGTCGTACGAAGCGCGGGCGTTCGGCGTCGGCTCGGGGATGCCGCTGCGCACGGCGGCCCGCAAGTGCCCGGACGCGGTCTTCCTGCCCGTCGACCACCAGGCGTACGACGAGGCGTCGGTGCGCGTCATGGACACGCTGCGCTCGCTCGACGTACCCGTCGAGGTGCTCGGTTGGGACGAGGCCTTCCTCGCCGTCGAGACCGACGACCCGGAGGCGTTCGCCGCGGACGTGCGGACCGCTGTGCTCGACGCGACCGGGCTGCACTCCTCGGTCGGCATCGGCGACAACAAGCTGCAGGCCAAGATCGCGACGAGCTTCGGCAAGCCGCAGGGCGTGGGCCGGCTGACGACTGAGGACTGGTTCGCGGTGATGGGGGACCGACCCACCGACGCGTTGTGGGGGGTCGGCCGCAAGACCGCCGCCAAGCTCGCCGAGCTCGGCATCCACACGGTGTCCGAGCTCGCGTCCACCGAGGCGCAGCTGCTCGCGGACCGGCTCGGCCCGACGATGGGCCCGTGGTACCGCCGCCTCGGTCGTGGCGTCGACTCCTCGGCGGTCGACCCGACGCCGTACGTCGCGCGCGGACACGGCCGGGAGACCACGTTCCAGCAGAACCAGACCGACTGGGCCGTCGTCGCCGACGCGGTGCGCGAGCTCGCGGCCCAGGTCACCGCGGACATCGGGGCCGAGGGCCGGCCGGCGGTCCGGGTCGGCATGAAGCTGCGCTACGCGCCCTTCGAGACCCGCTCGCGCTCGCTGACGCTGCCCGGTCCCACGTCCGACGTCGCCGACGTCACGGCTGCCGCGCTCGAGCTGCTGACGCGGTTCGACCAGACCCGGGCGGTCCGGCTGGTCGGGGTGCGTGCGGAGATGGCGCCTCCGGCTTCGGCTGACGGCTGAGGCGTGACACACCGCGGCCGGGGCAGGACGCGAGTCCCGCCCCGGCCGGGAGTGCGTGAGCGCCGAGCCTCAGGCGTCGACGAGCTCCTTGGCCTCGGCCGTGGAGTCGGCGGCGGGGGAGGAGCCCCACAGGTGGCGGCCGTTCGACTCCTGGGTGAAGTAGATCGACACCGCGCCGATCACACCCGTGGCGATCAGGTAGTAGGCCGGCCAGTTCAGGTCACCGGTCTTGCTGACCAGGGTGCCGACCACCACCGAGGTGGTGCCGCCGAACAGCGACACCGAGATGTTGAACGCGATCGACAGCGCACCGCCACGGACCCGGGTCGGGAACAGCGAGGGCAGTGTCGACGGCATCGTGGCGCTGAAGCAGATCAGCAGCAGCCCCATGATCATCAGGCCGAGGAAGATCGTGAAGCCGCTCTGCGCGCGGATCAGCATGATCGCCGGGAAGGACAGCACGATCAGGCCGATCGCGCCGACCCAGACGATCGGCTTGCGGCCGATGCGGTCCGAGAGCCGCCCGAGCAGCGGGATCGTCACCAGCGCGACGGCCATCACGACGATCTGGAGGATCTGCGACGTGGTCTCCGAGACGCCCTTGCCGCCCTGCATGTCCGGCATCGTCGCGGTGACGTAGGTCGGCATGTACGAGGTCAGCATGTAGTTGGTGACGTTCCACGCCAGCACCAGGCCCATGCACACGAGCATGAACGGCCACAGGTTCGCGATCTTCTTGAGCTCGCTGCCGGCGCGCAGCTGCTTCTCGCGGGCGTCGGCCTCCTTCTCGAGCTCGAGGAACGCCGGAGTGTCGGCGAGCCGGGTGCGCAGGTAGACGCCGATGATGCCCAGCGGCAGCGCGACGAAGAACGGGATGCGCCAGCCCCAGGCGAGCAGCTGGTCGTCGGTGAGCACGGCGCCGGCGACGGTGACCACGATCGCGCCCATCAGGTAGCCGGTGAAGGTGCCGAACTCGAGGAAGCTGCCCAGGAAACCGCGCTTGCGGTCGGGGGCGTACTCCGCGATGAACGTCATCGCGTTGCCGTACTCACCACCGGTCGAGAAGCCCTGCACGAGACGGGCGACCAGCAGCAGGGCCGGGGCGAGGAGGCCGATGGACTTCTCGCTCGGGATGCAGCCGATCGCGAACGTGCCGAGCGCCATCATGATCATCGTGGTGGCGAGCACCTTGTTGCGGCCGATCCGGTCGGCCAGCGGCCCGAAGAACAGGCCTCCGAACGGCCGGACCAGGAACGCGACGGCGAAGAGGCCGAAGGTCGCGATCGTGCCCATGGTGTCGGGCAGGTCGGCGAAGAAGACTTCCTTGATCGTCGGCTCGAAGTAGGCGTAGACGCCGAAGTCGTACCACTCGGTGACGTTGCCGATGGACGCGGCGCCGATGGCCCGCTTGATGATGCCGGGCTCGGTGACGGTGACGTCGTCGAGCTTCCAGTCTCTCGGTGGCTCTTGCGGAGCGAGCACGTGCACGTGATGCCTTTCGGATTCGAGTACGACGGTCCCCCTCCCTCGCGGCACGATTCCCAACGGTTGGACGCGCAAACAAAAGGTGACCGGCGGCACAGGCCGGCCGTCGCCGTCACGGGGTGAGCAAAGCCACTCCTGACGCGCCCGGTTTCGGGTCGCGGGCAGCCTGCGGACCCCGTCACACTGGACCCGCGATGGCGGACAGCAAAGACACCAGCAGGGACACCTACAAGACCCTCGACCTCTCCCTGCGGATCGGTGAGGTGCTCCTCTCCTCGGGAGCCGGCGCGGCCGACGTCGGAGCGACGATGCTGAACGTCGCGCACGGCTGCGGGCTGCGCGCCGCGACCGCGGACGTCACCTTCACCGAGCTGGCGATGAGCCACCAGAGCAGCTTCGACGAGCCGGCGATGATCCAGATCCGGCAGGTCCGGCACCGCGAGATCGACTACGAGGACCTCACCCTCGTCGACCACCTGGTCCGCGACCTGATCGCGGGTGCCATCGACCGGGACGAGGCCCGCAGCCAGCTGGCGCGGATCGTGTCGTCCGGGCACCGGCTGCCCCGCTGGGCCGTGACGCTCGGGCTCGGCGTGATGGGCGGCGGCGTCGGCCTGCTGGTCGGCGGTGACTGGGTGGTGATCCTGATCGCGTTCCTCGCCGCCGTCGGCGTCGACCTCCTCCAGCGGCAGATGACGCGGCGCAGGCTGCCCGGCTTCTACCAGCAGGTCGCCGGAGGCCTGCTGGCCACGTTGATCGCGGTGGGCACCGTCGCCGCCGGCGTGGACGTCGACCCGTCGAGGGTCGTGACCGCGGGCATCATCCTGCTGCTGGCCGGCATCAACTTCATGGGCGCGATCCAGGACGCCCTGACCGGGTTCCCGCTCACCGCCGGGGCCCGGATCCTCGAGGCCATCCTGGCGACGTCCGGTGTCATCGCCGGCGTCAGCGGTGGCCTGACCGTTGGCCGGATGCTCGGGGTGAACCTCGGCCGGCTCGACCCCGGCTTCGCGTCGTTCAGCGAGCTGCCGGTGATGGCCACCGGTGCCGCGATCACCGCCGCGGCGTTCGCGTTCTCGGGCTACGCGCCGCCCCGCACGCTGGTCCCGATCGCGTTGATCGCGGCGATGGCTGCGGTGCTGTTCTACGTGGCGTTCGACCGCGGCCTCGGGGTCGCGTGGGCGAGCGCCGTCGCCTCGGTGCTGATCGGTCTGGTCAGCTACGCGGTCGCGGCGAGGGTGCGGGTGCCGCCGCTCGTGATCGTGGTGTCGTCGATCGTGCCGCTGCTGCCAGGTCTCTCGATCTACCGCGGGCTGTACCTGCTGTCCGAGGGCGGCAACGGCCTGATCTCGATGATCAACGCGGCCGCCATCGCGATCGCGCTGGCCGCGGGCGTGATCTTCGGTGAGTACGTCGCCCAGCCGCTCAAGCGCGAGGCGCGGCGCCTCGAGGGCAGGCTGTCCGGCCCGCGCCTGGTCGGCCCGTTGCGGGCGCGGGCCGTGCGGCGGCGTCCGCAGACCGACCCGCGCTAGGCCTGTTGCAGGTCAGCGGACCTCGAAGCCGGTGAGCCCGGCCGGCCGGGTGTCCCGCACCTCGACGTGGTCGACGTGCGCGTGCGACGGTCCCTGCCGGGTCCAGGCCACCACCCGGTCCACGGCGTCCGCCGGGCCTTCGAGATGGGCGTGCACGGTGCCGTCGCTGGCGTTGAACACCCAGCCGGCGACCCCGGCGTGCTGCGCCTCCCGACGGCACGAGTCCCGGTAGAACACGCCCTGCACGCGCCCGTGCACGACGACGTGGCGCGCGACGGTCTCGGTCATGACCCCATCGTGCACGCGGCCAGCGCCTCGAACCAGGGCCCGGGAGTGCGTCCGTCGTACGGCGCCTCCGCACGGCGTACGGCGTCCCGGACCGCCTCGCACGAGCCGACCGCGAGCCGCACCAGGTCCGGGGGATAGGCGTGCTGCACCCGGTGCGCGGCGAACTCGTCCTCGTCGTCGACCCAGACCCGGCCGGTCCAGCCGCGGACCACGTCGAGGTCGAGGTCGACGGCGGTGACGGTGTCGCCGTCCCACACCGGGACGGTCGTGATGTCGACGTACACGTCGCAGTGCGAGGACCCGCCGCGGCCGTAGAAGGTCGCCACGAACGCGCCGTCGCGGGGCACGAGGGTGACGTGCGCCTGGTCGCTGTGGAAGGCCGCGCCGGGTCGGCTCAGGTAGGTGCCGAGCGGGGCGCCCAGCCAGACGCCGTGGTCGTCCTCGCCCAGCCGGAGCGCGTCGTGCTCCCAGTGCGGTCGGTCGGGCCACTTGCGGGCCACCACCCGGACCGGCGCCCCAGCAGCGGACGTCACGGCGCAGGTCACGGAGCGGCGGGGCGGCTGCAGTCCTGCCATCCGTCGGAGCCGACGGCGCAGTTGAACCAGTAGGGACCCACCCGCAGCGCATGGTGGTCCGGGTAGGCGACCCGCTTGCTGGGCACCAGCTCCAACGCCCGCCGCAGCCGGGCCGGGTCGTGGTGCCGCCAGGCCAGCTCGCGACCGGTCTCGAGGACGAGGGTGACGTCGGCTCCGTCGACGATGACGTTGCCGACCGGGGTGGCCGGCGACCGCACGGCGCGTCCCTGGTGCGTGTAGTGCATCTGGTGACCGGGGGCGTAGAGGTCGCACGGGCCCGCGTCGCGGACCGGAGTCGTGGTCCGGTCCGCGGTGTCTGCGCTGCCGAGCGGGCGGTTGGTCATGGGCGAGTCCCCCAAGGATTCGACGCCACGATATCCCGGCCCGCGGGGGCACAATGTGCCGGTGCCTCCCGTGGATTCCGCAGCGCTCTCGCTGGGACCGGACGAGCTTCGGCGCTACCTCTGGCACGACCTGCCCGCGCACGCGCCGGCCACGCAGCACGAGCACCACGAGGCGGCGTGGGCGCTGGGTGAGCTCTTCGAGGCGGCCGGACGGCCCGAGGAGGCGGCCCTGTGCCGGTCCTCGACGACGCACGAGATCCTCTCGGTCTGGCGGTGGACGCAGTCGTTCCCCGACGTCCCCGCACCCTTCTGGGAGCCCGCGCTCGGCACCCTCGGGCCGCGGCCCGGTCCGCCCGCCCGCGTCGCCCTCTCGCTCGCCGGGGTGCGGGCGCTGCTGGACGCGGTGGGTGACGGGCTGACGGTCACCCCCGGCGGCGGGCTGCCGCAGGCGACGGTGCTGGCGCTCGACGACCGGTTCCGGTGGACGGAGGAGTTCCCGTGGCTGCGGCGGGAGCGCGAGGACGACATCCCGCCGCTGCGCTTCCTGCACGAGCACCTGGCCGCCCAGCGGCTGCTGGGGCTGGACGGATCCCGGCTGTCCGTGTCGGAGGGGGGCCGGCTGGCCCGGGACGACGACGCGCGGCTGTGGGGCGCTGTGGTCGACCCGCGTCCACGGTGGAGCCAGGAGTTCGAGCTGGACACCCTCGGCGTGCTGGCCGCGGTGCTGCTGCGCACCGGCACGTTCACGCCGGGCCGGACCACCGAGGAGATCACCCCGGTGCTGGCGGCGAAGTGGCGGCCGGGCGGGCGCGGCAGCGTGTACGACGGCGCGTCGCTGGTCGTGCAGGGGTGGTACCAGCTCGGCGTCCCGCTCGGGTGGTGGGACACCGGGCGTGGCCCGGCCGACCGGAGGCCGAACGCGTTCGGTGCCGCGGCCGCCCGGGCGGTGTTCCGGGCGACCCGGCGGGCCTGACGGGTCGCGATCGCGGCGACGCGACCGCAGCGCGCAGGCATGGTGGAACACTGACCACGTGGCCTGGGTCGGATCACCGCGCCGAGTGGCCGGTGCAAGGAAGGGCGGAGGCCGATGGCAGTCCAGCTGAACCACACGATCGTGGCGGTGCGCGACAAGCAGGAGTCCGCGACATTCCTGTCCGAGATCCTCGGGGTCGGCGAGCCGGTGCCGTTCGGACCGTTCCTGGTCGTCCAGGTCGACAACGACGTCTCGCTCGACTTCGCCGACGACCATGGCCCGGTGCATCCGCAGCACTACGCGTTCCTCGTCGACGAGGGCCGGTTCGACGAGATCTTCGGTCGCATCCGCGAACGCGGGCTGGACTACTGGGCGGACCCGTCCCGCAACCGCCCGGGTGAGACCAACACCAACGACGGCGGCCGCGGCGTGTACTGGGAGGAGCCCAGCGGCCACTTCCTGGAGATCATCACCCGCCCCTACGGCAGTGGCAGCTGACCACATGCCAGATGACAGCACCCGCCTCGCCGTCCTGATCGATGCCGACAACACCTCCGCGAAGCTGATCAAGGAGATGTTCGAGGAGCTGGCCAGCTACGGGACCATCACCGTCAAGCGGGCGTACGGCGACTGGACCAACCCGCACCTCACCGGCTGGCGCGAGGTTCTCCTCGGCAACGCCATCTCGCCGCAGCAGCAGTTCGCGTACACCTACGGCAAGAACGCCACCGACTCGGCGCTGATCATCGATGCGATGGACCTGCTGTACTCCGGCAACGTCCAGGGCTTCGCCATCGTCTCCAGCGACAGCGACTTCACCCCGCTGGCCACCCGGCTGCGCGAGTCGGGGAAGCGGGTCATCGGCGTCGGTCAGCGCAAGACGCCGAAAGCCTTCGTCGAAGCGTGCGAGAGGTTCGTGTTCCTCGAGGTCCTCGGCGGCGAGAGCGTGGCGTCCGAGCAGGCAACGGAGCCGGCGAAGGACGACCAGCCCCGCCCCATCCAGAGCGTGCTGACGAAGGCCCTGAACAGGGTCGACTCCGACGACGAGGACTGGGCCTCGCTCAGTGCGCTCGGCAACCACCTGAACCGCACCGACCCCTCGTTCGACTCGCGCAGCTACGGGTTCGGCAAGCTCAGCGACCTGGTCAAGGCGCAGCCCTTCGTCGAGACGAAGACGGTGACCGCGCCGGGTGGTCGCGAGCACCTGTGGGTGCGGCTCAAGGGGCGTCGACCCGTGGAGGAGGCGTCGACCGCGAAGCCGGTGAAGCGCGCCACCAAGAAGGTCGCGGCGAAGAAGTCGACCAGGACGTCGACCAAGAAGGCGACGACGCGTAGCCCCTGAGACACGACCGGTCAGCCGCCGCCCGCGAGGGACGCACCAGGCCAGTGCCGGGAGGCGCCTACGGGCCGAGTCGCCGGGCGGCCAGCGTGAACAGCCGCTGGTAGCGCGCGCCGAGCAGCCGCTGCACCCAGTCGAGCGCCTTGGCGTCGGACCCGACGAGCACCCGCGGCTTGTTCGCCAGCACCCCGTCGAGGATGATCTCGGCCGCCCGCTCCGGCGTCATCCTCGCCAGCTTGGTGTCGAAGTGCTCGGCGACGTGGGCGTGCTCGTGGGAGGCGGTCACCCGGGCGTTGCGGACGATGGCGGTCTTGATGCCGCCCGGGTGCACGCAGGTCACCTGCACCGGGTGGCCGGCCAGGATCATCTCCTGCCGCAGCGCCTCGGTGAACCCACGCACGCCGAACTTGGCGGCGTTGTAGGCGGTCTGGCCGGGCATCCCGACCAGGCCGAACAGGCTGGAGATGTTCACGACGTGACCGTCGCCGGAGGCGATCAGGTGCGGCAGGAACTCCTTGGTGCCCTGGACGACGCCCCAGAAGTCGACGTCCATCACCCACTCGAAGTCGTCGTAGGACATCTCCTCGAAGTCGCCGTGCAGCGCGACGCCGGCGTTGTTGACCACGACGTTGACCCGGCCCAGCTCCTCGGCCACCGACGCGGCATAGGCGCGCATGGCGTCCCGGTCGCGCACGTCGAGCTTGTCGGTCCTGACCTCGCGATGGGTGCTGGTCTGCACCTGCTGCGCGGTCTCGACGAGCCCCACCTCGTCCCAGTCGGTGAGCGCGAGCACCGCGCCCTGCCGCGCGGCGGCCAGGGCCAGGGCCCGGCCGATGCCGGAGCCGGCGCCGGTGATCACGACGACCTTGCCGTCGAGCGTCTTCATGACAGGACCTTCCTGCTGTCGGTGGAGCGGATGGGCGTCGCGACGTACGCCTCGCTGTCGAACTGCGACGTCAGCTTGCGGAACGTGTACGTCGTCCGGGGCCACAGCGTCACGTTGCGGCCGTGGTCGTCGAGGTACCAGCTCGAGCATCCACCACGGTTCCACACGGTGCGCTGCATGCGGCGCTGGACGTCGTCGTTCCAGGTCCGCTGCGCCTCGCGGGTGGGCTCGACGGCGCGCACCCCGGAGGACCGCATCCGGCGCACCGCGTCGACGGCGTAGGCCACCTGCGACTCGATCATGAACACCATGCTCGAGTGGCCGAGGCCGGTGTTCGGGCCGACGATGAAGAACAGGTTGGGGAAGCCGTGCACGGTGGCGCCCTTGTAGGCCTGCATGCCGACCTCGGCGAAGTGCTGCGCGAGGCTCTGCCCGCCCTTGCCGTGCAGGTGCTCCGCGATCGGCAGGTCCGTGGTGTGGAAGCCGGTCGCCACGATCAGCACGTCGATCTCGTGCTCCGTGCCGTCGGCGGTGACCACGGCCGAGGGGGTGACCTTGGTGATGCCGTCGGTGACGAGGTCGACGTTGTCCCGGTCCAGGGCGGGGTACCAGTCGTTGGAGTTCAGGATCCGCTTGCAGCCGATCCGGAAGTCGGGTCGGACCTTGTCGCGCAGCTCGGGCTTGGTGCGCAGGCCGCGGCGGATGTTGGCGAGCGCCGCCTTCTCGAGCGCGATGGTGAGCTTCGGCTCGAGCACGAAGCCGGGCACCAGCGCCTCGCGGCTCCAGTAGACGCCGGTGCGGTAGATCCGCTGGACGGCGGGCAGGTGCTTGAAGGCGAGCCGCTCGGCCCTGGTGTACGCGCGGTCCTGACGCGGGACGACGTACGGCGCGGTGCGCTGGAACACCGTGAGGTGCTCGACCTCCTCGGCGATGGCCGGGACGATCTGGATCGCGGAGGCACCGGTGCCGATGACGGCCACCCGCTTGCCGGCGAGGTCGGCGTCCTCGGGCCACTGCGCGGAGTGGAAGACCTGGCCGTCGAAGGAGTCGATGCCGTCGATGTCCGGCATCTTCGGGTCGGACAGCGCGCCGGCGGCGGAGACCAGCAGGTCGGCGGTGAGCTCGCCGCGCGACGTACGCACCCGCCACACGAGCGCGTCGTCGTCCCAGCGGGCCTCCTGCACGGAGGTCTCGAAGCGGAACCGGTCGAGCACCCCGGAGCGCTCGGCGACGCCGCGGATGTAGTCCTGGATCTCCGGCTGCTGGGAGAAGGACCGGGTCCAGTCCGGGTTGGGCGCGAACGAGAAGGAGTAGAGCTGCGAGGGGACGTCGCAGGCGGCGCCGGGATAGGTGTTGTCGCGCCAGGTGCCGCCGACGTCCGGGCCGCGCTCGGCGACCAGGAAGTCGGGCTCGCCGGCCTCCTGGAGCTTGATCGCGGTGGCGAGCCCGCCGAAGCCGGCGCCGATCACGAACGTGTGCACGTGGGCGGGGAGCTCTGCAGTCCGAGGCATGCTGCCGAACATACCGACGGTATTGAACAAGCGTCAATAGTCTTGTTGAACAAAGTTCAGTAGAGTCGCTCACATGACCACCGCGCCCACGGGCCGCACCCGGCTGCACCCGGAGACCCGCCGCGAGCAGCTGGTCGAGCTCGGCGTGCGGCTGCTGTCCACACGCTCGCTCGACGAGCTGTCGATCGACGTCCTCGCCGAGGAGGCCGGCATCTCGCGCGGGCTGCTCTACCACTACTTCGGCAACAAGCAGGACTTCCACCGGGCCGTGGTCCGGCACGCCGCCGACGACCTGATCCGGGTGACCGCACCGGTGCCGGAGGGCGCGCCGCTCGAGCGGCTGGCCCGGTCCCTGGACGCCTACGTCGGCTACGTCGAGGCCAACTACGCCGGCTACGTCTCGCTCGTCCGCGGGGCGGCCTCGGGCAACGAGGACCTCCAGCGGATCTACGAGGAGGCACGTGCTGCGCTGACCGACCGGATCTTCGACGAGGCGGGCGCCGACGGCGTGCTCCACGTCTTCCACCTCCAGGACACCCCGGCCGTCCGGCTGATGGTCCGCGGCTGGAGCGCGATGGCCGAGGACGTCGTCATCTCGTGGGTGCGTGAGCCGGGCGGGGTCGCCCGCGCGGACCTGCTCACGATGCTCGCCGCCGCGCTGCCGGGCGTGCTGTCCGGGACTCCCTGAAACCCTGCCGCTGATCCGTGCAACCGATCCGGGCCGGGCTCCGTATGACCGGTGACAGGATGAGCCAGGGGGTGTCGGATGCGCGGGTCCACGCGGGACGCGGAGTTCAGCGAGTACGTCGCGGGGCGGCGTCCGCAGCTGCGCCGGACGGCGTACCTGCTGTGCGGTGAGTCGCACCGCGCCGAGGACCTCGTGCAGACCACCCTCATGAAGGTGTACGTCGCCTGGCCGCGGATCCACCGGGACGGCAACGTCGACGCCTACGCCCGCCGGGTGATGGTCAACGCGCACGTCGACGAGACCCGCCGGCCGTGGCGACGCGAACGGGTCGGCGTCGACGGTCTCGACGTGGAGGCCCGTGCCGCGACGCCGCCGGAGGACCGTGACCTGCTGATGGCCGCGCTGGCGGACCTGCCGCCCCGGCAGCGCGCCGCGGTGGTGCTGCGCCACTACTGGGGGCTGTCGGTCGAGGAGACCGCGACCGACCTCGGGGTCACCGCCGGCACCGTGAAGAGCCAGACGTCGCACGCACTGCGCCGTCTCGAGCAGGTCCTGTCCCCGCACTACGACGAGAGGCAGGGGCGATGAACGACACCGAGTGGACCGAACGGCTCGAGGCGCTCGCCGACCGGGAGGACGCGCATCTCTTCGACGTCGGGGACGACGTCGCGCGCGGCCGGTCGAGGCTGCTGCGCAACCGGGTCGGCGTGGCCGGTGCCGCGGTTCTGGCCGGTGCGGTCGTGCTCGGCACCGGATTGGCCCTCGGAGCCGGCAGCTCCGGGCGGGCCGTCCCCGCTCCCGTTGGCGAAGGGCCGACCGCCGCTGCGACGTACCACGAGCCGGAGACCACGCTCAGCCCCTCGGCCCCGCCGGCCCCCACGAGGTCCGCGCAGGACGCCTACCTCCAGAAGCAGCTCGACGGGGCGTGGAAGGGGGCGGGCGACATCCCGTTCAAGGCCTGGCGCAACGACCTCTACGCGACCGCGCGCTCGGTGCTGGACCCGTCCGGCACGCACCTGACCTACAGCTCGCGCGGCCTGACGAGCGGCAGCGACGGCCACGGCGTCGGGCTCGGGATCAAGCTCGGCTGGTCGGAGCCCGGGCGGAGCGGCGAGGGCATGGTGCAGGTGACGGTCACCTCGGAGGGGGGCAGCGACGACGAGCAGTGCTCGACCACCGGTGGCTTCGGCTGCCCCGACACCGTGCTGGTGGGTGGGAGGACCATGAAGGTCGGGACGGGTGACCGGGGCGAGCTCGTCGTGCTCTACCGGCAGCCGGACGGTGAACGGGCCGTGGTGCTGGTGAACCCGCTGTTCGGCAACAACTCCCGCACCCCGGTGCAGGAGGGCTTCGTCAGCAGGCGGGACGTCTACCGGCTCGTGCAGGACGACCGGCTGGACCTTCCGCGGCCTCCGTCGCGGTGACCGGGGCAGCGGCCGGTCCAGCCGGTCGTCGTGGGTGTGTGTCGATCGGGTGGATCGTGGTGCTGAGTGTTGTTGTGGGTCGTTAACCGAAGATGCTGACGCCGCCGGGGCCGACGAGCAGGCCGACGACGATCAGGACGATGCCGAACAGCAGGCTGCCGCGGATGATCGTGACGATCCCCGCGATGACCAGGATGACGGCGATGAGCCAGAGAATGAACATGATTCCCTCCTTCCCGACAGGACGGTGCCCCGGCGGGGGCCCGGGCAAACGCTCGGTCTCCGGGGCGGACCGCTCGGATAACGGACCAGCCCGCACCACGCGTGATTTGTCAGACCGACACAAATATGCTGGCCGGGTGGTGTACACCAGCGACTACCCGATCCTGCACGTCACCGTCGACATCGTGGTGCTGACGGTCCGGGACGACGAGCTGTGTGCCCTCGCGATCAGGCGGGGCGAGCCGCCGTACCAGGGGCGCTGGGCGCTGCCCGGCGGCTTCGTCGAGATCGACGAGGACCTCGAGACGGCCGCCCGCCGGGAGCTCCGCGAGGAGACCTCGGTCAGTCCCGGCTCGGTGCGCCTCGAACAGCTCGCGACGTACGGCGCGCCCGGCCGTGACCCTCGGCACCGGACGGTCAGCGTCGCCTGGCTGGCGGTGCTGCCGCACCCGACCGAGGCCCGCGCCGAGACCGACGCCGCGCACGCCGCCTGGAAGCCGGCCGACTGGCTGCTCGCGAAGGGGCGCCTGGCCTTCGACCACCGGCAGATCCTCCGCGACGGCGTGGAGCGGGCCCGGGCCAAGCTGGAGTACACCAACATCGCCACCGCGTTCCTCGACGGCGAGTTCACGATCGCGGAGCTGCGCGCGGTCTACGAGGTGGTCTGGGGCCACCCGCTCGACGCCGGCAACTTCCACCGCAAGGTGACCAGGACCGAGGGGTTCGTCGAGCCCACCGGCCGCCGGCAGTCCGTCGGCCGCGGCCGCCCCGCCGAGCTGTTCACCGTCGGCACCGAGGAGTCCCTGCACCCGCCGCTGACCCGCCGGTCGCTGGAGGGCTGAGGGGCTGCCAGTTTCCCAGGGGCCCCAGGGAAACCGGCACACCCCCGACGTTGCAACGGCAGGGGTGTGCCAGTTCTGGCAGGGGTGTCCGGCTTCGCGGTCAGTGGATGTGCGAGCGCCAGTCGCGCGGCACCCGGCCGGCCGGGCCTGGGGTGGGCTGGGCCTCGGGGTGCGCGGTCGGGGGAGCGAGCTCCGGACCGGACAGCAGGGCCCCGGTCTCGTAGTCGAAGAACCAGTCCTCGCCGGGCTCGAAGCTCTGGATGTAGCGGTGCCCGGTGGCGCGGGCGTGCGCGGTCGCGTGCTGGGCGGGCGAGCTGTCGCAGCAGCCGACGTGGCCGCACTGGGCGCACCGGCGCAGGTGGAACCACCAGCCCGGGGGGTCGTGGGCGTCGCAGTCGGCGCAGCCCGTGCCGCTGGGCGGGACCTGCAGTTCGATGCCTTCGTCGCTCATGCCGTCTCCCTCACGCTGTCTCGCCGATCTGCGGTCCCCCGAGCGGCAGCCGGACGATGAACGTCGTGCTGCCCGGCTCGGACATCACCTTGAGGTATCCGCGGTGCTTGTTCACGACGATCCGCCAGGCGATGTCGAGCCCGAGCCCGGTGCCGTGGCCGATCGGCTTGGTGGTGAAGAACGGCTCGAAGATCCGGTCCTTGATGTCGTCGGGGATGCCGGGGCCGGTGTCGCTGATCTTGACCGTGGCGTACTCGTCGTCGTGGTGCGTGGTGATGGTCAGCGTGCCGGTGTCGCCCATCGCCTGGACGGCGTTGTCGATGAGGTTCGTCCAGACCTGGTTGAGCTCGGCGGGGTACGACGGCACGGGGGGCAGGTCATCGGCGTAGTTCTTGACCACTGTCACGCCCGGCGGGATCTTGCGGGCCAGCATCACCAGGGTGCTGTCGAGCAGGTCGTGAAGGTCGGCCTTCTGGTGGGGCGAGCGGTCCATCTGGGAGTACTGCTTCGCTGCGTCGACCAGTGTCGAGATGCGGGTGGTGGAGTCGGTGATCTCCTTCATCAGCAGCTCGGTGTCGATCGTGTAGTAGAGCCAGTGGAGCGCGCCCGGACAGCGAGTCCGGGGGAGCGGCGTTCGCGACCAGGTCGAGCCAGTCGCCGTCGATGCCGGCGGCCACGAACGTCGAGGCGATCTCGAAGCCGTGCCCGACGCCGTGGTCCTCCAGCCAGTCGCTGATGTCGTCCTCGCGGTCTGCGGACTCGAGCGCGGTCAGCTTGGGGGCGTCGGCGACCTTCTGCGCGGCCTCGTCCTGGAACTTGATGAGCGTCTGGAGCGCTGCCTCGTCGAGGTGTCCCGCGGCAAGCGCCGCGAGCTTCTCGCGCATCTTCGACACCCGCTGCTGGAGGACCGACGTCGCGCGCACCGCGGCCGCGGCCGGGTTGTTCAGCTCGTGGGTGAGGCCGGCCGACAGCGAGCCGAGCGCGAGCAGCCGCTCACGCTGGGCGATGTTGCGCTGCCGGGTGGTGAAGCCCTGGAAGAGCCCGGCGAGCAGGTGCTGGGCCATCGGGAACCACTCCCGCATGATGTCGCGCAGCACCGTGGCGTCCAGCTCGAAGAAGTCCGAGGTCTCGGTGACCCGCACCGACTGGTCGTAGACCTGCGGCACCAGGTCGCCGAGGTAGGCGTTCCACGCTCCGACGTACGCCCCGCGGTAGGAGGACCGGTTGACCTCCACCTCGTCGCCGCCGACGTTGCGGGACATGACCAGCGAGCCGTCGAGCAGCACGAAGAAGCAGGTCGCGTCGTCACCCTCGCGGTAGAGCCAGCCCGGCTCGACCTGGACCACCTGGCCACGCTCGCAGAGGTACTCCAGGCGGTCGTCGGACAGCGCCTCGAAGAGGAAGAGGCTCCGGAGCAGGTCCGGTGTGCATTCGGGAACCGTGGTCATGCGTCAGAGCCTTTCGAGGTAGCGGTGCACGAGCATCACGGCCATCGCCCCCTCGCCGACCGCGGACGCGACCCGTTTGACCGAGTCGGCGCGTACGTCGCCGGCGACGAAGACGCCCGGGATGCTCGTCTCCAGGTGGTACGGGTCCCGGTCGAGCGTCCATCCGCGCGGCCGTCGTCCGTCCACCAGCAGGTCCGGCCCGGCGAACACGAAGCCGTGCTCGTCCCGCTGCACCGACTCGTGCAGCCAGTCGGTGCGCGGTGCCGCCCCGATGAAGATGAACAACCAGGAGGTGTCGACTGATTCCTTCTCACCCGTCGTGGCATCCAGCAGGGTCAGCCCCTCGAGGTGGTCGGTGCCGTGCGCCTCGACGACGCTGGTGCCCGTGCGCACGCGCACCTTGGGGTGTCGCCTCGATCTGGTCGACGAGGTACGACGACATCGACGTCCGCAGCGAGGCCCCCCGGACCAGCATCGTGACCGACCGGGACCGCTGCGCGAAGTAGCAGCGCGGCCTGCCCCGCGGAGTTGGCGCCGCCGACGACGTACACGTCCTGCTCGGCGCAGCTCATCGCCTCGGTCAGCGCGGCGCCGTAGAACACGCCCCGGCCGGTCAGTTCCTCGGCGCCGGGCGCCTCGAGCTGCCGGTAGGCGACGCCGGTGGCCAGGATCGCGGTGTGCGCGGCGATGGTGCCGCCGTCGGCGAACCGGACGACGCGGGCGGCCCCGGCCACCTCGACGGAGCTGACGTCGCGGGCGCTGACCACCTCGGCGCCGAACTTCACCGCCTGCCGGCGCGCGCGCTCGGCGAGCTGCGACCCGGAGATCCCGTCGGGGAAGCCCAGGTAGTTCTCGATGCGCGAGCTCTGGCCGGCCTGCCCGCCGGTCGCCGTGCGCTCGACGAGCACTGTGCGCAGGCCCTCGGACGCGGCGTACACGGCGGCGCCGAGCCCGGCCGGACCACCGCCGACCACGACCACGTCGTAGAACTCCTCGGCGGGCTTGACGCTCAGCCCGACCCGGGCCGCGAGCTCGGCGTCGCTGGGGGAGCGCAGCACCTCGCCCTGCGGGGTGACCACGACCGGGATGCAGTCCTCGCCCTGCACCTCGGCGGCGGTCAGCAGCCGCTCGCCCTCGGCCTCGGTGGAGGCGTACCACCGGTAGGGCACCCGGTTGCGGGCCAGGAAGTCGCGCACCTCGAACGACCGCGACGACCAGCGGTGCCCGATCACCTTGGTCTCCGGCACCGGCACGTGGTCGGAGGACCGCCAGTCGTCCAGCAGCTCGTCGACGACCGGGTAGAGCTTCTCCTCCGGCGGGTCCCACGGCTTGAGCAGGTAGTGGTCGACGTCGACCAGGTTGATCGCCTGGATCGCGGCATCGGTGTCGGCGTACGCCGTGAGCAGGACGCGTCGTGCCGCCGGGAAGATGTCCATGGCCTGCTCGAGGAACTCGATGCCGTTCATCTGCGGCATCCGGTAGTCGGCCAGGATCACCGCCACCTGCTCGCCCCGCAGCTTGAGCTCGCGCAGCGCCTCCAGGACCTGCTCGCCGCTCTCCCCGCGCACGATCCGGTGGCCCCCGCCGTACTGCCGACGCAGGTCCCGCGCCACGGCCCGCGACACGCTCGGGTCGTCGTCGACGGTGACGATCGCTGGGCGACTCACGGCATCGGACTCGGCCACCCAAGAATCGTAGTCAGCCCTTCCAACGCTGACTTGGCGCGTCTGGCGACGAAATCCCGCTGACTTGGCGCATCTGGTGACGAATCAGACGCTGACTTGGCGCATCTGGTTGGAGCGTGACAACCAGATGCGCCAAGTCAGCGGGTGTGGGGCAACCAGATGCGCCAAGTCAGCGTGTGGCGTCAGCGGCGGGCGAAGACCCAGAGCCGCATGACGACGAACCGCATCACGGTGACGAAGAGGTTCGCCAGGGTGAGCACGACCATCTCGGTGAACGCGCCCGGTTGCGTGGTCGTGGCGTGCAGCAGCCAGAGGGACCCGGTGGTCACGCCGAGGCCGACCGCGAAGATCGCCAGCCCCTGGAGCTGGTGGCGCAGGGCGTCGCGGCGGCCGCGGACGCCGAACGTGAACCGCCGGTTGGCAGCGGTGTTCGCGACGGCGGTGAGCACGAGGGCGGTGCCGTTGGCCCAGAACGGGCTGAGCACGCCGCGGAGCAGGAGGTACAGCACTGCGTAGGCCACCGTCGAGACGCCGCCGATGACCGCGAACAGCGCCACCTGGGTGCCCACCGAGCCGTCCGCGCCGGCGGCGGTCTTGCGGTCCAGCCGGCGGCTCACCTCGGCCAGCGGCATGGTGCCGCGGAGCAGCGCCCAGCCCAGCCGCGCGATCCCGCGTACGTCGTCCCGGGCGGTCCGCCACACGTCGACCCGGCTGTCGGGGTCGTCGACCCAGTCGACCGGGACCTCGTGGATGCGCAGGCCGGCCCGCTCGGCGAGCACCAGCAGCTCGGTGTCGAAGAACCAGCTGGTGTCCTCGACCAGCGGCAGCAGCTCGTGGGCCACGTCGGAGCGGATCGCCTTGAACCCGCACTGCGCGTCCGAGAAGTGCGCCCGCAGCGTGCCGCGCAGCAGCAGGTTGTAGCCGCGGGAGATCAGCTCCCGCTTGGGGCCGCGGGTGGTCCGCGACCCCTTGGTCAGCCGGCTGCCGATCGCCAGGTCCGAGTGCCCGGAGAGCAACGGGGCGACCAGGGGGAGCAGTGCGTTCAGGTCCGTGGACAGGTCGACGTCCATGTAGACGAGCACCCCCGCCTCGGAGGCGGACCACACGTGCTTGAGCGCGCGGCCCCGGCCCGACTCCGGCAGGTAGACCGCCCGCACCTCGTCGTACTCGTGCGAGAGCCGGTGCGCCGACCAGCGCGGTGCCGTCGGTGCTGGCGTTGTCGGCGATGGTGATCCGGAAGGTGTACGGCAGCCGGGCCAGGTGCGCGTGGACCCGGGCCACCGAGCCGGCCAGGTCGACCTCCTCGTTGTGCACGGGGATCACCACGTCCAGGGCGGGGGCATCGGCGTCGTCCAGCGGCAGCCCGGCGGGACGCCGCTCCGCGGCCGGGGCGGTCACTGCACACCGCCCGACAGGTCGTAGACCGTCACGCCGTCGACCGTGGTCGCGGTGAAGGTGGCCGCGACCCACGAGGAGATCTCCGAGCTGGTGCTGCTCCCCGAGCTGCTGCCGCCGGGGCCACCCGTCCCGCCGCCGAAGCCTCCGCCGCCGGCGATGAAGTAGTGGATCGCGCCGTCGGCGACGTACTGCTGGAACTGGGCGAGCGTCGGGCTCGGGTCGCTGCCGTTGAAGCCGCCGATCGCCATCACCGGCTCCTCGCTGGCGAGCTGGTACCCGGCTGCCGAGTTCGAGCCCACCGCCGCGGCGGCCCAGGTGTAGGAGTCCGCGTCGGACTGCAGCATCGCGGTGATCGTCGCCGACGACTGGCTGCCCTCGAGCAGACCGCCGGCGGTCGCTCCGGTGCCGTTCGGGGGCTGGCTCTGCGTCAGGCCCGGCGGGGTGCCCATCCCCATCCCGCCGGGTCCGCCGCCGCTGCTCGGCCCGGCGGTCGGGATGGAGCCGGTGTGCGCGGTGCCGGCGGTGGTCACGGAGTACGCCGCGGGTGCGGCCAGCCCGGCCACGAGAGCCGCGGAGGCGACCACGAGGGCGAAGCGACGGGGCAGGTGCCGGACGCCGACGAGCAGCAGCGCGGCGGTGAGGCCGACGACCGCGACGACCCACTTGAGCCAGGGCAGGTAGTCCGAGGTCCGGTCGAGCAGGAAGAAGCCGAAGGCGGTGGTGAACGCCAGGGTGCACGACATCAGCAGCGCCGCGACGTAGTCCTCGCGCCGCTGCCACAGCAGCACCGTGCCGATGCCGACGAGGGCCGCGATCGCGGGAGCCAGGGCCACCGTGTAGTAGGCGTGGAAGATGCCGGCCATGAACGAGAAGGTCAGCGCGGTGACGAGCAGCAGCAGGCCCCAGACGACCAGCCCGGCGCGGAGCCGGTCGGTGCGCGGGTGCCGTCGGGTGAACCACAGGCCGCCGCCGAGCAGGATCAGCGCCGCCGGCAGCAGCCAGGCGACCTGGCCGCCGATCTCGCTGTCGAACATCCGCAGGATGCCGGTCTCGCCCCACATGCCGGTGCCGGTGCCGGCGGCGTTGCCGCCGACCGAGCCGACCTCGTTGCCGGTGATCCGGCCGAAGCCGTTGTAGCCGAGGGTGAGCTCGAGGATCGAGTTGGTCTGCGAGCCGCCGATGTAGGGCCGCGAGGACGCCGGCCACAGCTCGACGACCGCGATCCACCACCCTGCGGCCAGGATCATCGAGCCGAACGCGACCAGCAGGTGGCCGATGCGCCTGCCGACCGGGGTGTGCGCGGCGAGCAGGTACACCAGCGCCAGGGCCGGCAGCACCAGGAACGCCTGCAGCATCTTGGTGAGGAACGCGAAGCCGACCAGCGTGCCGCCGAGGGCGAGCCACCGGACCGGGTGCGCGGTGAGCCCCTCGGCCCGCAGCCGGGTCGAGTCCAGGGCGCGCAGCGTGCAGGCGACCGACCCGATCACGAGCAGCGTGAGCAGAGCGTCGGGGTTGTTGAACCGGAACATCAGCACGGCCACCGGCGTGAGCGCCAAGACCGCTCCGGCGATGAGTCCGGCGGCCGCCGATCCCGTCGTACGACGGACCGTGCCGTGCAGCAGGCCGACGGAGGCGACCCCCATCAGGGCCTGCGGGACGAGGAGGCTCCACGAGGACAGGCCGAAGAGCCGCACGGACAGGGCCATCGCCCACAGCGCCATCGGCGGCTTGTCGACGGTGATGCTGCTGGCGGCGTCCGAGGAGCCGAAGAAGAACGCCTTCCAGGAGGCGGAGCCGGCCTGTGCGGCGGCCGAGTAGAAGGAGTTGGCCCACCCTGACGCCCCGAGTCCCCACAGGTACAGCAGGGCTGTGGCGGCGAGGAGGCCGAGGAGCGCCGGGCGTGCCCACGGCGGGTCCTCGGTGTGCCCTCGCCAGAGCCGGTCGCTCGCGCGGCCGGTCCGGGTCTCCGTCGTGGGGGGTGCGGCGGTCTCCGGCGCGAGCGGCTGGTCGGACCGCGGGGGCGTCAGGGTGGTGGTCTGGGTGCTCATGGCCTGACTGTGTCGGCCGGGTCTGGGGCGACCGTGTGCTGCTTCTGTCGCCTACCTGTGAGCCAGGGAGCCGGCCGGTGCTGGCAGCCGGACCTCGAACTGCGTGCGTCCCGGGACGGAGTCCACGGAGACGCGGCCGCCGTGCGCGTGCGAGATCGCCTGCACCAGGGAGAGGCCGAGACCGGCGCCGCCCGAGGCACGGGTGCGCGCCGAGTCGCCGCGGGTGAACCGCTCGAACGCGGTGCTCGCCAGCGGCGGCGGCAGCCCGGGCCCGTCGTCGAGGACCGAGAGCACCACCTCGTCGCCGTCCCCGCGGACACCGACGGTCACCGAGGTGCCCGGCGGCGTGTGCCTGCGGGCGTTGTTGAGCAGGTTGGTGAGCACCTGGTGCAGCCGCTGCTCGTCACCGGGGGCGAGCACCGGCTCGTCGGGCAGGTCGAGACGCCAGCGGTGGTCCGGCGCGACCACCCGGGCGTCGCCGACGGCCTCGAGCGCGAGCCGGGTGAGGTCGACCTCCTCGCGGGCCAGCGGGCGGCCGGCGTCGAGGCGGGCGAGCAGCAGCAGGTCCTCGACCAGGCTGGACATGCGCGTGGCCTCGGCCTCGACCTTGGACATCGCCTGCGAGAGCTGCGCCGGGTCCGGGGGCGAGGTGCGCCGGCTGAGCTCGGCGTACCCATGGATCGTGGACAGCGGTGTGCGCAGCTCGTGGGAGGCGTCGGCGACGAACTGGCGGACCTGCTGCTCGCTGCGGTGCCGTTCGTCGAGGGCGTGCTCGACGTGTGCGAGCAGCGTGTTCAGCGCCGACCCGACCTGGCCCACCTCCGTGCGCTCGTCGGTGAGGTCCTCCGGCACCCGCACGGTGGTGCCGATCTCACCGCTGGACAGCGGCAGCGTCGCGACCTCGTGCGCGGTCGCCGCCACCTCACGCAGCGGCCGCAGCTGCCGGCGGACGACGAAGCGGCCGGCGACCACGGCGACGCCGACTGCGGCCAGGCCGAGGAGCACCTCGGCGAAGACCACGTTGCTGACGGCCTCGTCCACCTGGTGGGTGGACTGCCCGGCGACGAGCTTGACCGATCCGTCGGCGGTGGTCATCGCCTTGACCCGGTAGGAGCCCACCCCGGGCAGCTTGACGACGTGGTACCCCCGGTCGGCGGGGACGTCGCCGAGCAGGTCCACCGCGGTCGTGGACAGCTGCCGCGGCTGGTCGCTCGCGGTGATCACCTCGCCGTTGCCGCCGAACGCGCCGAAGCGGGCGTTCAGGGTGCCGACCGCGTCGCCGCGCCCGAAGTGCACGCCGTGGTCGTCGTCACCGTCCGGGTCGATCTCGCCGGGGGGCGGGGCGGGTGGTTGGCCGTACCGGCCGCTGGCCCGCTTCAGGGCCTGGTCGACCTGCGTGTCGAGCTGGCTGTTCAGCGAACGGCTCATCACCACCGCGGTGAGGACGGCGACGAGACCGGTGGTGACCACGACCAGCGCGACGACGGTGGCGACGAGCCGACCGGTCAGCGAGGTGGGGAGCAGAGAGCGCACGGGGGTCAGGGACTCCTACTCGGCGGGCTTCAGCACGTAGCCCGCGCCGCGCATCGTGTGGATCATCGCGGGGCGACCGGCGTCGATCTTCTTGCGGAGGTAGGAGATGTACAGCTCGACCACGTTGGCCTGGCCGCCGAAGTCGTAGTTCCACACCCGGTCCAGGATCTGCGGCTTGGACAGCACCCGCCGCGGGTTGCGCATCAGGAAGCGCAGCAGCTCGAACTCGGTCGCGGTCAGGTGGATCTCGTCGTCGCCGCGGTAGACCTCGTGGCTGTCCTCGTCGAGACGCAGGTCGCCGACGACCAGCAGCGACGACTCGCGCCGGTCGGTGGCGCCGGAGCGCCGCATCAGCGCGCGGAGCCGGGCGATCACCTCCTCGAGGCTGAACGGCTTGGTGACGTAGTCGTCGCCGCCGGCCGTCAGCCCGGCGACGCGGTCCTCGACGGAGTCGCGGGCGGTGAGGAACAGGACGGGTACGTCGGGGTGCGAGCCGCGCATCCGGCGGAGCACCTCCATCCCGTCGAAGTCCGGCAGCATCACGTCGAGCACGACGGCGTCCGGGCGGACGTCCTTGGCGGTGCTGACGGCCTTGCTGCCGGTGTGCGCGACGCTGGGCTCCCAGCCCTCGTAGCGCACCGCCATGCTGATCAGCTCGGCGATGTTCACCTCGTCGTCCACGACGAGGACACGCAGCGGCGACCCGTCGGGGCGGGTCAGGGTCGGGGCAGAGTTCGCGAGCGGCATGCGCTCAGGATGTCCCCGTCTCATGCGTGCACCCTAGGAGATGCCTGTGCGGACCCTGTGAGACCCGACGGACCTCCCACGCCGTCGACCCGGTGCACCATCCCCGGAACTCTGACCCGGCTCGGCGGGAAATATCTCCCGGCTCGGCGGGGAATTTGACCCGGCTCGGCGTCGAGCCGGGTCGCAGCGACGGGCCAGGGTCCGCACAGGTCACGCACAGGGCGCCGCCGCAGGCTTCCTGCCATGAACGACGACACGACCCCGCATGCCACCCCACATGTCACCGCGTCCTCTCCGTCCTCCCCGTCCGCCCCGTCCGCCCCGTCCGTGCCCGGCGGCGTCCCGACGGCGCCCCGGGCCCAGAAGGCCCCGGTCGCCTCGGCCGCGAGCCGGATCTGGTCCCTGCGGACGGTCGCGGCGGCCGCGATCACCGCGGTCGCGCTGAGCGGCGCCGGTGGTGCGGCGCTGGCCGCCGCCAGCAACGGCGGCACGTCCGGTGGTCCCGGTGGCCGGGGCGGGTTCGGTGGCCCGCCCGGTCGGACGGGCGGGCAGTTCCCGGGCGCAGCTCCCCGGCCAGCAGAACGGTCAGCCCCAGACCCAGACCCAGCCGGGTCAGCTGCCGCCGGCCACGACCCGCGACAGCCAGGACGGCTGAGCGTCCCCTCGAGTCGACGACGGCCCCCGGAGATGACTCCGGGGGCCGTCGTAGACGTCGTGCGTGGGTCAGCCGGTCGGCTGCACGGAGATCGTGAACTGCACGCCTCCGTTGTCGTCGACCTGCGCGTCGAGGACCTTGTCCTCGAGGGTCTCGGCGGCGGTCTCCTCGAGGAACACGCGGGCGCCGTCCTCCTCCAGGACCCGGTCGCCGGGCAGCGGCTGCGCGGTGGCGATGACGTGCAGGGCGGGCGAGTCCTCGGCGTCCTGGCTGATCCGGAGACCTGCCTCGGCCCCCTCGATGGACTGGTCGACGATCGTCTTGACCACGGTGCTGGCGTTCTCGGTCAGGGTGAGCACGGGGTGCGTCTCCTTCGTGATGCGCTTGCGGATGAGCCGTCCACCCTGCCCTCCGTCGCGGGGGTCGTTCAAGCCGTCGGCGTGTCGGCCGGTCGGGGCACGTGGTCGGCGAAACCGGGTTGCCGCCGGTTCGTAGACTGCTCGGGTCATGAGTGAGGCCGGGCCGCAGGAGCGTCGTACGCCGAGGGGCCGGTCCTCCCGGCGCCGGTCCGGGCGCGCCCGTCCCGCGAACCGCCCGCAGCAGCGCACCCGCCGGCTGAGCCCGGCCGAGGTGGAGCGCCGCGCGGCGCTGGTGCCGAAGGTCAGCTATCCCGACGAGCTCCCGGTCAGCGCCCGGCGTGACGACATCGCCGCCGCGATCCGCGACCACCAGGTCGTGATCGTCGCGGGGGAGACCGGCTCGGGCAAGACCACCCAGATCCCGAAGATCTGCCTGGACCTGGGCCGCGGCGTGCACGGGATGATCGGGCACACCCAGCCGCGTCGGATCGCCGCGCGCAGCGTGGCCGAGCGGATCGCCGAGGAGATCGGGCGGCCGCTGGGGGAGACCGTCGGCTACCAGGTCCGGTTCACCGACCACAGCAGCAAGGACACGCTGGTCAAGCTGATGACCGACGGCATCCTGCTGGCCGAGCTCCAGCACGACCGGATGCTCTCGGCCTACGACACGCTCATCATCGACGAGGCACACGAGCGCAGCCTCAACATCGACTTCATCCTCGGCTACCTCAGGCAGCTGCTGCCGAAGCGTCCCGACCTCAAGGTCGTGATCACGTCGGCCACCATCGACCCGCAGCGGTTCAGCGCGCACTTCTCCGACGCGCCGATCGTCGAGGTGTCCGGGCGGACGTACCCCGTCGAGATCAGGTACCGCCCGCTGGTCGAGGAGACCTACGACGACGAGGAGGGCGAGGCGGTCGTCCGCGACCAGACCGAGGCGATCGTCGACGCGGTCAAGGAGCTCACCGCGGAGGGGCCCGGCGACATCCTGGTCTTCCTCCCCGGCGAGCGGGAGATCCGCGACACCGCGGACGTGCTGTCGAAGCTCACCACCCGCCCGACGGACGCCTTCGACGTGGTGCCCTTGTACGCCCGGCTGTCCTCGGCCGAGCAGCACAAGGTCTTCGAGCGGCACAGCCGCCGCCGGGTGGTGCTGGCCACCAACGTCGCCGAGACCTCGCTGACCGTGCCGGGCATCCGGTACGTCGTCGACGCCGGTCTCGCCCGGATCTCGCGGTACTCCCTGCGCACGAAGGTGCAGCGGCTCCCCATCGAGCCGGTCAGCCAGGCGTCGGCCAACCAGCGGTCCGGGCGCTGCGGCCGCGTCGAGGCGGGCATCGCGATCCGGCTCTACAGCGAGGAGGACTACGCGTCCCGCCCCGCCTTCACCGACCCGGAGATCCTGCGCACCAACCTGGCGTCGGTGATCCTGCAGATGACCGCCCTCGGGCTCGGCGACGTCGCGCGCTTCCCGTTCGTCGACCCGCCGGACCGCCGCAACGTGACGGCCGGTGTGCAGCTGCTGGAGGAGCTCGGTGCGCTGGTCTCGACAAGCTCGACCGGCCGGGAGGGCGGCTCGACCGGCCGGGAGGGCGGCTCGACCGGCCGGGAGGGCGGCTCCACCGCACGGCAGGGAGGCCCTTCCGACCGGCACCGGCTCACCGAGCTGGGCCGCCAGCTCGTCGCCCTGCCGGTCGACCCGCGGCTGGCCCGGATGGTGGTCGAGGCCGACCGCCGGGGCTGCCTGCGCGAGGTGCTGGTGATCTCCGCGGCGCTGTCGTTGCAGGACCCCCGGGAGCGGCCCGCCGACCAGCAGGCGCAGGCCGACCAGAAGCACGCGCGCTTCAAGGACGAGACCTCGGACTTCCTGACCTGGCTGAACCTGTGGCGCTACGTGCGCACCCAGCAGAAAGAGCTGTCGTCGAGCGCGTTCCGCCGGATGTGCCGCGCGGAGTACCTCAACTACCTGCGCATCCGTGAGTGGCAGGAGCTCGAGGCGCAGCTGCGGCAGGTCGCCAAGCGGCTCCAGCTCACCGTGGGCCGCCCCGCTGACGAACCGGACGCCGACGGCATCCACCAGTCGCTGCTGGCCGGCCTGCTCTCGCACATCGGGCTGCGCGACCCGGAGAAGCGCGACTACCTCGGTGCCCGCAACGCGCGGTTCTCGATCTTCCCGGGCTCCGGGCTGTTCCGGAAGCAGCCGCAGCTCGTCATGTCGGCCGAGCTGGTCGAGACCTCGAGGCTCTACGCCCGGGTCAACGCCGCCATCAAGCCGGAGTGGGCCGAGGAGATCGGTGCGCACCTGGTGAAGCGCACCTACTCCGAGCCGCACTGGTCCAAGCGCCGGGCGGCGGTGATGGCCTACGAGCGCGTCACGTTGTACGGCGTCCCGCTGGCCGTCGAGCGTCTGGTGTCCTACGGCTCGGTCGACAAGCCGCTGGCCCGCGAGCTGTTCATCCGGCACGCGCTGGTCTACGGCGAGTGGCACACCCGGCAGAAGTTCATGGAGCGCAACCGCGAGCTGCTCGACGAGGTGGTCGAGCTCGAGCACCGGGCCCGCCGCCACGACATCCTGGTCGACGAGCACACGCTGTTCGACTTCTACGACGCGCGGGTCGGCGCCGACGTGGTGTCCGGCGCGCACTTCGACACCTGGTGGAAGCAGGCCCGCCGCGACGACCCGGAGCTGCTGACGTTCGACCCGGCGATGCTGGTCAACGAGACGGCGTCCACGGTCACCGAGGAGGCGTACCCGGACCAGTGGCGTGAGGGCGACCTGGCGCTGCCGCTGAGCTACCAGTTCGAGCCGGGCGCGGCGCGGGACGGGGTGACGGTCGACGTACCGGTGGCGACGCTGAACCAGGTCGAGCCGGACCCGTTCACCTGGCAGGTGCCGGGGCTGCGGCACGAGCTGGTCACCGCGCTGATCCGGTCGCTGCCCAAGCAGCTGCGGGTGAACTTCGTGCCGGCGCCGAACTTCGCGAGCGACTTCCTCGGCTCCGTGTCGCCGGGGGAGGAGTCGCTGCTCGACGCGCTCGAGCGGTTCCTGCGCGGCAGCACCGGGGTGGTCGTGCCGCGCGACGCCTGGGACTGGTCGAAGGTCCCCGGGCACCTGCGGCCGACGTTCCGGGTGCTGGGCGAGGCCGGCGGCCGTCGTCGCCGAGGGCAAGGACCTGGAGGCGCTGAAGGCGCCGCTGCGGCCGAAGTTCGCCGAGGCGATGGCCGAGGCCGCCTCCGACTCCGGGCTCGACGTGACCGGCCAGACCACCTGGACCTTCGGCACCGTCGAGCGGACCTTCACCCAGACCCGTGCCGGCCACGAGGTGCGCGGCTTCCCGGCGCTGGTCGACGAGTCCGGCGACCGTCGGCATGCGCGTCTTCGGCTCAGCCGCCGAGCAGGAGGCGTCGCACCGGCGGGGCCTGCGCCGGCTCCTCGCACTGGCCCTGCCCTCACCGGTCCGGGAGATCGCCGACGGCCTGTCCAACACCGACAAGCTCGGGCTCGCCGGCGCGCCGTACCCCTCCGTCACGGCACTCCTCGACGACGCCGTCCTCGCCGCCGTCGACACGCTGGTCGAGCGGCACGGCCTGGTCTGGGACGAGGAGGCGTTCGACCGGCTGGTGGTCGCCGTGCGTCCCGACCTCACGGACACCACGCGGCTCGTCGTGCACGACGTGGTCCGGACGCTCGCGGTCTGGCGGGACGTCGACAAGGCACTGAGCGGCTCGGCCGAGCTGCCGCTGCTGCCCGCGCTCGCGGACATGAAGGCGCAGGTCGGCCGGCTCGTGCACCGCGGCTTCGTCTCCGACGTCGGCGCCGCGCAGCTGCGGCACCTGCCGCGCTACCTCGGCGCCGTGCTCACCCGGCGCGAGCGGCTGGCCGCGTCCCTCGGCAAGGACCGGCTGCTGATGGACCAGGTCGCCCACCTGCAGGAGTCCTACCTGCACCGCCTCGACGCGCTCCCCGACGACCGTCCGCCGAGCGCCGGACTCGTGACCGTGCGCTGGATGCTCGAGGAGTACCGCGTCTCCCTGTGGGACCAGGCCCGCGGCACGGCGTACCCGGTCTCCGACACCCGGATCCGCAAGGCGCTCGACGCGCTGTAGCACCACGCGCTGGTCGAGGTGCGAGCCCGACCGCTGGTCGAGGTGCGAGCCCGACCGCTGGTCGAGGTGCGAGCCCGACCGCTGGTCGAGGTGCGAGCCCGACCGCTGGTTGAGGTGCGAGCTTGCGAGCCTCGAAACCTGCCAGCCCGAGGCGCAGAGATCGACTGCGAGACGCTCGCACACCGTTTTCGGCCGGGCTCAGAGCGCGTGGTGCTCGCGGGCGGCCACCACGACCGCGTCGAACACCTGCCGATCCAGCGCCGCGCCCTCACGGCGCACCTCGGCGGCCGGCAGCCGCAGCAGCCGGTCGAGCCGCACCTCGCTGTCGCGGTGCTCGCGGTCCCAGTCGCCGCTGCCGACGTCCATCCAGTGGCGGCCGTAGCGCGCCTCGTCCTCGGCGTCCCGGTCGTGGTCCTTGCTGGTCAGCTGGAGCCCGAGGAGGTCGTCGCCGTCGCGCCCCACGAGCAGCACCGGCCGGTCCTTGCCCTGGGCCGGGTCGTCCTCGTACGCGACCCACGCCCACACCACCTCGCCGGGATCGGGTTCGCCGTCTGCGTTCGGTTCGTAGGACGTGTCCATGCGCGCCACCTTAGGGTCACCGCATGGCCGGAGTCCGCGTCGCGACGTACAACCTCTATCTCGGCGCCGACCTGGCGCTGCTGTTCGACGTCCCCGACTTCGCGGCGCTCGCGCGGCAGGTGGCCGTGGTGCGGGCCCAGCTCGACGCGACCCGCTTCGAGGAACGCGCCCGGGCGATCGCGGCCCTGCTGTCGGCGGAGCAGCCGGACCTGGTGGGGCTGCAGGAGGTGTCGCGGTGGGCCAGCACCGGCGCGGACGGCGTCGAGCACGTGCTGGTGGACTTCCTGCCGACGCTGCTGACCGCCTTGGAGGACGCCGGCTGCGGCTACGACGCGCACGCGGCCAACGCCAGCTTCGGCGGCGGGCTGCCCGTCTCCGAAGGCGAGTGGATGTCGGTGTCCGGCGCCAACGTGACGCTCGTGCGCCGCGACGGGCCGGTGGAGGTCGTGGGGGAGGCGACCGGGAGGTACGACGCCGGCTACCGGGTCGTCACCGGCATCGACGGCGTCACGTTCCCGATCGAGCGCGGCTGGGGCCGGGTGGACGTGCGCGTCGACGGCCGGCCGCTGCGCTGCGTGAACACCCACACCGAGGCGTACGACGGACCGGTCCGCGACGCACAACGCGACGAGGTGATCGCCGCGACCTGCGACGTCGACGTGCCCGTCGTACTCGTCGGGGACTTCAACGCCCGACCCGACACCGTCGGCCTGCCCGACGGCTGGACCGACGCGTGGACGCAGGGCGACGGCGACGGACTCACCTGCGGTCAGGCCGCCGACCTCGCCAACGAGACCAGCACGCTCCGCGAGCGGATCGACTACGTGTGGGTGCGCGACGCCGAGGTGCTCGCCGCGTGGGTGGTCGGCGACCGGCCCGAGGACCGCAGCACGCCGCACCACCTGTGGCCCTCCGACCACGCCTGCGTCGTCGCGGACCTCGACGTCTGAGTTGTCAGGCGGTGGCGTCGCTCCGGCGACGTGAGCGCCTGACAACTCAGTCGAAGGGTCGCCGGCGCAGGGCCTTGGTCTCGCCGCGGCGCTTCTTGCCGGCCAGCCGGCGCTCCTTCGAGCCGCGGGTCGGACGGGTCGGCCGCCGGCGTGGGGCCGGGGGCGCGCCGGCCTCGGTGAGCAGCTCGGCCAGCCGGGTGCGGGCGGCTTCGCGGTTGCGGTGCTGGGAGCGGTACTCCGACGCCGCCACGGTCAGCACCCCGTCGACCAGCCGGTGGGCGAGCCGGGAGAGCATCCGGTCGCGCAGCACGTCGGGCAGCACCGCGGAGCGGCGCACGTCGAAGCTCAGCTCGACCCGCGAGTCCGCGGTGTTCACCGACTGCCCGCCGGGACCGCTGGACCGGCTGAACCGCCAGGCCAGCTCGCCCGCCGGGATCTCGACGCCGCGGACCACGAGCGGGCCGTTCACGGTGCGGCGTCCACGGGTTGTGCGCCGCGCTCCGCCACGCAGCGGGCGGCGGCCCGCATCGCCAGGTCGGGACCGCCCAGGAGGTACCCCGCCGCCAGGGCGTCCCCGGCGCCGGTCACGTCGACGACCGGTCCCGGTTCGGGGAGCCGCTCCTCGCGCTCGTCGTCGGCCAGGAACGTCGCGCCGCGCGAGCCGTGCTTGAGCACCAGCGTCGTGTTCTCGCCGACCCCGAAGCCACCCCGGCTGGTCGCCCACTCGGCGTCCGTGGCGAACACCACCGCCGGGCGCAGCGCCGCGCAGAGCGCGGAGAACGCGTCGGCGCCGAACTCCTCGACCATCGCGGCCGAGGACAGGTCCAGCGCCGTGCGGGTGCCGTGCGCGCGGGCCACCGCGGCCGTCTCCACGACCCGCTGCGGGTCGGCGGTGCGCAGCAGCGCGTAGCCGGACACGAACAGCCAGTCGGCGCCCTCGAGCCACGCGCCCGAGCGCACCTCGTCGAGCCAGCTCAGGTCGCCCGGGTCGGAGGCCATCGACCGGGTGCCGCCGTCGACCAGCGAGACCACCGCGCCGGAGCGGCCGGTCGCCGAGCCCCACACCTCGACCCCGCGCCCGGTCAGGGACGCCTCGACGAGGTGTCCGGGGCCGCTGTCGGAGCGCGGGCCGAACACCCGGGCCCGGCCGCCGAGGGCGACCACCCAGGTGGCCACGTTGGCGGCCTGGCCACCGGCGGTGAACGTGATCCGGGCCGGGGTGTCGTCGTCGGTGACCAGCGCGCCGGACGTCTCGACGATGACGTCGAGCAGCACGTCTCCCAGGCAGGCGACCAGCACTCCCTCGGCCTTCCCATGCGTCGGTGCGGCGTCCCTCGTCGTGCAGAATCCCCCCATGACGACCAGGGCTCCTGCACAGTCACTCGTCCTCAGCGACGAGGTGTCCGACGCTATTGCATCAGGTCGCGGCGTCGTCGCCCTGGAGTCCACGATCATCAGCCACGGCCTGCCCACCGAGACGAGCGCCCGCACCGCCCGCGAGATCGAGGCCGCGGTACGGCGCGCCGGGGCGGTCCCGGCGACGATCGCCGTCGTCGACGGCGCGGTGCGGGTCGGGCTGTCCGACGACGCGCTGGTGCGGGTCGCGGAGGAGGACGGCGTCGTCAAGACCAGCGTCCGGGACCTCGGGCCGGTGCTGGCCAAGCGCCTCACCGGCGCGACGACCGTCGCCGCCACGTCGTACGTCGCGCACCTGGCCGGCATCCGGGTGTTCGCGACCGGCGGACTCGGCGGGGTGCACCGCGGGGCCCGGGACACCTGGGACGAGTCCGCCGACCTGGCCGCGCTGGCCGCCGCCCCCGTCACGGTCGTGTGCGCCGGCGTGAAGTCGATCCTGGACACCGCCGCCACGCTGGAGCGGCTCGAGTCGCTGTCGGTGCCGGTGCTGGGCTACGGCACCGACGCGCTGCCGGGCTTCTATGTCCGCGACGCCGGGCTGCCGGTGCCGTGGCGGGTCGACTCCGCCGACGAGGTGGCGGAGATCATGCGGGCGCGGGCCGCGCTGCGCCTGCCGCAGGGGATCGTCGTCGCCCAACCGGTGGCGGCCGCGGACGAGATGGACCGCGACCTCCACGACCGCACGCTCGCGGCCGGGCTGGCCGAGGTCGAGCGGCGTGGCGTGGTCGGCAAGGACGTCACGCCGTTCCTGCTGGCGTGGTTCCACGAGCACACGGGCGGGGCCAGCCTGGCCGCCAACGTGGCGCTGGTGCTGGCGAACGCAGAACTGGCCGCGGCGATCGCCGCGGCCAGTGCAACCGACTCGGGAAGCTAGTGCGCCGGACCGGGAGCGCCTCACGGCGCGTGGCCGCTCGTAGCGGCTTATTTTGGGACCCGGGGCTGCCACGGCCCGGCGCGATCCCCATTGTACAAACCGGGCAAGCCCCTGGGAAAAGATCAGGCCAAGAGGCCGTCGATCTCCAGCCGTCCGGAGTGCTCGAGCTGCTCGGCCATCGTGAGCAGCCGGGACGCCGACAGGTCCGAGTCGTGGGGCGTCGACGCGTGGCTCGCCCCGATGTGCGCCCGGCCCGCCGCGACCACCCGCGCGAACGCCGCCGCCCGGAACAACGTGTCCGCGAAGTCGCCCTGCACGACGCCCTGCAGCACCAGGTCGGTGAGCAGGCGCACCTCGTCCGGTCCGGGCGGGTCGACGACCCCGGCGACCACCTCGTGCACCGGCGTGTGCGTGCGGCCGGCGTCGAACTCGCGCGCGGCGGCGGCCGGGTCGGCGTACACCCAGGCGCGCAGCAGGTACAGCCGCCACAGGCACCCGGCCAACGAGTCGGCGGGGGAGCCGGACCACAGGCTCGCCAGCGTGTCGAGGCCCTCGGCCTCAGCCAGGTGCACGACCCGCGCGACCACCGCCGCGTCCTCGGTGCCGTGCGCGCCGCGCACCAGCAGGGTGGCGCACCGGTCGGCGGCCTCGGTGCGGGCGGCGGGGTCGACGTCGTCGGTGATCGCCTCGAAGTGGGCGGCACCGGGCAGCATCGGTCGGTGGTGAGGGCGCTCGGACATCGCCGTCCAGCCTACGACCGCGCCTACAGCCGCGGTGGTGGAAGGGCGTCGGTGGCCTCGAGCACGTCCATGCCGGTGACCTGCAGCAGGTCCACGACGATCGAGCGGATCTGCGCGAGCACGACGTCGGCGGACAGGTCGGGGACCCGCTCGACCTCCGCGGTGCCCTCGCCGATGCGCAGCAGCCCGCGGCGTACGTCGGACGCGGGGCCGTGCGGGTCCGCGACGGAGTGTCCCGCGGCGAGCTCGTCGGCCAGCTCGTCGACCACGTCGGCCAGGTCCACGCAGAGCAGCACGTAGGGCCGCGGCAGCGGAGCGTGGTGGTAGCTCGTCAGCGCCATCCGTCGCACCAGCACCCGGGTGTTGCGCAGCGCCCGGTCGAGGGGCTCGACCAGCTCGACCATCCGGCGGACGTTGCCGACGTGTCGCCGGCGGAACGGCGAGGACGCCAGCACCGACAGCCCCTCGTCGGCCGCGTCCTGGAGCTCCCGGATCAGCCGGTCGGTGGTGCGGGCCTCGGCGAGCACATCCAGCCCCGCGTCGACGTCACCCTCGTCGGCGCTGCGGGCCCCGGCCCGCAACAGCTGCGCGATCCGACGTACGACGATGGCGGCCTGCTCACGGGGCCGGCGCAGCGGTGCACGGGGGACGACGGCAGCGGCCACGAGGGCGACGGCTCCGCCGATGAGGGCGTCGAGCCAACGGGTGAGGGCGTAGCCGGGCGCGGCCGCGAACGTCACCACCACGATGCCCTGCACCGCGGCCTGGGTGACGAACAGCGTGCCGGCGTTGAGCAGCAGCGTGATGGTCATCGCGAGCGCCACGAGGACGGCGACCTGCCAGGGACCGGTGCCGATCAGCAGCAGGAGCAGGTCGGCCAGGAAGACGCCGACCGCGACACCGAGGGTGACCTCGACGACGCGACGCAGCCGCTGGCCGTAGGACGTGCCGAGGCAGATGACGGCGACGATCGGCGCGAAGAACGGGCTCGGGTGCCCGAAGACGTCGTTGGCGAGCCACCAGGCGACCCCCGCGGCGACCGCGCACTGGCCGATGTGCCAGGCCTTGCTGCGCAGCCGGGCGCGCCGGGCCCGGAACGAGACGCGCCCGCGGTCCCAGGCCCGCGCCCGGAGACGGTCCCTCTCGCCGGCGTCGGTCACGGGACGACGCTACCCAGTCCGCGATGGGTGCGAACGGGTCACCCGAGCTTGCCGGCGGCGCGTTGCACGGCCGCCACCATCGGCTCCTGCCCGGCCTCGTAGTTGTAGTCCTGGCCGACGTTGCGCAGCTCGAGCATCACGATGCGGGTGCCGACGACGGCGATGCCCTGCGCGTCGAAGACCCCGGCGTCCGGGTCGCCCCCGGGGTCGGGGTAGGTGAGGAGGTACCACCCGCCGGTGCCGCCGCCGACCGAGACGTCCTGCAGGGCGCCGACCTGGTGCGGCTTGCCGGGCAGCCGGTCCGCGCACTGCTGGCGCCAGGACTTCAGCACCGCGAACGCCCGCCGTGCCGTGGTGGTGTCGGGGAGCTCCGCGACGAGCTCGCCGGCCTCGGCGGGCGGGTTCGCCGGGTCGGGCTGCGCGGGACGGTAGTCGCGGACCGCGACCTCGGTGGCCCCGATCGAGGTGATCCCGAAGCGCTGGCAGGTGCCGAACAGGGCACGGCCCTCGCTCGTGCGGGTCTTGCCGGTCACCCAGCGGAACTGCTCGTTGAACCCGGGCAGCTCCTCGCCGGGCAGCAGCCGGTCGGCTGAGCGCGCCGACGGCGGCCTGGGACGGGGTCTCGCTGACGGCCGGGCTGCTCGGCGTCGCCGCGCTGGTCTCCTCGACCGGTGTGCTCTCGGTCTCCGCCGGGCTGCTGGGTGCCGCCGCCGTGGAGCGGGTCGGGGCGGGCTCCTCGGACGTGCGCTGCGGCTGCTGCTCGCAGCCGGCGAGGGCCAGGGCGGCCGCCACGGCGAGGGCCGCGACAGTCGCGGCCGGACGGGTCGGTCGTGCACGAGCACGGCTGCGGGTCACGGTCTTCCTCACTGTCTCGGGCGGGCCCGTCCAGCGTAGGGTGGGCCGCTCCGACTCCGGGTCACCTGCGGGGGTGTGTCCTCGATACGGTGTCGGAGTCGTCTCGACCGGCAGCGTCTTCGAGGCCTGACCAGAGACCCTGCCCACAGATCTGCGAGGAGGACCCCGCGTTGTCCGCACGGCCACGAGGGGACCGTCGCCTTCGTCTGGCTGCGCCGGTGCTGGCCGCGCTGGTCTGCCTCGGTGCCGCCGCGTGCACGTCCCCGTCCGGCAACGGTTCGGCACCGTCCGCGGGCCCCTCGTCGACCCCTGCGTCGGCGTCCACGAGCGCGGGGCCGGTCACGCTTCGCTTCGCGGTGTACGGCGACGCGCCCGTCCTGGCGGCGTACCGCAAGCTCGCCGCGACCTGGAACGCCGACCATCCCGACATCACCGTCAAGCTCGAGACCTCCCACGACGCGGTCACGTCCGAGGACAAGGTGGACCGCGGCTTCGACGCAGGCACCCCGCCGGACCTGTTCCTCACCCGGCAGACCTCCCTGCCCGAGCTGAAGGCCGACGACCGGGTGCAGCCCGTCGACGAGCTGCTCGAGCAGCGGGGCGTGCAGTTCGGCGACAGCTACCAGCGGATCGGGCTGGAGGCGTTCGCCGGTGACGCGGCGCTGCAGTGCATGCCCAACGAGGTGTCGCCGTACGTCGTCTTCTACAACAAGCGACTGCTCGTGCCCCGGAGGTTCGGCGAGCCGGGCGAGGAGCCGCCCAGCCCGGAGCGCGGCTGGTCCTGGGACCAGTTCGTGGCCGCCGCGCGGGCGACCTCGCACGACGGCGTCAAGGGCATCTACCTGCCCCCACGGCTGACCACGCTGCTGCCGCTGGTGCGCTCGTCCGGCACGGACCTGGTCGACGACCCGCGCGTCCCGACCACCACGACCTTCGCCGACGAGACCTCGCGTACGGCGCTCGAGGACGTCCTCACCGTCGCCCGCGACCCGTCCATCAACCCCACCGCCCGTCAGCTGGCGCGGCAGGACGGCGTGACCCGCTTCGAGGACGGCAAGGTCGCGATGATGATCGGCACCCGGGCGCTCGTGCCCCGGCTGCGCGACAAGCCCGACCTGCACTTCGACGTGTTCCCGCTGCCGAACCTGGGACGGTCGCGCACGGTGGCGGAGATGACCGGCTACTGCCTGGCGAAGGGGTCGCAGCACGTCCCGCAGGCCGCGGACTTCCTGGCCTTCGCCAGCGGCGACGAAGGATCGGAGATCCTGGCGGGCTCCGGCGCGGTGGTTCCCGCGAACATCGCCGCGCTGCACTCACCGCAGTTCACCGAGCCGAGCCGGTTCCCCCGCAACGGCGACGTGTTCGACCAGGTGATCCGACGGGCCGACGCACTGCCCAGCGCGCCCGGGTGGCCGGACGTGGTGAGTCAGACCCAGCCGTTCGTCGACCGGCTGTTCTACGCGCCGGTGCTCGACCTCGACACGCTGCTGCCGCGCATCGACGAGATCTCGGCGAGGCTCCTGGCCGCGGCTGCTCCGTCGCCCTCACCCACCTCGTAGCCGCGTATCCGGGACGCGCACTCGCGCCCGGACATATCGTGTGCCGGTCAGCCAGCCACGGAAGCGGGGAGACCGACGTGCGACGTCTCGGGGCCGTCATCGCGTCGGGTGTGCTGCTGGTCGCCGGCTGGTGCTCGGCGACTTCAGCCGGCGCCGCCACGACCGGCTGCACCGCCGCCGACCCGGCACCGGAGGTGCTCGGCATCACCGCCACTGACGTCGTGATGCAGCGGCAGGGTGTCCGTCACGCTGGCTTTCCCCAGTCCCTGCGCGTCACGGCGCGGCTCACCTGCGGCGGGGCGTACGAGTACCAGGGCTGCTCCTACGACCCCGCCCGGCCGTGCACGGTCGCGGACGTCGCGCATGCGACGCACGGCTGCGGCCACGTCGGCCGCGGCCCGCCGGTGCGGACGGTTCCTCAACGCTTTCGACAACACGGCCGGCGTCACTCCCACGCCCACGGCCGACACCGACGTCTACCTCCTCGACTTCGCCGATCGCTGGGAGGCCTACGACGACAGTGACGACTACCAACCCGGCTTCACGAACGCCTGCGCCGGCGACTGGGACGTGACAGCGACCGTCGGGAGCACGTGGCAGGACGGGAGCTCGATGAGCACGCCCTTCGCAGCGGGCCGGGCCTTTTCGCTCCGCCGCTGGTCGCACCTGACCGCCGAAGCCGGCCCGGAGCCGGTGCGCCCCGGCGGCCTCGTGACCGTGCGCGGACGGCTGGTGCGGGCGGACTGGAACGTCGACCGCAACGTCGCCTACCCCGGCCAGTCCGTCCAGCTCCAGCGCCGCACCACGACCGGGGCCTACCGCACGCTCCGCACCGTCCGGGCCGACCGTGAAGGCCGGTTGCGGACCACGCTGCGGGCGCTCTCGACGGAGCGCTGCTACCGGTGGGCGTTCCACGGGTCGTCCACGACGGCGAGTGCCGTGTCGTTCGGGGACTGCGTGCGGGTCCGGTCCTGACCGGTCACCGGCTCAGGACGAGGCGGCAGCCTTCGCGGTGGTGATCGCGTCGGTGAGCGGACCCCGGGCCAGCTCGACCTGCCACGGCCGGGCGCCGAGCGCGGCCAACCGCTGGGCGACGAGGTCCGAGAGGTCCTCGCCCTCCTCCGGCTGCGGCGGCTCCCACATGACGCGACGCACGTAGTCGGGCGTCAGGAGGTTCTCCACGGGCATGTCGTGCGAGTCGGCGAGCGCCTTCAGCGACTCCCGGGCCTTGGCCAGTCTCGCCGCCGCCACCGGGTCACGGTCCGCCCAGGCACGCGGCGGCGGCGGTCCGTCGTACCGTGCGGCGACCGGGGGAAGCTCCTCGTCGGGCAGCGCGCGGGCCACCCGTAGCGCCTCGACCCACTGGTGCGCGTACCGCTCGGCGCCGCGGCCGCGGAAGCCCCGCACCGCCAGCAGCGCCGCCTTGTCGCGCGGCAGCGCGTTGGCCGCCTCGACGATCGCGGAGTCGGGGATGATCCGGCCCGGGGTGACGTCGCGGCGGGCAGCGATCGTGTCGCGCGTCTCCCAGAGCTCGCGTACGGCGGCCAGGGCGCGCCGTCCGCGTGCGCGGTGCATGCCGGACGTGCGACGCCACGGGTCCTGCCGCGGGCCGGCGGGTGCTGCGCTCACCAGGTGCTCGAACTCCTCGCGGGCCCAGGCGTCCTTGCCGGTCTCCTCGAGCTCGCGGCCGAGCGCCTCGCGCAGCTCCAGCAGCGCCTCGACGTCGAGGGCGGCGTACTCCAGCCACGGCTCGGGCAGCGGCCGCGTCGACCAGTCGACGGCGGAGTGCTCCTTGCGCAGGCTGCTCCCCACCACGGTCTCGACCAGGGTGGCCAGGCCGACGCGTGGGTACCCGAGCAGCCGACCGGCGAGCTCGGTGTCGAACAGCGTCGTCGGTCGCAGGCCGACCTCGGCCAGGCAGGACAGGTCCTGGGTCGCGGCATGCAGGATCCACTCGGCGTCGCCGAGCGCGTCGTGGAGAGCGGAGAGGTCGTCGAACGCGATCGGGTCGATGAGCGCGGTGCCGGCGCCCTCGCGGCGCAGCTGCACGAGGTAGGCCCGGGCGGAGTAGCGGTAGCCGGACGCCCGCTCGGCGTCGATCGCGACCGGACCGCTGCCGGCGGCGAACGCCTCGACGACCCGGGCGTAGCCCTCGGGGGTGTCGACCACGGGCGGCAGGCCGTCACGCAGCTCGAGCAGGGGAGCGGGCTCGGGCGGCTCAGGTGCGATCTCCGGCGCGGCGTCGGCGCCGTCCTCGGTCACGGCGGAACCGAGGTCCCGCTGGTCCCTCAGGGGCTCGTCGGTCGGACGGCCCATCAGCCTCGGCCGCGCTGTCCGCGCCGGCTCGGCATCGTCGCGACACCCTCGGGCACCGGGGGCAGCCCCGAAGCCGTGCACACCAGCTCGCCCCACGCCTCCGCGTGCGGGCCGAGGTCGAGCAGCCCGTCACCGGACGGGTCGCTCACCGGGGTCCAGGACGCGCGGATCTCCAGCTGCGCGCTCGGCTCCTCCCCGGCCATGCTGCCGAAGCTCTCCGAGGACACCTTGGTGACCGTGCCCGAGGGAGCGAGGTACGTCGCGCCGTGCGCGGCCAGCGCCTCCACCAGCCAGGACCAGCCCACCTCGGCGAGCAGCGGGTCGTTGGCCATCTCCGGGTCGATCTCCGCGCGGGCGTAGGCCACGCAGCGGAACGTGCCCTCCCAGGCGTCGTTGCCGGCGGGGTCGTGCAGGAGCACCAGCCGGCCGGTGCCGATGTCCTCGCCGTCGACCGTCACGTCCGCGGACAGCGCGGAGGCGTAGGGCGCGATGCGCTGCGGCGCCGGCATCTCCTCGCAGAAGACCTCCGGGCGCAGCCGAGCCCCGCGCAGCTGTGCGACGGCGAGCCGGAACTCCTCCGGGAACGCGGAGGGGTCCACACGAGGTTCTTGACGTGCGGCCATGGGGTCAGACTAAGCCGGAACCGGCGTGGTAAAGGGTCGACACGCGCTTGTCTTTCCCTGTACCCCTCCGGGGCTTCGCCCCGGACATGCGTGGGGGCCGCGCGCCGCGGCTCCCCGGCCGGCCCGGGGCGCCAGAACCATCCGGCGCTTCGCGCCTCCCGCCGGACCCATCCACTGTCGCCCCGAGCCACCCGGTCCGCCGCGTCGCGCTCCGCTGTCGTCCTGGTGCGGCCCGCCCGCCTGCCTGGTGTGCTGCACCAGCGCGTGTGCTGAGAGGATCTGGCTCGTGGTTGATGCTTCTTCGATGGACCCGCTCCTGCGGGATTCGGCGTTCCTGCGTGCGGCGCGGGGTGAGGCGGTGCCGCACACGCCGGTGTGGTTCATGCGGCAGGCGGGGCGGTCGTTGCCGGAGTACCGGCGGGTGCGCGAGGGCGTGCCGATGCTCGAGTCGTGCATGCGGCCCGAGCTGGTCGTGGAGATCACGCTGCAGCCGGTGCGCCGGTACGGCGTGGACGCGGCGATCTTCTTCTCCGACATCGTGCTGCCGCTGAAGGCGGTGGGTGTCGACCTCGACATCAAGCCGGGCGTCGGGCCGGTGGTGGAGAAGCCGGTGCAGACGCTGGCCGACGTGGCGGCGATCCCGGACCTCACGCCCGAGCACGTGCCGTTCATCACCGAGTCGGTGCGCACGCTCGTGTCCGAGCTCGGGGCGACGCCGCTGATCGGCTTCGCGGGCGCGCCGTTCACGGTCGCGTCGTACCTCGTCGAGGGTGGTCCGTCCAAGGAGCACGCCCGGACCAAGGCGATGATGTTCGGCGCCCCGGACGTGTGGGACGCGCTGATGCGCAAGATCGCCTCGATCTCGGCGGCCTACCTCGCGATCCAGGTCGAGGCCGGCGCCTCCGCGGTGCAGCTGTTCGACTCGTGGGCGGGGGCGGTGTCGCCGGACGACTACTGCCGCTACGTGATGCCGTACTCCTCGCGCGTGCTGGCCGCCGCCGGCGAGCTCGGCGTCCCGCGCATCCACTTCGGGGTCGGCACCGGTGAGCTGCTCGGCCTGATGGGGGACGCCGGCGCCGACGTCGTCGGCGTCGACTGGCGGGTGCCGCTCGCCGACGGGATCGCCCGGGCCGGAGGCCGTGCCGTGCAGGGCAACCTCGACCCCAGCCTGGTGTTCGCCCCGACCGACGTGATGCTGGCCCGGGCCACCGAGGTCGTCGCGGCCGGTCGCGCCGCCCCCGGCCACATCTTCAACCTCGGCCACGGCGTGCTGCCCTCCACCGACCCCGACCAGCTCGCCCGGCTCACCGACCACGTGCACGACCTCACCTCCCGCTGACCCGTCACCTACTTGGCGGGTTCAGCGGCGTGTCGCACAGGAAGTGACGGCTCACCCCGCGTACGTCGATCACGTCGACCCCGCGCGATCTCCGTGCCCAGCGCGTCGAGCCGCTGCTCCCAGAACCCACGGAACTGCTCCAGCCAGGTGTCCACCTCGCGCAGCCCGGACGGGTCGACGGCGTAGATGCGGCGGGTGCCGGCCGCCCGCACGGTCGCGAACCCGCTGTCCCGGAGCACCCGCAGGTGCTGTGACACGGCTGGTTGGGAGATGCCGAACTCGGACCCCACCGCGTCCACGACCTCCCCGGAGGAGTGCTCACCCGAGGCGAGCAGCTCGAGGATCCGGCGCCGGACCGGATCGCCCAGCACGTCGAAGGCGTGCACTCAGGCGTCCTCGGGCAGCGGCCGCCCGGTGTAGGCCGCGGTGGTCCGGTCGGCCGCGGCGCGGGCGGCCGCCGGGTCGTCTCCGGACGCGACCGCGGCGTCGCACCAGCCGTCGCTGCTGCCGGTCATGAACGCCACGCCGTCCTCGGAGGCGGTCCATGCGGCGAACTCGGCCGGGTCGTTGGCCACGCCGCTCGCCAGGTGCATGGCGAGGCCGAGGAGACCGAGCTCCCAGCCGACCCCGACCGCGCCCGGACCGAACTGGGTCCACCGCTCGTCGGTCACACGCGCGGTGTGCCGCAGCTCGAGGGTGGTCCGGTCACCGTCGGGTGTCAGGGTGACGGTCACCCACGTGACGTCGCCGTCGTACTCCCAGGTGACCGAGAACGAGTGCGGCGGGTCGCAGGTCTCGACGGTGCCGCCCGCGTTCCCCTCGAGCTGGTAGCGCCCGCCGAGCCGGAGGTCACCGCTGACCGGCAGGAACCAGCGGGCGATCCGGTCCGGCTCGGTGAGGACGGCCCACACGTCCTCGGGCGGGGCGGGGTAGGACCGGGTGGCCACCAGCACCCGGGCCGGGGCACCGTCGCGCTCGGTGCTCTCGATGGTCCTGGTGACGCCGCCGAGGTGGTCGAGGGGAGTAGTCATGCCCCCCACGATGCCGGGCTTCGCTTATATAAGTCAAGCCTTCTACGATGCCGGCACCTCGGCCGAGGGAGTCGCCTTCCGGCGCCGGACCAGCGCCCGGATGCCGAGCCACGCCGGGACGCCGACCAGGAGGGCGACGACCAGGAAGGGGAGCACCGCGCCGAACACCGTGAGCGACACGACGAACACGTCGACCAAGGCGTGCCAGCCCGCCTTCAGGCCGGCGAGGAAGCCGGCTCCCTCGAGCGCGTCCGGCGGCGGGACGAACTTCTCCGGGGTGGACAGGTGCACGGTGATCGTGGACATCGAGGTCTGGTCGGTCAGGTAGGCCTGCTGGGCCTTCAGCGACTGGAGCTCCGACTGCCGCTGGGTGATCTTCTCCTCGAAGTCGAGCAGGTCCTTGACGTCCTTGGCGGAGCGCTGGAACCGCTGCAGGTCGTCCAGGCTGTTCTGCAGGGTCTGCACCCGCTCCTCGACGTCGATCACCTGCGTGGTGACGTCCTTGCTCGTCTCGTCGGACGTCTGCAGCTTGCCCATCTTCATCAACGCGCTCTTGGCGGCCTTGAACTTCTCGACCGGGACCCGCAGCACCACCGTCGACTGCTCCAGCCGGCCGTGCCGGTCGTGGCTGCTCTCCTCGCTGCCGACCGAGCCGCCGACCGCCGCCATCAGGGCGTCGATGTCGTCACGGACCTTCGCGAGGTCCTTCGCGGTCAGGGACACCTCGCCGGTGCGGATGATCGCCTTCGGGGTGACCACGGTGCGGTTCGCGCCGGGGGCCGCCTTCTCGTCGGTGCTGCCGGGGCTGTCGGACCCGGGGGCACCGATCGCCGGCTCGGGCGCCGCCAGGGAGCCGGACGAACCGCCCGAGTCCGCCGAGCTGCCGCTTCCGCCGCCGCAGGCGGTGAGGCCGGCCAGGGCGACCAGCGCAACAGCCGCCATCGTGAGCTTGAGTGTCCTGTTGCGCATGTCCCGCCCCGTTTCTCGCAGGACGGGCGGTAGGCCCGTCTCGTGCCACTGTGACGCAACCCATGGGGGTCGGGTTCCCCCGCGGTGGCGACCGTGACCAGGTCTTTGCCAATCTGTGACGTGTGACCCCGAGACCCCCGCCGCCCGCCGCGCGCGTGGTCGTCGTCGGCGGCGGCATCGCCGGGCTGGCGGCCGCAGCCGCGGTCCGTCGTACGGCGCCCGGGGTCGAGACCGTGGTCCTGGAGGCGCAGCCCGTCGATCGGCGGGAAGCTCGCCCTGGCCGAGGTGGGCGGGGTGACGGTGGACGTCGGCGCCGAGGCGATGCTGTACCGCCGCCCGGAAGCCGTGCAGCTCGCCCGCGATGCCGGTCTGGGCGACCGGATCGTGCACCCCGCGACGACCACGGCGAACCTCTGGTCGCGCGGCCGGCTGCGGCCGATGCCGCGCACGCTCATGGGCGTCCCCGTGGACGCCAAGGCGCTCGCCGACAGCGGTGTCATCTCGAAGTCCGGCCTGGCCCGGGTCGCCCTGGAGCGCGGCCTGCCCCCGACCCGCCTCGACGGCCAGGACGTCAGCGTCGGCTGGCTGGTCGAGGAGCGCTTCGGTCGCGAGGTCGTCGACCGGCTCGTGGAGCCGCTGCTCGGCGGTGTCTACGCCGGGCACGCCCGCGAGATCTCGGCGCGCGCCGCGGTGCCGCAGGTGGTCGCGCTGCTCGACCGGGACCGGTCGATGATGCGCGCGGCGGCGGCCGCGACCCAGGCCACCAGCGACACCCCGGTCTTCGCCGGCCTGGTCGGCGGGATCGGCCGGCTGCCCGCTGCGGTCGCCACGAGCGCCGGGCTCGACGTACGCACCGACGCCACCGTGCGCGACCTGGCCCGCGCCGCGGACGGCGGCTGGAACCTCGTCGTCGGGTCCACCCGGGACGCCGAGGTCCTGCACGCCGACGCGGTCGTCCTGGCCGCACCCGCACGCGCGACCGCGCGGCTGCTGTCCGACGTCGTCCCGGACGCGTCCCTGGAGCTGGCCCGGATCGAGTACGCGTCGATGGCCATCGTGACGCTGGCCTTCCGCGACCGGGACCTGCCCGAGACGCAGGGCTCCGGCTTCCTCGTGCCACCCGTCGACAAGCGGTCGGTGAAGGCCGCGACGTACTCCTTCGCCAAGTGGGACTGGGTCCGCGAAGCCGGCGACGGGCTGCTGCTGATGCGCTGCTCGATCGGCCGGCACCGCGAGGAGGCGGTGCTCCAGCGCACCGACGAGGAGGTCGTCGACCTCGCCCTGGCGGACCTCGCCGACGCGGTCGGGCTCAGCGTCCGGCCGGTCGACAGCCACGTGCAGCGGTGGGGCGGCGCACTGCCGCAGTACGCCGTCGGCCACCTCGACCGGGTGCGCAACATCCGCGCCTCGGTCGCCGCCGTCCCCGGACTGGCCGTCTGCGGCGCGGCGTACGACGGGCTGGGCATCCCGGCCTGCGTCGCGTCGGCCGAGCTGGCGGCCACCCAGGTCCTGGATGCCTTGGCGCTGCAGGGAGAATGACGCCATGACCGAGACCAAACGCCCGAACCAGGGGAAGGCGGCCAAGGACCTCAACGCCACCATCCGCTACACGATGTGGTCGGTGTTCAGGCTGCGCGACGTGCTGGGGGAGAGCGACCGCGCGAGCGAGGCGGCCGAGGTCGAGAAGCTGTTCGCCGAGCTGGGTGCCGCCGACGTGACGGTGCGCGGGCTCTACGACGTCGCCGGCCTGCGGGCCGACGCCGACCTGATGGTCTGGTGGCACGCGGGCACCGCCGACGAGCTCCAGGACGCCTACCACCGCTTCCGTCGTACGGCGTTCGGTGCGCGCCTCGACCCGGTGTGGTCGCAGATGGCGCTGCACCGCCCGGCGGAGTTCAACAAGAGCCACATCCCGGCGTTCCTGGCCGACGAGCAGCCCCGCGCCTACGTGTGCGTGTACCCGTTCGTGCGCTCCTACGAGTGGTACCTCCTCGAGGACTCCGAGCGCCGCCGGCTGCTCGCCGAGCACGGCAAGATGGCGCGCGACTACCCCGACGTGCGGGCCAACACGGTCTCGTCGTTCGCGCTCGGCGACTACGAGTGGCTGCTGGCCTTCGAGGCCGACGAGCTCGACCGGATCGTCGACCTGATGCGGCACCTGCGTGGCTCGGAGACCCGCCGCCACGTGCGCGAGGAGGTGCCGTTCTACACCGGACGGCGGCGCACCCCGACCGAGCTGGTCACCGACCTGCCCTGACCGGTCCTCGAACTTCGCCCCGGCTCGACCGGAACTTTGCCCCGGCTCGACGGGAACTTTGTCCCGGCTCGACGAAGTGTCGAACAGGTGTTCGAACAGAGCGTATGATCGGGGCATGGCCCAGCTCGTCGCACCACCCGGATGGCCCCGTGCGGTACGCCCGCCCGGCGCGCCCGGCTGGGAGCACACCGCGGTCGCCTGGCTCCTGGACATCTGCCCGCCGGAGTACCGCTCCTACCCGGTCCTGCGCCGCCACGACGTCGTCCTCGCGCGCTTCGCCGTCCTGCACGTGGAGGCCGGCCAGGCGGCGGCGCGACGCGGGCTGAGTGAGGCCCGCGCCGAGCTCCGCGACGTGACCGACCAGGACACCGTGGAGGCGGCCGTCGAGGCCTGGCACGCCGAGTCGGCCCGGCTGATGGCTGAGCGGCGGGCTGTGGGGCTTGTCGAGGACGCTTTGCGTGGTAAGAGATACGTCGTTCGGCTGTGACGCAGCCCCGGGACTCGCGTTAACGTCGGTCAGCCGCCTCCGTCCGGCGGCGTGGCGAACGGAGACGTCATGTCTCGGAGAGCAGTCGGCGTTGTCCTCGCCGCCCTGGTCGCGGTGGTGGTGGGCAGCGGCCCGGTGGTTGTCGAGTCGGCCTCGGCGGCGCCGCCCACACACACGCTGACGGTCTCCGGCGCGGGCGTGGACAGCTACCCCGCCTTCGACCCGGCGACCGAGCGGTACGCCGTGACCACCAGCGCGGCCACGGCAGGGTCGATCACCGTCGCCGCGAAGACCAGCGAACCGTCCGGCCACGTGCTCGTGGACGGTCGCGACGAGACCGGCCACCCGTTCACCGTCACCGGCCTGTCGGCCGGAGACGAGGTGTCGGTGATCTTCGTGGACTCGGCGGGGACGGAGGTGCACTCGCTCGTCTACCTCCCCGCCGGCTTCCCCGCCCTCAGAGCCGTGACCAAGCAACCGGGGATCGCCCCCGGCCTGGTCGCGCTGACGCTGACCCAGTGGAACCAGCCCACCCCCAACTTCGAGACGCTGGTCGACGTCAACGGGGTCCCGGCCTACGTCCGCGCGAGCACGGACAACGCCTTGGACCTCAAGCTGCAGCCCAACGGCCACGTCTCGGTGTCGCGGAAGACCACCACGCCCGGCCGCACCGGCAGCGCCGTCGCGGAGCTCGACGGGGCCTTCCGTGAGGTGGGCAGGTACGAGACGGCCGGCCTGGTCAACACCGACGACAGCGACTCGGTCCTGCTGGCCGACGGTCACCGCATCCTCGTGGCGCAGGAGCCGAACGCCACCACCGGCCTCGTGGACGCCGTGATCCAGGAGCTCTCGGCGACCGGGGCGAAGCTGTTCGAGTGGAACAGCGGCGCTCACGGCCTCGCCGCCGAGACCATGGTGACGGCAGGCAACAAGGACTACGCGCACATCGACTCGGTGGCCGTCATGCCCGACGGCGACCTGCTCGCGTCGTTCCGGCACCTCAGCGCCGTGCTGAAGATCGCCCGCACCGCCCACGACGGCTTCCAGGTCGGCGACATCGTCTGGCGGCTCGGCGGCCGGCGCAGCAGCTTCACCTTCCCCGACGACCCGCAGACCAGCGGCCCCTGCGGCCAGCACCACGCGAGCGTGCTGCCCAACGGACACATCCTGGTCTTCGACAACGGCTCCGGCGGCATCGACATCCCCCTGTGCGTCGACCCGGCGAACCCGGCCGGACCCGCCATCGACCGCCGGTTCAGCCGGGTCACCGAGTACGACGTCAGCCAGCCCGGCACGGCCCATCTCGTGTCGAGCTACGTCCCTCCCGGCGGCCGGTACAACTTCTTCGCGGGCTCCGCCCAGCGGCTCGCCAACGGCAACACGCTGGTCGGCTACGCGACCATCCGCGGAGCGGTGGCCACCGAGGTCGACGCGTCCGGCACGGCTGTCTGGGAGCTCAAGGACGCAACTGCGGTCGACCCGCAGCCCTACTACTCGACCTACCGTGCCCTGAAGTTCCCGGTGCCCGACGCGTTGCAGCCCGTCGTCACGATCACCGGCCTTCCCGACGGCGCCACCGTCGCGGCCGGCACGACCGTCACCCCCCAGGTCCGGTGCACCGACCGCGGAGGCTCGTCCCTGCGGTCCTGCTCGGTGACCGGGCTGACCGGCGGCCACCTCGACACCGCCACGCCCGGCTCGCGCACCTGGTCGGTGACGGCGAGGGACGGCGCCGGCAACGCCGCTTCCGTGACGCGCCACTACACCGTGGCGGCTTCGGGGGTGCGGGTGCGGCCCGACGCCGCGATCCGGCTCCCGGGCTCCGCGTGGACCGGCAACGACGTGTACGGCGGCCCGAGCCGTCAGACCGTGCGCCGGCACCTCACCCGCGGCGGCACGGTCCTGGCCGTCGTACGCCTCCAGAACGACGGCACCACCGCCGACGGGCTCCGGGTCCGCGGCACGGCGGGCAGCCGTGCCTTCCGGGTGACCTACCGGGCCGGGGGCCGAGACGTCAGCCGGGCGGTCCAGCGGGGGACCTACCGCACCGCCCGCCTGGCACCCGGACGCTCCGTCCTGCTCCGGGTCCGGGTGACCGCCACAAGAGCAGCCCGCGCCGGCGCCGAGCGCACCGTGCGCGTCCGCGCCGTCTCGCTGGTGAGACCTTCCCTGGGCGACGTGGTGGCGCTGCAGGTCCGCCGATGACCTGAGAGGGTCGGGCCATGAAGCGCTTCTCGGTGATCCTGCTCGTCGACCCGCAGGGCCGGATCCTGCTCCAGGAGCGCGACGAGCACGCGCCGATCTCGCCGGACACCTGGGGGATGGTCGGCGGGCACGTCGAGGACGGCGAGGAGTTCGAGCCCGCGGCCTACCGCGAGCTCGAGGAGGAGACCGGCATCCGGCTGGCTCCCGGCGGGCTGCGGCTGTGGCGCGCCGAGCAGTTCGGGTACGTCGGAGCGGCCGCGCCGCACCGGTACACCCTCTGGGTCGCCCCGACCACGCTCACCGACGCCGACATCGTCGTGGGGGAGGGCCGGCAGATCGTGTTCGTGAAGCCCGAGGCCCTCGGCGGGCTCGCGCTGAGCGAGTCGGCAGCGCACTTCCTGCCCGCGTTCGTGGCGTCGCCCGTCTACGCCGTCCTGACCCGCGAGGCGGCTGGGTAGCCTCGGCTCCATGAGCGAGCTCACCGTCATCCCGGTGCCGGGCCACGGCGCCGAGGACGTCGTCGTGGACGCGGACGGCTGGGTCTACACCGGCACCGAGGACGGTGCGGTCTTCCGGGTCCGCCCCGACGGCGGCCGGATCGACCGGGTCGGCGACACCGGTGGACGCCCCCTCGGCCTGGAGCTGCTGCCCGACGGGCGGCTGCTCGTCTGCGACGCCCATCGCGGCCTGCTCGCCCTCGACCCCGCCGACGGGCGTGTCGAGGTGCTCGCCACCCTGGTGCGCGGCCAGCGGATCCTGGTCTGCAACAACGCGGCGGTGCACAGCAACGGCGACATCTACTTCTCCGACTCCTCGCGAGTCTTCCCGCTCGAACGGTGGAAGGCCGACCTGTCGGAGAACACCGCGTCCGGGCGGCTGCTGCGCCGCACCGCGGCCGGCGCGGTCGAGGTGGTCGTCGAGCGGCTGCGCTTCGCGAACGGCGTCGCCCTGCCCGCGGACGAGTCGTTCGTCGCCGTCGCCGAGACCGGCGGCCGGACCGTCGTACGCCACTGGCTGACGGGGCCGAAGACGGGCCAGACGGACCTGTTCGTCGACGACCTCCCCGGGTATCCCGACAACATCGCGCGCGGCAGCGACGGCCTGATCTGGGTCACCGTGCCGTCGCCGACGCTGCCGCTGCTCGAGCGGATCATGACCGCGCCCGTGCCGCTGCGGCGGCTGTCCTGGCGGCTGCCGGACGCGGTGCAGCCGCAGCCCAAGCGGTCCGTGCGCGTGATGGCGTTCGACGACCAGGGCCGCACCGTCCACGACCTGCGGCCCGACGCGACCGGCTACCACCTCGTGACCGGCGTGCGCGAGCACGACGGCCGGGTCTGGCTCGGCAGCCTGGAGGAGCCGGCCGTCGCCGTGCTCGACCTGCGATGAGCGACCTGGACACCCTGCGCGCGAGCCTGGTCGAGGGCCGGATGCTGCCCGCGGTGGCCTACACCTCGGCGGAGGTGCTCGCCTGGGAGCTGCGCCACCTGTACGCCGGGACGTGGTGCTGTCTCGGCCGGCTCGACGAGCTGCTGCCCGACGGAGGGGACAAGCCGGTCACCCAGCGGGCGGTGACGGTCGGTGACGTCGGGGCGCTGCTCACGAGGTCCGGTGACCACGTGCGGATGTTCGCGAACACCTGCCGGCACCGCGGCCACGAGCTGCTCGCCGACGGCGCCACGTCCGTGCGGCAGAGCATCGTCTGCCCCTACCACGCGTGGACCTACGACCTCGCCGGTCACGTGCAGGCCGCGCCCGGTTTCCGCGAGGTGGACGGGTTCGAGCCGGGCGACCACGGGCTCGTGGAGCTCCCGGTCCGGGTCTGGGCCGGCTGGGTGTTCGGCCACGCCGCGAGCACCGCGGCGCCGGTGCCCTTCGCGGAGCACCTGGGCGAGCTGGCCGGGATCGTGGAGCCGTACGCGCCGGCGACGCTGCAGCTGGCGGACCGGCACACCTACGAGGTCGCCGCGAACTGGAAGGTGCTCGCCGAGAACTACCACGAGTGCTACCACTGCCCGCTGATCCATCCCGAGCTGTGCCAGGTCACCCCGCCGACCTCCGGCGACAACTACGACCTGCCCGGCGCCTGGGTCGGCGGCTCGATGGTGCTGCGTGAGGGGATGGCGACGATGTCCCTGACGGGGGAGTCGGGCGGCCACCCGATCCCCGGCGTGGACCCGACCGCGGTGGAGTACGTCCACCTGCTCCCCAACCTGCTCGTCTCGGCACACCCCGACTACGTGATGACGCACCGGCTGCTGCCGCTGGCTCCGGGCCGGACCTGGGTCGAGTGCTCGTGGTACCTCCGGCCCGGCCCTGACGGGACGGTCCCCGACCCGTCGTACGCCGTGGAGTTCTGGGACCTCACCAACCGTCAGGACTGGGCCGCCTGCGAGTCGGTGCAGCGCGGCCTGGCCAGCCCGCACTTCGCGCCCGGCCCGTTCGCGCCGAACGAGGATGCCGTCGCCCGGCTGGCCCGCCTGGTGTCGACCGCGTACCTCGGGTACGGCATAGTCCGTTCGGGCTAGGGGAACCACCCGAAAGGACGACTAACCGCAAAGTCCCTCCGCCGTTGGTACTGCGGAGGGACTTTGAGAGGACGGCATGGAGAACCCACTCGACGTTGAGCTGACGGACCCGGTCCTGGACGACGAGATCAGGTTGGTGACCGAGCTGATGGTGGTGGCCACGATGGCCCCGGGAGAGCTCGAGCAGACGGTCATCGACGAGACGCTCGGCGTGCAGCCGGGCCGCATGCCACTGCAACGCGACGCGGAATGGGACCTCTGAGTAGCGGGCACCTAGACTGGACCGCTGCCCCACCCGCGGACCGAGGAGGACCTTCCATGGGAGTGCTGGACCGGATCACCGGCCCGCGAGACCTCCGCGACCTGAGCGACGAGGAGCTCGACGAGCTGGCCTCCGAGATCCGCGACTTCCTCGTCCGCAAGGTCTCCCGCACCGGCGGCCACCTCGGCCCCAACCTCGGCGTCGTCGAGCTCACGCTGGCCATGCACCGGGTGTTCGACTCCCCGAAGGACCGGCTCGTCTTCGACACCGGCCACCAGGCCTACGTGCACAAGATCGTGACCGGCCGCGCGGAGGGCTTCGACAAGCTCCGGCAGGAGGGCGGCCTGTCCGGCTACCCGTCCCAGGCGGAGTCCGACCACGACATCATCGAGAACTCCCACGCCTCCACCGCCCTGTCCTACGCCGACGGGCTCGCCAAGGCGTTCGCGATCCGCGGCGAGGACCGGCACGTCGCGGCGGTGATCGGCGACGGCGCGCTCACCGGCGGGATGGCCTGGGAGGCGCTGAACAACATCGCGGCCGCGCCCGACCGCCGCGTGGTGATCGTGGTCAACGACAACGGGCGCTCCTACACGCCGACCGTCGGCGGCCTCGCCAACCACCTCACCACCCTGCGCACCAACCCGCGGTACGAGCAGGTGCTCGACATGGTCAAGCGCCGGCTCAACGGTGTGGGCGGCGTGGGCCCCGCGGTGTACGACGCCCTGCACGCCATGAAGAAGGGCATGAAGGACGCGCTCGCGCCGCAGGGGCTGTTCGAGGACCTCGGCCTGAAGTACGTCGGACCGATCGACGGCCACGACCGGGCCGCGGTGGAGCAGGCACTCGTCCAGGCGAAGCGGTTCAACGGCCCGGTGATCGTGCACGTGATCACCCACAAGGGGTTCGGCTACGACCCGGCCGAGCGGCACGAGGCCGACCAGTTCCACGGGCCGGGGCCGTTCAACGCCGAGACCGGCGAGGAGAACCCCAAGGGCCAGATCTGGACCGACGTGTTCGCCGACGAGATGGTCACCCTCGGCGCCGAGCGCAAGGACCTCGTCGCGATCACCGCCGCGATGATGCACCCGGTCGGGCTGCACCTGTTCGCGGCGAAGTACCCCGAGCGCACCTTCGACGTCGGCATCGCCGAGCAGCACGCCGCGACGTCGGCAGCGGGCCTCGCGATGGGCGGTCTGCACCCGGTGGTCGCGGTCTACGCGACGTTCCTCAACCGTGCCTTCGACCAGGTGCTGATGGACGTCGCCCTGCACAGGTGCGGCGTCACCTTCGTCCTCGACCGCTCCGGCGTGACCGGCGACGACGGCGCCTCCCACAACGGCATGTGGGACATGTCCATCCTCCAGGTCGTGCCGGGCCTCCGGCTCGCGGCGCCGCGGGACGCCACCCGGCTGCGCGAGCTGCTGCACGAGGCGGTCCGGGTCGACGACGCCCCGACCGTCGTGCGCTTCCCGAAGGGCCCGCCCAGCGGGGACCTCGAGCCCGTCGGCCGGGCGGGCGGCTGCGACGTACTCGTCCGCAACGGCGCCAAGGACGTGCTGATCGTCGGCATCGGCTCGATGGCCGCGACGTCGGTCGAGGTGGCCGAGCGGCTGGTGGCCCAGGGCATCGGCGTCACCGTCGTCGACCCCCGCTGGGTCAAGCCGGTCGACCCGGCTCTCGTCGACCTGGCCCGCGAGCACCGGCTGGTGGTCAGCGTCGAGGACAACGGGATCGTCGGCGGCTGCGGTTCCGTGCTGCTGCAGACCCTCAACGAGGCGCGGGTCGAGACGCCGGTCCGGTTGCACGGCATCCCGCAGGAGTTCCTCGGCCACGCCAAGCGCGGCGTGATCCTCGAGCGGATCGGGCTCACCGCCCAGACCCTGGCCCGCAGCATCGTCGAGGACGTCACCGCGATCGACGCCGGACACCCGCTGCTGCCGGTCGAGTAGCTCCGCCCAAGCTGCTGGTTTGATGGCTGGCATGGACTACGACGTCGAGCGCGTGCGTGCCGGCTTCCCGGCCCTCAGCGACGGGACGGCCTACTTCGACGGTCCCGGTGGCTCGCAGGTGCCCCGGCGGGTCGCGCACGCGGTCGCGGCGACGATGGCAGGCGGCCTCTCCAACCGCGGCACCGTCACTGCCTCCGAGCGCCGAGCCGAGGAGGCCGTCACCGGCGCCCGAGCGGCGATCGGGGACCTGCTCGGCTGCGACCCCGGGGGTGTGGTCTTCGGACGCTCGATGACCCAGCTGACCTTCGACCTGGCTCGCGCCCTGGCCAAGACCTGGGAGCCCGGCGACGAGGTCGTGGTCACCCGGCTCGACCACGACGCCAACATCCGGCCCTGGAAGCGGGTCGCGGACGCGCTCGGGATGACGGTGCGCTGGGTCGACTTCGACACCGAGACCGCCGAGCTCGAGCTCGACCCGTCGGTGCTGTCCGAGCGGACCCGCCTCGTCGCGGTCACCGGCGCGTCGAACCTGCTCGGCACCCGGCCCGACCTCGCCGGCATCGCGGCCGCGGTGCACGAGGCGGGCGCGCTGCTGTTCGTCGACGGCGTGCACCTCACCCCGCACGCGCCGGTTGCGGTCCGCGACCTCGGCGCCGACTTCTACGCCTGCTCGCCCTACAAGTTCTTCGGCCCCCACCTCGGGGTGCTCGCCGCCGACCCGGCCCTGCTCGAGCTGGTGCAGCCCGAGAAGCTGCTGCCGTCCACCGACCAGGTGCCCGAGCGGTTCGAGCTCGGCACCCTGCCCTACGAGCTGCTCGCCGGCGTCACCGCCACGGTCGACTTCATCGCCGACCTCGCGCCCGGCGGGGCGACCGAGCGGCGGTCCCGGGTCCTCGAGTCGATGCAGCGGGTCGAGGCCTACGAGGACGTGCTGTTCGAGCGGCTGCTGTCGGGGCTCGACGCGGTCGACGGGGTGCGTCGCTACGGCCGCCCCGCCCGTCGTACGCCGACGGTGCTGTTCTCGGTCGACGGGCGCACCGGCCGCGAGGTGCACGAGGCGCTCGCCGCCCAGGGCGTGAACGCCCCGGCCAGCAGCTTCTACGCGATCGAGGCGTCCCGGTGGCTCGGGCTCGGCGACGCCGGCGCGGTCCGGGCCGGCCTCGCGCCGTACACCTCCGAGGACGACGTCGACCGGCTGCTCGCCGGCGTCGCGGCGCTGGCCCGATGAACGCACCCGGGCTCCGTCAGGACCTGCCGAGACTGCTGTCACCGGGAGCCACCTGATGCACGTCCGGGCCGTGCTCGCGAGCACGCTGGCCGCTGCCCTCCTCACCTCGTGCGCCGGCGGGGCGCCGGACGCCCGGCCGACCCCGGCCGCGTCGTCGACGGCGGCGCGGTCGCCGGCGGCACAGCCGCGCGCGGCCACGACGTCCAGCGCGCCCCCGAGCCCGTCGGCAACCGCCTCCCGCCCCACCGGCGTCCAGCGCGAGCAGCAGATCCTCGCGACGGTGCAGGTGCTGCTGAAGCGTCGCGCGCAGGCGGTCCTCCGTCACGACAAGGCAGCGTTCCTGGCCGACGTCGACCCCGGGAACGCCGGCCTCCGACGACGGCAGGCGCGGTTCTTCGACAACCTCACCGCGCTGCCGTTGCAGACCTTCACGCTGCAGGCGCCCGGCGCGACCTGGCCCAGCGACTTCGCCGCCGAGAGGTTCCGGCGCACGGCCTACATCCCCTACGTGGAGCAGGGTCTCCAGCTGCGGGGGTTCGACCCGGTGCCCGTGACCTCCAACTACGCGCTGACCTTCGCCCAGGTCGACGGCGGCTTGCGGATCGTGTCCGACGACGACCTCGCCGACCGGGAGAGCGACCGGGCCCGCAACGCGCCGTGGGACACCACCCGGATCGTCGTACGGCGGTCGAAGGACGCCCTGGGCATCTTCGACGAGGCCTCGCAGGCCTCGGCCGGCCGGATCATGTCCTGGACCGAGCAGAGCCTCGCCACGGTGCGCCGCGACGTCCCGGAGAAGTGGCGCGGCGACGTCGTCGTCTACGCGCTGTCCAGCGAGCGGCTGCTGCGCAGGATGGGGACCCGCTTCCTCGACCGGGCCGCCATCGCGTTCCCGGTCTTCGACGACAGCGACAACCCGACCCGGCGGGTGGCGACCAGGGTGCTGATCAACCCGAAGTACCTGCCCCGCAACGAGATCGAGGGCAGCTACCTGCTCACCCACGAGATCACCCACGTGGCCCTGGCCAGCACCAGCGCCGCCACGCCGACCTGGGTGCAGGAGGGGATGGCCGACTACGTCGCCACCCGCGGCGCCGCCCCGTCCCGCTGGCTGCCGACCGAGGCGACGGCCGCCCGGGCCCGCAAGGGCGCGGACGCGATGCCGGCCAGCACCTTCTTCGGGGACGACGACCCCGGGTTCGACTACGACCTGTCGCTGGCGGCGTGCGCCTACCTCGCGCGCCGCTTCGGCGAGGACCGGTTGTGGGCGTTCCTCGACCGGCTCACCGAGGCGGGACGCACGGACGGGGACGCCGAGGGGCACGTCGACCCGGTGCTGCGCAGGATGTTCCACCTCGACGGCAGCCGGCTGGCCGGGCACGCTGCCCGCCTGATCGTGCAGCGGGTCGACGGCTGACCCAGGCTCAGGCGTCGATGGCCCTCGGCTCCGTCATCTGCTTCGTCCACGGCTACCGGCACAGCCGGGTCGGCCGGGACTTCTCCCGGCGCTGACCCGCAGATCTCCGTCGCAAGACCGATGTGAGCGGCGCGTCGCTCCCTTACGGTTCCGTTCGTGGCCCTGAGTGAGACCGACGCTCCGCCCGTCGTACGACGGCGGCTGAGGCTGCCCGCGCGCCCGCCGCGGGTGGACATCGCGCTGGCGGCTGCGTTCGTGGTGATGACGTTGGCGGAGGCGGCCTTCAGTCCCGACGTCGCCTCGCCGGTGGAGCACGCGGTGTTCGGGAGCCTGGCCATGGCCCTGCTCGCCTGGCGCCGGACCGCGCCCCTCGCGGTGGCGGCGCTGGTGGTCGCGGTCAACATCGCCACCAACCCCGCGGGGGAGTTCTCCACCCTGCTGTCGCTGGTGCTGGTCTGCTTCACGATCGGGTCCGAGACGGGCCCGCCGCGCAACTACGTGGGACTGCTGCTCGTGCTGGTGCCGTTCCTCGGCGTGAGTATCTCCCACGGCCTCCTGCCCAGCGACCTGGCCGCGGCGCTCGTGTTCTTCGTCGGGCCGTGGACGGTCGGCGGGGTGGTGCAGAGCCGTATCGCCCGCAGCGACGAGGCGGTCGCGCGTGCCGAGCGGCTGGAGCGCGAGCGGGAGCTCGAGGCGGCGCGGGCCGCCGCGGAGGAGCGCACCCGCATCGCCCGCGAGCTGCACGACATCGTGTCCCACTCGATCAGCGTCGTGACCATCCAGACCCAGGCCGTCCGACGCCGGCTCGGACCGGACCACGCCGCGGAGGCCGCCGACCTGGCCGCCGTCGAGGCCACCGCTCGCGAGGCGCTGGCCGAGATGCGCCGGCTCTTCGGCGTGCTGCGGACCGAGGGCGAGGAGGTGTCGCTCGCCCCGCAGCCCGGACTGTCCGAGCTCGGCCGGCTGGTCGAGAAGGTGGGCGCCGGCGACATGCGGGTGCGGCTCACCGTCGAGGGCGATCCCGTCGACCTGCCCGCCGGCATCGACCTCGCGGCGTACCGCATCGCCCAGGAGGGCCTGACCAACGCGGTCCGGCACTCCGGGGCCACCCGTGCCGACGTGCGGCTGCGCTACGCGCCCGGCCGGCTCGACATCGAGGTCGAGGACGACGGCCGCGGGCTGCGCGACCCCGGCCCCGGCGGCCACGGGCTGGTCGGCATCCGCGAGCGGGTGGCGCTCTACGACGGCACGGTCGACCTGACCGCGTCCCCGTCGGGTGGGGTGCTGCTGGCCGCCCGGCTGCCGCTGCCGGAGGCACCATGAGCGCGCGGACGTCCGTGGTCATCGTCGACGACCAGGGCATGGTGCGAGCGGGCTTCCGCTCCCTGCTCGCCTCGGAGCCCGACCTCGACGTGGTCGGCGAGGCGTCCGACGGTGAGGAGGCCGTCGAGGTGGTCACCCGGCTCGAGCCGCAGGTGACGCTGATGGACATCCGGATGCCCCGGCTGGACGGCATCGCGGCCACCCGGCGGCTGGTCGAGGCCCGGGTGCCGACCCGGGTGCTGGTGCTGACCACCTTCGACCTCGACGAGTACGTCTTCGAGGCGCTCCGCGCCGGCGCCTCCGGGTTCCTGCTCAAGGACGCGCCGGCCGAGGAGCTGGCCGCGGCGATCCGGGTGGTGGCCGCGGGGGAGTCGCTGCTCGCCCCCGGCGTGACCCGGCGCGTGATCGACGCGTTCGTACGGCGCGCCGCCCCGTCGTCGCGGCCACGGGACCCGCGGCTCGACCAGCTCACCCCGCGCGAGGTCGAGGTGCTCGGCCTGCTGGCGCGCGGACTCTCCAACCTCGACATCGCCGAGCGGCTCTACGTCTCCGAGGGCACGACCAAGACCCACGTCAGCAACGTGCTGATGAAGCTCGGGCTGCGCGACCGGGTGCAGGCGGTGATCTTCGCCTACGAGAACGGTGTCGTCGTGGCCGGTGAGCGGACCGGAGATCCGTCGTACGACTGAGCCGGATCTCTGTCGCACGCCGGATCCGGTTGAGAGGCGGCGACGGAAGTCTTGGGTCATCGGGGCAGCCGGTCCCGGACGAACCCAGGAGAGAACGACCATGACCGCCACCACCCTCACCTCCGGCCTCGAGACGGCCAGCCGCACCGCCGCGACCCACGGGTCGCGCGCCGTGGCCGTCCGCCGGGCCCTGCTCATCGCCTGCCCCGTGCTCGCCGGCCTGTTCTGCGTCCTCGGCGCGATCGCCGACCCGGCGGCCGGGATCTCGGGCAGCAAGATGACCGAGGTCTACATCAAGAGCTCCGACGCGTTGCAGTGGAAGTCCACGGGCTACCACTGGGCGTACGCGTTCTGGATCGGCACCGCGCTGATGGTCGCGCCGCTCGTCCGGGGCCGTGGCGCCTGGCTGGCCACGATCGCCGCGGTGATCGGCTTCGCCGGCATGGTGACGCTGCCCGGCATGCTGATCAGTGACTGGTACCAGGCCGGCATCGGACACTACTACGGGCTCGAGGGCGTCAAGCACGTCGAGGACCACATGCTCACGACCATGTGGGGTCTCAAGGGCTTCATGGTCTTCAGCGTCCCCGGTCTCGCCCTCGCCCTGCCGCTCGCCGCGGCCGGTCTGTGGCGCGCCGGCCTGGTCCGCTGGTGGTCCTTCGCCGCCACGGTCGCGGCGTTCGCGGTGTTCATGGTCAGCGAGGCCATGCCGTGGGGGGCCGCCCTGGCCACGGTGTTCCTCACGGTCTTCGCGGTGTCCCTGGTCGGCGCCACCCGCGAGAGCCGCTGACCGTCCGAAGCGCGACGGCCCCCTCCCGAGACCGGGAGGGGGCCGTCGACGTGCGGATCAGTGGAACCTCTTGCCGCTGACCTTCTCCGAGACGCCCTCGCGGTCGAGCAGCTGGGTGAGCCCGCCGTTCCAGAACGAGAAGCCCGCGCCGGTGATCATCGCGAGGTCCAGGTCCTCCGGTGCCGCGACGACGCCCTCGTCGAGCATCCGCCGCGCCTCGTCGGCGAGCGCCTCCAGCGTCCGCGTGCGTACGTCGGACGCGCTCAGCGCCGTACCGTCCGCGGGAGCCTGGAAGATCTCCGCGACCTCCGGGTCGACGGAGAAGTCCGGCAGGTAGACGCTGGACTTCCTGGCCGCGACGAGCGCCTGCAGGTTCGGCGAGACGTAGAACCGGTCCGGGAACGCACCGTGCAGGGACTCGTTGTTGTGCAGCGCGATGGCCGGACCGACCAGGGACAGCAGGAAGAACGGCGGCATCGGCGCGACGCCGGCGAACGCGCCGTCGGCCACCTCGAGCGGGGTGCCCTCGTCGACGATCCTGCCGACCTCGCCCATGAACCGGCCGAGCAGCCTGTTGACGATGAACGACGGGCTGTCCTTGACCAGGATGCTGGTCTTCCTCAGGGTCTTGCCGGTCGCGAACGCGGTGGCCAGGGTGGCGTCGTCGGTCTGCTCGCCCTTGACGATCTCCAGCAGCGGCATCACCGCGACCGGGTTGAAGAAGTGGAAGCCGACGACCCGCTCGGGGTGCTCGAGGTCGGCGGCCATCTCCGTGATCGACAGCGAGGACGTGTTGGTCGCCAGCACGCACTCGGGCGAGACCACGGCCTCGACGTCGGCGAACACCTGCTTCTTGACCTTCATCTCCTCGAACACCGCCTCGATCACGAAGTCCGCGTCCGCGAACGTCGTGCTCTTGTCGACGGTGCCGGTGACCAGGGCCTTGAGCCGGTTGGCCTTGTCGGGGGAGACACGGCCCTTGCCGAGCAGCTTGTCGACCTCGGCGTGCACGTAGCCGACGCCCTTGTCCACGCGCTCCTGGTCGAGGTCGGTCAGCACGACCGGCACGCTGAGGCGGCGTACGAACAGCAGCGCGAGCTGGGAGGCCATCAGGCCCGCACCGACGATGCCGACCTTCGTGACCGGACGCGCCAGCGCCTTGTCCGGTGCACCCGCGGGCCGCTTGGCGCGCTTCTGCACCAGGTCGAAGGAGTACAGGCTGGCGGCCAGCTCCGGGGTCAGCATCAGGTCGGCGAGCGCGTCATCCTCGGCCGCGAAGCCCTCGTCCCGGGTCGCGGTCCTGGCGGCCGCGATCAGGTCCAGTGCCCGGTAGGCGGCGGGGGAGGCGCCTCCGGTCTTGGAGTCGGCGACGCCACGGCCCTTCTGGACGGCCGCGTCCCAGGCGTCCCCGCGGTCCACCTCGGGCCGCTCGACGGTGACCTGGCCGGTGAGCACCTGCGCGGCCCACAGCAGCGACTGCTCCAGGAAGTCGGCGCCCTCGAACTCGGCGTCGGCGAGCCCGGCCTCGAAGGCCGCGTGGCCGCCGAGCGTCTTGCCCTGGTTGAGCGGGTTCTCGATGATCAGCTTCACCGCGGTCGCGGCGCCGACGAGGTTCGGCACCAGGTAGGCGCCGCCCCACCCGGGGACCAGCCCGAGCATCACCTCGGGCAGGCCCAGCGCCGGCGCCGAGTCCTGCACGGTGCGGTAGCTGCAGTGCAGCGCGACCTCGAGGCCGCCGCCGAGCGCGAGCCCGTTGACGAAGGCGAACGACGGCTTGCCGCCCTCGCCGAGCTTGCGGAACACGCCATGGCCGAGCCGGGCGATCAGGAGCGCGTCGTCGCGACCGCGCATCCCGGTCAGCGCGGTCAGGTCAGCGCCGGCCGCCAGGATGAACGGCTTGCCGGTGATGCCGATCGACGTGACGTCGTCGCGGTCGAGGGCCGCGTCGATCGCCGCGTTGAGCGAGGCGAGCGACTTCGGCCCGAAGGTGTTCGGCCGGGTGTGGTCGAGCCCGTTGTCGAGGGTGATCAGCGCCATCGTGCCGGCGCCGTGCGGCAGCACCACGTCGCGGGACTTGGCCTCGGTCACCACCTCGTCGGGGGAGAGCGCGACACCGCGGTCGAGCAGCGCCTGGAACTCGGGGGTCGTCGCAGCCATCAGGCGGCCTCTCCTTCGAAGTGCGGGTTCTCCCAGATGACGGTGCCGCCCATGCCGATGCCGATGCACATCGTGGTGACGCCGTACCGGACGTCGGGGCGCTCCTCGAAGCGACGGGCGAGCTGGTTCATCAGCCGCACGCCGGAGGACGCCAGCGGGTGGCCCATGGCGATCGCGCCGCCGTAGGGGTTCACGCGGTCGTCGTCGTCGGCGATGCCGAAGTGCTCGAGGAAGGCGAGCACCTGCACGGCGAACGCCTCGTTGACCTCGAACGCGCCGATGTCGTCGATGGTCAGGCCGGCCTGCGCCAGCGCGCGCTCGGTGGCCGGGATCGGGCCGGCGCCCATCACCTCGGGCTCGACGCCGGTGAAGCTGTAGGACACCAGCCGCATCTTGACCGGCAGGCCCAGGTCGCGGGCGGTCTCCTCGTCGGCGAGCAGCGCCGCGGTCGCACCGTCGTTGATGCCGGCCGAGTTGCCGGCGGTCACCCGGCCGTGCGGGCGGAACGGCGTCTTCAGCCCGGCGAGGTCGTCGAGCGTGGTCTGCGGGCGCGGCGGCTCGTCGGTGCTGGCCAGGCCCCAGCCGGCCTCGGCGGTGCGCACCGCGACCGGCACCAGGTCGGGCTGGATCTTGCCGTCGGCGTACGCCTGCGCGGTCTTCTGCTGGGAGCGCAGCGCGTAGGCGTCCGTGCGCTCCTTGGTGATCGTCGGGTAGCGGTCGTGGAGGTTCTCGGCGGTGTTCCCCATCGAGAGCGCCTCGGGGTCGACGATCTTCTCCGACATGATCCGCGGGTTCGGGTCCACTGCCTCGCCCATCGGGTGCCGGCCCATGTGCTCGACACCACCGGCGATGACCACGTCGTAGGAGCCGAAGGCGATGCCGCCGGCGGTGGTGGTCACCGCGGTCATGGCGCCGGCGCACATCCGGTCGATGGCGTAGCCGGGGACGCTCTGCGGCAGGCCGGCCAGCAGGGCCGCCGTACGCCCGATCGTCAGGCCCTGGTCGCCGATCTGCGTGGTGGCCGCGATGGCCACCTCGTCCACGCGCTCGGGCGGCAGGCCCGGGTTGCGGCGCAGGAGCTCGCGGATGCACTTGATGACCAGGTCGTCGGCACGCGTCTCGGCGTACTGGCCCTTGGCCTTGCCGAACGGTGTGCGCACACCGTCGACGAAGACGACCTCTCGCAGCTGTCGGGGCACGCTGGCTCCTCGCATGAGTTGAGTTGGGACCCTCAGGCTACTCGGCGGTAACAACGAGGTGAAGCACCGCGTCCTGTGGCCGTGGTCACGCGCCACATCGTCTGCCTCGGGGGACGAGACGTGTGCTCCCGCGGGTCGATGCTGGGCGGCAAGGAGGTGGCGAGATGAGCACCAGACGGGCCGACCTCGCCGACTGGATCGCCCACGCGGACCCCGCGGGCCTGCTGTACGGCGGGATCATCACCGCGTCCGTGCTGGCCACGGTCAGCGCGCACGCGGAGAGCACCGAGCACGTGGCGCTCGCCACGCTGGCGGTGCTGGTCCTCTACTGGCTCGCGCACGTGTACGTGAAGACCCAGACGATGCAGTACGACGGCGACCGGCGAGGCCATCCACCACCGGATCGGTGAGGCCGCCCGGCACGAGTCCAGCGTGCTCAAGGGCGGCATGCCGGCGCTCACCGTCTACGTGGCCTGCGCCTTCCTGTTGGACATCTCGCGCGGGACGGCGGCGTTCGTCGCGCTGGACTTCTCCGTGGTCTTCCTGGTGCTGGTCGGCTACCTGGGGGCGCACCGGGCCGGGATGCCCGGCCGGCAGGCCCTGGTCGAGGCGGCCGGCGCGGGACTGCTCGGCGCGCTCGCGGTCCTCGCCAAGGTGCTGCTGCACTGAGGGAGCCCGCATCGCGGCCATCCTGCGCCACCTGTCACCTGCGCGGCGGAGGCACACGACCGCATACGCTGAGTAAGGTTGTACCTGCCAATGAGCCGACTCCGCTGAGAGGCGCCTTCCATGACCGAGCGCAGGCCCGAACGGGGCGCCGGCCAGCTCACGCCGCGCCAGATCGTCACCGCCATGAGCGGGCTGATCATCGCGATGCTGCTGGCCATGCTCGACAACATGATCGTCGCTCCCGCGCTGCCGACGATCGTCGGCGAGCTCGGCGGGCTGAACCACCTGTCCTGGGTGGTCACCGCCTACATCCTGGCCTCCACGGTCGCCACCCCGATCTGGGGCAAGCTCGGCGACATCTTCGGCCGCAAGCGCATCTTCATGGCCTCGATCGCGATCTTCCTGGTCGGCTCGGCGCTGTGCGGCGCGAGCCAGGACATGGCCCAGCTGATCGCTCTTCCGCGCCATCCAGGGCCTCGGCGCCGGCGGCCTGATCGTCGGCGTCATGTCGATCATCGGCGACGCTGGTCCCGCCCCGCGAGCGCGGCAAGTACCAGGGCGTGATGATGGCGGTGATGCCGGTCGCGATGATCGGCGGCCCGCTGATCGGCGGCTTCATCACCGACCACCTCGCTGGCGGTGGGCCTTCTACGTCAACCTGCCGCTCGGCGTCGTCGCCCTGTTCGTGGTCTGGTCGACGCTGCACCTGCCCACGAGCCGCGGCACCAGGGCAAGGTGCGCATCGACTGGCTCGGCGCCGGCGCTGCTCACCGTCTGGATCACCGCGCTCGTCCTGGTCACCACCTGGGGCGGCACCAGTACGCCGTGGGGCTCGTCGCAGATCCTCGGCCCTGGTCGCGGTGGCCGCGGTCGGCCTGGTCGGCCTTCCTGGTCGTCGAGCGGCGCGCCGCCGAGCCGATCATGCCGCTGCGGTTGTTCCGCATCGCAACTTCTCCCTGGCCGCCGCGCTCGGCTTCATCGCCGGCTTCGCGATGTTCGGCGGCGATCACCTTCCTGCCGCTGTTCCAGCAGTTCGTGCAGGGCGCCTCGGCCACCAACAGCGGCCTGCTGCTGATGCCGATGATGATCGCGGCGATGGCGTTCTCGCTCGGCGGCGGCCAGATCATCAGCCGCACCGGCCACTACCGGGTCTTCCCGATCGTCGGCACCGTCCTGCTCGCCGATCGGCCTGTGGCTGTTCTCCACCATGCGACGTGGACACCCCGACCTGGGAGACCAGCGTCTACATGGTGGTCCTCGGCGCCGGGCATGGGCTGCCTGATGCAGACCACCATGCTGATCGCCCAGAACAGCGTGGCCATCCGCGACCTCGGCGCTGCGACCGGCGCGTCGACGTTCGTGCGCAACCTCGGCGGCTCGCTCGGGGTGGCCATCCTGGGCGCGATCTACGCCAGCCAGGTGACCGCCACCCTGACCGTGGCGGGCGTGTCCGGGGCGTCCACCGAGAGCGCCAGCGGTCTCACCCCGGCGGTGCTGCAGACCCTGCCGGCCCCGGTGCAGGAGGTGGTCAAGGCGGCCATCGCCGACGGCACCCATGCCATCTTCCTGTTCGCCGCCGTCGTGACGGTGGTTGCCTTCGTCGTGTCCTGGTTCGTCAAGCAGGTGCCGCTGCGCGACTCCGCCGCGCTTCCCGAACCGACCGCCGAGCGGGCCGCCGACGAGATCGAGTCCACGATCATGTGAGCTCCGGCTGAGGGTTGCGGCGTGCTCGACCCGAGAAATGGGACACACCCGGCTAGGGTCCCCGCCATGACGAACACGGGGACGAACACGGGGACGGACACAAGGACGGACACGGTGGTGGTGCGCGACGCGGTCGCCACGGATGCGCGACGCCTGGCGGGGATGCGCTGGGACGTGAAGGCCGAGGACGGTGGGCTCGACCCGGAGACCCGCGAGGCGTGGGTCGACCGGCACACCACCTGGTTCAAGGACGCGGTGACCGGCGACTGGCAGGTGTTCGTGGCCGAGGACGGCCTTCGGCTGTGCGGTCACGTGTTCGTGCGGGTGGTCGACAAGGCACCCTCGCCGCAGCCGGGTGCCACCGCGATCGGCTACGTCACGAACTTCTACGTGGTGCCCGACCGGCGCGGCGCCGGCATCGGCGACCGGCTGCTCGACGCCATGACTGCCTGGGCGGGCCGCAAGGCGCTCGACGCGCTCGTCGTCTGGCCCTCCGACGAGTCGGTCGCGAACTACGAGCGGGTCGGCTTCAGCGGCGGCGAGGTGCTGCAGCTCCCGGTCACGCGCTAGGCGACCGCGTCGCTCATCGCGGCGAGGTGCGCGGGCGTCGAGCCGCAGCACGCGCCGATCAGGTCGATCCCGGTCTTCTGCAGCTCGCGGGCGTGCTCGGCCATGGCGGCCGGCGTCGCGTCGTACTCGAAGTGGTCGCCGACCACCTGCGGCAGCCCGGCGTTCGACTGCGCGACGAGCAGCAGTCCCTCCGGCCGGGCTTCGACGAGCTGGGCCGCGATGGTGGCCATCTCGCCGGGGCCGCGTCCGCAGTTGGCGCCGACCGCGTCGACCCCCTCGGCGGCCAGCTCCGTCACCGCGTCCCCCGGCCGGACGCCCATCATCGTGCGCAGGTTGGTGTCGAAGGACAGCGTGGCCACCACCGGCAGGTCGGGTACGACGGACCGGGCGGCCGCCACCGCGGCGCGCACCTCGGCGAGGTCGCTCATCGTCTCGATCAGCACCAGGTCGATGCCGCCGTCGGCGAGCCCGCGGAGCTGCTCCTCGAAGATCGCCTGCGTGTCCGCGGCGGACAGCGTGCCGAGCGGCTCCATCAGCTCGCCGGTGGGACCCGAGGTCGCCGGCGACCAGGACGCCGTGCGGGTCCGCGACCTCGCGGGCCAGCGCGGCCGCGGCCCGGTTGAGCTCGTGCACCCGGTCCTCGAGCCCGTGCATCCGCAGCCGCGGCCGGGTGCCGCCGAACGTGTTCGTGGTGAGGATCCGCGCACCGGCCACCGCGTAGGCCTCGTGGCAGGAGCGGATCTCGTCGGGGCGGTCGACGTTCCACAGCTCGCCGGCGCCGCCGTCGTCGAGGCCCCGATCCTGGAGCAGGGTGCCCATGCCGCCGTCGATCAGGACGGGGGAGCGGTCGCCGAACCGCTCGGTGAGCAGGGCGGTGAGTCGGTTGGTCATGCGCGCTCCTGGTTCGATGCCGGGCCGAGCGAGTCGAGGTACTCCGTCAGCCGTCCCGCCGGCCAGGCCTCCTCGAGACCGGCCACGACCGCGTCCGCCACCTCGTGGGTGTCGCCGTCCATCGGGGTCCACGCCCCGCGGGTCCAGCCGGCGAGGTAGTCGTCGGCCCCGGTGTCGCCGAGCCGCATCGCGGCCTCGTCGATGGCCTCCTGGAAGCGGGGCGCCAGCGGGGCCTTGGTGACGTGCTCACCGTCGCGGGCGACCACCAGCGAGGGCAGGTCGCGCCACGAGGTCACTTGGTACTCGGCCACCCAGGAAGCCTAGGTCATGTCTCTCGAAGCTCCCGCGGCGTCCGCGGCCCCGCATCCCGACCGGCTGCGTTGTCGGCGCTCGGCGCAGCCCGCTGCGCTCTCGCACCTCCGCCTTGCCGGACCGGGCGCGGATGCCACGCCCGCTGGCGCGGCATCTCCTCCAGACGCGACCCACCATCACAAGTGCTTGAGAGCCTCGCGTCTCGACAGGCCGGACAGCCGGTCCTCGTGCTCCGCGACGAACGCCCGCACCCAGTCCGGGTCGGCGCGCGCGTGCTGCCGCAGCGCCCAGCCGACGGCCTTGCGCACGAAGAACTCCCGGCCGTGCCGGCTGTCCTCGAGGTTGGCCTCCAGCGCGTGCCGGAGCAGGTCGACGTCGACCTGGTCCTTGCGGTGCAGCTGGCAGATGACCGCGGTGCGCCGCAGCCACAGGTCGTCGTCGACGGCCCAGTCGCGCAGCACCGGGGTGAGGGCGGCCGGGTGCGCCACCAGCAGGTCGCCGATGTTGTGGCTGGCCAGCGAGTCGACGAGGTCCCACCACGCGCCGGAGACCACCAGGTGCCGGTAGAGACCGAGCGTGGCCGGGTCCTGGAAGGCGCGGTAGTGCCGGTGCCGGGTCAGCGCCATCGCCGCGTAGCGCTCCTCGCGGTAGGTCGCGGCGTCCCACAGCTCGCGGACGGCGGACTCCCACGCGTCCCGGTCGGGCAGCCGGTGCTCGTCGTACGTCGCCTTGCAGATGCCGCGCAACGGGACCGACGTGACACCGCGGTAGGGCATCGCGGACTTCATGTAGGCCCGCATCGGCTCGGCCCGGTCAGGGTCGGCGGCCGACGCGATGCGTTCGCGCACCAGGCGCACGAGGTCGGTGACCGGATCGGGCATAGTGAGGACCGTAGTGGCGTTGGCCGATATGAGTGGTCTCGACAAGCTCGACCACCCGGGGACGTGACCAGGCGGATGACGAGAGGCGAGCCATGACCGAGCCGGCGAGGTACGTGCACATCGTGGACGACGTGCCCGAGCTCGACGAGCTCGAGCAGGGGCCGGTGCTGATCCACAACCTCGACGGTTTCCTCGACGCCGGCAACGCCGCCGCGATCGCGACGCGGGCGCTGCTCGACCAGTCGACCGGGCGCGTGGTCGCCAGCTTCGAGATCGACGCGTTCTACGACTACCGCGCCCGCCGCCCGCCGATGACGTTCTCGGAGAGCCGCTACGAGGACTACGAGCCGCCGCGGCTGGTGGTGCGCCTCAACCAGGACAGCCTCGGCACGCCGTACCTCCTGATGCACGGCCCGGAGCCGGACACCCACTGGGAGGCCTTCGCGCTCGCCGTCCGGGCCGTCGTCGAGAAGCTGCGGGTCCGGCTGACCGTCTCGATGGGCGCCGTGCCGATGGCCGTGCCGCACACCCGGCCGGTGATGCTCACCAACCACGCGACCCGTGCCGACCTGCTGCTGCACGAGAACATCTGGAAGGGCCAGATCCGGGTCCCGGCCAGCGCGCAGTCGCTGCTCGAGCTGCGGCTCGGCGGTTGGGGCCACCCGGCGATGGGGTTCGTGGCGCACATCCCGCACTACGTCGCGCAGTTCGACTACCCGTCGGCGGCGGCGACGATGCTCGAGTCCGTCGAGGTGGTCACCGGTCTCCAGTGGGACCTCGCCGACGTCGAGGCCGCGGGGGAGGCCAAGATGGTGGAGATCGCCGCGCAGATCGACGACTCCGAGGAGGTCCGCGACGTGGTCCTCGGCCTCGAGCAGCAGTACGACGCCTTCCACCGTCCCGACGACGAGGGTGACGCCCTCCCGCTCGCGGAGGAGCGTGACCTGCCGACGGGCGAGGAGCTCGGCGCGGAGTTCGAGCGTTTCCTCGCGGGCCTCGACCGGCCCAACGACCGGCCCAACGACGCAGGAGAGTAGCCGTTGCCCAGCTCCAAAGAGCTCGTCGAGCTCCTCGACCTGGAAACCATCGACCTCAACCTGTTCCGCGGGCGGCAGCCCGACACGATGCTCCAACGTGTCTTCGGCGGGCAGGTCGCGGCCCAGGCCTTGGTGGCCGGGGCGCGCACGGTCGAGCCGCCGCTGGTCGTGCACTCGCTGCACTCCTACTTCCTGCGGCCCGGTGACACCGCGGTCCCGATCGTCTACGACGTCGAGCGGATCCGGGACGGCCGGTCGTTCTCGACCCGCCGGATCATGGCCCGCCAGCACGGCCGGCCGATCTACCTGATGACCGCGAGCTTCCAGAAGCCCGAGGAGGGCTTCGACCACCAGGACGTGATGCCCGAGGTGCCGACGCCGGCGGAGTCGGTGGACATGCGCGAGGTGGTCCGACGCCGGTCGTCCGAGGCGGCGGACGACTGGATGCGCGAGTGGGAGGCGCTGGAGATGCGGGCGGTGGGGGACTCGCGTCCCGGCGGCCGGCTGCCCAACCACGAGCACCCCGCCCAGGCGCGGCTCTGGATCCGGATCAGCGGCACGCTCGACGACGAGGTGCTCACCCACCGGGCCGCGTTCACCTACCTGAGCGACCTGACCCTGCTGGGCTCCTCGCTGGTCCCGCACGGCGTCCCGATCGGCAGCCCGAACGTGCAGGCGGCCTCGCTGGACCACAGCATCTGGTTCCACCGGCCGTTCCGTGCGGACGCGTGGATGCTCTACGACCAGGTCTCCCCTTCGGCGTCGGGTGGCCGCGGGCTCGCGTTCGGCCGGGTGTTCACCGAGGAGGGCGTGCTGGTCGCCTCGGTCGCCCAGGAGGGGCTGATCCGGCCCCGCTCCTGACCCGCCGGCCCGGCGAATCACAGCCGTGTCGTTAGCACATCCTTCCCAGTTTCGGTGACAGACACGCCGAAGCGCGGTTAAGGTTGAGCGTTTCTGGGGTTCACGAGGTTCTTGTGCCTTCGTGTGACCCCTGTGGCTCGACGGCCTTTGGGAGGAGACCGGATGCGCCTGCACCGCCTGTTCGCGACCGCGCTGACCGTCGGCACCACCGTGCTCGTGAGCGGGCTGCCCGGCGCGGCGTACGCCGCCTCGACCGACGGCCCCGACTTCGAGATGCCGTTCGCCTGCGGCGACACCTGGACCGGCACCAGCCGCTCCTCGCACAGCCCGAGCCCGCTCTCGATCGACTGGAACCGGACCAACGACCTCGGCGCGATCATGGTCGCCGCCGCACCGGGCGTGGTGACCACGGTCGCGGACCTCGGCAGCCGCAGCTACGGCCGCTACATCGTGGTGGACCACGGCAACGGCTGGAGCACGCTCTACGCCCACCTGCTGTCGCAGTGGGTGACCACGGGGCAGAGCGTCGACCAGGGGCAGATCATCGGCCAGGTCGGCAGCACCGGCGGCAGCACCGGGCCACACCTGCACTTCGAGGAGCGCTACAACCGGCGCGACGTGCAGTCGTGGTTCCACCGGACGCTCTTCACGATGGGCAGCACCCTGCCCTCCCAGAGCTGCGGCGACGTCGCGATGCAGGGAGGTGACTGGAACAAGGACGGCCCCGAGGAGCCCGCGGTGTTCCGGCGCGGCAAGGTCGCGAAGTTCATCCTGCGCCGCACGGGCACCACGCCGCTGCGGGTCGCCTTCGGCCTCAACACCGACGAGCCCGTGAGCGGCGACTGGAACGGCGACGGCCTCACCGACATCGGCGTCCGCCGGCCCGGGTGGAAGGCCTTCCTGCTCCGCAACGCCGACGGTACGTCGACCCAGGTGACGCTCGGACGCGTGCAGGACGTCGGCGTCACGGGTGACTGGGACGGCAACGGCAGCACCGAGCTGGGCGTGTGGAACCCCGGCACCCGGGTCTGGACGCTGCGCGCCACCGACGGCACCGCGACGACGGTGACCCTCGGGGCTCTCGGCGACCGGCCGGTCACCGGCGACTGGAACGGCGACAAGATCACCGACCTCGGTGTCTGGACGCCGGGCACCGCGACCTTCACGCTGCGCACCCAGACCGCGGCCGGGGTCGTGACCACCACGGCCGTCCAGCTCGGCACGCCGACCGACCTGCCCGTCACCGGCGACTGGGACGGCAACGGCGTCACCGACCTGGGCACCTGGTCGCCGTCGACCGCGACCTACCAGCTGCGGCCGACGCCGGCCGCGGGCCAGGTCGCCACCGTCACCCCGACCCGGATGGGCGTCGCCCGGCGCTGACCCACCGAATTGCCGGAACCTCAGGTGGCCGTGGCCGCCTGAGGATCCGACAGCTCAGTCGCGGACCGGCAGCACCAGCCGGCTCGGGTAGGCCTTCGAGTGGTGCAGCGTGATCACGCCGCCGGCACCGTTGGCGAGCTCGGATGCGGTGGGCGCGAGATGGGGCGTGTCGAACGCCTGCACGGTGACCCGGAGCCGGTGCCCCTTGCGGACCACCGCCCCCGTCGGGAAGACCTCGACGTCGACGCGCATCACCTTCCCGGCCTCGACGGGCAGCTGGGCCGACCGGGTGAACGGGTGCCAGGTCTGCAGCACCTCACCGTCCCGCCGCACGACCTTCGACCCGGTGACCGCCCGGTGGCTGAGCACCTGCCAGCCACCGGTCAGCCGGTCGACCGTGCCGTCCGGCGCGACGTCCTCGACGTGCACCGAGAGCATCCCGTCCTTCGCGGTGGTCGAGGCGTACAACCGCGCGTTGAGCGGACCCAGCACCCGCACCGCCCTGGTCAGCGGCCGGGTCTCGTAGGACGTGCCGGCCTGGTCGTTGAGCCGGTTGTCGGTCTCGCAGCCCGGGAGCGCCGCCAGGCCCGCGGTCCACTGCGACGCGCTGCGGGTGCACAGTCCCGCGACGGGCACCGGGTAGACCCGGTCCGCGCCGCCGGTGACGGTGCCCCGGGTCAGCCGTCCCGGTGTGCCGGGCGTCGCGGTGCCGCTGAGCCGGTAGGCGCGCGCGTGCACGGTGCGCGGCAGCCACCGCGGGGCGGTGCGCCAGTGGCCGCTGCCGATCTCGTAGTAGGTCACCGGCTTCACGTCCGTGGCCAGCGCCCGGTCCGTCGTACCGCGGAGGTAGCGGTCGAACCAGCGCAGCGAGAGCGCATCGAGCGAGGGCACGCCGTCGGCGGGCAGGCCGGGACCGGAGGACGCCTGGAGGTGGGTCCAGGGGCCGACGAGCAGCCGGCTGGGGACGCCGTTGGCGCGCAGCCGCTGGTAGAGCATCGGCTCGCCGCGCTGGAACAGGTCGTACTCGCCGCCGGTGACGAACGTCGGCACCTTCACCTTGTCGACGACCGACAGCGGCGACCTCAGCTTGTAGAACGGCCCGTCGTAGGCCTGGTCGTCGCCGCCGACCGCGCTGCCGACCGTCGGCGCCTGGAACGCGCCGGCACCGCTCGCGTGCTGGAGCAGCGTGCCGAGGCCGCTGGCCGGGTCGGTGGCGGTGTACGCCGGCGGCACGAGCCCGGTGGCGGTGACCAGGCCGAGCCAGAACGGGATGAAGCCGCTGTCGATCTGCCCGCCGCTGGCGACCACGTCGCGGTAGACGTCGCCGGCCGGGACGATCGGGAACATCGCCTTGAGGCCGGTGGGGTGCTGCGCGGCGGTGAAGAACTGGTTGATCGCGGCGTAGGAGACGCCCCAGAGCCCGACCTTGCCGTTGCTCCACGGCCGGCTCGACGAGTGCGCCCACCGCACCAGCTCCGCGCCGTCCTTCTGCTCCCGGCTGCCGAACGAGTCCCAGGTCCCCGGCGACGAGCCGGTGCCGCGCACGTCGGCGACGACCTGCACGTAGCCGTGCGAGACGAGGTAGTCGTTGCGGAAGCCGAGCTGCGGCGCGGACTTGTTGTACGGCGTCTGGGTGAGGATCACCGGGAGCCGGCGCCGCACCGGGGTGCCGTCGGCGTTCGCCGGCCGGTAGACGTTCACCCGCAGCACCACGCCGTCGGACATCGTGACCGGGACGTCCTCGTCGACGTGGACGCCGTACGTCGCGGGCCGCTCCTTCCACGCCGAGGCGGCCTGGGCCGTGCCGGGCGGCAGGAACGCGACCAGGCCGCACAGCAGAGACAGGGTGACGGTGCTCACGAGCCGGCGCATGCATCCCAAACGAGCACCCGCCGGTTTTGTTACTGGCCGGTCACCCCCAGGCGTCAGTGTCCCGCGAGGCCGGCCGGTGCTTGCAGGACTCGACCGCGACGGCGGCAGCAGGGCCACTCGACGCGCCGACCAGCTGGGCGCCTGCCAGCTCCACGTCTCGGGGGCGGAGCCGGCCCGAGGCCACCAGGCGTGCCGAGACGCGGAACGCGAACCAGTGCACGACGGCGAGCCCGACGGTGACCCCCAGATGAGCGGGGTGACCTTCGCGTGCGCCGCTGGCTCGGGCAGCGCGGTGAGGGCCGCGAGCAGGCAGACCGCCACGTAGAGCGCCATCGTGGACGCCTCTTTGCGCAGCTCGAGGACCTGCTCGTGGCGCCCCATCGCGTCGTCCGCAGCGGCGTCGGTCATGGCGTCGTCCTGGCAGCGCGGGCGGTCAGACCTCCGCGGGCCGGAACCTTCCGAGCAGGTGCGGCTTGCCGTCCTTCGGCCGGGCCAGCGCGAACGCGTAGCCGTCCGCGTGGCGGGCGGACCCGAAGGTGACCGTCCCGGGCAGCAGGATCGGCTTCTTGAACGCCACCTCGGTGGTCACGGCGTCGGGGAGCCGGCCGTCGAGGGCGGCCAGGCAGCGGGCCTTGCTCCACATGCCGTGCGCGATCTGCCGCGGGAAGCCGAACGCCTTGGCGGTCAGCGCGTAGAGGTGGATCGGGTTGTGGTCGCCGGACACCGCGGCGTAGCGCCGGCCGAGGTCGCCGGCCAGCTTCCACGCGGTGCCGGTCGACTCCGGCTGCTCGAGCTGCAGCTCCGGCCGCTTCCCGGCTGCTTCCCGGCTGCCTGCCCGGGTCGATCGAGCTTGTCGAGATCACTCTTCCCGAGCCGCAGGAAGGTGCTGGTCTCCTCCCACACCGGCTCGCCGCCGGAGTGCACGGTGGTGAGCAGGTCGAAGACCGTGCCCTTCGGGTGCGGCCGCAGGTGGTCGGGGCGGGCCGTCACCTGAAGCCGCTCGGTGGCCAGGATCGGCCGGTGCTGGGTGATGGAGTTCTCCAGGTGCACGGTGCCGATCGCCGGGAAGGGGAACGACCCGTCGGTCATGATCGCCATGTGCAGGCCGAAGGCCAGCATGTGCGGGTAGGTGACCGGGAGCGTCTCCTTGAGCGGGAAGCCGCACACCTCGGAGTAGGCCGCCAGGTGCGCGCGGTCGACGGGGACGTCGTGCCGGGTCAGCGCCAGGTCCGGGAGGTCGCCACCGGTCTTGCGGACACCGGGCACGAGGCTCGCGCCGGGCAGCACCGGCAGTGCCGCCTTGAGCATCAGCGGCAGCGTCGACGGGCTGCCGTCGACGACACGGGGCTCGCCGGTGCTCATGCGCCCAGCATCATCTGGCCGCAGACCCGCACGACGTTGCCGTTGACGGCGGTCGAGGCGGGGTTGGCGTACCACGCGATCGTCTCGGCGACGTCGACCGGCAGGCCGCCCTGCGACAGCGCGTTCAGCCGGCGGCCGACCTCGCGGGTGGCGAACGGGACCGCGGCGGTCATCTTGGTCTCGATGAAGCCCGGCGCCACCGCGTTGACGGTGATGCCGTGCTCGAGCTCGTCGGCGAGGCTGTCCACGAAGCCGATGACGCCGGCCTTGGACGCCGCGTAGTTGGTCTGGCCCATGTTGCCGGCGATGCCCGCGATCGAGGCGACGCCGATGATCCGGCCGTTCTCGTTGACGAGCTTCTGCTTCAGCAGCTCGGCGGTGATCCGCTCCGGCGCCGTCAGGTTGACCGCGATCGCGGAGGCGAAGGTGTCGCGCTTCATGTTCATCAGCCGCTTGTCGCGGGTGATGCCGGCGTTGTGCACGACGACGTCCACACCGCCGTACGTGTCCTTGACGAACTTCGCGATCCGCTGCGGTGCGTCCTTGGTGGTGATGTCGAGCGTCAGGTGGTCGCCGTCGAGCTCGCGGGTGACCGCCTGCAGCTCGCTCGCCGCCTGGGGTACGTCGATCCCGAGGATCTTCGCGCCGTCGCGGTGCAGCACCCGGGCGATCTGCTCGCCGATGCCGCGGCTCGCGCCGGTGACCACCGCGACCTTGCCGGCGAGCGGCTTCGCCCAGTCCTCGACCTCCTCGGCGACGGCGGTCGCACCGTGCACGCCGATCCGGACGACCTGGCCGGAGACGTAGGCCGACTTGGGGGAGAGCAGGAACGCGAGCGTCGAGGCCAGCGCCCCGTCGGCGGCGGGGGCGACGTACACGAGCTGGACGGTGCCGCCGCGGCCGACCTCCTTGCCGAGCGAACGGGTGAAGCCTTCCAGGGCGCGCTGCGCGACGCGTTCCTGCGCGGAGTTCGTGGACTCCGGGGGAGTGCCGAGCACGACGATGCGCGGGCAGGTCTCGAGGCTGCGCAGCAGCGGGGTGAAGAACTCCTGGAGGTCGGCGAGCCGGTCCGAGGAGGTGATGCCGGTGGCGTCGAAGACCAGACCCTTGTACTTCTGGTCCGCGGACGGGTCCTCGACCGAGGCGATGCCGAGCTCGTCGAGGGTGGTCACCAGCGTCTTGCCGAGCCGGCCGTCGCCGCCGACCGCCACGCTGCCGGTGACGAGCGGGGCGCCCTCGGTCCAGCGCTCGAGGCGGGTCGGGTTCGGGAGACCGAGGTTCTTGGCCAACAGCTGTCCGACGGGGGTGTGGATCAGGGACTGGTAGCGGTCGCTCATCGGGGTTCGCTCTCCTTCTCGGCCGGTTCCGGAACATGTAACCGGGTGTGACACTCAGGGTCCACAGTTCGTGACGTGGGCCTCAGTGCGTTTGCTTCCGCGGGCGTCGGGGCCAGACTGTACCCAGCAGTAATTTAGCCCAACCCGTGAGGAGCACGTGCCATGTCCCTAGGCCAGGCCACCACCCGCCGGGTCGCCGTCGTCGGCGGCAACCGGATCCCCTTCGCCCGCTCCAACACGGTCTACGCCACGGCGTCCAACCAGGACATGCTCACCGCCGCGATCGACGGGCTGGTCGCGCGCTACGGCCTCCAGGGCCGGCGGCTCGGTGAGGTCGTCGCGGGCGCGGTGCTCAAGCACTCCCGGGACTTCAACCTCACCCGCGAGGCGGTGCTGGGCTCCCGGCTCGCCCCGGAGACCCCGGCCTACGACATCCAGCAGGCCTGCGACACCGGCATCCAGGCGACCATCCAGGTCGCGAACAAGATCGCCCTCGGCCAGATCGAGGTCGGCATCGCCGGCGGCACCGACACCACCTCCGACGCGCCGATCGCGGTCAACGAGCGGCTCCGCAAGATCCTGCTCGAGGCCAACCGCGCCAAGAGCCTGCAGGGCCGGCTCGCGGCGCTGACCAAGATCCGCCCCCAGCACCTCGCACCCGCGATCCCGCAGAACAGCGAGCCCCGGACCGGCCTGTCCATGGGTGAGTCCGCCGCGCTGACCGCCCTCGAGTGGCAGATCGGCCGCGAGGAGCAGGACGAGCTCGCCGTCGCCTCGCACAAGAACCTCGCCGCGGCGTACGACCGCGGCTTCCTCGACGACCTGGTCACGCCGTTCCAGGGCCTCGAGCGCGACCAGAACCTGCGCGCCGACTCCTCGGTCGAGAAGCTCGCCAAGCTCAAGCCGGTCTTCGGCAAGGGCGAGGCGGCCACCATGACCGCCGCGAACTCCACGCCGCTCACCGACGGCGCCTCCGCGGTGCTGCTGTGCTCGGAGGAGTACGCCGAAGGAGCGCGGCTGGGACGTGCTGGCCTACTTCACGGCCTACGAGACCGCCGCGGTCGACTACGTGCACGGCGGCGAGGGGCTGCTGATGGCCCCGGCCTACGCCATGCCGCGGATGCTCGAGCGCGAGGGCCACTCGCTGCAGGACTTCGACTTCTACGAGATCCACGAGGCGTTCGCGTCGCAGGTGCTGGCCACCCTCAAGGCCTGGGACGACCCGATCTTCTGCAAGGAGCGGCTCGGCCTCGACGCGCCGCTCGGCCAGATCGACCGGACCAAGCTCAACGTGGCCGGCTCCTCGCTGGCGGCCGGTCACCCGTTCGCGGCCACCGGCGGCCGGATCGTCGCCACGCTCGCCAAGCTGCTGGCCGAGAAGGGCTCCGGCAAGGGCGTGATCTCGATCTGCGCCGCGGGCGGCCAGGGCGTGACCGCGATCCTGGAGCGCTGACCGCGACGCGCCCTACGCGCCGAAGCGGTCCCGGTGGTCGTGCGGGATCAGCGGCGTGTCGCCACGCACCTTGAGCTGCTGCACCGCCCAGGAGTTGCCGTCGGGGTCGCTGAACCCGAAGAACGTGCCGCCGTCGCGCTCGTCGAAGACCGTGATCTCGCTGGCCTCGACACCGCGGCCGACCAGCTCCTCGCGGGCCGCGGCCGCGTCGGCGACGACCAGCTGCAGGCCGTGCATCGAGCCCGGCTCCATCTGGTTCTGCGACGGCAGGTTGCCGATCACGATCGAGCAGCCCGACCCGGTCGGGGTGAGCTGTGCGACGTGCATGTGCTCGTTCTCGGTCTCGTGGTCGAGGGCGAAGCCCACCTGGTCGCGGTAGAACGCGATCGAGCGGGCCAGGTCGCTCACCGGGAGCACGACGACTTCCAGGGTCCAGTCCATGGGCGTGACCCTAACCACGCGCGCTCTGGCAGAACAGGGTCTGCGCGTCCTCCCACGAGAGGTACGGATGGTCGTGGTCGGGGTTGCGGCACCACTCGGTCGCGCAGCAGCTCCGCCGCCGGGAAGCTCGGCGGCAGCACGTAGGCGCCCCGCCCGCCAGGGATGCGTACGACGCGGGGCAGCTCGTCGACCCGCGGCGTCCAGTCGCGCCGGGGCAGCGCGATCAGCCGGGACACGATCGTGGCGGCGACGAGCTGCCCGTAGAACGGCACCAGGGCCACGATCAGCAGGTCCCGCTTGCGGTGCGACGTGCGGCGGTAGAAGGGCAGCAGCAGGAACGCGGCGTATCCAGCCACGTCCCTCGGGTCGAGGTCGAGCGTCCACCCGTGCCCGAGGTCCCACACCAGGTGGCGGGACGCGACCAGCGGGGTGACCACCAGGAACGCGAACACGGCGATGCCCACGGCGGAGCGGAAGACCGGCCGACGCCACCACGTGCGCGCCGGGCGCACCGTCGGAGCCGGAGCGACAGGCTCCTCGCTGCGCGTCACCGGCGTCGACATGGGCCGCATGCTGCCATCACGACGGGCCGGCGGCGGGCTGGTGGCCTACCCCGCGCCGACGGCCATCGCGACACTCGCCGCGATCAGGTGGTCCTTGACCTGCTCGGCGGACAGCCGGGCGGTCGTCGGGATGCCGGGGGCGGCCTCCTTCACCAGCATCCCGACCCGGGCGAGCTGCATGCCGCCGAGGCCGCTGGCGTAGAGCGTGTTGGCCAGCAGGTCGACGTCGTCGGTGTGGAAGACGCCGGCGTCGACGCCGGCCCGGATGGTGCCGGCCAGGGTGGCCAGGCAGGTGGCGATGCCGCGGCCGAGGCGGTACATCGCGCCCTCGCTGATCTCGTCGAGCAGCTCCGGGCCGGTGCGCCGCATCAGCTCGAGGGCGCAGTCCACGAACGCGGGGTACTCCAGTCCGTAGTCGACGAACGCCGCGGTCAGCGCGCGCAGCCGGTCCTCGGGAGTGGCCCTCTCGTCGTCGGCGTCCTTCAGGCGCGTCGCGAGCTGCTCGAGGTAGCCGACCAGGGTCAGCGCGAACAGCTCCTCCTTGCCGGAGAAGTGCCGGTAGATGATCGCGCGGTTGATGCCGACGGCCCCGGCGATGTCCTCGATCTGCGCGTCCCGCACTCCGCGGGCGTCGAACAGCGCCCGCGTCGCGTCCAGGATCTCCTTCTCCCGGCGCCGGCGCCGGGCCGCGGCCGCGGTGCGACGGCCGTCGGGCTTCGGCTCGATCGACTGCGTGGTCATGGCTTCATGCTACGTCCGTGCAACGCCCGGTTGCACGAGGTGTACACCGGTTATGTCGTGTGCAGCGACCGGACCATCTCGACGGTGTCGGCCTCGTCGGCGGTCTTGTCGTCGCGGTAGCGCAGCACCCGGGCGAACCGCAGCGCCATGCCGGCGGGGTAGCGCGACGAGGTCTGGATGCCGTCGAAGGCGATCTCCACGACCTGCTCCGGCCGCACGGTCACGACGTACGACGTGCGGGACTCCTCCAGCGCCAGGAAGCGCTCGGTCTGCCACGCCAGCATCTCGTCGGTCATGCCCTTGAAGGTCTTGCCGAGCATCACGAAGCCGCCCGTCTCCGGGTCGCGCGCGCCGAGGTGGATGTTGGACAGCCAGCCCTGGCGCCGCCCGCTGCCCCACTCCACCGCGAGCACGACCAGGTCGAGGGTGTGCCGCGGCTTGACCTTGACCCAGGCGGCTCCCCGCCGCCCGGCGTCGTACGGCGCGTCGAGGGACTTGACCACCACGCCCTCGTGGCCGGCGGCGACCACCTCGTCGAACAGTGCCCGGGCCTGCGCCGGGTCACGGGTGACGGTGCGCGGCACGACGAGCGCCGGCGGCAGCACCTCGGAGAGCCGGGCGAACCGCTGGTGTCCGGGTGCGTCGACGAGGTCCTCGCCGTCGACGTGCAGCAGGTCGAAGAAGTAGGAGGTGAGCGGCACCTGGGCGCGCAGCGTCGCCACGTCGACCCGGCTGGCGGTGCGGGCGCCGGTCTCCTGGAAGGGGCGGGCGCGTCCGTCCGGAGTGAGCGCGATCGCCTCACCGTCGAGCACCAGGGTGTGCGCCGGCACCGTCTCGACCGCCTCGACGACCTCCGGGACCCGGTCGGTGATCTCGTCGAGGGAGCGGGTGTAGACGTGCACCCGGCCGTCGCGCTTGTGCACCTGGATCCGGATGCCGTCGAGCTTGCTGTCGACCGCGACCTCGCCACCGCCCGGCGCGGCCTTGGCCATCGCCTCCTCCACGGTGTCGGCCGCCGAGGCGAGCATCGGCCGCACCGGGCGGCCAGGCTGGAGCCCGAACTCCGCCAGTGCGTCGACGCCGCCGGTGAGCGCGGCCGCCGCGACGGGGAGGGTGGAGCCGGCGAACATCGAGGCGCGGCGCACCGCCGCCGCCGGCACGTCGGCGGCCAGGGCGACGGCCTCGAGCATCAGCCCGTCGAGGGCGCCCTGCCGGAGCTCGCCGGTGACCAGGCCGCGGAGGTAGGTCTGCTCGTCGGCGGTGGCCCGCCCGAACAGCGCCTCGACGAGCTCGGTGCGCCGGGCCTGCGACCCGGCGCCGGCCAGAGACGCCATCTCCTCGAAGGCGCCGTGGACCTCGGACACCGTGAGCGTGCTCTCTAGCGCCGGCTCCGGCAGCGAGGTCAGACCTCGCCAGCCCAGGCCGGTGCGACGCTGGCGCAGCACGCCGGAGAGGTACGACGTCGCGGTGACCACCTCGTCGGGCGAGGCCTCGGCCAGCGCGGTGGCCAGCGCCGCGGTCTTGGCCTTGCGCGAGCGCGTCGCGCCGACGGCCGCGGACGCGGTGACCAGGTCGTGAAGGAGCACGTCCGTCATTCTGTCCGACCTCACCGACATACTCTGGCGTCGTGACGGAGGGGCAGGAGCGCGTGTGGCGGCCCGACTGGCCCTGCGCGGTCGGCACGACGCTGTCGATCCTCCGCAAGGGCGGTGCCGACCCGACGTTCCGCACCGACGACGACGGCACCGTGTGGCGCGGCATCCGCACGCCGGAGGGCACGGCCACGCTGCGGCTGCGCGCCCGGCCGGCCGACGGAGAGGTGCACGCGCACGCCTGGGGCGACGGCGCCGCCTGGGCCCTGGAGAGCGTGCCGTCGATGCTCGGCGCCGACGACGACCCCGCGGGCTTCGCGCCGACCCACCCGGTGCTCGCGGACGCGCACCGGCGACGGCCGCACTGGCGCGTGTGCCGCACCGGCCTGGTGATGGAGGCGCTCGTGCCCGCGATCATCGAGCAGAAGGTCACCGGGCAGGAGGCGCTCGGGGCCTTCCGGCAGCTCGTCTACCGGTTCGGGGAGCGGGCGCCCGGCGCCGGGGCCGAGCGCGGCGTCTGGGTGCAGCCGTCGGCCGAGACTCTCCGGATGGTCCCGTCCTGGGAGTGGCTGCGCCTGCACGTCGACCCGGCCCGGTCCCGCGCCGTGGTGCGGGCCGCCCAGGTCGCTCCCTCGCTGGAGCGCACCGCCGGGCTGGCCCACGACGAGGCCGACCGGCGGATGCGGTCCCTGCCCGGCATCGGCGTCTGGACGAGCGCGGAGGTGCGGTTCCGGGCGCACGGCGACGCCGACGCGGTGAGCTTCGGCGACTACCACATCGCGAAGAACGTCGGCTGGGCGCTGACCGGCCAGGAGGTCGACGACGACGGGCTCGCCGAGCTGCTCGAGCCCTACCGTCCGCACCGCTACCGCGTGCAGCGCCTGGTCGAGCTCGCGGGGCTGTCCCGGCCGCGCCGTGGCCCGCGGATGGCGCCGCGCACCCACCTCCCGGCGTCCCGACGGTGAGCGCCGACCTCCACGGGCGGACCGCCCGGGCCGCGTGGCGGTGGGTCCTCGACCAGGTGCGCCACGACGCGCACGGGCCGTGGATGCCCACCGCGGTGACGGACCCGCCCACGGCCGAGCCGCCGTCCGACCGGGACGGCATGCACAGCGGCGTCGCCGGGCTCGCGCACGTCCTCGCGGAGATCCGCCTCGCCCGCGCCTGGACCGCCGAGGAGTCCGCGCTCGCCGACGCGATCACGACCCGGCTCCGCGCGACGGTGGCGGAGACCACCGACACGACGTACTTCGACGGCCTGGTCAGCACGATCGGTGCGCTGACCGCGCTGGACGCGGACGGTGCCGAGGAGGCGGTCGCCCGGCTCGCCGCGCTCGCCGGCGCCGACGGCTGGCCGCAGAAGATCGTCGGGCCACCCCGTGCGCTCCCCGACGCCCGGATCAACGACGTGACCCTCGGCACCGGAGCGGTGCTGCTCGGCGCCCTCTGGGCCCACCGGTACGCCGTCCCCGGTGCCCGTGGCCTCGCGGAGCAGGCGGCGGACATCCTGCTGGCGGAGGCCGAGGAGCACCCCACCGGGCTCGACTGGCCGTTCGTGCCGCACCGCTTCCAGGTCGTGGCGGGCGGCGACATGCCGAACTTCTCGCACGGCCTCGCCGGGATCGCGGCCGCGCTGGCCGCCGCCGGTGTCACGCTCGACCGGCCCGACCTCGTCGATGCCGCACGCCGCGGAGCCGAGCACCTGGTCACGCTCGCGGACACCTCGGACGACGGGTTCACGGTGCCGCGGCAGGTGCCCTTCCCCGAGGGCCGGGACTACGACCCGGTGACCTACACCTGGTGCCACGGCCCGACCGGCACGTCCCTGCTGTTCCTCGCCCTGGACCACGCGGGCGTCGACGACGTCGCGGGGGAGCCGACGCTGTCCTGGCACCGGCGGTGCCTGCACAGCGTCCGGACCTCCGGGATTCCCGAGCGGCTGCATCCCGGCTTCTGGGACAACGACGGACGCTGCTGCGGCACGGCCGGCGTGGGCGACGTCCTGCTCGACGCCTGGCAGCGCCTCGGCCACGACGACGACCTCGCGTTCGCGCTGCACCTCGCCGACACGCTCGTCGACCGGGCGCTGGTCGACGGGGACCGCGCCTGCTGGCGGTTCGTCGAGCACCGCAACCCCGAGCCGCTGCTCCCGCCGGGCGTCGGCTGGATGCAGGGCACCGCCGGGATCGCGGCGTTCCTGTTCCGCTGCGCGCGGATCGGCCGGCAGGGTCGGGCCGCCGAGGCCGTCGCCCGGATGGACACCTGGTGGGCGCTCGCCGATCGCCCCTAGAAGGGACGGTGGTCGCGCAGGGGACCGACGTCGTACCCCTTCATCGACCAGTCCGTGAGCAGCAGGTCCGACGCGGCCAGCGTGGCGCGCCAGGACCCCGGCGCCGACGTGCGGTCGGAGTCGTGCAGCAGCACGGTGCCGCCGGGGCGCAGCGCGGCCGTCACCCGGTGCGCCACGGACTCGGCGGTCGCCGACCGCTCCCAGTCGCGTCCCCAGGCCGACCAGAGCACGGTCCTCAGCCCGGCGGAGCGGGCCGCGGCCAGGGCCTCCGCGGTGAGCACGCCGTAGGGCGGGCGGTACCACCGCACCGGGGCGCCGGTCAGCGTGGCGAGCGCGTCCACCGTGCGGTGCAGGTCGTCGACGAGGCGTCCCGGCCGCTTCCAGGCGACGCACCGGTGGTCCCACCCGTGCACGGCGAGCTCGTGCCCGCGGGCGTGCAGGTCGCGGACCACGGCGCGGTGCCGCTCGACGTGCGCGCCGAGCAGGAAGAACGTCGCGGTGACCCCGTGGCGGTCCAGCAGGTCGAGGAACTCCGGTGTCGAGGCGTCGGGCCCGTCGTCGTAGGTCAGCGCCACGTGCGGGTGGCGGCTGACGCCCGCCAAGGAGGGCAGCAGGACCCGGCGCAGCGGGGTCACCGACGTCAGAGCCGGGCCGAACTGAGCCACGGCCCCGAGCCCCGCAGCGGAGCGGAGCAGGCTCATGCGACGACCGGGACCCGCTCCGGGAACACCACGTCCACCAGGTCGTGGCCCGAGGACTTCCGGACGGTGTCACGCACGGGTGGCCGGGCCAGTGCCTCGCCCAGCACCCGCGGCAGGTCGGCGGCCGTGCGTGCCCAGGCCACCTGGCCCGCCTGCTCCAGTGCGGCCGCGTTGGTCTCGCCGTGCCCGGGGATGCAGCGGTAGCTCACCTGCGGGACACCGGCGGCCAGTGCCTGCTGGGAGGTGAAGCCGCCGGCGTTCTGCACGACGACGTCGACGGCGGCCAGCACGTCGGGCAGGTCGTCGCGCCACCCGAGCGCGGTCACCCCCGGCCGGCCCCGCAGGTGGTCGCGGAGCGCGGTGTTGCGGGCACACAGCACGACGGGGTGGGCGAGACCGGTGCCGGACACGTCCGCGGCCGCCCGGTCCAGGGCCCCGATGCCGTACGCCCCACCGGTGACCAGGGCCAGCGGCTCGGAGACCGGCAGACCGAGCCTGCGGCGCAGGGCCGTGACCGGCTCGACGAGGTGCAGCGGTCGGGGGCAGCCGGCGAGTGGGTCCACCACGGTGGCCCGGCCGCCCAGCGAACGGGCCTGGGCCGCCGGGATCGGGTGCAGAGCCAGGTGCAGGTCCACCGACGGGTGCACCCACAACGGGTGCACCGACATGTCGGTCAGGTAGGTCACCACGGGTACGTCGATCCGGCCGGCGCCCCGCAGCCGGCCGAGGCTCTGGCTGGCGAACGGGTGGGTCGACACGATGAGGTCCGGACCGTCGGCCGCGATCCGCAGCAGCCCCGGCGCCGTGATGGCGAGCGCGCGGGACGCGACCTGGGCCGACCGGTCGGAGTGCTGGAGGCCGCGCAGCAGCGACCCCCACGTGCCGGGCGCGTGCCGGAGCTGCTGGAGGTAGGACGCCCGCAGCAGCCGACCGACGCCCAGCGGGAACAGGTCGACGACGTCCCAGGTGCGCGTGAGGTAGCCCCGCTCCTCGAAACGTCCCGCGATCTCCCGGGCGGCCGCGTCGTGGCCGGCGCCGAAGCTGCCGGAGACGATGTCGACGAGCCCGGCTCCGCGGGGTCCCTTCTCGAGGGTCATCAGCTGCCTTCCCAGTCACGGCCCGAGCCCTGCACCCGGCGCCCAGCGTCCAGTCAAGAGGGCCCGGATGACGGCAACCTGAACGTACCCTGTCCGCGCACTATGGTGACCGGATGCCGCGCGTGAACTCCGCCCTCGACCTGCTGGACCACACGCCGGAGGAGGCCGACGCGTTCTTCGCCACCGAGAACGCCGAGCGTGTCGTCGGGCTCGTCGCCGCCCTCACCGACCGCGAGCTGGCGCGGCTGGTCGACGTACCCCACCTCCGGACGTCTGCGGTCCGGCAGGTGCTTGGACGGCTGGGGGAGTTCGCCCTCCCGGCGCCGCTGGCCGAGGTCGAGGGCGTCGTCGAGTTCCGGGTCGACGTGCCGCAGGGCCCACCCGAGGTGCACGTGCTCGTCTTCGACGGGGCAGGTGTCGCGGTCGCGCCGGCGGGCACGCACCGGCCGGACGTCACGATCAGCCTGGCGGCCCTCGACTTCGTCCGGATGGTCTCCGGCGGACGCAACGCCGCGCTGCTGCTCCTCGGCGACCGGCTGCGGGTCGACGGCGACGAGCAGCTCGCGCTCCGCGTCGGCGGCGTGTTCCGGGTGCCGGGCCGCCCCGGCGTGGCGGTCGACCCGTCCGCGGTCGACCCGGAGCAGGCCGCGGCGATGCTCAAGGGCGTCAAGGACCGGCACCTCGACCGGCTGATGTCCGGTGGGTTCCGCGAGGTGGTCCTCGACCAGGTGTTCACCCGGCTGCCGGAGTTCCTCGACGAGCAACGGGCCGCCGACGCCTCGCTCGCCGTCGCCTTCCGCATCGACGGGCGCCCGGACGGCGGCAGCGACCGCGTCACCGTGTACGTCGACCGGGGCCGCTGCCGCGCGGAGCGGGACGCGGACGGCGACCGGGACGCGACCCTGGTGCTCGGGGGTGCGCAGTTCCTCAAGCTCGTGACCGGCCACCTCAACCCTGTGACCGGGGTGGTGCGTGGTGCGCTGAAGGTGAAGGGCGACCTGAACGCCGCCCTGACCCTCTACCGGATCATGCGGATCCCGGGCCGCGGCTGACCTGCGCGCTCGCGCCTCCGCTCTCCGGACCGGGCGCGGATGCCGCGCCCGCCGACGCGGCACTTCTTCGCGGCGTGTCCTAGCGGGGTCCGCCGCCCAGCGACCTCGGCAGGAGGTCCGACGCCTGGATCGTGCGCCGCAACGGAGCCACCAGCTCGTGCAGCCGAGCCGTCCGCTCGGCCCCGACCGCGGACCAGCCCTCGGCCGCGAGCCGGTCGGTGTCGTCCTCGAGGCCCTGGCGCTCGGCGCGGCCCACGTCCGTGAGCTCGCCGTCGGCGTCGAGCCAGCCCCGCTCGCGGAGCCGGTCGGTCGCCGCGTCCCACTCCTCGTCTGACCAGCCCCGGGTCTTGCGGAGGAAGCGGGTTGACCCCGACCACAGTCCGCCGAGAACCGTCGCCTCGACCGGGTCCAGGTCATGGGTCTGCAGGACCGCGACGTGACCGTCGCCGCGGTGCTCACGCACCAGGGTCGCGGCATGCCACAGCGCGAGCAGGTCGTCCTCGGGCCACGGCAGCCCGGCGTGCGCGGCGAACAGCGGGCGGCCCTGCGGCGACAGCGCCGCGCACACGTCGCGGGCGATCGCCAGCGCCTCGGTCACGTCCGGGTTCCCCAGCGTCTTCCCGAGGGCCCGGCTGATGCCGTTGCGGCGCGCGGCGACCACCTTCTCCGGGGTGGTCGTCTGCCACGCCGCGGGCAGCGCCGCCTCGACCAGCCACGGCGCGAAGACGTAGAACGTCGCGACCGTCAGCCCCGGGCCGGCCTCACCGAACGCGGCGGCGCGTCCCGGGAAGTAGGCGAGCTGCGGGTGGAGTCCCAGGTCGACGTACTCCTCGGTGACCTCGGGGGCGAAGTAGCCGACGACGTGCAGCACCTCCAGGTCGCCCCAGGCCTTGCGGGACACGGACTTCAGCTCGGGATCCATCCCGCGACCCTAGATCAACCTGCCCTGGTGGGACGGTGCCCCGGATCGCTGGACGGGCTTGGAGGGAGTCGGCAGGATGCCTGCAGGTGGTGGACGACACACGTGGAGGTAGGCACACGATGCGCAGCACGATGCAGGACTTTCCGCTCACGATCCAGGCGATCCTGAGGCACGGGGCGGAGGTCAACGGCGACGGGCAGGTCATCACGGCCACCGCCGACGGGTCGCGCTCGCAGTCGTACGCCGACCTCGGGCGTCGCGCCGCCCGGCTGGCCAACGCCCTGCGGGGGCTCGGCGTCACCGGCGACGACCGGGTCGGCACCTTCCAGTGGAACAACGGCGAGCACCTCGAGGCCTACCTGGCCATCCCGTCGATGGGCGCGGTGCTGCACACGCTGAACATCCGGCTGTTCCCGGAGCAGCTGACCTACATCGCCAACCACGCCGAGGACAAGGTCGTCATCGTCGACGACTCGCTCGTCGACCTGCTGGCCAAGCAGCTGCCGAGCTTCGAGACCGTCGAGCACGTGGTGGTCGCCGGACCGGACGCGAAGGCCGCCAACCTCGACGCCCTGCGGGCCACCGGCAAGCAGGTGCACCTGTACGACGAGCTGCTCGACGCCGCGGACGACAGCTTCGACTGGCCCACGATCGACGAGCGCGACGCCGCGGCGATGTGCTACACCTCCGGCACGACCGGCCACCCGAAGGGCGTGGTCTACAGCCACCGGTCGTCGTACCTCCACTCGATGGCCGTCGGCATGGGCATCACCGGCGGCCTCACCTGGTCCGACCGGGTGCTGCCGATCGTGCCGATGTTCCACGCGAACTCCTGGGGCCTGGCCTACGCAGCCGTCATGACCGGTGCCTCCCTGACCATGCCGGACCGGTGGCTTCAGGCGGACCCGCTCTGCCGGTTCATGCGGGAGGTGCGTCCGACCATCTCCGGTGCGGTGCCGACGGTCTGGAACGACGTGCTCGGCTACCTCGACCAGCACGAGGACATCAAGCTCTCCGACCACCTGCGGCTGGTGCTGTGCGGCGGCTCCGCCGTGCCCGTGGCGCTGCAGAAGGCGCTCGGCGAGCGGCACGGCATCCACATGGTGCAGGCCTGGGGGATGACCGAGACGTCGCCCGTGGCCTCGGTGGCGCGGCCCCCGGCCGGCGTGGACGGCGACGAGGAGTGGCACTACCGCGGCGGCCAGGGCCGGCTGCTCCCGGGCATCGAGGGGCGGATCGTCGGCGAGTCCGGCGACGTCCTCCCGCGCGACGGCGATGCGGTCGGTGAGCTCGAGGTGCGCGGCGCCTGGGTGACCGGCGCCTACTACAAGGACGACGACCCGGAGAAGTTCCGCGACGGCTGGCTGCGCACCGGCGACGTCGGCAAGCTCGACCCGCTCGGCTACATCACGCTGACCGACCGCTCCAAGGACGTCATCAAGTCCGGCGGCGAGTGGATCTCGTCGGTCGACCTCGAGAACGCCCTCATGGCGCACCCCGACGTGCAGGAGGCCGCCGTCGTCGGCATCCCCGACGAGAAGTGGCAGGAGCGGCCGCTCGCGTCCGTCGTGCTGCGGGAGGGCGCGACCGTGAAGCCCGCGGAGCTGCGGGCGTTCCTCGCCGAGTCCGTGGCCAAGTGGCAGCTGCCGGACGCCTGGACGTTCATCGAGGCGGTGCCGCGCACCTCGGTCGGCAAGTTCGACAAGAAGGTGATCCGCCGCTGGTACGCCGACGGTGATCTCGACGTGTCGACCGCGAACGACTGAAACCGCCCCACCGCCGCCCTCCCGCCCGGATACTCGGGTGGCGAGGGAACGGGGGAGCGGGATGGGACGTCGACCGAGGGTCGTGACACCGACGGCAGCCGTGCTGCTGTCGGCGGTGCTCGTCGCAGCGTGCGGAGGCCCTCGCGTGGTGCCGGACCCGCCCGGCGGGCCGCCGGAGGAAGCGCGCATCCGCGTGCATCCCGCGGCCACGCCCCTTCCCCCCGGGACCGCACTTCCCGACCACTCGCACGGCACCTGGACCTTCGTCACCCGCGTCACGCAGCCGGTCCGGGATCGTGGGCGGGTGACGTGGCCCCAGGACGCGCCGGCTCCGGCGACGGTGCCGGCCTACCGCCTGGGCGACCGCCTTCCGGACCTGGACGCGCGCGCGGACCGGCTGGCCCGGACGCTCGGGCTGGACCCGGCCCTTCGGACCTCGGCCAGGGGGACGCTGCGCTACGAGGACGACGGAGGCGCCGTGCTGGTCGTCGCCATCGCCGCGGGGCAGCAGTGGGCCTTCGCGCGCGACGGTGCGGACTGCCAGGACGTCGACGGCACCGCGACCGCGGCCCTGCTCGCGGAGTGCGCTCGGACCCGGGCCGACCGGACGGGTGCTGCGGTGACGGAGCCGGCCGCGCGACGTGTGGCCCGCCGGGTGCTCGCCGCCGCGGGCACCGACGTGGCCGCGACCCGGATGGCACGTGAGGACGGGGCAGCGTTGCTGTCCGTGGACCCGACCCTGGCGGGGCGCAGCACACGCGGTCTGCCGAACGGCGTGCTCGTCGACCAGGCCGGCGTCCGGGCGGCCACCGGGTGGCTCGGTGAGGCGACCCCCGTCGCGACGTACCGGGTCCGGCCCCTCGCCGAGCTCGTCGCTCCCGACGGAGTGGCGGCCGGCGGTCTGCGGTGCGCGTCGCCGACGGTCGCGCCGGAGTGCGCCCGCTCCGCGCGGGCGCGCGACGTCAGGCTGGGCTACGTGCCCTGGAGGTTCGAGGACGGCTGGCACCTGGTTCCGGCGTGGCTGGCGGACGACGACAGAGGCCGGTTGCTGGTGGCGCTCCCCGCAGTGACGCCGGACCTGCTGCCGACGTACCTGCGGCAGGTGTACGGGCCATAGGAGAGGTCTCTCGAACCTGCCGCCGCGTGGCCGCGCTGGTCGCGGGTCAGCACGACCGAGTCGCCCGGCGTGCGCGGTGTCATGGACTCCTCGGGAACGGGCTTGGGTGGTCAGTCACCGTCGAGGTCGTCGACGTCGACGTCGAGCCGGTGCAGCAGACCTGCGTCCCGCTCCGTGTCGACGTGCCGGGGGAGTGCACACTCCGCCTGCTGCGCCTTGTCGTGGTCGCCCTGCCGCCGCAGCGCATCCGCTACGGCCTCCTTCTCCACCTGCACGTCTCTCCCTCCCAGGAGTGTCGGTTTTCCCTCCCTCACGACGTACCCAGGCGTCTGGCCGGTATGCCCGGTTTCGGGCTCAGCGGCGGGCGGGGCTCTCAGGACCGGAGGCGTCTCAGAGGAGCGGGCGCAGCGGCGCGAGCACCATCTCGGTGAACTTGCGGTGCACCCCGCGCGCGGCCCAGGTCTCCGCGGTCAGCTCCACGGCGTTGGAGAGGTCCGTCTCGAAGATCCGCTCCATCTGGGCGGCCATCGAGGCGTCGATGAACTCCACGTTGACCTCGTAGTTGCCGGTCATCGACAGCCGGTCGATGTTGGCGGTGCCGACGGTCGACCAGCGGCCGTCGATGGTCGAGGTCTTGGCGTGCACCATGGCGCCCTGGAACCGGAAGATCCGCACCCCGGCCGCCAGCATCTCGCCGTAGTAGCCGCGGGACAGCCAGTCCGCGATGACGTGGTTGGAGGTGGCCGGCAGCAGCAGTCGCACGTCGACCCCGCGCCGCGCGGCGTCCATGATCGCGTCGACGAAGTCCGGGTCCGGGATGAAGTACGCGTGCGTCATCCAGATGTGGTGGGAGGCGCGGGCGACCGCCTCGAGGTACATCGAGCGGATCGGGAACATCCACAGCCTCGGCACGTTGCGGTGCACCCGGATCCGGGGCTCCCAGTCGGCCGCGGTCTCCAGCAGCAACGGCCGGGAGCCATGTCGCGGCCGCCGGTTCAGGTTCCAGAAGTCCGCGAAGGTGCGGGACAGGTCGAAGACACCGGGGCCGGTGATCCGGACGTGCGTGTCGCGCCACTCGGTCGCGTACGCCGACCCGATGTTGTAGCCGCCGACGAACCCCACCTGGTCGTCGACGACCAGGATCTTGCGGTGGTCGCGGCCGTAGCGGCGCAGGTCGAAGAACCGCCACCCGGCGTTGTAGACGGGGTACTCCAGCACCTTCAGACGTGGGCCGAACCGCTTGAACAGCGGCGACACCACGAGGTTCGCGAAGCCGTCGTAGACCGCGTAGACCTCCACCCCGCGTCCCGCGGCCCGGCTGAGTGCCTGCTTGAACGCCTCGCCGGTGGCGTCGGCCTTCCAGATGTAGGACTCGAAGAGGATCCGCTGCTCGGCGCTGTCGATGGCGGCCAGCATGTCGTCGTACAGGTCCTGGCCGAAGGTGTACGTCGTCACGGTGCCGTCGCCGATGGTCACCGCGGCCGGGGCCGTCGTGGGGAACGGACGGGGCTTCTTGCCGCGGCGCCGGTAGGAGTCGACGAGGGTGAGCACCAGGGCCAGCACCACCTGGAGCCCGAGCACGGACAGCACGGCCCGCCTGGCGACCCCGGTCAGCGAGTCCCGGTGGGGCGCCGACCAGAGTGGTCTGCGTCGGGTGCTCACGGCGAGAATCTACCGTGTCGGTGGTGGGTCGTAGGCTCTTGGCCATGAGGCCAGTGACCGACCTGCAGCGCCGGGTCGCCCCGTTCGAGGTGGTGTCCGACTACCAGCCGTCGGGCGACCAGCCGGCCGCGATCGCCGACATCACCCGCCGCGTCCGGGGCGGGGAGAAGGACATCGTCCTGCTCGGTGCGACCGGCACCGGCAAGACCGCGAGCGTGGCCTGGGCGGTGGAGCAGCTCCAGCGACCGACCCTGGTGATGCAGCCCAACAAGACGCTCGCCGCCCAGTTCGCCAACGAGCTGCGCCAGCTGCTGCCCAACAACGCGGTCGAGTACTTCGTCTCCTACTACGACTACTACCAGCCCGAGGCCTACGTCCCGCAGACGGACACCTACATCGAGAAGGACTCCTCGATCAACGAGGAGGTCGAGCGGCTCCGGCACTCGGCGACCAACTCGCTGCTGACCCGGCGCGACGTCATCGTGGTGTCGACCGTCTCCTGCATCTACGGTCTCGGCACCCCGCAGGAGTACGTCGACCGGATGGTCCGGCTCAAGGTGGGCGAGGAGCTCGACCGCGACCAGCTGCTGCGCCGGCTCGTCGAGATCCAGTACACCCGCAACGACATGGCCTTCACCCGCGGCACGTTCCGGGTCCGCGGCGACACCCTCGAGGTCTTCCCGGTCTACGAGGAGCTCGCGATCCGGGTCGAGTTCTTCGGCGACGAGATCGAGCGGCTGATGACGCTGCACCCGCTGACCGGCGAGGTGGTCACCGAGGACACCGAGCTGCACGTCTTCCCCGCGACCCACTACGTCGCCGGCCCCGAGCGCATGGAGCGGGCGATCAACGGCATCGAGGCCGAGCTCGAGCAGCAGCTCGCGACCTTCGAGAAGCAGGGCAAGCTGCTCGAGGCGCAGCGGCTGCGGATGCGCACGACCTACGACGTCGAGATGATGCGGCAGGTCGGCTCCTGCTCCGGCATCGAGAACTACTCGATGCACATCGACGGCCGCTCGCCGGGCTCCGCGCCCAACTGCCTGCTCGACTACTTCCCCGAGGACTTCCTGCTCGTCGTGGACGAGTCGCACGTCGCCGTGCCGCAGATCGGCGGGATGTACGAAGGCGACATGTCCCGCAAGCGCAACCTGGTCGACCACGGCTTCCGGCTGCCGAGCGCGATGGACAACCGGCCGCTGCGCTGGGAGGAGTTCCTCGAGCGCATCGGTCAGACGATCTACCTCTCCGCGACCCCGGGCGACTACGAGCTGGCCAAGGTCGGCGGCGACGTCGTCGAGCAGATCATCCGGCCGACCGGGCTGGTCGACCCCGAGGTGATCGTCAAGCCCACCAAGGGCCAGATCGACGACCTGATCCACGAGATCCGCGACCGCACCGAGAAGAACGAACGCGTCCTGGTCACCACGCTGACCAAGAAGATGTCCGAGGACCTCACCGACTACCTCCTCGAGGCCGGCGTCCGCACCCGCTACCTGCACAGCGAGGTCGACACGCTGCGGCGGATCGAGCTGCTGCGTGAGCTCCGCCTCGGGCAGTACGACGTCCTGGTCGGCATCAACCTGCTCCGCGAGGGGCTCGACCTCCCGGAGGTGTCGCTGGTGGCGATCCTGGACGCCGACAAGGAGGGCTTCCTGCGCTCCGACAAGTCGCTGATCCAGACGATCGGCCGCGCGGCCCGCAACGTGTCCGGCCAGGTCGTGATGTACGCCGACAAGGTCACGCCGTCGATGGAGAGGGCCATCGAGGAGACCAACCGGCGCCGGGAGAAGCAGGTGGCCTACAACGTGGCCAACGGCGTCGACCCGCAGCCGCTGCGCAAGAAGATCGCCGACATCACCGAGATGCTGGCCCGCGAGGACGAGGACACCGCCGAGCTCCTCGGTGGCGGCGGCCGCCAGCAGTCCCGCGGCAAGGCGCCGGTGCCGGGCCTGTCCAGCAAGGACGTCGGTCGGCACGCCGCCGAGCTGGCCGGCATGCCGTCGGCCGACCTGGCCGAGCTGGTCCAGGGGCTCACCGACCAGATGCACACCGCCGCCGCGGAGCTCCAGTTCGAGCTGGCCGCCCGGCTGCGTGACGAGATCCAGGAGCTCAAGAAGGAGCTCCGGCAGATGGTCGAGGCGGGGGCCCGCTGAGTGACGCCCGACCAGCTGCGCGACTACGCCCTGTCCAAACCGGGCGCCTGGCCCGACCAGCCCTGGGAGGGCGACGTGGTGGCCAAGGTGGGGGAGGCCGAGCGCGGCAAGATCTTCGCCTTCCTCGGTGACGACGCTGTCGGGGTGAAGGCCGGCACGAGCCGCGACGAGGCGGACGAGTGGCTGGCCCGCTACCCCGACGACGCGTCCGTGATGGCCTACATCGGCCGCTCGGGCTGGAACACCCTCCGCGTGGGCGGCGCGATCCCCGATGACGAGATCCACGACGCGGTCGACGAGTCCTACGCCCTCGTGGTGGCCAAGCTGCCCAAGAAGCACCGACCCGAAGGGTGGGACGCCTGATGTCCGACAGCACCGCCGAGAAGCCCTACGTCCCCTCGTGGGGCGGCGTCCTGACGCCGTACATCTGTCCGCGCAGCTGCGCCGCGGCCATCGCGTGGTACGTCGAGGTGCTCGGTGCCGTCGAGCAGGGCGAGCGCTACGTCACCGACGGCATGGTCGGCCACGCGGTGCTCGACCTCGACGGTGCCCAGCTGATGCTCTCCGACGCGTTCCCCGACTACGGCGCCGACGCACCCGCCGAGGGCAACACCACCGCGACCTACGCGCTCTACCTGCACGTGCCCGACGTCGACGAGACGCTGGCCGCGGCCGAGCGGTCGGGGGCGAACGTCTACCGGCCGGCCGAGGACCAGCCCTACGGCTCCCGGATGGGCGCGATGATCGACCCGTTCGGGGTGCGCTGGATGCTCGCCACCCACCGGGGCGAGTGAGCCACGACGCCCTCCCTCACCCGGGCTGGCGCAACCGCCCGAGCGAGGACTCGACCGCCCGGCGCAGCGGTCGCGCCGACGGACGTTCGACGAGCCGGTGGATCAGGTAGGCCACCACGAAGCTGGCGCCGGTGGCGAGGGCCAGGACGACGTAGCTGTGCAGGCCGTCCTGCAGCCGGTCGATGACGAAGAAGCCGATCTGACCGTGCACGAGGTAGAGCGGATAGGTCAGGGCGCCCGCGAAGGTCAGCCAGCCCCACCGGATCCGCGCGATCGGCCCGTGGGTGCAGGCCAGGAGGACGAGCAGCATCACCACGATCGCGCCGCCGGTGACGACCGGGGACACCGGAGCGCCGGTGAGCGCGGACGCGCGGTCGGCGTACTCCGCGGCCTGCGCGACGCTGAACACGCCGGTGAAGCCGAGCGCCAGCCAGCAGGCGAGGTTGCGCCGGTCGGTGGAGAGCAGGAACAGCACGATCCCGGCCGAGAAGTACGGCGCGTAGGACGGGATCAGCAGCGCGGACAGGATCGAGGACCCGTTGTTGTCGGCGACCTGGCCGATCACCGGCCACAGCACGGCGAACGCGAGGAGCCGGCCCCGGGTCATCCCTACCGCCATGAGGACCCCGATCAGCAGGTAGAACCGAAGCTCCACCCACAGTGTCCAGAAGGCGCCCTGCACATCGGTGAACCCGTAGGCGTTCTGTGCCATCGTCAGGTTCCCCAGCGCCTCGAGGAAGGTCGGGGTGCGGCCTCCGGTCCAGAACTGCTGGAGCAGGAACGTGATCAGGATCGCCACCCAGTAGGCCGGGTAGAGACGGGCCACGCGCGAGGCGACGAAGGACTGCACGGTCCGGTCGTAGGCGGTCATCAGGATCACGAACCCGCTGATGATGAAGAACAGCTCGACGCCGAGGTAGCCGTAGCGGCTGAGGTGGTGCAGCGTCGGGAACTCCACGAGCGGCTTCGCTCCCCAGTAGTCCCGGTTGATGCCCGTGTAGTGGTACGCCAGCACGGAGAACGCCGCGAGCAGCCGCAGACCGTCGAGGGCCGCGAGCCGCGACCCCCGCGGGGGCGCCACGGGACGCTCGACGGTGGCCACCGGCTCGGCGACGGCGGTGGAGGTGGGTGCGGAGTCGATGGTGCGTACCTGCCGATCGGGTCCCGGGATCACTACCCGGGGAGGGTAGAGCCTCGACGCACCTCTTCACGAACCGACACGGCCGACGGCCGCCTGTGCCCTAACCTCGTCGACATGGCGAGAGACGTGCAGATCACCTTCGACTGTGCCGATCCGGCAGCGCAGGCGGCGTTCTGGGCGGAGGTGCTCGGCTACGTCGTCCAGCCGCCGCCCCCGGGCTTCGACTCGTGGGACCAGGCGCTCGACGCCTGGGGCGTGCCACCCGAACAGCGCAACGACCGGCTCCGCACTGGTCGACCCGGACGGTGGTGGGCCGCGGGTCTTCCTGCAGAAGGTCCCGGAGGGCAAGACCGCCAAGAACCGCCAGCACCTCGACGTGCGCGCGGCGCCCGGGCTCGAGGGCGACGAGCGGATGGCGACCCTGGAGGCGGAGTGTGAGCGACTCCTCGGGCTGGGTGCGAGCCGCGTGCGGCGCTACGAGGCGGAGCAGGCGGGCTCCGGGCACATCGTGATGCAGGACCCCGAGGGCAACGAGTTCTGCCTCGACTGAGGCTCAGCCCTGCTCGGGTCCGGCCTCCAGCGTCTTGCGCTGCTTGCGTTCCAGGCGCGCCTGCTCACGGGCGACGATGTCGCTCTTGTTGGTGATCACCTGCAGCAGTCGCAGCGTCGTGACCAGCGTGACGATGACCGGCCACGGGAAGCCCGGGTCGGAGTCGTGCCGGAAGCTCGCGAAGTACCACACGGTCCAGCAGATCAGCGACGGCACCAGCACGGCGCGGAGGGCGTCACGACGGTCGGCCTCCCACTTCTGGACCGCACGGGCGTGCAGCTCCTCGGTCGGACGCGAGCGCCAGGTCGCTCCGGGGCCGGGTCGGGGTGAGCGGCACCAGGTCCACGATCAGCGCCGGCAGCTCGCCGAGCGTCTTGGCGGCCGCGGTGGCGCCGGACCGTTCGTCGTACTCCTCCTTGGTGATCCGCCCGTCGGCGTACCCCTCGGCGAGCACTCCGAGCACGACGTCACGGTCGCGGTCCGAGGCGCGCAACGTCGCGGCCTCCGGTCGGCGGGGATCCTGCGAGAACGCACCCCACGGCGACGACGCCGGCGTTCCTGAGGTCATGGCCGGAGTCTAGGACGGCCGGCGGCGGAACCACCGCCCGAGCAGCGGCGCGAAGAGCAGCATGGCGAAGACCCGGATGACCTGCACGGCGAGCACGTAGGTGACGTCCGACCCGCTGTCGGCGGCGGTGGCGAGCACCGCGAACAGGCCGCCGGGGGTGGTGGCGAGGTACGCCGTCAGCCGGTCGACACCCGTGACGTGCGACAGCAGCAGGCCGAGCAGGGCGCAGGCCGCGATGACGGCCACGATGAGCACGGTCGCCAGCGGCAGCAGCCGGGCGATGCTGCGCAGGCTGGCCCGGGTGAAGCGCAGGCCGACCCGCACGCCGATCAGCGCGTAGCCGAGCTGCTCGAGCGCGGTCGGCACCGCCACCGTCCCGAGCACGCCGCTCGCGGAGACCGCCACCGCGACCAGCATCGGGCCGAGCAGTGCGGTGGCCGGGGCCCGGACCACCCGCTGGGCGAGCAGCCCGACCCCGACGGCCACCACCACGAACACGAGGTCCGGCCCCAAGCGGGTCGGCCCGCTCTCGAGCGACCCGACGCCGCTCGGCGGGTGGAACAGCAGCGTGGTGACCAGCGGCATGGCCAGCAGCACCATCAGCACCCGGAGGTACTGCACGATCGTGACGACGCGGTCGTCGGCGCCGAGCTCGCGGGCCAGCGCGACGATCCCGGACGCGCCGCCGGCGATCAACGCGAAGGCGCCGGTGGCGGGGGATACGTCACGGCGCAGCGCGAGCGCCCGGCCGGCGACCAGGCTGATCGCGAGCGTGCCCACGGTGACGAGGGCCACGGAGGGCCAGTCGGACGCGAGCCGGGCCAGGGTCGGCAGTTTCACCAGTGCGCCGATGACGGCGCCGACGAGGGCCTGACCGAGCCGGAACGCCAGCGGCGGCATGTCCAGCTCCACCGGTGAGGTCAGCGCGTGCAGCATGCCGGCGGCCAGCGCGCCGAACAGCACGGGGGAGGGCAGGTGCAGGACCGCGAACAGCAGGCTCGTCAGCACCGTCACGACGGCCACGACGAGCCAGCGACGCGCGGTGCCGGCTCGGGAGCTCATCACCGGCCAGCCTAGGCGAACGGGGCGCGGTGGTTGCCTCCTTCCAACGAGTCGGTGAGACAGCACCGAGCGGATTTCGCCGCCGCGCTGGACATCTGTGAGAATGGTCGTGTTGGAGGGGAGTATTCCTTCGCGACGGTGTCGTCATCACGGTCTCCGGCTCTTGGCCGGTCCCGGTGCCGTCGGCCCGCTACAGCGGGCGGAAGAGACCTCCGGACTGCTCATCCGGTGCGCCGCCCCCGCGGTGCGCCGTCGACGACTTCCGGAAAGGTCAGTCTGTGGACGTTCCCACCTGGGTCTGGTGGACCACCATCATCGTCACCGTTTCGGTGCTGCTCTTCGACATCGTCGTGATCGGCCGGCGGCCGCACGAACCCTCCACCAAGGAGGTGTCGATCTCGCTGTCGATCTACGTCGCGCTCGCGATCCTGTTCGGCATCGGCGTCTGGGTCCTCGCGGGCCACCAGTTCGGCACCGAGTTCTTCGCCGGCTGGTTGACGGAGTACTCCCTCTCCGTCGACAACCTGTTCATCTTCATCATCATCATGGCCAAGTTCGGGGTGCCCCGGAAGTACCAGCAGGAAGCGCTGATGGTGGGCATCGTGCTGGCCCTGGTGATGCGCGCGATCTTCATCGGCGTCGGCGCCGCGGCGATCAACCAGTTCAGCTGGATCTTCTACCTGTTCGGCCTGTTCCTCGTGTGGACGGCGTTCAAGCTCGCCAAGGAGGGCAAGAACGACGACGACGAGTACGACGAGAACCGGCTCATCAAGTGGGTCGAGACGCACCTGCCGGCGACCGACCGGTGGCACGGCGTCAAGCTGTTCGCCAAGGAGAACGGCAGCCGGGTGATCACCCCGATGTTCATCGTGATCCTCGCGCTCGGCACCACCGACCTGCTCTTCGCGCTCGACTCCATCCCGGCGATCTACGGCCTCACCAAGGAGCCGTACCTCGTGCTGACCGCGAACATCTTCGCGCTGATGGGACTGCGCCAGCTGTACTTCCTGATCGGCGGCCTGCTGCAGCGGCTGGTGTACCTCTCCTACGGTCTCGCCGTGCTGCTCGGGTTCATCGGGCTCAAGCTGATCCTGCATGCCATGCACGAGAACGAGCTGCCGTTCGTCAACGGAGGCGAGCACATCGCGTGGGCCCCGGACATCCCGATCCTCGCCTCGCTCGGCGTGATCGTCGGGGTCCTCGCGGTCACCACCGTGGCCAGCCTGGTCGCGTCCAAGAAGGGCGTCGAGAACAAGTCGCAGCTGGCCAACGCGCTGGAGGAGTCAGAGCGGCGCTGAGGGGTACGTTGCGCGTCATGACCGACGCTTCCGACTCCCTCGACCTCGCCCGTCCCACCGAAGGTGACGTGGTGGACCTGATCCTCGACGACCACCGCCGCTTCGAGGCGCTCCTGCGCGACCTCCGCGACGTCACCGCCGACCGGGACGCCGTACGCCGGGCGTTCTCGGCGCTGCACGTCGCGCACGCGGAGGCCGAGGAGGCGAAGGTCTACCCGACCCTGCGCCGCAAGGACGCGATCGACGAGCACGAGGCCGAGCACGGCGAGGAGGAGCACGCGGAGGGGCACCAGGCCCTGCTCGCCGTGCTCGAGGCCGACCGGGTGGAGGGCGAGGAGTTCGACGACCTCGTCGAGGAGCTGGCGGGGAAGGTCAACCACCACCTCACCGAGGAGGAGCTGACCATCCTCAACCCGGCACGCGAGGACGTGGCCGAGGACGTCCGCCGACAGCTCGGTCGGGCGTTCGCCGAGGAGCGGAACCGGCAGCTGGACGCCGACTGCGGCCGCGTCGAGAACGTCCGCAACATCGTCGCCCGGGCCGGGCGCGAGGGGCTGCTCTCCGAGGACTAGGAGCTCGCCGAGCCGTACGTCGATGTGGTTCAGGTGCGCGCTCGGTGACCTCGCCGCGTCGGTGTCGCGGCGCCGTGACGATCGGCGACACGAGCCACGCGTTGACGGTCTGAAACTCGTACGACCCGGTTCGGCGAGATGTCGTCACGCCCGCGGCAGGACCGTCAGCACCCGCACCAGGTGGTCGCGGAACGTAGCAAGCAAGCATTCGCCGCGGGCCCCGGCGTCACATCCCCGGGACCCGGGGATCTCAGCGCCGTCCGGCCTCCGGCTTGCGGACCCGGCCGGCCGAGACGAGCGTCTCGACGCGGTGCGGCGCGAGCCGCGCGTTCTCGATCAGCTCACCGCCCTCGGGGGCGTGCAGCATCCAGCGTGTGCCGTCGGCCTCGACCGGGCTGGAGACGAACCCGACGTGGTACACCCGCTGGCCGGGCCGCGCGAAGAAGTACAGGTCGCCGGGTCGTACGTCGTCCAGCGGCACCGGTTCGACGGCGGCGCACTCGGCCTGGTCGTGTGCGTCGCGGGGGAGCAGCCGGCCCAGCGACCGCAGGGTCAGGTGCACGAGGCCGGAGCAGTCGAGTCCCCAGGCGCTGGTGCCCCCCCACAGGTAGCGCAGCCCCAGGAACTGCGAGGCGTGGGCCAGGATGTCGTCCGGGCCGTAGACGGGCTGCTGCCCCTTGTGACCGAGGCGCAGGTGGTCGAGGGAGACCACCCCGAGCCGGTCGTCGGCCAGGTGCACGGTCGCGTGCTCCTCGTCGATCCCGGCCACCCACAGCAGGGTCCCGAACGACAGCTCGACGGTCGTGCCGTCCACCTCGCAGGCCGCCGACGTGGTCACCACGCAGGCCCAGGCCCCTCGCCACACCGGCACCGGGGCGCCGAGGTGCGCGGACCGGACCCAGCCGCGGTAGCCGGCGTCGTGGGACGACGACCTCTGGTAGAGCGCCGCGACCCGGCTCCACCCGTCGCGCTCCGCGAGCACCTGGGCGGGCTCACCCATGAGGAGCTGGGTCTCGGTGCGGCCGTGCAGCCCGAGCCGAGTCTCCGCGTCCATGCCGCCGGCCCAGCCGGCCATGTCCGGGTGGTCGCGGACGGCCGGCTCGTCGACGTCGCGGGGGGAGTCCGGAGAGCGCCACAGGGTCGCCACCGGCACCCGCACCTCCCGCATCGAGGGGTCGCCGAAGAGGCGGTGGGGCCGGCTCACGCGTCGTCTCCTGTCAGTGCGGTGATCCCGAGTCCGGGCGCGTCCGGGAGCACGACGGTCGCCCCGTCGTACGTCATGCCGCCGACGACCGGCGAGGACGCCGCCCACCAGGCGGCGTCGAGGTCGCTGACGGCCGAGGTGCCGTGGGCCGCGACCAGGCTGGCGGCGGCGCCGACGCCGATGTGCGTCTCCATCATCGAGCCGACGATGCTGCCCATGCCCTGCGCCCGCGCGAGGTCGAGCAGGGTGGCGGCCGTGCGCAGACCGCCGCACTTGGCCAGCTTCACGTTGACGAGGTCGGCCGCACGGCGGCGGACCACCTCGACCAGGTCGCGGACGCCGTAGACCGACTCGTCGGCCATCACCGGTGTGCCTACCCGGTCGGTCACCCACGCCAGCCCGTCGAGGTCGGCGGCCGGCACCGGCTGCTCGACCAGCTCGACGTCGAGACCCGCGTCCTCGAGTCCGCAGACCACCCGGACGGCGTCGCGCGGGGTCCAGCCCTGGTTGGCGTCGAGCCGGATCCGGACGTCCGGCCCGACGGCCTCGCGCACCGCGCGGACCCGGGCCACATCGGTGGCCGCGTCGGTGCCGACCTTCATCTTCAGCACGCCGAACCCGTCGGAGGTCCTGGCCCGGGCGGTCCCCGCCAGCGCTTCGGCGTCCCCGGCGGCCAGCGTGACGTCGGTGGGCACCCGCAAGGTGGTGCCGCCGAGCAGCACCGGCAGGCTCACGCCGCGGCGCCGGGCGGCCAGGTCGTGCAGGGCCACGTCGACCGCCGCCTTGGCACCGTGGTTCGCGGCCACCGCGGAGGCCACGTCCCGCAGGACGGCGTGCAGGTCGTCCGGGTCGCGGCCGGTCACCACCGCGGCGAGGGGCCCGGTCACGCAGGACTCGGCCCCGGCCAGCGACTCACCCGTGACCTGCCAGACCTGCGGGGCCTCGCCCCAGCCGGTGACGCCGTCGCTGTCGGTCACCCGGACCACGACGGTGTCGGTCGTGGTGGTGCGGCGCAGCGCCGTGACGAACGGCGTGTGCAGCGGGGTGGTCACCCGGGTCGCGGTGACGCGCTCGATGCGGCTCATGCCGGCCGCGCCTCCCAGACCGCGCGGCTGACCGCGGCGTTGACGGCGTAGAGGGTCTGCTCGTCGGCGTCGGCGGTCGTGCACACCACCAGGACGTACGGCGCGCCGTCCTCCGGCCGCACCAGGGCCACGTCGTGCGCGACGCCGTCCACCCAGCCGGTCTTGTTGGCGACGTAGACGCCCTCCGGGAGCCCGGCCGGCACCTGGTCCCGGTGCTCCTGCGCGGCCAGCACCGCCTCGACCGCCGCGCACGTGTCCGGGCCCGCCAGGGTGCGGGCTGCCACACCCCCGATGACCCGCGCGAGGTCCGCGGCGGTGACCAGGTTGTCCAGGCCGTGCTCACGCGCCGCCGCGTCCCCGATCCCGCGGGGCAGCACCGTCGCGGGGGAGCAGCCCGCGTCCCGCAGCACGGCCGCCACCTCCGACGTACCGACGTGCTCGAGCAGCAGGTCGGTGGCCAGGTTGCCGGACTTCACCACCGCGTGCCGGGCCAGGGTCCGCAGGTCGACCTCGGAGCCCAGCCGGTCCCAGGTGCCGTCGTCCTGGTCGTCGTCCTGGTCCAGGGAGAAGAGGCTGCCGTCGTGGGCGGACCGGTGCTCGTTGTGCACCGGCACCGTCCGGTCGAGGTCGAGGGCGCCCCGCTCGGCGAGCCGGTAGGCCGCGACCAGCAGCGGGAGCTTCATGGTGCTGGCGGCGTAGTGCCGGGTGTCGGCCTCGCGCTCGAACCAGGCCGGGCCGCCGGGCTCGCCGGCCCACACCGAGACCCGGGCGCCTGCCGGAAGCCGTGCTTCGACCAGTGCGCGCACGCCGTCGGCCAGGTCCGCGACGAGAGGGGTGGGCACGGCGTGAGGCTAGCCTGCGGCCAGGGCTGGCGGTGCGGGCGGCTACCGCAGCAGCAGCCGCACCGCCACGTCGAGCGAGGTCGCCACGTCGTGGGCGGAGGCCCGGCCGGTGACCCACTGCACCAGGCTGGCCAGCCAGACGTCGCCGATCACCTTGGTGACCGCGACCTCCTCCTCCGTCGGCTCCGGTACGTCGGAGGGGGTGCCCGGCTCGCGCATGGCGAGCAGCAGCATCCGTCGCACGTGCGCCGCGACCACCTCGATCTCCTGGGCGACCGAGGCGTCGGCGAACATGAAGGCACGGGTCAGCGCCTCGGTGAGGTTCGGCTCCCGCTGCAGGGTCTGCGTGGTCCGGCCGAGCACGAACATCACCCGGTCGGCCGGGGTGTCGCCGGGGATCGCCTTGCGGGCCAGGGTGTCGCCGGCGACCTCGAACTGCTGCGCGAGCACGCTGACCAGCAGGTGGATCTTGGAGGGGAAGTAGCGGTAGAGCGTGCCGAGGGCGACGTCGGCGTGCTCGGCCACCGCCCGCATCTGCATCTGCTCGAAGCCGCCCTTGGCGGCCAGCGTGGTGGCCGCCTCCAGGATCCGGCGGCGGCGCTCGCGCTGCGCGGGGGAGCCGCGGTCCTCGAACGAGAGCGTGTTCAGGCTTCTCATGACCACCCTCCCGAGGCCCGAGCTACCAGCCGGACGGGCCGCGGGCTGGCGTCACACACCCCGTACGCTAGCACCACGTTTTGCCATAACGAGAACACGTTTCATTTCCGTGGAGGCCCGGTTGCGCATCGCCCTGCTGTCCTACCGCAGCAAGCCGCACTGCGGCGGTCAGGGCGTCTACGTGCGACACCTGTCCCGTGAGCTGGCCGCCCTCGGCCACGACGTCGAGGTGTTCTCCGGCCAGCCCTACCCGGTCCTCGACGAGGGGGTGCGGCTGACCGAGGTGCCCAGCCTCGACCTCTACCGCGAGCCCGACCCGTTCCGCACCCCGCGGCTCTCGGAGATCCGCGACGCGGTCGACGTCCTCGAGGTCGCGACGATGTGGACCGCCGGCTTCCCCGAGCCGCGCACCTTCGGCCTCCGGGTCGCCCGGCTGCTGCGCGCGCGGCTCGGTGACTTCGACGTCGTGCACGACAACCAGACCCTCGCCGACGGCGTCCTCGCGGTCGAGCGGGCCGGGCTCCCCGTCGTCGCGACCATCCACCACCCGATCACCTTCGACCGCCGCGTCGACCTCGCGGCCGCCCCGTCCCGGCGTCGCCGGCTGACCCTGCGCCGGTGGTACGGCTTCCTGCGCATGCAGGGCCGGGTGGCCCGCCGCGTCGGCGTCGTGCTGAGCCCGTCCGAGAGCTCGGCGCGCGACATCGTCACCGACTTCGGCGTCGACCGGTCCCGCATCCGGGTCGTGCCGCTCGGCGTCGACGACGTGTTCCGGCCGCCGGCCGAGCCACGCGTGCCCGGCCGCATCGTGGCGATGGCCAGCGCGGACACGCCGATGAAGGGCATCGCCACCCTGCTCGAGGCGTTCGCCAAGCTCCGCACCGAGCGCGACGTGGAGCTGCTGCTGGTCGTCGAGGCCGAAGCCCGGCGGCGAGACGGAGCGCATCGTGGACCGGCTCGGGATCGCCGACTGGGTCCGGTTCGTGCACGGCATCTCCGACGAGGAGCTCGCCGCGACGGTCGGCTCGGCCGAGGTGGCCTGCGTGCCGTCGCTCTACGAGGGCTTCTCGCTGCCCACGGCCGAGGCGATGGCCTGCGGCACCCCGCTCGTCGTCAGCCGGGCCGGTGCGATCCCCGAGGTCGTCGGCCCCGACGGCCTCTGCGCCGACCTGGTCACGCCGGGCGACGTGGGCGAGCTCGTGCACGCCCTCGACGCGCTGCTCGACGACCCGGAGCGGCGAGAGCGGATGGGGCGCGCCGGCCGGGAGCGGGCGCTGGCCGAGTTCAGCTGGCGTGCGGTGGCCGAGGCCACCGTGACCGCCTACCAGCACGCGATCGACGAGAAGAGGGACGCCTGATGCTGACCGTGGACTTCGACCGGCTCGGGCTGCGCCGCGGCGACCGGGTGCTCGACATGGGCTGTGGCGCCGGGCGGCACGCCTTCGAGATGTACCGCCGCGGCGGCGACGTGATCGCCTTCGACCAGGACGGCGACGAGCTCGCCGGCGTGCTCGACCTGTTCGGCGCGATGCGGGACGCCGGGGAGGTGCCCGACGGCGCCGAGGCCGACATCAAGCAGGGCGACGCGCTCTCGCTGCCCTTCGCGGACGGCGAGTTCGACCGGGTGGTGGCCGCCGAGGTGCTCGAGCACATCCCCGACGACACGACGGCCATCGCCGAGCTCGTGCGGGTGCTCCGGCCCGGCGGCACGATGGCGGTGACCGTGCCGCGCTGGCTGCCGGAGAAGGTCTGCTGGGCGCTGTCCGACGCCTACCACGAGGTCGAGGGCGGGCACGTCCGCGTCTACACCGGCCACGAGCTGGTCGGGAAGCTCGAGGAGGCGGGCCTCGTGTACGACGGCCGCGACCACGTGCACGGCCTGCACGCGCCCTACTGGTGGCTCAAGTGCGCCGTCGGCGTGACCAACGACGACCACCCGGCCGTGAAGGCGTACCACCGGCTCCTGGTCTGGGACATCATGAAGAAGCCGCTGGCGACCCGCCTGGCCGAGCGCGCGCTCAACCCGCTGATCGGCAAGAGCCTGGTGCTCTACCTGCGCAAGCCCGAGGCGGCATGAGCGAGATCCCCTCGATCGACGGGCTGCTCTCCGCGCACGACGTCGCGGCGACCGCGACGTCGATCGCCCGCATGCAGGAGCCCGACGGCGCGGTCCCGTGGACCACGGGCGGCCACACCGACACCTGGAACCACGTCGAGGCCGCCATGGCCCTGCTGGTGGGCGGCGAGCCCGAGGCCGCGCACCGGGCCTACGACTGGTGCCTCGACACCCAGCGGGCCGACGGCTCCTGGCCGATGAAGGTGGTCGCCGGGGTCGTCGACGACGCGAGCGGCGAGACCAACATGAGTGCCTACCTGGCGGTCGGCGTCTGGCACCACTGGCTGGTGCGCCGCGACGAGCGCTTCGTGCGGCGCTGCTGGGCCGCCGTACGCCGGGGGCTGGACTTCGTGGTGGGCCTGCAGCTGCCCTGGGGCGGCATCGCCTGGTCGGTCGACCCGCAGGGCGCGGTCTACGCCGAGGGCCTGCTGTCCGGCAGCGCCAGCATCTTCCAGGCCCTCAAGGCCGGCATCGCGCTCTCCGAGCTGATGGACGACCCGCAGCCGGAGTGGGAGCTCGCGGTCGGCCGGCTCGGCCACGCGCTGCGCGAGCACCGGGACCTGTTCCTGGACAAGTCGACGTTCTCGATGGACTGGTACTACCCGGTGCTCGGCGGCGCCGTCCGTGGCGACGCCGGCGCGCGACCTGCTCGACGCGCGGTGGGACGAGTTCGTCGTGCCCGGGCTGGGGATCCGGTGCGTCGACACCAACCCGTGGGTGACCGGCGCCGAGACCTGCGAGCTGGTCCTCGCCCTCGACGCGGTCGGCGACCGGGGCCGCGCGACGACGCCTGCTGCGGGACGTGCAGCACCTGCGCGCCGAGGACGGCGGCTACTGGACCGGCTACGTCTACACCGACGACGCGGTGTGGCCGGTCGAGCAGACGACGTACACGGCGGCGGCGGTGGTCCTGGCCGTCGACGCCCTCTCGGACACCACGCCGGGCGCGGACATCTTCCGGGGCACGCACGCTGCCGCGGACCTCGCGCCGATCGGGCTGGAGTGCGGCTGTCAGCTCACCGGGTCGCCGGCGTCGCCGTAGACCCGGGTCAGCACCCGCATCGAGCCGAGCACCGTCGTCTCCTCGAAGCCGCTGCCGAGCGCCCGCAGGTAGATCCGGTACGGCGCCTGCCCGCCGTCCGCGGGGTCGGGGAACACGTCGTGCACCACGAGCGTGCCGCCGTGCTGCACCCAGCGGCCCCAGCCGGTGTAGTCGTTGCCGGCGTGCTCGTCGGTGTGCCCGCCGTCGACGAAGACCAGGGCCAGGGGAGTGCGCCACAGCGCCGAGACCGTCGTCGACCGGCCGACGACCGCGACCACCTCCTCCTCGAGCCCGGCGTCCTTGAGGGTGTGCCGGAACGTCGGCAGCGTGTCGAGGCGGCCGAACTCGGCGTCCGCGAGCGTGACGTCGTGGTACTCCCAGCCGACCTGGTTCTCCTCAGAGCCGCGGTGGTGGTCGACGGTGAACACGGTGCTCCCGACGGCCCGCGCGGCGGCGCCGAGGTAGATCGCCGACTTGCCGCAGTAGGTGCCGACCTCGAGCCCCGGCCCGTCGGCGAGGGCGCGCACCGCGACGTCGTACAGCAGGTCGCCCTCGTCCTCGGGCATGAACCCCTTCGCCGCCAGCGCCTTGGCCCGCAGGTCCGCGGGCATGCCGGTCATCCGTGCACCCAGCGCTCGCGGGTGAAGCGCAGGAAGCGGTCCACGCCACGCACCACGTGCGCCGACCGGATGGACGGGAACACGTCGAACGCGTGCTGCGTGCCGGGCAGCTCGGCGTAGGCGACCGGCTGCCGGGAGACGCCGCGCAGCGCCTCGACGAAGGCGCGCGCCTGGGCCACCTCGACCAGCGAGTCGGTGCTGCCGTGGATGACCAGGAACGGCGGTGCGTCGGCGTTCACCCGGGTCAGCGGGGAGGCCTTCTCGAACTCGGCGAGCTCCGCGCGCGGGTCCTTGAACAGCACCCGCGGGCCGAGGAACAGGTCGCGCATCTGCTCGGAGCGCTTCGTGCCGATCACGCCCGCGAAGTCGTAGACGCCGTAGTGCGGTGCGGCCGCCTGCACGGTGGTGTCGACGTGCTCGAACCCCGGCTGGTACTCCGGGTCGTTCGGCGTGAGCGCGGCGAGTGCCGCGAGGTGACCGCCGGCGGAGCCGCCGGTGAGCGCCAGGAACGACGGGTCCGCGCCGTACGACGCACCGTGCTCGCGCACCCACGCGATCGCCCGCTTCACGTCGACGAGGTGCGCGGGGAACGCGTCGCGCGGGCTGAGCCGGTAGTTGATCGCGACGCACACCCAGCCGCGGGCGGCCATGTGCAGCATCAGCGGGATGCCCTGGTGCTCCTTGTCGCCGACGGTCCAGCCGCCGCCGTGCACCTGCAGCAGCACCGGCGCCTTCTCCACGCCGTCGCGGGGACGGTAGACGTCGAGCAGCCCGCGCTTCCCGTGCTCCGCGTCGTAGACGATGTCCTTGAGGACCTCCACCTCGTCGTCGACCACCCGGAACGGCATCGCCAGCTGGCGCAGCGGGGTGCCCAGGTCGACGTCGGTGTCGGCCGCGGAGAGGTGGTCGCGGTAGTCGGCGCCCAGTGCCTCGACGAGCGCACGGTCGACGTGCTGCTTGGCCATCATGGACTGCGCGACCATCGCGGCGAGGGCCACGGCGCTGCCGCCGGCGAGCGCCAGGGCGCGCCGGTCCGGGCGGGCGCGGGTCGCCTCCCGGACCGCGTCGGCGGTGGTCAGGGCGAGCAGGTGCGGGGCCAGCTCGCTGGTCAGCCAGCCGGCCGCCATCGACGGGATCGCGACCCGGAACCCGGGGACCGGCCGCACCGCGTTGGCGGTCAGGGCGGCGGTGACGGCTTGGCGGAGCAGGAACCATCCGGGCATGGCGGTCAGGCTACCCAGCCGGGTGGAACGTGTTACAGGCGCCGGCCGACCCGCAGCAGGTACTCCTTGCGGTCCAGCGGGTTCATGTCCGTGCGCGGCCGGCTCGGGGCAGGACCGCGCACCGGCGCGTAGTGGTCGAAGTCGGTGGTCAGCCCGCCCTCCCCGCGGGTCAGCGTCGGCACCTCCTGCCGCAGCCGGTGCACCTCGGCCGCGGGCACCACCCCCGCCAGCACGTACGTCGACCCGTGCTGGTCGGTCGCGTGCGGGACACCGCGGAGCCGCGCGAGGACGGCCAGCGCCGCGCCGACCCGGTCCGCGGGCACCTCGAGGTCGAAGCGGTGCATCGGCTCGCACACCTGGGTGCCGGCCCGCCGGAGCGCCTCGGTCAGCACCAGCGGGGTGAGGCTCCGGAAGTCGCCGGCGGTGCTGGACATGCTGGCGTCGAAGGTGGCGTGCGCGTGGCTCTGCCGCGGCCAGTAGCCGGTGTGCGTGATGGTCACCGCGCAGTCCGGGACGTCCCAGCCGTGCAGGCCCTGGTGCAGCGTCTCGTGCACGGTGTCCTCGATCGCGTTGAAGAACGCCGACGGCATCGAGCCCGGCTCGACGCCGAGCCCGATCGTGACGCCGGCGCCGACCGGCGCGGGTGCGACGCGCAGCCCGACCGTGGCCAGGAACGGGTTCGGCGCCACGTCGATGACCTCGAACGCCTCGCCCGTGCCGGCCAGCCGCTCGACGCAGATCGTCGTGGTCTCCCGGAAGGTGACCTCGACGCCGTGGTCGGCGGCCAGCGTCGCGGCCACCACCTCCTTCTGCACCTCGCCGTACATCGACACCCACAGCTCGCCCCGCACGTCGTCCTGCCGCAGGTCGATCAACGGGTCCTGCTCCGCGAGGTCGGTCAGCGCCGTGTGCAGCGCGCGACGGTCCTCGTCGCGGACCGGCTCGACGACGGTCTCCAGGGTGGGCGGGGCGAACCAGTGCTCGACGGGGGCGTCCGCCGGTGCGCCGAGCACGTCGCCGACCCGGGCGCCGGCGAGCCCGCGGACCCGGGCGATCCGGCCGGCCTCCACCTCGGGGCGTGCGACGGTCCCGCCCGCGTCGTACACGTCGAGGCCGGTGACCTTGGCCTCGCCGGCCGGCAGCCGCACCCGGTCGCGGACCCGCAGGATGCCGGACGTCATCCGGACCAGCGCGACCTTCTCGCCCGACGGCCCGCGCTCGACCTTGAACACCCGGCCGACGGGTGAGCCGTCGCCGGCAGCCGCGGCCGCGTGGCAGCAGGTCGCGGATCCCGGTCACCAGCGCGTCGACCCCGGCCCCGGTGATCGCCGAGCCGAAGTACACCGGGTGAGCGAGACCCCGGCGGGAGCGGTCGGCCAGCCCCGGGTCGTCGAGCGGCCACGGCTCGAACGCGGCGGCGCCAGAGCCCAGGTCGCGGGTGGCGCCCATCGGCACCACGTCGGGCGAGATCCGCTCGGCCAGCTCGTCGAGCACGCCGCCCTCGCGGGCGCCGGCCCGGTCGATCTTGTTGACGAACAGCAGGGTGGGGATGCCGAGCCGCTGCAGGACCCGCATCAGCACCCGGGTCTGCCCCTGCACGCCCTCGACGGCGGAGACGACGAGCACCGCCCCGTCGAGGACGCCGAGGGCACGCTCGACCTCGGCGATGAAGTCCGCGTGGCCGGGGGTGTCGATCAGGTTGACCGTGAGGTCGCCGAGCGCGAACGAGACGACGGCGGCCTTGATGGTGATGCCGCGCTGCCGCTCGAGGTCGAGGAAGTCGGTGCGGGTGCTGCCGTCGTCGACGCTGCCGACCTCGTCGATGACGCCGGCGAGGTGGAGGAGGCGTTCGGTGAGGCTGGTCTTACCGGCGTCGACGTGCGCCAGGATGCCGAGGTTGAGGGTGCTCAAGGGCGTTCAGGTCCTTCGCGTCGGGGAAGATGCGCTGGGGGGACGTGAACGCTGCAGCCATCGGGGTGCCTCTCGGGTGGGGTGTCGTCGGGCTCAGTAGAGCAAGCGCGCCGCTCCCGGCTCAACGGCTTTTCGCGTGCCACGATCGCCCGGTGAGCAGCGCGCACCCGCACGGCGTCTTCCAGAACGGCTTCGACCTCGTCGACGACCGCGGCGCCGTGGTCGCCGTGTTCCACGGGTCCGTCTGGAGCGAGAAGGGCACGATCTCGGCCGGGTCGTCGACCTGGGAGTTCGGCAGGCAGGGCGGCGGGTACCTCTCGGCTCTCCGGTCCGGGCGGCGAGGTCGCGTCCGCGCGGCGCACCGGTCTGTTCTCCTCCACCTGGGACCTGTCGTACGACGGACGTGGCGGGTCTCTCGTGCGGCGCGGGTTCTGGATGTCCCGCTACCAGGCTGCAGGACCCGGCGGGCGGTGTCGTCGGTGAGGTGGCGCAGGACTCGGTGTTCGGTCGCGGACTCGACGTACGCCTGCCCGAGCACGTGCCCCCGCAGACCCAGGCGTTCGTCGCCGCGGTCGTGCTCACCCTGATGAACCGGTCCCGCCGCTCCAGTGCCTGAAGGCGTGGCAAGAAGTCGAGGTCCTGACGCCCGCGCCCTCCCTCCGGGCACGACCTAGGACACGCGCGGCCCGAGGCCGGCGAGCGCGGCTACGGCGCGGCTGCTCGCCCTGATCGACGCCGAGGCCGAGCGCTGCGAGATCGCACGGGCTGCTCTCGGGATCACCCCGGTTTCCTAAATCGCTCGCGCCGCCGCCGCGCGGGAGGGAGCCTGGTGCCATGGCCGCTCTGGAGATCCACCGCTTCACGCCCGACGACACCGAGGACGTGCGCACCTCCTTCGAGATCATCAACGCCATCGGCGGCCGCCGACGCTCCGTGGGAGCACCCGTGGCTCCTCGAGCGCTTCGAGGGCTTCCTCCGCAAGGGCTGGGACGGCGAGCCGCCGGTCTGCTACCTCGCGACCGTCGACGGCAAGGCCGTGGGACAGGCGTTCGTCTTCTACTCCGAGCGGGACAACACCCACCTCGGCTGGGTCTGGATGGGGGTGCTCCCCGAGCACCGCCGGCTGGGCTACGGCAGCGTGCTCTTCGCGCACGTCCAGGACGAGGTCCGGGCCGCCGGCCGCACCAGCATCGGGACGGACGGCTGGGAGTCCGAGCAGGCGGTCGGCTTCGCGGCGAAGCACGGCCTGGAGAAGAAGTCGCAGGCCATCATGCGTCGCCAGACGCTGTCGGAGATCCCCAGGGTCCGCCTGCAGGAGCTGTACGACGAGGCGGCCGCGCGGGCCACGGACTACGAGCTGGTCCGCATCGTCGGACGCACCCCGGACGACATGGTGGACGCCATGGTCGAGCTCGTCGCCGCCATCAACGACGCGCCCACCGACGACCTCGACATCGAGGACGAGGTGTTCTCGGCCGAGCGCCTCGCGGCGTACGAGACCTCCCAGATCGAGCGCGGCAGCCGGCTCTACCGGCTGGTGGCCCGGCACAAGGAGACCGGCGAGCTCGGCGGGCACACGGTCATCGCCGTGGAGTCGCAGCGTCCCGAGATCGGTGACCAGCACGACACGGCCGTCGCCGCGGCCCACCGCGGGCACCGCCTGGGCCTGCTGCTCAAGGCCGGGATGCTGCTGTGGCTGGCCGAGGTGGAGCCGCAGCTCGCGAGCGTGGACACCTGGAACGCCGAGTCGAACGACCACATGATCGCGGTCAACGAGGCCCTCGGCTACCGGATCATGGGCCGCGAGCTGCAGTTCCAGAAGTCGCTCTGAGCGGACCTCAGTCGCGGGCGGTCAGCACCAGCGGGCCGTCCTCGGTGATCGCGATGGTGTGCTCCATGTGCGCGCCCCGGGAGCCGTCGCCGCTGCGCAGCGTCCAGCCGTCCCGATCGGTGTAGAGCACGTCCGTGGTCTGCAGGAACCACGGCTCGATCGCGATCACCAGGCCGGGCTTGAGCGGGTAGCCCCGCCCGGCGCGGCCGTCGTTCGGCACGTGCGGGTCGCCGTGCATCGTCCGGCCGACCCCGTGGCCGCCGAAGTCGGTGTTGATCGAGAGCCCCTCGCCGCGCGCGACCTCGGCGATCGCCGCGGAGATGTCGCCGATGCGCGACCCGGCCCGCGCGGCCGCGATGCCGGCGTCCAGCGCCCGGCTCGCGGTGTCGATGAGGTCGAGGTCGCGCTGCGCGGGCGTGCCCACCACGAGGCTGATCGCCGAGTCGGACACCCAGCCGTCGACGGCGGCCGCGAAGTCGAGGCTGAGCAGGTCGCCGTCGCGGAGCACGTAGTCGTGGGGGAGACCGTGCAGGACGGCGTCGTTGACCGACGTGCACAGCACCTTGCCGAACGGCATCGCGCCGAACGACGGGTGGTAGTCGATGTAGCAGGACTCGGCACCGCGCTCGCGGATCAGGTCGTGCGCCAGCGCGTCGAGCTCGAGCAGGTTCACCCCGACGTCCGCGGCGGCCGACAGCCGGGTCAGCACGTCGGCGACGAAGCGGCCGGCCGGCTTCATCTGCTCGATCTCGGCAGGGGTTCTCAGCTCGATCACGACGCGAGCCTACGGGCGGGGGTGTCACGTCCTAGGGTCGGGCCATGAGCGAGTCGAGACACCTCAGCACCCACATCGCACGGCCGGCGGCCGAGGTCTACGCGTTCGTCACCGACCCGGCCCGGCTCCCGGAGTGGGCGGCCGGCCTCGGCGGTCGGGTCGAGCAGCGGGACGGGCGGTGGTTCGCGGACTCGCCGATGGGCGAGGTCGAGGTCCGCTTCGCGCCGGAGAACCCGTTCGGCGTGGCCGACCACGACGTGACGCTCCCGGACGGCCAGGTCTTCTCCAACCCGATGCGCGTGCTCCCCGACGGAGACGGCTGCGAAGTGGTCTTCACGCTCCGGCGGCAGCCCGAGATGACCGACGACGCGTTCGAGGCCGACGCGGAGGCCATCCGCACCGACCTCGCCACCCTGCAACGGCTCCTGGAGAGCTGAGCCGATGTCCCTGGCCCGGTGGACCACCACCGCCTTCCACGACGAGGTGCGCGCCTGGGTCGCCGCGCAGCTGGCCGACCGTGGCATGACTCTGACGGGGGAGTGGGAGCAGCCGCACGCCCGGCCCTGGTCGAGCGCGCTCCGGTTCGAGACCAGCGACGGCCGCGTGTGGTTCAAGGTCAACGGCCCCGGCACCGTGCACGAGGCCTCGCTGGTCCGGCTGATCGACGAGCGGGTGCCCGGGCTGGTCCCGGAGGTGCTCGCGGTCGACGCCGTCCGCGGCTGGTCGGTGAGCCGGGACGGCGGTCCGATGCTGCGGGAGACCGCGCCGCCGGAGCAGCTGTGGCCGGCCTGGGAGGGCATCCTCGCGCGCTACGCCGAGGCGCAGCTGCGGCTGGCCGGCGCCGGCCCGGCCGTGCTCGCCGCCGGTGTCGCCGAGGTGTCGCCGGCGACCGTGCCCGGGCTCCTGGAGGAGCTGACCGGCGAGCTCGCCGCGGTGCCGGTCGACCGGGGCGGGCTCACCGCCGACGAGGCTGACCGGCTCGCCGCGATGCTGCCGCCGGTCCGCGACTGGTGCGCCGAGCTGGCCGCGATCGGGGTGCCCGACTCCGTGCAGCACGACGACCTGCACTCGGGCAACGTGTGCTGGGGCGGCTCGGTGGCGTCCGCCCGGATCATCGACTGGGGCGACACCACCTGGGGCAGCCCGCTCGGCACGATGCTCGGCACCCTCAACTCGATCGCCTGGCACGCCGGCCTGTTCGGCGACGACGGCCGCGTCGACGCCCCGGAGGTGGTCCGGGTGCGCGACGCCTACCTCGAGCCGTTCACCGCGTACGTCGACCGGGCCACCCTGGTGCGGGGCGTGGAGCTGGCGCGCCGTACGGGACGTGTGGGGAAGGCGCTGTCCTACCGCGCGGCCCTCACAGGCGCCCCGCTGGCGGCACACGAGGAGATGGAGTTCCCGGTGCGGGGGTGGCTGCTGGAGCTGCTCACGCCCTGAGCCCGCCTGCTGGGGGACGGCTAGTTGACGACGCAGACGTTCCGTCTGGTGAGCTTGAGCTTCTGGTCCGCGGTGATCGTCACGTCGGTGACGACCTGGACGGACCGGCCCGTGCAGCCCTGGATGCCGAGGTTCAGGATGGTCGGCGTGACCTTGGCGGCCTTGCCTGCCTTGCCGGACGGGCCGCGGGCGCCGTCGACGCCGTCCGCCCCGTCCTGGCCCGCGGGGCCCTCCGGTCCGGGCGGGCCGGCCAGCCCGCTCTCGCCCTGCGGACCGCGGAGCGAGTCCTGCATCACCGTGACGGCGCCTACGGCGCCGCCGAAGCCGAACACCAGCGCGAGCACGCAGGTGAGCACGATCTTCGCCATGGCTGCACGGTAAAGGCGTCACGCACCACGCGTCCGAGATTTCGGGAAAAGCCGACCAAACGGACGACAAGAAATTACAGACCTGTAGTTCGCGTCGACGTCTTGCGTCACCGCTGTGACCAGTGTGAAATTTGAGGTTGCTGTGACGAAAGTGCCGCACGTGGCGGCCAAACCGAAGGGACCGCCTCGTGACCTCCGTCCTCGCCCTCCGCCTCCGCCGAAGTCTCGTGGTCGCCGCTGTCGCGGCCCTGGCGCTGGCGCTGCTGCTGGCCACCGGCGGCCGCGGCACGTCCGAGCGGGCTCTCCGGACCACCCCGGCGGCGGCGACCGCCGGCACCTACACCCCGGTCACCGGCGCGATCTTCAACCGCCCGGTCGGCACGCCCACCGAGCAGCGCCGCATCTTCACGCACGTGAACCGCACCATCGACTCCGCGCCGGCGGGCTCGACGATCCGCATCGCGGTGTTCTCGTTCTCGGAGAAGGTCACCGCCGACAAGCTGCTGGCGGCCAAGCGACGCGGCGTCAACGTGCAGCTGGTCTTCGACGACCACACCGTCTCCAGCCAGATGAAGCGGCTGCGCGCGGCGCTCGGCAAGAACCCGGCGTACAAGTCGTTCGCCGTCTACTGCCACCTGAGCTGCCGCGGCACCGGCGGCAACATGCACGACAAGATCTTCACGTTCAGCAAGGCCGGGTCTGCCGAGAACATCACGATGATCGGCTCGAACAACATGACGTCGTACAACGCCACCCGTCAGTGGAGCGACATCTACACGATCGCCAACGACCCGGCGATGTACTTCACGGTCTCCGGCGTCTTCGACCAGCTCAAGCTCGACAAGGCCCGGCCGCGGAGCTTCTACGAGTCCGACATCAACGGCTACCAGGCGCAGTTCTACCCCTACGCCAACGCCAGCCAGTACGTCGACCCGCTCTATCTCGCGCTGTCCAAGGTCACCTGCACCGGCGCGGCACCGGGCACCGGCGTCAACGGGCAGACCCTGGTGCGGCTCTCGCAGCACGCCTGGAACGGCAACCGCGGCATCTACCTGGCTCGCAAGGTTGCCGAGCTCCAGTCCCAGGGCTGCTTCGTGCAGGTGATCTACGGCGTCGGCGTCGGCACCACCGTCAAGAGCATCCTCACCAACGCCGGCGTGCAGCTGCGGGCGAACTCCAAGCGCGGCATCCGCACCCACCAGAAGGTGCTCAGCGTCGGCGGCGTCTACGACGGCAAGCCGGACGCGCAGGTGGTGTTCACCGGCTCCAGCAACTGGTCCGACGGCGCCCTCAAGCGCGACGAGACGGTGCTGCGGATCTCGGACCCGGTGGCCTACGGGCAGTACACCCAGAACTTCGAGGACATCTGGAACAACGGCTGACCACTCCCGACCGGAAACCGTGCGCGATCGGACGTCCTCCGCCCCCCCGAGGCGTCCGACGCGCACGGTTTTCCGGGTGCGGGCCGCTCACCAACCTCTGGCTCGCCACTCCGGCAGATGCGGACGCTCGAGACCCAGCGTCGAGTCGTTGCCGTGGCCGGGGTAGAACCACGTCTCGTCGGGGAGCCGGTCGAAGAGCTTGCGTGACACGTCGTCGACGAGGGAGGTGAAGTCCTCCGGCGACCAGGTCTTGCCGACGCCGCCGGGGAACAGCGAGTCTCCGGTGAACAGGTGCGGCGTGCCGTCGGGGTCGTCGTACAGCAGCGCGATCGAGCCCGGCGTGTGGCCGACGAGGTGGATGACCTCGAGCCGGCAGTCGCCGACCTGGACGGTGTCCCCGTCGGAGACCCGCTCGTCGACCGGCACCGGCAGCTCGTCGGCGTCCGCGTCGCCCGCGACCGTGATGGCCCCGGTGGCCGTGACCACCTCGGGCAGCGCGCGGTGGTGGTCCCAGTGCCGGTGTGTCGTGACCACCCGGCGCAGCCCGTCCGAGCCGACCACCTGGAGGACCCGGGACGCCTCGTCGGCCGCGTCGACGAGCACCTGCTCGTCGGTGGTCTGGCAGCGGAGCAGGTAGACGTTGTTGTCCATGTCGCCCACGGAGAACTTCGTGATCGTCAGCTTGGCGAGCTCCCGCACGTCCGGGGGACCGCCGGGGACGACCTTGCCGCGGTAGCTCATCGCCACCGCCCCAGGACCGGGAGCTCGCCGGCGCTGCAGGTGAGACCCTGCCCGCCGCCGCGGCCGACCAGCCACCAGGCCAGGTCGCCCACGCTGCCGTGGATCTCCGGCCCCTGGCCCTCGCCGAACTTCCAGAGCCCGCCCACGTCGGTCGAGCTCAGCACCATCGACGGTCCGCCCGCCTGGGCCAGCTCGTCCTGCCGCTGCTTGACCAGGTGCGAGGAGAAGTCCGACGGCCAGGTCGACGGCTCGTAGCCCGTGCCCAGGTCGCTGTGGTGGATCTCCACCTCCGCCCGGCGCCGCGGTCCCACCGTGTGCAGCGGGAAGCTGAGGTCGGCGCCCGGCACCCGCGTGTACGGCGTGTCGGGGTCGGCCGCGCAGGCCCACAGCGCCTCGGTCAGCCGCGCGGTGGAGGCCAGCGCGTCCTCGACGAGACCGGGGAGGTCGAGCCGCTCGACGGTGTCCGCGATGTCGGCGTCGCGGGCCTCGGCGGAGGCGTACATCGACGCCGGCTCGCCCGCCGCGACCTGGCCGAGCACCCGGGTGAAGGCGTCGGCGTTGCGCGACAGGTGCGCCACGACGTGCGCCCGGGACCAGCCGGGGAGCAGCGAGGGTCGTCGTACGGACTCGTCGTCGAGAACTGTCAGTGCCTGCAGATAGCGTGTCGTGGCGAGGAGAGTCTCGTCGATCTGAGGGAGGGCCGTGGACGTGCTCATGGAGCCATCCAACCGTCATCCCCAGTCTTGTTCCACCCCGCTATCATGGCGAACGTTTGTTCGAACCCAGACAACAGAGTCGGCTGAGACGACCATGCCGACCATCTCGAGGAAGATCTGTGGCTGACCAGCTGATCATCAGGGGTGCTCGCGAGCACAACCTCAAGGACGTCTCGCTCGACCTGCCGCGCGACTCCCTGATCGTGTTCACCGGGCTGTCCGGCTCCGGCAAGTCCAGCCTCGCGTTCGACACGATCTTCGCCGAGGGGCAGCGCCGCTACGTCGAGTCGCTGAGCGCCTACGCCCGGCAGTTCCTCGGCCAGATGGACAAGCCCGACGTCGACTTCATCGAGGGGCTCTCACCCGCGGTGTCGATCGACCAGAAGTCCACCTCGAAGAACCCCCGCTCGACCGTCGGCACGATCACCGAGGTCTACGACTACCTCCGGCTGCTCTACGCCCGCGCCGGCCGCCCGCACTGCCCGACCTGCGGCGCGCCGATCTCGCGGCAGACGCCGCAGCAGATCGTCGACCGGGTCCTCGAGCTCGAGGAGGGCGCCCGGTTCCAGGTCCTGGCGCCGGTCGTCCGCGGCCGCAAGGGGGAGTACGTCGACCTGTTCCGCCAGCTCCAGACGCAGGGGTTCTCCCGCGCCCGGGTCAACGGCGAGACCCACCAGCTGTCCGAGCCGCCCAGGCTCGACAAGCAGAAGAAGCACACCATCGAGGTGGTCGTCGACCGGCTGTCGGTCAAGGCGTCCTCCAAGCGGCGGCTCACCGACTCGGTGGAGACCGCGCTCGGGCTGGCCGGCGGGCTGGTGGTGTTCGACTTCGTCGACCTCGCCGCCAAGGACCCGGGCCGCGAGCTGCGCTTCTCCGAGAAGATGGCCTGCCCCAACGAGCACCCGATCGACACCGACGACCTGGAGCCGCGGTCGTTCTCGTTCAACTCGCCGTTCGGCGCCTGCCCGGAGTGCCACGGCCTCGGCACCCGCATGGAGGTCGACCCGGAGCTGGTGATCTCCGACCCGACCATGACGCTCGGCGAGGGCGTGATCGGCCCGTGGTCCGGCGCGCACGTCGCCGACTTCTTCACGCGGCTGCTGAGCGCGCTCGGTGACGAGCTCGGCTTCGACCTGAACACGCCGTGGGAGGACCTCTCCGCCAAGGCCAAGAAGTCGATCCTCGACGGCCACGCCACCAAGGTGCACGTGCAGCACACCAACCGCTACGGCCGCGAGCGGTCCTACTACTCCACCTTCGAGGGCGTGCGGCCCTACATCGAGCGGCGGCACCGCGAGGCGGAGTCCGACACCAGCCGGGAGCGCTTCGAGGGCTTCATGCGCGAGGTGCCGTGCCCGGTGTGCGAGGGCAGCCGGCTCAAGCCGGTGTCGATGGCGGTCACCCTCGGCGACAAGAACATCGCCGAGGTGTGCCACCTGCCGATCAACGAGGCCGCCGACTTCCTGCGCACCCTCGAGCTGTCCCCGCGGGAGCGGCAGATCGCCGAGCGGGTGCTCAAGGAGATCCAGGAGCGGCTCAACTTCCTGCTCGACGTCGGCCTCGACTACCTCTCGCTCGACCGGCCGTCGGGCTCGCTGTCCGGCGGCGAGGCGCAGCGGATCCGGCTGGCCACCCAGATCGGCGCGGGCCTGGTCGGCGTGCTCTACGTCCTCGACGAGCCGTCCATCGGCCTGCACCAGCGCGACAACCACCGGCTGATCGAGACCCTGGTGCGGCTCAAGGACCTCGGCAACACGCTGATCGTGGTCGAGCACGACGAGGACACCATCCGGGTGGCCGACTGGGTGGTCGACATCGGGCCGGGCGCCGGCGAGCACGGCGGTCAGATCGTCGTCTCCGGCACCGTCGACGACCTGCTCGAGCACCACGACTCGGCGACCGGCATGTACCTCTCCGGCCGCAAGCAGATCCCGGTCCCCGAGGTCCGCCGCCCCCGCACGCCCGGCCGCGAGCTCGTGGTCCGCGGCGCCAAGGAGCACAACCTCCGCGACATCGACGTGAAGTTCCCGCTCGGCGTGTTCTGCGCCGTCACCGGGGTGTCCGGATCCGGCAAGTCGACGCTGGTCAACGACATCCTCTACACCTCGCTGGCCAAGCAGATCTACAACGCCCGCACCGTCCCCGGACGGCACCGGCGGATCGAGGGCCTCGACCACGTCGACAAGGTGATCCACGTCGACCAGTCGCCGATCGGCCGCACGCCGCGCAGCAACCCGGCGACGTACACCGGCGTCTTCGACCACATCCGCAAGCTCTTCGCGTCCACGGCGGAGGCCAAGGTCCGCGGCTACCAGCAGGGCCGGTTCTCGTTCAACGTCAAGGGCGGTCGCTGCGAGGCGTGCGCCGGCGACGGCACGATCAAGATCGAGATGAACTTCCTGCCGGACGTCTACGTCCCGTGCGAGGTCTGCCACGGCGCCCGCTACAACCGCGAGACGCTCGAGGTGCACTACAAGGGCAAGACCATCGCCGAGGTCCTCGACATGCCGATCGAGGAGGCCGTGGAGTTCTTCGCGGCCATCCCGGCGATCGCCCGGCACATGCGCACGCTGGTCGACGTCGGCCTCGGCTACGTCCGGCTCGGGCAGCCGGCGCCGACCCTGTCCGGCGGAGAGGCGCAGCGCGTCAAGCTCTCCTCGGAGCTGCAGAAGCGCTCCACCGGCCGCACCGTCTACGTGCTCGACGAGCCGACGACGGGCCTGCACTTCGAGGACATCCGCAAGCTGCTGCTGGTGCTCGGCCGGCTGGTCGACGCGGGCAACACGGTGCTGGTGATCGAGCACAACCTCGACGTGATCAAGACCGCCGACTGGCTGGTCGACATGGGCCCCGAGGGCGGCAACCGCGGTGGTCTGGTCGTGGCGGAGGGCACACCCGAGGAGGTGGCCGACCACCCGGACAGCTTCACCGGCCAGTTCCTCAAGCCGCTGCTCGCGGCCAGCCCGGCGCGGCAGCCGGCGAAGAAGCGGGCCGCCCGCAAGACCACCGCCAAGACGACCGTGAAGGCACCGACGAAGGCACCCGCGAAGAAGACGACGGCCAAGAAGGCGACCACCCGCCGGTCCGCCTGAGCGGCGGTGGTTGGCTTGGAGTCTGCAACCAGGTCACCGGACCGACACCGGATCCACAGTGGTCTCTCAGGTACGTCGCCACCCGGCCCGCCTAGTGTTTGACGTTCAACTGTTTGCACGCACGAGGGAGCGCGGCATGACCGAGACGGACACCACGAACACCACCTCGCTGGACCGCAGGACGATGCTCCGCGGCGCGGCCGTGAGCGGGGTCGCCCTGCCGTTGCTCGCTGCCTGCGGGGGCGGCCAGGAGGCCACGTCGGCCGGTGAGGGCTCCGGCGGCGGCTCGGCGACGGTCGCCGCGTCCGACGTGCCCGTCGGCGGGGGGACGATCCTCAAGGACCAGGAGGTCGTCGTGACCCAGCCGAAGAAGGGCGACTACAAGGCGTTCACGGCGATCTGCACCCACCAGGGCTGCACCGTCACCAAGGTCGAGGGCGGCCAGATCGTCTGCCCGTGCCACGGCAGCCACTTCTCGATCGAGGACGGCTCGCCGACCTCCGGGCCGGCCCAGAAGGCGCTGGCCTCCAAGACGGTCTCCGTGAAGGGCGACCAGGTCTCCGTCAGCTGAGCCGGTCGCGCCGCGTCGGAATCCACGACGGCTCGCGGCAGGCCGGTCCTTGTCAGTCGGGGCTGGCCTCGAAGGGCGTCGCGCTGGACGGCGACCAGATCTCCGTCAGCTGAGCCTGCGCCTGGAACCACGTGTCCCGGCGGCAGTGCCGGCGGTCCAGCCGCCGGTCGATCACCTCCAGGGCCTCCGCGTGCCGGCCGGCCCGCACCAGCGCGCAGATCCGGGTCTCCTCGACCACCTCGCGCTGGGCGTCGCTGCCGCCGACCCGCCAGACCTGCGGCTCGACCGCGGCGATCGCGTCGGCGGCCGCGGAGGGCTCGCCGAGCACCAGCCGGCGCAGCGCGCGGGCCAGGGGAGCGGCCACCTCGACGTGGACCCGGTCGTCGCGGGCGGCGCAGCAGCGGGCCAGCGTCGCCAGCCCGTCGGCGTCCTCGGCGGCGCACAGCGCGACGGCGGCGTGCATCGCCATGAACGGCGTGGGTGGACCGCTGAGCAGCGTGTCGTCGACGACCGCCAGCACTTCCGCGATGCCGGGCACCTCGGTGCTGCCGGGGGTCAGCGTCCACCGCCAGAGCAGGGACGCGGAGTCCACGAGGTTGCGGCAGCCGAGGCCGGGCTCCGGGCGCAGCTGGGTCTCGTAGCGGTGCCGCACCGCATCCAGGTCGCCCAGGGACAGCTCGTGCATGGCGGCGTGCCACGAGAAGTGACAGAGGCTGTCGACCGAGGCGCCCGCGCCGGTGATCCAGCCGTCCATCCAGGCCAGCCCGCCCGTGTGGTCGCCGGTCTCGTAGTGCGCGTGCGCCCGGGCGTGCGCGGAGTGGCCGGCGCCCGGCTCGGTGTCGAGGGACAGGCGGGACAGCTCCATCGCCTCGTCGAACCGTCCCTGCTCCTGGCGCATGAACGCGAGCAGCCCGGTGAACCACCAGTCGTCGCCGTACGCGGGGGCGCAGCGCTCGACGATCTCCCACGCGTCCTGCGGCACCGTGGTCACGCCGGCGAAGGCGATGGTCGGGACCGCGACCGAGAGCAGCAGGGCGTCCGTCGGGTGCCGGCGCAGGTGGGCGACGAGCGGGCGGGAGTCGCCCTCGACGTGCCGGGCGACCGCCTCGACATGGCTGCGCTCGCGGTCCGTGCTGCGCCGGGCGTGCAGGCGGGCGTCGCGCAGTCGGGACTCGATGTCGACCGGGGCGCACAGCTCGTGACCGAGGAGCGCCATCGCGGCATGGCCGAGCGCGAAGGTCGGGTCGAGGGCGACGGAGGCCGCGACGGCGTGCAGCGACCCCTGCTCGAGCCGCAGCAGGTTGCCCACGCCGCGGTTGTACGCCGCGACGGCGTCCGCCCCGCCCGTCAGCGGCAGCCCGTACCGGTCCACACAACCCATGTAAGAACACTAAGACACTAGAGAATAGTCACCAAGTCCGACACCCCGACCCGTCGGACCCTCCCCGTAGGGTTGGGGGCGTGGCCGACCCCTCGACGTACCGCCCGGCGCCGGGGTCCATTCCCACCTCGCCCGGCGTCTACCGCTTCCGTGACGAGCACCGTCGCGTGGTCTACGTCGGCAAGGCCAAGAACCTCCGCGCCCGGCTGACGTCCTACTTCCAGGACATCGTCAACCTGCACCCGCGCACCGCCACGATGGTGACCAGTGCCGCGAGCGTCGAGTGGACGGTGGTCAACACCGAGGTCGAGGCGCTCCAGCTGGAGTACTCCTGGATCAAGGAGTACGACCCGCGCTTCAACGTGAAGTACCGCGACGACAAGTCCTACCCCTGGCTCGCGGTGACGATCGGGGAGGAGTTCCCGCGGGTGATGGTCGGCCGCGGCGCCAAGAGGCGCGGCACCCGCTACTTCGGCCCCTACTCGCACGCCTGGGCGATCCGGGAGACCGTCGACCTGCTGCTCCGGGTCTTCCCGATGCGCTCGTGCAGCAACGGCGTCTTCAAGCGGTCCGCGCAGATCGGCCGGCCCTGCCTGCTCGGCTACATCGGCAAGTGCTCGGCTCCCTGCGTGGGCCGGGTCACCGCCGAGGAGCACCGCGAGATCGTCGACGACTTCTGCGACTTCATGGGCGGGCAGACGACGGCGTTCGTCAAGCGCCTCGAGAAGGAGATGTACGCCGCGTCGGCGTCCATGGACTACGAGCGGGCCGCCCGGCTCCGCGACGACATCGGCGCCCTCAACCGGGCGATGGAGAAGCAGCAGGTGGTGCTCGGCGACGGCACCGACGCCGACGTGGTCGCGTTCTCCGAGGACCCGCTCGAGGTCGCCGTCCAGATCTTCTACGTCCGCGGCGGCCGGATCCGCGGTCAGCGCGGCTGGGTCGCCGACAAGGTCGACGACGCCGACACCGGCGGCCTGGTCGAGCGGTTCCTCCTCCAGCTCTACGACGGCGAGGTCGCCGACTCGATCCCGCGGGAGGTGCTGGTGCCGGCGCTCCCCGAGGACACCCCCGCCCTGGAGCAGTGGCTGTGCGACCTGCGGGGCGCCAAGGTCTCGATCCGGGTCCCGCAGCGCGGTGACAAGAAGGCGCTCCAGGAGACCGTCGCCCGCAACGCCCTCCAGGCGCTCGGGCTGCACAAGACCAAGCGCGCCAGCGACCTCACCACCCGCAACCGGGCGCTCGAGGAGATCCAGCAGGCCCTCGAGCTGCCCAGCGTGCCGCTGCGCATCGAGTGCTACGACATCTCGAACCTCCAGGGCACCGAGGTGGTCGCCTCGATGGTGGTCTTCGAGGACGGCCTGGCCCGCAAGAGCGAGTACCGCCGCTTCGTCATCAAGGGCGTCGAGGGCCAGAACGACGTCGCCTCGATGCACGAGGTGATCACCCGCCGGTTCCGCCGGCTGCTCGACGAGCGGGTCGAGTCCGGCGACTTCGCCGACAGCCCCGACGACCAGGACGAGACCGGCCCGCTGCTGATCGACCCGGACACCGGGCGGCCGAAGAAGTTCGCCTACGTGCCCGGTCTCGTGGTCGTCGACGGCGGGCCGCCGCAGGTCGCGGCGGCGCAGCGGGCCCTCGACGAGCTCGGCATCGACGACGTCCCCGTCTGCGGGCTGGCCAAGCGGCTCGAGGAGGTGTGGCTGCCCGGCCAGGAGGACCCGGTCATCCTGCCGCGCACCAGCGAGGGTCTCTACCTCCTCCAGCGGATCCGCGACGAGGCGCACCGGTTCGCGATCACCCACCACCGGTCCCGGCGCTCCAAGTCGATGGTCGAGAGCCTGCTCGACGACGTGCCCGGGCTCGGTGAGGTACGCCGCAAGAGCCTGCTCAAGCGGTTCGGCTCGCTCAAGAAGCTGCGGGCTGCGACAGTGGAGGAGATCGCCGAGGTGCCCGGGATCGGCACCCGGACCGCCGAGGCGATCGCCGCCGCCCTGGCCGAGCAACGGGGCCGGACCGCCGTCAGCGTGAACACCGCGACCGGGGAGATCGAGGAGTCGTGACCACAGCAGAGCAGCCCGCGGAGTCCCCCGAGCCGGACGACCGCGGCGAGGTCGTCGTCGTCACCGGCATGACCGGCGCCGGTCGGAGCACCGCCGCCAAGGAGCTCGAGGACCTCGGCTTCTTCGTGGTCGACAACCTGCCCCCTCAGCTCGTCGGCGACGTGGTCCGGCTCGTCGACGAGACCCGCGGTCCCCGGCAGTCGGTGGCCGTCGTGGTCGACGTACGCTCCGGGTCGTTCTTCGCGAGCCTCCAGGAGGTCATCGCGCGCGGCTCGGTCGGACGCCGTACGACGCTGCTGTTCCTCGAGGCCACCGACGAGGTGCTGGTCCGCCGGCAGGAGGCCGCGCGACGCCCGCACCCGCTCCAGGAGGGCGGCCGGCTGCTCGACGGCCTGCACCGCGAACGCGTCGCGCTCAAGGACCTGCGCGCCGAGGCCGACCTGGTCATCGACACCTCCGGTCTCAACGTGCACCAGCTCACCGACCGCGTTGCGCGTGCCTTCGGCACCGAGCAGACGACCTCGTTGAAGGCGACCGTGGTGAGCTTCGGGTTCAAGTACGGCATCCCCGTCGACGCCGACCTGGTCGTCGACATGCGGTTCCTGCCCAACCCGCACTGGGTGCCGGAGCTGCGCCCGCTGTCCGGACGCGACGCGGCGGTCGCGCAGTACGTCATGGAGCGACCCGGCGCGGAGGAGTTCCTCGACCAGTACCTCCCGGTGCTCAAGACGGTCGCTGCCGGCTACCTCGTCGAGGGCAAGCGGTTCATGACGGTCGCCGTCGGCTGCACCGGCGGCAAGCACCGCAGTGTCGCGATGACCGAGGAGATCGCCCGGCGGCTGGCTCTGGAGGGCATCGACACCCGGCCGATGCACCGCGACCTGGGACGGGAGTGAGATGACCCACGCGGCGCACCGCGACACCCTCGACCTGCGGGTGGTCGCGCTCGGCGGCGGGCACGGTCTCTCGGCCAACCTGGCCGCGCTCCGGCACGTCGTGAAGGACCTGACCGCGGTCGTGACCGTGGCCGACAACGGCGGCTCCTCGGGTCGGCTGCGGCGCGAGTTCGGGGTCCTCCCGCCCGGTGACCTGCGGCAGGCGCTGTCGGCCCTGTGCGGCGACGACGACTGGGGCCGCACCTGGGCCCGGGTCCTCCAGCACCGCTTCTCCAGCAGCGGCGAGATGGACAACCACGCCGCCGGGAACCTGCTGATCGTCACGCTGTGGCAGCTGCTCGGCGACCACGTCAGCGCGCTCGACTGGGTGGGCCGGCTGCTCGGTGCGGAGGGGCGCGTGCTGCCGATGGCGGTGACCCCGATCGACATCATGGCGGAGGTGCGCGGCCTCGACCCGGCCGACCCCGCCGCGCTGACCACCGTGCGCGGCCAGGTTGAGGTCGCCTCGACCGACGGCCAGGTGCATGCGGTGCACCTCGACCCGGAGGACCCGCCCGCCTGCCCGCAGGCGATCGCTGCCGTGACCGACGCGGACTGGGTGGTGCTCGGTCCCGGCTCGTGGTTCACCAGCGTGATCCCGCACCTGCTGCTGCCCGAGCTGCGCCGGGCGCTGGTCCAGTCCTCGGCGCGCAAGGTGGTCACGCTCAACCTCGAGCCGCAGGCCGGGGAGACCGACGGGTTCGCCCCCGAGACCCACCTCGAGGTGCTCGCCGAGCACGCCCCCGATCTCAAGCTCGACGTCGTGCTCGCCGACCGCGCGTCGGTGGTCGACCACGCGAAGCTGACCGAGGTCGCGCGGTCCCTCGGAGCCGACCTGGTGGTCGCCGACCTGGCCGTCGGCGACGGCACTCCTCGGCACGACCCGGTCAAGCTGGCCGACGCCTATGCCGGTTTTCTCGCGGAGGCATGAGGGGGAGGCATAAGGTAGCCGGGGTCGCCAACCGCCCGGGTCGGTGGAGGCCGTGTCGCACACATCACCCTCGAGGGCATCCGGACTTGGAGAAGGTCGAACACGTGGCAGGATCGGACAAATGGCGATGACGGCACAGGTGAAGGCAGAGCTGGCCAGCACGCAGGTGACGAAGGCCTGTTGTCGCAAGTCCGAGGTCTCCTCGATGCTCCGGTTCGCCGGGGGCCTGCACATCGTCAGCGGCCGCATCGTCGTGGAGGCCGAGCTCGACACCGGCGCAGCGGCTCGTCGTCTGCGCCGCGACATCGCGGAGATCTACGGGCACCCCTCCGACGTCGTCATGGTCTCCGGCAACGGCATCCGCAAGGGCAGCCGGTACGTCGTCCGGGTCGTCCGTGACGGTGAGGCGCTGGCCCGCCAGACCGGCCTGCTCGACGGCCGCGGCCGTCCCGTCCGGGGTCTGCCGCCGCAGGTCGTCTCCGGTGCCGGCTGCGACGCGGTGGCGGCCTGGCGCGGGGCGTTCCTCGCACACGGTTCCCTCACCGAGCCCGGCCGCTCCTCGGCCCTCGAGGTGACCTGTCCCGGTCCCGAGGCAGCCCTCGCGCTCGTCGGCGCGGCGCGCCGGCTCGGCATCCAGGCCAAGGCTCGCGAGGTCCGCGGCGTCGACCGCGTCGTGATCCGCGACGGTGACGCGATCGGGGCCCTGCTCACCCGCCTCGGCGCCCACGAGTCGCTGATGGCGTGGGAGGAGCGACGCATGCGTCGCGAGGTCCGGGCCACCGCCAACCGGCTCGCGAACTTCGACGACGCCAACCTGCGCCGCTCGGCCCGCGCCGCCGTGGCCGCCGGCGCCCGCGTGGAGCGGGCCCTGGAGATCCTCGCCGACGAGGTCCCCGACCACCTGAAGATGGCCGGCGACCTGCGGCTCGAGCACAAGCAGGCCTCCCTGGAGGAGCTCGGCGCCCTGCACATACCGCCGCTCACGAAGGACGCGATCGCGGGCCGGATCCGCCGGCTGCTGGCGATGGCCGACAAGCGCGCGCAGGACCTCGGGATCCCCGACACCGAGGCCAGCCTGACCCCGGACATGCTGGCCGACCAGGCCTGAGGCGGTTACTCGCACGTACGCCGGACGAGCGGTTCGACGGCGCGCGAGCAGGCGATAGGGTCGTCGTGACGTCGTTCACGCGGCGTCGCGACCTTGACTTCTGACGAGGAGACCTTCCCGTGACCGTTCGCGTGGGCATCAACGGATTCGGCCGGATCGGCCGCAACTTCTTCCGCGCCGTGAAGGCGTCCGGCGCCGACATCGAGATCGTCGCCGCCAACGACCTCGGTGACCTCAAGACCATGGCGCACCTGCTGAAGTACGACTCCATCCTCGGGCGGTTCCCCGAGGACGTCTCGGTGGTCGACGGCGGCATCAAGGTGGGCGAGACGACCCTGCAGATCCTGGCCGAGAAGGACCCGGCCCAGCTGCCGTGGAAGGACCTCGGCGTCGACGTCGTCGTCGAGTCCACCGGCTTCTTCACCGACGCGACGAAGGCCAAGGCGCACATCGACGGCGGCGCCAAGAAGGTCATCATCTCCGCGCCGGCGTCCAACGAGGACGTCACGATCGTGATGGGCGTCAACCACACGTCGTACGACGCGGACGCGCACCACATCATCTCCAACGCGTCCTGCACCACGAACTGCCTCGGCCCGATGGCCAAGGTGCTGCACGAGACGTTCGGGATCAACAAGGGTCTGATGACCACGATCCACGCCTACACGCAGGACCAGAACCTCCAGGACGCGCCGCACAAGGACCTGCGCCGGGCCCGCGCCGCCGCGCTCAGCATCGTGCCGACCTCGACGGGTGCGGCCAAGGCCATCGGCCTGGTGCTGCCCGACCTCAAGGGCAAGCTCGACGGCTACGCGCTGCGCGTCCCGGTGCCGACCGGCTCCGCGACCGACCTGTCCTTCGAGGCCGGCCGGGAGACCTCGGTCGACGAGGTCAACGCCGCGGTGAAGGCCGCCGCCGAGGGTGAGCTCAAGGGCTTCCTGAAGTACACCGAGGACCCGATCGTGTCGGCCGACATCGTCACCGACCCGCACTCGTGCATCTTCGACGCGGGCCTGACCAAGGTGATCGGCAACCAGGTCAAGGTCGTCGGCTGGTACGACAACGAGTGGGGCTACTCCAACCGCCTCGCCGACCTGATCACGTTCGTCGGCGAGAGCCTCTGAGGATGTCGCTGCTCGACAAGCTGGGCGACATCCGCGGCAAGCGCGTCCTGGTCCGGTCCGACCTCAACGTCCCGCTCGAGGACGGCCGGATCACCGACGACGGGCGGATCCGCGCCAGCGTCCCGACCATCAAGGAGCTCGCCGACGCGGGCGCCCGGGTGATCGTGGTCGCGCACCTCGGCCGTCCCAAGGGCGCGCCCGACCCGCAGTACTCCCTGGGACCGGTCGCGGCCCGGCTCGGTGAGCTGCTCGGCGCCGACGTCGCGTTCGCCGAGGACACCGTCGGCGACTCGGCCAAGGCCGTCGTCGCCGGCCTCGACGACGGCCAGGTGGCCGTCCTCGAGAACGTCCGGTTCAACGAGGGCGAGACCAGCAAGGACGACGCGGTGCGCGGCGCCTTCGCGGACCAGCTCGCGGCGCTCGCGGACGCGTTCGTCAGCGACGGGTTCGGGGTGGTGCACCGCAAGCAGGCGTCGGTGTACGACGTGGCGCAGCGGCTGCCGCACGCCATGGGCGGCCTGGTCGAGACCGAGATCTCGGTGCTGCGCCGGCTCACCGAGGAGCCCGAGCGGCCCTACGTCGTGGTGCTCGGCGGCTCCAAGGTCTCCGACAAGCTCGGCGTGATCGACAACCTGCTCGGCAAGGCGGACACGCTGCTGATCGGCGGCGGGATGGTGTTCACCTTCCTCAAGGCCCAGGGCCACGAGGTCGGCACGAGCCTGCTCGAGGAGGACCAGCTCGACACCTGCCGGTCCTACCTCCAGCGGGCCGAGGAGTCGGGCGTGCGGATCGTGCTCCCGACCGACATCGTGGTCGCGCCGGAGTTCAAGGCCGACGCCACCCCGACCGTCGTACCCGCGGACGGGATCCCGTCCGACCAGCTCGGCCTCGACATCGGCCCGGACTCCGGGAAGGCCTTCGCCGACGCGCTGTCCGGCGCGAGGACGGTCTTCTGGAACGGCCCGATGGGCGTCTTCGAGTTCGACGCCTTCGCGGCCGGCACCCGCGCCGTCGCGGAGGCGCTCACGAAGGTCGACGGCCTGTCCGTGGTCGGCGGCGGCGACTCCGCGGCCGCCGTACGCCGCCTCGGCTTCGACGAGTCCGCCTTCGGGCACATCTCCACGGGCGGCGGTGCGAGCCTGGAGTACCTCGAGGGCAAGCCCCTGCCCGGCATCGACGTCCTCTCCTGACCCGCTGGTCGGGCCTCGAGACCACTAACAACCGAAGGATCCCCTTTGCCGAAGCACAGCCGCGTCCCCTTGATGGCGGGCAACTGGAAGATGAACCTCAACCACCAGGAAGCGGTGGTGCTGGTCCAGAAGCTCGCCTGGACGCTCTCGGACAAGAAGCACGACTACAGCAAGGTCGAGGTCGCGGTGCTGCCGCCGTACACCGACCTGCGCAGCGTGCAGACACTGGTCGACGGCGACCGCCTGGAGATCAGGTACGGCGCACAGGACGTCTCCACCCGCGACGAGGGGGCGTACACCGGCGAGATCTCCGCGGGCATGCTGGCCAAGCTCGGCTGCAGCTACGTCGTCGTCGGGCACTCCGAGCGGCGTGAGCACCACGGCGAGACCGACGAGACCGTCAACGCCAAGGCCAAGAAGGCGATCGCGGCGAAGATGACGCCGATCGTGTGCGTGGGCGAGGGGCTCGACGTGCGCAAGGAGGGCCGCCACGTCGAGCACACCCTCGCGCAGGTCGACGGGTCGCTGGCCGGGCTGGACGCCGCGCAGGTCGGCGCCCTGGTGATCGCCTACGAGCCCGTGTGGGCGATCGGCACCGGCGAGGTGGCGACACCGGACGACGCGCAGGAGGTCTGCGCCGCGATCCGTGCGCGGATCGCCGAGGCGTGGTCCGAGGAGGCGGCGGCCGCCGTACGCATCCTCTACGGCGGCTCCGTGAAGGCCTCGAACGTCGCCGGGATCATGGAGAAGACCGACGTCGACGGCGCTCTGGTCGGAGGCGCGAGCCTCAAAGCCGACGAGTTCGGCGGGGTCTGCCGTTTTTACGACATGCCTGTCATCTGACACCCAACACGTGAGTTAGGCTTTCCCACCGTGATCATCGCTTTCACTGTGCTGCTCATCTTGACCAGCCTCCTCCTCATCCTCCTCGTGCTGCTGCACAAGGGGCGGGGCGGCGGTCTGTCTGACATGTTCGGGGGCGGCGTCTCGAGCGGGCTGGGCGGCTCGTCGGTCGCCGAGCGGAACCTCGACCGGATCACCATCGGAGCCGGTGTGATCTGGTTCGCCTGCATCATCGCGCTCGGCCTGCTGCTCAAGGCGCAGGGCTGAGCTACCCCTTCCCGAACACGATCGACAGCATTTCCTGACAGGAGCACGAAGCGTGGCAGCAGGTGGTGGCAACGCGATCCGGGGCAGCCGGGTCGGTGCAGGTCCGATGGGCGAGGCGGAGCGCGGCGAGGCCGCTCCCCGGCAGCGCGTCGTCTACTTCTGCGCCCACGAGCACGAGTCCGTGATCACGTTCGCCGTCGAGGCGCAGATCCCGGAGTCCTGGGACTGCCCGCGGTGCGGCCTGCCGGCCAGCCTGGACTCGGACAACCCGCCGCCGCCACCGAAGATCGAGCCCTACAAGACGCACCTCGCCTACGTGAAGGAGCGCCGCTCCGACAAGGAGGCCGAGGACATCCTCGACGAGGCGATCCAGACCCTGCGCGACCGCCGCAAGCGCGGCGACATCGTCTTCTGAGCCCGAGGTCACCAGATTCCCAGGGGCCCCAGGGAAACTGTCACACCCCTAGCGTTGCAACGCCGGGGGTGTGCTGGTTTAACAGGGGGCCCAGGGAATCAGCGTCCGCCTCGGCCTCAGAGCTTGGAAGCGGCGGCCTCGTCGACGAACCAGACGGTGCTGTCCTGGCCGGTGACCCCGACGGCGGGGATGTCGTGCAGGTCGGTGCCGTCGGCGAGCGCCTTCGCGACCGCGTCGGCCTTGCCCTCGCCGGAGACCACGAACCACACCTCGCCGCTGCGGTTGAGCGCGGCGAAGGTCAGGCTGATCCGGTCCGGCGGCGGCTTGGGGGAGTCGGTGACCGGTATGGCGATGGTGTCGTCGACGTCGAGCTGCGGGTAGCCGGGGAACAGCGACGCCACGTGGCCGTCCGGCCCCACGCCGAGCATGACCACGTCGAACTGCCCGCTGCCGTGCCGGCGGACCTCGTCGCCGTACGCCTCGGCGGCGTCCTCGAGGCTGTCGTGCGGGCCGTCGCTGGCCGGCATCTCGTGCACCCGGCGCTCGTCCACGTCGAGGGGGTCGAGCATCACCTCCTGGGCCTGCTTGGCGTTGCGCCCCTCGTCGGCCGCGGGCACGTAGCGCTCGTCGCCCCACCAGAAGTCGACGTTCGACCAGTCGACGTCCTCGTGCCCCTCGGTGGCCGCGACGACGGCCTCGTGGATCTTCTCCGCGATGGTGCCGCCGGTCAGGCAGACGGCGGGGGTACGGCCGGCGGCCTGGATGGCGGCGAGCCGGACGACCAGCCGTCCGGCGACGGCGGCCGCGAGGGCCTCGGGGGAGGGGAAGGTCTCGATCTCCGGCTTCGACATGTCAGCCCTTCTTGGCGGCCTTGGTTGCGGCCTTCTTGGTGGACTTCCTCGTGGGTTTCGGCGCGGCCCGTGACCCGGTCTTCGCCATGTGCTTCGACGGTCTCGGCATACACGTCGTCGGGGTCGAGGCGGCGCAGCTCCTCGGAGAGCAGCTCGTCGAGGTCCCGCCGCTTCAGCGCGACCGGCCGGTCCGGCTGGTTGGGCGACGACACGGTCGCGAGCCGGCCGTCGAAGCGGGAGATGGTGACGTCGCCCTGCTTGGTGCTCAGCACCACACCGGTGATGCCGGGGCCCTCGGAGTTCTTCCGGGTCACCTCGCACCTGAGGCGGTCGCCGAGCCAGGCGCCGAGCAGGTCCGCGCTGGGGCTGATCCGCTCGGCGGTGACCGACGCGGACAGCACCTGCCCGGGGTGCTGGTCGAGGGCCGCGGCGAGCAGCGCCCGCCAGCCGGTGATCCGGGTCCAGGCGAGGTCGGTGTTGCCCGGCGCGTAGTTGTGGCACTGCGTCAGCATCGCCTTGGCCTTGCTGGTGGGTGCCGAGGCCGCGTCGGTGATCCGGCGGGTGCCGAGGCGGCCGAGCGGGTCGTTCGCCGGGTCGTCGGGAGCGCTGCCGGGCCACCAGACCGCGACCGGCGAGTCCGGCAGCAGCAGCGGCAGCACCACGGAGGCGGGGTGCTTGGTGACCTCGCCGGAGAGCCGGATCTGCGCGCGCTCGCCGGAGACGCCGGAGCCGATGCCGACCTGGGCGTCGACCCGGGGCGCGCCGCGCCGGTCGCCGAAGACGACGCTGAGGATGCGCGAGGGGTGCTCCCGCGAGGCGGACCGGGCCACGGCCATCGCTTCGTCCGAGGTCTTCTCGTCGGCGACGATGACGAGGGTCATGACCATGCCCATGGCCGGGCTGCCGGACCGGCGGCGGGCACGGATGAACTCGGCCGCGATCTCGCCCGAGTGGGTGTCGGTGAGCTCGATCATCTCGGGGTGCCTGCGGAGTCGGGAGCGGAGCGAGTGAGCGCGTGTGGTGTGGTCATGGTCGCCTCCAGGTCCGGCCGTCACGGGCCAGCATCTTCGTCGCCGACTCGGGGCCCCAGGTGCCGGATTCATAGGTGTCCGGCCGTCCGCGCGCCGCCCAGTAGTCGACGATCGGGTCGAGGATCTTCCAGGACAGCTCGACCTCCTCGTGCTGCGGGAACAGCGGCGGGTCGCCGAGGAGCACGTCGAGGATGAGCCGCTCGTAGGCCTCCGGGGAGGACTCGGTGAACGAGCCGCCGTACGCGAAGTCCATGTTCACGTCGCGGATCTCCATGGCGCTGCCGGGGACCTTGGAGCCGAACCGCAGGGTCACACCCTCGTCGGGCTGGATCCGGATGACCAGGGCGTTCTGGGTGAGCTCCTCGGTGGAGGTCTCGGTGAACGGCAGGTGCGGGGCGCGCTTGAACACGACGGCCACCTCGGTGACCCGCCGGGCCAGCCGCTTGCCGTGCCGGAGGTAGAACGGCACCCCGGCCCAGCGGCGGTTCTCGATCCCGAGCTTGATGGCCGCGAAGGTCTCCGTCGTGGAGTTCTTCGGGATGTCCTGCTCCTGGGTGTAGCCGATCACCTTCTGGCCGCCGGCCCAGCCCTCGGTGTACTGCGCGCGGGCGGTCGCGAGGTCCAGCCGTCGGGGGAGTACGACGGACGACAGCACCTTCTGCTTCTCGAGGCGCAGGCTGTGCGCGTCGAAGGAGGTGGGCTCCTCCATCGCGATCAGGGCCATCAGCTGGAGCAGGTGGTTCTGGATCACGTCGCGGGCCGCGCCGATGCCGTCGTAGTAGCCGGCCCGCCCGCCGATGCCGATGTCCTCGGCCATCGTGATCTGCACGTGGTCGACGTAGTTGGAGTTCCAGATCGGCTCGAACATCGCGTTCGCGAACCGCATCGCCAGGATGTTCTGGACGGTCTCCTTGCCGAGGTAGTGGTCGATGCGGAACACCGACTCCGGCGGGAACACCTCGGAGATGACCGCGTTGAGCTGCTGCGCGGACTCGAGGTCGGAGCCGAACGGCTTCTCGACGACCACCCGTCGCCAGGAGCCCGGGTCCGGCGCGGCGAGACCGTGCTCCTTGAGCTGGCCGATCACGTCGGGGAAGAACCGTGGCGGGATCGACAGGTAGAACGCGTGGTTGCCGCGGGTGCCGCGGACCCGGTCGAGGTCGAGGATCGTCTGTCGCAGGTTGTCGAACGCGACGTCGTCGGCGAAGTCGCCCTGCACGAACCGGAAGCCCTCCGCGAGCTGCTGCCAGACCTCCTCGCGGAACTCGGTGCGGGCGTGCTCCTTCACCGAGTCGTGCACGACCTGGGCGAAGTCCTGGTCGGCCCAGTCCCGCCGGGCGTAGCCCACGAGCGAGAAGCCCGGCGGCAGCAGGCCACGGCTGGCCAGGTCGTAGATCGCCGGCATCACCTTCTTGCGCGACAGGTCGCCGGTGACGCCGAAGATGACCATGCCGCAGGGACCGGCGATGCGCGGCATCCGCCGGTCCTGCGGGTCGCGCAGCGGGTTGACGACCGTTCGCCCCGCGACCCGGTCGACCGGGCTCACTGCAGGGCCGCCCGCACCGCCGCGACGCCGGCAGCGAGGTCGGTCAGGTGCAGCCGGAGCACCGGCCGCCCGTGGTCGGCGAGCACGCTGGCGTCACCGGCGGCCTGGGCCGCGATGAGCCGTCCGAACGTGTAGTCCTTGCCGGGCACCGGCAGGTCCTCGACCGGGTCGGCCGTGATCTGCAGGTAGACACCCTCAGCCGGACCGCCCTTGTGGAACTGCCCGGTCGAGTGCAGGAACCGCGGACCCCAGCCGAACGTGACGGGCCGTCGGACCCGGTGCGCCAGGGTGTTGCGTACGTCGGCCAGGTCGGCGTGCCGCAGCCGGTCGAGGTAGGCCATCACGGCGACGTACCCCTGCTGGCCGTCCACCTGGGCGAGGAGCGCCGCGACCGCGTCGGTGAGCGTGGACGCCGACCCGAGCCAGTCGCCGCCGAGGGCGCGCACCTCGACGGGTCCGTCGGTGAACGCCGGCGGCGTGGTGTCCGGCTCGCCCTCGAGCATCGAGCGGGCCGCGATCTTGGCGCTCTCCACGTCGGGCTGGTCGAACGGGTTGATGCCGAGCAGCCGGCCGGCGGCGGCGGTGGCCACCTCCCACAGCAGCATCTGGGCGCCGAGCGGTCCGGTGACGGCCACGTCCGATCCCGCCGAGCCGTCGGCGGTGTCGTCGGGATCGTGCTCCGCGTCCCGGGGTCGGCGTCGTCGGCGTCGTTGGCCAGTCGAGCCACGGTGACGTCGTGCGGAGGCAGCGCCACCTCGGGCGCGGAGTCGTCCGGGACCACGACCGGCAGGACGCCGGTGCCCTGCTTGCCGGTGCTCTCGGCGATCAGCTGCTCGGCCCAGTCGGCGAACCCGACGAGCCCGGAGCCCTGGTCGACGAGGACGAGCTTGTTGCGCAGCGGGCTGGTGCCGGCCATCGCCGCGGCCAGCCGCAGGCCGGGATTGGCCTCGTCGTCGTCGGCCAGCAGGTCGGAGACCGCCTCGGCCTCGTCCAGCAGGGTCGCTATGTCGGCTCCGGCCAGACCGCTCGGCACCAGGCCGAACGCGGTCAGCGCGGAGTAGCGGCCGCCCACGTCGGGGTCGGCATTCACGACGCGGTAGCCCGCCTCGCGCGACGCCTTGTCGAGCGGGGAGCCCGGGTCGGTGACGATCACGATCCGGGTCGCCGGGTCGATGCCGGCGTCGGTGAACGCCTGCTCGTAGGCGCGCTTCTGCGAGTCGGTCTCGACGGTGGAGCCGGACTTGCTGGACACCACGACGACCGTGCGGTCGAGCCGGTCGGCGACGGCCGCCCGGACCTGGTCCGGGTTGGAGGAGTCCAGGACGGTCAGCTCGACGCCGTACGACGCGCAGATCACCTCCGGAGCCAGCGACGAGCCGCCCATGCCGCACAGCACGACGTGGTCGATGCCGGCGTCGTTGAGCTCGCTGCGCAGCGCCGACACCTCGCCGACCAGCGGCCGGGACGTCCGGGGGAGGGTGACCCAGGACAGCCGCTTCGCGGACTCCTCCTGGGCCTCGGGACCCCACAGCGTCGCGTCCCGCGCGAAGAGCTTCCCGGCGAAGCCGTCCTCGACCAGGGCCGGCACGTGCGCACGGATCGCGTCGGCCGCGGCGCCGGTGGCCACGACCTCGAGGGTCTCGCTCACTGCTTCGCGCCCTCGAGCTGGCCCTTGACCGTCTCGACGAGCTGGTCCCACGACGCGACGAACTTGTCGACGCCCTCACGCTCGAGCGTGGTGATCACGTCGTCGTAGTCCACGCCGAGCTTGGCCAGGTCCGCCATCACCTGGTGCGCCTCGTCGTACTTGGTGGTGACCAGGTCGCCCTGCACCTCGCCGTGCTCGGCGAAGGCCAGCATGGTCTTCTCCGGCATGGTGTTCACGGTGTTGGCGACCACGAGGTCGGTGACGTACATCGTGTCGCGGTAGTCGGGGTTCTTGACGCCGGTGGACGCCCACAGCGGCCGCTGGGTGTTCGCGCCGTCGGCCTTGAGCGCCGCGAAGCGCTCGCCGGCGAACTTCTTCTCGTAGGCCTCGTAGGCGAGCCGGGCGTTCGCGATGCCCGCCAGGCCCTTGAGGTTGCCGGCCTGCGGGTCGCCGGACGCGTCGAGCCGCTTGTCGATCTCGGTGTCGACGCGGGACACGAAGAAGGACGCGACCGAGTGGATCTTGGACAGGTCCTTGCCGTTGGCCTTGGCCTTCTCGAGACCCTCGAGGTAGGCGTCCATGACGGCGTCGTAGCGGTCGAGCCCGAAGATCAGGGTGACGTTGACGCTGATGCCCTCGCCGAGCACGTCGGTGATGGCCGGGCCACCCGCGGTCGTCGCCGGGATCTTGATGAACAGGTTCTCCCGGTCGACCTCCTTCCACAGCTCCTTGGCCGACGCGATGGTCGCCTCGCCGTCGTCGGCCAGACCGGGGGAGACCTCGATGGAGACGCGGCCGTCGACGCCGCCGCTCACGTCGAAGGTCTCCTTGAGCACGTCGCAGGCGTTGCGGACGTCGGTGGTGGTGATCGAGAAGATCGTCTCGTCCGGGTCCTTGCCCTGCGCCGCGAGCTCACGGACCTGGTCGTCGTACCGCTCGCCGTCGGAGAGCGCGGAGGCGAAGATCGTGGGGTTGGTGGTGACGCCCACGACGAAGCTGTTCTTCACGAGGTCGGCGAGGTTCCCGGTCTCGATGCGCTCACGGGACAGGTCGTCGAGCCAGATGGACACTCCGGCATCCGCCAGAGCCTTGAGTCGTTCAGACATCAGATTCCTCCCGGGTTCTCGGTATTCAGTTGCTGTGGGTGCTGGGCTTGATGCTCAGCCCTGCGAGTCGGCGATGCTTCCCTCCGCGGCCAACGCGACTGCCTCGGCCGTGATTCCGAACTCGCGGTAGATCGTGGCGTAGTCCGCCGACGCGCCGTAGTGCTCGAGCGAGACGCAGCGGCCGGTCGAGCCGACCAGGTCCCGCCAGCTCATCGCGATGCCGGCCTCGACGCTCACGCGGGCCCTGACGATGGGCGGCAGGACGGTGTCGCGGTAGGACTGCTCCTGCTTGTCGAACCACTCACGGCACGGCATCGAGACGACGCGCGCCTGGATGCCCTTCTGGGCCAGGGTGCTGCGTGCCTCGACGGCGAGCTGCACCTCGGAGCCGGTCGCGATCAGGATCACGTCGGGGGCGCCGCCCTCGGCGTCGACGAGGACGTAGCCGCCGCGGGCGACGCCGTCGGTGGTCGCGAAGCCTTCCTCGCCGCGGGGGAACGTCGGGACGTTCTGCCGGGTGAGCACCAGGCCCGCGGGGTTGGCGGTGTTCTCGAGGATCGCCTTCCACGCCGCCACGGTCTCGTTGGCGTCCGCCGGGCGTACGACGTCCAGGCCGGGGATCGCACGCAGAGCGGTGAGATGCTCGACCGGCTGGTGGGTCGGGCCGTCCTCACCGAGGCCGATGGAGTCGTGGGTCCAGACGTAGGTGACCGGCAGCCGCATCAGCGACGCCAGCCGGACCGCCCCGCGCATGTAGTCGGAGAACACGAGGAACGTGCCGCCGTAGACGCGGGTGCCGCCGTGCAGCGCGATGCCGTTCAGCACCGAGCCCATGCCGTGCTCGCGGATGCCGAAGTGCAGCACCCGGCCGTACTCGTCACCCGAGAAGTCCTTGGTGGACAGGTCCGCCGGGATGAACGACGGCTGGCCCTTGGGGGTCGTGTTGTTGGACTCGGCCAGGTCGGCCGAGCCGCCCCACAGCTCGGGGAGCTCGGGAGCGATCGCGGAGAGCACCTCTCCGGACGCCTTGCGGGTCGCGACGCCCTTCGGGTCGGCGGGGTAGGACGGCAGCGCCTTCTCCCAGCCCGCGGGCAGCTCGCGAGCGCTCATCCGGTCGAACAGCTCCTTGCGCTGCCGGTAGCGCTTGGCCCACGCGTCGAAGGACTCCTGCCACTCGGCCTCGGCCTCCTTGCCGCGCTCGAGCGCCTTGCGGGTGTGCTCGATGACCTCGGGGGGCACCTCGAACGTCTGGAGCGGGTCGAAGCCGAGGATCTTCTTGGTGGCCGCGACCTCCTCCTCGCCGAGGGCCGAGCCGTGCGACTTGCCGGTGCCCTGCGCGTTCGGCGCCGGCCAGGCGATGATCGTGCGCAGCGCGATGAAGCTGGGCTTGTCGGTGACCCGCCGGGACTTCTCGAGGGCGTCCCACAGCTCCTGGACGTTCTCCTCGTAGCGGGTGCCGCCGTTGGTCCAGTCGATGCGGTGCACGTCCCAGCCGTAGGCCTCGTAGCGCTTGGCGACGTCCTCGGTGAACGCGATGTCGGTGTCGCCCTCGATCGAGATGTCGTTGTCGTCGTAGATGAGGGTGAGGTTGCCGAGCCGCTGGACGCCGGCGATGGACGACGCCTCGGAGCTGACGCCCTCCTCGAGGTCGCCGTCGCTGGCGATCGCGTAGATCTGGTGGTCGAAGGGGCTCTCGCCCGGGGCGGCCTCGGGGTCGAACAGGCCGCGCTCGCGGCGGGCCGCCATCGCCATGCCGACCGCGTTGCCGACGCCCTGGCCGAGCGGGCCGGTCGTGGTCTCGACGCCGGCCGTGTGCCCGTGCTCGGGGTGGCCGGGGGTCTTGCTGCCCCACGTGCGCAGCGACTTGAGGTCGTCGAGCTCGAGACCGAAGCCGGCGAGGAACAGCTCGGTGTACAACGTGATGCTGCTGTGCCCGGCGGACAGCACGAACCGGTCGCGGCCGAGCCAGTCGGGGTTGGCCGGGTTGTGTCGCATCGCCTTCTGGAACAGCGTGTACGCCACGGGGGCCAGGCTCATCGCGGTGCCGGGGTGGCCGTTCCCGACCTTCTGCACCGCATCCATGGCGAGCACGCGGGCGGTGTCGACCGCGCGCTGGTCAAGGTCTGTCCAATCGAGCTTGCTCACGTGGTTGGTCCTCTCACAGCGACACTGGGTGGTTCGACGGGTCCGAGCCTACTCAGACCGGGTGAGGAGCGGCACAGCGTCCCACGCTCGCCCGATGACCGTCCGGACCGCGCGGACCACTAGACTCTCGGGTGCCCGTCGGGCGGCAAGGTAAACGCCCGGCATGACCGCTGACGTCCACCCTGCCGAGGTTCTCCTTGACCGCCGTCGAACCCCACGTGTCCGTGCAGCCGCGGACCGACGGACCGACGGTGCGCGACGTGCTCGGGGCCTACGTCGGGCTCATGAAGCCGCGCATCATCGAGCTCCTCCTGCTGACCACGGTGCCGGTGATGTTCCTGGCCGCGCGCGGCGTTCCGTCCCTGGGGCTGGTGGTCGCGACGGTGCTCGGCGGCACGCTGTCGGCCGGTTCGGCCAACGCCCTCAACTGCGTCTACGACGCCGACATCGACGAGCGGATGCGACGTACCCGCCGGCGTGCGCTGCCGCGGCACATCGTCTCCACCCGCGCGGCCCTGGTCTTCGGGCTGGCGCTGGGCGTGGTCTCGACGTTGTGGCTCGGGCTGCTCGTCAACTGGCTCTCGGCGGGGCTCGCGCTGGCCGCGAACGTCTTCTACGTCGTCGGCTACACGATGATCCTCAAGCGGCGCACCACGCAGAACATCGTCTGGGGCGGGGCCGCCGGCTGCTTCCCGGCGCTGATCGGCTGGACCGCGGTGACAGGCGAGCTCGCGTGGGCGCCGGTGGTGCTGTTCCTGGTGGTGTTCTTCTGGACCCCGCCGCACTTCTGGGCGCTGGCGATCCGCTACCGCGAGGACTACGCCGCCGCCGACGTGCCGATGCTGCCGGTCAAGGCCGGTGCGCTCCAGGTGGCCCGGCAGATCGTCGCCTACTCCTACGTGATGGTGGCGACCTCGCTGGTGCTCTGGCCGGTCGCCGGCACCGGCTGGTTCTACCCGGTCGTGGCGGTCGGCCTCGGCGCGGCGTTCCTGGTCGAGTCGCACCTGCTGCTCGGCCGCGCGCGCAACGCCGCCGACCCGGACGACGTCGTCGCGCTCAAGCCGATGCGGCTGTTCCACTGGTCGAACATGTACCTCTCGCTGCTGTTCGTCGCCGTCGCGCTCGACCCGCTGATCACCCGCTGATGCGCCGGCTGGCGACGCTGCGGCACCCCGGCGCGCCCGCCTCTGGCTCCGAGCTGCACCGCCTCGCCGTCCGCGCCCTCGTACGACGGGCCGGGCAGCTGCTGCTCGTCGAGTCGTCCGACGGCGACCTGGCCCTGCCCGGCGGCGGCGTCGAGCCGGGGGAGTCCCTGGAGGCGGCGCTGCGGCGCGAGGTCCTCGAGGAGACCGGGGCGGTGGTCCGGGAGGTCACCGGCGCCTTCGGCGAGGTCGTCGAGCACACGCCCGCCCGGGAGCCGGACATCGACGTGTTCACCATGACGTCGCGCTACTTCATCTGCCACGTGCACGACGAGCTCGGGACCCAGACCCTCGACGACTACGAGCGCGACCTGCGCCTGACACCGGTGTGGCTGGACACCGACCGGGCGCTGGAGCGGCTCCGGGCCGTGGCCGGCAGCACCTGGCGCCGGAGCCCGCGGGACCTGCTGGTGCTCGAGCACCTGGTGGCCGAGGAGTCGTGAGCCCGACCCGCGAGCAGCTCGAGTCGGCCCGCGACCGGCTGCTCCCGGACGTGGCCGGACCGGGGCTCCGCGTGCTGTTCAGCGGCATCAACCCGGGCCTGGTGTCGGCGTGGACCGGGCACCACTTCGCCCGCCCCGGCAACCGGTTCTGGCCCGCGCTGCACCGCTCCGGCTTCACACCGCGACAGCTGCGGCCGGACGAGCAGCAGGAGCTGCTGGGCCTCGGGCTCGGTGTCACGAACGTGGTCCCCCGGGCGACGGCGCGCGCCGACGAGCTGACTCGCGCGGAGCTGCTCACCGGCGGGGACACGCTCCGCGCGAAGGTCATCGCCCTGGCGCCCGCCTGGCTCGCGGTCGTCGGTGTGACGGCCTACCGGACCGCCTTCGGGGAGCCTCGCGCGGTCGTCGGCGCGCAGCACGAGCGGATCGGCTCGACGCGGGTGTGGGTGCTGCCGAACCCGAGCGGGCTCAACGCCCACTACACGCCGGCCGCGCTGGCTGCCGAGTTCGCCCGGCTGCGCGCGGAAACAACCTGACCGACGTTGCCAACCTTTGCGGCCTCTGGTGCGTCTCTACGCGTGAGCGGGTCCTGACCGGTGTCACGGGGGCGCCAGGACGGACCCGCTTCTCTCACGTCCTGACGCGGACGCTGACCAGCAGCCAGGTGACGGCGGCCGACAGCAGGGCGGCGCCGAGCAGGTGCGCGGCGACCAGCAGCACGGGCAGGTCGGTGGCGTACTGCACGAAGCCGATCATCCCCTGCGCCACCTCCACGGCGAGCAACGTGCCCGCCGCTCGTCGTACGACGGAGGGGGTGCCGGTCGAGCGGACGACCAGCACGGCCGCGACCGTCAGGCCGACGAGCAGGAACACCAGGTCCGTGTGCAGCTGGGTGAGGTCCCGCGGGTCGAGCCCGTTGCGAGGCGCGTTGACGTCGCCGGCGTGCGGGCCGCTGCCGGTGACGACGGTGCCGACGTACAGCACCGCCCACGCCGTCACGAACGTCGCCCGGGTCAGCCAGACGACGCCCGGTGCCACCAGCGCCCGCGGTGGGCCGTCGCCCTCGTCGAGCCGCCGGATGAGGACGACCGCGAGGCCGACCATCGCCAGCGAGACGAGCAGGTGGAGGGACACGATCCACGGGTTGAGGTCCGTGAGCACCGTGATCCCGCCGATGACCGCCTGGGCGGGGACGCCGAGCGCGAGCAGGAAGGCCAACCGGAGGACGGCCGGCCGGCCGTATCGCCAGGCGACCACGAACGTCGCGATCGCGACGGCGGCGACCGCGAAGGTCAGCATCCGGTTGCCGAACTCGATCGCGCCGTGGATGCCCATGGCCCGGTGCGGCACGAACGACTGCTCGGAGCACCGGGGCCAGGTCGGGCAGCCCAGCCCGGACCCGGTCAGCCGGACCACGCCGCCGGTCACGACGAGCAGCACGTTGACGACGAGAGAGGACACAGCCGCCGGCCGCATCCACCGCTGCGCCCAGGCGCGGCTGACGTGCGGGGCGAGGGCCTCCTGGATGCCGGTCACAGGCCACACGGTAGTCGCGGCCGGAGCGGGAAGATCGGGGCCCTTCGGCTCTGGTGACCTGGGCCACGGGGACGCATACTCGGGAGCACGAGAAGGGGGCCGCCGATGTCGTTCATCCCGCCGATGGACCTCGGTTTCACACCGTCCACCAAGGAGCCTGGTCGCTTCGGCTCGCCGCCGCTCCCGGTGCCCGGGGCACGTCGTCGCTGGCGTCGCTGGCTGGCGGCCTGGATCTTCCGCGGCTGAGACTCACTCCCACTTGAAGGTGCGCGCGGTCAGCGCCGTGCCGACGACCGTCCAGGCCGCCAGCACCAGCAGGGGTACGACGGGCAGCCCGGCGTCCAGCAGCGACGCGCGCAGGCCGGTGCCGAGCGCGCCCGACGGCAGCAGCGCCAGCGCCCCGCCCGCGGCACCGTAGGAGTCGGCCGGGAACACCACGGCGCCACCGGCCAGCAGCAGCAGGTAGATCAGGTTCGCGGCGGCCAGGGTGGCCTCGGCGCGCAGCGCCCCGGCGACGAACAGGCCGAGCGAGGCGAACGCCGCCGTGCCCAGCAGGACGCACAGCAGCGCGCCCAGCAGCCCGACCGGCGACAGGTCCGGTGACCAGCCGAGGACGAGGGCCGCGGCACCGATGACCACGAACTGGAACAGCTCGACGACCAGCAGGGCGCCCACCTTGCCGGCGAGCAGCCCGGACCGCGGGAGCGGCGAGGCGCCCAGCCGCTTGATCACCCCGTAGCGCCGCTCGAAGCCGGTGGCGATGGCCAGCGACGTGAAGCTCGTGGACATCACCGCCAGGGCGAGGACACCCGGGGTGAGGGTGTCGACGGGGCTGTGGCTGAAGGTCAGGTCGAAGTGATGGGCCGCGGTGATCCCGCCGACCAGCACGATGAGCGGGATCACCACCGCGAGGAGCAGCTGCTCGCCGTTGCGGAGCAGCAGCAGGGTCTCCATCCGCGCCTGCGCGAGCACCATCCGGGACAGCGGCGCTGCGCCGGGACGAGGGGCGAAGGTGCCCGGCTGGGAGATGCGGTCGACGCTCACGGGACCAGCTCCCGCCCGGTGATCTGCAGGAACACGTCCTCGAGGGTGCGCTGGCCGAGGGTCAGCGACTCCGGGAGCACGCCTTGCTCGTCGCACCAGGCCGACACCTTGGCCAGCGTGCTGGCGTCGGCCGGTCCGGTGATGAGCAGGCTGTGCGCGGTGACCGGGCGCACCTCGGTGCCCGCGCCGAGGGTGGCCTGCAGCGACGCCGGCGCCTCCGGCGGGAACGGCTCGGTGAGCACCAGCCGGATCGTGCTGCTGCCGGTGCCGCGGGTGAGCTCGTACGGGCTGCCCGAGGCGATCAGCCGGCCGCGGTCGATGACGTGCACCTGGTCGGCGAGCCGCTCGGCCTCGTCCATGTAGTGGGTGGTGAGCACGATCGTGACGCCGTCCCGGCGGAGCTCGTCGAGCAGGCCCCAGGTGGCGCGGCGGGCCTGCGGGTCCATGCCCGCGGTCGGCTCGTCGACGAAGACCAGCTCCGGTCGGCCGACGACCGCCATCGCCAGGGCGAGCCGCTGCTGCTGGCCCCCCGAGAGCCGGCGGTACGGCGTCCGGCCGCACGACTCCAGGCCGAGCCGCTCGACCAGCATCGGCACGTCCAGCGGGTGGGCGTGCAGGGTGGCGACGTGCCGGAGCATCTCGACCGCGCGGACCCCGGACCAGGCGCCGCCGCTCTGCAGCATCACCCCGATGCGGGGGAGCAGGTCGCGCCGCTGGGTCTGCGGGTCGAGGCCCAGCACCCGGACGCTGCCGCCGTGGGGCTTGCGGTAGCCCTCGCACGTCTCCAGGGTGGTGGTCTTGCCCGCGCCGTTCGGCCCGAGCACGGCGGTGATGCTGCCCCGCGCGACGGTCAGGCTCAGCCCGTCGACGGCCGTCGTCGCGCCGTACGCCATCCGGAGGTCGCTGACCTCCACGGCCGGGGAAGCTGTCACGCCCCGAGTCTAGGTAGCCGGGCGTAGTGCCGGATTCCCAGGGGACCCTGAAAAACGGGCACAGCCCCAGCGTTGCAACCTCGGGGGTGTGCCGGTTTCCCAGGGGACCCAGGGAAACTGGCACCGGGAAGCGTCCGCCCGAGGTTAGGTGAACCTTATTTGAAACACGTACGCCAATAACGACACAATGATGTTGTGGAAATCCACGAGGTAGACGCACCGACCCGCGAGCGGGTGGCCCGGTCGATCCTCGAGCTCGGCCCCAGCACGGCGGCCGTCCTCGCGGAGCGGCTCGACCTCACGCCCGCCGCTGTCCGGCGCCACCTCGACCACCTCATCGCCGAGGGCGCCGTGGAGGCCCGCGAGCCGCGGGTCTACGGCACCCGGGGACGGGGCCGCCCCGCCAAGGCCTTCGCGATCACGGAGGCGGGCCGCGACCGGTTCGTCCAGCAGTACGACGATCTGGCCGTCCAGGCCCTCCGGTTCATGGCGGAGACCGGCGGGGACGACGCCGTCCTCGCCTTCGCCCGGCGCCGCGTCGAGGGAATTCAGCAGCACTACGACGCGGTTGTCGCCGAGGAGCCCGGACTGGAGCCGTCGGAGGCACTCGCCCGGGCGCTCACCCAGGGCGGCTACGCCGCGTCGGTCCGCCAGGGGCCGGTGGGGGAGCAGCTCTGCCAGCACCACTGTCCGGTCTCGCACGTGGCGCACGAGTTCCCCCAGCTCTGCGAGGCGGAGACCGAGGTCATCTCCAAGGTCCTCGGCCGGCACGTCCAGCGCCTCGCCACCATCGCCCACGGCGACGGGGTCTGCACCACCTGCATCCCGAGCACGTCACACGAGAGGGTTACTTCATGACGACGATCGACCAGCGCAACCCCGAGCTGGAGGGCATCGGCCGCTACCAGTTCGGCTGGGCCGACTCCGACAGCGCCGGCTCCTCCGCGCGGCGCGGCCTCAACGAGGAGGTCGTGCGGGACATCTCGTCGAAGAAGAACGAGCCTCAGTGGATGCTCGACCTGCGCCTGAAGGGCCTCAAGCTCTTCGACCGCAAGCCGATGCCGACCTGGGGCGGCGAGCTCGACGGGATCGACTTCGACAACATCAAGTACTTCGTCCGCTCCACCGAGAAGCAGGCGACGTCGTGGGACGAGCTCCCCGAGGACATCAAGAACACCTACGACAAGCTCGGCATCCCCGAGGCGGAGAAGCAGCGCCTCGTCGCCGGCGTCGCCGCGCAGTACGAGTCCGAGGTCGTCTACCACCAGATCCGTGAGGACCTGGAGGAGCAGGGCGTGCTCTTCCTCGACACGGACACCGCGCTGCGCGAGCACCCGGAGATCTTCCGGGAGTACTTCGGCACGGTGATCCCGGTCGGCGACAACAAGTTCGCCGCACTGAACACCTCGGTGTGGTCCGGCGGCTCGTTCATCTACGTGCCGAAGGGCGTGCACGTCGACATCCCGCTGCAGGCCTACTTCCGGATCAACACCGAGAACATGGGCCAGTTCGAGCGGACCCTGATCATCGTCGACGAGGACGCCTACGTGCACTACGTCGAGGGCTGCACGGCGCCGATCTACAGCTCGGACTCGCTGCACTCCGCGGTCGTCGAGATCATCGTGAAGAAGGGCGCCCGCTGCCGTTACACGACCATCCAGAACTGGTCGAACAACGTCTACAACCTCGTCACCAAGCGGGCGACCTGCGAGGCCGGCGCGACGATGGAGTGGGTCGACGGCAACATCGGCTCCAAGCTGACGATGAAGTACCCCGCCGTCTACCTCATGGGTGAGCACGCCCGGGGCGAGACGCTGTCCATCGCCTTCGCCGGCGAGGGCCAGCACCAGGACGCCGGCGCCAAGATGGTGCACGCGGCGCCGCACACCTCCTCCTCGATCATCAGCAAGTCCGTGGCGCGCGGCGGCGGCCGTACGTCGTACCGCGGACTGATCCAGGTCAACGAGGGCGCCCACCACTCCGCGAGCATCGTGAAGTGCGACGCGCTGCTGGTCGACCAGATCAGCCGCTCCGACACGTACCCCTACGTCGACGTGCGCGAGGACGAGGTGTCCATGGCGCACGAGGCAACCGTCTCCAAGGTCTCCGACGACCAGCTCTTCTACCTGATGAGCCGCGGCATGGAGGAGGACGAGGCGATGGCGATGATCGTGCGCGGCTTCGTCGAGCCGATCGCGAAGGAGCTGCCGATGGAGTATGCCCTCGAGCTGAACCGGCTCATCGAGCTCCAGATGGAGGGGGCTGTCGGCTGACCCCGACGGCAGCGGGGCTGCAGGGCTGCAGCCGGTGGGTCCGCCGGGGAGCCTCAAGCGGCTTGGCCGCGGCGGAGGTCGCCGGACGGAGACCGGAAGCCTGGCACCGAGCGCAGCCGGCGGGCTCCGACGCGCCGCCGCAGCGACCGGCGGGCCTGGCGGCTGATGCCCGGAGGCCACGCAGACCACGAGCACAACGACAACCGACGTAGGAAGCGAACGTAGTGACTGTGACTGAGACACCGGCGGTGGCGCGGGCTGTCGAGACCTCGGACCGGGTGGCGTCCCACCTGCACCCGGAGGGGTCCTTCGACGTCGACGCCCACCCCGTCCCGACCGGCCGCGAGGAGATCTGGCGGTTCACGCCGCTCAAGCGGCTGCGTGGGCTCCACCAGGACGCCGACCTGACGGGCGGCCTCCTGCACGCCGAGAGCGAGGTGCCGGCGGGTGTCACCGTCGAGCGCATCGAGCGGGACAGCGCGCTGCGCGGCTCCAGCGGCTACGTGCCGACGGACCGGGTGAGCGCCCGGGCATGGCGGGACGCCAACGTCGCGTGGGCGGTCACGATCCCGCAGGAGGCCGAGCTCGAGCAGCCGGTGCTGGTCACGCTGACCGGTGACGGGGTCGAGACGGCCACCGCGACGCACACCGTGGTCACCGCCAAGGCGCACAGCCGGTCGACGGTCGTGCTGCGCTTCGAGGGCTCCGCGGTGCTGGCCGAGAACATCGAGGTCGTCGTCGAGGACGGCGCACACCTCACGTTCGTGGTCGTGGCCGACTGGGCCGACGACGCGGTGCACCACAGCAGCCAGCACGCCAAGGTCGGTCGCGACGCCACGCTGCGGCACGTCGCCGTGTCGTTCGGCGGCGACCTGGTCCGGCTCAACGCCTCCGTGGAGTACGCCGGCCCGGGGGGCGAGGTCGAGATGCTGGGGCTGTACTTCGCCGACGCCGGGCAGCACCTCGAGCACCGGCTGTTCGTCGACCACAACGCGCCGAAGACGCGGAGCAACGTGGACTACAAGGGCGCGCTGCAGGGCGAGGGCGCGCACGCCGTGTGGATCGGCGACGTGCTGATCCGCAAGGTCGCCGAGGGCATCGAGACCTACGAGTCCAACCGGAACCTCGTGCTCACCGACGGCTGCCAGGCCGACTCGGTCCCCAACCTCGAGATCGAGACCGGCGAGATCGTGGGCGCCGGCCACGCCTCCACGACGGGCCGCTTCGACGACCAGCAGCTGTTCTACCTGCAGTCGCGCGGCATCCACGAGGACGAGGCGCGCCGGCTGGTCGTGCACGGCTTCTTCGCCGACATCATCCGCAAGATCGGCGTCCCGCAGATCGAGGACCAGCTGCTCGCGACCGTGGAGGCGGAGCTGGCCAAGAACGTCACCACGCAGGCCGAGGTGGTGTCCGCATGACCTTCACCCGCGCCTGCTCCGTCGCCGACGTCGCGTCCGGCTCCACGCTGGCCGTCGACGTCGACGGCACCGACGTGGCTGTCGTGCGCGACGGGGACGACTGGTACGCCGTCGCCGACGAGTGCTCGCACGCGGCGATCCCGCTGTCCGAGGGCGACGTCGAGGGCTGCGAGATCGAGTGCTGGCTGCACGGCTCGCGGTTCGACCTGCGCACCGGCAAGCCGAGCGGCCCGCCGGCCACCGAGCCGGTCGCCGTGTACGCCGTCCAGGTCGACGGGGACGACGTACTCGTCGACGTCACGGCACCGCTGAACTCGGTCGACTGACCGCCGACCGCACACAGACTTCGAAGAAACAGAGCTGAGGAAGAGAACAGATGGCAACGCTGGAGATCCGCGACCTGCACGTGACCGTGGACACCGAGGACGGCCCGAAGGAGATCCTGAAGGGCGTCGACCTCACCATCCGCGAGGGCGAGACCCACGCGATCATGGGGCCCAACGGCTCGGGCAAGTCGACGCTGGCCTACTCGATCGCGGGCCACCCGAAGTACACCGTGACCGGTGGCTCGGTGACCCTCGACGGCGAGGACGTCCTCGCGATGAAGGTCGACGAGCGCGCCCGCGCCGGGCTGTTCCTCGCGATGCAGTACCCCGTCGAGGTGCCCGGTGTCTCGGTGTCGAACTTCCTGCGCACCGCGAAGACCGCCATCGACGGCGAGGCCCCCAAGCTCCGCACCTGGGTCAAGGACGTCAACAGCGCCATGGAGGCCATGAAGATGGACCCGGCGTTCGCGACCCGTTCGGTCAACGAGGGCTTCTCCGGCGGTGAGAAGAAGCGCCACGAGATCCTCCAGCTCGAGCTGCTCGAGCCGAAGGTCGCGGTGCTCGACGAGACCGACTCCGGCCTCGACATCGACGCGCTCAAGGTCGTCTCCGAGGGCGTCAACCGCTACAAGGCCAAGGGCGACCGCGGTGTCCTGCTGATCACGCACTACACGCGGATCCTGCGCTACATCACGCCGGACTTCGTGCACGTCTTCGTCGACGGCAGGATCGCCGAGGAGGGCGGCCCGGAGCTCGCCGAGGAGCTCGAGGCCAGCGGCTACGACAAGTACGTCAAGGCCAGCGCCTGATCTGCTTCACCCCACCACGACGGAAGGAACGGGCATGACGGTCACCACGGCACTGCCGGGGCTGCTGGACGGGCTCGACCTCGTCCGCGCCGACTTCCCGATCCTGCAGCGGACGATGGCCGACGGGCACCCCCTGGTGTACCTCGACAGCGCGAACACCTCGCAGAAGCCGCAGGTCGTGATCGACGCGATGGTCGACCACCTCGAGCGGCACAACGCGAACGTCGCCCGCGCCATGCACCAGCTCGGCGCGGAGTCGACGGCAGGCTTCGAGGGCGGCCGGGACAAGGTCGCGGCGTTCCTCAACGCGCCGTCGCGCGACGAGGTGATCTTCACCAAGAACGCCTCCGAGGCGATCAACCTGGTGGCGAACACCCTGGCCTGGGCCAAGGGCCCGCTCGCGATCGGCGAGGGCGACGAGGTGCTCATCACCGAGATGGAGCACCACTCCAACATCGTGCCGTGGCAGCTGCTCACCGAGCGCACCGGCGCGACGCTGCGCTGGTTCGGCATCGCCGACGACGGCAGCCTCGACCTGTCGAACATCGACGAGCTGATCACCGAGCGCACCAAGGTCGTCGCGCTGACCTGGGTCTCGAACATGCTCGGCACCGTCAACCCGGTCGCGGAGATCGCCCGGCGCGCGCACGAGGTGGGCGCCGTGGTGCTCGTAGACGGTGCGCAGGCGGTGCCGCAGATGCCGGTCGACGTCCAGGCCGCCGGGGTCGACTTCCTGGTCTTCACCGGCCACAAGGTCACCGGCCCGACGGGGATCGGTGTGCTGTGGGGCCGGCGGGCGCTGCTCGAGCAGCTGCCGCCGTTCCTCGGTGGCGGCGAGATGATCGCCACCGTGTCGATGGAGAGGTCGACGTACGCCGGGATCCCGCACAGGTTCGAGGCCGGCACCCCGCCGATCGTGGAGGCCGTGGGTCTCGGCGCGGCCGTCGACTACCTCGCCGCACTCGGCATGGACAACGTCCGCGCGCACGAGGAGGCGATCACCCGCTACGCGCTCGAGGGTCTCTCGACGGTGTCCGGCCTGACCGTGCTCGGGCCGCAGGACGCGTCGCTGCGCGGTGGCGCGATCTCCTTCGAGATCGAGGGCGTGCACCCGCACGACGTGAGCCAGCTGCTGGACAGCCGCGGCATCGCCGTACGTGCCGGGCACCACTGCGCGAAGCCCGCGCACAAGCGCTTCGGCGTGCAGAGCTCGACCCGGATGTCGTCGTACGTGTACACGACGCCGGCCGAAATAGACGCGCTCGTCGAGGGGTTGGAGTACACCAAGAAGTACTTCAAGGTGGGCTGACATGGATGTCGACGCGCTGTACCAGGAGATCATCCTGGACCACTACAAGAACCCGCACCACAGGGGCTTGCGCGAGCCCTACGAGGCCGAGGTGCACCACGTGAACCCCACCTGCGGCGACGAGGTCACCCTGCGGGTGCACCTGTCCGGCGCGGGTGACGACGCCGTCGTCGAGGACGTGTCGTACGACGCGGAGGGCTGCTCGATCAGCCAGGCCGCGACGTCGGTGATGACCGACCTGGTGATCGGCAAGCCGCTGCACGACGCGCTCGCCGTGCACGAGAGCTTCCTGACCCTGATGCAGGGTCGCGGCGGCGTCGAGCCCGACGAGGAGGTGCTGGAGGACGGCATCGCCTTCGCCGGCGTCGCCAAGTTCCCGGCGCGCGTGAAGTGCGCCCTGCTGTCCTGGATGGCCTGGAAGGACGCGACGTCGCAGATCGTCGCGGCCGGCCCGGTTGCAAGCCCCGTTGTTAGCGAGGAGTCCCGATGACCCACACGCCCGACCACACCGACCTTCCCCCGGTCGACCTCTCCGCGGACACGTCCGGCGGCACCGCCACGCTGACCAAGGACGAGGTCACCGAGGCGATGAAGGACGTCGTCGACCCCGAGCTCGGGATCAACGTCGTCGACCTCGGCCTGGTCTACGACGTGCACCTCGACGAGAGCACCAACGACGTCGTCCTGGACATGACGCTGACGTCCGCGGCCTGCCCGCTCACCGACGTGATCATGGACCAGACCGAGCAGGCGCTCGAGGGCCTGGTCAACGACGTCACCATCAACTGGGTGTGGATGCCGCCGTGGGGTCCGGACAAGATCACCGACGACGGCCGCGAGATGCTCCGGGCCCTCGGCTTCAACGTCTGACTTCGCCGACCCGTCACCTGCTCGGCAGTCTCACCGGCGTGTCACGCACAAGGTGACGGGTCGATGGCGACCTCGGCCCTGATCTCGGTGTCGCCGAGCGTCCGGGCGACCGCCACCCGGTGGTGCCCGTCGAGCACGTAGTAGCCGTCGCAGCCCTGGTGCAGCAGCACCGGAGGCAGCTCCACGCCGTCGTTGCGCGCCCGGAGCACGGCCGCGAACCTCGCCCACGCCGTGTCGGCGCTCGGGTCGAACCTCCGGTCGAAGGGGTGCGGGCCGCGGTCCACGGATCCGACGATCTCCCGCAGCGGTACGACGCACGCAACCGTCCGCGCCGGCGGGCGGCTGCGTCGCGAGCACGGGCAGCGCGCTCGCGTCAGAGCGCCGCAGCAGCGCCCGGCGGGCGTGCCGGGCGCGGGCCGCCTCGAACGCTGCCCGCGGGTCGGGCCCGTCCACGGGCTCCGCCAGCCGCCGGGCCGCGAGCCACGGGACCAGCACCAGTGCCACCAGCATCGCGACGTACTCCGGCACCGTCATCGTCCACACCTCCCTCGCGGGGAGAACGTCGTGGCGATGCGGCCGGCTTCCGTCGCGGCTGCTCCGGTCTAGCGCGTCAGCGGGCCTCGTGCCGGTCGGCGATGGTGGCCAGGCTCTGCGCGATCGACACCAGCGCCAGCGCCTGGACGGCGTCCCAGGTGCCCGGCTTCATCTTTGCGGCGACCTCGGCCGCCTGGTCCGCAAGCTCGTGAGCAGTCATGCGGACGACCCTAGGTCTCGGCCTAGGGTGTTCGCGTGACCACCACGCGCACCGTGCTGATCCCGTCGGCGCGGGTGGTGCGGTGGTTCGAGAACTTCGCTGAGCGGCACGGCCCCGCGTCGTACGACGTGCGGGGCGGCGAGCTGCACGCGACCGCAGCCGATCACGCCACAGCGGTCGCGGCGCTCCCGTTCGCCCGGCCCTACGCGGGGGAGGCAGCGCCCGCGGCACTCGCCGACGCCGTGGTCGTACCTGCTCGATGGGGGGTGCTGCTCGTCCGCAAGGGCGGCTTCGCGGTGGCCCGGATCGCGGGGGAGCGGATGGTCGCGTCCAAGGTCGGCCAGCGGCACGTGCAGGGCCGCACGAAGGCCGGCGGGCAGAGCCAGCAGCGGTTCGCCCGGCGGCGCGACAACCAGGCGCGGCAGGCCTACGAGGCAGCTGCCGACCATGCGGCCCGCATCCTCACCGGGCCGCTGGACGCGCTGGTCTGCGGCGGCGACCGGTCGGCGGTCGACGCGGTGCTGACGGACCCACGGCTGGCGTCGTTCGTGCAGGCGCGGGTCGAGCCGTGGCTGGCCGTGCCGGACCCGCGGCGGGCGGTGCTCGACCAGGCGGTCGCGGACGCCTGCGCGACCGCCATCACGGTGACCGAGCCGTCCTGAGCCGCGGCCGGTCAGGGGTTACGGCGCAGCACCAGCACGGTGGCGTCGTCCTCGCCGGCCGGGTCCCGGCACTCGTCCATCAGCCGCCGGCAGAGCCGCGCAGGCTCCGTCGGTCCGGTCGACAGCATGGTCAGCCGATCGAGGCCGGTGGTCACCGACTCGGTGCGCCGCTCCACCAGGCCGTCGGAGTAGAGCACCAGGGCGTCGCCCGGGGCGATCTTCAGGGAGGTCTCCGCGGGCCGGCGGAACTCCGGCAGCACGCCCAGCGGAGGGCTGGGGTCGATGGGTGCCAGCAGCGCGGGCCTGTTCGTCGGCACGAGGCAGACCGGCGGGTGCCCGGCCGACGCCACACGGGCCGAGCCGCTGTCCGGGTCCACGACGACGATGGTCGCGGTCGCGAACACGAAGGGGAGGAGCTGCTCGGTGAGCCTGCTCAGCCGCTGGAGCACCTGTCCCGGGTCGTGCTCCTCGACGAGGTACGCGCGCAGGCCGTTGCGCAGCTGGCCCATCGTGCCGGCGGCGGCGATGCCGTGCCCGGCCACGTCACCGAGCACGCAGACGACGGGACCCGAGGAGAGCTGCACGACGTCGTACCAGTCGCCCCCCACGTCCCCGCCCACCGACGGGCGGTAGTCGGCGGCCAGGGTCCAGCCCCGGATCTCCGGCAGCTGGTCGGGGAGCAGGCTGCGCTGCAGGGTGGTGGCGGTCGTGGCCAGGCGCAGGGACCGCGTGTAGAGGGCGTCGAGCAGGTCGTGCCGCAGGTCGCCGGCCATCTGGACGTCGAACGCCGTCCAGGGCTCGCTGCGCCCGCGGACGACCTCCTGCCAGCGCTCGAAGGACTTGCGGGGACTCATCCGGACGGTGTCGCCCTCGTGCACCGCGATCGCCTGGTTGTGGGGGTCACCGCCCCAGTCCACCGTCTGCACGAGCTCGGACCGGAACCACACGACGTGCTGATGCTCGGACAGCCGCAGGACGAGGGCGCCGCAGGCGACGTCCTGGGCAGCCGCGAGCTCCGGCAGGACGTCCGGGACCCGGTCCAGCGGGAGCACGTCGTGGCCGGTGGCGGCGACGTGGTCGACCAGCGCGTGCACCACTCCGCGGTGTGGCACGACCCCGACCGAGGACTCGCGGCCCTCCAGCGAGACCGTGGCGCCGCCGGCGCCCACCAGCGTGAGCAGGTCGGTGTGTCCCTCGGTGATCGCGAGCGCCGCCGGCCTGCTCTCGTCCAGCACCGCGGCCGAGAGTGCGGCCAGACTCGCCCGGGCGGCCGCCACGTGCCGCGACGCCGCCCGGGCGTTCCCTTCCAGCAGTCGCAGCGAGAGCGTCTGGCCGAGGAACTCCGCCGCGGCGCGCACCTCGTACGGCGGGCGGTGGGGCCCGGAGTAGTGGTGGCAGGCGATCAGGCCCCACAGCTCGCCACGGTCCAGGAGCGAGACGGACATGGACGCGGAGACACCCATGTTCCTGAGGTACTCGACGTGCACCGGCGAGACGCTGCGGAGGGTCGCGTGGCTGAGGTCCAGCGGCCGTCCGGTCAGCGGGTTCGTGGCCGGGACGAGCGGCGCAGGGCGGTAGCCGACGTCCGCGATCAGCCGCAGCCAGTTCTCGCGGTACAGCGCTCGCGCCTGGGCCGGGATGTCGGAGGCGGGGTAGCGCAGGCCCAGGAAGCTGTTGAGGCCGAGCGTCTTGTCCTCCTCGACGACCTCTCCGTTCCACTCCCGGTCGAAGCGGTAGATCATCACCCGGTCGAAGCCGGTCAGGCGGCGCATCTCCTCGACGGCGATCCGGTACAGGTCCCGCGTCTCGTTGGTCCGGTGGATCCGCCCGACCGCCGTACGCGTGAGCCGGTAGGAGTTGTGCATGGTCAGCGGGCCGCTGCCGGGCTCGATCTCGATGACCAGGAGACCGTCGGAGCGGTGCAGCACGGCGTCGACCAGCCTCTCCTGGCCGTGGACGGTCAGCGTCGTGGACACCGGGAAGTGGCCGGACAGGTCGTCGGGGTCGACCTGCGCATCCAGCTCGTCGGGGACCAGCGGACCGTCGACCGCGTCACCGATGCGCTTGCCCAGGAGCGCGTCCGCCCCTACGCCGAGCAAGGACTCCGCGTTGGCCGAAGCCACCCGCACCACCAGGTCGGGCTCGGACACGGCGAGCAGCACGCCGTGCGGCTGCACGGCGCCCGGCACCCGGATGGGCTCACTGGCGCAGGACTCCAGGTCCGGGGCCAGGTCCGCGTTCTCCAGGTCCGTCACGGCCGGATCCTCGCCTCTGCGGTCCACCTGGTCAGGACGTCGAAGGTCCGGTGCGCCGCGGCGACCACCCGGTCTCCGTCCTCGGGGTGCTCGTCGACCCAGCGTGCGGCTGCCGCGCGGTAGCCGCGCCAGCGCGGGCCGACGTCGTCGCCGTAGGACGACAGGAAACCGAAGGCGCCGGCGGGGATCCCGCCGCCCGCCAGGCGTCGGCGCAGGACGGCGCCGCCGAGCGTGGAGCCTTCGACGACGTACAGCACGCCGAGCGCGGTCGCGGTGTCGCCGACCACAGGCACGTCGGGACAGACCGGCAGCCGGCGCAGCTGCTCCCCGCCGACGCCGAGCGCACGCAGGTCGTCCTCGAGCAGCCGGAGCTTGCGGCGCCGCGGCCAGTCGAGCAGCCGCGCCCGCACGTGCCACGCGTCGAGCCGAGGTTCGGCCACCCGGTGGAAGCCGTGCCAGCGGGCGAGGAACGCGCGGTACGTCGCCGGCCGGACGCCGGGGACGAGGAACGCGAGCGTGCTCTCCACGGCCGCGTGCTGGTGCCGGGTCTCGGCCCGGAGCCGGGCGCCGATGGGTGTCTGCAGCGTGGTCCGGTCGCCACTCACGTGTGCTCCTCGAGCCCGTGGTGCCCCCGCCCTTCGAACGTACAGCGACCCGTCACTGCCCGTAAGAGCCTCATCGGGCCGCGGTCGGCCACCACCCACGCGCGATCCGCCAGGAACCCTGGCGGAGGTGGGCATCTCGGACCTCAGTCGTCGAGTCCGCGGGCGGCGAGCGCCTCGCCGAGCGCGTCCGCGTGCCGCAGCGACCGGACGATCAGGGGGACGGCGAAGGCGCGTGGGCTCGCGGTCAGACCGCGGGCCCGCTGCGCGTCGCGGACGTCCTCGGCGAGACCGACGACCACCGGCACGCAGCGGATGCCCAGGGCGATCATCAGGCCCACCCGTTCCGGGTCGACGCGGAGCACGCGCAACGGCCGGCAGCCTGTGACCACGGCGTCGACCAGGTCCGTCGTACGCGTGGTGAGGGTGACCAGGGCGGCGAGCAGCAGCAGCACGACCAGCACCCCGACGACCACCGCGGCCCGCTCCCAGCCGTTGACCACGAGGTGGAAGCCGGCGGTGACCAGACCGACCCACAGCAGCGGCCGGACCTGCCGGCCCACGACCCGCGGTGGCAGCCCCGCGACGCCGTAACCCACCAGCACGACCGCCAGCGCAGCCACGACCTGCCACGGCGCCCGCAGGAACACCGACGCGACACCGGCGGCGATCATCACGACGAGCTTGAGGCCGGCCGGGGCACGGTGCACGAGGGAGGTGCCGGGGACGTACAGGCCGAGCGGGCTCATGCCATCGACTTTCGGTAGAACGCCACCGCGGCGGTCGGCTCGTCGTCGCAGACCAGCCGGCCGTCGTCGAACACCAGTGCCCGGTCGAACCCGTCCAGCAGGTCGAGGTGGTGGGTCACCAGCAGCACCTGCTGCGGCAGCCCGGCCACGACCCGGCTGATCATCGTGGCGTTGCGCAGGTCGAGCAGCGTCGTCGGCTCGTCCATCACCAGCACGTCCGGCTCGGTCACCAGCACCGACGCCAGCGCGAGCAGCTGCTTCTGCCCGCCCGAGAGCAGGTGGGCGGGGTGGTCGGCGTGCCCGGCGAGGCCGTACGTCGACAGGGCGGTCGCCACGCGCTCGGCCGCCTCGGCCTTGGTCAGGCCGCGTTTGCGGAGCCCGAACGCGACGTCCTCGGCGACCGTCGGCATCACGATCTGCGCGTCCGGGTCGGTGAAGCAGAAGCCCACCCTCCGCCGCACGTCGCGGCCCTGCGAGCGGGTGTCCAGCCCGTCGACGCTCACCCGGCCCCGGGTCGGGAGGACGAGCCCGTTGACCATCCGCGCGAACGTCGACTTGCCGGAGCCGTTGGCGCCGACGACGCCGATGCGCTGCTCGGTCAGCGTGACGTCGAGGTCGCGCAGGACGGTCCGGTCGCCGTACGCGTGCCCGACCCCGCGCGCCTCGATCACCGGCATCGCTCCACCACCACGGCGACGCCCTGGCCGCCGCCGACGGCGATCGCCGCGAGCCCGTAGCGTCCCCGCCCGGCCCGGACGAGCTGGGAGAAGAGCCGGACGACCAGCACCGCACCCGACGCGCCCCACGGGTGCCCGAGCGCAAGTGCGCCGCCCTCGACGCAGACGCTTTCGGGGGCCACGGCGAGCTCGTCGCAGCACGCGAGCACCTGCCCGGCGAAGGCCTCGTTGACCTCGACGACGTCCAGGTCGGCCAGGGTGAGGCCGGCCCGGCCCAGCGCGGTGCGCACGGCGGGCACGAGCCCGATCCCGGGCAGCTCGGGGTCCACGCCGGCGGTGGCCGTCGCCAGCACCCGCAGTCCGGGGACCCCCAGCGACCGGTGCGTGGCGGCGTCGACCAGTGCCACTGCCGCCGCCCCGTCGTTGACGCCGCAGGAGTTCCCCGCCGTGACGGTGCCGCCGTCGTGCTCCGGCCGGAACGCCGGCCGGAGCCGGGCCAGCCGCTCGACCGTGATCGTTCGGGGGCGTTCGTCGCGCACCACGGCGCCGACCGGGACGAGCTCGGCGTGGAAGCCGCCGGCCTCCTGGGTGGCGACTGCCCGCGCGTGCGACCGCGCCGCGTAGGCGTCCTGCTGCCCGCGGGTCACCCCCGCCTTCGCGGCCAGCACGTCGGCCGCGTAGCCCATGTCCGGGTCGGCGAACGGCTCCGGCGCGAACGGCGCCCGGTCGTAGCGCACCGGCGGCTCGCCCGGCCAGAACCTCAGGGGAGCGGTCGACGCGGACTCGACCCCACCCGCGAGCACGACCGCGCCGGGGCGGACGAGGCGGGCGCCCACGTCGACCGCCGCCAGCCCGGAGCCGCACTGCCGGTCCACCGTCAGCCCCGGTACGTCGATCCCGAGACCGGCCGCGAGCGCCGACACCCGGGCCACGTCACCGCCCGGCCCCATGCAGTTGCCGAGCACCACGTCCTGCACCGGCAGCGGCACCCCGTCGGCCAGCGCCCGGAGCACCGGCGCCGCGAGGTCCGCCGCCGACACCTCCGCGAGCGCCCCGCCGGCGGTGCCGATCGGGGTGCGCAGGGCGGCCACGACCACGGGACGGTCATCCACCCGGTCGCTGCTCACGGACCGAACGCTAGGCCATCCGCCGCGCGTGCCCGTCGGCGCCGGAGAGCAGCGAGACGAGCGCGGGCCGGTCGACCTTGCCGGCGTCGGTGAGCGGCAGCTCCGCGACGTGGAACCACACCCGCGGCCGCTGCGCCCCGGCCAGCGAGGTCCGGGCGGCGGTTCGGACGCGCTCCAGGTCCGAGGGGGACGTCAGCACGATGGCGAGCGCCTGCCCCAGCACGTCGTGGGGGATGCCGACCACGACGACCTCACGGGTCGCCGCGGCCTGCAGCAACGGCTCCACGTCGGACACCGTGACCGTCTCGCCGCCGGTCGTCACCGCGTCGTCGCGGCCGAGCACGGTCAGCCGGCCGTCCGCGAGCACCCCGCGGTCACCCACGGTGCAGAAGCCGTCTGCATCGCGGCGCAGGGGGCCGGGTGGTCCGTCGTACCGGGTGCAGACGAAGGGGGACCGCACCCAGACCTCACCCGAGCGCACCTCGACGGCCACGCCGGGGAAGGGCCGCAGGTCGTCGGCGTGCGCGCCCCAGCCCACGAACGAGAGCTCCGCGGCGCCGTAGTAGTGGTGCACCACGACGCCGGACTCGACCGCCCGGTCGTGCAGGCGAGGGGACAGCCGGTCGCCGGCGACGACGACGGTGACGCCGGCCAGGTCCTCGAGGTGCCGGTGCAGCAGCGCCGGCGTCAGGTGCGCGTGCGTCGCGGCACCGGGCCCGTCGACCAGGGCGGCTCCGGACCAGGTCGCGTGCACGGCGGCGAAGAGGTTCATGGTCGAGGCGAGCGGCCCGGGCAGCCAGACGCGGGAGGCGGCGGACAGCCCGGTCAGCGACGAGACGGCTCCGAACGAGGACACCCAGGACTGCGTGGTCCTCACGACCGAGCGGGCCGCGCCCGACGTGCCGGAGGTGCGGAGCGCGACCAGGTCGCCGGCGGCGTGCGCGGCGAGGAACGCGGAGACGGGGTCGGCGGCCGCGCCGACGTCCCGCACGCGTTCAGACAGCCGGGGCCCCCGACTGCTCGGCGGGCTGGCTCTCGCGCCGCTGCGGACGGCCGAGGAGACCCGGGTAGGCCGCATGCACACCCCTCGCGACCAGGGCGGCGACGACCACCTTGACCAGGTCGCCGGGGATGAAGATCCACGTGGACACGGCGGCGGCCTGCACCGAGACGCCGGCGACCAGCGCGATGCCGGCGATGCCCAGCGCGTAGAGCACCACGACCCCGCCGACGAAGTTCGCGACCACCCCCCAGGCCAGCTTGTACGTCGGCCCGCCGCGCTCGGTCAGCCAGCCCACGACGAACGCCGCGACCGGCCAGCCGATCAGGAACCCGGCCGACGGGGTGGCGAACACGCCGAGCCCGCCGCGACCGCCAGCCAGCAGCGGAAGCCCGACCGCGACCAGCACCAGCAGCAGGAGCAGCGACAGGAAGCCGCGCCGCGCCCCCAGCACCGCACCGGCGAGCATCACGCCGAGCGACTGGGCGGTGATCGGGACCGCGAACCCGGGCGGGGTGAACGCCGGCACCAGGCCGAGCGCGGCCACCACGCCGGCGAAGGTCGCGATCAGCGCCAGGTCGCGGGAGGACGAGCGGGGAGCGGGCATGCAGCGGAGTGTAAGGGAGCAGTTACGAGACCCGACAGCCAGGTCCAGTCCGCGAAAGCTGTCTCAGAGCCGGTTGGTGGCGAAGGTGTCGCAGGCCCGGAGCGTGCCCTTCTCCAGGCCCGTGGTGAACCACCGCATCCGGGACTCGGCCGACCCGTGCGTCCACCGGTCCGGGTCCACGCGGCCCGAGGTCTTGCGCTGGATCCGGTCGTCCCCGACCGCGGCCGCCGCGTCGAGCGCGCGGGCGATGTCGTCCTGGGTGAGGTCGACGATGTAGGGCTCGCCGCCCGCGTCGTCGGCGGTGGTGGCGTGCTTGGTCCAGATACCGGCGTAGCAGTCGGCCTGCAGCTCGAGGCGCACCGCGTCGCTGTTGCGGCCCTGCTGGGTGCGCACCTTGCCCATCGTCCCGAGCAGGTCCTGCACGTGGTGGCCGTACTCGTGGGCCAGCACGTAGGCCTGCGAGAACTGCCCGCCGCGAGCCCCCAGCTGGCCCTCGAGCATGTCCTTGAAGAACGTCGTGTCGAGGTACACGTGCTTGTCGACCGGGCAGTAGAACGGCCCGACGTCGGAGGTGGCGTTGCCGCAGCCGCTGTTGATGCCGCCGGAGAAGATCGTCGTCCGCGACGGCGTGTAGTCGACGCCGGCCTCGCGCGGCAGGTCGTCGGCCCAGAACGACTGGATCGAGTTCACGTCCGCGACCAGGGCGCAGTCGGGGTCCTGGTTGGCGTCCGCGCCGGTCCGGCACTGGTCGAGCGAGGTGTTCCCGGTGTCCTGGGCCGGCCCGGTGCCGCCACCCGAGCCGCCGGAGCCGCCCAGCTGGCTGTTCAGCAGGAGGATGATCACGAGCACGATCACGCCGCCGATGCCGCCGCCGACCTTGAGGCCGCCCCCGCCGCCGCCCATCGGGAAGCCGCCCCCGCCACCGCTGCTGCCGCGCCGGTTCTCGACCTGGCTGGTGTCCAGCCGTGCCCTGGGGTTGTAGCGCATCGGCCCCACCTTCCGTCAGTGCGTGGATCGTAGCCATCCCGCGAGTACGACGGGCGCGTCGACCAACTACCCCGGCACCGTAGGATGGATGCGTGACGTGCACCGAGGACTGAGCCCGGACCAGCACCACGTCCGTCCACCAGCCCCCAGCACGTCGAGGTCTCCACTCCCATGATCACCGCCCACAAGCTCGAGGTCCGCGCGGGATCGCGTCTGCTCATGGAGGACGTGTCGTTCCGGGTCGCGGCCGGCGACAAGGTCGGCCTGGTCGGCCGCAACGGTGCCGGCAAGACCACCCTCACCAAGATCCTGGCCGGCGACGCGCTGCCCGCCGGGGGAGAGGTGCACCGGACCGGCAGCATCGGGTACCTCCCGCAGGACCCCCGCACCGGCGACCCCGAGGTGCTGGCGCTCGACCGGATCCTCGCCGCGCGGGGCCTCGACGACGCCGTACGCCGGATGCGTGAGGCCGAGCGGGAGATGGCCTCCGACGACCCCGACGTCCGCGACCGGGGGATGCGCCGCTACGAGAAGGCCGACGCCGCGCTGCACGCCGGCGGCGGCTACTCCGCGGAGGCGGAGGCCCGGCAGATCGCGTCCAGCCTGAACATCGAGGACCGGATCCTCGGCCAGCCGTTGCGCACTCTGTCCGGTGGCCAGCGGCGTCGCGTCGAGCTCGCGCGGATCCTGTTCTCCGGCGCCGAGACGTTGCTGCTCGACGAGCCGACCAACCACCTCGACGCCGACTCGATCGTCTGGCTGCGCGACTTCCTCAAGTCGCACAAGGGCGGGCTGATCGTGATCAGCCACGACGTCGCGCTGCTCGAGGCATGCGTCAACAAGGTCCTGCACCTCGACGCGAACCGCGCCGAGATCGACCTCTACAACATGGGCTGGTCGACGTACCTCACGCAGCGGGAGACCGACGAGAAGCGCCGCAAGCGTGAGCGGATGAACGCCGAGAACAAGGCCAAGACGCTGACCGACCAGGCCAACCGGATGCGCGCCAAGGCCACCAAGGCGCAGGCCGCGCAGTCGATGCTCAAGCGGGCCGAGCGGCTGATGGAGGGCGTCGAGTCCGAGCGTCGTGCCGACCGCGTCGCCCGGATCAAGTTCCCCGCCCCTGCGCCGTGCGGCCGGACGCCGCTCACCGCCGCGGAGCTCTCCAAGTCGTACGGCTCCCTCGAGGTCTTCACCGACGTCGACCTCGCCATCGACAAGGGCAGCCGGGTGGTGATCCTCGGGCTGAACGGTGCGGGCAAGACCACGCTGCTGCGGATCCTCGGCGGCATCGACCGACCCGACACCGGCCGGGTCAACCCGGGGCACGGCCTCAAGCTCGGCTACTACGCCCAGGAGCACGAGACCCTCGACACGTCGGCCACCGTGCTGGAGAACATGCGGCACGCAGCACCGCAGCTCACCGACACGGAGGCCCGCAGCGTGCTCGGGTCGTTCCTGTTCAGCGGTGACGACGCGTCGAAGCCGGCGTCAGTGCTCTCCGGTGGCGAGAAGACCCGGCTGGCCCTGGCCATCCTGGTGGTGTCCAGCGCCAACGTGCTGCTGCTCGACGAGCCCACCAACAACCTGGACCCCGCCTCCCGCGAGGAGGTCCTCAACGCCATCCGCACCTACCAGGGCGCGATCATCCTGGTCACCCACGACGAGGGCGCGGTGACCGCGCTGGAGCCCGACCGGGTGCTGATCCTGCCCGACGGCGTCGAGGACCTCTGGAACGCGGAGTACGCCGACCTGGTCGCGCTCGCCTGAGGCCACATCCGTCGGAGTCAGGCCCTAGAGTCCAGCCATGGACAGCAGCGTGGACCCCGGAGTCCTGGAGCTCGGCGGCCTGACGTTCGAGGAGAACGGCCTGGTCGCGACGATCACCCTCAACCGCCCGGAGACCAAGAACTCCCAGACCCCGGCGACCTGGCACGCGCTGCGCATCATCGGCGCCTCGCTCGATCCCGCCGTGCGGGTCGTGGTCGTGCAGGCCACCGGCGACTCCTTCTCCTCCGGCCTCGACCGCCGGATGCTGAGCCCGGAGGGCCTGCCTGGCGAGACGTCGGTGATGCAGCTGCTCGACATGCCCGACCCGGAGATGGCGGAGAGCATCGCCACCTGGCAGGAGGGCTTCACCTGGCTGCGCCGGCCCGAGATCGTCACGGTCGCCTCGGTCCGCGGCGCGGCAGTGGGCGCGGGCTTCCAGCTCGCGCTCGCCTGCGACCTGCGGGTGCTGTCGGAGACCGCGCGCTTCTCCATGCGGGAGCCGCTGCTCGGCCTGGTCCCGGACCTCACGGGAACAAAACCGCTCGTCGACCTTGTTGGCTACTCGCGGGCGCTGGAGATCTGTGCCACCACCCGGTGGGTCGGTGCGGACGAGGCGCGCGACATCGGGTTGGCCACGGCCGTCGTCCCGGACGACGAGCTCGACGGAGCGGTGGCGGACCTCACGGCCGCACTCACCGCCCCGATCTACGGCGCGGTGACGGCCACCAAGGCGCTGCTGCAGAGCGCGTCACGTCTCGACCTCGAGGAGCAGCGGCTCGCCGAGCGCGAGGCACAGGTACGGCGGTTCCGCGAGCTCGCCTCACTGATGGGGGAGTGACCCGGCCGCACCGGCACGGGTAGGGCACGACAGGTTTTCGGAGAGGGAGGTGCGCAGATGTCCATGGGATCCGGCATGGGGCCGGTGTGGCGGCACATGCGCACCGACCGGAGCATCGGCGAGCAGAAGCTCCACGGCGACACCGTCCGCCGCGTGCTCGGGTTCGCCCGGCCGCACCGCCGCCCGATCGGCTTCTTCCTCGGGCTCACCGTCGTCGACGCGGCCCTCGTCGTGGTCACGCCGCTGCTCGTCAAGAACATCGTCGACGACGGGATCCTGAAGCAGGACGCCCGGCTCGTCGTCCTCCTCTCCCTGGCCGTTGCCGCGGTCGCCGTGCTCGACGCGGGCCTGGCACTCGCGATGGGCTGGTTGTCCTCCCGCATCGGCGAAGGCCTGATCTTCGACCTCCGCACGTCCGTGTTCGCGCACGTCCAGCGGATGTCGCTGGCGTTCTTCACCCGCACCCAGACCGGTGCGCTGGTGTCCAGGCTGAACAACGACGTGATCGGCGCGCAGCGGGCGTTCACGTCGACCCTGTCCAGCACGGTGTCCAACATGATCAGTGTGGTCGTGGTCGGCGTCGCGATGCTTGCGCTGTCCTGGCAGGTGACGGTGCTCTGCCTGCTGATGTTCCCGATCCTGCTGCTCGCCTCCCGCTGGGTCGGCAACCGGCTGGTCGGGCTCACCCGTGAGCAGATGCAGGGCAACGCCGACCTCGGCAACTCGATGACCGAGCGGTTCAACGTCGGCGGCGCGATGCTGCTCAAGCTCTTCGGCCGCCGTGACGAGGAGGACGCGCACTTCGCCGAGAAGGCCGGCCTGGTCCGCGACCTCGGTGTCCGCATCGCGGTGATCACCCGCGTCTTCGGCGCGACGCTGATGCTGATCCCCGCGCTCGCCACCGCCCTCGTGTACGGCGTCGGCGGCCTGCTCGCGATCCAGGGGACGCTGACCGTCGGCACCCTGCTGGCGCTCGCGACGCTGCTGCTGCGGCTGCTCGGACCGCTCCAGGGGCTCTCCAACGTCCGCATCGACGTGATGACGGCGCTGGTCAGCTTCGAGCGGGTCTTCGAGGTGCTCGACCTGCCCTCGATGATCGCCGAGCACCCCGACGCGGTGGCGCTGTCCCGCACGGCCGGTCGCGTCGAGTTCGACCACGTCGCGTTCCGCTACCCGCGGGCCGACGAGGTGTCGCTGGCCAGCCTGGAGACCGTTGCCCGCGCCGAGTCCCGCGACACCGGCCTGGTGCTCAAGGACGTCTCCTTCACCGCCGAGCCCGGCCAGATGGTCGCGCTCGTCGGTCCCTCCGGTGCCGGCAAGACGACGATGACGCACCTGGTCGCCCGGCTCTACGACGTGACCGCCGGCGCGGTCCGGGTCGAGGGGCACGACGTGCGTGAGGTGACCCTCCAGTCGCTGGAGGACGCCGTCGGCTACGTCACCCAGGACGCACACATGTTCCACGACACCATCCGGGCCAACCTCGCCTACGCCCGACCGGACGCGACCGACGAGCAGGTCTGGTCGGCGCTCGACGCGGCCCAGATCGGGTCCCTCGTGCGCACCCTTCCCGACGGCCTCGACACGGTCGTCGGCGACCGCGGCTACCGGCTCTCCGGCGGCGAGCGCCAGCGGCTCGCGATCGCGCGGCTGCTGCTCAAGGCGCCCTCGATCGTGGTGCTCGACGAGGCCACGGCGCACCTCGACTCCGAGTCGGAGGTGGCCGTGCAGCGGGCGCTCGACCGGGCGCTGGAGGGCCGCACCTCGCTGGTGATCGCGCACCGGCTCTCGACCGTCCGCAACGCCGACCTGATCCTCGTCGTCGACGACGGCCGGGTCGTGCAGTCCGGGAGCCACGCGTCGCTGCTCGCCGAGGGCGGGCTCTACGCCGACCTCTACGAGACCCAGTTCGCCGTCCGCTCCGCCTGACCATGATCGGCCGGCGCTAGCCTGACGCCATGGATCTCGGACTCAACGGACTGGTCTACGTCGTCACGGGTGGTTCCGGAGGCCTCGGCCGGGCTACCGCCGAGGCACTCGTCGCGGACGGTGCCAAGGTCGTCCTCTCGGGACGCCAGCAGGAGTCGCTCGACCAGGCGGTCGCCGCGCTGGGCGAGGACAACGCCACCGGTGTGGTCGCTGACAACGCCGACCCGGCGACGCCCCGCACGCTGGTGGAGACCGCCCGGTCGACGTACGGGCGGCTGGACGGGGCGCTGATCTCCGTCGGCGGACCCGCCGCCGGGCCGCTGATGGACGTCGCCGACGAGGACTGGTCGGCGGCCATCGAGTCGGTGTTCCTGGGCGGGCTCCGCCTCGGCCGCGAGATCGGGCGGGAGCTCGGCGACGGCGGGGCGATCGCCTACGTGCTGTCCTCGTCGGTGAAGTCGCCCATCCCGGGCCTGGCGGTCTCCAACGGCCTGCGGCCGGGACTGGCCATGATCGCCAAGAACCTCTCCGACGAGCTCGGGCCGCGCGGCATCCGGGTCAACGGCCTGCTGCCCGGCCGCGTCGAGACCGACCGGGTCCGCTGGCTCGACGAGCAGACGGGAGACGCCGCCACCGCCAAGGAGAAGGCGTCGGAGGCGATCCCGCTGCGCCGCTACGGGCGGCCCGAGGAGTTCGGCCGGGCGGCCGCGTTCCTGCTGTCCCCGGCCGCGGGGTTCGTCACCGGTGTGATGCTGCCGGTCGACGGCGGCATGCTGCGCTCCCTCTGAGCCTTGCGGCGCTCGTCCCAGGCCAGGTAGCAGAAGCCCACCACGGCCAGCACCCCGAAGAACCACCACTGCAGGCCGTAGAAGAAGTGCGGGCCGTTGCCCAGGTCGGGCGCCTCGGCGCGCACCAGCCGCTTTCCGGTGGCGGGCGTCTCCTTCTGGGCGTCGACGAAGCCGCCGTACACGGGGGAGCCGAGCGTCGCCCCGATCGCGCGGCTCGAGATCGCGCGCGTGGAGCCGTCGGTGACCTGGGTGCTGTCCCCGGTCGCGTCCGCGCGCACCCAGCCGACGACCCTGACCCGGCCGGGCGGGGGCGCCGGCGCCTCGACGTGGCCGAGGCCGGCGTTGCCGGTGGCCATCCAGCCGCGATCCACGAGCAGGGACGTGCCCGACGCGGTGCGCAGCGGCGTCACGATGTCGACGCCGGAGGCGCCGTCGCGGGTCTGGTAGCGCACGATCACCGAGGACGCCCGGTCGTAGGTGCCCGTGGCCGAGACCCGCAGCCACTCGGCCTTGGCCCGCACCGCACGACCCTTCGCGAGCACGTCGTCGACGGACACCGGTGCGGCGGCCAGGTTGGCGCGCGTCTGCGTGTTCGTGGCCTCCCGGTCATGCAGCCGGTGGAACTGCCAGCGGCCCAGCAGGTAGCACCCGTAGGCGAGCACCACCACGGCGAGCGCGAACAGCACCCATCGGCGGCTGAGCAGGAACCTCACGCCGCGACAGTAACCCGGAGCCCGGTGTGACCTGCGGCACGTACGGGTACGGATCCGCCAACTGCACCATCGCCACCTAGACTGGGCTCCATGACTACTGGGGCGCTGGCCGACACCTTCGGCCGGGTGGCGACGGACCTGCGGGTGTCGCTGACCGACCGGTGCAACCTGCGCTGCTCGTACTGCATGCCGGCCGAGGGCCTGGAGTGGCTCCCCAACGACGACGTGCTCACCGACGACGAGATCGTCCGGCTGATCACGATCGGCGTCGAGCGGCTCGGCATCCGTGAGGTGCGGTTCACCGGTGGCGAGCCGCTGCTCCGCCGTGGGCTGCCCGACATCGTCCGTCGTACGACGGCCCTCAGCCCGCGCCCGGAGACGTCGATCACCACCAACGGGCTCGGCCTGACGCACACGGCGAGGGCGCTCGCCGAGGCCGGGCTCGACCGGGTCAACGTCAGCCTCGACACCGTCCGGTCCGAGGACTTCCACACGATCACCCGCCGCGACCGGTTCGCCGACGTGGTGGCCGGCCTGGAGGCCGCCGCTGCCGCGGGGCTCGGCCCCGTGAAGGTCAACGCCGTGCTGCTGCGCGGCATCAACGACGACCAGGCCCCCGAGCTGCTGCAGTGGTGCATGGACCGCGGCTACCAGCTGCGTTTCATCGAGCAGATGCCGCTCGACGCGCAGCACCGGTGGAGCCGTGAGTCGATGGTGACCGCCGACGAGATCTTCACGTCGCTCGGCACCGTCTTCACCCTGGAGCCGGCCGAGGAGCCGCGGGGGAGTGCCCCCGCCGAGCTGTTCACCGTGGACGGCGGCCCGCACACCGTCGGCGTGATCGCGTCGGTGACCCGACCGTTCTGCGGCGACTGCGACCGGGTCCGGCTGACCGCCGACGGGCAGGTCCGCAACTGCCTGTTCGCCCGTGAGGAGAGCGACCTGCGTGGCGCGCTGCGGGCCGGCGCCGACGACACGGAGATCGCCGAGCGGTGGCAGGCGGCCATGCTCACCAAGCGGCCGGGCCACGGCATCGACGACGTGTCCTTCCTGCAGCCGAGCCGCCCGATGTCGGCCATCGGCGGCTGAGCGGCTCTCCCGCGCCTGCGCAATCCGCCGAACGTCCGGAGCGGCCGGACCGTTCGCCGCTCAGGTGAGTCCGGCGTGCCGGTTCCGTGTTGCGCAACCGAGCGGGGACAATGCAGCCATGCGACTCTTTGCGGCTATCGTCCCCCCGCGCGCGGTCCTCGAGGAGGTCCTCGAGGTCGTCCAGGGTGTTCGTCCGGTGCAGGCACAGGAGCCGAAGCGCGGACTTCGCGCACGCTTCGGGGGCCACGGCAACACGACCGAGCAGGTCGAGCACGACGAGCTGACCCTCGCGGACCTCGCGCAGATGTACGTCCCGCTCACCGGCTTCGGCAACGTCACGCTCGGCGACTCGGTCCAGCTCAGCAAGGCGCTGCGCACCGAGGCACAGACGTGGGAGCGGCCGACGGTGCGGCTCGCGGGCGGCACCGCTCTGGAGTTCCGCGGCGACGAGTCGGTGTGGGCGAAGATCACCGGCGACCTCGACGCGCTGGGCACCATCGGCCGTGGTGTGCCCCAGGTGGTGCAACGTCTCGGCTTCTTCGTCGACCGTCGGCAGTTCCGTCCGTGGATCTCCGTCGGCACGATCACCGACACCACGACCGCGCCGTTCCTCCAGTCCGTCGTGGACGCCCTCGAGGGATTCGAGGGGCAGACCTGGACCATCGAGTCCATCTCCTTGATGAAGCGGCTGCCCGAGGAGGGTCCGCACGCCTTCGAGGAGATGGAGGAGATGCCGCTCGCGCACGGCTGAGCGGCCGGGGACCGGTCAGCCGGTGGCGGCACCGTCGGGTGCGGCCTGCCGGTGTGCGGCGGACTCCAGCACCACCGGCGCCGATGGCAGCGAGCGGTTCTCCTGGATGACCTTGACCAGCTGGTCGAGCGGCATCGGACGGTACATCAGGTAGCCCTGGGCGAACGGCGCGTGCACGTGCTCGCGCAGATGGTCGAGCTGGCTGGCCCGCTCGATGCCCTCGACGACCACGTCGAGCCCGAGCGCCTGGCCCATCATCGTGATCGAGCAGAGCAGTGCGCAGGACCGCTCGTCGCGGTCGATGCTCTCCGAGAACGACAGGTCGGTCTTGATGATCTGCACCGGCATGTCCTGCAGGTAGCCGATCGAGGAGAAGCCGACGCCGAAGTCGTCGATCGCGAACGGCACACCCCGCTCGGCCAGCGTGGCCATCGCACCCAACGACGCCGGGTCGTTGCCGATGCCGTCGCGCTCGGTGATCTCCAGCACCAGCGTGGCACCGCCCATCTGGTCGACCGCGCGCTCGATCTTGGACACGAAGTCCGGCTCGCGCAGCTGCTTGGCGGAGATGTTCACACTGACGTTGATGTCGCCGGCGCCGGCGGCCTGCTTGATGACCGCCGCGTCGCGGGCGGCCTGGTCGAGCACGACGTCACCGAGCGCCACGACGAGCCCGGTCTCCTCGGCAACCCGGATGAACACGTCCGGGGGTACGTCGACCCCGTTGGACTTCCAGCGGGCCAGCGCCTCGACCCCGGTGATGAAGCCCGTCGAGGCCCGGACGACTGGCTGGTAGACGAGCGTCAGGTCACCGGCGGACACCGACGCACGCAGCGACTCGACGAGCTCCAGGCGCTGCAGCCGGGAGCGGCCGATGGCGCGTTCGTACTCGACCCACTGGTTCTTGCCGCGTGACTTGGCTTCGTACATCGCGAGGTCGGCGTTGCGGAGCATGCTCTCGGCGGTCTCGCTGCTGTCGCCGAAGGCGACGCCGACGCTCGCCGACAGGGCGAGCTGGTGACCGGCCACGTGCGCACCCCGCGACAGCGCCGCCAGGATCCGGTCACAGGCGGTGCTGACCTCGGGCGGGTGCACGTCCTCGAGCAGCAGCGCGAACTCGTCGCCGCCCAGCCGGGCGACGGTGTCGCTCTGCCGCACGCAGCCGGTCAGCCGGCCGGCCACGTCGATGAGCACCGCGTCGCCCGCGGCGTGCCCGAAGCGGTCGTTGACCGGCTTGAAGCCGTCGAGGTCGACGAACAGCAGGGCGATCCGGGTGCCCCGGCGCCGCGACATCTGCAGGGCGTGCTCGACACGGTCCAGGAGCAGGCCGCGGTTCGGCAGGTTGGTGAGCAGGTCGTGTCGGGCGAGGTGGGTCATGTCCTCGGTCAGCCGGAGCCGGGCCAAGGCGTCCGAGGACACCGCCACCATCGCCTCCAGGGCCTGCTGGTCGGCGCTCGTCGTGGACCGGGCGCGGTGCTGGCCGGGCGCCACGATCCAGCGGTCGCGCTGCCCGTCGCGCAGCTGCGCGCCCACCTCGTGCGCGCCCGGCGGGGTGGCCCGGACCTCCACCTGACGGATCCGGAGCAGCCGCCGGGCGTCGTCGGTGAGCGCATCGAGCACCTGCCGGGTGTCGGAGAGGGTCTGGGCGCGCATCGCAGCCTGGAACAGCACGCTGAGCCGGCGGGCGTTCTCGGTGCCGCGCACCACCGCCCGGGTCGCGACCAGCAGGGTCGCCAGCGGCACGGCCAGCAGCAGGAGCGTCCACCACTGGAGCTGGCCGACCACGGCGCCGAGGTAGCCCAGGGAGTCGAAGGGCACGAAGCAGGCGATCGCCACGAGGGTGCCCCGCTGGATGAGGTGGCCCCGGAGCGGCGTCTCGGTCTCCAGCGCCACGGAGACGGCCGAGAGCACGAAGTCCGTCGCGAAGTAGCAGGCGGCCGCCAGCGCCACGGCAAGCAGCTCGCGCGCCGTACCCTGACCGTCGGGACCACGGACGCTGTGGATCACCCAGGCGGACACCGCGCCGCCGACCACCCCGATGCCGACGTTGAACAGCTTGACCATCGGCCGTTTGTCCGTCGTGATCTGGGTGACCAGCACGCCGAGAGCCCAGATCACGAGCGCCTCGTGCAGGCCCAGCGTGCACAGCAGGAACATCAGGATGCTCGAGTCGAAGCCGACCTCGATGCCGCCGTCGCCGCTGTCGAGGACCATCGGGAACTTCGCGATGATCACGATCAGGGGGACGCTGAGCAGCACCAGCCCCGACATGGGGGTGCCGTGCCGGATCACCTCGAAGGTCGACCAGGCCACGAGCACGACACCGAGCGCGAACACGGCGAGGTCGAACCAGCGGCCGCGCGACAGGTTCAGCGCAGCGAGCGGTCGTGCCATGGGTCCTCCGGTTCCTGGACGGGCACGCACCAGTATTGGGCACCTCAGGGGGCGGGAAGGGCGTTTTGCCCGAGGTTGCCCGGCGGGAGGGAACGGGTCAGTGCTCGGCCGCGCCCGCCGCAGCATCCGGCGCCAGCGGCTCGACGTCGCGGAGGAAGCCGCGGGCACCGAGGAAGTCCGAGAGCGACTGGCGGTGGGCGTCGCACGCCAGCCAGGTCTTGCGGCGGTCGGGCGTGTGCAGCTTCGGGTTGTTCCAGAGCAGCGACCAGGCCGCGTCCGCATGGCAGCCCTTGGCGGAGCAGGTCGGCGGAGTCGTCATGGAGACACCTGTGCGGGTCGGGTGCGACGCGGGATAAGTGAAGCGGCGCCGGACGACCACGGGGGAAGTCGTCCGGCGCCAACGAACGAACTCAGACGGGGGAGACTGAGCTCGTTACGGGCTGGATTCTTGCACGTGCCACACACCAAATCCAACAGGGTGTCAGATACGCGCCGAGCGACCCTCACGTGTCTGGACCGGCCTCGATCGCCCGGCGCTGCGGGTCGGGTAGGACTTCCTCGAGGCGCTCCGGGTCGGTGGGAGCGCCGGCGTTCGCCAGGATCACCGCGACGTAGGGGAGCACGAAGGACGCGGTGATGAAGACCCACATGAACCAGTGACCGATGCTGACCACCGCAAGGACGAAGCAGACGGTGCGGATCGTCATGGAGATGACGTAGCGGCGCTGGCGTCCGGCGATGTCGTCGCGACGGCTGCGCGGTGCAGTCGTGATCCGGACAGCCTCCGGCTCCTTGCGGGCCATGCCTCCACCGTACGTCCGCGCCCTACGATCGCACCGGGTGGCTGGACCGCTACCTGAACCACGACATCGAGGAGTCCCATGTCCAACCGCGTGTACCGCGTCACCGAGATCGTCGGCACCTCGCCGGACGGCATCGACCAGGCCATCCGGAACGGGATCGAGCGGGCCTCCCGCACCCTGCGCCACCTCGACTGGTTCGAGGTCACCCAGGTGCGCGGCCAGGTCAAGGACGACGCCGTCGAGCACTTCCAGGTGGGCCTCAAGCTCGGCTTCCGCCTCGAGGACGACTGACCTGGAGCGCCCTGGACGCGCGGCGGCGGCGTTCTCGTCGCTCGACGGAGCCCGCTCCGCCGTCGCTCCTCGGGCCTTGCCGACGCACGCCCCGGACACCCCAGGACCTGAGGTCCGGTGGATTCCACGTACCCGGGGGTAGCCGATAGCGTCTCGCGCATGAGCAGATCGGTACTCGTCACGGGCGGCAACCGCGGGATCGGGAAGACCATCGCGGAGGCCTTCGTGGCCAACGGCGACCAGGTCGCGGTGACCTACCGCAGCGGCGAGCCGCCCGAGGGCGTGCTCGCGGTCAAGTGCGACGTCACCGACCCCGCGTCCGTGGAAGCCGCGTTCGCCGAGATCGAGGCCGCCCACGGGCCGGTCGAGGTGCTCGTCGCGAACGCCGGCGTCACCCAGGACACCCTGCTGCTGCGGATGAGCGAGGAGGACTGGTCGAAGGTCATCGAGACCAACCTGACCGGCTCCTTCCGGGTCGCCAAGCGCGCCGCCAAGGGCATGCTCCGGCTGCGCCGCGGGCGGCTGGTGTTCATCTCCTCGGTCGTCGCGCTCCTCGGCTCCGCCGGGCAGGTCAACTACGCGGCGAGCAAGGCCGGCCTCGTCGGCATGGCCCGCTCCCTGGCCCGCGAGCTCGGCAGCCGCTCCATCACCGCGAACGTCGTGGCTCCCGGCTTCGTGGAGACCGAGATGACCGACGTGCTCCCGGAGGAGACGAAGGCGAAGTACAAGGAGCAGATCCCGCTCGGTCGCTACGCCACCACCGAGGAGGTCGCCTCGGTCGTGCAGTGGATCGCCTCCGACGGCGCCGCCTACGTCACCGGCGCGGTCATCCCCGTCGACGGCGGACTCGGCATGGGCCACTGACCGGCGGGCGAGCACAGTCCCGGGTGGTCGAGCCTGTCGAGACCACGCACCCACCAGAGGAACCAGACGAAGGAGTACGACGGCATGGGCATTCTCGAGGGCAAGCGCATCCTCGTCGCGGGCGTCACCATGGACTCGTCGATCGGGTTCGCGGTCGCACGGATCGCGCAGGAGCAGGGCGCCACCGTCCTGGTCTCGAACTTCGGCCGCGCGCTGGGGATCACCAAGCGCATCGTCGGGCGGCTGCCACAGCCGGCCCCGGTGATCGAGCTCGACGTCACCGACCAGGAGCACCTCGACCGGCTGCCCGACCTGGTCCGTGAGCACGTCGACGGGCTCGACGGGGTCGTGCACTCCGTCGCGTACGGCAACCCCGAGACGCTGCTCGGCGGCAAGTTCCTCGACGGCCCGTGGGAGGACGTGGCGCAGGCCGTGCAGGTGTCGGCCTACTCGCTGAAGTCCCTGTCCACCGCCTGCCTGCCGCTGATGAGCTCGGGCGGCTCGGTGGTCGGGATGACCTTCGACGCGACCGTCGCCTGGCCGGCGTACGACTGGATGGGCGTGGCCAAGGCCGGCCTGGAGTCGTGCTCGCGCTACCTCGCCCGTGACCTCGGCCCGAAGGGCGTGCGCGTCAACCTGGTGTCCGCGGGTCCGCTCAAGACCCTGGCTGCCAAGGCGATCCCGGGCTTCGAGGGGCTGGAGTCGATGTGGAGCGACCGCTCGCCGCTCGGCTGGGACGAGAAGGACACCGAGCCGACGGCCCGCGCGGTCGTCGCCCTGCTCAGCGACTTCTTCCCCGCGACGACCGGCGAGATCGTGCACGTGGACGGCGGCTACCACGCGATGGGCGCCTGAGACCGGCGTTCGGTAACGTCGCGGCGTGACCACCGCACTCGTCGAGCTCCGGGTCCTCGAAGGGCCGAACCTCTACTTCCCTCGCGCGGCGATCAAGCTGACGTTGGACCTCACCCAGCTGATCGACGCTCCCGAGGACGTCGCCCTCCGCTTCGCGTCCCGCATCGGGCTCCGGCGAGCCCGTCCCGGGGGCCCCGGCAGCGGCTTCCGGCAGCGGTTCGCCGCCCGGGCGATCGGCCGGCTGGTGCGTCAGATCGCCGGCGAGGCCGGGGCGACCAGGCTCGCCGTACGCGTGCGTCCGACCAACGACGTGCACCGCATCGTGGTCGCCTACCCCTGGCGCAACCGCACCCGGGCGCAGGCGCTCGGGCACGCGGTGGCCGACGTCCTCGACGCGCTGCCGTCGCCCGACCTGGAGGACCTGGTGTCCACCGCAGCGCAGGCGGTGAGCCAGGCCGAGCCCGGCCCGGGTCCGACGACGCTGCGTCCGCGGGTGCCGATCGTCGCGGTGACCGGCACCAACGGCAAGACCACGACCTCGCGGATGGTCGCGCACATCGCCCGCACGCACGGACTGCACGTCGGCTGGTCCAGCACCGACGGCATCTACATCGACGGTGAGCTGGTCGAGCCCGGCGACTACTCCGGCCCGTCCGGGGCCGGCCGGGTGCTGGCGCACAAGCAGGTGCAGCTGGCGGTCACCGAGACGGCCCGCGGCGGCATCCTGCTCAAGGGCATCGGCCTGACCCACAACGACGTCTCGGTGTTCACCAACGTCTCCGCCGACCACCTGGGCCTGCACGGCATCGACACCCTCGACCAGCTCGCCGAGGTGAAGGGCGTCGTCGTCCGCATCACCAAGCCGGGCGGCTGGGTCGTCCTCAACGCCGACGACCCCCGGGTCTACGCCACGCGCACGTCGATCAAGGCCAAGCCGTGGGTGTTCTCCCGCGACCCCGACTCGCCGGCGGTCCGCGAGACCCTCTCCGACGGCGGCCGGGCGACCACCGTCATCGACGGCTGGATCGCGGTCCTGACACCCGACTCCGACCCCGACCCGCTCATCGAGGTCGTCGACGTGCCGATGACGCTGGCCGGGCTGTCCCGGTTCAACGTCGAGAACGCCCTGGGCGCGGCCTCGGCCGCCCTCGCGGTCGGTCTGCCACGCCAGGACGTCGTCGAGGGGCTGCGGACCTTCGCCCCGGATCCCGCGCACAACCCGGGTCGGATGAACTTCTTCACCCGCGACGACGTCAGCGTGGTCATCGACCTCGCCCACAACGAGGCGGGGCTCGAGGCGCTGCTGGAGATCATGAACGGCGTCCGCCGCCCGGGAGCCCGGCTGCTGCTCGGGCTCGGCGCCGTCGGGGACCGGCAGGACGAGCTCGTCGAGCAGCTCGGCGAGATGGGCGCCCGCGGCGCGGACCTCGCCGTGATCGCGCACAAGGCGCGCTACCTCCGCGGCCGTACGACGGACGAGCTCGACGTCCTGTTCCGCACCGGCGCGGCGCGCGTCGGGGTGGACGACCTGCCGTCCTACCCGACCGAGGTCGAGGGGCTCGAGCAGCTGGTCAAGCAGGCCGAGCCCGGCGACGTGGTCGGCCTGATGTGCCACGAGGACCGGCAGGGCGTCTACGACTGGCTGGCCGGCCAGGGCTTCACGACCGACACCCCCGAGACGCTGCGGGCCAAGGTGAGGGCGGCACGGGCGTGAGCGACCCCAAGGGCGTGCTCCGCGACTACCTCGGTCAGGGCCGGCGGCACGTGCTCGGGATCCTCGAGGGGCTGTCCGACGAGGACCTGCACCGGCCGATCCTCCCGTCGGGCTGGTCCTGCCTGGGCCTGGTGCAGCACCTCGCGCTCGACGTCGAGCAGTTCTGGTTCCGCCGGGTGGTGGCCGGCGAGCAGCTCGACAGCGACGACCCGGTGACCGAGAACGCCTGGCAGCTCGACCCGGGCACACCCACCGCGGTGGTGCTCGACCTCTACCGGCGCGAGTGCGAGCGGTCCGACGCTGTGCTCGCCGCGACCGACCTCGACGCGCCGCCGCGTTGGTGGCCCGACTACTTCGGCGACTGGCGGATGGACGACCTGCGCGAGATCGCCATGCACGTGGTCACCGAGACCGCCTGCCACGCCGGCCATCTCGACACCGCCCGGGAGCTGGTCGACGGCCGGCAGTGGATGGTGCTCACCTGAGACGCAGCCCCTACCGGTCGCCTCGTCCGGCGAGCCACCGCAGCAGCACCGCGACCACGAGGATCACCGGGAGCGAGATCAGCACGGCGGCGGCCATCTGGCCGCCGAGGAAGCCGATGTCGGGCAGCTTCGAGATCATCACCGGCAGCGTCTCGCTGTGACGGCTGCGGTTCAGGTTGCCGCTGAACACGAAGTCGTTCCAGGACGCGACGAACACGAGCACCGTCGTACCCGCCAGTCCCGCGCGCGCCATCGGCAGGATCACCCGGGTGATCCGGGCGACCACGCCGGCGCCGTCCATGAGCGCGGCCTCCTCGACCTCGCGCGGGACGGCCCGGAACGCGTAGGCCAGGAACCACACGGCCAGCGGGACCGTGAAGCTCAGCTGCGCGATCGCCATCCCCTGCAGCGTGTCGAGGAGGCCGTTGCCGGCGAACAGGATGCCCAGCGGCAGCTCGATCACGATGCCCGGGAAGAACGCCAGGCCGATCAGCGCGGCCAGGATCCGGGCCTGCCCGGGCACCCGCAGCCGGCCCAGGGCGTAGGCGGCGGGGATCGCCACCAGGAGGCTGACCACGGTGGTGGCTCCCGACACGATCAGGCTGTGCGAGAGCGCGTTGTAGAAGCCGTAGATCGACGAGGTCAGCAACCGGTAGTTGTCCAGCGACACCCGCCGCGGCCACAGACCGACGCTGTCACCGCCGCCGGCGACCGGGTCGAGGCTGAGCACGACCACGACCCACAGCGGCAGCGCCACGAACGCCACCAGCAGGACGGCGCCGAGGCGCGCAGCGACCCCGGGCAGGTGTCGCCTCACCCCCGCCACACGCTACGGCTGCTCGGGTGCCGCCGCCGGCGTGAAGTCCGGGTCGCCGACCGGCCCGTCCGTCGTGCCCGATCCCGCCTGCGCCTGGTTGGACCAGTTCTCCAGCTCGGCCATCACCATCGGGTGCTTGTCGACGCAGAGCACGACCAGGTCGCCGGCGTTGGCCCGGGACATCGCGTGCCGGAGCGCCTCGATCTCGTCGATCACGATCTCCAGCTGCTTGCAGCGGGCACCCTCGGCGCGGGCCGCGCGCACGCCCTCGGCGACCAGCTCCGCGGTCTCGCCGCGGGACCGGCCGCGCAGCGACACGTCCTCGCGGACCACGACCACGTCGAAGTGCTGGGCGGCGACCGCGCCGAGCTCGCGCATGTCGTCGTCGCGGCGGTCGCCGGCGGTGGCGATGACGCCGATGCGGGACGGCCGGCCGAGCTCGCTGGTGCTGGACATGCTGTCGCCGACCCGGTCCACGAAGTCGCCGAGCATCCGCATGCCCGGTGCGTTGTGGCAGTAGTCGACGATGACCTGCACGCCGTTGACCTCGACCTCGTTGAGCCGGCCGGGGGAGAGGTAGTAGCTCGTCGAGAAGGTCCGCAGGCCCTGCCGGATGTCGTGCAGCGGGGCACCGGCGGCGAACGCGGCGGCCGCCGCGGCCAGGGAGTTCTGCACGTTCATCCGGGCCCGGCCGCCGAACGTGGCCGGCAGCAGGTGGGTCCAGGCGAGCTGCATCTCCCGGCGGCCGTGCTTGACGACGATCATCTCGCCGCGGTCGCTGGGCTCGAGGACGAGCGCCTTGCCGCCACGACGGCAGTGCGCGTCGATCATGTCGCGCGCCTCGGTGCCCGGCTCGGCCATCGAGAACCACACCACCTGGCCGGAGCAGCGGCGACGCATCTCGCGGACCAGCGGGTCGTCGGCGTTGAGGACGGCGTGCCCGTCACGCGGCACCGCCTCGACGAGGACGGCCTTCACGTCGGCGAGCTGCTCGACGGTGTCGATGCCGCGCAGGCCGAGGTGGTCGGGCTGCACGTTGAGCACCACGGCGACGTCGTTGCGCTCGTAGCCGAGGCCCTCGCGCAGGATGCCGCCGCGGGCGACCTCGAAGACCGCGAAGTCGACGCGGGGGTTCTGCAGCACCATCCGGGCGGACTTCGGCCCGGACGCGTCGGCCCGGATCACCAGGCGCTCGTCGATCACGACGCCGTCGGTGGAGGTCATGCCGACCTTGCGGCCCATGCCCTTGAAGATGTGGGAGATCATCCGCGAGGTCGTGGTCTTGCCGTTGGTGCCGGTGACGGCCACGATCGGGATCCGGCTCGGCGCCCCCGGCGGGAAGAGCATGTCGACGACCGGCTTGGAGATGAACTGCGGCTCCCCGATGGTCGGGTGGGTGTGCATCCGGAAGCCGGGCGCCGCGTTGACCTCGCAGATCGCGCCGCCGGTCTCGCGGACCGGCTCGGTGATGTCGGGGCAGATGAAGTCGATGCCGGCGATGTCGAGCCCGACCATCCGGGCCGCCTCCTCGGCGATCTCGACGTTCTCCGGGTGCGCCTCGAAGGTCCGGTCGATGGAGATCCCGCCCGTGGACATGTTGCCGGTCAGGGTCAGCTTCACCATCTCGCCGGCCGGCGGGACGTCGCCGAGCTTGAAGCCCTGGTCGGCCAGCAGCTGCAGCGCGGCGTCGTCGACCTTGATGCGGGTCAGCACCTTCTCGTGACCCACACCGCGCCGAGGATCGGCGTTGGTCGAGCTCGACGAGGTCCTCGATGGAGGTCTGGCCGTCGCCGACCACGTGCGCCGGCACGCGCTCGGCCACCGCGGCCAGCCGGCCGTCGATGATCAGGCACCGGTAGTCCCGGCCGGTGATGTAGGACTCGACGATCACCCAGCCGCGACGAGACTGGTCCTTGGCGACCGGGAAGGCCTCGCGTACGTCGTCCGCGTCCTGCAGGTCGAGGCACACGCCCCGGCCGTGGTTGCCGTCGAGCGGCTTGACGACGACGGGGTAGCCGATCCGCTCGGCCACGGCGACCGCCTGGTCCGCCGTACGCACCGACTCCTGCTTGGGCACCGGCAGCCCGGCCGCACCGAGGAGCCGCGTGGTGAGGTCCTTGTCGGAGGCGACATCGACGGCGATCGCGCTCGTCGCGGAGGTCATCGTGGCGCGGATGCGCTTGGCGTGCACGCCCTGCCCGAGCTGCACCAGGGAGTGCTGGTTGAGCCGGATCCACGGGATGTCGCGGGAGACCGCCTCGTCGAGGATCGCCTGCGTGGAGGGGCCGAACGCGGTGCGCTCGGCGCGCAGGATGAAGGCCTCGCGCTCCTTGTCCCAGTCGAACTCGGGATCGGCCTGGACCAGGTGGTTGATCAGGCGTACGGCGAGCCGGGCGGCCGCCAGACCGACGTTCTCGTCGACGTACCCGTAGATGATGTTGTAGCGGCCCTTCTGGCCCTTCACCGAGCGGGTCTTGCCGCGCCGGATGTCGTGGCCGACCTCCTGCTGCAGCGCCAGGGCGGCGTGCTCGGCGACGTGCCCGAGCCAGGTGCCCTCGTTGAGCCGCTCGACGAAACCACCGCGGCGACCGCGCGAGCAGGAGTGCTCCCGCAGGCCGGGCAGCATCTGCAGCAGGTTCTCGGTGAAGCCGCCCAGGGTGTTGGTGGGGAACTCCTCGAGCGATCCGAGGTCGACCACCAGGTGGATCGCCTTGTCGTAGGACCAGACGTTCGCGCCGCGGTAGACACGCGTCTCCAGGATCGACAGGTCGGGGGAGGGGGTGCTCAAGGACGGTCTCCTTCGGACGTCTGGCGGGCGCGTCGACGCTTCAGGACGCTGGGCGACACATCTCCCGCGGCGATGTCACGAGCCAACCGCTTCAGGTCGCGTCCCGCAACCGCGAGCTCCTCGGCCTCGCCCGGGTCGACCACCGGGGCCTGCCTGACCAGCGACTTCTCGGTGAGGTTGAAGACGGAACCGGCGGGCAGCACGTGCATCACCACGCCGGAGGCGAGCAGCGGCGCCGTACGACGGGCCTCGTGGGCGTTCGAGACGACGTTGCGCCCGTCGAAGACCGTGACCACACCGCGTCCGACGACCCGCATCATCTCGGTGCCGTCCTCCTCGGTGAAGACCGCGCCGGTGTCCTCGTCGACGCCGATGCCCAGCAGGCCCGGGCTCTGCGCGACCAGCATCAGCAGCCGTCCGTAGCGGTTGCGCTGCCCGAAGTGCTGGTCGATGACGACGTCCCTGATCAGGCCCAGGCCCGCGGCGAGCTGGGTCATCCGCTGCTTGGGGGTCGAGCCACCGGTGCCGAACGCGACCATGTGCGAGGACTGGATGCTGGCCCCGGCGCTGGTGCCGCCGACCACGACGCCCCGCCGGTGGGCGGCCTTGATCGCCTCACCGAACGCCGTGCCGTTGACGATGGCCGAGAGCTTCAGCTGGTTGCCGCCGGTCATGAAGATGCCGGTCACGTCGTCGAGGGTCGCGACGAGCTCGGGCGACTCGGCCTCCTCGCGCGACTCCGGCCGGGCCGCGACCACGTCGCGCGCCCCGAGGCGACGGAAGAGTGCGTCGTACACCTCGACGACCTCGGGTCCCAGCGAGCTCGCGGTAGGGATCACCGCGATCTTGGCGTCCTCACCACCGGCCAGCGAGACGAACGTCGTGAGCACCGTGCGCCGGCCCAGCTTGTCCTCGGCACCCCCGATCGCGATGAGCGGTCCGGGCACTGTGTGAGCTCGATGTCCGTCGGCTTCGGCTTCACTGTCAACTGGACCGTTCGGCATGCGGGGCAGCCTACGGGGTGCCACAGTTGGCGCTGTGACTGACCGGCGGCGCCTGATCGTGATGAGGCACGCGAAGGCTGAGCCCTTCGCGCCCAGCGACCATGCGCGGACGCTCACGGACAAGGGTCTCGCCAGTGCCCGGGACGCCGGTGCGCACCTCCGCGACACGGGGGTGAAGCCCGAATACGCCGTCGTCTCCTCCGCCGTACGCACCCGGCAGACCTGGGACGCCCTCGTCGAGACGGCCGGCATCACCGACTGCGAGGTGTCCTTCGACGACGCCGTCTTCACCGGCAGCGCCGAGGTGGCCCTGGAGGTGCTCCAGGCGGTCCCCGAGGATGCCGACACCGTCATGTTCCTCGGCCACAACCCCACCGCGGCCTTCCTGGCCCACTACCTCGACGACGGGGAGGGCGACCCCGCCGCCGTCTCCGCGATGCTCCACGGCTTTCCCCCCGGCGCGGTCGTGGTCCTCGACATCACCGTCCCCTGGTCCGACCTCGGCTCCGAGACCGGCACCGTCACCGACTTCTATCGCCACTTCATGGGCACGAGCACCTTCGCGGAGGCCACGGTCATGCCCGAGATCGCGCTCGCCAAGGTCGACCCCGAGGCTCCGCTCGACGTCGTCTGCACGCTCGCCTGTGGCGCCACCACCGGCATCGGCGCAGCCCTCTACATCGCCAAGGTCGAGCCCGGCTCCACCTGTGTGGTCTTCGGCGCCGGGCTGGTCGGCCTCGGCGCCGTCGCGGGCTGCCGCCTCGCGGGCGCCGAGCGGATCGTCGTCTTCGACCTGTCAGAGGACCGCCTCGAGCACGCTCGTGCCCAGGGCGCCACGGACACCGCTCGTCGGCGGCCAGGACTCGGTCGAGCGCGTGCTCGAGATGACCGGCGGCTTCGGCGCCGACTACACGTTCGAGGCGACCGGCAACGTCGCCGTCATGCGCCAGGCCGTCGAGTCGGCTCGCATGGGCTGGGGCCTCTGCACGGTCGCCGGCGTCGCCGGCAAGGGCGAGCTGCTCGAGGTCATCCCGCGCTTCCTGATCACCGGCCGCCGCATCGCCGGCGCGAGCTTCGGCGGCGCCAAGGGGCGCGACCGGGTCCCCGAGCTGGTCGAGACCTACCTGAAGGGCGACCTCGACCTGGAGTCGCTCGTCACCAACCGCGTGAAGCTGGATCAGGTCAACGACGCCTTCGAGGCGATGGAACGCCAGGAAGGCATCCGGACGGTCATCACCTACTGATGCCATCCGGGGGCTCGCGCCCCCGGGCCCCCGCCGGCGACTGGCAAGTGTCAGGTGTCCCGAGCGGCCCGCTGGCGGCGCAGCTCCGCCACCAGCGCCTTCTGGTGCAGCGCGGCGATCAGGTCGTTCAGCGGCTCCGCGCCGGCCGCGATCAGCTCCACCGCATGGTCCGTGTCGAGCTCGCCCGCGACCCGGTCCATCAGCACCTGGACCTCCTCCTTGACGAGCTCCTCGAGCGCGCGCTTGTAGCGCAGGGTGTCGTAGACGGTGAAGCCGATCCGCTCGTCGTACCCGCCGGCCCTGAACCGGCCGATCGCCTCGACGATCTCGACGTCGCGCGGCCCGTAGCCACGCGAGGCGGGCGTCAGCACCTCGAGTTGCGCGAGGCGGTCGAGCACCTCCTGGGGCAGCCCGTAGCGCCGCCGCAACTCGGCCGCCGAGACGCGCTTGCTCTCCCCCGCCAGCGCCCGCTCCAGGATGCGGTCCTCGAGCTCGACCAGGGCCCGGGCGCGCTCGGGGTCCTCGTCGAGGATCGACTTGATCACCGCGAGCGGCATGAAGCGCTCCTCCTGGAGCTGCTTGATCAGCTTGATCCGCTCGACGAACTCGGGCGGGTAGTAGGCCATGTTGCGCGACGTCTTGACGACGCCGTCGCCATTGCCCAGCAGCCCCTCGCGCAGGTAGTGCTTGATCGTCCCGGCACTGACCCCGCTCGCCTCGGAGAGCTGCTTCATCTTCAGCATCAGGCCAGGAAGCTCCCCTGCGCGTCGCTCGCCGCTCCCGCCGCCGCACCCGAGTCGAGCAGCGAGGCCACCTCCTCGTCCGAGTACCCCAGGCCGACAAGCACCTCGCGGGTGTGCTCGCCCAGCGCCGGCCCCGGGCCCGCCGGCGCGCCCGGCGTCCGCGACAGCTTGACCGGCACCCCCAGCAGGCTCACGCCCTCGGTGCCCGGCTGGTCGACCTGCACCACCATCTCGCGCGCTCGCACGAGCTCCGAGTCGAGCGCCTCATCGAGGCCGAGCACCGGCTCGAGGCAGCAGTCGTGCTGCGAGGCGAACTCCTGCCACTCGGCGCGCGTGCGCCCGGCGAACACCCGCTCGACCTCGCCGTGCGCCTCGGAGCCGGGCCGCTCGAACTGCTTCTCGATCAGGTCCTCGCGCCCCACCCCGCGACACCACGCCTGCCAGAACTTCGGCTCGAGCGCGCCGATCGTCACCCAGCCGTCCGAGCACGCGTAGGGCCGATAGCAGATCAGCGAGCCTGCCAGCTCGAGCCCCCCGCGCTGCGGCGCGCGTGCCTCGGCGAGGTAGCGCGCCGCCACCAACGCGAGCCAGGACAGCGACCCGTCGAACATCGACACGTCCACGAGCTGGCCCTCGCCGCTTCGCTCGCGCTCGCGCAGCGCCGCCAGGATCCCGAACGCGGCCATCAACGCGCCGCCGCCCAGGTCGGCGATCTGCCCCGCCGCCTGGACGGGCGGGCCGCCCTCGTCGCCGGACAGTCCCAGCAGCCCGTTGAGCCCGAGGTAGTTCATGTCGTGGCCCGAGCGCTCCGTGTAGGGGCCGTCCTGGCCGTAGCCGGTGATCGCGCAGTAGACGAGCCCGGGGTTCTCCTCGCGCAGGCGCTCGTAGCCGACCCCGAGCCGCTCCATCACCCCCGGGCGAAACGACTCGAGCAGCACGTCGTGCTCGCGCACGAGCCGCAGCAGCACCTCGCGCCCGGCGTCGGACTTCAGGTCGAGCCGGATCGAGCGCTTGCCGCGGTTGAGGGCGAGGAAGAGCGCGGACTTGGCCGAGTCGTCGGCGCCCTCGTGGTAGGGCGGCGACCAGCGGATGTAGTCGCCCATCCCGGTGTCCTCGACCTTGAGCACGTCGGCCCCGAAGTCGGCCAGCAGCAGCGAGCAGAAGCCGCCCGGCAGCAGCCGCGACAGGTCGAGCACCCTGACCCCTGAGAGCGCGCTCACGACGCGCCCCCGTCGGTGCCCCCCTCACGCGGTCACCCGCCGCGGCGTGCCGAGCAGCTCGCGGGCCTCCGCGACGGTCGCCACGCGGCGCCCGACGTCCTCGACCATGCGCCGTGCCCGCGCGATCAGGTCTCCGTTGGAGCGCGCCATCTCGCCGTCGGGCAGGTAGAAGTTGTCCTCCAGGCCGACCCGCACGTTGCCGCCGAGCGCGGCCGCGGCGGCCACCAGCCGCCACTGGTCGCGGCTGATCCCGATCACGCCCCAGTTGTTGCGGCTCTCGGGGCCGCCGGGTACCTGGTCGGCCATGTGGGCGAGGTTGCGCGGCGTCGGCCTGATACCGCCGTTGACGCCCATCACCATGTCGATCTGGAGCGGCTCGGACAGCAGTCCCATGTCGATCAGCGGGTCGAGGTTGGCCACGTGGCCGGAGTCGAAGCACTCGTGCTCGGGCCGAATGCCGAGCTCGTTCATCGCCTCGAGGAACGCGATGATCGTGTCGAACGAGTTCTCGAAGACGGCCTTGAAGACGAAGTCCTTGCGCCGCGCCGAGTACTTCGCGTAGTTCATCGAGCCCATGTTCAGCGCGGCGACGTCCGGGCGCAGCTCGCGCAGGTACTCGATGCGCTTCTCGATCGGGACTCCGATCGCGCCGGTCGAGTAGTTGACGATCACGTCGTCCACCGCGCCCTTGATCGCCTCGGTGATCGCGCGGAAGTCCTCGACCTCATAGGAGGGCACGCCCTCCGGAGTGCGGGCGTGGATGTGGATCATCGTGGCGCCCTCGTCGACCGCCCGCTTGGCCTCGGCCGCGTACTCCTCGGGCGTGTACGGGATCGCCGGGCACTGCTCGCGGCCTGCCACCGCGCCCGAGATCGAGCAGACGACGATCGCCGGGTCCTCGAACCGGCTCATGTGGGCCTCCCTGGCGTCTGGTGCTGGGCCGGCGCGGCTAGCGCCGCTTGAAGTACCACTGGAACATCAGGTCGATCCCGGTCATCGAGTAGCCGTCCGCCGAGCGCGGGTCGCCCCTGTGCGTGTACGGCCAGTAGCCGACGGCCATCGGTATGCCCGGGTTGAAGGCGCCCACGTCGTTGCGGATCTGGAGCGGCACCGTGCCCGGCCCCACCGCCGTGAGGGCGACCCCGTCCGACGAGTGGATGCGGAAGCGCAGGCGCTTGTCGCGCACGTCGAACACCTTGACGTCGACCTTCTTCTTGGTGATCCCGTTGGCGCGCGGCCGGAACGGCTTGCCGACGAAGCGCGCTGTGCAGCAGGTGTAGGTGCCGGGCAGGTCGCGGCCCGTGAAGGTGTCGACGCGGCTCGACCCGGTCAGGATCGTCAGGCGCAGCTTGGCTGGACGCGGACCCGACTTGACCTTGATCGCCGTGATCCGGCCCGTCCCCGGCGCGATGAAGGTCGGCCGGTTCGAGTACAGGTAGCCGCCGTGGCGGTAGGTGCACGAGCCCTGCCCGGTGGCTGCCAGCTGCACACCGCCGAGCGGTCCTGCGATCAGAGCCGACTCGCATCCGTAGTTCGCGTTCGGGGCCCCGCGCATCAGGCTCCCGTACCAGCGCGCAGAGGCCGGCGGCGCGGCCGCGGCCATGAGCGCGCACACGAGGACCAGCATCCCTGCCGACCGACGAGTCACCGCACCAGCGTAGGCGCGGTTTGCTCACGGCGCCAGCCGCTCCACCGGCGGCGGCCCCCAGGTCCCGTCGAGAGCGCTCTTGCGGGGCCAGTAGAGGCGCAGGTTGAGCCGGAACATTCCCTCTGCCGGCGCCGGCAGCCAGTTGACGCCCCGATCGGTCGGCTTGTCGTGCTGGACAACCACGACGATCGACCCGTCGCTGCGCCGCAGGAGCGGCGGGTGGAAGTTGCCGAGCGCGTAGCGATTCGCCGAGTTCGGCACGAGGAACGCATCCGCGTCGTAGAGCGTCAGCGACCAGAACGCGCGCGCAGGGGGCGGTTTGTCGAAGACGAGCCGGTAGCTGTTGGCGCCGTCCAGCAGCCTGCCCTCCGAGTCCGCGAGCGCGGTCGGGTAGATCGCCTCCTCTGGGGTGTTCGCCCCCAGGCCGAGGATCGCCACGAGCGCGCGCAGGTCGTAGTCGGTCCCGTAGCGTCCGACGGCCGGGTCGAGCACGAGCCATCCGTTGTTGGCGAGCGCCTCCCCGGCGACCCGCGTGCGCGAGCGCGCCGGCAGCGTCGCGGCCTCGTCCTCGACGGCCGCCTTGAGCGCGCTCAGCGCCTCGGCGGACAGGCCCGCCTTCGCCGGGTTGAGGCCGGGGCCGACGCCGATCGCGCGCAGGCGCGTCAGCTGTCGCCGGTCGCGCTTGGGCGGCGGGTTCTGGGCGAGCGCCCGGTCCAGCTTTCGCAGCCACGCGAGGCCGTCGGTCGGCAGCGGCGCCTTCTTCGGCTTGCCAGGACGGTGCGAGCTCAGCCGCGGGGACGGCGACAGCGTGTAGCGCAGCTGCTTGCGGTGCGCGCGGCGCAGGTCGCCGGGCGTGCCCGTCGACAGCGTCCGCCCGATCACCCAGACGCGCCGGTAGGGCGAGCGGATCACCCGCATGCCGCGCGGCGCCTTCTTGCGGCCCTTCGTCCACACGATCGCGAAGCGCCCCGCGTGCGTGCCGGTCGCCCGCGTGCCGACGTAGCCGAGCACGTTCGTATACGGGTCGACGAACTCGAAGTCGAAGTAGCGCGAGCCCATGTCGGGATGGCCGAGGACGATCGGCCCCTTGCCTAGGTCCAGGTGGGCGAGCGAGTAGAGCGTGTCCACGTTCGGCGCGACCACCGTGCGGTCGCGCGGAGTCGCGAACTTGCGCGCGTGGCTGAACGTGTTGACCGGCGCGTTGCCCCGCCCGTCGGGCGCGCGCACGCTGGTCATCTCGGTCCTGACGCGCAGGATCTCGAGCAGCGGGATCCCGTAGCGGTACGCCTCGCGGCCGAGCTCCGCCGCCTGGTCGGGCGTGACCTGCGCCTGCGCGGTGGCCGGTGCCGCGACGGCCACCAGGGCGACACCAAGCGCCAGGATCGCCCGCGGGCTCACTTGCGCAGCGCCTTGAGCACTTCCTTCGCCGCGAGCTCGCCCGAGCGCACCGCCCCGTCCATGTAGCCGGTCCAGTAGATCGCGGTCTCCGTGCCGGCCCAGTGGACGTGCCGGAAGGGCTTGCGCAGCTGGGGCCCGTAGCGGCGCAGGACGTTGAGCTCGGTATGCCCGACCGGGCAGCCGCGCGTCCACTCCTCCTGGGTCCAGTTCATCTCGAACGACGACTTCGGGCTGCGCGCCTCTTCGCCGTAGTAGGTGACGAAGTTGTCCAGCACCGCCTCGCGCCGCTGCGAGCGCGACATCTTCGCGAAGCGGCGCGCCTGGTCGCCGCCGACGAACCCGAACAGGATGCCCGGGCTGCCCGAGGGCGGCGTGTTGTCGAACGTCGTGTTGGCCGGACCGACCACCGAGACGGCCTGACCGCTGAGGCCCGCGTCACGCCAGAAGGGGCGGTCGTAGACCGCTTCCCACTTGATCAGCTTGCCCGGCGTGATGTTCCTCAACAGCTTCTGGTGCGGCGCGGGCAGCTTCGGGGCGAAGTGGATGCGCGCGGCCAGCGCCGGTGGCACCGCCACGATCACCTCGCGCGCCTCGACCTCGATGCCCTTGGCGTGCACCGTGACGCGCCCGTGGCGCTGCTCGATGCGATGGACCGGCGCGTTGAGGACGACCTGCCGGCCGAGTCGCTTCGCAACGAGGATCGGCACGCGCTGAGAGCCGCCGACGAAACGGCTCTCCTGGGCGCCGCCGGGGGTGGCGACCAGCAGTGTGAAGTTGCCAGGCGTCTCGGGGTTCCCCGCGGCAGCGGTATACGCAGCGTTGTAGAGCTGGGTGATTTCGCGCGGCTCGGCGCCGTAGATCGCCTCGGTCGCCACGTCGAAGAGGGCGCGCGCACCTGGCGTCCCCAGGTTCTGGTCCCGCCAGACCGACAGCGGCGTCCTGTCCCACTCCGCCGCCTTGGGGGCCTTCCATGGAGCGTCGACCGGGACCTCGGCGGCCATCTCGTTGAAGCCCGCGATCGACTTCGTGATCGCCTCGACGAAGTCGGGATGCGGCGACAAGCCGGGCGTGGCCGGGTACCGCGACAGCTGTCCGTCGAGGTAGAGGACGTTCTCGCCCTCGTTGTAGGTGGGGAAAATGCCCACGCCGACCGACTTCGCGAGCGCAAGGACGCGGTCCTGAGTGGGGCCGACGTACTGGCCGCCGACCTCCGCGATCACGCCCTTCTCGACGCGGTGGTTGAGCGGGCGTCCGCCTCGGCCAGGAACGGCGCCAGCGTGCGCGCCGGCGCACCACGACGGGCGAGCGCCAGCAGCTGCGGGCGCACGGCATCCGTCACGATGCGGTCGGTGTGGGGGTCGCGCCCCCAGTGCTTGGCCCGGATGCGGATGCGGGTGAGCACCCACGGAGTCCGCGTCGCGGAACATCCATCCGGGCACCCAGCGAGGTCGGCACCTGCGCCAGCTGACCAGGGCGTCGTCGACGTGGGTGAACGCGAAGCGCGACGCCAGGCGCAGCCACAGGTCGTGGTCCTCGAGGAAGCGTGTCTCGTCGTAGCCGCCGACCTCGCGCACGGCGAGGTGCGCGCCAGCACCGAGGGTGCGCGGGATCCAGTTGCCGGCGAGCAGCTCGTCGAAGGTGTCGTCGGCGCCGAGCGGCTCGAGCGGCTCACGAACGACGCGCCGACCACGGCGCCTCGTCGACGACCTCGGCGTCGCTGTAGACGAACGCCAGGTCGGGCCGGGCGGCGAGCACCGGCAGCTGCCGCTCGAGCCGGTCGGCGCGCATCAGGTCGTCGCCGGCGATGTAGGCGTAGTGGGGCGTCTCGACGTGGGCGAGGGCTGCGTTCAGCGTGGCAGTGAGCCCCCGGTTGTGCTCCGCGAGGAGCAGCACGGTGTCGAGGGGGCTGGCGGCGGCCCAGTCCCGCAGGTGGGCAGCGCTGTCGTCGGGAGACGCGTCGTCGCAGAGCACGACCCGCTCGGGCGGGGTCGTCTGCGCCGCGAGGGAGGCGAGCAGCTGGTCGACGAAGCGCGCGTGCCGGTAGGTCACGACGATGACGGTGACCCCGCCCGGTGCGCCACACCGGTGTGGTGTTCGTCGATCACGCCGCCGACGGTAGCCGACGCCCCACGGGGGTAGGTTGTGCGTCAGCATCGACTACACGACCCAGGAGGCCTCACGTGGGTGACCGGCTCAGCCCCGGCGACACCGCCCCCGACTTCACCCTGCCCGACGACACCGGCTCGTCGGTGACGCTCGGCGACCTGCGCGGCGGCAAGGTGATCGTCTACTTCTACCCGGCGGCCATGACCCCGGGGTGCACGACGCAGGCCTGCGACTTCAGCGACTCGCTGGAGTCCCTCAAGGCCGACGGTTACACCGTGCTCGGCATCTCGCCCGATGCCCCCGCGAAGCTCGCGAAGTTCCGCGACAAGGAGGGGCTCACCGTCACGCTGCTCTCTGACGCCGACCGCGCTGTGATGAAGGGGTGGGGCGCGTTCGGCGAGAAGAAGCTGTACGGCAAGACCGTCGAGGGCGTCATCCGCAGCACCGTCGTCGTCGACGAGACCGGCCAGGTCTCGCACGCCTTCTACAACGTCAAGGCCACCGGCCACGTGGCCAAGCTCCGCCGCGACCTCGGACTCGAGTGAGGACCTCATGAGCACCACCCAGCCCGCCGCCGACGGCGCCAGCTCGTCCACCGCCACGACCGGAGCCGACGGCGCCGCCGTCGCCGCCCCCGCGGCGCCCGTCTCCATCCCCGCACTCGAGGCCGAGATCTCGGCGCGTCGCGAGCGCCTGGCCAAGACAATCGACGAGCTGGCCTACCGGGTCCACCCGAAGACGATCATCAACCGGCAGACCGAGGCCGCGAAGGCCCGCTTCGCCGACGTCGCGACCACCCCCGAGGGTGACCTGCGCGTCGAGCGGATCGCGGCGGTCGTGGCCGTGGTCGCCGTGGTCGGCGGCTGGCTCATCTACCGTCGGCTCAGCCGCTCCTGAGCTGATCAGCCGGCGCCGGGGGCTCGGGCGCCCGGCGCTCAAGCGCCAGCTCCGACCCTTCTGGGTGGTGAGGGTCGACAGGTCTGCCGGTCCGTGCAGCCGGCCGGCGCGGCCGGCCGCCTCGATGGCGAGCGCGACGAACCGGGTGCCGACGGCCCGGGGCAGTCGCGGCGCCCACGCCTGCACCACCCGACCGAGCCACGAAGCGCGGGTCGAACCCGTGGTCGAGGCGCTCCCACGCCGCCCGGGTCACCGAGTTGTGCGCCGACCAGTCGACCCAGCGCAGGGCCGGTGGCCGGGTGTACCACTGCTCGAGCCGGCGCCTGGCGGTCACGGCGCCGTAGGTGCGCGCGTACGGCGTGTCGGTGGCGACGTCGCGCATCGCGCAGGACACCCCCACGTCGTCGCGTCCGCGATGGTGCTCGACGTGGCCGCGCACCATCCGGGGAACGGGGGTGAGGTCGTCGTCGCACCGGATCGGCACCCGCCCCCGGGCGGCAGCGAAGCCGTCGTTGAGGGCCGCCACCACCCACGGGGCTGCTCGGAGCGCAGCACCCGCAGCGGGAGCCGGTCCTGCCACGCCTCGAGCACCTCGGGGGAGTCGTCGAGCACCCCGTCGAGCACCACCACCACCTCCCACGGGCCGGGGTGGTGCTGGTGCGCCAGCGCCTCGAGCAGCGTGGGCAGGCGGTGCGCCCTGCGGTGGCTCGGCACGATGACCGAGGCGTAGAGCGGGTTCACGGTCACCGCTGGATCATTCGGAGGGCGGTCACGCCGGCCATGCGGGGGAACGAGCGAGGTCCCCCCGGTGACGGGAAGCCTCGTGTGGTGCGCCATCAGGGACTCGAACCCCGAACCCGCTGATTAAGAGTCAGCTGCTCTGCCAATTGAGCTAATGGCGCGCGACGGAGACATTAGCAGCCGCCCGGCATCCCGGCGAAATCGGTCGGGTCGCACCGGCCGGTCAGCGGTGGGTGCCGTCTGGCTCGGCCGTGTTGGCGTCGTCGGCGCGGTCGGCAGCCTCCGCCTCGGCATCGGCCTGCGGGCCACCGATGCTGCGCCAGGCGGCGCCCAGGGCCAGGGCGGCGAGGAGCACGACCGCCCCGATGATCAACCAACGGGGGATGCCGCCGCCGGACTCCTGAGAGGCGGGGGCGGTGGTGACGGTGGGCTGCGGCGACGCGACGACCGAGCCGGTCGGCTCCGGGGTGGGGGTGGCCGCGGTGGGGGTCGCCGAGGCGGTGGGCGACGGTGAGGCGGATGCCGGGCCGGCCGTGGTCGTGAACGTCACCGTGCCGGAGACCGGGTGGCCGTCGGTGCTGACCACGCGGTAGGTCACCACGTGCTGGCCGGCGGCCAGGTCGCCGTTGAGCGGCTGGGTGACGGTGGCGTTGTCGGTCGTGGCGGCCCCATCGGTCTCGGCGCCCGACGGGCCGGCCACCTCGACGGTCACGAAGTTGGGGTTGACGTCCTCGCTGAACGTCAGGGTCACGACCCGGGCGGTCTCGACCGTGCTGCCGTCCTTCGGCGTGGTCCCGACGAGCTTGGCGTGCTGCGGGAGCATCGCCGGCGTCGTGGCGAAGGCGGGCGCGACCGACACCACCACGAAGGCGGCGACGATGACCAGCGTGACGACGGTCAGGGCGCGGCGCGAGAGCATGCGCACCATGATCGCAAACCCCGGGCCGGTCGTGTGACGGATCCGGCATTTCAGGGCTCACCCGGGCGGGCCGGCGCAGGGGGCGGTGGCCGTGATGGTGTCGGTCAGCTCGGGCGTCTTGTCGATCGGCCGGATCTGCATCGCCTGGAGGCGCAGCGCCCGGCCGGTAGTGCCGGCGGTGGCGCCGTTGCTCACCGCGGCCATCCAGCCGCGGGTCTGCACGTTGGCGGAGCAGGTGACGTTCCTCGGCGTAGCGGCTGCCGTGGCCGTGGTCGAGCCGACGGCAACGACGGCGACGGCGGCGACGGTGGTGGCGGCGGCCACCAGGCCGGCCAGTGCTCGGCGGGTGCGGTTCATCAGGGGCGCCTTCGGCTCGGCGTGGGCCCCTGCTCCACGCACCCATTCTGCCGCTGCCGATGGTGGGGGAGGGCCGTTTGAGACGCCAGCCACTGCGGTCACACCCTGCGGGAACCTCGACGCCACCCGCACATGCCAACCCCGACAGACCGCAAGGCCCGAACCCTGAGGGTTCGGGCCTTGCCGATGTCCTAAGACATCACCTGGGGTGAGTGACGGGACTTGAACCCGCGGCCACCTGGACCACAACCAGGTGCTCTACCAGCTGAGCTACACCCACCACGACGGGCGCCCGGCATCCGAGGATGTCGGTGCGCCCGTAGCGCGAACCATCGTACCGGTTACTCGGGGGTGCTCCCGACCACGCCCGGGGCGGAGTGGTCCACGAGGTGGCGCGCGGCGATGCTGCGAGCCTGCTCGGTCGACGGTCCGGGGGGCGGCACGAAGACGGCCTCGCGGTAGTAGCGCAGCTCGGCGATCGACTCGCGGATGTCGGCGAGCGCGCGGTGCCCGCCGTTCTTGGTCGGGGAGGCGAAGTAGGCGCGCGGGAACCAGCGGCGCGAGAGCTCCTTGATGGAGGAGACGTCGATGATGCGGTAGTGCAGGTAGGACTCCAGCTCGGCCATGTCGCGGGCGAGGAAGGCCCGGTCGGTGGCCACCGTGTTGCCGCCCAGGGGGGCCTTGCGCGGCTCGGGCACCCACTCCTTGACGTAGTCGAGCACCATCGTCTGAGCCGCCTCGAGCGTGGTGCCCTCGGCGAGCACGTCGAGCAGGCCCGAGCTGGTGTGCATCTCGCGCACGAAGTCGCCCATCTGGGCCAGCGCGGCGTCCGGCGGGCGGATGACGACGTCGACCCCGGTGCCGAGCACGGTGAGCTCGTAGTCGGTGACCAGGGCGGCCACCTCGACGAGCGCGTCGTTCTCGAGCGACAGCCCGGTCATCTCGCAGTCGATCCAGACGATGCGGTCGGTGTGCGCGCGGTCGGTCGCCGGGGTGGTCATGGGGGCCATGCTAGGGCGCGGTGGGCGACGGGCCGTTCCCGGACGGTGCACTGCACTAAGGTCGCGTGCCATGAGTGGGGACCTCGCGCAGCGGCCGCCGGCGCTGGCCACCCGTCGCGACCCCACGACCCGGCCGGCCCTGCGAGGGTGGCTGCTCACCGGCGTCGCCGCGGTCGGCTTCCTCCTGTCGGCGCTGGTCGTGTCCGCCTACCTGGGGGCGGCGTTCGGCGTGCAGACCGCCGTGCTCGCCCTCGCCGTGGCGCTCGTCCCGCTCGGCATCGTCATCCCCACCTTCTTGTGGCTCGACCGCTTCGAGTCCGAGCCGACCCGCTACCTCGTGGTGGCGTTCCTGTGGGGCGCCCTGGTCGCGGCGGTGGTGGCGGCGGTGTTCAACACCGGCGCCATCGCGGTGCTCGAGGCGGCCGCCGACCGGCAGGGCGCCCTGCAGACGACGGCGGTGCTGGTCGCCCCGTTCGTCGAGGAGGCCGCCAAGGGCATGCTGGTGCTGATCGTGTGGTGGGTGCTGCGGCACGAGTTCGACGGCGTCACCGACGGCATGGTCTACGCGGGCATCTGCGCCGCGGGCTTCGCCTTCACCGAGAACATCAACTACCTCGCGCAGGCCTACGCCGAGGGCGGCGGTGAGGCGCTCACCGGCACCTTCGTGGCCCGCTGCCTGCTCTCACCCTTCGCGCACCCGATGTTCACGGTGCTCTTCGGGGTCGGGGTGGGCGTCGCGGCGACCAGCCGCACCTGGCTGCCGCGCATCCTCGGGCCGTTGCTCGGCTACCTGCTCGCGGTGCTCAGCCACGCCCTGTGGAACCTCGCGGCGGTCTCCGGCGGTCGCGGGATGGTCGTGGTCTACCTGCTCGTCGAGGTGCCGATCTTCCTGGCCTTCCTCGGCTTCGTGGTGTGGACCCGCCGGCGCGAGGGCCGGCTCATCGGGCAGTTCCTGCGCCCCTACGCGGATGCCGGGTGGCTCTCGGCCGCCGAGGTGGCGATGCTCTCCTCGATGCCGCAGCGCCGCGAGGCCCGGGCCTGGGCGCGGGCCAACACCGGCCGGGCGGGGCTTGCGGCGATGCGGTCCTTCCAGGACACCGCGAGCGAGCTCGCGCTGCTGCGGCGGCGGATGTACCACTCCGCCGCCGACGAGCACGCCCTCGCCCACGAGCGCGAGCTGCTCGAGGCGCTGCGGCTGCGGCGCGCCCAGTTCGTCGGGATGCCGGGTGGCTAGGTCCGTGCCCGACGCTTCCCCTGCTCCCGACCGGTCCGACGGTTCCGGTGTTCCCGGCGCTTCGGATGCCGTGGCCGTCGCACGCCGGATCGGGCCCGAGCTGGTCGACCTGCGGCGCCGGCTGCACGGCATCCCCGAGCTGGGGCTGCACCTGCCGGACACGCAGGCGGTGGTGCTCGAGGCGCTGGCCGGTCTCGACCTCGAGGTGGCCCTCGGGCAGTCGCTCAGCTCGGTGGTGGCGGTGCTGCGCGGCCGCGCGCCGGTGTCGGGGGAGCGGCCGGTGGTGCTGCTGCGCGGCGACATGGACGCGCTGCCGGTCACCGAGCAGGTCGACGTCGACTACGTGTCGCAGCGGCCGGGCCTCATGCACGCGTGCGGGCACGACCTGCACGTGGCGGCGCTGGTGGGGGCGGCGCGGATCCTGCACGAGCAGCGCGACGCGCTGGTCGGCGACGTCGTGCTGATGTTCCAGCCCGCGGAGGAGGGGCCGGGCGGCGCCGAGCCGATGATCCGCGAAGGCCTGCTCGAGGCCGCCGGGCGGCGGGTCGACGCCGCGTATGCCGTGCACGTCTACTCCGCCGACCACCCGTTCGGCACGTGGTTCGGGCGGCCCGGCACCCTGATGGCCGCCGCGGACGAGATCGTCGTGACGGTGCACGGCCTCGGTGGCCACGGGTCCGCACCCGACCGCGCCCGCGACCCGGTGCCGGTGGCGTGCGAGATCGTGCTGGCGTTCCAGACCGCGGTCACCCGGCAGTTCAGCGTGTGGGACCCGGTGGTGCTCACGGTCGGGCGGATCGCCTCCGGCACGGTCAACAACGTGATCCCCGACGACGCCGTCATCGAGGCGTCGTTGCGCACCTTCTCACCCGAGCACCGCGCCAAGGCGCACGAGGTCGTCACCCGGGTGGCCGAGGGCGTGGCGGCCGCGCACGGGCTGCGGGCCGAGGTGTCGATCGGCAACGGCTACCCGGTCACCGTCAACGACGCCGCCGAGCACGCCTTCGCCCAGGGCGTGGTGGTCGACCTTTTCGGGGCCGGCCGCTGGGTCGACATGGCCGACCCGGAGGCCGGCTCGGAGGACATGTCCTTCGTCCTCGAGCAGGTGCCCGGCGCCTACCTCAACGTGTCGGCGTGCGCGCACGCGGACCACCGCGACGCGGAGGACAACCACTCGCCGCGAGCAGCCTTCGACGATGCGGTCGTGCCCGACATCGCGGCCGCCCTGGCGGAGATGGCCCTGCGCCGCACCCGCCAGCTGGCCGGCACCGACTGAAGCAGCAAGGCCTCCGAGCACGATCGACGCCAGGATGGATGCCGAAGCCTGGCTGGCCGCTGAGCGCCGGCTCATCGAGATCGACGGGTGGACCTCTCCGGGGGAACGCGTCAAGGCACGGCGGGGCGGTGTCACGCTGGCCGACTATGCGCCCGGCGCGGTGGAGAGTCGTCGTGTCCGTGGTGAGCCGCTTAAACCGCGGACGCGGGCGCTGTACCTGTCTCTCCTCGAGCGAGTGATCCTGCCCGACCTCGGATCACGGGTGCTGCGATCAATCACGGTTGGCGAGGTATCGCGCTGGTATGACCGGCTCGACCCCGGGCACCCCACCCAGCGCGCGCACGCCTACTCACTGCTGCGGACGGTCATGGGACAGGCCGTGTCGGACGGGCTGGTCCCCGCGAATCCGTGTCAGGTGAGGGGTGCCGGCCGGACAACACGCGTGCGGCGCATCGAGGTTGCCACCCTCGACGAGCTCGTGCGGATTGTCGCGGGGGATGCCCGAGCGTCTGCGGCTGCTCGTCCTCCTCGCCGCGTGGTGCGGACTGCGCTACGGGGAGCTGGCCGAGCTCCGCCGGGGTGACGTCGACTTGGAGGCCGGGGTGCTCCACGTGCGGCGGCCGGTGGTCCGTGTAGATGGGGCGTACGTCGTGGGCACGCCGAAGTCACACGCGGGGGAGCGGATGGTGGCCATCCCGCCGCACCTATGGCCCGCGGTCCGGGCGCCTGGCCGAGCACACGGGCCCGGGCGCCTGGCCGAGCACACGGGCCCGGGCGCCGATGCCCTCCTCTTTGCGCGTCCCGGGACGAATCGTCACCTCATCCACACTGAGGTGACGAAGCTCTACACCAAGGCCCGAGCTGCGGCCGGACGCCCCGACCTGCGGCCGGACGCCCCGACCTGCGGCTGCACGACCTGCGGCACACTGGGGCGACCCTGGCCGCGCCGACCGGGGCGACGCTAGCCGAGCTCATGGCGCGCTTGGGGCACTCGACGCCGCAGGCCGCCCTGCGCTACCAGCACGCCGCCCAAGGGCGAGACACCGAGATCGCGCGGCTGCTGTCCGTCATGGCAGAGCCGCCGAAGAAGCGGAAGGGGAAGGGGCGCAAGGGAGCCGGCTGAAGACGTGCGGGCACAAGTTGCCAAGGTCATGACGAATCGGGTTGGCACACTGGTGGTCAACCAAGAACGCGAGAAGCTGGCTGAATGTCAAGGGCCGTTGAGGCCCCGGTGGGGGATGACGGACGCCCTGTCGCACACGTGCCAGCGTGCGTCCTCTCGCCCACTGTGAGGCAGTGCCGCACTGCAGGAATGTCGAGGTAGGTGGACGCGGTGACGCCAACGTCTCCGATCCCGTCTTGGCCGCGCTTCACAACGCAGCGGCCCTGGGGTATGTCACGACGGTGTCAGGGAGCCGCCATTGTGAGGTCGTAGTCTTGTGGCGGCGGTCGCCATGTGTGCTGAGAGCACCGTTCGCGCTCGTTCAGCGTCACCGCTGCGCATGGCGTCGATGATCGGCTGGTGGTGGCTCTTGGCCATCAGGGAGCTCGATGCCTCGTTTGGTGCGGCCAGGACCGAGATCCGCATCAGGTCCTTGATGCTGGACCAGATGCTGAGCAGCGTGTCGTTGCCGGAGAGTCTGCACAGCGCCTCGTGGAAGCCGAGGTCGAGCTCGAATCGCTCGGCCGGGGTAGCTTCTGCCGGCGCCTCGGGCAGCAGCTGCTCGAGCTGGTCGATGAGCTCGGTCGCATCGGGGGCGGCGAGGATTGACGCGACGGCTTGGCCCTCAAGGGCGGCGCGGACCTCATAGAGCTCTGCGACCTGCCGGTCGGTGAGTTGCCGGACGTGGAGGCTGTTGCGCTCCTCTCCCTCGAGAAGGCCACTGTTGTGCAGGGTTCGCAGGGCCTCCCGAACCGTGCCTCGGCTGACGCCCAGCTGGGCGGCTAGGTCGACCTCCGCCATCCTCGCGCCCGGGCTGAAAGTGCCCTCGAGGATTGCCGAGCGGAGCTGCTCGAGCACCTGCTCACGCAGCGTCCGGTTGACGATCGCCATGGTCACAGCGGGCTCCTCCTTGTTCGTGCGCCCGGCCGGATGCCGGGCGGTGCGGTTGGAAAGAGTCTACCGTCAACTCTTGACTGTTAACTGTTAACAGTTAACACTAGACCAACGCCGCACACAGGAGTGCGGCGACCGACGGGAAGAGCACATGCCATGACCACCACACCCCCTACCGCTGACCTCGCCCTACGAGGGCCGGTACACGGAACCGGAGATCAGACACGGGTCGCGTTCGGCTCGACGGCAGGAGCCGTCATCGAGGCCTATGACTTCATCGGCTTCGGGACCGCGGCAGCTCTCTACTTCGGCACAGTGTTCTTCCCCAACGAGGACCCACTGATGGGGACCTTGGCGGCATTCGCGACACTCGGCGTCGGTTTCATCGCACGTCCGCTCGGGGGCATCATCGGGGGTCACCTCGGCGACCGGATCGGGCGCAAGCCCGTGCTCGTCGCTTCCCTGATCGTCATGGGTATGGCAACGGTGCTCATCGGTTGCCTGCCCACCTACGCGCAGGTGGGCGTGCTGGCCCCGGCTCTGCTGGTCATCATTCGGATCGTCCAGGGGCTGGCGTACGGTGCCGAGTGGGGCGGCGCGATCTTGATGACGTACGAGCACTCCCCGTGGCTGAAGAAGGGAAAGTTCACCGGCGTGGTGCAAGCCGGCTTCCCGGTCGGCCTGCTGCTGGCCAACCTTGCCTTTCTCGCTTCCGTGCAGCTCCCCGGCGACTGGAAGTGGCGTGTGCCGTTCCTGCTCAGCGCCGTCCTCGTCATCGTGGGCCTGATCATCCGCTCCAAGGTGCCCGAATCACCGGTCTTCGAGGAGGTCCGAGACTCCGGTGCGATCGTGGCGAACCCGATCAAGCAGGTCATCAAGGACGACTGGCGCAACATCGCGCGCGGCATCGGGTCTGCGCGTCGCCGAGACCGCCGGCTACGCCATCTCCATCACGTACATGATCAGCTATCTGCACAGCACCGAGAAGGCCACGTCCGCCGAGACGATCCTCGCGCTGTGCGTCGCCTCGGCCCTCGGGATCGCTGCCACGGCCGGATGGGCCGCTCTGACCGACCGCATCGGCCGACGGCCCCTGTACCTGTGGGTGACTGTCTTCAACTGCGCGTGGGCCATCCCGATGTTCCTCATCGTCAACACCGGACTGTTCTTCGCCGTCGTGGTCACCATCGTGATCAGCTACTGCATCAGCCAGAACGCGCTCGCAGGTGCACAGGGCGCATGGTTCCCCGAACTGTTCCAGGCAAACACCCGATCCTCGGGTGCGTCGCTCGCCTACCAGATCTCCGCGATGGTCTCCGGGCTTACGCCCTTCCTGACCACCCTGCTGTACATCCGCTTCGGTTGGGTCGGCCCAGCACTCCTCTTCCTCGGCTACTCCCTCATCGGGCTGGTCGCCACCCTGGTCACGCGTGAGACCTGGGGGCCCCGGGAGAGGTCGGCGGCCCGAGCAGTCGCCGATGCCACTCCCCACGGTCGACCCCTACCCGGTACCGCGCTGCGGCCGCGCACCGCCAAGGCGGTGAACTGATGAGCACCGTCACCCAGCCGACGCAGGCACAGCACCGCGAACGACTCCATCACGTCGCGCAGGCCGCCTACGAGATCCGGATGGGCGTCCTGGAGCAGGGCGAAGCCCAAGGTGAGGGCTACGTCGGACAGGCCCTCGGCATCGCCGACGTTCTCGCTGCCGTCTACTGCGACAAGCTGCGCCACCGTCCCGAGAACCCACAGTGGGAAGGGCGGGACCGGTTCCTGCTCTCGATCGGGCACTACGCCCTGGCCTCGTACGCTGCGTTCGCCGTGGCCGGAATCATCCCGCGCGAGGAGCTGCTGAGCTACGCAGCCGACGGCTCACGCCTACCGATGTCGGGCATGAAGACCTACACGCCAGGGATGGAGATCTCCGGCGGGTCGCTGGGGCACGGACTCGGCCAAGCCGTGGGAATGGCCCTCGGCCTGCGCTACCAGGGGCGCGGAGACCAGCTGGTCTACAACCTGCTGTCCGACGGCGAGCTCAACGAGGGCTCCACCTGGGAGGCAGCGATGTCCGCCTCGCACTGGCAGCTCGGCAACCTCGTCGCCCTGGTCGACCTCAACGGTCTCCAGGCCGACGGCCGCACCGACGACGTCCTGCGGCTGGAGTCCCAGGAGGAACGGTGGTCGTCATTCGGCTGGGATGTTCAGCGCATCGACGGCAACGACCTCGACGCGGTACTGAACGCCCTGGACCGGGCCACGAGCACCGCTGGCGCGCGAGGCCGCCCTAAAGTCGTCCTGTGCGACACGCGCCTGGCCAACGGCGTGCCTGTCCTGGAGTCCAAGGACAAGCTCCACTTCCTGCGAGTAGCCGCCGAAGAGTGGCCCCTCGCAAAGCAGCAGCTCACCGCCGGCCACCAGAAGGACGCCCGATGACCACCACCAGCCCAGTCAAGCGCTCCGCGGCCATGATCGCCTCGATCGCGGACCCCGGAGTGCCCACCACCCCCGCCCCGTTCGGGCACGCCATGGCGCAGTTGGCCGCTGCTGACGAGCGGATCGTCGGACTGACCGCGGACCTGTCCAAGTACACCGACATGCACATCTTCGCGGCCGCCCACCCGGACAGGTACTTCGAGATGGGCATGGCCGAACAGCTCATGGTCGGCGCCGCAGCCGGGATGGCCGCAGTCGGCCTGGTCCCCTTCGCCACCACCTACTCGGTGTTCGCAACCCGCCGCGCCTACGACTTCCTCTGCCTAGATGCGGCGGAGCCGGGCCTCAACGTCAACATCGTCGCTGCCCTTCCCGGGCTCACCACCGGCTACGGGCCCTCGCACCAGGCCAGCGAGGATGTCGCGATTCTGCGTGGAATGCCCGACCTGACGATCTTCGACCCCGCGGACGCCGTGGACGTCGAGGCCATCGTCCCCGCCGCCGCGGCCCTGCACGGGCCGACGTACACCCGGCTCCTGCGCGGCCAGGTCCCGCGGATCCTGGACCGCTACGACTACACCTTCGAGGTGGGCAAGGCCAAAGTCGTCCGCCCCGGCGACGACGTCGTGATCGTGTCCTCCGGTCTGATGACGATGCGGGCCCTGCTCGCCGCCGAACGGCTCTCCGACGAGCACGGAGTTGAAGTCTGCGTCGTCCACTGCGCGACGCTCAAGCCATTCGACGAGGACACGGTCGTCACCCAGCTCGACACCGACCGAGTCGCGTTCACCGCGGAGAACCACACCGTCGTCGGCGGCCTGTTCGAAGCCGTGGCAGGCGCACTCGTCAGGCGCGGCATCGGCCGGCGCGTCACCCCGATCGGTCTGCCCGACCAGTTCCTCGACGCCGGTGCGCTGCCCACGCTGCACGAGAAGTACGGACTGTCCACGGACGCCGTCGTGGCGCGGGTCCTTGACTCCGTGCGCTGAGCAATCGGCTTTCCCTTCACCCCCCCACACACAGCAAGGACCCTTGATGAGCTTCAACACCGGAATTGGTACCAGGACTGCCGTCGTCACCGGAGCGGGATCCCTCACCGGCATCGGCTTCCACACCGCGAAGCGCTTCGCCGAAGAAGGCTGGGCCGTGGCGATGATCGACGTCAATGCGGCAGGCCTGGAGCAGGCGGCATCAGCCGTTCGCCAGCACCTCCCAGCCGCCCAGGTGGCGACCTTCGTTCTCGACGTCACAGACCCAGATGCCGTCCCCCAGGTTGCGGCCGCGATCGCCGCTTCCCACCTTCCCCCCGTCGGGACGCTGTGCAACATCGCCGGAATCCCCAGTCCCGCACCCTTCCTCGACGTCACCCTGCAGGAGTGGGAACGAGTCATCGCAGTCAACCTGACCGGGCCGTTCCTCCTCAGCCAGGCGTTCGTGCCCCAGATGATCGCGGGCGGGTACGGACGAGTCGTCAACATGTCATCGGTGACCGCCCAGCACGGAGGGGGCGTGTTCTCCAAGACGTCGTATGCCGCGGCCAAGGCGGGAGTGCTCGGCCTCACACGAGGAATGGCGCGTGAGCTCGCCGAGCACGGCATCACCGTCAACGCCGTGGCCCCCGGCATCGTCGACACCGACATCCGCGTGGGCAGCGACGAGGAGACCGAGCGCGCCCTCGCCGCAGCCGTGCCGCTGAAGCGCCAGGCGCGGCCCGAGGAGATCGCCGCCCTTTTCGTCTGGCTGTCCTGCGAGGACTCCGCGTACATCACGGGCACCACCCAGAGCATCAACGGCGGCACCTACGTCGCCTGAGGTGAGCAGAGGGCCTATCAGGACCACTCCTGGCCGCGAAGTCATCGGAGTTCTCGACAATGACACGAGGCATGACGGCGCGTCTCAGCGGCACCCTCTGATATCAAGAGCCCGGTTCGAGCGGTCTCGAGGCCGGGGTCTTTCGCGTGGTTGTCGTCGCGGGTAGCGTCGTTGGTGCGGGTCCGGGAGTGGCTGATCCGAAGTGCCGGTGTGCGGGTGGAAGCCGGCCGGTCAGGCAGCTCAGCGCAGCCACTGTCCCGCCTACCGCAGGTCTCCTCAGCGTGTGCCGATCATCCCGTCCCCGTTGACCCCCGGGTGTCCGGTTTGGCGGTG
>CAVPRC010000007.1:0-75745 GCA_963707755.1 uncultured Actinomycetota bacterium | reverse complement strand
CCGGCAGCCGCGGCGTACGCGCTCAGCTGCTCCCGGGGCACGAACTCGTAGCCGGAGTACGGCGATCCGGCCTGCCTTGCGGACGGACGCCACGTGACAGCGATCTCGGCGGTCACGTCCGTGACCTCGACCCGCATCATGAACCGCATCCGGTCCAGCCACTCGATGAGCGGCGCGGCCTGCCCGGGCTCGACGTGGGCGGTGAACGACTCACCGTCGTCGGTGCCGTACATCGCGTGCTCGACGTGCCCCTGCGGGCTCAGGATCAGGGCCGCCGTTGGTGTCTGGGGCGCGAGCCCGTCGAAGTACTGACTCGTCAGCGAGTGCAGCCAGGTGAGCCGGTCGGGACCGCTGACGCGGACCACCTCGCGGTGGGAGAGGTCCACGAAGCCGTCGCCCGCCTCGAGAGACCGCTGTTCGCCGACGAATGACCCGTAGTGCGCGGCAACCGGCGCGTCGATACCGTCTCCGGCCACGCCTCCGGGGAGCGCGAGCAGGGGACTCACGTAGTCGGACACAGGATCACCTTTCGATCGGCTTCACAGGCGCAACGGTTGTCATCGGGCGACGCTTCCCGCCTCAGGTCGCGCAGTTCGCGCAGGTGCCGAACACGCTGAGGTGCCCGACGTCGGTGACGAAGCCGTAGCGCTCCTGGACGGCACGGGTCATCGGCTCCACCGTCTCCGGGGCCACCTCGGTGATGCCTTTGCACTCCCGGCACACCAGATGGACGTGCGCGGGGCGCGCCGCCGAGTGGTACGTCGGCGCTCGGTCGGTGATGTGCGCATGCCGCACGAGCCCGAGCTCCTCGAGGAGCTCCAGCGTGCGGTACACGGTGGAAATGTTCACCGCCTGGGACTCCTCGCGCACGGCGCCGAGGATCTCGTCGGGCGTCGCATGACCCAAGCGGTCCACCGCCCGCAGAACGAGCTCGCGCTGCGGGGTCAGGCGGTAGCCCTTCGCGCGCAGCATCGACTGCCAGTCCTCGGGGGAGGAGTCTGGGTCGTGGGCATGGGCGGACACCCGGTCAGTCTAAGTCCGCCGTCGAAGTGGCTCGGACCGGCTCGGTCAGCCGTGGGTCCAGGTCCGGCCGCCGTCGGCGCTGGTGCTCGTGTCGAGCGCCCACTATTGCCACCACCTCGTCGTCCTCCCTGCTGATCGCGCGGGGCTCTGCCCCTGGAGGCATGCCTGTCTGCGACCAGGTCGTGCCCCCGTCGGACGTCGCCAGCACCGCTGCACGGCACCCCTCCTGGGTGGCCAGGGCGCTGCCGTCGCCCGGGGTCGCGAAGTCGATGCTGACCGCGCCGTCGAGCCGTCCCAAGGGCACCCACGAGGCGCCGGCGTCCGACGTACCCTCCACTCTCCCGTCATCACACAGGAGACGAGCGACCGTGGCGTCGACCGGCGACACGGCGAGCGGGACACAGGGCGTGCGATGCCGGCCGGCCGGCGTGGACACTGCGCGCTGCGTCGGGTCGTCGATCAGGAACCACGCAGCACCGGCACCCTTGGACATCGACCAGGACCGGCCGGCGTTCGTGCTCGACCACCGCGCAACGTGGCACGCGGCGTCCAGGCCGACTACGGACAGAGAATCTTCCTCTGAGATCGCGACGCGCAGCACCTCCGCCAGCCCGTCGACGCGATGGTCTCCAAACGTGCTTCCATGGTCGATCGAGACAGAGACGACTGGCTGCCGGGCAGTCGCGCAGTCTCCTCGCGTCGAGCGAACAATGTCGCCGGCCGCGCTCACGTCGACGTGGGTCGGCTCATCGACTGCGGTCACCGTCGCGGGGCTCGACGGTCCCTCGGGCGTGCCTGCAGACGATGGGGGCGCGGACGGGCTCGGTGTGCTCATGCCGATCGAACGGACAGCACCAACCTCGGACGGCAATGTCGCCGTACGCCGGAGCGACAGCGTCACGAGCACCACGTCGCAGACGACCAACAGCGCGAGCAGCACCGCGGTCAGTCGTGCGCGCACCCGATCCCCCTCCACCATCACCGCTCCGGTGTGCGGAGACTACTTCCTCGGGTCCCGGATACTTGACTGGTTGCGCGCACCTTGCTCACCCGACCGAGACAGTGACACTGCTCACCGTCGCTTCCGGATTCCCGTCGCCTGGAGGGAACTGGAACACCGGCAGCTGGCTGGTCTGCTGGTTGGGCACCAATGACTCGGTGCGTTGGATCGTCACCGAGGATGTGCCGCCACCGGCGACGATCGACCAGCCCGTTGGCACCACCAGGCCCGACGGAATGCGAGAGAACGTCACGGTCATCTGCAGCTTCGTGACCGTCTTAGGCCCAGTGTTCTTGACGTAGGCATTGACCGTCGTGGTCTTGTCTGACTTCGACCAGGTCCCGAGCGGCGTGCTCCTTACAGCGGCTACCGACGGCGTGGCCGCGGTCACAACGCTCGGCGAGGCCGTTACCGAACCTGCATTGGAAGCCGTGGCTGTGTTGCCGAGGTTGAACGCATTGCCGGCGTACTTGGCTGCATCCCCGGAGTCGGCCAGGGAGATCGTGCTCGAGAACGCGAGCGTCCCGGACGTCTTGGCGACCTGGGACGAGGCCGTGTAGGTGAGCGCCCAAGGGCCGTTGCCGGTGCCCGTGACCGCCGGGGCCGACCAGCCGCTCGGCGTGGAGGCGGTAGGAACTGTGTTGTACAGACCGGCAGGGACGGTCAGCGTGTACGCGAGGGCCTGGGTTGCCGCCCCACCGGTGTTCTTGATGGTTGCGGACACCACCAGCTTGCTTGCGTCCGTGGAGCTGTAGACGGCGCTGAAGGCGTTGACTGCCAGCGTTGTCTGAGCAGCCGAGATCGTCGCGGGCGAGACCACCGTGGTCCCGACGTTGCTCGCGGACGCCTCCCCCTTGAGAGGGCCTCCTGCGGTGTCGGCCACAGTGAAACGAGCGGTGAAGCCATCGGTGGCGCCGACCGCAAGCGTGGCCGCCCGGGTGAACGTCCATGCCAGTCCGGGACCTGCTGATGCGGACCAACCGGTCCCGACGGTGACCACGACACCGGTCGCCGACACGGGGAGGGTCACCTTGACCGAGACGTCCTTGGCCTTGTGGGCCCCCAGGTTCTTGACCGACGTGGTGACGTCCAGCTTGGTGGCGTCCGATGCGAGGTAGGCACCCGTGATCGTGGCGGCCCACTCCAAGGCCGCGCTCTGGGACACCGAAGGCAACGCGGAGAAGTTGGAGCCGGCTTCTGCGTTGTCGGACGTGACGCTGGCCGTCACGTTCCCGCCCGGGGACGACGTGACGGAGAGCGTGACGTCGAAGGTCTTCGTGGCTCCAGCAGGCACCGAGCCGACCAGGCCGTTGGCTGTGCCGGAGAAGTCGCCTGCATTGACCGCAACGGCGGTGATCGAGGCCGGCGTGGGAGCGGTGAACGTCAAGACAACCTGCGGGAGGCCATACGTGCCTGGGTTCTTGACTGTGCCACTGACCCGGATCTCGTCTCCCTGGGTTTGGTAGCTGGCTGTGATCGTCGGGATCTCGAGGGTCGTGGTGGTGCCGGTGGACACCGCCAGCGCCGGCGCCGCACCGACCAACTGCACAAGGGGCACCGTCCAGGCGGCGGTCGCGCCGGCCCGCACGACGGAGCGGCGGCTGAGCAGCTGACCTGCGGGCGCGCTCGAGCGCGTCTCGTTGAAGTCCATGGACGTCCCCACCTGGTTGTCACGCACGGCCCCCCGAGCGTGTGACCTGCGGAAGCAGGCCCAGATGCAGCGTGACATCCGCGCGGGCAGCGAAACACGCAAGCCTCGGGAATCTGGCTGAACGGTCAACCGTCGCCGAGACTTCGTGGTCCGAAAGGTTCATGGCGGGATAGTCCGCCGCGGTCAGCCCGCCGTGGGAGGCACGAACGGCGAGGCTCCGCTCCGCCATGCACGCTGCGCGGCCACCGACAGCGCTCCGGGACGCACCCGCTGGGGGTGATCCCCGACGGTCACGCTGGCGACCCGCTTGCGCGTGGCGTAGCTGTACACGTTCACCCGGTCGTCTCCGGCGATCGAGACCCAGCAGCGGCCGCCGCCCGGGCCGTTCGTCGCCCAGTAGGGGCGGTCACCGGTGTGCGGCAGCGGGAGGATCCGCCGGTGCTGCGGGTTGGCGACGTCGACCAGACCGACGTAGTCGTCCATGGTCCCGGCGACACACAGCCGGGACCCGTCGTGGCTGATCGCGAGGCCGTGGTGGGCGGAGTTCAGGACGTACTGCGACTTGGGGGTCTGCCGCGCGGCCGCGCTCTGCGGGAGCGGGACGACCTGGCTGACCTGTCCGCGGCGCAGGTCGAAGGCGACGTACCCGTGGAAGAACGAGATCTGGAGGTACGCCGTCCGCTCGTCCGGCGAGATGGCCATCGGACGGACCGCGGAGGCCATGCACGGGAAGCCCGCCTCGGCGAGCTTCTTGCCGATGTCCCACTGGTGCAGGACCTGGAAGGTCGTGTTGCTGACCACCTGGAAGCGCTGGTCGCCCTTGCTCGGGTCCGGCTGCGGGCACGTCATCGACGGGTCCGTGGGCGTGTAGATCCGCCCGATGCTGGCGTGGAAGATCCGCGAGCCGTCCTTGCTGTAGTTGCTCTCGTGCGGGGTGTCGCCCGAGGCGAACTGGCGCAGCGGCTTGCCGGTGCGCAGGTCCAGCTCGTCCACGTGGTTGGCGGTGGAGTCCGAGACCAGCAGCCGGGTGCCGCGGGGGTTCACCGCCATGTGGTCGGCGCGCTGCCCGTGCATCTTGAACCGCCAGACGATCTTGCGGGTCCGGAGGTCGATGCCGACCACGTCGGCGAAGCTCGGACGCGACACCGCCAGGATCCTGCCGTCGGGGGTGCTGAACATGTCGTCGACGAGCTGGTCGTGCCCCTCACCGATCTGCTCGCGGATGACCAGGAAGTAGGCCAGGCGCTGCGGGTCCGCCTGGATCTCCGCCATCCGCTCGGCGTAGTCGGGGACCACGTTGACGCGGCCGACCTTGGCGAAGGTGCGTGCGTCGATGACGTTCGCGGTGCCGGCCCAGTTGTTGCCGACGTACATGACGCTGCGCGGCGCCGTGCTGGCGCGGGCCGCCGCGGCGTCCTGCGGGGCGGGTGCGGCGTCGGCGGCGACGCGGCCGACGACCGCGGTGCCGATCACGAGTGCCGCCGAGACGATCGCCGTCGTCGTACGTCGCATCTGGGTCTCCTCGGGAGGGGGTTCACCCGTCCCAACGAGACCGACGCGGGGGCGTTACGAGGCGCCTACTGGCGGACCAGCCGGCCCCAGAGGTGGGGTTGGAGCTCCTGCCCCATCGCCGACATGTCGTAGGCCCAGAGCAGGTCGCCGTCGACCAGGCCGTACATCCGGTGGCCGCCGGCGTACTCCTTGGCCGTGTGCGTGCGCACGACCGCGTCGGTGCTGATCTCGATCTTCGCGCCCTCGGCGGTGCCGTAGTAGACCTCGGCGAAGCCGGTGTTGTGGGTCAGCAGCCACTCGAGGGTGCCGTCGGCCTTCGGGCGCAGGAAGCCGGTCTCGATCGCGGCGTCCCGGACCTTCTCGCCCTCGGCGTCGACGATCCAGGCGCGGCTCATGTAGTGGAAGAACGGCCGGCCGTCGTGCGTGAAGATGCACTCCTGGCCGAACTGGAACGCGTCGATCGTCGGGTAGTCGCCGTGCCCGTTGCCGTGCCAGGTGCCCAGCAGCCAGGCGATGGGTGCGCAGTCGGGGTGGAGGTTGTCGGGCAGCTCGAACGGCATGCTCAGCTGCCGGTCTTGAAGAGCTTGTAGAGCACCATCAGCGCGACGAAGCCGGTCAGCAGCACGACCAGCACCATGAGGGAGATGAACACGGCTTCCATGGGGCGGAGTCTAACGACGGGGCTTTTGTCGGTGGTTTCGAGGCTCGCACGCTCGCACCTCAACCAACCGGGGGTGGCCTCGACGCACAGCTCGACCAGTGGCCTCGACCAGCCGAGCCGAGGGTGGCCTCGACAGGCTCGACCAGCCGAGCGGGAGGGTGGCCTCGACAGGCTCGACCAGCCGAGCCGGGAGCGGTGGCCTCGACAGGCTCGACCAGCCGAGCGTGACATCGCCGCCCTAGGCTGGCCGGCATGACGCGGACGCTGGTGGTCAAGGTGACGGCGGGGGCGGACGAGCCCGAGCGGTGCAACCAGGGGTTCACCGTGGCCGCCGCCGGCGTCGCCGCCGGGGCGCAGGTCAGCCTGTGGCTCACGGGTGAGGCAGCCTGGTTCGCCGTGCCGGGGAAGGCCGAGGAGTTCACGCTCCCGCTCGCGACGCCGCTGGCCGACCTGCTGGCCGTGGTCCGCGAGGCCGGGACGGTGACGTTGTGCACCCAGTGCGCGGCTCGCCGGGACCTGACCGAGGCGGATGTGCTGCCCGGGATCCGCATCGCCGGCGCCGCCGGGTTCGTCGAGGAGTCCCTCGCCGAGGGTGCGCAGGCGCTGGTCTACTGAACGCCACGCACGGCGAGTCGGACTTGAGGTAAAGACCCGGTTAGAGTGGGTAGGTCCGGCTCAGCGACGAATCGAGGAATCTGTGGAGCTGCGCGACTACCTCAAGGTCGTACGTCGCCGCTGGCGGGTCATCCTCGTGTCGCTGATCGTGGTGGTCGCGCTGGCGAGCGTCTTCACGCTGCGGACGACCCCGCAGTACGAGTCCAAGGCCCGGCTGTTCGTCTCGAGCACCGAGCGCTCGACGAGTGACGCCTACCAGGGCGGACTCTTCTCGATCCAGCGGGTCAGCTCCTACGCCGACCTGGTCAAGGGCGAAGAGCTGTCGTCCCGCGTGATCGACAGCCTGGGCCTGCAGATGAGCCCGGCCGCACTGTCGGAGAAGATCACCGCCACCGTGGTGCCGGACACGGTGATCCTCGAGGTGTCCGCCACGGATCCCGACCCCAAGCAGGCCCAGAGGATCGGCCAGGCGGTCGCGGTCGAGCTGACGAAGTTCGTGACCGAGCTGGAGACACCCCCCGGGAAGGCGAACCCGCCGCTCAAGGCGACCGTCGTCGACTCGGCCAACCTGCCGACATCCCCCGTGTCGCCCCAACCGCTCCGCAACCTGGGTCTCGCGGTGGTTCTCGGGCTCCTCCTCGGTGTCGGTCTCGCGGTGGTCCGGGAGCTGCTGGACACCAGCGTCAAGGGACCTCAGGACATCAGCAGCATCACCGACACCCCGGTGCTGGGCGGCATCCTCTTCGACAACAACGCGCCGAAGCAGCCGCTGCTGACTGACCTCGCACCCCACTCTCCGCGGGTGGAGGCGTTCCGGATCCTGCGGACGAACCTCCAGTTCGTCGACGTGGACAAGCGGATGAAGGTCTTCGTCGTCACGAGCTCGGTGCCCGGCGAGGGCAAGACGAGCACCGCCAGCAACATCGCGCTCGCCCTGCAGACCGCCGGCCAGCGGACCCTGCTGATCGACGGGGACTTGCGTCGCCCGCAGCTCGCGAAGCTGTTCTCGCTCGAGGGATCCGTGGGACTCACCTCAGTCCTGCTGGGCCGGATCAGCCTCGAGGAGGCGATCCAGGAGCACCACCGCAGCGGGCTCGCCGTCCTCACGAGCGGTTCGCTGCCTCCCAACCCGGCCGAGCTGCTGCAGTCGCACGCCATGAAGCAGCTGCTCGACGAGGCGCGGTTGATGTTCGACCTGATCGTCATCGACGCTCCCCCGCTGCTGCCGGTCACGGACGCCGCCCTGATCGCCGCCCAGGCCGACGGCGCCGTCCTCGTCGTCCGTCAGGGCAAGACGACCCGGGACCAGTTCTCCACCTCGATCGATCGGCTGCAGGCGGTCGGGGCCCGGCCGCTCGGCGTCACGATGAACATGGTGGCGACCCGGGGACGCAAGGGCTACGGCTACGGGTACGGGTATGGCTACGGGTACGCGCCGACCGAGGGCCGGCGGGCCAAGGAGCCCGTCAAGTAGGGCTTGCTGAACCGTTGGTTTCGAGGCTCGCAGCAGCTCGCACCTCAACCAACGTGGTGGCTCGCGAGCTCGCACCTCAACCAGCGTGGTCGGCGGCGTGCTGCTCGCTCGCCTGTTGGTTTCGAGGCTCGCAAGCTCGCACCTCAACCAACCGCGGGGCGTCAGCGGCGCTTCGTCTGCAGGAGGTCCCGGGCCTCGGCCGGCGTCATCGGGGTCCGCTGCGCGATCTCGCCGAGGCGCACGACCCGCTCGACGAGCTGCTCGTTGTGCTCGACGGGCACGCCCTTGGCCAGGGTCAGCACGTCCTCCATCCCGACCCGCAGGTGGCCTCCCTTGGACAGCGAGGCCAGCGCGACGGCCAGGGTCGAGCGGCCGATGCCGGTCGCGGACCAGGACGTCACCTCCGCGGGCAGCGCAGCGACGGCGGCCACCAGGGCGTCCGCGGTGCCGGGCATGCCGCCGGGCACGCCCATGACGAGGTCGACGTGCACGCGGCCGCCGTACGGGAGGCCGAACTTCGCCGAGCAGCCGCTGCAGCGAGGCGACGTGGCCGAGGTCGAACAGCTCGAACTCCGGGACCACCTCGCGCTCCTGCGACAGCTGGTAGAGCTCGGTGATGAACGGCCACGGGTTCGAGAACACGTCGTCGCCGAAGTTGGTGGTGCCCATCGTGAGGCTGCAGGCGTCCGGCTCCGCGTCGAGCACCTTCAGCCGCTGCTCGAGCGGGTCGTGGACGGAGCCGCCCGTCGAGAGCTGCACGACCAGGTCGGTGTGCTCGCGCAGCGCGGCGACGGTGTCGGTGAGCCGGCCGATGTCGAGCGTCGGCTTGTGCTCGTCGTCGCGGATGTGCACGTGGATCATGGCGGCGCCGGCCGCCTCGCAGCGCTGGGCGGTCTCCACCAGCTCGTCGAGCGTGGTCGGGCAGCTGCGGGCAGTCCGCCTTGGCCGTCTCGGCGCCCGTCGGCGCCACCGTGATCAGCAGCTTGTCGTGCCGGTCATGGGCGTCATGCTGTCAGACTGCGCGCGAGCGCCGACCCGAGGAGTCTGCCGGATGCGTGCGGTGATCCAGCGGGCCCTTCAGGCCTCGGTGACGGTCGACGGTGAGGTGGTCGGCGGCTTCGACGGACCCGGGTCTCGCTGGTGCTGCTCGGCGTCACCCACGACGACGGGCCGGCCCAGGTGGCCTGGATGGCCCGCAAGATCTGGGGCCTGCGGATCCTGCGCGACGAGCAGTCCGCCTCGGACATCGGGGCGCCGATCCTCGTGGTCAGCCAGTTCACGTTGTACGGCGACGCGCGCAAGGGCCGACGGCCCACCTGGAACGCCGCCGCTCCGGGCGAGGTGTCCGAACCGGTCTACGAGCAGGTGTGCGCCGAGCTCGAGCGGCTGGGCGCACGGGTCGAGCGCGGCGGGTTCGGGGCGGACATGCAGGTGAGCCTGGTCAACGACGGCCCGGTGACGCTGGTGCTCGACACAGCGGGTGAGACCGGTGCTCGGCCGGAGCCTCACTGCGGCCCGCGGCCGCCTCGAGCCGCCTGACGCTGCGCGCCTCCGCGCGCGGGCGGCTCGACCCCTTGGATCGCTGCGACCCGCCGCCGTTCTTCTTGACCGGCGCGCGCCGCGCGTCGGCGGTCGCTGCCACCGGCGGCACCGTTCGCGAAACCGTCGCCTCGGCCGGGAGGGCATCGTCGCAAGGCTGGCGGGCTGGTCGCCTGCGGGGACTGCGCGCCGTCGACTCGTAGTGGCCGCCGTAGTAGCCGGACTGCGAGTCGCGGCGGGCGACCCGGTTGAAGATCACGCCCAGCGCCTTGCCGCGGACCGCCTCGAGGTGCCCGAGGGCCGCGCCCAGCTCGGAGTCGAGGGTCCGGCCGCTGGAGATGACCACGAAGGCGCCGTCGCGCGACCGCCGTGAGCACCGCGGCGTCGGTGACCGGCAGCAGCGGCGGCGCGTCGACGATGACGATCGTGTCCTCGGCGAGCGAGCGCAGCAGGTTGCGCATCGTCTGCGAGCCCGAGCAGCTCGCTCGGGTTCGGAGGGGTGCCGCCGGCGGCGAGGACCCGGAGGTTCGGGTAGTCCGGGTGGTACTGCGCGACGTCGTCGACCTCGACCCGACCCACGAGGACGTCGGTGAGGCCGGCGCCCTCGACCAGCCCGAAGGACTCGGCGACGTTCGGTCGTCGCAGGTCGCCGTCGACCAGGGTGACCCGCTCGCCGGTCACGGCGAGCGCCGCAGCCAGGTTGGCGGCGATGGTCGACTTGCCGTCGCCCTGCTGCGGGCTGGTCATCACGATGATCCGCGGCGGGTTGTCGACGTCCATGAACTGCAGGTTGGTGCGGAGCTTGCGGAAGGCCTCGGCGGACTCGGAGGGCCGCAGCTTGGCGGAGCGCTGCCGTACGGCGATGGCGGCGGGCTTGCCCGGGTCGTGCGACAGGTCGCTGGCCGCCGGGATCGCACCGACGACCGTGACGCCGAACTGCTTCTCGACGGCGGCGGACGAGCGGAGCCGCCGGTCGAGCTGGTTGCGGACCAGCGCGTAGGCGAGGCCGAGCAGGACCCCGATCACCAGCCCGATCAGCAGGTTCAGCTGGGTGCGCGGCGAGATCGGGCGCCGACGGCAGGGCCGCCGACTCGATCGGCACGATCTTCGAGGCCGGCCGTCCCCTTGCCGCTGCGGGTCCTCGACCTGGGCGACCTGGGCCGCGAGGGCCTTGACCCAGGCGTCGGCGAGCTGCTGGGCCTCGATCGGGGTCGAGGCACGTGCCGTGATCTTGATCAGCACCGTGTCGAGCGGCTGGTCGACGCTGATGTTGCCGATCAGCGCAGCCGGGCTGGCCTGCAGGCTCAGCTCGTCGATGACGCCTTGTGCGGTGGCGCGCGACTTCGCGATGTCGACGTACGACTTGGCGCGGGACTTGGCGAGGGTGTCGGCGACCGAGCCGAGCGCCGGGTTGGAGTCGTTGCCGGCGCTGACGAAGCCGGTCGCGTTGGCGGCGTAGACCTTCGGCTGGGTGAGGTTGAACAGAGCCGCCGCAGCGATGCTGGCAAGGATCAGCGCCACGACTCCGGTCCAGTGCGCGCGCAGCACGCGCAGGTAGTCGCTGAGTTCCATGCTGTGGGCACCCCCGAGACGGCTGAAGTCGGTCAAGGCAGGGTAAACCGGGACCTAGACTCCCCGAGTGCCTTTGAGTCTTTCGGGCCCGGAGGTCGCGACCGGGCTGGTGACCCTGGACGTGCCCGTCGTCGTGCGCTGCCACGGCCAGCAGTCCGAGCATCTGCGCGAGGCTGTCGCGCGCGCCTGGCGGGACTGTGCGAGCGGATCCGCCGTCGAGGACCCCGACGCCGAGGTCGTGGACGTCCTGCTCGACGACGACGAGGCCGTGGTCGCGGAGGCCAGGCGTCGCGGCGCGACCGCGTCGACGTCCCTGGACCATCTCCTGCACGACCTCAGCCCGGTCGTGACCGAGCGGGCGATCACCCGCAACGCCGGTCGGCTGCTGATGCTGCACGCCGCCGGGGTCGCGGACCGGGCCTCGGGCGCGTGCGTCGCACTCGTCGCTCCCTCCGGCACCGGGAAGACGACGGCGACCCAGACCCTGGCCCGCGAGCTGGGCTACGCGAGCGACGAGACCGTCGGCATCCGCGACGACCTCAGCGTGGTCGCGCACCCCAAGCCGCTCTCGATCCTGACGTCGGCGGACTCCGCACTGAAGGTGCAGACCCCCGCCTCCGAGCTCGGGCTCCACCCGGCTCCGGGCGGGCTGCGCCTCGCCGGAGTCCTGCTGCTCCGGCGCGACCCGGACGGTCCCGACCTGGAGGTCCGGGAGGTGCGGACGGTCCTCGCCCTGGCCGAGCTGGCGCCGCAGACGTCGTACCTGTCCCGACTCCCCCGGCCGCTCCACCGCCTGGCGGACGCTCTCGTCGCCACCGGCGGCCTGCGCGTGGTGAGCTACCGCGAGGCGGACTCCCTGCTGCCGGTGGTGCGCGAGCTGCTGGACGGGGCCGCATGAGGGCGCGGCGGGTCCCGGTCATGGACGAGTACGTCGAGGGCGAGGAAGCGGCCGTGTTCGTCGACGACACGGTGGTGGTCCTCTCGCCGCTGGCGACCTACCTGCTGGGACTCATCGCCTACGACTGGACGGAGCTGACAACGCTCGCCGAGGCTCTGGTCGAGGCGTTCGGAGAGCCTCCCACCGGACAGACCGCTGCCGAAGCCACGTCGGACGCTCTCCGAAGGATGGAAGCGCAAGGAATCGTGGCTACCACCCGATCCAGTAACAGAATCTGTACCTGATTAGTCGATTTGACCAACTCTTTAATCAATGCGACTGGTTTCACCACAAATCGCTTCTTACCCTCGAAACGCATGCAGCACCTGGGGGGCCAGGTCCTCATGTCGTTCGGCCGGGTGGGGTGGCCGTCTCACGCACCGAGTGGGGCACTCCCGGCGCTGGGGTTTGGGGATGGCACATGCGCACTGCCGAGGACTTCGACGTACCCGCTCCCGGGGGCCGGCAGCTCAGCCGTCGATCGGTGATCAAGGCCGGGGCTCATGCGGCGTGGGTGGTGCCGGCCGTCCAGGTGGTCGGAGCGGCTCCGGCCTTCGCGAACGGCTCGGGATGCGCCTGCCCGAACCCCGACAACGCGTTCGTCTTCGCGATCACCGCGGCCTGGAACCAGCAGGGTGGGTCCGATGGGAAGAAGTGGGTCGTCGACTTCTTCGGCACGATCACGAACAAGACTGGGAGCACGGTCAGCGAGCTCACCGTGTGCATCTCGGTCCCGAGGTCCTGGACCAGTGTTCACACCCACTCGACGACGGGTTGGGATGACTCGTACGGCGACAAGAAGACCGGCAACCCCCGGGTCATGTACTTCACGTCGAAACAGGTGACGCCGAACAACGGCACGTGGAGCTTCAGCACTGTTCACATCAAGGACGACGGCGCCAGTTCCGCGAAACACTCACCGACGACGCTCACACTCGTGGCCACAGCCAACGGCCACAGCAGCTCCACCGCGGTCTCGGTCACTGGCTGAGACGCCGCGTAGAGTCGCCCGCGTGACGGGCGACTCGGTGGACAGCAGTCACGTCACACTCCGAGGAGTCGGTTGCGCTCCTGACGGGCGTCATCGATCGCGTCGCGCGCGACCTCAATGCGCGCGTGCTGTTCATCAAGGGGCCGGTGCTCACGCGGCCAGGGCTTGCGCGAGCCGCACGTCTCCGTCGACGTCGACGTTCTCGTCGCTCCAGCCGATCTGCCACGACTACTGGACGCCCTCGACGATCTGGGCTGGAAGGTCGCCGATCGAGCCGACCTCGGCCTTGGTGCTGCCGCTGCACTCGACCACGCTGAGACATCCCACAGTGGGGATGCGAGTTCGACGTGCACGACCGGTTCCCCGGCTTCCTCGCGGAGCCGACGGAGGTGTTCGAGGCGCTCTGGGAGCGCCGTACGACCGCGCGGATAGCGCACCGTGACGTCCCCTGCCCCGACGTCCTGGCGCACGGTGCCGTGGCCGCGCTGCACTGGCTACGTGACGGTTGGTCCGAGGCCACCCGGGAGAAGCTCGACTTCCTCGTGCGGTGCCCTCGAACCGCGGCTGGACGACGCCGGCCGCGCCGACCTCGTCGACTTCGTCGCGGCGCACCGGGTCGGCCGAGCCGCTGCGCCCGTTCCTCGAGCGGCTCGGGGTCGACGTACCGGTCGACGCGAGCACGACACGACCTTGTGGCGGATCCGGACCGCGTCGACCGGGATGAAGAGCGTGGGCTGGGTGGTCGAGCTGCGAGAGACGCCGCTGCGCCGGCTGCCGGGTCGGCTCTGGCACGCCCTGGTGCTGACCGAGGCGGAGATCCGAAACGAGCAGCCGGACGCCGCCCCTGGGGCGTGGGGGCTGTTCCGCGCCCGGCTGCGGCGCCTGCGCTACGGCCTGCGAGCCCTCCCGGAAGCCGTCCGCGATCGTCCGGCGCGAGAGGCGTCGCTCGTGACCACGGCGTGGCGCATCGGTCCGGAGGTCGCCTGGGTCGACAGCGAGGCCGGACCGGGTGGCCGTCCTCGACCTCGACCGGCTCGAAGAGCCGGCGGTCGTGCTGACGGACACGAGCGCGGTGATCTGGCGCTGCCTCGACGGGACGTCGACCGACGAGCAGATCGTGACGCAGGTCGCAGCCGCGTACGAAGTAAACCCCGACGATATTCGTGAACAGGTGTTCGCGTTCCTGGGAGACTTGGAGCAGCGTCATCTGATCGTTCGGGCCTAGTTAGGGGTGGCCGTGTCCGAGCAATTCAAGATCCTGGTGGTCTGCCTGGGGAACGTCTGTCGATCTCCCCTGGCCGAGCGCCTTCTCCGCATGCGCTTCGAGCAGATGCTCGGCGACGGTGCGTCGGCTGTGCGTGTCTCGAGCGCGGGCGTGCGGGCGCTCGTCGGCGACCCCATGAACGAGTCCTCGGCCGCGGAGCTGCGCCGGCTCGGCGGCGACCCCGACGGGTTCGTCTCCAGTCAGGTGACCAGCGCGCGGGCCACCGAGGCCGACCTGGTGATCACCGCGACCCGGGACCTGCGGTCGCGGGTCCTCGAGGAGGCGCCGCGCGCGTTGAAGCGGACCTTCACGATCCGTGAGTTCGCGGCGCTCGCCTCGGACGGGCCGGAGCGCCGGCGCGTGTCCGGTGCCGCCGACCTGGTTGCGCAGGCCGCGTCCTGGCGGGGCTCCACCGAGATCCTCGAGTACGACGTCCCCGACCCGATCGGGAAGTCCGAAGAGGTGCACCGCGAGTGGCCGACATGCTCGACGCCGACTGCGAGGCGATCGCCCGCGCGGTCGTGGGCGCGATCCTCAGCGACGTCAGCCCGCACTGACCCACTCGTAAAGTTTCGTCACGGATCGGCTCAAGGTCGGGGCTTCCACTACCGACAATCCAGACATGAGCACCTCCTCGGACATGCTGACCCGCCCCTCGGACGTCGTGTGGGTGCCCATGCAGCCCAAGGCCCAGAAGTCGCTGCTCCGTCCCAAGAACCTGGTGACCGCCGTCGCCCTCTCGGTCGAGGCCGGCGTGACCCTCAGCCTCGTGCTGCAGTCGCTCACCTCCTGAGCGACCTCAGCCCTGCGCGGCTCCCAGGCGGAGCTCACTGACGGCCACCGTGTCGCGGGGGCCGTTCTTGCTGTCGAGGATCTCGACGATCACCTGGCTGGCCTTCACGACCGGGATGCGCATGCTCTGCATCGACCTGTTCTTGGGAGACGGGTCGAAGGTCTGCTCGATCGACGTACCGTCGTCGAACTCCCAGCGCACCTTGGTGATCCGGTTGTTCTCGGCGTACCGGTCGACCCCGCTGCGGGCGTCGGTCTTCGCGTAGCCGGGGATCAGGCCGACCTGACCGACCTTCGTGCTCTCGGCCAGGTCGACGGTCAGCTTCTGGCCGGAGCCGTCGCCGTCGCAGCGCCAGGCGGTGGTCATGTCCTCGTCGAACACGTTGCTCGGCTTGTAGCGCACCGGGTGCCCGGCCGAGTCCACGCCCGGCGCCGACTCACAGGTCGCGGAGGCGCCGCCGATCGCGGCCGTCGACGTCGGGCCGGTGTACTTCTTGCCCTGGGGCGCCTTGTTCGGCTTCGGCGACGAGGAGTCGCCCGTCGAACCGCCGTCGGGGATCACCACGCTGTCCGGACTCTGCTGCGCGGCCGGGTTGCCCGACAGGCTTCCGGCCACGACGCGGCCGACGCCGTACGCGGCGAGCAGGAGTACGACGACCGCGCCGGCCAGCAACGCCGGGACGAGCCAGGCCGGACGGTCCCGGGGCTGGTCGTCGGTCGCGGGGTCGGCGAGCTGCTCCTCCAGCGGCAGCGGGACCGGCTCGGGCTCGGGGTCGGGGTCGGCCCGGTGGGCGCCCCGCGTGCGCTCCGGCTCGGGCTTCGGGGCCGGCTCGGGCTTCGGGGCCGCCTCGGGCTTCGGGTCTGGTTCCAGCTCGTCGGCGAACAGCGGCTGGAACTCGGCGGTCGCCTGGGTCGAGGCGGGCTCGGGACCCTCGGGCTCGTCGTCACCGCTCCGGGCGAGGGCACGCTCGTACCCGCGCCGGTACGCCTCGGCGTACTCGGGCGGCAGGTCCGGCGGCACGTCGCCGGGACGATTGGGGTCCGACACAACCCATCACCCTACGGATCGAGCGGTTCGGGGACAAAGTAAAGAAAGCCCCCGAGCTGCCGCAGGTGGCAGCCCGGGGGTTCTCTGTGTCGTTCGGCTCGGTGGTTTCGAGGCTCGCACCTAGCGGGTCCAGTGGTCTCGACGGCTCGACCACCCGAAGGGTCTCGACAGGCTCGACCACCCGAAGGGTCTCGACAGGCTCGACCAGCCGAGCGGCTCGACGGGCTCGACCACCCGAAGGGTCTCGACCACCCGAACGGGTCAGATCGCGATGGGGACCTCGGCGACGACGCCCTGCTGGGCGACGACCTTCTTGTCCACGACGTCGGCCTTGGGGGCCAGCGTCCGCAGCGTCCACTCGCCCGGCGCCGCGAAGAACCGGAAGTGGCCGGTGGCCGACGTCGGCACCTCGGCGGTGAACTCGCCGGTCCTGTCGAGCAGCCGGACGTAGGCGTTGCCGACGGGCTGCTCGTCACGGGTGACGACGCCCTGGATGACTGACTCCTTGGCTACGTTGACGCCTTCGAGCGAGACGCCGCCGGTGGTTGCTCCGCACATCAGGCCACACCAGCCTCGTCGCCGAGGGCCACCGGGACGCCGACGAGGGAGCCGTACTCGGTCCAGGAGCCGTCGTAGTTCTTGACGTTCTGCTGGCCGAGCAGCTCGCGCAGCACGAACCAGGTGTGGCTCGAGCGCTCGCCGATGCGGCAGTAGGCGATGGTGTCCTTGCTCCAGTCCACGCCGGCGTCGGTGTAGATCTGCTTCAGCTCGTCGTCGGAGCGGAAGGTGCCGTCGTCGTTGGCCGCCTTGCTCCACGGGACGTTCGCCGCGGTCGGGATGTGGCCCGCGCGCTGCGCCTGCTCCTGCGGGAGGTGGGCGGGGGCGAGCAGCCGACCGGCGTACTCGTCGGGGGAACGTACGTCGACCAGGTTCTTCACGCCGATGGCCTCGACGGTCTCGTCGCGGAACGCCCGGATCGAGAGGTCCTGCTCCCCCGCGGTGTAGCTGGTCTGCTCGCGGGTGACGGTGTCGTCGGTCAGCTCGCGGGAGTCGAGCTCCCACTTCTTGCGGCCGCCGTCGAGGAGCTTGACGTCCTGGTGGCCGTAGAGCTTGAAGTACCAGTAGGCGTAGGCGGCGAACCAGTTGTTGTTGCCGCCGTAGAGCACGACGGTCTGGTCGTTCGCGACGCCCTTGCCGGACAGCAGCTTCTCGAACTGCGCCTTGCTGACGAAGTCGCGGCGCACCTGGTCCTGCAGGTCCGTCGTCCAGTCGAGCTTGATGGCTCCCCGGATGTGGCCCTTGTCGTAGGAGGTGGTGTCCTCGTCGACCTCGACCAGCACCACCTTGGGGTCGTCGAGATGCTCCTCGACCCACTCGGCGTTCACGAGTGCGGATTCGCGGCTCATGGTGTTCCTTTCGGTTGCCTGGGTCGGCCCCAGGATTGGCTCAGTGCGGGTTGTCAGATGTGGTGTGTCAGATCAGTGGGCGGTGGCCGTGGGCCGGTTGGCCGGCTTGAGCCGCTGGAGCAGCAGGTAGACCTCGCAGCCGAGACAGAACCCGAAGGCCGCGTTGAGGAACGCCGCCGCGAGCGCGAACCCGGTCGCGATCGCACCGAGCAGGTCGGCGCCGGCGACGTACCCGACGAGGGCCACGACCCCGAAGGCCAGCCCGACGCCCTGGGCGAACCGCGGCGGGGCGGCGTCCTCGAGGTGGGCGGGCGGGCCGAGGCGGGGACGCAGCAGCGTCTTGAACAGCCAGGAGTACGGCGTGCGCTGGACTCCCCCGACGGCGCCGACGGCGAACACCACGACCTGCACGGCGAGCAGCGTGACCGTCGCGGCCGAGGGCGCGAGCAGCAGCGCCGCGGCGAGCACGAGCGTGGTCAGCGTCGCCGCGAACCGGGGGCCGCGCGGGTCGATCTGGGTGCGCGCGACCGGCGGGGCGGTCTCGGTGGTGGCGGACATGTGTCTCCTGCGGGAAGGGGCGGCCGGGTCTGCGGAGCAGGGGCTTGGACACGTCACGAGAGCGCCGGGGCTTCCGGCTGGCTCACACGTCGGACAGCGACGAAGGAGGGGTGACGTGACCCGTCAGGACATTCGACACAGGGCCGAGCGCACGCGGCAGTGGTCCACTGCGCGGCGCTTGGTCAACCAGGGTCGAGAACATGCGGCCCAGACTACGCAGGGGGTTCCGGGCGCCGGAAAGCCGCGTCTCGCGATGCGGACACATGGTCCGTCATTCGGACGCGGGAGCGACGGCGGCCGCGAGCGTGGTCAGCACCGCGTCCCGGGTCGGTGCACCGCTGGCCCGGGAGACCTCGCGACCGGAGGCGTCGAGCACCAGCGTGGTCGGGGTGCGGGTGATGCCGAGGCGGCGGACCAGGTCGAGATGGTGCTCGGCGTCGATCTCGACGTGCGCGACACCGGGGACGATGCCGGCGACGTCGGTGAGCACCCGGCGGGTGGCGCGGCAGGGCGCGCAGAAGGCGGAGGAGAACTGCAGCAGCGTGGCCCGCTCACCGAGCGGGTGGTCGAGTCCGTCCAGCGGGGCGGGCTCGCGGGGCTCGGAGGAGTCGGCAGCGTCCGGCTCGGCGGGGGCGTGCAGGGCGTGGGTGCCGCGGAAGCGTCCGTCGCGGGCGGCGCGCCAGACGCCGAACGCGCTGGCGAGCACCAGGGCCGCGACGAGGACCCAGACTCCTTGGCTCATGACTGGCACCAACCACGAGCCTGCGGCGTTGATTCCGCAGGCTGCGGCGAACTCGGGTGGTGAGGCAACAGACCTCGGAGCGATCCCCCTGGGAGGTGACGGACCGCCCCGAGGCGTCTGTCGGGCCGACCCCCTCATGGCCGGCCACTTCACTGTGCCCCGGTATAGCAAGGAAAAACGGCAAACGTAGGTAAAGAAGTCGGCGTCTGGGACGGCAATGCGGACGGACTGGTCCAGAACGGCCCGTCGGTCGGAAAAGTTTTGCTCAGCCGCCGGCGAAGGGCGGCAGCAGCTCGACGGTGTCGCCCGCAGCGAGCCGCACGTCCTCGGGTGCCCGCGAGCCCACGGGCCGGTCACCGACCAGCACCGAGCAGACCGCCAGCACCTCTGCCAGCCGGGACCGCGCGCCGTGCCGCGACCGGACCTCGGCGAGCACGTCCGCGAGGGTCGCGCCCTCCTCGACCGGCACCGGCTCGGCGTCCACGCCCGCCGCCGCCCGGGCCGCCGCCCAGTAGCGGACCGTGACGTGACCCACCCCTGAGACGGTTCGGCCAGCAGGGTCGCTCATGTTCGGTATCCTTCCTTATCGCGCAAGACGGCCGGCGAGCCGGCGCGACTCAACGGCTCAACGGCGAGTCGGCAAGCCCCCCGCTACCGGGAGGTGCCATGAGCACCCTGCTGCTGCTGACGAGCACGACCCAGCCGTCGGCCGACGTGCTGCCTGCCCTCGCCCTGCTCCCCCACCAGGTGAAGATCCTGCCCGCCGAGGGCAGTGCGCTGCTCGACGCCCCGGACGTCGACCTGGTGCTCGTGGACGGTCGCAAGGAGCTCGCGCACGCCCGCGACCTGTGCCGGCTGATCCGGACCACCGGCTCCGACGTCCCGGTGCTGCTCATCGTCACCGAGGGCGGCCTGTCCGTGGTCGCGGCCGACTGGGGCATGGACGACGTGCTGCTCTGCACCTGCGGACCGGCCGAGCTCGAGGCCCGGCTGCGGCTGGCCGTGGGCCGGCTCGCCGCGCAGCGTGACGCCGACGACCCCGAGGCTCACGTGATCCGCTCCGGCGAGGTCTCGGTCGACGACTCGACGTACACCGCGAAGCTGGGCGGTCGCCCGCTCGACCTGACCTTCAAGGAGTTCGAGCTGCTGAAGTACCTCGTGCAGCACCCGGGCCGGGTGTTCACGCGCGAGCAGCTGCTCCAGGAGGTCTGGGGCTACGACTACTTCGGCGGCACCCGCACGGTCGACGTGCACGTGCGCCGGCTCCGCGCGAAGCTCGGCCCCGAGAACGAGACGCTCATCGGGACCGTGCGCAACGTGGGCTACCGCTTCGTGCTGCCGCCCAAGGACAGCGGCGACCGGGAGCGCGAGAACGCCTAGGGCACCCTCGCGGTCAGACCGCCGGCGACGGGGCGATCTCGGCCTCCGCTGCCGCGCGCTGCTGCGGGATCGTCACCACCGGAGTGGCCGGTGTGCGCACCGGAATCGCCAGGATCGGCTCCGGCGCCGGCTGGCGGGACGCGCGTCGTACGTCGCGGGGCAAGGTGTCCTCGAGGTGCGCCAGCCAGAGCAGCAGGCCCAGAGCGAGCAAGGGTGACAGCAAGGCGGCGACGAGCACGAGCAGTGCCTGCATCACGGGTCCCTCCCACGTTGCCGCTGACTCTAGGGTGACGCCATGACCTCTGCCAGCACCGTGTCGCGCGTCGGGCCCGGTTCTTTCACCTGGGCCTCCGACACCGGCCCGGCGGCCGTGGTGCGCGCGGTGCTGGCCTCCGCCGGGGCCGCCGACGGCGTGGACGCGCTCGACGAGGCGGCGCTGCTGCGGCTGCGGCACCACGGCGTGGAGGGGTCGGAGCTGTGGCTGGCCGGCTCCGACGGGTTCGCCTGGCTGCGGGACGGGGCGCTCGACCTGGTGGTCGATCCGGCCTCACGGGGCCGTGGCGTCGGCGCTGCCCTCGCCGCGGCGGCCGTCCCGCCGACCGGTGGCCTGACCGCGTGGTCGCACGGCAACCACCCCGCGGCCGCCGCGCTCGCCCCCCGGTTCGGGTTGCGGCGCGTGCGCGACCTGTGGGTGATGCGGCGGACGCTGGACGACCTGCCGGTGTTGCCTCGCGTCGGACGAGTCCTCGGTCGACGTACGGGCGTTCCGGGTGGGGGTCGACGAGGACGCGTTCCTGGCCGTCAACGCGGCCGCCTTCGCGCACCACCCCGAGCAGGGCCGGATGACCCGCGCGGACCTCGACGCCAGGATCGCCGAGCCGTGGTTCGACCCGGCCGGGTTCTTCCTCGCCTGGCGCGGCGACGAGCTGCTCGGCTACCACTGGACGAAGGTGCACCGCGAGCCCGCCGGCGACTTCGGCGAGGTGTACGTCGTGGGCATCGCACCGACCGCGCAGGGCGGCGGGCTGGGGCGGCTGCTGACGCTGACCGGGCTGCACCACCTGGCGTCGCGGGGGCTGTCCGAGGTGATCCTGTACGTCGAGTCGGACAACGCGCCGGCGGTCGCGGTCTACGAGCGGCTCGGGTTCACGCACGCGGCGTCGGACACGCACGTGATGTACGCCCGCGCCGGTGACGCGGGTTGAGGCGCCCCACGCTGGTTGAGGTGCCCCGCCGCTGGTTGAGGTGCGAGCTTGCGAGCCTCGAAACCACGGTGCCCGACGCTGGCAGGTTTCGAGGCGGCTCCGCTAGCGCTCCGCCGCACCTCAACCAGCGGCGGACGCGCACCTCAACCAACGGTGCGCGCACCTCAACCAGCGGCGGTGGGGTCGAGGGCCGCCTTGAGCTTGGCGGCGATCTCGGCGACGGCGGCCCGGTTGGCGCGGCCGACGCCGACGATGTTGAAGAAGCCGTGGATGAAGCCCGGGTAGCGCTGCAGCTCGACCGGGACACCCGCCTCGGCCAGGGTGCGGGCGTAGGTCTCGCCCTCGTCGCGGAGCGGGTCGAAACCGGCCGTGACCACGAGCGCGGGCGCGAGGTCGTCGGGGAACTTCTCGGTGAACTGCACGGACACGTCCGCGTCGGCGCGGTCGTCGCCGGGGGCGAGATAGGCGTCCATCGCCAGGTCCATGAACGCCTGGTCGAGGTAGAAGCCCTGCGAGAACATCTCCCGGCTGCGGCTGACGTCGACATGGTTGGTCGCCGGGTAGACGAGCAGCTGGAAGGCGCACGGGACGCCGGCGTTGGCGGCGCGGATCGCGACCACGGCGCCGAAGTACCCTCCGGCCGAGTCACCGCCGACGGCCACCCGCTGCGGGTCGACGCCCAGCTCCGCGGCGTGCTCGACGGCCCACTGGTAGCCCGCCCAGCAGTCGTCGAGACCGGCCGGGAAGCGGTGCTCCGGTGCGAGTCGGTAGTCCAGTGCGAGCACCCGCACGCCCGCCCGCTCGGCCAGCAGTCGGCAGGTCGCGTCGTGGGTGTCCAGGTCGCCGTAGACCATCCCGCCGCCGTGCAGGTAGACCAGCAGCCCCGTGGTCTCCCTTCGAGCGCCTCGTCCCTCGGCTCCTCGACCACCCGGGACGTGGCGACAGGCTCGACCACCCGGGACGTGGCGACGGCTCGACCGCCGCGGTCGGCGTGTACAGCCGGGCGCGCATCGGGCCGGCAGTGGTCGGGACCTCGAGGTCGTCGGTCCGCCCGATCCGCTGACGGCCTCCGGTCAACCGGGTCTGGCGCCGCATCGCCGTACGTCCCTCGGGGATCGGTCGCGAGGCGATCGGCGGCTCCCCGGTCAGCTTCTCCAGGCGCAGCAGCAGCTGGGTCTCCGGGTCGAGCACCTGGCCGTCCCGGAGGAGCGGGCGCCCGGCGAGCCGTCGTACGACGGACGGGGGCAGCCCCAGCACCGTCCGGAGGACTGCTGCCTCGAGCTGGGAGGTCCAACGGGTCATAACGGGCACCGTACCGGCGGCCGGAACGATCGCTACCCCGTGTTCACCTGGTGGTGCGACGATGGAGGGCATGACTGTCGACTCCAGCTCCGGCACCCCGCTCGCCGCACACGTGGGTGGACCCGCGCAGGACGGCCCGACCGACCTGCGCGCCGTGCCGTCCGAGCCGTTCGACATCGAGCCGCCGTACGACGCCGCGGCCTCCGACCTGCCCGCCGACCGGTTCCTCGACCGCGAGCTGTCCTGGCTGCGCTTCAACACCCGGGTGCTCGAGCTCGCCGAGGACCCGACGCTGCCGCTGCTGGAGCGGGTGCGGTTCCTGGCGATCTTCGCCTCGAACCTCGACGAGTTCTTCATGGTCCGGGTGGCCGGCCTGAAGCGCCGCATCGCCGCGGGGGTCGCGGTGCCGGCCGCCTCGGGGCTGATGCCGCGCGAGGTGCTCGAGCAGATCTGGTCGACGACGTCGGCGCTGATGGCCCGGCAGGCCAAGCTGTTCCGCGACGAGATCGTCCCGGCGCTCGCCAAGGAGGACATCGAGCTGCTGCGGTGGAACGACCTCTCCCTCGACGAGCAGAAGCAGTGCAAGCGGCTGTTCAAGAACCGGGTGTTCCCGGTGCTCACGCCGCTGGCGGTCGACCCGGCGCACCCGTTCCCGTACATCTCCGGGCTCTCGCTGAACCTCGCGGTGCTGGTCCGCAACCCGAAGACCAACAAGGAGCACTTCGCCCGCGTGAAGGTGCCGCCGATCTTCGCGCGGTTCGTGCCGGTCGGCGAGCAGCGGTTCGTGCCGCTCGAGGACGTCATCTCCGACCACATGAAGCGGCTGTTCCCCGGCATGGACGTGCTCGGGGTGCACACCTTCCGGGTGACCCGCAACGAGGACCTGGAGGTCGAGGAGGACGACGCCGAGAACCTCCTGGCGGCGCTGGAGAAGGAGCTGCTGCGGCGGCGGTTCGGTCCCGTCGGTGCGGCTCGAGGTCGAGGAGTCGATGGACGACCACATCCTCGACCTGCTGGTCTCCGAGCTCGGCGTCTCGCCCGGCGAGGTGGTCCGGCTGCCCGGCCCGCTCGACCTGACCGGCCTGCACGACATCGCCGACCTCGACCGGGCCGAGCTGAAGTACCCCGCGTTCGTGCCGTCGACCCACTCGCAGCTCGCCGAGGTGGAGACGGCCTCGCCGGTCGACGTGTTCAAGGCGGTCCGCCGCTCCGACGTACTCCTGCACCACCCGTACGACTCGTTCTCCACCTCGGTGCAGCGCTTCATCGAGCAGGCCGCGGACGACCCGCACGTGCTGGCGATCAAGCAGACGCTGTACCGCACCTCCGGTGACTCACCGATCATCCAGGCGCTGATCGACGCGGCCGAGGCCGGCAAGCAGGTCCTCGTGCTCGTCGAGCTCAAGGCCCGCTTCGACGAGCAGGCGAACATCCGCTGGGCCCGCAAGCTCGAGCACGCGGGCTGCCACGTCGTCTACGGGCAGGTCGGCCTGAAGACGCACTGCAAGCTGGCGATGGTGGTGCGCGACGAGCCCGAGGGGATCCGGCGCTACGTCCACATCGGCACCGGCAACTACAACCCGAAGACCGCGCGGATGTACGAGGACTACGGGCTGCTCACCGCGCACGAGGGCATCGGCGAGGACGTCGCGCACCTGTTCAACAACCTGTCCGGCTTCTCGCGCAACGCCTCCTACGAGCACCTGATGGTCGCGCCCGACGGCGTCCGCGAGGGACTGCTGGAGAAGATCCGCGCGCGAGGTCGAGCACCACGCCGCAGGCCGGCCGGCGCGGATCCGGATCAAGGCGAACTCCATCGTCGACGAGGCGGTCATCGACGAGCTCTACCGCGCCTCCATCGCCGGTGTGCCGGTCGACCTGCTGACCCGCGGCATCTGCTCGGTGCGGCCCGGGGTGCCCGGCCTGTCGGAGAACATCCGGGTCCGGTCGGTGCTCGGGCGGTTCCTCGAGCACAGCCGGGTGTTCTGGTTCGAGAACGGCGGCACCCCGTCGGTGTGGATCGGGTCGGCCGACCTGATGCACCGCAACCTCGACCGTCGGGTCGAGTCCCTGGTGGACCTGCCCGGCCAGGCGCAGATCGACGAGGTGAGCCGGCTGCTGGACCTCGCCTTCGACGACCGCACGTCGTCCTGGTGGCTGACCTCCTCCGGCGAGTGGGTCCGGCACCACCTCGACGAGGACGGCAACCCCCTGCGCGACCTGCAGGAGACCCTCATCGCGACGAACCGCCGGCGGCGGACCGCCCGGCCGGTCGGGACGTCGGACGCCTCGCGCTGACGCCACCCTGCCCGGTAGTCCGTGACGTTCTGGCTGGTTTCAGGCCCTGATCTGCAGCCATTTCGTCACGGACTACCGGGACGGGGCGGATTGGGCTGTGGACAACGCCCCACGCTGCCGGAGGTGAGGCGAGCCTGGCGGGGTGACGTCGCCCCGGCACCAGTGGGACCCGGTCTGCGACCCGCCCGACGGCGTGGTCAGACCGGTGCCGGTCGACCCCACGGGACGGGCGGGTCCGCGGCGCGGTCGAGGCGCGCGGCAGCCGATGGCGTACGACGAGTCGGCGGGCTGTTCGTGCCGTCCGGCGGTGGACCCGGACGTCCCGGAGCAGCGGATCCTCGAGCAGGCCGATGCGGCTCACCAGCGGCGGCGCCGTCACGGGATGGGCGGCCTGCCGGATGCACGGCGCCGCGTTCTTCGACGGCCTGCGCGACGGCGGTCGCACCCCGGTGCCCGGTGCCCCTCAACTGCGGCCCGTTGCACCAGATCCGGCGGCAGCCCGGCGACGACCTGCATCCGCGACATCCTCAACCCGGACGAGATCGTCGACGTGCGCGGGCGTCCCGTGCACGACGGTCCCGCGGGCCACCTTCGACGCGATGCGCTACGCCCGCGACGTGCGTCGAGGCCGTCGTCGCCGCTCGACATGATGGCCGCCGCCGGGCTGACGACCGTCGCCGCGATGCGCGACTACGTCGGCCGGAAGCAGGCCTGGACCGGCGTCCAACGGGCCCGCGACGCGGTGGCCCTGGCCGACGACCTCAGCCGGTCGCCGCAGGAGACCCGGCTGCGGCTGATGTGGCAGCTCGACGCCGGCCGCCGGCGACCGCTCGTGAACCGGCCACTCTTCGACCTCCGCGGGAGGCTGCTCGGGCTATCCCGACCTGCTCGACCCGGAGGCCGGCGTCGTCGGTGAGTACGACGGCGCCGACCACCGGTCCGCGCGCGGCACAGCGACGACGTCGACCGGGAGTCCGGCTTCCGCGACCACCTGGCCTCGAGGTGGTCCGGTTCACCGGGCCGGACATGAACGTCCCGCAGCGGGTCACCGAGCGGATCCACGCGGCCTACGCCCGCGCGAGGTGGGTCGCCCCGGCGCGCCGTACCTGGACGCTGGCGCGACGTCCGCCTGGCCCGACGTGGTGCCGGCTCGCCGACACCGCCTCGCTGACCCGCCGCCTCCGGGTAGTCCGTGACGGAATGGCTCAGACCACCCCGGACACTGCAGCCAGAACGTCACGGACTACCCGGCAGGGGACCGAGTCAGCAGGTCGCGAAGAGCACCGGCCCGGACGACAGGTCGGAGAGCACGGAGGCGTCCCGGCGGGTGGGTTCGGTGGTGAGGACGACGTCCTGGCCCTCGGCGGTGCCGGAGGCGAGGGTGAACCGGTCGGCGAAGGAGCCGCCCTGGCCGGGGGCGTCGCCGGAGGCCAGGTCGACGCGGGTCTGCAGGTTGGCGGACGCCTGGTCGGAGGTCTCGAAGTGCAGGCCGAAGACGATCGAGCGGTCGGCCTGCTGGGCCATCACGACGCCCGTCGACCGGGCTCACCTCGCCGGCCTTGGCCACCAGGTCGTCGCTGACGCGCTGGTCCTCGTCGTCGGCGGAGCCCATGCTCAGGTCCTCGCAGGCGAAGGTCGACGACCACTGGACGGCGGTGACCGGGTCGCCGGACGCCTTCGCGAGCGAGGAGACGCCCTCGTCGTCGGACAGCGCGTCCTCGTCGCCCTTCGCGACCGAGGAGGCGGCCGAGAGGTACGACGCGCTGTCGCTCATCAGCACCAGGTGGTCGTCGGGCAGCACCGCGACGTTCTGCTGCACCGGCGTCAGGTCGGGGTCGATCGAGGCGACCAGGTCCGGGCCTCCGACCCAGGTGCCGCCCTCGCCCGAGCCGGTCCGCGGCGGCGTGTAGCCGAGCCGTCGCAGCGCCCGCTCCACGCCCGCGAGGTCCACGTCGTCGTCGACGCGCATCACGTCGACCTGGCCGTCGCGGCCCTGGCCGAACGCCTCCCACTGCGCGTCGAGCGGCCGAGAAGCCGAGCTTCTCCTGCATCGCGTACGTCGACTCCGCGACCGCCGAGCCGGCCGTGAGGTCGAGGTCGTAGGCCTTCGACAGGAACGACTCGACCTCGGTCCGCGACGCGCCGGCGCCGAGCGACGCGCCGCCCGCGTCGGACCGCGACGTGCGCCCAGTCGGTGAACGTCGTGCGAAGCGTGGACTTCGGCAGGGTCCCCAGCGCCGACTCGTAGGTCGACCCCGATCCAGCAGCCGCCAGGCCACCACAGACGCCAGGAGCACGACGATCACCGCTCCCGAGACATAGACGACGACACGTGTGTGCACCAGGCGTTCACCTTCCTCCGGCCCCGCACGCCATAACCTAGTGGCGTGACCGAGCCAGACCTCATCGTGGCCGCTGGCGCGGTCGTGGTCCGCAAGGGGCCGGAGGTGCTGCTCGTGCACCGGCCGAAGTACGACGACTGGTCCTTCCCCAAGGGCAAGCTCGATCCGGGTGAGCACGTCACCACGGCCGCCGTGCGCGAGGTGGCGGAGGAGACCGGGCTCGACGTACGGCTCGGGCCGCGGCTGTCGACGCAGGCCTACCAGGTCCGCAACGGCTGGGTCCGGCCGAAGCTCGTGCACTACTGGGTCGCCCGCGTCGTGCACGACGACGACGTCTCGGCGTACCGGCCGAACGCGGAGATCGACGCGGTCGCCTGGGTGCCGCTCGACAAGGCCGCGGAGACGCTCACCTACGAGCGTGACCGGGAGACGCTGGCCGAGGCGGCCGCGGTCCGCAAGAAGTCCCATCCGCTGGTGGTGCTGCGGCACGGCAGGGCCGCGCCGCGCAAGCAGTGGACGGGCGACGACCGGAAGCGGCCGCTGGCCGCGGAGGGCGAGCTGCAGGCCGAGACGGTGGTGCCGGTGCTCAGCGCGTACGGCGTCGAGCGGGTCGTCAGCTCGAGCAGCAAGCGGTGCTGGACCACGGTGAGCCCGTACGCCGACGTCGCCGACCTCGAGGTGGAGGTCACCGCCGAGCTGTCCGAGGAGGACGCCACCCCGGAGGCGGTCGAGCGGATCGTGCACGAGCTGCTCGAACGCCGCGAGCCGGTCGTGCTGTGCACCCACCGGCCGGTCCTGCCGCACGTCTACGAGGCCCTCGGAGTGCCCGACCCGAAGCTGGACCCGGGCTCGATGCTGGTCGTGCACCACCGCCGCGGGCAGGTCGTCGGACTCGAGCAGCACGAGGCCTGATTGGGCGGTTATCTGCGGGAAGATCACCCCGCCGCACCGTCGTTCACGTGACGGCCGTCTCATGGCCCGCTCGGCGTGGCCAAAACGAAAAACTTCGTTCACCCCCCGTTCACCCGACACCGAGGGTCGCTTCACCTCGCCTCCCTAGTTTTTGGATCGACCGAGATATCTGTCTGTCCAAGACCTCTTCTTCAGGAGATACGAAGTGAAGCGCACTTCTTTCCGCACCGTGGCCGCTCCGGCGACGGCTGCTCTTGTCCTCGGGATGGCCCTCACCGGCTGCGCCGCGGGCAACGAGAAGTCGGCGGATGCGTCCTCGTCCGGCGGCCCCCAGCTCAGCGGCACCCTCAACGGAGCCGGCTCGAGCGCCCAGGAGGCGGCGCAGGGCGCCTGGACCTCCGGCTTCCAGTCGACGAACTCCGGCGTGACCGTGAACTACGACCCGGTCGGGTCGAGCGGCGGCCGCGAGCAGTTCCTCGCCGGTGGCGTGGACTTCGCCGGCTCCGACTCGGCCCTCTCCACCGACGAGCTCGCCTCGTCGAAGAAGGTCTGCAACGGCCAGACCGCCCTCGAGGTGCCGGCCTACATCAGCCCCGTCGCGCTGGTCTACAACCTCGACGGCGTCGACAAGCTCCAGCTCTCCGCGAAGACCACCGCCGACATCTTCAACGGCAAGATCAAGACCTGGGACGACCCGGCGATCAAGGCCGAGAACCCCGGCGCCAAGCTCCCGAGCGACCGGATCGTCCCGGTGCACCGCTCGGACGGCTCCGGCACCACCGACAACCTCACCCAGTGGCTGAGCAAGGCCGGCGAGGGCGCCTGGACGTCCGAGCCCGGTGGCGACTGGCCGCTCAAGGGCGGTGAGGGCGCGGAGGGCACCTCCGGTGTCATCGAGGCTGTCAAGAGCGGCAAGGGCACCATCGGCTACGCCGACCACAGCCAGGCCGGCGACCTGAGCGTGGCCTCCATCAAGGTCGGCGACGCGTACGTCGCCCCGAGCGCCGAGGGCGCCACCAAGGTCGTCGACCTGTCGCCGAAGGCCACCGGTCGCGCCGACAACGACATGGCCATCGACATCGACCGCACCACGACCGAGTCCGGCGCCTACCCGCTGACGCTCGCGTCCTACGTGATCGCCTGCCCGACCTACGCCGACAAGAACAAGGCGGACCTGGTCAAGGGCTACCTCACCTACCTGCTCGGCACCGACGGCCAGGCCGCCGCTGCCAAGACGGCCGGCTCGGCGCCGCTGCCCAGCAAGCTGGGTGGGGACGCGGTCGCCATCGCTGACCAGATCACCGCCAAGTAAGCAGCCGACTCGGCTGACTGCCTGACGGTCGGGCCGGTGGGGGTCAGATGACCTCCGCCGGCTCGACCGGTTCCCGCCCCCGAGAGGAGCGCCCCAGGTGACCACCACCGTGGCCCCGACCACACGAGCCAAGAAGCGCCCCGGCGACCTGATCTTCGCCGGTGTGAGCTGGGCTGCCGGTCTGCTGATCCTCGTCGCCCTCGCCGGCGTCGCGATCTTCCTGACCATCGAGGGCGCTCCTGCCTTCCACGCGTCCCCGGACACCTACTTCGGCGCCAGCAACCTGGTCGCCTACGTCTGGCCGCTGCTGTTCGGCACGGTCCTGGCGGCGACGCTGGCGCTCCTCATCGCCACCCCGCTCTCCCTGGGCGTCGCGCTGGTCATCTCGCACTACGCGCCCCGCAGGCTGGCCCGCCCGGTCGGCTACGCGATCGACCTGCTGGCCGCCGTACCCTCCGTCGTCTACGGCCTGTGGGGCATCGGCTACCTGGGCCGGCACCTGACCCCGGTCTACGAGTGGCTCGAGAAGTACCTCGGCTTCCTGCCGTTCTTCGCCGGCCCGGCCTCGGCCACCGGCAAGACCATCCTCACCGCCGGCATCGTGCTCGCGATCATGGCGATCCCGATCATCACCGCGATCACCCGCGAGGTCTTCCTGCAGACCCCGACGCTGCACGAGGAGGCCGCCCTGGCGCTCGGCGCGACGCGCTGGGAGATGATCCGGATGGCGGTGTTCCCCTACGCACGCTCCGGCATCGTGTCCGCGGTGATGCTCGGCATGGGCCGGGCGCTCGGCGAGACGATGGCCGTGGCCATGGTGCTCTCGGCCTCCGGGATCATCACGTTCAACCTGATCAGCAGCGACAACCCGTCGACGATCGCCGCCAACATCGCGCTCCAGTTCCCCGAGGCCACCGGGCTGCGGGTGAACGCGCTCATCGCGAGCGGTCTGGTGCTGTTCGTGATCACGTTCGCGGTGAACTTCGCGGCGCGCGCGATCGTCGCCCGCGGGGACCGGAGGTAGTACATGGCGAAGACCAAGAACCCCGCCACCCACCGCACGGCCGACTCGAACAGTCAGGAGCCGAGGGTGCCCGACACCTCCGCCGCCACCCGGCCCGCCCGGCCGGGCAGCCTGCCGCTGAGCCACCCCCGCCTGCCGCGGTGGGCGCGGCTGGCTGGTCGCCGGTCTGGCGGCGTCGGCCTCCGCGATCATCACGCTCAGCCTCGGTTGGGGCCTGGTCGGCTGGCTCGTCCTCGCGATCGTGCTGTTCGGCGTGGCCCTGCCGGTGTGGTCGCTGCTGGTCGAGAACAAGCGCGCCGCGACGGACCGCCTGGTCAGCACGCTGGTGTGGGTGGCCTTCGCGCTCGCCCTGCTGCCGCTCATCTCCCTGCTCAGCACCGTGATCGAGAACGGCCTGCACGTCATCAACGCCCAGTTCCTCACCTACTCGATGCGCAACGTCATCGGCGAGGGCGGCGGCATCTACCACGCGATCATCGGCACCCTGCTGATCACCCTGGCGGCCACCGTGATCTCGGTGCCGATCGGCATCATGACCGCCATCTACCTGGTCGAGTACGGCGCCGGCAACAAGGTCGCCCGGGCCATCACCTTCTTCGTCGACGTGATGACCGGCATCCCGTCGATCGTCGCCGGCCTGTTCGCCTACGCGCTGTTCGCGCTGATCTTCGGGCCCGGCGTCCGGATGGGCATCGGCGGGGCGGTCGCGCTCTCGCTGCTGATGATCCCGATCGTGGTCCGCTCCTGCGAGGAGATGCTCAAGCTGGTGCCGGACGAGCTGCGCGAGGCGTCGTACGCCCTGGGCGTGCCGAAGTGGCGCACCATCGTCAAGGTCGTGCTGCCGACGGCGCTCGCCGGCATCATCACCGGCGTCACGCTCGCGATGGCCCGCGTCATCGGCGAGACCGCCCCGCTGCTGATCATCGCCGGCTCGACCGACTCGGTGAACATGAACCTGTTCGGCGAGCGGATGATGACGCTGCCGGTGTTCATCTACTACTCGTACACGCAGCCCGGCGTGCCCGCGGAGTTCGGCCAGGCGCGGGCCTGGGGCGCGGCGCTGGTGCTGATCGCGATCGTGATGGCGCTGAACCTGCTGGCCCGGCTGCTCGGCCGCCTCTTCTCCCCCAAGACCGCCCGCTGACCCGACGGGTCGGCCGACGACACGAAGCAAGGACACACACCATGGCGAAGAGCATCGACGTCTCCGACCTCGACATCTACTACGGCGACTTCAAGGCCGTCGAGGGCGTCTCGATGACCATCCCCGCCCGCTCGGTGACGGCCCTGATCGGGCCGTCCGGCTGCGGCAAGTCGACGTTCCTGCGCTCGCTGAACCGCATGCACGAGGTGATCCCCGGCGCGCGCGTCGAGGGCAAGATCGTGATCGACGGCCAGGACCTCTACGGCCCGGACGTCGACCCGGTCGAGGTGCGCCGCCAGGTCGGCATGGTCTTCCAGCGGCCGAACCCGTTCCCGACGATGTCGATCTACGAGAACGTGCTGGCCGGCTCGCGGCTGAACTCCAAGAAGATCCCGAAGGCCAAGGCCGACGAGATCGTCGAGAAGTCGCTGCGCGGCGCGAACCTCTGGACCGAGGTCAAGGACCGGCTCGGCAAGCCCGGCGCGGGCTCTCCGGCGGCCAGCAGCAGCGGCTGTGCATCGCCCGCGCGATCGCGGTCGAGCCGCAGGTGCTGCTGATGGACGAGCCGTGCTCGGCGCTCGACCCGATCTCGACCTCGGCGATCGAGGACCTGATCCACGAGCTCAGGAGCGACTACACGATCGTCATCGTGACCCACAACATGCAGCAGGCGGCCCGGGTCTCGGAGGACACCGCGTTCTTCAACCTCGCCGGCGCCGGCAAGCCCGGCCAGCTGGTCGAGATGAACCCGACGCGGAAGATCTTCAGCAACCCGGAGGAGCCGGCCACCGAGGCCTACATCTCCGGCCGCTTCGGCTGAGCTGTCCGAAATGTTCTGATTTTCCGCGTCATGACCGGCGGCGTGCGCCGTCTCCACCGTGTCGGGGGCTGATCACCCGGGACCAGGGTGAGAATCGCGACGGGCCGTGTCGCACGGGGGACACGGCCCGTTCGCATGCCCGGGTCAGCGCAGCTCGGCGGTCAGGGCAGCTGCAGGACGAACTTGAGCACCAAGTAGACCGCGCGGCCATCAGGCCGGCGGCCGGGAAGGTCAGCACCCAGGCGGTCAGGATGTTCGAGGCCACGCCCCACCGCACGGCGGACCGCCGCTTGGTCGCGCCGGCGCCCATGATCGCCGAGGTGATGACGTGCGTGGTGGAGACCGGCGCCTGGAACGCGAACGCCGTCGTGTACAGCACGCCGGCGCCGACGGACTCCGCGGAGAAGCCGCGGGGCGGGTCGAGGTGGATGATCCGCCGGCCGAGTGTCCGCATGATCCGCCAGCCACCGGAGTAGGTGCCCAGCGAGATCGCCGAGGCGGCCGCGATGATCACCCACAGCGGAAGGCTCGTCGTCGGACGCGTAGTAGCCGCCGGTGACCAGCGCCAGGAAGATCACGCCCATCGTCTTCTGGGCGTCCTGGAGGCCGTGGCCGAGCGCGAGAGCGGACGCGGACAGGGTCTGCATGAACCGGAAGCCACGGCTGACCTTGTGCGGGTTGCCGCGCCGGAAGATCCACATGATCGACAGCATCACCAGGAAGGCGAGCGCGAAGCCCACCAGCGGCGAGAGCACCATCGGGATCACGACCTTGTCCACGATCGTGTTCCAGTGCACGACGGCGCGACGCCGCGAGCGCGGCGCCACCAGACCGCCGATCAGCGCGTGCGAGGACGACGACGGCAGGCCGAAGTACCAGGTGATGAGGTTCCAGCTGATCGCGCCGATGCAGGCCGGCGATCACGACCACCAGGCCGTGGCTGCCTCTCGGGAGGCACGATGGTCTCGCTGACGGTGTGCGCGACCTCCTGGCCGAGCAGCGCGCCGACGAAGTTCATCACCGCCGCGACGATCAGCGCGATGCGCGGGGTGAGCGCGCGCGTCGAGACCGAGGTCGCGATGGCGTTGGCGGCGTCGTGGAAGCCGTTGGTGTAGTCGAACGCGAGAGCGACGACGACGACCGCGATGACAATCGCGAGGTCCACGCTCAGGACTCCTTGACGGCGATCTGCTCGACGATGTTGGCCACCGACTCGAACGCGTCGATGGCGTCCTCGAGGGAGTCGACGATGTCCTTGAGCTTGAGCACCTCGAGGGCTTCGTACTTCCCGCTGAACAGCTTGGCCAGGATCCGGCGGTAGCTCTTGTCGCCGAGGTTCTCGAGCCGGTTGATCTCGATCCAGTACTCCTCGAGGTCCTGCATCGTGCGCAGCCGCGGCATCGACGCGGCGGTCAGCTCGGCGCAGCGCTGGATGACCTCGACCTGGTTGGCGAGCTCCTTGGGCAGCTCGATGACCTCGTAGAGCAGCGTCAGGTCGACGGCCTCCTCCATGAAGTCCATGACGTCGTCGAGGCTGGAGGCGAGGGCGTAGATGTCCTCGCGGTCGAACGGCGTGACGAACGTGGTGTTCACCCGGCGCACGATGTCGTGCGTGGTCTCGTCGGCCGCGTGCTCGGCGTCCCGCATCTTCTGCGCGATGACCTCACGGTCGCTGCCCTCGCCGAGCATCTCGGCGAGCAGCTCGGCGCCTGCGACCAGGTGACTGGCCGACTCGGGTGAAGAGGTCGTAGAACGTGGTGTCGGCAGGGCGGAAGCGCAGTGCCACGGAGAACTCCTGGAGAACGGACTCAGACAAGCTCGGTCACAGGTGTGAACAAACCGTGGCACATGCTAGGCGTAGCGGGGCATCGTACGCAACTCAGGCTTGGGCACATACCGGGTGGGGGTATACAGTCGAGGCATGGCTGAGACCCACGGCTACCACGACAACAAGGCGGCCTACCTCGCCCGGCTGCGGCGCATCGAGGGCCAGGTGCGCGGCCTGCACCGGATGGTCGACGAGGACGTCTACTGCATCGACATCCTCACCCAGGTGTCCGCCGTGAACAAAGCATTGCAGGGCGTCGCGGTCGGTCTCGTCGAGGACCACCTCGGGCACTGCGTGCGCGACGCGGTCGCCGCCGGCGGCGCATCGGCCGACGAGAAGGTCGCCGAGGCCACCGCAGGCGATCGCGCGCCTGCTCCGCACCTGACCCCCCAAACCAGAGACGTGGTCGACGGACCGCACGCCCGACCCACCACCCAGGAGAGACACGTGACCGAGACGACGTACACCGTCACCGGGATGACCTGCGGCCACTGCGCCGCCGCTGTGACCGAGGAGGTCTCGGCCGTCCCAGGTGTCGCGGAGGTCGAGGTCAGCGTCGAGGCCGGCACCGTCGTCATCCGCGGCGGCGGGGTGAGCGACGAGCAGGTGCGGGCCGCGGTCGACGAGGCCGGTTACGCGGTGGTCTGAGTGGTCGACCTCCGAGACGCCGCGACCGCCCGGGAGAGCACGGCCCACGTCGACCTGCTGGTCGGCGGGATGACCTGTGCGTCCTGCGTCGGCAGAGTCGAGAAGAAGCTGAACCGGCTCGACGGGGTGCGCGCGACCGTCAACCTCGCCACCGCGTCCGCCGTCGGTCGACTACGAGCCCGGTGGTGCCGTCGACGTCGAGACACTGGTCCGCGCCGTCGAGCGCACCGGCTACACCGCCGCGGTGGCCTCGGACGACGCCACCGCCGCCGTCGTCCGACGAGGAGCAGCGCGCCGACCACGACTACCGGCGACGGCTGGTGGTGGCGGCCCCGCTGTCGGCCCTCGTGCTGGTGCTGACCATGCTCCCGGGGATCCCGGACACCTCGCTGGTGCGCTGGGCGGCGCTGCTGCTCGCGACGCCGGTGGTGCTGTGGGCGGGCTGGCCGTTCCACCGCGCCGCGGCGCTCAACGCGCGGCACGGCGCCAGCACCATGGACACCCTCGTCTCGCTCGGCACCCTGGTCGCCTACGGCTGGTCGGTCGTGCAGGCGGTCGACGGGCGGCATGCACAGCTACGTCGAGGTCGCCGCCACCGTCACCACGTTCCTGCTGCTCGGTCGGTGGGCGGAGTCCCGCGCCAAGCAGCGGGCGGGATCGGCGCTGCGCGCGCTGCTCGAGCTCGGCGCCAAGGAGGCGACGCTGCTCGACGACGACGGCCGCGAGCGGCTCGTCGACGTCGTCCCTGCTGCGTCCCGGCATGCGGTTCCTGGTGCGTCCCGGCGAGCAGGTCGCCACCGACGGCGTGGTCCTCGACGGCCGCTCCGGCGTCGACGAGTCGATGCTCACCGGTGAGAGCGTGCCGGTCGACAAGCAGCCCGGGCGACGAGGTCGCCGGCGCGACCTTGAACACGTCGGGCCGGCTGGTCGTCGAGGTGACTCGCATCGGCCGCGACACCGCGGTCGCCCGGATCGCCGACCTGGTGCGGCACGCGCAGGCCACCAAGGCACCCGTGCAGCGGCTCGCGGACCGGGTGTCGGCGGTCTTCGTGCCGGTGGTGCTGGCAGTCGCGGTGCTCACCTTCGCTGTCTGGGCGCTGCTCGGCGACCCGACCGGCGGCTTCATCGCCGCGGTCGCGGTCCTGGTCATCGCCTGCCCGTGCGCCCTCGGGCTCGCGACCCCCACCGCGCTGCTGGTCGGCACCGGCCGGGCGGCCCAGCTCGGCGTCGTCATCCGCGACGCGGCGGTGCTGGAGCAGACCCGCCGGATCGACACCGTCGTGCTGGACAAGACCGGCACCGTCACCACCGGGCGGATGGCGGTGCACGAGGTGGTCACCCACCACGCCGAGGCGGTCCGGCTGGCCGGCGCGCTGGAGGCGTCGTCGGAGCACCCGCTCGGCCGCGCGGTCGCGGAGTACGTCGCCCGGACCGGCCCGCAGCCGTGGCAGTCCGCGACGCCCGCAGGTCACCGACTTCGCGAACCACGACGGCTTCGGCGTCTCCGGGGTGGTGGACGGTCGCCGCGTCGTGGTCGGCCGGGCCCCCTCCACCGTCACGCTGCCGACGGCCGACGCGCCGGCGCTCCAGCTGCCCTACGCGCTCGGCGCAGGCGGTCGCTCACCGCCCGGGAGGCCGGGCGCACCGCCGTGCTCGTCGAGATCGACGACGGCCTGCGGCCGTCTTCGACATCGGCGACAGCGTCAAGGACACGAGCGCGGACGCCGTACGACGGCTGCGAGGCCTCGGCCTGCACCCGGTGCTGCTCACCGGCGACCACGCCACCACGGCGCGCGCCGTGGCCGCCGAGGTCGGCATCGACGAGGTGGTCGCCGAGGTGATGCCGGCCGACAAGGCCGCGGCGGTCACCCGCCTCCGGCAGCGAGGGTCGCGTGGTCGCGATGGTCGGCGACGGCGTCAACGACGCGGCCGCCCTGGTCGCGGCCGACCTGGGGGTGGCGATGGGCACCGGCGCCGCGGTCGGCGATCGAGGCCGGCGACGTGACGCTCACCCACGGGCGACCTGCGCGGCCGCCGCCGACGCGATCGAGCTGTCCCGGCGGACCCTGCGCACGATCAAGCAGAACCTCTTCTGGGCGTTCGCCTACAACGTCGTGGGGATCCCGGTCGCGGCGCTCGGGCTGCTCAACCCGATGGTCGCGGGCGCGGCGATGGCGGCATCGAGCGTGTGCGTGGTGGCGAACTCGCTGCGGCTGCGGGGCTTCGAGCCGGCGGCGACCGACGGGCCGGCGGAGCGTCAGACGCTGTTGCGCGCCTTCTGGATGGGGATCGAGCTGACGACCGTCGTCGGACCCGACGAGGCCGAGCAGGCGGTCGACCTCGTCCTGCGGCAGGGCGTGCGTCGGACTCGCTGGCCGCGATGATCAGGTTGGTGGTGAGCTCGACCTCGGCGAGCAGCTCGGAGTCCTCGAGCGGGACGTTGAGCTGGTCGTCCATCACGCGGACCCCTCCCCTCTGCCGACGCGTGCTCCGGACGACGAACCACGGCGATCTGCTCCCTGTACCCATTCTCGCCGACGCCGCCGACTTCTACCCATAGTCATTTCGGACAAACACAGAGGACCCCGACGGTGGTCCGTCGGGGCCCTCGCTCGGATGCCTGAAGGGTCAGGCGTCTTCTCTGTTCTCGGATCGGTCCTGAGGACTGATCAGAGGGCGCGAACGTTCTCCGCCTGCGGGCCCTTCGGACCCTGCGTGACGTCGAACTCGACCTTCTGGTTCTCGTCGAGGGACTTGTAGCCCTGCGACTGGATGGCCGAGTAGTGCACGAAGACGTCGTCGCCGCCGTCCTCCTGCGCAATGAAGCCGAAGCCCTTCTCGGCGTTGAACCACTTGACGGTGCCCTGAGCCATGCTCGTTTACTCCTCATACGGGGCGTGGAACCGCCACCTCGGCGGCCCCGCGACAGATGCGGTGAAACGCCGAGCCCCCTCGAAAAGCTACTGCTCATACAAGAGAAAACGCCGTCGGATCACAAACTCCGCGGGCGTACCTGCTGGAACTTGCATCTGCTGCACGCAGAACCCTACCAATCAACCGGGCGGATTCCGAGCGCGGCGCCCTCCGAGGAGAGCCGGGGGCTGTCGGCGGGCCCGCCGAGGGGCTCGTTCGGGCTATCGGGCCGGGGCCCATCTGCGGGTAGCCTGGCCCGGACGCGCGGGGGATCCGCGCGCTCGTCCGCGGGTCGCGGGCTGGGGAGCCCGACCCGTCGTGGGGGCACGACGGACGACCTCATCCGCCCGAAGGGGGGCTCATGACGAAGCTCGCCGACCGGGTGCTTCCGGCGGTCGGCGTGGCGATGCTGGTCGCGGCGCTGGTGCTCGGCGCCGGCTCGCTCAAGGCGCTCTCCGGCAGCGACGGTCCGAGCCCGAAGCTCGCCGCCGACCCGTCGACGACCGCCTCCCCCACCGGGGTCACCGACCTCGACCTCGGCCCGACCGACGCCGACGACCTCGCCGCGTGCACCACCCCCGGCTTCTCCCCCGAGGGCACCGACCCCGAGGTCCTGTACGGCGTCCGCCAGCTCCGTCTCGACGGCACCAGCGCCGTGCTCGTGCTCCGCAACGCCGAGGGCGACGTGCGCCTCTGCGACCGGTTCGGCACCGACGCCCCGGCGCAGGCGCCGCTGCCCACCCCGACCGCAGCGGAGCCGGTGGCGTTCCTCTCGAACGGCCACGCCGCGTGGACCTGCGACGGCACCCGCCTGCGCCGCTTCGAGCAGTCGACCTGGCTGGTGGTCTCCCCCGACGTGGCGACGGTCCGGGAGCGGTTCTGGGTCGCCGGCGTGCCGGGGCCGTGGTTCGAGACCCGCGCGCACGGCGGCTACGCCCACCTGCAGACCTGGCTCCAGGGGCCCGAGCCCCGGTCGACGTACGCCCAGCAGTTCCAGGTGCTCGACGCCGACGGGACCGCCGTACCCCAGACGGCGCTGCCGACCGGCAGGCAGCCGCTGCCCGGCTGCCGGGGCGGGTCCGTCGAGATCGGCTAGACCGAGGACGGTCAGTACAGCCGGACCCGCGGGTCGACCAGGCTGTAGACGATGTCGACGAGCACGTTGGCGACCACGATCAGGAACGCCGCGATCAGCACGGTCGCGGAGATGATCGGCAGGTCCTTGGTGCCGATCGCGTCGAGCGCGGTGATCCCGATGCCCTGGATGTCGAAGATCCGCTCCAGGAACACCGTGCCGCCCAGCAGCTCGGCGAGGTCGAGACCGAAGATCGTCACCACCGGCACCAACGCCGCACGCAGGGCGTGCCGCAGCACGGTCCGCCGCTCGCTGAGCCCCTTCGCGCGCGCCGTGCGCACGAAGTCCTCGTTGAGCGCCTCCACCATCGACCCGCGGCTGAAGCGCGCGTAGTCGGTCGCGAAGGTCACGCCGAGCACCAGCCAGGCCAGCAGCAGCCCCTTGACCCAGGCGATCGGGCCGTCGTGGATCGGCGAGTAGTAGCCGCTCTCGGGGAAGATCCCGAACCTGCTGATCAACAGCAGCCAGGCGAGCAGCGCGAACAGGTAGAACGGCATCGCGTTGATGAACAAGGTGCCGCCGACGATGAGCTTGTCGGTCGGTGTGCCGCGTGAGCGCGCGGCCAGGACGCCGAGGCCGACCCCGAAGACGAGGAACAGCACCGCCCCGCCCAGCGCGATCGACGCGGTCGCCGGGAAGCGCGACCAGAGCAGCGACGTGACGTTGGTCCGCAGCTTGAAGGAGACGCCGAGGCAGGGCGCCGGACACTCGATCGTGATGGCGCCGGCGTGGTAGTCACGGCCGACGAAGACGCCCTTCATGTAGTCGGCGTACTGCTGCTCGACCGGGTCGTCGAGGTGCAGGGCGTGCCGGACCCGGTCCAGCCGCTCCGGACTGCAGTGCATCTCGGGGCAGTAGGCCAGCGCCGGGTCGGCCGGCCCGTAGAAGAACAGCGTGAAGATCGACACCGAGGTGACCAGCAGCACCAGCAGTCCGGACACGATCCGGCGTACGACGAACCCCAGCACCAGCTCACCCTCTGTCTTCGACCCGACCCTCCAGCGGCGAAACAGTACTGACACCGATGCCCGTGCGGGGGCGTGTCGTGGTCACCGTTCGGTCACGGTGTCGGCGGGAACCTGACCGGTCGGTGGTGACTCGTCCCCGGTGTGAGAGCAGCCGGGACGCACCCAGGGACCACCGGGCGCACCGGCGCCCTGCTGACCGTCGTGGTCGCGGTGCAGCTGCTGCTGTCGCTCCGCTTCTTCTTCAAGTACGTCGACCCGCTGCCCGGCGCCGCCTACGCGGCCTACGTCGCTGGCCGGTCTCCTCGCCTGGGGCGTCGTCCTGCGGAGCCCCCGGCTCCTCGGGCTGCTCGGCCGGCGCCGGGTGCTCGGCCTGGGGCTCGTCGCGCTGCTCGTGCTGGTGTCGGTGGCCTACCCCCGGGCCGACGCGCTGCGCGAGGTGGGCCGCGGCTCCGACCAGGACGACTGCGTCCGGGAGCTGGTCGACAACGTGCTGGCGCTGCGTGCGCCGTACGGGACGGGCTACTTCGGGGACCCGTGCTCGACGGGGCCCGGCGAGCTCGTGCCGTACCTCCCGCTGGGCCTGTGGGACGGCTACTTCGTCGTGGTGCCGGTCCTGGCCGTCCTGCTGGGCTACCGGGTGCTGACCCTGCTCACGGACCGGGGCACGGCGGTGCTGCTGAGCCTCACCCAGCTCGTCTGCTGGCTGTTCCTCGAGATGGCGGCCACGGGCTCGGACCTGGTGGTGATCGGCTGGCTGTTCGCCACCGCGACGACCGCGTCGACCCTGGGGCTGCGACGGCACGACCCGGTGCTGACGTGTGTGGGCGGCACGGCCTACTTCCTGTTCGCGTCGAGCCGGCTGCCGCTGCTGGTCGTCGCCGCCGCGTCGGGGGTGATCCTCCTCGCCGTCTGCGGCGCCCGGGCCTGGCGGGTCCTCGCGCCCGCGCTGCCGGGGGCGTCCGCGCTCTACCTCGGCACCTGGGCGGTCGCGCCGGCGCGGTTCCGGCCCGGGCACCTGGTCGGCAAGTCGGTCCGCATCCTGCGCGACCTCGGTGACGACCGGCTCGCGTGGCTGCTGCTCGTCGGGGTGGTCGCCGGTCGCCGCGTCGGCGGTCGTGGTCCTGCGGCACGGTCTGGTGGTTCTGCTGCGCCGGCACGACGGGTGGGCGCACCTGCTGGCCGTCACGGCTCCGATGGCCGCGGTCGCGCTGTGGGACCTGGAGCGCAAGGGGTTCGACCCGGCGGCCTGGGAGGGCCTGCACTACCTCTACCTCGGCGTGCCCGCCCTGCTGGTCGTGGCCGCGTCCGCGCAGGACCGCAGCCCATCCGCGCGCCTGAAGCGCGCTCGGAGCACGAATGTGCGCCGTGCCGCCGGGGTACGGTGCCGGCTCGGCCGCCGCTCGGTGGCGGCACGGGCGGCCGGAAGGGGTGAGCGTGGCGAGCACCGTTGCCTCGCGGCCCGAGTCCAGGCCCGCCCCGGCGCGGATGCGCGGCCGGGTGAGCCGGCTGACGGACGCCGTACGCCCGGGGCTGCGTCGGACGGCGCTGCTCGCGCTGGGCTGCAACGCGGTGCTCGAGCTCGTCCAGATCCTCGGGGTGGACGGCTACCCGTGGCGGTTCAAGACGCCGACCTACGCCGCCATGTTCGTGCTGGACACCCTCGTGGTGTGGGCGGTCGTCGCGGTGCTGCACGCGGTCGTGGGCCGCTTCGTGGTGACGTCCGCGCTGGCCTGGACCGCGACCGGGGTGCTCGCGTTCGCGAACCACGAGAAGGTGCTGTTCCGGCACGAGCCGCTCTACCCCGCCGACTGGCGGTTCGCCTCGGACCCCGGGTTCCTGCTGCGGATGGTGGACCCGCGTTCCCTGGTGGTCGCCGGGATCGTCGTCGTCGTCGCCGTCGCAGCTGTGCTGGCCGTCGCGCGACGCCGGCGGGCGGCCGTCGCGTCGATCGCCTCCGACCTGCCGGCGCCGGCCCGGCTCGCGGTGCGGCTCATCGGCGGGCTCGTCGGGCTGCTGGTGCTGGCGAACGCGGCGCACTTCAACGCGCCGGGCAACGCGACGCGGGGTGTCTACGACACGCTCGGGGCCGACTGGCGGGCCTGGTCGCAGCAGCGGAACTACCTCGGCAACGGCTTCGTCGCCGGCGTCCTCTACAACCTGGACATCCCTCCGGTGCCGGTCCCCGAGGGGTACTCCGCCGCCCGGATGGCGCAGATCACCGAGCGCTACCGGGCCGCCGCCGACCGGATCAACGCGACCCGGGACCCGGCAGGCCTGGCCGGTGTGAACGTCGTGATGGTGCTCTCGGAGTCGTTCAGCGACCCGACCGCTCTCCGCGGCGTGCACGTGCCGGAGGACCCGATCCCGTTCACCCGCCGGCTGATGCACGGTCCGGACGCGATCGCCGGGTCGATGCTGGCGCAGAGCGTCGGCGGCGGGACCGCCAACATGGAGTTCGAGGCGCTCACCGGCATGTCGGCGTCGGCGTTCCCGGCCCAGCTGCGGGTGCCCTACCAGATGGTCGTCCCGAGCTACCCGTCGTTCCCGTCGGCGGTCGCGTGGGCGAAGTCGACCGGGCACACGGCGGTGGCGCTGCACCCCTTCTCCACCGAGATGTACCGCCGCCGCGACGTCTACCGCACGTTCGGCTTCGACGACTTCCTGTACGACGACACGATGCACGCACCGACCCGGATCGGGCACGACGCCTACGTCTCGGACGCGTCGGCGTTCGGGGAGGTCGAGCGCACGCTGCGCACCGAGCGGGCGCCGGTGTTCATGAACGTCGTGACCATGCAGAACCACATGCCCTACGCCGGCCGGTACGACGACCCGGTGAAGGTCACCGGACCGGACGGGCGGGAGCTGTCCGAAGCCGGCCAGTACGTCCGAGGGCTCGAGCACTCCGACGACGCGATGCGGACCCTGGTGGGCGACCTGCGCCGGCTCGACGAGCCGACCGTGCTGGTGTTCTACGGGGACCACCTGCCCGGCTTCTACCCGCGCAGCGTGTTCGCCGCGAACGGCGGCGCGCAGATGCACCGGACGCCGTACCTCGTGTGGGCGAACTTCCCCGCCCGCGGCCGGCCTCCCGCGGACGCAGCCGCGCCCGGACCGGTGGTGAGCCCGGCCCACTTCGTCGACCTGGCGGCAGAGCGGGCCGGTGCCGCGGTGACGCCGTACTACGCGTTGCTCACCGAGCTGCGCCGGCAGGTCCCGGCGCTGGAGGGCCGGACCGTGCTGGGCCCGGACGGCACGCGCGAGCCACGCAACCGGCTGTCGCCGCGGGCGCGGCAGCTGCTGCGCGACTACCGGCTGGTGCAGTACGACCTCTCGGTCGGCAAGAGGTACACCGAGAAGGACCTGCTCGCCACCCCGTGACCGACTACGTGCCAGACGTGGCCCGCGGCGGGGTCGTCGGCGGGGTCGTCGGCGGGGTCGTCGGCGGGGTCGACAGGAGGACGACCTGACCGCGGTACGTCGTGCGCACGCCATAACCCGCCGGGGTGGCGAGCATGTTGATCACGCCACGGGAGCCCTCGAAGGCGAGCGTCCCGCCGGTGACCGGGTGCACCCACCGGCCGCGGATCAGCTGTCCGTTGCCGGCGAACGACGCCCAGTAGATGTAGGACGAGCGCAGCACTCCGTGCGGCTCGGTGACCTGGCAGACCTGGTCGTGGTTGCGGTCCAGACAACCGACGAACTGCTCCCGCCCCGCCTCCACGTAGAGCTGGGGCGTGTCGTTCAGCACCTTCGCCGGGATCACCGTCCAGCGTCCGACGAGGTCGCCGCGCATGGCGTACGTGCCCCTGTCCGGGTTGACCGGCAGCTGCGTGCCCCGCACCCGGACGGCCGTGGCCGCGGAGCCGATGGCCCCGGAGACCGACGCCGCCGAGCGGGGCTCGGGCCTCGGCCCGGCCGCGGCGCTCTGAGCCACCCAGGCTCCGGTGACACCGAGCACGACCCCGGCCAGCAGCGTGAGCGTGGAGATTCTCCTGTTCATGCCGATCCCTCCTCAGGACAGGCGATCGACGGGCCGCCGACGCTCGGGCGGACCCGCATCCGAGTACTACCTAGTCAAACCGCAGGTGCAACGTCGTCCGGGTGACTAGTCTAGACCTGTTCCAAACGGGTCTACAAGGCTCCACAACGCCGGTGTGACGTTGAAGCCCTGCGCCGGACACCGCTGGCGCAGACGATGGAGAAGACGGAAGAAGGCCGCTCCTGTCATGTCACGCACCGGTGTCCTCCACACTGGCTCGGCGATCGCGGGCCGGGAGAGGCACCGGTGGTGACGCGGCGACGGACGGAGCCCTTCCGGGTCTACGCGCGGGTGAGCGCCCTGTCCGGGATCGTCTTCGCCGGGCTCTTCGTCGTCGCGCTGGTGCTCGTGCGGCAGGCACCGGGGATCGCGGCCCCGGATCGCGTCTACGCCGACTTCTACACCGTCGGCAGCGGGGAACGTGCTGGTGACGGTGGGCATGTACATCGTGCCGTTCGCGGGGATCGCCTACCTGTGGCACATCGGCGCGACGCGCACGCTCATCGAGTCGCTGCCCGGGTCGTCGTCCGGGCTCCCGCGCTGGCTCCAGCTCGCGTCCGGCGTGCTCTTCGTCTGCATGCTCTTCGCGGGTACGGCGGCTGTGGGTGCCGTCGCCCTGCTGACGGTCTTCTCCTCCACCCCGCTGCCGTCCCCGGAGGTGGCGCGCACGCTCACCGGCGCCGGCTACGGCATGGTCTTCGTCTTCGGCGTCCGCGCCGCCGGCATGTACATGATCACGACGACCACCCTGGCCCGGCGGCGCGGGCTGCTTCCGCGCTGGGTGGCGGCCGTGAGCTACCTCGGCGCCACCTTCCTGCTCGTCAGCACCACCTTCCACCCGGCCACCCTGCTGGTGTTCCCCGGCTGGGTGCTGCTGCTCAGCGTCGTGCTCCTCGTCGTCGCCGGCCGCCCCGGCGCCGTACCCGCGCCGGCCCGCTCCGACTCCTCGACGACCCACTCCACCGATCCCCGACCGGAGGACACCGCCATGAGCATGACGATCGACCTCGACGACATTCCCGGCCCCTCCGGCCTGCCCCTCGTGGGGAACGCGTTCGACATCGACGCCGACAACCCGATCGAGGGGTTCATGGCGATGGCCGAGAAGTACGGGCCGATCTTCAAGCTCAGCGTGCCCGGCGGCACCCGCCTGATCGTCTCCGGGCCGGACCTGGTCGAGGAGATCTGCGACGACGCGCGCTTCGACAAGCGCGTCGGTGGGGGCCTGGCCGCGCTGCGGAAGGGAGCCGCGGACACGGGCCTGTTCACCGCCGAGACCGACGACCCGCTGTGGCACCGCGCCCACAACATCCTGATGTCGCCGTTCAGCCTGCAGGCGATGCGCGACTACATGCCGAGGATGGTCGACATCGCCGACCAGCTGATGGACAAGTGGGACCGCCTCAACGAGGGCGACGAGGTGGACGTCCCCGACGACATGACCCGCCTGACCCTCGACACCATCGCGCTGTGCGGGTTCGGGTACCGGTTCAACTCCTTCTACCGCGACACCCCGCACCCGTTCGTGCAGGCCATGGTCCGCACCCTCTCCGAGTCCCAGGCACGGGCCCGGCAGCTGCCGATCCAGACCCGGCTGAAGATCCGGGCGCAGCGGCAGGTGGAGGAGGACCAGGCGTTCATGGACGACCTGGTCGACCGGCTCATCGCCGAGCGGCGGGCCCAGGGGGACGCCGGGGACACCACCGACCTGCTCGGCCGGATGCTCACCGGCGTCGACCGGCAGACCGGCGAACGGCTGCCCGACGCCAACATCCGCGCGCAGTGCATCACCTTCCTGATCGCCGGTCACGAGACGACCTCCGGCCTGCTGTCCTTCGCGCTCTACTACCTGCTGAAGAACCCGGCCTTCCTGGAGCGGGCGCGCGCCGAGGTGGACGAGGTGCTCGGCGACACGGCCAGTCCCACCTTCGAGCAGGTGCACCGGCTCACCTACGTCCGGCAGGTCCTCGACGAGTCCCTGCGGCTGTGGCCGACCGCGCCGGGCTTCAGCCGCTACCCGTTCCAGGACACCGTCATCGGCGGCCGGTACGCCATCCCGGCGAACACGACCATCACGGTGCTCACCCCGGCCCTGCATCGCGCCACGTCCGTGTGGGGACCGGACGCGGCGGAGTTCAACCCCGAGCACATGGCCCCCGAACGGCTGGCAGCGGTGCCACCGGCGGTCTACAAGCCGTTCGGGACCGGGCAGCGCGCCTGCATCGGACGGCAGTTCGCGTTGCAGGAGGCGGCGCTGGTGCTCGGGATGCTCCTCCAGCGCTTCGACCTCGATCGACCACCTCGACTACCAGCTGGCCACGAAGACCACGCTCACCGTCAAGCCCGCCGACTTCCGGATCCGGGTACGGCCGCGGCCCGGCGTGCACGTCAGGCGCGGCGAGCCCGCCGAGCCCGCGCGGGCCCGCGCCACGTCGTCGGTGCGCCGCACCGGCACCGGCGCCGGCCCTGCTGGTGCCCCGGCACGGGACCAGGCTGACGGTGCTGTTCGGCTCCAACCTCGGCACCGCCGAGTCCCTCGCGACCCGGCTCGCGGAGGAGGGCACCGAACGCGGCTTCGACGTGACCGTCGGGCGCACTCGACGACCACGTCGACGACCTCCCCGCCGGCGGCGCGTTGGTCATCGTCACCGCGTCGTACAACGGGACGCCGCCCGACAACGCCGCCGACTTCTGCCGCTGGATCGCCGGCGCCGCCCCGGACGCGGCGAAGGGCGTGTCGTACACGGTGTTCGGGTGCGGCAACACGGAGTGGGCCGCGACCTACCAGGCCGTGCCCGAGCTGATCGACGCGCAGCTCGAGCAGCACGGCGGGCAGCGGGTCCACCCCCGCGGGGAGGGCAACGCGGCCGGGGACTTCGACGCCGACTACCGGGCCTGGCACGGCGACGTGTGGTCCGACATCGCCGAGGCGCTCGACCTGCCGAAGGAGGTCGCCGAGGCGGCTCCGTCGGGTCCCCGGCTCTCCATCACCTTGACCAACCGGCAGGTCAGCAACCCGGTGATCGTCTCCTACGAGGCGCATCCGGGACTCGTCCGGGACAGCCGCGAGCTGATCCGCAGCCGGCTCGGCCGACGCGCGCGCCGGAGCGTTCGGTCCGGCACATCGAGATCGGGCTGCCCGGCCGGGACGACCTACCAGGCGGGTGACCACCTCGGGGTCCTCCCCCGCAACGGCATCGACACCATCCGTCGGGTGATGGCCCGCTTCGGCCTCGACGCCGGGCAGTACGTCACGATCATCCCGAACAGCGGCACCCACACCCACCTGCCGATCGAGGAGCCCACCCCCCTCCTCGGCGTGCTCGGGAGCTGCGTCGAGCTGCAGGACGTGGCGACCCGGGACGACGTCGCCGTCCTGGCCCGGCACACCGACGACCCGCAGCAGAAGGCCGCGCTCGAGGCGATGGCGGGTGACGACGAGGCGGCGCAGGCGGCGTACCGCGAGCAGGTCTACGTGCCCAACCGTTCGGTGCTGGACCTGCTCGACGAGTTCCCGGCGTGCCACCTGCCGTTCGAGGTCTACCTCGACCTGCTGCCCGCGCTGCGTCCGCGCTACTACTCGATCTCCTCCTCCCCCCTGGTCAGCCCGGACACCTGCAGCATCACCGCCGGGGTCCTGCAGCGCACCGGCGCGGTCGGGCACCGGCACCTTCACCGGCGTCTGCTCGAACCACCTGGCCCACGTCCCGGTCGACGGCACCGTCTTCGTCTTCGTCCGCCCGCCGTCGATCCCGTTCCGGCCGCCGGAGAACCCGCACGTCCCGATGATCATGGTCGGCGCGGGCACCGGGCTGGCTCCGTTCCGCGGGTTCCTCCAGGAGCGCGCGGCGCTCCGGGAGCAGGAGCGTCCCGGTCGCCCCGTCGCTGCTGTTCTTCGGGTGCCGCAGCGCGGACGTGGACCTGCTGTACGCCGACGAGCTGGCCGCGTTCGAGGCGCAGGGCCTCGTCAGGACCGAGAGCTGCCTCTCGGCCGAGCCCGGGCAGGAGCGCAGGTACGTGCAGCAGGGGATGCTCGACTGCGCCGACGAGGTGTGGGACCTGCTGCAGCACGACGCCGTCGTCCTCGTGTGCGGGAACGCGTCCACCATCGCTCCGGGCGTGCGCGCGTCGCTGACGCAGATCTTCCGGGACCGGACGGGAGCCGGGGAGAGTGACGCCGACGCCTGGCTGGCCGGGCTCCGCACGGCGAGGCCGGCTGGTCGAGGACATCTGGGGCGGCTGACTCGCCCCCCGAACACGCGAAGAGCCCCCGCCTGCCGAGCAGACGGGGGCCCTTCAGGTGTCCGGCTCGGTCGCGAGGGGTCGAAACCCAGGGGCACCGGGACGGGCCTCGCCCAGGGGGGAGCCAAGGCCCATGGAAGCCAGCTCCGGCACAGGGGGAGACGGGACTGGCTGTGGACCGATGATGACACGAAATCTGAGTCGTATTCAGGTAGTGAAAGGCAAAATAAATCGGCGCCGGCAGGGTCGTCCTCAGCCGTCCGCGGCGGACGTCGACAGCGCCTCGCCCAACGCCGCGAGCCGATGCTGGACCAGCTCGACGGCCGCCCGTGACGGTGACCCGTTCTCCGGGACCTCGGAGACCAGCCGGCGCACCGCGACGTCCAGGTCCGCGTAGCACTGCCGCAGCACCCCGAACACCCCGTCGTGGTCACCGGTCCGCTCGCGCAGCATCGCGGCCTGCGCCGCCTGGAGCCGGCCCGCGCGCCCAGAGGTCGACGAACACCTGGACCTTGGCCCGGAGGATCCACGGGTCGAACGGCTTCGAGATGTAGTCGGCGCCGCCGGCGACGTAGCCCGCGGTAGGAGCTGCTCGGGTCCTTGTCGACCGCGGTCAGGAAGATGATCGGGACGTCCTTGGTGCGGGTCCGCCGCTTGATCCGGGCCGCCGTCTCGAAGCCGTCCATCCCCGGCATCTGGGCATCGAGCAGGATCAGCGCGAACTCGCGCCTGGAGCAGGGCGCGCAGCGCCTCCTCGCCGGAGTTCGCGCGCACCAGGTCGAGGTCCAGCGGAGCCAGGATGGCCTCCAGCGCCAGCAGGTTCTCCGGGCGGTCGTCGACGAGCAGGACCTTGGCGCGCTCGGTCATGACAGCCACGACCGGATCACCGACAGCAGCTGCTCCACGTCGACCGGCTTGGTCACGTAGTCCGACGCGCCGGCCGTCAGGCTGTTGTCCCGGTCGCCGGGCATCGCCTTGGCGGTCAGCGCGATCACCGGGAGGTCCTGGAAGTTCGGCATCTTGCCGGATCTCCCGCATCGCCGTGTAGCCGTCCATGCCGGGCATCATCACGTCCATCAGCACCAGGTCGATCTCGGGCTCGCGACGCAGGATCCCCAGGCCCTCCTCGCCGCTCTCCGCGTAGAGCACGTCGATGCCGTGCTGCTCCAGCGCACTGGTGAGGGCGAACACGTTCCGGACGTCGTCGTCGACGATGAGGATCCGCCTGCCCGCGAAGACCTGCTCCTCGCCGGACGACGCCGTCCCGGGACCGGTCGGAGGCGCTGAGCGCCGGCCACGTCGGAGCGGTGCAGGAACAGCGCCACGGTGTCGACCAGCTCGTCGAGGGTCTGCGGCCGGGCGAGCGTGAGCGTGTCGGCGTACCGCGTCAGCCTGGCGCTCCTCACGCGCGGACAGGCCACGCGTGCGGCTGACCACGACGGGAGTGTGGCGCAGCCTGCTTGCGCGCCCGGATCCGCTTGAGCACCTCGAGGCCGCCGCCGTCCGGGAGCGCCAGGTCGACCAGGACGCAGTCGACCGGGTGCCGCGGCCGAGCGCGGTGACGGCGTCCTCGGGGTCGCCGACGATCTCGACCTCGACCTCGTCCAGCGCCTCGAACCGCTCGGCGCGACCGCGGCACTCTGGCTGCCGCCGTCGTCCGTGACCACCAGCAGCCGCCGCTTGGCGCGCGCGATGAACGTCTCCAGGTGCTCGAGGGCGGCGTCGACCTTCGCCTGGGTGAACGGCACCTCGACCACGTCGAGCGAGCCGGCCAGCCAGCCCTGCGTGGGCGGTCTCGGCGGCCACGGACGTGTGCGCCGCGACCATCGGGATGTCGCGGGTCCTGGCGATCCGCTTGAGGACGTGGTGCAGCGCGGTGCCGTCGTGCGAGGCCATGTCCATCCCGACGACCATCCCGTCGGGATGACGCTGCTCGGCGATCACCAGCGCGCGGTCGGCGTACGCGCGTCGCCAGCACCTTGAACCCGTGGTCGCGGCCGACCTCGACCGCGGCCCGGCACAGCTCGGGCTCCGACAGCGCGACCAGCAGGACCCGGTCGCCGGGGACGATGTCGCCGTCGTCGTCCTCCACCTGCTCCGGCACCCGGTCGAGCTGCGCCGGCGCCGCCGGTGAGCGTACGGCGGCCTGCGTCGGCGCCGGACGCGAGGCCGCTCGGCCGCGACGCCGCCGTGGAAGCTGCGCGGCAGGTAGAGCGTGAACTTGCTGCCGTGCCCGGGCTCGCTCTCGACGTGGATCTCGCCGCCGATCAGCCGCGCGATCTCCCGGCTGATCGACAGGCCGAGCCCGGTGCCGCCGAACTTGCGGCTGATCGTGCCGTCCGCCTGCTGGAAGGCCTCGAAGATCGTGCGCAGCTGCTCGGGCGGGATGCCGATGCCGGTGTCGGTGACCTCGAAGGCCAGCACGCCGTCGGCGACCGTCAGCGCCGGGGTGGTGAAGTGCTCCTCGGCGCTCGCGCGGATGACCAGCGTGACCTCGCCGGACGCGGTGAACTTGACCGCGTTCGACAGCAGGTTGCGCAGCACCTGCTGCAGCCGGTGCTGGTCGGAGACCAGCGTCGCGGGGCACGTCGCTCCGACACCGAGACGGAGAACCTCGAGGTCCTTCTCCGCGGTGAGCGGGCGGAACGTCGCCTCGACGTACTCCACGATCCCGGACGACGGCGACGTCGGCGGGGTGGACGTCCATCTTGCCGGCCTCGACCTTGGACAGGTCGAGGATGTCGTTGATCAGCTGGAGCAGGTCCGTGCCCGCGCTGTGGATGGTCTGCGCGAACTCCACCTGGCGCCGGTTCAGGTTGCCGTCGGCGTTGTCGGCGAGCAGCTTGGCCAGGATCAGCAGCGAGTTGAGCGGCGTGCGCAGCTCGTGCGACATGTTCGCGAGGAACTCGGACTTGTAGCGCGACGACAGCGCGAGCTGCTCGGCGCGGTCCTCGAGCGCCCGGCGGGCGTCCTCGATCTCGAGGTTCTTGATCTCGATGGCCCGGTTCTGCTGGGCCAGCAGGCTCGCCTTCTCCTCGAGCTCGGCGTTGCTCTGCTGCAGCTCGCGCTGCTGGGTCTGCAGCTCGCCGGACTTGTCCTGCAGCTCGGCGGCGAGCCGCTGCGACTCCACGAGCAGCGGCCTGGGTGCGCGAGCTGGCGATGATCGCGTTGAGCGAGACGCCGATGATCTCCATCAGCTGCTCGAGGAACTGCATGTGCACCGACGCTGAACGGCCGGAACGACGCCAGCTCCACGACGCCGAGCACCCGCTCCTCGAACACGACCGGCAGGATCACGATCGTCAGCGGCGAGGCCTCGCCCGAGCCCGGACGCGATCTTGAGGTAGTCGGGCGGCACGTCGGTGACCAGGATCCGCTCGCGGCCCTGCGCGGCCTGTCCGACCAGGCCGTCGCCGAACGTCGAAGGTGTCCGGCACGTCCGTCGCGCGGCCGGTAGCCGTACGACGCGATCCGGCGCAGCGTCCGGCCGCCGTCGTGCCCGTTCTCGCTGAGGAAGAACGACCCCTGCGGTCGCGCCGACCAGCGGGGTCAGCTCGCTGACGATCAGCTGGGTGACGTCGAGCAGGTCGCGGCCGCCCTGCATGTGGCCGGTGAAGCGGGCGAGGTTGGTCTTCAGCCAGTCCTGCTCCTGGTTGGCCCGCGTGGTCTCGCGCAGGTTGTCGATCATCTGGTTGAGGTTGTCCTTGAGCTCGGCGACCTCGCCCTGGGCCTCGACGGTGATCTCCTGGCTCAGGTCGCCCTGGGTGACCGCGGTCGAGACCTCCGCGATCGCGCGCAGCTGGGTGGTCAGGGTGCCGGCGAGCTGGTTGACGTTCTCGGTCAGCTTGCGCCAGGTGCCGGACACGTCGGCGACCTCGGCCTGGCCGCCGAGCTTGCCCTCGGTGCCGACCTCGCGCGCCACCCGGGTGACCTCGTCGGCGAACGACGACAGCTGGTCGACCATCCGGTTCACGGTGGTCTTCAGCTCGAGGATCTCGCCGCGCGCGTCGACGTACGTCTTCTGGGTCAGGTCGCCGTGGGCGACCGCGGTGGTGACCAGCGCGATGCTGCGCACCTGGCTGGTCAGGTTGCCCGCCATCGAGTTCACCGAGTCGGTGAGGTCCTTCCAGGTGCCGGCGACGCCGCGCACCTGGGCCTGGCCGCCGAGGATGCCCTCGGTGCCCACCTCGCGGGCCACGCGGGTGACCTCGTCGGCGAACGCCCGCAGCGTGTCGACCATGGCGTTGATGGTGCTGGCCAGCGCGGCGACCTCGCCGCGGGCCTCGATGGAGATCTTCTGGCTCAGGTCGCCGCGCGCGACGCGCCGTCGAGACGGTGGCGATGCTGCGCACCTGGTTGGTGAGGTTCGAGGCCATCGAGTTCACCGAGTCGGTCAGGTCGCGCCAGGTGCCGGCCACGCCGGGGACCCGGGCCTGGCCGCCGAGCATGCCCTCGGTGCCGACCTCGCGGGCCACGCGGGTGACCTCGTCGGCGAACGACGACAGCTGGTCGACCATCGTGTTCACGGTGCTCTTCAGCTCGAGGATCTCGCCGCGGGCGTCGACGGTGATCTTGCTGGTCAGGTCGCCCTGGGCGACCGCGGTGGTCACCTCGGCGATGTTGCGGACCTGGGAGGTCAGGTTCGCGGCCATCATGTTGACGTTCTCGGTCAGGTCCTTCCAGGTGCCCGGAGACGTCGTGCACGTCGGCCTGGCCGCCGAGCCGGCCCTCGGTGCCGACCTCGCGGGCCACCCGGGTGACCTCGTCGGCGAACGACGACAGCTGGTCGACCATCGTGTTCACGGTGCTCTTCAGCTCGAGGATCTCGCCGCGCGCCTCGACGGTGATCGTGCGGGTCAGGTCGCCGCGGGCGACCGCGGTGGTCACCTCGGCGATGTTGCGCACCTGGGCGGTGAGCGTGCCGGCCATGAAGTTCACCGAGTCGGTGAGGTCGCGCCAGGTGCCGGACACGCCGGGTACGGCCGCCTGGCCGCCGAGCCGGCCCTCGCCGCCGACCTCGCGGGCCACGCGGGTGACCTCGTCGGCGAACGACGACAGCTGGTCGACCATCGTGTTGACGGTCGTCTTCAGCTCGGCCAGCTCGCCGCGCACGTCCACCGTGATCTTCTGGCTCAGGTCGCCGCGGGCCACCGAGGTGGTCACCTGGGCGATGTTGCGCACCTGGTTGGTCAGGTTCGACGCCATCGAGTTCACCGAGTCGGTGAGGTCCTTCCAGGTCCCGGCGACACCCGGGCACGTCGGCCTGGCCGCCGAGCATGCCCTCGCTGCCGACCTCGCGGGCCACGCGGGTGACCTGGTCGGCGAACGACGACAGCTGGTCGACCATCACGTTGACCGTGCTCTTGAGCTGGGCGAGCTCGCCCTTGACGTCCACCGTGATCTTCTGGCTCAGGTCGCCGCGGGCCACCGCGGTGGTCACCTGCGCGATGTCGCGCACCTGGGCGGTGAGGTTGTCGGCCATGTAGTTGACCGACTCGGTGAGGTCCTTCCACCGGCCGGCCACGCCCGGCACGTCCGCCTGGCCGCCGAGGATGCCCTCGGTGCCCACCTCGCGCGCCACCCGGGTCACCTCGTCGGCGAACGTCTGCAGGGTCGCCGTCATGGAGTTCAGCGTCTCGGCCAGCTCGGCGACCTCACCGCGCGCGGTGACGGTGATCTGCTGGCTGAGGTCGCCGCGGGCGACGGCCTGCGCGACCGAGGAGATGCCGCGCACCTGGCTGGTCAGGTTGGAGGCCATCAGGTTCACCGAGTCGGTGAGGTCCTTCCAGGTCCCGGAGACCCCGCGTACGTCGGCCTGGCCGCCCAGCCGGCCCTCGGTGCCGACCTCGCGCGCCACCCGGGTCACCTCGGAGGCGAACGACGACAGCTGGTCGACCATCCGGTCGACGGTGTCCTTGAGCTGGGCCATCTCCCCGGACACCTCGACGGTGACGGTGTGCGACAGGTCGCCGTCGGCCACGGCCGTGGTGACCAGCGCGATGTCGCGCACCTGCGCGGTCAGCCGCGACGACATCGTGTTGACCGCGTCGATGAGGTCGCGCCAGCTCGCCGTCCGCGTCCCGGACCCGCGCCTGGCCGCCGAGCTTGCCCTCGGTGCCGACCTCGCGGGTGACCCGGGTGATCTCGTCGGCGATCGACGGAGAGCTGGTCCACCAGCCCGTTCACGCTGCGGGCGACCCGGAGCGGCTCCCCGCGGAGTGACTGGCCGTCGAGCCGCAGGTCCATGCGCTGGGTCAGGTCGCCGTCGGAGACGGCCGCCACCACGCGGGCGAACTCGCCGGTGGGACGGACCAGGTCCGTGACCAGGCTGTTGGCGGCCTCGACGCACCGTGCCCAGCCGCCCTCGCCCAGGCCGGGCTGCAGCCGCTCGCTGTGCCGCCCCTCGCGGCCCGCGACGCGCTGCACCCGGCTCAGCTCGGAGAGGATGTGCTGCTGCCGCTCGGCGATCTCGTTGTAGGCGATCGTCAGCTCCGCCACCAGGCCCTCGCCGGTGACCGGGAGTCGCTTGCGGAAGTTGCCGTCCCGCATCGCGTTCAGCGCGGTGAGCAGCCGAGCTCAGCTGCGCCGAGTCCTGCGTCACCTCGTCGGGAGGCGACCGTCGCCGACGCTCGTCGTGCCGTCTTCTTGGCCGTGTTGCCCGGCATGCGAATCTCCTCCGCCGCGCCCCGTCGCCGTGAGTCTGTCACCATGAGTGGACTCCGCCAATGAGTCCCCGAGACCGTCATGACCCGATTTCCCGATGCGTGCGCACAGGACCTTCGCCGCCGAGGCGAGTATCCGTGTCCCAGGCGCGCGCGTTCACCCGCAGGACGCTGGAGGGGTGGGGGGCTGAGGAGCTGGTCGACAGCGCGTCCCTGATCGTCAGCGAGCTCGTGACGAACGCAGTGGTCCATACCGGGACGCCCGCCCGGCTGGACGCTGTGGCTGCAGGGCCACGACCTCCGCGTCGAGGTGGAGGACCAGCATCCCGAGCCGCGTGCTGCCGTTCGCCGACCGACCGGCCGCCGGACGACCGCCGAGCACGGGCGCGGTCTCGCTGATCACCACGTCGCTCTCCTCCGACCTGGGGCGTCGAGTACACCCGGACGGCCAAGCGGGTGTGGGCGTTGTTCTCGACGGCGACGGCGCCCCGCACGTGCGCGAGGCACCGCCCGGCCGTGCACCGGTCGCGACAGGGCAGCGCACGTGGCGGTCGTCGAGATCGCGACCGACGGCACCGTGACCGACGTGGAACGCCGACGCGACCACGCTGTTCGGGTGGACCGCCGAGGAGGCGGTCGGCAGGCCGTACGTCGACCTGGTCGACCCGCGCCGGCGGCAGCGCGCCCGCCCGAGGACCTCGGCGTGCCGGCCGGGCCGGCGTCGTGGCAGGGCACCTACACCGTGCTCTGCAGCGACGGCACCGGGGCACCGGTGTTCGCCTCGCACCGCGCGCGGTCGACCCCGACGGCACCGTCGCCCTGCTGGTCGCGGAGGAGCAGCGAGCCGCTTCTCGAGCACCCGGCGCCCGCCGCCCCGGCCCGGCTCGCCGGCTCCACCTCCCTCGGTCTGCGTGACGACGCGCTGGTGCGGCTGGGCGCTCGAGGAGTACCTCGCGCTGGCGGCCGAGCGGGTCCGGGACCCGGTCGCCGCCGATGCGACGTACGTGCTCCTGGTCGCACGACTTCGACGACGACCTCGAGGTCGTCGCGGTGAGCGGCCTGCCCGAGGGCCTGCTGGGGACCCGGCTCAGGCCCGGCTCCCCCGGCACGCCCGACCCGCGCAACACCGCGGCTGCCCGTCGTGGTGCCCGACCTCGCGGACTTCGACGTACCCGCTGCTGGCCGGCACCGAGCTGCGCTCGCTGGTGGTCGTGCCGCTGATCGTCGAGGGCCAGCTGGTGGGCGTCGATGGCCGCCGCCTCCGCGGTGCCGCAACGGGTTCACCGACGACCAGGCCGCCGCAGCTGCAACGGTTCGCCGACACGGTCGCGCTCACCGCGGACCGGGCCCGGCTGCAGGCGTCCGAGCGCGAGCGCCGCGGCTGGCTCAGCTACATCGCCGACGCCGGGGACCTGCTCGCCGGGTCGCTCGACCAGGACATGACGATGGCGATCACCGGTCAGATCGTCGTGCCGCGGCTCGCGCAGTGGTGCGCCATCCACCTCCCGACGAGCGCGGCAAGCCGGTCGCTCCACCAGGTCTGGCACGAGGACGAGACAGCAGGTCGAGCCGGTGCGGCAGGCTGGTCGAGGCGGCTCCCGGGCGACCAGCTGGACGGCGGTGTCCGCGCGGAGCCGGGTTCCCGGCCACCAGCATCCCCCTGGTCGCGCGCGGCCGGCGGATCGGCTTCCTGAGCATCGGTCGGTCCGCGCGGGGCGATGCTGCGCAGCGAGTTCTACCTGGTGGCGGAGTCCATCGCGCGGCGCGCGGCGCTGGCCATCGACAACGCGCGGGCGCACGGGGACCTCCAGGCCACGGGCAAGGCCCTCCAGGAGAGCCTGCTGCCCCCGTCGGTGCCGACGGCACCCGGGCTTCGACATCGGTGTGGTCTACGAGGCCGGCCGGGGAGGACGCGGCGGTCGGCGGCGACTTCTACGACGTCTTCCCGGTCGGCAGCGGCACGTGGTGCTTCGTCGTCGGGGACGTGTGCGGCACCGGAGCCGAGGCCGCGGCGGTGACCGGCCTGGCCAGGCACACGATCCAGGCCCTGGCGCGAGCGGGCTTCCCGGTGGCGGCGACGCTCGAGCGGCTGAACACCGCGATCCTGGACGAGGGCCGCCGCGCCCGCTTCCTCACCCTGCGTCTGCGGCACCCTCCAGCCTCGAGGGCGGTCAGGTGCGGCTCGACCTCGGTCAACGCCGGCCACCCGCCACCCTTCGTCGTCGACCGCCGACGGGAGCGTGCGCGAGCTCGGGCACGCCGCAGACCCTGCTCGGGGTCGTCGACCACGTCGCCTACGTCGCGGAGAGCCACGTGCTCGCTCGCGACGACCTCCTCGTCGCGGTCACCGACGGCGTGCTCGAGCGACGGGACGGCGACACGATGCTCGGCGAGGGATCGTCGTTCGCCGAGGAGCTGGCGCAGCACGGCGCACCTCCCCGCCCAGGCGGTGGCCGAGCGGATCCGCCGGCTCGTCGCGGACTTCACCGACGCGCCCCAGCACGACGACATGGCCGATCCTCGCGATCCGGGTCGAGCAGGGTGCGCGCAAGACACCCCCGGAGGCGACGGCCTCCGCACGCCGACGTGCGGAAGCCTCCCCGGTGCCGGTCGGGGAGTTCTGACCGCACCGGCTGTGGCTACGCACGAGGCGTCAGTCCACGTCCCGGGCCATCAGGTCCTCCCACGTCTCGCGGCGGACCACCAGCCGCGCCGAGCCGTCGCGCGCGAAGACCACCGGGATCCGGCGGTTTCCGTTGTAGTTGTTGGCCATCGTGAAGCAGTACGCGCCGGTGGCCGGTACGGCGAGCAGGTCACCGACCACAGGCCGGGAGAGCTCGACGCCGTCGACGAGCACGTCCCCGCTCTCGCAGTGCCGCCCGACGACGGTGACCGTCTCCATCTCCGGACCGTCGAACCGGCCCACGACACCGGTCTCGAAGCGCTGGTCGAACAGCGCGACCTCCAGGTTGTCGCCCATGCCGCCGTCGACCGCGACGAAGGTGATCACCCCACGTTTGACCGTGGTCACGCGGTAGATCGTGGCGGCCGACGAGGCGACCATGCTGCGCCCGGGCTCGATGATGACCTCGGCCTCCGGTGGCAGCTGCTCGTTGGCCGCGCCGATCAGGGCGTCGAGGTAGGCGCCGACAGGGGGCGGGTCGTCGGCCCACGTGTAGCGGGCACCGAGCCCGCCCCCGAGGTCGTAGACCGGGAACTCACCGAGTGCGGCCACGGGTGCCACCGACTCGGCGAACGGCTCGACGTCGAGGATCTGGGAGCCCACGTGCACGTGCAGGCCCCGCATCCGAAGTCGCTTGCTGTGCTCGATCCTCCGGATCAGCGGAGCCGCGTCGCGCGGGGACAGCCCGAACTTCGAGCCCGCGTGCCCGGTGAGCACGTGGCTGTGCGTGTCGGCGGTGACCCCGGGGATGATCCGGACCAGCACGTCCTGGGTGTCACCTTCGTGGACGAACGCCTCGAGGCGGTCGACGTCGTCGGCGTTGTCGACGACGACGAGCCCGACACCGTGCTCGACCGCCATCGCGACCTCCTCGTCGGTCTTCGCGTTGCCGTGCAGCACGACGCAGCGCCGGGTCGACGCCGGCCTTCAGCGCGGTCAGGATCTCCCCGCCGCCGGCGACGTCGAGCCCGAGACCCTCCTCGACCATCACCCGCTGCACGGCGGTGCACGGGAACGCCTTCGACGCGAACACGACCCGGGACCGTGACCGGCGCGCGGCGAGCTGGTCGACGTACTCCCGCGCGCGGGCCCTCAGGGCGTCCTCGGCGACGACGAGCAACGGGGTGCCGAACTCCCGCGCGAGGTCGTCGGCGCGACAGCCCCCGACCGTCAGGCTGCCGTTGTCGAGGGTGCTGCCTGCCGGGAACAGGGAGAGCAGGTCGCCAGGGCTCATTCGGCCCGTGCTCACTCGGTCCGCGCCAGGATCTCGCGGACCAGGTCCATGCCCGTGTCGGGATGCAGGAACGCGAACCGGCCGACCGTCTCGCCCTCCCACTTGCTCGGCGGGATGAAGGCGACCTCGTCGTTGTGCAGCCGCGCCGCCCAGGCGTCGTAGTCCTCGGGCTTCCAGCCGATCCGGCGGAACAGCACCACGCCGAGGTCCGGCTCGCGGATCAGCTCGAGATGCGGTGCCGCCTTGATCAGCATCGCGGTCTCGCGGGCCAGGGACGCCGCCACCTCGATCGCCTCGCGATAGGCGTCCACGCCGTTGACGGCCAGCGAGAACCACAGCGGCAGCCCGCGTGCCCGTCGGGTCAGGTGGTAGGCGTAGTCGGTCGGGTTCCACTCCCCGTCGGAGGCGTGGATGACGTCGAGGTACGACGCGTCCTGCGTGTGCGTGGCCCGGGCGAGCTCGGGGTCGCGGTACAGCAACGCGCAGCAGTCGAAGGGCGTGAACAGCCACTTGTGCGGGTCGAGGACGAACGAGTCGGCCTGCTCGATGCCGTCGTACTTCGGCCGGAGGGAGTGGGCGAAGATGCCCGAGCCGCCGTACGCCCCGTCCACGTGCAGCCACCAGCCGCGCTCGTGGGCCAGGGCGCCGACGCCGGCGAGGTCGTCGATGATGCCGGCGTTCGTCGTGCCCGCGGTGGTGACGACCGCGGCGACGTCGGACAGGTCGGACTCGGCGTCGGTCGCGGCGCGCACGGTCTCCGCGGTGAGGCGATGGTCGGGCGTGCTCACCTCGAGCGCGTCCATCTCCAGCAACCGCAGCGTGTTCACGATCGACGAGTGGGCGTCGGTGCCGACGACGACACGGAGCCGCCGTCCCGCCACGTCGGGGCCCAGCCGTTTCTTGGCGGTCTCCCGTGCCACGGCCAAGGCGGACAGGTTGCCGGCCGAGCCTCCCGAGACGAAGCAGCCACCCGCTGACGCCGGCAGACCGGCCTCGTCGGCGATCAGCCGCAGCACGGTGTTCTCGGCAGCGATGGCGCCGGACGCCTCCAGCCACGAGATCCCCTGGATCGACGCGCAGGAGACGAGCATGTCGAACAGCAGGCTGGCCTTGGTGGGCGCGGCCGGGATGAACCCCAGGAACCGCGGGCTGTCGGCGGAGACGACGCTCGGTGCGATCACCGACGCGTACACGCCGAGCACCTCGTCGGGATGCCGGCCCTGGTCCCGGATCAGCCCGCCCAGCCGCCGGTACACCTCCTCGGCGGACAGCACCCCCTTGTCGAGCGGGACGGGGTTCATCCGCAGTCGGTTCTCCGCATACGCCAGCACGCTGCGCACCATCTGCTCGGTCGTCTGGTCAACCTCGTGCACGGCATCCTCCCTCTGGGTCACCGCTCCTCGTCGGACACCCCCGCCGCGCGCTGGGCCAGCACGTCGGCACGCTCCCGCGGGACCACGACGACCGGCACCGGCGAGTGCCGGAGGATCTTGGTCGCCCGCGAGCCGAGGAACACCTGGGCCACCGGGCCGAGCTCGCTCGACCCGACCACCATCACGTCGCCCTCTGCCCAGCCGACATCGTCGAGCGCCTCCTGCCAGCTCCCCCCGCGACCGATGACCGTCTCGACCTTGGCCACCTTCTCGGGCAGCCCCTCGACCCGGGTCATCGCGGCGTGCACGGTCTTCTCGAGGTCGGCCGTCCACTCCTGCAGCACCAGGTCCTCGGACTCCGTGCCCAGCGCCATGGTGTACGGCGGCCTCGACCAGACCGCGAACGACGCGATCCGCAACGTCGCGCCGCCGCGCGCGGCCACCGATGCGGCCGCGACGACGAGGCTCTCGGCGCTGCCGCCGCCGTACGCCGTGGTCACGCGGGTCACCGTGGCGTCGTCCCGGCATCGGAAGCCTCGCGGAGCAAGGGCCAGCGAGACCGGCGAGCTGTGCAGCAGGCGGTCCGTCACGCTGCCCAGGCCGATGTGCCCGAAGGCGCCGGTCGAGGACGACCCGAGCACCACGATGCTCGCCTCGTGCTCGGCCGCCAGCTCGAGCAGTCCCACCGCGGCGGACCGGGCACTGTGCCGGACGAGGGTCGTCTCGACCCCGGCGGGCAGGTTCGCCCGCGCCCGCTCGAGGGCCTCGTCCGCGGTCGTGTCCAGATAGCTGCGGTACTCCGCGTCCACCCGGGCCATCCCCGGGACCCACGGGGAAGGGACGACCGAGCAGACGACCAGCCGGTCACCCCCGGACCGGGCGAGCAGGGCGCCCAGGTGCAGCCCGGCCCTGCCCTGCTCATCGGGCGCGTACCCCACGATCAACGTCATGGCGCGGGTCCTAGTCGTGGATCAGCCCGACGTGCTCGTGCCGACCCAGGTGGGAGTGCTTGAACCCGTAGGTGAAGTACCAGACCATCGCGACCGCGAGCCAGATCAGGAACACCCAGATCGTGACGGCACGCAGGTCCTTGATGATCCAGAGGCAGCCGAGGATCGACAGGATCGGGGTCACCGGGTAGAGCGGCACCTTGAACCCGCGCGGCAGCTCGGGGTGGGTCCGCCGAAGCACCATCACCCCGATCGAGACCACGAGGAACGCCACCAGGGTCCCGATGCTGGTCATCTCGGCCAGGAAGTTGATCGGGATGAGGCCGGCCAGCAGACAGATCACCACGGCGACGATGATCGTGTTGGGCACCGGGGTGAGCGTGCGCTTGTTCACCCGGTGGAACAGCTCGGGCAGCATGCCGTCGCGGGCCATCGCGAACAGGATGCGGGTCTGGCCGTAGAGCACCACCAGCGTCACGCTGAAGATGGAGATGACAGCACCCGCGGCGAGCATCGTGGCCGGCCAGGTCTGTCCGGTCACCTTCTCCAGGATCGCGGCCAGGCCTGCTTCCTGGCCCTCGAACTGCGTGTACGGCTGGGCCGCGACCGCGACGACCGTGGTCAGGATGTAGAGCGTCGTGACGATCACCAGTGCACCGAGGATCGCGAGCGGCATCGTCCGTCGCGGGTTCTTCACCTCCTCACCGGCGGTCGACACCGCGTCGAGCCCGATGTAGGAGAAGAAGATGATCCCGGCCGCGCCCGTGACGCCGGCCAGGCCGAACGGCGCGAACGGCGACAGGTTGTCGGGGTTCCAGCCGGTGATCCCGAGCACGATGAACAGCACCAGCACGCAGATCTTGATGAGCACCATCACGGCGTTGGTCTTCGCGGACTCGCTCGCGCCGCGGATCAGCAGCAGCGTGCACAGCAGCACCAGGATCACCGCCGGCAGGTTGAGCACGCCACCCTGCTCGGGAGCCTGAGCCAGGCTGTCGGGCAGCGTGACGCCGAAGAGGTTGCCCAAGAGCTCGTTGAGGTACTGCGACCAGCCGACCGCGACCGCTGCGGCGGACACGCCGTACTCCAGCAGCAGGCAGGCTGCGACGCCGACCGCGGGCAGCTCACCGAGGGTGGCGTAGGCGTAGGAGTACGACGAGCCGGAGACCGGGACGGCGCTCGCGAGCTCGGCGTAGCAGACCGCCGTCAGTCCGGCGACCGTGCCGGCGATCACGAACGACCAGATCACGGCGGGTCCGGCCACCGGGACCGCCTGCGAGAGGACGAAGAAGATACCTGTGCCGATCGTGGCACCGACACCGAACATGGTGAGCTGGAAGAGCCCGATCGACCGGGCCAGCTCACTTTGACCGGAGTCAGTGCCGCTCTCGGCGGACATCTCCGGCACGGGCTTGCGGCGGAAAAGCTGCTGCACGGTCGGCATGTTCCCTCCCGAAGCGGAGGGCCCAGGGGGTCTGCGCCACCCCGTCTTGTCTCGGAGTCTGGCACTACCGGGCAGCGGTTGGAATAGTCAGGCTGACCCGTCCGTGGATGGTGAAGGGCCTCCGTCAGGCGGAGCCCGCACCGCCACCGCTGAGCCTCGCGCCGATTGCCCCGAAGGCACGGAGTGTGTCGATGAGGTACGTCGGGTCCTGTGCGGTGGGCCAGCTCGAGAGCTTCACCCCGACGGTGCGGGTGGCTCGGTTGACGTAGACCATCTGGCCGTGGATCCCCAGGCAGACCAGGGCGGTGCCGCGCTGCTTCGGCACGAACCAGAACTGGTTGCGGTACCAGCCGCCCGGCAGGAAGTGCTCGTTCTCGGTGGCGGCGAACGCTGCACGCACGTCCGCCGGCGGTGTGCGTGAGTCCACCAGCCAGCCTCGCGGGACGACCTCGTGGCCGTCGACCGCGCCGTCGTCGAGGAGGAGCCGGCCGAACCGGGCCACGTCGCGGGCGACGGCGCTGATGCCGCCGTCGTGCACCGCGGACCCGAACCGGTCGCAGGTGACCTCGGCGTCGTGCTCGGCTCCCATCGGCACCCACAGCAGCCGGGAGACGAGGTCGGCCATCCTGGTCCCGGCGGCCCGCTCGCAGACCCAGCCGAGCACGTCGGTGTCGGCGGACCGGTAGGTGAAGTGGCCGCCGTGCCGGCCGGCGGAGCGCAGGCTGGCGAGGTACTCGTACATGCCGGCGGGGTCGCCGTCCTCGATCGGCCGCCACCCCATCGACCGCTCCATCACCCGGACCTCGGCGTCGGGCTGGTCGTAGGTCTCCCGGAAGGCGACACCGGTGCGCATGTCGAGGACGTCGCGCACGGTCGCGCCGTCGTACCCGGACTTCTTCAGCTCCGGGACGTAGTGCGTCGCCAGCGCGTCCGGGTCCAGAACACCCTGCTCGGTGAGGATCCCGGCGACGCAGCCCACGACCGACTTCGACACCGACATCAACAGGTGCGGCGTCGCGGGCGTCGTACCGGCGAGGTACCCCTCGTGGACCACCACGCCGTCACTGAGGACGATCAGGGCGTCGGTCCACGTGTCGGCGAAGACCTCCGCCGCGGTCGAGGTGGTCCCGTCCAGCCTGGTGAGCGTGGCGTCCAGGACCTCGCGGTCGAGGTGGGTGCGGAGGGGACGGACCCGCTCGGGGTCGGCCGGGATCGGCTGGCTGGGAATGATCTCGCGCATGTGCCGGAAGGCCCAGCGGACGTTGCGCGCGTCCTGCCATGTCGCCAGGGATACGAGGGCGTCCTCCGTGGGAGGGAACCCGCTCATCCGGTCGGTCGCCAGGTGATGCGCGGACTGCATGCGGTCACGCTACCCGAGCGTCTGCGAACTACGATTCCGGCATGCTGACGTCAGGTGAGCCGCTGACCCGGCCGTCCTCGGTCACCGGCATGAACTGGCAGGAAGCCCCGCACAACCGATGGTCGTTCTGGCATCTGCGCGAGCTGCTGCCGACCCAGCGGGTGGACCCGGGAAGCGGTCTGGCCCGCGCCCTCCCCGACCACACCTCGGACCATGACGTGGGGGGCGTCGAGGTGTCCCTGGTCGACGGTTCGACGGCCTCCGTGGCGGACGTCTTCGAGCAGACGTTCACCGACGCGTACGCGGTGGCCCGGGACGGCGTGCTCGTCGCCGAGGGCTACGCGAGCACCGGGGGGCCGGCCCAGACCCATGCGGTGCTGTCGGTGACCAAGTCGGTGGTGGGGTGTGTCGCGGGCGTGCTGGCCGGACGCGGGCTGCTGGACGTGGACCGCGCCGTCGTCGACTACGTCCCCGAGCTCGCGGGTGGCGGCTTCGAGGGCGCGACCGTGCGGCACCTGCTGGACATGCGGTCCGGGGTCCGCTTCCGAGAGGACTACACCAGCCCGTACGCCGAGATACGACGGCTCGGGCGGTGGGTCGTCGCGGGATCGACCCGCCGCACTGACGCTCCCCGGGGCCTGTACCCGTTCCTGGCCACGCTCCGTGCCGAGGCGCCGCACGGGAGCCGGTTTCTCTACCGGTCGGCCGAGACCGACGCGCTCGGCTGGGTGTGCGAGCGCGCCGGCGGTGCACCGATGGCCGACCTGGTCTCGACCCTGCTGTGGGCTCCGATGGGTGCCGAGCACGACGCGGACCTCATGTGCGACCGGCTCGGTGTGGCGGTGCACGACGGCGGGCTGGCGGCGACCGCCCGCGACCTGCTGCGGTTCGGCCTGCTCCTGCTCGACGGCGGGGCGGTGCCGGACGGCACGGGCGAGACGGTCCAGGTGGTGCCGGCACCCTGGCTGCGGGACTCCTGGGGGGTGACCGCGGACCTGCGCAGCGCCTTCGCCGCGTCGCCCGCGGAGCACTCCTTCCCCGGCGGCTGGTACCGCAACCAGCTGTGGTTCCGCCCCGGCCGGCACGGGGACGTCCTCCTGTGCCTCGGCATCCACGGTCAGCTGGTCCACGTCTGCAGGCGCACCCGGACGGTGGCGGTGAAGCTCTCCAGCTGGCCAGAGGCCACGAACCCGACGTACATGCACAACACCCTGGCGGCTCTGGATGCCATCGGCGGAGCCCTGGCGTACGGCGACGCCCAGGAGAGCACGCACCATCTCCCCGGCGTCGCGCCCGGACTGGGCCGTCGCGGAGCCAGGTCACGCCGAGAGGGCGGCAGCGTCGTCTGACGGGGCCTCGCCTTCGGGAGACGACCGCCCACGACAGCCGCGCCCCGGCGCTCTGCCGCCGGGGCGCTGCCGTGTGGGGCTGTGCCGTGCCGGGCGCTACCGGGTGCGGAACGTCCAGCTGGTGGCGGGGAGGGCGTTGCCGGCGACGTCCTTGATGCCGCCGAGCGAGACCCGGTAGGCCGTTCCCGCCGCCAACAGGGTGGTGCTCCCGCCGCCCGGGTTGACGGTCAGCGTGCGGGTGCCGGCGCTGTAGCCGAAGGTCCGTCGCACGCCCGCCCCTCCGCTTGCCTTGCGAAGCACCACCGTGCCCGTGTTGAGGGAGAGGGGCGCAACCGGCTCACCGAACCGCACGGTGATGTTGGCTCCGCGGCGGGCGCGGCCGGTTGCCGTGGTCGGGGACTTCGCGGTGACCTTGGGCGCGGCGCGGTCCACCGTCACCCTCAGGACGCCACTCGCCCGGCGCGTCGGCTGCTGTGCGCTGTGGGACTCCGCGGTCAGCTCGCTGACGCCGGCCGCGAGCCCGGCCAGCCGCACGCTCCACTGGCCGCTGGGCGACACCGTGGTGCTGCCCAGGACTGCCGAGCCGCGCTTGAGGTCCACCGTGGCCCCGGGCGTTCCGGTGCCGGTGAAGACCGGCGCGGACGCGTTGGTGACGTTGTCGGTCTGGGACTGACCCGTGTCGCTGGCCGCCGCCAGGTCCGGCGTCGAGGGGGCAGCAAGAGCCGGCTCGATCAGGTAGTTCCAGCAGGCGGGTCCGGGGCAGGGCGAGGCACTCGAGTTGCCTGCCGCGTCGAAGACCGCGGCCCGCAGCGTCCTGCTGCTGCTGATCGTGACCGGCTGCGCTGTCGGCGACGAGGCCGTGGGCTCACTGCCGTCGGTGGTGTAGCGGATGACGGAGCTCGCCGGCTCGCCCGCGGGCAGACGCAGGGTCACCGCCTGCGGGACCACGTAGTGGCCCGCCGGGGTGTCGATGATGGGCGCTCCCGGGGCCACGAGGTCCTTCAGGAGCGTCGTCCCGGCCCCCGAGATGGTGCCGCCGGCGGTCAGCGCGAAGCTGCTCGTCGCCGTGAGCGTGCCGTCGCTCAGTCCCTGCACCTGGTCGGGGGTGAAGTTCACCGAGTAGGACTGCGCGCCCGAGGCGGGTGTCGGCGACGCGGTGGCGGTCACCGGCTGGGTCGCGGAGTCACCGTCGTCGAGGGTGACGGTCACGCTGCTGGCGTCCTGCGCGGCACCGGTCAGCGTGAGCCCGCTCGTGATGTTCGAGGCGTTCATCGCGTTCGGGGTGGCGCCGGCGACGGAGTAGCGCGCCTGCGCGGGGCACTCCGGCATGCCGGGACCTCCGGTCAAGCCCGCCTCGTAGATCGTGATGCCGAGCCGGTCGCCTGCGGCGTTCGTGCCCTGCCAGGCCATGCCGCGGGTCTCGCCCGCGACGGCGAGGGCCCGCTGTGGGCCGGTGAGCGAGGAGTACGTCGCGGTCCAGCCGCCGGGCACGAGCGGGTCGGCCACGATGGTGCCGTCACCGCTGCCGTCCGACGTGGCCCGGATGTCCCGTTTCGGCAAGCCGGCGTTGCGGAAGTCGGGGTTGATGACGCGTTGCTCGATGGAGCCCAGGTCCATCGGCGTGACGCCGTCCGCCTGCAAGGCGGTGCCGTGCACCACCACGGTGGTCCCGACCTCCTCTGCAGGCTGGGCGGTGACGTTGAGCGTGGTCGCGGCGACCCCGTTGGTGGTCCCGGACTCGGTCACCTCCAGCCGGTCCCCGGGAAGGATGTCCGGAGTCGAGCCGGCCCAGCACAGCCCGCCGGGGTGGTTGACCTCCAGGAGGTTCTCCGCGACGTCGGTCTTGAGGACCGGCGACGCCTGGGCGCTCGCGGCGTGCCCGATGACGACGCCGTTGCGGATCAGGTCGAAGGTCAGCTCCTTACCGGAGCCGTCCCAGTTGACCGACACGAAGTCGCGCTGCGGGGAAGACCGTCACGACGAACGGTGACGGCGCGGGCTCGACGATGGCCGCGGAGGCCGACGTGGCGAGCCCGGGCACGGACACGGACACCAGGGCGGCGACCAGCGTGCCGTTGACCAGGCGGGCTCTGGATCGGTGTCGCGTGAATGACGGCCGCACCGGAGCTGGCAGGGGTGATGAGCTGGACATTCGAGGCCCCCCTCGATAGTTGGTACAGGTATCGATACCTCACTGGCCTTGGGGAAACCTGGGGCCGCTCCGGACCGAGTCGCCAACCGACCACGGCGGACACCGTGGTCGGGGACAAGCGTCGCGATCCGCCCCTTGAGAAAACCTCGACCTCGCGGGGTCCCCGCTGCGAGAGCGGTACGTCGTCCGTTCGGCGTACGTGGGGCCGGGAGAACGCACGATGTGTCCAAGGGGTGCCCTGAGGCTTGATGGGAGCCTGACCGCTTCCCTCATGAGGCATGTGGTGCCAATGCTCAGGCCGACCCCGATCGACGCTGCAGGACGCACGACGACGGTCACCGTCCTTGCCGTGGCTCTCGCGACCGCCCTCTTCCTCTCGGGGCCGGCGGGGCACGCCTCGGCCACGACGCAAGCTCCCACCGACCTCGACCACGTGATCCACACGACGCCCTTCGACGCGTCCAGCGTCTCCATGCGGGACAACGAGGGGTCTGCGTACGTGCCCGATGACAACTCGCTGTGGCTGGCGGACGACAACGGTCGCCGGCTCTACGAGGTGGACGCGACCTCCGGCCAGCACGAACGGACGATCACGCCCTCGGACCTGAGCGCGGTGACGCAGCACGGCGGCGGGCCGCCGGCCGGAGTGAACCGCAGCACCGACCTGGAGGCCATCGCCTACGACGCGGACACGGACTCGCTCTTCGTGTTCTCGGGGAACAACCAACCAACCGACCAGCCGACGGCCTTCCGGCTGACCCGACAGGGCGGCTCCCTCGAGCTCACCGACTACCAGCCGCTCACGCCGGACAGTGACTTCACAGCGGCTGCCTGGAACGTGACCGACGGCACCATCTACGTCGGCAAGGAGAAGACCATCCGGCCGTACGACTACGAGGCCAACACCGCAGGAAGCCCGATCCCGGCGATTCCCGGGGTGACCGACATTCTGGGCATGGACTTCTCCCCCGACGGCACCGAGCTCTTCGTGACTCGGACGCTGGCACCCCCGCCCCCCGCCGAGCGCCAGACGGAGCTCGTCAGCGTGGACTGGGAGAGCAGGGACGTCAACTGGCGGTTCGACCTGCTGCCTTCCGGAGTCCTGGACGCTCGCGCAGTCGCGTACGTCGACGGCGCGCTCCTCGTTTCGGACGGCTTCGACTTCCGGGCGGCCGGCGACCCCTTGGCGCACGCCGTCTTCGTCTACACAGCGACGGGCTCGCCGACCGACCAGCCTTCGCCGACCGACCGCCTTCGCCGACCGATCGCCCCCAGCCCTCGCCGACCGACCAGCCCTCGCCGACGGCTCCCTAGCCCGAGCCCTGCTTGCGCGTGATCTCGTTCTCGACGGCGTGCGCAAGGTCAGAGACCAGCCTCGAGTGCCATCGCTTGTGCGCGTCCAGGTCGGCCACGAATGCGCGACAGTCGGGGCACGACTCACCCTGAGCGCTGGTCCGGTCTGCATCGGTCACGGTGCTGCACCTCCCCGGAGGGTCACTCCCACCGTGGCATGGAGGGCGTCCCAAGTCCACGGCGGCGCGTCAAGGACGCGGACGGGATTCCACGGGGGCTCTCGTTCGATGTAGTGCCGAGGGGCTATGGCCCGAACGACGTCCTGGACTCACAGTCGAGGTATGCCTAGTCCATCCTTCTTGTGCCGGATCGGCGTCCACCACTGGCAGACGCTTCAGAACGATGACGGCGAGGACTACCTGTCCTGCGAGCGGTGCCACAAGGACGGCGAGAAGATCCACCTCGCCGACTACCGAGACCCCGGCGCCGACAACTAAGGGCCGGTGGCGCAACCCCATCGGCGCCAACCAGGTTCACCCACCCGGTCGACTCGGGATGCATAGGCCGTAGCAGCAAGAGCCTTGATCGAGGCCAATCGGTCGACGACCCGATCTCCGCACATGTCATCCACTGGTCCCAGAAAATGTCCCGGACGGCGGTAAGACATCAGCACCGCCGTTCAACAAACCTGGTCTGAGCCTCCGACCGACCCGCTCCGCCGGGTCGCTCCCTGGCCGGACGTTCGCCGGCCCACCTGCTGGGGGGTCCCTGATGACCGCCGTCCGCCTCGAGCGCGTGACCCGCCTGTTCGACGGGTCGGCCGCCGTCACTGCGTTGACCCTCACGGTCGGCAACGGCGAGGTCCTGCTGGTCGAAGGCGCGAACGGGTCCGGGAAGTCGACCCTGCTGCGGATCGTGGCGACCGCGCTGTCGCCGACGTTCGGAACCGGCACGGTCCTGGGTGCCGACCTGGTCCGGCACCGGTCGTGGATCCGCGCCCGGCTCGAGCTCGTCGGCCACGAGCCGCGCAGCTACGCCGACCTGACGGCGGCCGAGAACCTCCGCTTCGTCTGCGCCCTGTACGGCGCGTCCACCGACCGGGTGGGAGCAGCGCTGGAGCGGGTCGGGCTGGAGGACGTGGCCAGGGTCCGCGTCAGCGGCTTCTCGCAGGGCATGCGCCAGCGCCTGGCGCTCCGGCCCGCGCCCTCGTCCGCCGCCCGGACCTGCTGCTGCTCGACGAGCCGTACGCCGGCCTCGACCCGGAGGCGCGCGGACTCGTCGACGACCTCGTCGAGGAAGGACGGCGCTGGGGCCAGACGGTGCTCCTCGCCAGCCACGAACCACCTCCAGCCGGTCTCGTCGACCGCACGGTTCGGATGAGCGCCGGGCGGACCGAGCGCGGCGCGGGCGCTCGGTCGCGATCCGCTCATTCGAGCAGCTGACTGCCTGACTCTTTGCTCGGCTTGTGAACGAGGGGTCGGTCGCCGGTTCGGGGCGAGGCACCTCCACCGCGAACCCCTGTTGATGGGTGTCCTGCTTGGCCATGTGACGTCCTCGGCCTGCAACCGTTACCGCATGCGCCACAGCAGTACGGACCGGGCTTCACGGTCGTCGACTCCCTCACCGTGGCGACGCGAGCCGTATCGGCGGAAAGTAGGCTCGGGCCTCCTAGCCCCTCCTGATTCGCAAGGCCGAGGAGGCCCCGTGTCCCGCACAGCAACCCGACTGCGGACGATCCTGCCCGGCTCGGGTCACACCGTCCTCGGTGCGACGATCGCCGGCGGCGTGCTGACTGGTCTGGCGTCGGCGCCCGAGCGGATGAGCCGGCTGTTCAGGCGGCGCTTCCCAACGGTGGCCGTGACCGGGATGACCGGCGTCGGCAAGACCCAGCTCGCCGACCGGCTCGCGCGGCGTACCTCTGGCGACGGCGTGGCCGAGGTCGGCTCGGCGGTCATGGAGCGCCGTACCCGCCGCTCTCCCCGGCTGCAGGGCTTCCGCTTCCTGGTGGTGCCCGGCGACAACGCGGCGACGCGGCTCGGGGCCCTCGACGAGGTCTTCCACGACGAACCGGTCGACGGGGTGATCCACGTGGTCGCCAACGGTCACGCCACGCCGCGGCGTACGGCCGGCACGACCGGCACGGCGACCGCCACCCGCGAGGAGCAGCTCGCCGCAGAGCTTGAGGACTGGGCGATCACTTCGCACCGGATCGCCTCGATGGCCGTACGCCGCGACAAGCCGGTCTGGCTCGTCATCGCCGTGACCAAGACCGACCTGTACGCCGATGAGCTGGAAGACGTCGTGCACTACTACTCACCCGGGAGTGGGTCACCGTTCGGCGACAAGATCGACGATCTGCGGGCGCTGGCCGGCGGCGCGAAGCTCTCGGTCGACGTGCTCCCGGTGTCCGCCCAAGGTGGCAGCCGCACGTCGGCGATCTCGGCCAAGAAGGCCAGCGCGATGGTCGATGCGCTCGCGGCCCGGCTGGCCCAGCTGAGCGGTCACGTCTGAGCTTTGCGGGTGGCCTGCGGTCTACCTCGTCGGTCGAGATCGCCTGCCTGGCGCTGACGTCGTTGCCTGACATCCGCACATGCCGCATTGCGCGCGACCGGGGGTCGTCGTCATAGCGGCAAGGCCGGCCCTCGGGCGCGTCATGTCTTCTTCCTGCGCACTGGGCTGGTCACGCTCTTGGTGCTCTTGGTCGCCTTCTTGGCAGCACCGGTCGATTTCTTGGTCGCCTTCTTGGCAGCACCGGTCGACTTCGTGGTCGCCTTCTTGGTCGCCTTCTTGGCCGTCGCGGCCGCCTGCTTGCCGGTCTCCACGGGCTCGGGCGGGAACCACACCATCTTCGTGGCCTTGACCTTCGCCATGAACGAGGCACCGCGTGCGGCCCATTGCTCTTTGCCCGTGACGCTCTCCCATCGGCTCTTGATCTCGATCATCTCCAGCTTCCTTCCGCTTGTTGTCCTCCGCTGGCACCCGCCCTGACACGAAAGTCCAACTCGGGTTCGTCGGCCTCCGAGCCACCATCTCTTCCGTGCCCACGGGAGGGGTGGGTTACTCCACGGTCGGCGCTAGTAGCGCGAGAGACCTGGGCAAGCCCATCCCTCGAGCAGTCCCGGCGCTCTCGGCTTTCCGGAGACTCACCCGCATGCTCCTGCTCGGCGTGGAGACGTGGCTACGACCCTCGGCTCGAACGCGCAAGACTCCAGTGCGACGGTGCGGAAAAATTGTCGGCACGTGATGTCCCGCATCGCGGGCACCGACGCTTGATGACCGCCACCCGTCGTCGTGCGGGCAGACATTGCGCACAACGGGCGACACGCACCCTTCACTCCCTGGGGCCGATCGCCGAGCGACTGCAGAAGTACAACTGAGAAGCGGACGTGAACGCCCAGCGTGCGATCACGCCCGGTGTGACCCACAGACCCGACAGTGCGCCGACGCCCGATGGAGCCCGTGCCGACCCCCGACGAAGAACCGCCCCAAAACCGGTCAGAGCTCACGCCACGGCCTTGCGGACTTGGGACCAAACGGCGTGAGGCATACTCGGCCGCAGGTTCATGGGCAATGAATCAGACGGGCGTAGTCCTGAGGGAAGTCCCGAGGGTTCTCCGAGCAAATGTGCCCATGTCCCGGGCCTCTCGGACATGGGGACTATAGCTCTGATCAGCCCGTTCCCCGCACGTCGCGGATGAGGGCCGAACTTCACCGGAACAGGATTGCTCGCACTCGGAACGGGCTCGGAGCTTCTCGGGAACGTAGGGCCTCTCGCTCTCGCTGGGCGGGCGTCGCGCAGGCCGTGTCTCCGTGGGGATTGCTCTGTTGAGTTGTAGATGGAATCAGCCAGCCGATCTCGATGGCTGCTCACTCACGGTGACGGGCCAGCAACCGCCGGCAATCTCGGCCACCTTGAGCGCATCGTTCGGGAACGGGCCCGCGACTCGTCTGTCGCAGGCGCTGATGTGTCATCGGTGCCCGGGTGAAGCTGCTGGTGGTCGCCGTGTAGACCGCGGACCAGACCAGCGGATGCCGCATCTGGACCTCGTGGTCTTCCACCCGGATCAGGCCGGACGACTCGGCCTCAGCGAGTGCGTCACCTCCGGCGCCGAGCGCCGCCGCACCGCCGAGCGGCCCCGCATCTTCCCCCTCCCGCGAAACCTGCCACCACAGGTGGCCCACCAGACCGGTTCGGTGGAGCTGGCCACGCACTACCGCACTGGTGACCGAACACTCGACGTCGGCGGCGACTGGTTCGACGCGGTGCCCGTTGACGACGGTCTGATGCTGGTCATGGGGGATGTAGAAGGTCACGACTCCCGTGCAGCGGCCCTCATGCCAAAGCTTCCGGGCGGTTACTCGGGTCGCGGCGCGCCAGGACAAGAACCCGGCCACCGTCCTAGCGCGTGCTTCAGACTGGCTCGACCGGATCGACAGCGACCTGTTCGCCACAGCTCTGGTCGTGCACATCGACCTCGATACCCGCGTCGCCACAGTCGCGTCTGCCGGGCACCTGGCGCCGGCTCTGTTGAGGCCGACACTGGCAGGCACGGTGCTGAGCCCAATCGAGCTCGAGACGGGGCCACCCTTGCGCATCGGACAGGAATGGGACGAACGCAGCACGTTACTGCCGGCCGACGCCGTTCTGTTCCTCTACACGGACGGGCTGGTCGAGACCCGGGCCGACGACATCGATGAGGGAGTACGCCGCCTCGGCGAACTGTTGGAGGGCTTGCCCCTCGATGCTCGACACGGTCCTCGACAGCGCGCTCGAGCTCCATCCGGGCGAGGATCAAGACGACGTTGCCGTCCTCGTCGCACACGTCCCGTAGGGCAGCGATCCGGCCCCGCCGACGGGTCCTTGCGCCATCCATGCCGCCGGACCGCGCCTCTTGCTTCACGACGCAGTGGTGATCCGACACTCGCACCATGACGCAGGAAGGACGGAACCCTCGGCGCAGGCCGGCCGCTCCCCCATGAGCACGGACGAGGTGGCGATCGGGCTCATCTCGGCTCCGGGTACGGCCACTGAGATTGCATCGACCCTCGCAGACGACCTGCACGCCGAGCTGAGTCTGCACCTGCCCACCGTCCAGTGGCGGGTGCCAACCGTGGTCGACGCACTCGTGCATCCACCTGCCGACGACGCCGCCCTCGTCGCCGCGGCAAGGGACCGGCTCTTGAAGGAAGACTGGGATCTGGTCGTCTGCCTCACCGATCTGCCACTGAAGGCTCACCGGCGACCGGTGGTGGCTCACGCGAGCCCTCTGCACGGCGTGGCTGTCGTGTGCCTACCGGCGCTCGGCGCCATCGGACTGCGTCGACGCACCCGTGACACGGTCGTCGGCCTCGTGCGCACCTTGCTCGGGGACACGGAGGACCACGCCCTGTCGGGCCCTGTTGCCGGTCTCGGACGCCGCGCCCGCGAGCTCGGAAGGAGCCAGCAGCCCGAGGAAGACGGCAGCGTGCATGTTCACCGCGAGGGTCCTCAGCGGGAACCTGCGACTACTGATCGGAATGATCCGGGCCAACCAGCCGTGGAGGCTTGCAATCGGACTGTCGAGAGCGCTGACCGCCGCTCTAGCAACGGGAGTGTTCGCGCTCGTCACCCCCGACATCTGGCAGCTGAGCGACGCGCTCGGCTGGATCAGACTCTCGGCGATCACGGTGGGGTCTGTCGCAGCGATCACCGTCGCGCTGATCGCCGGAGCTGGTCTGTGGGAACACGCGTCGCATCCGGTCGGTCGCAAGCAGGTAACCCTCTTCAACCTGGCTACCACGGCAACGGTCGTGCTGGGTGTGCTCTCCCTCTACGCCGCGCTCCTCCTGCTCGCACTGCTGACCTCACCGGTTCTGGTGCCTTCACAGCTGTTCGAGGAGGGCATCGGGCATGCGGTTCGAGTTGGCGACTACATGAAGCTGGTGTGGCTCACCAGCTCCCTCGCAACGCTGGGCGGAGCTCTCGGGGCGGGTCTGGAGAGCGACGAAGCGGTTCGGGCCGCCGCGTACACGTACCGGCAGGATTGGGACCAGGGCCTGCGGAAGGGGTAAGCAGCGCTTGTCAGCGTCGTCCGGCAGTAGCGAGGAAGTCGTGCACTTGGCGTACGGCGATCGCACCTTCACCAACGGCCAAGGCCACACGCTTTACCGAGCCGCTGCGCACGTCACCGACCGCGAAGACGCCGGGACGGGCCGTCTCGAACATCCCCGCAGCGGGCTCCCTCGCCGATCCGGTGCGCACAAAACCTTGTCGTACAGGGGAATCTGCCCCTGGAGCCACGTGGTGTGCGGCATCGACCCGATGAGGACGAAGAGCGCCGTGGTCTCCAGAGGTCGCTCTTCGCCGTGCAGCAGGTCGCGGACCACGACCGCGGCGAGCGTGGCCGAACCGACCAGCTCGCTCACCTCGCAGTTGCGCCAGATCTGCACCCGAGGTGTGCGCGACACCCTGTCGGCGAGATAACGGGACATGTCCCGGTACAGGTCGTCGTAGCGGATGACGAGGTTCACCGCTGCTGCCTGCCTGGCCAGGAAGACGGCTGCTTGGCCGGCGGAGTTGCCTCCACCGACGATCGTGACCGGGTCGCCCGTGCAAAGCCGCGCCTCGTTCTCGGTCGCTGCGCAGTAGACGCTGGCAGGCTCGAGGCGGTCGAGTCCTAGCACGTCCAGTCGCCGGTAGCGGACACCCATGGCCAGCCGAGGGCCGGCAGCTGAAGTTGGACCAATCCCCACGTCACCGTGCTGACGGCGCGGAACAGGGTGCGGATGGCGGAGTAGATCACCCCGACGATCGCCGTCCCGCCGCCGAAAGCGCGGTTGCCACAGCTCCGTGCGAGTCCTCCCAACCCAGCGCGTTGAAGAACCGTCGACGCCGTCATCGCCTGACGCTCCGGCGCAGCCCTCTCGCGGGGGCGGCCGTTCTTCTCAACGGCGTCCCGCGGCCTC
>CAVPRC010000006.1:0-927448 GCA_963707755.1 uncultured Actinomycetota bacterium | reverse complement strand
CCGCACCCAGGGCGAGGGCTGCCTGCATGGCCACCAGCCCGACCGGGCCGGCGCCCGTCACGAGCACCCGCGTGCCCGCGCCGACCTCGCCCTTGCGGCACGCCCACAACCCGACCGACAGCGGCTCGAGCAGGGCGGCCGCGTCGTCGCTGAGCGAGTCCGGCACGGGATGCGCGAACTGCTCGTGCACCGTGACCAGCTCGGCGAACGCCCCGTCGATCGGCGGCGTCGCGTAGAACCGCATGTCCTCGCAGAGGTTGTAGCGGCCGGCCAGGCACTGCTCGCAGGAGAAGTCGGGAACGCCCGGCTCGACCGAGACCCGCTGCCCCACGGCCAGCCGGGTCACCGAGGCACCCACCTCGACGACGACGCCGGACGCCTCGTGGCCGAGCACCAGCGGGGCCTCGACAACGTGGCTGCCGATCCGGCCGTGCTCGAAGTAGTGCACGTCCGAACCGCACACCCCCACCGACGCCACCTGCACCAGCACGTCATGGGGACCCGGCACCGGAGCGGGACGGTCCTCGACGACCAGGTCCCCGGCTCCCCGGAGCACGCTCACACGCATCTCAGGCCCTCTCGTTCGGGAGTGGTCTCGACAGGCTCGACCACCCGTTGTCGTGTCGACCACCCGTTTTCGTCGGGACCACCCGAGTGGTCCCGACAGGCTCGACCCACCGCGGCGACTACTTCACCGCGCCGAGCGACAGGCCACGGACCAGCTTGTCCTGGGCGGCGAACCCGGCGATCAGCACCGGCAGGGACACCAGCGTCGCAGCGGCGCAGCAGCTTGGCGAGGAACAGGCCCTGGCTGGAGATGAAGCCGACCAGGAAGATCGGCGCCGTCGAGGCCCGGGTCGCGGTGAGGTTCACCGCGAACATGAACTCGTTCCAGCTGAAGATGAAGCAGATCAGGCTGGTCGCGGCCAGGCCGGGCGCGGTCATCGGCACGACGATGCTGGCCAGCGTGCGAATCAGGCTGGCGCCGTCCACTTGGGCGGCCTCGAGCACCTCCTTGGGCACCTCGGCGAGGAACGACTGCATCATCCAGATCGCGATCGAGCAGGTTCATCGAGGTGTACAGGAAGACCAGCGTGTAGACGTTGTCGAGCATCCCCACCTGCTTGACGATCAGGTAGATCGGCAGCAGCGCCGCGATCGGCGGCAGGAACTTCGTGGACAGGAAGAAGAACATCACGTCGGTCCACTTCTCCACCGGCTTGATGGAGAGGGCGTAGGCCGCCGGCACCGCGAGCAGGAGAACGAAGATCACGGACACGACGCTCGCGGTGATCGAGTTGATGAGGAACGTAGCGACTCCTCGGTTGAAGACCGCCACGTAGTTCTCCAACGTCAGGCCCGCGAAGATCGATGGCGGGTTGGTCGCGGCGTCGGACTCCTGGTGCAGCGAGGTCAGCACCATCCAGGCGACGGGGGTGAAGAACAGGAGCGTCAGCAGCCAGGCCAGGATCGCCCATCCCGGGCCCGCGGTGGCGGCGGTGTCGTCCTTGACCTTGCGGCGACGGCGTCGCTGGACCGCCGCCTGGTCCTCGGGCGCGACGGGTTCCGTGCGGTGTCAGCGGTGGTGCTCATCGGGAGGCCTCCTCGGTGAACAAGGACGAATGGTGCGCAAGGCGAAGGTGGCCACGACGATCGTGCCGATGACGACCACGACCCCGGCGGCCGCGGCCTCGCCGTACTCGTACTTGCGGAACATCGTCAGGTAGATCTCGTAGGGCAGGTTCGTCGTGGCCGACCCGGGCCCGCCCTGGGTGATCGTGAAGATCTGGTCGAAGGTCTGCAGGACGTAGATCGAGCCCAGCAGGGCCGAAGCCGATGTACTGCCGCAGGTGCGGCAACGTGACGAAGCGGAAGGTCTGGAGGCCGTCGGCGCGGTCGATCTTCGCGGCCTCGAGCACGTCACCGGGCTGCGACTGCAAGCCGGCCAGCAGGATCAGCATCATGAAGGGCGTCCACTGCCGACCAGCGCCGCGATGACCGCGGGCATCGGGAAGGCCGAGACCCAGTCGACGGTCGGGCCCTCCTGTGCGCCGAACAGCCGCCAGATCCAGTTCAGGACGCCGTTGAGCAGGCCGTAGTCGGGGTTGTAGAGCGCGTGCTTCCACAGCAGCGCCGAGGCCACCGGCATCACCAGGAACGGCGCGATGAGCAACGTGCGGGCCAGGCCGCGACCGGGAAACTCCGGTCCAGGAGGACCGCCAGGGCCAAGCCGATCAGCAGGCTGAGGACCACGACGGTGGCGGTGAGCACGATCGTGTTGATCACCGCATTCCGCAGCCGGGTGTCGGTGAAGACGGTGCCGTAGTTGCTGAGCCCGGCGAACGACGAGTAGTTGCCCATCCCCAGGGAAGCTGCTCTCTCACCCGGCTGGAGCACGTTCCAGTTGAGCGTCGAGATGGCGATCGTCAGCAGGAACGGGATCTGGGTGATGAAGATCGTGAAGATCAGGGCGGGGAGCAGCGGGACGCGCCGGCGCCACTTCTCCGCGCTGGACATGGTGCTGGGCGGCTTCTTCCTGCCTCGCTTGTGGGCCGTGGTCGGGGGGGCCTCGGCTCGTGCCTGCACGCTCATGCTTCCTCCGGGTGCTGCTGGCTGGGTCCGGGTGGTGCCGGAGCCGGCGCGGGGCGGGCGTACGAGCCCACCCGCCCCACGTCGGTACCTGGGCTACTGCTGGTACTTCTTGGTGACGTCCTGCTCGGCGAGCTGCTGCCCCTTGTTGAGGGCGTCGTCGACGGTCCCGCGTCCGGCGATCGCGGCGGCGATGTCCTGGGACACCTTGGTGCCGAGGTCCTGGAACTCCGGGATGTCCACGAACTGCACACCGATGGTGGGCCGTGGCTGCACGCCCGGGTCCTCCGGGTTGGCTTCCTCGATCGACTTCAACGTCATCTCACCGAAGGCGGCGGAGGCCTTCTTGTACTCCGGGATCGAGTAGGTGCTCTGCCGCTTGCCGGCGGGGACCCGCGACCAGCCGAGCTTGTCGCCCACGAGGTGCTCGTAGTCCTTGCTAGTGGCCCAGAGGATGTACTGGGAGGCGGCGTCGGCGTTCTTGGTGGTCTTCGGCATCACGAATGCCCAGGTCCACAGCCAGCCGGACGCGTCGGTCTTGAGCACCGGTGCGTGCACGTAGCCGACCTTGCCGGCGACCTTGCTCACGCTGGGGTCCTCCAGCGAGCCGGCGGCCGACGTGGCGTCGTACCACATGGCGACCTTGCTCTGGCTCATCGCGTTCAGGCACTCGGTGAAGCCGGCCTGCGAGGCGCCGGGCTCCCCGTGCGCCTTGATCAGGTTCACGTAGAAGTTCACGGCCTGCTTGAACTCCGGGGCGTTCACCTTCGCCGTCCAGTCCTTCTCGAACCAGGTGCCCCCGAAGGTGTTCACGAGAGTGGTCAGCGGGGCGAACATCTCGCCCCAGCCGGGGAGGCCGCGCAAACAGATGCCCTTCATGCCGGGCTCGGCGCCGTCGACCTTCGCCGCAAGGGCGGCGACCTGCGGCCAGGTCGGCCGCTCGGGCATGGTCAGGCCCTTCTTGTCGAAGACGTCCTTGCGGTACATCAGGAAGGACGACTCCCCGTAGAACGGCAGGCCGTAGAGCTTGCCGTCCTCACCGGACAGCGACTGCACCATCGGCTTGAGCAGGTCGGCCTTGTCGTAGGAGGAGTCCTTGTCGGCGTACGAGTCGACCTCGTGCAGCCAGCTGTTCCCCGCCCAGATCGGCACCTCGTAGGCGCCGACGGTGGCGACGTCGTACTGGCCGGCACCGGTGGCCACGTCCTGGGTCACCTTGTCGCGCAGCTCGTTCTCCGGCAGCACGGTGTAGTTCACCTTGATGCCGGTGTCCTTGGTGAAGCTGTCCTTCGTCAGCTTCTGAATGTCCACCATCTGCGGGTTGCCGACCATGAGGACGTTGATCGACTTGGAGCCGCTGCCACCGCCCCCGCCACCGCCACCCGCGCCGGCACAACCGGACAATGCGAGCCCGGCTACCGCTGGCAGGGCCAGCGCCATCGCGATCCTGCTCGTGGATCTGGTCACCACTGTTACCTCCGGTTGAGTGCCGGGCCGGGTGGCCCGGGGTCGTGTGTCGTTGTTTTGGTTCTCCTCTGCTGCCGACGTGCTAGGCCCGGACGACCTGAGGCCCGAGCACGGAGAACCGGCGGGCCTCTCCGGGACTCAGCCCGGTGTCGGTGACCAGCACCTCGAAGTCCGAGATGTCGGCGAACCTGCAGAAGCTGGAGGCTCCGAACTTCGTGTGCAGGCCGACGAAGATGCGGCGCCGGGACCGCTCGATGACGGCGTTCTTGACCGCGGCCACGGCAGGGTCGGGCGTGGTCAGGCCGTGCTCGCGAGAGATCCCGTTGGCCCCGATGAACGCGAGGTCGATCACCAGCTCGTTGAGCATCCGCAACGCCCAGTGGTCGACCGTCGCGAGTGTGCGTCCGCGCATGCGTCCCCCGAGGAGGAGGACCGTGACGTCCTGCGTGTCGGCCAGGGCGCCGGCGGCCAGCAGCGACGAGGTGACGACCGTGACCGGGCTCTCGGGCTGGATCGCCTCGGCGACGAACTGCGGCGTGACGCCTTCGTCGACGTACACCGTCTCGGCGCCGTGCAGCCGCTCGGCCGCAGCGGTCGCGATCCGGCGCTTCTCGGCGACGAGCGAGGTCGAGCGGTGCTTGATGGTGCTCTCGAAGCCGGCGCTCTCGACCGGGTAGGCGCCGCCGTGCACCCGCTGCAGCACGCCCCGGTCGACGAGCTCACGCAGGTCGCGACGCACGGTCTCCTCGGCGACGGCGAGGTCCGCGGCGAGGGCGCCGACCTCGACCCGGCCGTTCGCGCGGGCCCGGACCAGGATCTGGCGCTGACGCTCGTCCGCCTTCATCGCGCCCCCTCCCGATCCGATCCGTGTGACCTGGGCCACGCCAGCAGTCTGCATGAGGGAACGGGCATCTCCGAGCCCGGTTGGGCAGACTTTCCTGCCCGGTTCATGTGGGCCGTTGTGCCGGATTTCGCCGTGAACATCAGTGATTCGCCTCCGTGGCCTGCAGTATCGGGGAATGGCCAACGGGCGACCGTGATGCCCGTTCACCGCTCACGCTATGCCCGAACGGTCAGGCCGAGCCCACATCGGCCGGTCGCCGGAGGTGTCAACCGGGCGGATCCGGCGGTGCCCCGTCCGTGAAGATTCCGTGAGGTCCGCCGTGGTGCCCGGCCCCGGGCACGAGGATGTGCGGCAACCGGGGTGTCGACCGGGAGGAGTGAGCCGTGCGCGCGGAGCGTCGTCGCTGGCTGCTGTCGGCTGCCCTCACCTGGGTGCTGCTGGTCGTGATCGGATTCGCCGCAGTCCACTACCAGCCGCACGGCTCCACGCTCGCGGCCTGGTGGCCGACCTCGGGGATCGCCGTCGCGTTCCTGGCCCGCAGCCCCCGTGCGTGGCGCCCGCTCTTCCTGGCCGCGATGCCCTTCGCGGTCGCGATCAGCGCCCTGTGGGCCGGCCGCCCGGTGTTCGTGGCCATCGCGCTCGGCGTCGCCAACGTCGCCGGCACGCTCGTGGTGATGGCGGTGCTGGCCCGTCGCTCCCAGGGCCGGGTCCGCCTGCAGACCCTCGAGGACCTGTGGCTGCTTCTCGTCGCCACGATCGTCGGCAGCGCCGTGACGGGGGTCGTGATCGCCGCGGCCCTGTCGTCGGCTCTCGGCAGGCCTCTCGTGCAGACGGCGATCAGCGTGATGGCGCTCAATGCCGCCTCGGTCCTGCTCATCAGCCCGCTGGGCATGGACGTCTCCGGACCTCGCGCCGGCGCCGGGCGTGCGGAGCTGGCGGCGCAGTCGCTGCTCGTGCTGCTGGCGCTCGCGACGGTCTTCGGGCCGGGGCAGCACCTCCCGGTCGACTTCCTGCCGATCCCGCTGCTGATGTGGGGCGCGATGCGGCTACCGGTGCGGGGCGTGACCGTGCAGCTGCTCGTCGCCGGCGTCGTGGCCTCGGTGATGACCAGCCTCGGCAACGGGCCGATCGCCCACGACATGCTCAAGGACGGCCTCGAGCCCGAGGTCGTCAGCGCCGTGATGCAGGCCTACCTCGTCTGTCTCGCCCTCGTCGTCCTGCCTCTCGCCCTCTCGACGCGCCAGCGGCTGGTCTCTCTGGAGCAGGCGCTCGCGGGAGAGGAGCGCTTCCGGCGCAGCTTCAGCGACTCCCTGATCGGGATGCTGCTGCTTCGGGCCACCCCGTCCGGTCTGGTGGTCGACGAGGCGAACGGCGTCGCGGCCCGGCTTCTCGGTGCCGAGCCCGAGCAGCTGCTGGGACGTCCGTGGGGAAGTGGCCTGCACGACGACGACCGCGAGGCGATGCAGTGCGCGTGTGTCGACATCCTCGAGGGACGGTCGTCCGGCTGGATCCGTGAGGTGCGCCTCGGCGGCACGTCCTGCCGCTGGGTGCGGCTGGCCGCCTCGGCTCTCGACCGACCCGGTGGTCGCCGGATGCTGAGCGTGCAGCTGGTCGACCTGACCGCCGAGCGGCTGGCCCAGGTCGACCTGGAGCACGAGCGGGACTTCACCGCGGCCGTCCTGGACACCGCGAACACGCTCATCGTGGTGCTCGACGAGCACGGCAGCATCGTGCGCTTCAACCCCGCGGCCGAGAAGGTGAGCGGTCTGCGGGCCGAGGACGTGCTCGGTGCGCGGGCCTGGGACGTCTTCGGGGTCGGGCTCGGCGACCTGCTCCACGCCCGGCTCGGTGCCCGCAACCCCGGGCCTGCGCCGCTCCCGTCCGTCGTGGAGGACGAGTGGGCGGTCCGCGGTGGTCCGCGGCGCACGGTCGCCTGGTCGTGCGCCTACCTCGACGAGGCCGAAGCCGGCCTGCACATGGTGATGACCGGCATCGACGTGACCGACGAGCGGCTCGCGCAGCGGCTTGTCGACCAGGTCCTCGCCGCCACCACCGGTACGTCGATCATCGGCACCAACCCCGACGGCATCATCACGTTCTACAACCCCGGCGCGGAGCGGCTGCTCGGCTGGACCGCCGAGGAGGTCGTGGGCAAGGTGACGCCCGCGATCTTCCACGACCCGGACGAGATGGACGACCGCAGCGAGGAGCTGGGGCTCGACTCCACCTTCGGGGTGCTCGTGGCAGGCGTCGCGCCGGACCGCAGGCCGGAGAAGCGGGACTGGAAGTACATCCGCAAGGACGGCCGCAAGATCACCATGTCGCTGACCATCAGCCCGATGACCAGCCCGTCCGGACGGGTCGTGGGCTACCTCGGGGTCGCCGAGGACGTCACGGAGCGACGCCGCGTCGAGGACATGCTCCGGGTGGCGCTGTCCAAGGAGCGGGAGGCCGTCGAGCGGCTCAACGAGGTCGACCGGGCCAAGACCGACTTCGTGTCCACCGTCAGCCACGAGCTGCGCACGCCGATCACCAGCGTGCTGGGGTACACCCAGATGCTGATGCGCGGCACCGGCGGCGGCCTCAGCGAGCAGCAGGCGCGGCTGCTCGGCCGCGTCGAGAGCAACGGCCTGCGGCTGCAGGCCCTCATCGAGGACCTGCTCACCCTGTCCCGGATCGAGGCGGGCACCTTCTCCCTCCGGGTCGACGCGGTCGACCTGCGCCGGGTGGTGCAGCGCAGCAGCGAGGCGACCGAGGCGATGCGGCACCACCGCCGCCTCGAGTGGGTCGTCGAGCCGGGCGACGTACCCGTCGTGGTGTCCGGTGACGAGGACCAGCTCGACCGGGCGCTGACCAACCTGGTCACCAACGCCGTGAAGTTCACCGAGGACCCCGGCCGGGTCCGGCTGGCACTGGCCACCGTCGGCGGGTCCGCCCTGCTGACCGTCGAGGACACCGGCATCGGCATCACCCACGCGGAGCAGGCCCGGTTGTTCGAGCGGTTCTTCCGGTCGGCAGAGGTCCAGCAGCGGGCGATCCCCGGCACCGGCCTCGGGCTGTCGATCGTGCGCAGCATCGTGCACGGCCACGGCGGCACCGTCGCCGTCTCCTCGCAGGCCGGGCGCGGGACCCGCTTCGAGGTCCGGCTGCCGCTGTTGGTGGGCGCAGGCGGCGCTAGCGACGCGGGCGCCGCAGGAGCTCCTCGATCCGGCGAGTCAGCTCACCGGGGTTGAAGGGCTTCACCAGGTAGTCGTCGGCACCGGCCGCGTAGCCGGCGCTGACGTCCTGCTCGCGGGCCCGCGCGGTCAGCAGCATCACCCGCACCGTGTGCAGGTCCTCGTCGGCCCGGATCCGCCGGCACACCTCGAGGCCGGTCAGCTCCCCCGGCAGGCTCACGTCCAGCAGCACCACGTCGGGCCGCTTCGCGCGGCAGGCGTTCAGGGCGCCGAGGCCGTCGCTCGCAGACACCGTCGTGTAGCCGTCCTCGTCGAGGATCAGCTCGACGAGCTCACGGATGTCGCGGTCGTCCTCGGCGATCACCACCACTGCCATCCGCGACCTACCCCTGCCCTGTCGTCAGTCGGTCAGGCCGAGTCGACCTCGTCCTCCCAGGCCTCCCGCAGGCTGCGTGCGAGATCCCCGGCCCGGTCCACGAGGTGCACACTACGGCGCAGCTGGACCTGCGCCTTCTCGGCCGCGGCATCCCGCTCCCCGGGCGTGGCCGAGTCGCCGAGCCGCGCGACCTTGCTCTGGGCCAGGTGGAGGGCGAGGTGCAGGGCGGTCAGCACGTTGTTCAGGTCGTGCAGCGTGGTCGTCGCCGGTGCGTGGTCGGCCGGCGCCGGACGACGTACGACGGGCGGGGCGGGCGCCTCGTCGGGGGAGACCGTCACCGGGTCGGCCAGCCACCGGTAGCCGGCGCCGCTCTCGGTGCGCAGGTAGCGCGGGGTGCTGGCGTCGTCGCCGATCTTGGCGCGCAGCGAGCGGATGTGGGTGCGGAGCGCCTGGCGGCTCTCGTCGCCGTGGCTGCCGCCCCAGACCCGGGCGACCAGCCACCGGTGGGTCAGCAGCTTGCCGGGGTGGGTGACCATCGCCTCGAGCAGCTGCCACTCGGTGGGCGTGAGCCGCAGCAGCGAGCCGCCGAGCTCGGCCGCCCCCTGCGGCAGGTCGACCACCAGGTCGCCGTACTCCAGCCGCTGCTCTGCCTGGTCGCGGACGGTGCGGCGCTTGAGGGCGCGGAGCCGGGCGGTGAGCTCGGAGAAGCCGAACGGCTTGGCCAGGAAGTCGTCGGCGCCGCTGTCGAGGGCGCTGACCTTGCGCTCCTCGTCGGCGTCCCCGGACAGGATCAGGATCGGCACGTCGAGCCAGCCGCGCAGCCGCCGCACGACCTCGACCCCGTCGATGTCCGGCAGCCAGAGGTCGAGCACCACCAGGTCGGGGGGCTGGCTGGCAGCGAGGTCGACGGCCTGCGTGCCGGTGGCGGCCGTGAGCACCTTGTCGCCCTCGCCCTCGAGCGCGCGACGCAGCGCGTGCAGCACCTGTGGCTCGTCGTCGACCACCAGGACTGTCGCCATCCGACGATCGTAGGGAGGTCACCCGCTTTCTTCACGCTTTCCTCACGGCCGCGGGTGGTTTGCCGCATGCCTCCCTCACGGCCGCTGAGGCACCATTGTCCCTGCGAGACAGCCAGGGGTTCGGACTGAATCCCCCGTCGGCCCGAACCCCGGCTGTCTCCCCTGGGAGGGGGAAGCTCGCCTCCGGCGTCGGCCGGGCCGGCGGGCTTTTCGCCGTTAATGCGGGTTGATGGCCCGTGTCCTCCGTACCGTTCGCGCGTTAGGCGTGCATGGGAGTGGGTGCGCAACGGTCGCGGCCGTCGGGGGAGTCTCGCGGGGGCACCGTCGCCGAGTCGCTGTCGCGACAGGTGCTGGGCCGGGTGGACAGCCTCGCCGACCGGCTGGTGCTGACCATCCAGGAGGGCAACCCGGGCTACCGGGGCGGCCGGATGGTCCCCGAGCCGGACCTGTGGCGGTCCTGCCACGACAACCTCGCGCGCATCCTCCAGCTCGTCGGGGGCGAGGCCCGTCAGGGCCAGGAGTACTACGACGCCGCCCGTGCCACCGGCCGCCGGCGCGCCGAGCAGGGCCTCCCGATCGACGACCTGCTCCGCTCCTTCCGGATGGGCGGCCGGCTGGTGTGGGAGTCGCTCGTGGACGAGGCCCGCGCGCTCGGGATCGACGACGGCGCCCTGCTCGACCTCGGCACCCGGGTCTGGGAGGTGGTGGACCGGTCCTCGGCGCAGGTGGCTGCCGCCTACCACGACGCCGAGCGCAGCGCGGTGCGCGCCGACGAGCAGCGCCGCTCCTCGGTCTGGGAGGGGCTGCTGACCGGGGTCGGCGAGGACCCGGGCTTCGCCTTCGAGGCGGCCCGCATCCTCGGTCTCCCGGTCGACGGGCGCTACGTCGTCGTGGTGGCCGAGCCCGCGTCCCGCGACCTCGAAGCCGTACGCCGCGTCCGCGACCGGCTCGCCGCCGGCCGCGTCGAGTCGGTGTGGCAGGCCCGCGGCGCCGCGCTCGTCGGCCTGCTCCGGCTGGCCAAGCCGGACCCGTCCCGCGAGCTGGCCGCGCTGCGCGACGCCCTCGAGGTGCGGGCCGGCGCGTCGTGCCCGGTCGACGGGCTGGAGCAGGTGCAGACGGGCTTCCGGCAGGCCGCGCTGGCCCTGCGCACCCTCGGTCCCGGCGACACCTTCGCCGCGCTCGACGAGCGGCTGCCCGAGGCGATGCTGGTGCAGTCCCCGGAGCTGGCGCGGCAGCTGGTGGAGACCTGGCTCGGCTCGCTGCTGGAGCTGTCGAAGGCCGAGCGGGGGCCGCTGCTGGACACCCTCGACGCCTGGGTGGCGACCTCCGGGTCGGCCGGCCGGACCGCCCGCCGGGTGCACTGCCACCGCAACACCGTGCTCAACCGGCTGCGTCGGCTCTCGGAGGTGACCGGGCACGACCTCACCCGCGGCGTCACGCCCGTGGAGCTGGCCCTGGCGCTGCGCGCCCGACGCCTGCTCGCTCCGCCCGTCTCCTGAGTTGTGCACTCGGCACAACGGAGCCCCGGAGGTCTGGGCGACCGAGGCATCCCGGGGCCGAGTGATGCGTGTCACGGTTGGTGAACGTTCGTTCACCAACCGCTCGGGTCGAGTGTGGAAGGACATCCGATGACGCTCTCGCGGCGCACCCCGCCCCTCCCCAGCCAGCGCACCACCGACGAGAAGACCGGTCGGGAGCACGCACCGGTCGACGAGGGTGCCCCGCCCCAGGCGCCGGACCCCGGTCGCCGCCGCTTCCTCGGGTACCTCGTGGCCGCGCCCACGCTGGCCGCGGCGGCCGAGCTCGGCCTGGGTTCCGGCTCTCCCGCCGCCGCGGCCCTGCCGGGCGGCCCGCAGCCGGCCACCGTCTACGACCTCAACGACGCGCTCACCGACGCGGCTCGGCCGACGGCCAACCTGATCACCGTGGTGATCGAGAAGGACGGCACCGCCTCCTTCGAGCTGCCCCGGTCCGAGAACGGCCAGGGCGTCACCACCTCCACCGCGATGCTGATCGCCGAGGAGCTCGACCTGCCGGTCGAGAAGGTGCACGTGACGCTGGCCCCGGCCCGCCCCGAGCTGGTCTTCAACCAGATCACCGGCGGCTCGAACACCACGGTCGCGACCTTCACGCCGGTCCGGGTCGCCGCCGCCGTGGCGAAGGGCGCGCTGCTCGACGCGGCCTCCATCGCGCTCGGCGACTCGGTCAACCTCCTGAAGTCCAAGGCGGGCGTGATCACCGGCCCCAGCGGGTCGGTGACCTACGGCGAGCTCGCCGAGAAGGCCGCCACCGACCGGACGCGGTCCGTGACCGTCGACCTCAAGCCCGCCTCCGAGTACGCCGTGATCGGCACCCCACAGGGCCGGCTCGACGCCCGCAAGGCGGTCACCGGCAAGAAGACCTACACCCTCGACCTCCAGGTCCCGGACGCCAAGCCGACGATGATCTGCCGGGCGCCCACGCTCAACGGCAAGCCCAAGGCCATCCGCAACAAGGCCGCGGTCGAGGCGATGCCCGGGATCACCGACGTCGCCCTGGTGCCGACCGGCGTCGCCGTGCGCGGCGAGACGTTCGGCCAGTGCATCGACGCGGTCCGCGCCCTCGACGTGGCCTGGCTGGACGGGCCGTTGGCCGGGCAGTCCGAGCGCGACGTGCTCGCCAAGGTCAAGGCCGCCGAGGTCCCGCTGACCGTCCCGAAGCTCGGTCCGCTCACCAAGAGCGTCGAGGCCGACTTCACGTTCTGGTTCCGCTCCAACAGCTCCCTCGAGCCCAACGCAGCCATCGCCGACGTGCGGGCGGACAAGGCCGAGATCTGGGGCGCCTGCAAGAACCCGATCTCCGCCGCCGAGGAGATCGCGACCCAGCTGGGCCTGCCGCCGACGGCCGTCACCTTCCACGTCATCGAGGGCGGCGGCTCCTTCGGCCGCAAGCTCTTCTACGACGCGGCGATCGAGGCGGCGCAGTGCTCCAAGGCGTTCGGCAAGCCGGTGCGCCTGATGTGGCACCGCACCGACGACGCCCGCGTCGGCCGGACCCACCCGATGGCGACGTCCCGGGTGCGGGCGACGTACGCCGCCGGCGAGGTGCTCAGCTACGAGCAGCGGCACACCAGCGTGGTCACCGACTTCGGGCACGGGCTCGGCGAGCTGCTGACCGCGATCTCCGCCAAGCTGCCGGTCGGCAAGATCGGCTTCAGCCAGACGGTGTTCGCGCTCAGCCAGGAGGTGCCCTACGACTACGGCGCCACCAACCAGCTGCTCGACGAGGTCGACCTGCCGTTCAACACCAGCAGCATGCGCAACGTCTACTCACCCGACGTGTCGACCGCGCGCGAGCTGGTCACCGACAAGCTGGCCGCCGCGCTGAAGAAGGACCCGTACACCTTCCGCCGCGAGCTCGCCAAGGACGACCGCACCCGGGCCGTCCTCGACAAGGTGGCCAAGGAAGGCGACTGGGGTCGCCCGATGCCCCCGGGTACGGCGCAGGGCATCGCGATCCACAAGGAGTACAAGGGCGTCAACGCCTGCCTCGTGGAGATCGACTGCCGGCCGGAGACCGTGAACCGACCGGTTCGCGACGGTGTCACCGGACCCCGGGTCACCAAGGTCGTGATGGCGGTCGACGTCGGCCTGGCCGTCAACCCCAAGGGCCTCGAGGCGCAGATGCAGGGCGGCATCATGGACGCCCTCGCGATGACGCTGACGTCGAGCCTGCACTTCAAGGACGGCTACTTCCTCGAGGGCAGCTGGGACAACTACTTCTACACCCGCGAGTGGAACGTCCCGCCCGAGGTCGAGGTGCACGTGATGCCCTCGCAGCAGGCCCAGCCCGGCGGCGCCGGCGAGTTCGGGGTCTCCCCGACCTGCGGTGCGGTCGCCTGCGCCTACGCCCGGGCCACCGGGAGGATGCCGACGAGCTTCCCGATCAACCACGACGAGCCGCTGGCGTTCACGCCGAAGTCGACGATCCCGCCGATCCCGCAGTCGCCGACCGACGGCCTCGACCACACCTACTGACGGGAGCGCTCTCATGTCCCAGCACACCTTCCAGCTCAACGGCCGGCGCGTCACGGTCGACGTCGACGACCACGTCCGGCTGCTCTGGGTGCTCCGCGACGTCCTCGGGGTGCACGGCCCCAAGTACGGCTGCGGCATCAACGTCTGCAAGGCCTGCACCAGCCACGTCAACGGCAAGGCGTTCAACCCCTGCTCGGTGCCGGTCTCCGCGCTCAAGGAGACCGACGAGATCACCACGATCGAGGGGCTGCCCGACACCGTCGGCCAGGAGCTGCACCCGATGCAGGAGGCCTGGATCGAGCGGGACGTCGCCCAGTGCGGCTACTGCCAGCCCGGCCAGATCATGGCCGCCGTGGCCGTGGTCAACCGTGCGAAGGCGGAGGACCGCGAGATCACCGAGGCCGACCTCGACGGCATCCGCAACATCTGCCGCTGCGGCACCTACACCCGGATCCGGGAGGCCGTCCGCGACGGTGCCTCGCGGATGTGAGTCACGGACCGCCGGCGCCGTAGTCGTGGTACGGCGCGAGGCCGGCTCGGCACGGACCTGGTCACGGGTCTCGAACTCGGACGCGTTCGTGCTGACCACGGAGACGCGCAGCCTGGTGTCCGGGTGGAACACGTCGGCGTGCCGGTCGACGGCGCCGCCCCGGTGCATGTCCCCCGGATCGTGTGGTGTCTCGGTCTCACCCGGTTCGACGCCGCCGGGAGCGGATCCGTTACACGCCGAACAGGACCAGCACGCCTGCTGCGAGCAGCGGCACGATGATGACGGCCACGGCCGCCAGGGTCGCCGAGCCGGACCTGCCGATCTCGGCGCCGGCGCGGATCAAGCGGTCGTTGGACCTGTACCGCCGGTAGCCCGTGACCGCCAGCACGGATCCGACGACCACGAGAACCATCCCGAAGGTGTAGCGGACCTCGCTCTGACCGCGGGTGAGGAACTGGAGCACGCCGAGCCCGGTGACCTGCAGAGCGAGCGCCGTGCGGGTGTAGGCGAGGAACGTGCGCTCGTTGGCGAGCACGTAGCGGTAGTCCGCCGGTTCGTCCATGCGTGTCACCGTAGTCGCATGCGGATGTTCGTCGCCGTCGTTCCGCCCGACCCCGCGCTGGAGGATCTCGCCGCCTTCGTCGGCCCGCGGCAGGAGGCGGAGCCGGGCTTCCGGTGGACCGTGCCGGAGCAGTGGCACCTGACCCTCGCCTTCCTCGCCGACGTCGCGGACCGGCAGCTCGACGACCTGCTCGACCGGCTGGGACGTGCCGCGGCCCGTCGTACGCCGTTCCCGGTGACCGTCGCGGGCGGGGGAGCGTTCCCCAACCCGGCCCGGGCCAAGGTGGTGTTCGCCGGTGTCGAGACCGACGGCGACGAGCTGACCCGGCTGGCCACGGGGTCCCGGGCGGCCGCCTCGAAGGCCGGCATCGAGGTGGACGGTGGTCGCTTCCACCCGCACCTGACGCTGGCGCGCACCGGCCGGCCGGTCGAGGCGACCCGGTGGATCCGGGTGCTCGACGCCTACCGCGGCCCGACCTGGCGGGCCGAGGAGGTCGCGCTCGTGCAGTCGCACCTCGGCGAGGGCCCGCGCCGCCGGCCGCGCTACGAGACCGTCGAGACCTTCCCCCTCGGGAGGTCGCCGGGCCGACCGTCCCGCTGACCGGTCGTCGGAAACCGACCCGAAACCGGGCCGTGGGATCGTGTGCCGGTGCACGTGACCCGGATCGGACTCACCCCCGTCAAGGGCGGCCGGCACGCCGAGCAGGCGTCGGTCGACCTGACCCTCGACGGGCCCGTCGGCGACCGGGTGTTCTGCCTGGTCGACCCCGAGCACGGTCGGGTGCTCCGCACGGTCGAGAACCCCTCGATGATGCGGACCTCCGCGACCTGGGCCGGCGGCGTGCTCACCAGTCGGCTCCCGGGCCGGACCGTCGAGGGCGAGCCGGTGCCGACCGGCCGCGCGATGGAGGTCGACTACTGGGGCCGGGTCGCCGCGCTCGAGGTGGTGGACGGTCCGTGGGCCGCGGCCTACAGCGAGCACGTCGGTCGCGCCGTCCTGCTGGCCCGGGCCTCGCACCCCGGTGAGGTCGTGTACGGCGCGTCCGTGACCCTCGTGACCACCTCGTCGCTCGCGGAGCTCGCCCGACGCACCGGCGGTGACGTCGACGGCGCGCAGTTCCGGGCCACCTTCACCGTCGACACCGGCGAGGCCCCGGCCCACGTCGAGGACTCCTGGGTCGGCCGGCGTCTGCACCTGGGCGCCGCCGAGGTCGAGGTCCGCGGCGTCGTACCCCGGTGCGCCGTCATCGACCTCGACCCGGACACCGGGGAACGTCGAAGCCCCGCCCTCAAGGCCCTCGGGGGCTATCGTCACCTGCACGGGGAGGTCGTCTTCGGGGTCGACGCCGTCGTGACGCGACCGGGCCAGGTCCGGTCCGGTGACCGAGTCGACATCGTGGGGAGGTCCTGATGCCGTACCTGCTCCGGGTCGAGCTCCCCGACGTCCCCGGCTCGCTCGGCGCCGTCGCGGCCGCGATCGGTGAGGCCGGCGGCGACATCGAGGCCATCGAGATCGTCGAGCACCGTCCGGACGGCACCGCCGTCGACGACGTGCTGCTGGAGACGGCCCCGGGCGTGATGCCGGACTCGCTCGTGTCGGCCTGCAACAAGCTCGACGGCGTCAAGGTGGTGTGGGTGTCCCGCTACGGCGCGGGCGGCAACCTGTTCCTCGACCTCGAGGCGGTGGAGGCGCTGACCCAGTCGCCGGCCACCGCGCGCGACGAGATCGTCGACCTGCTGCCGATCACCTTCCGGGCCGACTGGGGGATGCGGGTGCGCCGCAAGGGCGACGCCGTCAAGGTGCTGCACCGCACGTCGGCGGCGCCCGAGTCCGCCACCGGCCACCCCGACTGGTTCCCGGCCAAGCGACCCCTGCGCATGCAGCTGCCCCCGGACTGGGAGGCGTCCGCCGAGGGCACGTTGGTCGCGGGGGCGCCGATCGGCCGCGACGACGAGATCGTGCTGTTCGGCCGGCGCGGCGGTCCCGAGATCCTGGACTCCGAGCTGGCCCGTCTCGGACACCTGGCGGCGCTGGCCGCCTCGATCGCCAAGAACGCCTGATGGCCGCCCCGCTCGGCATCACCGGGTCGACCGGTCACCTCGGCGGTCGCGTCGCCCGGCTGCTGGCCGCGGCCGGCAGCGAGCAGCGGCTCGTGGTCCGGACGCCCGCCAAGGCGCCGGTGCTGCGGCGCACGACGGTCGCGCAGGCGTCCTACGCCGACCGGGACGCCGTTTGCCGGGCGTTGGAGGGGCTCCACACGGTGCTGATGGTCTCCGCGGGCGAGGCCGAGCACCGGGTCGACGAGCACCGGGCGTTCGTGGACGCCGCCGCCGCGGCGGGCGTGCGGCACCTGGTCTACATCTCGTTCTACGGAGCCTCGGCCGAAGCGACCTTCACGCTCGCCCGCGACCACCACCTCACCGAGCAGCACATCGCGCAGTCGGGGATGGCCTGGACGTTCCTGCGCGACAACCTCTACGCCGACTTCTTCCCGATGCTGCTCGGTGACGACGGGGTGATCCGCGGGCCCGCCGGCGACGGTCGCGTCGCGGCCGTCGCCCAGGACGACGTGGCCTCCGCGGTGACCGCCGTGCTCCTGGCGTCCGTCGCCCACGAGGGCCGGACCTACAGCCTCACCGGCCCGGAGGCGCTCACCCTGACCGAGGCCGCGGCCACCATGAGCCGGGTGCTCGGCCGGCATTACGCGTTCGTCGACGAGACCGTCGAGGAGGCCTACGCCTCCCGCGCGGTGTACGGCGCGCCGGACTGGCAGCTCGACGCCTGGGTGAGCACCTACACCGCGATCGCCTCCGGCGAGCTGGCCGGCGTCACGCAGGACGTGGAGCGGCTCACCGGCCACCCGCCGAGGTCGCTCGCGGACCTGCTGGGTTCGCCCGTCTGAACCCCCGCCGGCGCCACGACAGTAGGGTCGGAAGGTGACCGACACACCTCCCCGCCGGTACGTCATCGGCCGCTGGGACCCCCTCACGGTGGGGATCGACATCGGCGGCACCAAGGTGCTCGCGGGCGTGGTCGACTCCTCAGGGCGGGTGCTGGAGCGGCAGCGCCGGGACACGCCGGGGAGCAGCGTCCGGGACGTCGAGAACACCATCGTGGACCTGGTGCTCGAGCTGGGACGCACCCATGACATCGCCGCGGTCGGGGTGGGCGCCGCCGGCTTCGTCGACGTCACCCGCTCCGTGGTCAAGTTCTCACCCCATCTGGCCTGGCGGGACGAGCCCCTGCGTGATGCCGTGATGAGCCGGGTCCGGGTTCCGGTGGTGGTGGACAACGACGCCAACGCCGCCGCGCTGGCGGAGTGCCGCTTCGGAGCCGGCCGGCAGCACCGCCTGGTCCTGTGCATCACGCTCGGCACGGGCATCGGCGGGGCGATGGTCATCGACAGCCGCGTGTTCCGCGGGGCGAACGGCATGGCCGGGGAGTTCGGTCACATCCAGGTGGTGCCGGACGGCCATCGCTGCGAGTGCGGGAACCGCGGGCTGCTGGGAGCAGTACGCCTCGGGCAACGCGCTGGTCCGGGACGCGCGCGAGCTCGTCCTGGCCGGATCGCCGCTGGCGCACCGGCTCGACGAGCTGGTGGGCGGCGACGTGACCGCCTTGACCGGTCCGCTGGTCACCCAGGCCGCCCGCGAGGGTGACCCGCTCGCGATCCAGCTGATCGGCGAGATCGGCGCCTGGCTGGGGGTCGGTCTGGCAGGGATGGCGGCGGCGTTCGACCCCGGCTGCATCATCGTGGGCGGCGGCGTCTCCGAGGCGGGTGAGCTGCTGCTCGCTCCGGCACGCGCGGAGTTCTCCCGCACGCTGACCGGGCGCGGCCACCGGCGCGAGCCCTCGATCCTCGCCGCGGAGCTGGGGCCGGACGCCGGCTTCATCGGGGCCGCGGACATGGCGCGCTCGGCGGCGCGGAGGGCGAGGCGGATGAAGCGGCGCCGGCGTGAGCGGCCGCTGCGTCGTCGCCGGTCCGTGCTGCCGGAGGCATAGGGCTCAGCGCTCGACGAGCGTGAGCGAGAAGCTGCAGCGGGACGAGCGGCACACCTGCGTGCCGCACTCGCCGGCCCTGGACGCGGTGCTGGTCCCGTGCGTGCTCGTCGGCACCTACGTCGGCGCCGGGTGACCGGCCGCATCGACCAGAAGCGGTTCGAGTCCCTGGTGCTGGTGTTCACGGCGCTGTCGACCGTGCCGCAGCTCCGTTGACCGCGCTCCTCGTCAGCTCTGTGCCTGCCCGCGGCGCCGCCGTGGTCCGACGTACGACGAGGCGGGGCTCGAGCACGACCTGCCGCGGCGTCGTGCGCCCACCGTCGAGGCGCTCGACGGCCGCCTGCACGGCGTTCTCGGCCTGACGCCGGGTGTCCTGGCTGACCGTCGTCAGGTCCACGTGGGGCAGGTGGGCCGAGGGGCTGTCGTCGTACCCGACCACCGACATCTCCTCGGGCACGGCGACGCCGGCCCGCAGCAGGCCGTCGAGCAGGCCGAGAGCGACCCGGTCGTTGTAGGTGACCACTGCGGTGGGCGGGTGGTCGCTGCCGACCACCTCCTTCGCGGCGGACGTCCCGGCCACCTCCGTCTGCCCACCGGCGAGCACCCGGACCCGGTCCTCGAGGCCGTGCCTGCGCATCGCCCGCAGGTAGCCGGAACGACGGTCGGTGGCGATGGTGCCCTGGCCGCCGTCCACGAACGCGATGTCCCGGTGACCCAGCTCGACGAGGTGCTCGACGGCCGCGGTCACACCGTGGTCGTCGGCGGTGCGCACCACGTCGAGGGTCGTGGAGCGCAGCCTGCGGCCCACGACGACCACGGGGATCTGCTCGCCGAGCGTGGTCAGCCGCGCGGTCGGGGCGTCCGGCCCGAGGAGCACCAACGCCTCGCACCGCGAGTCGACGAGGGTCTCGATGGCCCGGCGTGAGTCGCGGGTCGGCGTGACGGTGCTGAGCAGCACGTCGTAGCCGGCCGCCTCGGCCGCGTCGTGCAGCTCCGCGACCAGCTCGGCGTGGAAGGTGCTGCGCACGTCGAGCATGACGCCCAGCAGGTGGGCCCGCCGCCGGGCCAGCAGGCTGGCGGTCCGGTCCGGCCGGTAGCCGAGCTCGGCCGCGGCCGCCATCACCCGCTCGCGGGTGGCCGCGCTGGGCCCCGGCGCGTTGCTGAGCACGAGCGAGACGGTGCCCGTGGACACACCGACCTTCGCCGCGACGTCGTCGAGTCGCGGACGGCGGTGCGGAATCCCGGCCATGGCCCGGCCCTCCTCGCTGTGCGCCTTGACACTCCCCGGTCCGGGGCCGCACCATCATAACCAGGTCTTTAAAGCGCTTCAAAAATTGAGGGAGAACCACCATGAGTCGATCCATCGGGGTGGCCGTGATCGGTGCCGGGATGGCGGGCCGCTCGCACGCCGCCGGCTACCGGACCGCCCCCACGCTCTACGGCCCCGGCCTCCCGGAGGTCCGCCTGGTCGCGGTCGCCGACGCCAACGAGGCGCTGGCCGCGGACACCGCACGGCGGTACGGCTACCAGCGCGGCGAGTCCAGCTGGCAGGCCGTGGCCGCCGCGGACGACATCGACGTCGTCAGCGTGGTGCTGGCCAATCCGCTGCACCGGGAGGTCGTCGAGGGACTGCTGGCCTCCGGCAAGCACGTGCTGTGCGAGAAGCCCCTCGCGCCGACGATCGAGGACGCCGAGGCGATGGTGGCCGCGGCGGCCGCGGCGGAGGTCCAGGCGGCCGTCGGGTTCACGTTCCGCCGGTCGCCGGCCATCGCCGCGGTCCGCGACCTCGTGCTCTCCGGGTCGATCGGGTCGCCGGTCCACCTCGCCGGTCACTACTGGTGCGACTACGCCGTCGAGCCCGACGGCCCGATGAGCTGGCGCTACAAGGGCGGTCCGGGTTCCGGCGCCCTCGCGGACATCGGCAGCCACCTCGTCGACCTCGCCGAGTTCCTGTGCGGCCCCGTCGAGTCGGTGCGCGGCGCCGTACTCTCGACGGTCGTCGGTGAGCGAGCCGTGCCCCGGGGTGCCGTCCTCGGTCACGGGAAGGCCGAGCTGAGCGACGTCCGGGAGCCGGTGGAGAACGAGGACGCCGTGTCGTTCACCGCGCGGTTCGCCTCCGGCGCCACCGCGACCCTGACCGCGTCCCGAGCCGCGTTCGGCCACGCCAACTCCCTCGGCTTCGAGCTCTTCGCCACCGACGGCGCGGCGTCCTTCGACCTCGACCGGCCGGGCGAGATCCAGGTCGTGGACCGGTCCGCGGGAGCGCCCACGCAGGGCACCCGGACCGTGCCGATCGGGCCCGACCACCCCTACCTCACCGGCGGTCTGCCGATGGACTTCCCGGGTGTGGGCTACGGGCAGAACGACCTGTTCACCTTCCAGGCCCGGGCGTTCCTGGAGCAGGTCGCGGGCATCGAGGGGCTCCCGCCCTGCCCACCGCTGTCGGCCGGACTGCACAACCTGCGGCTGCTGCGGTCCGTCGTCGAGTCCGCCGACCGGGACGGCGCCGAGGTCACCGTCGGCCCGGACCCGGCCACCGCATCCGCCGCCCCCACTCCCGTCACCGTCTCCTGAGAGGACCCACCATGAAGCTCGGCGCCTACACCGCCTGCCTGCACGACAAGCCGCTGCCCGAGGCGCTGAAGACCCTCGCGTCCCTCGGCCTGGAGAGTGCGGAGATCAACTCCGGCGGGTTCCTCCCCCCGGTGCACCTGCCGATCGACGACCTGCGGTCGAGCGAGCAGGCCCGCCAGGACTACCTCGGCGAGTTCGAGGCCGCCGGGGTCACGCTGACGGCCCTGAACTGCAACGGCAACCCGCTGGACCCGCACCCGACAGAGGGGCCCCGCCAGGCCCAGGACATCCTCGACTCGATCGAGGTCGCCGCCCTGCTCGGCGTGAAGCGCGTCGTCACCATGTCGGGCACGCCCGCCGCCAGTGCGGGGGGCACCCGACCCGCGTGGAACGTGCTGCCGTGGCACAGCGCCTTCCTCGACGTGCGCGACTACCAGTGGAACGACGTGGCGCTCCCGTTCTGGCGGACGGTGCACGCGCACGCCGCCGACCACGACGTGAAGATCGCCATCGAGATGCACCCGCACAACATCGTCTACAACCCGGCGACGATGGAGCGGCTCGCGACCGAGATCAACGCGACGCACGTCGGCGCGGAGATGGACCCCAGCCACCTGTTCTGGCAGGGCATCGAGCCGATCGAGGCGGTCCGGCACCTGGGCGGTCTGGTCTACAACGCGGCGGCCAAGGACACCCGCATCAACGCGGCGGCCCGGATCAACGGCGTCCTCGACGACAGCTTCGGCCGGGTCGCGCCCGACGACCCCGACGCGCTGAGCCTCGGTGGCGACTACACCCTGAGCCGCTGGCCCGCACCCTCGTCGTGGGACTTCGTCGCGGTCGGTCGCGGGCACGACGTGGCCTGGTGGCGTGGCTTCCTCGAGGCACTCGAGGAGGTGGACCCGGACATGGCGGTGAACATCGAGCACGAGGACCAGGAGCTCGACCAGATGGAGGGTCTGCGCTCCGCGGCCGAGACGCTGCTGGCGGCGGCCGGTCGCCCGGCCGTGCCCTAGCCGCCCGCGTAGCGACCCAGATGGCTGGGTGGACGCGCAGACCGGACGGGTGGACGCGAACCGGGCGGCCACGACGATCCTCGAGCTGACCGGGGTGCCCGGCACGACGATCGACCCGTCGCTCGCCGAGGGGGTGTACGCGTGGCTGCGGGGGCCGCACTACGAGACCTGGGCGGAGGCCGCCTGGCTGCGCGCGGTGGGCGCCGACATGCTCGGCATGTCCAGGTGCCGGAGGCGATCGCGGCGCGGGAGTGGAAGATGGAGGTCGTCGGGATCTCCACCGTCACCGCGATCGAGGGCACCGCGTCGGGCATCGACCCGGCCGAGGTGGTCGCGGTCGCGGAGCGGACGGCGTCCCGGTGCGGTCCCCTCCTGGTGGAGCTGGTCACGAAAGGTGCACTCCGATGAGCGCTGCGGACGCTGCGGTCAGGTCGCCGGGCCTCGGCATCGAGGCCAACGGCATCAACGTCATCGACGAGTCGGAGCGGAAGGGGACGCCCGCCCAGCTGTTCTGGCCGTGGTGCGCGTCGAACGTCTCCGTGCTGGCCGTCTCCTACGGCTCGTTCGTCCTCGGCTTCGGGCTCTCGCTCACGCAGGCACTCCTCGCCGCGGTCCTCGGTGCCGTGCTGTCGTTCCTGCTGGTCGGGCTGGTGTCGATCGCCGGCAAGCGCGGCTCCGCGCCGACGCTGGTGCTCTCGCGTGCGGCCTTCGGCCGCTTCGGGAACATCCTGCCCGGTGCGGTGTCCTACCTGCTGCTCGTCGGCTGGGAGACCGTCCTGGTCTCGCTCGCGACGTTCGCCACCGCGACCGTGTTCGGCCGGCTCGGCTGGGGCGACGGCAACCTCACCAAGGTGATCGCATTCCTCGTCGTCGCGGGCGTGATCGTGGCCGCGGGCATCCTCGGCTTCGACGCGATCATGAGGCTCCAGAAGTGGCTGACGGTCGCGATGATCGTGGTGACCTTCCTCTACATCGTGCTCACCTTCGACCACGTCTCGCTGTCGAAGGCCGCCGCCCTGCCGGCCGGCTCGTTCAGCGCCTTGCTGGGCGCCACCGTCCTGGTGATGACCGGGTTCGGGGTCGGGTGGGTCAACACGGCGGCGGACTACTCGCGCTACCTGCCGCGCTCCTCCTCAGCCCGCGGGGTGGTCTTCTGGCCCACCTTCGGCGGGAGCCTGCCGGTGGTGATCCTGGTGGCGTACGGCGTGCTGCTCTGCGCCTCCGACGACAAGCTGTCGCAGGCCGTCGCGCTCGACCCGATCGGCGCGCTCACCACGATCCTGCCGATCTGGTTCCTGGTGCCCTTCGCGGCGGTCGCGATCGGCGGCCTGGTCTCCGGCGCGGTGCTCGACATCTACTCCTCGGGCCTGACCCTGCTCACCCTCGGGCTGCGTACGCCGCGCTGGGTGGCCGCCGCGATCGACGGCGTGCTGATGATCCTCGGCACGATCTACATCGTGTGGGTCGCGGACAGCTTCCTCGGCGTCTTCATGGCGTTCCTGATCATCCTCGGCGTGCCGATGTCCGCCTGGTGCGGCGTGTTCCTGGCCGACCTGATGCTGCGCAAGCGCGACTACGACGAGGGGATGCTGTTCGACCCCGCCTCTCCCGCCTACCGCGCGGTCAACCCGGTCGCGGTGGTGGTCATGCTCGTCGCCACGCTGGTCGGGTGGGGTCTGGTCATCGACACCACCGGTGCCGGCAAGGGCCTGTCCTGGTTGGGCTTCCTGCTCGGCCCGCTCGGCCTCGGTGGCCGCGACGGCGCCTGGGCGTATGCCAACCTCGGCGTCCCGGTCGCTCTGCTGATCGGCTTCGTCGGCTACCTCGCGACGTCGGCGGACGCCGTACGCAGGCAGGAGCGGTCCACCGCAGCCGCCTAGGTCACGTTGACGAAGTCCGGCTGTCTGCCGCGCGACGGCAAGCACTTGATCGACGCAGCCCAGCCCTTTCACAGCGCGCTCTCAGAGTCCCCGCGCATCCTGGCGAGGTGACGATCGACCCCTCGACCCGCCGGGACGCGCGCCTGCGACTCGTCCGGAGGCTGCGGATCGGCGTGGTGTCCGCGGGTGTCGTGGGCTCGCTCGGCGTCGCCGGGGTCGTCGCGTCGAGCGCGTCCGCGACCACCGAGAACCAGGACCGGCCGGACGGCGCGTCCAGCTCCGCGCGCGACGACTCGTTCTCCCAGTGGCAGGACGACTCCGGCCAGGCCTCGGAGGACCCCTGGGGCCAGCCGGCGCAGCCGCCCGGCCTCCAGCAGGGGTTCGGCCCGAGCCACGGCAGCACCGGCGGCTCCTGACCGCGATTCACAGGGAACCCACAGGCGCCGGCACCGGCGTCCAAGAATCCGCACAGGATGGCGCGTCACCGTGGTGGACATGGACGAACAGAGAGAACAGATCAACGACCGGGACCGCGCCCTGCGCCGGGCCGGAGCGTGGCGCCGCACGCTCGTCGGGTCGGCGGCCGCCGGCTCGCTCGGGATCGCCGCAATGCTGGGGCTCGGGACCCTCGGGGGCAGCAGCACGACCGCGCAGAGCAGCACCGGCGCCACGAGCGGAAGCTCCTCCAGCACCTCGTCGTCGACCCGCAGCGCCGACGAAGGCTCCTCGGCCAGTCGGTCCTCCGACGACGACGGCTTCTCCGACGACGGCGGCGCGTCGTCGTCCGGCTCGAACAGCACCAGCAACACCGCGACCGCGCCGTCGCTGTCGAACGGCAGCGGCAGCAGCCACGCCACCACAAGCGGCTCCTGAGATGAGCACCGCCGCCGTCGAGTGGGAGCTGTGGAGCACCCGCGCCCGGCTCGTCGTCACCAACCCGGGCGTGCTCGCGACTGCCCGGGAGCTCGTGGACTCCTACCTCGCCAAGGTCGACGACGCCGCCAACCGCTTCCGTGCCGACAGCGAGATCAGCCGGCTGACCGAGCGCTCCGGCTGGGTGACGGTCTCGCCGACCCTGACGCACCTCCTCGAGGAGGCCCTGGCCGTGGCCCGGATGACCGACGGCGACGTGGACCCGACGGTCGGCGGCGCGGTCCGGCGGCTCGGCTACGACCGGGACCTGCGGCTGGTCGTCGACGGGGACGTTGGCCCGGTCCGCGTGGTCATCTCGCCGGTGCCCGGCTACCGCAGCCTGCGCCTCGACGGCTCCCGGCTGCACAAGGCCGCCGGGGTCGAGCTGGACCTGGGCGCCACCGCCAAGGCTGCGGCCGCCGACCGGGCCGCCGCGCTCGTGCACGGTGCGCTCGGCACCGGCGTGCTGGTGAGCCTGGGCGGGGACATCGCGACGGCCGGGGCCGCGCCCGGCTCGGGCTGGCAGGTGCACGTCCAGGACCGCGACCAGGACCCGTGGACCCAGGTCGAGCTGCCCGCCGGCTCGGCGATCGCGACCTCGTCCACCGTGGCGCGGCAGTGGCGCCGCGGCGGCCGGACCCTGCACCACGTCGTCGACCCCCGCACCGGCCAGCCGGCCCGCCCGGTCTGGCGGAGCGTCACCGTGGCGGCCGACACCTGCCTGCGCGCCAACGCCGTCACCACCGCCGCCCTCGTCCGCGGCGAGCGGGCCGTCGACTGGGTCCGTGGCCTCGGCCTGCCGGCCCGGTTCCTGCGGGCCGACGGCGTCCTGGTGCACACCGACGGCTGGCCGACGGGAGAAGCGGCATGAACCTCGTGAACTCGCTGTGGTACCTCGGCCGCGGCACCGGCCTCGTCGCCCTGGTCATGTTCACCCTGACGATGGTGCTCGGCATCACCACCCGCTCCGGCCGCGAGGCGCTCGGCCTGTCCCGGTTCGGCGTGGCCGACCTGCACAAGACCGCGAGCCTCACCGGCACCGGGCTGGTCGCGGTGCACGTGACGTCGCTCCTGTTCGACCCGTACGCGCAGCTCCGGCTGGTCGACCTGGCCCTCCCGTTCCTCGGGGCGTACCGGCCGCTGTGGCTGGGGCTGGGCACCCTCGCGATCGACGTACTCGTCGTGATCGTGGCCTCCAGCCTGCTGCGCCACCGGATCGGCCCGCGGGCCTTCAAGGCGCTGCACTGGCTGGCCTACGGGCTGTGGCCGGTCGCCTTCCTGCACGCCCTCGGCACCGGCACGGACGCCGGCACCTGGTGGTTCCGCGCCGTCGCGGTCGGCTGCGCCCTCGCGGTCGGGGGCGCCCTCGGCTGGCGCACCTCGCAGTCCTTCGCCGAGCGCGGCTTCGCCCGCGTGCCCCGTCGTGAACCGCGGAAGGTGGTCCCCCGATGACGATCGCGACCGAGATCGCCGCGCCCGTAGGCACCCGACGGCTCTTCGCCGCCCCGGGTCCCTCGCTGGCCGAGCACCTGCGGACGTTCGGCGGGCTGCCTGAGCACGTCGACCTGCCCGACCTGGTGGAGCGTGCCGGGCTGCTCGGCCGCGGCGGGGCGGCGTTCCCGTCCGCCCGCAAGCTGCGCACCGTCGCGGCCCGCGGCCACGGCGTGGTCGTCGGCAACGCCGCCGAGGGCGAGCCGGCCAGCGACAAGGACCGCACGCTGCTGACGGTCGCGCCGCACCTGGTGGTCGACGGGCTGGTGCTCGCCGCGCGTACGGTCGGCGCCCGAACGGCGTACCTCACCACCGCCCGGCCCGATCTCGTGCGGCACCTCCGCGCCGAGGTCGGGCGACGCCGCGACCGCCTCAGGATCGAGGTCGTGCAGGTCGAGGACCGCTTCGTCGCGGGCGAGGAGTCCGCCCTCGTCAACGCGATCAACGGCCGTCCGGGCGTCCCCTCGGACCGGCTCACCCGGGTCTGGGAGCGCGGCGTCGACCGCCGACCGACCCTCGTGCACAACGTGGAGACGCTCGCCCACCTGGCGCTGCTCGCCCGGTTCGGCGCCGACTGGTTTCGATCCGTCGGAACACCGGAGGAGCCCGGCACCTTCCTGGCCACGGTCGGCGGTGCGGTGTCCACGCCCGGCGTCTTCGAGGTGCCGTACGGCGCGTCGCTGGACGGGCTGCTCGCCGCGGCCGGCGCGACGACGCACACCGCCCAGGCCGTGCTCGTCGGCGGCTACCACGGGGCCTGGGTCCCCGGTGCCGCCGTGGCCTCGACCCGGCTCACGCGCACGTCGCTCACCCCTCACGGCGCGTCCGTCGGCGCCGGTGTCGTCGTCCTGCTGGGCCGGGACCGCTGCGGCCTGGTCGAGAGCGCCCGCATCGCGTCGTACCTCGCCGACCAGGTCGCCGGGCAGTGCGGCCCGTGCGTCAACGGTCTGCCGCGGATGTCCGACGCCGTGACCCGACTGGCCCACGGCCGGCGCGACCCGGGACTCGTCGACGAGGTGCAGCGGATGCGCCGGCTCGTCGTCGGCCGCGGCGCGTGCGCCCACCCGGACGGCACCGCCCGGTTCGTCGCCAGCACCCTGCGCGTCTTCGCCGACGAGGTCGCCGTGCACCTGGGAGGTGGTTGCAGTGTCGCGGCTGCACGTTGACTGGACCCGCTGCGACGGCCACGGGCTGTGCGCAGACCTGCTCCCGGAGGTGCTGATCCGGGACGAGTGGGGCTACCCGATCTCACGCCGCCCCGACGGTGTTCTCGACGTCGCCCCGTCGCTCCGCCAGCACGCCGAGCGGGCCGTCGACCTGTGCCCGCTGCTCGCGCTCAAGCTCGTGGGGTGAGGACTGCCTCTCTCCTCGGCACGAGGAGGTGGCATAGCCTCCGGGGCATGAGCGAGCGCACCGTCTCCGAGCTGTTCGACCCCGCGGCCTGGCGGGAGGTGCCGGGGTTCGAGGACCTGCAGGACCTGACCTACCACCGGTCGGTCGAGCACGGCACGGTGCGGATCGCGTTCGACCGGCCGGAGGTGCGCAACGCGTTCCGTCCCGGCACCGTCGACGAGCTGCTCCGGGTGCTGGAGCACGCGCGCATCTCCAGCGACGTCGGCTGCGTCATCCTGACCGGCAACGGCCCGTCGCCCAAGGACGGCGGCTGGGCGTTCTGCTCCGGCGGCGACCAGCGGATCCGAGGCCGGGCGGGCTACCAGTACGCCGACGGCGACACCGCTGACACGGTCGACAAGGCGAAGCTCGGTCGGCTGCACATCCTGGAGTGCCAGCGGCTGATCCGCTTCATGCCCAAGGTCGTCATCTGCGTGGTGCCCGGCTGGGCGGCCGGCGGCGGGCACAGCCTGCACGTGGTGGCCGACCTGACCCTCGCCTCGCGGGAGCACGCGCGCTTCAAGCAGACCGACGCGGACGTGGGGTCGTTCGACGGCGGCTTCGGGTCGGCGTACCTCGCCCGTCAGGTGGGCCAGAAGTTCGCCCGCGAGATCTTCTTCCTCGGCGAGACCTACACGGCCGAGGAGGCGCACGCGATGGGGGCCGTCAACCGGGTCGTCGACCACGCCGACCTCGAGAAGGTCGCGCTCGAGTGGGGCCGCATGATCAACGGAAAGTCGCCGACCGCGCAACGGATGCTGAAGTACTCCTTCAACCTCATCGACGACGGGCTGGTCGGCCAGCAGCTGTTCGCCGGCGAGACCACCCGGCTCGCGTACATGACCGACGAGGCCGTCGAGGGTCGCGACTCCTTCCTGGAGAAGCGGGAGCCCGACTGGTCGCCCTACCCCTGGTACTACTGAGGAGGAAGTCACGCGATGTCGCAGGTGCCGGAATCGGACCTGGCCAGGATCCGCGGGTTCTGCAAGACGCGGGTTCCTGCCGAGCTCCTCGAGCAGGTGCGAATCGACTTCCGGGTGCGAGGCGCGGCGGTCACCATCGTCGAGTGCCGGCCACCTTGGAGCGGTGACGCCGGGGGCGACTGGACCGAGCAGCCCGTGGTGCGCCTGCGACTCGACAGCACCGGGTGACCGTGATGCAGGCACTCGCGGAGGTCGAGGACGACCCGACCTGCATCTTCTGGGGCTGAGGGAGACCAGCGTGTCCGAAGACCGCCCCTCGCGCTGGCAGGACCTGACCGGCGGCACGTCCGGCACCGAGTACGCCGCCCGCTTCGCGAAGCTGGCCGCGTCCGGCGCGGACATGCACGGCGAGGCGACGTTCTGCGCGGCCCTCGCGTCGCCCGGTGCCCGGGTCCTCGACGCCGGCTGCGGCACCGGCCGGGTCGCGATCCGCCTGGCGGAGCAGGGCTTCCCCGTCGTCGGCCTCGACGTCGACGACTCCATGCTGGCGGTCGCCCGGGAGCAGGCGCCCGGTCTCCGCTGGGTGCTCGGCGACCTGGCGGACACCAGCGGCCTGCTCGTCGGCGAGCACCCCTTCGACCTCGTGGTGCTGGCCGGGAACGTCGTGCCGCTGGTCGCCGAAGGCGCGCTGCCGGACGTCGTACGCTCCCTCGTCTCCGTCCTGGCGCCCGAGGGGCTCCTGGTCGCGGGCTTCGGGCTGGACGCGGCGCACCTCCCGCGCGGCTGCCCGGTCACCTCCCTCGAGGAGTACGACGCCGCGCTGGCGGCCCACGGCCTCGGCGTGACCGACCGCTTCGCCTCCTGGGACGCGCAGCCCTTCGAGGACGGGGCCGGCTACGCGGTGACGGTGGCCCGGCGCTGAGTCGTCTGGCCCCGAGTATGTGTGCGTTCACACACGCGCCGACCTGCGTGGCTACCCTGAGCGCCATGAGTCCGATGTCGCGTGAGCGCCCGCGGGTCCCGCGGATGGCCGACGTTGCGGCGCGCGCCGGCGTCTCCCACCAGACCGTCTCCCGGGTGCTCAACGGGATGCCTGGTGTGCGGCCCGAGACGCACGACCGGGTGATGGCCGCGGTCGAGGAGCTGAAGTACCGCCGCAACTTCGCGGCCAAGCAGCTGGCGTCCACGCGCTCCCGCACGGTCGGCGTCGTGACCTGGGGCAACGCGCAGTTCGGGCCGGCCAACACGCTGCTCGCGCTGGAGGCGGCGGCACGGACGACGGAGTACCGCCTGTCCATGGTCAACGTCCTGTCCATGTCGCGCGAGGCGTTCCGTGACGCCGTCGACCAGCTGCTCGAGCAGGCCGTCGAGGCGCTGGTCGTGATCGTGCCGCACGAGTCGGTGCTCCGCGAGGCGCAGTCTCTCGGCCTCGACCTGCCGGTCGTGGTGGTCGAGGGAGACCTCTCGGAGACCCCGCTGACCGCCGGCGTCGACAACCTCCAGGGCGCCCGGCTGGCCACCGCGCACCTGCTGTCGCTGGGGCACGACACGGTCGTGCACCTGTCCGGGCCGACGGGCTGGGCCGAGACGCACGCGCGCCGGGACGGCTGGCGCCTGGAGCTGGAGCGCCAGGGGCGCCGGGTCCCGCCGCTGCGGTGGGGCGGCGACTGGAGCGCGCGCAGCGGCTACGCGACCGGCCGGTCGCTGGCCCGCGAGCCCGACGTGACCGCGGTGTTCGTCGCCAACGACCAGATGGCCCTGGGCCTCCTGCGTGCGCTGCGCGAGGAGGGCCGCCGGGTGCCCGAGGACGTCAGCGTGGTCGGCTTCGACGACCTGCCCGAGGCGCAGTACTTCCTGCCCGCGCTCACGACCGTGCGGCAGGACTTCTCCGAGCTCGGCCGGCGGGTGATGGACGTGCTCAACCGGGTGCTCGACGGCGAGGAGCAGCCGTCGGTGGACCTGGTGCCGACCTCGCTGGTGGTGCGCGAGTCCACCGGCCCTGCCCCGAAACCGCTGCCCTAAACGCCCAAGCCGGGTCAAATCGCCTCCGCACCATAACTTTCTGGCCGCGGTCCTTGACCGAACCCTGTGGCGACCGACACACTCCTTCAATGTGAGCGCTCATGTGAGCGTTCACATTCGATCACAGGACAGGGGAGCAACGTGGCGGAGCAGGTGCCGGAAGCAGACCGCGTCGTCGTCGGCGTGGACTTCGGCACGCTGTCCGGGCGGGCCCTCGTGGTCCGGGTCTCCGACGGCGCCGAGCTCGGCACCGCCGTGCACGACTACCCGCACGGCGTCCTGGACCGGCAGCTCCCCGACGGGACGCCCCTCGCACCCGAGTGGGCGCTGCAGGTCGCCGACGACTACCTCGACGTGCTGCGCAACGCCGTACCCGCCGCCGTCGCCGCCGCGGGCGTCGACCCCGCGCAGGTCGTCGGCATCGCCACCGACTTCACCGCCTGCACGATGGTGCCGACCACCGAGGACGGCACCCCGCTCTCCGAGGTCACGCAGTGGTCCGGCGAGCCGCACGCCTACGTCAAGCTCTGGCGCCACCACGCCGCACAGGGCCAGGCCGACCGGCTCAACGACCTCGCCCGTGCGCGCGGTGAGGTCTGGCTGGCGCGCTACGGCGGGCTGATCTCCTCGGAGTGGGAGTTCGCCAAGGGCCTGCAGATGCTCGAGGAGGCGCCGTCGGTGTACGCCGCGACGGCCCACTTCGTCGAGGCCGCGGACTGGATCGTCTGGCAGCTCAGCGGCGAGCTCACCCGCAACGCCTGCACGGCCGGCTACAAGGGCATCTACCAGGACGGCACCTACCCGAGCCGCGAGTTCCTCGCCGCGCTCAACCCCGGCTTCGCCGACTTCGTGGCCGAGAAGATCGACCGGCCGCTGGCCAGGCTCGGCGACCGGGTCGGGTCCCTGACCGCCGAGGCCGCGAAGCTGACCGGCCTGCCCGAGGGCATCGCGGTCGCCACCGGCAACGTCGACGCGCACGTCACCGCCCCCGCGGCCCGCGCGGTCGAGGCCGGCCAGATGGTGGCGATCATGGGCACCTCGACCTGTCACGTGATGAACGGCGACGTGCTCCGCGAGGTGCCCGGCATGTGCGGCGTGGTCGAGGGAGGGATCACGCAGGGCCTGTGGGGCTACGAGGCCGGTCAGTCCGGGGTCGGCGACATCTTCGGCTGGTACGTCGAGCACCAGGTGCCCGCGGCCTACCGCGACGCCGCCGAGCACGCCGGGCTCTCGGTGCACGAGCACCTGACCGCGCTGGCGGGCGAGCAGGCCATCGGCGAGCACGGCCTGGTCGCCCTCGACTGGCACAGCGGCAACCGGTCGGTGCTCGTCGACCACGACCTTTCCGGGCTGGTGGTCGGGCTGACGCTGGCCACCCGGCCCGAGGACGTCTACCGCGCGCTGCTCGAGGCCACCGCCTTCGGCACCCGCACCATCGTCGAGGCGTTCGAGTCCGCCGGCGTCCCGGTCAAGGAGCTCGTCGTCGCGGGCGGCCTGCTGAAGAACCCGCTCCTGATGCAGATCTACGCCGACGTCACCAACCTGCCGCTCTCGACCATCGGCTCCACGCAGGGCCCGGCGCTCGGCTCCGCGATCCACGCGGCCGTCGCGGCGGGGGAGTACCCCGACGTGCACGCCGCCTCCGAGGTGATGGGCAGGCTCGACCGCGGCCGCTACGTGCCGATCCCCGCGAACGTCGAGGCCTACGACGCGCTCTACGCGGAGTACCGCACGCTCCACGACTACTTCGGCCGCGGCGCCAACGAGGTCATGCACCGGCTCAAGCAGCGCCGTCGGCAGGCCCGGGAGGTGGCGTCGCGATGAGCGTCTCGACCGACGTCACCACCACGATCCACGCGCTGCGGGCGCAGGTGGCGTCGCTGCACGCCGAGCTCACCCGCTGGCAGCTGGTCGCCTGGACCGCCGGCAACGTCTCGGCCCGGGTGCCCGGCCGCGACCTGCTGGTCATCAAGCCGTCCGGCGTCTCCTACGACGAGCTGTCCGCGGAGGCGATGGTGGTCTGCGACCTCGACGGCACCCTCGTCGAGGGCGAGCACGCCCCGTCGTCCGACACCGCCGCGCACGCGTACGTCTACAAGCACCTGCCCGAGGTGGGCGGCGTGGTGCACACCCACTCGACGTACGCCACCGCGTGGGCCGCGCGCGGCGAGGCCATCCCGTGCGTGCTGACGATGGTGGCCGACGAGTTCGGCGGCGACATCCCGGTCGGCCCCTTCGCGCTGATCGGCGACGACTCGATCGGCCGCGGCATCGTCGAGACGCTGCGCGCCACCCGGTCGAAGGCGGTGCTGATGCAGAACCACGGACCCTTCACGGTCGGCAAGGACGCCCGCGCCGCGGTCAAGGCCGCCGTCCTGCTCGAGGACGTCGCACGGACCGTGCACGTCGCCCGCCAGCTCGGCGACCCGCTGCCGATCGCGCAGCAGGACGTCGACGCGCTCCACGACCGCTACCAGAACGTCTACGGCCAGCAGTCCACCTCGACCCCCGGGAGCCTCTCGTGACCACCGCCCAGCAGCCGGAGATCTGGTTCCTCACCGGGAGCCAGGGCCTCTACGGCGAGGACGTGCTCAGCCAGGTCGCCGACCAGTCCCGCGCGGTGTCGGACCGGCTCGCCGCCTCCGCCGACATCCCGGCCGCCGTCGTGGCCAAGCCGGTGCTCACCGACACCGGCGCGATCCGCAGCGTGATGCTGGCGGCCAACGCCGACGACGCGTGCGTCGGGGTGATCGCGTGGATGCACACGTTCAGCCCCGCGAAGATGTGGATCTCCGGTCTCGACCAGCTCCGCAAGCCGCTGCTGCACCTGCACACGCAGGCCAACGTGGAGCTGCCCTGGGCCGAGATCGACATGGACTTCATGAACCTGAACCAGGCGGCGCACGGCGACCGCGAGTTCGGGTTCGTGCAGACCCGGCTCGGCCTCGACCGGCTCACCGTGGCCGGTCACGTGAGCGACCCGCGGGTCACGGCTCGTGTCGGGACGTGGACGCGTGCGGCGCTCGGGCGTGCGGAGCTGTCCCGGATGCGGCTGGCCCGCTTCGGCGACAACATGCGCAACGTCGCGGTGACCGAGGGCGACAAGGTCGAGGCCGAGCTGCGGTGGGGCGTCTCCGTCAACACCTACGGCGTCAACGAGCTCGTCGAGGTCGTCGACGCGGTGGCCGACAAGGAGATCGACGTCCTCGTCGAGGAGTACGCCGACCTCTACGACGTGGTCCCCGAGCTGCGGGCCGGCGCCGAGCGCCACGAGTCGCTGCGGTACGGCGCGCGCATCGAGCTCGGCCTGCGGGCCTTCCTGACCGACGGGGGCTTCTCCGCGTTCACCACGAACTTCGAGGACCTCGGCGGCCTGCGACAGCTGCCCGGTCTCGCCGTACAACGCCTGATGGCGGACGGCTACGGCTTCGGTGGCGAGGGCGACTGGAAGACGTCGGTCATGCTGCGCACCCTCAAGGTCGTCGCCGACGGGCTGCCGGGCGGCACGTCCTTCATGGAGGACTACACCTACCACCTGGTCCCCGGCGAGGAGGTCATCCTCGGTGCGCACATGCTCGAGGTCTGCCCCTCCATCGCGGCCGCGAGGCCGGCGCTGGAGATCCACCCGCTCGGCATCGGCGGCCGTGAGGACCCGGTCCGGCTGGTCTTCGACGCCGCGCCGGGCGACGCGGTCATCCTCGGCACCTCCGACATGGGCGACCGCTTCCGGTTCGTCGCCAACGAGGCCGAGGTCGTCGCCCCGCTCGCGGCGCTGCCGAAGCTGCCCGTGGCGCGGGCCGTCTGGAAGCCGGCCCCCGACCTCGCCACGTCGACCGAGTCCTGGCTGACCGCCGGCGGCCCGCACCACACGGTGCTGTCCACCGCGCTGACCGCCGACCACCTCGGCGACCTGGCCGACATGACCGGCACCGAGCTGGTCCTGATCGACCACGACACCACGGTCCGCCGGCTCCGCCAGGAGCTGCGCTGGAACCAGGCGTACCACCGACTCGCGCAGGGGTTCTGATGTCTGCGCAGGCAAGAGAAGACCGGCCGCCCACACCAGGGAGAGCCCCTGCAGGCCGTGCAACGAAAGGGAGAAATTCAGTGCGAAGGTTGATCGCAGGAGTCGCCGGCGCCGCTCTGGCCCTGAGCCTCGCGGCTTGTGGCGGCAGCAGCTCGGGAAGCGGGGACAAGGGCACCATCGGTGTCGCCATGCCCACGAAGTCGTCGGAGCGTTGGATCGCCGACGGCAACAACATCAAGAAGCAGCTCGAGGCGGCCGGCTACAAGGTCGACCTTCAGTACGCCGAGGATGACATCCCGACCCAGGTCTCCCAGGTGGAGAACATGGTCACCAAGGGCGAGAAGATGCTGGTCATCGCCGCCATCGACGGTACGGCGCTCGGCGACGTGCTCTCGACCGCCAAGGACAGCGACATCCCGGTCATCTCCTACGACCGGCTGATCCGCGACACCGACGCTGTCGACTACTACACGACCTTCGACAACGAGAAGGTCGGCGTCCTGCAGGCCCAGTCGCTCGTCGACGGCCTCAAGGCGAGCGGTGCCAAGGCGCCGTACAACGTCGAGCTGTTCGCGGGCTCGCCGGACGACAACAACGCGACGTTCTTCTGGAACGGCGCGATGACCGTCCTCAAGCCGATGATCGACTCCGGCGACATCAAGGTGGTGTCCGGCCAGACCAAGTTCGAGCAGGCCGCCATCCTGCGCTGGGACCCGGCGACGGCCCAGAAGCGCATGGAGGACATCCTCACCAAGAGCTACACGCAGGAGACCGTGAACGGCGTCCTCTCGCCGTACGACGGCCTGTCGCTCGGCATCATCGCGGCGCTGAAGGCCAACGGCTACAGCGGCGGCGGCAAGGAGCTGCCCGTCGTGACCGGCCAGGACGCCGAGGTGCAGTCGGTGAAGTCGATCCTCGCGGGCGAGCAGTACTCCACGATCTTCAAGGACACGCGTGAGCTCGCGAAGGTCACCGTGGCCATGGTCAAGGCCATCGCCAGCGACAAGAAGCCCGAGGTCAACGACACCGAGACCTACGACAACGGCAACAAGGTCGTGCCGTCGTACCTGCTCGACCCGGTGCCGGTCACCAAGGACGACGTCACCAAGGAGCTCGTCGACACGGGTTACTACACCCAGGCCGAGCTGAAGTAACCCCGAGCCGTGGGTGCCCCGGTGGACCCATCCACCGTGCTACCGGGGCACCCACGCACCACTGTGTTCCGTACTGATGTGAGAAGGGCCCGATGAGCCAGCCGATCCTGGAGATGCGCTCGATCACCAAGGAGTTCCCTGGTGTGAAGGCGCTGAGTGACGTCAGCCTGACCGTGAAGCGCGGAGACATCCACGCGATCTGCGGTGAGAACGGCGCCGGCAAGTCGACGCTGATGAAGGTGCTCAGCGGCGTCTACCCGCACGGGTCCTACTCCGGCGACGTCATGTTCGACGGCAACGTCGTGGAGTTCAAGAACATCCGGCAGAGCGAGGCGGCCGGCATCGTCATCATCCACCAGGAGCTGGCGCTGATCCCGGAGCTGTCGATCGCGGAGAACATCTTCCTCGGCAACGAGACCGCGTCCGGCGGGGTGATCAGCTGGGACCGCGCCAACCGGCAGGCCATCGAGCTGCTCGCGCGGGTCGGCCTCGCCGAGAACCCCCTCACCCCGGTCAAGCACCTCGGTGTCGGCAAGCAGCAGCTCGTGGAGATCGCCAAGGCGCTCTCCAAGAAGGTCAAGCTGCTGATCCTCGACGAGCCGACGGCCGCCCTCAACGACGACGACTCCCAGCACCTGCTCAACCTGCTCAAGGGCCTGCAGGGCAAGGGCATCACCTCGATCATGATCAGCCACAAGCTCAACGAGATCGAGCAGGTCGCCGACGAGATCACGATCATCCGGGACGGCCGCACCATCGAGACGCTCGGCGTCGCCGAGGACGCCGTCGACGAGGACCGGATCATCCGCGGGATGGTCGGCCGCGACCTCGAGCACCGCTTCCCCGAGCACGAGCCGGAGATCGGCGACGTCCTCTTCGAGATCTCCGACTGGTCGGTGATGCACCCGCTCGACCACGCGCGGGCCGTCATCAAGGACGCGAACCTCCACGTCCGGCGCGGCGAGATCGTCGGTATCGCCGGCCTCATGGGCGCCGGGCGCACCGAGCTCGCCCGTAGCGTCTTCGGCCGCTCCTTCGGCAGCCGCGTCGAGGGCCGGCTGGTGCTCGACGGCAAGGAGCTGCACCTCAACTCCGTGCCGGCCGCCATCGACGCCGGCATCGCCTACCTGACCGAGGACCGCAAGGTGCTCGGACTGAACCTCATCGACGACATCAAGCGCTCGATCTCCTCGGCGGGCCTGTCCAAGCTGCGCAAGGGCCTCACCGTCGACCAGCGCGAGGAGGTCGTGGTCGCGGAGAAGTACCGCACCAGCATGAACATCAAGGCGCCCAGCGTGAACGAGGGCGTCGCCAAGCTGTCGGGCGGCAACCAGCAGAAGGTCGTGCTGAGCAAGTGGATGTTCACCGACCCGCAGCTGCTGATCCTCGACGAGCCGACGCGCGGCATCGACGTCGGTGCGAAGTACGAGATCTACGGGGTGATCCAGCGCCTGGCCAAGCAGGGCCGCGGCGTCCTGGTCATCTCCTCGGAGCTGCCCGAGCTGCTCGGGCTCTGCGACCGCATCTACACCCTCGCCGAGGGTCGCATCACCCATGAGTTCAGTCGCGAAGAGGCCAGCCAGGAGTCCCTGATGCGCTACATGACCACGTCCAACCGGGAGCAAGAGGTAGTCCGATGAACAGTGTGAAGAACCTGCTGCGGGGCAACGTCCGGCAGTACGGCATGGTCATCGCGCTCGTGGCCATCGTGGTGCTGTTCCAGATCACCACCGACGGCATCCTGCTGCGGCCGCTGAACCTGACCAACCTGTTCACCCAGAACGCCTCGATCCTGATCCTGGCGATCGGCATGGTGATCGTGATCATCGCGCGGCACATCGACCTGTCGGTCGGGTCCGTGGCCGCGTTCACCGGCGCGGTGGCCGCGATCCTGATGACGAAGTACGACGTCCCGTGGGTGCTCGCGGTCATCCTCTGCCTGGCGCTGGGGGTCGCGATCGGCGCGTGGCACGGCTTCTGGGTGGCGTACGTCGGCATCCCGGCGTTCATCGTGACCCTGTCGAGCATGCTGCTGTTCCGCGGCCTGACGCTGGTCGTGCTCAAGGGCGCGACGGTCGGTGGCCTGCCGGACGGTTTCGAGGCGATGGGCAACGGCTTCCTGCCCGACGTCGGCCCGGACACCGGCCTGTCGAACCTCACGCTGCTCATCGCCGCGCTGCTCTCGGTCTTCCTGGTCTTCCTCGAGTTCCGCAAGCGCGCGTCGGCGATCCGCTACAACTTCGACGTGGCGCCGGTCGGCCTGTTCTACGCCAAGCTCGTCGCGATCGTGGCCGTGGTGATGATCTTCGCCTACCTGCTGGCGCAGTACCGCGGCCTGCCGATCGTCGCGCTGATCCTGTTCGTGCTGATCGGCGTCTACGGCTTCATCACCCAGCGCACGGTCATCGGCCGGCACGTCTACGCGATCGGCGGCAACGTCGACGCGGCCACCATGTCCGGCGTACGCACCAAGCGGGTCGACTTCCTGGTGATGACGAACATGGGCCTGCTGGCCGCGCTCGCGGGCATGGTGACCGCCGCCCGCCTGACGGCCGCGAACCCCAAGGCCGGCACGAACTTCGAGCTCGACGCGATCGCCGCGGCGTTCATCGGCGGTGCGGCCGTCACCGGTGGCGTCGGCACCGTGGTCGGCGCGATCATCGGCGGCTTCGTCATGGGTGTCCTGAACAACGGCATGTCGCTGATGGGTGTCTCCATCGACTGGCAGCAGGCCGTCAAGGGCCTGGTGCTGCTGGCCGCGGTCGCCTTCGACGTGTGGAACAAGAAGCGGACCTCGGTCGGCGGTGGTGCCGGAGCCGAGGACACCGCGGCGACGGCCGCTCCACCCGCGGAGCTCGTCGAGGAGATCGAGCATGCCGAGGCGCCGGGCACGGAGGCCCCGGCGGCCACCACCAGCCCTTGACCCCGCCCGCCCCTCGCTGACTTGGCGCGTTCGGCGGCTCCACACACGCTGACTTGGCGCGTTCGGCGGCTCCACACACGCTGACTTGGCGCGTTTGGTTGTGACGCTCCCGCCAGATGCGCCGACTCAGCGTCGTTTCGGCAACCAGATGCGCCAGGTCAGCGTGAGGCTCACTCCGGCGGGGCGAACCAGACCCAGTTGCGCCGCTCGTAGACCTCGGACAGCCCCATCCGTCGCATGTTGTGCAGCGACGGGTTGGGGTTGTCGGGCGTCTCGGCGCCCGTCTCGGTGACGACGTAGCGCGCGCCGAGGTCGCGGGCGTCCCGGATGCGGCGAGCCATGAGGGCACCCTGGGCGCCCCGGCCGCGGTGCTCCGGCAGGGTGGCCGCGCCGCAGAGGCTGGCCAGCTCGCCGTCGACGACGAGCGAGGAGGCCGCCACCATGGTGTGACCGTCGAAGGCGCCGTACGCCCGGAAGTCGTCGTCCCACGAAGGCATCTGCGCGAACCAGCCGGGCAGGGGACCGTCGGTGGGCATGCCGAACCCGACGCACATCACCTGCGCGAACTCCGCGCCGTGCTCGGCGGTGAGACGTTCCACGCGCAGGTCGGTGGTGACCGCCGGCGGCTCGACGCGGTCGCCGACGAACTTCACCCAGGCCGACATCGGCTGCGCCCCGGCGGCGGACAGCACGTCCTCCCAGCCGGCCGGGTCCGCACCGGGGGCGACCTGGAAGATCGTCAGCCGCCCGCCCTGCTCTCGCACGAACGCCAGCACCTCGTCCACCACGCCGGTCGTCACCGGCTCGTCGAGGCCGAGCCCGATCGTCCGGTTCCAGAACCCCGGCGTCGGGTCGTTGGCCATCACCGCGACCACGCCACCGCCGATGGTCGCGGTCGCGAGTCCAAGCGCCGTCCGGCTCGCGTCGTCGGCCCGCTGGAAGAACTCGCGCATGTACGTCGCCTCGGCGAGCTCGCCGGCGCGCATCAGGTCCTTGAGGTCCATCCGGTCAGGTTGGCAGTGCCAAGCACTCCTTGACATGGACACTTCGGGCCATCTCAGGACAGCCCGGACTCACCACCAGCCCTGTCTGTGGGCCCAGCGCAGCAGCCAGTAGCTCATCACCGCCATGATCAGGAGCACGATGCTCAGCTCCACGAAGTTCTCGCGCACCGCGATGATCATGTTCATCCCCTCGATGGACGCGATCGCGGTGATCGGCAGGGTGACCGCGGCGATCACGGCCAGCCGCTCCATCGCCACCGTCATCTTGGTGTTGACCTTGGTCTGGTAGAGCTCGATCACGCCGAACAGGAACTGCGACTCGCCATCGGCGACCGACCGCACCCGGTCGAACTGCTCGGCGAGGTCGCGGGCCAGCAGCCGGGACGGCTCCGGGACGAACCGGTCCAGCGAGGAGATCCGGGCGAACACGTCGTGCGACTGCGCCGCCATCGTCCGCGCGGTGATCAGCTCGTGCCGGATCAGGAACATCCGCTCGAGCAGCTCCTCCGGGTCGGTCAGCTGCGAGGCCATCACGTGCTGCTCGAGGCCGGGCAGCTTCTCCGCGACGTCGCTGATGAGCGCGCGCTGCCGCCGGGCGACGGCCGACGTCACGGCGTACGACACGTCGGCCGGGCTCGACGGCCGGAAGCGACCGGTCTCGATCCGGTGCAGGACGCCCGAGGTCTCGACCATGGCCTCGACCGGGTCGACGATCGGGTTCAGCGGCCCGTGCACGGTGACGATGAACCGGTCGCCGATGATCTGGTCGACCTCCAGCAGGTGCACGTGGCCGGCCTTGCCCAGCAGCGGCGAGTGCACGGTGACGAAGTAGTGGTCGGCGTAGCTGTGCACGGTCGGCACGTGGTTGCGGGTGCGGCACGCCTCGATGACCAGCGGGTGGCAGCCGAGTCCCTGGAGGAAGCCGTCGACCTGCTCGTCCCAGGCCGGGACGTCGACCCAGACGAACCCGTCGTCGCGGCACAGCAGCTCGACCACGTCGTCGCTGTCGTGGGGGTGCGCGCCCTCGGCGTCCACGAACCGCACGTCCATGGGGACAGCGTCGTCCCTCCAGCCGACAACTGTCGAGCACCCGGCCCCGGCGCGCCCCTCCCGGTAGTCCGTGACGAAGTGGCTGGTCCGGGGCCGTTCTTGAGCCGTTTCGTCACGGACTACCGGGGCGGGGTGGGCCGACACGGGTATGACGGGCGTCTCACCTCATGGCCATGAGGGGAGCGGTGCCCTAGGTTGCGGCAGGTGAGGATCGCCGTGGCAGCAGAGACCCGCGAGGGCGAGACGCGCGTGGCGGTGGTTCCCGAGCTGGTCGGCAAGCTGACCGGGCTGGGGTACACCGTGGCCGTCGAGCCCGGCGCCGGCGCGGGGGCACTGCACCCCGACGACGAGTACATCGCCGCAGGAGCCGAGGTGGTCGACGAGCCGTGGCTCGACGCCGACCTCGTCGTCTCGGTGAACCCCCTGACCCCGTCCGTCGTACGCCGGCTGCGGGCGGGTGTGGCGACGATGTCGTTCCTGCCGGTCAACCAGCAGCTCGACCTGGTGGCCGACCTGCGCGACTGCGGCATCACGTCGTTCGCGATGGAGCTCGTGCCCCGCATCTCGCGCGCGCAGTCGATGGACGCGCTGTCGTCGCAGGCGCTCGTCTCCGGCTACCGCTGCGCGGTCGTCGCGGCCGGCCTGCTCCGCCGCTTCTTCCCGCTGAACATGACGGCGGCCGGCACCGTCCCGCCCGCGGAGGTCGTCGTGCTCGGCGCCGGCGTCGCCGGGCTCCAGGCGATCGCCACCGCGAAACGGCTCGGCGCCGTCGTCAAGGCGTACGACGTCCGGGCCGCCGCCGCGGAGGAGATCCGCTCGGTGGGCGCCGTCGCGATCGACCTCGAGCTCGAGACCCTCGAAGGCTCCGGTGGCTACGCCCGCGAGATGACCGAGGACCGCGCGGCCCGGCAGCGCGACCTGCTCGCGCCGTACATCGCCGCCGCCGACGCGCTGATCACCACCGCCGCGGTGCCCGGCCGGCAGGCGCCGCTGCTGGTCACCGCCGCCATGGTCGAGCAGATGAAGCCCGGGTCGGTGGTGGTCGACCTCGCCGCCGAGTCCGGCGGCAACGTCGAGGGCGCGGAGCCCGGGCAGGTCGTGCGGATCGGGCACGCCCAGGTCTGGGGCGGCGCCAACGTCCCGGCGCAGATGCCGGGGCCGGCGTCCCGGCTCTACGCGCAGAACGTCGTCAACCTGGTCACGCTGATGACCCGCTCGTCCGACGACGGGGCGGACTTCGCGCCGGACTTCGAGGACGAGATCGTCGCCGGATCCTGCGTGACGCACGACGGCGCGGTGCTGCACGGGCCGACCCGGACCGCCCTGGAAGGAGACCCCGCATGAGCGAGCCCGTCGTCTGGCTGACGATCTTCGTGCTGAGCGTGTTCGTCGGGGTCGAGGTGATCTCCAAGGTCTCCTCGACGCTGCACACCCCGCTGATGTCCGGGGCGAACGCCATCCACGGCATCATCCTGCTGGGCGCGATCCTGGTCTCCGGCTATGCCGAGACCACCGCTCAGCTGGTGGTGGGGCTGGTGGCGGTGGTGCTCGCGACCGTCAACATGGTCGGCGGGTTCGTGGTCACCGACCGGATGCTGCAGATGTTCACGCGGAAGAAGCCCGCGGTCCGGGCGAAGGTCGAGCAGTGAGCGCCACCCCGGTCTGGGCGCAGGTCGCCTACCTCGTCGCGGCCGTCTGCTTCATCCTCGCCCTCAAGGGCCTCTCGTCCCCGCGCACCGCCCGCGGCGGCAACCTGGTCGGTGCCTTCGGTGCGGTCCTCGCCTGCGTCGTGGTCTTCCTGTACGCCGGCCTCGACCACGTCGTGTCGATCCTGGCCGCCATCGCGGTCGGTACGGCGGTCGGGCTGGTCGGCGCACGCCGGGTGCAGATGACCCAGATGCCGCAGCTGGTCGCGCTGTTCAACGGTGTCGGCGGCGGCGCCGCGGCGCTCGTCGCGCTGCTCGAGCTCGCCGACACCGCGGGCCAGCAGCCGGAGAAGTTCACGTTGGCCGCGACCGCGTTCACGATCCTGGTCGGCTCGGTGTCGTTCGCCGGGTCACTGGTCACCTTCGCCAAGCTGCAGGAGCTGATGACCTCGCGGCCGGTGGTCTTCCCCGGCCTGCCGATCGCCTTCGGGCTCGCGATCGTGGCCGCCCTGGTGCTGTCCGTGCTCACCGTCACCGGTCCGGCCGTCTGGATCGGCGCGGTGCTGGCGCTGGTCGGGCTGCTGCTCGGCGTGCTCCTCGTGCTGCCGGTCGGCGGGGCCGACGTACCCATCGTCATCTCGCTGCTCAACGCGTTCACCGGACTGACCGTCGCGGCGGGCGGCTACGTGCTCGGCAACGTGCTGCTGCTGGTCGCGGGCACGCTCGTCGGTGCCAGCGGCACGTTCCTCACCAAGCTGATGGCGTCCGCGATGGGCCGCTCGGTCGTGAACATCCTGTTCGGCGCGCTGAAGGGCGGCTCGACCCTCGGCTCGGGGGAGGCCTCCGACCGTCCGGTCCGCTCGGCCGGCCCCGAGGACGTGGCGATCCTGCTCGGCTACGCGCACCGGGTGATCATCGTCCCGGGCTACGGTCTCGCGGTCGCGCAGGCCCAGCACACCCTGCGCGAGCTCGTCGACGAGCTGTCCGATCGCGGCATCGCCGTCGACTACGCGATCCACCCGGTGGCCGGCCGGATGCCGGGACACATGAACGTCCTGCTCGCCGAGGCGCAGGTGCCCTACGAGCAGCTGGTCGAGATGGACGACATCAACTCGCAGTTCAAGCAGACCGACGTGGTGCTCGTCGTCGGCGCCAACGACGTGGTGAACCCGGCCGCGAAGACCACCCCCGGTGCGCCGATCTACGGGATGCCGATCCTGAACGCGGACGAGGCCCAGCAGATCGTCTTCCTCAAGCGGTCGATGCGGCCGGGCTTCGCGGGCATCGAGAACGAGCTGCTCTTCGACCCGAAGACCACCCTGCTGTTCGGCGACGCCAAGGACTCGCTCGGCAAGCTGCTCAGCGCGGTCAAGAGTCTTTAACGAGACCCGTGTAACAGTCAGTTACCCGGGTACCGCTCGCGCCGATACACTCCCAAAGCGGGAGGGATCCGTGTTTCTTGCCGTGACCAAGGAGGTCACCACACCATGACCGACGACGAGAAGAATCCCTACGGCCGCCCCGACGGCCACCGCTACGACGCCCCCGAGTCCGACGAGGACCGCTCCTCCAAGAGCTGGGACTACGCCATCCTCGGCATCCTCGTCGCCGTGCTCCTGGTGCTGGTCGCCACCGGCGTCGTGCCGATCTTCGACTTCTGACGCGGCTGCCGGATTCCCTGGGGCCCCTGGGAAACCGGCACACCCCCAGCGTTGCAACGTCGGGGCTGAGCCAGTTTCGTCGGGTCTGCTCGGGGCGGTGCTCACGCCGCCGCCGGTTTACCAGGGGACCCTGGGAAACCGGCACTTCCCCGGGTTTTCTACCCGGCGCCGACGGTCAGCCGACCACGCCGTACAACCGGTCACCGGCGTCCCCGAGCCCCGGCACGATGTAGCCCTTCTCGTTGAGCCGCTCGTCCATGCCCGCGGTGACCACCGTGACCGGGATGCCGAGGCCGTCGAGCTCCTTCCCCAGCCGCTCGCAGCCCTCGGGCGCCGACAGCAGGCAGATCGCGGTGATGTGGTCGGCGCCGCGGTCCGCCAGGAACCGGATCGCCGCCGCCAGCGTCCCGCCGGTGGCCAGCATCGGGTCCAGCACGTAGCACTGCCGGCCGGACAGGTCGTCGGGCAGCCGCTCGGCGTACGTCGACGCCTCGAGCGTCTCCTCGTTGCGCACCATGCCGAGGAACCCGACCTCCGCCGTCGGCAGCAGCCGCATCATCCCGTCGAGCATGCCGAGCCCGGCCCGCAGGATCGGCACGACCAGCGGCTTGGGGGTCGCGAGCTTCACACCCTGCGCGTCCGCGACCGGTGTAGTCACGGTCACCGTCTCAACGCGCACGTCGCGGGTCGCCTCGTAGGCCAGCAGCGTCACCAGCTCGTCGGCGAGCCGGCGGAAGGTGGGCGAGTCGGTCCGTTCGTCCCGCAAAGTCGTGAGCTTGTGGGCGATCAGCGGGTGGTCGGCGACGTGGGTGCGCATGGCCGCAAACCTAGTGGCTGCTCCGGGGGCGTGCGAGTGGTGGTGCGAGGCCGGGTGACCTGTCACCATCGATGTCGAGGCTTCACGACGGGGCCAGACCCAGGAGGGTGACATGTCGCAGGAGTTCGAGGCGAACACCGAAGGTGTGGACTTCGTCCTGGTCGCCTATCGCGAGGAAGGGCTCTGGCAGCTCCAGGAGCTCGAGGCCGAGAAGGCCGCCGACCTGGACGGGTTCGCCGTGGAGCTGCGCCGCTATCCCGGCGACGGCGGTGCGCTCGGTCTGGTGTCGATCGACGAGGACTTCTTCCTGCTCGTGCGGGTGCTCGGCGCGGAGGTCCGGTTGCTGCTCTCGGACGTGACGGCCGCGACCGACTGGCCGCTGGCCGCCTCGGTCGTGGAGCATCTCGACCTGCCGCTCCCGGACGACGAGGAGGAGCAGGAGCCCGCCGGTGACCTCGGCATCGTGACCGACCTCGGCATGGGCGCGATGGACATGGGTGCGCTGCTCGACGACTACGAGCTCTACCCCGACGAGATGCTCGGGGACATCGCGTCCCGGCTCGGCTTCGGCCGGTTGTACGACGAGATCGTCGGCGTCCCCGCGCCGTGACCCCCACCTCCCCCTGGGACCCCGCGATGCGCGAGGCCCTCGACGAGGCACGCGCGGCGCTGGCCACGGACGACGTACCCATCGGGGCGGTGGTGGTCGACCCGGCCGGAGCCGTCGTCGGCCGCGGCCGCAACCGGCGCGAGGCCGACGCCGACCCCACGGCGCACGCCGAGGTCGTGGCGCTGCGCGAGGCCGCGGTCGCCCGCGGGGAGTGGCGGCTGTCGGGCTGCACCCTGGTGGTCACCCTCGAGCCCTGCACGATGTGCGCGGGCGCGACCGTGCTGTCCCGCGTCGACCGGCTGGTCTTCGCGGCCTTCGACGACAAGGCCGGCGCGGTCGGCTCGCTGTGGGACGTGGTCCGCGACCGCCGGCTCAACCACCGCCCCGAGGTCGTCAGTGGCGTGCTCGCCGAGGAGTCGACCGACCTGCTGCGGGGCTTCTTCGCCACCCACCGTGCGTAGGTCGACGTACCCAACCTCCGTCCTGGCCCGTCACACCCCCCGGGAACACGGGTTAGGCCTGTCCGTTTACGCGTCGGGCGACCGATTTCAACCGCGCGGCAGGGGTCCGGTACCCTCATCGGCGGTGGCGTGTCCGAGCGGCCTAAGGAGAACGCCTCGAAAGCGTTTGTGGGCGCAAGTCCACCGAGGGTTCAAATCCCTCCGCCACCGCCAGCCAGGGTCCTCGACAGAGCTCGAGGCCACCCGCGACAGGAATCCGCGCCCCGCAGGCGCGGATTCCTGTCGTTTCGGCTGTCGTCGTCACATCGACACGGCAAGCTGCGTGCGCGGCACCGGCTCCGCGCCGGCCCCGGTCTGCACTACGCGCTCCAGGTCGCGGAAGAAGCAGCCGGTGATGTGGGCGGCGGCCAGCGAGAGCGGTGTCCGGCCGAGCCGGGAGACCAGCCCGCTCACGCGAGCGTGAGCGTCGTAGACCAGGGTGGTCGTCCGCGGCTCGAATCCCTGGTCCAACCGCACGCCCAGGTCCAGCTCGAGGGTCCCCCAGCGGCCGCGACCAACTACCGCGACCACCAGCTCTGACCCCGGGCAGGTGTCCTCGATGGCGAAGGTGCCGTGGTAGGTGTCAGCCAGCCGGCCCACGCGCGCGGCCAGTGTGGCCGAGTACCGCCCGGCGCCGACCGGGCTGAGTCGCTCGCAACCGGGAATGACGGCATGCAGGACCTGGCGGTCGTGCAGTGCCGTCCAGACCTCTCCGGCGGAGGCCGGCACGTGTCGTACGTCGGTGAACCGCATCCGTGCCTCCCGTGGTCGCTCAGTGCTCAGGAAGGAGGCGGTACCGGGACCCCTGATACATGGCGTCGCCGCGGGCGAATCGCGTTGCTGGTAAGTCCATTCGGGGCATTCGAAACATTCAGTCGCAGCGCTGCCGCGACCGACCGAGGTTGGCTCGGAGGGAGGGCGTCGCGGACCTTGACCGTGTCCCCTCCGCGGTCCTAGCGTCGAACGGTTCCTTCAGTAAAGACGGCCGCCTGCTCGAGGCCCGTTCCGAGGACCAGGCGGCCAGGCACCAACTGGGAATCGGGTGAGAGCCATGAGCGCTTCACTGCCCCGCCGTCTTCTCGCCGAGTTCGTCGGCACCGGCCTGCTGGTCCTGTTCGGCGCCGGCTCGGTGGTCGCCGCCCTCGCCATGAACGGCGGGCGCCTCGCCTACGCCGGGCTGGGCATCATCGCCCTGGCCTTCGGTCTGGTGGTGGCCCTGGTCATCTACGCCGTCGGCACGACGTCCGGTGCGCACATCAACCCGGCCGTGACCATCGGCCTGGCAGCGGCGCGACGGTTCCGCTGGGCCGAGGTCGCGCCGTACGTCGCCGCGCAGCTGCTCGGCGCCGTCGTCGGCGCCCTGCTCATCGTGGCGTACGTCGGCAGCCGCGCCACCGACTTCGGCAGCGTGGGTGTCACGGCTCTCGGCCCCGGCGTCAACGGCCTGCAGGGCATCGTCGCCGAGGCGCTCGGGACGTTCCTGCTGGTCTTCACGATCATGGCGGTCGCGGTCGACCAGCGGGCTCCCGCCGGCTGGGCAGGCTTCCTGATCGGGCTGGCGGTCGCGGCCGAGATCATGCTCATCGGCCCGTTCACCGGCGGGTCGGTCAACCCGGCGCGTTCGTTCGGCCCCTACCTGGTGAACCAGCTCTTCGGCGGGTCGACGCCGTGGTCGGAGTTCTACGTCTACATCATCGGGCCGCTCCTCGGCGGCACCGCAGGGGCACTCGCCTACGACCTCCTGGCCCGTCCGGGGGCTGCCGTCGTCGGAGGCGCGCCGGTCGAGGCCGGTACGCCCGCCGCGGAGGCCCCCGCGGCGACCGCGGGGGAGACGGGCCCGCCGGCGGAGGTCCCCACCCAGTCCCGCCGAGAGGCGCCCTCGCGCTCGGAGACGAAGACCTGAGTCGTCCTCTCCACCACAGACGCGTCCAACCAGTCAGCATCAGGGAAGGGAGCAGAGCACATGCCAGGCAACAAGGCAGTCATCTTCAAGGGGCCCGGAACCGTCGCAGTCGAGACCACCGACTACCCGACGTTCGAGCTCAAGGACGGTCCAGGGGTGAACCCGGCGAACGTGGGCCGCAAGCTCCCGCACGCCGCGATCCTCAAGGTCGTCGCCACCAACATCTGCGGCAGCGACCAGCACATGGTCCGTGGCCGGACGACCGCTCCGCAGGGTCTGGGGCTCGGCCACGAGATCACCGGTGAGGTGGTCGAGACCGGGCCGGACGTGGAGTACATCAAGACGGGAGACATGGTGTCGGTCCCGTTCAACATCGCCTGCGGACGGTGCCGCAACTGCAAGGAGGGCAAGACCGGTGTCTGCCTGAACGTCAACCCGGACCGGCCGGGCTCGGCGTACGGCTACGTCGACATGGGCGGCTGGGTCGGCGGCCAGGCCGAGTACGCGCTCGTGCCGTACGCCGACTGGAACCTGCTGAAGTTCCCCGACCGGGACCAGGCCATGGAGAAGATCCGCGACCTGGCCATGCTGTCCGACATCTTCCCCACCGGCTACCACGGCGCGGTCACGGCCGGCGTGCAGCCGGGATCCACGGTGTACGTCGCGGGTGCGGGACCGGTCGGTCTCGCGGCTGCCACGTCGGCGTTCCTGCTCGGCGCGGCCGCCGTCGTCGTCGCCGACCTGCAGAAGGAGCGGTTGCAGCAGGCCCGCAGCTTCGGTTGCGAGACGATCGACGTGACGCAGGGCGACCCCAGGGACCAGCTCGAGCAGCTCTTCGGCGAGCCCGAGGTGGACTGCGCCGTCGACGCGGTGGGCTTCGAGGCCCACGGACACGGCGCCGACGCACAGCAGGAGCGGCCGGCGACGGTGCTCAACACGGTCATGGACGTCACCCGCGCCGGCGGAGGCGTGGGCATTCCGGGTCTCTACGTCACGGGCGACCCGGGGGCCGTCGACGACGCGGCCAAGCAGGGGTCGCTGTCGATCCGGCTGGGGCTCGGTTGGGCCAAGTCGCTCTCGTTCGCGACCGGTCAGTGCCCCGTCATGCGCTACAACCGCCAGCTGATGATGGCGATCCTGAACGACCGGGTGCAGATCGCGAAGAACGTCAACGCCACCGTCATCCCGCTTGGACCAGGCGCCGAAGGGCTACGCCGACTTCGACAAGGGAGCGGCTCGGAAGTTCGTCCTGGACCCGCACGGACTGATCAAGTAACCGGGGGTTCCGTGGCCAGGGCGGGAGCCGGTGACACCGGCTCCCGCTCTGGACCAGTTGGCTGTCGTGGGCTCGTTGTCACGTATTGTCGTGATTACCTCGGGGGGCGACGAGCACCGGAGAGCCACGATGAGCAGCGACGACCGACTCGACCTCGAGTTCGCCTACACCAGCTACCGCGACTCCTGTCGAGACCTCTACTCGCCGCACTACGTGTGCCGTCGACCGCTCGGACATGACGGCGTTCACGCCGCCGGCTTCGGAGCTGAGCGCCTGCGCTGGGAGCCGCACTTCGAGCCGTCGCGCCACCGGTCCTAGGCCGGGCAGACCTGACGGAGTCGCCGTCGGGCCCGCCACGGCCGGCCCTTCGCGGGCAGGACGTCTCGGCGGCACCATGAGGGATGGTCACGCCCACGCGGTCCCGGCGCGGGACCGTGCTCGGGCTCGTGCTCGTGCTCCTGGTGGGGGTGGCGGTCGGTGTGTTGACGGTGCTGCAGCGACAGCTGATCTACTTCCCGGACTCGACGAGGGTCCCGCCGGCCGGCGAGGTGATCGAGGGGGCTCGCGACGTCACGCTGCGCACGTCGGACGGACTGGCGCTGGGTGCATGGTTCGTGCCGGCGAGCACGGACTCGGACCTGCGCATGGCCGTGCTCGTCGCACCCGGCAACGGTGGCAACCGGTCGGGTCGGGCGGGTCTGGCGACCGAGCTGCGCCGGCGCGGGCTCGCTGTGCTCCTGATGGACTATCGCGGCTACGGGGGGAACCCGGGCAGCCCGAGCGAGGACGGGCTCGCCAAGGACGTCATGGCTGCCGCCCTGGCGCTCGACGCGCTGGGCTACCCGGCGGCGCGGACGATCTACTTCGGTGAGTCGCTGGGGACGGGTGTGGTGACGGCGTTGCAGGCACGCCGTACGCCGGCGGGCCTGGTGCTGCGGTCGCCGTTCACCGAGCTGGCCGCCGTGGGTGCGCACCACTATCGGTGGCTGCCCGTGCGGCTGTTGCTGAAGGACAGGTTCCAGGTCACCGAGCTCCTGGCCGACAGCGAGGTCCCGGTGACCGTGATCTACGGGGACCGCGACTCGGTCGTGCCGAGCGAGCTGAGTGCCCGGGTGGCCGACGAGGCGCCGAGGCTGGCCGAACGAGTGGTGATCCGCGGGGCCGACCACAACGACGAGGTCATGTTCGGGCCGCGCGTGGCGGACGCGGTCGCACGGCTGGCGAAGGCCGTCGACCCCGGGGATGAGCCGTAGATCCCGGTCTATCCGGCTCGTGCCCAAGTGTCACCTCGCAGCCGCCGGGGACACATCGTGACCTAGCGGACGTAGCAAACCTCGGGTCTTGCGCTTGTCGGAAACAGGCGCAGGATGTGACCACAGAGCGCGTTGCAGGGAGCGGCACATGAAGTGTTCCGCGGTGCGAAGGAACGGCGTCGGGGCCGGTCGTCGGAGCATGGTCCTGGTGGTCGCCCTGGTCCTCGTGGCCGGGTTGCTCGCCGCGTGCTCCTCGGCCTCTGCGAAGCCCGTGCTCACGTGGTACATCAATCCCGACGTCGGTGGCCAGGACGCGGTGGCCAAGCGGTGCAGCACGAGCCAGTACACCATCGCGACCCAGGTGCTTCCCACGGACGCGGGCCAGCAGCGGATCCAGCTGGCGCGCCGGCTGGCGGCCGGCGACTCGAGCATCGACCTGATGAGCATCGACCCGCCGTACACCGCGGAGTTCGCCAACGCCGGCTACCTGGCGCCGGTCCCCGCCGCCCTCGCCTCGACCCTGCGCAAGCAGTCCTTCCGGAGCGCCCTCGCCGCGGCGACCTGGAAGGGCAAGCTGGTCGTGGCGCCGTTCTGGTCCAACACCCAGGTGCTGTGGTACCGCAAGTCCTTCGTGCAGAAGGCCGGCATCGACATGAGCAAGCCGGTCACCTGGCGCCAGATCATCAAGGCGGCCTCGGACAACGGCGGCACCGTGGCGGTGCAGGCGAACAAGTACGAGGGCTACGTCGTGTGGATCAACGCCCTGGTCTCGGGTGCCGGGGGGTCCCTGGTCACGGATGCCGCCAAGGGCGCCGAGGCGACGATCAGCATCAGCTCGCCCGCGGGTCGCGACGCCGCCACCGTGATCGAGGACCTGGCCCACTCCAAGGCCGCTCCGCCGGACCTCTCGGTGTCCACCGAGGGCACGGCCGGCACCACCTTCGGCGGCCCGAAGGGCGCCTTCATGGTGAACTGGACCTACATCTTCCACAACTACGACACCGACGCGCCGCAGGTGGCCAAGGACATCGGCTACACGACGTACCCCCGGACGGTGCCCGGTCGCCCGGCCCGGCCGCCGTACGGCGGGATCGGCATCGGCGTGAGCAAGTACTCCCAGCACGTCGCACTGGCCACCCAGGCGCTGGCCTGCCTGACCTCTCCCACGAGCCAGGGCGTGAACGCCGAGATCACCGGCAACATGCCGTCCAGCGCCGCCGGCTACCAGTACGCGCCGCTGCGGAAGATCTACCCCGCGAGCCTCCTGGCGCTGTTCCAGAAGAGTCTGGTGCTGGCCGCGCCCCGGTCGGTGACGCCGTACTGGAGCGACATCTCGAGCGCGATCCAGAGCACGTGGCACTCGCCGACGAGCGTGAACGCGCGTACGCCGCAGGAGTCGGCAGCCTTCATCGAGCAGGTCCTCCAGGGAAAGGCGCTCCTGTGACGACGACAGCCCCCACCCAGACGGCGACCGCGACCCGGCGGCACACCAGCGACCGCGCGACCGCGGAGAACCGGCTCGGTCTGAAGCTCGTGGCCCCGGCGGTCGCCCTGATGCTGCTGGTGACCGCCTACCCGATGCTGCAGGCGCTGTACCTCTCGCTGTTCCGCTACCGGCTCACCACGCCGGGCGAGAAGCGGTTCGTCGGGCTGGGCAACTACGTCACCGCGCTGACCGACTCGCTGTTCTGGCAGGACCTGTTCAACACCGTGGTGATCATGGTCGTGAGCGTCGCGGTGGAGCTCGTCATCGGCTTCGCGTTCGCGATGGTGATGCACCGGATCATCGTCGCCCGCGGCCTCATGCGGACCTCGATCCTGATCCCGTACGGCATCATCACGGTGGTCTCGGCGTTCGCCTGGCAGTTCGCCTTCAGCCTCAACAACGGCTTCATCAACGGCTGGTTCCAGTGGCTGCCGTGGATCAGCCCGGACACCAACTGGTTCGGCGCCCACTGGCCGGCGATGTTCGCGATCATCGTCTCCGAGATCTGGAAGACCACCCCGTTCATGGCGCTGCTCCTGCTCGCCGGGCTGTCCCAGGTGTCCGACGACATGCTCGAGGCGGCCCAGGTCGACGGTGCGACGTGGTGGCAGCGTCTGTACAAGGTGATCCTGCCGAACATGCGTGCGGCGATCATGGTCGCCGTCCTGTTCCGCGCGCTCGACGCGTTCCGGATCTTCGACAACATCTTCGTGATGACCAAGGGCGCACAGGGGACCGAGTCGAGCTCCTTCCTGACCTACCGCCAGGTGATCGAGCAGTTCCAGCTCGGCATGGGCTCGGCCCTGTCGGTGCTGCTGTTCCTCGCGGTGCTGCTGCTGGCCTTCCTGATCGTGCGGCTCTTCCGGGTCGACCTGGCGCAGGCGAGGGGTGAGGCGTGATGAGAGGCCGGTCCGCCGCCGGGATCTGGGTCGGCTTCGTGCTGATCCTGGTGTGGTGCCTGCTGCCGGTGGTCTGGATCCTGTCCCTGTCGTTCAAGCCGGTCAGCGAGACCACGGTGGGCAGCCCGCACTTCCTCCCGAAGACGTGGACGATCCAGAACTACAAGGACATCATCGCCAACCCCGACTTCACCCGCGCCCTGCTGAACTCCTTCGGCATCGCGCTGATCTCCACGGGGCTGGCGGTCCTCTTCGCCACCTTTGCGGCCTACGCCATCGCGCGGCTGGAGTTCCGCGGCAAGCGGCTCGTGCTCTCGCTGGCGCTGGCGATCGCGATGTTCCCGGTGGTCTCGCTCGTCGGCCCGCTGTTCGACATGTGGCGGGCCATCGGCCTGTTCAACACCTGGCCGGGGCTGATCATCCCGTACATGTCCTTCACCCTGCCGCTGGCGATCTGGACGCTGTCGGCGTTCTTCCGGGAGATCCCCTGGGAGATGGAGCAGGCCGCCCAGGTGGACGGCGCCACCTCCTGGCAGGCCTTCCGGAAGGTGATCGTCCCGCTCGCGACGCCGGGGGTGTTCACGGCCGCGATCCTCACCTTCTTCTTCGCCTGGAACGAGTTCGTGCTCGCGATCTCGCTGACGTCCACGACGGCCGCGCGCACCGTGCCGGCCCAGCTGTCGTACTTCGTCGGGCCGGACCCGTTCAACCCGCCGTACTCCCAGCTGGCGACCGCCTCGGTCGTGGTGACCATCCCAGTGGTCGTGATCGTCCTGCTCTTCCAACGCCGTATCGTCGCCGGGCTCACCTCCGGCGCAGTGAAAGGGTGAGACCCGCGTGGCTGCCATCGAGATGAAGAACATCGTCAAGCAGTACGGCGACGGCTTCCCGGCCGTGAACGACGTCAGCATCGACGTCAAGGACGGCGAGTTCATGATCCTGGTGGGCCCTTCCGGCTGTGGGAAGTCCACGTTGCTGCGGATGGTCGTCGGGCTGGAGGACATCACCTCCGGGGACATGGTGATCGGCGGTGACCGGGTCAACGACAAGGCGCCGCGCGAGCGCAACCTCGCGATGGTCTTCCAGAACTACGCGCTCTACCCGCACCTGACCGTCTACGAGAACATCGCCTTCCCGCTGCGGCTGTCCAAGCAGTTCAGCGAGAAGGAGATCGACGAGAAGGTGAACCAGGCCAGCCGGCTCCTCGAGCTCGACGAGCACCTCCAGCGCCGCCCGGCGAACCTCTCCGGCGGCCAGCGGCAGCGTGTCGCGATGGGACGGGCGATCGTCCGTGAGGCACAGGCGTTCCTCTTCGACGAGCCGCTGTCGAACCTCGACGCCAAGCTGCGCGGCCAGATGCGCACCGAGATCTCCCGGCTCCAGCGCCGGCTCGGCATCACCACCGTCTACGTCACGCACGACCAGACCGAGGCGATGACGCTCGGCGACCGCGTCGCGGTGCTCAAGCGGGGCATCCTCCAGCAGCTCGCGACCCCGCGCGAGCTCTACGAGCAGCCGAACAACCTGTTCGTCGCCGGGTTCATCGGCTCGCCGCCGATGAACTTCCTGCCCGCGACGGTCGAGGGAGAGACGGTCAGCCTCCCGTTCGGGACCGTGCGGATCCCGCCGGAGAAGGCCCGGCGGGCGGAGGGCAAGGGACTGCTGATCGCCGGCATCCGCCCCGAGCACTTCGACGACGCCGAGGTCGTGGAGCCGTTCCGGCTCGAGCACGGCTCGACCTTCCGCGCCAAGGTCGACGTCACCGAGTGGCTGGGCAACGAGGCCTACGCCTACATCCCCATCGACCTGCCGCCGGAGATCCAGACCCAGCTGACCGACCTGGAGCGCGAGCTCGACATGGAGGCGCTGCGGCCGCAGCTGGTCGTCTCGCTCGACGCCGCCAGCCGGATCGGGGAGGGCCAGGAGGCCGAGATCTTCGTCGACGCCCGAAAGATGCACCTGTTCGACCCGCAGAGCCAGGAGAACCTCACCGTCGGCCTCTGACATTCGGTCCCGCATCGGGTGGGCAAGCGGCGTGAAGGTGGACAGATGCGGTCGTGCAACACGACCTTCATCCGGTCGTCACCACTCGGGTCTTGTCGGGTCGACGTCATCGGGAGCAAACTTTAGGAAAAGTCTGCGCCCACGGAGCTGGTCACCATGATCCAGAGGACTCACTCGAACCCCGTCGTCCACGCGCCGGACGTGATGCCGGTGCTCTCCCGAGGGAAGCACCGCTCGCCCAAGAAGGGCGCCTGCTTCATGGAGCTGGCCTCGTTCCTCGCCGGCGAGCCCTGGTCCGACCATCCGTCCTGCACCCATCCGCTGCTCGCCTCGCTGGCGCGCGACGTCAACGACCACGTCGACGACTACGCCCGCACCCGTCTCGCGCCGCTGATCCCCGAGGTGATCGGGCTGAACGGCACCGACCCACGCGTCGACGCGTGGATCGCCCGCGAGGCCGCGCTGGCGGCGCTGCCGGTGACCGCCGCCGAGCGGCAGGGCGTCGCGGCCGTCGGGCTGCTGCGCTGCGAGCGGATGCTCAACCATCTCGAGGGGCGGTCCAAGCACCATGTCGACCCGCGGACGGCCGCCGCGCTCGACGAGGTGCCACAGGCACGCGACTGGGCCCGCGGGTTCTCCGCGCTCGGCTGGGGGAGCACCAACAGCTTCGCCAAGCGCAGCGCGCCGGCGATCGTGCACTCGGCGGTCTCCGGCATCGCGGCCGCGGCCGTGCCGAACTCCGACGACATCCTGGTCGAGCTGGTCGAGCGCACGATCGTGCTCTGCCGCGGTTGGTTCCACCACGAGACGCGGCCGATGGCCGACGCCCTCTGGCGCGAGACCGTCCGGATGACGCACAAGTAGCCCGCCTCTCACATCCGCCGCCGCGTCGGCGGCGCCCCGTGGCGGCACCTGTTCGAGCCAGGCCTTACAGCCAGCCCGCCAGCCGGTCCAGCGCTGCCGCCATGTCGGCGGTGGCGCCGGCGAACGACAGCCGCACGAACCGGTTGCCCGCCGCGGTGTCGAAGTCGATGCCGGGTGCCGTCGCGATGCCCGTCTCGGCCAGCAGCCGGTGGCACCACGTCATCGTGTCGTCGGTCAGGTGGCCCACGTCGGCGTACACGTAGAACGCCCCGTCGGCCGGGGCCAGCCGCTCGATGCCGAGCCGGGGAAGCCCGTCGAGCAGCAGCGCGCGGTTTGCGGCGTAGCGTTCGACGTGGCCGTCGCACTCGGCGTACGACGCGTCGCTGAACGCCTCGACGGCCGCGTGCTGCGCGAGGGCAGGCGGGCAGATCGTGAAGTTCCCGGTGAGGACGTCGACCGGGCGGCGCAGCTGCTCGGGCACCAGCATCCAGCCGATCCGCCAGCCGGTCATCGAGAAGTACTTCGAGAACGAGTTGAACACCACCGCCTCGCGGGAGGTCTCCCACGCGGACGCGTGCTGCGCAGGGGAGGCGTACTCGATGCCGTGGTAGATCTCGTCGCTGATGAGCCGGACGCCCTGCTCCTCGCACCAGCGCGCGAGAGCGGCCAGCTCGGAAGGGAACAGCATCGTGCCGGTCGGGTTGGCGGGGCTCGCGACGACCAGGCCCTGCACAGGTCGGTCGAGCTGCTCGAGCATCGCGACGGTCGGCTGGAAGCGGGACCCGGGGCCCGTCGGCAGCTCGACGACCTCGCAGCCGAGCGCGGCCAGCACGTTGCGGTAGCAGGGATAGCCCGGCCGCGCGATCGCCACCCGGTCGCCGGCCTCGAAGGCGGCGAGGAACGCCAGCAGGAAGCCGCCGGACGACCCGGTCGTCACCACCACGTCGTCGGGTGACACGTCCAGCCCGTGCATCCGTCGGTGGTGCGCGCAGATCGCTTCGCGCAGCGCGGGGATGCCGAGCGCGACGGTGTAGCCGAGCACCTCCTCGTCGAGCGCCCGCTTCGCCGCCTCGCGCACCGGCACCGGCGCGGGCGTGGACGGCTGCCCGGCGACGAGGTCGAGCAGGTCCCCGTGCGTACGGCGTCGGTCGGCCGCCGCGGCCAGCAGGTCCATGACGTGGAACGGCGGGACGTTGGCGCGGCTCGCGACGGTGAACAGCTCGGTCGGCGACGGCACGCACCCACGCTAACCGCGCGAACCTCGCGGTCCGCCGCCGTCTCGCGACCACGACCGCCCACTCGGACTATGGCGTCCGTCCGGCGCGGAGCGTCACCGTAGTGGGTGCGGGCAGGCGTCCGCCACGAACGCGGCCGTCCTTGTCCATCCCCCGGCGAGGACGGTCGCTTGTACCGTCCGCGCGCCGTCGGAACGCAGGGCCGGCGGGTTTCCCGCCCACTAGGATGTGGTCCCGCCCCCTGACGACGCCGAGGTGAGCGTGAGCTTCGACGCGCATCAGATGGACATGGTCCTGCTGATCGGCGCCGTCGTGTTGCTCGTGGCGATCCTCGCCGTGCGGGTGTCGGTCCGAGCGGGTCTCCCCAGCCTGTTGATCTACCTGCTGATGGGCGTGCTCCTCGGCGAGTCCGGGCTCGGCATCCAGTTCGAGGACGCCAACGTCGCGCACGCGCTGGGCTTCGCCGCGCTCGTGCTGATCCTGGCCGAAGGTGGTCTCACCACCCACTGGGAGGAGATCCGGCCGGCCATGGGGCTCGGCGTCGCGCTGGCCACGCTCGGGGTCGGGGTCAGCGTGGCCGTCGTCGCGGTCGGCTCGCACTACCTGCTCGGCCTCGACTGGCAGCTCGCCGTGCTGCTCGGCGCGGTCACCTCCCCGACCGACGCGGCCGCGGTGTTCTCGGTGCTGCGCCGGGTGCCCCTGCCGCGCCGGATCACCGGTGCCCTCGAGGCGGAGTCCGGTCTCAACGACGCCCCCACCGTGCTGCTGGTCTCGCTGGTCAGCACCGGCGCAGCCCTCGACCACGGGGTGCTCGGCTTCGGCGGCATCGTGATCTACGAGCTGGTGATGGGTGGCGCGTGCGGCCTGGCTGTGGGCTTCGGCGGCGCGTGGGTGATGCGCCGGGTCGCGCTGCCGTCGTCGGGTCTGTACCCGATCGCCGTGCTGACCCTGACGATCCTCGCGTACGCCGGCACGGCGGCCCTGCACGCGTCGGGGTTCGCCGCCGTCTACACGGCCGCCCTGGTGCTCGGCAACAGCGAGCTCCCTCACCGTGCCGCGACCCGGTCCTTCTCGGAGGGGGTCGCGTGGCTCGCGCAGATCGGGCTGTTCGTGATGCTCGGCCTGCTCGTCTCCCCGGCGCGCATCTCGCTGGAGCACGTCGCCGTGGCCGCGCTGGCCGGTCTGCTGCTGACGTTCGTGGCCCGGCCGCTGTCGGTGCTCGCCTGCGCGTGGGCCAACAAGCTGTCCCTGCGTGAGCAGGTGTTCGTGTCGTGGGCCGGGCTGCGCGGCGCCGTACCCATCGTGCTCACGACCATCCCGCTCGCCGAAGCCGTGCCGGGGGGTGAGGAGCTGTTCGACATCGTCTTCGTGATGGTCGTGATCTACACGCTCCTCACCGGGCCGACGCTGCCGTGGGTGGCGGCACGGCTCGGGGTCGCCCAGCAGGGTGAGCCGCGCGACCTCGACGTGGAGGCCGCGCCCCTGGAGCGGATCGCGGCCGACCTGCTGCAGGTGAACATCACCCGGCAGTCGCGGCTGCACGGGGTCGAGGTGGGTGAGCTGCGGCTGCCGGTCGGGGCCTCCGTCTCGCTGCTCGTCCGCGAGGGGCGCACGATCGTGCCGGACCAGCGGACCGTGCTGCGGCGCGGGGACGACATGCTCGTGGTGACGCCCCGCAAGATGCGCGAAGCCACCGAGGACCGGCTGCGCGCGGTGTCGATGCGCGGCCGGCTGGCCGACTGGCTGGGCGGCGAGCAGGCCTAGCCCGCTTCGGTCCCCGTGGTGGTGGTCGCGCTCGGCAGCGGGACGCACACCGACGACGAGGACTGCGCGACCAGCACCCGCTTGGCCTTGGCGAGCTTGCCGAACTTGTTGCCGACGATCACGTCGATGCCGGGCCCGAGGTCGGTGTCGGTGACGATCACCCGCGTCGTACGGCCGAACTGACGCGCGACCAGGGCGGCCGCCATGTCGTTCTTCTCGGTGGTCAGCACCCGCACCCTGCTGACCTTCGCGTCCGTCGGGGCGTTGCCGATGTCGCCCTGGGTGAACCCGCGTCGTGCCAGCAGCCGCATCGTCTCGTCGGCGAGGCCGGAGCGGGTGCCGCCGTTGAAGACGCTGACCTGCACCTGCGTGGACCGGATCCGCTGGCCCTTCTTCACCGTCTTCGGCGAGCAGGACGGCGACGGCGTGGCTGTCGCCTTGTCGCTGCCCGGCAGCGGGGCGAAGAGCGTCTTCACGCCGAGCAGGACACCCAGCACCAGGATGCAGACGAGCACCAGGAGGGTCACTGCGGTCGTGAGGTGTCGGTGGGTCACGGCGTCAGGCCTCGACCGTGTGCACGCGGGCGTGCAGCACCTGGCGTTGCTGCAGGGCCGCACGCAGCGCGCGGTGCAGGCCGTCCTCGAGGTAGAGGTCGCCGTGCCACTCCACGACGTGCGCGAACAGGTCGCCGAAGAACGTCGAGTCCTCGTCGAGCAGCGCCGCGAGCTGCAGGGTGTCCTTGGTGGTGATCAGCTCGTCGAGGCGCACCTGACGCGGTGGCAGCGCAGCCCAGTCCCGCGGGCTGAGCCCGTGGTCGGGGTAGGGCCGGCCGTCGCCGACGCGCTTGAAGATCACGCCCGCAAGCATAGGGTGCGGTCCTCGCACGCTCGGTAGGGTCGGGCCATGACCGAGCCAATGCCTTCGGCGGAGCCCGCACCGGACCCCCTCGTGGCCACCGTGGCGGCGGGCTATGCGTTCGAGGGGCCGGCGCTCGAGCTCGGCGGGTTGATGCTCGACGCGGAGCGGCTCTCCGACGCGCACGTCCGGATCCCGCTCGGGATGCTCAACCGGCACGGCCTGGTCGCGGGCGCCACCGGCACCGGCAAGACGAAGACCCTGCAGCTGCTCGCCGAGCAGCTGTCCGCCCACGGCGTCCCGGTGTTCGCCGCCGACATCAAGGGCGACCTGTCCGGCCTCTCCACCCCCGGCGCCGAGAGTCCGAAGATCACCTCGCGCGCTGCCTCCGTCGGCCAGCAGTGGCAGGCGACCGGCTTCCCGGTGGAGTTCTTCGCCCTCGGCGGTGAGGGCACCGGGATCCCGCTGCGGGCGACGATGACGTCCTTCGGCCCGACGCTGCTGTCGAAGGTGCTCGGTCTCAACGACACCCAGGAGTCGTCGCTCGGGCTGGTGTTCCACTACGCCGACCGGGCCGGGCTGCCGCTCCTCGACCTCGCCGACCTGCGCGCCGTCGTCTCGTTCCTCACCTCCGACGAGGGCAAGGCCGACCTGAAGAACCTCGGCGGGCTCTCGTCGGCGACGGCCGGCGTCATCCTGCGCGAGCTGATCGCGTTCGAGGACCAGGGCGCCGACGCGTTCTTCGGCGAGCCGGAGTTCGACACCAAGGACCTGCTGCGCACGACCGCCGACGGCAAGGGGCTGATCTCCCTCGTCGAGCTGCCGAACCTCCAGGACCGGCCGGCGGTGTTCTCCACCTTCCTCATGTGGCTGCTCGCGGACCTCTTCCACGACCTGCCCGAGCTCGGCGACCCGGAGAAGCCGAGCCTGGTGTTCTTCTTCGACGAGGCGCACCTGCTGTTCGCCGACGCGTCGAAGGACTTCCTGCGGGCCATCAGCCAGACCGTCCGGCTGATCCGGTCCAAAGGCGTGGGCGTCTTCTTCGTGACGCAGAGCCCGACCGACGTACCCGACGACGTGCTGGCCCAGCTCGGCTCCCGCGTCCAGCACCAGCTCCGGGCCGCCACGCCCAACGACGCCAAGGCGCTCAAGGCGACCGTCAACACCTACCCGACGTCGGAGTACGACGACCTCGGCAAGGTGATCCTCTCGCTGGGCATCGGCGAGGCCGTCGTGACGGTCATGAACGAGCGCGGGGCGCCCACGCCGGTCGCCTGGACCCGGCTGCGGGCGCCGGAGTCACTGATGGGCCCGGCGGACCCGGCCGCGATGGCGGCGAGCGTCGACGGTTCGTCCCTCAGGCCGAAGTACGTCGAGGCTGTCGACCGTGAGTCGGCCCGCGAGAAGCTCGCCGCCAAGCTGGAGGCCGGTGCGGAGGCAGCGAAGCAGGAGCAGGCCGCGGCGAAGAAGGACGACGAGCACATCGGCTACCCCAAGGGCACCGTGCGCAGGTCGACCAAGAAGGACACCAGCGTGGTGCAGGACATCATGAAGTCACCCGCGGCCCGCGACCTGATGCGGACCGCGGCCCGCGAGATCGTGCGGGGGGTGTTTGGGGTCGGGCGCCGACGCTGATGTTTTTTCGGGGTGGGCTCCGCCGGGCGGCGCGCTCGCCGCCCGGGCCACAGCCCGCCGCCGCCCCGGCTGCGCCCCGGCGGTGCCGGGCGCGCGACCTCGCGGGGGATGGGCCTGTTCGCCGCGACTGTCCCGGGGAGCTCGGCCGGGCCAGCCACGGGACCGGTCCGGTCATTCCTCGACTCGTCGGGCGGGCATGCTGATGAGGTAGAGCAGCAGCATCGCGAGCGCCCAGCCGATGGTCTCCGGCTGCGGGTCGGACCGGGTCAGCAGCACGAACGCCACCATGAACAGCACGATCTCGACGGCCGCCCGCGCGGGGTCGCGGAGTCGGTGCCCGGCCTTCGGAGCCACCCAGCGGCCCCAGACGAGTGCGGCGAGCACCGGCAGCAGGACCGCGGCGAGGAGGCTGATCGGGGTGCTGTCGCTCAGGTGCCAGCCGCCCCAGGCCAGGGCGGCCAGGAGGGCCAGCTCCGCGACGAACCGGAGCACGAGCAGGACGGCCATCGGGCCGGACGGGCGGGAGTCCACCCGCCGCAGTCTGCCCGACGGGTCAGGCGCACCACCGCACGGCGTCGACGGCGAAGTCGGCCGGGGCGTGCACGCCGGCGAGGTCCGGGCGTTCGCGCAGCAGCGCGCTGAGGTCACGGGTGCGGGCGGCGGCCCGGCGCTGCGCGGCGGCGGCGAGCCGGTCGCTGCGGGCCTCGCCCGCGTCGGCGACGGGGTGGAGCTGCCCGACCAGGGCGACCGTCGGCGGGGGCGGCGTGGCGGTCAGCTCCGTGGCGTAGGCCGGCTCGGCGTAGGCGGCAGTCATGGCGTCCCCCTGGGTGCGGGTCGGAAGATGTCCCGCCCAGCGTCTCCGGAAGATGCGACGAGACCGTTACCTCGTGTGACGGCCAGAAGAAATCTGGCCGTCGTTCTGTGCCGAACACGTGAACTGGCGGGCACCGACCCGACGGTGCGACCGCCGGGCGTGCGGGTGGGGGCTTCACCGCACGCCCTGCGTGCTCTCATCGCGAGCCCTCTCCGGCCCTTCCTGGACGTTCCTCCGAACTACCCCCAGGTGACCTCGGTGACGGCGCCACCGCGGACGTCCGCGGTGAGCCGCACCGGCCCGCCTCCCTTCGGGAACAGCTCGTAGGTCCCCTCGACCAGCTCGCCGAACACGAGCGAGGGGACCGTGGTGTCCCCGGCGGGCCGGTCGACCACCGCGACGTGGGGGAGATGGGCGGGGGACGGCCCGCCGACGCGGCGTACCTCCACCTCCTCACCCACCATCGACGGCGGCATCGCGACGACGAGGGCCCCGACCTCGTCGCCGATGTCGAGCAGCACGGCCCCCTGCCCGGCCCACGGGTTCTCGGTGTCCGCATGAGGGTCCGCATGAGGGTGCGGGTGGGCGTGGGTGTGCGCGCTCATGAGGCCGACGACGTCCCGGGCGTCGTCTGGTAGCCGCCGTTGGGGATGCCGAGGTACGGGAACGACGCCAGGTAGGGCTGGTTGTCGTTCTTGGTGCCGTCCTCGATGCCCTTCGCCGCGCCGTCGACCGTGTAGGTCTTGTCGACCAGCGGGATCGTGAGACCGGCGATGGCCCGCAGCTCCACGGTGGTGGTGTCGTCGATGACCCGCCGACCGTTGGGGAAGCCGGCCGGGTCGCCGGCCACCAGGCCCAGCGGGTTGGGGTTGCTGGTCGTCGGGGGTACGGCGACGTTCAGCCGCAGCATGTCCGACTCGACGGGCCCGGTGTAGTTCTGGAAGCCGGGCACGACCCCCTTCGGGATGCCGGTCAGCAGGATCGCGTTGAGGTCCGCCCGGGCCTTCGTGTACTTCGCCAGGTTCGGGAACACGCCCGGGTAGAGCACCGGCAGCAGCTTGGCCAGCTCCGGGTGGTCGACGTACTTCGCGTACTGCTTGTCGTCCTTCGGGAACCGCACGTTCCACGCGTCCTTCGACGCCATCGGGACGATGACCTCGTTGAACAGCGGGTTCCCGAGCCGCGACACCTGCTGCCAGGGGCCGTGGCCGTGGGTCTGCCCGGTCTTCGGGTCGAGGATCCGCGACTTGCGGCGGCTGGCCGTCGCCCAGACGCCGATGACCGAGCCCGGGTCCAGCACGTCGGTCGGCGTGTTGCCGTGCCGGGTGACCTCCCTGATCGGCACCTGGATGGCGATGCTGTGCACGTTGTAGGTCTGCGTCGCGTCGACCCCCATCGCGTCCGCGGTCGGGATCAGGTGCAGGTGCTGGAAGGGGCGCAGCGTGCCGAGGTCGAAGACGCTGCCGAGGTCGACGTGGAAGCCGTCCGCCCGCTGCCCGGCGAACACCGAGCGCAGGCCGACGCGGTGCACCGCGGCGCTGGCCAGCGAGGCGTAGTCCGGCGTGCTGCGCGGCCCGATGTTGACGGGCGGGCAGCGCAGGTCGGTGGCGAGCACCGTGCTGTTGCCGTTCTTCACCCGGGTCACGGAGTAGAACTGCGGGCGGTTCCACTGGGTGTCGCGCAGGCTGCCGATCGGGCCGGTGTTGTAGAGGAACGTCTTCGGGTTCCGGATCTTCGTGTGGAACCGGAACTGGTAGACCACGTCGGCCTTGCCGGTGCCCGAGTTGGCGATCTTGATCTCGTAGAGCACGTCGTCGCCGAACTCGTAGAAGTTCGGCCCCCCGTCCGGCTTCTGCAGCGGGATGAAGTTGGCGATCAGGGTGACGTACGTCGGGTGCTTCGGGCTGACGAAGGCGTAGACGTCGGTGTTGTCGGCGACCGGGTCCTTGGAGATCTCCGGTGCTTCGCGGTGGGAGGACATCGGCTCAGCCCCTTGCCGCGTTGAGGAGGCGGGTCACGAGGTCGCGGTCGTGCACGACCACCTCGCGCTCGTCGACCAGGAGGGTCACCTCGTCCGAGGTGATGTCGCTGACGTAGGCGACGACGGGCGACTTCGCGCTGTCCTCGCGGAGGTGGGCCTGTCCTGCCCAGGCGGTGCCGGGTACGAGGGCGGTGGCACCGACGGCCGCGGCCCCGGCGCCGGTGACGCCGATGAAACGGCGTCGGGAGGTCTCGCTCATGGCTGGTCCCTTCGAGCGAACGGAGTGATCGGCAGACCTTGTGATCTGCGCCACAGGCGGTTCGCCGCGGGAGGGGAGCCGGATGGGTCCGGGCCTGCTGCTGCTCAGCCGCCCCGGTCCAGCGCGTCGAGGTACCGCATCGCCCACCACACCAGGAACGCGTCCTCGGGCCGGTCGAGCGAGAGCCCGGTCGCCTCGGAGAACGTCCGCAGCCGGTAGCGCAGCGTGTTCCGGTGCACGAACAGGGCGTCCGCGGCCGCGTCCGCGCTGCCCTGGGCGGCGAACCAGGCGCGCAGCGTCTCCCGGGTCGACGTACGACGGGCCTCGTCGAGGTGGCCCAGGCAGCGCTCGACGAACCGGTCGCCGAGCGCAGGCAGCTCGCGTACCGCCCGCAGCAGCTGCACGTCGTCGGCGTGCTGCGGCTCCGCCACCCCGAAGGCGCCGGCCAGCTCCCAGGCGTCGACGGCGCCCCGGAACGACAGGGGCAGATCGCCAGGCTTGGCCCGGTCGCCGTAGCCGACCGGCACGCCCCACGGCTCCAGGGGCGGCAGGGTGGCCAGTCCGACCACGCGGTCCACCGTCGGGTCGGAGTACGACGCGACCAGCCGGCCGTCCACGGCACCGTCGCCGCCGGCGATCACGACCACGAAGGTGTCGTCGGGGTCGATGCCCAGGTCGGCGCAGGCGGCCGCCACACCCTCCTCGCCGAGGTCGCCGTGCACCAGCCGGCGCAGCGCGGCGGGGCCTGCGGCGAGTGGCCTGCGGCCGGGGGCGTCGGTGAAGGAGCGGTGCCCCGCGGAGAGCTCGGCGGCGGCGGCGTCGCAGTGCACCCAGACCGCCCGGGTCAGCTCGAGGGTCGCCTGTGAGTCGACCTCGCGCTCGCGGGCGAGGTCGAGGACAGCGTCCACGGCGGTGCGTGCCACGATCCGGAAGCCGTTCAGCACCGCGTCGAGCTCCACGCCCTGCTCGGCGCGCATGGCCCCGATGGTTCGCAGCGCGTCGCTCTCCAGCCCGCCCTCGTCGACGCCCTTCAGCATCACCTCGCGGGCCAGTGCGAGCGCACCGGTGACGTCCTCGCGCAGCCGGTCGGGGTCGATCGCGTGGAAGGCGGGGATCTCCGCGCGCACCTCGGCCAGCGCCTCGTCGACGACCGTCTCGACGGGGAACTCTTCCAGCAGGTCCATCCCGACCTGCTGCAGCCGTGGATTCACCCGAAGGCTCCTTGTGCACCGGGACAGTCCCGGACGCTCAAGTTTGTCCCACCGACGGTGCCTCTGGGAACCGCTGGTTTGTCATCCTGGGACACCGGTCCCGTCCCCATCCCCCTCAAGGACGGGTCCGTTTCTGCGCAGGTCCACGGGTCAGTCCCCCCGGACTCCGACCGAGCAGAAGGTGCCTGCCCCGGGGAGGGGGCGGGTACCGCCCGCGGCGCCTCGGTCCCCCGGCCGGGGCGCCGCTCCTTTTGCCGGGTCTTGTCCGGACCGGATGCATTCTCCCGCTGTGGTCGGGTACACCTCTTGACGGCGGAGTCAGCCGGATCGAGAGGACCCGAACCAGCATGCTGACGCAGGGCACGGGGGTGGTGGCCGGCCGGTACACCCTCGACGAGGTGATCGGCCGCGGCGGGATGGCCGACGTCTACCGGGCCACCGACCAGGTGCTCGAGCGGGAGGTCGCGGTCAAGGTGCTGCGCGCCGACGCCGCCGACGAGGCGGACCCCGACCGCCACCGCTTCCGCGAGGAGGCGCAGATCGTCGCCGCCCTCGACCACCCCGGCCTCGTCACGGTGCTCGACGCCGGTGTCGACGACGGTGTTCCTTACCTGGTGATGGACCTCGTGGAGGGAACCAGTCTCGCGACGTTCTGCCGGGGCAAGCAGGTCGCACCGCACCGGGTCGCGTACGTCGGTGCCGAGCTCGCCGCGGTGCTCGCTTACGTCCACGAGGGCGGCATCGTGCACCGCGACGTCAAGCCCAGCAACATCCTGGTCGGCCGCGACGGCGTGGTCCGGCTCGCGGACTTCGGCATCGCCCGGCTCGTCGCCGACCCCCACAGCCACACCGCCACCGGCCAGACCATCGGCACCGCCGCCTACATCGCCCCCGAGCAGGTGCGTGGTGAGCCGGTCACGGCGGCCAGCGACGTCTACTCCCTCGGGCTGGTGCTGCTGGAGGCGCTCACCGGCACCCGCGCCTACACCGGCGGCCCGATGGAGGCCGCCCTGGCCCGGCTGCACGAGGCGCCGCTGATCCCGACCAGCCTGCCGACGGGGTGGCCGGCCCTGCTGAGCCGGATGACCGCGTTCGACCCGGCCGACCGGCCCTCCGCGCGGGAGATCGAGCCGGTGCTCCGGGGGCTCGAGACGGGACCTGCTCCGAAGTACTCCCGGCGCCGGGGCGACCGGAGCGCCTGACCCCGCCGACCGCCGGTCCGGCGTCGTCGAGCGACAACGTCAAGCCGCGGGGGCGTCCGGTGCGCCCTCCTCGGCAACACCGGGTCGGGCCCGACGAGCCCGACCCGGCGTTTGCGCCCATCCGCGTGGCGGAGGATCGGGTGTCCTGACGCGGACGCCCTGTTCACATGCCTCTCGTGCTGGTTGGCGCGGCCGCGCGGTCCGGGGTGCTCGATGGCTAGGACGGGGGCGTGAGCGAGGCCGGTTCGTCGTCGGTGAACAGTCGCGAGCGGACGAGGAAGCGGTGTCCGGTCGGCGCCTGCAGCTCGGGCTCTCTGAGCGAGATCTGCCCGCCGAGGTCGGGTAGACCACCTCAGAAGCCCCGGCCAGCCATGTCATAGGGGGTGCCAGACTGAGCGATGAGCCTGGTGACGCGGGCTGGCGATGTGGAGGCTGCTCGTGACGATCACCGTCAATCCCGCCGGCGCTGGTGACAGCTGGAGCGCGGGCGGAGCGGACTTCCGGGTGCTCGCGGACGGGAGTGCGGTCGACGGGCGCTGGGGGCTCGTGCAGTGCACGCTCGCTCCAGGATGGAGCGGCCCGCCGCAACACCTGCACCGCGAGCATGACGAGAGCTTCTTCATCCTGACGGGCACCGTGATGTTCACCAGCGGCCGTGACGAGCAGATCGCGACCACGGGCGGTCTGGTCACCGCGCCGATCGGTGTCCCACACACGTTCAGCAACGCGGACGAGGCGGCGCCGGCGAGCCTTCTGTGCACGGTCACGCCGGAGCGGTACATCGGCTACCTCAAGGAGCTGGCCACGCTGACCCCGGGGCCCGACGGGCGGCTCGAGGTGTCGGACATCCTTGCCGTGATGAGCCGGTACGCCACCGAGCCCTACCGGCCGGACTGACCGGAAGACGGCCGGTCATGAACACCGAACGTCGTGCCATTCAGGACAGGATCTGACCTGTGCGATCCGTAGCGTGGGCAACATGACCACACAGCACGGCACTCCGCCCACCCCGCCCATCCCGTCTGCCTCGTCGTCCGGCCTGCCCGCACAGGAGCGTGCCGACCTCGTCGACGTCCTGCGCACGCACCGCGGCCTGTTCCGGCTGACCGTGGCAGGGCTCACGGACGAGCAGGCCCGGCTCACTCCGACGGTCAGCACCCTCAGCCTCGGCGGGCTCGTCAAGCACGTGACGGCCGTCGAGCAGCAGTGGGCGAGCTTCGTCGTCGATGGCCCGGCCCCGTCCCCCGACCTCGACTGGGCGAGCATCGACTGGTCGAACCCGCCGCCCGAGGTGCAGAAGTACGCCGATGGATTCCGGATGCTCGAGGGCGAGAGCCTCGCCGGTCTGCTCGCGACGTACGACGAAGTGGCCGCCGCCACCGACGAGCTGGTCCTCAGTGTCGACCTCGACGCGCTGCAGCCGCTGCCCAAGGCGCCGTGGTTCGAGCCGGGTGCGTCGTGGAGCGCCCGGAGAGTCTTCACCCACATCCTGGCTGAGACCGCCCAGCACGCCGGCCACGCCGACATCCTCCGCGAGACCATCGACGGCCAGAAGTCGATGGGCTGACGCCGGCCGACGGCGCGGCGTTCCGCCGCGATCGGAGCGTGCGCCGCTCCGAGCGGCGGCAACGGTCAGGAGACCGCGGCCTTCACCAGCTCGACAACTCGCTTCTCCACTGCGGGGCTCCACTGCTGGAGCGCATAGGACACCGGCCACAGGTCGCCCTCGTCGAGGTTCGCCGTGTCCTGGAAGCCGAGGGTCGAGTACCGGTAGCTGAACTTGCCCGCGTTCTGGAAGAAGACGACGACCTTGTCGTCGGCGTTCGCGTAGGCGGGCATCCCGTACCAGGTCTTCGGTGTCAACTGGGGGGCGGTCGCGGTCACCGCCACGTGCACGCGCTCGGCGAGCGCACGATCTTCCGGTGCCATCGCCGCGATGCTGTCGAGGACCGCCTGCAGGCCGTCGGCCTTCTTGGCGCCCTTCTTGCCCTCGGCCCGTAGCTCGGCGGCGCGCTCCTTCATCGCGGCACGCTCCTCCGCGCTGAAGCCGCCGGACTCGGACTTGGCACTCTTCGCGGGCATTCTCGGGTGTCCTTTCGTCTCGGGCTCGGCGTCCTGCCGGCCTTCCGCAGAAAGGCTAGGCGCGCCGCCCACCGCCGCGCTTCTCGATTCCTGCTCGAACGACCACGACTGGAAGGCGCCGCTGTGACCGAACCGATCCGGCGTGATGTCGCCAGGCGAGGGCGGCCTGATCCGGGCTGAGCCAGAGGCCGACGACGATGCCGATGAGGCCTGATTGAGACGGGAACCGAGACCAAAGACCGAACGCCGGGTCGGACTCTGTGAGCCCGTCCCGGCGTTTCCGCTGGTCAGCGTGGCGGAGGATAGGGGATTCGAACCCCTGAGGGCTATTAACCCAACCCGCTTTCCAAGCGAGCGCCATAGGCCACTAGGCGAATCCTCCGCCGGAGAGGCTACCGGTCACCCGCGCCGCCGACGAAATCAGCCCGACTTGGGGCAGTGCGGCCCTCTCACCTAGACTTCGGGGCAACCCCCCGTGCGGCGATAACTCGCCCAACTCCCCCAGGGCCGGAAGGCAGCAAGGGTCAGTGAGCTCTTTCGGGTGCGCGGGGGGCCTTTTCATGTCCGGGCCCGGCCGCGCGTCCGGTGGCTGCCCGGTGCGACCGCCGGCCGGGGGCGGCGCCGACCGCGGCCTACCGGCTGTCGGACCCGATCGTTAGGGTTCAGGCGTGGAAGCACCCCTCGCCCTCTACCGCCGCTACCGGCCGGAGACGTTCGCCGAGGTCATCGGCCAGGACCACGTCACGACCCCGCTGCGGGCGGCGCTGAACAACAACCGGGTCAACCACGCCTACCTCTTCTCCGGTCCGCGCGGTTGCGGCAAGACGACGAGCGCCCGGATCCTGGCGCGCTGCCTCAACTGTGAGAAGGGCCCGACCGACGATCCGTGCGGTGTCTGCCGCTCCTGCACCGACCTGGCCCGCGGGGGGCCCGGCTCCATCGACGTGATCGAGATCGACGCGGCCAGCCACGGTGGCGTCGACGACGCCCGTGACCTGCGCGAGCGGGCGTTCTTCGCCCCGGTCAACAGCCGCTACAAGGTCTACATCATCGACGAGGCGCACATGGTGACGCCGCAGGGCTTCAACGCCCTGCTCAAGCTCGTCGAGGAGCCGCCCGAGCACCTCAAGTTCGTGTTCGCGACGACGGAGCCCGAGAAGGTGATCGGCACCATCCGGTCCCGCACCCACCACTACCCGTTCCGGCTGATCCCGCCGCGCACGTTGTCGGACTACCTCCGGGCGCTGTGCGAGCAGGAGGGCGTCGCGGTCGACCCGGCGGCCCTGCCGCTCGTGGTCCGGGCCGGCGGCGGCTCGGCCCGCGACACCCTCTCCGTGCTCGACCAGCTGATGGGCGGCGCCGGGTCCGAGGGGGTCACCTACGACCTGGCCACCGGGCTGCTCGGCTTCACACCCGACACGCTGCTCGACGAGGTCGTCGACGCGTTCGCCGCCGGTGACGGGCGCACCGTCTTCGGGGTCGTCGACAAGGTCATCGAGACCGGGCAGGACCCGCGCCGGTTCACCGAGGACCTGCTGCGCAGGCTCCGGGACCTGGTGATCATCGCCGCCGTCCCGGACGCCCCGGCGACCGGCCTGATCGACGTACCCCAGGACCAGGGGGAGCGGCTCACCGCGCAGGCCGCCCGCTTCGGGCGCGCCGACCTGAGCCGCTCCGCCGAGCTGGTGGCCGACGGCCTCACCGAGCTCAAGGGCGCGACCGCGCCGCGACTGCTTCTCGAGCTGATCTGCGCCCGGGTCCTGCTGCCCGGCGCCGACCACGGCACCGAGGGTGTGATGGCCCGCCTCGACCGGATCGAGAAGCGGATGTCGATCGAGGGCACCCCCAGCGCCGCGGCGCCCGCGCCGCGAGCCGCCGCGCCCCAGCCGGCGGCCGCGCCCCAGCCTCGGGCGGTTGACCCCCAGCCTGCGGCGGCCGAGCCCCAGGCTCGGGTGGTCGCGCCTGTCGAGACCCCGGCGCCGAGCAGTGATCTCGACAAGCTCGACCAGCCGGCGCGAGTCGAGCCGGTGGTGCCGAGCAGTGATCTCGACAAGCTCGATCAGCCGGAGCCGGAGCCGGAGCCGGAGCCGGAGCCGGTGCCGGAGCCGGCGCCGCCCGCCGGTGGGGGTACGTCGTCCGGGCTCGGCCTGGTCGACGTACGCCGGCTGTGGCCCGACCTGCTCGAGGCGGTGAAGCTCAAGCGCCGCTACACCTGGATCCTGCTCAGCCAGAACGGCCAGATCGCCGCCGTCGACGACAAGACGCTGACGATCGCGCTGGTCAACGCCGGGGCGCGCAACTCCTTCAGCAGCGGTGGCAGCGAGGAGATCCTGCGCCAGGCCGCGATCGACGTGATCGGGCACGACTGGCGGATCGAGGCGATCGTCGACCCGTCGGCCCAGCCCGGTGCCGAGCCTCCGATCCAGGTCAACCGCGCGGCCGTGCCGGAGCGGGCCGCGGACCCGGTGCCCGAGCCGGCTGCTGCTGCCCCGGAGCCGGAGGCGCCGCCGCGACGCCCGGTCGACCCGGAGTCGATGGCGGCCGCCCGCGGCGCCATCCAGGACACCCGCCCCGCCGGCGACCCGCGCCAGGGACCGCCGGCCGTCTCCGACGAGGACGTCGACCGCGACGACCCCGACGCGGACGACCACACGCTCGGCGGGGCGCAGCTCCTCGAGCGCGAGCTCGGTGCGAGCATCATCGAAGAGATCCCCCACGACTGACCGCCACCCGCCACGAACCCGAAGAGAGACACCATGAGCCAGGACCAGAACCCGTTCGGCGAGGGCGGCTTCGACTTCAACGCCCTCCTCCAGCAGGCCCAGCAGATGCAGGAGCAGGTGGCGTCGGCGCAGCAGGAGCTCGCCCAGGCCACCGTCGACGGCACCGTCGGCGACGGCCTCGTCACGGTGACGGTCAACGGCACCGGCGAGCTCGTCGGCGTGAAGATCCGTCGGGACTCGTTCGACCCGTCCGAGCCGGAGGACCTCGAGGACCTCATCGTCGCCGCCTACCGCGATGCCGCGGCCCGGGCGCAGGACCTGGCCTCGGAGAAGCTCGGCCCGATCACCGGTGCGCTCGGTGGCGAGCCGGGCGCGGGCGGCGGCTCCGGCCTGCCGCTCGGGTTCTAGGACCGCGCGAGCCCGATGTACGAAGGTGTCGTCCAGGACCTGATCGACGAGCTCGGCCGGCTGCCGGGCGTGGGTCCCAAGAGCGCTCAGCGCATCGCGTTCCACCTGCTCCAGGCCGACCCGGTCGACGTACGCCGGCTGGCGCAGGTGCTCGTCGAGGTCAAGGAGCGGGTGAAGTTCTGCTCGATCTGCGGCAACGTCGCCGAGGAGGAGACCTGCCGGATCTGTCGTGACCCGCGCCGCGACGGCTCGGTGATCTGCGTGGTCGAGGAGTCCAAGGACGTCGTCGCGGTCGAGCGCACCCGGGAGTTCCGTGGCCGCTACCACGTGCTCGGCGGCGCGATCTCGCCGATCGACGGCATCGGCCCCGACGACCTGCGCATCCGCGAGCTGATGACCCGGCTGGCCGACGGGGCGGTCACCGAGGTCATCTTGGCCACCGATCCGAACCTCGAGGGCGAGGCCACCGCGACCTATCTCACGCGGTTGCTGCGCCCGATGGGCTTGCGCGTGACGCGCCTGGCGAGTGGACTGCCCGTAGGCGGAGACCTGGAGTACGCGGACGAGGTCACTCTCGGACGGGCCTTCGAAGGGAGACGATCGGTCGAATGAGCGACGTGACGACGCAGGACGCCCCGCTCGACGACGAGGCGACGGACCTGCACAGCGATCTCGAGGACTTCGCGCAGCAGATCGCCGACCAGGTGGAGAGCTTCCTGCTGGCGCTGCGGGCGATCTCGCGCGGCGAGGCCACCGGGGGCAGCGCCATCTCGCTGCTGCTCCTCGAGGTGAGCCAGGTGCTGCTTGCCGGGGGTCGGCTGGGCGTGCACTCGGACTTCACCCCGGCCGACGAGTACGAACCCGATGCCGGCCCCGACCCCGACCTCGACGCCATGCGGCTGCGCCTCGCGGTCCTGCTGGAGAGCGTGGATGCCTACAGCGAGGTCTTCGACCCCTACGTCGACCCGCCGGAGATGGTCTCCTCGCTGCTGTCGGACGACCTGACCAGCATCGCCGGCGCTCTGGCCCACGGCCTGCAGCACTACCGCGCCGGGCGCATCAGCGAGGCGCTCTGGTGGTGGCAGTTCTCCTACGTCTCCACCTGGGGCAACGAGGCCAGTGGCGTGCTGCGGGCGCTCCAGTCGGTGGTCGCCCACGACCGGCTCGATGCGGAGTTCGAGAGCGAGCAGGACCAGGTCGCCGCGGCCGACGAGCTGCTCACGCCGTAGATCGTCCGGTCCAGCGGCCTCCCCGACGGTCCAGACCGGAGATCTTGCGTGTCGGCGGGTGTCTTGCCAGGCGTCACCGGTGCCGGCCCGACCGATCCGCGTCGGTAGACTCGCGACGACCCCGTTCGCCTGGAGAAACCCGAGGAAATCTGTCGTGGGCATTGTCGTGCAGAAGTACGGCGGCTCGTCGGTCGCCGACGCCAACGGCATCAAGCGCGTCGCCCAGCGGATCCTCGACGCGAAGCGGGCCGGCAACGACGTGGTCGTGGTGGTCTCGGCGATGGGGGACACCACCGACGAGCTGATCGACCTCGCCGAGCAGGTCTCCCCGCTGCCCGCCGGGCGCGAGCTCGACATGCTGCTGACCGCCGGTGAGCGCATCTCGATGGCGCTGCTCGCGATGGCGATCGGGAACCTCGGCCAGGAGGCGCGCTCCTTCACCGGCAGCCAGGCCGGCGTGATCACCGACAGCACGCACGGCAGGGCCAAGATCATCGACGTCACGCCCGGCCGCATCGAGAAGGCGCTCGAGCTGGGCGCGGTGGCGATCGTGGCCGGGTTCCAGGGCGTCAGCCAGGACACCAAGGACATCACCACGCTGGGCCGGGGCGGCTCGGACACGACGGCGGTGGCGCTGGCCGCCGCCCTCAACGCAGACGTCTGCGAGATCTACAGCGACGTCGACGGGGTGTTCACCGCCGACCCGCGGATCGTGCCGAACGCGCGCAAGCGCGACCGGATCTCCTACGAGGAGATGCTCGAGATGGCCGCGTGCGGAGCGAAGATCCTGCACCTGCGGTGCGTGGAGTACGCCCGCCGCTACGAGATGCCGATCCACGTGCGGTCGTCGTTCAGCCAGATGACCGGCACCTGGATCACCGACCGAGGAGTTGACGAGATGGAGCAGGCGATCATCGCCGGCGTCGCGCACGACCGCAGCGAGGCCAAGATCACCATGGTCGGTGTGCCGGACAAGGTCGGCGAGGCGGCCCGGATCTTCGAGGCGCTCGCGGACGCGCAGGTCAACCTCGACATGGTGGTGCAGAACGTCTCGGCGGCCTCCACCAACCTCACCGACATCTCCTTCACGCTGCCGCGCGACGACGGGCAGACGGCCATGTCCGCGCTGGCCCGGATCAAGGACGAGGTCGGCTACGACTCGCTGCTCTACGACGACCAGATCGGCAAGGTCTCGCTGATCGGCGCCGGGATGCGGTCGCACCCGGGGGTCACCGCGAAGTTCTTCGCCGCGCTGGCCTCCGCCGGCGTCAACATCGAGATGATCTCCACCTCCGAGATCCGGATCTCCGTGATCGTCGACGAGGGCCAGGTCGACGACGCGGTGGCAGCGACCCACACCGCGTTCGACCTCGACTCCGACGAGGTCGAGGCCGTCGTCTACGGCGGGACCGGTCGATGACCGCCGCCCGCCCGGTCCGCCTGGGCATCGTCGGCGCCACCGGTCAGGTCGGTGAGGTGATGCGCCGGATCCTGCTCGAGCGCGGCTTCCCGGTCTCCGACATCCGGTTCTTCGCGTCCGCGCGCTCGGCCGGCACGACCATCGCGTGGGGCGACCGGGAGGTCGTGGTCGAGGACGCCGCCACCGCCGACCCCTCCGGGCTCGACATCGCGCTGTTCTCCGCCGGTGGCGGCACCTCGAAGGCGCTCGCCCCGGTGTTCGCCGCCGCCGGTGCCGTCGTGGTCGACAACTCCTCGGCCTGGCGGATGGACCCCGACGTCCCGCTCGTGGTGAGCGAGGTCAACCCGGCCGCCGTACGCGAGGCCCGCAAGGGCATCATCGCCAACCCGAACTGCACCACGATGGCCGCGATGCCGGTGCTCAAGCCGCTGCACGACGAGGCCGGCCTGGTGCGCCTGGTCGCCAGCACCTACCAGGCGGTGTCCGGCAGCGGGCTCGCCGGCGTCGACGAGCTCGCCGGCCAGGTGCGCCGCCGTCGGCGGTCGCGCCGCCGAGCTCACCCACGACGGGTCCGCCGTGCCGATGCCGGCGCCGGGCAAGTACGTCGCCCCGATCGCGTTCAACGTGCTGCCGATGGCCGGCTCGGTCGTCGACGACGGCACCGACGAGACCGACGAGGAGCAGAAGCTCCGCAACGAGAGCCGCAAGATCCTCGGCATCCCCGACCTGCGGGTCTCGGGCACCTGCGTGCGGGTGCCGGTCTTCACGGGCCACTCCCTGTCGATCAACGCCGAGTTCGCCTCCGCCCTGCCGGCCAAGCGGGCGGCGGAGATCCTCGCGGACGCCGCCGGGCGTCGTGCTCACCGACGTGCCCACGCCGCTGCGGGCCGCCGGGCAGGACCCCAGCTTCGTCGGCCGGATCCGCCAGGACCCGGGTGTGGACGGCGAGCGAGGCCTGGCGCTGTTCATCTCCGGCGACAACCTGCGCAAGGGCGCCGCGCTCAACACGGTGCAGATCGCCGAGCTGGTGGCCGCCGGCCTGGGCTGAGCCCGGCCCTCCGCTCAGCCCACGGGTCAGCGCACGTCGTGCGCAGGGCCCTTCTCGGGCTGCGGCTCCACGAACGTGGCGGTCACCCAGTGCGCGAGCGCGAACGCCGCGGCGCTGACGAGCGGGACCACGACGAACATCCACGTGGAGAACAGCGCGTCCTGCGGGGTCAGCAGCACCACCACGAACAGCACGCCGACCGCGAGGAAGCTCGTGGCCTTGGCGTCGTTGAGGTGCAGCAGCGTGAGCACCAGCCCGCCGAGCAGCACCATCAGCACCAGGATCACGAAGATCACCAGCACGCCCGCGCCCCCGCACGACTGTGTGCCGCGGATCGCGTCGCAGCCGGTGAGGGAGACCCAGGTGAGCCCGGCACCGAAGACCCCTACGACCAGGCCGCCCAGCAGCGCCGCCAGCGGTGCCGGGAGCGTCGGCAGGCCCCGCCGCGGTCGAGCCGCCTTGCGCTGGCCCGGCTCGCTCGTGGGCTCGGGCGCGACCTCGGCGGTGGGTTCCTCGGCGTAGTCGTCCTCGGTGGCGGGCGGCTCCGGCACCGGGACGACCGGGCGGGTGTCCTCGGTGTCGTCGAACGGCGTGAGAGCCGGCTCCGGTTCACGAGCGGGCTCGGGTGCAGGCGGCTGCACCGGCTCGGTGACGGGCCCGGGTCCGCCGGACGGCTCCGGCGCCTCGACCGGCCCGACCGGCCCGACCGGCTCGGGCTCCCGCCGCGCACGCCGTCGCTTGAACGGGTTGAGCGACGGCAGCTCCAGCTTGGCGGTCTCGTCGGAGCGGGCGGCGCCGTCGTCCGGCGGCGTGTCAGCCATGCGTCGCAGTGTGCCAGAGCGAGGGCGGTGTACCGGCCCCGAGACTCACCGGGTCAGGCGACGGCGAGGCGGACGCGGCTGGTCTGGGGCGTGCGGGCCAGGCCGGTCATCGCGAGTGCGGCGTCGTACGCCGTGAGCGCGCCCGGCTGGTCGCCGTAGCGACGCAGGCTGTCGCCGAGGTGGCGCCAGAGGCGGGCCACCTCGCGGGACGGCTCCATGCCCGAGAGCACCTTGTGCGCCTCGCGGTAGGACTCGTAGGCCAGCTCTTCCTCGAAGCGGGCCGCGCCGACGTCGCCGAGCAGGATCAGCGCCTCGGTGCGGTCGACGTGCTCGGAGGGGCCGAGCATCTGCAGCGCGGTGGCGGCGTGCTCGGCGGCGTCGTCGTGCTGCCCGAGGCAGAGGTAGGCGCGCCCGCGGGTGGTGTGGATGACCCCCATCTCCAGCTTGGAGCCGCGCAGCGCGCTCTCGGCCCGGTTCAGCTCGGCGAGCGCGCGGATGGCGTCGGGAGTCTCCTGGTGCAGCAGCAGCCAGGCGTAGTTCATCCGCAGCCGGGGGAGGTCGCGGCTGTCCTCCTCCTCGCCCAGCAGCGCGACGGCGCGGTCGGTGAGCCGCAGCGCCTCGTCGACGGAGCCCCGACGGTGCGCGACGATGGCGGCGTTCCAGTAGACGGAGCCGCGGGCGCGCGAGGTGCCGACCCGGTCGGCGACCTCGATGAGGTTCTCGACGACCTCGGTCGCGCTGAGCGTGTCGCCACGGCCGAACGAGCGCGAACATGTAGATGGCGCCGAGGCGCAGGTGCTCGTCGGACCCGGCCAGGCCGGCCTTCTCGATCTCGGCCATGCAGTCGCGGCCGAAGTCGACGGCGGCGTTGATGTCGCCGGACTCGAAGAGCATGGCGGTCAGCGTGGTGGCGGCGCGCGCGAGGGCGACCCAGGCCTCGTCGCGCCGGTTGCGCTCGACGAGGTTGCGCAGCACGCGCACGGCACCGACCATGTCGCCGGACTGCTCGAGGGCCTGCGAGAGCGTGCTCGCGGCGTCGTTGGCCGTGGTGTTGTCCAGCGTGTCGAGCTCGAGGCGCGAGATGATGCGCGCGGCCTCCGGCAGCGTTGCCGTTGGCCAGCGCCATCTTCGCGAAGTTGACGTCCAGGCGGGCGTGGTCGCTCAGCCGGGGGTCGACAACACGCGGGGTCTCGTCGGACCGCAGGATCTCCTCGACGGAGACCCCCAGCCGGTCAGCGATCTCCCGGACCATGCGGTCCGAGGGAGTGCGCTTGCCCGACTCGATCAGCGAGACGTAGCCGGAGCTGATGCCGTTCCCCGACAGTGCGGTCTGGGTCATGCCCTTGGAGACGCGCAGGTCGCGGATGCGGGTGCCGATGGTGCTCATGGCACACATCGTAGGAGTCTTTACCGCTCAGTAAGAACGGTTTCGCCCAAATGTCCGTTTTGGGCGATCAGCTCGGGTCAGCCCTTGCAGCAGATGGTGACGTTGCTGGAGACCTTGCCGCCGGCGGTGCTGGCGGGGTTCGCGGGGCTCATGCCGACCGCGAGGATGGCGACGACACCGGCAACGGCGAGACGCTTGGCAACGCGCATTTTGATCTCCCAGGTAAAGAAAACTTACAAATTAGTAAGGTTGAGTGTAGGGAATCTGACCGTTCGGCGGATGTTTTTACAAGTAAAGGTTGACTCATTTCGGGAAAAAGTCGCAGGTCAGACCCGTCCCAGAAGGGGTCGCGGTGCGATGCCTACAGAGCCTCTCGAACCCTTACACAGTCAGTAAGAATCGGCCAGTCAGGGCAAAGGGACGGTAAAGACCGTGGTCTAGACAGGTCGGGCGCGGGAAACGGGCCCACGGCGCGCCGAGAACGGCGCAGGCCCCCGCACGGTGTAGTGCGAGGGCCTGCGTGGATACCACTCGGTCGGGCTGACAGGATTTGAACCTGCGGCCTCCTCGTCCCGAACGAGGCGCGCTACCAAGCTGCGCCACAGCCCGAGGGCGGAGCAACTCTAACCGACGCTCGCCGCACCCACGAATCGGGGGCGGGCGGTGAACGTGAGGAGCGTGGCCTCGGGCCGGCAGCAGAACCGCACCGGGGCGAACGGCGAGGTCCCGAGCCCTGCCGAGACATGCAGCCAGGAGCTTCCCGGGGCACCGTCCGGCGCGCCGGCCGGGTGCCGGTGCAGCCCCTTCGCGCGCTTCGGGTCCAGGTCGCAGTTGGTCACCAGCGCGCCCGCGCCGGGCAGGCAGAGCTGCCCACCGTGCGTGTGCCCGGCGAGCACGGTCTCGTAGCCGTCGGCGGCGAACTGGTCGAGCACCCGGAGGTACGGCGCGTGCGCGACGCCCATGCGCACGTCGGCGTCGGCGTCCGCCGGGCCCGCGACGGCGGCCAGGTCGTCGTAGTCCAGGTGCGGGTCGTCGACCCCGGCGAAGGCGAACCGGGTGCCCTTGACCGTGAGCGTGGTGCGCCGGTTCGTCAGGTCCACCCAGCCGCGCCGCTCGAGGCCGTCGCGCAGGTCGCCGCACGGAAGCTTCGGCGTGTGCGTGTTGCGCTGGCCGTCGTCGGGCAGGAGGTAGCGCACGGGGTTGCGCACGGACGGCGCGAAGTAGTCGTTCGAACCGAACACGAAGACCCCCGGCACGTCGAGCAGGTCGCGGAACGCGTCGAGGACCGCCGGGACCGCCTCCATGTGCGCCAGGTTGTCGCCGGTGTCGACGACCAGGTCGGGCTCCAGCTCGGCCAGTGACTGCACCCAGGCGCGCTTGCGGGCCTGCCCCGGGGTGAGGTGCAGGTCGGAGACGTGCAGCACCCGCAGCGGCCCGTGTCCGGGCGGCAGCACGGGGACGGTGGCCCGGCGCAGCGCGAACCAACGCACCTCGACCCCGGCGGCGTAGGCCAGCGCGCCGGCGCCGGCCAGCGCGGCTCCTCCGGCGAGACGGGTGGCGGTGCGCAGGCGGGGATGGCGGGGGGACCGGCGGGTCATGGCCCCAGGTTGCCACAGCCCGCACGGCGGGCCGGCGACGGCAAACCGGTGGCGACCGGCTGCGACAATGACGAGGTGAGTGACCTCAAGGACCGCCTCCGGACCGACCTGACCTCCGCCATCAAGGCGCGCGACAGCCTGCGCTCCTCGACCCTGCGCATGGTGCTCTCCGCGATCACCAACGCCGAGGTGGCCGGCAAGGAGCAGCGGGAGCTCAGCGACGACGACGTCGTGGGCGTGCTGAGCACGGAGGCCAAGAAGCGGCGCGAGGCGGCCGACGCCTTCGCGGAGGCCGGCCGCGCCGACAGTGCCGCCAAGGAGCGCTCCGAGGCCGAGGTCATCACGGAGTACCTCCCCGCCCAGCTCAGCGAGGACGAGATCAGCGGGCTCGTGGCCGCCACGATCGCGTCGCTCGGCGTGGCTGAGGACGGCATGCGCGCCATGGGCAAGGTGATGGGCGCGCTCGGGCCGCAGGTCAAGGGGCGGGCCGACGGCGGCGCCGTGGCCGCCGAGGTGCGGCGCCAGCTCGGCTGACCCCGCTCAGGGCGTGGCTCAGTGGCCGCCGCGCCCCTTGCCGTTGCCGTGGCCCTTCTTGCCGCCACCGCCACCGCCACCGCCCTGCTTCTGCGGCGGCTGCGGGGCGACGTACGGCGAGCCGTCGGAGACGTAGATCGTCACGGTCGTGCCGGTCGGTGCGCTCGCGCCCGAGCCGGGGCTGAGGTACGCCGCGGTGCCCGCGGGGTAGCTGCTGTCGACCGTCGGGCCGACCACCGGGGTGAAGCCGGCCTTGCGGAGGACGGCTGCGGCCGCGTCCGTGCCCAGCCCGCCCACCGACGGGACGATCGCGGACTGGCCGGCGATGGTCTGCGGGTTCGGCGAGGAGAAGTCGGTGTCCGGAAGGTAGTCCTGGATCACCTTCATCGCGTCGCCCCACATCGGGCCGGCCGTCGTGGAGCCGTGCGCGCCCTGGATGTAGACGCCGCCGACCGTCTGGCCGTTGAGAGGCACCGGGTGCCCCTTCGAGTTCGCGCCCGCGATCATGGCGGCGGTGGCGAGGTTCGGGGTGTACCCGTCGAACCAGACCGCCTTGTTGTCCGTGGTCGTGCCGGTCTTGCCGGCGGACGGCTGGGCGAGACCGAGACCGGCGTCGTACCCGAAGCCGCCGGGCTCCTGCACGCCGCGGAGGATGTCGTTGACCGCGTCGGCGACGTCGGTGCGCAGCAGCTGCTGGCACTTGGCCGGGTAGTCCTCGATGGCCTTGCCGTTGGCGTTGAGCACCGTGGTGACCGGGCGCGGCTCGCAGAACTTCCCGCGCGCGCCGAAGGTCGCGTAGACGCCGGCCATGGTCAGCGGGTCGACGTCGGTGACGCCGAGCGTGAACGGCCCGACGATGTCGCGGTCGGGGACGTTGACGCCCATCTTCTTGGCCAGCGTGGTCGGGGCCGCACAGACCGGTGCGCTCCTCGAGCTGGGCGAAGAACGTGTTCACCGACAGCTGGGTGCCCTTGTAGAGGTCGAAGGTGCCGCTCGCCGGTGGAGTTCTCCGGGCTCCACACGTCGGTGCTGAGCAGGTGGTGCCCGTTGCAGACGCGGTAGCGGTTCTCCGGGATCGAGATCGTCTGGGGGGACGGGATCTGGGTGGACAGCGGGATGCCCTGGGTGATCGCGGCCGACAGCACGAACGCCTTGAACGTCGAGCCGGCCTGGAAGCCGTTGGCGTCGCCGTACTTCTTGGGCACGACGTAGTTGAGGTAGGTCTCGCCCTTCTTCCTGTCGCTGCCCATCGGCCGCGACTGGGAGAGCGCCCGCACCTCGCCGCTGCCGGGCTGGACCATCGCCAGGCCGCCGATGGCCTGGTCGGTCGGGTGGACGTGGCGCCGCACCGAGTCGTCGGCGGCGCGCTGGAAGCGCAGGTCGACGGTGGTCTTGATGGTCAGACCGCCGCTGAACAGCAGTCGGCGCCGGTCGTCGACGGTCTTGCCGAGGCTCGGGTCGGCGAGGAGGTACTGCACGGCGTAGTCGCAGAAGAAGGGCGCCGGGGAGGACACGCAGCCGTTGTTGGTGGCGCTGACCTTGAGCCCGAGACGCTGCGCCTCCGCGGTGCGGGCCTCCGACTGGGAGACGACGTTGAGGTCGGCCATCCGCGCGAGCACCGTGTCGCGGCGCTCCTTGGCGCGGTCCGGGTTGTTGGTCGGGTCGTAGCCGGTCGGGTTCTTCACCATGCCGGCCAGCAGCGCGGCCTCGCGCAGGGTCAGATCGGCCGACGACTTGGAGAAGTAGTGCCGGGAGGCCGCCTCGATGCCGTAGGCGCCGTCACCGAAGTAGGCGATGTTGAGGTAGCGCTCGAGGATCCAGTCCTTGGAGTACTTCTCCTCGAACGCGATGGCGTAGCGCAGCTCGTTGACCTTGCGCTGGTAGGTGTCGGCGGTCGCGGCCTGCTGCTCGGCCTTGGTCTTCGCCTGGTTGACCAGGGTCATCTTCACCATCTGCTGGGTGATCGACGAGCCACCCTGCGTCGTACCGGCGTTGGCCTGGTTGGTGACGAAGGCGCGCAGCGTGCCGCGGAGGTCGAGCGCGCCGTGCTGGTAGAAGCGGTAGTCCTCGATGGCGATGATCGCCTTGCGCATGATCGGCGCGACCTTGGCCAGCGGGACGTTCACGCGGTTCTGGTCGTAGAGGGTGGCCAGGACCGCGCCGTCGCGGCCCAGCAGGCGGGTGCGCTGGGCCAGCGGCTCGGCGGTGAGGTCCGCGGGGATCTTGTCCATGCTGTCCGCGACCGTGCGCGTCGACAGCCCCGTGACGGCCGCGAACGGGATGGCCAGCCCGGCCACCAGCACGCCCATGACGGCGGCCACGGCGACCATGACGCCGAGGTGGGACACGACGCTGGCAGGCCGAAGACGATCGGTACGGCGGGAGGGCATGGCCCCCAGGGTACGTGAACCGGATACGACGCTCTGGATAGCGGACCGTGCGACGGGAGTCACGCACCTCGACCACCCGGCGTGGCGGCACGGGTGGTGTCGCTCTAGTCATTTCGGACTACGTGCCGTCCGCCTGGGTGGGACGCGATCGTCACATCCGCACCAGCGCCGCTCAGGAAGTGCGTTCGGAGGCGCCTTGAGGACTGTTCGGTTGAACGTCGTAGTCAGATCGGACTATCAGAAGTTGCTCCCTCTGTGTCTGTTTCGCGCAGTTCAGGGTCTTTACCTTTTTACCCGGGGATTGACTCGGACGGCCCGCTGGGAGGTGGGCCCTTCTCGGAAGGGACAAGGCCGATGTGGAACGAAGACTGGGCAGTCAAGGCTCTGTGCAACCAGACGCGACCGGACGAGCTGTTCGTGCGAGGTGCCGCGCAGAACCGTGCCAAGCAGATGTGCGCCGGATGCCCGGTGCGCACCGAGTGCCTCGCCGAGGCGCTCGACAACCAGATCGAGTGGGGCGTCTGGGGCGGTATGACGGAGCGGGAGCGCCGCGCGCTGCTGCGTCGTCGCCCGAACGTCAACTCGTGGCGTCGTCTGCTCGAGACGGCGATGATCGACCACGCGGCCACGGTCTCGGCCGCCGTCACGCCGGAGCTCGTGCCGGCCTGAGGTTTCGCAGCTGCCCTCAGGCGTAACGCTCCACCGGGTCCTCGGACCCGGGCACACCGGTCAGGACCTCTGGGAGAGAAGGTCGCCGACCACCCGAAGGCCGTCGAGGTCGTGCACGTCCGTGGACAGTGCCGGCACGACGGCCGTCGGCACGTCCGGGTGCGCCGTCGCGAACCGCCCGCGCAGCCGTGACTCGCGGGCCACGATGCGGGTGCGGTCGGCGTGCAGCCGCAGCAGACCCGCCGTGGGACCCTCCGACCCGTCCTCCTCGAGACGCTCGGCCGCGGCCAGCGCCCGCTCCGCCGAGAGCCGTCCGCCGGGCGCGTGCGCGGCGCGGTTGACCACCAGCCCGGCCAGCGGCATCCGCTCCTCGTTGAGCCGCTCCACGAAGTACGCCGCCTCGCGCAGCGCGTCCGGCTCCGGCGCGGCGACCACCAGGAACGCCGTACCGTCGGCCTGGAGCAGCCGGTAGGTCTTCTGCGCCCGCTGCCGGAACCCGCCGAACAGCGTGTCGAAGGCCGCCACGAAGGTCTGCATGTCCCGCAGCACCTGGGTCCCCAGCACCTTCGTCAACGCGTTGGTCACCACGCCGAGGCCGGCGCTCATCAGCTTGGCCGGGCCCCGGGCCGGGTGCCAGCAGCAGCCGGATGAACCGGCCGTCGAGGAAGCTGGAGAGCCGCTCGGGCGCGTCGAGGAAGTCCAGCGCCGAGCGCGACGGGGGCGTGTCCACCACGATCAGGTCCCAGCCGCCGGCCCGGTCGGCGTGCAGCTGGCCGAGCTTCTCCATCGCCATGTACTCCTGGGTGCCCGCGAACGAGCTGGAGAGCGCGACGTAGAACGGGTTGGCGAGGATCTGCGCGGCCTTCTCGGGGCTGGCCTGGCTCTCGACCACCTCGTCGAAGGTGCGCTTCATGTCCAGCATCATCGCGTCGAGCGAGCCGCCGCTGGTGCCCGTGACGCCGGGGACGGGGCGGGGGACGTTGTCGAGCTTCTCGATGCCCATCGACTGCGCGAGCCGCCGGGCCGGGTCGATCGTGAGCACCACGACCTTGCGGCCCTGCTCGGCGGCGCGCAGCGCCAGGGCGGCCGAGGTGGTCGTCTTGCCGACGCCGCCGGAGCCGCAGCAGACCACGATGTCGATCGAGCGGTCGGCGAGCAGCGCGTCCACGTCGAGGGCCGGGGTGCCGTCGGCGCGGGCGACCAGCGGGCCGACGCGGCCGTGGGAGGCGGGCGTCATGCGAGGCCCTGCTTGCACAGGTCGGCGGCGAGCTCGTAGAGCGCGCCGAGGTCGATGCCGTCGGGGAGCCGCGGCAGCTCGTAGGCGGGTACGTCGATCGCGGTGATCCGCTTGCGCTGCTCGTCCTCGAGCTCGCGCCGCTCGGCGTGCTCGCGGGCCTCGGCGAGCAGCCCGTCGAGCAGCGTCTCGGTGGGCTTGACCCCGGCCTTCTCGAGGTCCGCGGCGACGGCGTCCCGGTCGAGCTCGCCGGAGATCGCGGCGTCGCGCTCGTCGCCGTCGAGCGCGGCGCGGCGGGTCATGTTCACCACGATCCCGCCGACCGGCAGGCGGGCGGCCCGCAGCTCGTCGACGCCGTCGGCGGTCTCCTGCACCGGCATGTCCTCCAGGACCGTCACCAGGTGCACCGCGGTGCGCTTGGACCGCAGCAGTGTCATCACGGTGTCGGCCTGGCTGCGGATCGGGCCGACCTTGGCGAGCCCGGCCAGCTCGCTGTTGACGTTGAGGAACTGCGAGATCCGGCCGGTCGGCGGCGCGTCGAGCACCACCGCGTCGTACTGCCGGTTGTTCTTGCCCCGCTTGTTGCGGTTGACCGCCTCGTAGACCTTGCCGGTGAGCAGGACGTCGCGGACGCCGGGCGCGATCGTGGTCGCGAAGTCGATGACGCCGAAGCGGTCGAGCGCCTTGCCGGCGCGACCGAGGCGGTAGTACATCGCGAGGTACTCCAGCAGCGCGGACTCCGGGTCGATCGCCAGCGCGTAGAGGTCGCCGCCGTCGTGCGGGCCCTGGACGACCCGGCGCTCCTCGTAGGGCAAGCGGCGGCACGTCGAACAGCTGCGCGATGCCCTGCCGTCCCTCGACCTCGCAGAGCAGCACGGTCTTGCCGCGCGACGCGAGGGCCAGGGCGAGCGCCGCCGCGACCGTGGACTTGCCGGTGCCGCCCTTGCCGGTCACGACGTGCAGGCGGACGTCGTCGCCGGCGCTCGTCGGAGGCGGAGGAGCTCATGAGTCGGAGGGTAACCGGATCGACGTACCGACAAACCGGGTGCTCATGTGGTCGGGGCTCACCGAAGGCGGCCAGATGTGTGCCGACCGCCCGTGACCGCGCGCACACGCCGCTGGCTAGGGTGGCCTGGCGGGCGATCCGGTCCGCCGGTTCCGGGTGCTCCGGAGAGGGAGGTCAGACGTGGACAAGGTGGTCGCGAGTGCCGCCGAGGCCGTCGCGGACGTCGCGAGCGGGTCGACCATCGCGGTCGGCGGCTTCGGGTTGTGCGGCATCCCGTCGGTGCTCATCGACGCGCTGCTCGAGCAGGGCGCCGACGAGCTGGAGGCGGTCTCGAACAACTGCGGCGTCGACGAGTGGGGACTCGGGCGGCTGCTGTTCAACCACCGGATCCGCCGGATGATCTCGTCGTACGTGGGCGAGAACAAGGAGTTCGCGCGGCAGTACCTCCACGGCGAGCTCGAGGTCGAGCTGACGCCCCAGGGCACGCTGGCCGAGCGGATGCGGGCCGGCGGCTCGGGCATCCCGGCCTTCTTCACCGCGACCGGTGTCGGCACCCAGGTGGCCGAGGGTGGGCTGCCGTGGAAGTACGACACCGAGGGCAACGTGACCGTCGCCTCGCCCGCCAAGGAGGTCCGCACGTTCGAGACCGCGGAGGGCCCCAAGGACTTCGTGCTGGAGAACGCGATCGTCGCCGACTACGGCCTGGTGCGCGCCTGGAAGGGCGACCGGCACGGCAACCTGGTCTTCCGGCAGTCCGCCCGCAACTTCAACCCGCTCGCCGCGATGTGCGGCCGGGTGACCATCGCCGAGGTCGAGCATCTCGTCGAGCCCGGCGAGATCGCCGCGGACGACGTACACACGCCGGGCGTCTACGTGCAGCGGGTCGTGCCGCTGACCGAGGAGCAGGTGGCCGACAAGCGGATCGAGAAGCGGACCGTGCGTCCGCGGACGGAGGCCTGAGATGGCGTGGAGTCGTGAGGAGATGGCCGCGCGGGCGGCCTCGGAGCTGACCGACGGGTCCTACGTGAACCTCGGGATCGGGCTGCCGACCCTGGTGCCGAACTACGTCGACGACGACGTCGAGCTCGTGCTGCAGTCCGAGAACGGCATCCTCGGTGTCGGGGCGTACCCGCTCGAGGGCGAGGAGGACCCCGACCTGATCAACGCCGGCAAGGAGACCGTGACCCTGCGCAAGGGTGCGTCGTTCTTCGACTCGGCGACGTCGTTCGGGATGATCCGCGGCGGCAAGATCGACGCCGCCATCCTCGGCGCGATGCAGGTCTCGAAGTCCGGCGACATCGCCAACTGGATGATCCCCGGCAAGATGGTCAAGGGCATGGGCGGCGCGATGGACCTCGTCCACGGCGCCAAGCGGGTCATCGTGCTGATGGAGCACGTCGCCAAGGACGGCACCTACAAGATCGTCGACGAGTGCTCCCTGCCCTACACCGGCCTCGGTGTCGTGCAGCGCATCATCACCGACCTCGCCGTCATCGACGTCACCCCCGACGGTCTCCAGCTCGTCGAGCTCGCCCCCGGTGTCACCGAGGACGAGGTGCGGGAGAAGACCGAGCCTCCGTTGCGCTGACCCGCGTCGGCGGAACAGAGACCCGGCTACAGGTCCGGGTGCTTGGTGGCGAGCCGGTAGAACCCGGAGTGGAAGACGAGGGGCTCGCCGCCGGGGGCGTCGTAGGACTCCACCTCGCCGAGGAACAGCACGTGGTCGCCGGCGTCGACGCGCTGGGTCCGGCGGCAGACGAAGGACGCGACGGTGCCCTCGAGCAGGGGGAGCGGGCCCGAGCGCAGCCGGACGCCCTCGAACTTCTCGGCGCCGGGGGTGGAGAACTGGCGCGACAGGTGGTGCTGGTCGGAGGCCAGGACGTTCACCGCGAAGTGAGACGCGGCCTCGAACGCGGACAGGGACGCCGACGACTTCGCGGCGGCCCAGGCGACGAGGGGCGGGTTGAGGGAGACAGAGGTGAACGAGTTGGCGGTCATCGCGTACGGCTCGCCGCTCTCGTCGACGGTGGTCACGACGGTGACGCCGGTGGCGTACTGGCCCAACGCCCGTCGCAGGTCCCGGGCGTCGAAGCGGGACGGCTCGGTCTGGGCGGCGAGGAAGGTGGCGGCGGCGTCGGGGTCGTACCACCACGGGCTGAACAGCCGGGCGTCGTCGAAGCCGGCCGCCACCGTCTCCGCGACGCTCGGGTGGGCCGTCGCGGCGTCGATCACGGCCCGCTGGTGCGGGGTGGCCGGCTGCAGCCAGGAGTTCGTCCACTGGGTGGCCCAGTGCGCCCAGCCGCGCCAGAAGTTGTCGAAGGTGCGCTGCATCCAGGGCGCGTCGAAGGCGCCCTCGTGCGCGTTGATCGCCTCGAGGTAGAACGACGCCGACTTGGTCGCGTTGTTCGAGCCCTGGCTGGTCAGCGGGTCGTTGAGCACGACCACGTCGGCCATCCCCAGCACCGGAGCGCCGCTGGGGAGGGTGCCGACCGGCCGGCGTACGACGGGCGTGATCCGGCCGTGCAGGACCGACCGGTCGTCGACCAGCTCGGCGTCGCGGAGGCGCTCGTGCTCCGACGGGAAGTGCGCGGCGAGCAGCTCCCGGAGCCGGGCCAGGTGCTGCGCCGGGGTGGTCACGTCGTCCCAGGCGTCGAGCGGGCCGCCGGGCACGCCCTCGACGACGACGATGTCGCAGGGCCCGTCGACGGTGAGCGCCGGGCAGGTGAAGCACTCGCCGACGCCCTCGACCGAGTGGTAGCGCAGCGCGGACGACGGCTCGCCGCCGCGAAGGTAGGTGAGGGAGGCGACCCGCTGCGCCGCCGGGTACGGCGATCGGTCGGCGTCCACCGGGAACAGCGAGGCGAGCCCGCCGCGACCGGTGGACACGACGACGAGGTCGTGGTCACGGGCCAGGTCCTCGAGGTCGTCGACCGCGGCGGAGCGGATCACCACCTTGCCGCCGAGCCGCTCGATCTCGTGCATCAGCAGCGGCAGCCGGACCCGCTGGTCGAGCGAACGGGCCGGCGTCGACAGCCGGGTGTCGAACGCGGCGGTGGAGCCGTCGAGCCGGACGGTGTCGTAGGACAGCCGCTCGATCGGCGGCGCGGGTGGCAGCAGGTCGGCGATGCCCAGCGCGTGCTCCGCGTCGAGAGCGGACTCGAAGGTGATCTGGCTCGACATCACCGAGCCGGCGCCGATCTCCTCGGCGGTCCGGTCCGACACCAGGGTCACGTCGTGCCCGGCGCGGGCGAGGCCGAGCGCGAGCGCCGTACCGGCGGGGCCGGCTCCGACCACGGCGATCCGGCGGGGCGACGTCATGCGGTCAAGCGTCTCACCGACCCGGTCCGGCCCGCCGACCCGCGTCGTCCTGAGCCTGTCGAAGGGTCACTTCCTGTGGGACACGCCGGTGAGACAGCCAACTAGCTGCCGGGTCGGCGGGAGGGGGAGTCGGTGACGGCGGAGCGGACCGCCGGCCAGGCCGGGGAGACCGGGTCGATCACGTCGAAGTGGTCGGCGCCGGGGAGCTCGCGGAGGTCCAGCCAGGGGTGGCGGGCGGCGAGCCGGCGGCTGGTCTCGACCGGGACCACGTCGTCGCGGTCGCCGTGCACGACGACGACCTCGCAGTCCGGACGGGTGGTCATCCGGGTGGCCGGGTCGGCGGCGTCGTACACCTCCGGGACCGCGGCGGGCGTGCCGCCGAGGAAGTCGACCGTCGCGCCCGACCCCATGCCGGTCTCGGCGGCGAAGCGCAGGTCGCCGACCGGGGCGAGCGCGACCACCCGGTCGACCGGGTGCGGCTCGTTGGCCAGCCACAGCACGAGCTGCCCGCCGGCCGAGTGCCCCACGAAGGTCGTCGTGGTGGTGCGCAGGCCGAGCCCGTCGAGCAGCCCGGGCAGCGCCGTGAGCGCGGCGTCGAGGTCGGACGACGTACGCGACCAGGCGTCGGGGCCGCGGCGGTACTCCACCGACGCGACCGCGACCCCGTCCGACGCGAGCGCGTTCGCCAGCGGCCGGGCGTGGGTGCGGTCGAACGCCTCCCGCCAGAACCCGCCGTGCACGTAGACGACCAGCGGGACCGGCCGGGTGACGTCCGCCGGCAGGTGTACGTCGATCAGCCCGGCGCTCGTGCGCGGCGTAGCGGAGCACCGCGTCCGGGGCGTCGGAGGTCCGCGTCATCACGTCGTCGGGAGGCACGGAGGCCACGGTAATGGTCGGCGCTAGAGTCGCGGGCATGACGAAATGGGAATACCTGACGGCGCCGGTGCTGGTGCACGCCACCAAGCAGATCCTCGACAACTTCGGTCAGGACGGCTGGGAGCTCGTCCAGGTCGTGCCGGGCCCGACCGGCAACGAGAACGTCGTCGCCTACTTCAAGCGTCCCCTCGCATGAGCACGCCCGAGGAGCGGCTGTCCGAGCTCGGCCTCGCGGTCCCGGAGGTCGCCAAGCCGGTCGCGGCGTACGTCCCCGCGGTGCGCAGCGGCAACCACGTCTTCACCTCCGGCCAGCTGCCGATGCGTGAGGGCCAGCTGATCACCACCGGCAAGGTCGGCGGCGAGGTCACTGCCGAGGAGGCCGTCGAGTGCGCCCGCCAGTGCGCGCTCAACGCGATCGCGGCCGTCCGTGCGGAGATCGGCGAGCTGTCGAACATCAAGCGGATCGTGAAGGTCGTCGCGTTCGTCGCCTCGACCCCCGACTTCACCGGCCAGCCCGGCGTCGCGAACGGTGCCTCCGAGCTGTTCGGCGAGGTCTTCGGCGAGGTCGGTCAGCACGCCCGCAGCGCCGTCGGCGTCCCCGTGCTTCCCCTCGACGCGCCCGTCGAGGTCGAGCTCATCGTCGAGGTCTAGGACCTCGATGGGCATGGACCCCACCCGCCGGCTGCCGGCCGACCTCGTCGAGCACGCGCGCGCGTTCACCGACGGGACCCGTGAGCCCGTCGAGCCCAAGCACGCCTCGACCGTCGTGCTGCTGCGCGACGGGGACGGCCAGCCGGGCGGGCTGGAGGTGTACCTGCTGCGCCGGCACGTCGACATGGCGTTCGCCGCGGGCATGTGCGTGTTCCCCGGTGGCGGCGTCGACAAGCGCGACTTCGACGCCGACATCGGCTGGGTCGGACCGTCCGCCGCGGAGTGGGCGTCGCTGCTCGGGTGCGACGAGGCGTTCGCGCGGGCGCTGGTGTGCGCCGCCGTACGCGAGACCTTCGAGGAGTCCGGCGTCCTGCTGGCCGGGCCCACCGCGGAGTCGGTCGTCGGCGACACCACCGGTGCCGACTGGGAGGAGGACCGCCGCGCCCTCGAGGGTCGCGAGGTGTCCTTCACGTCGTTCCTGGAGCGCCGCGGCCTCAAGCTGCGCACGGACCTGCTGCGGCTGTGGGGGTCCTGGGTGACGCCGGTGTTCGAGCCGCGCCGGTTCAACGCGCGGTTCTTCGTGGCCGAGCTGCCCGTCGGCCAGGTCACCCGGGACGTGTCCACCGAGTCCGACCACGTCGTCTGGCTGCCGGTGCGGGAGGCGATCCGGGCGGTCGACGCCCACGAGATGCTGATGCTGCCGCCGACGTACTGCACGTGCCTGGAGATGTACGACTTCGCGCACCCGCACGACGCGCTCGCCGCCGCCGACCGTCGCGACCTCACGTCCGTCGAGCCGGAGGCGGTGGTCGACGAGGACGGCGCCTACCTGGCCATCCCCGACCACCTGATCGCGCTCGGCGAGGACGTCGCGGCGAGGATGCGGGCATGAGCTGGTCCGGGGGGACGTTCGGGCAGCGGGCGCGCTGCGTGCTCGCGCCGAACCCTGACGTGATGACGCTCGACGGCACCAACACCTGGGTGCTCCGGGAGCCGGACGGCGGGCGCTCCGTCGTCGTCGACCCGGGCCCCGAGATCGTGTCCCACCTCGACGAGGTGGCGTCCCGGGCCGGTGACGTGGCCGTCGTGCTGCTGACCCACGGGCACCTGGACCACTCCGAGGCGGCCCGGACCTTCGCCGAGCGGGTCGGCTGCGGCGTACGCGCCCTCGACCCGCAGCACCGGCTCGGGTCCGAGGGCCTGGTGGACGGTGACGTCGTCGAGGTCGACGGGCTCGAGGTGCACGTCGTCGGCACGCCGGGGCACACGTCGGACTCGCTGTCGTTCGTGCTGCCGCAGGAGCGGGCGGTGCTGACCGGGGACACGGTGCTCGGCCGGGGTACGACGGTGGTGGCCCACCCGGACGGGCAGCTCGGGGCGTACCTCGACTCGCTGCACCGGCTGCACGCGCTCGCCGAGGCGCAGGACGTGACCGCCGTCTGGCCCGGCCACGGGCCGGTCATCGACGACGCGCTCGGGGCGCTGGACTTCTACCTCGCGCACCGCCGGGAGCGTCTCGAGCAGGTCCGGGAGGCGCTGCGCACCCTCGACCCGGCGGCCGACGACCTCGCGCGGCAGGTGGTGGAGACCGTCTACGCCGACGTCGACCCGGTGCTCTGGGGTGCGGCGGAGCTGAGCGTGCGGGCGCAGATCGAGTACCTGCGGGGCACCGGCTGATCGAGCCGCCGCCCCGGTGATCGAGCCGTCGCCCCCGGGTGATCGAGCCGTCGCCCCCGGGTGATCGAGCCGTCTCACCGTCCGGGTGATCGAGCTTGTCGAGATCACTCCAACGGCGGTCTCGACAAGCTCGACGACCCGGTGAGCTGCGTCAGCGCGCGCGGCGCGACAACCGCTCGATGTCCATGATCACGACCGAGCGCGGCTCGAGCCGCAGCCAGCCGCGGGACACGAAGTCGGCGAGCGCCTTGTTGACCGTCTCGCGGGAGGCGCCGACCAGCTGGGCGAGCTCTTCCTGGGTGAGGTCGTGGTGCACGTGCACGCCGTCGTCGGCGGTCCGGCCGAAGCGGTCGGCCAGGTCGAGCAGGGCCTTGGCCACGCGGCCGGGGACGTCGGAGAAGACCAGGTCGGCCACCACGTCGTTGGCCTTGCGGAGCCGGCCGGCGAGCTGGGCGAGCAGGCCGCGGGCGACGGCGGGACGGCCGTCCAGCCAGCGGAGCAGGTCCTCGTGGGACAGCGACGAGAACACCGCGTCCGTGACCGCGGTGACGGTCGCGGAGCGCGGGCCGGGGTCGAACAGCGAGAGCTCGCCGAACATCTGGCCGGGGCCCTGGATCGCGAGGAGGTTCTCGCGGCCGTCGGAGGAGGTGCGGCCGAGCTTCACCTTGCCCTCGGTGACGATGTAGAGCTTGTCGCCCTCGTCGCCCTCGTGGAACAGCACCTCGCCGCGCCGCAGCCGGGTCTCGGTCATCGAGGCCCGCAGCGCCGTCGCGGCCTCGTCGTCGAGCGCGCTGAACAGCGGTGACTGGCGAAGTACGTCGTTGTCCACGAGTTGTCCTCCTCATCCGCCCGCCGGCCGGGGCTCGCCGTCGGTGCGTCAGGTCACAGTGTGGCGTATGTCCCCACGGATGCGCCAAGAGCACCCCGCCCAGGCGGGGATTACGCTGGCTCGCGTGCCCGACACCTCCCTCGTACGACGCGCCCGCAAGATCGACCGGGTGCTCGCCGAGACCTACCCGGACGCCCGCTGCGAGCTCGACTTCGACAACCCCTTCGAGCTGCTCGTCGTGACGGTGCTGTCGGCCCAGACCACCGACCGCCGGGTCAACGCGGTCCGGCCGGCGCTCTTCGCGGCCTACCCGGACGCGCACGCGATGGCCGGCGCCGAGCGGGAGAAGCTCGAGCAGATCATCCAGCCGACCGGCTTCTTCCGGGCCAAGACCGAGTCGCTGCTCAAGCTGTCGCAGGCCCTCGTCGAGCGGCACGACGGCGAGGTGCCGCCGCGGCTGGAGGACCTGGTCAAGCTCCCCGGCGTGGGACGCAAGACCGCCAACGTGGTGCTGGGCAACGCGTTCGGCATCCCGGGCATCACCGTCGACACGCACTTCGGGCGGCTGGCCCGCCGGTTCCGGTTCACCGAGGAGACCGACCCGGTCAAGGCCGAGCACGAGGTCGGCGCGCTGTTCCCCAAGAAGGACTGGACGATGCTGTCCCACCACCTCATCTGGCACGGCCGGCGCGTCTGCCACGCCCGCAACCCGGCCTGCGGCGCCTGCACGGTCGCGAAGTGGTGCCCGGCGTACGGCGAGGGGCCGACCGACCCGGAGAAGGCCGCCAAGCTGGTCAAGACCGAGGGCCGGGCGTGACCCGCAGCCCCAAGATCCTGGCGACCGTCCTGGCCTGCCTGCTGCTGGCCTCGTGCACCGGCGGATCGTCCGGGTCGTCGTCGGGTGGCGATCGCTCCGCCTCGCAGGCCGGTGCCGTGCACGTCGACGTGGACACCCCCCAGCTGCGCACGCTCAAGGCGCAGGCGAAGGTGCGCCCCTGCCGGCCCGGCGACGCCTCCACCGACCTGCCCGGGGTGACGCTGCCCTGCCTCGGCGGCGGACCCTCCGTCCGCCTCGACTCGCTGCGCGGCCCGTTGGTCGTGAACCTGTTCGCCCAGTGGTGCGGCCCCTGCCGCAACGAGATGCCCTACTACGAGGAGCTGCACCGGAAGGCCCGCGGCACGGTCGACGTCGTCGGGGTCGACTACCTCGACACCCGTCCAGACAAGGCGCTCGAGCTGGCGCGCGACACCGGCGTCACCTACCCGCTGCTCGCCGACCCCGGCGGCCGGCTGCGGGCCGACCTGCGGATCCGGGGGCTGCCCGGGGTGGCCTTCGTGGCCGCCGACGGGTCGGTGCAGGTCGAGTTCGGCGTCGTCGACTCCTACGCCGAGCTCCGGGCGATGACCGAGAAGCACCTCGCGGTGAAGCTGCCCGCATGACCGCCTGGACGATGACGTTCGACTGCGCCGACCCGGCGGTGCTGGCCGCGTTCTGGAAGACCGCGCTCGGCTACGTCGACGCTCCGCCGCCCGACGGCTTCGCCAGCTGGGAGGACTGGTTCGACGCCTGCGACGTGCCCGAGGACGAGTGGGACGACGGCGCCAGCCTGGTCGACCCCGCCGGGGTGCTGCCGCGCCTGTCGTTCCTCAAGGTGCCCGAGCCCAAGACGGCCAAGAACCGGCTGCACGTCGACCTCCAGGTGGCCGGCGGCCGGGCGTTGCCCGACGACGTCCGTTGGCCCCGGATCACGGCCACCGTCGAGCGGCTGGTGGCGGCCGGCGGGTCCGTCGTACACACGCACGGTCGCGACCACGTGGTGATGGCCGACCCGGAGGGCAACGAGTTCTGCGTGGTCTGAGCCGTCGGGGGCCGGTGGGTACTCCTCGGTAGGCTCCCCCTCGTGCCCGACCCGCAGACCACCCCCGAGCCGGACCTCCCGTCCTGGCTCGAGCCCGTACGTCGCGGGGCCGCGGCGATCACGGCCGACGAGCTGACCCGCTTCGTGCCGCCGGACGACGCCGACGTCCGGCAGGGTGCCGTGCTGATGCTGTTCGGGGAGGGCCCGTCGGGTCCGGACCTGCTGCTCACCGAGCGGGCCCACGACATGCGCTCGCACCCCGGGCAGGTGTCGTTCCCGGGCGGCTCCACCGACCCGGAGGACGCCTCGCCGGCCGCGACCGCGCTGCGGGAGGCGCAGGAGGAGACCGGGCTCGACCCGTCCGGTGTGCACGTGTTCGCGACGCTGCCCGAGCTGTGGCTGCCGCCCAGCAACTTCGCGGTCACACCGGTGCTCGGCTGGTGGCGCGAGGACAGCCCGGTGGGCGTCGTCGACCCCGGCGAGGTGCACGCCGTGCTGCGGGTCCCGATCGACGAGCTGCTCGACCCGGAGCACCGCGTCTCGGTGCGGCACCCCTCCGGGTGGACCGGCCCCGGGTTCCTGATCGGCGACGACAAGGACCTGGTGCTGTGGGGCTTCACCGCCGGGATCATCGCCCGGCTCTTCGACTTCCTCGGCTGGACCCGGCCGTGGGATGTCGACGTACTGCGTGACCTGCCCGCCCATATGCTGGCCGCTCGGCACGAGGTGGTCGCCCAGCCGCCGAAGCCGAACACGAACTTCCGCGAGCGGTGAGGTCCACGACGTGAACGTCCTCGACTGGTTCCTGGTCGTGCTCGTGCTCGCCTACGCCGTGTCCGGCTACTGGCAGGGCTTCATCGCGGGCGCGTTCGCCACCGGCGGCCTGCTGCTCGGCGGTCTCTTCGGCATCTGGCTGGCCCCCAAGCTGCTCGGCGACGCCGAGCCTGCCCTCTGGGTGTCTCTCGCGGCGCTGTTCGTGGTGCTGGTGTGCGCGTCCTTCGGGCAGGCGATCCTGCAGTACGCCGGCGCCAAGATCAGGTCACGGATCACCTGGCAGCCGGCCCGGGCCCTCGACGCCGTCGGCGGAGCCGCGTTGAGCATGGCCGCCGTGCTGGTCGTGGCCTGGGCGCTCGGCGTCGCGGTGTCCGGCTCGAAGCTGCCCTGGGCCAGCCGCGAGGTGCGCGACTCCGCGGTGCTGCAGCGGGTCAACGGCGTGATGCCCCCCGACGCCGTCGAGGCGCTGAACTCCTTCAACGACGTGGTCGGGTCGAGCTTCTTCCCGCGCTACCTCGAGCCGTTCGCACGCGAGCAGATCATCAACGTCGGGCCGCCGCCGGGCCGGGTCGCCCGCGACCCCGACGTGCAGCGCGCGCAGCAGAGCGTCTTCAAGATCCGCGGCGAGAACTCCTGCAGCCGCGGGGTGGAGGGCAGCGGCTTCCTCTACGCCCCCGACCGGGTGATGACCAACGCGCACGTCGTGGCCGGCGTCGACAAGCCGGTCGTGCTCGTCGGTGAGAGTGAGAAGCCCGCCCGGGTCGTCTACTACAACTCCAAGACCGACGTCGCCGTGCTCGCGGTCGACGGGGTCCGCGGGCCCTTCCTCCGCTTCGACCGCGACGGCAAGCCCCGGCAGGCCGGGGCGGTGCTCGGCTACCCGCAGGACGGCCCCTACAACGTGCAGGCCGCCCGGATCCGGGGCGAGCAGCGGCTGCGCAGCCCCGACATCTACGGCAACGGCACCGTCATCCGCGAGGTCTTCTCGCTGCGGGCGCTGGTGCGTCCCGGCAACTCCGGCGGCCCGCTCGTCTCCTCCGCCGGGCGGGTGCTGGGCGTGATCTTCGCGGCGTCGGTCTCGGACGGCGACACGGGCTACGCGCTGACCGCCGAGCAGGTGTCCGACGCCGCCGCCCAGGGCCTGACCCGCAGCAACACCGTCAGCACCGGCGACTGCGCGTAGCACCGGTGGGCCGCCAGATTCCCTGGGTCCCCTGGGAATCTGGCACACACCCGACGTTGCAACGCTGGGGGTGTGCGGGTTTCCCTGGGTCCCCTGGGAATCTGCGCCTCAGAGCCCGCCGAGCCAGTCGAGCAGCAGCCGGGTGAGCTCCGCGGGCCGCTCCTCGTGCGGGAAGTGCCCGACCCCGGGCAGCACGTGCTCGGTGAGCTCGCCGACGACGTGGTCCCGGGAGCGGGCCAGCCCCTCGGCCGGCACCGCGGGGTCGTCGCCGCCGGTCAGCGCCAGCACCGGCTGCCCCACGGGAGGGCGCATCAGCCGGCCGAACCGTCGCCCGTCGGACCGCAGCCGCGACCGGAACAGCCAGCGGTGGTACTCCAGCGCGCAGTGCGAGGACGGCCACAACGAGATCGCCCGCTGGTACGTCGAGACCGCGTGCTCGTCCGGGAACGCGGAGCCGGGACCGCTCCACGCCCGCAGGTGGTCGCGCAGGAACCCCGTCGACGGGTCGGCGAGGCGTCGCTCCGGGCGCCAGGGTTCCTGCATCGCCAGCACGTGCCGCACCGCGACGCCGCCGGGCCGCAGGACCTTCAGCATCGCGGCCGGGTGCGGCGCCGAGATCGCGCACAGCGCGGACACCTCGCGGGCGTGCAGCACGGCGGTCGCCCATCCGACGTACCCGCCCCAGCCGTGCCCCACGACGACGGCGCTGCGGGCCCCGAGCGCCTTGACGACGCCGGAGACGTCCTGGGCGAGGGTGACGGGGTCGTACCCGTCCGGGGTCTTGTCGGACCCGCCGTAGCCGCGCAGGTCCATCGCCACGGCGCGGTAGCCGGCCTCGGCCAGGGCCGGGATCTGGTCCCGCCAGGCCCACCAGAACTCCGGGAAGCCGTGCAGGAGCAGCACCAGAGGCCCGTCGGCTGGTCCCGCCTCCGCGACGTGGAACCGGGCCCCGTTGGCGGCGACGTGTCGGTGCTGCCAGGGGCCCGGTATCTCGATCGGGTCGGGGGAGGGCGGGACCTCAGCCACGCTTGAGGATGCTCTTCGTCTCCTGCGCCTGGTAGATGGCCCGCTCCGGAGCGCGGACCTGCTTGACCTTCTTGACGCCGATGAAGGCGAGCAGGGCGGCGATCAGCACGTAGAGCAGGAACACGATGAGGAAGCACCACGCCAGGTCGAGCCCGGTCATGTGCACGAAGTAGGCGATGGCCACCGACAGCATGATCACGGCGAGCACGCCGATGAACGCCGCGCCTGCGAACAGCCCGATGCCGAACCCGCCGGCCTTGACGCTGATCTTCAGCTCGGACTTCGCGAGCGCGATCTCCTGCCGGAACAGGGTCGACATGTCCCGGCTGGCGTCGGCGAACAGACGGCCGAGAGTCGGGTCCTCCTTGCTGGGGACGTCCGAGTGCGGCCGGGTCACGGGTGCGTTGCTCGCCTGGGTCATGGTCCCTCCTTCGTGCCCTGAGCGTACCGGCACCAAACCGGCGGATCGTGCACGGTCAGCGTTCCGGTCCGGAGCCCCTCTGCGCGCGGTGCGTCCGGCTCCGGCGGCCCAGCACCGCGGCCGCCAGCAGGCCGGCCATCACGGACCCGGCGAGCACCGCCGTCTTCGCGGCCTCCGCCTCCGCCGGTCCGAAGGACAGGTCGCTGACCAGCAGCGCGACGGTGAACCCCACCCCGGCGAGCACGGCCACGCCCGCGACGTCCCGCCAGGACAGCTCCCCGTCGAGCTCGGCGCGGGTCACCCGGGTGACGGCCCAGGCGCCGCCGAGCACCCCGAGCGGCTTGCCCACCACCAGCCCCAGCACGACGCCGACCACGACCGGGTCGGTCAGGAACGCCCCGTCGACGTGCAGCACCACCCCGGCCGCCAGCAGGGCGAAGAACGGGACGGCCACCCCCGCCGACAGCGGCGTCAGCCGGTGCTCGAGCCGCTCCGCCGGAGAGCGTGCCTCGTCGTCGTCGGGCAGCACCCGGGTCAGCAGCCCCAGCGCCACCCCGGCGACGGTCGCGTGCACGCCGCTCTCGAGCACGCACCACCAGGTGGCGACCGCGAGCGGCACGTAGACCAGGAACGACGTGACCCGCAGGTGCTGCAGCCACGCGTACGTCGCCAGCAGCACCGCCGCCAGCAGCAGCGGCACCAGGTGCAACGTCGAGGTGTAGAACACCGCGATCACGATGATCACCACGAGGTCGTCGACCACGGCCAGGGTGAGCAGGAAGGCCCGCAGCGACGTCGGCAGCCACGCGCCCACCACGGCGAGCACCGCGAGCGCGAAGGCGATGTCCGTGGCGGCCGGGATCGCCCAGCCGCGGAGCTGCCCGTTCTCGGCGAGGTTGACCGCGGTGTAGACGAGGGCGGGGGTGGCGACGCCGGCCAGCGCGGCGACGATCGGGACGGCGGCGTCCGCGGGCCGGCGCAGGGACCCGACCAGCATCTCCCGCTTGAGCTCGAGCCCGGCGAGGAAGAAGAACAGCGCGAGCGCGCCGTCCGCCGCCCACTCCTCGACGTCGAGCGGGCCGATGATCAGGTGCCGCAGCGCGGTGTAGGCGTCTGCGAACGGCGAGTTCGCCCAGACCACGGCGACCAGAGCCGCGGCCAGCACGATCGCGCCGCCGGTGGTCTCCTGGCGCAGCAGGTCGCCGACGAACGTGGACTCGCCCTTGTCGGGATCCGGCAGGAACCTGGGGCGGCGCGGTGAGATCATCGGGTCCTCACGGGCAGGGGGCAGGGACCGCCGACCAGACTTCCCGGCACACCCGATGCAACGCGGACCACCCTACGCTGGCCCGGTGAGCGAGACGACGCACGTCCAGGGCGAGGTGTACCGCGACGAGGACTGGTACGCCGAGGACCTCACCGGCCGGCGCTACGTCGACTGCACCTTCCGCGACGTCGACCTCACCGAGGCCACCGCCCGCGGCGTGGCCTTCGAGTCCTGCACGTTCGAGGGCTGCCGGTTCAACGCGTGCGAGCTCCAGTCCGCCGCGTTCGTCGGCTGCGAGGTCCGTCGTACCTCGTTCTTCGGGGCGACCCTGCGCGGCAGCAAGCTGGCCGGCTCGGTCTTCGTCGACTGCACCCTCCGGCCGATCACGGTGACGGGCGGCCAGTGGCGCGGCGTCACCATGCGCGGCGCGAACCTCTCCAAGCTGGACCTGTCCGGTGTCACCCTCGTCGAGGCCGACCTCGCCGACGCGAACCTCTCCGGCAGCACGCTGGTCGGCTGCGACCTCTCGCGTGCCGTCCTGCGGGACGCCGACCTCCGTGGCACCGACCTGCGCGGCGCCACCCTGGACGGCGCCGACCTCCGCGACGCCCGCCTCGGCTCCACCCGTCTCGACATCGCCGGTGCCGTCGCCCTCGCCGAGCAGCTCGGCGCCCTCGTCTCCTGACGCTGACTTGGCGCATCTGGCGCCCCAAACACGCTGACTTGGCGCATCTGGTTGGAACGCGCCAACCAAACGCGCCGAGTCAGCGGCGGTGGCGCAACCAGACGCGCCAAGTCAGCGCAGGTCAGCGGGTCACTCGTCGTCGGAGGACGAGTCCTTGAGGTTGTCGGAGATCAGGTCCATGACGGTGGAGTCGGCGAGGGTGGTGACGTCGCCGACCTCGCGGTCCTCGGCGACGTCGCGGAGCAGGCGCCGCATGATCTTGCCGGAGCGGGTCTTGGGCAGCTCGGGGACGACCATGATCTGCCGCGGGCGGGCGATCTTGCCGATCTCCTTGGCGACGTGCTCGCGGAGCTCGGCCACGATGTCGTCCCCGCCGTCACCCGCGGACTCGCGCAGGATCACGAACGCGCAGACCGCCTGGCCGGTGTCCTCGTCCTTGGCGCCGACGACCGCGGCCTCGGCGACCTTCGGGTGCGAGACGAGCGCGGACTCGATCTCGGTGGTGGACAGCCGGTGGCCGGACACGTTCATCACGTCGTCGACCCGGCCGAGCAGCCAGATGTCGCCGTCCTCGTCGAGCTTCGCCCCGTCGCCGGCGAAGTAGTAGCCCTTCTCCTTGTAGCGCGACCAGTACGTGTCCTTGAACCGCTCGTCGTCGCCCCAGATCGTGCGGAGCATCGCCGGCCACGGCTCGGTGAGCACGAGGTAGCCGCCGGAGCCCTTCTCGACCGCGGTGCCGTCGTCGTCGACCACGGCCGCCGAGACACCCGGCAGCGCCTTCATCGCCGACCCGGGCTTGCCGGAGGTGACGCCCGGCAGCGGGCTGATCATGAGCATGCCGGTCTCGGTCTGCCACCAGGTGTCGACGACCGGGCAGCGGCCGCCGCCGATGGTCTCGCGGTACCACATGTAGGCCTCGGGGTTGATCGGCTCACCCACCGAGCCGAGCAGCCGCAGCGACGAGAGGTCGGCCTTCTCCGGGATCTCCGAGCCCCACTTCATGAAGGTCCGGATCGCGGTGGGCGCGCAGTAGAGGATCGTCACGCCGTACTGCTCGACGACGTCCCACCAGCGGCCCTTGTGCGGGGAGTCCGGGGTGCCTTCGTACATCACCGACGTGGTGCCGTTCGCGAGCGGCCCGTAGACGATGTAGGAGTGGCCGGTGACCCAGCCGATGTCGGCGGCGGTCCAGAAGACGTCGGTGTCGCGCTTGAGGTCGAAGACCGCCCAGTGCGTGTACGCCGTGCCGACCAGGTAGCCGCCGGTGGTGTGCAGGATGCCCTTGGGCTTGCCGGTCGTGCCGGAGGTGTACATGACGTAGAGCGGGTGCTCGGCGTCGAACGCCTCGGGGGTGTGCTCGGTGCTCTGCTTGCCGACCGCGTCGTCCCACCACAGGTCGCGGCCCTCGGTCCAGTCGATGTCCTGGCCGGTGCGCTTCACGACGAGCACGTTGCGGACGTCGGGGCACTTCGCCAGCGCCTCGTCGACGGCGGGCTTCAGGCCCGCGGCCGACCCGCGCCGGTAGCCGCCGTCGGCGGTGATCACGACCCGGGCGTCGCAGTCCTGGATCCGGTCGACCAGCGCCTGGGACGAGAAGCCGCCGAACACCACGGTGTGCGGGGCGCCGAGGCGGGCGCACGCGAGCATCGCGACGACGGTCTCCGGGATCATCGGCATGTAGATCGCCACCCGGTCACCGGCCTTCACGCCGAGCTCGGTCAGCGCGTTGGCGGCCTGGCAGACCTGGTCCTTGAGGTCGGCGTAGGTGATGTCGCGGGTGTCGCCCTCGGGCTCGCCGACCCAGTGGTAGGCGACCTTGTCACCCAGGCCGTTCTCGACGTGCCGGTCGACGCAGTTGTACGACGCGTTGAGCTTGCCGCCCACGAACCACTTCGCGAACGGCGGGTTGCTCCAGTCGAGCACCTCGTCGAACGGGGTGTCCCACGAGATCCGCTCGGCCTGCTTCCCCCAGAACGCGAGCAGGTCGGCGTCCGCCTCCTCGTAGGCGTCGGCCTTGGCGTTGGCGTTCTTCGCGAGCTCCTCCGGCGGGTCGAAGTGCCGCTCCTCGTGCATCAGGTTGGACAGCGCCTGGTCGCTCACATCGGCTCCTTCAGCTCAGGGGTGACGTCATCGCCACCCTAGTCACGCGTCGGGGAGAGGCAGAACCCTCCGAGCGGACAGCGTCGCCCACTCCGGTCGGTCAAGCCTCGGAACGGGTCGGTCAAGCGTCGGAACGGGCGGTCAAGCGTCGGAACGGGCGGTCGAGCCTGTCGAGACCACCGCAGTGGTCCCGACAGGCTCGCCGGCCGCGGCGGCGGTCAGTGGCTGACCGCGCCCTCGGCTCCCGCCCCGGTCAGCGCGCGGACCTCGAGCTCGTCGTACGCCGCCTCCGCCTCCGGCTCACGGGAGGTGACCGACCCGAGGTACCCGAACAGGAAGCCGAGCGGGATCGACACGATGCCCGGGTTGCTGAGCGGGAACCACGCGAAGTCGTGGTTCACGAACAGCGAGGTCTCCGTGCCGGACACGACCGGCGAGAACAGCACCAGCACGACGCAGGAGACGAGGCCGCCGTAGATGCTCCAGGTCGCGCCGCGGGTGTTGAACCGCCGCCAGAAGAGGTTGTAGATGATCGACGGCAGGTTCGCCGACGCCGCGACCGCGAAGGCCAGCGCCACCAGGAACGCGATGTTCACCTTCTGCGCCGGGATGGCCAGCACGATGGCGATGCCGCCGATCACGAAGGCGGCGATCCGGGCCACCTTGATCTCGTCCTTCTCGCTGGCCCGGCCGCCCTTGACGACGCTGGCGTACAGGTCGTGCGCCACCGACGACGCCGACGTGAGCGTCAGGCCCGCGACCACCGCCAGGATCGTCGCGAACGCGACCGCCGAGATCAGCGCCAGGAGTACGGCGCCCCCGGTCGACCCCGCACCGCCGCCGACCGCCTCGGCCAGCAACGGGGACGCGAGGTTGCCGCCGCTCAGCGCGACCTCGCTCTCCGGCCCGGTGTCGAGCAGCGCGGCCGCGCCGAAGCCGAGCACCAGGGTCATCAGGTAGAACGCCCCGATCAGGCCGATCGCCCACTGCACCGACGTGCGGGCGTCCCGCGCGGTCGGCACCGTGTAGAAGCGGATCAGGATGTGCGGCAGCCCGGCGGTGCCGAGCACGAGCGCGATGCCGAGCGACAAGAAGTCGATCTTGCTGGTCAGCGAGACGCCGTACTTCAGGCCGGGGTTGAGGAACGCCTCGCCCTTGCCGGTCTTGTCCGCCGCCGCACCGAGCAGGTCGGAGAGGTTGAAGCCGAACTGCGCCAGCACCAGCACGGTGATCAGGATCGTGCCGCCCATCAGCAGCACGGCCTTGACGATCTGCACCCAGGTCGTGCCCTTCATGCCGCCGACGGTGACGTAGAAGATCATCAGCAGGCCGACACCGACGATCGTCAGGTTCTTCAGCGCCGGGCTGTCGACACCGAGCAGCAGCGCGACCAGCGAGCCCGCACCGACCATCTGCGCGAGCAGGTAGAAGATCGACACGACGACGGTCGAGGTCGCCGCCGCGGTGCGCACCGGACGCTGCTTCATCCGGTAGGCCAGCTGGTCGGCCAGCGTGTAGCGGCCGCTGTTGCGGAGCAGCTCCGCGACCAGCAGCAGCGCGACGAGCCAGGCCACCAGGAAGCCGATCGAGTAGAGGAAGCCGTCGTAGCCGGACAGCGCGATCGCGCCGGAGATGCCGAGGAACGACGCGGCCGACATGTAGTCGCCTGAGATCGCCATGCCGTTCTGGAAGCCGCTGAACGACCGGCCGCCGGCGTAGTAGTCCGTGGTGCCGGACGTCTGCCGGCTGGCCCAGAACGTGATGCCGACGGTCAGCAGCACGACCGCGAGGAAGAGGACGGTGGTGAGGGTCTGCGAGCTCATCGACCGACCTCCTGGTTGTAGCGCGTCTCGAGGTCGCGCGCGAGCGGGTCGAGGTTGCGGTTCGCGTACCTGGAGTAGAGGAACGCGATCACGAACGTCGACAGGAACTGCAGCAGCCCGAACACGAGCGCCACGTTGATGTTGCCGACGAGCTTGGTGTCCATGAACTCGGTGGCCCAGCTGCACATCACGACGTACAGCAGGTACCACGCGAGGAACGCGATGGTCCACGGGATCGCGAACGCGCGGTACCTCCGCCGCAGCGTCGCGAACTCCTCGGTCTTGTGCAGCTGCTCGTAGACCGCATGGCCCGAGCGCTGGTGGGTCGTGCGCCGGGTTTCGTCACTGAGTTCACTCACGGGTGTCACCTCACCGGTCCTGCCCGACGCGCACAGGGAGGCGCCGGGCTGTGATGGTCGTCACCGTAGGCAGCGCCCAGGCGGTCCGGGAGTACGTCGGCCGGGTGCTGCGCCGAGCGGCCCGGCGGCGTCGCCGTGCGGCAGGAAACGCGCGACGAGCGGTCGCCCCGCGCCGGTCGAGCCTCGAGACTTCCGCAGCTTCGGCGGTCAGGTGACCGTGGTTTCGAGGCGCCTCCGCTAGCGCTCCGGCGCACCTCAACCAGCGCTCCGGCGCACCTCAACCGGCGCTCCAGCGGAGGGCGGTCAGAGCGGCTGCGGCCCGCGGTCGAGCGCGACGGCCTCGGGGGTGTGCAGCCGGACCATGGTGCGGGACACGTGCACGGGCAGCCGGGACGGCGTGAGCAGCGAGACGACGACCATGGTCGCGAAGGCCAGCGGGACCGTCCATGCGGCCGGCTGGGCGAGCAGGGCGCCGATCCAGCCGGGACGCGGGTCGCCGACCAGGGTGAGCACCACCGCCGCCCCGGAGAGGCTCCCGCCGACGAGCATCCCGGCGATCGCGCCGGCGTCGGTCAGCCGCCGCCACCAGATCCCGAGCACCAGCAGCGGGCAGAACGTCGAGGCGGCCACCGCGAAGGCCAGACCGACCGCCCGCGCGACGCCGACGCCCTCGGCGGAGACCGCGAGCACCAGCGGGACGACGACCGCGACGACGGCCGCCGCCTGGAAGGCCCGCACGCCCCGGAAGCGACGGCCCATCACGTCCTGGCTGATCACCCCGGCGACCGCGATGGTCAGGCCCGACGACGTGGACAGGAACGCCGCGAAGGCGCCGGCCGCCGTCAGCGCCGAGAGCAGCTCGCCGCCGACGCCGCCGACCATCCGCGCGGGCAGCTCGAGCACGACGGTGTCGGTCGCACCCGTCGCGACGAGGTCCGGTGCGTAGATGCGACCGAGGGCGCCGTACACGGGCGGCAGGAGGTAGAAGAGCCCGAGCAGCGCGAGCACCACCAGCGTCGTGCGCCGGGCGGTGCGGCCGTCGGGGTTGGTGTAGAAGCGCACGACGACGTGCGGCAGGCCCATGGTGCCGAGGAAGGTCGCGACGATGAGGGAGTACGTCGTGTACAGCGGGTGCGCGTCCGCGGAGTCGAGCGGGGACGCCCAGGCGCCGCCGAGCGGCGAGGGTGCGCCGTCGCCGTTCCACACCGCCAGCAGGAACATCACCGGCACGAGGAGCGCGGTGAGCTTGAGCCAGTACTGGAAGGCCTGCACGAACGTGATGCTGCGCATCCCGCCGAAGAACACGTTGACCAGCACGACCGTGCCGACCAGCAGGCCACCGAGCCACGGCGGTGTGCCGGCGACGGTGCGCAGCGAGAGGCCGGCGCCCTGGAACTGCGGCATCAGGTACAGCCAGCCGACGCCGACCACGAGCAGCGACGAGATGCCGCGCACCGACCGCGACTCCAGCCGGGCCTCGGCGAAGTCCGGCAGCGTGTAGGCGCCCGAGCGGCGCAGCGGCGCGGCCACCAGCACCAGCAGCACGAGGTAGCCGGCGGTCCAGCCGACCGGGTACCACAGCATGTCGGTGCCGAAGGCGAGCACGAGGCCGGCGACGCCGAGGAAGGACGCCGCGGAGAGGTACTCCCCGCCGATCGCCGAGGCGTTCAGGGCCGGCCGGACCGAGCGCGAGGCCACGAAGAAGTCGCTGGTGGTGCGCGAGAACCGCCAGCCGTAGGCGCCGATCGACAAGGTGGCGACCGCGACGAGCAGCACCGCGACCACGCCGTACGTCGGGCTCACCGCCGCTCCACCACCTCGGCGAAGTCGCGCTCGTTGCGCTCGGCGGCGCGCACGTAGAGCCAGCCGAGCAGCAGCAGGAACGGGTAGACGCCGCCGGCGAGCAGCAGCCACGGCAGCGGCACCCCCACCACGTGTACGTCGACCAGGGCCGGCGCAACCGTGAACAGCAGCGGCAGCCCGGCCACCAGGACCGCGAGGGCGGCCAGCACGAGCAGGGCGAGACGGAGCTGGGACCGGAGCAGCGAGGACATGTACACCTCGCCGAGGTCGGTCTGCGCGTCGATCTCCGACGCCCCGGTCACCCGGCGCCGACGGGTGGCCGTGGCCCGCGGGCTGGTGACCCGGACCCGGGGGAGCGGCGGCTCGCTCACGTCCGGGCCGTCCCGCCCGGCCGGGCCCGGCGCACCAGCACGTCGCGCAGCTCGCGGGTGTGCCGCCGGCTCACGGTCAGCTCGGTGCCGGCGACCACGACGGTGCAGCGGCCGCCGTCGACGCGCACCTCCTCCACGTGCGCCAGCGCCACCAGCAGCGAGCGGTGCACGCGGACGAAGCCGGCGTCGCGCCAGTCCTCCTCGAGCGTGGTCAGCGGCGTGCGGATCAGGTGGGCGCCGTCGGCGGTGTGCAGCCGCGCGTAGTCGCCCTGGGCCTCGGCGTAGAGCACCTCGCTGCGCGCCACGAACCGGGTCACCCCGCCGAGCTCGACCGGGATGTTCTCCTCGTCGCCGCCGCGGCCGCCGGTGACCGCGTCGCACACCCGCCGGACCGCCTCGGCCAGCCGGTCGTCGCGCACCGGCTTGAGCACGTAGTCGACCGCGTCGAGGTCGAACGCGTCGACGGCGTGCTCGTCGTGCGCGGTCACGAACACGACCGGCGGCGGCACCCGGAAGCGGGACAGCACCCTGGCCAGGTCGAGGCCGGTCAGTCCGGGCATCGCGATGTCGGTGAACACCGCGTCGACCGGCTCCTCCTGGAGCAGCCGGAGCGCCTCGGTGGCCGCGTCGGCGGTGAGCACCCGAGCGACCCGGTGGTCGCGGCCGAGCAGGAACGCGAGCTCGTCGAGCGCGGGTCTCTCGTCGTCGATGACCAGCACGGTCAGGCTCATGTGTGCACTCCCGGCGCGTACTTCGGCACGCGGACGGTCACCTTCGTGCCCGCCCCGGGAGCAGTCTCCACCACCAGGCCGTAGTCGTCACCGAACGACGACCGGAGCCGCTCGTCGACGTTGCCGAGGCCGACCGAGTCGAGCGTGGTGTCGCCGGCCAGGGCGCGCCGTACCCGCTCGGGGTCCTCGCCCACACCGTCGTCCTCGACCGAGATGACCGCCTCGTAGTCGTTGTCCTCGGCGGTGATGGAGATCCGGCCCGCGCCCTCCTTGCCCTCGAGACCGTGCCGGACGGCGTTCTCGACCAGGGGCTGCAGGGACAGGAAGGGTACGACGACCGGCAGCACCTCGGGGGCGACGCGGAGCGTGACGTTGAGGCGGTCGCCGAAGCGGGCCTTCTCCAGCACGAGGTACTGCTCGATCGAGCCGAGCTCCTCGGCGAGCGTGGTGAACTCGCCGTGCCGGCGGAAGGAGTAGCGCGTGAAGTCGGCGAACTCCAGCAGCAGCTCGCGGGCCCGCTCCGGGTCGGTGCGCACGAACGACGCGATCGCGGTCAGCGAGTTGTAGACGAAGTGCGGGCTGATCTGGGCCCGCAGCGCCCGCACCTCGGCCTCCATCAGCCGGGTGCGGGACGCGTCGAGCTCGGCCAGCTCGAGCTGGCCGGACACCCAGCGGGCCACCTCGTCGGCCGCGCGCACGAGCCCTGCCGACGTGGAGCCGGCGAACACCTGCAGGGTGCCGACGACCCGCTCCTCGACGGTCAGCGGCGTCACCACGACCTGGCGCAGCCCGCAGGCCGGGTCCGCGCACGGGATCGCGGACCGGTTGCGCACCACGGTGGCGCCGTCCGCGACCACCTGCCGGGCCAGGTCGCCGGTCTGCGGTCCGTGGTGGGCGAAGCGGCCGTCCCAGGCGAGCAGGTCGGTGGTGTCGGTGAGCGCGATCGCGGGGGCCCCGAGCAGGCTGCGCAGGTGCCGGACCGCCTTCTCGGCCGACGCGGTGGTCAGCCCTGCCCGCAGGGCCGGGGTGGTGAGCGACGCGGTGTGCAGGGTGCGGAACGTGGTGCGGTCGGCGCCGGTGCCGAGATGCCGCCGGCCCAGCCATCCCCCGCGCGACCCCATGCCCGACCGGCCTACTGGAAGTCGATGAGCAACGCGTCGGCGTCGCCGCCGTCGTCGCTGATCTCGGTCGGGCCGTCGGGGCGGCCGGGCTCGGTGACCGCCGGCGGGCGGACCACGGCCTTGTAGCAGCGGGTGACGTAGGGCAGCAGCATGCCGTCGGCGCCCCGGCCGTAGGCGTCGTACAGCTCGTCGACCTTGCGCAGCACCCGCTCCCGCTCGACCTCGCCGAGCACTGCGATGTTGGACCGCGACAGCACGAGGTCACGCAGCCGCGGTCGGTCGAGCGACTGCCAGAAGCGGAAGGTCGCGCTCTCCACGAAGCCGAAGAGGTTCGAGGCCAGCAGCGCGTGCGTCGGGTCGTTGTTCTGCTGCTCCTGGCTGCCGATCAGCCGGCCGAGCCGGCGCACCCACGGGATCCGCTCGTCGCGGACGTTCCACGCCAGGGCCAGGTGGCCGCCGGGTCGCAGCACGCGGGCGATCTCGGGGAGGGTGCGCTCGAGGTCCCACCAGTGGAAGGTCTGCGCCCCGATCACGGTGTCGACCGAACGGGCGCGCAGCGGGATCCGCTCGGCGGCCGCGATCGCCGCGGGGGTGCCGGGGAGCCGTGCGACGAGCTTGCGGAGCATCGCGTCGAGGGGGTCGGTGGCGACCACCTTGTGCCCCTGCGCGACAAGCTGCTCGGTGAGCTTGCCGGTGCCGGCCCCCAGCTCGAGGACGTGCGCGTGGTCGAGGCCGGCGAGCCAGGCCGCGGCCTCGGCGGGGTACGACGGGCGGGCGCGGTCGTAGGCGTCGGCCACCCCGCCGAACGAGAGGGCGGGGACGGGCCGGTCCGGGGGCAGAGGTCCGTCCATCGCGGTGAGGCTATCAACGCGTCCAGACCGACCTTGCGCGAGCGTGTAATGATGATTACATGATTACGAACGAAGCGCTGGAGCGGGTGCGTGGCTGGTTCACCGGCCGGGTCCCGCAGGAGTGGCAGGAGCAGCCGGTCGAGGTGTCCGTGGACCGCGAGGAGATCAGCGTGCTGCTGACCCTCCCGGACGTGGACCTGCCGGAGAAGGCGAGCGCGGCCGAGCACGACGAGGCCCGCGCGGGACGCGCCAAGGCGTTCCGGGAGGACACCCGCGGCAAGCGGATCTCCATCGCCCAGGAGGCCGAGCGCCGGTTCGAGCGGAAGGTGTCCTGGCAGGTCCGGGTCGGCGACCGCACCGAGCTGTTCACGCACGTGGCCGCGCCGGTGATGACCCGGCTGCGGCAGCCGCAGCGGCAGGTGCTCGACACCCTCGTCGACGCCGGCGTCGCCCGGTCCCGGTCCGAGGCGCTGGCCTGGTGCGTCCGACTCGTCGAGCAGCACCAGGACGACTGGCTCGCCGAGCTGCGGGACGCCATGTCCTCGGTGGCCGACGTGCGCGCGAAGGGCCCCCAGGCCTGAGCCACTACGCTGCGCCCGTGACTGATCCCCTCTCCCGGCTCACCGCACTCGAGGGGGTCGCCTCGGCGATGGCCGCCACCCGCGACGGCATCGACGCCCTGCTGCGCGACCGCGGGCTGCGCCGTACGACGCCGGACCTGACCGCCGACTCGCTGCTGCGCGGCGCGCACGCGAGCGCCGTGCTGGAGGGGGGCGAGTCCTCCCTCGACGCGGTGCGCGCCGACGGCGGCGATCCGATGGCCCGGGCCGCCGTACGCCTGAGCACGGAGCTGCTCGGCCTGGCACCCACGCTCGGCTCGTCGCCCCTGCAGGCCCTGGCCCGGATGCACACGCTGGCCGCCAAGGGCGTCGCGGACGACGACGACCTGGGACGCCCGCGCGACGGCGACAGTGCGGCACGGCTCCGCGACCTCGGGCGCACGCTGTCCGAGGCCACCGACGCACCGGCCCTCGTCGTGGCCGCGGTCGTGCACGCCGAGCTCGCGACCGCGGCGCCGTTCGTCTCCCACAACGGGCTGGTCGCCCGGGCAGCCGAGCGGCTGGTGCTGGTCGCCCGCGGCGTCGACGCGAAGTCGTTGACCGTGCCGGAGGCCGGCCACCTCGCGCTGCAGCGGGAGTACGAGTCCAACCTGCGCGGCTACCGCGAAGGTGGCGCCGCCGGGGTGCACGCGTGGCTGCTGTACGCCGCGGAGGCGTACGCCGCGGGGGCCGAGGCGAGCCCGCTCAACGCCGCCCGCTGACCACACCGCCCGGGGCCGGCCTCCGGGGAATGCAAGCGGCACCCCTGCCCGGAAGACTGAGGTGCCGCTGCTGACACATGAGACCAAGGGCTACCAAGCGTGCATCTCAAATGTTGCTCCGGGTGAACCCGGGGACAACGCCCAATAGGAAGGGTGGTTCGCCGCGTGGGTACCTGGCTCATGTGCGGGTCTTGAGTTGTGGTTTTCCCTTTGTACGCCCCTGCTCACAGGGGAACAAGGGGGTGCGGCCGATGGTCTAGGGGCTCCAGGCGTGCGCCCGCGGCGTGTCGTCCGGCGTGTCGCATGAACGGATATGTCGGGACGAGTCAGGCGTCGCCGCGGGTGACCCGGCGACGGGCCGCGATGTACACCGCACCACCGACCGCGGCGGCCGTGCCGAGGGCCAGGGCGGCCAGCGTCGGCTTGCCCTGCGGGAGCCGCATCCGGCTGCGCAGCGCGACGGGCTTGGTGAACACCAGCACCGGCCAGCCGCGGGCGTTCGCCTGGCGGCGCAGCTCGCGGTCCGGGTTGACCACGTAGGGGTTCCCGACCGCCTCGAGCATGTGCAGGTCGGTGATCGAGTCGCTGTAGGCGTAGCTGCGGGCCAGGTCGTACTCGTGCTCCTCGGCGAGCCGCCGCATCGCCGCCGCCTTGTTCTCGGCGTAGGCGTAGTAGTCGATCTCGCCGGTGTAGCGGCCGTCGACGACGCGCATCTGGGTCGCGACGACACCGTCGGCGCCGAGCATCTCGCCGATCGGCTCCACGACCTCGCTGCCGGACGCGGACACGATGATCACGTCACGCCCGGCGAGGTGGTGCTCCTCGATGAGCGAGACCGCCTCGTCGTACACCAGCGGGTCGACGACGTTGTGCAGCGTGTCGGCGACGATGTCGCGCACGGTCTGCACGTCCCAGCCCGCGCAGAGGCGGGACAGGAACTCCCGCATCTTCTCCATCTGGTCGTGGTCCGCGCCGCCGACGAGGTACACGAACTGGGCGTAGGCGCTGCGCAGGACCGCGCGCCGCGAGATCAGTCCGCCGGCCTGGAACGGCTTGCTGAAGGCGAGCGTGCTGGACTTCGCGATGATCGTCTTGTCCAGGTCGAAGAACGCGGCCGGTCGCCCCACGGTCCCGATCCTCCAACCCCCGACGTGCCGGTCTGCGCGATCTTCCGCCCGTTCGCGCGCGGCACCCCCGCGGGTGCCTCTCCGTCCGAGCATAGTGGTGGCGACAGTAGGTAAAGAACGCGCTACGATTGACAAAGCGTCAGTCTGCTCTCGGTCCTGTGCATCATCTGACATATCCCCCAATCGCCGGCGGCACACCCCCCACGCCGTCCGGCTCGGTCCCGGCTCGACCCCCCAGGAGCCCGGACCCTGCGACCCCCGGTTCCGCCCCCCGGACCGGGGGTCGCCCCTTGTCCGGCCCGATCTCGTGCACAGGCTGCGCCGGCGGCCCTCCGTCCACAGCGGGTACGACGGGCGTGGTGCCGTCGCAGCCCGCCGCCGAGGCTCTGAGCATGACGTCCCCGGTGCTGCTGATCACGCGCGACGACCTGCTGCTCGACGACCTGCTCCGGCTCGCGGCCGCGGCCGGCACCACGCTCGACGTCGCCCATGACACGACCGCGGCCCTGCGTGGCTGGGGTGCCGCGTCCGTCGTGCTCCTCGGGGCGGACCTCGCCGACCCGGTCGCCGCACACCGTCCGCCGCGCCGCGACCAGGTCCATGTCGTCGCGCACGGCCCGGTCCCGGACGGACTCTTCCGTGCGGCGCTGGCCTCCGGAGCCCTCGACGTCGTCGAGCTCCCGGCCGCGGATGCCTGGCTGGTCGAGCTGCTCACCGACGCGGCCGACGGCGGTGCCCACCCGGCCCGCACCGTCGGCGTGGTGGGCGGGTCCGGTGGCGCCGGCGCGACCACCTTCGCGAGCGCCCTCGCGCTGACCGCCGCGGCCAGCGGGCCGGCGGTGCTGCTCGATCTCGACCCGCTCGGGCCCGGTGCCGACCGGGTGGTCGGCCTGGACGCCGAGGGCGGCCCCAACGGCTCCGACGGCCCCGACGGCAGAGACGGCCGGGACGCCGGCGCTGGGGGAGGCGCCCGGTGGGACGCCCTGGTCGGCTCGCACGGCCGGCTCGGCTCGCGGTCCCTGCGGGCCGCCCTGCCCCGCCGTGACGGCCTGGCGGTGCTCACCTGGCCGGTGGGTCCGCCGGTCGACCTCGACCCCACCACGGCCCGCGAGGTGCTGTCCGCGGCCCAGCGCGGCCACGACGTCGTGGTCGCCGACCTGCCGCGCCACCTCGACCCGGTCAGCCTCGAGGTCGCCTCCCGGTGCGACCGGGTGCTGCTGGTGGCCGAGTCGTCCGTCGCCGGGGTCGCCTCGGCCGGCAAGGTCGCCGCCGGCCTGCGACCGGTCAACGACGACCTGGGCGTGGTCGTGCGCGTCGGCGGAGCGGCGGTCCCGGCGGGGCACGTCGCCGACATCCTGGAGCTGCCCCTGGTCGCCGAGCTGGCGGCCCAGCGCCGTCTCGACGAGCACCTCGACCTGGGTCTCGGGCCCGTCCACACGCGCCGGTCCCCGCTGGCCCGGGCGGCGCGTGCGGCCCTCGACGACCTGGCCCGCCGCCGTCCCGGGGCCGGGGCGGTCGCGTGAGTGCGGCATCCGGCCACGCCGTCGGCCCGACAGCGGGCGCCGCCGGTGGGGTGACGACACCGGCCGTGCTGGACGCAGTCCGGGAGCAGCTGGCGCGCACCGGGGCACAGCTGACCCCCGACGTCGTCGCCCGGGCGCTGCGCGACCAGGGCCGGCCGGTCGGCGACGCGACGGTGCTGGCCGTCCACGACCTGCTCCGCCAGGACGTCCTCGGCGCCGGACCGCTCGAGCCGTTGCTGAGGCTGCCGGGTGTCACCGACGTGCTCGTCAACGGCGCCGACGCCGTCTACGTCGACCGCGGCGAGGGGCTGGAGCTCACGGGCACCCGGTTCGCCGACGACGCCGCCGTGCGCCGGCTGGCCCAGCGGCTCGCCGGGTCCGTGGGGCGGCGGCTCGACGACGCGACGCCGTACGTCGACCTGCGGCTCCCCGACGGCACCCGCTTCCACGCCGTGCTGTCCCCGCTGTCCCGGCCGGGCACCGTGATCTCGCTGCGGGTGCCGCGCGGCCGGGTGTTCACCGTCGCCGAGCTGCAGGACCACGGCACCGTCAACGCCGACGCCGCCTCCCTGCTGCGGCGGCTGGTGAGCGCCCGGCTCGCGTTCCTGGTCAGCGGGGGCACCGGCTCGGGGAAGACGACCCTGCTCTCCGCCCTGCTGTCCCTGGTCGACCCCGGCCACCGGATGGTCGTCGTCGAGGACGCCAGCGAGCTGCGGCCCGACCATCCGCACGTCATCGGCCTCGAGTCGCGGCCCGCCAACGTCGAGGGCGCCGGCGAGGTGCCGATGCGGGTGCTGGTCCGGCAGGCCCTGCGGATGCGGCCGGACCGGCTGGTGGTCGGAGAGGTGCGCGGCGACGAGGTCACCGACCTCCTCGCCGCCATGAACACCGGCCACGAGGGCGGCTGCGGCACCCTGCACGCCAACTCCGCCGCGGACGTGCCGGCCCGTGTCGAGGCCCTGGCGATGGCCGCGGGGATGACCCAGGACGCCGCCCACAGCCAGCTGGCCTCCGCCGTCGACGCGGTCGTCCACCTGGCCCGCGGACCCGACGGCCGCCGCCGGGTCGCCGAGGTGGCGGTGCTGCGGCGCGGGCCCGACGGCCGCGTCCGCGCGGAGCCGGCCCTCACGTTCCCCGCCGACGGCACCACCCGGGAGCACCCGGCGGCCGAGGCGCTCGTCGAGCGGCTGCGCCGATGAGCCTCCCACCCGGGCCGTCCCTGGCGGTCGCGGCAGCAGCAGCCGGGGTGGCCGGTTGGCTGGCGCTTCCCCCTCCGGTGGCCGCGCGCGGCCGGGACCTCCGCTCGTCGCTCGTCGGGGCCGTGCTCCGCCCGGGGCCGGGGGCGCTGGTCGCGCTGACCGCGGTCACGGCCGGACTTCTCGTGCTGCTGGACGGGACGCGGCTGGCCCTCGGACTCGTCCTTCTGGCGGGAGCCGCGGCGACAGCGGTGCTGGTCCGGCGCGCCCGTGCGGCCCGCCGGGCCACCGCCCGTCGGGCGGCGGTCGTCGAGGTGTGCGAGGCGCTGGCCGGTGAGCTCCGCGCCGGGCAGCCGTTCGTCGCCGCACTGGAGCACTGCCTCGACCTGTGGCCCGACCTCGAGCCGGTCGTGGCCGCGGCGCGGCTGGGCGCCGACGTCCCCGCCGCGCTCCGACGGCTGGCCCGGTCGCCGGGCGCCGAGGGGCTCGCCGACGTCGCGGCCGCCTGGCAGGTGTCGGAGCGGTCGGGCGCCGGGCTGGCTTCCGCGCTCGCGCAGGTGGCGCGCACCGCCCGGGCCCGGCAGGCGACCCGGCTGCTCGTCCAGGGCGAGCTCGCCTCCGCCCAGGCGACCGCCCGCCTGGTGGCCGGGCTGCCCGTCGCCTCGCTCGCGATGTCGGCCGGCATCGGCGGGCATCCCTGGCGCTTCCTGCTCGGCACCCCGGTCGGGGTGGCCTGCCTGGCCGGCGGCGTGGCGTTCGCGTTCGCCGGGTTGCTGTGGATCGACCGGATCGCGGCCGGGGTGCTCCGCTCGTGAGCTCCCTCGGGCACGGTGTCCTCGCCGTCGTCGCCGTGCTGGCGGCCGCGGTCGCCGCCCTTGCGGCAGTCCCTTCCCGACCGTCGGCGCCGGTGGCCGCGGACCGTCCTCCCTCGTCCACCGTGCCCGAGGCCGACGCGCCTCCGCTGTTCCGGATGGTCGCCTCGGTGGCCGTCGCCGTCGGGGCGTGGGTGCTGGTCGGGGGTCTGCCCGGGATCGGGCTCGGGCCCGTGGCCGGCGGCGTCTGCTGGTGGGCCGTCGGGCGCATGGAGCCGCCCGCGGTGCGACGACGGCGGGAGCGGCTGGCCGCCGCGGTGCCGCAGGTCGTCGACCTGATGGCCGCCTGCCTGGGCGCCGGCCTGTCTCCGTCGGCCGCCCTCGAGCACGTCACGTCGGCGGTCGGTGCGCCGGCCGCCGAAGACCTCGCCGCCGTCTTGGCCCGGCTCCGGCTGGGGGTCGACCCGGCCACCGTGTGGCGCGACCTGGCCCGGCACCCCCAGCTGGGCGGGCTCGGCCGCGCTCTCGCCCGGGCGGTGGAGAGCGGGGCGTCGGTGGCCGACGCGATGCAGCGGCTCTCCGGAGACCTGCGCCGCACGGCCCGCTCCGACGTGGAGAGCCGGGCCCGGGCGGTGGGCGTCAAGGCTGCCGTCCCGCTCGGAGTCTGCCTGCTGCCCGCGTTCGTGCTCGTCGGCGTGGTGCCGCTGGTCGCCGGAGCCGTCGGTGTCCTCGCCGGCCGCTGAGCACGGCCGTCCGGCGTCCTCCGCCGAGCCAGATCCGCTCCACAACCGCCCCTCTGGGGGCCGTCTCCCCAGCTCCGCAGATCGGCCTCGTGAGCGCCACCGGACCGGACGAGAGTCCGGATCGTCGAAATCACATCGCCCACCACCCCGGTGGGCCCTCCTGGAGGTACTCATGACCATGTCCCCCAACGCCAGGCTCCGCACCCAGCGCGGCGTGACCAGCGCGGAGTACGCCGTCGTCACGGCCGCCGGCTGCGGCTTCGCGACCATCCTGATCAAGCTGCTCACCAGCGACTTCGGGCAGCAGCTGCTCAAGACCCTCTTCGAGATGGTCATGAAGGTCGTCGGGCTCTGACCATGATCGACCGAGGTCACCGGGCGGCGGGGATGCGCAGACGTCTGCGCACCCCCGCCGCCCGGCGAGGCGAACGCGGTGCGGTCACCGCGGAGACGGTGATGGTGCTCCCGGTGCTCGTCGCGCTGACCCTGGGGCTCGCGTGGTTGCTCTCGTTGGCCGCCACCCAGGTCCGGGTCGTCGACGCCGCGCGGGAGACCGCCCGGGCCGCGGCCCGTGACGACGGGGCCGGAGCGGCCGAGGCCCTCGGCCGGCGGGTCGCCCCGGCCGGCGCGCGGATCAGCATCAGCGACGACGGAGCGTCGGTGGTGGTCCGGGTGAGGTCCACGGTGCAGGGCCCGCGTGGGCTGTTCGGTTTCCTGCCCGGGGTCGACGTCGACGCCGAGGCTGTGGCCGCCAAGGAGCCGCGATGACCGGCACCGGCAAGCGACCTCGGCGGGTCCGCCGGCGCGGCACCGGTCAGCGCGGCAGCGCGGCAGTCCTGGCCGTCGGGCTCACCGGGGTGCTGGTGACCGTCACGCTGCTGGTCGCCGTCGTCGGCGGGGTCGTCGCCGACCAGCGCCGGGTGGAGGCGGCAGCGGACCTCGCGGCCCTCGCCGGCGCCGGAGCCGTGCAGGCGGGCCGCGACGGCTGCGCAGCAGCCCGAGAGACGGCGGGCCGCAACGGCGGCGCTCTGCGGAGGTGCGCGCTCGACGGTGACGTGGTCACGGTCGAGGTCGGTCGCGACAGCCAGGTCGTGCTGGGCCGGCGTCTCGCGCTCGTCGGTCGGGCCCGCGCGGGGCCCGTGCCGTGAGCCCGGTCAGCGGGCCGGACCCAGCGGCTCGAGCGGGTGGGTCAGCGCTGGGTTCGGCAGGGTGTGTCAGCGGCTGGGCGGCGGCGGAGCCTGGTACGGCCCGTCGGTGCGGGCGTGGCTGCCGGGCTCGCTCGCGGCGCCGGGCGCTGGGTCCGTCGCGGTGTCCGTCCGGGTGGGCGTGCCAGTGTCCGTGCCGCGGTCCGGGGGCGTGTCGTGGCCGGGGTCTGTCCCGGTGGCTGTCCCCGTCTCCGCGCGGGTGTCCTCGGTGGCGTCGGAGCCGGTGGTGCCCGCGGCCGGGCCCTCGGTGGTCTCGTCCTCGCGGCGCAGCTGCTCGCGCTGCTCGAGCTTGCGGAGCCGCTTCTTGGTCTGGCGGTTCTGGTTGGCCCGGCGGATGCCGGAGCGCACCAGCTCGACGCCGAGGACCACGATCAGCAGGGCCAGCGCCCCGGCCAGGAACACCACCAGCGTGGGCATCTCGACACTGCCGCCGTAGAGCGCCGCCTTGTCGTCCGTGCCGCTGGCGAGCACCGCGACGAAGCTCCCCGCTGCGAACAGGATGAGGACGAGGCCGAGCACGAGCATGAGGGTTCCTTCCGAAGCGGTCAGTCCGGGTTCTGCCCCAGGGCCGGTGCGGCAAACCCGAGAAGCACGTCGAGCAAGGTGACAGCGCCGCGCTTGTCGAGCGGGTTGTTCTGGTTGCCGCATTTGGGTGACTGCACGCACGACGGGCAACCGTCCTCGCACCGGCAGCCGGCGATCGCGTCCCGCGTCGCGGTGAGCCAGGCCCGGGCGGCGTGGAACCCGCGCTCGGCGAAACCTGCCCCGCCCGGATGCCCGTCGTACACGAAGACGGTGAGCATCCCGGTGTCCGGATGGAGCGCGGTCGAGACACCGCCGATGTCCCAGCGGTCGCAGGTGGCGAACAACGGCAGCAGCCCGATCGACGCGTGCTCGGCTGCGTGCGCCGACCCCGGAAGGTCACGGGCGAGGATCCCGGAGTCCTCGAGCAGGACGGCGGGCACCGTCCACCAGACCGCAGTGGTGTCGAGGATCCGCTCCGGAAGGTCGAGCGGCTCCTCGCCGAGCAGCTCGCCGGACGGCATCCGGCGCTTGAGGTAGGACACGACCTGGTGGGTGACGCGTACGTCGCCCAGACTGACCCGGGCCAGTCCCCAGGGCACGTGCTCGCGCTCGGCGGTGATGGCGATGTCGGTGATGTCGCGGGCCGAGGTGCTGTAGCCGGGGTCCTCGGCGACCACCGTGGCGACGTGCTCGTCGAGGTCGAGCGAGCGCACGAGGTAGGTCTCGCCCTGGTGCAGGTAGACCGCGCCGTCGTGCGCGGTGCTGTGGGCGGCCCCGGCGTCGACGGTGCCGAGGAGCCGGCCGGTGCCCTCCTCGACCAGACGCACCGGGTGGCCGCCGCTGGAGCGGATGTCGGCCAGGTCGCTGGCGCGGCGCCGGTCGGTCCAGTACCAGCCGTGCGCGCGGCGTCGCAGGAGACCGGCCTCGGTGAGCGCGTCGACGCCGTCGCGGGCCCGCGGACCGAAGAGCAGGAGGTCCTCCTCGGTCAACGGCTTCTCGGCGGCGGCCGCGCACAGGTGCGGGCCGAGCACGTAGGGGTTGTCGGGGTCGAACACGTTGGCCTCGACGGGAGCCCCGACGAGGGCCTCCGGGTGCTCGACCAGGTAGGTGTCCAGCGGGTCGTCCCGGGCGACCAGGACGCCCAGCGCGTCCTCGCCGCCGCGACCGGCGCGGCCGACCTGCTGCCACAGCGCCGCCCGGGTGCCGGGGAAGCCGGCCATCACGACGGCGTCGAGCCCGGCGACGTCGATACCGAGCTCCAGCGCGTTGGTGGCCGCGAGCCCGACCAGGTCGCCGGAACGCAGCGCCCGCTCCAACGCGCGTCGGTCCTCGGGCAGGTAGCCGCCGCGGTAGGCCGCCACACGACCGGTGAGCTCCGGGGCCACCTCGCCCAGCTGCCGGCGCGCGGTCAGCGCGACCGACTCGGCACCGCGTCGGGACCGGATGAAGGCCAGCGTGCGCACGCCTTCGACGACCAGGTCGGTGAGCAGGTCGGCCGACTCCGCCATCGCGGACCGCCGGACCGGTGCGCCGTGCTCACCCAGCATCGCCGTGAACGGCGGCTCCCAGAGCGCGAGCGACACCTCACCGCGCCGCGACGCGTCCTCGGTCACCGCACGGACCCCGAGGCCGGTCAGGCGCGACGCCGACACCTCCGGCTCCGCGACCGTCGCGGAGGCCAGCACGAACGTCGGGAAGGCGCCGTACGACGCACACACCCGTCGCAGCCGGCGGACGATCTGCGCGACGTGCGCGCCGAAGACACCGCGGTAGTGGTGGCACTCGTCGATCACGACGTAGCGCAGCAGCCGGAAGAAGCGTGACCAGTGCTCGTGCCCGGGAAGCAGCGAGTGGTGGAGCATGTCCGGGTTGGTGAGGACGTACTCCGCGTGGTCGCGGGCCCAGGCCCGCTGCTCGCGGGACGAGTCGCCGTCGTGCGTGGTGGCCGCGAGACCGGGCAGCCCGAGGCCGAGCACCGACTCCAGCTGGTCCTGCGCGAGCGCCTTGGTGGGTGAGAGGTACAACGCCGTGGCGCCGCGCAGACCCTGACGGCTACGGGACTCCTGGATCTCGGTGAGCGCGGGCAGCAGGTAGCCCAGCGACTTGCCCGATGCCGTGCCTGTCGCGAGGACCACGTGCTCGTGGGCGTGGGCCGCAGCGGCCGCGTCGACCTGGTGCTGCCAGGGCTGCTCGATCCCGCGCAGCCCGCAGTGCGTCGACCACCTCGGGGGCCGTCCAGGCCGGCCACGGCGCCCGGGTCCCGGCCCGGGCCGGCAGCACCTCGAGGTGCCGGAGCCGCTCGTCGCGACCGGCGGCGCGGGTGAGGCGGTGGACCAGGCTCGTCGAGGGTGAAGTTGACACGTCGTGGTCCACTCAGGGAGTCTCCCAAACGCACCCCCCGGCAGGTGCGGGGCCTCCTGGCGCCGGACCGGCCAATTCTCGGGAGTGCCCGGTGCGCCGTGGCGGTGCATGGTTGAATAAACAGGTAGCCCAGTGCGCGGGTCGGCCCAAGTCCGTTCCGTGCACGCGCACCACGACACCGGTGAGGAGTTCACACGTGGATCTGTCACTCGAGACCCGCCACGAGGATGGTCACACGATCATCGAGGTGGGCGGGGAGATCGACGTGTACACCGCCCCCAAGCTGCGCGACAAGATCACCGAGCTCGTCGGCAACGGCGACTACAACCTCGTGATCGACATGGAGAAGGTCGACTTCCTCGACTCCACCGGACTCGGTGTGCTCGTCGGCGGGCTCAAGAAGGTCCGCGCCCACGACGGCTCCATGCGCCTCATCTGCAACCAGGAGCGCCTGCTCAAGATCTTCCGCATCACGGGTCTGGCGAAGGTGTTCGCCATCCACGGGTCGCAGGCCGACGCCCTCGCTGAGCGGTAGAACCGTGCCGTCGGGAGCGGCTCGGACCGCTACCGGGATCACCGTCGCCATCGCGCGGGACCCTGCCCTGGTCCGGACCGTGCGGCTCGTCGCTGCTGCCGTTGCCCGTCGCACCTCCCAGGACGAGGAGTTCGTCGAGGAGGTCCGGCTCGCCGTCGGTGAGGCGTGCGCCCTGCTCGTCGGGCAGGACGTCCTGCCCGGCCCGTCGCCCAGCCCGGTCGAGGTGCGGATGCGTGTCGAGGACCGGCTCCGCGTCTCGGTCGTCGCGGCCGGCTCCGTCGCCGCCCAGGACGCCCCCACCAGTGACATCGACGGCGTCGAGCCGTGGGCCCTGCTGCGCGGCCTCATCGACGACTTCGAGATCTCCCAGGACGCCGGCAGCACCGTGCTGTCCATGTCCTGGCCGCTGAGCTGACCGTCTCTCCGGCGGGCCCCGGAACGACGCGCCGCGAAACAGCGCGAGAAATGTGGGACATCCCACAGGCCCCGGCCACCCGGGACCGCTGTCCGTAAGTAGACTCCGGCACATTCGTATGTGAGAGGCAGGTCACAGCCTGCCCGCGTTCGCGTGGAACAGTCCGCGCGGAGGTTCGATCACCAACGTCACGGGGCCGCGGGCCCCAACCGGAGGAGGACGTATGTCCGGGCACATCTTTGCCGCCGCAACCGGTGGTGAGGCTGCGACCGTGGACCTGTCCGGCGGCAACCTGACCTACGTGGTCATCGTCGGCGTCATCGCGCTCGTCGCGCTGGTGATGGCCGTGGTGTTCCGAGGTCAGGTGCTCGCTGCGGGCGAAGGCACGGAGAACATGAAGAACATCGCGCAGGCGGTGCAGGAGGGCGCTTCCGCCTACCTGGGCCGCATGTTCAAGACGCTGGCGGTGTTCGCGGTGGCGGCGTTCCTGCTGCTGTCTGCTCCTTCCCGCGGAGTCGACGGGTCTGCGGATCGGGCGCTCCGTCTTCTTCCTGGTCGGCGCTGGGTTCTCGGCAGCGATCGGCTACCTGGGCATGTCCCTCGCGGTCCGCGCCAACGTCCGCGTCGCAGCCGCGGCTCGCAGCGAGGGCCGCGACCCGGCCATGAGGATCGCGTTCCGCACCGGCGGTGTCGTCGGCATGGGGACGGTCGGCCTCGGCCTGCTGGGCGCGTCCGTGGTCGTGCTGATCTACAAGTCCGACGCCCCGACCGTGCTGGAGGGCTTCGGCTTCGGCGCCGCCCTGCTCGCGATGTTCATGCGGGTCGGCGGCGGCATCTTCACCAAGGCCGCCGACGTCGGCGCCGACCTCGTCGGCAAGGTGGAGAACAACATCCCCGAGGACGACCCGCGCAACGCGGCGACGATCGCCGACAACGTGGGCGACAACGTCGGTGACTGCGCCGGCATGGCGGCCGACCTGTTCGAGTCGTACGCCGTGACGCTGGTCGCCGCGCTGATCCTCGGCAAGGTCGCGTTCGGCGCCGAGGGCCTCGTCTTCCCGCTGATCATCCCGGCCATCGGTGCGCTCACCGCGATCCTCGGCATCTACCTGTGCCGCCCGAAGCCCACCGAGTCGGGTCTGACCACCATCAACCGGGCGTTCTACATCTCCGCCGGCGTCTCGGCCGTGCTCTGCGCGATCGCGGCGTTCCTCTACCTGCCCGAGCAGCTTCAGCGGGCTCACCAACGCCCGCAACAGCGGCTCGCTGATCGAGCGGGTCTTCCAGAACGGTCAGGTCGCCACGCCCGACGGCAGCCCGGCGCTGATCGCGTTCGGCGCGGTGCTGATCGGCATCGTGCTGGCCGCGGTGATCCTGGCCCTCACCGGCTACTTCACCGGCACCGAGCACCGGCCGGTCCAGGACGTCGCCAAGACGTCGCTGACCGGCGCCGCGACGGTCATCCTGTCCGGCCTCTCGGTCGGCTTCGAGTCGGCGGTCTACACCGCCCTGGTGATCGGCGCCGCGGTCTTCGGCGCGTTCCTGCTCGGCGGCGCCTCCGTCACCGTCTCGCTGTTCGCGGTCGCGCTGGCCGGCACCGGTCTGCTGACCACCGTCGGCGTCATCGTCGCGATGGACACCTTCGGCCCGGTCTCCGACAACGCGCAGGGCATCGCGGAGATGTCCGGCGACGTCGACGGCGAGGGCGCAGCGATCCTCACCGAGCTCGACGCGGTCGGCAACACCACCAAGGCGATCACCAAGGGCATCGCGATCGCGACCGCCGTGCTCGCCGCGACCGCGCTGTTCGGCGCGTTCACCGACGGCGATCACGACGGCCTCCCAGGACCTCAAGGGCCTGACCTCCGGCATGTCGATCCACGACACGCTCGGCCTGCTCGGCGTGCTGAACATCGCCGACCCGGCCAACCTGGTCGGCCTGCTCATCGGTGCGGCCGTGGTGTTCCTGTTCGCCGGCCTGGCGATCAACGCCGTCGGCCGCGCCGCGGGTGCGGTCGTCTTCGAGGTGCGCCGCCAGTTCCGGGAGATCCCCGGGATCATGGAGGGCACCGGCCGCCCGGAGTACGGCAAGGTCGTGGACATCTGCACCCGCGACTCGCTGCGTGAGCTGGCCACCCCCGGCCTGCTCGCGATCCTGGCGCCGATCGCCGTCGGCTTCGGCCTCGGTCCCGGCCCGCTCGGCTGCTACCTGGCCGGTGCGATCGGCACCGGCACCCTGATGGCGGTGTTCCTGGCCAACTCCGGTGGCGCCTGGGACAACGCGAAGAAGCTCGTCGAGGACGGCCACCACGGCGGCAAGGGCTCCGAGGCGCACTCGGCCACCGTCATCGGTGACACCGTCGGTGACCCGTTCAAGGACACCGCCGGCCCGGCCATCAACCCGCTGCTCAAGGTGATGAACCTCGTGTCGCTGCTGATCGCGGCGGCCGTGGTGAAGATGACCTACGGCGCGGACGCGAACACCCCGCTGCGGATCGCGATCGCGGTCGTGGCCGTCCTGGTCATCGCCGGCGCGGTCTACAACTCGAAGCGCCGCTCGGTCGTCATCGCCGAGGAGGAGGTGCCGGCCGCCGCCGTGTAGCCAGCACCAGCACGACGTCAGAGGGCCCGCCGGTGACCGACCGGCGGGCCCTCTCGTCGTCCGGGGGAGGGGTACGCCGGCCGGTCTCCCTAGGGTGGGCGCGTGGACCTCCTCACCCCCGACCTCGTCGACCGCCTGCGCGACGCGCTGTCCCGTGCCGGCTTCGGGTACGACGGGGTGGCCGGCCTGCTCGGCCCGACCGCGCACGCGGCCCTCGGGCGCAACGAGACGACGCCCGGGCTGCGGGCCACCCGGGGCGGCTCACCGCTGGAGACGCTGGTCCGGCTCTGGCCGCTGCAGGCGCCGGTCGACGCCGACCGCGCCGAGACCGCGCTGCCGGGCCTGGTCGAGCCGTTGGTCGCGGCCGGGTTCCTCGAGCGGTCCGGCGGCGAGGTCCGCGCCCTGGTGGACGTGCGTCCCTACGCCGACGAGGGCCGCGACTGGTGGGTGGTCAGCGACCTCACGCCCGGGCTCGACGGGGCGCCGATCGCGGTCGGCCCCGACCACGTGCTCGGCATCAGCTCCGCGTCGTCGTCGCTGGCCCAGCTGACCGTCCGGGAGCCGTTCGGCCGGGCGCTGGACCTCGGCACCGGGTGCGGCGTGCAGGCCCTGCACCTCGCCGCAGCACGTGCGCGACATCGTCGCCACCGACGTCAACGAGCGGGCCCTCGCGATGACCCGGCTGAACGCCCGGCTCAACGGGGTGACCGTCGACGTCCGCGCGGGCAGCCTCTACGAGCCGGTCGCCGGCGAGCGCTTCGACCTGGTCGTCACCAACCCGCCGTTCGTGGTCTCGCCGGCCACCGGCGAGCGGCTGGTCTACCGCGACTCCGGGCTGCCCGGCGACGAGATGGTCCGCCGCGTCGTCACCGGCGCCCCGGCGCACCTGAACCCCGGCGGCTGGGCCCAGGTGCTCGCCAACTGGGTGCACCGGCGCGGCGAGCCGTGGCAGGAGCGGGTGGCCGGCTGGCTCGACGGCACCGGCTGCGACGCCTGGGTGGTGCAGCGGGAGGTCGCCGACCCGGCGGAGTACGTCGAGCTCTGGCTCAAGGACGCGGGCGTGCACGGCCGCCCCGACTACCCCGAGCGGTACGACGCCTGGCTGGCCTGGTTCGACGAGCAGGGCGTCGAGGGTGTCGGGTTCGGGTGGCTGCACCTGCACCGCGTGGACCGGGAGCCGGTCGTGCACCTCGAGGAGTGGCCGTTCGAGGTCGAGCAGCCGCTCGGGCCGGAGGTGGCCGACCGGGCGCGCCGTACCCAGTTCCTGGCGGGCACCGACGACGAGGCGCTCCTGGACAGCCGCCTCACCGTGCGGGTCGACGTACGCCAGGAGACCGTGGGCGAGGTCGGCGTGGACGACCCGGAGACGATCGTGCTGCGCCAGCAGCGCGGCATGCGCCGCGCCCGGCAGGTCGACACCGTCGAGGCCGGGCTCGTCGGCGCCAGCGACGGCGACCTGACCGTCCGGCAGCTGCTGCACGCGCTCGCGTCCCTGCTGGACCAGGACGCCGAGGCGCTGTGCCGCGAGCGGGCTAGCGGTCCGTCCGGGAGCTGGTGGCGGACGGGTTCCTGCTGCCGGAGTCCTGACCGGCCCAAGTCGGGCTCCAAGTCAGCCGCAAGTGGCCTGCAAGGCGGCCGCGGCACGGTTCTCCTACCCGATCAGCCCGGCACCGGCCGGCCGACAGGACCAGGAGGACCAGCCATGCGCACGATGTTCAGCACCCAGAAGCCGCACCGCCCCCGATCCGCGCTCTCGGGCCGTGAGCAGCTGCTCCGCCGCCACGACCTGCTCAAGACCGGCCCCAGCCTCGTGGGTGCCTCGGGCTATCTCGGCGGCGCCTCGCGCGGCACCTGAGCTCGTCGCGCGTGGGCACGGTGAGTTGTCCGCCGCCCGGGTCGCCGGGTGGTCCGGTTGACGCCAGGCGCTACCGTGTCCACGCGAACGAGCATCGAGGGAGCATCACACTTTTGGCGAAGAACGCAGGCGCCGCCAACGGCGCCGGTCACAAGCTGGTCATCGTCGAGTCGCCTGCCAAGGCGAAGACGATCGCCGGCTACCTGGGGCGCGACTACGTGGTCGAGTCCTCCATCGGTCACATCCGCGACCTGCCGCAGAGCGCCGCCGACGTGCCCGCCAAGATCAAGGGCGAGCCCTGGGCCCGTCTCGGTGTGGACGTCGACAACGACTTCACCCCCTACTACGTGGTCTCGCGGGACAAGAAGTCCCACATGACCAAGCTCAAGGGCCTGCTCAAGGACGCCTCCGAGCTCTACCTCGCCACGGACGAGGACCGCGAGGGCGAGGCCATCGCCTGGCACCTCCTCGACGAGCTGAAGCCCAAGGTGCCGGTGCGCCGGATGGTGTTCCACGAGATCACCCCGCAGGCGATCAGCGCCGCGGTCGAGAACCCCCGCGACATCGACATGGACCTCGTCGAGGCCCAGGAGGCCCGCCGCATCCTCGACCGGCTCTACGGCTACGAGGTCTCCCCGGTGCTGTGGAAGAAGGTCATGTCCGGCCTGTCCGCCGGGCGGGTCCAGTCCGTGGCCACCCGGCTGGTGGTCGACCGGGAGCGCGAGCGGATGGCGTTCCGCACCGCGTCCTACTGGGACCTCGAGGGCACCTTCGACGCCGGTCAGAAGCACGCCGAGCGGATCTTCCCGGCCAAGCTGCACAGCGTCGACGCCAAGCGGGTCGCCCGCGGCTCCGACTTCACCGCGCAGGGCGTGCTGAAGTCCGGCGCGGACGTCGTGCACCTGGACCGGTCCCGCGCCGAGGCGCTGGCCGCCGGTCTGCAGGACAGCACCTTCGAGATCCGTTCGGTCGAGTCCAAGCCCTACCGGCGCCAGCCCTACGCGCCGTTCCGGACGACCACGCTGCAGCAGGAGGCCTCCCGCAAGCTCGGGTACGGCGCGTCCCGCACCATGTCGATCGCGCAGCGGCTCTACGAGAACGGCTTCATCACCTACATGCGCACCGACTCCACGACGCTCTCGGACACCGCGATCAACGCGGCCCGGGCGCAGGCGCGGGAGCTGTACGGCGCCGAGTACGTCCCGGACCGGCCGCGGGTCTACGCCTCGAAGGTGAAGAACGCCCAGGAGGCGCACGAGGCGATCCGGCCCGCCGGCGAGAACTTCCGGACCCCGGCCCAGACCGGTCTGACCGGTGACGCGTTCCGGCTCTACGAGCTGATCTGGATGCGCACCGTCGCCTCCCAGATGAAGGACGCCGAGGGCCGCAGCGTCACCATCCGGCTCGGCGGCGCCGCCGCGTCCGGCGAGGACGTGGTGTTCTCCGCGTCCGGCCGGGTGATCACCTTCTACGGCTTCCTCAAGGCCTACGTCGAGGGCTCCGACGACCCGGACACCGAGTCCGACGACCGGGAGACCCGGCTGCCCGACGTGGCCGAGGGCGACCGTGTCTCGGCCTCGAACATCGAGGCGTCGGGGCACCAGACCAAGCCGCCGGCCCGCTACACCGAGGCCACGCTGATCCGTGAGCTGGAGGAGCGGGAGATCGGCCGGCCGTCGACGTACGCCTCGATCATCGGCACGATCCTCAACCGCGGCTACGTCTACAAGAAGGGCACCGCGCTGGTGCCGGCGTGGCTGGCGTTCTCGGTGATCCGGCTGCTGGAGGAGCACTTCTCCCGGCTGGTGTCCTACGAGTTCACCGCCGAGCATGGAGGACGTCCTCGACGAGATCGCGGGCGGCCGGCGGGACCGCAACACCGAGCTGGCCGAGTTCTACTTCGGCAGCGGCGACGTCGACGGCCTGCAGAAGCTGGTCAGCGAGCTCGGCGACATCGACGCCCGCGAGCTCGCGACGTTCCGGGTCGCCGACGGGGTCGACCTGCGGGTCGGCCGCTACGGCCCCTACATCGAGACCACGCCGGAGGACGGCGACGGCAGCCCGGTGCGCGCGAACGTCCCCGAGGACCTGCCGCCCGACGAGCTGACCGCGGCGAAGGCCAAGGAGCTGCTGGCCAACCCCGCCGGCGAGGAGACCCGGCTCGGCGAGGACCCCGAGACCGGTCTGACCGATCGTGGCGAAGAACGGCCGCTACGGCCCCTACGTCACCGAGCTGCTGCCCGGACGACGCGCCCAAGGGCACGAAGCCGCGCACCGGCTCGCTGTTCAAGTCGATGAACCTCGACACGATCACGCTGGAGCAGGCGCTGACGCTGCTCACGCTGCCGCGCGTGGTGGGCGTCGACCCCGAGTCCGGCGACGAGATCACCGCGCAGAACGGCCGCTACGGGCCCTACCTCAAGAAGGGCACCGACTCCCGGTCGATCGACTCCGAGGAGAAGCTGCTGTCGATCTCGCTCGACGAGGCGCTCAAGATCTACGCCCAGCCCAAGCAGCGGGGCCGCGCCGCGGCCGACCCGGGCCGCGAGGTCGGCACCGACCCGGCGAGCGGGCAGACCGTGCGGCTCAAGAGCGGCCGGTTCGGCACCTACGTCACCGACGGCGAGTACAACGCCACCCTGCGCCAGGGCGACGACGAGAAGACCATCACCATCGAGCGGGCCGCCGAGCTGCTCGCCGAGCGGCGGGCCAAGGGCCCGGCCAAGAAGGCGGCGAAGAAGGGCGCCAAGAAGACCGCGAAGACGCGCGAAGAAGACGACGACGAAGAAGACGACGGCGAAGAAGACGACGGCCAAGAAGACCGCGAAGAAGGCGGCGTCCAAGAAGTCGTGACGGCGGCATGCCGGGGCTGACCTACGCGGGCAACGACCGCTACCAGCTCAACTGGGAGACCCAGAAGGGGTGGGCCGGCAGCTGCCGAACGTCGGTCGGAAGCTTCGGGACGGAAGCACACACACCGCGCAGTTCCGATTCGAGGAGCCCGCCCACGCGGCGGGCCCGCCGGGACCTCACCGGTCTCGGCGGGCCCGTTCCGCGCCCCGTAGGGTGAGCCCGTGAGCGAGCAGGCAGGGGTCGAGGACCTCCGGCACGCGCCGACGCACTCCCTGGCCGCGGTGCTGAAGATCCACGACTTCCGCAACCTCTGGATCGGCCTGGGGCTCTCCAGCCTCGGCGACTGGATGGGCCTGCTCGCGCTCACCGCGATGGCCAACGCGAGCGCCGAGTCCTACGCCGGCAAGAACTACGCCATCGCGACCGTGCTCTTCCTGCGGGTGCTGCCGGCGCTGGTGATCGGCCCGTTCGCGGGGTACGTCGCGGACAAGCTCGACCGCCGCCGCACGCTGGTGTGGGGGGACTACCTCCGCGGCGCGCTGTTCCTCACCATCCCGATCGTCGGGCCCCGGGTCGGCACGCTGTGGTGGATCTTCGTGGTCACGGTGCTCGTCGAGGCGATCAGCCTGGTGTGGGGGCCGGCCAAGGACGCCACCGTCCCGAACCTCGTCCCGCGGCACCGGCTCGAGGCCGCCAACCAGATCAGCCTGGCCACCACCTACGGGTCGGCCCTGCCGGCGGCCGCGATCTTCGCCGGCATCACGCTGGTCGACAAGTTCTACCGGCACGTGTTCGACGGGTTCATCGGCGGCCCGATCGACCTCGCGCTCTACTTCAACGCGGTCTCGTTCGTGGTCTCCGGGATCGTCATCTCCCGGCTCAGGAACATCCCGAGCGGCCCGGCCTCGGTCGGTGGCGAGACGAACGCGCTCCGGGTGATCGTCGACGGCTGGAAGTACGTCGGCACCACGCCCGTCGTACGCGGCCTCGTGGTCGGCATCATCGGCGCCTTCGCCGCCGGCGGCGTGGTGGTCGGCCTGGCCCGCACGTACGTCTCCGACCTCGGCGGCGGCGACTCCGGCTACGGCCTGCTCTTCGGCACCGTCTTCGCCGGCCTCGGGCTCGGCATGTGGCGCGGCCCGCGGCTGCTGCAGGGCCTGTCGCGGCGCCGACTGTTCGGGATCTCGCTCACCCTGACCGGCCTGCTGCTGTTCCCGCTGGCGCTGGTCCAGCAGCTGCCCGTCGTGGTCGGGCTGACCGCCGTGCTCGGCTTCTTCGCCGGCGTCGGCTGGATCACCGGCAACACCATGCTCGGCCTCGAGGTGCCCGACGAGGTCCGTGGACGCACCTTCGCGTTCGTCGGCTCGATGATCCGGCTGGCGCTCGCGCTGGTGCTGGCCGTCTCGCCGCTGCTCGCCGGCCTGATCGGCACCCACGACCTCGGCCCGCTCGACAAGAACGGCAACCCGTACCTCGTCTACAACGGTGCCGCGTTCACCTTCCTGATCGCCGCGGTCCTGATGACCGCTGTCGGTGTCGCGTCCTATCGTCAGATGGACGACCGGACGGGGACCTCGTTGATGACCGACCTGAAGCACGCGTTCACCGGCGCGCCCGGCGTGTACGCCGCCACCGGCTGCTTCGTCGCGTTCGAGGGCGGCGAGGGCGCCGGCAAGTCCACCCAGTCCCGGCTGCTGCGGGACTGGCTCGAGGCCGAGGGGTACGACGTCCTGCTGACCCACGAGCCGGGGGACACCGAGGTCGGGCAGAAGCTGCGCCGGATCGTGCTCGACCCGGCCACCGGCGACATCTCGCACCGCACCGAGGCGCTGCTCTACGCCGCCGACAAGGCCGAGCACGTCGACCGGGTGGTCGCCCCGGCGCTGGCCCGCGGCAGCGTCGTGGTCACCGACCGCTACGTCGACTCCACGCTGGCCTACCAGGGCGCCGGCCGCGCGCTGGCCGACCGCGAGGTGGAGCGGGTGGCGCGCTGGGCGACCGCCGACCTGCGGCCGCACCTGACCGTGCTGCTCGACCTGCCGCCCCAGCAGGGCATGTCCCGCTTCGAGGAGCGCGACCGGATCGAGGGTGAGTCGGTGGACTTCCACGAGCGGGTCCGGGAGGGCTTCCTGCACCTCGCCGGGCTCGCGCCCGAGCACTACCTCGTCGTCGACGCCCGCCGGCCGGTGGACGAGATCGCCGCCGAGATCCGGGGCCGGCTGCTGCCGCTGCTCGGCCAGGCGGTCCGCGAGCACCGCGACCCGACGCCCACCCGGTTCGACGAGGCCGACACGCAGCCGACCCAGACCACCCCGTCCGCGCACGGAGGCCAGGCATGAGCACGAGCACGACCACGAGCGCCGGCGACGTCTGGTCCACCCTGGTCGGCCAGCAGCACGCGGTCGCGCCCCTCAAGCGGGCGGTCGAGGGGCACGGCATGACGCATGCCTGGCTGTTCACCGGCCCACCCGGCTCGGGCCGGTCCAACGCCGCCCTGGCGTTCGCGGCGGCGCTGCAGTGCGAGCGCGGCACCGGCTGCGGCGAGTGCCACGCCTGCCGGACCGCGCTGGCCGGGTCGCACCCGGACGTGAGCATCACCCGCTCCGAGACGTCGATGCTCTACATCAAGGACATGCGGGAGCTGGTGCACCGCTCGGCGCTGTCGCCGGTCGAGAAGCGCTACCAGATCATGGTCATCGAGGACGCCGACCGGCTCGGCGACGCGAGCGGCCGCACCGGCAACACGCTGCTCAAGGCCATCGAGGAGCCGACCCCCAAGACCGTCTGGCTGCTGTGCGCGCCGACCGTCGAGGACGTCCTGCCGACCATCCGGTCGCGGTGCCGCAACGTCACCCTGGCCACCCCGACCGCGCAGCAGGTCGCCCGCTTCCTGGTCGAGGAGCACGGGATCGGTGAGTCGGTCGCCGCGTTCGCCGCGCGCGCCAGCCAGGGCCACATCGGCCGGGCCCGCGCCCTGGCCTCCGACGAGAAGACCCGCAACCGCCGCCGCGAGGTGGTCGCGCTGCCCGGCGGCCTCACGTCGCTTGGGCGCCTGCATGAACGCCGCTGCCAACCTCGTCGACATCGCCAAGGACGAGACGTCGGCGCTCACCGAGCGCAGCAACGCCCGCGAGCTCAAGGAGCTCGAGGGGCTCTACGGCGACGACCGCAAGTCGAAGGCGTCGCGCGCCTACCGGGCCGGGCTCAAGGAGCTGCAGCACAGCCAGAAGCAGCGGGAGAAGCGCCGGATCATGGACGTCATCGACCGTGGGCTGATGGACATCATGTCGGTCTACCGCGACGCGATCGCGCTGCAGACGGGTGCGGAGGGCGACCTGGTCAACGAGGAGATCCGCGACGAGGTGGCCGACCTCGCCCGGCGCTCCACCCCGGAGCAGAACATCCGCCGCATCGACGCGATCTTCACCGCCCGCGAGCAGATGATGGAGTTCAACACGACGCCGCTGCTGGCGCTGGAGTCGATGATGGTCGAGCTCCGGATCGGATGACCTGAGGGACCACCTCCTACAGTGGGCGCGTGCCCCGTGCCCCTCGCAGCGGCCTCGCCCTGCTCGTGGTCCTCGCCCTGCTGCTGTCCGGCTGCGGCGTCTTCACCTCCGGCGACGACCGCAAGACCCTGCCGCAAGCGACCCTGACCCCGAGCCCGATCGACTCGACCGGCCCGAGCGCCACGGTCACCGCGAAGCCACAGCTCGACCGGTTCTACGGGCAGAAGCTCGCCTGGAAGCCGTGCCGCAAGGTGTTCCGCTGCGCCACGCTGAAGGTGCCGCTGGACTACGCAGACCCCGAGGGCAAGGTGATCTCGGTGGCCCTGCTCAAGGTGCCCGCCGCCTCGCCGTCGCGCCGGCTCGGCTCGCTGGTGGTCGACCCGGGTGGTCCGGGCGCGTCGGGCGTCGACTACGCCGCCGGTGGCCAGTCGTCGTTCGGGCCCGAGCTGCTCCAGGCCTTCGACATCGTCGGGTTCGACCCGCGCGGGGTCGGCCGCAGCACCCCGCTGCGCTGCGCGGACACCAAGACGCTCGACGCGCTCAACTCCTCCGACCCCGACCCGGACACCCCGGCGGAGACCCGCTACTCCGACGGCCTGCTGCGCAAGATCGGCAAGGGCTGTCTGGACAGGAGCGGCGACCTGGCGCGGCACATGTCCACCGTCGAGGTGGCCCGGGACCTCGACGTGCTGCGTGCGGCGCTCGGGGACCGCAAGCTGAGCTACTTCGGCGCCTCCTACGGCACGTCGATCGGATCGACGTACGCCGGGCTCTTCCCGCAGCACGTCGGCCGGATGGTGCTCGACGGCGCGCTGGACCCCTCGCTGTCCACGGTCGAGCAGGGCAAGGTGCAGGCGAAGGCGTTCGAGACGGCGCTGCGGGCGTACGTCGGCGCCTGCGTCGCCCAGGGCAACTGTTTCCTGGGTGACTCGGTCGACGCCGGCACCCAGCGCATCCGGGCGTTCCTGGACAGCGTCGAGAAGCGGCCCATCCGCGGCGACGGCGCCCGGCAGCTCGAGGCCGGCAACGCGCTGCTCGGCATCTGGTACCCGCTCTACAGCAAGCGCTACTGGGGCGTGCTCGACCAGGCGCTGCGGCAGGCGTTCGCCGGCAACGGGTCGGTGCTGCTGGCCCTGTCCGACGCGTACGTCGGGCGCGGCCCCGACGGCTACGAGGACAACTCGCTGGAGGCGCTCTACGCCGTCAACTGCCTCGACCACGACGACGGCATCCCGAGCTCGAAGGTGGGGCCGTACGTCTCCCAGTTCGAGAAGGTCTCCCCGACCTTCGGTGCGGTGTTCGCCTACACCCTGTCGTCCTGCGCGAGCTGGCCGGTGCACTCGGGCCGCAAGCCCGCCCAGATCCACGCCCCCGGCTCGCCGCCGATCATGGTCGTGGGCACCTCCCGCGACCCGGCCACCCCACTGGCCTGGGCGCGCTCGCTGGCCGACCAGCTCGACAAGGGCGTGCTCGTGACCCGCGACGGTGACGGCCACACCGGCTACCGCGCCGGCAACGCCTGCGTGGACAAGGCCGTGGAGTCCTACCTCGTCTCCGGTGTCGTCCCGAAGGCAGAGGTCGACTGCTGAGCGAGGGGCGATGGCGTTCGCCCGTTGACCAGGGGATGCGGGGAATCCTCCCCGTCCCACGGGATGACTTCCACGGCGAGCGGTAGTTCCCTATGGGGAGTACGGCGCGGCTGGGCGCCGATTTCTGACGACGCCCCGCCATCCGTATACTCGTCCGGCGTGCCCGGCTGACCGGCCGGGCGCTGCGCCGCCTTAGCTCAGTCGGTAGAGCGATTCACTCGTAATGAATAGGTCGTCGGTTCGATTCCGACAGGCGGCTCCAGACAAAAGCCCAGGTCAGACGCCACAACGGCCCACACGACCCGGGCTTTCTTCATGTCGACAGGCCCGTTCGTGGCCGCATTTTGGCCGTATGTGGCCGTCCGTGCCCCCGAAATGCCCCCGCGAGCCTGCCGCATCATCGCCCACGTCCGAACCGGTCCGTCCACCCCTCGCACAGCGAAGGCGCCTCCCACTGCTCCTCCGACAACCCCTCGAGGAGGTCGGCCAGCTCGCCGCGCTCTTGCTCCGCTTCACGCCTGGCGTCCATGCCCGAGCCTCCATCGGTCCAAGGCCTCCGATGATGCCGCGACCCGAACCAAGGGGCGACCCACGTCGATGCCCGGCCGCCACGAGACTCACCACCGAGCCGCCGACCCGAAGGCCGAGGATTTGCGCGCCGGCGCCCGGCCGCAAGGGCGCTGCGCGTCGCTCCGCAAGCTCCGCGATGGCCTCCGGCCACCCTTGCCCCCGGACACCGACGAGCAAGAGGGCTGGTTATCGGGTCGGTGGCTCTCCCTGTCGCCTGCTGTTCAACCGCGGTCGCCAATCGTTCACATTCGCACCATACGGTCAGCAACCACCCAGAACCTCCCAACTCCACCAAGGAGACGGACTCATGAAGCGCCCAAGTCTGCGCACGATCTCCGCAACGGCCGCATTCGCCCTGCTCATCGGCGGGACCGCCAGCGCCGCCGCCGACACCTCGCAAACCGTGCCTCAAGACGGTGCCCTCGCCCACGATTTCGCCGCGGTGGACCGCAACACCGCCTGGACGCAGGTCGACAAGCTGAAGCTGAACTTCCCGACGTACCACACCGAGGGCCTCGCGATCACCCCGAACCACCTGTTCCTCTCGGCCGTCCAGATCATCGAGCCGACCCAGAAGTACCCGACCCCCGTCGACGGCTACGACCGCACTGCCGGCAAGGGCATCGGTCACCTGTTCGTCATGGACCGCCAGGGACACCTGCAGAAGGACATCACCCTCGGCGAGGGCGACATGTACCACCCCGGCGGCATCTCGTACGACGGCACCAACGTCTGGGTCCCGGTCGCCCAGTACCGGCCGAACTCCAGCGCCATCATCTATCGCGTCGACGCCGAGCTCCCTGGCCGTCCACAAGCAGTTCCAGGTCAACGACCACATCGGCGGCATCGTGCGCGACCAGACCAACGGCCACCTCGTCGGCAACAACTGGGGCTCGCGCCGCTTCTATGAGTGGACCGCAGACGGCAAGCAGATCCGCAGCTGGGACAACAACAGCTTCTTCACCGACTACCAGGACTGCCAGTACGTCGCCTCGGCCAAGATGATCTGTGGCGGGATCACCAACCTTCCCCAGACACCGAGCGCCGGCGGCGACAACGCCACGTACGAACTCGGCGGAATCTCCATGATCGACCTGCGCAGCCACAACGTGCTGCGCGAGGTGCCGTTCCAGAAGTGGTCCTCCGCCGGACACGTGATGACCCGCAACCCGGTCAAGCTGGCCGCCAGCGGCAACCAGTTGACCCTGTGGGCCGCCCCGGACAACGGCGAGGAAGCCAACGGCACCGAGCTCTTCACCTACCAAGCCAGCGTCAACCCCTGACCCCAGGCGCGCCATCTGCTGACGACAGCGGCCTCCGGTCACCCTCGACCCGGGAAACCACCGAACCAGGGGACCGGAGGCCGGGTCGGCGCCGCTCCCCTGGACGTGGCCGCATTCTGGCCGTACAGCCGCCAAATCCGGGCCGCGTGGCCGCTCACGATTCGTACGGTTCACGCGAGAATCCCCAACCAGGGCTAGCGAAACTAGCCCCCGCCGACGCTCGTAATGAATAGGTCGTCGGTTCGATTCCGACAGGCGGCTCCACACAAAACCCCAGGTTCAGAGGCCTTCTTCTCCACCCCGAGACTTGTCATTCGATCCCGGATATGAGTCCCGTGCCCCCCGGTCCACCGCGAGGTGACTCGAAGAGCCAAGCGTGGCGCATGATGGATTCCGCCGGTCTGACTCCGGCTCCGGGCCCGCGGTCCGCGACACAGGTAGGTTCGCGCCATGGAACTGCGACACCTTCGCTACTTCGTCGCAGTTGCCGAGGAATGCCACTTCGGTCGCGCGGCACAGCGCCTGCACATCGCGCAGCCGCCGTTGTCGCAGCAGATCAGGCAGCTCGAGGCCGAGCTCGGGGTTCAGCTGCTGACTCGTTCGACTCGAAGGGTCGACCTGACGCCCGCCGGCGAGCAGTACCTCGAGCGGGCCCGGTCGATCCTTGCGAGTGTCGACGCTGCTCGCGACGAGGCACAGCTGATCCGCGACGGGCGGATGGGACGGGTCACGATCGGCTTCACCGGGTCCGCCACGTACGAGCTGCTCCCGAGCATGAGCCGCTTGCTGCGCACCGAGCTTCCGGATCTCGAGCTGGACCTCCGGGGGGAGCTGCTGACGCCCAGCCAGGTTGCCGGCCTCGTCGACGGCACCCTCGACATCGGTTTCCTTCGCCCGCCCGTCCAGGTTCCCGAGGTGGAGGTCCACCCGCTTCGACGCGAGCCACTCGTGGTGGTGCTCCCTGAGACGCACGCCCAGGTCGGACGTGCCCAGGTGGTCGCTGGCCGATCTTGCCGAGGAGCCGTTCATCACCTACCCGTCGCAGCATCGCTCCGTCGTGCATGACGCCGTGCTCGACGCCTGCCAGGCGGCCGGCTTCACCCCACGGGCGACAGAGGTCGCCGAGACCTCGACCCTCGTCTCGTTCGTCGCCGCCGGGCTCGGTGTCGCCCTCGTGCCGGAATCGGTGCAGCACCTGCGGATCACCGGCGCGGCCTACCGCCCCTTGGCCGACGCCTCCCCGACCGTGGAGCTGGCCGTCGCCACGCGCCGAGGCGAGACCTCCCCTGCCGTGCACCAGGTGCTGGTCGTGGCGCGGACCTTGTTGGCCGAAAAAGACGTCTGAGGTCTCAATCGAGACCGATCTTGTACTTCTCTTGACCGGATCTGTCGTGTGACGCTCGTCGCATGAAGATCGCGCGGGTCGAGGCCATCCCCTACGCCATCGCCTACCGCAAGCCCCTCGCGTTCGCCAGCGGCGAGGTGCACGCGGCCGAGCACGTGCTCGTTCGGGTGCACACCGACGACGGTGTCGTCGGCACCGCGGACGCTCCCCCGCGACCGTTCACCTACGGCGAGACGCAGGCGTCGGTTCGCTCGATCATCGCCGACCACTTCGCCCCCGCGATTCACGGCGTAGGCATCCTCGAGCGGGAGGTCGTGCACGCACGCCTGAACCGCACGGTGGGCAACCCGGTCGCGAAGGCCGCGGTGGACATGGCGATCTGGGACGCGATCGGCCAGACCCTCGGCGCCTCGGTCAACGAGCTGCTCGGCGGCTTCACCGATCGGATGCGCGTCTCCCACATGATGGGCTTCGCCCCACCCGAGGCGATGGTCTCCGAGGCCGAGCGGATCCGCGCCAGGCTACGGCATCACGACCTTCAAGGTGAAGGTCGGGCGACAACCGTACCGGCTGGATGTCGAGGCATGTCGTGCCCTGCGGACAGCCATGCCCGACGTGGAGATCTACATAGACGGCAACCGCGGGTGGACCCCGAGCGAGTCAGTTCGCGCGTTGCGGGAGATGGCCGACCTGGACCTTGCCTTCGCCGAGGAACTCTGTCCCGCCGACGACGTGCTCGGCCGCCGGTGGCTGGTCCAGCACTCCGCCGTCCCGATGTACGCCGACGAAAGCGTCCCGACCCCCGCTGACGTCACCCGCGAACTGCTGGCCGGGGCCGCGACGGGCATCGCCATCAAGACCTCCCGCACCGGATTCACCTCCAGCCAGCGCATCCTCGGCCAGTGCGAAGGCATGGGCGCGGAGGTCTACCTCGGCAACCAGATCGACACTCAGATCGGCTCACTGTGCGCCGCCGCGTTCGGCGCCGCACACCGTCTCACCGCCCGCCGCCCCGCAGAGCTGTCCAACTACCTCGACATGAGCGACGACCTGCTCGCCGAGCCGCTCGTCATCGAAGACGGCGAGCTCCGGGTTCGTCAGGGCCCCGGGCTCGGTATCGCGATCGACGACCAGAAGCTCGCCCACTACCGCACCGACTCCTGACCGAAACCACCACCCACCGAGGAGACCACCATGACCCAGATCGACCAGCCCACCGAGTTCGACGCGAAGGCGGCCGACTCCGGCGCCAACGCCACCCGCGTGTTCCGGAGCAAGGAGAGCACTGCGCGCCCCGAGATCAGCAAGGAGCGCGTCGACGAGGTGGCCACCGCAGCGATCAAGGCACTGCACGACGTGATTCGTGACAAGCAGGTGACCTACGAGGAGTACGACGCCCTCAAGGCCTGGATGATCCAGGTGGGTCTGGACGGCGAGTGGCCGCTGTTCCTGGACGTGTGGATCGAGCACGTGGTCGAGGAGGTCGCCAACGCCGACCGCGAAGGGTCCAAGGGAACGATCGAAGGGCCGTACTACGTGCCCGACGCTCCCGCGCTCCCCGCCGAGTGCACGCTGGAGATGCGAGACGACGAGCCCGGCACGCCTCTGCTGTTCCAGGGTCAGGTCCGCGCGGTCGACGGCACCCCGCTCGCGGGTGCCATCGTCGACATCTGGCACGCCGACGACGCCGGCTTCTACTCGCAGTTCGCACCAGGACTGCCCGAGTGGCTCTTCCGGGCACGCGTCACGGCCGACAGCGACGGTCGGTTCTACATCAACACGATGCAGCCCGCGCCCTACCAGATCCCTACCGACGGCTCGTGCGGCAAGCTCATCGCGGCAGCCGGCTGGCACGCCTGGCGCCCCGCCCACATCCACCTGAAGGTCTCAGCCCCCGACCACCGGCTCATCACCACGCAGCTGTACTTCGAGGGCGGCCAGTACGTCGACAATGACATCGCCGACGCAGTGAAGCCCGAGCTCATGCTGGCACCGACACCGAGAGCCGACGGCAGCGGGAACGAGGTCACCTACGACTTCGTCCTGGACCCCGCCTGATGCTGTTCGCCGTGCGCATGGACGTGGACCTCCCGCCCGACACCCCCGACCGGGAGGACCTGCTCGCCCGCGAGAAGGCCTACAGCCAGGAACTTCAGCGCACCGGCACGTGGGCTCACATCTGGCGCGTGGTCGGCGCCTACTCCAACCTCAGCGTCTTCGACGTCGCCGACAACGAAGAGCTGCACCAGTTGTTGTGGGACCTCCCGCTGTTCCACTTCATGGCCATCACCATCACACCGTTGACGGAACACCCCTCGTCCATCAAGACCACCTGACCACAGGCCCGAGAGGTCCTGGCGAAGCCTCTCGTTGCCAACGATCTAGCGACTTCGCCATCACGTCCCGTTCCACGGAAGGATTTGAAGTGAGTGTGTACAAGGTCGGCTACTTCGTCGGCAGTCTCTCGTCTACATCGATCAACCGCGTGCTCTCCAGGGCGCTGATACGCCTGGCACCCGAAGACCTCGAGTTCACCGAGATCGGCATCGGAGACCTCCCGCTTTACAGTCCCGACTTCGACCCCGATTACCCGCCCGAGGCGACGGCGCTCAAGGACGCGATCGCAGCGGCGGATGCTGTCCTGTTCGTGACTCCGGAGTACAACCGGTCCATCCCGGGAGCGCTGAAGAATGCCATCGACTGGGCGTCGCGGCCGTGGGGGAAGAACTCCTTCCATCACATCCCCGCCGGTGTGATCGGCGCGTCGATGGGCGCGATCGGCACCGCGGTGGGTCAGCAGAGTCTGCGCGCCGTGCTCAGCTTCTGCAACGCGCGGCAGATGACCTCGCCCGAGGCGTACATCCACTTCTCGCACGACGTGTTTGCCGAGGACGGTGAGGTGAGCGACTCCTCGACCGAGGCGTTCCTGCGTGACTACATGACCGAGTTCCGGGACCACGTGGAGCGGGTTCTGACCGTTCTTCCGCGGCCCTGACCGTTCGCGACGTCCCCTGCTCAGAGCAGTGGGCGGATCCAAAGACGCCCTGTCCACTCGGTCGCGGAGCTTGCGAAGCAGCCCAACGGCCAGCGGCCCACACGACCCGGGCCTTCTTCATGCCCCGACCGGCCCTTCTGGGCACACTTCGCGCACAGGCGGATATCGAGGTCGCAGGAGGGGGAGAACCCCAGCTGACTCGACGCGAAGTCGTGGCCCGCATTGTGGTGGCTATGGACGGTGACACGTCTCGTCAATCGACGCGTACCACCCGCCTGGACCCCATGGCCACCCCACCAGACGCTCCGAAATGGCCAGTTTGGGACTCACCCGGCCGTCGACGCCGCTGTAGCCTCCCAATTGTCGGGACGCTGAGCGGTCAAGCAGCGGCCTCGGGCAAATGAGTTCCCGGTGATCGACCTACAGGGATGTCCCGCTCCGGGACACCCGGGAAATTCGGCACATCATGCAAACACCCCGACCTTGCGGGCAACCCAACCGCCCGCTGCGGGTCGCGACCACCAGACGGGCAAGGGACGCCTGGATCGAGATCCGCGGCGAGTTGGACATAGCCACCCTCAACCAGCTGCGCGACGCGCTGTCAGGCGTCGACCTCGCCGACGTCGACGCCATCTTCGTGGACCTACGCCAGCTCACCTTCTGCGACGTCACCGGATCCAAGCTCCTGCTCCAGTTCGAATGCCACGCCCAAACCTCTGGCCATGCCACCACGTTCGTGGGTGCTGGGCCGACCACTCGCAAGGTGCTGACGCTTGTCGCGACGGACCGCAAGCCAACCTTCGCCTGACGACTCAATCCGTGGCCGCATTCTGGGCGTACAGCCGCCAACCCGGGCCGCGTGGCCGGTCACGACTCGTACGACTCAGGCGAGAATCCCTAGACAGTGCGAGCGAACCGCCGCCGACGTTTGTGATGAATAGGTCGGTTCGATTCCGACAGGCTTCCAGCCGACAGGCCCTCTCCGTGCAGTGCGTGCGCACCGCGTTGACGGCCTCCTCGACGACCACGTCGAGCGCGGGGGACGTCGACCACCTCAATCGGCGTGCTTCGCCTGGGGTGTCCACGAACAGGTCACCCTCGAGGCGGACCGTACGCCTGCTCAGGCGGCGCCGGATGGCGCGATGTTCTGGTTGTGACGGAACAAGTTGCCTGGGTCGTAGCGGCGTTTGATCTCGGTCAACCTGTCGTAGTTGCCCTTGTAGTTGGCCCGGATCCTGTCCTGGTCGTCCTCCGCCATGAAGTTGATGTAGCCGCCCTCCTCGGAGTGGGGCGCCGTGGCCGCGTAGTAGTCACGGACCCAGGCGATGTTCGCCGAGTCGTCCTTCGCGTCGGGCCACATGCCTGCGATGACGGTCGCGAAGTTGGCGTCGCGGTAGGCGAAGGCCGTCGAGTCGGACCCCACCCGATGGCAGGCGCCGTTGATCGGGTAGATGTGCATGGTCGACGTCAGCTCGGGCACCTTCGAGCCGTGCTCGACGTGGGCCCTGATCGCGTCGTCGGTGAGCTCCTTGACGAAGTTCGCCTTCCAGTAGTGCCTCAGCCCGGAGGGGTACAACGCGTCGAAGGCGCTGTTGAGGGCGGGGTACGGCATCGGGCCCACCATCTCCGCGACGACGGGTGCCAGGTCGTGGAACGGCTTGAGCACCTTCTCCCCCTGGTCCAGGTCGCCCGCCCAGCAGGCGACCATGAGCGCATGGGTCTTGCCGTGCCGCTCCTCCGGGATGAACGGCAGCGGGGGCGCGATCTGGTAGGCCGGGAAACCGCCGAACTGCTCTGGCGCGTTGGCGATGAACTCGCGGTAGAACGTGAACAGGTCCCCGGCACTGTCGAGCTCGTAGAACATGGGCCCGCCGTAGATGTCCTTCACCGGGCTGAGCCGGAACTCGAAGGACGTCACCACGCCGAAGTTGCCACCGCCGCCACGGATCGCCCAGAAGAGGTCGGCGTCGTCCTTCTCGCTAGCCACGTGGAAGCTTCCGTCACCGGTGACCACGTCGGCCGCGAGCAGGTTGTCGAGCGCGAGGCCGAGTCCCCTGGCGAGGTAGCCGATGCCGCCGCCCAGGGTGAGTCCACCGACACCCGTGGTCGAGATGATCCCGCCAGTCGTGGCCAGGCCGAACGGGTAGGTCGCAGCGTTCAGGTCGCCCCACGTCGCGCCCCCCGACACTCGAGCAGTATGGGTCATCGGGTCGACCCGGACCCCGCGCATGCTTGACAGGTCGATCACGACGCCGTCGTCGCAGGTGCCGAAGCCGGGGACGCTGTGGCCGCCGCCACGCACCGCGACGGTCAGGTCGTTGTCGGCTGCGAACCGGACGGCCGTCATCACGTCTCCGGCGTTGGCCGGCTGGACGATCACCGCCGGCCGCTTGTCGATCATGCCGTTACGGACCTTGCGTGCCTCGTCGTACCCAGCGTCGCCCGCGCTCGTGACGGTCCCCCTGATCCCCTCGCGCAAGGCCGTGACTGCGGCGTCGTCCATGGGTTCCCTCCTCGTGTGGAGTCCCGTGCGTAGCCCGACCGGGGGCGTCGCGGAGCGGCGTCACTGGGCGCCGCGTACGCGGCGGGAGGTCTTACGTTTCGTATGACGCTAGACCCGGCACGCGGCGACGGACCATGGCCCGGGCCGCCTAGTCACGCTCATCAGGTCACGTGACTCCCCGTGGTCTGGTTCAGGTGTTGTTCAGGCATCGGGTGCTGTGATGCAGACCATGTCCACCGCAGTGGTGAAAGCGCTCCAGGTCACCATCGGCGTGCTCGCGTGCGCCGTCGTCGTTGCGGGTTGCGCGAAGAACGCTCCGTCCGCCGGCGACAAGAAGCTGCCCGGCATCAAGGAGTTCGGGCTCACCGAGGAGGAGTTCGCCGCGCACGTCGGGAAGGTGGAAGCCATCATCGGGAAGTGCATGGCTCGAGCGGGCTTCGAGTACGTCCCGGTCGACGTGAAGACGGTGGAGCGGGCACAGATGTATGTGCGTGCAGACCCGAACGTCAGCCGTCGGGACTACCACGCACGCTGGGGCTACGGGGAGACCACGCGCTTCGACGACCCGGTCCGAACCATTGGACTCGGGCCGGACAACGGCCGCATCTACGACAACCTGACCCCGGCCGACCAGGTGGCCTACAACCACACGCTGTTCGGGGAGAACCCCGACAAGACGTTCGTGTGGACGCTGGACGAGGAGGACTTCTCGGAGACAGGCGGATGCACCCGCAAGGGCGTCGCCGCAGCCTTCACCAAGGCTCAGCTCCTGGGGACGTACGTGAATCCGAAGGACGTGCTGGTGGAGTCCGACCCGCGCATCGTGAAGGCCGTCGCCGCCTGGACCGACTGCATGCGTGCAGCCGGCTATGACGGCTACGAGGACCAGGACGAGATCATGGAGGAGCTAGGCGATCGGCTCGACGAGCTGCTCGACGGCGATGACCCCAGACACCTCACCGGCGAGAAGCTCGCCGCGCTGAAGAAGCTCCAGGCAGAGGAGGTCGATGCATCGATGTCCGACCTCGCCTGCGAGATCAAGCACACCGATGACGTCTACCGCGAAGTGGAGATCGAGGTCTTCGGCCAGCCCGTGAGCGGATGAGCCACGACCACTTCATGGTGCTTCATGGTGCACAGCGCCATCTGGGAAGGACCGGAGCCCGACACCGAGCCCGAGTCCGAGCGGGGTGAGCACGTCACCGACGAGGAGTACCAACCGCGCTGAGTGGCGCGCCGTTGACGAGCTCGCGGCCACCGCACAGTGCCGGGACAGGTCGTCTTCAGGTTGGCCGGTCACGCTGTGCCTCCCTGATCCGACCGAAGGAGCGGCCATGCCGGACGACACGCCGACCAGTGGCAACCGCTGGGAGCCCGGCGCCGACGACGAGACCGCACCGATCGCCGGTCCCGCGCCGACCGAGGAAGCGACAGCGGCCCACGAGGCCGTGCCGGCGGCGGAGCCGCAGTCGGCTCAGCGCGGCTGGCGCGACCGGATGGCGTCGGCGCGAGGCCGGGTGCGTGGCACCCGCGGCCTGGCGGTCCTGGTCGCGGCGGCCGCGCTGCTCGTCGGTGGGCTCGGTGGCTTCGCTGTCGCCCACGCGGTCGACGACCAGCCCGGCGGAGGGCGCCCCGGTGACGTGCCGGGACAAGGCCCCCAGGGGGACGACCACGGTGACCGTCACGGTGGTCCGGGGCAGGGCTTCGGCCCGGGTGACGGTGATGGACCCGGCGACAGCGGCACCGGCGACGAGGGCGCCTGACCCCGCCTCCGGACGACGCGGGCCGGGGTCACAGTGCGGCCGCGAGCCCCCGCAGGACCGTCTCGGCCGGCTGGTCCACGGCTTCGCGGTAGCCGGTGCCGGCCCACAGGTGCACGCGCTCCGGGTCACCGGCGGCGGCGGACGCCCGGCGGAGGGGACTGGTCAGGTGGTGCAGCGCGGGGTAGCCGGCGGGCGCCTCGCGGTCGTAGGTCGCGATGAAGGCGTTCGGCAGGGCCCGCGCCGGCCGGCCGGTGAACGCGCGTGTGACCACGGTGTCGCCGCGGCTCGGGTCCCCGAGGGCCGCGCGGTGCACCGTCGACGTACCGCTCTCCGGCGCCAGCAGCAGGACGGTGCCGACCATCGCGGCGTCCGCGCCGGCGCGGAGCGTCCCGGCGACGTCGTCCGCGGAGGCCAGTCCGCCGGTGGCGACCAGCGGCAGCCCGACGGTGCTGCGGACCTGGGCCACCAGGTCGGGCAGCGGCCCCGCGGCCGGGATGCGCTCCGGTGTGAGGGTCGCGGAGTGCCCGCCCGCGCCCGAGCCCTGCACGACGAGCAGGTCGAGGCCCGCGGCGGCGGCCCGCACCGCCTCCTCGGCGGAGGTGACGGTCTGTGCCAGGACGCTGCCCGCGCCGTGCAGGGCGGTGACGACCGACATGTCCGGGATGCCGAAGGTGAACGACACCAGCGGCACCTGCGCGTCGACCAGCAGGTCGACCTTGTCGCGCCAGTCGTCGTCGTCCTCGACCGGCACCGCCGGGAGTACGACGCCGAGCCGGTCGGCCTCGGGGAGCAGCAGGTCCCGGTAGCGCGCGTACGCCGCAGCGTCGACCGGCACCGGCGGCGGCGCGAACAGGTTGACGCCGAACGTCGGGGTCTGGCGTCGCACCGTCTCGATCTGCGCGCCGAGGGCGGGCGGGCTCTGGTAGCCGGCGGCGAGGAAGCCGAGACCACCGGAGCGGGCGGTCGCCAGGACCAGCTCCGGGGTGGAGGCCCCGCCGGCCATGGGGGCGGCCAGCACGGGGACGGAGATGCCGAGGTCGGCCAGCGGCCCGGTGGGCACTCCTTCAGGCATCCGGTCTCCTCGGGTCGGGGGCCTAGGGTCGGCCAGGGTATCGCCGGTCCGAGGGTGCAGACGGCCTACGCCGGAACGCCTGACCCGACCAGACGGTGAGCTCGACGGCCCGGACCCGAGGCCGGGCGTGGACGGGGCCGTGCCCCGCGTGAGCAGGTCAGGGTTCCGTTCAGCGCCGTCACGGGGAGGCCAGCCGATCCAGTGGGGACTGGAGCTCCTCGAGCCGTGGCGCCGCGCGCTCCTCGGCGTCGGGACGCAGTGCGCAGGCTGTCCGGGCAACCCTGCCCAACCGCCTGTGCACGATGTAGAGCGCGAGCCGCTGCGCGTCCACCTCGCCTGCGACGGCGCGGAAGCCGTCGACGACTGCGGTCTCCAGCTCCTCTGTCGGTCGTCCCCGGGCCGAAGCTCGCAGCTCGACGACGAATGTCGCCAGGTCGAACTCCGGCTCCCCCCGCGCAAACCGGTCGAAGTCCACGAGACCCAGCCGTCCGGTGTCGTCCACGAGCCACTGCCCGAGGTCCGCTGCCCCGTGCACCGGGACGAGTGGACGCGCGCCCAGTCGGCCGTGGGCCCGGGTGAGCGCGTCGGACGCGCTCCGCAAGCCGGGCGCCAAGGCCGGGGCGGCAGCGGCCGCCCGCTCCAGCCCCCGCTTGGTCCGGGCCAGCTGGGCTGTCGCGTCGACCGTCCTGCTCGGCCGCAGCGTCGCCGATGCGAGTTCGCCGAGCGACGCCCCCACCTGATGTGCGAGCTGGGTGCCCTGCGGCCCGAGCAGACCCGGGCTCACAGGTCCGCCCGGCACGACGCCGTACCAGCTCGACCGCGACGGCTCGTCCCAGCCGTGCGGCTCGGCCACCGCGAAGGACAGCGCTCCCGACACCGAGGCTTCCCACCGCTCGCGAACCTCCTGCTGGTCGTCCCCGTTGTTGGCGTGGACCTTGACGAATCGGGCGGCCGATCCTGCGCCACCGTGGACGGTGCACCGGCTGCCCGGGTGATAGCGCACGACCCGAGGAGTGTCGAGCGTCGCCAGCACCGCCGCGAGCCCCGGGAGCGCCGGATCCGCCTCACAGGACACGATCTCGACCGGGCCCAGATCACCGACCGGCGGGAAGACGCCCGGAGCATCGGCCCGCGGGTCGGTGCTCTCGAGCAGGCGGACCTGGACGGTCGTCCGGTCCACGGCCTCGTACACCAGGACGGCCCATGGAGAGCGCCGTGGCCGCAGCTTGCCGTAGACGCGCCGCCATGGCCGGAGCCGGTCGGCGGACCGTTGCGCCGCCCAGGCGTCGAGATGGCCATCGACCACGCCGCCGGCGGCCAACACCTCGAGCCTGCCTCGGTACGGGCCACCTCCGTCGCTCATCCGGCCCTCCTCGCCGTCCAGGCAGTCGCTGTCCCCGGGGCGCTCGGAGGCGGTTTTTCTCAGACTCAGCCAAAGCAGTGGTTGAAGTTAGTACCTATTGATGGTGACGCCAAAGAGACCGCGGCGCATCATTCGAGAGCCCACCAGGTATCTGCGTCTTCGGGTGGTGAGCGTTTCGTCCCACAGGTATCCGGACGAATGCCGCAGAACGAGGGGACCATCCGTGGTCGGCCGATATCTCTTCTACTCCCACGACGGGTACGGGCTCGGGCACGTTCGCCGCAACAGCGTGATCGCGCGCGCGGTGCTGGCCACCGACCCGGCCGCGCAGGTCAGTCTGGTCACAGGAATCGAGGTGCGCCCCCGTTGGCTGCGGCAGGGCGCACGGGTGCGCGTGCACCGTGTCCCGCCGATGCTCAAGTCGGCGGACGGGTCCTATCGCCACGAGAAGCTTCCCTTCTGGGCGGCGGTGCGGGAGCGCGAACGCATCTTCAAGACAGTGGTCGACGAGGAGCGGCCCGACGTCGTGGTCGTGGACCGCCATCCCTACGGAACGGCCGGCGAGCTCCGCACCGGGCTCGACCTGGCGCGGCGACGCGGGTCCGCCCTCGTGCTGGGCCTGCGAGACGTCCTGGACGAGCCGTCGATCGTCCGCGAGGAGATGCGAGGCCTCGGCTGGGCAGACGTCGAGAACGTGTACGACGGCGTCCTCGTCTACGGTGCCCGGCATTTCGTCGACCACGAGGCCGAGTACGGTCTCCACCTTCCGCTGCACTACTGCGGCTGGGTCGTCGAACGACCCGGTCCGAGCCGTTCGCGCCGCAACCTCCTCGTCGTCGCTGCCGGTGGCGGTGGCGATGGAGCCGCCGTATTCGAGATGGGCGCGCAACTGCTCACCCATCGCCCCGACTTGGTCGGTCTCTTCACGCCCGGTCCGTACGCCGGCGCCGATGCGGTGCGCCGGCTCAGCCACCTGGCGAGCGGTCGGGTGCACGTCGTCAGTCCCCTGGGCGCGAGCGGGCGGTGGTTCTCGCGCGCCCAGGCGGTCTTGTGCATGGCCGGCTACAACTCAACCCTCGAGGCACTCGCCGCTGGGCAACGTCCGATCCTGATGCCTCGGCGCAACCCCCGTCGCGAGCAAGCCATCCGGGCCGAATGGCTCGAGGGCCTGCAGCTCGCCGATGTCGTCCAAGCAGGCGCGGACCCCGCCGATGTCGCGTCTCTCCTGCAACAACCCCGCCGCCTGCCCGATGGTGCCCTCGAGTTCGCTGGGATCCACCTCGACGGAGCGCTCAACGCAGCGCGTCGGCTGCACGCGTTCAGCACCGCAGGGAGTGTGCGATGAGCCACCGGACAACCGCCCCGGTGTCTCCGCGGAATCCCACGATGAGGTTGTTGAGAAACCACGTGCGCCGCCACTGGGGCGCGCTCGCCGGCGCCGCTGCCACGACGGTGGCGCTCACGCTTGCCCAGCTCGCAGCACCGTGGCCGCTGAAGATCGCGATCGACGCGCTGGTGACCGGACGAGGCGAGAGCTTCGAGCTCACCCGGGGCGATGTGTCCCTGCTCATGGGGCTCGCAGCCATGGTGTTCGGTATCGCGGCCGTCGACGCTCTGGCCACCTACTACTCCGACTTCTGGCTCAACCGGTCCGGTGAGCAGATCGTCCACGACCTGCGGACGGCAACCTACGAGCATCTGCAGCGGCTGTCGTTGGTGTTCCACTCGACCCGTCCGACCGGTGACCTCGTCGCCCGGGTGACGGGCGACGTCAACGCCGTCGGTGAGCTTTTTGCGCAGACGCTCGGCACCTTGGCGTCCTCGTCGCTCGTGCTCGTCGGGATGTTCGCCGTGATGTTCTGGATCGATCCCCTCTTGGCGTTCCTCGCCTTCCTGGTCACGCCCCTCCTCCTCGCGACCAGCAAGCACTACCAGAAGCGGATCCGGCAGATGGCGCGCAAGCAGCGGGCCAAGGAAGGCGAGATCGCCTCACTGGCCACCGAGGCGCTGGCGGCGATGCAGGTCATCAAGGCGTTCGGCACCGAGCGCTTCGAGCATGACCGGGTCCAGCTGCGCAGCGCCGAGAGGCTGAAGGTCGGCGTCGAGAGCTCCCGGGTGGAGGCTCGGTTCGGCGCCCTCGTGGACGTGCTCGGCGCTGTCGCGACCGCGCTGGTCCTCTGCCTCGGCGTGCTGTCGGTCGCCGACGGACGCATCAGCCCCGGCGACCTCGTCGTGGTGGTGGCCTACACCAACAAGCTCTACAAGCCGCTCAAGGACATCGCGAAGCAGTCCAGCCGGGCAGCGCGAGACCTCGCCCGGCTCGAGCGCATCGCCGAGATCCTGTCCTCCGACATGGTGCTCGCCGACGAAGCCGACGGCTCGACGCCCGATCACCGAGCTGCAGGCACGATCGACCTCGACGACGTCTACTTCCGTTACACCGCGGAGCGAGCCGCGCTGGAGGGGGTCACCCTTCACGTGCCACACGGGTCGCGGCTGGCTCTCATCGGCGAGTCCGGTGCCGGAAAGTCGACGGTCGGCGCCCTCATCGCGCGTTTCTACGACCCCAGCCACGGGTCGGTCCGGGTGGACGGCCAAGACGCGCGGGAGCTGTCCCTGCGCTGGGTGCGCGACCAGGTCGGTGTGCTCCTCCAGGACACCATCCTGTTCAGTGGCAGCGTCCGGGACAACATTGCCTACGGCACCGACGCCGACCTCGCGACGGTCGAGGCCGTCGCCCGGGCTGCCGGGGCGCTTTCGTTCATCGAGGCCCTGCCCGACGGTCTCGACACCCTGCTCGGCCCCGGAGGCGTGGGCCTCTCCGGCGGCCAGCGCCAACGGATCGGCATCGCGCGCGTCCTTCTGCGCGATCCCCCCGTACTCGTGCTGGACGAGCCGACCACTGGTCTGGACGCCGCGAGCGAGGCGCTGGTGATGGCCGGACTCAACCGCCTGGTCGAGGGACGCACGACGATCCTGATCACGCACTCGATCGAGCTGGCTCGCACTGCCGACCGCGTTGCCGTGATGGTCGCTGGAAGGGTCGCCGAGTACGACGCCCCGGAGCTGCTCCTGAGCAGGGACTCGATCTTCCGCTTGCTGACCTCCACCCAGCAACGACGTGACCACGAGGGTTTCGATCCGTCCGCGTTGCTCGAGGCGCTCGTGCCCGACGACAGGAAGGCGGAGCGCCCATGACGAACGGATCCGCACGGTGGCCGGTCGTCGCATGACGGCGCACCTAGCGGTCGTGATGAGCGGCTTCCCACGAACGTCCGAGACGTTCGCTCTCGGGGAGCTGGTCGCCCTCGCACGTGAGGGCATGCTGGTCCGCGTCTACGCGACCAAGCCGGGCGACGGGGAGACGCCCCAACCAGGTGTCGAAGAGTTGCTCCCGCTGCTCCGGATGCTGCCGGCGGGCGACGCCACACACCAGGCGGCGTCTCTCGTCGAAGACCTGCAGGACGCCGACGTCGACGGAGTCCACGGCTACTTCGCCCATCATCCCGCCGAGGTCGCGGCCCGCGCGGCTGGTGACCTCGGGGTGGGCTTCAGCTTCAGCGTGCACGCGTTGGACGCCCGGAAGGTCCCCCCGGTCGACCTGGCTCGTCGCGCCCGGGCCGCCACTGGAGTCGTCGCGTGCAACGCCGACGTGTCGCAGTACGTCGACGTGCCTGGTGCGGGGGTCTACCTCCTCCCACACGGTGTCGACGTCGCACGTTTCGTCCCGCGCCCCCATCCGGACGACGACGCGCGGCTCCGGGTGCTGGCCGTGGGCAGGCTGGTCGAGAAGAAGGGCTTCTCCACGTTGCTCGACGCAGTCGCTCGGCTGCAGGTCCCCGTGATGCTGCGGATCGTCGGCACCGGTGTCGAGCAGGCGGCCCTCGAGGAGTCCATCGACCATCAGGGGCTCAGAGAGACGGTGGAGCTGACCGGTCGCAGGTCGCACGAGGACGCTCCCCGACGAGTACGCCTGGTCCGACGTCGTCGCGGTGCCCTCGGTGGTGGACCGCAACGGGGACCGCGACGGGTTGCCCAACGTCACCCTCGAGGCGATGGCGTGCAGCCGGCCGTTGGTCGCCTCCGACGTCTCCGTTCTCGGTGACACCGTGCACGCCGCCGGCAGTGGCCTGGTCGTGCCCCCGGCCGACGCCGACGCGCTCGCCGAGGGGTTGACCGCACTGACGGATCCGCGGTTGCGCGGCGAGCTGGGGACCGCCGGGCGCCGGTACGTCGAGGAGCACTTCGACCTAGCGACATGCACCCGTCGGCTCGTCGAGCGTCTGGAGCTGCTGCACGCTCGTGCGCGGAAGTCCGTCTATGTGTGACCGTGCCGAGCCCCCGGGCGAGTGGCCTACGTGCTGAAGGGCTATCCGCGGCTCTCCGAGGTCTTCATCACCAGCGAGATCTACCGGATGGAGCGACTCGGGGTGCCGTTGCGCTTGTACGTGCTGAGGGCGGCGGACGAGGAGGTCCAGCACGATGTCGTACGGCGCCTGCGCGTCCGGCCCGACTACCTGCGGCAGACGACGTCTCTGTCCGCCACCGGGCTGTTCCGCTGGCTCGGCGCCAACCTGGGGCGGTTCAGGTATGCCCTGCTGCGCACGGCGCGCCGCCATCCGGTGGGCCTGGTGCGCGCGGCCGCGCAGGCATTCGCCCAGGCGGTCCGGGCCAGGCGCAGCTTCCTTGCCACGCCCCGCAAGCTCTACTTCAAGGAGCTCCTCCTCGCCGTCGACCTGGCCGACCGGCTCGACGCTTCCGGCGACGTGCGCCGGCTGCACGCGCACTTCGCGCACGGAACGACCACCGTCACCTGGCTGGCCTCCACGATCACCGGACTCCCGTTCTCCTTCACCGGGCACGCGAAGGACATCTGGACCGAGGAGCGCAACCCAGCCGGCCTGTTGCGACGCAAGATGGACGCCGCCTCCTTCGTCGTCACGTGCACCGAGGCCAACCGCACACACCTGACGTCGTTCGGCTCCTCGACTCCGGTGCACGTGATCTACCACGGTCTCAACGCCGACTTCGAGCCTCTCGTCGCGGCCGGCGTGCGACGCGTCGAGCCTGCGCGCGTCCGCCTGCTTGCGGTCGGGCGGCTGGTCCGCAAGAAGGGCCTGGACACGTTCGTGGATGCCTGCGCGGTGCTGCGCGACCGCGGTGTGGACTTCGACGCCGTCATCGTCGGTGAGTCCGGCGACCACGAGCAGGAGGTTCGCGCCCGCGTGGGCGCGACCGGACTGGTGACCCGAGTGAGCTTCCTGGGACCGTTGACGCAGACCGGGTTGTTCGCGCAGTACCAGCAGGCCAGCGTGTTCGCGCTGCCGTGCCGGGTGCTCGAGGACGGCGACCGCGACGGCATTCCCAATGTGCTCTTGGAGGCGATGGCCTGCGGCGTCCCGGTGGTCACCACGGGCGTCTCGGGCATCACGGAGCTGGTGCGTGACGGCGTGAACGGACTGATCGTCGAACCCGACCGTCCGATCGACCTCGCCGACTCGCTGCACCGGCTGATCAAGGACCCCGAGCTGGCTCGGCACCTGGCGGAGCGGGGACGCAGCACGGTCTCGGGACGCTTCGACGCCGACACGGCCGCCGCGCGGATGGCCTCGTTGCTGACCGTCACGGGGCAACCTCGACTTCCTCACCCTCGTCGGCGGCGAACCACCGCGGCTGACCCGGCGCGACTGGCGGCACCGCTGGGGACGACGGAAGGTGAACCATGAGCAGCCCCGCCCAGGCAGCGGTCACCCTGGCCCCTGATCCGGTCCTGCCGCGACGCGACGACCTGCTCGACGACGAGCTCGTCGGCGCCCGGCTCGGCGAGCTGCTCGACGGGGCCCGGGACGGGCGCACCGGAGACTGCGCGCGGTTGCGCGCGAAGTACCGCATGGGCGAGAGCCTGCGGGCCACCTACCGCGTCGGCCATGGGGCGGGTGAGCGCCTGGTCAGCGCTCGGATGTTCCCGGCGGCCAGCGCCGCCGGCGAGTTCCTCCGCGCCCGGGATGCCGCGGTCGGCCAGGGTGCCGATCCGCGGTCGGTGCTGTTCGACCAGGTGACGAGCACCGTCTTCTGGGTCTTCCCGCAGGACCGCAAGCTGCTCGGGCTCGGCCGGCTGACCAGTCCGCCACCCGAGCTCCGCAGCGTCTTCGGTATCCCCTGGACGCAGAGCGAGCTGAAGGCGTACAAGCCGGAGAGGGCAGCAACCGTCCGCTGCGCGGACGCGCACGGCGGGACGGTCGGTTTCGTGAAGCTGCAGCGCGGGGACGCCGGCCGCCGCAGCGTCGCCCTCCTGCGCGCCGCGCGACGCGGGATCGCCGAGCACGGCATCCTGCGGCTACCGGAGCGATCGGCTACCTGCACGAGCAGCATGAGCAGCTCGAGCAGCACATGGTGTTGTTCTCGCCCGCACCCGGTTGTCCGCTCAACCAGCTGCCCTGGGTCGACTACCCGGATGCCATGGCGACGCTCGGCGCCGCACTTTCGGTGCTGCACGCTCAGCCGACCGACGGGTTCGTGCCGTTCACTCGGCTGGGCCCCGATCAGCTGGTGGCCGCGGGTGACCTGGTCGGCGCCGCGCGGCCGGACCTGGCACCGGTCACCGACGGGCTGGTCGACGTGCTGCTGCGGACCGCACCGACGCCCGGTCCGAACGTCCTGCTGCACGGCGACCTGCACTTCAAGAACGTGCTGGTGCACGACTACGGCGTCAGCCTCGTCGACTTCGACGAGGCGTAGCGTCGGACCGGCCGCCGCCGAGCTCGGCGGAGTGCTGGCCAGGCTGTGGTGCCCGCGCCCGCGCGACACGATCGACCCCGACACAGCCCAGGTCGCCGCAGAGGCCCTGCTCGCCGGGTATGACCGCGGTCCGTCGCGCGCCGACCTGCTCTGGCACGCCGCCGCGGCCTTGCTCGTCGAGCGGGCGGTTCGCGCGATCAGAGGGGTCGACCCCGTCGCGATCGGGGACCTGGAGCGGGTCCTGGCGACGGCCCTGCGCTGGGCGGGGTCGACGGGGGGCGGACCGGTGACGACGCGACCACGTCTGCTCTTCCACTGCCAGCAGACGATGGGTCTCGGCCACCTGGTGCGCTCGATGCACCTGGCCGAGGGCCTGGCGCAGGACTTCGACGTCACGCTCCTGAACGGCGGACCGTGGCCCGCGGAGCTCCGCCAGCCCACCGCGATCGACATCGTGCACCTACCGCCGCTGGGTCTCGACGCCGACTACGCGCTGGTCAGCCGGGACGGGCGGTTCACGGTCGAGGAAGCCGTCCCGCTGCGCCTGTCGATGATCCAGGAGTCCTTCCGCGCCACGGCTCCCGACGTGGTGCTGATCGAGCTCTTCCCGTTCGGACGCAGGAAGTTCGCGAGCGAGCTGATGCCGCTCCTCAGCGCCGCGCGCTCTGCCCGCCACGCCCCCTTCATCGCCTGCAGCCTGCGCGACATCCTGGTCAGCAGCCGACGCAACCAGCAGGGCCACGACGACCGCGCGAGCAGGGTGGCGAACGAGTACTTCGACGCGGTGCTGGTCCACGCGGACGCCCGGTTCGCGACCCTGGACGAGACGTTCCGTCCGACCGTCCCGCTGCGCGTGCCCGTGCACTACACCGGGTTCGTCCGCGCGCCCCGCTCCCGCGACCGCGAGCCCGCCCGGGAGCGGCGTGTCCTCGTGTCGGCGGGTGGCGGGCTGGTCGGCGCGCCGTTGTTCCGAGCGGCTGTAGAGGCGTCCCCGCGCCTGTTGGCCGACCACGGGCTGCGCACCGTGATCGTGACCGGACCGTTCCTCCCCGACCCGGTCGTCGACGAGCTCCTCCGCCGTGCGTCGTCGTCGACCGGTCTCGAGGTGGTGCGCTACCTCCCGGACCTCGGCGCCGAGATGGCCGCCTCGGCCGTGTCCGTGAGCCAGGCGGGCTACAACACGACGATGGACATCCTCGGCTGTACGACGCCGGCCGTCGTCGTGCCGTACGCCGAGGGCCGCGAGGACGAGCAGGCTGCCCGGGCACGAAGGCTCGAGAGGCTCGGCGCGCTGCGCGTCCTCGACTCGAGCCGACTCTCGGCGCAGACCCTCGCGGACGCCGTACGCGACGCCCTGGACTGGACACCCCTGGCCGTCCCGCTCGACCTGGACGGGCGCACGCGCACCTCGGAGCTGCTGCGGAGCCTGTGTCCAGCACGGGACGTGGAGACCGCACCGTGACCGGCTGGCTGGAGCCGCTCCACGCCGCTCTGGATGCGCGTTCGGCGCCGGTGTGGTTCTTCTTCCGCGACGACGACGCCGGATGGGACGACACCGCTCTCGAGGCGTTGCTCGACGTCTTCGAGCCCCACGGCCTGCCGCTGGACGTGGCCACCATCCCCCTCGCGGCGACGCCCCGGACGGTGGAGGTCATCACCACCCGGCAGGCCAGTGGCCGCAACGACCTCCGGGTGCACCAGCACGGGCTCGCGCACATCAACCACGAGCCGGTGGGCCGCAAGTGCGAGTTCGGCGTGAGCCGCTCTCGGGACCAGCAGCGCGACGACCTCGCTCGCGGCCGCGACGCGCTCCGCGGGTTGTTCGGTGACGTGCCGGCGATCTTCACCCCGCCGTGGAACCGGTGCGCTCCCTGGACGGGGGAGGTCTTGCGCGACCTCGGCTTCGCGGTGCTGTCGCGCGACCTGTCCGCGGGCAGGGCCGGGGTCCCGGGACTGGCGGAGCTGCCGGTCTCGGTCGACTGGTTCGCCAAGCGGAAGAAGGTGCCGCTCGACCGTTCCGCCCGGGGTGAGCTGCTGGCCGAGATGGCCGGAGGCGCAGGGCCGGTGGGGTTGATGCTGCATCACCAGGTCATGTCCGCTCAGGACCGCACCGACGTGGGCGAGCTGCTCGCCCTGGTCGCCGCACATCCCGAAGCCTCGGCCGCTCACCTCGACCGGTTGGCGCAGTCGCTGGACCCCCAACCCACGTGCCGGACCAGCTCGGCGACCCCTGGCTAGAGACGAAAGACGTGTGGCGCCCGATGACCCGCGGTCAGGTTGCGGGTGTCGAAGACCCGACGGGCGTGCCGGACGATCATGGCGGGGTCGTACGCCGAGTGGTCGGTGTGGACGACCACCAGATCGGCGGCGGCCAGCTCCTCGGCGCTCAGCGCACCCTCGACGGCGACGGCCGCCGAGTCCGCGATCTCGCGCACGCGGACGTGCGGGTCGTGCCAGCGAACCAGGGCCCCTCGGCTCTCCAGCCGACGGATCAGGACCGGGGCGGGCGACTCCCGCAGGTCGCCCAGGTCGCGCTTGTAGGCCAGCCCGAGCACCAGGATGCGTGAGCCGTCGACGGACTTGTGCACGTCGTTGAGCAGGTCGGCGATACGGGACGCGACGTAGTGGGGCATCCGGTCGTTGATCTCGGCGGCCAGCTCGACGAACCGGAACGGGTAGCCGAGCCGTCGTACGCGCCAGGAGAGGTAGGACGGATCGACCGGGATGCAGTGCCCACCGACCCCCGGCCCGGGTGTGAACGGGGCGAAGCCGAACGGTTTGGTCGACGCTGCGCCGATGGCCTCCCACAGGTCGATGCCCAGCTCGTCGCAGAAGATGGCCATCTCGTTGACCAGTGCGATGTTCACGTGCCGGTAGGTGTTCTCCAGGAGCTTGGCCATCTCGGCCTCGCGTGGCCCGGACACGCGGTGCACCGTGTCGATGAAGGACGAGTAGAACGAGGTGGCGGCGTCACCCGCTGCCACCCCGAGGCCCCCGACGACCCGGGGAGTGTTCCGCAGCGAGTAGACGGGGTTTCCGGGGTCGATGCGCTCGGGCGAGAAGACCAGGTGGTAGTCCTCGGGCGCGCGCAGCCCGGTGGCCTCCGTCAGCCGTGGCGCCACCCGGTCCTCGGTCGTGCCGGGATAGGTGGTCGACTCGAGGATCACCATGCCGGCCGGACGCAGCGCCGTGGCGACCACGTCGACGGCGGAGTCGACCATGCTCAGGTCCGGGCTCTTCTCCTTCAGCGGGGTGGGGACACAGATGACGAACGTGTCGTTTCCCTTGATATCGGCCGGGTCGTCGGTGAAGGACAGCCGCCCGGTCGCCGTCACCTTCTCGAGCCAGCGGTCCTCGACGTCCTCGACGGGGCTGCGCCCTCGGCGCAGACCGTCGACGCGGACGCGGTCGGGGTCGTAGCCGGTCACCCGGTGTCCTGCCTCCGCGGCAGCACACGCCAGGGGCAGCCCGACGTAACCGAGACCGAGAATGCTCACGTCCCTCGTCGTGACCACCAGCACCTCCGGGGAGTCGTTCCTCGAGTGTGGCAAGGCCACGGCGAACCCGGTAGTGCACGTCGGCACCGGGTCGGCCCACGTCACTAGACTGGCCGCGGCAGATGGGACCCTCCCCGGTGGTCGGGTCCGAGCATGTGAGGGGGCGCCAGCCGTGTGGCCTCCGAACCTGGCTGACGTCGCGTGGATGACCGACGTCCTGTCGCGCCACGGCGGCACGCTCGGACTACCGGGCGACGTGGCCGCGGTGGAGCTGCTCGATGCGCGGCTCACGCATCCGTTTCGTCCGGCGTCGCCGCGATGTCGCGGCTGGGCGACGTACCTCGTCACCTCGAAGGGCGCCGACCCGGTGAGGCTGTACGTCAAGGGCTTCCCCGCAAGCGGTGCCAGTCAGGCGGTCTGGCAGCAGGACCGGGTGAGCCGCGGCGCCGGTCGGAGCGTGTACCTGCACGAGCTCGACCTGGTCGTGTGGCGATTCCCCGAAGACCCACGGCTCACTACGCTGCCGGCCTTGGTCACCCCCCGGCTGGCTGCCCGGATCATGCCGCCGGCCGTTCGCGACCTCCTCGGGTCATCGCCGGGAGACGGGCTGCGTACGACGGTCGTGCGCTACCAGCCGGAGGTGAGCGTCACGCTGCGCCTCGAGGTCGATCGTGACGGTGCACCGGCCGTTTTCGCCAAGCACCTCGCCGACGGGAACGTCACCGCCATCGCGTCCCGACACCAGGCACTGTGGTCCACATCGGATCCGGCACCCGAGCTCCGGATCGCCGAACCGCTGGCCGCCGATCCGGTACGAGGAGTGCTGTGGACCCGCGGGGTCTCGGGGCGTCCCCTGACTGAAACCGTGGGCCCCGACCAGCTGCCCGACGCCACGGCGTCGCTGGGGGCCCTGCTGGCGGCTTTGCACGCATCATCCGTGCACGTCACGCAGGAGGTCGTGGTCGACGACCTGCTGGCGGAGGCACAGAGGAAGGCAGCCAAGCTGGCCCGTGCGCACCCCGTGATCGCCTCGGTCGTGACCGACCTCGTGGCCGCGACGACGAGACGGCGCGGCGACGCCGTCCACGAGCGTGTGTGCACGCTGCACGGCGACTTCCACCTTGCTCAGCTCGTCTCGTCCGCGCGGGGACCCGTGCTCGTCGACCTCGACTCGATGGCGCATGGCCCCCCCGAGGTGGACCTCGCCGAGTTCCTCGTGGAGCTGGCGCTGCGGGGACTTCCTGAGAGCGTCACACAGGAAGTCGCGCGGGGACTGCTGTCGTCGTACTCCAGCGCCTCCGGGATCGAGATCGACGCGGCGCTGCTGGAGACATGTGCTGACATCGAGTTCCTGAACCGCTGCTACCGGCACCTGCGCCGACACTCTCCCGGCTGGCAGTCGGACCTGGAGACGGCGCTCGGACGACATGCCGAGATGAGGTCACTGCTGCGAGTCTGACCGGCGACTGGTCCGGGCGAGGGGTGCAGGGGGTGTTCGACCGGGCCTTGCCTGGGTGCGACGCCCTGCCCAGGCCTGGATGGCTGGATACAACTAGCCCGTTCGAGCCCTACCGGCCGCCCGCGCCCCGGCGCACGATCGAGTCATGACCAATCTTCTCCTGGTCGACGACGAGGTGGCGTTCGCCCGGTCGCTGGCGGACGGTCTGGAGGACCAGGGCTTCGACGTGTCGCCTGGCGCACGACGGGTTCGAGGGCTACCGGCAGGCGAAACAGCCCAGGTTCGACATCGTCGTCCTCGACATCATGCTGCCGCGGATGTCCGGCGTCGAGGTCTGCCGTCGGTTGCGGACCGAGGACGTCACCACGCCCGATCCTGATGCTCACCGCGCGCGGCGCCGACGCCGACGAGACGGACTCGCTGGACTCGGGCGCCGACGACTACCTGCGCAAACCGTTCTCCTTCCAGGTGCTGGTCGCTCGGTGCCGGGCGCTGCGGCGAAGAGGCGGCCGCGACGGCTGGGCCGAGCTGGTCGTGGGTGACCTGGTGCTCGATCCCGCCCAGCGCGTGGCCCGGCGCGCGGGGCGTCGCCATCCGGCTGAGCCGCCGTGAGTCCGCGCTGCTCGAGTACCTCATGCGACTCGGCGGCGAGGTGCGGTCCAAGAACGCGATCCTGGAGAACGTCTGGGGCGACGTGACGGATCCGGGGACGAACCTGGTCGAGGTGTACGTCGGGTACCTGCGCAAGAAGCTCGACCAGCCCTTCGGTACCCACCTCGTGCGCACCCTGCGTGGGCAGGGCTACCGGCTCGAGGCACCCACGTGAGGAGCGTGGACGGGTCCGCCCGGCAGATGTCGCTCCGGACGCGGATGGTGCTCAGCGGGTGCCGTCGTCGTGGTGTCGGTCGCCGCCGTCACCTCGGTGTTCATCGGGCTGGCCATCCGTGCCGAGATGATCGACAACGCCGACGAGGTGGGCGAGGTGCGGGCGGAGCAGGTCGCGGACCTGGCGCAACGCGGCATCCTGCCCGAGGGAGATCGACCGGGCCGACGACCTCGAGGCCGCCGTCCAGGTCGTCCAGCGCGGGACGGTGCTCAGCTCGACGTCGAACGCGTCCGACCCCGGCTTCTTCGACCTGCCGACGCAGCGACCCGGGGTCGACGAGGTGTATCGGCCTCGGACAACCTGCCCATCGACGACGCAGGCCCCTTCCGGGTGACGGCGCTGGGGGCGCGCACGCCGCACGGGAACGTCACCGTCCTGGTGGCCGTCGACGTCGGTGACGTCGACGACGTGCTGGCCACCCTTGCCAGCAAGGGCATCATCGGCCTGAGCGTGCTCCTGGTGATCTTCGCCTTCGTCCTCTGGCTGGTGGTCGGGCGCACCATGAGGTCGGTGGAGGCCATCCGGAGACGTGCGGAGCTCATCACCGCGCAGCGCTTGAACCAACGCGTCCCCGAGCCGCCGACCCGGGACGAGATCCACCGGCTGGCCCGCACCCTCAACGACATGCTGGCCCGGCTGGAGGCGAGCGCCAAGCAGCAGGAACGCTTCGTCGCCGATGCCGCGCACGAGCTGAGGACGCCGTTGGCGACCCTGCGCCGCAAGGCTCGAGACGGCCCTCCTGCGCAGCGACGACGAGCCCGGACCCGCAGCTTCTGGCAGAGCTGTGGAGCGAGACGGTGCGCTTGGGCTCGCTGGTCGACCACCTGCTGCTGCTGGCGCGCAGCGACGCCGGGACGCTGCGCGTCCATGACCGTCCGGTCGACCTGGACGACGTACTCGCGGACGTGCTGTCGTCCACCCGACCGGCGGCGTCGTCCGTCCGAACCCAGGGCGTGGAACCGGTGCAGGTGACCGGTGACGCGGCCCTGCTCGAGCAGGTCCTGCGCAACCTGGTGGAGAACGCGGTGCGCCACGCGGTCAGCACGGTGGACGTGTCGTTGTCTCGGACGCTCGGCACCGCGGTCGCTCACCGTCGACGACGACGGTCCCGGCATCGCGCCGAGTCGGACCGCGCCGAGGTGTTCCACCGCTTCGTGCGGCTCGACGACTCGCGCGACCGCTCGCGAGGTGGCGTGGGCCTCGGCCTGGCCATCGTCGCCGAGATCGTGCGCGATCCACTCCGGCTCGGTCGACGTGTCGGAGTCGCCCGCCGGAGGTGCGAGGTTGACGGTCCGCCTACCGACCGACGGACCGCGAACGGGCCGGAGGTGACCGGCGCGACCTCGACCGACGTCCGGTCGGTAGGCGGCGGGCTCAGCGGGCGGACGTCTCCGCGGTGAGGCCCCGGTCCCGGAGGGCGGAACGAGTCACGGGCCGGTCGGACGGATCCTGCGGTGAGGCGACCGTACCGCCGACGCGGAGCCACCGAGTCAGAGCCCAGACAGACGCATCCCCGGGGCACCGACGGTTCGGGCGGACCATCCCATCGGGCCATGGGCGTCTGGCAGTCCCAGGGTGAAAGGTTAAGAAGAGGGCGGAAAATTCACAGGCTGTCGCCGGACGTTCATCCGTCGCGGAGCCGGTGTTCACACGTAGATCACACTCGTTCGCCTGAGTCGGGGGGCACCCACATGACGCAACACTTCTCACAACGCCGTCGCCTGCCAGGGGTCGTCACCCCGGGACAGGCGGTTAGCGATGCGCACCGATCCTGCTGCGCCCCGCCTGCTGATCTACTCCCAGGACGGGCTCGGTCTCGGTCACCTGCGGAGGACGACCCTGCTCGCGGGCGAGTTCCTGGCCGCCCGGCCGGACGGCAGCGTGCTGACGATCTCCGACTCCCCGCTCGGACAGTTCTTCACCGCTGCCGCAGGTCACGACTACCTCAAGCTGCCGTCGATCCGGAAGGTGCGGCCGGGCCACTGGTCGCCGGTCTCGCTGTCGGCGCCGTTCCAGGACGTGCTGGCGCTCCGCAAGGAGACCATCCGCAGCGTCGCGTCGAGCTTCGAGCCGGACGTCGTGCTCGTGGACCACATGCCGCACGGGGCGATGGGCGAGCTGCGTCCCGACCCTGGAGGCCCTGGCGGACACCCCGGCCAGGATGGTGCTCGGGCTGCGGGACATCCTCGACGCCCCGGCCACGGTCCGGCGGCGCTGGCGGCTGGAGGGCGCGCTCGAGGCCGTCGAGAGCTACTTCGAGGACGTGCTGGTGTACGGCTCGCAGGACGTCTTCGACGTCGCGGAGCAGTACGCCTGGCCCGCCAGCATCCGGGGCCGGCTCCGCTACTGCGGCTACGTCTGTGCGCCCGCCCCGGCTCCCGCGGCCGACACGGTGCGGCGGCGTCACCTGGCCGAGCACGCGAACAGCCGGCTGCTCGTGGCGATGGCCGGAGGAGGCGCGGACGGGTTCGAGCTGTTCGAGACGCTGCTGCGGGCCTTCCCGACTGGTCGCCGACCGAGCAGCCCTGCGTCCTCGTCCTCGTCACCGGTCCCTTCCTCCCCGAGGCCGAACGCAGGCGTCTGCAGCAGCTCTCCGTCGGGCTGCCGGTCCGCATCCTCACCCAGGTGGACGACTCCCTGAGCTACCTGCGCGCGGCCGACCTCGTGATCGCGATGGCGGGCTACAACACCACCTCCGAGATCCTGAGCCTGGGCGCGCGGGCGCTGCTCGTGCCCGCGGAGGGGGCCCAGCGCCGAGCAGCAGATGCGGGCCAGCCGCTTCGCGCGAGCGCGGCTGGGTCGACTGGCTTCCGCCGGCGTCGCTGTCGAGCGGGTCCCTGGCGACCGCGGTCCTCGACGCCCTGGACAAGCCGGTCGGCTGCGCGGGTCCGCCTCCGGACCTGCTCGGCCGCCAGCGTGCCGCGCGGCACCTGCTCGACGGCGGGATCCCGGACGATGCGGACGAGCGAGATCTTCTCCGCGACCGGGTCCGACGACCTGGTGCGGCGTGACCCGCAGCTGCTCGGCAAGGTCTGACCGTGGTGCTGGTCGCACGCACCCGGACTCCGAGCCCGGCCGCCCTCGAGCCGCTCCTGAGCGGAGAGCTCGGCCACGATCCGGTACGTCGCATCTGCGCGGACCCGCTCGGGCACGGCGTGGCCGAGCTGCTCGGAGAGTGCCTGCCGGACGCGCCGTCCTGGCGGCTCGAGCTGCTCCAGTCGAAGTTCAAGCCGGGCGCAAGCTCACGGCGTACTACCGCATCACGCCCCGGACCGCGTCCGGCGACGGACACCCTGCGACTCCGCAGGCCGGCACCTGGCCGTCACCTGGTTCGCGGACCGGCAACCGGGCTCGCCGGTGGCCGCCGGCGCCGGGCCCGTCGCGCCGCCGTTCATGCGGCTGGCCACCGCGTCCGAGGACGGCCGGATCGTCGCTCCGCATCTGCCCCGACGACCCGGCGATGCCGCAGCTGCCCCGTCTGACCGACGCCCGGCACCTCGCCGCCCTCGTCGGTGAGCTGGCGGGCGCCGGGTCGCTGCCCGGCGGCTCTCGGTGGACACGATCCGCTACCGGCCGGGGCAACGCCACGTCGAGCGGGTCCGGCTCGCCGGGGAGCCGTGGGTGTACGTCAAGACGGACCGGGACCACTCCGGCGCGCGCGCCGTCGCCACCGCGACGTACCTGCGTGGCCGTCGTGGCCGCGAGGACGCCCGAGGCCAGCGGTCGCGCTGCCCGCTCGGGTACGTCGCCGAGGACGCCGCGGCCGCTGTGGTGGAACGTCCCGGGGGTGCCGCTGTCGACGGCGGCTGTCGTCCGGCCCGCGCGGAGCGGTCCAGACGGTCGTCCAGGCCGGTCGGGTGCTCAGGGTGCTGCACGACGAGCCCGACCGGGCCCGACGTCGCTGCTGCGCCGAGGGTGGCGCCGAGGCCGTGCGCACCGAGGCGGACGAGACGCTCAGGGCCGGCGAGCACGTGCGGGCGCTGCTCCCGGACGTCGGCCGGACCTTCGAGCAGGCCGTGTCGGACGTGGTCGAGGGACTGGACCGGATGCCCGGGGAGGCCGCGGTCGTCAGCCACGGCGACTTCAAGTCGGACAACCTCGTCGTCGCACGGGAGCCGGCTCACGGTCCTCGACCTGGACCGCGCGGCGTGGGCGGACCCCGCCGGGACCTCGGCAAGTTCCTGGTCGGACCTGCGGTGGTGGTGCCCGGATGCGGCCCGCCGTCGCCGGACCGCTCGCCGCGTCGTTCCGCGCCGGCTACGGCGCCTGCGACGAGGCCCGGTGGGGGCGGGCGCGGCTGTTCGCGGCGCTGTTCCAGCTGAGGATGACCGCGCGACGCCTCCCGGTGCACGACGTCGACTGGACCGAGCAGGTCCGCGCCGGGGTCGGCGACGTCGTCGAGATGCTGCGCGTCGCGCGAGGTGCCTGATGGCCGGACTCGGCCGTCGCTCGACGCACCGTCGGTCTTCGCCTCGCTGGTCTCGACCCGGCGCTGCGGCTGCTGCCGCAGGCGTTGCCGCCGAGCTGGACCGCCTGCCCCGGACAGCTGCACGACCTCGGCTGGACGCCGGGCGAGCGGTGTCGACTCGTCGTCCGGCTCCGGCCCGGGACGCGCCGGCCCGGTTCGTGGCCGTCGACGTGTCGGCCCGACGGCTGGTCGCGGCACGACTACCGCGACGATCCCGGGCTGCCGGGCCTCGTCGCGCGCCGCGGACCCCGACGCACGTGGCCGGCCTGCTCGCCGCCTGGCTCGACGGGCCGGTGCGTCGGTGCCGGGTCGAGGCGGTCCGCTACCGGCCGGGTTCGAGGTGCGTGCTCCGCTACGACGTCCAGGCCGGACCGACCTGGACGAGCGTCTACGCCAAGGTCCTCGCCCCCGAGCGGTTCGCCGAGGCGGCGCGGGTCCAGCAGGCGCTCGCCGGTCCGGGCGAGGACCGGCCGCTGCTGGTGCCGGGCCTCGTGTCGGTCTGGCCGGAGCTGCAGACGCTGGTCGGCGAGGCGATCGGCGGCAGGCTCGGTCTCGTCCCTGCTCGCCGCACCGGCCGAACCGGTCGACCGGGCGGCTGCGCCTGGCGCACGACCTCGGTGCACTGCTCGCCGCCTTCCACGGCCAGGACGTGCCGCCACGGCTCGCCGGATGGTCGCCCTCCGACGCAGCTCGCCTCGCTGGCCGCGCTGCTGCCGGCGGCCCGGATCTGCGACGCCGTGACGGCCGACCGGGTGGCCGGGCTGCTGGACCTGCTGGCCTCCCGGTGCGCCGGCCACCTCCACCGAGGTGCTCGGCGCACGGTGGGTTCCGGGCGGGCCAGGTGGTCGTCGTCCCCGGACGGGCGGCTCGTGCGTCCTCGACACCGACGGCGCCCGACGCTGTGACCCGGGCCGCCGACCTGGGCACCGCCCTGGCGCACCTGCGCTGGCAGGCGATCCGGCCGCCCGGTCAGCGGCCGGCGCTCCTCCGGGCGGAGCAGGCGCTGCTGGCGGGGTACGTCGACCGCGCCGGCGTCGCGGACCGCGAGCGCTCGCGTGGTGGCATGCCGCCGGGCTGCTGCAGGTGGCGCTCCGGCGCTACCGACGGCTGGAGGTGGCCAGTGGGAGCGGCTGCCCGAGCTCGTCGAGCCGCCGCGGACCTGCTGGCCTCCGACCGTCCGCCCGGGCACGTCGCCGCCCGCGGCGACCGACCCGCTCGACGTCCGGCAGATGACGCGCGTGCTCCGGCCGGCGCTGGCCGCGCGCGCACGGGCGCCCACGCCCGTCGAGGTCGAGTCGGCGGTCGAGCTCGAGCCGCGCGCACGGCGGACGGAGCGTGGTCCGGTACACGGTCCGCGGGCTCGACGGCGCCGGGTCGATGTACCGTCGTCGGCAAGCGGTTCGACCGAGCAGCGTCGCGCGCGGCTGCTCCACGACCACCTGGACCTGCTCGGACCCGGGCCGTTCGCCGCCGGCCGTCTCCGGGTCCCGGCCCTGGTGGCGCTCCTGTCCCGCACTCGGGCCTGGTCGTCTACCGGCGCTGCGAGGGCACCGCCGCTGCACCGGGTCCCGTCGCCCGACGACCGCCGTGCGCGATGCCCGCCGTCGCGGCCCGGTGGCTGGCCCGGCTGCACACCTCCGACGTACGCCTGCCCGCGGACGTTCTCCCTCGACCAGGAGGAGCAGAGCACCCGGGAGTGGGCGACGCTCATCGGGGACCGGCACCCCGGCCTGGCCGGCCAGGCCGACGCGCTCGCGCGCCGCCTGGGCAGGCCGGTGCCCGGGCCGGCCGCGCCGGTGCCCGTCGGTGCCGATCCACAAGGACTTCCATCCCGGGCACGTGCTCGTCGGTGACGACCTCTTCGTCATCGACCTCGACGAGGCCCGGTACGGCGACCCGACCTTCGACGTCGCGCACTTCCTGCTGCTACCTCGAGCTGCTGTCGCCGGCCGGCGACGAGGACCGCAGCCGCCTTCCTCGAGGAGTACGCCGACGCGACCGGCTGGCGGACCCCGGCACCTACGACGCGTTCTCGCCTACACGTGGCTGAAGATCGCCAAGCAGTGCGCGCGTCGGCACCGGGCCCCCGCAGCCGGTCCCGGCCGGCCGCCGCCGCGACGAAGCCGTGGCACGTGCGCTGGCCGAGGGGGAGCGATGCCTGACCGGGTGATCTACGTCGTCCGGAGCTGGCCCCGGCTCTCGCAGACCTTCATCGTCAACGAGGTGCTGGCGCTGGAACGGCGCGGGCTGGAGCTGGTCGTCTTCAGCCTCGTGCGCTCCGGCGAGGTCGTGGTCCAGCCGCAGGTCGCCGACGTGCGGGCTCCGGTGCACTACCTCGACGGACCGCGAGCACGGGATGCCGACGTACGCCGGCTGCTGTCCTCGTTCGCGATCGCGCCGCTGCGGTCACGTTCCGCGCGCTGGTCGCACTGCCTGCTCCACCCGCGGCTCGCGGCCGGGTACGGCGAGTGCTCGACGCTGCCAGTGCCTCGGCCACGCGTTGTCGTGTCGCGGCCGTCGTCCGGGACCTGCGCGCCGCACGGCGACGAGCCGGTCCGCGTGCACGCCCACTTCGCCCACGACCCCGCCCTGGTCGGGATGCTCGTGGCCCGGCTCACCGGCCTGCCGTTCAGCTTCACCGCGCACGCCCGCGACCTCTTCGAGATCCCGCCGCAGAGCCTGACCGCCCGGGCGCGGGAGGCGACCGCGGTGGTGACGTGCTGCGAGGTCAACGCCGCCTACATCGAGTCGGTCGTCCCTCACCAGCGACCGGCCTCCGGTGCGTCGTGGTCCACCACGGCGTCGACCTGCACCGGTTCGCCCCGGCGCGGCCAGGTCACCCGCGCACACCTCCGCTGCTCGTGTCGGTCGGACGGCTGGTCGAGAAGAAGGGATTCCCCGACCTGCTCCGCGCGCTGCGCGGGTGAAGCGACCGGGGCGTGCCCTTCCACGTCCGGATCTGCGGCGACGGGCCGTTGCACGCCGAGCTCGTCCGGCTGCGCGACGACCCTCGGCCTCGCGGACGAGGTCGAGCTGCGCGGGGCCGAGGACAGCGACGCCGTCGTCGCGGCCCTGCACCAGGCGACGGTCTTCGCGCTGACGCCGCGCGAGCTGGCCGACGGGGACCGGGACGGGATCCCGAACGTGCTCGTCGAGGCGATGGCGTGCGGCCTGCCCGGTCGTCACCACGACCGCCGGCGGCATCACCGAGCTCGTCGAGCACGACGTGAACGGCCTGCTCGCCGCGCCCGGTGACCTCGCCGGCATCGCCGACTCGCTCTGCCCGGGTCCTGACCGACGCCGGGGCCGCGCGCGCGGCTCGGGACCGCGGCCGCGCGGCGACCGTGGAGCGCGGCTACGACACCGACGACGCGGCCCGGCGCCTCGAGGTGCTGCTGGTGTGCGCGGACCCCGGCGGAGCTGGAGCTGCGATGAGCATCGGCGTGCGGCACCCCGACTGCGCCGGTCCGTCGCCGGCGCAGCCCGACGCGTGCCGGAGCTGGACCGGTTCGCCGAGGCGCTGCGCGCGCGGGTCATGGGACCGCGGCTCGCCGACGCCCTCGGCGGCTCGGACGAGCACGTGTCACGTCCTCGACGCCAAGTACGAGCCCGGCGTCCGGGCGACGGTGCTCTACGAGTACGCCGGCCGGCTGCGTCCGCGGCGACCTCGTCCCGGACGGCGAGGTCCCGGACCTCGGCGACCGGCGACGGCGGCGTCGTGGTGGCGCCGGGCTCCGGATCGCCGTCTTCCCGCGACGACCCGGACCTGCCGTCCCTGCCGCGGGTGGTGGACCCGGCCCGTCTGGGGCCGGTGCTCGCCGACGCCCTGAGCCGTACGACGCCGGACACGTCTCGCCGCGGGGCCCGGTGCCGCACGACCCTGCTGCGCTACCGGCCCGGGAAGCGCGTCACGCTCCGGGTCACGTTCGTCGGCAGGCACGGACGCCTACGTGGCCAAGGTCTACCACGACCCGCGCAAGGCGGCTGCCGTCGCCGAGGAGGCTCCCGCCCTGGCCGGTCACGCCGAAGGGTGCGCCACGCTCCGCATCCCGGCGACGGTGGCGCATCTTCCGCGAGCACGGCCTGGTGGTCCAGCGGGCTGTGCAGGGCGTGCCCCTCGAGGCGCTCGCTGGGCCGCTCCCTGTCGTCGCCGGGCGGGGTCCGGATCGCGACGGACGCGATGTCGAGGGCCGGGCGTGCGCTGGCCGAGCTGCACGCACATGCCGCCGGCGACCGCGCGCGGCCGGTCGGTCGACGACGAGGTCGCCCGCTTCGGCGCGCGCGCGGCCGGCGTCGCGGGCGTCGACCCGCGGCTCGGTGACGCCCTCGCGCGGCTCGCCGACCGGCTGCGGGACACCCAGCACGACTGCCCGGAGCCGTCGCCGGCACGGTGCACGGCGACTTCAAGCCGAGCCAGCTCCTGCTCGACGGCCGGCACGCGGTGCTGCTGGACCTCGACCACCTGGCGGTGTCGGACCAGGCAGGCGACGTGGGCACCTTCCTGGCGTCGCTTCGGCAGCTCGCCGCTGCGGACGACGCGGGCGCCGGTCGGCCCGGTCCGGGACGCTGTCCGCACTCGCGACGTGCTTCCTCGGCGTCGTACCTGGAGGCGCGGGGGGACGCCACCAGCCTGCCGCGGATCGGTGGCAGGAAGCGGTTGCGCTGGAGCGCAAGGCCCTGCGCGCGTGGGCGCGCGCGCCGGGGTCCCCGATGGCTGATGGCCTGGTGAGGGAGGCGGAGCACATGCCTGGACAGGCTGACGGAGACACGATGACCACGGACGCAGCCGGCACCTCGACCCGGCCGCGTGCCGGTGAGCGACCTGCGCCGTACGCTCCGGCTCTTCCGGCGGTTCACCGGCAGCCGGAAGCCCTACGTGGTCGGCGTCCTGCTGCTGGTGCGATCGAGGCCGGCACCGCGGTCATCGAGCCGTGGCCGATCGCCTACCTGATCGACTACCTGCAGGGTGCGCGACCGCGAGCTGCGCAGGGCTTCTCGGCTGCTCCCGTCGGCGCGGATGACGACCATCCTCGTGCTCACCGTGGCCATCGTGCTGATCGCCGCGGCCAACAGCGCGGCGGACTCGCTGACCGAGGTCTCGCATGGCCCGGGCCGGGCGGTCGCTGGGCTACAGCATCCGGGTCGCGATGTACTCCCACCTGCAGCGGCTCTCCGCTGGCCTACCACGACAAGCGGCGCACCGGGGACGTGCTGACCCGGGTGACCGGGGACGTGCTGGTCATCGAGGACTTCGTGGTGAAGTCGGTCAGCAACATCCTGGGCAGCCTGATGGTGCTCGTCGGCAGCTTCCTCTTCCTGCTCTACAAGTCGTGGAACGTGGCGCTGGTCGCCCTCGTCGTGGTCCCCCTGCTCGCGGTGGTGTCGAACCACTACTCGCGTCGCATCAAGAACGGCGTCGAAGACCCAGCGGACCGCGAGGGCGAGCTCGCCTCGACGACCCAGGAGATGCTCACCTCGATCCGGCTGGTGCAGAGCTACGGACGTGGCGTCGTCGACCTCGAGCGGTTCTCGGGCCAGACGGAGCAGCAGCATGCACGCCTCGCTGGTGGCCGCGAACATCCAGGCCCGGTTCAGCTTCGTCATCGCCCTGCTCGAGGCGCTCGCGATCTCGGCCGTGATCTGGCTCGGTGTGTGGCTGCGTGGACCGGCAGGCCATCACCGTCGGCACGCTCGTGCTGTTCGTCCTGCTGCTGCAGAACATGTTCAGGCCCGCCCGCAAGATCGTCAGCGAGTGGTACAAGGTCGGCAAGGTCTTCGCCAGCGTCGAGCGGATCGACGACCTGCTCGACCGGGAGGTCGTCGTCCAGGACGCGCCGGACGCCGTGCCCGCCCCACCGCTGGAGGGCCGGCTCGCCTTCCGCCACGTCGGCTTCACCTACCCCGTCGAGCGCGAGGACGGCACCAGAGGGCGACAGTCGCGCGCCGGTGCTGAAGGACATCGACTTCGAGGTCTCGCCCGGCGAGGTGGTCGCGCTGGTCGGCCCGAGCGGCGCCGGCAAGAGCACCGTCGCCCAGCTCGTGCCGCGGCTGTACGACGCCGACGAGGGCGAGGTGCTCGTGGACGGGCTGCCGCGTGCGCACGCTGACCCTCGCCTCGCTCCGGGAACAGGTGAGCGTGGTCCTGCAGGACACCGTGCTCCTGAGCGGAACCGTGGCCGAGAACATCGGCTACGGGATCGCCGACGCCGCTCCCGAGGACATCGAGGCGGCGGCACGGATGGCGAACGCCCACGACTTCATCATGGCGATGCCCGACGGCTACGCGACGCCGCTCGGTGAGCGCGGGTGCCACCCTGTCCGGTGGGCAGCGCCAGCGTCTGGCCATCGCGCGGGCGTTCATCCGTCAGGCACCGATCCTGATCCTGGACGAGCCGACCACCGGCCTCGACCGGGAGTCGGCCGACGTCGTCGTCAGCGCGCTCCGCAACCTCATCGCCGGCACCACGACGATCGTCATCTCGCACGACCCCGCCCTGGTCCGGTGTGCCGACCGGGTCCTGCGTGATCTCCGACGGCAGCATCATCGAGGACGACCGCACCCGCGTCGGCGTGGCCCGGCACACGCACGGAGTCCCGTCGTCACCGCCGCCCGGACGGGCACCTCGGAGCCCGGCGCTCGTCGCGGCGGCGGACACCCGCGCGTCGTCGAGCGGGCCGACGCCGGAGGAGCGCGAGCGGGAGGCTGAGGCGCGCAAGGTGCTGCTCCGTCCGCTCCTCGACCGGCTGCCCGGACGTCGCCTGCGCGCTCGACGTCGACGTCGTCGGCTGACCGCATCCGAGCGCCAGCCTCCTGCGCCCGGACGCGCAGATCGACGGCGATCACCACGGCCAAGCACTGGATGAGCGGCGACGGGACCTTCGGGCTCAGGTACCTAGCTGCGGGCGAGCGTCGACGGCGACGACCTCGGAGACCTCCAGGTGAGTGGTCGCGTGCACCGGGAGACGGACTCCGCCGAGGCGTCCCTCTCGGACCTCGACGCGTCGCCGGACGGGCGCCTGGCGGCGGTCGACCGCGGTGCTCGGGGAGGCGCACCTCGCGCTGACGGCGTTCCCGGTCGACCCCGACCTGCCCACGCTGTCCCGGGCCATGGACCCGGACGCCCTGCGCGGGCTGGCCTACAGCGGGCGAGGCGATCTGCAACCGGCCGTCGAGGTCGCCCACCGTCCGCGCGAGGGTGCCTGTGTGCTGCGCTACCGCTTTGCCCGGCAGGACGGCCGGCCCACCGGTCGGGCCCGGCGGGTGCTGTACGGGAAGGTCTACGCCGACGACAGCGGCCAGCGGGTCGACGGGTACCTGCGCTCGCTCGAGCGCGACGGGCTCGCCCGCCACTCGCTGCGTGCGGCGCGCTTCCCCACGTCGGTGGCCTACCTCCCGGACACGCGGCTCCTGGTGACCGCGGAGCTGGCGGGCGAGGCCGTCGTCCCGCACCTGCTGAAGCGCGACCCTGGGGTCGAACGGCGTCGCTGCGGCCGCCGCTGCCGCGCTGCGGGCCGCGGTGCGGAACGTCGGGTCGTGCCCTGGCAGCCCTGCACTCCGCGGACGTGGCGGAGGCGCCGGTCCATCGCCCCGCCGACGAGGTGGCGTCGCTGCGGCGCGACCTTGCCGCCGTGGAGGAGGTCTGGCCCGACGTGGCCGCCCGGGTCGTCCGAGCCCTCGACTCGGCGTCGACGGGACGTGCCGAACGTGCGCCGGCTGGTGCTGTCCCACGGTGACTTCACGCCGTCGCAGGTGCTGGGACTGGACGGGCACGCACCGGCCGTTCTCGACCTGGACACGCTCCGCTGGGCCGATCCCGCCGCAGGACCTCGGGCGCTACCTCGCTCACGTCGCGCTGCTGGCCGCCAAGGGCGGGGATCCCGTCCCCCGGGCGACACGCTCGAGCGACTGGCCGAGGAGCTGGTCGGCGGGTACGTCGAGGCCGCCGCCCGTCCGACCGCGGTGCCGGCCCCGGACCGCATCGCCTACTACATGAGCACGACGCTCGCGCGGTCAGCGCTCAACTCCTGCCGGCAGCTCAAGACCCAACGCCTCGAGCTCGCCCTGTCGCTGCTGGAGAACATCTACGCAAGGGGTTGACCCGTGACCACTACCTACGACCCGACGACGATCGTCAGCTCGCTCGCCGCCTTCGGGGAGCTGCCTGACTGGCTGTCCGCGGGGATGGACCCGCGACGGGTCCGCGAGGGCCTGGAGCGCCAGGTGCCCGAGCTGCTGCGACGGGCGCTTCCGGTTGCTGGCGTGCACGACCGACCAGCTGCGTGCCAAGGGCGACGAGTGGCACGCGCGGTACACCCTGAGCGTCGCCGAGCCAGGCGGCGAGCCTCGCGAGGTCGTGCTGGTCGGGCAACCTCTGGCCGCCCGGACGGCGAACCGTCGGACCCGACGGACGTCTCGGTCGGCGTGGCCGGTTCGGTGAGCCCGGGTGGCGCTGTGCGCTCGCGGACCCGAGGCTCGACCTGCGGCTCCAGACCGTCGACGACGCCCTGCCGGCGCTGCCGCGGCTGGCCGATCCGGCGGAGGCGGCCCGGCTGCTCGAGCCGGTCCTCCGGGACGGCCGGCTACACGGACGTCGGAGATCACCTCCTGCGACCCCGTCGTCGTGCGGTACAAGCCGGCCAGCCGCTGCACCGTCGTCGTCGGGCTCACCTACGCCGACGGAGTCGCTCGCTCCGGTGCCGCCGGACCGCGTGGTCCTCAAGACCCACCACGGGGAGAAGGGCGAGGCCGCGTGGGACGCGATGGTGGCGCTGTGGCAGCACCAGGCGCCGTGGAGCCATGCCGTGCGGTTGGCCGAACCGCTCGGCTACCTGGCGGACGAACGGATCCTGGTGCAAGGACCGGTCCCCGGGGATCGGCTCCTCAAGGACCTGGCCCGGGTGGCGATCGCCGACGGTGACGTCGGGCAGCTCGGCAGGTTCCGCGCAGCAGCTCGCCGCGACGGCGCAGGGGATCGCGGCGGTGCACACCTCGGGAGTGACGTACGGGCCGACGGACACCATCGAGGACGAGCTGGACAAGGTGCGCGAGGTCGTCGACCGGCTGGCGGCCAGCGTGCCCGAGCTGGCAGAGGCCGCGCAACCACTCGTCGGCTGCCTGGCGGGCCTGGCGCGTGAGACCGACCCGGACCCGGTCGTCCCGTGCCACCACGACTTCCGGCCGGCGCAGGTGCTGCTCGACGGGGAGGGTGTCTCGTTCGTCGACTTCGACGGTGCCTGCATGGGCGAGCCGGCGCTGGACCTCGGCCGGTTCCGCGCCAAGCTGAGGGACACCGGCATCTCCGCGTTCGGGCCCGACGCACCCGCGCCAGTCCGCCGAAGGCATCGAGCGGAACCTGGACCTGCTCGACCACCTCTGCGAGGCGTTCCTGACCGACTACCAGCAGCACGCCCCGGTCTCGCGGGAGCGCGTCCTGCTGTGGGAGACCTGTGACCTGCTCACCTCGCTGCTGCACGCCTGGACCAAGGTGCTGCTTCCCGCGGGTCGAGGTGCGTCTGGCCCTGCTCGTGCACCAGCTCCAGACCGGGGGGCTGCTGGACGGAGGCTGAGCCCTCGTCCGGTGGTCAGCGTTCCCCGGTGTCCGCAGGCCGGTCCACCCTGGTCAGCTCGACCGCCAGGGTCTCTGCGTCGTACGGCCCGCTGTGCCGGCGCTCGCCGATGAAGAACGTCGGGGTGCCGCGCGCCCCGCTGGCCTCCGCGCTCGCGACGTCGGAGCGGACCCGGTCCTCGACCTCGCGCGAGTGCAGGTCGTCGATGAAGGCGTCGACGTCGAGCTCGAGCCGGCCGGCGTAGCCGATGAGGTCCTCGACGTCGAGCCGGTCCTGGTGCGCGAAGAGCAGGTCGTGCATCTCCCAGAAACGGCCCTGCCGGTCCGCGGCGACGGCCGCGTGGGCGGCGATCTCCGCCCGAGGGTGTACGTCGCACAGCGGCAGGTGCCGGAACACGTAGCGGAGCTCGTCCCCGAACCGGGCGCGCAGCTCGCGGGCCGCCCCGGTGGCGCGGGCGCAGAAGGGACACTCGAAGTCGCCGTACTCCACCAGAGTGAGGGGTGCGTCCACCGGACCGCGGACGTGGTCCACGTCCGGGTCCACCGGGCGGTCGAGGTAGCGGGGCAGGTCGGCGTCCCCCTCGTGCCGGAACCGGGCGCCCACCCAGAACGCCAACGAGCCGGCCGCGGTCGCGAGCACCAGGGCCAGCAGCACGCCGACGGTCGCCTCCTCGCGGAGCCGCTCGTCGTCGAAGGCGAGGTCCGTGATGAGCAGCGAGACGGTGAAGCCGATGCCCGAGAGGGCGGCGCCGCCCAGCACGTGTCCGCCCGCAACGCCCCTGGGTAGCCGCCCGAGGCCGCCCCGCACGCCCAGCGCGGTGGCGCCGGCGATGCCGAGCGGCTTGCCGAGGACCAGCGCCAGGCAGACGCCCCAGGACAGGCGGGAGGTCAGCGCGTCACCCAGGACACCACCGCGTAGGTCGACCCCGGCGTTCGCGAAGGCGAAGAGCGGCACGACCACGTAGCTGGTCCAGGGGTGCAGGACGTCTTGAAGCCGTTCGTTGACCGAGATCGCCCGGTCCAGGCGGCGGCGTGCCACCCGGCCGACGTCGGGCAGCGGGGACTGCCGGAAAGCGGTGAAGCCGGACGCCGCCCCCTCGACGGCACCGCGGTCGGGCGAGCGGGCGGCCACCAGCAGACCGGCGACCATGCCGGCGATGGACGCGTGCATCCCTCCCTGGACAGTGGTGAACCACAGCAGCAGGCCGACCAGGACGAACGGGGAGGACCGCCATACCCCACGCCGGCTCATCTGCCAGATCGCGAGCAGGCAGAGCGCGGCGCCCAGCAGCGGAAGCAGGCGCAGGTGGCCGCTGTAGAAGACACCGATGACGGTGACCGCCACGATGTCGTCGATCACCGACAGGGTCAGCAGGAAGATCCGCAGCTGCGTGGAGAACCGAGGACCGACCAGGGCCAGCGCGCCGAGCAGGAACGCCGTGTCGGTGCCGATGACCACGCCCCAGGCGTCGCGCGCGGGGCCGCCCGGGTTGATGGCCACGAAGATCGCCGCGGGCACGACCATGCCGGCCAGTCCGGCGACCAACGGGATCGTGGCGCGGCGCGGGTCCCGCAGCTCGCCGACCGAGACCTCGCGGCGTACCTCGAGACCGATGACGAAGAAGAACAGCGCCATGACCGCGTCGTTGACCCAGTGCCGCAGGTCCATCGACAACGTGCCGTCCCCGAGCCGGATCGCGAGCTCGGTGCTCCACAGCCGGTCGTACGGCGCGCTCGCGGCTGAGTTCGCGGCCACGAGGGCGAGGACGGTCGCGCCCAGCAGCAGCCCCGCGCTGCCGGACTCCGTGACGAGGAACGACCGCAGGGGAGCGGACAGCTGCGCGATGAGCTCGCGGCGACGGGTCCGCGACTGCTCCCGGTCGGCGTCGAGGCGACGGGCCCGCGGCCGGGGCAACAGGGCCATGGCGCCGCCTCCTGGGACGGGGACGAGGTGGTCCGCGCTCGACGCCGCTCACGACCCCGGGCGCGGACCGACCGGTGCTCGTGCGTGACGAGTGCCGGTCGCCGTCTCACGGGGACCTGGTGAAGCGACCTCCTCAGTAGAGCACGCGCGCCGGGGTGCTTGCTTCTACAGGGACTCCTGCTTGCGCGGGTTCCGCGGGGACGCGAGGACGACCCGGGCGTCCAGCCGCCGGTGCACCAGGTCGTCGGCAACCACGCTGAGCTTCCGGTTGGAGCTCCGGGCGTAGCCGCGCAGGGACGCGAACGCTGTCCCCATGTCCACGCCGCCGCTCGCGGCCAGGACGCCCTTGGCCTGCTCGATCACGATCCGGGAGTCCAGGGCCGCCTGCAGCTGCTCGGCGAGCAGCGAGGCCCGGTGCAGCGAGCGTTGCTGGAGGATGCCGACGGTCGCGACGTCGGCGAGGGCCTGGGCCACCCCGCGTGCGGCGTTGGTCAGCGGCGGCTGTGCGGCGCTGAAGAGGTTCAGCCCGCCGATGGTGTCATGCCGCAGCCGCAGCGGCAGCGCCTGCACGGAGCGGAAGCCGACCTCGAGCGCGGCCGGCGCGAAGCGTGGCCACCGGTCGTGCTCCTGGGCGAGATCTGCCGAGCTGACCATCTTGCCCGTGCGCACGCTCTCGAGGCACGGTCCCTCGTCGTTCTGCAGCTGGAAGAGCTCCAGGAGGCGGGTCTCCTCGTTGGAGGAGGCGACCGGGCTGAGATTACCGCGTTGGTCCCGGAGCAGGATGCCCGCGGCGGTGACGTCGAACAGGTGGACGCAGGACGCCACCAGGAAGTCGAGGAAGTCGACGATGTCGTAGTCGTCGACCAGCGTGTCCGCGAGGGTCACGAACGTCTCGGTGAGACGCGCGTCCCGCACCTGTCCGCGCACCAGATCCTCCGGTGTGCGGTCACTTTCGGTCATGTCTGCTCCTCTCCGATCGTGCAGCGACCGGACACGACGTCCGCGGCGAGCTCACTCACCGGACGGCCGTCTCGATAGGCCGCGGCCCGCAACCTCACGAGTGCCTCCTCGATGGTGGTGTCGAGCTGGACCATCACGATCCCCGCCGCCTGGTGGACGGTGAGTGGGTAGGACTCGTCCGGCTCCTCGGGAGGAACCCGCTCCCAGTCCAGCATGCTCCTGCTCATCGCGTCGACGGTCGAAAAGGTGGTGGAGAGCTGATCCTGGCTCAGACCGCCCGGCTTCGACCGGTAGAGATCAATCACCCCCAGCGCGATGGCGCCGATCCGCACCGGGAAGGCGAACACGGCGCGTACGCCGGCCCGGTCGGCCTCGTCGAGGAAGGCCGGCCACCGGTCCGCGACCCCCTCCGAGGGATCGCGCAGGTTGGACACCAGCACGGGAACGCCCGACGCGGCCGCGTCCATGCAGGGACCCTCGCCGAGGGTGAACTGGAGCTCCTCGATGACGGCGGCCACCCGGTTGGTCGCGTAGAGGGCCAGCGGTGTGCCGTCGCGCGTCAGGGCGGAAAGGCCGCATCCGTCGACCCCGGCCGAGTGCACCGTTGTCCGGCAGAGCCGCTCCACCCTTCGCCGGGCCGCGGTCCCGGCCGGGGACCTGCCCCCGTCGGTCGCGTTCACTTCGCCACCTGTCGTCTCGAGGTCGGGTAGGACGACCGGTGGTCCGGGGCCGCGACTACGTCTTCTGAGAAACATACCCGTCCGGGACTCGGGGTGTCCCTGCGGCGCGAGCGGGTCTAGGCTCTGCCGAGAGCGCCGCCCGGACCCCGCGACCGCGAGAGCAGTCGAATCGGAAGGGCGGCGGAGTGACGGCGGGTCGGTCTCACACCCACACCTGGAGCGCTGCGGCGACGAACGTCGCTGGTGCCCGGGACTTCGTCGCCCTGCGCCTGGCCGAGCACGGCCTCGACTCCGCCGTTCCCGATGCCCGCCTGGTGGTCAGCGAGCTCGCCACGAACGCCATCCGATATGCCGGCACCAGGTTCACCCTCACCCTGCTGATCCAGGACGGTTCCGTGCTGCTCAGCGTCACCGACCCCTCTGAGACCTGGCCGGCCCTCGCCGCCGACCCCCTGCTCGCCGCCGACGTGTCCCCGGCCGGCGGCGCGGGCGTGGTCGACGGCGTGGGCGTGGTCGACGGCGTGCGGATGGTCGACGGCGTGGGCGTGGTCAACGGTGTGGCGGCGGTCGACGGCGTGCTGATGGTCGACGGCGTGTCCCTCGCGGAGGGCGGGCGCGGCATGGGGATCGTCGCCGCGCTGTCGTCGAGCTGGGGTGTGACGCGAGAACCTCACGGGGGAAAGTCCGTCTGGGCGTTGATCACCACGCCGGCACACTCGGACGGGCTTGGCCACGGGGATGAGCCGGGGCGGCGGGGCAGGGGACCTGCCACCCCGGCGCCTCCGCCGTCGTGAGCGTCGAGGGTCGCCCGGGTCAGCCGGACCCGTCGAGCAGAGCGACGAGCCGCGCCGGTGCCACGGCCCGGTAGGCGTCCTCGCAGCGTTCGGCCACCTCGTCCCAGTCGACGTCGGCGTCGAGGCGTACGCCGAGCCAGCCGCGCGCTCCGACGTACGGCGGCACGAAGTACCGTCCCGGGTCGGTGGCGACGCTCTCCTGCTGCGCTCCCAGCGGCGCTGCGCACCACAGGTGCGGGAAGCCGTGCTCGTGATGGCCGTCAGGCCACAGCATCACGAACTGCTTGCGCACGAAGAAACCCGGCGACCCGTGGCTGGCGCGCTCGGTCGCCTCGGGGAGGGCCAGGCAGATCGCGCGGACGCGCTCCGTCAGGCTTGTCATCGGGTCACGCGTCGTCCGTGACCAGGCCGTTCCAGGACCACTGCGGCATGGGTACGTCGGAGGGCACCGTCGCCCCCTCGGGTGCGTAGACGAGCACGTCGGCCACGGCCCATTCCATGTAGTCGTGCAGCGCCGTCCGGAACTCCTCGTCGTCCGGAAGCCCCGCATCGTCCGCGGCGGCCACGAAGGCGGCCACGAACCGGCGGCCCAGGTCGTCCATGGGCCCGTTGCCGGCGTGCAGGCGGAGGAGGAAGGACTGGTCGGCGATCGCGTCGGAGTAGCGGGGCGGGCCGCCGAGGACCTCGGCCCAGTAGGCCGCCAGGTTCGGGACGTGCCGCGGGTTGCCGTCCGCGTGGGAGAACGGGTGCTCGAGGACCGGGTCGGCCAGGCAGCGGGCATGGAACGCGGTCGCGAGCGCGAGGAATGCCGGGTCGCCGCCCGCGTGGTCGTAGAGGGAGGGTCGCACCCGGCCAGTGTGCCACCTCGCGTCCGGATTTGGTGATGGAGCAACACAGTGAACTATCATCACGATATGGCCGACAAGCAGATCCGAGCGCTGGACCTCCTGCTGGAGGTGGCCCTTCTCGTCAACGAGGACATGACCACCTCACTGGCCCGAGACGGCCTGACTCCGTCCCGCACCCACCTGCTCTGGGTGCTCGGACAGCAGGGGCCCTCGACCCAGCGGTCGCTGGCGGAGGCGCTCGGCGTGAGCGCCCGCAACGTCACGGGCCTGGTGGACGCGCTCGTGGAGACCGGCTTCGTCACGCGGGAGCCGCACCCGACCGACCGCCGGGCCGCGCTGGTGTCGTTCACCGACCACGGGGCCGCCACGGTGGACCGCCTGCGGCGGGAGCAGCAGGAGTTCGCGCACCTCCTCTTCGGCGACCTCTCCGGCCGCCGCCTCGACGCGCTGGTCGGCGGTCTCGGCGAGGTGCGCGACCGGCTCCGAGCCGCGACGGCAGGGGAGTGACATGGGCGGCCACCTGAAGCGAGCGCTGCTGCTCGAGGTCGCGATCTACGTGTGCCTGCTCCGGTGGGTCCTGCGCCGCCCAGCGGTGCGGCCCCGGGAGGAGCCGGTCGGCTACGCGAAGGCCGTCACCCCGGTGCTGTGCCTCTGGATCTTCGCGTCGGCCGCCGAGATCCCGCTCCTGCACGTGCTGCTGCCGTGGCACGCCGCCCGCGTGGTGTCGATCGTGCTCGGCGCCTGGGGGCTGGTCTGGATGCTCGGCCTGCTCGCGAGCTACCGGGTCCGCCCGCACGTGCTCGACGCCGACGGGCTCCGGGTGCGCAACGGGCCCCGGGTCGACGTACGCCTGGACTGGGCGGACGTCGCCGAGGTCCGCGTCGACCGGCGGGACCTGCCGACCTCGGTCCGCTCGATCCAGCCGCGGGAGACCGAGACCGGCACCGACCTGCAGGTCGCGGTGTCCGGCCAGGTCAACGTGTCCGTCCGGACGCGGACCCCGGTCACGGTGCGCACGCCGGCGGGTCCGGTGACCGTGACGGCCGTGAGCTTCTTCGTGGACGAGCCACGCGAGGCCGTGGCCCGGATCCGCGAGCACCTGGAGCGCGCCCGCACCTCCGCTGGTTGAGGTGCGCTCCCGCTGGTTGAGGTGCCCGAGCCGCTAGGCGAGGGGCCTCGAAACCTCTGTGCCTGTGGCTGGGAGTTCGGAGGCACCTCACCCAGCGGCCACGGGCGCCGGAATGCGGCGGCGCGGCCCGGCGTTGGGGACGGTCATGACGGAGAAGAAGGTTCTCGTCCCCGGGCCCGACCACCCGATCACCCTCGAGCCCACGCGGGCCAGGGTCACGGTCACGCTCGGAGGCCGCGTCATCGCCGACTCCACGGAGGCGATCACCCTGCGCGAGGCGTCGTACCCGCCCGTGCAGTACATCCCGCTCGCCGACGTCGACCCCGACGTGCTCCGTGCGAGCGACCACGCGACGTACTGCCCGTTCAAGGGCGACGCGTCCTACCACTCGCTGCAGGTCGGGGACGACCTCGTCCCGGCCGCGGTGTGGTTCTACCCCGCGCCGTACGACGCGGTCGCGTCGATCAAGGACCACGTCGCGTTCTACCCCGACAAGGTCGACAGCATCGAGGTGCACCGTGCAGCGTGAACACGCGGTCGCGGCGGCCGAGGGGGTGGTCCGCTCGCCCCGGCTGACGCTGCGACCGTGGCAGGTCGAGGACGCGGAGGCGGCGCTCGCGGTGTACGGCGCCGACGACGTCGCGCGCTGGCTGTCACCGGCGATGGACCGGGTGCCCGACGCGGACGCCATGCGTGCGCTCATCGAGCACTGGCACCACGAGGACCTCGAGCTGCCCCAGGGCCGGTGGGCCGTGACCGTCACCGAGACCGGTGAGGTCGTCGGCGGCGTCGCCGTCCTGCCGCTGCCCCCGCACGGCGAGGACCTCGAGGTGGCCTGGCAGCTCGCGCCGCACGCCTGGGGCCACGGCTACGCCGCCGAGGCCGGGCACGCGGTCGCGCACCACGCCTTCACCTATGGCGTCGAGGAGGTCTTCGCGGTCGTCCGGACCCAGAACGGCCGCGGCGCCGCGACGGCCCAGCGGGTCGGCATGGAGTGGGTCGGCGAGACCGAGAAGTACTACGACCTGCGGCTGCAGGTCTACCGGCTGCGCAAGGGCGAGATCGACGCCCCCAGGCCGGTGCCCGCGAAGCGCAGTTGAGTCAGCGCGCGACGTACACCGTGTTGGCCGAGGTGCCGCCGGTGAGGAAGTTGTCGAACTCCACGACGTGCGCGTCCACGTCCTCGAACTCGCCGGCCAGCAGCGCGGTGAAGTCGGGGTCCGGCGGGTCGTCGGACCAGAGCGCGAAGACGCCGCCGTCGTTCATCCGCCGCCGCATCCGCTGCAGCCCGGCCGCGCTGTAGAAGACCGCGTGGCTGAGGTGCAGCACGTGCCGCGGGCTGTGGTCGATGTCGACCAGCAGCACGTCGTACGTCGCATCGGGCCGGTCATCCGAGACCGGCCGCCCGGCGCCCACGGTGGCGAAGAAGTCGGCCGTCACCAGGGAGGTGCGCGGGTCGGACGTGAGCCGGGCGGCCTCCGGGAGCAGACCGCGCTCGTGCCAGTCGACGACGTCCGGGAGCGCCTCGACCACGGCCAGTGACCGGACCCGCGGATCGTCGAGCGCGGCGACGGCGGTGTACCCGAGCCCCAGCCCTCCCACCAGCACGTCGAGGTCGGCGCCCGGGTGCGCGGCCAGGCCGAGCCGCGACAGCTCGATCTCGGCCACGGTGAAGAGGCTGGACATGAGGTACTCGTCGCCGAGCTTCACCTCGAAGACGTCCACGTCGAGCGACGGCTCGCGGCGCCGCCGGAGGCTGATCTCACCCATCGGGGTCTCCCGCCAGGCCAGCTCCTCGAAGCGCGCGCTCATCGCCCTCCCGGACGTCAGGCCTCGCAGGGCGCGAGGACCGGGTCAGTCTCGCAGTCCGCACCGTGGTCGCGTGCCCCGGTCCGCTCGGCGCCGATGCCGGCCGCGACGACGAAGCCCACGCCGAGCACCGGCCAGAGACCCGGCACCTGGTGCAGCAGCACCAGACCCATCACCAGGGCGATCGCGGGCTCGAGGCTCATCAGGGTGCCGAAGGCCGAGGTCGTGAGCCGCCGCAGCGCCAGCATCTCCAGGCTGAACGGCACCACCGGCAGCAGGATCGCGAGGCCGAGGCCGACGGCCGCCAGCTCCCAGGTCATCGAGGGGAACGCGCCCGGGCCCGCCACCACCGTCGCGACCAGCCCCGCCACCGGCAACGAGACGGCGAGGCCGTGCAGGCCGGTCAGCTCGTCGCCGACCGCCTGGGTGAGCAGGATGTACGCCGCCCAGCAGGCCGCCGCACCGAGGGCGAGGGCGACCCCGGCCAGGTCGACCGAGCCGTGCCACGGCTCGGTGAGCAGCAGCACGCCGACCCCGGCCAGCACCGGCCAGGCCAGTGTGCGGGCGCCGCGGCTGCGGGCCACCGCCACGCCCAGTGGGCCCAGGAACTCCAGCGCGCTTGCGGTGCCCAGGGGCAGCCGCGCGACGGCGGCCATGAACAGCATGGTCACACCGGCGGTGACCACGCCGAGCGCGACCCCGGCCAGCAGCCCGCGCCGGCTCAGGTCGCGCGGCCGCGGGCGCACCAGCACCAGGACGATCACGCCGGCCCACGCCAGCCGCAGCCAGGCGGCGCCCTCCGGGCCGATCCGGTCGAACAGCCCGACCGACAGCGCCAGGCCCAGCTGCACGCAGGTCATCGAGGCGACGGCCATCAGCGTGCCGGCACGGGCAGCGGTGCGACCGGTGCGGCGGGGCGTGTCGAGCGTGGTCATGGATCCAGTACAGACCCGAAACACCGTTCGCGTCCACGTGAAATTCCTGGACACATCGTTCGTCAAACCTGGATGATCTGTGGGTGGACCCCCGTCGCCTGGAGCTGCTCCTGGAGCTGTCGCGGCTCGGCTCGATGCGCGCGGTCGCCGAGGCCATGCACACCACCACCTCGACGGTCTCCCAGCAGCTCGCGGTGCTGGCCCGCGAGGCCGGCACCGCCCTGGTCGAGCCCGAGGGGCGGCGGGTCCGGCTCACCCCCGCGGGGCGCCGGCTGGCCGACCATGCCGTGACCGTGCTGGCCGCGCTGGAGGCCGCGCGGCTCGACCTCGACCCCGCCGCCGCCCCCGCCGGGACCGTCCGGGTCGCGGCGTTCGCCACCGCCGTACGCCGGTCGCTGCTGCCGGTCCTGCGGGTGCTCGCCACCGAGCATCCCGACGTGCACCTGCAGATCCTCGAGCACGAGCCGGCCGAGTGCCTCGACCTGCTGGCCACCGACGACATCGACCTGGCCCTGACCTACGACTTCGACCTCGCCCCCACGACCTTCGACGTGAGCCTGGAGACCTTCGCGCTCTGGGACGTCGGCTGGGGCCTCGGCGTCCCCGCGGCCGACCCGGCCATCCGCGGGACGGCCGCCGAGGTCCTCGGTGGCTACCGGGACAGCGACTGGATCGTGAACTCTCGCAACGACTCCGACTTCGAGGCGGTCCGCCGGGTCGCCTCGCAGGCCGGGTTCGTGCCGCGCGTGAAGCACCGGGCCGACAGCCTCGAGCTCGTCGAGGACCTCATCGTGGCCGGCCTGGGCGTCGGGCTGCTCCCGGAGGGCCGACCGGTCGCCCACGGCGTGCGGCTGCTCCCGCTGCGAGACCCGAAGGTGGCGCTGCGGGCCTACGCCGTCAGCCGCCGCGGCCGGACCGCCTGGCCGCCGCTTGCCCTGGTGCTCCGGCTGCTCGCGGAGCGCTGACCTGGCGCATCTGGTGACAATTGCCCCGGCTCGAGAGTGATTCTTCCCCGGCTCGACGGGGACTTTGACCCGGCTCGACGCGCGTGTTCGCCCTGGGAGAACGGCGGAACAGCAGGCAGGCACCGGAAGTTGAGTCGACAACGCTCATGTCCCGAAAGGTGCCCCTCGTGACCACCACCAGCCTTCCCGTTCTGTTCGTCCCCGATGTCGTCGTGCTGCCGGGCATGGTCGTGCCCATCGAGCTCGACGAGCCCGCGCAGGCCGCGATCGACGCGGCCCGCGCCAGCAGCGACGGCCGGCTGCTGGTCGCCCCTCGGCTCGAGGACCGCTACGCGTCGTACGGCGTCATCGCCAGTGTCGAACGCGTCGGCCGGTTCAGCGGCGGTGCTCCCGCCGCGGTGCTCAAGGCCGAGGAGCGCGGCCGCATCGGCTCCGGCGTGACCGGACCCGGGGCCGCGCTCTGGGTCGAGGTCGACACGGTCGACGAGCACGTCACGGACCACGCCCGCGAGCTCGCGGAGGAGTACAAGCGGCTGGTCGTCGCCGTCCTCCAGCGCCGCGAGGCGTGGCAGGTCATCGACTCCGTGAACCAGATGACCGACCCGAGCTCCATCGCGGACGCGGCCGGCTACGCGCCGTACCTCTCCGTGGACCGCAAGCGCGAGCTGCTGGAGACGCCCGACGTCGAGCAGCGGCTGTCCAGCCTCATCGACTGGACGCGCGAGCACCTCGCGGAGCAGGAGATCACCGACAAGATCGGCGAGGACGTCCGCGAGGGCATGGAGAAGAGCCAGCGCGAGTTCCTGCTGCGCCAGCAGCTGAACGCCATCCGCAAGGAGCTCGGCGAGGGCGAGCCCGAGGGGGCCGACGACTACCGCGCCCGCGTCGAGGCGGCGGACGTCCCGGACGCCGTCCGCGAGGCGCTGCTGCGCGAGGTCGGCAAGCTCGAGCGCTCCAGCGACCAGAGCCCCGAGACCGCCTGGATCCGCACCTGGCTGGACACCGTCCTCGAGCTGCCGTGGAACGTCACGACCGAGGACAACGACGACGTGCTGGCCGCGCGAGCGGTCCTCGACGCCGACCACCACGGCCTCGACGAGGTCAAGGAGCGGATCGTGGAGTACCTCGCCGTGCGCGCCCGTCGCGCCGAGCGCGGCCTCCAGGTCATCGGCGGCCGCGGCTCCGGTGCCGTGGTGCTGCTGGCCGGTCCTCCCGGCGTCGGCAAGACGTCCCTGGGGGAGAGCGTCGCCCGGGCCCTGGGCCGCAAGTTCGTCCGCGTCGCGCTCGGCGGCGTCCGCGACGAGGCCGAGATCCGCGGCCACCGGCGGACGTACGTCGGAGCGCTGCCGGGCCGCATCGTGCGGGCCATCAAGGAGGCCGGCTCGATGAACCCGGTCGTGCTGCTCGACGAGGTCGACAAGGTCGGCGCCGACTACCGCGGCGACCCGGCGGCCGCTCTGCTGGAGGTGCTGGACCCGGCGCAGAACCACACGTTCCGCGACCACTACCTCGAGCTCGACCTGGACCTGTCCGACGTCCTGTTCATCGCCACCGCCAACGTGGTCGAGCAGATCCCGTCGGCGCTGCTGGACCGCATGGAGCTGGTGACGCTCGACGGCTACACCGAGGACGACAAGGTCGCCATCGCCCGCGACTTCCTGCTGCCCCGGCAGCTGGAGCGGGCCGCGCTGACCGAGGACGAGGTGACCGTCACCGACGCCGCGCTGCGCGAGCTGGCCGCCAACTACACCCGCGAGGCGGGCGTGCGGCAGATGGAGCGGCTGATCGCCAAGGCGCTCCGCAAGGCCGCGACCCGGATCGCGACCGGCGACGTCACGACCGTGCGCGTCGACGAGCCCGACCTCAAGGACCTGCTCGGACGGCCGCGGTTCACCCCGGAGTCGGCCGAGCGCACCTCGGTCCCGGGCGTCGCGACCGGTCTGGCCGTGACCGGGATGGGCGGCGACGTGCTCTACATCGAGGCCAGTGCCAGCGAGGGCGAGCCCCGGCTCACCCTCACCGGCCAGCTGGGTGACGTGATGAAGGAGTCCGCCCAGATCGCGCTGTCGTTCGTCCGGTCGCACGCCGAGCAGCTCGGCGTGGACCCGGCCGTGCTGGACCGCAACATCCACGTGCACGTGCCGGCCGGTGCCGTCCCCAAGGACGGCCCCAGCGCGGGCGTCACGATGGTCACCGCGCTGGTGTCCCTGGCCACCGGGCGTCCGGTCCGGTCGGAGGTGGGCATGACCGGCGAGGTGACCCTCAACGGCCGGGTGCTCCCGATCGGCGGGGTGAAGCAGAAGCTGCTCGCCGCCCAGCGGGCCGGTCTGACCGAGGTCTTCCTGCCGCAGCGCAACGAGCCGGACCTCGACGACGTGCCCTCGGAGGTGATGGAGGCGCTCACCGTGCACGTGGTCGGCGACGTGCTGGACGTGGTCGCCGGGGCGCTCGAGCCCCGCGAGGCGGTCGCGACGGCAGCGGCGTAGATCCGGCCTAGATCGGGCGTTTACGTCCTTTACCCTGCTCGGCGGCTGTGCCTACCCTGTGAGCCCTCGGCTCGAGAAAGGGTCGGCGCAGCGCCGGCACCGGAGCGGTTCTCATGCGTCATCACTCGTTCGACCCCGTCCATGTCCTGGGCACGACCCCCGACGCCGCGGCGCGCCTGCTCGAAGGCCGCCGGGTGACGCCGGGTGAGGTCGAGGCCCTGGCGTCCATCTACTACGACTGGCGCGAGCACCTGCGCGACCCGCGCTCCTACTGGGTCACCGTCGGGCAGACCGCCCGGATCCTGCGGCAGTCACCCGTGGTGGTCAAGCAGCTGGTCGACGGCGGGCGGCTCCCGCACATGCGGCACGAGAGCGGGGTCCCGCTGATGCGTCGCCACGAGATGGAGGACCGGGCCCGCAACTTCGGTGGGCGTCGTCGGCCGGACGGCACCGGTGCTCAGGACCGCGCGGCCGGCCTGACCCCGAGCACGGCGACCACGCCGAGACCGAACAGGGTGGCCACCGATCCGGCCACGCCGGGCCAGCCCCACGCCTGGTAGGCGAGCCCGACCAGCGCGCCGAACGCGCTGGAGCCGAGGTAGTAGGCCAGCAGGTACATCGCCGCCGCCTGCCCCCGGCGCCCCGCCGCCAGCGCGGACACCCACGAGCTGGCCACCGAGTGCGTCGCGAAGAAGCCGGCCGTGAACACCAGCAGCCCGACCGTGATCGATGGCGATGTTGTCCGGCAGCATCAGTGCCATCCCGGCGAAGGACACCGCGATCCCGGTCAGCGCCAGCGGCCGGCGCCCGTAGCGGTCCGACAGCCGGCCGGCCAGCGGCGAGCTCACGGTGCCGGCGAGGTAGGCCAGGAACAGCAGCGACGTCACGGTCGTGGACAGCCCGAGCGGGGCGGCCTCGAGCCGGAACGTCAGGTAGTTGTACGTCGCGACGAACCCGCCCATCAGCAGGAACGCCAACAGGCACAGCCGGACGACGCTGCCGTCGCGGACCAGGTCGCGCACCGCGCCGACGTGCTCGCGTGCGCCGGTCGGCCGGGACGACGTACGACGGGCGGCGGGGAGCAGCCTGGTGAAGGTCAGGGCGGCGACCAGCGCGACCACCCCGAGCAGGGCGACCGCCGCGCGCCAGGAGCTGCTCTCCTCGACCAGTCCTGGGATCAGCCGGCCGGAGATGCCGCCGAGGGTGTTGCCGGCGACGTACACCCCGATCGCCGTCCCCAGCTCCGCCGGGTGCACCTCGTCGCCGAGGTGCGCGACGGCGACCGCCACGACGGCGGCGAGCGAGACCCCCACCAGCCCGCGGGCCAGCACCAGCACCCAGAAGACCGGCGCGGCCGCGGCCGCGAACGTGCACAGGCAGCCGACCAGCAGCCCGGCCCGCATCACCGGCACCCGGCCGACCGACTCGGCCAGCGACGACAACGGCAGGATCGCGAGCGCCAGGGCGCCGGTCGCCGCCGACACCGTGAGGCTCGCGGCGGTGGGTCCGACCCCGAAGTCCGCGCCGATCGCGGGCAGCAGCGCCTGCGTGGAGTAGAGCAGCCCGAACGCCGCCAGCGCGGCGAACAGCATCGCGACGTTGAGACGACGCAGCTCGCGGCTTCCCGAGGTGAGCCCCGGAGAGGTGCGCGTCGTCGTCGTCATCACAGCCGACGCTACGAGCGGCGGCCCGTGCACGACAACGAGATGTGTCTCATCTGACGCGGGTCCGGCGGCGTACCGCGGTGTCGGCCTCGCTCGGCAGCGGGATCCGCACCTGCCAGGCGTGCTGGCCGGGGTCGAGCGCCCACAGGCGTGCCGCGACCAGCCGGAGGATCTGCAGCGACCCCGTGATCAGCACCGCCGCGAGAGGCAGCTCGACCACGACGGCCGCGACGACCGACCACACCTGGTCGTCCCCGTGCGCGGTGAGCACGTCGAACCACGCGTCGCAGACCAGCAGCACCCCGGTCGCGAACGCGGTGACCACCAGCAGCTGCCGGCGCAGGTAGCCGAGCACGGCGGTCGCCACCATCATCGCCAGCAGCAGCACGTCGAAGCCGACCCAGGTGACGTCCCAGTTGTCGGCGACGTACTGCGGCGGCAGCGTCACCGCGAGGTAGGCGATCCACGGGACCAGCAGGACCGCGCTGCCCACGACGAGCAGGATGCGCAGCTCGCGGGTGCGGCGCAGCCACCCCTGCGACGGCACGATGTCGTCCACCGGCCGGGCCAGCCGCTTGATCAGGTCGCGGCGCTCGTGCGGCGTCAGGGCCGCGATCTGCTCGTCACTCAGCACCCACCGATCATCCCTCAGGCCCGGTCGTCGGGAGGGTCAGCCGGAAGTGCGCGCCGGTCCCGTTGCTGCCGACCAGGTCGAGCGTGCCGGCGTGCCGCACCGCCACCGAGCGGGCGATGGCCAGCCCGAGCCCGCTGCCGGAGCCGCGGCGGCGTGCGCCGTCGGCGGTGAAGAACCGGTCGAACACCCGGTCGCGGTCCTCCGCCGCGATGCCCGGCCCGTCGTCGGTGACGTCCAGGACGGCGACGCCGTCCACGCCGCCGCAGGTCCAGCTGTACGACGGACGTGGCGTGCCGGACCGCGTTCTCCAGCAGGTTGCGCACCAGCCGCCGCAGCTCGTCGGCGTCCCCGCGGACCGGGGCGGCCGAGACCCGCGACGTGTCGACGCGGACGTCGGACCGGGTCCTGACCCGTGCGGCCTCCTCGAGCGTCACGTCGTCGAGGTCGAGCAGGGACCGCTGGTGCGGCGCCGGGTCGCCCGTCGTACGCGCCAGGAAGAGGAGGTCCCGCACCAGCCGCTCCATCTGGTCGGTGTCGCCGAGCATCCGGCGCGCGGCCGCGGGCCAGTCGTCCTCGCCGGTCGCCAGGCTCACCTCGAGCTGGGTGCGCAGGGCGGTGACCGGGCTCTGCAGCTCGTGCGAGGCGTCGGCGACGAACTCCCGCTGCCGGCGGCTGGCGTCCTCGAGCCTGACGAGCATCTCGTTCATGGTGAGCGCGAGCCGGCCGACCTCGTCGCCGGTGGCGGGCACCGGCACCCGCCGGCCGAGGTCGGCGTCGCCGATCCCGGCCACCTCGGCGCGGATGTCCTCGACCGGGCGGAGCGTCCGGCCGACGACCAGCCAGGTGCCGGCGGCGACCAGGAGGACCAGCAGGGGCACGCCGACGAGCAGGTCACGCCGAAGGGTGCGTGACGCCTCGCCGACCGACTCGATGCTCGCCCCGGCGACCACCGTGACCGGTCCGTCCTGGCTGTCGGCGCGGGCGACCCAGACCCGGTAGTTCTCCTTCTCCTTGTCGTCCGCGGCGCCGTGCAGCACCCGCATGGTGGGTGTCGCCGTCCTGGCCGGGCGGGTGATCGGCGGGGAGCCGGTGATGTTCGCGGAGGCGGTGAGCACCCGCCCGTCGGCGGAGAACACCTGGGCGACGCCGTTGTCGCCGACGTTCGGCGGGTGCGGCAGCCGTCCGGCCGCGGCCGCCGCGGCCAGGTCGGCCACCCGGCTGCGGGCCAGGTCGTCGCCGGCGTTGTACAGCGACCGGTCGAGGGTGAGCAGCAGCAGCACGGAGCCGAGGCACCAGCGCGACCGCGGACACCAGTGCGTCGCGAGCAGCGTCGTGCGGGCCCGGACCGAGCGCGGCCAGCCCCGTCGGTCAGCCACCGTCGGGGTCCAGCCGGTAGCCGGCGCCGCGCACGGTCTGCAGCGCCGACCGGCCGAACGGCTCGTCGACCCGCAGCCGCAGCTGGCGCACGTAGACCTCGACGATGTTGGGGTCGCCCTCGAACGAGAAGTCCCAGACGTGCTCGAGGATCCGGCTCTTCGGGAGCACCTCGCCCGCGTGCCGGAGGAAGTACTCCAGCAGCGAGAACTGCCGTGGGCTCAGCGCCACCTCGACGTCGCCGCGGGCGACGCGGTGCGTGGCCGGGTCGAGCGTGAGGTCCCCGGCGACGAGCACCGCCGGTCGCTCCGCCCCGCCCCGTCGCAGCAGCGCGCGCAGCCGGGCCAGCAGGACGACGTACGAGAAGGGCTTGGAGAGGAAGTCGTCCGCGCCGGCGTCGAGCGCCTGCGCCTCGTCGGACTCGCCGCTGCGCGCGGTGAGCATCAGGATCGGCGTCCACACGCCCGCCGCGCGCAGCCGCGCGCACAGCTCGTCGCCGCTCATGCCCGGCAGCATCGAGTCGAGCACCATCGCGTCGTAGGGGTTCTCGCTGGCCAGCCAGTGGCCCTCGGTCCCGTCGAACGCCACGTCCACGGCGTACCCCTCGCCCTCGAGCCCACGACGTCACCGACCCCGCGACGTGCGCGTCGTCGTCGACCACGAGGATCCGCATCCCTCCAGCGTCCCACCGTCGCGCTGAAGGAGCGCTGAACCCGCCTCGTCGTCGGCATTCAGCGGGCCTTCAGCGAGCCGCGGGCAAGGTGGTCGCCATGACACCCCGCAAGCTCACCGTCCCGCTCGCCCTCGGCCTGGCAGCCACCACGCTCGCGGCACCGTCCGCGGTCGCGCGGCAGGCCGACCCGCCCGTCCCCCGGCACCCACCGGCGTCGCAGTTCTCCACGAAGATCGACAACCCGTGGATGCCGATGCGGCCGGGCACCCGCTGGCGCTTCGTCGGGCACACCGCCGACGGCACCGAGCGCACAGTGGTCACGGTGCTGCAGACCACGAAGGTCGTCGACGGGGTCCGCACGGTCGTCGTGCACGACGTGACCCGCCGTGGCAACGGCACGCTGCTCGAGAACACCTACGACTGGTTCGCCCAGGACCGGCGCGGCAACGTCTGGTACTTCGGCGAGAACACCAAGGCGTACGACGGCGGCACCGTCTCGCGCGCAGGGTCGTGGCAGGCCGGCCGGCACGGCGCCAGCGCGGGCATCGTGATGGAGGCGCACCCGCGGGTCGGCGACGGCTACCGGCAGGAGTACCGCAAGGGCGTCGCCGAGGACCAGGCCCGCGTGCTGTCGCGCGCCGGCGCCGCCGACGTGCCGTACGGCTCCCTGCGAGGCCTGCTCAAGACCAAGGACTTCACCCGCCTCGAGCCGGGCGGCGACGAGGTCAAGTACTACGCGAAGGGCGTCGGCGTCGTGCTCGAGAACGCCTTGCACGAGAAGGACCGCAACGAGCTGGTCCGGATGACCCGGCGCTGAACGCGTCGCCCCAGAGAGGATGCAGTGATGAAGAAGCGCAGAGCAGCACTGGCCGCCGGCATCGGGCTCGTGGCCGCGGTCGCCGTGGGGGGCGTCGCGTTCGCGTCGGGCAACAACGGTGATGACGCCACCGTGACCGGGGTCGAGGCCGACCGCGCCACGACCGCCGCCCTCAAGTACACCCCGGGCGCGACGCCGCACTCCGTCGAGCGCGACTCCGAGAACGGCGCCACGTGGGAGGTCGAGGTGACCCGCACGAACGGCCAGGTGGTCGACGTACGCCTGACCGGGAGCTACAAGCTCGTCGCCATCGAGGGTGACTTCGAGGACGAAGTGCCGACCCGCAGCCCGGACGTACGACTGAGGTGCCCGAGCCGCTAGGCGAGGGCCTCGAAACTACCGGCAGCGCCGTAGTCACCGGAGTGAGCGGCGCGACCAAGGCGCCACCGCTAACCCGGCGACTCAGCCAACGTGGGTGGCTCGCGCAGCTCGCACCTCGACCACGTCGGTCCTCGCTCGCACCTCGACCGACGTCGTGGCGTAGCCACGCGTCGCACCGTTGACACCCACGGGACCGCCGGGTTTCGTGGGTGGCCACAGACCCCACATCTCGGGAGAGACATTGAGCGAGCCGGCGTCCGACGAGGCCACGGAGACCGACGAGTCGACAGAGCAGGAGCCCGGACCTCGAGGCCATCGAGGAGGAGCGCGAGAAGCGGCTCGACCCGGACAACCGCCCGGACAACGCGGAGATCGACAACACCGACCGCGACTTCGACGTGGTGAAGGGCCAGTTCACCGACTCCGAGGACGACCCGGACATCGGCCCGTTCAACGACCCGAACTCCGACGAGGGTGAGGCGGAGGCCTGAGCCGCCGGCCCCGCTGACAGACTCGGGCCGTGCCGAGCAACCCGACGAGCGACCCGCACTGGACCGAGCCGGGCGCCTTCGAGGTGGCCGCCGGCGTGCACCGGATCCCGCTGCCGTTGCCGATGGACGGGTTGCGGGCGGTCAACGTGTACGCCCTCGAGACCGAGGAGGGGCTGACCCTCGTCGACGGCGGGTGGGCCGTCGAGGCGGCGCGCGCCCGGCTGGACGACGCGCTCGCGTCGATGGGTGCCAAGGTCACCGACATCACGCGGTTCCTGGTCACCCACGTGCACCGCGACCACTACACGCAGGCGGTGGCCGTACGTCGCGAGGTCGGGTCGCACGTCAGTCTCGGCCTCGGGGACAAGGGCACCCTCGACCTGGTCCGCGACGGCCTCGGGGACGACCCGACGATCCCGCAGCTGCGGCGGTGCGGAGCGGAGCGGCGTGGCCCGGGGGTGGGAGAAGGCGTTCGAGGGCGAGCGGCCGGACCCCTCGCCGTGGGAGCTACCCCGACTCCTGGCTCGACGGCGACCACACGCTCGAGGTCGGCACCCGCACCCTCGACGCGGTCTCCACGCCCGGCCACACGCAGGGCCACTACGTGTTCGCCGACCGCGGCGCGGGGCTGCTGTTCGCGGGCGACCACGTGCTGCCGACGATCACCCCGTCGATCGGGTTCGAGCCTGCCTACGCACCGCAGCCGCTCGGCGACTTCCTGACCTCCCTGGCCAAGGTGCGGGCGATGCCGGACCTGCGGCTGCTGCCCGCGCACGGCCCGGTCACCGCCTCCTCGCACGCCCGCGTCGACGAGCTGGTCGCCCACCACGACGAACGGCTGGCCCTCTGCCTCGCCGCCGTCCGGGCCGGCCGGCGCGACGGCGTACGACGTGGCGGGCGAGCTGCCCTGGACCCGGCACGCGAAGCGGCTCGACGACCTCGACGTGTTCAACGCTGCCCTGGCCACGATGGAGACGCACGCGCACCTGCAGCTGCTCGCCGCCCGGCGGCGAGCTCACGCGCACCGAGACCGACGGCGTCGACGTCTACGCGCTCCCCGCCCCCGCCTCCCGCTGACGCCGAGCACGCGGCCGTGAGGCTGGACTAGGCGTGTCCGGCTGCCTCCCGCAGCGCGTGAACCCCTGACCGCCGTCGACGTTCACTTCCTCGGAGGCATCTTCATGTTCCTGGTCGCTTCACCGTTCCGACGGGAGGAAATCGCATGAGACTCAGTGCCCGCCTTGCGGCTCTTGTTCCGATGGCCATCGGGGGCGCAGTTCTGGCGGTGGCTCCCGCGGCACCCGTCGCGGGAGCGCAGGCCCCACCGCCGAGCTTCCTGGGGTCGCTGCACAGCCAGACGCGTGTCGCATCGACCGTGCCGGCGAACGGGGACGTCAACCCGTACGGCGTCGCCGTCGTACGCCGTACGACAGGACGGCTGCAGCGTGGACACGTCCTGGTCAGCAACTTCAACGACCGGAGCAACGCGCAGGGCACCGGCACGACCATCGTCTCGATCGGCCCGGGCGGCCGCCGCAGCACGTTCGCCGCACCTGCCGCGTGCCCTGCCCGGACGGTGCCCCGGTGGCGTGGGGCTGACGACCGCGCTCGGCGTGCTCCGTTCCGGGTGGGTCGTGGTCGGCAGCCTCCCGACGTCCGACGGCACGGCGGCCACCGCCAAGGCGGGCTGTCTCATCGTCCTCGACAGCCATGGTCGCGTCCGCGAGACGCTGCGCGGCAACGGCATCAACGGTCCCTGGGACATGACGATCGCCCCCGGCCGGCGGCAGGTCGCAGCTGTTCGTGACCAACGTCCTCAACGGGACGGTCGCCGGTCACGGCGCCGTGGTCCACCGAGGCACCGTCGTGCGCGTCACCCTGCGGCTGCGCGGCAACCGTCCCCCTCGGCGCGTCGGCACCACCGTGGTCGGCAGCGGCTTCGCCGAGAAGACCGACCCGGCCGCCCTCGTCGTCGGACCGACCGGTCTCGCCCTGGGCGAGGAACGGGTCGCTGTACGTCGCGGACACGCTGACCAACCGGCTGGCCGTCATCCCGGACGCGTTGGCCCTGCCCCACACCCTCGGACGTGGCATGACGGTCACGCGAGGAGGAGCCCTCAGTGGCGCCGCTTGGACTCGCGCTCGCGCCGAACGGCGACCTGGTCAGCGCCAACGCGGGGAACGGCAACCTCGTCGAGACCACACCTCACGGTCGACAGGTCAGCGTCCGCACCGTGGACCGGAGCGGTTCACCTCGAGGGGCCGGAGCGCTGTTCGGTCTCGCCCTCCCAGGTCCCCACTCCCTGGTCTTCGTCGACGACGCCACCAACACCCTGCAGCGTCTCCGCTGGGCCTAGACGGGCTGTCGGCGCATGGGGGTGTGCGGGATGCCGTCCTCGACGAAGGGGTCGCCGTCGGGGACGTAGCCGAAGGTGGCGTACCAGCCGGCCAGCGGGGTCTGCGCGGACAGCACCGAGGGCCGGTCGCCGATGACGTCGAGCGCGGCGCGCATCAACGCACCGGACACCCCGCGACCGCGGTGCGACGGCGCGACCAGCACCCGGCCGATCCGCGCGTGGTCGCCCTCGTCGAGCAGCCGCAGGTAGCCGACCGGTCCGTCGGCCGGCGCGTCGGCCTCGACCCACAGGTGCCGGGTGCCGGGCTCGACGTCCCGCCCGTCGAGCTCCTGGTAGGCGCACTCCTGCTCCACCACGAACACCGACTCGCGCAGCTGCCACAGCCGGTAGGCCGTGAGCGTGTCGAGCTCCGTCGAACCCGGCCACCCGCACGTCGTACTCGGTCACGACCGGGAGCCTACGACCGGACCCGATGTCACAGATCCGGGCCGGCCGGTGTCTCCATCCCGACAGGACACGAATCCCCGAGGAGGAGACATGAGCATCACCACCGCCCGTCAGCGCCGAGGAGCGCCGTGCGCTGGCCCGGTCCCGCTCGACGACCCGCGCGGCGTGTTCGGCCGGTTGCTGGCGTGGTACGCCCGGCGCACCTACGGCGACGTGCCCGACAACGGCCTCGCCCTGCTGCACCACGTGCCGATGCTCAAGGCGGTGCTCGGCTTCGAGCGTCGCGTCGCCACGGTGGGACCGGCTCGACCCGGACCTCAAGGTGCTCGCGCAGACAGCGCAGCGCCGCGGTCATCGGCTGCTCGTGGTGCCTGGACTTCGGCTACTTCGCCGCCCACAGCCAGGGCCTGCGCGTCGACAAGATCAAGGAGGTGCCGCGATGGCGCGAGTCCGACGTGTTCACCCCGCGTCGAGCGCCGGGTGCTGGAGTACGCCGAGGCGATGACCGCCACGCCGCCGGCCGTCACCGACGCGATGGCCGACGCGCTGCGCGCCGACCTCGGGGTGGACGGGTTCGTCGAGCTGACCATGATGGTGGCCGTGGAGAACGAACGGTCCCGGTTCAACAGCGCGCTCGGCCTGACCAGCCAGGGCTTCGCGGACCGGTGCGAGCTGTCGCGGCCCATGACCGACGGTCCGACGCCTTCGAGGAGCACCGCGGCCTGCTGTTCACGGTCGCCTACGAGATGCTCGGCAGCGTCGCCGACACCGAGGACGTGCTCCAGGACTCGTGGCTGCGCTGGTCCGACGTCGACCTGACCGAGGTCCGTGACCCGCGCGCCTACCTCGTGCGGCTGGTCACCCGCCAGGCGCTCAACCGGCTGCGCACGCTCAAGCGCCGGCGCGAGGCGTACGTCGGGCCGTGGCTGCCCGAGCCGCTGGCGACCACGCCGGACGTGGCCGACGACGTCGAGCTGGCCGACTCGGTGTCGATCGCGATGCTCGTCGTGCTGGAGACGCTGACGCCCCTGGAGCGGGCGGTGTTCGTGCTGCGCGAGGTCTTCGGCTTCGAGTACGACGAGATCGCGACCGCCACCGAGCGCTCGACCGAGGCCGTGCGGCAGGTGGCGAGCCGGGCCCGCAAGCACGTGCAGGCCCGGCGGCCCCGCGTCGAGCCGCCCGCCGACGCGGTCACGGTGGCGGAGCGGTTCCTGGCCGCGGCGGCCACCGGCGACGTCCAGCAGCTGCTCGACGTGATGTCGCCCGACGTGGTGCTGCTGACCGACGGCGGCGGCAAGACGCAGGCCGCGTTGCGCCCGATCCACGGCGCGGACAAGGTGGCGCGGTGGCTGCACGGGATCCGACCGCAAGCGCCGGCGAGCTTCACCGTCGAGTGGACCACGTGCCAACGGCCGCCCGGGCGTGCTGCTCTACGTCGACGGCGTGCTCGACGCCTTCGCCACCTTCACGGTCGCGGACGGGCAGGGTGGAGGCGATCTACCTGGTCCGCAACCCCGACAAGCTCGGGCACCTCGCGGAGGCGCGGGACCTCACCCGGGCGTGACGGTCGCCCGGCTCGAGACGGAGTTCGGGTGGAACAGCACCGGGGCGCCGCGCTCCGCGGGCCGCTCCAGCTCGAAGCCGCCGGTGACCACGACGGCCCACTCCGCGAGCACGAGCCGCTGCCCGAGCACCGGCACGCGCAGCGCGGGGTAGGTGTCGAGCGCGAGCTCCGCACAGTCCATGTGCACCGGCGGGAAGGCGAACGTGTTGGCGTCGGCCTCGGCGACCGACCCGACGAACGTCGTCGCCGCCGCGGGTCCGGTCGCCAGCGACAGGCCGCACAGCCCGCAGACCCGCGACAGCGCGCACTGGATCGCCCGCGCCTTCACCACGCCGCCGAGGTCGACCGGCCCGGTCGGCGGCATGCCGGTGGTCGGTGCCGTAGCCCGCGAACGGGTCGCTGGCGAACGGCACGGGCACGTCGTGCCGCAGGTCGTGCCGCCGCTCCGAGAGGTCGACGCGCAGCCGGGCCGCCGTACCGTCCCTCACGCCGTCCGCCGGGTCGACCAGGTGCCCGTCTCCGTGCGCCGGATCGGCCGCTCGGCGTCGGTGAGCCGGCGCTGGCGGGACGCGGTCCGGAGGTGAGGGTCTGGTCGGTGTCGGTGGTCATCCCGTTGGGCAGCGACAGCTTGATGATCGTGCGCAGCGCCTGGCCGTACTGCTTGTGCAGCGGGCCGACCGTGTAGGGGATGCCGTAGCGCCGGCAGATGTCCTTCACCTTGACGCTGATCTCGGCGTACCGGTTGCTCGGCAGGTCGGGGTAGAGGTGGTGCTCGATCTGGAAGCCGAGGTTGCCGGACATGATGTGCAGCAGCGGGCCGCCCTCGAAGTTCGCCGAGCCGAGCATCTGCCGGAGGTACCACTCCGCGCGGGTCTCGTCCTCCAGCTCCTCCTCGGTGAAGTGCATCGCGCCGTCGGGGAAGTGGCCGCAGAAGATGATCGTGTAGGACCACAGGTTGCGCATCAGGTTGGCCAGCGCGTTGGCCTTCATCGTCGACAGCGCGTTGGGCCCGGACAGCAGCGGGTAGACCACGTAGTCCTTGCTGATCTGCCGGCTGATCTTGCGGCGGATCTGCTTGAGCTGGCGCTTCATCTCCTTGGGGTCCTTGCGGCCCTTGCGGATCGCCTCGAGGTCGAGGTCGTGCAGCGCCACGCCCCACTGGAACAGCAGCGCGAGCAGCGTGTTGTAGACCGGCTGCCCGACGTTGACCGGGTGCCACTTCTGCTCGCGGGCCATCCGCAGGATGCCGTACCCGATGTCGTTGTCGTGGCCGAGCACGTTGGTGAACTGGTGGTGCACGTAGTTGTGCGAGTGCTTCCACTGCTCGGCCGGCTGCGCGGTGTCCCACTCCCAGTTGCTGGAGTGGATCTCGGGGTCGTTCATCCAGTCCCACTGGCCGTGCATGACGTTGTGGCCGATCTCCATGTTCTCCAGGATCTTGGCGACCCCGAGCATGGCGGCGCCGGCGAAGAACGCCGGCTTCCACCTGCTGGCGAACAGGGTGACCCGGCCGGCCGCGGCAAGCCGACGCTGGATGGTGATCATCCGGTTGATGTACGCCGCGTCGTCGGCGCCGCGGGAGGCCTCGATCTCCTCACGGATCGCGTCGAGCTCGCGGCCGAGCTCCTCGACCTGCTCCTCGGTGAGGTGGGTGTACTCCTTGACGTCCGAGATGGCCATGGTGCCTCGTCTCCCTGTCGGGCTAGATGTTGAGCGTGACGTCGCCGCACGCGGCGGTGACGCACGTCTGGACGGCCTCGTTGGGGTCGGCGTGCTCCTCGCCGTTGCGCAGGTCCTTGATCCGGCCCTTCGCCATCACGAGCGTGCAGGTGTGGCAGATGCCGATGCGGCAGCCGTAGGGCATGCCGACGCCGGCCTTCTCGCCGGCCTCGAGCAGCGTGGTCGCGCCGTCGACCTCGACCTGCTTGCCGGAGTTGGCGAAGGTGATCGTGCCGCCCTCGGCGTCGCTGCCGCCGAGGTCGAGGGAGAACCGCTCGAGGTGCAGCTGGTCCTCGAGGTCCGGCCTCGCGCCAGTGCTCCTCGGCGGCGTCGAGCATCGGTGCCGGGCCGCACGCCCAGGTGCCGCGCTCGCGCCAGTCGGGGCAGACGGTGTCGAGCTCGTGGAGGGCGAACATGCCCTGCCGGTCGGTGAACCGCTCGACGACGCGCAGCCCGGGGTGCGTGTCGTGCAGCCCCCGCAGCTCGTCGCGGAAGATCATCCGGTCCTCGGTCGGCGAGGAGTAGATCAGTACGGCGTCGGGCATCGTGCCGCGCCGGTCGAGGGTGCGCAGCATCGAGATGACCGGTGTGATGCCGCTGCCGCCGACGAGGAACAGCGTCTTGGCCGGCGGCGGGTCCGGCAGCGTGAACTCGCCGGCCGGGGCGGCCAGCCGCACGATCGTGCCGGGCGCGAGACCGCGCACCAGGTGGTCGGAGAGGAACCCCTCCGGCATCGCGCGCACGGTGATCGTGATCAGGCCGCGGCTGCGCGTGGGCACCGAGCTCAGGGAGTAGGACCGCCAGTGGAAGCGGCCGTCGATCTCGACGCCGATGCCGATGTACTGCCCCGCCTGGTGGTCGAACGACCACCCCCACCCGGGCCGGATCGCCAGCGTCGCCGAGTCCTCGGTCTCCGGCACCACCTTCTCGATGCGGCCGCGGAGCTCGCGGGCCGACCAGAGCGGGTTGATGAGGGACAGGTAGTCGTCGGGGTGCAGCGGCGTGGTCAGCCGGCCGGCGAGGCCACGGACCCGCTGCCAGTCCAGCCGCGGGGTCGAGCGGACGTCGCTGTCGGTCATCCGGTGCTTCCTCCTGCGTTCGCCTGGCTCGAAAATGTAACTCACAGTTACACTTTCTGTGAACCCCTGGAGGGAACTCCGGAGTCCCGCGCGCCGTTGAGCCTGCGCCTTGTGTTCCCCATACCCGGAGCGTGCATGCACGACGAGCTCGAGCGTCAGATCCGCACCTACCTTCCCTTCGCCGGCGACACCCTCCAGGCGTACGTCGACCCGCTGCACGACCTGCTCGACGACCTGCCCGTCGCGGGGGAGGGCCGCTACCCGTTCGTGCTCGTCGCGACCTCGGCCCTGCTGCCCACCCTCGACGAGGTGGGCCGCATCTCGGTCCGCGGCAAGGACGGCTGGACCGACATGCACGACGAGCTGCCGACCTACCGCGACGCCCTCGACGTGCCCGGACCGGTGTACCTGCTGGCCGACGTCGGCACCGGGCCCGAGACGCTGAACGTGCGCCCCGACGACGCCCTGCCGATGGTCCGGGCCGCCGGTCGCACGCCGCTCACCCTCGACGAGGGCGTCGCGGTCGTGCGGCAGCTTCCCCTCGGTGTTCCGCGACCACAACGCCTTCCAGGCGCTCGCGACCCGCAGCCCCGTCGCGCCGTACACGAAGCGGGTGCCGAGCCTCTGGGTGAGCAAGGGCGCCCCGCGGCTCGGCTGGTGCTGGGCCGGCAACCCGCACACCTGGCTCGGTGCCGCCTCCGCGGCCACCCGCCTCGCGCCGGACCACGTCGGTTGAGGTGCGAGCGCGCGAGCCTCGAAACCTCGGTGCCCACCAGGTTTCGAGGCGGCTCCACGCTCCGCCGCACCTCAACCAGCGATGGGGCCATATCACGAGCGCGCGGTCGAGCGGCGGCTCCCCTCGGTGTTCCGCGCCCAACGCCTTCGAGGGCTCGCGCCCGGCTGCCCGTCGCGCTGCGCCCGGCTGGTCCGAGCTTCTGGCTGAGCGAGGCGCCCGCGGCTCGGCTGGAGCTGCGCCCGGCTAGCCGCACACCTGGCTCGGTGCCGCCTCCGCGGCCACCCGCCTCGCGCGGTCTCGACGGGCTCGATCACCCGGTGGGAGCGCACTCGATCACCCGGGGGAGGCACTCGATCACCCGGGGGGAGGCCTCGATCAGCCGGGGGAGGCACTCGATCACCCGGGAGCACTCGATCACCCGGGAGGCACTCGATCACCCGGGGCGAGCCACTCGATCACCCGGGAGAGTGCCCGGGCAGTCAGGAGCGGACGAACCGCTGCACCCACGTCGGCGCGACGAGGAACGCCTCGGCGCGCAGCGCGGCGACGCTGACCCGCGGCAGGTCCGCGGAGGAGCGGAAGCAGACGAAGCGGGGCACCCACTCGGGCTGGTACTTCGCGTTCGCGCGGTAGAGCGACTCGATCTGCCAGAAGCGCGACGCCCAGAGCAGCATCGCCCGCCAGACCCGCAGCACCGGGCCGGCGCCGAGCCGCTCCCCGCGGGCGAAGACGCTGCGGAACACCGCGAAGTTCAGCGAGACCCGGGTGACGCCGAGCTCCTCGGTGGCGGCCATCAGCGCGGCGACCATCTGCTCGACGATGCCGTTCTCAGCGGCCCGGTCCCGGCGCATCAGGTCGAGGGAGAGGCCGTCCTTGCCCCACGGGACGAAGTGCAGCAGCCCGCGCAGATCACCCTCGGCGTCGCGGCACAGCACCACGACCGAACGGTCGTCGCGGCGCTCCCCGAAGCGCCCGAGCGCCATCGAGAAGCCGCGCTCGACCTCGCCGTCCCGCCACTGGTCGGCACGGGTCCGCACGGTCGTGAGGGTCTCGTCGTCGAGGTCGGCGACCCGGTGGCAGGACACGGTGAGCCCGGCCCGCTCGCAGCGGGAGACCGCCTGCCGGACCACGCGCATGCTGCGTCCCTCCAAGGAGAAGTCGCAGACGTGCAGGATCGCCTCGTCGCCGAGCTCGAGGGCGTCCATGCCGACCCGGTGGAACGCCTCGGCACCGCGCTCGCTCGCGGCCAGCACCGCCGGCACCCAGCCGAACGACTTGGCCTCGGTGAGCCAGGCCGCGATCGCGCCGGGCCAGGCCTCGGGGTCGCCGAGCGGGTCGCCCGCGGCGAGCGAGACGGTGCCCACGACGCGGTAGGTCACGGCCGCCTTGCCGGTGCTCGAGAAGATCACCGACCGGTCGTCGCGCAGCGAGAAGTAGGACAGCGAGTCGATGCCGCCCCACCGGTCGAGCATGGTCCGCAGCCGGGTCTCCTCGTCCGCGTCGAGGCCGTGCGGCCCGTCCGCCGGCGCGAGCGCGACCAGGAACGCGACGAGCAGCACCGCCGCCCCGAGCACCACCAGCGCGATGGCCGCCCGGGCGCCGTCCCGGGTGTCCACGAACTCGACCGGCCCGCTGATCCCGACCAGCCCGAGGAACGCCTGGGTGAAACGGTCGGGGGTCGACGTACCTGGGGCCTGGCCGTCGGCGTCGATCGCCAGCCACAACCAGCCGAGCACCGTCGCGAAGACCGTTCCGAGGACCACCACGGCGAGCACCCGCGGCGTGGAGCGCGGGTCCGGCTTGGCGGTGAAGTTGCGGCGCGACGCCAGCAGCAGGACGAACAGCGCCAGCGAGAGCACCGCCTCCTCGACGTCGAGGCCCTTGAGCACGTGCAGGGCCGCCGCGAGCGCGGCCAGCAGGGTGGCCAGCAGCCAGGCGCGGTACTTGCCGCGACGCAGCGCCCGCGAGATGACGATGAGGATCAGCCCGACGGCTGCCGCGCCGGTGGTGGCGGCCGCGGGGAAGACCGCGGGCACCAGCTGGTTGATCAGCTCGGTGCGGTCCCGGAAGGACGGGAGCACGGCGCTGGCCAGCGTCACCGCGCCGACGAGGAACACGATCCGACCGACCCAGAACGGCGTGCGCAGCGCGTCCCAGACACGCGAGAGCATCAGAGGAAGGCCTCCACCCGCTCGAAGGCGGCTCGGGCCTCGGGGATCGGCAGGATCGGGTAGACGTGCAGCAGTCCCGGCCCCTCGACGTACGTCATCGGCACACCCGCCCGCTCCGCGGCGGCCACCAGCGCCACCGCCTGAGGATGCAGGAGGTCACGGGTGCCGCAGAACATCAGCGTCGGCGGCAGCCCGGACAGGTCGTTCGCGAGCGGGCTGGCCTCCGGGGCCGGCGGCCGTCCGCCGCCCCACCAGCCGCCGTAGATCCGGAGCTTGCTGAGGTTCAGCCACGGGTCGCGCTCCGCGGCCTCCTCCGTCCCTGGGGTCTCGCCGGTCAGGTCGAGCCAGGGTGCGAACACCACCACGTGCGTCGGCTGCGGTCCGGGCCGGCGCGCGATCTGCTGCGCCAGCAGCACGGCCAGGCCGCCGCCCGCCGAGTCGCCCATCAGGACGACGCCCTGCGCGGACTCGACGGCGACCTGCTCGAACAGCTCGACGAGCGGCGGGGTCGCGTCCTTCCAGGTGTGCTCCGGTGTGAGCGGGTACACCGGCAGCACGACCCGCACGCCCAGCCGGCGGGCCAGCCGCGCGGCGTACCTCCAGTGGAACCGGTCCGGACCGGAGACGAAGCCGCCGCCGTGCACGTAGAGCACCGTCCGGTCCGGCGCGGTTCCCGGCACCCGCAGGTCGAAGACCGGCATGCCGGCGACCTCGGAGCGGCCGACGTCGAACGCCTTCGCCACCCGTCGCGGCGGGGACGGGTCCGCCTTCGCCTGGGCGGCCAGCAGGTCCCGGCGCAGCCGCTCGACGGCCTCGGCGCCGTGCACCTCCCCGCTGCCCCGGAGTCTCGGGATCACCCAGGTCAGGACCTGGTGGCGGAAGCTGGGCACCCGGGGAGGTTACCCACCGGCGCGGCGGTTGTAGCCTTCAGGGGAACGACAGGGGAGCGCCGCAAGGGGCGCTGAGAGTGCGGACCACCCGCAGACCCTCGAACCTGATTCGGTTAGCACCGGCGAAGGAAGTCGAGTCTCGACCGCGTTGCGGTCCCCTCCCAGGACGAACGGGAGACGACACATGCACGCACTGCGCGCGCTCACCACCAGCAAGACCCTGACCGCGGCCGCCGTGACCCTTGCGCTGGGCACCGCCGCCTGCTCCGTCGGAGGTACGACGGACGAGTCGGCCGGCTCCGGAGCGAAGACCGTCGTCGTCGCCACGCACGACTCGTGGGCCATGTCGAAGAAGGTGCTCAAGGAGTTCACGGACCAGACCGGCTACACCGGTCAGGATCGAGCCGAACGGCGACGCCGGCCAGCTCACCAACAAGCTGGTGCTGACCAAGGGGTCGCCGATCGCCGACATGACCTACGGCATCGACAACACCTTCGCGTCCCGGGCCGTCGACGAGGGCGTGCTCGCCGACTACACCCCGAAGGACCTGCCCGCCTCGGCCTCGTCGTACGTGCTCGGCGACCCCGCCGACGCCGGACAGCTCACCCCGGTCGACTACGGCGACGTGTGCGTGAACATCGACGACACCTGGTTCCGTCAGCACGAGGTCACGCCGCCGCGCACCCTCGACGACCTCACCGACCCCGACTACAAGAGCCTGTTCGTGACCCCCGGCGCGTCGAGCTCCTCGCCCGGGCTGGCGTTCCTGCTCACCACCATCGCGAAGTACGGCGACGGCTGGCAGGACTACTGGTCGAAGCTGATGGCCAACGGCGCCAAGGTGACCTCCGGGTGGTCCGACGCCTACGAGGTGGACTTCACCGCGGGCGGCGGCAAGGGCGACCGGCCGATCGTGCTGTCCTACTCGTCGTCCCCGCCGTTCACGATCCCCGAGGGCGAGACGAAGCCGACCACCAGCGCGCTGCTCGACACCTGCTTCCGTCAGGTCGAGTACGCCGGGGTGCTGAAGGGTGCGAAGAACCCCGAAGGTGCCCGGGCGTTCATCGACTTCATGACGCACAAGTCCTTCCAGCAGGCGCTCCCGGAGAACATGTACGTCTACCCGGTCGACCGCGACGTGGCGCTCCCCGCGGACTGGGCCAAGTACGCGAAGACCGCGCCCAAGCCGTTCACCGTGCCGCCGGCCGAGGTCGCCAAGAACCGCAGCACCTGGCTGTCGCAGTGGAGCGACATCACCACCCGGTGATGCCGAACCCGACGGGTACGCCATGACGGGCCGGGCACGCTCCGGGGCCGGGATCGCCGCGCTCGCGGCGCTCCCGCTGGCGGCGCTCGCGGTGTTCTTCGTGCTGCCCCTGGCCGGCATGGTCGGCCGGGGGTTCGTGACCGACGGCCACCTCGACGTCGCCGGCGTGCTCGACGTGCTGGCCCGGCCGCGCGTGCACCGGGTGCTCTGGTTCACGCTCTGGTCCGCGGCCGCGGCGACCGTGTTCACGGTGCTCCTCGGACTCCCGGTGGCCTACGCGCTGCACCGGCTGCGCTTCCCCGGGCGCGGCCTGCTCCGCGCCTTCGTGCTGATGCCGTTCGTGATGCCGACGGTCGTGGTCGGGGTCGCCTTCCGCACCCTGCTGGTCTCCTCGGGACCGCTGGGCGGGCTGGGGCTGGACGGCTCGCCGGTGGCCATCGTGGCGGCCATGGTGTTCTTCAACCTCGCGGTGGTGGTGCGCACCGTCGGGTCGCTGTGGGCCGGTCTCGACCGGCGGCGCGAGGAGGCCGCGGCCGCGCTGGGCGCCACCCCGTTCCAGGTGCTCCGCACGGTGACGCTCCCGGCGCTGCTGCCCGGTGTCGTGTCGGCCGCCAGCGTGGTCTTCCTCTTCTGCGCCACCGCGTTCGGTGTCGTGCTCACCCTCGGGGGTCTGCGCTACGCGACCGTCGAGACCGAGATCTACCTGCTCACCACCCAGCTGCTCGACCTGAAGGGGGCGGCCGCGCTGTCGATCCTCCAGCTCGTCGTGGTCACCCTGCTTCTGTACGGCGCCCAGCGGACCCGCGCCGGCCGCGAGCACGCCCTGGCCCGCACCGCCGAACGCGACGCCACCCGCCGACCACGGCGCCGGGACCTTCCCGCGGTCGCCGTCACCGCGCTGGTGCTGGCGTTCCTGGCGGCGCCGCTGGCCACCCTGGTGCTCCGGTCGCTGCGGGTCGGCGACGGGTGGGGCCTCGGCCACTACCGCGACCTCGCGACCACCGGCGCCGGCGGCGCGCTCCTGGTGCCGGCCTCGACGGCGCTCGCGAACTCCTGGCGGGTCGCCGTCGACGCCACCCTGCTCGCGCTGCTGCTCGGTGGCCTGGTCTCGGCCGTCGTCTCCCGCCGGCCCCGCGCCGGCGGCCAGCGCCGGGCCGTCGCCGTGCTCGACTCCGTCTTCATGCTGCCGCTCGGCGTCTCCGCCGTGACCATCGGCTTCGGCTTCCTGGTCACCCTCGACCGGCCGCCGCTCGACCTGCGCAGCTCGCCGGTGCTCGTGCCGATCGCGCAGGCGATGGTGGCCCTGCCCCTGGTCGTGCGGACGCTCGCGCCGGTGCTCCGGTCCATCGAGCCCCGGCAGCGCCAGGCCGCTGCGTCCCTCGGCGCCTCCCCTCTTCGCGTCCTGCTCACGGTCGACCTGCCGGTGGTGTGGCGGCCGCTGCTCGCCGCCACCGGCTTCGCGTTCGCGGTCTCGCTCGGCGAGTTCGGCGCGACGAGCTTCCTGGCCCGTCCCGACCGGCCCACCCTCCCGGTCGTGATCTACCAGCTGATCTCCCGGCCCGGCGAGGCCAACCTCGGCATGGCGCTCGCCGCGTCCGTCGTACTCGGGCTGCTGACCGTGGCCGTGATGGCCGCCGTCGAGCGGCTCCGGCTCGGATCCGTGGGAGCGTTCTGACGTGCTCACCGTCCGCGACCTCACCGTGCGCTTCGGCCCCGGCCGGCCCGCGGTCGACGGCGTGAGCCTCGACCTGCCCACCGGTGAGGTGCTCGCCGTGCTCGGCCCGTCCGGCTGCGGCAAGTCCACGCTGCTGCGCGCCGTCGCCGGCCTCGAGGCCCTCGACGCCGGCTCCGTGTCGTACGACGGCCGCGACCTCGCCGGCACGCCCACCCACAAGCGCGGCTTCGCGCTGATGTTCCAGGACAGCCAGCTCTTCCCGCACCAGAGCGTGGCCGGCAACGTCGGCTACCCGCTCCGGCTGCGGCACACCCCCCGGGCCGTGGTCTCCCGGCGGGTCGCCGAGCTGCTCGAGCTGGTCGGCCTGCCCGGCACCGAGGACCGCAGCACCACCCACCTGTCCGGCGGCGAGCGCCAGCGCGTCGCCCTGGCCCGGGCCCTCGCGGTGGAGCCCCGGCTGCTGCTGCTCGACGAGCCGCTGTCCGCCCTCGACCGCGACCTGCGCGAGCGGCTGGCGCACGACCTGCGCGACATCCTCGTCGCCGCCGGTACGACGGCCCTGCTCGTCACCCACGACCAGGAGGAGGCGTTCGCCGTCGCCGACCGGATGGCGCTGATGCGAGCCGGCCGGGTGGTCCAGGCCGGCACCCTCGACGAGGTGTGGCGGACACCCGTCGACGCCGAGGCGGCCCGGTTCCTCGGCTACGCGACCGTGCTGGAGGGCGACGCGGCCCGCGCGGTCCTCGGCGGACGGGCCGGCGGTCCGGTGGCGCTACGGCGCTCCGCGCTGCGGGTCGACGCGGTCGGCTCGCTGCACGGCCGGGTCGAGTCGGCCCGGGCCACTCCGGACCAGGTGCGGCTCACCGTGGCCGTCGACGGCGCCGGGGTGCTGCCGGCCGTGGCCGACCTGCCCACCGGCGGCGGTGCGGCGGTCGCCGTCGGCCAGGAGGTCCTGCTGGTGGTCGATCTCACCCGGACCGCCCCCGTCGGCGTGGCAGGGGTCGTGCTGCCCAGCACCTAAACTGTCGCCTCGTGAGACGACGGGCGTATGCACTCCTTGTGGGAGTCGCACTCATGATGGGTGCGGTCGCCATCGTCGCCAGCCTCTCGCTGGGCGAGGGGCTCAAGGATCCCGACGGCTCGCTCGGCCCCTCCTGGTTCCGGCTGCCGATGATGGTCCTCGGGGCCTTCGTGGTCGACGTCGTGCCCCGGTCGCTGTGGCGCTCGCGGCGCCGGATGCGGTCCTTCCGGACCCACGCCAAGAGCATCATCGACGAGCACTGGACCCGCGAGCGCATCGGCCTGGTCGTCATCGGTCTGGCCAGCTTCTACGTCACCTACGTCAGCTACCGGAACCTCAAGAACTTCCTGCCGCTGGTCTACGGCAAGCAGACCCACGACACCCTGCTGCACCACATCGACCGGTTCATCTTCTTCGGCAACGAGCCCGCCGTGGTGCTCCACCAGGCCCTCGGCGGCGACGTGGCCGCCCACGTGCTCGCTTTCGTCTACCTGCTGTTCCTGCCGATCTCGCCGTTCTCGCTGATCGTCTACCTGGTCTGGTCACGCAACATCAGCTACGGCTACTGGTACGCCACCGCGCAGTGCCTGGCCTGGGCCCTCGGCACCGTCAGCTACTACGCGCTGCCGACCCTCGGCCCCAACTTCGCCTTCCCGTTCATCTACGCCGACCTGGACTCGACCGGGGTCTCGTCGTTGCAGGACTCGCTGTACTGGGGCCGCTACGACGTGCTCAAGTCGCCGCTGAACACCGACTCCATCCAGAGCGTGGCCGGCTTCGCGTCCCTGCACGTCGGGATCATCCTGACCCTCGCCCTGGTCACGCAGTACACCGTCCGGCACCTCTGGATCCGCGTGGGGATGTGGGTGTTCTTCGCCCTGACCGTGCTGTCCACGCTGTACTTCGGCTGGCACTACATCTCCGACGACATCGCCGGCGCCACGATCGCCGGGATCGCCGTGTGGCTCGGCGCGCTGGCCACCGGGCAACGGTTCGACCGGCACGGCCGGGGCTCCCATCCGACGACCTCGACGGCCAGCGTGCCGGTCGGTGACGACGCGGACGACCCGGACGACTGAGGGTCGTCGCGACCCGCATCTAGTCCATTTGGGCTAGGAAGGATAGTCACCCGATCCGCTGGGTTGGTGGCCGGAACTGACGTATCCTGGGAGGGCAAGTCTTGGGGTCCGGGGGGACCCTCCACATGGTCTTGCGAGAGTGATCCTGTCCTAACCTCCCAATAGGACAGGATCGCCGGTCCCGCCCCAACCTCCCAATGGGGCGGGACCGCTTCATTTAACCCACCTCCCGCCGTCGTGGAGACCGCGGTCGAGGCCACCGGGACAGCCCGAGATACGTGCCGGTCCAGGCTCATGTGTGCCGAAAAATCCCTCCTTCTTGGAATTACATCCTTGTAGTTTGTCAACCCGACACGCCGTGGTGCCGAAGTTTTTATTGGGGAAAGTGTTTCCTTTGTGACTCCTGAGCATTAGCGTTCCCTCGGCAGGTCCCACTCGGGTGGCCTCGCCCGGTGGGAGTCGGTCGCTGGAAGTGGGAGGTCCAGCGCCCGGCTCGCCGCCGGCCGGCAGAGCTCCTCGAGCCGAAGGGAAGCGGCTCGATGGGCAGACGAAAGGTTCGACGCGTGCGACCAGTACGGCGCCTGGCCCATCCGCTCTCGGGGCGGCTGGTCATCCTCGGTCTGACCACCGCCCTGGGCCTCGGCCTCGTGGGGGTCCCCGTCGCCAGCGGTGACCCGGGCGACGGCAACGGCGGCAGCAGCGGGGGAGCGTTCCCCAGCCAGGAGCAGGTCGACCGGGCCAAGGCCCGCGCGGAGCAGAAGGCCCACGACGTCGGCGCGATCAAGGCGCGACTGCTGATGGCCAACCAGCGCCTGGACGCCGCGAACGTCCGTGCCGAGCAGGCCTCCGAGGCCTACAACGGTGCGATGTGGCACCTCGAGCAGGCCAAGCAGGCCTACCGCCAGGCCCGTGCTGACGCGGAGCACGCCCGTCGTACCGTCGCCTCCCAGCGGAACCGCATCGGCGCGCTGGTCGCGCAGTCCTACCAGAACGGCGGCGACCTCAGCGCGCTGAACGCGATGATGAGCGCCGACGGACCGCAGGGCGTCATGGACCAGTACGTCGCCTTCCAGGGGGCGTCGACCTCGCTGCAGGCCGACTACAAGCGGTTCGCCGCCGCGGACGCGCTGGCCCAGGTCTTCGAGGGCAAGGCCCGGCACGCCAAGGCCGAGCAGGTCCGGCTCGCGGCCAAGGCCGCGCGGGCCCGCGACGCGGCCGTCGCGAGCGCCGACGCCGCCCAGGCGGAGGCCACCGACATCGCCGCGGAGAAGGAGAAGCTGATCACCCAGCTCGCCGCGGCCCAGAACATCTCGGTCGACCTGGCCCGCAAGCGGCAGGCCGCGCTCGAGGAGATCGCCCGCAAGCGCGCCGAGGAGCGCGCCCGGCTGGCCGCGATCGCCGAGGCGAAGGCCAAGGCCGCCGCGGAGGCGAAGGCTCGCGCCGAGGCGGAAGCGAAGCAGAAGGCGGCGGCCGCGGAGGCCGCGCGCAAGAAGGCCGCCGACGAGAAGGCAGCGCAGGACAAGGCAGCCCGGGAGAAGGCGTCGGACAAGGGCAAGACCGGTGGTGGGAGCGGCTCCGGCAGCGACGACCCGCCGTCCGACCCCACCCCGCCGACGCCGCCCCCGACCCCGGAGCCCCCGGCACCGCCGGCGCCGCCCGCGCCGAGCGGTGGGGTGGGCGCCGCGATCGCCTACGCGAAGCAGCAGCTCGGCGAGCCCTACCGCTGGGGCGCCACCGGCCCGACCTCGTGGGACTGCTCCGGGCTGACGATGCAGGCCTGGGCGGAAGCCGGGAAGTACCTGCCGCACTACTCGGTCGCGCAGTACGAAGCCGGCACCCCGATCTCGGTGGGTGAGGCGAAGGCCGGAGATCTCCTGTTCTGGACCTCGAACGGACGGCCGAGCGGGATCCACCACGTCGCGCTGTACCTCGGCGACGGCGACTTCATCGAGGCCCCGCACACCGGTGCGAACGTCCGCTTCAACTCGATCTACGCGTGGTACCCGGACTTCGCCGTGCGGCTCTGAGCAGCGGCCTGGACCTGTAACTGACTGTGACAGGTTCCACGGCACAGGCCGGCGTAAAGAGTGGAAGCATGAGGCCATGGCCGACGACGCTGTCCTCGATGTCCCCGCCCTGACCGCGCTGCTCGACGGGAAGTACGCCGAGGTCCGGCAGCTCGTGCGCGCCAACCTCGCCGAGCACGCGTCGATCCTCGACGACCAGCTCACGATGACCCGCGACGAGTTCCGGCAACGGGTCCTGGACGTGGTGCAGATGATGGCCACGACCGGGCAGACCGGCTTCGGCTTCCCCAAGGAGTACGGCGGCGGGGCCGACATCGGCGCCTCGGTGGCGGCGTTCGAGACGCTGGCGTTCGGCGACCTCTCTGTAGTGGTGAAGGTCGGCGTCCAGTTCGGGCTGTTCGGCGGCGCGATCCTCCAGCTCGGCACCAAGCCGCACCACGACGCGTACCTCGAGGACCTGATCCACGGCCGGCTGCTCGGCTGCTTCGCGATGACCGAGTCCGGCCACGGCTCCAACGTGCAGGCGCTCGGCACCACCGCGACCTACGACGTCGAGGCCCGCGAGTTCGTCATCGACACCCCCGACGACCGGGCCCGCAAGGACTACATCGGGAACGCCGCCCAGCACGCCAGTCATGCGGTGGTCTTCGCCCAGCTCGTGCTCGGCGGCGACACGCACGGCGTGCACGCGTTCGTCGTACGCATCCGCGACGAGAAGGGCCGGCCGATGCCGGGCGTGCGGATCGAGGACTGCGGCCCCAAGATCGGTCTCAACGGCGTCGACAACGGCCGGATCTGGTTCGACGGGGTGCGGATCGCGCGCACCGACCTGCTCGACCGCTACGCGGTGGTCAGCGACGACGGCCGCTACTTCTCCGACATCGAGAACGCCAACCGACGCTTCTTCACCATGCTCGGCACGCTCGTCCAGGGCCGGGTGTGCGTGGGCGGCGCCGGCATCAACGCCTCCAAGGTCGCCCTGGCCCTGGCGATCGAGTACGCCCACCACCGTCGCCAGTTCGGCAACCCGGGCTCAGGGACCGAGGAGCTGCTGCTCGACTACGGCATGCACCAGCGCCGGCTGTTCCCGCTGCTGGCCCGCACCTACGCGTTGCACTTCGCGCAGGAGCGCGTCGCCGCCGACCTGCACGAGGTGTTCAGCAACATCGAGGACGAGGGGGCCGCGGAGCTCGCCCGCCGCTCGCTCGAGTCGCGCGCGGCCGGCACGAAGGCGCTCGGCACCTGGCACGCCTCCCGGACGATCCAGGAGTGCCGCGAGGCCTGCGGCGGCGCCGGCTACCTGTCGGTCAACCGGTTCGACGCGCTGCGGGCGGACACCGACGTGTTCACCACCTTCGAGGGCGACAACACGATCCTGATGCAGCTGGTCGCGAAGGGCCTGCTCACCGACTACAAGGACTCCTTCGAGGACCTCGACCAGATCGGCATGGTCCGGTTCGTCGCCTCCACCGCCGTCGAGACGGTGCTGGAGCGCACCAACGCCCGCTCGATCCTGGAGCGGATGCGCGACGTGATGCCCGTCGGCAGGGGCGGCAAGGGGGACGACGACCCGGACCTGCTCGACCAGCGCTACCAGCTCGAGATGCTCACCTGGCGCGAGGAGCACATGCTCTCCTCGGTGGCCCGCCGGCTCAAGAGCGGCATCGACAAGGGCATCGACCCCGCCCAGGTGTTCAGCCTCTGCCAGGACCACGTGATCGGCGCCGCGCACGCGCACGTCGAGCGGATCGTGCTCGAGGCGTTCCTCGACAAGCTCGCCGACCAGGAGCCGGGCCCGAACACCGACGCCCTCAAGCTGCTGTGCGACCTCTTCGCGCTGTCGTGCATCGAGAGCGACCGGGCCTGGTTCCTCGAGCACGGCCGGCTCTCCAACGCCCGGGCCAAGGCGGTCACCGCGCAGGTCAACGAGCTCGGTCGGCGGATCCGCCCGATCGCCCAGCAGCTCGTCGACGCCCTCGGCGTCCCCCGCGAGATGCTCCGGTCCGAGCTGCTGGAGTTCTCCGGCAGCTGACAGATTCCCAGGGGCCCCAGGGAAACTGGCACACCCCCGCCGTTGCAACGCTGGGGGTGTGCGGGTTTACCAGGGGCCCCAGGGAAACTGGCAGCGGCGAGGGACGCCAGCGCTCAGTGCTTGCTCGGGGTGTCCTTGTAGCGGGCGAAGGAGGCGTTGACCTCGGCCTCGGCCTCGGTGCGGCCGACCCACTCGGCGCCCTCGACGGACTTGCCGGGCTCGAGGTCCTTGTAGACCTCGAAGAAGTGCTGGATCTCCAGGCGGTCGAACTTCGACACGTGGCTGACGTCGCGCAGGTGCTCCAGGCGCGGGTCGGTCGCCGGCACGCAGAGGACCTTGTCGTCGCCGCCCGCCTCGTCGGTCATCCGGAACATGCCGATCGCGCGGCACTTGATGAGGCAGCCGGGGAACGTCGGCTCCTGGAGGATGACCAGCGCGTCGAGCGGGTCGCCGTCGAGGCCGAGGGTGTCCTCGATGTAGCCGTAGTCGGCCGGGTACTGGGTCGAGGTGAAGAGCGTCCGGTCGAGGCGGATACGGCCGGACTCGTGGTCGACCTCGTACTTGTTGCGCTGTCCCTTGGGGATCTCTACCAGGACGTCGAACTCCACTGCACTTCCTCCGGTCGTCGTCATCGCTGCGGCGGACGGTCGAGGCCGTCCCGCTCCCAGAACCCGGATAGTGTCCCGCACGAACGTCGAAAACGTGGAGTCGAGAGGGGCGCCGGGTGCCGGAAGGTGACGCAAGCCACGTCGCGACGCCGGACACCACCCCCCGCGGTCGAGGCGGCCGGTGGCTGCGCCGGGTCACGGCCGGCCTGGTCGTGCTGGTGCTGCTCGCGGCCGGTACGACGTACCAGTTCGACCTGGGCAGCCGCTGGTTCGGCTTCGACTACCCCTCGCCGGTCACCGAGCCGGCCAAGGTGGCGCCGCCGCCCGGGCTGACGCTGCCGAAGGTCCCGCCGGCCGCCTCGGTCGCCGCGGCCTCCGACCAGTCCGCGGTCGACCCCGAGGCCGTACGACGGGCGCTGGCCCGCCTCGTGCAGGCGAAGCGGCTCGGCAAGCACGTCGCCGTCGACGTCGCCCAGCTCTCGGACGGGTCCGTGGTCTACCGGCACGGCGCGCCCAGGGTCACGCCGGCGTCCACCTTGAAGATGCTCACCGCGACCGCCGCGCTGGAGGCGCTCGGCCCCGACCACCGGTTCGTCACCAAGGTCGTGGCCACCCCGTCCTCGCCCCGGATCACCCTCGTCGGCGGCGGCGACCCGCTGCTCGGGCGGGACACCTCCGACCCTGACGGCACCTACCCGGCCCGTGCCGACCTGGACACCCTGGCCCGGGCCACCGCCAAGGCGCTGAACGGGCTCGGCCGCGAGCGCGTCCGTCTCGCCTACGACGCCTCGCTGTTCACCGGCCCGTCGGTCAACCCGCGCTGGGAGCCGTCGTACGTCCCCGACAACGTGGTGAGCCCGATCTCCGCGCTGTGGGTCGACGAGGGGCGCGACCGCCGCGGCTTCGGCTTCCGCAGCCCGGACCCGGCGGCGGCCGCCGCCCAGGCGTTCGCGCAGGCGCTGCGCAAGCGGGGGATCACCGTGGCCGGCACGCCGCGGGCCGCAACGGCTGCCGCAGACGCGCAGGACATCGCGTCGGTGCAGAGCGCCCCGCTGGCCCAGGTCGTGCAGCACGTCCTCGAGGTCAGCGACAACGAGGGAGCCGAGGTGCTGGCGCGCCAGGTGGCGATCGCCCAGGGGAAGCCCGCGTCCTTCGCCGGCGGCGCGGCCGCGGTCCGCGAGGTGCTGACCGGGCTCGGCGTCGACCTCGCCGGCGACCGGACCTACGACGGCAGCGGCCTCTCCCGCCACGACCTGCTCACACCCGAGACGCTGCTCTCCGTGATCCGGGTGGCGTCCAGCCCGGACAAGCCCGGGCTGCGCAGCGTGGTCGCCGACCTGCCGGTGGCCGGGTTCACCGGGTCACTGGCCTACCGCTTCCAGAGCGGGGACAAGGCCGGCCTCGGCATGGTGCGCGCCAAGACCGGCACCCTCACCGGCGTGCACGGCCTGACCGGCACGGTGACCTCGGTCGACGGCGCGGTGATGAGCTTCGTCGCGATCGCCGACCGGGTGAAGCTCCCGAACACCCTGGCCGCCCGGTCCCTCCTCGACCAGGTCGCCGCCGCGTTGGCGGGCTGCACCTGCGCCGCGGCGCCCGCCCCCTGAGCGCGAGGCCAGACCGCTTTCGCACCATGACCTAGGCTCGCGGCATGCCTGGACGCACCATGGTCGACTGGGACCTCGCGGTCTCCGCCGCGGCACGCCTCGCGGGGCCCGGCCCGACGATCACCCGCCCGGAGGCCGAGGCGGTCGTGGCCGAGCTGCGCGCCGACGCCGACCGGTCGACGGGCCTGGTGCGCGAGTTCACCGGGCTGGAGGCCACCGAGCGCACCGCGCCGATCCTGGTGGTGGACCGCACCGGCTGGATCCAGGCGAACGCCGACGGGTTCGAGGACGTCATCGGGCCGCTCATCGAGAAGCTGCAGTCCCGGCGCGGTGCACCGAACGCCGTCGCCGAGGCGGTCGGCTCCAAGGTCACCGGCCTCGAGGTGGGCGGCCTGCTCGGCTTCATGTCGTCGAAGGTGCTCGGCCAGTTCGACCCGTTCTACTCGGGACCCGGTCTCGACGGCGGCGCCCCGGCCGCCGGCCGGCTGCTCCTGGTCGCCCCCAACATCGTGCACGTCGAGAACGAGCTCGGCGTCGACCCCACGGACTTCCGTCTGTGGGTCTGCCTGCACGAGGAGACCCACCGCGTCCAGTTCACCGCCGTGCCCTGGATGACGGACCACATCCACGGCGAGATCGACCGGCTCGTCGGCGCCGTGGACCTCGACCCGGCCAAGGTGGCCGGCATGCTCGGCGAGGCCCTCAAGAGGGTCGGTGACGTGGTGCGCGGCGACGACGACGTCAGCCTGATGGACCTGTTCTCCACCTCGGAGCAGCGGGTCGTCATGGACCGGCTCACCGGGGTGATGTCGCTGCTGGAGGGCCACGCCGACGTGGTCATGGACGGTGTCGGGCCCAAGGTGATCCCGAGCGTCGACGAGATCCGCCGCAAGTTCAACCAGCGCCGCAAGGGTGCCGGCTACCTCGACCGGTTGCTGCGCCGGCTGCTCGGCCTCGACGCGAAGATGGCGCAGTACCGCGACGGCGCGGCCTTCGTGCGCGCCGCCGTCGACGCGGTCGGCATGGACGGCTTCAACGCCGTGTGGGCCGGGCCGGAGAACCTCCCGACCAAGGCCGAGATCGGCGACCCGGCCGCGTGGGTGCGCCGCGTGCACGGCTGACCATGTCGCTCGACCCGTCCGTCGCGGCGGTGCGCAACGCCGTACGCCGGGTGCTGGCGGACGGGACCGCGACGGTGCTGGTCGCCTGCTCAGGGGGTGCCGACTCCCTCGCGCTCGTCTCGGCCACCGTGTTCGAGGGCCACAAGCTCGGCCGCCGGGTCGTCGGCGTCACCGTCGACCACGGGCTGCAGGACGGGTCGGCCGAGCAGGCCCGCCGGGTGGTCGAGCAGATGGCCCTCCTCGGGGTCGACGAGACCGTGGCCGTCCGCGTCGAGGTGGCCGGGGGCGGCCAGGGACCCGAGGCGGCGGCGCGGGAGGCGAGGTACGCCGTGCTGGCCGAGGTGTCGCAGCGCTGGGACGACGCCGACGTCCTGCTCGGCCACACGCTCGACGACCAGGCGGAGACGGTGCTGCTCGGACTCACCCGGGGCTCGGGTGCTCGCTCCCTGTCCGGGATGCGGCGGGGCTTCGACTGCTACCGGCGCCCGCTGCTGGACGTCACCCGCGCCCAGACCGAGGCGGCCTGCCGGGCGCAGGGTCTCGACTTCTGGACCGACCCGCACAACGAGGACCCGCGGTTCACCCGGGCCCGGGTGCGGCACCGGGTGCTGCCGGTGCTGGAGGAGGAGCTGGGCCCGGGGGTCGCTGCCACGCTGGCCCGCACCGCCGACCAGCTCCGCGAGGACAGCGCCGCCCTCGACGAGGTGGCGGCCGCCGTGGCTGACGAGGTGTGCGTCGACGGAGCGGTCCCGTGCGCGGCGCTCCAGCAGCACCCGTCAGCGGTCCGGTTGCGCGTGCTCCGGCTCGCCGCGCTCACCGCCGGAAGCCCGGCCTCGGAGCTGTTCCGCACCCACGTCGTCGCCCTGTCCGAGCTGGTGCCCGGGCCGCCCGGACCGGTCCGCGGCAAGCAGGTGCAGCTGCCCGGCCACGTCACGGCGTACCGCGAGGGGAACCTCCTGAAGTTCCGCCGAACGGCTGTGTCAGGCTGACGCCATGGACGAATCGCACGTCGAGGGCGACCTGGTCGAAATCCTCTTCACCGAGGAGCAGATCCACGCCCGGCTGCGTGAGCTGGCCGAGCAGATCGAGAAGGACTACGACGGCAAGGACATCCTGCTCGTCGGTGTCCTGCGCGGCGCCGTCATGGTGATGGCCGACCTGGCGCGCTCGTTCGGCCGGCACGTCGAGATGGACTGGATGGCGATCTCGTCCTACGGCTCGGGCACCAAGTCCTCGGGCGTCGTGCGGATCCTCAAGGACCTCGACACCGACGTCACCAACCGGCACGTCCTGGTCGTCGAGGACATCATCGACACCGGTCTCACGCTGTCGTGGCTGGTGTCCAACCTGTCCTCGCGCGGCCCGGCGTCCGTCGAGATCTGCACGCTGCTGCGCAAGCCGGAGGCACTGCAGATGGCCGTGGACGTGAAGTACGTCGGCCACGACATCCCCAACGAGTTCGTCGTGGGCTACGGCCTCGACTACGCCGAGCGCTACCGCAACCTGCGGTGCATCGGCACGCTCGCCCCGCACGTGTACAGCTGATCCGGCGGGGGAACACTCTCGCCCCGAGAGGCGGATCACAGCGATTCCGGGGACAATGGACGGAACGCGTGACCGGGTCTGCTTCGTTAGGACTCGCGTGTACCGTCGATTCGTCGCACGAATGAACTGGTAGGAGGTCGGGGCCCAGGCCCTGAGACATGGACGTTAAGCGCATTTTCCGCGGTCCCTGGCTGTGGATCGTCATCGCTGTGGTGGGTGTGCTCATCGCGCTCCAGTACCTCGCGCCCAATGGCGGCTACGACGAGATCGACACCTCCAAGATGAGCGGGTACATCTCCGACGGCACCGTCAAGACGGTCACCTTCATCGACCGGGACCAGACCATCCAGGCCGTGCTCGACAACGGCGACAAGGTCACCTCCTCGTGGGTCAACGGCCAGCAGGGGGACCTGATCCGTTCCGCCGAGAAGGGCGTCCAGAACGGCTCGATCCAGGACTACCAGACCAAGGTCGCCAAGCCGAGCCTGCTCGGCCAGATCCTGGCGACCTTCCTGCCCTTCGTGATCATCATCGTGCTGTTCCTGTTCCTGATGAACCAGGTGCAGGGCGGTGGCGGCCGGGTCATGCAGTTCGCCAAGTCCAAGGCCAAGCTGATCACCAAGGACATGCCGAAGACGACGTTCGCGGACGTCGCCGGCTGCCAGGAGGCCATCGAGGAGCTCGGCGAGATCAAGGAGTTCCTCCAGGAGCCGGCGAAGTTCCAGGCCGTCGGCGCCAAGATCCCCAAGGGTGTGCTGCTCTACGGCCAGCCCGGCACCGGCAAGACGCTGCTCGCCCGCGCGGTCGCGGGCGAGGCGGGCGTCCCGTTCTACTCGATCTCCGGCTCCGACTTCGTCGAGATGTTCGTCGGTGTCGGCGCCTCCCGGGTGCGCGACCTGTTCGAGCAGGCCAAGGAGAACGCCCCGGCCATCGTCTTCATCGACGAGATCGACGCCGTCGGCCGGCACCGCGGCGCCGGCATGGGCGGCGGTCACGACGAGCGCGAGCAGACCCTCAACCAGCTGCTCGTCGAGATGGACGGCTTCGACGTGCGCGGCGGCGTCATCCTGATCGCCGCGACGAACCGCCCCGACATCCTCGACCCGGCGCTGCTGCGCCCGGGCCGCTTCGACCGGCAGATCGGCGTCGAGGCGCCCGACCTGGTCGGCCGCAACCAGATCCTCCAGGTGCACTCGCGCGGGAAGCCGATGGCGCCGCACGTCGACCTGATGAGCGTGGCCCGGCGCACGCCCGGCTTCACCGGTGCTGACCTGGCCAACGTGCTCAACGAGGCGGCGCTGCTCACCGCCCGGTCGAACCAGAAGACCATCGACAACGAGGCGCTGGACGAGGCCATCGACCGCGTGATCGCCGGCCCGCAGAAGCGCACCCGGCTGATGAGCGAGAAGGAGAAGCTCATCACCGCCTACCACGAGGGCGGGCACGCCCTGGTGGCCGCGGCGCTGCCGGGCACCGACCCCGTGCACAAGGTGACGATCCTGCCGCGCGGCCGGGCGCTGGGCTACACGATGGTGCTGCCCGACGAGGACAAGTACTCCCAGACCCGCTCGGAGATGCTGGACAAGCTCGCCTACATGCTGGGCGGCCGGGCGGCCGAGGAGATGGTCTTCCACGACCCGACCACCGGCGCCGGCAACGACATCGACAAGGCCACCTCGCTGGCCCGCGCGATGGTCACGGAGTACGGCATGACCGAGCGCCTCGGTGCGATCAAGCTCGGCGACAACAACTCCGAGCCGTTCCTGGGCCGCGACCTCGGGCACTCCCGCAACTACTCCGAGGACGTCGCCGCGATCGTCGACGAGGAGACCAAGGCGCTGCTCGCCAACGCGCACCAGGAGGCCTTCGACATCCTGGTCGAGAACCGCCACGTCCTCGACGCGCTGGTCCGCCAGCTGCTCGAGAAGGAGACGCTGGACAAGGCCGAGATCGCGGAGGTCTTCGTCCCCCTGATCCGCCGGCCGATCCGTCCCGCGTGGACCGGTTCCCCCACCCGCGAGCCGTCGGACATCCCGCCGGTCGACGTACCCAAGTCGGCGGCGAACGGTGTCCCGGAGTCCGAGTCGACGGTGATCCTCACCCCGCCCGGCAGCGGAGGCGACGTGCACGGCGACGCGAACGTGCGGGAAACGGCCGGTCCGGGGAGCGACTGAGGCACCGATGGCGATCGACCCCATCAGCCAGGAGCCCCGTCCGGAGATCCCTGACTTCGACCAGGAGCGCGCCGAGCGGGCGGTGCGCGAGCTGCTGGTCGCGGTAGGGGAGGACCCCGACCGCGAGGGGCTGCGGGACACGCCTGCCCGGGTGGCCCGGGCCTACCGCGAGCTGCTCTCCGGCATGCGCATGTCGGCCGAGGAGGTGCTCACCACCACCTTCGACCTCGGTCACGACGAGATGATCCTGGTCAAGGACATCGAGCTGTGGTCCATGTGCGAGCACCACCTCGTTCCGTTCACCGGCAAGGCGCACGTCGGCTACATCCCCAACGACAACGGCCGGATCACCGGGCTGTCCAAGCTGGCCCGGCTGGTCGACATGTACGCCAAGCGCCCCCAGGTCCAGGAGCGGCTCACCACCCAGATCGCGGACGCGATGATGGAGATCCTCGAGGCGCGCGGCGCGATCGTGGTGATCGAGGCCGAGCACCTCTGCATGACCATGCGGGGGGTGCGCAAGCCGGGCTCGAAGACCGTGACCTCCGCGGTGCGTGGCAGCATGCACAACGCGGCCACCCGCTCGGAGGCGATGAGCCTGATCATGTCGGGGGCGCGCTAGCGCTCTCCCGACCGCCGCCCTGTCGATCCGGAGGAGCCTGCCGTGATCCACCGCTCGATCCTGGACGCGCGACGTCTCGCCGGCCGGCTCGCCCGCAAGGTCCCGGGCCGCGGCGGAGAAGAGGACGGCAGCGACGTCCAGCAGGTGCGGGCCCGCCTGCGCCGGGCCCGGGCCCGGCTCAAGGCGGCCCAGGACGAGGTCGCCTCGCTCAAGACCGAGCTCCGGGCCACCCGGGACTCGCTGCGGCACCCGTTCCCCGGCTTCCAGGTCGACGACCGCGTGCACGCCGTGATCGACCAGGTGCGCGACGAGAAGCTCACCTACCTCTCCGAGAAGAACCTCGAGGCGCTCGCGGTGATGGTCGCCGAGGCGGACCGCGCCGGTCGCCCCGGGCTCGTCATCGAGGCGGGTACGGCGCTCGGCGGGTCGGCCATCGTGATGGCCGCCGCGAAGTCGCCGCAGCGGCCGATGAAGGTCTATGACGTGTTCGGGATGATCCCCGAGCCCAGCGAGCGTGACGGTGCCGACGTGCACAAGCGCTACGAGAAGATCGTCTCCGGGGAGTCCCAGGGGGTCGGCGGCGGCGAGTACTACGGCTACCGCGACGACCTCTACACCGAGGTGACCGAGTCGTTCGCCCGCCTCGGGGTCCCCGTCGGCGAGAACAGCGTCGACCTGGTCAAGGGCCTGTTCCAGGACACCATCCACCTCGACGAGCCGGTGGCGCTCGCCCACCTCGACGGCGACTGGTACGAGTCGACGATGGTCTGCCTCGAGCGGATCGCCCCGCTGCTGGTCCCGGGTGGCCGGATCGTGCTCGACGACTACTGGGCCTGGTCGGGCTGCCGGGCCGCGGTCGACGACTACACCGCCGACAGGCCGGACCTGCACGTCGAGCGCCGGGCCAAGGTGCAGATCGTGCGCATCTGACGCTTCGCCGTTTTCGGCCCGCGGCCTCAAGTCACGTGGTGCAATGGACGAAAGTAAAGACGTCGCACCCACGTCCCTTGGAGCAGCACCGCATGCACCCCCGTCTCACCGTCGTCGGCACCGCTCTCGTCTCGGTCGTCGCGGCCGGCCTGACCACCCTCGGTCTCGCGCCCGCCCCGCCCGCGAGCGCGGCCGCCCCGTCCGACGTACGCTTCGGCACCTTCAACATCGTCACGGTCAGCGCCGACGGCAACGCGTCGGGTGAGCGCAAGGTGTGGAGCCAGCGTCGCGGCACCGTGATCAGCCAGATCCTGCGCCAGGGCCTCGACGTGGTGGGCGTGCAGGAGGCCAACCAGAGCACGATCTACGGCAGCCGGCTGGTCGACGACAAGCGCAACCAGTACCTCGACCTGCGCGCCGGGCTGAACAAGGCCGGCGCCGCCTACCAGGTCACCAGCGTCTATCCGTACAACTGCTACAAGGCGTGGAGCTCGCGCAACTGCCACTACCGCAACCGCGCCGCCTCCGGGGACAACCGGATCCTCTACAACACCCGCACGATGCTGCTGCTGCACAAGGGCGCCTACAAGTACCCCCACCAGGTCCGCAACAGCACCGCCCGCTACCTCGGCTGGGCCGTCTTCCGGGTCCGGGCGACCGGCCACGAGGTGCTCTTCGTGACCACGCACCTCGACCCCTACAGCCAGTCGGTCCGGGTGGCCCAGTGGCGGGACCTCATCAGCAAGGTGAACTCCCTCAAGCACGGCCGGCCGGTCGTGGTCACCGGGGACTTCAACTCCACCAAGTACTCCGACTGGGCCGGGACGATGCTGCCGGCGATGGTCAACGCGGGGTACGGCGACGTGCTCGGCCAGCGCGCCCAGCGCAACCCGAGCACCCTGCGCCCGCAGAGCACGACCCGTGTCTGGATCAACTCGTTCAACAAGTTCCGCCGCGACGTGCGGTCCTTCTCCTACGAGGAGGACCGGTTCTCCTCGCAGCCGCGCACCGGCAACGGCGTGGACTGGATCTTCGCGTCGAACGACCTGACGGTCCGCAACGTCGAGGTGGTCGCGGACATGGACGACAACCTCCAGCTCCAGGGCGTCATCCCGTCCGACCACCAGATGCTGCGCGCCACCATCGCGATCCCCTGAGCCGGCCCGGTGGGCCCACGTCGGCGGCCCCGGGGCGCCGTCCGGGCACCGGGATAGGGTCGGCGCATGCACGCCGAGCCGCCGCGGTACGTCGACGGGCTGCCCCGTCCGGGCCGCACGCTGGTGATGGGCGTGCTCAACGTGACCCCCGACTCGTTCTCCGACGGAGGGCGCTACCTCGACCCGGCCGCGGCGGTCGCCCACGGCCGCGCGCAGGTGGCGGAGGGGGCTGACCTCGTCGACGTCGGCGGTGAGTCCACCCGCCCGGGCGCGACGCGTCCCTCGCCCGAGGAGGAGCTCGACCGGGTGCTGCCCGTCGTGCGCGCGCTGGCCGGGGACGGCGTACTCGTCTCCGTGGACACGATGCGCGCCTCGGTGGCGTCCGCCGCGGTCGAGGCCGGGGCGGTGCTGGTCAACGACGTCTCCGGCGGGCTGGCCGACGAGGCGATGCTGCCCATGGTCGCCGCGCTCGACGTGGCCTACGTGCTGATGCACTGGCGGGCCCACTCGACGCACATGCAGCGGTTCACCGACTACGGCGACGTGGTCACCGACGTCTCGGCCGAGCTCCGCGAGCGGTTGGACGCGGCGGCCCAGGCGGGGGTGCGTCCCGAGCGGGTCGCGGTCGACCCGGGCATCGGCTTCTCCAAGACCGCCGACCAGAACTGGGACGTGCTGGCCGGGATGGAGCGGCTCCACGAGCTCGGCCACCCGGTGCTGATCGCCACCAGCCGCAAGCGCTTCCTGGGTGCGCTGCTGGCCGACGCCGCCGGCGAGCTGCGGCCCACCGAGCTCCGCGAGGACGGCACGACGGCCACGTCGACGCTGGCCGCCGCGGCGGGCGCCTGGTGCATCCGCACCCACACCGTGCGCGCCACGCTCGACGCGGTGAAGGTGGCGCAGCGCTGGGCCGCGGGCTCCCGGGTCTCGGGGGTCGTGCGTGGCTGACCGGGCAGCGCAGCACGCCGAGGTCGAGGCGGTCAACACGGCGTTCTACCAGGCGTTCGAGAGCGCCGACCTGGACACCATGCAGGACCTGTGGCTCGACGACGCCGAGACGCTCTGCGTCCATCCCGGGGCGCTGCCGGTCCGCGGCACGAGCGCGATCAACCGGTCGTGGGCGTTGATCATGGCGAACACGCCGTACATCCAGTTCTTCCTCACCGACGTGGAGGTCAGCGTCATCGAGGACGTGGCCTCGGTGACCTGCACCGAGAACGTCCTGACCGGCGACGAGACCACCGGGCCGGACGCGTTCGGTGGTGCGAAGGCGGTGGCCACGAACGTGTTCGTGCGCACACCGGAAGGCTGGCGGTTGTGGATCCATCACGCCTCCCCGGTACTGTCGGTGGACAACCATGACGACGCATGACCACCCGCCCGGGCTCGGGACCGACCGGCTCGCCGTGCACGGTATCGAGGCACTCGGGCACCACGGAGTCTTCGAGTTCGAACGACGTGAGGGTCAACGTTTCGTGGCCGATCTGGTGCTGGGGATCGACACCCGGGACGCAGCACTCAGTGACGACTTGCAGCAGACCGTCGACTACGGAAGCCTCGTGTCGAAGGTAAAGAGAGCCATCGAGACCGACCCCGTCGACCTCATCGAGACGCTGGCCCAGCGCATCGCCGACGTCTGCCTCGCGGATCCGCGGGTGCAGTGGACCGAGGTGACCGTGCACAAGCCGGACGCCCCCGTCGAAGCGACGTTCTCGGACGTCACCTTGACGATCACCCGAACAAGATCCGGAGCCCGACCGTGACTGAGACCCCCAACCCGCACATCGTCGACGCCGACACCCTGACGGGGGAGATGCACCCGATCCGACGCTGCGTGATCGCGGTCGGGTCCAACCTGGGGGAACGCCTGAACAACCTGCAGGGAGCGGTCAACTCGCTCGCGGACACCCCTGAGGTCTGGGTCACCGCGGTGTCCCCGGTCTACGAGACCGCGCCGATCGACGCCCCCGAGGACTCCAAGGACTACCTCAACGCGGTCGTCCTCGCCGACACCACGCTGTCCGCCCGCACCTTGCTCGAGCGTGCGCTGGCCGTCGAGGACGCCTACGGCCGGGAGCGTACGACGGAGCGGCACGCCCCGCGCACCCTCGACGTGGACCTGATCGTCGTGGGGGACCGCCGGGCCAACGACGACGACCTGGTGCTGCCGCACCCCAAGGCCCACGAGCGCGCGTTCGTGCTCGCCCCCTGGAGCGACGTCGAGCCGGACGCCGAGCTCCCGGACCAGGGTCCGGTCTCGGAGCTGCTCGCCAAGACCGGCGACCAGCGGATCACCCGGCGCGACGACCTCAGCCTCAACCTGCAGTGAACCGCGGGTGAGCGTCGACCGGGACGACGGGAGCGAGTCGCCCCCGTCGGGTGGCGGCCACGTCCGCTCCACCAGCCCGGGTGCCCTGACCGGCTCGGCCCTGGCCGGTCTCGTGCTGGGCTGGGCCGTGCGCCCGGTCAGCATCCGCCTCAACGGCGCCGCCCCGACCGTGGGCTGGGTGCCGGTGCTGGCGCTCGCGTTCGTCGCGCTGGTCGTCGGGTCGGTCGCCTGGTCGACGCACCGCTCGCTGCACCGCCGCCACGAGCGGCTCCAGCCGCACCACGCCGTCAACCGGTTGGTGCTGGCCAAGTCCTGTGCGCTCGCCGGGGCGGTGTTCGCGGGCGGCTACTTCGGCTACGCGCTGGCCTGGGTCAACCTCAGTGACGCCGAGCTGGCGCACCAGCGGATGCTGCACGCCGCGGTCGGCGGGGTCGCGGGTGTGGCGCTCGTCGCGTGCTCCCTGCTCCTCGAACGAGCGTGTCGGGTCAGCCGGGACGACTGATGGCCCTACCCTGACCTCATGGCCAGTGCTTCCCCTTCTGTCCCTGCTGCCTCTTCCGTCACTCCGCCCACCAGTCCCGCCGCGGGCCCGCGTCCCGGTCGCCGCCGTCAGCGCAGCGTCCGCGTGACCGTCGCCGTGGCGCTCCTCGGTGTCGCCACCGCCCTCGTGCTGGTGGCGCTCCCGACGCAGTCCCCGGTGTGGCTCAGCGTGGCGTCCGTGGTGGCGCTGGCCAGCGGCTGGGCGGCCGCCCGGATCGTCTACACCGAGCTCGCCCAGAGCCGGCGCGAGGCTGCGGCCGACCGGGCCGCGCAGGCCATCGCCTACCGCAGCATGTTCTCCGAGCGGGCCACCGAGCACGCCGAGTTCACCACCGCGATGACCGACCGGATCGTGCGCCGCGACGCGGAGATCGCCGAGCTGGAGACCACCGTCGTCGCCGCCGAGAAGCGCGCCATCGAGGCCGAGGCGCGGGTGCAGCGTGAGGCCCGGCGGGCCAACGACGCCCAGGACAAGGTGGTCGAGCTGTCCGAGCGGGTCCAGGAGCTGGAGATCCGCAAGGCCGAGGAGGACGACGAGCTGGCCACCTGGCACTCCGACCTCGACGTGCCGCTGCCGGTGCCCGGCGACGGCCTGAACCTCGACATCGACGCGGTCGTGGACCTGATCGCGTGGGAGGAGCGGGTCACCGTCGGTGCCCGCGCCTCCGAGTCCGAGGCCAAGAAGCACGCCTGACCTGCGGTGACCGGCCGGGGAGGGTGCCCGCTCGGCCCGCTCCGCGGCGCCCGCGTGACGGCACCTCTGGGTGCCCAGCCTCTGCCCCTCCCGGGCACGGCGCCCGACCCGTCCCTCGGTATGTTGTCGAGTCGTGAAGACGGGGACCGGTAGCAGCGGTGGCCGGTGGGGCCGAGCGCTCCGCGGCCTCGTCTCAGGGACCCGTGCGGCGCTCCGGCCGGACGCTCCCGGCTACCTCCCCGAGGAGCCGCTGCTCAGCGTCGTGGTCCCCGTCTACCAGGTCGAGGCCTACCTCGCGGAGTGCCTCGACTCGCTGACCTCGATGCGCTACCGCAACGTCGAGATCGTCGTCGTCGACGACGGGTCCACCGACGGCAGCGCCGCGATCGCCGAGCGCTTCCGGGCGCAGGACGACCGGGTCCGCGTCGTACGCCAGGAGAACGCGGGGCTCGGCGCCGCCCGCAACCGGGGCATCCAGGAGGCCACCGGCGACCTGGTGACCTTCGTCGACTCCGACGACACCGTCACGCCCAACGGCTACGCCAAGATGGTCCGGATCCTCCGCCAGACGGGGTCGGACTTCATCGTCGGCTCGTTGCGGCGCCAGGTGCGTGGCCGCTACCTCGAGCGGCACTGGCTGCGTCGCCTGCACGCCGAGCAACGGCTGGCGATCACCATCGACGACGCACCCGACATGCTCGGCAACATCTGGGCGGTCACCAAGGTGTTCCGGCGCGACTTCCTCCAGCGCATCGGCCTGGAGTTCCCGGTGGGTGTCCGCTACGAGGACCAGGTGCCGATCACCCGGGCCTACCTCGAGGCCCGCTCGTTCGACGTGATCACCGACTCGGTGTACCTGTGGCGCACCCGCGCGGAGGGCACCTCGATCACCCAGCAGAAGCACCACGCCCAGGACCTGCGGGACCGGCTGGCCGCCAAGCAGCAGGTGGCGGACCTGCTCGACCAGGGCGCCTCGCCGCGCGTGGTCAGCCAGTGGTTCACCAAGGTGTTCCGGCTGGACCTGCCGCCCTACTACCGCGCAGCGCTGTCGAGCGACGAGTCCTACTGGGCGGTGCTGACCACCGCCACGGCCTGGCTGGTCGAGCACGCGCCCGAGCGCACCTGGGACCTGCTCGAGCTGCGCTTCCGGGTGACCGCGCGCCTGGTCGCCCGGCGTGACCGCGAGGGGCTGCGGCGGTTCCTCGGCGTGCCGCAGCTCGAGACGTCGAACTTCGACGTCCGCAACCACGACGGCGTGCTGGTCGCCGACATCGGCCCCCTGGGTGGGGACGGCGACGAGGACGAGGAGCTGCTGCGCCTGCTGGACGTCGACCTGCCCAGCACCGCACAGCTCGACGAGGTCGGGTGGGGCCCGTCCGGACGGGTCGAGCTGCGCGGCTCGGCGCTGATCCGGCACCTGTCGCCCGAGCGGTACGACGTCCGGACCTGTCTCGAGCTCCGGCCGCCCAGATGGTCGACGAGCCCGCCGGTGCCGGTCGCCGCGGTGCAGCGGATCACCGTCGAGGCCAACCGGTTCGCCCGCCGGGTCTACGAGAACCACGCCGGATCCGGCTTCACCGCGTCCTTCGACCTCACGGACGTGGTCGCGGCCTCCGCACCGGACCGCCCCACGCTGTGGCGTGCAGCCGTGCTGCTGGAGGCGGCCGGGGTGCGGCGCTCGGGATGGTTCGTCCAGCGCAACGACGTCGGCACCGCCCGTGGCCGGCACGCCGCCCTGGTGGACGACGCCCTGGTCATCGACTCCTGGGACCGGCGTCGCGGCTGGGGCGTGACCGTGCACCGTCGGCACGCCGCCGTCCTCGACGCCCGGATCGACGACGGGCACCTCGACATCCGGACCCGGGTGGGGCCGCGGCAGACCGTCAGCGGGCTGACCCTGGCGGAGGAGCCGGTCCCGGTCGACGTACGGCCGGACCCGGACGCCGCCGACACCCTGCTGCTGCGGGTCGCCGTCCGCGACCTGGAGAACCGGCCGCCCGGTGCGCTGCGGGTGACCAGCACGGACCCCGGTCAGGGGGACGTCGAGGCCGTGAAGGGCCTGCCGCTGGTGGTCGTGGGCGACCTCGACTGGGTGCACCCCGGCGACGGGGCCGCGGTCGCGCTGGTCACCGCCGGCGACCGGGGGCTCGAGGTGGCGCCCCGGGGGCCGCACCTGCTGCTCGACTCGGTCTCGTTCGGCGACGAGACGATCACGGTGCGCGGCACCGCGCACGACGTCCGACGGTTCCGCCTCCGGCTCACGGGCGGCCGCGTCGACGGGGAGCGCTGCACGGTGGACGTCTCGGCGGACGGGGCGTTCGAGGCGGCCGTCCCGGCGACCTTCACCTTCTGGGACGGCGGTCGCACCAGGCTGTGGCGCGACGTCTACCACCTGAGCGCCGAGGCCGACGGGGCCGAGGTCTCCGTCCGCGCCGCGGGTGGGCTGCAGCGGGACGCCCCCGCGCAGACCCACGGCTGGCGGGTCCGGGTCTCCGCCTCGCGGGTGCTGGCCTTCCGCCGGGTCAAGGACCTCGACCCCGACCACGCGAGCCCCTACGGACGCCAGGTGCTGCGACGCACCGTCTACGCCGCGGCCCGGCGCGCGCCCCGCCGTGACGCCGTGGTCTTCGAGAGCTTCGCCGGCACCAGCACGGGCGACAGCCCCGGGGCGCTCTGCCGGGCCCTGCTCGAGCAGTCGGCCGGGCTGGACCTGCTGTGGAGCGTGAGCGACGACGCGCTCCCGGTCCCGGCCGGCACCCGGCCCCTGCTCCAAGGCTCGGCCGCGTGGTTCGAGGCGCTCGGCGCCGCCCGTTTCGTGGTGACCAACGGGCTGCTGCCGGTCTGGTTCGACACGGCCGACGACCAGGTGCTCGTGCAGACCTGGCGCGGCCAGCCGCTGCGCCGGCTGGGTCCCGACGTCAACGACCCGCGGGCGCTCGACGAGGACGACGACGTGCTCGCCCGGCAGGCCGCCCAGTGGAGCCTGCTCGCGTCACCGAGCGCGTTCTGCAGCAGCACGCTGGGGCCCGCGCTCGGTGTCACCGGTCGCGCGGTCGACGTGGGCTCCCCACGCAACGACGTGCTGATGAACGGCCGGGCGGACGGGGTCCGCGGCGACGTACGACGGCGGCTGGGGGTGACTCCCGAGCAGCGCGTGGTGCTGTACGCCCCGACCTGGCGCGAGAACGCGCGGGTGGGCGGCCACCACGAGAAGGTGCTCTTCCTGGACGCCGAGACCCTGACCGCCGCGCGCAGCGACGTCGTGCTGCTCGTCCGTGGTCACGCCAACACCGCCGCGGCCCCGACCGTGCGCGGCGAGCGGGTCGTGGACGTCACGACCTACCCCGACGCCGCCGAGCTCTACCTGGCCGCCGACGTGCTGGTCAGCGACTACTCCTCGGCGGTCTTCGACTTCGCGCTGACCGACAAGCCGATCGTGCTGCTCGCGCCCGACCTGGAGGAGTACCAGCTCGGCGACCGCGGCCTGTACGTCGACCTGGCCGGCGACCCGCCCGGCCCGCTGGTGCGCACGACCGCCGAGCTGCTCGACGTCCTCGACGCCCTGGCCGACCCGGCCGTCCCCGACGACTGGGCCGACGCCCGGCGCCGCGTGCGCGAGACCTACGGCGCCCTGGAGGACGGCCACGCAACACAGCGGCTGCTCCCCCTGGTGTTCGGGGAGAGCAGCCGCTGAGGGGTGCGAGGCCGGGCAGGCCGACTAGCGCGTCCAGACCCGCGCCCAGTCGACGCGCATGACCGACTTCGTCGACAGGTGGGCCCGGTCGAGGTACTTCAGCTCCCAGTCCGAGCTCAGCAGGCTGAGGATCAGGAACTCCTCGGTGTGCGAGAGCGCACGGGTGGTCGAGTAGAGCTTCTGCCCGTCGATGTAGAACGTGTAGCCGCCGGTCGTCCAGTCCACCGCGAACACGTGGTAGCTGTTCCACCACGAGTCGCTGGAGGCCTTGAGCTTGGCGGCCGCCGGCCACACCCCGCCGGTCCTGACGTCCTTGCGGGCGGAGTTCTTGTAGTAGAGGAAGTTGCCGAGGCCGCCACCGGTGTAGCCGCGTCCGAAGAACTCCACCGCGTCGATCTCGGCGCCGCTTCGCGCGGGGCTGCCGGGGTAGGAGTTGTAGTTGGGGGACTGCAGCCAGAACGACCCGTGCTGGCCGCGGCCCTGCTGGAACTTCACCCGGGCGGCCGCGAAGCCGTGCGTGAACCGGAAGTGGTTATGGGTGGCGATCTGGCCGTTGAGGTACTTGTAGCTCGACGCCGGGTCCTTGAGCACCTTGAGCGCGACGGTGCCGCCGCCGACGGTCACGGCGCGCGGGTCGCTCTTCGACTTGGTGCGGCCGGGGATGTACAGCCCCTGGTTGCGGTAGTCCCACTTGCCGCGGTCGAGCGTGGTGCCGCTGAACTCGTCGTCGAAGGCGAGGTTCCACGAGCTGGCGGAGTCGGCGGTGGAGATCGCGGGCGCGCCGTACCGGGCGGCGGCGACGGCGTGGATCGGGGCGCCACCGAGGGAGCCGCGGTAGATCGCGGTGCCGTCGGAGCGCTGCGTGGTCGGCGCGGAGCTGACCCACGTGCCGCCGAGGTAGCGCTGGAAGGTCACCGCCCGGCCCGGGCGGGCGGGGCTGAACCTGGCGACCACCGAGTTCAGGGCGGAGCCGGCGCTCGCCGCGGCGCCGCCGCGCTGGACCACCTGCGGCATCACGTAGATCGAGCTGGTCTGGGTGACCGGGCGGACCGTGCGGGTGCCGCTGGCGGTCTGGCCCTTGCCCTTGTAGGCCTTGGCCACCACCTGGTAGGCCGTCGCGGCGCTCACGCCGGGCGCCGAGAGCCGGTACGCGCCGTACTTGTTCGTCCAGCCGGTCTTGACCGTCCGCCAGGCGCCGGCGGTGTACATCCGCAGCACGACGGGGCGGGCCATCCGGGTCGAGACCCGACCGGTGGCGGCGAACGACTCGCCGGCGATCGGGGCGGTCGGGGAGACCGACAGGGAGGTGCTCGCGAGGGCCGGCTGGACCGGCGTCGCCAGCGTCAGCCCGGCGGCCGTCACCACGACGGCGGAGGCAGACGCGAGCCAGGAACGGGTGCGGTTCATGGCCGAAAGGTTAAAGGACCTGTGGCGGATGTGACCGGGAAACGTAAAAAGCTGCTCCGGTGGCCCGCCCGGCCACCCGCGCGCCGGGCGGGAGCGCTGGATACCCTGAGGCGGGCTCGAGCGGTCCGTGCGGACCCCGCAGCCGGTCCCGGCGCGACGTCCGCACCGGAGATCGGGGAAGGTCGGCAGATGGTGAAGGAGCAGCCGCTCGCGAGGTCGCGGCGTGCCCTGCGGCGAGCCGCCGGCAAGGTCCGCGGCACCGAAACCGTTGGCGAGCCCGGCCTCGAGCCGACCGCGAACGCCGAGGACGTGCGGCTGCTGCTCGACTCTCCGCTCTTCGACGCCGACTGGTACGCCGGGGTCGCCGGCTGCAGCACCGACCCGGAGCGTGCCGCCCGCCACTACCTCAGGCACGGCGCCCGCCGGGGGCTCTGGACGCACCCGCTGTTCGTCCCCGAGCGGGTCCGCGCCCGGGCCGCGGAGGCCGTCGGCGACGCCGACCCCCTCGTGGCCTACCTCCGCGAGCGGCTGTTCGACGTGTCGCCACACCCGCTGTTCGAGGTGGGCGCGTACCTGCGCGAGCACCCGGAGGCGGCCGAGCACGGCAGCGGCCCGCTGGGGCACTACGTCGAGCACGGCACGGCGGCCGGCTTCGCGCCGAACCGGTGGTACACCCCGCACCCCGACGAGCCCCGCGGTCTGGCCGACTGGGCCGCGGCCCGCTGGCACGAGTGGGACGACCGCCGTCGGCGGATGCCCCGCGAGCGGGTCGGCTCGGTCGGTGACACCGGCGCGGCGCTGCTGGAGCCCCACCTGCGTCCGGATCCCGCGGTCCCCGACCCCACGGTCACGGTGGTCACCGAGGCGCGGCGCGACCCGGAGGTGCTCGCCGCCTCGCTGCGGTCGGTGGCCGCCCAGGGCCTGCGGGACGTCGAGGTCCTGGTGGTCACCGACGGCGCCGTCGCGGACCTGGAGGACCGGCTCTCCGCGGCGGTGCCGGACCTGCCGCTGACGTTCGTGCGGCACGCGGAGCCCCGGGCCTCCGTGGGCCTCGACCTCGCGCTGGCGCGGGCGACCGGTGACTTCCTCGCGTGGCTGGTGCCCGGGGACACCTGGGAGCCGGGCCGGATCCGGCTGCTCGCGGCCACCGCCCGGGAGCACGAGGCGGACGTGGTGCTCGACACGATGCGGGTGCTTCGCGCGGGCAAGCCCGACCTCTTCGCGGCCGCGGTGCCGCCCTCGCCGGCCCGTCCGTCGAGCCTCGTCGTCGTCGACCTGGGACGTCTCCTGGTCCGTCGTACGGCGTTGGCGGAGGTGGGCGGGTTCGACACGTCACTGTCCGGCGGCTGGGAGGCGGACCTGTCGATCCGGCTGCTGAGGCACCGCGCCGCGCGGCCGGTGCCGGTGGTGGGCACGACGCGCGACCAGGCCCTCGCCCAGCGGGCCCGGGAGCTCGACCCGGCCGTGCGTCCGGTGCCCGACCACACGACCGTGCCGACCTGGACCGACGTGGCGTTCAACCGGCACGCCGTCGACTGGGACGCGCTGGCCACCGTCGAGCGTCGGCCCGACCTGGTGTCGGTGGTGATCCCGACCTTCGAGGACTTCCGGATGACCCGGGGGTGCGTGGCCAGCGTGATGGCCGCCGGCGCTCCCGACGGGCTGTCCGTCGAGTGCCTGGTGCTCGACAACGGGTCCAGCGCGCTCGTCTCCCAGGTGCTCGACTCGCTCGAGACCCAGCACGCCGGAGTCCGGGTTCTGCACCAGCCCGCCAACCTGGGCTACGCGCTGGGCAACAACGTGGCCGTCCAGCACGCCCGCGGCGCGACCGTGGTCTTCCTCAACAACGACACCGTGGTCCACGCCGGCTGGCTGGGACCGCTCGTGCGCCGGCTCGAGGACCCCGAGGTGCTCGCCGCCCAGTCCCTGCTGCTCTACCCGTCCGGTGCCGTGCAGTGCGCGGGCATCGCGTTCCCGGACACCGGCGGGCTGCCCTACCCCTTCCTGAACGGCTTCCCGGTCGAGGACGCAGCCGGCGTCGACCGGTTGCCGTTCGCGGCGCTGACCGGCGCGGCCCTGGCGATGCGTTTCGAGGACGTCGTCGCGCTGCGCGGGTTCGACCCGCTGTTCCGCAACGGCATGGAGGACGTCGACCTGTGCCTGCGGCTGGCCGCGCTGCGCCCCGGCCGCTGCGTCGTCGAGCCGGGCTCGGTGGTGACCCACCTCGAGTCGCGCACTCCCGGCCGGTTCGCCAAGGTGGTCCGCAACCGCAGGCTGTTCCTCGACCGGTGGGGCGACGACACCCCCCGCGACGACAGCCGGCTCTGGGCGGACCGCGGCTTCGACGTGGTCGGCCACGAGATCCGCACCGTGGTCGACGAGGACCGGCGGCTGTGCACCCCCGAGCCGCTGCTGGTCCGCTCGCCGGGCGCCCGCGCCTCGGTGGTGGAGGGCGCGCCGCGGCTGCGCTGGGCGATCAAGAACCCCGCGACGCCCGGCGAGTGGGGCGACTGGTGGGGCGACACGCACTTCGCCAACTGCCTGGCGGCGTCCCTGCGCTCGCTCGGGCAGGAGGTGGTCATCGACCGCCGCGACGAGTTCTACCGGCGCAGCAGCCACCTCGACGACGTCGTCCTCACCCTGCGCGGCCGGTCGGAGTTCCGCCCGTCGTACGGCCAGGTCAGCATCGCCTGGGTGATCTCCCACCCGGAGATGGTGTCCCGAGGCGAGGCCACGGCCTACGACCGCGTCCTGGCCGCGAGCATCTCCTGGTCCGAGCGGATGTCGCGGCTGTGGGGGATCCCCGTCGAGCCGCTGCTCCAGGCCACCGAGCCGGAGCTGTTCCACCCGGGCCGGGCCGAGCCGGACACCGGCCACGACGTGCTGTTCGTCGGCGGGTCCCGCGGCGAGCTCCGGCCGATGGTCCGCGATGCCCTGGAGGTCGGACTCCCGCTCGCCGTCTACGGCAAGCAGTGGGAGGACTTCATCCCGCCGCGGTTCCTCGCGGGCCAGTTCGTGCCCAACGACCAGCTCGGGGCGATGTACGCCGCGGCCGGTGTGGTCCTCAACGACCACTGGGACGACATGCGGGCCGACGGCTTCGTCTCGAACCGGCTGTTCGACGCCGCCGCCTGCGGGGCCCGGGTCGTCACCGACGACGTCGCCGGTCTCGACGGCCTCTTCGGGGCCTCGGTGCAGGTGGTGCGCGACGCGGGCGAGCTGGCCGCGCTGGTCCGCTCCGACGACCTGGACCGGGTGTTCGGGACCCGGGAGGAGCGCCGCGCCGTCGCCGACCGGGTACGTCGCGAGCACTCGTTCCTGCACCGCGCCCAGCGGCTGCTCGAGGTCGCGCTCGAGGTCCGCGCCCAGCAGGCCTCGCGCCGGTGAGCCTGCGCACGCCACCCGGGGTCCGCCGCTGACCCGTGTCGCCCCGGGCGCCCCGCCTACGAGAGGATGGCCGGGTGACCCCCACGACTGACGAGGCCGCACCCCTGCGTGGCCTGACCGCTGCCCTGCCCGCAGGCTGGTCGGCGGACACGCCCGGCGAGGCCGACGCCCCCGAGCTGACCGCTCTGCTTCGGCGGCACGAGGAGGCGGCGCGGGGCTGGCCCGGGGCGACGGAGGCCGACCTGCTCGTCGACATCTCCCCGAAGGACGGCGAGACCCGCGAGAACGTCGTGATCCGGGGCGAGGACGGCAGCGTCCTCGGCTGGAGCAGTGCCCACGACCGGGCCGCCGGCCGGATGCTGCTGGTGGTGATCGTGGATCACGCGCTCGACGCGGACACCGCGGACCGGGTGGCGGAGCTGCTGTTCGGGTGGGCTGACGCCGTCGCCCGCGTGATCGGTGCCCGGCGCGACCTCGACGTGCAGCAGATCGACAGCGGTGCGTTCGCCGACGACCCGCGGCAGCACCGCTGGCTGGAGCGCGCCGGCTTCACCAAGGTCCGCACCTGGTGGCAGATGTCCCGTCCGGTCGAGCCGGGGGAGGCCGCCCTCGACGCGGATGCCAAGGAGGGCGTCCGGATCCGGCCCGTGGAGCGGCAGGGCACCGGGATGCCCGACGAGGACGACCTGCGCACCGTCCACGACATCCTCGAGAGCGCGTTCGCCGATCACTTCAACTCCCACGAGGAGACGTTCCAGGAGTTCGTCTCGAGGCTCCGCGAGGACCCCGGGCACCGTTGGGACCACTGGTGGATCGCCGAGCTCGTGGACGGCGACGAGCCCGAGCCGGCGGGCGCGCTGGTCGCGGCTGTGACCGTGGGCGACGACGGCGAGCCCGACGGCAGCTACGTGGAGTACATCGGCGTGCTCCAGAACGCCCGCGGCCGAGGGGTCGCCAAGTCCCTGCTCAACACCGTCGTCGCGGACGCCGCCGAGCGCTCGCGTGACCGGGTCGGCCTCGAGGTCGACGCCGACTCCCCCACGGGAGCCGACCAGCTCTACGTCTCGATGGGCTGGAACACGAAGTACGTGACCGAGTCGTGGCACCGCAACGTGCCCGTGACCGGGTCCTGAGGAGGAACCACATGCCAAGCCCGTCCCCGAGACGGCTGCGCGGACGCGTGTCCGACAAGGCCGTGCGCGCCCTGCGCCGCACCAAGGAGCAGGCCCGCCCGACCACCGCCCGCGTCGAGCCGGCGGTCAAGGAGCCCGGCGCCCGCAAGCCCGCGGTGCCCGCCCCCGTGCCCGCGCCGCCGCCCGCGGCCCCAGCCGTGCCGATGGTCGACCGGCTGCTGCGCGACGGCGACCTGCCCGCCGCGGTGCTGGGCCAGGTGCGCACCTGGGTGGCCGACGGGCGGCCCGAGGCCGCGGTCAGCCTCGGCGAGTCGCTGCGGACCCGCGACGCGACGCGCGACCTGGGCGGCCTGGCGAGCGGTGTCGCGGCCTTCCACCGCGGGTTCGTCGAGCTGGCCTGGGCCCGGCTGCGGGGTCTGGACGCGCGGGTCTGGGCGCCCTACGCCCCCGAGGAGTACGTCCGCTGCGGCCTGCGGCACGACCGCGACCGGGCGGTCACCGAGGTCCGTCGCCTGCTCTCCGACGAGCCGGAGCTGGTCCACCTGGGCGACTGGATCACGCTGGCCGGGGTCGCCTTCGGTGCAGGGGAGCACGACCTTGCCGACGAGATCCTCGTGCTGGTCGACAAGACCGCGGAGCAGACGCCGGACCGCCCGGCCGGCATCGACCGGCGCCGTGAGTGGCTGCGGCCGTGGCTGCAGGCCGAGGTCGGGCACACGGCGCCGCGCCACGAGCGGCCCGTCTTCGCGGTGATGGACTACGGCCACCCGCAGCCGTCCCGCGGCTCCGCCAACATCGGCGACCACGTGCAGAGCATCGCCTCGCTGGGCCACCTGGTGCGTCACCAGGGCGTCCGCTTCCACGGCGAGGGCGACCTCGTCTCGCTGCTGGAGCGGCTCGCGTCGCGGACCCGGCCCGAGCTGCGGCTCGACGGTGTCGACGCCGACCTCGACGTGATCACCATCCACCGCGACGCGTCGATGTACCAGGAGATCCCCGAGGGCACCTGGACGCTGTGCTTCGGCTGGTTCATGCACCAGCTGTTCAAGGAGAGCTACGGCTTCCCGCTGCACGACGCGCTGCGCCCGCTGTTCGTGTCGTTCCACTGCAACAAGCGCGACCTGCTCACCGACGACGCGATCGCCTACCTCAAGCGCTACGGCCCGGTCGGCTGCCGCGACTGGACGACGGTCTACCTGCTGCTGTCGGCGGGTGTGCCGGCCTTCTTCTCCGGCTGCATGACCACGACGGTGAGCACGGTCTTCCCCGAGCTCGACGAGCGGCCGCCCCGGACGGCGCCGGTCGGGTACGTCGACGTACCGAACAGCGAGCCGGGGGCCCCGACCTACGCCCACTCCGACCGGGCGGTCCGCACCAGGTCCTTCCTCCAGAACTGCGACCGGGCCGTCGAGCTGCTCGAGACCTACCGCCGCGAGCTGTCGGCGGTCGTCACGAGCCGGCTGCACGCCTACCTGCCGCTGCGCTCCCTCGGGGTGCCGGTGGACTTCCGGCCCGGCAACCTCTCCGACATCCGCTTCGACGGCCTGCAGGGCATCACCGACACCGCGTTCGAGGACATCCGCACCGGGATCATCGACATCCTGGAGGGCGTCTTCACACTGATCCTGTCCGGCGCGAGCGAGGCCGAGGTCTACGCGCGCTGGCGCGAGCTGACCGCGGACCGGGTGGCCGCCGCCGAGCAGCGGCTGCACGCGGCCGCGGCCCCGCTCCCGGCCGTGCCCGAGCAGCTGGCCACGCGGGTCGCCCGCGCCGTGTCCGGCACCGAGACCGTCGCCGGGTCGGGTGGACCCGACGGGGAGCCGGTGCACGTCGCCGTCTTCGTCACCAAGGCCGAGGTCGGTCGCCTGGGGCCGCTGGTGTCCTCGTTGCGCGAGCACTCGTCACGGCCGCTGCACCTGTGGATCCTCGGCCGACCCAAGGGCGACCAGGCCCGGGGCCGGCTCGCGAAGGCGTTCCCCGACGTCACGTTCAGCTGGGTCCGCACCGGCGGGCTCGACCGGGCGTTCCCGACGCCCTACCGCGTCCCCAACACGGCCGCCCGCGTGCTGCTGCGCGAGCTGCTTCCCGAGGTCGACCGGGTGGTCGTGCTGCCCGCCGCCGCGGTGGTCGAGGGCGACGTCGCGGAGCTGGCCGGGCTCGACCTCGGTGGTCACGCCTTCGCGGCCGCCCGGTCGCGAGAGGACACGACCAGCGGCTTCCACCAGCTGCACGCTGCCGCGGCGCGGCTGGGTCGGGCCACGGAACGCTCCGCCGAGCTGCGACGTACGGCGCACTCGCTGCACGCATTCGACTTCGACGCGTTCTCGACGGACCTGCTCGTGGTGGACCTGCCGCGGCTCGCCGAGCAGGTGCCGGCAGCGACCGCGATCGGGCTGATGCAGCACTACGGCCTGCACCCCGACGAGGTGCTGCTGTACGTCGCCGGGCCGGACCGCGCGGAGATCCCCGACCGGTGGCAGCACGAGCCGACCGAGGACGCCGTGTGCGACCCGCTGCTGGTCCGCTGGAGCGGTGCCCGCCCCTGGGACCACGACTTCGCGCCCGAGCAGGACCGCTGGCAGCGGCACACCAGGAAGCCGGACACGGCCGACATTGCGTAGCCTTGCCGCGGACGGGGTCAGGGGCTGAGTCAGGAGATCATGACGCGGATGGAACTGTCGGTGGGGCGTCTCAAGCGCACCCGCGGCGCCCAGATCGTCAAGCGGACGGTGCTGCGCCGTGGCGGCCCGATGCTGCCCCGGCTCAGCGTCGTGGTGCCGTTCCACGACGCCGTCGGCCAGCTCGAGACGTGTGTCGACAGCCTGCTGGCGCAGACCCACCCCAACCTCGAGATCATCCTGGTCGACGACGGGTCCGTGGACGGCTCGGCCGAGGTGGCCGGGCGGCTGGCGCGTGAGCACCGCAACGTCCGGCTGGTCAGCCAGCCGCACCGGGGTGTCGGCGCGGCTCGCAACGCCGGCGTGGTGCGCGCCAAGGGCCGCTACCTCGCGTTCTGCGACGCCGACGACACCGTGCTTGCGCAGGGCTACGAACGGCTCGCCGGCGCGCTGCACGCGAGCGGCTCGGACATCGCGATCGGGTCCGTGACCATCCAGCAGCAGGGCCAGCACCAGGAGCCCCTCTGGGCCAAGCGTTCCAACGGGCACCGCCGGATCGGCGTCACCCTCGACGAGCACCCCGAGATCATGGCGAACCTGATGCCGGGCACCCGGGTGTTCCGACGTGCCTTCTGGGACGAGCACGACCTCGCCTTCGCCACCGAGGGCGACCACTCCGACATCGTGACGATCGTCGAGTCGATGCTGCGGGCCAAGCTCGTCGACATCATCCCCTCGGTCGTCTACCGGTGGCGCTGGCGCGAGGACGGCGGCTCGCTGTGGCAGCAGGGCCTGCTCGACCGCCGGCGGGCCGCGGACCGGATCGCCCAGATCTGTGTCGCCGGGGAGCTGGTCTCGTCCTCGGCCAGCGAGCCCGTGCAGAAGGCGTTCTACAGCGAGATCCTGCACACCACGGTGCCCGACCTGGTGCGGGCCGCGGTCACCCGCGACGACGGCTTCTGGGAGACCCTCGGCACCGAGCTGCGCCGGCTGCTCGAGCTGGTGTCCTCCGAGACCTTCCCGGACGTGCCCGTCGAGGACCGGATCGTGGCGTGGCTGTGCGCGCAGGACGAGCGCGAGGCGGCCGAGAGCTTCCTGGAGTACGCCTTCGACAACCAGAACGGCTACCCGCACCGCATGGACGGCGACCGTCCGCACATCCAGCTGCCGATGATCGACGCGCTGTCGGCCGCCTCCGGCCGGATCACCTCCGTCGCCGACGTCGAGCTGCGCTACCGGAGCCGGCTGCTCAAGGTCCGCTGGACCTCGCCGACGGTGCTGCACCTCGAGGGTGCGGCATTCGTGGAGTACCTCGACGACGCGTACGCCGACAGCACCGTCACGCTGCTGCTGCGCGACCGGGCGACCGGCCGCACCATCCGGGTGGCGACCACGCCGACGCCCGAGCCCACCGTCAACCAGTGGTCGCAGCGGGCCAGCGAGGACCACAGCGGCGGCGCCTTCTCCTGCGACGTCGACGTGTCCGCGCTCGGTCGTCCCGAGGGCCGCGCGGCCGTCGAGGTGGACGTGCTCGTCGAGCTGCACATCGGCAGCTTCGAGCGGGTCGACGGCTTCCACAGCCGCGCCGGCAACGCGAGCGCCGGGCTGCTCGAGACGTCCGTGGCCGACGGGGTCGCCACGGAGCCGGTGTGGACCCCGCACGCCGGCCTCGCGCTGGAGCGGCGCACCCCGACCCGGGCCGACCTGCGGCCCCCGCGCCGGCTCGGCCCGGTGCGGATCACCGACTTCGGCGGCGCCGACGGGCGTCTCCACCTCGCCGGCAGGACGGACGAGGACATCGAGGTCGCACTGGTCGGTCCGCGCTCCCGCAGCGCGTGGACGCCCGCCGTCCGCGACGGCGGCACGTTCACCGTCGACATCGACGTGTTCTCCGACGAGTGGGGCGTGGGTCGCACGTCCCTGCCCGCCGACCGCTACGCCGTGTCCGTCCGCACCGGCGACGGGCGCACCTTCGACGCGGTGCCGTCCCGTTCGCTGTGGCGGACCCTGCCGCGGCACGAGGAGGACTCCGGGCTGCAGTTCGTCCCGCACGTCTCCGCCGACGACACGCTGCTGATGCGGGTCGTGCCGGCCGCCTGGCGGACCAGCCGACCGCCGTACATGCGGCGACGGCTGCGTGACGAGGTCTACCCCGAGGCGCGCACCCAGCCGCTGCTCGACGTGGTGCTGTTCGAGACGTTCGCCGGCAAGGCCGCCGGCGACAACCCGGGCGCGCTCTGCAAGGAGCTCGCGAGCCGCGACGAGGACCTGGAGCTCGTCTTCAGCGTCATGGACTACTCGGTCGAGGTGCCCGAGGGGGCGCGACCGGTGATCCGGTTCTCCCGCGAGTACTTCGAGCTGCTGGGCCGGGCCCGCTACCTGCTGGTGAACGCGTCCCTGCCGTACTTCTTCCGCAAGCGCGAGGGGCAGCTCTACTTCCAGACCTGGCACGGCAGCCCGCTCAAGCGGATCGCCCACGACCGGCCGCACCTGGACTTCTTCAACTGGCACCACCGCCGGCAGCTGCTCATCGCCCGCGACGGCTGGGACTACCTGCTCAGCCAGAGCGAGTTCTGCTCGCGGTCGCTGTCCAGCGCGTTCCGCTACGACGGGCCCGTGATGGAGCTCGGCTACCCGCGCAACGACCTGATGCTGGCCGACGACGCCGACGAGGTGCGAGGCCGGGTCCGCCGGGCCCTCGGCATCGAGGACCACCAGCGGGTCGTGCTCTACGCCCCCACCTGGCGGGACAACCTGCGGGTGGGCCGGGTCTTCGACAAGGTGCTGTACCTCGACCCGCACGAGGTCGTCGAGCAGCTCGACGACGCCGTCGTCCTGGTGCGCGGGCACTACAACTCGGTCCGCGCCGCCGAGAACGTCGACCCGGACCACCGGGTCATCGACGTGACCCGCTACCCCGACATCGCGGACCTCTACGTGGCCGCCGACGCGCTGGTGACGGACTACTCCTCGGTGTTCTTCGACTTCGTGCTGACGGACAAGCCGATGGTGTTCCTCGCGCCGGACCTGGCGGAGTACCGCGACGACAACCGCGGCTTCTACCTCGACTACCACGAGACCGTCCCCGGCCCGGTGTGCCTGACCACGGCCGAGGTCGTCGACACCCTGCGCGGCCCGGACACCTACGCTGCCCGGCGCGAGGAGTTCCGTGCCGAGTTCACCCCGCACGACGACGGCAAGGCAGCCGCCAGGGTCGTCGACGCCATCTTGTCGGTGCACCCGTACCGTTGACCGGTGGTCGCCGGGTGCGCGGCGACCGAGAACGACGAAGTGGAGAGACACATGGAGGAGCTCGACGAGACGCGACTGCGGGAGATCGCGGCGTCCGCAGCGGACCGCATGGAGCTCTGGACCTCGTTCCTCCAGACGTTCGGCGTCACCTCGATGGCCGAGGTGGGCGTCTACCGCGGCGACTACGCGGCACGCATGCTCACGGAGGCGCCGGGCATCGAGCGCTACTACATGATCGACCCGTGGCGGCACCTCGACGACTGGAACAAGCCGGCCAACCAGCCCGACGACATCTTCGAGAAGTTCTTCTCCGAGGTGATGGACAAGACCGAGGCGTACGCCGACAAGCGCGTCGTGCTGCGGGGCCGGACCGTCGAGGTGGTCGACCAGATCCCCGACGGTGACCTCGACTTCGTCTACATCGACGGCGACCACACGCTGCGCGGCATCACCGTCGACCTGACCCGGCTGTTCCCCAAGGTCAAGGTCGGCGGCTTCGTGGCCGGCGACGACTTCTGCCGCAACATCTTCCAGCACAAGGCGGGCTTCGAGCCGACGCTGGTGTTCCCCTACGCGGTGTACTTCGCCGAGGCCGTCGGGGCGAGGATCTACGCCCTGCCGCACAAGCAGTTCGTGCTGCAGAAGGTCCCGACCGGTGAGCACGCGTTCGTCGACCTGGCCGGGCGCTACACGAAGACGACGCTCGACGAGCAGATCGCGGCCCGCGACCGCCGGATCGCCAAGCAGCGCCGCCAGGACCAGCGCCAGGCCCGTGAGGCCGCGGCCGCCGCCGAGCCGGCGCCGACGTCGGTGGTCGACGACGCCAAGACCGCCGTGCGCTCCGCCGTGCGCCGGCTGCGGACCCGCTGACCGGCCGAGGGGACGACGATGAACCGCACGGCACTGCCGCCGAACAAGACCGCCACCTACGTGATGAAGCGGTGGAAGACCGTCTACGTCTCGGTGCCGAAGGCCGCGTGCACCAGCCTGAAGTGGCTGGTCGCCGACCTCCAGGAGGAGGACCCGGAGCACTTCTACCGGGCGATGAGCCGCGAGACCGGCCGGCAGATGACGATCCACCACCGGGCCCGGTGGCAGCACACCCCGATGCTCAACGAGCTCAGCGACGAGGAGCTCGAGGAGATCCGCCCGGACAACGGCTGGTTCATCTTCGCGGTGGTCCGGCACCCGTCCGCGCGGCTCTGGTCGGGCTGGCAGTCGAAGTTCCTGCTCCGGGAGCCGCACTTCGTCGCCCACTACCCCGAGGCTCCCTGGCCGCGGGTGCCGGTGACCACGGCGGACGTGGTCGAGGACTTCCACACCTTCGTGCGCACCCTCGAGCGGGAGCCGGAGCAGCCGATCTTCCACGACCGGCACTTCCGCTCCCAGAGCCGGCTGCTGCGCACGGACCGGGTTCCCTACTCGCGGGTCTACCAGACGGCGGAGTTCGGCCAGCTGATGCGCGACCTCGAGGCCCACCTGCGGCCGTTCGGGCTGGGGGAGATGCCGCGGCTGCGGCGCAGCAACGAGACGCCGCTGCTGCCGGTGCCCTCGTTGTTCTCGCCCGAGGTGGCCGCCACCATCAAGCACCACTACGAAGCCGACTTCGACCAGTTCGGCTACGACGACGTGGTGCCCGAGGCGCTGGCCCGCACCGAGGAGTACTCCCCGGAGCAGCTCGCCGAGGTCGGTCGGCTCGTCGAGCGCGCGGAGCGCATCGGCGACCTGTTCAGGCTCAACGTCGAGGCGCGCAAGCTCAACCGGCAGCAGGCCCGCGAGCTGCGCGTCGCCCTGCGCGCCGCGGCGGCGCCCCCGTCCACGGCCCAGCGGGTCCGTGGCAAGGCGGGCCGGGTGGTGCGGGCCGGTCTGCAGCGGGTGCGACGCGACGACGCCGACCCGTCGGGCGACGTCAGCGGAAGTTGAGCTCCACCGCGTCGTCCGTCGCGTAGGCGGCCTCGACGCCCGGACTCGGGGGCAGCCGGACGTCCCACGAAGGTGTCCCACGAGCTGTTCTGCCAGACCAGCCGCAGCCGCAGGCGTACGCCGTCCAGGGTCTCCGTCTCGCCCAGCACGTCGGCCAGCGGCACGGTGGTCGACACCCGGAAGCCCTCGCTGACCCGCTTCACCTTGAGCGGCAGGTCGGTGAACCGGCCGGTCGGGCTGTGCATGGCGGTCAGCGTCACCTCGGCGTCGTCGAGCGAGGAGCGACGGCTGTGCCCGCGCACGTGCAGCGTCCCCTCCAGGTGCAGTGCCCCGTCGCGCCGTACACGCACGGGGAGGGAGCGCCGGGACGCGCCGTCCACCGCGGCCCTTCTTGACCGTCGCCAGCGTGGCGACCTCGAAGCGGATGTCGTCGATCTGGGTGCGCAGCGGCTTGAGCTCGACGGCCTTCTCGAGCACCTGCCGCCACTCGTCGAGGAAGCGTCCGTGCCCGTGCTGGCGGGCCTTCTCCAGCGCCGCCTCGCTCATCTTCTCGACCAGCTCGGGGGAGGTCAGCATCGTGACGATCCGCTCGGCCATCGGCTTGATCCCGCCCGCGGGGACCAGGAAGCCGTCGACGCCCTCGGTGATCTGCTCGCGTGGGCCGTACTTGATGTCGTAGCTGATCACCGGGCAGCCGTGGCTGAGGCTCTCGAGGGTGGACAGCGGGTAGCCCTCGAACAGGCTGGTCATCAGGAACGCGCTGGACTGCCACAGGGCGTCGCGCGCCTTCGGGTCGTGGCCGTGCAGCGTCACCGAGTCCGTCACGCCCTGCTTGGCGGCCAGCTCCTGGAGCATCGGCATCTGGCTGCCGGCGCCGTAGATGTCGAGCCGGGCCTCCGGCACCTGCTCGTGGGCGCGGGCGAAGGCCCGGATCGCGTGCCCGAGCCGCTTCTGCTTCTCCAGACGGGCCACCACGGTCACCCGGTGCGGGTCCCGCGGCGGCAGCTCCGGGTTGCGCTCGGGCATGTCGACCGGGTTGGGGATCACGAACAGGTTCGAGGTGCGGCCGCGCCGCTGGGCGATGTCGTCCTGCTGCCGTGCGGTCAGCGTGACGAACGCGTCGGTGCCGCCGACCTTGTCCATCAGCCGGCTGTAGATGTCCCCCATGTCGGAGCTCCACAGCCGGGGCGGGGCCACGTGGATGTTGTGCAGGACGTAGACGATGTGGATGTTGCGGGCCCGCATCGGCACCAGGTGCTGCGCGCTGAAGCGGCTGTCGATGAACAGGAAGCTCCGCTCGTCGCCGGCGAGGTGCCGGACGAACCGCTTGAACCACTGGGCGACGGAGCGGAACTCGCCGACGACGGTGCCGTCGGGCGCCACCCGCTGCAGCGACGTGGGCCAGGTGGACGGCTCCTTGAACACGAACTGCGGGATCCGGAGGTACGTCGACCCGTCGGCGCGCTGGTAGTCGTGGACGGCCCGGGACAAGGCGTCGGAGCGGTAGGTGACCCGGAACGGCGTGCCGTCCGGGAAGAACTCCTCGGACGCCTTGTGGGCCGACAGGTCCGGGAGCGGCTCGGGGTCGCGGGCCTCGACCGGGTCGACGTCGTCGTCGGCACCGTCGTCGCGGCGAGCGGACTCCTCCTCCCAGCCGTGCGTGCGGTAGTGCTCGTAGATGTTCGGGGTGCTGATCTCGGGCAGCAGCATGCCGCGCTCCAGCAGCAGCCGGCGGCGCTCGTCGAGGTCGGTGCGCGCGTTGAAGGTGGCCACCACCGGCGCGATGCCGCCCTCGGTCACGAAGATCCGGTTGCGCATCAGCATGGCGCGGGTCTGCCCACCGGCGTCCGGGCTCAGGTCGATGGGGCAGTTGAGGTACCGACCCGTTGGCAGCTCGCGCGAGGACACGCGCCAGACCCTATCGGGCGGGCGGGACGAGACCACCGGGCCGGTCGGACCCGTCGAGACCACTCACTTGTCGATGTCGCCGACCACGAAGAACATCGAGCCGAGGATCGCGACCATGTCGGCGACCAGGCAGCCCTCGAGCACCTCGGGCAGCACCGCGATGTTGTTGAACGACGCGCTGCGCAGCTTCATCCGCCACGGGGTCTTCTCGCCGCGGGAGACGAGGTAGTAGCCGTTGATGCCGAGCGGGTTCTCCGTCCAGCAGTACGTCGCCCCCTCGGGCACCTTCAGGATCTTGGGCAGCCGCACGTTCACGGGACCGGCGGACAGGGACCGCAGCCGGTCGATGCACGCCTCCGCGAGGTCGAGGGAGACCTTCACCTGGTCGAGCAGCAGCCCGAACCGGGCGTGGCAGTCGCCCTCGTCGCGGACCGCGACCTGGAGCACGCCGTCGCGGGCCAGCTCGTCGTAGGCGAGGTAGGGCTCGTCGCGGCGCAGGTCGAAGTCGACACCGGCCGCCCGGGCGATCGGCCCGCTGACGCCGTACGCGTCGACGAGCTCGCGGGACACCACGCCGACGCCGCGGGTGCGGGCCCGGAAGATCTCGTTGCCGAAGATCAGGTCCTCGATCTGCGAGAGCCGCCGGCCCACCGCGTCGACGGCGTTCGCCGCCCGGTCGAGCCAGCCGGCCGGGAGGTCCTCCTTGAGGCCTCCGACCCGGTTGAACATGTAGTGCATGCGGCCGCCGGAGACCTCCTCCATGACCGCCTGGATGGTCTCCCGCTCGCGGAAGGCGTAGAAGATCGGCGTGATCGCGCCCAGCTCGATCGGGTAGGAGCCGAGGAACATCAGGTGGTTCAGCACCCGGTTGAGCTCGGCCAGCAGCATCCGCGTCCAGGTGGCCCGCTCCGGCACCTCCATGCCCAGCATCCGCTCGACGGCCAGCACCACGCCCAGCTCGGAGGAGAACGCCGAGAGCCAGTCGTGCCGGTTGGCGAGCACGATGATCTGCCGGTAGTCGCGGACCTCGAACAGCTTCTCGACGCCGCGGTGCATGTAGCCGACCACCGGCTCGCAGGCCACGATCCGCTCGCCGTCGAGCGTCAGCCGCAGCCGCAGGACGCCGTGGGTGGCGGGGTGCTGGGGGCCGATGTTCAAGATCATGTCCTGCGTCGCCAGCTCGCCGCCGGCGCCGCCCCGCTCATGCCCCGCGAGGCCGGCCGCACCGGCACCGATGCCGACGGTGACCTGCGCGCGTTCGTTCATCAGCGCAGCCGGCGGCGCAGCGCGTCGAGAGCGCGGCGGGCGGTGTCCTTGAGGGTCGCCACGTCGCGGGGGCCGTGGTCGGTAGACGTGGCCTCGGGCGCGGGGCGGTGGTGGACCGGCGGGTCGGGCTCGTCGAACCGGTCCTGGCGCGGGCGTACGACGGCCCGGCTGAGGTCGCCGCTCGAGGTCTGCACGCGCGACGACACGTGGGTGAAGCCCTCCTCGGGGCCGTCGTACCACCAGGAGCCGGTGATGGCGTCGACGACGTCGTCGACGTCCTCGCGGGAGTCCTTGACGCGCAGTGCCCGGGCGAAGCTGGACGTGCGCTCGAAGCGGGCGACCGTGCCGTCGGGCATGGTGACCGACAGCAGGCCGCGGACCTGGTTGTTGGCCTCGCGGGTGAGCTTGCGGAGGGTGTCGCGGCCCGGTGCCCAGCCCGCCGGGAGCTCGAGCCGCCAGGCGGACGGGAAGGCCGTGGTGCCGACCTCCTTCTGGAAGCGGACCCGCGGCTCGCCGACGTACTCCGCGTGCAGCATCCGGGCGTCGAGGTGCTCGTCCTCCAGCGGCGGGCGGCGCTCGTCGCCGTGGCCGGTCCAGTCGCCGAGCAGCACGATCTCGATGTCGGAGACGCTGGCGCGCAGCAGGCCGTCGACGGTGTGCGAGACCGACTCGAAGCTCCTGCCCTCGGTGTCCACGACCGCCTGCAGCCACGGCACGGAGTAGCTGCGGCCCTTGCTGCGCCAGTGCCGCAGGTCGGTGATCCGGTCGGTGACGAAAGGCCGGTTGTAGCGGTTGACCTCCTCCTGGCGCCGCATCAGCGTCGAGCGGCCGAGGTGCCAGGACCGGGCCTCGTTGTCGGGCACGAAGACCGCGCCGCGCTGGGCGAGCCGGTAGCCGAGCTCGACGTCCTCACCGAGCTTGAGGTCGGAGTCCATCCCGCCGCTGGTCTCGTAGAAGTCGCGGCGCACCGACGCGCTGGCCCCCACGTGCACGAGGTAGGCGTGGAACGCCGCGGCGTTGAGCCCGTCGTGCTTGGCGGCGAACTCCTCCACCCAGTCGTGCCGGGCGGTCCACCGGCCCTCGAACATGTCGCCGGCCCGGCCGGACGCGACGTGGTCGTAGGCGGTCTGCACGTCGACGAGCCCGTCGGAGGGGTCGACGAAGAGCTTGTGGCCGAGGACCACGGCGTGGTCGATCAGGTGGTGCCAGCGCAGCTGCGCCTCCACCTCGTCGTGGTGCAGCAGCATGTCGGCGTCGAGCCAGTGCAGGACGTCGCCCTCGGCGTACTCCGCGCCCAGGGCGCAGGCGTGCGCACGGCCCCAGGACTCCGAGGTGCGCAGGACGTGGGTGTTCTCGGGCCGCAGGTCGGGCAGCACCAGCGGTGGGTCGCTGCCGTCGTCGACGACCACGACCTGGAGCAGGTGGGCGGGGTAGGTCTGGGCGGCGAGACCTGCCAGGCAGTAGGGGAGGGTCGCCTCGGCGTTGTGCGCCGGGATCACCATGGTCACGGTCAGGCGTGGCTCCCAGGCGCCGATCATCGGCGGCTGGAGCGAGCGCCACTCGTTCCCCCGGATCCGGGGCTGCTCGGCTTGCCTGCTCATCTCGGGGACTCCTCGCGCGTCGTCCGTGCAGGCCGGTCAGAAGGGTCGGGCTCGAGCAGGGGACTCGGCCTGAAGCCCCGCCACTGCTGCCAGGATCGCCCACGACTGACGAAGTAGCCCAGCCCGGGTTCCCACGTGTGACCCCCGGCCTGCCGTCGGAGCAGGTAGTTGAGGCCGTGGGAGCGGTAGATCGTGCCGCCCGCCGCGCGCACCGCGCGGAACAGGTTCGCGTCGACGTACTTGCGGGTGTCACGGAACCCGCCCACGGCGCCGAACGCCTCGCGGGAGACCATCATCGTGCCGCCGGCCACAACGGGACGGTACTGCTCCGTGGCGTCGCGGCGGCGAACCGTGACCCACAACGGCTCGACGAACATGAACTCCGGAGGGCAGCCGACGACGTCCGCGCCCGTGTAGTCGCGGGCCAGCAGGAGGTCGGAGACGAAGTCGGCGCCGTACCAGTCGTCGTCGTCCATCTTGAGCAGCACGTCGCCGTTCGCGCGCTGCGCCGCGGCGTTGAGCAACTGTCCGAACGAGTCCTCGGCCGGCGCCGCGAAGGACGTCACCGGGACCCCGGTGGAGGCGGTGAAGGCGCGTACGACGGACGCGTCCGCCTCGAACCCGTGCGTGGCCAGCACCAGCTCGACCTCGGCACCGCGCTGACGGCCGACCTGACGCAGGGCGTGCCCGACCAGGTCGGGGCGGCGGGTCGCCAGCAGCACCGAGACGAGGGTCGTGTGCACCGCCTCCCCGGCGGGCGCGGCCAGGCCGCGGCGCCAGGGCAGCGCGCCGTGCGCGGCCAGCGCGGCCCGGCGCAGCCGGATGCTGTGCACCTCGCGCTCCAGGACGTCGTCGAGGTTCGGCTTGCTCTCCAGCAGCGCGGCGACCGCCGGGTCGAGCAGCGCGCGGGCCCACGGCGGCACGAAGTCGGCCGTCAGGGGGATGCCCGCCATCGCGAGGCCGGCGACGGTGCGCGCATACGCGTGGGGGCCCTCGCCGCCCTCCCAGGTCACGTGCAGGCCGGTCTTGGTGCGCAGCCGGGCGACGGTGGCGTCGCCGGGGCCGCGGAGCGTGTCGATGATCGTGTCGGGTCCGCCCTCGACGTGGAGGAGGTGCCGGGCCCGCGCGACCGGGCGCATGATGCCCGCCGGCAGCGTCGGTCGGCGCACGTAGCCGACGGGGTTGAGCAGCGTCTCGTCGATCGGGCCCAGGCCCGCGACACCGGATGCCTGCAGCCGGTTCAGCGACTCGTGCAGCGGGAGCGCCTCGTAGTCGGCCCAGGTCATCGCCGGGCCCACCACCTGCTCGGTCTGCACGCGGCCGGTCACGTGGTGCGGCTCGGCGTCCTTGCCCGTCGCCTGGCCGGGCGTCTCCAGCAGCAGCAGGTCGGCGGGGTAGTCACCGGAGAGGTCGTGCACCGCCTCGTCGACGTCGACCACCGCGAGCGCGTCCCCCGGGGGCCACCGGCGCGGCTCCCCGGCGCGGGCACCGAGCACGGGCCAGCCGGGGCTCATGAGGTGCCGCACCGACGTACGCCTGGCCAGCTCCGCGATCACGAGCCCGGCCGGGACCGGGTCCGCGAACTCGGCCATCACCCGGGCACCGCCCCCGGTCTCGACCTCCAGGGCGTTCAGGTGCGGCCAGGCCGGCGACGGTACCGGCACCGGCGGCTGCCCCCCGAGCTCCTCGAGCACGCACACGACCCGGCGGCTCGCCGGCAGCCGCTGCGTGGCCGCGGCGGCGCGGCGCAGGGCGACCCGGTCGACCATCACGACGACGACGGCGTCCGGGAGGGAGACCTCGCCGGAGGAGTCGGTGCCGAGGTGGGACAGGTCCTCGGTCAGGGAGGCGTGGGACGCGCGCGCGGCGAACCGTCCGAGTCGGGCGACGTCGTCGGGGGACACTCCCGCGTCCCGGACGACGAGGATGGTCTCGGCGTGCGCGAGGAACCGGTCGAGGCGCCCGGCTGGTTGCGGGGTCAACGGCGCACCGTTCCCACCGTGAAGCACGTGCGGGGACGGTCGCGGAGGCAGACCGCGCTGCGCATGCGGCGCAGTCTAGTGCTGCTGTCACTTTGGTGGTCTTTGAGAGGTCTCGTAGCGCCCCCTCGCGCGCGTCCGCCGACGTAGGCTCGCGCCGTGGACGACCTCTTCGCACCGCCCGGCAACGCCTGGCAGCCGGTGTCGCCGGCGCTGGCCCGGATGCGCCGGGTGCTCGTCGCCGTGGTGGCGGCTCCCGTGCTCGTCGCGCTGGCCGTGACGGCGTGGCTGCTCTCCCTCCCCGTGGCGCTGTGGCTGCCGCTGGGGGTGGTCGTCGTCGCGTTGGCCGCGGTGGGCTGGGTGCAGGTGGGTCGCAACGCGCGCTGGTGGGCCTACGCCGAGCGCGACGAGGACCTCTATGTCCGGCACGGCGTGATGTTCCGCCGGCTGGTCGTCGTGCCCTACGGACGGATGCAGTACGTCGACGTGCAGGCCGGCCCGCTCGAGCAGGTGTTCCGGATCGCCAGCGTGCACCTGCACACCGCCAGCCCGGGCACCAGCGCCCGGATCCCGGGTCTGCCGGCCGAGGAGGCGGCCCGGCTGCGCGACCGGCTGACGTCACTGGGCGAGGCCCAGGCAGCGGGCCTGTGAACGAGCCCGAGCGGCCCTTCAAGCGGCTGTCCCCGCTCACCCCGGTGGTCCGCAGCTTCATCGTGGTGGTGGCCGTGCTGGTCTCCACGTGGGACGACATCCTGCGTGGTGACCTCGGGCCCATCGCCTGGATGCTGCTGGGGCTGCTGGTCGCGGGCGGCGTGTACGGCACGGCCTCGTGGCTGCGCACGAAGTACTGGATCGAGGCCGACGAGCTGCGCGTCGACACGGGCGTGGTCTCCCGGCAGTCGCGCCGGATCCGGGTCGACCGGCTGCAGGGCATCGACATCAGCCAGCCGTTCGTGGCCCGGCTGTTCGGGCTGGCCGAGCTGAAGATGGACGTCGCCGGCGGTGGCGCCCGCGAGGGCTCGCTGGCGTTCCTCCCGCTCCGGGAGGCGCAGGACCTGCGGGCCACGCTGCTGCAGCGACGGGATGCCGTCCGGGCCGGCGAGGCGGGCGCGAGCGCCGACGGCCCGGACGTCGCTGCCCCGCCCGCGCCGGAGCGCCATGTCGCCACGCTGGACCTCGGGACCCTGGTCGTGTCCCTGCTGCTGTCGCCCGAGTCGTTCGCGTTCCTGATCGCCGCCCTGTTCTTCGCTGCCCTGTTCGCCGTGGTCGGCAACCTCGGCGGCGTCGCCGTGGTGCCGGTGCTCGGCGGCTTCGCGATCACCCAGTTCCGCCGGCTGTCCGCCTACTACGGGTTCACCGTCTCGGAGACGCCCGCCGGCCTGCAGATCCGGCGCGGCCTGTTCGAGAGGGACGCGACGACGATCACGCTCGCCCGGGTCCAGGGCGTGGTGATCAGCGAGCCGGTGCTGTGGCGCCGGTTCGGCTGGGCGAAGCTCGACGTCGCGCTGGCCGGCTACGCCTCGTCGTCGGACTCCGACGGCAAGCCGTCCGCGTCGACCGTGATGCCGGTGGCGCCGCGGCCGCTCGTGATCGCGCTGGCCCGCCGGCTGCTCGCCGAGGCCGGCTCGCCCGACCCGGACGACGTGGTGCTCAAGCCGCCGCCGGAGCGGTCCCGCTGGGTGGCTCCCGTACGTCGCCGCTTCATGTCCTCCGGCGGCGGCGACGGGCTGGTCGTGAGCCGCGAGGGCCTGGTGAACCGGCGCACCCACGTCGTACCCCATGCCCGGGTGCAGTCGCTGCAGCTCCACCAGGGGCCGTGGCAGCGACGGCTCGGGCTGGCCGACCTCCAGGTGGACAGCCCGCCCGGCCCGGTCAAGGTGCGGGCAAGGCACCGTGACGCCGCGGAGGCGCGGGCCCTGCTGGAGCGGGAGAACGAGCTCGCCCGCCGGGCTCGCGCGACCCGGAGCCCTGGGGCCGGTCTGACAGGCTGACCGCATGCCTCGCACCGACGTCCGGACCCGGTTGGCGACCGGCTGGCCCGTCGTCGTCCCGGTGCTGGCCGTCGTCGTCCTGGCCCTCACCTGGGGCCGTCACGTCGGCCCCGTCGTCGTCGCGCTGGTGGCGCTCGTGCTCGCCGGGGCCGTGCTCGGCGCGGTGCAGCACGCCGAGCTGATCGCACACCGGCTGGGCGAGCCGTACGGCTCCCTGCTCCTCGCGGTCGCGGTCACCGTCATCGAGGTCGCGCTGATCGTGACGCTGATGGCGTCGGGCGGGGCGAAGGCCGAGTCGCTGGCCCGCGACACCGTCTTCGCGGCGGTGATGATCACCTGCAACGGGATCGTCGGGCTGGCCCTGCTCGCCGGCGCCCGCCGCTTCCACGTCGCGCACTTCAACCCGGAGGGCACCGGCGCCGCCCTGGCCACCGTGGTGTCCCTGGCCACGTTGAGCCTGGTGCTGCCGACCTTCACCTCCAGCGCCCAGGGTCCGCGGTTCTCGCCTCCGCAGCTGGCGTTCGCGGCCACCGCCTCGCTGCTGCTCTACGGGCTCTTCGTGCTCACCCAGACCGTCCGGCACCGCGACTTCTTCCTGCCGGTCACGCCGACCGGCGAGGTGGCACCCGAGGAGGTCCACGCCGCAGCCGCCGACGGCCCGGGCCGCCTGGACGAGCCTGGGGCTGCTGCTCCTCGCGCTCGTCGCCGTGGTCGGGCTGGCCAAGGTCGAGTCCCCGTCGATCGAGGCCGGGGTCAAGGCGGTCGGCTTCCCGCCGTCGTTCGTCGGCGTCGTGATCGCGCTGCTCGTGCTGCTGCCGGAGACGCTCGCGGCGATCCGGGCGGCCAACCGGGACCGCGTGCAGATCAGCCTGAACCTGGCCTACGGCTCCGCGATGGCCAGCATCGGCCTCACCATCCCGGCGATCGCCGTCGCCTCGATCTGGCTCGACGGCTCGCTCCTGCTCGGGCTCGGGCCGGTGCAGATCGCGCTGCTCGTCCTGACCGTCGTGGTCAGCATCCTGACGGTGGTGCCCGGGCGTGCGACCCGGCTGCAGGGCGCCGTGCACCTGACGCTGTTCGCGGCGTTCCTGTTCCTGTCCGTCAGTCCTTGACGGTGACGACCCACCAGAAGTCGCCGAGACCGCCGGCCGCGGTCAGCTCGGCCGCCTCGGTCGCCCCCGCCAGCGCCCGCACGTAGCCGGCCGGGTCGCTCGTCGCCTGCTCCAGGTCGGGTCGGCTGCTGTCGACGCCGAGCTCCCGCAGCGCGTCCCGCTGCCGGCGCAGCTCGCCGCCGGTGGCCGCGGCGACCGCGTCCACCGCGACGTGGGCGGTGACGTCGCGCGACCCGTCCGGGAGTACGTCGACCTCGCGCCCGTCGCGGTAGGACCGCAGCGAGCCGAACGGCGGCCGGTCGTCGCCCGTGTGCCCGTAGTCGACGGCCACCGCGATGCCTCTGGTGACCCGTCCGACCACGTCCGCCCAGGCCGTGTCGCGGGACGTACCCACCTCCGCACGGGTGCCGGGCTCCCGCTCGTCGAGCGGCCACCACCGGTCGAGCCAGCCGCCCAGCGACGTCGGCACCTGCGAGTGGTGGACCGGCCGGCCGAGGCTCTCCTCGCCGGTCGCCGGGTCGACGTGCACCACCCGCATCGCGCCCTGCTCGTCCACCTCGACCAGGTGGCACGGGATGTTGTCGAGCCACTCGTTGGCCACCACGACCCCCTCCACCGACTCCGGCAGCGCCGTGGTCCACGCGATCCCGGCGGGCAGGTCGGCCGGCCGCGCGGCGACCTCCACCCCCAGCAGGTCCAGCCCCGGGTCCAGCGCGTGCATCGCCGCGAGCAGCTCGCCACGGCCGGCCCCGATGTCCACGACGGTGTCGAGCCCGGCCTCACGGGTCATCCGGACCAGCGCCCGCGCGAACAGCGGCGACGCGTGCACCGAGGTCCGGAAGTGCGCCGCCGGCGCCTCCCGACGGAAGAACCCCTCCGCGCCGTACAACGCCGCGTCCCACGCCTGCTTCCACGTCGGCTGCGACGTCGGCGGCGGCACGGCCGGGATCCCCAACGACGTCATCGCGTCAGGCTAGCCATCAGGCCATGTCGCTGGTTGAGGTGCCCCAGCCGCCAGGCGAGGGCCCCAGACTTCGGCTGCGGAGCGAGCTCGCGAGCGTCTCCGAGTCAACCTCTGTGGCCGAGGTCGGCAGGTTTCGAGGCGAGTTGCGTGTGACGCACCCCACCGAGGCACCGGGTTACCCCGCCGCTACGCCGCGCGTACGCTCGTTGACGTACGCATCAGCACACCGTCCGGTACCTCCTCGAGGACTGGAACGAAAGGTGATGAGTCATGACCCGTATCGGGGTTGTCGGCGCCGGCCGGGTCGGCGCAGTCCTCGCGGCCGCACTCCGAGCCGCGGACCACGAGATCGTCGCCGTCGCCGGCGAGTCCGCAGCCTCCCGCACCCGCATCGAGACGCTGCTCCCGGGTGTCCACGTGGACAAGCCGACGGCCGTCTCCCGCGCGTGCGACCTGCTGCTCCTGACCGTCCCCGACGACATGCTCGCCAACGTGGTCACCATGCTGGCCGCCTCCGGCGCGATCCGTCCGGGCCAGCGTGTGGTGCACACCTCCGGCAAGCACGGCCTCGCGGTCCTCGCGCCGGCCGCCGAGGTGGGCGCCGAGGTGCTGGCCATGCACCCGGCGATGACCTTCACCGGCACCGACGTCGACCTCGGCCGGCTCGGCGGCTGCATGTTCGGCGTCACCGCTACCCCCGCGACCCGCGACCTGGCCGAGCGGCTGGTCGGCGACCTCGGCGGCACGGTCTTCTGGGTCGACGAGGACCGCCGCGTGCTCTACCACGCCGGCCTCGCGCACGGGGCGAACCACCTGGTCACCCTGGTCTCCCAGGCGATGGACCTGCTGCGTGCGTCCGGCTCGGAGGACCCGGCCGCCACGCTCCGCCCGCTGCTCACCGCGGCGCTGGACAACGCCCTGTCGTACGGCGACGCGGCGCTCACCGGACCGATCGTGCGGGGTGACGTCGAGACGGTCCGCGCGCACCTCGCGGACATCGCGGTCACCGCCCCCGCGACCCTCGAGTCGTACGTCGCGATGGCCCGGGCCACCGCCAACCGGGCCGTGGCCGACGGGCGGCTGCTGCCGATCCGGGCCGCCAAGCTCGTGGGCATCCTCAACGACTCCCTCGCTCCCCGTGCGGGCGTGCCCGCCACCCGCCGCCGGTGACCGCGACCTCCGTCCGGCGCCCGCTCGTCGCGCACACCCGCGCCGAGCTGGTCGCCGCCCTCGACCAGACCCGGGCACGCGGTGGCCGGGTCGCCCTGGTGCCCACGATGGGTGCCCTGCACGCCGGCCACGCCTCGCTCGTGGACGAGGCCCGGGCCCGGGTCACCCCCGATGACGCCGTGGTCGTGTCGATCTTCGTCAACCCGATGCAGTTCGGTCCGGGCGAGGACCTCGACCGCTACCCCCGCACCTTCGACGCGGACCTCGAGGTCTGCCGCGAGCACGGTGCGGACGTGGTGTTCGCGCCGTCGGTCGACGAGGTCTACCCCGGCGGCAACCCGCAGGTGACCGTCGAACCGGGACCGCTCGGCTCGGTGCTCGAGGGCGCCACCCGGCCCGGCCACTACCGGGGCGTGCTCACCGTGGTCGCCAAGCTGTTCGGGCTGGTCCGCCCCGACCTCGCGGTCTTCGGGCAGAAGGACTACCAGCAGCTCGTGCTGATCCGGCGGATGGCCGCCGACCTGTGCCTGGGCGTCGAGGTGGTGGGCGCGGCCACGGTCCGTGAGGACTCCGGGCTGGCCCTGTCCTCGCGCAACGCCTACCTCGACGCCGACCAGAAGCGGCTCGCGCTCGCGTTGTCCCGGGCGCTGCGGGCCGGTGCCGACGCCGGGCCGGCGGGCGCCGAGCGGGTGCTCGCCGACGCCACCGCCGTGCTCGACACGGCCGAGGGCGTCGACGTCGACTACCTCGCGCTCACCGACCCCGCACTCGGCGATCCGCCGGCGTCCGGGGAGGCCCGGCTGCTCGTGGCCGCCCGGGTCGGCTCCACCCGCCTCATCGACAACATCGAGATCCACCTGGGAGGCCGCTGATGCTGCGGACCATGATGAAGAGCAAGATCCACCGGGCGACCGTGACGCAGGCCGACCTGCACTACGTCGGCTCGGTCACCGTCGACGAGGACCTGCTCGACGCGGCCGACCTGCTCCCCGGCGAGCTGGTGCACATCGTCGACGTCACCAACGGTGCCCGCCTGGAGACCTACACGATCAAGGGTGAGCGAGGCTCCGGCGTGATCGGGATCAACGGCGCCGCCGCCCGGCTGGTGCAGCCCGGCGACATCGTGATCCTGATCGGCTACGCGCAGATGGAGACCGCCGAGGCACGCGAGCTCCAGCCGTCCGTGGTGTTCGTCGACGCGCACAACAAGGTCGTCGGCACCGGCCACGACCCCGCCGAGGCGCTCCCCGGTACGGGGCTGGTCCGCGGTGACGCGCTCGCCGGCTAACGCCCGGTCGGCTGGGCTGCCTTCCTCGGTGAGGCACTAGGTTGCTCGGGTGAACCTCCCGCAGCGCCTCGCGGCTCCGACACCGGGCTGGTCGACGTACGCCGACGTCGTGGTCATCGGGTCCGGCATCGCCGGCCTCACCGCGGCGCTCCGGCTGCACGCCTCGCCGTCGGTCGGGTCGGTCATGGTCGTCACCAAGGACATCCTCAGCGCGGGCTCCACCCAGTGGGCGCAGGGCGGCATCGCCGCCGCGCTCGGACCGGGTGACACCCCCGACCAGCACCTGCGCGACACCCTCGTCGCCGGGGCCGGCGTCTGCGACGAGGAGGCCGTCCGCGTGCTCGTCACCGAGGGCCCGGACGCCGTGCGCGACCTGATCGCGCTGGGCGCGGTCTTCGACCACAGCGAGGCCGGCGAGCTCTCGCTGACCCGCGAGGGCGGCCACCACCGCGACCGCATCGCCCACGCCGGCGGCGACGCCACCGGCGCCGAGATCCAGCGTGCGCTCGTCGCCGCCGTGCGCGCGGCACCCGACATCGACGTGACCGAGCACGCGCTCGTCCTCGACCTGATCCCGGGTGAGGACGGCGGGGTCGCCGGCGTGACCCTGCACGTGATGGGGGAGGGGCAGCGCGACGGGGTCGGCGCGGTGCTCTGCCGGGCCGTGGTGCTGGCCAGCGGCGGCCTCGGGCAGGTGTTCTCCGCCACCACGAACCCGTCGGTCTCCACCGGCGACGGGATGGCGCTGGCGCTGCGCGCGGGGGCGGTGCTGCGGGACCTGGAGTTCGTGCAGTTCCACCCGACCGTGATGTGGCTGGGCGCGGACTCGAAGGGCCAGCAGCCGCTGATCTCCGAGGCGGTCCGCGGCGAGGGCGCCTTCCTCGTCGACCACGCGGGCGTGCCGTTCATGCAGGGCGTGCACGAGCTCGCCGACCTCGCCCCGCGCGACGTCGTCGCCAAGGCGATCATGCGCCGGATGCGCGAGACGGGCGCGGAGCACGTGTGGCTCGACGCGCGCGCGTTCGGGGCCGAGAAGTGGGAGCGTCGCTTCCCGACGATCCTCGCGACCTGCCGCTCGCACGGCGTGGACCCGGTGACCGAGCTGATCCCGGTCGCACCGGCCTGCCACTACGCGTCCGGCGGTGTCGCCACCGACCTGCACGGCCGGTCGTCGGTCCCGGGGCTGTTCGCCTGCGGGGAGGTCGCCTGCTCGGGCGTGCACGGCGCCAACCGGCTCGCGTCCAACTCCCTGCTCGAGGGCCTGGTGTTCTCGCGGCGGATCGCCGAGCAGCTGGCCGCCGACCTGCCCGCGCGGCAGCAGCCGGCCCCCGACGGCCGCCCCGCCGGGCTGGTCGACGGGGCCGTCCGACCCGCGCTGCAGCACGCGATGACCGAGCGCGCCGGGGTGCTGCGCTCCCGCGACGGTCTCGCCGCCGGTGCCCGCGCCCTGGCCGACCTGGCCACCCGCGCGACCGACGACGCCGACGTCTCCGCCTGGGAGACCACCAACCTGCTCACGGTGTCCACCGCGCTCGTCGCGGCCGCCGCCGCACGCGAGGAGACCCGCGGCTCGCACTGGCGCGAGGACTTCCCGGACCGCGACGACGAGCACTGGGCCCGGCACGTCGACGTCACGCTCGAGCAGGGCACCCCGAGCCTCGCCGTCCAACCTGTCCTCACCGGAGTCCTCGCATGACCACGCCCCCGCCGTCCGCCCTTCCCCCCGGCCTGCGCGCCGAGCTCGAGACCGCCGGCCTCGACCCGGAGCGGGTGCTCGCCGCCGTCGTGGACGCGGTGACCGAGGACCTGCCCGGCGAGGACGTCACGAGCGCGGCGACGCTCGACCCGTCCCAGCAGGCGTGGGCCGACCTCGTCGCGCGCGGTGACGGCGTCGTGGCCGGGCTGGCCGTCGCCGAGGTGGTGTTCCGGCACGTGGTCGGGCCTCAGGTCGAGGTGAAGCGCCAGGCCGCCGACGGCGACCGGGTCACCCGGGACGACGTACTCCTGTCGGTGCACGGCCCCGTCCCCGCCCTGCTCACCGCCGAGCGCACGGCACTGAACTTCCTCTGCCACCTGTCCGGCGTCGCCACCGCCACCGCCCGGTGGGTCGACGCCCTGGCCGGCACCGGCGCCCGGGTCCGCGACACCCGCAAGACGACGCCGGGCTTCCGGGCGCTGGAGAAGTACGCCGTCCGCTGCGGCGGCGGCGTCAACCACCGGGCCACGCTGTCCGACATGGCCCTGGTCAAGGACAACCACGTCCTCGCCGCGGGCGGGGTGGTGCCGGCGTACGACGCGGTGCGGGTCCGCTACCCGGGACTCCCGGTGCAGGTCGAGGTGACCACGCTCGACCAGCTGCGCGAGCTGCTCGACGCCGGCGCGCCGGAGATCCTGCTGGACAACATGACCACCGCCCAGATGGCCGAGGCCGTGCAGATCGCCGGCGGCCGCGCCCGGCTCGAGGCGTCGGGCGGGCTGACCCTGGCCCGGGCCCGCGAGGTCGCCGGGACCGGTGTCGACTACATCGCCGTCGGCGCGCTCACCCACTCCGCGCCCGTCCTCGACATCGCCATGGACCTGCGGCCGTGACACCGCTCCTGTGCGCCGACATCGGCAACAGCCACACCACGATCGGGCTGCTCGACGACGGCGACGTCGTCGACCACTGGCGGGTCGCCACCGACGAGCGCCGCACCGCCGACGAGTGGGGGGTGCTGCTCAAGAACCTGCTCCACGACTCCCCGGTGACCGATGCGCTGCGGGGTGTCTCCGTGTGCGCGACGGTCCCGGCGGTGCTGCACGAGTGGCGCGACATGCTGCGGATGTACCACGGCGACGTCCCCCAGGTGATCGTCGAGCCGGGTGTGCGCACCGGCGTACCGGTCCTCATGGACAACCCGCGCGAGGTCGGCACCGACCGGATCATCAACGCCCTCGCCGCCTCCCAGCTGTTCGGCGGACCGGCGATCGTCGTGGACTTCGGCACCGCCACCACCTTCGACGTGGTGAGCGCGCGCGGCGAGTACGTCGGCGGGGCGATCGCCCCGGGGATCGACATCTCCCTCGAGGCGCTCGGCCGGCGCGGTGCGCAGCTGCGCAAGGTCGAGCTGCTGCGGCCGCGGTCGGTGATCGCCAAGAACACCGTCGAGGCGCTGCAGAGCGGCATCCTCTACGGCTTCGCGTCCCAGGTCGACGGGATCGTCGGCCGGATGACCGAGGAGCTCCGGCTGCAGCCCGGCGACCTCACGGTGATCGCCACCGGCGGTCTCGCGCCGCTCGTCGTCGAGGAGTGCTCGGTGTTCAACGAGCACGAGCCGTGGCTGACGCTGATCGGCCTCGAGATCGTGTTCGGGCGCAACCAGCCCTGAGAGGTTCCTGAGAGGCCCGGTAGGGTGCTCCGGCATCCGACCGCCGCGCCGCATCGCGACGGGGCCGCACGGGAGAGAAGGTGGCTGCGTGACGCGGTACGCCGTGGACATCGACCTGGACGACCCGAACCTCAGCCACACCCAGGTCGTCGACCTCGTCGGCCGGGACCGCACGGTCCTCGACGTCGGGTGCGCGGACGGGCGCGCTCGCCCGGCGTGCTCGCCGGCCGCGGCTGCACGCGTGAGCGGGCGTCGAGGCGGACGAGGAGCTCGCCGAGGACGCCCGCCAGCACCTCGAGCGGCTCGTCGTCGCCGACCTCGACACGATCTCGCTCACCGAGCACTTCGACGCCAAGAGCTTCGACGTCGTCGTCCTGGCCGACGTCCTGGAGCACCTGCGCGACCCCGCCGCGCGCTCGAGGACGCCGTCACCCTGCTCGCGGACGGCGGCCGGGTCGTGCTGTCGCGTCCCCAACGTCGCGCACGGCTCGGTGCGGCTCGCCCTGCTCCAGGGCCGCTGGCGACTACACCGAGACCGGGCTGCTGGACGCCACCCACCTCCACTTCTTCACCCGCGCGAGCCTGCTCGACCTCCTCGACGAGGCCGGTCTCGGCGTCGAGGAGCTGCGCTCGACGGTCGCGGACCCGATGGCGGTCGAGGTCGACGTCGACCGCGAGCGGCTGCCCGCCACGATCATCGAGTGGGTCCGGCACCAGCGGGACGCCCTCGACTACCAGTTCGTCGTCAGCGCCGGCCGTGCCGTCGGCCGGCGAGGAGCGCCCGCCCGCTGTGCTGCGCCCGGCGGTCGCGCCACGACGTGCGCCCGGGTCGACGACCGGTGGACCGACCAGATGCGTGCCGAGCAGGAGACCCGGCACCGGCTGCTCACCACGCGCGACCACGTGATCGGGCTCGAGGCCCGTGCCTCGGCGGCCGACGACCGGCTCCGCTGGGTCGAGGGCCGGCTGCGGCGTTCGCGGGCGCGGCAGCGAACCGGCTCCAGAAGCAGGTGCGGGAGATCGCAGGGGTCCGCCACCTGGCGTGTGGGCCGGCTGCTCACCCGCCCGTTCCGGCGCACTCCAGGTCGACCTCAGCCGTGCACCGTTCTTCTCGATCGTCACCCCGGTGTACGACCCGGACGTGGACCTGCTCCGGCAGACGATCCGTTCGGTGCACCGAGCAGAAGCTGCGCGACTGGGAGCTGATCCTGGTCGACGACTGCTCACGGGACGAGCGCGTCCGCGAGGTGCTGCGCGAGGCCGCTGCCGCGGACCCCCGGATCCGGGTGATCGAGCGGGAGACCAACGGACACATCGTCGCTGCGTCCAACGACGGGATCGACGCCGCACGCGGTGAGTTCGTGGCGCTGCTGGACCACGACGACCTGCTGGTGCCCGCGTGCGCTGCGCGCCATGAAGGCCGCGATCGAGGCCGAGCCCGAGGCGGACTACCTCTACTCCGACGAGGACAAGGTCGACGAGCAGGGCAAGAAGTACGACCCGTTCCGCAAGCCGCCGTGGTCGCCGGAGCGGCTGCGGGGCCAGATGTACACCAGCCACCTCTCCGTCCTGCGCACCGCGCTGGTCCGTGAGGTGGGCGGGTTCCACGAGGGCTTCGACGGGTCCCAGGACCACGACCTGGTGCTCCGGGTGACCGAGCGGGCCCGCAAGGTCGTGCACGTCCCGCAGGTCCTCTACCACTGGCGGGCCATTCCGGGCTCGGCCGCGCAGGACCCCGAGGCGAAGCCCTACGCCTGGACCGCCGGCCAGCGCGCCGTCCAGGCGCACGTGGACCGGGTCGGGATCAACGCGACCGTCGAGCTCGGCCCCGTGCCGGGGACCTACCACCTGGACCGCCACCTCGACCCGCGCACCCGCGTCAGCGTGGTGATCCCCACCCGCGGCGGCGAGGGCCTCGTCTGGGGCAGCGACGCGTCTTCGTCGTCGACGCGGTCCGCTCGCTCCTCGAGCGCGGCGGGCACGACAACCTCGACGTGGTGGTGGTCTACGACCCCGACACCCCCGAGTCCGTCCTCGACGAGCTGCGCGCGGTGGCCGGCGGCAAGCTCGACCTCGTGCCCTACGCCGAAGCCGTTCAACTTCTCCGAGAAGTGCAACCTCGGCGTGGTCGCGTCGTACGGCGAGATCGTGGTGCTGCTCAACGACGACATCGAGATCGAGCTCGGAGAACTTCATCGGCCGGCTCGTGCGGGCCGTTGCTCGACGACGGGGTCGGCGTGACGGGGGCGCGGCTGCTCTACTCCGACGACACGATCCAGCACGCCGGGCTGGCCTTCTGGCACAACCACTTCTCGCACATGTTCTACCAGCACCCGAGGACCAGGAACGGCGCCGCGAACGTGCTCGCCGTGAGCCGCGAGTGCTCCGGGCTGACCGGTGCCTGTGTGGCCTTCCGGCGGTCGACGTACGACGAGGTCGGCGGGTTCACGGAGACGCTGCCGGTCAACTACAACGACGTCGACTTCTCCTTCAAGATGGCGTGGTCCGGCTACAGCCGGGTGTGGGTCGTGAACGCGACGGCGTACCACTTCGAGTCGCAGACCCGGGTCGCGGTCACGCACCCCTGGGAGCACAAGCTGATCAAGGGGCGGTGGCTCACGCCGGAGCACGACCCCTACGTCCCCTTCTATGGCCGCGTCTTCGTCGGGACGGACCAACCGCTCAACCGGCAGTTCGCCAAGAACGCCGGCAGCTGAGGCATGCGCGCACGGATCTCGAGGCCGTCGCCAGGGTCGCTGGCCGCCGCCGTCGCCCTGATGGCGCTCGCTGCGGTGCTCGTCGTCCTGCACGTGCGCGCCTACACCGCGCTGTCACCGCTCGACGAGCTCCAGCACGTCGACTACCTCGACCAGGCGTCCCGCTTCGACTTCGTGCACAACGGCGAGAGGGTCGGGCAGCTCGCGATGCGCGAGCAGGCCTGCCGGACGGTCGACTCGCCGGGCTTCGTCTCACCGCCGTGCAAGGCCAAGGACCTGAAGCCGGTCCAGTTCCAGGAGGGCGGCTTCAACACCGCCTCGGCTGACCCGCCCACCTACTACGTGCTCACCGGCCTGGCGGCGCGCGCCCTGGTCCACCTGCCCGGCGTGGACAGCCTGGTGACGGGCGGGCGCCTGGTGGGCGGCTCTGTGGCTGGGACTCGGGCTCGTCGGCGCCTACACGCTCGCGCGACGCCTCGGTGCCCGTGCTGATGCGGCCTTCGGGGCCGTGGCGCTGCTCGCGACGACGCCGGTGGTCCTGCACGCGAGCGCGACGGTCACCAGCGACGCGCCCGCCCTGCTCGTCGGAGCGGTGCTGTTCCTCGCCGTGCTGGCGGTGCTCGAGAGAGGCACCTCGTCGTGGTGGCTCTTCGCCGCCGCCGTCCTCGCCGCCGTCGTCAAGGTCTCCGACGTGGTGGCTGTCGGCGCCGTGTTCCTCGTGGTGGTGATGGCGTTCGGGAGGCGAGGTGAGGCGCGTCCGGCGCGGGGCCGGCTGGTGCGCGCGATGCTGGCGCTGGTCGTCGGTGCGGTGCTGCCGACCCTGCTGTGGACCGTGGTCTCCGCGACGGCCGCGACCCCGCAGGCCGGCGAGAACCCGATGGACGAGCGGTTCCACGTCGCCGGCCTGACCTGGGGCCAGGTCTCCTCGAACGCGACGGCCACCCTCACCGCGGTCAAGGGTGCCTACACGCCGGCCTTCCTGAGCACGTCGACGGTCTCGCTCCTCGCGGTGGCCCTCGACCTGCTGCTCATCGCGGCGGTCGCCGGTGCCGCGTGGTTCGGCAGCGGTCGTCGCCCCGCCGACGACGTGGCCCGGGGGACGCTGGGCGGGATGCTCCTCGGCGGCCCGGGGTTCGTGCTCCTGGTCTACGTCGGTGCGCACGCCTACGTGCCGATCCCCCCGCGCTACGGCCTGAGCCTGCTCCCGGCCGCGGTAGCCATCCTCGCGGTGGTCGCGGCCCGGCACCGGTTCGGCGGACGCGCCCTGCTCGGCCTGGGAGCGGTGAGCGTGCTGGCGGTGCTCGTCCCGCTGGTCTGAACCTCCGGCCCCGGGAAACCGGTTCGGAGCCGCGGACCGCTCTCGCCTAGGCTTCGCGCATGAGCGACCGACCGCAGAACGCGACGCCCGAGCCCGTGGAGGACGACCTGCCCGAGCAGATGCGGGTTCGCCGGGAGAAGCGTGACCGCCTGCTGGCGGAGGGAGTGCAGCCTACCCGATCTCGGTGCCGCGGACGCACCTGCTGAAGGATCTGCGGGCCACGTACGACGGGCAGGAGCTGGAGCCCGACACCAGGACCGGCGAGCAGGTCTCGGTGACCGGCCGGGTGATCTTCCTGCGCAACACCGGCAAGCTGTGCTTCGTCCGGCTCCGCGAAGGGGACGGGACCGAGCTGCAGGTGATGCTGTCGCTGGCCGACCTCGGTGAGGAGGAGCTGGCCCGGTTCAAGCAGCTCGTCGACATCGGCGACCTGCTGTCCGTCCAGGGCGAGGTGGTGACGAGTCGCCGCGGTGAGCTGTCCGTGCAGGCGACCGGCTGGCAGATGGCCGCCAAGACCCTCCGCCCGCTCCCGAACGAGCACAAGCCGCTGAACGAGGAGGCCCGGGTCCGGCTGCGGTACGTCGACCTGATCGTCCGCCCCGAGGCGCGCGAGATGGTCCGCACGAAGGCCGCCGTACTCAAGTGCCTGCGTGCCACCTCGACGAGCACGGCTTCATCGAGGTCGAGACGCCGGTGCTGCAGCTCACCAACGGCGGCGCCGCGGCCCGGCCGTTCAGCACCCACCTGAACGCGTTCGACCAGGAGATGAAGCTGCGGATCGCGCTCGAGCTCGACCTCAAGCGGGCGATGATCGGCGGCGTCGACCGGGTCTACGAGATCGGTCGGACGTTCCGCAACGAGGGACTCGACTCCACGCACGCCGCGGAATTCTCGATGATCGAGGCCTATCAGGCGTACGGCGACTACGACACGATGATCGAGCTGACCGAGGAGCTGATGCGGAACGCGGGCCGGGCGATCGGCGCCCCACCGTGATCACCGCGCGCGACGGTTCGAGCATCGATCTGGAGCAGCCGTGGCGGCACGCGACGATTCTCGAACTGGTCTCCGAGGCGGTCGGCGAGACCGTCGACGTCGGACACCGACGCGGACACGCTGACGCAAGCTACGCCGAGCAGCACGACGTCGAGCTGCAGCCGGGCTGGAATGCCGGCGAGATCGTCGTCGAGTTGTTCGAGAAGCTGGTCGAGCACACCCTGATCCAGCCGACCTTTGTCAGCGACTATCCCGAGTCGGTGCGGCCGCTGGCGAAGCCGCACCGCGACACTTCCGGGCCTGGTCGAGGCCTGGGACCTGATCATCAACGGTGTCGAGCTGGGCACCGCCTACTCGGAGCTGAACGACCCGGTGATCCAGCGTGAACGCCTGGTGGCACAGTCGTTGCTGGCCGCGGGCGGTGACCCCGAGGCGATGGAGCTGGACGAGGACTTCCTCCGGGCGATGGAGTTCGGGATGCCGCCGGCCGGCGGGATGGGGATGGGCCTGGACCGGCTGATCATGCTGTTCACCGGGGCCGGTATCCGGGAGACGATTCTGTTCCCGTTCTGGCTGCGTCCCGAATACCCGGCCCCGGAGTTGCCGCGATCGTTGCATAGCACAACGGACGGTCACGGCAATTCCCGGGTCCTTTTCATTCTGGTCTGGCCGGATTTACCCCGCCGGACCGGTGCGATACTCAAGGTGACCTCGGATGCACAGTGTCGATCGGGACCACCTGATCCGGGGATTTGGTCACATCTTTCCGGCACATTCCGGGAGGTGAATGACACGAAGCGGTTTGTGCGGTACAAATCAGGTGCAAACAATTCGGCAGAGGGATTGTGCCCGATGGCGGGCGCGGAAAGGTTGTCATCGATGGCGCAAAGGGTGCAGGTGGTTCTCGAGGACGATCTCGACGGCGATGAGGCCGACGAGACCGTGACCTTCGGGCTGGACGGCACGACGTACGAGATCGACCTGTCCAAGAAGAATGCCGCCGAGCTGCGCGACGCGCTGGCCGGGTACGTCGGGCCGGTCGACGACCGGGTGTCGCGGTCGCCGCGGCGCAGCGGCCCGGTCACCCGCGGCGACGGGGCCGGGCGGCCCCTCGGACTCGCCGACATCCGGGCCTGGGCAAGGAGAACGGCTACGACGTGAGCGAGCGGGGCCGGATCTCCGCCGAGGTCGCGGGCGTACGCCGTACAACGAAGCCAAGTAATTCCGCAGGACTGCCGGTCCCGGCCCCGTCGAGGGTGCCGGGACCGTCCGCATTCCGGTTGTTTCACAGTGTGGACGAGCCTGCGAGTCCGGGGCGGATGACTGACCGGGCAGTAGTTCGGTGAAATTCGCTGGTGGCGAACACGCTGTCCGAACGGGCGCACGCGGGAACACCCTGGAGATCCGCGGGGTTGTTCCCTTGCGATGCCTCCCGGATCCGGCCGGGATGCGGTGATGTCGTGTTCGCCCAGAGCGAGCTCTGTCGGCACCGGAGACTAGCATGCATGTACGGGGGTCGGCCTACACGGCACGTCCGACTCCTCGGAGGCAAGGAGCGCTTTGGCGATGTTTGAACGATTTACGGACCGCGCCCGTCGGGTAGTCGTCCTGGCTCAGGAAGAGGCCAGGATGCTCAGCCACAACTACATCGGGACCGAGCACATCCTGCTCGGCCTGATCCACGAGGGTGAGGGGTCGCCGCCAAGGCTCTCGAGAGCCTGGGTATCTCGCTCGAGGCCGTCCGCTCCCAGGTCGAGGAGATCATCGGCCAGGGCCAGCAGGCACCGAGCGGGCACATCCCGTTCACCCCGCGCGCCAAGAAGGTGCTCGAGCTCTCCCTGCGCGAGGCCCTGCAGCTGGGCCACAACTACATCGGCACCGAGCACATCCTGCTCGGCCTCATCCGCGAGGGCGAGGGCGTCGCCGCGCAGGTCCTGGTCAAGCTCGGCGCCGACCTGAACCAGGTCCGCCAGCAGGTCATCCAGCTGCTGAGCGGCTACCAGGGCAAGGAGACCGCCGCCGCCGGGGCGCCGCAGGAGGGTGCGCCCTGCTGCTCCCTGGTGCTCGACCAGTTCGGCCGCAACTACACGCAGGCCGCGCGGGAGGCGAAGCTCGACCCGGTGATCGGGCGCGAGAAGGAGATCGAGCGCGTCATGCAGGTGCTGTCCCGCCGGACCAAGAACAACCCGGTGCTGATCGGTGAGCCGGGCGTCGGGCAAGACCGCCTGCGTGGAGGGTCTTGCCCAGGCGATCGTCCGCGGTGACGTCCCGGAGACGCTCAAGGACAAGCAGATCTACTCCCTCGACCTGGGCTCCCTGGTGGCCGGCTCGCGCTACCGCGGTGACTTCGAGGAGCGCCTGAAGAAGGTGCTCAAGGAGATCAGCACCCGCGGCGACATCGTGCTGTTCATCGACGAGATGCACACCCTCGTCGGCGCCGGCGCGGCCGAGGGCGCGATCGACGCGGCGTCGATCCTGAAGCCGATGCTGGCCCGTGGTGAGCTGCAGACCATCGGTGCGACCACGCTCGACGAGTACCGCAAGTACCTCGAGAAGGACGCCGCGCTCGAGCGCCGCTTCCAGCCGATCCAGGTGCAGGAGCCCTCGATCGCGCACACGATCGAGATCCTCAAGGGCCTGCGTGACCGCTACGAGGCGCACCACCGGGTGACCATCACCGACGAGGCGCTGGTCTCGGCCGCGACGCTGGCCGACCGCTACGTCTCCGACCGGTTCCTGCCGGACAAGGCCATCGACCTGATCGACGAGGCCGGGTCGCGGCTGCGGATCCGCCGGATGACCGCGCCGCCGGACCTGCGCGAGTTCGACGACAAGATCGCCGACGTGCGCCGCCGCAAGGAGTGCGCGATCGACAGCCAGGACTTCGAGCTCGCCGCGTCCCTGCGCGACGAGGAGAAGAAGCTGATCCTCGCCAAGGGCGAGCGGGAGAAGCAGTGGAAGGCCGGCGACATGGACGTCGTCGCCGAGGTCGACGAGGAGCTCATCGCCGAGGTCCTCGCCGTCGCCACCGGCATCCCGATCGTGAAGCTCTCCGAGGAGGAGTCGACCCGGCTGCTCAAGATGGAGGACGAGCTGCACAAGCGCGTCATCGGCCAGGAAGAGGCGGTCCGGGCGCTGTCCCGGGCGATCCGGCGCACCCGCGCCGGCCTCAAGGACCCGAAGCGTCCCGGTGGGTCGTTCATCTTCGCCGGCCCGTCCGGTGTCGGTAAGACCTGGCTGTCCAAGACGCTCGCCGAGTTCCTGTTCGGCGACGAGGACGCGCTGATCCAGCTCGACATGTCGGAGTTCAGCGAGAAGCACACCGTCTCGCGGCTGTTCGGCTCGCCTCCCGGCTACGTCGGCTACGAAGAGGGCGGCCAGCTCACCGAGAAGGTGCGCCGCAAGCCGTTCTCCGTGGTGCTGTTCGACGAGGTCGAGAAGGCGCACCCGGACATCTTCAACTCGCTGCTGCAGATCCTCGACGAAGGTCGCCTGACCGACTCGCAGGGCCGCGTGGTCGACTTCAAGAACACCGTGATCATCATGACCACGAACCTCGGCACCCGGGACATCTCGAAGGGCGCCAGCCTGGGCTTCCAGCAGGCCTCGGACGTCCAGGGCAACTACGAGCGGATGAAGGCGAAGGTGTCGGAGGAGCTCAAGCAGCACTTCCGCCCGGAGTTCCTCAACCGTGTCGACGAGATCGTGGTGTTCCCGCCGCTGAGCAAGGAGCAGATCATCTCGATGGTCGACAACATGATCGCCGGGGTGGAGAAGCGTCTCCACGACCGCGACATGTCCATCGAGCTGACGCAGGCCGCGAAGGACCTCCTCGCGACCCGCGGCTTCGACCCGGTCCTCGGCGCGCGCCCGCTCCGTCGTACGGTCCAGCGGGAGATCGAGGACACGCTCGCCGAGAAGATGCTGTACGGCGAGGTCCGGCCCGGCCAGATCATCCTGGTCGACGTCGAGGGCGAGGGCGTCGAGGCGGTGTTCACGTTCAAGGGTGAGCAGAAGAGCGAGCTGCCCGACCTCCCGCCGATCGAGGAGCCGGCCGGCACCGGCGAGACCGAGTAGCGGTCAGAGCGCAGATTCCCTGGGGCCCCAGGGAAACTGGCACACCCCCGACGTTGCAACGTCGGGGGTGTGCACGTTTAACCGGGTCCCCAGGGAAACTGGCGGCCCGAGGGACGGGCGGCTCAGTGCGCGCCGTGCAGGTTGAGCACCAGGACCCCGCCCATGATCAGCAGCAGGGCGGCGACCTTGACCAGGTCCATCCGCTCGCCGAGGAGCAGCACGCCGACCAGGGCGATGCCGGCGGTGCCGAGGCCGGACCAGACGGCGTAGGTCACCGAGACGGGGATGTGCCGGATGACGACGGCGAGCAGCCAGATCGAGGCGGCGTAACCACCCAGCACCAGCACGGTCCACAGCGGCTCCCGGAAGCCGTGCGTGCGCGGCAGGGCGGCCGTCGCGGCCACCTCGACGCCGATCGCCCCCATCAGCAGCAGCCAAGGGCCGACCATGACTCTCACCTCTTCTCTATGTAGCACTCGCTACATCCGCTACTGTAGCACCCGCTACAGATCGTCGTCGAACGAGAGGGAGCCGATGCCGCGGGAGACCGCCCGCCGGGACGAGGTCGTGCAGGCTGCCACCGACTACGTGCTCGAGCACGGGCTCGTCGGGCTGAGCCTGCGACCGCTGGCCGCCGAGCTCGGGACCAGCGACCGGATGCTGCTCTACCACTTCGACAGCAAGGACGACCTCGTCGCCACCGTGCTGCGGACGTCCAACGACCGCTCGGTCGCCGTCATCCGCGGGATGAAGCCGTCGGCCGACGTGCGCAGCGCCGTTCTCGACCTGTGGGCGGTGGTCACGTCCGCGCCGGTCGACCGCTGCCAGCGGATGTACGTCGAGGCGGCCGCCCTGGGGCTGTTCGGGCGCGAGCCCTACGCCACCGTGGTGCGCGAGGCCAACGAGGTGTGGGTCGCGGCCGTCGCCGACCATCTCGCGGCGTCCGGGACGCCGCGAGGCCGGGCCCGGCGGGTCGTGGCCCTGCTGGACGCGGCGATGATGGGCTTCCAGCTGGACCTGCCGCTGGACGCCGGCGACCCCGTGCAGGCGCAGGCGGTCGAGGACCTTGCCGACGCCGTCGCCGCGATCGCGGCGGCCGGCTGACTCAGGGCAGCGCGAAGGCGTCGTCGGCGACCTGGGCCACCAGACCGTCGTCGAGCAGCGAGGCGAGGCAGCGCTCGCGCTGGGCCGGGGCCGGCCACGCCTCGTCGAGGCGGCTGCGGTGCACCGGGCCGTCGCTGTCGCGGAGCACGGCCAGCAACCGGCCGCGGCACTGGCGGTCGGTGCCGTCGTAGGTCTGGCCGCGTCGCGGCGGCCCGTCGTAGGCGGGATACCCCGCCGCCCGCCACGCGCACAGGTCGGTGACCGGGCAGTCCGCACATCGCGGCCCGGCGGCGACACAGACCGTCGCACCCAGCTCCATCGTGGCCACCGCCCAGGTCGCGGCCGTCGAGCCGTCGTCGGGCAGCAGGCCCAGGGCCAGGTCCCGCTCGGCCCGGGTGACGGACGCCGGCGGGAACTCCACGCCGGAGACCGCACGCGCCAGCACCCGGCGGACGTTCGTGTCGAGCACGACGTGGCGGCGACGGTAGGCGAACGACGCCACCGCGGCCGCCGTGTAGTCGCCGACACCCGGCAGCACGAGCAGGGCGTCGTACGACGACGGGACCGTGCCGCCGTGCGTGTCGACGATGGCGGTCGCCGCGGCGTGCAGCCGCAGCGCCCGGCGCGGGTACCCGAGCCGGCCCCACGCGCGCACCGCGGCGCCGGCCGGCTCCGCCGCAAGGTCGGCGGGCTGCGGCCAGCGGGCCATCCACTCCGCCCACACCGGCAGCACGCGGGCGACCGGAGTCTGCTGGAGCATGAACTCGCTGACCATCACCGCCCACGGCGAGGCCGACGGCTCCCGCCACGGCAGGTCGCGGGCGTGCTCGTCGTACCAGGTGAGCAGCGGCGCGAGCAGGGCGGAGGGTGCGGACACGGTGCGCCAACCCTAGGGCGCGTCTCTCACACCTGCCGCGGCGCCCGCCGGTGTGGCACCCCGGCGCGGGCGCCGTGCGCGGTTAACGTGGCGCCATGACCGCCGTGACCCGCCCTCGGGGGCCGCTCCCGGCCCGCGTGTACTGGACGCGTCGGCTGCTCCTTGCCGCGGTCGCCTTCGCCCTGGTCTTCGGGATCGCGCGCCTCCTCGGCAGCGGCGGCTCCGGCACCCCGGAGGCCCGGCCGGTGGGTGCCGCGGCGTCCAGCAGCGCGCCCGCCACCGGCTCGCTGACCCCGCAGGCCACCCCCGACGCGTCCGCCCTGGGCACCGGGCCGGCCGCCAACGAAGACCCCCTCACCGTCGCCCACCCCGCTGGCCAGCCCGACGGGCGCCTGCGCCGACAGCGACGTCGTCGCCACCCCGTCGGTCAAGGGCACGGCGTACGCCGGCCACGCGGTCGTGTTCACGATGACGCTGACGACCCTGTCCTCACCCGCCTGCACCTGGGACGTCTCCTCGAAGGTGATGGCGGTGAAGGTGACCTCCGGCAGCGACCGGATCTGGTCGACCCAGGAGTGCTCCGGAGCGGTGCCCAAGCAGTCGGTGGTGGTGCGCAAGGACCACCCCGTCGACGTCTCCGTCGCCTGGAACGGCCAGCGCTCCGACAGCGACTGCACCCGGTCGACGGCGTGGGCCGAGCCGGGCTACTACCACGTGGTCGCGGCGTCGTTCGGGGCCGAGCCCGTCGACGTGCAGTTCGAGCTCAAGTCGCCGGTGCCGCGCACGATCACCGCCACCCCGACGCCGACCAAGGACCCGAAGGCCACCGGCAGCAGCAGCCCGTCGGCGTCGCCGACGAAGAAGTCGCGCTGAGTCTCAGACGTAGCGCTCGAGGATGCTGGACTCCGCCAGCCGGGACAGCCCCTCGCGGACGCTGCGGGCCCGCAGCTCGCCGACGCCGTCCACCGCCTGCAGGTCGTCGATGCTCGCGGAGAGCAGCTTCTGCAGCGTGCCGAAGTGGTCGACGAGCCGGTCCACCACCGTGCCGGGCAGCCGCGGCACCTTGGCCAGCAGGCGGTAGCCGCGCGGGGTGACCGCACCGTCGAGGTGCTCGCTGGCGCCCAGACCCAGCGCCCGGGCGACCGCCGCCACGTCGACGAGGTCGGCCGGGCTGAGCGACTCGAGGTCGGACAGCACGTCGGTCGGGGTGCGCTTGCGACGGCCGGTCGGCAGGTAGTCGCGGATCACCAGCTCGCGCTCCAGGTCCACGCCGGTGACCAGCTCGTCGAGCTGCAGCGACAGCAGCCGGCCGTCACTGCCGAGCTCGAGCACGTAGTCCTCGATCTCCCGCGCGATCCGGGTGACCATCTCCAGCCGCTGGGCGACCACCGCGACGTCGCGGGTGGTGACCAGGTCCTCGATCTCCAGGGCCGACAGGGTGCTGGACACCTCGTCGAGGCGGAGCTTGTAGCGCTCCAGCGTGGCCAGCGCCTGGTTGGCGCGGGACAGGATCTGGCCGGAGTCCTCGAGGACGTAGCGGATCTCGCCGACGTAGACCGCGATGATCTGCATCGACTGCGAGACCGAGATGACCGGGTAGCCGGTCTGCCGGGCCACCCGGTCGGCGGTGCGGTGCCGGGTGCCGGTCTCGTCGGAGTGGATGGTCGGGTCCGGCATCAGGTGCACCGCGGCGTGCAGGATCCGCGACGCGTCACGGTCGAGCACCATCGCGCCGTCCATCTTCGCGAGCTCACGCAGACCGGTCGCCGTGAACGGGACGTCGAGGAAGAAGCCGCCGGTCGAGATCGAGTCGACCACCTTGTCGCTGCCGAGCACGAGGAGCGCACCGGTGCGGCCGCGCAGGATCCGCTCCAGGCCGTCGCGGAGGCTGGTCCCCGGCGCGATGCTGGCGAGCGTCGCCCGCAGTCGGAGCACCTCGTCCGTGCGGTCGTTCACTGCCACCTTGCTCCCCGGTCCTGCGGTCTGTCTGCCATCTGGCGCACGTCAGTCTAGGCGGAACCGAGGAGCTCCCGGGCAGGACCGTCAGGTCCGCCCCGCTCAGACACCGTGCAGCGCGGGGCGCCCGGGCTCGGTGCGGTGCACCGCGAACACGGGCGTCGAGTCCTGCACGCCGAGGTCGAGAACCCGCAGCGCGGCGTCGATGTCCGGGACGCCGATGACCTTCATGCCGTCGACCATCCGCACCGTCCCGGAGTCGCGGTGCGACTCGGCCGGCACGATGGCGCCGCGGAACCCCAGCCGCGCGGCCTCGGCCAGCCGCTGCGGGATGTCGCGGACCCGGCGCAGCTCGCCGGCCAGGCCCAGCTCGCCGATCGCGACCAGGTCGGTGGGGATGTCGCGCTGCTTCCACGCCGACGCCACCGCGATGGCCGAGGCGAGGTCGGCCGCGGGCTCGGCGATCCGGACGCCGCCGACGGTCGAGGCGAACACGTCGTGGCTGTGCAGCCGGATCCGGGCGCGCTGTTGGAGCACGGCCACCAGCATCGCGATCCGGGAGGAGTCCAGCCCCGACGTCGTACGTCGCGGGCGCTCCGCCGTGGCCGGGGTGACGAGGGCCTGCACCTCGGCCAGGATCGGCCGGCGTCCCTCGAGGACCACGCTGACGCAGGTGCCGGGGACCGGCTCGTGGTGGCGGGCCACGAACAGCCCGGTCGGGTCGGTCACCGCGACGATGCCGTCGCCGGACAGGTCGAAGCAGCCGACCTCGTCGACGGGGCCGAAGCGGTTCTTGACGGCCCGGACCATCCGCAGCCGGGAGGAGCGCTCGCCCTCGAAGTGCAGCACCACGTCGACGAGGTGCTCGAGCACCCGGGGGCCGGCGATGCTGCCGTCCTTGGTGACGTGGCCGACCATCACGGTGGCGATGTTCTGGGTCTTGGCCACCCGGACCAGGGCGGCGGCGACCTCCTTGACCTGGGTGACCCCGCCAGGGACGCCGTCGACGTCGGCGGCGCCGATCGTCTGCACGGAGTCGACGACGAGCAGCTGCGGCTTGACCGCCTGCACGTGGCCGAGGACGGCGCCGAGGTCGGTCTCGGCGGCCAGGAACAGCTCGTCGTGGATGCCGCCGGTGCGGTCGGCACGCAGCCGCACCTGGGAGGCGGACTCCTCGCCGGTGACGTAGAGGGTGCGCAGCCCGGACCGGGCGGTCTGGGCGGCCACCTCGAGCAGCAGCGTGGACTTGCCGACGCCCGGCTCCCCGGCCAGCAGCACGGCTGCGCCCGGGACGATGCCGCCGCCGAGCACCCGGTCGAGCTCGGGGACGCCGCTGGTGCGCGACCGGGAGTCCTCGACCGACACCTGCCCGATCGGGACGGCGGGAGCGCTCACCGGCCCGGCAACGGTGCGGCCGGTGGGGGCGGCCGCCTCGGCCACGCTGCCCCAGGCCTGGCACTCGCCGCAGCGGCCGACCCACTTGCCGGTCTCCCACCCGCACTCGGAGCAGCGGTAGGCGGGGCGCGCGGCGCGGGACCTGGCTGAGCTCATGGCGCGACCGTAGGCGAGCCCGCCGACATTCCCCGGTTGACGTGCCGACGCCGGTTCGCAGATCATGCGTGAGATAATTTGATCGTTCCATTCGACGTACACCGGGGGTCCGTCCATGTCCCGCCAGGCCCGTCCCGCCGACAACAACGGCAGCGCGCCGACGCTGGCGACGGTCGCGGACGAGGCCGGCGTCTCCCGGCAGACGGTCTCCAACGCCCTCAACAGCCCGGAGCTGCTCCGCCCGGACACCCTGGCCCGGGTCCAGGCGGCGATCGAGAAGCTCGGGTACTCCCCGAACCGGGCCGCCCGCAACCTGCGCACCCGCGCGTCCCACCTCGTCGGGCTGCGGGTCGACCCGGCGGTCGAGGACAGCGCCAACGCGCTGATGGACCGCTTCGTGCACTCGCTGGTGGAGAGCACCGAAGGAGGCCGGCTACCACGTGCTGCTGTTCAGCGCGGACGGCGAGGAGGAGGCCACCGACGGGTACGACGAGCTGCTCCGCTCCGCCGCCGTGGACGCCTTCGTGGTCACCGACACCTACCGCGGCAACCCGCACGCCGCCTGGCTCGCGACCCGCGGGGTGCCGTTCGTGGCGTTCGGCCGGCCCTGGGAGGAGGCCGTCGCCCGGCACCCCTGGGTCGACGTGGACGGCCGTGCCGGGGTGATGCTCGCGGTCGACCACCTCGTCGCGCGCGGCCACCGGCGGATCGCCTGGGTCGGCTGGCAGAAGGGGTCGTTCATCGGCGAGGACCGCCGCGGCGGCTGGGTCGACCGGATGCACGAGCACGGCCTGTCCACGAGCCGGCTGTCCGCGCGCGGCGACGACACCCTGGAGTTCGGGGCCCGGGCCGCCCGCGCCCTGCTCGACGTCGCCGACGACGAGCGGCCGACCGGGTTCGCCTGCGCCAGCGACACCCTGGCCATGGGGGTGCTGCGGACCCTCGACGAGCTCGGCCTGCGCGCCGGCCGCGACGCGGCCGTGGTCGGCTTCGACGACTCGATCGCCGCCCAGGTCTGCACGCCGGCGCTCACGTCCGTGCGGCAGCCGCTGGAGGAGGTCGCGGTGGAGGTGGTCCGCTACCTCGGTGAGCTCCTCGCGCACCGGCCGATCCCGGAGCCGGGCCGCGTGCTCACCCCGACGCTGGTCGTGCGCGCGACGAGCTGACCGGCGGCCTCAGTACCTCCGCCACCACAGGTTGACCGCGTAGTCCACCTCGGTGCCGTCGTGGCCGGCGAGCACCTCGTCCGCCACCTCGGGGCTGAACTCGATGCGTACGACGGACTCGAGCTCCTCGCGCGTCCCGAACCGCCAGACCACGTCGAGCTCGCGCCGCTGCCAGCCGTGCGTGGACCAGAACCGCTCCACCTCGTCCGGGCGCACGGACGGGTACCCGATCCGGAACCACGACCCGAACGTGCTCCGCGACGCGTCGTTGTCGACCACGAAGGCGGTGCCTCCGCGACGCATCACCCGGTCGAGCTCGCGCAGGCCCGGCTCGCAGCCCGGTCCGAAGAAGTACGCCCAGCGTGCCTGCATGACGTCGACCGTCGCCGGCGCCAGGGGCACCCGTTGCGCGGTGCCGGGCAGCACCGTGACGTTCCCCAGTCTCGACGTACGACGGGCGGCGACCGCCGCGAGGGCCGGGTGCGGCTCGACGCCGTACACGTGCCGGGCCTCGCGGGCCCAGCGGGGGAGGTGGAAGCCGGTGCCGCAGCCGAGGTCGAGGACGTCGCGCCCGGCCCAGCCCGCGTCGCCGAGGACGTCGGCCATCGCGGCCTCGATGTGCCGGTCGGGGTCGACGGAGCGGTTCTCGAGCTCGTAGGTCTCGGGGTGGTGCCAGATGTTCGGGCTCGGGACGGCCCCGTCCAGCGGCTGCACCCGCTCAGATGCGGACGGCGCCGTTCCGGGTGAGGAACTGCGCCGCGACCACGCCGGGGGTGCCGTGCGGGGCGACCCACTGCACGTCGACGTCCTCGAGGGGGCCCTCGAACGAGTTGCCCAGCCAGTCGCTCACGCGGTTCGGGTCGCCGGCGATCTCCAGCGTGCCGAGCCGCACCTCGCCGGTCGCGCCAGCGGACGGGTGCTGCTCCTCGGGGGACTCCCACTGGATGAAGAACGGCAGCTGCGGGTCGGACTGGAGTCCCTTGACGCCGATCTGGCGCCAGCGCAGCTCGAAGCCGTCGGGGCGGTGCCGGTTGCCCTGCACGGACTCGCGACCGAGCCGGGCCTCGACCTTGGCGATGTCGTCGACGGCCACGACCCAGCCCAGCCAGCCGCCGCCGAGCGCGGAGCGGGCGCGCACCGCCTGGCCGAACGGCGCCTTGTCGGAGGCCGGGTGGTCGAGCACCTCGACGACCTCCACGTAGGTGCCGGCGGTCAGCGGCAGCACCATGTTGCGGGTGCCGAAGCGCGGGTGGATGCCGCCGTCCCGGAACTCCTCGCCGAGCAGCGCACCGATGCGGGCGGCCGTGCCCTTGAGGCCGTCGGGGCCGGCAGCGTACGAGACGTGGTCCAGGCGCATAGCAAGCATTCTCACCACGGCGGTCCCTTGCGCTGACACCGGGGGTACCGCTCCAGGGCTCTTGTGCGGTGCGGCGCTCGGGTGAACAGTGGGCTCAGCAGGTGCGACGGCGAGGAGGCGGGACGTGGCAGGAAAGCAGGCTTCGGGCTCCGGCGGGAAGGAGGCCGCCCCGGTCGCGGACCGGCCGGACGCGATCCGCAACGTGGCCCTCGTCGGCCCCGCCGGATCCGGCAAGACGACCCTGGTCGAGACCCTTCTGGTCTCGGCCGGTGTGCTTAACCGGTCGGGCAGCACGACGGAGGGCAGCACCGTCTGCGACTTCGACGAGGCGGAGGTCCGGCAGCAGCGGTCGGTGGGCCTGGCGCTGGCGCCCCTGGTCCACGAGGGCGTGAAGATCAACCTGCTCGACACCCCGGGCTACGCCGACTTCGTCGGCGAGCTGCGGGCGGGGCTGCGGGCGGCGGACTGCGCGATGTTCGTGATCGCCGCCAACGAGGGCGTCGACGAGCCGACCCGGTCGTTGTGGCGCGAGTGCGCCGACGTCGGGATGCCGCGCGTCGTGGTCATCACCAAGCTCGACCATGCCCGCGCCGACTACGACGGGGTGGTGCAGCAGGCCCGGGAGGCGTTCGGCGACACGGTCCTGCCGGTGTACCTCCGGGAGCCGGACGGCACCCTGGTCGGCCTGCTCTCCGGCGACCCGGCGTCCCTGCACGGTCACGAGGACCAGCGCGGCGCGCTCATCGAGGGCGTCATCGAGGAGTCCGAGGACGAGACGCTGATGGAGCGCTTCCTCGGCGGCGAGGAGGTCGACGCGAAGCTGCTCGTGCAGGACCTCGAGCGGGCCGTCGCGCGGGGGTCGTTCCACCCCGTCATCCCCGTCGACTCCGCCTCCGGCCGCCGGTGCCCACGAGCTGCTCGACCTGGTGGTCAGCGGCTTCCCGTCACCGCTCGAGCACCCGATGCCCGAGGTGTTCACGCCTTCCGGCCAGCGCGGGCCCGAGCTGACCTGCGACCCCGCCGGGCCGCTGGTGGCCGAGGTGGTGAAGACGACCAGCGACGCGTACGTCGGACGGGTCAGCCTCGTGCGGGTCTTCTCCGGCACCGTCCGCCCCGACGCCACCGTGCACGTCTCGGGGCACTTCACGGAGTTCTACGGCAGCCACGAGGGCCACGAGGACCACGACGAGGACGAGCGGATCGGCGCCCTGTCGATGCCGCTCGGCAAGACGCAGCGACCGGCCGACTTCGCGGTGGCCGGGGACATCTGCGCGATCGGCCGGCTCAGCCGCGCCGAGACCGGCGACACCCTCTCCGACAAGGAGACGCCGCTGGTCCTGAAGCCGTGGAGCATGCCCGAGCCGCTGCTGCCCGTCGCGATCGAGGCCCGGGCCAAGGCCGACGAGGACAGGCTCGGCCAGGGGCTGGCCCGGCTGGCCGCCGAGGACCCGACGCTGCGCATCGAGCACAACGCGGAGACCCACCAGATCGTGCTGTGGACGATGGGCGAGGCGCACGCCGACGTGGTCCTCGACCGGCTCGAGAACCGGCACGGCGTCGGGGTCGAGCAGGTCGACCTGCGGGTGCCGCTGCGCGAGACGTTCGCCGGCTCGGCCACCGGCCTGGGCCGGCACGTCAAGCAGTCCGGCGGGCACGGCCAGTTCGCGGTCTGCACGATCGACGTCGAGCCGCTGCCCGGCGGCGGCGGGTTCGAGTTCGTCGACAAGGTCGTCGGCGGCGCCGTACCCCGCCAGTTCATCCCCTCGGTCGAGAAGGGCGTGCGGGCGCAGATGGAGCGCGGCGTCACCGCGGGCTACCCGGTCGTCGACATCCGGGTCACCCTCCGCGACGGCAAGTCGCACAGCGTCGACTCCTCCGACATGGCGTTCCAGACCGCCGGCGCGCTCGCGCTCCGGGAGGCCGCCGCCGCGACCCGCACCTGCCTGCTCGAGCCCGTCGACGAGGTGGCCGTGCTCGTGCCCGACGACCTGGTCGGCACCGTGATGAGCGACCTGTCCGGCCGGCGTGGCCGGGTGCTGGGCAGCGAGCCCGTCGGCGACGACCGGACGCTGGTGCGTGCCGAGGTCCCGCAGGTGGAGATCACCCGCTACTCGATCGACCTCCGCGCGTCCTCGCACGGCGCCGCGTCGTTCACGCGGTCGTTCGTGCGCTACGAGCCGATGCCGGACAACGTGGCGGCCAAGCACACCGCCAAGGCCGGCTGACCCGCAGCCGGGTGGCCGAGCCTGTCGAGACCACTCCGCGCGTCTGAGTGATCTCGACAAGCTCGATCACCCGTCGGTTGGTGGCCGCGGCCGTCGAGCCCGCGGTTGGTGACCGCGCCGGTCACCCGTTCGTGGCCTCGATCAGGCGGCAGCGGCGTCAGTGCGGGTCGGCGGGGTGCAGCGCGAGCCGTGACCGCGACGCGAGGTGCGCCTCGCAGTGGTCGACCAGCTCGTCGTAGGCCGCCTTGCCCATCAGCTCGGTGAGCTCGGGCTCGTTGGTGACGTAGAGCGGCTCCGGGGCGACGTGGGCGTCCGGGTTGCCGGTGCAGTACCAGTCCAGGTCGTGGCCGCCCGGGCCCCAGCCGCGGCGGTCGTACTCCCCGATGGTGACCTCGGTGTACTCCGTGCCGTCCGGGAGCTCGACGTCGCGGAAGGTACGTCGGATCGGGAGCTGCCAGCACACGTCCGGCTTGGTCTCGAGCGGGTTCTTGCCCTGGCCCAGCGCCAGGTTGTGCAGCGCGCAGCCGTAGCCGCCCTCGAAGCCCGGCCGGTTCAAGAAGATGCAGGCGCCCTCGTGCACGGCGGTCTTGCGGTCGCCGTCGTCGTCGGTGTCCACCCAGGCGTCCTTGCGTCGGGTGCCCTCCGCGTGGAACTGCCAGGTCTCCGGGGTCAGCTGCTTCATGAACTTCCGGGTGCGCTTCTCGTCGTCCTTGTCGGAGAAGTGCGCGCCGAGGGTGCAGCAGCCGTCGTCGGGGCGGTCGGCGTAGATGCCGCAGCAGCCCTGACCGAAGATGCACATGTACTGCGACGTCAGCCAGGTCAGGTCGCACTTGAAGACCTGCGCCTCGTCCGCGGGGTCGGCGAACTCGACGTACACGCGGGGGATCACCAGATCGGTCTCAGCCACGGGGGAACACTACGTCGCGAGACCCGTCTCCCCGACAGGGCCTAGTGTTTTGGTCATGCGGCTGGGCGTGCTCGACATCGGCTCCAACACGGGGCACCTGCTCGTGGTGGACGCGGCGCGCGGTGCCGCGCCGAGCCCGGCGTTCAAGCACAAGGAGCCGTTGCGGCTCGCCGAGCACCTCGACGCGTCGGGGGCGGTGACCGATACCGGGGTGGAGGCGCTCGTGTCGTTCGTCGCATCGTCGTTGGTGGTGGCCGAGGACAAGGGCTGCGAGGACATGCTCGGGTTCGCGACGTCGGCGGTGCGCGACGCGGCCAACTCCGCACGAGGTGCTCGCGCACGTGCGCGAGCAGACCGGGGTCGAGCATCGCGGTACTGCCGGGCGAGGACGAGGCGCGGCTGACGTTCCTGGCGGTGCGCCGGTGGTTCGGCTGGTCGTCGGGCCGGCTGGCGGTCTTCGACATCGGTGGCGGGTCGCTGGAGATCGCGGTGGGCTCCGACGAGGCGCCCGACGTGGCCCAGTCGCTGCCGCTCGGCGCCGCACGGCTGACGCGTGAGCACCTCGCGGACGGCCTCGACCCCGACGTCGTACGCGACGCTGCGCAGGCGGATCCGGGCCGACATCGCGCGTGACGCCGGCTCGGTGCTGCGGCAGGCGCCCGACCACGCGGTGGCGACCTCGAAGACGTTCCTCTCGCTGGCGCGGATCTGTGGTGCGGCGCCGTCGGGCGACGGCCCGCTGGTACGTCGCGTGCTGGACGCCGAGGTGCTGCGGGACACGATCCCCAAGCTGCTGCACATGTCGGCCGACGAGGTCGCCGAGCTGCCCGGGCGTCTCGCCGAGCCGGGCGCACCAGATCGTGGCCGGGGCCCTGGTGGCCGACGCCGTGCTGGACCTGTTCGACCTCGCGGAGCTGGAGATCTGCCCGTGGGCGCTGCGCGAGGGGATCATCCTCGAGCGGCTGGACCTGCTGGCCGAGCTGAGCCCCGGCTCAGTCGTCGACCACGAGGTCGGCGTACTCCGGGTGCCGGTCGACGTACTCCTTCACGAACGGGCACAGCGGACGGATCCGCCGCCCGCCGGCGCGGACGTCGTCGAGAGCGCCGCGCACCAGCCGCGAGCCGACGCCCCTGCCCTCCTGGTCGTCGTCGACCTCGGTGTGCGTGAACACCACGACGTCGCCGAGGAGCCGGTACTGCGAGAAGCCGAGCACGGTCCCGTCGCGGTCGCGGGCCTCGTAACGGTGCGCCTCGGGGTGGTCGACGACCTCGATCTCGGTGGTCTGCTCGTCGGGCATGCGACCGACTCTAGGGCGGTCCGCCAACCAGGCCCTGTCCCCGTGTCCCGCGCATCCGCATGCGCCGCGGCATCCCAGGCATCTGCTCGGGACACGCCCCCGGACATGTCTCTCGCATCTGCCGCGGCGTGCGCGGATGCCACGCCCGCTCACGCGGCATCTGCTCGGGACACGCCCTAGGCTCAGGGCGTGATCGCCCTGTCCACCGCCTCGGTCTACCCGGAGACCACGGCGAACGGGTTCGAGCTGGCATCCCGGCTCGGGTACGACGCGGTCGAGGTGATGGTCGGCATCGACCCGATCAGCCAGGAGGTCGACGCGGTCCGGCACCTGTCGGAGTACCACCAGGTGCCGGTCTGCGCCGTGCACGCGCCGTGCCTGCTGATCACGCAGCGGGTCTGGGGCGTCGAGCCCTGGGGCAAGCTCGAGAAGAGCGCCGAGATGGCCCAGGCCGTGGGCGCCGACGTGGTCGTCGTGCACCCGCCGTTCCGGTGGCAGCGCGACTACGCCCGCGGGTTCGTCGACGGGATCGCGGCGCTCGAGGAGCGCACCGGGGTCGCGTTCGCGGTGGAGAACATGTACCCCTGGCGGGCCTCGCGCCGCGAGATGCAGGTCTACGTGCCGGGGTGGGACCCCTCCGAGCACTCCTACTCCAACGCCACCATCGACCTGTCCCACTCGGCCGTCGCGCGCCAGGACCCGGTCGCGATGGCCCGGCGGCTCGGTGACCGGCTCCGGCACATCCACATGACCGACGGCACCGGCTCGGCCAAGGACGAGCACCTCGTGCCCGGCCGGGGCACCCAGCCGGTCGTCGAGCTCCTCGAGCACCTCGCGGGCGTCGACTTCGGCGGGCACGTCGTCCTGGAGATCAACACCCGCAAGGCCGCCGACCGTGAGGCCCGCGAGCTCGACCTGATGGAGGCGCTCGCGTTCACCCGGTTCAACTTCGCGGCCGCCCCGGAGTCGACGTGAGCCCGCGTGCGGCCGGCACCCGTGGCCGCGGCCGGCGCCCCGGCGGTCCCGACACCCGGGGCCAGATCCTCGCGTCGGCGCGGAAGTCCTTCGCCGACAAGGGATTCGCGGGTACGACGATCCGGGCCGTCGCGGCGGAGGCGGAGGTCGACCCGGCGCTCGTGCACCACTACTTCGGGTCCAAGGACGACCTGTTCCTCGCCGCGCTCGAGATCCCGGTCGACCCGCGCGCCCTCGTGCCGACCGTGTTCGAGCCGGGTCGTCGACGGCGCCGGCGAGCGGCTGCTCCGGCTGTTCCTCTCGGTGTGGGACGACCCGGCGGCCCGGCTGCCGCTCATCGCGCTCGTGCGCAGCAGCTTCACCGAGGAGGCGCCGGAGACCCTCCTGCAGCAGGGGATCCTGCGGATGGTGCTGCAGCCGCTGCGCGCCGCGCTGCCCGCGGCCGAGGCCGACCGGCGGGTGCAGCTGGTGGCCAGCCAGCTGATCGGGCTGGTGATGGCGAGGTACCTCCTGGCCCTCGAGCCGCTCGCCTCGATGCCGTCCGAGGACCTCGTGGCGTGGGTGGCGCCGACGCTGCAGCGCTACCTCGACGGTCCGCTGCCCTGAGGCCCTTGACGAGGCATCCACCTCCGACCACAATTCAACACATGATGAAAAATGCGTCGGTGATCGACGTACGGGATCTCGTGGTGCAGCGCGGACGGGTCCAGGCCCTCCGCGGGATCAGCTTCGAGACCCGTCCGGGCGAGGTGACGGGCCTGCTCGGGCCGTCCGGGTGCGGCAAGTCCACGCTGATGCGCGCGGTCGTCGGGGTCCAGGTCGTGCAGAGCGGGGAGGTCGAGGTGCTCGGGCTGCCGGCGGGGGACAGGCGGCTGCGGGACCGCGTCGGGTACGTCACCCAGGCGCCCAGCGTGTACGACGACCTGACCGTCGCGGAGAACCTCCGGTTCTTCGCCCGGGTGCTCGGTGTCCCGCGCACGGAGATCGACCGGTGCGTCGAGGCGGTCGACCTCGGGTCCCGCCGCGACCAGGTGGTGAACCGGCTGTCCGGCGGGGAGCGGTCCCGGGTGTCGCTGGCGGTCGCCCTGCTCGGCAGCCCGGAGCTGCTGGTGCTCGACGAGCCGACCGTCGGCCTCGACCCGGTGCTGCGCCGCGACCTGTGGGCGATGTTCCACCGGCTGGCCGACGGCGGCACGGCGGTGCTGGTGTCCAGCCACGTGATGGACGAGGCCGAGCGCTGCGACCGGCTGCTGCTGATGCGCGACGGGGAGCTGATCGCCCAGGACACCCCGCAGGCGCTGCTCGACCGCACGCGGACCACCGACATCGAGAACGCCTTCCTCAGCCTCGTCGAGGGGGTGGCGGCATGAACGCCCGGATCACGCTGGCCGTCGCGGCCCGCGTGCTGACCCAGCTCCGGCGGGACCACCGCACGCTGGCGCTGCTGCTGGTGATGCCGTGCGTGATCCTCGCGCTGCTGTGGTGGATGTTCGACGGCGGTCCGGCGCAGGGCGTCGGCTTCAGCGCCCTCGGGCCGCCGCTGCTGGCGCTGATCCCGTTCATCGTGATGTTCCTCGTGACGTCGGTGACCACCCTGCGTGAGCGCTCCTCCGGCACCCTCGAGCGGCTGCTCGCGATGCCGACCGGCAAGGGCGACCTGCTCGTCGGGTACGCCCTGGCCTTCGGCCTCGTCGCCGCCGTGCAGTCCGTGCTCGCGGTGCTGCTGTCCTACGTCGTGCTCGGACCTGCAGGTCGCGGGGCCGGTGTGGATGCTCGTGGTGGTCGCGGTCGCCGACGCGGTGCTCGGCACCGCGCTGGGCCTGTTCGTCTCGCGCCTTCGCGCGCACGGAGTTCCAGGCCGTGCAGTTCATGCCGGCGATCGTGTTCCCGCAGCTGCTGCTGTGCGGGCTGTTCGTGGCCCGCGACGCGATGCCGCGGGTGCTCGAGGCGATCTCCGACCTGCTGCCGCTGTCCTACGCCGTCGACGCGATGACCACCGTCTCCGGCACCACCGGCACCGGCTTCGGCGGCGTCGACTCCTCGGTGTGGTCCGACCTCGCCGTCGTGGTCGGCTTCGCGCTGGCCGGTCTCGCCCTCGGTGCGGCGACGCTGCGGCGCCGTACGCCCTGACGCCGGTAGTCCGTGACGAAGTGGCTGGTTTCCCCAGCCTGAACCAGCCAGACCGTCACGGACTATCCGGGCAAGTTCGGCCGCCTGCGCGCGAGACCGGGCCCGGGCATGGCGGGAGCCGCGCACCGCGTAGCCTGGCCTCGGCTGCACCGTCGCAGCCCCCGTCGACACCTGGAGGAGATCCGTGCTCCGGCAGCCCCTGCTCATGCTCGCGCGCAGCGACAAGGTCAAGCGCTTCGTCACCGCCATGCCGGTGTCGAGCGGCATCGTCGCCCGCTACGTGCCCGGTGAGGCCACCGACGACGCCGTCGAGGCGACCGACACGCTGATCCAGTCGCGGGCTGCACGTGACCCTGGACTTCCTGGGCGAGGACACCCTCGACCGCGAGCAGGCCGACGCCACCGTCGACGGCCTACCTCGACCTCCTCGACGCGCTGTCCGCCAAGGGCCTGTCCCGCAACGCCGAGGTCTCGGTGAAGCTGTCCGCGGTCGGCCAGGCGCTGCCCGACGTGGGCGAGAAGGTCGCGCTGGAGAACGCCCGCACCATCTGCCACGCGGCCCGCAACGCCGGCACCACGGTCACCCTCGACATGGAGGACCACACCACCACCGACTCGACGCTGGGCATCCTGCGCGAGCTCCGCAAGGACTTCCCGGAGACCGGTGCCGTGCTGCAGGCCTACCTGCACCGCACCGAGGCCGACTGCAGGGACCTCGCCTACGAGGGCTCCCGGGTCCGGCTCTGCAAGGGCGCCTACCACGAGCCCGAGTCGGTCGCCTTCCAGGACAAGCACGACGTCGACAAGTCCTACGTCCGCTGCCTCAAGGTGCTGATGGCCGGCCAGGGCTACCCGATGATCGCCACCCACGACCCGCGGATGGTCGACATCGCCGGCGCGCTCGCGACCCGCAACGGCCGGGCGCAGGGCACCTACGAGTACCAGATGCTCTTCGGCATCCGCCCCGACGAGCAGAAGCGGCTCGCCGAGGCCGGCGAGAAGGTGCGGGTCTACCTGCCCTACGGCCAGGAGTGGTACGGCTACCTGATGCGACGGCTCGCCGAGCGACCGTCGAACCTCACGTTCTTCCTGCACTCCCTGGTGTCCAAGAAGTAGGAGTCGCCATGACGGTCGCGATCATCGGTGCCGGTGTGATGGGGGAGACCCTGCTCTCCGGCCTGCTGCGGGCCGGCCGCCGCCCCGGGGACCTCCTGGTCGGCGAGAAGCGGCGGGAGCGCGCCCACGAGCTGCAGGAGCGGTACGGCGTCGAGGTGGTGTCGAACGTCGACGCCGCCCGGAAGGCCGACACCCTCGCGCTGGTCGTGAAGCCGCAGGACATGGGCGACGTGCTCGACGAGCTGGCGCCCGTCGTACGCCCGGGGCAGCTGGTCGTCTCGCTGGCCGCCGGCATCACCACCGCCTTCATCGAGGCCCGGCTGCCCGACGAGGTCGCGGTGGTCCGGGTCATGCCGAACACGCCGGCGCTGGTCGACGAGGGGATGGCCGCCATCTCCCGCGGGTCGCACTGCGACGAGTCGCACCTCGCGGAGGCCGAGGCGCTGATGGCCTCGACCGGCAAGGTGATCCGGGTCCCCGAACGCCAGCAGGACGCGGTGACCGCGATCTCCGGCTCCGGCCCGGGCTACATCTTCTTCGTCGTCGAGTCGATGATCGAGGCCGGCGTGCACCTCGGGCTGCCCCGCAGCGTCGCCTCCGAGCTGGTCGTGCAGACCGTGGTCGGGTCGGCGAAGCTGCTGCGCGACACCGGCGAGCACCCGGTCGTGCTCCGCGAGCGGGTCACCTCGCCCGGCGGCACCACCGCCGCGGCGCTCCGCGAGCTCGAGGACCACAAGGTCCGGGCCGCGTTCCTGACCGCCATCGAGGCCGCCCGCGACCGCTCCCGCGCCCTCGCCGAGGGCATGGACTGACCCTCCTCACGTCGACCCGGGGCAAAGTCCCCGTCGACCCGGGGCAAGTCCCCGTCGAGCCGGGGCATGTGCCCGGCGATCAGGCCAGCACGAGGTCGAGCGCGAACCGGCCGAGGGCGGCCCGGCGCCGCAGGAAGGCCTCGGTGTCGGGGTCGGCCCCGTCGCCGTCGGTGACCTCCCACGGGATCATCCCCGGGACGTTGCGGGTGGCCAGCGCCAGCACCAGCCCCCGTCGTACGACGTCCCGGTCGGTGTCGAGCCCCTCGTCGGCCAGCCCGGCGACGTACCCCGTCTCGATCGCCTCGAGCAGACCGGTCAGCCCGCCGACGTCCCCGCGGCCCTGCTCGATCTCCCCGCACAGCAGCTGGCCGAGGTCGAAGCCGAGCGGCAGCTGGCAGCCGAACGCCCAGTCGATGGCCACGAACGTGTCGGGCTCGTCGCGCGGGCGGAGCAGGTTCACCGGCGCCGCGTCGCCGTGCGGCAGCGCGGTCGGGAGGGTCTCGCTCTCGGCGAGCAGGCCCGGTATCCGGTCGAGCGCCCGGCTCAGGTCCGCTCGGAAGGCGCCGTCGAGGGCAGCGGCCACCAGGGGACGCCGCCACAGGGCGTCATCGGCCAGAGCGCCTGCGAGCACCGGAGCGCGGCTGTCCACGACCTTGCGGACCGCGAAACCGGGCGGGACGGAGCAGGCGCCGGCGGGACGGTCGGGAGTGCGCCGGGCCGCGAGCCGGGCGAGCAGACGGGCAGCAGCCGCGTGCGTGGTGTCGGTCCAGCGGTCGTCGCGTTCATCGATGTCCTCCATCCAGACGGCGACCCGGTCCTCGCCGAGGTCGGCCAGGGCGTACACGTCGGGGACGCGGAGCCCGTCGGGCAGCACGTCGTGCACCTGTGCGCGGATGTCCAGCTCGTCGCGCCACGGGAACAGCCGGCACAGCTCCTCGAACGCCGCCGGCGGGACCAGGTGCTGGAGCGGCCAGTGCCGCGGGTGCTGGAGCAGCTTCACGAACGCCCGCCAGGGCCGCTCCCCGGTCGCGGTGGTCGCGGTGCCGGTGACCCGCCAGAGCCCGCCCGTGGCGATGCTCGTGAACGGGTAGGCGACGACAGAGCCGGCGGCGGTCACGACCTCGGCGCCGTCGTCGCGGAGGGCGGCCCGGGCGACGTCGGTGAGCAGCGCGTACGGCGGTGCGGCGGCGCCGAGCGCCGGGAGGGCCAACTGGTCAGGTAGCCTGATCATATCGGAGATAGTAAGGTTGCCTTATGTTCATGGTCAACGGGCTTCCCGTCGACGGGGATCCCGGTCTGGTCCAGCTGATCGACCTGGCCCAGCGCGAGGTGTTCCGCAGCTTCGGCGAGGCCGAGGGCGCCGATCCGGTGCCCCCGTTGCGCGGGTCCCGCTACCGCGTCCTGAGCATGGTGCCGGTCGAGGGCGGCCGGCGCCTGACCGACCTGGCGACGGTTGCCGACATGACCAAGCAGGCGATGGGGGAGTTCGTCGCCGACCTCGCCGAAGGCGGGTACGTCACCGTCGAGCCCGACCCCACCGACCGCCGCGCCAAGCTCGTCACCCTCACCGACCGCGGCCGCGAGGCCGCCGAGTTCAGCCGGACCATGCTCGGCCGCGTCCAGCGGCTGTGGGACGAGCGGCTCGGGCCCGACGACGCGGCCGCCCTCAACGCCCTGCTCGCGCGGGTCGCCGGCGTCGCCGTCGAGACCCCCTAGCCCGATCCCTGGCCCAACCCCATTGCGGCCCGGGCGGCCGCGAGCACCGGAGCCACCTCCACGCGGCACCGCTCCGACCCCGCGGCGAACACCCCGTCGACGTACCCCGGGTCCTCGGCGAGCTCGGCGTACCTCGCCTGGAGCGGCTCGAGCACGCTCAGCACCGCCTCCGTCACCACCTTCTTCAGCTGCCCGTACGTCGAGACCCCCGCCCCGGCCTCGGCGAGCGGGACGCCGGTGCACCCCGCGAGCATCTCCAGCAGGTTGCTCACGCCCGGCTTCGCGTCCGGGTCGTGCCGGACGGCGTCCGGTCCGGTGTCGCTGTCGGTGACCGCACGCGCCACCTTGCGGGCCACCGCGTCCGGCGGGTCGAGCAGGAACACGACGCCCGCGCCGACCGGGTCGGACTTGCTCATCTTCCGGGCCGGGTCCTGCAGGTCCCGCACCCGCGCGGCGGCCGGCGGGACGGTGATCTCCGGGACCGTGAACACCGCGCCGTACTCCCGGTTGAACCGCATCGCCAGGTCCCGCGTCAGCTCGACGTGCTGGCGCTGGTCGTCGCCGACCGGCACGTGGCTCGGCCGGTAGAGCAGGATGTCCGCGGCCATCAGCACCGGGTAGGTCAGCAGCGACGTCCGCGTCTGCGGCCGGGCGACGCCGTCGACCTGGCCCTTCTCCTTGTACTGGATCATCCGGCCCAGCTCGCCGACGTACGCCGTGCACTCCAGCAGGTACGCGAGCTCGGTGTGCGCCGGCACCAGGCTCTGCCGGAACAGCGTGGCCCGGTCCGGGTCGAGCCCGCACGCGAGCAGCAGGGTCTGCATCTCCCGGGTGCGGGCCGCCAGCGTCGCCGGGTCGTGGGCGACCGTCATCGCGTGCAGGTCGGACAGCCCGTAGAAGCAGGTGGCCGCGTCCTGGGCGACGGCCATCCCGCGCAGCGCGCCGAGCAGGTTGCCGAGCGTGAGCCTCCCGCTGGGCGTGAGCAGGCTGAGGCGTCGGTCGAGCGGGTGGTGCGGGGTCATCGGGTTCATCGGGCTCTCCTGGGTGTCGTGCCTCCAGGAAGTCCTCCGCACCTGCGAAACGGCCGCCCGGAGGCGGCCGTTGCGAGGGTGTGCGCAGTCGGTGGTCCGCCTATCCGGCGGTCCACCAGCCGTTCAGTACGACGGTGCTGCGCATGACCCCACCCTACCCACCAGCCCGCGCACTCGACGTAGGAACAGGGCGCGGGACGGGCCGCAGTCGACGGCCCCCGGAGCGCCTCGAGCGGCTTGGCCGCGGCGGAGGTCGCCGGAGGCGGACCGCACAGACCGCGCGGAGGGCAGCCGGCGGCCGGACGACGCGCCGCCGCAGCGCCCGGGGGCCGGTCGACGGAGGTCCGGCGCGGCGACCGTCCCCACCTCGACGTCGGCCTCGGGTGCGAGCACCATCACCGACCGGTGACCCGCCGCTGATCCAGTGGCTGATGGTCGCTTCACGCGGCGATACCAGTGCGGAGCGGTGCAAACACCACCGGATCCGTCGTACGACGTCTGCTGGACCTCTCGGTTGACCCACGTCACACGCGGGTAGGGTCCGATCATGTCCGGTCCCGCCTGCGTCGTGTTCGACCCGACGCTCACCGCCTACGACTTCGGGATCTCGCACCCGATGTCCCCGCTGCGGGTGGACCTCACCGTGCGGCTCGCCCGCGAGCTCGGTGTGCTCGCCGAGGAGGGGACCGCCGGGCCGGGTCTGCCGACCGTGCCGGCACCGATGGCCGACGACGACCTGGTGGCGACGGTCCACGACCCGGCGTACATCGACGCGGTGAAGCTCGCCGGCAAGGACCCGCACCGGGTGATCGAGGAGCGGGGGCTCGGCACTCCCGACAACCCGACCTTCGAGGGCATGCACGAGGCGTCGGCGCACATCGTCGGCGCCACCGTCGAGGCCGCCCGGCGCGTCTGGACCGGGGACACCCTCCACGCCGCGAACATCGCCGGCGGGCTGCACCACGCGATGCCCGAGAAGGCCAGCGGCTTCTGTGTCTACAACGACGTCGCCGTCGGCATCCGGTGGCTGCTCGCGCAGGGCGCCGAGCGGGTGGCGTACGTCGATGTCGACGTGCACCACGGCGACGGCGTCGAGGCGGTGTTCTACGACGACCCACGGGTGCTCACGATCAGCCTGCACGAGACCGGACAGATGCTGTTCCCGGGCACCGGCTTCCCGTCCGACACGGGCGGGCCGGGCGCCGAGGGCAGTGCGGTCAACGTGGCGCTGCCGCCCGGCACGTCCGATGCCGGCTGGCTGCGCGCGTTCCACGCGGTGGTCCCGCCGCTGGTGCGGGAGTTCGCGCCGGACGTCCTGGTCACCCAGCACGGCTGCGACTCGCACATCGAGGACCCGCTGGCGCACCTGATGCTCACCATCGACGGCCAGCGCGCCGCCTACCTCGCCCTGCACGACCTGGCCCACGAGGTGTGCGACGGACGCTGGGTGGTGACCGGGGGCGGCGGCTACGCGGTGGTGGACGTCGTGCCCCGTGCCTGGACCCATCTGCTGTCGATCGTCGGCGGGGCGCCCCTGGACCCGGCGACCGAGACGCCGGAGGGGTGGCGGGCGCACGTGCAGCAGCTGCTCGGTCGGACCGGACCGTTCCGGATGACGGACGGGCGGAGTCCGGCGTACCGTGACTGGTCCCAGGGCTACGACCCGTCGGTGTGGCTGGATCGGGCCATCAACGCCACCCGCGACGCGGTGTTCCCGCTGAACGGTCTGGACCCGACGCCCTAGGAGGAAAATTCTGAGCCCGGACTCGCTCGGTCAAAACCGTCCGAACCGGACGCGTCCACCCGACACGCTGGGGCAAAAGCAAAAAGTCGGACCTTTGCCCCCTCTTCCCCAATAGTCACACTAGGCTCTACTCTCACGGAAGCACATGGCGAAGGGTCTCCGGTGGGGAAGCCGGAGGGCGCTTGTGCGCGAAAGTGCGGTGCATGATGGCCTCGACCAATGGTCCTGCCGGCAACTCGGGGGACATCTCTGAGGTGAAGTTCCTGACCGTCGCCGAAGTGGCAACGGTGATGCGCGTGTCCAAGATGACGGTCTACCGGCTGGTCCACTCCGGTGAGCTTCCGGCCGTCCGGGTGGGCCGGTCCTTCCGGGTGCCCGAGGACGCGGTCAACGAGTACCTCCGCAAGAGCTTCTTCCAGACCGGCTGACCGGTCCCGCCGGGCGCGGCGGACACCGAGGGGTCACCCCGTGCCGCCCGCTTGCGCGAGACATCCCGGAGCAGAAGTCGAGAAGCCACCCGCCCCAGGCGGGTGGCTTCTTCGCGTGTCTCGACCGGAAAGCCAAGAAGCCACCCGCCAGAGGCGGGTGGCTTCTTCGTTGGCGTCCGGCCGAGCGGGAGGCCCGGCCCCTTGGTCGTGTGCGGGACCGCAGAGCTGGCGCGGGCCGGACAGTCAGGGCAGGGTCAGAACCGCATGAAGTTCGCGGCGACGACCCACTCGCCGCTGGCGTTCGGCGTGGCGCCGATGCCGATGCGGGTCGGGCTCTTGCTCATCAGCACGTGACGGTGCGGAGCGGAGTGCATCCACATGGTCACCAGGGTCTTCGGGGTGATCGCGCCGCGGCCCAGGGTCTCGCCGGCGTAGTAGGCGTGGCACCGGTTGAGCAGCGAGGTCATCGACTGGTGGTAGAAGCCACCGCTGCTGGCGAGGGTGCTGCTCCACCTCTCGGCGACGGCGTCGGTGCAGCTCGCGAACTTCAGCGCCCGCAGGCCGTGGCGCTTGCGCTGCACGTTGACCCAGTACTGCACGCCCTGCTCGTAGTAGGCGTCGGAGTAGGCCGGGAACACGGACTGGGCGGCGGCCAGCTTGACCGACGAGGCCTTCGCGGGGGCCGCGGTCGCGGTCGAGGGGCCGGAGGTGACTCCGGCGACGGTCACGACGGTGACGAGCGTGGTGGTCAGGATCTTCAGCGCAGGGCGCAGCACACTGTTCAGGTTCATGGCTAAGGCCCCTCCCAAGGCCTCAGGGCGTACCGGGTCCCACCCCTCCAGGTGGACTCTTCGTGTCCGGCACGAGTTGCTTCGTGTTGACTCTTGAGGTGTTGCCGGGGAGTTAGCTCGGTAAACACCGCCTTGCGAAAGAAATGTCGGCTCGCCGGAGACGTCACTTGAGGGCGGAACGAGACTTCTGTCTGATTTTTACGAAACCTCCCCGGCGCGCCTCCGACAGACCGTCGGGTGGGCGCCGTTTCGCCGCCTCGCTCCCGCCGGTTAGGCTGAGCACTTCGCGCCGGCGCTCGGGGGGAGCCCCCAGCTCGCGCGAGTCCCTAGCCAGCACGTCGGCCCCCGGTCGTCGTCGTAGTCCGGAAGGTCCATCGAGTGGGTTCGGTAGTCAAGAAGCGTCGCAAGCGGATGGCCAAGAAGAAGCACCGCAAGCTCCTGAAGAAGACGCGCATCCAGCGTCGTCGCCAGGGCAAGTAGCCCAGGGCGCACGGGCCGGAACGCTCGCATGGGCCGCGTCGTCCTCGTCACCGGAGTCTCGCGGGACTTCGGGGGGCGTTTCGCGCGCCGGATCGCCGCCGACCCCGCCGTCGAGCGGGTCATCGGCGTCGACGTGGTCCCGCCGCGTGACGACCTCGGCAGCGTCGCCTTCGTGCGCGCCGACATCCGCAACCCGGTGATCGCCAAGGTGATCACCGGCCAGGACGTCGACACGGTCGTGCACATGAGCGTGCAGTCCGCCCCGCACGAGGCGGGCGGGCGGACGTCGATGAAGGAGCACAACGTCATCGGCACCATGCAGCTGCTCGCCGCCTGCCAGAAGGCTGCGGGGCTCGAGCGGCTGGTCGTCAAGTCGTCGTCGGCGGTCTACGGCTCGTCGAGCCGTGACCCCGCGATGTTCACTGAGGACATGAGTGCGAAGCGGATGCCGCGCACCGGCTATGCCAAGGACGTCCTCGAGGTCGAGGGCTACGTGCGTGGTTTCGCGCGTCGACGCCCCGACGTCGCCGTGACGATGCTGCGCGCCGCGAACACCGTGGGTCCGACGGTCTCCTCGCCGCTCACCCGCTACTTCCGGCTGCCGGTCGTGCCCACCGTGCTCGGGTACGACGCCCGGCTCCAGTTCCTGCACGAGGACGACCTCCTCGGCGTCCTCCGGCACGCCACGCTCGGCGGGGTGCACGGCACCTTCAACGTCGCCGGCGACGGGGTGCTGATGCTGTCCCAGGCGCTGCGCCGGCTGGGCCGGCCCATGGTGCCGGTGCCGACGTTCGCGCTCGGCTCGCTCGGGTCGGTGTCCCGGCAGGCCGGCATCAAGGGTCTCCAGACCGAGCTGGTCGGCTACCTCACCTTCGGCCGGGGCATCGACACCTCCCGGATGCGTGCGGTGCTCGGGTTCCGTCCGTCGTACACCACCGCGGAGGCGTTCGCGGACTTCGGCCGCACAGTCGCACCAGGTCTGCTGCCCCGCCCGTCCGGGTCGTTCCGAGTGGACCGTGCTGTGAGTGCAGGAGGTCCCCATGGGTGACGCCGACGTGATCCCGCTGGGCACCCGCGGCAAGCCCGGCCGCGGCACCGGCAGCGGCAAGCCGTCGTCGGCCGCACGGTCGCTGGCCGGGTCGACGCCGGCCGGCAAGAAGGCCGCGCCGCGTCCCACCCCGCCCGCCCCCACCGAGGCCGACGAGCCCCGGGACGAGGCAGTCGACCCGCACATCCCCGCGCAGAGCGGTCCCGAGGCGCCTCCGGCGCCCGAGCCGGCCACCACCGAGCCGGCCACCACCGAGCAGGCCCCCGCTGCAGAGCCACGGCTCGAGGTCCGGGACCGCGAGCCCACCGGGGGCATCCCCGTGGGCGACTGGCTCCAGGCACTGACCGGTGCGGCCGTGGAGGTCTTCGGGGACCGTTGGGAGCAGCGGCTCGCGGAGTTCCTGGCGTTCCTGCGCCGCCGGGTCACCGGTGAGTTCGAGGTCGACGAGTACGGCTTCGACGCCGAGGTCACCGAGCGGTTCCTGCTCGCCACCGTCCGCCCGCTCGCCCAGAAGTGGTTCCGGGTCGAGGTGCGCGGGACCGAGAACATCCCGAGCGACGGCGGCGCCCTCGTGGTCTCCAACCACTCCGGCACCGTCCCGCTCGACGGCCTGGTCACGATGGTCTCCATCCACGACAGCACCGGCCGCAACCTGCGCCCGCTCGGCGCCGACCTGGTCTTCCGGATGCCGATCTTCGGCGAGCTGGCCCGCAAGGGCGGCGCCACCCTGGCCTGCAACGAGGACGCCCAGCGGATGCTGGCCGGCGGCGAGCTCGTCGGCGTCTGGCCCGAGGGGTTCAAGGGCATCGGCAAGCCCTACTCCGACCGCTACAAGCTGCAGCGCTTCGGCCGCGGCGGCTTCGTGTCGGCCGCGATCCGCACGGGGGTCCCGATCATCCCGTGCTCGGTGGTCGGCGCCGAGGAGATCTACCCCCTGGTCGGCAACCTGCCGTCGCTGGCGCGGCTGCTGGGCGTGCCCTACATCCCGATCACGCCGTTCTTCCCGCTGCTCGGCCCGCTGGGCATGGTCCCGCTGCCGTCGAAGTGGCTGATCGAGTTCGGCGAGCCGATCCGGACCGACGCGTACGACGAGGGTGCGGCCGACGACCCGATGCTGGTGTTCAACGTGACCGACCAGGTCCGCGAGACCATCCAGCAGACGCTGTACACGCTGCTCATGCAGCGCCGCTCGGTCTTCTACTGAGCCCCGCGGCTCCGCGTCAGGGCAGCAGCCCGCCGGCGCCCGTGCCGGGGTCCGGCAGGATCGTCTCCACCGTGTCGCCGAGACCGTCGGTGATCTTCTTGATGTCGCCGTCGGTGGTCACCTGCACCTTGGGGGTCGAGCCCGCCCCCGGCAGCCCGGCGCAGCGGGGACTTGGGCGTGGGAGCGGCGGACACCTCGGGTGCGTCGGGGACCGCCGGGTTCACCGACACCCGACCGCCGCTCGCCGGCTTCGACCCGCTCGCGGTGCTGTGTCGCTGGGCCTGCGCCTTGCGCACGTCCTGCTTGGCGGCCACGACCGGGTGGCTGTTGTCCGGCTGGGCGGCCTGGAAGCGCTGCATGGCCCGGTCGACCTCGGCCGAGGCCAGGAACGTCGCGGGCACCCTCAACGCCGGCAGGTCGCTGCAGGTGTCGCACAGCCGGGTCGCCTGCGCGTCGATGTTGCGCAGCGCGATGGCGGCGTCGCGCAGGCCCGGCCGTGCGTCGGCCGGCGCGCTCTGGTTGAGCGCGCTGACCTGGGCCAGGGCGGCCGCGGTGAACGCGCGCACGGCGGCGACCGTCTTCGGGTCACGGCTCTCGGCGTACGACGCCAGCAGCATGTCCGAGCCGTTGCGCGCGGACGTGGTGAACGAGGCGACGGTGTCCGGCACCCGCGGGGTCCCGAGCGCCGATCCCTGGTCGACCAGGCCCTGGGCCTCGTCGAGGCGGTCGGACGCCTGGCGCAGCAGGTCGTGACCGCGTCCGGCCGAGCTCATCGACAACCCGAGCTCGGCCTTCTCGATGCCGCGCTTGAGCGGGTAGAGCGCCTCGCCGGGCAGCGAGTCCTGGGCGGCGGTGGCCATGCCGGCGGTGCCACCGATCAGGACCGCGGCGGAGGCGACGGCGACCAGGCGGCGCTCGCGCTTGCCGCGCGTGCGGACCGGGAGGGCCAGGCCGGCGTTCTGCGGGGTGAGGACGGTGGCCGCCTCGGCCATCAGCCGCTCGCGCAGGTCGGCGGCGAAGGTGTCGCGGGGGACCGCGCGCTCGTCGGCCGCGCCGTGGTCCCGCAGCAGCTGGGCCACCCCGGCGAGCCGCTCCGTGCCGGGGCTGGTCGCCTCGCGGAGCGGGGACGCCCCGTCGACGAGCGCGGCGAAGTCCTCGGCGCGCTGTCGGGAGCGGAAGAGCGGGGTCATCGTGGTCCTCGGTGGGCGGGTGCGTCGGTCATCCCCTGCAACGACCGAGGGGACGCAGAGGTTACGGGGTCCCGCCGGTCTGGACCGGAGCGTGCGCCGAGGCGTGCGTCGGGCGGTCATCGCAGGCCCTCGGGAAGGAGCTTGGCGAGGTTCCGGACACCGCGCAGCTGGAGCTGCTTCACCGCGCCGTCGCTGCGCCCGAGCACCTGCGCGGTCTCGGCGATGGACAGCCCCTGGAGGAAGCGCATGATCAGGCACTCCTGCTGCTCGTGCGGCAGCGCCTTGAGCGCCTCGAGCAGGGCGGTGTTGGTCAGGGACGCGAGGACGGAGGTCTCGGGGCCCTCGGTGGCCCCGTCGTGCGGGCTCATGTCCTCGGTCGCGAACTCCAGCCGCGTCCGGCCCGCCTTGAAGTGGTCCATGGTCAGGTTGCGGGCGATGGTCATCAGCCAGGCGCCGAAGTCCTTGCCCTGCCAGCGGAAGGACGGCATGCCGCGCAGCGCACGGAAGAACGTCTCCGACGTGAGGTCCTCGGCCAGGGCGACCGAGCCCACCCGGTAGTAGACGAACCGGTAGACCGCCACGTGGTAGTGGTCGTAGAGCAGCCCGAAGGCGTCGCAGTCGCCGCCGCGGGCGAGCTCGACGAGGGCGATCAGGCGGCTGCCCTCGGCCTCGTCCTCCTCCGAGGACACGGCCAGGTCGGCGTCGCTGCCGGGGTCACGGCCCGTGCCGGAGCCACCGGTGGGCGTGATCCGTGCGTCGTACTCGACCGCCTCGGTGAGCAGCCAGGCAGCCCGCGCGGACTGCGCGCCCTTGAGCGGCGTGGTGGTCCCGGGCGCCAGAGCGGGGACCAGCGCAGGCCTGGGGTCCAGGGCATGCCAGAGGGCCAGCCGCAGCTCGGTGAAGCCACGACGGAACTCGTCGTCGCGCGTGAACATCGAACTCCCTCCCCGGCGATCGCCACGCGTCGCCGGGCTCCCATCCCCCTCGTGACCCGTCCCACCGCGGTGGGACGTCCGATTGTGAACCGAAGAGTAACTTCGATTCACAGTCGCCGCTGTGGGCCAGGTCACAGCGATAATTCCACTTTCTCCCGGGAATGAAACCCCCGGAAGGGCAGAACTCGGAAGTCCGGCGGGTCAGCGCACCTTGCGACGGATGGCCACGGCCGCCGCGATGCTCCCGCTGGCCGCGCCGGCCAGGCCGGCGGTGACCAGCCCGGCGCGGGCCGCCTTGCGCCCGGTGCGGTAGTCGCGGATCCGCCAGCCCTCGGCCCGGGCGTGGTCCCGGAGCTTGGTGTCCGGGTTGATCACGCACGGGTCGCCGACCAGGGACAGCATCGGCAGGTCGTTGTAGGAGTCGGAGTACGCCGAGCACCGCGACAGGTCCAGCCCCTCGCGCTCGGCGATGGCCTTGACCGCCTCGGCCTTGGCCGGTCCGTGCAGCATGTCGCCGACCAGCCGGCCGGTGTAGACGCCGTCCACGTGCTCCGAGACGGTGCCGAGGGCGCCGGTGAGACCGAGCCGGCCGGCGATGATCCGGGCGATCTCGACCGGGGCGGCGGTCACCAGCCACACCCGCTGCCCCTGTTCGAGGTGCATCTGGGCGAGCGCGCGCGTGCCCGGCCAGATCCGGTGCGCCATCGCCTCGTCGAAGATCTCCTCGCTGAGATCCTCGAGCTCGCTGACCGGGTGCCCCTTGATGAAGGCGAGGGCCGAGGCGCGGGCCTCCGCGACGTGCTCGGGGTCCTCGACGCCGACGAGCCGGAAGTACGCCTGCTTCCAGGCGGCCCCCAGGATCTCGCGGGTCGTGAAGAACTCGCGGCGGTGCAGCCCGCGGGCCAGGTGGAAGATCGAGGCGCCCTGCATGATCGTGTTGTCGACGTCGAAGAACGCCGCCGCCGTCGGGTCGGGCGGCGTGGCCAGCGACGTCTCCACCTCGGCGGCCGCGGCGGCCGCCTCACCGGCCAGGGTCGAGCGGCTGCGCAGGTCGGCTCGTGGCGTCGTACGGCGCGCGGGCCGTCGCCCCGGGGGCGGAGGCGGAGGGGTCACAGGCGCAACCCTAGTGGGCGCGGAGCGCCCCCGGCGGCTCTCGGCGGCTGTGCCAGACTCACGTCTGTGAGCGCCCATCTCGCTGAGCTGCTGACGCTCGCGGCCTCCGAGGCTCCCGAGCACGTCGCGCTCGTCGACGCTGCCTCCGGACGCCGGGTGACCTGGGCGGATCTGGACGCGGAGACCGACCGGGTCGCGCGCGGCCTCAACGCGATGGGGCTGGTCGCCGGCTACCGCGTGGTCATCGCGATGAGCAACCGCGTCGAGTTCGTGACCAGCTACCTCGGCACGCTGCGCGCCGGCCTGGTGGCGGTGCCGGTCAACCCGCGCTCGGCCACCGGTGAGCTGGTGCGCCTGGTCGCCGACTGCGGCGCCCGGGTCGTGATGGCGGACGGTGGCGCCGTCACGACGGTGCGGCAGGCCGTCGCCGGGCTGCAGGACGCGCTCGTGGGCGCCGACGAGGAGCTCGTGCGGTCGACCGTCGTGCCGCGGATCGTCGTCGCGGGCATCCCCGCGGTCCCGGGCGAGACGACGTACGCCGCGCTGCTCGACGCCGCCGGCACCGAGGCGCCGGTCGTGCGCGACCCCGAGCGGCTGGCGGTGCTCCTCTACACCAGCGGCACGTCGGGCCGCCCGCGCGCCGCGATGCTCAGCCACCGGGCGCTGCTCGCCAACATCGAGCAGACCGCCCGGATCGACCCGCCGATGCTGCGCGGCGACGACGTGGTCTTCGGGGTGCTGCCGCTGTTCCACGTCTACGGGCTGAACGCCGTGCTCGGCCAGGCGCTGCGCCAGCGGGCCCGGCTGGTGCTGGTCAACGGCTTCGACGTGGAGGACTCGCTGGCGGTCATCGAGGACGAGGCGGTGACGGTCCTCCCGGTCGCCCCGCCGGTCTTCGCGTACTGGCAGGCGGTCCAGGACCTCAAGGAGCGGCTCTCCGGCGTCCGGCTGGTGCTGTCGGGGTCGGCGCCCTCTGTCCGGTGAGCTGGTGGACTTCTTCGAGAGGCGCACCGGGATCGCCGTGCACCAGGGCTACGGCCTGACCGAGGCCGCGCCGGTCGTCACCTCGACGTTGCGCAGCGCGCGGGCCAAGCGTGGCTCCGTCGGGACCGCGCTCGACGGCATCGAGATCCGGCTGGTCGACGAGTCGGGGCACGCCCCGGACGGCGAGGACCCGGGCGAGATCTGGATCCGGGGCGCCAACCTGTTCAGCGGCTACTGGCCGAGCGGCGAGGACGGTCCGGACGCGGAGGGCTGGTACGCCACCGGCGACGTCGGCTTCCTCGACGGCGACGGCGACCTGTTCCTCGTCGACCGGCTCAAGGAGCTGGTCATCGTGTCCGGGTTCAACGTCTACCCGGTCGAGGTCGAGGAGGTCGTGGCCGAGGTCGACGGGGTCGCGGAGGCGGCGGTGATCGGCACGCCGGACCCGCGGACCGGCGAGGCGGTCGTCGCCTACGTGAAGCCGTCCGGGACGTCGTACCCGCCAGAGGAGCTGGAGCAGCGGGTCCGCGAGCACTGCGCGCTCCGGCTGGCCCGCTTCAAGCAGCCGACCGAGGTGCACGTCGTCGCCGAGCTGCCGCACACGGGCACCGGCAAGGTCGCCAAGGGGCGGCTCCGCGAGCGCCGGCAGCGCCGCACCCAGGGGCTTCTCGAATGACCGCCCGCGTGCAGCTCTACTCCAAGCCCGGCTGCCACCTGTGTGACGACGCCCGGGCGGTGATTGCCGCGGTGTGCCGCGAGCTGGACGAGGCCTTCGTCGAGATCGACATCACCCAGGGGCCCGAGGCCGCGGAGCTGATGCAGGCCTACGGCGAGGAGATCCCGGTGACGTTCGTCGACGGCCGCCAGCACGACTTCTGGCGGGTGGACGCGGACCGGCTCCGCAGCGCACTGGCCTGAACCGGCCTCGTCCGCGGGTTGCCGCTGGGGGTGCCGCCGGGGTCGATGACGGTGGGCCAGATCACATGTGCTAGTGCCCGCTACCGCTCAGTTTGTTCTCACGTTCACAAACTCCTAGAGTGAGGTCGCTGCCGGCCCAGGACGGGTCGCGGGGGACGTAACACGGCCGAGCCTGGACGGTTCCTCCTGCGTGTGCCGGCAGCCGACCGCTGGCTCTTCGACTGTCAGGAGAAGCGTGACCGTGCCACGTAGTCCTCGGAACGGGACCCCCGCCGACGGGGTCGCCCGGCCGACGCCTGCGAAGGCCCCCGAGCGCGGCATCCCCGAGGCCACCGTCGCCCGGCTGCCGGTCTACCTCCGCGCCCTCACCGGGCTCTCCGAGCGCGGCACCGCCACCTGCTCCAGCGAGGAGCTCGCCACCGCCGCCGGCGTGAACAGCGCCAAGCTCCGCAAGGACCTGTCCTACCTGGGCTCCTACGGCACCCGCGGCGTCGGGTACGACGTGGAGTACCTCCGCTACCAGATCGCCCGCGAGATCGGTGTCACCCAGGACTGGCCGGTCGTCATCGTCGGCATCGGCAACCTGGGCCACGCCCTCGCCAACTACAGCGGCTTCTCCTCGCGTGGCTTCCGGATCGTCGCGCTCCTCGACGCCGACCCGGCGCGCCAGGGCGAGGACGTCGGTGGTCTCGGCATCCGGGACTTCGACGAGATCGAGTCCCTGGTCGAGCGGGACGGCGTCGCCATCGGCGTGATCGCCACCCCGGCGGCCGCCGCGCAGGGCGTGTGCGACCGGCTCGTCGCGGCCGGGGTCACCAGCATCCTGAACTTCGCGCCGGCCGTGCTGTCGGTGCCCGACGGGGTCGACGTACGCAAGGTGGACCTGTCCATCGAGCTGCAGATCCTCGCCTACCACGAGCAGCGCAAGGCCCTCGCCGAGCACGGCGTCGCCGGCATCGAGCTCGACGGGGTGGTCGGCGCATGAGCGTCCTCGTGGTGGGCGTGTCCCACAAGACCGCACCGGTCGCGGTGCTCGAGCGGCTCGCGCTCGACGCCGACGGCGTCGACAAGCTCGTGCAGAACGTGATGGCCTGCGAGCACGTGCTCGAGGCGACCGCGCTGACGACCTGCAACCGGGTCGAGGTGTACGCCGAGGTCGACCGCTTCCACGGCAGCGTCGAGTCCGTCTCCCGGCTGCTCTGCGAGATCGCCGACGAGGCACCCGAGGACGTCGTCCCACACCTCTACGTCCACTACGACGACGGCGCCGTCTCGCACGTCTTCGAGGTGGCCGCCGGCCTGGACTCGATGGTCATCGGCGAGAGCCAGATCCTCGGCCAGGTCCGGCACGCGCTGCGGATCGGCCAGGAGAGCGGCACCGTCGGACCCGCCCTCAACGTGCTCTTCCAGCAGGCGCTGCGCGTCGGCAAGCGCGTGCACGCCGAGACCGACGTGCAGAGCGCCGCACCGTCGCTGGTCTCGCTGGCGCTCGACCGGGCGGCCGCCGACATCGGCCCGGTCGCCGGCAAGCGCGTCCTGGTCGTCGGTGCCGGCTCGATGGCCGGCCTCGCGGTCGCCACGGTGAGCCGGCTCGGCGCGCCGAGGTGGTCGTCGCCAGCCGCACCGAGGCCAACGCCCGCCGCCTCGCCGAGCAGTACGACGGACGCGCGGTCCCGCTCACCGACGTGCAGGAGACGCTGGCCGACAGCGACCTGCTCGTGTCGTGCACCGGCGCCACCGGTGTGGTGCTGCCGCTGGCCGTCGTGGCCGCGGCGCGTGGGAACGCCGAACGACCCCTCGCCGTGATCGACCTGGCCCTGCCGCACGACGTCGACCCGGCCGTCGCCGACCTGCCCGGCGTCTCGCTGTTCGGCCTGGCCCGGCTGGCCCACGAGGTCAACGAGGGCGACGCCGCGACCGACGTCGACGCGGTCCGCGAGATCGTCGCCCAGGAGATCGCCGCCTTCCTCGCCGCCCGCCGCTCGGCCACCGTCACCCCGACCGTCGTCGCGCTCCGCACGATGGCGACCGGCATCGTCGACGGCGAGGTGCAGCGGCTGCTCAGCCGGCTGCCCGGGCTCGACCCGGAGGTCCGCGCCGAGCTCGAGCAGGCCGTCCGCCGGGTCGCCGACAAGCTCCTGCACCAGCCGACGGTGCGGGTCAAGGAGCTGGCGATCAACGAGACCGGCGCGGTGTCCTACGCCGCCGCGCTCGCCGAGCTGTTCGCGCTCGACCCCGACGCCGTCGAGGCCGTCACCCGGGCGGAGGGGATGCGATGACCACCCCCGTGAACGGCCCGATCCGCGTCGGCACCCGCCGCTCGCTGCTCGCCCGCACCCAGTCCGAGATGGTCGCGGCCGCCCTGCGCGCCGCACTCGGGCGCGACGTCGTGCTCGTCGAGGTCACCACCGAGGGCGACGTGTCGTCCGCCCCGCTGGCCTCGCTCGGCGGCACCGGTGTGTTCGTGAGCGCCCTGCGCGACGCCCTGCTGCGCGGCGAGGTCGACCTCGCGGTGCACTCCCTCAAGGACCTGCCCACCACCCTCGACGAGCGGATCACCCTGGCCGCCGTACCCCTCCGGGAGGACCCGCGCGACGTCGTCGTCGCCCGCGACGGCCTCACGCTGGGCGAGCTGCCCGCCGGTGCGCGCATCGGCACAGGGTCGCCGCGCCGGGCCGCGCAGCTGCGCGCGCTCGGTCTCGGTTTCGACGTGGTCGGAATTCGTGGCAACGTGGACACCAGGATCGGCAAGGTCGCGTCGGGCCAGGTGGACGCGGTCGTGCTGGCTCGGGCCGGCATCGCCCGGCTCGACCGGCTCGACGAGGTGACCGAGGTGCTCGACCCGCTGCAGATGCTCCCTGCCCCCGGGCAGGGCGCGCTGGCGGTGGAGTGCCGGGCGGGCGACCCGCTCGGCGACGAGGTGCGCGGTGCCGTGGACGACCCACGGACCCGCGCGGCCGTCACCGCCGAGCGGGCGGTGCTGGCCACCCTCGAGGCGGGTTGCGCGGCCCCGGTCGGTGCGCTCGCCGAGATCGCCGAGGGCGACGACGGCGACGAGCTCTGGCTCCGGGCCGTGGCGCTCTCGCAGGACGGCGCGGTCGCCGTACGACGGTCCGCGACCGGACTGCCGGACGAGGCGGAGAAGGTCGGCCGAACGCTGGCCGAGGAGATGTTGGACGACGGTGCGTCGACGCTCGTCGAGGAGGCGGCGCCATGACCACCAGCAGCACCCGGACGAAGAAGACACAGCCCACCACGAGTAGCAAGAAGGCGACTGTGAGCAACACCGCTAGCAAGAGCACCAAGACGACGGCGAAGCCAGCCGCCAAGAAGACGTCGGCCGCGCGCAGTGCCGCTGCCGCGACGGTCGAGGCCCCGGTGCCGTCGGCCCTGCCGGTCGGCTTCGTGTCGTTCGTGGGCAGTGGCCCCGGCGACCCGGAGCTGCTCACCGTGCGGGCCGTGGACCTGCTCCGGCAGGCCGAGGTCGTGGTCACCGAGACCCCCGAGCACGCCGCTCTGGTGGAGGCCTTCTGCGCAAGTGCCGAGGTCGTCGACGGTGGCTTCGGGCAGGACGGCCAGCCGCTGACGCACGCCGGCCGCGCCAAGGTCATCGTCAAGCAGGCCAAGACCGGCAAGCGCGTCGTGCGGCTGATGGCGGGCGACCCGTTCGTCTACGCCTCCGGCCCCGAGGAGGCGCAGGCCTGCGTCAAGGCCAACGTCGGCTTCGAGATCGTCCCCGGCGTCTCGTCGGTCACCGCGGTGCCCGCCTACGCCGGTGTCCCGCTGACGGACAAGAAGCACCGCGAGGTCGCGGTCGTGAACTGCTCCGAGGCCAAGATCGACTGGTCGCAGTACGCCGACGACCGGACCCTCGTCCTGCTCTCCGCGGTCAGCTCGATCGCCGAGGTGGCGGCCGCCCTGGTCGCCGCCGGCCGCAGCGCCGAGACGCCGGTCGCGATGACCCGCGTCGGCACCACGACCGAGCAGGAGACCGTCGTCTCCACGCTCGGCCGGATCGGCACCGACGCCCGCGCGGCCCGGATGGCGCCGCCGGCGGTCACCGTGGTCGGCGACGTGGTCGACCTGCGCGCCGCGCTGTCCTGGTTCGAGACCAAGCCGCTGTTCGGCTGGCGCGTGCTGGTGCCGCGCACCAAGGAGCAGGCCGGCGCGCTGTCCGCCCGGCTGCGCGGCTACGGCTCGGTGCCCGAGGAGGTGCCGACCATCTCGGTCGAGCCGCCCCGCAACCCGCTGCAGATGGACAAGGCGATCCGTGGCCTCGTCGAGGGCCGCTACGAGTGGATCGCGTTCACCTCGGTCAACGCGGTGAAGGCGGTGCGCGAGAAGTTCGACGAGTACGGCCTCGACGCCCGTGCCTTCTCCGGCCTCAAGATCGCCGCCGTCGGCGAGAAGACCGCCGCCGCGATCGAGGCGTGGGGCCTGCGCGCCGACCTGGTCCCGTCCGGTGAGCAGTCCGCCGCCGGGCTGCTCGAGGACTGGCCGCCGTTCGACGACCTGCTCGACCCGATCAACCGGGTGTTCCTGCCGCGGGCCGACATCGCCACCGAGACCCTGGTCGCCGGGCTGCTCGACCTCGGCTGGGAGGTGGACGACGTGACGGCGTACCGCACCGTGCGGGCCACCCCGCCGCCGGCGCCGACCCGCGAGGCGATCAAGACCGGCAAGTTCGACGCGGTCGTGTTCACGTCGTCCTCGACGGTGCGCAACCTGGTCGGCATCGCCGGCAAGCCGCACGCCTCGACGATCATCGCGGTGATCGGCCCGGCGACCGCCAAGACGGCCGAGGAGCACGGTCTGCGGGTCGACGTACTCGCGCCGAAGCCGTCGGTCGAGGCGGTCGTGGACGCGCTCGCCGACTTCGGTGCCTCGCGTCGTGCCGCCATGCTGGAGGCCGGCCAGCCGGTGACCAAGCCGTCCGAGCGCCGGCCGTCCGCGCGTCGCAAGGCCACCTGAGCCGATGGGCTTCCCGGAGACCCGGCCGCGGCGGCTGCGTCGCACGCCGGCGCTGCGCCGGCTCGTCGCGGAGACGTCGCTGGAGGCGCGCCAGCTGGTGCTGCCGGTCTTCGTCCGTGAGGGCGCCTCGGAGCCGACGCCGATCGGCAGCATGCCGGGCGTCGTCCAGCACACCCGTGACTCGGTCCGGAAGGCCGCGGCCGAGGCCGCGGAGCTGGGGCTCGGCGGGATCATGCTGTTCGGCGTGCCGACCCACAAGGACGCCGTCGGCAGCGGTGCCCTCGACCCCGACGGGATCCTCAACGTCGCGATCCGCGACGTGGTGGCCGAGGTCGGGGACGCGCTGCCGGTGATGGCGGACCTCTGCCTCGACGAGTTCACCGACCACGGCCACTGCGGCGTGCTCACGCCGTCGGGCGCCGTCGACAACGACGCGACGCTCGAGGTGTACGCCGAGATGGCGCTCGCGCAGGCCGCCGCCGGCGTCGACCTCGTCGGCCCCAGCGGGATGATGGACGGCCAGGTCGGCGTGATCCGGGCCGCGCTCGACGGCGCCGGCCACCAGGACGTGGCGATCCTGGCCTACTCGGTGAAGTACGCCTCCGCGTTCTACGGCCCCTTCCGCGAGGCCGTCGACTCCTCGCTGCAGGGCGACCGCCGGACCTACCAGCAGGACGGCGGCAACGTCGTCGAGGGCGTCCGCGAGGCGCTGCTCGACGTCGAGGAGGGCGCCGACGTGGTGATGGTGAAGCCGGCGCTGGCCTACCTCGACGTGGTGCGGGCCGTCCGGGAGGCGGTCGACGTACCGGTCGCGGCGTACAACATCTCCGGCGAGTACGCCATGGTCGAGGCCGCCGCCGCGCACGGCTGGATCGACCGCGACGCCGCGATCCTCGAGACGCTCACGTCGATCCGGCGCGCCGGCGCGGACGTGATCCTCACCTACTGGGCCGCCGAGGTCGCTCCGCGCCTGTCCTGACGGACCCGTTGGCCGAGGTGCGGCGGAGCGCCGGCGGAGCCGTCGCGAAACCTGGTCGGTCGGGTGCAGAGGTGTCGAGGCCCTCGCCTCGCGGCTGGGCAGGACTTTGACGCGGTCGACGGGAAATTAGGCCCGGCTCGACGGGAAATTAGGCCCGGGTCGACGGGTCAGTTGAGGAGGCCGCCGCCACCGGTGCCGGGGAGCGCCGGGAGGCCGAGCCAGGACAGCACGGCGGAGAGCGTGTTCGGGATCATCGCGGCGGCGTCGGTCTTGGCCTTGCCGTTGACGCGCTCGGCGCACTTGCTGATCACGGTGCCGTCGCTGGTGATGCCGGCGAGCTGCGCGCTGCAGAACGACGTCGCCTCGGCGATCGAGTCGATGGTGTCGACCACCGGCTGTGCCGGGGGAGGCGTGCCACCGCCGGTGGCCTTCTTGACGGTGTCGCCGACCGTGCCGCCCGGGTCGGAGGTCGCGCCGCCGCCGCCCGTCGGGTTGCCGACGGAAGGAGCGCCGCCGCCGGTGGACCCGGTCGACCCGGAGGAGGTGGACGGCGCCGTCGTGCTCCGCCCGAGGTCGAGCCGCCGCGCGCACCGGACCGCTTGCCGCTCTTGGCCTTCGGGTAGTGGAAGCCGGTCGTGCCCGAGGCGAACACCGAGTCGCCGTAGTCGGGGGTGAACGTGGTCGTCCCGGCCGAGCTGGTCGGCACGGAGGAGAAGTCGCCCTCGGCGTAGGCCCGCATGATCGACAGCACCAGGTCGACGTACTCCTGGCTGTGGTTGTAGCGGTAGACCGCGGACTTCTGGCCGTCGGTGGTCGAGAGGTCCTCGTTGCCGGAGCAGAGGTAGACCGCGGTCGCCAGCGCCGCGTCGTCGATGTCCTGCGGGTTGCGCTTGCCGTCGCTGTCGCCGTCCACGCCGACGACCGACCAGGTCGAGGGGATGAACTGCATCGGGCCGACGGCGCGGTCGTACTGCGGGTCGTTGTCGTACTGAGCCGCGTCGGTGTCGCTGATCTTCGACGTGCCGTTGCTGCCGTCGAGCGGGATGCCGTAGATCCCGGGCCGGCTGACGCCGTTGCTGTCGAGGGTGTTGCCGCCGTAGCGGCCGTGGTTGGACTCCACCCGACCGATCGCGGCGACCAGCGTCCAGTCGATGTTGCAGCCCTTGTCGGCGGAGTCGATGATCTGGGCCGCGCGCTGGTAGGCGGCCAGCGCGGCCGCCGGGATGCCGTTGGTGGAGGCGTCGGCGATGACCTGGTCGGCGCCACCCTTGGGCACGCCGGGGGCGATCTCACCGGGGCCCGACACGCTCGCGGGGGCCTTGATGGCCTGGTCGGGGACGCTGGTGCCGTCGGGAAGCGTGCCGTCCTGGCCGTCCGCGCTGGCCGAGCCGGTCATGGTCAGGCTCGTGGTCCAGGCACCGGACAGCAGCGCCAGCGGCACCAGGGCCGTGGCCTTCTGGAAGGTGGTCAAGCGCTTGTGCGACGACATCCGTCCCTACTCCCCAATCATCCCGCCGGGTTTCAGCCGGCATGGCCGACTGATACCCGTGTGCTCCCTCACTCACACATTCCAACGAGGCGGGGGAGCGTCGGTTACGCACGGGTAGCGACGCCCGGCGTGCGACCTCGGTCACAGTACGGCGTGCCGGGTAGCACGTCTCACACTCGGACCGCCGGGCCCTGGTTCGTGGTCCGGGCGGCCTGCGGGGGAGAATGCCCGGGTGACTGCCGAACCCGCTGCTGCTGCCTCGACGGCCCAGTCCGCCGCGCTGTTCGAGCGCGCGCACGCCGTCACCCCGGGTGGGGTGAACTCACCGGTCCGGGCGTTCAACGCCGTCGGTGGCACCCCCCGGTTCATCGAGCGGGCGACCGGCCCCTACCTCTTCGACGTCGACGGCACGGAGTACGTCGACCTGGTCGGCAGCTGGGGCCCGATGCTGCTCGGGCACGCGCACCCGCAGGTCATCGACGCCGTGCAGAAGGCGGTCACCCGCGGCACGTCCTACGGCACGCCCACCCGCCCCGAGGTGGAGCTCGCCGAGGCGATCGTCGGCCGCACCCCCTCGGAGAAGGTCCGGTTCGTGTCCAGCGGCACCGAGGCCACCATGTCCGCGATCCGGCTGGCCCGCGGCTTCACCGGCCGCGAGCTCGTCGTGAAGTTCGCCGGCTGCTACCACGGTCACGTCGACTCGCTGCTCGCCCAGGCCGGCTCCGGGCTCGCCACCTTCGCCGTGCCCGGCACGCCTGGCGTGCCCGCGGCGTCCACCGCCGCGACGCTGGTGCTGCCCTACAACGACCCGGCCGCCGTGGCGCAGGCGTTCGCCGAGCACGGCGACGAGATCGCCTGCGTGATCACCGAGGCAGCCCCCGGCAACATGGGCGTCGTCCCGCCGGCGCCGGGCTTCAACCGGATGCTCGCCGAGACCTGCCGGGCGCACGGCGCGCTGTTCGTCAGCGACGAGGTGATGACCGGCTTCCGGGTCACCCGCTCCGGGCACTGGGGGCTCGACGGCGCCGTCGAGGGCTGGGCGCCCGACCTCACGACGTACGGCAAGGTCATGGGTGGCGGCTTCCCGGCCGCCGCGTTCGGTGGCCGCGCCGACGTGATGTCGATGCTGTCGCCGGAGGGCGCGGTCTACCAGGCCGGCACCCTGTCGGGGAACCCGGTCGCCACCACCGCCGGGCTCGCGACGCTGCGGCTGGCCACCGACGAGGTCTACGCGCACCTCGACAAGGCCGCGCAGGTGGTCCGCGAGGCCGCCGCCTCCGCGCTGGCCGAGGCGGGTGTGCCGCACGTCGTCCAGCACGTCGGCAACATGTTCAGCGTCTTCTTCACCGACGAGGGCGTCACCGAGGTGCCCGACTTCGCCGCCGCGAGCGCGCAGCACCCGGAGCGCTACAAGGCCTTCTTCCACGCGATGCTCGACCAGGGCGTCTACCTCCCGCCGAGCGCGTTCGAGGTGTGGTTCCTCTCCGCGGCCCACGACGACCGGGCGCTCGACCGGATCACGGCCGCCCTGCCCGCGGCCGCCCGCGCCGCGGCGGCCGTCGAGGTGGGAGCCCGATGAGCGACCGCACCACGGTGCACCTGCTCCGCCACGGCGAGGTGCACAACCCGGGCGGCGTGCTCTACGGACGGCTGCCCGGCTACCACCTGTCCAAGCTCGGCGGCCGGATGGCGCAGCGGATCGCGGACACCGTCGCCGACCGCGACATCACGCACGTGGTCGCCTCCCCGCTGGAGCGGGCCCAGGAGACCGCCCGGCCCACGGCGCTCGCCCGCGGCGTCGAGATCGTCACCGACGCGCGGGTCATCGAGTCGACCAACATCTTCGAGGGCCGCCGGTTCAGCGTCGGCGACGGCATCGTCAAGCGGCCTTCCTCGTGGCGGCACCTGTGGAACCCGTTCCGGCCGTCGTGGGGCGAGCCCTACAAGGCGGTCGTGGCCCGCATGATGGCCGCCGTGTACGACGCCCGCGACTCGGCCCGCGGCCACGAGGCGCTCGTCGTCTCCCACCAGCTGCCGATCTGGGTGACCCGGCTGCACGTCGAGCAGCGGCCCTTCCTGCACAACCCGCGCAACCGCCAGTGCACGCTGTGCAGCCTCACGTCGCTGGTCTTCGACGGCGACGAGCTGACGACGCTGCGCTACTCCGAGCCGGCGGCGGACCTGATCCCCGTCAAGGACCGGCACAAGACCTTCTCGTCCGGGGGCGTCGAGGAGGAGGCTCCGCCCGCGTGACGTCTCTCCGCGCCGTACCCCTCGCTCTCGGTCTGGCCTGCCTGCTCGCGCTGGCCGGCTGCTCCAACGACGTGGGCAGCTCAGGGAACCAGGGCTACGTCGCGGGCAAGGGCATCATCACGTCGGTCAAGGCCGCCGACCGCAAGCAGCCCGGCGAGGTGTCCGGGCGCACCCTGGACGGCGAGAAGGTGTCGCTCGCCGACTTCCGCGGCAAGGTCGTCGTGGTCAACGTCTGGGGCTCCTGGTGCGGGCCGTGCCGGGCCGAGGCGCCGATGCTGGCCCAGGCGTCGCGTGACCTGGCCGGCAAGGGCGTGGTGTTCCTCGGCATCGACAGCCGCGACCCGAGCAAGGACGCGGCCAAGGCGTTCGTGCGCAGGTTCGACATTCCCTACGCGTCCCTCTACGACCAGCAGGGCGGGACGCTGCTGGCGTTCCGCGGCACGCTGACTCCGAACTCCGTGCCCAGCACCGTCGTGGTCGACCCCCAGGGCCGGGTCGCCGGCAGCGTGCTCGGCAACCTCTCACGGACCACCCTCGACGACCTCGTCGAGGACGCCCGGTCCGGGGGTGGCGCGTGACGCCGTACGACGTCGGCCTGTGGTTCCGCGACACGGTGCTGTCGGGGTCGATGGCGCTTGCGCTGCCGGTCGCCCTCGTCGCCGGGCTGGTGTCGTTCTTCTCGCCGTGCGTGGTGCCGCTGCTGCCCGGCTACCTGTCCTACGCCACCGGGCTGTCCGGGGTCGACCTCGAGAACGCCCGGCGCGGCCGGATGGTGCTCGGCAGCCTGCTCTTCGTGCTCGGCTTCTCCTTCGTGTTCGTGGTGCTCGGCACGCTGTCCGGTGCCCTGGGGGACTGGCTGTTCCGCTACACGCGGGAGATCAGCGTCGCCCTCGGCTTCTTCACGATCCTGGTCGGCGTCGCCTTCATCGGGCTGGTCCCGTGGCTGCAGCGTGACGTGCGCGTGCACCGGGTGCCGGCCGTCGGCCTGGCCGCGGCGCCGCTGCTCGGCGTGCTGTTCGGCCTGGGCTGGACGCCGTGCATCGGCCCGACCCTGTCGGCGGTGCAGGCCCTGGCGCTGCACGAGGGCACAGCCGCCCGGGGCGCGCTGCTGAGCTTCGCCTACTCCCTCGGGCTCGGCATCCCGTTCCTGGTCGCCGGGCTCGCGTTCCGCCGCACCCTCGGCGCGGTGAAGTGGGTCCGCCGCCACCAGGTCTGGGTCACCCGGATCGGCGGGATGATGCTGATCGTGGTCGGCCTGCTGCTCGTCACCGGCCTCTGGGACCAGTGGGTCGCCGACCTCCGCTCAGTCGTCACCGGGTTCGAGGTGCCGGTGTGAGGACCACCCCACGAAAGCGCTCGCTCCGCTCACTCGACCTTCCGCGGGGAGCCCGGATGACGACGAGTACATCGGCGTCAGAGACCACCGAGGCCGGCGGGTCGCCGTCGCAGCCGCCGCAGCCGCCGTCGGCCCCGCCGGCGCTGAGCCCGGTCGAGCTCTCCCGGTGGGCGTGGCGCCAGCTCACCTCCATGCGTACGGCGCTGGTGCTGCTCTTCCTGCTGGCCCTCGCGGCGGTCCCCGGGTCCGTCGTACCGCAGGAGAACATCGACGCGGTCAAGGTCGCCGACTGGCAGGACCGGCACCCGCAGCTCACCCCGGTCTACGAGAAGCTCGGGCTGTTCGACGTCTACAGCTCGGTGTGGTTCTCGGCGATCTACATCCTGCTGATGGTGTCGCTGGTCGGCTGCATCGTGCCGCGGCTGCGGATCTACTGGCGGGCCTTCCGGGCCGCGCCGCCGCGCGTGCCGCGGCACCTCGACCGGCTGCCGCAGTCGCGACGGTTCGAGCTCGACGAGGACCCCGACGCGGTGCTCGCCCGGGCCCGCGCCGCCCTGCGCGGCAAGCGCTACCGCGTCGCGGTCTCGACAAGCTCGACCACCCGGGAGACGTCCGCCGTCTCCGCGGAGCGCGGCTACCTGCGTGAGGCCGGCAACCTGCTGTTCCACCTGTCCGTGCTGGTGGTGCTGGTCGGCTTCGCCTACGGCCAGATGTTCGGCTACAAGGGCGGCGTCGTCACCGTGGTCGGCCAGGGCTTCTCCAACTCGCTCAGCCAGTACGACGACTTCTCGCCCGGCCGGCTGTTCTCGCCCGACGACCTCGCTCCGGTGAGCCTGCACGTCGACGACTTCCACGTGAAGTTCCTGACCAGCGGGCCGGAGATGGGCCAGCCGGAGTCGTTCGACGCGAACATCACCTACCGCGCGGAGCCCGGTGCCAAGCCGCAGAAGCACGACCTCGCGGTCAACCACCCGCTGACCACCAACGGGACCAGCGTGTTCCTCGTCGGCCACGGCTACGCGCCTGTCGTCACCGTCCGCGACGGCCAGGGCAACGTCGCCTACAAGGGGCCGGTGGTGTTCCTTCCGCAGGACGCGTCGTTCAGCTCGGTCGGCGTCATCAAGGTCCTCGACGCGCAGCCGGAGCAGCTCGGCTTCGAGGGGTTCTTCCTGCCGACGTACGGCTTCACGATGAAGCAGGGGCCGTTCTCCCAGTTCCCCGACGCCCTCGACCCGGTGCTGTCGCTGACGCCCTACCACGGCGACCTCGGCCTCGACTCCGGCAAGTCCCAGTCGGTCTACTCGCTCGACAAGTCGAAGCTGAAGTCGTTCCCGAGCTCCGACCCCGAGCGGCTCGGTCCGGACGCCCGGATCAAGCTCTCGCCCGGCCAGACCGTGCAGCTGCCCGACAACCGCGGCTCGATCCGCTTCGACGGCGTCGACCGCTGGGTCAAGCTCCAGGTCAGCCACTCGCCCGGCAAGGGCATCGCGCTCGGCGGGGTGCTGCTCGGCATCGTGGGCCTGATGGGCTCGCTGTTCATCCGCCCGCGCCGGGCCTGGGTCCGGGTCTCCCGCGCCGACGACGGCACAGGTCGTGGGCGTACCGTGGTCGAGCTGGCCGGACTCGACCGGAGCTCGGGCGGTGACCTCGCCGGCGAGGTCGACGAGCTCGAGCGCTCGATCAGGACATCGGACCCCGCACCGGAGCACGAGGAGTCGCCCGCGTGAGCACCGCGCAGTTCGCCGCCTTCAGCGACAACGCCATCATGTTCGCCTCGATCGTCTACGTCCTGGCGTTCCTGGCCCACCTCGTCGAGTGGGTGTTCCTCCGCTCACTCCCCGTCCCCGCTGTGGAGAGCCGAGCGCCTGGTGGCCGCCGGCGCCGCCCGGGTGGTCGAGCCTGTCGCGACCAGTGATCTCGACAAGCCCGATCGGCCGGGCGAGCGTGCCCTGGTGACCGCCGACGACGCCCGGTGGTCGAGCCTGTCGCGACCAGTGATCTCGACCAGCCCGATCGGCCGGAGATCGGGGAGCGGGAGCTGCGGGTCGAGACGTGGGGGCGGATCGGGCTGGCGCTGACGGTGCTCGGGTGCGCGCTGCACGCCCTGGGCCTGGTCAGCCGCGGGCTCGCCAGCGACCCGGTCCGGGTGCCCTGGGGCAACATGTACGAGTTCACGCTGGCCGGCACCTTCGGGGTCAGCGTCATGTACCTCGCGCTGATGAAGCGCTACCACCTGCGCTGGATGGGCGTGGTGGTGACGGGGTTCCTGGTGGTCGTGCTGATGCTCGACCAGCTGGTGCTCTACCAGGACGCCGGCCCGCTGGTGCCCGCGCTGCACTCCTACTGGCTGGTGATCCACGTGCTGGCCGCCGTCGTCGCGTCGGGCGCGTTCGCGGTCGGCGCCCTGGCGCTCGGGCTGTTCCTGGTCAAGGACCGGGCCACCCGCCGCGATTCACTTCGGCCGGGCGGCTACCTGAGCCGGCTGCCGTCGGTGGAGTCGCTGGAGCGGGTGGGCTACCGGCTCAACGCCTTCGGCTTCCCGATCTGGACCTTCGCGGCGCTGGTCGCCGGCCCGGTCTGGGCGGAGTACGCCTGGGGCAGCTACTGGAACTGGGATCCCAAGGAGGTGTGGGCGTTCATCACCTGGGTGATCTACGCCGCCTACCTGCACGCCCGGGCGACCGCCGGGTGGAAGGGCAAGGCCGCCGCAGCCATCGCGCTGGTCGGGTTCGCGTCCCTGCTGTTCAACTTCGTCGGGATCAACTTCTTCTTCGGCGGCGGCAGCCTGCACTCCTACGCAGGCGGCTGAGACCCCGCGTCCGCCCTCTCAGTCGTTCGGCGGCTTGTCCTGGTCGCGCCGGCGCCGGTTGAGCCCGCGCAGGAAGTCCTCGTCGTCGTCGGGCGCCACCGTCCGCGGCGTCGGCTTCGGAGGACTAGGTCGACCGGGGCGCGCCGCACTGCCCCCACGACGACGCTCGATCAGCCAGAACACGGCATAGACGAGGGCCGCGAACACGATCACGACCAGCAGGAACTTACCCACGACTTCAGAGTAGGCACGTCTTCAAGGGTCCGTCCCGGAGGGGCCCGAAGTGCGACGACTACCCTGGGTGCGTGAAGGAGTTCGTCGTCTACACACTCGCCCGGATCGGGCTGTTCCTCGCCTCGCTGCTGGTCTTCCTCGGCATCTTCGAGGCGCTCGGCATCAGCTCCTGGTTGTGGCCTCTCGTTCTCGCGGCGCTGGCCTCCGGCGTCGCGTCGTACTACCTCCTGCGCGGCCAGCGGGAGCGGTTCGCCGCCCGCGTCGACGCGCGCGCCCAGGCCGCGTCCAAGCGGTTCGAGCAGGCGCGGGCCAAGGAGGACGAGTGAGCGGCTGCTGCCGCGAGGAGCGCCGGCCGGACGACCGGACCTGGGTCAACGAGGCGATCCGCAAGGTCGAGGCGGACAGCAACCGCTCGGCCGACACCCACCTGCACGTCTTCCCGCTGCCCGCCGGGTGGGAGGTCGACCTCTACCTCAAGGACGAGTCCGTCCACCCCACCGGCTCGCTCAAGCACCGGCTGGCCAGGTCCCTGTTCCTCTACGCCCTCTGCAACGGCTGGGTCCGCGAGGGCACCACGGTCATCGAGGCGTCGTCCGGCTCGACCGCGGTGTCGGAGGCGTACTTCGCGCGGCTGCTCGGCCTGCCGTTCGTCGCGGTCATGCCGGCCACCACGTCGCGCGGCAAGATCGACCTGATCGAGTTCCACGGCGGCCGGTGCCACCTCGTCGACGACCCCGGCACGGTGTACGACGAGGCCCGGCGGCTCGCGGCGGAGACCGGCGGGCACTACATGGACCAGTTCACCTACGCCGAGCGGGCCACGGACTGGCGCGGCAACAACAACATCGCCGAGTCGATCTTCGAGCAGCTCGCCCAGGAGCGGCACCCGGTGCCGGCATGGGTCGTGGTCGGCGCCGGCACCGGCGGCACGTCCGCGACCATCGGCCGGTTCGTGCGCTACCGCCGCTACGACACCCGGGTGTGCGTGGTGGACCCGGAGAACAGCGCGTTCTTCGACGGCTGGGCGACCGGCAACCCGGACCACGTCACCGGCCGCGGCTCGCGCATCGAGGGGATCGGCCGGCCGCGGGTCGAGCCGTCGTTCATGCCGTCGATCGTGGACGCGATGCTGGCGGTGCCGGACGCCGCCTCGATCGCCGCGATGCGGTGGTGCTCCCAGGTGACGGGCCGGCCGGTCGGCGGCTCCACGGGCACGGCGATGTGGGGCGCGCTGCGGCTGGTGGCCGCGATGCGGGAGGCCGGTGAGGCGGGCAGCGTGGTGACCCTGCTGTGCGACGGCGGGGAGAGGTACGCCTCCACCTACTACGACGACGGCTGGCTCGCGGGGCAAGGCATCGACATCGCGCCGTACGCCGGGACGCTGGAGCGGTTCTACGACACGGGGACCTGGGTGGAGCCCGACCGGACCACCGTTTGAAGGTGGGCGGCTGAGGTACCACTCTGGTTCCGACGACACGAGGAGGCCGCGTGGCCGAGCGCGAGTACGACGTCCGGGTGGAGCTGCTCAAGCAGCTGCTGCAGAAGGTCCACGAGGACCCGTTCCCGTCGAGCACCATGCTCGACCAGATCGAGGAGCTGCTGACGCCCGACGAGGTGCCGGCCTACGCACGGATCCTGCTGGCCAAGGTCGAGGACGAGAACTTCCCGAGCACGTCGATGATCCAGCGGATCGCCGCCCTGACCTGACGCCTGGTGCGTGCGGGTCAGCCGGCGAGGAGCAGCCCGACGAAGATCCCGAGCGCGTAGATCAGCTCGGCGAGACCGGTCTGCTGCAGCACGGGGACCAGTCCCCGGCCCGTCGTACCGGTGAGGACCCGGCGGGTGGCCGGCACCCGCCGGCAGCAGGAACAGCAACCCGAGCAGCGCCAGGCCCGAGGTCGCGATCGCCAGGCCCAGCAGCGTCGCCAGCGCGACCCAGACGAGCAGCACGTAGAGGTAGCGGCTCTGCCGGTCACCCAGCACCACCGCCAGCGTGCGCTTGCCCACCTCACGGTCGGTCGGGATGTCGCGGACGTTGTTGGCGACCAGGATCGCGCAGGCCAGCGACCCGACACCGACGGCCGCGAACCACGCGGCGAGCGGGGCCGTCCCGGTCTGGACGTACGTCGTCCCGAGGACCGCCACCAGCCCGAAGAACACGAACACCATCACCTCGCCGAGCGCGTGGTAGCCGTAGGGCTGCGAGCCGCCGGTGTAGAACCACGCCGCCACCACGCAGAGCGCGCCGACGAGCAGCAGCCACCACGCGGACGTCACGACGAGCACCAGCCCCAGCACCATCGCGACCCCGAACGACGCGAACGCCGCGGTCTTCACCTGCTTGGGCGAGGCGACGCCGGACCCGACCAGCCGCAGCGGCCCGACCCGGTCGGCGTCGGTGCCGCGGATGCCGTCGGAGTAGTCGTTGGCGTAGTTCACGCCGACCTGCAGCGCGAGCGCGACCAGCAGCGCCAGCAGGGCCTTCCACCAGACCGCGTGGTCGACGAACGCGGCGACGCCGGTCCCGGCCAGCACCGGGGAGACCGCGGCGGGCAGGGTGCGCGGGCGGGCACCTTCGAGCCACTGCGCAGGAGTGGGCCCGGGGGAGGTCGCGGGGGGTGTCACGATCGGGGATTCTCGCAGGCATAGCGTGAGGCCTCGTGGCCAGCCTCCGACCCGTCTCCGGCACCGCCGCCGAGATCCTCGCGCTGCTGCGGGAGTGGGACGAGGCCGACGACCCGGCGCCGCTGTCGGTCGAGACCTCCGGCTCCACGGGCACCCCGAAGCGGGTGCTGCTGTCGCGGGCCGCGATGCGGGCCTCCGCCGACGCCACGCACGCCCGGCTCGGTGGCCCCGGCCAGTGGCTGCTGAACCTCCCGCCGTCCTACGTCGCCGGCCTCCAGGTGCTGTTCCGGTCGGTCCGTCGCCGGCACCGACCCGGTCGTCCAGGGCGGTTCGTTCGAGGACGCGGTCGCCGCGATGACGGGGGCGCGGCGCTACGTCTCGCTGGTGCCGACGCAGCTGGTGCGGCTCCTCGACGGCGACGCCCTCTCCGGCTTCGACACCGTGCTGGTCGGTGGGGCGCGGCTCGACCCGGCGCTGCGGGCACGTGCCGTCGACGCGGGGGTCCGGGTGGTCTCGACGTACGGGATGAGCGAGACGTGTGGCGGCTGCGTCTACGACGGCCGTCCGCTCGACGGGGTCGCGGTCAAGATCGGCGCCGACGCCCGGGTCCGGATCGGCGGGCCCGTCGTCTTCACCGGGTACGACGGACAGCCGGCGCTCACCGCGGCCGCCAAGGAGGGCGACTGGTTCGTCACCCAGGACCTCGGCCGCATCGACCACGACGGGCTGCTCGAGGTCACCGGCCGGGTCGACGACGTCGTGATCAGCGGCGGCGTGAACGTCCCCGCGCCGGCCGTCGCCGCGCGCCTGCGCGCCCACCCGGACGTGCGCGACGCCGAGGTGGTCGGGGTGCCGGACCCGGAGTGGGGCCAGGCCGTCGTCGCGGTGCTCGTCGGCGACGTACCGCTCGACGACGTGCGCGCGTGGGTGGCCGCCGAGCACCCCCGCACGCTGGGCGCCCGTCGGGTCGTGCCCGTCGCGGCGCTGCCCCTGCTGGCCAACGGCAAGGTCGACCGGCTGGCCGTGGAGCGGATCGCGGCCGGAGGTGGGGAATGAGTCCCGGCTCGACCGGAACTTTCTCCCGGCTCGGCGGGCACGTCTTCTCGATCCCGATGCGGACGCGGTTCCGGGGGATCACGGTGCGGGAGGGGATGCTGCTGCGCGGCGACGCGGGGTGGGGTGAGTTCAGCCCGTTCCTGGAGTACGACGCACGGGTCGCCGCGCCCTGGCTGGCCGCCGCACGGGAGGCCGCCGACACCGGCTGGCCCGAGCCGCTGCGCGACACGGTGCCGGTCAACGTGACCGTGCCGGCGGTCGGACCGGAGCAGGCCGCGGCGGTCGTGCGGGCGAGCAGCGGCTGCCGCACCGCGAAGGTCAAGGTCGCCGAGCCCGGGCAGACCCTGGCCGACGAGCTGGCCCGGCTCGAGGCGGTCCGCGACGCCCTCGGCCCCGACGGTCGGATCCGCATCGACGTCAACGGCCTGTGGTCGGTCGACGAGGCGGTCCTCCGGATCCCGCTGCTGGACCGGGCCGCCGGCGGCCTGGAGTACGTCGAGCAGCCGGTCATGGACGTCGAGGACCTCGCCCTGGTCCGGCGCCGCACCGACGTGCCGGTCGCGGCGGACGAGTCGATCAGGCGGGCCGAGGACCCCTACCGGGTGCGCGACCTGCACGCCGCCGACGTCGCCGTGCTCAAGGTGCAGCCGCTCGGCGGCGTGCGCGCCTGCCTGCGGATCGCCGAGGACATCGGCCTGCCGGTCGTGGTGTCCAGCGCCCTGGAGACGAGCGTCGGGATCGCCGCCGGCGTGGCGCTGGCGGCCGCGCTTCCGGAGCTGCCCTACGCCTGCGGCCTGGCCACGGTGCAGCTGCTCACCGACGACGTCGCGGTCGAGCCGCTGCTGCCGCGCGACGGTGCCCTGCCCGTCGTACGACCGGAGGTCGGGGCGGACGCCCTGGCCCGCACCGCCGCGCCGCCGGAGCGCGAGCGTCACTGGCGCGACCGGCTGGCCGGGATATCTTCCACGGCATGACCCCGGCGAACGCGTCGACCGCGCTGGCGACCGTCCTGCTCGACGAGCTCGCCCGGTGCGGGGTCCGCGACCTCGTGCTCGCGCCGGGGTCGCGCAGCGCGGCGCTGGCCTTCGCGGCCTACGCCGCCCGTGACCGGGTCCGGCTGCACACCCGCATCGACGAGCGGTCCGCCGGCTTCCTCGCCGTGGGCCTGGCCCGCACCAGCCGGCGTCCGGTGGCGGTCGTGACCACGAGCGGTACGGCGGTCGCGAACCTGCACCCGGCCGTGCTCGAGGCGTCGCACGCCGGGGTGCCGCTGATCCTGCTCACCGCCGACCGGCCCGCGCGGCTGCGTGGCACGAACGCGAACCAGACCACCGACCAGGCCGGCATCTTCGGCAGCGCGGTGCGTGACTCCGCGGACGTGCCGGCGCCGCACGCCGGCTCCGGCGAGGCCGAGCGGCGGCAGGTCGTCGGCTGGCGCTCGCTGGCCGCGCGCAGTGCCGCGGTCGCCACCGGCCGCCTCGGCGCGCGGCCCGGACCCGTGCACCTCAACCTCCAGTTCGAGGAGCCGCTCGTCCCCGACGCCGGCGACGGCTGGGGCAGTGCGCTCGACGGCGCGCCGCACGGCGGTCCGTGGATGACGCCCGGGGCGCGGCCGCTCGCCTCGCCGGAGCCGGTCAGCGCCGACCTGCGCACCGTCGTCGTGGCCGGTGACGACGCCGGCCCGCCCGCACGCGTGCTCGCCGAGGCGGCCGGCTGGCCGCTGCTCGCCGAGCCGACCAGCGGCTCGCGCACCGGCGACAGCGTGATCCGCACCTACCGGCTGCTCCTCGGCGACCCGGAGCTGGCCGCACGCATCCAGCAGGTCGTGGTGTTCGGGCACCCGACCCTGTCGCGGCCGGTGAGCCGGCTGCTCGCACGGGACGACATCGAGCTGTACGCGGTCCGTGGCCCCTCGGGCTGGACCGACTCGGGCCACCACGTGCACGCCGTGGTCGACCGGGTCGAGCTCGAGGGTGTGCGCGCCCAGTGGTTCGCCAGCGAGCGCGTCGACGAGGCGCCCCGCGAGCCGGACCCGTGGATGCGAGGAGTGGCGCACCCGGGACGCCGAGGTGTCCAGGCGGCTCGACGCCTTCCTGGGCAGCCGCGACGGCCTCACGCCGCACCAGGTGGCCGGTGCCGTCAGCGCCGCGGTGCCACCCAACGGCCTGCTGTTCGTGGGGGCCTCGAACCCGGTCCGCGACCTCGACCTGATGGTGGCGCCGTACGCCGTCGGCGACCGCCGGATGGTCGTCGGCAACCGCGGGCTCGCCGGCATCGACGGCTCCGTCAGCAGCGCCATCGGCGCCGCGCTGGGTCGTCCGCACAGCACCCGCTCGATCGCGCTGCTCGGGGACGTGACGTTCCTCCACGACGCGAACGGCCTCGTCCTCGGCCCCCGCGAGGAGCGTCCCGACCTCACCATCGTGGTGGTCAACGACGACGGCGGCTCGATCTTCGCCTCGCTCGAGCAGGGCAGCGAGCAGCACGCCGCGTCGTACGACACGCTGTTCGGCACCCCGCACGGCGTGGACGTCGCCAGCCTCTGCGCCGCGACCCGCACCCCGCACTGGCGGGTCGACTCGCTCGCCGAGCTCCGGCACGCCCTCGACAGCCCGGCCGGCGGTGTCGAGGTGGTGGAGGTCGTCGTACGCCGTGACGACCGCCGCGACCTCGACGCCGCGATCCGGGCGCTGGCGGTCCCGCCCGGAAGCCAGCCGCCTCGCTGACGGTGGTTTCGAGGCCCTCGCCCTCTGGGGCTCGGGCACCCCAACCAGCGCAGCGATGCGCAAGACTGATCAAGCGCGGCCGCCGGGCCGCTGCGCAGGATGGGGACATGAGCGCAGCCGTCGACCACTTCACGAGCTTCGTGGACGTCCTCGCCGACGCGCTCGACGACCACGAGGTCACGAGTGAGGACCTGGCCGCCCGGCTGTACCTGTCGCGGTTCCACCTCGACCGGATCGTCGCGTCGGTGGCCGGCGAGTCGCCGCACCGGTTCCGTCGCCGGATCCTGCTGGAGCGATCGGCGTACCGCCTGCTCACCACCCGCCGCACCATCCTCGACGTCGCCGTCGAGGCGGGCTACGGGTCGCACGAGGCGTTCACCCGGGCGTTCACCAAGGCCTACGGCATCGGACCCAGCCAGTGGCGGGCCCGGCCGACCAGCATCCGGGTCGAGGCACCCAGCGACGTGCACTTCCACCCACCCGGGAGCCTGCGCCTCCCCGCCGAGAAGAAGGTGACCCCCATGGACCTGCTGACCCGGATGGTCGAGCACCACATCTGGTTGACGTCGGAGATGATCCGGTGCGCCGAACAGCTCAGCGACGCCCAGCTCGACGAGCCGATCGAGCTCAACGTCGACGACGACCAGCAGACGATCCGGTCGCTGCTGTCCCGGCTGGTCGGGCAGATGGGCATGTGGAACGCCGCGATGGCCAGCCGGGAGTACGACTGGTCCGTCGAGGAGCACGAGTCCGTCGCGTCGCTGCGCGCCCGGTTGGCCGAGGAGGGTGCGACGTACCTCTCCCACATCCGCGACGTCGCCGACCGGGGCCGCCTCGACGACACCTTCGTGGACGCGCTGTGCGAGCCGGCCGAGGTGTTCACCTACGGCGGGATGATCGCGCACGTGCTGACGTTCGCGGCGCACCGCCGGTGTCTCGTCGTGATGGCGCTGGGCAAGCACGGCATCACCGAGCTCGGCTGGGGCGACCCGATGCGCTGGGTCGCCGAGGACACCGCGGGGTAACACCCGTCCGGTTCAATGGGGGAGTGCAACTCGCGCTCTCCCTGGCGGCCCTCGCGGCCGTGGTCATCGCCGTCGCCGCACTCTGCCGGCGCTACGACCTGCCCGCGCCGATCATCCTCGTCGCGCTCGGAGCCGCGGGCTCGTTCCTGCCGTTCGTGCCCGAGGTGCACCTGACCTCCGAGGTGGTGCTGGTCGGGCTGCTGCCGCCCCTGCTGTACGGCGCGGCACTCCAGACGTCGCTCGTGGACTTCAACGCCAACCGGCGTGCCATCCTGCTGCTGTCGATCGGGCTGGTCGCCTTCACCACGGTCGGGGTGGCAGTGGTGGCCTACAACGTGATCCCGGGCGTCACCTGGCCCGCGGCCTTCGCGCTCGGCGCGGTGGTCGCGCCGCCGGACGCGGTCTCGGCGACCGCGATCGCGCGGCGCATCGGCATCCCGCGGCGGATCGTCACGATCCTCGAGGGCGAGTCCCTGCTCAACGACGCGACCGCGCTGGTCGCCTTCCGCACCGCGATCGCGGTCGGCGCCACCGTGACCGCGCTCAGCGTCGGAGCCGACTTCCTGCTGGCCGCGGCCGGCGGGGTGGCGGTCGGGCTGCTGATGTACCTCCTGATCGGCCGGGTACGGCGCCGGGTCACCGACCCGGTCATCGACACGAGCCTGTCGCTCGTCACGCCGTTCGTGGCCTACGTCGCGGCCGAGGAGATCCACGGGTCAGGTGTGCTCGCGGTCGTGATCGCCGGCCTGCTGCTCGGCCACAAGGCGCCGGTCCTGCAGACCGCGACGTCCCGGATCGCGGAGCGGCTCAACTGGCGCACCATCCAGTTCCTGCTCGAGAACACCGTGTTCCTGCTGATCGGCCTGCAGGCCCGCTGGATCCTCCGGGACGTCGCGGACAGCGGCGTCCCCGTCTCCGACGTGGTCAAGCTCTGCGTGGCCACCTTCGTCGCCGTCGTCGTGCTGCGGCTGGTCTGGGTGTTCCCGGCCCGCTACCTGCTGGTGCGCCCCGAGCCGGAGGCCGAGACCGGACGGCACCCGTCGTGGAAGTACACCGCCGTCCTCGGCTGGGCCGGCATGCGCGGCGTGGTCACCCTGGCGGCGGCGTTCGCGATCCCGGAGAGCTTCGACTACCGCGAGACCCTCATCCTCACCGCACTCGTCGTCGCGGCCGGGACCCTGATCGTGCAGGGGTCGACGCTGCCGCTGCTGGTGCGCCGGCTGGGGCTGCCGGCACCGGACCCCCGTGAGGACGCGCTGGCCCGGGCCGCGCTGTTCGAGAAGGCCACCGCCGCCGGGGTGGAGGTGCTGGACCTGCACTCCCGCGAGGACGACCCCTACAACACCATCGAGGCGCTGCGCGGACGCGCGGCGCAGCGCAACACCGCGGCCTGGGAGCGGCTCGGCAGCACCCACCCCGACGACGAGACACCGAGCGAGGCCTACGCCCGGCTCCGGCTGGAGATGCTGCAGGCCGAGCGGGAGAAGGTGCTGCACGTGCGCAGCACCGGCGAAGATCCCGCACGAGGTCATCGAGGACGTGCTCGCGACGCTGGACGTCGAGGAGTCGATGCTCGACATCCACAACGCCCGGAGCGCGGAGCTGGAGGGCGCCGAGGCGGTCCGCGGGGTGGCCGGCACGATCGCCGCCTGCGACCACCTGCGGTCGGCACCCCGCGACGTCGAGTCGGCCGTCGAGTTCGAGTGCGAGGACTGCGTGCGCGAGGGCTTCACCGCCTGGGTGCACCTGCGCAAGTGCCTCGAGCTGCGGGCACATGGCCTGCTGCGACTCCTCGCCGCGCCGGCACGCGAGCGCGCACTTCGACGCGCGCCGGGCACCCGGTGATGCGCTCGGCCGAACCCGGCGAGGAGTGGCGCTGGTGCTTCGTCGACAGCCGACTGGGCTGACCCGGCTGGGTACGTTGGCCCCATGAGGATCACCAAGTTCGGTCACGCGTGCGTCCGCCTCGAGCACGACGGGCAAGGTGGTGGTCGTCGACCCCGGCGCCTTCACCGACGTGGAGGCGGTCGACGGCGCGACCGCCGTGCTCATCACGCACGAGCACCTCGACCACCTCGATCTCGACCGGCTCCGCGCCACCGACGCCCCGATCTGGACGATCGAGGCGGTCCGCACCCAGATCGCGGCGGGCGACCCGGCGGTGGCCGAGCGGGTCACGGTCGTCTCGCCCGGCGAGCAGTTCGACGCCGGCCTGCCGGTGACCGCCGTCGGCGAGCTGCACGCGGTCATCCACGAGGACCTGCCGCGCTTCTACAACTCCGGCTACGTCGTCGACGTCGGGCGACACCCGCGTCTACCACCCCGGCGACTCGTTCACCCCGCCCGGCGGCCCCGTCGACGTACTCTTCCTGCCGATCCACGCGCCGTGGAGCCGGATCTCCGAGGTCATCGACTTCGCCCGCGAGGTCGGCGCGCCCGCAGTCGGTGGCCGTGCACGACGGGCTGCTCAACGACACCGGTCTGGCCGTGGTGGGCCGCAACCTCGACACCCTGCTGCCCGAGGGCGGCTACCGGCGGCTCGAGCCGGGCTCCGACCTGGGCTCCTGACCGAACGGTCGCGGCCGGTCTGACCGAACGGTCGACGTCCATGGCGCGCTTTGCCTACAGACGCGTGCCCGGCCGGGCCGGGACACTGGTCCGGACGCGCCTGCCACGGGGAGGTCGCGTCACTCTCACGATCGCCGTCGTGGGTGGCGGTGTTCCCGAGGTGCCGCCGCCCAGGACGGCGGCCCGTCGCAGGGGTGCGGGTCAGTGATTGTCTGCGAGGGAGTCGCGGACCGGAACGAACTTGGCCTGGCCCTCGGCGAGCTCGGCCTCCGGATCCGAGTCCGCGACGATCCCGCAGCCGGCGAACAGCCGCACCCGGGCGCCGTCGATCTCCGCCGACCGCAGCGCCAGCCCCCACTCGCCGTCACCCGTCACGTCCATCCAGCCCACCGGCCCGGCGTAGCGCCCCCGGTCCATGCCCTCGATCTCGGTGATCAGGTCCGTCGCCATGTCGGTCGGGGTGCCGCCGACCGCGGCCGACGGGTGCAGCGACGCGGCCAGGTCGAGCGAGGTCGCGGCGGGGTCCGAGGCGTCGTGGACGACCCCCGCGACGTCGGTCGCGAGGTGCATGACGTTCGGCAGGTGCAGCACGAACGGCGCCTCCGGGACGTTCATCGACGAGCAGTGCGGCGCCAGCGCGTCGGCCACCGACCGGACGGCGTACTCGTGCTCCTCGAGGTCCTTCGACGACCGGGCCAGGGTGGCGGCCAGCGCCAGGTCGCGCGCGTCGTCGCCGGTGCGTCGGATCGTGCCGGCCAGCACCCGGGAGGTGACCAGCCCGCGCTCGCGGCGGACGAGCATCTCCGGCGTCGCGCCGAACAGGCCGTCGACGTGGAACGTCCAGCACATCGGGTACGACGCCGCCAGCCGGCCCAGCGGCCAGCGCACGTCGACGTCCTCGCGGGCGGTGGCGTACAGGTCGCGCGCCAGCACCACCTTCTCGAGCGTCCCGGCGTTGATCCGGCGGACCGCCTCGGCGACCACCGTCTCCCACTCGGTGCCGCTCAGGGCGCCGTCGGCGAAGGTGACGCCGGCGGGCGCCGCCGGCGGCTCGGTCGGGGTCAGGTCGGGGCGGGCGGGGATCGCGCCGACGCCGATCGTGGTCACCCAGGTCGTCCCGCCGCGGCGGCCGACGACCACCTCGGGGCACCACCAGCACGCTGTCGCCGGGCTCGTCGGCGAACGCGAAGGAGCCGAAGCAGACCAGCCCGGTGCCGGGCAGCCCGACCTCGTCGCGGACCACCGCGCCGCCGGCCAGCGTCGCGCCACCACGCCCGGGCCCGGGCGAACCGGTCGGGGCCGTCGGTGCGGCAGATCGCGGCCGTGCCCCAGCCGACGAGGCCCTCGCCGCGTCGTACCCAGGCCGTCGCGTCGGTCGTCGTGGGGCAGCAGGTCCAGCAGCGGCCCGGGGTCGTCGACCAGCACGGTGCGCACCACCAGGGGCGCCGACTCCCGCGCGGGGTCGGGCGCGCCCAGGTCGGTGGTCGGCTCGCTCACGGTGCGCCAGCCTACGGCTGTGACCGCCCGCACCCCATGGGGAGGCCGGTGCGTAGGGTGACGCCGTGACTCGCGCCCGCCTCGACAAGCGTCCCGCGGACGTCGCCGCGATGTTCGACGACGTGGCGCGCCGCTACGACCTGACCAACGACGTGCTGTCCCTCGGCCAGGACCGGCGCTGGCGCAAGGTCGTCGTCGACGCCGTCGACCCGCAGCCCGGGGAGAAGGTCCTCGACCTCGCGGCCGGCACCGGCACGTCGAGCCAGCCGTTCGCCGACCGCGGCGCCACCGTCGTGCCCTGCGACTTCTCCATCGGGATGCTCACGGTCGGCAAGCAGGCGAAGCCGCACCTGGCCTTCACCGCCGGCGACGGCACCCGGCTGCCCTTCGCCGACGACACCTTCGACGCGGTGACGATCTCCTTCGGGCTGCGCAACATCGTCGACCCCGACGCCGGGCTGCGCGAGCTGCTGCGGGTCACCAAGCCCGGCGGCCGGCTCGTGGTCTGCGAGTTCAGCCACCCGACCTGGGCGCCGTTCCGCACCGTCTACGTCGAGTACCTCATGCGGGCGCTCCCGCCGATCGCCCGCACCGTCTCGTCGAGCCCGGACGCCTACGTCTACCTCGCCGAGTCGATCCGCGCCTGGCCCGACCAGTCGGCGCTCGCCGCCCGGATCGCGCAGGCCGGCTGGCAGCGCCCGGCCTGGCGCAACCTCTCCGGCGGCATCGTCGCCCTCCACCGCGCCACCGCCTGACCATCGCTCACGCCGACTTGGCGCATCTGGTTGAGGCAGGGGCGCTGACCTGGCGTGTCTGGTTGGGCCGGAGGCGCTCGACTTGGCGCGTCTCGGTCGTCAGAGCGTCGGCGCGGATCCGGCCGGCGACCTCGTCCAGCTCGTCCCGGGACGGCGACCCGCTCGTCACCTGCAGCCGGAACCCGTCGCCGGCGAACCGCGGCAGCACGTGCAGGTGGGTGTGGAACACCTCCTGCCCGGCGGCCTCGCCGTCCGCCAGGAACAGGTTGACCCCCTCGGCCCGCAGCCCCGTCCGTCGTACGGCGCCGGCCAGCGCCTGGCCGACCCGGAACAGCCGCGCTCCGTCGTCGGGGACCACGCTCGAGTCCATCCGGCCGGCCACGCCGCCGCCCCAGCTGTAACGCGGGGTTCTGGACGCTCCACACGAGGCGTGGCAGGTGTTCAGCGTCCATAACCCCGCGTTACAGGGGGCGGGGGACGCGCAGGTCGGCGCCGCGCGACCGGGGCAAATAACGCAACAGAGACGTTGACTAAATGCGCAGGTCAGGGCCGGTTTTTCGGAGCGCCGGACCCGGACGGGGGGCGGGTCGCGCGATGTGACGGGGACCTCTAGACTGCATCGCTGGTGCTGGTTAGTGAAGGTTTTCACAAAGGCACATACAGGCACATGACGCACCCGCGAGCTTCAGTGATCGAGGTATCCCGCATGACCCGGACCACCGCCGACGCGCGGCAGGCCGACGTCATCGTCGTCGGGGCCGGTCCGGCCGGTGCGAGCACCGCCTACCACCTCGCGAACGCCGGCCTCGACGTGCTGCTGCTCGAGAAGGCCTCCTTCCCCCGCGACAAGATCTGCGGCGACGGGCTCACCCCGCGCGCCGTACGCCAGCTGGTGTCGATGGGCCTCGACCTCGACGCCCCCGGCTGGCAGCGCAACAAGGGGCTGCGCATCGTCGGCGCCGGCCACCGCATCGAGCTGCCCTGGCCCGACCTCGCGACCTTCCCGTCCTACGGCATGGTCCGCACCCGCAGCGACCTCGACGAGATCCTCGCCCGGCACGCCGAGAAGGCCGGCGCCCGGCTGATGGAGCGCACCGCCGTCACCGGCCCCGTCATCGACGAGCGCACCGGCCGGGTCGTCGGCGTGACCGCCAAGCCCGTCGACGACAACGGCCGCAAGGTCGGCGACGTCGAGACCTACACGGCGCCGGTCGTGGTGGCCTGCGACGGCGTCAGCGCCCGGCTCGCGACCTCGCTGGGCATCGTGCGCCGCGAGGACCGCCCGATGGGTGTCGCGGTCCGCGCCTACTACGAGACCCCCCGCCACGACGACGAGTGGATGGAGTCCTGGCTCGAGCTCTGGGACGGCGAGCCGAAGAAGAGCAACCTGCTCCCCGGCTACGGCTGGATCTTCGGGGTCGGCGACGGCACCGCCAACGTCGGGCTCGGCATCCTGAACACCTCGTCGGCCTTCCAGCACGTCGACTACAAGGACGTGCTGCGCCGCTGGCTCGCGCACACCCCGGAGGAGTGGGGCTTCCGCGACGAGAACCTCGTCGGCCGGATCGGCTCGGCCGCGCTGCCGATGGGCTTCAACCGCAAGCCGCACTACACCCGCGGCGTGCTGCTCGTCGGTGACTCCGGCGGCATGGTCAACCCGTTCAACGGCGAGGGCATCGACTACGCGCTCGAGGCCGGCCACATGGCCGCCGACACGATCGTGCAGGCCCTGGCGCGACCCGAGGGAGCCGGCCGCGAGAAGGTGCTCGAGGGGTACGCCGCAGCGCTCGACGCGACGTACGGCGGCTACTTCACGCTCGGCCGGGTCTTCGCCAAGATGATCGGGAACCCGACGTTCATGAAGCAGGCGACCAGGTACGGCCTGCCGCGCACGGCCCTGATGAGGTTCACGCTGAAGCTGATGGCGAACCTCACCGACCCGCGCGACGGAGACGTCTCGGACCGCGTGATCAACGCGCTCAGCAAGGTCGCCCCCGCGGCCTAGCACCGGCAGCACGCACAGCACAGGCAGAGTCACAGCAGGCAGGACACGGCAGGACAGGAGGGAACCGGGTGGAGCTCTACATTCCCGTTCTCGCGCTCGGCGCGCTCGCCGCGGGCTTCGCGATCTTCTCGGTCGTGGTCAGCTCGCTGACCGGGCCCAAGCGCTACAACCGGGCCAAGCTCGACTCCTACGAGTGCGGCATCGAGCCGACCCCGCAGGCGCTCGGCGGCGGCAAGTTCCCGGTGAAGTACTACATCACCGCGATGATGTTCATCGTCTTCGACATCGAGATCGTCTTCCTGTACCCGTGGGCCGTGTACTTCGACTCCATGAAGATGTTCGGGCTCATCGAGATGGCGCTGTTCATCGTGACCGTCTTCGTCGCGTACGCCTACGTGTGGCGTCGCGGCGGCCTGGACTGGGACTGAGGGAGATTCGATGGGTCTGGAAGAGAAGCTCCCGAGCGGCGTCCTGCTGACGACCGTCGAGGGCGTCGCGGGCTACATGCGCAAGGCGTCGTTCTGGCCGGCGACCTTCGGCCTGGCCTGCTGCGCCATCGAGATGATGACGTCCGGCGGACCCCGCTACGACCTCGCGCGCTTCGGCATGGAGGTCTTCCGGGCCTCGCCGCGCCAGGCGGACCTGATGATCGTGGCCGGCCGGGTCAGCCAGAAGATGGCGCCGGTGCTGCGGCAGATCTACGACCAGATGGCCGAGCCGAAGTACGTCCTCGCGATGGGCGTGTGCGCCAGCTCCGGCGGCATGTTCAACAACTACGCGATCGTCCAGGGCGTCGACCACGTCGTCCCCGTCGACATGTACCTCCCCGGCTGCCCGCCGCGGCCGGAGATGCTCATCGACGCGATCCTCAAGCTGCACAAGCAGGTCCAGGCGACCAAGCTCGGTTCCAACCGGGTCGCCGAGATCGAGGAGAACGAGACCGAGGCGCTCAACGCGCTGCCCACCTCCCAGATGAAGGGTCTGCTCCGATGAGCGAGGGTCCCAAGGAGCCCGCGGAGTTCCCGGAGGTCACCCCGGGCACCGACGTGGACGCCACGGACAACGCGGTCGAGAACACCGTCCCCGACACCGCGGGCGGTCCGGAGGTCGTCGGTGTCCGGCACGGCATGTTCGGCGTGCGCGGGTCCGGCGACACGAGCGGGTACGGCGGCCTGGTCCGCCCGGTCACCATGCCGGGAGACGCCGTCCGTCCCTACGGCGGCTGGTTCGACGAGGTCGCTGACGCATTGGAGGCGGTCGGCGCCGGGGGAGCCGTCGAGAAGGTCGTCGTGCACCGCAACGAGATCACCTTCTTCGTGCGTCGCGAGGACCTGCTGTCCTTCGCCCAGGTGCTCCGCGACGACGAGCGGCTCCGCTTCGAGTTCTGCTCCGGCGTCTCCGGCGTGCACTACCCCGACGACCGGGGCCGCGAGCTGCACGCGGTCTACCACCTGCTGTCGATGACCCACAACCGCCGGATCCGCCTCGAGGTCACCTGCCCCGACGCGGACCCGCACATCCCGTCGGTGGTCGCGGTCTACCCGACCAACGACTGGCACGAGCGTGAGACCTACGACTTCTTCGGGATCATCTTCGACGGTCACCCCGCTCTGACGCGCATCCAGATGCCCGACGACTGGCCCGGGCACCCGCAGCGCAAGGATTACCCCCTGGGTGGCATCCCTGTCGAGTACAAGGGCGCCACCATCCCACCGCCGGACACGCGGAGGTCCTACAACTAATGACATCGACACAGGGCGCGCACGACCCCTACGCCCAGGAGGCCGACACCTCGGCCGGCCGGGTCTTCACGGTCACCGGTCAGGACTGGGACTCCGTCGTCGAGGGCATCGCCGACGAGGGTGACGACCACGTCGTCGTCAACATGGGTCCCCAGCACCCGTCGACGCACGGCGTGCTGCGGCTGATCCTCGAGCTCGAGGGCGAGACGGTCACCGAGGCCCGTTGCGGCATCGGCTACCTGCACACCGGCATCGAGAAGAACATGGAGTTCCGCTCCTGGACGCAGGGCGTCACGTTCTGCACCCGGATGGACTACCTCTCCCCGTTCTACAACGAGGCCACCTACGTGCTCGGCGTGGAGCGGCTCCTCGACATCGAGGACGACATCCCGGAGAAGGCGCAGGTCATGCGCGTGCTCCTCATGGAGCTCAACCGGATCTCCAGCCACCTGGTGTGCATCGCCACCGGCGGCATGGAGATCGGCGCGCTGACGGTCATGACGATCGGCTTCCGCGAGCGCGAGATGTGCCTGGACCTGTTCGAGCTGATCACCGGCCTGCGGATGAACCACGCGTTCTTCCGTCCCGGTGGCGTCGCGCAGGACCTGCCGCCCGGCGCCCTCGACCAGATCCGTGACTTCATCGCGCTGATGAAGAAGCGCCTCCCGGAGTACGCCGCGCTGTGCAACGCGAACCCGATCTTCAAGGGTCGCCTCGAAGGGGTCGGCCACCTCGACCTGTCCGGCTGCCTGGCGCTCGGCATGAGCGGCCCCGTGCTCCGCTCGACCGGCTACCCGTGGGACCTGCGCAAGAGCGAGCCGTACTCCGGCTACGAGGACTACGACTTCGAGGTCTGCACCTGGGACACCTCCGACGCCTACGGCCGCTTCCGGATCCGTCTCGACGAGATGTGGGAGTCGCTGAAGATCGTCGAGCAGGCCGCCGACCGGCTCGCCGGCCTCGAGGGCGCCCCGGTCATGGTCGCCGACAAGAAGATCGCCTGGCCGAGCCAGCTCGCGGTCGGCACCGACGGGATGGGCAACAGCCTCGACCACATCCGGCACATCATGGGTGAGTCGATGGAGGCCCTGATCCACCACTTCAAGCTGGTGACCGAGGGCTTCCGGGTCCCGGCCGGCCAGGCCTACGTGCCGGTCGAGTCGCCCCGCGGCGAGCTCGGCGCGCACGTGGTCTCCGACGGCGGCACCCGCCCGTTCCGGGCGCACTTCCGCGACCCGTCGTTCACGAACCTGCAGGCGACCTCGGTGATGAGCGAGGGCGGCATGGTCGCCGACGTCATCGTCGCCATCGCCTCGATCGACCCCGTGATGGGTGGAGTTGACCGATGAGCGAAGGGAACGGAGTGGCCTCGACAAGCTCGACCACCCGCGCGGTGGAATCAGGCCCCCTCGACGAGAGCGTCCTCGCCGAGCTGCGCGAGATCACCACGCGCTACCCGCAGCCGCGCTCGGCGCTGCTGCCGATGCTGCACCTCGTGCAGAGCGTCGAGGGTCGCGTCACCTCCCGCGGCATCGAGGCCTGCGCCGACATCCTCGGGATCTCCGCGGCGGAGGTGTCCGGCGTCGCGACGTTCTACACGATGTACAAGCGCCGCCCGGTCGGTGACTACCACGTCGGTGTCTGCACGAACACGCTGTGCGCGGTGATGGGCGGCGACCTGATCTTCGAGCGGCTCAAGGAGCACCTCGACGTCGGCAACGACGAGACCACGTCCGACGGCAAGATCACCCTCGAGCACCTCGAGTGCAACGCGGCCTGCGACTACGCCCCGGTGATGATGGTCAACTGGGAGTTCATGGACAACCAGACCCCGCAGTCGGCGACCCGGCTGGTCGACGACCTCCGCGAGGGCAAGGAGGTCCGCTCCACGCGCGGCCCGCGCATCTGCACCTGGCGCGAGGCCGAGCGGGTGCTCGCCGGCTTCCCCGACGACCGCGCCGACGAGGGCCCGGCCGCCGGTCCCGCCTCGCTGCTCGGTCTGCAGATCGCCCGTGAGAACGACTGGACGGCGCCCGAGTCCGAGCAGCGCCCGGCGAAGAAGGCGGCCGCGAGGAAGACCACGGCCGCGAGCAAGCGCGGTGCCGCGGCGCAGGCCGACACCTCCCGCGCGGAGTCCGAGACGACGGTCGAGCAGTCCGGCGCCGAGACGCGCGGCGAGGACGCCGGCGGGAAGAAGGAGGGCTCCTGATGGTCGACACCCTGACCCCGGTGCTGTCGAACGACTGGGACACCGACAGGCCCTGGACGCTCGAGTCCTACGAGGGCTCCGGCGGGTACGCCGCGCTCGAGACCGCGCTGGGCATGTCCCAGGACGACGTCATCACGCTGGTCAAGGACTCCGGCCTCCGCGGCCGCGGAGGCGCCGGCTTCCCGACCGGCATGAAGTGGAGCTTCATCCCGCAGGGCGACGGCAAGCCGCACTACCTCGTGGTCAACGCGGACGAGTCCGAGCCGGGCACGTGCAAGGACATCCCGCTGATGATGGCGACGCCGCACACCCTCGTGGAGGGCGTGATCATCAGCTCCTACGCGATCCGTGCGAACCACGCCTTCATCTACGTCCGCGGCGAGGTGCTGCACGTCGTACGCCGGCTGCAGCGGGCCGTCCAGGAGGCCTACCTCGCCGGCCACCTCGGCAAGGACATCCACGGCTCCGGCTTCGACCTCGACGTCACCGTGCACGCGGGCGCCGGCGCCTACATCTGCGGCGAGGAGACCGCGCTGCTGGACTCGCTCGAGGGCCGGCGCGGCCAACCGCGGCTGCGTCCGCCGTTCCCCGCCATCGCCGGCCTGTACGCCGCGCCGACCGTCATCAACAACGTCGAGTCGATCGCCTCGGTGCCCTGCATCGTGCAGAACGGCGCCACCTGGTTCGGCTCGATGGGCACCGAGAAGAGCAAGGGCATGACGCTCTACTCCCTGTCCGGCCACGTGAAGCGGCCCGGCCAGTTCGAGGCGCCGCTCGGCATCACCCTGCGGGGGCTGCTCGACCTCGCCGGCGGCGTCCGCGAGGGTCACGAGCTGAAGTTCTGGACCCCGGGTGGCTCCTCCACGCCGATCCTCACCGCCGAGCACCTCGACGTGCCGCTGGACTACGAGGGCGTCGGCAAGGCCGGGTCGATGCTCGGCACCAAGGCGCTGCAGATCTTCGACGAGACCACCTGTGTGGTGCGGGCGGTGCTGCGCTGGACCGAGTTCTACAAGCACGAGTCCTGCGGCAAGTGCACGCCGTGCCGCGAGGGCACCTGGTGGCTCGTGCAGACCCTCGCCCGCCTCGAGAAGGGCCAGGGCGAGGAGAAGGACCTCGAGACGCTGCTCGACCAGTGCGACAACATCCTCGGCCGGTCGTTCTGCGCCCTCGGGGACGGCGCGACCAGCCCGATCACGTCCTCGATCCAGCACTTCCGCGACGAGTACATCGCGCACTTCGAGCAGGGCGGCTGTCCGTTCGACCCGGCCGCCTCCACCCTCTTCGCCACAGCGGGAGCGACTGCATGACCACGGTTCCGACCAGCTCGACCAGCGTCGAGAAGACCGACCTGGTGACCGTCACCATCGACGACGTCGAGGTGGCCGTCCCCAAGGACTCGCTGGTGATCCGGGCCGCCGAGGAGATCGGCGTCCAGATCCCGCGGTTCTGCGACCACCCGCTCCTGGCTCCGGTCGGCGCCTGCCGGCAGTGCCTGGTCGAGGTGTGGGCGCCGCGCAACGGCGAGCTCATGTCGATGGGCAAGCCGCAGGCGTCCTGCACGCTCGCCGTCTCCGACGGGATGGTCGTGCACACCCAGGTCACCTCCAAGGTCGCCGACAAGGCCCAGCAGGGCGTGATGGAGTTCCTGCTGGTCAACCACCCGCTCGACTGCCCGGTCTGCGACAAGGGCGGCGAGTGCCCGCTGCAGAACCAGGCCATGTCCAACGGCCGCGGCGACTCCCGGTTCGCCGAGAGCGGCGGCACCAAGCGGACCTTCCCCAAGCCGATCAACATCTCCGCGCAGGTGCTGCTCGACCGCGAGCGCTGCGTGCTGTGCGCCCGCTGCACCCGCTTCTCCGAGCAGATCGCCGGTGACCCCTTCATCGCGCTGGTCGAGCGCGGCGCCCTGCAGCAGGTCGGCATCTACGAGCACGAGCCGTTCGAGTCCTACTTCTCCGGCAACACCATCCAGATCTGCCCGGTGGGGGCGCTGACCTCCGCGTCGTACCGCTTCCGCTCCCGGCCCTTCGACCTGGTGTCGACGCCGTCGGTCTGCGAGCACTGCGCCTCCGGCTGCGCGCTGCGCACCGACCACCGTCGCGGCAAGGTCACCCGCCGGCTCGCCGGCAACGACCCGGACGTCAACGAGGAGTGGAACTGCGACAAGGGCCGCTTCGCGTTCCTCTACGCCCGCCAGGAGGACCGGCTCACCACGCCGCTCGTCCGTGACGAGGAGACCGGGGCGCACCGGCCCGCGTCGTGGCCCGAGGCGTTCGCCGTCGCCGCGCGTGGTCTCGCCGCTGCGGACGGCAAGGTCGGGGTGCTGACCGGCGGTCGGCTCACCGGCGAGGACGCCTACGCCTACAGCAAGTTCGCCCGGGTCGCGCTCGGCACCAACGACATCGACTTCCGGGCCCGCGCGCACTCCGCCGAGGAGGCCGACTTCCTGGCCTCGCACGTCGTCGCCAAGGCGCTCGACGTCACCTACGCCGACCTCGAGAAGGCCAGTGTCGTGGTGCTCGCCGGACTCGAGCCCGAGGACGAGTCGCCGATCGTGTTCCTGCGGCTGCGCAAGGCCAACCGCAAGCGCCACACCAAGGTCGTCTCGATCGCGCCGTTCACCTCCCGCGGCCTGCAGAAGATGAACGGCTCCCTGATCCGCACCGCCCCCGGCGCCGAGGGCGAGGCCCTCGAGGCGCTGGCCCACGACGGCGAGGTGGCGCTCGACGCCGGTGGCGTGATCCTCGTCGGCGAGCGGCTCGCCACCGTGCCCGGGGCACTGTCCGCGGCGCTGACCCTGGCCGGCACCACCGGCGCGAAGCTCGCCTGGGTCCCACGCCGGGCCGGCGAGCGGGGCGCGCTGGAGACCGGCTGCCTGCCGAACCTGCTGCCCGGTGGCCGTCCGGTCGCCGACGCGGCCGCCCGCGTCGACCTCGGCACGGTCTGGGGCACCACCGTCCCGCACGAGCCCGGGCGCGACGGTGACGCGATCGTCGCCGCGGCCGCCGCCGGCGACCTGGCCGCGCTCGTGGTGGCCGGTGTCGACCCCGTCGACCTGCCCGACCCCGCAGCCGCGCAGGCCGCGCTCGACGGCGCCGGCTTCGTGGTCAGCCTCGAGGTGCGCGCCAGCGCCGTCTCGCAGGCCGCGGACGTCGTCTTCCCGGTCGCCCCGGTGGCCGAGAAGGCCGGCATGTTCGTGGACTGGGAGGGCCGGGTCCGCCCCTTCGAGAAGGTTCTGCGCGACTCGCACGCACTGCCGGACCTGCGGGTGCTGGCCGGCATCGCCGACGAGATGGGGATCGACCTCGGCTTCAAGACCGTCGAGGGCGCCCGCGCCGAGATGCAGGAGGTCGGCGCCTGGGACGGCGACCGCGCTCCCTTCGCCCCCGAGCTGTCAGCCGCTGAGTCGGCCCAGACCGATCGTGGCGCTGACAACTCGGTGACGCTGGCGACCTGGAAGCTGCTGCTCGACGACGGCCGGATGCTCGACGGCGACGACTACCTCAAGGCGACGGCCCGCACCCCGGTCGCGCTGGTCTCCGCCGGCACGCTCGCCGCGCTCGGCCTCACCGCCGGGGAGCACGTCGAGGTCTCCGGTGACCGTGGCACCACCACGCTGCCCGTCGCGGTGGCAGACCTGCCGGACGGGGTGGTGTGGACACCGACGAGGTCGGGCTGGTCGGCACCGGCCGGGTCCGTCGTACGACTCGCCCCGAAGGGAGCGCAGGCATGATCGCCCCGATGAGTGACCTGCTCGCCGCCCCGGTCCTGCAGCTGGTCTCGGCCGCTGCGGACGGCGCCGGCACCGATGACGTCAAGGGCTTCGGAGGCGACCCCGCGTGGGTGGTCATCCTCAAGGCCGTGCTGATCTTCGTCATCCTGGTCGTGCTGACGCTGTTCAACATCTGGTTCGAGCGTCGCGTCGTGGCCCGGATGCAGCACCGCATCGGCCCCAACGTGAACGGCCCCTTCGGCCTCCTGCAGTCCCTCGCGGACGGCGTGAAGCTGGCGCTGAAGGAGGACATCATCCCGACGGCCGCCGACAAGGCCATCTTCATCCTCGCGCCCGTGCTGTCCACGGTGCCGGCGTTCCTGGCGTTCGCGGTGATCCCGTTCGGGCCCGAGGTGCGGATCCCGTTCACCGACGTCGTCACGCCGATGCAGCTGACCGACATGCCGGTCGCCGTGCTGTTCATCCTGGCGGTCAGCTCGATCGGCATCTACGGCATCGTGCTCGGCGGGTGGTCCAGCGGGTCGACGTACTCCCTGCTGGGTGCGCTGCGCTCGAGCGCCCAGATGATCTCCTACGAGGTGGCGATGGGCCTCGCGCTCGTCGCGGTGTTCCTGTACGCCGGCTCGATGTCCACCAGCCAGATCGTCGACGCCCAGTCGCGGCTGTGGTTCGGCATCATCTTGATCCCGTCCTTCGTGATCTACGTGATCTCGATGGTCGGCGAGACCAACCGCGCGCCGTTCGACCTCGCCGAGGCCGAGGGCGAGCTGGTCGGCGGCTTCCACACGGAGTACTCCTCGCTGAAGTTCGCGCTGTTCTTCCTCGCCGAGTACGTCAACATGGTGACCGTCTCGGCGCTCGCGGTCACGCTGTTCCTCGGCGGCTGGCGTGCACCGTGGCCGCTCTCGGCGGTGAACGACAACATGTTCAACCACGGCTACTGGCCGTTCCTGTGGTTCATCGGCAAGGTGATGATCTTCATCTTCATCTTCATCTGGCTGCGCGGCACCCTGCCGCGGCTGCGCTACGACCAGTTCATGGCGTTCGGCTGGAAGCGCCTGATCCCGATCTCGCTGGTCTGGATCGTGGCGGTCGCCGCGATCCGGGCGATGAGCCTCGAGGGTGGGTTCGACCGGAGGTACATCCTCGGCGCGATCGGCGTCGTCGTGGTGATGTTCCTGGTGCTGATGTTCGTCGGCGAGAAGCAGGAGGAGGCAGCCGAGGCCGGCAGTGCGCCGGACCGCGAGCCCGCTCCGTTCGACGCCTTCGCCGGGGGCTACCCGGTGCCGCCCATGCCCGGTCAGGCGACCGCGTCCGCGAGCAGCCGACCGGTGTCGTCGACCGCCACCTCCGACGGGAGTGTTGAGTAGTGCCCACCCTCAAGGAACAGTTCTGGGACCCGATCGCGGGTTTCGGGGTGACCTTCCGGACGATGTTCAAGAAGGTCGTCACGGAGCAGTACCCGTTCGAGAAGAAGCCGACGGCGCCGCGCTTCCACGGCCGGCACCAGCTGAACCGCTGGCCCGACGGCCTGGAGAAGTGCATCGGCTGCGAGCTGTGCGCGTGGGCCTGCCCCGCGGACGCGATCTACGTCGAGGGCGCCTCGAACACCGAGGACGAGCGCTACTCGCCGGGTGAGCGCTACGGCCGCGTCTACCAGATCAACTACCTGCGCTGCATCCTGTGCGGCCTGTGCATCGAGGCGTGCCCGACCCGGGCGCTCACGATGACCAACGAGTACGAGCTGGCGGACAACAACCGCGCCGACCTCATCTACGAGAAGTCCGACCTGCTCGCGCCGCTGCTGCCCGGCATGGAGCAGCCGCCGCACGCGATGCAGCTCGGCGACGACGAGAGCGACTACTACACGGGGTCGTTCACGTCCGCGCACCCGGCGAGCCGACGAGAGCGAGGCCTGACGTGGTCGCCTTCTGGATCCTGGCCCCGATCATGGTCCTCGCCGCGCTCGGCATCCTGTTCGTGCGCAAGGCGGTGCACGCGGCGCTGCTGCTCGCCGTCGTGATGATCGGTCTCGCGGTGCTCTACCTCGTCCAGGACGCGCCGTTCCTGTTCTCGGTGCAGATCATCGTCTACACCGGCGCGATCCTGATGCTGTTCCTGTTCGTGCTGATGCTGGTCGGCGTCGACGCGTCCGACTCGGTCGTCGAGACGATCAAGGGCCAGCGGGTGATGGCGACCGTGGTCGGCCTGCTCTTCGGTGTGATCATCGTGCTCGGCCTCGGCCAGCTGTCGGTCGGCGCCGTCCAGGGGCTCGCCAAGGCGAACGCCGCCGGCAACGTCCCCGGGCTCGCGCAGCTGCTGTTCTCGAAGTACGTCTTCGCGTTCGAGGCCACCAGCGCCCTGCTGATCACCGCGGCCGTCGGCGCGATGGTCCTCGCGCACCGCGAGCGGCTCACCCCGAAGGTCACCCAGGGCGACCTGGCCGCGCAGCGGATGCGGGCCTACGCCGAGCGCGGACTGCACCCGGGTCCGCTGCCGGCGCCCGGCGTCTTCGCCCGGCACAACGCGGTGGACACTCCCGCCCTGCTGCCGGACGGCACGCCCTCGGAGATCTCCGTGTCCCGCACCCTGCAGTCGCACGGCATCGGTGAAGGCCGTGCCGGTGCGTGACATCGACCGGCTCACCGGCGCCATCGGCGACGGCACCTCACACCTGCCGGTGCGCGGCGCCGGACCGCGTGGCGGCATCGACGGCGACCCCAGCAACCCCAGCGACACCGACACGACCACCGACGGGAAGGACGACGCATGAGCGCGACACCGTTCCTGGTGCTCTCCGCGATCCTGTTCACGATCGGCTGCGTCGGCGTGCTCACCCGCCGCAACGCGATCGTGGTGTTCATGTGCGTCGAGCTGATGCTCAACGCCTCGAACCTCGCCCTGGTCACCTTCTCGCGGGTGAACGGCAACCTCGACGGCCAGGTCGCCGCCTTCTTCGTGATGGTGGTCGCCGCCGCGGAGGTCGTGGTCGGGCTGGCGATCATCATGACCATCTTCCGCACCCGCCGCTCGGCCTCGGTCGACGACGCGAGCCTGCTGAAGTACTGAGGAGAGGTACATGTTCGTTCCCCTGCACGAGTCCGTGCCCGTGGTGGAGCCGTCCTCCGCGGGCGGGGTCTTCTCGCTGCTCTGGGTGATCATCGCGCTGCCCGCACTGGGCGCCGCCGTGATCCTGCTCCTCGGCAACACGCGTACGTCGAAGTGGGCGCACCTGCTGGGCTGCGCGACGGTCATCGGGTCGTTCGTGATCAGCGTGCTCGTGTTCGTCGCCCTGCTCGGCCGCAGCGCGGACAACCGGGAGATCGGCCAGACGCTCTGGTCGTGGGTCGACGCCGGCAGCTTCCACGCCGACATGGCCCTGCTCTACGACCCGCTCTCGGCGCTGTTCCTGCTGCTGATCACCGGCGTCGGGTCGCTGATCCACATCTACTCCGTGGGCTACATGGAGCACGACGTCCGGCGGGCCCGGTTCTTCGCCTACCTGAACCTGTTCGTCGCGGCGATGCTGATGCTGGTGCTCGCGGACAACTACCTCGGCGTGTTCCTCGGCTGGGAGGGCGTCGGCCTCGCGTCGTACCTGCTGATCGGCTTCTGGCAGCACAAGCCGTCCGCGGCCGTCGCGGCCAAGAAGGCCTTCGTCGTGAACCGCGTCGGTGACATCGGCATGGCGCTCGGCACGATGATGGTCTTCGCCACCTTCGGCACCCTCAGCTTCGCGGGTGTCTCGGCCGCGGCGGACCGGGCCGGCGAGACGAGCATGACCGTCCTCGGCCTGCTGTTCCTGCTCGCCGCCTGCGGCAAGTCCGCCCAGGTGCCGCTGCAGTCCTGGCTGCTCGACGCGATGGAGGGCCCGACCCCGGTCTCGGCCCTGATCCACGCGGCAACCATGGTGACCGCGGGCGTCTACCTCGTGGTCCGCTCGAACTTCATCTACGACTACACCCCGACCGCGCAGACCGCCGTGGTCGTCGTCGGCGCGGTCACGCTGCTGTGGGGTGCGATCATCGGGTGCGCCAAGGACGACATCAAGAAGGCGCTCGCCGGGTCGACGATGAGCCAGATCGGCTACATGATGCTGGCCGCCGGGCTCGGCCCCGCCGGCTACGCGTTCGCGATCTTCCACCTGCTCACCCACGGCTTCTTCAAGGCGAACCTGTTCCTCGGCGCCGGCTCGGTGATGCACGCGATGGACGACGAGGTCGACATGCGGCACTACGGCGCGCTGCAGAAGGCGCTGCCGGTGACCTTCCTGACCTTCACCTTCGGCTACCTCGCGATCATCGGCATCCCGCCGTTCGCGGGCTTCTGGTCCAAGGACAAGATCATCGAGGCGGCCTTCGGCGACAACCTGGTCGTCGGCCTGGCCACGCTGGTCGGCGCCGGGATCACCGCGTTCTACATGACCCGCGTGATGCTGATGACCTACCTCGGCGAGAAGCGCTGGGACAAGGGCGTCCACCCGCACGAGTCGCCCAAGGTGATGACCATCCCGCTCATCGTGCTCGCGGCGCTGTCCGCGCTGGGCGGCCTGCTGCTGCTCAACGACTGGATCGTCGACTGGCTCGCGCCGGTCGTCGGCGAGGAGGTCGAGGCGCCGCTCGGTGTGTCGACGCTCGCGCTCACCCTGATCGTGCTGGTCGTGGTGCTCGTCGGCATCGCGATCGCCTGGTTGACCGTCGGCCGCAACGAGGTGCCGCTCACCGCCCCGACCAAGGTCTCGGTGTTCACCCGGGCCGCCCGCGCCGACCTCTACGGCGACGCGCTCAACGAGAGCCTGCTCATGCGGCCGGGCGACCAGTTCGTCACCGGGCTGGTGAGCTTCGACGACCACGGCGTCGACGGCGTGGTCAACGGCACCGGCGGCCGCGTTCGGCGGCATGTCCAGCACCTTCCGCCGGGTGCAGACCGGCTTCGTGCGGTCCTACGCGTTGTCCGTCCTCGGTGGCGCGGTGCTCGTGGTGCTGGCCCTGCTGGCGGTGAACCTGGCATGAACGTGTCCCAGAACAGTGACCTGATGGTGGTGTCGCAGTGAACGGCTTTCCCCTGTTGACCACGGCTCTGCTGCTGCCGATCGTCGGCGCAGTGGTCGTGGCCGTGCTGCCCAAGGGCGGCCGGGCAGCGCTGCCGAAGCAGGTGGCGCTCGCGTTCTCGCTGCTGACCCTGGCGGTCGTCGCGGTGGTCGGCTTCGGCTTCGACCCCGGCAAGAGCGGCTTCCAGTTCAGCGTGGACCACGAGTGGATCCGGGCGTTCGGTGCGCACTACGCCCTCGGTGTCGACGGCATCGGTCTCACCCTGGTGCTGCTCACCGCGATCCTGTCGCCGGTGGTGATCCTCGCGTCGTGGAACGACGGCGAGGACGGCCGCTGGGGCATCAACGCGTTCTTCGCCTGGATGCTGGCCCTCGAGGGCCTCGCGATCGGCGTCTTCGCGGCGACCGACGTCTTCTTGTTCTACGTGCTCTTCGAGGCGACGCTGATCCCGATCTACTTCCTGATCGGCGGCTTCGGCGGCCCGCGCCGCTCCTACGCGGCCGTGAAGTTCCTGCTGTTCTCGCTGCTCGGCGGCCTGCTGATGCTGGCCTCGGTCGTCGGCCTGTACGTCGTGTCGTCGGGCTCGGCGACCGGTCCGACGTACCTCCTCACCGAGCTCAGCAAGATCGACATCGCCACGAACACCGGGCGCTGGCTGTTCCTCGGCTTCTTCATCGCGTTCGCGATCAAGGCGCCGATGGTGCCGGTGCACACCTGGCTGCCGGACGCCGCGGAGGAGGGCAGCCCCGGCACGTCGGTGCTGCTGGTCAGCATCCTGGACAAGATCGGCACCTTCGGGATGATCCGCTTCTGCCTGCAGCTCTTCCCCGAGGCCTCGCAGTGGGCCACGCCGGTGGTGCTGGTGCTCGCGGTGATCAGCGTGCTCTACGGCGCGCTCGCCGCCATCGGCCAGAAGAGCATCCCGCGGCTGATCGCCTACACCTCGGTGTCGCACTTCGGCTTCATCGTGCTCGGCATCTTCGTGCTCAACAGCTACGGCCAGACCGGCTCGATGCTCTACATGTTCAACCACGGGCTGTCGACGGCCGCGCTGTTCCTGGTCAGCGGCTTCCTGATCAGCCGCCGCGGCTCGAAGCTGATCCCCGACTTCGGCGGCGTGGAGAAGGTCGCGCCGGTCCTGGCCGGGATCTTCCTGGTCGCCGGCCTGTCGTCGCTGTCGCTGCCCGGCCTCTCGCCCTTCATCAGCGAGTTCCTGGTGCTGCTGGGCGCGTTCACGCACAACCCGTGGTACGCCTCGTTCGCGGTGCTCGGCATCGTCCTCGCCGCGCTGTACATCCTGCTGATGGTACCAGCGCACGATGACCGGGCCGACCGTGCCCGCGGTCGCCGGGTTCAAGGACCTGGGCGTCCGTGAGGTGACCGCGGTGGCCCCGCTGCTCGTCCTGATCGTGCTGCTCGGCTTCTACCCGAAGCCGCTCACGTCGATCATCAACCCCGCCGTCCACGACACGCTGCAGCACGTCGGCGTGAAGGACCCGGCGCCCGCCGTACCCGCTCAGGCCGGTGCCCAGGAGGAGACCGCCAAGTGAACCTCGCAGCCGACTTCTCCAAGCCCAGCATCGAGTACGGCCTGCTGTCGCCGATGCTGATCGTCTTCGGCGTCGCGCTGGTCGGCGTCGTGGTCGAGGCGTTCGTCTCGCGCCGCAGCCGCTACCTCGTGCAGACCGTGCTCGCCGGCGCCGGCGTGCTCGGTGCGCTGGTGGCCACCGGCATCGTGGCGAGCAACCTGGCGCCCAAGGGCGACACCGCCGGCCGCGGCCAGATCGCGGTCGAGGGCGCGGTGGCCGTCGACGGCCCGACCGTCTTCCTCTGGGGGACGATCCTGGCGCTCGCGCTGATCAGCGTGCTGCTGTTCGCCGAGCGGCACCTCGAGGGCGGGATCACCGCGTTCGCCGGCCAGGCCGCGGCGCTGCCCGGCACCGCCGCGGAGCGCGAGGCGTCCACCAAGGGCCTCGAGCACACCGAGGTCTTCCCGCTGATGATGTTCTCGATCGGCGGCATGCTGCTGTTCCCGGCGGCCAACGACCTGGTCACCATGTTCGTGGCGCTGGAGATCCTCTCGCTGCCGCTCTACCTGCTCTGCGGGCTGGCCCGCCGGCGGCGGCTGCTCTCCCAGGAGGCGGCGCTGAAGTACTTCATGCTCGGCGCGTTCTCCTCCGGCTTCTTCCTGTACGGCATCGCGCTGACCTACGGCTACGCCGGCTCGATGAACTTCGCGGACATCGCGGAGTCGGTCTCCGGGCGGATCGGCGGCCAGGTGCTGCTGCTCGGCGGCATCGGCCTGCTCGCCGTGGGCCTGCTGTTCAAGGTCGGCGCCGCGCCGTTCCACGCCTGGACCCCGGACGTCTACCAGGGCGCCCCGACCGCGGTCACCGGCTTCATGGCCGCCTGCACCAAGGTCGCCGCGTTCGGTGCGCTGCTGCGGCTGTTCTACGTCGCGTTCGGCGCCGCGCGCTGGGACTGGTCGCTGATGATCGGCATCATCGCCGTGCTCACGATGCTCGTCGGCTGCGTGCTGGCGATCACCCAGAGCGACATCAAGCGGATGCTGGCCTACTCCTCGATCGCGCACGCCGGGTTCATCCTCACCGGCTTCGTCGGCCTGCACGCCGTGAGCAGCTTCGCCGGGAACGAGATCTCCTCGGTCCAGGCGGTGCTCTTCTACCTGGTGACCTACGGCTTCACCACCATCGGTGCCTTCGCGGTGGTCACGGTGGTCCGCGACGCCGGCGGCGAGGCCACCCACCTGTCCCGGTGGGCCGGGCCTGGGCAAGGAGTCCCCGATCGTCGCGGGTGTCTTCGCCTTCTTCCTGCTCGCCATGGCCGGCATCCCGCTGACCTCCGGCTTCACCGGCAAGTGGGCGGTCTTCGCCTCCGCGGTCGCCGGTGGCGCGTGGCCGCTGGTCGTCGTCGCGGTGATCCTCAGCGCGGTCGCGGCGTTCTTCTACGCCCGCGTGATCGTGCTGATGTTCTTCTCCGAGCCGGTCGGTGAGGGACCCGTGGTGATGATGCCGAGCATCCTCACGACTATCGTGATCGCCGTCGGGTTCGCCGCGACCGTGATCCTGGGCATCTTCCCGGGTCCGGTCCTCGACCTCGCCGCCAACGCGGGTCAGTTCATCCGCTGACCCGCGCTCGACACAGCCGACTGGACGACTCATGACCTCGACCGCCTCCGACGCGAACTCGTCGCTGGCCCTCCCGGTGCTCGACGCCGACCTCGAGGCCCGGCTGCGCGCCCGGATGGTCGAGGTGGAGGAGCGGCTCGAGCGGGAGATCCGCAGCGAGGCGCCGTTCGTCACCAACGCGGCCCGGCACCTGATGCACGCCGGCGGCAAGCGGTTCCGGCCGCTGCTCGTGCTGCTCGCCGCCGAGACCGGTGACCCCGCCCGCGACGGCGTGGTCACCGCGGCCTGCGTGGTCGAGCTGACCCACCTCGCCTCGCTCTACCACGACGACGTGATGGACGAGGCCGAGCTGCGCCGCGGCGCCGAGTCCGCGAACTCGCGCTGGGACAACCACGTCGCGATCCTCACCGGCGACTTCCTGTTCTCGAAGTCCTCGGAGCTGACCGCCTCCCTGGGCGCGGATGCGGTGCGGATCCAGGCCGAGACGTTCACCAAGCTCGTCGAGGGGCAGATCCTCGAGACGCTCGAGCCCGGGCCCGACGAGGACGCGCTGGCCCACTACCTGCGGGTCGTCGAGGGCAAGACCGGCTCGCTGATCGCGACCTCCGCGAGGTACGGCGCCCGCTTCTCCGGCGCACCGCTCGCGGTCGAGGAGGCGCTGACGGCCTACGGCGAGAAGGTCGGGATGGCCTTCCAGCTCTCCGACGACATCCTCGACGTGGCCAGCGAGTCCGACGAGTCCGGCAAGACCCCCGGCACCGACCTGCGCGAGGGCGTGCCCACGCTGCCGGTGCTGATGGCCCAGCGGTCCGCGGACCCGGCCGACGCCCGGCTGCTCGAGCTGCTCGCCGGTGACCTCACCGACGACGCGCTGCACGCCGAGGCGCTCGACCTGCTCCGCACGCACCCCGCGATGGACGAGGCACGGCAGTACGTCCTCGACCGCGCCCGCGAGGCGCAGGAGCTGCTGACCGCGCTGCCCGACGGCCCGGTCAAGGACGCGCTCGACGCGTTCGCGGTGCTGATCGCGACGCGCACCGCCTGATCTCGCAGGGGACGCTCACCCTCTCCGCTCGCGCAGCAGCAGCACGGCGCGCCGTACGACGTCGAGGGGGAACGGGTCGACGTACGGGATCTTGCCGGTCCCGCTGCCCGAGGCGTACGGCGCCAGCGCGTCGTCACCCTCGGGCCAGGGGTAGACGCTCCGGTGGTGCTTCCACGCGGCGAAGTGCACCAGTGACCTTCCCGTCGAGGGTCATCGTCGGCATGGAGTACTTGATCGTCTCCTCCAGGCCGGGCACCGCGTCGTGGATGGTTTCGCGCACCTGGTCGAGGACGAAGCGCACGGGCTCGGGCTGCGCGGCGATGTAGGCGTCGACGTCCGCGGGCGCGCTCATCGGGCGCCCAGGCGGGTGGTGACGGGGTCGTGCACGGCGTCCTCCTCGCGTCCGTCCTGTCCATACCGGCTCGCGGGACACACCAGCCTCATCGCCGCTCGAAAAATGGCGAGGTCCGACATGCATTGTCCGGGTTCCGGAGGGGTACATGAAGTCACCCGTTCCACCCAAGACAAGGAGCACCCCACCATGGTCGTCCTCGGACTGATCCTGCTCATCATCGGACTGGTCGCCGGGATCTCGATCCTGACCACCATCGGAATCATCCTGCTGATCGTCGGCCTGATCCTGAACTTCGTCCCGATCGGTGGTACGCGTCGTCGGGTGTTCTAGCGACTGAACCGACTCTTCTCGGGAGCCCCGGCGCCTCGCGCCGGGGCTCCCGTGCGTCCGCCCACGGGGAAGGACACTCGGGGTCAGGTCTTGTTGTGGCCCGTATGAGAGCTATCGGAGTGACAGAGTTCGGCGGCACACGCTGCACGTCCTCGACCTCCCGGAGCCGCACGCCGGCCCGCGGTGAGGTGCGGATCCGGGTGCACGCCGCCGCGGTGAACCCGACCGACACGGGATGTGGTGTCGGGCCGCTACGCCGACCGGCACGCGCACCCGGGCCCTACATCCCCGGCGCGGACGCCGCCGGTGTCGTCGACGAGGTCGGTGAGGGATCGCGCTGGAGCGTCGGCGACCGGGTGGCCGCGGTCGTCGTGCCCTACGGCCGGCCGGCGGTGCCTACGCCGAGCAGGTCGTCGTCCCCGACGCGTCGGTGCTGCGGCTGCCCGACGACGTGGACTTCCCGGCCGGCTCGACCTTCCTGATGAACGCGCTCACCGCGCGCCTGCTCCTCGACGGGCTCGGTCTGGCGGCCGGTCAGACGCTCGCCGTCACCGGTGCCGCGGGCGCTTTCGGCGGCTACGCGATGCAGATGGCGAAGGCGGACGGGCTGCGGGTCGTGGCCGACGCCGCCGAGAAGGACGAGGAGCTCGTGCGCTCGCTGGGCGCCGACGTGGTGGTGCGCCGCGGCGACGACGTCGCCGCCCGGATCCGTGAGGCCGTGCCCGAGGGCGTCGACGGGCTGGTCGACGGCGCGGTCCAGGGCGAGCTGACGACGGCCGCGGTCAAGGACGGCGGCGTGATCGGCTCCGTCCGCGGCTGGGCCGGTGACGCTCGAGCGCGGCATCACCGCGAAGGCCGTCCTCGTCTACCAGCACGTCGACCGCGCCGACCTGGTGAAGGGTCTCGAGGAGCAGCTGGCCGAGGGCGTCTACACGCTGCGCGTCGCGCAGCTGCTGCCGGCCGAGCAGGCCGAGCAGGCGCACCGGAAGCTGGCGGCCGGCGGCGTCCGCGGCCGGCTGGTGCTCGACTTCAGCTGACCCCGTCCGGGTAGTCCGTGACGGAATGGCTGGTTCCGGCCGGTTTCCGAACCAGTTCGTCACGGACTACCGGGAGGCCGGCTTCGACCAGGCGTACGGCGGCCGCGAGGTCGTCGGTGAAGGGACGGTCGGAGCGCTCCTCGTCGAGCACGGCGGCGGCTGCGTCGTACACCTGGCGGACGGGGGTCGTGGGCAGCCGGTCCGGGTCCATCCGCAGCGCGCGCACCGCGGCGATCAGCTCGCAGCCGAGCACGACCGGCGCGAGCCCGACCATCTGCTCGCTCGCCCAGACCGCCTGCGTGGAGAACGCTCGCGTGCTCCTCGAGGCCGAGCGACACCGACGCGTGGCCGGTCGAGACGGGCGCGGTGAGGATGCGGGCGCGGGCCAGGGCGTCCTGCGCGAGGTACTCCAGGATCATCACGCCCGAGCTGCCCGCCGGCCCGGACGCCAGGAACGCCGGCAGCCCGGTGAGGGACGGGTTGATCAGCGCCGAGAGCCGCGCGGCGGACAACGCGATCACCGGGTACGTCGCCTGGCGCAGCGCGTCCAGCGTCGCCGAGAGCCGGGCCGTCACGAAGCCACCGTGGTGCAGCGGCGTGCCGTCGACGGTGACGAGCGGGTTCTCGGTGGAGTCGTCGACCTCGACCCGGACCGCCTGTCCGGTGGTGACGCAGGGCGTCCACGAACGGCGCGTGCACCTGCGGCACGGTCCGCAGCGCGAACGGGTCCTGCACCCGCGCCGGCACCCAGTCCGCCGGGTCGAGCAGCTGCATCAGCCGCCGGGCGACCCCCTGCTGGGAAGCATCCGGCCGGCCGGCGTGCACCCGCGGGTCGTAGGCCTGCAGCGACGCCTGCAGGGCGCACCGCCGACAGGGCGGTCACCTTCTCCGCCGCGTCCGACAGCAGCGCCAGCCGCCGGTGCACCAGGGCCGCCGTCGCCAGCGTGAGCGCGTTGCTGGACATGAACGGCAGCGCGTCGCCGTCGTCGAGCCGCGCGACCGGTGCGCCGCCGGACCGCCACGGCCGCTCGCCGACCAGCGTCAGCCCGAGCTCGGCGAGCGGCACGAGGTCGCCGGTGCCGATGGAGCCGAACCGGTGCAGGTCCGGTACGGCGCCCCCGGCGATCGCCGCGCCCAGCGAGGCCGCGAGCCCCGCGCTGACCCCGGAGCGGCCGGACGTGATCTGGTGCAGCCGGATCGCCATCGCCGCGCGCGCGGTCGCGTCGTCGTACGTGGTGCCGAAGCCGGTCGCGTGCGACCGCCACAGCCGCAGCGCGTGCGAGGTCCCGTCGCTCGGGGTGATGTCCGTCGGCACGGTGCGCAGCGCGCCGACCCCGGTGGTGAGGCCGTAGACCGCGCCGGAGCGGCCGGCCATCCGGAGGTGCTCGCTGGCCAGCGTGATCCGCTCGACGGACGCATCGGTCAGCTCGACCGGCGCCGGGCCGCCCTGCATCGCCCAGGAGATCAGGTGGTCCAGCGACATCCCGTCCGACATGGCTCCAGCATGGACCCCAGGCGCCGCGGGCCGGTCCGCGGGTTCGCGTCGAAACCGTGCGCAAGCGGTCACCGGTCAGGCCGGTTACGGGCCGTTTCCGCACGGTTTCCCGTCTGCCCGAGCGTTGAGGCACCCCACGCGCGACGAAGGGCCCCGTCCTCCTCGACGGGGCCCTTCGCGCGGGTGACCGGCAGGCTCGGCCTCCCGGGGGTGCGGCTACTTGGTGTCGGTGATCGTCAGCGTGATGTCGGCGGCCGCGCCGGCGTACAGCGACGTCAGGATGTAGGCCGCACCGGACGGGATGGTGCCCGCCTCGTTGGCCGACTCCGTGGCGAACGACGCGAGCTGCACGCAGTCGGCGTCGTAGATGTACACGTCGGCGTCCACCGCGGTCGCACCGGCCGCGATGCTGAACGCGTGCTGGCCGTCGTTGGCCTCACCCTTCAGCACCGACACGTGGCCGTCAGTGTCCTGGCTGGCCGGCGGGACCACGCAGGCGTTCTCCAGCTCCGTGCCCACGACCCCGGGGGAGACCACGTTGGCCGGGTTGCCCGCGGCGATCGTGAACGTCTCCGTGACCGGCGGGTCGAGCGGCGGCGGGGGCGGCGGGGTCAGGCCCGACACCGTGCTGCTGAACACCTGGATGTCACCGACCTGGACGTTCGTCTTCGTGTTGCCCTGCGGCTGGTCGGCCCAGAAGCGGATGTAGCTCGCCTTGGTCGGGGTCGGCAGGGTGAACGTCTTGTAGTGCAGGTCCGGCACGACCGGGCGCGGTGCCTGGTAGCCGAAGGCGTCGGTGCCGCCCACGGACTGCGTCTTCCAGTTCACCCCGTCGGTGCTGGTCTGCAGGGTGAAGCTCTTCAGGCCCTCGAACCGGCTGTTGGTGTAGGCGCTGACCTGCACCTTGTCGATCGTGGCCTGCTTGGCCAGCTTGATCACGGCGTTGCTGCCCTTGGCGGTCTTCCACGAGCTCGCCTCGGTGTCGTCCATCGCGGCGCCCGCGTCCCCCGAGACCGAGGTGGCCCCGAAGGTCTTCGACGCGAGGTTCGGCGCCAGCGACAGGTTCTTCGTCAGCGTCTGGCCCTTGGTGACGGCGACCCCGTCGAAGGTCTTGGAGCCGAAGCCCCGCGCCTGCACGGTGATCGGGTACGTCGCCTGGGTGGCCGTGATCCGGAAGGTGCCCGTCGGACCGGTCGTGGCGACCGGGGTGGTGCGGGCCTCGAACCTGCCGAGCATGATCCGCGCGCCCTCGACCGGCTTGCCGGTGGAGGCGTTGAACACCGTGCCGGTGATCGTGCCGTTCAGGGCCGGGTTGCGGTTGTCGAAGCCGGGCACGCCGTCGGTGTCGTTGCCGCCGGTCGGGTCGGACTCGGAGGTGGTGTTGTGCGCCGAGAGACCCATGCCGCGCTGTGCGAACACCGAGTAGACCGTGTCCACGAGCGTGTCGAAGTCGTCGCGGGCGTGGTAGCGGTTGTCGAGCGCGGTCATGATCGCGGTGCGCTCGTCGAGCATCGACGGGTTGTTCGGGCTCAGCGGCATCGCGTCGGTGACGATGTGCTCGCTGATGTCCGAGCCCTCGGTCTGGCCGTACTTCGCGACCAGCGCCTTGCGCATCTGCCAGAGCGTGGCGGTCCAGATCTCGCCGTCCGCGTGCACCTCGGGCCCGACCAGGTCGTAGCCGATGTCGCCGAACGTGGTCGGGTTCTGGTCGTAGGCCCAGTTGCGGATGCCGCGAGACTTGTTGCCGGTCACGTAGCCACCGAGGACCGAGTCCTTCTGGTAGCCGTTGCGGTGCAGGTGGTCCAGGGCGTACCAGTCGCCCCAGCCCTCACCCATCGAGCCGGACTGGTGGGTGCCCAGCGAGCCGTCCTCGGAGCCGACGTAGCGGTTCGACAGGCCGTGGGAGTACTCGTGCTGGATCACGCCCGCGTCCAGGTCGCCGTCGGCGCAGGGACCTTCGAACGCGTCGTCGATCGGCTCCCACAGGAACATGCCGCTCCACGGCGGGATGCCGTCGGGCAGCGTGAGCATGTAGGCGTTGTCGCGACCCGTGTAGGTCGGGTTCCCGCCGGAGAGCGCGCCCGCCTGGACGAGGCCCTGGATCGCGTCGCCACCCATGCCGTCGGTGCCGTGGTTGTTCACCTGGAAGTTGCCGGCGGACTCGGTGAAGCCGAGCTTGTAGTACTCGTCGTGGATCCGGTTGTGCTGGTAGAAGAGGTTCGTGCTCGCGGCCTCCTGGTCCTGGGGGTACGACGTCGGGTCGCACTTCGACGTGCCCCAGTGGTCGGCGAACACGTAGTCGAACTGCCCCGTCGGGCTGATCGGGCGCGGCCCCTGGTCGGCCGGGACCTCGAAGTTCGACCAGTTCGCGTGCGCGTTGGCGTTGTTGCCGAACGTCGTGATGCCGGTGCCCAGGACGCCGGTCGGGTCGACGTACCCGTCGGGGGACTCGGGCGTCGGGTCGAAGGACACGTGTCGCGGCTGGCCGCCCTCGGGCGCGCCGGGGTAGTTGTCGTAGATCGTGCCCCCGGTCTCGTGCTGCACCAGGCTGGACTTGTAGAGCTGCTTGCCGGTCTCCGCGTCGACGACGACCTGGTAGGCCTCGTCGAGCTTCTGGACGAAGAGCACGGAGTACGCCGCGCGGGCTCCGTCGGCCGTCGGGAAGGCGGCCTTCTTGACGTACGACGAGCCGGCGAACGGCCCCTTCGCGAACACGTCGTAGCCGGCCTTGGTGCCGGTCTTGGACGCGACGAAGGTCAGCGCGTTGGCGAGCTTGCCGGCCACGCCTTGCAGGGCGTCGGCCGAGGACAGCTTGAAGGACCCGAGCAGGCTGCCGGCCCGGACGGTCTCGCCGGTGTAGCTGAGCACCGAGCCGTCCTGCTGGATCGCGAGGCCGAGGGAGCCGCCGCGGGCGGCGGCGACGCCGTCGAAGGTCTGGATGAACTGCACGACGTGGGTGCCGGTGCCGGGGAGGACGTGGTCGCGGCGCAGCTGCAGCGCCGAGATGTCCGCTGCGGACAGGCCCAGCGCGGCCTTGTTCTCGGTCAGCCAGGTCCTGGCGACGTCGACGGCGCTGCCGGCCGCGGGACCCGACAGGGTCTCGCCGAGCGCCGGGGTGATGGTGCGCGGGGTGCCGAAGCGCGGGTCCCAGGTCGCCCGGGCACCGGCGCTGGCCTTGACGATCGCGGAGACCGCGTCGGCCTGCGCCTGGGTCGGCTTGGTGATCGCACCCACGCGGCTGTCGACCGCGGTGGTGTCGGCCGAGCCGGCGGAGGTGGGTGGGTTCGTGACGGCAGAGGCGTCGGGCGAGAGGCCCAAGGCGGCGATCGCTGCCGCGGCTGTTGCTGCTGCCAGTACCTGCTTCGTGCGGGATGTCCGCATGCTGGGTACTCCTTCTCGGGAGGGCCCGGGCGGCTGGAGCCCGGGTCGATGCCCCCTCAACGAGAGAAGGTGGGTCAGGTCACGCGCAGCGCGTGGCGGGCCCGCGGGGTCAGGCGGGGATGGTCTCGGCCGGGTCGGTGCGCAGCAGGCGCCGCTGCCGGTGCCGGTGCCGCAGCGACTCGGCGGTGAACAGCACGAGCGCCAGCCAGATCAGCGCGAACCCGACCCACCGCATCGCGGGCATCGGCTCGTGGAAGAACAGGATGCCGAGCAGGAACTGCACGGTGGGGGTGACGTACTGCATCAGCCCGAGCGTGGACAGCGGGATCCGGGTGGCCGCCCCGCCGAACGCCAGCAGCGGCAGCACGGTCACGACACCGGTGCCGACCAGCAGGGCGACGTGCCAGCTGCCGTTCGCCCCGAACGTCGAGGCGCCGGTCGCGGTCAGGTAGACGATGTAGCCGAGGGCCACCGGCGACACGACCAGCGTCTCCACGACCAGGCTCTCGACCGCACCCGTGTTCGCCTTCTTCTTGGCGAGTCCGTAGCTGCCGAACGAGAACGCCAGGATCAGCGCCACCCACGGCGGACGGCCGTACTCCACGGTCAGCCCCAGCACCGCGACGGCGGCCAGTGCGAGCGCCGCCCACTGCAGCCGGCGCAGCCGCTCGCCCAGCACGACCACGCCGATCAGCACCGAGACCAGCGGGTTGATGAAGTAGCCCAGCGACGTCTCCACGACGTGGTGGTTGTTGACGCCCCAGATGTAGGTGCCCCAGTTGACGGTGATCAGGGCCGCGGCGACCACGAGCAGCCATCGGGTACGTCGCTGGGCGACCGTCGCGCGGAGGCTGTCCCACTTGCGCAGCGCGACCACCACGCCGAGCATCACGATCATCGACCAGAAGATCCGGTGCGCCAGGATCTCGACCGCCCCGGACGGCTCGAGCAGCGGCCAGTAGAGCGGGAAGAACCCCCACATCGTCCAGGCCGTCAGACCCAGCAGCACTCCACGACGCGACTCGACCACAGCCCCAGGCTACGGGACGTGTCAGGGGTCAACCAGCCGTTTACCACTGACCGGACACCTCGCTGGTCGAGGCGCGCCCCCCGTTGGTTGAGGTGCGGCGGAGCGCTAGCGGAGCCGCCTCGAAACCTCCCAGCCTCAGGTGCTGAGGTTTCGAGGCCCTCGGCTAGCGCCTCGGGCACCTCAACCAGCGGCGCTCGGCTAGCGCCTCGGGCACCTCAACCAGCGACAAAGGTCAGACGACGGTCCAGGTGTCGCCGGAGGCCAGCAGGCCGCCCAGCGCCGCGTTGCGGTCGTCGGTGCCCTGGCTGGCGGTGGCGATCTGCTCGCGGGCCAGGTCGTCGTAGGTCGGCTGCTCGACCTGCCGGAAGATCCCGATCGGCGCGTGCGCGCAGGACGCCGGCGTCGGTGAGCCGGGACAGCGCGAACGCGGTGGTCGGGTCGCTCGCGTGGGCGTCGTGGACGAGCACGTCGGCCGGGTCCGGGTCGTCGACGATCCGCACGCCGCCGGTGGCCGGGTCGCGGACCACGCCGCGCTGGCCGTCGTTGCCGAAGCGGATCGGCTCGCCGTGCACCAGCGGGATGATCGCGTCGGCCTTCGACTCGTTGTCCTTGATCGCGTCGAACGCGCCGTCGTTGAAGATCGGGCAGTTCTGGTAGATCTCCACGAACGCCGTACCCCGGTGGGCGGCGGCCGCGGACAGCACCTGGGTCAGGTGCTTGCGGTCGGAGTCGATGGTGCGGGCCACGAACGTGCCCTCGGCGCCGAGCGCCAGCGACACGGGGTTGAACGGGTTGTCCAGCGACCCCATCGGCGTGGACTTGGTGACCTTGCCGGGCTCGGAGGTGGGGGAGTACTGCCCCTTGGTGAGGCCGTAGATCCGGTTGTTGAACAGCAGGATCTTGAGGTTCACGTTGCGGCGCAGCGAGTGGATCAGGTGGTTCCCGCCGATCGAGAGCGCGTCGCCGTCTCCGGTGACGACCCACACCGACAGGTCCTTGCGGGACGTCGCCAGGCCGGTCGCGATCGCGGGCGCCCGGCCGTGGATCGAGTGCATGCCGTAGGTGTCGAGGTAGTAGGGGAACCGCGACGAGCAGCCGATGCCGGAGACGAACACGATGTTCTCGCGCTTGAGACCGAGCTCGGGCAGGAAGCCCTGCACGGCCGCGAGCACCGCGTAGTCGCCGCAGCCGGGGCACCAGCGGACCTCCTGGTCGGAGGTGAACTCCTTGCGGTTCTGCGGGGCGTCGGCCGCGGGGACCTCGCGGAGCCCGGGGAACGGGAGCTGGGTGCCGGTCATCGGACGACCTCCTGGGTGGTGGTCTCGACGGTGGGTTCGGCCGACGGGTCCGTCGCGCCGATCAGGTCGGTGATCGCGTCGGCGAGCTCGGCGGCGCGCAGCGGCAGGCCGCGCACGTGGTTGTAGCCGACGACGTCGACGAGGTAGCGGGCCCGTAGCAGCATCGAGAGCTGGCCGAGGTTCATCTCCGGGACCATCACCGCGTCGTACCTCTTGAGCACGTCACCGAGGTCGGAGGGGAACGGGTTCAGGTGGCGCAGATGCGCCTGGGCCACCTCCAGTCCTGCGTTGCGGACCTGCCGGACGGCGGCACCGATCGGGCCGTACGTCGACCCCCAGCCGAGCACCAGCACCTTCGCCCCGCCCCCAGAGTCTGCGCCGGGGTCGTCGACCTCCATCGGCGGGATGTCCTGGGCGATCCGCTCCACCTTGGCGGCGCGGGTGCGCACCATGAAGTCGTGGTTGGCGGGGTCGTAGGAGATGTTCCCGTGCCCCTCGCCCTTCTCCAGTCCGCCGATGCGGTGCTCGAGGCCCTTCGTGCCCGGCACCGCCCACGGCCGCGCGAGCGTCTCCTCGTCACGGAGGTAGGGCCAGAACTCGGCCTGCCCCTTGGCGTCGGTGTGGTTGGGCTCGGTGGCGAACTTCGGGTCGATCGTCGGCAGGTCGACGACCTCGGGGATCTTCCACGGCTCGGAGCCGTTGGCGAGGTAGCCGTCGGAGAGCAGCATCACCGGGGTGCGGTAGGTGACCGCGATCCGCGCGGCCTCGATTGCCGCGTCGAAGCAGTCGGCCGGCGACTGCGGCGCGATGATCGGCACCGGCGCCTCGCCGTTGCGGCCGAACATCGCCTGCAGCAGGTCGGCCTGCTCGGTCTTGGTGGGCAGGCCGGTCGAGGGGCCGCCGCGTTGTACGTCGACCACGAGCAGCGGCAGCTCCATCATCACGCCGAGGCCGATGGTCTCGGACTTGAGCGCGATGCCCGGACCGGAGGTCGTGGTCACGCCCAGGGCGCCGCCGAACGCGGCACCGAGGGCAGCGCCGATGCCGGCGATCTCGTCCTCGGCCTGGAAGGTGGTGACGCCGAACCGCTTGTGCTTGCTCAGCTCGTGGAGGATGTCGGAGGCCGGCGTGATCGGGTAGGAGCCGAGGAACAGCGGCAGCCCGGACAGGGTCGAGCCGGCGATCAGGCCGTAGGCGAGCGCCAGGTTGCCGGTGATGTTGCGGTAGGTGCCCGCCACCATCGGCGCCGGCTTGATCTCGTACTGCACCACGAAGGCCTCGGTGGTCTCACCGAAGTTCCAGCCCGCCTTGAAGGCCGTGACGTTGGCGTCGCGGATGTCGGGCGCCTTGGCGAACCGTCGCTCGAGGAACGCGATGGTCGGCTCCGTGGGCCGGCCGTACATCCACGACAGCAGGCCGAGCGCGAACATGTTCTTCGCTCGGCTGGCGTCCTTGCGGGACAGCCCGAACTCCTTGACCGCCTCCACCGTCATGTCGGTGAGGTCGAGCGCCTGCACGTCGTACTCGGAGAGGGAGTCGTTCTCGAGCGGGTTCTCGGCGTAGGCCGCCTTGTTCAGGTTGCGCGCGGTGAAGTCGTGGGAGTCGACGATGATCGTCGCCCCCTTCTTGATGTCCGCGAGGTTGGCCTTGAGTGCGGCCGGGTTCATCGCCACCAGCACGTCGGGGGAGTCGCCGGGCGTGAGGATGTCGTGGTCCGCGAAGTGCACCTGGAACGACGAGACGCCCGGGAGCGTGCCCTGGGGGGCGCGGATCTCCGCCGGGAAGTTGGGGAGGGTGGAGAGGTCGTTGCCGAAGGACGCGGTCTCCTGGGTGAAGCGGTCGCCGGTGAGCTGCATGCCGTCACCGGAGTCACCGGCGAAGCGGATGATCACGCGGTCGAGCTGCTTGACCTGTTTGGTCACGCTGTGTCGCCTTCTTTCCGCCGGGGGGTGCGCTCGTGACGCTTCCCCCCTGATAGGCCTCATTGGTCAGGGTGCCCTTACCTGGCCATGCTACGACCGCCTGGGTGGACATGCCCGGCGTCGTCCGGATGACGGTGGCTCGGTGGTGTGAGTCGTGACACGCCGACGCTCTCAGAGTGAGATGAGTCGATCAGAAACATAAAATCAACTAATCTACGTGACTTAGTACGTCGCTCACCCCGAGAAGAGCGACCGGAACAGAGACGAGTCACACCATGAACAACAAGTGGAAAGCCGCGATCGCCGGCACCGTCGTGGGCGCTCTGGCCCTGGCCGGGTGCGGCGGCGGCAGCTCAGCGTCCGACAGCAAGGACACCGTGAACCTGGTCGGCTTCTCGATCCTCGAGCAGGCCAACAAGCAGGTCATCGCGGACTTCGAAAAGACCTCCGACGGCTCCGGCGTCGAGTTCCAGCAGTCGTACGGCGCGTCCGGCGACCAGGCTCGCGCGGTGATCGGCGGCCAGGACGCCGACATCGTGCACCTGTCCCTCGAGCCCGACGTGCAGAAGCTCGTGGACGAGAAGCTGGTCGCCGACGACTGGAAGTCCACGCCGTCCAAGGGCATCCTCACCCAGTCCGTCGTGGTGATCGTGGTCCGCAAGGGCAACCCCAAGAACATCCAGGGCTGGGACGACCTGACCAAGCCCGGGGTCAAGATCATCACCCCGAACCCCGCCTCGTCCGGCTCGGCGAAGTGGAACATCCTCGCGGCCTACGGCCACGTGCTCGCCGACGGCGGCTCGGAGAGCGACGCCTCGGCGTACCTCACCAAGTTCTTCGGCAACGTCGAGGCGCTTCCGGGCAGCGGCCGGGACGCGACCACCGCCTTCCAGAGCGGCCAGGGCGACGTCCTGCTCTCCTACGAGAACGAGGCCATCCTGGCCCGGCAGAGCGGTGCGGACTTCGACTACGTCGTCCCGCCGGAGACCCTGCTGATCCAGAACCCGGGCGCGGTCACCACCGACGCGTCCCCGGCGGCCAAGAAGTTCCTGACCTACCTCACCGGCAAGGAGGCGCAGACCGCGTACGCCTCCGAGGGCTTCCGCCCGCTCGACGACAGCATCAAGGTCGACGTCAAGGGCGCGAACGACCCGAGCGACCCGTTCCCGGCGCCGTCGAAGAAGCTGCTGACGATCGACGGCGACTTCGGCGGCTGGTCGGAGGCGAACACCAAGTTCTTCGACGAGAACGACGGCCTCGTCACGAAGATCCAGAAGGAAACGGGCAAGGAGTCGTGAGCCGCCGTTCCCTGGTGCGGGGGGACGGCTCATGACCACCTCCACGGTCCCGGCCCGCACGACGCGCAGGCGTCGTGCGGGCGGCACCGGCTCGCTCTCCGGGCCCACCGCGCTCGGTCTGGGCGTGGCGGTGCTGTGGTTCAGCCTGCTCGTGCTGATCCCGCTCGGCCTGGTCGTCACCACGGCCCTCTCCGACGGGCTCGCCGGCTTCTGGGACACCATCACGAGCCCCCAGACCCTGTCGGCCGTCGAGCTGACCGTCGTACAGTCCGTGCTCGTCACCCTGCTCAACATCGTGATGGGCACGGTCATCGCCTGGGTGCTGGTCCGCGACCGGTTCTGGGGCAAGCGGGTGCTCGACGTCGTCATCGACATCCCGTTCGCGCTGCCGACGATCGTCGCCGGCCTCGTGCTGCTGTCGCTGTACGGTCCGCAGAGCCCGATCGGCGTGAACGTCGCGAACACCCGCTCCTCGGTGTTCCTGGCGCTCGCGTTCGTGACGCTGCCGTTCATCGTGCGCACGGTCCAGCCGGTGCTCGAGGAGCTCGAGGCCGACGTCGAGGAGGCGGCCGCCTCCCTGGGCGCCGGCCGGCTCACGACGTTCCGGCGGATCATCCTGCCGAGCCTGGTGCCGTCGATCGCGGCCGGCGCGGCCTTGTCCTTCGCGCGCGCGATCAGCGAGTACGGCTCGCTGGTGCTGCTGTCCGGCAACCTGCCGAACCGCACCGAGGTCGTCTCGGTCCGCGTGCTCACCTACATCGAGAACGGTGACCCGGCCTCGGCCGCCGCGGCCGCGACGTTGATGCTCATCGTCGCGCTCGCCGTCATCGTCGCCCTCGACGTGATCCAGAGAAGGGTGGCCCGCCGTGGCTAGCGCCCGACTGCGCGAGCCCACCCCCGTGCGCTGGGGGCTGCGGCTGCTCGCGATCGTCTACGTGTTCCTGCTGGTGCTGTGGCCGGTCTCGCTGGTCGTGAAGTACACCTTCGCGGACGGCTTCACCGCCCTGTCCACGGCGCTGACCGACCCCGATGTGGTCCACGCGCTGCAGCTGACGGCCGTCGTGGCGCTGTCGGCCGTGCTCATCAACCTGGTGTTCGGCGTGTGGATCTCGATCCTGCTGGTGCGCTACGAGTTCCGTGGCAAGCGGGCCCTCTCGGCGCTGATCGACCTGCCGCTGGCGGTCTCGCCGGTGGTGGTCGGTCTCGCGCTGATTCTCGCGTACAACCCGCGCACCGGGCTGTTCGGCACCAGCCTCGACGCGGCCGGTATCCAGGTCATCTTCGCTGTCCCCGGGATGGTGCTGGCCACCGCGTTCGTGGCCCTGCCCCTGGTCATCCGCGAGGTGGTGCCGGTGCTCTCCGAGATCGGCGACGAGCAGGAGCAGGCGTCCCGCAGCCTCGGCGCCAACGCGCTCCAGACGTTCCGTCGGATCACCCTGCCGAGCATCAAGTGGGCGGTGGTGTACGGCGTCGTGCTGACCCTCGCGCGCTCCCTCGGCGAGTTCGGCGCCGTCAAGGTCGTCTCCGGCAACATCGTCCAGCAGACCCAGACCGCGACCCTGGTGGTCGAGTCCAAGTACCAGGGGTTCGACCAGGACACCGCCTACGCCACCGCCTTCCTCCTGGCCACCGCCTCGGTGATCTGCATCGTGGTCGTGAGCCTCCTGCGCCCCAAGGAGCAGTCATGAGCATCGAGATCAAGGACGTCAACAAGCTGTTCGGCGACTTCGTCGCCCTCCAGGATGTGTCGCTGAGCATCCCGACGGGACAGCTGACCGCCCTCCTGGGGCCGTCCGGCGGCGGCAAGTCGACGCTGCTGCGGATCATCGCCGGCCTGGAGTCCGCGGACTCCGGGACCGTCAGCATCGAGGGCCACGAGGCCACCCACCTGCCGCCGCAGAAGCGCAACGTCGGCTTCGTGTTCCAGCACTACGCCGCCTTCAAGCACATGAGCGTGGCCAAGAACGTCGCGTTCGGCCTGGAGATCCGCAAGCGCTCCAAGGCGGACGTGCAGCGGCGGGTCGCGGAGCTCCTCGAGCTGGTGCACCTCTCACAGTTCTCCCACCGGCTGCCCTCCCAGCTGTCCGGCGGGCAGCGGCAGCGGATGGCGCTGGCCCGGGCGCTCGCGGTCGAGCCGACCGTGCTGCTGCTCGACGAGCCGTTCGGTGCGCTCGACGCGAAGGTCCGCAAGGAGCTCCGTGACTGGCTGCGCCGGCTGCACGACGAGGTGCACGTCACCACCGTGTTCGTGACCCACGACCAGGAGGAGGCCCTCGAGGTCGCCGACGAGATCGTGGTGATCAACGACGGCCGGATCGAGCAGGTCGGGTCACCCGACGAGCTCTACGACGCGCCGGCGAACGACTTCGTGATGAGCTTCCTCGGCCCGGTCACGCACCTCGACGGCCGGCTGATCCGGCCGCACGACATCGACGTGTTCACCAGTGACCGCCCCGACGCGGTCGCGGGCGAGGTCGTCCGGCTGCTCCGCGTCGGCTTCGAGACCCGGCTGACCGTGCGTCCGGTGTCGTCGGTCGGCGGCTCGCCGGCCGGTGAGATCGCCGCCCCCGGCGAGGACGACGACGTGACCGTCGTACTCACCCGGTCGCACGCGCGCGAGCTCAGCCTCGACATCGGCAGCAAGGTCTGGATGTCCGCCAACCCCGGCGCCACCTCCGTCTGACCCTCCCGCCGACCCGGGACATATGTCCCGTCGACCCGGGTGATATTTCCCGTCGAGCCGGGTGATAGTTCCGGTCGAGCCGGGGCTTAGTTCCGGTCGAGCCGGGCCTTGGTGACCAAGGCCCGGCTCGACGGTGACTTTGTCCCGGGTCGGCGGTGACTTTGTCCCGGGTCGGCGGTGATTTTGTCCCGGGTCGGCGACGTCAGGAGCGGTAGACGACGACCTTGTCGCCGGTGCGCACCTGGTTGAACAGGGACGCGAGGGCGGAGTAGTCGCGGACGTTGACGCAGCCGTGGGAGGCGCCGGCGTAGCCGCGGGCGGCGAAGTCGCTCGAGTAGTGCACGGCCTGGCCGCGGCTGAAGAACATCGAGAACGGCATCGCGGAGCCGTAGAGGTCCGAGACGTGGTCGCGGTCCTTCCAGTACACCGAGAACAGCCCCTCGCGGGTCGGGGTGTACTCCGCGCCGAAGCGGACGTCGAGCGTCGTGCGCACCTGGCCGTCGACGACCCAGCGCAGGCTGTAGCTGGTCTTGTCGATGCACAGCGCCCGGCCGGTGCGGCAGCGGCTGTCCAGCGGGCGGCCGTCGGCCGGGTCGGGCCTCTTGTTCGCGAGCTCGGCAGCGGTCGGGTCGCTGGTCATGCCGACCAGCAGGTCCAGGGTGCGCCGGTCGACCTTCCCGGTGACCGGGACGTGCCGCTTGGCCTGGAAGCCCTTCACGGCGGCGACGGTCTGGTCGCCGTAGTGGTCGGTGACGTCGCCGGAGTACCACGCGATCTGCCGCAGCCGCGCCTGGATCCTCCGGACGCTGCGACCCTCGTCGCCGCGCTCGAACAGCGCCGGCCCGGCCCGGTTGAACAGCTCGTCCTGCGACGGCATCCGGGTCATCCGGACCAGCCGCCGCCAGGTGGTCGGGTCGACGGTGCCGGTGACGTCGAGGCCGCGCTTGCGCTGGAAGCCCTTCACGCCCTGGGTGGTGCTGGCGGTGTAGCGGCCGGTCATCGGCGGGGTGTACCACGCGAGCTGCGACAGCCGGCCCTGGAGCACGCGCACCTTCACGCCGGTGTCGCCGGCCTGGAGGACCGGCTCCGGTGCGGGCTTCGCGGTGACCGTGGGCGTCGCCGCGATGCGCACGCGCGGCCGGGCGGCCTGGGTGCCCAGGACGGTCGGCGACGGCTGGGCCGCGACCGGTGACGGGGTGGCGCGGTCGCGGAACGCCGCGTCGGTCGACGTACTCAGTGCATAGACGGCGTACGTCGCGCCACCGGCCGTCGCGAGTGCGACCAGGCCGGTCGTCGCGGTCACCAACCTGCGGGCCATGCTCATGGGACTCCCCCTGTCGTACGGCGCCCTGCGCGCCTTCGCCAGGTAGACGCCGGGGGTGCAGCGGAGGTTGCACCCGCATCGGTCACGGTATCGCCGGTGGTACTCAAGTGACGGCAGGTGCGTCCCGGCGAGCCGTTTTGACCCGGTCGCGACCCGTCCTTACTGTAGTGAGTCAGTTGTTTTAGGTGGATCCGCTGGGAGGCGTGCATGACCGTCCGTGCGAGACGTGTGCTCGTCGTCGGTGGGGGAGCCGGTGGCGTCGCCACCGCGGTGGCGCTGCTGCGCCGGGCCGCGGACGGTTCCGCGCCGGTGGACGTCACCCTGGTCGAGCGCGCCGCCGAGGCGGGGCCGGGGCTGGCCTACGGCACCCACGACCCGCACCACCTGCTCAACAACTACGCCGGCCGGATGAGCGCCATCGAGGACGACCCGGCGCACCTGGTCCGCTGGTGCCGGGGGCAGGGGCTGGCCGTCACCGCGGAGACGTTCGTGTCCCGGGAGACCTACGGCCGGTACCTCCGCGACCTGGTCGAGGGCACCGAGGTGCCTCCGGGATCACGGTTCACGGTCCTGCGTGACGAGGTCGTCGACGTGACCGACGCCGGCTCCGACTACCTCGCCACCACCGCGTCGGGGAGGGTGCTGACCGCCGACACCGTGGTTCTCGCCCTCGGCAACCCGCCGCCGCGCCGGCCGCGCGGCCTCCCGGTCGACGACGCGCGGTTCGCCGTCGACCCGTGGGACCCCGACCTGCTCGACCGGGTCGGCCCGCACGACTCGGTGCTGCTCGTCGGCACCGGCCTGACCACCGTCGACGTCTCCGCCCAGCTCGCCTCGGCCCGACCCGGCGTGACCATCACCGCCACCTCCCGGCACGGCCTGCTCCCGCTGCATCACGTCGTCGAGGCGCCGTGCCCCGCGCCGGCCTTCGACGCCGACGTGGTCACCCTCCGCGAGGTGCTCGGCGAGGTGCGCCGCTGCCTGGCCGCCGGGGCCGACTGGCGCTGCGTCGTGGAGTCGGTGAAGGCGGTCGCCAACGACCTGTGGACCGGTTTCTCGCTCGAGGACAAGGAGCGGTTCACCCGGCACGTCGCCCGGCGCTGGGAGATCGCCCGGCACCGGATGGCGCCGGCGATGGCCGAGATCGTCGACGACCTGCTGGGCACGGGACGGCTGACCATCGTGCCGACGTCGCAGGTCGACCCCGCGTCGTACGACCTGGTCGTGAACTGCACCGGCCCCGCACCGGTCAGCTCCACCGGCTGGAACCCGCTCGTCGACAGCCTTGCTGTCAAGGGGATGCTCTGGCCGGGGCCGTTCGGGCTCGGCGTCGACGTCGACGCCGACGGTGCGCTGGTGGATGCCGACGGGCTGGGCGCTCGGGGGATGTACGCGGTCGGTGCCGCCCGTCGCGGCGTGGACTGGGAGGTGGCGGCGGTCCCGGACATCCGGCGCCAGGCGGTCCGGCTGGCCGAGCACCTGGCGACCGCGGACCTCGACCCGGCCGCCGAGCTCGTCGGGTAGGCCGCGCCCGGCGCCGCACCCCCAAGGGGGTGCGACCCCGGACCCGACCTGCTGCGCGTCGACGGCCCGGCGCCTGGCGGCGTTGTCCTCGGCGCACGATGCTCCGCATCGCGCACCTCGTCCGCCTTGCCATGCATCCGCGCCGACGACGCTCGCAACGGCCGCGCCCGGCGCCACACCCCCTAGAGTGAGCCCGTGCCCGGGAACCACGGCTACTACGCGGACTACCTGCCGCTGGTCACCATCATCGTCGTCGGGGTCCTGCTGGTGGGCGCGATGCTCGCCGGCAACCGGATGCTGCGCCCGTCGTACGCCACCCCCGAGAAGCTGCTGACCTACGAGTGCGGCGTCGACCCGGTCGGCGAGGGCTGGGCGCAGACCCACGTCCGCTACTACGTGTACGCCTACCTCTACGTGGTCTTCGCCGTCGACGCGGTGTTCCTCTTCCCGTGGGCGACGGTGTTCGCGGCGCTCGGCTGGGTGAGCGTCGGCGAGATGGGTGTGTTCATCGGGTTCCTCGCCGTCGGGCTGGTCTACGCGTGGCGGCAGGGGGTGCTGACGTGGACGTGACGCCGACCGTCCGGGAGACCACCGACCTGGGGATGCCGTCGATCGGGCCGCTGCAGAAGGTCGCGCCGAAGCCGGCGCGCTACCTGCTCAACTGGGGCCGGAAGTACTCCCTGTGGGTGTTCAACTTCGGGCTCGCCTGCTGCGCGATCGAGTTCATCGCCACGTCGATGGCCCGCCACGACTTCATCCGGCTGGGCGTGATCCCGTTCGCGCCCGGGCCGCGGCAGGCCGACCTGATGGTGGTGTCGGGGACCGTCACGGACAAGATGGCGCCCGCGATCCGGCGGCTCTACGAGCAGATGCCCGAGCCGAAGTACGTCATCTCCTTCGGCTCCTGCTCCAACTCCGGAGGCCCCTACTGGGACTCCTACTGCGTGACCAAGGGCGTGGACCAGATCATCCCGGTCGACGTGTACGTCCCCGGCTGCCCGCCGCGGCCGGAGGCGCTGCTCCAGGGGATCCTCAAGCTGCAGGAGAAGATCGACGGGGAGTCGCTGCCGGACCGCTACCGTGCCGAGGACGCTGCGTCCGTACGGCGGGGCCTGGTGCTCCCGGACCAGCAGCCCGAGGTCCCATCAACCAGCTCAGGACGAGCGACGTCGGGTGGGATGTTGCCGTGACGAGCTCGGTCGAGCGGTGGCCCGGCCGGGTCCGGACCGCCTACGCGGAGCTGTTCGGCGAGGCCGCGACGTTCGACGACGGCTACGGCCCGCTGACCGTCGACGTGCCGGCGGACCGCTGGGTCGAGGCGGTCACGCTGGCCCGCGACGGCCTCGACTGCACGTTCTTCGACTGGCTGTCCGCGGTCGACGAGCTCGAGGACGGCTTCCGGATCGTGTGCCACGTCGTGGACCACCACCCGGGCGGCGTCGAGCACCTCCTCCTACGCACCCTGGTGCCGCGCGACGAGCCGGTGATCGACTCGCTGGCCGACGTGTTCGCGGGCGCCCGGTGGCACGAGCGGGAGACCCACGAGATGTTCGGCGTCGAGTTCCGGCAGAGCGGTGCGGTGCTCGAGCTGGACAAGCTGCTGCTGCCCGAGGAGTTCGAGGGACACCCGCTGCGCAAGGAGTTCGTGCTCGCCTCGCGGGTCGCCAAGCCCTGGCCCGGCGCCAAGGAGCCCGGCGAGAGCGACCACGCCCCGGCCGGCACCACGTCGCGTCGCCGGGCCCGCCCGCCCGGCGTACCCACGCCGGAGGAGTGGGGCCCGCGCCCTGCCGACCTGTCAGGCGCTGACGTCGCTGGGACGACGCCACCGCCTGACAACTCGGGGGGTGCAGTGACGTGGTCGAGGCGCTGCTGCGGGTGCTGGTCGTGATCGCGGCGTTCCTGGTCGCTGCCGCTGCTGGTCGGGCAGGTCGAGCACAAGGCGATGGCGCACATGCAGAGCCGGGTCGGGCCGATGTACGCCGGGATGTTCCACGGCTGGGCGCAGCTCGTCGCGGACGGCGTGAAGTTCGTGCAGAAGGAGGACGTCGTCCCCGCGGCCGCGGACCGGACGGTGTTCAAGCTGGCGCCGGCGGTCGCGCTGCTGCCGTACCTCGTCGCCATGCTCGTCGTCCCGCTCGGACCCGGGCTGGTCGGCCAGGACCTCGACGTCGGGCTGTTCTTCGTGCTGGCCGTGATGGGCGTCGGCGTGATCGGCACCCTGATGGGCGGCTGGTCGAGCGCGAACAAGTTCAGCCTGCTCGGCGGCATCCGGGTCGCCGCCCAGCTGATGGCCTACGAGCTCCCGTTCGTGCTCGCCGGCGCCTCCGTCGCGATGGCCGCCGGCACGCTGTCGCTGACCGGGATCGTCGAGGCGTGGCAGCCGTGGTGGCTGCTCTGGCAGGGCCTCGCGCTCGTGGTGTTCTTCGTCGCCGGACTCGCCGAGCTCCAGCGGCCGCCGTTCGACATGCCGGTGGCCGACGCGGAGATCGTGTTCGGGCCGTACACCGAGTACGGCGGCCTCCGGTTCGCGTTGTTCATCCTCGCCGAGTACGCCGGCATCGTCGTGCTCAGCGTGCTGACGGCGGTGCTGTTCCTCGGCGGCTGGCACGGCCCGGCCTCCGACACGATCGGCTGGGTGTGGACCCTGGTGAAGACGTTCGCGGTCGCCTTCGTGGTGATCTGGGTGCGGGTGGCCTACCCCCGGATGCGCGAGGACCAGCTGCAGAGGATCGCCTGGCAGGGGCTCGTCCCGCTGGCGCTGCTCCAGCTCGCGGTGACCGCGGTCGGCGTGGTGGTGACGGCATGAGGATGCCCGGATCCGGCCTGGTCAAGGGCCTCGCCGTCACCCTGCGCACGATGGGCCGGCGCTCCGTCACCGCGCACTACCCGGACGCGCTGCCCGAGCTGCCGCCCCGCTCGCGCGGCGTGATCGCGCTGATCGAGGAGAACTGCACCTCCTGCATGCTGTGCGCCCGCGAGTGCCCGGCCTGGTGCATCTACATCGACTCCCACAAGGACGTCATCCCGGCCACCACCGAGGGCGGCAAGGACAAGACCCGCAACGTGCTGGACCGCTTCGCGATCGACTTCTCCATCTGCATGTACTGCTCCATCTGCATCGAGGTCTGCCCCTTCGACGCGCTGCACTGGAGCCCGGAGTTCGAGTACGCCGAGCTCGACATCCGCGAGCTGACCCACGAGAAGGACCGGCTCCGCGAGTGGATGTGGACCGTCCCCGCGCCGCCGGCCCTCGACGTACACGCGGAGCCGGCGAAGGAGATCACCGCCGCCGAGAAGGCCGCCGAGCGGGCCCGCGCCGCCGCCGAACGGGCGGTCCAGCCTGTCGAGACCAGTGATCTCGACAAGCCCGATCGGCCGGGAAGGGGAGGGACTGCATGAGCTGGGTCGAGGCGATCTTCGTGCTGCTGTCGCTGGTGACGCTCGGGTCGGCGCTGCTGGTCGTCACCACCCCGCACCTCGTGCACGCGGCGCTGTGGCTGGTGGTCACGCTCGGCTCCGTGGCCGGGATCTTCCTGCTGCTCGCGGCGGAGTTCGTGGCCTGGGTGCAGGTGCTGATCTACGTCGGCGCGGTCGTGGTGCTGCTGCTCTTCGCGCTGATGCTGACCCGGGCGCCGACCGGCCGCCAGGCCGACCTGACCGTACGGCGCGCCGCCCCGGCCGCCCTGGTCGCGGGACTCGTCGGCGTGCTGCTCGCGGTCACGGTGGTCGCCGGCTTCCGGGACGTCCGGCTCGACCTCGACAACACCCTCGTCGGGTCGCCCGAGGCCACGGGCACCGCGATCTTCACGCTGTGGGTGCTGCCGTTCGAGGTGCTCAGCGTGCTGCTGCTCGCCGCGCTCGTCGGCGCGATCGTGCTGTCCCGGCTGCGCGGGGACACTGGTCTCGACAGGCTCGACCACCCGGAGGACGCGGCGAGGGGGGCCCGCTGATGCCGCTGTGGTGGCCGCTGCTGGTGGCGAGCCTGCTCTTCGCGATCGGTGTCTACGGGGTGCTGTCGCGTCGCAACGCCGTGCTGGTGCTGATGGGTGTCGAGCTGATGCTCAACGCGGTGAACATCAACTTCGTCGCGTTCGACGCCCAGCTCCGCGACGTACTCCACGGCGGGCAGACGTTCGCGCTGTTCACGATCGTGATCGCGGCCGCCGAGGTCGGCCTCGCACTGGCGATCGTGCTGCTGGTGTTCCGCACGCACGGGCACATCGAGGTCGACGAGCTGCGGGAGCTGGCGGACCGCGACGAGAGTGATCTCGACAGGCTCGACCACCCGACGGCGGGGGTCGAGTCGTGAACGCGGTGCTGCTCACGGCGCTGCTGGTGCCGTTCGTGACGACGGCGGTGACGCTGTTCGCCGGGCACCGGTCCGAGGTCGCGACCAGGGGCATCGCGGTCGGTGGGTCCGCGCTCGGGCTGGCGCTGGCCTGGGTGGTGGCCTTCGCGCAGCTCGGCGACGCCGCACCGCTGGCGCACGTGTTCGCGTCCAGCCGCACCGTCGGGCCGGCCATCCAGCTCGCGACGTACGTCGACCCGCTGAGCGCCGTGATGATGCTGCTCGCCACGACGGTGGCGTTCCTGGTGCAGGTCTACTCGCTGGGGTACCTCGCCGACGACCCGCGCTACCCGTCCTACGCCGCGCTCGTCTCCCTGTTCACCGGCGCGATGCTCACCGTCGTGACGGCCGACGACCTGTGGATGCTGCTGGTCGGCTGGGAGCTGATGGGCGCCTGCTCGTACTTCCTCATCGCCCACCACTGGGAGCTCGCCGACGCCCGGGCGGGTGCGGTGAAGGCGTTCCTCATCACGCGCACCGCCGACCTGGGGCTGCTGTTCGCGATCTTCGTGCTGGGCGACCGGTTCCACACCTACCGGATCAGCACGATCATGCGGGTGATCACGGAGGTGGCGCTGCCCCGCGACGGGCTGTGGCTGCCGGCGATGCTGATCGCGGTGGCGGTCATCGGCAAGTCGGCCCAGGTGCCGTTCCACACCTGGCTGCCGGACGCGATGCCCGGCCCGACGCCGATCTCGGCGTTGATCCACGCGGCCACCATGGTCGCTGCGGGCGTGTTCCTGGTGGCCCGGACCTACCCGCTGTTCCTGTCCTCGCCGTCGGCGCTGACCCTGCTGGCCCTGGTCGCCGCGGTGACGATGTTCCTGGCGGCGGTCTACGCGATGGTCACCCACGACCTCAAGCGGGTGCTGGCCTGGTCGACGGTGAGCCAGCTGGCGTACATGTTCGGTGCCCTCGCCGCCGGCGCCTGGTCGGCCGCGATCCTGCACCTGCTGGCGCACGGCGCGTTCAAGGCGCTGCTGTTCCTGGCCGCCGGGTCGGTGGTGCACGCCGTCGGCGGCGCGACCTCGATGGACGTGATGGGCGGGCTGCGGGACAAGATCCCGGACACCTTCGTGACGATGACCCTCGGCTTCGGGGCGCTGGCCGGCGTCGCGCCGCTCGCCGGGTTCTTCAGCAAGGACGCGATCATCCACGCCGCCTGGGAGGAGGCCGTGCACGGCCGGCTGGTCTGGCCCTGGGTGGCCTGGCTGCTCCTCGCCTCGATGGTCGCCACCGCCGCCCTGACCGTCGCGTACTCGATGCGCGCGTGGCTGCTGGTCTTCTTCGGCGCGGGTCCCGAGGACGTCCACGACAGCCCCGCGACCATGCGGGTCCCGCTGGTCGTGCTGGCGGTCCCGACCGCGCTCGGCGGTCTCGCCGTCGCCGTGCCGTGGATCCTCGGTGGCGGCCGCGGCGAGCACCTCTTCCACTGGTCGACCTCGGTGCTGATGACCCTGCTGGTGATCGTCACGGCCACCGTCGTGCTCGTGCTGTACAAGCGCCGCGGCCGCGAGATGTGGTCCGCGGTGGTGGTGCCGCACCCGCCCATCGACTGGGTCTGGGACCGCCTCCTGGTCCGCCCGGTCCGCCGGCTGGCACTCGTGGTCCGGGCCGGGGACCGCGACGTGATCGACGCGTACGCCGACGGCGCCGCTGCCTCCGCCCGTGGGGTCGGCGGCCTGCTCCGACGTACCCAGACCGGCAGCGTGCAGGGCTACCTCATGGTCGTGGTGGTCGGTGCCGCCGCGATCGCCGTCGCCGCGGGAGTCCTCGCATGAGCGCCTGGCTGCTGAACGGCCTGGTCGCCGTCCCGTTCGTCTTCGCGGTGCTGACCCGGCTTCTCGGCCGCCGCGAGGGTACGGCGGTCGCGGTCGCCGTGCTCGGCGGCCTGCTCACGCTCGGCTGGTCCGTCGCCGCGGCGCTCGCACCGGGGACCGGCGTCGACGTCCCCTGGATCGCCCAGCTCGGCGTGCGGTGGCACCTCGGGCTCGACGGCATCAGCGGACCCCTCGTCCTGATGAGCACGCTGGTGGTCGCGCTCTGCCTGGTCTCGCTGGTCCGCCACGACCCCGGCTGCGGCGCCCGCGCCGACCTCGCCGCGCTGCTGCTGCTCATCGAGGCGGGGGTGCTCGGCAGCTTCCTGGCCCTCGACATGGTGCTGTTCTTCGCGTTCTTCGAGGTCGCGCTGATCCCGATGTGGTTCGTGATCAACGGCTGGGGCGACCCGCACGACGAGTCCGGCCGGCGCCGCGCGGCCACCCGGTTCCTGGTCTTCACCGTGCTCGGCTCGGCGCTGATGCTGGTCGGCTTCATGATCGTCCGGTCCCAGGCCGGCACCTTCGACATCGAGCAGATCGCCGCGACCTACCGGCCCTCCGGGGCGGCCGGCGTCACCGCGGCGCTGCTCGTCGGGCTCGGTCTCGCCGTGAAGACCCCGCTCTGGCCGCTGCACATCTGGCTGCCGGACGCGCACTCGAAGGCCCCGACGGTCGGCTCGGTGGTGCTGGCGGCGGTGCTGCTCAAGCTCGGCACCTACGGCTTCGTCCGGTTCTGGATGCCGGTCACCAACCCCGACTGGCGGCTGCTCGCACCGTTCGTCGCCGGCCTCGCCGTCGTCGGCATCGTGTACGCCGCCCTCGCCTGTCTCGCGCAGACCGACCTCAAACGGCTGATCGCCTACAGCTCCGTCGGGCACATGGGGTTCGTGGTCCTCGCGGTCGCCACCTTCACCATCGGCGGCGTGCAGGGGGCGGTCTACGCGAGCGTCGCGCACGGGCTGATCACGGGCCTGCTGTTCTTCCTGGCCGGCGCGATCAAGGACCGCTACGGCACCGGTGACCTGGCCCGGCTGACCGTGCTCTACGGGAAGGTGCCGCGGCTCGCCGGGCTGTTCGCGTTCGCCGCGATGGCCTCGCTCGGGCTCCCCGGGCTGGCCGGGTTCTGGGGCGAGATGCTGGCGATCCGGTCGGCCGTCTACCCGTCGCCCGGGCTGCCCGCTCCGACGTACACGGTGCTGGCGGTGATCGCCGCGTTCGGCGTGATCCTGACGTCGGCGTACTTCCTCGCCCTGATGCGCGGCATGCTCCAGGGCGCCCCCGCCGCGGTCCGCCCGGTCAACGAGGACGTGCCGTCGATCGAGCTCGCCACCCGCGAGGTCGAGCCCGGCACCCCCGAGGCCGGGGCGCTGCGCCGCGACATCGACGTCATGGAGTGGGTGACCTGGGGGCCGCTCGTCGCGCTCACCCTCGTGCTCGGGGTCGCGCCGGGGCTGCTGCTCGGGCCGGTCAGCGAGGCGGCGCAGGCATTCTTCGGGAGGCTGCCGTGAGGACGCAGGCCATCGACTGGGCGGCCGTCGCGCCGCCGACCGTGCTCGCCCTCGGCGCCCTGCTGGTGCTGCTCGTCGACACGTTCGCCGGGCCGCCGCGCAGCCGCCGGGCCGCGCTCGTGCCGGCCACCCTGACCGTGGCCACGGTGGCGGTCGCGGCGGGCTTCGCCGCCCCGCTCTGGGACACGACGCGCAGCACCTTCTGCGTGGTCCGGCCGCTCGAGGGAGCGGCGCCGTGCTCCTTCGTCGTGGACCGGTTCACGCTGGTGTTCTGGGCCGATCGCGCTGTTCGGCACGGCCATCGTCGCGCTGCTCGGCACGGTCGCGGTCGCCGACGGGCGCACTCCGCTGGGGGAGTGGAACTTCCTGCTGCTCAGCTCCGCCACCGGCGCCCTCACCATCGCCGCCGCCCGCGACCTGATCACCCTCGTCGTGGCCCTCGAGGTCGTGTCGCTGCCGGCGTTCGCGATGACCGGCCTGCGCCGCGGCGACCGGCGCGCCTCCGAGGCGGCGGTGAAGTTCTTCCTGGTCTCGGTGATCTCGACGGCGGTGATGCTGATGGGCGTCTCCCTCGTGTACGGCGCGACCGGGTCGGTGTTCCTCGACGGGATCGACGCGGCCCTGTCGAGCGGGGTCGAGGCCCGCCAGGTCGCGGTCGCGGGCACGCTGCTGACCGTCGTGGGGCTCGCCTTCAAGGTGGCCGCCGTGCCGTTCCACATGTGGGTGCCGGACACCTACGTCGGCGCCCCGGTCGCCGTCGCGGCCTACCTGTCCGTGGTCTCCAAGGCCGCCGGCTTCGTCGGCCTGATGCTGGTCCTCGCCGACGGGCTCGCGGTCTTCGCGGACGTCTGGGCGCCGGTCGTCGGCGTGCTCGCGGCCCTCACCATGACCGTCGGCAACGTGCTCGCCCTGCGCCAGCAGCAGGCCATCCGGCTGCTGGCCTGGTCGTCGGTGGCGCAGTCCGGCTACATCCTGGTGCCCTTCGGTGCCGCCACCGCGAGCGGTCGTGCGCTGGGCGCCTCGATGGGGTACCTCGCGATCTACGCGTTCGTGAACCTCGGCGCCTTCGCCGTCGCGGCCGTCGTCGGCACCCGCTACCCCGCTCAGCGGCTCACCGACTACCGCGGCCTCATCCGGGACGAGCCCGGGGCCGGGTGGGCGCTGGCGTTCGCGCTCGTGGCGCTCGCCGGGCTGCCCCCGGGCATCATCGGGCTGCTGGCCAAGGTCGTGGTGTTCGACGCGGCCGCCGGCCCCGCGACCTGGCTGGCCGTCGTGATGGCCGTCAACGTCGCGATCGGCCTGGTCTACTACGCCCGCTGGCTCGGTGAGCTGTTCCGGCCCTCCGCCGTCGAAGGGGCGTCCCGCTACGACGTACCCAACGGGGTGGCGGTCGCGATCGGGATGACCCTCACGGCCGGCGTGGTGTTCTCGGTGTTCCCCGGCTTGCTGCTCGACCCGGTGCTCGGCGTCCTCGGCTGAGCGTCCCGCTGGTTCGAGGCTCGCTCCGCTCGCACCTCAAGCGCGGTGCTGTGTCAGCGGTAGTTGGTGAACTGCACCGGGAAGTCGTAGTCCTGGCCCTTGACGAGGGCGATCACGGCCTGGAGGTCGTCGCGCTTCTTCGAGGAGACCCGGAGCTCGTCGCCCTGCACCTGGACCTTGACGCCCTTCGGGCCCTCGTCGCGGATCAGCTTGCCGACCTTCTTCGCCTGCTCCTGGGAGATGCCCTCCTTGAGCGTGACGTCGATCTTCGACTCGCGCCCGGACTGCCGCGGGTCACCGGCGTCGAGGACCTTCAGCGACTGGTTGCGCTTGATCAGCTTGTCCTTGAACACGTCGAGGACGGCGGTCGCACGGTCGTCGGCGTTCGCGGAGATCTCCACGCCGTGCTCGCCGGACCGGGTGATCGTGGCGCCGGTGTTCTTGAAGTCGAAGCGCTGGCTGATCTCGCGCTGCGCCTGGTTGATCGCGTTGTCGATCTCCTGCTGGTCGAGCTTGCTGACGATGTCGAACGACGAGTCGGCCATGACGGCGATGCCTCCAGGTACGGGTTCCCCGTGGCCGGGGAGCGGATTCGATCGAGCAAACGGGCTGCGCTATTCTTTCGTCCCGGTAGCCCGGACGACAATTCGGGGCCACCACGGCAGGTTGCCCGAGCGGCCAATGGGAGCGGACTGTAAATCCGTCGGCTTTGCCTTCGAAGGTTCGAATCCTTCACCTGCCACCCAACAGAGCAAGGGCCTCTGACCTGCGGTTTCGCGGTCAGGGGCCCTTGCTCGTATCCCGGTGGCGGCGGGTACGAGGATTGGCTGGTTCCGGACGTCCACACACGCCGGGATCACGACCAGGGAGTCACGAGGCGAACTGGCTGGATGCCGCGATGACCAGGGTGTACCGGTTGCCGTGGTCGGGGTACTTCTCGAGCATCGTCGCGATCACCTCCTGCGGCGCGTCGGAGGTGGCCACGGCCCGGTCGAAATCCTCGATGTAGCGGCGCGACTGGTCGAGCACCCGGGTCGCGTCATCGTCGGGAGCGTCGGGATCCTTGTGTCCGGTGATGACCGTGACCGGCTCGAGGGCAGCCACCGCGTCCAGCGACTCGAGCCACACCTGCCGAGAGTCCGGCGTCGACTTCCAGAGCCACATGTGGATGTTGTTGTAGGCGATGTCGCCGGAGCAGATCGCCCGCAGCTCCGGCACGTGCACGATCGTGGCGAGCGCGCCGTCAGCGCCACCGATCGTGCGGAACAGGAGGGGATGGCCCTCCAGGTCAAGCCGGTCGGTCTCGGCCAGGCTCGGAACCGTCGGGGACTGGGGGACCTGCCCGGGGAACCAGGTGTTCCAGCTCGTCATCCCGGTGGGGCTGGTCTGGCGGTGCGCCTCGTCGACGACGTGCTGGTCGCATGCGATCAGCCGGAGTCCGGGGAATGCGGCCAGCACCGGCCCGGCCCCGAAGAAGTGGTCGGCGTGCCCGTGGGTCACGAAGATCGCCTGGGGCCGCTTGCCGGTGTCCTGGATCCACGCCGCGAGCTGTTCTCCCTCGCTGGTGGTGACGAGCGCGTCGACAAGGACGGCGTCCCGTTCGCCGGAGATGAGGGTTGAGGTGCTGGCCGGCCAGGTGGCCGGGACGCTGTCATCCCATCCCGGGCCGCCGGGGATGGGCTTGTATCCGCTGTTGAAGACATCGATCGTCAACACACTGGCCATGCCGACTCCCTCACTCGGCACTCGTTCGAGCGCCCCCGGAGCTTCGGCCCAGCGTCTGCGGCCATCTCCTCACAGTAGGGCCAGGTGCCGGAGTCGGAACACCGTCAGGCAGCGGAGAGGAGGTCTTGCGCCGAGTGGTCTTCGGTTCCCGCCCGCCATGGGGTCGCGCACGGGTTCGATACCTCGAGGCGGGGCGGCCGCCGAGCCCGCTCACCGGTGCGGGACTGGTCTGCCGATGCAGCTCGGATCGTTGTCTCGTGTCACCCGCGCGAGGAAAGTTGAAGACCCGGAGGACGCGCTCAGCGAGCCGCTGACCGCACATGCCGCGGAGTGGAGCCATCATGACCGAACCCGCGCCCAACATCGACTTCGCCAACCTCCCCACGCCCGCCGAGGGCATTCTGGTGACGTTGTTCATCACCGTCCGCAAGGTCGCGCGGTCTCGGGACTTCTACTCGCGCGTCCTGGGCGGCACCGTCGTCCTGGATGAGAACCCGTGCATCGTCAGGCTGTCCAACTCGTGGATCATCATGAACCCCGGCGGGCCGCCCACCCCCGACAAGCCAGGCATCTCGGTGGTCGACTACCAGCCCGGCGACACCACCTCGATCTTCCTGAACCTGCGGGTCGCTGACATCCAGGCCTGCTACGAGGAGTGGAAGGCGAAGGGGGCGGAGTTCGTGACGCCGCCGATCGACCGCGGAGCGGAGATCCGCTGCTACATGCGGGACCCGGACGGATACCTCATCGAGGTCGGCCAGTCCACCGGCCTGCTGCACGGCAAGCTCGCCGCGAAGCGCCCGGAGGACCTGCCTGGCTGAGCTCCGTCAGCGTCGGGCACGTTGTCAGCGGGCGCGCACGAGGCCACGTCGCTCAGCTGAGCTCCGCGGCCAGCCGTCCCGTCGTCTCCCGGAGGATGGGTACGGCGTGCGCGACCAGCTCGTCGGTCATCCGGGGCGCCGGACCGCTGACCGAGACCGCCAACCTGATCGCCGTGTCGGGCACCGCCACCGCCACGCAGCGCACCCCTACCTCCTGCTCGCCCTCGTCGAGGGCGTAGCCGGACTCCCGGACGCCCTGGAGCACCCCGAGGAAGACGTCGGGGTCCGTCACCGTGTGCGGGGTGTGCCGGGGCAGGCCGGTGCGTCCGAGCAGGGCCCGGACGTCCTCGTCGGAGGAGGAGGCGAGCAGGGCCTTGCCGACCGCCGTGCAGTGCGGGTGCACGCGACGGCCGACCTCGGTGAACATCCGCATCGAGTGCCGGCCCGGCGCCTGCGCGACGTAGGCGACCTGGTCGCCGTCGAGCATCGCGAGGTTCGCGGTCTCCCCGAGCTCGTCGACGAGATGGCGCAGGTGCGGGAGGGCGAGGCTGTTCAGCATCGTCGACGAGCTCTCGGCGAGCAGCAGCAGCCGCGGACCGAGGGCGTAGAGCCGGGACGGCTCCTGGCGCAGGTAGCCGAGGTCGACGAGCGTGCGCGCCAGCCGGTGCAGGGTCGGCAGCGGGAGCCCGGAGTCGGTGGCCAGCCGGGAGAGCCCCATCGCACCACCGTGGGCCGCGATCAGCTCGAGCACCGCGAACGCGCGGGCGATCGACTGCACCCCGCCGGTCCGCCGCCCGTCCCCGTTGGACGCGTCCTGTTCCTCGTCGCTCATCGACCTCCACCTTCCGACTGGCGGAAGTTTAGACCCCGCCGGTTTCGGGGACCGGATGTGAGCCGGGTCTCACCGGGCCCTTGCCCTCTCCGGCGAGACTTCCTTAGTGTTTCCGATGTACAGATCAAAACTTTCACCAAACGGAAAACCAGGCAAGGGAGTGGCATGGTTCAGCGCGTTCAGGTCGGGGGGCTCGGCGTCGCCGCCGGCCTCCACCGGTTCATCGTCGAGGAGGCCCTGCCCGGCACCGGGGTCGACCCGGACACGTTCTGGAAGGGCGCCGACGCGCTGTTCCACGATCTCGCCCCCCGCAACCGCGAGCTGCTGGCCCGGCGCGAGGAGCTCCAGCGTCGGATCGACGACTGGCACCGGGAGCACCCCGGCGTGCCGGACGCGCACGCCTACCCGGCGTTCCTGCGCGAGATCGGCTACCTGCTCGACGAGCCCGAGGACGTCGCGGTCACCACCGCCGACGTCGACGACGAGGTGGCCCGGATCGCCGGACCGCAGCTGGTCGTGCCGCTGCTCAACGCACGCTTCGCGGCCAACGCGGTCAACGCCCGGTGGGGCTCGCTCTACGACGCGCTCTACGGCACCGACGTGGTCCCCCGTGAGGGCGACCTCGCGCCCGGCGACCGGCTACAACAAGGTGCGCGGCGACGAGGTCATCGCGCGCGGCCGGGCCTTCCTCGACGCGCACTTCCCGCTCGCCGGTGGCTCGCACGCCGACGCGACGTCGTACGCCGTGGACGGCGACGGGCTCGCCGTCACCGTCAAGGACGACGTGGTCCGGCTCGCTGACCCCGCCCAGCTGGTCGGGCACCGGGGATCGCCCGAGGCGCCCGAGGCGGTCGTGCTGGTGCACCACGGGCTGCACGTGGAGATCCAGGTCGACCGCGGCGACGCGATCGGCGCCACCGACGCCGCCGGGGTCAAGGACCTGCTGCTGGAGTCCGCGGTCTCCACGATCATGGACCTCGAGGACTCCGTGGCCGCGGTCGACGCGGACGACAAGGTCGTCGGCTACCGCAACTGGCTGGAGCTGATGGAGGGCACCCTCGCCCCCGAGGTCTCCAAGGGCGGCAAGACCTTCACCCGGGCGATGAACCCCGACCGGACCTGCACCGCCCCCTCCGGCGAGGAGGTGACGCTGCGCGGCCGCTCGCTGCTGTTCATCCGGCAGGTCGGCCACCTGATGACCACCGACGCGGTGCTGGACCGGGACGGCAACGAGGTCCCCGAGGGCATCCTCGACGCCCTGGTGACCGCGCTGGGCAGCCTGCGGGACCTGCGCGGCGAGTCGCAGCGCCCGAACTCGCTGACCGGGTCCATGTACGTCGTCAAGCCGAAGATGCACGGCCCCGACGAGGTGGCCTTCGCGGTCGAGCTGTTCAGCCGCGTCGAGGAGATCGTGGGGATGCCGCCGTTGACCATCAAGGTCGGCATCATGGACGAGGAGCGCCGGACCACGGTCAACCTCAAGGCGTGCATCGAGGCCGCCCGCGAGCGGGTCGCCTTCATCAACACCGGCTTCCTCGACCGCACCGGCGACGAGATCCACACCTCCATGCAGGCCGGTCCGGTCGTCCGCAAGAACGACATGAAGGGCGAGACCTGGATCCAGGCCTACGAGGACCTCAACGTCGACATCGGTCTCGAGTGCGGGCTGCTCGGCCGGGCCCAGATCGGCAAGGGCATGTGGGCCGCGCCCGACAGCCTGGCCGACATGCTGGCCACCAAGGTCGGCCACCCGAAGGCCGGCGCGAGCTGCGCCTGGGTGCCGTCACCGACCGCGGCCACGGTGCACGCCCTGCACTACCACCAGGTCGACGTCCGGGCCCGGCAGGAGGAGCTGGCAGCCGGGGGCCGCCGCCGCAGGCGCGAGGAGCTGCTCGAGGTGCCGCTCGCGGACCCGTCCTCATGGTCGGGGGAGGACCGGCAGCAGGAGATCGACAACAACCTCCAGAGCCTCCTCGGGTACGTCGTCCGCTGGGTCGACGCCGGGGTCGGGTGCTCGAAGGTCCCCGACATCACCGGCGAGCCGCTGATGGAGGACCGGGCGACCTGCCGGATCTCCGCGCAGCACGTCGCCAACTGGCTGCACCACGGCGTCGTCACCGCCGACCAGGTCGAGGAGACGCTGCGCCGCATGGCGGCCGTCGTCGACGAGCAGAACGCCGGCGACCCGTCGTACACCCCGATGGCGCCGGACTTCGACGGCGACGCCTTCCTTGCCGCGAGGGCGCTGGTGCTCGAGGGGCTGGAGCAGCCCAGCGGCTACACCGAGCCGATCCTGCACCGCCGCCGTGCCCACAAGAAGTCCACCGAACGGAGCATCGCCTGATGGGGACCATCGACCTCGACACCGCCCGCGCGATCGTCGCGGGGGCCCGGAAGCACGCGGCGCAGGTGGGCCTCAAGCCGCTGACCGTGGTCGTGCTCGACGCGGGTGGCCACGTGGTCGCCGTCGAGCGCGAGGACGGCTCGTCGACGAAGCGCTTCGAGATCGGCTTCGGCAAGGCGCACGGCGCGTTGTCGCTGGGCATGGGCTCCCGGTCGATCATGGGCCGCGCCGAGCAGCAGCCCTACTTCATCGCCGCGGTCACCTCGGCGGTCGGCGGCGCGCTCGTGCCGGTGCCCGGCGGGGTGCTGGTCCGCGACCCGGACGGTGGCCTGCTCGGCGCCGTCGGAGTCACCGGGGACACCTCCGACAACGACGAGGCGGCCGCCGTCGCGGGGATCGAGAGCGCCGGTCTCACCGCCCAGCCGGACTGAGGCGTCCGATGAGACTCATCGTCTTGCCGTGACCCAGGGCACACACCTAGGGTGCTGGATTGCGGAAAAGTTTTTCTGACATACGGAAACTCCTGCGGAAAGCGAGGTGTCCGGACATGGCCAGCGATGTCCAGGACCCTGGTGGCCTGAGCCCCGCGAGGCCCGGGACCGGTCGGGACGGGGCGCTCGCCGCGGTCACCGCCCGCGCCCGGGACCTGGTCCCGGAGGCGGGGGTCATCACCGACCGCGCCCGGCTGCGGACCTACGAGTGCGACGGGCTCGCGCACTACCGCGTGACCCCCGCCCTCGTCGTCGTCCCCGAGGACGCGCGGCAGCTCGCCGGCGTGGTGAAGGCCTGCGCCGAGCACGGTGTCCCGTTCGTCGCCCGCGGGTCGGGCACCGGGCTGTCCGGCGGCGCGCTCCCGCACGCGGACGGTGTGCTCGTCGTGACGTCCCGGATGCGGGCGATCCGCGAGGTGCGCCGCGAGGACCAGCGGGCCGTCGTCGAGCCCGGCGTGATCAACCTCGACGTGACCCGGGCGGCCACCCCCCTCGGCTACTACTACGCGCCCGACCCGTCGAGCCAGCAGGTCTGCTCGATCGGCGGCAACGTCGCGGAGAACTCCGGCGGCGCGCACTGCCTGAAGTACGGCTTCACCACCAACCACGTGCTCGGCGCCGAGCTGGTCACCCCGCAGGGCGAGCTCGTCGAGATCGGGGGAGCGGCCCCGGACGCCCCGGGCTACGACCTGCTCGGGGCCGTCGTCGGCTCCGAGGGCACCCTCGGCGTGGTCACCTCCGCCACCGTCCGGCTGGTCCGGCTGCCGGAGGAGGTGCGCACGATCCTCGTCGGCTTCGAGTCCACCGACCAGGCCGGCGCCGCGGTCTCCGCGATCATCGCCGCCGGCGTGCTGCCGGCCGCGATCGAGATGATGGACGCGCTCGCGATCGAGGCGGCCGAGGAGGCCGTGCACTGCAACTACCCCGACGGTGCGGGCGCGGTCCTGGTCATCGAGCTGGACGGCGCCGCGGTCGAGGTGGCCGAGGAGTACGCCGAGGTCGAGCGGCTCTGCCGCGAGGCCGGATCGTTCGAGCAGCGGCTGGCCACCGACCCCGCCGACCGGGCGCTGATCTGGAAGGGCCGCAAGTCCGCGTTCGCCGCGGTCGGCCGGATCAGCCCCGACTACATCGTCCAGGACGGCGTCATCCCGCGCACCGCGCTGCCCGAGGTGCTCAAGGCCATCGCCGACCTCTCCGGCACCTCCGGTGTCCGGGTCGCCAACGTCTTCCACGCCGGCGACGGCAACCTGCACCCGCTGGTGCTGTTCGACGAGGCCGTCGAGGGCGCCGCCGAGGCGGCCGAGGAGGTCAGCGGCGCGATCCTCGACCTGTGCATCGAGCACGGCGGCTCGATCACCGGCGAGCACGGCGTCGGCATGGACAAGGCGAAGTACATGCCGAAGATGTACGACGCCGACGACCTCGACACGATGCAGCTGGTCCGCTGCGCCTTCGACCCGAGCGGGATCTCGAACCCCGGCAAGATCTTCCCGACGCCCCGCCTGTGCGGCGAGGTCCCCGGCCGGCGCAAGGGCGTGCACCCCCTGCAGGAAGCCGGCCTGGCGGAGGCCTTCTGATGGACACCCTGACCGGCACCGCCCGCGAGGCACTCGCCTCCACGTGCGAGGACGTCCGCGACGGTGGTCCCGACGACGCCGTCGACGGTGTCCCGGTCGGTCTGGTGGCCCGACCGGCGAGCACCGACCAGGTCGCCGAGGTGCTCAGGGCGGCGGCCGCGCACCGGCTCACCGTGGTGCCCCGGGGACGCGGCACCAAGCTCACCTGGGGCCTGCCGCCCACGTCCGCGGACGTCCTGGTCGACCTGAGCGCGATGGACCAGGTCCTCGACCACGCCGCCGGCGACCTCATCGTCGAGGCCCAGGCCGGCACCCGCCTCGCCGACCTGCAGCACGTCGTCGGGCAGGCGGGGCAGCGGCTGGTCGTCGACGAGACCGTGCCCGGCGCCAGCATCGGCGGATCCCTGTCCACCAACGCCTCCGGCCCGCAGCGGATGCTCGCCGGCACCGCCCGCGACCTGCTCATCGGCATCACGGTCGTCCGCGCCGACGGGGTCGTGGCCAAGGCCGGCGGCCGCGTGGTCAAGAACGTCGCCGGCTACGACCTCGGCAAGCTGCTGATCGGCGCGTTCGGCAGCCTCGCCGTCGTCACCGAGGCGTTGTTCAGGCTGCACCCGCTGCCCGAGGTGCAGCGGTGGGTGACCCTGCCCGTCGACGACCCCGGCCGGGTGCACGACCTCACCCAGGCGGTGGTGCACAGCCAGACGGTGCCCGGCGCGCTCGAGCTCGACTGGCCGGTGGACGGCGCGGGCACGCTCACCGTGCTCTACGGCGGCAAGGCCGCCGGCGTCGAGGCCCGCGCCGGTGCGGCCGTGTCGATGCTCGGCGCGGACGCCTCGGTGTCCGACGAGCCGGCGGCCGGCTGGGGGACCTACCCGTGGCGGCCGGGCGAGACCGGTCTCAAGCTCACCTGCGTGCTGTCCGGGGTGCGCGACGTGGTGGCGACCCTCCACGAGGTCGGCGCCGCCGTGCGGGGCTCGACCGGCGGCGGTGTCCTGTACGCCGCGCTGGGTCGCCCGGACGACGTACCGGAGGCGCTGGCGCGGCTGCGCGACGTGTGCTCCCGGCACCAGGGCAGCGTCGTCGTGGTGGACGGTCCGCCCGAGGTGAAGCAGGCCGTGGACGTGTGGGGGCCGGTGCACGGCCTCGACCTGATGCGCCGCGTCAAGGACCAGTTCGACCCGGACCACCGGCTCGCGCCGGGGCGGTTCGTAGGAGGCATCTGAGATGACCGACCAGGCCCATCTGGGGGAGACCGGCAGCATCGTCGCGCCGGTCGACCTGGGCATGCCCGCGCCGGGGGGCGCCTTCGACGAGCACCACCCGCCGGACGCGGCGCTGATCGGTGACTGCGTGCACTGCGGCTTCTGCCTGCCCACCTGCCCGACCTACGTGCTGTGGGGCGAGGAGATGGACAGCCCCCGCGGGCGGATCTACCTCATGAAGGAGGGCCTCGAGGGCGAGCCGATGAGCGACGCGATGGTGTCGCACTGGGACGCCTGCCTCGGCTGCATGTCGTGTGTGACCGCCTGCCCGTCGGGCGTGCAGTACGACCGGCTCATCGAGCAGACCCGGGCGCAGGTCGAGCGCCGCCACCAGCGCAGCCGCGGCGACAAGGCGTTGCGCGCACTGATCTTCTCGCTCTTCCCGCACCCCAAGCGGCTCCGTCTCGTGCGGGGTCCGCTCCGCGTCCTCCAGCGCACCGGCCTCGACCGGGCGATGCGCCGCACCGGTCTGCTCGAGCGGATGGCGCCGCAGCTCGCGGCGATGGAGAGCCTGGCGCCACGCCTCGGCAAGCCCGAGCCGCTGCCGCCGCACCTGCCCGCGAAGGGCGAGCGCCGCGCCGTCGTCGGCCTGCTCACCGGGTGCGTGCAGGGCGCGTTCTTCCCGGGTGTCAACGCCGCGACCGCGCGGGTCCTGCAGGCCGAGGGCTGCGACGTGGTCGTGCCCCAGGGGCAGGGCTGCTGCGGCGCCCTGTCGGTGCACAACGGCCGCGAGCCCGAGGCGCAGCGCTACGCCCGGCGTCTCGTGGACACCTTCGAGGAGACCGGGGTCGAGCGGGTGGTGGTCAACGCCGCCGGCTGCGGCTCCACCATGAAGGAGTACGCCGAGCTGCTGGCCGACGACCCCGCGTACGCCGACCGTGCGCGGGCCTTCGCGGAGAAGGTCCGCGACGTCTCGGAGATCCTCGACGAGCTCGGCCCGGTCGCACCCCGCCACCCGCTGCCGATGACGGTGGCCTACCACGACGCCTGCCACCTGGCGCACGCCCAAGGTGTCCGCGCCCAGCCGCGGAGCCTGCTCACCGGCGTGCCCGGGCTGGAGCTCAAGGAGATCGCGGAGCCCGAGCTGTGCTGCGGCTCGGCAGGCATCTACAACATCCTCAACCCGGAGCCGGCGCGCGAGCTCGGCGACCGGAAGGCGGCCAACATCGTCGCCACCGGCGCGCAGGTGCTCGTCACGGCCAACCCGGGGTGCCTCATGCAGGTCACCTCGGCCATCGAACGGTCCGGCCATCCGATGGGGATGGCACACACCGTCGAGGTGCTCGACGCCTCGATCCGCGGCGCGCCCGTCGCGACGTTCCTCCGCGCCTGACCGTTCGTTCCATCACCTCACCACTCGGAGTGCCCGATGTTCCAGCAGGACCTGAATCCCGTAGGTGACTCGCTCGCCCTCAGCGCGTTGTGTGCCGCCATACCCCTCCTGACCCTGTTCGTGCTCCTCGGCGGCCTCCGCCTCAAGGCGTGGCTGGCCGGCCTGATCTCGCTCGCGGTCGCGCTGGTCGTCGCGATCGTGCTGTTCGCGATGCCGGCCGGGCAGGCCCTGCTGGCCGCCACCGAGGGTGCCGCCTTCGGGTTCTTCCCGATCCTCTGGATCGTGATCAACGCGATCTGGGTCTACAACCTGACCGTCGCGTCCGGTCACTTCGACGTGCTGCGGCGCTCGTTCGAGAAGGTCAGCCCCGACCAGCGGATCCAGGCGATCATCATCGCGTTCTGCTTCGGGGCGCTCCTCGAGGCGCTGGCCGGCTTCGGCACGCCGGTGGCGATCACCGTGGTGATGCTGATGGCGCTCGGCTTCAAGCCGATCAAGGCGGCGAGCGTCGCGCTGGTCGCGAACACCGCCCCGGTCGCGTTCGGCGCGCTGGCCACCCCGATCGTCACCCTCGCCACCGTGTCCTCCGGCGCCAGCGACAACCCCGGGCTCACGGTCGACACCCTCGGCGCGATGGTGGGCCGGCAGACCCCGATCCTGGCCCTGTTCGTGCCCCTGGTGCTCGTGATCATCGTGGACGGCAAGCGCGGAGCCCGGGAGGCATGGTTGCCCGCGATCGTGTGCGGCGCGGCCTTCGGTGTGGCCCAGTTCGTGGCCGCCAACTTCATCTCCGTCCCGCTCGCGGACATCGTCGCCTCGCTGGTCTCCGCCGCCTCCGTGGTCCTGCTGCTCCGGGTCTGGACGCCGGCCGAGGTGCTCGCCGCCGAGCCCGCCGACGTCAAGGTGACCTCGGGTGCGGGTGCGGGTGCGGGTGCGGGCGGCGGAGCGGGTGCCGGAGCGGGTGCCGGAGCCGGTGCCGGTGCCGGTGCGTCGACCGCCGGCGACCGGCGTATCCAGGACTCGCGCGCGGACGTGGCCAGGGCCTATGCGCCGTACCTCGTGATCATCGCGATCTTCTCGATCGTGAACATCCCGGCCGTCAAGGAGTTCCTGGGACAGGAGCCGTACACCTACGCCTTCTCCTGGCCGGGCCTCGAGGTCCTGAACACCGCCGGCGAACCGGTCACCTCGACGACGTTCGCGTTCAACTGGCTGCCCGCCGCCGGCACGCTGATGATCATCGCCGGCATCATCACCGCGCTGATCCTCAAGGTGTCGCCCGGGCGAGCGGCCAAGGCGTACGTCGACACCTACGTCGAGCTCAAGTCCGCGATCATCACCGTGATGGCGGTGCTGGCGCTGGCCTACGTGATGAACCTGTCCGGCCAGACCGGCACACTCGGTGCCTGGCTGGCCGGCGCCGGCGGCCTGTTCGCGATCCTCTCGCCGATGCTCGGCTGGATCGGCGTGGCAGTGACCGGCTCGGACACGTCGGCGAACGCGCTGTTCGGCGCCCTGCAGGTGCAGACCGCTGGTCAGGCCGGTCTCGACCCGGTGCTGATGGCCGCGGCCAACTCGTCGGGCGGCGTGCTCGGCAAGATGGTCAGCCCGCAGAACCTTGCGATCGCCGCGGCCGCGGTCGGCATGGCCGGCCGGGAGGGCGACATCTTCCGCAAGGTGATCGGCTGGAGCCTCGTGATGCTGGTGCTGATGTGCGTGATCGTCGGGCTGCAGGCGACGCCGGTGCTCGGCTGGATGGTGCCGTAGACGCACCCCGTCCAGCAGGACCATGGTCGGTGGCCGTCCGGCGCCCGTTCAATGGGGAGGTCCGTCTCCCCGGGCGCCCGGAGGCCGCCGATGTGGACAGCGCGCACCAAGGTCGGCTGGGGCCTGCTGCTGTTCCTCGCCGTGCTGATGGCGCTGATCGGGCTGCGCTACTTCGTGTACGGCTCGGCGGCGTACTTCCCGCGGCAGCGTGAGGTCTACGAGGCCCGGACGTTCGGGCTGCTGGTGCACATCGGCGCGATGATGCTCGCCGTGGTGACCGGGCCGTTCCAGTTCCTGAGGTCGCTGCGTGAGCGGCACTTCGCGTTCCACCGGGCGCTCGGGCGGGTCTACATCACCGGTGCCCTGGTGGGCGCGTTGGGCGGGGTGTACATGGCGCAGTTCTCCGCGTCGGGCACCGTCTCCGACGTGGGTTTCCTGCTGCTCGGGTCCGGCGTGCTCATCGCCACGACCTACGCGCTGGTGCGCATCCGCACCGGCAACGTGCAGAGCCACCGCGAGTGGATGACGCGCAGCTACGCGCTGATCTTCGCCGCCGTCACGCTGCGGTTGTACCTCCCGTTCCTGGAGGCGGCCTTCGGCGAGCGGGTCGGGTACGCCGTCGTGGCCTGGGCCTGCTGGGTGCCGAACCTCGTGGTGGCCGAGTGGTTCGTCCGCACCAGGCTGCGCCGGCGCCGCGAGCCCCCGCGAGGCGAGCGGCTGCTGCGCCCGGCGCCTCAGGCCTTGTGAGCGGGGGTCAGAGCCTCAGGTCGACGAGGTAGCCGCGGCCGAGCTCGGTCTGCAGCCGCCGGTGGAGCCGGCTGCCCTCCTCGTCGAACCATCGCCGGGCGGCCCGTCTGCTGCTGGTCAGCAGGTGGTGCGGCCCGGTCCACCGGTCGCGTCCGGCGATGTGCCGCTCGTGGAACGACTGCCACGCCGTCAGGTCCGCCACGAGCCGGCGGGTGAGCTGCGGCCAGTCCTCGGACGAGGTGCTGCCCTCGTCGTCCCACAACGGCCAGCCGCTGTAGGCGCACATGAGGCGGACACGGATCACACGACGAGTCTGAGCCGGACTCTCCGGTCCGTGGGGGAATCCCGCCAACCCGTGCCGATTCTTCACCCTCCGCCGCGGCGCCGGGCCTTCCCGGGTCACTCGACGGCCAGCGCCACCTCGGTCGACTTGATCAATGCGGTGACCTTGCTGCCCTCGGCGAGGCCCAGGTCCTCGGCGGCCTCCTTGGTGATCGAGGAGGTGATCTCCGGACCGCCGTCGAGGCGGATCTTCACCACGGCCATCGCCTCGCCGGTGGTGACCGACGTGACGGTGCCGGCGAGCTGGTTGCGGGTCGAGAGCTTCACGGGTGCTCCTCCGTGGGTCGATGAGTTGGTCCGACGCTAGGCCCCGGGCCGGGCCTCCGCATCTTTCGCCGCAGCCGCGGCCGCGGGTCGACGTACGGCGGACGCAGCCGCGTGTCCAGACAGATTGTTGACTCTTCAACAAACGCGGAGTAGTCTCGAACCATCGCTTGAACCTTCAACTAATAGGAGCTCGTCATGGGTCTGTTCAACCGTTCCGCCAAGGCCACCGTCACGACCGCCGCGACGCCTGTCGCTCCGGTCTTCGACGCCCCCACCGCCGCCATCGACGACATCGCCGGGGACTACACGCTCGACATCACCCACACCCGGATCGGCTTCTCCGCCCGGCACGCGATGGTGACCACCGTCCGCGGCCAGTTCGGGGAGTTCGAGGGCAGCGCGCACCTCGACACCACCGACCCGGCGGCCTCCTCCGCCAAGGTGAACATCCGCGCCGCCAGCATCAGCACCGGCCAGGCCGACCGGGACGCGCACCTGCGCTCGGCCGACTTCTTCGACGTCGAGACCTTCCCGGAGATCGGCTTCGTCACCACCTCCGTGACCCGGGCCGACGCCGCCACCTGGACCGTCACCGGCGACCTCACCATCAAGGGCGTCACCAACCCGGTCACGATCGACTTCGAGTCCACCGGCTCCGCCCGCGACCCGTTCGGCAACCTCCGCGTCGGCTTCGAGGGCGCCACGAGCATCAACCGCAAGGACTGGGGCCTGACCTGGAACGCCGCGCTGGAGACCGGTGGCGTGCTCGTCAGCGAGAAGATCAAGCTGGAGTTCGACGTCTCCGCGATCGCCGTCCCGGCGAACGCCTGAGCACACCCGTCAGGAGCGACCATGACCATCTCCGCCGTACGCCTCAACCACGCGGTCCTCTTCGTGTCCGACCTGGAGCGAGCGCTGAGCTTCTACCGGGACGCGTTCGGCACCGAGGTGGTCGCCCGTGAGCCCCGCGCCAACGCCGCCTTCCTGCGGATGCCTGGCTCGCAGAACCACCACGACCTCGGTCTGTTCGGGCTCGGCGCGGACGCCCCGCCGCGCCGTCCCGGGACCGTCGGGCTCTACCACCTCGCCTGGCAGGTCGACACGATCGAGGACCTCGAGCAGGCACGCCTGACGCTCGCCAACCTCGACGCGTTCACCGGCGAGTCCAGCCACGGCGCCACCAAGAGCGTCTACGGCATCGACCCGGACGGCAACGAGTTCGAGGTGATGTGGATGCTGCCGCGCGACTCCTGGGGGGAGATGGCGCACAGCGCCGGCACCGAGCGGCTCGACCTGGCCGGCGAGCTGCGCCGCTGGGGCGGCCGCCGGACCGCGGGCCGGATCGTCGAGGAGAGCGTGTGACGACGTTCGCGGAGCCGGTCCTGACGCACCGCGGCGCGACCGACCCGGACGCCCCGCTGGTGGTGCTGCTGCACGGCCGCGGCTCCGACGAGGAGCAGATCGCCACGCTGGCCGGGCACCTGCCGCGCCGGCTGGCCTACGCGGCCGTGCGCGCGCCGATCGCCGAGGGTGGCGGCTTCGCCTGGTTCGCCAACCGCGGCATCGGCCGTCCGGTCGCGGAGTCGCTCGCGGAGACCATGGCGTGGTTCCGGGACTGGCTCGACGCCGAGGCGGGGGAGCGGCCGGTCGTGCTCGTCGGGTTCAGCGGCGGTGCCGCCTTCGCCGGCGGACTCCTGCTGGCCGACCCGGCCCGGTGGGCCGGCGTCGCCGTGCTGCTCGGCACGCTGCCGTTCGACGCCGGCGTCCCCGTGGACGCCGGTCGGTTGGAAGGCGTGCCGGTGCTCGTCGCCCGCGGTGCGCAGGACCGGGTGATCCCGGCGGACCTGCTGGACCGCACCTGGGCCTACCTCCACGAGGAGTCCGGGGCGGCGCTGACCGCGTATCTCGACCCCGGCGGGCACGGGCTGTCCGCGTCCGCGGTCACGACACTGTCGGACTGGCTGGACCGCACCCTCTAGAAGAGCGTCTCCTGCACGGAGGCCGGCTCGACCGGCTTCGGCAGCGGTGGGTGCCGCATCGTCATCCGGCGAGAGCGCGGCACCCAGCCCGCGTCGACGTCCCGCGGCTGCGGTGCCGGCACCTCGGCACCGGTCAGCGCCCGCACCGCGGTCGGCACGTGCAGGTCCATCCGGGCGTACGTCGCCCGCACCGCCTCGACCTCCAGCGGCAGGCAACCCACGCCGGCCGGCAGGTCGAGCCCGAGGTCGGCGGTCGGCTGCATGGTCATCACCCGGCAGTTGTGCTCCCACGTCTCCCGCGCCGTGGGGTCGGCGAGCTTGCGGGCGGTCGACCGGCCGACCGCCCGGGCGCAGCGCGCGCCGTCGCCGGCCGCGTCGTCGAACGCCGCCGCGGCCGAGCCGAACTCCTCGAGCAGGCGGGCCGCGGTCTTGGGGCCGATGCCCGCGACACCGGGCAGGTTGTCGGAGGTGTCGCCGCGCAGCGCGGCGAAGTCGAGGTACTGGTCCGGCCGCACCCCGGCCACCAGCACCAGCCGGCGCGGGTCGAGCAGCGGCGACGCGTCGACCCCGCCGTTGAGGATCCGCAGCATCTTGGTGTGCTCGTCGATCAGCTGGAACGAGTCCCGGTCGGAGGTCGCCACCACGGTGCGCGCGCCGACCGTCGGTGCGTAGGCCGCCGCCGACGCGAGCACGTCGTCCGCCTCCAGGCCCGGCGGGACCACGACCACCACGCCCATCTCGCGGAGCACCTCGACGGCGCTGAGCAGCTGCTCCTCGAGGGTCTGCGGCTTGGGCGCGCGGTGCGCCTTGTACGTCGGCCAGCGGTCGCGTCGCACGCTGGCCTCCGGGTCGTCGAACCCGACCACGACGGCGTCGGCGCAGACCCGGTCGACCGCCGCCACCAGGTGCTGCAGCAGCCCGCGCACCGCCCACATCGGCCGGCCGTCCGGCGTGCGGAACCCGGTGCGCGCGGACGCGTGGAAGCTGCGGTGCAGGAGCGAGTTGCCGTCGACGGCGAGCAGGGTCCGGGTCATGACGTCACCAGGGTGTCACGTCGAGCAGACATCCGGGGCGGCCGGCGTCGGCGCGTCCGGAACGGACGGAGAGCCGGCCGGGGGCGGGTGGTGGCGCCGTCCCCGACCGGCTCTGCCGAACGTTTCAGGTGTGCTGTTACCCGCTCGTGACCTTCCCACACCTCGGACGGAGCCACGAGTGGGGTTGCGGTGAGTTAGGTATGCCTCACATAATTTAGGTGCGCCTTACTTCGACAACCGGGGAGCCCGCCGTGATCGTCTGCCACTGCCGCGTGGTCTCCGACCGCGCCGTCGCGGCCGCTGTGCGGGACGGCGCCCGATCGCTGGCCGGGGTCTGCCGGTCCACCGGCGCGGGGCAGGACTGCGGCGCCTGCGTCTTCTCGCTCAAGCGCCTGGTGTGTGAGCATGGGGCCTCCCTGATCGCCCCGTCCCCGGAGGTCGACGTTGCAGCCAGCTAGCCCCCGTGTCGTGGAGCTCCTCAACCAGGCGCTGACCTTCGAGCTCACGGTCACCAACACGTACTTCCTGCACGCGCGGATGCTCGACAACTGGGGTCTGGGTCGGCTCGGCAAGGTCTTCTACGACCTGTCGATCGACGAGATGAAGGACGCCGACGCGCTGATCAACCGGATCCTGATGTTCGAGGGTCACCCCAACCTGCAGAAGCTGGGGTCGATCACGGTCGGGGAGACGGCCGAGGAGATGCTGCGCCTCGCGCTGGAGAGTGAGAAGGCCGCGGTCGCACAGTTCAACACCGGCGCCCAGGAGTGCCACGACCTCGGCGACCACGGCACGGCCGCGGTGTTCGAGGAGATGGTCCGCGACGAGGAGTCGCACGCGGACTGGTTCGAGAGCCAGCTCGACGCGATCGAGCGGGTCGGGCTCCAGCAGTACCTCGCCCAGCAGGTCGTCACCGAGACGCCGTAGCGCGCCCACCAAGGCGACCACCCTCACCACCTCCACCGGTGCCCGCGCATGATCGGTCCGGCAGCGGGAACCCCCGAGTCATCATGGCTCGACCTCGGCCGATGACCTGCTTCCGCGACGGGCTCGCCGACCACGGTCGTTCCGTACGGCGGTCGCGTCGGCGGCGAGATCGGGCTCCAGCAGCCGCGGCCGCAGCGCCCCAGCGAAGCCGTCGCGGGACCGAGGAGGAGACCACGTGACATCACCCGAGCAGGGATCCGTCCTGGTGGCGGGCGCCTCGGGCTTCGTCGGCCGTCGGCTCGTCCCGGTGCTCGTCGAGGCGGGGCACGACGTACGCGCGATGACCCGGCACCCCGACACCTACGACGGGGCGGGCACCCCGGTGCGCGGCGACGTGCACGACCCGGACACGTTGCCCGCGGCGCTCGAGGGCTGCCGGGCGGCGTACTACCTCGTGCACTCGCTGGACTCCAAGGACTTCGAGCGCCTCGACGCCGAGGCCGCGACCGCGTTCGGACGGGCCGCGGCGGAGGCGGGCGTCGAGCAGATCGTCTACCTCGGCGGCCTGGGCAGCGAGTCCGACGACCTGTCGAAGCACCTGCGCAGCCGGCGCGAGGTCGAGAGCCTGCTCGGCACGGCCGGCGTGCCGGTCACCGTGCTCCGCGCCGGCATCATCATCGGGAACGGTGGCATCTCCTGGGAGATCACCCGTCAGCTCGTCGACCACCTGCCCGCCATGGTCACGCCGCGCTGGGTGCGCACCCGCACCCAGCCGATCGCCGTGTCCGACGTGGTCCGCTACCTCGTCGGCGTGCTCGACGACGAGCGGGCGACCGGCGCGGTCTACGAGATCGGCGGGCCGGACGTGCTGCGCTACTCCGACATGCTGCAGCGGGTGGCGGCGGTCAAGCACCGGCCGCTGCCGATCGTGCCGGTGCCGCTGCTCTCGCCCGGCCTCTCGTCGCGGTGGCTGTCCCTGGTCACCGACGTGGACACGCAGGCCGGCCGGTCGCTGGTGGACTCGATGGCCAACGAGGTGGTCGTGCAGGACGACGCCATCCGGGAGGTCGTCCCCTTCGAGCCCATGGGCTTCGACGACGCGGTGCGGCTCGCGCTGGAGGAGCGGGAGCGCTCCCGATGACTGCCGCCCGTCGCACGTCGTTCCGGCACGCCCCCCAGGTCGGTCATGAGCGTCGAGAAGGCCGACGTCGTCATCGTCGGTGCCGGGCTGGCCGGGCTCGCGTGCGCCCGCGGCCTGACGAGCCGCGGGCTCGACGTACTCGTCCTCGAGGCGGGCGACGCCGTCGGCGGCCGGGTGCGCACCGACCACGTCGACGGGTACACGCTCGACCGCGGCTTCCAGGTGCTCAACACCGGCTACCCCGAGGTGCAGCGGGTCGTCGACCTGGCCGCCCTGGACCTGCGGCCCTTCGACCCGGCGGCCGGTGTGCGCGTCGACGGCGAGCGGGTCGTGCTGGCCAACCCGGTGCGCCGGCCGAGCGGCGCGGCGGCGGCCCTGGGCCTGCCGGTCGGCGGGATCGGCGGCAAGGCCGCGCTCGGGCTGTACGCCGGGCTGTGCGCCACCCTGCCCGTCGGGGGCATCAAGCACCGCGACGACCTGTCCGCGGCCGAGGCGTGGCGGCGGGCGAGCATCCCGCAGGACGTGGTCGACGGCGTGCTCCGGCCGTTCTTCGCCGGGGTGCTGCTGGAGCAGGACCTGTCGACGACGCGGCGCTTCACCGACCTGATGATGCGGATGTTCGTGCGCGGCGAGTCGACGGTCCCGGCCGCCGGCATGCAGGCGCTTCCGGAGCAGCTCGCCGCCGGGCTCCCGGCCGGCACCGTGCGGCTCGGCACCCCCGTGCGCGAGGTCGCACCCCACCGGGTCGGCACCGCCGCCGGCACCGTCGAGGGGCGAGCGGTGGTGGTCGCCACCGACGGCTGGGCGGCGGCCGGGCTGCTGCCCGGTGGCCTGACCGCGCCACCGGCCCGCGGCGTCACCACCGTCTACCACGCGGCGCCGGACTTCCCCGAGGCCACCGCGACCCTGCTGCTCGACGAGCCGTCGTCACCGGTGGCGAACACGATGGTGCTGTCCGAGGCGGCGCCGGAGTACGCCCCGCCCGGGCGCGCCCTGATCGCGACCTCGATGGTGCACGGCACGCTGCCCGCCGACGTGGACGGCGACGACGTGCGCGCCGCCCTGGCCCGGTTGCACGGCACCGACACCACCGGCTGGGAGCTCGTCGCGACCTACGACCTGCCGCAGGCCCTCCCCGGCATGCCCGCGCCGCACCCGCTGCGCAAGCCGGTGCGGGTCGGTGAGGTGTACGTCGCCGGCGACCACCGGGACACCAGCAGCATCCAGGGCGCCCTCGTCTCCGGCCGCCGCGCCGCGACCGCCGTGCTCCAGGACGTAGGAGTCACCGCATGAGTCACCTGCTCACGAGGGCTCTGGACACGGCCCTGGACCGGACCGTCGTGCCCGGTTACACCAAGATCGGCTACTGGCTGCGCCGGCCGACCTGGGACCGCGACGACCCCCGCCCCGGATCCCTGGCGGGCAGGGCCGTCGTGGTCACCGGCGGCTCCTCCGGCCTCGGCAAGGCGGCCGCCGTCGCGATGGCCCGCCTCGGTGCGACCGTGCACCTCGTGGTCCGGGACCTCGCCAAGGGACGCGACGCCGTCACCGACATCCGGGGCGAGGTCCCGGGCGCCGAGGTCCTGCTGCACCGGTGCGACGTGTCCGACCTGTCGTCGGTGCGCGCGTTCGCCTCCGCCCTGCGCGGGTCGACCGAGCGGATCGACGTACTCGTGCACAACGCGGGTGCGATGCCGCCCTCCCGGCAGGAGACCGCGGACGGGCACGAGGTGGCGCTCGCGACGCACGTGCTCGGGCCGGTGCTGATGACCGAGCTGCTGCGCCCGGTGCTGACGGGAGCGCGGGTCGTGGTGGTGTCGTCGGGTGGGATGTACGCCCAGAAGCTCGCCGCCTCCGACCCGGAGTTCCGCGAGGGGGAGTACACCGGCACCGTCGCCTACGCCCGCACCAAGCGGATGCAGGTCGCGCTCGCACCGGTCCTGCAGGAGCGGTGGGCCGCCGACGGCATCGCCCTGCACACCATGCACCCGGGCTGGGCCGACACTCCCGGTGTCGTCACGTCGCTGCCGGTCTTCCACAAGGTCATGGGCCCGCTGCTGCGCGACCCCGCCACCGGCGCCGACACGATCGTCTGGCTCGCCGCCACCGACCCCGCCCCCGGCGGCGGCCAGTTCTGGATGGACCGAGCCCCCCGCCCCGAGCACTACCTGCCCACCACCCGCGAGTCCGCCGCCGACCTCGACCGGCTCTGGACCTACGTCCGCGAGTCCCTCTCCCTCTGACGCTGACTTGGCGCGTCTGGCGACGAACCTGACCCTGACTTGGCGCATCTGGCGAAGCAGGCGTCGCCAGATGCGCCAAGTCAGCGGGTTCTGGGCGCCAGATGCGCCAAGTCAGCGTCGGCGTCAGCCGAGGAGGATCTCGCTGAGGGCGCCGAGGAGGTACGGCGAGAGGTCGAGGCCCTGCAGGGCGAGGACGGCGTCGGCGGGCTCGTACGTGCGGACCAGGTCGTGGACCCGGGCCTTGAGGTCGAACCCGATCTGCGCCCGGTCGAGCAGCGCGAAGGCCCGCTCGGCGGGGGTCGTCGACGTGCGGACCACCTCGACCCGGTAGGTCCGGTCGTCGGGCAGCGTGTCCCGGTGCCCCTCGGTGTCGTGCACCGTGACCTCGCCCGAGGCGTCGTCGTAGGTGATCCGGGTCAGCGCCCACCGGTCGTCGTCGTTGTCCTCGGCGAGGGTGAGCTCGCCGTCGGCACCCGGGTACACCTTCAGCTCGACCACCGACGGCACGCCGGTGCCGTCGAGCAGCTCGTCCTCGGCGGCGTGCGGCACGATCGCGCCGGCCTTGGCCAGCACCGGGATCGAGGTCAGGTCGCGGTGGAGGTACAGCGAGCGCCCGCCGGTGTAGGTCTGTCCGGTGAACACGTCGGTCCAGCTGCCCTCGGGCAGCCACGCCTTGACCCGGCCCAGCCCGGTGTCCCGGTCGGCCGGTGAGGTGATCGGCGCGACGAGCAGCTCGCTGCCGAACATGAACTGGTTGGGCACGTCGTAGGCCACGCCCTGCTCGGGGTGGTCGTAGTACATCGGCTGCACGATCGGCTCGCCCTCGGCGTGCGCGCGCAGGTTCATCGTCGCGACGTACGGCAGCAGCCGGTGCCGCAGCCGCAGGAAGTCGGTCATCACCTGCTCGGCCGCCGCCGGGAACCGCCACGGCTCCTTGGTGTTGAACGGGTTGAGCCCGGAGTGCAGCCGGTTGACCGGCGAGAACACACCGAGCTGCACCCAGCGGGTGGCCAGCTCGTCGTCGCGGTAGCCCTTGAAGTGACCGCCGATGTCGTGGCTCCACCAGCCGTAGCCGGCGTTGGACGCGGTGGCGGTGAAGTACGGCTGGAAGTCCAGCGACTCCCAGGTGATGTGCGTGTCGCCGGAGAACCCGATCGGGTAGCGGTGGCTGCCGATGCCGGCGTAGCGGGAGAACGTCAGCGGCCGCTTCCCGTCGCGGCCGGAGTCGAGGTAGTGGAAGTGGTTGAGCAGCCACAGCGGGTCGAGCCCGGCGACCTTGGTGACCCCGCCCTGCTGCCAGTCGAGCCACCAGAAGTCGACGCCCTCGTCCTCGAGCGGGTGGTGCAGCTCCTCGAAGTAGGCCTCGATGAAGTCCGGGTCGGTCGGGTCGAAGTTCACCGGCAGCTCGGAGTCCGGGTCGATGCCCATCCGCTCCGCGATGGCGGTGTACGCCGTCTCGTGCGCGTGCACACCCTCGGCCGGGTGCACGTTGAGCGAGGTCGCCAGGCCCCGGTCGTGCAGGTCGGCGAGGAACTGCTTCGGGTCCGGGAACAGGTCGGTGTTCCAGGTGTAGCCGGTCCAGCCGCTGCCGTACCTGGGGTCGATGTCCACCCAGTGCCAGTCCATGTCGATGACCGCGACCGACAGCGGGACGCGCTCGGCGCGGAACCGGTCCATCAGGTCGACGTACTCGTCGGCGGTGTAGGGGTGGTAGCGGCTCCACCAGTTGCCGAGCGCGTAACGCGGCAGCAGCGGCGTCGGGCCGGAGAGCGCGTACAGCGCCTTGAGGGCGGCCTTGTAGTCGCGGCCGTAGGAGAACACGTAGAGGTCGAGGGTGCCCGGGCGGCGCTCGGCGATCCAGCCGTCGTCCTCCAGCAGCACGGTGCTGGAGTCGTCGACGACCGCGACGCCGTTGAAGGCGAGCACGCCGTCCTCGAGCGGGATCGCGCCGTCGATGTCGTCGAGGGTCCGCGCGGTGCCGCCGAGGTTCGGGGTCTTCGTGCCGTAGCGCCACACCGAGTCGTTGGAGTGGTAGCCGCCCTTGGCCTGCACCGACAGCCCGTGGGTGGTGAACGGGCCCTTGTCGTAGATCAGGTGCAGCCGCTCGGTGTGGATCTCCAGCAGGCCGTCCTTCTCGGTGACCGTGAAGTCGGTCGCCGGGAACGCCCGGTGCACGGCGGTCTGCGACGCCCGGTCCTCGAACGTCCCCGACTCGTCGTACTCGAGCCGGACGAGGCCGGCGTCGAGCACGGTGATCCGGTAGCGGTCGCCCTGCAGGACGTTCGCCGGGTCGGCGACGGGCTGGGTGTCGAGACGGAACTGCTGCTTCACAGGGTGCCTTTCAGAGGTTGCCGAGGACGCGGGTGATCTCGATGCGGAGTGCGACGCGACGCGGGTTCTCGCGCGGCACGCGGTAGCGCTGGGTGTAGCGGCGGACGGCCTCGGCCACGTCGGCGGCGTCGCCGCGCACCTCGGCCGTGCCCTCGATCGTCGACCAGCGCCGGCCGTCGACCTGGCAGACCGCGATCCGGTGGTCGCTGCCGTTGCGCAGGTTGGCGACCTTCTGCGACGTACGCGAGGTGATCGCCCAGGCGAGGGAGCTGTCGGGGTCGAGGACGACGCCCATGGGTACGACGTGCGGGGAGCCGTCGGCGCGGAGCGTGGTCACCGTGCAGAGGTGACGCTCCGCCCAGAACGCCACGAGGTCGTCGGAGAACACGGACTCCACCCTAAACGGGACAGGTCGGTCGCCGGACGGCCCGTCTGTACCGCTCAGGAAGCGCAGCGGAAGCCGATGTTCCCGGCGGTCGACTCCGGGGTGTTGCTCGACCGCGCGGCGACCCGGTAGCGGTGGCAGTAGGAGTCGTGGCAGAGGTACGACCCGCCGCGCATCACCCGCTGCTCACCGGTCTCCGGCCCAGGAGGGGCGACGGCGGGCGAGTGCTCGTAGTAGTCGGGGGCGAACCAGTCCGCGCACCACTCCCAGACGTTCCCGGCGGTGCAGGACAGCCCGTGGCCGTTGGGTGCGTAGGACTTCACCGGTGCGGTGGTGAGGAAGCCGTCCGCCTCGGTGTTGAGGGTGGGGAAGTCGCCCTGCCAGATGTTGCACATCCACCGGCCGCGTGGGGTGAGCTCGTCGCCCCAGGCGAACCGCTTCCCCGGCAGGCCGCCCCGGGCGGCGTACTCCCACTCCGCCTCCGTCGGCAGCCGCTTCCCCGCCCACGCGGCGTACGCCTGCGCGTCGTACCAGGAGACGTGCACCACCGGGTGGTTCTGCCGGCGGCTGACGTCGGAGCCCGGCCCTTCGGGGGAGCGCCAGTCGGCGCCGCGGACGGCGTACCACCACGGGGTGCCGGCCGCCCGGTTGAGCAGGTCGCGCTCCTTGCGGGCGGTGTTGCGCTGCCAGGCGAGGTGGAACACCGCCGAGACGCCGAACTCCTCGGCGCCGGTCAGGTGCCCGGTGTCCTTGACGAAGGTCGCGAACTGCGCGTTGGTGACCGTGGTGGCGTCCATCCGGAACGCCTCGAGTCGTACGTCGTGCACCGGCGTCTCACCGTCGGAGGCGTACCCCTCGCCGAACGGGTCGCCCATGGCGAACGTCCCCGCCGGGATGGGCACCTGCCCGCGGGGCTGCCGGCCGCTGCGGGTCGGTGCCTCGGGCGGGCCCGTCGACACCGGTCCGGCCGGGGCGCAGCAGGCGTGGTCCTCCATGGCGGTCACGTTAGTCCGGTCGCACCCGCCCAGCTGTAACGCGGGGTTATGGACGCTGGAGTCGTGCCACACCTCGTGTGGAGCGTCCCGAACCCCGCGTTACAGGCCGGCGATCAGCGCGCGACCTTCACGACGCCCCGGACCGTGTCGAGTTCGGCCACTCAGGTGCCGCTCACCGGGCCACCCGGACGAATGTCCTGGACCGCGACCTCACGGAACGGCCTGTGCGAGCGTCTACCTGACGTGAAGACACCCTTCGAGCAGGTCGTGGACGCACACGGGCCGACCGTGCTGCGGGTCTGCCGCGCGGTGCTCGGGCCGGTGGACGCCGACGACGCGTGGTCGGAGACGTTCCTGTCGGCGTTGCGCGCCTACCCGGACCTCCCGGACGGCGCGAACGTCGAGGCGTGGCTGGTGACGATCGCGCACCGCAAGGCGATCGACGTACGACGGGCCGACGCTCGTCGTGCGACTCCGGTGGACGCCGTACCGGAACGCCCCGTCGCGCCGACGGACGCTCCGGACGACGCGCTGTGGCAGGCGTTGCGGCGGCTGCCCGACAAGCAGCGGCTGACCGTGGCCTACCACCACGTCGCCGGGCTTCCGCACCGCGAGGTGGCGGCCATCGTCGGGGGCTCCGAGGCCGCTGCGCGCCGTGCGGCCGCCGACGGGATCGCCGCGCTCCGCCGCGCCCTGCTCGAACCAACCCCTCCTGAGGAGACACCGTGAACGACCTCTTCGCGTCGCTGTCCGACGCCACCCCCAGCCCGGCCCTGCACGACCGCCTGGTCGCGGAGGCCGAGCGCGACGACCTGCTCGACGTCGCCTACCGCACCCTCGACACCCCCGTCGGCACCCTGCTGCTGGCGGCGACACCGGTCGGGCTGGTGCGGGTGGCCTACGACGTCGAGGGTCACGACGCGGTCCTGGCCGCGCTCGCCGACCGGGTGAGCCCGCGGGTTCTGCGGGCGCCCGCGCGGCTCGACGTGACGGCCCGCGAGCTCGACGAGTACTTCGCCGGCACCCGCCGCGCGTTCGACGTACCCCTCGACCGGCGGCTCTCCTCCGGGTTCCGCGCGCACGTGCTCGCCCACCTGCCGGAGATCGGCTACGGCCACACGGAGAGCTACGCGCAGGTCGCGGCCGCGGCCGGCAACGCGAAGGCCGTCCGCGCCGTCGGCACCGCCTGCGCCACCAACCCGCTGCCGGTCGTGGTGCCCTGCCACCGGGTGGTGCGCGCCGACGGCTCGTGGGGCGGGTACGTCGGCGGGCCGGATGCCAAGCGGGCGCTGCTCACCCTGGAGGGCGTCGGTGGCCTCTGACCGGGTCTGTCCCGATACGGGCTCACCGCGGCCAGGGCTGGGCGGCGGCTCGCGCAGATTTCTGCTGCCCTTGGCCGCCCTGGCGCCGTAGCGTCAGGCCATGCTCATTCTCGCAATCCTGCTGTTCGGCATGCTCGTGGGAGCCGCGGCCCAGCTCGTGCTCGGCAGCCGCACCCACGGCATCAACTGGACGGCCGCCCTCCTCGCCGGACTGCTCGGCTCTTTCATCGGCGGTCTGCTGATCAGCCTGCTGTCCGGCGACGGCCTGGCGCTGCGGCCGAGTGGCATCATCGGCTCGATCGTCGGCGCCGTCCTGGTGACGCTCGCGTGGAACTACTGGCAGGGACGCCAGCACAAGGTCAGCTGACCTCGGCGGGGCAGGGCACACCCAGTGAGAGGCTGGCTGCATGACGGTGCTCGGTGACGACGGTCTGGCCCGCCCGGAGTGGGCCGCGACCGACCCGCTGATGAAGGAGTACTACGACACCGAGTGGGGGATGCCGGTCCGCGACGAGCGTGGGCTGTTCGAGCGGCTCAGCCTGGAGGCGTTCCAGTCCGGGCTGTCCTGGGCGACGATCCTGCGCAAGCGGCCGGCGTTCCGCGCCGCCTTCGACGACTTCGACCCCGACAAGGTCGCGGCGTACGACGACCGCGACGTCGAGCGGCTGATGGCCGACGCCGGCATCGTCCGCAACCGGCGCAAGATCGACGCCACCATCACCAACGCCCGGGCCACCGTGGCGCTGCGTGCCGAGGGTGGCCTGGTGGACCTGGTGTGGTCGTTCCGGCCCGAGGCCACACCCATCCCGGCGTCGTACGCCGAGGTGCCGAGCACCTCCGAGGAGTCCAAGGCCCTGTCCAAGGAGCTGAAGCGGCGCGGGTTCGCGTTCGTCGGGCCGACCACGATGTTCGCGCTGATGGAGGCGGTCGGGATCGTCGACACCCACCTCGTCGACAGCCACCGGCGCGGGACCTCGGGCGTGTGGGGGTGACCTCGCGCTGACCCGTTGGTCGGCACCCGGGAGCACGTCCGAAACCCGCGCGATACGGACAAGTGGGAGCTATCATTCCGTCGGCGCTGTCCGCGCCTCACGCACACTTCATCGGGGGATCTCATGCGCCGCCTGCTCGGGACGCGCCTGCTCGCTTCCGCTCTGCTCCTCGTCCTCACCGGAGCCCTGGAGGGCGGCGTCCCCGCCGTGGCCGACGGAACGACGTCGACCGCGGCGGTCACCGTGGACAGTCCGGCCTGGGGAGCCACGGTCTCCGGCACGGTCGACGTCCACTTCACCGTCACCGCCGACCCCGCAGCCGCGCCCACGTCGGCGGTCGTCTCCCTGCGCCGGTTGGACGACGGCTACTCATCCCCGCTCACCCAGACGGTCGACATCCCGGCCGGCACGTGCACCGAATCCTGCTCCCTTGAGGCGTCCCTGGACACGCTCGCGTGGTCGCGGCCGGTTCCCGGCGGGACCGACCTCAACCAGTACGACCGGCTTGACCTCCCGATCACCGTCGTCCTGAGCGACTCGTTGGGCGGTGTCACGAAGAGCTCGGTCGTCAACCTCGACAACGACCGGCCGGAGTTCCAGTGCCCCGGGTTCTGTGATGGCGACACCATCGAGGGCTCCTCGGCACGCGACACCGTCACCGGCGTCTATCGGTTCCGGGAGTGGCCGCGCTTCCCTCAGCACCTGCGAGTGTGGGTCGCAGGCCGGGCTGAGAGCACCGAGCAGATCGTCGACGTCGCGCCGGGTGTCAACACGGTCACCCGAGTGGTGCAGGACGTCAGCGGGCTGCCTGAGGGCAACTACATTCTCATGGCTGTGGGGTTCACCTCGGACGGCGCCGCCAGCGCCCCGCGGTGGAGCCACTTCTCCGTCAAGCACGGATCGCGGTTCACGATCGAGTGGCCGGAGGCGTCGCACGCCCCGGGACCCTCCGGGAAGCCCCTCCTGCCGTCGGACACCTCGATGTTCGCCCCCATGACCCTCCATGTTGCGGCCCCGACCGCTCCCGGCGCTGCCACAGCCCGTGTCGACGTGTACGTGGACGGACGCATGGTCGACAGCTCATTCGTCCCGACGCACACCGACGCCTTCGACGTGACGATCCCCTGGCGGGCCATGTCACTCGGCGAGGGCGTCCACCACGGGGTCGTGCGGGTAGCCGACACGCGGAACGCCGCCTGGGAGGTCGACCTGCCGGACTTCGAGACCGAGTCCGGTCCCGCGGCCACGGTCGCCGTCGCCGGCACCATGGTGCACCGGGTGAGCAGACCCACCATCACCGGAGAGATCGCGGCCCGGACGGGCGCGGCCCTGCGCTCGTGGCGCGTCGTCGTCGACGGCACAGCCGTAGCGCTCTCCGGCGCCTGCGACCCGGCCTCCGGGTTGTGCCCCTCGCGGATCCCGCTGTCGATCGCATGGCCCGCGGAGGACGCCGTCAACCGCCCGGGCCAGCACACCGTCCGTGTCGAAGGGGTCGACCGGCTCGGCATGTCCGTCTCCACGACGGCGACCGCGACCTCCATCGCCTCGACGACGGCGAGCATCCGCCGCTCCGCGACCCGGGTCCGCCGCGGCGCCCGGGTGACGGTGAGCGGCGTCGTCAAGTCGAGCACCGGAGCACTCCTGGCCGGTGCCCACGTGGACGTGCTGGCCCGCCCAGTGGGCGCGAGCCGGTGGGTCACGGTTGCCGGCCTCAGCACAAGCTCCACGGGGACCGTGCGGCGCACCGTCACGCTGCGGCGCAGCACCGACTTCCGCCTCGTGGTTCCCGCCGTCGCCCAGAAGTGGGCCGGTACGAAGACTGGGACGGTCCGCACCGTCGTCCGATGAGGACTCGCTGCCGGGCTAGCCTGACGCGATGCTGACCCCGTCGCAGAGCGCCATCGTCACCGAGACGCTGCGGGTGGCCCTGGCGGCGGCCGCGGGGGACGTCGACGGCGACCACCTCGCGTCGCTCGCCCGGGCGGCCGCGGCCCTCGCCCCGGCGGAGACCGCCGCGCCGCACTCCGCGTGGCCGGCGCTGGGCACGTCCGTCGTCCGCGACCGGGTGGTCGGACCGGAGGACACCGCCGCCGCGATGGGGCACCCCGACGAGGCGGTGCAGGTGCTCGGGTCGCCGCGGATCTCGCTCTGGTTCGAGCTGGTCGCGTGCGAGCTGCTTCCGGAGCCGCGCCCGGAGCTGACCCACGTGGGCGCCGGCATCCTGGTCCACCACCTCGGCCGGGCCGACCTCGGCGAGACCGTGACCCTGGAGGCGACGACGGCGTCCGTCGGTGGCCGGCGGGCGGTGTTCACCTGCCGCGCGAGCGTCGGCGACCGGCTGGTCGGCCTCGGGGTGCACCACCGGGCGCTGCTCACCCCCCGTTGACCCGCGCCGCGCCGGGCTTGGGCCGGTGTGAGGGAATGGAGCGGTGAGGACGTCCGTCGAGCGCGCTCTGCGCGGCCTGCTCTGGGACAAGGTGCCGCGCAACCACCGGCAGGACCCTCGCCCCTTCCTGGTCCGCAAGGTCGTCACCGGGGTGTTCGTGGTGATCGGCGCGGTCTGCCTCGGCTGGTCGCTGCAGATCGACCCGGGCGACGCCACGTTCTACGTCGCCACGCTGGTGCTCGCGGGCATCTGGACGGTCGGGGCGTTCGCATCCGGTCCGCTGTACCTCGGCCGCGTACCCCGCGCCGGCTCCCACGACGACCTCCGCCGCCCGGTCGCCGGTGCCATCACGCTCGGGCTGCTGCTGGCCGGTGTGTTCGTCGTCGGCGCCCTGGTCGTGCGCCAGGTCCCGCTGATCGACCGGCAGGTCTCCAGCGTGCTCGACCACGCCGACCAGGGGGTCACCCCGGTCCTGCTGCTGATCACCGTGGTCAACGGGGTCGCCGAGGAGCTGTTCTTCCGCGGCGCGCTCTACGCGGCCGTGCCGCGGTATCCGGTGGTGTGGAGCACGGTCGCGTACGTCGTCGCGACCCTGGCCACCGGGAACTTCATGCTCGCGTTCGCGGCGATCCTGCTCGGCGTGGTCGTCGGCCTCGAGCGCCGGGCCTCCGGCGGGGTCCTCGCGCCGATCCTCACGCACGTCACCTGGTCGACCGTCATGCTGTTCGCGCTGCCGCTGCTGTTCTGAGGCTCCTGCAACGCGGGGTTATGGACGCTGAACACGCGGCAGACCTCGTGTGGAGCGTCCATAACCCCGCGTTACAGCGGGCGGGGGCGCCTCAGCCGAGCAGCTCCCGCAACAGCTGCGGGGCGCTGTCGGCACCGGCCAGCTCGGCACACCGGGCGCCGGACGCCGCGGCGAACGCGTGCGCCTGCTCGGCGTCGTCGCGCGGCGCGAGCACCACGAGCTCGGGGATCGTCCGGGCCACGGCCACCGGGTCCTCGTCGGTGTGCCGGCAGTCCGAGAGCAGCACCACGACCCGCCGCTGGGCACGGGCGCCGGCGAGCTCGGCCGACGCGGCCCGCAGCGCGTCCGCGAGCCGGGTCACCCCGTGGCCGCGGAGCGCCAGCACCCGGTCGACCACGGTCGCCGCCGCGTCCCCGCTGTGCAGCGCCCGCAACGGGCGTACGTCGCCGGCGAACGCGAGCACCGCGTGCTGGGCCGGCGCCCGCAGCGCACACGCCGCGGTGACCGTCGCCGCGACCGCGAGCCGCTCGCCGCTCATCGAGCCCGACGCGTCCACCAGCAGGCACACCGCGACGTCCTGCCGGCCCCAGTCGCGCGCGGTCAGCTCGTCGAGGTCGGCGGGCCGGCGCTCGCCGCGGGCGGTGACGATCCCGTCCATCGACGCGTCGACGTCGAGGTCACCGCCCCGGCCGGCCGGGACGAGCCGCGGGCGCGCCGTACCGCTCCGGACGGGGCGGCCCGACCGCGACCGGTCGATCACCAGCCGCGCCGCGAGCCTCCGGGCCTGCGCACGCAGCGACTCGTCGGTGGCGTGCACGAGGTCGGCCACCATCGCCAGCGTCCCGTCGGGGTCCGCGGACAGCGCCCGGTCCAGCGCCTGCTCGTCGAGCGTGCCGACCTCGGGGGAGACGTCGGCGAACCGCGCGTGCCGCGACAGCGTCGAGCGGCCGACGGTGCGGCTGCGCGCCGCGTCCTGCTTGGGGTTCCTGCGCTGCTGGGGCTCGCCCGCCGGACGCGGCGGGCTCAGGCTTCCCCCGGCTCGGCGCCCTCCCCTGCATCCTCGGGGGAGGCCGGCGGCGCTCCGAACACCTGCTCGTAGAGCTCCCGGACGACGTCGTCGGGCCGCCGGCCCGCGGACTCGTGCATCCGGATCCGGCCGGACAGTGACACCAGCGCCGCGTCCAGCCCGGCCTGCCAGTCGTCCGCCGGCACCCCGCGCATCTCAGCCAGCCGGGTGGCGATCGCGACCAGGTCGATCGCGCCGCGCACCGAGGAGCCGATCCGGACGTCCCCATGCCCCCGGGTACGTCGGACCAGGTCGACGACCCGCGCCCGCCAGGCGGCGTCGGACGGCCCACGCAGGGCCACGATGTCCGCCTCGGTCTCGGCCGACTGGTAGTCCATCGCGATCCGGCAGGTGCGGTCGTAGATCGCCGAGGAGATCCGCTCGGTGCCGACCGCGTCGAACGGGTTCATCGCGGCGACCAGGCGGAAGCCCGGCTCGGCGCGCACCAGCCCGAGCCGCGGCACGGTCAGCTCGGCCTCGGACATCACCGTGATCAGGACGTTCAGCGTCTCCTCGGGGACCCGGTTGATCTCCTCGACGTACAGCAGCCCGCCCTCGCGCAGCGCCCGCACCAGCGGGCCGTCCACGAACACGTCGGGGGTGTACCCCTGGGCGAGCACCTGCGCCGGGTCGAAGTGCCCGACCAGCCGCGCCGGGGTCAGCTCGGCGTTGCCCTCGACGAGGTGGAAGGGCGCGGACCGGTCCGAGGAGACGGCCCGCAGCAGCGTCGACTTCCCCGTCCCCGGCGGGCCCTCCAGCAGCACGTGCGCACCGGCGTCGAGGGCGGCCACGAGCAGCTCGACCTCTCGGGCCCGGTCGAGGACGGGGAGTGGTTGACTTCGAGACGCTCGCCCTCGACCAACGAGTCAGTTGTGGGAGTGGACGACGATGCCGCGCACGTTCTTGCCGTTCAGCAGGTCGTCGTAGCCCTCGTTGACCTGGTCGAGCGTGTAGGTCCGCGTGATGATCTCGTCGAGCTTGATGTCGCCGGACTGGTAGAGGCCGAGGATCCGCGGGATGTCCGTGGTCGGGTTGCAGTCGCCGAACAGGCTGCCCTTCAGGGACTTGCGGTAGAGCGTCATGATCGTGCCCGGCAGCTCGATGGTCTGCTCCATGATCTTGTTCAGTCCGGTCAGCACCACCACGCCGCCCTTGCCGACGGCGTGGAAGCCGCCCGCGACGATCTCCGAGGTCATCAGGCCGGGCGTCAGGATGGCGGCGTCCGCCATCTGGCCGCGGGTCATGTCGGTGATCGCCTCCATCGCCTCGTCCGTGCTCGCGAACGAGTGCGTCGCCCCGAGCTCCATGGCCTTCTCCCGCTTGTTCTCCAGCGGGTCGATCGCGATGACGTTCTTCGCGCCGGCGAGCCGGGCACCCTGGACGGCGTTGATGCCGATGCCGCCGACCCCGACCACGAGGACGGTCTGGCCGGCCTTGACCGCGGCGGTGTTGACCGCGGCGCCCCAGCCGGTCGGCACGCCGCAGCCGACGAGCACCGCCTTGTCGAGGGGCAGGTCGTCGTCCACCTTGACCGCGGAGTTCTGGTGGATCACGCCGTACTGGCTGAAGGTGCCGAGCATGCACATGGCGCCGTACTGCCCGCGCGGGCCCGACAGCGGGAACCGCTCGCCCGGCAGGTAGCCCTCGAGGATGGTGGCGCCCATGTCGCAGATCGACTGCTGACCGCTCGCGCAGTAGCGGCACGACCCGCAGTTCGGGATGAACGAGCAGACGACGTGGTCGCCGGGCTTCACCCGGGTCACACCCGGCCCGACCTCCTCGATGACGCCCGCGCCCTCGTGGCCGAGCACCATCGGCAGCCTGGCCTCCAGGTCGCCGTGCGCGATGTGCACGTCGGAGTGGCAGAGCCCGGCGTGCGTGTAGCGGATGAGGACCTCGCCTTCCTTGGGCCCGTCCAGCTCGAGCTCCTCGATCTCGATGGGCTTGCCCGGCTCGTACACGACGGCGGCTGTGGTCTTCATGCGACTCCTCCTCGAGGCACGCGGGTTCGGTCCTCGCAGTCTCGTCCCGCGCGGAGCCCGGACACACCTACCCGTCCGGTCAGGTCCGCGCCCACCTGCCGGTCGGGGCCAGGCCGGCCCACGCCCCCTAGCGTGTGGACGCAGGGCCCCTGAGAGCTCCTTCCTGGGCTCCGGAGCCGCGTGTAGTTTGGAGGGCGTCGTGACAGGAGGCGCCGTGCAGTCGATCGCGGGACAGGACGTGCCGACCCACCGGGAGGACGAGCCCCCGCTCGACGAGATCCCTCGGCCACCGCTGGTCAAGTTCCACGCTCCGGAGGTCGTGTTCGGCCTCGGGTCGCTGGGCGAGGCCGGCTTCTCCGCCGCCCGGCTGGGCGCCCGGCGGCCGATGGTCGTGACCGACCCCGGCATCATCGAGGCCGGCTGGTGCGACGAGCTGCTCGGCTACCTCCTCGATGCCCGGCTGACGCCGGTGGTCTGGTCGGCCGTCACGCCGAACCCCAAGGACCACGAGATCCACGCGGCCTACGAGCGGTACGTCGAGGAGGGCTGCGACGTCCTGATCGCGCTCGGCGGCGGCTCCTGCATCGACGCGGCCAAGGGCGTCGCGATCCTGTCCGGCAACGGCGGCCGGATCCTGGAGTACGGCGGCGTCGACCTCGTCGCGAAGCCGATCCCGCCGCTGCTGATGATCCCGAGCACCTCCGGCACCGGGGCCGACGTCTCGCAGTTCTGCATCGTCACCGACACCACCCGGTCGGTGAAGATCACGATCATGGGCCGGGCCCTGGTCCCGGACATCTCGATCACCGACCCGCGGCTGCTGATGACGATGCCGGAGTGGCTCAACGCCGCCACAGGTCTCGACGCGCTGACCCACGGCATCGAGTCGTTCGTGTCGCTCGCGCACAACCCGCTGGCCGACATCCACGCGCTCAACGCGGTCGGCCTGGTCTGCCAGCACCTCCGCACCACGATCCTGCGCCCCGCGGAGGAGGCGGCCCGGTCCAAGATGGCGCAGGCCAGCCTCAACGCCGGCCTGGCGTTCACCAACGCGATCCTCGGCGCCACCCACGCGATGAGCCACCAGGTCGGCGGCCTGCTCGACGCGCCGCACGGCGTCGTCAACGGCGTGCTGCTGCCGCACGTGATCCGCTACAACGCGCAGGAGAGCCCCGAGCGGTTCGTCGACCTGGCCCGCTCCGCCGGCCTGCCGGTCGACGGGCTCCCGGCCGACGTGGCCGCGGAGATGCTCGCCGTGCACGTGCGGGAGCTGGCCGACGACGTCGGGTGTGCCCCGAGGGCTCCGCGAGCTCGGCGTCGACGAGACCGCCGTACCCCGGCTGGCGCTGAACACCCTCGACGACGCCTGCCTGACCACGAATCCCCGGTCCGCCTCGTCCGACGACGTGGAGAAGCTGTTCCTGGCGGCCCTGTGAGCTCGCGACAGAAGCGGATCGACCTCGCCACCCTCACCGGTGTCCGCTCCGGCAAGACCTCCTACTACCGCGCCTACGTCCGCTCCGACGAGCGGATGCAGCACGCCGTGCGGGCGATGGACTCGATCTCCCGCGCGCTGGTCCGCACCGTCGAGGGCCCGCGCGGCCTGCTCGAGGAGGTCGTCCGGGCGGCCGCCGCACACCTCAACGCCGAGTGGACCGTGCTCGCGCTCTCCGACGGACACCTCAAGGGCGCGCGCCCGCGGTTCCTCGCCTCGGACGGCGACGGCGAGATCACCGTCGACGAGGGTGACCTGCCCACGTCGGTGAAGCTCGAGCTCCAGTCGATCCGGGCCGGCCACACCCGGCCGGTGATCGAGTCGACCGGCTGGATCCGGGTGCCGATGACGCTGGAGGGCCGCACCGTCGGCAGCCTGGTCGCCCAGCACCGGCTCCAGGTGGACCCCGAGCCCGGCGACCTGTCGGTGCTGCGGATCCTGGCCAACCAGGCGGCGGTGTCGCTGCACACCAGCGAGCAGTACCAAGCCGGCCTCGCGCTGCACCGCCGGGCCCAGCGCCTGTACGACGAGGCGACCGCGCAGGCCCGGCACCTCGCGGACCGGACCGCCGAGCTGCGGCAGGTCGAGGAGCGGCTGCTGCTGGCGCACCAGCGCGAGCTCGTCGACAACGAACGCCACCGGATCGCCCGCGAGCTGCACGACAGCGTCACGCAGTACGTCCTGTCCGCCGGCATGGCCGTCGAGGTCGCCCGCGGCGACGCCGAGAAGCTCGGCGACCCCGGGGCGTCGATCCTGAGCCGGCTCGCCACCGCGAAGAAGCTCTCGCAGGACGCGGTGGACCAGCTGCGGCGCGCGATCTACGCGCTGCACCAGCCGCACCGCGACACCGTCTCGACGCTGCCCGAGCTGCTGCACGAGGTCGCCCACCAGCACAAGCCGCACCTGCAGGTGCAGCTGCGGGTCGAGGGTGACGTGACCGCGCTGTCCAACGACGCCGACCACGAGATCGCCCGCACGGTGGGGGAGGCGCTGTTCAACGTCGCCACCCACGCGCAGGCGACCCGCGCGATCGTGCGGCTGCGCTACCGCCCCGACCAGATCACCGTCTCGGTGGCCGACGACGGCGAGGGCGACCCGAAGGACCTGAGCCGCAAGCTCCGGCTGGAGCGGGCCACCATGGTCGACGGCCGGCACCGTGGCCTGGTCAACATGGACAGCCGGATCAGCGACCTCGGCGGCAGCCTCGCGTTCCGCCGAGCCCGGCTGGGCGGCGTGCGCGTCGAGATGCGCATCCCGCTCCCTGTCGTCGCCCGCACTCCGCGGCCTGGTCACCGACCTGGCCCACCCCGACATCGACCCGATGGAGGCCTGACCCATGGCCACGCTCGCCCCCTCCCAGCAGGGCGCCCGCAGCGGCGTCGTCGGCATCATGCTGGTCGACGACCACGCGATCGTGCGGCAGGGACTCCGCTCGATCCTCGAGCGCGAGGACGACCTCCGCGTGGTCGCCGAGGCGTCCAGCGCCAGCGAGGCGCTCGCCGTCGTGGGCCGCGCGAACCCGCAGATCGTGCTGCTCGACCTCAAGCTGTCCACGTCCTCGGACAGCGAGGGCCTCGAGCTGTGCAAGCAGCTCACCGCGCAGTGGCCCGACGTCGGGGTGCTGGTGCTGACCACCTTCCTCGACGAGCAGCTGGTGCTCCAGGCGATCCGGGCCGGCGCCCGCGGCTACGTCGTCAAGGACGTCGACACCTCGGCGCTGATCCGGGCCATCCGCGACGTGTCCCGCGGCGAGAGCGCCTTCGACGCGCGCAGCGCCGCCGCGATGGTGCGCGGGCTCAACGCACCGCCCGTGGAGGAGACCAAGCAGCTCACGTCCCGCGAGCGCGAGGTGCTCAGCCTGCTCGCGCGCGGCCTGTCCAACCGCGACATCGGTGCTCGGCTGTACATCTCCGAGACCACCGCGAAGTTCCACGTCGGCAACATCCTCCGCAAGCTCGGCGTCTCCCGCCGGGCGGAGGCGGTCTACGAGGCCAGCAAGCTCGGCGTCATCTGAGCGTCGTCCCGGCACGAGGAAGGATGCCCGCATGAGTGATCGCACGCGTGACCGTCCGGCTGGCGTACGGCGAGACCGGGCTGGAGGTCGACCTCCCCGCCTCCCGTACGACGGTCGTGGAGCCGACCTACGTCGCGGCCGCCGACGACCAGGCCGGCCTGCTCCGCGACGCCCTGCGCCGGCCCGTCGCCGGACCACCGCTGCGCGAGCTGGTGAAGCCTGGCCAGACCGTCGCGATCTCGATGTGCGACGGCACCCGCCCGCAGCCGCGGCACCTGATGATCCCCGCCGTCCTCGACGAGCTCGACGGCATCGTCGACCCCGACGACGTGGTGGTGCTGGTGGCCACCGGCACCCACCGCGGCAACACCGACACCGAGATCAAGGCGATGCTCGGCGACGTCGCCGACCGGGTCCGGGTGGTCAACCACGACGCCCGCGACGACGCGTCCCTCGTGTGGCTCGGCCGGCACGGTGCCGACGTACCCGTGTTCCTCAACCGGCTCTGGGTCGAGGCCGACGTCCGGATCACCACCGGCTTCGTGGAGCCGCACTTCTTCGCCGGCTTCAGCGGCGGACCGAAGCTCGTCGCGCCGGGGCTCGCCGGGCTGGAGACCGTGCTGACCCTGCACGACGCGAAGCGGATCGGCGACCCGCAGGCCACCTGGGCGGTCTGCGAGGGCAACCCGGTCCACGACGACATCCGGGCCGTGGTCGCGGCGGTCGGCGGCGTCGACTTCGGTCTCGACGTGGTGCTCAACCGCGAGCAGCGGGTCGTCGAGGCGTTCGGCGGCCCCATCCCGCAGATGCACGCCGCCGCCCGCGAGGCCTCGCAGCGGCTCGCGATGCAGCCGGTGCCGGCGCTGTTCGACGTCGTGGTCACCACCAACGCCGGCTACCCGCTCGACCAGAACCTCTACCAGGCCGTGAAGGGCATGTCCGCCGGGATGACGGTCGTCCGTCCGGGCGGCACCATCGTGTGCGCCGCCGAGTGCCGCGACGGCTTCCCCGACCACGGCTCCTACCGCGAGGTGCTGGCGTCCGAGTCGTCGCCCGAGGCCCTGCTCGCGACGATCGCCGCGCGGGAGCGGACGGTGCCGGACCAGTGGCAGGTCCAGGTGCAGGCCAAGGTGCAGGCCCACGCCGAGGTGGTGGTGCGCTCGTCGTACCTCTCCGCCGACGACCTGGCCTCCGCCCACCTCGGGCACACCGACGACGTGGCCGAGACGGTGCTGCGCCGCCTGCACGACGCGGGCCCGGAGTCGCGGGTGTGCGTGCTGCCCGAGGGGCCGCAGACGATTCCCTACGTCGCCTGAACCGGCCTCCCGCAGCGTCCCGGGCGGGTATTTTGTCCGGAAGACGACGAGAGGCCCTGTTATGACCGACAGCCAGACGCACCCCGCTGCACCGATCGACGAGCAGGCGCAGCCGCGGGGCATCGTCGCGGTGTCCGTCGTCGCCGGGGTGGGTGCCCTGCTGGTCGCCGTCCTCGCGGCGCTGCACGAGGACTCCAAGGGCACCGGCCTGACCGCCGCGGTCGTGGGGGTGGTGGTCGGCGTCGCGGTCGCCGCCGGCGGCATCCGCGCCTGGCTGGCGCACCGCTCCCTCCCGGTCGGCCTGTCGATGATCAGCGCGATCGTGTGCGTCCTCGCGATCGTCGTAGCCGAGGTCACCGGCCGCCCCATGACGGGCTTCGCGCTGCTGGCCGGTCTCGTCTCCGGGCTGCTGCTCGGCGCCGTGTGGGCCAGCGGCTCGGTTGTCAGGCGCTCACGTCGCCCTGGCGACGCCACCGCCTGACAACTCAGCGCTTGTCGACCACCAGCCAGCCCCCGTGGAACTCGTGCACCTCGTAGGCGCACCCGGTGCCGCGTCCCCAGCGGTGCAGGTCGTCGAGGGTGACCGTGCGGACGTGGCCGTAGGTCTCGTCCGCCTCGTCCTCCAGGGGTACGGCGACCACGACTCTCTCGCGCGCGAGGCGTAGCGCCTCGGCCACGACCTGCGTGCCGTGCACCGGCTCCAGGTGCTCGAGCAGGTGCACCGCCAGCACCGTGTCGGCGCAGCCGTCCGAGGCCGGGTAGCGGGCGGCGTCCGCGGTCTCGGTGGCCAGGTCGACGCCGAGCCGCGGCGCGATCGCCGTGAGCAGCTGCACGGTCCCGGCGGAGACGTCGGACGCCGTCGTCGCCCGGCCCGACCGGGCGATCCGCAGCGCCAGGAAGCCGAAGCAGCAGCCCAGCTCCAGCACCGAGCCGGGGCCGAGCAGCGAGAGCACGTGGTCGTGCACGGGCGCGTAGCCGTCGATGGAGCCGTGGTCGCGGCACGGCACCCGCGTCTCCGGGGCCTCCAGCCGGCGCATCGTGTTGCGGTAGAAGAGCTCCCAGCTGTCCAGGGCGTCCTCGGCGCTGGTCCGGACGACCCCGGTGAACACCCGCTCGAACAGGTCCGTGCCGCGCAGCCAGCCGGGCCCGAACAGCTCCTCGTGCAGCAGCCCGGCCAGGTCGTCGTCGACGGCGGTCGCGGGCACCACGTGCGCGACGTGCACCCGGCCGTCGACCGGGGTGAGGTCGAAGTGCGTGGTGCGGACCGTCCGCTGGCTTGTGCGGCCCCGGTCACCGTGCACCGCCTCCACCACCACGAGCGGGTCCTCGTAGCGTCCGTCGACGACCGGGGCCATCGGGTCGATCGGCACGACCACGTCGCTGGTCATCGGCCGGCACCGGACATCGACGTGGTCACCTTCTCCAGGCCGTGCAGGTTGCGGACGACCTGCACCCGGTCGCAGAACTCCTCGTAGGCCGGCAGGTCGCAGCGGCCCAGGCCCCACGAGTAGCGCGGCTCGGGGGTGAGCCAGACCGTCTGCCGGGCGCGTCGGGACAGCTCCTCGAACACCGGCACCCGCGGGTCGTTGCCGTTCCCCCGTCCGTCGCCGAGGACCAGCAACGTCGTACGGCGGGTGACGGCGGAGCCGTACTGCTCCAGGAACTGCTCGAACGCGGTGCCGTAGTCGGAGTCCGCGTCCACGTCGAGCATCCCGCCGGCCGGCAGGCCCGCCAGCACCAGGGAGAGCGCGTCCTCGATCCGGTGCTCGGCGAACAGGTCGGTGATCTCGACCAGGTCCTTGACGAACGCGAAGCTGCGGACCTGCGCGGCCACCGACTGCAGGCTGTGCACCAGGTGCAGCGTGAACCGCGCGGTGCTGCGCACCGACAGCGACACGTCGCAGAGCACCAGCAGCCGGGGGCGGTCCTCGACCTTGCTGACGGTCACCGGGCGGAACGGCACGCCGTCGTACTTCATGTTCGCCCGCATCGTGCGCCGCCCGTCCACCACGCCCCGGGCGGCGATGGCCCGACGCGGCCGCGGCGCACCGTGCAGGCTGCGCAGCAGCCGGCGCAGCGACTCCTCGAGGTCGGCCCGCTCGGCCTCGTCGAGGGTGTCGGCCCGCGCGGCCTCGAGCTCGCGGGTCTCGATCTCCTTCTCCACCGAGAGCAGCTTCTGCAGGTGCTCCTTGAGCCGCTCCGGCAGGCCCTCGAGCAGTGGCGCGAGGGCGGCCCGCAGCCGCGCGATGTTGTCCGGGACCTCGAGGTCCTCGGTGTCGTCGTCGGGCAGGTTGTCCTGCAGCCAGTCGAACAGCGCCATCTCCTCGGCGACGCTGAGCTCGGTGTCGATCTCCAGGCCGGGGCTGGTGGTGAGCTCGCCGGGGTTGCCGGGGTTGCGCATCCGGTCGGTCGACAGCTGCACCCGGGCCGCCTGGGCGTCGGAGGTCTTGGTGTCGTTGGACAGCACGATCTCGTCGGTCAGCGCCGACATGTCGAGCCGGTTGGCCTCCTGGTGCAGGTTGTACTGCTGGGCCAGGTCCTCGGGGTCGAAGTAGCTCCGCAGGTCGTCGGGCTTGCCGTGCGAGTGCCCCTGCTGCGGGTTGTCGCCGGGGTTGTCCGAGAGCGTGAACTCCTCGAGGTCGCCCTCGTCGGACAGGTCGTCGTGGGCGTGGGAGTGCCCCTCCTCCTCCGGGGGTACGACGGCCCTCAGCCCGAAGAACCGGTCGAAGACCTTGTCGAACACCTCGACGTCGCGGCGGTCCTTGACCAGCGTGACGGTGAGGGCGGCGCGCAGGAGCTCACGGTCGGCGAGCACGCCGGGCTGCGCCGCCGCGTGCATCGCGTCGATCGCCTCCGAGACGCTCACCCGCATCCCGTGCAGGCGGAGCAGCCGGACGAACCGGTGCAGGGCTCCCTCCACGGCCCTTCTCCCGCCGGCTCAGACCGGCCGACGCCGGGCGCCGGCCGCGAAGGAGCGCTGGCCCTTGTCGGCGCTGACGCTCCGGCTGGAGCCCGAGCCGTTGCCGGGTGCGCCGTAGTAGCTCTCGTCGTGCCGCCCGGGCTCGTCCTTCGCGGCCCGCTTGGCCTTGCCGTCGACGTCGCCGTCGGGTGTCCGGTCCCCGTGCGGATGGTCGTGCCCGTGTCCATGGCCGTGGCCGTGCCCATGACCCAGCGAGTCCGGGACCGTCGCGTTCGGGTCGACCAGCCGGGGGAGCGCCGCGGCGGCCCGGCGCAGGTCGCGCTCGTACTTCACGACCACGTTGAGGGTCTGCCCGAGCACCTCGCCCTCGAGCTCGCTGACCCCGAGGACCGCCAGCGTGCGGGCCCAGTCGATGGTCTCGGAGATGCTCGGCGCCTTGCGCAGCTCGAGCTCGCGCAGGCCGCGCACGATCTCGACGAGCCGCACCGCCAGCGCCTCGGGGAGGCCGGTGTCCTTGCTCCGCACGATCTCCAGCTCGCGCTCGGCGGTGGGGTAGTCGAGGAACAGGTGCAGGCAGCGCCGCTTCAGCGCCGCCGACAGGTCGCGGGTGTTGTTGGAGGTGAGCACGACGTACGGCAGCGCCTTCGCGCGCACCGTGCCGATCTCGGGGATGGAGATCTGGAACTCCGAGAGCAGCTCCAGCAGGACCGCCTCGAGCGCCTCGTCCGCCCGGTCGACCTCGTCGATGAGCAGCACGACCGGCTGCTCGGAGGTGATCGCCTCCAGCAGCGGGCGCGGGGCGAGGAAGCGCTCGGAGAAGAACACGCTGTCCTGCTTGGCGATCCGCTCGACCGCCTCGGTCAGGTCGGCGGCGTCCTCGACGACCTGGCCGATCTTCTCGCGCAGGATCTGGGTGTAGAGCAGCTGCTTGCCGTAGTCCCACTCGTAGAGCGCCTTGGACTCGTCCTGGCCCTCGTAGCACTGCAGCCGCAGCAGCCGGCGGCCCGTGGCCTCGGCGAGCGTCTGGGCGAGCTGGGTCTTGCCGACGCCGGCCGGTCCCTCGAGGAGCAGCGGCTTGCCGAGCCGGGACTGGAGGAACACCGTCGTCGCGAGCCGGTCGTCGGCGAGGTACCCCTGCTCGGCGAGCCGTCCCTTGGCGTCGGCCACGTCTGCGAAGTCGTCGGTCACGCTGCTCCTTCGATGGTGGGGAGAAACACTGGTTGGGGTGCTGTCCCGCCGCTGGTTGAGGTGGGAGCCGCCTCCGGGTGATCGAGCTTGTCGAGATCACGTGACGGCGTGGTCTCGACAAGCTCGACCACCCGGGAGGCGCCTCGACCACCCGGGAGGCGCCTCGACCACCCGGGAGGCGCCTCGACCACCCGGGAGGCACCTCGACCAGCGTTCGGGCTGGGTGCGAGCAGCTCAGCCGAGCAGGTCGTCGAGGTCGCCGTTCATGGCGTGGTCCACCACGGGGCGGACCGTCTCGAACGTGCACTCCTTGGCGTTGCCGGGCGTGCAGGCGTCACCCAGGACGTGCTTGGTGATCCGGTCGACGTCGTCGCTGTCGCCCGTGATCGTCTTCGCCTTCTCGTAGAACTTGGTGGGGCCGGTGCCCAGCCGGTTCTTCGAGTAGCTGTCCTGGGTCACGTCGGTGAACTTCTCCGGGATCCCGACGTCGCGCAGCAGCCGGATCGACGCGGCGAGCGCGGCCTCGGCGGCCTGCACGTCGGTCATGCCGTGCGTGTCGATGCTCATCGCGCGGGCGATGTCGGCGAACCGCTTGTAGGCGACCGGCATGTTGAACGCCCACACCCGCGGCAGCGCGATCGCGTTGTTGAGGCCGTGGTGGGTGTCGTAGAACGCGCTCACCGCGTGCGAGATCGAGTGGATGATCCCGAGGCCGCCGGAGTTGAACGCCTGGGCGGCGATGTACTGCGCGTACATCATCCCCTCGCGGCCGGCCAGGTCCTGACCGTTCCAGACCGCGGCCCGCAGGTTCTCGCTGGTCAGCTTGATGGCGTGCAGCGCGTTGCCGAGCGACGGCTGGAAGTTCAGCCGGGAGACGTAGGGCTCACTGGCGTGCGCCAGCACGTCGAAGCCGCACTGGGCGGTGTAGTCGATCGGGCAGTCGAAGTAGAGCACCGGGTCGTCGATGGCGAGCGTGGCCACGGACGCGTCGTCGAACGCGACGTACTTGTGGGGGTTGTCCGGGTCCGTGGTGGTGTCGGTGATGACGTAGGCCCACGAGGTCTCCGAGCCGGTGCCGGCCGTCGTGGACACCGCGATGTGCGGCGGGTTCTTCGGGTTCTCGGACATGTTGAAGCCCTCGAACTCGTTGACGTTGCGGCCGTCGTGCGCGACCGAGACGCGGGCGCCCTTGCAGGCGTCGTGGGAGGAGCCGCCGCCGATGGAGACGAACGAGTCGCAGCCGTTCTCGGTGTAGAGCCCGACCGCGTCCATGACGTTGTAGTCCTTGGGGTTGGACTCGACCTTGTCGTACACGACCACGTCGAGGCCGTGGTACTTCATCGACTCGACGATCTTGTTCACGATGTCCGAGCCGCGCAGGCCGGACGTCATCACCAGGGTCTTCTTGAACCCCAGCCTGAGCGCCTCGGGGCCGATCATCTCGTGCGCGCCGGGCCCCATCAGAGCCCGGGGGAACGGATGGAACTCCTTGATCGGGAACGGTTTGAGTAGCTCGTCTACCTGCATCCTGGGCCTCCTGCGGGTGGAACATGTGGACGCCTGCGAACGTAGGAGCGTCGCGCTACTGGGCCCAGACGAGGATCGGGAAACGGGCCGTGCGGGCCAGCCCGGGGCTGCCCGGTGGTGGGGCCGGGCCTCTCCGCCCGGACAGGTGGCTGCGCGTCCTGCCGAGGGGTGTGCATCGGGAGCCGACGCAAATAGCGTGTGGAGCACCGATCCACCCGACCCGACCCAGGAAGCGGTGCTGCGATGACCGACCCCGTTGAGACCCCGACCGAGACCGACACCCCTGCCTCCGAGCTGGCCGAGACGGCCCTGGTCGAAGAGGTGTCCATCGACGGGATGTGCGGCGTCTACTGATGCCCGCCGCCGTCGAGAGCACCGTGTCGCCGATGCTCGGTGAGGCCTGGCGGCTGGACGGCTCGGTGGCGCTGCGCCCCGAGCCCTTCGGCGCCCTCGCCTACCACTTCGGCACCCGCCGGCTCAGCTTCCTCAAGACGCCCGAGCTCGTCGACGTCGTACGAAACCTGGCTTCTGGAACGGTCCGCGACGCCTTGGTCGCGTCGCGGGTCCCCGAGTCCCATTGGCCGGCGTACGCCCGCGCCCTCGAAGGCCTCGCGGCCGGCGGCATGATCACCAGGAGAGAGACGCCATGACGATCCTCGAGGAACGCCCCGCACCGGCGCCCGGCCGGCTGGTGGACCACTTCGAGCGGGGGCTCGATGCCCCGATCTGCCTGACCTGGGAGCTGACCTACGCCTGCAACCTCGCGTGCGTGCACTGCCTGAGCAGCTCGGGCCGCCGCGACCCCGACGAGCTCAGCACCGAGGAGTGCAAGGCGCTCATCGACGAGTTCGAGCGGATGCAGATCTTCTACGTGAACATCGGCGGCGGCGAGCCGACGGTGCGGCCGGACTTCTGGGAGCTGCTCGACTACGCCGTCGAGCACCACGTGGGCGTGAAGTTCTCCACCAACGGCTTCCGGATCACCCCCGAGCGGGCCGCGAAGCTGGCGGCCACCGACTACGTCGACGTGCAGATCTCCCTCGACGGCGCGACCGCCGAGGTCAACGACCCGATCCGGGGGGCCGGCACCTACGACGCCGCGATGCGCGCGATGGCGAACCTCCAGGCCGCCGGGATGCGCGACTTCAAGATGTCGGTCGTCTGCACCCGGCAGAACATCGGCCAGCTCGACGAGTTCAAGGCGATCGCCGACCGCTACGGCGCCCAGCTGCGGCTGACCCGGCTGCGCCCGTCCGGCCGCGGCGCCGACGTCTGGGAGGAGCTGCACCCCCGGCCCGAGCAGCAGCGGCAGCTCTACGACTGGCTGGTCGCCAACGGCGACAAGGTGCTGACCGGCGACTCGTTCTTCCACCTCTCGGCGTACGGCGAGGCGCTGCCCGGCCTGAACCTCTGTGGCGCCGGGCGGGTGGTCTGCCTGGTCGACCCGGTCGGCGACGTGTACGCCTGCCCGTTCGCCATCCACGACCGGTTCAAGGCCGGCAACGTGCGCAGCGCCCAGGCAGGGCTCACCGACTTCGACACGGTCTGGAAGACCTCGCCGCTGTTCCTCGAGCTGCGCCAGCCGCAGAACGGCGGCGCCTGCACCACGTGCTCGGCCTACGACTCCTGCCGGGGCGGCTGCATGGCCGCGAAGTTCTTCACCGGCCTGCCGCTCGACGGCCCGGACCCGGAGTGCGTGAAGGGCAACGCCGGTGAGCCCGGCGACGTGCGGCCGCAGCCGTCCCAGGACCACTCGCACACCGGCACGGTCCGCAACGCCCCGGTGCCGTTGACGCTGCTGACCCGGCGCCCCGACCGGGCCTGCGACGAGAACCCGCTCACCGGGCTCGGCGGCTGATCACGATGCGCGGGTCCGCGGTGCCGCCGGCCGCGTCGCTCGGTCTGGGACAGCAGCGCTGGCCCCGGCTCGACCCGGGTGAGGCGCTGCTGCTGGTGCCGGTCGGCTCGGTCGAGCAGCACGGTCCGCACCTGCCGCTGGCCACGGACACGATGATCGCCAACGCGGTCACCCGGGCGGCCGCCGAGCGGCTCGACGCGACCGGCACCAAGGTCCTGGTCGCGCCGTCGGTCAACTACGGCGCCAGCGGCGAGCACGAGGGGTTCCCCGGCACCATCTCGATCGGGCACGAGGCGCTGTTCCTGCTGCTGGCGGAGTACGGCCGCTCCGCCGCCCGGTGGGCCGGCGGCGTCATCTTCGTCAACGGCCACGGCGGCAACACCGCGACCCTGACCAAGGTGGTCGACCTGCTGCGCTACGAGGGCCGCGCGGTCGCCTGGACCTCCACGGCGCTGCCGGACTCCGACGCGCACGCCGGCGAGACCGAGACCTCGATCCTGCGGTTCCTCGCACCCTGGTCGGTGCGCGTCGACCTGATGGCGCCCGGCGCGACCGAGCCGGTGGCCGAGCTGATGCCGCGGCTCAAGGCCGAGGGCGTGCGCAGCGTGTCCGCCAACGGCGTGCTCGGCGACCCCACGGCCAGCAGCGCCGAGCACGGCCGCGAGCTCTTCGACCGGATGGTCCGCAACCTCGTCGCGGAGCTGAACGCCCTCGACGTGGGCCAGAACGGCCGCCTCGCCGGCGTCGTCCCGCGCCGGGAGCCCCTGGGCACGCCGTGAACGACGCACCGGTGGCCCTGGTGACGGGCGCGGCCCGCGGCATCGGCGCGTCCGTCGTACGCCGGCTGCTGGCGCGGGGGTTCGTCGTGCACGCGCTCGACTCGTGCGCCGGCACGTCCGCCGGTACGACGTACCCGCTCGCCACCCGCGCGGACCTGGACGCACTCGTCGCGCTCGACCCGGAACGCGTGGTGCCCGTCGTCGCCGACGTCCGCGACCTCGCCGCGCTCACCCACGCCGCCGACCGGGCCGTCGCGACGTACGGCTCGCTCGACGTCGTCGTGGCCGGCGCCGCGGTGATGGCCGGCGGGGTCCCGCTGTGGCAGACCACCCCCGAGGACCTCCGGCTCCTCTGGGAGACCGACGCGCTCGGTGTCTGGAACACCGCGCACGCGACGGTCCCGCACCTGCTCCGGTCCGAGCGGTCGCCGGCGTTCGTGGCCGTCGCGTCGGCCGCGGGGGAGCGCGGGCTGTGGCACCTGACGGCCTACTGCATGGCCAAGCACGCCGTGGTCGGGATCGTGCGCGGCCTGGCCGCCGACCTCAAGGGCACCGGCGTGACCGCCTGCGCGGTGGCGCCGGGCTCGACCGACACCGACATGCTCCGCGCGACCGCCGACCTCTACCGCGTGAAGGTCGAGGAGCTCGCGCAGTCGCAGGCCACCGGCCGGCCGCTCGACCCGGACGAGGTGGCCGCGGTCATCGAGTTCGCGGCGACGGCCGGCCCGGCCGTGCACGGGTCCGTGGTGAGCGCGGACGGGGGGTTCCGGTGAGGACGCCGGCCCTGCCCGCGGGGTTCACCGTCCGGCTCGGGCGGGACACCCGCGCGGCCGACGGCGGCCGGACGCTGCTGGGAGGCTCGGGCGCGGTGCTGCACCTGCTCCCGCGGGCTCGGGCGATGCTCGCCGACGGGACGCTGGTGACCCGCGACGCCGACTCCGGCTCGGTGGCCCGGCTGCTCCTCGACCGCGGTCTCGCCGACCCGGTCTGGCCGTCCGCGCCGTGCGACGACGCCGCCGTCGACGACGTGACGGTCGTGGTGCCCGTGCAGGACCGGCCCCGTCAGCTCGCCCGGCTGCTCGACGCGCTCCCGCCGACGCTGCCCGTCGTGGTGGTCGACGACGGCTCCGCGGACCCCGGCCCCACCCACGCGGTCGCCTCCGAGTTCGGCGCCCGGCTGCTGCGGCACGACACCGGCCGCGGCCCGGCGGCGGCCCGCAACACCGGGCTCGCCGCCGTGCTGACCGACCACGTCGCGTTCCTCGACTCCGACGTGGTGCCGGTGCGCGGCTGGCTCGCGCTGCTGCGCCGGCACCTCGACGACCCGGCCGTCGGCATCGTGGGGCCCCGCGTGCTCGGGGCCGAGCCGCGTCCCGACGACGGCTGGCTCTGCCGCTACGAGGCCGCCCGGTCCTCGCTCGACCTGGGGCCCCGGCCCGCGCCGGTGCAGCCCCTGGGCCGGGTGGCCTACCTGCCCAGCGCGGCGCTGCTCGCCCGGCGGGAGGCGCTGGGCTCCGGGTTCGACGAGGACCTCCCGGTCGCCGAGGACGTCGACCTGGTGTGGCGGGTGCACGACGCCGGCTGGCGGGTGCGCTACGAGCCGGGGGCCGCCGTACGCCACGACCACCGGACCACGCTCGGGCCCTGGCTGCGGCGCAAGGCCTACTACGGCTCCGGCGCGGCGCTGCTCGCGGAGCGGCACGGCTCCGACGTCGCGCCGATGGTGCTGAACCCGTGGACCGCCGCGCTCACGGTCGCCGTCCTCGCCCAGCGGCGCTGGTCGCCACCGGCCGCCGCGGTCGTCCTCGCCGGGGTCGTCGCCTCGGTCTCGCGCAAGCTCCGGAGCGGCGACACCCCGGTGCGCACCGCCGCCGGCCTGACCGCGATGGGTGCCTCGTCGGCGCTCCAGCAGACCGCGTCCGCGCTGACCCGGCACTACTGGCCGCTCACGCTGGCCGTGGCGACCCGGTCCTCCCGCGCCCGCCGGGCCTTGGCCGTCGCGGCCGTCGGGGACGCGCTCCTCGACTACCGCCGCAAGCGCCCCGACCTCGACCCGGTGCGCTTCGCCGCCGCCCGCCGGCTCGACGACCTCGCCTACGGCACCGGCCTCTGGGCCGGCGCCCTCCGCGCGCGCAGCCCCCGCGCGCTCGTCCCCAAGTTCCGCGGATTCCCCGTCAGGAGAGGCACCTCATGAGCAAGAGCACCTGGTTCGAGACCGTCGCCGAGGCGCAGCGCCGCGCGAAGAAGCGGCTCCCGCCATCCGTGTACGGCGCCCTGCTGGCCGGCTCGGAGGCGGGCACGTCGTACTCCGACAACACCGCGTCGTTCGCCCAGCTCGGGTTCGCGCCGCACGTGGCGGGCGCCTCGGCCAAGCGCGACCAGGCGACGACGGTGATGGGGCAGGACATCTCGATGCCGGTCGTCGTGTCGCCCACCGGCGTGCAGGCCGTGCACCCCGATGGCGAGGTCGCGGTGGCCCGGGCGACCGCCGCGCGGGGCACGGCGATGGGCCTGTCGTCGTTCGCCAGCAAGCCCGTCGAGGACGTGGTCGCGGCGAACCCGCAGACGTTCTTCCAGATGTACTGGATGGGCAGCAAGGACGACATGCTCGCCCGCATGGAGCGGGCCCGGTCCGCCGGCGCCGTCGGGCTGATCGCCACCCTCGACTGGTCCTTCTCGCACGGTCGCGACTGGGGGAGCCCGTCGATCCCGGAGAAGATGGACCTCAAGACGATGCTGAAGTTCGCCCCCGAGGGCGTGCGGCGGCCGCGGTGGCTGCTCGACTTCGCCCGCGCCGGCGGGCCTCCGGACCTGACCGCCCCCAACCTGGCCGAGGGCTCGACGCCCGCGCCGACCTTCTTCGGCGCCTACGGCACCTGGATGATGACCGACCCGCCGTCCTGGGAGGACGTCGCCTGGATGCGCGAGCAGTGGGCCGGGCCGTTCATGCTCAAGGGCGTCTGCCGGGTCGACGACGCACGGCGCGCGGTCGACGCCGGTGTCACCGCGATCTCGGTGTCCAACCACGGCGGCAACAACATCGACGGCACGCCCGCCCCGATCCGGGTCCTGCCCGCGGTCGCCGAGGCGGTGGGCCGGCGAGGTCGAGGTGCTGCTCGACGGCGGCGTCCGTCGCGGCTCCGACGTGGTCAAGGCGGTCGCGCTCGGTGCCCGCGCGGTGATGATCGGCCGCGCCTACCTGTGGGGGCTGGCCGCCAACGGCCAGGCCGGCGTCGAGAACGTCCTCGACATCCTGCGCGGCGGCATCGACTCCGCCCTGCTCGGCCTCAACCACTCCTCCATCCACGACCTCGGCCCCGACGACGTGGTCGCCCCCGACGGGTTCTTCCGGGCCCTCGGCACCTGACCCTTGTTTCGCCGGGTCGGCGCCCCGTGGTCCCACCGGACCATGTCAGACATGTCCGTTCGGGTGACAGCGCCACACCCCCGACCGGGCCTACACTGGTCCACGTCAGGTGAGCGCCGCGAATCGGAGAACCTTCCGGGAGGGCCGCAGAGCTCACAGGTGTGGAAAGCCGTGACACTCCAGAGGGCGGGGGGCCGCCATCCGGAGTCCGTCAGGGCATGTGAGAGGCCACGTCTGTGGAGCATGCACGATGCGCGCACTGCCGCAATCCCATCCGGGCCCGCCAGCCCCTGGTGCAGCTGGCGCGCGCCGACATGTCGTTCCACGGTGACTGCTGGGTGACCCTGCACTCGACCGTGCAGCAGGCGTACGTCGACCGGGTGCGTGACGAGGGCATCGACTCGCTGCTCGAGCCCTACCAGCGCACCCAGATGGCGTCCTGGCTCCCGGAGGCAGCGATCGACGCCGCCGTGGAGAGCCTGACCGAGCACCTGGAGACGACGACCGTCCGCGACGACGCGGACGTCTGACCGCCCGCCCCGACGCGGGCAGCGAGCCGCCGGCGAGACCAACGGGGGGTCTCGTCGGCACCTCCTTCTGCTGCGGCCCCGATGGCCGGTTCGGCTGACACGAACCGGAGCCACCCGGAGACTGGGTGCATGCGTCGTCTCTCTCGGGCCCTGCTCGCAGCCCTGCCCCTGCTCGCCGCCACCGTGGCCGGGCCCGCGCAGGCCCAGTCACCGGCCACCGCGGCCCGCGCGCTGCCGCCGGTCACGAAGCTGCTGGTGTTCGTCGAGGAGAACCACTCGCTCGACGGGATGAAGGCGGGGATGCCGTACACCGCGAGCCTTGCCGAGACCTACGGCTACGCCACCGACTACCACGCGATCCGGCACCCCTCGCTGCCCAACTACATCGCGATCGCCGGCGGGTCGACGTACGGCGTCACGGACGACAACGTGCCGGCCTACCACCGGCTCCGCGGCCGCTCGGTGTTCGGGCAGGCGCTGCGCAACCACCGGTCCGCCGCGACGTACGCCGAGTCGATGCCGGCGCCGTGCGGCCGCACCAACGCGGGCGCCTACGCCCCGAAGCACAACCCGTGGACCTACTTCGCCGCGGAGCGCACCGGCTGCCGGGCGCACGACCGGGCGATGACCGCGTTCTCCTCCGACGTGGCCGCGGGCCGGCTGCCGCGCGTCGGGATGGTGGTGCCGAACCTGCGCCACGACGCTCACGACGGCTCCCTCGCCACCGCCGACGCGTGGTTCAAGGCGCAGATGACGAAGGTGTTCGCCGGTCCCGACTGGAGGTCCGGCCGGCTCGCCGTGGTGCTGACCGCCGACGAGGACGACCGCACGCAGGGCAACACCGTGCTCACGGTGGTCATCCACCCGAGCCAGCACCACAGGGTGGTGACGACGCGGCTGACGCACTACTCGCTGACCCGGTTGTACGACGAGGTGGCGGGGCTGCCCTACCTGCGCAACGCCGCGACCGCGCCGTCGATGGCGACCGCGTTCGGCCTGCCGCTCGGCTGAGCCCCGGCGACGTCAGTCGGTGCGGCCCTCCCTCTTGATCTCCCGCACCACGTGGTTCGGGATGTTCGGGTCGCTCGACTCCTCGTGCCGCTCGACGACGCGCTCCTTCTGGGCGGTCGCCCGGGCGTGCGCGATGACGGCTGCCCCCGCGACCATCAGGATCAGCCCGGCCACGCCCAGGTTGACCCCGGGCATGTCGTCCTTGACGGCGAACGCCAGCAGCGCGCCCAGCACCAGCAGCAACAGTCCAGGTCCCACGAGAGCAACCACCTTCCGAGAGGGCAGGTCCGCGCACAGGTCTACCCGAGTCCTGGCGGGGTATGCCACCTGGGTGCGTTGCGGGCACCCGATCGGATCCGGACGGGCGGCTCCTGAGAACCCGAGCGGGTCTAGGCTCGAATCATGAGCGCGGCGGAGCGTCACAACGTGACGGAGAGCGGCCGACCCGACGGGCCGGCGATGGTGTTCGCGCACGGCTTCGGCTGTGACCAGCACATGTGGCGGTTCGTTGCGCCCGCGTTCGAGGACCGCTTCCGGGTCATCCTCTTCGACCACGCCGGGGCCGGCGGCAGCGCGCCGGACGCCTACGACAGCGCGCGGCACGGCTCGCTGGCGGGGTACGCCCAGGACGTCGTCGAGCTGTGCCGTGAGCTCGGAGTGACCGACGGGGTGTTCGTGGGGCACTCCGTCTCGGCGATGATCGGTGTGCTGGCGGACCTGCAGGCGCCCGAGCTGTTCGCGCGGCTGGTGCTGGTGGGCCCCTCGGCGCGCTACATCAACGACGAGGGCTACGTCGGCGGGTTCACCGAGTCCGACATCCGCGAGCTGCTCGACTCCCTGGACAGCAACTACCTCGGCTGGTCGAGCGTGATGGCGCCGACGATCATGGGCAACCCCGACCGCCCCGCGCTCGGTGAGGAGCTGACCGAGAGCTTCTGCCGCACCGACCCGGACATCGCCAGCCGCTTCGCCCGCGTCACGTTCATGTCCGACAACCGCGCTGACCTGCCGCGGGTGACGACCCCGACCCTCGTGCTGCAGTGCACGCAGGACGCGATCGCGCCGATCGAGGTCGGGCAGTACGTCGCCGACATGATGCCGAACGCCGAGCTGGTGATGCTCGACGCCACCGGCCACTGCCCCAACCTGAGCGCACCAGAGGCGACGGTCGCGGCGATGAACCAGTTCCTCGACGCTGCCACCGTCGGGCGATGAGCTCGGAGGCTGTCACGGAGGCGTTCTACGCCGCCCTGCTCGACGACGACCCGGAGCAGCTCTACGACCGGGCGCCGTGCGGCTACCTCACGACCACGTCGGGCGGCATGATCGTCAAGGCCAACGCGACCTTCCTCGACCTGACCGGCTTCAGCCGCGAGCAGCTCGTCGGCCAGCGGCGCTTCGCCGACCTGCTGAACGCGGGCGGACGGATCTACCACGAGACGCACTTCGCGCCGATGCTGCAGATGCAGGGCACGGTGCGGGAGGTGGCCTTCGACCTGGTCCGCGCCGACGGCAGCCGGCTGCCGGTGCTGGTGAACGCGGTCCTGGAGACCGCGCCGGACGGTGCGCCGCACCTGATCCGCGTCGCCGTCTTCGACGCCACGCACCGCCGGGAGTACGAGCGGGAGCTGCTGCGGGCCAAGCAGCGCGCGGAGCGTTCCGAGGCGCACGCCCAGGAGCTGGCCCGGACCCTGCAGTCCACGCTGATCCCGCCCTCCCCTCCGAACCTGCCGGGCCTCGACGTGTCCGCGTCCTACCGTCCGGCCGGCGACGGCGAGGAGGTGGGCGGCGACTTCTACGACGTCTTCCAGATCGGTGCCGGTGACTGGGTGGTGGCCCTCGGCGACGTCTGCGGCAAGGGGGTCGAGGCCGCCGTCCTGACCGCCCTGGTCCGCTACACCCTCCGCGCGCTCAGCGTGCAGGAGCAGGCGCCGAGCGTCGTGCTGGCGGCGCTCAACCAGGTCCTGCTCGAGGACGGCTCGGACCGGTTCTGCACCGTGGTGCTGGTGCGGCTCCGCCGGGACGACCACGGCTGGGTCGCCACCATCAGCGCCGGTGGGCACCCGCTGCCGCTGCACGTCGGCCGCGACGGCCCGGTGCGCGAGGTCGGCCGGTCCGGGTCGCTGGTCGGCGCCCTCACACAGGTGCGGATGACCGACACCGAGCTGCGCCTCGAGCCCGGCGACGTGCTGACGATGTTCACCGACGGCGTCACCGAGGGCCGCCACGGCCCCGAGTTCTTCGGCGAGCAGCGGCTGCGCGACGCCGTCGTCCGTCACCACGACGCGCACAACCCGGCCGAGGACATCGTCGCCGACGTGCTCGAGTTCCAGCACGGCACCGCCCGCGACGACATCGCTGTGGTCGTCGTACGCGTGCCCGCGCCCGACCCGACCGACCTCCCACTGCCACCGCCACCCGACCGAACGGAGCCACCCTCGTGACCGACCCCCGCGCCGGGACCACCGCCGAGCCGTCCGACCTCGTCGACGTCGCCCACCTCGTCACCAGCTACTACACCGGGGTGCCGGACCCCGCCGACCCCGACCAGCGCGTCGCCTTCGGCACCTCCGGTCATCGGGGCAGCAGCCTCGACACGGCCTTCAACGAGACCCACATCGTGGCCACCACCCAGGCCATCTGCGACTACCGCAGCCAGCAGGGGTACGACGGGCCGCTGTTCGTCGGACGCGACACGCACGGGCTGTCCGAGCCGGCCTGGGCCTCCGCCCTGGAGGTGCTCGCCGCCAACGACGTGACCGTCCTCGTCGACGACCGCGACGGCTACACCCCGACCCCGGCCGTGTCGCACGCGATCCTGCGCGCCAACCGCGGCAAGACGTCGGGGCTCGCGGACGGCATCGTGGTCACGCCTTCCCACAACCCGCCGCGCGACGGTGGCTTCAAGTACAACCCGCCGCACGGCGGACCTGCCGACACCGACGCCACCAAGTGGATCGCCGACGCCGCGAACTCCTACATCGAGCAGGGCCTCGAGGGTGTGCGACGGGTGCCGTTCGCCCGGGCGCGGGCGGCCGCCGCGCCGTACGACTTCCTCGGCACGTACGTCGACGACCTGCCGCACGTGGTCGACCTCGGCAAGGTCAAGGAGGCCGGCATCCGCATCGGCGCCGACCCGCTCGGCGGCGCCTCGGTGGCCTACTGGGGGGAGATCGCCGACCGGCACGGGCTCGACCTGACCGTGGTCAACCCGCTGGTCGACCCGACCTGGCGGTTCATGACCCTCGACTGGGACGGCAAGATCCGGATGGACTGCTCGTCCCCGTCGGCGATGGCGTCGCTGATCAAGCAGAAGGACGCCTACCAGATCGCCACCGGCAACGACGCCGACTCCGACCGGCACGGCATCGTCACCCCGGACGGCGGGCTGATGAACCCGAACCACTACCTCGCGGTCGCCATCGGCTACCTGTACGGCGGTGGCCGGCCGGGCTGGCCCGCGGACGCCGTGATCGGCAAGACGCTGGTGTCGTCGTCGATGATCGACCGGGTGGCGCAGCACGTCGGCCGCACGCTGACCGAGGTGCCGGTCGGCTTCAAGTGGTTCGTGCCCGGCCTGCTCGACGGGTCGGTCGCGTTCGGCGGCGAGGAGTCTGCGGGTGCGTCGTTCCTGCGCTTCGACGGCACCGTGTGGACCACCGACAAGGACGGCATCATCCTGGCGCTGCTCGCCTCCGAGATCCTCGCCGCGACCGGCCAGTCACCGTCCGAGCACTACGCCGCGCTCACGGCGGAGTACGGCGACCCGGCCTACGCCCGCGTCGACGCGCCCGCCAACCGCGAGCAGAAGGCCAAGCTCGCCGCGCTCTCCCCGGACGACGTGAAGGCTTCCACGCTGGCCGGCGAGGAGATCACCGCCAAGCTCACCGAGGCGCCCGGGAACGGCGCCAAGATCGGCGGCCTCAAGGTGACCACCGCGAGCGCGTGGTTCGCCGCCCGGCCGTCCGGCACCGAGGACGTCTACAAGATCTACGCCGAGTCGTTCCAGGGGCCCGACCACCTGGCCCAGGTGCAGGCCGAGGCCCGCGAGGTGGTGTCCGCGGCACTCGGCGGCTGACGCGCTCGGGCCCGGATCGGCCCTACGGCTGGACGGCGCGCCGCCCGACCCTTCGAACACGAGCGCGGGCCGGTGGTGATCTTGCCGGTCATGCCTGCATCTCGATGACGGACAGGGTGTTGCCGGACGGGTCGGTGAACCACGCGATGAGCGGGCCGCCCTGGCGGAAGATGCCCTTCTCGTCGGTGGCCATCGGCGTCCCGGCGTACTTCTCGAACACCACCCCGCGCGCCGTCAGCCCGTCGACGGCGGCCTCGATGTCGGGGACCGGGAAGTTCAGCACGGTGTACGACCCAGCCTGGTGGTTCGGCGACGGGTAGACGAGCACGTCCTTGCCGCCGGCGAGCTTGAGGGAGAACCCGGGGCCGCCGTCCTCGACGTCGAGCCCGAGGGTGTCGGCGTAGAACGTGCGCGCCGCCTCGAGGTCGTTCACGGAGAAGCCGCTGAAGGCCACGCTGTCCTGCAACATGCCGGTTCCTTTCGTCGTCGTCATCCCAAGCAGACCGCGGTCGGGCCGGAAAGTCATCGGTCCGGCCGTTCCGGGGACACGCGGCTCTCGGCGGCCGGAGGATGACCGCATGACCGGGGTGACCATCCGCGCTGTGCGCGACGAGGACGACATCGACGCACCGAACGCGGGCAACCGGGCGTGGTACGGCGGGGCGCTGACGCGGGACATGTTCTCGGTCGACGACGGCACGCCCACCGCGATGCTGGTCGCCGAGCTCGACGGCGAGCTGGTCGGCTACGCGCACGCCGTCGGTCACGGTGTCGCCTCCGGCCACCGCGGGATCGGCTGGGTCAACGTGCTCCCCGACGCCCGCCGCCGGGGTGTGGGTGCGGCGCTCTGGCGGGCGGTCCTCGACGTCTGCACGCCGGACAGGGTCAAGGGCGTCACGGTGCAGACCGACGACAGCGACACCGAGACGATCGAGATCGCCCTCGCGCACGGTTTCCGGAAGCGCGGGCTGCACCAGGAGAGCGTGCTGGACCTGGGCACGGTCGAGGCGCACCGGGCCCGGGCGACCGCCGACCGTGCGCCCGACGTGGAGCTGCGGCCGATGCGCGACGACGCGACGGAGGACGACTGGCGTGCCTTCGCCGAGGTGTTCCACCGGCTGATGCTGGACACCCCGGACATGGCCGAGGGCGGCGAGCCGATGCCGTACGACGTGCTGCGGGCCGTCATGAAGGAGCCGTGGCAGGTGATGGGGGCGTGGCGCGACGGCCGCATGGTCGGCTTCACCGCGCTCGCGGTCCGCAACGAGGCGACGCGCTCGCTGAACACCTGGATGACCGGGGTCGACCGCGAGCTCCGCGGGCTCGGCCTGGCCACGGCGCTCAAGACCTCGCAGGCCTTGGCCGTCCGGGACGCCGGCTGGCGGGCCATCGTCACCCAGAACATGGAGGGCAACGACGCCATCCTGGCCAGCAACCGGACTCTCGGCTTCGAGCCGTCGCTCGGCCTGCGGGACCTGAGCTACGACTTCGCCTGAGCGAGCACCTCGGCCAGGGCCGCGATGTCGGCGGGTCCGACCTGGCAGCAGCCTCCGACGTACGTCGCACCCGCCGCCACCCACGACGGCGCCAGCGTCACGTCGTAGGCCGAGGTGCCGCTCCACGTGTGGGTGCCGCTGTCCCAGCCCTGGCCGGAGTTCGGGTACGCCACCCCCGGCTTGCCCGAGACCGCGCGGGCGACCTCGAGGGCGGGGAGCACGTCGTCCGGGGCGCAGCAGTTCACGCCGGTCGCGACCACCGCCGTGCTGGACGCGACGACGGCGAACGCCTCGGCGAGCGGCTGGCCGGCGCGGGTCGCGGGACCGTCGCAGGAGTAGGACAGCCAGGCCGGGACCCCGATCTCGTCCAGCAGGCCGACCAGGACGGCCGCCTCGTCGAGGTCGGGGACCGTCTCGACGGCCAGCAGGTCCGGTCCGGCCGAGGCGAGCAGCTCCAGCCGGGGCAGGTGGAAGTCGCGCAGCCGGGCGGGGGTGAGGCCGTAGCGGCCGCGGTACTCCGAGCCGTCGGCCAGCACCGCGCCGTAGGGCCCGACGGACGCCGCGACGAGCCGTCTCCGCCCGTCCCCGGCAAGCTCGTCGCGCACCTCGCGGGCCAGCGTGACGCTGCGGCGCACCAGCGTCTCGGCCTCGCCCCGCGACATCCCGGCCTGCTCGAAGCCGCCCACGCTGGCCTGGTAGCTCGCCGTCGTCGCCACCTCCGCGCCGGCGTCGAAGTACGCCCGGTGCACCGCCGCGATCTCGGCTGGAGCGTCCCGCAGCAGCGATGCGGTCCAGAGCTCGTCGGACAGGTCGTGACCGCGCGCGACGAGAGCGTTGGACAGGCCGCCGTCGAGGATCACGCTCCGAGTCTCGCAGCCCGGCGTAGGGTCGCCGGCATGGCGACGAACCGCGAGCAGCCCTGGTCCGACGACGCCCCGGAGCACGGTCAGGTCGTCGTGGTCACGGACAACCCGATCGGCCGGGCCGTCGTCGCCATCGCGGAGGTCGCCGGACGTCGTACCACCCTCCTGGCCGACGAGGACGTCGAGCAGACCCCGGTCCAGTGGCTCGCCGCCAACCCGCTCCAGGAGGCCGACGCGTTCGTGCTGTGCGACCACGACACCCCCGGCATGGAGGAGCTGCTGCGGGCCGCACTCGACGGGAAGGCGGGCTACGTCGCGATGATGGGCAGCCGGCGGCGGGCCGAGAAGGTCTTCGACGCGCTGGAGGCCGAGCTGCCGGCCGACACGCTCGCCCGGCTGCACGTGCCGGCCGGCCTGAACACCGGCGGCAAGGCGCCCGGCGAGATCGCGCTCTCCGTGGTCGCCGAGATCGTCGCGGTCTCGTACGGCCGGCCCGGCGGTCCCATGAAGGAGCGCTGAGCGGGAACCAACCCCGGCTCGACCGGAACTTTGACCCGGCTCGACCCGAACTTTGACCCGGGTCGACGGGAACTTTGACCCGGGTCGGGGTCAGCTCAGGTAGGTGGCCTCGGTGGCGAGCCGGACGACGCGGTCCCAGTCGTGGTCGATGAGGGCGTCGGCAGGAGTGAGCCAGGAGCCGCCGACGCAGCCGACGTTGGCCAGCGCGAGGTACGACGACGCGCTGGCCGTGGTGATCCCGCCGGTGGGGCAGAACCGCGCCTGCGGCACCGGGGCGCCGATGGACTTCAGGAAGTCCACGCCGCCGGAGGCCTCGGCCGGGAAGAACTTCATCTCCGTGTAGCCGAGCTCCAGCAGCCGCAGCACCTCCGACACGGTCGCCGCGCCGGGCAGGTGCGGCAGGCCGGTCTCCTGCATCGCGGCGGCGAGCGCGTCCGTCGTACCGGGGGAGACCAGGAACTGCGCGCCCGCGGACAGCGCGTCCTTGGCCTGGGCCGGCGCGACGATCGTGCCCGCGCCGACCAGGATCTCCGGGACGTGCGTGGCGATCGCCTCGATCGCGTCGAGCGCGACCGGGGTGCGCAGGGTCAGCTCGATCACCGGCAGCCCGCCCTCGACGAGGGCGCGGGCGACCGGGACGGCGTGGTCGAGGTCGTGCAGCACGACCACGGGGACGACCGGCACCCGGTCGAGGAGGGACTCAGTCATCGACGTTCTCCGTCTCGAACGAGGGGGTGTGGAACACGCTGGCGCCCAGGTCGGCCGGGCCGACCGCGGCGCGGAAGGACGAGAAGAGCTCGCGGCCGGTGCCGAAGACCCGGGCGTCGTCGGGTACGGCGGCCGTGCGGGCCTCCAGGTCGTACGGCGCGACGTGCAGGTCGAGCACGCCGGCGTCGGCGTCGAGCGTGACCAGGTCGCCGTCCTGGACCCGGGCGAGGGGGCCGCCGACGGCCGCCTCCGGGGTCAGGTGGATGGCGGCCGGGACCTTGCCGGAGGCGCCGCTCATCCGGCCGTCGGTGACGACCGCGACGCGCTGGCCGCGGTCCTGGAGCACGCCGAGCGCGGGGGTCAGCTTGTGCAGCTCGGGCATGCCGTTGGCGGCCGGGCCCTGGAAGCGGATCACCGCGACGAAGTCCTGGCCGTCGAGCTCGCCGTCCTGGAACGCCTGCAGGAAGTCGGCCTGGTCCTCGAACACCTTCGCGGGCGCCTTGACCTGCCGGTGCTCGGGCTTGACGGCCGAGGTCTTGATGACCGAGCGGCCGAGGTTGCCGTCGAGCATCCGCAGCCCGCCGTCCTTGGCGAACGGGTCGTCGGCGCCGCGCAGCACGTCGGTGTCGTGGCTGTGCTTGGTGCCCTCCTCCCAGGTGAGCGAGGAGCCGTCGAGCTTGGCCTCGGTGGTGTAGCGCCACAGGCCGTACCCGGCGACGGTGTGCACGTCGTCGTGGAGCAGGCCCGCCTTGAGCAGCGAGTGCACGGTGTAGCCGAGCCCGCCGGCGGCGTGGAAGTGGTTCACGTCGGCCTTGCCGTTGGGGTAGACCCGCGCCATCAGCGGCACGACCGCGGACAGGTCGGACAGGTCGTCCCAGGTGAGCGTGATGCCGGCGGCCCGGGCGATCGCGACCAGGTGCAGCGTGTGGTTCGTCGAGCCTCCGGTGGCCAGCAGGGCCACGCAGCCGTTCACGATCGCCTTCTCGTCGACGATCTTCCCGACCGGGGTGAACTCCTCGCCCCAGGCGGTCATCGCGGTCGCCCGGGCGGCCGCCGCGTCGGTGAGGGCCGCGCGCAGCGGCGTGCCCGGGTTGACGAAGCTCGCCCCGGGCAGGTGCAGGCCCATGACCTCCATCAGCATCTGGTTGGAGTTCGCGGTGCCGTAGAACGTGCAGGTGCCGGCCGAGTGGTACGACGCCGACTCGGCCTCGAGCAGCTCCTCGCGGCCGATCTCGCCGGCGGCGTACCGCTGCCGGATCTGCGCCTTCTCGTCGTTCGGCAGACCGGAGGTCATCGGCCCGGCGGGCACGAAGACGGCCGGCAGGTGGCCGAACGACAGCGCGCCGATCAGCATGCCGGGGACGATCTTGTCGCAGACGCCGAGCATCAGCGTCGCGTCGAACATGTCGTGCGACAGCGCGATCGCCGTGGACATCGCGATCACGTCCCGGCTGAACAGCGACAGCTGCATGCCCTCGCGGCCCTGGGTGATCCCGTCGCACATGGCGGGCACGCCGCCGGCGAACTGCGCGATGCCGCCGGAGCGGATCACCGCCTTCTTCAGCTGGGCCGGGAACGACTCGAACGGCTGGTGCGCCGAGAGCATGTCGTTGTAGGCCGACACGATCGCGATGTTCGGCTTCACGGTGCCGCGCAGGGCGGCCTTGTCGGTGGGGTTGGAGGCGGCGAAGCCGTGCGCGAGGTTCGCGCAGGCCAGCCGGCCGCGGGCCGGGCCGCGCTGCGCGGCGGCCTCGAGACGCTGGAGGTACGCCGTCCGCTCGGTGCGGCTGCGCTCGATGATGCGAGCCGTCACCTCGGCGACGACGGGATGGGTCTGGGTCATGAGATGTGCCTTCGCTGTGCTGGAAGGGATGTCACGCGGGGCGCGGCGCGTGGCGTCGGATCTACTCGTGCCAGCTATCGGCCGAGTCGCGCTCGAATCCGGTGGGGTGTTGCGGCGCTGGGACCACGCCGCTCACTCGTGCCAGCTCCGGGAGTCGCGCTCGATGAGAGTGGTCGCTGCGCTGGGACCACTCGTGCCTGCGGGGTAGGGACGCGGCGCGTGGTCGGCGTGCGACCACCGCTCGAGGATCGGGCCGACCCACGCCCACGCGGCCTCGACCTCGTCGCGGCGCATGAACAGGGTCGGGTTGCCGCGCACGATGTCCATGAGCAGTCGCTCGTAGGCGTCGGGCGAGCGGCGCTGGAAGGTCTCGGCGTAGCTGAGGTTCAGCGACACCGGCCGCAGCCGGATGCCGCCGGGGCCGGGCTCCTTGGCGATCATGTGCAGCCGCATGCCCTCGTCGGGCTGCAGCTGGATGACCAGCCGGTTGGGCTCCTGGGCGCCCTCGCTGCCCGGGAACATCGGGTGCGGGACGGCCTTGAACTGGATCACGATCTCCGAGCAGCGCCGGTCCATCCGCTTGCCCGTGCGCAGGTAGAACGGCACGCCGGCCCAGCGCCAGTTGGCGACCTCGGCCTTGATCGCGACGAAGGTCTCGGTGGTGGAGTCGGGGCGCTCCGCGTCCTCCCGGTACGACGGGGCGGCGAGCCCGTCCACGAGGCCGGGGGAGTACTGCCCCGCGACGACGCAGCGGTCCACGTCCGCGCCCTCCAGCGGTCGCAGCGCCTGGAGGACCTTGAGCTTCTCGTCGCGGACGGTCTCCCGGTCGACGTACGTGGGCGGCTCCATGGCGACCAGGCAGAGCAGCTGGAGCAGGTGGTTCTGCACCATGTCGCGCAGCGCGCCGGAGGTGTCGTAGTAGCCGCCGCGGCTGCCGACGCCGAGCGACTCGGAGGCGGTGATCTGCACGTGGTCGATGCAGTTGGCGTTCCACAGCGGCTCGAGGAACGTGTTGGCGAACCGCGTGACCAGCAGGTTCTGCACGCTCTCCTTGCCGAGGTAGTGGTCGATCCGGAAGATCTGCTGCTCCTGGAAGACCGCTCCGACGGCGTCGTTGACCTCGCGGGCCGAGGCCAGGTCGTGGCCGATCGGCTTCTCGAGCACCAGCCGCGAGGTCTCGGTGACCAGGCCGTGCTCGGCGAGCCGGCGGCTGACCGGCCCGAACAGCGCCGGCGCGATCGCGAGGTAGAAGACCCGGATCCGCTCGCCGTCGCGGAGCGTGTCCACGAGCGGCGGCCAGGAGTCGTTGTCGTCGATGTCGAGGCTGACGTGGGAGAGCCGGGCGACGAACCGCTGGACGGTCTCGTCGTCGAGCTCCGGAGCGCGGACGAAGCGGGGAAGCTCGCCGCGGATCTTGTCGCGGTAGCCGTCGTCGTCGAGGCCGGCCCGCGACACCGCGACGATCCGGGTCTCGGCGGGCAGCTGGCCGTCGCGGTCACGGAGGTACAGCGCCGGGAGCAGCTTGCGGACGGCCAGGTCACCGGTCCCGCCGAAGACGACGAAGTCGCACGGCGCGACGGGCACGGGGCCGGTGTGGGCGAGCATGCGAACCACGGTAGAGAGGAATATGCTCGCTGTCCAGGCAACATTAGGTATTTCAGAAAGCATTATCCTGGTGTTCAACGTCTCCCGGAGACCGGAGGTGGTTCAATGCGCGTCATGTCGACGCCGTCCGGTCCCGCCTCCGCGGGTGAGGTCTTCTCGCTGATCCGGGACGGCCTGGTGCTCACCCGCAGCGACGTGGGCCGGCTGACCGGGCTGTCGCGGACGGCGGTCGCCGCGCGTCTCGCCACGCTGCTCGACTCCGGGCTGGTCGTCGAGGGCGTGCTGGACGATCGGGAGGAGCGGTCCGCGGGCCGGCCGGCCTCGCACCTCCGGTTCAACCGGGACGCCGGCGTCGTGCTCGCCGGCGCCATCGGCCGCAGCCGCACCCAGCTCGGCGTCTGTGACCTCGACGGGTCGGTGCTCGCCTCGGTCGACCTCGACCAGGCGGTCGGGCCCGCCGCCGGCGACCTGATGCCGCAGGTCGTGGTGGCGTTCGGGGCCCTGCTGCACGAGGTCGGGCGCACCCCGGACGACGTACGCGCGGTCGGGCTGTCGATCCCCGGCACGGTCGACTTCGTGCGCGGCGCCAGCCTGGACTCGCCGATCATGGCCGGCTGGGACGGCGTCGAGCTCGCGCCCTTCGTGCGGGAGCTGACGCCCGCGCCGGTCTTCGTCGACAACGACGCCAACGTGATGGCGCTGTCGGAGCGGCGCGGCCACCTCGAGCGGCACCGCGACCTGCTGTTCGTGAAGGCCTCCACCGGTGTCGGTGTCGGCATCGTCTCCGGCGGGCAGGTGCTCCGCGGTGCCCAGGGGGCGGCCGGCGAGATCGGGCACACCAAGGTCGCCTCGGCCGAGGGTCTGCCCTGCCGGTGCGGGGACACCGGCTGCGTCGAGGCCGTCGCCGCCGGCTGGGCGCTGGTCCAGTCGGCCCAGGAGCGTGGTCTCCACGTCGAGCACATCCGCGACCTGGTCCGGCTCGCCGTCGCCGGCGACCCCCACGCCCGGCACCTGGTCCGTGAGGCCGGCCGCCGGATCGGTGAGGCGCTCGCCTCGGCGGTGAACCTGCTCAACCCCGAGGCCGTCGTCGTCGGCGGCGACCTCGCCGAGGCCTACGACACCTTCGTCGCCGGCCTGCGGGAGTCGGTCTACTCCCAGGCCTCGGCGCTGGCCACCCGCTCCCTCGCCATCGTCCCGGTCACCCACGGTGAGCTCTCCGGCGTCGTCGGCTGCGCCGCCATGGCCATCCGCGAGGTGCTCGACTCTGCCGCCGTGGACCGCGCCCTCTCCCGCTGACCGCGGCTGATCGACCACCCGGGGCTGTTGACCGCGGCTGATCGAGCCTGTCGAGACTCGCTGTGCCCGACGGCTGCGACCAGGGCGAGGCTGTCGACCACCCGGGGCTGTCGACCACCCGGGGCTCGCGCTCAGTCGCGGAGGTTCTGCAGCCGCACCTGGCCGCGCGCGGCGACCTTGCCCTGCTCGTCGACGGTCTCGACCAGCCAGACCTGCTGGGACCGGCCACGGTGCAGCGGGGTCGCGGTGGAGGTGAGCGTGCCCCCGCGGACCGCGCGGTAGAAGTCGGTGTTGTTGTTGACGCCGACGACCTTGGCGTCGTCGCCGGCCCACACCGCCGCGCCGATCGAGGCCAGCGTCTCGACGACCGAGCAGTGCACGCCGCCGTGCACGATGCCGTAGGGCTGGTGCAGGTCGGGGCGGGCCACCCAGGTCGCGACGACACGGTCGCCGCTGACCTCGCTGAGCTCCAGGCCGAGGTGCTGCACGAAAGGCCCGGTGATGTCGCCGTCGAGGAGAGAGTGAGTCACCCGGGAAGTATGGCGGCGGGCGACCGTCGTACCGCTTCCCGGGTGACAAATAGTCGACAAACTCTTGTCGTGTTCGCAAGAGAAGTGTAGAACTTAACCATGACCACGATGGACGACCGCACCGGCGCAGCCCCCTCCCCGAGCGGGCCGCTGAGCAAGATCGACTACTCCGAGCGGATCCCCAACAACGTGAACCTCGCGGAGGACCGCCGCCTCCAGCGGGCCCTGGAGGGGTGGCAGCCGAAGTTCCTGGACTGGTGGAAGACGCTCGGGCCGGCTCTGCCGACCAAGGACGTCTACCTGCGTACGGCGATCGCGGTCGGTCGCGACGGGTGGGCGCACTTCGACCACGTGCCGATGGAGGAGTACCGCTGGGGCATCTTCCTGGCGGAGCAGAACCCCGACCGGGTCGTGAACTTCGGCAAGCACAAGGGGGAGCCGGCCTGGCAGGAGGTGCCGGGCGAGCACCGCGCCGACCTGATGCGGCTGATCGTGGTGCAGGGCGACACCGAGCCCGCGTCGGTCGAGCAGCAGCGGGTCCTCGGCAACACGGCGCCGAGCATCTACGACCTGCGCAACCTCTTCCAGGTCAACGTCGAGGAGGGCCGTCACCTCTGGGCGATGGTCTACCTGCTGCACGCCTACTTCGGCCGCGAGGGCCGCGAGGAGGCCGAGCAGCTGCTCAAGCGCAACAGCGGCGACCTCGACGCGCCCCGGATCCTCGGCGCGTTCAACGAGGCGACCACCGACTGGCTGCAGTTCTTCATGTTCACCTACTTCACCGACCGCGACGGGAAGTACCAGCTCGGCACCCTCAAGGAGTCGGCCTTCGACCCGTTGGCGCGCACCTGTGAGTTCATGCTCAAGGAGGAGGCGCACCACATGTTCGTCGGCACGACCGGCGTGCAGCGCACGGTCGAGCGGACCGCCGAGCTGATGAAGGAGCACGGCACCGACGACATCTGGCAGTACGGCGGCATCCCGCTGTCAGTCATCCAGAAGTACCTCAACTTCCAGTTCTCCGTGTCCATGGACCTGTTCGGCTCCGAGCAGTCCACGAACGCCGGCAACTACTACTCCTCGGGGCTCAAGGGGCGCTGGCAGGAGACCCGGCGCAAGGACGACCACGTGCTGCTCGACGACACGCGCACCATGCGCTACGTCGAGGACGGCGAGATCAAGGAGAGGGAGGTGCCGACGCTGTCGGCGCTCAACCTCGACCTCCGCGACGAGTACGTCGCCGACTGCGCCAACGGCGTACGCCGCTGGAACCAGGCCCTGGAGGACGCCGGCCTCGAGGAGCGGCTGCTGCTGCCGCACGAGGGCTTCAACCGCCGGGTCGGCGTCTACGCCAACCACCACGTCAGCCCCGACGGCCAGGTGCTCTCCGACGAGGAGTGGGCCGCGCAGGTCGACCAGTGGCTGCCGTCGGCCGAGGACCGCCAGGCGGTCGCCGACCTGATGGTCCCGGAGTACGAGTACGGCAAGTTCGCCGGCTGGATCGCCCCGCCGCAGACCGGCATCAACGACCAGCCCGTCGAGTTCGACTACGTCCACCTCGCCGAGGAGGGCCTCACGTGACCCCGCCGAGCGCTCCGGGTGGTCGAGCGGCTCCGGGTGGTCGAGCCGCTCCGGGTGGTCGAGCGGCTCCGGGTGGTCGAGCGGCTCCGGGTGGTCGAGCGGCTCCGGGTGGTCGAGCCTGTCGAGACCAGGGGATCCACCCGATGACCGACCTCACCTGGACCCACGAGGACAGCCCGACCTGGGACGCCGACAAGCAGCGCGTGATCGGGTCGGCACCCGAGGGCGCCTTCGACCTCAGCTACACCGACGGCGACGCGCTTCCGGGCGACTGGTGGTCCGCGCGTACGTCGGACGGGGCGGTCGCCGGCTACGGCTGGCTCGACGCGACCTGGGGCGGCGACGCGGAGATCCTGCTCGCGGTGGACGCGGCGTCGCAGCGGCAGGGCGTCGGATCGTTCGTCATCGACCGGCTGGAGCACGAGGCCGCCTCGCGGGGGCTCAACTACGTCTACAACACGGTCCGCGCGTCGCATCCCGACCGCGACGACCTGCACGACTGGCTGGCGGTGCGCGGCTACCGCGGCTCCACGGGCGGTCAGGACGACACCACGCTCCGCAAGCGGGTCGGCTCCGACGAGCGGTCGGCGCCGGTGCGCGACGGTCCGACGACGGCCGAGCCCGCCGCTTCGCATTCCTACGACCCGGCCAGCGCCGGCGATCGGGCGCCGGGCCACGAGGAGTCCGGCGGCTACGTCGACGTGGACGACCACCGGTACTGACCGGACGGTGGCGCCGGCGCGCACGAGTGAGCACGGCTTCCGCGGCGGCGTCCGCAGTAGCGTGACGGGCGGAGGTGGTCAGTGATGCCCGGACACACCCTCGTGCTGCTCCGGCACGCGAAGTCCGACTGGTCGACCGGCCGGGGCGACCGGCACCGCCCGCTCGCCGACCGGGGTCGACGGCAGGCGCCCGAGACCGGCCGGTGGCTGGCCGCGCACGGCCCCGCCCTCGACCTCGCCGTCGTGTCCCCCGCCACCCGGGCGCGCAGCACCTGGGACCTGGTCGCCGCGGAGCTCGCCGAGGTGCCGACGACGCACGTGGACGACCGGGTCTACGCGGCGTCGCGCGACGAGCTGCTGGACGTCGTGACCGACCTGCCCGAGGACACCGGGACGGTCGTGCTGGTGGGCCACAACCCCGGCTTCGAGGAGCTCGTGGAGCACCTCACGGGTGAACCGGTCCCGCTGCCCACCTCGGCGATCGCGCTCGTCGACGTGCCGGGTGCCTGGTCCGACGTACGCGTCGGGTCGTGCACGCTGCGGGCGAGCGGCCGCCCGCCCTTCTGAGGTCAGCAGGCCGCGGCGTACCTGCCCTCGCTCGCCGCCGGAGCCTCGATCGACTGCGCGTCGGGTCGCGCGAGCGAGTAGTAGCGGACCCAGTCCAGCTGCATCCGGCCCGGGTCCATCTGCGCGCCCGGCGTCCCGACGAGCCGGAAGCGGACGGCGTACGTCGCGCCCGTGCGTGCCTCCGGTCGCCGCTCGGTCATCAGCACGTGCGTGTCGACGAACCACGAGATGTGGTCCTTCGTGACCTCGACGGCGTAGGTGTGGAACGGGCCGGGCCCGAGGGGCAGTGCCGTGCTCGCGGTGAGCTCGGTGCTCGGGGTGTTGCGGAGGTACAGGTGCGCCTCGCTGGTGCCGAGTGCGTAGTCCGCCAGCACGATGCTGCGCGCCCCGCAGTGGTAGCCGCTGGTCGGCACGAGCTCCCAGACCACGTGGTACGGCGTGCCGGTGCTGGTGTACTGCTCGGCGCGCACCCGCGCCTCCCAGCGGCCGTACTGCCGGTTGTGCCCGGTCAGCCGCGCCGACACCGTCCCGCTCGTCGCGGTCGCGTTGATCGTGAGCATGCCGTGCTGGTCGCGCACCAGGCGAGGCTGGTTGACGGACCACATCGGCTTCACCGGCGAGATGAAGTTGTCGAAGAACTGCGCGTCGCCCCAGCGGAAGATCTTGGCCGCGTTCGTCGGGTACGTCGTGTCGGCGACCGGCCGCACGACGGGGGCCGGACCGGGTGTCACGGCGACCAGGGCGGCGAGCGCAACGGCACCGAGAGCAGTGCGCCGGAGGGTCGCGGGCAGGGCCATGCCGACCAACGGTAGGGAGACGGCACCGGTCCCGCGGCCGAACGCCAGGATCGGGTCGACGCCGCGGCCGCAATGACGTGATCGGCTGATGCCCACACGTCGACCGCCGTCCTAGCGTGGGAGCGGGTCGACGACAGAGGAGCCGCCATGGGTGTCTACGCGGAGCACGTCCTGCCGCGCATCGTCAACGCAGCCTGCGGGATGAAGAGCGCGGAGCCGTTCCGGCAGCGGGTCGCCGCCGGGCTCGCGGGAGAGGTCGTGGAGATCGGCTTCGGCAGCGGGCTCAACGTCCCGCACTACCCGTCGGCCGTCACGGCGGTCTCGGCGGTCGAGCCGTCCGACGTCGGGTGGAAGCTGGCCGGCGAACGGGTGCGGCGTTCCCAGGTGCCGGTCCGCCGGGCCGGGCTCGACGGCCAGCGGCTGCCCTTCCCCGACGCCACGTTCGACGCCGCCCTGTCGACGTGGACGATGTGCACGATCCCCGACGTCGACGCCGCGCTGCGTGAGCTCCGGCGGGTGCTCAGGCCCGGGGCGACGCTGCACTTCATCGAGCACGGACTGGCCCCCGACGAGAAGGTACGACGGACCCAGCGCCGTCTCGAGCCGCTGAACAAGCGGGTGTTCGGCGGCTGCCACCTGACCCGGCCGATCGTGGACCTGGTCCGCGGCGCCGGCTTCGAGGTCACCGAGCTCGACACGTTCTACGAGCCGGGCGCACCCAGGTTCGTCGCCGCGGACAGCCTCGGCGTCGCCGTCAGCCGCTAGCTGCCTGGGTGTCGGACCGGCGGGTCAGTGCCCGTGTTGCAGCCGTCGCATCTCCCGGTGGACTTCCTCCTCGGTGAAGTCCTGGGCGACGTAGACGTCCCAGGCGTTCATCACCACGCCGATGCCCCAGCCGACCATCGGGAAGATCGGCCAGAAGAAGTGGTTCGGCGAAGTCATGGCCCAGATCAGGACCAGGAACGCGTTCACCAGCGTGTAGACCAGCAGGTGGCCGCGGAAGTCGCGACGCTTCTTGAGTCGCTTCACGGCCCGGTCGCGCAGGCTGGTCTCCCGCGTGCTGTCGTCGGCCGGGGTGGTCGTCATGGCTGACTCCTTTCCACCACCACGATGGCGGTTTCAGGCACGGCCCGTGAAGGGGCGTACGACCCGGCGAGCAGGGTCCTGCGGCCCGCGTCGTTCAGGCCCGCGGTCCCGCGGCCCGGTCCATGCGGTCCCACTCGGCCTGTGCCTGCCGGTGCCAGGCGGCGTGCCGGTCGTGGAACGCCGCGGCCGCCCGAGGGCCGGGCCAGTCGTGGTCGAGCAGCTCGGCGGGAAGGTCCGGGTCGAGGAACGGGAAGCGCCGCCACTCCTGGACCATCTCCACCTGCGCTGCGAACGCCTCCGCCGGGGTGTTGGCGTGCCGGGCCTCGAAGGCGGCCAGGAAGCTGAGGTAGCGGTCCTCGACCTCGGCGAGGTCCCAGGCGTCGGCGAGCAGCCGGCTCTCGTCGCCGATGCCGCTGGCCGGGCCGACCCACGCGAACGCCAGCGTCTCCAGGCCGAGGTCGCGGACCACGGCGTGCACCTCCGCAGCCTTGGTGTCATCCGGGGTGACCCACAGGCCGGAGGTGGGGGAGCCGAGGCCGAGCCAGGTGAGCCGGGTGCGCAGCCGGTGCCGCAGCTGCCGCTGGGTCTCCGGGATCGGCACGCTGAGCACCAGCCAGCGACCGTCCCAGGGGTGCCGCTCGCGCATGAAGCCGTAGATGCGCCGGGTGCCCTCCTCGAGCAGCCGCGCGCCGTCCGGTGTGAGCTCCCAGAGCACCCGGCGGCCGTGCCGGGTGGAGGTGAGCAGGTGCTCGGACGCGGTCCGGGTCAGGGCCTGGCGGGCCGACTTCTCCTCGACGCCCAGGGCGCCGAGGGCCTCCAGCAGGGTCGCGGTCCAGACGGGCTCGGCGCGCGGGTGCACGAACTCGCCGAGCACGGTCAGCAGCAGCGAGCGCGCACTGGCAGAACCCACCTCGCGGCGGCGCGTGGTGACGGCGGGTTGTTCGGCCATGCGCCAAGTGTCCCATTGGCGGGCGGCGGACCGCCGTACAAACATGCTACAAACTGTTGACGATCTATCAGTCAAGCGTAGAGTGTTGGTGATCACACGACGCGACGAGAGGTGCCGCATGTCCGTGCTCGAGGAATCCCAGGAGGCGACGGTCGTCGTGCCGGTCGTCGGGTTCGACACCCACCCCGACCGCTACAAGCACTGGCGGCTCGACGTCGACGGCGACGTCGCCACCGTGACCCTGACCGTCGACGAGGACGGGGGACTCGTCGAGGGCTACGCGCTGAAGATGAACTCCTACGACCTCGGTGTCGACATCGAGCTCTACGACGCCGTCCAGCGGCTGCGTTTCGAGCACCCCGAGGTCAGGGCGGTCGTGATGACCGGCGGGCTGGAGAAGATGTTCTGCGCCGGTGCCAACATCCGGATGCTCGCCCAGTCCAGCCACGCGTGGAAGGTGAACTTCTGCAAGTTCACCAACGAGACCCGCAACGCCATCGAGGAGGCGCACGAGTCCGGCCAGACCTGGATCGCGGCGCTCAACGGCACCGCGGCCGGCGGCGGCTACGAGCTTGCGCTGGCCTGCGACAAGATCGTGCTGATCGACGACGGCTCCTCGACCGTGTCCCTGCCCGAGGTGCCGCTGCTGGGCGTGCTGCCCGGCACCGGCGGGCTGACCCGCGTCGTCGACAAGCGGCACGTTCGCAAGGACCGCGCCGACCTGTTCGCCACCAAGTCCGAGGGCTACCGCGGCGCCACCGCCGTCGACTGGGGGCTCGTCGACGCGACGGTCCCGCGCAACGCCTGGGACGAGCAGATCGGCCGGCGGGCCCGCGAGGCCGCCGACGCCTCCCAGCGGCGGCCGGGCGAGGGGATCACGCTGACCCCGATCGACCGCACCGAGGACGGCGACACCGTCACCTACCCGCACGTGTCCGCGACGATCCACCGGGACGCCCGCCGCGTCGACATCACCGTCTCCGGCCCCGTCGACGAGCCGCCGGCCAGCCCGGTCGAGCAGGGCGTCGACTGGTACCCCTTCGCCGTCGCCCGTGCCCTCGACGACCTGGTCCTGCGGCTGCGGACCAACGAGCAGGAGCTCGGCACCTGGGTGTTCCGCACCGAGGGGGACGTGGCCCGGGTCCTGGCGTACGACGCCCAGCTCGGCGACCTCGCGGACAGCGAGACCGACGCGTGGTTCGTGCACGAGACCACGCAGTACCTCAAGCGCACCTTCAAGCGGCTCGACGTGACCAGCCGGAGCCTGGTCGCCGTGGTCGAGCCGGGCAGCTGCTTCGCCGGCTTCCTCGCCGAGCTGATGCTGGCCTGCGACCGGCAGTACATGCTCGAGGGCGTCTACCAGGACGTCGACCCCGACGCCGACCCGGCCGTGGTCGTGCTCACCGTGAGCAACGACGGCCGGTTCCCGATGGGCAACGAGCTGTCCCGGCTGGAGTCCCGCTTCTGGGGCCACGACGACGCCCTGGAGTCGGTCCGCAAGCAGCTCGGCGAGCGCCTCGACGCGCAGGCGGCCGACGCGGCCGGGCTGGTGACGATGGCGCTCGACGACATCGACTTCGAGGAGGAGATCCGCATCGTCCTCGAGGAGCGCGCGTCCCTGAGCCCGGACGCCCTCACCGGCATGGAGGCCAACCACCGGTTCGTCGGGCCCGAGTCGATGGAGACCAAGATCTTCGGCCGGCTCACCGCCTGGCAGAACTGGATCTTCATCCGGCCCAACGCCTCGGGCCCGGACGGCGCGCTGCGCCGCTACGGCACCGGGCAGCGCGGCAGCTACGACTACAAGCGGGTGTGAGCGCGATGGCCGAGTCCTTCAACGCCGCGGAGTACCTCGTCAGCAGGCACGTCGCGTCCGGATCGGGGGACCGGACCGCGGTCGTCGCCTCGGAGAGCCTCACCTACGCCGACCTCGACGAGCGGGTCGGCGTGGTGGCGGCCGGCCTGCGCGCCCTCGGCCTGCGTCGCGACGACCGGGTGATGCTGGTGATGAGCGACGAGATCCCGATGCTCACCGGCATCCTGGGCGCGTTCCGAGCGGGCCTCGTCGCGGTCCCGGTCTCCACGATGTTCACCGGCGCCGAGCTCGGCAAGATCATGGCCGACTCGGGTGCCCGGGCGGTCCTGGTGACCCCGGAGTTCGCCGGCCCGGTGAGCGAGGCCATCGCCGTGGCCCCGGACGTCGAGCACGCGGTCCTCGCCGGCCACGGTGCGCTGGACCTGCCCGGCACCGTCTCCGGGCACACCTGGGACGACCTCACCGGCCTCGGCCGCCTGGGCGACGCGAGCGTCGCGCCGACCGTCGACGACTCGTGGGCGCTGTGGCTCTACACCTCCGGCACCACCGGCCTGCCCAAGGCGGCGATGCACCGGCACGCCAACATCCGGCACGTCTGCGAGACGTACGGCGCCCAGGTGCTCGGCATCACCCCGGACGACACGACCTTCTCGGTCGCGAAGATGTTCTTCGCCTACGGCATCGGGAACACCGTGTTCTTCCCGTTCTCCGTCGGGGCGACCACCGTCCTGGAGCCGCGCCGGCCGACCCCGGACGTCGTACGCGAGCGGCTGGAGCAGGCCCGGCCCACGCTGTTCTTCGGGGTGCCGACGTTCTACGCCGCCCTCACCGCCAGCGACGTCCCGGGCTCGGCGTTCGAGAGCGTGCGCCTGTGCGCGTCCGCCGGCGAGCCGTTGCCGGCGCCGCTGCAGAGCAGGTTCACCACGAAGTTCGGGGTCGAGATCCTCGACGGCATCGGCTCCACCGAGGCGCTGCACATCTTCCTGTCCAACCGGCCCGGCGACATCCGGCCCGGCACCACCGGGCTGCCGGTGCCCGGCTACGACGTCGAGGTGCGCGACGCACTGGGCAACGTCGTGCCCGACAACCAGCCGGGCGCCCTGCACGTGCGCGGCGAGTCGATCGCGCTCGGCTACTGGCACCGCACCGATGCCTCGCGGCAGGTGTTCCAGGGCGAGTGGCTGGTCACCGGCGACACCTACGTCCGCAACGACGAGGGCTACTACACGTGCCTGGGCCGCAACAGCGACATGCTCAAGGCCGGCGGCATCTGGGTCTCGCCCGCCGAGGTGGAGAGCCGGCTGCTCGAGCACCCGGCGGTCCGCGAGGCGGCCGTGGTCGGCGTGGCCGACGCCGACGGCCTCGACAAGCCGGTCGCCGTGGTGGTGGTCGGTGACGGAGCCGACGAGGACGAGCTGGTGGCCTGGTGCCGCGAGGGACTCGCGCACTTCAAGGCCCCCCGCAAGGTGGTGTTCGTCCAGGACCTCCCCAAGACCGCGACCGGCAAGCTCCAGCGGTTCAAGGTGCGCGACATGGTCGGGCACGACCCGGCCGCCGAGCCCGAGGCCCAGCCGGAGCAGCCGGAAGGCATGACGTCGGCGGGGGTGACCCCGTGACCGAGGTCGACATCCTGATCGTCGGTGCCGGCCCCTCGGGGCTCTACGGCGCCTACTACACCGGCGTCCGCGGCCTGTCCTGCGCGGTGATCGACTCGCTCTCCGAGGTGGGCGGCCAGGTGACCGCGATGTACCCCGAGAAGCAGATCTACGACGTCGCCGGCTTCCCGGCCGTGTCCGGCCGCGACCTGGTCCGCGGGCTCGCCGCGCAGGCCGCGCAGATGGACCCGACGTACCTCCTCGGCCAGGAGGCCCAGCAGCTGCACCGTCTCGACGACGGCCGGCTGCGGGTCACCACGAGCAACGGCACCGAGGTCACCTGCGGCGCCCTCATCGTCACCGGCGGCATCGGCACGTTCACCCCGCGCCCGCTGCCCGCCGGCGAGGAGTTCCTCGGCCGCGGGCTGGAGTACTTCGTGCCCAGCAGCCAGGAGTACGTCGGTCGTGACGTCGTCATCGTCGGGGGCGGCGACAGCGCGCTCGACTGGGCACTGATGCTCGAGCCGCTCGCGTCCCACGTGACGTTGGTGCACCGCCGGGAGCAGTTCCGCGCGCACAGCGCCAGCGTCGAGCAGGTCCGCGCCAGTGGCGTCGACATGGTTGTCAACGCCCAGGTCACCGGGCTCGACGGCGGGCCCCTGCTGGAGAAGGCCGAGATCACCGTCAAGGGCCAGGAGCCGTACGTCGTCCCGTGCCAGCGGGTCGTCGCGGCGCTCGGGTTCACGGCCAACCTGGGCCCGATGCGCGAGTGGGGGATCGACCTGCGCGACAACCGTCACCTGGTGGTCGACTCCGCCATGCGCACGAACCTGCCGGGCGTCTTCGCGGCCGGCGACATCACCGACTACGACGGCAAGGTGCGGCTGATCTCCGTCGGGTTCGGCGAGGTCGCCACCGCCGTCAACAACGCCGCGGTGCACATCGACCCGCACGCGCACGTGTTCCCCGGCCACTCGACCGACCTGCCGCACGACGTACCCGTCCCCGCCTGAGACCACGACCGAGAGGGAGCCCTGCATGCCCTACGTCATCGCCAGCGCCTGCATCGACGTCAACGACAAGTCGTGCGTCGAGGAGTGCCCGGTCGACTGCATCTACGAAGGCGAGCGCAAGAGCTACATCAACCCCAAGGAGTGCATCGACTGCGGTGCCTGCGAGCCGGTCTGCCCGGTGGAGGCGATCACCCAGGACCGGCGGGTGGACCCCGACGACGAGCAGTTCGTGGCCGACAACCGGGCGTTCTTCACCGAGGTGCTCGACGGCCGCGACGAGCCGCTCGGCGCACCTGGCGGCGCCCGGAAGGTCGGCGAGCTCGGCACGGACACCCCGCTCGTCCAGGGCTGGGCATGACCCTCGACGGCACCCTGCTCGTCGACGCGCACGTGCACGTGCCGGTGCTCGGCTCGCTTGCGCAGGCGTGGGTCGACTGGGCGCGGGACTTCGGGCCGGACGGCATCCTCGAGGACCTGTGGGACGCCGACGGGGTGCCGCGTCCCGACCGGCTCGACGAGCTGTTCGAGGAGCAGGGTGTCGACCACGCGCTGCTGTTCTGCGAGTACTCCCCGAAGGCCACCGGCTACCAGCGGTTCGAGGACCTGCTGCCGATCGTCGAGCACAACCCGGTGCGCTTCCGCCCGGTGGCGAACGTGAACCCGCACCTGCACTTCCCGGTCGCGGACGAGGTGCGGCGCCAGCTCGACCACGGGGCCGCGGCGCTGAAGCTGCACCCCGTGCACGGCGGGTTCCGCTGCGACGACGCGATGCTCTACCCCGCCTACCAGGTGCTCGCCGAGCGCGGGGTGCCGCTCGTCGTGCACTGCGGCACCAGCACCTTCCCGGGGTCGATGAACGAGCTGGCCGACCCGGCGTACCTCCTGCCGGTGGTGCGCGACTTCCCGACCCTCGACGTGGTGCTCGCGCACGGCGGCCGCGGCTGGTGGTACGACGCCGCGGCGTTCATGGCGCTGGCCAACCCGACGGTGTGGATCGAGCTGTCCGGGCTGCCCCCGAAGCGGCTCCCTGACTACTACCGGCGCTACGACCTCGGGCGGCTGGCCCGCAAGTGGATCTTCGCCACCGACTGGCCCGGGGTCCCCAGCACGTCCCGCAACGCCCGCGACGTGGTCGGGCTCGGCCTCGACGAGGAGACCGCCGCCGCGGTGCTCGGGGGCAACGCGTTGAAGGTGTACGCCGGACTCACAGGAGGCCAGACATGACCGAGATCCCCACCGGCCGCCCCGCGGCCGAGCTGTCCGACGAGGAGCTCGCCACCCAGGGCAAGCAGCTGCACGACAGCCGCAACTGGGTGTTCCTGCACGGCTCCGCCGCGCAGTTCGAGACCCACACGACCCGGATGCTCGAGCTCGAGCAGGAGTACCTCCGGCGCTTCCCCAAGCGCACCTGGCAGGGCATCGAGGAGACGGTGCCGGAGGGGGTCGACGTACCCGACGGCGACCCGGTGGTCGCGCTCCTCCAGCGCGTCGCCGACGCTCCAGGCGGCAGGATGCACAAGCTCGAGGTGCATCAGGTCGCCCGGCTCGTCGGGCTGGAGCGCGCCTCGTTGGCGCAGCTCTACAAGGACGAGCCGCACCTGCTCGCCACCGACAAGCAGGACCGGGTGATCACGGAAGCGGGACGCGCCCGGCTCGCCGCGCAGGGTTGAGGGTAGAAAGACCCGCATGACTGCCGACACCACGTACACCCCGCCCGAGCACCTCGTCGCGATCGTCACCGGCGCCGGTCGCGGCATCGGTGCCGCCATCGCCGAGCGCCTCGGCGCCGACGGGATGGCCGTCGCCTGCCTCGACATCGACGAGGCCACCGCCAAGGAGACCGCCGACCGGCTGGCCGCCCAGGGCGTGCGGGCGGCCGCGTTCGCCGCCGACGTCAGCGACGAGGACGCGGTCGAGCGAGTGGTCGGCGAGGTGGTCGAGACCCTGGGTGCGCCCACGGTGCTTGGTGAACAACGCCGGCGTGCTGCGCGACAACCTGCTGTTCAAGATGTCCGGCGCCGACTGGGACACGGTGATGCAGGTGCACCTGCGCGGCACCTTCCTGATGACCCGCGCGGCCCAGCGACACATGACCGCCGCGCAGTGGGGCCGGGTCGTGAACCTGTCCTCCACGTCCGCGCTCGGCAACCGCGGCCAGGCCAACTACGCCGCCGCCAAGGCCGGCCTCCAGGGCTTCACCAAGACCGTCGCCCACGAGCTCGGCAAGTTCGGCGTCACGTGCAACGCGGTCGCGCCCGGGTTCATCGTCACCGAGATGACCAAGGCCACCGCCGAGCGCGTCGGGCAGACCTTCGAGGAGTTCAGCGCCGCCCGCGTCGCCGGCATCCCGGTGAACCGTCCCGGCCGGCCCGAGGACGTCGCCGACGCCGTCTCGTTCTTCTGCTCCCCGCGCTCCGGCTTCGTCTCCGGCCAGGTGCTGTACGTCGCCGGCGGCCCCCGCACCTGACCCCCCTCCCTCCCGGTAGTCCGTGACGGAATGGCTCGTCCCGGGTCCGATCTCAGCCATTTGGTCACGGACTACCGGCGGCGGCGGGCCGGTGCCTGTTCGCTCTCGGCGTCACCCAGGAGTCGTCTGGCCCGGTCACCGCTCGGCTAGTTTCGGAGTCATGACTGTCGCGAACGATCTGCTCATCGACGGGTTCGGCCGGGTCCGGGAGACCGTGCACGAGGTGGTCTCCGGGCTCGACGAGGACGGCCTGGCGTTCCGCCCGGACGGCGAGGCCAACCCGATCGGCTGGCTGGTCTGGCACCTGACCCGGATCCAGGACGACCACGTCGCCGACGCGGCCGGGTCCGCGCAGCTGTGGACCGTGGGCGGCTGGGTCGAGCGGTTCCGGCTGCCGTACGACGTCGACGCGACCGGCTACGGCCAGAGCAGCGAGGACGTCGGCGCCCTGAAGGTGACCGCGGACATGCTCACCGGCTACCACGACGCCGTGCACCGGGCCACCGTCGACTACCTCGCGTCGCTCACCGACGAGGACTACCCGCGCGTGGTCGACGAGCGCTGGGACCCGCCGGTGACCCTCGCGGTCCGGCTGGTGAGCGTGCTCGACGACACCACCCAGCACGCCGGCCAGGCGGCGTACGTCCGGGGACTGCTCGACCGCCGCTGACCCGCCGGTAGTCCGTGACGTTCTGGCTGGTTCCAGGGTCTCTGAACAGCCAGACCGTCACGGACTACCCGGAGGGTGGGGTCAGCCGCAGCAGGCGTCCTCGCCGGCCGGCGGGCCGAAGGAGTCGGCGTCCGCGAGCACGGTGTAGACCTCCCACTGCAGACCGTCGGGGGCGCCGTCCACCCAGAACTTGTCCTGCTTGGCGTAGCAGCAGATGCTGCCGCGCTCCTCGAGCCCGGCCATCCCGTGCCCGGCCAGCCGGGTCTGCTCGGCGTCGACGGTGTCCACGTCGGCGACCTCGACCCCGAGGTGGTTGATCGACCCGCCCCGCCCGGGGTTCTCGATGAGGACCAGCTTCAGCGGCGGGTCAGCGACCGCGAAGTTGGCGTAGCCGGGCTTCGTCTTGGCCGGCTCGGTGCCGAACAGGGCGCGGTAGAACGCGATCGCCTCGTCGAGGTCGTCGACGTCGAGGGCGAGCTGCAGGCGGGACATGAGAGCTCCTGACATAGATGAGTGTCGATGTCTTACCTTGCGCCCAGAGATCGACACCTGTCAATATCGATGCATGTCGAAGTCCCTGATCGAGCTCACCCCGGTGGAGACGGTCGCGTGCTGCTCACCGCTGATGCGCGAGCCCATCTCGGAGCAGCAGGCCGCCTCGGTCTCCCCACTGCTCAAGGCCCTCGCCGACCCGGTGCGGCTCCGGCTGCTCTCGCTCGTCGCGTCCCACGCCGACGGGGAGGCGTGCGTCTGCGACCTGAACGACGCCTTCGAGCTGAGCCAGCCGACGATCAGCCACCACCTCAAGGTGCTGCACGACGTCGGGCCTGCTCGACCGCAGCAAACGCGGGGTCTGGGTCTACTACCGCGTGCGCCGCGAGGCGCTCGACGGGCTGGCCGCGCTGCTCGGAGGGTCGCTGACCTGATGGACCTCCGCACGCCCCTCGCCGAGCTCGTGGGTACGGCGTTCCTGGTCGCCGCCGTCGTCGGCTCCGGCGTCGCCGCGACCCGGATGTCGCCCGACCAGCCGGGACTGCAGCTGCTCGAGAACAGCCTGGTCACCGGGGCCGCACTGGTCGCGTTGATCCTGGCGCTGCAGCCGGTGTCCGCGTCCTTCAACCCGGTGGTGACCCTCGTCGAGGCCGCGACGGGGGCGCTGGCGTGGCGCCGGGCCGGCGTCCTCGTGGTCGCCCAGCTCGGCGGCGGGCTGGTCGGTGTCGTGGTCGCGAACCTGATGTTCGGGCTGCCCGCCGTCTCCGCGGCCTCGCGCGTCCGCGAAGGCCCCGGCCTCTGGCTGGGGGAGGTGGTCGCCACCCTCGGGCTGGTGCTCGTCGTGTTCGGTGCCCTGCGCTCGGGTCGTGGCGACTCGGTGGCGTACGCCGTCGCCGGCTGGATCACCGCGGCCTACTGGTTCACCAGCTCGACCAGCTTCGCCAACCCGGCCGTCACGGTCGCGCGGGCGTTGTCCGACTCGTTCGCCGGTATCGCGTGGTCGTCCGTCCCGGCGTTCGTGCTCGCCCAGCTCGTCGGGGGAGCGGTCGGCCTGGTGCTCGTGCGTGTTCTCTTCCCGCGGGCCGAGATGGCCGGCTCCGTCCGTCGTACCCAGGAGGTGGGGTCGTGAAGACCACCGTGCTGTTCGTCTGCGTCCACAACGCCGGTCGGTCGCAGATGGCCGCGGGCTACCTCCGGCACCTGGGCGGCGACAGGGTCACCGTGCTGTCGGCCGGATCCATGCCCGGCGACCAGGTCAACCCGGTCGCGGTCAAGGCGATGGCCGAGGAGGGCATCGACATCGCCGGCGAGGTGCCGACCCTGCTCGCCGACTCCGACGTGCGCGAAGCCGACGTGGTGATCACCATGGGCTGCGGCGACGCGTGCCCGTTCTACCCCGGCAAGCTCTACGAGGACTGGGCGCTCGACGACCCGGCCGGGCAGGACCTCGACGCGGTGCGACCGATCCGCGACGAGATCCGCCGCCGGGTCGAGGACCTGCTGCCCACGCTGGGGTGAGGCACGGCGCGACGGACGCGGCGGCTACTTCCCGACCCAGACCGTCTTGACGTTCGTGAACTCGCGGATGCCGTGCGTCGCCAGCTCCCGGCCGTGTCCGGACGCCTTGATACCGCCGAACGGCAGGGTCGGGAACGACGCGACCATCCCGTTGATGAAGGTCTGACCGGCCTGCAGGTCGCGGATCAGGACCTCCTGCTCCTGGGGGTCGTTGGTCCACGCGTTGGAGCCGAGGCCGAAGCGCGTCACGTTGGCGATGCGTACGGCGTCCTCGAGGTCGTTCGCGCGGTAGACCTGCGCGACCGGGCCGAAGAGCTCCTCGAGGTACATGTCCATGTCCTCGGTGATGTCCGCGATCAGCGTCGGCGGGTACCACCAGCCGGCCTTCTCCGGGCGCTCGCCGCCGACCAGCACCTTCGCGCCCTTGTCGACCGCGTCCTTGACCAGCGCCTCGACGTCCTCGCGGCCCTGCTCGTTGGCGAGCGGCCCGACGTCGGTGCCCTCCTCCATCGGGTCGCCGACCACGAGCGCCGACATCTCCTTGGTGAACAGGTCGAGGAACTCGTCGTACACGTCGGTGTGCACGATGAACCGCTTGGCGGAGATGCAGGACTGCCCGTTGTTCTGGCAGCGCGACGTGGTCGCCACCTTGGCCGCGGCCGCGAGGTCGGCCGACGGCATCACGACGAACGGGTCGGACCCGCCGAGCTCGAGGACGACCTTCTTGAGCACCTCGCCGGCGGTCGTCGCGACGGCGACGCCGGCGCCCTCGCTGCCGGTCAGCGTCGCAGCGGCGACGCGGTCGTCGCGGATGACCCCGTCGACCTTCGAGCTGCCGATGAGCAGGGTCTGGAAGACGTCGTCGGGGAAGCCCGCGTCGCGGAACAGCTCCTCCATGAACAGTGCCGTCTGCGGGACGTTGCTGGCGTGCTTGAGCAGGCCGACGTTCCCGGCCGCGAGCGCCGGGGCCGCGAACCGCATCGCCTGCCACAGCGGGAAGTTCCACGGCATGATCGCGAGCACCACGCCGATCGGCAGGTAGTGCGCGTAGGCCTTGGACGCGTTGACCGACGCCGCTTCGACGGGCTCGTCGGCCAGCATGTCGGCCGCGTTGTCGGCGTAGTAGCGCAGCACGTTGGCGCACTTGCCGATCTCCGCGACCGACGCCTTCTTGGTCTTGCCCATCTCGAGGGTCATCAGCTCGGCGACCTCGTCGGTGCGCTTGTCGAGCACGTCCGCCGCCGCGCGCAGCCAGCCGGCCCGCTCCTCGTGGGTGGTCAGCCGGTAGGAGTCGGCCGCCTTCGCGGCCCGCGCCAGCCGCTCCTCCAGCTGCTCGTCGGTGAGCTCGTCGAACGTCTTGAGGACCTCGCCGGTCCGGGGGTCTGTGGTCGCAATGGGCATGCGCTCATGTTTCCACGCGGATCGGCCCCGAAAAAGTGCGGAATCGGTTGTCTACCTGCCGTTGCCGACCTTCACGGTCGCGGAGGCGGTGTCGTTTGCGGCATTCGTGTCCCATGTCGCGGAGGAGACGGTCGTCGTCGCCGGGAGGGTGCCCTTGGTGGCTGTGACGGTCCCGCGGACGGTGACCGTCCAGGTGGCGCCTGCGGCGAGGTCGGCGACGTCGCAGCGGATGCTGCCCGCGGCCGAGCTGCAGACCGCCCGGGCGTCGCTGGTCGTCGTGGTGGTCACGGTGACGCCGGCGGGCACGGACTGGGTCAGTCGGACACCGGTGGCCGAGGTGGCGCCGAGGTTGCGCACCTGGGTCGTCCAGGTCAGCGTGCCGCCCTTCTTCACCGGGTCGGGGGCGGCCGTGGTGGTGACCCCGAGGTCGATGCTCTTCTCCACCGCGAACGACCTGCTGGCGGGGGTGGTGTCCACCCGGCCGTCCGCGGCGACTGCCCGCACGTCGAACGTGTGCTGGCTCCCGGGCGCGAGCCCGGTGTACGTCGCGGGCGAGCTGCACGGCGACCACGACGTGGCGTCGAAGGCGCACTGGTAGGTCACCTGGTTCTCGGCGCCGGTGAAGGCGAAGGTGGCGGAGCCGGCCCGGATCGTGCCGGCCGGCGCGGAGGTGATGGTGGTCTCCGGGCCGTCGACGAAGAAGCTGCGCAGCGCGAAGCTGGTGTCGGTGTTCCAGGCGGTGTCCGTCGCGCGCACGCGCAGCTGGTGCGAGCCGACCGCCAGCCCGTCGTACGTCACCGGCGAGGTGCACGTCGCCCACGGGGCCTGGTCGAACGAGCACTGGAAGGTGCCCGGCTCGGTGGAGGAGAGGGAGAACGTCGCCGTGCGGGAGCGGAGCGTTCCCGAGGGTCCGTTCGTGATGGTCGTCTCGGGGGAGGTGATGTCGTCGCCGGGCCGGGCGCCGCGCAGGACCACGAGCCCGTTGTTGTAGTCGGCCACCGCCACGTCGGCCTTCCCGTCGCCGGAGAAGTCCCCGACCGCGACGCCGTCGGGGTCGTAGTGCGAGGCGTAGGGAAGGGCGAAGCGGGGCTCGGTGGCGGTGCCGGGGGTCTGGACCGCGTCGTAGACGCCGAGCGCGTTCCAGCCGCCGTGCGCCACCACGAGGTCGCCGCGACCGTCGCCCGTCACGTCGGCGTACTCCAGGCTCTCCGGGGAGTCGTACGACGCCCGCTGCTCCGGCGCACCCAGGGTCCCGTCGCGCTGCTGGAGGCGGGTCACCACCCAGGAGTCCGGCTTGTTCCCGCCGACCGAGGCGTGCAGGTCGGCGAGCCCGTCCCCGTCGATGTCGCCGATCGCGAGCCCGTTGACGCTGGTCGAGGACCCCGTCACCCAGGACGTGTAGGCCACCGCCGGGGCGAACCCGTCGTCGATCTGGGCGTAGACGTCGACGACGGACTGGTGCGCGGTGACGATGTCGACGCGGCCGTCCCCCGTGACGTCGCCGGTCTCCACCTCGGTGACCGGCTCGGCGGTGACGAACCCGACGACACCGGATGACGGTCCGTTCGGCGTCTGCTTGAAGACGGCGACGCCCTTGAACGTGTTGACCACCACGTCGACGACGCCGTCCCCGGTCACGTCCGCGACCTCCAGGTCGCGCGCCTCCGGGATCGGGATGGTGGTCGGGGAGCCGAGGCCGCCGGGCCCCTGGGGATAGGCCAGCACGCCGTTGCGCGTGGACACCAGCACGTCCAGGTCGCCGTCCGCGTCGAGGTCGGCGACGTCGACGGACATCGAGCTGCCGTAGGCGGCCTGGGTGCGGATCTGCGCAGGAGCGCCGAGGGTCCCGTCGGTCGACTGCGGGTAGACCCACAGGCTCCACGTGTCGGCCGCGACCTGGGTCTGGCTGGACCCGGTCGTCAGCAGCACGTCCGCCCGGCCGTCGCCGGTGACGTCGCCGACTGCCACGCCCTCGGCCTCGGCCCGAGGCTCGTAGGTCGTGAAGGGGTGGAACAGTGTGGCGTCGGCCGCCTGGGCCGGCCCCGTCCCGGCCAGCGTGCCGGCCAGTGATCCCGTGACCAGCAGCGTGCCGGTGGCCAGTGTGGAGACGCCTCGTCGCAGCATCGTGTGTCCTCCCCCAAGACATCCGTGGACGACGAGGGTACGAAGCGACCGATCGTCCGGAACATGGTCCTTTCGGGTCAATTCGGGCCTCTTTCGTCACAGGAGGTGTAGGCGGCCCACCCACGGGTCACCTGACATCGGCCGGTAACCGGGAGTCGGTACCGTTCAGGCGACCCGGGGTACGACCCGGGCGAGGAGAGGGAGCTGCATGCAGATCTGGCCAGGACGTCCGTACCCCCTGGGCGCGACGTACGACGGGGCCGGGGTCAACTTCGCGCTCTTCTCGGAGGTGGCGGACAAGGTCGAGCTGTGCCTGATCGCCGACGACGGCACGGAGACCCGGGTCGAGATGGTCGAGACCGACGCCTTCGTGCACCACGCGTACCTTCCGGGCATCCAGCCGGGCCAGCGCTACGGCTACCGCGTGCACGGACCGTACGCACCCGAGCAGGGGCACCGCTGCAACCCGGCGAAGCTGCTGCTCGACCCCTACGCCAAGGCCGTCGACGGGCAGATGGACGGCGACGAGTCGCTGTTCTCCTACAAGTTCAACAAGCGCAAGACCTTCAACGACCAGGACAGCCTGGGCCACAACATGCTGTCGGTGGTCGTGACCCCGTTCTTCGACTGGGGCAGCGACCGGCACCCCGAGCACGAGTACCACGAGACGGTGATCTACGAGGCGCACGTCAAGGGTCTGACGATGACCCATCCCGACGTGCCCGAGGAGATCCGCGGGACGTACGCCGGCATCGCCCACCCGGCCACCATCGCGCACCTCAAGGGTCTCGGCGTCACCGCGATCGAGCTGATGCCCGTGCACCAGTTCGTGCAGGACACCACGCTGGTCGACCAGGGGCTCTCGAACTACTGGGGCTACAACACGATCGGCTTCTTCGCGCCGCACAACGCCTACGCCGCCAGCGGCCAGCGTGGCCAGCAGGTGCAGGAGTTCAAGTCGATGGTGAAGGCGCTGCACGAGGCGGACATCGAGGTGATCCTCGACGTGGTCTACAACCACACCGCGGAGGGCAACCAGCTCGGTCCCACGCTGGCCTTCCGGGGCATCGACAACGCCGCCTACTACCGGCTCGTCGACGACGACAAGCAGCACTACTACGACACCACCGGCACCGGGAACACCCTGCTGATGCGGCACCCGCACGTGCTGCAGCTGATCATGGACTCGCTGCGCTACTGGGTGCTCGACATGCACGTCGACGGCTTCCGCTTCGACCTCGCGTCGTCGCTGGCCCGCCAGTTCCACGAGGTCGACCGGCTGTCGGCGTTCTTCGACCTCGTCCAGCAGGACCCGGTCGTCAGCCAGGTGAAGCTGATCGCGGAGCCGTGGGACGTCGGAGACGGCGGCTACCAGGTCGGCAACTTCCCGCCGCTGTGGACCGAGTGGAACGGGAAGTACCGCGACACCGTCCGCGACTACTGGCGCGGCGAGCCCGGCACCGTCGGTGACTTCGCGTCCCGCCTCTCCGGCTCCTCCGACCTCTACGAGCACTCCGGCCGCAAGCCGATCGCGTCGGTCAACTTCGTCACCGCGCACGACGGCTTCACGATCCGCGACCTCGTGTCCTACAACGAGAAGCACAACGACGCGAACGGCGAGGGCAACAACGACGGCGAGAGCCACAACCGGTCCTGGAACAGCGGCGTCGAGGGTCCGACCGACGACCCGGACGTGCAGGCGCTGCGCGCCCGCCAGCAGCGCAACTTCCTGGTCACCCTGCTGCTGTCGCAGGGCGTGCCGATGATCCTGCACGGCGACGAGCTCGGCCGCAGCCAGCAGGGCAACAACAACGTCTACGCCCAGGACAACGAGCTGTCCTGGATGAACTGGGAGCTCGAGGACTGGCAGGAGGCGCTGCTCGCGTTCACCAAGCGGGTGGTCAAGCTGCGCAACGACCATCCGGTGTTCCGCCGCCGCAGGTTCTTCGCCGGCGAGGTGACCCGCGCCGGGGACGCGGTGGCCGACATCGCGTGGTTCAGCCCGTCCGGGGAGCACATGACCGACGCCGACTGGTCCGACGGTGACGCCAAGGCCCTGATGGTGTTCCTCAACGGCGACGGCATCCCGGAGCCCGGCCGGCGCGGCGAGCCCGTGTTCGACGACTCGTTCGTCATCGCCTTCAACGCCAGCGAGAAGAACCTCAAGTTCACGATCCCCGACGAGGTGTACGGCGAGGGGTGGGTCGTCGTGCTCGACACCCACGACGACGAGGCCGGCAGCGTGTCGTTCTTCGACGACGCGGTGCCGTTCCTGCCCGGCCTCGAGTTCGAGGTCGCGTCCCGGTCCACGGTCGTGCTGCGCAAACCCCGCAAAGGCTGATGTTTCCGGCCGTTTCGTACGCTAGGGGCATGTCCGCTTACGCCTGGAGCCCGTCCGACCTCCCGTCCCTGGCCGGCACCACCGCCGTCGTCACCGGTGCGAACTCCGGGATCGGCTGGCACACCGCCGCCGAGCTGGCCCGCCACGGCGCGGACGTGACCCTCGCCGTACGCAACCTGGAGAAGGGTGAGGCGGCCGCCGAACGGATGCGCGAGGGTGCGGCCGGGACCCTCCGGGTAGCCCGGCTCGACCTCGGCTCGCTGACGTCCGTGCAGGAGTTCGCCGAGGCGTGGGACGGGCCGCTGGGCCTGCTGGTGAACAACGCCGGGCTGATGACGCCGCCGCGCTACCGGCAGACCGAGGACGGCCACGAGCTGCAGTTCGGCACCAACCACCTCGGGCACTTCGCGCTCACCGGCCGGCTGCTGCCGGCGCTGCTCGCCGCGCCGGAGTCCCGCGTGGTCACGGTCTCCTCGATCGCGCACCACCAGGGCCGTGCCGACGTGGTGGAGGGCAACCCGGCGGACCGCTACCGCCCGACGCCGGCCTACGGGAACTCCAAGCTCGCCAACCTGCTCTTCGCCTTCGAGCTGCAGCGGCGCGCCTCGCTCGCCGGGGTGGCGCTCACCTCGACCGCCGCCCACCCCGGTGTCGCCTCGACCGGGCTGGTCACCAGCGAGCAGGGGCTCGGCGCGATCCCGGGCGTCAAGCAGGTCGCGCCGCTGTTCCTGAAGCTGGTCTTCCAGTCGCCCGAGGCCGGTGCCCTGCCGACGTTGTACGCCGCCACCGACGCCACTCCCGGCTCCTACACCGGCCCCCAGTCGTTGCGCGAGTCCCGCGGCAAGCCCGGCCCCGCCCGGACCAGCCGGCTGGCCCGCGACGAGACGCTCGCCGCGAAGCTCTGGTCGGTCAGCGAGGACGTGACCGGGGTGCGGTTCGACTTCGGGGGCTGACCGCTCGTCGGGCGGTCGAGACCGTCCGGGTGGTCGAGACCGTCCGGGTGGTCGACCGGACCGTTCGGGTGGTCGAGACCGTTCGGGTGGTCGAGCTTGTCGAGACCACTGATCTCTGCAAGCTCGATCAGCCTGGGCGCCAGCTCGATCGCCCGGAGTCATGGCGTACATGGCCCGGATCGACGCGCGGAGCGTTTTCAGACCCCGTCCTAGGCTCGTTCGCATGAGCCAACCCACGCCCGGAGCCACGACCCGGGGTGCCCTCCGCGACACCGGCTACCGCTCCCGCACCGTCAAGACCGAGATCCGCGAGAACCTGCTCGACCGGCTCCGCTCCGGCGAGAACGCGTTTCCCGGCATCGTCGGCTTCGACGACACCGTCCTCCCGCAGCTCGAGAGCGCGCTGCTGGCCGGCCACGACCTGGTCCTGCTCGGCGAGCGCGGCCAGGGCAAGACCCGGCTGATGCGCACGATCAACGGGCTGCTCGACGAGTGGACGCCCGTGGTCGAGGGCTGCGAGATCAACGACGACCCGTTCGCACCCGTGTGCACGCGCTGCCGCCGGATGGCCGAGGACCTCGGCGACGAGCTGCCGGTCGGGTGGAAGCACCGCGACGAGAGGTACGTCGAGAAGCTGGCCACCCCGGACACGAGCGTCGGCGACCTCGTCGGTGACGTGGACCCGGTCAAGGTCGCGGAGGGCCGCACGCTCGGCGACCCGGAGACCGTGCACTTCGGCCTGCTGCCGCGCACGAACCGCGGCGTCTTCGGCATCAACGAGCTGCCCGACCTGGCGGAGCGCATCCAGGTCGCCATGTTCAACGTCCTGGAGGAGCGCGACATCCAGGTCCGCGGCTACTCGCTGCGGCTGCCGATCGACGTACTCCTGGTGGCGTCGGCCAACCCCGAGGACTACACCAACCGCGGCCGGATCATCACCCCGCTGAAGGACCGGTTCGGCGCCGAGCTGCGCACGCACTACCCCTACGAGGTCGAGCAGGAGGTCGAGCTCGTCGCGCAGGAGGCGAAGCTCGTCGCCGACGTGCCCGAGCACCTGATCGAGGTCGTCGCCCGGCTGACCCGCGGGCTGCGCGAGTCGCCGTCCGTCGACCACCGGTCCGGAGTGAGCGCCCGGTTCGCGATCGCGGCCGCCGAGGGGGTCGCCGCCTCCGCCCTGCGCCGGGGCGCGCGTGTCGGCGAGGGCATCGCGGTCGCGCGGGTCTGCGACGTGCCGACGGTGGTCCCGACGCTGCTCGGCAAGATCGAGTTCGAGATGGGCGAGGAAGGCCGCGAGGCCGAGATCGTCCAGCACCTGCTGCGGGTCGCGGTCGCGGAGACCTTCCGCTCCCGGCTGCAGGGGCTCGACCTGTCCGGCTTCACGCAGCTGTTCGCCGAGGGGGCGACCGTGGTCACCGGCGAGCTGGTCCCGGCCACCGACCTGCTCGACGAGGTCGGCACGGTGCCGGGGCTGTCCAAGGTGCTCGACCGGCTCGGGCACGGCGACGACGCGACCCCCGGCGAGGTGGCCGCGGCGGTCGAGTTCGTGCTCGAGGGCCTGCACCTGACCCGCCGCATCGACAAGGAGTCCCTCGGCGGCCGATCGGTGTACGGAGCCTGAGATGAGCCGGTTCCGCTACGGACCCTGGAGCGACGGTCCCGACCCGCTGGCCCCGCCGTACGACGTCCGGGCGGCCCTCGACGAGCTGGGCCGCGACGTGCTCGCCGGCGGGTCGATGCGGGACGCACTGTCCGACCTGCTGCGGCGGGGGTTCGACGGCAACCGGGGCCTCGACGACCTCGCGGCCCGGGTCCGCCGGATGCGCAACGCGGCCCGGCGGCGCGGCGACCTCGGCGGCACGCTCGACCAGGTCCGCGCCGCGCTCGACCAGGCCCTGGCGCAGGAGCGGGACGCGCTCGCCGCGGAGGACGGTGACGACGCCCGCTGGGCCGAGATGGAGCTCGCGACGGTCCCCGACGACACGGCCGGCGCGGTGCGGGCCCTGGCGACGTACGACTGGCACTCCGACGAGGCCCGCGCGACCTACGACTCGATCCGGCAGATGCTGCAGCGGGAGGTGCTGGACGCCCAGTTCGCCGGCCTGAAGCAGGCGCTCGACGACCCCGACCCCGAGGCCATGCAGGCGGTCAAGGACATGCTGGCCGACCTCAACGGGCTGCTGGCGGCGCACGCGCGCGGCGAGGACACCGAGGACCGGTTCCGGGAGTTCATGGACAAGCACGGCGACCTGTTCCCGGAGAACCCCGAGAACGTCGACGAGCTGATCGACGCGCTGGCGCGGCGGCAGGCCGCGGCCGACCGGATGCTGGCGTCGCTGTCTCCGGAGCAGCGCGCGCAGCTCGGCCAGCTGATGAGCGACGCGTTGCAGGACCCCGACCTGGCTTCGCAGATGGCGCAGCTGTCGGACAACCTGCGGGCGCTGCGGCCCGGGCTCGAGCGTGGCCCGGTGAACATGCGCGAGGGCGGCGAGTCGCTCGGGTACAGCGACGCCGTCGAGGCCGTCGCCGAGCTCGCCGACCTGGAGGCGCTGGAGCAGTCGATGTCCCAGTCGTACGCCGGGTCGACCCTCGACGACGTGGACGTCGAGACGCTGGAGAAGCACCTCGGCGCGGGCGCCGCCGCCGAGTTCGAGGCGCTGCGACAGCTGGAGCGCGAGCTCGAGCGCCAGGGCTTCGTGACCCGCGGCGACGACGGGCTGCGGATGACCCCGCGCGCCGTACGCCGGCTGGGGGAGAGTGCCCTGAAGCGGGTGTTCGCGCAGATCGAGGCCGCCGGCGCCGGCGACCACCAGGACCACCGCACCGGGTCGGCGGACGAGCTGGTCGGGACCACCCGGCCCTGGGTGTTCGGCGACGAGCTGCCCATCGACGCGGTCCGGACCGTGTCCAACGCGCTGCGTCGCGGGGCCGGTGTGCCCGGGCGGCTGCTGGTCGAGGACTTCGAGGTCGTCGAGACGGAGCGACGTACGACGGCCGCGGTCGCGGTGTGCGTGGACCTGTCGTTCTCGATGGTGACCGAGGGCCGGTGGGGCCCGATGAAGCAGACCGCGCTCGCGCTGTCGCACCTCGTCGAGACGCGGTTCCGGCAGGACGCGCTGCAGATCATCGGCTTCGACCGGACCGCCCGGCAGCTCACGCCCGTGCAGCTCGCCGACGTCGAGCCCGAGTGGGTGCAGGGCACGAACCTCCAGCACGCGCTGATGATCGCCCAGCGCCACCTGCGCCGGCACCCCGACGCCGAGCCGGTCGTGCTCGTCGTGACCGACGGCGAACCCACCGCGCACATCGGCCCCGACGGCCTGCCGGAGTTCCACTGGCCGACCACCCGCGAGGCCCTCCGCGCCACCATCGGCCAGGTCGACGAGCTCGCCCGCTACGGCGCCGCCATCAACTTCTTCATGCTCGGCGACGACCCCGGCCTGGCCCGCTTCGTCGACGCCATGGCCCGCCGCGCCGGCGGCCGCGTCTTCACCCCCGACCTCTCCCGCCTCGGCGAGTACGTCGTCGCCGACTACCTCCGCTCCCGCAACGGCCGCCGCTGACCCGGCGCATCTGGTTGGGATTCCCACGCTGACTTGGCGCATCTGGTTGCGCCGTCCAACGCTGACTTGGCGCATCTGGTTCTCAGACCAGGTACGTCGGACGACCGAGCGCCTTGCGAGCACGGTCGATCCCGCGCACCAGGATCTCGTCGACGTCCCGGCGCGGGCCCCAGACGTTGTCGCGCCGTACTCCGTCCACGTCCCAGGAGAATCGGCCGAGCAGGTCCTGCCGGCGATGCCGATCGTCGGCGGCATCGGTGTGGAACTGGGCCCCGTCGTACTCGCAGCCGTAGCGAAGCTCCTCGACGCCGAGATCGATGCGGTACACCTCGACCCCGTCCACGGTCACCGACACCTGCGGCGTCGGTCTCGGCAGCGTGGGCAGGTCGAGCCAGCGAAGCCGCAGCGCCGACTCGCCGGGGGACTCGGACCGCGCGTCCGCCAGCGGGGCCAGCCATCGGAGCTGGACGACACCGCGCATCCCCTTGAACCGGTCGACGCCCTCGAGCAGCTCGTCGTGGGTGAACGACCCGCCGCGAAGCAGGGCGTCGATCGCACCGATCGCTCGATCGCGCGGCGCGAGCCGACCCAGGTCCCACGCCGTCCGGAGCGGAGAGGTCACGGCAAGGCCGGCGACCTGCCAGACGTCGTCGCGCGTGAACGTGCGCTGACCGCTGCTGCACAGCCCGTTCCGCAACCGGTCGTGGCCCACCTCGCGGAAGAGCGACAGCTCTGGCTCGACCAGATGGGAACCGGGACGGTCGTACCCGGTGTGGAACCAGCAGGCGGTCCAGTCCGTGACCACGGCGTAGGAGGGGACCACCAGCGAGAGCGCCTGACCGCGCAGGACGATCGAGTCGGGGACCTGGGCGGCGACGTAGACGCCCTTGACCATCCGCCGCACCAGCCCTGCCACGGTCATGACGCGCATGCGATGCCGGCTGACCCCTGACGACTCCGCTTGTGCCAACGTGAACGGGCGGTCCAGCGGCAGCGGAAAGTCGTCGCCGAGCAAGGCAATGCCGGGTCGCAGCCAGGGGGTCATGCCGATCAAGGATCGCCGGAACGACCGGCCGACGTCGGCGCTCGTCCACAGGCGCGCCACTTGCGCCAAGTCAGCGTCGGACGGGCAACCAGATGCGCCAAGTCAGCGTCGGAGGGGCAACCAGATGCGCCAAGTCAGCGACGACTGTTCGTGATGCGTACGCGCGTTACGATCACGAACATGCCCGAGGAGCGGGGGAGTCACTACGTGCAGTCGCTGGCGCGCGGGCTGTCGGTGATCGGCGCGTTCGGGGCGGACACGCCGGAGCTGAGTCTCAGCGACGTGGCGCGCGCGACGGGGCTGACGCGGGCGGCGGCCCGGCGGTTCCTGCTCACCCTCGTCGACCTGGGGCACGTGCGGCAGGACGGCAAGCTGTTCCGGCTGACGCCGCGGGTGCTGACCCTGGGGTACGCCTACCTGTCCAGCCTGTCGCTGCCCGGCATCGCCGAGCCGCACCTCGAGCAGCTGGTCAGCGAGGTGCACGAGTCGTCGTCGATGTCGGTGCTGGACGGGCGCGACATCGTGTACGTCGCCCGGGTCCCGACCTCGCGGATCATGACGGTCGCGATCAACGTCGGCACCCGCTTCCCGGCGTACGCCACCTCCATGGGCCGCGTGCTGCTGGCCGGCCTCGACGCACCGGCGCTCGAGGAGCACCTCGCGAGCCTCGACCTCGAGCCGTTCACCGACCGCACGGTCAGCTCGCTCGACGACCTGCGTGCGCGGATCGACGAGACGCGTGCGCACGGGTACGCCCTCGTCGACCAGGAGCTCGAGCACGGACTCCGCTCGATCGCCGCACCGGTCCGCAACCGGCACGGGCAGGTCGTGGCCGCCGTGAACGTCTCCTCGCACGTCAGCCGGGTCACCCGGGACAAGGCCCGACGGGAGCTGCTGCCCCCGCTGCTGCGCTGCGTCCAGGAGATCGAGACCGACCTGTCGAGGACGCAGTGACCACGCCGGCGGCCGAGCGCACCCGGGTCGTCATCGTCGGCGCCGGGCCCGCCGGCCTGCTGCTGTCCCACCTGCTCGACCTCGAGGGCATCGACTCGGTGCTGGTCGAGAACCGCTCGCCTGAGTACGTCCTCGGCCGGATCCGCGCCGGCGTCCTCGAGTCCTCGTCGGTCGACCTGCTGACGTCGGTCGGGCTGGGGGAGCGGATCGCCCGCGAGGGCGACGAGCACCGCGGCATCTACCTGCAGTGGACCCACGAGGGCGCGGGCGAGCGGCACCACGTCGACTTCGTCGACCACGTCGGCCGCTCGGTGTGGATCTACGGGCAGACCGAGGTGACCAAGGACCTGATGGCCGCCCGCGAGAAGGCCGGCCGCGCGGCCTACTACGAGGTCTCGGACGTCGTCCTGCACGACCTCGAGTCCGACCGGCCGGCGGTCACCTTCACCGACGCCGACGGCGTGGCCCGCCGGGTGGAGGCCGACGCGGTCGCCGGCTGCGACGGCTTCCACGGCCCGTCGCGACCCACCATCCCCGACCGGGTACGACGGACGTGGGAACGCACCTACCCCTACGCCTGGCTCGGTGTGCTCGCGGACGTGGCGCCGTCGACCGACGAGCTGATCTACGCCTGGCACCCGGACGGCTTCGCGCTGCACTCGATGCGCTCGGCGAGCGTGTCGCGGCTGTACCTCCAGGTGCCGCCCGACGAGGACGTCGCCCAGTGGTCCGACGACCGGATCTGGACGGCGCTCGCGACCCGCCTCGGCCACGGCCAGGACGGCTGGTCCCTGCGGCAGGGGCCGATCACGGAGAAGAGCGTGCTGCCGATGCGGAGCTTCGTGGCCACGCCGATGCGGTACGGCCGGCTGTTCCTCGCCGGCGACGCCGCACACATCGTGCCGCCCACCGGAGCCAAGGGGCTCAACCTCGCGATCGCCGACGTGACCCTGCTGGCCCGCGCGTTGAAGGCCTGGCTGGTCGACGGGTCGTCGTCGCTGGTCGACTCCTACTCCGACGACGCGCTGCGCCGGGTCTGGCGCTGCACGCACTTCTCGTGGTGGATGACGTCGATGCTGCACACCACCGGCGACCCGTTCGACGCGCAGCTCCAGCTCTCGCAGCTGCGCTGGGTCACCGGCTCAGCGGCCGGGGCCGCCGGGCTGGCCGAGAACTACGCGGGGCTCCCGATCGGGTTCTGAGCCACCGGGCGCCGGGGTTGGTTTCGAGGCTCGCTCCGCTCGCACCTCAACCAACGCGCAGGGCTCGCTCCGCTCGCACCTCGACCAACGCGCAGGGCTCGCTCCGCTCGCACCTCGACCGACGCGCAGGGCTCGCTCCGCTCGCACGTCAATCAGCGGAGACGGGTGTCTTCTCCTTCTCCTGCTGCGCGAGCCGCGAGTGCGACCGGCCGTAGAAGAAGTAGATCGCCAGCCCGAGCACCAGCCACACCAGGAACCGCAGCCAGGTCTCCAGCGCGAGGTTCGTCATCAGGCCGACGCAGAACACCGCGGACAGGATCGGCAGGATCGGGACCTGGGGGACGCGGAAGGGCCGCTTCATCTTCGGCTTGGTGCGACGCAGCACGATGACCGCGATCGACACGACGAAGAACGCGAAGAGCGTGCCGATGCTGACCATCTCGGCCAGGGCGTCGAGCGGCACGAACCCGGCCAGCAGCATCACCACGGCCGTCGTACCGATGGTCACGCGGTAGGGCGTCTCCCACTTCTCGTGCACCTCGCCGATCCACGCAGGCAGCAGCCCGTCGCGGCAGAGCGCGAAGCCGATGCGGCCCATCGCGACGATGTCGACGAGGATCACCGAGGACAGGCCCGCGATGGCGGCGACCGCGATCAGGATGCTGGCCCAGCCCATGCCGACCTGGTCGAACGCGTCGGAGATGGGGGCGCCCTCGGAGAGGCCGGTGTACTTCACCATGCCGGTGATCACGAAGCAGACCAGGATGTAGAGCACCGTGCAGATCGCCAGCGTCCCGAGCAGGCCGCGCGGCATGTCCTTGGCCGGGTCCTTGGTCTCCTCGCCGAGGTTGGCGACCGCCTCGAAACCGCTGTAGGCGAAGAACACGACGGCCGCCGCGACGAAGACGCCGGTGAAGCCGAACGCGGTCGGGTCGGCGCCGCTGATCCACTGCCACAGCGGCTGCTGGAGGCCGCTCAGGGCCTCGCCCTCGGGCACCGGCTTGGAGTCCGGCACGAACGGCGCCAGGTTGGCGGCCTTGACGAAGAAGATGCCGACGACGACCACGAACACGCAGACCGACACCTTGATCACCACGAGCGCGTTGGTGACCCACTTGGACTCTCGGATGCCGATCATCGCGACCACACCGAGCACCAGGGCGATGGCGACGGCGCCGAGGTTGACCGTCGACTCCTCGCCGAAGACCGACGTCGGCAGGCTCAGTGCGTCCTGGAGGTAGCCCGACCACCCCCGCGACACCACGGCCGCGCCGAGCGCGAACTCCAGGATCAGGTCCCAGGCGATGATCCACGCGAAGATCTCGCCGATGGTCGTGTAGGCGTAGGTGTACGACGAGCCGGCGGTCGGCACCGCGGCCGCGAGCTCGGCGTAGCAGATCGCGGCGAGCACGCTCACGACACCGGCGATGGCGAAGGAGATCACGATGGCCGGACCGGCGTTGTTCTTCGCCTGGACGCCGGTCAGCGTGAAGATGCCGGTGCCGATCACGATGCCGATCCCGAAGCCCATCAGGTCCCAGGCGGACAGTCGCTTGCTCAGCCGGGTGTGATGGGACTCACCGCCGACCGGGTCGTCGTTCTGCCGGATGACGTCGTCGACGTCTTTCGTGCGGGTCAGGCTCGAGGGCATGCGCGAGGGATACCCAGGTGAACTGCGGTTGAACCGTCAGCCTTTCAGGGTGCGGGCGAGCAGCGGCAGCAGCGCCTGCCAGTGCCGCTCGGTGGCCGCCTCGTCGTAGGCCGCGGTGTCCGCCATCGTGAAGCCGTGGGCCGCCCCGTCGTACTGCTCGCACACGTGGGTGACGCCGGCCTCGGTGAGCGCGTCGTCGAGCCGCTGCTGCTGCTCGGGCGGCAGGCCCTGGTCCTGGTCGGCTGCCGCGACGTACACCTCGGCGCGGATCCGGTCGGCCAGCAGGTGCGGGCTGTCGGGGGCGTCGGTGGCGAGCCGCGCCGGGTGGAAGGCGGCCGCGGCCGCGACGTCGTCGGGCCGGTGCGCGGCCGTCCGCAGGGCCAGCGCGCCGCCCATGCAGTAGCCGGTCGTGCCGATCGGCCCGTCGGCGACCTGGTCGTGGCCGCGCAGGTAGTCGAGGTAGGCGTCCGCGTCGGCCATCGCCTTGTCCGGGGTCAGCGCCTTGATCATCGGCATGATCACCGCGAACTTCGCGCCGCGGGCCTCGGGGTCCATCAGGTCGGAGGTGTCGACCAGCGGCGCCGGGCCGTCGCCGGTAGAACACGTGCGGCACCAGGACGACGTACCCCTCGTCGGCGATCCGCGCGGCCATCTCCTCCAGCCGCGGTCGCGGCCCGAAGGCGTCCATGTAGAAGAGGACACCGGGGTGGCGGCTGCTGTCGTCGGGGGCGGCGAGGAACGCGTCGGCGGTCCCGTCGGCGGTCCGGATCTCCACGGTCGACGTACGTGATGACATGTCGCGAGTCTGCCACCGGCATGATGTGCGCCATGCCTTCCTTCGCGCACACGGTCCAGGTCGCCGCCGCCCCCGAGGCGGTCTACGCGATCATCGACGACACCGACCGCACCCCCGAGTGGCTGCGCCGCTGCACCAAGATCGACAACCCGGCCAACGGGCACAACGCCGTGGGCACGCCGCTGACCTACCACTACAAGGACGGTCGTCGCACCGGGCAGATGGACGGCAAGATCATCACGCACGAGCCGGGCCGCCGGTTCGCGATGAACTTCGTCGACGCGATGACCGACGTCACCGTCGACTTCGAGACCGCGCCCGGCGCCGACGCCGGCAGCACCCGCCTGACCCACTCGATCGACATCAAGACCAAGGGATTCGGCAAGCTCTTCACGCCGATCATCAAGAAGACCCTGCCCAAGCAGACCACCGACGCGATGGAGCAGCTGAAGGCGCTCGCCGAGCGCGGCTGAGCACAAGGGCCCTCTGCCCGAGGGTTCATGGTGCGTTCAGGTCCCCGAACTAGCGTGAGAACGTGACCGGCTTCCTGCACAGCCTCCTGACGCACGTGCCGGCGCTGGTCGTGCTCGCGACCGTCGCCGCGCTCGTGTTCGGCGAGGCCGCGGTCTTCCTCGGCTTCGTGTTCCCCGGCGAGACCGCGGTCCTGCTCGCCGGCTTCCTCGCCTCCACCGGTCGGGTGTCCGTCGTGGCGCTCGCGGTCGTGGTGGTGGTCGCCGCGATCGTCGGCGACTCGGTCGGCTACGAGGTCGGCAAGCGGCTTCGGCCCGCGGCTGCTGCGCACCCGGATGTTCCGGCGGCACGAGGAACGCGTCGACCGGGCGCGCGGCGTTCCTCGACGGACGCGGCGCCTCGGCGATCTTCATCGGCCGGTTCACCGCGTTCCTGCGCGCGGTGACGCCGGGGCTCGCCGGGCTGAGCGGGATGCGCTACCGCCGCTTCCTGGCCTGGAACGCCGCGGGCGGCGCTGGTCTGGGGCGTCGGCTGCGTCGTCGCCGGGTACGTCGCGGGCAGCTCCTACGAGCAGGTCGCCGGCTACCTCGGCCAGGGCGGAGCGGTCGCCGCGGCGGTGTTCGTCGTGGTCGCGCTCGTCGTGTGGCGGGTCGGCCCGGCGCCGGGCCGGACGACCCGGGGACGACGTACCGGACGGCGGGCGCGAGACTGCTCAGCATGGACGCTGACGTCGTTGTCGTGGGTGCCGGCCTCGCCGGGCTGGTCGCCACCGCCGAGCTGGCCGACGCGGGTCGCCGCGTCATGCTGGTCGACCAGGAGCGCGAGCAGAGCCTCGGCGGCCAGGCGTTCTGGTCCTTCGGCGGCCTGTTCCTCGTGGACAGCCCCGAGCAGCGGCGGATGGGGATCAAGGACTCCCTCGACCTGGCCCGCCAGGACTGGTTCGGCAGCGCCCAGTTCGACCGCCCCGAGGACTACTGGCCGCGCGCCTGGGCCGAGGCGTACGTCGACTTCGCAGCCGGCGAGAAGCGGTCCTGGCTGCACGCCATGGGGCACCGGCTGTTCCCGGTCGTCGGGCTGGGCCGAGCGGGGCGACGGCCGCGCCGACGGGCACGGCAACTCGGTCCCGCGCTTCCACATCACCTGGGGCACCGGGCCCGGGCATCGTCGAGCCGTTCGAGCGACGGGTCCGCGCCGCCGTCGCCGAGGGCCGGGTCGAGCTGCGCTTCCGGCACCGCGTCGACGGGCTGGTCATCGAGTGGCGGCGTCGTGACCGGCGTCCGCGGCGCGGTGCTCGAGCCGAGCGCACGGTGGACCGCGGCCGGCCCAGCTCACGGGTCGAGGTCGGCGACTTCGAGATCCCCGCGCAGGCGGTGGTCGTCACGTCGGGCGGCATCGGCGGCGACCACGACCTGGTCCGCAAGGCCTGGCCGGAGCGGCTCGGCGAGCCGCCGCGCACGCATGGTCGCCGGCGTCCCCGCGCACGTCGACGGCCGCATGCAGGCCATCACCGCGGCCGGCGGGTGGCCGGATCATCAACCCGGACCGGATGTGGCACTACGTCGAGGGCCTCCAGAACTGGGACCCGGTCTGGGAGAACCACGGCATCCGGATCCTTCCCGGTCCGTCGTCGCTGTGGCTCGACGCGACCGGGCAAGCGGCTGCCGGCGCCGTACTACCCGGGCTTCGACACCCTCGGCACGCTGAAGCACCTGCGCGGCACCGGCCACGACTACTCGTGGTTCGTGCTCACCCAGAAGATCATCGAGAAGGAGTTCGCGCTCTCCGGCTCCGAGCAGAACCCCGACCTCACCGACAAGGACATCCGGCTGCTGCTCAACCGGGTCCGCTCCGGCGCGCCCGGTCCGGTCGAGGCGTTCAAGCAGCACGGCGCCGACTTCGTCGTCGCGGACACGCTGGCCGAGCTGGTCGACGGGATGAACGCGCCTGACCGGTGACGACCTCATCGACCTCGCGTCCCTGCAGCACCAGGTCGAGGCACGCGACCGCGAGATGGACAACGCCTTCACCAAGGACCTGCAGATCGCCGCGCTGCGCAGCGCCCGCGCCTACCGCGGCGACAGGCTGATCCGGGTCGCCTCCCCGCACAAGATGCTCGACCCCAGGAACGGTCCGCTGATCGCCGTACGCCTGCACGTGCTGACCCGCAAGACCCTCGGCGGCCTCGAGACCGACCTCGACGGGCGGGTGCTCACCGCGAGCGGCGAACCGCTGCCCGGTGTGTACGCCGCGGGCGAGGTGAGCGGCTTCGGCGGCGGCGGGATGCACGGCTACAACTCGCTCGAGGGCACGTTCCTCGGCGGCTGCCTGTTCTCCGGCCGGCAGGCGGGCCGGGCGGCGGCACGCGCCGTCGGCTGATCGGGCGCTCCTTGCGCGAAGTTTCCCTGGGGCCCCAGGGAAACTGTCACACCCCCGACGTTGCAACGCTGGGGGTGTGCCAGATTCCCAGGGGACCCAGGGAATCCGGCAGCCGGCTACCCACCTACGCAGCCCGGTGCTCCTCCGGCACGACCTCGTCCTCGCGCGGGGCGTCCGGCGGGGTCCCGTCGCCGAACGGGCGGCCGCCGAGCGCCTCACGACCGTGCGGGGTCAGCCACCCGGTCAGGTCCGGGCCCTTCGGGACGATCCGCGTCGGGTTGATGTCCTTGTGCACCACGTAGTAGTGCCGCTTGATGTGCTCGAAGTCGACGGTGTCGCCGAAGCCCGGCGTCTGGAAGAGGTCGCGGGCGTAGCCCCACAGCGCCGGCATCTCGACGAGCTTGTTGCGGTTGGCCTTGAAGTGGCCGTGGTAGACGGCGTCGAAGCGCACCAGGGTCGTGAACAGCCGGACGTCGGCCTCCGTGATGTGGTCGCCGACCAGGTACCGGCGCTCGGTCAGCCGCTCCTCCAGCCGGTCGAGCGCGGCGAACAGCCGGTCGTAGGCGCGTTCGTACGACGCCTGCCTGCCGGCGAACCCGCAGCGGTAGACGCCGTTGTTCACGTCGGTGTAGACCCACGCGTTGACCTCGTCGATCTCGTCCCGCCACGCCTCGGGGTACAGGTCGGGCGCGCCCTCGCGGTGGTGCTCGGTCCACTCGGTCGAGAGGTCGAGGGTCATCTGCGCGAAGTCGTTGGTGACGACCTTCCCGGTCGGCACGTCCACGATCGCCGGGACCGTGATGCCCTTCGGGTAGTCGGGGTAGCGGGCCAGGAAGGCCTGCTGGAGCCGTTCGATGCCGAGCACCGGGTCGCGCCCGCCGGGATCCAGGTCGAAGGTCCAGCTGCGCTCGTCGTGGGTCGGGCCGCACACGCCCATGCCGAGCACGTCCTCGAGCCCGAGCAGCCGGCGCACGATGATCGCGCGGTTCGCCCACGGGCAGGCCCGCGCGACGACCAGCCGGTAGCGGTCGGGCTCGACCGGCCAGTCGCGCCCGTCGCGGGTGATCCGGTCCTCGATGTAGTCGGTGTCGCGCTCGAAGTCGTCCTCGACGTAGTCCGCCATCGGTGCCCTTCCCGAGTGGTTCCTGGGTCAACCACCCGGTACCGCGATCCGGGGTGGAGGAAACCCCGCATACCACCCCGTCTGAGGTGTGCGCGCCCGCGAAGTTAAGGCGTTCTCCCGATGTCCGGGCGGCGTCTTAGACCGAGTGTTGAGGGTGCCAGAGACCCGGAGGACACCATGACCACCTACATCGACCCCGCCACCGCCCTGCGGATCGCCCACGCCGCACGCGCAGACCAGATCCGCTTCGCCGAGGAGACCCGGCGGACCCGGCAGGCCAAGCCCCGCGGCGGCGACAGCACCGCCAAGCCGCGGCGCCGGCTGTGGGCGCGGCCGACCTTCATCCGGCCGGCGATCGCCCACTGAGCGTGCGCCGCGCCTTCGCCGCGGGTGTCAGCTTGTCGGTTCGACAGCTCGACCACCCGGTGGGTCAGCCGTGCAGCAGCTGCTCGAACGGTGTCGGGTTCTCGAACGGGTCGACGGCGACGGTGCGGGTGCGCCCACGGACCCGGTCGGCCAGCTCGCGGCCGGCCCGTTCGACACGCGCCGAGAGACCGCCGCCCGGACCGGTCGCGCCGAAGTCCTCGCTGGCCGCGAACACCGCGGTCGGGACGACGTCGGCGTGCAGGTAGGCGAACAGTGGCCGCATCGCGAACTCCAGCACCAGCGAGTGCCGGGCCGTGCCGGCGGTCGCGCCGAGCAGCACCGGCTTGCCGTCGAGCGAGCCCTCCTCGAGGACGTCGAAGAACGACTTGAACAGCCCGCTGTACGACGCGGAGAACACCGGCGTCACGGCCACGAGGGCGTCGGCGTCGCGCACCAGCCGGATCGCGTCGGCCAGCGGCCCGGACGCGAAGCCGGTCAGCAGGTGGTCGGTGACCGCGTGCGCGAGGTCGCGCAGCTCCACCACCTCGACCCGGACGTCCTCACCGTCGAGCCGCAGCGCCCGGTCGGTGGCGACGGCGAGCTGGTCGGCGAGCAGGCGCGACGACGACGGCTGGCTCAGGCCGGCCGTCACCACGGCGATCGTGCGGGTCATATCGTCGCCTCCTCGGCGTCGCGGGCGGCCACCAGGGACGCGTGGGTGGGCGCGTCCGGGACCTGCGCCGGCTTGAGCGCAGCGAACTCCTTGCGCAGCACCGGCACGACCTCCTCGCCGAGCAGGTCGAGCTGCTCCAGCACGGTCTTCAGCGGCAGGCCTGCGTGGTCCATCAGGAACAGCTGGCGCTGGTAGTCGCCGACGTACTCCCGGAAGCCGAGCGTGCGCTCGATGACCTGCTGTGGGCTGCCGACCGTCAGCGGCGTCTGCTCGGTGAAGTCCTCCAGCGACGGCCCGTGCCCGTAGACCGGGGCGTTGTCGAAGTACGGCCGGAACTCGTTCACCGCGTCCTGGCTGTTCTGGCGCATGAACACCTGCCCGCCGAGGCCGACGATGGCCTGGTCGGCGGACCCGTGCCCGTAGTGCTCGAACCGCCGGCGGTAGAGCCCGACCATCTGCTGCGTGTGCGAGGCCGGCCAGAAGATGTGGTTGGCGAAGAACCCGTCGCCGTAGTACGCCGCCTGCTCGGCGATCTCGGGAGACCGGATCGAGCCGTGCCAGACGAACGGCGGGATCCCGTCGAGCGGCCGCGGCGTCGAGGTGAACCCCTGCAGGGGCGTGCGGTACTTCCCCTCCCAGCTCACCACGTCCTCGCGCCAGAGCCGGTGCAGCAGGTGGTAGTTCTCGATCGCGAGCGGGATGCCGTCGCGGATGTCCTTGCCGAACCACGGGTACACCGGGCCGGTGTTGCCGCGTCCCATCATCAGGTCGACGCGGCCGTCGGACAGGTGCTGGAGCTTCGCGTAGTTCTCCGCGATCAGCACCGGGTCGGTGGTCGTGATCAGCGTCGTCGCCGTGGACAGGACGATCCGCTCGGTCTGGGCGGCGATGTAGGCGAGCGTCGTCGTGGGCGCCGAGGCGATGAACGGCGGGTTGTGGTGCTCGCCGGTGGCGAAGACGTCCAGCCCGACCTCCTCCGCCTTCCTGGCGATCGCGACCGTGGCCTTGATGCGCTCGTGCTCGGACGGGGTGCGTCCCGTCGTGGGGTCGGTGGTCACGTCGCCGACGGTGAAGATGCCGAACTGCATGTGAGGCTCCCGTTCCTGGTCGTTCAAGATTCAACTATACGAACCACGGCGGACCCCGATGCATTCCCCGGGCCCGGACGCCCTACTCCGGCTCGTTGCCGGAGTCGCCGCCGACGCGGTAGGGCTCGGTGACGTCGTCGTACATCAGGTGTGCGAGCAGTCCCTGGTTGGCGTGCTTGAGGTTGTGGCAGTGGTCCATCCAGATGCCCGGGTTGTCGGCCACGAACGCGACGTCGTAGGTCTCGCCGTCCTCGACGTTGAGGGAGTCGAACCACCAGGGGCTGCCGGTGGCCTTCACGCCGTCCCGGGACAGGACGACCGCGTGGTGCCCGTGCAGGTGCATCGGGTGCACGTCGCCGCTGCTGTTGGAGATCCGCACCTTCACCACGTCGCCCTCGTGGACGACGTACATCGGGATGTTCGGGAACAGGTGGCCGTTGACCGTCCAGAAGAGTCCCGGCACGCCCTTGACGAAGCCCGGGCGGCGGCCGATGGCGTAGCGGAACGAGCGGTCGGCCCGCCCGGGGTCGAAGCCGACCGGTGCGGGGGAGCCGTAGGACAGCAGGTCGACGTCGTCCTTGGTCGGCGGGGTGGCCGGCTCCTTCACGCCGACGCCCTCGGGGCCCACCACCACGGCCGTCGACGAGCCGATCTGGATCCGGACGCCGCTGCCGTCGTCCGGCGCGACCACGCCGAGGTCGATGCGGCCGCCGGCCGTCACCACGATGCCCTTGCCGGTCACCTCGGTCGGCTCGTTGACCTCGTGCCCGTCGACGGCGAGCACCCGGTACGGCGCGTTCGCCCAGGCCCGTGTCGGGCCGTTGTCGGTGTTCACGACGCGCACCCGGACCTGCTGGCCCGGTCGGGCGACCACGGAGAACTCGGACGTGCCGTTGACGGTGGCGACCGCGTCGTAGGTGTGTTCCAGCGCCACCACGTCCACCGGCTGGGGGAGCGGCTTCGCGGGCCGGACCACGAGCGGCCCCAGCAGGCCGCCGATCACCTGCTCGTGCGAGACCTGGTGGGAGTGGTACCAGTACGTCCCGGCCTGGTCGGCGACGAACCGGTAGGTGTGCTCCTCGCCGCGCTGCACGGCGTTCTGTGTCACGCCGGCCACGCCGTCCTCGGCGTTCGGGACGTCCAGCCCGTGCCAGTGCAGCGTGATGCCGTCCGGGACGTTCGCGTTGCGCAGGTGCACCTCGAGCAGCTCGCCCTGCGTCACCTCGATCAGCGGGCCCGGGGACGACCCGTTCAGCGTGTAGCCGTCCACGGTGCGGCCCGACGCGAGGCGGACCGTGCCCTTGCGGGCTTCCAGGTCCACGACCTTGTCGGCCGGTCGGTCCGTGCCCACGGTCAGGTCCTTGACGCTGCGGGTGCCGTGCGTCGCGGCGTCGGCGTGCATGGCGGCCATGCTCTGCCCGCCGGGCAGGGCGGGCCCGGTCCGCGAGCCGCCGCCGTAGTCGAGGTACCCCATGTCCATCACGGAGTACGTCGACGGCATCCGGCTCTGCTGCCAGAGGTAGCCCAGCGGCAGCACGATGGCGAGGGTGGCGACACAGGCGAGCAGGAGCCGGATCCGGTCCTTGCTCACTGCGTCGTCACCCTCGTCCCGGTCAGACCGCCGCGGGCTCGGCCGGTCGCTGCCGCCGAGGCCTTGGCCTGCTGCATCGCCGTCATCGCGGTGCCGAAGATGACGAACGCGTTGACGCCGTGCAGGAGGCCGACGACCGGGGCGCTGAACGCGACGATCGCGAAGACCCACTGCAGCAGGACGGCGACGAACACGATGCCGGCCCACTTCACGCCGCCCTCGATCTTGGCGAAGAACGACACGATGAGCAGGAGGATCGCGACCAGCGCGACCGCCATGGCGCCGAAGCTGTGGATGTTCTGGCCGATGCCGCCGGCGTCCGCCGCGCGCTGCTCGCCGACGGCCTTGGTGTAGTCGTTGCCGCCCTCGACGAAGTTGATGATCCCGAAGGTCCCGAAGGCGATGGAGGCCGCCTGGACGAGGACCAGCAGGCAGGTCAGGCCGGCCAGGACGCGGTATGCAGTCTTCATCTTTCCTGTCTTCCTCTGCTGAAGGGGCGCCCCGTCCCGGATGGGTGCGCACGGTGCGAAGAGGACCCCCAGTGAGCCCCGCGGCCAGAATGGCGAACAACCGCTGCTTTGTCGTGACCTTTTCTGACTAGCCCGGGTGTGTTGTCGCGGCTCGCGCCGAATGTCCGCAGGATCGTCGGCGGGTAGCCTCGCGGTCGTGCTGACCCTCGGACGCCGGACCTTCGCCGACACCGACCTGCTGGTGATGGCGATCGTCAACCGCACCCGTGACTCCTTCTACGACCGCGGCGCGACCTACGCGGACGACGCCGCCCGCGAGCGGGTCCGCGCGGTGGTCGCCGAGGGCGCCGACCTGGTGGACATCGGGGGCGTGAAGGCCGGGCCCGGCGAGACCGTCGACGTGGCCGAGGAGATCCGGCGCACCGTGCCGTTCGTGGCCGCGGTCCGCGAGGAGTTCCCGGACCTGGTGATCAGCGTGGACACCTGGCGCGCCGAGGTGGGTCGCGAGGTGTGCCGGGCCGGCGCCGACCTGCTCAACGACGCCTGGGGCGGCTTCGACCCGCAGCTCGCCGAGGTCGCCGCGGAGCACGACGTCGCGCTCGTGTGCACGCACACCAACGGCGCCACCCCGCGGACCCCTCCGCACCGTCCGTCGTACGACGACGTGGTGGCCGCGGCCATCGAGGCCACCGTCGCGCTGGCCGAGCGTGCGGTGTCCCTGGGTGTCCGCCGCGAGAGCGTGCTGATCGACCCCGCGCACGACTTCGACAAGAACACCTGGCACTCGCTCGAGCTCACCCGCCGCCTCGACGAGATGGTCGCGACCGGGTGGCCGGTGCTGGTGTCCCTGTCGCACAAGGACTTCGTGGGGGAGACCCTCGACCGGTCGCTCGACGGCCGGCTCGTCGGCACGCTGGCGGCGACCGCGGTGAGCGCCTGGCAGGGGGCGCGGATGTTCCGCGTGCACGACGTGGCCGAGACCCGGGACACGCTCGACATGGTCGCCTCGATCCGGGGAACCCGGCCGCCGTCCCGGGTCGTGCGCGGGCTGGCCTGATTTTACTTTGATGCGGCATTGCGGTTGATTCGGGCCGTTTGACCATGCGAAACCTCGCATGGTCACCCGGACCGAGGAGATCTCGTGAGCACCCCAGCAGACTCGGCCTCACGACCCGAGCGCGCCCGCACCCTGCGCCGCGCGATCAGTGCGTCGGCGATGGGCAACATGACCGAGTGGTTCGACTACGGCGTCTACGCGTACGCCGCGACGTACATCGCGAAGGCCTTCTTCCCGACCGGCAACGACGCTGCGGCCACGCTGAGCACCCTGCTGGTGTTCGCGGTCTCGTTCGTGCTCCGTCCGGTCGGCGGGCTGGTGCTCGGCCCGATCGGGGACCGTCTCGGACGCCGTCGGGTGCTGGCCACCACGATCATGCTGATGGCCGGGTCGACGTTCTGTGTCGGCCTCGTGCCCGGCTACGCGACCATCGGCATCTGGGCGCCGGTGCTGCTGGTGGTGCTGCGGATGGTGCAGGGCTTCTCGACCGGTGGTGAGTACGGCGGTGCCGCGACGTTCATGGCGGAGTACGCACCCGACCGCAGGCGCGGCTTCTTCGGCAGCTTCCTGGAGTTCGGCACGCTCGCCGGCTTCACCCTCGCGGCCACGGTCGTGCTCGTCGTCGAGCTGGTGATCGGCTCGACGGCCATGCAGGACTGGGGCTGGCGGATCCCGTTCCTGCTCGGCGGACCGCTCGGCCTCGTCGGTCTCTACCTCCGCAGCCGCCTCGAGGACACCCCGGTGTTCCGCGAGCTGGAGGAGCAGGACCAGGTCGAGGACGCCGCCACCAGTGCGCTCAAGGACCTGCTGACGTCGTACTGGAAGCCGCTGCTCACCCTCGGCGGCCTGGTCATCGCGCTGAACGTCTGCAACTACACGCTGCTGGCCTACATGCCGACCTACCTCGAGCAGAAGATCGGCCTCTCGTCGACGTCCTCGCTGGTGCTGCTGATCGTCGGGCAGACGGTGATGATGGCGCTGATCCCGTTCTCCGGGAGGCTGTCCGACCGCTTCGGTCGCAAGCCGGTCTGGTGGGTGTCGCTGGTCGGCCTGTTCATCGCCGCGGTGCCGGCCTACGTGCTGATGGCGAAGGGCTTCGGGCCCGCGCTGCTCGGCTTCGCGATCCTCGGCGCGCTCTACGTGCTGCAGCTGTCCACGATCTCCGCGACCTTCCCGGCGATGTTCCCGACGCAGGTGCGGTTCGCCGGCTTCGCGATCTCCTACAACGTGTTCACCGCGCTGTTCGGCGGCACTGCTCCGGCCGTGAACGAGAAGCTCATCGCGATCACCGGCACCGACCTGGCGCCGGCGTTCTCGATGATGGCGGCCTGCGTCATCGGTGCGATCGCCTTGGTGTTCGTCCCGGAGACGGCCCGCGCCTCGATCCGCGGCACCGGGCCTGCCCGGTGTCGACACCGAGGTGAAGCCGCTCACGCCGACGCGCTGAGTACGCTCCCTCGGGTGATCCGCACCGCCGTCCTCTGCCCGCACCCGCCCCTGCTCCTCCGGGAGCTCGGTGGCGAGCAGGACCCGGCCGTCGACCTCCGGAAGGCCGCCCTCGCGGCGGTCTCCGAGGCCGTCGCCGGCGCCTCGCACGTGGTCGTCGTCGGCGGGCATGACGCCGGCGGCCCCTGGGACCCGTCGACCCCCGTCGACGTCCGTCGGTTCGGTACGACGGACCCGCCGTCGTCGCGCCCGGGCCTGCCGCTGTCGCTCGGGGTCGGGCATGCGGCTGCTCGACGAGGCGGGCTGGTCGGGGCCGACCGACCTGCTGGCCGTGCCGTGGGACGTGGACCGGGCGACCGTCGAAGAGGTGGCCCGCGGCCTCGCCGACCGGCCGGACGGCACCGTGCTCCTGGCGCTGGGCGACGGCAGCACGCGGCGCGGCGACAAGGCGCCCGGCTACCTCGACGACCGGTCGTTCCCGTTCGACGACGGCGTCGCGGCCGCCCTGGCTACCGGGGACGCCCAGGCGCTGGCCGGCCTCGACGCGGACCTCGCCGCGGAGCTGATGGTGCTCGGCGCCACCGTCCTCCGGGTGCTCGGCGGGCTCGCCGTGGCCCAGGGCTCGCAGCCCATCGGCTCGCTGTCCTACCGGGACGACCCCTTCGGCGTGAGCTGGTTCGTCGCCACCTGGCACCTGGACACCGCTGGTTGAGGTGCGGCGGAGCCGCCTCGAAGCCTCTGCGCGGGCGCGCTGCTGCTGGCCACCGCGGGTCCCTGACCGGGCTGTCGAGGCCCTCGCCCTGGGGGGCTCGGCACCTCAACCAACGGGGCTGACCGCGCTGGTTGAGGTGCGAGCTTGCGAGCCTCGAAACCACCGCGGCCGAGGTGCCGAGGTTTCGACGCCCTCGCCCCTGGGGGCTCGGGCACCTCAACCAACGGGGAGTGCGGTCAGCGCTTGGCGACCAGCAGCGCCTGCGCCGACCGCGCGACGAGGCCGCGCTCGTCGTACACCTTCGACGCGGCGATGCCGACGCTGCCCGGGCCGAGCGTCGTCTCGGCGTCCAGGCAGATCCAGTCGCCGACCGGCGGCCGCAGCACGTGCACCGTGAGCTCGGTGTTCAGGAAGCCCCAGGTCCCCGGGTCGAGCGCGGCGGAGACGCCGGACGCGGAGTCCACGCAGGTCATCAGCCGCTGCACCGGGCTCATCGGCTCACCCTCCACCAGCTCCACGCGGGGTCGCATCCAGACCAGGCCCGGCCCCGGCTCGGTGACCGCGCCGCGGATCCAGCGCCACTCGACGGCGTCGAGGTAGCCCGCGGACCAGCTGGCCGGCGGGTTCTTGTGCACCCCGTCGTCCGGGCCGTGCGCCGGCGGCTCGTCGTCCTGGACCGGTCCGTCGTCGTGCACCGGGAACAGCCACGCCGTGGCCCGCGCGCAGGGCCGGTCACGGCGCACGTCGTACGCGGTCGCCTCGCACATCTCGACGGTCCGGCCGGGTCGCACGACCGACGCCTCGACCCTCAGCGGTCCGACGGGGACGGGGCCCAGCAGCTCCATGGTCAGCCGCCCGACCACGCGGTCGCCGTCCGGCCGCGGCAGCGACTCGACCGCTCGCGTCAGCAGTGCCGCGGGCGGTCCGCCGTGCTGGCTCTCGGGTCCCCAGGGGCCCGCCGTGGAGGGTGTCGACACGAAGCCGGACGGGCCGTCGGGACGGTAGAAGGGCTGCATCCGAGCCATCATGCCCGGGGCGGCGGGACCGCTTCGACGTGGCCCGGAACACAGTGCGCGAACCGATTTCATGTATCGCCCGAGCCCGTGTGTATCCTTCCTTGCTGCTTGCCCCTTTAGCTCAGTCGGCAGAGCGTCTCCATGGTAAGGAGAAGGTCTACGGTTCGATTCCGTAAAGGGGCTCTGGGTTGTGGATCCTCACCCGCACGGGTGGGGGCTCCGTTCCCTGGAGGCGGGGTAGCTCAGGTGGTTAGAGCACACGACTCATAATCGTGGTGTCGCGGGTTCGACCCCCGCCCCCGCTACTGCTCACCAGTCTCGAGTCGCCCGCGGCTTGTGCCGTAGGGCAGACTTGACCAGCGCAGCACGCCAGCACCGATCGCAGCACCGAAAGTAGAGGCAGTCCCGTGGCCAGCAAGAGCTCAGATGTTCGCCCCAAGATCACCTTGGCCTGCGTGGAGTGCAAGGAGCGCAACTACATCACCAAGAAGAACCGCCGCAACGACCCGGACCGCATGGAGCTGAAGAAGTTCTGCCCGCGTTGCCGCACGCACACCGCACACCGCGAGACGCGCTGAGCGCACCACCTTCCACCGAGACGGCCCCGGGACAACCCCGGGGCCGTTTCGCGTAGATTCCCGGGCATGACTGTCGACGCCTCGCTGGCGGGGCGGACCTTCCCGCCGACCGAGCCCTATGTCGTCACCCACGAGCGGCTGGCGGAGTTCGCCCGGGCCACCGGGTCGACGTACGACGGAGGGGCGGCCCCGGCGACCTTCCCGATCGTCGTCGCCTTCGGGGCGATGACCGCCCTGATGGAGGACCCGTCCGTGGGCATCTCGCTGCACCGGGTCGTGCACGCCGAGCAGCGCTTCGCCTACACCCGCCCGGTCGTGGACGGCGACGCCCTGACCGCCACCCTCACCGTCGACTCGCTCCGCCAGATCAGCGGCGCCGACATCATCGGCACCCGCAGCGAGGTCACCGACGCCGACGGCCGGCACGTGTGTACGGCGTTCGCCACCCTGATGCACCGGGGGGAGGGCGCATGAGCACGCTCACCGGGCTCGAGGCCGGCGCCACCCTGCCGGAGCAGACCTACACCGTCACCCGCGCCGACCTGGTCCGCTACGCCGGCGCCAGCGGCGACTTCAACCCGATCCACTGGTCCGACCGGGTCGCCACCTCGGTGGGGCTGCCCGGCGTCATCGCGCACGGGATGTACACCCTCGCGCTGGCCGCCCGGGCCCTCGACACCTGGGCGGGCGGCCCCGGCCACGTCGTCGAGCTCGGCGCGAAGTTCTCCAAGCCCGTCGTGGTGCCCGACGACGACCGCGGCGTCGACGTGGTCGTGCGCGGCACCGTCAAGGAGGTCACCGACGACGGTGTCAAGGTCGCCCTCGAGGTCACCTGCAACGGCGAGAAGGTCCTCGGCATGCCCAAGGCGGTGCTGCGTGGCTGACCGGCCCGAGCTGCTGGCCGACCACACCACGCTGCGCCTGGGCGGCCCGGCCCGCGAGGTCGTGCACGCCCGCACCGAGCAGGAGCTGCTCGACGCCGTACGCACCGCCGACGAGTCCGGCACACCGCTGCTGCTCGTCGCGGGTGGCAGCAACCTGGTGGTCGGCGACGCCGGCTTCGACGGCACCGTCGTGCTCGTCGAGACCTCGCGGTGTCGAGCCGGCCCAGGACGCCTGCGGCGGTGCCGTGGTCACGGTCGCCGCGGGGGAGTCGTGGGACGCGTTCGTCGAGCGGGCCGTGCAGGAGGGCTGGATCGGCGTCGAGGCGCTGTCCGGGATCCCCGGCAGCGTCGGCGCGACCCCGATCCAGAACGTCGGCGCCTACGGCCAGGAGGTCGCCGACACCATCGCGTCCGTCCGCTGCTGGGACCGGGCGCTCCGCGGGCAGCGGACGTTCTTCGCCGCCGACTGCCGCTTCGGCTACCGCACCAGCCGGTTCAAGCAGGACCCCGACCGGCACGTCGTGCTCAGCGTGACCTTCCAGCTCCCGCTCGGCACGCTGTCGGCACCGGTCCGCTACGCGGAGCTGGCCCGCACGCTCGGGATCGAGAGCGGCGACCGCGCACCCGATGAAGGAGGTGCGCGACGCCGTCCTCGCGCCTCCGCGGCGGCAAGGGCATGGTGCTCGACGAGGCCGACCACGACACCTGGAGCGCCGGGTCGTTCTTCACCAACCCGTTCGTCGACGACGCGGCCGAGCTGCCCGAGGGCGCACCCCGCTGGGAGCAGCCCGACGGCACCGTGAAGACGAGCGCCGCCTGGCTGATCGAGCACGCCGGCTTCGCCAAGGGCTACGGCAACGACACGGTCGCGCTGTCCGGCAAGCACACGCTGGCGCTCACCAACCGGGGGAGTGCCCGCACCGAGGACCTGCTCGCCCTCGCGAGCGAGGTGCAGGCGGGCGTGCACGCGGCCTACGGCATCTGGCTGGTCAACGAGCCGACCCTGGTCGGCTGCTCGCTGCCCGGCCCTGCCTGAGCGTCAGTACGACGTGGTGCTGCTGCTGACCGTGCCGACGATCGTCAGCACGAGGAGCCCGACGAGCGACCAGCAGGCCGAGCCCGAGCAGCACCGTGCCGATCAGGCCGAGGATGTAGCCGGCCTGGGCCGAGCCACGACCGCCCAGGCGGCCCTGCGAGGCGTCGATCTCGTCGACCGTGCGCTTGCCGATCCGCCACGCGAACGGCGCGATGAACCCGCACACCACGATGCCGAGGATGCCGAGGATCAGCGCCGTGGTGGCCTTCGGGTGGTCGGCGGCGTAGGCGGGCTGGTAGCCCGGCTGCTGGCCGTACTGCGGGGCGTACTGGCCGGCAGGGGTGTACTGCTGCTGCCCGTACGGCGGCGGTGTCGAGCCCTCGCCGTACGGCGAGCCCTGCGGCGGCGGCTGCTGCGGCTGCTGCTCCCAGTAGCCGGGCTGCTGGCCCGACGGGTCCTGTGACGGCTGCTGCGGCTGTTGCGGCTGCGTCGGCTCGTCCCCCGGTGTGTTCGTCATGCGCCCAGCCTAGAGCGTGCCGGACTCCCAGGCGTCGATGTCGGCCAGCGTCGTCTTGCGCACGTCCTCCGGGGCGCGCGACGCACGGACGGACATCCGCGCGAGCTCCGCGAGGGTGGCGTCGGACAGGTCGTGGGCGGCGCGCATCGTGGCGTACTGCGAGGCCAGGCGGGAGCCGAACAGCAGCGGGTCGTCGGCGCCCAGCGCGACCGTCGCGCCGGCCTCGAGCAGCACCGGCAGCGGCACCGAGGTCAGGTCGCTGTAGACGCCGAGCGCGACGTTCGAGACCGGGCACACCTCCAGCGGCACGCCCTGCGCCACCACCCGGTCGAGCAGGGCCGGGTCCTCGGCGACGCGCACGCCGTGCCCCAGCCGGCCCGCGTGCAGGTCGTCGAGGCAGGCCCGCACGCTCTCGGGGCCGAGCAGCTCGCCGCCGTGCGGGGCCAGCAGCAGCCCGGCCCGCTCGGCGATCCGGAAGGCCGGTGCGAAGTCGGCGGTGGTGCCGCGCCGCTCGTCGTTGGACAGGCCGAAGCCGACGACCCCGCGGTCGGCGTACTGCGCCGCGAGCCGGGCCAGGGTGCGCGCGTCCATGGGGTGCCGGGTGCGGTTGGCGGCGACGACCACGGCGATCCCGAGCCCGGTGTCGCGGGAGCTCTCCCGCACGGCGTCGAGCACCAGGTCGGTGAAGGCGGTGATCCCGCCGAACCGCGCGGCGTACCCGCTCGGGTCGACCTGGATCTCCAGCCAGCGGCCGCCGTCGGCGACGTCGTCCTCGGCGGCCTCCCGGACCAGCCGGCGCACGTCGTCCTCGGTGCGCAGCACGGACCGGGCGACGTCGTAGAGCCGCTGGAAGCGGAACCAGCCCTTCTCGTCGGCCGCGGACAGCTGCGGCGGCCACTGGTCGACCAGGGCGTCGGGCAGCACGATCCCGTCACGGGCCGCCAGCTCGACGAGCGTGGCGTGGCGCATCGACCCGGTGAAGTGCAGGTGCAGGTGCGCCTTGGGCAGCGCGTGCAGGTCCCGATCCCGCGCCGAGGAGTCTCGAAGGGGGACCACTCAGCCGAGCAGCTTCTGCATCCGGCCGACGCCCTCGGCCAGGTCGTCGTCGCCGAGCGCGTAGGACAGCCGCAGGTAGCCCGGGGCCCCGAAGGCCTCGCCCGGGACCACCGCGACCTCGGCCTCGTCGAGGATCACCTCGGCGAGCTCGGCGGACGTGGTCGGCGTGCGGCCGGCGACCTGCTTGCCGAGCACGCCCTTGACCGAGGGGTAGGCGTAGAAGGCGCCGGTCGGCTCCGGGCACTCGACGCCCGGGATCTCGTTGAGCATCCGCACGATCGTCTGCCGGCGCCGGTCGAACGCCTCGCGCATCTCGGCCACGGCCGTCAGGTCGCCGGTCAGCGCCGCGATGGCTGCCCGCTGGGCCACGTTGTTGACGTTGGAGGTCTGGTGGGACTGGAGGTTCGTGGCCGCCTTGACGACGTCCTTCGGGCCGATCATCCAGCCGACCCGCCAGCCGGTCATCGCGTAGGTCTTCGCCACGCCGTTGACGACGATGCACCGGTCCGCGAGCTCGGGCACCGCGACCGGCATCGAGGTCGTCTGCGTGTCGCCGTACGTCAGGTGCTCGTAGATCTCGTCGGTGAGCACCCACAGGCCCTGGTCGAGGGCCCAGCGGCCGATCGCCTCGACCTCCTCCGGGGAGTCCACCGCGCCGGTCGGGTTGGACGGCGAGCAGAACAGCAGCGCCTTGGTGCGGTCCGTGCAGCGCCGCCTCGAGCTGGTCGACGGTGACCTTGTAGTCCTGGGTCTCGTCGGCGAGCACCTCGACCGGCACGCCGCCGGCCAGCCGGATGGCCTCCGGGTAGGTCGTCCAGTACGGCGCCGGCAGCAGCACCTCGTCGCCCGGGTCGAGGATCGTCGCGAAGGCCTCGTAGATCGCCTGCTTGCCGCCGTTCGTGACCAGCACCTGGGCCGGCTCGACGACGTACCCGCTGTCCCGCTTCGTCTTGTCGACGATGGCCTGCTTGAGCTCGGGCAGCCCGCCCGCGGGGGTGTAGCGGTGGTTCTTCGGGTCGCGGCACGCCTCGACCGCGGCCGCGACGATGTAGTCCGGGGTGGGGAAGTCCGGCTCGCCGGCGCCGAAGCCGATCACCGGCCGGCCGGCCGCCTTGAGGGCCTTGGCCTTGGCGTCGACCGCGAGCGTCGCGGACTCGGCGATCCCGCCGATCCGAGCGGAGATCCGGGCGGCCGGACCGCTGCTCGCGGGGCCAGTGCTCGGGGAGGCTGTCGCTCATGGACCTATGCTCGCACTCCCCGGGTGAGCGCGACGGCCGGGTCCGTCTCGGTTCGACTTCGTCTGGGCGCTCCCCGTATGCTTCACCTTTGGTGGATCTCACCCTTGATCGGCATGCCCGCTCCTCGATCGAGGTCCTCCGGAGGGCACTAGCTCAACTGGCAGAGCATCGGTCTCCAAAACCGAAGGTTGGGGGTTCAAGTCCCTCGTGCCCTGCAACACCCCGGACGGACCAGGTTCCGTGCGGGCGCCCGGCCGCCGGTCGGGCAGACCGAACCAGCGCAGCACAGGAAGGTGGAGGACCGTGACGCAGAGCCGCCCCGTGGGCTCGACCTCGTCGTCGAGCGGCAAGCGGACGAGTCCGACGACCTTCTACCGGCAGATCGTGGCCGAGCTCCGCAAGGTCGTGTGGCCCACGCAGCAGCAGCTGATCACGTACTTCCTCGTGGTCCTGGTGTTCGTGCTGGTGGTCATGACGATCGTGTCCCTGCTCGACCTGGGCTTCGGACGGCTGGTCTTCAAGGTCTTCGGCTAGCCGGAGGCCCCACCGGGGCCACCGCCCCAGGCCGTTCCACAACGATGAAGGTGACTGAGTAACCGTGTCGCAGCAGTACGACGAAGAGCTCGAGGGCGCTACCTCGACCGACGCCACCGAGCAGGGTGCCGTCGACCCGTCCGTGGACGCACCGACCGACCTGGCCGAGGACGCCGCTCCGGCCGTCGACGAGGAGGCCGCCGCCGACTCCGAGACGCCCGCTGACGAGGCGACCGACGAGGCGACCGACGAGGAGCCGCCGACGAGGAGCCGCCGACGAGGCTGCCCCCGCCGCAACCGACGAGACCGACGTGGACGCCCCCGGCGACCCGCTCGAGGAGTTCCGTGAGGCGCTGCGCGCCAAGATCGGGGACTGGTTCGTCGTGCACACCTACTCCGGCATGGAGAACCGGGTGAAGGCGAACCTCGAGAACCGCATCACCTCCCTGAACATGGAGGACTACATCCACGAGGTGATCGTCCCGACCGAGGAGGTCGCGGAGATCAAGAACGGCCAGCGCAAGCTGGTCAAGCGCACCGTGCTGCCGGGCTACGTGCTCGTGCGCATGGACCTCACGGACGAGTCCTGGGCCGCCGTGCGGCACACCCCGTCGGTGACCGGCTTCGTCGGCCACAGCCACCAGCCGGTGCCGCTGAGCCTCGACGAGGTCGAGAGCATGCTCGCGCCGGCCGTCGCCGCGGCCGCCGAGGCCGCCGCCCCCGAGCAGGCGGGCGGCGTCGCCGGGGCCACCAAGAAGAAGGTCGAGGTCGCCGACTTCGACGTGTCCGACTCGGTCATGGTGGTGGACGGCCCGTTCGCCACGCTGCACGCGACGATCACCGAGATCAACGGCGAGTCGCAGAGGGTCAAGGCCCTCGTCGAGATCTTCGGCCGGGAGACCCCGGTCGAGCTGAGCTTCAGCCAGATCCAGAAGGTCTGAGGAGCGTCGAGGCAGACCCGAGCGAAGCGAGGGAATGCGTGGCGCGTCTCGAAACCTGAGCAGCAGGTGTCGGGAACCGATTGACAGGTGGCAGGGAAAGCCCCTTTCCCGTCATGACCACGAGAGAAGAAGGAACAAGGAAATGCCTCCCAAGAAGAAGATCGCTGCACTCGTCAAGGTGCAGCTGCAGGCCGGGGCGGCCACTCCTGCTCCGCCGGTGGGTACCGCTCTCGGTCCCCACGGCGTGAACATCATGGAGTTCTGCAAGGCCTACAACGCGCAGACGGAGTCGATGCGCGGGAACGTCATCCCGGTGGAGATCACGATCTTCGAGGACCGGTCGTTCACGTTCATCACGAAGACCCCGCCGGCCGCGGAGCTCATCAAGAAGGCCGCCGGCCTCCAGAAGGGCTCGGGCGTCCCGCACAAGGAGAAGGTCGGCAAGCTGACCAAGGACCAGGTGCGCGAGATCGCCACGACCAAGCTCCCCGACCTGAACGCCAACGACATCGACGCGGCGATGAAGATCGTCGAGGGCACCGCCCGGTCGATGGGCATCACCACCGACTGACACACCTCCAGCACCACGTGGCAGGGCAGCTGAGCGCCCGCTCACCACACTCTGGAACAACGAAGAAGGAACCAGACATGCAGCGCAGCAAGACCTACCGCGCCACCTCCGAGTCGTTCGACAAGGACGAGGCGTACTCCCCCTACGAGGCGATCAAGATCGCCAAGGCGGGCAGCAAGAAGAAGTTCGACGAGACCGTCGACGTGGCCATGCGCCTCGGCGTCGACCCGCGCAAGGCCGACCAGATGGTCCGCGGCACCGTCAACCTCCCGCACGGCACCGGCAAGACCGCCAGGGTCCTGGTCTTCGCCAACGCCGAGAAGGCCGAGGCCGCGCGTGAGGCGGGCGCCGACATCGTCGGCGGCGACGAGCTGATCGAGAAGGTCAACGGCGGGTGGCTCGACTTCGACGCCGTCGTCGCGACCCCGGACATGATGGGCAAGGTCGGCCGCCTCGGCCGCGTGCTCGGTCCCCGCGGTCTCATGCCGAACCCGAAGACCGGCACGGTCACCCCCGACGTGGCCAAGGCCGTCTCGGACATCAAGGGCGGCAAGATCGAGTTCCGTGTCGACCGGCACGCCAACCTGCACTTCATCATCGGCAAGGCCTCCTTCACCGAGGCCCAGCTCGCGGAGAACTACGCCGCGGCGCTCGAGGAGGTGCTGCGGCTCAAGCCGGCCAGCTCCAAGGGCCGTTACCTCAAGAAGGTGACGCTCTCCACCACGATGGGTCCGGGCGTCCAGGTCGACCCCAACCGCGTGCGCAACGTCGCCGCGGACGACGAGGCCTGAGCCTCACCCCCCTCCGGACGTACGACGGGCCGGGCAGCCAGTGGCTGCCCGGCCCTCGTCATGTCCGGTCATGTCCGACCCGTGCGCGCGTCCTCGGCAGGCGTGCGCGCTGCTACTCGACGAACACCCGCTCGTCGACGAGCTGCTCCACGACCTGACGGCCGGACGTCTCGAAGCGGCTCTGGTCGAAGCGCTTCTGGAACTCCAGGTCGACCGCCGAGCGACCGTTGCGGTTCTTCTCGACGGTGAGCACCGCCCAGTTCTGGAACTTCTCGACGTTGCCCATGCTGTAGACGAGGTGGTGCCGGGCGACCACGTCGTACTTGTTGTTCAGCAGGAGGACGGTGTCGGCCTCGTAGGCCAGCGCCGACGAGCCGCGCATGTTCGCGACGCGCATCCGCTTGCCGGAGGCCAGGCCCTCCTTGTCGGAGGCGACGACAGCGAGGATCGGGACGTCGTGGTCGAGGGCGAGGTCCTTGAGGCCCTCGGTGACGGCGGTGATCCGCTCGTACTCCTCGAGCTGCGGCGCGGACACCTTCTGCAGGTAGTCGACGACCACCAGCGGTGACTGCCCGGTCGACTCCTTGACCTGGTCGATCGCGGCGGTGATCACCTCGAGGGAGGTGCTGCTGCCGGTCGAGCGGTGCAGCAGCAGCCGGTCGGCGTACTCCTGGACGACCTCGAGCGCCTCCACGCCGCCCTCGGTGTCCTTGAGCCGGTCCGCCAGCGACCCGGTGCGCCCGTCCATCGCCTCGAAGCTCTGCCGGATCCGGGCGATGTTGGGGGCCACGATGCCGCCGAGCTGGCCGGCCTCGAGGGACACCAGGCGGATCAGGAGGGTGTCGAGGTCGTGCTCGAAGGAGAAGACCATGGCGCACCGTCCCGAGCGGGCGGTGTTGCGGGCCACCTGGAGCACCCAGGTGGTCTTGCCCAGGCCCTGCGGGCCGCCGAGCAGCACCAGCTCGCCCGAGCGGAGGCCGCCGGACAGGGTCTGGTCGAGCAGGTCGAAGCCGGTCGGCCACACGCGCGCCTGCGGGTGCGAGCCGGCCTTCACGCGGTGGTCGGCCGCCTCCAGCACACCGCTGAGAGGTTCCAAGGAGAGGTCCACGCGCTTATGGCAGCACAACCGCGCACCGGGTGGACCCGGAACGGTACGAAACCACCCGTTCGCGCCCTCCGCCGGCCCGATTTGGAGCCCCGGGCGCTGCTCGCGTAGATTGGCGCCGAAACCAGAGACCGCCGGTTGTCGGCGTGCCCGGACCGTGGAGACACGGACCAGCACCCGGCCGAAGGTCCCGCACACAGCGGGCGGCCTGCGCAGGTGACACGAGTGAACCATCCGGTGCACGCCCCAGTGGCTGCGCACCCGTTGTCCGCCCCGTGCGCCTGCGCCGGGGCGTTCGTCATGTCAGGCGTCAATCGTGGGCCACCCGGCCCGACGTACGGCGGTCTCCGGGCTCGTCGTCGGTCAAACCACTGGCCGACGTGACCGATCCGGAAGGAGACCCATGGCGCGGCCAGACAAGACAGCCGACGTCGCAGAGCTCGTGGAGTCGTTCCAGGAGTCTGCGGGTGCTGTGCTGACCGAGTACCGCGGTCTCACCGTGAAGCAGCTGCAGGATCTGCGGCGCTCTCTCGGCGAGAACGCCAACTACGCCGTGGTCAAGAACACGCTGACCAAGATCGCCGCGACGGAGGCGGGTGTCGACGGGTTCGACGACCTCCTCGTCGGACCGACCGCCATCGCCTTCATCAACGGCGACGTGGTCGAGGCGGCCAAGGGCCTGCGTGACTTTGCCAAGGCACACCCCGCCCTCGTGATCAAGGGTGGCTTCCTCGAGGGGAAGGCGCTCGACGCGAAGGAGATCGCCAAGCTGGCCGACCTCGAGTCGCGTGAGGTTCTCCTCGCGAAGCTCGCCGGCGGCATGCTGGCGTCGCTCAGCCAGGCGGTCTACCTGCTCAACGCGCCGCTGGCGCAGGCCGCCCGTCTCGCGGGTGCCCTGCAGGCCAAGGCCGAGCAGGACCCGTCGATCCTCCAGGGTGGTGCCGGCACGCCGGCTCCTGCGGAGGACACCGCCACGGAGGCCGCGCCCGCGGCCGACACGGCGGCCGAGGAGGCGACCGAGGCCCCGGCCACGGACGCGTCTGCGGAGACCACCGAGGAGACCACCGAGGCGTGAGCCTCGGGGCGTCGACTCACGACATCACCCGACACCCGATCCGCGCGACCGCGCGGGTCAGCAACCCGGAAGGAAACGCCACCATGGCGAAGCTCACCACCGACGAGCTGCTCGACGCGTTCAAGGAGATGACCCTCCTCGAGCTGAGCGAGTTCGTGAAGCAGTTCGAAGAGACCTTCGGCGTGACCGCGGCCGCCCCGGTCGCCGTTGCCGCCGCCCCGGCTGCCGGCGGCGGTGCCGCTGAGGCCGACGAGGCCGCCGAGCAGGACGAGTTCGACGTCGTCCTCGAGGCCGCGGGCGAGAAGAAGATCAACGTCATCAAGGAGGTGCGCGCCCTCACGAGCCTCGGCCTCAAGGAGGCCAAGGAGCTCGTCGAGGCCGCTCCGAAGGCCGTCCTGGAGAAGGTCAACAAGGAGGCCGCGGAGAAGGCCAAGGCTGCCCTCGAGGGCGCCGGCGCCAGCGTCACCGTCAAGTGACGCGCGCTCGCTGAGGCGAGCACCGCAGCACCACCCAGCAGCACCCAGCAACACCGCCGGACGGCGGCTCTCCCCGCGGGGAGGGCCGCCGTTCGCCGTTCCCGGGCCCGCCTCCAGCCGCCCGCGACGAGGCCCGGACGGCCGGCACCGGCACTCGCCCACCTCCCGCCGTCGTCGAGTCCCCTCCCCAACAGTTGAAACTCTTAGTTGCACGTGCTGTTGACCCAGGATTGACAGTGGGCTGACCGCGTGTCGGGCGTCACGCTCTGTCCCGTAACCTCCCGCTTGTTTACTCGTTGGTAAGCCTGGGCACATCTGAGAGCATCGCGCGCCCTCGGGATAGGCGTGTCCAGCCAGTGGCACAGCAAGGGAGGGACGCTTGTGGGCGTCGAGATCAAGGTCGAGGACCTCACCAAGTCCTTCGGCAAGCAGCTCATCTGGGGCGACGTCACCCTGACCATCCCCGCAGGCGAGATCTGCGTGATGCTCGGTCCGTCCGGCACCGGCAAGTCCGTCTTCCTCAAGGCGCTCATCGGTCTGCTCAAGCCCGACAAGGGCAGCATCGTCATCGAGGGCACCGACATCGCCTCCTGCTCGGAGCGGGACCTCTACGAGATCCGCAAGCTCTTCGGCGTCCTGTTCCAGGACGGCGCGATGTTCGGCTCGATGACGCTCTACGACAACGTGGCGTTCCCGCTGCGCGAGCACACCAAGAAGTCCGAGTCCGAGGTCCACAACATCGTCATGGAGAAGATGGAGCTCGTCGGCCTGGTGGGCGCCGAGACCAAGCTCCCCGGCGAGATCTCCGGCGGCATGCGCAAGCGGGCCGGCCTGGCCCGCGCGCTGGTGCTGGACCCCGAGATCGTGCTCTTCGACGAGCCGGACTCCGGCCTCGACCCCGTGCGTACGGCGTTCCTCAACCAGCTCATCGTCGACCTCAACGCGCAGATCGACGCGACGTTCCTGATCGTCACCCACGACATCAACACGGCCCGGACCGTGCCGGACAACATCGGCCTGCTCTACCACAAGCACCTGGCGATGTTCGGCCCGCGCGAGATGCTGCTGTCCTCGGAGGAGCCGGTCGTCCGGCAGTTCCTCAACGCCCAGCGGGTCGGCCCGATCGGCATGTCGGAGGAGAAGGACGCCGACGAGCTCGAGCAGGAGAAGGACCAGGAGCTCCCGCCGCTGCCCCCGATCCCGATGCAGCTCGAGCCCTCGAGCGGCATCCCCCGGCGCAGCCAGCGCGAGCCGGGAGCGTGGTGCCGTGAGAACGGCGTCACGCCGCCTTCCGGCTCGTTCGAGGAGAACATGTCTCTGGCGACGGGAGCCTGATGTCGACGCTCACCTCCGCCCGGGTCCTCGCCCCGATCGGCACCGCCGGCAAGCTCTTCGCCTTCGGGCTCGACGTCTTCCGCGGCCTGTTCCGCCGGCCCTTCCAGCTGCGGGAGTTCCTCCAGCAGGCCTGGTTCATCGCCTCGGTGACGATCGTGCCGACCGCGCTCGTCGCGATCCCGTTCGGCGCGGTCATCGCCCTCCAGGTCGGCGGCCTGATCAAGCAGTTCGGCGCCCAGTCGTTCACCGGCTCGGCGGCGGTGCTCGCCGTGGTCCGGGAGGCGGGCCCGATCGCGACCTCGCTCCTGATCGCCGGAGCCGGCGGTTCGGCCATCGCGGCCGACCTCGGCGCCCGCAAGATCCGCGAGGAGCTCGACGCGATGATGGTGCTCGGCATCGACCCCATCCAGCGCCTGGTCGTGCCCCGGGTGCTGGCCTGCATGATGGTGGCGGTCTTCCTCAACGGCCTGGTCAGCGTGGTCGGTGTCGCCGGCGGCTACGTCTTCAACGTGGTCCTGCAGGACGGCACCCCCGGCGCCTACCTCGCCAGCTTCACCGCGCTCGCCCAGCTGCCCGACCTCTGGCAAGGCATGGCCAAGGCGCTGGTCTTCGGACTGATCGCCGCGATCGTCGCCTCCTACAAGGGGATGAACGCCGGAGGCGGTCCCAAGGGCGTGGGCGACGCCGTCAACGAGTCCGTCGTCATCACCTTCATGCTCCTGTTCGTCGTCAACTTCGTGATGAGCGCGATCTACTTCCAGCTCGTCCCGCCGAAGACGGGCTGAGAGGACCGACATGGCCAACGTGCGCGCGGTCTACCAACGGCCGCTCAGCTTCCTCGACAACCTGGGCGAGGAGCTCTCGTTCTACATCCGGGCCCTGGCCTGGACCCCCCGGACCATCGGGCGCTACAAGAAGGAGATCCTCCGGCTGCTCGCCGAGGTGACCCTCGGCTCGGGCGCTCTCGCGGTCATCGGCGGCACCGTCGGCGTGATCACGGCGCTGGCCTTCTTCACCGGCACCGAGGTCGGCCTGCAGGGCTACGCCGCGCTCAACCAGATCGGCACCGCCGCGTTCTCAGGCTTCGTGTCGGCCTACTTCAACACCCGTGAGATCTCCCCGCTGGTCGCCGGCATCGCCCTCGCGGCGACGGTGGGCTGCGGCTTCACCGCCCAGCTCGGCGCCATGCGGATCTCCGAGGAGGTCGACGCCCTCGAGGTGATGGCGATCCCGTCTCTGCCGTTCCTGGTGACGACCCGGATCCTGGCCGGGCTGATCGCGGTCACCCCGCTGTACGTCGTGGGCCTGCTGTCGTCGTACTTCGCGACGCGGCTCACCGTCACCCAGTTCTTCGGCCAGAGCGCCGGCACCTACGACCACTACTTCAACCAGTTCCTGCCGCCGGGCGACGTGCTCTGGTCGTTCGGGAAGGTGCTGATCTTCTCGGTCGTCGTGATCCTCATCCACTGCTACCACGGCTACAACGCGTCGGGCGGTCCTGCCGGCGTGGGCGTGGCCGTCGGTCGCGCCGTCCGGACGTCCATCGTCGCCATCAACGTCATCGACCTGTTCCTGTCGATGGCGATCTGGGGCACCACGACCACGGTCAGGCTCGCGGGGTAGCAGGTAGTGGCTCGCAGCGGCGTCTTCTCGTCCGTCCGGCACCGGGTGCTGGGCGCGGCGTTCCTCGTGCTGCTCGCGCTGTTCGCCTACCTGACCTACGCGATCTTCAACAAGTCCTTCGTGAGCTACGACGACGTGACCCTGCAGACCTCCAAGGCGGGCCTCCAGCTCCCCGACCGTGCGGACGTGAAGATCCGCGGCGTCCGGGTGGGTGAGGTCATCGGCTCGACGGTCTCGGGGGACCACGTCGACCTCACGCTCGGCCTCTACCCGAGCCAGCGCGACCTGATCCCGAAGAACGTGTCGGCGCGGATCCTGCCGAAGACGTTGTTCGGTGAGAAGTACGTCGCGTTGCAGGTGCCGTCGTCGCCGTCGCCGGAGTCGATCCGGGCGGGGGCCACGATCTCGGAGTCGCATGTGGCGATCGAGGTCGAGAAGGTGCTCAACGACCTGTACCCGTTGCTGCGGACGGTGCAGCCGGCGCAGCTGAACTACACGTTGACGGCGATGGCGGACGCGTTGGAGGGCCGGGGGGAGAAGATCGGCAACAACCTGGTGGTGCTGGATGGCTACCTGAAGCGGATGAACCCGAAGATCCCGCTGCTGATCGACGACCTGGGCAAGCTGGCGACGGTGTCGGACACCTATGCGCAGGTGACCCCGGAGCTGGCGACGTTGTTGCGCAACAGCGTGACGACGGGGAACACGTTCGTGCAGAAGGAGGCGAAGGTCCAGGCGTTGTTCCAGGACGTGGCGTCGTTCTCCTCGACGAGCAAGGACTTCTTGGAGCAGAACGGTTCGAACATCATCCGGCTGTCCGAGCAGGGCCAGGCCCAGCTGCCGTTGTTCGCGAAGTACGCCCCGGAGTACCCCTGCCTCCTCAAGGGGATCGTCGGGGTGATCCCGCGCGAGGAGCAGGCCTTCCGCGGCTACACACTGCACATCAACCTCGAGACGCTGCCGCGGCAGCCTCGTGGCTACAACCCGGGGGACCTTCCGCAGTACGCCGAGAGTGGCGAGCACGCCGTGCCGCTCGACGAGTGCGCGCAGGTGATCCGCGGGAAGTACAACCAGAGCAAGCTGCCCCCCAACTCCCTCGTACCAGAAGTCAAGGATGGCGTGAACTATCCCCTCGGCAAGGACCGCCCGGCACCCGGGTTCGGCAACAGCTTCGACCTGACCTCCGGCTTCGCCGGCACCGCCTCGGAGCGGGACCTGGTCGCGTCGATCGCCGGACCGGCCATGGGCGTCCCCGCTCCCCAGGTCCCCGACGTCGCGACGCTGCTGTTCGCGCCCCTCGCCCGCGGGGCGGAGGTGAGCGTCCGATGAGCTCGCGCACAGCCGTGGCCAAGCACCGGGTGTTCGGCGTGGCCTTCCTGGTCCTGCTCCTCCTGTTCGTCTACCTCACCTACGCGATCTTCACGAAGAAGTTCGTCGACTACGTCCCGGTGAAGCTGAAGACCTCGAGCATCGGGCTCCAGCTCCCGGCGCTCGCGGACGTCAAGATCCGCGGCCTGATCGTCGGCGACGTGCGCTCGATCGACTCCGACGGCGACGGCGCGGTGCTGACGCTGGCGATCGACCCGAAGCAGAAGGACCTGATCCCGGAGAACGTGTCGGCGCGGATCCTGCCGAAGACGTTGTTCGGTGAGAAGTACGTCGCGTTGCAGGTGCCGTCGTCGCCGTCGCCGGAGTCGATCCGGGCGGGGGCCACGATCTCGGAGTCGCATGTGGCGATCGAGGTCGAGAAGGTGCTCAACGACCTGTACCCGTTGCTGCGGACGGTGCAGCCGGCGCAGCTGAACTACACGTTGACGGCGATGGCGGACGCGTTGGAGGGCCGGGGGGAGAAGATCGGCAACAACCTGGTGGTGCTGGATGGCTACCTGAAGCGGATGAACCCGAAGATCCCGCTGCTGATCGACGACCTGGGCAAGCTGGCGACGGTGTCGGACACCTATGCGCAGGTGACCCCGGAGCTGGCGACGTTGTTGCGCAACAGCGTGACGACGGGGAACACGTTCGTGCAGAAGGAGGCGAAGGTCCAGGCGTTGTTCCAGGACGTGGCGTCGTTCTCCTCGACGAGCAAGGACTTCCTGGAGCAGAACGGTTCGAACATCATCCGGCTGTCCGAGCAGGGCCAGGCCCAGCTGCCGTTGTTCGCGAAGTACGCCCCGGAGTACCCCTGCCTCCTCAAGGGCTTGGTCGACTGGACGCCCCGGATGGAGTCCGCCTACCGCGGCTACGAGCTGCACATCAACCTCGAGACGCTGCCGAAGCAGCCGACCGGCTACTCGTCCGCCGACGTCCCGAAGTACGGCGCGCACAACGGCCCGCACTGCTCGGAGCTGCCGCGCCCGCCGCACTCGCAGGCGAACCCAGGGCCCCAGCCCGCGATCCACGAGGTCGACGACGGTGTCTCGGGCGGCCACGGCAAGTTCCGGCCGCGCAGCGCCCCTGCCTTCGGCAGCGGGTTCGACATGACGTCCGGCTACGCCGGCACCGCCTCCGAGCGGACGCTCGTCAACGCGTTCGCCGCCCCCGCGATGGGAGTCGCCCAAGATGACGTGCCCGACCTGGCATCCCTGCTGCTCGGACCGCTGGCCCGCGGGTCGGAGGTGAGCATGCGATGAAGCTCCTCGACAAGAAGACCAGCGGCGACGCCGTACGCCTGCTCATCTTCATCCTGGTCACCACGATCGCCACCGGCTTCCTCGTGGTCACCATCGGCAACATCAGCTTCGCGGCCAGCACGGAGTACAAGGCCGTCTTCAGCGACGCCACCGGCGTGGTCAAGGGCGACGACGTCCGGGTCGCCGGCGTCAAGGTCGGCAACGTCGAGGACGTCGAGGTCGTCGACCGCACCCGTGCCCTGGTCACCTTCAAGGTGGAGAAGGACCAGCAGGTCACCCAGAGCACCGACGCGACGATCCGCTACCGCAACCTCGTCGGGCAGCGCTACATCGCGCTGACCCAGGGCGTCGGCGGGCCGGACACGCTGTCGCCGGGCGCGACGATCCCGATGTCGCGCACCCGCCCCGCGCTCGACCTGACGGTGCTGTTCAACGGCTTCAAGCCGCTGTTCGAGGCCCTCTCGCCGGCGGACATCAACAAGCTGTCCTACGAGATCGTCACGGTCTTCCAGGGCGAGGGCGGCACCCTCGAGAGCCTGCTCTCGCACACCGCGTCCGTGACCAGCACGCTGGCCAGCCGCGACCAGGTGATCGGCTCGCTCATCACCAACCTCAACCAGGTGATGGTGACGATCGGCAACCGCGACCAGCAGCTGTCCTCCCTGCTGATCAAGCTGCGCCAGTTCGTCTCGGGCCTGTCCCAGGACCGGCAGGCGATCCTCGGGTCCCTGGACTCCATCTCCGGGCTCGCCGTGCAGACCTCCGACCTGGTGACCGGCATCCGGCCCGGCCTCACCACCGACGTCAAGCAGCTGCGCAGCGTGGCCGGCAACCTCGACCGCAACAAGGCCGAGATCGACCGCGCCCTCCAGGTGCTCCCGGTGAAGCTGACCAAGGTCGGCCGCACCGCGTCGTACGGCTCGTTCTTCAACTTCTACCTGTGCAACTTCAAGGGCAACGTCAAGCTCGGCAAGGCGTCCCTGCCCATCGACTACCCAGCCGGTGGCGAAAGGTGTGATCTCGGATGAGCGTCCCGTTCCGGGAGCGGAACCCGGTCATCGTCGGCGCGGTCAGCCTCGCCGTGATCGCCGCGTTCGTGCTCGCCGCCTTCAAGGCGGAGGACCTGCCGCTGATCGGCGGGGGCGACACCTACTACGCCGCCTTCTCCGAGGCCGGTGGCCTCAAGCCCAACGACGAGGTCCGCGTGGCCGGCGTCCGCGTCGGCAAGGTGCAGACCGTCGACCTCGACGGCGGCCACGTGAAGGTCACCTTCAAGGTCCAGAAGGGCGTCGACTTCGGCAAGGAGACCGGCGCGGCCATCAAGGTCAAGACGCTCCTCGGTGCGATGTACCTCGGGCTCGAGCCGGCGGGGCGCGGACAGCTCCCCGAGGGCAGCGAGATCCCCGTGCAGCGGACCACCTCGCCGTACGACGTCGTGGAGGCGTTCGCCGGGCTGGCCAACCGCTCCGAGCGCATCGACACCGACCGACTGGCGAAGTCCCTGACGACGCTCGGCGCCCTGACCGAGAACACCCCCGAGGAGTTCCGGTCCGCGCTCAGCGGCCTGTCCGACCTGTCGCAGAACATCGCCGCCCGCGACCGGCAGCTCAACACGCTGCTGCGCAACACCAAGAAGGTGTCCACGGTGCTCGGTGACCGGCGCGGCGACCTGATCACCCTGATGCGGGAGGGCGACAAGCTCTTCCAGGCCCTGGCCGCCCGGCGCGAGTCGGTGCACAACCTGCTCGTCGCGACCAGCCAGCTGTCCGTGCAGCTCACCGGGCTGGTGCGGGACACCCGGGCCGACCTGAAGCCGGCCCTGGACCATCTCAAGAGCGTGGTGGACGTGCTCAACAAGAACCAGCAGAACCTCGACAACAGCCTCCGGCTGATGGCGCCGTTCTACCGCGTGTTCGCCAACACGCTCGGCAACGGACCGTGGTTCGACACCTACATCCAGAACCTCCCGCCGGCGCCGTCGACGCGCACCCTGGGGGTGAACTGACATGGCAGGCAACCGGGCCAAGGGCCGCGGGCTGACCCGCATCCTCGCCGTCGTGGCGGTGCTGGCCGTGGTGGCCGCGCTGGTGCTGGCGGCGATGCCGGACCAGGAGAAGAAGTACGTCACCGCCTCGTTCCCGCGCACGGTCTCGCTCTACGAAGGCTCCGACGTGCGGATCCTCGGCGTGCCGGTCGGCAAGGTCGAGAGCGTGCGGCCGTCGGGCACCGACGTCACCGTGAAGATGTGGTACGACGCGAAGTACGACGTCCCCTCGGACGCGCAGGCGATCATCATCTCGCCGGCCATCGTCGGCGACCGCTTCATCCAGCTCACGCCGGTGTTCAAGCAGGGCGACAAGCCGCTCGACTCGCACGCCGTGATGAGCACCAAGTCCACGTCCACGCCGCTCGAGCTCGACGAGATCTACCAGAGCATCGACGACCTGACCGTGGCGCTCGGCCCCAACGGCGCGAACCGCGAGGGCGCGCTGACCAGCCTGCTGAACTCCACGGCCAAGAACTTCGCCGGCCAGGGCGAGCAGTTCCACCAGACGATCACGAACCTCGGCAAGTTCACCGGGACGCTGGACGACAACAAGGAAGAGCTGTTCGGCACCGCCCGGGAGATCGAGCGGTTCGTCAACGCCCTCGCCAAGAACGACGGCACGGTGCGCGACTTCAACGACTCGCTGGCCTCGGCCGCCGACCTGCTCAAGGACGAGCGGTCCGACCTGGCCGCCGCCCTGCGCAACCTCGGGGTGGCGATGAAGGCGGTCGAGAGCTTCGTCCGCGAGAACCGCACGTCCCTCTCGCAGAACATCTCGGGCCTCAACAGGGTCTCCAAGGTGCTGGTCAAGCAGCGCGACGCGCTCGACGAGATCCTGCAGGTCGCGCCGACCGCGCTGACCAACCTGTTCCACACCTACAACCCGGCGACCGGCACCCTCGACACCCGCACCAACCTGGGCGAGAACATCGGGGACCTGACGTCGGACCCGGCGCGGATCATCTGCGGCATCCTCAACGAGGCCAACTCCAACCCGACGCAGGCACAGAAGCATGGGTCAGCTCTGCACGTCGCTGGGCAGCGCCCTCGGCCGCAGCGGCGCCCTGCGATCCGCCCCGAGCGAGAAGGCGACCGACGTGGAGCACATCGACCGGTCCCTCGGCGGCGTCGTGGAGGTGAAGCGATGAGCACCCGGGCCAGGACCCTCCGCGGGCGCGCCGTACGCCTCGTGCTGACGGCGGTCGTCGGCGCCCTCGCGCTGACCGGCTGCGACTTCTCGGTCTACAGCCTGCCGCTGCCCGGCGGCGCCGACCTCGGCGACAACCCCTACAAGGTCACGATCGAGTTCCGCGACGTGCTCGACCTGGTGCCGCAGTCGGCGGTCAAGGTCGACGACGTCACCGTCGGCCGGGTCGACACCATCGAGACCCAGGGCTACCACGCCGAGGTGACCGTGCTGGTGCGCCGCAGCGTCAAGCTGCCCGACGACGCCGTGGCCACCATCCGGCAGACCAGCCTGCTGGGCGAGAAGTTCGTGTCCCTGGCGCCGCCGCCCTCCGGCAGCACCAGCGGCGCCCGGCTGTCCGACGGCGACCGGATCCCGCTCGACCGGAGCGGCCGCAACCCCGAGGTCGAGGAGGTGCTGGGCGCGCTGTCGCTGCTGCTCAACGGTGGCGGCGTCGCACAGCTCAAGACCATCTCGGCCGAGCTGAACTCCGCGCTCGCGGGCCGCGAGGGCAACGTGCGTTCGGTGCTCGACCAGCTCGACACCTTCATGGGGCAGCTCGACACGAACAAGGACCAGATCGTGCGGGCGATCGAGAGCCTCAACCGGCTCGCGATCGCGCTGAACAAGCAGAAGCCCGCGATCACCCAGGCCCTCGACCAGCTGCCCCGCGCGGTCGCCTCGATCAACCGGCAGCGCGACGACCTGGTCAAGATGCTCAAGGCGCTGAGCAACCTCAGCGGGGTGGCCACCCACGTCATCCGCGACTCCAAGACGGCCACCATCGACAGCCTGCGTGCGCTGGCGCCGACGCTGACGAAGCTGGCCGAGGCCGGCGACGCGCTGCCCAAGTCGCTCCAGGTGTTCCTGACCTACCCGTTCGTGGACTCGGTGGTCGGCAAGAACCCCGCCCAGGCCCGCAACCTGCACATGGGCGACTACACCAACCTGTCGGTGCAGCTGGACCTCGACCTGGCCCAGCTCCCGACACTGCCGGGCCTGCCGCTGCCGTCCCAGGTCTGCGACCAGGACCCGACCAACACCCTGTGCAACCCGACCCAGACGTTGACGGACCTGCAGAAGTGCCTGCAGTCCGGAGACCTGGCCAGCAAGGCCTGCCAGAACATCGGCGTCCAGCGGCTGATCACCGAGTGCAAGAAGGACAAGTACAAGGGCGCCGCGGTCTGCCAGGCGGTCAACCGGCTGCCCTCCGGCGCGACGGGTCCCATCGGCGACGTGCTCGACCGGCTGTCCGGCGGGGGCGGCGGCGGTGGGGGAGGCGGCGGCACCGGACCGCTGCCGCCACTGCCGTCGCCCCCGGTGCCGGGACTGCCGCGGGCACCCTTCGGGGCGGCGTCCTCGGGCACCGGCGTGCACGCGAAGCAGGTCGGTGACTCCGACCTGGGAGCCCTTCTGGTCTGGGGGATGATGCAGCGATGATCACCAAGCGCACCAAGATCCAGCTGGTGATCTTCGCCCTGATCACCATGATCGGCGTGTCCTTCGTGGGCGCCCGCTACGCCCGCCTCGACCGGCTGGTCTTCGACAGTCCTACAACGTGGTCGGCCACTTCACCGAGTCCGGCGGCATCTTCACCGGTGCCGAGGTGTCCTACCGGGGCGTCACCGTCGGCCGGGTCAGCGACATGAAGCTCACCGACAAGGGCGTCGACGTCGTGATGAGCATCGAGAAGGACCACAAGGACATCCCCGAGGACACCAAGGCGGTCGTCGCCAACCGGTCCGCGGTCGGCGAGCAGTTCGTCGACCTGCAGCCGGAGAGCAAGGAGCGGCCCCTACCTCGAGGACGGGTCCGACATCCCGACCGCGATGACCGAGACCCCGATCGAGACCACGAAGCTGCTCACCGACCTCAGCACCACCGTCGACTCGGTCAACAAGCAGAGCCTGACGACCGTGGTCAACGAGTTCGGCAAGGCGTTCAACGGCACCGGCGACGACCTCGGGCAGATCGCCGACACGTCCAACTCGTTCATCAACGCCGCCAACGACAACTTCAGCATCACCACGGCCCTGCTCGAGGACAGCAACACCGTGCTGTCCACGCAGATCGACAAGACCTCGGCGATCAAGAGCTTCAGCCGGGACCTGTCGCTGTTCTCGACCACCCTGGCCAACAGCGACGGCGACCTGCGCACGGTCATCGAGAACGGCAGCGGGACGGCCAACCAGCTCCGCACCTTCCTGGAGCAGAACAAGGTCGACCTCGGGCAGCTGATCAACAACCTGGTCACCACCGGTGAGGTGACCCAGAAGCACATCGACGGCACCGAGATGATCCTGGTCGTCTACCCGTACGTCGTCGCCGGCGGCTACACCGTGGTCGACAAGGACCCGAACAGCGGGCTCTACGACGCGCACTTCGGCCTGATCCTCCAGCAGGACCCCGCGGTCTGCCACAACGGCTACAACACGAAGCGGCGCTCGCCCGAGGACCGCAAGGACCTTCCGATGAACACCGGCGCCCGGTGCGCGGAGCCGGCAGGCCAGACCAACGCGCGTGGCGCGCAGAACACCCCGCGCCGGGCCGGGCCGGCGTACCGCGCCCCGATCGTCGGGCACGTACGATCGCTCGACGGGGAAGCTCACCTACACCGACCGGAACCCGAGCGGCGACGTGACCTACACCGGAGGCGCGGCCACGCTCATGGGAGAGGACTCCTGGAAGTGGCTGCTCATGCAGCCGCTGTCCGGGCAGGAGTGACAGCTTGACTGACGACACGACGCAGGACTCGGGCGCTTCGCCGCGCCCGCACGACGACAGCGCCGGAGACGGCCGCTCGCGCCTCCGCTGGGGGATCACCGCCTTCCTGGCGGTGGTCGCGGTGGTCGCCGCGGTGGCCCTGGTCCTCGAGATCACGATGCTCCGGCCGCGCGCCGAGGAGGTCTCCTCGGCCCAGCAGTCCCGCTCGGACGTGACCCGGGCCGCCGAGCGCTTCGCGGTGCAGGTCAACAACTACGACGTCAGCTCGGTCGACGACTACCAAGCCGGCATCACCCCGCTGCTCTCCCCGAAGTTCAAGGGCGAGTTCGACAAGGCGATGACCGACATCGTCCAGTCGGTGAAGCAGGCCAAGATGACCTCCAAGGGCGAGGTGCTCACCTCCGCGGTGGCCAGCCTCGACCCCGACTCGGCGCAGGTGCTCGTGGTCTCCGACGCCAACGTCAAGACCGTCTTCGACACCCGGGCCCGGCACTTCCGCTGGGAGGTCTCGCTGGTGAAGATCGACGGGAAGTGGCTGGTCGACAACTTCACCCCGGTCGCCTGACCGCTCGTCGGTCCCCGCCCGCAACGCCCGCAACCCCGAAGGAAGCATGAGCAGCCAGAACCCGCGCCCACCGCGCCGCCGGATCGCCGGCGAGCGCCGGCCGCCGCGTGCCGAGGGGGAGGTCCGCCCTGAGCGGCCGGACGAGCCGGTCTCCCTGGACACGTCGCAGCCGGAGGCGCGCGAGCAGGCCACGCCTCCGCCGCCTCCGCCGCCGTCCGGTGGGCCCGACGCGCCCCGGCCCGGCGGGGGCTCCGGGCCCTCGTGGCCGATCGTGGCGGCCCTCGGCGTCGCCGCCCTCGTGCTCGTGGTGGCGTCCGGCGTGCTCGGCCTGTTCACCTGGAGCTGGTCCGACGTACGCGCCCAGGACGCGGTCGACGAGGCCTCGCGTACGGCGCCCGCCGCCGCCGAGCGGGCGTCGGCGGCGATCCTGTCCTACGGCTACACCTCGCTCGACGCTGACGAGAAGACCGCGGAGCGGTACATGACCCCGGCCTACAAGAAGAAGTACGCCGACACCTTCAACCGGCTCGTCAAGCCGAACGCCACCAAGCTCAAGGCCAAGGTCGACGCCGAGGTGAAGGCGTCCGGCGTGGCCCACGCCGACGCCGACCGGGTCAACGTGCTGCTCTACGTCAACCAGACGACGCGGAGCACCGCCAACGGCGGCGAGCCCCAGGTGGCGCTCAACCGGGTCCAGCTGTCCATGGTGAAGCAGGGCGGCACCTGGCTGGTCAACGACATCACCTCCTACTAGGGCACCGGCGGACCCGTCGGTCCCGGGCGCACCACCGCGGGGTTGCTTGACTCGGCCGACCGACCGGTTCATGCTGTCGGTGCGTTGCCGCACGGCTCCCGTCGTACGGACCTCTCTCCACCGCAGAACCCCCGCATTCCGGGACGTTCCGCATCGGCCTCGGGGCCAGGAGATCGAGGACGTGCCAGGGGTGGCCGTGGTCGGTTGTGTTCGCGGGTGCCCGTGGGCTAATATCGCTCTTTGCGTCTGCCCTCAAATGCTTCCTGCCTGCCCGGTCGGCGGGAATGTGGTTGGTCGACGTCATCTCCCGATGAGTCCGCGAGCCCTTGGAAGGACCCCTCTTGGCCGCCTCGCGCAGCACCAGCAAGAACTCCAGCACCGAAAACGCCGCACCCCGCCGCATCTCCTTCGCGAAGATCTCGGAGCCCCTCGAGGTTCCGAAGCTCCTCGACCTCCAGACCAAGAGCTTCGACTGGCTGGTTGGCAACGAGGACTGGCAGGCCGACACCCAGGCCCGCCTCGACAACGGTGAGGACGCGTCCCTCAAGTCCGGCCTCGAGGAGATCTTCGAGGAGATCTCTCCGATCGAGGACTTCTCCGGCACGATGTCGCTCTCGTTCGAGAACCCGGTCTTCTACGACCCGAAGAACACGGTCGACGAGTGCAAGGAGAAGGACTTCACCTACTCCGCGCCGCTCTACGTCTCGGCCGAGTTCACCAACAACGAGACCGGTGAGATCAAGGGCCAGACGGTCTTCATGGGCGACTTCCCCCTGATGACCGACAAGGGCACCTTCGTCATCAACGGCACCGAGCGTGTGGTCGTCTCCCAGCTCGTCCGGTCGCCCGGGCGTGTACTTCGAGCGCACCGCCGACAAGACGTCGGACAAGGACATCTTCACCGCCAAGGTGATCCCGTCCCGCGGCGCCTGGCTCGAGTTCGAGATCGACAAGCGCGACATGGTCGGCGTCCGCCTCGACCGCAAGCGCAAGCAGAACGTCACGGTGCTGCTCAAGGCCCTCGGCTGGACCGAGCAGCAGATCCGCGACGAGTTCGGCGAGTACGAGTCGATGATGCTGACCCTGGAGAAGGACCACACGTCCGGCCAGGACGACGCGCTCCTCGACATCTACCGCAAGCTGCGCCCGGGCGAGCCGCCGACGCGTGAGGCCGCGCAGACGCTGTTGGACAACTACTACTTCAACGGCAAGCGCTACGACCTCGCCAAGGTCGGCCGCTACAAGATCAACAAGAAGCTCGGCACCACCGAGGCGTTCGACCAGCAGACGCTGACGATCGACGACATCGTCGCCGCGATCCGCTACATCGTCGCCCTGCACGACGGCAAGACCGAGATCGAGACGCCCAACGGCGCCAACGAGGTCCGCGCCGACGACATCGACCACTTCGGCAACCGTCGCATGCGCACGGTCGGCGAGCTGATCCAGAACCAGCTCCGCACCGGCCTGGCCCGCATGGAGCGGGTCGTGCGGGAGCGGATGACGACCCAGGACGTCGAGGCGATCACGCCGCAGTCCCTGATCAACATCCGGCCCGTCGTGGCGGCGCTCAAGGAGTTCTTCGGGACGTCCCAGCTGTCGCAGTTCATGGACCAGACCAACCCGATCGCGGGCCTGACGCACAAGCGCCGGCTCTCCGCGCTCGGCCCCGGTGGTCTCTCCCGTGACCGCGCCGGCTTCGAGGTCCGCGACGTGCACCCGTCGCACTACGGCCGCATGTGCCCGATCGAGACCCCTGAGGGCCCGAACATCGGTCTGATCGGCTCGCTCGCGACGTTCGGCCGGATCAACCCGTTCGGCTTCGTCGAGACGCCGTACCGCAAGGTCGAGAACGGCAAGGTCACCGACAAGGTCGACTACCTCACCGCCGACGAGGAGGACCGCTACGTCATCGCGCAGGCCAACGCCCTGCTCACCGACGACAACCGGTTCGCCGAGGACCGCGTGCTCGTGCGTCAGCGCGAGAACGAGGTCGACGTCGTCCCCGCGGGCGAGGTCGACTACATGGACGTCTCGCCGCGCCAGATGGTGTCGGTCGCGACGGCCCTGATCCCGTTCCTCGAGCACGACGACGCCAACCGCGCGCTCATGGGCTCCAACATGCAGCGCCAGGCCGTGCCGCTCATCAAGAGCGACGCGCCGCTGGTCGGCACCGGCATGGAGTTCCGCGCCGCGGTCGACGCCGGTGACGTGGTCACCGCCAGCAAGCCCGGCGTCGTCACCGAGGTCTCGGCCGACGCGGTCGACGTCATGCAGGACGACGGCACCTACCGCACCTACCGGATGCAGAAGTTCAGCCGCTCCAACCAGGGCACCTGCATCAACCAGCGTCCGCTGGTCGTCGGAGGGGCAGCGCCTGGAGGTCGGCACGCCGATCGCCGACGGTCCGTGCACCGACGAGGGCGAGATGGCCCTCGGCACGAACCTGCTGGTCGCGTTCATGCCGTGGCAGGGTCACAACTACGAGGACGCGATCATCCTGTCGCAGCGCCTCGTGCAGCAGGACGTCCTCACCTCGATCCACATCGAGGAGCACGAGGTCGACGCCCGCGACACGAAGCTGGGGCCGGAGGAGATCACCCGCGACATCCCGAACGTCAGCGAGGAGATGCTCGCCGACCTCGACGAGCGCGGCATCATCCGGATCGGCGCCGAGGTCACGACCGGCGACATCCTGGTCGGCAAGGTCACGCCCAAGGGCGAGACCGAGCTGACCCCGGAGGAGCGGCTGCTCCGTGCGATCTTCGGTGAGAAGGCGCGCGAGGTCCGCGACACCTCGATGAAGGTGCCGCACGGCGAGTCCGGCACCGTCATCGGCGTCCGGGTCTTCGACCGCGAGGAGGGCGACGAGCTGCCGCCGGGCGTGAACCAGCTGGTCCGCGTCTACGTCGCGCAGAAGCGCAAGATCTCCGTGGGTGACAAGCTCGCCGGCCGTCACGGCAACAAGGGCGTCATCTCGAAGATCCTGCCGGTCGAGGACATGCCGTTCATGGAGGACGGCACCCCGGTCGACGTCGTGCTCAACCCGCTCGGTGTCCCGGGCCGGATGAACATCGGCCAGATCCTCGAGATCCACCTGGGCTGGCTGGCCAAGCAGGGCTGGCAGGTCGAGGGCGACGACGAGGACTGGAAGAAGCGCCTCATCGCGATCCACGCCGACGCAGCCGAGGCGGACTCCAACGTCGCCACGCCGGTCTTCGACGGCGCCAAGGAGGACGAGATCGTCGGTCTCCTCGGCTCGACCCTGCCGAACCGCGACGGCGTCCGCGTCGTCGGGTCCAACGGCAAGGCGAACCTGTTCGACGGTCGCTCCGGTGAGCCGTTCCCGGACCCGGTGTCCGTCGGCTACATGTACATCCTGAAGCTGCACCACCTCGTGGACGACAAGATCCACGCGCGGTCGACGGGTCCGTACTCGATGATCACCCAGCAGCCGCTCGGCGGTAAGGCCCAGTTCGGTGGCCAGCGCTTCGGTGAGATGGAGGTCTGGGCGATGGAGGCGTACGGCGCCGCCTACGCCCTGCAGGAGCTCCTGACCATCAAGTCCGACGACGTCCCCGGACGCGTCAAGGTCTACGAGGCCATCGTGAAGGGCGAGAACATCCCCGACTCCGGTATCCCCGAGTCGTTCAAGGTTCTCGTCAAGGAGATGCAGTCGCTCTGCCTCAACGTCGAGGTGCTGTCCCAGGACGGCTCCGCGATCGAGATGCGCGACGCGGAGGAAGACGTCTTCCGCGCCGCCGAGGAGCTCGGCATCGACCTGTCCCGCCGCGAGCCCAGCAGCGTCGAGGAAGTCTGAGTCGCGGGTGGTGCGGCGCGGGGTCACTGACCCGACCGCCGTACCACCCCCTCTCAGTCCCTAAGACTCAGACACAGAGAAAACGAGGAAAGAAGCCACCGTGCTCGACGTGAACTTCTTCGACCAGCTTAAGATCGGCCTGGCCACCGCGGACGACATCCGCACATGGAGCCACGGCGAGGTCAAGAAGCCGGAGACGATCAACTACCGCACGCTCAAGCCCGAGCGTGACGGTCTCTTCTGCGAGAAGATCTTCGGTCCCACCCGGGACTGGGAGTGCTACTGCGGCAAGTACAAGCGGGTCCGGTTCAAGGGCATCATCTGCGAGCGCTGCGGCGTCGAGGTGACCCGTTCCAAGGTCCGCCGTGAGCGGATGGGCCACATCGAGCTCGCCGCCCCGGTCACGCACATCTGGTACTTCAAGGGTGTGCCGAGCCGGCTCGGCTACCTGCTCGACCTCGCCCCGAAGGACCTCGAGAAGGTCATCTACTTCGCGGCGTACATGATCACGCAGGTCGACGAGGACGCCCGCCACCGCGACCTGTCCTCGCTCGAGGCGAAGGTCGACCTGGAGCGCAAGCGCCTCGAGGGGCGTCGCGACAACCAGATCGACGAGCGCGCCAAGAAGCTCGAGGAGGACCTCGCGGCCCTGGAGGCCGAGGGTGCCAAGGCCGACGCGCGTCGCAAGGTCAAGGACGGCGCCGAGCGCGAGATGAAGCAGGTCCGCGACCGGTCCCAGCGCGAGCTGGACCGCCTCGACGAGGTGTGGAGCCGCTTCAAGAACCTCAAGGTCCAGGACCTCGAGGGCGACGAGCTGCTCTACCGCGAGATGAAGAACTGGTTCGGCAAGTACTTCGAGGGCCACATGGGCGCCACGGCGATCCAGAAGCGGCTCGAGACGTTCGACCTCGACGCCGAGGTCGACAACCTGCGCGAGACCATCGCCACCGGCAAGGGTCAGCGCAAGGTCCGCGCGCTCAAGCGGCTCAAGGTCGTCGACGCGTTCCGCAAGACGACCAACAGCCCCAAGGGCATGGTCCTCGACGCCGTCCCGGTCATCCCGCCGGACCTGCGTCCGATGGTGCAGCTGGACGGTGGCCGCTTCGCGACCTCCGACCTGAACGACCTGTACCGCCGCGTGATCAACCGGAACAACCGCCTCAAGCGGCTGCTCGACCTCGGTGCGCCCGAGATCATCGTCAACAACGAGAAGCGGATGCTCCAGGAGGCCGTCGACTCGCTGTTCGACAACGGCCGTCGTGGCCGTCCGGTCACCGGCCCGGGCAACCGGCCGCTGAAGTCGCTGTCCGACATGCTCAAGGGCAAGCAGGGCCGGTTCCGCCAGAACCTGCTCGGCAAGCGCGTCGACTACTCGGGCCGTTCGGTCATCGTGGTCGGCCCGCAGCTCAAGCTGCACCAGTGCGGTCTGCCCAAGCAGATGGCGCTCGAGCTGTTCAAGCCGTTCGTGATGAAGCGCCTGGTCGACCTGAACCACGCGCAGAACATCAAGAGCGCCAAGCGGATGGTCGAGCGCGCGCGTCCGGTCGTGTGGGACGTCCTCGAAGAGGTCATCACCGAGCACCCGGTGCTGCTGAACCGTGCGCCCACGCTGCACCGGCTCGGCATCCAGGCGTTCGAGCCGCAGCTGATCGAGGGCAAGGCCATCCAGATCCACCCGCTCGTCTGCTCCGCCTTCAACGCGGACTTCGACGGTGACCAGATGGCCGTGCACCTGCCGCTCTCCGCGGAGGCGCAGGCCGAGGCCCGCATCCTGATGCTGTCGACGAACAACATCCTGAAGCCGTCCGACGGCCGTCCGGTCACCATGCCGACGCAGGACATGATCATCGGGCTGTTCTTCCTCACCCGTGAGATCGAGGGCGAGCTGCCGGGCGACGGTCGCGCGTTCTCGTCGACGTCCGAGGCGATCATGGCCTTCGACCGTGGCGAGATCAGCCTCCAGAGCACGGTGAAGATCCGCTTCCCCGAGGTCGTCCCGCCGTTCGGCACCCCGCTGCCGGAGGGCTGGGAGCCGGGTCAGCCGCTGATCCTGGAGACCACGCTGGGCCGCGCGCTCTTCAACGAGACGCTCCCCGGCGGACTACGCCTTCGTGAACTACGAGGTCGGCAAGAAGCAGCTCGGGGTCATCGTCAACGACCTCGCCGAGCGCTACACCAAGGTCGAGGTCGCCCACGCGCTCGACGCGCTCAAGGACGCCGGCTTCCACTGGGGCACCCGCTCCGGTGTGACCGTGTCCATCGAGGACGTCGTCACCCCGCCCCGCAAGGCCGAGATCCTCGAGGTCTTCGAGGAGCAGGCCAAGAAGGTGCAGGTGCAGTTCGAGCGCGGTCTGATCACCGACGACGAGCGTCGCCAGGAGCTCATCGAGATCTGGACGCAGGCCTCCAACAAGGTCGCGGACGAGCTCGAGCAGACCTTCGACAAGATGAACCCGATCTACATGATGGTCCACTCGGGTGCGCGCGGAAACATGATGCAGGTCCGTCAGATCGCCGCGATGCGTGGTCTGGTGGCCAACCCGAAGGGCGACATCATCCCGCGTCCGATCAAGTCGAACTTCCGGGAGGGCCTGACCGTCCTGGAGTACTTCATCGCGACGCACGGTGCCCGCAAGGGTCTGGCCGACACGGCGCTGCGTACGGCGGACTCCGGGTACCTCACCCGTCGTCTGGTCGACGTGTCGCAGGACGTCATCATCCGTGAGGACGACTGCGGCACCGAGCGTGGTCTGCCCAAGCGCATCGGCGTCCGGCTCGACGACGGTCGCGTGGTCAAGGACGAGAACGCCGAGACCGCGGCGTACGCCCGCTCGGCGGCCGTCGAGGTCACCCACCCGGAGACCGGCGCGGTGCTGGTCGAGGCGGGCGGCGACCTGGGCGACGTCAAGATCAACGAGCTCGTCGACGCCGGCATCGAGGAGGTGAAGGTCCGCTCGGTGCTCACCTGTGACGCCCGGACCGGCACCTGCGCCAAGTGCTACGGCCGCTCGCTGGCCACCGGCAAGCTCGTCGACATCGGCGAGGCCGTCGGCATCATCGCGGCGCAGTCGATCGGTGAGCCCGGCACGCAGCTGACGATGCGTACCTTCCACACCGGTGGTGTGGCCTCCGCGGACGACATCACGCAGGGTCTGCCCCGCGTGGTCGAGCTCTTCGAGGCCCGCCAGCCCAAGGGTCGCTCGCCGATCACCGAGGCCGCCGGTCGCGTCACCATCGACGAGACCGACAAGGCCAAGAAGATCCTCATCACCCCCGATGACGGTTCCGAGGTGCAGGAGTACCCCGTCAGCAAGCGCTCGCGCCTGACCGTCGGCGAGGGCGACCACGTCGAGGTCGGCCAGCAGCTGACGCAGGGCACGCCGGACCCGCAGGAGGTCCTGCGGATCCTCGGTGTCCGCAAGGCGCAGGAGCACCTGGTGGACGAGGTCCAGGCTGTGTACCGCAGCCAGGGCGTGGCCATCCACGACAAGCACATCGAGATCATCGTGCGGCAGATGCTGCGCCGGGTTCTCGTGCTGGAGCAGGGCGACACCAAGCTGCTCCCGTCGGACCTCATCGACCGGGTCACCTTCGAGGAGGAGAACCGTCGGGTGGTCTCCGAGGGCGGCAAGCCCGCGGCCGGCCGTCCGCAGCTGATGGGCATCACCAAGGCGTCGCTGGCCACCGAGTCGTGGCTGTCGGCGGCGTCCTTCCAGGAGACCACGCGCGTCCTCACCGACGCGGCGATCCACGGCAAGTCGGACTCGCTGCGCGGCCTGAAGGAGAACGTGATCATCGGAAAGCTGATCCCGGCCGGCACCGGCCTGGAGCGCTACCGCAACATCCGGGTGGAGCCGACCGAGGAGGCGCGTGCGAACGCGTACTCCGTCACCGGATACGGCGACTACGACTACGACTTCGGGAGCACCGGAGGCCAGGCCGTGGCACTCGACGACTTCGACTTCGGTTCCTACCAGAACTGAGCGAGTCTGCAGATTCCCTGGGGCCCCAGGGAATCTGGCACACCCCCAGCGTTGCAACGCTGGGGGTGTGCTGGTTTAACAGGGGACCCAGGGAATCCGGCGCCCTGCCGGGCCGGTCGCGAGCCGTCCGGCCGGGCGTGGGCTGCGAACATCGGGTGTGCGTGGACAGGTGCGGGAGCGGGTCTACCCGGGCGTCATCCGGGCGGCCGGTGGTGTGTTCCGCGCGCTCGGCCTGCGGATCACGATCGAGGGCGACGAGCACGTGCCGGTCGACGGACCGGTGGTGCTGGCCAGCAACCACGTGAGCTTCCTGGACTTCCTGCTGGTCGGGCTGGCCGGCCGGCGCAGCGACCGCCACGTCCGCTTCCTGGCCCGTCACGACGTCTGGGGCAACCCGCTGGCCCGGCCGCTGATGACGGCGATGCGGCACGTCCCGGTGGACCGCGAGGCGCCCGCGGCGGCCTACCTGCGGGCCCGCTCGCTGCTGCGCCAGGGCGAGGCCGTCGGCATCTTCCCGGAGGCCGGCGTGAGCACCTCCTACACCGTCCGGGCCCTGATGCCCGGCGCCGTCGCACTGGCCCGCGAGACCGGGGCGCCGCTGCTGCCGATGGCGATCTGGGGTCCGCAGCGGATCCTCACCGCGAAGCGACCGGTGGACCTGCGCCGTGGGCGGCCGGTGTCCCTGCTCGTCGGCCCGCCCGTGTACGTCGACCCGGCGACCGACCTGCGTGAGGGGACCGCCCGGCTCGGCGTGCGCCTGCAGGGGATGGTCGACCTGCTCCAGCGGCGGCCGGTGCACCAGCCCGCACCCGGCGAGCACGCACCCTGGCACCCGGCCCACCTCGGGGGTGCTGCCCCGGACGCCGCGCAGGCGCAGGCCTTCGAGTCGGTGCCGCTGACCGCGCTCGCGCCGTCGTGGCTGCCGGGCGACAGGTTCTAGCGCCCGCGGGTCGGGTCGTTGTGCGCCAGCGCCAGCCGCCGGTGCGTGTCGATCCGGTGGTGCGTGGGGTGCAGCGCGCCGGGCATGTCCGCGGTGAGCGTCGAGATCGGGTCGACGAGCCGGTTGAGCCGGCGGGACACCGGGGTGGCGGACAGCAGCAGCGAGACCAGCACCGCGCCGCCGGTGACCAGCAGGAAGGCCGTGATCGGGTCCTGCTCGGACGCGCCGCCCAGGCCGGCGTACTCGGCGCCCTTCACGAAGAAGCCGTGGAAGAGGTAGACGACCAGGCTGGCCGACCCGAGGGGCGTGAACCAGCGCTGGGACGTCGGGATCAGGGAGAGCGCGCTGAACGCCAGGGTCGCCGCCACCAGCATCACGCCGGCGCGGCAGATCATGCCGAGCCAGAACGGCACACCCAGGTCGGGGTAGCCGGTGCGCCAGTAGAGCCACTCCTTGGACACCCCGTTGAGGAACGTGGCGGCCACGAACGCGGTGACGAGCAGGCCGGCCGCGACGACCCGGACCCGCGGCTGAGCGAGCCACTCGAAGTGCTGGCGGCGCATGGTCATGCCGGCGACGAAGAACGGCAGCAGCCCGAGGGTGCGGGGGAGGTCCAGCCAGTCGAGGGTGTTCATGCCGCCGACCAGGCTGACCGCGACCGCGAGCACCACCGGCTGCGGGACGCGCTTGAACAGCGGGGTCGCGAGCCGCCACAGGAACAGCGCGGAGAGGTACCACATCGGCCAGTGCGGGCTGAGGTACAGCATCCCGAGGTCCTCGTGCCCGACCGTGGTGCGGAACAGCGCCAGCAGCGTCTCGAAGACGAGGTAGGGCACCACGATCGTGGTGACCAGCTTGTGCAGGTTGCGCCGGGTGAACGTGAAGCTGCGGGACAGGTAGCCGGTGACCAGCACGAACGCCGGCACGTGCCAGGCGTAGAGGAAGGTGTAGACCGGCGACGACGTGGAGGCGTCCGGAAGCAGGTTCCACGAGTGGCCGATCACCACGAGGGTGACCAGCAGCAGCTTGGCGTTGTCGAAGAACGGGTCGCGTGACGCCGGACGGACGTGGCCGGTGTGCTCGCCGGCGGCGTGCCCGTGGTGCGCGACGTGATGACCGGCGGACGCGTGCGTCGTCGGTGCGGGCGACTCGGTGTGTCGGATGCTCATCGGCTCGCTGGAAGACGGGGACGGTGGGCCACTGGAACGGTGCCCGCCGGGGCAGGCACCGAAACCATGGTGCAGGAGAGTCCTGAGGTCGGTGCCCACGCCTAGAATCCGCCCATGTCGAGCCAGCAGACCAGCCCCCCGCAGCGGCAGCGGATCGCGGCGTACGCCCTGCTCCGGCGGCGCGTCGACGGTGTCGACGAGGTGCTGCTCACCCGGATGTCCTCGAACACCCGGATCGAGGGCCGCTGGACGCTGCCCGGCGGCGGCATCGACCACGGCGAGGACCCGCGGGACGCGCTCCGCCGCGAGGTCCACGAGGAGACCGGCCTGTACGTCGAGCCGGGGCGGGTGCTCGACGTGCACGCGTCGCACTTCGTCGGGGCGCGCTCGGACGGTCTCGTCGAGGACTACCACGGCATCCACCTGCTGTTCGAGGCCACGGTGCTGCCGGTCTCCGACGGCGTCGAGCCGCACGTCGTCGAGGTCGGCGGCTCCACCGACCTGGCCGCATGGCTGCCGCGGTCCGAGGCCCTCGGCCTGGAGCTGCTGAGCGCGGCCCGCTACGCGCTGACCGAGATCGAGACGCCGGACGGGACGTCGCGACCGCCCTCCTAGACTGCACGGCATGGTCCAGACCGAGCTCGAGACCGTGTTCACCTACGGCGCCCCGCAGCTGAAGTACGGCGCGGGCGCCTCGGACGAGATCGGCTACGACCTCTCGACGTACGACGTGCGGCGGGTGCTCGTGATCACCGACCCCGGGGTCGCGGCCACCGGCCACCCGCAACGGATCACCGAGCAGATCAAGGCCGCCGGCATCGACGCGGTCCTGTTCGACCGGACGCACGTGGAGCCCACCGACGCGAGCCTGGTCGAGGCCGTCGAGTTCGCCCGCGAGGGCGGGCCGTGGGACGCCTTCGTCGCGGTCGGCGGCGGATCCGCGATCGACACCGCCAAGGCGGTCAACCTGCTCAGCACGAACCCCGGCGACGTCCTCGACTACGTGAACGCGCCGGTCGGCAAGGGCCGTGCACCCGCGAAGCCGCTGGCCCCGCTGCTCGCGGTGCCGACCACCACCGGCACCGGCAGCGAGAGCACCACGGTCTGCGTCCTCGACGTGCTCGACCAGCGGGTCAAGAGCGGCATCAGCCACCCGCGGCTGCGCCCGACGATGGCCGTCGTCGACCCGCGGCTCACCCTGTCCCAGCCGGCCGGGGTGACCGCGGCCAGCGGCATGGACATCCTCTGCCACGCGCTGGAGAGCTGGACGGCCCGGCCGTTCGACTCCTACCCGCGCAAGGCCGCGGAGCAGCGGGTGCCCTACTGCGGCGCCAACCCGATCGGGGACATGTGGTCGGAGAAGGCGATGAGCCTGCTGGCGACGTCGTTCCGGACCGCGGTGCACCACGGCGACGACGAGGACGCCCGCGGGCAGATGGCGCTGGCCGCGACCTTCGCCGGGATGGGCTTCGGCAACGCCGGCGTGCACATCCCGCACGCCAACGCCTACCCGATCGCCGGGCGGGTGCGGGACTTCCACCCGGAGGGCTACCCGGACGACCACGCGATGGTGCCGCACGGCATGGCGGTCTCGCTGACCGCGCCCGAGGCGTTCCGGTTCACCTTCGAGGCCGCACCGGAGCGGCACGTGCGCGCGGCCGAGCTCCTGGCGCCGGGCGCGACGCGGCCCGACGACCTGCGCGACTTCCTGCCGCAGGTGCTCACCGACCTGATGCGCGACATCGACATCCCCAACGGCCTCGGCGCCGTCGGGTACACCGAGTCCGACGTGGACGACCTCGTCGCCGGCACGCTCAAGCAGCAGCGGCTGCTCGCGACCGCGCCGCGCGAGGCCACCGAGGACGACCTCGCGGGCATCCTGCGCGGCTCGCTCGAGCTGTGGTGAGCGACCTCCTCGCCGCGCTGCGCGCGGCCGGGGTCGCCGACGCCGACGACTCCACCCTGGCTCGGGCGCTCTACTCCGCCGACGCGTCGCTCTACCGCGTCGTCCCGCAGGTCGTGGCCCGTCCCCGCGACACCGACGAGCTCGCCGCGACCGTGGCCGTCGCCCGCGAGACCGGCACCCCGCTGACCATGCGCGGCGCCGGTACGTCGATCGCCGGCAACGCCGTGGGCACCGGCATCGTCGTCGACGTCGCGCGGCACCTCGACCGGGTGCTGTCGATCGACCCCGAGGCCCGCACCGCGACCGTCCAGCCCGGCACCGTGCACGCCACCTTGCAGAAGGCCGCGACCCGGCACGGGCTGCGCTTCGGCCCGGACCCGTCGACGCACACCCGCTGCACGATCGGCGGGATGATCGGCAACAACGCCTGCGGCTCCCGCGCCCTCGGCTACGGCCGGACGTCCGACAACGTCGTGGCGCTCGACGTGCTCACCGCCGACGGCACCCGGCTCGACGGCACCCGCACCCCGCTGCACGACCGGCTCGACGCCCTCGTGGCCGACCACCTCGGCACCATCCGCACCGGGTTCGGCCGGTTCACCCGCCAGGTCTCCGGCTACTCCCTCGAGCACCTGCTGCCGGAGAAGGGCCGCAACCTCGACCGGTTCCTGGTGGGCAGCGAGGGCACCCTCGGGGTCGTCACCGGCGCGACCGTGCGACTCGTCGAGGACGCGCCCGCCCGCGCCCTGGCGGTGCTCGGCTACGCCGACATGTTCGAGGCCGCCGACGCCGTGCCGTCGCTGCTGCACCACCCCCTGGTCGCCTGCGAGGGGCTCGACGCCCGCATCGTCGACGTGGTCCGCGCCCGGCGCGGGACCGTCCCCGTCCTGCCCCGTGGGGCGGGCTGGCTCTTCGCGGAGGTCACCGGCGCGACGGTCGAGGAGGCCCGGGCGGCGGCGGATGCCGTGGCCCGCGACGCCGGCGCGGTCGACGTACGGCTGGTGACGGAGGTGGCCGAGATGGCCGCGCTCTGGCGGATCCGGGAGGACGGCGCGGGGCTGGCCGCCCGGAGCCTGGAGCGGCCCGCGCACGCCGGCTGGGAGGACGCGGCGGTGCCACCGGACCGGCTGGGCGCCTACCTGCGTGGCTTCGACGCGCTGCTGCGTGACGCGGGCCTCGACGGGGTGCCCTACGGCCACTTCGGCGACGGCTGCGTGCACGTGCGCATCGACTTCCCGCTCGACCGGCGCGGGGGAGCGGACGCCTTCCGGACCTTCGTCGAGGCCGCCGCGGACCTCACCGCATCGCACGGCGGCAGCCTCTCCGGCGAGCACGGCGACGGCCGGGCCCGCTCGGCCCTGCTGCCCCGGATGTACTCCCCGGAGGTGATCGACCTCTTCGCCGCGGTCAAGCACCTCTTCGACCCCGGCAACCTGCTGAACCCCGGTGTCCTGGTCGACCCGCGGCCCGTCGACGCAGACATCCGTCTCGCCGCACGGCTGCGCGAGCCGCGGCGCACGCTGCGGCTGGCCCACGACGGCGGCTCGGTCGTGGCGGCGGTCCACCGGTGCACGGGCGTCGGCAAGTGCGTCGCCGACAACACCGGCACCGGCGGCGTGATGTGCCCGTCCTACCAAGCCACCCGCGACGAGAAGGACTCCACCCGCGGCCGGGCCCGGGTCCTCCAGGAGATGGTCAACGGCTCGCTGGTCACCGACGGGTGGCGCTCCGACGAGGTGCACGAGGCGCTCGACCTGTGCCTGGCGTGCAAGGGCTGCGCCACCGACTGCCCGACCGGCATCGACATGGCGACCTACAAGGCGGAGGCCCTGCACCAGCGCTACCGCCGGCGGCTCCGACCGCGCAGCCACTACGCGCTGGGGCAGCTGCCGCGGTGGGCCCGGCTCACCCAGCCCGTCGCCCCGTTCGCCAACGCGGTCCTGCGGGTCGGCCCGGTCCAGCGGCTCGCCAAGGCGGCCGCCGGCATCGACCAGCGCCGGTCCGTGCCGGCGTTCGCGCGCCGTCCGCTGCGGCGCTGGGCCCGGGGCACCGAGCGTGCGGCGTCACCCGGGTCGACGTACGACGTCGTGGTGTGGGCGGACTCGTTCACCGACGGGTTCGCCTCCGAGACCGGCCGCGCCGCCGTCGCCGTGCTCGAGGCCGCCGGCCTGCGGGTCGGGGTGGTCACCGAGCCGGCCTGCTGCGGGCTGACCTGGGTCAGCACCGGCCAGCTGACCGCCGCCCGCCGGATCCTGGGGCACACGCTCGACGTGCTCCACCCCTACGTCGCGGCCGGCATCCCGGTCGTCGGCCTCGAGCCGTCCTGCCTGGCGACGCTGCGCTCGGACGCCGTCGAGCTGACCGCCGACCCGCGGGCCGCCGAGGTCGCGGCCGGGGTCCGGTCCCTGGCCGAGGTGCTGAGCGGTGTCCCGGGCTGGCAGCCACCCGACCTCACCGGTACGACGGTCGTGGTGCAGCCGCACTGCCACCACGCGAGCGTGGTGGGCTGGGACGCCGACGCCGCCCTGCTCGCCCGCACCGGGGCCACGGTGACCCGGGTGGGCGGCTGCTGCGGGCTGGCCGGCAACTTCGGGGTCGAGCAGGGGCACTACGAGGTGTCGGTGGCCGTCGCCGAGCACGACCTGCTGCCGGCCGTCCGCGCGGCAGGGGAGGACGCGGTCGTGCTGGCCGACGGGTTCTCCTGCCGGACCCAGCTCGACGACCTCGCGGGGGTGCGTGCACGGCACCTCGCCGAGCTGCTCGCTCCCGCCGCGGACCGGGCCTCCGAGGGCTCCTCGGCGGCGTCGTCGAAGGGGTCCTCAGGGGCTACCCCGTAGACTGGGACGACCAGGCGCGGACGGAGAACCTCCCCCTTACCGCACCCGCGGTCGGCTCGTTTTGACCGCGTTCCGGCGAGCCGGTAATCTTTTTCTTCGTGTCTGGGACACCCAGGCCCTACGCGTGCTCGTGACCGGGCCGCGTGGCTGCACTCGCAGCGATTCACTCGACGGCTACCCCGCCCGAAACCCGGCGGTGGCCTGCGGTGGGCGACACGCCCGACCGCGGGGGTGGCCGCCAAGGGTCGGGCCGGGTCGGACACGACAGAGACAGCATCACCGAAGAGGAAAGAGAACCACGCGGTGCCCACCATCCAGCAGTTGGTCCGCAAGGGCCGCCAGGACAAGGTGTCGAAGAACAAGACGCCCGCTCTGAAGGGTTCCCCCCAGCGGCGTGGCGTGTGCACGCGTGTCTACACGACCACCCCGAAGAAGCCGAACTCCGCGCTGCGGAAGGTCGCCCGTGTGCGCCTGTCCAGCGGCATCGAGGTCACGGCCTACATCCCGGGTGTCGGCCACAACCTGCAGGAGCACTCGATCGTGCTCGTGCGTGGCGGTCGTGTGAAGGACCTTCCCGGTGTCCGTTACAAGATCATCCGCGGCTCGCTCGACACGCAGGGCGTGAAGAACCGCAAGCAGGCTCGCAGCCGTTACGGCGCGAAGAAGGAGAAGAGCTAATGCCTCGCAAGGGCCCCGCCCCGAAGCGGCCGCTCGACGTCGACCCGGTCTACGGCTCGCAGGTCGTCACCCAGCTGGTCAGCAAGGTCCTCAAGGACGGCAAGAAGCAGACCGCGCAGCGCATCGTGTACGGCGCCCTCGAGGGCTGCCGTGAGAAGACCGGCACCGACCCGGTCGTCACGCTCAAGCGTGCGCTGGACAACGTGAAGCCGGCCCTCGAGGTCCGCAGCCGCCGTGTCGGTGGCGCGACCTACCAGGTCCCGGTCGAGGTGCGCGGTGCGCGCTCCATGACCCTGGCCCTGCGCTGGCTGGTCAGCTACTCCGCCGCCCGCCGTGAGAAGACCATGGCCGAGCGTCTGATGAACGAGATCCTCGACGCGTCCAACGGCCTCGGCGCCGCGGTCAAGCGTCGCGAGGACACGCACAAGATGGCCGAGGCCAACAAGGCGTTCGCCCACTACCGCTGGTGACCTGAGCCGGTCAGCGGCGCGCCGGTCCCCGACCGAGCCGCGCCGCCCCGGCCGCAGCGGCCACAGGCCGTCTACCGAGCACCACCCCCGCCCGAGCCTGCACCCCAACCGGGTGCGCACGAGCACCGTCTAGCTACCGAGGGGATCACTGAGAAGTGGCCGTCGACATCACCACTGACCTGACCAAGGTCCGCAACATCGGCATCATGGCGCACATCGATGCCGGTAAGACCACCACGACCGAGCGGATCCTCTTCTACACCGGCATCTCCTACAAGATCGGCGAGGTCCACGAGGGCGCCGCCGTCATGGACTGGATGGAGCAGGAGCAGGAGCGCGGCATCACGATCACGTCCGCCGCGACGACCTGCTGGTGGAAGAACCACCAGATCAACATCATCGACACGCCCGGACACGTCGACTTCACCGTCGAGGTCGAGCGTTCGCTGCGCGTCCTCGACGGCGCCGTCGCGGTCTTCGACGGCGTTGCCGGTGTCGAGCCGCAGACCATGACGGTGTGGCGCCAGGCGAACAAGTACTCCGTCCCGCGGATGTGCTTCGTCAACAAGCTCGACCGCACCGGCGCGGACTTCTTCCGCTGCGTCGACATGATGGTCGAGCGCCTCAACTCCACCCCGCTCGTGCTGCAGCTCCCGATCGGTGCCGAGAGCGACTTCCTCGGTGTCGTCGACCTGGTCGGCATGCGCGCGCTCACCTGGCGCGGCGAGACCAAGATGGGCGAGGACTACGACGTCGAGGAGATCCCGACCGAGCTCCAGGAGCAGGCCGAGGAGTACCGCGAGAAGTTCCTCGAGACGCTGGCCGAGGCCGACGACGAGGTCATGGAGAAGTACCTCGAGGGCGAGGAGCTCTCCGTCGAGGAGCTCGAGGCCGCGATCCGTCGCGCCACCCTGGCCGACAAGGTCAACCCGGTGCTCTGCGGCACCGCGTTCAAGAACAAGGGCGTGCAGCCCCTGCTCGACGCGGTCGTGAAGTACCTCCCGTCGCCGATCGACGTCGGTGCCGTGCACGGCCACAAGGTCAACGACGAGGAGACCGAGCTGCTCCGTCAGCCGTCGGACGACGAGCCGTTCTCCGGCCTGGCCTACAAGATCGCCGCCGACCCGCACCTCGGCAAGCTGACCTACGTCCGCGTCTACTCCGGCAAGCTCGAGGCCGGCGCGACGGTGCTCAACACCGTCAAGGGCAAGAAGGAGCGGATCGGCAAGATCTACCAGATGCACGCCAACAAGCGTGAGGAGATCGCGTCGGTCGGCGCCGGCCAGATCGTCGCCGTCATGGGTCTGAAGGACACCACGACCGGCGAGACGCTGAGCACCCCGAGCGACCCGGTCGTGCTGGAGTCGATGACCTTCCCGGCCCCGGTGATCGAGGTCGCCATCGAGCCCAAGACGAAGGGCGACCAGGAGAAGCTCGGCATCGCGATCCAGCGGCTCTCCGACGAGGACCCCACCTTCACGGTGAAGACCGACGAGGAGACCGGCCAGACCATCATCGCCGGCATGGGCGAGCTCCACCTGGAGATCCTGGTCGACCGCATGAAGCGCGAGTTCCGCGTCGAGGCGACCGTCGGCAAGCCGCAGGTGGCCTACCGCGAGACCATCCGCTCCAAGGTCTCCAACCACAGCTACACCCACAAGAAGCAGACCGGTGGCTCCGGCCAGTTCGCGAAGGTCGTCATCTCGCTCGAGCCGAACACCGACCCGGAGACGGGTGCGGGTGCTGGCTACGAGTTCGTGAACAACGTGTCGGGTGGTCGCGTGCCGCGCGAGTACATCCCGTCCGTCGACCAGGGCGGCCAGGGCGCCATGGAGTTCGGCGTGCTCGCCGGCTACCCGATGGTGGACGTGAAGTTCACCCTCGAGGACGGCGCCTACCACGACGTCGACTCCTCCGAGCTGGCGTTCAAGCTGGCCGGTGGACAGGCGTTCAAGGAGGCCGCGCGGATGGCCAAGCCGGTGCTGCTCGAGCCCATGTTCGCGGTCGAGGTGACCACCCCGGAGAACTTCCTGGGCGACGTCATCGGCGACATCAACTCGCGCCGTGGACAGGTGCAGTCGATGTTCGAGCGGTCGGGTGACCGGGTGGTCACGGCGCTGGTACCGCTGTCAGAGATGTTCGGGTACGTTGGCGACCTGAGGTCCAAGACCTCCGGCCAGGCGTCGTACTCGATGGAGTTCGACTCGTACGCCGAGGTTCCGCAGAACGTCGCCGACGAGATCATCAAGAAGGTCCGCGGCGAGTAGTTCGTCGGACTTGTAGTCCCCCAGCAGACGAGTCAAGTACTAACGAGGAGGAGCCCCCGTGGCTAAGGCGAAGTTCGAGCGGACTAAGCCGCACGTCAACATCGGCACGATCGGTCACATCGACCACGGCAAGACGACGTTGACCGCAGCGATCACCAAGGTGCTGCACGACAAGTACCCGAACCTGAACGAGGCTTCGGCGTTCGACATGATCGACAAGGCTCCGGAGGAGCGCCAGCGCGGTATCACCATCTCCATCGCGCACGTCGAGTACCAGACGGAGGCGCGTCACTACGCCCACGTCGACTGCCCGGGTCACGCCGACTACATCAAGAACATGATCACCGGCGCGGCTCAGATGGACGGCGCGATCCTCGTGGTCGCCGCCACCGACGGCCCGATGCCGCAGACGCGTGAGCACGTGCTGCTCGCCCGTCAGGTCGGCGTGCCGGCGATCGTCGTCGCGCTGAACAAGTGCGACATGGTCGACGACGAGGAGCTCATCGAGCTCGTCGAGATGGAGGTGCGCGAGCTCCTCACCGAGTACGAGTTCCCCGGCGACGACATCCCCGTGGTGCGCGTTGCTGCCTTCCCGGCGCTGAACGGCGACGAGAAGTGGGGCGAGTCGATCATGGAGCTCATGACCGCGGTCGACGAGCACATCCCGCAGCCCGAGCGTGAGGTCGACAAGCCGTTCCTCATGCCGGTCGAGGACGTCTTCACGATCACCGGTCGTGGCACCGTGATCACCGGCCGCATCGAGCGTGGTGTGGTCAAGGTCAACGAGACCGTCGACATCATCGGTATCCGTGAGACCAAGCAGACCACCACGGTCACCGGCGTCGAGATGTTCCGCAAGCTGCTCGACGAGGGCCAGGCCGGTGAGAACGTCGGCCTCCTGCTTCGTGGCACGAAGCGCGAGGACGTCGAGCGCGGCATGGTCGTCATCAAGCCGGGCACCACGACCCCGCACACCAACTTCGACGCGTCGGTCTACATCCTGTCGAAGGAGGAGGGCGGCCGTCACACGCCGTTCTTCAACAACTACCGTCCGCAGTTCTACTTCCGGACCACGGACGTGACCGGCGTCGTGACCCTCCCCGAGGGCACCGAGATGGTCATGCCCGGCGACAACACCGACATGTCGGTCGAGCTGATCCAGCCGATCGCCATGGAGGAGGGTCTCCGGTTCGCGATCCGCGAGGGTGGCCGCACCGTCGGCGCCGGCCGGGTCACGAACATCTCCAAGTGATCTAGCAGCAGCTGCCGAGAGGCCCGGTCCCTTCTGGGGCCGGGCCTCTTGCCTTGTCCGCACAGGGACACCGGCGCGGGCTGCCCCGGGTGGTCGAGCCTGTCGAGACCAACCCACGACCCAGCACCGGAAGGACTGCACGTGAACGGCAAGGACGAGGGGGTCCGACCGGCGCGGCCGCACACCGGGTTGACGGCGGACGGGAAGCGGCTGCGGGAGGTCGTGACGTACGCGCGGCGGGGCAGCCGGTTCTCGGCGCGGCAGCACGCCGCCTGGGAGCAGTACGCCGACGCGTACGTCGTACCGGACGAGGCGGTGGACGAGGCGGAGGTGGACGTCGCGGCGTGGTTCGGACGCCGGGCGCCGCTGGTGGTGGAGATCGGGTCGGGCGTCGGTGAGGCGACGGTGCCGTTGGCGGCGGCCCGGCCCTCGTGCGACGTGCTGGCGTTCGAGGTGTGGCGACCGGGGGTGGCGGACACACTGCACCGGCTGGGCCGTGCGGGTGTCACCAACGTGCGGCTGAGCAGCGTGGACGCCGTGTGGTCGATGCGGAACCTGCTCGGAGAGGGGACCGTGCACGAGCTGTGGACGTTCTTCCCGGACCCGTGGCCGAAGAAGCGGCACCACCGCCGCCGTCTGGTGAGCGCCGAGTTCGCGGCCGTGGCAGCGAGCCGGCTCGAGCCGGGCGGGCTCTGGCGGCTCGCGACGGACTGGGCCGACTACGCCGAGCAGATGGTCGAGGTGCTCGAGGCCGAGCCGTTGCTGGAGAACGTGCACGCGGGTCCGGCGCCACGCTGGGACGAGCGACCGGTCACCCGGTTCGAACGGCGCGGTCGCGACGAGGGTCGGCAGATCACCGACCTGACGTACCGCCGCGTCTGAGCCGCTCCCGCAGGGCCGCGTCGCGGGCCAGCCGCAGCTCGTCGCGACGGCGGCGCTCGGCGACCACGGCCGCCAGCAGCGCTTCGGGGTGCTGACCCGGAGGCGGCGGGGGAGCGACGTGCGGCATCACCTGCTCGAGGAGCTGGGTGCCGAGCACAGCGCGCGATGCCGGGTTCAGGCCGGCCGCCCGGCCGAGGAACTGGCGGACCGCGAGCGAGACGCCGTCGGGCAGCGGCGTGATGTCGGCGTTCGCGGCCCAGCTCGCCAGGTGCGGCGGCATCGGGGCCGGCCGCAGCACCGGGAACGGGAACCGCTCGCGCACCACGTAGGTGCCGGCCACCACGTCGCCGATGCGCTTGCCGCGCGACGTCACCAGCGCGCACACGAAGGCCGGCACGCCGCTGAACACCCAGATCTCCACGACGCCGACGAGGGCGCGCATGAACGCGTGCCGGAACGAGATCGGCCCGGCGTCGTCGCGGACGGTGCGCAGGCCGAACGCGAGATGGCCGAGCGAGCGTCCCCGGGTGAGCGTCTCCATCGTGGTCGGCACGACCACCAGCACGAGCACGGTGCTCACCACCGTGGCGACCGCGAACAACGCCTCGTCGGTGGACCCCACCACCACACCGGCGACCATGAGGACCAGCACCATCAGGAGAACCAGTGCCAGGACGTCGATGAGACCGCTGGCGACCCGGATGCCGACCGTGGCTGGAGGCAGGTCGAGGGCGACGGCCTCGCCGGTGACGAGGTCGTCGTCGCCGAGGAGCGGTCGCACGTCCGACATGAGGGGGTCACCTTAGGACATGTCCCGACCTCCGACGAGGGGGCGGAGCGGCGGATACGGTGGGCCGCGTGGACATCGACGCCTTCGTGGCCGCGCACGCGCCGCGCTGGCGCCGCCTCGAGCAGCTGAGCAGCCGCCGGTCCCTGAGCGGGCCGGAGGCCGACGAGCTGGTCGACGGCTACCAGGAGGTGGCGACGCACCTGTCCGTCGTACGCTCGGCGGCCCCGGACGCGAGCCTGGTCGCGTACCTCTCCAGCGTGCTGGCCCGCGCCCGCACGCGTACGACGGGCACCCGCACGTCCTCGTGGCGCGACGTCGTCACGTTCCTGGCCGCGACCTTCCCGGCGGCGCTCTACCGGATGCGGCGCTGGTGGGTCGGGACGCTGCTGGCCAACGTCGTTTTGGCCGGCGTGATGATGGCGTGGCTGGTGCAGCATCCGGGCGTGGAGTCGTCGCTGATCTCGCCGGCCGAGGCCGACCGGCTGGTGAACGTGGAGTTCGAGCGCTACTACAGCGAGTTCGCCGCGTCGCACTTCGCGGCACGGGTGTGGACCAACAACGCCTGGGTCGCGGCGCTGTGCATCGCGCTCGGGGTGTTCGGGCTGCCGGTCGTCTACCTGCTGCTGCAGAACATCCTCAACGTCGCCGTCATCGGCGCACTGATGATCAACCACGACCGGGGGTCGTTGTTCTGGGGGCTGATCCTGCCGCACGGCATCCTCGAGCTGACCGCCGTCTTCGTGGCGGCGGGCGTGGGCCTCAAGCTGTTCTGGGCCTGGGTGGATCCCGGCCCGCGCACCCGGGTGCAGTCGGTCGCACGCGAGGGCCGGAGCGCCGGTGCCGTCGCCCTCGGGCTGGTGCTGGTGCTGCTGGTCAGCGGGGTCATCGAGGCGTTCGTGACGCCGTCGGGCCTGCCGACCTGGGCCAGGATCACCATCGGCGTGACGGCGGAGGTGCTGTTCTTCGCCTACGTGTTCGTGCTCGGCCGGCGGGCCGCCCTCGCTGGGCACACCGGCGACGTGTCGGCCGACCGGCTCGAGGACACCGTCGCGGTCGCCGACTGACCTCCCGCACGGAGGCTCAGAGCAGCCCACGGCCCTTCAGCATCAGGTAGTGGTCGGTCAGCGCCACCGGCAGGCCCTCCGCGTCGGCGTCCACCACGTCGACGCCGAGGCTGCCCAGGATCTCGGCGGTGCGGGCCCGGTCGGCCAGCACCTGCTCGGCGGCCGCCGCGTCGTAGACGTCCTGGGGCCGGCCACGTCGGGCCGCCATCCGGTCGAGCTCCGGGTCGCGCACGGACGCCAGCACGACGCGGTGCCGGTGGGTGAGCGTGGGCAGCGCCGGCAGCAGGCCGTGCTCGACGGCCGCGGGCTCGAGGGCGGAGAGCAGGACGACGAGCGCGGGCTGCTTGCCGAGGGACACGACGGCCGAGGTGAGCCGCGACCAGTCGGCCTCCACGAGCGTGGGCTCGAGGTCGGCCATCGCCTCGACCACCTGGGGGAGCGCGTCCCCGCGGGCACCGGCCCGGACCCGGGCCCGGACCTGCCGGTCGCCGGCCAGGAAGTCGACGCTGTCCCCGGCCCGCGAGGCGAGGGCCGCGAGCAGCAGCCCGGCGTCCATCGCCGAGTCGAGCCGGGGGACGTCGTCGACCCGCCCGGCCGACGTACGCGAGGTGTCCAGGACCAGCAGTACGCGCCGGTGCCGCTCGGGCTGCCAGGTGCGCACCACGACGTTGCGGGAGCGGGCGCTGGCCCGCCAGTCGATGCTGCGTACGTCGTCCCCCAGCACGTAGTCCCGCAGGGAGTCGAACTCGGTGCCCTGGCCGCGGACCCGGACCGCCGAGCGGCCGTCGAGCTCGCGCAGCCGGGACAGCCGGCTGGGCAGGTGCTTGCGGGAGTGGAACGGCGGCAGCACCCGCACGCGTCCGGGCACCTCGACCGAGCGCTGCCGGGCCGCGAGCCCCAGCGGGCCGAAGCAGCGCACGGTCACCCGGGCGGCGCGCCGGTCCCCTCGGCGGGTGGGCGTCAGGGAGGTGCGCAGCAGAACCTGGTCGCCGGCCGTGAGGTCGAGCCGGTGCCGGTTGCCGGTCGCCCCGGCCGAAGGCTGCCACGCATCGCGCAGCAGGCCGCGGACCCGGCGCTCGCCGCGGTTGCCCACGACCAGCGCCGTCGACGTGGTCTCACCCTGGCGCACGGAGCCGACCGGTCGACGGGAGATCTCCAGCCGGCCGGGCCGCGGAGCGAGCAGCACGTCCACGACGACGAGCAGCAGCACCGCCAGCACCCACCAGGCCGCCGTGCTGCCGGCCGGGCGGACGACGAGCGCGACGACCCCCGCAAGCAGCAGGAGCGGCACGCGGCCGGTGAGCGTCATCGCGGCACGGACACCGAGTCGAGCGCGCTCTGCAGCACCTGTGCGACCGCGACGCCCTCGAGCTCGGCCTCGGGTCGCAGCCCGAGCCGGTGGGCCAGGGTGGCGCCGGCCAGCGCCTTGACGTCGTCGGGCGTCACGAACGCGCGGCCCTGCAGCCAGGCCCAGGCCCGGCTGGTCCGCAGCAGCGCCGTCGCGCCGCGGGGGCTGACCCCGAGGCTCAGCGACGGGGACACACGGGTGGCCCGGGCGATGTCGACGACGTAGCCGGCGACCTCGGGCGACACCGCCACGGAGCGTACGGCGGCCGCGGCGGCGCTCACGTGCGCGGCACCCGCCACCGGTCGCACACCGGCGCCGGCCACGTCGTGCGGGTCGAAGCCGTCGGCGTGCCGCTGCAGGATCTGCAGCTCCTCGGTGCGCTCCGGCACCGGCAGGATCACCTTGAGCAGGAACCGGTCGAGCTGGGCCTCGGGCAGCGGGTAGGTGCCTTCGTACTCGACCGGGTTCTGGGTCGCGGCCACCAGGAACGGCCGCGGCAGCCGGCGGGAGGTCCCGTCGGCCGACACTGTGCCCTCCTCCATCGCCTCGAGCAGGGCGGACTGGGTCTTCGGCGGGGTGCGGTTGATCTCGTCGGCCAGCAGCAGGTTCGTGAACAGCGGCCCCTCACGGAACGACAGCCGGCCCGCGTGGTTGTCGTAGACCATCGAGCCGGTGATGTCACCGGGCATCAGGTCGGGGGTGAACTGCACCCGCTTCGTGTCCACGTCCAGGGCCGCGGCCAGTGACCGGACGAGCAGCGTCTTGGCGACACCGGGCACGCCCTCCATCAGCACGTGGCCGCCGCAGAGCAGGGCGACGAGCAGCCCGGACACGGCGGCGTCCTGGCCCACCACCGCCTTGGCCACCTCGGTGCGGACCGCGTCGAGCGCCGCCCGTGCCTCCTCCGACGTCACGGCCTCGTGCGTCTGCTGGGTCATGGGCGGTGTACCTCTCTCTCGAGGGCGGCCAGCTCGTCGGCCAGCCGGGTCAGGGCGGTGTCGTCGGGGACGGGTCGGGTGATCAGCAGGTCGGCGACCCAGCCGGGGTCACGACCGGTGGCCCGCGCGACCGGTGCGACGAGCGCCCCGGTCGACGTACCAGGGGGGAGGCGGAGGTGTGCGGTGAGCCGGCGCGCGGTGGCGGCCCGGAGGATGCCGGCGGCGTGCGCGCGGTCCCGCACCCGGCGGTAGAGCCGGCCGCGGCCCTGCGTCGACTCGACGGCCTTGACCACCACCGGCAGCGGCTCGACCACGAGCGGGCCGAGCCGGCGGCCGCGCCACAGGATCATGGCCAGGACGGCGGCCGCCACCAGCCACAGGGCGGGCACGAGCCCGCGGGGCAGCTGGGCACTCACCGAGCCGGCGTCCCCGGCGGGGACGTCGCGGAGGTCGGGGACGTACCACACGAGCCGGTCGTGCTGGCCGAGCAGCCGCAGTGCCACAGCGGCGTTGTCGGCGTCCGTGACGTGGGCGTTGGTGAACAGGTCGGTCGCGCCGACGGCGTACGTCGCGGTGGCCCGGTCGACCCGCGCCACCAGGGAGAGCCTGCTGCCGCGCTCGGCGCCGGGCGTCTCGAAGCAGCCGGTCACCGGTGCGTCCCCGCGGCGTGCGTAGCCGGCCGAGGGACCCGTGGCGACGGTGAGCCCGGCGAGCAGGTCGTCGGTGCAGCCGGCCTCGGTGCCGTCGCCTCCGCCGGTGCCCCCGACCGTCAGCGGCAGCCCCAGCGTGCGGATCACGGTCGGCGCGGGAGAGGCGAGGACGAGCGCCCCCGCCGCGGTCGTGTGCCGGCCCAGCGCCCGCGTGGTGGCCCGCCCGAGGTCTCGCGTCGAGGTCACCAGCACCGTGGTGTCCGCGTCGACGGGGGTGTCCTCCAGCGCAGCGGCCCGGCGTACGACGGTCACCTCGACGCCGTGGCCGGCCAGCACCCGCGCCACCGCCTGGGCGCCGTTGCCGCGCGGGTTGTCGGGGTCGAGGTCGCCGCCGCGGGTCGCGGAGCCGAGAGAGAGCGCCGAGAGCACGACCAGGACGAGCGCCACCGTCGCCACCACCGCGATGCTGCGACGGTGGGCGCGCACCTGGGCCAGGCCGGTCACCGCGGCACCGCCGTCACCGGGCCCGGCCCGGAAGGCGTGTGGCTCGCCGGCCGGGCCGTGCGCAGCGCCTCGTCGAGTGCGAGCACCCCGGTTGCGTCGTCGGCGGTCGCCCGCTGGTGACCGTAGAAGACGCGGTCGAAGAGGTCGGCCGCGCCGGCCAGGTGCTGCGTGCGGTCGGGGAAGGCGACGGTCAGGTCGGCCGCGAGCTCGTGCGCCGTCAGCGCGGGCCGCTCCTCGACGAGGCCGCGACGCAGGGACCGTGACGCGAGCGCGCGGAAGGACTCCACGAGCGCGTCGTCGAACCGCCCCTCGCGCAGGGCGGCCTCCGCGCGGGCCCGGTGCTCGTCCGGCGACGTCGCCGCTGCATGCAGCAGCAGCGCACCGTCGCGGCGCGCCGCCGGCTCGCGGCGCAGCCGGGTCGCGACCACCCCGATCAGCACGAGCAGCAGCACCAGCAGCACGATCGCCGTGGCGGTCGAGAACACCGAGAACCCGACCGTCACCCCGGTGAGCCGGTCCCAGAGGTCGGCGAGCCAGGACACGACCCGCTCCAGCAGGCCGCGGCGGTACTCCGGCCGCGCGAGCTCGCGCTCCAGCCAGGCCCTGGCCTGGTCGGGGTCGGGCCGGACGGCCGCGCGGACCCCGAGGGTGGACGGCAGCATGCTCAGCGCGGACCTGGGGCGTACGCCTTCGAGGCCGCGATCAGCTCCACGTCGAGACCCTCCTTGCGGATCCGCTGGTCGACGTACTGGAGCGCGGTGACCGCGGAGGTGAACGGTGTCGTGATGGCGCCGACCAGGATCTGGGAGAGGAAGGACGACAGCACCAGCAGCAGCGCCCCCGCCGTCCCGGGGAAGACGGTCGGGCCGAGGGCGCCGACGACCGCCAGCGGCACCGCGACCACCTGACCGACCACGCCGATGACCAGACCGGTCAGCAGCAGGACCCCGAAGATCCGCCACCACTGGCCACGGCTGAGCCGGCCGGCGCGGCGCAGCGACGCGAACACCCCGGTCCGCTCCAGCACCAGCGCCGGAGCGGCGAGCTGGAAGAACCGGATCTGCACGAACAGCCCGACGGCGAGCGCCGCCAGGAACACCGGGATGCCGACGACGAAGCCGATCGCGTCCCCGGCCTGCGTGGCGACGAGCACCCCGAGCAGCACCGGCCCGCCGACCACCACGGTCCACAGCAACACGTCGAGGATGGTGAGGCCGACCAGCGGCAGCAGCCTGCCGCGGGTGGCGCGCCACGCCTCGCCGATCCGGGTACGTCGACCGAGGACCGCCTCGGCGACGACCCGCACGAGCATGCCGTTGAGCACGATGGTCGCGAAGGCCCCGAAGATCGAGCCCAGGCCGCTGACCAGCGAGGTGGCCACGCTGTCGAGGGCGGAGACGTCACCGGTCACCGGGTCCGGCCGCAGGTCGAGGGTGAGGTGGCCGGCCGCCGCCAGCCCCAGCGTCACGATGACCGGCACCACCATGAACACCGTGGTGACCAGGGCCGCCAGCCCGACCATCGCGGTGGGGTTGCCGCGGATCGTCCGGAACGCGCCGTCGAAGAAGTCGCCGAGGCCCAGCGGGCGCAGCGCCACCACGCCCGGCTTGTGGATCGGCGGCCGGTAGACCGCGGCCGGCGGCACGTAGCCGGGCGGCGATCCGGGCGGCGGCGCGCCGTACCCGGTCGGCGCGCCGGGCGGAGGAGCGCCGGGCGGCACCCAGCCGGGCGGCGGCGGTGGCTGTGTCACGATGAAGGTCCCCCAGGAGCCGAGCGGACGGACATCCTCCCACCTCGCGGCCCCGATCCGTGGGCCCCGGAGGCGGGCGTCGGCCTCGATTTGATTAGGCCGGGCGGTCTCTGACAAGATAGTCCGGTTGCTCCGGCGGGGTCGCCGGGGCGCGTGACACACGTAGTACACACATTGACTACTGAACAGGGTCTCCGAGCACGGTGGTCTGGTTCTGTGTCCGCGCCGCACCGTGAGACCCTTCCCAGCTCGACGATCCGGTCCTCCGGTTTCGTCGGGTGCCACTCCAACACGATCCAGGCTGTGTCGTGTTGCGCCGAAGATAGCGCGACACGCCCGACCGCGGGGGTCGGACGGAGCGAAGCAATGGGTGTGGCCCGCCGGGTCACCTCCGACTTGGCGGTACGAGTAGTGAGGACGAACTGAGAGCTATGGCGGGACAGAAGATCCGCATCAGGCTCAAGGCCTATGACCACGAGGTGATCGACACCTCGGCGCGCAAGATCGTTGACACGGTCACCCGTACGGGCGCGAAGGTCGCCGGCCCTGTGCCCCTGCCGACAGAGAAGAACGTCTACTGCGTTATCCGCTCGCCCCACAAGTACAAGGACAGCCGCGAGCACTTCGAGATGCGCACCCACAAGCGTCTCATCGACATCATCGATCCGACCCCGAAGACGGTTGACTCGCTCATGCGTCTCGACCTGCCCGCGGGTGTCGACATCGAGATCAAGCTCTGAGTCGCGACGAGGACCTGATACCTGATGAGCACTCTTGAGAGAAACGTCCGCGGGCTGCTGGGCACCAAGCTCGGCATGACCCAGACCTGGGACGAGAACAACCGCGTCGTGCCCGTGACCGTCGTCGCGGCCGCCACCAACGTGGTCACGCAGGTCCGCCAGCCCGAGACCGACGGCTACAACGCCGTCCAGATCGGCTACGGCGAGATCGACGGCCGCAAGGTGACCAAGCCGCAGGCCGGTCACTTCGACAAGGCCGGTGTGACTCCCCGTCGTCACGTGCTGGAGATCCGCACCGCGGACGCCGCGTCGTACTCCGTCGGCCAGGAGCTCAGCCCCGAGCTCTTCGCGGCCGGCGAGGAGGTCGACGTCACGGCCACCAGCAAGGGCAAGGGCTACGCCGGTGTCATGAAGCGTCACGGCTTCCACGGTGTGGGCGCCTCCCACGGTGCGCACCGCAACCACCGCAAGCCGGGCTCGATCGGCGCCTGCGCGACCCCCGGTCGCGTGTTCAAGGGCGTCCGGATGGCCGGCCGCATGGGTGGCGTCCCCGTGACGACCCAGAACGTCTCGGTGCACGCCGTGGACGTCGAGAAGGGCCTGATCCTGCTGAAGGGCGCCGTTCCCGGCCCCAAGGGCGGCCTCGTCGTCATCCGTTCCGCCGCCAAGGCCCGCGCCGACAGGGAGGCCTGAGCATGACTGCCAAGGCACTGAAGGTCGACTTCCCGGCCGAGATCTTCGACGTCCAGGTCAACATCCCGTTGATCCACCAGGTCGTCGTCGCGCAGCAGGCCGCCGCGCGCCAGGGCACGCACGACACCAAGAACCGCGGCGAGGTCCGCGGTGGTGGTCGCAAGCCCTACAAGCAGAAGGGCACCGGCCGCGCCCGTCAGGGCTCCGTCCGTGCGCCGCAGTTCGCCGGCGGTGGCACCGTGCACGGCCCGACGCCGCGCAGCTACGACCAGCGCACGCCCAAGAAGATGAAGGCCGCCGCCCTGCGCGGCGCCCTCTCCGACCGGGCCCGCGCCGGCCGCGTGCACGTCGTCGAGAGCTTCGTGACCGGCGACGTGCCGAGCACGAAGTCCGCGCTGGGCGCGCTCACCGGCCTCACCGACCGTCCGCGCACGCTGATCGTGCTCGAGCGCGGTGACAACCTGACCTGGCTCTCGCTGCGCAACGTGGACACCGTCCACCTGCTCGCGGTCGACCAGCTCAACACCTACGACGTGCTGCTGTCCGACGACGTGGTCTTCACCAAGGCCGCCTACGACGCGTTCGTGGCCGGTCCGGCCACGGGCAAGTCGGTCACGGCCGTCGCCACGTCGACCGAGGCCGAGGAGGAGTCCAAGTGAGCAACTTCCACAAGGACCACCGCGACGTGCTCATCGCGCCCGTGGTGAGCGAGAAGAGCTACGGCCTGCTGGACGCGAACAAGTACACCTTCCTGGTGCGTCCGGACGCCAACAAGACCGAGATCAAGATCGCGGTCGAGAAGGTGTTCGACGTCAAGGTCACCGGCGTCAACACGGTCAACCGTCAGGGCAAGACGCGCCGCACCCGCTTCGGGATCGGCAAGCGTGCGAACACCAAGCGCGCGATCGTCAGCCTTGCCGCCGGCCAGCGCATCGACATCTTCGGAGGCCCGGTCTCCTGACCGGCCGACGGGAACAGATCGAGGACTGAGAACTCATGGGCATCCGTAAGTACAAGCCGACCACCCCGGGCCGTCGTGGCTCGTCGGTCGCCGACTTCGTCGAGGTGACGCGGTCGACGCCGGAGAAGTCGCTGGTGCGCCCGCTCCCCAAGAAGGGCGGCCGCAACAACCAGGGCCGGATCACGACGCGTCACCAGGGCGGCGGTCACAAGCGCGCCTACCGCGTCGTGGACTTCCGTCGCTACGACAAGGACGGCGTCCCGGCCAAGGTCGCGCACATCGAGTACGACCCCAACCGCACGGCGCGCATCGCGCTGCTGCACTACGCGGACGGCGAGAAGCGCTACATCATCGCGCCGCAGAACCTCCGCCAGGGTGCGACGGTCGAGGCCGGCCCGAAGGCCGACATCAAGCCGGGCAACAACCTGCCGCTCCGCAACATCCCGGTCGGTACGACGATCCACTGCATCGAGCTCCGGCCCGGTGGCGGCGCGAAGATCGCCCGCTCCGCCGGCAACTCGGCGCAGCTCGTCGCCAAGGAGGGCAGCCGCGCCCAGCTGCGCATGCCCTCCGGCGAGATGCGCTACGTCGACGTGCGCTGCCGCGCCACGGTCGGCGGGGTCGGCAACGCCGAGCAGTCCAACATCAACTGGGGCAAGGCCGGCCGCATGCGGTGGAAGGGCAAGCGCCCGACCGTCCGTGGTGTCGTCATGAACCCGGTCGACCACCCGCACGGCGGTGGTGAGGGCAAGACCTCCGGTGGTCGTCACCCGGTCTCGCCCTGGGGCAAGCCGGAGGGCCGCACGCGCAAGCGCAAGGCCTCCGACGCGCTCATCGTCCGTCGCCGCAAGTCCGGCAAGCGTCGCTAGAAGGGATAAGCAGACATGCCTCGCAGCCTGAAGAAGGGTCCCTTCGTCGACGGCCACCTCATGAAGAAGGTGGACGGACAGAACGACAAGGGCACCCACAACGTCATCAAGACGTGGTCTCGTCGCTCGATGATCGTGCCGGCCATGATCGGCCACACGATCGCCGTGCACGACGGCCGCAAGCACGTCCCGGTGTTCGTGACCGACGCGATGGTCGGCCACAAGCTGGGCGAGTTCGCGCCGACCCGCACCTACCGCGGGCACGTCAAGGACGACCGGAAGGCCCGCCGCCGCTGACGCGGAGGCACCGGCCACCAACTGAGTTGACGACAGAGTCGAGAGAGTCGAAGAGATGAGCACTATGGAGCGCAGGCGCGTGAGCGCCCGCCGCGAGAGCCTGCTGGGCGACGAGCCCGGCGCTTTCGCCAGCGCACGCTTCGTCCGGATCACCCCGATGAAGGCGCGCCGGGTCGTGGACATGGTCCGCGGCCTGGGCGTCGACGAGGCCCTGGCGCTGCTGCAGTTCGCCCCGCAGGCCGCGAGCGAGACCGTCTACAAGGTCCTCGAGAGCGCCGTCGCGAACGCAGAGGGCACCGAGGACCTCGACCGGGGCACGCTGGTCGTCAGCAAGGCGATGGTCGACGAGGGCCCGACGATGAAGCGCTGGCGCCCCCGGGCCCAGGGCCGTGCGTCGCGGATCAACAAGCGGACCAGCCACATCACCCTCGTGGTGCAGCCCCGCATCGAGGACGCCGGCCAGTCCGCGTCCACCCAGTCGAACAAGAAGGGACGGAAGGCCTGATGGGTCAGAAGATCAACCCGAACGGTTTCCGCCTCGGCATCTCCACCGACCACAAGAGCCGGTGGTACGCCGACAAGCTGTACAAGGCGTACGTCGGCGAGGACGTCGCGATCCGTCGTCTCCTGTCCAAGGGCATGGAGCGGGCCGGCATCTCCAAGGTCGAGATCGAGCGCACCCGTGACCGCGTCCGTGTGGACATCCACACCGCGCGTCCGGGCATCGTGATCGGTCGCCGTGGCGCCGAGGCCGACCGCATCCGCGGCGAGCTCGAGAAGCTCACCGGCAAGCAGGTCCAGCTGAACATCCTCGAGGTCAAGAACCCCGAGGTCGACGCTCAGCTGGTCGCGCAGGGTGTGGCCGAGCAGCTCGCGGGCCGCGTGGCGTTCCGTCGTGCGATGCGCAAGGCGATGCAGACCTCGATGCGCAGCGGCGCCAAGGGCGTCCGGATCCAGTGCTCCGGCCGTCTCGGTGGCGCCGAGATGTCGCGCTCGGAGTTCTACCGCGAGGGCCGCGTGCCCCTGCACACGCTCCGTGCGGACATCGACTACGGCTTCTACGAGGCCAAGACCACCTTCGGTCGCATCGGCGTGAAGGTCTGGATCTACAAGGGCGAGGTCGCGGGCACCCGCGCCGAGCGTGAGGCGCAGGCCGCCGCGCGCGCCGGCGCTCCCGGCCGTGGTCGCCCCGCCCGTGGCGGCGACCGTCCGACCCGTGGCAGCCGTGGCGACCGCCCGACGCGCTCCGCGCGCTCGGACGCGCCCGCCGAGGCTGCGGCCCCGGCCGAGGCGAGCGCCCCGGCCGAGTCCGCGAGCGCGAACCAGAGTGGGGAGGGCTGACCAGCATGTTGATGCCCCGCAGGGTCAAGCACCGCAAGCAGCACCACCCCAAGCGCACCGGCGCGGCCAAGGGTGGCACCGAGCTCGCCTTCGGCGACTTCGGCATCCAGGCGATCGAGCCGGCCTACGTCACGAACCGGCAGATCGAGTCCGCTCGTATCGCCATGACGCGTCACATCAAGCGCGGCGGCAAGGTGTGGATCAACATCTACCCCGACCGCCCGCTGACCAAGAAGCCGGCCGAGACCCGCATGGGTTCCGGCAAGGGCTCGCCCGAGTGGTGGGTCGCCAACGTCAAGCCCGGACGCGTGATGTTCGAGCTGTCCGGTGTGACCGAGGACGTCGCCCGTGAGGCGATGCGCCGCGCGATCCACAAGCTGCCGATGAAGTGCAAGTTCGTCACCCGTGAGAGTGGTGAGTTCTGATGGCTACGACAGCCCACGACCTCAACGACATGACCAACGTCGATCTCGAGGAGAAGCTCCGCGAGGCCAAGGAAGAGCTGTTCAACCTGCGCTTCCAGGCCGCGACGGGTCAGCTCGAGAGCCACGGCCGGCTCCGCACGGTCAAGCGTGACATCGCCCGCATCTACACCGTGGTGCGTGAGCGCGAGCTCGGGATCCGGCAGACGCCTGCCGGCTCGGGCGCCCAGGACGGTGCCGCATGAGCGAAGGAACGAACGTGAGCAACCAGGCCAGCGACGCGCAGGCGCGCCCCTACCGCAAGATCCGTGAGGGTCTGGTGGTCAGCGACAAGATGGAGAAGACCGTCGTCGTCTCCGTCGAGGACCGGGTCAAGCACGCGCTCTACGGCAAGGTCCTTCGTCGCACGAGCAAGCTGAAGGCCCACGACGAGCAGAACGAGTGCGGCGTCGGCGACCGCGTGCGGATCCAGGAGACCCGCCCGCTGTCGGCCACGAAGCGCTGGCGCGTCGTCGAGGTCCTCGAGAAGGCCAAGTAAGACCACCCCCCGGGGCGCACGCCCCAGATCCGACACAGAGTTCCGCCAGGCTCGGGTACCCACCTGAGAACCGGCGCGACAAGGAGAAGAACCGATGATCCAGCAGGAGTCGCGACTCAAGGTCGCCGACAACACCGGTGCCAAGGAGATCCTTTGCATCCGTGTTCTCGGTGGCTCGGGTCGGCGCTACGCCGGAATCGGCGACGTCATCGTCGCCACCGTGAAGGACGCGATCCCCGGTGGCAACGTCAAGAAGGGTGACGTCGTCAAGGCCGTCGTGGTCCGGACCGTCAAGGAGCGCCGTCGTCCCGACGGCTCCTACATCCGCTTCGACGAGAACGCCGCCGTCATCCTCAAGAACGACGGCGAGCCGCGCGGCACGCGCATCTTCGGCCCCGTGGGCCGGGAGCTGCGCGAGAAGAAGTTCATGAAGATCATCTCGCTGGCTCCGGAGGTGCTCTGACTTATGGCGAAGAAGAAGAACTTGAACATCAAGAAGGGCGACGTCGTCCGCGTCATCGCCGGCAAGGACAAGGGCGCCGAGGGCAAGGTCATCTCGGTGCTGTCCGAGCAGGACCGCGTGATCGTCGAGGGCGTGAACCGCATCAAGCGGCACACCAAGGTGGTCAACCAGGGCGGCCGCGCCGGCACCACCGGCGGCATCGTCACCCAGGAGGCGGCGATCCACGTGTCCAACGTGATGCTGCTGGTCGACGCCCCCAAGGGCAGCGACGACAAGGGCAAGGTGACGACCCGCGTGGGCTTCAAGCGCACCGAGGTGACGAAGCGCCGGTCCGACGGCTCGACGTACGCCGCGGAGCGCAGCACGCGTGTCGCGCGCAAGTCCGGTGAGGAGATCTGATGGCCACCACGACGCCTGAGCAGTCCACGGCGCGGCCGCGGCTGCAGACCCGCTACCGCGAGGAGATCATCCCCGCGATGCAGGAGCAGTTCCAGTACGCCAACGTGATGCAGGTCCCCGGCCTGACCAAGATCGTCGTCAACATGGGCGTCGGTGAGGCGGCCCGTGACTCGAAGCTGATCGAGGGCGCCGTCAAGGACCTGACCGCGATCACCGGCCAGAAGCCGCAGATCACCCGGGCCCGCAAGTCCATCGCGCAGTTCAAGCTGCGTGAGGGCATGCCGATCGGTGCGCACGTCACGCTGCGCGGCGACCGCATGTGGGAGTTCCTCGACCGGCTGCTCGCGCTGGCGCTGCCCCGGATCCGCGACTTCCGCGGTCTGTCCGGCAAGCAGTTCGACGGCCGCGGCAACTACACCTTCGGTCTCACCGAGCAGGTGATGTTCCACGAGATCGACCAGGACAAGGTCGACCGCTCGCGGGGCATGGACATCACGGTGGTCACGACCGCCACGAACGACGACGAGGGGCGTGCGCTGCTCAAGCAGCTCGGCTTCCCCTTCAAGGAGCAGTGACCGATGGCCAAGACATCCCTCAAGGTCAAGGCGGCCCGCACCCCGAAGTTCAAGGTGCGTGGCTACACCCGCTGCCAGCGCTGCGGCCGCCCCAAGGCCGTCTACCGCAAGTTCGGCCTGTGCCGGATCTGCCTGCGCGAGATGGCGCACCGCGGCGAGCTGCCGGGCGTCACCAAGAGCAGCTGGTAAGCAACACCCCCGAACTGAGTCCGAGAATCACACGAATCGCTGAAGGTCGCCGCTCCCCGGAGCCGCGAAACCACGGTGGGAAAGGGCCGCAACGGCCATGACGATGACTGACCCGATCGCAGACATGCTCACTCGTCTGCGCAACGCCAACCAGGCGTACCACGACGCGGTGATCATGCCGCACAGCAAGCTGAAGGTAGGGGTCGCCGAGATCCTGAAGCAGGAGGGCTACATCTCCTCCTGGAAGGTCGAGGACGCGCCCGAGGGTGAGGTGGGCAAGACCCTCGAGCTCACCCTCAAGTACGGCCAGAACCGCGAGCGCTCGATCGCCGGCATCCGCCGCATCTCCAAGCCGGGCCTGCGGGTCTACGCCAAGCACACCGGCCTGCCGAAGGTGCTCGGCGGCCTGGGCGTCGCGATCATCTCGACGAGCCAGGGCCTGCTGACCGACCGCCAGGCCAACAAGAAGGGCGTGGGTGGGGAAGTCCTCGCCTACGTCTGGTAACGACGAGACCGAGAGGAAGTCAGAAGCATGTCGCGTATTGGCAAGCTCCCCATCGCGGTCCCGTCCGGTGTCGACGTGACGCTCGCGGAGAGCCTGGTGACGGTGAAGGGCCCCAAGGGCGCCCTGAGCCACAGCGTCGCCGCCCCGATCACGGTCGGCCGCGCCGACGACGGCGCCATCGAGGTGGTCCGTCCCAACGACGAGCGTGAGAGCAAGTCGCTGCACGGCCTGACCCGCACCCTGATCGCCAACATGGTGCAGGGCGTGACCGAGGGCTACGAGAAGAAGCTCGAGATCGTCGGCGTGGGTTACCGGGTCCTGTCCAAGGGCCCGACGCAGCTGGAGTTCCAGCTCGGCTACTCGCACCCGATCACGTTCAACGCCCCGGACGGCATCACGTTCACGGTCGACGGGCCCACCCGGCTCGGCGTCCAGGGCATCGACAAGCAGCTGGTCGGCGAGGTCGCTGCGAACATCCGCAAGCTGCGCAAGCCGGAGCCCTACAAGGGCAAGGGCGTCCGCTACGCCGGCGAGCAGATCCGTCGCAAGGTCGGAAAGGCTGGTAAGTGACGATGGCTATCGCACTCAAGTCCGGCAAGCACACGAGCGCCCGCGTCGCGTCGCGGCTGCGCCGCCAGGTCCGGGGCCGCAAGAAGGTCTCCGGGACCGCGGAGCGCCCGCGCCTGGTCGTCACCCGCTCGTCGAAGCACATCACCGTGCAGGTCGTCGACGACCTGGTCGGTCGCACGCTGGCCTACGCGAGCACCATGGAGGCCGACGTCCGCTCCTTCGAGGGCGACAAGTCCGCCAAGGCCCGCAAGGTCGGTGAGCTCGTCGCCGAGCGCGCCAAGGCCGCCGGTGTCGAGGGCGTGGTCTTCGACCGCGCCGGCAACAAGTACCACGGGCGCGTCGCCGCGCTCGCCGACGGCGCCCGCGAGGGTGGCCTCGCGTTCTGATCGCGACAGCAACCAGCTTCGAGACTGAAACAGGGAAGGTAGTTCGAACATGAGCGGATCCCAGCGCCGTACCGGTGCCGGTGGCGACCGTCGCGGAAACCGCGACGACCGCCGCGGTGGCCAGGCTGCGGACAAGACCGCCTACATCGAGCGTGTCGTCGCGATCAACCGTGTCGCCAAGGTCGTGAAGGGTGGTCGTCGCTTCAGCTTCACCGCCCTCGTGATCGTGGGCGACGGCGACGGCATGGTCGGTGTCGGATACGGCAAGGCCAAGGAAGTCCCGGCGGCGATCGCCAAGGGTGTCGAGGAGGCCAAGAAGAACTTCTTCCGGGTCCCCCGCAGCCAGGGCACGATCCCGCACCCGGTGCAGGGCGAGAAGGCCGCGGGCGTCGTGATGCTCCGTCCGGCCGCCCCCGGTACCGGTGTGATCGCCGGTGGCCCGGTGCGCGCCGTGCTGGAGTGCGCCGGCATCCACGACGTGCTCAGCAAGTCGCTCGGGTCGTCCAACCAGATCAACATCGTGCACGCCACCGTCGAGGCGCTGCGCTCGCTCGAGGAGCCCGAGGCCGTCGCGGCCCGTCGTGGCCTCCCGGTCGAGGACGTCGCTCCGGCCGCGCTGCTCAGGGCCCGCGCGGAGGTGAGCCAGTGATGGCGCGCCTCAAGGTCGAGCAGAAGCGGTCGACGATCGGCTGCAAGAAGAACCAGCGGGACACCCTCCGTTCGCTTGGGCTCAAGCGGATCGGCGACGTCGTCGTCAAGGAGGACCGTCCCGAGATCCGTGGCATGCTCCAGGCCGTCAGGCACCTGGTCGCATTCGAGGAGGTGGACTGACATGACGCTCAAGCTGCACCACCTGCGTCCTGCCCCGGGCGCCAAGACCGCGAAGACCCGTGTCGGTCGCGGTGAGGGCTCGAAGGGCAAGACCGCCGGTCGAGGCACCAAGGGCACCAAGGCTCGTTACCAGGTGCCGGCCAACTTCGAGGGTGGCCAGATGCCGATCCACATGCGGCTTCCGAAGCTCAAGGGCTTCAAGAACCCGTTCAAGGTGGAGTTCCAGGTCGTGAACCTGGACCGCATCGGGGCGCTCTTCCCCGACGGCGGCACCGTGGGCGTGGCCGACCTGGTCGCCAAGGGCGCGGTCCGCGCCGGCGAGCCGGTCAAGGTCCTCGGCTCGGGCGACATCTCCGTCGCGGTGGACGTGAGCGCGCACGCGTTCTCGGCCTCCGCCAAGGAGAAGATCGCGGCTGCCGGCGGCAGCACGACCGAGGTCTGACGGCTCAGCTGTCTTTCCGGAGCGACGCTCCGGGCCAGGGGCTCGAACGGGCCGGGTTGCGGATTTGACCGACAGCCTCCACCGTTCGGGCCCCTGTTAGGCTTCCGAGGTCCTGCGCAGGCAGGCAGACGCTCGGCGTCACCGCTTCGGGGGAAACTACGCACGTGATGGAGAAGAGGACCAGGTGCTAGGCGCATTCGCCAACGCGTTCCGGACGCCGGACCTGCGACGCAAGTTGCTGTTCGTCCTGCTGATCATCGTGATCTTCCGGGCGGGCTCACAGATCCCGGCCCCCGGCGTCAACGTGGCCAACGTGCAGGCCTGTTTCGACGCCACCAAGAACGACGGCCTCTACGGCCTGATCAACCTGTTCTCGGGCGGCGCGCTGCTGCGGCTGACCATCTTCGCGCTCGGGATCATGCCGTACATCACGGCGAGCATCATCCTGCAGCTGCTGGTGGTGGTGATCCCGCGCCTGGAGACCCTGAAGAAGGAGGGGCAGGCCGGCCAGACCAAGATCACCCAGTACACCCGCTACCTCACGCTGGCGCTGGCGATCCTCCAGGCGACCGGCATCGTGGCGCTGGCCCGCAGCGGCCAGCTGCTGCAGGGCTGCACCAAGCCCCTGGTCTACGACGACAGCCTGACGGCCATGCTGGTCATGGTCATCACCATGACCGCCGGCACCGCCGTCATCATGTGGCTCGGTGAGCTGATCACCGACCGCGGCATCGGCAACGGCATGTCGATCCTCATCTTCACCCAGGTCGTCGCGACCTTCCCGGCCAACCTGTGGGCGGTCCGGGTCGCGCGCGGTTGGTGGGTGTTCGCCCTGATCCTGGCGATCGGTCTCGTCCTCATCGCGGCCGTCATCTTCATGGAGCAGGGCCAGCGCCGGATCCCGGTGCAGTACGCCCGGCGCATGGTGGGTCGCAAGATGTTCGGCGGCTCGTCGACGTACATCCCGCTCAAGGTGAACCAGGCCGGCGTCATCCCGGTCATCTTCGCCTCGAGCCTGCTCTACCTGCCTGCCATGGCGGCGCAGTTCGCCGGCAGCTCCAAGTGGGCCACGTTCATCTCGACGTACCTGGTCAAGGGAGACCACCCGCTGTACATGGCGCTCTACACCGCGCTGATCATCTTCTTCACCTACTTCTACGTCGCCATCACCTTCAACCCGCAAGAGGTGGCCGACAACATGAAGAAGTACGGCGGCTTCATCCCCGGGATCCGGGCGGGCAAGCCGACTGAGGAGTACCTCAACTACGTCCTGTCCCGCATCACGCTGCCTGGCTCGCTCTACCTCGCCTTGATCTCCCTGGTCCCGCTGGTCGCCATCGCTGTCGTCGGCGCGAACCAGAACTTCCCGTTCGGCGGCACGTCCATCCTGATCATGGTGGGCGTCGCGCTCGACACGGTGAAGCAGATCGAGAGCCAGCTCCAGCAGCGCAACTACGAAGGATTCCTGCGCTGATATGAGACTGATCTTCATGGGCCCGCCCGGGGCCGGCAAGGGCACGCAGGCGCAGGTGGTCGCGGACCGTTTCGGGATCCCGGCGATCTCCACCGGCGACATCTTCCGCAGCAACGTGTCCCAGGGGACCGAGCTCGGCGTCGAGGCGAAGCGCTACATGGACGCGGGGGAGTACGTCCCGGACTCCGTGACGAACCTGATGGTGCGGCACCGCATCGACGAGCCGGACGCCGAGAAGGGCTTCCTGCTCGATGGCTACCCCCGCACCCTTGCGCAGGTCGACGAGCTCGACGGGATGATCGAGCACACCGGTCACCGCCTCGACGCGGTCGTGGTGCTCACTGTCGACCCCGAGGAGCTGGTCCGCCGGCTCACCGCCCGGGCACAGTCCGAGGGCCGCAGCGACGACACCGAGGACGTCATCCGTCGCCGGCAGGAGGTCTACACCGAGCAGACCGAGCCGCTCATCGAGGACTACCGCGGCCGTGGCCTGCTCCGCGAGGTGGACGGCATCGGCGAGGTCGACGAGGTGACCAACCGGATCCTGGAGTCCCTCGCGCAGGTCCAGGAGAGCTGAGCCCCGCCCGTGTTCCGCGACCGCGGCGTCGAGATCAAGACGCCGGACCAGATCGAGCGCATGCGCGCTGCCGGCCTGGTCGTCGGTCGCACCCTGGAGCTGCTGCGCGACGCCACCCGTCCCGGGGTGACGACCGGCGAGCTCGACCGGCTCGCCGCCGAGCACATCCGCGACTCCGGTGCGCTGCCGTCGTTCCTGGGCTACGGGCACCCGCCGTTCCCGGCGACGACCTGCATCTCCGTCAACGACGAGGTCGTGCACGGCATCCCCGGTGACCGGGTGGTGCGCGACGGCGACATCGTCTCGATCGACTGCGGGGCGATCATCGACGGCTGGCACGGCGACGCGGCTCTGACCGTCGCGGTCGGCGAGCCACCCGCCCCGGCGCTGGAGCTGATGCGGGTCACCGAGGAGGCCATGTGGCGGGGGATCGCCGCGGCCGCGCTCGGCGGTCACGTCGGCGACATCTCCCACGGCGTCGAGTCCTACGTCCGTGCGAGCTCCGGCTTCGGGATCGTCGAGGACTACACCGGGCACGGCATCGGCTCGGCCATGCACCAGCCCCCGAACGTCCCCAACGTCGGCCGCCCCGGCAAGGGCGTGAAGCTGGTCGAGGGCCTCGCCCTGGCCGTCGAGCCGATGGTGGTCGCCGGCGAGCCCTGGACGCACACCCTCGACGACGACTGGACCGTCGCCACCGACGACGGCTCGCTCGCCGCCCACTTCGAGCACACCTTCACCCTCACCCCGCGCGGCGCCTGGGTGCTCACCGCCCTCGACGGAGGAGCCGCCAAGCTCGCCGAGCTGGGTGTGGCGTACGGCGGGGAGTGAGCTGCCGGTGGCGGCCAGATTCCCAGGGGACCCTGGGAAACCGGCACACCCCCAGGGTTGCAACGTCGGGACTGTGCCGGTTTTGTCAGGGGTGTCGGGACCATGACCCGGATCGCCCTGCTGCCCAGCCCGCTGCTCGGGACCGGTGGTCTGGTCGCGGGTCGCGCCGCTGCTGCGGGAGCACGGCCACCTGGTCACCGAGCTCGACCTCCCGGAGCGCATCACCTCGGTCGCGGACGTGCTCGAGGGATTCGCTGCTCAACTCCGGCCCGACGAACCGGTCGTCCTGGTGCCGCACAGCAACGCCGGCCTGTACGTCGCGGCGCTGGCCGCGCAGCGACCGGTGGCGGCGGTGGTGTTCGCCGACGCGTTGGTCCCCGGGCCGGACCCGGCGACGCCGACCACGTCGCCCGCCCTGCGCGCGACGCTCGCGGACCTGGCGGACGAGGAGGGGCTGCTGCCGCCCTGGACGCAGTGGTGGCCGGAGGCGGACACGGACGTCGCTGTTCCCGGACACCGCGACCCGCCGGTCCGTCGAGCGGGTGGAGCGCCGGCTGCCGCTACTCCTACTTCGAGGAGGCGGTGCCTTCGCCACCGGGGTGGCGGGACCTGCCGTCGGCATACCTGGCCTTCGGCGACACCTACGCCGAGGAGCGGGCCGAGGCCGGTCGGCGTGGCTGGCCGGTCGCGACGCTGGCAGGGCAGCACCTGCACCCGCTGGTGGATCCCGCCGGGGTCACGGAGGCGCTGGCGGGGCTGCTGGCGCGATTAGGGGTTGTGAACGAATTCCCGTAGACTTGTCAGTCGGCCCAACGTGGGTCCGTTTCGTGGCGCCCTGCGGCTGCCCGGCACACTCCTCGAACCTCGGTTCGTCGTGCTGCCCGGGATGGGGTGTCCGGCCGGTTCACGAGGTCCACCCGTCACCGACTCGGTGACCGGGGCGGTTCCCGGGTCAACGGTAGACCAGTTCACATCAGCGCCGAACAGAGATTGCGGAGGACATGCCGAAGAAAGAAGGCGTCATCGAGATCGAGGGCACCATCGTGGAGGCTCTCCCGAACGCGATGTTCCGGGTCGAGCTGAGCAACGGGCACAAGGTCCTCGCCCACATCAGCGGCAAGATGCGGCAGCACTACATCCGGATCCTTCCCGAGGACCGGGTCGTCGTGGAGCTCTCGCCCTACGACCTGACCCGCGGTCGCATCGTCTACCGGTACAAGTAACAGCCAGCCGAACCGAAAGGCCGTCTCATGAAGGTCAACCCGAGCGTCAAGCCGATCTGTGACAAGTGCAAGGTGATCCGTCGCCACGGCCGCGTCATGGTGATCTGCGAGAACCCGCGCCACAAGCAGCGCCAGGGCTGAGCCACCGGCTCCACCCCGCCGCAGGCGCGGCACCCACAACTGAACACACCATCACCAGCGTGATCGCTCCTCACCGGGACACCGGCGAGGTCACCCCCGGATCTGGAGGCCGGGGCCCGGGACTCGACGAATGTCGGGCGACGGGACGCGACGCGACCGACACCTCCGGAAGACGAAGGGACACCGCCTGTCATGGCACGCCTCGTCGGTGTCGACCTCCCGCGCGACAAGCGCGATCGAGGTCGCACTCACCTACATCTACGGCATCGGCCGTACCCGCGCCCAGCAGCTGCTCGCCGACACCGGGGTCAACCCGGACATGCCCGGTCCACCAGCTCGGCGACGAGGAGCTGGTGAAGCTCCGCGACGAGATCGAGGGCAACTACAAGATCGAGGGTGACCTCCGTCGTGAGGTCCAGGCGGACATCCGCCGCAAGATCGAGATCGGCAGCTACCAGGGTCGCCGGCACCGGCAGAGCCTGCCCGTCCGTGGTCAGCGCACCAAGACCAACGCGCGCACCCGCAAGGGCCCGAAGCGCACCGTCGCCGGCAAGAAGAAGGCCAAGTGACGCTGGTTTCGGACGCCTCGCCTAGCGGCTCGGCTCCTCAACCAGCGTTTCCGCCGACTTCCTCATCGCAGACTTCACCAGAACACCAGGAGTTACTGAATGCCTCCCAAGAGCCGTCAGGCTACCGGCGCCAAGAAGGTGCGCCGCAAGGAGAAGAAGAACATCGCTCAGGGCGAAGCCCACATCAAGAGCACGTTCAACAACACGATCGTCACGATCACCGACCCGACCGGTGCGGTGATCTCGTGGGCCTCCGCCGGCACCGTCGGCTTCAAGGGCTCCCGCAAGTCCACCCCGTTCGCCGCGCAGATGGCCGCCGAGGCGGCTGGTCGCCGGGCGATGGAGCACGGCATGAAGAAGATCGACGTCTTCGTGAAGGGCCCGGGCTCGGGCCGCGAGACGGCGATCCGCTCGCTGGGTGCGATCGGCCTCGAGGTCGGCACCATCCAGGACGTCACCCCGACCCCCACAACGGATGCCGGCCGCCCAAGCGCCGCCGCGTCTGACCCGCCGACCAGGAGATCCAGGAGACTTTGAGACATGGCCCGTTACACCGGCCCCATGACCAAGAAGTCGCGTCGACTCGGTGTCGACCTCGTCGGCGGCGACACTGGCGTTCGAGCGTCGTCCCTTCCCGCCCGGCCAGCACGGCCGCGGTCGCACAAGGAGAGCGAGTACCTGCCTCAGCTCCGCGAGAAGCAGAAGGCCCGCTTCACCTACGGCGTCCTCGAGAAGCAGTTCCGCCACTACTACCACGAGGCCTCGCGTCGTCCCGGCAAGACCGGTGACAACCTGCTGCAGCTCCTCGAGTGCCGTCTCGACAACGTGGTCTACCGCGCCGGCTTCGCCCGCACGCGCCGCCACGCCCGCCAGCTCGTCGTGCACGGTCACTTCCTGGTCAACGGCAAGAAGGTCGACATCCCGTCGTTCCAGGTCACGCAGCACGACGTGATCGACGTCGCGGAGAAGTCGCTCGAGATGACCCCGTTCATCGTGGCTCGCGAGACCCACGGCGAGCGGATCGTCCCGGCGTGGATGGAGGTCCTGCCCGACCGGATGCGCGTCCTCATCCACCAGCTCCCGGTCCGGCAGCAGATCGACATCCCGGTCCAGGAGCAGCTCATCGTCGAGTACTACTCGAAGAAGTAACACCCGGTGCGGGGGAGGCCCGGTCCGCCGGTCCTCCCCGACACCACCCTCCCTTTCCACCTCAGGTTCGAGTCCCTCAAATAGCGGGTCGGGCTCGGAAAGGAAACAAGAAGTGCTCATCGCACAGCGCCCCACCCTCTCGGAAGAGATCGTCGACGAGTTCCGCTCGCGGTTCGTGATCGAGCCGCTCGAGCCCGGCTTCGGCTACACGCTCGGCAACTCGCTCCGCCGTACCCTGCTCTCCTCGATCCCGGGTGCCTCGGTCACGAGCATCAAGGTCGACGGCGTGCTCCACGAGTTCTCCACCATCGACGGGCGTCAAGGAGGACGTCACCGAGGTCATCCTGAACCTCAAGGACCTCGTCGTCTCCTCCGAGCACGACGAGCCGGTCACCATGTACCTGCGCAAGCAGGGCCCCGGTGACGTCACCGCCGCCGACATCGCGCCGCCGGCCGGTGTCGAGGTGCACAACCCCGACCTGAAGATCGCCACCCTGAACGACAAGGGCAAGCTCGAGATGGAGCTGGTCGTCGAGCGCGGTCGCGGCTACGTCTCGTCGGTCCAGAACAAGGGCGCCGACAACGAGATCGGCCGGATGCCGGTCGACTCGATCTACAGCCCGGTCCTCAAGGTGACCTACAAGGTCGAGGCCACCCGTGTCGAGCAGCGCACCGACTTCGACAAGCTCATCATCGACGTCGAGACCAAGCCGTCGATCCGTCCCCGCGACGCGATCGCCTCGGCCGGCAAGACGCTCGTCGAGCTGTTCGGCCTGGCCCGTGAGCTCAACGTCGAGGCCGAGGGCATCGACATCGGCCCGTCGCCGGTCGACGAGCAGCTCGCCGCCGACCTGGCCCTGCCGGTCGAGGACCTGCAACCTCACCGTCCGCTCGTACAACTGCCTCAAGCGTGAGGGCATCCACACCGTGGGTGAGCTCATCTCCCGCTCGGAGCAGGACCTGCTCGACATCCGCAACTTCGGCGCCAAGTCCATCGACGAGGTCAAGGCTGAAGCTGCACGAGATGGGTCTGTCGCTCAAGGACAGCGCCCCGGGCTTCGACCCGTCGGCTGGCCCTCGCGGCGTACGACGACGACGACGACTCGTTCGTCGAGGACGAGCAGTACTGATCCGCACCACCCGTCGCCACATCTATCCGGGTACCTGACACGGCCCGGGAGAAACGAGTAGAAGCAATGCCTACCCCCAAGAAGGGCGCCCGCCTCGGCGGCAGCCCGGCGCACCAGACGGCTGATCCTCGCGAACCTGGCCACGAGCCTGTTCGAGCACGGCCGGATCACCACCACCGAGGCCAAGGCGCGCGTGCTGCGCCCGGTCGCGGAGCAGCTGATCACCAAGGCCAAGAAGGGCGACCTGCACAACCGTCGCCAGGTGCTGCGCGACGATCCGTGACAAGGGCGTCGTGCACTCGCTGTTCGAGGAGATCGCGCCGCGGTTCGCCGAGCGTCCGGGCGGCTACACCCGGATCACCAAGATCGGTCCGCGCAAGGGCGACAACGCCCCGATGGCGGTCATCGAGCTGGTGACCGAGGAGTACACCCCGCAGGACCGGACCACCTCGAAGAAGGCCGCCGCCGCGCCGGCGCCGGCCGCCAGCGAGGAGACGCCCGAGGAGGCCACCGAGGCCGCTGCGGGTGTCGAGGACCCGGCCGACGAGGCCGCCGTCGAGGACGCTGCTGCCGAGGAGACCGCCGACGAGGCGGCCGCCGAGGGCAACGACCCCGACGACGAGTCCGAGAAGGCCACCAAGTCCGAGTGACCTGATCCGCGTCGCACGAGGCCCGTCACCCCGCAGGGGGTGGCGGGCCTCGTCGCATGTCAGCGCGGCCAGGCCTGCTCGACGAGCCGGGTGGCCTCCGCGAGCGTGAGCCCCCGACGCCGGGCCCGGTCGACGTACTCCGTGGCCAGGGCCAGGGCGTCCCGGTCGTCGAGCGCGACGGACGCGACGACGGTGCCGCGCCGGCCGTTGGTGGTCACCACCCCGTCGGCCTCGAGCTCGCGGTAGGCGCGGGCCACGGTGTTCGTCGCGACGCCGAGCTGCTCGGCCAGCGACCGGACGGTCGGCAGGCGGGTGCCCGCGGCCAGCTCACCGCTGGCGACCTGGGAGGCAACCTGCGTGCGCAGCTGCTCGTACGGCGGCGTGCCCGACGTCGGGTCGATCCGGAAGGCCATGGGTGGATTGTGCACCGCGTGGGGGCCGTTGGGAGGATGGGCGCCGTGCGCCTCCGACTCGACCTCGCCTACGACGGCACCGACTTCCACGGCTGGGCGACCCAGCCGGGGCTGCGGACCGTTCAGGGGCTGCTCGAGGCGGCGCTCGCCCAGGTGCTCCGCGTCGAGGCCGTCCCCGTCACCTGCGCGGGGCGCACGGACACCGGGGTGCACGCCCGCGGCCAGGTGGTCCACCTCGACGTCGACCCGGACGTGCTGGTCGCGTCCGCGGGCCGGAGCACCGACCCGCCCACCGCCGCGCTGCTGCGCCGGCTCAACGGCGTGCTGCCCGCCGACGTGCGGGTGCGCGGGCTGCGCGAGGCGCCCGGGGAGTTCGACGCGCGGTTCTCCGCGGTCTGGCGCCGCTACGCCTACCGGATCGCCGACGATCCCGCCCTCGTCGACCCGCTCGTACGGCGCGCCGTGCTCGCCTGGCCACGCCGGCTGGACCTGGACGCCATGAACGCGGCCGCGTCAGGTCTCACCGGGGAGCACGACTTCGCGGCGTTCTGCAAGAAGCGGGAGGGGGCGACGACCGTGCGGACGCTGCTCGACCTCGCCTGGGGCCGTGACGCCGACGGGCTGGCGGTCGCGACGGTGCGCGCCGACGCGTTCTGCCACCACATGGTCCGGGCGCTGGTCGGCGCGATGATCGCCGTGGGCGAGGGCCGTCGTGAGCCCGGCTGGGCCGGCGACGTGCTGGGCGCCGGCGTGCGTGACGCCGGCGTCACCGTCGTGCCGGCGCACGGGCTGACGCTGGAGGAGGTCGGCTACCCCGCCGACGAGGGACTCGCCGCGCAGGCGGAGGCGGCGCGGCGAGTGAGGGTGGCGCCGCATGGATGAGCACTACTTCTCCGCCGACCCGAGCGTCGCGTTCAAGCGGCAGCCGGTGGTCGCCGACGTGTGGGGGCGGCGGCTGGCGCTCACGTCGGGGTCCGGTGTGTTCGCGCAGGGCCGGCTCGACGTGGGCACGGCGGTGCTGTTCCGGGAGACGGAGCCGCCGCGGGCGCAGAGCTACCTCGACCTCGGCTGCGGCTACGGCGTGATCGGTCTGGCGCTCGCGACCGGCGTGCCGGGACGCGACGGTGCGGGCCGTCGACGTCAACGAGCGGGCCGTGCTGCTCGCGAACGAGAACGCCGCGGCGCTCGGCGTGGTGGACCGCTTCGCGGCGTGCACCCCGGACGACGTACCGGCGGGGGAGACCTACGACGAGATCTGGTCCAACCCGCCGATCCGGATCGGCAAGGAGGCCCTGCACGACCTGCTGCTCACCTGGCTGCCGCGGCTGGCGCCGGGTGGCCGGGCGGTGCTGGTGGTGGGCAAGAACCTGGGCGCCGACTCGCTGCAGCGCTGGCTCGGCGAGCAGGGCTGGCCCACGACGCGGCTGGCCAGCGCCAAGGGCTTCCGGGTGCTGGAGACCAGGCGCGGATGAGGACGCAGGTCAGCCGAGCCGGCTGAGCAGGTCCGCCGCCCGCACGGAGCCGGGTGCCGCCCCCTCGCGGGCCAGCCGTCCCGCGGTGACCCGCAGCAGCTCGTTGGCCGGGGTGGGCACGCCGTGCAGCCGGCCGAGCAGCACGACCTCGCCGTTGAGGTAGTCGGACTCGATGCTGCCCTGCGCCCGGCGCAGGCTCTGCCACGACGACCCGCCGCCGCGCGGGCGGCCGGCGAGCTCGCCGCGGCGCAGGATGTCGCCACGCCGCTCGCGGTCCTCGGCCCGGGAGACGACGGTCAGCCCGCTCGCCGCCAGCGCCGCGTCGCCCTCGGCCTCGACCACCTCGAGCAGCCGACCCGCGTCGGGGTCGTCGTTGCCGCAGCAGGCCTGCACCGCGTTGCCGAGGTTCATCATCAGCTTGCGGCGCTTCCACGCCATGATGTCGGCGCGCGGCTCGGACACGAACCCCGCGGTCGCGAACGCCTCGGCCACCCGCACGGGTCGTCCCGCCGACCCCGTCGGGGTAGCCGCCCACGTCGAGGATCCCGGGGACCGGTGCGCAGTGCTGCTCGACGACGCCGGGCTCGAGGTGCCCGGTCGGCATCATCACGCAGACCCCCTGCACGTCGGCGAAGAACCGCAGCAGGGTCCGCTCGTTGGCCACGCCGTTCTGCAGCGACACCACCGGCGCGCCGTCGGGCAGCGCCGCCACCAGGTCCTCGACCGCGGCGTGGGTCTGGTGGCTCTTGACCGCGAGCAGGACTGTGGTCGGCCGGGCCAGGTCGGCCTCACCGGCGCTCCCGACAGCGGGCACGTCGACGGTCCGCTCGCCGTCCGGGGCCGCGACGGTCAGCCCGCGGGACCGGATCGCCGCGAGGTGGTCGCCGCGGGCCACGAGCGTGACGTCGAGCCCCGCGTCGTACATCCGGGCGCCGAGGACGCCGCCGACCGCTCCCGCGCCGTACACGAGCCAGTGCATGGCGGCCAGCCTGCCAGCCCGGCAGCGGGTGTCAACCCGGGTTGACAGATCGTGTGTGTCAACTTAGGTTGACGGCATGTCCGAGTCCGACCTCGCCACGGCCGCCGCCGACGCCGACCCGCGCACCGGTCTGCGGGCCGTGCGCGCGCTGCGCCGGCTGCTCGAGCACCTCGAGGACACCCAGGTGCGCCGGGCCCGGGAGCAGGGCTGGTCGTGGCAGGAGATCGCCGACGTGCTCGGCGTGAGCCGGCAGGCCGTGCACAAGAAGCACGGCCGGCGCTGACGAAGGGGAGAGCGATGTTCGAGAGGTTCACCAAGGCGGCCCGCGCGACGGTCGAGCGAGCCCTGACCGTCGCCCAGGACGCGACGGCCGGGGAGGTGCGCCCCGAGCACCTGCTCGCGGCCCTGCTCGAGCAGGAGGACTGCCTGGCCGTCCGGGTGCTGGCGGGGCTCGGCGCCCCCGCCGTCGGGCTCCGAGAGGTCCTCGACGGCCGTCGGCTGAGGTACGTCGACGGGCTCGACGACGACGACGCGGAGGCGCTGCAGGCGATCGGCATCGACCTGGACGAGGTGGTCCGCCGCATCGACCGCAACCTCGGCGGACCGTCGACCCGTCGGCGGCGGCCACCGTTCAGCCGCGGGTCCAAGAAGGCGCTCCAGCTCGCGCTGCGGGAGGCCATCGCGCTGCGGCACAACTACATCGGCACCGAGCACCTGCTGCTCGGCCTGGCCCGTGGGGAGGACCGGGTCGTCGCCGACACGCTGGGCGCGTTCGGGATCGAGCGGGCGGCCCTGCGTGCGGCGGTGGCCGACGCGGTCCGCCGCGCCGGATGACCCGGCCTGACCTCGCGACGGGTAGCCGCCACCGGCCCGTCCCGCACCTCCCGGTGCGGCAGGCTGGCCGGATGCACCCCGCACACGGCTCCGACCGCCCCCGGACCATCTGGCCGCCCGACCAGGTCCGCACCGTCACCTCGCAGCACCTCGACCTCGTCGACGAGGTCCTGCCCGGCCTCGTCGAGGGCCTCTACCTGCACGGCTCGATCGGCTTCGGCGAGTGGTACGACGGGCGCAGCGACGTGGACTTCGTCGCGGTGACGGCGGAGCGTCCCGACGAGGCGACGGTGGCCGCGCTGCGGGAGGTGCACGCCCGGGTCGGCGAGACGTTCCCGCGTCCGTCGTACGACGGGCTCTACGTCACGTGGGCCGACCTCGCCCGGCCGCCGGCCGACTGCCCCGACGTGCCCTGCAGCCTGCCGTCCGCGCACGGCGGCGAGTGGAAGGTCGGACGCTTCGACCTCAGCCCGGTGACCTGGCACGAGCTCGCCTGGCACGGCGTGCACGTGCGCGGCCCGGCGCTGGAGGACGTGGACGTGTGGACCGACACGGACGCGCTGCGGGCGTACTCGCACGCGAACCTGACCGACTACTGGGCTCGGCAGGTCCCCCTGCTGCGGCAGCACCCCGAGGACGCGGCCCGGCCGGACATCGTGTCCTGGTTCGTGCTCGGCGTGCCGCGGCTGCACCACGCGATCGCGACCGGCCGGCTCACCTCCAAGGACGGGGCGGGGCACCACGCGGTCGCGACCTTCGGGGAGCGCTGGCGGCCGGTGGTCGCGGAGGCGATGGCCTACCGGGCGCTGGGCGAGCCGTCGGGGAGGTACGACGGGCAGGAGGCCCTTCTCGCGGAGGAGACCGCAGCGTTCGCCGAGCTGGCGCTGGAGAGCGCGCTGGCCCTGCGGCCCTGATCACGGTCCGGCCGGACCGGGTGCCGTGGCTGGTGCGAGCGGTGGTTCGATGGTCGTCATGAGCGACTACCAGCCGGCCGACGACCGCTACGACTCCATGGACTACCGCTACACCGGGCGCAGCGGCCTGAAGCTGCCGGCGCTCTCGCTGGGGCTGTGGCAGAACTTCGGCACCGACCGGCCCGAGGAGACGCAGCGGGCGATCCTGCGCCGCGCCTTCGACCGGGGGGTCACGCACTTCGACCTCGCCAACAACTACGGCCCGCCCTACGGCCGCGCCGAGGAGAACTTCGGCCGCTTCCTGCGCGAGGACTTCGCCGACCTCCGCGACGAGCTGGTGATCTCGACGAAGGCCGGCTACGACATGTGGCCGGGCCCCTACGGCCAGGGCGGCGGCTCGCGGAAGTACGTCCTGTCCTCCCTGGACCAGTCGCTCGCCCGGATGGGCCTGGACTACGTCGACATCTTCTACAGCCACCGCTTCGACCCCGAGACCCCGGTCGAGGAGACGATGATGGCGCTCGACACGGCGGTCCGCTCCGGCCGGGCGCTCTACGCCGGCATCTCGTCGTACTCCGCCACGAAGACCAAGGAGGCCGCGTCGATCGCCCGCGAGCTGGGCACGCCGCTGCTGATCCACCAGCCGTCGTACTCCATGCTCAACCGCTGGATCGAGAAGGGCCTGCTCGACGAGCTCGAGGAGCAGGGCATGGGCTGCATCGTGTTCACCGCGCTGGCCCAGGGGCTGCTGACCGACCGCTACCTCGACGGTGTCCCGGAGGACTCCCGAGCCGCCCGGGCGGACAGCACGATCGGCGAGAGCCACCTCGACGAGGCGACCCTGCGGCACGTGCGCCGGCTCAACGAGATCGCCGAGGGCCGCGGCCAGAAGCTCGCCCAGCTCGCCCTGCAGTGGGCGCTGCGCGACCAGCGCGTCACCTCCGCGGTCATCGGCGCCTCGTCGGTCCAGCAGCTCGACACCAACCTCGACGCCCTGGCCGGGCCGCCGCTCACGGACGAGGAGCTGAAGGCCATCGACGAGGACGCGGTGGAGGCCGGCGTCAACCTGTGGGCCGGGGTCACGGAGGACTGATCCGCCCACCCGGGCCGCCCCGGGTGAGCGGCTGACCCTGTTGTCGCGCGCCGAGTCGGCGCATGATCACCCCATGAGCGACCAGGGGAAGCGGCAGGGGACCAAGTACGTCTACGCCTTCGCCGAGGGCAGCAGGGACCAACGGGACCTGCTGGGCGGCAAGGGCGCCAACCTCGCCGAGATGACCAACCTCGGGCTCCCGGTGCCGCCGGGGTTCACGATCAGCACCGACGCCTGCCGGGCCTACCTGGAGCGCGGTGACCTGCCGGACGGTCTCTCCGACGAGGTGAGCGAGCACCTCGCGGCCCTCGAACGCGAGATCGGCCGGAAGCTCGGCCAGCCCGACGGGCCGCTGCTGGTCTCGGTGCGGTCCGGGGCGAAGTTCTCGATGCCCGGGATGATGGAGACGGTCCTCAACGTCGGGCTCAACGACGAGTCCGTGCACGGTCTGGCGGCGATGAGCGACGGCGACGAGCGGTTCGCCTACGACTCCTACCGGCGGCTGCTGCAGATGTTCGGCTCCACCGTGCTCGGCATCGAGGCCTCCGCCTTCCACGACGAGCTGGACCGGCTCAAGGAGTCCCGCGGCGTCGCGAACGACGTGGAGCTCCGCGTCGAGGACCTGACCGGCCTGGTCTCGACGTACCAGCGGATCATCGAGGAGCGCACCGGCTCGCCCTTCCCGCAGGACCCGCGTGAGCAGATGGACCGCGCGGTCCGGGCGGTCTTCGACTCCTGGAACACCGAGCGGGCGGTGCTCTACCGCCGCCAGGAGCGCATCCCCGGCGACCTCGGCACCGCGGTGAACATCGTGGCGATGGTCTTCGGCAACGGCGGCGACGACTCCGGCACCGGCGTCGCGTTCACCCGCGACCCGGCGTCCGGCGCGCAGGGCATCTACGGCGACTACCTGCAGAACGCGCAGGGCGAGGACGTGGTGGCCGGCATCCGCAACACCGTCCCGCTCGCCGACCTGGAGCGGATCGACAAGAGGTCGTACGACGAGCTGCTCGGCATCATGGCGACCCTCGAGGAGCACTACCGCGACCTGTGCGACATCGAGTTCACCGTCGAGCGGGGCAAGCTCTGGATGCTGCAGACCCGGGTCGGGAAGCGTACGGCGGAGGCGGCGTTCCGGATCGCCTGCCAGCTCGTGGACCAGGGCCTCATCGACATGGACGAGGCGGTGCGCCGGGTCAACGGGGCGCAGCTCGCGCAGCTGATGTTCCCGCGGTTCGACGCCGAGGCCGAGCGGCAGCTGATCGCGACGGGCATGAACGCGTCGCCCGGCGCCGCCGTCGGCAAGGTGGTCTTCGACTCGACCGCGGCGGTGGAGTGGGCCGACCGTGGCGAGGACGTGATCCTGTGCCGCCGCGAGACCAACCCGGACGACCTGCGCGGCATGGTCGCGGCCCGCGGCATCCTCACCAGCCGCGGCGGCAAGACGTCGCACGCCGCCGTGGTCGCCCGCGGCATGGGCCGCACCTGCGTGTGCGGCGCCGACTCGCTGACCATCGACGCCAAGAACAAGACGATGCGCACCCAGGACGGTGTCGAGGTCACGGAGGGCGACGCGATCTCCATCGACGGCACCACCGGTGAGGTGTTCGCCGGCGAGGTGCCGGTGGTCGACTCCCTGGTGGTCCGCTGGTTCGAGGGTCACGAGGACGTCGAGGGCGACGAGCTGGTCGCCGCCGTCGGCCGGGTGATGGAGCACGCCGACGCGGCCCGCCGGCTGGGCGTCCGGGCCAACGCCGACACCCCCGACGACGCGGCGCGGGCCCGACGCTTCGGTGCGCAGGGGATCGGGCTGTGCCGCACCGAGCACATGTTCCTCGGCGACCGCAAGGCGCTGGTGGAGAACCTCATCCTCGCCGACTCGGTCGACGAGCAGGAGAAGGCCCTCGCCGAGCTGCTGCCGCTCCAGCGCGACGACTTCGTGGGCATCCTCGAGGCGATGGACGGGCTGCCGGTCACCATCCGGCTGATCGACCCGCCGCTGCACGAGTTCCTCCCTGACTACACCGACCTGGCCGTCGAGGTGGCCCTGCACGACGAGCGGGGGCACGGCGACACCAAGGAGCACCTGCTGCTCGACGCGGTGAAGCGGCTGCACGAGCAGAACCCCATGCTGGGGCTGCGGGGTGTCCGCCTCGGCATCGTGATCCCCGGCCTGTTCGCGATGCAGACCCGGGCGATCCTGGAGGCGGCCGCCCTGCGCATCAAGGCCGGCGGCGACCCCCAGCCGGAGATCATGATCCCGCTGGTGGCGACGGTCCAGGAGCTGGAGCTGGTCCGCGCGGACATCGAGGAGGTCGCCGCCGAGATCGAGGAGACGACCGGCGTCCGCCCCGCCTTCAAGGTGGGCACGATGATCGAGCTGCCCGCGGGCGGTGATGGCGGCCGGGGACATCGCCGGCGCCGCCGAGTTCTTCTCCTTCGGCACCAACGACCTGACCCAGATGACGTGGGGCTTCTCCCGTGACGACGTGGAGGCGTCGTTCTTCTCGACGTACCTCGAGAAGGGCGTCTTCGGCGTCTCCCCGTTCGAGTCCCTGGACACCGAGGGGGTCGGCGGGCTGGTCCGGCACGCCGTCGAGCAGGGCCGCGCGACGCGTCCGGACCTGCACCTCGGCGTGTGCGGGGAGCACGGCGGCGACCCCGCCTCGATCCACTTCTTCGACGAGGTCGGGCCTCGACTACGTCTCCTGCTCGCCGTTCCGGGTGCCGGTGGCGCGGCTGGAGGCGGGCCGGTCCTCGGCCGCACCGTCGGACTCCGCCTGACCCTTGGCAGGGTGCGGCCCGCGGCGGACACTGGGGCCATGACCGAGCAGGGCGCCGAGCGCTACCGCCACCTGCCACCGCCGGTGCGGCTGGAGGACACCGTGGAGGTCAAGGAGACCGACCCCGCGCCCGACCCGGCCGGTGGCCGCGACCCGGAGCGCGACTTCATGCTGCGCTACGCGGGCTGACCGTCACAGGAAGTCCAGCGGGTCGAACTCCTCGATCGGGATGATCCGGACGCGCGGCAGCCGCTCGGTGAACACCTGCGCGTCGTACTCCAGGTCGAAGACCTCGAGTCCCCGACGGGCCAGCGCCGCGAACGCGTGGTTGCGGAACTCCGTGAAGCCGATGACGCCGAGGCGGCGGCCGTCCAGCAGCGCCTCCATGCCCTCGACGAAGTCGCCGTCGTTGCTGACCAGCAGCACGTCGCCGTCCCGCTCCGCCAGCGCCTCGAGGGTCCGTTGGATGGCGATGTCGACGACCTTCTCGTGGGCCGCGCCGGCCAGCGGCACCGGCCGGTAGCCCATCGAGAGCAGCGCCTGCACGAAGCTCATCGGCAGCTCGTTGTTGGCCGCCAGGAAGAACAGCCCGACGGGCGGCTGGTCCCAGCGGTCCCGGGCGAACTCGAGGAGCTGGTCCCAGCGGGGCCGCTCCTCGGGCCGGGGCCGTCGTCCGAGGATCGACGCGCCCAGGGTGGCGTCGATGTTCTCCCCGTCCACGAGCAGGTACGTCGTCCCGGACCCGCTCCCACCATCGCTCATGACCGGACGATACGCGCGGGGCATGAATGCCGAGGCCAAATCGGGTCGCGGAGGTCCGGGTGGCCGGGGGAGACTGGCGCACGTGGGACACGTCGACGTCGCAGGAGTCCGCTACGAGCTGCCGGACGGGCGGGTGCTGCTCGACGACGTGGCGTTCCGGGTCGGTGAGGGCGCGAAGGTGGCGCTGGTCGGCGCCAACGGCGCCGGCAAGACCACGCTGCTGCGGATCATCACCGGCGACCTCCAGCCGCACGCCGGGGCGGTGACCCGCACCGGCGGCCTGGGCGTGATGCGGCAGATGGTCGGGGCGGGGTCGAGCACGGTCGCCGACCTGCTGCTCTCCGTCTCGCCGCCGCGGGTGCGGGAGGCCGCCGCCCGGGTCGAGGCGTGCGAGCTCGCGCTGATGGACACCGACGACGAGAAGACCCAGATGCGGTACGCCGAGGCGCTGGCCGAGTGGGCCGACGCGGGCGGCTACGACATCGAGGTCGTCTGGGACGTCGTGCACGACGGCCGGGCTCGGCGTCCCCTACGAACGCGCGAAGTACCGCGAGCTGACGACGCTGTCCGGCGGTGAGCAGAAGCGGCTGGTGCTCGAGTTCCTGCTCCGCGGTCCCGACGAGGTGCTGCTGCTCGACGAGCCGGACAACTTCCTCGACGTCCCCGGCAAGACCTGGCTCGAGCAGCGGATCAACGAGTCGCAGAAGACCATCCTCTACATCAGCCACGACCGCGAGCTGCTGAACAACACCGCCACCCGGGTCGTCACCGTCGAGCTCGGCGCGGCCGGCAACACCGTCTGGACGCACCCCGGCGGGTTCGCGACCTACCACGACGCCCGGCGGGCGCGTTTCGAGCGGTTCGAGGAGCTGCGCAAGCGCTGGGACGAGGAGCACGCCAAGCTCCGCGCGCTGATGCTGATGTACAAGCAGAAGGCCGCCTACAACTCCGACATGGCCTCCCGCTACCAGGCGGCGGTCACCCGGCTCAAGCGCTTCGAGGACGCCGGCCCGCCGCAGGCGCTGCCCCGCGAGCAGCAGGTGAAGATGCGGCTCAAGGGCGGGCGCACCGGCAAGCGCGCGGTGGTCTGCGAGGGCCTGGAGCTGACCGGGCTGATGAAGCCGTTCGACCTCGAGGTCTGGTACGGCGAGCGGGTGGCCGTGCTCGGCTCGAACGGCTCCGGCAAGTCGCACTTCCTTCGGCTGCTGGCCGCCGGCGGCAGCGACCCCGACGTCGAGCACCGGCCGGTCGGCGAGGTCGAGGTGAAGCCGGTGACGCACACCGGCAAGGCCAAGCTCGGCGCGCGGGTGCGGCCGGGCTGGTTCGTGCAGACCCACGAGCACCCCGAGCTCATCGGCCGGACCCTGCTGGAGGTCCTGCACCGGGGCGACGCCCATCGCGATGGGATGCCGCGTGAGCAGGCGTCCCGGGCGCTGGACCGCTACGAGCTGGCGCACGCGGCCGAGCAGCGCTTCGAGTCGCTGTCCGGCGGCCAGCAGGCCCGCTTCCAGATCCTGCTGCTCGAGCTGTCCGGCGCGACCCTGCTGCTGCTCGACGAGCCCACCGACAACCTCGACGTCGAGTCGGCCGAGGCGCTGGAGGAGGGTCTCGAAGCGTTCGAGGGCACCGTCCTGGCGGTCACCCACGACCGGTGGTTCGCCCGGTCCTTCGACCGGTTCCTGGTCTACGGCGCCGACGGCTCGGTCTACGAGTCCGACGGGCCCGTGTGGGACGAGGGTCGGGTGGCCCGGGCCCGCTAGGGGCCGCTAGGACTGCAGGTCGGCGACCTGGGCCCGGCCCGGCACCCGCGGCGTGGTCGTCGGCTCGGTGCCCGGGCCCTGGCGGACCGACGACCGGAGCAGCATCTGCGCGGCGAGACGCCGGCGACGCTGCCGGGTCGCGTGACGCTGGGGCGAGACCGTGAGCGGGACCCAGATGGCCTGCGGCTGGGATGTCATGCAGCAGAGGAGGCGCCCGGCCGTGCCCTGATACATCCCGGCGAGGGACGTGGGGGAGCGGGCGGCGGTACCAGGCCCGACGCGCCGACGCGCGCCCGGTGCCGACGCGGTTCACGGCCGCGACGGTGAAGCGGTACCTCCCCGTGGGCTACGCGCCGTTCCGGGTCGACGTGAGCGCAGCCCGCGCGTGGCAGGCCGGTCGAGCAGTCCGCCCGGTGCGGCGGCTGTGTGCAGGTCCGACGGACTTCGCGAACCGGACATGGCCGGATCGGGCGGTTTGTGAGGGTAGGCGGGGCCTACGCTCGACCTCATGCGGCGACCCTTCTCCGGATTCGACTGGGAGCTGCGCTCGTGCGGCTGGCACGGGCACGCGACGTACCGGCCCGCCGAGGAGGAGCTCGCCGAGCGGCTCACGGTGGACACGGCGGGCGGCCCCGCCTGGCGGTGCCTGCGCTGCGGCAGCTTCGTCGTGGGCGAACCCCGCGGCAGCGGCCCCGCCGACCAGGCGCCGGTGGTGCTCCGCGGCAAGGCTCTGCGTGACGCCGCCATCCTGCGGGTGCTCGCCGTCGAGCGCGGCATCCGTGGCGTCCTGCTGGTGCTGCTGGCCTACGGCATCTATGCCTTCGACGGCTCCCGCAACGCGCTGCGCCAGGTCTTCGACACCTACCTGCCACTGCTGCGCCCGGCGGCCGACCGGCTCGGTGTCGACCTGGAGACGGCGGGACCGGTCAGGCTCATCGAGAAGGCGCTCAACGCCGAGCACACCACGCTGCTGATGGTCTCGGCCGGCGTCCTGGCGTACGGCGTCCTGGAGCTCGTCGAGGCCGTGGGCCTGTGGCTGATGCGCCGTTGGGGCGAGTACGTCGCCGTCGTGGGGACCGGGGTGTTCATCCCGCTGGAGATCTACGAGATCGTGGAGCGGGTGACCTGGCTGCGGCTGGTCGCACTGGCGCTGAACGTCTTCGCCGTCGTCTACATCCTCTGGACCAAGCGGCTGTTCGGGATCCGCGGGGGACGCGAGGCCTTCGAGGCCGAGCGGGCCGGGGTCTCGCTGCTGGAGGTGGAGCGCGCTGCGGTCGGCGGCGGCCGCCGCCGTCAGACCGGCAGGCCGCGCTCCCGGAGCTGAGGCCGCAGCGGCGTCCCGTCGTAGCGGATGGCGTCCAGACCCGCCGCGGCGGCCGCCGCCACGTTGGCGGCGGAGTCGTCGACGAACACGCAGCGCTCGAGCGGCCGGCCGACGCGCTCCCGCAGCACCGCGAAGACCGCCGGGTCGGGCTTCGCGACGCCCTCGGCGCCGGACACCACGATGTCGTCGAACAGGGCCAGGAAGTCGAACCGGTCGAGCGCCTGTGGGAACAGGTCGGCCGACCAGTTGGTCAACGCGGTCAGCGGGACCCCGGCCGCGTGCAGGTCGCGAAGCAGCGCCACGTTGTCGTCGACGGCACCGACCAGGCTCTCGGCGAAGTGCGCCCGGTAGGCCAGCGCGTGCTCGTGCCAGTGCGGGTGGGAGCGGGCGACCGCGTCCTCGGCGACCGTCCAGTCGCGACCGGCGTCCTGGAGGTGGTTCCAGGCGAGGAAGTCGAAGTCGTCGGCGCTCAGGAACCGGGTCGCCTCCTCGGCGCCCACGCCCCGGGCGACCGCCGGGTGCGGGTCCCACCGGATCAGCACGTTGCCGAGGTCGAACACGACCGCCTCGGGGGTCGTCGACGTCATACCGCTCCTCACAGCCCCTCCTTAACGGACACACCCCCGGCGTCGCAACGCCGGGGGTGTGCCGGATTCCCAGGGGACCCAGGGAATCTGCGTCTCACTTCCAGCGCTCGGCCGCCGGCACGAAGTCCAGGGTCCGGTCGCCGGTGTAGATCTGCTTGGGCCGGGCGATCTTCTGCTCCTTGTCCTGGACCAGCTCGAGCCACTGGGCCAGCCAGCCCGGGGTGCGGCCGATCGCGAAGAGCACGGTGAACATCTCCGGCGGGAACTGCAGCGCCTCGTAGATCAGGCCGCTGTAGAAGTCGACGTTCGGGTAGAGCTTGCGCTGCACGAAGTAGTCGTCCTCGAGCGCGATCTTCTCGAGCTCCTTGGCGATCTGCAGCAGCGGGTTGACGCCGGTGACCTCGAAGACGTCGTCGCAGGCCTTCTTGATGATCGTGGCCCGCGGGTCGAAGTTCTTGTAGACCCGGTGCCCGAAGCCCATCAGGCGCTCCTTGCCGTTCTTCACGCCCTCGATGAACTCGGGGATCTTGTCCACCGAGCCGATCCGGCGCAGCATCCGCAGCACGGCCTCGTTGGCGCCGCCGTGGAGCGGGCCGTAGAGCGCGGCGATCCCGGCCGCGGTCGCGGAGTAGGGGTCCACCTGGCTGGAGCCGACCGAGCGTACGGCGTTGGTCGAGCAGTTCTGCTCGTGGTCGGCGTGCAGGATGAACAGCACGTCGAGGGCCTTGACCAGCCGCTCGTCGGCCTCGAACTTCCGCTCGCTCATCTTGAACAGCATCGCCAGGAAGTTGGCGGTGTAGGAGAGGTCGTTGTCCGGGTAGACGTAGGGCTTGCCCTGCGCGTGCCGGAAGGACCAGGCGCCGAGCGTCGGCATCTTCGCGATCAGCCGGACGATCTGCATGTGCCGGTTGTCCGCGTCGGAGATGTTGCGCGACTCGGGGTAGAACGTCGACAGCGCGCCGACGGAGGCGAGCAGCATGCCCATCGGGTGGGCGTCGTAGCGGAAGCCCTCCATGAAGTCGCGGACGTTCTCGTGCACGAACGTGTGGTAGGTGATCTCGTGCACCCAGGAGTCGTACTGCTCCTTGGTGGGCAGCGCGCCGTGGATGAGGAGGTAGGACACCTCCAGGAAGTTGGACTTCTCGGCGAGCTGCTCGATCGGGTAGCCGCGGTACTCGAGGATCCCCTTGTCGCCGTCGATGTAGGTGACCGCGCTGCGGCAGGAGGCGGTGTTCACGAACCCCGGGTCGTAGACCGCGAGACCGGGGGTGTCGTCATCGGTGCGGATCTTGCCGATGTCGGCGGCCTTGATGGTGCCGTCGAGGATCGGGACGTCGTACTCCTGGCCCGTGCGGTTGTCGCGGACGGTGAGGCTCTCGCCGGTGGTGCTGGTGCTGGAAGCAGTGGCCGTGCTCTCGGTCACGTCGGCTCCTCGCTCGTTCTGCCCGGGCCGCCGCTCTGTCCTGGGTAAGGGGGTGGCGAACGTCGGGGGAGGTCGTGTTCAGATGGGTGTGTCAGTCTCGTGCGATACCCCGTCAACCTATGCCCGTAACCCCAATGGGAGGAAACCGGGCTCGTTTTGACCCGGATGCCGGGGCGACGGTAATCTTGACGGTCGCGGCTGCCCCCGTGCTGCTGCGAGCCTGTCCGGCCCTCCGCGTCGTCTGCGCGGGGCGCGCCACCGGCAGACCGAGGCAAGTTCCTGATCAGCAAACCAGAGAGTGAAGCAACGTGCGCACGTACAGCCCGAAGCCCGCTGACATCCAGCGCGAGTGGCACGTCATCGACGCCACCGACGTGCGGCTCGGCCGGCTCGCGGTCCAGATCGCGACCCTGCTCCGCGGCAAGCACAAGCCGACCTACGCCCCGCACGTCGACGGCGGTGACTTCGTCATCGTCGTGAACGCCGGCAAGGTCTCGCTCTCCGGTGACAAGGCGACCACCAAGCTGGCCTACCGCCACTCCGGTTACCCGGGCGGCCTGTCCTCGACCCCGTTCGGCGAGCTCCTCGAGAAGGACCCGCGCCGCGCGATCGAGAAGGCCGTGTGGGGGATGCTCCCGAAGAACCGTCTCGGCCGCCAGATGCTCAAGAAGCTGAAGGTGTACGCCGGCCCGGAGCACCCGCACCAGGCGCAGAAGGCCCAGCCGTTCGAGATCACCCAGGTCTCGCAGTAACTCCCAGCACCACGACGAGCACACCAAGCAGCGAGGAAACCCGTGACTGACACCACCAGCGAGGTCGAGGAGACCTTCGAGGCCGACGAGCAGGGCGTCGCCTACAGCTCCGAGAGCGCCCCGTCCGAGGACGCGCCGGCCCGCCCGGCCACCATCGCCCCGGCGTCGGCGACCGGCCGCCGCAAGGAGGCCGTCGCCCGCGTGCGCCTCGTCCCCGGCACCGGCCAGTGGACCGTCAACGGCCGCCCGCTCGACAACTACTTCCCGAACAAGCTGCACCAGCAGGTCGTCAACGAGCCCTTCGTGAACACCGACCTGGTGGGCCGCTTCGACGTCATCGCCCGCATCCACGGCGGCGGCATCACCGGCCAGGCCGGCGCGCTGCGCCTGGGCGTGGCCCGTGCGCTCAACGCGATCGACGTGGAGGCCAACCGCCCGTCGCTGAAGAAGGCCGGGCTGCTCACGCGTGACGCCCGCGTCATCGAGCGCAAGAAGGCCGGCCTCAAGAAGGCCCGCAAGGCTCCCCAGTACAGCAAGCGCTGACCGCCCGGTCGGGTCTCCCGCACTGATGGGTCGCCTCTTCGGCACGGACGGGGTCCGAGGGCTCGCGAACTCGGTGGTCACCGCCGAGCTCTGCCTCGACCTCTCCGTCGCCGCTGCACACGTCCTCGGCGAGGCCGGTGTCTTCAAAGGACACCGGCCTCTTGCCGTTGTCGGGCGGGACACCCGCCTCTCCGGTGAGTTCCTCGAGGCCGCCGTCGTCGCCGGGCTGCTGTCCGCCGGCGTCGACGTCAAGCTCCTCGGCGTGCTGCCGACACCCGGCGTCGCGTTCCTCACCGAGTCGCTCGGCGCCGACCTCGGCGTCGTGCTCTCCGCCAGCCACAACCCGATGCCCGACAACGGCATCAAGTTCCTCGCCCGTGGCGGCGTGAAGCTCGACGACGCGATCGAGACCGCGATCGAGAAGCGGCTGCGTGAGCCGTGGGAGCGTCCCACCGGCGAGGCCGTCGGCCGGGTCTCGACGTACGACGCGGCCGTGACCGACTACGCCCGGCACCTCGTCTCCACCGTCGACACGTCCCTGGCCGGCATCAAGGTGGTCCTCGACTGCGCGCACGGTGCTGCGTCCGTCGCCGGCCCGCTCGCGCTGCGTGACGCCGGCGCCGACGTCGTGGCGATCTGCGCCGAGCCCGACGGGCTGAACATCAACGAGGGCTGCGGCTCCACCCACCTCGGCGTCCTGCAGCGCGCGGTGGTCGAGCACGGCGCGGACGTCGGCTTCGCCCTCGACGGCGACGCCGACCGCTGCCTGGCCGTCGACCACGAGGGCAACGTCGTCGACGGCGACCAGATCCTGGCCGTGCTCGCGCTCGCGATGCGCGACGCCGGCACGCTCAAGTCCGACACCGTCGTGGCCACCGTGATGAGCAACCTCGGCTTCGTCCAGGCGATGCGCCAGCAGGGCGTGGGGGTGCGGCAGACCAAGGTCGGCGACCGCTACGTGCTCGAGGCGATGAAGGCGTTCGGGTACACCCTCGGCGGCGAGCAGTCCGGCCACGTGATCATGAGCGGGCACGCCACCACCGGCGACGGCATCCTGACCGCGATGCACGTGCTGGCCCGGATGGCCGAGCGCGGCCAGTCCCTCCAGGACCTGGCCGGCGTGATGACCCGGCTGCCCCAGGTGCTGGTCAACGTGCCCGACGTGGACAAGTCCCGCACCGACGAGGACGCCGTCGTGGCGGCTGCGGTCGCGGAGGCTGAGTTCGAGCTCGGCGACGGCGGCCGGGTGCTGCTGCGACCCTCCGGCACCGAGCCGCTGGTCCGGGTGATGGTCGAGGCCGGCACGCCGGAGCACGCCAGCGCCGTGGCGCAGCGGCTCGCGGACGTCGTACGCACCCAGCTCGCGCTCTCCTAGCCACCCAGCACCCCCGCATCCGGTAATTCCGGTGCGCGACGCCACGCGCGTCCCTACGCTCACCTGCGTGGACATCCGCGAGATCGACCGGGACGACGAGACGCTGGTGCACCGGCACTGGGAGATCGGCAAGCTCGCCGACGCCGTGCGGCCCTACGACTTCTACCCGCCGTGGGAGACGGCCTGGAAGAGCTACCAGGCCGGCCGCGACGACATCGAGATGAACCTGCTCGGCGCCTTCGACGGTGACCTGATGGTCGGGGCCGCCCGCGCGGACGTGCCGGTGCTCGACAACCTGCACACGGCGTACACCTTCGTCTCGGTCGACCCGGCGCACCAGCGCCGCGGCGTCGGCCGGGCGCTGGACGGGGCGGTGGTCGACAAGGCCCGCTCCCTCGGCCGCCGGCTGGTGATGACCGAGGCCTTCGCCCCGCCGGAGAGCGACTCGCCGGGGCTGCTGTTCGCCCGGGCGATGGGCTACGCCACCGGCCTCCAGGACGGCATGAAGGTGGTCGACCTCTTCGAGACCGAGCCCACCTGGGACGCCCTGGACGCGTCGACCCTGGAGCACCGCGACGGCTACCGGATCGTGCTGTGGCGCGACCACGTGCCCGCGGAGCTGGTCGACGGCTACTGCGCGCTCAACGAGGCGTTCTTCAACGAGGCCCCGATCGGCGAGATGGAGCACGAGCCGGAGAAGTGGGACGCCAAGCGGGTGCAGGAGCGCGAGGACCGCAACGCCAAGACCGGCCGGCACGACGTGTCGGCGGGTGCGCTCGCGCCGGACGGCACGCTCGTCGCGATGACCGAGGTGATGGTCAACGCGGCGGCGCCCTGGCGGGGCTTCCAGAGCGGCACGCTGGTCGCGCGGGAGCACCGCGGGCACCGGCTCGGCCTGGCGATCAAGGTCGCCAACCACCGGCAGCTGCGGACGGCCTGGCCCGACGTGCGGATCCTGGTCACCGGCAACGCCGACGTCAACGCCCCGATGAACGCCGTCAACGAGGCGTTGGGCTACCGCGAGATCGAGCGGTGCGTGGAGATGCAGAAGGACGTGTGACCTACCGCTCGGTAACGGTTTCGCCACACCCCGGCGGCCGCCCTCGCCCGCTCCCTAGGCTCGCGGCCATGCAGATCCGTCCGCTCGACGCGTCCGAGCCCGCCGCGATGGCCGCCTGGCACGCGACCCACCACACGGCGCACGTGTTCGGCCAGCAGCACGCGTCACCGTGGATGCTCGAGGAGATGCGGGCGGAGTTCCTCGGCGAGCGCGCCGGGGAGCGGATCGAGCCGTTCGGCGGGTACGTCGACGGGGTCTGCGTCGCGACCGGCACCCTCGAGCTGCCACAGATGGACAACCGGCACATCGGCTACGTCGACGTCGCGGTGCACCCCGAGCACCGTCGGCGGGGCTACGGCTCCGCGATGCTCGCGCACCTCACCGACGTGGCGGTCGCCCAGGGCCGGAACACCCTCAACGCCGACGCCGCGTGGGCCTACGACGCGTCCGCCGACGGCGCCGGCACGACCAACGCCGACTTCCTCACCGCTCACGGCTTCGTGTTCGGCCTCGGCGACGTCAAGCGGGCCCTCGACCTGCCCGTCGACGACGGGCTGCTCGACCGGCTGGCCACCGAGGCGGCCCCGCACCACGTGGGCTACGTCCTGCGCGACTTCGTCGGCCCCGTGCCCGAGGACATCATCGACGCCTTCGGTGACCTGGTCGGGTCCCTGATCAGCGAGGCCCCGATGGGCGACCTCGACTTCGAGCCGGAGGTGTTCGACGCGACCCGCATCCGCGCCGACGAGAAGGTGTTCGAGGCCTCCGGGCGGACGAAGTACACCACCGTCGCGATCGCCGGGGACGGTTCGGTGGTCGCCTACTCCGAGCTGGTCGTCCCGTCGCACGACCCGGAGCGGGTCTACCAGTGGGGGACCCTGGTCCGGCCGGCACACCGCGGCCACCGGCTCGGTCTGGCCACCAAGGTGCACAACCTGCGCCGGGTGCAGGAGCACGAGTCCGGCCGCTCCGTGGTGTTCACCTACAACGCCGAGGTCAACGACCACATGATCGCCGTCAACGAACAGCTGGGCTTCCGTCCGGTCGCCCGGCTCGGGGAGTTCCAGAAGAAGCTCTGAGCCCGTGTCGCTGGTCGAGGTGCGAGCCTCGAACCCTCTACGCCAACTCACCCAGCGGGGGCTCGGGAGCGGAGGTAGGACTCCAGCAGCTCGGGCAGGATCGCGGGGACCCGGATGTCGAGGTCCTCGGGCGGGGCGTCGAGCAGGGTGCCGTAGACCGAGAACTCCAGGTCCGAGCCGGTGACCCGGTAGGTCCGGTCGTCCGCCAGCGGTTCGCCGCCGACCCGGACGACCCCGCCGTCCAGCTCGACCCCGATCACCTGCAGGGTGCCGAAGGGGCGACCCCGGGAGACCCGCGAGGTGTGGGACCGGAAGTCGTCCGACCACCCGCGGGCCAGCATCTGCCGCACCTCGGCGCCGGTGAGCGTGGCGGTGGTCAGGTTCCCCGGCGAGCTGGTCGCGTGCCAGACGTCGCCGCGGGTCACCTCACCCGCGGGCAGCCCCTCGGTCACGTGCACGGCGATCAGCACCCCCAGATCGGCCGGCGCGTGGTGCAGCAACGCCTCCAGCAGCAGCCGCGCGGCGGGGCTGTCCGGCGCGCCGACCGGCGCGGGCTCGTGCAGTGCGCCGACGGGCTCGGCGAGCCACCGCTCGAGATCCCGCTCGCAGGCGGCCAGCTCCTCGAGCACGGCCGGGTCCCGCGGTGCGTCCGCGGGCACCGGCTCGACGCCCAGGGCGACGACACGGACGCCGTCGTCGTCCACCTCCAGCCGCACCCGGCCGAGGTGCTCGCCGTTCCAGCCGGCCTGCGCGATCGGCAGGCCCTGCGCGCGGTCGCCCTCGACGAGCAGGTCGTGGGTGTGCCCGCCGACGATCACGTCGACCAGGCCGCGCAGCGACCAGCTCAGGCCCCGGTCGTGGTTGATGCCGGCGTGGCTGAGCAGCACCACGACGTCGGCGCCGTCCTTCCGCAGCCGGATCGCCTCGCGCCGTACGGCGGTCACGCGGCCCCGCTCGGTGAGGCCGAAGTCGACGTACTGCGGGTAGAAGTCGGTGATGCCGACGACCCCGACCCGGAGGTCGCCGGCATCGAGCATCCGGGAGGGTACGGCGCCGGCCGGTGTCTCGCCGTCCCGCTCGAGGTCGCAGACCACCGGGGGTGAGCCCAGCCCGGCCGCGTAGCGGGGGAGCAGGTCCGGGCCGTAGCGGAGCAGCCCGCCGTTGCCGGGCACCGCCGCGTCGACGCCGGCCGCGCCGAGCATCCGCCAGCCGGCCACCCCGCAGGTCAGCGCCGACAGCCGCACCGACGTCTCCTCCACGTCGCCGCCGTCGAGCAGCAGCACCGGGTGGTCGGCGGTCTCGCGGATCTGCCGGGCCCGGGCGCTGAGCCGGGCCAGGGCGTCGTACCGGCCGTGCAGGTCGTTCCAGTGCAGCAGCTCGAGGACGCGTGGGGTGCTCACCCCGCTCAGCCTTCCACGACGTGGCTCGGCGGCCGACCCGGGTCGTCGTGCACCGGGGCCTGCTGCCCGGACCGCAGGAACTCCAGCTGCGCGCACACCGCCGCCCCCGCGAAGAGCGCGATCGAGCTGAGCAGCGACCAGAGCAGCAGCGCGAAGACGCCCCCGAGCGGACCGTAGATCGCCCCGAAGGAGCCGCTGAGGTGCAGGTAGCCCGCCAGCGACGCGGTGGCCACCATCGCCAGCAGCACGGAGACGGCGGCGCCCAGCGCCAGCCACGACAGCGCCGGCTGCCGGCGCCGCGGCGCGTGGTCGAGGAGCACCGCGATCGCGAACACCATCAGCGCCAGACCGACCGGCCAGCGCACCCAGTTCCAGACGTCGGCGGCGCCCTCGGACCAGCCGTACGTCGCCCGCATCGCGTCCGCGAACGAGCCGCCCGCGACGAGCAGCAGGAACCCCAGGCCGACCGGGGCCGCCAGCACGGCGGTGAGCACCAGGGCCCGGCCGTACTTCGCGAGTGCCTTCCGGTCGCGCCCGATGCCGTAGATCCGGTTGGTGCCGCGCTCGATCTGCGCCATGGCGGTGGTCATCGACAGCAGCGAGAAGAACAGCCCGACGGTGAGGGCGATCTCGCCGGCCCGCTCGCTCTGGCTGCCGGTCACCGCCGAGGCGAAGGCGTCGCGCGACCCGGCCGCGGGGGAGAGCCGCTCGATGGTGCGGGCCAGGACCAGCGCCGGCCGCTCGTGGTCGATGCCGGCGGCCAGGCCGGACAGCGCGAGCAGGAAGGGTACGACGGACAGGGCGATCTGGAACGCCAGCGCACGGCTGTGGCTGAACCCGTCGGCGTACCGGAACCGCACGAACGAGTCGAGGAGGAGCCGCCGGATCCCGATCCGCCGGGACAGGTGCCAGGCGTCCTCGGCGTCCAGCTCGTCGCCGTCCATCTCGGTGGTGACCGGGACGACGCGGGCGGTGGTCACGAGCGGAACCCGGCCACACGTGACGACCCGTTGATGCGCGCCCACACGGTCCGCTGGACCAGAAGGGTGAGGGTGCCGGCCAGCACCAGGCCGAGGAGGTTCACGCCGAGCTGGGCCAGGGCGCCGGGGATCTCCGACCAGACACCGACGCCGATGCACAGTGCCAGCGTGCCCACGGCCGGGACCGTCGTGACGGAGATGAACACGCCGACGAGCGGGCCGGACTTGGAGGTGGTCAGCGCCAGCACGCCGGCGACCCCGGCGAGCAGGGCGATCAGGAACGACCAGATGTCGGGCTGCACGATGAAGTCGGTCTGGGGTCCGGTCGCCGCGTCCGCCTTGGTCGCGAGGCCGACCGCGTGGGCGCCGAACCACAACGGCGCCGACACGGCCACGGCGATGGCGAAGCCGCCGAAGAGCGTGGTGAGCGCCCCCGGCAGGATCGAGGGACGGGGACGGGCCAGCGCCAGGCAGATCGCGGCCACCGGTGAGAACTCCGGGCCGACGACCATGGCCCCGATGATGAGGATCGGCTGGTCGAGCAGCCGGCCCGCCCCGGCGATCAGCGTCGCCAGGGTCAGGAAGCTCAGGAACGCCCAGGACAGCACGCTCTCCTTGCGCACGCGGTTCTCCACCACGTCCCAGACGATCCCGTCGTCGGGGATCCCCGGGGCCGCCTTCTCGGCCTCCTCGGCGGCGTCGGAGAGCAGCGTGTCGGGCTCGGAGATCATGATCGAGCCCTGGTGGTGCAGGTCGAGCTCGCGCAACGCGGCCACCACCGGGTTGGCGCCCTCCCGGGCCACGTCGGCGACCACCAGCGTGCCCGCCGGCTTCGCGTAGCCGCCCTCGACCACGGCCACGTTGGTGACCGTCTCGTCGTCGCACAGCAGCTGCACGACCTGGTCGGTGAGCGCGGCGGGGACCCGCAGCTGGAGGTGCAGCACGCAGGCAGTAAAGCAGGTGACGGATGTCGGACCCGGGCCCTAGGTTCTGTGCCCATGGAGACCCGAGCACTCGACCCGTTCGACGACGCGCAGATGCGCGCGTTCTACGACGTCACCTGGCGCGCCGAGATGGAGGACGGCCGGCCCTGGAACATCCACTGGACGCACGACGAGCTCGCCGCCAGCCTGCGCGAGTCGCCGGACGACCACAAGATGGAGGGCGTCCAGCTCCTCGGCGACGACGGCACGGTGCTGGCGGCCGGGGTGATCGGCTACGGGCTGCTCGACAACACCGACAAGGCGTGGGTCTTCCCGATGGTCGACCCGCCCGTGCGCCGCCGGGGCCACGGCACGGCCCTGCTCGAGGGTCTCCTCGCCCGGTGCCACGAGCTCGGCCGGTCCACCGTCACCATGAACGCCTCCTACGCCGGCCCCGAGGACGACGACGCCGTGCCGGTGCGGTTCGCGGCCGCGAACGGCTTCCACGTCTCCAACACCGAGATCAGCCGCCGGCTCCACCTGCCGGTCGACGCCGGGCTCCTCGACGAGGTCGACGCCGACTCGCTGGCCCACCGCGAGGGCTACACGGTCGAGACGTACGTCGACGAGATCCCGGACCACCTGCTGGAGTCCTACTGCGGGCTGGTCAACCAGCTGATCGTCGACGCCCCGACCGGTGAGGTCGACTACGAGGCCTCGGCCACGACGCCGGAGACCACCAAGCAGCGGTTCGCGCAGAACCACAAGGTCGGTCGCACGGTGTTCTACTCCCTGGCGGTCAAGGACGGCGAGGCCGTCGCGCAGTCCGACGTCGCCGTGCAGGCCGGCGACACGCACAAGGCGTTGCAGTGGGCGACGTTCGTGCACCGCGACCACCGCGGCCACCGGCTCGGCGCGGCGGTCAAGGTCGCCAACCTGCGCGCCCTCCAGCGGGAGCGGCCGGACGTGGTGCAGATCGACACCGAGAACGCCGAGACCAACCAGCACATGGTCTCCATCAACGAGCGCCTCGGTTTCGAGATCGTGGCGGTGTCGCCGTCGTTCGTGCGCCGGTTCGGCCAGGACCAGGGCTGAGGGGGGACCGTGGAGATCCGAGAGCTCGACGTCCAGGACGACGCGCTGGTGCGTCGCTACCACGAGATCGTCTGGCGGGCCGAGATGGAGGACGGCCGTCCCTGGAACACCTTCCAGTCCTACGAGGAGCTGGCGATCGGTCTTCGCGAGCCGTCGCCGGGCCAGCGCGCCGATGCCCTCGGCATCTTCGACGGTGACGAGATGGTCGGCGGCGGCATCGTCTGGCTCTCGCTCGAGGACAACCTCGACAAGGCGTTCGTGTTCCCCGCCGTGGAGCCGGCCCGTCGCGGTCACGGGATCGGAGGTGAGCTGCTGGAGGGGATGGTGGAGCACGTCCGCGGGCTCGGTCGGACCAAGGTGATGAGCGGGACGTCGATCCGGTTCGAGGAGCGCGAGGACTCGCCGATGGACCGGTTCGCCGCCGCCCACGGCTTCGCCCCGGCCAACCTCGAGGTGGTGCGCCAGCTCGCGCTTCCCGTCGCGGACGGTCTGCTCGCCGAGATCGAGGCGGAGACCACCGCGCACACCGAGGGCTACGAAGTGCACTCCTTCGTGGACGACATCCCCGAAGAGCTCGTCGAGTCCTACTGCTGGCTGGTCAACCAGCTCACCCTGGACGCCCCCACCGGCGACCTGGAGTTCGAGGAGGAGGCCTACACGCCCGAGGCGTTCCGGCACGACGTGGCGCGCGACCGCAAGGTGGGCCGCAGCGTGCTCCGCAGCGTCGCGGTCAAGGACGGGCAGGCGGTCGCGCACAGCGACCTGCTGCTGCGTCCCTCGGGCACCAGGGGCGTGCAGTGGGCGACGTTGGTGCACCGCGAGCACCGCGGCCACCGCCTCGGCGCGGCGGTCAAGGCGGCCAACCTCCGCAGGCTGCAGGCCGACCGTCCCGACATCACCGAGGTGGTCACGCAGAACGCCGAGGTCAACGAGCAGATGATCGGCATCAACGCCCGGCTGGGCTTCGAGCCGGTCGCGCTCGTCCCGGAGTACCTCCGCCGTCTCTAGAGCTTGCGGAGCCGGACGAACCGCACCGAGTGGTCGGGGGCCTTCCGCAGCACCAGGGTCGCCCGGCTGCGGGTGGGTTGGACGTTCTGCTTGAGGTTCGGGCCGTTGATGTCGTCCCAGATCCGGTTCGCCTGGGCGCCCGCCTCCTCCTCGGTGAGGCGGCCGTAGCGGGCGAAGTACGACGCCGGGTTGCGGAACGCCGTCTCCCGCAGCCGCAGGAACCGGTCGACGTACCACCGCCTGATGTCGGCGGTCGCCGCGTCGACGTACACCGAGAAGTCGAAGAAGTCGCTGATCGCCAGCCCGGTGCGGCCGTCGTCGCGCACCCGCGCGGGCTGGAGCACGTTGAGGCCCTCGATGATCACGATGTCGGGGCTGCGGATCACGACCTTCTCGTCCGGGACCACGTCGTAGACGAGATGGGAGTACGTCGGCGCCTCGACCTCGTCCTTGCCGGACTTGATGTCCATCACGAACCGCAGCAGCGCCTTGCGGTCGTAGGACTCGGGGAAGCCCTTGCGCGACAGCAGGCCGCGGCGCTCGAGCTCGGCGTTCGGGTAGAGGAACCCGTCCGTGGTGACCAGCGCGACCGACGGGTGCTCGGGCCAGTGCGCCAGCATCTGCTGCAGCACCCGGGCGGTCGTCGACTTGCCGACGGCGACGGAGCCGGCCAGGCCGATGACGAACGGCGTGCGCGGCGGCTGCGGGCGGCTGAGGAACTCCTCCTGGGCGCGGTGCAGGGCGCCGGCGCTCTCGGCGTACATGCTGAGCAGCCGGGACAGCGGGAGGTAGACCTGCTGCACCTCGTCGAGGTCGAGCTCGTCGCCGAGACCCCGCACCCGGTCGATCTCCTGCTTGGTCAGCGGCTGCTCGGTGGCGGCCCCGAGTGCGGCCCACGCGTCGCGCTCGAGCTCGACGTACGGCCCCGACTCGCGGCCGGCCTCGCCGTTGCCCGATGTCATGCGCGGCATCCTGCCAGGGTGCGCCGGGCGAGCCGGGAGCGGTGCCGCCGGTAGAGTTCTCGGCATGTGTGGAATCGTCGGCTACGTCGGGCCGCAGCAGGCCGAAGGTGTCGTGATCGAGGGGCTGAGGCGCCTGGAGTACCGCGGCTACGACTCCGCCGGGATCGCCCTCGTCCACGACGGCAAGATCGCCTCCGAGAAGCGTGCGGGCAAGCTCGCCAACCTCGACAAGGCCCTCGCCGAGCACCCGCTCCCCGAGGCGTGCACCGGCATCGGGCACACCCGCTGGGCCACCCACGGCGCCCCCAACGACCGCAACGCCCACCCGCACCTCGGCGGCGGCGGCCGGGTCGCGCTCGTGCACAACGGGATCATCGAGAACTTCGCCGCGCTGCGCGCCGAGATCGAGACCGCCGGCCACGAGCTGGTCTCCGAGACCGACACGGAGATCGCGGCGCACCTCGTCGAGGCGGCGCTCCAGAAGGGCGGCACCCTCACCGAGGCGATGCAGCAGGTCTGCGGTCGCCTGCACGGTGCTTTCACCCTCGTCGCGGTCGACGCGCAGGACCCGGACCGGGTCGTCGCCGCCCGCCGCAACAGCCCGCTGGTCGTGGGCGTCGGCGACGGCGAGAACTTCCTCGCATCCGACGTGGCTGCCTTCATCGAGCACACCCGGGACGCCCTCGAGCTCGGCCAGGACCAGGTCGTCACGATCACCCGCGAGGGCGTGGAGGTCACCGACTTCGCCGGGGAGCCGGCACAGGCGCGGCCCTACCACGTCGACTGGGACCTGTCGGCCGCCGAGAAGGACGGCTTCGACTGGTTCATGCGCAAGGAGATCCACGAGCAGCCGCGGGCGATCACCGACACCATGCTCGGCCGCCACGACGAGGACGGCGCGCTCCAGCTCGACGAGCTCCGGATCGCCGAGGACGAGCTGCGCTCCGTCGACAAGATCATCATCGTGGCGTGCGGCACCGCGTCGTACGCCGGCATGGTCGCGAAGTACGCCATCGAGCACTGGACCCGGATCCCGTGCGAGGTGGAGCTCTCGCACGAGTTCCGCTACCGCGACCCGATCCTGACCCGCGACACCCTCGTGGTCGCGATCAGCCAGTCCGGCGAGACCGCCGACACCCTGATGGCCATCCGGCACGCCCGCGCGCAGCGGGCCAAGGTGCTCGCGATCTGCAACACCAACGGCTCGACCATCCCGCGTGAGTCCGACGCCGTGATCTACACCCACGCCGGCCCCGAGATCGGGGTGGCCTCGACCAAGGGCTTCATGACCCAGCTGGTCGCCTGCTACCTGCTCGGGCTCTACCTCGCCCAGGTGCGCGGCACGATGTACGGCGACGAGATCGCCTCGGTGGTGCGGGCGCTGGAGCAGATGCCGGCGCACGTGCAGCGGATCCTCGACGCGGCCGACGAGATCGAGGCGCTCGCCGCGGAGCTGGCCGAGTCCAAGTCGGTGCTGTTCCTGGGCCGGCACGCGGGCTACCCGGTCGCCCTCGAGGGTGCGCTCAAGCTCAAGGAGCTCGCCTACATCCACGCCGAGGGGTTCGCGGCCGGCGAGCTCAAGCACGGCCCGATCGCGCTGGTCGAGGACCGGCTCCCGGTGTTCTGCGTGGTGCCTCCGCAGGGCCGCGACTTCCTGCACGACAAGATGGTCAGCGGCATCCAGGAGGTCCGGGCCCGCGGTGCGCGCACGATCGTGCTGGCGGAGGACGGCGACCAGGAGGTCGCGCCGTACGCCGACAACCTGATCCGGCTGCCCAAGGTGCCCACCCTGCTCCAGCCGATGGTCGCGGTCGTCCCCCTGCAGCTGTTCGCCTGCGAGCTGGCCTCCCGGATGGGCCACGACGTCGACCAGCCGCGCAACCTGGCCAAGTCCGTCACGGTCGAGTAGGTCCGCGGTGATCCTCGGGGTCGGCATCGACGTGGTCGACATCGTGCGCTTCGGGGAGACCCTCGAACGCACGCCGGCGATGCGGGCCCGGCTGTTCACCCCGGCCGAGCGGGAGCGGCCGCTCGCGTCGCTCGCGGCGCGGTTCGCCGCCAAGGAGGCGCTGGCCAAGGCGCTGGGGGCGCCGACCGGGATGTACTGGCTGGACGCCGAGGTGGTCAACGCGCCGTCCGGCGACCCGCGCTTCGAGATCCGCGGCTCGGTCCTCGCCCGGGCCGACGTGCTCGGCGTGAAGAGCATCCACGTCTCGCTCTCGCACGACGCGGGTATCGCATCAGCGGTGGTCGTGCTGGAGTAGACCCATGCCCCTCGAGGCGGAGCGGTTCGAGGCGTTCGGCGCGCAGCACTTCGTGGTCGTCGGGATCTTCCTCGCGGGTGCGGTCGCGCTGACGCTCCTGGGGCGCGCGCAGCGGCGGGCCGGCGCCGGGCACCGCTTCGGCCGGGTCCTCGCGGTGGTGATCGTCTGCCTCGCCGTGCCGAGCCAGGTGTACCAGCTCACGCCGTGGGACTTCTCGCTCGGCTCGTCGTTGCCCCTGCAGCTGTGCGACTTCGCGTGGGTCGCGGCCGCGTGGGGGCTCTGGACGCGGCACCGGGTGCCGACCGCGCTCGTCTACTACTGGGGGCTCACTCTCACGATCCAGGCCGTGTTCACGCCGTCGCTGCAGGAGGCCTTCCCCGACCCTCGGTTCTTCATGTTCTGGTCGATGCACCTGCTGGTGGTGTGGGCGGCGATCTACCTGACGTTCGGTCTCGGGCTCGGCCCCGGGTGGCGGGAGTACCGAGTGACGCTGGCGGTCTCCCTGGCGTGGGCCGGGTTGGCGTACACCTTCGACGTGGCGTTCGGGGTCAACTACGGCTACCTCGTCCACAAGCCCTCCTCGGCGTCCCTGCTCGACCTGCTCGGGCCGTGGCCGGTGTACGTCGTCGCGGCCCTCGGCATCCTGCTCATCGTCTGGGCCCTGATGACCTGGCCGTGGGTGGTGGCACGGCGTCGCGGCACCGTCGTACCGGGGGAGGGGAGGCTGGTCCCGGGACCCGGGACCGACACGGGGCGCTCGGTAGCCTGACCGGATGCGGAGCGCACACACCGTCGAGCAGGTCCGGGAGGCCGAGCGGTCGTTGATGGCCCGCCTCCCCGAAGGCGCCCTCATGCAGCGGGCGGCCGCCGGGCTGGCCTACGCAGTGATCGACCTCCTCGGCCGGGCGTACGGCGCCCGGGTGCTGCTGCTCGTCGGGTCCGGCGACAACGGCGGCGACGCGTTGTACGCCGGTGTGCTGCTCGCCCGGCGCGGCGTCGCCGTCGAGGCGGTGCTGCTCTCCCCGGCGAAGGCCCACGCCGCCGGTCTCGCGGCGTTCCGGTCGGCGGGCGGCCGGGTGGTCGGGTCCGTCTCCGAGGCCGCGCCGCCCGACGTCGTCGTGGACGGGATCGTCGGCATCGGCGGTCGGCCGGGGCTGCGCGACGAGGCCGCGGCCGCGGTGTCCGCGGTCGACGGCGTGCCGGTCGTCGCCGTGGACGTGCCGTCCGGGGTCGACGTGGACACCGGTCAGGTCGACGGCCCGCACGTCGTCGCCGCCGTCACCGTCACCTTCGGCACCCACAAGGTCGCCCACCTCGTCGACCCCGCGGCGATGGCCTGCGGGGTCGTGCACCTCGTCGACATCGGGCTCGACCTTCCGGCGCCGGCCGTGACCGCGCTGCAGGAGCAGGACGTCCGTGACCTGCTGCCGCGGCCGGCGCCGGACGCCCACAAGTACACCCGCGGCGTGGTCGGCGTCCGCGCCGGTTCGGAGCAGTACCCGGGCGCCGGGGTCCTCTGCGTCTCCGGCGCGAGCTGCGGCCTGATCGGCATGGTGCGCTACCTCGGCGGCGCCGCCGACCCGGTCCGGGCCGCGCATCCCGAGGTGGTGGTCGGCGACGGCCGCGTCCAGGCGTGGGTGGTCGGCTCCGGCGGCGGCCAGGACGCCGAGCAGGCCCTGTCCGACGCGCTCGCCGACGGGGTCCCGGTCGTGGTCGACGCCGACGGCCTCACGCACGTCGCCGGGCGGGTCGACGTACCGATGCTGCTGACGCCGCACGCCGGCGAGCTGGCCCGGATGCTCGGGGTCGAGCGGGAGCAGGTGGAGGCCGAGCAGCTGCGGTTCGCCCGTGAGGCGGCGCAGAAGTACGACGCGGTGGTGCTGCTCAAGGGTCGGCACACGCTGGTCGCCGCACCCGACGGACAGGTGCGGGCCACCACCGTCGGCCCCGCCTGGCTGGCCACCGCCGGCGCCGGCGACGTGCTCGCCGGGCTGTGCGGCGCGCTGCTGGCCGCCGGGTTGTCGCCCTTCGACGCCGGCTCCGTCGGCTCGTGGCTGCACGGAGCCGCCGCCGTCGCCGCCGGCCACGGCGGCCCCATCACCGCTCCCGACGTCGCCCACGCCCTCCCGCCCCTCCTGCGCTCCCTCCTCTGACCCCTCTCTGACGCTGACTTGGCGCATCTGGCGGGGAAACCCCGCTGAGTTGGCGCATCTGGCGACGCGGGGCCGCCGATGCGCACTCAGCGCGGCCGGGTAACCAGATGCGCCAACTCAGCGCCGGCCGGGTAACCAGATGCGCCAAGTCAGCGTCCGTGGTGTCGCCAGACGCGCCAAGTCAGCGAGGGGGCTGGCAGGATGAGGAGGTCATGAGCCTGCCGGACCTGGACGCGCGCGCGGAGATCGTGGTCGACCTGGACGCGATCGCGGCCAACGTGGCGACCCTGAAGGCACGGGCCGGGGTGGCGATGATGACGGTGGTCAAGGCGGACGGGTACGGCCACGGGCTGGTCGAGGCCGGGCGGGCCGCGCGGGCCGGCGGCGCCGACTGGCTGGGCACCGCGGTCGCCGAGGAGGCGCTCGCGCTGCGGGCGGCCGGCGACACCGGGCGGATCCTGACGTGGCTGGCGGTGCCCGGCGAGGACTACACGCCGGCGATCGAGGCGGACATCGACGTGACCGCCTACACGGTCACCCAGGTCGAGCAGATCGCGGCCGCGGCCCGGCTGCTCGGCGTGCGGGCCCGCGTGCAGCTCAAGATCGACACCGGGCTCAGCCGTGGTGGCGCGACCGAGCGCGAGTGGCCCGCGGTGGTCGAGGCAGCGGCCGACGCCGAGCAGGAGGGAGCCCTGCACGTGACCGGCATCTGGTCGCACTTCGCCTGCAGCGACGAACCCGACCACCCGGCCAACGACGCGCAGGAGAAGGCGTTCGTGCAGGCCCTCAAGGTCGTCGACGCCGTCGCGATCGAGCCCGAGGTGCGACACCTCTCCAACTCCGCCGGCGCGCTGCTGCGCCCCTGGTCCGCCTACGACCTCGTGCGCTGCGGCATCGCGTCCTACGGGCTGTCGCCGGCGCCCGACGTGGTCACCTCCGAGGAGCTCGGCCTGGTGCCGGCGATGACCGCCCGCGCCCGGCTCGCGCTCGTGAAGCGGGTGCCGGCGGGCGCGAGCGTGTCCTACGGGCACACCTGGACCGCGCAGCGCGACAGCACCCTCGGACTGGTGCCGGTCGGGTACGGCGACGGGGTGCCCCGGCACGCGTCGTCCACGGCGCACGTCCTCGCCGCCGGCGCGCAACGGCAGATCGCCGGTCGCGTGTGCATGGACCAGCTCGTCGTGGACCTCGGCGACGACACCGCGCAGGTCGGGGATCCGGTCGTGCTGTTCGGCGACGGCCGCGACGGCGCCCCCACCGCGCAGGACTGGGCCGAGGCATGCGGCACCATCTCCTATGAGATCGTCACCAGGATCGGCGGCCGGTTCGTGCGCCGGCACGTCTCGACGAAGGGACTGATGGACGCGTGAGCAGGCGTGGATGGCTCGGGATCGCCGCCGGCGCGGCCGCAACCGCGGCAGCCGTGACCACAGGAGTCGTGGTCGAACGCCGGGTCGTCCGGTCCCGGCGCTCGGGGTCCTCCGGCGCCGACGAGCTCGGCAGCCTGCACAGCACCCCGCTCGCCGTCACGACCGACGACGGCGTCCGCCTGCACGCCGAGGTCGACGAGGTCGCGCCGTACGCCGACGTGGCCGCGAAGACCCAGCCGCCGAAGGGGATCCGGCGGTTGCGCCGGGCGGAGCCGTCCGAGGCGACCCTGGTGTTCGTGCACGGCTACGCGCTGAACCTGGACTGCTGGCACTTCCAGCGGGAGTACTTCCGCGGCAAGCACCGCATGGTGTTCTACGACCAGCGCTCGCACGGCCGGTCCGGCCGCTCGGACAACCACCACGCGACCATCGAGCAGCTCGGCGACGACCTGCGGCGCGTGCTCGACGACCTGGTGCCCAACGGGCCGGTCGTGCTGCTCGGACACTCGATGGGCGGCATGTCGATCATGGCGTTCGCCGAGCGGCACCCGGAGGTGTTCCGGGACCGGGTGACCGGGGTGGCCCTGATCTCGACCACGGCCGGTGGTCTCAAGACGCACCGGGTCCTCGGCCGGCTGATCCCCGACTCGATCGGCGGGCAGATCGCCCCGCGGATCATGGCCGGTCTCTCGCTCGCGCCCGAGATCGTCGACCGGGTGCGCCGGCGCGGTTCGAACGTCGGCTACCTCGTCGCCGACCAGTTCGCCTTCGGCGAGGACGTCCCGGCGTCGTACGTCGAGTTCGTCAACAACATGCTGGCGGCGACGTCGTTCGAGGTGCTCGCGCAGTTCTTCCCGAACTTCGACAGGCTCGACAAGTTCGACGTGCTCGCGGCCTTCACGGACGTGCCGACCACCATCATCACCGGCACCAAGGACGTGCTGACCTCGGTCGGGCACAGCCGCAAGATGGCCAAGCGGATCCCGCAGGCCACCCTGGTCGAGTGCCTGGGGGCCGGACACATGGTGATCCTCGAGGAGAAGGACCGCGTCAACGCGGCCCTCGACGACCTCGTCGGCAGGGCCGGCCGCGGCCGCGCCAGCCAGGTCTCGTGACGGTCAGCGTCGTCGCGGCGACCGCGGACGAGACGCGGGGGCTCGCGACCCGGCTCGCCGCGCTGCTGCGCGCCGGTGACCTGCTCGTGCTCAGCGGGGACCTGGGGGCCGGCAAGACGACGTTCACCCAGGGGCTCGGCGCGGCCCTGCAGGTGCGCGGCGACGTGACCTCCCCGACCTTCGTGATCAGCCGCGTGCACCCGTCGCTGGTGGACGGCCCGGCGCTGGTCCACGTCGACGCGTACCGCCTGCACGGCGCCCTCGAGCTCGACGACCTCGACCTCGACGCGTCGCTGGAGGAGGCCGTCACCGTCGTCGAGTGGGGGACCGGGCTTGCCGAGGACCTCACCGACGACCGGCTCGAGGTGGAGATCCTCCGCGACCACGGGGACACCGACGACGAGACCCGGACGCTGCGGCTGACGCCGGTGGGCCTCCGCTGGCAGGGCGTCGACCTCACCGCCCTCGCCGGCTGACCCGTCACTTCCTGCGCGACACACCGCTGAGTCCGCCAACCAGGTGACGGGTCGGCGGGTCGGGCGACGGGGCGGCGGGAGGTAGCGTTCGGCGGGTGCTGCTCGCGTTCGACACCGCCACCCCGGCCGTCACCGTGGCCCTGCACGACGGCGAGCGGGTGGTCGCCTCCCAGACCGTGGTGGACGCCCGGCGGCAGGGCGAGCTGCTCGCGCCGGCCATCACCGCGGTGCTCGACGAGGCGTGGGTGCCACGGCAGGACGTCACCGCGATCGCCGTCGGCGTGGGCCCCGGCCCGTTCACCGGCCTGCGGGTCGGCCTGGTCACCGCACGCACGCTGGCGCTGGCCCTCGACGTCCCGGTGTACGGCGTGTGCACCCTCGACGTGCTGGCCGTCGAGGCCGTCGACACGGGCGCCGTGACCGGCCCGTTCGTGGTCGCGACGGACGCCCGCCGCAAGGAGGTCTACTGGGCGTCGTACGACGAGACCGGTGCCCGCCTCGACGGGCCGCACGTGTCGCGCCCGGCCGACGTGGCCACCGACGCACCCGTCGTGGGGGCGGGCGCACTGCTCTACCCCGAGGCGTTCCCGCACGCCGTCGGCCCCGAGCACCCGGACGCCGGCGTGCTGGCGCGGGTGGTGACCGACGAGCGGGCGGAGCTGCTCGACCCCGAGCCGATGTACCTCCGCCGTCCCGACGTCGCCGCCCCGGGCGCCCGCAAGCCGGTGTCGTGAGCCTCCGGCCCGCGACGGCCGCCGACGTCGACGCGCTGGCGGCGCTGGAGGCCGACCTGTTCGGCGCCGACGCCTGGACGCCCGCGTCGGTCGGGGCCGAGGTCACCGCCGGACGGGTGCTGGTCGCCGACGACGTCGGCATCGCGGGTTACGTCGTCACGCTCGCTGCCGGCGACGTGCTGGACCTGATGCGGATCGCGGTCCGCCCGGACCGCCGCCGGCACGGTCTCGCGCACGCGCTGCTGGAGGCGGCGTCGACGGACCGCCGGATGCTGCTGGAGGTGAGCGAGCGCAACGCGGGCGCGATCGCGTTCTACGCGGCCGAGGGCTTCACCGAGATCGCGCGGCGCGACCGCTACTACCGCGACGGGTCCGCGGCTGTCGTGATGGAGCGGTTGCCACAATGAGCGCCATGACGGACCAGCCGCTCGTCCTCGGCATCGAGACCTCCTGCGACGAGACCGGTGTCGGCGTCGTCCGCGGGCACACCCTGCTCGCCGACGCGGTCGCCTCCAGCGTCGAGGAGCACGCCCGGTTCGGCGGCGTGGTGCCCGAGGTCGCCTCCCGCGCCCACCTCGAGGCGATGGTCCCGACGATCGAGCGGGCGTGCGCCGAGGCCGGCATCGCGCTGTACGACGTCGACGCCATCGCCGTGACCAGCGGTCCCGGTCTCGCCGGCGCCCTGCTCGTCGGGGTCGCCGCCGCCAAGGCGCTCGCGGTCGGGCTCGGCAAGCCGCTCTACGGCGTCAACCACCTCGCCGCGCACGTCGCCGTCGACCAGCTCGAGCACGGCCCGCTGCCCGACCCGTGCGTCGCGATGCTGGTCAGCGGCGGGCACTCCTCGCTGCTGCGCGTCGGGGACGTGACCGGGGACGTCGTACCCCTCGGCGCCACCATCGACGACGCCGCCGGCGAGGCCTTCGACAAGGTCGCCCGGCTGCTCGGGCTGCCGTTCCCGGGCGGCCCGCACATCGACAAGGCGGCGCGGTCCGGCTCGTCGGTGTCCATCGACTTCCCGCGCGGGCTCACGTCCCGGCGCGACCTGGAGCGGCACCGCTTCGACTTCTCGTTCTCCGGGCTGAAGACCGCCGTCGCGCGCTGGGTCGAGGCCCGGGAGCGGGCAGGGGAGCCGGTGCCCGTCGAGGACGTCGCCGCGTCGTTCCAGGAGGCGGTCTGCGACGTGCTCACCCGCAAGGCCGTCGACGCCGCGGCCAGCGAGGGCATCGAGGACATCCTCATCGGCGGCGGCGTCGCGGCGAACTCCCGGCTGCGGGTGCTGGCCGAGGAACGCGCGGCCGCCAAGGGCATCCGGGTGCGGGTGCCGCGGCCCGGGCTGTGCACCGACAACGGCGCCATGGTCGCCGCCCTCGGCGCCGAGATGGTGGCCCGGGGCCGGAGGCCCTCCGCGCTGGACCTGCCCGCGGACTCGTCGCTGCCGGTCACGTCGGTCCTCGCCGGCTGAGCTGCCCGACCCCGCTGGGGTCAGCTCGTCGGCAGCCCGAACGCCGGCTCGTACTCCACACCCTTGACCGGGCCGGCGACCCGCTCGACGGAGCCGTCGACGCCGAACCGGAGCAGCCACCACTCCCCGGTGGGGTAGGTGTAGGCGACGCCGAGCATGTGCTCCTCGTCCTCCCAGCCGACGATGCCGAAGGAGGTGCCGTCGGCGCGGCGGGGTGCGGCGAACTCGACCACCGGCTGCCCGGTCCGGGCCTGCCGGACCAGCAGCTCGCCGCAGCCGTACTGCTGGTCGCAACCGGAGGACTGGCCGGTGACGAACCGGCCGGCCGGGCTCAGCGTGTCGACGCTGTGCCGGCAGTCCGACCACAGCTGCTCCCCGGACGGGAAGACCATCGCGAAGCAGGCGCCGCCGGTGTCCACGTCGAACCGCGTGGTCCCCGCGACCAGCCCCGCCTCGTCGTTGCTGGACCGGGCGTGGACCAGTCCCGGCACCGTGCGGTCGTCGGTGAAGTCGGTGACATGCACGGTCTGGTCGCCGGCGTTCTCGTCGCTGGTGCCGGTCAGGGTGTAGACGACCGAGCCGGCCGCGGCGAACCCGGCCACCTGGGCGTCGTAGCCCTTCGGCACCGTCTGGGTGTCCTCGCCCTCGGAGTGCCCGCTGGCCAGGCCCCGGTGCAGCACGCCGTCCTCGACCCAGGCGAGCTGGGTGCCGTCGGCGCTGGTGTCGATCCGGACGCCGCCGGGCTTGTCGCTGGTGACCGCGCCGCCGGCGTCGATGCGCACCAGCCGGTTGCCCCGGTTGGACTCCTGCACGGCCAGCCAGCCGCCGCGGTAGGCGGCCACGTCGGACCAGCGGCCCGGGGGCAGCTCGGTCGTGGTGCCGTCGTGGTGCAGCGTGCGGCCCTCCAGCCACGGCACCGTCGGCGGGTCGCCCTGCGGCAGCTCCGAGGGCACCACCGGCACCGCCGTCCCGGGCGCGGGCGCAGGCGCCGTGGTGCGGGTCGGGCCCGGGCTGGGGGTGCTGGTCGCGGTGTGCTGCCCGGCGGGGCCGACGCTGCTGGGCGATGTGCGCCACCCTGCTCAGCCCGACCGGCACCGCCACCGCCACCGCGGCGGCCACGGCCAGCCCGGCCGCCACCCGGCGGCGGCGCCGGATGCCGTGCGCCCGGCCGCGCACCGCGGCCAGGTCGATCGGCTGGTCGTCGCCCACGTCGCGGGCGCGGTCGTGGAGCGCATTGCTCAGCAGGTCCTTCTCGTGGTCGCTCATCGCTCCTCCTCCCGGTCCTTCGCGAGCACGGGATTGTCCTGGACCCGGGACCGCAGGGCGGCCAGGGCCCGGCTGGCCTGGGACTTCACGGTGCCCACGGAGATGCCGAGCACCTGCGCGGTCTCCGCCTCGCTGAGGTCCTCGTAGTAGCGCAGCACGACCACCGCGCGCTGCTTGCGCGGCAGCGTCTGCATGAACTCCCACAGCGCGTCGTTGACGCCGTCGTGGTGCACGTCGACGAACGCCTGGTCGGGCAGGGTGTCGGTGCTGTGCTCGTTTCGCTTCCACGCCCGCCGCCACAGCGAGCTGTGCTCGTTGACGAGGATCCGGCGGACGTACCCGTCGACCAGCTCCCGCCGCTGCACGCGGTCCCAGGACAGGTACAGCTTCGCGAACGCCGTCTGCGCCAGGTCCTCGGCGGTGTGCCGGTCCCCGGTCAGCAGGTACGCCGTGCGCAGCAGGCTCGGCTGCCGGGCGGCCATGTAGGCCGCGAAGTCCGCGTCGCGGTCCGTCGTACCCACGTCCATCGTCGCTCCGACCCCCGTCTCCACTGCGAGCTGCACCGTCCTCACCATCCTTCCGTCATCGACATCCCCAAGACGCGGAACCCGCCGGACGGGTTGCATCCCGGCCAGGAGGGAGGCGCGGGAGAATCGGTGCGTGCTGGCACTCGTGATCTCCCTGGTCCTGCTCGTTGTGGGCGCCGCGCTGCTGACCGCGGGGGCCGAGGGGTTCGCCGAGAACGTCACCGCCGCGTCGTCGCGGCTCGGGGTCAGCGTGCTCGCGCTCGCGCTGCTGCTCGCCGGAGCCGAGCCGGAGGAGGCCATCACCGCGATGCTGGCATCCGGGCAGGGGCATCCCGCCCTCGCCGCCGGCGACGCGATCGGCGCGAACCTCGTCATCCTCACGCTCACCCTTGGCCTGGCCGCGCTGGTCACCCGGCTGCCGGTGACGAGGCGCACGCGCGGAGTACGCCGTCGCGTCCGCCGTCCTCGGTGCGGTGGCCTGGCTGTTCCTGCTCAACGGCGTGCTCGGCCGGCTCGAGGGCGGCATCCTCGTGCTGCTGTACGTCGCGGGCGTCGTGTGGGTCTGGCGGCGCGAGCAGGAGCCGCCGCTGATCGGCGAGATGGCCGAGCTCGACGCCAAGGGCGAGCTGCGGCCGTCCCGCGGCACGGACGAGGCGACCGGCAAGGCGCTGCTGATGGTGCTGCTCGGCCTGCTCGGCATGGTCGCCGGAGGGTTCCTCGCGGTGCGCGGCGCCGAGGGCCTGGTCGACGCGCTCGGCATCGGCGAGTCCGCCATCGGCCTGACCGTGCTGGCGCTCGCGACCAGCGCGGAGATGGTCGCCCTGGTCTGGGCGGGGCGGCGGCGCGGGCTCACCGAGGTGGTGGTCGCCGGCACGGTCGGGGCCGTCGCCTACAACGCGACCGTCTCGCTCGGGATGGGCGCGCTGGTCAGCCCGCTGGGTCTGGGCCGGCACAACGTGATCCTCACCGTCGCGGGCGCGACCGCGCTGCTCCCGCTGGTGCTGCTGGTCGGGCTCCGGTCGGGCACCCTGCCGCGCCCGGTCGGTGCGCTGCTGGTGCTGGCCTACGTCGCCGCCGCCGGATTCTTGCTGGCGAGATGAGGACCGGTCGTCACGTGGCGATCAGGCGCTCCGCGTACCTCGAGCCTCCGACCTGTCCGGACCAGCGGCGGTAGGCGACCAGCGGGACCCACCTCGGGAACACGCGGCTCCTAGCCGGGACCACCATCCCCCGGTTGTAGACCGTCCACGACTCGACGTCAGGGCTTCCCGCTAGGTTCGACACGACGGGGACCAGCAGGCGGGAGGAGTTCCATGCAGCAGGTGCGCGCAGTCGTGGCGAAGGCGAAGGGTGAGCCGGTCTCGATCGAGACCGTGAACGTCCCCGACCCCGGTCCGGGTGAGGCGGTGGTCCAGGTGCAGGCCTGCGGGGTCTGCCACACCGACCTGCACTACCGCGAGGGCGGCATCAACGACGACTTCCCGTTCCTGCTCGGCCACGAGGCCGCGGGCGTCGTGGAGTCGGTCGGGGAGGGCGTCTCCGACCTCGCCCCCGGTGACTTCGTGGTGCTCAACTGGCGGGCCGTCTGCGGCAGCTGCCGGGCCTGCGACCGCGGCGAGCCGTGGTACTGCTTCGCCACCTTCAACGCCACCCAGAAGATGACCCTGGAGGACGGCACCGAGCTGTCCCCGGCCCTCGGCATCGGCGCCTTCGCGGAGAAGACCCTGGTCGCCGCCGGGCAGTGCACCAAGGTCGACCCGTCCGCACGGCCGGCCGCCGTCGGGCTGCTCGGCTGCGGCGTGATGGCCGGCCTCGGCGCGGCGATCAACACCGGCCACGTCGGCCGCGGCCAGAGCGTCGCGGTGATCGGCTGCGGCGGCGTCGGTGCCGCGGCCGTGGCCGGGTCCCGGCTGGCCGGTGCGGCGAAGATCATCGCCGTCGACCTCGACGACCGGAAGCTCGAGTGGGCCCGCAACCTCGGCGCCACGCACACCGTGAACAGCAGCGACGCCGACCCGGTGGCCGCGATCCAGGAGCTCACCGGCGGGTTCGGCGCCGACGTGGTCATCGACGCGGTCGGCCGTCCGGAGACGTGGAAGCAGGCGTTCTACGCGCGCGACCTCGCCGGGACCGTCGTACTCGTGGGCGTGCCGACCCCGGACATGAAGGTGCCCGACCTCCCGCTGATCGACGTGTTCGGCCGCGGTGGCTCCCTCAAGTCCAGCTGGTACGGCGACTGCCTGCCGTCGCGCGACTTCCCGATGCTGGTCGACCTCTACCAGCAGGGCCGGCTCGACCTCGACGCGTTCGTGTCCGAGGAGATCGGGCTCGGGGACGTCGAAGCCGCCTTCGCCAAGATGCACGAGGGCGGCGTGCTGCGCTCGGTGGTGGTCTTCTGATGACCGCCCGGGTGGACCACGGCGTCACGTCGGGCACGTTCTCGCTCGACGGCGAGACCTTCGACGTCGACAACAACGTCTGGGTGGTCGGCGACGACGAGGAGTGCGTGGTCATCGACGCCCCGCACGACGTCGACGGCATCCTCGCGGTCGTCGGGGAGCGGCGGGTCAAGGCGATCCTGTGCACGCACGCCCACGACGACCACGTCCGGGTGGCCCCGGCGCTGCGGCAGCGGGTGCACGCGCCGATCCTGCTGCACCCGGACGACCGGCCGCTGTGGGAGCTGACGCACACCGACGAGCTCTGGGACGCCGACCTCTCCGACGGCCAGGAGATCGAGGTCGCGGGCACCACGCTGCGGGTCCTGCACACGCCCGGGTCACGCGCCCGGCGCGGTCTGCTTCGTCGCCGACGAGCTCGGCTGCGTGTTCACCGGCGACACCCTGTTCCAGGGCGGGCCCGGCGCGACCGGCCGGTCCTACAGCGACGCCGACGTGCTGGTCGGCTCGATCCGGGAGCGGCTGTTCGCGCTGCCGGACGACACGGTGGTGCACACCGGGCACGGTGACGACACGACCGTGGGCGCCGAGCGCGAGAACGTGGGCTGACCCACCGTGTCAGGCAGGGTGTTTGCGGGTAGGCGGCACCCGTGACCGCCACCTACCGCCTCCAGCTGCACGCCGGCTTCACCTTCGCCGACGCGCAGGCTGGTCGTGCCCTACCTCGCCGACCTCGGCGTCAGCCACCTCTACCTGTCCCCGGTGCTCCAGGCCGTGCCGGGCTCGATGCACGGCTACGACGTCCTCGACCACGACCGGGTCAGCGAGGAGCTGGGCGGCGCGCAAGGCCTGGAGCGGCTGGCCGCCACCGCCCGCCAGCACGGCCTCGGCCTGGTGGTCGACGTGGTGCCCAACCACATGGCGCTCGTCGCCCCCGAGAGCAGCAACGCCCCGCTCTGGGACGTCCTCGCGCACGGCCGGGAGGCCGCGCACGCGCACTGGTTCGACGTGGACTGGGAGGCGCTCGACGGGAAGATCGGCCTGCCGGTGCTCTGGGAGCCCCTGGCCGACGTCCTGGCCAAGGGCGACCTGCGGCTCGGCGAGGAGAACGGCGAGCGGGTCCTGCGCTACCACGACCACGTGTTCCCGGTCGCGACCGGCACCTGGGACGGCGACGCCGGCGCGGACGTCGCCGCGGTCCTCGACCGGCAGCACTACCGTGCTGGCCGGGTGGCGCGAGAAGGACGACGTGCTCAACTACCGCCGCTTCTTCGACGTGGACGGGCTGGTCGCCGTACGCGTCGAGGAGCCGGACGTCTTCGACGCCACCCACCGGCTGCTCGTCGACCTCAACCACCGCGGCATCGTCGAGGGCTTCCGCATCGACCACCCGGACGGGCTGGCCGACCCCGCCGGGTACGTCGACCGGCTCCGTGCCGCGCTCCGGCCCGGCAGCGCGATCTGGGTCGAGAAGATCCTCGAGGGCGACGAGACCCTGCCGCCGTGGGCCTGCGACGGCACCACCGGCTACGACGCGGCCAAGGTCGTGTCGGCCGCGCTGCTCGACCCCGCCACCGCGCCCGCCCTCCAGGACGCCTGGACCGACACCGGCGGCGACCCGTCGCTCGAGCACGTCGTCGAGGAGTCCAAGCGCGAGGTGGTCGACCGGGTGCTGGTCCCCGAGCACCGCCGGCTCGTACGGCGCGCCCGGGAGGCGCTGCCCGATGCGGACCCGGACCGGCTCACCGAGGCGGTCGCGGAGCTGCTCGTGGCGTGCGAGGTCTACCGCGCCTACGTCGGCCCCGACGGGTCCGTCGACGACCAGGCCCGCGAGCGGCTCACCCGCGCCGGTGACCGGGCCGCCGCCGTGCGACCCGACCTGAAGCCGGAGCTCGAGAGCCTCGTCGGGCTCGCCGTCGCCCCGGGCGACGCGGCGGCCCGCGACTTCGCGGTCCGGCTCCAGCAGACCTGGGGGCCGGTGATGGCCAAGGGCATCGAGGACACGGCGTTCTACCGCTGGCACCGCCAGGTCGGCCTCAACGAGGTCGGCGGCGACCCGGACCTGCTCGACGTGGCCTCCGCCGACGACCTGCACGACTGGGCCGCGCACCAGCAGCAGCACTGGCCGCTCGGCATGACCACCCTGTCCACGCACGACACCAAGCGCAGCGAGGACGTCCGTGCCCGGCTCGCGGCCGTCGCCGCTGACGCCGAGGCGTGGCAGCGCTGCTCCGACGCGTTCGCCGCCGCGGCGCGGGAGCGGGGCGTCGACGCCCCGACGGCGCACCTGGTCTGGCAGACGCTCGCCGGCGTCGGGCCCGTCGAGGAGGACCGGGTCGCGACCTACCTCACCAAGGCGATGCGGGAGTCCAAGCAGCGCACCTCGTGGCTCGACCCCGACCCCGAGTACGAAGCCCGCGTCCTGGCGCTGGCCGCGGACGCCGCCGGGGGCGGCGAGCTCGACGCCCTGGTGCGCACCGCGGTCGACCACAACCGCGACGTCGTGCGCGCGTTCGTGCTCGGCCAGAAGCTCCTCCAGCTCACCCTGCCCGGGGTGCCGGACACCTACCAGGGCTGCGAGCTCGTCGACCTGTCCCTGGTCGACCCCGACAACCGGCGGCCGGTCGACTACGACGACCGCCGCGCCCGCCTCGCGCACGTGCAGCACGACGCGCCCCGCGACCTGTCCGACGAGAAGCTGCTGGTCACCCACAAGGCGCTGATGCTCCGCCGGGAGCTGCGCGAGGCCTTCGCCGACCGGTCGACGTACGCACCGCTGCGCGGCACCTCCCGCCACCTCGTCGGGTTCGTCCGCGGCGGCGAGGTCGCGGTGCTCGCGACCCGCGCGCCGCGCCGGCTCGACGCGTTCGGCGGCTGGGGCGACGCGACCTTCACCCTGCCCGAGGGGCTCTGGCGCGACGAGCTGACCGGCGTCCTCCACGGCGGCGAGGTCAACCGCTGCGCCGACGTGCTCGCCGACTACCCGGTCGCGCTGCTGCGCAAGGTGCACATGCGATGACCCCGTCCCTGTGGGCGCCGCACGCCCGGACGGTCGAGCTGGTGCTGGACGACGGCCGGCACGCGCTGGTCCGGGACGAGGGCGGGTGGTGGCGCGGCGGTCCCGACCTGGCCGGCGGCGACCGCTACGCGTTCTCCCTCGACGGCGGCGACCCGCGTCCCGACCCGCGCGGGCTGCGGCTGCCCGACGGGCCGCACGGCCGGTCCGCCGCGTTCGACGTCGACGCCCTCACCTGGACCGACCAGGACTGGCGCGGGGTGCCGCTCGAGGGCGCGGTGATCTACGAGACCCACGTCGGCACCTTCACCCCCGACGGCACGCTCGACGCCGCCGTCGAACGGCTCCCGCACCTGGTCGAGCTCGGCGTCGACGTCGTCGAGCTGCTGCCGCTCGCGTCCTTCCCCGGCCGGCACAACTGGGGCTACGACGGTGTCGCGCCGTACTCCGTCCACGAGGTGTACGGCGGCCCCGCCGCCCTGCACCGCTTCGTCGACGCGGCGCACGGCCTCGGCCTCGCGGTCTGCCTCGACGTCGTCTACAACCACCTCGGCCCGGACGGCAACTACCTCGGCGAGATCGGCCCCTACTTCAACGACCACTACGTCACCCCGTGGGGACAGGCGCTGAACCTCGACGGCGCCGAGAGCCAGGAGGTACGTCGCTGGGTGCTCGACAACGCCCGGCAGTGGCTGCGCGACTTCCACGTCGACGGCCTGCGGCTCGACGCCGTCCACGAGCTGCACGACGACTCGGCGCTGCACGTGCTGGAGGAGATGGCCCGCGAGGTGGACGCGCTGGCCGCCGAGACCGGCCGGACGCTGTGGCTCGTCGCCGAGTCCGACCGCAACGACCCCCGCACGGTCACCCCGCGCGGCGCCGGCGACGCGGTCGGCGGCCTCGGCATGCACGGCCAGTGGGCCGACGACGTGCACCACGCCCTGCACGTCGCGCTGACGGGGGAGACCCAGGGCTACTACGCCGACTTCGCCGACCCCGACGCGCTCGCGAAGGTGCTGCGCACGCCCTTCTTCCACGACGGCACCATGTCGACCTTCCGCGGCCGGCACCACGGGCGGCCGGTCGACCCGGCGACCGTCCCCGGCTGGCACTTCGTCGCGTCCCTGCAGACCCACGACCAGGTCGGCAACCGCGCCCAGGGCGACCGGCTCTCCGGTGCGCAGCTCGACCTCGACCCGGGACTGCTGGCCTGCGGGGCGGCGGTGCTGCTCACCTCGCCGTGGACGCCGATGCTGTTCATGGGGGAGGAGTGGGGCGCCCGGACGCCGTGGCAGTTCTTCACCGACCACACGAACCCCGACATCGCCGCCGCGACGGCCGCCGGCCGCAAGGCGGAGTTCGGCTCGCACGGCTGGAGCGAGGACGAGGTCCCCGACCCGCAGGACCCCGACACCTTCGCCCGGTCCCGGCTCGACTGGGCCGAGCTTCAGCGCGAGCCGCACGCCCGGCTGCTGCGGTGGTACGCCGACCTGATCCGGCTGCGCCGCGACCGCCCCGACCTGCGCGACCCCCGGCTCGACCGGGTCTCGGTCACCTGGGAGGACCGCCGGCTCCGCTCCGTGCGCGGGTCCTGCACGGTGCTGGTCAACCTGGCCGACTCCGCCTGGCCGTGCGACGTGGCCGCGGACGACGTACCCCTGCTCGGCGTGGGAGGACGTCGAGCCCGCCGACGGGAAGGTGCTGGTGCCGGCGCGCTCCGCCGTCGTGCTCGGTCCGCGCTGACCGTTATGGGTTCTTTGCCTTCTGTGTAGTGACCTGGGTGCACCTGCGTGGCAGCCTGACCCCTTGCAGTGTGCAAGTTGCAGCTGTCACTCCTCGGAAGGTGTCCGCATGACCCCCAGCTCCCTCCTGTCCGGCCGGCGCTCCGTGAGCGTGCTCGCGGTCGCCGCCTCGATCGCGGCGTTCGGCGCCCTCGGTCTCCAGACCGCCGCGGCGTCGAAGGACGCGCCCGCTGTGCCGGCTCCGCCCACGCAGCCGACCCGCGCCGACCAGATCCAGAACATCGACCAGGTCAAGACGGCGATCAAGGCGTACTACGGCGACAAGCCGTCCAGCGCCACGAACCCGGTCGACGGCACGACCAACCTGCGCACCTTCTCCGACACCGGCGCCTACGCGCAGGAGATGGGCGGCCTGACCGACGAGGCCTGGTCCTACCTCGCGGACCCGAAGCACGCCAGCGGCGTCGCCAAGGAGCAGGGCAAGCCGGCACCGGCGACCCCGGGCAGGAAGGCGATCCTGCTTCGACGTCGACGACACGTCGCTGAACACGTACAACTACGAGATCTACAGCAACTTCGTCTACAACCCGACCAGCAACGCGGCGTTCGTGAACGCGGCTGCGTTCCCGGCGGTGCCCGGACATGGCGGACCTGGCCAACCAGGCCGAAGGCCGCACGGCTACACCGTGTTCTTCCTGACCGGCCGCCCCGAGGCGCCAGCGCGCCGGCACCGAGACCAACCTGGCGAACGAGCGCTTCCCGGTCGACGACCAGCCAGGTGGACCTCAAGGACGACGCCGGGCAGTCGTGGATCACCTGCGACACGGACTTCACGCACGCCTACGACACCTGCACCACGACCGGCACGCCGTCCGTGCTCCACCGTCGAGCGCAAGTCCCAGACCCGTGCGCACATCGAGTCCTCGGCTACGACATCGTCGCGAACTTCGGCGACCAGTTCAGCGACCTCTACGGCGGCTACGCCGACCGCACCTTCAAGGTGCCGAACCCGATGTACTACCTGCCCTGACCGCTCGCCGCAGCAGCACCCCGCGACGGCGGTCACCCCACCCGGGTGACCGCCGTCGTCCAGTCCACCTGCCGCAGCCCGCAGGACTCGTAGGCCCGCACCGCCGCCTGGTTCGACGCGGGCGTGTGCACCCGGATCCCGCTCGCGCCGGCCCGGGCCAGCGCCGCCATCACCGCGAGGTTGACCCGCCGGCCGTACCCGCGTCGCTGGTGGTCGCGGTGCGTCCCCACCGGCTCGAGGATCGCGGTCGCCCCGGGCCCCGCGAACCAGCCGGTCGCCGCCGCGGCCGCCACCCCGTCCGGCGTCCGGGCGACCATCTCGAACCGCCGGTCGTACGTCGGACCGGCCGCCATCTGCTCCCACAGCGCCGGCGTGAACGTCGAGCCGGGCGCGAAGGCCGACCGCTGCACCGGCCACCCGCTCCTCGACGTCGGACGGCCCGTCGACCGGCCGCGTGTCCGGGTCGTCGTGCTCCGCGTCGGCGGGCCCGAGGTCCTTGTGCAGCACCACCCACGGGTCCGGGTCGGCCGACCAGCCGGCCGCGAGCAGGTGGTGACGGAGCGCCGTACCGGACAGGGCGTCGACGTAGTCCAGGTCCGCGTCCTGCTCCGCGACCGGCGCCGCGAGCTCGGACGACGCCGACCAGCCGGGTGCGAACGCCGTGCGCAGCACGCCGGCGTCGAGCAGGCCGGCCGCGACCGGTGCGCCGTCGACGTCCCACGCCAGGAGCGTCCCGTCGACCGCGTCCTGGCCCGAGCGCAGGTGCCAGCCGACGTCGCCGGAGTGCACGTGCGCGGCGTACGGCTGCGCGGCCGTCCACGCGTCGAGGTGCGGCGCGAGCTCGGCGGCCAGGGCCCGGCCGCCACGGCGACGCTGCACGTCCATGCCGGGCACGCTAGGCCGACGGCCGGACCGCCCGCGACAGGTTCTTGGCCGGGGTCGGCGGCGGTTGGCACACTGGCGTGATGCGTGCACGACGGGTCGCGACGGCCGCCGCGACGGCGGCGCTGCTCGTGCTGTCCGGATGCGGCACCGCGACCGTGCGCGACGACCCGCGGCCGGCGTCGGCCTCGGGCAGCTGGCCGCAGGGCGGCAGCAGCGACACCGGGAGCTTCCGGCCGTTGCCGGTCCCCGCCGGCTGGGGGCCCACCGACGCCGAGATCGCCCGCGCCCGCTCCTACGTCGGACGGCTGTCGCTGCGCGAGCGGGCCGGCCAGGTCATCGTCGCGTCGTACTCCGGCACCGGCGCACCGACCGCCCTCGTCAACCGGCTGCACCTCGGCGGCGTCATCCCGTTCAGCGCCAACCTCACCAGCGCCGCCCAGATCGCCCGCGCCAACCGCGCCCTGCAGCACGGCGTGCACCGGCCGTGGCCGGTGCTGGTCGGCGTCGACCAGGAGGGCGGACGGGTCGCGCGGGTCACCGCCGGCGCCACGTCCTTCCCGGCGTTCATGAGCACCGGCGCCGCCGGCGACCCGGCGCTGACCCGCTCCGCCTACGCCGCCAGCGGCGGGGAGCTGCGGGCGATGGGCTTCAACGTCGACTTCGCGCCGGACGCCGACGTCACCTCCGGTCCCGCCGACCCCGCGATCGGCGCCCGCAGCGCCGGGTCGTCCCCGGGGCGGGTCGCCGACCACGCGGTCGCGGCGATGAAGGGCTTCGCGTCCGCCGGTCTGGTGCCGGTGCTCAAGCACTTCCCGGGCCACGGCTCGGTCACCACCGACAGCCACGTCGGCCTGCCCGTGCAGCGCAAGTCGATCAAGCAGCTGGAGGACGGCGACCTGGTGCCGTTCCGCGCCGGCCTGGCCGCCGACGCGTCCGCGGTGATGGTCGGCCACCTCGACGTGCGCGCGCTCGACCCGCGGATGCCGTCGTCGCTGTCGCACGCGGCGGTCACCGGCCTGCTGCGCGAGCGGATGGGCTTCCGCGGCGTCGCGTTCACCGACTCGCTGCAGATGGGGGCGGTGGCGCAGCGGTTCGGCAGCGCGGCCGCGTCCGTGCGCGCTCTGAAGGCGGGGGAGGACGTGGTGCTGATGCCGCCCGACCCCCGCGTCGCCCGGGACGGGATCGCGGCCGCGGTCCGCGACGGCCGGCTCGACCAGGCCCGCCTCGACCAGGCGGCCACCCGGCTGGTCGCGCTGATGCTGCACCAGAAGGCGAGCGTCGCGCGCCCGCGCGCCCCCGGGTCCAGCGGCACGGTCTCCCGGCGGCTGTCCGCGGCCGCGCTCACGTCGGTCTCCGGCCCCTGCGGCGGCCGGCTGGTCGGCCCCAAGGTGAAGGTGTCCGGCCCCGCGTCCGCGGTCGCCCGCTTCCGGGCCGCCGCGTCCGCCGCCGGCCTGCCGGTGGTCCGCAAGAAGAAGGCCAAGGGCACGACCGTGCGGCTGGTCGGCTACCCGAACCGCTCCGTGCGCGGGGACGTGGTGGTGGCCATGGACACGCCCTACGTGCTCGGCCGCAGCACCGCCCGCCGGGCGCGGCTCGCGACGTTCGGCGAGACCCCGGGCGCGATGAGCGCGCTCGTGTCGGTGCTCCTGGGCCGGTCCTCTGCCCCCGGGCACCTCCCCGTCGCGGTCTCCGGTGTCCCTCGCTCCGGCTGTTCCTGACGTCGACCCGCGTCGTCCTGAGCCTGTCGAAGGGTCACCTGGAAGGCCGTCTCACCGCCGTGTCACGCAGGAAGTGACGGGTCGACGGGACCCGGCACGGGCGCGATTCGTGGTTGGCTCGGCGGCATGGAAGACGTCTCCGAGCGCTACCGGCGCCTCGCCGCCACCCTGACCGCGCGGATCGAGGGGGTGCCTGACGACGCCTGGTCGAACCAGACCCCCTGTGAGCAGTGGACCGCCCGCGACCTCGTCGGCCACGTGGTGGAGGTGCACGGCCGCTTCCAGCAGCTGGTGGGCCGCTCGCTGGTCGACCACCCGCCGGTCGCGGAGGACCCGGCTGGTGCCTGGGCCGCGGCCCGCGACCAGATGCAGGCCGACCTCGACGACCCGGACCGGGTCGCCGAGGAGTACGACGGCCGCTTCGGCCGGTCCACGTTCGGTGCCAGCGTCGACGGCTTCGTGAACTTCGACCTCGTCGTGCACGGTTGGGACCTCGCCCGCGCCACCGGCCAGGACGACACCATCGACCCCCGGGACGTGCAGCGCGTCCAGGGGCAGGTCGACGCGATGGGCGACGTGATGCGCGAGAACGGTGTCATCGCCGCCCCCGTCGACCCCGCCCCGGACGCCTCCCCGCAGGACCGGCTGATGAACTCCCTCGGCCGCTCGACCTGACTCGCCGACCCGCGTCGTCCTGAGCCTGTCGAAGGGTCACCTGGTTGGCGGTCTCAGCGGCGTGTCACACAGGTTGTGACGGGTCACTCCGGCCGACCGGTCACCGCGATCCCGACGCCCAGCCCGATCATCGACAGCCCGCCGACGGCGCCCATCGCCTCGCCGCGGCGCGGGGACGCGTGGAACCAGGTGCGCAGCCGCGCCGCGAGCAGCGCCCACAGGCTGTCGGAGCCGAGCGCGATGCAGAACGCGAGCACCCCGAGCAGCAGCATCTGCACCTGCACGTGCCCCGCGCCGCGGTCGACGAACTGCGGCAGCACGGCCGCGAAGATCATGAACGCCTTGGGGTTCGACACCCCCACCACGAAGCCCTGCCGCACTGCGCGCCGGCGGGACAGCACCTCGCCCGTCGTACGCCGGTCGGCGACGGTGAAGCCGTGCCGGTGCCGGACCGCCTGGATGCCGAGGTAGACGAGGTAGGCCGCGCCGAGCAGCTTGAGGACCGTGAACACCGCGATGGACTCCTGCACGACCACACCGAGGCCGACCGCCACCAGGGCGAGCACGACCAGCAGGCCCAGGGAGTTGCCGAGCACGGTCGCCAGCGCGACGCCGCGGCCGTAGGCCAGCGCGCGGCCGATGACGAACACCACGCTCGGCCCGGGGATCGCGATGAGCACCAGCGCGGCCACGCCGAACGCGAGCAGCTGCGACAGGGAGACCATCGGTCCAGTGTCGCGACGGACCACCCCGGAAGCCACCGGATATCGACCCGTCACTTCCTGCGTGACACGCCGGTGAGACTGCCGACCAGGTGACCCTTCGACAGGCTCAGGACGACGCGGGTCGCCGACTAGAAGGGTCGGACCAGGAGACACGTGCCCTTGCCGGCGACCCGGGTCATCACGATGGTGGCGTCCTGCTCGCCGTGCAGGGACAGGCGCTTGCGGAGGTCGTCGGGGACGACGTCGACACCGCGCTTCTTGATGGTGAGCCGGCCGATGCCGCGGGCCCGGAGCGCCGCCTTGAGGTGCTTCTCCTTGTACGGCAGCTCCTCGAGCACCTCGTAGGACCGGGCGAACGGCGTGCGGAACGCGTCGTCACTGGTGACGTAGGCGATGTGCTCGTCGACCAGGCCGCCGTTCACCCCGGCCGCGACCGCGGTCACCAGCCCGGCCCGGATCACGGCGCCGTCGGGCTCGTAGAGGCAGCGGCCCACCGGCCGCACCCCGGCGCCGGGGTCGTCCTCGTCGGTGAGCGAGGCCAGCCCGTCGCCGCGGATGACCGTCGCCCGCCGTCGGACGGTCGCGAGCTGCGGCGACCAGAGCGCCGCCTCCTTGACGTCCCCCTCGTCGGAGACCCACTCGGCCTCGACGCCGTGGGGGAGCTGCTCGTGGGGGATGCCGGGCGCGACCTTGACCACCGACGGCCGGGCCAGCAGCCCGGTCACGAAGTCCCACGACGGCGACCAGCCCTCGACGTCGAACACCCGTCCCCGAGCCGTACGACGGGCGGGGTCGGCGAACACCACCCCGAACGGCGTCACGTCCACGTCCTGCGCCTCCGCGACCTGCACCGCCCCGCCGAGCGACAGCGCGTCGAGGTTCGCGCGGGCCACCTCCACCCGGAGCTCGTCGCGGTCGACCCCGGCGACGGTCAGCCCGGCCCGGGCCAGCGCGACGAGGTCGCCGCCGATGCCACAGCCGAGGTCGAGCACGCTCGTCGGCTGCACCATCGCGACCCGGGCGGCGCGGTGCGCGGCGACCCGGGCGCGGGTGGCCTGCTCGAGGCCCTCGGGCGTGAAGTACATCCGGGTGGCGTCCTCGCCGAGCTTCGGCACCGCCCGCGCACGCAGGTCGACCTGGGTCAGCGCCGCCGCGGCGTGCTCCGGCGCGACGTCCCGGCCGCCGCGCAGGGCGGTGGCGGTCCGCACCGGGTCGCCGGCGTGGTCGACGTACAGATGGGTGGCCCGGGTCAGCAGCTGCTGGCCGGGCTCGGTGAGCAGCCAGCGGAAGGCCTCGAGGTCCACGTCGGCCATCCTGGCAGGCCTCCGCCGGGCCACCGACGAAGGTCGCGGACCCGCCTGGCACTCAGGGGGACCGAGTGCTAGATTCGCCGTTGGCACTCTCACCCCGAGTGTGCCAGCGACTGCGGACCGTGCGACCCCCGCGACGGCGCACACGAAGCAGTCACCCGAACCATGCAACACCCACTCGACTACTTCGAAAGTGGAGGTCGACATCGTGTCGGTCAACATCAAGCCCCTCGAGGACCGCATCGTCGTCAAGCCCCTCGACGCGGAGCAGACCACGGCGTCTGGCCTGGTCATCCCGGACACCGCGAAGGAGAAGCCCCAGGAGGGCGAGGTCCTGAGCATCGGCCCGGGTCGCATCGACGACAACGGCAACCGCGTCCCGCTCGACGTCAACGTCGGCGACAAGGTCATCTACAGCAAGTACGGCGGCACCGAGGTCAAGTACTCCGGCGAGGAGTACCTCATCCTCTCCGCGCGCGACGTGCTCGCCGTCATCGCCTGACGCACCAGCACCCAGCAACAACCCAGCAGCACAGCAGCATCCCGGCAGCAGTCACGCTGCCTCGACACCGCCCCGGGCGGCCTGACCCGTTCGGGCCCCTGGGGCGCATGTCTTTCGCACGAACCGAGACCCATCAGGAAGGTGCATCAACGAGATGCCGAAGATTCTGGAGTTCGACGAGCACGCCCGCCGTTCCCTCGAGCGTGGCGTGGACGCCCTCGCCAACGCCGTCAAGGTGACGCTCGGCCCCAAGGGCCGCTACGTCGTCCTCGACAAGAAGTGGGGTGCGCCGACCATCACCAACGACGGTGTGACCGTGGCCCGCGAGATCGAGGTCGACGACCCGTTCGAGAACCTCGGTGCGCAGCTCACCAAGGAGGTCGCCACCAAGACCAACGACGTCGCCGGTGACGGTACGACGACCGCGACCGTGCTCGCGCAGGCGATGGTGCACGAGGGCCTGCGGGCCGTCGCCGCCGGTGCGAACCCGATGTCGCTCAAGCGCGGCATGGACAAGGCCGTCGAGGCCGTCGGCGACGCCCTGCGCGCCGCCGCCCGCGACGTGGACGACAAGGCCGACATGGCCGCCGTCGCGACCGTGTCCTCGCGCGACGCGCACATCGGCGAGCTGCTCGCCGAGGCGTTCGACAAGGTGGGCAAGGACGGTGTGATCACCGTCGAGGAGTCCAACACCATGGGCACCGAGCTCGAGTTCACCGAGGGCATGCAGTTCGACAAGGGCTACATCTCGCCGTACTTCGTGACCGACGCGGAGCGCATGGAGGCCGTCCTCGACGACGCCTACATCCTCATCCACCAGGGCAAGATCAGCGCGATCTCCGAGCTGCTCCCGCTGCTGGAGAAGGTCATCTCGGCCGGCAAGCCGCTGTTCATCCTCGCTGAGGACGTCGACGGCGAGGCGCTGTCCACGCTCGTCGTGAACAAGATCCGCGGCACCTTCAACGCCGCCGCCGTGAAGGCCCCGGCCTTCGGCGACCGCCGCAAGGCGATGCTGCAGGACATCGCGACGCTGACCGGCGGCCAGGTCATCTCCCCGGAGGTCGGCCTGAAGCTCGACCAGGTCGGGCTCGAGGTGCTCGGCCAGGCCCGCCGCGTGACGATCACCAAGGACAACACCACGATCGTCGAGGGCGCCGGTGACGCCACCGAGGTGGCCGGCCGGGTCAACCAGATCAAGGCCGAGATCGAGAAGACCGACTCCGACTGGGACCGCGAGAAGCTCCAGGAGCGTCTCGCGAAGCTGGCCGGCGGCGTGTGCGTCGTCAAGGTCGGCGCCGCCACCGAGGTCGAGCTCAAGGAGAAGAAGCACCGCATCGAGGACGCCGTCTCCGCGACGCGCGCCGCGATCGAGGAGGGCATCATCGCCGGCGGCGGCTCGGCCCTCGTCCACGCGGTGAGCGTGCTCCAGGACAGCCTCGGCCTCACCGGTGACGAGGCGACCGGTGCGCGCATCGTCGCCAAGTCGGCCGACGAGCCGCTGCGCTGGATCGCCGAGAACGGTGGCGACAACGGCTACGTCGTGGTCTCCAAGGTCCGTGAGGGCAAGGTCGGTGAGGGCTACAACGCCGCCACCGGCGAGTACGGCGACCTGGTCGCCCAGGGCGTGCTCGACCCGGTCAAGGTGACCCGCTCCGCGCTGGTCAACGCCGCGTCGATCGCCGGCATGCTGCTCACCACCGAGACGCTCATCGTCGAGAAGCCCGAGGACGAGGACGAAGCCCCCGCGGGCGCCGGCCACGGTCACGGGCACGGCCACTGAGCCCACTCGTCCCTGGCTACCAGGGGTGCAGGGAGTCTGACGCTCCCCACGGTGAACTCACCGTGGGGAGCGTCTGTCTTCCAGGGGAGTGCGGCGACCGGCAGTGAGTCCTCGGCACGGTCGCACCACCGATGAGTTTCCCGTCGACCGGCGGTCTACCTCCTCGACACCCACGAACCAGGAAGGAGCGCGCGCCCATGTCGCGGATGATCTTCGTGAACCTCCCCGTCCGGGACCTGCTCGCCTCCGTCGACTTCTTCACCCGGCTCGGGTTCGAGTTCAACCAGGAGTTCAGCGACGAGAAGGCCACCTGCATGGTGCTCAGCGACCACGCCTGCGTGATGCTGCTGGTCCGGCCGTTCTTCGCCACGTTCACCCGCAAGCACGTCGCGGACGCCAGCACCACCGAGGCGATCCTGGCGGTGTCCGCGGAGAGCCGCGAGGAGGTCGACGCGCTCGTCGACAAGGCCCTCTCGCTCGGGGGTACGGCGGCCAACGAGCCGTCCGACGACGGGTACATGTACGGCCGTTCCTTCCACGACCTCGACGGCCACGCGTGGGAGGTCATGTGGATGGACCCGCACGCCGCCTGAGGGTCCCGGAGTTTTCACACCTGCAACATCACGGCAGCACGGTCGGAACCTCGGCGCGGGACAGTGGTCCGGACCGACCGTTCGTCCTGCGAGGAGACCGCCGTGCTGTTCCGCGCTCGCACCACCCTGTCCGACCGTCCCGGGTCGCTGGCGACCCTCGCCCGGCACTGCGGCGAGCAGGGCGTCAACATCCTCGGCCTGCAGATCTTCCCGGGCGTCGAGGGCGTCACCGACGAGCTGGTGCTGCGCGCCCCGGAGTCGTGGGGCCTCGGCGACGTCGCCGAGCTGATCGAGGGCGCCGGCGGCACCGGTGTGACCGTGGGCAGCTGCACCGAGCACACCCTCGTGGACGGCCCGATCCAGTACCTCCACGGCCTGCGCCGCCTCGCGCACGACCCGTGCATGCTCGCCGAGGTGCTCGGCCGGCTGCTCGACGCGACGCCCGCCGCTGCGTTCGGCGGGGACCTCTCCTCGGTCCAGAACACCCTCACGGTCGCGGTCGGCCCGCACTCGGTGATGCTGCGTCGTACCGCTCCGTTCACGGCCACCGAGCACGCCCGCGCCATCGCCTTCGCCGAGGTCGCCGCCGAGCTGGTAGGCCCCGAGCCGGTCGCCGCCGAGGAGGCCCGCACCGCGCCGACGCCGTCGACCTCGCCACGGCCCAGCGTCCGGCTGGCCACCTTCGAGGACACCGGTGCGCTGGTGCGCATGCACGGCCGCTGCTCGGCCGACTCGATCTACCGCCGCTACGCCGCGCCGCTGACCCGGATCGAGGACCGGTTCGCCCGCCGGCTGCTGCTGGCCGGCAACGGGGCCCTGGTCGCGACCGTCGGCGACGAGGTCGTCGGCATCGCGTCGATCAGCACCTGCGAGAACGCCATCGCCGAGGTCGCGCTGCTCGTCGAGGACGGCTGGCAGCGGCAGGGGCTCGGCACCCAGCTGCTCTCCGGGGCGGCCCGGCTCGCCCGTGGCCAGGGCGCCTCGGAGGTGGTGCTGCGCAGCCGCGCCCACAACCCGGCGCTGATGTCGCTGGCCTTCGCCTCCGGCCTGCGAGCCCGGATCAAGCTCGACGGGGACACCGTCGTGGTGACCGTGGGGGTGGAGGGCCTCAAGCCGCTCACCATGGTGCCGGCCGCAACGGCGCGACCGGACGTCACCGCCGGGCAGCCGGCACCGGCCTGACCCTGCCGGTCGCCCGGTGCCGGTCGCCCTGCCGGCTGCCCGCTCGTCGGGGGTCTCGGGATTCCGCCCCGAGGCCCCCGGCGCCATCCCTCGCCGCAGGTCCGGGCACCATGACCCGGTGCCCACGCCGCAGGTCTTCGCCTACTCAGGGATGCTGCGGACCGCGGACGACGAGCTCACCAACGCGCACCTCCTGATGCACGCACTGGCGCTGACCGGCTGCGAGGCCCCGCGCGTCTGCTACCTCCCGACCGCCCTCGGGGACGCGGAGGGGGCGGTGGCGTCGCAGCGGCAGCGGTTCGCCGACGACTTCCCCGGCGTCGAGCTCTCGGTGCTCACCCTCTTCCCGCAGCCCGGCGTCCCCGACGTGCGCCGGCACCTGCTGTCCCAGGACCTGCTGCTCGTCGAGGGCGGCAGCGTCGTGAACCTGCTGGCGGTCTGGCGGGCTCACGGCCTGGACGCCGTGATGCGCGAGTGCTGGGAGGCGGGCGTGGTGCTCTCCGGCGTGAGCGCGGGCAGCCTCTGCTGGCACCTCGGCGGCCCGACGGACTCGTTCCGCGACGCGCTCGACCCGTTCACCGACGGCCTCGGGCTGCTGCCCTTCTCCAACGGCGTGCACGACGACTTCGACGACCAGCCCCGCCGTACGACGTACCGGCGGCTGGTTGCGGACGGCACCCTCCCACCGGGCTACGCCAGCGAGGACGGCGTCGGCCTGCACTACGTCGGCACCGAGCTCCGCGAGGCCGTGAGCGTCCGGCGCGGCGCGCAGGCGTGGTGGGTCGACCGGGACGGTGCCCGCCCCGTGCCCACGCGCTACCTCGGCCCTGCCGAGACCGCTGGTTGAGGTGCGAGCTCCTCTCGAAACCTCTGTACATGAGGCACCGAGGTCGAGGCCCTCGCCCTGGGGAGCTCGGGCACCTCGACCAACGAGGGTGGGGGACCTCACCCGACGGCGGGTGGGTCGCGCCGCCTAGACTGGAGGTCCGCCCGCCAGCACCAGAGAAGGGCCCCATGGACCTGAACCCCTCCGGCGTCCCCGACAAGTTCGCCGCCATCGGCCTGACCTACGACGACGTGCTGCTGCTCCCGGGGGAGACCGACGTCGTCCCGAGCGAGGTGGACACCACCAGCCGGCTGACCCGCGAGATCGACCTGCGGATCCCGCTGGTCTCGAGCGCGATGGACACCGTCACCGAGTCGCGGATGGCGATCGCGATGGCCCGCCAGGGCGGCATCGGCGTGCTGCACCGCAACCTGTCGATCGAGGACCAGGCCTACCAGGTCGACCTGGTGAAGCGGACCCAGACCGGGATGATCTCCAACCCGGTCACCATCCACCCGAAGGCGACGCTGGAGGAGCTCGACGAGCTCTGCGGCCAGTACCGCGTCTCCGGTCTTCCCGTCGTCGACGAGGACCACCTGCTGCTCGGCATCGTCACCAACCGCGACCTGCGGTTCGTGCCGGTCGCGGAGTGGGGCACCCGGCTGGTCGGCGACGTGATGACGCCGATGCCGCTGATCACCGGCCACGAGGGCATCGACCGCGAGGAGGCGACCCGGCTGCTGCGCCAGCACAAGCGCGAGCGGCTGCCGATCGTCGACGACGCCGGGCGGCTGGTCGGGCTGATCACGGTCAAGGACTTCGTCAAGGGCGAGCAGTTCCCGCAGGCGTCCTACGACGCCGACGGGCGGCTGCTCGTCGCCGCCGCGATCGGCTACTTCGGTGACGCGTGGGAGCGGGCCACCACGCTGGTCGAGGCCGGGGTCGACGTACTCGTCCCGGACGTGGCCAACGGCCACGCCCGCCTCATGCTCGACATGATCCGGCGGCTCAAGAGCGACCCCGCGACCAGGCACGTGCAGGTGATCGGCGGCAACGTCGCGACCCGCGCCGGCGCGCAGGCGCTGGTGGACGCCGGGGTCGACGCCGTCAAGGTCGGCGTCGGGCCGGGCTCGATCTGCACCACCCGCGTGGTGGCCGGCGTCGGCGTGCCCCAGGTGACCGCGATCTACGAGGCGTCCCTGGCCTGCAGGCCCGCGGGTGTCCCGCTGGTCGGCGACGGCGGCCTGCAGCACTCCGGCGACATCGCCAAGGCGCTGGTGGCCGGCGCCGACACCGTGATGGTCGGCTCGCTGCTCGCGGGTTGCGAGGAGAGCCCGGGCGACCTGATCTTCGTCAACGGCAAGCAGTTCAAGGCCTACCGCGGCATGGGGTCGATCGGCGCGATGGCCTCGCGCGGCAAGAAGTCCTTCTCCAAGGACCGCTACTTCCAGGCCGACGTGGCCAACGACGACAAGATCGTGCCCGAGGGCATCGAGGGCCAGGTCGCCTACCGGGGCCCGCTGTCCGCCGTCGCCCACCAGCTCGTCGGCGGCCTGCACCAGTCGATGTTCTACGTCGGCGCACGGACCGTGACCGAGCTGCAGGAGCGCGGCCAGTTCGTGCGGATCACCCCGGCGGGTCTCAAGGAGAGCCACCCGCACGACATCCAGATGACCGTCGAGGCACCGAACTACTCCTCGCGCTAAACGGAGACGCGCGTACGGCGAGGGTCTACGCTGTGGCTCCGGCCGCACCGGGGGAGCCCGCGGCCCTACGCGAGGAGCAGTCGTGAAGGTCATCCGCAGCGTCGTCGGCGGCATCCGTCGGATCGTGTCCCTGGTCCGTGACGGCGACAGCGACATGGACGGCACCTACCCGGACCGCGGCAAGCCGAGCCCCGAGCAGACCGCCACGACCACCTCGGTCAACATCGCCGGGATGGGCCCCGGCGGCATCGCCTGATCCGCCGACCCGCGTCGTCCTGAGCCTGTCGAAGGGTCACCTGATCGGCCGTCTCACCGGCGGGTCGCACAGGTAGTCACGGCTCGCCCGAGCCGCGGTCAGCCGCGGGTGGCCAGCGGCTCCAGGAGCCGGTGCGGCACCCGCAGCGCCTTGGACACCGCGTCGTCGCGCACCGTCGGGTCCGCGCCCGGGCCGGGGCGCGTCTGCAGGTCCTCGGGCCCCGGTACGTCGCCGCACGCGCCGCACCGTCCGGTCCGGTCGACCCGGCCGCCGCAACCCGCGTGCTCGAAGATCCGCCGCGGTCCGCGCTCGGAGAGCGACTCGCCCCACTGGGTCAGCGCGAACATGGCCGGCCACAGCTCGCGGGCGCGGTCGGTGACGACGTACTCCGCGTGCCCGGCGCCGACCCGCTCCAGCAGGCCCGCGTCGACCAGCGCCGACAGGCGCGCGGTCAGCACGGCCTTGGAGATGTCGAGGTGCGCCTCGAAGTCCGAGAAGCGGCGCACCCCGAGGAAGCAGTCGCGCAGGATCAGCAGCGTCCACCGCTCGCCGACCACCTCGAGGGCGCGCGCCAGCGAGCAGTCCTGCCGGACGTAGTCCACACCGAGTGCCATGCGCCCACCCTAGACCATCTAGTCTGGTGATCGAACCAAATCCTGCTAGTGTCGGTCCCCATGCAGACCCTCGTCGAGCAGCCGCCGCGCATCGCCCGCCGCCAGCTCACCGTCGCTGCCCTGGGCACCCTGCTCACGCTGGTCGCGTTCACCGCACCGCTGTCCACGATCAACAGCACCGCCGCGACGCTCGGCGCCGGCACCGCGGGCCGCACCTGGATCCTCAGCTCGATGAGCATCGGCCTCGGCGCCGCCCTGCTGTCGACGGGCACGGTCTCCGACGACTTCGGCCGCCGGCGCACGTTCGCCGCCGGTCTGCTCGTCCTCGCCGTCGGCTCGGTGGCCGCGGCCGTGGCGCCGGGGACGCTGGTGTTCGTGCTGGCCCGCGCTGGTCCAGGGCGTCGGTGGCGCGGCGGCGGTGGCCTCGAGCCTCGGCATCATCGCCGCGACGTACCCGCCCGGTCCCGAGCGCGCCGCGGCCAGCGGCGTCTGGGGTGCGAGCGTGGGCGCCGGCATCGCGGTCGGCCCGCTGATGACCGCGGGCTTCGACCGGGTGCTGTCCTGGCGCGACGCCTACTGGGTGGTCGGCCTTGCCTCCCTGGTGGTCGCGGTGGCCGCGCTCCGCGCTGTCGCGGAGTCCCGCTCGGAGCACCGGCAGCCGCTGGACCTGCCCGGCCTGGTGCTGCTCGCGGGCGGCATGAGCGCCCTGCTCGCCGCGCTGGTCGAGGGCAGGCAGGACTGGACGTCGCCGGTCGTGCTCGCGCTCGCCGTGGGCGCGGCGGTGCTGCTCGGTGCGTTCGTGCTGGTGGAGCGTCGTACGGCGGCCCCGATGCTCGACCTCGGGCTGTTCCGGCACCCGCCGTTCGTGGCGGCCACCGTCGCCGCCCTCGCCACCGGGGGCGGGATCATCGCGCTGCTGTCGTACCTGTCCGGCTTCGTCGGGCTGGCGCTGCACGTCCCGGCGCTCGGCGCCGCCGGCCTGATGCTGCTCTGGTCGGTGACCAGCGTGGTCACCGCACTGCTGGCCCGGCGGATCCCGGCCCGGGTCTCCGGCCGCGCCCAGCTCGCGGCCGGGCTGCTCGGCGTCGCGGTCGGCCAGCTCGGGCTGTGGCACCTCAGCCCCGCTGACGGCTGGCAGCGGTTCGTGCCCGGGCTGCTGGTCGCCGGCGTCGCGAGCGGCGTGCTCAACGCGGCCCTCGGCCGGGAGGCGGTGGCCAGCGTGCCGCCGGGCCGCGGCAGCGTGGGCAGCGGCGCCAACAACACCGCCCGCTACGTCGGGTCGGCCCTGGGTGTCACGGTCGTGTCGGTGATCGCTGCGGCGACGACCTCGGCCGGCCTCGTCGACGGCTGGAACCGCGCGGTCCTCGTCACCGCGGCCGTCTCGCTCGTCGGCGCGCTGGTCGTGCTCGCGTCTCGGTCGCGCACGACGGTGTAGCCACCCGACGTGCCCGGGCGGGCCGGGCCGGTCCCCACGGTCACCACCAGCCGGGGTCGAGAGGGGCGGGTCGCAGCGTGGCGCGCACGGCGGACGCGGACAGCTTCGCGCCGCCGACGTTGATCCCGTCGCCGCAGAGCCGGCCGACGACGTGCACCCGCCCGTCGGGCACGGTCACGCGGTCTCCGGTGCGCACCGCGCCGGCCAGCCCCTCGCCGTAGGCACATCCTCAGGCGATCCTGCGGTGGTAGGTGGCCATCGCGAAGGCGTACGCGACGACGAGGATGCCGAGGCACCAGGCGAGGGCGATCCAGATGTCGGTGCTGACCGGCTGCTGTGCGAACAGGTCGCGGATCGTGTTGACGATGGATGTCACCGGCTGGTTCTCGGCGAAGGCGCGCACCGGGCCGGGCATGGTGTCGGTGGGCACGAATGCCGAGCTGATGAACGGGCAGGAAGATGAGCGGGTAGGAGAAGGCGCCCGCGCCGTCCACGGTCTTCGCGGACAGGCCGGCGATGACGGCGATCCAGGTCACTGCCAGGGTGAACAGGACGAGGATGCCCGCGACCGTGAGCCATGTCAGCACTCCCGCCGGTGAGCGGAATCCCATCAGGAGGGCGACGAGCACGACGATCACGACCGAGATCAGGTTGGCGACCACCGAGGTCAGCACGTGCGCCCACAGCACGCTCGACCGCGCGATCGGCATGGACTGGAACCGCTCGAAGATTCCGCTCTTCAGGTCCGTGAAGAGCCGGAACGCGGTGTAGGAGATGCCCATCGCGATCGTGATCAGCAGGATCCCGGGCAGCAGGTAGTTCACATACTGAATCCGACCCGGTGTCGATCGCGCCGCCGAACACGTAGACGAACAGCAGCATGAGCGCGATCGGCATGATCGCGACCGTGATGATGGTGTCCAGGCTGCGCGTGATGTGGCGCATGGATCGGCCCAGCAGGACGGCGGTGTCGCCGAAGAAGTGCGTGGTCATCGTTGTTCCTTGGTCGTCGGTGCCGACGCTGCGGTCATGGCCAGTCGCTGTCGTCGCTGTTGTGCTGCGCGTGTCGTCGCCGTCGTTGCCGACGATGGCGAGGAAGACGTCCTCCAGGGTCGGCTGCTTCTCGACGTACTCGACGGTCGCGGGCGGGAGGAGCCGTTTCAGCTCGGCGAGGGTGCCGTTCGCGATGATCCGTCCCTCGTGGAGGATCGCGATCCGGTCGGCGAGCTGTTCGGCCTCGTCCAGATACTGGGTGGTGAGCAGCACCGTCGTGCCCTGCCCGGCGAGCTCCTTGACGGCTGTTCCACACCTCGACGCGAGACTGAGGGTCGAGCCCGGTGGTCGGTTCGTCCAGGAAGATCACCGGCGGATTCCCGATCAGGCTCATGGCGATGTCCAGGCGGCGACGCATGCCTCCGGAGTACGTCGACACCCTTCGCTCGGCCGCGTCGGTGAGCTGGAACCGGGCCAGCAGGTCATCCGCGATCCGGCCCGCGTCCTTCAGGTGCCGCAACCGGGCCACCAGCACCAGGTTCTCCCGCCCGGTGAGGATCTCGTCCACGGCCGCGAACTGCCCGGTGAGGCTGATGGACTCCCGCACGTTCGCCGGTTGCGTGGCGACGTCGAAGCCATCGACGATGGCCGTCCCCGCGTCGGGCTTGAGCAGCGTGGACAGGATCTTCACGACCGTGGTCTTGCCCGCGCCGTTGGAGCCGAGCAGGGCGAAGATGCTGCCCCGTGCCACGTCGAAGTCCACGCCGCGCAGCACGTGCAGCTCCTGGTACGACTTCTCGAGGCCCCGCACGTGGATCGCCTGGGCCGGCTGCGTAGTCATCGGGAAGTCCCTTCGTTTCCGGTGTCTTCTCCGGCGGCGCGCTCGATGGCGCTGGTCAGCCGTTCCCGTTCGCGGTTCGATCCACTGCCCTCCGGGTAGTTCCGAAGGAACGCCTCGGCGAACTCCACGGGGTCCTCCCCGACGATCTCGCGGATCGGGGTTCCGTTCGCCGCGCTCTGCTCGAAGAGGTCGGCGAGGTCCTCGAACATCGAGGCCGCGCTGGCGCCGTCCCCCGGCCCGAAGTACATCAGGTACCGCTCCAGCGCATCGACTGCCGTGCGATAGCTCGCGGGAAGTTGTCTCGTGCGCGCCTTGTACTGCCGCCAGCGCCGCTTCTCGCCGATCACCTTCGAGACGACTTGATCACATGGTCATCTGCCTCCTTCGCGGAGCTGTTCGAGCCGTTCTGTGAGGAAGCTCCAGGTCCTCCAGAACTCTTCGAGGTATTCCTGTCCCTGGGCGTTGAGGGAGTACACCTTGCGCGGCGGCCCCTTCTCGGAGGGGACCTTCTCCACGTCGACGAGGCCGCGCTGCTCGATCCTGATGAGCAGCGCGTAGACGGTCCCTTCGGCGATGTCGGAGAAGCCCTTCTCCCGCAGCCATGCCGTGATCTCGTAGCCGTACGTGGGTCGGCCGGACAGGATCGCGAGCACGATGCCCTCCAGCGTCCCCTTGAGCATCTCCGTCACCTGCTTGCCCATGGAACACCTCCCTTTCAGCGCTACTCAGTGATACTGACTACCAGTACATAGTAACGCTGAATAGCCAGGGCGCAAGCCAGCGCCGCAGGCAAAATGTGGTGCGGGCGTGGGGATCCACGCCGATGACGAACGAGTGGGCGCGTCCAGCAAGGGCGAAGACCCACCTGGAGACGGTGGCTCCATCGGGGAACACCCGGTTGGCTGCGGGTGACGGACGTCCGAACCGTCCGCGCTGCGGCGATGAGTTCCGGTCAGCACCCGGGTCTACCGTGACGACAGCAGTACCACCCGGAGGAGCAAGGCCATGGGCAGGATCATCTCGAACTTCTTCATCTCGATGGACGGCGTCGTCGAGCGGCCCGACCAGTGGCACTTCCCCTACTTCGACGACGAGATGGGCGAGGTCGTCGGTGCCGGGATGGCGAACACCAAGGCCATCCTGATGGGGCGACGCCTCTACGACGAGTGGTCGCAGTACTGGCCGGCCCAGGGAGACGCGGACTTCGGTGCGGTGATCAACGGGACGCAGAAGTACGTCCTCTCGCACGACGCCTTCGACCCCGACTGGGCGAACACCACCGTGATCTCCGGCCCCGACGACGCGTCCGTCGCCGAGCAGGTGCGGGCGGTCAAGGAGCAGACCGACGGCGACATCACCATGTCCGGCTCGGCCACGACCGTGCGCTGGCTGATCGCGCAGGGCCTGCTCGACGAGCTCGCCCTGCTCGTCCACCCGATCGCCGTCGCCGAGGGCCAGCGGCTGTTCGAGGGCACCGGCAAGGTGCCGCTGCAGCTGACGGAGAGCCGCACGCTGAAGAGCGGCGTGCTGCTGGTCCGCTACGTGCCCGTGCAGTCCTGACCGAGAGCGGGCGCGAGTCCGTGCCCCGTTAGGCTCGGGCCCATGGACATCGAGATCGGACGCGCCAAGCGCGGACGCCGCGCGTACTCGTTCGACGACCTCGCGATCGTGCCGTCGCGCCGCACGCGGGACCCCGAGGAGGTCTCGGTGGCCTGGCAGATCGACGCCTACCGCTTCGAGCTGCCGATCATGGCGGCGCCGATGGACTCGGTGATGTCGCCGCAGACGGCCGTCGCGTTCGGCAAGCACGGCGGTCTCGGCGTGCTCGACCTCGAGGGCCTCTGGACCCGGTACGACGACCCGAGCGACCTGCTCACCGAGGTCGCCGGCCTCGACGGGCCGCGAGCCACCGCGCGGCTGCAGGAGATCTACGCCGAGCCGGTGAAGGCGGAGCTGATCACCGCCCGGCTCAAGGAGATGCATGACTCCGGTGTGACCGTCGCGGGCTCGCTGTCCCCGCAGCGCACCAAGGAGTTCGCCAAGACGGTCGTCGACGCCGGGTGCGACATGTTCGTCATCCGCGGCACCACCGTCTCGGCCGAGCACGTGTCCGGCCAGGCCGAGCCGCTGAACCTCAAGGAGTTCATCTACGAGCTCGACGTGCCGGTGATCGTCGGCGGCTGCGCGACCTACCAGGCCGCGCTGCACCTGATGCGCACCGGTGCCGCGGGCGTGCTGGTCGGCTTCGGCGGCGGCGCCGCACACACCACCCGCACCGTCCTGGGCATCTCGGTGCCGATGGGTTCCGCGGTCGCCGACGTGGCCGCCGCGCGGCGCGACTACCTCGACGAGTCCGGCGGCCGCTACGTGCACGTCATCGCCGACGGGTCGATCGGCCGCTCGGGCGACCTGGCCAAGGCCATCGCCTGCGGCGCCGACGCGGTGATGGTCGGCTCGCCGCTCGCGCGCGCCAAGGAGGCACCCGGCCAGGGCCACCACTGGGGCTCCGAGGCCTGGCACGCCGAGCTGCCGCGCGGCGAGCGCATCGAGATCGGCACGGTCGGCACGCTCGAGGAGATCCTGTTCGGTCCCTCGCGCACGGCCGACGGCACCATGAACCTCGTCGGCGCGCTGCGCCGCGCGATGGCCACCACCGGCTACACGGAGCTCAAGGAGTTCCAGCGCGTGGAGGTCGTGGTCCAGTGACCTCGATCCGGGTGGCGGCTGCGCAGGCGGAGTCGGTTCCCGGCGACGTCGCGGCCAACGTGGCCACGGCCGTCTCGCTCGTCAGCAGCGCCGCCGACGCCGGGGCCCGGGTCGTGGTGCTGCCCGAGCTGTTCCTCACCGGCTACGACGAGGCCGCCTGGACCCACGACGCGTCCCTCACTCTCGACGACGAGGCGCTCGCCCCGCTGTCCGACGTCGCCCGCGCCCGATCCGTCGTCGTGGTGGTCGGGGCCGCCGTACGGCGCGCGCTCGACCCTTCGACAGGCTCAGGACGGCGCGAGTCCACGCTGTCGGTGCTCGTGGTCGACACCCAGGGCGAGGTGTCCGCGCCCTACGACAAGCAGCACCTCTGCGGCCCCGAGCGCGACTTCTTCACCGCCGGCTCCCACGGCGCGACGATCGTGGTCGACGGGTGGGACCTGGCGCTGGGCGTCTGCTACGACGGCTGCTTCCCGGAGCACGCGCTGTCCGCGACCGCCGGCGGCGCATCGGCCTACCTCGTGCCCGCGGCCTACTACGTCGGCGCCGAGCACCGCCGCGACGTCTACTACGCCGCCCGGGCGCTCGACAACGGCATCTACGTCGTGTTCGCCGGTCTCACGGGCAGGTGCGGCGCCGGCTCGTTCAGCGGCGGCAGCGCGGTCTACGACCCCGAGGGGCGGCCGGTCGCGCGCGTCGGCGCGGAGTCGCCGGCGCTCGCCGTGCACGACCTCGACCTCGACGTCGTACACCGGACGCAGCAGGACCACCCGATGGCCCGCGACCGGCTCGACTCGCTCGGCACGCGCACCCGGATGGTCCTCACGCCATGACCGCGCTGTCCCCGGCCGGACGTGCGGCGGCCCTCGCTGCTCTCGACGCGCAGGAGCTCGACGTGCTCGTCGTCGGTGGGGGAGTGGTCGGCGCCGGCACCGCGCTGGACGCGGTCACCCGCGGCCTCACGACCGGCCTGGTGGAGCAGCGCGACTTCGCGTCCGGCACGTCGTCGCGGTCCAGCAAGCTGATCCACGGCGGGCTGCGCTACCTGGAGATGCTCGACTTCGGGCTGGTCCGCGAGGCGCTGGCGGAGCGCGGCCTGCTGCTGACCCGGCTGGCGCCGCACCTCGTCCGGCCGGTGCCGTTCCTCTACCCGCTGACCCACCTCGGCTGGGAGCGGCCGTACGTCGGAGCGGGTCTGGCGCTCTACGACGCGATGGCGATGGCCGGGAAGCACGACATGGGTCTGCCCCGGCACCGGCACCTCACCCGGCGCGGCGCCCTGCGGCTGGCCCCCGACCTGCGACCCGACGCGCTGACCGGTGCCATCCGCTACTACGACGCCCAGGTCGACGACGCGCGGCTGGTGACGGCCGTCGCACGCACCGCGGCCGGGCACGGCGCGCACCTCGCGTCCCGCACCAAGGTGGTCGGCTTCCTGCGCGAGGGCGAGCGGGTCACCGGTGCCCGCGCCGTCGACCTCGAGACCGGCCGCGAGATCGCCATCCGCGCCCGGGTGGTGGTCAACGCCGCCGGCGTCTGGACCAACGACATCCAGCAGCTCGTGGGCGGCCGCGGGTCGCTCAGCGTCCAGGCCAGCAAGGGGATCCACCTCGTCGTACCCCGTGACCGGATCCGCTTCGAGACCGGACTGATCATGCGCACCGAGACCTCCGTGCTGTTCGTGATCCCCTGGGGCCGGCACTGGATCATCGGCACCACCGACACGCCCTGGGACCTCGACAAGGCACACCCGGCGGCGTCCCGCACCGACATCGACTACCTGCTCGGGCACGTGAACTCGGTGCTGCGCGAACCCCTGCGCCACGAGGACGTCGAGGGCGTCTACGCCGGCCTGCGGCCACTCGCCACCGGCGAGTCCGAGCCGACCAGCCGGATCTCCCGCGAGCACACCGTCGTCGCCCCGGTGCCGGGACTGGTGATGATCGCGGGCGGCAAGCTGACGACGTACCGCATCATGGCCCGCGACGCCGTCGACGCCGCCGCGCACTCCCTGCGGGCCAGCGTCCCCGCGAGCGTGACCGACGTCGTCCGGCTCGCCGGCGCCGACGGCTTCGAGACCCGCACCAACCAGAAGGCTGCGCTGGCCCGCGACTCGGGCCTGCACGAGGCCCGCGATCGACCACATGCTCGGCCGCTACGGCGGTCTCGTCGACGAGGTGCTCGCCCTGATGGCCGAGCGCCCCGACCTGCGCGGCCCGCTCGAGGGCGCCGAGGACTACCTGCGGGCCGAGGTCGTCTACGCCGTCACCCACGAGGGCGCCCGGCACCTCGACGACGTGCTGACCCGCCGCACCCGGATCTCCATCGAGACCTTCGACCGCGGCGTCGCCGCGGCTCGCCCGGCCGCCGTCCTGATGGCCGGCGAGCTCGGCTGGGACGCCACCCGCCTCGACGACGAGGTCGACCACTACCTGCGCCGGGTCGAGGCCGAGCGGCAGAGCCAGCGCGCCCTGACCGACCAGGAGGCCGACGAGGCCCGCGTCCAGGCCCCCGACATCGTCTGACCCCTCCGCGCCGACCCGGGGCAAAGTCCCCGCCGACCCGGGGCAAAGTCCCCGCCGAGGCGAGGCAAATTCCCGGCTGCGCCGGGATCCCGGCCCGAGCGGGACTTCTTCCCCGACTCGACCGGAACTCTGTCCCGGCTCGCCGGGAAGTTTGTCCCGCCTCGGCGTTCTTGCAGGTTTGTGCAAATGCGCAAAATGACGGCTATCCGCGGGTGTGGAGGCGGGTGCAGGCTCGCCATCGGCCCGGTGCCCCACAGCCCGGGCCGTTCCTCTCGGCCTCACCGGAGATCCCGGTGGCCGACGCAGAGAAAGGCATCCTGCGTGTTGCGAGCACCTCTCGGGACCAGCGCCCGCGCGATCGGACTGTGTGGCGTGGCCGCACTCGCGATCAGCCCCCTGGCCCTCACCCTCCCGGCCCAGGCCGCGGCCCCCGTCACGGGCGCCACGGCCGCGGCACCCTCCGCGGCGGCGCACGGCGGGCGCCCCGACCCGACGTACACCCCGGCCGACCGCCGCGAGGCCATCGCCGGGGCGAAGCAGGACCGCGCCGCGATGGCCGACAAGCTGCGGCTGGGCGCCAAGGAGGCGCTGGTCGTCAAGGACGTCCTGCGCGACACCGACGGCACCGAGCACATCCGCTACAACCGCACCTACGACGGCCTGCCGGTCATCGGCGGCGACCTCGTCGTCGCGCAGCGTGAGAACGGCAAGATGCAGGTCGCCCGCGCCAGCCGCGACCGGATCACCGTGCCGAGCACGGACGCCACGGTCGCCGGGAAGACCGCCAAGGAGGACGCCGCGAAGCGGACCGACCTCGCGGCCGGCGCCGCCGCCCCCGTGAAGGTCGTGTACGCCGCCCAGCACAAGCCGGTGCTCGCCTGGCAGACCGTCGTCACCGGCACCGAGAAGGACGGCACGCCGATCCGCGACCTCGTCTACACCGACGCGAAGTCCGGCAAGCAGCTCGCCCGCCTCCCGCAGGTCATGGACGCCACCGGCTCCGGCGCGTCGCTCTACAGCGGCACCGTCTCGCTGCAGACCACGCTGAGCGGGTCGACGTACCAGCTCACCGACGGCACCCGCGGCGGCCACTCGACGTACGACGCCAACAACTCGACCAGCACCGCGCGCGGCACGCTGTTCACCGACGCCGACAACGCCTGGGGCACCGGCACCACCTCGAGCCGGCAGAGCGCGGCGGTCGACGCGGCGTACGGCGCCGCCGAGACGTGGGACATGTACAAGACGCACTTCAACCGCACCGGCATCCGCAACGACGGTGTCGCGGCGTACTCCCGCGTGCACTACGGGAACGCCTACGAGAACGCCTTCTGGGACGACTCCTGCTTCTGCATGACGTACGGCGACGGCGGCACCACCTTCAGCCCGCTCACCTCGCTGGACGTCGCGGGCCACGAGATGTCGCACGGTGTCACCGCCGCGACGTCCGGCCTCAACTACTCCGGTGACGCCGGCGGCCTCAACGAGGCCACCTCCGACGTCTTCGGCACGATGGTGGAGTTCGAGGCTGCCAACGCGAGCGACCCCGGCGACTACTACATCGGCGAGAAGATCGCCAAGGACGGCACCTACCTGCGCCGCATGGACAACCCGTCGCTGGACGGCGGCTCCAAGAACTGCTGGACCTCGACGGTCGGCAACCTCGACCCGCACTACTCCTCGGGCGTCGGCAACCACCTGTTCTACCTGCTCGCCGAGGGCACCGGCACCAAGACGATCGGCGGCCGCTCGCACAGCGCCACGACCTGCAACAGCACCACGCTGACCGGCCTCGGCCGCGACCAGGCGGCCGCGATCTGGTACCGCGCGATGACGACCTACTGGACCTCCACGACGACCTACCCGCAGGCCGCCAACGGCCAGGTCAAGGCCGCCAAGGACCTGTACGGCGCGAGCTCGTCGCAGTGCACCGCGACGGTGAACGCCTGGAAGGGGGTGGCGGTCACCCCGACCGAGACCTGCACGACCGGTGGCGGTGGTGGCGGCACCAACCTGCTGGCCAACCCGGGCTTCGAGTCCGGCGCCGCGTCCTGGACGCAGACCTCCGGCGTCATCACCAACACCGGCGCGACCCCGCACGCCGGCTCGTGGTTCGCGTGGCTCGACGGGTACGGCACGTCGCACACCGACTCGATCTCGCAGACGGTGACGATCCCGGCCGCGTCCACCGCCACGCTGTCGTTCTTCCTGTCGATCTCCAGTGACGAGACGACGACCACTACGGCCTACGACACCCTCAAGGTGCAGGTCACGCCCAGCGGCGGCGCGACGTCGACGCTGGCGACGTACTCCAACCTCAACAAGGGCACCGGCTACGTGGCGCGCAGCGTGAACCTGTCGGCGTACACCGGCAAGACCGTCACGCTGAAGTTCCTCGGCGTGGAGGACGTCTCCGCGGCGACCAGCTTCCTGGTCGACGACACCTCGCTCACCACCGGCTGAGCCACCGCCTCACAAGCAAGAGGCGCCGACGGACCTTGGGTGTCCGTCGGCGCCTCTGTCGTTGCGGGGTCGTCAGCCGCGGCGGGCGCGCCGGGTGCGGCTGCGCCGGGCGAGCGCGCGCTGGCCCCGGTCGCGCGCGATGCGCTGCCGGTCGGCCATGGTGGAGGAGGCGAGGTCGAGCAGGAGTGAGGGTGCGGTCCCCGTGGACATTCTGTGGTCTTCTTCTCTGTCGGTGTCGGCTGGTGCGAGGTTTTAAATGTTATCGCGACTGTAAACGTCATACCCGCTAGATGGTCCCTACATGGGGGTGATCTCGGTCTCCCCGGGGCGGTCCGGAGTTACCAGGGGGTAGCAACTGAGACCGCGGTCACATACTCTCGGTATATGAGCGCCCAGCCGACCGACCTGCGTGACCCGTCCGCCGACCCGACCGCGAGCTACGCGCTCGAGCCGGCGTTCGTCCGCAGCCTCACCGACCGGGTCGTGGCGACGACCGGGCAGTCCGTCCCGACGTACTGCCCCTTCAACGGCCAGCCCATCGGCACCATCCCGCAGTCCTCGGCGACCGACGTGGCGGAGGCGTTCCGCCGGGCCCGCATCGCGCAGGAGCGCTGGGCCCGCACCTCGATCGACGAGCGGCAGGCTGCCCTGCTCCGGCTCCACGACCTGATCTTCGAGAAGCAGTCCGAGATCGCGGACGTCATCTGCTGGGAGTCCGGCAAGGCCCGCAAGGACGCGTACGACGAGCCGCTGCACGTCGCGCTGACCGCCCGCTACTACGGCCGCACCGGCCACCGGCACCTCGACACCCGGCGGGTCGCCGGCGTCGTGCCCGGGCTGACCCGGGTCGAGGTCAACCGGATCCCCAAGGGCGTGGTCGGGCTCATCTCGCCCTGGAACTACCCGTTCACGCTGGCGCTGTGCGACGGCCTGCCCGCGCTGCTCGCCGGCAACGCGGTCGTGCACAAGCCGGACGCCCAGACCATGCTCACCGCGCTCATGGGCGTGCAGCTGCTCGAGGAGGCCGGGTTCCCCAGGGACCTGTGGCAGGTCGTCGCCGGCCCGGGCCGCGAGCTCGGCCCGGAGATCATCGGCCGCGCCGACTACGTCTGCTTCACCGGCTCCACCGCGACCGGCAAGCAGATCGCCAAGCAGTGCGCCGACCGGCTGATCGGCTGCTCGCTCGAGCTCGGCGGCAAGAACCCGATCCTCGTGCTCCGCGACGCCGACGTCGACCGGGCCGCCGAGGGCGCGGTGCGGGCGAGCTTCTCCAACGCCGGACAGCTCTGCGTCTCGACGGAGCGGATGTTCGTCGCCGACCAGGTCTACGACCGCTTCGTCGACCGGTTCGTGGCGCGGGTCAAGGCGATGCGGCTCCAGCCCGGGCTGGCCTGGGGCAGCGACATGGGCACGCTCATCTCGCAGCAGCAGCTCGACGCGGTCACCGCGCACGTCGACGACGCCCGCGCGAAGGGCGTGGGGGTGCTCGCCGGCGGCCGGGCCCGTCCCGACCTCGGCCCCTACTACTACGAGCCGACCGTCCTCGAGGGCGTCACGCCCGACATGCGGTGCTTCGGCGAGGAGACCTTCGGGCCGGTCGTCTCGGTCTACCGCTTCACCGACGAGGCCGAGGCGATCGCCCGCGCCAACGACGGCGAGTACGGCCTGAACGCCTCCGTGTGGACCAAGGACGGCACCCGCGGCCGCGCGGTCGCCCGGCAGATCAAGTGCGGCACCGTCAACGTCAACGAGGCGTTCGCCGCGACGTTCGCCAGCATCGACGCCCCGATGGGCGGCATGCGCGAGTCCGGTCTCGGCCGCCGCCAGGGCGCCGAGGGCGTGCTGCGCTACACCGAGACCCAGTCCGTCGCCACCCAGCGGCTGCTGCGGTTCGGCCCGATGCTCGGGCTCTCCGACGAGCGCTACGCGAAGGTGATGGCCTCGCAGCTCAAGCTGCTCAAGAAGCTCGGACGCGCATGAGCGACCTCGACTTCGACGTCCTGGTCGTCGGCTCGGGCTTCGGCGGCTCGGTGACCGCGCTGCGGCTCACCGAGAAGGGCTACCGGGTCGGCGTGCTCGAGGCCGGCGCCCGCTTCGAGGACGCGGACCTGCCCACCACCTCCTGGGACCTGAAGAAGTACCTCTTCCGTCCCGAGGCCGGCTGCTACGGCATCCAGCGGGTCGACGCCCTCAAGGACTGCATGATCGTGTCCGGCGCCGGGGTCGGCGGCGGCTCGCTGGTCTACGCGAACACGCTCTACGAGCCGCTCGCGCCGTTCTACGACGACCCGCAGTGGCGGCACATCACCGACTGGCGCGCCGAGCTCAAGCCGTTCTACGACCAGGCCAAGCGGATGCTCGGCGTGGTCGAGAACCCGCTCCGCACGCCGGCCGACGACGTGATGGAGAAGGTCGCCACCGACATGGGCGTGGGGGAGACGTTCCACCCGACGCCGGTCGGGGTGTTCTTCGGCGGCCCCGGCCAGGAGCAGGGCGCCCGGGTCGCCGACCCCTACTTCGGTGGCGCCGGCCCGGACCGCAACACCTGCCTCGGCTGCGGCGAGTGCATGACCGGCTGCCGGCACAACGCCAAGAACACCCTGGTGAAGAACTACCTCTACCTCGCCGAGCAGAACGGCGCGACGGTGCTGCCGCTCACGACCGTCACGCGGGTCTCGCCGCGCTCCGCCGAGCAGGGCGGCGGGTACGACGTACGCGTGCGGTTCACGAAGGCCAAGGCCCGCCGACGCTCGGCCACCCGCACGCTGACCGCCGAGCAGGTGGTGTTCTCGGCCTCCGCGCTCGGCACCCAGCGGCTGCTGCACCGGATGCGCGACGAGGGGCACCTGCCGCGGGTCTCGCAGCGGCTCGGCTACCTGTCCCGGACGAACTCCGAGTCGATCCTCGGCGCGATCGCGCCGGACACGAAGATCGACTACAGCCAGGGCGTCGCGATCACGTCGAGCTTCCATCCCGACGAGCACACGCACATCGAGCCGGTCCGCTACGGCAAGGGCCACAACGCGATGTCACTGATGCAGACCGTGCTCACCGACGGTGACGGGCCGGCCCCGCGCTGGCAGACGTGGCTCAAGGAGATGTGGAAGGAGCGCCGCAACGTCCTCGACCTGTACGACGTGAAGCACTGGTCCGAGCGGACCGTCATCGCGCTCGTCATGCAGACGATCGACAACTCGATCACGGTGTTCTCCAAGCGCTCCCGGCTCACCGGCCGCTGGCACCTCTCGTCGCGCCAGGGCCACGGCATCCCGAACCCCACCTGGATCCCGGTCGCCAACCAGGCGGTCCGCAAGATGGCCGAGGTGGTCGGCGGCAAGCCCGGCGGCTCCATCGGTGAGCCGTTCAACCGGCCGCTCACCGCGCACTTCATCGGTGGCTGCACCATCGGGGAGAGCCCCGAGACCGGCGTCATCGACCCCTACCAGCGGATGTACGGCCACCCCGGCCTGCACGTCGTCGACGGCTCCGCGATCACCGCGAACCTCGGGGTGAACCCGTCCCTGACGATCACCGCCCAGGCCGAGCGGGCGATGGCGTTCTGGCCGAACAAGGGCGAGCCGGACGTGCCGGCCACCGCTCGGGTCGACGTACCAGCGGATCGCGCCGGTCCCGCCGGCCCGTCCCGCCGTCCCCGACGCGGCCCCCGGCGCCCTGCGGCTGCCGATCGTCTCGGTGAGCTGAGGCGGCTGCCAGATTCCCAGGGGACCCAGGGAAACTGGCACACCCCCGATGTTGCAACGTCGGGGGTGTGCGGGTTTAACAGGGGACCCAGGGAATCCGGCAGCCGGCCCGTTAACGGCTTCAGGGCCCGACCGGGGAGGGAGGGTGGTCGGGCCCTGAACGGTCCACGCAGCTGCACGGACGCGGGGATCCGGCCTGGGAGGGAGAGCAAAGCCACCGGATCCGTCCTGCTCAACGACGGCCGGGCAGGGGGGTTACGCCGGATCCGAGAATCTTTTTACGAATCCCGAGCCCTGCCCGGTTCGCACCGATACATCCGGGCTCTACGGAGTCGGCAGCCCGTTCTCGTAGAACCGCGGGATCCGGTGGTTGGCGACCAGCAGCCCGGACGGGTCCACCGCGGACCGGACGCCCTTGAGCCGCTGCCAGTCCTCCGCGGAGAAGGACGTGCGTACGTCGACCCGCTGCTCGGCGAAGTTGAGGTAGTCCCGCCCCGAGGCGTACGCCGTGAGCCCGTCGACGAGCGCGGTGGCGTCGGCGTGGCCCTGGGCGGCCATCTCCGGGGTGGCCGCGATCGCGACGGCGAAGAGCACGAACCTCCCGTCGAGCATCGGCAATGCGCCCGCACCCTCGGCCGGCCGGGCCAGCGCCCCACCGAGCTGGCGCAGCTCCGCGGCCAGCAGCGTCGAGCCGGACCCGCGGCCGGTCAGGGCCAGGAAGGTCTCGATCGCCGCGCCGGGCAGGTCGGCCAGGATGGTCGAGGCGGACACGGACGGCGTCGGACCCTCGGGGTCCATGTGCAGCCGGACCAGCGAGGCGGCCGGCACCCGCGCGAAGGTGTCCATCTCGGGCTCGAGCGCGCGCAGGTCGGCGATGACCGCCGCGGCCTGCTCGTCGTCGGCGAGCACGGCGCCGTCGATCACCACGAGCTGGCGGCCGCGCAGGAACGGCGGCAGCTCCGGCATCGGCGGGAGGTTCAGCATCCGGAAGGACGTGCTGACGCAGTCCGGCGCGGTCTCGGTCCAGGCGGCCCAGGTGCGCAGCACCTTCTCGGCGTGCTCCTGGTCCCAGAGCATCATCCCGGCGTAGGCGGTCTCGATGTCGAACAGCCGCAGCTCGATCGCGGTGACGATGCCGAAGTTGCCGCCGCCGCCGCGGGCCGCCCAGAACACGTCCGGGTTGGTGTCCGCGTCGGCGCGGATCTGGGTGCCGTCGCCGAGCACCAGCTCCAGGCCGACCACGTGGTTGGCGGCCATGCCGAGCTGCCGGGCGTACCACCCGATGCCGCCGCCGAGGGTGTACCCGACCACGCCGACGTCGGGGGAGGAGCCGTGCAGCGCCGCGAGGCCGTACGGCGCGGCCGCCTCGACCACGTCCAGCCAGAGGGCACCCGCCTCGACCCGCGCGACCTTGCGCTCCGGGTCGACCGTCACGCCGGTCATGCCCGAGGTGCGCAGCAGCACCACGTCGTCGAGGTTGCCGAGCGGGCCGGCGTTGTGGCCGGTGCCCTGCGGGGCGACCTTGAGGCCGCTGGCGGCGGCCGCGCGGACGATGTCGCTGACCTCGTCGGCGCAGCCGGGGTAGGCCACCGCCGCGGGGCGCTGCTCGACCGCGACGTTCCACGGCATCCGGGCCTCGTCGTAGGCCGCGTCACCGGGCAGGTGCACGGCCCCCGCGCACAGCCCGCGGAGCAGGTGGGCGCGCCCGCTGGGCTCCGCCGCCGGGCGGGGGGTGGTGTCGGTCGGCGCGGGCTGGTCCGGGATGCCGGCGGTCGCGGAGGACTCGATGGTCATGCTGTTCTCCTCGGTAGGTGGGACGTCCCTGTGCGGGCCGTGCCCCCACTCTCGATTCCCCCGCTTGGGAACCACTTGGCAGCGACTTGAGCCGTCCCTCAGGTCAGCTCGGCGAGCGCCACCTGCAGCTCCTCCTGGCTGGTGACCCCGAGCCGGTCGTAGACGGACTCCACGATCGAGGTGACCGTGCCGGTCGTCATGAAGTAGGCCATCGCGATCTCGTCGCTGCTCAGGCCGTCGGCGGCCATCATCGCGATCCGCCGTTCCGCGGTGGTCAGGCGCAGCCGCGGCGCCGGCTCCTCCGGTACGTCGACCCCGAGCTCGCGCAGCCCGGCCGCCGCCGTGGCGCGCAGCCCGTCGGCCCCACAGGTCTCGGCCTGCTCGACCGCCCGGGCCAGGAGGGCGCGGGCCTCGTCGGGGCTGCTCGCCGCGATCAGCGACCCCAGGTGGAAGCGCGCCCAGGCAACGTCCAGCCGCCGCTCGCTGCGCTCGAGCAGGTCGAGCGCGTCGCGCAGGGTGGTCTCGCCGTCCTCGCCCTCCACCTGGCCACGGAGCAGGAGGGTGCGGCCGACCAGGCCCTTGGTGCCCCACCGGCGGGCGAGCACGAGCTCCTCCTCGAGCAGGGCGAGCGCCTCCTCGCGGCGGCCCATCGCGTGCAGCGTGCGCGCGCGCATCCAGCGGCGGGGCCGCCAGACCGGGTTCTCCACCACGCTCATCAGCGGCTCGGCGATGTCCAGGACCGCCAGCGACTCGTCGTACCGGCCCTCCTCGAGCAGCAGCCGCGCCTCGACCTCGAGGAACAGCCGGACGCTGTCGCCGATCCGTGGGGTCTCCCGGGCCAGGTCGAACACCTCGCGGGCGTCCGCGACGTCACCGCGGTCGAGCAGCACGTGCACCGAGAACGGCTCGACGTACATCTGGCCGACGCCGTGCACGTTCCATGCGAGGTTCTGCTCGGTGCAGGAGACCAGCGACTGCAGGGCCGCGCGCAGGTCGCCGGTGTGCCACTGCACGAAGCCGAGCCACAGGTGCACGGACAGCGCCGCGAACACGCTGCCGGTGCGGTACGCCCACTCCAGCTCCTCCTCCCAGATGGGGGTGGTGTCCTGGCCGCTCATGCCGAGCACCATCGCGGCGACGACCCACAGCAGGCCGGGGTCGTGCTGCTGCAGCACCCGGTCCCGGAGGGCGAAGCTCGCGAGCTCCATCGCCCGCGCCCGGTCCTCGCCCTTGCACACCAGCTCCCAGGCCATCAGCGCGGCCAGGCTGCGGGCCCCGGGACCGTCGCCGCGCAGCGCGGGCAGCTCGTCGGTGCGGTACTCCTCCGGGTCCAGCCCGTGCATGAAGCCGGAGACCCGCGCGAGCGCGACCAGGTGCTGCCGGTGGTCGTCGAGGTCGTCCGGCAGCTCCGAGGCAGCGATCCGGGCGATCCGGTTCGCCTCGCCGCGCGGGCCCGCGAACACCGCGGTGCGGGCCAGCACGATGGCGGCCTCGGCCCGGGTGACCGGCTCGTCGAGCAGCCGGTAGGCCTGGGCCAGGTGCTCCATCGCAGCCAGCCCGGTGGTCATCGCCTCGAGCCGGCCGACCTCCAGCAGCAGATGGGGTACGTCGGACCGGGCCGGCGGCTCGGCGAGGGCACGGTGCAGGTAGGCCGTGGCCGACTCGGTCGACCCGCGCTCGACGGCCCGGCCGGCGGCCTCGCGAAGCGCCTCGACCACCGCCGCGTCGCCCCGCGGCGGCACGACCAGCAGGTGGGCCGCGACCTGCTCGGGGCTGGCGCCGGCCGCGGCGAGCACATGGGCTGCGCGTGCGTGCGCCATCTCCCGCTCGCCGAGCGGCAGGTCGTCGTAGACCGCGGCCTCGACCAGCGGGTGCACGAAGCCGAGCGGGTGGTCCGGGCGGAGCACCTCGGAGCGCGCCAGCCCGGCGATGGCGCCCGCGGTCACCTCCTCGGACAGCCCGGTCATCGAGGCGACCATCGGCAGCGACGCCCCGTCGCCGAGGACGGCGATCGCGCGGGCGACGTCGCGGTTGCCCTGCGGCATCCGGCGGAACCGCATCAGCACCAGGCTGGAGACGGCCCGCGACCCGATCGCCCGCACCGTGTCGGCGTGCGCGGCGTCGGGCCGAACCCCTTCGGCCTCCAGGGCTCTCAGCAGCTGGCGCAGCAGCAGCGGGTTGCCCGAGGTGGTGCGGAAGCAGGCCGCGACGAACGCGTCGTCGGCGCCCTCCAGCCCGGTCCGCACGACCTCCGCCGTCCCCGAGGGGCTGAGCGGTGCGGGGGTGACCGAGACCGCCTCAGGCGCGAGGGTCAGCTCGTGGAGCAGCTCGTCGTCGACGTACTGCTCCCCGGTCCGCCAGGTCGCCACGACCAGCACCGGCAGGTCCTCGAGCCGGCGGGCGAGGTAGCCGAGGAAGCGCAGCGAGCTGGTGTCGCACCACTGCACGTCGTCGACCGCGATGACGAGCGGGGTGCGGGCCGCGACGTTGCTGGCCAGCCAGTACAGGCCGTGCAGGATCGTGAACAGGCTCTCCGTCGGCGCGTCCGCGGGGGAGTACGTCGCGTCGAACACCTGGCTGGCGCCGACCGCGGCACCGGCCAGCAGCCCGCCGCGGGTGGACGGCGTCGCTGAGGACCGGGTCGAACAGCTGTCGCACCGCTCCGAAGCCGAACTCCTTCTCCAGCTGGCTGCCGCGCGCGCTCAGCACCGTCGCACCGGCGGCGCGGGCCTCGTCGCGGACCTGGTGCAGCAGGCTGGTCTTGCCGATGCCGGCCGGTCCCTCGATCACGGCCAGCCGCGGCACGCCCTCCAGCGCCAGGCCGAGCGCCATCCGCAGCTGGGCCAGCTCGCTCTCCCGGTCGACGAGCTCGGGGCGGCCCGAGGCGAGCCGCTGCACGGGCACGCGGACGGGTGCGGCCGGCTCCGCCGCGGCGGGTGCGGTCACGGGCGAAGCCGAGGCCGCCGCGGGCACCGGCGCGGGCGCGTCCAGCGTCGGCGACTGGGCCAGCACCTCGGCCTCCAGCGCGCGCAGCGCGGGGCCGGGGTCGACGCCGAGCTCGTCGGCGAGCAGCGCCCGCGCCCGGCGCAGCGCGTCGAGCGCGTCGGCCTGCCGGTGCGAGCGGTACAACGCGAGCGCCAGCAGCCGCCAGCGCTCCTCGCGCAGCGGTGCCTCCGCCAGCAGCGCCTCGATCTCGGGGACGACCATCGCCGTCTCGCCGCTGTCGAGCCGGGCCGCCAGCAGCTGCTCGCGGGCGACCTCGCGGACCTCCTCGAGCCGGCGCGCCTCGAAGTCGGCCCAGTCCTGGCCGGCGTACTCCGCCAGCGCCGGGCCCCGCCACAGCGCGAGCGCGTCGCGCAGGGCCCGCAGCCGGGTCGCCGGGTCTGCGGACGTGGCGGCCTGGTCCACGAGCCGCTCGAACCGCCAGGCGTCCACGTCGTCCGCGCCGACCGGCATGGCGTACCCCGCGGGACCGCTGACCAGCACCTGGCTGGGCGTGCGGGCCGGCCGGTCGGGTTCGAGGGCGCGGCGCAGGTGCGAGACGTAGGACTGGAGGCTCGCTGCTCCGCTCGGCGGCGGCTCGCCGTCCCACAGGGCGTCCAGCAGTCGCTCGGTGCTGACCTGCTGGCCGCGCGCGATCAGGAGCACGGCGACCACGGCTCGCTGGCGGCGGCCGCCGAGGCCGATGTCGACACCGTCGAGGGAGGCGGAGAGCGGTCCGAGGACCCCGAACTGCAGCCGTGTCCGAGGGGCTGCCTCGCCGGTCAGGGTCATGCGCCGTCTCCACGGTCGGGGGAGGTCAGGGGCTCCAGGCCCGACCCTAGGGCCGGGGCGGCGACCGCGGGAGACCATCGGAAGGATTTTGCCGAGCGCACGGCGGCTAGACTGCGGCCTTCACCGGCCCACCTCCCACCCTCCGGAAAGGTGCCGTGACCGCACAGTGACCGACCACGACCTCGTCCTCGTCGTCGACTTCGGGGCGCAGTACGCCCAGCTCATCGCCCGCCGGGTCCGCGAGGCCCGCGTCTACTCCGAGATCGTCCCGCACACCATGCCGGTCGCCGAGATGCTCGCGCGCGAGCCCAAGGCGATCATCCTGTCCGGCGGCCCGAGCTCGGTCTACGAGCCCGGTGCGCCGAACGTCGACGCCGACGTGTTCGAGGCGGGCGTGCCCGTGTTCGGCATGTGCTACGGCTTCCAGGCGATGGCCCTCAACCTCGGCGGCGAGGTACGTCGGACCGGGCGCTCGGAGTACGGCCGGACGCCCGTCGAGGTCCTGGACGGCGGGACGCTCCTGGCCGACGTGCCGCGCCGGCACCGGGTCTGGATGAGCCACGGCGACTCCGTCGTCGCGGCGCCGCCCGGGTTCGACGTACTCGCGGCCACGGCGGACACCCCGGTGGCGGCCTTCGAGGACCTCGACCGCCGGCTCGCCGGCGTGCAGTGGCACCCCGAGGTGCTGCACACCGAGCACGGCCAGCAGGTGCTCAGCCACTTCCTGCTGGAGATCGCCGGCTGCCGGCCCACCTGGACGATGGTCAACATCGTCGAGGAGCAGATCGAGAAGATCCGCACCCAGATCGGCGACCGCCGGGCCATCTGCGGCCTCTCCGGCGGCGTCGACTCCGCGGTCGCGGCCGCCCTGGTGCAGCGCGCGATCGGCGACCAGCTCACCTGCGTGTTCGTCGACCACGGCCTGCTCCGCAAGGGCGAGGCCGAGCAGGTCGAGCGCGACTTCGTGGCGGCCACCGGCGTCTCCCTGCACGTGGTCGACGCCCAGAAGCGCTTCCTCGACGCGCTCTCCGGCGTCAGCGACCCGGAGGAGAAGCGCAAGATCATCGGCCGCGAGTTCATCCGGGTCTTCGAGGCTGCCGAGGTCGAGATCATGGGTGACGCCGCCGCCCGCGGCGAGCGGGTCGACTTCCTGGTGCAGGGCACGCTCTACCCCGACGTCGTGGAGTCCGGCGGCGGCGCCGGCACCTCCAACATCAAGTCCCACCACAACGTGGGCGGGCTTCCCGACGACCTCGAGTTCGAGCTCGTCGAGCCGTTGCGCACGCTGTTCAAGGACGAGGTGCGTCTCGTCGGCGAGCAGCTCGGCCTGCCGGCCGATCTGGTCTGGCGGCACCCGTTCCCCGGCCCCGGGCTGGCCATCCGGATCGTCGGCGAGGTCACGCACGAGCGGCTGGAGATCCTGCGGGAGGCGGACGCGATCGCCCGCGAGGAGGTCACCCGGGCCGGGCTCGACCGCGAGATCTGGCAGTTCCCGGTGGTGCTCCTCGCCGACGTCCGCTCGGTGGGTGTCCAGGGCGACAGCCGCACCTACGGCCACCCGGTGGTGCTGCGTCCGGTCACCTCGGAGGACGCGATGACCGCGGACTGGGCCCGCCTGCCCTACGACGTGCTGGAGGGCATCTCCACACGGATCACCAACGAGGTGCGCGAGATCAACCGGGTGACGGTCGACGTGACCAGCAAGCCGCCCGGCACGATCGAGTGGGAGTAGCCCGCACCGATGCAGTTCGACGTAGGCACCGAGCTCGCGGCGCGCTACGGGCTCGACCCCGAGCTCTGCGCGGGCGCCCAGATCGGTGACCAGCCGTGGCAGCGTGCGCCGTACTTCGTCCGCTCGCCCGGCCCGAAGCCGCCGGTGACGCTGGCGACGCTGCGGATCAAGAGCTGGCACAACTTCGGCAACCTGGTCTACCAGCTGCTGCACGCGCTCGCGTTCGCCGAGGAGCAGGGGGTGCCGGCGATCTCCGGCCCGTCGCTGCCGTGGTTCCGCAACGGCACCGTCGCCGGGGTCGCGCTCGCCCTGGGCGAGCCGTTCAAGCGCCCGGCCCTCGTCGGCCACTACTTCTACCCGCAGCCCCTCGGTCTCGACGAGCCGTTCCGGCGGGCCCACCTCGTCCGCGGCCTCCGGGAGCTGTTCGACGTCGGTGCCGACGACCTTCCCGCCGCGCCGGTGAACGGCGAGATGGTCGTCCACCTGCGATCGGGGGACGTGTTCGGCGACGACCCGCACCCCGGCTACTGGCCGCCCGCGCTGGGTTACTACACGGCCGCGATCGCCGACGCGGCCCCGAGCGCCGTCCGGCTGGTCTGCCAGGACCGGGTCCACCCCTTGCTGGACCCGCTCGAGCGCTGGGGCCGTGACCACGGCCTGCCGGTCACCGTGCAGGTCTCCGACGACCTCCGTGCCGACCTGGCCACGCTGACCTCGACCACCACCCTGTGCATCTCCCAGGGCACCCTCGGCCTCGCGTCCGCCTGGTTGTCACCTGTGGTGGAGCGGGTGTACCTCCCGCGCGGCGCCCACACCGAGGAGCTCCGCGCGCTCGGCACGACCGTCGTCGAGGCCGCGGTCCCCGCCCCGCCGGGGCCCTGGCAGGCGTCGCCGCAGCAGGTCGCCGGCCTCGCCCGCGAGACAGACCCGGTGGCGCTTCGCGTCGTGCCATGACCGGACCCACCGGTCCGTAACGCTGGCTGTACCAACCAGCCGACCGGGTCACTCGGGGTAGTGCGACCTGGATCACTTTTACTTTCAAGCATGACGCGTGTGGTTGTGCAGTCCGGCCGATCGGTCACACCTTCCCGGCGGACGACCGAGACGGGCCGGTTTCGTCGAGGAAAAACCGGACATGCCGGACATGCTCCTTCCATGCCGCTCTCGCAGGGAGGGTGGTGCTAGGGGAGGACCCGCAATCATGCACAACTTCAAGTCTCGCGCCGGCGCCGTTGTCGCCGGTGCCGCCGTCCTCGCGGCCGTGGGTGGCGTGGGTGGCGCCGCCGCGGCCGGTCAGATCGGCTCGCTGCAGATCCGCGACCACAGCATCCAGTCCAAGGACATGCGCTGGGGCGCGGTCCAGAGCCGGCAGATCCTGAACGGCTCCATCAACAAGGTCGACCTGTCCAAGAGCGTCCAGGCGCTCCTCGGCGTTCCCGGCCCGGCCGGTGCGACGGGCGCCAAGGGCGACACGGGCGCCAAGGGCGACACGGGTGCCACCGGCGCCAAGGGTGCCACCGGCGCTGACGGTGCCAAGGGTGACACCGGCGCGGCCGGCGCTGACGGCGCCACGGGCCGCCGGCGCCAAGGGTGACACCGGCGCGGCCGGCGCGGCCGGCGCCGACGGTGCCGTGGGTCCGCAGGGTGCCAAGGGTGACACCGGCGCGGCCGGCGCTGACGGCGCCACCGGTGCCAAGGGTGACACCGGCGCCAAGGGGGACACCGGTGCGGCCGGCGCCGACGGTGCCGTGGGTCCGCAGGGTGCCAAGGGTGACACCGGCGCCGACGGCGCCGACGGCGCGGTGGGTCCGCAGGGCCTCAAGGGCGACAAGGGCGACAACCGGCGCTGCCGGCAAGGACGGCGTGAGCGGCTACAGCCGTGTCACCAAGGCCGTGCTGGTCGGCACCAACACGGCCGTCTCCGCTTCCTGCAACACCGGCTCCGTGGTCCTCGGCGGTGGCATCTCCGGCAACAACGTGAACCTGTCGGTCAGCTACCCGAGCGCTGACGACACGTGGACCGTCGTGGCCTCGAAGACCAACGGGCAGAACACCGTCTCGGCGACCGTGTACGCGATCTGCGCGACGGTCCCAACTGATCTGCACCACCTGAGCCGGGACCGGGGCACCTGCCCCCAGCTGTCCCGTGACCGGCTCGCATTCCTGACGACGGGGTGGCCACCGCTGCGGCGGTGGCCACCCCGTTCGTCGTTGTCCGGTGGGGTGTCGCAGGATGGGGCCATGCAGCCGAGATGGGTCCGGATGACCGTGATCGTCGTGGTGGTGCTGCTCGCCGTGGCACTGGCCCTGTCCGTCGTACCCTCCTTCGCCTCGGTGGGCGTGGCGGGGTGATCCCGGAGGGCTACGACGCCGTCGAGCTCACGGCCGAGCACGCGGCCGCCCTCGCCGCGGCGTACTCCCGCAACCGCGAGCACCTCGCACCGTGGGACCCGCGCCGCGACGCCGACTTCTTCACCGTCGAGGGGCAGACCGCCGCGGTGGCGGGCCAGCTCGCGGCCGTGCGCGGCGGGCTGATGGCCGCCTTCGTGCTGGAGCGCGACGGCGAGATCGTCGGCCGGGTGAACCTCAACAACATCGTGCTCGGGGCGCTGCGCAGCGCTGCCGTCGGCTACTGGGTCGACGCCGACCACCAGGGCCGCGGGCTCGCGACCGGCGCGGTCGGGCTCGCCTGCGACGAGGCGGTGCGCCGCGGCCTGCACCGGGTCGAGGCCGGCACGCTGCTGCACAACACCGCGTCCCAGCGGGTGCTCGAGCGCTGCGGGTTCGAGCCCTACGGGATGGCGCCGAAGTTCCTGTTCATCGACGGGGAGTGGCGCGACCACCGGCTGTACCAGCGGATCCTGCACGACGACCCGATCTGAGCGGGCCGGGTCCGGGGTCACCCTGAACAGTCCCTGAACACGGCGGTGCCGGGCGCGATCTGGGCACTTTCCGGGCATACGCTGTGCCCCTGAACATCACCCGATCCAGCAGGAGCTCCTCCGTGTCACGCTTCACGACGTACCTCAAGGCCCGGGTGCGTCGCCTGCTCATCGCCCGCAGCCAGGGCATCGACCTGTCCCAGCTGGACCGCGTGCCGGACAGCCTCGCCTGGCCTCTCCACCGCGAGGGCCCCGACCCGGTCGCCCGGCTCGGGGAGATGCGGGAGCAGGCGCCGGTGGCCAGGCTCACGTCGTTCCTCGGGATGAACGTCTGGCTCGTCACCGGCGAGTCCGAGGCCCGGCAGGTGCTGGCGGACACGACGAGCTACAGCACCGACATCCGCCCGTTCATGGGCAAGCGGGGTTCGACCACCGACGGCGACATCGGCGGCCTCGGTTTCACCGACCCGCCCGAGCACACCCGGTTGCGCAAGCTGCTGACACCCGAGTTCACGATGCGGCGCCTCGAGCGGCTGCGTCCGCGCATCGCGGCGATCGTCGACGCCCAGCTCGACCGCGTCGCCGAGGAGGCGGCCGCCGCCGACGGCGTCGTCGACCTGGTCCCGAGCTTCGCCTTCCCGATCCCGTTCCTGGTGATCTGCGAGCTGCTCGGCCTGCCCGACGAGGACCGGGAGACGTTCCGCCAGCTCGGCTCGGCGCGCTTCGACGTGTCGTACGGCGGCCAGGGCGTCTTCGGGGCCGTGTCGGACTCGCGCCGGTTCCTGATGGAGGCGACCGCCAAGCAACGCAGCGACCCGGGCGAGGGGTTGATCGGCCAGATCATCCGCGAGCACGGCGACGAGATCAACGACTTCGACCTCGGCGGGCTCGCCGACGGCGTGTTCACCGGCGGCCTCGAGACGTCAGCCTCGATGCTCGCGCTCGGCACCGCCGTGCTGCTCGACCACCCCGAGGACTACCGCCGGGTCGGCTCGGACCCCACCGTCGTCGACCGGGCGGTCGAGGAGCTGCTGCGCTACCTCACCGTCGTGCAGATCGCCTTCCCGCGCTTCCCCAAGACCGAGGTCGAGGTCGGCGGGCAGCGGATCCTGCCGGGCGACGTGGTGATCTGCCAGCTCGCCGGCGCCAACCGCGACCCCCGGCTGGGCGCGAAGATGGACGCGTTCGACCTCAGTCGGCCCGTGAGCACGCACCTCGCCTTCGGGCACGGCTTCCACCGCTGCGTGGGTGCCGAGCTGGCCCGGATGGAGCTGCGTACGGCGTTCCCGGCGCTCGCCCGGCGCTTCCCCGACCTGAGCCTCGCCACGGACCGCGTCGACTACCGCCAGCTGTCCATCGTCTACGGCGTGGACGCGCTGCCGGTCCGGCTCCAGCCCTCGCCCGTGCCGACCGCCGGGACCGTCTGACCGGATGACCGGCCGCCTCGCCCGCACGTCCCGGGTGGTGGCCGCCGTCCTCGTGGGGATGCTCGCCGCCGCCTGCACGACCGGCGCGGAGAGCGACCCGCCCGCGCCGGCGCCGGCGTCGGTGTCGCTGGTGCCCCCGCCCCAGGCGACCGACGAGCCCGGCGACGAGCTCGGCATCGTCACGCAGGACACCCGCGCCACGATCGAGGACCCGGCCGGTGACGTGTGGCTGCTGCGCGGCACCGCCCGGCCCGTCCGGGTGCGGCTGCCCTCGCTCGACCTCCGCCGTGTGGACGTGCGGCACGGTGACCGCGCCGTGCTGGTCCGGTTGCGGTTCACCGCCCTGCGACGGTCCGCCCGTCCGACGTACGACCTCGGGCTGCGCACCGCCCAGGGCCGCTTCTTCGTCGACGTGGGTCGGGTCGACGGTCACGCCTCGCGCCGTCCGCAGCGGTTCGTGTCCCCGTCCGGGGACGCCGTGGGCTGCCCGGGCTTCCGGGCCGCGACCGACCTCGCCCGGCACGCGGTGTCGCTGCGGGTGCCGCGCCGCTGCCTCGGTGACCCGGCCTGGGTGTCGGTGCGGGTGCTGGTGTCGGAGCCGCTCGATGGCGGGGTCGCCTACGAGAACCCGCACAACAGCCGGCCGTTCTCGGAGTTCGGCACCGGGCGCCTCTACTCCTCGTCCGGATGACGTCAGCCGTGCGGCGGGGCGCCCAGGTCCACGCCCTGCGCCGCGAGCCAGTCCTCCAGGGCGCCCGTCGGCTCCGGCAGCGCCACGACGTCGGTGACCCGTCCGGTGAAGGCGTCCGTCTGCGCGGCGTACTCGACGACGTTCGGGCCGCCGTACGCCTCGTCCTGGAGGAAGTGTCGCGACGCGGACGACGCGATCCGCACCCCGACCGCCCGCTGCTGCTCGGTGCCGGCCTCGGGCGGCGGGTCGAGCCGGCGCCAGCTGCCGAGGAAGCGCCGGCCCTTGCGCCTCAGGGTGGTCAGCCGGGACGTCAGGTTGAGGAACCGGTAGAAGGCGTTCAGCGAGTCGTGGCGTACGACGGACGAGCCGCTGCTCACGTAGACGGAGAGCAGGCGCGTGTCGAAGACGAGGCCCTGACGGTTCGCCTCGGTGACCATCCAGAGCAGGGCGGTGTCCGAGAGGCCGGTGTCCGGGTAGCCGCCGCCCACGTCGGAGTGGGCGCCCTCGAACCAGACCTGGCTGACCCGCCCGGACGCCTCGTCGTCGCGGCGGGTGTCCTCGTCGGCCTCCCACAGGCACGGCTCGAACTTGATCCGGCGCTCGTCGACCGCGAGTGCCTGCCGGGCACACAGCACCACCTTGCCGAGGAGCACGTCGTGGAACTGGTGCCGGGTGCGGATCGCGCCCGGCACGCCGAGCGCGCCGACGGTGTCGAAGACGCCGAGCAGGTGCACCGGCGTCTCGGGGTGGCAGTGGTCGCGGCGGAACTCCGCGTCGCTCTCCCCGAACGACCCGTCGGCGGGGGAGCGGCGCTGGTAGCGCGCGACCGCCTCGGGCAGCTTGTCGGCCACCAGCGCGTCCCGGGTGAGCAGGCCGACCCGGCCGATCATGCCGACGAGGCTGCGCGCGGTGTAGGCGCCGCGGCTGAACCCGAACACGAAGATCTCGTCGCCGGGCTCGAAGTTGAGCGCCAGGAACCGGTAGGCGGAGCGGATGTTGGCGAACAGCCCGAAGCCGAACGCGCCGCCCAGCAGCCGGTCCGCCAGGTAGGAGCCGGCGCCGACGCCGGCCAGGTAGAGCACGAGCTGCTGCACGCCGCCGGTGCGGCCCAGGTCCGTGGCCACGGTGCGGGCGATCTTCTCGATGTTCGTGACGTGGTCGCTGTCGGGGCGGTTCCAGGTCCCGTCGCAGCAGATCACCAGCCGCTTGCACGGCCGGGACGCGCCGGTATCCATAGCTGTACGTCTAACACCTCGAGCCGGCGGGCGTCATGGCCCGATCGGGTGGCTCGAGGGCCGTCGGTCGAGGTGCGAGCGGAGCAGCCCGGACCAGCGGGGCGGGGTCAGAGGCCGAGGGACCGGCCGATGATCTCCTTCTGGATCTCGGTGGTGCCGCCGTAGATCGTCTGCACGCGCGAGTCCATGAACGCCTTGGCGATCGGGTACTCCGTCATGTAGCCGTAGCCGCCGAACAGCTGCACTCCCTGGTCGACGACCTTCTTCTGCAGCTCGGTGGTCCACCACTTCGCCATCGACGCCAGCTTGGCGTCGAGCTCGCCGTCGTTGTGCCGGCGGACGCAGTCGTCGACGAACACCCGCGCGATGTGCGCCTCGGTGGCCATCTCGGCGATCGCGAAGCGGTTGTGCTGGAACTTCCCGATCGGGCGGCCGAACGCCTCGCGCTCCTTGACGTAGGCCAGGCACATGTCGAGCACCGCCTCGCACGCGGCGGCGGCCATCATCGCGATCGAGAGCCGCTCCTGCGGGAGGTTCTGCATCAGGTAGACGAAGCCGCCACCCTCCTCGCCGAGGAGGTTCGCCTTGGGCACCACGACGTTGTCGAAGAACAGCTCGGAGGTGTCCTGGGCGTGCAGGCCGACCTTGTCGAGGTTGCGGCCGCGCTCGAAGCCCTCCATGCCGCGCTCGACGACCACCAGGCTGATGCCCTTGTGACCCTGGCCGCCGTCGACCTGGGTGTCGGTGCGGGCCACCACGATCACCAGGTCGGCCATCGCCCCGTTGCTGATGAAGGTCTTGCTGCCGTTCAGCACGTAGTGGTCGCCCTTGTCGACCGCGCTGGTGCGGATGCCCTGCAGGTCGCTGCCGGCGCCCGGCTCGGTCATCGCGATCGCGGTGATCGTCTCGCCGCTGACGCAGCCGGGGAGCCAGCGCTGCTTCTGCTCGTCGGTGCCGAGGCTGGAGAGGTACGGCACGATGATGTCGGTGTGCACCGGGAAGCCCGGTCCGTGGGCGCCGGCCTTGGTCATCTCCTCGGCGAGCACCAGGTTGTAGCGGAAGTCGCGGACACCCGGGCCGCCGTACGCCTCGTCGACGTCGAAGCACAGCAGCCCCTGCGCGCCGGCCCTCGTCCACACCTCGCGGCTCACCTGTCCGTCCTGCTCCCACTGGGCGTGGTGCGGGGCGACCTCCTTCTCGATGAACGAGCGGACGGTACGACGGAACGCCTCGTGCTCGTCGGACAAGATGGGCCGGTCCGTAGTCATGCGGGGTCCCCTCGGAAGCGTGAACGCAGTGAGCGGTTTCGTGGGGTGTTCAAGAGACCCACTCCTTCATCCGGGCGACCAGGTCGGCCGGTTCGCCACCGTCCGCGGGGACCGGTGTGATCTGCAGGTTGGTCACGCCCGCCTCGCGGAACGCGTCGATGCGCTCACGCACGTAGGACTCGGGGCCGACGAGGTTCACCATCTCCAGGAGCTCGAGCGGCACCAGCGCCTCCGCGTCGCGCTTGTTGCCGCCGAGGTAGAGGTCCTGGATCTGCTTGGCCTCGGCCTCGTAGCCGTACTGGCAGGCCAGCTCGTTGTAGAAGTTCTTGCCGCGCGCGCCCATGCCGCCGATGTAGAGCGCGAACGTGGGGCGGGCGAAGTCGAGCATCCCCTTCACGTCGTCGCCGATGCTGACCATGCCGCCCGCGACGATCTCGAGCGGGCCGAGGCCGTCGTGCCGCTTGGCGGTGCCGGCGGCCAGGGCGTCGCCCCAGACGTCCTGCGCCTTCTCGGGGGCGAAGAGGAACGGCAGCCACCCGTCGGCGTACTCCGCGGTGCCCTCGACGTTCTTCTGGCCGAGCGCGGCGATGTAGATCGGGATGCTGCTGCGCTCGGGCTTGGTGAGCATCTTCAGCGGCTTGCCGAGCCCGAGGCCCTGGTCGGCGGGCAGCGGCAGCGTGAAGATCTTGCCGTCGTGCTGGAGGGTCTCGCGGCGGATCGCGGCGCGGACGATGTCGACCACCTCGCGGGTGCGGCCGAGCGGCTTGTCGTAGGGCATCCCGTGCCAGCCCTCGATCACCTGCGGCCCGGAGGCGCCGAGCCCGAGGATCGCGCGGCCGCCGCTGACGTTGTCGAGGCCGGCCGCGGTCTGCGCGAGCGCACCCGGGGTGCGGGAGTAGACGTTGAGGATCGCCGAGCCGATCTCGACGGTCTCGGTCTTCGCGGCGAGGTACCCCATCAGCGTGGGGGAGTCGAACCCGTAGGCCTCCGGGACCCAGATCGTGTCGAGGCCGGCCTTCTCCAGGGCGACGACCTGGTCGGCGGCGTCACGTGGGTTGCCGGAGTACATCAGCTGGGTGGAGAGCTTCATCGGGACCTCGTGCTCGGGGCTCGGCGGACGGCTACTACCGTGACAGTATCGCTGTCATCAATTCAAGGGAGTGTGCGTGACCACTTACGACGTGGCGGTGATCGGCGGGACCGGCCCGCAGGGCAAGGGCCTCGCGTACCGCTGGGCCCGGCACGGTCACCGGGTCGTCCTCGGCTCACGCAGTCCCGAGCGCGCCCAGGAGGCGGCGGCCGAGATCACCGCACGGGTGCCGGACGGCAGCGTGTCGGGTGCGGCGAACACCGACGCTGCGGCCGGTGCCGAGGTGGTGGTGCTGGCGGTGCCCTACGACGGGCACGACGACCTCGTCGCCTCCCTCGCGGACCAGCTCGACGGCAAGGTCGTCATCTCCTGCGTGAACCCGCTCGGCTTCGACAAGCAGGGCCCCTACGGGCTCGACGTCCCCGGCGGCAGCGCCGCGGAGACGGCTGCCTCGCTGGTGCCGTCCGCGCGGCTCGTCGGCGCCTTCCACCACGTGTCCGCGGTGACCCTGTGGGGTGAGGAGGACTACCTCGACCACGAGGACGTGCTGGTCTGCGGCGACGACGCCGACGCCAAGGCCGTCGCGATCGAGCTCGCCCGCGCGGTCACCTCCCGCGACGGCGTGGACGCCGGTCGGCTCCGGATCGCCCGCCAGCTCGAGCCCTGGACCGCCGTGCTGATCAGCATCAACAAGCGCTACAAGACCCGCTCCGGCACCAAGATCTCGGGCGTCTGACAACACCGGGTGGTCGACAACCCCGGTTGGTCGAGCTTGTCGACAACCCGGGTGGTCGAGAGTTGCTCGACAACCCCGGGTGGTCGAGCTTGTCGAGACCACTGGCGAGTGATCTCGACAGGCTCGATCAGCCGGCGGGAGCAGCCGGCGGGAGCAGCCGGCGGGAACAGCGGGCCGAACACCGGGTGGTCGAGCTTGTCGAGACCACCGGCGAGTGATCTCGACAGGCTCGATCAGCCGGCGGGAGCAGCCGGTGGGAGCAGCCGGTGGGAGCAGCCGGCGGCATCAACCGGCGGGGTCAGGGGGTGCAGGAGATCCGTAGGCACTGACGTGAGTCGAAGTTGCCGGATGCCCGGTTGCCACCGCCGTCGACGGCGGTTCCCGCGACGGTCTGGATGCCAAGGTCGGCGTTGCCGTTGGTGAGGTTGTTGATCATCGTCACGCGGGCCGACGTGTGGCTCGTCCGGATGCCGTCGTCGCCGTTCCCGGTCGCGACGTTGTTCTGGACCAGGACGTCGGTGCCGTCGACGTCGATGCCGTCGTGGACGCTGCTGGACACGTTGTTGCCGTCGATGGTGACGCCCGACCCGTTGACGTCGATGCCGTCGTCGTTGCTGTGCCGGATCGAGTTGGCGACGATGCGGATGCCGTCGCCGCGGGCGTCGATCCCGTCTGCGTCCCGGGCGTGGATCCGGGTGCCGCTCCAGCTGATCCGGTTCCCCTGGATCAGGTTGCGGGAGCTCGTCTCGTTCGTGAAGACGCCTTCGTCGGCGCTGCCGCTGATCGTGTTCTTCAGGATCCTGTTGTCGTTGGCGCGGACCAGCCAGATGCCCTTCCCGAACTGCCGGATGACGCCGCCCTGCACGGTGACGCCGTGGAACCCGGTGACGCGCACGCCTGCGCTGCTGCGACGGTTTCGGCCGTCGACGACGTGGCCGGCGAGCTTGACGGTGATGTTGTTGGCCGCGACCACCAGGCCGTCACCGCGGCAGTTGTGCAGGTTCCGGTGCAACGTGAAGTTGTGCTTGATCCTCATGCCGCAGTGCTGGGCCGCGGCCTCGGCCGGGGGCGCGGCGACCAGCACCGAGGCCGCAACGGTGACGATGAGCGCCGCGTGGCGCACGGAGAGAGGGAGCCGCATCAGATCCTCCGAGTGGATGAGGGCGCCGTCGAGCGCCTGCTGTACTACTTCGGACTCCCCAGCCCATCGCGGACGCTACGCGCGAGTGCTGGGCGAGGACCTCCGGCAGATGCCGTAGGTGATCTCACCCTTGCGGACCACGGCGCGTCCGAGCCGCGGGGTCGCTCCGTCCCGCGGTCAGTCATCAACTAGTTGGAGGACACCTTGTCCTTCGCGGCAGCCGCGGCCTCGGCGGCCTTCTCCTTCACCACCGGCGCCTTCTCGCGCGCGAAGTCCTGGGCCTGCGTGGCCTTCTCCTGCACCTTCGGGTTCTTCCACACCGAGCGTGCCTGTGACTTGATCTGCTCGTAGCGCTGGCGTCCGGCGCGCGTGCCGAGGACGTAGCCGACCGCTCCGCCGACGAGCAGCGTGATCTTGCCCTTCATGAGGGTTCTCCTTGTCGTCGTCTCGTCTTGTCCTTCATCCCACCGTGCCCGACGGGCGCGCCGCACAAACGGGGTGCGGCCGGCGAGCAAGCCTGCTGGGATGGCCCGATGACCAATGTCGAGCTCGTCCGCAGCAGCAGCCTCGCGGGCTCGGTTCCCTATGCCTACGCCGCTGTGACTCCTGCCGGTCGCACTGTCTGGACCGCCGGCGCGTGCCCGCTCGACGAGCAGGGGACCGTTGTCGCACCCGGCGACGTCGCGTCGCAGGCGCGCCAGGTGATGGCCAACCTGGTGGTCGCGCTCGACGCCGCCGGCGCGCGGCTGACCGACGTCGCCCGCTCCACCGTGTACGTCGCATCGGCCGACCGCTCCGACCTGGTGGCGGCGTGGGACGTCGTGCGGGCCGCCTTCGGTGACCACGACGCGCCCAGCACCCTGCTCGGCGTCGCCGCGCTCGGGTACCCCGACCAGCTCGTCGAGGTGGAGGCGGTGGCGGTCACCTAGGGTCCGCAGACCCCGGTGACCGGCTCCAGCCGCGCGGCCCGCCAGCGACCGAGGTTCCACTCCAGCCAGTCGTCGTCGCCACCGGCCACCACCCCGATGCACGCCCGGGCGATCTCCGTCCCCGCCAGCGTCGGGGCCGCGTCGGCGGACAGCCCGCCCAGGTAGGCCGTGTCCACCTTGCCGGTCTGTTCGAACCTGGCGACGTTGCGGGAGGCGATGTAGGCGTCCGGGTTGACGGCCGCCAGCGCGAGCAGCGACACGGCCCCGGTCAGCAGCGCGGCGCGCGGCACCCACCACCCGCGCAGCCGGAGTCCGGCGCCGAGCACCAGCAGCAGCACCAGGCCGAGCCAGCCCTCGAACACCGAGACCAGCAACCGCAGCCGGGTGAAGCCGTAGGCCTGCTCGTAGACGTGCATCCGGTACAACGCCGACGCGACGACCACCAGGGTGAGCAGGCACAGCAGCCCCAGCACCGCCCGCAGCAGCAGCCGGTCCGATGCTGTCGCGCGGGACGCCTTGCGGGCCGCGATCCCGACCACGGCGAGGGTCAGCAGGGTGGCGACGGTGAGCTGGCCGAACCCCTGGTGCACGTACTCCGCGTAGGTCAGCCCAGTCGTCCGCTGCAGGTAGGCGTGCCCGCCGAACATCACAGCGAGCTGGGCCACCACGAACGCCGCGAACAGCGCCACCACGATGCCCACCGGCACCAGCCACTCGAACGGCCGGTGGACCGGCCTCGCGTCCGGCAGGGCGAGGTGCTCCACCTGCGGCGGGTTCAGTGCGACGTACACACCGACGAGGGTGGCCCCCGTGACCAGCGCGGTGACGAACGCCCGCAGCACCAGCGTGGGGGCGGTGATGTCGGGGACCAGCGCGTCGGCCCACTGCGCGAAGAGCGCGTCGGCGGAGGCGAACAGCAACCCGAAGACCAGCAGCAGCACCGCGGAGATCAGCACGGTCCGCAGCAGCGGCGACCCACGACCGCGACCTCTGCGACGTGGTCATCGACCGGCCCAGCCACGGGAGGCCACGCAGCGCTGCGAGCGGAGGTGCCGCCGCGGAGATCAGCAGGCCCGGGAGCGAGCGGCCCTCGGTGAGGGTCGCGACCGCCACTGCGCCCGCGGCCAGCACGCACAGCGTCACGATCCAGACCGCGTCCCGCACGAACACCGTCGAGACCAGCAGCAGGCACAGGCCGGCGACAGCCAGGTGGTACGGCGTGCGGAGCCGCCGGTCCGCGGCGGCGACGACCGCGGCGATCACGACCAGCACCAGGAACGTGCCGATGCCGGGCGCCCGGAACGGCAGCACGACCGCGGCGACCAGGCCGGCGACCAGGGCGGCGACCACGAGGCGCGGCGCGGCCGGCACGGACTGCTCGGGCCAGAACTCCCCGAACACCGCGTCGAGGAACGGCCTGGCCGGCGTGACGCCCGGGTCGACGACCTGGCCGGGCTGCGACAGCGCGGGGTTGCTCATGCGAGGGTCCCTTCGGGGAGGGTGGCGCGGATGCGGCAGCCCTGGCCGGGCCGCTCGGTCTCGGCGACCTCGATGCGGCCGCCGTGGAGCTGGGTCACCCAGCGCGCGATCGCGAGGCCGAGGCCGGTGCCGCCGGTCCCGTCCGCGCCGCCGGTGGTGAAGCGTTCGAACACGTGCGCCCGGTCGGCCGGAGCGATGCCCGGCCCCTCGTCGGTCACCTCGAGGACGGTGCGGTCCCCGGCCCGGCGGGCCACGACCGTGACGGTCCCGCCGGGTGGGCTGTGCCGCCCGGCGTTGTCGAGCAGGTTCGCGACGAGCTGGTGCAGCCGGGCCCGGTCGCCGTGGGCCGCGAGATCGGGCGGGTCGACCCGGACGACGTACGACACGGGCCGTCCGGTCAGCCGGGCCTCGGTCACCGTCTCCTCGAGGAACCCTTGCAGGGCAAGGCGTTCGCGGCGCAGCGGCACGATGCCGGCGTCGACGCGGGAGAGCTCGAGCAGGTCGGTGACCAGCCGGCTGAGCCGCTCGGTCTGGTCGAGGGCCGCCTCCAGGGTTGCGTGGTCGGGCTGTGCGACGCCGTCGACGAGGTTCTCCAGCACCGCACGCAGTGCCGAGACCGGCGTGCGCAGCTCGTGGGAGACGTTCGCGACCAGCTCCCGGCGCTGCCGGTCCACCGCCTCCAGGTCGGCGGCCATCGTGTTGAACGCGCTGGCCAGCTCGCCGACCTCGTCGCGCGACGTCGCGGTGACCCGCCGGCTGTAGTCGCCGGTGGCCATCCGCCGGGCGGCGTGCGTCATCTCCCGCAGCGGCGAGGTCATCCCGCGGGCGAGCAGCTGGGTGACGACGAGGGCCAGGAGCACCACCACGGGCAGTGTCCAGCCGGTGCGGATGCCGAGGTAGCCCGAGACGGCCGTCAGCCCGACGGCGACCACGACGCTCGCCGCGACCAGGATGCCGAGCTTGAGCTTGATCGAGGTGATCCGGTCGAGCGGCCGCATCACACGTGCTCCAACGCGTAGCCGACCCCGTGCACCGTGCGCACCAGCTCGGCGCCGATCTTGCCGCGCAGCGACTTCACGTGGCTGTCCACCGTGCGGGTGCCCGCGGCGTCCGGCCAGTCCCACACCTCGGCGAGCAGCTGCTCCCTGGTGTGCACGGTCCCCGGTGCGGAGGCCAGGCAGACGAGCAGGTCGAACTCCGTCGGCGTCAGGTGTACGTCGACCCCGTCGACGTGCACCCGGCGGCCGGAGCGGTCGATCCGGAGCGGGCCGACGGTCAGCGTCGCGGGGGTGCGGCCGGCCAGCTCGGCGGCCCGCTCGACCCGGCGCAGCAGCACCCGGATCCGGGCGACGAGCTCGCGCATGCTGAACGGCTTGGTGAGGTAGTCGTCGGCGCCGACGCCGAGACCCACCAGCAGGTCGGTCTCGTCGTCGCGCGCGGTGAGCATCAGCACCGGGACGGGACGGTCGGCCTGCACCCGGCGGCAGACCTCGTGCCCGTCGAACCCGGGCAGCATGACGTCGAGGACCAGCAGGTCGGGGTCCCACTCCTGGGCCGCCGCCACGGCACCGGGGCCGTCGTACGCCTGGCGGACGTCGAAGCCCTCCGCGACGAGCCGGTCGGTCACCGCCTGGTTGATCGTGCGTTCGTCCTCGACGACCAGCACGCGACGTCTCACCCCGTAGTCCATGTCTCCGATGCTAGGGACCGCACCCGTCAGGCGGTGCCACGAACCTGTGAAGGTTCTGCACGGGTGTCTCGTCCAGATGGCGGTGCAGTCCTACGTCATCCGGGCGTGGCCCGCCGGGTCGCGAAGGTGTTCCCTCGGGAGCCAGACTCCGAGCAGGGGGGCCCGAACCGTGCCATCACGCCGCCCCGGGGGAACCGGCCCGCGGCCGACGTCCGCGCTTGCCGGGGCATCGAGCGGCCAGGCGCCGTCGCCAGGACTGTGGGCGGTGGTGCCCCTCGAGCCCGGGCCGCCGATCCGACGGCCGCTGTCCGTGCGACTTCAGTCGTGGGGCCTGCTCGCGCTGGCTCTGCTCGCGTGCGTCGGTGCTGTCCTGCTCGAGGCACAGCGCGATCCCCCGCCCGACCTGCACGTCGGACCGGGGCCGGCGACCACCGCGCCGTCCCCCGAGGGCGGGCAGACGAGCGAGGCCGAGCGCGAGTTCGGCTACGTCAACCCGCCGCCGCAGGCCCCGCCGGTCGGGACCTATGTCCGGGCGAACGTCCTGCCGGACGGCACCGTGGAGGTGCACGAGTGGGTGACGAGCGCGAGTGTCCTCGACCGCGTCGTGCTGGCGCCGCGCGTCCTGGACGGGGTGGCCGTGCGAGGCGACGGACCTGCGGATGGCCGCGGACCTGTTCACGGTCACGGAGGGTGGCACCGTGGACGCGCGTGCACGGATGTTCCCGCTCCACGCGCCGGCCTACCGGCTGCACATCTCCTACGTGCTTCGCGGCGCGGTCGCGGCGGGGGCGCGTGGCGGTCAGGAGCTGGTGCTGCCGACCGCCCTGGACGTCCGGTACGCCGACCGGTCCGGTCCCGAACGTGTCGATGTCGTCGGCGCCGACGTCGTGTCCGTGGCCTGCGCGACCGGTCCCGATGCGGCGTCCCGGCCGTGCGGCGACGCGACGGACGGCGGGTGGACCGTGCAGCAGGATGACCCCGACGCCTGGGTGACCGCACGCGTCCGGGTCCGTTGAGTCCCGGTCGGGCTGCCCGCTCTCAGGACTGCCAGGAGCGCCACAGCGCCGCGTAGGAGCCGTCGCGGGAGACCAGCTCGTCGTGCGGGCCGAACTCGGAGATGACGCCGTCCTCGACGACCGCGACGCGGTCGGCGTCGTGCGCGGAGAACAGCCGGTGCGCGATCGCGATCACGGTGCGGCCGTCGAGGACGGCGGCCAGCGAGCGCTCGAGGTGCCGCGCCGCCCGGGGGTCGATCAGCGAGGTCGCCTCGTCCAGCACGAGCGTGTGCGGGTCCGCGAGCACCAGCCGCGCCAGCGCGACCTGCTGTGCCTGGGGCGGGGTCAGGGCCCGGCCGCCGGAGCCGACGACCGTGTCCAGGCCGTCCGGCAGCGCGACCACCCACTCGCGGGCGTCGACCGCGGCCAGCGCGTCGAGCAGCCGCTCGTCCGATGCCGGCTCGTCGACCGCGAGCGCCAGGTTGTCGCGCAGCGTGCCCACGAACACGTGGTGCTCCTGGGTGACCAGAGCGACCTGCCGGCGCAGGTCGGTCAGCGGCAGCTCGGTCAGCCCCACGCCACCGACGGTGACGGACCCGGTGCGCGGCGGGTGCACGCCCGCCAGCAGCCGGCCCAGCGTCGACTTGCCCGCCCCGGACGGGCCGACCATCGCGATCCGCTCGCCGACCGCGACGTCGAGGTCGACGCCGTGCAGCACGTCGCGCCCCTCGACGTACGCGAACCGCACGTCCTGCGCCTCGATCCGGTCGCCGTCGGGCAGCCGGCCGGAGACGGTGCGGTCGTCGGGCACATGGGCGACGCCCAGCAGCCGGGCCATCGACGCGGCGCCGACCTGGAGCTCGTCGAGGATCCCCACCACGCGGTCGACCGGGTCGATCAGCATCTGCACGTAGAGCGTCGCCGCCGTGACGTCCCCCAGGGAGACGGAGCCACGGGTGTAGAGCCAGCCGCCGAACAGCAGGGTGGCCACCGTCGGGATGAGGTAGGCGACCTCGACGGACGGGAAGAACACGGTGCGCAGGAACAGCGTGTACTTCTCCGCGGCGTACGACCCGGCGATGTCCCGGTCGATCCGCTCGCGGCGCTCCCGACCGAGACCGAGAGCCTCGACGGTCCGGGCGCCCTCGACCGTCTCGGTGAGCGACGCGCTGATCGCGGAGTACGACGCGTTCTCGCGCAGGTAGCCGTCCTTGGCCCGGCGGAGGTACCACCGCAGGCCGACCACCAGCGGCGGCACGCCCAGCAGGCACGGCAGCGCGACCCACCAGCCGACGAGCACCGCGGCGGCGAACGTGAACAGCGCGGTGATCACCGCGATGCACCACTCCGGCAGCGCCCACCGCACCGACCAGCCGAGCTGCTCGACGTCACGGGACGTGCGGGTCAGCAGGTCGCCCGCCCCCGCCGACTCGACCGTCCCGACGGGCAGCGCCAGGGTGTTCTCGACGAAGTCCTCGCGCAGCTCGGCGAGCACCTGCTCGCCGAGCACGAACGACAGGTAGCGCGCGTAGCGGGTGAGCACGGTCTGCACGACCAGGAAGCCCGCCAGCAGTGCGAGAACCCGGTCGACGTGACCGACCGTCGTGCCCTGCTGCACCGACTCGACCAGGTTGCCGATCAGCCGCGGCGCCGTCAGCGCAGCCAGCGCCGCGGCACCGTGCAGCCCGAACGCGGTCCAGATCATCCCCGGGTGCCGCCGGAACAGCGCGACCGCGTAGGCCCGCACCTGGCGGCCGTCCGCCACCGGCAGGTTCATGCGTTCACCTCCTCGTCCAGCTCGCGGGTGACCACGGCGCGGTAGTCCGGCACGTCGCGCAACAGGTCGCGGTGCGTCCCGACCGCGACCACCCGGCCGTCGCGGAAGAACGCCACCCGGTCCACCCGGTCCAGCAGCAGCGGGCTGGTCGTCGTCACGACGGTCGTCCGCCCGGCCCGGTGCGCGACCAGCCGGTCCGCGATCCGCGCCTCGGTGTGCGCGTCGACGGCCGAGGTCGGCTCGACGAGCACCAGCACCTCCGGGTCCGTGGTCAGCACCCGGGCGAGCACCAGCCGCTGCCGCTGCCCGCCGGAGAACGACCGGCCGCGCTCGGTGACCGTGGCGTCGAGGCCGTCCGGCAGCGCGTCGAGCACGTCCTCCGCGGACGCCGTGCGCAACGCGCTCTCGAGGACGTCGGTGCCGCGGCCGCGGATGTCGACCTGCTCCCGCAGCACACCGGAGAACAACGCGCTCCCGGTGTCCGAGACGACGATGCGGCGCCGGACGACCCCGCGCGGCAGGCCGGACAGCGGCACGTCTCCCCACCGCACCTCGCCGTCGACGTACCGCCCCAGCCGGTCGGCCACCAGCGCCGTCTCCTCCGGATGGTCAGACACCAGTGCGGTCACCAGCCCGTGCTCCACCCGCAGCCCGCTGTGTACGTCGACCAGCTCGGCGTCGAGCGGCGGCTCGTCGTAGGCCTGGTCGGGATCCGCGACGTCGGGCTCCAGCGACAGCACCCGGACGACACGTCGCGCGGAGACGTGGGCCCGGATCCACTTGTTGGCGAACTCGGTCGCGGTGCGCAGCGGGATCATCAGGAACGCCGAGTAGCCGTAGAACGCGACCAGCTCGCCGGCGCTGATCCGGCCCTGCACGGCGAACCGGGCTCCGAGCCAGACGACCAGCACCACGAACACGCCGGGCAGCAGGATCTGGAACGCGTCGAGGACCGACTGCAGCCGGCCGACCTGCACACCGGCGCGGCGCACCTTCTGCGAGTCGCGCACGTAGCGGTCGTGGAACACCCGCTCGCCGCCGATGCCGCGCAGGATCCGCAGGCCGCTGACGATGTCGGTGGCCAGGTTCGACAGGTCGCCCATCATCTCCCGCTGCGCGAAGTTGCGGCGCTGCAACGGCTTGAGCAGCGGTGCGACAAGCAGCAGGAGCAGAGGGACCCCGACGAGCACCACGAGGCCGAGGGTGACCGACGTGCGCAGCAGGATCGCCGCGACGACGAGGAACGACACGACGGCGCCGGCCGCGCGGGCCAGCACGTCCATCGCGTTGCCGAGATGGGCGAGGTCGCTCGTGCCGATGGCGACCACCTCGCCGGTGGCGACCCGCTTCGGGCAGCGTGGCGCCGAGGTGGGTGGCCTGCCGGGCGACGAGCTGCACGGTGCGGTAGGCGGCGGTCAGCCAGTTGGTCACCGCGAACCGGTGCCGCATGATCCCGGCGAACGCCTGCACGAGCCCGATCCCCAGCATCGCCAGGGTCCAGCGCAGCAGCCCGTGGACGTCCTTGGCGGCGATGCCGTCGTCGATCGCGTGCCCGATCACCGCGGGCATCACCGCCTGGGTGACGGCCCAGACGATGCCGAAGAGCATCCCCACCAGCAGCGTGTGCCACTGGCCCTTCATCAGCCAGCCGAGGAAGCGCCACGCAGAGCGCGCGTCGGCGGTGCCGGGGTCGGTGAGGGGGAGGTCGCGCACTTGTTCGACGGTAGGCACCGAGGGGTCCGGCGGCCACCGATTTTCCGGTCTCGCACCCTTCACTCCCGGTTCATCCGCCCGTGGGTGCCGGGTCATGCGCGCCGCGCAGCGTGACGGCCATGAACAGTCTCGGGAAGCTCCGACAGGGAGTCCTCTTCATGGCCACAGCAGCCGCCGCCTCCACCGTCCTCACCGCCCCGGCGCACGCCGCGCCGACGAGCCGCGACCAGGTCGCGGAGCCGATCGTGATCGGGCACCGCGGCGCCTCCGGCTACCGGCCCGAGCACACGCTCGCGTCGTACGAGCTGGCGATCCGGATGGGCGCCGACTACATCGAGCCCGACCTGGTCTCCACCAAGGACGGCGTGCTCGTCGCCCGTCACGAGAACGAGATCGGCGGCACCACCGACGTCGCGCAGCACCCCGAGTTCGCGGGCCGCAAGACCACGAAGACCATCGACGGCCGGCAGGTCACCGGCTGGTTCACCGAGGACTTCACGCTGGCGGAGCTCAAGACCCTGCGCGCCAAGGAGCGGCTGCCGCAGGTGCGTCCCTCCAACACGAGGTACGACGGGCGCTTCGAGATCCCCACGTTCGACCAGGTGCTCGACCTCGCCGCCAAGGAGAGCAAACGCCGCGGCGTGACGATCGGGGTCTACCCCGAGACCAAGCACCCGACCTACTTCGACTCGATCGGCCTGTCCCTCGAGGAGCCGCTGGTGCGGGCCCTCCGGGCGCACCACCTCGACCGGGCGAACGCCCCGGTGTTCGTGCAGTCCTTCGAGACCTCGAACCTCCGCGAGCTCGCCGGCGAGGTCAAGGTCCCGCTCGTGCAGCTGGTCGACGCGTCGGGCGCGCCGTACGACCTGGTGGCGAAGGGCGACAAGCGCACCTACCGCGACCTGCGTGACCCCGGCCGGCCTGAAGGACATCGCGACCTACGCCGACGCCCTCGGTGCGAACAAGGACCTGGTGCTGCCGCGGGACGCCGACGGCAGCACGGGCAAGCCGAGCGACGTGGTCGACGACGCCCACGACGCCGGCCTGCTGGTGCACGTGTGGACGCTGCGCCGGGAGAACCAGTTCATGGCGAAGAACTTCCGGGTCGGCACGGACCCGAACGCGGTCGGGCGACCTCGGGGCCGAGACGCGGGCCTTCCTGGACGCCGGCGTGGACGGCGTGTTCAGCGACAACCCCGACCTCGCCGTGGACGCCCGCAACGCCTGGGTCGACCAGCACACCCAGGCCGCCGGCTGACCCAGCCGCCGGCGAGGAAGGTCCGGGTGGTCGAGCGAAGGTCCGGGTGGTCGAGCGAAAGGTCCGGGTGATCGAGCGAAAGGTCCGGGTGATCGAGCGAAAGGTCCGGGTGATCGAGCGAAAGGTCCGGGTGATCGAGCCTGTCGAGATCACGTCACGACAGCGCAACCGGACCCGCCTACTCTGGGCGCATGGAACAACCCCATGTCGTGGTGCTGTTCGGTGCCACCGGTGACCTCGCCCGACGCAAGCTGCTCCCTGGGCTGCTCCACCTCTTCGAGGCGGAGCTGCTCAAGGACTGCCGGATCGTGGGGACGTCGCTGGACGACCTGGACACCGAGCAGTTCGTCAAGCTGGCCCGCGACGCCATCGACGAGTTCAGCCGTCCCTTCGACGAGTCCTGCTGGGACGACTTCGCCAAGCGGCTGTCGTTCGTCCGGCAGAGCGACGGGCCGCAGGCGCTGGCCGCGGCGGTCACCGAGGCGGAGAAGCAGCTCGCGGCCGAGTCCGACGTCGGGGACGGCGTGCAGCGGCTGCACTACCTGAGCGTGCCGCCGAAGGCCGCGCTGCCGGTCGTGCACCAGCTCGGCGAGGCGGGCCTCGTCGAGCGGTCGCGGATCATCATGGAGAAGCCGTTCGGCACGGACCTCGAGTCGGCGAAGAAGCTGAACGGCCGGCTGCACGAGGTGTTCGCGGAGGAGCAGATCTTCCGCATCGACCACTTCCTCGGCAAGGAGGCCGCGCAGAACATCCTGGCCTTCCGGTTCGCGAACGGCCTCTTCGAGCCGATCTGGAACCGCAACTTCATCGACCACGTGCAGATCGACGTGCCGGAGACGCTCGGCCTGGAGATGCGGACCGCGTTCTACGAGTCGACGGGCGCGTACCGCGACATGGTGGTCACCCACCTGATGCAGGTGCTGGCCTTCATGGCGATGGAGCCGCCGACCTCCCTGGCGCCGGGGCCGATCAGCGACGAGAAGCTCAAGGTGTTCCGGTCCATGCGCCCGCTGGAGCCGCACAACGTGGTGCGCGGCCAGTACGCCGGCTACCGCGAGCTCGACGAGGTGGCGGACGACTCGGACACCGAGACGTTCGTGGCGCTGAAGGTCGAGATCGACAACTGGCGCTGGGCCGGAGTGCCGTTCTTCCTGCGCACCGGCAAGAAGATGGCCGAGGGTGCCCGGATCATCTCGATCGCGTTCAAGGAGCCGCCGAGGACGATGTTCCCGCAGGGCTCGGGCGTCGGCGCCGCCGGTCCCGACCACCTCACCTTCGACCTCGCCGACCAGTCCCGGATGTCGCTGTCGTTCTACGGCAAGCGCCCCGGCCCGGGCATGAAGCTCGAGAAGCTGTCGATGCAGTTCGCCACCCACGAGACCCGCAGCTCCAATGCCGTGCTCGAGGCCTACGAACGGCTGATCCACGACGCGATGCGCGGCGACCACACCCTGTTCACCACCGCTGAGGGCATCGAGCAGCTGTGGGACATCTCGCACCAGCTGATCAACGACCCGCCACCGGTGCGTGGCTACGCGCCCGGGAGCTGGGGGCCGAACGCCATCCACCAGCTGATCGCGCCGCACGCGTGGCGGCTGCCCTTCGAGCGCACCTGGCGGCGCCCGAACGTCACCGCCGAGTGACCACACGCGAACGCCCGCCCTCCGGTCATGGAGAGCGGGCGCTCGTCGTGGGTGGTCACGCTTCAGGCATCAGCACCCAGGCCACGATGTAGGCGACGAGCAGCGAGCCGAAGCCGAAGATCGTGCCGAGGACCACGACCAGGCGGACCAGGTTCGCGTCGATGCCGGCGTACTCCGCGACACCCCCGCAGACCCCGGACAGCCAGCGGTCGTCGCGGCTGCGGACCAGCCGGCGCGGCGCGGCGTACGGCGCCTGGTAGCTCGGCTGCGGGTTGTTCTCGGTCATCGTTGTTCTCCTTCGAGGATGGTGGTGTCGTCATACGGGTCGGTGGTGCTGGAGCCGGTGATGTCGGTCATGTCGTCGTCGCCCCCGCGGGCCAGGCCGCGCGCCGTGGCGGCGACCAGCCCGACGACCCCGGCCACCAGCAGCACCGCCGGGACCAGCCACTGGGTGTCCGCGTTGTCCACGACGCCGCTGGTGCGCAGCGCCCACGAGCCGGCGATGCCGAGGAACACCAGGCCGACCACGAGGTAGGCGACGTTCACGGGATGGGTCTTGAGCTTCATCAGGGGTTCCTCACTTCGATGTGTCCGACGGCCAGGTGGGTGTCGATGGTGACGACGGAGCTGCCCGTCCCGTAGATGCCGGCCAGGTTCGTGTTGATGCCGCCGGAGTGCCGGTCCGGCAGGTCGATCTGGCCGGGGCCGTCGATCCCGGCCGTCACGTCGCTCTCCACACCTCGGGGGAGGACCACGACCACCTCGGCGGCCGTGCCCCCGACGTGGATCACGCGTCCGTCGAGCCCCTCGGGGTCGCTGACCCGGCTGAGGTCGACAGACACCTGCCCCTGCCGGACCTCGTAGCTGTTGCGCACCTGCTCGGCCGAGACCGGGGCCACGTGGATGCGCTGCCCGTCGCGGAGGTCCATCGCCCGGAACGTCCCGAGCACCGAGGTGACCGCGAGCGCGAAGGAGGCGACGATCCCGAGGAAGATCAGCCCGCCGGCCCGCCCGATCCACGCGCCGACCACGAGCATCACGCCGACGACGGTGAGGGCCAGGGCCGGGTACGCCGAGTCGACGACCGACCCGCCCGCCACGTCGTACAACCCGAGCGCACCGAGCGCGACGGCGACCAGCGCCAGGGTGATCCCGAACAGCTTCGGGCCGGACTTCGGCCGCGGCGGCTGGTACGGCGCGACCGGTGGCGCGGGCACCCACGGCGGGGCCGGGGGCTGTTCGGCGTAGCCGATCCCCGGGGACTCCGCGTAGGTCGTGCTCGTCGCGGTGTCGCCACCCGGCTCACCCTCGGTGGGTGCGACCGGTCCGTAGGACGACGGCGGGGGCGTCTGCTGCCCGGCCTGCGGGGCACGGCCGCGGAACGCCAGGTAGATCAGCACTCCCACACCGACCAGGAAGACCGGCCACGGGAAGCCGATGCCGCCCCAGCTGTCGCCGACCAGGAGCAGCGCGGCGACCACACCGCCGACGATCAGCACACCGTTGCGGGTGTTCTCGTTCATCGCGATGATCCCGTCGGTCTTGCCCTCCTCGGGGACCAGCAGCCACGCGACGCCGTACGCCACGAAGCCCGCGCCGCCGAAGAAGCACAGCACGACGAACAGCACGCGCAGGACGGTCGGGTCGATGTTGAGGTGCCGGCCGAGCCCGCCGGCGACGCCGGCGATCTTCCGGTCGGTCACGCTGCGACGCAGCTGCTCGTAGCTGCGCAGGTGCTGACGGTCCACGCCCGGCGCAGCGGTGGGCTGGGCCTGCTCGGTGGTGCTCTGCTGGTCGTCCGTCGAGGACGGACCCTGTGTCTGGTTCATGACAACGATCCTGGGCCAACGCGCCGGCCCGCACCATCAGGGAGACCCCTGGTTCGCACCGGGGTCAGCGGCCGGGGGACCAGGGTGGCGTCAGGGTCGCCACTCATGGTTGGCGCCGGTCCGCTGTGTGACGATTGAGCCACGATGAGCAGCACCACGACCTCCCCGACCCCGGCGCCGCGCAAGGCGTTCCGGAGCACCGACGACCGCCTGCTCGGCGGAGTGGCCGCGGGTCTTGCCGTGCACCTCGGCGTCGACGTCGTCTACGTGCGTGCGGCCTTCCTGCTCTCCGCCGCCCTCGGCGGGTTCGGCGCGGCGGCGTACGCCGGTCTCTGGCTGGTCCTGCCGACCGACACCCACCTCGAGATCAGCACGCCCGGCCTGGAGGCGGCGACCCGGCAGGGCAAGCGTCCCGGACGCAGCCGACGGCTCGAGGACGTCGGCCTGCTGGTCGCGTTCGGGGCGGTCGCCATCGGCATCGCGGTCCTCGGCCAGGCGTTGTTCGGCGGGTCGGTCGTGTTCTGGCCGATCCTGCTGGGCGTGATCGGGCTGGCCCTCCTGTGGCGGCAGGCCGACGAGGCCCAGCGGGAGCGGTGGGTCGACAGCACGGGCCGGATCGACTTCTTCCGCGCCGTCGTCGGCAGCGGGGGCACGGCGTCCTGGGCCCGGCTGGCGGTCGGTGTGGGTCTGCTCGTGTCGGCGCTGGTGCTGTTCGCGCTGCAGACCGGGACGTCGGGTCCGGGCAGCGTGGCGCGCGACGTCGTCGTCGCCGGCGCCCTCGGCGTCGCCGGGCTGGCCCTGATGGTCGGGCCCTGGTTGTTCCGGCTCGTCGGCGACCTGTCGGAGGAGCGCGCCGCCCGGGTCCGCTCGCAGGAGCGCGCCGACATGGCCGCGCACCTCCACGACTCCGTCCTGCAGACGCTCGCGCTGATCCAGAAGCACGCCTCCGACGGCCGCACGGTCGCCACCTTGGCCCGGGCCCAGGAGCGCGACCTCCGGTCCTGGCTGTACGGCGAGACCGCGCCACCGGACACCTCGGTGGCCAGCGCCCTGAGGGCGGCGGCGGCCGAGGTCGAGGACGGGCACGGCGTGCCGGTCGAGGTGGTCACCGTCGGCGACGGGCCGGTCACCGACCGGCTGCGGCCGCTCGTGCTCGCCGCCAGGGAGGCCATGGTCAACGCGGCCAAGCACTCCGGCGCCGAGCAGGTCGACGTCTTCGCCGAGTGCGCGGACGCGCAGGTCGAGGTGTTCGTGCGCGACCGCGGTCGCGGCTTCGACGAGTCGTCCGTGCCCGAGGACCGGCTCGGGGTGCGCAACAGCATCGTCGACCGGATGCGCCGACACGGCGGGACCGCGGCGATCCGGACCGCACCCGGCGACGGCACCGAGGTCCGGCTCGCCATGTCCACGAGCACGGGCGCGAACGCGTCCGGCACCCGCACCGAGGAGAACGCATCATGACCAGGCGATCGGTCGTCGTCGTCGACGACCACGCGATGTTCCGCACCGGGGTCAAGGCCGAGCTCGGCGCGCACCCGGACGCCGTCGAGGTGCTCGGCGAGGCCGCCGACGTGGACGAGGCGGTCGCCGCGGTCACCCGGCTGCGTCCCGACGTGGTGCTGCTCGACGTGCACCTGCCCGGCGGCGGAGGGGCGGAGGTGATGCGACGACTCGCGCTTCGGCGGCCGTCGGCGACACCGGGGCTGGGTGAGACCCGCTTCCTCGCCCTGTCGGTGTCCGACGCGGCCGAGGACGTCATCGGCACCATCCGGGCGGGCGCCCGCGGCTACGTCACCAAGACCATCACCGGGCCCGAGCTGGTCGACGCGATCGACCGGGTCGCCACCGGCGACGCCGTCTTCTCGCCGCGGCTGGCCGGCTTCGTGCTGGACGCGTTCGCCGGCTCCATCGAGGTAGCCCAGGTCGACGAGGACCTCGACCGGCTCACCGAGCGGGAGCGGGAGGTGATGCGGCTGATCGCCCGCGGCTACGCCTACAAGGAGGTGGCCGCCGAGCTCTTCATCTCGATCAAGACCGTCGAGACCCACGTCTCCAGCGTGCTGCGCAAGCTCCAGCTGTCCTCCCGCCACGAGCTGACCCGCTGGGCCTCCGACCGGCGGCTGCTCTGAGGCGCCTGGCGCTGCTCGCGGCGCTCCTGGTCGCGGCGACCGGGTGCAGCGCCGCCGGGCCGCGGGACACCTCACCCGCCCCGGCCGGGACGGTCACGGTGAGCCCGTCGCCGTCCTTGTCTCCTTCCCCGTCCTCGCACCCGGCGGTCCCGAGGGCGAGGCGCTCGCCGCACCTCGACTCCTGGACCGTCGGCGCCAGGCCGCTGCCGCTGCGGCCGGACGGCTTCGGCGAGGTGCTGCGCACGCCGCGGCAGCTGCGGGTCCGCCGGCTGGCGACGACGGACCTGCTGCCACCCCCGGCGGACGGCCGGTTCCACGGCACCGTCGGCCCGGTCACGCCGGACGTGCGCCGACGGATGGGCCGCACCTGGTCCCCGGCGTGCCCGGTCGGACTGGCCGACCTGCGCCACCTCACGCTCACGTTCGAGGGGTTCGACGGCCGCCCGCACACCGGCGAGCTGGTGGTCAACGCGTCGGTCGCGCGTGGCGTCGTCGGAGTTTTCCGGAAGCTCTACGCCGCGCGGTTCCCGATCGAGGAGATGCGGCTGGTCACCACCGCCGACCTCGACGCACCGCCCACCGGCGACGGCGACAACACCGCGGCCTACGTCTGCCGCACCACCCGCGGATCGAGCGTCCTGTCCGCGCACGCCTACGGGCTCGCGATCGACGTGAACCCGTTCCTCAACCCCTACCGCAACGGCGACCTGGTGCTGCCCGAGCTGGCGAGCGCCTACCTCGACCGCTCCTGGCGCCGCCCCGGCATGGTGCTGCGCGGCGGGGTGGTCACCCGTGCGTTCGCCTCCGCCGGCTGGACCTGGGGCGGCGACTTCACCAGCGTCTCGGACCTCATGCACTTCTCCGCGAACGGGCGCTGACCCCGTCCGTCGTACGGCTCAGGAGCGGTAGGCCGCCCAGGTGGTGCGCATCCGCTCGCCCTGCCCGGGCGTGAAGGAGCTCATGCAGCTGTCCTGCGCGTAGTCCATGAAGTTGGAGATCGGGTCGGCGCCGGGCTCCGCCCCGCAGGTGTCCCGGCCGACCGGGCACCCGAAGGCCGGCGACGCCTCGTAGGCGGTGTCGTCCACGAAGTCGCCCGGGGCGGCGCAGCCGTTCTGGAACGTGTGGAACAGCCCCAGCCAGTGCCCGATCTCGTGGGTCGCGGTGTCGCCCTCGTTGTAGGGCGACAGGGAGCCGCCGGGAAGGCTGCGGTAGTCCACCACGACACCGTCGAGGTAGCGGGCGCGCGCCTTGCCGCCGACGAACTCGGACGGGAAGTAGGACCAGCCGAGAACCTGCTTCCCGAGCGAGGCGGTGTAGATGTTCAGCGTGCCGGGGCCACCCTGGTAGAGGGCGCCCTTCATCTTGTGCTCCTTGGCGCTGCCCCGCTCGTAGCGGGGCCCGCTCGTACCGCCGGAGACCATGTTGAACCACGACGACTCGGTGGTCCGGCTGGTGGAGACGAGGGCGAATCGGAAGCCGCTGCTCTGGTACGCCGCGTTGAGCACGCCGATCTGGGCGTTCAGCTGGGCCTGCGGCAGGTCGCCGCCGTCCGCCGTCGCGTTCTTGCGGATCACGTGGAAGGCCACCGGGACCGTCAGGGTCCGGACAGCCCTCCGTGCCGCCCTCGCCTCCGGCCGGTGCCGGCTGACCCAGGTGGCCAGCGGGTCGCGGCGCACCTGCAGCAGGTCGTCGCGGGCGATCCGGCCGGCAGGAGCGGCCGCCCGGCCGGCGTACAGGCAGCGGGCTCCGTCCCCGGCGGGCGCGGCCGTGGCGGCCGAGCCGAGAGCGGGACCGGTGACGAGGGCGAGGGCGAGGGTGAGGGCGGTGGCGGCGGCCGGCAGGCAGCGGGGCAGGAGCTTCAACAGACTTCCTCCACGGGCCGCCCGGAGTCCCGATGACCGCCGGTCGTGGCGGCAGGCTACGACGGGACCCGTCTACGGCGACAGGTCCCGGCGAGGTCCTTCGTGTCCGTCAATGGACGTAGGCTGGGTCGTACATGAGTGCGTCGTTCCCGATCCCGCAGGCCCCCACCTCGACCCAGACCGAGCTGGAGCTCGACATCGCGACCCCGGAGCCGGCCCGTCGACGCGGGCCCAGCGCCGAGGAGCTGCTCGAGGGGCTCAACGAGCCGCAGCGCGCCGCGGTCGTGCATGCCGGGGCTCCGCTGCTGGTGGTGGCCGGCGCCGGGTCCGGGAAGACCCGGGTGCTGACCCGCCGGATCGCCTGGCTGATCTCGGAGCGCAAGGCCCATCCCGGCTCGATCCTGGCCATCACCTTCACCAACAAGGCCGCCGCCGAGATGCGCGAGCGCGTCGAGGAGCTGGTCGGTCGCCGGGCCCGGATCATGTGGGTCTCGACCTTCCACTCCGCGTGCGTGCGGATCCTGCGCAAGGAGATCGAGCGTTTCGGCTACAAGTCCTCGTTCTCGATCTACGACGCCGCCGACTCCAAGCGGCTGATGACGATCGTCTGCAAGGAGCTCGACCTCGACCCGAAGCGCTACCCGCCGCGCGCGGTGCTCAACTGGATCTCCAACCAGAAGAACGAGCTCGTCGACCACGAGGACGCCGCCCGCAGCGCCCAGAACAACCTCGAGGAGACCTACGCCTCGGCGTACTCCCTCTACCAGCAGAGGCTGCGGGCCGCGAACGCCCTCGACTTCGACGACCTGATCATGACCACGGTGCACCTGTTCCAGGCGTTCCCGGAGGTGCGCGAGGTCTACCGGCGACGCTTCCGGCACGTGCTCGTCGACGAGTACCAGGACACCAACCACGCGCAGTACTCCCTCGTGCGTCAGCTGTGCGCGCACCAGGTGGGCCGGCCGAGCGCCGACCCGGACGCCCCCGACGGCGACGGCGTCGAGCCGTCGGAGCTGATGGTCGTCGGCGACGCCGACCAGTCGATCTACGCCTTCCGTGGCGCCAGCATCCGCAACATCCTGGCGTTCGAGGAGGACTTCCCCGACGCGACCTCGATCCTGCTCGAGCAGAACTACCGCTCCACGCAGACGATCCTCACCGCGGCCAACGCGGTGATCAGCCGCAACAAGGGGCGCAAGGCGAAGAACCTCTGGTCCGATGCCGGTGACGGGGAGCGGATCGTCGGCTACGTCGCGGACGACGAGCACGACGAGGCGCGGTTCGTCTCCGAGGAGATCGACCGGCTCACCGACGCCAAGGACGCCCGGCCCGGCGACGTCGCGGTGTTCTACCGCACCAACGCGCAGTCCCGTGTGTTCGAGGAGGTGTTCATCCGCGTCGGCCTGCCCTACAAGGTGGTCGGCGGGGTGCGCTTCTACGAGCGGCGCGAGGTCAAGGACGCGCTGGCCTACCTCCGCATCCTGGTCAACCCCGACGACGAGGTGTCGCTGCGCCGGATCCTCAACGTCCCCAAGCGCGGCATCGGTGAGCGCGCCGAGGCGTGCGTCGACGCGCTGGCCACCCGGGAGCGGATCAGCTTCTTCGAGGCGCTGCGGCGGGCCGAGGACGCGCCCGGCATCGCCACGAGGTCGCTCACCTGCATCCGCGGGTTCGTCGCGATGGTCGAGGAGCTCCAGTCCATGGTCGACGCGGGGGAGCGGGCCGACGTGGTCCTCGAGCAGGTGCTCGCCAACAGCGGCTACCTCGCCGAGCTCGAGGAGTCCGACGACCCCCAGGACGAGACCCGGGTCGAGAACCTCGCCGAGCTCGTCGCCGTGGCCCGCGAGTTCGCCGACGAGCCGGTCGCCGGGCCGTCCGCCGACCCGGCCGACGAGACGCCGCCCGTGCCGGGACTCTCCGACTTCCTGGAGCGGGTGGCCCTGGTGGCCGACTCCGACCAGATCCCCGACGACGAGGCCGGCGTGGTCACGCTGATGACCCTGCACACCGCCAAGGGCCTGGAGTTCCCGGTCGTGTTCGTCACCGGCCTCGAGGACGGCATCTTCCCGCACATGCGCGCCCTGGGCGACCTGCCCGAGCTGGAGGAGGAGCGACGGCTGGCCTACGTCGGCCTGACCCGCGCCCAGCAGCGGCTCTACGTGTCGCGGGCCGTGGTCCGCTCCGCCTGGGGCGCCCCGTCGCACAACCCGGCGTCCCGGTTCCTCGACGAGCTGCCGGTCGACCTCGTCGACTGGCGGCGCACCGAGGCCGCGCAGAGCTCCTGGGGCCGCCCGGTGCTGCCGTCGCTGCCGTCGCGCAACGCCGGTGCCCCGACCCGCCGGTTCGGGACCGCGGCCGTGCGAGCCGACGCCGACGCCCGGGGCCAGAAGCGCGAGGTGCCGACGCTCGCACCCGGCGACCGGGTCGTGCACGACTCGTTCGGGATGGGCAGCGTGGTGGCCCTCGACGGCGTCGGTGACAAGGCCGTCGCGTCCATCGACTTCGGCAGCCAGGGCGTCAAGCGCCTGCTGCTCCGCTACGCCCCCGTCGAGAAGCTCTGACGCTGACTTGGCGCATCTGGCGGGCGTACCCGCTGAGTTGGCGCATCTGGCGGGCGGCACCCGCTGACTTGGCGCATGTGGCGGGCGTGCACCCGCTGACGCTTCGGCGTCATGTGGCGGGTCTCGACGGGCTCGACCGCCCGGCGTTGCCGGGTCTCGACGGGCTCGACCGCCCGGCGTTGCCGGGTCTCGACGGGCTCGACCGCCCGCGTTGCCGGGTCTCGACGGGCTCGACCGCCCGGCGTTGCCGGGTCTCGACGGGCTCGACCGCCCGGCGTTGCCGGGTCTCGACGGGCTCGACCGCCCGGCGCTGCCGGGTCTCGACGGGCTCGACCGCCCGCAGGGGGCTACGGGTTCAGGCCGTGGGCCAGCATCGCGGCGTACGGGTCGACGGGGTCACCCGCGCCGGGCCGGACCTCGATGTGCACGTGCGGACCGGTCACGTTGCCGGTGGCGCCGACCGAGCCGATGACCTGGCCGGCGGTGACGTTGTCGCCGGTGGTGACGGCGAAGGACGTCTGGTGGCAGTACCACAGCTCGGTGCCGTCCTCGAGCGTGACGACGGTCTTGTTGCCGTAGGACCCGTCGTAGCCGACCGACGTCACGACTCCGCCCGCGATCGCATGGATCGGGGTGCCTGAGGGGGCGGCGAAGTCGAGGCCCGTGTGACAGTGCGACCACAGGCCCGAGCACTCGCCGAAGCGGGAGGTCAGGTGGTAGACGCCGGCGTCGACCGGGAGCTGCCAGGCGTTCTTGGCGATCAGCGTGGCCTGCTTCTCGGCGCTCGCGGCGAGCGCGGCCAGGGCGGCGTTGCGCTCCTTGGCCTGCTTCTCGGCCGCGGCCTGGAGGTTCTGGTTGGCGGCGTCCTGCATCGCCTCGCGCTGCGAGTCGCGGCTGACGGCGCGGGCGCGACCGGACAGGGAGTTGCTGGAGCCGATGGTGCTGGCGCCGCTGAGCACCGAGGCCTGGCCGGAGAGCTTCTGGATGTTGCCCGACGCGAGCTGCGACCCGGAGTCCGGGGAGCTCACCGTGACGGCACCGGCGGCCGCGAGGGCCAACGCGGCGATGCCGATCAGGGTCGGTGCGGAGGGAATGCCGGGGATGAGGGTTTTGCGCAGACCGCCGTGGGTACTCCTCTGCTTACGCGGCTCCTGAGAAACGGTCCGCCCGGGCTTGACCGCCCTGCGCTTGCCGCCGGTGGAGCGCTGCACGACCGGCTCGACGGCCGGGTGGGCGGCGCGCTCGACCGGGGCGGGATCCGGCACCGGAGAGGGCAGGGGTTCCGACGTTCCCCGACCGTCGACAGAACGGCGCCGGACGGCGCGCTTGTCTGCACGATGGTTCGACACGGGGGAAATGTTTCCTTACGTCGGGGGCACGCAACCGCAAACACTAGCCGAATTGCCCTGGCCTCGAAGAACTTGGTAAAGAACTCTGTTGTGTCGTGGATCACGGGTTCGTCGCCTTTGTCCGCTGAGGCGGGGCCGACCAAGTGTTGCCCATGTGGGCGAGTTCACTCACCCCGGGGTGCCTGGTCTGGTCGGCCGCTCGCGTGGGTCGGCTAGGGTGCCGAGCAGGTTCCGTCCGTACGACGAAGGTGTGAGTGTGATGGTGGCTCCGATCCGCATCGTGGTGGCCAAGCCCGGTCTCGACGGGCATGACCGCGGCGCCAAGGTGATCGCCCGCGCGCTCCGCGACGCCGGCCACGAGGTGATCTACACGGGCCTGCACCAGACCCCGGAGCAGATCGTCGAGACCGCCATCCAGGAGGACGCCGACGTCATCGGCCTCTCGGTGCTCTCCGGCGCGCACATGACGCTGTTCAAGAAGCTGATCGGCCTGCTCGACGAGCGCGACGCCCGCGACATCGTCGTGATCGGCGGCGGGATCATCCCCGAGGACGACATCCCGCTGCTGAAGGAGATGGGCGTGGCCGAGGTGTTCACCCCCGGTGCACCCACCACCAGGATCGTCGAGTGGGTCCGGGACAACGTCGCCGAGGGCTCCGCGGTCTGACGCTCAGCCGCCGGCGCGGGCGAACCGCCTGCCGACGTCGGCGACGCGCTCCCGCAGCTCCGCCGGTCCCTGCACGACGAAGTCGGCGTCCAGCCCGGCCAGCACGAACATCGGCCACACCAGGTCGTCCACGTCCATCGTCATCCGGCAGGACCCCGCGTCGACCTCCTCGACGGTGCCCCACCGGCCCACGGCGCGCCGTACGACGTCGGCGGTGGTGTGCACCAGCACCTCCACGTGGTGCCGCTGCGGCATGCTGCGCAGCCCGCGCTTGACGAACTCCGCCGCGTCCCCGCCGGGCAGCTCCCGCTGCCGGAACCGCACGCCGGTGGTGCCGGCCCCGGTCATCCGGTCCAGCCGGAAGCTGCGCCAGTCGTGCCGGGTGAGGTCCCAGGCGACGAGGTACCACCGGCGGCCCACCGACACGAGCCGGTGCGGCTCGACCGAGCGCTCCATCGCCGCGCCCTCGCGTGGCTGGTAGTCGAAGCGCACCCGCTCGTCGTCGCGGCAGGCCTGCGCCAGGGTGGCCAGCACGTCCGCGTCGAAGGTGGGCCCGCTGCCGCTCGGGGAGAACACCGCCGGCACGGCGTACGACGCCAGCGCGTCGACCCGGCGACGCAACCGGGGCGGCATCACCTGCACCACCTTGGACAGCGCGCGCACCGACGTGTCCTCGATGCCCTCGACCATGCCACCGGCGGCGGCGCGCAGCCCCACCACGATCGCGACGGCCTCCTCGTCGTCGAGCAGCAGCGGCGGCATGGCCGCGCCGGCCTGGAGCTGGTAGCCGCCGGACGCACCGCGCACGGCGTGCACGGGGTAGCCGAGGTCGCGCAGCCGCTCCACGTCGCGGCGCAGCGTCCGGTCGCTCACCTCGAGGCGCTTGGCCAGCTCGCCGCCGGGCCAGTAGCGGTGGGTCTGCAGCAGGGACAGCAGCTGGAGCATGCGGGCGCTGGAGCTCATGCACCCCAGGCTAGGACCGAAAGCGGACGGAAACTGACCTGAAGAACTCGCCTACTGGAGGCGCAGGGGAGTGGTCAGCGGCATCCGGATCAGGCTGGGGGCCGCTGCGCTCGTCGTGATGGTCACCGGCTGTGCCGCGTGGTTGCCGGCGTAGGCCGCGTCGCTGGCCGCGACGGTGACCCGGATCCGGTGGCCGGCCGGGAAGCGCTGCACGACGCCGGGCAGGGTGACCGAGACCGGCTTGGTGACGTCGGTGACCCGCACCGGGGAGATCAGCCGGTCGTGCAGGGTGACCGAGCCGTCCGGGGCGACGTCGTAGATCTTCGCGAACAGCACCAGCTTGCCGCCGGGGTCCGCGCCCTGGCTCTGCGCGGCCACGGGTGCCGACAGGTTCAGCCGCAGCCGCGACGACCCGACCAGGTCCGCGGGTGCCGCGAGCGGCGCGCTGGTGAAGGAGACGGCGGTGCCGGGGGCGTCGCTCGGCGGGTTGTTGACCTGGCTGCCCTCGAGCCCCGACGTCTCGGAGTACGACGTGGGCGCGGGCCCCGCGTTGGCGTAGGACGCACTGCCCGGCGTCACGGCGCTGCTGGTGGTGAGGCCGTCGTTGCCGGTGAAGTAGAGCGTGGCTGTCGGGCTCTGGGTGAACGCCGACTTCTCGGCGTACGCCTTGCGGACCGCGGTGCCGGCGAACCCGGGGCGGGTGTCGTAGGAGACCCAGTCGCGGAAGTACGAGAACGCCGAGCCGACGGGCGCCTTGCGGTTGCCCTTCACGTAGTGGTTCATCCAGTTCAGGAACCGGTTGCCGAGGTAGGAGTCGCGCAGCGACTTCGCGTCGAAGTCGAGCTCGCCCGGCGCCGGCGTGCTGTCGGAGTGGCCCCACGACTGCCAGATCATCCGGGTCGGGGTGCCCTGCGCCCGGAGACCGCGGTAGGTCGCGACCGCCTCCTGGATGTTGAACAGGGTGTCCTTCTGGCCCTGGACCAGCAGCGTCGGCGCCTTGATCCGCTTGAGGTACGTCGAGACCGATGCGTGCCGCGCGAGCTGGAGGGTGGCGGCGTCCGGGTAGCCGAGGGTGTTCAGCCGGACCGCGGCCGGGCAGGCGTCGTCGGCGAAGTTCGGGCAGGGCGGGAAGTTCCGCGACGGGTCGACGGAGCCGCCCTGCACGCCGTCGGTGATGCCGACGGAGAAGAACAGGTCGACCCACTCCTTCTTGCCGACGCCCGGGGTGGCGTAGGTGACGCCGCGGGTGAGGCTCGTGTTGTTCGGGGCGAGCGAGTAGGAGAGGTCGTTCCAGGTGATGATCGGGATCAGCGCATCGACCCGCTTGTCCTGCATCGCCACGGCGTACTGGATCTGGCCGCCGTAGGAGCCGCCGATCATGCCGACCCGCGGGTCGCCCTTCGACTCCTGGGCGACGTAGCGGATCCGCTGTGGCCGCTTGTTGCTGTCCAGGTAGGTCTTCGTGCCCGCCAGCACGCTGACCATCTGCTTGCCCGCCTTGCCGTCGTAGGCCGGGTCGTCGAGCGTGACCTTGCAGCCGGAGTTCGGGAAGCCCAGGCCGGTGTAGGCGAGCACGACGTAGCCCTGCTTGACGAAACCGCGACCGATCGCGGACTCGTTGCTGTCGTCCTTGCTGCCGCCGAAGCCGTTCGTGGTGAGGATCGCCGGCTTCTTGTTCGTGCGGGAGGCCTTGTCGGGCTTGTAGATGTCCGCGTCGACCACGCACGCGTGGTTGTCCGGCCCGACCTTCACGTTGACGGTGATGTGCCGGACCGAGTAGCCCGGCGTCGCATCGGCCGCGTGGGCGGTGTCCGCGGACAGGCCGGTCACGGTGAGACCGGCGCCGGTGAGAGCGGTGGCCGCGAGGGTGGCGAGGGTGCGACGCGTCATGAGTGTCCGTTCGGGTCGGCGGGTTGCAGGGTTCAACGACGCTCGGCCCGGATCGCTACGACGTGTGGCCCCCGTCACATGGGTGCCCGGTGGGCCGATCCGACAAACCCCGCGGGCCGGTGGGGAGGCCCGTCGTACCGTGAGACCCATGACCGCTGCCCGGCGCTGGTTGCTGGTGGGCTGCGCGGTGCTGCTCCTGGTCGCCGCGCCCTTCGTGGTGCGGGCGCTGCCGGCCCACGACGAGGACGTCTCCGCGGTCGCCCTGCTGCACCGGATCCAGGGGTCCCGCGACGTCGCCTTCTCCGGGTACGTCGAGACGACCGGCTCGGTCGGGCTGCCGGACAACGAGGACCTGTCGAGCCTGACCAAGCTGCTCGGTCGCACGAACAAGGTGCGCGTGTGGTGGCGCGACCCGAGCACCTGGCGGGTCTCGACGCTGCGCACCACCGGGGAGACGGACCTCGTGCACGCGGGCGACCGGACGCTGCGGTGGGTCTACGAGTCCAAGAACGTCACGCTCGTGCCGGACGTCGCGGTGCGGCTGCCGCAGACCTCCGACCTGCTGCCCAACGAGCTCGCGCGACGCGTGCTGTCCGGGGCGCGGGCGGACGAGGTCGCCCGGATGCCGGCGCGCCGGATCGCCGGCCACGACGCGCTCGGGCTCCGGCTCACCCCCGGGGACGCCCAGTCCTCGATCCGCCGGGTCGACGTGTGGGCGGACGGCAGCACCGGCCTGCCCGTCGAGGTGCGGATGTTCGGCCGCGGCTCGGCCGTCCCCTCGGTCGCGTCGCGCTTCGTGGACCTCACGGTGGGGGAGCCGTCGGCCTCGGCGCTGCACTTCTCGCCACCGCACGACTCGCAGGTGCGGACCGACGACGTGGTGGACCTGGCCGACGCGGTGAACCGCTTCGCGGCCCGGATACCGCCGAGGACCCTCGCCGGGCTGCCGTCGCGCGGGCCCACCGCAGCCGAGGACCAGGGGTCGGTCGGCGTCTACGGCCGCGGTCCGACCGTGCTGCTGGCGCTGCCGCTGTGGCACCGCACCGCCGACCGGGTGCGTGAGGACCTCTGCCACCAGCCCGGCGCCCGCGAGATCGACGCCGGGGTGCTGGTGGCCGCGCCGCCGATGCGGCTGCTGCTCGCGAAGCCCGAGCCCAACGACAGCAGCTGGCTGCTGGCCGGCACGGTCACCAGGAAGGCCCTCGTGGACGCTGCCCGCGAGCTCGCCGAGTCGCGGCCGGGGCTGAGGCTGCCGTGAGCGAGCCGGTCATCGCCACGCGCGCGCTCACCAAGCGCTTCGGGTCCGTCCTCGCCGTGGACGCCATCGACCTCGACGTGCGGGCCGGCGACGTCTACGGCTTCCTCGGCGCGAACGGCTCCGGCAAGACCACGACCGTGCGGATGCTGCTCGGGCTCGTGCTGGCCACCTCCGGGGAGGCCGAGGTGCTCGGCGGGCGGATGCCGCGGTCGGCCAAGGCGGTCCTCCCGCAGGTCGGCACGCTGGTCGAGGGCCCGGCGTCGTACCTCCACCTGTCGGGGCGCGCGAACCTCGAGCTCTTCGACGCGATGGGCTCGTCGCGTCGCGGCCGCAAGGCCCGGGTGGACGACGTGCTCGAGCGCGTCGGGCTCGGTCTCGCGGGGGACCGCCGGGTGCGCGGCTACTCCCTGGGCATGCGGCAGCGGCTCGGGCTCGCCGCCGCGCTGCTGCGGACACCGCGGCTGCTGGTGCTCGACGAGCCCACCAACGGCCTGGACCCGCAGGGCATCCGCGAGATGCGGGACCTGTTGCTGGCGCTGAACCGCGAGGGCACCACGATCTTCCTGTCCAGCCACCTGCTGGCCGAGGTCGAGCAGATGTGCACCCGGGTGGGCGTCCTGGACCGCGGCCGCCTGGTGGTGCAGGAGGAGCTCGCGTCGCTGCGGAAGCCGACGGGGCGCACCGTGGTGGTCACGCCCGACCCTGACCGGGCGCTGGGCCTGCTCGACGGCCGGGTCGAGGTCCGTGAGGGCGAGCGGCTGGTGGTCCGGGGCGGCGACCCGGCCGAGCTCAACCGCATGCTGGTCGGCGGGGGCGTCCGGGTCCGCGAGCTCGCACCCGAGCGCCGCGGCCTCGAGCAGGTGGTGCTGGAGGCGACCACCGACCCGCACCACGTCGGGGCGAGCCGGTGATCCGCGTCGAGCTGGTGAAGCTGGTGCGCCGGCCGCGCACGTGGGTCACGATCCTGCTGCTGAACGCCCTGCCCACGCTGGTCGCCGTGCTCCTCGCGGTCACCGACATCGGCCCGCAGCCCGGTGAGGGACCGGCGTTCCTGTCCGCGGTGCTCACCGACGGCAAGCTGTTCCCGCTCGCCGCGCTGGCGATCGTGCTGCCGCTCTTCATGCCGGTCGCGGTGGCCGTGGTCGCGGGCGACGCGGTCGCCGGCGAGGCCAGCGGCGGCACCCTGCGCTACGTGCTCACCCGGCCGGTGGGGCGGACCCGGCTGCTGGTGGCGAAGCTGGTCAGTGTGATCGCGTTCGTGCTGCTCGCCGTGGTGGTGGTCGCGGCCATCGGGTACGTCGTCGGCAAGCTCCTGCTGGGTGGCGGCGACGCGTCCGGCCTGGTCACCGGCGTCTCGGGCAGCAGCCTGAGCACGACGGAGCTCGTCGAGCGGACCCTCATGTCGATCGTCTACGTGACCCTGTCGATGCTCGGCGTCGCCGCGATCGCGCTGATGCTGTCGACGATGACCGACTCCGCGATCGGCGCCGCCCTGGGGGCGCTCGCGTTCCTGATCGCCTCGACCCTGTTGCTCACCCTCGACGCGGCCTCCGCGCTGCAGCCGTACCTCCCCACCCGCTACTGGCTGTCCTTCGTCGACCTGTTCCGCGACCCGATCCTGTGGCGCGACATCGTCAGAGGCGTGCTCCTGCAAGGCGTCTACGTGCTGGTGTTCCTCGGTGCCGGCTGGGCGAACTTCACCACCAAGGACATCACCAGCTGAGCAACCACCGCTGGTCGAGGTGCCCGAGCCCCCTGGGGCGAGGGCCCGGAACCCGGTCTCTTGCGCGCTGCGGTCATCACTGCGCGGCGGTGCGGGTGGTCTCGACAAGCTCGACCACCCGGCGGGGTCAGCAGGAGACGTCGGTGGGGGCAGCCGGAGCGCCGCGGCCGAGGGCGGTGCCGAGCAGGGCGAGGACGACCGGGTCCGACGGGAGGTCCCCGTGGGAGGTCTGGGCGCCGGAGCAGACGGACTGCACGGTGAGGTTCAGGGCACCGTCGAGCAGCGCCGAGTCGGGAGGTACGACGACCTCGTCGGCGTCGGACCAGACCGAGATGAACCGCGGCCCGTCCGGGGTCTCGTCCCGGGCGTTCAGGGCCCGGAGCAGCTCGCTGTTCGGCTCCAGCTGGCGGCAGGCCGTGGGGCACTGGCCGGCGATCCCGACCGCGAGCTCCGCGACCGTGGTGCCGTGCTGGGGCGACCCGACGCTGAGGACACGACGGGCCTTGCCGGCGCCGTCGGCGTGCCGGACCCACTCGCGGGCCACCACCCCGCCGGCCGAGTAGCCCACGACGTCCACCGACACCGCGTCGAAGCGCTGCATCGCGTCGTCGGCCACCCCGTCCAGTGCGTCCGCCTGCGCGGCGATGTCGCCGGTGCCGCCGTCGACGGCCGGCACCACGACCACGTCGCGTCCCTCGTCCTGCAGGGCCTGCCGCAACGGGTCGAGGGAGCGGGTGGAGCCGCCGTACCCGCTGACCAGGAGGACCGGGCCGGGCTCGTCCTGGGCGACGGGGGTGACGCTGCCGGAGGTGAGCCGGACGACGACGACCGCGACCGCGACGAGGACGCCGAGCAGCACGGCCAGCACGACGAGCAGCACCAGGCGCCGCCGCGCGGGGGACAGGGCGCCCAGCACGGTCAGCGTCCGGTGTGGCCCGTGACGTGCTGCCGGACCAGGGCGGCGACCTCGTCGGCGTGCGTGACGATGCCCCAGTGGCCGGCGTCGATCCGCTCGACCCGCAGGTCCGGGCAGGCCCGGTCCAGGTCCTGCAGGAACACGTCGGTGAGGAAGTGGTCGCGTTGCTGGTGGACCACGAGCACGGGCACGTCGGTGTGCAGGACGGCGCGCCGGCGGGCGCGGCGGAACACGTTCGCGCGGTAGATCCCGAGGCCGTGCACAGCGTTGGGGCCCAGCTCCGGACCCCAGTGACCGCGCGGAAGCCCCTCGCGCGCCTCGCCGGCCCGGCCGAGCGGGCGGTGCAGCAGCCGCCACATGAGGACAGGGACCACCGGCAGGCAGAAGTAGGCCATGTACCACGAGTGCAGGAGCTGCCGGAGCAGCCCGACCCGCCGCCCGCGGGCGTGGTGGGTGAGCCAGGCGACGTGGTCGAGCGACGGTCCGCTGAGCGAGGTGAACGAGGCGATCCGTCCGCGCAGCCGGGGGTCGGTGTCCTCGACGGCGACCGCGTCCCAGAGCTGGGCGGAGCCCCAGTCGTGGCCGACCAGGTGCGCACGCTCCCCGTCCGGGAGCACGGCGTCGAGGACCGCCACCAGGTCGTCGACGAGCCGCTCGGTCCGGTAGTCGGCGGTGCGTCTGGGTACGTCGGAGGCGCCGGCGCCCCGGACGTCGTACGTCACGACGTGCCAGTCCTCGAGGGGCAGCCGCGCGACCAGGGCGTCCCAGGTGTCCTGCTGGTCGGGGTAGCCGTGCACGAGCACGACGGTCGGGCGGGCGGGGCCCGCCGGGCTGTGCTCGCGCACCGCGAGGGTGAGCGCGCCGGAGGTCACTCTGCGTTCGGTGACGGGGTCCCTCATGTGACGAAGGGTACGGAACCCCTCCGGTGCCGTGACCCGGGCCACGGGGCTAATGTCAGGCGTGACCCGCCTCGGGCCGAGCGTGCCCTGAGGCCGTGCAACCCGGAAGAGGACGGTCATACCCGTGGACCTGATGGAGTACCAAGCGAAGCAGCTCTTCGCCAAGCATGACGTGCCGGTCACCCTCGGCACGGTCGTGGAGAAGGCGGAGGACGCGGCAGCCGCCGCGGAGCAGAACGGCGGCCGTGTCGTCGTCAAGGCCCAGGTGAAGACCGGTGGTCGCGGCAAGGCCGGTGGCGTCAAGCTCGCCGAGAACCCCGCCGAGGCCGTCGAGAAGGCCGACGCGATCCTCGGCATGGACATCAAGGGCCACACCGTGCACCGCGTCCTGGTCGCCCCGACCGCCGACATCGCGGACGAGTACTACTTCTCCTTCCTGGTGGACCGCGCCAACCGCGACTACCTCTGCATCGCCAGCGTCGAGGGCGGTGTCGAGATCGAGGAGGTCGCGCACACCAACCCCGACGCGATCGCCCGCGTCTCCGTCGACCCGCAGGTCGGCGTCGACGACGCGAAGGCCGCCGAGATCGTCGCCGCGACCGGCTTCCCGGCCGAGGTCGCCGACGAGGCGAAGGACGTCGTCAAGAAGCTCTGGACGGTCTTCATCGAGGAGGACGCCTCGCTCGTCGAGGTGAACCCGCTCGTCCGTCTGGGCGACGGCCACCTCGAGGCGCTCGACGGCAAGGTCACCCTCGACGAGAACGCCGACTTCCGGCACCCGGACCACGCGGCCTTCGAGGACAAGGCGTCCGCCGACCCGCTCGAGGCACAGGCCAAGGAGAAGGGCCTCAACTACGTCAAGCTCGACGGCGAGGTCGGCATCATCGGGAACGGCGCCGGTCTCGTGATGAGCACCCTCGACGTGGTGGCCTACGCGGGCGAGAAGCACAGCAACGTCAAGCCCGCGAACTTCCTCGACATCGGCGGCGGTGCCTCCGCCGAGGTGATGGCCAACGGCCTGCACATCATCCTCGGTGACCCGCAGGTCAAGAGCGTCTTCGTGAACGTCTTCGGTGGCATCACGGCGTGCGACGCGGTCGCCAACGGCATCGTGCACGCCCTCGAGCTGCTCGGCGACGAGGCGAACAAGCCGCTCGTCGTACGCCTCGACGGCAACAACGTCGAGGAGGGGCGTCGGATCCTGAACGACGCGAACCACCCGCTCGTGACGATGGTGGACACCATGGACGGTGCGGCCGACCGCGCCGCCGAGCTGGCGAGTCTGAGTGGAACAGAAGCTGGGAGGGCCTGAACCATGTCGATCTATCTCAACGAGAACTCCAAGGTCATCGTCCAGGGCATGACCGGCTCCGAGGGCCAGAAGCACACCCGCCGGATGATCGCCTCCGGGACGAACATCGTCGGCGGCGTGAACCCGAAGAAGGCCGGCCAGAACATCGACTTCGACGGCACCTCCGTGCCCGTCTTCGGGTCGGTCAAGGAGGCGATGGACGAGACCGGTGCCGACGTGTCGGTGGTCTTCGTCCCGCCGGCCGGCACCAAGGGCGCGGTCGTCGAGGCCGTCGACGCCTCGATGCCGCTCGTCGTGGTGATCACCGAGGGCGTCCCGGTGCACGACACCGCGGACTTCTTCTCCTACGCCCAGGCCAAGGGCACCACCCGGATCATCGGCCCCAACTGCCCGGGCCTGATCAGCCCCGGCAAGTCGAACGCCGGCATCATCCCCGCCGACATCACCAAGGCCGGCCGCGTCGGCCTGGTGTCGAAGTCCGGCACGCTGACCTACCAGATGATGTACGAGCTCCGTGACTTCGGCTTCTCCTCGGCCGTCGGCATCGGCGGTGACCCGATCATCGGCACCACGCACATCGACTGCCTCCAGGCGTTCCAGGACGACCCGGACACCGACGCGATCGTGATGATCGGCGAGATCGGTGGTGACGCGGAGGAGCGCGCCGCGGCGTACATCAAGGACAACGTGACCAAGCCGGTCGTCGGGTACGTCGCGGGCTTCACCGCTCCCGAGGGCAAGACGATGGGCCACGCCGGCGCGATCGTGTCCGGCTCGTCCGGCACCGCGCAGGCCAAGAAGGAGGCCCTCGAGGCTGTCGGTGTGAAGGTCGGCAAGACGCCGTCCGAGACCGCGCAGCTGATGCGGGACATCCTGCAGGACCTCTGAACGCTCTGATCACCACGAAGGCCCCGGACGTCACGTCCGGGGCCTTCGTCGTGTCACTGGTAGCAGTCCTGGCTGTCCAGCTGGACCACGATCGAGACCAGCCGGTCGCGGTCGAACCCGAAGACGTAGCTCGTCCCGTCCGACAGCGGGACCGTCACGAAGGGGACGGTGGTCACCGGCCCGCCGTAGGCGCCCCGCACCCGCTGCCGGGTGTCCCCGAGCCGCACCCCCTCCGGAGTCGCCATGTCCGGCCGCGCGAACACCGCCACGAGCCCGTGCCGCTTCGACACGAAGCCGTCGACCTGGTTCTTCCGGGCCGGATGGTCGTTGAGCGTGAAGCCGGCGCACGCGCCGCCTCCGGACGTGCCGACCTCGACCTCGCCGGTCGCCAGCGCCTCCTCGCGGCTCATGCCCAGCCGCAGCAAGCCGTAGCCGTCGTGGGCCAGCACGCGGCCGCCGGGGCTCTCCGGATCCGCGGACAGCAGTCGCACCAGCGCTCGTACCTCGTCGAGCTGCTGGCCCAGCTGCCCCTGAGCGGAGCCGGCGTCGCCCTCGTTGGACTGCGTCGCCACCAGGAGTGCGGCGCCGGTCCGCGTCGCGGTGATGACCTGGAGCCCGAGGCTCGGGCGTCCGTCGGTCTCGTACGTCGTGACGACCGCCCAGGACTGGTCCCCGGCCGGCACCGTCGTGATCGCGCTCGTGGCCGTCGTGCCCCCGGTCGTCTCCCTCGGGCAGCTGCGCATGGCCGAGGCGAACGTCTCGAGGGCCCGCTTCGCGTCCGCCTCGTCGTCGTACGTCGTGAGCTCGCGGCCGCGGAAGTCCTCCGGCTGCTGAAACCGTACGGACAGCCGGTCGGCCGGCTTCACGACCGGGTACGCCCGCTGCCCACACGCCTGGATCGGGGCGAAGGCCGCGGCCGGGCTGCGGCTCGGGCCGGTCATCGAGCCGTCGCCGCCGGGGTCCGGGTAGCCCTGGTCGAGCGGGAACCCCGCGGGGATGGCCATGGCGGTTGCCGCAGTCGTCGGGCTCGGGCCCTGCGTCGCAGGTCCTGGCGCAGAGGTGGTGCCACCGTCCATGCGGGTCGTCACGGCCACACCGCCGAGCACGACCGCGACAGCGAGCGCTCCGCCGAGTGTCCGAAGCACGGTCCGCCGGCGACGAAGCCGGTCGCCGCGGCGACGTACCTCCGCGGCCGGGACCAGGGGCCCGAACTCGCGGTCGGCCAGCCGGGAGAGGGTGTCCAGGGGATCAGGCACGACCGACTCCTTCCGTGAGGTCGTTGGTGGGTTCCTCGCCGAGGAGCGCGAGAAGGGCAGCGCGACCGCGGGCCAGGCGCGCCTTGACGGTGCCCTCGGGAGCACCGACCTCGGCGGCCACCTCGCGCACGGGCAGGTCGCAGACGTGGTGCAGCACCAGCGCCCGGCGTTGCGGCTCGGGCAGCTGTCGGAGCGCCTCGACGAGCGCGACCCGCTCCGCGTCAAGAGGGGTCCCCTGCTTCTCCGGCTGCAGCGCGCGATCCGGGTCGCGGCGGGCGCGGACGGTGCGGCGCCAGCGGCTCACGGCGAGCCGGTACGCCGTCGTGCGTACCCACGCCTCCGGCGCCTGCGCCGAGTCCAGCTGGCGCCGGTGCGACCACGCCCGCACGAACGCCTCCTGGACGCACTCCTGCGCCTCGTCGCGGTTCCCGACCAGGGCGTAGACCTGCCCCACGAGCCGCGCGAACGACGCCGCGTAGAACTCGTCGAACGCCTCCGCGTCCATCTGCACCCCCCGTGGTCCCGTGCTCTCAGGTGGTCTACGCCCGGGCGAGCCACCTGGTTGCATGCGAGTTTCCCACCGGGACGAACGCCGAGCGTTACGTTCGGCACCTCGCGGTGCGGCCGTGTGGTGCCGTTCGTGACGCTCGGCGAGCCGTAGCCGTTGGTTGAGGTGCGCCGGAGCGTGAGCGGAGGCGCCTCGAAACCTCCGCACCGGCGGCGCGGTGGTGGCCACGGCGCGCGCCTGCGGGTGGTTTCGAGGCCCTCGCCCCGTGGGGGCTCGGGCACCTCAACCAGCGTGGGTGGCGCGCCTCAGCCAGCGGGGTGGGTGGTGACGCGGTGGGTGCGGAGGTGGGGGCTGGTCCACTCGTACGTCGGACCGCCGGACCCGTCGTCGGGGAGGCGTCGGTAGCGCCAGCCGGCGAAGGTCTTGGCCCGGTGGTGCCGGCGACACAGGCAGGCCAGGTTCGCCGGAGTGGTCTGGCCGGGAGGACCACCCTCGTCGAGCGGGCACGTAGGGGTCGAGGTGGTCGAGGTCGCAGGACCGGGCGTCGACGGGCAGCCGGGGAACACGCAGTGCCGGTCGCGGAGGATCACGAGCTCCCGCATCCAGGCGGGTGGGTCGTGGGCGTCGACGCTGTCGGTGCGGGCCGGGTCGAGGACCGGCCGGATGCTCACCCCGGACAGGCGTTGCAGCCAGTCGCGGAGCAGGGCGAGGGAGGCGGTGCCGAGCCGCTCGACCCGGCCGCCGCCGGAGGTGGTGGCCAGGTCGGCCAGCGTCACGTGCAGGTAGAGGGTGCCGCGGGACCCGTTCAACCCGGCCGGCTGGACCTCGGTGTCGGGGTCGACGCGCCGGCGGCGAGGTCCAGGGCGCGTTGCGGGTGCGCCAGCATCCCGAGCGCGGAGGCGCGGCGGACGTCGAGGGTGCGGTGGTCGCCGAGCCGGCCCAGCAGCCCGGCCAGGTCGGTGACCGTGCCGTCGAGGTCGAGCGCGTCCAGGGTGTCCATCCGGGCGGTGACCAGGGTGGTGGCGGTGGACTCCCGGTGGTCCAGCCAGACCCCGCGGTGGTCCAGGGCGTTCTGCTCGACCGCGGCGGCCTGGTCGGGGTCGCAGCGCAGCCGGGCCTCGTGGAGCACCGGGTTCAACGCCGGCAGCCGGTTCGACCGGGCGGTGACCGCCAGGTGCCGGTCCACGAACGCCACCGCGTCCCGGGAGAGCTGGTGGTGGCCTTGGCGACCTGGCGGGCCTTCCACGCCTGCAGGCCGCCCGTACTGGACGAGCGCCCACAGCCGCGGGAGCCGGTAGCGGAGCTCGACCGCCTCCGCGACCAGCGCCAGACCCGCCGGGTGCGACAGGTCCGAGCGCCGCGGCGAGCTCCTCCACCGCGTACTCCGCGACGCCCGGTGTGCCGTCCCCGGCCAGCGGTGCCGGGTCGAAGAACGCCGGACCCAGCGCCGACGCCAGCCCGCCGGTCCGTTGGGTCGGGAAGGTCGCGGCCGGGTGCTCGGGGGTGACCGGGTGCAGGTCCACCCAGTGCACCGCCAACGCCAGCAGCCGGGCCTCGGCCTGGTCCGCGGTGCGGCGCGCGGAGACGGCCGCGTCCAGCACCGCGGACGCGTCCAGGTCGCGCACGTCGGGTGCGGCCTCGGTGTCGATCCGGGTGCTGGTCATGCAAGAAACCTAGACCCGACCACCGACAGTTTCCGGACGGCGACCGGCGAGAATCGCGTTGTCCACAAGGGGATTCCCGGTCCGTGCGCCCGCAGCGCCAGCTCGAGCTGGTCTCGACAGGCTCGACCACCCGGTCGCCTCCCGCACGCCGGCCGAGTGGTCTCGACAGGCTCGACCACCCGGTCGCCTCCCGACGCCAGCCGAGTGGTCTCGACAGGCTCGACCACCCGGTCGCCCCCCGCCGGTTGAGTGGTCTCGACAGGCTCGACCACCCGGGTCGTCTCCCGCGCGCCGGTCGAGTGGTCTCGACAGGCTCGACCACCCGGTCGCCTCCCGCACGCCGGTCGAGTGGTCTCGACAGCTCGACCACCCGGTCGCCTCCCGCACGCCGGTCGAGTGGTCTCGACAGCTCGACCACCCGGTCGCGTCCCGCACGCCGGTCGAGTGGTCTCGACAGGCTCGACCACCCGGTCGCCTCCCGCACGCCTGCGGGTGGTTTCGAGGCCCTCGCCCCGTGGGGGCTCGGGCACCTCAACCAACGTCGCTGCCTCAACCAACGCGGACGGGCCGGTGGGCAGCTCAACGAGAGACGGCGCCACGCAGCGCGGAGTACGACGCGACCAGCGCCTGCCGCTCGGCGGCCAGCAGCGGGTCGTCCTTCGCGCAGCCGGCGCGGACCCAGGCGTCGGAGAGGTCCATCGCCTCGACGCGGTGCCGGGCGGCGGCGGTCATCGAGGCGGGCGGGGCGGAGTAGACGTAGGCGTACAGCTCCACGAGCGCCTGCAGGAGCGCGTCGTCGGGGACGGAGGGGTCGTGCTGGTGCGCGCGGTGCAGCCGCCACCACTCCACCTCGAGCTCGGCCGCGCGGGCGGGGTCGTAGGTCAGGTCGCTGTCGCGCAGCACCATCGCGTAGAACCGCCGCATCGAGCGCCGGGCGCCGTCCGGGTCGTTGTCCGGGTACGGCGCCCACAGCTGGTTCGCGCGCAGCACGTGCCACGCGCCGACGACCGTCCTGTGCGGCCGCATCCCGAAGCCGGCGCCGACCATGCCGACCGCGGCGACGAGGAAGGCGCGCCACTCGCGGCGGTAGTACGCCGCCCACGCGTCGGCCTCGCGGTTGCCGACCAGGACCGGGTCGAACGTGCGTGTGCGGGCCGAGCCGGGCATCAGGTCACCGCGTTGCGCACGGCGTACGCCGGACGCAGGTGCTCGTCGCGGGCCATCACCTCGACGAGGTGGTCGACGGCGTCGTAGACGTCGGCATGCGTGACGTACAGCGGTGCGAACCCGAACCGTGCCACGTCCGGGGTCCGGAAGTCGCCGACCACGCCACGCTCGATGAGCGCCTGCACGACGCCGTACGCCTCGTCGTGCCGCAGCGACACCTGGCTGCCGCGCCGGCCCTGCTCGCGCGGCGTGATCACCTCGAAGACCGACCCGAGCCGCTCGTCGACCAGGGCGATGAACAGGTCGGTCAGCGACAACGACCCCTCCCGGAGTACGTCGACCGCCACCCCGTCGAACACGTCCAGCGCGGCGTCGAGCGCCGAGAGCGCGAGGACAGACGGGGTGCCCGAGGCCATCCGGGTGATCCCGTCCGCGGGGGTGAAGTCTCGGTCCATGTCGAACGGGCGGGCGTGCCCGAACCATCCGGTGATCGGCTGGTCCCACGCGTCCTGGTGGCGCGGGTGCACCCAGGAGAAGGCAGGGGAGCCGGGCCCGCCGTTGAGGTACTTGTAGGTGCAGCCGACCGCGATGTCGGCGTCCGCCTCGACCAAGGACACGGGGACGGCGCCGGCGGAGTGGCAGAGGTCCCACTGCACCAGGGCGCCGACGTCGTGGGCGGCGGCGGTGAGGGCGGCCATGTCGTACATCGCGCCCGAGCGGAAGTCGACGTGCGTCAGCGCCAGCAGGGCGACGTCCTCGTCGAGGGAGGCGGCGGGGTCGGCCGGGTCGCACCAGCGCAGCTCGAGGCCGAGCGTGCGCGCGACCCCGGCGGCGACGTACCCGTCCGTCGGGAAGGTCGTCGGCTCCAGCACGACCACCCGGCGGCCGGGGCGCAGCCGCGCGGCGGCGGTGAGCGTCTTGAACAGCGTCACGGTGGTCGAGTCGCCGACGTGCACGTCGTCCCCGGAGACGCCGATCAGCGGGGCGATCTTCGCGCCGACCCGGCGCCAGAGACCGACCCAGTCGGCGGTGTTCCACGACGAGATCAGCCCGGTGCCCCACTCCTGGGCGATCACCTCCTGCATCCGCGGGGCGACGTTGCGGGGGAGGGCGCCGAGCGAGTTGCCGTCGAGGTAGACCACCCCGTCGGGCAGGTCGAAGAGCTCGCGACGCTCCCTCAGGGGACTGGCGGCGTCGAGCGCCACGGCGTCGGCGCGAGAAGTGACCACGCGCCGACCCTAGGGCACGTCGATCAAGTCCGGTTGCCTGCTGCGCGCAGCCATCCGCGGCACCCCGTCTGACGACGCTCGCGACGGCAAGCACATGATCAACGCGCCCTGGTAGGACGTGTCAGCCGAGCTCGCGCAGCCGGTCCCCGGCCCGCACCAGCAGTGCGTGGAAGCTCGTGGCGGTCACGTCGTCGGCAGGTGACGGCGCGAAGGTCAGCTGGGCGACGGTGCGGCCCACCCGCACGAAGCCGAGCCGGAACCGCACCGAGCGGTCCTTGGCGACCTCGGTGGACAGGTCCCACGTGGACAGGTCGAGCGTGGAGGTTCGCTGCTGCGTGGCGTTGGTGACCTTGGTGGCCAGGTCCCGGTCCTCGCAGCGGGCGACCTTCGCGCGCACGTCGGTCAGGAACCTGGCGGCCGCCTTGGTGGAGGGGAACACGCCGTAGGTCTCGGAGAGGCCGAAGCGGGCCGGCAGGGACGCCTCCGGGATCAGGTAGGTGCGGGTCCGCGTCGTCCGCGCACCTGACTTGGTGAAGTCGGCGCGGTCGCAGGTGGTGGCGGACGGGTTCACCCGTGCCGGTGCCGGTGCGGTGCCCACCCACGGCTGCGCGATCCGGCCCACCGGGGGCAGGTCGGCCACCGCGAGGATGCCGCGCTCCTCGCCGGAGGGCGGCGGCGGGACGACGCGGTAGGTCGGCCGTTTCGCGCAGTCCTGCGAGCCGCTGCGGCCGCAGAGCATGGCGACGGCGTCGGCCAGGGACTGGGTGATCTGCTGTGCGGGGGGAGGGTTGGCGCCGACGCTGGTGCCGACCGTCGACGTGGTCACCCGCCCGGTGCGGGCGACGGCCACGGACATGGTCGTGACCGGCTTCTTCCAGATCCGCACCATCAGCACGTCCGCCTCGTCGCCGATGTTGTCGACCCGGTAGGCGTTGAGCACCTGGAGGCGGCCGACCCGGCAGCCGGCGTACCAGCCGACCGTCGTCCGGAAGCCCTCCTGCGCCTGCTTCTCGGTCTTGGACACCTCAACGGTCTGGACCGCCGTGCGACGCGGAGACCCGGCCGCCTGGAAGCTGCGGACGATCGCGGCGTAGCCGTCCGGATCGGCGAACCGACTCTGCTGGCAGACCGTGTTGATGCCGTCGCCGGAGGTGTTGTTGCCGGTGTGCGTGACCGCCCACGTCTGGCTCAGGCCGAGCCGGCGGATCTGGTCGCGGTCGAGCAGGTTGTGGGCGGTGGGCGCGCTGGCCGACAGGGCGGTCTCGTCGACCGGCGTCTTCGGCTTGACGAGGTGCAGGTCGACCGCGTCGGTGGCGCTGGGCTGGTAGGCGACGGCGCCGGCGCCGAGGGCCACGGCCACCGCGGCAACCGCTCCGACGAGGGCCTGGCCCTGACGGCGCTTGCGGCCTGCCCGGCGCACGATGGGGCCGCGGGGGAGGGTGGCGCTGTCCAGGAGCGTGTCGAGGGCCACGATCCGGTCGCGGATGCCGGTCTCGTCGGTGCCGAGTGCGTCCGTGAGCTGTGCGGTGGCGCGGTGGAGGTTCTGTGTCGCCACCCCTTGGGTCACGCCGAGCTCGCGGGCGGCGTGGGTGAGGTCCAGACCGGCCAGCTCGACGAGCAGCAGCACCCGGCGCTGCGCGACAGGCAGCTTCGACAGCGCGTCGAGGACCTGGGTGTGCTCCGCAGACAGGCCCTTGTTGCGGTGCCAGATCCGGGCGGTGTGCCGTCGCTGGGCCAGCTGCCAGGCGCGGGGCCGCACCCAGTCGAGCGGGTCCGCGAGACGGCGCACCTTGCGCCAGTGCTGCCAGGCGCCGACGTACGCGTCGCGCACCGCGGACTGGGCCGCGGGGAGGTCCCCGGTCAGCGCGAAGGCCTGGTGCAGGAGCTGACGACGGGTCGCCCGGTAGAAGGAGTCGTAGCTCTCCTCCCGCACCATCGCGTCGCTCCTGTCGTCTCGTCCGCGGGCCGCGGCCGGGCAGGGGTCACCTCGGTGGGTCAGCGCGGAAGTCCTCCACGGTACGACGCGCGGTGGTCCCGCGGCCAACCGGCGTGGGAGCCCGAGATCGAGATCACGCTCGGCGAACATGGGTCGGGATGACTGACCTCCTCGACTCGCTCGGCACCCGTCTGCCCACCCGCACGCCCTCCGGGGCGGCGCCGCTGCGGCCGCTGGCCCTGGGTGCGGCGGTGGCCGGCGTGGTGGCGTCGGGAGCCGTCCTGATGGCCTGCATGGCCGTCGGACTGGTCGGCTGGTTCGCCTCCGACGCCGGCGCCCACGGCGACACCCGCGATGCGATCCGGGTCGGCGCCGACGGCTGGCTGCTCGCCCACGGCGCCCAGCTGCACCTCGCCAGCGGCGCGGTCTCCGCCACGATCACGGTCGTCCCGCTGGGGCTCACCCTGCTCTGCGCGTACGTCGCGCACCGGCTCGGCCGGTGGGCGGCCCGCACGTCGGCCGTCGAGGACGCCGGGACGGTCGTGCTCGGCACGGTCGTGATGGCCGGTCTCTACGGCGTCGTGGCGCTGCTCACGGCGGTGCTGTCCGCGACGGCGACGGCCGAGTCGAGCCTGCTGCGCGCGTTCGCGGGCGGGTTCGCCGTTGCCGTGGTCGGTGGCGGGTCCGGGATCCTCGCCGGCAGTGGCGACGTCGTCGAGTGGCGCTCCCGCGTGCCCGAGACGGTCCGCGCCGTGCTCAAGGGCGCGCTCGCCGCCACGCTGCTGCTCGTCGCCGCCGCGGCGGTGCTGCTGGCCGTGGCCCTGCTGCTCGACCTGGGTGCGGCCGCCAACGTGCTCTCCCGTCTGCACGCCGACGCCTCCGGCGGGCTGCTCTACACCGCGCTGGTCGCGACGGTGGCCCCGAACGCCGTACTCCTGGCCGGGTCGTACCTGCTCGGGCCCGGCTTCGCCGTGGGCACCGGGACGATGGTCTCGCCGTCCGCGGTGGTGCTCGGTCCGGTGCCGGCGTTCCCGCTGCTGGCCGCGCTGCCCGCCGAGGGCACCCCGCCCGCCTGGGCGAGCGCGCTGGTGGCCGTGCCGGTGCTGGCGGGCCTGGTCGCCGCGGTGCTCGTGGTCCGTCGCTTCCCGGTCTACGAGCTCGGCACCGGTGCGGTGCGCGGCCTCGGCTCCGGGGTCGTCGGCGGCGTCTGCGTGACTCTCCTCGTCGCCCTCGCCGGCGGCGCGGTCGGGCCCGGCCGGATGGCCGACCTCGGCGCCGACCTGGTGCCGACCTTCGTGGCCGCCACCGTCGCGATGGGCCTCGGCGGCCTGGTCGGCGGCGTCGCCGCCACCTGGTGGGGCCGCCGCAGCGCCCAGGTCACGGACTAGCCTGTCCCGCGTGCCGCCCCCTCCCGCCCGCCTCGTCGTCCTGGTCTCCGGCGCCGGCACGAACCTCCAGGCCCTCCTCGACGCCTGCGCCGACCCGGCGTACGGCGCCCAGGTGGTCGCCGTGGGGGCGGACCGGGACGGGATCGAGGGGCTGGCCCGCGCCGAGCGGGCCGGGGTGCCGACCTTCGTGCACCGGGTCAAGGACCACGCGTCGCGCGAGGACTGGGACGCCGCGCTGACCGCCTCCGTGCGGGAGCACGCGCCGGACCTGGTGGTGCTGGCCGGCTTCATGAAGCTCGCGGGGGACACGTTCCTGGCCGCGTTCGGCGGTCGCACCGTGAACACCCATCCGGCGCTGTCGCCGTCCTTCCCGGGCATGCAGGGCCCGGCGGACGCGCTGGCCTACGGCGTGAAGGTGACCGGGGCGACCCTGTTCGTCGTGGACGCCGGTGTCGACACCGGCCCGATCGTCGCCCAGGTGGCGGTGCCGGTGGAGGACGACGACGACGTCGAAACGCTGCACGAGCGGATCAAGGTGGCCGAGCGCTCGATGCTCGTCGCGACCGTCGGCCGGATGGCGCGGGAGGGCTACACCGTCCGCGACCGCAAGGTGCGCTTCGGCGCGTCCAATCGTTAGGCTGGCCGCACACGACTGGCGCAGGTGGGACACCACCAGGGAGTGAAGTCGAGCGCATCGAACGCCTGGGTGCCTCATCGACGAACCGATGAGGAGTCACATGTCCACCCCTGACGACGCCCGCCTCCCTGTCAAGCGGGCCCTGGTCTCGGTCTACGACAAGACCGGCCTCGACGACCTCGCCCGGGCCCTGCACGAGGCCGGCGTCGCGCTCGTCTCCACCGGCTCGACCGCCGGCCGGATCGCCGACGCGGGCGTCCCGGTCACCAAGGTCGAGGACCTCACCGGCTTCCCCGAGTGCCTCGACGGCCGCGTGAAGACCCTGCACCCCAAGGTGCACGCCGGGATCCTGGCCGACCGTCGTCTCGAGACCCACCGCACCCAGCTCGAGGAGCTCGGCATCGAGCCGTTCGACCTGGTGGTCTCGAACCTCTACCCGTTCACCGACACCGTGATGAGCGGCGCGTCGCCCGACGAGTGCATCGAGCAGATCGACATCGGCGGTCCCGTCGATGGTCCGCGCCGCGGCCAAGAACCACCCGTCGGTCGCGATCGTCACCTCCCCGGCGCAGTACGACGACGTGCTGGCCGCCGTCCGCGAGGGCGGCACGACCCTGGCGCAGCGGCAGCGGCTGGCCGCCGAGGCGTTCGTGCACACCGCGACGTACGACGTGCACGTGGCGTCCTGGATGGGCAACGTCGTCACCGACACGTCCGAGGGCAGCGGCTTCCCGGCCTGGGTCGGCGCGACGTGGGACAAGGCGGCGGTGCTGCGCTACGGCGAGAACCCGCACCAGCGGGCCGCGCTCTACACCGCGGGGTTCGCCCCGGAGGGCGGGCTGGCGCAGGCGACCCAGCTGCACGGCAAGGAGATGTCCTACAACAACTACGTCGACGCGGACGCGGCCCGCCGGGCGGCCTACGACTTCGACGAGCCGGCCGTGGCGATCATCAAGCACGCCAACCCGTGCGGCATCGCGGTCGGCGCCGACGTCGCCGAGGCGCACCGCAAGGCGCACGCCTGCGACCCGGTCAGCGCGTTCGGCGGCGTGATCGCCACGAACGTCCCGGTCTCGGTCGCGATGGCCGAGCAGGTCGCGGAGATCTTCACCGAGGTCGTCGTCGCGCCCGGCTACGAGGACGGCGCCGTCGAGGTGCTGGCCAAGAAGAAGAACATCCGGCTCATCGAGTGCGCGCCCGCCGCCCGCGGCGGCGTCGAGACCCGGCCGATCTCCGGCGGGATGCTGATGCAGGCCCGCGACGCCGTGGACGCCGTGGTCGAGGGCGGCGGCGACGACCCGTCGACCTGGACCCTGGTGACCGGCGACCCCGCCTCGGAGGAGCAGCTCGCCGACCTCGCGTTCGCCTGGCGGGCCTGCCGGGCGGTGAAGTCCAACGCGATCCTGCTCGCCTCCGACGGCGCCTCGGTCGGCGTCGGGATGGGCCAGGTCAACCGGGTCGACTCGTGCCGGCTCGCCGTGGAGCGGGCGGGGGAGCGGGCCGCCGGCTCGGTCGCCGCGAGCGACGCGTTCTTCCCGTTCGCGGACGGCCCGCAGATCCTCGTGGACGCGGGCGTCGCGGCGATCGTGCAGCCCGGCGGCTCGCTGCGGGACCCGGAGGTCGTCGACGCCCTGAAGGCGGCCGGGGTCACGATGTACCTCACCGGCACCCGGCACTTCTTCCACTGATTGGATGACCCCTGTGACCGCACAGATCCTCGACGGCACCGCCACCGCCAAGGCCATCAAGGGCGAGCTCACCGAGCGCGTCGCCAAGCTCGGGGAGCGCGGCGTCGTGCCCGGCCTCGGCACCGTCCTGGTCGGGGACGACCCGGGCTCGCGGTGGTACGTCAACGGCAAGCACAAGGACTGCGCCGAGGTCGGCATCGAGTCGATCCGGGTGGACCTGCCGGAGACCGCCTCGCAGGCCGAGGTGGAGGAGCACGTCGCCCGGCTCAACGCCGACCCGGCCTGCACCGGCTACATCGTCCAGCTCCCGCTGCCCCGGCACATGGACGCCAACCGGGTGCTCTCGCTCATCGACCCGGACAAGGACGCCGACGGCCTGCACCCGACCAACCTCGGCTGGCTGGTGCTCGGCAAGGACGCCCCGCTGCCCTGCACGCCGTACGGCATCGTCGAGCTGCTCCGCCGCCACGACGTCCCCATCGCGGGCGCCGACGTGGTCGTGGTCGGCCGCGGCGTCACCGTGGGCCGTCCGCTGGGCCTGCTGCTCACCCGGCGCAGCGAGAACGCCACGGTCACCCTGTGCCACACCGGCACCCGTGACCTCGCCGCACACGTCCGCACCGCCGACATCGTCGTGGCCGCGGCCGGCGTCCCGGGCATCATCACCGGCGACATGGTCAAGCCCGGGGCCGCGGTGCTCGACGTCGGCGTGTCCCGTGTGGACGGCAAGCTGGCGGGCGACGTCGCGCAGGACGTGTACGACGTGGCGGCCTGGGTCTCCCCGAACCCCGGCGGGGTCGGCCCGATGACGCGGGCGATGCTGCTGTCCAACATCGTGTCCGCCGCTGAGCAGTCGCTCGCCCGAGGCTGAGTGCGTGGCCGAGTCCGAGGGGCCGTTCAAGCGGCCGCAGACGCTCGGCGGGGTCGTCTACCTCGCCGTGCTGGTCGCGTCCCTGGTGGGGCTCGGCATCGTCGTCGCGGGAGCGTGGCGCACCGGCGTGAGCTGGATCGGGACCGGGCTGCTGGTCGCGGCGGTCGCGCGGCTGGTGCTCTCGGAGCGGGGTGCGGGAATGCTCCGGGTGCGGCGCCGCTGGTCCGACGTGCTGATGCTGACGGTGGCCGGCGTCGCGCTCATCGTGCTGGCGATCGTGGTGCCCAACCAGACGGCGGCGTAGCCGGCCCTTCGGGACGGGTCAGCGCAGGGCGTTGTAGCCGGTGTAGTCGTGCACGGCCATCCCGGCGTAGCTCGCCACGCCGGACTCTGCCGCGTCGACCTGGTCGAGCGCGGTGTTCACCGCGGCCTCGGTGCTGCCGTAGAACGTCTGCTTCGCCGACACCGGGTCGCTGCCCAGGTTGTTGGTCTCGACCGCGAGCCGGACCGGCTTGCCGGCGGTCACCCCGGCGGCCAGGGTGCGGGCGGCGATGTCGGTGATGCTGTCCGCGCCGGTGACCGTGTCGCGGTAGCTCATCACGGTGACCTTGTCGACGCGGGCGAGCACGGCGGCGTCGACCGCGGTGCCGTCGGCGGTGCTGAGGGTCCAGAGCCAGAACGGCACGTCCGCCTCGAGCGGCAGCATGGTGGCGGCCTGCAGCCGGTCGTAGGTGTCGAGGTAGCCCGCGACGACCCGGGCCTGGTCGGTGTTCCAGTCGGCGCGCTGCCAGGGCTCGATGTCGACGTGCACGCCGGAGAACAGCCCGGTCGACAGCGCTGCGTCCTGCCAGGCCACCGCCGCGGCCGGGTCGTCGATCCAGCCCGGGTCGCCCCCGAGCGCCTGCAGCCGGATCCCCGCGGGGACGGCGAGCTTGCTCACCGACTTGACCCAGGTGAGCCGGGCCGAGGTCGGCAGGTTGTTCGGGACCGAGACGAACAGCTCGGTGATGCCGCGCGCCTGGGCGAACGCGACCAGGTTCTTCGGCGTCGGCTGGTTCCAGACCCACATGCCCCGGGCCCAGGCGGACTGCGCACTCCCGGTCACCGGCGCTCCGGTGCGGGCGGCGGGCTGGGCGGCCGACGCGGCGCCGGCGCCGGTCAGGCTCAGGACGGCGGCAGCGAGCAGGGCGCCGAGCACGGCGGGGCCGAGCAGGCGTCGTAGGGCAGCAAACGGTCGGGGCACGCCGTATTCATCGGACGCGCGCCCCGACCACTTGAGTTAAGCCCCGTCCACACGGGCGGCGGGCTCAGATCAGCCCGAGGCCCTTGACCGCGTCGCGCTCCTCGGTGAGCTCGGCCGCCGTGGCGTCCATCTTGCCGCGCGAGAAGTCGTCGATCTCGAGCCCCTGGACGATCTCCCACTCACCGTTCTTCGTGGTGACCGGGTAGGAGTACACGAGGCCCTCGGGGACGCCGTACGAGCCGTCGGAGTGCACCGCCATCGACACCCAGTCGCCCTCCGGGCTGCCCTTCAGCCAGTCGCGGGCGGCGTCGATGGTCGCCGACGCGGCCGACGCGGCCGAGGACGAGCCGCGGGCCTCGATGATCGCGGCGCCGCGCTTGGCGACGGTCGGGATGAAGTCGTTCTCGATCCAGGCCTGGTCGTTGACGACCTCGGCGGCGTTCTTGCCGGCCACCTCCGCGTGGAAGATGTCGGGGTACTGCGTGGCCGAGTGGTTGCCCCAGATCGTCAGCTTCTTGATCTCGCTCACGGTGCTGCCGGTCTTGGCGGCCAGCTGGGACAGCGCCCGGTTGTGGTCGAGGCGGGTCAGCGCGGAGAAGCGCTCCTTGGGGATGTCCGGGGCGTTCGAGAGCGCGATCAGCGCGTTGGTGTTCGCCGGGTTGCCGGTCACGCCGATGCGGATGTCGTCGGCGGCCACCTCGTTGAGGGCCTTGCCCTGGGCGGTGAAGATCGCGCCGTTGGCCTCGAGCAGGTCGCCGCGCTCCATGCCCTTCGTGCGCGGGCGGGCGCCGACGAGCAGGGCGAGGTTCGCGCCGTCGAAGACCTTGTTCGCGTCGTCGCCGATCTCGACGCCGGCGAGGGTCGGGAACGCGCAGTCGTCGAGCTCCATGACCACGCCCTCGAGCGCCTTCAGCGCCGGGGTGATCTCGAGCAGCCGCAGCTCGACGGGGGTGTCCTTGCCGAGCAGGTCCCCGCTCGCGATGCGGAACAGCAGGCTGTAGCCGATCTGGCCGGCGGCACCGGTGACGGCGACCTTGACGGGGGTAGTGCTCACGACACGCTCCTGGGTTCAGTTGTCCGGACTGCTTCGGACCGACGCTAGCAAGGGGGCTCGCCGTGCGGGGAGCCCGGTTCCGGGAGGCTTCCGACGGATCAGCCCTGCTGCACGTCCCGCGGCCCGCGCGCCGGCGGCGTTGTCGCCGCTCGGCGCAGCCCGCTGCGCTCTCGCCTCCGCCTTGCCGACACACGACCGCGCGCCGCTCGCGACGAGCGGATCCGCCGGAACCCTCCTAGGGTCGACCCGTGACCCAGCACCTCGTCCCCGTCCTGAACCACCTCGCGGTCAGCGTCGCCGCGCCGGCCATCCTGCTGTCGGACCCGGACGGGCAGGTACGCCGCGGCGGCGTGCGCGGCTGGTTCGTCGACGACGTCCGGCTTCTCGACGAGCTGACCGTCTCGGTCGAGGGCAGCGGTCTGGACCTGGTGCGGGCCGAGGTCCGCGGCGCCGACCGTCAGGAGTTCACCTACACCGCCCGCGAGATCGGCGGCTGGCTGCACGACCCGCAGGTGACGCTCGACCGGCGCCGCACGCTCACGCCCGCCGGGCTGGTCGAGGAGATCGAGGTCGCCTCGCGGGCCCAGGACGCGTTCGACCTGGTGCTGCACGTCGACCTGGTCGCCGACCTGGCGGCGATGGCCGACGTCCGTCAGGGGCTGGCCACGACCCCGGTGCCGGCGGAGCGGACCGAGGACGGGCTCGCCTGGCACCACGACGGGCACGGTTTCGCCGCCCGGCTCGACCCCGCGCCCACCGTGGTCGAGGGGGAGCGGCTGACCTGGACGTCGTCCGTCGCGCCCGGGACGACGTACACGGTGCGAGTGGTGCTCGACGCCGAGGGCACCCCGGCGTTCGGTCCCGGCGGCGCACCGCCCTGGGGCGACGTCACCGTCGAGGCGCCGGACACGCGACTGCCCCGGCTGGTGGCGCAGAGCCTCGCCGACCTGGGTGGCCTGCTGATGCGTGACGGCGACGACGCGTTCGTCGCGGCCGGCGCCCCGTGGTTCCTCACGCTCTTCGGCCGCGACTCGCTCTGGGTGGCGCGGCTGCTGATGCCCTTCGGCACCGACCTGGCGCTCTCCACGCTGCGGACGCTGGCCCGACGGCAGGGGGAGCGGACGGACGCCGACTCCGAGGAGCAGCCCGGCAAGATCCTGCACGAGGTCCGCAACACCACCCTGGAGCTCGGCGGGATGAGCCTGCCGCCGGTCTACTACGGCACCGTCGACGCGACCCCGCTGTTCGTGTGCACGCTCGCGGACGCCTGGCAGTGGGGCGCCGACCGCGACGAGGTCGCCGCCCTGCTGCCCGCGGTGCGGCGCTGCCTGGCCTGGGTGATGGAGCAGTCCGCGGAGTCCGGGTGGCTGCGCTACGTCGACCTGTCGGGCCGCGGCCTGGCCAACCAGGGCTGGAAGGACAGCGTGGACTCGGTGCAGTTCGCCGACGGCCGGCTGGCGGACCCGCCGATCGCGCTGAGCGAGGTGCAGGGCTACGCCTACGAGGCCGCGGTCCGCGGAGCCGCGCTGCTCGAGGCGTTCGGCGAGCAGCCGGTCGAGGGGCTCGCGGACTGGGCCGCGTCGCTCAAGGAGCGGTTCGCCCGCGACTTCTGGGTGGACACCCCCGAAGGCGGCCACGTGGCGATCGCGCTGGACGGGCAGGGGACGAAGGTCGACTCGGTCGCCTCCAACATGGGCCACCTGCTCGGCACCGGCATCCTCGGCGCTGAGCAGACCGCCCGGGTCGTCGAGGTGCTCACCGCCCCCGACATGGCCTCCGGGTTCGGGCTGCGGACCCTGACCAGCCGGTCGCCGCGGTTCTCCCGGCTCAGCTACCACGGCGGGTCGGTGTGGCCGCACGACACCGCGGTGGCCGTGCGCGGCCTCGCCCGCGACGGGTACGTCGACCAGGCGGCCGCGCTCGCGGCCGGAGTCGTGGCGGCGTCCGAGGGGGTGGCCTACCGGCTGCCGGAGCTCTACGGCGGCGACCAGGCCGGCGAGGTGACGTTCCCGGTCGACTACCCGGCGTCCTGCCGCCCGCAGGCCTGGGCCGCGGCGGCCCCGCTGGCGTGCCTCGTCGCCGCCACCGGGCTCAGCGTCGACGTACCGGCCGGCGACGTGACCCACCCGGTCTCGACCAGCACGGTGCTCGGGCCGTTCACGCTGCGCGGCGTGCGAGCCGGCGGCAAGGCGCTGACCGTCCGGGTCGGTGCCGACGGCCGGGTCGACCTGGGTGACTAGCGCACGGCTCAAGCCTGCCGCGGCGTGCGCGCATCTTTCAGCCGCGCCCTAACGCTTGCGGATCGCCGAGAGGTGGCCGCCGAGGAACCCGGTCGCGACGAGCGCGGCCGCCGAGGCCAGCCCGAGCCTGACCCCGCGTGCGTGCTCGCCCCGCCGACGGGCCAGCCACGAGGCCATGAAGCCGGTGGCGGTGAGGCCGAAGGCCGCGACGTGCACCACGCCGACCCGCTGCTGCTCGGTGGGCGCGCCGGACCACTCGGCCCAGCCGGTCCAGGCGGTCGGCGCCGCGGCCAGCACGCCGAGCCCGATGAGCCGCTGGGCCGCCGGCTGGGCGCCCTTGCCGCCGAGGAGGTCGAGCGTGACGGCCGCGGTCCACAGACCGACCGGCACGTCGGTCAGGGTCGGGTGCACCGCGTGGCCGAGCCAGGCGCCGCGCAGCAGGTCGCGGCGGGCCGGCTCGGCGACGAACCAGTCGCCGAACGGGCGCACGATCTCGACGACGCGGTCGAGGGACTCGGTTTCCTCCAGGCGCTCGGCCCACGCGGCGGCGGGGAGGGTGGACGACAAGTGGGACATGACGGCTCCTTCCTTCCGAGTGACCCTCCTCCTACCCCGTGGACCCCACGTTGACCCCTCGCCCGCGGCCGGGTGGACTGGGCTGGATGGACCGGCCCTCGCGCCGTGAGATATCTTGACGTCAAGAGAACAGCAGTAGACCCTGAACCCCCAGGAAACGGAGCCTCGGTGACCGACTCGACCGCATCGACGATCATCTACACGCACACGGACGAGGCGCCGCTGCTGGCGACGTACTCCTTCCTGCCGATCATCCAGGCCTACGCCTCCACGGCCGGCGTGTCCGTCGAGACCCGCGACATCTCGCTCGCGGGCCGGGTGATCGCGCAGTTCCCCGACCGGCTCACCGAGGAGCAGCGCCTCGACGACGCGCTCGCCGAGCTGGGGGAGCTGGCGAAGACGCCCGGGGCCAACATCATCAAGCTGCCGAACATCAGCGCCTCCATCCCGCAGCTCAAGGCGACCATCGCCGAGCTGCAGGAGAAGGGCTACGACCTGCCCGACTACCCGGACAACCCGACGACCGACGAGCAGAAGGACGTCCGCGCCCGCTACGACCGGGTCAAGGGCAGCGCGGTCAACCCGGTGCTGCGCGAGGGCAACTCCGACCGTCGCGCGCCGGAGTCGGTGAAGAACTACGCCCGCAACCACCCGCACTCGCATGGGCACCTGGTCGCCGGACTCCAAGACGAACGTCGCGCACATGACCGCCGACGACTTCCGCTCCAACGAGAAGTCGGCCGTCATCGAGTCCGACGGCAGCCTGCGCATCGAGCTCGTCGGCGACGACGGCACCACCACGGTGCTGCGTGAGTCCGTCCCGGTGCTGGCCGGCGAGATCGTCGACGCCACCGCGATGCGGGTCGCCTCGCTCCGTGAGTTCCTGACCGCCCAGGTGGCGCGGGCCAAGGACGAGGGCGTGCTGTTCTCGGTGCACCTGAAGGCCACGATGATGAAGGTCTCCGACCCGATCATCTTCGGCCACGTCGTGCGCGCCTTCTTCCCGCGGCTGTTCGCGGAGTACGGCGACGTGCTCGCCGAGGCGGGTCTCTCGCCGAACGACGGTCTCGGCGGCATCCTCAAGGGCGTCGAGTCGCTGCCGCAGGGCGCCGAGATCAAGGCCGCCGTCGAGGCGGAGATCGCCGAGGGTCCGGCCCTGGCGATGGTCGACTCCGACAAGGGCATCACCAACCTGCACGTGCCGAGCGACGTGATCGTCGACGCCTCGATGCCGGCGATGATCCGCACCAGCGGCCACATGTGGGGCCCGGACGGCAACGAGGCCGACACGCTCGCCGTGATCCCCGACTCGTCGTACGCGGGGATCTACCAGGTCGTCCTCGACGACTGCCGCGCCCACGGCGCCTACGACCCGGCCACCATGGGCTCGGTGCCCAACGTCGGGCTGATGGCGCAGGCGGCGGAGGAGTACGGCTCCCACGACAAGACCTTCGAGATCCCCACCACCGGCACGGTGCGCGTCGTCGACGAGTCCGGTGAGGCGCTCCTCGAGCAGGCAGTCAGCGCCGGCGACATCTGGCGGATGTGCCAGACCAAGGACGTGCCGGTCCGCGACTGGGTCAAGCTGGCCGTCAGCCGGGCCCGCGCCACGGGCGACCCGGCGATCTTCTGGCTCGACGCCGGCCGGGCCCACGACGCGAACCTGATCGCCAAGGTCGAGGACTACCTCACCGAGCACGACACCGAGGGCCTCGACATCTCGATCAAGTCGCCGGTGGAGGCGATCGCGGTCAGCCTCGAGCGGATCCGCAAGGGCGAGAACACCATCTCGGTCACCGGCAACGTGCTGCGCGACTACCTCACCGACCTGTTCCCGATCCTCGAGCTCGGGACGTCGGCCAAGATGCTGTCCGTCGTGCCGCTCATCAACGGTGGCGGCCTGTTCGAGACCGGCGCGGGTGGCTCGGCGCCCAAGCACGTGCAGCAGCTGGTCCGCGAGAACCACCTGCGCTGGGACAGCCTCGGCGAGTTCCTGGCGCTGGCGGAGAGCTTCGCCCACCTGGGCGAGACCACCGACAACGCGCGGGCCCGGATCCTGGCGGCCACGCTCGACCGGGCGACCGGGACCTTCCTCAACGAGAACAAGTCCCCGAGCCGCAAGGTCGGCGAGATCGACAACCGGGGCAGCCACTTCTACCTCGCGCTGTTCTGGGCCGAGGAGCTCGCCTCCCAGAGCGACGACGCCGAGCTCGCGTCGGCGTTCGCCGAGGTCGCGAAGGCGCTGCGTGGCAACGAGGACGCCATCAGCGAGGAGCTGCTGTCCGTGCAGGGCTCGCCGGCGGAGATCGGTGGCTACTTCCGGCCCGACGACGCGCTCGCCGACGCGGTGATGCGGCCGTCGAAGACGCTCAACGACACGCTGGGGGCGCTCGACCGCTCCTGACCCGGTTCCTCGTGGGGCCCCGTCCGGTCGTCCGGGCGGGGCCCTCGTGCGTTCAGCCGGTCGGGCCGAACCGCTCCACGCGCACCAGGTCCGCGGGCACGCCGAGGTCCATGAGCAGGTCGCCGGCGGCTGCGGCGAAGCCGGCCGACCCGCAGACGTAGACGGCCGCGCCGGGGCTGCGGTCCAGGACCGGCACGAGGTCGGCCGCGGCCAGCCGGCCCGCCGCGCGCCCGTCCCGCGCCTCGCGGGTGAGCAGCACGGTCTGGTCGCCCAGCTCGTCGGGGTAGGGGAGCTCCGCGCGGGTGCGGGCGGACACCACGACGCTGATCAGGTCCGGCCGGCCGAGGTCCCGCGCGTGCCGCAGCATCGCGACCAACGGCACCAGCCCGGTGCCGCCGGCCACGCCGACGGCGGGCGCGGAGCCGTCCCACACGAACCACCCGCCGATGGGTCCGCGCAGCTCGAGCTCGTCGCCGGGCTCGACCACGTCGGCCAGGTACGTCGACACCTCACCGTCGTCGAGACGCTCGACGTAGAACTCCAGCAGCTGGTCGGCCGGCGAGGACGCCACCGAGTAGGACCGCGACGCCGTGTAGCCGTCCTCGGCGGTCAGCCGGAACACGTAGTGCTGGCCCGGCAGGTGCTGGGTGCGACCGTCGACCGCCAGCCGCAGCAGCACCGCGTCCGGGTTCGGGTGCCGCACCTCCCGCACCACCGCGGTGCACCAGCCGCCGCTCGGCGCCGCGCTCGTCTCCGTGATCGCCGGGCTGTCCATCAGTCCCCCTGGTAGCGCTGCTCGAGCCACGGGTCGCCGCGGTCGTGGTAGCCGTTGACCTCCCAGAACCCCGGGCGGTCGTGCTCGAGCAGGGTCAGCCGGGTGACCCACTTGGCGCTCTTCCAGAAGTACAGGTGCGGCACGAGCAGCCGGACCGGTCCGCCGTGGTCGCGCGACAGCGGCCGCCCGTCGTACGTCCAGACGACCCAGGCCCGGCCGCCGGTGACGTCGGACAGGGGGAGGTTGGTGGTGTAGCCGGTGGTCGAGGTGGCCAGCACGTACGCCGCGCCCGGTGTCGGTCCCGCGGCCTCGAGCAGGACGTCCACGCTCACGCCGCCGAAGCGGGTGTCGAACTTCGACCAGGTGGTCACGCAGTGGATGTCACCGGCGTACTCCGACCCGGGCAGCGCCTGGATCTCCTCCCACGACCACGTGGTCGGCCGCTCCACGAGGCCGTCGACGGTCATCGTCCAGTCGTCGGGGTCGAAGCGCGGCGTGATCTCCGCGGTGAGCACCGGCCAGTCGCGGCCGACGTCGTACTGACCGGGAGGCAGCCGGTCCGGCTGCTGCGGCCGGCGCCGCCCGACGAACCCCCGGGTGACCTTGGCCATGCGCCCTCCTCGCCCGTGCGCGTGCGGCAGGGTCAGTCCCGTCAGTCTGGCACGGGGCAGCCGCGCGGGAAGGTCCCGAGCCGGTCGACCTCGTAGCCGTCCGGGTAGGACCGCATCCGCGGGGAGTCCGCGAAGCTCACCGGGGTACGACGGGCGGGGAGCAGCGCCTCCGCCCGGGCGCGCGCCTTGAGGCCGAGCCTGGCCGCGGCGACGACCGCGGCCGGGGGCGCCCGGTAGCCGAACGCCTCGAGCAGCGGCCGGTCCATCAGCGCCCGGCTGAACACCTCCATCGGCCGGGCGGCCGCCCGCGGGTAGAACGTCGTCATCAGCGCCAGCGTCGCGTCGGCCACCCGCCGGCCGCCCTCGTCGAACCCGAAGTGCACGGCCTCGTAGCCGTCGAGCAGCGCCTCGAAGTCCTCGTAGGTCTCCGGGATCTCCTTGATGCCCATCAGCCGGCCGAGCTCGCGGTAGTAGAGGACGCCCGCGCGCACCTCGCCGGGGGAGAACGGCCGCCACCCGAAGTCGTCCATCCAGCGCTTGGGTGTCACCACGAACGTCGACAGCACGTAGCGCATGTCGTCGTTGGAGATGTCGTAGGCGCCGTGCATCTGGTTGATCCGCCGGATCGCGCGGCGGCCCCGGTCGCTGTGCAGCCCGGCCCGCGACGGCTCGTCGAGCAGCAGTCCCGTGTCGTCGTACCGGCGCTGGGTGTCCCGGGCGAACTCACCGGTCTGGTCGAGCAGCCGACCGATCGAGGGCACGGCGTAGGTGCGGAACAGCGCGAACGACAGCGCCTGGTTCATGTCCCACGGGAACTCCAGGGTGGTCAGCACCCGGTAGATCTCCTCGTAGTCCGTCTCCGGGTCGAGGCGGGCGATCTGCCGCTGCCAGTGCGTGCGCGGAAGCATGCCTCGGATCCTCCGAGCGTGACAGCAACACTGTCAAGGTGCATCCCGTTGGTTGAGGTGGCCGAGCCGCTAGCGCTCCGGGCGCCTCAACCAGCGGGCGCCGGCCGCGGTGCCTCGGTGTGACGTCGGTCAAACCTGCCCCGATCCGGTGTTTTCTGTAGCGCGCAAGGGAATACGTGACGAGTCAGGATCTTTGCACCAGACGAGGGTCGAACGAGGACCCAGCCCGACGCTCTCCGACTTCAAGGACCCCCGTGCCTGCCGCACCCCGCACGCCGCGCCTGACCCTCGCCCTGGTCGCTCTCGCGACCGGGGGCTTCGCGATCGGGACGACCGAGTTCGTGACCATGGGTCTGCTGCCCGACATCGCCGACGGTATCCACCAGGACATCCCGACGACCGGGCACATCATCACCGCCTACGCGCTGGGCGTGGTCGTCGGTGCGCCGGTGATCGTCTCGCTGGCCGCCCGGCTGCCCAAGCGCGCCCTGGTCGTCGGTCTGGTCCTGGCCCTGGGTCTCGGGCAACGCCGTGACCGCCACGGCCAGCGGCTACTGGCCGGTGATGGCGGCCCGCTTCGTCGCCGGCCTGCCGCACGGCGCCTACTTCGGCGTCGCCTCCCTGATCGCCGCCTCGCTGGTGCCCCCGCAGCACCGGGGCCGCGCCGTCTCCTCGGTGATGCTCGGCCTCTCGGTCGCGACCGTGGCCGGGGTGCCGGCCAGCACCTGGCTCGGTCAGCACCTGGGCTGGCGCAGCGCCTACTGGGCGGTGCTCGGGGTGACCGTGCTCACGGCGCTGCTGATCCTCGCGTTCGTGCCCTCGTCGCCGGGTGACCGCACGGCCTCCGTGCGGGGCGAGCTGACCGCCCTGACCAAGCCGCAGGTGCTGTTCGCGGTGGCCTCGGGCATGGTCGGCTTCGGCGGTGTGTTCGCGATGTACAGCTACATCGCGCCGATCGTCACCGACGTGACCCACCTGTCCCGCGGCGCCATCCCCGGCTTCCTGCTCGCCTTCGGCGTCGGCTCCGTGATCGGCACGTGGGTCGCGGGCCGGCTGGCCGACTGGGACGTCAACCGCTCGGTGGTGGCCGGCTTCCTCGGCAGCATCGTGGTGCTGGTGGCGTTCTTCCTGCTCTCCCCGTACGCCGTCCCGACCGTGCTCCTGGTCTTCGCGGTGGGCGTGCTCGGCTCCGTGCTCGCGATCAACCTGCAGCTGCGCCTCATGCACGCCGCGGGCGATGCGCAGATGCTCGGCGCCGCGCTCAACCACTCCGCGCTCAACACCGCCAACGGGCTCGGCGCCTGGCTGGGCTCGATCGTGATCGCGGACGGCCTCGGCTACCGCGCCCCGACCCTGCTCGGCGCCGGCCTCGCGCTCGCCGGACTCGCGGTGTTCACGCTCGGCCGCTCGTTCGAGCGCCGCGGCGAGGTCCGTGAGCAGGAGCGTCGCGCCGACGAGGCGGAGGCCGTCATCGCTGACCTGCTGGCCGACGTCCGGGTCAGCTGAGCTCCTCGGCCAGCAGGTCGTAGTTCAGCGCGTCGACCAGCCGGTCGTCGCGCAGTCGCAGCGACCGCCGCTCCCGGCCCGTGAGCCGGAAGCCGCACTGCTCGATCACGTGCCGTGAGGCGTCGTTGCCGTCCGCGTGGCTGATCTGCACCCGGAGCAGGCCCAACCCGCCCTCCTCGGCCGGGGTGAGCGCGTGCCGCAGCATGGTCCGCACCGCCCGGGTCATCACGCCCTTGCCGCGGGAGTCCGGGTGGGTCCAGTAGCCCACCTCCGCGTCCCGGCCCGGCTTCAGGTCGAACAGCGCGAGCGAGCCGAGCAGCTCGTCCGTGTCCGGGTCGGCCACGAACCAGGTCACGCCGGCCGTGGTGGCCCGCTGCTCCACCCGTGACTCCAGGTAGTCGTGGGCGTCCGCCACGGTGTACGGCGCCGGCAGCCCGCGCAGCCAGTAGGTCGTCCGCTCGTCCTGGCAGGCTGACACGATCCGGTCGGCGTCCTCGACGCGCGGCTCCCGGAGCACGACACCGTCGCCCTCCAGCCGCGGCACCTCCAGCCAGTCCGCGCGCGGTGCCCGCTCGTCGTCCGCGTGCAGCACGCCGACCCAGGCGTCGAGCAGCTCCCCGCGCTGCGGCAGCCACCGCTCGACGGTGCCGTCGCAGGTGAAGCCGAGCCGCCACGCCGTACGCCGGGACGGCCAGTTGCCCTTGTTCGCCCACCAGATGACGGTGCTCAGGCCGACCTCGTCGAACCCCCAGGTCAGCAGCAGCTCGAGGGCGCGATGCATCAGGCCCCGTCCGCGGGCCCACGGGTGCGCGCCGTACGCGATCTCGGCCCGGCCGCCGCCCTCGTCACGCAGCTCGACGGTCCCGCAGAACCGCGGCGTCCCGGTCTCGTCGGCCGCCTCGACGGCGAACACCTTGTGGCCCTCCGCCCAGGCCGCCGGCACCCGGCCGGTGACGAACGAGAGCCCGTCCTCGAGCGTGTAGTCGAGCGGCACGGTGGTCCACCGGCGGCTCACGGGGTCCTGGCACTGCTCGAAGACACCCTGCGCGTCGTCGGGGGTGTGGGCGCGGAGCGTGACCACGCCGTCGGTGAGCACGGGCACGTCGTCGGGGAACGTCACGCGGTCACCCTGCCGAGTCGGCGGAGCCCCCGCAAACCCTTATCCTCGTGTGCATGGACGAGAGTCATAGACCGTGAACGGCACGCTCGCCTACATCGGGCTTGTCGTCTTCTTCGTCCTCATCGGCAGCATGTTCGCTGCCGCGGAGATCGCGCTCGTCTCGCTGCGCGAGGGACAGATCCGATCCATGGCCAACCGGGGCCGCAGGGGCGAGGCAGTCGCCCGGCTGGCCGAGGACCCGAACCGCTTCCTCGCGGCCGTGCAGGTCGGGGTGACGCTGGCCGGGTTCCTGTCCGCGTCCTTCGGTGGCGCCACCCTCTCCCGCGAGCTGGCACCGAAGCTGGTCGATCTCGGCATGCCGGCGGGCGCGGCCGGCATCGTGGCCCTGGTGCTCGTGACCGTCGCGATCTCGATCCTGTCCCTGGTGCTGGGCGAGCTGGCACCCAAGCGGCTGGCCCTGCAGCGCGCCGAGGGCTTCGCGCTGGCGCTCGGCCCGACCGTGGACCGGATCGCCAGCCTCACCCGGCCGGTCATCTGGCTGCTCTCGAAGCTGACCGACCTGGTGGTGCGGCTGGCCGGCGGCGACCCGAACGCGAAGAGCGAGCAGATGTCCGACGAGGAGCTCCGCGAGCTCATCGACTCCCACGAGACGCTCGGGGAGGAGGAGCGCCGGATCGTGGAGGACGTGTTCGAGGCCGGCGACCGGCAGATCCGCGAGGTGATGATCCCGCGCACCGAGGTCGACTTCCTCGACTCGTCGACGCCGGTGTTCAAGGCCGCCCGCGAGGCGCTCCACCAGCCGCACTCGCGCTACCCGGTGATCCGGGGGTCCGCCGACGACGTGATCGGCTTCGTGCACGTCCGGGACCTGCTCCACCCCGAGATGGCCAGCCGGTCGCTGCGGGTCGGCGAGCTCGCCCGCCAGACCCTGGTGCTGCCCTGGACCCGTCCGATCCTGGCCGCGATGGCCGACATGCGCCGCGAGGGCATGCACCTCGCGATCGTCGCCGACGAGTACGGCGGCACCGCCGGCATCGTCACGCTGGAGGACCTCGTCGAGGAGCTCATCGGCGACATCAAGGACGAGTACGACGTCGACGAGGGCGAGACCACCGTGCACCGCGGCGGCGACGTCGAGGTGGACGGCCTGCTCAACCTCGACGACTTCGAGGACGAGACCGGCCTCGAGCTGCCGGAGGGCCCCTACGAGACCGTCTCCGGCTACCTCATGCAGCAGCTCGGCCGGATCCCGCAGGTGGGGGACTGGGTCGACTTCGGCGACCGGCGGATCACCGTGCGCGAGGTCGAGGGCCGTCGCGTCGGGCGGGTCCTCGTGACCGCCGTACACCCGGTCGTGCTGGTCGACCCGGACCACCCGATCAGCATCGAGCCGGCCCCGGCGCAGGCCTGGAGCAGGACCCGGAGCAGGACCCGGCGCCCGGTCCCGCGGCCGAGGAGCAGCCGGCGCCGGAGCACGCCCGCTCGGAGTAGCCCCCGCGCGGGTCACCACCCGTTAGCGTGACCATGTGTACGAGACCGAGGACGAGGTCGCCCGGCTCCAGGCGTTGCTGGACGCCTCGCACGCCCGGGCCACCGACCATCTGCGCGCCATCATCCACGGCGACCGGGTGCTCTCGGCCCGCGACCTCGTCGCCCTGCTCGCCGGCATGAAGGTGCTCAGCCTGGCCACCGTCACCGCCCACGGCGAGCCGCGCGTCAGCGCGGTCGACGGGCACTTCCTGCACGGCTCCTGGTCCTTCAGCACCTCGGGGACCGCGGCCAAGGCGCGGCACATGCGGGAGCGGCCGAGCGTCAGCGTCGCCCACATCGACAACGAGGAGCTCGCGGTGTTCAGCCACGGGCGGGTCGAGCAGCTCGCGGTCGGGGACGCCGACTACGAGGAGACCCTCGACCACTGGACCCGCCACTACGGCAGCTCCCCGCTGTCGTGGGGCGAGGAGGTGCGGATCTACCGCTACCTCCCGGCGTGGATGGTCGGCTACGCGTGGAAGCGTGACGAGCTGCTCGCCAAGCGTGGCATCACACCGTCCTGACGCTCACCCGCGGGCGGCACGGCCCGCGACCCCTGGAAGAATGCCCCCATGCCCGACGCACCCCCGTCCACCCCCGCGCGTCCGCGGGTCCTCTCCGGGATCCAGCCCACGGCCGACTCGTTCCACTTCGGCAACTACCTCGGCGCGCTCCGCCAGTGGGTCGCGCTCCAGGACGACTACGAGCCGTTCTTCTTCATCGCCGACCTGCACGCGATCACCGTCGAGCAGGACCCCAAGCAGCTGCGCGAGCGGGTGCTGCGCGCGGCCGCCCAGCTGCTCGCGATGGGCATCGACCCGGACCGCTCGGCGGTGTTCATCCAGTCCCAGGTGCCGGCGCACGCGCAGCTCGGCTGGGTGCTGCAGTGCCTGACCGGCTTCGGCGAGGCCCGCCGGATGACGCAGTTCAAGGACAAGTCCGCCAAGGGAGGCGAGGGTGCGGCCTCGGTCGGGCTGTTCACCTACCCGGTGCTGCAGGCCGCGGACATCCTGCTCTACCGCCCGCAGTACGTCCCCGTCGGCGAGGACCAGCGCCAGCACCTCGAGCTGACCCGCGACCTCGCCCAGCGGTTCAACCACCGCTTCAAGAAGACCTTCCGCCTCCCCGAGCCGTACATCCTCAAGGAGACCGCGAAGATCACCGACCTCCAGGACCCGACCGCGAAGATGTCGAAGTCCGCGTCGAGCCCGGGCGGCATCGTCGAGATGCTCGACGACCCCAAGATCTCGGCCAAGAAGATCCGCTCCGCGGTCACCGACTCCGGCTCCGAGGTGCGCTTCGACGAGGCGGAGAAGCCGGGCATCTCCAACCTGCTCACGATCTACTCGGCGCTGACCGGCACCAGCATCCCCGACCTCGAGAAGACGTACGACGGACGGGGCTACGGCGACTTCAAGAAGGACCTCGCGGACGTCGTGGTCGAGTTCGTCACGCCGTTCCGCGACCGGACGCTCGAGCTCCTCGACGACCGCGCCCAGCTCGACGCGATCCTGCGCAACGGCGCCGAGAAGGCAGGTGCCGTGGCCGAGCGCACCCTGGCCGACGTCTACGACCGCGTCGGCTTCGTCGCACCTGGCCGCTGAGGCCATGCTCGCGCTCGCGTCTGCCGCGGCTGACGCGGCGTCCCCTCGGGCCATGGCCTAGGGTCACACCGTGACGACGACGATCGGAGTGGCCATCGCCGTCCCGGAGCCCTGGGGCGAGCAGCTCCAGAGCTACCGCGTCGCCCTCGGCGACGGGTCAGCCCAGGGCATACCGACGCACATCACCCTGATGCCGCCCACCGAGGTGGAGGAGTCGGCGGTCCCCGCCATCGAGCAGCACCTCGCCGAGGCGTCCGCGTCGAGCACGGCGTTCCGGATCCGGCTGCGCGGCACCGGGACCTTCCGCCCGGTCTCGCCGGTCGTGTTCGTGATGGTGGCCGAGGGCATCTCCGGCTGCGAGCAGCTGGCCTTCTCCGTCCGCCGCGGTCCGCTCGAGGTGGACCTGGCGTTCCCGTACCACCCGCACGTGACCGTCGCGCACCACCTGCCCGACCCGCAGCTCGACCGGGCCTTCGACGACCTGGCGTCCTTCGAGTGCTCCTTCACCGCCGACCGGTTCTCGCTCTACGTCCACGACCACCAGGACGGCTGGGCGCCGACCCGGCACTTCGTGTTGACCGCCGCCGCGGATGGGTAAAGCACATGCATGGCTTCCCTGAAGGAACGCGCCGCGGCGACGCTCGCCCGACTGCGTGAGAAGTTCCCCTGGCTCGACCACATCCTGCGCATGGTGCAGCACTACGGTGCGGTCAACGGCAACGCCCAGGCCGGTGCCGTCACCTACTTCGGGTTCCTGTCGTTCTTCCCGATCCTGGCGCTCGGCTTCTTCGTGATCGGGCTGGTCGCCCAGCTCTACCCGGACATCAAGCCGCAGATGGTCGCCGAGCTCAACGCGCTGCTTCCGGGCGTGATCGGCAACGACCCGGGCCAGATCTCGCTCAAGACGATCGAGTCCTACTCCGGTCGGGTCGGGCTGATCGGTCTGCTGGTGCTGCTGTACGCCGGGCTGGGCTGGTTGTCCGGCCTCCGGCAGGCGCTCGAGGTGATGTTCGTGGTGCCCCGACGGGAGCAGACCAACTTCCTCCTGGGCAAGCTGCGCGACCTCGGCACCTTGGCGCTGATCGGTCTGATCCTGATGGTCTCGGTGACGCTCTCGGGCGCCGTCACGGGCTTCTCCGGGCTGATCCTGGGCTGGCTCGGCATCGACGACACGGCTCTGGTGCCGAACCTCCTGCTCACGGTCCTCGGCCACGTGCTGGCGATCGCGGCGTCCACCGTGCTGCTGCTCGCGATGTTCAAGCTCCTCATCACCGAGTCGCACGTCCCGCGCGGCTCGCTGGTGCGAGGGGCGTTGCTGGGCGCGGTCGGCTTCGAGGTGCTGAAGCTCGGCGCCAACCTGCTGCTCGCGCAGACCAAGGGGAACCCCGCCTTCCAGGCCTTCGGCGTCGCCCTGATCCTGCTGATCTGGATCAACTACTTCTCCCGGCTGGTGATGTACTCCGTCGCCTGGGCCTACACGTCCGACGCGGCCCTGGAGCAGCGCACCGCCGAGGCCCGGCGCGCCCCGGGGGCCGCCCTGGCCACCGAGCACGCCGAGCACCCCGAGCAGACGAGCGGTGGGACGCAGACGGACCGGGCCGAGGTGGCTGCTGCCGCACCCGCGACGGTCGCCCGGTCCGACGTACCAGCGCGCCGGATGGCGGCGGGCCACCGCGCCGACAAGGGTGTGCGCTCGTGGCGGGCGCTGGCCGGCGCCGGCGTGCTCGCGCTGGTCGGCGCCGCGGCCGTCCGCGGCTTCCGCGGCGGGGAGTCCTGAGACCCGCCCCGCGGCCGGGGCCATTGGTCGCGTCGGGGAGGATGGGGAGCGTGAAGTTCCGCCGCCAGCACGCCGTCCTGCTCCTCGCCGTCGCCGCCTGGAACGTCTTCAGCTACGCGACCTTCGCCAAGAACCTCGCCGCCGCCCACGCGAGCGGCGAGGACCGCCCGACCGGCTACTGGGTCGCCCACGTGGTGCTGATCATCGTGAACCTCGTGATCGCCGGGGTCCTCGGCCGGCTCGGCGTCAAGGCCTGGAAGGCCACCGGCGGCCGGGCCTCCGCCGAGGTCGACGCGGGCTGACGCCGGGCCGCCCCCGGGTCATTCCGCCAGCGCGCCGACCACGCCGATCAGGACGGCCACGAGCGCCAGCAGCATCGGCACGCCGAACATCACCAGGGCACCGACGCCGATCACGGTCCGGATCCTCTGCGCGGTCTGCAGGCTCATGCCGCGCCCGACGACGGCCATCGGCGAGGGCGGCCCGCCCGGCGCCGGGAGCGCTGCGGGCACGACCTGCTGAAGGTCGGCCAGCGCCGTGTCCAGGTCGCCGCGGTCGTGGGCGGTCAGTGCCAGCTGGGTGCGCCGCTCGAGCTCGGGGAGGCTGATCGCGCCCTGGGCGTAGTGGTCCCGGAGTGCCGCGACGGTCGCCTCGCGCTCGGCGTCGTCGACCAGCACGTGCGCCGCGCTGCGGGCGGCCTCGGCGGCACGACCGTCCTGCATCGCCTGCCAGCTGCGGCCGATCTCCGCACCGACCTGGGCCACGTCGATCTGTCCGTCAGGGCCGAGCATCGAGGACAGCCGGCGCTGCAGGCCCACGTTCGCGATCCCGCTCTCGGTGAGCGCGATGTGCTCCCCGGACGGCAGCGGCGTGCGGGTGGCGAGCCGGTTGGCGACCGCCCACGCGACGGCGCGGTCCACGTCCTCCGGCGGGTCCTGCAGGTTCGCGGCGAGCGCGGGCACGGAGTCCAGGCCGCGGGCCAGCGCGTCGAGCAGCCGGATCTCGATCGGCTCGCGGCCGCCGCCGAGGGGGAGGTCGAAGGGCATCTCTCAGACCAGCTTCGCCAGCACGACGAGACCCAGCACGAGGGCGACCAGCATCCCGGCGAGCAGGGCTACCCGGCTCTGGTGGGCGATCACCGAGGGCGGGCTGAGCTCGGCGATGGACGGGTCGGCTGTGGCGGCGAGCAGCTGGGCCACGGTGCGCGAGAGCTGCACCTCCGTCGTACGACGGTCGAGCTCGGCCTGGTCGAAGGCGCCCCGGGCGTGCTCGTCGCGCAGGTGCGCCAGCGCTGCCGCGCGCTGCTGGTCGTCGACCTCGAACTCCTCCACCGCAGCAGTGTCACACCGCGACGAAGGGGAGGGCAGCGGTTTCGGCTAACGCCGGAAGATCAGCGCGCGCTTCACTTCCTGGATCGCCTTGGTGACCTCGATGCCGCGCGGGCACGCCTCGGTGCAGTTGAAGGTCGTGCGGCAGCGCCACACGCCCTCCCTGTCGTTGAGGATCTCCAGGCGCTGGTCGCCGCCCTCGTCGCGGCTGTCGAAGATGAAGCGGTGCGCGCCGACGATGGCCTGCGGGCCGAAGTACTGACCGTCGCTCCAGTAGACCGGGCACGACGTCGTGCAGGCGGCGCACAGGATGCACTTGGTGGTGTCGTCGAAGCGGTCCCGGTCGGCCTGCGACTGGATGCGCTCGCGGGTCGGCTCGTTGCCGGTGGTGACCAGGAACGGCATCACCGAGCGGTAGGCCGCGAAGAACGGCTCCATGTCGACGACGAGGTCCTTGAGCACCGGCAGGCCCTTGATCGGCTCCACGGTGATCGGCTGGGACGGGTTCACGTCCTTGAGCAGCGTCTTGCAGGCCAGCCGGTTCTTGCCGTTGATCCGCATGGCGTCCGAGCCGCACACGCCGTGCGCGCACGAGCGGCGGAAGGTCAGCGAGCCGTCGAGGTCCCACTTGACCTTGTGCAGCGCGTCGAGGACGCGGTCGGTCGGCTCCGCGGTGACCTGGTAGCTCTCCCAGTGCGACTCCTCCGAGACCTCCGGGTTGTAGCGGAGGATCTTGACCGTGACGGTCATGGTGGTCGTGCTGGCGGCGGGAGCTGTCCCGGGATCGATCACGGTGTCGGTGCTCATCAGTACTTCCGCTCCATCGGCTTGTAGCGCGTCTCGATGACCGGCTTGTAGTCCAGCCGGATGCTGCCGTCCTCGTTGCGGTAGGCCATCGTGTGGCGCATGAAGTTCACGTCGTCGCGGGTGGCGTAGTCCTCGCGGAAGTGCCCGCCACGCGACTCGTTGCGGGCCAGCGCGGAGGTCACCAGCACCTCCGCCAGGTCGAGGAGGAAGCCGAGCTCGATCGCCTCGAGCAGGTCGGTGTTGAACCGCTTGCCCTTGTCCTGCACGGACACGTTGACGTAGCGCGCCTTGAGGCCCTCGAGGTCCGCGAGCGCCTGCTTGAGCGAGCCCTCGGTGCGGTAGACCTGCGCGTTGATGTCCATCGTCGCCTGGAGCTCCTGGCGGATGGCGGCCACCCGCTCGGAGCCGCCCGCGTCCCGCATCGACTCGATCATCTCGATGACCGCGCCCTCGGGGTTCTCCGGGAGCTCGTCGTAGTCGGTGCCGGCGGCGTACTCGGCGGCGTACATGCCCGCGCGGCGGCCGAACACGTTGATGTCGAGCAGCGAGTTGGTGCCGAGCCGGTTCGCGCCGTGCACCGACACGCAGGCGACCTCGCCGGCGGCGTACAGGCCGGGGATGACGGTGTGGTTGTCGGCGAGCGCCTCGCCCTTGATGTTCGTCGGGATGCCGCCCATCGCGTAGTGCGCGGTGGGGAACACCGGGATCATCTCGGTGTAGGGCTCGACGCCGAGGTAGGTGCGCGCGAACTCCGTGATGTCCGGGAGCTTCGCGTCGATCTGCTCCTTCGGCAGGTGCGTCAGGTCGAGGTAGACGTAGGCCTTGTCCGGGCCGGCGCCGCGTCCCTCGCGCACCTCGTTGGCCATCGCGCGGGCGACCATGTCGCGCGGCGCGAGGTCCTTGATCGTGGGGGCGTAGCGCTCCATGAAGCGTTCGTTCTCGCTGTTGCGCAGGATGCCGCCCTCGCCGCGCGCGGCCTCGGACAGCAGCACGCCCAGGCCGGCCAGGCCGGTCGGGTGGAACTGGAAGAACTCCATGTCCTCGAGCGGCAGGCCCTTGCGCCACACGATGCCCATGCCGTCGCCGGTCAGGGTGTGCGCGTTGGACGTGGTCCGGAAGACCTTGCCGAAGCCGCCGGTCGCGAAGATGACCGACTTGGCGTTGAAGACGTGGATCTCGCCGGTGGCCAGCTCGTAGGCGACGACGCCGGAGCAGCGGCCCTCGGTCATCAGCATGTCGAGGACGTAGAACTCGTTGTAGAACTCGACCTCGTGCTTGATGCACTGCTGGTAGAGCGTCTGCAGGATCATGTGGCCGGTGCGGTCCGCGGCGAAGCAGGACCGGCGTACGGCGGCCTCGCCGTGGTTGCGCGTGTGGCCGCCGAACCGGCGCTGGTCGATCTTGCCCTCGTCGGTGCGGTTGAAGGGCAGGCCCATCTTCTCCAGGTCGAGGACGGCGTCGATGGCCTCCTTGGCCATCACCTCCGCGGCGTCCTGGTCGACGAGGTAGTCACCGCCCTTGACGGTGTCGAAGGTGTGCCACTCCCAGTTGTCCTCCTCGACGTTCGCGAGGGCGGCGCACATGCCGCCCTGCGCGGCGCCGGTGTGGGACCGGGTCGGGTAGAGCTTGGTGAGGACCGCCGTACGCGTGCGCTTGCCGGACTCGAGGGCCGCCCGCATGCCGGCACCGCCGGCACCGACGATGACGACGTCGTACTTGTGCTGCTGAACCATGGTTGTCAGGGCCTCACTTCATCCGGCAGACGTCGAGCGTGGAGTTCGGGTCGATGCAGGGGTCGAACGTGAAGATCACCAGCGTGCCCAGGACGATCACCACGAGGGTGCCGAAGTAGAGCAGCGTCTTGAGCGCGAAGCGGGTGTTCAGCCGCACGGCGTAGTCGTTGATGATCGTGCGCAGGCCGTTGCAGCCGTGCAGCATCGCCAGCCAGAGCATCGCCAGGTCCCAGACCTGCCAGAACGGGTTCGCCCACTTGCCGGCGACGAACGCGAAGTCGATCTGGTGGATGCCCTCGCCGAGCATCAGGTTCACGAACAGGTGCCCGAACACGAGCACCAGGAGCAGCAGGCCCGAGCCGCGCATGAACAGCCAGCTGTTCAGCTCGAAGTTGCCGCCGCGGGCGGCTCGGCCACGGGGGGACCGCGGGGGCGCGAGAGTGGGGGCGGTGGCCATCGCGGTCAGCCTCCGAACACGTTGGTCAGGTGCCGGATCACGAACGGCACGAAGAGGACGACGAACACGCCGACCACGCCGTACGTGAGCTGGCGCTGGAAGCGGGGGCCCTTCTCCCAGAAGTCCACGAGGACGATCCGGACGCCGTTGAGGGCGTGGAAGAGGACCGCGCCGACGAGACCGACCTCCATGAGACCGACGACCGGGTTCTTGTAGGTCTCCACGGCGGTGTTGTAGGTCTCCGGCGAGACCCGCACCATCGCGGTGTCGACCACGTGGGCGAAGAGGAAGAAGAAGATCGACACACCGGTGATGCGGTGCAGGACCCACGACCACATGCCTTCACGGCCCCGATAAAGCGTTCCTGCCGGAGAGCTGGCCACTCCGATTCCTCCGAACTCGATGTTCCTGGTGGGTGTAGGGGCAACCTCAGCACTCTATCCGCGCCCCGGACCGCTCTGCGCAGGGAGGGTTGTGAGATCAATTACCGCATGGGGCCGTTGGCAAATCGTCCGACGACGAGGCCTTCTTCGGCGGGCGAGGGCGGGGCCCGCCGGGTGCCGGCGGCTACCGTGGCGGCGTGCTGCGTCGCTCCCGTGCCGTCCCCGGTCTCGTTGCCGCTCTGGCTGCCTGTCTCGTCCTGGCCGGCTGCTCGGGCGGCTCGAGCGACCCCGGCACCGCAGCCGACCCGACGTCCGACGGCTCGCACCGCTCGGACCCCGCCGGCCCCGGTGACCCGCTGCTCAGCGGTCTCGACATCTGCTCGCTGGTCTCGCAGACCCAGGTCCGTCGCGCCGTCGGTCAGGTCGGTGAGCCGACCGGCCGGGTGCTGACCACGATCGACGGGTACGACGGCCTGGTCGACCAGTGCGGCTTCGGCGTCTCGTTCGACTCCTACACGCTGCTGCTCAGCGTCGGGCTCGAGCCGGCCACCCGCACGGACCTGCAGCGGCTGCCGGGAAAGCCGGTGCAGGGCATCGGCGACGCGGCCGTCGCGGTCGACGAGTCCAGCGGGAGCACGGTGTCGTTCCTGAAGGGCCGCACCTTGGCGCAGGTCCGCACGGTGCACCAAGGGGCGGGCACCTCCCGGCCCGCCGACGTGCGCGCCGTCGTCGGCGCCGTCGCCCGGTCGGTGCCGTCGGACCCGCCGGAGACCGACGACCAGACCCGCGGCGCCTGCGCCAAGGTCGACCAGGAGGCCGTCGGCAAGGTGCTCGGCGCCCCCGCGGCGGTGTCCCGCTCGCTGAACTACGTGAACCTCTCGTCGGTCTGCTCGTGGGCCACCGGCACCCGCAACCCGCGCATCGTCGCGGTCAGCGTCTACAGCAGCCAGCAGGCGGGTCCGTTCCTCGCCGCCCAGAAGCATTCGGAGCCGTCCCGCGACATCCCCGGGATCAGCGACGACGCCTTCTCGATCCCCGGCGTCGCCTACGCCATCGCGCCCGACGGCCAGGCGGTCTCGGTCTCGGGCGAGTTCCCGCCGAAGGTCGGGCCCCGCACGCCGCTCCCGGTGACCCCGCAGCTCACGGACCTGCTCGCCAGCGCCGTGACGCTGATGCAGTAGCGCGCTACACGAACGGCTCGAACGTCGGTGGCGGGAGCGGGCCGGTGTCGCCGTTGCGGGCCCGCTCGTAGCCGTGCGCGATCTCGATGAGGTTCGCCTCGCTACGAGCGGTGCCCCAGAACGACACGGCGACGGGGAGGCCGGCGGCCAGACCGCTGGGCACGGTGAGCAGGGGGTAGCCGGCGACGGCGGTCGGCGTGGTGCAGGAGCCGGTGTGCGCCTCGGGGTTCACCAGGTCGATCGGCACCGGTGGTCCGTACGACGGGGTGACCAGCGCGTCGAGCGAGTGCTCCCGGAGCACGGCGTCGATGCCGTCCCGGCCGTGCTTCAGGCAGCGGGCGCGGGCCGCGGCGTACTCCTGGCTGTCGACGTCGGGACCCTCCAGCGCCTGCTCGAAGAGCGACTGCCCGAAGTGCCGGAGCTCGACCTCGGCGTGCTCGCGGTTGAAGGTGACGACGTCGGCGAGGGTGCGCGGGCCGTCGCCGGGGCGGGTCGCGAGGTAGTGCTCGAGGCCGTGCCGGAGCTCGGCCAGCAGCACCAGCAGCTCGTCGTGCTCGTCGAAGTCCTCCATCGACGTGAGGTCGGTGGAGTCGACGATCGTCGCGCCCTCGGCGGCGAGCAGCTGCACCGCCCGCTCGGCGTGCGTGTCGGCGTGGCTGCTGTAGCCCCAGTAGCGCGCTCGGGGGACACCGATCCGCTTCCCGGCCAGGCGTCCGTCGACGGCGTGCGCGGCGTAGTCGGTCCCGCTGCCGGCGAGCACGGAGAGCAGGGCGGCGGCTTCGCGGACCGTCGTGGCCAGCGGACCGGGTGAGTCCTGCGAGCTCGAGATCGGCACCACACCCTCGGTGGGTACGACGCCCACGGTGGGCTTGAACCCGACGCAGCCGTTGAACGCCGCCGGGCAGGAGATCGAGCCGTCCGTCTCCGTGCCGACCGCGTACGACGCGACGCCGGCCGCCACCGCGGCGCCGCTGCCGGAGCTCGAACCGCCGGCGGACCGGTTCAGGGCGTAGGGGTTGCGGGTCAGGCCGCCGTAGGCGCTCCACCCGGACGCCGAGTTCTCGTCGCGGATGTTGGCCCACTCGCTGAGGTTCGTCTTGCCGAGCACGACCATCCCGGCGTCGCGCAGGTGCTGCACCAGGAGCGCGTCGCGGGACGGGTGGGGCATGCCGGCGAGCGCCAGGGACCCGGCGGTCGTGGGCAGGTCCGCCGTGTCCACGTTGTCCTTCACGAGCACCGGGACCCCGTGCAGCGGCCCGCGCGTGCGGCCCTCACGGGACTCGGCGTCCCGCTCCCGCGCGACGTCGAGTGCCCGGTCGTTGCGGGTGCACACCGAGGCGATGCGACCCTCCACCTCGTCCATGCGGGCCAGGGCCCGCTCGACCTGCTCGACGCTCGTCTCCGTCACGCGCCGATCTTGCCAGGCCCTTCGGGCGGTCGAGCCTGTCGAGACCACAAGCCGATCTCGACAAGCTCGATCGACCGGTGGTCCCTGGCGTGGGAAGTCTCACGGTGCGGCGGTCGGCGGGCGCGCCGTACTGTTCGGGCATGACCGCAGGCGAGACCCCCACCGCCGGAGCACCGGGCGCGGGCGACGAGAACCGCACCGAGTCCGGACTCCCGTTCGAGTCCCTGTACGGCCCGGAGTCCCTCGCGGACTTCGACCCGGAGACGCAGCTGGGCAAGCCGGGGGAGTACCCCTTCACCCGGGGCGTCTACCCGTCGATGTACACCGGCCGGCCGTGGACGATGCGGCAGTACGCCGGCTTCGGCACCGCCAAGGAGTCCAACGAGCGGTACAAGCAGCTGGTCGCCAACGGCACCGGCGGCCTCTCGGTGGCCTTCGACCTGCCGACCCAGATGGGCCACGACTCCGACGCGCCGATCGCGCACGGCGAGGTCGGCAAGGTGGGGGTCGCGATCGACTCGATCGAGGACATGCACCTGCTCTTCGACGGCCTGCCGCTCGACGAGGTGTCCACCTCGATGACGATCAACGCGCCGGCCGCGCTGCTGCTGCTGATGTACCAGCTCGTGGCCGAGGACAACGGCGTGCCCGGCGACAAGATCACCGGCACGATCCAGAACGACGTGCTCAAGGAGTACATCGCCCGCGGCACCTACATCTACCCGCCGCAGCACTCCCTGCGCCTGATCACCGACATCTTCGCCTACTGCAAGGCCGAGGTGCCGCGATGGAACACCATCTCCATCTCCGGCTACCACATGGCCGAGGCCGGGGCGACTCCCGCGCAGGAGATCGCGTTCACCCTCGCCGACGGCATCGAGTACGTCCGCGCCGCGGTGAAGGCCGGCCTCGACGTCGACGACTTCGCGGCCCGGCTGTCCTTCTTCTTCGTCTCGCGTACGACGATCCTGGAGGAGGTCGCGAAGTTCCGGGCGGCCCGCCGGATCTGGGCCCGGGTGATGCGCGACGAGTTCGGGGCGAAGAACCCCAAGTCCCAGATGCTGCGCTTCCACACCCAGACCGCCGGGGTGCAGCTGACCGCCCAGCAGCCCGAGGTGAACCTCGTCCGGGTGGCCATCCAGGGCCTCGCGGCGGTGCTCGGCGGCACCCAGTCGCTGCACACCAACTCCTACGACGAGGCGCTGGCGCTGCCCAGCGAGAAGGCCGCCCGCCTCGCGCTGCGCACCCAGCAGGTGATCGCCTACGAGTCCGACGTGACCAAGACGGTCGACCCGTTCGCCGGCTCCTACGCGATCGAGGCGCTCACCGACGACGTCGAGGCCGAGGCCGTCAAGCTGATGGAGCAGGTGGAGGAGCTCGGCGGCGCGGTCGCGGCGATCGAGACGGGCTTCCAGAAGAACGAGATCGAGAAGGCGGCCTACCAGATCGCCCGGGACATCGACACCGAGCAGCGGGTCGTCGTCGGGGTCAACCGCTTCCGGGTGGACGAGGAGGACCCCTACGAGGCGCTCCGCGTCGACCCGGCGATCGAGCAGCAGCAGGCCGAGCGGCTCGCGAAGCTCAGGCAGGAGCGCGACCAGGCCGCGGTCGACAAGCACCTCGCGGCGCTGACCGCGGCCGCGCAGGGCGACGACAACGTGCTCTACCCGATGAAGGAGGCGCTGCGCGCGAAGGCCACCGTCGGGGAGGTCTGCAACGCGCTGCGTGACGTGTGGGGCGTCTACGTCCCGCCGGACGCGTTCTGAGCGGAGGGATGTCCCGGAAGATCACCTTTACGTGACGGATCTTCCGCCCAAGGGGTCCTAGGGAGTATTTTTCGGGCGATTCCGTGCCGACTCAGAGGCGCGGCCACACCCCGGGAGAACCGTGCACCCCACGAGTCGACGCACCCTCGCGCTGCTGGCCGCAGGCGCGGCCGCCATCGCGGGCGTCGTCGGAGGCGTCAACGCCTCCGCCGCACCCAGCACCTCGTCGAAGAACCCCAACTCCGACGCCACCGTCTCGACCGGCCTGGACAGCACCAGTGCCGTCGTCGGCCTGTCCCTGGCCCCGCTCGCGACCGACGCCAAGCTCGCGCCGGCCAAGGGCAAGAAGGTGGACTTCAACAGCAGCGCCGCCAAGAGCGAGCGCGCCAAGGTGGTCGCGCAGCGCAACACCTTCAAGCAGTGGCTGAAGAGCAACGCCCCCAAGGCGCAGGTCACCGGTGAGTACGACGTCGCGGTCAACGCCGTGGCCGTCCGGCTCAACGGCACGTCCCTCGCGACGCTGCGCAACGGCCCGGGCGTGACCTCGGTCGGCTACCAGGCGACGTACGCCCCGACCGTCGGCACCGTCACCCCGGTCACCGACCCCGACCTGTCGCTCATCAAGGCCACCGCGCAGGCGGACCCGAAGGCCGGTGCGCGGCATCAAGGTCGGCATCGTCGACAGCGGCGTCGACGTCAACCACCCGTGCTTCGACGATGCGGGCTTCCCGGCCACGCAGCAGCAGGGCAACCCGGCGTACACCAACAACAAGGTGATCATCGCCAAGGTCTTCGCCAACAAGGCCGCCAAGCTCGGCTACGACGCCAAGGCGGTCGGCGAGCACGGCACCCACGTCGCCGGCACGGTCGCCTGCGACGCGAACACCACGGCCAGCATCGACGGCGCGACCATCCCCTACGCGGTCAGCGGTGTCGCCCCGGGCGCCCAGCTCGGCAGCTACAACGTCTTCCCGGGTGACATCGAGGACGCCCGCAGCGAGGACATCCTCAACGCGCTCGACGCCGCCGCCCTCGACGGCATGGACGTCATCAACATGAGCCTCGGTGGCGGCAGCAAGGGGGTCCAGGACCTGCTCATGCACGCGGTGAACAACCTCGACCAGGCCGGCATCGTCGTCGCGGTCTCCGCGGGCAACGAGGGTCCGGGCCACGGCACCATCGGCTCACCCGGTGCGGCCGAGCGGGCGCTGACCGCCGGTGCGTCGTCGGTCGGCCACTACCTGGCCGTGCCGGTGACGGGGGGCGCCGAGACGCTCTACACCAACGGTGACGGGGACTTCCCGGTCACCGAGGACGTCACGGGCACGCTCGTCAAGGCACTGACCACCCCGTCGGACGTGGCGCCCGCCGAGAACGGCGACCTGGGCGTCGGGTGCGTGCCGGGCTCCTTCGGTGACGTGGCCGGCAAGGTCGTGCTGGTCTCCCGCGGTGACCTGCCCCTTCGCTGCGAAGGTCGACAACGCCGCCGCGAAGGGCGCCGTCGGTGTGCTCGTGCTCAACAGCGGACCGGGCGACCCGATCGCGATGGCCGGCGACCCGGCTCTCAAGGTGGTCCCCGCGGTGATGGCCTCGCAGGACGACTCGGACGCCGTGCTGGCCCTGGTCGGCAAGCAGGTCACGCTGAACGCCCACAAGGCGTACCACGACAGCAACAACGACAACATCATGGGCGACTTCTCCAGCCAGGGCCCGACCGACGTCGACTACCGCGTCAAGCCCGACCTGGTCGCCCCCGGCGTCAACGTGCTCTCGTCGATCCCGCTGGAGCACTGCACCCACGGGACGCCGGACGCCAACCCGGACGGCTGCTGGGCGTTCTTCAACGGCACCTCGATGGCCAGCCCGCACCTCGCGGGTACGGCGGCCGTGGTCCGCGCCGCGCACCTCGACTGGTCGGCCGCGCAGGTCCGGTCGGCGATCACCAACACGGCGCAGGAGCACACGCTCTTCAACTACAAGAGCATCCGCGTCGAGGAGACCGACCCGCTGGTCACGGGTGCCGGGCTCGAGGACGTCCCGGCCGCGGTGAACGCCAAGGTCGCGCTGTCCTCGGTCAGCACGTCGTTCGGGGCGGTGCCCGCAGGCAGCGGCCAGACGACGACCAAGTCGCTGACGCTCACCAACCTCACCGACAGCCCGGTCTCGGGCGCCCTGAGCATCGTGGGTCCGGACAAGAGCCTGTTCAGGGTCTCGTCCCCGACGGTGAACCTGCCGACCAAGGGCGCCACCCAGACGGTGACGCTCACCTTCACCAGCCCCAAGGCCGGAGCCACAGGTGACCGCTCGGCCACGCTCGACGTGGCCGGTAGGGCGCACTCCGTGCTCTACGCCTTCCTGAAGTAGGACCGCCGCATCCGCAGGGGCGGGCCACCGGCAACGGTGGTCCGCCCCTGCGGCGCGTCCGGGGACCGACCTCGCCCTCGGGTAGCCTTGCCTGTCGTGCCCACCTCCCTCCTCCGCCTGACCGTCGACGCCGTCGACGCGCTCGCGGACGACCTGGTGGCCCTGCGCCGCGAGCTGCACGCACGTCCCGAGCTGGCCTGGCAGGAGAGCGTGACGACCGCCCTCGTGGCCGAGCGGCTCGAGAAGGCCGGCCTGGTGGTCAAGCTGCTGCCGAAGTCCGGTCTCATCGCCGAGCTGGGGGCCGACGACGGCCCCCTCATCGGGCTGCGCGCCGACCTCGACGGCCTGCCCGTCGACGACCGTGGCGGCGAGCCGTGGGCCAGCACGGTGCCGGGCGTCGCGCATGCCTGCGGCCACGACGTGCACACCGCCTCGCTGGTCGGCTCCGGCATCGCGCTCGCTGCGGCGCACGCCTCCTCGCCGCTCCCGGGGCGGGTCCGGCTGCTCTTCCAGCCGGCCGAGGAGGTGATGCCCGGCGGCGCGCTCGAGGTGATCGCCGCGGGCGCCCTCGAGGGGGTCCAGCACGTCTACGGCCTGCACTGCGACCCCTCCATCGACGTCGGCAAGGTCGGGCTCCGCGTCGGTCCGCTCACCGGCGCCGCCGACGCGCTCACGGTCCGGCTGACGGGCCACGGCGGGCACACCTCGCGTCCGCACCTGACCGAGGACCTCACCTACGCCCTCGGCAAGCTGGTCACCGACCTCCCGGGCGCGCTGTCCCGCCGGCTCGACCCGCGGGCCGGCGCCAGCCTGGTCTGGGGCGTGGTCCGCGCCGGGTCGGCCAAGAACGTCATCCCGGCGGCCGGTGAGGTGGCCGGCACCCTGCGGATGCTCGACGCGGTCGCCTGGGCGGACGCCGAGGACCTGGTCCGGGAGCTGATCGACCAGATCCTCGCGCCGTACGGCGTCGGCGCGGAGGTCACCTACGTGCGGGGCGTGCCGCCGGTCGTCAACGAGCCGGGCGCCACCGGGCTGCTCGGCGGCGCGGTCCGGGCGGTGCTGGGGGAGGACGGCGCCGTCTCGACCCCGCAGAGCCTGGGCGGCGAGGACTTCGCGTGGTACCTCGAGGACATCCCCGGCGCGATGGGCCGCCTCGGCACGCGCACGCCCGGGGGGCGCACCTACGACCTGCACCAGGGCGACCTGCACATCGACGAGCGCGCGATCGGGGTCGGCGCGAAGGTGCTGGCGGCCGCCGTGCTCACCACGCTCGACGCCTGAGCCACGCTTGTCGGAACACGTTTCCGAGCGGTCGAGAACGCGCCGAACCGGGCTTCAAACCTCCTGTTGCTACCGAACTGATAACAACTTCGGGCGCGTCGCCGCGACCAGCCACGGGGGCCTCCGTCCCGGGCTTAGGGTGTGCCCTGGTTTGCGCCTGGACAGGTGGCGCACAAAACGAGGAGGCATCTTGCGTCGGCTGACCAAGATTGCAGCCGTCACCGCTGTTCTGGCTCTCGCGGTGACCGGTTGTGCCAAGAAGAACACCGAGACAAACACGGCCAGCGGCGGCGACAAGGGCGGTCTGTGCGCCACCGGCGGCAAGGGCCCGAAGATCGGTCTCGCCTACGACATCGGCGGGCGGGGCGACAAGTCGTTCAACGACCTGGCCGCGGCCGGCACCAAGAAGGCCAGCGAGGAGCTGGACGCCACGTGCAAGGAGTCCGAGGCGGCTCCGGACGAGCCGGACTCCGCCAAGGAGGAGCGCCTGCGCACCCTCGCGGACGCGGGCTACGACCCGATCATCGCGGTCGGCTTCGTCTACACCCCGATGGTGACCAAGGTCGCCAAGGAGTACCCCAAGCTGAAGTTCGCGATCGTCGACGGTGCGGCCGAGGGTGACAACGTCACCAACCTCGCCTTCTCGCCCGAGCAGGGCTCCTACCTCGTCGGCATCGCCGCCGGCCTGAAGACGAAGACCAACAAGGTCGGCTTCGTGGGCGGCGTCAAGGGCCCGATCATCGACCCGTTCGCCGCCGGCTTCCAGGCGGGCGTCAAGGAGGCCAACCCCAAGGCCACCGTCGAGATGAAGTGGCTCTCCGACCAGGCCGACCAGAAGGCCTTCGCGAACCCGCCGGGCGGCAAGACCGCCGCGACGGCGCTCTACGACAACGGTGCGGACATCGTCTTCCACGCCTCCGGCCTGTCCGGCAACGGTGTCTTCGAGGCCGCTGCCGCGGAGAACAAGCTCGCCATCGGTGTCGACTCCGACCAGTACCTGTCGGCGCCCAAGGACCAGCAGTCGCACATCCTGACCTCGGCGCTCAAGCGCGTCGACGTCGCGGTGTTCGACTTCGCCAAGGCCTACAAGGACGGCAGCACCAAGTCCGGCTTCGACGTCTACGACCTCAAGCGCGACGGTGTCGGCTACGCCACCAGCGGCGGCCAGATCGACGACATCAAGGACAAGATCGACTCCTACAAGGAGAAGATCGTCTCCGGCGAGATCAAGGTTCCCAACACCCTCTGATCGGGCCGGCTCGACCCTGAGGCACTGGGCCACGGGCTCGGACGGGGACGCGGTAGCGTTCCGTCCGAGCCCGTGGCGCGTCCGGCGCCAATCACCTTCCGGGAGCGTGTGACATCACCACGACAGAAACCAGCACGGCCGCCGCGGCCGGCACCGAGCAGCTCGCCGTCCGGCTACGAGGCATCGGGAAGCGCTTCCCGGGCGTCATCGCCAACCACGACATCGACATCGACGTGCGGGCCGGCACGGTGCACGCGATCGTGGGGGAGAACGGCGCCGGCAAGTCGACGCTCATGAAGATCCTGTACGGCGTGCAGAAGCCCGACGACGGCAGCATCGAGATCAACGGCGCACCGGCCACGATGAGCTCGCCCGCCGACGCCATCAAGCTCGGCATCGGCATGGTCTTCCAGCACTTCATGCTCGCCGACAACCTGACCGTGCTCGAGAACGTCGTGCTGGGCGCGGAGAAGCTCCACGGCATCGGGGACAAGGCCCGCGCCAAGGTCGAGGAGATCTCCACGACCTACGGCTTCGGCCTCGACCCCGACGAGCTCGTCGAGGGGCTCGGGGTCGGTGAGCGCCAGCGGGTCGAGATCCTCAAGGTCCTCTACCGCGGCGCCAAGGTGATCATCCTCGACGAGCCCACGGCGGTTCTGGTGCCGCAGGAGGTGGACGCGCTCTTCGCGAACCTCCGGGAGCTCAAGAAGGAGGGCCACACGCTCATCTTCATCTCGCACAAGCTCGACGAGGTGCTCGCCGTCGCCGACGACATCACCGTCGTCCGCCGCGGCACCACCGTGGCCGCCGTACGCCCCGCCGACGTGACCTCCCGCAAGCTCGCGGAGCTGATGGTCGGCTCCGAGCTGCCGTCCCCGAACACCGAGGAGTCGACGGTCACCGACGAGGAGATGCTCGAGCTCGCCCACGTCACGCTGGAGGACGCCGCCGGCCGGCGGCTGCTCGACGACGTCTCGCTGCGGATCCACCGCGGCGAGGTGCTCGGCATCGCCGGCGTCGAGGGCAACGGCCAGACCGAGCTCACCGAGGTCGTGATGGGCATGCGGCACCCCACGCAGGGGCACGTCGAGCTCGCCGACACGGACATCTCCACGTGGTCGACCAAGAAGCGCCGCGAGCAGATCGGCTACATCCCCGAGGACCGGCACCGCCACGGCCTGCTGCTCGACTCGCCGCTGTGGGAGAACCGCATCCTCGGCCACCAGACGCGTCAGCCGTCGGTGAAGGGCGCCTGGATCGACCGCGCCGGTGCCCGCAAGGACGCCGAGCGGATCGTCGAGGCCTACGACGTGCGGACCCCGTCCATCGAGACCACCGCCCACGCGCTGTCCGGCGGCAACCAGCAGAAGTTCATCGTCGGCCGGGAGATGAGCGGGGACCCGGTGCTGCTCGTGGCGTCGCACCCCACGCGCGGTGTCGACGTCGGCGCCCAGGCCGCCATCTGGGACCACATCCGCAACGCGCGCCGCCAGGGGCTCGCGGTGCTGCTGATCTCCGCCGACCTCGACGAGCTGATCGGCCTGTCCGACACGATCAAGGTGATCCTGCGGGGCCGGTTCGTCGGTGACTTCGACCCGCAGAGCGTCACGCCCGAGGAGCTCGGCTCCGCGATGACCGGTGCCGACAGCGCCGTGGAGGAGGACTGATGCTCAAGCGCATCGTCGTGGGCCTGGCGGCCCCGGTGCTCGCGATCGTCATCGCGATGCTGATCACGGTGGTGATCCTGGTGGTGTCCGGCAACTCGGTGTCCGGGTTCATGACCACGATCTTCTCGGTGCCCGCGCCGCGGAACATCGTCAACATCATCAACAACTCGTCGGTGCTGTACCTCTCCGCACTCGCAGCCGCCATCGGGTTCCGGATGAACCTGTTCAACATCGGCGTCGAGGGGCAGTACCGCGTCGCGGTCTTCACGGCCGCCGCGTTCGCCGGCCAGGGCTGGCTGCCCGGCCCGCTGAACGTGCTGGTCGCGGTCCTGCTCGCCATCGTCGCCGGTGCTGTCTGGGCCGCGATCGCGGGTGTCCTCAAGGTCACCCGGGGCGTGTCCGAGGTGATCTCGACGATCATGCTCAACGCCATCGCCGTGTCCCTGACCGCCTACCTGCTGCGCAAGTGGGGCGGCATCGTCGGCAACAGCATCCAGACCAAGGCCCTGCCCAAGGACTCCTGGGTGCCCGGCATCCCGCTGATCCCCGGCGCCCCCAACGAGGTCCTCGGGATGGCTCTCGTCGCCGTCGTCGCCGGCGTCGGCTACGCCGTGCTGCTGGGCCGCTCGCGCTTCGGGTTCGAGCTCCGTGCGACCGGGGCGTCCGCGACCGCCGCGGTGGCCAGCGGGATCGACGTACGCCGGATGGTGGTGACCGCGATGATCATCTCCGGCGGCATCGCCGGGCTCGTGGGCCTGCCGCTGCTGTTCGGCGACACCCACTCCTACGGCACCACGTTCCAGTCCGGGCTCGGCTTCGCCGGCATCGCGGTCGCGCTGCTCGGCCGCAACAACCCGGTCGGCATCGCCTTCGGCTCGCTGCTGTTCGCCTTCCTGGTGGAGCAGAGCAGCCTGCTGGAGATCAACGCCGGCGTCTCCAACGACATCGTCGCGATCACCCAGGGCGTGCTGGTGCTGAGCGTCGTCGTCGCCTACGAGATCGTCCGCCGCTACCGGCTGGCCGCCGAGCAGCGGTCGGTCGCCGAGCAGCTCGCCCCGGCCGGTCCCAAGCAGGAGGTTGCGGCATGACGATCGCGAACGACGTCTTCACCCCGGATCTCGCGCCGGCCCCCGAGGGCCGCCGCGCCCGGCGCATCCCCGTGTGGGCCTGGCTGCTGGCCGCGTTCGCGCTGATCTCGTTCGCGCGGGTGATCACCGGCAGCAACGAGGTCGACTCGGCCGGCACCCTGCGCGAGGCGATCACCGCGTTCATCCCGATCGCGCTGGCCGGTCTCGCCGGCCTCTGGTCGGAGCGGGCCGGCGTGGTCAACATCGGCCTCGAGGGCATGATGATCCTGGGCACGATCGGTGCCGGCTACTTCGGCACCTTCTACGGTCCCTGGCAGGCGGTCATCGCCGCGATGGTGTTCGGTGCGATCGGTGGGGCGCTGCACGCGCTGGCCACGGTCATCTTCGGCGTCGACCACATCGTGTCGGGTGTCGCCATCAACATCATGGCCGTCGGCGTCGCCGCGTTCCTGGCCGACCTGTGGTTCTCCGGGCTCCAGGGCGGTGGCCCGACCCAGTCCCCGCCCGTCGAGGGCCCCGCCTCGATCAACCTGCCCGGCGTCTCCGACTGGGCCAACGGCGTCGAGGACAAGCACTGGTTCCTGGTCTCCGACCTGGCGTCGGTGGTCGGAGCGCTGACCCGCGAGCTGTCGCTGCTCACCGTCGTGTCGGTCCTGCTGGTCGTCGCGACGTACTTCATCCTCTGGCGCACGTCGTTCGGGCTGCGGCTGCGCTCCTGCGGCGAGAGCCCGAGCGCCGCCGAGACGCTGGGTGTGAACGTCTACCGCTACAAGATCTACGCCGTGCTGGTCTCCGGTGCCCTCGCCGGCCTGGCCGGCGGGTTCATCGTGCTCGTCGGCGCCGGGCTCTACCAGAACGGCATCACCAACGGCCGTGGCTACATCGGCCTCGCTGCGATGATCTTCGGCAACTGGCGGCCGGGCGGGATGCTGCTCGGCGCAGCCCTGTTCGGGTACACCGACGCTCTCCAGCTGCGCGCCGGCGGTGGAGCGGTGCACGCGCTGCTCATCGTGATCGCGATCGTGCTGCTCGCCTACGGCATCCTCCAGCTCCGCAAGGGCGCGCGGGTCGCCGGCATCGTCACGGTCGTCTCGGCCGTGATGTTCGCGCTGTGGTTCTTCATCACCAAGGAGGTGCCCGCCGACTTCACCCGGATGACGCCCTACGTCGCAACCCTGTTCGTGCTGGCGTTCTCCGCGCAACGCCTGCGAATGCCCGCTGCCGACGGGCTGCGATACCGCCGCGGCGAGGCCGGCTGACGTGGGGGCTCCCGAGATCCCGCAGGACGCCCCCTGGCCGATGCTGGTCGAGGAGGCCACGGCGGTCATGCACCGCGGCTACGCGCCCTACTCGCACTACCGGGTCGGGGCCGCCGGGCTCGTCGACGACGGCCGGGTGGTCGTGGGCTGCAACGTCGAGAACGCCGCGTACGGCGTCGCCCTGTGCGCCGAGTGCGGCATGGTCTCGTCGCTGCACGCGACCGGCGGCGGTCTGCTCACCCACGCCGTGTGCGTGAACAACCACGGCGAGGTGATCATGCCGTGCGGGCGCTGCCGGCAGGTGCTCTTCGAGAACGGCGGCCCGCGGATGCTGCTGCTCTCGGTCTCCGGCGTGAAGCCGATGAGCGAGGTGCTGCCCGACGCGTTCGGCCCGCACGACCTCGAGCATGCCCAGCACGGGGATTGACCTGACGGCCGCCGAGGTGGTGGCCGACCCCTACCCGTACTTCGCCGAGGAGCGCCGCCGCGCGCCCGTGGCGTGGCACGAGCCGACCGCGTCGTACCTCACCTTCGACCACGCCTCCGCCAACGCGGTGCTGCGCGACCGCCGGCTCGGCCGGATCTGGCGCGACAAGGAGCCGGTCGAGCGGTTCGAGCCGTTCAACCTGCTGCACCGCAACCAGATGATGGAGAACGAGCCGCCGGCGCACACCCGGCTGCGCCGGCTGGTGGTCGGCGCGTTCAACCGCGGTCACGTCGAGCGGCTGCGGCCGCGGGTCCGGTCGCTCGCGGCCGAGCTGCTGGCCGCGGTGGACCGCTCCGGCTTCGACGTCCTGGCGGAGTACGCCGAGCCGCTGCCGGTCCTGGTGATCGCGGAGCTGCTGGGCGTCCCCGCCGAGCTCGCGCCGCAGCTGCGGGCCTGGTCGCAGGCGATCGTGCGGATGTACGAGGTGGCGCCGACCCCCGCCGTGCAGGACGCGGCGATCGCCGCGGCGGCAGAGTTCGCGGAGATGGTCCGGTCGCTCGCCCGCGAGCGCGCCCGGGCCCCGCGCGGTGACCTCGTCTCGGACCTGGTCGCGGCCCAGGACGGCGACGCGCGGCTCACCGAGGACGAGGTGGTGGCCTCAGCGGTGCTGCTGCTCAACGCGGGCCACGAGGCGTCGGTGAACGTCTTCGGCAACGGGCTGGTCGCGATGCTCACGGCCGGTGTGCGGCCGACCCCCGAGCAGGTGCCGACGTGCGTCGAGGAGATGCTGCGCTACGACTCGGCCCTGCAGCTGTTCGAGCGGACCGCCACCGAGCCGGTCACGGTCGGCGGCATCACCGTCGAGCCGGGGCAGAAGATCGCCGCCCTGCTGGGGGCGGCCAACCGCGACCCCGCTGTCTTCGACCGGGCGGACACGTTCGACCCCGACCGCGACCCGAACCCGCACCTGGCCTTCGGGGCCGGCGTGCACTTCTGCGTCGGCGCACCGCTGGCCCGCATGGAGCTGGTCGAGTCCCTCGGTCTGCTGCTGCACGAGCTGCCCGGCCTCCACCTGGTGGGGGACCCGGTGGCACGCGGCACCTTCGTGCTGCGAGGCTTCACATCCGTGACCGTGGGCGCCTGACCCACCGAACACCACCGAGAACAGGGAGACAGATGAGCGAGGCGCACGACGCCGTCGAGGTGATCCTGGCCAAGCGCGACCGGGGCGAGCTGAGCGACTCCCAGATCGACTGGGTCGTGGACGCCTACACCCGCGGCGCGGTCGCCGACGAGCAGATGTCCGCGCTGGCGATGGCGATCCTGCTCAACGGCATGAACCGCCGCGAGATCTCCCGGTGGACGTCCGCGATGATCGCCTCCGGCGAGCGGATGGACTTCTCGTCGCTGTCGCGGCCCACCGCCGACAAGCACTCGACCGGTGGCGTCGGCGACAAGATCACGCTGCCGCTGGCGCCCCTCGTCGCGGCGTGCGGCGTCGCCGTACCCCAGCTGTCGGGGCGGGGCCTCGGGCACACCGGCGGCACCCTGGACAAGCTCGAGGCGATCCCCGGCTGGCAGGCCGACCTGTCCAACGAGGCGATGCTGCGGCAGCTCGAGGACGTCGGCGCCGTCATCTGCGCAGCGGGCACGGGGCTGGCCCCGGCGGACAAGAAGCTCTACGCGCTGCGCGACGTGACCGGCACCGTCGAGGCGATCCCGCTGATCGCGTCCTCGATCATGAGCAAGAAGATCGCCGAGGGCACCGGCGCGCTGGTCCTCGACGTGAAGGTCGGGACCGGCGCGTTCATGAAGGACGTCGACCAGGCCCGCGAGCTGGCCGAGACGATGGTCGCGCTCGGCACCGACGCCGGCGTGACGACGGTGGCGCTGCTGACCGACATGAGCACCCCACTGGGGCGCACGGCGGGCAACGGGCTCGAGGTCGCGGAGTCGGTCGACGTGCTGGCCGGCGGCGGCCCCGCCGACGTCGTCGAGCTCACCCTGGCGCTGGCCCGCGAGATGCTCCAGGCCGCCGGTGTGCACGACGTCGACCCGGCCGACCGGCTGGCCGACGGCTCGGCGATGGACGCCTGGCGCCGGATGATCGCGGCCCAGGGCGGCGACCCCGACGCGCCGATGCCGACCCCGCGCGAGACCCACGTGGTGACCGCGCCGGCGACCGGGACGCTGAGCCGGCTGGACGCGATGGCCGTCGGGCTGGCCGCCTGGCGGCTGGGCGCCGGCCGGGCCCGCAAGGAGGACCCCGTGCAGGCCGCGGCCGGCGTCGAGATGCTCGCGAAGCCCGGTGACCAGGTGACCGAGGGGCAGGACCTGCTGCGGCTGCACACCGACGAGCCGGCGCGTTTCGAGCGTGCGCTGGCCGCCCTGAAGGACGGCATCGAGGTCGCCGCGCCCGGCACGCCGTACACCCCGACCCCGCTGGTGCTCGACCGCGTGTCCTCCTGACGCTGACTTGGCGCGTCTGGTGGTGTTCGGGGCGCTGACTTGGCGCGTCTGGTGGTGTTCGGGGCGCTGACTTGGCGCGTCTGGTGGTGTTCGGGGCGCTGACTTGGCGCGTCTGGCGACGTCAGCCGGGGAACATGCCGCCGGTGCTGTCGACGAAGGACATCTGGTCGCGGTACTTGCGCGACCAGATGCGCCAAGTCAGCGGCTGTGGCGCACCAGATGCGCCGGGTCAGCGACCGTGGCGCGACCAGATGCGCCGGGTCGGCGGCTGTGGCGCAACCAGATGCGCCGGGTCAGCGGCTGTGGCGCAACCAGATGCGCCGGGTCAGCGGCTGTGGCGCAACCAGATGCGCCGGGTCGGCGTGGGGGAGGTCAGGTGCGGTAGGCCTCGTCGAGGCCCTGGGCGTCGCGGGCGTAGTTGCGCAGCCACTGGGAGAACTCGGGGCCGACCTGGAGCATCTTGTTCATCGCGGTGCTCCACTCGGTCCACTTGTTGTGGAAGGTGGTGGACGCGCCGGGAGTCTGCCAGGCGCCCGTCATCAGGTCGTGGGACGAACCGTTCGAGTCGTTCTGGGCCTCGAGGAGCTGGGCGACCGTGCGGTCGATCAGCTCGGCGGTGGCCAGGATCTGCTCGAGACTGATCTCGTGGTCCCCGTGGGGCATGTGGTTCTCCTTCGATGCCTCTGACGGACTGGTCCAGGGTAGACCGGACTCCTGAGAACCGGTTCTCAGGGCGCGCTCAGCCGAGCAGAAGGACGACGGTCTCGGCGACGCACGCGGGTTTCTCCTCGCCCTCGATCTCGATCGTGTAGCGGGTGACCATCTGCTTGCCGGCGGGTACGTCGGACACCTCGGCGATCTGCGCGGCGGCCCGGATGCGGGCGCCGACCTTGACCGGGTTCGGGAAGCGGACCTTGTTGAGGCCGTAGTTGAGCCGCGGACCCGGGGTGTCCAGGCGGAACAGCTCGGTGCTGAAGCGCGGGATCAGCGACAGGGTGAGGTAGCCGTGCGCGATGGTGCCGCCGAACGGCCCCGCCTTGGCGCGCTCCCCGTCGACGTGGATCCACTGGTGGTCGTCTGTCGCGTCCGCGAACACGTCCACCCGCTCCTGGGTCACCTCGAGCCACGCGGTGCTGCCGAGGTCCTCGCCCACGGCGTCACCCAGCTCGTCGATCGTGGTGAAGACCCGCATGCGCGCCCAGCCCTTCGCGTCGGTATGGGAGGGCCTGGTTGGATGTGGCCCATGCCTGACAGCCCTGAACGTACCGTCTCCCGCGAGCTGATCGCCCGGGCCCCCAAGGTCCTGCTGCACGACCACCTCGACGGCGGGCTGCGACCGCAGACGGTCCTCGAGCTCGCGGCCGAGGCCGGGCACACGCTGCCGGCGCAGGACGCGGAGTCGCTGCGGCGCTGGTTCGAGGAGTCGGCCGACAGCGGGTCGCTCGAGCGCTACCTGGAGACCTTCGACCACACGGTCGCGGTGATGCAGACCGAGGCGCAGCTGCGGCGGGTGGCGCGCGAGTGCGTGCTCGACCTGGCCGAGGACGGCGTGGTCTACGCCGAGGTCCGCTACGCCCCCGAACAGCACCTGGCCGCCGGACTGTCGCTGGAGCAGGTCGTGGAGGCCGTCCGGGACGGGTTCGTCGAGGGCCAGGAGCTCGCCCGCGCGGACGACCGGCCGATCGTGGTGCGGCAGCTGCTCACCGCCATGCGGCACCAGGCCCGCAGCCGGGAGATCGCCGAGCTGACCGTCGCCTACCGCGACCAGGGGGTCGTCGGCTTCGACATCGCGGGCGCGGAGGCGGGCTACCCGCCCACCCGGCACCTCGACGCGTTCGAGTACCTCCAGCGCGAGAACGCCCACTTCACGATCCACGCCGGCGAGGCGTTCGGGATGCCGTCGATCTGGCAGGCCATCCAGTGGTGCGGCGCCGACCGGCTCGGGCACGGCGTGCGGATCATCGACGACGTGCAGGTCGACGGCGACGGCACCCCGGCGCTGGGCCGGCTGGCGTCGTACGTCCGGGACAAGCGGATCCCGCTCGAGATGTGCCCGTCGTCGAACATCCAGACCGGCGCGGCCGACTCGATCGCGGAGCACCCGATCGGCCTGCTCACCAAGCTGCGGTTCCGGGTCACCGTGAACACCGACAACCGGCTGATGAGCGGCACGTCGATGACCAACGAGATGGCCAGGCTCGTCGACGCGTTCGGCTACGGCATGGACGACCTGCGCTGGTTCACCATCAACGCGATGAAGTCGGCGTTCCTGCCGTTCGACGAGCGGCTGGCGATCATCGACGAGCAGATCAAGCCGGCGTACGCCGTGCTGGGTGCGATGGCGTGACCGACGACCGGGTCGGCCCGCCGCTGCGGGGCGGCGAGCGCGAGACCCTGCGGGCGTTCCTCGACTACCACCGCGCGACCCTCGCGATGAAGTGCGAGGGGCTCTCCGACGAGCAGCTGCGCGAGCGGTCGAGCCCGCCGTCGACGCTGTCCCTGCTGGGTCTGGTCCGGCACCTGGCCGAGGTGGAGCGGACGTGGTTCCGCCGGGTCATGAACGCGGAGCAGGTCGGCATGGTGTGGTCGGAGCAGGAGAACGACTTCCAGCGGGCGTACGACGCCACCGGGTCGACCCGGGCGGAGGCGTTCGACGCCTGGGCGGCCGAGGTCGAGATCTCCCGGCGGGTCGAGCGCGAGGCCGCGTCGCTCGACGTGACCGCTCACCAGGCCCGCTGGGGCGAGGACGTCTCGCTGCGGCTGGTGATGGTGCACATGATCCAGGAGTACGCCCGGCACAACGGCCATGCCGACTTCCTGCGCGAGGCGGTCGACGGAACCGTCGGCGCGTGACGCCTCTGTCTGGACCGGCGTCGCTCCCGGAGATTCGGACACAACGGGCGGGGAACCATTCTGCGGTGACCACCGTCGACGCCGCACCCACGTCCAGCCGCACAGGCCACTCCGGCCACTCCGGCCACCACACCGTCGCCGACGTCGTCGCGGAGATCCGGGAGATCCGGCCGCGGATGCGGGGCTGGCTGCACGCCGCCGCCGCCCCGCTCGCCCTGGTCGGCGGTGTGCTGCTGGTCGCGCTGTCGCCGGCCGGGGCACCGCGGGCCGGGTCGGCGGTGTTCGCGACCTGCGCGCTCGTGCTGTTCACCGTGTCGGCCACCATGCACCGCGGCGGCTGGTCGCCCCGCACCGAGCGGCTGCTGACCCGGATGGACCACGCCTGCATCTTCCTGCTGATCGCCGGGAGCTACACGCCGTTCAGCCTGCTGCTGCTCTCCGGAACGGACCGGGTGGTGCTGCTGTCCGTGGCCTGGAGCGGCGCCGCGCTCGGCATCGCCTTCCGGCTGTTCCGCCCGGACGCCCCCCGCTGGGTGTACACGCCGATCTACATCGCCCTCGGTTGGGTCGCGGTGTTCTTCGCGCCGGAGTTCGCCCGCTACCCGGGCACCATCGTGGTCGTCCTGCTGGCGGCCGGTGGGCTCGCCTACACGGTCGGCGGCGTCGTCTACGGCCTGCGGCGGCCCAACCCGTTCCCGCGGCTGTTCGGCTTCCACGAGGTCTTCCACACGTTGACGGTGCTGGCGTTCGCCGCGCACTACGCGGGCGTGTCGATCGCGGCCTACTCGCTGCGCTGAGCCGCCCGCGTCACCAGCGCGGACAGCCGCGCGTAGGCCTCGTCGGGCGTCATCGCCGCGCAGCCGCAGGAGACCGCGTGCGCCACCACGTCGGGCTCGGCGCGCATCAGCAGCCAGCCGCGACGCAGCAGCACCAGCGGCGGCTTCCGGTGCTCACGCAGGTCGCGGGTGAGCCGTCGCCAGAACGTCACCAGCGGGTGGTTGCGCACGCACACCGCGTCCGCGAGGACCCCGCGCTCCCGGAGACCGGCCACCACCTCCTGCGCGAACAGCCCCTCCGCCACGACGTACGTCGACCCGCCCAGCGTCGTACGCGACGTGCCGACCCGGCCGTCGCGGGAGATGTCGTAGACGGGCAGGTCGGCGACGCCGTCGCGGCAGAGCGTCTCGAGGGCCTCACAGGCGGCGGCGCCGTCCCACGAGGCCGGGTCGTCCCAGTCGACGATCTCCTGGCCGGGCGCGAGCGTCAGCCGGGGGAGCGTGGGGTCGTCGCCGTCCTTGTAGAAGTCGTCGAGGTTGACGAACGGCACACCGTGCCCGTCGTGCAGGCGCCGGCAGAGCCGCGACTTGCCGGACCCCGAGGGCCCGGCGACGACGAGGACCTGAGCCGACATCGGGGCCGACACCGGCTCAGATGCCGACGGGGTGCCAGACCGTCTTGGTCTCCAGGAAGGCCGTCATCCGCTCCAGACCCGGCTCGAGCGTCCAGTCGGGCTCCTCGTCGGGCGCGCGCAGCACCCGCTTGAGGTTCTCGGCCGCGGAGATCTCCAGGTTGCGGGCGGTGTCGGCGTCGCCGGCCAGTCCGGTGAGGTCGAGGGCGTTGACGTCCATGTGCGACGCCAGCGTGGGGGCGGTGTCACCGAGCGCTCCGGTGAGCACGTTGACCACGCCGCCGGGCACGTCGGAGGTGGCGAGCACCTCGGACAGCGTGATCGCGGGCAGCGGCCGCTCCGCGGACGTGGCGACCACGACGGTGTTGCCGGTCACGATCACCGGCGCGACCACGCTGACCAGGCCGAGCAGGGACGAGCCCTGCGGCGCGACCACGCCGACGACACCGGTGGGCTCGGGCAGCGAGAAGTTGAAGAACGGCGCGGCCACCGGGTTGGTGCCGCCGACGACCTGGGCGATCTTGTCGGCCCAGCCGGCGTACCAGACCAGCCGGTCCACCGACGCGTCGACGACCGTCTCGGCCTGCCGCTTGTTGATGCCCTCGCTGCGCTGCACCTCGTCGACGAACTGCACGCGCCGGCCCTCGAGCACCTCCGCGATCCGGTAGACCACCTGGCCGCGGTTGTACGGCGTCCGCGCTGACCAGCCGCCGAAGGCCTTGCGGGCCGCCTGCACGGCGTCGCGGGCGTCCTTGCGGGAGGCGTAGGCGGCGTTCGCGAGGAACTTGCCCTTGCTGTCGTTGACGACGTAGGACCGGCCGGACTCGGAGCGGGGGAACGCCCCTCCGACGTACAGCTTGTAGGTCTTCTTCACGTCGATGCGGCTGCCCGACTTCGACTCAGACGGCAAGGTAGGCCTCCAGACCGTGGCGGCCGCCCTCGCGGCCGTAACCCGACTCCTTGTAGCCGCCGAAGGGGCTGGTCGGGTCGAACTTGTTGAACGTGTTGGCCCACACCACGCCGGCCCGCAGCTGGTCGGCCATCCAGAGGATGCGCGACCCCTTGTCGGTCCAGACGCCGGCGGAGAGACCGAACGGCGTGTTGTTGGCCTTCTCGACGGCCTCGGCCGGGGTGCGGAAGGTCAGCACCGACAGCACCGGGCCGAAGATCTCCTCGCGGGCGATGCGGTGCGCCTGGGAGACGCCGGTGAACACCGTCGGCGGGAACCAGAAGCCGTGCGTGGGCAGCTCGCAGGCGGGCGACCATCTCTCGCCCGCGCCCCCCGACAACTCCGTCTCGCCGATGTCGGCGAGCTCCTTGATCTTTGCCAGCTGCTCCGCGGAGTTGATCGCGCCCACGTCGGTGTTCTTGTCCAGCGGGTCGCCGACACGCAGCGTCGACATCCGGCGCTTGAGCCGCTCCATGACCTCGTCGGCCACCGACTCCTGCACCAGCAGCCGCGAGCCCGCGCAGCACACGTGGCCCTGGTTGAAGAAGATGCCGTTGACGATGCCCTCGACGGCCTGGTCGACCGGTGCGTCGTCGAAGACGATGTTCGCCGCCTTGCCGCCGAGCTCGAGGGTGACCTTCTTGCGGGTGCCGGCGACGGTCTTGGCGATCTGCCGGCCGACGTCGGTGGACCCGGTGAAGGCGACCTTGTCGACGTCGTCGTGGGCCACCAGGGCGCGGCCGGTGTCGCCCGCGCCGGTGATGATGTTGACCACGCCCGGGGGCAGGTCGGCCTGCTGGCAGACCTCCGCGAACAGCAGCGCGGTCAGCGGGGTGGTCTCGGCCGGCTTGAGCACGACGGTGTTGCCGCAGGCCAGCGCCGGGGCGATCTTCCACGCCAGCATCAGCAGCGGGAAGTTCCACGGGATGACCTGGCCGGCGACGCCGAGCGGCTGCGGGTCGTGCCCGAAGCCTGCGTGCCCGAGCTTGTCGGCCCAGCCGGCGTAGTAGAAGAAGTGCGCCGCGGCGGTGGGTACGTCGACGTCGCGGCTCTCCTTGATCGGCTTGCCGTTGTCGATCGACTCCAGGACCGCGAACTCGCGGCTGCGCTCCTGCAGGATCCGGGCGATGCGGAAGAGGTACTTGGACCGCTCGCGGCCGGACAGCCGCGACCAGACGCGGGTGTAGGCGCGGCGGGCGGCCTTGACCGCGAGGTCGACGTCGTCGGCCGAGGCCTCGCTGACCTCGGCCAGCACCTCCTCGGTGGCGGGGTTGATCGTCTTGAACGACCGTCCGCCGGTGGGCTCGACGAACTCGCCGTTGACGAACAGGCCGTAGGACGACTTGATGTCGACGACCGAGCGCGACTCGGGGGCGGGGGCGTACTCGAAGGGCACCTTGTCAGCCATCTCGATCAGTCCAGCGTGAAGTAGTCGGGGCCGGAGTAGCGGCCGGTGGTCATCTTCGTCCGCTGCATCAGCAGGTCGTTGAGCAGCGTGGACGCGCCGAAGCGGAACCAGTCCGGGTCGAGCCAGGCGTCGCCGGCGACCTCGTTGACCATGACGAGGTACTTGATCGCGTCCTTGGCGGTGCGGATCCCGCCGGCGGGCTTCACGCCGACCATCTGGCCGGTCGACGCGAGGTAGTCGCGGACGGCCTCGAGCATCACCAGCGTCACCGGCAGCGTCGCGGCCGGCTGGATCTTGCCGGTGGAGGTCTTGATGAAGTGCGCGCCGGCCATCATCGCCAGCCAGGACACCCGGCGGACGTTGTCGTAGGTCTGCAGCTCGCCGGTCTCGAAGATCACCTTGAGGTGGGCGTCGCCGCATGCTTCGCGGACCGCGACGATCTCCTCGAAGACGTCCAGGTAGCGGCCGGCCAGGAACGCGCCCCGGTCGATCACCATGTCGATCTCGTGGGCGCCCGCCTCGACGGCGTCCCGGGTGTCGGCGAGCTTGATGTCCATCGCCGCACGCCCGGAGGGGAACGCGGTGGCCACCGAGGCGATGTGCACGCCGGACGCACCGAGCGTCTCGCGGGCCGTCGGCACCATGTCGGGGTAGACGCAGACGGCCGCGACCGCCGGGCAGGACGGGTCGGCGGGATCCGGGCGCATCGCCTTCGAGCACAGCGCCCGGACCTTGCCCGGGGTGTCCGCACCCTCGAGCGTGGTCAGGTCGACCATCCGGATGGCGAGGTCGAGGGCGTAGGCCTTGGCGGTCGTCTTGATGGACCGGGTGCCGAGAGAGGCGGCTCTGGCTTCGGCGCCGACCTGGTCCACCCCCGGTAGTCCGTGGAGGAACCGGCGGAGCGAGGCGTCCGAGCCGACAGCGTCCGCGAGGTGCGGAGGCAGGGCCGGACCGGCCGCCGAGCTCGCCGTTGAGCTCGTCGTTGCAGTCACGGGGTTCAGCATAGGTGCGAGCCTCCGGTTGGGGAGAACCGCCTGTGCCGGTGCAGAATCGACCCATGCCCGAGACACCCGCGAACCCCGGCGACGAGCGCGTCCTCGAGCGGTTCAAGCCCACGACCGGCATGCTCATCGGCATCGCCGGGCTGCTCGTCGCCGCGTTCGCCCTCGGCTACGTCGTGCTCAACGTGCACAACGCCGTCGGCCTGCGGATCGGTCTCGCGGCGGTGTTCGGCGCCGTGGTGGTCTGGGTGTCCCAGCTGCGGCCCCGCGTCACGGCGTACACCAGGCACCTGCACCTCAAGGGCCCCCTGCGCGACGCGCGGGTGCCCTACGTGCTCATCGACGAGGTCACGATGGCGCAGACGCTGAACGTCTGGGTGGGGGAGCAGCGGTTCGTCTGCATCGGCATCGGCAAGTCCCTCGGCTCCGACATCCGGCAGCGGGCGAAGAAGGAGCGGCACGGCTCGCTGCTCGGCGCCAGCCGCACCCGGGAGTTCTCCGAGAAGGCCGAGGTGGCCGCACCGGACCAGACCGCGATGAGCTACCAGACGTTCGTGGTCACCCGGATCGAGGAGCTGGTCGACCAGGCCAAGCGCGACCTGCGCCGCAGCGGCGGCAGCACCGAGGGTGAACAGGTGCGCAGGCCGTACGCCGTGCCCGAGATCGTCGCGCTCGCGGTGACGGGCCTCGCCTTCGCAGTCAGCCTGTTCGTCTAGGGCGGGCTAGAGACCCGCCGCCGCCGCAAGGTCGCCGCGGATCGCGTCCAGCCGCCCGGCGGCGGAGATCCGGGCCGCGTCCACACCGTCCTCCTCGGCAGCGTCCACCGGGACGACCACCTCGAGGTAGCACTTGATCTTGGGCTCGGTGCCCGAGGGCCGGACGATCACGCGGGCGTCCTCCGCGAGCCGGAAGCGAAGTCCCTCGGTCGGCGGCAGGTCGGCGCTGCCCTCGGCCAGGTCGTCGACCCGCTCGACCGCGAGCCCGCCGAGGGTGGCCGGCGGCGCCGAGCGGAGCCGCTCCATCGCGTCGGCGATCAGGGACAGGTCCGTGACGCGCACCGACAGCTGGTCGGTCGCGTGCAGCCCGTGCTCCCGGGCGATGTCGTCGAGCCGGTCCGTGAGGGTGCGGCCCTCCGCCTTGAGCCGGGCCGCGAGGTCCACGACCAGCAGCAGCGCGGAGACGCCGTCCTTGTCGCGCACCAGCCCCGGGGCCACGCAGTAGCCGAGCGCCTCCTCGTAGCCGAACGCGAGCCCCTCGACCCGGCCGATCCACTTGAAGCCGGTCAACGTCTCCTCGTGCGGCTGCCCGTGCGCCGCGGCGAGCTTGCCGAGCAACGTCGAGGACACGATGGAGTTCGCGTAGACGCCCTGGGTGCCGGCGCGCAGCACGTAGTCGCCGAGCAGCGCCCCCACCTCGTCGCCGCGCAGCATCCGCCAGCCGTGCGCGTCGGGCACGGCCACCGCGCAACGGTCCGCGTCCGGGTCGTTGGCGACCACGACGTCCGCGCCGACCTCGGCGGCGAGCGCCATCGCGAGGTCCATCGCGCCCGGCTCCTCCGGGTTGGGGAACGCCACGGTCGGGAAGTCCGGGTCGGGCTCGGCCTGCGCGGCCGCGACGTGCGGCGCCGGGAAGCCGGTCCGCTCCATCACCACCGCGACGGTCTCGCCGCCGACGCCGTGCAGCGGCGTGTAGACGGTGGTCAGGTCGCGCGGACCGTCGGCGTCGACGAGGCCGCCGACGTCGGACAGGTAGGACTCCACGACGTCCTCGCCGAGGCGGGTCCAGCCGTCGGTCCGCCGTACCCCGTCGAGGGGGCCGACGGCGTCGATGGCGGCCGAGATCCCCTCGTCCGCGGGCGGCACGATCTGGCTGCCGTCGCCCAGGTAGACCTTGTAGCCGTTGTCCTGCGGCGGGTTGTGCGACGCGGTGACCATCACGCCCGGCGACGCAGCCGAGCCTGCGGATGGCGTAGGCCAGCACCGGGGTCGGCAGCGGCCGGGGGAGCAGCACGGCCTGCAGTCCCGCCCCGACCATGACGGCCGCGGTGTCCTCGGCGAAGACGTCGGAGTTGTGCCGGGCGTCGTAGCCGACGACGACGGTGCCGCCGGCGTGGCCCTGGTCGAGCAGGTACGCCGCGAGCCCGGCCGCCGCCCGGATGACGACGACCCGGTTCATCCGGTTGGGACCGGCACCGAGCGCCCCGCGCAGGCCCGCGGTGCCGAACTCCAGCCGGCCGGCGAAGCGGTCGGCGAGGTCGGCGGCGGCGTCCTCGTCGGCCTCCGCCGCCTTGACCAGGGCCTCCAGCTCGGCGCGGGTCCGGTCGTCGGGGTCCTCGGCCGCCCAGGCCAGGGCGCGGTCGGTCAGCTCGCTCATGCCGGGAACCCTAGGCCACGTTGATCAAGTCCGGTTGCCTGCTGGGCGCCGCCATCCGCGGCACCTCGTCTGACGACGCTCGCGACGGCAAGCACTTGACCAACGCCGCCTGTGCGACCGGGCAGGATGGCCGCATGCCCCGGTCCGCACCGACGTTCCGCTTCCGCAGCACGTTGTACGTCGACCTGGCGCCGGGTCGCGCCTACGACCTGCTGGAGGACATCGCCGCCTACCCGTCCTGGTGGCCGCAGGTCCGGTCGGTGGCGAAGCTCGACGAGGACACGGCGCTGGTGGCGGCCCGGTCGCTGCTGCCGTACACGCTGCACTTCGCGCTCTCACCCACCGTGCGCGACCGGGCCGCAGGCACCCTCGAGGCGGCGCTGGACGGCGACCTGGTGGGCGTCTGCCGTTGGGACATCACCGGCGCGGGCGCGGGGTCACGCCTGGAGTTCGCGCAGCAGGTGACCACGCCCGGCCGGGTGCTGCAGGCCACGTCCCGGGTCGCTCGTCCCGTGCTGGTGCTCAACCACCGCTGGATGATGCGAGGGGCGCGTCGAGGGCTGGCCGGTTGAACGCGTCGGTGGCGTACGGGCCGCCGACATGCGTCGCATCGGCCGCGTCCTTCGCGTCGTCGGCCGTGATCTGGCCGGCGAAGTCCTCCGCGTCGTCCTGCGGGTCGTAGCCGAGCGCGCGGCCGGGCCGGAGGTCCCACCAGCCGCGCGTGTTCGCGGACACGCCGTAGAGCACCGCGAAACCGGGGTCCGGTGCCGTGAGCGCCGCATCGAACATCCGGACGGCGTCGTCGTGCGACAGCCACGTCGACAGGCCGCGCACGGTCTCCGGCTGCGGGAGGAAGCTCCCGATCCGGGTGGACACCGCGTCGATGCCGTAGCGGTCGACGTACAGGCTCAGCAAGGCCTCGGCCGCCACCTTCGCGACGCCGTAGAACGTGTCCGGCCGCGGGCGTACGTCGACCGTCAGCAGCTCGGACCGCGGGGTGCGACCCACGGCGTGGTTGCTGCTCGCGTAGACGATCCGGGTCACCCCGTGGCTCACCATCGCGTCGAGAAGGGCGGCCGTGGTCACCACGTGCGACGTGATCTCGTCGGGCAGCGAGACCTCCGCGGTCGTTCCGGCGAGGTGCACGACGGCGTCGAGCCCGCCGGCCCGGGACGCGGCGACGAAGACCGCCTCCACGGCGTCCGGGTCCGCGCAGTCCGCGGTGGCCCACTCGCCCGGGAACCCCTCCGGCTCCGGGGTCAGGTCCAGGCCGACGACGGTGTGCCCGCGGTCCATCAGACCGCTGCAGACCACCGAGCCGATGCTGCCGGCGGCGCCGGTGACGAGCACGCGCACTCCCGTCACACCCTCGGCACGATGGCGCCGAGCAGCTCGCCCATCCGGGACGCCGCGGCCTTGCCGGCCTCGAGCACCTCCGCGTGGTTGAGCGGCTCGCCGGTGATGCCCGCGGCCAGGTTGGTGACCAGGGAGATGCCGAGCACCTCCATGCCGGCCTCGCGGGCGGCGATCGCCTCCAGCACGGTCGACATGCCGACCAGGTCGCCGCCGATCGCACGGACCATCCGGATCTCGGCCGGGGTCTCGTAGTGCGGGCCGGGGAACTGCACGTAGACACCCTCGTCGAGACTCGGCTCGACCTCCTTGCAGAGCGCGCGGAGGCGGCTGCTGTACAGGTCGGTCAGGTCCACGAAGTTGGCACCCTCGATGGGCGAGGTGGCGGTGAGGTTGATGTGGTCGCTGATCAGCACCGGGGTGCCGGGCTGCCAGGACTCGTCGAGCCCGCCGCAGCCGTTGGTCAGCACGATGGTGCGGCAGCCGGCGGCCGCGGCGGTGCGGACACCGTGCACCACGGCGGCGACGCCGCGGCCCTCGTAGAAGTGCGTGCGGCCCAGGAACACCAGCAGGTTCTTGTCCCCGGCCCGGACCGAGCGGATCTTGCCGGCGTGCCCCTGCACCGCCGGGGGCGCGAAGCCGGGCAGGTCGGTGGTGGTCAGCTCGGCGGTCGCCTCACCCAGGGCGTCGACGGCGGGCAGCCAGCCGGAGCCCATCACGAGGGCCACGTCGTGCGACGCGACCCCGGTCTTCTCGGCGAGGACGGCCGCGGCCTCGGCGGCCAGCTCGGTGTTGGCGGTCGGGTTCGTCATGGCGCGCACCCTATCCGTCGTACGACGGGGGTCAGAGACCGACGGAGCGGCACGGGCGGGCGCGGAGGGCCGCCACGTAGTCCTCGGGGGCGTCGGCCGCCTCCGCCGCCTCGGCCAGGATGCCGAGGTAGCTCGCCGACGGCAGGCCGCCCTCGTAGGCGTCGAGCACGTAGACCCAGGCCAGCTGCTCGCCGAGGAGGGTCGAGACCCGTACCTTCATCTTGCGGTACAGCCCGGTGTCCGCGCTCTCGAGCACGTCGAGGTGCTGCTCGTCCTCGGCGGTGACGTCGTAGATCGCCACGAACACCTGCTCGAGCGGGTCCTCGACGATGGTGGCCAGGGCGCCGTCCCAGCCGTGCTCCTCGCCGCCGAAGGTCAGCCGCCACCCCACCAGCCAGCCGGTGCTGCGCAGGGGCGAGTGCGGACAGCGCTCGCCCATGCGGCGCGGGTCCATGTTCGACCCGAAGGCGGCGTAGAGAGGCACGCGGGCAGACTACCTACGCAAGGGCCTTGGTATCTGCGCGCGTTCCGGTTTGCGAGGATGGTGGCGTGAATCGTGTGGTGGTGGTCGGAGGCGGTCCCGGCGGGTACGAAGCAGCGCTCGTCGCCGCGCAGCTCGGCGCCGACGTCACCGTGGTCGACACCGACGGGATCGGCGGCTCCGCGGTGCTCACCGACTGCGTGCCGAGCAAGACCCTGATCGCCACCGCCGAGCTGATGGCCGACATGGAGGAGGCCAAGGAGCTCGGCATCCGGTTCGACGGCGCGCTGGTCACCGACCTCGCCCAGGTCAACGCCCGGGTGCTGCGGCTCGCGCAGGCCCAGTCCTCCGACATCGAGCGCCGGCTCACCCGCGAGGGCGTGACGGTGGTCAGGGGTCGCGGCCGGCTCGACCCTTCGGCAGGCTCAGGACAAGCGGCTCAGCGCGTCGTCGTCACCCCGGGCGACGGCGGCGCCGAGCAGACGATCGAGGCCGACGCGGTCCTGGTCGCCACCGGCGCCGCCCCGCGCACGCTGGAGTCCGCGCGGCCCGACGGCGAACGGATCCTCACCTGGGAACAGGTCTACGACCTCGACGAGGTGCCCTCGAAGCTGATCGTGGTCGGCTCTGGTGTCACCGGTGCCGAGTTCGCCTCTGCCTACAACGCGCTCGGCGTCGACGTCACCCTCGTGTCCTCACGCGACCGGGTGCTGCCCGGTGAGGACGCCGAGGCCGCCGAGGTGCTCGAAGGGGTCTTCACCCGCCGGGGCATGACCGTGCTCTCGAAGTCGCGGATGCAGTCGGTGACCCGGGCCGGCGACTCGGTCACGGTGACGCTGACCGACGGCCGGACCGTCGAGGGCAGCCACTGCCTGCTGGCGCTCGGGTCGGTGCCGAACACCACGGACCTCGGCCTCGAGGAGGCCGGTGTCACGCTCAAGGACGGCGGGTTCGTCGGCGTCGACCGGGTCTCGCGGACGACCGCGCGCGGCGTGTACGCCGCCGGTGACTGCACCGGCGTGCTGATGCTCGCCTCGGTCGCGGCGATGCAGGGCCGGATCGCCATGTGGCACTTCCTCGGCGACGCGGTGGCGCCGCTGGACCTCAAGACCGTCTCCTCCAACGTGTTCACCGCCCCCGAGATCGCCACCGTCGGCTGGTCGCAGAAGGCCGTCGACGCCGGCGAGATCGACGCCGAGTGCGTGATGCTGCCGCTCTCCGGCAACCCACGCGCCAAGATGCAGGGCGTCCGCGACGGCTTCGTGAAGCTGTTCGCCCGGCCGGGCACCGGCATCGTCGTCGGCGGTGTCGTCGTCGGCCCGCGGGCCTCCGAGCTGATCCACCCCGTCGCGATCGCGGTCGCGGAGAACCTCACCGCCGATCAGCTCGCGCACGCCTTCACGGTGTACCCGTCCATGAGCGGCTCCGTCGCCGAGGCCGCGCGCCGCCTCCACGTCTTCCGCACCTAGACGCCGAGCCGGGTCAAAGTTCCGGTCGAGCCGGGTCAGAGTTCCCGTCGAGCCGGGTCAGAGTTCCGGTCGAGCCGGGTCAGAAGCCCCCGAAGTCGCCGCCGCCGAAGTCGAAGCCTCCGCCGTCGCCGCCGAAGTCCCAGCCACCACCGTCGCCGCCGTCACCTCCGGCGTCACCTCCGCCGTCACCGCCCCCGTCGCCGGAGTCGCCGCCTCCGTCACCGCCGGAGTCGCCCCCGTCGTCGTACGAGCTGTCGAAGGGGTCGCCGTCGAAGCCGCCCCAGCCAGGCGCGAGCAGCGAGCCCAGCAGGAAGCCGGGGAGCAGGCCGGAGGTCGCGTAGCCGCCGAAGTAGCCGGAGGCCCAGGGCGAGTAGGCCGGCCCGCCCTGCCAGTAGGGCACCCGGCCGACGCCCTGCTGGACGGTGCGGATGTCCGGCTCCGCGCCTTGGGAGACGCGGTCCGCGTCCGCGGCGCACACCGGGACCTGCCGCGGCTGGCCGCCGGGAGGTGCCCACTCGATGTCCGTGGTGGACGGACCGTGCGCCGGGTTGAAGAAGCACGGAGGTCGACGTACCGGCAGAGGCTCGCCTGCGACACGCGCCTTCACGGAGGCGACGGCGTAGCGGCCGTCCTCGAGGGCCTCGGTGACGTGCCGGATCTCGTCGGGCGTGGTGACCCGAGCAAGCGACTCCTTGGCGGCTTCGTAGGAGTCGAGGGCGCGCTGGTAGTCCTGACGGGTGGCCTCGTCGAGCTCGGTGGTCAGGAGCTCGCTGTCGAGACGCTGGAGCTCCTCGCCGAAGCGGGTCACGTCCTCGTCGGTCACCTTGCGCACCGCGTCGAGGTCGGCGGCGCGGCGCTCCTCGAGGGCGCGCTCACGGTTGCGACGCGACACCGTCTGCGCGACGAGGACGACCGCGCCGATGACGACCAGCAGCACCACGAGCTCCATACGGCGAGGCTACCCGTGGGGTCCGAATCCCCTTGCGTAGAAGGGAATCGAACTACACCGATGTAGTTCTCGGATCCGTTTCAGTCCTCATCCTTCACGGGCATACTCTGCTGTCACAGCAGGCTTCTCCTGCACCTTTGTCACGGCTTCGTCTTGGGAGGGACACCGATGACCCCAGGCTGGCGCGCGCTCGCGTCCGGCGTCACCGCCGGGCTCGTCGTCGCGGTCTCGTTGCCGGCGGGCGCGGTCGAGGTGAGCCAGTCGTACGCCGTCGCGCGGACCGTCGTGCTCAGCGGGCACGGCTTCGGGCACGGGCACGGCATGTCGCAGTACGGCGCCCAGGGTGCGGCCAAGCAGGGCCTGACCTACAAGCAGATCATCGACTTCTACTACCCGAGCACGACGTGGTCGCAGGTGACCGGCAAGGTGCGGGTGCTGATCAGCGCGGACACCACGGCGGACGTCGTCGTGGCCGCGGTGCCGGGTCTGCGGCTGAGGGACATCGACGCCGCGAAGACGTACACCCTGCCCACGCCGAACGGTGTGAAGCGCTGGCGGATCGCGGTCGGCGCCGGGAACAAGAGCGTCGTCGACTACCTGACCGGGTCGTGGCACCGGTGGAAGCCTGGCGGGCGCGCGGCCCTCGCCGGTGACGGGCAGTTCGGCGCCCCCACCCCGATGACGCTCTTCACGCCGGCCGGCGCGCGGAGCTACCGCGGCTCGCTGCGCTCGGCGTCTCCGGTCGAGGGCGGCAAGGCCCGCGACACCGTCAACGTGCTGTCGATGGACGACTACGTGCGCGGCGTGATCCCACGGGAGATGCCGGCGTCCTGGCAGCCCGAGGCCGTCAAGGCGCAGGCGGTGGCCGCGCGCACGTACGCCACCTGGTCGCGCGACCAGTTCCCGTCCCGCTACTACCAGATCTGCGACACGTCGTACTGCCAGGTGTACGGCGGAGCGGGCGCCGAGGACCCACGCAGCAACGCCGCCGTCACGGCGACCGCGAACCAGATCCTGACCTTCGACGGGAAGCCCGCGTTCGCGCAGTTCTCGTCCAGCAGCGGCGGCTGGACGTCGGCCGGGAGCGTGCCGTACCTCGCCGCCAAGGCCGACCCCTACGACGACTACGACGGCAACCCGGTGCACGCCTGGTCGACCGAGCTCGGCGCCGCCAAGATCGAACGCGCGTACCCGGGTGTCGGCACCCTCAAGGGCATCGACGTCACCCGCCGCGACGGCAACGGCGACTGGAAGGGCCGGGTCTGGACGCTGGTCCTCGACGGCACCAAGAACGACGTCACCGTCTCCGGCGACGCCTTCCGCGCGCGCTTCGGCCTCCGCTCCTCCTGGTTCACCGTCGTCACCCGCTGACCCGGGTCAAAATCCGGTCGAGCCGGGTCAAGATTCCTGTCGAGCCGCGAGATAGTTCCGATCGAGCCGGGGGCCGGCACGTGCCCCGGCTCGACGGTGACTTTGCCCCGGCTCGACGGTGACTTTGCCCCGGCTCGACGGGACTTTGTCCCGGGTCGGCGGGAGGGGGGTCAGGACAGGACGACGACGAGGTCGCCGCCCTCGACCTGCTGGGTGCCGGTGAAGGCGAGGCGCTCGACGGTGCCGCCGACGGGGGCGGTGATGGAGGCCTCCATCTTCATCGCCTCGATGGTGGCGACGGTCGCGCCGGCCTCGACGTGGTCGCCCTCGGAGACGCCCACCGAGACCACGCCGTCGAACGGCGCGGCCACGTGGCCCGGCTTCGAGGTGTCGGCCCGCTCCTGGGTGGGCGCGTCGGCCGAGACCGAGCGGTCGCGGACGTTCACCGGGCGCAGCTGGCCGTTGATCGTGCACATGACGGTGCGGATGCCGCGCTCGTCGGCGCCGCTGACCGCCTGCAGGCCGAAGATCAGCCGCTTGCCCTCCTCGAGCTCGACCTGGTGCTCGTCGCCGGTGGTGAGGCCGTAGAGGTACTGCGCGGTCGGCAGCACCGACACGTCGCCGTACTTCTGCCGCGACTCCGCGAACTCCTTGGTCGGGCCCGGGAACAGCAGCCGGTTCAGCGTCCCGCGCCGGTCCTGGCGCAGGCCCTCGCGCTGCTCCTCGTCGAGGTCGGCCTGCACGGGCTTGACCGTGCGGCCCTCGAGCGCCTTGGTGCGGAACGGCTCCGGCCAGCCGCCGGGCGGGTCGCCGAGCTCGCCGGACAGGAAGCCGATCACCGAGTCGGGTACGTCGAACTTGCCCGGCTCGGCCTCGAACTCGGCGGGGTCGGCGCCGACCGCGACGAGGTGCAGGGCGAGGTCGCCGACGACCTTCGAGGACGGCGTGACCTTCACGATGTTGCCGAGGATGTCGTTGGCGGCGGCGTACATGTCCTCGATCTGCTCGAACTTCTCGCCGAGGCCGAGCGAGATGGCCTGCTGGCGGAGGTTCGAGAGCTGGCCGCCGGGGATCTCGTGGGTGTACACGCGCCCGGTCGGCGACGGCAGGCCGGACTCGAACGGCGCGTAGACCCGGCGGGTCGCCTCCCAGTAGGGCTCGAGGTCGCAGACCGCCTTCAGGTCCAGCCCGGTCGCCCGCGCCGAGTGGTCGGTGGTCGCGACGAGCGCCGAGAGCGCGGGCTGCGAGGTGGTCCCGGACATCGACGCGCACGCGGCGTCGACGGCGTCGACCCCCGCATCGATGGCGGCGAGGAGCGTCGCGAGCTGGCCGCCCGGGGTGTCGTGGGTGTGCAGGTGCACGGGCAGGTCGAACCGCTCGCGCAGCGCGCGGACCAGCGTCCGGGCCGCCGGCGCGCGCAGCAGCCCGGCCATGTCCTTGATCGCGAGCACGTGCGCGCCGGCGTCGACGATCCGCTCGGCGAGGCGCAGGTAGTAGTCGAGGGTGTACAGCTTCTCGCCCGGGTCCGACAGGTCGCCGGTGTAGCAGAGCGCGACCTCCGCGACCGTGGTCCCGGTGGCCCGCACCGCCTCGATCGCGGGCCGCATCTGCTCGACGTCGTTGAGCGCGTCGAACACCCGGAACACGTCGATGCCGGTGGCCGCCGCCTCCTGCACGAAGGCCTCGGTGACCGCGGTGGGGTACGGCGTGTAGCCGACCGTGTTGCGGCCGCGCAGCAGCATCTGCAGGCAGATGTTCGGCACCGCCTGGCGCAGCTTGGCGAGCCGCTCCCACGGGTCCTCGGACAGGAAGCGCAGCGCCACGTCGTACGTCGCCCCGCCCCACGCCTCGAGGCTCCACAGCTGCGGCGTCGTGCGGGCGACGTGCCCGGCCACCGCGGTGAGGTCGCGGGTGCGGACCCGGGTGGCCAGCAGCGACTGGTGCGCGTCGCGGAACGTCGTGTCGGTGACGGCGACCGGCTTCTGCTCGCGCAGCGCCCGGGCGAAGCCCTCCGGCCCCAGCGACAGCAGCGCCTGCCGGGTGCCGTCCGGAGCCGGCACGGACAGGTCGACGCGGGGCAGCTTGGTCACCGGGTCGACGGAGACCGGCGCCTCGCCGTACGGCCGGTTCACGGTCACGTCGGCGAGGTAGGTCAGCAGCTTGGTGCCGCGGTCGGCCGACGACCGCGCGGTCAGCAGCTGCGGGTGCTCCTCGATGAACGCGGTGGTGACGCGGCCGGCGCGGAAGTCCGCATCGTCGAGCACGGCCTGCAGGAACGGGATGTTCGTGGACACGCCGCGGATCCGGAACTCCGCGACGGCCCGCCGGGCCCGGTCGACCGCGGAGGCGAAGTCCCGGCCGCGGCAGGTGAGCTTGGCCAGCATCGAGTCGAAGTGGGCGCTCACCTCCGCCCCCGTGTACGTCGTCCCGCCGTCGAGTCGCACGCCCGCACCACCGGGCGACCGGTAGGTCGTGATGACGCCGGTGTCGGGGCGGAACCCGTTCGCCGGGTCCTCGGTGGTGATCCGGCACTGGAGCGCCGCGCCGCGCAGCGTCACGCGTTCCTGCGCGAGCCCGAGGTCGTCGAGGTCCTCCCCGGAGGCGATGCGCATCTGCGCCTGCACCAGGTCGACGTCGGTGACCTCCTCGGTCACGGTGTGCTCGACCTGGATGCGCGGGTTCATCTCGATGAAGACGTAGTTGCCCTGCGGGTCGAGCAGGAACTCCACGGTGCCGGCGTTGCGGTAGCCGATCTCCTTCGCGAAGCGGACCGCGTCGGCGCACATCCGGTCCCGGAGCTCCGGGTCGAGGTTCGGCGCCGGTGCGATCTCGACGACCTTCTGGTGCCGACGCTGCACCGAGCAGTCCCGCTCGTAGAGGTGGATCACGTTGCCGGAGCCGTCGGCCAGGATCTGCACCTCGATGTGCCGCGGGTCGACGACGGCCTGCTCGACGAACACGGTCGGGTCGCCGAAGGCGCCCTCGGCCTCGCGCATGCAGGTCTCGATCGCCTCGCGCAGCGCGTCGGGCTCGTCGACCCGGCGCATGCCGCGGCCACCGCCGCCGGCCACCGCCTTCACGAACAGCGGGTAGGGCAGGTCGCTCGCCGACGCGACGAGCTCGTCGACGTCCGTGGACGGGTCGACCGAAGCCAGGGTCGGGACGCCGACCGCCTTGGCCGCGGCGATGGCGCGCGCCTTGTTGCCGGTGAGGGTGAGCACCTCGGCGGTCGGGCCGATGAAGGTGATGCCGGCGTTCGCACAGGCCTCGGCGAGCTTGGGGTTCTCGGAGAGGAAGCCGTAGCCGGGGTACACCGCGTCGGCCCCGGCGCTCACCGCGGCCTGCACGATCACGTCCGGGTCGAGGTAGGCCCGCACCGGGTGCCCGCGCTCACCGATCTCGTAGGCCTCGTCCGCCTTCAGCCGGTGCTCGGAGCCCCGGTCCTCGTGCGGGAAGACCGCGACCGTCTGCGCGCCGAGCTCGTAGGCGGCCCGGAACGCGCGGACCGCGATCTCGCCCCGGTTGGCGACCAGCACCTTGGTGAACATGCAGGGCAGGCTAGCGGGGACTGGGTTGCCCCCAGGTTGCGAGTCTCAGTCCGCGTCCGGGCTCCGCCCGGTCCGGTAGTCCGTGACGTACTGGCTGGTTTCCACCCCCGGAGGGTGCAGAACGTCACGGACTACCCGGAGGGGGTCAGTCGTCCTCGGCGGCCCGGAGGCGACGCTTGAGGAGCTTGCGCTTCTTGCGGAGCTTGGCGTTCTCGGCCTCGAGACGCTCGACGTCGGCGCCGCGGCGCTGCATCGCGACGAGCAGCTCGGCGGTGGCGGCGGCGGCGGACTCCAGGCCGTCACGCGGGTCGACGTCGTCCGGGTGCGGCCCCGGCTCGGCGGGTGCGACCGGCACCAGCGAGGCCAGGTCACCGTGGACGACGTACCCGGCCTTGTCGATCTCCTTGGCCCACCGCTCGCCGACGACGGCCAGGTCGTCGTACATCTCGTGGGGTACGACGGGCCGGGCGGACCGGCGCCCCGGCAGGATGTCCTGGGCGTAGAGCTGCTTGACGACACGGCCGTACTCCGGCTGCACGAGCCGCTTCGCGAGCGCCACGTTCACGCGCCGCAGCAGGTCGATCTCGGTGGTGCCGAGCGAGGTGTTCGCGCTGCCGGGACCCGCGGCCGGGAACTGCGTGGGGTCGACGCCGATGACCCCGCAGAACCGCTCCCACAGCACCTGCGGGTCGGCGTTCGGCGGCGGGCAGGTGACGACGTGCACGCGCGACGCCGGCAGCGAGCCACCCCAGCGGGCGAGCACCGCGGGCAGGTCCTGGTTGGCCCGGTAGCGGCGGGCGTAGTCGGTCTCCGCGGCGTCGTCGAGCACCCGTCGCCGGAACTGCTCGAACGTCAGCCGGCGCCCGTGCTTGATGCCCTCCTGCCACTCGGCCGCCGCCTGCCGGGCGGGGTCACGGGCGGTGACCACGAGGTGCACCTCGACGCCGCGCAGCATCGTCAGAGCCTCGGTGATCTGGTGCAGGGAGGCGGCGCCGAGCAGCTCGTGGCTGATCACGGTGACGCCGTCGTGCTTGCGGGCCTTGCGGCACAGGGTGTCCCAGGTGCCGTCGACCTCGGCCCGGGTGCGACCCCAGGCCTTGTGGGCGCCGCGCACGTCGACCGCGGCCAGGAACATCCGCTCGTGGCCGGAGGGGTAGAGCACCCCGGCCTCCTTGAGCGCCTTCTTGTTCTCGTCGAGCGAGGCTTGCAGGAACGTCGTGCCGCTCTTGGGGACGCCGACGTGGAGGTACACGCGCTGGCTCATGCCTCGACGGTGGCGGGCCGCGGTGAACGCGACATGTCGCCCGGGTGGCGGCCGCGTGCAGATCAGAGGTCGTCGAGGAGCGTCAGCCAGTCGGCCAGCACCGCGTCCGCGGTGTAGCGGTGGGAGTCCTCCAGGGCCTGCCGGCCGCAGTCGCGACGGAGCTCGTCGTTCTCCACCAGCAGGCCGAGCGCGTCGCCGAAGCCGGCGATGTCGCAGTCGTCGACCAGGAAGCCGTTCTTGCCGTCGCGGACGATCTCGCCCGGGCCGCGCGGGCAGTCCATCGCGACGAGCGGGAGCCCGACGCTGAGCGCCTCGATGAGCACCATCGGGAAGCCCTCGGCGCGCGAGGTCATGGCGTACGTCGCAGCCCCGGCCAGCACGCCCCGGAAGTCGTCGGCGTACCCCGGCAGCCGGACCTGGTCGTCGAGCCGGAGCCGCCGGACCTTGTCGGTCAGCACACCCCGCTGGGGGCCCTCGCCGTAGATGTGCAGCTGCCAGTCCCGGTGGACGCGGGCGACGGGTGCGAATGCCTCGAGCATCCGCCCGAACCCCTTCTCCTTGGCCAGCCGCCCGGCGGCGACCACCACCTTCGAGGACAGCGGCGCCGGCGCGGCAGCCGGCGCCCAGGGCAGCGCGTTGCGGATCACCTCGACCCGGGTGGACAGCCCGGGCAGCTCGCGCCGGTAGTCCTCGGCGTCGGCGTGGGTGAGCACCACGTAGGCGTCGAGCCGCGGGACGACCTCGCGGAGCACGTCAGCCTGCCGCGCGCCGGAGAACCGGGTCGAGAAGTTCTTGTGGTCCTGACCGACGAGCCGCACTCCGGGCGCCGCCCAACGCACCGCGGCGAGGTGCAGCGAGGGTCGGGTCGAGATGAGCACGCCCGGCTCGAGGGTCGAGAGCCGACGGCGCAGCACCCGGTCGGTGAGCCGGGTCATGTGCTTCTCGGCGGGGAGGGGCCGCAGGGCCGTGCGCCGGCGCTGCCGCAGCCGGTCGACGGGCGACGTCACGGCATCGCCGACCAGCACCTCCAGGGACACCCGCGGGTCCAGCTCGTACGTCGGTCGGCCGGCCCGCCGGTGCAGGCTCACGACCCGCACGTCGCGGTGGTCCGCGAGCCGGTTCGCGAGGTTCACGACCGAGCGCGCCACGCCGCCGCGACCGGACACGTCGTACATGAGGAAGGTGATCGGGGCGCTCATCCGGCCATGGTGGACCGTTCAGTGGCGCCGTGACGACCTCGGGCGGCGAGGTCCGGGGAGTGTTCCCCGACCGTTCACCCGTGCGTGATCAGTCCTTGAGCTCGCAGACGACTGCGCCGCTGGTGACGGTGTCGCCCACCGACGCGGACAGGCTGGTGACGGTGCCGGCCTTGTGGGCCTTGAGCGGCTGCTCCATCTTCATCGCCTCGAGGACCACGATCACGTCGCCCTCGGCGACCTCCTGGCCCTCCTCGACGGCGACCTTGACGATCGTGCCCTGCATCGGCGAGGTGACCGAGTCGCCGGACGCCGCGGCGCCGGCCTTCTTCTTCTCGCGCTTCGGCTTCTTCTGCGCGCCGGCACCGGCGGCGGCGCCGGCCGCGAACCCGGCGGGCAGCACGACCTCGATGCGGCGTCCGCCGACCTCGACCGTGACGGCCTGCCGCTCCTCGGCCTCGACGGCGTCGGCGCCACCGGCGTAGGGCGGGATCTGGTTGTCGAACTCGGTCTCGATCCACGACGTGTAGACGCCGAAGGAGTCCCCGTCGCCGATGTACGCCGGGTCGTTCACGACCGTCTGGTGGAACGGGATCACCGTCGGCATGCCGTCGACGACGAACTCGTCGAGCGCGCGGCGGGACCGCTCCAGCGCCTGGGTGCGGTCGCGACCGGTGACGATGAGCTTCGCGACGAGCGAGTCGAACGAGCCCGGCACGGTCTCGCCCTGGTCGTAGCCGCCGTCGAGACGGACACCCGGTCCGGCGGGGGCGTGCCAGCGGGTGAGCGTGCCCGGTGCGGGCATGAAGTTCGAGCCCGGGTCCTCCGCGTTGATGCGGTACTCGATCGAGTGGCCCTCGACCTTCGGGTCGTCGTACCCGAGCTCCTCGCCGGCGGCGATGCGGAACATCTCCCGCACCAGGTCGAGGCCGGTGACCTCCTCCGAGACCGGGTGCTCGACCTGCAGCCGGGTGTTCACCTCGAGGAACGAGATCGTGCCGTCCTGGCCGACCAGGAACTCGCAGGTGCCCGCGCCGACGTAGGCAGCCTCGCGCAGGATCGCCTTGGAGGAGTCGTAGAGGGTCTTCATCTGCTCGTCGGACAGGAACGGCGCGGGCGCCTCCTCGACGAGCTTCTGGTGACGGCGCTGGAGCGAGCAGTCGCGGGTCGACACCACGACGACGTTGCCGTGCTGGTCGGCCAGGCACTGGGTCTCGACGTGGCGCGGCTTGTCGAGGTACTTCTCCACGAAGCACTCGCCGCGGCCGAAGGCGCTGACCGCCTCGCGGACCGCCGACTCGTAGAGCTCGGCGACCTCCTCCTCCTTGCGGGCCACCTTGAGCCCGCGGCCGCCGCCGCCGAAGGCGGCCTTGATCGCGATCGGCAGGCCGTACTCCTTGGCGAAGGCGACGACCTCGTCGGCGTCCGACACCGGGTCCTTGGTGCCGGCCACCAGGGGAGCGCCGACCTTCTCGGCGATGTGCCGGGCCTTCACCTTGTCGCCGAGGTTCTCGATCGCGGCCGGCGGCGGGCCGATCCACACGAGGCCGGCGTCGAGCACGGCCTGGGCGAAGTCGCGGTTCTCGGCGAGGAAGCCGTAGCCCGGGTGCACGGAGTCGGCGCCGCGTCTTCTGCGCGACGGCGACGATCTTCTCGATGTCGAGGTAGGAGTCGGCCGGGGTGGCCCCGCCGAGGCTGTGCGCCTCGTCGGCCAGCCGCACGAACAGCGCGTCCCGGTCGGGGTCGGCGTACACCGCGACACTGCCGATCCCGGCGTCCTTGCAGGCCCGGATCACCCGGACCGCGATCTCGCCGCGGTTGGCGATCAGGACCTTCTGGAGCGGCTTGACCTCGGCCACGGTGGACTCCTCGCTGCTGCGGCTGGTGCTGGCGTACCCGTCCCGCCGGAGTCTAGGACCTCGGCTTCGGTGGCGATCACCGAGTCCGGACGGGCCGATCGGGGTATCAGGTGGCAGGAGAGGGAGGTGGAGGAGATGAGGTTCGTCCGAGGACTCGGTGGTGCACTGCTCTGGATCGGGGCGTCGCTGCTCGGGCTGGTCGCGGTGCTGCTCTGTGTGACGGTGATCCTGCTGCCGGTGGGGATCCCGCTGCTGATGCTGGCGCGGCGGATGTTCACCAGGTCGGTGGCGCTGATGCTGCCGCGCGCGATGTCGCACCCGGTCGACGAGGGCAGGAAGAAGGGGAAGAAGCTCAGCCGCAAGGCGCGCAAGAAGGCCAAGAAGAAGGCCAAGCGCCAGGCGGAGAAGGCCGCGAAGAAGCTGAGCCGCTGAGGATCAGCCGCGCAGCGCCGCCACCGTCTCGCGCAGGCCGGTGTCGAGGTCGCGGGCGTGCCAGCCGAGGTCCCGCTCGGCCTTGGCGGGCGTGCCGAGGTACGTCGCCAGGCCGGCGCGCATCGTCTCGGCGGCGTAGTCCGGCGGCAGGGGTACGACGCGCCCGAGCGCGGCCGTCACGCCCGCGGCGGCGCGCACGACGCCGGTCGGCAGCACCATCGGGCCCTTCGTGCCGGCGATCGCGGCGACCCGGCGCAGGCCGTCGGCGAACGTGGCCCGCGGGCCGGCCAGCATGTAGGACTCGCCGGCCACGCCCTGGCTCATCGCGAGCAGGTGCCCCGACGCGATGTCGTCGACGTGCGCCCAGCAGACCTCGCCGCCGGCGGGCACCTGTGGCCGTCTGCCGCGCACGACCTGCTCGATGAACGCACCGGTCTGGGCGGTGTCGCCGGGGCCGTAGACCAGGCCCGGCTGCACGATCACGACCGGCAGGCCCTCGGACGCGAACCGCTCCGCGATCTCGTGCGCCTCGCGCCTTGGTCAGGTCGTAGTGGCTCGTGAACGGACCGGTGTGCCGGTGGGTCTCGTCGTACACCTGGCCGTGGGTGTCGGAGTTGACCGCCAGGGTGCTCGTGTAGACGACCTTGGGCACGCCCGCCCGCTGCGCCGCGGCCAGCACGTTGCGGGTGCCGTCGACGTTGACGCGGTCGCCGACCGACGGGTCGCGCTGGCCGAGCTTGTACCAGCCGGCGACGTGGAAGAGCCCGTCCACGTCGCGGCACAGGGCGTCCAGCGCGGTGGCGTCGTCGAGGTCGCCCGGCACCAGCTCGACGCCGAGCGCGGCGAGGTCGCTCGCCCGGGCGGGGTCGCGGACGAGTGCCCGCACCTCGTGGCCCTCGTCGCGCAGCAGGCGGGCGAGAGCGCCCCCGACGAACCCGGTCGCACCGGTCATGGCGTAGCGCATGCCCGGATTCAACCAAAGCGCTCAGCGGAGCCGGTGCCGCACCCAGACGTTGGGCTCGACGTACACGGCGACGTCGAGGTCGGGCCGGCAGAGCACCGTCGTCAGTGCGCCGGGCACCACGACCTCGCCCGGCTCGTCGAACGGCAGGCCGGTCCGCTCCCGCCACTCGTCCAGGGTGCCGGCCATCACCATCGAGCGGGTGGCGACCGAGTCGATCGTGGCCCCCGCCCGGACGTGCGTGCGGAGCCAGGCGTCGACCGGCAGGCCGTCCGTCGCGGGTGCGGGTGACGTACTCCGCCATCGGCACGTGCGGCTCCCGGTGCTTCTCGTTGGGCCGGACCGGCGCCACGAGCTCGGCGAACCCCGCCGCGGCCGCGGCGTCGCGCATCGCCGCGAGCATCCGGTGGGACAGTCCCGTCCCGAGGTGGGCGGGGTCGATCGCGATCTCCAGGGCGGTGACCGTGTCGGGCTCGACGCCTCGCTCACGGTCGTGGAACGCCCAGGTCAGGACCCGGTCCCACCCGCCGACCGGGAGCTCGCCCGTGCGCTTCCCGCCGTGCAGCGCGAACGGCGCGGCCATCCCGCGGGCGACCTGGACGCCGTCCAGGGTCGCCAGCACGTTGAGGTGCGGGAACGCCGCGATCACGCCGCCGAAGTAGGCGTAGGCGACGTCGTCGTAGCGCATGAACTCCGGCCAGGAGTCCGGCATGTCGAACCACCGGTCGACGTACGCGGGCCGCTCGGCGTAGGTGGTGATCACGAGGTCGCTCACCGGCCCAGCGTGGCGGTGGCCGCGGACGGACTCAACTGGTTTCCAGGGCGGCGAGGTCCTCGCGGCAGCGCTGCTCGACGTGCGCGAGCTCGGCCATCGTCTCGTCGATGTCGCGACGGAGCTGGTCGAGCTCGGCGCGCCGTACGTCGATCTGGTCGAGGAGGTACTGGAGCTGACCGGCCTCGCCGGGCTGCTCGTCGTACATGTTCACGATCGTGCGGATCTCGGGCAGCGAGAAGCCGAGCCGCTTGCCGCGCAGGATCAGCTGGAGCCGGATCCGGTCGCGGGTGTGGAAGACCCGCGAGCTGCCGCGCCGCTCGGGCGTGATCAGGCCGACGTCCTCGTAGTGCCGGATGGTGCGGAGCGTGACCCCGAACTCCTCGGCCAGCTCGGTGATGGACCAGGTGGTCTCGGTTGGGTTCAACGGGTTGCCCTTCCGTTACGGAAGCGATCTACGCTGCTTACGTTGACGTAAGCGTAAGACCTGCAGAGGAGTTCCGGTGTCCCCGTTCGAGCTGTCCCCCGAGCACGAGACCTTCCGCAAGAGCGTGCGCGAGTTCGCCCTCGGCGAGATCGCCCCGCACGCCGCCCGGTGGGACAAGGACCACCACTTCCCGACCGACGTGGTGCAGAAGATGGGCGAGCTCGGGCTGATGGGGCTCACCGCTCCCGAGGAGTTCGGCGGGATGGGCGAGGACGGCGACTTCACGTCGCTGTGCGTGGCCATCGAGGAGATCGGCCGCGTCGACCAGTCGATGGGCATCACTCTCGAGGCCGCGGTCGGCCTCGGCATCAACCCGATCCTGACCTTCGGCACGGACGAGCAGAAGCAGCAGTGGCTGCCCGACCTGGTCGCCGGCCGCACCCTCGCCGGCTTCGGCCTCACCGAGCCCGGTGCCGGCTCCGACGCGGGCGCCACCAAGACCAAGGCCGAGCTCGTCGACGGCGAGTGGGTCGTCAACGGCTCGAAGCAGTTCATCACCAACTCCGGCTCCGACATCACCTCGCTGGTGACCGTCACCGCCCGCACCGGCACGCGCGACACGGGCAAGGCCGAGGTCAGCACGATCATCCTGCCGTCCGGCACCCCCGGCTTCACCGCCGAGCCGGCCTACGACAAGCTCGGCTGGCACGCCTCCGACACGCACCCGCTGACCTTCGAGGACGCCCGCGTCCCCGAGGCCAACCTGCTCGGTGAGCGCGGCCGCGGCTTCGCACAGTTCCTGGCCACCCTCGACGACGGCCGGGTCGCCATCGCCGCCCTCGCGGTCGGCTGCATCCAGGCCTGCCTCGACATGTCCGTCCAGTACGCCGGCGAGCGCACCACCTTCGGCGTACCCATCGGCTCGAAGCAGGGCGTGGCCTTCCAGGTCGCCGACCTCGAGGTGATGCTCGAGGCCTCGCGGATGCTGACCTACAAGGCGGCCGCCATGAAGGACGCCGGCCGGCCGATGAAGGAGTTCAAGCAGGCCGCCGCGATCGCCAAGCTCTACGCCACCGAGTCGGCCGTCACGGCGACGCGCATCGCCACCCAGGTCTTCGGTGGCTACGGCTTCATGGAGGAGTACCCCGTCACCCGGTTCTACCGGGACGCCAAGGTCCTGGAGATCGGCGAGGGCACCTCCGAGGTCCAGCGGATGCTCATCGCGCGCGGGCGCGGTCTGCCGGTGGAGTGAGACCGGTGGAGTGAGCGGAGTGACAGTGGTTCACAGCGGACGGATAGGGTCCCGGCCATGCCCGTGACCCATCACGGCGGCTCGCCGTCGATCCACCGTCCGGAGCACTGGTGGTACGCCACCCGCGCCGAGCTGCTCCGCACGGTCCTGGAGTCGCACGCCGAGACGTCCGGCCGCATCCTCGACGTGGGAAGCGCGGACGGCCCGAGCGTGGGCTGGCTGCGCGGCGGCCAGCACACCGCGGTCGATGTCGACGTGCGCGGCCTGGGCCCGGGCGGCGTCTGCGCGTCCGCGACCGCGCTGCCCTTCCCGGACGACACGTTCGACGTGGTCACCGCCTTCGACGTGATCGAGCACGTGGAGCCGGAGCACGCGATCCTCGACGAGCTGGCCCGGGTGCTCCGGCCCGGCGGGCGTCTGCTCGTGTCCGTGCCCGCCTACAACTGGGCGTGGAGCGACCACGACACCGTCAACGGGCACTATCGGCGCTACACCCGCCCCCGGCTGGTCGCCGCCGTCGAGCGCACCGGGCTCCGGGTGGACCGCGCGACCTACGCGTTCGCCGCGGTGTTCCCGTTCTTCGCCACCGAGCGACTGCTTCGGCGGGCGAAGACCAAGCTCGTCGCGGGCCCGACCGGCCCCGAGGACGTCGTGACCATCCCGGAGACGCCCGCGATCGTCGACCGGACGCTCGCGCGCCTCAGCCGGCTCGACCAGCGGTGGCTGGCTCGGCGTGACCTGCCGTTCGGGTCCTCCGTCGTCCTGGCCGCCACCCGGCCGGTCTGAGGACGGCCCAGAGGGCCACCACCAGCGGCACGTACGTCAGCAGGTAGCGGGACCGTCCCTGGAACACCAGGGTGAAGGCGGCGATCCCGAGCACGGACAGCACCAGCAGACCCGTGTCCCGGCTCCACGGGACCCTCAGCAGCCGCAGTCCCGTCGCGAGCAGGAGCAGGAGCCAGACCGCCTCGGCCAGCGCCGCCCGCCACGCGTACCCGTCGCCGGCCGGGTGGTTCCAGGTCCGGACGGCGCGGGTCAACGGCCCGTGGACCAGCGCCGGCTCGTTGGCGTCGTCCCCCTCGCCCCACGCCCAGAACATCCCGTCGCCCCAGTTCCACGCGGCCTTGTTGGCGAGGAACGTGGCGTACCCGGCCGGGCCGAGGTCCGCGAGACGTTGCTCCAGCCCGGCCCGGGCGTACCGCGCGGAGGCCTCCCGGTCCAGCTGCCGGGTGGCACGCACGATGTCGGTGTCGTAGCCGCCGTAGCGCATGTGCCCGTCCACGGCGTGCTGGGTGGTGGCCATGTAGACCCACCAGACCGTCGGAGGTGTCCGGGACCGGTCGATGCGCTCCGCGGTGACGCCTGCCGCCACGGGCAGAACCTGCTTGGCGACGACGGTGCCGCCGGCGAAGAGCGCGAGACCGGCGAGGAGGCCGATCGCGACCGTGCGACGCGTCGCGCTCGAGACCGAGCGCATCGCCAGCAGCGCGACCAGGACGACCGCCACCACGCTGACGACCGGGGTCGTCTTCACCACGTAGGCGAGGAGCAGGCAACCCGCGGCAAGCAGCGCGTACGCCGTGCTCAGGCCGCGGGACCGCGCGCGGGGGACCGCCACCACGAGCGCGGTGGCCAGCGTGACGAGCGGCATCGAGACCAGGTCCGTGTAGGCCACCGACATCCACGGGGAGAGCCCGACCAGCGCGAGCACCAGCAGCTGGGCGGCGATGCCGCGGGACGGCCCGCGCAGCATCGCGACGAGCCAGTACGTCGCCTGCAGCGTCACCGCGAGGCCGAGGCCGTTGAGCAGCACCGAGACGGTCCCGGGGGCGAGATGGAGGACGCCGCCGACGGTGCCGCAGAGGTTGTCCACCACCAGGAGCGGAAGGTTGTTCGGGTACCGCGACAGGTAGCCGTACTGGTACGCGGTCAGGTCGTGTCCGCCCACGAGGCGGTGCGACATCTCGGCGACCACGCGGGCGTCCCAGCCCGCGTCGTACCTCAGCGACCAGGCGAGCAGGGTGCACACGGCCGCTCCGACGACGGTGACCAGCACCGAAGCCAGCCGGAGGCTTCGGCCGCCCCATCGCAACGCCCGTCGCCGGTGCACGACGTGCGCGAGCACCGCGCCCAGCAGCAGGACCAGGAGGAACGCCGACACCCGCCACGGCGAGTACGTCAGGTTCGGGTCCCGGGGTGCGACGAGGGCGACCAGGGCCACGGCGACGAGGAAGACGCCGGCCAGACGGTTCAGGGCCTTGCCGAGGAGGGGCTCCACCGGGTCCACGTGCTCCCTTCCGCGCCAGGTTGGGCGCGGCCTGATGTCGAGCGGCCTACGATAACTGGCATGCACCCGGAGCTCTCGGTGGTCGTGCCGATGTTCAACGAGGAGCAGGCGTTGCCGCTGCTCGTGGCCCGGCTGCGGCCGGCGCTCGACCGGATCGGCTGCTCCTACGAGGTGGTGGCCGTCGACGACGGCTCCCAGGACCTCACCGCCGCCCTGCTGCAGAAGGAGCGCCGGGTCTGGCCGCAGCTGAGGGTCCTGCGGCTCCGGGCCAACGCCGGGCACCAGGCCGCCATCTCCGCGGGACTGGTCCGGTCGCACGGGGACTTCGTGGTGACCATCGACGCCGACCTCCAGGACCCGCCCGAGTCGATCGCCGCGATGCTCGAGCTGGCGCGGTCCCAGCGGCTCGACGTCGTCTACGGCGTGCGGTCGGACCGCTCGAGCGACACGCTGTTCAAGCGCACGAGCGCCCAGGTCTTCTACCGGCTGATCCGCCGCGCCTCCTCGACCGAGGCGGTCAGCCACGCGGGGGACTTCCGGATGATGTCGCGGGCCACCGTCGACGCGGTCAACGTGCTTCCTGAGCACAACCGCGTGCTGCGGTTCGTGGTCCCCGCGCTGGGGTTCCCGTCCGGCGAGGTCCACTACCAGCGAGCGCCCCGCGCCGCCGGTGCCTCGAAGTACACGCTCGGCAAGATGCTCACGCTGTCGATCGACTCCTTCACCGGCTTCTCGACGGCGCCGCTGCGGGTGGCGACGGCGCTCGGCGTGGGCGGTGCCCTGCTCGCGATGCTGTTCGCGGCGTACGTCGTCGTGAACCGCCTGTTCGGGAACCCTGTCCCCGGCTGGGCCTCGACTGTCGTCATCGTCGTGACGATGGGCGCCGTGCAGCTGCTCTGCCTGGGGCTGCTGGGGGAGTACATCGGCCGGATGTACACCCAGATGCAGGGGCGCCCGGCGTACTACGTCGCCTACGACTCGGCGATGCAGGTCGACGACCCCGAGGGCGTGCGCACCGGACCCGGCGCTCCGTCCCAGCACTGACAGGTCTCGCCGGCGTCCTGCCCGCGCAGCCGCGGGTGTCGCCCGGTCGATAGAGTCTCCGGGTCCGCATCTCGGAGAAGATTGGTCACCATGCGTTCGCTAGCCCTGGTCGCCCGTGACGTCGCCCGCCGCTTCGGGGTCGACCTCGTGAGGTACCCCACCCACGACACCCAGTTCCGGGTCGCCAAGCTCCTCGACCGGCTGGGTGTCGACTGCGTCCTCGACGTCGGAGCCAACGCCGGCCAGTACGCCACCGAGCTGCGCGACCTGGGCTACACCGGGCGGATCCGCTCGTTCGAGCCCCTGAAGGACGCGTACGCCGAGCTGGCCCGCGTCGCGACAGGGGACGTGGCGTGGTCGCACGAGAACATCGCGCTGGGGGCGGAGAACACCACCGCCACGATCAACGTCGCGAAGAACAGCTACAGCAGCTCCCTGCGCGACATGCTGCCGCTGCACGACCAGGCCGCCCCGTCGGCCCACGTCGTCGCCAGCCAGGAGGTCGCGGTGGAGCGGCTCGACACCCGCTTCGACGAGCACGTCGCCGGCGCTCGCCGGGTCTTCCTCAAGGTGGACACGCAGGGGTTCGAGGACCAGGTGCTCGCCGGCTGCGGCGACCGCCTCGACGACGTCTGCGGCCTCCAGCTCGAGATGTCGCTGCAGCCGCTCTACGCCGGACAGAAGCTGTTCACCGACATCTTCGAGACGGTCACCAGGCGCGGGTTCACGATCGTCGACGTCGCGCCGGAGTTCGCCGACCCGACCACCGCGGCCATGCTCCAGGCCAACGGCGTCTTCGTCCGCGACGGTGTCCCTCAGGCCTGACGGGTCGCCGGCACCGCGGCGGCCTCCCGCAGCCTGAGCCGCACGCACCGGACCGTCTCGGCGAGCAGCCACACGGTGGCGACGGCCATGCCCGCGACGAAGGCGAGCAGGCCTCGAGCCAGCGACGAGTCGAGCGGCACCATTGCGCCCAGCACGACCGCGAGCATGCCGGCGGCCCAGGCAACCGCAGCCGTCCGGTAGCGCTGCAGCACGACGAGCGCCTGGCCCACGATCGCCGCGACGATCGAGAGCCCGCTGCCGATGGTCAGCAGCACCAGCGGGCCGTTGTCGAGCGGGTGGCCGCCACCGAAGATCAGCTCCACGAGCCAGGACCCGGCGAGCGCCACGACCACGGCCGCCGCGGCGGTCAGCCCGCTCGCGAAGAGCGAGAGGCGCAGCACGGACGAGCGGAACCGGTCCCACTGGCCCAGCTCGGCCATGTGCGCCAGCCCCGGGAGGAACACGGCCTGCACGGCGACGAACATGAACGCCGGCAGTCGGGCCAGGGCCGCCCCCGACACGACCCGGCCGACCAGGGCCGGGTCCTCGTGACCGGCCACGAGGGTGACGACCAGCGCCGCCGCGTTGCCGACAGCGAGCGACCCGAACGACGCGATCACCAGGAAGGTGAGCGCGTGGGCGACCTCGGTCCAGAGCGGACGGGGACCCGGCTGCATCGAGGGCCGCAGCGCACGCAGCGTGCCGAGGATCGACACCCACGGGGCGAGACCGAGAAGCACGGCGTAGGCGAGGGATGAGTCGACCCCCGCCATCACCAGCACCGGCGCTCCGACCGCCCGCACCAGCCCGTCCCAGGTGAGCTGACGGCCGTAGGCTCCGAACTCCGAGGTACCGGCCAGCGCTCCCCGCTGGACGAAGGCGAGGGCGTACCCGACGACACCGAGCCACAGGGGCGCCAGCAGGGTGGCGTCACCCGCGAACGCCCGGTCCACGAGCAGCCCGGTGAACGGCAGGCTCAGCAGCCCGAGCAGCGCCAGCCCGGCAAGTCCGAGGACGGTCACCCGGCCCAGCACCGGGCGTCCGCCCTGGCCGACCGCCTTGCGGGCCGACAGGGCGCGTGCCAGCTCCTGCTCGAGGGGCAGGAACAAACCGATGCCGAGGACGTTCATGAGCAGCCACAGGCCGGAGATCGCGCCGAACTCGGTGGGGTCGAGCGCCCGCGCCGCGGAGGCGAGATAGAGGTACGAGCCGCCGCCGAAGACGGCCAGGCCCGCACCCACCGAGACAGCGTGGGGCGGCAGCCCGGTCCTCGCCATGAGGCCGCGCAGGCCGGTGCCGAGAGTGCGGATGTGTGTCACCAACTCGTTCGTCGTTGGGGAGCGGCCGCGCTCCCGTCGGTCAGGACGAGCCCAGGGAGATACGTTCGTAGTGCTCGCGGTCGACGTACACGGTGTTCCCCATGTCCCTGGAGACCACGACGTAGCCCGCGTCCAGGATGCGGAGGCCGAGCCGGGCGGAGCCCGCGCGTGAGTGCGCGTAGCGCGGGTGGGTGTCGGTCAGCTCCACGATGATCATGAGGGGTCGGTGCCGTTCGAGGTCGAAGCCGTCGAACACGTCGGTCTCGTAGCCCTCGACGTCGACGACGAGCAGGTCGATCCGCTCGTCCTGGCCCAGCAGCGGCTCCAGGAGGTCGTCCAGCCGCGCCTGCTCCACGTGGATCGTCGAGGTCGTCAGCTTTCCGGACGCATAGGGGAGGCCCTCGTAGGTGTCGGCGGTGCCCGCGTGCGCGGTGGAGTACTCCCCGCCGACCCGCATGCTGATCGTGCCTCGCGAGGAGCCGACGGCCGTCTCGTGGACCGACACGTTGTCGAGACCGCGGTAGCGACGGCGGCAGAGCTCCGCGTGCGCCGGCACCGGCTCGAAGAGCAGGGTGCGCCAACCGATCCGCGCCAGCTGCCAGGTGTTGCTGTAGGAGTAGCCGTCGAACGCCCCCACCTCGACGACGATCCGGTCCGGCGACGGCTCCCCGAAGTACAACCGGTAGAGGTTCGCCAGGGCCGGGATCTGGCAGGTCGGCGCCGGTTCGTAGGCGTCGCGCCCCGGGTGCCGATGGACCCGAACGAGGGCGAAACCGGCCCGTCGCAGGGCGGCTTGCGAGCGAAGCTGCAGAGCTTCCGAGGACTTCACGGCTCAGGATCATGTCACAGCCGCTGCGGTCGGCCGCGCGCACGGTCAGGAGGACGAGCACCCCGCCGAGCGCGACCCGCCGAGGATGCTGCCCTGCCCACCGTCGAGGGACACGCACACCTTGGCTGCCTGGGCCGGCTTCATCTTGAGCACGAGCACGTAGCCGGGGGAGAGCAGGGAGCCGTTGCCGGAGCGCTGCTGCACGTCCGCACGTTCGCGGCGTCCGGCCCGCAGCACCTTCACGGGGCCGTCAGCCCACACGTCGAGCGACTCCGTGGCCTTGGTGAACGGCGCCCAGCCGACGACGTACACCTTGTTCCCGCAGGCGCGGACCGCGTCGACGTGACCGTTGAGCACCAGCGGGTGCTTGGGCTCGAACGAGCGGACCCGTACGTCGAGCTTCGGGTAGCGCGCCGGGTAGGTGCCGGCCACTCCCGCGTTCGGGACGCACTGACCTTGCATGATCTCGGCGGCGTCGCCGACCGTCGCACCCTTGAGGAAGCCGTTCGCGGTGTACTTCGCCCAGGCGTTCGTCGCCGCTCCCGGCTCCTTGAGCACCTCCAGCCGGAAGTCGGCGGTGCCCTGGGTCGGGGAGATGGCGGCGGTCCAGCGGTTGCACAGGTAGTTGTAGATCGACTCCTGGTAGGGGCTCGGTCGGCACACGACCCGGTGTCGACCGTCGCCGCCGGCGGCCAGGTCGAGGATCCGCTTGGTCGGCCCGGAGTCCGGCTCGCTGACCGCGGTCGGCCACTTGATGACGGAGCCGAACGTGGGTGAGGTGGTGATCAGCGAGACGACCACGAGCGAGCCCACGACCAGGAGCCGCTGGTGGCGCGACCGTGAGGCCTGGGCGACGAGCGCGACCACCCCCAGCGAGGCGAGCGCGAGGATGACGTAGAGGCTCTTGGTGAGGGCGTAGGTCGGGGTGTTCTCGGGCAGGACGCCGGTCAGGAACACGAGGACGGCGCTCGTGGACGCCGCCGCCATGAGCAGCGTCACCACGAGGCTGAGGCTGTCCGCCCAGCGGTACGCGACGTACGCGACGGCGAGGCCGACGAGCACGGCTCCGGCGAGGGTGGGCGGCTCGACCGGCGCCACGCCGCCGAGCGCGCCGGAGAGGCCCTTGAGGCCCACCTGCTGGAGCGCGTCGACGAACTGCGGCACGGCGGCCACGATGCCCGCGACCATGACCCCGACGGCGAGCCAGATCACGCGGGGTCCGTCCCCGATCTTCGCGCCGGGGCGTTCCTGCAGGCCAGAGCGGCGCAGGCTGATCAGGAGGACGCCGAACACGATCGGCGTGGTGATGACGTAGGCCCACGAGCCGGCCGCGGCGAACGCCGCGAGGCAGGCGGCTGCGAACGGCGCCGCGAACGTGCGCCAGCTGTCGGCCCGGATGGCCACGACCACGAACAGCGCCATCAGCACGAGGGCGACGTCCGCCCAGGCGAGCGACAGGTGGCCGGCGAGCAGCAACGGTGTGCCGGCGACGACGGACGCGCCGACGCCGGTGACGGCGAGCGAGAGCAGCGGGATGCCCAGGCTGGGCGGACGCTGCTCACGGTCGAAGAGGACGAGCGCCGCGAGCAGCGCCGCGGCGAGCAGTGCCCCCGCCGTCACGATGGCCAGCAGCTCGTTGGCCATGGTGACGTCGATGGCGGCGTACGCCGTGGCCGTGGGGGTCGCCGGGCGGTCGCGGAGTGCGACGTCCGCGAGCACGCCGGGCATCGAGGAGACCGACGAGTAGGTGTAGTACTCCGACTCGAGGGCGGTGCGGGGGAGGTGACCGTTGCGGAGCATCGCGTAGGCGTGGCTCACCCACGCCGCGTTGTCCTCGGTCTTGAACAGCAGAGCGAACCGCTGCGCGGTCTTGGTCGCGCCGTCACCGCCTCGCCAGGCGTAGGCGCACATGCCTGCCACGATCAGGGCGGGGGCGAAGATCAGGCTGGCCCGCCACACCGGCATCCGGGGCGATCCGAGCCGATCCACGAGGGGGCGCATGATCGCGAGGCTCAGCCACCAGCCAGCGACCGCGGCGAGCCGCGTGGTGATCACGGTGATCGGCACCCCGAGATGGGCGGGCCCCGTCATCAGCGCCGTGGCAAGGATGACGGCCGGCGCCGCGGCCATCGCCATCCCGAGCAGGCTGGCGGGCAGACGGCGCGGTCGGTAGCCGAGGTAGAGCACGCTGGCGACCGCGACGAGCAGCAGGGTGAGCAGTGCCGACAGGGCGATCGAGAGCAGACCGGCCTCGTAGACCACGGCCAGGACGGCGGTGACCACCAGGGAGGCGCCGGCGAGGGGGAGCGCGGTGAGCAGCCGGGCCGGGCCCCGTGACGGGGGCGGCGGTGCTGCACCGGTCACGGTGCTCGTTTTCGTGCGGTTGGCGGTGAGCACAGTTCCCCCGGATTTCTGGTCCATAACGGCTAGCGACTATAACTCTCGGCGTGTCGACGGTCTCCTTCACGGTCACCGGGTGACGAACAGCAACAGGTGCCTCGGCCGCGCTGTCGCGAACGGTCGCCGAACGTCGGATAGGTTGGAAACATGGGCCACCGCCTCGAGCGTCTCGCGTCCGAGGCCGTGAAGTTCCTGACCGTCGGCGGACTCGCCACTCTCGTCTCCTTCGTCCTCTTCAACGCGCTCGTGCACGGGATCAACCGTCCGGGGCCGATGCATCAGGACCCGCTGGTCGCGTTCATCGTCGCGAACACGGTGGGGATGGTCGTCAGCTACCGCGGCAGCCGCTCGTGGGCGTTCCAGGGGCGTCAGGCCGTCGGCGTCGCCGGGGGGCGCCTGTCGTTCGTGGTCGTCAACCTGCTCTCCATGGCCGTGCCGCTGGGGTGCCTGGCGTTCGCCCGCTACGTGCTCCACCGCAGCGACCCGATCGCGGACAACATCGCCGCGAACGTCGTGGGCCTCGGGCTGGGCACCGTCGTGCGCTTCTGGGCGATCCGCCGCTTCATCTTCGTGAGGCCGGCCGTCACGGCCGCCCCGGCGGCCACGGGGCCCGGGCTCGACGGCCTCCCCGCGAGCGCGCTCTCGCCCCTGCCGCGGCGCATCCGCATCGACCTGCGGTCGCCTCGCTGGGACAGCGAGCCCCAGGACGAGCCGCGCGCCTGCCTCCGCTGAGGGGCCGGTCCGGCCCCGGGAGGCCGGCGGCGCCTGGCTAGGATCGTGGGCCGCGCCCAGCACCGAACGAGGGGATCCTCCATGTCCGACGCCCGCCCGACCGTGCTCGTGGTCGTCCCCACGCTCGGCGAACGACCCGACACCCTCGCGGAGTCGCTGGCCAGCGTGCAGGCGCAGGAGGGCGTCGACACCCGCCTCGTCGTGGTGGTGCCGGCCGACGCGGCCGAGTCCCGGGCGATCGCCAGCGAGCACGGCGCGACACTCGTGGACGACCCGAAGCGCGGGCTCTCAGCCGCCGTGAACGCCGGTATCGCCGCGCGCGACGGCGAGGGCTACTACGCCTGGCTCGGTGACGACGACCTTCTCTCGGCCGGCGGTCTGCTGCGGCTCGCCCGCATGCTCGACGACGACCCCTCGGCGGTCGTGGCCTACGGCGCCTGCACCTACATCGACGACCAGGGCCGCACGGTGACCGTCAGCCGCGCCGGCGACCTGGCCAGCAAGATCCTGGCGTGGGGCCCGGACCTGGTGCCCCAGCCTGCGTCGCTGACGCGTCTCGAAGCCCTCGTGGCGGCCGGGGAGTACGACGAGACGCTCCGCTTCGCCATGGACCTCGACATGTTCCTCCGGCTCAAGCGCCGGGGCGCGTTCCTCTCCACCAAGGAGGAGACCGCCGCCTTCCGCTGGCACGCCGACTCGCTCACGGTGGCGAACCGTGGGCTGTCGCTGGCCGAGTCGGAGAAGGTGAAGCGGAGGTACCTCCCGCGCCGGGTCCGCCCGCTCTCGCCGCTGTGGGACGTCCCGGTGCGCGTCGCGACCCGGGTCGCCGCGCGTCAGGTGAACGCCCGTGCGCGCAAGGTCGCGGCGACCGCCTGAGAGGTCTCAGTCCTCGTCGGACGGGGACGGGTGGCGCTCGGCCCGGTGGTGCGACTCGACCTCCAGCCGGAGGAGGCCGACCTCCTCAGCCAGCGTGCGCGTGCGCTCCTCGAGCCGGCCGAGCTCGTAGCTCTGGTGGATGCTGACGCCCGAGCAGCAGCATGCTCGCGCCGAAGAAGAGCAGGTTGGCCGGCACCTCGCACGCCGACCGAGGTCGGCGGCCGAGGTCAACGTCTCCGGGAAGACCGCGATGACCAGCGTGACCAGCGCGACGACGCGCCCAGAAGACAGCGTACTTCTCGCGCAGCCGGCGTCGCCGCATGAGCTCGAAGAGCAGCGTGAGCGTGATGAGCGACCCGATCAGCCCGAGCACGTAGTTGGCTCTCACACGTCCTCCTCGCTGAGGTTCTCGAGCGTCGAGGGCCACTTGCGAACCAGGGCCAGCGCAAGCGCGACGACGGCCCGGAGCAGGTAGACGCCGGCGCGCAACGGCGTCTGGCTGGCCCGCCCGCCGGACCGGATCCGCATCGACACCGGGATCTGGCGGACCGAGCAGCCTGAGCGGATGGCGATCACCAGCGACTCGACCGTGTCGCCGAGGTACTCGGCTGGGTAGTGGTCGGCGAAGATCCCGATCGCGCGGCGGTTGGCGGCGCGGAAGCCGCTCGTCACGTCGGTGAGCTTGTGGTGGGCCAGCCGGGTCAGCGTCACGGCCAGCAGCCGCATCGCCCAGCGCCGGGGACCGCGGGCGTGGTACTCGCCCTCGCCTGCGAACCGGGCGCCGACGACGATGTCGGCGGTGTCGAGCTCGTCGACCAGTGCCTTCAGGTACGTCGGATCGTGCTGGCCGTCCGCGTCCACCTGGACGGCCACGTCGTAGTCGTGGCGCAGCGCGTAGCGGTAACCGGCGCGCATGGCGCCGCCGACGCCGAGGTTGTAGGGCAGCTGGCAGACGATGGCACCGGCCCGCCGGGCCACCCGGGCCGTGTGGTCACCGGACCCGTCGTCGACGACGAGGACGTCGATGCCGGGGTTGACGCTGGTCAGCTCCTCGACCGTGCGACCGACCGACTCCTCCTCGTTGAAGGCAGGAACGACCGCCAGCACGCGTGGGTACGGGCGAGGCTCTGCGGGCATGACCGGCATCCTAGGTCAGCACGGTCCAGACCAGAGACTCACCCAAGCCACGTCCACCTCGGCGAGCATCTCTCGCAGCAGCGGCAGGCTGATCCCGACGACGTTGTGGTGGTCGCCCTCGATGCCGCGCACGAACGCGCCGCCCAGCCCGTCGACGGTGAACGCGCCGGCCACCTGCAACGGCTCGCCGGTCGCGACGTACGCGTCGATCTCCTGGTCGGTGACGTCGGCGAAGTGCACCGTGGTGGCCGCGGCCCGGAGCACCCGGAGGCCGCCGGGGGCGACGACGCAGTGCCCGGTGTGCAGCACGCCCGAGCGGCCACGCATCGACCGCCAGCGCGCCGTTGCCTCGGCCGCGTCGGCCGGCTTGCCGTGCACGGCGCCGTCGAGGCCCAGCACCGAGTCGCACCCGACGACCACGGCGTCGGGGACACGGGTGGCGACCGCCTCGGCCTTGAGCCGGGCCAGCTCGGTGGCCAGCGCCGCCGGGTCGGTGGTGCGCACCTGCGACTCGTCGACCCCGGAGACCACGACCTCCGGGTCGAGCCCGGCGGACCGGAGCGTCGCCAGCCGCGCGGGCGACGCGCTCGCCAGGACCAGCCGGGTCACGAGATGCGGGCGAGCGCCGCCTGCAGCGGGTCGAGCCCGATCGACCCGAGGTCGAGCGCGGAGCGGTGGAACGACTTGAGGTCGAAGGCGCTGCCGAGCCGGGTCCGGGCGTCCTCGCGGGCCTGGAGCCAGATCCGCTCGCCCACCTTGTACGACGGAGCCTGGCCGGGCCAGCCGAGGTAGCGGTTGACCTCGAACTGGATGAAGGCGTCCTCCATCCGGCAGTGCTGGCGCATGAACTCCAGCCCAGCTCCGGCGTCCACGTCTCACCGGGGTGGAACCCGAACGGGTTGTCGCGGGGGATCTCCAGCTCGAGGTGCATGCCGATGTCGACGATGACCCGCGCGGCCCGGAAGCCCTGCCCGTCGAGCATGCCGAGCTTGTCGCCCGGGTCGTCGAGGTAGCCGAGGTCGTCCATGAGCCGCTCGGCGTAGAGCGCCCAGCCCTCGCCGTGGCCGGAGACCCAGCACATCAGCCGCTGCCAGCGGTTGAGCACCTCCTTGCGGTAGGCGGTCTGGGCGACCTGGAGGTGGTGCCCCGGCACGCCCTCGTGGTAGACCGTGGTGACCTCGCGCCAGGTGGCGAAGCTCGTCCACGCCCGCCGGGACGGCCCACCACATGCGGCCGGGCCGGGTGAAGTCCTCGCTCGGTCCGGTGTAGTAGATGCCGCCGTCGGTGGTGGGCGCGATGCAGCACTCGATCCGGCGGATCGGCTCGGGGATGTCGAAGTGGGTCCCGTGCATGTCCTCGAGGGTGCGGGTGGCCAGATCCTGCATCCAGTCGCGGAACGCCTCCTTGCCCTCGATGCGGCGGGAGGGGTCGGCCTCGAGGGCGGACACGGCATCGTCGAGGGACCCGCCGGGGAGCGATCTTGTCGGCGACCCGTGCCATCTCGTCCTCGATGCGCTTGAGCTCCTCGAAGCCCCAGGCGTAGGTCTCGTCGAGGTCGACTGTGGCGCCGAGGAAGTAGCGGGAGCCGAGCGAGTACCGCTCGCGGCCGACGGCGTCCTTGTCACGGCCCCGCGCGGCGAAGTCGTCGGAGAGCCAGCGGCCGAACGCGGCGAACGCGTCGCTCGCCTCGGTGGCGTGCCGCTCGAGGTCGCCGCGCAGCCCCTCCACGTCGCTGCCGGCGACCAGGTCGAGGAAGAAGTTGGCGCCACCGTCCTGCCCGGTCCAGCTGCGGACCTGCTCGGCGACGGCGAGCAGCTGGCGCTTGGCGGCGACGTCTCCGGAGTCGGCTGCGCGGACGACGGTCTCGCGGTAGCCGTCGAGCGCGGCCGGGATCGCGGCGAGCCGCGCGTCGATGTTCGACCAGGCCTGCTCTCCCTCGGTCGGCATCAGGTCGAAGACAGAGCGGACCTGGTGCAGCCCGCTGTTGATCACCGAGATCTGGGACTGCGGGACCCCGGCCTCGTCGAGCTCGACGTCGAGGCCCAGCCGCTCGAGGAACGCGTCCTTGGCGACCTGCTCCCGCTCGTCGGTGGGCGTGGCGGCGCTCGCGTCGGCCAGCGCCTGCCGGGTGAGCTGAGCCCGGGCGGCGAAGCCGTCGGGGGAGAGGTCGGTCAGTCGGTCGTCGTACCCGGGCAGCCCGACGTAGGTGGCGGCGATCGGGTCGAGGGCGGCGTGGTCGTCGACGAAGCGTTCGGCGACGGCGTCGACCGGGCGGGAGGAGGCGTCGTGGCTCATGCGCGCACTGTATGACCCCGGGCGGACGTAGCGGCAGCGGACATCCGCCCGTCACGCGCGTGTCACGTTCCCGTCAGGTTCGGCGTGCTACAACGCCAGTGTGCGGCGGGCAACGGGGAAGTTGTCGCGGGGGACGGGCCCGGTCTGGGCCACCTCCGCTGTCCTCGTCGTGCTCGCGGCGGTTCTGCTGCTGCTCGTCCAGGACCCGCGCTACCTCTTCCACGGCGACACCCAGTCGGCCTACCTCGGTTGGGAGTACCGCCTGGGTGAGCAGCTGCGCGCGGGTCACTGGCCGCTCATCGACCTGCACGCGTGGGCGAGCGGCAACGCTGTGGCCGAGGGGCAGTGGGGGCTGTTCAGCCCGCTGGTCGCGGGCATCGGGCTGCTCGCCACGACGGCGCACAACGTCTTGGTGTTCGCCACCGCGGTGAAGGCGGCGCTGGCCTGCGTCGGCGTGCTGGGCACCTTCCTTCTGTCCCGCTCCTACGGCGCCTCGCCGCCGCTGGCCTTCGTGGCGGCCGTGGCGGCGGCGTTCGGCGGGATGACGCAGTACCTCGACCTGGCGTCCTGGACGGCCGGCCTGATGATCTGGGCGCTCGTGCCGTGGGTGTGGTGGGCGCTGCGAAGGACCATGTGCGGCGCCGCCAACCCGGCTGTGCTGCTGGTCCTCGTCTACCTGCTGGTCACCGTCGGGTACGTCTACGGCACGATCATGCTGATCCTCGTCCTCGTCGTGAGCCTGGTGGACGCGCGCGTCGGTCGCGACCGGGGCGCCGGCCTGCGAGTCGTGGGGACCGGCGTCTTCGGTGGCCTGGTGGCCTGCACGGTCTACCTCCCGGGCGTCCTGACCGCCCCGGTGACCGTGCGCGGCGGTGCCGCCTTCCACCTCGCCGGCAAGTTCGCGACGGACCCGCTGGCCCTGCTGGCCTCGCCCTTGCCGACCGACGCCGTGCCGGGCACGACCCTGCACCTGCTGCCGTACGCGTTCGTCGCCTGGTTCCTGCCGGTCCTGGTCCTGGTGGACGTGAGCGTCCTGCGTCGTCGGTGGCAGCCGCTGGCGGGTCTGCTGGTGTTCACCGCCGTGATGGTGCTGGTGGTCTTCGCCCTGCCGGAGCAGGTGGGTCCGTTGCGCTGGCCGTTGCGACTGCAGCCGTTCCTGGTGCAGGCAGCCGTGATGCTCACCGCCGTGCTGGTCTCGCGCTGCGCCGTCCGTCGTCCGTCCCGGCGGCGCCTCGGCCTGGGCCTCTCGTGGCTGGTGCTGGCCGGGCTCGTGGCGGCTGTGCGGGCGCCTGCTCTGTGGCCGGGGCACCTGCTCGCGCTGGTCGGTGCAGCCGCCGGCTTCGTCGCGGTCTGGTGGTGCCTGGGGCGCCCCGGAGCAGCGACCCTGCGGACCGGGGCGATCGGTGCCGCCGGGCTCACCGTCGTCCTCGGCCTGCTGCAGCACGTGGTGTTCCCGGTCCCCCCGTCACCCGAGCGGAACATGCCCGCGCTCGCTCGCGACTACCGGCGACCCCTTCCGGCCGCCGAGGGCGACGTGCTCGTCGTGGGTGACACCGGAGCCGCCCTCGCGGAGGACCCGACGTGGGCACGCGAGTCGCTGTCGGGGTCCGCGTGGTACCTCGGCCCGCACCGTGTCCAGAACGGCTACACGACGATCAGCTTCCGCGCGTACCGCGAGCGCTACTGCATCGAGTACGAAGGCTCCACCTGCCCGGAGCTGCTCGACCAGCTGTTCTCCACCGAGCCCGCGACCGGGCGGCGTCGTGTCGACCTGCTCTCGGTGGGCACGCTGCTGCTGGTCCGGTCGGACTTCCCCGGCCGGGACCTGACGGCGCCGCCATCGGGGTGGCGCGTCGCGGCGTCGACCCCGCGCACGGTCACCTGGGTGCGCAGGACGTCGGCGCCGGGTGCCGCGCGCCCGGTGTGGTCGTCGCCGGGGACGACCCTGGTGCCCCGGTCCGGCGACCAGCGGTCGGTGCGGTTCACGGTGCGCCGGGTTCCTGCCACCGGTGGCCGGGTCGTGATCTCCGCGATGGCGTGGCCGGGGTTCGCCACGGACGTGGGGCACGTGGGGAAGCCGGTGGACGGCTACCTGCTGACCGTCGACCTGCCCGCCGACGCAGCCGGGAGGACCGTCACGGTGCGGTACTCCCCGCCGGGGTGGCACCTCGAGCTGGTGACCCTGGGACTGGCGGTGCTCGGCGGCGTCGCCTGGTGCGGAGCCTCCGTGCTCAGCCGCCGGCGACGGCGTTGAGACCCTCCTCGCCGAAGAGGCAGACGGCCATGTCGGCCAGCGGCTTGCTCTCGTCGCGGTGCTCGGGAGCCTGCATCGCGAGCAGCACGTTGAGCAGCATTCCCTGGGCCACGAACTCGTTGGCCTGCTCCGGCGTGCACCCGGTGGACCGGATCAGCTCGAAGATCTCGCCCATGCAGCGACGGCCCTGGCGGCCGATCGCCGGCTCGCCGCCGGCGGCGAAGCCGTGCATCATCACCAGCAGCATGTCCCGGTCGGCGAGCAGCCCGGTGTAGGCCGCGCCCAGCCGCTTCCAGTCGTCCTCGCTCTCGGCGTCGAAGGGCCCCTCGGCGAGTACCTGGCCGAACGCCTCCTTGATGCGGTCGGTGGCCCGCTCGAAGACGGCGAGGAACAGGTCGAGCTTGGTGCCGAACATCCGCACGACGTAGGGCTGCGAGACGCCGGCCTCGCGGGCCACGTGGTCGGTGCTGGTGCCGACGTACCCGGCGCGGGCGAACGCCCGCACGGCTGCCCCGAGCACCTGCTCGCGGCGCTCGTCGGCGCTCATGCGGGGGATCGGTGCGGACTTCTCGGCAGCCATGGTTGACATGTTATCAGTCGATTACTTACAGTCCGGATCTAAGTAATCATTCGATGCCTTCCTGCCTCCCTGGAGCTCCGATGTCCACTCCCACCACCCTCGCCGGGCCCGAGGTCGCCGCCGTCCCGCCGGTGGCGCCGACCCGCCCCGCCCGCCGGGTGCCGCTGTGGCTGGCCGTGCTGGCCACCTCGCTGCCGATGTTCATGGCGACCCTCGACAACCTCGTGATGACGAGCGCGCTGCCGGTCATCCGGGCCGACCTCGGCGCGAGCGTCGACCAGCTCGCCTGGTTCGTGAACGCCTACACGCTCGCCTTCGCGACGTTCATGCTGCCCGCGGCCACGCTCGGAGACCGGCTCGGCCGACGCCGGGTGATGATCGCCGGGCTGACCGTCTTCACGCTCGCGTCGGTCGCCTCGGCGCTGAGCACCACCGCCGGGGCACTGATCACGGCGCGGGCGGTCCAGGGCTTCGGCGCCGCCGCGGTCATGCCGCTCTCGCTGACCCTGCTGGCCGCGGCCGTGCCCGAGCGGCTGCGGCCCGCGGCGATCGGCATCTGGGGCGGCGTGTCCGGCCTCGGCGTGGCGCTCGGGCCGGTCATCGGCGGCGCCGTGGTCGAGGGCGTCAGCTGGCAGGCGATCTTCTGGCTCAACGTCCCCGTCGGCGTGGTCGCCGCACCGTTGCTCTGGTTCGCCGTCCGCGAGTCCTTCGGCCGCCGGCAGCGCCTCGACCTGCGCGGCACGCTGATGCTCGGCGGCTCGGTCTTCCTCGGCATCTGGGGCATCGTGCACGGCAACGACGACGGCTGGACCTCCGCCGGTGTGCTGGCGCCGCTGGTCGTCGCCGCCCTCCTGGTCCCGTCGTACGTCGTCCATGCCCGGTCCCGCGAGGACGCGGTGCTGCCCCTGCGGCTGTTCCGCTCGCGCGGCTTCTCGGTCGCGAACGCCATCGGCCTCACCTTCACGATCGGCATGTTCGGCGCGGTGTTCCTGCTCGCCCAGAACCTCCAGATCGTCCAGGGCTACTCGCCGTTCGAGGCGGGCCTGCGGACGCTGCCGTGGACGGCGGCGCCGATGGTCGTCGCGCCGCTGGCCGGGATGCTCGCGTCCCGCACGGGGCTGCGGGCCCTGCTGCTCGTCGGCCTGGTCCTCCAGGCCGGGTCGCTGGTGTGGTTCGCGGTGGTCACCGAGGCAGGGTCGTCGTACGCGTCCTTCCTGGCGCCGCTGGTGATGGCCGGTATCGGGATGGGTCTGACCTTCGCGCCCAGCGCCACCGCGGTGCTCGACGGCCTCGGCGACGAGGACTTCGGCACCGCGAGCTCCGCCAACTCCACGATCCGCGAGTTCGGGGTCGCGCTCGGGGTGGCCGGCCTGACCGCGGTCTTCCTCGGCAACGGGGGCGAGCTCACCCCGACGGGCTACGACGGGGCGATCGGCCCCGCGCTGCTGGTGGGCGCCGGGTCGGTGGCGGTCGCCGTGGTTGCGGCACTGTTCGCGCCGGGACGGGGTCAGCGGGCGTCGACCCAGAAGGCCTTGTAGGTCACCGCGGGGTGCCGGGTGCGGGCGGGACGTCCGCCGGGCTCCACCACCGTGTCCCCGGTGCGGCCCTCGGCGAGGCGGCCTCGAGGTTGGCGGCCTCCCGCCATCCCCGCTCCTTGGCGGCCTCCCTCGGGGTCGACCGGGATCGCGGTCAGCGGGGGAGGGCGCTCGCGCGCCAGCCACCGCGGCCGGGTGCGAGCGGGGTCCGCACCTTGCGGTGGTGCGAGGACCACTCGGAGTGCGGCCTCGGCGCGTCGCCGCCTGCACTCGCCGCCGCCGCCAGCCCCTGCAGCACGGCGACCAGGGCGGCGACCTCCTCGGCGGAGGCGTCGCCCTTGACCACGAGCAGCGGCGGCTGGTCGCGTGTGTCGTCGGTCCCGGTGGCCATCAGAGCGGGATGTTCCCGTGCTTCTTCGGCGGCAGGGTCTCCCGCTTGGACCGGAGCAGCCGCAGCGCGCGGACGACCTCGGTGCGCGTCTCGTGCGGGTGGATCACCGCGTCGACGTACCCGCGCTCGGCGGCGAGGTAGGGGTTGGCGAGGTGGTCCTCGTACTCCTGGATCAGCTCCGCCCGGCGGGTGTCCGGGTCGTCGGCGTGCTTGAGGTCGTTGCGGTAGAGGATGTTGACGGCGCCCTGCGCGCCCATCACCGCGATCTGGGCGGTCGGCCACGCGAGGTTGATGTCGGCGCCGAGGTGCTTGGACCCCATGACGTCGTAGGCGCCGCCGTAGGCCTTGCGGGTGATGATCGTGACCAGCGGGACGGTCGCCTCGGAGTAGGCGTAGATCAGCTTCGCGCCCCGGCGGATGATGCCGTTCCACTCCTGGTCGGTGCCCGGGAGGAAGCCCGGGACGTCGACGAACGTCAGCACCGGGACGTTGAACGCGTCGCAGGTGCGCACGAAGCGTGCGGCCTTCTCCGAGGCGTCGATGTCGAGGGTGCCGGCGAACTGCATCGGCTGGTTGGCCACGACGCCGACCGGGCGGCCCTCGACCCGGCCGAAGCCGATCACCAGGTTGGGCGCGAACATCGCCTGCACCTCGAGGAACTCGCCGTCGTCGACGACCGACTCGATCACCGTGTGCATGTCGTAGGGCTGGTTGGGCGAGTCGGGGATCAGCGAGTCGAGCGCGCGGTCCTCCTCGGTGACGCTCAGGTCGGCCACCTCGTCGTACGCCGGGCGGCTCGTCGAGGTTGTTCTGCGGCAGGTACGAGATCAGCGCCTTGACGTAGTCGATGGCGTCGGCTCGTCGGTGCCCATGTAGTGCGCGTCGCCGGACTTCGTGTTGTGCGCCCGCGCACCGCCGAGGTCCTCCATGGAGACGTCCTCGCCGGTGACCGTCTTGATCACGTCGGGGCCGGTGATGAACATGTGCGAGGTCTGGTCGACCATCACCGTGAAGTCGGTGACGGCGGGGGAGTACACGCGCGCCGCCGGCGCACGGGCCCATGATCAGCGAGATCTGCGGGATCACCCCGGACGCGTGCACGTTGCGCCGGAAGATCTCGCCGTAGAGCCCAGCGAGACCACGCCCTCCTGGATGCGCGCGCCGCCGGAGTCGTTGATGCCGATGATCGGGCAGCCGTTCTTCATGGCCAGGTCCATGACCTTGACGATCTTCTCGCCGAAGACCTCGCCCAGCGACCCGCCGAACACCGTGAAGTCCTGCGCGAACACGCACACCTGGCGGCCGTCGATGGTGCCGTAGCCGGTGACCACGCCGTCGCCGTAGGGGCGGTTCTGCTCCATGCCGAACGTCGTCGACCGGTGCCGCGCCAGCTCGTCGAGCTCGACGAACGAGTCCTCGTCGAGCAGCTCGCGGACCCGCTCGCGGGCGGTCATCTTGCCCTTCTTGTGCTGCTTCTCGACCGCCTTCTCGGATGCGGCGTGCACCGCCTCCTCGAGTCGGCGGGAGAGGTCGTCGCCCTTGCCCGCGGTGGTGTGGATGTCGATGTCGTCCGGCACCTCGGTGCCCTCGCCGGGCTTGTCCTCGGACGGCTTCACTGCTGCTTCGCTCACGGGGTCCTCCGCCTCCGGTTGGCGCTGGCTCTTCGCCCAGGTCACACCACGCACCCAGCTCGCGCTGCGGTGACTGCTGCGCCAATCTAGTGCCTGTGCCCGACGACGAGACCGGCCGCCCACCGCTGGACGCCGAACGACTGCGGACCTCCGGCTGGCGGGTCGAGGTGACCGAGACCTCACCGTCCACCAACGCAGACGTCGCGGCCCGGGCGCGGGCCGGTGAGGCCGCCGGGCTCGTCGTGGTCACCGAGCACCAGACGGCGGGCCGCGGCCGGCTCGACCGGGTCTGGGTCACGCCACCCCGCGCCGCGCTCACGTTCTCCCTGCTGGTGCGACCCGCCGCGGTCCCCGTCACGCGGTGGCCGTGGCTGCCGCTGCTCACCGGGCTCGCGGTCGCCGAAGCCGTGCGCGAGGTCGCCGGGGTGCCGGCGACCCTCAAGTGGCCGAACGACGTGCTGCTCGGCGACCTCAAGCTGGCCGGCATCCTCGTCGAGCGGGTGGAGGCCGCGCCCGGTGCGGCCGCGGTGGTCGGGGTGGGGCTCAACGTGTCGTCCACACGCGAGGAGCTGCCGGTGGAGACGGCCACCTCGCTCGCCCTGGCCGGCGGGTCGACGGACCGGTCCGCCCTGCTGGTCGGTGCTGCTCACCCGCTTCTCCCACTGGTACGACGCCTGGTCGGCCGCCCGCGGGGAGGGACTGCGCCCGTCGTACAAGGAGGCGTGCTCGACCCTGGGCCGCGAGGTGCGCGTCGACCTGCCGGGCGGCGAGCCGCTGCACGGGCGGGCGGTGGACGTCGACGCCCATGGCCGGCTGCTCGTCGACGACGGCCGCAGCGTCCGTGCGCTGGGGGTCGGCGACGTGGTGCACGTGCGGCCCGCGTAGCCACCGAACGCGGTGGGTGCTGCGTGTCATGATGCGGCTGTGCCGATCTCCCGCAGGCTCCTCAACGAAGGCGAGCGCGTCGTGGTCTCGACGCGCACCCACGTCAAGGCGCTGCTCGTGCCCGCACTCTGGCTGATCCTGGTCGCGGCGGTGGCGGGCTACGCCTCGTCGTTCACGGGCGGGGCGGGCAGTGCGCAGCCGCTCCTGGTCGCCGTCATCTGGATCATCGCGCTGGTGGTGGTCGTCTGGCTGGTGGTGCGGCCGTTCCTGACCTGGATGACGACGGAGTACACCATCACGAACCGCCGGCTGATCACCCGCACGGGCGTCCTCAACCGGCGTGGGCACGACATCCCGGTGCCGCGGATCAGCGACGTGGCCTACGAGCACGGGCTCGTCGACCGGATGCTCGGCTGCGGCACGCTGGTGATCTCCGACGCCAGCGAGCAGGGCCGGGTCCGGCTCCCGGACATCCCCCACGTGGAGCAGGTGCACCTCAAGATCAGCGACCTCCTGTTCGGGCACACCGACCCCGGGCCGTCGGGCACCGGTTGGCAGGACGAGCGGGAACACCGCCTCGATGACGGGACCTGAGCACGGCTTCACCCGCCAGGAGCTCGAGAGGGCGATCCTGGGGGAGAGCCCTTCGCTCACCAGCGAGGACGTCGCGGACGCCACCGGGGTGAGCCTCGAGCAGACCCGCCGGCTGTGGCGGGCGCTGGGCTTTCCCGACGCGGGCGAGGAGGTCGCCTTCACCGACGCCGACATGCTCGCCCTGAGAACGTTGCTCGGCGCGGTCGAGAAGGGCGCGATCGACTTCGACACGGCGGTGCGCCTGACCCGCGCCCTCGGGCAGACGATGGCCCGGCTCGCCGACTGGGAGGTGGCCACGCTCGCCGGCCGGGTGGAGCAGCTCGAGGCCGGCGACGAGGCCACCGGCAGCCGGATCGGCAGCGCGCTGCGGCTCGCGGAGCAGGTGGGGGTGCCGTTCGAGCACCTCCTGCTCTACGCCTGGCGCCGGCATCTCGCGGCCGCGGTCGCGCGCATCGAGGCGCTCGGCGCGAACGACGACGACCTGCACACCACGGAGGTCACCGTCGGCTTCGCCGACCTGGTCCGCTTCACCGCGCTGTCCAACGAGCTCGACGACGACCGGCTCGGCGACCTGGTGGAGATCTTCGAGTCGCGCTGCGCCGACGTGGTCGCGAGCCGACGCGGCCGGGTCATCAAGACCCTCGGTGACTCGGTGCTGTTCGTGTCCGAGGACCCGTCGCGGGCCATGGAGATCGCCCTGGGCATCGTCGACGTCATCGGCCGGGACAGTCGGCTGCCCGACGTGCGCGTCGGGTTGGCCACCGGCTCGGTGATCATGCAGCTCGGGGACGTCTTCGGGCCGCCGGTCAACCTGGCCGCCCGGCTCACCGGGGTGGCGCGGCGCAACCGGGTGATCACCGACCGACGCACCGCAGAGCTGCTGCCCCCGGCCCAGTTCGAGTCCCGGCCGCTGCCGGCCCGTCCGCTACGTGGGTTCGGCGTCGTGGAGCCGGTCGCGGTCCGCCGGCACTGAGGGCCTCGAGAGAACCGATCGAGGCTCGTAAAGACGGCTTTACCCGATTTGTCCATGGTCCCGCGTAGCCGTTTCCGTCCGATGCGGGAGTGGTGACTACGGGGTGACTAGGCCCCGGCCTAGTCATTTTCGGTCAATCTGAGAATTCCCCGAACGATGTCCGTTTTGTCTCTTTACGCTCATCCTCATGATGAGTGTGCAGGGTGTGGACCTCGACGCCAACGCGCGTCGGGTCTGGCGTGACGGTATCGAGATCCGCATGTCCAACAAGGAGTTCGACCTGTTGCATGCCCTGATCAGCCGCCCGGGTGAGATCGTCACCCGCGAGGAGCTGATGCGCGACGTGTGGCAGACCAACTTCTGGACGTCCGCGAAGACCATCGACGTGCACCTGGGCTGGGTGCGCAAGAAGCTCGGCGACGACACCCGTCGGCCGACCCTGATCACGACGATCCGCGGTCGGGGCCTGCGGTTCGAGGTCACTCCGCCGGTGTACGCCGACGTGCCGGCGCCCGTCTCCAACGTCATCCCGATCGCCAAGACCGCCTCCTGACCCGACTGACCCGACTGACCCGGCGGGCGAGGCGCGTCGTTACGCTCGTCGCGTGACCGCGCCCCCTGCTGCGACCCCTGCCCTGGCGGTGATCGGTGGCGGCCAGCTCGCCCGGATGATGGCGCAGGCCGCTGTCTCCCTGGGGGTACCGATCCGGCTGCTCGCCGAGGGACCCGACGTGTCCGCTGCCCAGGTCGTGCGCGACCCGATCGTCGGCGACTACCGCGACCTGGGCACCCTGCGCACCGTCGCCGAGGGCTGCTCGGTCGTCACGTTCGACCACGAGCACGTGCCCACCGAGCACCTGCACACGCTGACCTCCGAGGGGCACGCCTGCCGGCCCGGGCCCGAGGCGCTCGTGCACGCCCAGGACAAGGCGGTGATGCGCGCCCGGCTCGACACCCTCGACGTGCCCAGCCCGCGGCATGCGGTCGTCGCCGACCCCGACGAGGCGGTCGCGTTCGCGGCGTCGGTCGGCGGCTTCCCGGTCGTGCTCAAGACCACGCGCGGCGGCTACGACGGCAAGGGCGTGTGGGTGGTGTCCTCGGCCGACGAGTGCGAGGACGCGTTCGCGGTCGCCGCGACCACCGGCGTGCAGATCCTGGCCGAGGAGAAGGTCGACTTCCGGCGCGAGCTCTCCGCGCTCGTCGCGCGCTCGCCGTCCGGCCAGGTGGCGGCGTACCCCGTCGTCGAGTCCGTCCAGCGCGACGGAATCTGCTGGGAGGTGACCGCCCCCGCGCCCGACCTCGACCCGGCGCTCGCAGTCCGGGCGCAACGGGTCGCCATGAAGGTCGCCGGCGAGCTGGGCGTCACCGGCATCCTCGCCGTCGAGATGTTCGAGACCACCGACGGGCGGGTGCTGGTCAACGAGCTGGCCATGCGGCCGCACAACACCGGGCACTGGAGCATGGACGGCGCCGTCACCGGCCAGTTCGAGAACCATCTGCGCGCGGTGCTGGACCTGCCGCTCGGCTCGCCGGAGGCACGCGCCCCGTGGACGGTGATGGTGAACATCCTCGGTGGTGAGCACGGCGCGCTCTCGGAGAACCTGTACGGCGGCTACCCGCACGTCTTCGCGCGCGACCCACGGCTGAAGGTGCACCTCTACGGCAAGGACGTGAAGCCGGGCCGCAAGGTCGGGCACGTCACCGCCTACGGCGACGACCTGGACGACGTGCGCGAGCGGGCGCGGCACGCCGCCGCCTGGTTCCGCGGCGACCTCGGAATGGAGAGCGAATGAGCAGCAGTCCCGTGCAGGTCGGGATCGTGATGGGGTCCGACTCGGACTGGCCGACGATGAAGGCGGCCGCCGAGGCGCTGGAGGAGTTCGGGGTCGGCCACGAGGCGGACGTCGTGTCCGCGCACCGGATGCCCGAGGAGATGCTGGCCTACGGCAAGGAGGCCGCCGGCCGCGGGCTGCGGGTGATCATCGCCGGCGCCGGGGGAGCAGCACACCTGCCCGGCATGCTCGCGGCGGTCACCCCGCTGCCGGTGATCGGGGTGCCGGTCGCGCTGAAGTACCTCGACGGCATGGACTCGCTGCTCTCCATCGTGCAGATGCCCGCAGGCGTCCCGGTGGCCACGGTCGCCGTCGGCAACGCCCGCAACGCCGGCCTGCTGGCGGTGCGGATCCTGGCCGCCTCCGACGAGGGTCTGCGCGACAAGATGACCGCCTTCCAGGCGTCGCTGCGCGACAGTGCGCACGAGAAGGGCAAGGCCGTGCGCGGCGAGGCGTCGCGCACGCTGGGCTTCTAGGGCGCCGGGTGCGTTGATCAAGTCCGGTTGCCTGCTCCGCGGCACCCGCCGCAACACGTGATCAGCGCGTCCCCTCCGGCCGAAGCCCGGTGTGCTCGGCCGCGAAGGCCAGCAGGTCGGCGGTCTCCCCGGCCACCACCGAGAGCGGCTTGCCGAGGCTGTGCCCGGTCGAGGTCTCGATGCGAGCGAGCACCGGCGCGTCACCGCTCTGGGCCCGCTGCATCGCCGCGGTGAACTTGAAGCTGTGCGCGGGCACGACCCGGTCGTCGTGGTCGCCGGTGAGAACCAGCGTCGCGGGGTACGCCGTGCCCTCCCGGACGTTGTGCAGCGGGGAGTACGACAGCAGCACCGGGAACATCTCCGGGTCCTCCGGCGACCCGAAGTCGGACACCCACGCCGAGCCGATCGTGAACAGGTGGAAGCGCAGCATGTCCATCACCCCGACGCTGGGCAGCGCCACGGCTGCGACGTCCGGACGCTGGGTGATCGCGGCGCCGACCAGGAGGCCACCGTTGCTGCCGCCGTGCAGGGCGAGCCGGTCCCGGGTCGTGATTCCGCTGTCGACAAGGTGGTCGGCCACCGCCAGGTAGTCGTCGAAGACGTTCTGCTTGCGCTCCAGTCGGCCCGCGTCGTGCCAGGCGCTGCCGAACTCGCCGCCCCCGCGCAGGTTCGCGATCACCAGCACGCCACCGGCGGCCAGCCAGCCCGCGTACGCGGGCCGGTAGCGCGTCAGCTCGGGGACGTTGAACCCGCCGTACCCCCACAACAGGGTCGGTCGCGGCTCATCGAGGGGGACGTCGGCCCGGTGCAGCAGGAAGTAGGGCACCTCGGTGCCGTCGCGGCTGGTGGCCCGGCGACGTTCGGTGACGACCTCGGGAGGCGCCCACACCTCACCGACCGGCTCGAGACCGGTCACCTCCTCGACCGAGCCGCTGGCCAGGTCGAGGCGGTACGACGTGAGCGGCCGGGTCACCGACGAGAGGCCGAGGAAGACCTCGTCGACGCCGACCTTGCCGTGCACCTCCATGACCTCCCCGCCCGCCACCTCGACGGCGGCGACCTCGCTGCCGTCGAGCGCGTGGCGGGTGAGGTGAGGGCGGGCGTCGGCCAGGCGCACCACGAGCAGCTCGTCGCCGACGGCGCGCACCCGCTCGATCGCGGCGTCGGACTCGGCGACGACCTCGACGAGCTCGGCGGGGCCGCCGTCCGGGAAGGTCGTGAGGTCGAGCCGCACCACCCGGCCCCGCTCGGCGTCCAGGTCGGTGTGCAGGTAGACCTGGTCGCCGTCGAAGCGGACCACGTGGAAGCCGGCGACCGGCTCGTCTACCACCTTGAGCGGCTCGCCGATCTCGCTCGCGCCGCCCCGGGTCCGGACCGGGTAGAACCAGAGCCGGTTCTTCTCCGATGTGCCGGCGTGGATGTGCATCGCCAGCCAGCGCCCGTCGTGCGAGAGCTTCGGGCTCGCGCCGATGGACGGGTCCTCCGGAAACTCCAGGAGCAGCTCGTCGTCGACCTGGCGCTCGCCGACCCGGTGCCGGCGCACCTGGCCGCCCGGCAGCGCGGCCGCCTCGGTGCCGACGCCCGCGCCCTCGGTCGGGTACCAGGAGTAGAGGTAGGACCCGTCCGGCAGCCACGTCGCGTCGCTGAACTTCACCTTGGTGACCACGTCGTCGACGTCGTGCCCCGCGTCCAGGTCGTGCAGCCGGATCGAGCTCCAGTCGCTGCCGCCGTCACTGACCTGGTAGGCCAGCCAGCGGCCGTCCTCGCTGACGTCGTAGCCGGCGAGCGACGACGTGCCGTCCTCGGAGAAGGTGTTCGGGTCGAGCAGCAGCCGCCCGCCGGCCGTGAGCTCCTCGAGGGTGTCCGCGACGAACCAGACGCCCTGCTGCTGCGTCCCGTCGTTGCGGCTGACCACGTAGCGGCTGCCCACGCGGTCCGGGGTGCCCGCCCGGGGGGACCGCACGATGCTGGTCATGGTGGCGTGGAACCACGGACGCGAGTCCAGGGCGTCCAGGTGCGAGCGGGCGAGCCGGTTCTGCTCGGCCACCCAGGCCCGGGTCTCGGGCGCGTCGGGGTCCTCCAGCCACCGGTACGGATCGGCGACCTCCTGCCCGTGCAGCGTCTCGACCGTGTCGGCGCGGCGGGTGGCCGGGTAGTCCATCACGCGCCCTGGGCCAGGCGCGGCCACTCGATGGCGGGGCACGTGTCCATCACCATCGGCACGCCGGCCTCCGTCGTACGACGGAAGGCGTCCTCGTCGACCACGCCCAGCTGGAACCACACGCCCCCGGCGCCGATCGTCACCGCCTGGTCGGCGAACTCGCCGGCCGCCTCGGAGCGGCGGAACACGTCGACCACGTCCACGTCGAACGGCACGTCAGCCAGCGTGGCGTAGCCCTGCTCGCCGAGCACGGTCGGCGCCGTCGGGTGCACCGGCACGATGCGCTTGCCGTGGCCCTGCAGGAAGCGCGCGATGCGGTAGGCCGTCCGGTCGGGGTTGCCGGACAGGCCGACGACGGCCCAGGTGTGCGTGTCCTCGAGGAGGGCGCGGATCGTGCGCGGGTCGAGCCAGGGTGCAGGTGCCATGCCCCGAGCCTACGGGCGCTCGCGGCGCGTTCCGGGTTGTTTCCGGTCGCGGTCGGGCGGTCAGGACGTGACGTACCCAACGGGTCCGGCCGGGTCACGACGTGGCTACTCGAAAGTAGCATTGGCTTCATGAGCGAGTACCCGATGTACGCCCTGTCCGAGGAGCACCAGGCCATCCGTGAGGCCGTCCGGGCCGTGTGCGACGCGAAGGTCGCGCCGTACGCGTCCGAGGTCGACGAGAACGGTGCGTTCCCGCAGCAGGCCTACGACGCGCTCACCGCCGCGGACTTCGCGGCGCCGCACATCGCCGAGGAGTACGGCGGTGCCGGAGCGGACGCCCTCGCGACCTGCATCGTGATCGAGGAGGTCGCCCGCGCCTGCGCCGCCTCCTCGCTCATCCCCGGCGTCAACAAGCTCGGCACGATGCCGATCATCCTGGCCGGCTCCGACGACCTCAAGAAGAAGTACCTCTCACCGGTCGCCGCCGGGACCGGGATGTTCTCCTACTGCCTCTCCGAGCCGGAGGCCGGCTCGGACGCCGCCGCGATGAAGACCCGCGCCGTGCGTGACGGCGACGGCTGGGTGCTCAACGGCGTGAAGCGCTGGATCACCAACGCCGGCGTGTCCGAGTTCTACACCGTCTTCGCCGTCACCGATCCCGAGAAGAAGGCCGCCGGGATCTCGGCCTTCGTGGTCGAGAAGAGCGACCAGGGCGTCTCCTTCGGTGCGCCGGAGAAGAAGCTCGGCATCAAGGGCTCCCCGACCCGCGAGGTCTACCTCGACAACGTCCGGATCCCCGCCGACCGGATGATCGGCGCCGAGGGCACGGGCTTCCAGACCGCCATGCGCACCCTCGACCACACCCGCGTGACCATCGCCGCCCAGGCCGTCGGCATCGCCCAGGGCGCGCTGGACTACGCGCTGTCCTACGCCAAGGAGCGCAAGCAGTTCGGCAAGCCGATCGCCGACTTCCAGGGCCTGCAGTTCATGCTCGCCGACATGGGCATGAAGGTGGAGGCCGCGCGTCAGCTGACGTACGCCGCAGCCGGGCGCTCCGAGCGCGGCGACAAGGACCTGACGTTCTTCGGCGCCGCCGCGAAGTGCTTCGCCTCGGACACCGCGATGCAGGTGACCACCGACGCCGTCCAGGTGCTCGGCGGCTACGGCTACACGCACGACTACCCGGCCGAGCGGATGATGCGCGACGCCAAGATCACCCAGATCTACGAGGGCACCAACCAGGTCCAGCGGATCGTGATGGCACGTCAGCTCCTCGCGGGGATCCAGAGCGAGCTCTGACCTGGCCCGTGCCGGTCAAGCGTGAACCCCGCGCTGTTGCATTTCCCCTGCCGCACGTCACGACGCCCACGGGAAGGCGCCGGGTCTGCGGCAGAGGGTCAGCGCTCGGCGACGATCTCGCCGCCGGAGAGGAAGCGTTCGAAGGAGCCCTGCGGCTCGGTGGAGCCCTTGGCGGGGATGACCTCGTGGGAGTACTGCGCGAGGTAGACCCGGCGCATCTGTGTCCGTGGTGTTGGCGCCGCTGCGGTGGATGACGACGCTGGAGAAGACCACGATCGAGCCGGCGGGGGCGGTCATCGGCAGGCCCGGGTCGGCGCCGAAGTAGCAGACCTGGTCGTTGGTGACCGGGTCGGCGATGTGCTTGATGTAGGACTTGATGCCCGAGCGGGAGTAGGGGAGCAGGTAGACCGACCCGTTCTCCTCGGTGACGTCGTCGAGCGCGATCCAGCAGGTCATGTAGGGCTCGTGGTCCTCGTGGACGTAGCCCGAGTCCTGGTGCCAGGCGAACGACGTGTCCGGGTCGCCGGCCTTGATGACGTACTGCTCCCAGAACATGTACGCCTCGTCGCCGAGGACCGCGCGGCAGATCTCCGCCATCGTGTCGCTGAACAGGAACTGCCGCAGCTCGGGACGGTCCAGGTAGATGAAGTTGCTGAAGTAACGCTTGCCGCGGGCGTTGATGCCGATCCGGTCGACGCCGGCCTCGTCCATCGCGGTGTCGAGCTTGTCGATGGAGTACTGCGCTCCGCCGCGCAGCAGCTCGAGCTGCTCGTCGGAGAGCGCCCGCTCGAGGACGAAGTAGCCCTCGGTGCGGTACTGCTCGAGCATCTCCGGCGTCACCAGCGAGGTGCGCACGTCGTCGGTGGTGGTCATGGTCGGCCTCCGAGGGACGCGGGCCGGGTGCCCGCAGCGAGGGGTGGGTCTGACGTCGTCAAAGCTAGGCGCGGCGGCCCCCGCGGTGGAATGTCTGGATGCGGTCGGGACATGGACGTTCTGGCGTCGTAGAGTCCGGCGGGTGGGCACGCGCACGGTCGTCGCGGTCGCCGAGGGGCCGGTCACCCGGCTCGGCCAGCTGGTGCTGGCGGGCGAGGTGGTCGACGACGAGCCGATCATGCCGTCGACGCTGCGGATGATGGACGCGTGGGTGCTCTCGGTGGTGCTCGACGGGGAGGGCCGTTACCGGGACGCCGACGGCCGCGACGAGCCGATCGGTCCCGGCTGCCACACGCTGGTGCCGCCCGGCTTCCCGCACACGTACGGCACCGAGCCGGGGCGGCGGTGGACGGAGCTGTTCGCGGTCTTCACCGGACCGCTCTTCGACTCGCTGGCCGACCTGGGCATCCTGGCCGCACCGGGTCCGCGCTACCCGCGGCCGGCGCCGTCGATCCAGGCGCTGCGCAGCGTGCTGCGTAGTCCGCCGGCGTCGCAGCGCGCCGCCGAGCACCAGCTGCTCGCGATGGCCGACTGGCTGCTCGACACCCAGGACCCGGCGACCGAGCCGCCGGGGCTGGACCTGAGCCCGGAGATCGCCGCCGCCGTGGAGCGGCTCGCCGACGACCAGACCGCGGGGCTGGACCTGCACGAGGTCGCGGCCGACACCGGGCTGACCTACGACACGTTCCGGCGCCGGTTCGCCGCCCAGGTCGGCCAGTCGCCGGCCGCGTTCCGCATGGCGCGGAGGGTGCAGACCGCCGCGACGCTGCTGCGGCTGACCGACATGACGCACCGCGAGATCGCGCGCACGTTGGGCTTCGCCGACGAGTTCCACCTGTCCCGGCGGTTCCGGGCCCAGTTCGGGGTGGCACCTCGGGACTACCGCCGGACCTGACCCTTGACACCCCGAACGCAACACTGGTGGGGTGTCAGAAACCGGTTTCCGACCGATCTCGCACGGCTTGCGTGCCCGGCACCAGCCTGCCCACCTGACGCACCCTGGAGGACACATGACCACCGGCATCGACCGCGACGTCTCCGCCCGCAAGGACTGGGAGGAGCGGATCTCGGACCGCTCCGACCAGCGCGACACCGCGCCGGTCCCCGAGCTGCCGCCGCCGGCCGGGCTCACCCCGACGGCCGGTGCCGGGCACGTGACGCTGCGCTGGGAGCCGGTCGCCGGCGCCGTCGGCTACCTGGTGCACCGCGCCCCGGCCGGGTCGCCGCGCGCAGAGCTCACTCCCGTCGACCACCAGGGCGGCGACGTCCTGGCCGTCCCGGACACCTGGTACGTCGACACCACCGGCGAGGTCGGAACGGCCTACGACTACGCGGTGGCGTCTGTGCCGACCGTGACCGCCTGCGGCGAGATCGGCGAGGCCGTGACCACCGCGTCGCTGCCCGCCGCCGGCGCCACGCCCCAGGTCACCCTCACCGTCGACACCGTCGCGCCGGGGGAGGTGCTGCCCCGTCCGTGGCAGCCGATGATCGGCAGCGAGCGCCTGAGCCAGCTGCTCTGCACGGAGCTCTCCGGTGGCAAGGAGATCGGCGTCGAGCTCGAGGCCGCGCTCCGCCGCGTGCACGACGAGGTCGGCGTCGGCACCGTCCGTGCCCACTCGATCCTCCACGACGACCTCGGCGTCTACCGCGAGGTCGACGGCGAGCCCGTCCACGACTTCACGCTCGTCGACGAGGTCTACGACAAGATCATGGCGATCGGCCTGCGCCCCTGCGTCGAGGCTCGGCTTCATGCCGCGCGACCTGGCCAGCGACCCGTCGAAGTTCGTGTTCCAGTACGAGGGCATCGTCTCCCCGCCCAAGGACTGGAACCGCTGGGCCGACCTGATCAGCGCGCTGGTCCGGCACCTCATGGACCGTTACGGCTACGACGAGGTGCTCGGCTGGGACTTCGAGGTCTGGAACGAGGCCAACCTGTCGGTGTTCTGGTCCTCCACGCGTGCCGAGTGGATGAAGCTGTACGACGTCACCGCGGCCGCCGTGAAGGCCGTCGACGAGCGTCTCGCCGTCGGCGGACCGTCGTCGGCCGCTGCCGGCTGGGTCGACGACCTGCTCGAGCACGTGTCGCACTCCGGGGCGCCGGTCGACTTCGTCACCACGCACACCTACGGCAACGCGCCGCTCGACGTACGCCCGACCCTGGAGCGCTACGGAAGCACCGCTCGCATCGTGTGGACCGAGTGGGGCGTCACGCCGACCCACTTCAACCCGGTCAACGACAGCGTCTCGTCGGCGACGTTCCTGCTGCACGGCATGAAGTCGTCGGCGGGCCGCCTGGACGCGTTGTCCTACTGGGTGGCCAGCGACCACTTCGAAGAGCTCGGCCGGCCGCCGCGGATGCTGCACGGCGGCTTCGGGCTGATCACCGTCGGAGGCATCGCGAAGTCCCGCTACCACGCCCTGCACCTGCTGTCGCAGCTCGGAGAGACCGAGCTGCCGGTCACGGCGACCGGCGACGGCGCGGACGGCCTGGTGCAGGCCTGGGCGTCCCGGCACGACGACGGCTCGCTGACGATCCTGGTCTGGAACCACACCCTGGACCAGAGGAAGGCCGCCGGCGAGGCGTCGCTGGCGCGCACCGTCCGCCTCCAGCTCGACGGGGTCGCGGCGGGCACGACCGCCACGCTCACCCGGCTCGACGCGGACCACGGCGACGTCACCACGCTGGCCGCGAAGCTCGGCGTCGGCGACTGGCCGACGGACGAGCAGTGGGAGGCGCTGCGGGCCGCCGACACGCTGACCGCGGAGCCGGCCACGCTGGCCGAGGGGCCCGGCGGTGCCGTCCTCGAGGTCGCGCTCGGCCAGCCCTCGGCCGTGCTGCTGCAGGTGGCCAGCGGCCGGTGAGCATCCTCCAGCCGCCGGCCCTGCTGCAGGCGGTCGCGGGCGTCGGCCAGGTCACCCTGACCTGGCCGACGGTCCCGGACGCGGTCGGCTACGTGGTCCACCACGGCGACCGGCCGGACACCCTCGCCCCGCTCGACCACGGCGGCGGCGACCTGCTGGTCGTGCCCTGCCTGCCCTACGCCGACACCCGGCGCGAGGCCGGCGGCTGGTACGCCGTCGCGACCGTCCGCAGCATCGAGGACGGCCACGGCGAGCCCGGCCCCGCGGTGCACGCGGAGCCGCTGACCCACGACGAGGAGGCTCCCGTCCCCGCGGTCGTGGTGCGGGTGGACGCCGCCGACCGGCGCGGGCCGCTGGCCCGGCCCTGGCGGCCCTGCATCGGCAGCGAGCACCTGAGCCACCTGCTGTGCACCGAGGAGACCGGCGGCCGGCCGATCGGCGAGGAGTCCGTGCAGGCGCTGGCCCGTGTGCACGCCGACCTCGGGGTCCGCCGGGTCCGCGCGCACGGCACCCTCGGCGACGACCTGGGCGTCTACGCGGTGGACGAGCACGGCGCCCCCGTCCACGACTTCTCCGGCCTCGACGCGGTGCTCGACACCGTCGTCGGCACCGGCGTGCGCCCGCTCCTCGAGCTCGGCTTCACGCCGCGCGGCCTGGCCGACGAGCCGTGGAGCGAGATCACCGCGGCCGGTGTCGCCGACCCGCCCAACGACCTGGAGCGGTGGGCCGGCCTCGTCGAGGCGTTCGTGCGGCACCTGCGCGCACGCTACGGCGACGACGAGCTCGCCCGCGGCTGGGCGCTCGAGGTCTGGAACGAGCCGAACCTCGGCTGCTTCTGGACCGGCGACCAGCAGGACTACCTGCGCCTGTACGACGCGACGGTGGCCGCCGTGCGCCGCGCGCACCCGACGCTGCCGGTGGCTGGTCCGGCGACCGCCGCGGTCGGCTGGCTCGACGCGCTGCTCGAGCACCTCAACGGCTCCGGCTCCGACCTGGACCTGGTCACCCCGCACGCCTACGGCATCCCGCCGCTCGACGTACGCCCCGTCCTGGAGCGGCACGGCCGCGCCGAGACCGACGTGTGGTGGACCGAGTGGGGCCCGACGCCCACCCACTTCCACCCGGTCAACGACCACCCGTGGGTCGCGACCTTCACCGCGCGCGGGATGCTCGCCGCCGCCCGGAGCGGCGCGTCGGTCGCCTGCTGGGTCTCCAGCGACCACTTCGAGGAGCTCGGCCGGCCGCCGCGACTGGTGCACGGAGGCTTCGGGCTGCTCAGCGTCGGCGGACTGGCCAAGCCCCGCTTCTGGGCGCTACGTGCGCTCGAGCTGCTCGGCGACGAGGAGGTCGCGACCGTCGTCGACGGCGACGGCGCCGACTCGCTCGTGCAGGCCTGGGCCGGGGCCGACCCCGACGGCCGGCTCGCGGTCGCGGTCTGGAACGGCACTCTGCAGCAGCACGACTGGGCGCTGGCCCGCGACGACCTGCGCCGTGCGGTCACCCTCGAGGTCGGTTCCCTCCCGCCCGGCAGGTACGACGTCCGGCACCGTCGCGTCGACCCGGAGCACTCGCACCTGGCCCGGCACGCGGAGGACCTCGGGGTGCGGGACTGGCCCGACGAGGACCAGTGGCAGGCGCTCCGGGACCGCGACGTGATGGCCGAGGTGGGCTGCGATCCGGTCGCGGTCGGGACGGACGGCGTCGCGAGCCTGCTGCTGGACCTGCCGACCAGCGCGCTGAGCCTGGTCGAGCTCGTGCCGACACCGTCATGACCGACGGTGCTCCCTGGTGGCGCGACGCGGTCGTCTACCAGGTCTACCTGCGCAGCTTCGCCGACAGCGACGGTGACGGCACCGGCGACCTGCGCGGGGTGATCGACCATCTCGACCACCTCGCCGACCTCGGCGTTGACGCGCTCTGGCTGAACCCGTTCTACGTGAGCGGCGAGGCCGACGCGGGCTACGACGTCGTCGACCACCGCGCGGTGGATCCGGCGATGGGCACGCTGGCCGATCTCGACGAGCTGGTCGCGGAGGCGCACGCGCGCGGCCTGAGGGTGGTGGGCGACGTGGTCGCCAACCACACCTCGGTGCACCACCCGTGGTTCGAGGAGGCTCGCAAGGGCGGCCCCGGCCACCCGGCCCGGGCGCGCTACCACTGCGCGCCCGGCCGCGACGGTGGCCCGCCGTCGGACTGGGAGTCGATCTTCGGCGGCCCGGCGTGGGAGCCGTTCGGCGACGGGGAGTGGTACCTCCACCTGTTCGACGTCGAGCAGCCGGACCTCAACTGGGGCCACCCGGACGTGGTCGCCGACGTCGAGCGCACGGTCCGCTTCTGGCTGGACCGCGGCATCGACGGGATCCGCTTCGACGCCGCCGGCGCGCTGGCGAAGGCGCCCGGCTACCCGCCGGTGCCGCCCGGACCGCGGCACCCCGGCGACGACCACCCGTTCAGCGACCGGCCCGAGGTGCACGAGGTCTACCGCGGCCTGGCCCGGGTGCTGGCCGACTACCCGGACCGGTTCGGCGTCGCCGAGCTGTGGGGCCCGGCCTGGGTCGGCGAGCCCTACCTGCGCGCCGACGAGATGCAGCAGGCGTTCGCGATGGACGTGGTGTTCGCGCCGCTCGACGCGGCCGCGCTGAGCGCCACCTGTCGGGCCTACCTCGACGCCGCGGACCGGCACGGCCGGCGGCCCGCGTGGCCGCACGGCAACCACGACGTCACGCGAGCAGCGACCCGCTGGGGCGCCGACGGCAGCCTGGCGGTGCTGCTGCTCCTGCTCGCACTGCCGGGCGCGACCTACCTCTACGCCGGCGACGAGCTCGGCCTGCCCGAGGCGTCCCTGCGCGACGAGGACCTGCGTGACCCCACCTGGTGGCGGTCGGGCTTCACCGAGCGCGGCCGGGACGGCGCCCGCGTGCCGCTGCCCTGGACGACCGACGCCCACGACCACCACGGGTTCTCCGCAGCCGACGCGACCTGGCTGCCGCAGCCCGCGGGCTGGGGGAGCCGCAGCGTGCAGGCCCAGCACACCGAGGACGGCTCGCCCCTCCACGTCGTGAGGGCGGCGCTCGCTGCTCGTCGCCGCCTCAGCAGCACGCCCCCGCCGACCTGGTTGGTCGACGAGGGCGGGGTGCTGGCGTTCCGGCGCGGGGACGTCACCTGTGTGCTGAACACCGGCGACGCCCCCGTCGCGCTAGACCGCTGGGGCGGGAACGTGCTGGTCGCCAGCCGCGCCCTCGACAGCCTCGGCCGGCTGCCCGCTCCGGGCACCGCCTGGCTTCGCTGAGCCGGGTCGCGGGATCGCCGCGAGCAGCGTGCGCGTGTAGCTGTCCTGGGCGTCCCGGATCACCTGGATCGTCGGCCCCTGCTCCACCATCACGCCCTTGTTCAGGACCATCACGTCGTCGGCGAGCAGCCGCGCGCTGAGCAGGTCGTGGGTGATGTAGAGCATCGCGATGCCGTGGTCGCGGACCAGCGCGTCGAGCAGCGCCACGATCTCGGCGCGGATCGACACGTCGAGCATCGAGATCGGCTCGTCGGCCACCAGCACCGACGGCTCCGACGCGAGCGCACGCGCGATCACCACCCGCTGCCGCTGCCCGCCCGACAGCTGGTGCGGCAGCTTGTCGAGGTAGTGCTCGGCCGGGCTGAGCCCGACCGTCTCGAGCAGCTCCGCCGCCCGGGCCCGGGACTGCTTGGCGTCCAGCTGCTTGTGGTTGCGCAGCGGCCGCGAGATCGCGTAGCAGACGGTCCGCGTGGGGTTGAGCGCCGCGAACGGGTCCTGGAACACCAGCTGGACGTGGCTGCGGTAGCGGCGCAACGCGCGCCGGCCGAGCCGGCTCACCTCGGTGTCGCCGAACCGGACGGTGCCGCCGGTCGGCCGCTCGACGCCGGTGACCATCCGGGCGATCGTGGTCTTGCCCGACCCGCTCTGCCCGACCAGCGCGCTGACCCGGCCGGGGCGCAGCGCGAACGACACGTGCTGCACCGCCTCGGTCGTCGTCACCTTGCCGGCGTGCCGGACCCGGTAGGTCTTGCTGACGTCCTCGACCACGAGCACCGGCTCGGCGTCGGCTGCCCCGCGCGGTGTCTCGTCGGCCGCGAACACGGCGTCGAGCCGTTCAGCGGGCGACGCCTGCTGCAGGGGTACGCCGTCCCGCACCGCATCCTCGACGAGCAGGCAGCGCGCCTCGCCACGGCCGGCCGGGAGCAGGGCGGGGTGCTGGGTGCGGCACGCGTCGACCGACACCGGGCAACGCGGCTCGAACAGGCAGCCCGCGTGCTCACGCGACAGGTCCGGCGGTCGGCCCGGGATGAACGCCACCTGCACGACCTCGTCGCGCGGGTCCGCGTAGGAGCCGAGCAGGCCGGCGCTGTAGGGATGCAGGTGCGTCTCGACCATGTCCTCGGCCGGCTGGTTCTCGACCAGCTCGCCGCCGTACATCACCATCACCCGGTCGGCCATCTCCATGACCGTGCCGAGGTCGTGGCTGATGAACAGCACCGCGAAGCCGAGCTCGTGGCGCAGCTCCGCGCAGCCGGTCCAGGATCTCCCGCTGCACGACCACGTCGAGGCCGGTGGTCGGTTCGTCCAGCAGCACGAACCGGGGCCGCAGCGCCAGCGCGAGGGCGAGCGCCACCCGCTGCTTCATGCCGCCGGACAGCTCGTGCGGGTAACGGCGCAGCACGTCGCGCTGCAGCGACACCATCTCCAGCAGGTCTCCCGCGCGCTGCGACACGTCGAGGTCGGGGCCGGCCACCTCCGGGTGCGCGGCGAACGCGTCCGCGAACTGCTCGCGGATGGTGATCACCGGGTTCAGCGAGTTCATGCTCGACTGGAAGACCGTGGAGAGGTCCACCCAGCGCAGCGGGCGCAGCTGCTCCTCGGGAGCGTGGGTGATGTCGCGGCCGTCGAAGACCACGGTGCCGCCGCTGATCGCGGCCGGCTTCTCCAGCAGCCGGAGTACGGCGTTGCCCAGCGTGGACTTGCCGCAGCCGGACTCGCCGAGCAGGCCGACGAACTCGCCCTCCTCGACGCGGAAGCTGACGTGGTCCACGGCGCGGACCGCGGGGGAGTCCCGCGGGCTGTAGGTGACGGACAGGTCGGTCACTTCGAGCAGGGCCATCTCAGTCCTCCCGGAGGTGCGGGTTGCTCAGCGCGTCGACGCCGAAGTTGATGAGGGTGAACGACGTGATCAGCAGCGCCAGGACCATGCCGGGGGCGACCAGCCAGGCCCACTGCCCGGTCAGCAGGGCGCCGCCGGCGCTGGCCTGGTTGAGCATCGTTCCCCAGCTCACCGTCTGCGGGTCGCCGAGGCCGAGGAAGGACAGCCCCGCCTCGGCGCCGATCGCGCCGAGGGCCGAGCCCATGAAGCCGACCACGATCAGCGAGCTCATGTTGGGCGCGATCTCGAAGAAGATGATCCGGGCGGTGCTGTCGCCGGAGAACTTCGCGGCCGTCACGTAGTCGCGGGTGCGGAGCGTGATGATCTGGGCCCGCTTGAGCCGGGCCCCGAACGCCCAGCCGGTCACCGCGATCACGAAGACCACCAGGCCGAGGCCGTGCACCGGCGCGTAGGCCGACAGCGTGATCATCAGCGGCAGCACCGGCACGACCAGGCCGAGGTTGATGAAGAAGGACAGCACCTCGTCGACCACGCCCTGCAGGTAGCCCGCGGTGAGGCCGACGGCGAGGGCGATGAACGTGGACAGCACGCCGGCGACCACGCCCACGACGAGCGAGGTGCGGGCGCCGTAGACCAGCTGTGAGAAGACGTCCTCGCCGCGGGCGGTGGTGCCCAACCAGTGCGCGCCGGACGGGCCGGCGGAGGTGGTGAACTCGTCGTAGTGCGGGCCGAACGGCGCGATGAGCGGGGCGGCGAGGGCCACCACGACGAACGCCAGCAGCATCACCAGGCCGACCCGGCACTTGCCGTTGCGCCACAGGATCACGAACCAGCCGGGCACCCATCCGGTGCCGGCCTCCAGGGCCGCGAGCCGGGTGCCCTCGGTGTCGCCGCCGCTCGCGCCGGCCGCTGCCGCACTCGTTGCCTGGATGCTCATGCCGCCTCCGTCCTGCGGACCCGCGGGTCCAGGAGGCCGTAGACCACGTCAGCGAGGAAGTTCGCGATCAGGACGCCCACCGTGGTGAACAGGAACAGCGCCTGCATCACCGGGTAGTCCTTGTTGGACACCGCCTCGAGGAGCAGCCTGCCGAGCCCCGGGTAGTTGAAGATGGTCTCGACGAGCACGGTGCCGCCGAGGATGCTGCCGAGCGCGATCGCGAAGCCGGTCACGTTGGGCAGGATCGCGATCCGGGCGCCGTAGGTCAGCGCGATCCGGCGCTCGGGGAGGCCCTTGGCCCGGGCCAGCCGGGCGTAGTCCTCGCCGAGCTCCTGGACCATGTTGTTGCGCATCCCGATGATCCAGCCGATCGGGCCGGTCACCAGCAGCGACATCGCCGGAAGCACGCTGTGCTGGAAGGCGTCGGAGAAGAACAGCCACGACCAGCCGGGGTTGCTGCCGCCGCCGTAGCCGCCGCCTTCGGGGAACCAGTCGAGCGTGATCGCGAAGACGTAGATGAACAGCAGCGCGATCCAGAAGAACGGCAGCGTGCCCACGAACGTGGAGCCGAGCGTGACCACCGAGTCGACGCGGGTGTTGCGGCGGTAGGCCGCCCACGCGCCGAGCAGGGTGCCGACCACGAACGAGAAGATCTGGGTGACGCCGACCAGGACCAGGGTCCAGGGGAGGGCGTCCCCGATCACCTGCGTCACCGTGTAGGGGTAGTAGGTGTAGGAGACGCCGTAGTGGCCGTGGAACAGCTCACCGAGGTACTGCCAGTACTGCGACAGAAGACTTCCGTCCGGCGCGCCGAGCAGCTTGCGGATCGCCGCCACCTGCCGGGGGTCGACCGCCTGGGCCTTGCCCGCCAGCCGACGGACCATCGCCTCGGCGGGGTCCCCGGGCTCGAGCCGGGGGATCAGGAAGTTGAGCGTCACCGCGGCCCACAACGTGGCCAGGAAGAAGCCGGCGCGCCGGAGGAAGTAGGTCATCTGTCTCAGTTCCCCTGCGCCGGCCGCAGGTGGGTGAGGACCACGAGGGAGTCACCGCCGGCCGAGTAGGGGTCCTTCTCGTTCGGCCAGCCGACGGCCCGGGTCGTGTCGTACTGGAACCACTTGGCGCCGTACCAGATCGGGATCGACGGGACCTTGTTCATCATGATGTTCGCGAGACCGCCGACGGCCTCCTTCTGGCTGGCCTCGTCGGAGGCCACCTTCAGGTCGCCGAGCAGCTTGTCGGTCTCGGGGTCCTGCCAGCGCGTCTCGTTGCTCAGCGCGGGCTTGCCGATCGGCGCGGTCCGGGTGCTGGCCATCGGGTCGGCGTAGTTGCGGTACATGTTGCAGCTGCCGCCGTAGACGCCGAACATCATGTCGTAGTTGCCGTTCTTGCGGTCCTCGTCGTGGGCCGCCGGGGTCGGCGTCTCCTGCTCGACGTCGAAGCCGAGGTCCTTGAGGTTGGCGATCAGGATGTCCGAGGCAGCGACCCAGTCGAGGTAGTCACCGGGCACCTTGAACGTGAACTTGATCGGCTTGCCGCTCTTGTCGAGCCGGTTGCCCTGTGCGTCCTTCTTGTAGCCCGCCGCGGTCAGCGCCGCGTCCGCGGCCGCCTCGTCGTAGGGCTCCTTGCCCTCGTTCGCGATGCCGTCCGGCAGCCACGCCTCCTGGCCGGGGATCACCAGGCCGGTCTGGCTGGCTGACTCGACGTAGCCGAGCTGCGCCTTCTCGACGACCTTGTCGTGGTCGAACGCGGTGAGCAGCGCCTTGCGGAACTCGACGTCGTCGAACGGCTTCTCGGTGAGGTTCATGTAGATCGCGATCACGCCGCCGGGCGCGTACCAGTAGTGGTGGTGCTTCGGGTCGCGGTCGACGTACGTCTTCTGGATGTCCTGCACGAACATCGCGTTCTGGTCGTAGAAGCCGCGGCTCAGCTTGAGCTGCTCGACCTGGCCGCCGGCGTCCGCCTTGTGGAACCGGATCTCCTGGACCTTGACCTGGTCGGCCTGCCAGTAGTCCGGGTTGCGATCGATGACCAGCGACTGCGGGTTCATCGACTTCACCGTCATCGGCCCGGTGCCGACCGGGTCCTCCGCGTTCGTGAAGGTGGTCGGGTCCTTGACCTTCGACCAGACGTGCTCGGGGACGATCTGCACCGCGGACACCGTCGAGAACGCCGAGGCGCCGGGGGTCGAGAACTTCAGGGTCACCTCGTCGTCGCCGGTGGCGGCCACGGAGGAGAGGCCGGTCTGCCAGACACCCTGGGGGTCGAGGACGGGGTACTTCTTGAGCAGGTTGAAGGAGAACGCGACGTCAGCGGCCGTGAACGGCTCACCGTCGTTCCACTTCACGCCCTGCCGGGTCTTGAACACCAGCGTCTTGGGGTCGGTCCACGTGTAGTCGGTGCCGAGCCACGGGATCTGCTCACAGCTGTAGCCCTCGGTGACCATCAGCGGCTCGAAGAGGTAGGTGGTCGCCGCCAGCTTGGTGGCGTCCAGGTAGGGGTTGTAGTTGGGCTTCGGTGCGGCGCCGCCGCCGAAGTCGCCGAAGTTCAGGTAGGACACGCGGCCGCCGGACGTGCCGGACGCACCCGTGTCCTCCGTGCCCTTGCATCCCGCGAGGCCGAGGCTCGCTGCCGTGATGGTCGCCACGAGGGCAGCCGTGAACCGTGGTCGTTTCATCCGAGATCCTCCATCGGTGTCCGGCGTCAGGACGCCGGTGTCGGTGCTGTGCAGACATGCAGTCCGGGCACGTGCGCGCGACGTTGCGCGACGAGAGTCCCGAGATCACCCCCGTGAGTTGAGCCCCAGGGTGCAGGTCAGCCGTCACCGCCCTTCGGGCATCCGCAGGAGCCGCGCAGCACCAGCTCGGTGCCGAGAACGATGTCGCCGGCCGGGACCGGTGAACGGTCGGCGAGCAGCCGCGCCGTGGTGGCGGCCAGCTCGCGCACGGGCTGGCGCACCGTGGTGAGCATCGGGCTGACGAGCGACGCCATCGGCATGTCGTCGAAGCCGGTGACCGCCAGGTCGTCGGGGACCCGAAGGCCGCGGCCCATGGCCTCGATCAGCAGACCCAGCGCGGTCTCGTCGTTGGCGCACATGACCGCCTCCGGGCGCTCGGCCATCGCGAGCAGCTGGCGGGCGGCGATGACCCCGTCGGACTGCTGGAGGCCGACGCGGATCGGGTCGCTCGGCGGGGAGACGCCGGCAGCGTGGTGGGCGGCAAGGAACGCCTCCCACCGGACGGTGACGTCGGGGGAGCCGACCGGCTCGCCGACGAACGCGAGCCGCCGGTAGCCGTGGTCGACGAGCAGGTGCCGGGCCAGGTCCTGCACCGCCCCGTTGTCGACCCGGACCGAGGCGTGCGCGGGGCCGGCCTCGCCGGCCATCACCACCACGCGCACCTGCCGGCAGACCTGCTCAAGGGCGGCGTCGGAGACCGTGCCGCCGTGGATGGCCATCCCGTCGACGCGCCCGGCGAGGTCGATCACGGTGTCGTCGGTGTCGGACCGGCTGTGCGAGGCGAGCACGAACACGCTGTCGTCGGTCTCGAGCGCCTGGGACTCGAAGCCCTGGATCAGCTCGGAGAAGTAGGGGCCGGACAGGCCGGGGAAGACCAGGCCGAGGGCGCCGTGCCGGCGCTCGGCGAGGGCGCGGCCGAAGTGGCTGGGCCGGTAGCCGTGCTCCTCGATGACCTTCAGGACTCGCTTGCGCAGCTCCGGGTCGACCTGGGTGGAGCCCCGGGAAACGCGGGAGACAGTGGCTGGGGACACGCCGGCGAGCTCGGCGACCCGTCGCACCGTGATCCGACCATTGCTCATTCGAGTGACTCCCGTTACGTTCTGGAAACCGGTTTCCGGACCATAACCAGATCCCTGGCGGCGTGACAAGACCCCGTTTCGCCGCGGTCCGGAATCCCCGCCCCTGTCGATCTCGGACCCCAGGACGCCTCGTGACCACTGCTTCCGCAGCGCCCACGCCCCAGCCGCAGCACCCCGTCAGCACCGTCCGTCTCGAGCGCCGAAGACTCCTCGTCGACGGCGTCGCGCGGATCCTGATGGCGGGGGAGGTGCACTACTTCCGGCTGCGACGCGAGGACTGGGCGGACCGCCTCGACAAGCTCGTCGCGTCCGGCTGCGACGCGGTCGCGGCCTACATGCCGTGGATCGTCCACGAGACCCGGGACGGCGGGATCGACCTGACCGGGGCGACCAGCGAGTACCGCGACCTGGTCGGATTCCTCGACATGGCCGCCGAGCGGGGCCTGCTGGTCATCGCCCGTCCCGGCCCGTTCGTGATGGCCGAGCTGAAGAACGAGGGCATCCCCTACCGCGTCTACCGCGACCACCCGGACGCCGTACCGCTCGGCTGGGAGGGCAAGCCGGCCCCGTCGGCCACCCTGGACTACCTCGAGCCGGGCTACCTCGCCGATGTCGCCGAGCGCTGGTACGGCGCGATCATGCCGGTGCTCGCGGGCCGGCAGGTGGGGCAGGGCGGACCGGTCGTCGCGGTCCAGCTCGACAACGAGGTCGGCATGCTGTCGTGGGTCACCAACAGCCCCGAGCTCAGTGACTCCTTCCTGGCGGAGGTCGCCGCCAAGACCGACGCGACGCTCGGCCGGGAGGCGGCGGTCGAGCGCTTCGGCGCCGACCCGAAGGACGTCGACGGCTGGAACACCTGGTGGCGCTCCGGTGGGACGGCGGGCACCGAGGCCCAGCAGCTGTCGGTCCACCACGAGATCGGCGCCCACCACCGCGAGCGCTACGCGGGCTACCTGCGGCGGCTGCACGAGGTGTCGCTGGCGCACGGCCTCGACGTGCCCTTCCTGGTGAACCTGCACGGCACCGGCGGCGGCCGTGGCCGGACGTTCCCGATCGGGATCAGCCAGCTGTCGCAGGCCTACGCCGGGGTCGCGCAGATGACGTCCGGCTCGGACCACTACCTCGGCGAGCTGACGGTCGAGAACGTGCCGGACCTCTACACCATCAACACGTTCATGGCCGCCGTGCACGACGCCGACCAGCCGCTCACCTCGCTGGAGTTCGAGGCCGGCACCGGCGACTACGGCGAGGACATCAGCCGGCTCTACAGCCCGGAGACCGTCGAGCTGAAGACCCGGTTGTGCGTCGCGCAGGGCAACCGGCTGATCAGCTACTACCTGTTCTCGGGTGGCCACAACCCGCCGCTCGACGAGCCGGTCGGCGACGGCAACGACCGGGTCGCGTTCACCGGCGAGCGGCACGGCTTCGCGGCGCCCGTCGACCCGGAGGGCGGGCTCAACCCGAGCTACGCGACGCTCACCAGCGCGGTCCGGGCCGTCCACGGCGCGGAGCACCTGCTCGCCGACATGGACGAGGACCACGACGACGTCCTGCTCGCGTTCGCGCCCGACCACTTCCTGACCGAGTACACCCACCCGGCCGCGCAGCGGCGGCGCGAGGTGGTCGCCGACCTCGAGCGGTTCCGCGGGATGGGCGCGCGCGACGTGCTGGCTCGGGCGCTGCTGCTCGGCGGCTTCGCGTTCGGCTCCAACGACCTCTCCGGCGCGGCCACCTCCGCCGGAGCCGACCTCGACCCGGCCGGGCCGGTGGTCGCCCTGGCCAGCCCGCCGGTGCTCGGCCGGGCCGCCCAGCAGCGGCTCGCGGACTTCGTCTCGGCCGGCGGCCGGCTGCTTCTCAACGGCCTGCTGCCGACGCTGGACGAGGACGGCACTGCGTGCACGGTGCTCGCCGACGCGCTCGGGCTCGCCGCGGGCGACCGCGTCGAGGGCACCCCGCACCACTTCCCGTCCGTGCGCTCGACGGACTGGGCCGGTCCCCAGCCGGAGGTCCGGGTCGGCGTGCTCCAGCACCTCGAGGCCACCGGCAGCACCACGGTCGAGACGCTGGTCCGCGACGTCGCGGCCGACGCGCCGGTCGGCGTGCACGTGAGCCTCGCCGGAGGTGGCCGCGCGATCGTGCTGGCCTGCGACTACCCGTGCCACCTCGGCTTCTGGCAGTCGCTGCTCGGCCGGCTCGGCGTGACCCGGCACCTGGTCACCGAGGGCAGCACCCCCGGCCTGGTCGCCAGCACCACCACCGACCGCGACGGCCAACGGCTGCTGCACCTGGTCAACGTCGCCCCGGTCGGGCAGGCGTTCACCGTCGCCGTCGACGGGAGCCTCCTCGCCGACGGCGCGGAGATCCGGCTGCCGGCGCGCAGCGGGCTGATGCTGCCGGTCGACGTACGGCTGGACGGGGCGGTGCTGCGGTGGTCGACCGCGGAGCTCGACGGCGCCGGCGACGCGTCGACCGTGCTGCTGAACCGGGGCGACGAGCCCGGGCGCGCGCTGCTGGAGACCGACCGTGAGGTCGCCGTCGACGCCGGCGGGCACGTGACCCGGACCGCCGGAGGCTGGCTGGTCAGCTGGCCGGGCGGCGCCGCCGGGGAGCAGCTCCGGGTGCGGCTGAGCTGATGCCCGGGCGCTCCGACGTGGTGGTCGCCCTCGATGCCGGCGGGACCAAGCTGCTCGGCGGCCTGGTCACCGCCGACGGCGAGGTGCTCGCCCGGGAGCAGGTGCCCACGCCGCGGGCCGACAGCCGGTGCGACCCCGGCCTGCGGGAGCTGCACGCTCTCGCGGGCCGGCTGGCCGGGCTGGCCACGGCCCGCGGGCACCGGGTCCGCGGGGTCGGTCTGGGCATGGCGGAGTACGTCCACGACGGCGAGCTGACCAGTGCCGAGGTGTTCGCCTGGGACGACCAGCCCAGAGAGCTGCTCGGCGAGCTGCTCGGCTTGCCCGGGACCGCGATCGTCGCGGTCGAGGCCGACGTGCGGTGCGCGGCGCTCGCCGAGGCGCGTGCCCGCGGCCTGGGCGCGTCCGGGTCGATGCTCTACGTGTCGTGGGGCACCGGCCTGTCCAGCACGCTCGTGCTCGACGGACAGTGCCTGACCGGCAGCCGTGGCGAGGCGCTGGCGCTGGGGGAGTGGCCGGTCGACACCCGGGCGGACCCCGGCTGGACCGGCACCCTGGAGCGGTTCGCGTCCGGGCTCGGCGTGGGCGAGCGCTACCAGGCGCGGACCGGCAGGGCGGCGAGCGGGGCCGACGTGGCCCGGCTCGCCGGCGCCGGCGACGTCGAGGCGGAGCTCGTGGTCACGACCGCCGCCGAGGCGGTGGCCCGGGCCGTCGTGTCGCTGGTGCAGGTGCTCGATCCGGGCGTCGTGGTGCTCGGCGGCGGCGTCGGAGCGGGTGCCGGCACGCTGCCCCGGCTGGTCCGGGACCTCGTCCCCTCGCTGCTGACCCGGCCGGACCCGCCGGCGGTGGAGCCGGCCCGCGCCGGGCCTGACGCCGGACTCCTCGGCGCCGGGCTGGTCGCCTGGCAGGTCGCGCGGGTGACGGCGTGAGCCGCACCCGGCTGTCAGGGGGTCCAGCCCTCCGGGACCGGGCGTGCCGAGCCGAGCAGGTACGACGCGTCGCGGGTGCCGCGCACGAGCACCCGCACCTGGCTGCCGCGGGGGAGGAACACCGCGTCGCCGGGGGTGAGGCACTGCACGGTGAACTCCGCGGTGGCCTCGTCCTTGACGTCGACCCAGAGCTCGCCGTCGGTGACCACCAGCATCGCCTCGTCGTCGACCTTGCGGTGGTCCTCGACGTGGCCGGCACTGACCCGGCCGACCTGCACGGTCAGGTGCTCGGTGTCGGCGAGGGTGCCGAGCAGGTGCGTGGGCACCGTGTCCGCGAAGCCCCACAACGCGGTCGTGGGGCGCAGCACGGTGAGCCGGGAGACCACGTCGCGCTCGGCCGCGGCGTCGGGCCAGCGGCCGGTCCACCGGTCGTCGCGGTAGCGGGACTCCTCCAGCATCGGCTGGGTGACCGCGTAGCCCGAGGCGGTGCCGCGCGACGGCGGCGGCGCGAAGAACTCCAGCACCCGGGTCACGCCGGTGCCTGGGTTGAACCCGTGGTGCCAGGTGTCGCGGCGGAACAGCACCTGCTCGCCGGCCTCGACCACCCGGACCTCGCCGTGCTGGGGGTCCGCGATCACGAGCCTGCCCTCGAGGACGCAGTAGGCGACGTCGGCGGCGAACACCGTCTTGTTGCCGGCCGAGTGCCGGAACTCCCCGCCCGGGGCGAGCTCGTACTCCAGCACGTGCAGGGTGTCGGTGGAGACGTACACCCGGTCGGTGACCAGGCCGGAGCCCGCGTCACCCCACACGTGGTGGGCGGTGCCGGACCGTCGTACGACGGTGGGGCGCGTGAACGTCGGGCGCGGCGTGGGCCGTCGTGACGGGCCGGCGGGGGGAGTCGTCATGGCCGAGAACATACCACTCACCCCGATTGGTCTTATCGGGTCGCGGACTGGGTGCTCCGGAACCGGTAGCGGTCCCCGCGGTAGGCGATCGCCCCGACCACGACGAGCCGGCCCTGCGGGTCGAACGCCTGCGACTCCGCGACCAGCAGCGGCGAGCCGCGCTCGGCGCCGAGCAGCTCGGCGTTGCGCGCGTCCGCGGCCTGCGCCTCGATCGCGTAGTCGGCCCTGACCGGCGCGTGCCCGGCGGCGGCCAGCCTGGCGTAGAGCGACTCGATGGACCAGTCCAGCTCGGGCAGTCCCTCGTCGAACGAGAGCGGCAGCAGGTTGGAGTCCACGGCCACCGGCAGGCCGTCGAGGGACCTCAGGCGCACGAGCTCGAAAAGCCTTGCTCCTGGGGCGATTCCGAAGGTCTCCGCTTCGCGCAGGGTGGCCGGACGGACCTCGACGCGCAGCGGCTCGGCGGAGACCACGACGTTCTCTCCTGCGACCATGTCGTGGAAGCTCAACAGCGAGTCGGCCGGCTCGCCGAGCCGTTCCGACGCGACGAAGGTGCCCCGCCCCTGGATCGCGTAGACCAGCCCCTCCTCGGTGAGCAGGGCCAGCGCCCGCCGCACCGTGACCCGGCTGACGCCGTACTCCACGCTCAGGTCCCGCTCGGTCGGCAGCTGTGCGCCGGGGCCGAGCTCCTGCCGGGTGATCCGCTGCGTCAGGTCGTCGCGGACGCGCTCCGTCAGTCGGCCCTGGCTGGCCCGTGGTCTGCTCGCCGGTGTGCTCACCCTGTGATTCTAGCGGTTGTCTTATGAATGGTCTGGTTGTAGCGTCTCGCCGCGTGAACGAACAGCTCCTGCTGACCGACGCGGACGTGGCGCAGTACGCGGACCGCGGCTTCCTGGCCCTGGACCGCCTGACGTCCGCCGCCGAGGTCGAGGCCCTCCAGCCCGTCTACGACCGGCTCTTCGAGGACGCGGCGATCGCCGAGGGCGACCGCATCGCGCTCTCCGGCGACGCGCTGCCCCAGATCCTCAACCCCGACCACTACGCCCCCGAGCTTCGCGAGACCGAGGCCTTCCGCACCGCCACGCTGATGGCGCGTCGGCTGCTCGGCCCGGAGGCCGTGTCGACCGGGATGCACGCGATCCGCAAGCCGGCAGACCACGGCGTCGAGACCCCGTGGCACCAGGACGAGGCCTACTGGGACCCGGCCCGGGCGCACCGGGCGCTCAGCGTCTGGATGCCGCTGCACCAGGCCACCCTGGAGAACGGCTGCATGCAGTTCCAGCCCGGCAGCCACCGGCTCCCGGTGTGCTCGAGCACCGCCTGATCGACCCTGACTCGCAGGGCCTCCAGATCGTCGACCCGACCGCGGTCACGGATCCCGGTGGCCTGTCCGGTGCCGGCCGGCGGCGCGACGTTCCACGACGCGCGGACGCTGCACTACACCGGGCCCAACTGCAGCAGCGAGCCGCGCCGCGCGCTGATCTTCTCGTTCGCCTGCCCCTCGCAACCCCTGGACGAACCCCGCGAGTTCCCGTGGCAGCGCGCCGACGGGGTCCCCTGCCCCACCGCCTCGACCCGCCCGACGGAAGGAACCACCACGCCATGACCCTGAGCATCGGAGTCCTCGGACTCGGCAGCGTGTTCCAGGGCCCCTACGCGGCCCTCATCACCGAGCTCACCCACGAGGGGCGGGTGCGGCTGGTCGCCGGCTACGACCCCGACCCGGCCAAGCGGGCCGCAGCCGCCGAACGGTTCGGCATGGACACCGCCTACGACGAGGCCGGTCCGGTCATCGCCCGCGAGGACGTCGACATCGTGCTCGTGCTGACGAGCATGAACGAGCACGGTGCGCTCGCGAAGGCGGCGCTCGCGGCCGGCAAGCACGTCCTGGTCGAGAAGCCGATGGCCACCTCGCCCGAGGAGGCCGCCGACCTGCTGACCGCCGCCGCCGACGCACCGGGACATCTCGTCTGCGCCCCGCACGTCGTGCTCTCTCCGACGTACCGCCGGATGCACGAGAAGGTCCGCAACGGCGAGATCGGCGACCTCTACCTCGGCCGCGCCCGCTATGGCTGGTCCGGCCCGTGGTGGGGCAAGTGGTTCTACGAGCAGGGCGGCGGCGCGCTGTTCGACCTCGGCGTCTACAACCTGACCAGCCTGTGCGGCTTCTTCGGCTCGGTGAAGAGGGTCACCGCGATGATGGGTGTCGCGATCCCCAAGCGCGAGGCCGAGGGCGAGGTGGTCTCGGTCAACGCCGAGGACAACGCCCACATCGTGCTGGACTTCGGTGAGGGTCGGTTCGCCTCGATCGCCACCGGCTTCACGATCCAGAAGTACAAGTCGCCGGCGGTCGAGCTGTACGGCGCCACCGGCACGCTCCAGATGCTCGGCGACGACTGGGCCCCCGAGGGCTTCGAGCAGTGGTCCAACGAGCGGGGCTCGTGGGAGCTGTTCGGCGAGACCGACACCCAGTGGCCGTGGACCGAGGGGCTGCGTCACCTCGTCGAGAGCATCGAGACCGGCACCCCGACCGTCACCCGCCCCGAGCACGCGTTCCACGCGCTCGAGGTGATGCTGGCCGCCAAGCAGTCCGCCGTCGAGGGCCGGGTCGTGGAGATCGCCAGCACCTTCCCCGAGCTGGTCTACGTGCCCGTCGAAGCCGCGGACGGCGAGGACCGCAGCAAGCACGACCCGCGTTCCTGACCGGCGTCCGCACCGACCGTGGCCAGTCCTGGCGGCGGCTCGGGCCCGGCTTGGGGGACGAGGGCTTTCACGCCGTGGCATTTGCGCCCTTGACATCGGGTGGTGCGGTGCGATGCTCCGAAGCATGACCCGTTACGGGCAGCAGTACGGTCCGGACTTCACGTTCCTGGGCGTGCCGATGTGTGATCTGGACGATCCGGAGTCGTACGCCGACGCGAAGGTCGTGATCCTGGGGGCGCCGTTCGACGGGGGCACGTCCGCGCGTTCGGGGGCCCGGTTCGGGCCGATGGCGATTCGTCAGACCGACTACCTGGCCCACGACGGTTCCCGGCCGAGCCTGCCGCTGAGGACCGATGGCCTGGTCGAGCTGAACGTGGTGGACGCCGGCGATGTGGAGATGTTCTCCGGTGACATCGAGGTGGCCCTGCCGGCGTTGGAGGCGGCCGTCGAGAAGGTGGTGCGGACGGGCGCCGTTCCGGTGGTGCTGGGGGGTGACCACTCCATCGCGTTCCCCGATGCCAAGGGAGTGGCCAACGTGCTGGGGTACGGGCGGGTGTCGATGATCCACTTCGACGCGCACGCCGACACCGGCAACATCGAGTTCGGCTCGTTGTGGGGCCACGGGCAGCCGATGCGGCGGCTGATCGAGTCCGGTGCCCTGCGGGGGGACCGGTTCCTGCAGGTCGGGCTGCGCGGCTACTGGCCGCCACCGGACACTCTGGACTGGATGGCCGAGCAGAACATGCGCTCCTACGAGATGACCGAGATCGGTCGCCGTGGTCTGGAGGAGTGCCTGAGCGAGGCGTTCGCGATCGCCACCGACGAGTGCGACGGGGTGTTCCTCTCGGTCGACATCGATGTCTGCGATCCCGGCCACGCGCCCGGCACCGGCACCCCGGAGCCCGGTGGCCTGACCGCCCGCCAGCTGCTCGACGCGGTACGTCGGATCTGTCTGGAGCTGCCGGTCGTCGGGATGGACGTGGTCGAGGTGAGCCCGCCCTACGACCACGCCGACATCACCGCCGCCCTGGCGAACCGGGTGGTTCTCGAGGCGCTCTCGGCCATGGCCCGCAAGCAGCGCGACGAACGCGACGGCACCACGTGGGACGCCGCGCACCCCCTGCTCGAGGGACGCGAGGCTGCCGGCGACAACCCGGGTTGACGGCTCTCCTGCCCGCACCGGTCCAGGGTCCGGTCGGGCGGGCCCGCCCTACTTCACGTAGGCGATGGGCGCGACCGCCGGCGCCGGGTCGATCGGCTCGGACACGTAGTGCGCGCGGATGCCCTCGATGTAGCTGCGGCACCGCTGGGTCAACCCGTCGGCGTTCTGCATCCGACCCTTGGTCACCATGATCCCGAGATCGGCTCCTTTGAACCGGAAGTCGCCGGCAGCGTAGACGCGCAGGTAGAACGCCTCGTCCTCGTGGGTGACGTCGTGCCAGTCGTTGGACGTCCCGACAAAGGCCAGGGATCCGTCGTCGTCGAGTCGCCAGGTGCCGGTGCGCGGCGCCGCGACGATGCGCTCGACGGCGTCGTTCGGCTCCTTCATGATCAGCTGGGCCCACACGTCCACGGCGGCCAGCTCGCGCCAGCGCTCGTTGATCTCCTCGACGTCGATCGTGTAGTCGACGTCCATGAACTCCAGCAGGTGGAACAGGAACAGTGGCACGTCGGCGTACGCACCGGCGGTGACGTTGGTCATCGACGACGCACCCGATATCCGCGGGTTGAGCTCACCGAGATAGACCTCGTCGGTGGCCAGGTCGACCAGGACGTCGATCTCCAGGAAGCCCTTGTAACCCTCCTGCGCGAGCCGGTCGCCCAGCCTCTGCACGTGCCCGATGGCCGTGGCCCGCTGCTTGGTGGTGAGCGCCTCGGGGAACAGGTCGTTGCCGCACCAGCCGCCCTTGTAGGGCGTCAGCTCGGGGTAGCCGGTGAGGTCGGTCATGAAGGGGCCGACGATCGTGCCGTGCCTCGTGATGCACGCCTCGACGGCGGCCGCCTTGTTGTCGATCCGCTTCATGACCTTCAGCTGCTCGCTGACGAGGTTCTTCGCGTGCTCGTCCCAGTCGGCCTCGTCCTTGATGAAGAACGTGGTCTTCCCGGAGTCGCCGTACGGGGTCTGCACCACCAGGTCGGTGCCGAGCCCGTTGCTCTCGGCGAGCGCGTTGAGCTCCTCGTACGTCGACGCCGCGCCCAGCACGTTGGGGACCGACGGTGCGCCTGCTTCGTCGCCGAGCTTGGTCGTGACGATCTTGGAGTCGAGCCGGCGTCGGAGCTCGTCGGACGGCAGGATCAGGTTGTAGCCCAGCTCGCGGCAGATCTCCTCGGTCTCCTCGTCGAAGAAGACCATCGCGACCATCGGCGTGCCACCACGCCGTTCGAGGTGCTCTTGCACCTCGGGGTCACGCAGGAGGTAGTTGTTGATCTGCTCACTGGACTCGAACTCCACATAGGGCCGGTTCTTCGGTGCGAACACGCGCCGGTGCGCGCCGTCCCAGGAGTCGTAGTACACGACGTACTGGAAGTTGCGCACCCAGCGATCGATGCCCAGCAGGTTGAACGCGGTGGGGCCGAAGAAGTAGACCGGCTGCTCGTTGGTCCGGAAGAACGTCCGGATCTCGGGGATGCCTTGGAGGTGACGTCGACCTGTCGGCTCGTTGCTCATGTGCGCCTCCAAGGCCCCCTGCGGTCAGTCTTCGACGACCAACGCCGGCGTGTTCGTGACCAGCGTCTCGCCGCGGAAGAAGGCCGGGGCGACGGACGAGATGCCCAGGATGGTGCCACCGAACAGACCGACGGCACCCTCGCTCAACCCCTTGTCGACCAGGTCGGCTTCGGCCTGGTGGTGCGGGTCGTGCTGGTCGGCGTGGGGACTGTCGTGCCCGTCTCCCGCCGGCGCTGCCGCGGTCATCCTTCGAACCCGTGACAGATCATCACGTGCTTGATGCGGGTGTAGTCCTCGAGGCCGTACATCGACAGGTCCTTGCCGTAGCCGGAGTGCTTGAACCCGCCGTGCGGCATCTCACCTACGAGTGGGATGTGCGTGTTGACCCACACGCAGCCGAAGTCGAGGCGGGCCGCCATCCGCGAAGCCGTGTTGATGTTGCTGGTCCAGACCGATGAGGCCAGGGCGTAGGGGCTGTCGTTGGAGAACTGGACCGCTTGCTCCTCGTCGGTGAACTTCTGCACCGTTTGGACAGGTCCGAACACCTCCGTCTGGATCAGCTCGTCGTCCTGCTGCAGGTCGGCCACGATCGTCGGCTCGTAGAAGTAGCCGCGGTCCCCGATCCGGTGCCCGCCGGTCGTCACGCGTGCGTGGTCGGGTGCGCGCTCGACCAGCCCGGAGACGTGGCCGAGCTGGTTGGCGTTGTTGATCGGGCCGTACAGGATGTCCTCGTCGTTCGGGTCGTAGCCGGTCTTGGTGTTCTTCGCGGCGTCCGTCAGTGCGGCGAGGAACTCGTCGTAGATCCCCTCCTGCACGATCACGCGGGTGGCCGCGGTGCAGTCCTGGCCTCCGTTGAACAGCCCTGCCACCGAGATGCCCTCCACCGCAGCGGCGATGTCGGCGTCGTCGAACACCACCACCGGCGCCTTGCCGCCGAGCTCGAGGTGTGCCCGCTTCAGATCCGCAGCCGCCGCGGTCGCGACAGCGATGCCCGCGCGGGTGGATCCGGTGATGGACACCAGCTGAGGGATCGGGTGCTTCGTGAGCTCGGCGCCGGTGTCGCGGTCACCGCAGACCAGGTTGCAGACACCCGGTGGGAAGATGTCCTGCATCTTCTCGACCATCCAGGCTGACGAGGCCGGCGTCGTGTCGGACGGCTTGAGCACGACGGTGTTCCCGGCTGCCAGTGCAGGCGCGAACTTCCACACCGACATCATCATCGGGTAGTTCCAGGGCGACACCTGGCCCACTGGGCCGACAGGCTCGCGACGGATCGAGGACGTGTAGCCCCGCATGTACTCACCCGAGGACTTGCCCTCCAGGACCCGGGCCGCCCCCGCGAAGAACCTGATCTGGTCGACCATCGGCGGAATCTCCTCCGACCGGGTGAGCGCGACCGGCTTGCCGGTGTTCTCGCTCTCGACCGCGACGAGCTCCTCGGCGTTCTCCTCGATCACGTCGGCCAGCTTGAGCAGCGCCCGCTGCCGTTCGCTGGGCGTCGTCCATCGCCACTTGTCGAAGGCGTCGCCCGCGGCCCGGAAGGCCTGGTCGACATCGTGGGCGTCCGAGTTCGGGGCGGACGCGTAGACCTCACCCGTGGACGGATTGACGATGTCCATCATGGCGCCCGAGGAGGACGGCTGAACCTTGCCGTCGATGATGTTGTGGAAGGCCTTTTTCTCAGACACGGTGCACTCCCTCGCCTCCAGCTCAGGCTATGCCCGTCGTTCGCTGCCGTCGACGGGACAAAGCGCGCACCCGATGCCGGGCGGACAATCGCGTGGCATGGTTGGACGAAGTGGGGCTTCGGCCGACTGTCGGTGCCGGGGCTCGCGCCAGAGGAGGAGCCATGGCAGCGCATCCACTCGAACCACTGGGGGCAGACGAGTTCCGGCTTGCCGCGAGGGTCCTCCGCAGCGAGCAGGACCTGAGCGACTCGTGGCGGTTTGCCTCGATCGAGCTCAAGGAGCCACCCAAGGCCGAGGTGAAGGCATGGCGCCCGGGCGACGCTGTGCCGCGGACGGCGATGGCGGTGCTGTGGAACCGCACCGACAACCAGACGTGGGAGGGCGTCGTCGACCTGACCGGCGAGCGCGTCGTGTCCTGGACCCACGTCGAGGGAGTGACACCGAACTTCACCGTCGACGAGTTCCACGAGGTCGACGCGGCCATGCGCGTACATCCTGACGTGATCGCGGTTCTCGAGAAGCGCGGGATCACGGACCTGTCCCTCGTGGTGGTCGACGTGTGGACCTACGGCAAGGCGATGATGCCGGAGAAGTACGCCGATCGGCGGTTGGGCTGGTGCGACATCTGGCGCCGCGAGACCCCCGACGGAAACCCGTACGGCCACCCGGTCTCGGGGCTCAAGGTGATCGTCGACGTCAACACCCTCGAGCTCCTCGAGATCGAGGACCAGCACGACTACGGCACGCCCGACGTCGACGTTGAGTACGTGCCGGGGCCGTGGAAGGGGAAGCAGCGCACGGATCTGAAGCCGCTGCACATCACCCAGCCCGAAGGGACGTCGCTGTCGGTCGAGGGCGCCGAGCTGAAGTGGCAGAACTGGTCCATGCGCCTGGGGTTCAACTACCGCGAGGGCCCGGTCATCTACCAGGTGACCTATGACGACCACGGCACCGTCCGCGACATCGCCTACCGGATGTCGTTCGCCGAGATGGTCGTTCCCTACCGGGATGCGTCGTTCGACCACTACCGGCGTACCGCCTTCGACATCGGCGAGTGGGGCCTGGGGTTCATGACCACCTCGCTCGAGCTGGGCTGCGACTGTCTCGGCGAGATCGCCTACCTGGACGCCGTCCTGCACGACACCGCCGGTGAGCCGTACCCGATCAAGAACGCGATCTGCCTGCACGAGGAGGACAACGCGGTCTTGTGGAAGCACGTCGACGACACCCTCGGTGCAGAGGTGAGACGCATGCGCCGGCTGGTCGTGTCGTGCCACGTGACGGTGGCCAACTACGAGTACCTCGTCTACTGGCGCTTCTACCAGGACGGCAGCATCGAGTGCGAGGTCCGAGCCACCGGGCTCATGGTGACGACTCCGTTCGACGTCGGTGCTGAGCCGCCACAGACAGGCACCGTCGTCGACAAGCAGACCTATGCGCCGTTCCACCAGCACTTCCTGGTTGCTCGCCTCGACCTCGACGTCGACGGTGACGACAACACCGTCATGGAGGTCGACTCCAGGGCACTCCCCATCTCACCGGACAATCCGTACGGCCTCGCCGTGGTCACCGAGGCGACCCCGGTCCGCTCCGAAGCGGAGTCGGCACGGGACTACAAGTGGGAGTCGCAGCGGTCGTGGAAGGTCGTCAACCCCAACAAGACGAACCGTGTCGGGACCAACCCGGCGTACAAGCTGGTGTCGTGCGGCTCGTTCCCGGCGCTGATGGATCCGCAGGCGCCGCAGTACCTGCGCGCGCCCGTCATCGGGCACACCCTGTGGGTGACCAGGCACCACGACGACGAACGGTGGCCGTGCGGTGCCTACCCCACCCAGTCGACAGACGACGACGGCCTCACGCGCTGGATCGCCGACAGTGAGCCCCTGGAGAACACCGACGTCGTCCTGTGGCACGTCTTCGGCCTCCACCACATCACCCGCATCGAGGACTGGCCGATCATGCCGGCCGACACCGTCTCCTTCTGGCTCAAGCCCTTCGGGTTCTTCGACCAGAACCCCTCGATCGACGTGGCGCCGTCGATGAAGGACGGAGACCACTGCCACACCGGCGCGGGCGCGCAGGAGCACGGGGAGCGCGGCGACCACTCGCACGAGCTGTGACCCGGGTCTGCTCGCCGGGACCCGGTCGGAGGTCTGGTCACCGCGGCGTAGCGGTGGCCAGCCGACGGCCGATGCCGTGCGCGGACACCTGCAGCGCGGCGAGCAGGCGAGGCCGGTCGGTGCGCAGCGACGGCACGACCATGCCGAGAGCGGCGACGACCCGGCTGCCGTTGCGCACCGGGACCGCGACCGAGCAGGCGCCGAGGCTCATCTCCTCCACGGTGGTGGCGTAGCCGTCGCGCAGCACCCGCGCCAGCTGCTGCCGGAGCCGGCCGGGCTGGGTGATCGTGTAGGGCGTGACCCGGGTCAGGTGCCCCATCACCTGCTGCTGCACGTCGGCGGGCGCGTGCGCGAGCAGCACCTTGCCCACCCCGGTGGCGTGCAACGGCAGCCGGGAGCCGACCGTGCTGACGATCGGCACGGACGCGCTGCCGCGCAGCCGGTCCAGGTAGAGCACCTCGGTGCCGTCCCGCACCGCGAGGTGCACGGTGGCGAGCGTCGCGCCGTACAGGTCGTGGAGGTAGGGCGAGGCCAGCTCGCGCAGGTCGGTGCGAGCCGGCGCGAGCAGCCCGACGTCCCAGAGCCGGCGGCCCACGACGTACGCGCCGTCGGGCGTGCGTGCGAGCGCGCCCCACGCGGCCAGCTCGGCGACCAGCCGGTGTGCGGTGGGGAGCGGGAGCTCCGCGCGCTCCGCGAGCGCGGTGAGGGTCAGCCGCCGGTGCTCGTCGTCGAAGGCGCCGAGCAACGCGAGGACCCGGCTCGTGACGGTGGCCCCGGGCCGCGACGTGTTCCCTGCCATCCCGCGAGTCTGGCACCGCCTTCCGCTCAGCGGAAGCAGTCCTTCGCCTGGTCGCGACGCCACTCGCCACAATCGCGGTCATGAACAGCCAGGCCACCATCAGCTCGGAGATCGCCGCACTCTCCAAGGAGTACGACGCGGGCGGGACCGTCGAGACCCAGCCACGGGTCGACTACCCGCCCTACCGGTCGAGCCTGCTGCGGCACCCGACCAAGGACCTGCACCAGGCCGACCCCGAGGGCGTCGAGCTGTGGGCGCCGGTCTTCGGTGCGCGCGACGTGGACCCGCTGGAGTCCGACCTGACCATCCAGCACGGCGGCGAGCCCGTCGGGGAGCGGATGCTCGTCACCGGCCGGGTCGTCGACGGCGACGGCCGGCCGGTGCGCCGCCAGCTCGTCGAGATCTGGCAGGCCAACGCCGGCGGTCGCTACGTCCACCAGCGCGACCAGCATCCGGCCGCGCTCGACCCGCACTTCACGGGCATGGGCCGGTGCCTGACCGACGACAACGGCACGTACGCGTTCACGACGATCAAGCCCGGGCCCTACCCCTGGCGCAACCACCGCAACGCCTGGCGGCCGGCGCACATCCACTTCTCGCTGTTCGGCACCGAGTTCACCCAGCGGATGGTCACCCAGATGTACTTCCCCGGCGACCCGTTGTTCGAGCTCGACCCGATCTACCAGTCGATCCTCGACCCGGCGGCGCGGGCGCGGCTGGTCGCGACGTACGACCACGACCTGACCCAGCCCGAGTGGTGCACCGGCTACCGCTGGGACATCGTGCTGACCGGCGCGCACCGCACCCTCAGCGAGGACGACACCGAAGGAGGCCGCGCGTGAGCCACACCCCGACACCGGGCCAGACCGTCGGCCCGTTCTTCCACTACGCCCTTCCCTACGACGGCGACCGTGACCTGGTCGCGCCGGGCACCCCGGGCGCGGTCCGCCTGCACGGCACGGTCATCGACGGCGACGGCGCACCGGTGCCGGACGCGCTCGTCGAGATCTGGCAGGCCGACCCCGACGGGAAGGTCGTCGCCCGGTCCGGCTCGCTCCGCCGCGACGGGCACACGTTCACCGGCTTCGGCCGCGCGAGCACGGACAGGGAGGGGGAGTACACCTTCACCACGCTCGTGCCCGGGGCCGTCGACGACGGGCTGCCGTTCTTCGCGGTGACCGTCTTCGCCCGCGGACTGCTCAACCGGCTGTTCACCCGGGCCTACCTCCCGCTCGCCGACGGCGCGACCGACACCCTGCTCGCCTCCGTGCCCGAGGACCGGCGACGCACCCTGGTGTGCGCGGCGGACACCCACGGGTACGTCTTCGACATCCGGCTGATGGGTGAGCGCGAGACGGTGTTCCTGCGGTATCCGGGACAATGACCGCGTGAGCGGACTCCTCTGGCCCGGCGACGACCGCGCCGGCGACCTGATGAGCGACGGCGCCCTGCTGGCAGCGATGGTCGAGGTCGAGCAGGCCTGGCTCACCGCGCTGGTGCGCTCCGGCATCGCGCCCAGGGCGGCCGGTCACGCGCTCCCTGGCCTGGTGTCGACCGACGACCTGCCCCTCCTGGCCTCGGCCGCGGCGGACGGCGGCAACCCGGTCATCCCGCTCGTGACGATGCTGCGGGACCGTCTGCCGGACCCCGAGGCCGCACGCTGGCTGCACCGGGGGCTGACCAGCCAGGACGTGCTCGACACCGCGCTGATGCTGCTCGCGCGGGACGCCGTGGTCGCGATCCGGTCGTCGCTGCGGGCCCAGGTCGTCGCGCTGGCAGACCTGGCGACGGTGCACCGGGACACCCCGATGGTGGCGCGGACCCTCACCCAGCACGCGGTGCCGACCACGTTCGGCCTCAAGGCCGCGGGGTGGCTGACCGGCGTCCTCGACGCGTACGACGACCTCGGCGCCGTGCGCCTGCCCGTCCAGCTCGGCGGCGCGGCCGGGACCCTCGCCGCCCTCGTCGAGCTCGGGGACACCGCCGCCGCGCGGGCCTGCGTGGGCGCGGCCACCCGCCAGCTCGGGCTCGCGGAGTCACCGCCCTGGCACACCACCCGCACGCCGGTGACCCGGCTCGGCGACGCGGCGGTGCGCTGCACCGACGCATGGGGCCGGATCGCCAACGACGTGCTCGCGCTGGGCCGGCCCGAGGTCGGCGAGCTGGCCGAGGGGCGGGGCGGTGGCTCGTCGACGATGCCGCACAAGGCCAACCCCGTGCTGTCCACACTGCTGCGCCGGGCAGCCCTGGCCGCACCCCAGCTCGGCGCGACGTTGCACCTCGCCGCGGCCGGGCAGGTCGACGAGCGGGCGGACGGCGCCTGGCACGCCGAGTGGGGGACGCTCGCCCTGCTGCTCCGGCGGACCGTGGTGGCCGGCTCCCAGGCGACCGAGCTCGTCACCGGTCTCCGGGTCCGCACCGACCGGATGCGCGCCACGCTGGACGCCGCCGGCGCCGACGTGCTCGCCGAGCAGCGCAGCATGGCCGCCCTGGCCGACCGGCCGCCCCGCGACGGGTACCGCGGCCTCGACACCGTGCTCGTCGACGCGGCCGTGCGCCGCGCCCACATCGCCCTGAACGGAGCCACATGACCCTGACCGCCGTACGCCTCGGGGGCCGGCGCGGCCTGCCGTTGCTGGTCCTCGGACCGTCGCTCGGCACGTCGGCCACCACCCTCTGGGCGGCCGCCGCCGAGCGGCTGTCCGACCACTTCCAGGTCGTCGGGTGGGACCTGCCCGGCCACGGCACCAACCGCTCGCCGGTGGCGGGCCCGGTCAGCGTGAAGATGCTGGCCGCGGAGGTCCTCGACCTGGTCGACACCCTCACCGACGACCTGGTCCCCGCGCCCTTCCACTACGCCGGCGACTCGGTCGGCGGGGCGGTCGGCCTCCAGCTCCTGCTCGACGCGCCGCACCGGGTCGCCAGCGCCACCCTGCTGTGCACGGGCGCGCGGATCGGCGGGCCGGACACCTGGCGCGAACGGGTCGAGGCGGTCCGCGCGTCCGGGACGGCCGGCCTCCTCGAGGCGTCGGTGCAGCGCTGGTTCGGCCCCGGGTTCCCCGAGCGGGAGCCCGACCGGGCCGCCGCGCTCCTGCACGCCCTGCGCGACGCCGACGACGAGGGGTACGTCGCGGTGTGCGGCGCCCTCGCGGAGTTCGACGTGCGCGACCGGCTCGGGGAGATCACCCGGCCGGTGCTCGCGGTCGCCGGCGCGGCCGACGCGGTGACGCCGACCGCGGGGCTGGAGGCCATCGCGTCGGGCGTCGCCGACGGGCGGCTGGTCGTGCTCGACGGAGTCGCCCACCTGGCGCCTGCCGAGGCCCCCGAGGTGGTCGCCCGCCTGATCCGCGACCACGTCCGGGGCGGACCCGAGCGCGACGACCTGACCGTCGCGCAGGTCCGCGACTTCGGGATGGCCGTGCGCCGCGAGGTGCTCGGCGCCGCGCACGTCGACCGGGCGACGGCGGCAGCCACCGAGCTCACCGCGGACTTCCAGGAGTTCATCACGGAGTACGCCTGGGGCGGGATCTGGACCCGGCCCGGCCTCGACCGGCGGTCCCGGTCCCTCATCACGCTCACCGCGCTCGTGGCCCGCGGCCACCACGAGGAGCTGGCCATGCACCTGCGGGCCGCCCGGACGAACGGCGTCACCGTCGAGGAGATCAAGGAGCTGCTGATGCAGACCGCGATCTACTGCGGCGTGCCCGACGCCAACACGGCGTTCCGGATCGCCCAGCGGGTGCTCGAGGAGGACTGACGGGACCGGAGCCGGTTCAGCCGGCCGGCACCCCGCCGCTGGAGGCGCGCACCACGAGCTGGGTGGGCAGCACCCGTGCGGGCGTGTCCTGGACGCCCAGTGAGGCCTGGTGCGCCAGCGCCTCGATGGCCCGAGCGCCGGCCTCCTCGGTGCGCTCGGCGAGCGTCGTCAGCGGCGGGTGGCAGAAGTCGGAGCCGAAGACGTTGTCGAAGCCGACCACGCTGACGTCGTCGGGCACGGTGACCCGGCGCTCGGCCAGCCGCTTGAGCACGCCGATCGCCAGCACGTCGTTGTGGGCCACGACGGCCGTGGCGCCTGCCGCGATGACCGCGTCGGCGGCGGCCGGGCCCGAGGCGATCGTCGGTGTGTACGGCCCGAAACGCGAGGCGGTGAGCCCGTGCGCCTCGGCGGCGGCGCGGAGCCCGGCCCAGCGCTTGGCTCCCGACCAGGACTCGGGCGGGCCGCCCAGGAACACGAACGAGCGGTGTCCGTGCGAGGCGAGGTGGGCCACGATCTGCCGGGTGCCGGTGTCGTAGTCCGCCACGACGCTGGTGAGCCCCTTGCAGGCCCGGTTGATCAGCACGACGCGGTTCAGCTCGGCGGCCTCGCGCAGCGACTCGTCGGGCAGCCGGGAGGCCACCAGCACGAACCCGTCGACCGCGGGCCCGAGGCGTCGGATCAGCTGCTGCTCGTTGGCCGGGTTCTCCTGGGTGTCGCCGAGCACCAGGGTCAGGCCGGCCTCGGCCACCGCCCGCTCGGCGCCCTTGATGGCGCCGGCGAAGTAGGGGTTGGTGATGTCCGGGACCACCAGCGCCACGGTGCGGCTGCGTCCCGACTCCAGGGCCTGGGCGGCCGGGTTGGGGGAGTAGCCGAGCCGCTCGGCCACCTCCAGCACGAGCTCCCGGGTGCGGTGGTTCACCCGTCCGGGGCGGGTGAAGGCCCGCGACACGGTGGACGGCGCCACGCCCGCGGCGGACGCGACGTCGGTGATGGTGGCCCGGCGCCGGGGTCCGGTCTGGTCCATCGAGCCAGTATGGCAATCATCTGGCAAATTTTGGCAAACGCTTGCCATGTGACGGTCGACACTCCAAAACTCGGCGCAACCTCCCTGGCAGAGCAGGGGTGACCACCGAAGGACGGGTGCCATGACCGCCACCAGCCACCACCAGCCGACCGAGCGGCGCCGTACACCGAAGAAGGCGGCCCTCGCCGCCTGGAGCGGCAGCGCGCTGGAGTACTACGACCTCGCGATCTACGGGACCGCCGCAGCGCTGGTGTTCCCCAAGATCTTCTTCCCGGAGGGCAACGAGTCCGCCGCCACGGTCGCGGCCTTCGCGACCTTCGGCGTCGCGTACGTCGCCCGGCCGATCGGCTCGTTCTTCATGGGTCACATCGGCGACCGGCTCGGCCGCAAGAAGGTCATGGTCGGGACGCTGCTGCTGATGGGCATCTCGACCTTCCTGGTCGGCTGCCTGCCGACGTACCACCAGGTCGGCATGGCGGCCCCGGTGCTGCTGGTCGCGCTGCGCCTCCTCCAGGGCCTCTCGGCCGCGGGGGAGCAGGCCGGTGCCAACTCCATGTCGTTCGAGCACGCGCCCGACAACCACCGGGGCTTCTTCACCAGCTTCACGCTCAGCGGCACCCAGGGCGGCCAGGTGCTCGCCCCGGCGGTGTTCCTGCCGCTGGCCGCCGTGCTTCCCGAGGACGCGCTGCTGTCGTGGGGCTGGCGGGTGCCGTTCCTGCTCAGCGCCCTCGTGGTCATGATCGGCCTGGCCATCCGCCGGACGCTCGACGAGACCCCCGAGTTCCAGGCGGAGACCGAGGAGTCCAGCGCCCCGCGCGCGCCGCTCGGCCTGCTGTTCCGCTACCACTGGAGCGGTGTCCTGCGGGTCTTCTTCGCGGCGTTCATCGCGATGGTGAACACGACGTTCCAGGTCTTCGCGCTGAACTTCGCCACCTCGGACGACTACGGCATCGGCATCAGCTCGACCACGATGCTGTGGCTGGCGATCGTGGCCAACCTGGTGGCCATCGCGACCATCCCGTTCTGGGCGCGGCTCTCGGACCGCGTCGGCCGCAAGCCGGTGTTCGTCAGCGGGCTGCTGGGCAGCGCCGTGCTGGTCACCGCCTTCCTCGCCGCGATCAGGAGCGGCAACGCGCCGCTGGTCTTCGTCCTCGGTGTGGCCCTGGCCGGCGTCGTCTACTCGATGCCGAACGCCGTGTGGCCGGCGACCTACGCGGAGTACTTCCCGACGAGCGTCCGGCTCTCCGGCATGGCGGTCGGCACGCAGTTCGGCTTCGCGCTGGCCGGCTTCACGCCCACCATCGCCGGTGCGCTGATGGCCGGGGACGCCGACAACTGGGTCCGCGTCGCGGGCTTCTGCGTCGCCGCCTGCCTGATCTCTGCCATCGCGGTGCTGAGCGGCCCGGCGAAGACGCACCTCCTGCCCACCCGGCTGGTCGGTGCCGCCACGACGACCGGCGGCTCGCGGGCGCAGGTCGGTGTCGCGTGAGCCACCGACCTTCGTACCTGCTGGGCCTGGTCGGGGCCGGCATCGGTGCCTCGCTCACCCCGGCGATGCAGGAGCGCGAGGGGGAGGCGGCCGGGCTGCGGATCACCTACCGGCTCCTCGACGCCGACAAGCGCGGGTTCGGGGTGGACGACCTCCCCGAGGTGCTCGGCTGGGCGCAGCGGCTGGGCTTCGACGGCCTCAACATCACCCACCCGTTCAAGCAGGCCGTGATCCCGCTGCTCGACGAGCTCTCCGAGGACGCCGCGGACCTGGGCGCGGTCAACACGGTGGTCTTCCGTGAGGGCCGGGCGCTGGGCCGGAACACCGACTGGTCCGGCTACGGCCGGGCGTTCCGGGAGGTGCTGCCGGACGCCGTGGAGGACCGGGTCGTCCTCGTGGGCGCCGGCGGCGCGGGCGCGGCGGTCGGCTACGGCCTCCTCGAGCAGGGGGCCGAGCACGTGACCGTGATCGACAGCGACCGGGACCGCGCGGACGCGTGCGTGGTGCGGCTGGCCAAGCGCTTCGGCGACGACCGGGTGGCGGTCACGTCCGACCTCGAGCGGGCGGTCGCCGACGCGCACGGCCTGGTCAACGCCACCCCGATCGGCATGCTCGGGCATCCGGGGATGTCCGTGCCGGCGCGGCTGGTCGAGGACCGGCTGTGGGTCTCCGACGTCGTCTACTTCCCACTCGACACCGAGCTGGTCTCGCTGGCCCGGTCTCGCGGCTGCCGGGTCGTCCCCGGCGGCGGGATGGCCGTGCACCAGGCGGTCGGCGCGTTCGAGTACTTCACCGGCCGGGCCGCCGACGCGGCCCGGATGACCCGGCACTTCGAGGAGCTGACGGCCTGATGCACAAGGGCATCGCGACCCTGTCGGTGCGGGGTCTCCTGCTCGACAAGCTGCCGGCGATCGCCGCGGCGGGGTTCGACGGGGTCGAGATCTTCGACAACGACCTGGTCGCCTGCCCGGCGTCGCCGGCGGAGGTCGCCCGACGGTGCGCCGAGCTCGGGCTGACCGTCGACCTGTTCCAGCCGGTCCGCGACGCGTCAGGGGTCGCCGCGGACCGGTTCCCGGAGACGCTGCGCCGGGTCGCGGCCAAGCTCGACGTGGCCGCGGAGCTCGGTGCTCCCGTCGTGCTGGCCTGCTCGCACGTCGGTGCCGACTCCGTCGACGACATCGACCTGCTGGCCGAGCAGCTGCACGCCGTCGGCGACGAGGCCGCCGCCCGGGGCCTGGTCGTCGCGTACGAGGCGCTGGCCTGGGGCCGGCACGTCAACCGGGTGGGCCAGGCCTGGGACGCCGTACGGCGCGCCGACCACCCCGCCGTGACGCTGGCCGTGGACACCTTCCACATGCTCGCCCGCGGCGACGACGGCACCGCGCTCGCCGGTGTCCCCGGGGACCGGATCGGGTTCCTGCAGGTCGCCGACGGCCCGCTGCTCGACATGGACCTCCTGGAGTGGAGCCGGCACCACCGGTGCTTCCCGGGACAGGGCACGCTCGACGTCACCGGCGTCGTCGCCGCCACGCTCGCGGCCGGCTACCGGGGACCGGTGTCGCTGGAGGTGTTCAGCGACGTCGTCCGGGAGGCCGACCCCGCGGTGACCGCCCGCGACGGCTACCGCTCCCTGGTCTTCCTCGAGGACCGGCTCGCCGCCACCCTGACGGGACCGGCGGCCGCGACGGTGACGGCCGCGCCGCCCGCGCCGGAGCGCACGGACGTGGCGTTCCTGGAGCTCGCGAACCCGGCCGGGTCGGAGCAGCCACGGGGGCTGCTCGGCTCGCTCGGCTTCGTCCGGGTGGGGCGGCACCGCAGCAAGCCGGTGACGTGGTGGCGCAACGGTGACGCCCACGTCGTCCTCAACGACACCCCCGGTGGCACGGCCTGGCACGCCCTGGGGGTCGCCACCCCGCAGGTCGAGGCGGTCGCGGCCCGGGCCAAGGCCCTCCTCTGGCCGGCCGTCGACCGCACCCGCGGTGACGGCGAGGCCCTGCTGCCGGGCATCACCTCGCCGGCCGGGGTGCACGTCTTCGTGAGCGCGACGGCCGGCCAGAGCGACGACTGGCGGCAGGACTTCGTCCTGGACACCGACGCCGTCGGCGACGGGTGGCAGCGCATCGACCACGTCGGCATCGCCGTCCCGGGCGACCGGCTCAACGAGGAGGTCGGCTTCCTCCGCACCGTCTTCGGCCTGGTGCCGGCCCCGGTCGAGGAGTTCTGGGAGCCGCAGGGACGTCTGCGCAGCCGGGCTCTGCGGCCCGCGGCGGGCGACGCCCGTCTGGTGCTGAACGTCGAGGACGTCGCCTCGCGGTTCCCGCGCGAGGGGATCACGCAGGTCGCGTTCGCCTGTGACGACGTGCTGGCCCGGGTGCGGGACCTGCGCTCGCGCGGGGTCCGGCTGATGGCGGTGCCGGACAACTACTACGTCGACCTGGTCGCGCGCTTCGGTCTCGACGCGGACCGGGTCGAGGAGCTGCGCGAGCACCAGGTGCTCTACGACCGGGTCGGGACCGGAGAGCTGCTGCACGTGTACACCGACGTGCTGCCGACCGGGTTCTACGTGGAGCTCTTGGAGCGGCGGGGTGGGTACGACGGCTACGGCAGCCCCAACACCCACGTCCGGCTGGCCGTGCAGGGCTGACCTGCCGGCGGCCTAGAATCTGACTGGTTCGGAGCAAGAACAACCGTTCGCTCTGCGAACATCGAGAGGAACCCCGGATGTCGACATCCTTCCTGTACGCCGCGGCCCGCACGCCCTTCGGCCGTTTCGGCGGTGCCCTGGCCGACGTACGTCCCGACGACCTGGCGGCCACCGCCCTGAGCGGCGTGCTCGCGAAGGCTCCCGACCTGGACCCGGCCCTCGTCGGCGACGTCGTGTGGGGCAACGCCAACGGCGCCGGCGAGGACAACCGCAACGTCGGCCGGATGGCCGTCCTGCTGGCCGGACTGCCGGTGAGCGTGCCGGCCACCACGGTCAACCGGCTCTGCGGGTCGTCGCTGGACGCCGCGATGATCGCCTCGCGGACCGTCGAGTCGGGGGACGCGGACGTCGTCGTCGCGGGTGGCGTGGAGTCGATGACCCGGGCGCCGTGGGTGCTGCCGAAGCCCGCGCGCGCCTTCCCCGCTGGCAACGTCACCGCGGTGTCCACGACCCTGGGCTGGCGGCTGGTGAACGAACGGATGCCGGCCGAGTGGACGGTGTCGCTGGGCGAGGCCAACGAGCAGCTCCGCGACAAGTTCTCGATCTCCCGGGAGCGGCAGGACGCGTTCGCGGCCCGCTCGCACCAGCTGGCGGCGGCTGCCTGGGACGCCGGCTTCTACGACGCGCTGGTGGTCGCCGTGCCCGGCGCCGACCTCACGCGTGACGAGAGCATCCGGCCCGGCAGCACGCCGGAGACGCTGGCCGGGCTGAAGCCGTCCTTCCGGCCGGACGGCACGATCACCGCCGGCAACGCCTCCCCGCTCAACGACGGCGCCTCCGCGCTGCTGCTCGGCTCGGAGGCTGCGGCGGACCGGATCGGCCGGGCGCCCGTGGCGCGCGTCGCCGGTCGCGGCGTCTCCGCGATCGAGCCGCAGATGTTCGGGTTCGCGCCCGTCGAGGCCGCGGACCGCGCGCTCGCGCGGGCCGGGATCACCTGGGCCGACGTCGCCGCGGTCGAGCTCAACGAGGCCTTCGCCGTGCAGTCGCTGGCCTGCGTCGACGCGTGGAAGATCGACCCGCAGATCGTGAACGCCAAGGGCGGCGCCATCGCGATCGGGCACCCGCTCGGCGCGTCCGGCGGCCGGATCCTCGGCACCCTCGCGCAGCGGCTGGTCGAGTCCGGGGACCGCTGGGGCGTCGCGGCCATCTGCATCGGTGTCGGCCAGGCGCTGGCCGTGGTGCTGGAGAACGTCGCATGACCGTGATCTGTGCGTCGTACGACGAGGCGGTCGCCGACGTCGCGGACGGCTCGACCGTCCTCGTCGGCGGGTTCGGGATGGCGGGCATGCCGGTGCAGCTCATCGACGCCCTGATCCGGCAGGGCGCGACCGACCTCACCGTGGTGTCCAACAACGCCGGCAACGGCGACACCGGGCTCGCCGCCCTGCTCGCCGCCAAGCGGGTCCGCACGATGATCTGCTCGTTCCCGCGCCAGTCCGACTCGTGGGTCTTCGACGGGCTCTACCGCGCCGGCGCGATCGAGCTCGAGGTGGTGCCGCAGGGCACCCTCGCGGAGCGGATGCGGGCGGCCGGCGCCGGCATCGGGGCGTTCTTCTGCCCGACCGGCGCGGGCACCCCGCTGGCCCAGGGCAAGGAGACCCGCGTGATCGACGGCCGGGAGCACGTCCTGGAGCACCCGCTCAAGGGCGACGTCGCACTGATCGGCGCGCACGTCGCCGACCGGATGGGCAACCTCGTCTACCGCAAGACCGCCCGCAACTTCGGGCCGGTCATGGCGACCGCGGCCACGACCGTCCGTCGTGCAGGTGTCGCGGGTGGTCGAGGTGGGCGAGCTCGACCCGGAGGTCGTGGTGACGCCGAGCATCTACGTCGACCGCGTCGTCAGTGCGGAGGCGGCCGCGTGACCACGACCCACCTCGACCGCGGACCGCTCACCAAGCAGGAGATGGCGGCTCTCGTCGCCCGCGACATCGCGCCCGGCTCCTTCGTGAACCTCGGCATCGGCCAGCCCACGCTGGTCGCCGACCACCTCGCGCCGGGCTCCGGCGTCGTGCTGCACACCGAGAACGGCATGCTCGGCATGGGCCCGGCCGCGCTCGGCGACGACGTCGACCCGGACCTCACGAACGCCGGCAAGATCCCGGTGACCGAGCTGCCCGGTGCGTCGTACTTCCACCACGCCGACTCGTTCGCGATGATGCGCGGCGGCCACCTCGACGTGTGCGTGCTCGGGGCCTTCCAGGTCTCCGCCGGCGGTGACCTGGCCAACTGGCACACCGGCGCCCCCGACGCGATCCCCGCGGTCGGCGGGGCCATGGATCTCGCCATCGGCGCCAAGCAGGTGCTGGTGATGATGACGCTGTTCGCCAAGGACGGGTCGCCGAAGCTGGTGCCGTCGTGCACGTACCCGCTGACCGGGGTGGGCTGCGTCGACCGGGTCTACACCGACGTCGCCGTCTTCGAGGTCGGGGCCGGCCCCACGGTCGTCACCGAGACCTTCGGCACGTCCTTCGAGGAGCTGCGGGAGCGGCTCGACGTGCCGCTGGTCCGCACGCCCTCCTGAGGCATGTCCCGCGCCGGGATGGGGACGGTGACTGCATGTCCGCACCTACGCCGGGTCCCGTCCGCAAGATCGGGGTCGAGGAGGAGCTGATGCTCGTCGACCCGTCGACGGGCCGGCTGACCGCGGTGTCGCAGCCCGCCGTGGACGCGAACGAGGCAGACGCCGAGGTCGAGCAGGAGCTCTTCCTCCAGCAGATCGAGACCTCGACCCCGCCCTGCCGCGACGCCGAGGAGCTGCTGGCCGGGCTGCGCGCCGGTCGCCGCGCCGTCGGGGAGGCCGCAGCCGCCGCGGGCGTCCGGGCCGTGGCGATGGCGGCGCCCGTCCTGCCGGAGGAGGACGAGGACTTCACCCCGAAGGCGCGCTACCGCAAGATCCAGGCGGAGTACGGCGAGATGGCCCGGCAGTCGCTGGTCTGCGCGATGCACACGCACGTCGACGTGGACTCCGACGAGGAGGCCGTCCGGGTCGTCGACGGCATCCGCCCGTGGCTGCCGCTGCTGGTGGCGATCAGCGCCAACTCGCCCTTCTGGCAGGGCCGCGACACCGGGCACGCGAGCTGGCGGTCGCAGGTGTGGTGCCGGTGGCCGACCGCCGGGTCCGCCCAGCCGTTCGGCGACGTGGCGACCTACCGGGAGGTGTCGGAGCGGCTGCTCGGCTGGGGTGCCGGCCTCGACGCCGGGATGCTCTACTTCGACGTCCGGCAGGCACGCGACCTGCCCACCGTGGAGGTGCGGGTCGCCGACGTCTGCACCGACCTCGAGGACACCGTCCTGGTCGCGCTGCTGACCCGGGCGCTGGTCACCACCACCGCCGGGGACCCCGACCCGGTCACCTGGCGCGGCGACCTGCTCCGGGCCGCGAGCTGGCGCGCCGCCAAGGTGGGACTGTCCGACGACCTGGTGCACCCTGTCGAGGGACGGCTGGTGCCGCCGCGCCAGGTGTTCGGCGCCGCCCTCGCCTACGCGCGTGCGGCGCTGGAGGAGGCCGGTGACCTCGACACCGTCACCGAGGGGTTCGAGCGGCTGGTGTCGCGCGGCAACGGGGCGACCCGTCAGCACCGGGTGCGTGAGACTGGCGGCGACCTCCGGCGCGTGGTCGAGGACCTGGCCCGTCGTACCGAGGAGTCGTGGGGGTAGCTCGACAAGGGAGTGCCGATGACCGACCAACTGGAGGTCGAGGAGAAGTACGACGTCGACGAGCGCACGCCGTTGCCGGACCTGGGTGGTCTGCCGGGCGTCGCGTCCGTCGCCGCGCCCGAGGAGCACGAGCTGGAGGCGACGTACGTCGACACACCCGGCCTGGCCCTCGCCCGGGCCCGCATCACGCTGCGTCGTCGCACCGGGGGACACGACGCCGGGTGGCACCTCAAGCTGCCGGTCGACGACGGCCGCTACGAGGTGCACGAGCCGTTGGGCGACGCGGACGACCCGGTGCCCGACCGGCTGCGGGACGTGCTGCGCGTGGTGGTCCGTGACGAGCGCCTGCTGCCGGTCGTCACCATCCGCAACCGGCGCACCGCCCACCGTCTGCTCGACGAGCGCGGCCGGGTGCTCGTCGAGGTCGCCGACGACCGGGTCACGGCCTGGAGCGGCGACACCACCGCACCCCGGCACTGGCGGGAGTGGGAGGTCGAGCTCGTCGAGGGCGGCCCCGACCTTCTCGGGGCCGCCGCCGAGGCGCTCGTGGCGGCCGGGGCCACCCCGTCGGCCACGGCGTCCAAGCTGGCCCGGGCGCTGGGCGACGTGTTCCCGGCCGCTCCCGAGGGGCCCGCGCTCGACGCCGACACGCCCACGGCGGTCGTCGTGCAGGACCGGCTCGCCGAGCAGGTGGCCGAGCTGGTCCACCGTGACCCGCTCGTCCGGTGCGACGCCCCGGACGCCGTGCACAAGATGCGGGTGGCCACGCGCCGGCTGCGCAGCGCCCTCGCGACGTACCGTCCGTTCCTGGACCGCGAGGTCACCGAGCCGCTGCGTGACGAGCTCAAGCAGCTGGGTGGTGTGCTGGGTGGGGCCCGGGACGCCGAGGTGCTGCGGGAGACCATCGAGGAGACGCTGGAGGCCACGCCCGCCGAGGTGCCGAGCGACGAGGCCCGGGCACACGTCGTCTCCGGCCTGACGCTGCGCTACGAACGCGCGCACGCCCGGGTGCTCACGGCGATGGAGTCGGACCGCTACCTCGTCCTCGTGGACCGGCTGCAGTCGCTGGCCGCCGAGCCGCCGCTGACCGGGAAGGCCCGCCGGCGCACCCACACCGTGCTGCGTCGCCGGGTCCGGCACGACTGGGAGCGGCTGCGCGCTCGCGTCCGCGCCGTGGGCGGTGTGGAGGACCCCGCCCGGCGGAGCGAGGCCCTCCACGAGGTGCGCAAGGCGGCCAAGCGGGTGCGCTACGCGGTCGAGCCCCTGGTCCCTGCGTACGGACGGGACGCGCAGCGGCTCGTGAAGCGGCTGGAGAGCGTCCAGTCCACGCTCGGCGACCAGCACGACAGCCTCGTCGCCCGGGGCGAGCTGCCGCAGCTGGCCCAGCGGGCCGCCACGGACGGCGTCGACGTCTACGCCCTGGGCATGCTGCACGTCCGCCTGGAGGAGCGGGCCGCCGCGGCCGAGGCCGCCTTCGAGAAGGTCTGGCGACAGGCGTCGAAGAAGAAGCGGCGGTCCTGGCTGACCTGACGCGGGTGGCGCACCTAGGGAAGGGCGCCGTTGGCGTGCCAGCGGGTCTGGGCGGGGGTGGGGTCGGCGTTGCCGGCCGGGTCGACTGCCTGCGCGGCGAGCGTGTGCCAGCCGGGGGTCAGGTCGGTGAGCGTGACCGCCGGGGCGCAGAGGGTGAAGGCACCGCCGTCCACGCTGCATCGGTAGGTGGCCGCGCCGTCCGAGCCGAGCCGGAAGACGGCGCCGGGCCCGGTCGTGGCGACGGTCTGGATGCTCGTGTCGGGAGCGGTCGTGTCGGGGGGAGTGGCCGACGGCGTCCTCGACGGGGTCGGCGGGGAGGGCACCCGCGGAGTGGGCGTGGTGTCCCGGACCGTCGCCCGGACCCGGACGGAGGCGTCCTCGGGCGGAGTGGGCCGGTCGTCGGGGGTCTCCGTCGCGGTGGTGGGCGCCGGCGCCGAGGGGCGCGGTGGGCGTCGCGTGCCGCGGGCCGCCGCGCGACGGTGACTTGGTGCGAGTCGGGAGGTCGACCGGCTCGGTGGACCCGGACGTCCGGGCGGTCTCGCGCGCCCGGGGCGCGTCGGCGGTGTGCTCGTCGGCGGACGTGCCCACCACGACGGCAGCCCCGGCGCCGCCGACGCAGAGGGCGGCGAGCCCGACGGCGAGACGCGGACGGGCGAGCGTGTCGAACAGGGGACGACGTGATCGGTGGCGCATGGTTCGAGGCTCCTGGGCCGCGGCGCACCCCCGCCGAGAGCGGCCCGCATAGCGGACAGAACGCCCGAAACTAGCAAGCCCTCCGGGCGCGCGACCAGTCCGGGTGGGGTGATCCGCCCCACGCGGGGGCGGTCAGTCCTGCCAGGGGTAGAACGGCGGCATGTCCGTCGTACGCCCGGTGAAGTCGGGGTCGCGCTTCTCGCGGAAGGCCGCGACACCCTCCTGCCCGTCGCCGATGCTCGTGTAGAACATCGCGAGCGAGTCGACCCGGTGCGCCTCGACCGGGTGCGGCTGGGCGCTGTTGCGCCACATCATCTGCCGGGCCAGCGCGACCGCGACGGGGGAGCGGTGCTCGGTGAACCGCCGGGCCAGGTCGTACGCCGCGCCGAGCAGCTCGTCCGGGGCGTGCACGGACCGCACCAGCCCGCCGGCGAGTGCCTCGTCCGCGCTGAGGATGTCGGCGGTGTAGACCCACTCCAAGGCCCGGCTGATGCCCACGATGCGCGGCAGGAACCACGACGACGCCGCCTCGGGCACGATCCCGAGCCGGCCGAAGACGAAGCCGATGCGCGCGGACGTGGACGCGAGCCGGACGTCCATCGGCAGCGTCATCGTCGCGCCGATCCCGACCGCCGGGCCGTTGAGGGCGCCGATCACGGGCTTGGTGCACCGGTAGATCGCCAGCGTGACCCGGCCGCCGGTGTCCCGCACTCCCTGGATCACCGCCGGGTCGTCGAAGCGGTCCCGGAGGTCGTCGAGGGTCGGGCGCTGCGTCTCGTCGAGGCCGAAGACGTTGCCGTCGGAGGACAGGTCCATGCCGGCGCAGAACGCCCGGCCCCGGCCGGTGACCACGACGGCCCGGACGTCGTCATCGAGGCTGGCCCGGTCGAAGGCGTGCTCGAGCTCGTCGGCCATGGTGACCGTGAACGCGTTGAGCTGGTGCGGACGGTCGAGAGTCAGGGTGAGGATGCCGTCCTCGACGGCCCAGTCGAGGGTGGTGTAGCCGTCGGTCACTGGTGGCCCGTCACCCGTTGCGCAGCCCGCTCTGCCGGCACAGCCTCTTCGAGACGTCGTCGGTGCGGTCCTCGGCGATCAGCTTGAACAGCCGCTTGGACCGGTCCGGGTCCCAGTGCACCGCGAGGTCGGAGATGGGGACGCCGCAGGTGAGGCCGTTCTTGCCGTTCACCCGGGTCATCGCATACGCGAAGCGCATGGTGGCGATCATCCCGGTGTCCTCGCCGACCCGCAGGGAGTCCGAGCCGGCCATCGCCAGCCGGTAGTAGCGCACCGGGTTGATGACCGACCACGGCGACGCAGCCTTGTCGCCGACGGCGCTGACCACCTCGCGCTGGTGCTGGGCGCGGGCGATGTCACCGAGACCGGAGGTGTGCCGCGAGCGGGCGTACCCGAGCGCGACCTTGCCGTCGACGTCCTGGCAGCCCTTCTCGATGTCCAGGTTGGCCCGGCGGTCCTTCATGGGCTGCTTGGGGCAGATCTCGATGCCGTTGACGGCGTCGACCACGTCCACGAAACCGGAGAAGCCGATCTCGACGTAGTCGTCGACCCGGATGCCGGTGTTCTGCTCGATGGTCTTCTGCAGCAGCTTGGGGCCGCCGTACGCGAACGCCGCGTTGATCTTGGTGGTCCCGTGCCCCGGCACGTCGACGATCGAGTCGCGGGGGATGGACATCAGCAGGTTCGGGCCGGAGCCGGTGTGCAGCAGCATGATCGTGTCGGTCCGGCGGCCCTCGCCCTTGCCGACGCCGTACCTCAGCTGCTGCTTGCGGGTCAGGCCCTCACGCGAGTCGCTGCCGACGAGGAGGTACGTCGTCCCGGACTGCGCCGAGGGCCGGTCGCCGCTCGGCGTCGAGTCGACCTTGTCGATCTTCGACCAGGCGAGCAGGGGCACCGCGATCAGGAACACCAGCCAGAGCGCCAGCGCGACCTTGAGCCACCGGAGCCGGGAGCGGCGTCGGCCGCGCGACGGGCCGGACGGGGGCGGGGCGGCCGGCCGGCGAGCGCGGTCCCCGCCGCCGGAGCCTCCGGAGCCGCCGCCGCGCGAACGGGCCGGGGGTGGGGTCTCGAAGGGGCCGCCCGAGGGCGACCTGCGTCCGCTCGGCCGGTCGACGGTCGGCAGCATCCGGGTCGGCTCGGGGTCGCGGGGGCCGGACCGCGGCTGCTGGCGCTGGACCTGGGTGGCGTCGTCCGCGCCCGCCGGTGCACCGGATCCGCCCACGCCCTTGCGCCGGGTGCCGTAGAGCCAGTCGTAGCCGGGCTCGTCCGTGCCTGAGTCACGTCTATGACCGTCTGCCATGGCCGAGACGGTACCCCGCAGTGCCATCGGCCTATCACGGGCGCCGCGGTGGTATGACCCGGTAGGTCCCGGCGCGCCGGAACCCCTGTGACGCGTGTGACTGGTGATACTGGGTCGTCACCACCAGGAAAGGCCCAGTCATGCCACCCGTCTCTTCCCCCGGGTTGGGCGCTCCCGCCTCGCGCGACCGGTCCGCCGGCTCCGCGCAGCAGTCCGCGCTGTCCCGTGTCCGGTTCCGCCGGGCCGTCACCCTCCTCCTGATGACCCTGTTCCTGCCCGGCTCCGCCCAGCTGGCGGCCGGCCGCCGCGAGGTCGGCCGGATCGCGCTGCGGGTCTGGCTGATCGTCGTCGGCGGCTTCGTCGGCCTCGTGCTCATCGGCCTGGTCTGGCACGCCTTCGTGTTCTGGCTGCTCAGCAAGACCGTGGTGCTCGGCTTCATCCGGCTGCTGCTGTGCGCGCTGGCCGTCGGCTGGGCGCTGCTGTTCCTGGACGCCTGGCGGCTCGGCCAGCCGCTCGAGCTGCTGCAGAAGCAGCGGCTCGCGATGGTCGGCCTCAACGGCGTGCTCTGCTTCTCGGTCGCCGGCTCGCTGCTGTTCGCCTCGCACGTCGTCGCGGTCCAGAAGGACTTCATCTCCGCGATGTTCGGCGACGGCGAGGCGAGCGGCCCCACCCACGGCCGCTACAACGTGCTGCTCCTCGGTGGCGACTCGGGCGCGGACCGATGGGGTCTGCGGCCGGACAGCCTGACCGTGGCCAGCATCGACGAGGACACGGGCAAGGCGATCCTCTTCGGGCTCCCGCGCAACATGATGGACTTCCCCTTCGCCAAGGGCTCGATCATGGAGGAGCAGTTCCCCGACGGCTACGACTGCGACACCTGCGAGCTGAACAGCCTCTCGACCTGGGCCCAGGACAACAAGGCGCTGTTCAACGGCTACGACAACCCCGGCGTCGAGGCGACGGTCGAGGGCGTCGAGGGCATCACCGGGCTGAAGATCAACTACTACGCGATGGTGAACCTGCAGGGCTTCCGCAGCATGGTCCAGGCGGTCGGCGGGCTGAAGCTCAACGTCCGTGACCGCATCCCGATCGGCGGCGTCGGCGGGCCGGTCACCGGCTACATCGAGCCCGGCGTGCAGCGGCTCAACGGCTTCGAGACGCTGTGGTTCGCACGGTCACGGGAGAGCGCCGACGACTACTCGCGGATGGCGCGGCAGAAGTGCGTGATGAACGCCATGCTCCAGCAGCTGTCCCCGCAGACCGTGGTCACCAACTTCGAGAAGATCGCCAAGGCCAGCGAGCAGCTGATCACCACCGACCTGCCCGCCTCCGAGCTGGGCACCTTCGCGCAGCTCGCGATGAAGGCCCGCTCGCAACCGGTCGCCACCGTGTCGTTCGTGCCGCCGGCCATCAACACCGGCCACCCGGACATCGCCAAGATCCAGTCGATGGTGACGGCGGCGATCGACCGCTCCGAGAACGGCAAGAAGGCGCCGGCGAAGACCGCGCCGGCGTCCGGAGCCACGACGGCCAAGGCCAAGAAGGGCTACACGCGTGGGCAGCAGTCCACGGTGGGCGGGTCGATCGGCAACCTGCACGACGGGTACGCCGCCAACGCGGCCACCGACCTGTCGAGCGCCTGCTGAGGGGTGCGCCTCGCCCCGTCCGCCCCGTCATCGGCACCGTCAGACGGTCGGTAGGGTGCGCCCTGTGAGTGCCCGGGTCGTCGCCGTCGTCGTGACGTGGAACCGCCGGGAGCTCCTCCAGGAGTCCCTCGCCGCGCTGCGGACACAGACCCACCCGCCGGCGGCGATCGTGGTCGTCGACAACGCGTCGACCGACGGGACCGACGAGCTGCTCACCCGTGAGCACGCCGACCTCGAGCTCGTGCACCTGACCCGCAACACCGGGGGTGCCGGCGGTTTCGCCGCCGGCGTCGAGCGCGCGCTGACGCTCGACCCCGACCTGGTCTGGCTGCTCGACGACGACACCGTGCCGACCGCCACCGCGGCCGAGCGGCTGGTGGCGGCGTGGGCGTCCTACGGAGCCGGCCGGGGCCCGCGGCCGGCCGTCCTCGCGAGCCGGGTGGTCTGGACAGATGGCCGCGACCACCCGATGAACACACCGCGCCGCAAGCCTGGTGCCCGGGCGGGGGAGCGGGCGGCGGCGGACGCCGTCGGCTGCGTGCCGATCCGGTCCGCCTCGTTCGTCTCGATCATGTGCGACGTCACGACGGTCCGCGAGCGCGGCCTGCCCGTCGCCGACTACTTCCTCTGGAACGACGACTTCGAGTACTCCACGCGCCTCATCCGCGGCGGGGTGGGGCTGTCGGTGCCGGACAGCGTCGTGGTGCACAAGACCAAGGTCTTCGGCTCCACCGACGCCGACCCCGGCGAGCGGTTCTTCTACGAGGTCCGCAACAAGGTCTGGCTGTTCACCCGCAGCCAGGGGCTCAGCCCGCTGGAGAAGACGGTGTACGGCGGCTCGACCGCCCGGCGCTGGCTGCGCACGTTCGCGCGCTCGGAGGACCGCGGCACGCTCGCCCACGGGCTGCGGCGCGGGCTCGCCGCCGGCCTGGGGGGACGTCCGCGACCCAACGGGGAGGTGCTCGCCGAGGCCGGCTGGTCGCCCCACGAGGGGGAGCCCGCCGAGGCGCCTCCGGGCGAGCCGCAGCCGTTCTCCCTCCTCCTCGCGGTGTACGGCGGTGACGACCCGGGCTTCCTGCGGCACGCGTTCACGTCGAGCGTGCACGACCAGACCCGGCGTCCCGAGCAGGTGGTGCTGGTGCAGGACGGCCCGGTGCCGGACGAGCTCGCGGCCACCGTCGCCCGGCTCGTCGAGGACAGTCCCGTGCGGGTGGACCACGTCGTGATCGAGGAGAACCTCGGGCTCGGCCCGGCCCTGGACCGCGGGCTCACCGCCTGCGACCACGAGATCGTCGCCCGGATGGACGCCGACGACGTGAGCCTGCCCACCCGCTTCGAGAAGCAGGTGCCGGTCGTCGAGGCCGGGGCGGACATCGTCGGCAGCGGGCTGCTCGAGTTCGGCTCCTCCGTGCACGAGGTGGTGGGTCGACGTACGCCCCCGACCGACCCGGCCGAGATCCGGCGGGTGATCCGCTTCCGCGACCCGTTCAACCACCCCACGGTGGTCTACCGCCGCAGCGCCGTGCAGGCGGCCGGCGGCTACACCGACATGGCGCTGATGGAGGACTACCTGCTGTTCGCGCGGATGGTCGACGCGGGGGCCCGGCCGGCGAACCTGGCGGAGCCGCTGGTCTGCTACCGGGTCGGCGCCGGGGCCTACGCGCGCCGCGGCGGGCGCGACCTGCTCCGCTCGGAGCTCGCGGTCCAGCGCCGGTTCCGGGAGCTCGGGATCACCACCCGGCGCCAGTACCTCCGCAACGTCGCCGTGCGCGGCGGGTACCGTCTCGTGCCGGAGTCCCTCCGCAGACGCGCCTACCGGGCCCTCATCGCCAACCGGGGCGCGGGCCAGGTGAAGGACTCGTGAAGGAACGGTGACGTGACCGGGCTGACGCCGCGCGGATGCGTGGGCCGTGGTGGGCCGCCATTAGACTGACCGCTGCTTCCCCTACCAGGAGTGTGTGTTGAAACCTGATCTCGTCATCGTCGGATCCGGCTTCTTCGGGCTGACGATCGCCGAACGCTGTGCGAACGAGCTGGGCCTGAACGTGCTGGTGCTCGAGCGCCGCCACCACCTCGGCGGCAACGCGTACAGCGAGGCCGACCCGGAGACCGGCATCGAGATGCACGTCTACGGCGCGCACCTCTTCCACACCTCCAACGAGCGGGTGTGGGAGTACGTCAACCGGTTCACGAGCTTCACCAACTACCAGCACCGCGTGTTCGGCCAGTACGACGGGCAGGTCTACTCCCTGCCGATGAACCTCGCGCTGATCAACTCGTTCTTCGGCAAGTCGCACACGCCGGACGAGGCGCGCGCGCTGATCGCCGAGCAGGCCAGCGAGATCGACACCGCCGAGGCGTCCAACCTCGAGGAGAAGGCGATCTCCCTGATCGGCCGCCCCCTCTACGAGGCGTTCATCAAGGGCTACACCGCCAAGCAGTGGCAGACCGACCCCACCAAGCTGAGCGCGGACATCATCACGCGGCTGCCGGTGCGCTACAACTTCGACAACCGGTGGTTCAACGACACGTACGAAGGCCTCCCGGTCGACGGCTACACCGCCTGGCTGACGAAGATGGCCGACCACCCCAACATCGAGGTCCGGCTCGAGACCGACTTCTTCGACGTGGCCGACGAGTACAAGGGCAAGGTCCCGATCGTCTACACCGGTCCGGTCGACGAGTACTTCGGCAACTCCGAGGGCCGGCTGTCCTGGCGCACCGTCGACCTCGAGGCCGAGGTCAAGCAGGTCGACGACTTCCAGGGCTGCGCGGTGATGAACTACAACGACCAGAACGTGCCCTGGACCCGCATCCACGAGTTCAAGCACTTCCACCCCGAGCGCACCTACATCTCGGGCAAGACCGTGATCGTCCACGAGTACTCCCGCTTCGCGGAGGAGGGCGACGAGCCCTACTACCCGGTCAACACCGCCGAGGACCGCGAGAAGCTGCTGAAGTACCGCGAGCTGGCCAAGCAGGAGCCGATGGTGTTGTTCGGCGGCCGGTTGGGCACCTACAAGTACCTCGACATGCACATGGCCATCGGGTCCGCGCTGTCGATGTTCGACAACAAGCTCCAGCCGCACTTCGAGTCCGGTGCCGCGCTGCAGAGCGGAGGAGTCGACGAATGACCGAGACCCAGACCGTGCCCCGGCCAGACGGTGCGCCGGGTGCTGCAGCGCGTGGTCCTGCCCGTCGACCGCGACACCGACGTGCTCCCGCTGTACGTCGACCCCGACCGCCCCCAGCTCGACGTCGACAAGTCGGCGCTCACGCCGGCCCAGCGCGGCAAGGTGCCGCCGACGGAGCCGAACGCCGACATCGAGCCCGACCCGCACGCCGTGCTGGGCCGGCACCGCTACCGCGTCCCGGAGAACCACCGCATCTCGTTCGGCACCTACTTCAACGGGTTCGCCGCGAGCTACTGGCGCCGGTGGACGATCGTCGACGACGTCGTCGCTGCACGTCACGGCTGACCGGCGACGGACGCGTCCGTCATCGTCTACCGCTCGATGCCCAACGGCCGCTCGCAGCGCGTCGACTCCGCGAGCACCGCCGGCGCGGACCGCGAGGACTTCCGCTTCGACCTGCCGCTGTCGCCCTTCGGCGACGGCGGCTGGTACTGGTTCGACATCGTCGCCGGCCCGTCCGGCGCCGTGCTCGAGGAGGCCACCTGGGTCGCCGACGTGCCCGCGGACCGGGCCGACTCCGGCACGGTGACCATCGGCATCACCACGATGAACCGCCCGGACTTCTGCGCCAAGCTGCTCGCCCAGATCGGCTCGCGACGAGGACGTGCACGCCGTCCTCGACGAGGTCATCGTCGTCGAGCAGGGCACCAAGAAGGTCGCCGACGACGCCGCACTTCCGGCACGGCCGAGGACGTCGCTGCGCGGCAAGCTGCGGCTCATCGAGCAGGGCAACATGGGCGGCTCCGGCGGCTACGCGCGCTCCCAGTTCGAGACGCTCGAGGCCGGCCGGTCGACGTACATGATGTGCATGGACGACGACGTGGTCTGCGAGCCGGAGAGCATCGTCCGCGCGGTCACGTTCGGCGACCTGTGCCGCACGCCGACCATCGTCGGCGGGCACATGTTCAGCCTCTACTCCAAGTCCCGGCTGCACAGCTTCGGCGAGATCATCAACCAGTACCGCTTCTGGTGGCATGTCGCCGCCGATCGGTCGAGACCGACTGGGACTTCGCCGGCCGCAACCTGCGCAGTCGCGCGCTGGCTGCACCGCCGCATCGACGTGGACTTCAACGGCTGGTTCATGTGCCTGATCCCCACCGAGGTGCTGCGCACGGTCGGGCTCAGCCTGCCGCTCTTCATCAAGTGGGACGACTCGGAGTTCGGCGTCCGCGCCGCCGCCGCCGGCTTCCCGACGGTGACCCTGCCCGGTGCCGCCGTCTGGCACGTGCCGTGGACCGACAAGAACGACGCGCTGGACTGGCAGTCCTACTTCCACCAGCGCAACCGCACGATCGCGGCGCTGCTGCACTCGCCCTACGAGCACGGCGGCCGGGTCGTCCGCGAGAGCTTCAACCACCAGGTCAAGCACCTGTTCTCGATGCAGTACTCCACCGCCGAGCTGCGCCACCTCGCGCTCGAGGACGTGCTCGCCGGGCCCGGAGACGCTGCACGGCGAGCTGCTCACGAAGCTCCCCGAGCTGCAGGCCAAGCGCAAGCAGTACGCCGACGCGCAGACCACGCCCGACCCGGAGGCGTTCCCGCCGGTACGTCGCGAGAAGCCGCCGAAGAGGGCCAGGACCCGACCCAGCCCAAGGGCAGGCTCGGCCAGCTCGTCGCGGCGGCCACCAGCGCGGTCCGGCAGACCCGGCCCGTCCGCGAGCTCGCCGCGCGGCACCCGGAGGCCGCGGCTCGCGGCGATGGACGCCAAGTGGTGGATGATCGCGCAGTTCGACTCCGTCGTCGTCTCGATGCCCGACGGCACCAGCGCGTCGTGGTACCAGCGCGACACGCGACGGAGTTCCGCGACCTGCTGCGGCGCACCGTCGAGATCCACCAGCGGCTGCACCGCGAGTGGCCGGCGCTGGCCCGTCGCTACCGCCAGGCGCTCCCCGACATCGTGTCGCCCGACCAGTGGGCCAAGACCTTCGAGCACTCGGCCAGCCGAGGAGGAGACGTGACCACACAGTCCGAGCGTCCGCCCAGAGCGCGCAGGCGCACACCCAGGACGACGCGGGAGACGCGCCCGGCGGGCTGACCTCGCACACGGCGCTGGCGGACCTGCCGCTGGCGTCGCCGTTCGAGAGCGCCGGCCTCATCGACGTCTTCAAGCGCCGCTACCTCCTCAAGCTGCTCGTGCAGAAGGAGATGCCAGTCGCGCTACCAGGGCTCGCTGCTCGGCGTGCTCTGGTCCTACGTGCAGCCGCTCGTGCGGTTCTGCATGTACTTCTTCGTGATCGGCCTGGTCCTCGGGCTGCACAAGTCCGTGCCGAACTTCGCGATCCACATGTTCGCCGCGCTGATCGGCGTGCACTTCTTCACCGAGACGTTCTCCTCCGGCACCCGCTCGATCGTGCGCAACAAGGCGATCGTCCGCAAGATGGCGATGCCGCGGGAGATGTTCCCGGTCGCCTCGGTGATCGTCTCGGCGGTCAACTCGTTCCCGCAGCTCCTGATCCTGTTCGTCGGCTGCGATCGCGGTGGGCTGGCACCCCGACGTGGCAGGGCATCGGCGCGGGCCTGCTCGGCTTCGCGGTGCTCACCGTGCTCGGCACCGCCCTGGCGCTGCTGTTCTCGGCGATGAACGTCTTCTTCAAGGACTTCCAGAACATCGTCCCGACGTTCCAGCTGTTCACGCACTGGATCGTGCCGATGATCTACCCGTTCGAGAAGCTCGCGACGAGCAGCCTTGGGGCACACTGGTCTCTACAACCTCTACCTCTCCAACCCGCTCACGATCGCGGTGCTGCTGATCCAGCGGTGCTTCTGGGTGCCGACCTTCCCGGCCTGCCCGGCGCAGGTACGACCTGCCTGCCCGAACGGCGACCCGACGCCGCTCGGCTACCCCGACATGCCGCACCACCTCTTCGGGCTCGGCTTCCTGATGCTGGCCGTCTCGCTCGTCATCCTCGTGCTGTGCCAGCGGGCGTTCTCGCGCCTCGAGGGCAAGTTCGCGGAGCGCCTCTGACATGAGCACGTCGATCGTGGCTCGCAACGCGAGCAAAGAGTTCACCATGCGGTACCACCGCACCATCAAGCAGATCACCATCGCCGCCATGCGGCGCCAGAAGATCAGCGACACCTTCCTCGCCGTCAACGACGTCTCGTTCGACGATCGAGGCCGGGTGAGTCGGTCGGCCTGATGGGGCTCAACGGCTCCGGCAAGAGCACGCTGCTCAAGCTGATCAGCGGCGTCATGAAGCCCGACAGCGGCGAGGTGCTCACCCGCGGCCGGATCGCCGGCCTGATCGCCACCGGCGCCGGGCTTCCACCCGCAGCTCACCGGCCGCGACAACGTCTTCCTCAACGCCGCGATCCTCGGCATGAGCGAGGCGGAGACCGAAGCGCAAGTTCGACCAGATCGTCGAGTTCGCCGACATCGGCAAGTTCCTCGAGACCCCGGTCGGGCACTACTCGTCCGGCATGTTCTCCCGGCTCGGCTTCGCCGTCGCGGTGCACACCGACTGCGACATCTTCCTGGTCGACGAGGTGCTCGCCGTCGGCGACCGCCCGTTCAAGAAGAAGTGCATGGCGCGCATGCAGGAGATCCGCGACGCCGGCCAGCACGATGCTCTACGTCAGCCACGCCGCCGGCTCGGTGCGCAAGATGTGCGACCGGGTGCTGGTCCTGGAGAAGGGCGTGCTCGGCTTCGACGGTCCGGTCGACGAGGGCATCACGCTACCTGAAGTACGACGACGACAAGGACGAGGACGTCAACTCCGAGGAAGCCGAGGACGAGTCCGACGAGGAGCTCGGCGCCGACGTCTGAGCGCTGCTCCGCGACGCCCGGCCGCCCGGCGGCGGCGTTGTCGTCGGTCGACGGAGCCCGCTCCGCCTCGCTCCTCCGCCTTGCCGACGGACGACCTGGACGCCGCTCGCGACGCGCTCAGCAGGTGACGGAGAAGCGCTGCTCGCGACGCGCAGCCGCCGAACGACGGCGTACCGGGACGCTGCTCAGCGCCTGAGGTCACGGGTTCGTAACGGCCCCGGCGTGGCGGCCGCGACACGACGGTTGGGTTTGACAAGCGTCGCGTTTCCCCTTGCAGCGTTGACGAATTACAACTTTGTAGTTAGCTGGAAGCCCTTGCGAGACCCCTGTGACTGCTGTGACATTTGGTACTCATGTGAATCTCGTGAGCCACAGGAGTACCGCGCGATGCCCGAGAACAGAAGCCGTTTCGTGCTCCTGTGCCAGCAGAGCCTGGCGTTCGCGCTGGTGGTCGCCATCGCGGCCCCGGCGGCGAACATGGTGACCCTCGACATCGTCGCGCCCGCCCGTCCGCGGGACCCCGGCAGCCGTCGTCGGCGACCGCCCCGGTCACGGACAGCAGCGCCGCCGGAGCGGTCGGCGGGGGAGACAGCCCCTCGCTGGTCGCCTCCCGCCCGGTGAAGCCGCGGGTGACCGCCGTACCGCTCGCCGGGGTGAGCAAGGCCGGCCTCGGCCGCCCTGCGGGAGGGCACCTCCGCGATGCGCGGCGGCGCGGCCGCCGACGCGCCCGGCTGGTCGCCGCCGAGGGCGACCCGGAGACCGACGACCTCGCGGTGCTCTCCGCCCCGCAGTCGGTCGACAGCCTGGCCACCGTCGGCGTCACCTGGGCAGCACGGCGAGAACCTCGCCGAGGACGCGATCACGGTCTCGGTGCGCACCGAGAAGGACGGCACCTGGTCGGCCTGGCAGACCATGCCGTACCACGACGAGCACGGCCCCGACGCCGGCAGCGACGAGAGCCGTCCGCACCCGGCCGGGCACCGACCCGGTGTACGTCGGCCACGTCGACGACGTGCAGATCAAGGCCGTCACCGAGTCCGGCGACGCCCCCGACGGCATGCAGCTCGCGCTGGTCGACCCGGGCGCCCAGACCGTCGCCGAAGGTCGAGAAGCCGGCCATCGACACCGGCACCCTGGACCTGTCCGCCGCCGACACCACCACCGCCACCACGGCGACCGACGCGACCGACGGCGACCCGGCGACGAGCCGACCACCGGGACCGACCCGGCGTCACCGACCCGGCGGAGACCGGCAACGGCGACGCCACCGGGACCACGGACCCGACGCGACGGGACCACCGACCCGCGCACCGACGGGGACGCCTCGCTGGCGGCCGGCGCGGTCACCGCCAAGCCGATGATCTACTCGCGGGCCCAGTGGGGCGCCGACGAGCGGATGCGCGACAAGTCCTCGCTGCACTACGGCGAGGTGCACGCCGGGCTTCGTGCACCACACGGTCAACGCGAACAACTACACCGCCGCCCAGGTGCCCGCGATCATCCGCGGCATCTACGCCTACCACACCCAGTCCCGCGGCTGGTCCGACGTCGGCTACAACTTCCTGGTCGACCGCTTCGGCCGGATCTGGGAGGGCCGGTACGGCGGCGTGGACCGTCCCGTCGTCGGTGCGCACACGCTCGGCTACAACGACGACGCGTTCGCGATGTCCGCGATCGGCAACTACGAGACCGCGCAGCCGTCGGCCGCGATGCTCGACGCCTACGGCCGGCTGTTCGCCTGGAAGCTCAGCCTGCACGGCGTCAGCGCCGGCGTCGACGAAGCAGTGGGTGACCAAGAAGTACCTCCCGGCGATCAACGGGCACCGCGACGTCGGCCAGACGGCCTGCCCCGGCAAGTACCTCTACGCGCAGATCCCGCAGGATCCGCACGCTCGCGGTGGCCTACCAGAAGTCCTTCGCCAGCCGGAACCGCTCCGCGAACCTCACCGGTACGGCGCGCCCGGACGTCGTCGCTGCGCGACAAGACCACCAAGCAGGGCTACGTGCTGCGCACCGGCGGGCACGTCCGGCTACGCCGCCGGCACGGTCGCCGCGTCCGGGCCTCTCCGGCGCCGACCTGCGTCACCGCCGTCGGCGACGTCACCGGTGACGGCAAGGGCCGACGTGCTGGCCCGCACCCGGACCACCAGAGCACCGCGGTCTACCCGGGCGACGGCGCCGGGCACTACGGCGCCGCGACCAAGGCGACCACGCGGTTCGCCAAGCTGCGACCTGCTCACCGGCGTCGGCGACTGGAACGGCGACGGCCAGAACGACGTGGTCGGCCGCAACGCGCACCACCAAGCGGCTCTACGTCTACTACGGCGACGGCACCGGCGCCTTCGGTGCGACGCACCGGCTGCTCTCCTACGACTGGGGCGGCTACCCGCTCGATCGTCCGGCGCCGGCGACCTCGAACAGCGACGGCCACCCCGACCTGATCGCCCGCGACTTCGACGAACCGGCTGTGGCTGGTCGCCGGGCACCGGCAGCCGGCTCGGCGCGCGCCACGCATGCTCTCCTCGGACTGGTCCGGCTTCGACCTGACCGCCGGCGTCGGCGACGTCACCGGCGACGGCACGCCCGACGTGGTGGCCGCGTCGACCGGTCGACCAAGCAGACCTGGGTCTACCCGGGCAACGGCGCCGGCGGGCTCGGCGCCGCGCGTCGGCCCCTACACCGGCCTCTCCGGCGTCAACCGGCTGCTCTCCGCCGGGCCAGGTCTCCGGCTCCGCCGCCGGCGACCTCGTCGGCCGGGACGCGAAGGGCCGGCTGCTGGTGTTCGCCGGCAGCGGCGCGACCAACGGCAAGACCCTGGTCCCGATGGGCCGGACCTTCCCGAACGTCGAACCTGCTGCTCAACGTCGGCGACTGGAACGGCGACGGCAAGGGCGACGTGATGTCGCGCTCCACCTCCGGCGTCGATGTACCTGCTGCGCGGCCAGGGCAACGGCACCTTCTCGGCCCCGGTGCGTGGCCGGCACCGGCTTCGGGTCGGTCCGGCTGCTCGGCCGCGGTCGGCGACTATCACCGGCGACGGCTACCCCGACCTGATGGGCCAGCCCTCCGGCGGGTCGATGCGGATCTACCCGAGCAACGGCGCGACCGGCTTCCCGGCAGCTACGTCGCGCACGCGGCGCGTGACCGCCACCCAGCAGGTCGGGATCGGGCTGCTGGAACGCCGACGGCGTCCCCGGACACCCTGGTGCGGCGCAGCGACGGGTCGCTGGTGCTCTACCCGGGCAACGGTCCCGGCGGGCTCACCGGCGGCACCAAGATCGGCTCCCTGGCCAGCGGCTACGACTGGCTGCTGTCGGTCGGCGACGTCACCGGCGACGGCGGCCGGACCTGCTGGTGCGCGGCAGCAGCAGCGGCACGCTGTGGACCTGCTGCCGGGCACCGCGACCGGGTTCGGCGCCCGCACGACTGTTCATCGGCGGGCTGGCCCGCTTCGACCTCGCCGGCTGAGCCGGCGCTCAGCCGCGCAGGCGGACGGTCGGTCGCCCGCTCCTGCTCCGCGCGGCGGTCCCAGCCGTCCTCGTCGGGGTGCCGCACCCACACGACGCCGGCGCCCGCGACGAGCGGCGCCAGCAGCGTGACAGCGCCGGCCCGGGTGCACGGGTTGACGTCGGTGAGCAGCCGGCCGCCGCGGCGTCCACGACGCCGCGCCGCGGCCGCCTCCGCGAGCAGCGTCGGCCTGGGTCGACGTACCGGCGGCGGCGCGCCACGCGGCGTCGTCACCGGCCGGCGGGTCGTAGGCCACGAAGAGCGTCCGGCTGCGCCAGCACCACGGCGCCGTAGTCGGTGACCCCCGTCGGCAGCGCCTCGGTGAACCGGCCGCCGAGCGGCCGCAGCGACAGCGCCACGACCGGGACCCGCGCCGCGTGCGAGGCGTACGTCGCGACGCCGTCCGGGCCGCACACCACCAGGTCGGCCTCGGCCCGCGAGCGCCGGGTCGTCGGTCACCGTCAGGCCGAGGCTCCACGCCGCGCCCAGCCACACCGCGCCGAGCCAGTGCGTCGGCAGGTCCACCAGCACCAGCCCCCCGCGCTCGACGTCGAGCTCGTCCTGGGCCAGCCCGGCGGTCTTCGCCACCCAGTTCGCGTACGTCGTGACGGAGAGCTCGATCCGCTCGCCGGTGGCGTCGTCGTAGAAGGTCACGAGCGGCCGGCCCGGGTCGCCGCGGAGCAGCGCCGCGAGGGCGGCGGGGAACGTCGTCGGGGGTGGCCATGCCCGCACTGTACGGACGGGTGCCAGACTGCCGCGGGCACCACGACGGACGACGACCCGACCACCACACAGGGGACTGGACGCGCACCATGGCTGAGCAACCGCAGCGGGCGAGCATCGTCAGCGGCTACTTCAACCCCTTCCACCAGGGCCACCTCGACCTGTTCGAGCAGGCCCGCGAGCGCACCGGCTACCTCGTCGTGGTGGTCAACAACGACGCGCAGCAGCGGCTGAAGAAGGGCCGGATCATCCAGACCGAGGACGTCCGCGTCCGCATCGTCGCGGCGCTGCGCTGCGTGGACGACGCGTTCGTCGCGCTGGAGTCCGGGCCGGGCATCGACGAGACGTTCGACGTGATCCGCGCGCGCTACCCGGACGACCGAGCTGGAGTTCTGCAACGGCGGCGACCGGTCGCTCGCCGGCGAGCCTGCCCGAGGCCGAGCGCGCGGCGGCCGAGCGCAACCGCATCGAGCTGGTCTACGGCGTGGGCGGCGAGTCCAAGGCCGACTCGAGCACCCGGATCCAGGCCGACCTCGAGGCCGGCCGCTAGCCCCCGACGCCCGGCCTCAGTGCAGGAGCCGGGCCAGCCACTCGGCGCCGCCGAGCACGGCGGTGAACCGCAGCCAGCGGCCGAGCAGACCGAGCCCGAAGAACAGCGCCAGCTGCATCCGCAGCTGGCCGGCGAGCACCGCGAGGATCGCGAACGGCGGGAAGCCGCTGAACGCCGACACGAACACCAACGCCCCCGCGACGACCGGGCGCTCGTGCGTGCGGGCACGCCAGGTCGCCAGCCGGGCCTGCGCCTTCGGGGTCTCCAGCCGCCGGCGCACCCAGGTCCAGCTGAGCGAGCTCGCGCCGATGTAGTACCAGACGACCTTGCCGACCATCTGGCCGATGCCGGCGGCGAAGCCGAGCAGCCAGATGTTCTCGATGCCGCCGACCGAGCCGCGCACGCCGAGGTAGGCCTCGATGTTGATCAGCGGCACCAGGGCGGAGACGAACGCCACCCCGAGCACACCGAGAAGGTCCGTCAGGGAGCCGGGCACCTCTCCGTCACATCGCCTGCGGCTCGGGCGAGTCGGTGTACGGGTACTCCTTCATGAACTTCTGCACGACCGCGCCGCTCGGGTTGCCGCAGTACTGCCAGACGCCCTTCTGCTTGGTGACGTCGCTCGGGTCGCCGCCCGCGGACCAGTGCGTCAGCGCGACGTGCGTGCCGCCCGGGAAGGCCTTGCCGTCCTTCGACGTCCACGGCACCGCGATGAACTTGTCGGTGAGCTTCTGGCTGCCTTCGTACTTCGTGGCGATCGCCTTGACGACGGCGAGCTGGTCGGAGCTCTTGGCGATCGTGTCGTCGTACCAGAGCAGGGTGTAGCCGTGCTCCAGGTTGTGCACGAGGGTACTCGACCTCGGGGCGGTCGTCGGTGGTGTAGAACTTCCGCTCGAACGGCGCGGGGAACGGCCAGTGCGGGCCGAACGCCGGGGGAGCGTCGTCGTAGCTGATCGGCGTGCCCTGCGGCTTGTGCTTCTGGTTGCCGTTGGCCTTCTTCGTCTGGATCGGGCTGCAGCCGGCGGCCTTCTCGCTGGCGCCGATGGTGGCCAGGTCGCCCGAGGTGAGGCCGTTCTGCTTGATGAGCGGGATGGCCGCGAGCCCCACGATCACCAGCGCCACCACGACGCAGGCGGAGATGACCACGATCGTCCGCCGGCGCTCGGCCTTCTTCTGGTCGCGGCGCATCTGCTCGACGACGGCGCGGCGGTCCCGGTCCTTGTTCGACTTGTTGGCCTTGGCCATGTTCCAGCGATCTCCGGCTCGTGTGCGGTGCGGGGGCAGCCTGCTGCGACACGTGAGGTCGCAGGGGGTGGCCCGGCGAAGTCTACGGAGTCGCCGGTCGGAACCGGAGCAGCGCCCTGTCGTCGGGGTCCTCCGGGTCCGTGCGCCAGCCCAACGCGAACGCGGCCGTGCGCAGCCGCGCGTCGGCCGCGCCCTGCTCCCGCTTGCCGCCGTGCAGGCGTGCGGTGACCACGGTGGGGTCACCCCCCTCCATGCGTACGTCGACCGTGTGCTCGGCGAGCGCGGAGAGCTGCACCAGGAGCTCGAGGGCCGTGCACGCGGAGCCGAAGCCACGCGGGTCGTCCTCGTGCAGGGCGCTGAGCACCGCCTCGCGCGCACCGAGGCCGAACATGTCCTGCGTCTCGTCGCGGACCAGCGCCGCGGCGCCCGGGCCGTGCTGACCGGGGACCAGGACCAGCCCGGACATGCCGCGGACCACGGCGGCGGGACGCCGGTCGAGCTTGCGCTTGACCAGGTCGGCCGCGGCGGCGAGCTCGTCGGCGACCGCCGGCGCGGTGACCTCGAGCTCGTTGCCGTGCGGGTCGGTGCGGCCGCTGTAGTCCTGGAGCACGTCGAGCCCGGCCGCACCGATCGCGATGTCGGTCTGCCCGGTGCGCCACGCGCGTCCGGCGGTGTCGGTGACCAGCACCGCGACGTTGCGGCCGATGCCGCGGGCCAGCGCCTCGCGGATCCGGCGTGCCGAGGCGTCCGGGTCGCGGGGGAGCAGCACCACCGTGTCGGTGTCGGTGTTCGACGCGTCGACCCCGGCCGCGGCCATCACCAGGCCGTGGTGGGTGCGCACGATCGACGTACGACCGCGCCAGGCGACCGTGCGGTCCGTCTCGTCGGCGAGCACCTCCTCGCGCTTGGCCGGGCGCACCCGGCCCTCGGCCTTGCTCACCACCTTGCTCGTGACCACGAGGACGTCGCCGTCCTGGAGCGCGACCGCCCCGGCGAGCAGCGCGGCGAGGTCGGCGCCCTCGGTGACCTCGCCGAGGCCCGTGACGGGCAGGCACACCAGCTGCTCGGGGGCACGCCCCGGTCGTCCGCTCATCGCCGGACCTCCGCGGCGAGCGCGAGGGCGGACGCGGCCATGTCGGCGGTGGCGTCGTGGTCGGTCATCATCAGCGGCACCGCGGAGCAGGCGATGCCGGCCGCACGGACCCGCTCGACCTCGCCGGCGTCGGCGCTGTCGACGAGCCAGCCGTCGAGCACGCCCTCAGCGGAGCGGGCGCCGTAGTGCTCGGCCACCGCGCCGGCCCCGACCTCCACGCCGATCGCGGTCAGCAGCTGGGACGCCATCCCGCGCACGTGGCTGCCGGCGACCACGGGGGAGAGGCCGACCACCGGTGCGCGCGTCGCGCGGATCGCGTCGCGGACGCCGGGGACACCGAGGATCGTGCCGACGGACACGACGGGGTTCGAGGGAGGCACGAGCACCACCTCAGCATCCGTGATGGCCTCCGTCACGCCGGGACCGGGGGTCGACGCCTCGAGCCCGACGGCCACCACCGCACGGGCCGGCACCTCGGCGTGCAGCCGCACCCAGTACTCCTGGAAGTGCACCGCCCGCTGACCCGACGGCGCGGCGGCGTCGTCGATCGCGATGTGCGTCTCCACCCGGTCGTCGGTCATCGGCAGGAGCCGCACCCCGGGCTGCCAGCGGCGGCACAGCGCCTCGGTCACCTGCGAGAGCGGGAAGCCGGCGTCGAGCATCTGGGTCCGCACCAGGTGCGTCGCGAGGTCGCGGTCGCCGAGCCCGAACCAGGTGGGCTCGACGCCGTACGCCGCCAGCTCCTCCTTCGCGTGCCAGGACTCGTCGGTGCGACCCCAGCCCCGCTCCACGTCGATGCCGCCGCCGAGGGTGTACATCACGGTGTCCAGGTCCGGACAGACCTTGAGCCCGTGCAGCCAGATGTCGTCCGCGGTGTTGGCGACCACGGTGACCTCGGTGTCGCCGCCGGTGCGCTCCACGAGCCGCAGCAGCCCCTGCAGGAACCGGGCTCCGCCGACCCCTCCGGACAGCACGGTGATCGAGCGTGGGAGCGGCCGGGGCGGGGGAGCGGTCATGGGGTTCCTTCGTCGGTGCTGCTGGCGGCGGACGGGCGTGCTGGCAAAGTCTCCCGGCGTGTCGGGTTCTTTAGCACACGCGGGCTTGACTCCATGGGTACGACAGACGTGTAATTCCCACAGTGTTGTTCGAGTTCGTCGTTTCCCGGACGAACGCCGTCGGGCGCCACTACCGTGAACACAGGCCCTGGGAGAGGGCACCAAACGGGATCCGCAAGGGTCTCACGGGTCGAAAGGGCGAAAGCCGTGCGAGAGCTGTATCTACTCGACGGAGACGCCGAGGAACTTGGTTGGCAGGAGCGCGCCCTGTGCGCTCAGACCGATCCCGAGGCGTTCTTCCCGGAAAAGGGCGGCTCCACCAGAGAGGCGAAGCGGGTGTGCCTCACCTGCGACGTGCGTGACGAGTGCCTGGAGTACGCACTCGGTCACGACGAGCGCTTCGGCATCTGGGGGGGACTGTCCGAGCGTGAGCGTCGCAAGCTGAAGAAGCGGGCCGTCTGACGCGTCCCGCCGGACCGCGGGTGTGGCGCACCTGACGGGCTGACGATTCTTCGAGCGCCCTCGGGGGTGGCTAGGGTGGTCCGCCGTGACGACCCTAGGACCCGACCCGGACGGCGTCGTGGTGACCGCCCTGCTGGTCAGCCACGACGGCGCCCGATGGCTGCCCGCGGTCCTCGACGGTCTAGCCGACCAGACCCGGCCCCTGGACCACGTCGTCGCGGTCGACACCGGCAGCACCGACGAGAGCGTCGCCCTGCTCGGCGGCCGCCTCCGTGAGGGGGCGGTCCTCGACGCCCCGGCCACCAGCTCGTACGGCGACGCGGTCGCCACCGCCCTCGCCACCCTGCCGGAACCGGCCGGCCACGACGACTGGGTCTGGCTCCTCCACGACGACAGCGCTCCCCGCCCCGACGCGCTCGAGCAGCTGCTCGCGGTCGCCGCCGACACTCCCACCGCGGACGTGCTCGGCCCCAAGCTGCGCGAGTGGCCCTCGCTCCGGCGGCTGCTCGAGGTCGGCGTCACCATCAGCGGCACCGGCCGCCGGGAGACGGGCCTCGAGCGCGGCGAGTACGACCAGGGCCAGCACGACCGCATCCGCGACGTCCTGGCGGTCAACACCGCCGGGATGCTGGTCCGCCGGCACGTTCTCGAGCGGCTCGGCTTCGACGAGCGGCTCCCGCTCTTCGGGAACGACGTCGACTTCGGCTGGCGGGCCGCGCGTGCCGGCTACCGCACGGTGGTGGTCCCGGACGCGGTGCTGTTCCACGTCGAGGCGGCGCATCGGGGGGTGCGACCCCAGGTCGGCTCCCCCCACCACCGCCGCGGCGAACGTGCCGCGGCGCTCCACACCCTGCTGACCAACGGCGCCCTGTGGGCGCTGCCGTTCATGGTGGTCCGGCTGCTCCTCGGGACGCTGGTGCGCGCGCTCGGGTTCCTCCTGGTCCGCGCACCCGGCGAGGCCCTCGACGAGCTGGTCGCCCTCGGCGCGACGTACGGACGCCCCTGGCGGATCGTGGCCGGCCGGCTGTGGCGCCGACAGACCGCCACCCGTGCCCCGCGCGACGTGCGGCACCTGCTCGCGCCGTGGTGGGTGCCCTACCGGCACGGACTCGACTTCGTCAGCGACGTCGCCTCCGCACTGGTTCTCCAGGCCGGCGACGTCAACGCCGCCCGGCGGGCCCGGGCGTCCGCCGCCGAGACCGGACCCGTCGCCGAGGACGCCCAGAACCTCCCCGAGGACAACGGCCTGCTGGCCCGCGTGATCATGAGCCCGGTCTCCTGGGTGTTCACCGGCCTGGTCGTGCTGGCGCTGGTCGCTGCACGCGGGCTCTACGGGAGCGGCACCCTCACCGGTGGTGCCCTGCTCCCCGCGCCGGACAGCGCCCTCGACTGGTGGCGACTGCATCTCGAGACCGTGCACGACCTCGGCACCGGCTCGACGGGGCCCGCGGCGCCGTACGTCCTGCCGCTCGCGGTGGCCGGCACCGTCCTCCTCGGCAAGGCCTGGCTGGTCGTCGACGTGCTGTTCCTGATGGCGGTGCCGCTGGCCGCGCTCGGCGCCTACCGGTTCCTGCGGCGGGCCACCTCGTCGCTGCCGATGAGCCTCTGGGGTGCCGTGGCGTACGGCGTCCTGCCGGTCGTGACGGGTGCGGTCCAGCAGGGCCGGCTCGGCACGGTCGCCGGCATCCTGGTGCTGCCCTGGCTCGCGCACGCCGCTCTGTTCCTCGGGCCGGGGCACGACGAGGACCGTCGCCGCCGCGCCGTGTGGCGCACCTCGCTGTGGCTGGCGCTGCTGGTGGCGTTCGTGCCCGTCGCCTGGCTGCTCGCGCTGGTGGTGGCCGTGGCAGCGCTGGCCGCCGACGTGCGGAACGGACGCGAGGACCGGCGGGCCGCGTCCGTCGTCACCCCGCTGGTGGCGACATTGGTGCTGCTGCTCCCGTGGACCGTCGCGAGCTGGACCCACCAGGGCGCCGCGGCCTGGCTGTTCGAGGCCGGTCTGCCGCTGCCGCGCCTCACCGAGGTGCCCGGCTTCTGGGACACCCTCACCGGGCGTCCCGGCGACGGTGCCCCCGCCTGGATGGCCGTCGGTGTGCTGCTCGCGGCGCTCGGCGCGCTCGCCCGTCCGGACACGCGCACCGGGGTGCTCCGCGCCTGGACGGTGCTCGCCGCCGCGCTGCTCGTCACCGCCGCCCTGGCGGTCGGCAGCTACGCGACCTCGACCTTCCCGACCGAGCAGAAGCTGTGGCTCGGGTTCCCGCTCGTGGTGGCGCAGGGCGCCGCGATCACGGCCGCGGCCCTCGCCGGCACCGGCATCCGGCGACGGCTGGCGGGCGCGAACTTCGGCTGGCGGCAGCCGGTCGGCGTGCTGGTCGTCGTGCTGGCAGCGGTCTCGCCCGTCGTGTCCGCCGTGTGGTGGGCCTGGAGCGGCAGCGGCGACCCGCTCGACCGTGCGCGGGCCACCGACGTGCCGACGTACATGACCGACGACGCGGCGGCCAACCCGGACCACGGGATCCTGGAGATCCGCGGCTCTCGCGAGCGCGGCTTCACCTACCTGCTGCTCCGCGGACCCGGCCTCCGCACCGGTGACGACACCGCGCTCCCCACCGCCGCCGACCAGGCGCCGCTGACCCGGGTGGTCGAGGACCTCGCGACCGCTCCCGAGCCCGGCGACGTCGCCGCGCTCGGCCGCTACGGCGTCTCCTACGTCTACGCACCCGCGCCCGCCGACATCAACCTGGTGGGCAACCTCGACAGCGTCTCCGGCGTCACGACCGGCAGCGCCACCCGGCCCGCCCGTGCCTGGAACGTCGAGGCCACCCCGACCGCCACCGACCTGGTGCGCGACCCGGACCCGCTGCGGCTGTTGCTGCTCGCGCTCCAGGGGATCGCCATCGTCGTGGTCGCGGTGCTCGCCGCGCCGACCCGGAAGGTGGTCCGGTGAACGCCGCGGCCCGCGAGCCGGGCACCCGTCGCCGGGTCGCCGAGCGCCGACCCCGCCCGAGCCTCCGGGTGACGCGGGCGGCCGTCGTCCCGGCGGTGCTGGTGCTGCTCGCCCTCGTCGGCGCGGGCCTCACCGCGGTCTCCGCCGGGTCCGGCACACCCACGACGGCCGGCACCGTGACCGGTGCGCTCGTGGACCGCACGACCTTCGCCTGCCCGGACCTCACCGCGACCCGCGGCACCACCACCTCCGTCGGCCTCGGCCTCGCGCCGGCCCCGTCGGACGTGAAGCCGGCCGACAGCGGGTCCGTCACGCAGGGGCCGGTGACGTCCGCGGGTCGCCCGGTCGACGTACCCCGGGGGTCGGCGGTCGACCTGGCTCCGGACGGCGGTCCCGCGGTCGTCGCCACCGGGGGCGCCGCGGCCGGCCTGTTCGGCTACCGCACCGACAGCCAGAGCGGCCGCGCCCTGGGCGTCACCTCGTGCCCTGCTCCGCGAGCGCAGTGGTGGTTCACCGGCGCCGGCGCCGGGCTCGACCACTCCTCGACCCTGGTCCTCGCCAACGTCGACCCCGGCCCGGCGGTGCTCGACCTGAAGGTGCTCGGACCCGACGGGCCGGTCGACACCGTCGCCACCGAGGGCATCACCCTCGCGCCGCACAGCGTCAAGCGGGTGGACCTGTCCGAGATCGCGCCGCAGACCGACGAGATCGCGCTCAGCGTGAGCACCAGCCGCGGCCGGGTGGTGGCCTCGGTCGACGACCGCTACGCCGCGAAGGCGTCCGCGAGCCAGGGCCAGGAGTGGCTGAGCGGCACCGACCTGCCCAGCCGAACGCTCCGGCTCGCCGGTGTGCCCGGCACGCGCACGGCCGCCACCCTCCTGGTCGCCAACCCGTCCGAGCTCGAGGCCGTGGTCGACGTACAGCTGGCCGGCAAGTCCGGCTCGTTCGCGCCCACCGGCCTCGACGCGATCTCGGTGGCGCCGGGCGCGGTCGAGACCATCGACCTGTCCAAGGTGCTGCCGAAGAAGGAGCCGCTCGCGCTCCGGCTGCGGTCCCGGGTGCCCGTCGTCGCGTCCGTGCGCACCGTCGCCGGCGACGACCACTCCTACGCCACCCCGGTCGCGCCGCTGGTCGGCCCCGCCGCCGCGCCCGTGGTGAAGGGCGCCGACGCCACCGTCCAGGTCACGGCCGGTGCCGTGGCCGCGAACGCCACCGTCACGGCGTACGACGCGAAGGGCTCCGAGGTCGACAGCACCAAGCTCACCGTCGACGCGGGGGCCACGGCCACCTGGTCGCCGAAGAAGGGCGCGGCCTACGTCGTGGTCGAGCCGGACTCACGCGGGGGCGGTAGCGGCACCCTCCACGGCGCGGTCACCTACGACGGCGGTGGCATCGCGTCCGTCCCGCTGACCGCGCTGCCGCTGCGACTCGAGCGACCGCGGGTGCACCCCGGGCTGCGCTGACACCCCCAGCTCGGGTGATCGAGCCTGTCGAGATCACTGACCGTGAGTCCCGTGGCGGTCTCGACACGCTCGACCGGCCGGCCCGTCTCGATCGCGATGGCGGTCAGTCGTCCTCGCCCGCGTCGTAGCGCGGGTCGATCTCCTCGGGGGAGCGGCCGAGCAGCTCGGAGACCTGTTCCACGAGCACGGTGAGCACCATCGCCTCCAGGTCGGTGCGGGTCTCCGAGCGCAGCTCGATCGGCCGTCGGAACAGCACCAGGCGGGTCGGTTCGCCGCCCGTGCCGCGCACCAGCGAGGCCAGCGGCACGGTGTCCGTGTCCCAGTCGTCCGGCACCAGCGGCGTCTCCTCGACGGCGAACTCCACCAGGCCGAGGTCGTCGTGCCAGCGGCTCTCGATGTCCTCCAGGACGGCCACCACGATGTCGTCGAACGCAGCCTTGGGCGTCTTGGCCGCGGGTACTCCTCGCGGGGCGAGCGGACCGGCGAGCAGGGCCGGACCGCGCATCCCGCGGCCCCGCCGGTCCCGTCGTCGCGGGGAGCGGGCACCCGCCGGGATCAGGGTCGGGCGGACGGGCTGGCTCACGTCCGCGAGCCTAGTCGTGGCGGTGCCTCCCAGCCGGTACCGTCTGCTCCGTGAGTCCTGTCCGCCGTTGCTCTCGAACCGCCTGCGCGCGGGCCGCGGTGGCCACCTTGACCTATGTCTACTCCGACCAGACGGCCGTGCTCGGCCCGCTGGCGACGTACGCCGAGCCGCACGCCTACGACCTGTGCGACGCGCACAGCGAACGGCTCAGCGCCCCCCGCGGGTGGGAGGTGCTGCGGCTCGCGCCGGACCCGGACGCCTACGGCCCGTCCACCGACGACCTGCTCGCGCTCGCCGACGCGGTCCGCGAGGCGGCCCGCCCGGTCCCGCCCGTCGAGTTCACCCGGCTGATCGGCACCGCGCCCGACGGCGCCCGCGAGGTCGGCCGCCGCGGCCACCTGCGCGTGCTGCCCACCCCGGAGTCCTGACCGCCCGCTCCCGCTAGGGTTCTGGGCATGTCCGCGACCTCGGCCGCCGCCCTCTCCGCCGTCTTCAAGGCGTACGACGTGCGGGGCACCGTCCCCGACCAGATCGACGACGAGCTCGCCCGTGCCGTCGGTGGTGCCTTCGTGCAGGTGACCGGGGCCGCCGAGACCGGCGTCGTCGTGGGGCACGACATGCGGCCGTCCTCGCCGGGCATGGCCCGTGCCTTCGCCGAGGGAGCGGCCGCCGCCGGCGCCGACGTGACGCTGATCGGGCTCGCGTCGACCGACCAGCTCTACTTCGCCTCCGGGACGCTCGGCCTCCCCGGCGCCATGTTCACCGCGAGCCACAACCCGGCCCAGTACAACGGCATCAAGATGTGCCGCGCGCACGCCGTCCCGCTGGGCAAGGACACCGGGCTGGACGACGTACGCGACCTCGTCGCCGCGGGTGACCTGCCCACCGCCGAGCAGCCCGGCCGCATCACGGAGCGGGACCTCCTCGAGGACTACGCGCAGCTCCTGCTGAAGCTGGCGCCGGTGACCGGCCGGCCGCTCTCGGTCGTCGTGGACGCCGGCAACGGGATGGCCGGGCACACCGCGCCGGCCGTGCTCGGCCACCTCGACCTCGACGTCACGCCGATGTACTACGAGCTCGACGGCACCTTCCCCAACCACGAGGCCAACCCGATCGAGCCGGCCAACATGGCCGACCTGCAGGCCAAGGTGCGGGAGACCGGCGCCGACATCGGGCTGGCGTTCGACGGCGACGCCGACCGCTGCTTCATCGTCGACGAGCGCGGCGAGATCGTCAGCCCGTCGGTGCTGACCGGCCTGATCGCCTCCCGCGAGCTGGCCCGCGAGCCGGGCTCCGCGGTGATCCACAACCTGATCACCTCGCGGGCGGTCCCGGAGCTGGTGACCGAGCTGGGCGGCACGCCGGTGCGCACGCGGGTCGGCCACTCCTACATCAAGGCCACGATGGCCGAGACCGACGCGGTCTTCGGCGGCGAGCACTCCGGCCACTTCTACTTCCGGGACTTCTGGCGCGCCGACTCCGGCATGCTCGCGGCCCTGCACGTGCTGGCTGCGCTGGCCGAGACCGAGCGGCCGCTCTCGGACCTGCTGGCCGAGTTCTCCCGGTACGTCGCGACCGGGGAGATCAACTCGACGGTGGCAGACCAGGCCGCCGTCGTCGCGGAGATCGAGCGCGACTACGGCAGCCGCGACGGTGTCTCCGTCGACCACCTCGACGGGCTCACCGTCACCCACGACGACTGGTGGTTCAATGTCCGCGCGTCCAACACCGAGCCGCTGCTGCGCCTGAACGCCGAGGCCGGCGACCAGGCCACGCTCGACCGGCTGCGCGACGACGTGCTCGCCACGATCAGGAGAGACTCATGAACCTCGACCCCGCCCTGCTCGAGATCATCGTGTGCCCGGACTGCCGCGGTGCGCTCGCCGTCGACGACGCCGCGGGCGAGCTGGTGTGCACCTCCTGCGGCCTGGCCTACCCGGTCCGCGACGACATCCCGGTGCTCCTGGTCGACGAGGCCCGCCGGCCCGCGCAGGGGTAGGCACCCGTCATGGCCGAGGTCTTCGACGACTCCCGTCTCGACGACGAGGCCGCGCTCGCGACCGCCGACCCGGTGCTGCGCCCGCTCGCCGAGGCCGGCTCCCGGGTCCGCCGTGAGGTGGGCGCCGCCTCCGAGGCGATCGCGGCTGCCGTCGCCGGCGCCCTCGGCGAGTCGCGCCCACGCGCCGTGGTCGCGGCCGGACCGGACTCCCGGCTGCTGCGGGCCGTGCTCGAGCCGTGGTGCCCGGTGCCGTTCGTGGCCTGGCCCGGTCCCTCGCTCCCCGGCTGGGCCGGCGGGCTGGACCTGGTCGTCGTGCTCGCGCCCGAGGGCAGCGACAGCGGCGCCGCGTCCGCGGTCGCCGAGGCGGTCCGCCGGGGCTGCCGCGTCGTGGTCGCCTGCCCGCCGCGGTCGATGGTCGCCGAGCACGCCGTCGGCCGCGACAGCACGGTGCTCCCGTGCTCGTCGGGCGACCAGCTCGCGACCGCCGTGGTGATCCTGGAGTTCCTCGACCAGCTCGACCTCGGGCCGGACGTCCGACCCCGAGTCGGTCGCGCAGGCCCTCGACGACGTGGCGATCGCCTGCTCGCCGTACCGCGACCTCGCCGTCAACCCCGCCAAGATGCTGGCCATCGCCCTGGCCGACTCCACCCCGCTCGTGTGGGGCGGGTCGGTGCTCGCCGCCCGCGCCGCGCGGCGGGTGGCCGAGTCGATCCGGCGGGCCAGCGGCCGCACTGCCCTGGCCGGCGACGCCGAGCACCTGCTGCCGGTCATCGCCCGCGCGAAGACCCAGGACCTGTTCGCCGACCCCTTCGACGACGAGGAGGGCGGTCGCCGCCCGGCGCTGGTGATCCTCGACGACGGCGCCGACGAGGCGAGCATCCGCGAGCAGCGCGGCCGCCTCACCGCCGAGGCCCAGGCCCGCCACGTCCGTGTCGAGCGGGTCGCCACCGACGCCACCAACGAGGTGGCCGCGCTACGCCGCCCTCCTCGCCACCGGCACCTACGCCTCCGCCTACCTCGGCGTCGCCCTCTCCCGCTGACCCGGGTCAAAGTCCCGGTCGACCCGGGTCAAAGTTCCGGTCGACCCGGGTCAAAGTTCCGGTCGACCCGGGTCAAAGTCTCGCCGGTCGAGCCCGGTCGGTCGACCGCTGGGCACGTGCGAGACCTTTCTCCCGGGTCGGCGGGAACTCTGTCCCGGCTCGGCGGGAACTTTCTCCCGGGTCGACGGGAACTTGTCCCGGGTCGGCGGACGCTAGGCTGCACGCTCACCCGAGGGGAGGAGCGGCATGGCGGCCGAAGGCGGGACCAAGGCGGTGATCGCCGCCCTGCTGGCGAACACCGGCATCGCGGTCATGAAGTTCGTGGCGTTCGCGCTGACCGGCGCGTCGTCGATGCTGGCCGAGGGCATCCACTCCGTCGCCGACTCCGGCAACCAGGGGCTGCTGCTGCTCGGCGGCAAGCGCGCCGACCGCGAAGCCACCGAGGAGCACCCGTTCGGGTTCGGCCGCGAGCGCTACATCTACTCGTTCCTGGTCGCCATCGTGCTGTTCAGCGTCGGTGGCCTGTTCGCGCTCTACGAGGCGTACCACAAGGCCATCGAGGTCCACGAGGGCAAGCCCAACGAGCTGCTCGAGGGCCGGTGGTGGTGGGTCGCGATCGTCGTGCTCGTGGGCGCGATCGTCATGGAGGGCCTGTCCTTCCGCACCGCGATCTCGGAGACCAACAAGATCCGCGAGGGCGCCTCCTGGCCGCAGTTCATCCGTCGCGCCAAGTCTCCCGAGCTGCCGGTGATCCTGCTCGAGGACTTCGCCGCGCTGATCGGCCTCGTGCTCGCGCTGCTCGGCGTCGGCCTGACCAAGATCACCGGCAACGGCTACTTCGACGTCATCGGTACGGCGGGCATCGGCCTGCTGCTGGTGGCGGTGGCCGTCGTGCTCGGCATCGAGACCAAGAGCCTGCTGCTGGGCGAGTCCGCCAGCCCGCAGGCGCAGGCCCGGCTCGAGGAGCGGCTGCTCGCCACGCCCGGGCGTCGAGCGGGTCATCCACATGAGGACGCTGCACCTCGGCCCCGAGGAGCTGCTCGTCGCGGTGAAGATCGGGGTCCCGCGGCAGGCCACGGCCGCCGACGTGGCCGCCAGCATCGACGCCGCCGAGCGGGCGATGCGCGAGGCGGAGCCGACCGCCCAGGTGATCTACGTCGAGCCGGACATCTACGTCGAGGACCACACGCCCGACCCGCGTCCCGAGCCGCCCGCTCCCGCGGCGCACTGAGCGCCCCGGCGCCACTGTGCGGCGTTTTCGGCCGGGTGGCCCCCCGCAGGTACGCTGACAGGGCTACCCGATCCCACGACATGCCGCAGAGGAACCACTTTCACATGGACTTCAAGGTTGCCGACCTGAGCCTGGCCGACTACGGCCGCACCGAGATCACCCTCGCCGAGCACGAGATGCCCGGTCTGATGGCGATGCGCGAGCGGTACGGCGCCTCGCAGCCGCTCAAGGGCGCCCGGATCGCGGGGTCGCTGCACATGACCATCCAGACCGCCGTGCTCATCGAGACGCTGGTCGCGCTCGGCGCCGAGGTCCGCTGGGCCTCCTGCAACATCTTCTCCACCCAGGACCACGCCGCGGCCGCGGTCGTCGTGGGCCCGAACGGCACCGTCGACGACCCGCAGGGCGTCCCGGTCTTCGCCTGGAAGGGCGAGACGCTGGAGGAGTACTGGTGGTGCACCCAGCAGATCCTCGCCTGGCCCGGTGACACCCGCGCCAACATGATCCTCGACGACGGCGGCGACGCCACCCTGCTCGTGCACCTCGGTGTGCAGGCGGAGAAGGACGGCAAGGCCCCCGCGGTCGACTCCGCCGAGAGCGCCGAGCAGCGCGTCGTCTTCCAGGTCCTCAACGACACGCTCGCCGAGGACGCCACCCGCTGGACCGCGGTCGCCAACGAGATCAAGGGCGTCACCGAGGAGACCACCACCGGCGTGCTCCGCCTCTACGACATGATGCGCGAGGGCTCGCTGCTCTTCCCGGGCATCAACGTCAACGACTCGGTCACCAAGAGCAAGTTCGACAACAAGTACGGCTGCCGCCACTCGCTCATCGACGGCATCAACCGGGCCACCGACGTCCTCATCGGCGGCAAGGTCGCGGTCGTCTGCGGCTACGGCGACGTCGGCAAGGGCTGCGCGGAGTCGCTGCGCGGCCAGGGCGCCCGCGTCATCGTCACCGAGATCGACCCGATCTGCGCGCTCCAGGCGGCGATGGACGGCTACCAGGTCTCCACGCTCGACGACGTGCTCCCGATCGCCGACATCATCATCACGTCCACCGGCAACAAGGACGTCGTGACCGTCGAGCAGATGCAGAAGATGAAGTTCCAGGCGATCGTCGGCCAACATCGGTCACTTCGACAACGAGATCGACATGGCCGGCCTCGAGTCCTTCCCGGGCGTCGAGCGCAAGAACGTCAAGCCGCAGGTCGACGTCTGGTCCTTCCCCGGCGGTACGTCGATCATCGTGCTGTCCGAGGGCCGGCTGATGAACCTCGGCAACGCGACCGGCCACCCGTCGTTCGTGATGTCGAACTCCTTCACCAACCAGGTGCTCGCGCAGATCGAGATCTTCACGAAGACCGACGAGTACCCCGTCGGCGTCTACGTGCTGCCCAAGCACCTCGACGAGGAGGTCGCCCGCCTGCACCTCGACGCGCTCGGTGTGAAGCTCACCAAGCTCACCGACAAGCAGGCGAAGTACCTCGGTGTCGACGTCGCCGGTCCCTACAAGTCGGACCACTACCGCTACTGACCGACCGGTCAGCAGCGGAGGACAGCGGAAAGGCCCCGGAGGTGGCGATCACGGACGTGGCGGGTCAGGGTGCTCCTGGCGCACAGGGGCGCGGCCGGGTGCTCGTCGTCGACGACGACGCGGCACTGGCCGAGATGCTCACGATCGTGCTCCGCAACGAGGGGTTCGACTCGCGGGTGTGCGCGGTGGGGGACCGCGCGCTCGCCGACTTCCGTGACTACCGCCCCGACGTGGTGCTCCTCGACCTGATGCTGCCCGGCAAGGACGGCATCGACGTCTGCAAGGAGATCCGGGCCGAGTCCGGCGTACCCATCGTCATGCTGACCGCCAAGAGCGACACGATCGACGTGGTCGTCGGCCTCGAGTCCGGGGCCGACGACTACGTCGTCAAGCCGTTCAAGCCGAAGGAGCTGGTGGCCCGGATCCGGGCGCGGGTGCGCCGCTTCGAGGACCCGGCCCCGGAGGCGCTCACGATCGGCGACCTGTCGATCGACGTCGCCGGCCACGTGGTGGCCCGCGGCGGCCAGCCGATCGCGCTGACGCCGCTCGAGTTCGACCTGCTCGTGTGCCTGGCCCGCAAGCCCTGGCAGGTGTTCACCCGCGAGGTGCTCCTCGAGCAGGTGTGGGGCTACCGGCACGCCGCCGACACCCGGCTGGTCAACGTGCACGTCCAGCGGCTGCGGTCGAAGGTCGAGCACGACCCGGAGAACCCCGAGATCGTGGTGACGGTCCGCGGCGTCGGCTACAAGGCCGGGAACGCGCAGTAGGCCGATGTTGACCCGGGCGAGACCGCGACCGGCCCCGCGGCTGCTGGACCTCCGGGCGGCCCTGGGGTCGGGACTGCGCTCGGTGGGCACCATCTGGCGTCGCTCCATCCAGGCCCGCGTGGTCATCAGCACCCTGCTGCTGTCCGCGGTGGTCGTCTCGCTCGTCGGGTGGGTGCTGCTCCAGCAGATCACCGACGGCCTGGTCCGCAGCAAGACCGACTCGTCGGTCGCCGAGGCCAGCCGGGCCACGGCCGAGGCGCAGCGCCGGCTCTCCGCCGCGAGCGGCAACGACTTCGACGCCAGCACCCAGCTCACCCAGCTCGTCTCGACCCTCGTGTCCCGCGGGTCGGTGCAGGGCTACGAGATCGTGCTCACCGGCCCGATCGCCGGCTCCAGCACCGGCGTCGCGGCCGGCCCCGGCACCAGCAGCACCCCCGGCGTGCAGCCCGACAGCATCCCGGGCTCCCTGCGCAGCAAGGTCGAGCAGAGCCGCAGCAACAAGACCTCCTACACCTACGCGACCATCCGCTACGCGCCCGGCAACGGCCGGGTCGAGGTGCCCGGCGTGGTCACCGGCTCCCAGGTGACGCTGCCGGCGGACGGCGGCACCTACTCGCTCTACTACCTCTTCCCGATGACCGAGCAGCAGGAGACCCTCACGCTCGTACGGCGCGCCCTCGTCACCGGCGGCGCCCTGCTGCTCGTGCTGGTGGGCGGGCTGACCTGGCTGGTCACCCGGCAGGTCGTGACCCCGGTCCGGCTGGCCCGTCGGGTCGCGGAGCGGCTCGCGTCCGGCCGGCTCGAGGAGCGCATGCACGTGCGCGGCGACGACGACATCGCCCGGCTGGGCACGTCGTTCAACCAGATGGCCGCGAGCCTGCAGAAGCAGATCCGCCAGCTCGAGGAGCTCTCCCGCGTGCAGAGACGCTTCGTCTCCGACGTGTCGCACGAGCTGCGCACCCCGCTCACCACGGTCCGGATGGCCGGCGACGTGCTGCACGACGCCCGCGACCGGTTCGACCCGCCGACCGCCCGGGCCGCCGAGCTGCTCCAGAACGAGCTCGACCGCTTCGAGATGCTGCTCGGCGACCTGCTGGAGATCAGCCGCTTCGACGCCGGAGCCGCGGTGCTCGACCTCGAGGACGTCAACCTGGTGGACCTCGTGCACCGGGTGGTGGAGTCGACGCGGGCCCTGGCCCGGGCGCGCGGCACCGTGGTCGTCGTACGCACCGGGGACCGGCCGTGCGTGGCCGAGGTCGACCCGCGCCGCGTCGAGCGGATCGTGCGCAACCTGGTCACCAACGCCATCGACTACGCCGAGAGCAAGGACGTGGTCATCCTCGTCGACGCCAACGAGGACGCCACCGCGCTCGCGGTCCGCGACCACGGCGTCGGTCTGCGGCCCGGCGACGCGGCGATGGTCTTCAACCGGTTCTGGCGGGCCGACCCGGCCCGCGCCCGCACGACCGGCGGCACCGGCCTCGGCCTGTCCATCTCGCTGGAGGACGCGCACCTGCACGGCGGGTGGCTGCAGGCCTGGGGCGAGCCGGGCGGCGGCGCGCAGTTCCGGCTGACGCTGCCCCGCCGGGCGGGCGACCGGATCGGCACCAGCCCGCTCCCGCTGGTCCCCGAGGACGCCGGGCTGGGCAAGGTGGGCGGCCGTTACGCGACGGCCGAGCCGCGTCCCGTCGGCCGCGCGGCCGGACGCAAGGCGGGCACCCCGTGACCGCCCGCCGGGTCCTCGTCGCCCTCCTCGCGCTGCTGGCCCTCGGGCTGAGCGGCTGCGTGAGCCTGCCGCGCGAGGGGGCCGTCCGGTCGGTGACCGCCGAGGACCAGGCCGACACCGACACCCTCGTCGACTACACGCCCGGCGGGCCGAAGAAGGGCAGCGAGCCGGTCCCGCTGGTCGACAACTGGCTCAAGGCGATGACCGCCACCCCGCTGAACACCTCGGTGGCGCGGCAGTTCCTGACCTCGGAAAGCCGCCCCGGCTGGGTCCCCGAGCGCGGCACCCTCGTCTACGGCAGCCACTCGCTGACCGGCCTGCCCGGCCACAAGGTCCGGCTCCACCTCAGCGACGTGGCCGCCCTCGACGACCGCGGCACCTGGCTCGGCGACCCGACCGGCGGCCAAGGCATGGACGTCGACCTGTCGATGGTCAAGGACAACGGGGAGTGGCGGATCAGCCGCCCGCCGAACCGGCTGGTCATCCCGCTGACGCACTTCGACACGCAGTACCAGCAGTACTTCCTGTACTTCTTCGACAAGGCCGGCCAGACCCTGGTGCCCGAGCCGGTCTACGTGCCCCGGGGGCTGCAGGCGCCCACGCTCCTGGTCTCCGCGCTCCTGAAGGGGCCGCTGGAGGCGCTGCAGGGCGTGGAGGGCACGTTCGTGCCCGCCGGCACCCGGCTCGACGGTCTGTCGGTGCCGGTGGCCCGGGACGGTACGGCGGAGGTGCCGCTGTCCGACCAGGTGCTCGACGTCGACGACAACCAGCTCAACATGCTGTTCGCCCAGCTGAGCTGGACGCTCGGCCAGATCGCGGGCGTGGAGCGGATGCGGGTCACCGTGGGCGGCACCCCGGTCGACCTGCCCGGTGCCCGCGCCGACGTCAGCGTCAACCAGTGGTCGGAGTTCGACCCGGCGCTCGCGTGGGCCTCGACGGCCCTGTTCGGGATCCGGGACGGGCGCGTCGTGACGCTGACCGGCAACCAGGAGACCCGGGTCGGCGGGCCGTTCGGCGCACTCACCGTCGGGCTCCGCTCGATCGCCGTGGACCTGCCCGCCCAGCATGTCGCGGGAGTCAGCACGGACGGGACCCGGGTCCTCGAGACCGACCGGGAGCAGTCGTCCGGCCCCGCCAGCCTGGCCGACGTGCACACCGTGTTCTCCGGCGGCACGAACGTGCTCCGGCCCGCCTACGACCTCTACGGGCAGATGTGGCTGCTGGACCGCACCGGCTCAGGTGCCCGGCTGTCCGTGGTGCGGGCGGGCTCGGCGGCGCCCGTCGAGGCGCCAGGCCTCACCGGCGAGCAGGTGGTCCGCTTCGTGCTGAGCCGTGACGGCACCCGGCTCGTCGCCCAGGTCCGCGACCCCGACGGCCGCGACAGCCTGGCGGTCTCCCGGATCGAGCGGGACGCCAAGGGTCGGGTGCGCGCCGTGCTGCCGGCCCGGGCGCTGCGGCTCGAGGGAGCCGACGCCAGCGCCATCCAGGACCTGGCCTGGCGCACGCCGGGGAGCCTGGCGGTGCTGTCCGGTCCCACCCAGGCCACCTCCCAGGTGCTGATCGTGAAGATCGACGGCTCGTCCACGCCCGAGGACCTCAGCACCGACGCGGAGCTGTTCCGCGACCAGGCCGTCCGGTTGGTGACGTCGCCGTCGGTGGGCTCCCCGTTGTACATCCGCACGGCCGGCGGGCAGATGTTCTTGCTGGCGACGTCCGGGCGGTGGACCGGCACCAGCATCGAGCCGGGCCTCGGGTCGCCGACGTACCCGGGCTAGCCGCGGCTGCCCGGCGGCACACCGATGGTCCGACCGGGCCCACGGGCCTGATCGCGTGCACAGACGAGCGGGCCGGACCGCCGTCCACCGCGGTGGCCGTCCCTCATGCGCTGAACGCTCCGGAACCCGCATGGTGACCGGGTGGCCCACGACCCCGCCTCGCTGTCCGACGCGGGCCGCGACCTGCTGCTCGGCAGCGCGTGCGTCGGGTGTGCCCGGCCCGGCCGGGTGCTGTGCGGCAGCTGCGCGGTCTCGCTGCCCCGGCGCGGACGCGTCTCGTGGCCCTCGCCGACGCCGACCGGACTAGCCCTGCCGTTCGCCGCCGGGGCGTACGACGGGCTCCTCAAGGCCCTCGTCAACGCGCACAAGGAGCACGGGGTGCTCGCTCTCGCGGCCCCGCTCGGCCGGGTGCTCGGCGACGTGGTGCACGACCTGCTCGGCGCGCTCGATGCCGGCCGAGAGGCCGGGACCGTCCTCCTGGTGCCGGTGCCGTCCCGCGGCGCGGTGGTCCGGCGTCGTGGGCACGACCCGCTGCTGCGCGTGACGCGGGCGGCCGCCGTACGCCTGCGCAGGACGGGGGTGGACGCCCGCGTCCGTCGTCTGCTCGTGCCCGCCGGCCGGGTGCGGGACCAGGCCGCCCTCGATGCGGTGCAGCGGGCCGCCAACCTGGCCGGGTCGATGCGCTGCCGCCGGCCGCGGGCGACGGACCGGGGCGGCGTGGTCGTCGTGGTCGACGACGTGCTGACCACCGGGTCGACGGTGCGCGAGGCCCAGCGCGCGCTGGAGGCGGCCGGCCTGGTCGTCGCCGGGGTCGCCACCGTCGCGGCCACCCGGCGCCGACGCCCCGTCCGATCCGGGGCCTCTCTACCGTTCTGGGGGCCCGGGCACTAACGTCTCTGTATGGAGTCCGTCCGGGTCCGTGGTTGCGTCGGCGGAGTCCGGTGCGAGGACGGTGCCGGTCATCAGACCGGATGCCGGACACGCCCGGAGACCTGTCGGCAAGCCGAAGCCAGTCGCAGGCGAAGCGGTCCACGTAAGACGTCCCGGGGCTCGCTCCCGGCCCGTCGATCACGGTGCGGCTTAGAGGTAAGTCCTGCCCCCCACGCGCAGCCAGATGTTGCGCGCCCGGGGGAGAAGGCCGGTAGTGGCGGAGAAGCTGCGGAAGCCTCAGCAGGCGGTTGTGGGGTCGAAGACCAGGTCGGCCGGACGGACTCCTTTCCACCCCGCCGACCCAGTGAGCCGGAGTCACCGGACATGTGATCCGCGGCGCACCTCGGGGTGCATTCCAACAAGTAGCCGAACGATTGGGAGGCAATCGATGGACATCGTGCTCAACAGCCGGCATTGCGAGCTCACGGACAGGTTCCGCGGTCATGTCGAGGAGAAGCTCGCCCGATTGGAGAAGCACGATCATCGCGTCATCCGCGTGGAGGTGGAGGTCGAGGCCGAGCGCAACCCGCGCCAGGCCGACCGCGCCGTCCGCGTCGAGCTCACCGCGTTCTCGAAGGGGCCGGTGATCCGTGCCGAGGCCGCCGCCGACGACAAGATGTCCGCCCTCGACCTCGCCCTGGACAAGATGGCCGGTCAGATGCGTCGCGCCGCCGACCGCAAGAAGGTGCACCGCGGCCGGCACACCCCGAAGTCGGTCGGCCAGGCCCTCGCGGAGGTCCAGCCCACCCCCAACGGCAGCATGCTGGTCGACGAGTCCCCGGAGTCGCCGCGCCACGTCGGGCCGATCACCGTCCTCGGCGACGGACCGCTGGTGGTGCGCGAGAAGATCCACGACGCGGAGCCGATGACCCTTGACCAGGCGCTCTACGAGATGGAGCTGGTCGGGCACGACTTCTTCCTGTACGTCGACAAGGAGACCGACCGCCCGTCGGTGGTCTACCGGCGTCGCGGCTACGACTACGGCGTCATCGCCCTCGACCGAGGCTGAGCGCAGCCCGCGCGCGGTTCGGATAATCCGAACCGCGCGCGGGTGGCTCGTGCCATGATCTTCCCGTGGCAGATCAGGGACCAGGCCCCAAACCGGGTGGCGAGCCCATCCGGGTGGCGGTCGTCGACGACCAGGAGCTGTTCAGGCGCGGCCTGACGATGCTCCTCGGTGTCGAGGACGACATCGAGGTGGTGGGCGAGGCAGGCGACGGCGTGGCTGCGACCGAGCTCGCCGCTTCCGCGGTGCCCGACGTCATCCTGATGGACGTCCGGATGCCCAAGCGCTCGGGCATCGAGGCCTGCGTGGCGATCAAGGAGGTCGCGCCGACCGCCCGGATCATCATGCTGACGGTCAGCGACGAGGAGGCCGACCTCTACGACGCCGTCAAGAACGGCGCGTCCGGCTACCTCCTCAAGGACTCCTCGATCGACGAGGTCGCCCAGGCGATCCGCGTGGTCGCGGACGGCCAGTCGCTGATCAGCCCCTCGATGGCGATCAAGCTGCTCGACGAGTTCAAGCAGATGTCGCGCTCCGACCGCCAGCAGGTGCCGAGCCCCCGGCTGACCGACCGCGAGCTCGAGGTGCTCAAGCTCGTCGCCCAGGGCCTGAACAACCGTGAGATCGCCAAGCGGCTGTTCATCAGCGAGAACACCGTCAAGAACCACGTGCGCAACATCCTGGAGAAGCTCCAGCTGCACTCCCGCATGGAGGCAGTCATGTACGCCGTGCGCGAGAAGCTCCTCGACATCCCGTGACAACCGCTGGTTGAGGTGCGAGCGGCGCGAGCCTCGGGACCAGGCGGCCGGGCACAGCAGTCCTGTCGGTCCTCGTTGGCAAGATGGCGCCCATGATCGGCCCCTCGCTGTCGCGCGCCCAGGCCCGCCGGGTCGCCCTCGTCGCCCAAGGGTTCCGCGACCCGCGGCACACCGTCCCCACCATGCGCACGTTCGCACGCACCCTGTCCCGGACCGCTGTGCTCCAGATCGACTCGGTCAACGTGCTCCAGCGCGCCCACTACATGCCGCTCTTCTCGCGGATGGGCCCCTACGACACCGAGCTGCTGCGCCGGGCGTCCGAGCAGCGACCGCGCCGCATCGTGGAGTACTGGGCGCACGTCGCCGCCTTCATGCCGGTCGAGCTGTGGCCGCACATGCGGCACCGGATGCGCGCCTACGAGGCCCGCGGTCACGAGTGGGAGGCGATCCGGCACAAGCCGGAGCTGGTCGACTCGCTGCTGGCCGAGGTCGCCGAGCGCGGCGCCTCCACGCCCCGCGACCTCGACGACGGGCTGCCCCGCAAGAAGGTGCACTGGGGCTGGAACTGGTCCGACACCAAGAAGGTGATGGAGTACCTCTTCGCGTCCGGCCAGCTGGCCGTCGCCGGCCGCAACAGCGCCTTCGAGCGGCTCTACGACCTGCCCGAGCGGGTCATCCCGCGCGAGCACCTCGAGGCGCCGGAGCCGACCGTCGAGGAGGCATCGGTCGAGCTGCTCCGCCGGGCCGCGGTCGCGCACGGCGTCGGCACGGAGTTCGACCTGCGCGACTACTTCCGGATGCGCCCCGAGCCCACCAAGGTCGCGCTCGCCACCCTGGTCGAGTCCGGCGAGCTGCTGCCGGTGCGGATCGAGGGCTGGGACCGGCAGGCCTACCTGCACCGCGACGCGGCCCTGCCGCGCCGGGTGCGGGCCCGCGCCCTGCTCTCCCCGTTCGACCCGGTGGTGTGGGAGCGCGAGCGCACCGAGCACCTCTTCGACTTCCACTACCGCATCGAGATCTACGTCCCCGAGGCCAAGCGGGTGCACGGCTACTACGTGCTCCCGTTCCTGCTCGGTGACCGGATCGTCGGACGGGTGGACCTCAAGGCCGACCGCAAGGGCGGCGTGCTGCGGGTGCTCGGCACGTACGCCGAGCCGGGCGCGCCGGACGACACCGCCGACGAGCTCGCCGCCGAGCTGTGGGACCTCGCCGGCTGGCTCGGCCTCGACGACATCGACGTCGCACAGCGCGGGGACCTGGCGGCCGAGCTGACGGTCGCGGTGAAGGCTGGTGCCTAGGGTGCGCCTCTCAGACCTGCCGCGGCGTCTCTTCGACGTCACGCCCAGCGGCTTCTGGGGGATCCTCGTCGGCTGGCTGCTGGCCGTCCAGCCGGCGCTGCCCGCCGCCGCGCCCGCCGCCGCGTCGCCACCGCGGTTCCCGGTCACCGGCCGGGTGAGCTACGGGCCCTTCCACCACGACTACCCGGCCACCGACATCTTCGGGCGGTGCGGGGCCCGGGTGGTGGCACCGGCCGACGGGGTCGTGCTCGAGGTCGCCCGCCGCGACCGGTGGGATCCCGCGACCGACCGCGGCGCCGACCGGGGAGGTCGGTCGTTCTCCCTCCGCGGTGCTGACGGGGTCCGCTACTACGGCAGCCACCTCTGGACGGTGCGACCCGGGCTGCGGGCCGGCTCGACGGTCGCGGCCGGGGACACGCTGGGCCGGGTCGGGCACAGCGGCGACGCCCGCGGCATCGCGTGTCACCTGCACTTCGGCCTCTCGCCGGTCTGCCGAGGGACGGGGGACTGGCGGGTGCGACGGGGCGCGGTCGCGCCGTACCCGTTCCTGCGGAGCTGGCAGCACGGCGGGCAACGCTCACCGGCCGCGGCCGTGCGCCGCTGGGAGGCCCGCCACCACTGCCGGTGAGCGGGTGTGCCCGTGGCGTGAGGGGTTGCCCAGGGTCCGGTTACGATGGCCGTTGGGCTCCACCCGGCCCGGAGCAACACGAACCCCGACCACAGGAGTCGAACGCACGTGCCTGCCATCCTCGACAAGATCCTCCGCATCGGCGAGGGCAAGATCCTCCGGCAGCTCGAGGCGATCTCGCGCGCCGTGAACGCCATCGAGGAGGACTTCGTCGCGATGAGCGACGAGGAGCTGCAGGGACAGACCGCGGAGTTCAAGCGGCGCCTGGCCGAGGGCGAGACCCTCGACGACCTGATGCCCGAGGCGTTCGCGACCGTCCGCGAGGCCGCCAAGCGGGTGCTCGGCCAGCGGCACTACGACGTCCAGGTGATGGGCGGCGCGGCCCTGCACCTCGGCAACATCGCCGAGATGAAGACCGGTGAGGGCAAGACCCTGGTCTCGACCCTGCCGGCGTACCTCAACGCGCTGTCCGGCGACGGCGTGCACGTGGTCACCGTCAACGACTACCTCGCGAAGTACCACGCCGAGTGGATGGGCCGCGTGCACCAGTTCCTCGGCCTGACCGTCGGCATCATCCTGCCGGAGATGCGCCCCGACGAGCGTCGCGTGGCCTACGCCGCCGACATCACCTACGGCACCAACAACGAGCTCGGGTTCGACTACCTGCGCGACAACATGGCCAACTCCATCGAGGAGTGCGTGCAGCGCGGCCACAACTTCGCGATCGTGGACGAGGTCGACTCGATCCTGATCGACGAGGCCCGGACCCCGCTGATCATCTCCGGCCCCACGCAGGACGAGGTCCGGTGGTACTCCGAGTTCGCGACCATCGCCGGCTCGATGCGCAAGGACGTCGACTACGAGGTCGACGAGAAGAAGCGCACGATCTCCGTGCTCGAGCCGGGCATCACCAAGGTCGAGGACTACCTCGGCATCGACAACCTCTACGACTCGGTGAACACCCCGCTGATCTCGTTCATGAACAACGCGATCAAGGCCAAGGAGCTGTTCCGCAACGACAAGGAGTACGTCGTCCTCAACGGCGAGGTGCTGATCGTCGACGAGCACACCGGCCGGATGCTCGCCGGTCGCCGCTACAACGAGGGCCTGCACCAGGCGATCGAGGCCAAGGAGAACGTCGAGATCCGCGAGGAGTACCAGACCCTCGCCACCGTCACCCTGCAGAACTACTTCCGCCTCTACAGCAAGCTCTCCGGCATGACCGGCACGGCGATGACCGAGGCCTCGGAGTTCGACAAGATCTACAAGCTCGGCGTGGTGCCGATCCCGACGAACAAGCCGCTCGCGCGCGCCGACCAGTCCGACCTGGTCTACCGCACCGAGGAGGCGAAGTACCTCGCCGTCGTCGACGACATCGCCGAGCGGCACCACAACGGCCAGCCGGTCCTGGTCGGCACCGTCTCGGTGGAGAAGTCCGAGCTGCTGTCCGGGCTGCTGAAGAAGAAGGGCATCCCGCACACCGTCCTGAACGCCAAGCAGCACGAGAGCGAGGCCAAGATCGTCGCGCTCGCCGGCCACAAGGGCGCGGTCACCGTGGCCACGAACATGGCCGGTCGAGGCACCGACATCATGCTCGGCGGCTCCGTGGAGTTCCTGGCCGACCAGAAGCTGCGCACCCTGGGTCTCGACCCGCTCGAGGACAGCGAGGCCTACGAGCTCGCCTGGCCGAAGGCGGTCGACGAGATCAAGGACCAGGTCGCGGCCGAGCACGACGAGGTCAAGGAGGCCGGCGGCCTCTACGTCGTCGGCACCGAGCGTCACGAGTCGCGCCGCATCGACAACCAGCTGCGCGGTCGTTCCGGCCGCCAGGGCGACCCGGGCGAGACCCGGTTCTACCTGTCGCTGCAGGACGAGCTGATGCGGCTGTTCAAGTCCGACTGGGTCGACTGGGTGCTCACCACCCTCAAGGTCCCCGACGACCAGCCCATCGAGAACAAGCGGGTGACCGGCGCGATCGCCTCCGCCCAGGCCCAGGTCGAGGCGCAGAACTTCGACTCCCGCAAGAACGTCCTGAAGTACGACGACGTGATGAACCGCCAGCGCGAGGTCATCTACGGCGAGCGCCGGGCCGTCCTCGAGGGCGCGGACCTGCACGTGCAGATCCGGGAGATGGTCGACGACGTCGTCGAGGGCTACGTCACCGCCGCCACCGACGGCTTCCCGGAGGAGTGGGACCTCGACGCGCTGTGGCAGGCGCTCAAGCAGCTCTACCCGGTCTCCAGGACGCTGGCCGAGGTCGAGGCGGAGGCCGGCGGTCGCGACGGGCTGACCCGCGAGTCGCTGGTCGAGGACCTCAAGGCCGACGCCCAGGCGCAGTACGACGCGCGCGAGAAGGAGTTCGGCGACGAGGTGATGCGCGAGCTCGAGCGGCGCGTGCTGCTGTCCGTGCTCGACCGCAAGTGGCGTGAGCACCTCTACGAGATGGACTACCTGCGCGAGGGCATCGGACTGCGCGCGTACTCCCAGCGCGACCCGCTCGTGGAGTACCAGCGCGAGGGCTTCGACATGTTCGGCGCCATGATGGACGGCATCAAGGAGGAGTCGGTCGGCTACCTCTTCAACCTCGAGGTGCAGGTCGAGCCGGAGGAGCCCGTGCTGGCCGAGGAGATCGAGGTCGGCCCCGCGCTGGCCCAGGCCGCCGCGTCGCACGACCACCCGCTGATCACCGCCAAGGGTCTCGACCGGCCGAAGCAGCCGCAGAACCTCTCCTACTCCGCGCCCTCCGAGGTCGGCGAGGCCGAGGTGAGCGGTGCTCCGCAGCAGGTGTCGGACGACCCCTACGCCGGCGCCAGCCGCAACGCCGAGTGCCCGTGCGGCTCCGGCAAGAAGTACAAGAAGTGCCACGGCGCCCCCGGCGGTCCCACCGGTCTGACCACGCGCGTCAACGGCTGACCCACCACGCTCCACCTGGGTGGTCGAGCTCCACCGGGTGGTCGAGCTGCCACCGGGTGGTCGAGCTCGCACCGGGTCGGTCGAGCTCCACCGGGTGGTCGAGCTCCACGGGTCGGTCGAGCTCGTCGACCGGGTCGCGTCGTGAGTCGGGTCGATCACCGGGTGGTCGAGCCTGTCGAGACCACGTCCGTCGTGATCTCGACAAGCTCGATCACCCGTGGTCGAACCAGCGCGTGGTCGCAAAACATCTGCGTCACGGGTTCCCGCTAGGGTCACCCAGGTGATGGAGCTGTTCGAGAACTACCGCGACGGGGCCGGCGACGCCTACGACGAGATGTTCGACGGCGACGAGCTGCGAGGGCCCTATCGCGGCCTGGCCCAGTCGTTCCAGGAGGTCAGCGCGCCCGAGGTGCAGGCGCGGGCGGAGGCGCTGACCACGTCGTACCTCGAGCAGGGCGTCACCTTCGACATCGGCGGCGAGGAGCGGGCGTTCCCGCTCGACATCATGCCGCGGGTCATCGAGCAGGACGCCTGGTCGGTGATCGACCAGGGCGTCCAGCAGCGGGTCAAGGTCCTCGAGATGTTCCTCGACGACGTCTACGACACCGGCCGGGTCTTCGACGACGGCGTCGTGCCGCGCGTCCGTGGTGACGACCTCGTCGCACTTCCACCGGGTCGCGGCCGGGGTCAAGGCGCCCAACGGGGTCCGCATCCACGTGTCCGGCATCGACCTGATCCGTGACGCCAGCGGCAGCTTCCGGGTGCTGGAGGACAACGTCCGGGTGCCGTCCGGGGTGTCCTACGTGATGACCAACCGGCGGGCGATCTCGGCGGCGCTGTCGGAAGCCTTCGCCGGGCACCGCATCCGGCCGGTCGGCTCCTACCCGCGGCGGCTGCTCAACGCGCTGCGGGCCAGCGCCCCGGCCGGCGTGGACGACCCGACGGTCGTGGTGCTCACGCCCGGTGTGTTCAACGGCGCCTACTTCGAGCACGCGCTGCTCGCGCGCACGATGGGCATCGAGCTGGTCGAGGGCCGCGACCTGGTCTGCCAGCGCGGCCGGGTGATGATGCGGACCACGCACGGTCTCGAGCAGGTGCACGTGATCTACCGCCGCGTCGACGACGAGTTCCTCGACCCGGTGCACTTCCGCTCCGACTCGATGCTCGGGTGCCCTGGGCTGATGAACGCCGCCCGTGCGGGCAACGTGACCATCGCGAACGCGGTCGGCAACGGCGTCGCGGACGACAAGCTGATCTACACCTACCTGCCGGACCTGATCCGCTACTACCTGTCCGAGGAGCCGGTGCTCGCCAACGTCGACACCTGGCGCCTCGGTGAGCCCTCCCACCGCGAGGAGGTCCTGGACCGTCTCGACGAGCTGGTGCTCAAGCCGGTCGACGGCTCCGGCGGCAAGGGCATCGTGATCGGCCCGGCGGCGACGAAGGCCGAGCTCGACGTGCTGCGCCGCAAGGTGCTCGCCGACCCCCGGTCCTGGATCGCCCAGCCGGTCGTCCAGCTGTCGACGGTGCCGACGCTCTTCGACGACCGGATGCGTCCGCGGCACGTCGACCTGCGACCGTTCGCGGTCAACGACGGCTCGAAGGTGTGGGTGCTGCCCGGCGGGCTGACCCGGGTCGCGCTGGCCGAGGGCGAGCTGATCGTGAACTCCTCGCGCGGCGGCGGCTCCAAGGACACCTGGGTGCTCGCCGGCGGCCGGGCGGTCGCCCCCGCCCCCGCCGCCCCCGCGCCGGAGGTGCACGCCCCGCCGCTCGACACCGGCCCGGCGATCGAGTCCCGCTCGATGCAGGCCGAGCAGCAGCAGCAGACCAAGGCCGAGGAGTCCCCGTGCTGAGCCGGATCGCGGAGTCGATGTTCTGGATCGGCCGCTACGTCGAGCGGGCGGAGGACACCGCGCGGATCCTCGACGTGCAGACCCAGATCATGGTGGAGGACCCGTCGGTCGACATCGACACCGCCTGCCGCACCCTGCTCGGGGTCATGGGCACCGAGATCCCCGAGGAGCGGCTGACCCTGGAGGCCGCGCTCTACCGGCTCGCCTTCGACACCGACGAGGGTACGTCGATCTCGTCGGCCATCGGCGGCGCGCGGGAGAGTGCCCGTCGTGCCCGCGAGACGCTGTCGACCGAGCTGTGGGAGGTCATCAACTCGACCTACCGCACGGTGGGGTCGGGCCGCTTCCGCGCGATGCGCACGCAGGACGCGTTCCGGTGGATGCGCGAGCGGGCCGCCGTCATCAACGGCACCGCCGACGCGACGATGAGCCGCGACGAGGGCTGGCAGTTCCTGGTCCTCGGCCGGTCGCTGGAGCGCGCCGACATGACCGCCCGCCTGGTCGCCACCTCGGCGCTGAGCCCGGGACCGAACTCGGCGTGGGCGACCACGCTGCGGGCCTGCGGCGCCTACCAGTCGTTCCTGCGCACCTACCGCGGCCTCGAGACCGACCGCGAGGCGGCCGAGTACCTCCTGCTCGACCGGCTCTTCCCGCGCTCCGTGGTGCACGCGCTGACCCGCGCGGAGCAGTGCCTGGCCAACCTCGAGGCGAGCGGCCAGCGGGTCGGGTTCCAGGACGAGGCGCAGCGGCTGCTCGGCCGGGCCCGCGCCGAGCTCGAGTACCGCTCCATCGCGGACATCGTGACCGATCTGCCCGGCGAGATGGAGCGGCTGCAGCGCACCTGCGCCGCCGCGAGCGACGCGGTCACCCACCGCTACTTCGCGCACGCCGTGGCCATGAGCTGGCAGGGAGGGGCAGCCCGATGACCATGCAGTTCCGTGTCGTGCACACCACCCGCATCGCCTACGACGGGGGAGTCGCGGCGTCGTACAACGAGGCCAGGATGACCCCGATCACCACGGCCGAGCAGGTGGTGGTGCACACGCGCCTGGACGTGGCGCCGACGCCGTGGAGCCACTCCTACCGCGACTACTGGGGCACCGACGTCACCGCCTTCGAGGTGCTCGACCAGCACAGCGAGCTGACCGTCACCGCCACCTCGACGGTGCAGGTCAACCGGCCCGCACAGCAGCCGGGCGGCCTGCGCTGGGACGACCTGCACTCGCCGGAGGTGCAGGACCGCTTCTGCGAGACGCTTGTCGTCGACGACCGGGTGCGCCCCGACGAGGAGCTGACGGCGCTGGCCGACAAGCTCGCCGCGGAGGCGGACGGGCCCAGTGAGTACGCGCGCAGGGTGTGCTCGCTGATCTACGACGAGATGAAGTACCAGTCCGGCTCGACCAAGGTGCACGGCCACGCGTCCGACGCGTGGGCGGCGCGGGCCGGCGTCTGCCAGGACATGGCGCACGTCGCGGTCGGGGTGCTGCGCGCCGCCCGGGTGCCGGCGCGCTACGTGTCCGGCTACCTGCACCCGCGGCGCGAGCCGGTCGTCGGCGACACCGTCGTCGGCGAGTCGCACGCGTGGATCGAGTGGTGGGACGGGCGGTGGCTGGGCTTCGACCCGACCAACCACCTCGAGCCGGGGGACCGGCACATCGTGGTCGCGCGCGGCCGGGACTACTCCGACGTACCCCCGCTCACCGGCATCTTCTCCGGCGGCACCACCTCGTCGATGGCCGTGGACGTCCAGGTCACCCGCCTCTCCTGAGAGCTCAGAACCTCAGGTGGCCAGCCACCTGAGGTTCTGACAACTCGGCGGCGGGGTCAGGTGGCGAACAGCTCCTTGAGGTTCGCGTCGACCTCGTCGAGGTAGGACTGCTCGAAGCCGAACAGGCCGAAGTGCCCGGCGACCGTGTGCAGGACCCGCAGCTCCGAGCCCGGGACCATCGCCTGCTCGGCGGCGCAGTCCCGGACGGGGAAGAACATGTCCTCGTCGATGGGCATCACGAACGTCTTCGCGGTGATCCGGCCCAGGGCCGCGGCCAGGTCGCCGCCGGTGTGCTTGGCGACGTCGCCACGCTGCCACTTCCAGCACATCGACAGCAGCGCGTTCGGGTCCATGGCGGTGAAGACCGCCTCGACGAAGTTCGTCTGGAAGTCCTCCATCGACGTGAACTGGTAGTCGGGCACCTCGATGCCGCGCCAGAACTCCGTCTTCCAGAACTCCGTGGACAGCCCGACCACCGACCAGATCCCGGCGTGCCTGCGCAGGCCGGCGTCGACGTCGGTGTGCGAGGCGTAGTCGCCGTTGTTCCAGCGCGGGTCGCTGGTGATGGCATCCATCAGAGACTGGGTGAACAGGAAGTCGTGCGGCGTGTTCTGCGCGGTCCCGGCGATGGGGGCGGCCCGCTCCACCTTGTCGGGGAAGCGCACCACCCACTCGTAGGTCTGCTGCGCGCCCATCGACCCGCCGACCACGGCGAACAGCCGCTCGATGCCGAACTCCTCGCGGAGCAGCTTCTCCTGCGCGCGCACGTCGTCGCCGATCGTGACGTGCGGGAACCGCGACATCGCCACCTCGCTGTCGCAGTTGTGCGGGGAGGTGGAGCAGCCGTTGCCGATCTGGTTCACCACGACGATGAAGTACTTCGACGGGTCGAGCGCGCGGCCCTCGTCGATGTAGACCAGCTCCCACGTCTGATGCGTCCCGGAGAACCAGGTGGGGATCAGGATCGCGTTGTCCCTGGCGGCGTTGAGCGTGCCGTACGTCGCCACCGCGAGCTGCAGGTCGGGGATCGTCCCGCCCTCCTCGAGCTCGAAGTCGCCGATGCCGCGCAGCTCGTAGTCGCCCTGCACCTCGGGGCTGTAGAAGGCGTTCTCGATCATGACGTGTGGTGCACCTCCTGGAGGCCGTACACCGGGGTGTCGAGACCCTCGGCGCGTGCCTTGAGCTGCAGCGCGAGGTAGAGCGAGTAGTGCCGCGACTGGTGCAGGTTGCCGCCGTGGAACCACAGCCCCTCCTGCTGGGTGGGCTTCCACATGTTCCGCTGCTCGCCCTCCCACGGCCCCGGGTCCTTGGTGGTGTCGGAGCCGAGCCCCCACACCTTGCCGACCTTGTCCGCGACCTCCTGGTTGATCAGGTCCGCCGCCCAGCCGTTCATCGACCCGTAGCCGGTGGCGTAGACGACCAGGTCCGCCGGCAGCTCGGTGCCGTCGTCGAGCACCACCGAGTCCTCGGTGAGCCGGGTGACCTGGCCGTGCGCGAGCTTCACGTCGCCGTTCGCCACCAGGTCGGCGGCACCCACGTCGATGTAGTAGCCGGAGCCGCGGCGCAGGTACTTCATGAACAGGCCTGAGCCGTCGTCGCCCCAGTCGTGCAGGAAGCCGGCCTTCTCCAACCGGTCGTAGAAGTCCTGGTCACGCTCGCGCATCTGGTCGTAGAGCGGGATCTGGAACTCGTGCATGATCCGGTACGGCAGCGACGCGAAGATCAGGTCGGCCTTCTCGGTGGTGACGCCGGCGGCGAGCGCCTCCTCGCTGTAGAGCGCGCCGAGCCCGATGTCCATCAGCGTGTCCGAGCGCACGATGTGCGTCGAGGTGCGCTGCACCATCGTCACGTCGGCGCCCTTCTCCCACAGCGCGCCGCAGATGTCGAAGGCGGAGTTGTTCGACCCGATCACGACGGCCTTCTTGCCGGCGTAGGCGTCCGGACCGGGGTGGGCGGAGGAGTGGTGCTGGTCGCCGCGGAACGTGTCCATGCCGTCGATCGTCGGGATGTTCGGCTTGCCGCTCATCCCGGTGGCCAGCACGAGCTGCTTCGGCTTGAGCACGACGGGCTGGCCCTCGCGCTCCACCTCGACGGTCCACTCGCCGGTCTTGTCGTCGTACGACGCAGACTTGGCCTCGGTGTTCGACCAGTAGTTGAGCTCCATCACCTTGGTGTAGGACTCGAGCCAGTCGGCGATCTTGTCCTTGGGGGAGAACACCGGCCAGTTGTCCGGGAACTTGATGTAGGGCAGGTGGTCGTACCAGACCGGGTCGTGCAGGCACAGCGACTTGTACCGCCCCCGCCACTGGTCGCCGGGGCGTCCCCGCTTGTCGACGATGATCGTCGGGACGCCGAGCTGGCGGAGCCGGGCGCCGAGCGCGATGCCGCCCTGCCCGCCGCCGACGACGAGGACGTACGGCTGGGTCTTGTACCCGAGCTCGGCCGCCTCCCGTTCGCGTTGCTCGGCCCAGGTCTCCCGGTCGCGGTTGGCGCCGTGCTCGGCACCCTTCGGCCTGGCCGTGCCCTTGGGCTCCTCGTGGCCCTTGAGCTCGTAGAGCGTGGTGAGCAGCGTCCACGCCTTGTCGTCCGCGTCGAGCCTCAGCAGGCCACGTCCCCGCCCGATCGCTGTCTCGAACTCGATCCAGGCCGTGGTGACGCCGCCCGCCTCCTCCGGTGGCTCGGCCGTGCCGAACCCGGTCGGGTCTGTCTGGTCCAGCGTGGCCCGGAGCAGGTCGGCGACACCGTCGGGGTTCTCGACGGTCTTGAGGTTCCAGGTGAACGCGACCAGGTCGCGCCAGAAGCTGGTTGCCGCGAACATGCCGGCCGCGCGGTCGACGTCGCGGGCGGTGAGGGCGGCCTCGAAGGCGGCCAGCCAGGTGTCCACCCGGTCCTGGGCGGGGCTGCTGGCGGGCGCGTCGAGCGTCTGGGTCATGAGCGGTCCAATCGTTGAGTCGCCGGGCCGGCGTGTGACCCAGGGCACACCCGCCCGGAGCGCCGGGCAAGGGTTGCAGGACGTTGCAATCCCGGTCGTTCGGAGGGTGCCGGAACCCCGGGCCCGACCTAGGCTCGCCTGCGTGGGCGACTTCAGCGCGATCCGGCCGGGGACGGATCTGCCGAGCTACGCCCGCGAGCTGGTGCGCATGCACGACGCGGTGATCGCGGGCGGCCGCTCGGTGCTGCAGCCGCGGCCGCTGGTCGCCCGGTCGTGGTCCCGGGTGCTGCGGGCCGGGCTCGCCCCGGACGGTCGCAACCCGCGTGACCCGCTGCCGACCGAGCAGGTGCTCGCGCGGCGTCGCGCCTCCCCGATCTCGCTGGTGGTGGACGAGCTCCGGCAGATCATCACCTCGGTGGCGGACGCCTCGCAGTTCCTGATGGTCGTCACCGACGCGGACGGCATCATCCTGTGGCGGGAGGGCGCCGCCCGGGTGCGCAACCGCGCCGACGGGCTCGGCTTCGCGGAGGGCGCCGAGTGGACCGAGGACCTGGTCGGCACCAACGCGATCGGCACCGCGCTGGCGGAGGCGAGTCCGGTGCAGCTGTTCTCCGCCGAGCACTTCGAGGCCGACCAGCACCCGTGGTACTGCACCGCCGCGCCGCTGCACGACCCGCGCACGGGCGAGCTGCTCGGCATCGTCGACGTCAGCGGACCGGCGATGACGCTGCACCCGGCGATCATCGCGCTCGTCGAGACAGCCGTCCGGCTGGCCGAGGCGCAGCTGTGGCGTCACCACGAGCAACGGCTCGAGCGGCTGCGCCAGTCTGCGGCCCCGCTGCTCGCCTCGGTCGAGGGGCCGGTGCTGCTCGTCGACGACCACGGCTGGGTGGCGCACACCTCCGGGGTCGCCGCGCAGTCGCGGATCGCGGTGCCGCGCGCCGAGCGACCCCTCACGGTCCCGGGCCTGGGGCTGTGCCTGCCGGAGCCGGTCGCGGACGGGTGGCTGGTGCGGCCGACGGGACGCGAGACCCGCATCGTGATGACCCTCGACCTGACCGGACCGCCCGCGGTCTCGGTGGCGGGGGACCGGCCGTGGCGCAGCGCCCTCACCGCCCGGCACGCCGAGATCGTCCGGCTGCTGCATCGCGCGGGCCGGTCCGGGATGACCGCGGCCGCGCTCAGCCAGGCGATGTACGGCGACGCCGCCCACGTCGTGGCCGTGCGGGCCGAGGTGTCCCGGTTGCGTCGCGTCCTCGGCGGCGTCGTGGAGAGCCAGCCCTACCGCATCTCGCCCGCGGTCCAGCTCACCGAGTTGTCAGGCGGTGACGTCGCCGGGACGACGTGAGCGCCTGACAAGTCGGCGGGGGTCAGCCGAGCTGGAGGGCCACACAGGTCCAGCGGCCCTTGCGCCGCTCGAGCCGGGCGGCCAGCGCCCGGGACCGGTGACCGTGCCGCACGTGCACGCTCACCTCGGCGGTGCCGGGCTGCGGCTGGAAGACGTGCACGCTGCGGACCTGCGGACGGATCGTCTGCCGACGCTGCAGAACCGGCGCGGTCCGGCCGAGGATCCGCACCCGGCGGTCCAGATCCTGGTAGACGCGTGCGGTGGTCCAGCGCAGCAGCTGGCTCACCGGCCGGTCGCCGCCGAGCACCTCCACGGTCGCCTGGGCGAACCGGGCCGCCCAGGCCTGCACCTCGCGGTGCTCGCGCGGTCCGCCGCCGTCGAGGAGACGCAGGTCCGGCGCCGGCGGGACCGCCGGCCGGGCCCGCACGTCGAGCGCCAGGCTGCCGTCGACCGCGGCGACGGGGACCACCTCGCGCTCGTCGCCACCGGCGAGCAGCCGGGTCACGGTGGCCAGGTCGCCGGACGGGGCCGGCGGTCGGCGGGCCACGACGGACGGGACGGGGTTGCGGTCGGTGCTCATCGTGGGGATTCCTCTCGGTCGGGTGCGGGGGAAGCGATGGCGGCCGGGACGACCAGGTGCTGCCCCGGGCGGATCAGGTCCGGGTCGCCGACCCGGGAGCGGTTGGCGCGGTGGAGCCGGTGCCAGGCCGCGGTGACCTCGGCGTCGTCGGCAGCAGGGCCCAGCAGCCCCTCCGCGATCGACCACAGCGAGTCGCCGGGCCTGACCACGACCTCGTGCGGTCGGGGCACCGTTCCGTCCCGGGTCGTCGGGGTGGCCGGTCCGGCGCCGACGGCGCGGTCCGGGAGCGGCAGCCCGGTCAGGGACGCGACGCCGGGTGCGCCTCCCGGTGCGGCGTGGCCGGAGTCCGCGAGCGCGGGACCCACCGCCGTCGTAGCGACGGTGACGCCGAGCACCGCGACGACCGCGGCACGGGCGGCGGCGGGGCAGGTCCGCTCCGCGGCCCGCGCGCACCGGGCGACCAGCGGGCTCCCGGGCGCGAAGGCGCCGGCCAGACGCGCAAGAGCCACGAGCGCCGTCGACCCCAGCAGCCACGTGCTGCCCACGAGCAGGGCGGCCGCGCAGAGACCCGCCAGCACCTGATCGAGGGGGAGGGCCGCCAGTGATCCGGGCCCGTCGGCGGCGAGCAGCGACGTGACCCGCAGGAACGGATCCCGGGCCAGCCCCCACGTGCCCGCCGCACCGGCGCCGCAGAGCGCGAGTGCGAGGCAGCCGCGCAGCAGCGCGGAGATCCCGAGAGCACGCATGTCAGACCCTTGTGTTTGATGTCGTTTGATTCATTTAGAACCACGAAGGGAGCGACGTCAACCGTTTGTCCACAGACGATTGACACGACGGCGCCGACCCGCGAGCGTGCGGGGATGCGCTGGGAAGAGCGGCTCCTCGACCTGTTCGACGACCTCGAGCAGCAGGCCGACGGTCTCGCCCTCGCCGAGCGCGACGCGCTGGTGGCCGAGCAGAGCCGGGCCGAGTACGCCGAGGTCGACCTCGCGGCCCGCCTGGCCGGCTCCGTGGGCGGCCGGGTGTGGCTCGACGTGCAGGGGGTCGGCGGTCTCGACGGGGTGCTGCGCCGGACCGGCGACGGGTGGCTCGTGCTCGAGGCGGGCGGCGGCACCTGGGTCGTCCTCCTGCCCGCCGTACGGCGCGCCCGGGGACTCTCCGACGCGGCCGTGGACGCGGCGGCCCGACCGCTGACGGCACGGCTCGGGATCGCGTCGGCGCTGCGCGGCCTCGCGGAGACCCGGCTGGAGTGCGTGCTGCACGGCACGGACGGTCAGGTCCTGCGGGCGGTGCTGGGCCGGGTCGGCCGGGACTTCGTGGAGGTGCGTCCGGCAGACGGGCCGGTCGAGGTGGTCGCGCTCGCGGCGATCGCCGCACTGCGTGCGGGGTGAGCCGGCTCAGTCCCGGGAGGTGGGCTGCCGGTCCTTCTTGGCGTCGGACTCGGCGTACATCCGCTGGATGTACTTCTCGAGCTCGACGGTCTCGATGCGGTACTGCTGGCGGCCGCCGATCTGGATGTAGCGCAGCTCGCCGGACTGCACGAGCGCCCGCACCTGCGCCACGGAGGTGGCCAGGATCTCCGCCACGTCGGCGAGCGTGAGGAACCGAGGGGCCGGGTCGCTGCCCTGGGTGCTGGACATGACGCCACTATGCCAGCGTTTGCCGGCGTTTCGCTTCGCCGACCCCCGTTTGGCTGTGGACGACCAGGTGTCGAATCCGGACGAACCGAGCATGATGGGCGCATGACAGCACGGGGGCCCGACATCGATGCACGCTCGCGTGGCACTTCGCCCGCACCACCGTCCTCACCTGCCGCCACGCGCGCGACCCGGTCCCGCTGGCGCGACCCGCGGATGGCCGTCGGCGTGATCCTCGTGGCGGCGTGCGCTCTGCTCGGAGCGACCCTGCTCGGCGGCTCCGACGACACGGTCGGCGTGTGGGCGGCGCGCCGGGCGATGAACGCCGGAGAGTCCGTGTCCGCGGACGACCTGGTCCGCCGCGACGTCCGGTTCGCCGACCAGCACGACGCCGACGCCTACCTGTCCGCCGACACCCCGCTGCCTTCAGGGGCCACGCTCACGCGCGCCGTTGGCGCCGGGGAGATGGTGCCGCGAGGCGCGCTCGGCGCGGCGGGGTCTCAGGCCCTCACGGAGGTGCCGCTGTCGGTCGACAGCGAGGCCGTGCCCAGCACGCTGCGGGTCGGTGCGGTCGTCGACGTCTGGGTCACCCCGGACCGCGCGACCGACGGGTCCGGTCCCGTCGACGGCTCCGACGCCGCGCGCTCCGTGCTGGTGTTCGACGACGTCGCCGTGCTGTCGGTGCCACGCAGCGGCTCCTCGCTCGGCCCGACCGCCACCCGGCAGGTCATCGTCGGCGTCGCCGAGGACCAGCAGTCGCGGCTGCCCACGTCGCTGGCCGCGCTGGCCGGTGGCTCCGTCCTCCTCACCGCCCGACGATGACGCCACCGCTCGCCGCCGCAAGGGTCGCGGTCCTGGTGGCCGCGGCCGGTGCCGGCTGGGAGGCCGAGGTCCTCGACCGGCTCGAACGCGGCGGCCCGGCCCTGAGGCTCGGCAAGCGCTGCGTCGACCTCACGGACCTGCTGGCCAGCGCCACCACCGGTCTGGCCGCGGCCGCCGTCGTCGCACCCGGCCTCCCCGGCCTGGACGCCGACAGCATCGCCACGCTCCAGCGGGCGGGGGTGGGCGTGCTCGTCGTGGGCACCGCGGAGGAGCTGCGCGACGACGAGCCGGAGCGGCTGCGGCGGCTGGGCGTCTCCCGCGTCCTCCCGGCGACCGGGCTGCACGACCTCGCCGACGCCGTGCTCGCCGCGGGGCACGACGTCCGCCCGGTCGACGACGAGCCCGTGGCGACGGCCGACGCCGCCAGCCCGCACGGCCGGCTGCTGGCGGTGTGGGGACCCGCCGGCGCGCCCGGCCGCACCACGGTGGCGGTCGGGGTGGCGGCCGAGCTCGCCCGGGCCGGGCACGCGACGTTCCTGCTCGACGTCGACCCGTACGGCGGCGCTGTCGCGCAGCACCTCGGTGTCCTCGACGAGGTCTCGGGCCTGCTGGCCGCCGCCCGGTCCGCGAACTCCGGGCTGCTCGACCTCGAGCGGCTGGGCGGCTACGCGCGCCAGGTCGGCGACGGGCTGCGGGTGCTCACCGGCCTGCCGCGCGCCGACCGGTGGCAGGAGGTCCGTCCTGCGGCGTTCGAGGGCCTGCTCGACGTGTCCCGGGACCTCGCCGGGCACGTGCTCCTCGACACCGGCTTCAGCCTCGAGACCGACACCGCCGACCCGTTCGGCGGCGGCGCCCCGCAGCGCAACGAGATGACCCTGACCGCCGTACGCTCCGCCGACGAGGTGCTCGTGGTCGGCGCCGCGGACCCGGTCGGGCTGGCCCGGCTCGCGCGGGGACTGGTCGAGCTGCGCGACCTGGTGCCGGGGGTGCGTCCGCGGGTCGTCGTCAACCGCACCCGGCCGTCGCTGGGCTGGAGCGACCGTGAGATCCGCGGCATGGTCGAGGGCTTCGTGACCCCGCTCGACGTGCACTTCCTGCCCGACGACCGGGCCGCCGCCGACCGCGCGCTGATGGCCGGTCAGAGCCTCGCGGAGACGGGGGAGTCGGAGCTGAGGTCCGCCCTCACCGCGGTGGCGCGAGCCGTTGCGGGAGACCCGGCGGTCGCGACCGGCCGGCGCGGGCTCAGGCGCCGAAGAGCAGGTAGAGACCGGTGACGGTGTAGAACACCATCACGAACAGCAGCGGCAGCTGGCCGGTGAGCTGGTGCCGCTTCGGGAGCAGCTTGACGGCGCGGTCGTGGGCCGCGATCACACCCAGCACGTGCCCGGTGACCACCGACAGCACCTTGAGGATCGCCAGGAACGTCGGGTGCGTGGAGAGCCAGTACGACACCGTCCAGTCGGCCGTGCCGAGCAGGTTCCAGCCCTTGCCCAGCGGGTCCGACAGCTGCACCACCGTCTGCTGGCCGACCTCGACGAAGTAGCTGAGGTAGTGCGCCACGATGTAGCCCACGATGATCGGCACCATCGAGTGGGCGAACCGGTCGGGGAGGGTACGACGGCCGAATCCCTCCTGCACCCCGGTGGCCATCGTGGCGGCCGCGAACGTCACGCCGACCACGGCGCAGAACACCAGCAGCGCGATGAAGTCGAGCACGGTCGACGACGTGCTCACCGACTGGGTGAACCTCAACCACTCGTTGGAGTCCTTGAAGCTGTCGAAGGCCGTGCTGCCGAACAGCACCGAGACCACGCCGACGAGCCCGGGCCACGGCGGCACCCCGTCGAGGTTGCCGAGCGGGCTGCGCAGCACGAGCGTCCCGTCCGCCGTACGACCGAAGACCGAGAGGTGGCCGACGAGCGTCGAGTAGACCTCGAACGGGTCCGCCTTCTCCAGCCACTCGCTGCCGAAGACCGCCGCGCCGACGATCGCGATCGCGATGTAGGCGGCGAACCACAGCCGCACCGGCGAGAGGTACGTCGAGCCGGGGTACACCAGCTCCAGCCAGACGAAGGCGAGCAGGCCCAGCGCCGCCGGCCAGAGCCCGACCCAGGCCGGGAGCCTCGCGATGCCCTCGTCGGGGTGGCCGCCGGTCAGCTTCGTGAACGCGAGGTGGATCGTGCGCATCGGGCTGACCGCCTTGTAGAACGGCCCGAACAGCAGCGACATCGGCACCAGGCCGACCCAGAGCAGCACGTAGACCACGCCGAACGTGGGGTTGAGCAGCAGGTCCGGCCCGGCGACCGCGGCCCACACGACGTAGGCGAAGAACGCGAGGCCGAGCACCCGCAGCACCACCGCGAACGCGGTGCTGTCCACGAGCGAGGCGAGCCACGCGGGAGCGGGGCGGCCTCGCGTGGCGGCGTCGAAGCGCGGCGTGCGCCAGGCCAGGGCGAGCACGATGAAGGAGACGGCGAGTGCCGCACCCGCGCCGGCCATGGCGTACTCGGCCGGGATGGGGAGGTCCTTCGCACCGCCGATCCCGTGCGCGAAGACCATGCGAACTCCTCCGTGGACCCGGGCCTGCGGCCGACCGTGACAGGTGCTCTGTCAGAATCGCATGACCCGAGGAAGCTGTCCTGAGAGGGGTCCCGATGAGCGAGCGGCTGCGGCCGGACGACCTGGCCTTCCTGGTCACGGAGTCCGCGACGACGCCCATGCACAACGCGACACTGGAGATCTTCGAGCCTCCCTCAGGCGGCTTCGACTACGACCGGCTGGTCGCGCTGATCGGCGACCGGATCGCGTTCGTGCCGCGCTACCGGCAACGGCTGCGCTCGGTGCCCGGGCGGCTGGCCAACCCGGTGTGGGCGGACGACGAGGACTTCGACCTGACCTACCACGTGCGGCGCTCGGCGCTGCCCCGCCCGGGCTCGATCGAGCAGCTGCGCGACCTGACCGCGCGGATCATGTCCCGGCAGCTCGACCGCAGCCGGCCGCTGTGGGAGATGTACTTCATCGAGGGCGTCGAGGACGGCCGGTTCGCGATCCTGTCGAAGTCGCACCAGATCCTCGTCGACGGCGTGGCCACCATCGACCTCGGCCAGGTGATCCTGGACGTCGAGCCGGAGCCCAAGGACTCGGTGCACGTCGACTGGCACCCGTCCCGGACCCCCGCGCCGTCCACGCTGGTCGTCGACGCCGTGCGCGAGTCGGTCCGGCACCCGCGCCAGGCGTTCGGCGTGCTCGCCGGCAACGCGGGCAGCGTCGTGCGCACCGCCGGCGCCCTCGGCGGCCGGGTGGTCGACGTCGCCGAGGCGCTGTCCAACCGGCATCCGACCCCGGAGTCGCCGGTCAACGCGAAGCTTTCGCAGCAGCGCCGCTTCGTGACCGTGAAGACCTCGCTCGACGACTACCGCGCCGTGCGCCGCTTCCACGGCGGCACGGTCAACGACGTCATCCTGGCGACGATCACCGGCGCGATGCGCAACTGGCTGATGACCCGCGCCGAGTCCGTGCACGGCAGCCGCACCCTGCGCGCGATGGTGCCGATGGGTGTGATCGACAGCGACCTCGAGCCCACCTCGCTCGGCACCCAGGTCGCGGGACAGCTGCTCAGCCTGCCGATCGGCGAGTCGTCGCCCGTCGTACGCCTGCACCAGGTGTCCTACGCGCTCAAGGCGCACAAGGAGACCGGGCACGCGGTGGCGGCGGACCGCCTGGCCGGCGTGGCCGGCTTCGCGCCGACCACGTTCCACGCGCTTGGCTCGCGGGTCGCCGCGCTCCAGTCCCGGCGGCCCTACCACCTGGTCATCACCAACGTGCCCGGGCCGCAGTTCCCGCTGTACGCCGCGGGCGCGCAGATGACGGAGTCCTACCCGGTGCAGCCGCTGCTGCCGGGGCACGCGCTGTCGATCGGCGTGACGTCCTACGACGGCGGTGTCTTCTTCGGGCTCAACGGGGACCGCGACGCGCTCCCCGACCTCGAGGTGCTCGGGCAGTGCGTGACAGAGTCGCTCGAGGAGCTCGTCGACAGCATCTCGCCGAGCCGACAGCGCGCACCGCGCGGCCGCAAGAAGACCACCAAGAAGCCGGTGAGCACATGAGCACCCGTGTCTACGTCCCCAGCACCCTCGGCCGTCTCCGCGGCATCGTCACCGGCGACGGCATCGGTCCGGCGCCGTTCGCCGCGCACGCCGTGACCCCGGCGCTGCGCGAGGCCTACGTCGAGGGTGGCGACGAGGAGTGGGAGTACGCCGCGTCGTCGGCCGCGGCCCAGTCGTCGCTGGCGCTGCTCCACGAGGACGACTCGCCGCGGCGGATCGTGGTCGCGGTCGACGTGGAGTCCTCCCGCCCGGCTGACCCGGACGACCCCACCGTCGTACAGGTCGACGACGTCGTCCCCATGCGCCACGTCGCCGCCGTGCTGGCCGACACCGAGGACGCGGAGGACGACGTCACCGCCGCCCGCGACGCGATTCTCGAGGGCAGCGCCGAGGCGGAGGTGCTCTCCGAGCGGTGCCTGACCCACGAGCTCGCCTGGTGGGCGACGCAGGAGATCGGCGACCTTCTGGAGCAGACCGACCAGGTCTGAACCGCTGACTTGGGCTCCGCCGCGGGCGCGTGAAACGATCGGGCGCATGGACGCCATCACCCACCCCCCGGCTCCCATCAACGAGCCGAACCTCACCTACGCGCCGGGCAGCCCCGAACGGGCCGCGCTGGAGCTGGAGCTCAAGAGGCAGGAGGACCGCACCCTCGACCTGACCGCCACCATCGGCGGGAAGAAGAAGATGGGCGGCGGTGCCGAGACCAAGGTCGTGCAGCCGCACGACCACGGGCACGTCCTCGGTGTCCTGAAGAACAGCAGCCAGGCCGACGCCCGCGCCGCGATCGCTGCCGCGCAGGACGCCGCTCCCGGCTGGCGCGCGCTGTCCTTCGACGACCGCGCCGCCATCCTGCTCAAGGCCGCCGACCTGCTCGCCGGTCCGTGGCGCCAGCGCCTCAACGCCGCCACCATGCTCGGCCAGTCGAAGACCGCCTTCCAGGCGGAGATCGACGCGGCCTGCGAGCTGATCGACTTCTGGCGGTTCAACGTGCACTTCGCGCGCACGATCCTGGCCGACCAGCCGATCGCGAACTCCCGCGGCATCTGGAACCGCACGGACCACCGGCCGCTCGAGGGCTTCGTCTACGCGATCACGCCGTTCAACTTCACCGCGATCGCGGGCAACCTGCCCACCGCGCCGGCACTGATGGGCAACACGGTGGTCTGGAAGCCGTCGCCGACACAGCAGGTCGCGGCGCACCTGACCATGGAGCTGCTCGAGGAGGCCGGGCTCCCGCCGGGCGTCATCAACATGCTGCCGGGTGACGGGCTCGACGTCTCCGAGGTCGCGCTCAACCACCCGGACCTCGCCGGCATCCACTTCACCGGCTCGACGCCGACCTTCCAGCACCTGTGGTCGACGGTCGGCCAGAACATCGCGAAGTACCGCTCCTACCCGCGCATCGTCGGCGAGACCGGCGGCAAGGACTTCGTCGTCGCGCACAGCTCGGCCGACCCGGACGTGCTGCGCACCGCGATGCTGCGCGGCGCCTTCGAGTTCCAGGGCCAGAAGTGCTCGGCCGCGTCGCGGGCGTACGTCGCCAAGTCGGTGTGGAAGAAGATGCGCGACTCGTTCGTGTCCGAGGTCGAGTCGATCACGATGGGCGACGTCACCGACTTCTCGAACTTCATGGGCGCGGTCATCGACGACCGGGCGTTCGCCAAGCACAAGAAGGCGATCGCCCGGGCGAAGCGCTCGCCGAAGCTCGACGTCCTCACCGGCGGACAGGTCGACGACTCGGTCGGCTACTTCGTGCGGCCGACCGTCGTCGAGGGCGGCGAGCCGACCGACCAGATGTTCTCGACCGAGTACTTCGGGCCGATCCTCGCCGTGCACGTCTTCGAGGACCGTGACTACGAGCAGGTCGTCGCGCAGATGGAGTCGTTCGCGCCGTACGCCCTGACCGGGTCGATCATCGCCCAGGACCGGAATGCGGTCGCCTGGGCGCAGGAGCAGCTGCGGTTCGCCGCCGGCAACTTCTACGTCAACGACAAGCCGACCGGTGCGGTCGTCGGCCAGCAGCCGTTCGGCGGTGCCCGCGCGTCCGGCACGAACGACAAGGCCGGCTCGGCGCAGAACCTGCTGCGCTGGACGTCCCCGCGCTCGATCAAGGAGACGTTCGACCCGCCGAAGGACTACCGCTACCCGTACATGGACCTCGGCTGACGCACGCGCGACGAGGGCCCGGACGGATCATCCGTCCGGGCCCTCGCGCTGTCGCGGTGGGTCAGCCCGCCAGCGACGGGTAGTCCGTGTACCCCTCGGCGCCGCCGCCGTAGAACGTGGCCGGGTCCGGCTCGTTCAGGTCGGCGCCGGTCTGCCACCGGCGGGGCAGGTCGGGGTTGGCGAGGAACAGCCGACCCACGGCCACGGCGTCGGCCAGGTCGTCGTCGAGCAGGGCCTGCGCCTGCTCGCGGGTGGTGACGTCTGCGAACCCGGTGTTGGCGATCAGCACGCCGCCGAAGTCCTTGCGCAGCCGCTGGACCAGATCGAGGGACGGGTCGGCCAGCACGCTCAGGTAGGCCAGGCCCAGCGGGGCGATGCCCTCGATGAGCGCGCCGTACGTCGCCTCGACGTCAGCCGGGTCCTCCTCGGCCGCGCCCTGGATGTTGTGCGCGGGCGAGATCCGGATGCCGACGCGCTCCGGGCCGATCGCCTCGGCGACGGCGTGCGCCACCTCCACGACGAGCCGGGCGCGGTTGTCCGGGCTGCCGCCGTACCGCGTCCGTGCGCTCGTTGGAGCCCGGCGCCAGGAACTGGTGCAGCAGGTAGCCGTTCGCGGCGTGCAGCTCCACGCCGTCGAGGCCGGCCTCCACCGCGGAGCGGGCCGCGTGCACGAAGTCCTCGACGATGCCGGGGATCTCGTCGGTCTCCAGGGCGCGGGGGACCGGGTGCGGCTTCGGGCCCTCGGCCGTGAACATCTGGTTCGGGGCCGCCAGCGCGCTCGGCGCCACCGACTCCAGGCCGTCCTTGTTGTCGGGGTGCGCGACCCGGCCGGCGTGCATCAGCTGGACCACGATGCGGCCGCCCTCGCCGTGCACGGCGTCGGCCACGCGGCGCCAGCCGGCGACCTGCTCGGGGGTGTGGATGCCGGGGGTCGCGAGGTAGCCCTGGCCGACGGCGCTGGGCTGGGTGCCCTCGGAGATGATCAGGCCGGCGCTGGCGCGCTGCCGGTAGTACTCCACGGCGAGGTCGCCGGGGACCATCCCCGCGGTGGCGCGGTTGCGGGTCAGCGGCGCCATCACGAGCCGGCTGGGGAGCTCCCAGCTCTTGACGCGGAGCGGGTCGAAGAGGTCGGGCATGGGGGCGATGTCCTGTCGTCGGGAACGGTTGAACATTGCACTTAACGTCTCCCGGGGGCCCGGACATTCCGCCCGGGGGCACAATGGGGCGTGATGAATCCCGCACTCCCGCTGCACATGGGCGCGCTGCACCCCTACGAGCAGCTCCTCGTCGCGCTTCTCGCGTTCGGGCCGTTCGTGGTGCTCATCGCGGTCGTGTACGTCGTCCGCCGGCGTGACATCGCCGAGGAGGAGGGCGCCGACCGGCCTGTCAGGCGCTCACGTCGTCAGGACGACGCCACCGCCTGACAAGTCAGCGGTCGCCGGCCAGCCAGGCCTTGCCGACCCGCTCCTCGGTCCGCAGCGCTGCGGTGAGGAGGTCGCCGATGAGGGCCTCGAGCTTGGCGCCGATCATCGGGATCTTCACCTTGATGTCGCCCTCGACGGACTCGATGGTGCCGCTGCCGTTCTGGGACAGGCCGATCGAGCCGTCGAGCGCGCCGGGCTTGCCGGGGATCTCGACCTTCAGGGTGGCGCCGGAGCCGCCCTTCCACTGCTCGCGCTGGACGATCTGGATCTCGTCGCCGACGATCTTCTTCGCGAACGACGGGATGCCCTTGGCCGGCTGGGTCTGGTCGACGACGACCTTCATGGTCTCCGGGGCGCCGTCGATGCTGACGTCGCGGCGGGTGGCGTGCATCGCCACGCACACCTTCTCGCGGAAGGCCGGGTCGGCCAGCATCGCGAGCACGTCGGCGGGGGCGGCGTCGTAGGTCATCCGGTGCGAGAACTTCATGCGGGCATCATGCCCTACCCTCGCCGGGTGGACGACGACAGCGGCACGGGCAGCGACGTGGTGGGGCAGTGGGGCGAGCACCCCGAGGTGCAGTTCGGCGAGCAGGGCGCCCGGCTCACCTACGGCAGCTACCTGCAGCTCGAGCGGCTGCTGTCCGCGCAGCGCCTGGAGTCCGAGCCGCCGGCCCACGACGAGCTGCTGTTCATCACCATCCACCAGGTCTACGAGCTGTGGTTCCAGCAGCTGTTGCACGAGGCGACCGCGGCCCGCGACGCCATGCAGGAGGGCCGCACCTGGTGGGCGCAGCACCTGCTGCAGCGGATGCACGTGATCGAGCGGGTGCTGGTGCAGCAGGTCGACGTGCTCGAGACGATGACCCCGCAGGACTTCCTGCAGTTCCGGCAGACCCTGGCGCCGGCCAGCGGCTTCCAGTCGGTGCAGTTCCGGGAGCTGGAGTTCCTCTCCGGGGCCAAGGACCCGTCGTTCGTGCAGCGGTTCCGGGCGCTCACCGACGACGAGAGGGCCCGGCTGCAGCGGCGCCTGGACGAGCCGACCCTGTGGGACGCGTTCCTCGGGGTGCTCGCCGCCCGCGGGCTGCCGGTGGACGGCGACGAGGAGGTCACCGACTCGGTCCGACGCGTGGCGCACGACCGGTCGACGCACTCCGACGTCTGGGCGCTGGCCGAGGCGCTCCTGCAGCACGACGAGCTCGGCGCGGCCTGGCGGGCCCGGCACGTGGTGATGGTCGAGCGGATGATCGGGACCAAGACCGGGACCGGCGGCTCGACGGGCGCGAGCTACCTGCGGAGCCGGCTCGACCTGCGCTACTTCCCGTTGCTCTGGGACCTCCGGTCGGTCCTGTGAGGAACGCCCCGGACGTGTCCGGGAGCGTCGGGTTGGTGGCCTCGCGGCGATGGTTCTAGTGTCGCCTTGACGGCACAACGACGTGCCCTCGGGGAGATCCGTAGAGGTTGATGCTGCGTGGCTACGACGCTGGAAGAGACCGCGAACGCCGAGCGTGACGACCTGATCGAGAAGGCCGCCACGTTCGCCGCCACCAGGAAGGGCTCGGGCGGTCCTCCTGGGAAGACCTCCGCAGACCTGCTGCGCTACTTCTACCGCCACGTCGCCGCCGAGGACATCTCCACGCGCACCGAGATGGACCTGTACGGCGCCGCGATGAGCCAGTACAAGGCCGCGTCGTACCGGCCGCAGGGCACCGCGAACATCCGGGTCTTCACCCCGACGGTCTCCGAGCACGGCTGGTCGGCCGGCGGCCACACGGTCGTCGAGGTGGTCACCGACGACATGCCGTTCCTCGTGGACTCCGTGACCATGGAGCTCAACGAGCAGAACCGCGAGGTGCACATGGTGGTGCACCCGCAGATCCTCGTACGCCGCGACATCACCGGGAACCTCGAGGAGATCTTCACCGGCGACGACCGGCAGGCCGACCGCGCCGACGCTGACCTGCCCCACGACGTCTTCCGCGAGTCGTGGATGCACATCGAGATCAGCCGCGAGTCGAGCGCGGAGCAGCGCGAGGAGATCGAGACGGCGCTGGTCAAGGTGCTCCAGGACGTTCGCGAGGCCGTCGAGGACTGGCCGAAGATGCACCAGCAGGCCCTCGACATCATCGCCGACCTCGACGAGCACCCGCCGCCGCTGCCCCGCGAGGAGATCGAGGAGGGCCAGGCGCTGCTGCGCTGGCTCGCCGACACCCACTTCACCTTCCTGGGCTACCGCGAGTACAAGCTCGAGGAGGTCGGCGACGGCTCGGAGGACGTCGCGCTGCGGGCGGTCCCCGGCACCGGGTTCGGCATCCTGCGCTCCGACCAGGACATGTCGACGTCGTTCGCCAAGCTGCCGCCGCTGGTGCGGGCCAAGGCCCGGGAGAAGACCCTGCTGGTGCTGGCGAAGGCCAACTCCAAGGCGACCGTGCACCGGCCGGTCTACCTCGACTACATCGGCGTCAAGACGTTCGACGAGAGCGGCGAGGTGGTCGGCGAGCGCCGCTTCCTCGGGCTGTTCTCCAGCGCGGCCTACACCGAGTCGCTGACCCGGATCCCGGTCATCCGGGTGAAGGCCAAGCAGGTCATCGACCGGGCCGGCTTCGCGCCGCTGAGCCACACCGGCAAGGCGTTGATGGACGTGCTCGAGACCTACCCGCGCGACGAGCTGTTCCAGACCCCGATCGACGAGCTGAGCCCGATCGCCGAGTCGGTGCTGCACACGCGGGACCGCCGCCAGGTCCGCCTGTTCGTGCGCCGGGACACCTACGGCCGCTACCTGTCGTGCCTGGTGTACCTCCCGCGGGACCGGTACAACACCGCGGTGCGCGAGCGCATCGCCCGCATCCTCAGGACCCAGCTCGGCGGCGAGTCGCTGGAGTACACCGCCCGTGTGAGCGAGTCGATGCTGGCCCGCCTGCACTTCGTGATCCGGCCGAAGGCCGGCGAGACGATCCGAGACTTCAACCAGGCCGACCTGGAGCGCCGGCTCGCGGAAGCCGCCCGCTCCTGGCGCGACGACTTCGTGTCGGCCGCGCACGCGGAGTACGGCGAGGAGGAGGGCTCCCTGCTGGCCCGGAAGTACGCCGAGTCCTTCCCCGAGGCGTACAAGGAGGACTACCCGCCCCGCACCGGTGCGGTGGACCTCGGCCGTCTCGAGAGCCTCGGGCCCGACGGCGGGCTGGACCTGTCCTTCTACCAGCTGCCGGAGGCGGGCCCCAACGAGGCCCGGCTCAAGATCTTCCGCACCGGGACGCCGCTGTCGCTGTCCGAGGTGCTGCCGATCCTGTCCTCGATGGGTGTGGAGGTCGTCGACGAGCGGCCCTACAGCCTCGACGGGCTCGAGCGCGAGTCGTACATCTACGACTTCGGCCTGCGCTACCACCGGCCGCTGCCCTCCGGCAGCCGCGAGCTGTTCCAGGACGCCGTCACCGCGGTGTGGGACGGCGACAACGAGGTCGACGGCTTCAACGCCCTCGTGCTCGCCGTCGGGCTGACCTGGCGGCAGGCCACCGTGCTGCGTGCCTATGCGAAGTACATGCGCCAGGGCGGTACGCCGTTCGCCCAGGACTACATCGAGGACGCGCTGCAGCAGAACGTCGACATCACCCGGGCACTCGTCGCGTTGTTCGAGGCGCGCTTCGACCCGGGCCGCAACGGTCACCTCGCGGCCGACGGGGAGACCCGCCTGGCCAAGATGGAGGAGATCGAGGACCGCATCCAGCGGGCGCTGGACGATGTCGCCAGCCTCGACCACGACCGGATCCTGCGGTCCTACCTGACGGTCGTCAAGGCCACCCTGCGCACGAACTACTACCAGCCGGGTGCCGACGGGCGGCGGAAGTCCTACATCTCCCTGAAGCTGCAGCCGGACGCGATCCCGGACCTGCCCGAGCCGCGGCCGAAGTTCGAGATCTTCGTGTACTCACCGCGGGTGGAGGGCGTGCACCTGCGTTTCGGCGCGGTAGCCCGCGGCGGTCTGCGCTGGTCCGACCGACGCGACGACTTCCGCACCGAGGTCCTCGGCCTGGTGAAGGCGCAGATGGTGAAGAACACCGTGATCGTGCCGGTCGGCGCGAAGGGCGGCTTCTTCGCCAAGCAGCTGCCCGACCCGGGCGACCGGGAGGCCTGGATGGCCGAGGGGATCGCCTGCTACAAGACGTTCATCTCCGGCCTGCTCGACATCACCGACAACCTGGTCGGCGACGAGTCGGTCCCGCCCCAGCGCGTGGTTCGGCACGACGGCGACGACGCCTACCTCGTGGTGGCGGCCGACAAGGGCACCGCGACGTTCAGCGACATCGCCAACGGGGTCGCCAAGGACTACGGCTTCTGGCTGGGCGACGCGTTCGCCTCCGGCGGCTCGGTCGGCTACGACCACAAGGCGATGGGGATCACCGCCCGCGGCGCCTGGGAGTCGGTGCGGCGGCACTTCCGGGAGATGGGCGTCGACTGCCAGGCGGAGGAGTTCACCTGCGTCGGCATCGGCGACATGTCCGGTGACGTGTTCGGCAACGGCATGCTGCTGTCCGAGCACATCCGGCTGGTCGCCGCCTTCGACCACCGCGACATCTTCCTCGACCCGTCGCCGGACGCGGCCACGTCGTACGCCGAGCGGAAGCGGCTGTTCGAGCTGCCGCGGTCGAGCTGGCAGGACTACGACAAGAGCCTGATCAGCGAGGGCGGCGGGGTCTACCCGCGGTCGCTGAAGTCGATCCCGATCAGCCCGCAGGTGCGGGACGCGCTGTCCCTCGGCGAGGGCGTGCAGGCGATGACGCCCGCGGAGCTGATGCGGGCGATCCTGCTCGCCAAGGTCGACCTGCTGTGGAACGGCGGCATCGGCACCTACGTGAAGAGCGCCGGCGAGACCGACGCGGAGGTCGGCGACAAGGCCAACGACGCGATCCGCGTCAACGGCCGCGACCTGCGCTCGCGGTGCGTCGGCGAGGGCGGCAACCTCGGCCTCACCCAGCGCGGCCGGATCGAGTACGCGCGGCGCGGCGGTCGGATCAACACCGACTTCATCGACAACTCCGCGGGCGTGGACACCTCCGACCACGAGGTGAACATCAAGATCCTGCTCGACCAGGTGGTGGCCAACGGCGACCTGACCGAGAAGCAGCGCAACGACCTGCTCGCCTCGATGACCGAGGAGGTCGGCACGCTGGTGCTGCGCGACAACTACGAGCAGAACCACGCGCTGGCCAACGCCGCGACCCAGGCGCCGCAGCTGCTGCACGTGCACGAGGACTGGATCCGTCGCCTGGAGCGGCAGGGTCTGCTCGACCGGGCGCTGGAGGCGCTGCCCTCGCGCAAGGAGGTCGCCGCGCGGGTGGAGCGCAAGGAGGGGCTGACGGTGCCGGAGCTCTCGGTGCTGCTGGCCTACACCAAGATCGTGCTGGCCGACGAGCTGATCGGCACCGACCTCGCCGACGACCCGTTCCTGCGCAACGACCTGTTCGGCTACTTCCCGACGAAGATGCGGCTGACCTACCGCGAGCGGATGGAGAGCCACCCGCTGCGCCGGGAGATCATCGTGACGCAGGTGGTCAACGACCTCGTCAACGGTGCGGGCATGACGTTCTTCCACCGGCTGTCGGAGGAGACCTCGGCCACCGCGGACGAGCTGGTGAAGGCGAACTTCGTGGCGCGCGAGATCTTCGGGTCCCGGGCGCTCATCGACGAGGTCGACTCCTACGACAACAAGATCGACGCCGCCGTGCAGACCCGGATGCGGCTGGAGATGCGCACCCTGGTCGAGCGCGCGTCGCGCTGGCTGATCAACAACCGGCGCCCGCCGATGGACAGCGAGGGCACCGTCGACTTCTTCGGTGTCGTGGTGCAGCAGGTCGTGTCCGCGCTGCCCGAGCTGCTCGGCGGCCGGGAGGCCGAAGCGTTCGAGAAGCGCCGGGACGCGTTGCTGGCGAGAGGGGTTCCCGAGGAGCTCGCGGTCCGCGTGGCGATCCTGCCGCCGGCCTACCAGGCGCTCAACATCGTCGAGACGGCCAAGCGGGACAAGGTCGACCCGATCGAGGTGGCCCGGGTGCACTTCGCGCTGGGCGAGCGGCTCGGGCTCTCCACGCTCGTCGCCCGGATCCTCGCGCTGCCGCGTGACGACCGCTGGCAGACGATGGCGCGTGCGGCGCTGCGCGACGACCTGCACTCCGTGCACGCGCAGCTCACCGCGCAGGTGCTCGCCGAGACGTCGTCGGACCAGCCGGTGCCGGTGCGGGTCGCGGACTGGGAGGAGGACGACGCCGTGGTGGTCAGCCGCGCCGTCGGCACCCTCGACGAGATCTGCGCGGACGACCACGCGGACCTGGCCCGGCTCTCCGTCGGGCTGCGGGTCGTGCGGACGCTCTTGTCCACCCCATGAGCCTCGGCGGGGTCTAGCGCGCGAGTCCTGTACGCGCAGCAGGGGCCACAACCCGACAACTGCCGGATTGTGGCCCCTGGCGTACGGCGACCCGCCGCCTCTCAGACCCGGACGCCGTCCTCCTCGGGGTCGTCGAGGCCCTCGAGCTCGTCGAGGTCGTGCCGGGTCTCCACCCGTTCGGTCTGGTCGACCTTCGTGACGGCCAGGAACACGACCAGCGCGAGGATCACCCCGAGGAAGATCACGCTGGTGCCGGTCGTGCCGAGGCCGAGGCCGCCGGCCTTGTGCGGCTGGGACATGCCGTCGCCGATGGAGGCGCCCAGCGGCCGGGTCAGGATGTAGGCCAGCCAGAACGCCAGCACCGCGTTGAGCTTCAGCGCGAAGTGGGCGAACGTGATCGCGGCGATCACCGCGGCGACGATGCCCACCGTCGGCCAGTAGCCGACGCCGAGCTTCTCGGCGAACAGGTCGCCGGCCGAGGTGCCGAGGGCGAACGTGAACAGGATCGCCAGCCAGTAGAACGCCTCCCGGCGCCGCGTGACGATCGAGTGGATCGAGAGGGTGCGCTCGCTGGCCCACCAGGCGGCGAACGTGACCGCCAGCAGGATCGCGAACGCGACCGTCGTGTCCACCAGCGGCACGCCCATGTCGTCCGCGAGCTTGTCGCTGAGCAGCGTGCCGACCACGCTGATCAGCACGACCGCCAACCAGTAGATGCCGGGCACGTACTTCCGCGCCTTGAACTGGAAGACGAGCGACGACGACCAGCGCCGCCGTCATCAGCAGCGAGGTGTTGTTCAGCCCGAAGCCGAGCGTGTCGTTCAGGTAGTCGGCGAACGTCTCACCGACCGTCGTGCAGAGGATCTTGATCACCCAGAAGTACAGCGTGACCTCGGGGACCTTGTTGAGCATGGCGCGCACCGGAGGTGCCACCGGGGAGCCTTGTGTTGTCATGGTCCCGACGGTGACATTTCGGACCTGCAAGGAACCTGACCGCGTTCCGTGCGAAATCAGGCCCGGGGCAGGGACAGCACGAAGTGGCCGTGTCCGTCGCCCCGCTCGGAGACCTCCCCGCCCACCGAGTGCGCGAGCCGACGCGCCAGCGCCAGACCGAGCCCCGCCCCGTCGGCCGCGGTGCTGTGCCCGGGCTCGAAGATCGTCTCGCGGTGGTCGGGGTCGACGCCGCCGCCGTCGTCGACGACGTGCAGCAGCACCCGCCGCCCCTCGGTGCTGACCCGCAGCCGGACCGTGGAGCTCGCGTGCCGCACCCCGTTGTCCAGGAGGGGTACGGCGGCCGCGGCGACGACCCGCAACGGGGCGGCGACGACGTGCTCCGAGCCGGCCGGTTGGGTCACGACCTCGACGTCGTCCCGCGCGGAGCCATGCGCGACGAGCTGGGCGAGCACGTCCTGCATCGCGCACCCGGAGTCGTCGGCGTGGGTGGACCGGGCCACCGCGAGCATCGTGTCGATGGAGGCGGTCATCCGGTCGGTGGCGGCGACGATCGCGTCCAGCGACTCGTCCGGGACGCCCGTGCCGAGCTGCGCCAGCTGGGCCTCGGACCGGATCACGGTGAGCGGGGTGCGCAGCTCGTGCGCGACCTCGTCGGTCAGCCGTCGCTCGGTCAGGATCGCCTGCGCGATCCGGTCGAGCATCCGGTCGAGGGTGTCCGCAAGCTCGGTCAGCTCGTCGCGGGGGGTGCCCAGGTCGAACCTGCCGGTGAGGTCGTGCTCGCGCCATTCGTCGGCCCGGTGCGCCATCCGACGTACCTGACGCAGGGCGTAGCCGGAGGCACCCCAGGCCGCGGCCCCGGCCGCGACCACGGCCAGCAGCCCGAGCCCGAGGCTGAGCCACAGGCCGCGCCGCTCCGCGTGCTCGTACGGCGCGAGGTCGAGCGCGGCGACGACGATGGCACCGGTCGTACCCGACCCGGGGCGGGGGACCGGTCGCGCCAGCATCCGCGCCCGGCCGTCGACGTCGACCGACCGCTCGGTGGTGGCCGTGCTGAGCCGCGTGACGGTGGACCGCAGGGACCGGGGCGGCACGCCGCCGTCGACGCGGCGACCGGCCGCGTCGAAGATCCAGATGTTCTGGTCAAGCGAGTCGGCCGGTGTCTCGAGGACGCGGGCCTGCCCGCCGCGGAACCGGACGGTGGTGGCGGCCGCGTCGGCGCGGCCCTGCAGCGTGGACAGCGACTCGCGCGACGACTGGTGCGCGAGCAGCAGCTGCAGGCCCACGACGAGCACGGTCACCGCGACCACGGCGGCCGAGACCGTGATGGCGACGAGCCGGCCGCGGAGGCTCAGCGCCACGCGTACCCGACCCCGCGGACCGTCTCGATGGACCGTTGCACGCCGTGGAGCCCGTCGAGCTTGCGACGCAGCCGGGCCATGTAGGAGTCGAGCGTGTTGTCGTGGACCACCGCCCCCATCGGCCACCCGGCGGCGACCAGTGCGTGCCGGCGCACGACGTGCTCGGGGCTGCCGAGCAGCTTGGCGAGCAGCCGGAACTCCGTCGGTGTCAGCGGGACGGTGGTGCCCTCCGCGGTGACCGCGTGCCGGGCCGGGTCGAGCTGGAGGCCGTCGGCGGTGGCGGCGGCCGCGCCGGTCCGCCGGGCCAGCGCGGTGATCCGCACCAGCAGCTCGGGCAGCTCGAACGGCTTCGTCAGGTAGTCGTCGGCGCCGGACTCGAAGCCGGCGACCTTGTCGTGCACGCCGTCGCGGGCGGTCAGGAACAGCACCGGTGCGTCCAGACCACCGGCGCGCAGCGCCAGGCAGACGTCGCGGCCGTCGCTGTCGGGCAGCCCGATGTCGAGGATGACCACGTCGGGGGCCGCCGAGGGGAACACCCGCAGCGCCTCCGCGCCGTTGTGCGCGAGCAGCACCTCGTGCCCCGCACCGGCGAGCGAGCGGCTGAGCACCGACCGCAGCGCCGCGTCGTCCTCGCACACCGCGACCGTCACCACCCTGCGAACTGTAGCCACGGACCCTCCGGCACACTCGGACCCATGAGCCCCGACGAGCTGACCGCGGCCGAGCGCTCCGTGCTGGACCACCTCGACGAGACCGCGCTGGTCGAGTCGCTCATGGAGCTGGTGCGCATCCCGAGCATGGGCGGCACCGACGAGGAGGTCGAGGTCCAGGAGGTCGCCGCCGGCCTGCTCCGCGACCTCGACACGGACGTCGACCGGTGGGACATCGACCTCGACGAGCTGACCGCCGACCCGTGGTTCCCCGGGGTCGAGGTGTCGCGCGAGCAGGCGGTCGGCGTCGTCGGCACGACCGCCGGCGAAGGCATGCCCGCCCTGGTCCTGCAGGGCCACCTGGACGTCGTACCCCCGGGGGACCCGGACTCCTGGCTCGGCATCAACCCGTTCTCAGCCGACATCCGGGAGGGTGCGCTCTACGGACGCGGCGCCTGCGACATGAAGGCGGGCGCGGCGGCCAACCTGGCCGTGCTGCGCACCCTCCGCTCGGCCGGGGTGCGGCTCGAGCGCCCGCTGGCCCTGCACTTCGTCGTCGGCGAGGAGGACGGCGGGCTCGGGGCGTTCGCGACGCTGCGCCGCGGACACATCGGTGAGGCCGCGGTGATCACCGAGCCGACCAGCGCCAAGATCATCACCGCCACCGCGGGCGCGCTGACCTTCCGGATCGAGGTCGCCGGCCGGTCCGCGCACGGCAGCATGCGCACCGAGGGGGTCAGCGCCTTCGAGGCGTTCCTGCCGATCCACGCCGCCCTGATGGCGTTCGAGGCGGACCGCAACCGCGACCCCGATCCGACGTTCCTCGGCAAGACGCCGTTCGCGCTGTCCTTCGGGGTGGTCCGGGCAGGGGAGTGGTCGAGCAACGTCCCGGACCGGCTGGTCGCCGAGGGCCGCTTCGGGGTGCAGATCGACGAGGACCCGCGGCTCGCCCGGGCCCGCTTCGAGGACGTGGTCACCGAGGTGTCCGTCAAGGACCCATGGCTGCGGGAGAACCGGCCCCACGTCACCTGGCCCGGCGGCCAGTTCGCCAGCGGCAGCACCGACTCCGACCACCCGCTCGTGGGCGAGATGTCGTCGGCCGTCGCCGCGACCGGCGGGGCGCACCCGCCGCTCGCCGCCGGTGTCTACGGCAGCGACCTGCGGCTCTACACCGGCATCGGCGGCATCCCCACGCTCCACTACGGTCCCGGCGACATCGAGGACGCCCACGCGCCGCTCGAGAAGGTCGACCTCGACCAGCTGGTGCAGGTCGCCCGCGCGCTCACGGTGCTCGCGCTGCGCCGGTGCGGGGTCGCCGGGTGAGCGGGGTCGACGAGGACCTGTTCTTCGCCGGTGTCACCGGGCAGGCCGCCGCGGTCGCGGCCGGGGACGTGTCCTCCCGGGAGCTGACCGCGGCCGTCCTCGACCGCATCCGTGCGTACGACGGACGCCTGAACGCGTTCACGGTGGTGATGGCCGAGCAGGCCATGGCGGAGGCCGCGGAGCGGGACGCCCTGCCCGCGTCGGAGCAGGGCCCGCTGCACGGCGTACCCGTCGCCATCAAGGAGGAGGTCGACGTCGCCGGTCAGGTCACCACCTTCGGCGGCCGCGGCAACATCACGCCGGCCGCTCGCGACGCCGAGGTGGTGCGCCGGCTGCGGGCGGCCGGCGCCGTCGTGGTGGGCCGGACGAACATGCCCGAGTTCGGGCAGTGGCCGTTCACCGAGTCGCTCGCGCACGGCATGACCCGCAACCCCTGGGACACCCGCCGGTCGCCGGGCGGGTCCAGCGGCGGCACCGCGGCTGCCGTGGCGGCCGGGCTCGTCGCGATGGGCATCGGCGGCGACGGCGGCGGGTCGATCCGGATCCCGTCCGCCTGCTGCGGGCTCTTCGGGCTCAAGCCGCAGCGCGGTCGGGTGACCATGGCGCCCTACGCGCACGGCTGGTGGGGCCTGTCGACGACCGGACCCCTGACCCGTTCGGTGCTCGACAGCGCTGTCGTCTACGACGTCATCCGCGGCACCCTGCCGGTCGACCGGTGGCGGGCCGAGGAGCCGCGCACGTCGTTCACGACCGCCGCGCTCGCCAGTGCGGAGCCGCTGCGCATCGGCTGGTCCACGAAGCCGGTGACCCTCGGCGTCCGACCGGCGCCGGCCCACGTCGAGGCGGTCCGGCAGACCGCCCTGCTCCTCGAACGTCTCGGCCACGAGGTGGAGGAGGTCGACCCCGGCTACCCGGACCCGACCGCGGCCTTCGTGCCGCAGTTCTTCGCCGGCGTCCGCACCGGCGCCGAGGGGGTCGAGGACGCCGCCCGGCTCGAGCGGCGCACCAAGGAGACCGCCCGGCTCGGCGCCTGGGTCACGCCGGCCGTGCGCGAGTGGGCGATCCGGCAGGGCGAGGTGGTGGCCGAGAAGGCGAACCGGGTGTTCGACGAGCACGACGTGCTGCTCACCCCGACGATCGCGCACCGGCCGCCGCAGGTCGGCGTCCTCGACGGCACAGGCACGGTCCGGGCGGCGCTCGCGGCGATGCCGATGATCGCCTACACCGCGTTGTGGAACGTCACCGGCAACCCGGCCGCCTCGGTGCCCGCGGGCTTCGGGGACGACGGTCTGCCGTGCGCGGTGCAGCTGGTCGGGCGCCGGCACGACGAGACCACCTTGCTGACCCTCGCCGCGCAGCTCGAGCGGGCGCGACCGTGGGCGGCCACGAGGCCGCCGCTGTGACCGGGCTGCTGCTCACCACGCCGCGGGCCTGGTTGCGCCGCGCCCTCCGGACCGGTGCGCCCTCGCCGCTCGCCGGCCGGACCGTCCTGGTCACCGGTGCCTCCTCGGGCATCGGCGAGGCCACCGCGCACGCCGCGGCCGCGCGCGACGCCACGGTGATCCTGGTGGCGCGCCGCGCGGACGCGCTCACGGCCGTGGTCCGCGCGATCGAGGCGTCGGGCGGGCGGGCCTTCGCCTACCCCTGCGACCTGACCGACGGCCCTGCCGTCGACCGGCTGGTCGCGACCGTGCGCGCCGAGCACGGCGGCGTCGACTACCTGGTCAACAACGCCGGCCGCTCGATCCGGCGCTCGGTCGCGCTGTCCTACGAGCGGGCGCACGACGTCGAGCGCACCATGGCGATCAACTACGTGGCGCCCGTGCGGCTGATGCTCGGCCTGCTGCCGCACATGGCCGAGCAGCGGTTCGGTCACGTGGTCAACGTGCTCACCTGGGGCGTGCAGGTGAAGGCGCCGAAGTTCTCCGCCTACATCGCCTCCAAGACCGCGCTCGACGTGTGGAGCCGGATCGCGGGTCGCGAGCTGTACGGCGACGGCGTGACCTTCACCAACCTGCGGATGCCGCTGGTGCGCACCGCGATGAGCGCGCCGACCGACGCCTACGCCAAGGCGCCGGCCCTGACTCCCGAGCAGGCGGCGGCCCGCGTCGTACGCGCCCTGGAGGAGCGTCCGGTCACCGCGGGCACCGCCGCGGGCGCCGTGGCCGAGGTGCTGAACCTGGTGGCGCCGCGGGCGTCGGACTGGCTGCAGTGGCGGATCTCCCGGCGCTTCCCGGACAGCCGGGCGGCCAGCCGGCACGCGGAGCGCGACCGGCTGACCGGCTGACTCACCCCGCCTGGGCCTCCGCGCCGTGCTCGGTGACGGCCGCGTCGCCGAAGAGCGCCGCCCCGGAGCCGAAGCCGATCACGGTCACCGTGAGCACGGCCACGAGTGCCATCCGGAGCGCGGCGGGGGAACGCAGACGCTCCCGCGGGAGCCGTGCCGGCAGCAGCGCGACCGCGAGCGCCAGCGTGGTCAGCTCCAGCGCGCCGGCAGCCAGGTCCGCCAGGCCGACCGCCTCGGGCGTCCATGGTTCGGGCCCGAACGGCATCCCCAGCGTCCGCGACCACAGCCACAGCAGCAGGGGGCCGACGGAGACCGCAAGCGCCATCGGCAGCGCCCACCGTCGGTGGGTCGCCACCAGGGCGGCGGCCGCGACCTCCGCCAGCGTCAGCAGCACGAAGAACCCGCCGGCGGCCGGCCACTCGCCGCAGGTGCTCGGGGACCACCGCCGCGTGCACCGCCGCGGCCCCCAGCAGGCCGGCGACCAGCACCGGCCGGAGGCCGGCCCACTGCTGCGCGGTCGTCGCGGCACCGCGTCCCTGGACGGCCAACCGGCCGCCCCGCAGTGCCAGCAGCCAGAAGACCGCGACGAGGTTGGCCGCGAGCAGGATCAACGACCCCACGAGGACGGCGCGCACCTGCAGCAGCACCGTGGCGTCGAGCTGCTTGTCCAGGCAGGCGCCCGTGCAGAGCCCGCCCATCGAGCCCATGGTGTCCAGGTGGACCAGCTGCAGGCGGAGGCTCCAGATCGAGTCGGCCACCAGGTGTGCGATGCCGGCCAGCGTCGACACAGATGCCACCAGCAGGGCCGGTCGGATCGCGCCGACGCCCCGGCCGTGCCTGGTCCCTCGCCCGGCGAGGGACAGGGCGACCAGCACGGCGAGCACGAACAGGGGCAGCAGCAGCGTCGAGTCGCGCAGCCAGCTGACGAACGGGGCCGTCGTGCGCTCCGTCGACCCCACCGCGCCCCGCAGCGCGGTCACCCAGAACCCGTTCACGTAGGCCAGGACCACCGCGAACGGCAGCACCGTGCTCCACGGCGCGGGTCGAGCGGCGGGCTCCACCCGTGCCGTGGCGACGACCGTCTGGACGCTCACGGTGTGATCTCCCAGCCGAACATCATCGCGTGGTCCTCGTGCGCCAGGTTGTGGCAGTGCGCGACGTACGGACCCACGAAGTCGCGGAAGCCCCGGTAGACGACCACCGACTCGCTCGGGTCGAGGGCCACCAGGTCCTCGCGCGAGACGTCGTCCGGATGCCCGGGATCTGCGGCACGGCTGACATCCTTGCCGTTGCGCATCACCACCCGGTGCTCCTCCATGTGCAGATGGAAGGGGTGCACCCAGCCGCCGCCGCCGTTGCGGATCTCCCAGAGGTTGAAGCTGCCGCGCTTCTGCTGGGCGAGAGGCGTCTTCCCGGCCCCGTTCTTGAGACTGGTGGCCACACTCCCCGGGTCGAACGGCTTGCCGTTGATCAGCCACTCGACCTCGCCGCCCATGCTGCCGCGCTTCACCTCGAAGATGAGCCGGTTGGCCATCAGGCTCTGCCAGTTCGAAGGCAGCGGCGGCAGGGGACGCATCGCGGTGGGGATCTGGCTGTCGTCGGGTGCGTCGTCGCCGATCACGATCTTGAGCACCGGCACCTTGTAGTTGGGGTCGGGCGAGAACCGAGACGAGTTGCTCCACATCCGTCCGGTGGGCATCTTCATCGTGTTGGTGAGGTAGATGACGTCGCCCTTGGTCGTCGGCGACCCGTCCTGGTACTTGGTGAAGTCGACGATGACCTCGCGGCGCTTGGCCGGCCACAGCTCGAAGTTGTCGCGCGTGACCGGGGCCGGCAGCAGACCGCCGTCGGACGCGATCTGGGTGAACTTCATGCACTGCTGGCCGTCCGGGATCCGCCACTGCCCGTCCAGGTCGTCACCGGAGTACCCCAGCGAGGTGGCCGTCTTCGGGCCCTGCGTCGAGCTCATCAGCTTGAAGTCGTAGATCCGGGCGACGGAGGCGTCGAGGAACCGGAAGCGGTACTTGCGACGCTTGACCTCCAGCACCGGGTACGCCGTGCCGTTCACCGTGAAGATGTCGCCCACGAACCCGTGGTTCGGGAAGTGCTTGAAGAAGGTCTTGCCCCACCACTCCGGGTGGGTGCGAGGGTTCTGCGCGGCCGGGAACTCGCCGAGCTGGTCGTGCACGTCCTGGTGGACCGTGACGCCGTCGTCCAGCCGGCAGTCGTAGAAGGCCAGCGGGATGTCGTAGGCCACGTCGAAGGCTCCGTCCGAGCGGTCCTTGCGGACGCCGGGAAGGCGCAACCCCTGGCGCTCGTCGCCCATGTCCATGCCGCCCTTGGGGTCGTAGATCGGGTAGAGCCCGACCATCCCCTTGTAGACGTTGGAGCCGGTCTGGTCCATCCGGTGGTCGTGGAACCAGAAGAAGCTCTGCTTCTCGCGGTCGTCGCCGCCGGCCGGCCAGTTGAGGTACAGGTTGTCGACCCAGGCCGTGGGCTCGTAGCCGCCACGGCTCAGGAGCTTCATCGAGTAGTGCGGGTTGCCGTCGCTCTCCGGTGCGGTGTGACCGTTGTGCAGGTGCGTCAGGAACGAGCAGTCCGGGGACCCGAAGTCCTGCCGGTCAAGTCCCCAGGGGTTCTCGTCGAGCCGGTTGTTGAAGCGGACCAGCGCCGGCTTGCCGTACTCGGCGTTGATCATCGGGCCCGGGAAGGTGCCGTTGAACCCGTAGATCGTGCTCAGCGGAAGCGTCCGCTTCGCGCCGGCGGCGACGGGTTTGCCGGCGTCGAAGGACACGGTGGGACGGCCGTTCTTGTCGATGGCCATCACCTTGGACGTGGTGAAGGCGTGCGGTCGCACCAGCAGGTCGATCTTGTAGACCAGCGGGTCCACGCTCCCGATCTGGTTGGGCCAGATCTGGTGGCGCTCGTTGCCGAAGGAGTTCTGCTGACCCTGGCCCGGCCCCGGGGGCTTGTCCCACGTCTTGAAGTCCGCCGACGGCGCCAGCGCCTTCGGGACGTTCAGCTCGTCGCGGAACGGCTCGAGGATCAGCGGGCTGGTCGGGAAGACCTCGGTGTAGAAGAGGATGTCGCCCAGTGCGGTCGACGTTGCCGCCAGCGCGCCGTCGGTCGACAGCAGCCCGCGCTGGGCGAGGTACGGCGTACCGAGGCCTCCCGCTCCGGCGATCGCCAGGCCTCCGGCGCCCGCGGCGCCGAGGCGAAGGAAGAGCCGGCGTGGGAGCTCCGAGGCGTTCTCGGGCTCCGGGCCGGGCGTGGTTTCAAGATCCCCAGTGTTCATGGCCGCCTCCAGCGGGTCGTTTCCCCCGGAGGCGAGTTTTGGCGCGGCACCTTGGAAGAAGTTGGGGGCGCCGATGGGTGGTATGGACTGCCGCTCGCAGTTAGTACAGCTAGCTGGCCTTCTTGCGCGAGGCGGTCTTCTTGGCGGTCGTCTTCTTGGCCGCGGTCTTCTTCGTCGTCGGCTCGGCGGACTTCTTGGCCGCGGTCTTCTTCGCGGCGGTCTTCTTGGCCGGCTTGTCCTCGTCACCCGACTCCGCCTGCGACTCCGACGCGGGCTCCGCGACAGTCTCGCCACGCGACGACTTGGCCGCGTCCACGGACCGTTGCAGGGCGGCCAGCAGGTCGACCACCTCGCCGGAGGCCTTCTTGGGCTCGGCGGGCGCCTTGACCTCCCCGCCCTCGAGCTTGGCCGTCACCAGGGCTTCGACCGCGTTGGCGTAGTCGTCCTCGAACTCGTCCGGGTCGTAGTCGCCGGCCAGCGTCTCCACCAGCAGCTTGGCCATCTTGAGCTCCTGCGGCTTGGCAGCGTGCTCGGTGGCGTCGAGGCCGGCGAAGTCGGGCTTGCGGACCTCGTCGGGCCAGAGCATGGTCTGCATGACGATCACGTCGTCGCGGACCCGCAGCACCGCCGTCGTCATCCGGGTGCGGATCGACACGGTCACCACCGCGACCCGGTCCGCCTCCTTGAGCGCCTCACGGAGCAGGGCGTAGGGCTTCGCAGCAGTCTTGTCCGGCTCGAGGTAGTAGCTCTTCTCCAGCCACATCGGGTCGATCTGCTGCGACGGGACGAACTTCTCCACGGTGATCTCCCGGCTGCTGCTGGCCGGCAGCTCCGCGAAGTCGTCGTCGTCGAGCACGACCATCTGGCCGTCCTCGGTCTCGTAGCCCTTGGCGATGTCGGCGTAGGCGACCTCCTCGCCGTCGATGCTGCAGACGCGTTGGTACTTGATCCGGCCGCCGTCCTTGGCATGCACCTGCCGGAACGAGATGTCGTGGCTCTCCGTGGCGGCGTACAGCTTCACCGGCACGCTCACCAGTCCGAAGGACACCGCGCCTTTCCAGATGGCACGCATGGGCAGCTCCTGATCACGAGACGTCGGCGGACTCGGGGGTCCGGTGCCCATCATGGCGCACCCCACCGACGGGGCACGAGGAAAGAACGCTACGGGCGCAGCGGTCGCGACCGCCCCGGGGGCAGCGCGTGCCGGGCCGGGTCGCTGACCCAGTGCTCCTCCACGTGCAGCTCGGGTGCCAGGTCCTGGATGGCCCGGCCGAGCGTCCGGTGCCCGAACCAGCGGGTCTGGTCGACGACGTCGCCGAGGTCCGCGCGCAGGTCCTTGCCGAGGGCGGCCAGGTGGACGGGGCCGGCGGACCGGCCGACCTGGTCGCGCACGAGGCGGGCGAGCTCGGTCTCCAGGCCGTCGGTGGCCGACGGGGGCGGCTGGATCGGCAGCACGCTCGCGACCGGCCGGGTCCGCCCCTCCGCCCGCAGCAGCGCCTGGGTCTGCCGGCTGTCGACGACCCGGTCGGCGAGCACCGTCAGCGCCTCCACCGGGTCGAACGTCGACACCAGCGTCGTACGACGGTCCGCGGCCCGCAGCCGCTGCAGCAGCGGCGTGAAGTCGGAGTCGGAGGAGGCGATCACGAACTCGTCGTAGGGCACCGGGCCGTGCAGCGCGTCGACCACGTCGATAGCCAGCCTGATGTCGGCGGCGTTCTTCTTCTGCGGCGTCAGCGGCGGACAGTCGACGATCTCGAACCCGGCCGCGACGAAGGAGCGACGGAACGGTGCGAACGGCACCCGGGGATGGTCGGGCAGCGGGTGCCGGGCCGACCCGGCGGAGTTCATGTAGCACCGCAGCACCAGCCACCGACGGGGGCCGTCGACGAGGTGCTCGGTGGCGAGCCGGCGCAGCCAGTCACCCGGGTGCTCGGCGAACGCCGTCGCCGCCGGCGGGTGCAGGTCGAGCAAGCCGCTGAAGACGTTGTCGAAGTCGACGTACAGCGCGGCCCTCACCGCGTCCATCCTCCGACCATAGAGGCGTTCCACGGAACGCACATCCGGTTCGGGTGATGCGACAGGATGGGGCCATGCGCCCGATGCTCGCGACCAAAGGCACCCATGTGCCGCACGGGAGCGAGTGGCTGCACGAGGTGAAGTGGGACGGCATGCGGGTGCTGGTCGACGTGCACCCCGACGGCGAGCTGCACATCCGCTCCCGCAACGAGAAGGACGCCAAGGTCTCCTTCCCCGAGCTGCACGGCCTGGCCGGGCTGCGGCGGGACCTGGTGCTCGACGGCGAGGTCGTCGCGTTCCTCGACGGCATCCCGACCTTCGGTGCGCTGGCCGACCGGATGCACGTCGGCAACGCCCGGCGCGCGGCGCTCCTCGCCGAGTCGAACCCGGTCACCCTGCTCGTCTTCGACCTGCTCCGCCTCGACGGCGAGGACCTCACCGGCCGGCCGCTGAGCGAGCGACGGGAGCTGCTGGAGGGTCTCGGTCTGCTCGACGTGCACTGGCAGGTGCCCGCGACCTACGACGACGGCGACATGCTGCTGGAGGCGACCGCGGCGCAGAAGCTCGAGGGGATCGTCAGCAAGAAGCGGCGGTCGCTGTACGTCCCGGGCCGCCGGTCCCCGGACTGGCTGAAGTTCCCGCACCGCAACATCGGCTCGTACGTCGTCGGGGGCTGGCGGCACGAGACCGACAGCGCCTCCCGGATCGGCGCGGTGCTGGTCGGCGAGCCCACGGCGGACGGGCTCGTCTACCGCGGCCGGGTCGGCTCCGGCATCGCCGGCAAGGAGGGCCAGCGGCTCCTCGGCCGGCTCGAGCCGCTGCTCACGGACGCGAGCCCGTTCGCCGACGAGGTGCCGAAGGTCGACGCCGCCGGCACCGTGTGGGTGCACCCGGAGCTGGTCGTCGACATCGCGGCGCTCGGCCTCACCCCGGCCAAGCGGCTGCGCCAACCGTCGTACCGCGGGGTCCGCACGGACCTCACCCCGGAGGACCTCGCCCCGGAGGATGGACATGGCTGAGAAGCAGTCCGAGGAGGTGCTCGTCGACGTCGGCGGCCGGACGCTGAAGATCAGCAACCTCGGCAAGGTGATGTACCCGACCACCGGCACCACCAAGGGCGAGGTGCTCAACTACTACGCCCGGGTCGCGCCGGTGCTGCTGCCGCACCTCGCCGACCGGGCGGTGACCCGGATCCGCTGGCCGCACGGCACCGCGGACATGCAGTTCTTCGAGAAGAACCTGCCGTCCGGGGCGCCGAGCTGGCTGCACTCGGTCGCGGTCCCGTCGACCGGGTCACGCGGGGGCGGGGACACGATCCGCTACCCGATCATCGACGGGCTGGCCGACCTGACGTACTTCGCCAACCTGGCCTCCCTCGAGCTGCACGTGCACCAGTGGGTCGTCGGCAGCAACGGCCAGCCGAAGAACCCGAACCGGATGGTCATCGACCTCGACCCCGGACACCCCGCCGGCCTCCAGGAGTGCTGCCAGGTCGCGCTGCTGGTGCGCGACAAGCTCGAGGAGCGCGGCCTGTCCTCGGCGCCGGTGACCTCGGGCAGCAAGGGCCTGCACATGTACGCCGCGCTGCCCGGCAAGCTCAACTCCGAGCAGGTCCGCGACCTGGCCCAGGAGATCGCGCAGGAGCTGACCGCCGAGCACCCCAGGCTCGTGGTCTGGAAGATGACCAAGTCCCTGCGCGGCGGCAAGGTCTTCCTCGACTGGAGCCAGAACACCGGCGCCAAGACGACCATCTCGCCGTACTCCCTGCGCGGCCGCGACCGCCCCTACGTCGCCGCCCCGCGCACCTGGGAGGAGATCGAGGACGGCGCCGACGAGGGTCTCGGCCAGCTCGAGATGGACGACGTGCTCGCCCGCGTCGACGAGGACGGCGACGTCTTCGGCGACCTCCTGCACGGCTGACCCGTCGAGCCGGGACAAAGTCCCCGTCGAGCCGGGAGAAAGTCCCCGTCGAGCCGGGAGAAAGTCGCCCGTTAAGATCCGAAACCCGCCGCTCCCGAGAGCGGCGGTGTCCGTACGAAGCCTGTGCTGGGTTCGCCGCCGAGAGGTTTCCCGCCCGGCGGCGTGCGAAACGCGCACATCAGGTCAACGAGCCGGACGGATGGGGGTTATGTGTGTGCCGTGCCATACTCCGAAATAGCGGTGTTTGCGACGTGGGGCAACGGGAACCCCTGGCAGACGCGGCTTAGGCAGAGAAATCCGTAGGTCTGGGCGCATCTGGGCCATGGAATCCGTAGCCGGGCTCCGTCATACTGCGGGCATGTCGGTGGCTGTCACCCTCCGTGGGCTGCACAAGTCGTTCGGGCCGGTCACCGCCGTGGCCGGCGTCGATCTCGAGATCCTCGACGGCGAGTTCTTCTCGATGCTGGGCCCGTCCGGCTCCGGCAAGACGACCGTGCTGCGGATGATCGCGGGCTTCGAGAGCCCGACCGACGGACAGATCCTGCTGCGCGGCGACGACGTCACGGACCAGCCGCCGTTCGCCCGCGACGTCAACACGGTCTTCCAGGACTACGCGCTGTTCCCGCACATGAACGTGCTGCAGAACGTGGCCTACGGGCTGCGGGTCAAGAAGGTGCCACGGAGCGAGACCCGCGCCCGCGCCCTGGAGGCGCTCGAGACGGTGCGGCTGTCCGGCTTCGGGGACCGCAGCCCGCACCAGCTCTCCGGCGGCCAGCGGCAACGGGTCGCGCTCGCCCGGGCGCTGGTGAACCGGCCCCGGGTGCTGCTGCTCGACGAGCCGCTCGGCGCGCTCGACCTCAAGCTCCGCCGCGAGATGCAGATCGAGCTCAAGCAGATGCAGCGCGACCTCGGCATCACCTTCGTGTTCGTCACCCACGACCAGGAGGAGGCGCTGACGATGAGCGACCGGATCGCGATCTTCCGCGACGGCCTCATCGAGCAGGTCGCCACCCCGGTCGAGCTCTACGAGGAGCCGGCCACCCCCTTCGTCGCCGGCTTCGTGGGCACCTCCAACCTGCTGGAGGGGGAGGTGGCGGAGACGCTGGTCGGCATGCCCGGCCCGGTGAGCATCCGGCCCGAGAAGATCACCCTGCAGCCCGGACGCAACGGCGGCGGTGTCGACGGTGACCGCTGTGTCGCCACCGGCGTGGTCGGTGAGGTCGTCTACCTCGGCGCCTCCACGCACTCCGTGGTCGACCTCGACGCCGGTGGCCGGCTCACCGTCCTCCAGCAGAACCTGGAGAGCTCGCACACCCATGCGCTCGACCGGCGCGGGGCACCGGTGACGCTCTCATGGCGTCGCAGCCACGTCGTTCCTCTCGGCCCCCCCACGACGTCGCAGCCGGCGACGGACCTGCACCACCTCGAGGAGACACCATGAAGAAGACCCTGACGACCGCTGCCGCGCTCGTGCTGGCGTTCGGTGCGGCGGCCTGCGGCACCACCAGTGGCGGATCCGCCTCAGGCGGTTCCGGATCGTCTGCGGGGGCGGGCTCGTTCACCCCGCCCGACGTACCCATGAAGGAGTCGCTGGGCGCCATGGAGGGGCAGGTCAACATCCTCGCCTGGCCCGGCTACGCCGAGGACGGCACCAACGACAAGACCGTCGACTGGGTGACGCCGTTCGAGAAGAAGACCGGCTGCCAGGCCAACGTGAAGTACTTCGGCACCTCCGACGAGGCCCTCAACCTGATGAAGACGGGGGAGTACGACGTGGTGTCGGCCTCCGGGGACGCGTCGCTGCGGCTGATCGCGTCCGGGGACGCCGCTCCCGTCAACACCAAGCTGCTCAAGAGCTACGCCGACATCCAGCCGTTCCTCAAGGACCGGGCGTGGAACTCGGTGAACGGCCAGATGTACGGCATCCCGCAAGGCTGGGGCGCGAACCTCCTGATGTGGCGCACCGACAAGGTGAAGCCGGCTCCCACCGGCTGGGACGCGGTGTTCGAGAAGAGCTCGCCGTACGCCGGCAAGATCACCGCCTACGACTCGCCGATCTACATCGCCGACGCGGCACTGCACCTCATGCAGACCCAGCCCGACCTCGGCATCAAGAACCCCTACGCGCTCGACCAGAAGCAGCTCGACGCGGCCGTTGCGCTGCTCAAGCAGCAGCGTCCCCAGATCTCGGAGTACTGGTCGGACTACCTCAAGGAGCAGCAGGCGTTCACCAGCGGTGACACCCTGCTCGGCACCACCTGGCAGTTCATCGCCAACCTCGCCGAGGCCGACAAGGTGCCGGTCAAGACGATCCTCCCCAGCGACGGTTCGACCGGTTGGTCGGACACCTGGATGATCAGCGCGAAGTCGAAGAACTCCAACTGCGCCTACGCGTGGATGGACTACATCGCCGGTCCGGATGCGAACGCCCAGTCGGCGGAGTACTTCGGCGAGGCACCCGCCAACGCCAAGGCGTGCGACCTGACGTCGGACAAGACGTTCTGCGACACGTACCACGCCGCCGACAAGGCCTACGCCGACAAGATCTGGTACTGGACCACGCCGATCAAGCAGTGCATCGACGGACGCAAGGACGCCACCTGCACCGACTACGGCCAGTGGACCCAGGCCTGGACCGAGATCAAGGGCTGAGGATTGGCAACCGCGTCCGGCCTGCTCCATCGACGTCCCCGCCTGCGGCTGGGGCTGCTGCTCGCGCCCCCGATGCTGTGGCTGGGCGTTGCCTACCTCGGCGCCCTGGCGGCGCTGTTCGTCACCGCCTTCTGGGGGCAGAACAGCTTCACCGGCGAGGTGGAGCGGACCTGGTCGCTGCGCAACTTCCACGACCTGCTCACGATCGGCGTCTACCGCACGGTCACGCTGCGCACCATCGGGATCGCGGCTCTGGTGACGGTCCTCGACGCGGTGATCGCGTTGCCGGTGGCGTTCTACATGGCCAAGATCGCGTCGCGCCGCACCCAGGGGATCCTGGTGGTCGCCGTGCTGATGCCGTTGTGGGCGTCGTACCTCGTCAAGGCCTATGCCTGGCGCGGCATGCTCGGCAACGGCGGCCTGGTGTCCTGGCTGGCTGCGCCGTTCGGGCTGGACACGCCGGGCTACGGCCTGACGGCACTGATCGTGACCCTGGCCTACCTGTGGCTGCCGTACATGGTCCTGCCGATCTACGCAGGGTTCGAGCGGCTGCCCGGCTCGCTGCTGGAGGCGTCCGCGGACCTCGGTGCCCGCAACGGCACGACGTTGCGGCGGGTCGTCCTGCCGGCGGTCTTCCCGGCGATCGTGGCCGGGTCGATCTTCACGTTCTCGCTGACGCTCGGCGACTACATCGCGGTGAGGATCGTCGGTGGCGCGAACCAGATGCTCGGCAACGTGGTCTACGACAACGTCGGCGCGGCCAACAACCTGCCGTTCGCGGCCGCGGTGGCGACGGTGCCGGTGGTCGTGATGCTGGTCTACCTGGCCGCCGTACGACGGACGGGGGCGCTGGACAACCTATGACGCTCTCCCGTGGACTTCGTGCGACCTTGCTGGCGGTCACGACGCTGGCGCTGGTGTTCGTCTACGCGCCGCTCGGGCTGGTGGTGCTCAACTCCTTCAACACCAACAAGTCCTTCGCCTGGCCGCCGAGCGGCCTGACGTTGCAGTGGTGGTCGGCGGCGGCGCACTCGGAGGGTGCGCGCGCCGCCCTCCTGGTCAGTGTCGAGGTGGCACTGCTGGCCACGGCGTTGTCCTTGATCCTGGGCACGATGGCGGCCCTGGCGTTGCAACGGTTCCGGTTCTTCGGGCGCAACTCCGTCTCCCTGCTGATCCTGCTGCCGATCGCGCTGCCCGGCATCGTCACCGGCATCGCGCTGAACAACGCCTTCCGCACCGTGTTCGGTCTGGAGCTGGGGTTCATCACGATCGTCATCGCGCACGCGACGTTCTGCATCGTGACGGTCTTCAACAACGTGCAGGCCCGGTTGCGTCGGCTCGGCGGCAACCTCGAGGAGGCGTCGATGGACCTCGGTGCCGGCACCTTCACGACGTTCCGGCTGGTGACCTTCCCGCTGCTGCGGTCGGCGTTGCTGGCCGGCGGGCTCCTTGCCTTCGCGCTGTCGTTCGACGAGATCATCGTGACCACGTTCACCGCCGGGGCTCGCGAGCAGACGCTGCCGCTGTGGATCTTCAACAACCTGTTCCGCCCGAACCAGGCGCCGGTGGTGAACGTGGTGGCGGCGGTGCTGATCGTCGCCTCGATCATCCCGATCTGGCTCGCGCAACGGCTGTCCGGCTCGCGGAGCGAGGGACTGACCGGGGCCCGCTGACCATCACCCCAGGTGACGCTCGTCACCTCTCCGCGACGCGTGCTCGTACGACGTACGGCCGGCTGTCGCGTTTGTGCCGGTCGGCGGCTCCCCTTCCGTCTGATCCTTCGGCGCGGATCCGTCCTCTCGGAGGGCGGGTCCGCGCCTCAGCAGTCCCAGCCATGCCCTGGCGTCGCAGGTTGTCCACAGATCCGGAGCCGGGTCTGGCGGTGACCGAAAGTGCGGGGTGATACTCCCGAAACGGACACACCCGCGCTGCGGGGCAGCACCCATCTCGGGATCTCGGGGGAACCATGAGCCTGACGTACGCCGACGCCCACGGCGAGCTGGTGGAGACGCTCGACGCCCAGCTCCGCGTCGCGGTCCGGGCCGAGGCCGTCGACCCGCAGCGCGACGCCGGCGTCGTCCGCCGCCTCGCCCAGCGGGTCGTCGCCGACCACGACCAGCGCAGTCTCACCGGAGCGGTCCTGCCGGTCGGCGACCACGACGCCGTCGTCGACGAGCTCGTCGCCCGGGTGTCCGGCTTCGGCGCCCTGCAGCGCTACCTCGACGACCCGACCGTCGAGGAGGTGTGGATCAACGACCCGAGCCGGGTCTTCGTGGCCCGCGGCGGCAAGCACGAGCTGACCTCCACCATCCTGTCCGCGGCACAGGTGCAGGAGCTGGTCGAGCGGATGCTCAAGTCCAGCGGCCGCCGTGTCGACCTCTCGCAGCCGTTCGTCGACGCGATGCTGCCGGAGGGTCACCGGCTGCACGTCGTGCTCGAGGGCATCTCGCGCGGCTTCTCGGCCGTCAACATCCGCAAGTTCGTGGTGCGCGCCCACCGGCTGCAGGACCTCGTCGGCCTGGGCAGTCTCACCGAGCCGGGAGCGGCGTTCCTCGACGCGTCGGTCCGGGCCGGGCTCAACATCCTGGTCTCGGGCGCCACGCAGGCAGGCAAGACCACGATGCTCAACTGCCTGGCCGCCAGCATCCCGGGCCGCGACCGGGTCGTGTCGGTCGAGGAGGTCTACGAGCTCCGGTTCAGCCACCCGGACTGGGTCGCGATGCAGACCCGGCAGCAAGGGCTCGAGGGCACCGGCGAGATCAAGCTGCGTGACCTGGTCAAGGAGAGCCTGCGGATGCGGCCGTCGCGGGTGATCGTCGGTGAGGTCCGTGCGGAGGAGTGCCTCGACCTGCTCCTGGCGCTCAACGCCGGCCTGCCTGGCATGGCGTCGCTGCACGCGAACAGCGCCCGGGAGGCGCTGGTCAAGATGTGCACGCTGCCGCTGCTCGCGGGCGAGAACATCTCGGCCCGCTTCGTGGTGCCCACCGTCGCCTCGTCGGTCGACCTCGTCGTCCACCTCGGCACCGGCCCGGACGGCGTCCGGCGGGTCGAGGAGATCGTCGCCGTCCCGGGCCGCGTCGAGAACGACGTCATCGAGACCGAGCCGATCTTCGTCCGGCAGCACGAGCGGCTGGTGCGGACGCAGGGCATGCCGCCACGACCGGAGCGCTACGACCGGCTGGGGATCGACGTACGCACGCTGCTGAACGGGCCCGCCTGACATGGGCACCGTCCTGGGGCTGGGCGTCGGAGTCGGCCTGCTGCTGGTCTGGCTGGCCGTCACGTCGCCTCCCCGCGAGCAGCCCGTCGAGCCGCGGCGTCCCGGCCGGGTCCGCGACCTGCTGGACCGTGCCGGCCTCTCCGGTACGACGGTGGGCGGCGTGTGGACGGTGTGCGCGATCACCGCGCTCGTCGCGTTCGTGGCGATCCAGGTCGTCTCGCGGACGGCCACGGTGGCGTTCGCCTTCGGGCTGATGGCCGGGTACCTCCCGCTCGCGATGCTGGCCGGTCGGGCCCGGCGTCGCCAACGAGAGCTCGCCGAGGTGTGGCCGGAAGCGGTCGACAACCTCGCCTCGGCGGTGCGCGCCGGCCTGTCGCTGCCGGAGGCGCTGACCCAGCTCGGCCACCGCGGGCCGGAGCCGTTGAGGGAGCCGTTCCTGGCGTTCGGCGCCGACTACCAGGTGACCGGGCGGTTCGGGGACAGCCTCGACCGGCTCAAGGTCCGGCTCGCCGACCCGGTCGGGGACCGCGTCGTCGAGGGGCTGCGGATCGCCCGTGAGGTCGGTGGTGGCGAGCTCGGCAGCCTCCTGCGCAACCTGTCGGGGTTCCTCCGCGAGGACGCGCGCACCCGCTCCGAGCTCGAGTCCCGGCAGGCCTGGACCGTCAACGGTGCGCGGCTCGCGGTCGCCGCGCCGTGGCTCGTGCTGCTGATGCTCTGCTTCCAGCGCGAGGTCATCGCGCGCTACGCCTCACCCGCCGGCGTGGTGGTCCTGGCGGGCGGAGCGCTGCTCTGCCTCGTGGCCTACCGGACGATGGTGCGCATCGGCCGGCTGCCGACCGAGCGCCGGGTGCTGTCGTGAGCCCGGCCCTCTGGGGTGCCCTCTGCGGCGCCGGCATCGGCGCCGGACTGCTGATGGTCGCCACCCGTGTCCTGGCGCTCCGGCGGCCGCAGCTCGACGTGCGGGTGCTGCTCTACGTCCGCGACCTGCCGCAGGCCGACCGGCCGGTCGTGGTGCCGGCCTCCCAGGCCGGCGCGTTCCGCGCGCTGTTCGGGCCGGTGCTCTCCTCCGCCGCCCACACCCTCGAGCGCGTGCTTGGTGGCAACGCGTCGATCCGTCGCCGCCTCGAGCGGGCGAACCTGCCGATGACCGTCCACGACTTCCGCGTCGAGCAGGTGCTGTGGGGGCTCGTCGCGTTCGGGGGCACCGCCGCCGTCTCGCTGCTCGTCGCCCTCCGGTCACCGGGGCGGACCCTGCCGCTGCTGGTGCTCTGCGCGGTGGCCTTCGTCCTCGGCGTGCTGCTCCGCGAGAACCGCCTCACCGCCCAGGTCACCGAGCGCGAGCGCCGCATCCTCGCGGAGTTCCCCACCATCGCCGAGCTGCTCGCGCTCGCCGTCGGGGCGGGGGAGGGCCCGGTGTCCGCGCTCGACCGGGTGGTCACCCGGTCGCACGGCGAGCTCTCCACCGACCTCGGCGCGGTGCTGGCCGACATCCGCACCGGCACGCCCGTCGCGACCGCCCTCGACGCCCTCGCCCGGAGGTCCGGGCTGCCGGTCGTCGCCCGGTTCGCCGAGGGCATGGCCGTCGCCATCGAGCGCGGCACCCCGCTGTCGGGCGTGCTGCACGCACAGGCGGCCGACGTCCGGGAGGCGGGCCGTCGAGCACTGATCGAGTCCGGAGCACGCAAGGAGATCCTGATGATGGTCCCCGTCGTGTTCCTGGTCCTGCCCGTGACCGTGGTCTTCGCCTTCTGGCCCGGCGTCGTCGGCCTGCACCTGGTGACGCCCTGATGAACGCCCACCGATTGGAACCGACATGCACAAGCTGATGCTGCTGCTCCTGGCTCTCACCCTCCGGGTGCGCGAGCGCACCCGCGACCAGCGGGGCGACGTGCCCGGCTGGGTGCTGATCACCGTGATGACCGCGGGCCTGGTCGCCGCGCTCTGGGCGGTCGCCGGCCCGCAGCTCAACCAGATGCTCCGCGACGCGCTGCAGTCGGTCCGCGGCGGCTGAACGTGCCGCCCGCCCGACGGCGCCGCACCGAGCGAGGCGCGGCGGTGGTCGACTTCGTGCTGGTGCTGCTCGTCGTCGTGCCACTGTTCCTCGGCATCTTCCAGGTCGGCCTCGTGCTGCACGTGCGCAACACCCTCACCTCGGCAGCCTCGGAGGGAGCGAGGTACGCCGCCACGGTGGACCGCCCCGTCGACGCCGGGGCCGCCCGCACCCGCGAGCAGATCAGCGGCGCCCTGGCTGGACGCTTCGCCCGCGACGTCACCGCCCGTCCGGCCGACGTGCGCGGGGCTCCCGGTGTCGAGGTCGAGGTGGTCGCCGTGGTGCCGCCACTCGGCCTCTGGGGACCCGGGATGAAGGTCGACGTGACCGGTCACGCGGTCGAGGAGGTCGCGCCGTGACCCGCCGCCGCGACGAGCGCGGCACGGCGCTGGTCGAGGTGACCTGGCTGTCGATCCTGCTGCTGGTCCCGCTGGTGTACGTCGTGCTGGCGGTGTTCGACGTGCAGCGGTCGGCGTTCGCGGTCAACGCCGCGACCCGGGCGGCCGGCCGTGCCTACGTGCTCGCACCGAGCGAGGCGGAGGCAGGCGCCCGTGCCCGCGCCGCGGCGGAGGTCGCCCTCGAGGACCAGGGGCTACGGCTGGACGACGGGTCCGTGGCCATCGGCTGCGACCCCGACCCGCGCGACTGCCTGAGTCCTGGCTCGGTCGTGCACGTCCGGATGTCGCTGCCGGTGCGGCTGCCGCTGATGCCCGACGCGCTCGGCGGCAACACGCCGAGCATCCGGGTCGACGCCGAGCACACCGTCCCCTACGGGACGTTCCGCGAGGACCGGCCGTGAGGCGCGAGCGGGGCACCGCGTCGGTGATGATCGTCGGCCTCGCGGTCGTGGCGATCATGCTCGTCGGCGTGGTGGTGGACGCGTCCGCGGCGTACCTCCGCCGCTCCGGCCTCGACTCGCTCGCCGACGGCGCCGCCCTGGCGGCCGCCGACGGGGTCCAGGGTCGTCAGGTCTACGAGGGCGGCCTGGGGGAGCGGGCGCAGATCGATCCCGAGGTCGCTCGCGTGTACGTCGACCAGTACCTCCGTGACACCGGCGCGGCCCGGCGCTACCCCGGGCTGCGCTACCAGGTGGACGCCGGCGCCGACCGGGTGGTGGTGCGGGTGACGGCGCCGCTGGACCTGCCGATCACGCCGCCGGGGTGGGAGCGGCGGCCGGTGATCGCCGGCACCGCGGCTTCCTTCGTGGTGGTCAGCGACTGACCGGACACGCCCGCGAGACGGCGAAGGTTGTGCAGGCTGCACAACGCACGGCGGTGGCCGTTCCCGCAGGTGAGAGGTGCCGAACCGGACACGCCGGCGTTGGTGCAACCGGACATTTCGGACCCCCTGTCGGAACGGACGGTTGTGGAGACAGGCGTTCGAGTGCTTGACTCAAGAGGTCGAGTCATCGACGCGTAGTGGTCAAGCAGACGCCTCTACTTCCCGTTTGGTGAAAGCAGGCGTCTCCTTTATGGCTCTCAGCAACGCGGTGCGCGGCGCGCCCACACCCCAGCAGCGTTCCGTCACCCAGCCCTTCCCCGAGCCCGACCGTGGCGCGACCACGGCCCGGCTGCTCGCCGAGCTGCACGCCACGACAGACGAGCACGAGAAGAAAGCGCTCCGTGCTGAGGTCGTCGTACTCAACATGGGCGTCGCCAGGGCGATCGCCCATCGCTACCGCCAGCGCGGCCTCGCCGAGGAGGACCTCGTGCAGGTTGCCTATGTCGGCCTGGTCAAGGCGGTCAACGGCTTCGACCCCAGCCACGAGCGGGACTTCCTGTCCTACGCCGTGCCGACCGTCACCGGCGAGGTGAAGCGGCACTTCCGTGACTTCGGCTGGACGGTCCGGCCGCCCCGCCGGGTGCAGGAGCTGCAGGGGCAGATCGCCCGGCTCTCCTCCGAGCTGACCAACCGGCTCGGCCGGTCCCCGAAGCCCAGCGAGGTCGCCGCCGAGATCGGTCTAGACGTCGAGACGGTCATCGAGGCCCTGGCCGCCGACGGCGCGTTCACCCCCGCCTCGCTCGACGTGCCCGTGGGGGAGGACGGCGCCGCCACCCTCGGCGACCTGATGCCCGACCAGGACACCGAGTTCGAGAGTGCGGAGGCCCGGATCATGCTGGGGCCGGCGGTCCGCTCGCTCGCCCCCCGCGACCGGCGGATCCTCGAGCTGCGGTTCTTCGAGGGCTGGACGCAGGAGCAGATCGCCCAGGACATCGGTGTCACCCAGATGCAGGTCTCGCGGCTGCTGTCACGGATCCTCAAGGACCTGCGCAGCCACCTCACCTGAGAGGTTCAGCCGGTGGGGTCCTCGGAGTGCGGCGCCCGCAGCGGCACGACGGCCCACAAGCCGGCGAAGAACACCAGCGACAGCAGACCCGCCACGGAGGCGACGGCGCGGTTCGTCACCAGGTCGAACACCAGCCACACCACGCCCGACGTGGTCAGGGCCAGGAAGGTCAGACCGGCCCGGGCGGCCCGGTTGGCGGCTTCGACCAGCCACGGCCGCTGGCCGTGCCGGAACAGCACCCGGTGGAACGCGACCGGGGACGTGACCAGCCCCGTCGCGATGACCGACCCGGTCAGGATCGCGAGGAATGCACCTCGCTGAATCGCGTCGAGGTCCTGGAACCGCTGGCTGAACGGCAGCGTCAGCAGGAAGCCGGTCAGGATCTGGATCCCGGTCTGCGTGACCCGGAGCTCCTGCAGCAGCTCGTTGAGGTTGCGGGTGAGCCGCTCCGCCTCGCTCTCGTCCGGGTCGCCGGACTCATCGGTCTCACCCATGGCGCGAATCTAGCGGCCGACGGCCCTCTCGAGCTCCGACTTCGACATATTCGAGCGGCCGTCGATGCCCTTCCGCTTGGCCTCGTTCGTAGAGCTGCTCCTTGGTGCGACCGCCGGATCCGCGGTGCGAGCGGAGCCCGCCCCGCCGGGCGGAGGAGATGTCGTCGGTCGACGTACGGCTCTGCTCGTCGGCCTCCCCGGAGCGCGCCCGCTCCTTGTTCACGGTCCGGGCCGCGATCTCCTCGGCGGTGTCCTCGTCGCGGCCGCGCTGCTCGAGGCCCTCCTTGATGTGTTCGTACTGGCGCTCGCGCTTGTTGCTCCACGCCTGCTGCGGCATCGTCGGCTCCTCTCGTCAGGTGGTTCGCGGGTACCCGGCGCCCTCCCGGCGCATGCGTGGTAGCGCCTGCGGGTCGCGTAGGGTTGCACCTTGTGGCAGGCCCCGACTTCGAGACCCAGATCAAGCAGCTCCAGGCGACGATGCACACCATCGAGCAGGTGCTCGACATCGACGCGATGCAGCGCGAGATCGACGACCTCGGGGAGCAGGTGGCCGCGCCCGACCTGTGGGACGACCAGGCCAACGCGACCCGGGTCACCGGCCGGCTCTCGGGCCTCCAGGGCGAGCTCGACCGGTTCACCAACCTGCAGGGCCGCCTCGACGACCTGAGCATCCTGCTCGAGCTCGCGCAGGAGGAGTCCGACGCGGACTCGATGGCCGAGGCCGAGGCGGAGCTGCGCAAGATCCACAAGGCGGTCGAGGCGCTCGAGGTCCGCACCCTCCTGTCCGGCGAGTACGACGGGCGTGAGGCCCTCGTCACGATCCGGTCGGGTGCCGGTGGCGTCGACGCCGCCGACTTCGCCGAGATGCTGATGCGGATGTACACCCGCTGGGCGGAGCGCAACAAGTACCCCGTCGAGGTCTTCGACACCTCCTACGCCGAGGAGGCGGGTCTCAAGTCGGCGACGTTCGCCGTGCACGCGCCCTACGCCTACGGCACCCTCTCGGTGGAGGCGGGCACGCACCGGCTGGTCCGGATCAGCCCGTTCGACAACCAGGGCCGCCGGCAGACGTCGTTCGCGGCGGTCGAGGTGGTGCCGGTGCTGGAGCAGACCGACGAGATCGACATCCCCGACGAGGAGATCCGGGTGGACGTCTACCGCTCGTCCGGCCCCGGCGGTCAGTCGGTCAACACCACCGACTCGGCGGTCCGGCTGACCCACATCCCGACCGGCACGGTCGTCAGCTGCCAGAACGAGAAGTCCCAGCTGCAGAACAAGGCCAGCGCGATGATCATCCTCAAGGCCAAGCTGCTCGCCCTGAAGAAGGCCGAGGAGCGGGCCCAGCTCGACGAGCTGCGCGGCGACGTGCAGGGCTCGTGGGGCGACCAGATGCGCAACTACGTGCTGCACCCCTACCAGCTGGTCAAGGACCTCCGCACGGAGTACGAGACCGGCAACCCGCAGGCGGTGTTCGACGGCGAGATCGACCCGTTCCTCGAGGCCGGCATCCGCTGGCGTCGCGGCGCGGACACCGCAGCCGCCGCGAACTGAGCGCTACGGCCGGGCCCCCAGGGTCGTGGCCACCCGCACGCACCACTGCTCGGCGCGCCGCACCGTGCCGAGCACGTCGTCCGAGCCCGGCCTGCTGAGCCGGCACGACAGCCACGCGTCGCCGAACAGGCCGCGGAGCGTGACCGCCCGGGCCTCGGGCTGCGTGGTCCGGCAGATCGTGCCGATCGCGGGGGTGCCGAACCTCGGTGCCTTCCGCAGCGGGCGGCAGCCGCTCTCGGCGCGGGCCTCGCGGATGATCCCGCTCCCGACCGAGGCGGTGACGGGCTCGGCGAACACCCAGACCCGGGCCTGCGTGCCGTCGCCGGCGTCGTAGGTGCAGTTGTACTCGTGCGAGACGTCCACCACACCCGGCGCCAGCGCGGCCCGGTCGCCGCTGCCGTAGTGCGCGGTGTCCGTGGCCGGGCCGCCGAGCGCGTCCTCGACGTCTCCCTCGTCGAGCCGGTTGCAGAAGTCGGTGCGCTCGATCGGCAGCCCGCTCAGGTCCAGGCTGGCCATCGGTGTCGGGGTGGGGGAGGACGACGGGTTCGGGCCCGCCGCCTGGCCGTCCCCCTGCGGTGCGCCGTCCCGGAGTCCGACGTACACGACGGCACCGGTGAGCAGCAGCGCCAGCGTCACGGCGGCCACCCGGCGAACCAGCCGACGCCGACGGGCGCGGCGGCGCGCGCCACGGCTGCGGGCGGGCGCGTCGGACATGGCGCCCAACTTATGCGAGAGCCGGTGAACCACCGATCGGCCGGGTGATTCGGCCGTCGCAGAAACGTCGCCTAGACTCCGGAGTTGGTCGGATGCCGCCAATGCCTCATGACGGATGAGCGTGGATCGGCATGCTCATCCTGTCCCCCAGCCCGGCCGAGAGTCCCCCGTGATCCGATTCGAAAGCGTCACCAAGCAGTACGGCGGCCAGAGCCGCGCCGCCCTCGACGACGTGAACGTCGAGGTCGAGAAGGGGGAGTTCGTCTTCCTGGTCGGTGCCTCCGGCTCCGGCAAGTCGACGTTCCTGCGTCTCGTGCTGCGCGAGGCGCGTCCGTCCACCGGCAAGGTCTACGTCGCCGGCAAGGAGATCAACCGGCTCGCGGGCTGGAAGGTCCCGAGCCTGAGACGCCAGATCGGCACCGTCTTCCAGGACTTCCGGCTGCTGCCGAACAAGACCGTGACGGAGAACGTCGCGTTCGCCCTCCAGGTCATCGGCAAACCGCGCTCGCACATCAACAAGGTGGTCCCGGAGACCCTGGAGCTGGTCGGGCTCGAGGGCAAGGGCGCCCGGATGCCCGACGAGCTGTCGGGCGGCGAGCAGCAGCGCGTGGCGATCGCCCGCGCCTTCGTCAACCGGCCGATGATCCTCATCGCCGACGAGCCGACCGGCAACCTCGACCCCAACACGTCCGTGGGCATCATGAAGCTGCTCGACCGGATCAACCGGACCGGCACGACGGTCCTGATGGCCACCCACGACGCCGGCATCGTCGACCAGATGCGCAAGCGCGTCATCGAACTGTCCAACGGCACCGTCGTCCGCGACCAGTCGCGCGGCGTCTACGGCTACCAGCACTGAGCGACGACAGGGATCTTCGACAACCATGCAGCTCACCTACGTCTTCTCCGAGCTCGGCAACGGGCTGAAGCGCAACGTGTCCATGACGATCGCGGTGATCGTGACGATCTTCGTGTCGCTGACCCTCGTCGGCATGGGTCTGCTGCTGAACGCGCAGGCGCACAAGGCCGAGGACTACTGGGGCAGCAAGCTCCAGATCACCGTCTTCCTGTGCAACCAGAACTCCGTGGGCGCCAACTGCGTCAACGGTGAGGTGACCGACGCGCAGAAGCAGCAGATCCAGAAGGTGCTCGAGTCCAACAACGAGGTCTCCTCGGTCCGGCTGGAGAGCAAGCAGGAGGCCTACGACAAGTGGAAGGCCGCCTACGTCTCCAACGACGACACCGAGCGGCGCGTCTACCAGTCGATCAAGCCCTCCGACATGCAGGAGGCGTACTGGGTGCAGCTCAAGGACCCGGAGAAGTTCCAGGGCGTGAAGAGCGCGGTCCAGGGTCTCCAGGGCGTGAACACCGTCCGGGACCTGCGGTCGGTGCTCAAGCCGATCTACTTCTGGATGAACGTCATGCGGGCGGGGGCGATCGCGGTCGCGGCGTTCCTGATGGTCGCGGCGGTCCTCCAGGTCGGGAACACCATTCGGCTCGCCGCGTTCGCGCGACGCCGGGAGATCGGGATCATGCGGCTGGTGGGGGCATCCAGTCTCTACATCCAGCTGCCGTTCCTGATGGAGTCCCTGGTCGCCGCCCTCATCGGCGTCGGCCTGGCCGCGGGAGCGATCCTGCTGTTCATGTGGGTGGTGATCTACCAGACGCTGAGACCCACCTCGAACATCGTCGCGTGGATCGACTGGGGCGACTCGGTCCAGGCCGTCGCGCTCATCGCGCTCATCGGGCTGGCACTGACTTTGCTTCCGACTCTCCTGATGACGCGGAAATACCTCAAAGTCTGATCTGTCTGAGTTACCTTCGATCTGCCTACTTCCCCCGAACGATCAAGGCAGACCGGTGCTTCGCTCCTTCCCCCGTCGTACCCGTGCGCGCGCGCTGACCGCGTTGCTCTCCGGCAGCCTGCTGCTGGGGGTGGCGGCGGTGCCGCTCGCGGTCGCCGACGACCTGAAGGACAAGAAGCACAAGGTCCAGCGCAAGATCTCCGGTGCCCAGGACGACCTCGACGAGTCGACCTCCCGGGCCCGGCAGGCGATCGCGGCGCTCAAGAGCGCGCAGGTCCAGCTCGACAGCGCGCAGGCGCACCTGGCCAAGACCCGCGGTGAGCTGGCCGCCGCCGAGGTCCTCGACAAGCAGATGCAGGCCAAGCTCGAGGCGGCCATCGCCCGGCTCGCCCAGGCCCGCAAGGACCTGGCCGCCGGCCGCGCCAAGATCGCGGACCAGCAGAAGGAGCTCGGCCAGATCGTCGTCTCCAACTACCAGACCGGCGACCCGTCGTTGATGGGCCTGTCGATGGTGCTGACCTCCCAGGACCCCGCCCAGCTGACCGGCCAGCTCAACTCCGTGCAGAACGTCATCGACAAGGAGTCGGTCGTCCTCGACCGGCTCGAGGCGTCCCGTGCCCTGCTCACCGTGCAGGAGCAGGAGGTCGAGGACGCCAAGGTCGAGGTGGCCAAGGAGCGCAAGGCGGCGGCCGAGAACCTGCGCACCAAGCAGGGGCTCGAGCAGCAGGCCGAGGACGCCGAGACCCAGGTCTCGAACCTCGTCGACCTGCGTGCCGACGCGCAGAAGGAGGCCGAGAACGCCCGCCAGGCGGACCTCGCCCAGCTGCACGGCCTGCAGAAGGAGCGCAACCGGATCGAGGCGATCCTCCGCAAGCGCGCGGAGGAGGCCCGTCGCCGGGCGCTGGCCGCGGCTCGCCGTGCCGGGCAGTCCGGCCCGATCCTGGCCGACGGCGGCCCGATCCACTCCAACGGCTTCCTGGACTATCCCGGTCTCGGGGCCGGTGACGTCCCCCTTCGGCTGGCGGACGCACCCGATCTACGGCTACCGGTCGCTGCACGACGGCGTCGACTTCGGGGCCGGCTGCGGCACCCCGATCCACGCCGCCGCCTCGGGTGTGGTGGTCGAGAAGTACTTCCAGACCGCCTGGGGCAACCGGGTGATCATCGACCACGGCTTCCACCACGGGGTGGGGCTGGCCACGATCACCAACCACATGTCCGGTCCGGCCATCGTCAACGTCGGTCAGCACGTGCACCGCGGCGAGGTCGTCGGGTACGTCGGCACGACCGGCTGGTCGACCGGCTGCCACCTGCACTACACGGTGCTGCAGAACGGCGGCCCGGTGAACCCGTTCAACTGGTTCTGACCCGTCCCGACCGGCGTCGGCCGATCGAGCCATCCGGCCGTCGAGCCGGCTCGGCCGTCGACCGTCGGCCGATCGAGCCGCCGCCGTCGGCCGATCGAGCCTGTCGAGATTCCCGTTGCCCTGACCTGAGAGAATCGTCCTCATGGTCAAGCAGCAGGGGCACAAGCTCGTCGCGCAGAACAAGAAGGCGCGGCACGACTACCTCATCGAGGACACCTTCGAGGCCGGCATGGTCCTCCAGGGCACCGAGGTGAAGTCGCTGCGGGCCGGTCGCGCGTCCCTGATCGACGGGTTCTGCGACATCGAGGACCACGAGGTGTGGCTGCACGGCGTGCACATCCCGGAGTACACCCAGGGCACCTGGACCAACCACGCCGCCCGCCGCAAGCGCAAGCTGCTGCTCAACCGGGCCGAGATCGACAAGATCGAGCGGCGCGTCAACGAGCGCGGGCTGACCATCGTGCCGCTGTCGCTGTACTTCAAGGACGGCCGCGCCAAGATCGAGATCGCCCTCGCCAAGGGCAAGAAGACCTACGACAAGCGGCACGCGCTCGCCGAGCGGCAGGCCGCCCGCGAGGCCCAGCAGGCCGTCGGCCGTCGGCTCAAGGGACTCCCGGAGTAGGGCTCGGCTTGACCCTCTCGGACGCGGACGTCCCCGCCTGGTGGCAGCGGCTCGGGCTGCCCGGGCTGTTCGACGTGCACGTGCACTTCCTGCCGCCTCCCGTCATGGCCAAGGTGCGCGAGCAGTTCGACTCCGCCGGCCCGCTGATCGGCCGGCCGTGGCCGCTGGAGTACCGCGGCGACGACGCCGAGCGGGTGGCCCACCTGCGCGCGCTCGGGGTGCGCCACTTCCCGTCCCTGCCCTACGCCCACCGGCCCGGCATCGCGGGCTACCTCAACGAGTGGGCCGCCACGCTGGCCGCCGAGGTGCCCGAGTGCCTGTCGTCGGCGACGTTCTTCCCCGAGGACGGCGTCGGTGAGTACGTCGCAGCCCGCGTCGAGGCGGGCACGCAGATCTTCAAGGTGCACGTCCAGGTCGGTGACTTCGACCTGAACGACCCGCTGCTCGACGACGCCTGGGGCCTGCTGGCCGAGGCGGGCACCCCGGTCGTCGTACACGCGAGCGGGGGACCGGTCGGCAACGACCACACCGGCCCCGGCCCGATGCGGAAGCTCATGGAGCGGCACCCGCGTCTGACCGCGGTGATCGCGCACATGGGCGCGCCGGAGTACACCGGTTTCGTCGAGATCGCCGCGGACTTCGAGCGGGTGCACCTCGACACCACGATGGCGTTCACCGACTTCTTCGAGGAGATGGCGCCGTTCCCGGCCGCCCTGCGTCCGCGGCTGCGTGACCTGCGGGACCGGGTCCTGCTCGGCTCGGACTTCCCGAACATCCCCTACCCCTACGCCCACCAGCTCGAGGCGCTCGAGCGGCTCGACCTCGGGGACGACTGGCTGCGGGCAGTCTGCTGGGAGAACGGCCACCGCCTGCTGGGTTGAGCCCGACCGTCGCGCCAGACTGGGGACGTGGGTCCGGACCTGCCACGCCGTCACTTCCTCCTCCTCGGAGTCGGCACGCTCGTCGCCGGCTGCTCGGAGGGAGCGGCGCGACCGTCGTCGACCCGGCAACCGACCCGCAGCCGACCGGGCAGCCGACCGCACCGGCGCCCACGGTCTCCGGCTCTCCGTCGCCCTCGGCGACCCCGCTGCCGGCGGTCACGAGCTGGCACGCCGACCCCCACGATGTCGAGCCGGCCGCCAAGCGCGCGGCTGTCCGTCTGATCGAGCGTCGCGGGAACACCCGCGGCTCCGCCCTCCAGGTCATCGACGCGCAGTACGGCGGCATCCTCCCGTCGTCCGCCTCGGTGCTCGTGGTCTGCCGGAGCTGGACCCGTGCACCCTCGGGCGACGTGCGGCCGGGGGGTGCGACGTACGACGTCCGGCTGGTTCGCTCCGGTGGCGCCTGGCGGGTGGTCGCCGTGCACCCGTCGCGCCCCGGCCCGCCCGCGCGCCGCCTCTCCGGCGCCGCCCACCGGGTGCTCCGCCACCCTCGCATCGACCTCCCCCCGGCCGCGCGCGCCGACGTGCTGTCCGGGCAGGTGCACGACAGCGTGCTCACCGCGATGCTCACGCTCGCGCACCGGTTCACGATCGGCGTCAGCGTCGTGCGGAGCGGGCACCCGCTCCACGTCTTCGGGACCTCGCGGCTCAGCGACCACCCGCGGGGGCGGGCCTTCGACACGTGGCGGATCGACGGGCACCCCGTCGTGGACTCCCGGACGCCGCGTCGGCTGGTGACCGGCTACATGGAGGCCGCGGCAGCCGCCGGGTCCTACAACGTCGGCGGACCCTACCTCCTCGGGGCGGCACCGCAGTTCTTCAGTGACGCAACCCACCACGACCACGTGCACGCGGGCTTCGCCTCGTGAGCCGGGGGAGCCGGGTGCGGAATAGCGCGTGCGGCCCGTCGGTTGATCCGGGTACAGTGGTTGCACTGATTGACAACTCAAGAGGGGCTGATCGGTTTCGACTTGGGACGTTAGTTCCAGGGGAAGCGGGTCGAGGATCCAAGGTCATCTCGTAAACGATCCTTGGAAACCAATAACTGCCAACTCCAAGCGCAGTTCGTTCGCCCTCGCCGCCTGACGGCGGGGCAACGGGTCAGACTAGAGGCGCCTCCGCTCTAGAACCTGGCCTCATCTAGGAGGCTTGCTGCACAGTCCGGGCCACGAGGACTGTTCGGGACTTTTCTGTGGCTGAGCCTGTCGGCGACGTGTCAGTGGGAGCGCCGAGGCTGAGAAAACGACATCACTGACTGCACCCGGAGAAGCCCTGGTTCGACGCCGAAGGACGCGGGTTCGATTCCCGCCAGCTCCACCAACCAACCAAGGGGTGTTCGCGGAAGAGCGAGCACCCAGTTCGCGAAAAAGTGGGTGAGAGCCCACCTGCGGACTCCCTCTTGTACAGCAGCCGCACCGCCGTGAGGCGGTGCGGCTGCTGTGGTTTTGGCAGGTTTTGTCCGCCGTCCCGTCTAGGGCTCTCCCGTGATCACCGGTGAGCTGAAGAGCAAGATCGACAGGATCTGGGACGCGTTCTGGTCCGGCGGCCATTCGTGCTACTCGGCGAGGACGACCAAGGTGTTGCACCACCCTGCACATGATCCGTGCGTCTCGACTCCGGCGCCGCGAAGGGGGCCGGAGGGCCAGCAGTCGCGCCGAGGACCACGGGACCGTCAGTCGTGGAGCGGTCTCACCGCCTCTTCCCCTTGGCCATTACTTGGTGGTAACACTGGGTGGTAACCAACCGGTAGGAGCACGGATGGGCTACGACGTGACCGAGACGACCAATGCCGAGCCCCGCCACGATGGCCTTGAGGCGACACCTGTGCCGGAGCCGCCGGGAGTTGAGTCGGCTGGGTCGAGCACCCGCGTGGACGCAACCGAGACGGAGGCTCGCGAGCTGGCCGAGGCTGCACGCGAGACCGGGTGGAGCCAGCCGAGCTTCGCCAAAGACCTCTACCTGGGTCGCTTCGACCTCTCGCTGATCCACCCTCACCCGCGGGGCGCCGCCCAGGACATCGCGCGTGGCGAGGCCTTTCTGGGCGATCTTCGCGCGGTGTGCGAGACGCTCGACGGTCAGCGGATCGAGCGCGAGGACCGGATCCCCGACGAGTACGTCGCTGCCCTGTCGGTGATCGGCACGTTCGGGATCAAGATCCCGCGCCAGTACGGCGGTCTCGGGCTCAGCATGGCTTACTACGGAAAGGCGCTGACCCTGGTCGGCTCGGTGCATCCGAGTATTGGCGCTCTGGTTTCGGCCCATCAGTCGATCGGGGTCCCGGAGCCGGTCAAGATGTTCGGCAGCGAAGAGCAGAAGCAACGGTTCCTGCCCCGCTGCGCCGCCGGCGCGATCACCGCGTTCCTGCTGACCGAGCCCGACGTCGGCTCCGACCCGGCCCGGATGTCCTCGACGGCCACACTGACCGAGGATGGCACGGCGTACCTCCTCGACGGGGTGAAGCTGTGGACCACCAACGGCGTCATCGCCGAGCTCGTCGTGGTGATGGCACGGGTGCCGGAACACCAGAACGGTCGTGGCGGGATCAGCGCGTTCGTGGTCGACACCGGTTCGGAGGGGATCACTGTCGAGAGGCGCAACGCGTTTATGGGCCTCAAGGGCCTGGAGAACGGCGTCACCCGCTTCCACCAGGTGCGGGTTCCGGTCGAGAACCGGCTCGGCCGGGAGGGCGAGGGCCTCAAGATCGCGCTCACCACGCTCAACACCGGACGGCTGTCCATCCCCGCACTGTGCGCGGCCGCCGGGAAGTGGTCCCTGAAGATTGCCCGCGAGTGGTCGGGCGAACGCGTGCAGTGGGGACGCCCGGTCGGGCAGCACGGCGCGGTCGCGGAGAAGCTCTCCTTCATCGCCGCAACGACGTTCGCCCTCGAGGCGGTGCTGGGGCTGTCCGCGGAGCTTGCGGACGCCGGCTCCAGGGACATCCGCATCGAGGCGGCGCTTGCCAAGCTCTGGTCGAGCGAGATGGCGTGGCTGGTGGCCGACGAGCTGGTCCAGATCCGGGGTGGACGTGGCTACGAGACCGCCGCCTCGCTCGCTGCGCGGGGCGAGCGGGCGGTCAACGCCGAGCAGGTGCTGCGCGACCTGCGGATCAACCGGATCTTCGAGGGCTCCACCGAGATCATGCACCTGATCATCGCCCGCGAGGCAGTCGATGCCCACCTGGGCGCCGCGGGTGACCTAGCTGTCGTCGACGCCGACCTGCCGCGGAAGATGCGGGCCGCGGCCAAGGCCAGCGGCTTCTACGCCAAGTGGCTGCCGCAGCTGGCCGCGGGCAAGGGGACCGTGCCCGGGTCGTACCGCGAGTTCGGGCCACTCGCCCGGCACCTGCGATACGCCGAGCGGTCCTCGCGCAAGCTAGCAAGACAAACCTTCTACGGCATGTCGCGCTGGCAGGCGAAGCTCGAGTACAAGCAGGGCTTCCTGGGCCGGATCGTCGACATAGGTGCCGAGCTGTTCGCCATCGCCGCGGCCTGCTCCCGAGCCGAGATGATCCGTCACGACGACCCCGAACGGGGCCGGGCGGCCTACGCGCTCGCGGACGCCTTCTGCGAACAGTCCCGACTACGAGTGGATCACCTGTTCGAACGACTATGGGCTAACACCGACGACACCGACCGGCAGATCGCGCGCCGCGTGCTGAACGGGGAGTTCACCTGGCTCGAGGAAGGCGTGCTCGACCAGTCCGAGGGCACAGGCCCGTGGATCGCCTCCTGGGCACCGGGACCGAGCGAGTTCGAGACGGTACGGCGCCACTACCGCTGAGCAGTCGCCGGAGTCGGCCGACCGTCAACGCCGCGACTGCGCGCGCATGCTGATCCGCGTGAGCGGTGCATGCGCGACCGCCCACGAGGTTTCGAGGGGCCTGGCGTGGATCGCGCCGTAAAATAGGTACCGCCGACAACGCGGGATCGGTCATCGGCAGCCTTGGAGCGAGGCGCATGGCCCTCTATCTCATCGTGACCAACCAGACGCTCGGCGGCGAACAGCTCAACGCCAAGCTGGACGAGCTCATGGGCATGGGATCCTGCGGGTTGCGGCACGGGTCTCCCAGGCCGTGGTGGCGCAGCCCAGGCCGGTCGACCGGTTCACCAGCAGGCTGGCGCTGCAGAATCCAGGGGTCTGCTCGAGGTCGGGAAGGATCCTGACCCGGAACGTCTCCGTCATGACGTCGAGGTCACCCTGCAGCCAGCTGGACTCGGCAGCACTCGCCGTGATGGGTCCGGTGCATGACGGCGATCTCCCAGTCGTCCACCCGCATGGAGCCGCCGAGGATGTCCCGCCCTCGATCGCGGATCGGGCGAAGCGGCTCATCGCTGGCGCGCATGGCCGCCTCGTTCTCCCACGAACTTGTTGCGATGCACTGCCCGGTCTCGTGGTCGACCAGCAGCGAGAGGCCGCGACAGCCCTCGATCGTGTCGAGCATGGGCCCGGCCTCGTTCTTGACGAAGGCTAATGCCCGCTTCGAGGTTGCCGGGCCTCCCGTGGAACGTGGTCGAACGTACGGGTCTGAACGGCTTGGTCACATAGTCGTCGGCCGGGCGATGTTCCTGGCCGGCTTCTCTCTACAGCTCAGCAGCGTGCACTGGCGTGAGTCCCCGTTTCCCGGAGGCTTGCCCGCCACCACCGTCGACAGCCGTCCGCGCCCCTGATGTTTATCGAATGGCGCCCGGCGGTCCCGACCACATGCTGCGCTCACGACGTTTTCGCCGCTGAGAACGCCAGCTCGGCGCCGCGTGCCCGCGACGGTCACCAGATGCCTCAAGGCGTCGAAGCGATCGGCGCGAATCATGCCAGCCATGCCTTCGTGGATCCCACCACGCCTGATCAGAACCCCCCGGGCGGCTTCGTGGGAAGAGGGTAGATTTCAAGTCGTCAGGACCTTTCAACGGGGACGGGTACAGGTGTGGGAAAGATGGGCATTGGGGACAGGGCCAAGCACCTAGGTCAGAACCTCGGCGGCCAGGCGAAGGAGCTTGCCGGTCGCGCTCGGCGCGACAAGCCGCTCGAAAACGAAGGCAAGCGCGACCAACGAATGTCACAGCTCAAGACGGCCGGCGACCACCTCAAGAAGGCGTTCAAGAGGTAGGGAAAGAGGATTTCAGCTGCGTTCCAGAGCGCGATAAGCATCGCGGGAACTCGGCCACGTCCACTTCCTCGCCGACACTCGATGTCCGTTCGGACGCACGGCAGTTGATTCCCCCGCGAGTGGGCGTCGTCCGCCAGGTCGCGAACGCCCTCGCTGCACACCCGCAACCCGAGACGGGTCAGCCCGACCCGCGCCCGGTGCCGCGGCCGAACGACGCACCCTCTTGTGCACGCGCATCGCGGCAGGGTCCGTGCCTCTACCGCGGCGGCCCCTTCCATTCGGGCAGGTCGCCGCTCCACCACATCACTCCGCGCGCGTCTCGGTGAAGCGTGTCTTCCATGCTCCCAAGAGGCTCGCCCAATTCCCCAACTAGCACCTGATCTACGACGCCGTCGATGGTCCAGTCGTCCTCCACCACACGATGGAGGCCGAGGGTGCCGTCGTAGTGCTCGGGGTGTCTGTTGACGAGACAGAAGACGTCGTCTCCCTCAGTCCACGAATCCACCAACTTGATGGGCGGCTTGGCTGTGATCTGTCGATCAGCGGCCGCCAAGACGTGCCTGCGGTGCCGAGCCGGGGCAGACGTGACTCCTCCAGGACGACACTGAGGAGGCGGAGGCCCGCGTCAGCCCGAGGACGGAGGCGCGGGTGGCTTCAGGCCCCCCACTACGTAGGCGCCGAGCTCCTCTCGTGCGGGGCCGGCGGCTCACCCCATGCACGGCAGGGAGCACGCCGCGTCGCTTGCGGGAAGAGCTGATCGCGCCCTGGCTGCCGCAGTCCGGCGCCCGGACGACAAGGCGAAGACCCCGCGCGCACCTCGCTCCCGACGCGGACCGGGGCTGCTTCTCGACCTGCTCATCACCGGCCCCGCCACGAGGTGGCCCGGGCAGCCGACCTGCTGCTCCGGCTGCTCTTCATGTCGGCACAGGCCGGCGGTGCCGCTGGGACCTGCAAGCCGCGCCACGTCCCGGACCAGCGGCTGACGCGCTGCCGTCTGAAATGGGTCGCCCAGCGCCGAGGACGGAAGGGCCAGCCGGTAGTACGCTCCGAGCGACGGACACCATGTCTCCGTTGCTCGCTCGTGACCGAGCGTGGTGCTCCTGACGGTCTCGTCCTCCGGAGGTCCACGATGTTTCCGAGCCCTCGCGTCCGCCGCAGCCCACGTAGCGTCCTGCTCGCCTTCACCGGCGCGGTGCTCGTTCTGCTCCTGGCCGCCTGCGGGGGCACGACCGGCGAGGAGACGTCTGGCGGGGACGCGGGCACCGGAGGCGGCGACAAGCCGCTGGTCTACGGCGTCTTCGCCACCCCGCTCGAGGAGCCGTGGGACGGCGCCATCCATGCCGCGCTGAACCAGGCCGCCGAGAACGGCGACATCCACTACAAGCACGTCGACAACCTCGCCACCGCCGACGCGATGGAGCGCGGGTTGCGGGACATCGCCACCAACGAGAAGCCCGACGCGATCATCGGCGACGCGTTTGCCGCGGAGGAGGCGGTCCGCAAGGTGGCGGCCGAGTTCCCGGACATTCCGTTCGCGTTCGGGTCGGGCGAGAAGCCGCAGTCGCCGAACCTCAGCGTCTTCGACAACTGGCTGCAGGACCCGGCGTACCTCTCCGGGATGCTCGCGGGCGGGCTGACGAAGTCGAACACCATCGGCGTGGTCGGCGCGATGCCGATCCCGGAGGTCAACCGGATCGTCAACGCCTTCGTGCAGGGGGCGAAGGAGACCAACCCGAAGGCCACGGTCAAGGTGTCCTTCATCAACAGCTTCTTCGACCCGGCGACCGCCAAGCAGGCCGCCCAGGCGCAGCTCTCCGCAGGAGCCGACGTCCTGTTCGCCGAGCGCGACGGCGTGATCGCCGCGGCCAAGGAAGCCGACGTGCCGGTGATCGGGATGATGGTCGACCAGAAGGAGGAGGCGCCCAAGAACGTCGTCACCTCCCTGGTGTGGCACATGCTGCCGACCGTCGAGGCGGTCGTGGCCCAGGCCAACTCGTCGCCGAAGGCGGAGGACCTCGGGAAGTACTCCTTCATGAAGGAGAAGGGCAGCGAGCTCGCGGAGATCAACACCGACGTCGTCGGCGGCGTGCCTGACGACCTCGTCCAGAAGGTCGAGGCCCAGGAGGCGGCGATCATGGACGGCTCGTCCACGACCCCCGTCGACGAGTCGGCACCGGCCGGATCGATCGATGTCTCCAAGCAGTGACAGCAGCCGCGACGCCCCTGCTCGAGCTCGCCGGGATCACCAAGCGGTACGGCGACCTGCTCGCCGTTGACACGGTCGACCTCACCGTCGCACCCGGCGAGGTCGTGGCGATGCTCGGCGAGAACGGAGCCGGCAAGTCGACGTTGATGAAAGTCGTCTACGGCCTCGTCTGGCCGGACGGCGGCACGATCGCCGTCGACGGCCGGCCGGTCGACATCGCGTCACCACGCGACGCCATGGCTGCCGGGATCGGGATGGTGACGCAGGAGTTCTCGCTCGTGGAGACCATGACGGTCGCCGAGAACGTCGCGCTGTCCTCGGTGGGCCTCGGGCGGGTCGACGTACGAGGGAACCGGCAGCGCGTCATGGACGCCATGGATCGGCTGGGCGTGCACATCGAGCCCGACCGGCTCGTGTCCACCCTGTCGATCGGGGAGCGGCAGCGGGTCGAGATCGTCAAGGCGCTGTTCCACGACTGCCGGGTGCTGATCCTGGACGAGCCGACCGCGGTGCTCACCCCTCAGGACGTGCGTGCGCTCTTCGCCACCGTCGAGCGGCTCCGGGGTGCCGGGCTGGGCGTGCTGCTCGTCTCTCACAAGCTGCGTGAGGTGGCCGAGATCTCCGACCGTGTCGTGGTGCTGCGGCGCGGTCGGCTGGTGGGGGAGCGAGTCACGTCCGAGGTCCGGGCCGAGGAGCTGGCGGGGCTGATGATGGGGTCGGTCGCTGCTCGGCCGACCGACGAGGAGACGGCAGCTGCGGTGGGGCTGTCGCCCGGAGGGGCCGCAACGGATCCGGCACCCGACCGGTCGACCGGCGACGAGCGCGTGGTCCTGGAGCTGGCCGGCGTCACGGTGACCGAAGCCGACAGGTCCGTGCTCGACGACCTGAGCCTGAGCGTGCGGGCAGGGGAGATCGTCGGGATCGCCGGGATCAGCGGCAACGGGCAGACCGAGCTGATGGACGTCCTCGCCGGCACTCGGCCGGCGAGCGCCGGGCGGGTCCGGGTGGGTGACACCGACATCACCGACGCCCCGGTCGCCGCACGCCTCGCGGCGGGACTCGGACGGCTCACCGAGGACCGCAGGGGCAGCGTGGTCGCCTCGCTCAGCGTGGAGCAGAACCTCGTCCTCGAGGACCTCGACTCGTTCAGCCGTCGCGGCCGGATGGACCGCGCCGCGATCCGGGCCCACGCCGAGCAGCTGATCGAGCAGTTCGCGATCCGGGCCCGGCCGACCGACCCGGTCTCGTCGCTCTCGGGCGGCAACATGCAGAAGGTGCTGCTGGCGCGGGCACTCGCGCGGCAGCCGCGTGCGCTGGTGGTGGCCCACCCGACCCGGGGGCTCGACATCGGCGCCTACCAGTACGTCCACGCGCAGCTGGCCGAGCTCCGCGACACCGGCACGGGCGTGCTGCTGATCTCCGAGGACCTCGACGAGCTGCACGCGC
>CAVPRC010000005.1:0-736526 GCA_963707755.1 uncultured Actinomycetota bacterium | reverse complement strand
TGGCGGTGACGACATCCGAGGGCGCCTTGTCCAGCAGGACGGCCCGTGCGGCGAGGTCGGGCGTGAGCGAACGGACGATGCTCGCGCGCGAGATCCTCGACCCGGGCCAACGGTCGGGCGACTGTGCCGCCGAGCAGCGGGGCGGACGCCGGGTTGGCGCCCATGAAGCACGGTGTCGTGGTGACGAGCTCGCCGTCGACCACGAGGTTGTTGAGGGATACGTGGTGACCGCCGAACCGCCATCCCCAGGGGCCGTCACTACCTGGCTCGCCGAAGACGCGCAGGTAGTAGAGCCCCGGGTCGCGGCCGCGCTCGCGATCGAACCGAGTCACGAACCCCTCGACACGGTCGAGCACGTTCTCCAGCCCGATCGTTGTCGCGACCGTGACGTACCCGGCCATGGACAGCCCCGTCGCCACCAGCCTCATCGCCGCGCGCTGCTGCGCGGGTCCCTGCTGCTGCACGGTCAGGCCGCCGTGGTCGGTGGGTGTGTAGAACCACCGTCGGCGCTCGGCGTCGAGCGGGTCGTCGTACGCGGGCGCGGGGCCGTGGGCGACCGCCCGCTGCTCGGCCGTCAGCGCACCCAGCCAGGCGCTGGCGGCCTCGGCCATCTCGAGAGCGGTCTGGTGGCGCGGGTGCATGTGGCACAGCGTCGCTCACAACCCCATCCGCGTCCACCGGGAGGAGGGGTACGTCAACGACGACCCGAGAGACGGCCCCGCGTGCGGTGACGCCACCCACGGCGACGTGGCCGGGCGTGTGCTGGGTGGGGCTGCTGGCAGATTGCGCAGTCCGGTCGTCCACACGTGGTCGGCACGTCCGCGGTCATGAGCTCGAGGGCCTCGTCGAGGTAGGCGTCCGCAAGCTGCCAGACCAGGTCGGGGCGACCCTCGCCGACCGCCGCGTTGACTTCCCACACGTAGGCATCGTGCAGCTCCTGGAGCTGCTCCTTGTCGCCCATGTCCTTGCCTTCCACCGAGACCAGCCCGCTGGTAGCCGGGCTGTGGCCACCAATTTTACTGTGCGCCGCCGGCGACCGTGAGGCCGCCATCGGCTCTCGACGGCCGGGAAGGCGCTGAGGGCCGCCGCGGTGGCTAGCGCTCGTCGACCATCAGGTCGATGGTGTAGTCCGAGGCGCGGTAGCTGTGGTCGCCGAACTCCACGGCGTTGCCGGACGCGTCGAAGGCCATCCGGGTCATCGTGAGCACCGGCTGCGAGCCGCGAATCTCGAGATGCCGGCGCTCGAGCGCCGTCGGCATCCGGGCGCCGATGTTCTGTTGAGCCACGACCGGCTTCACCCCACGGTCCCGGAGACAGGCGTAGAGCCCCTGGCCCTCCAGCTCCTCGCGCGTCAGGTCGCTGAGACCCGGTGGCAGCCAGTTCGTCATCAGGGCCAGGGGGGTGTCGCCCGCGTAACGGACTCGCACGACGTACAGAAGTTCAGCGTCCGCCGTCAGGTCGAGCGCAGACGCGGCCCGCTCGTCCGTCCTGATCTCGTGCTCGATGACGGTGGTACGCGGATGGCGCTTGTCCCGCACGAGGTCGTCGTAGAGGCTGGTGAGCTCGAACTTCCGATGCACCTTGCTGTTCGCGACCGTCGTGCCGAGCCCGCGGCGACGCAGCAGGAGGCCCTGGTCGACGAGCTCCTGGATGGCGCGGCGCACCGTGGGTCGGGAGACCTGAAGCCGCTCCGCGACCGCGATCTCGTTCTCGAACGCATCGCCCGGCTGCAGCTGGCCGACGGTGATCGCATTGCTGAACTGCTCGGCAAGCTGGTGGTACAGCGGCACGGGGGACTGCCGGTCGATCATCACCTTGACTTGTAGAGCGCTCATAGCACAGATACTACCGGACCATCTTTAGGCAATGGTCAAGTAATGACGTAAGGACAAACTATTGACGCCTCGACGCCCAGCCTGCATCGTTGATGCTGGCCATCAACGACCCGCGACTCCTCACGTGCGACACAGACGGGACATCTGATCCATGCGAATCGGACTGGCAGGGACTGGGCGGATCGGCGCCTTTCACGCATCGACCTTGGCGGCCCTCGAGGACGTCGAGCAGATCGTCGTCGCGGATGCCCTTCCGGATGGTGCAGCGCGACTGGCCGAGGAGCACGGCTACGAGTTCGCGCCGGACCTCGACGACCTGCTGTCGCGGGTGGACGCCCTCGTCATCACCACGTCGACGTCCGGGCATGCCCCGGCCATCCGTGCCGCCATGGCCTCGAAGGTGCCGGTCTTCTGCGAGAAGCCGGTGGCCGCCACCCTCGCGGAGACGGTGGAGCTGGTGCACCTGGTCGACGAGACCGAGGTCCCGGTGCAGGTCGGGTTCCAGCGCCGGTTCGACGCCGGCTACCGGCGTGCCCGGGAGGCCGTCGTCAGCGGTGAGCTGGGCTTCATCCACACGGTCCGGGCGAACACCCACGACCAGTCGCCGCCGCCCGCCGCCTACATCCCCACCAGCGGAGGCCTGTTCCGAGACTGCAGCATCCACGACTTCGACGTGCTCCGCTTCGTGACCGGTCGCGAGGTCGCCAGCGTCTACGCCGTGGGCGCGAACAAGGGCGCGAGCTTCTTCACCGAGGGCGGAGACATCGACACGGGCGCCGCCGTGCTCACCCTCGACGACGGGACGCTCGTCACGATCTCCGCCACCCGGTACAACGGCGGCGGTCACGATGTCCGGATGGAGGTCATGGGGTCGGAGGGGACCATCGGCGTCGGGTACGACGACTCGCTGGCCGTCCTCTCGGCCGAGGCCGGCGTCGACTACCCGCGGGGTCCGCAGAAGTGGTCGTTCATGGAACGGTTCCTGCCCGCCTACCGCGTCGAGCTGGCCGCGTTCTGCGACGTCGTGGCCGGACGGACGGAGAACCCCTGCACCGTGGCGGACGCTCTGGAGGCGTTCCGGGTCGCCGAAGCCTGCGAGATCTCACGGGCGACCGGACGTGCGGTGGAGATGAACGAGATCGGAGACGCGACGTGACTGGCTTCGACCTGGTCTCGATGGGACGCACGGGTGTCGACATCTACCCGCTCGAGCACGGTGTCGGACTCGAGGACGTGCAGACGTTCCAGAAGTTCCTCGGCGGGAGCGCGACCAACGTTGCCGTCGCCGCTGCCCGCTACGGACGCCGTTCGGCACTGGTGACGCGCACGGGGCTGGACCCGTTCGGGCGGTACGTACGACTCGAGGCGGAGCGCCTCGGCGTGGACCCCACCTTCATCACGGCCGGTGAGGGCCCGCCGACCCCCGTGACCTTCTGCGAGGTGTTCCCGCCGGACGACTTCCCGCTCTACTTCTACAGGTACCCCACGGCGCCCGACCTGCAGATCACGGCGGCCGACCTGCCGCTGGACGCGATTCGTGAGGCCGAGGTGTTCTGGGCCACCGTCACCGGCCTGTCCCAGGAGCCCTCTCGCGCGGCCCACGCCGTCGCCTGGGAGGCGCGGGCCCGGCGCCGCCACACCATCCTCGACCTCGACTACCGGCCGATGTTCTGGGCCGACCCTCGCGAAGCCTCCGAGGAGGTCGGGAAGGCGCTCGAGCACGTCACCGTGGCCGTCGGCAACCGTGAGGAGTGCGAGGTCGCCGTCGGTGAGACCGACCCGCAGCGTGCCGCGGACGCCCTCCTCGAGCGCGGCCTCGAGATCGCCGTCGTCAAGCAGGGTCCCAAGGGAGTGCTCGCTGCGACTGCGGACGAGCGCGTCGAGGTGCCGCCCTACCCGGTCAACGTCGTCAACGGTCTCGGAGCCGGTGACGCGTTCGGCGGGGCGCTCGTGCACGGTCTCCTCGCCGGCTGGGAGCTGCGACGCATCCTCGAGTTCGCCAATGTCGCCGGCGCCCTGGTCGCCGGACGCCTGGAGTGCTCCACCGCCATGCCGGACGAAGCAGAGATCGAGCAGGCCCTCGCCAGCCGTACCTTCGAGAGGAAGCCGTGACCACGATGGTGGAGCTCACCGAGATCCGGGCCCGCGAACCGCACCGGATCGCTCAAGGCTGGGACGCCCGCAAGAGGCGTCCCCTCCTCGGAGCCGACGGGCGGCTGCTGCTCGTCGCTGCCGACCACCCTGCCCGGGGCGCCCTCGGGGTCCGCTCCGAGGCGATGGCGATGGCCAGCCGCCCAGCGCTGCTCGAGCGGCTCGCCACCGCGCTGTCGCGGCCCGGGGTCGACGGGGTCCTGGGCACCCCTGACATCCTCGACGACCTGCTGCTGATGGGTGTCCTGGAGGACAAGCTGGTCATCGGGTCGATGAACCGCGGTGGGCTGCAGGGCGCGAGCTTCGAGCTCGACGACCGGTTCACCGCCTACACGGCTGCTGAGATCGCCGCACGGGGCCTCGACGGCGGGAAGATGCTGACCCGCATCTGCCTGTCCGACCCCGGCACCGTGGCGACCTTGGAGAGCACCGGGCATGCCGTGAGCGAGCTCGCCCAGCATCGGCTGATGGCCATGGTCGAGCCGTTCATGTCCGTCGTCCACGGCGGTCGGGTGACGAACCTTCTCGACCCCGACAACACGATCCGGTCCATCCACATCGCCGCGGGGCTCGGGGCCAGCAGTGCCCACACCTGGCTGAAGCTGCCGGTCGTCGACGAGCTCGCCCGCGTGATGGAAGCCACCACCATGCCCACCCTGCTGCTGGGCGGGGACCCCCAGGGTGACCCGGCGGACACCTACCGGGCGTGGGGCAAGGCGCTCGAGCTGCCGGCCGTGCGTGGTCTCGTCATCGGTCGCGCGCTGCTGTTCCCGCCGGACGGCGACGTCGCCGCGGCGGTGGACATCGCGGCAGAGCTGGTCCACGGAGTGAACCCGGGGGCACGATGACGGGCAGCGACTCGCAGTGGTTCCTGCCGAGCGGCACGGCTCGGCGCGACGGCTGCGACGTGCTCGTCGATGCGTCGCGCCCCGGCTGGCTGCACACAGGTCTCCGGGTCGTCACTCTCGAGGCCGGGGAGCGCTGGTCCGTCCACGAGCCCGGCTGGGAGTACGTCGTCGTCCCCCTGAGCGGTGCCGCATCGGTGGCGTGCACCGACCCGGGCGGTGTCGAGCACCAGGCCGACCTGCTGGGTCGTGCGTCGGTCTTCGCGGGCCCCACGGATGTCGCCTACGTGCCCGCGGGCTCGAGCCTCGAGGTCACCGGGACGGCGGCCGGGTCCCGGATCGCGATCTGCGCGGCGCGGGTCCGCGGACCGGGTGCCGCGACGAAGTTCCGGCACGTCGCCGCCGACGAGGTCCCGGTCGAGCTGCGAGGCGCGGGCAGCTGCTCGCGCGAGGTCCGCAACTTTGCCGTACCCCACGTGCTCGAGGCCGACTCGATCATCGCCGTGGAGGTGCTCACCCCGGCCGGCAACTGGAGCTCGTACCCGCCGCACAAGCACGACGAGGACCGTGACGGGGTCGAGACGGAGCTCGAGGAGATCTACTACTTCGAGACACGGGTGGAGGGCGGCGCCACGGCGACCGGGCACCACGACCCGGTGGGGTACCAGCGGGTGTACGGCACCGCCGAACGGCCCATCGACGTCTTCGCGGAGGTGCGCACGGGTGACGTCGTGCTGGTCCCGCACGGCTGGCACGGCCCGTCGATGGCCGCGCCCGGCTACGACCTGTACTACCTGAACGTGATGGCGGGGCCCGGCGACCAGCGGGCCTGGCTGATCTGCGACGACCCGAGCCACGGCTGGGTGCGTCAGACGTGGGAAGGCATGGCCGTCGACCCCAGGCTGCCCCTAGGAGGACATCCCCGATGAGCGAGACGATTCGGCTGACCGTCGCCCAGGCGGCGGTCGAGTTCCTGGCCGTCCAGTGGTCGGAGCGGGACGGTGAGCGGCAGCGGCTCTTCGCCGGCTGCTTCGGCATCTTCGGGCACGGCAACGTCGCCGGCATCGGGCAGGCGCTGCTGCAGCACGAGACGAAGGCGCTGGAGGCCGGGACCCGCCCAGCCCTGCCCTACGTGCTGGCCCGCAACGAGCAGGCGATGGTGCACACCTCGGTGGCCTTCGCCCGCCAGAAGGACCGGCTGCAGACCTGGGTGTGCACGGCCTCGGTGGGCCCGGGCTCGACGAACATGGTCACGGGTGCCGCGCTGGCGACCATCAACCGGCTTCCCGTGCTGCTGCTCGCCTCGGACACCTTCGCGACCCGGCGGTCGGCGCCGGTGCTCCAGGAGCTCGAGGCGTCGTACGCCGGCGACCTGACCGTCAACGACGCGTTTCGTCCGGTATCTCGTTACTTCGACCGGATCTGGCGCGCCGAGCAGCTGCCGTCGGCGCTGCTCCAGGCGATGCGCGTGCTCACCGATCCTGCGGAGACCGGGGCCGTCACCCTGGCGCTGCCGCAGGACGTGCAGGCCGAGGCGCACGACTGGCCCGTCGAGCTGTTCGCCGACCGCATCTGGCACGTGGCCCGGCCGCCGGCCGAGAAGGCGCGCATCGTCGCGGCCGCGGACGTCGTCCGCGGAGCCCGGCGGCCGATGATCGTCGCTGGTGGAGGTGTGCACTACTCGGGCGCCGAGCAGGCGTTGCTGGACCTGTGCGCCTCGACCGGGATCCCGGTCGGCGAGACCCAGGCCGGCAAGGGCTCGCTCCCGCACGGACATCCGCAGGAGATGGGCGCCGTGGGGTCGACGGGTACGACGGCCGCCAATGCGCTGGCCCGCGAGGCCGACGTCGTGATCGGCGTCGGCACGCGGTGGAGCGACTTCACGACGGCCTCCCGGACCGTCTTCCAGAACCCCGACGTGCGCTTCGTCAACCTCAACATCGCCAACTACGACGCCGGCAAGCAGGCCGGGATGTCCGTGGTGGCCGACGCCCGCGAGTCGCTGAGAGGGCTCGCCGAGGAGCTGGGCGACTACTCCGTCGACGAGGACTACCGCGCGCACCAGGCAGTGCTGTGGCGTGAGTGGGACGCAGTGGTGGAGGCGGCCTACAACCCACCTGCCTCCGTCACCGACCGGCTGGACCCGGGGCTTCTCACCCAGGGGACGGTCCTGGGCCTGGTCAACGAGATGAGCGATCCGCGCGACGTCGTGCTGTGCGCGGCGGGCTCGATGCCGGGTGACCTCCACAAGCTGTGGCGGGTGCGCGACCGCAAGGGCTATCACGTGGAGTACGGCTACTCCTGCATGGGCTACGAGGTGCCGGCATCGATCGGCATCCGGCTCGCCGACCAGACGCGCGACGTCTTCGCGATGGTCGGTGACGGTGGCTACCTGATGATGCCCACGGAGCTGGTCACGGCCGTGCAGGAAGGCATCAAGGTCATCGTGGTGCTGGTCCAGAACCATGGCTTCCACTCGATCGGCTCGCTCTCGGAGGAGCTGGGGTCGCAGCGTTTCGGCACGCGGTACCGATACCGGGGTTCCGACGGCCGGCTGGACGGCGACGTGCTGCCGGTGGACCTGGCCGCGAACGCCCGCAGTCTCGGCGTGCTCGTGCAGGAGGTCGCCTCCCGCGACGAGCTGGAGAAGGCCATCCGGGTGGCCAAGCAGGCGAGGGGAGACTCCGGCCCGATCGTCATCCATGTCAACACGGACCCGACGGTCTACGCGCCGGACAGCCAGGCGTGGTGGGACGTCCCGGTCAGCCAGGTCGCCGAGCTCGAGTCGACCCGCGACGCCTACCGGCGCTACGAGGCACACCGGAGCACCCAGAAGACCTTTCTCGCTCCGACCCCGCCGGCTGGCTGACCTGCAGCAAGCACCTCTCGGCCGGGCCGCGTCCGCTCCACGCGACCTCGCCGGCGATGCCCCCTGTCGTCGTGGGCGCGACGGTTCCTCCTGCGTCGACGTACGAGATCAATATGTTAGAACAAATGCTTGACAGGAGATGGATCGCATCGGGAGGCTAAGGTCCTGCCGGTATCTCACCGGCACCCGGACGTGGAGGTCGCCGCATGAGCTTTCGCTCAGGTCCCACGCCCATCGGCATCGGAGGCGACCGCGTCCGTCGGCAGCACCGGACTCGCTCGGCACCACGGCTCCGCGGGAGCACGGATCAGCCTCATCCGGCCGGTCATCCGGCCCAGGCCAAGCCCACGACCGTCTCCCGTCCCTGTCGGGCGGAAGTGCGTTCACTACGAAAGGAACCCTCACGATGAACCTGTCTCGACCACGGACAGGCGGCGCCATCGCCCTCGTCGCCGCGTTCGCACTCCTCGTCTCTGCCTGCAGCGGGGGAGGCGCAGCCCAAGACCGAGGACACCAGCAGCGGGGGTGGCGGCGGCGGGAACTCCGGCTACACCTTCGCGATGATCACCCACGAGACTCCGGGTGACACGTTCTGGGACCGGATCAAGGCGGGCGCCAACCAGGCGGCCAAGGACACCGGGCTCCACGCTCAAGTACTCCGCGGACCCCGACGCGACGAAGCAGGCCGTCCTCATCCAGAACGCGATCGACTCGCACGTCGACGGGATCGCGACCACCCTGGTCACGCCTGACGCGCTCATCCCGACCGTCAAGAAGGCAGTCGCCGCCGGTATTCCCGTCGACAGCTTCAACTCCGGTACCGACTTCTTCAAGCAGGCCGGCTGCCCTCACCCACTTCTCGTCCGACGAGTTCCTGGCGGGCCAGCAGGCCGGGCAGAAGGCCAAGGCCGCCGGAGCCACGAAGATCCTGTGCACGATCCAGCAGTCCGGGTCGGTCGCCCTGGAGGACCGCTGCAGGGGCGTCAAGGACTCCTTCCCGAACACCGAGAACCTCCAGGTCAACGGGGCAGACGACTCCGCGGTCACCTCCGCCATCCAGGCCAAGCTCAGCCAGGACAAGGACGTCAACTGGGTCATCACCCTCGGCGCCGCCCAGGCGCTGGACACCATCAAGGCCATCAAGGCGACGAACAGCAAGGCCAAGGTCGGCACCTTCGACCTGAACATCGACGCGGCCCAGGCGGTGAAGGACGGCCTGCTCCAGTTCTGCATCGACCAGCAGCCCTACCTCCAGGGCTACCTGGCGATCACCCAGCTCTACCTGTTCAAGAAGAACGGCAACATCATGGGCGGCGGTGGCCCCGTGCTGACCGGTCCGTCGTTCGTCGACAAGACCAACATCGACAGGATCCTGCCGTTCGTGCAAGCACAACACCCGCTAGTTCGCACCTCCCGCAGGGGTGGTCGGCGGCTGTGTGCCGGCCACCCCTCGCGGATCAGCCAACGGAGCAAACCATGAGCCACACCGTCAAAGCCCCACCGCCGTCTGCACCGGCGGAGTCCTCGAACCGAGTGACCCTCGGCCTGTCCAACCGCCTGCTCGCTCGCCCCGAAGTGGGCGCCCTGGTCGCCGCCATCGTCATCTTCATCTTCTTCCTCATCGTCGCGCCGGCGTTCCGGTCGGCTGACTCGTTCTTCACGGTGCTCTACCAGGCCTCCACCATCGGGATCGTGGCCGTGGGTGTCGGCATGCTGATGATCGGTGGGGAGTTCGACCTGTCCGCCGGTGTCACCGTGACCGCCGCCGGGCTCTTTGCCGCGATGTTCTGCTACGAGCTCGGCATCAACCTGATCGTGGGAGCGGTCCTCGCGCTGGTGTTCTGCCTGTTGGTGGGATTCATCAACGGTTACCTCGTGATGAGAACCGGTATCCCCAGCTTCCTGATCACCCTCGGCACGTTCTTCGTCCTGCAAGGTGCGAACCTGGGCGTGACCAAGCTGATCACCGGCTCGGTCTCGAGCCCCAACATCAACCAGATGGACGGCTACAAGTTCCTGAACGCCGTCTTCGCGCACGAGTTCCACGTCTTCGGCGTGACGTTGCCGATCACCGTGATCTGGTGGCTGTTGTTCGTAGCGTTGTCCGGTTACATCCTTCAACGGACGAAGATCGGCAACTGGATCTACGCCGTCGGCGGCAACGCGGACAGCGCCCGGGCCGTCGGTGTCCCGGTGACGAAGGTCAAGGTCGGCCTCTTCATGACCGTGTCATTCCTGGCCTGGTTCATGGGCATGCACTACCTCTACAACTTCAACGTCCTGCAGGCCGGCAACGGCGTGGGCAACGAGTTCCTCTACATCATCGCGGCCGTCGTGGGTGGAACGCTGCTGACGGGTGGGTACGGCAACGCCTTCGGCGTGGCTATCGGCGCCTTCATCTTCGGCATGACGAACCTGTGCATCGTCTACGCAGGCTGGGACCCCAACTGGTTCAAGGCCTTCCTCGGGGTCATGCTGCTGCTTGCGGTCATCGTCAACCTCTACGTCAAGAAGCTCTCGACCACCCGGAAGGTGGGCTAGCCATGACCGACACGCTGCACGAGCACGCCGATCCCGAGCTGCACGAGGGCGAGAAGCTGGTCGAGATGGTGAACGTGGGCAAGACCTACGGGGCCATCCGAGCGCTCAAGGGCATCAACCTCACGGTCAAGGCGGGGGAGGTCACCTGTGTGCTCGGAGACAACGGCGCCGGCAAGTCGACCCTGATCAAGATCATCTCCGGCCTGCACCCTCACAACGAGGGCGAGCTCCTCGTCGACGGCAAGCCGGTGTCCTTCTCGTCGCCGCGGGAATCGTTGGCGCACGGCATTGCCACTGTCTACCAGGACCTCGCCGTCGTCTCGCTGATGGAGGTCTGGCGCAACTTCTTCCTCGGCTCCGAGATGACGAATGGGACGTACCCGCTTCGCCGGCCTCAAGATCCGCGACATGAAGAGGATCGCGGACGAGGAGCTGCGCAAGATGGGGATCGTCGTCAAGGACATCGACCAACCCATCGGGACTCTGTCGGGTGGGCAGCGACAGTGTGTCGCCATCGCTCGGGCGGTCTACTTCGGTGCGCGGGTGCTGATCCTCGACGAGCCGACCGCTGCCCTGGGCGTCAAGCAGTCCGGCGTCGTGCTCAAGTACACAGCGGCAGCGCGGGACGCCGGTCTGGGCGTCGTGTTCATCACCCACAACCCGCACCACGCCTATCTGGTCGGCGACCACTTCATCATCCTGAAGCTGGGCCAGGCCGTGCTGGACAAGAAGCGGGCCGAGGTCGGCCTGGACGAGCTCACCCGTCAGATGGCCGGAGGCGACGAGCTCACCGAGCTGTCCCACGAGCTCAAGCGCACCACCCCATGACGAGAGGGAGGCTGCTCCGATGACCATCGCCGTGGCCCATCAAGTGTCGGCGACCAGCCGTCTGGCGCTCGTCGAGGCCGTGAAGGAAGCGAACTACCGCGGCACGGATCTGGCCGTGCTGCACGTGGTCGACTCGATCGACGCGGACAACAAGGAGGCCTACCGGCTCGGTGTCTCCGACGAGATCGAGAAGGTCGTGGGAGCGGGACCTCCCGTCTCGTGGCAGCTCCACCTGGAGACTGCCGGAGGGGACCTCGGCGACGCCCTGCTCAGGCTGGTCGATGCCGTCGAGTGCGGATCTGCTCGTCATCGGCGCCCGACGACGTTCACCCGTGGGCAAGGCGCTGATGGGCAGTGTCGCCCAGACGGTCATCCTCGAGGCGAACCTGCCGGTGCTCGTGGTCAAGGCGCCCTGAACGAGATCGAACAGACCCATCCCCGTCAGGACAACCTCGTGAGAGTGTCCGGCATGCTACTGATGAAAGAAGACCCATGAGGACTATCGAGCACTGGATCGCCGGCAAGACCACCGCCGGCAACAGCGATCGCACCGCAGCCGTGTTCAACCCGGCGACGGGTCAGCAGCAGGCGGAGGTGTGCCTCGGCTCGGAGGAAGACGTCCAGGCCGCGATCGCCGCTGCCAAGGACGCCTTCCGCGAGTGGTCGCAGACCTCCGTGAGCCGGCGTGCCAAGGTGATGTTCAGCTTCCGCGAGCTCGTGAACGCGCACGCGGGCGAGATCGCCGAGCTGATCACCGACGAGCACGGCAAGGTCCTCTCCGATGCGCTGGGAGAGGTGCAGCGCGGCCTCGAGGTCGTGGAGTTCGCGTGCGGCATCCCGAGCCTGCTCAAGGGCGACTTCTCCGACCAGGTGTCCACGGACGTCGACACGTTCTCCTTCCGGGAGCCGCTCGGCGTGGTCGCCGGCATCACGCCGTTCAACTTCCCGGCCATGGTGCCGATGTGGATGTTCCCGGTGGCCATCGCCTGCGGCAACACCTTCGTCCTCAAGCCCAGCGAGCGGGACCCGTCCGCCTCGATGCGGATCGCCGAGCTCTGGCAGGAGGCAGGTCTGCCCGACGGCGTCTTCAACGTCGTGCACGGCGACAAGGTGGCGGTCGACACCATCCTGGACTCCCCGGACGTCTCGGCGGTCTCCTTCGTCGGGTCGACGCCGATCGCGCGGTACATCCACGAGCGGGGGACCGCGAACGGCAAGCGCGTCCAGGCCCTGGGCGGTGCCAAGAACCACGCCATCATCCTGCCTGACGCCGACGTCGACTTCGCTGCGGACCACCTCGCGGCTGCGGCGTTCGGGTCCGCGGGGGAGCGGTGCATGGCCATCTCCGCGGCCGTTGCCGTGGGCGGCGCGGCGGACGCGATCGTCGAGGCGGTCAACGAGCGGGCCCGCGCGGTCAAGGTGGGCTCGGGTCGTGACGCGGGCAGCGAGATGGGTCCGGTCGTCACCCGCGAGGCCCAGCGGCGGATCGTCGGACTCATCGAGACCGGTGAGACCCAGGGGGCGAGCATCACCGTCGACGGCCGCGGCTACGTGGTCGAGGGGCACGAGGACGGCTTCTTCGTCGGCCCCACCGTCATCGACAACGTCACCACGGACATGGACGTCTACCAGCAGGAGATCTTCGGTCCCGTGCTGTCCGTGGTCCGCGTCGACGACGTCGACGAGGCCATCGCGCTGATCAACAGCAACCCCTACGGCAACGGCACAGCGATCTTCACCTCCAGTGGTGAGGCGGCCCGGCGGTTCCAGCGTGGTGTGCACGTCGGGATGATCGGCATCAACGTGCCCGTCCCGGTCCCGATGGCGTTCTACTCCTTCGGAGGGTGGAAGGACTCGCTCTTCGGTGACAAGCACGTGCACGGTCCCGAAGGTGTCGGCTTCTACACCCGCGCCAAGGTGGTCACTGCCCGTTGGCCGAGGGCCAGCCACGCCAGCGACGCCAGCTTCCACTTCCCGACCTCCAAGTAGAGGGAGACACCGACATGGCCGACCTGTCACAGCTCCGACTCGGCACCGCCCCCGACTCGTGGGGGGTGTGGTTCCCGAAAGACCCGCACCAGGTCACCTGGGAGGTGTACCTCGACGAGATCGCGCGGGTGGGGTACGTGTACACCGAGCTGGGGCCACAGGGGTTCATGCCTCAGGATCCGAACCAGCTGAACGAGGAGCTCGCGCAACGCGGCCTCACCGTCTGCGGAGGCACCGTCTTCGCGGGTCTGCACAAGGGCGCGGACGCGCTGGAGAAGGCCAAGGTGGAGTTCGGGCAGGAGGCGAAGCTGCTGGCCGCGGTGGGCGCGGAGTACCTCGTCCACCTGCCCGAGCAGTACACCGACCAGCACACCGGCGAGTCCACGCAGGGCGCGGACATCGATCCCGAGCAGTGGAAGAACCTGGTCACCGGCACCGACGAGCTGGCGCGGTTCCTCTTCGAGGAGCACGGCGTCAAGCTGGTCTTCCACCCGCACGCGGACACCCACGTCGACACCCAGGAGCGGATCGCGCGGTTCCTCAGCGACACCGACCCGGAGCTGGTGAACCTCTGCCTGGACACCGGGCACGTCTCCTACTGCGACGGCGACAACATCGAGATCATCGAGCAGTTCCCCGAGCGCATCACCTACGTCCACCTCAAGTCGGTCGACCCGGTCGTCCGCGCGCGGGTGCTCGCCGAGAAGATCTCGCTCGCCGAGGCCGTCAAGCTCGGCGTCATGTGCGAGCCGCCGTACGGCGAGCCCGACATGCCTCCGTTGCTCGAGGCGCTCGGCAAGCTGGACCGGGAGATCTTCGCGGTCATCGAGCAGGACCTCTACCCCGTCGAGCCGCACATCCCGATGCCCATCGGGGCACGGACCGCCGGCTACTACGTCGGATGTGGGCTGGGTCCGGTGCGGCGCTGGCCGTACTGATCCGCCTCCGAACGAAGAGATCCACGGACAGCCCCACCGGCCAGAAGGAGAGACCATGACGTTGCGTGTCGGAGTGATCGGTACGGGCATGATCGGGCAGGACCACATCCGTCGCCTCACGGAGGTGGTGTCGGGAGCCGAGGTCGTCGCGGTCACCGATGCCAACGAGCTCGTGGCCAAGGAGGTCGCAGCGCGGCTTCCCGACGCCACCGTGCATCTCTCCGGGGCGGACCTGATCGCCGACGAGAGGGTCGACGCGGTCATCGTCTGCTCCTGGGGTCCCACCCACGAGGAGTACGTCGTGGCCTCGATCGCGGCGGGCAAGCCGGTGTTCTGCGAGAAGCCGCTGGCCACCACCCCGGAAGCCTGCCGGAACATCATCGACGCGGAGGTCGCGCACGGGAGCCGACTCGTGCAGGTCGGCTTCATGCGGCGCTACGACGAGTCCTACCGGGCTCTCAAGGACGTCATCGACTCCGGCCAGATCGGCGCCCCGCTGATGTACTTCTCGGGCCATCGCAACGCCTCGGTCCCCGAGCACTACACCAAGGACATGGCGATCGTGGACACGGCGGTCCACGACTTCGACGTGGTCCGGTGGCTGCTCGGCGAGGAGCTCGCCGCGATCCGCGTCCTCGCCGCCAAGCCCAACAGCCTCGGCGGTGACCTGCAGGACCCGCTGCTGATGATCCTCGAGAGCGAGTCCGGCGTGCTGGTCAACGTCGAGACCTCGGTCAACATCCGCTACGGGTACGACATCCGCGGTGAGGTCATCGGTGAGACCGGGACGGCCGCGCTGGCGGACCGCGGCCTGGTCGTCGTGCGGAGTGCGAACCAGGTGGGAGTCGACGGTGCCGGAGGACTGGCGACAGCGCTTCATCGCCGCCTACGACGTCGAGTTCCAGGAGTGGATCAACGCGGTCTCCGCAGGTCAGGGGGCCGTCGGGCCCAGCGCCTGGGACGGCTACGCAGCTCAGGTCGTCTGCGACGCCGGCGTCAACGCCCTCTACAGCGGTGACCGGGTCGAGATCGACCTCGGCGCCAAGCCCGCCCTCTACAGCTGATCCTCCAGCGCCACCCACGGACGGCCCTTGCGGGCACGGAAAGGCACGTCATGAAGGTCGCCATCGACCCGTACATGTTTCGTACGACGCCGCTGCTGGAGCTGCCGGGCGTCGTGGCCGATCTTGGCTTCGAGTACATCGAGCTGTCTCCTCGCGACGACCTCACCCCGTTCTTCCTGCATCCGCGCATCGACGACTCGGGCGTGAAGCGGTTCAAGGGTGCGCTGGACGCCGCTGGTGTCAAGGTCGCGGCGCACCTGCCGCTGTACCGGTGGTCCGGTCCGGACGAGGACGAGCGCCAGGCCGCGGTTCGCTACTGGAAGCGGGCCATCCAGATCACCGTCGACCTCGACTGCCGGGTGATGAACTCCGAGTTCAACGGTCGCCCGGAGCAGGCGAGCCTGAGCGAGGGGATGTTCTGGAAGTCGATGGAGGAGCTTCTCCCGGTCTTCGAGCGCGAGGGCGTGGAGCTGCGTCTCGAGCCGCATCCCGACGACTTCGTCGAGGACGGGCTGGTGGCCGTGGACATGGTGCGCGGCATCAACAGTCCGCTGGTGTCGTTCCTGTACTGCGCACCGCACACGTTCCACATGGGCGGCAACATGGTGGAGATCATGGAGTACGCCGGCCCGCTGATGACCCAGCTGCACCTGGCCGATGCCTTCGACCACACGGCATCCTCGGGCTTGCGGTACATCGTGAACCCTCCGGGCTCCACCGCCCGGGTGCACCAGCACCTCGACATCGGACAGGGGGAGGTCGACTGGGACCTCTTCTTCGCGACCTTGAAGAGGCTCGGCTTCGGTGACAGCGACCGGAACATCATGACCGCGTGCGTGTTCGCGTGGGAGGACCGTGCGCGCGAGTCCAGCCTCTTCATGCGAGAGGCCATCCGCAAGCACACCAGCGGATGGTGAGCGTAGTTCCCGACGTCGACGCTGCGGTCGTCGAGTCAGCTGCACGTACCCGACGACCTGATCGATCAGGTGCCTTCCCCCTCCGTGTCAACGGTCACGCTGTCGAACAGCGCCATCGTCGTGCGGTACGCGTCCACCAGCGCCTCCTGCAGGGGTCGCCGGCGCTGTGCCTCGGAGATGATCTCGACTCCCCATGGTCCGGCGAACGCGATGTGCTGCAGTGTCTCGACGAAGCCCGTGACGTCGAATGTTCCCGAGCCGCACAGCACCCGGTGGTGGATGGTGTCGTGGAACAGATCGGTCGACTGGGGGGCGGGGGCGTCGCTGAGCTCGACGACGAACACCTTGTCACCGGGGATCTGGGCAAGATCCGCCAACGTGGAGGGGCCGCGCTCCAGGTGCCAGACGTCCACCACCAGGCCGGCCGCCGGGTGATCAGCGGCGGCGACGAGGTCGGCGGCCAGCCGGAAGTCGGTGATGTTGGAGAACGGCAGCGGCTCCAGCGCTACCCGGGTCCCGACCTCGGCGGCCTGCGCAGCCAGCTGGTGCAGCTCTGCCGCCCAGTGGGAGACGTCGGCCAGTGGCGGGACGACGCCGTCGACGACCTCCACGTCGGGTCCGATCTTGATCTGTCGCGCACCGAGAACCTCGGCGGCGGTCAGCAACGACCTCCGGGTCTGGTCCGACTCCCGGCGGCGACTACCGGTGGTCCACCAGTTCTCGAGCAGCTCGACCTCGAGATGGACCAGGCCGAGGTCGTCGCAGATGCGTCGTACCTGAGGAAGGTCGTAGGTGGGCTGCGCGGCTTCGAGATCGTCGATGGTGAACCCGATGCCGGTGAAGCCGGCGGCGGCGACCGCCTCCGCCCTGGCGCGGAGGTCGAACGGACTCAGGTTGTGACCGGCGATAGGCAGTGCGTCACCAGCGTGGGTCCAGCAGGTGGCCAACAGCTCTACGGGCACCGGATCAACCTCCCGGGGTGTCAGGTGGTCAGCCATGGTCGGGGCGCGTGCGGGCAGCCTGGGAGTCCAGGGCGGACTCGAACGCTGCCCGGGTCCACCCCTCAGCGACGGCCTGGCGGACCAGGGCGGCCTGGGTCTGAGGTGTGATGCCGTCGATCGGCTGATCCCGGTCGAGGTTTGTGGGGAAGGCATAGCCCTCGGCAGAGGCGGCGATGACGTTGTCCAGGTAGCGGTCGGAGGCCCCCGCGCTCCGCTTCTCCAGCAGCACCGGGAACAGTGCCCGGCACATCGCGACCCGGTCGACGGTCTCCATGGCGCGGCCGAACGGCGAGGACACCTGCAGGAGGTTGGCCATCCGCCGGACGGTGGTCGAGACGTTCGTGCCGGCCCCGTGGAACAGGGCAGGGTTGAAGAAGGCGGCGTCGCCCTTCTTCAGCGGCAGCTGGGTGTAGTGCTGCTCGAAGTACTCGGTGAACTCCGGCAGGTGGAAGGCGAGGTAGCCGAGCTCGTACTGGTGGGAGTAGGGCAGGTAGAGGGTCGGGCCGGTCTCGACGGGCATGTCGCAGTGCGCGACCGCGCCCTGCAGGGTCAGCGTCGGCGACAGCCGGTGAACGTGGGCCGGGAAGCGGGCAGCGGTCACGGCGTCCATGAAACCGAGGTGGTAGTCGCGGTGCGCCGTCTGCGCCTGACCGCCGGGGTTGACCACGTTGACCGTCGAGGTGACCTGGTAGTCAGGACCGAGCCAGGCCTCGCTGATCAGCGCGATGATGTCGTTGGAGTAGTACTCGGCGAACACCGCGGGCTCGGCGAGGGCCAGCTTGTCCAGGGCACGCCAGACCCGGTCGTTCGCTCCGGGCTTGGCGAAGTGGTCCCCACCGGCGACGCCGGCCGCCTTCTCCACGGCGATCTGGCTCAGGAACGCCTCCGTGGCGCGATCGACGGCGGCCAGGTCGCCGAAGGCCTGCTCGAAGACCACGATGCCGGGGCCGTCGGTCAACGCCCGGATGAGCTCGGCCTGCACCGTGGCCCGGCCGGAGGCCGAACCGAGGGCGGTGCGGAGCTTCTCGCCGTAGATCAGCACGTTGCGATCGACGGCGTCGGCGAAGGGGTAGTCCACCGGGTCCGTCTGCTGGTCGACGAGGGCAGCGAAGTCGTCGACCGAGCAGTCGGCTGCGGAGAGCCAGCCGGTCGTGCGCGATGCGGTGGACACGGTCATGGGTCGTGACTCCTTCAGGGAGTGGGATTCACCAAGCCTACGAGACCCCTGCGGTCCAGTAACCATCATCAATCCATCAAAAAGACCTCATTGGAAAGGGTCAGCTGGACGCCGGTCGAGGCTCGAGCCCGATGGCGCGATAGCAGTCGTCGATGAGCGACATGGTCGCGACCGCGTCCTCGGCATCGGTGCGGTAGGGCGCGCCGTCACGGACGGCATCGATGAAGGCCTGGAGCTGGTAGGTGTAGGAGGTGGCGTTGCCGTGGTGCTCGGTCCGCTCTTCGGTACCGGACCGGATGATGATCCGGTCGTCGTACTTCTGGTAGAGGAAGTCGGGGATGAACGCCTCCCCGGTGGTCCCGACCACCCGCACCGACATGTCCCAGTGTTCGCTGGTCATGCTGCACCGGGCGAGACCGGTCGCCCCGGAGGGGAACTCGAGCTGCGCGTCGGCCCAGGCGTCGACGCAGGGAGCGCCGGCTCGTTCAGCGCCCGCTGCGCGGACGAGGCGGGGTTCGCCACCGGCGAAGTCGCCGAGGACACGTTGGACGTGCAGCGCGTAGCAGCCGAGGTCCATCAGGGCTCCGCCGGCCAGGGCGAGTGACCATCTCGGGTCGTCCGCGGGGGGTGCGGACATGAGCAGGGTGCTCTCGACGCGCTGCAGCGCACCCAGCTCGCCGTCGGCGAGGAGGGCCATCAGACGTCTCATCAGCGGGTGGTACAGGTAGTGGAACCCCTCGAACAGCACCAGCGACCTGCCCCGCGCCAGATCCCGCACCTGGGCGGCCTCGGTGGTGTTGCCCGCGAACGGCTTCTCGGTCAGGACGTGTTTCCCGGCGAGGATCGCGGCACTGTTCCAGGGCGCGTGCAGGCTGTTGGCGAGCGGGTTGTAGATCGCCTCGACCTCGGGGTCGGCGATCACGTCGGCGTAGGACGCGTGGACCCGCTCGATGCCGTGGGTCCGGGCAAAGGTCTCGGCCCGGTCCCGGTTACGTGCGGCGACGGCGACGAGTCGCGTCCCGGTGGCCGCGGCAGGGCCGATGATGGACAGCTCGCTGATGCGTGCCGCGCCGAGCACTCCGATCCGTAGGGGTTCCACAGGTCTGGCCCTCTCAGGTCTGGATCCGGGTCAGTGGGTGGTCGGGGTCCCGGTGGCGAGCAGGTCGCGGACGTAGCCGGCGCTGGTCCGCACGTCTGTCACGGGTCCTTCGTCACGGGGCTCCTCGGTGAGGATGGTGTCCTGCTCGAGGGTGTACCAGCCGGTGTACCCGTTGCCCTGCAGGGTGTTCACGATGGTCTCCACGTCGACGTCGCCGGTGCCGAGCGGTCGGTACATTCCCTCGACCACGGCCTCCGTGTAGCTGAGCCGGCCGGCGCGGACCTTGTCGGCGATCTGGCTGTCGACGTCCTTGAGATGGGTGTGGGCGATGCGGTCGGGCGCCTGCCGGGTGAGGTCCGCCGGGTCGGTGCCGCCGATCAGGAGATGACCGGTGTCCAGGCACAACGAGATGGAGGAGCCGCCGAGCACCCGCTGCACCTCCTCGCCGTTCTCGACCATCGTGCCCACGTGGGGATGCAGCACAGCCCGCACACCCCGTTCGGCAGCACGATCGCTGATCCGGTTCAGGTTGCTCAGCAACAGGTCCCACCCGTCGTCGTCCAGGGTGGGACGGCTGTCGTAGCCGTCCAGCCCGGACGTCGCGGAGAGGACGAGGACCTCGGCGTGCGTGGCCTGATACTGCTCCAGGATGCGGTCGATCTCCGGGAGGGGGTCATGACCGGGGCGGTGCATCACCACGGGGGTGAAGCCGCCGACGGCGGTCAGGTGGTGAGCCGCGAGCACCCCGGCCATCTGGTCGGGGTCGGCGGGGAGGAAACCGTCCGGGCCGAGCTCGGTGGCGACGAGCCCGACGTCGCGCATCTCGCCGAGCACCCGGCTCGGTGAGAGCTGGTAGCCCCAGCCGGGGACCTCGCAGACCCCCCAGGAGATCGGTGCCCCCGCGATCCGTGGCTGACCCGCGGTCGGTTTGGTCGAGCTGGTGGTTGGCGTGGCGATCACTGCTGGACCTCGGCTATCCGCACCGGACGGTGCTGTTGCAGGGAAAGGGTGGCTGCCTCGGCGATCCACGTCACGGCGAGTGCGTCGTCGACGGTGCAGGGTGACGGACGGTGCCCGGCGACGACCTCCGTGAACGCGGTCAGCTCGGCGCGGAACGCAGCCGTGAGCCGGTCCATGAAGAACGTCCAGGGCTTCTCCGAAGGCCAGCTGGTGTCCGGCTCGAGGTTGCGGAGCGGTGTGCTCTCGGTCCAGCCGGCGACGACACTGTCCGCGGTGCCGTGCAGCTCGAGCCGGACGTCGTACCCGCGCGCGTTGTAGCGGGTGTTGGAGACGACCGCGGTGGCGCCGTCGTCGAAGGTGAGCAGAGCCTGCGCGGTGGCGACGTCGCCGAGCTCGGCGAAGAAGTCGTCGCCGCGGGCGCTGCCGGTGGCGTAGACCTCGACGACTTCATGGCCGGTGACCCACCGCACGGTGTCGAAGTCGTGGACCGAGCAGTCGCGGAAGATCCCGCCGGAGACGGCGATGTACCCGCGGGGCGCCGGTGCCGGGTCCAGGGTGGTCGACCGCACGGTGTGCACCCAGCCGAGCTCACCGCTGACCACCGCGTCGCGGGCCGCCAGGTAGGCGGGGTCGAACCGGCGGGGGTAGCCGATCTGGACCGGCACTCCGCTGGAACTGACGTAGTCGGCCATGGCGACGGCTTCCTCGACGACCCCGGAGAGGGGTTTCTCGCAGAACACCGGGATCCCGGCATCGACGCCGGCCTTGATCAGGGCGGTGTGCGCGTCGGTGGCTGCCGCGATCACGATCCCGTCGACGCCGCTGCTGATCAGCGCCGACGGCGACTCTGCGGCCTCGGCGCCGAACCGTTCGGCGACGGATGCGGTGACTGCGGGCACCGCATCGGTGACGACGAGGGAGTCGACCTCGTCAAGGTGGGACAGGGTGTCGGCGTGGAACGCGCCGATCCGGCCGAGTCCGATCAGACCCAGACGCATGACGGTCTCCTTTGCAACAGATGGTGCAGGACAGATGGTTGTTCAGTCACCGAGACCGCCGATGACGTTCTGGTCCCAGTCGATGACGGACCCGGTGACGACGCCGCTGCGGTCGGACAGGAGGAACGCGACGAAGTCGGCGATCTCGTCGACCTGGCCGAGCTTGCCCATCGGCAGCCCCCCGGCCGCCTGTTGCTGCCAGTCCACGTCGGCGCCGTGAGACTGGCGCTGGGTCAGGTCCTCACCGTCGGTGGCTGACCAGCCCATGTTCAGCCCGTTGATCCGGATCCGGTCCCAGCGGTGCGCGTGCGCCGCGTTGCGGGTCAGCCCGGCGAGGCCGGCCTTCGCGGCGACGTACGGCGCGAGGAACGACTGACCACCGTGGGAGTCGATGGAGATGATGTTGACGATCGTCCCGGGCGCGCCACGTCGTCTCATGTCGGCGACTGCCGCCTGCATCAGGAAGAACGGGGCCTTGAGGTTGGTCGCGATGTGCCGGTCGAACAGCTCCTCGGTGGTGTCCAGCAGGCTTCCGCGGGTGGTCAGACCCGCGGAGTTGACCAGTGAGTCGATCCGCCCGTGCCGCGTCACCGTCGTCTCGACCGCGGCGACAGCCTGGGCGACATCGGTGATGTCCGCCTGGACGTAGCTGGCCTCAGCACCGGCGGCGACCAGCTCGGCGGCGACCTTCTCGCCGTGTCCGGCGTTGCGCCCGGCGAGGACCAGGGTGGCGCCCTCCCGGGCGGCGGCCCGGGCGATGCCGGCACCGAGACCCTGGGTGCCGCCGCTGATCAGGATGACCTTCCCCATGAGGAGATCTTTCATCAGGACCCTCCGGTGGAAGCAAGGGGTGGGATGGCACCCGGAACGCCGTTTCTCCAGCGCGGGTTGGCCACCGAGGCGGGTTCGCGGCCGTCCAGGACGTCGACGACGCCGGTGGCGGCGGCGGTGAACGTGGCCGCCGTGGCCTGTCCGCTCAGCCCCATCACGTGGGGGGTGAGGACGACGTCCGGGTGGTCGAACAGCGGGTGGTGCTGCGGCGGCTCGGGGTCGAACACGTCCAGTCCGATTCCGCCGAGCCGACCGTCGACCAGCGCCTGGAACGCCGCGTCGTTGTCGATGAGGGACCCACGGCCGCAGTTGATCAGGATCGCTCCGGGTTTGGTCAGGCCCAGCGTCTCGGTGTTGATCAGGTGGTGGGTGTCAGGGGTGAGCGGCAGGTGGAGGGTGATGACGTCGCTGCGGGACAGCAGCTCGTCCAGGGTGTCGCAGCAGAACCGCGCGGGAGGTTCGGCGACCGGGTCGTAGGCCAGGACCTGCATGCCCAGGGCGGCGCCCAGTGCGCCCGCGTGCTGACCGATCCGGCCGAACCCGACCACGCCGAGGGTGGAGCCGGCGAGGTCACCGACCGCGACCGATCCGCGGTCGGCCCATCGACCGGAACGGACCAGGTCGGTCAACGGGCCGAAACGCTTCACCAGGTGCAGGGCCATCGCGATGGCACCCTCCGCGACCGCGACGGCACCGGTGCCGGGGGTGACCACGACGGCGATCCCGCGGGCGGTGGCGGCGTCCAGGTCGACGCGGTCGACGCCGACACCGGTCCGGGCCACGACCCGCAGCCGCGGGGCCCGCTCGAGGAAGGCGGTGTCGATGGTGACGTCGGCGCGGGCGATCGCCCCCTGTGCCTCCCGCAGGTCGGCGCCGGTGGGGTCCGCCACGAACCGGCACCGACCGCTGAACACCTCGGCGACGAGGTCGGGATCGACGGTGCCGAGCCCGACCACCAGCGGCAACGGCTCAGACATGAGCGGGAACGGCAGGGCGTGGGTGGCCGAAGGTCGCCCCGGGGATCTCGGTGACCCGGTGCCAGTGGCCGTCGACCGCCGACGCGGCGGCGGCGGCGATGACCTCGGCGTCGGCCAGCGCCTCGTCGATGGTGGAGTTGTGCTGTTCACCACCGCTCACGGCGACGAGGAACTTCTTGGCCTCTATGACCTTGAGGTCGTCGTAGCCCATGGCGTTGCCGGGGCCGGGCTGGAAGTGGGCGTAGTCACCTTGGGACTGGTTGCCCAGGATGGTGGTGTAGCCCTGGTTCGGGCCGGTCCGCCCGATCGAGAGCCGCAGCTCGTTCATCCGCTCGAAGTTCCACGACGCCGACCCCTCGGTGCCGTAGATCTCGAAGCCGAGACCACACTGCGGGCCCACGATGACCCGGGACGCCTCGAGGGTGCCGACCGCGCCGGCACCCGGCGAGTCCGCCGCGAAGCGGACGAGGGCGCCGGCGTAGTCGTCGTTCTCGACGTCACCGAGCTCACCGTTCTCGATCACGGCGAAGTGCGTGCCGGACCCCATGGGCAGGATCGGGCGTTGCTGGTGGACCGTCGAGAGGAGTGCGGTGACGTCGGTGATCGGCCCGACGACGTACTGGACGAGGTCCACGACGTGGCTGAGCAGGTCGCCGAGGGCGCCGCTGCCGGCCAGGTCCTTCTTGAACCGCCACGACAGGGCGCCGTTGGGCTCGGAGGCGTAGCCGTTGAAGAACACGGCCCGCACGTTGGTGATCCGGCCGAGGTCGCCGTCCGCGATCACCTCGCGGATCCGTTCGACCGCCGGGGCGTGGCGGTAGTTGTAGCCGATCGAGGTGGTGACCCCGGCAGCCCGGGCCGCAGCGGCGACCGCGGCGGTCTCGGCGGCGTCGCGGCCGACCGGCTTCTCGATCCAGAACGGCTTGCCGGCTTCGGCGGCCGCGATGCCGATCTCACGGTGCAGCAGGTTCGGGGCGCAGATCGACACCACGTCGACGTCCGGGTCGGCGAGGACCGCCCGGTAGTCGGTGCTGCCCTTGGCGTAGCCGAGAACGTCCCGGGCGTAGTCGGCGCGATCAGGGGCGGTGTCGGCGGCGTGGACCAGCCGGGGTCGGATCTTGAGCTCGGGATAGACCAGCGGGATGGCCTGGTAGGCACGGCTGTGCAGCTTGCCCATCCAGCCCACGCTGATCAGGCCGATGCCCAGCTCGGTGTAGCCGTCGGGGGTGAGGTGTCCAGCCATGGTGGTGCCTTCCTTCGGTCAGAGAATGTGCGGGCTCAGGGGGAGGGGGTGCGGGCTCGGCCGAGCTCGGTCCGGATGGTTGCGGCGAGCAGCGTGGAGTCGGAGCCGATGGCGAGGAACGACCAGCCTTGCGCGAGGCGGGCGGCCGCGGCGGCCCCGTCGGGAACGAGCATCCCGCAGGCCTTCCCGTGGCGACGCGCCGCGGCGAGGACAGCGTCCAGGGCCTCGATGTAGGCGGGCGCGCTGATGTCGCCGGGGACGCCGAGGTCGTGGCTGAGGTCGCGGGGACCGATGAACAGCACGTCGACCCCGTCGAGGGCGGCGATGTCGTCGGCCGCGTCGACCGCGGCTGCCGACTCGATCTGCACCACGCACAGCGTCTCGTCGTTCGCCCGGTCCAGGGCGCCGGGGTCCAGGCCGAAGCGGCAGGCCCGGTTGTACGTCGCGACGCCGCGGTCGCCCTGGGGCGGGTAGCGCAGGTGGGTCAGGGCGGCCTGCACCTCGGCGGCGCTGTTCAGCCGCGGCAGCATGATGCCCGCGGCGCCGGTGTCCAGCACGCGTCCGATCCGGATCCGCTCGGCCGCCTCGACGCGGACGACCGTCGGGACGCCGTAGCCCCCGGCAGCCGGGACCACGTCGCGGACCTGCTCCTCCCCGCCGGCGCCGTGCTCGAGGTCGAGCAGCACCCAGTCGAAGCCGGCTGCCGCGCACACCTCGGCGCTGACCGGGGTCGCCATGCCGACGAAGGTGCCGAGTGTCGACTCCCGACCGCGGACGGCGCCGGCCAGGGCGCCCTGGTTCAGCGGCGTCACCCGTACCACCGCTGGAGTGCCTCGCGGTCGGCTTCGTACTCCGCGCGCAGTGGTGCCACGGTGTAGACCTCCGAGACCTCGGCCGGGGCGACGTCCCACCAGACGCCTGCGCCGGGCAGGTCGGCGTGCGGGATCGTCTCGACGACGATGACGACGGTGCCCTGGTGGCCACGGGTCTCGTCGAGCGCGGTGCGCAGGTCGGCGGCGGTCACGGCACGGACGGCGTGGGCACCGAGGCCGGCGGCGACCTGCACCAGGTCGACCGAGAGGTAGCCGCCGTCGAGGCGGGACGCCGGCTTCGCGCGGTCTCCGTCGGCGAGCTGCAGGCCGTCGGTGCGGTAGCGGAACTCGTTGCCGAACTCGCGGCCGTTGCGGAACATCTGCAGCCGGTGGATGACCTGGTAGCCGTGGTTCTCGGGGATGACCAGGGTGATCGGGAGGCCCTCCTGGGCGGCGGTGACCAGCTCGGTCGGTGCCATCAGGAAGGTGCCGTCACCGAGGAACGCCGTGATCCGGGCCTCGGGGTCCGGGTGCGCGAGCCGCACCCCGATCGCCGCCGGGATCTCGTAGCCCATGCAGGAGAAGCCGAACTCCAGGTGGCAGGTGCGTCCCTCGGTGGCGTCCCACACCTTCTGCAGGTCGCCGGGCGGTCCGCCGGCGGCGGCGATGATCACATCGCCCGCGCGGGCGTGCTCCTGGAGCACGCCGATGACCTGTCCCTGGGTCAGCATCGCGTCCGTGGTCGTCACGACGTCCGAGTCGACGGGCACGGCTGACTTGTCGAACAGCTGGTCCGGGTCGAGCGCCTCGCGCCGCTCGATCTCCCACGCGTCCGTCAGCTCCTCGGTCCGGTCACGCCACCCGTCGGAGATGTGTACGTCGGAGACGGCGTCGGCGAGGGCGGCGAGCGCGCGCTTCGCGTCGCCGATGATGCCGACCGCGCCGAGGCGGTCCGCGTCGTGGACGTTGACGTTGATGCTGGCGAAACGCACGTCGGGGTTGGCGAAGATCGAGTGGGAGCCGGTGCTGAAGTCGGTCAGCCGGGAGCCGACGGTGAGCACGAGGTCGGCCTCGCGGGCCAGCGTGTTCGTGGCCGGCGTACCTTCCAGGCCGATGCCGCCGAGCTGCCACCAGGCGCGCTGCTGGACCGCGCCCTTTCCGGCGAAGGTCTCCGCGACCGGGATGCCGACGGTGCCGGCGAGGCGCTCCAGCTCGGGGGTGGCCTGGGCGTAGACGACGCCGCCGCCCGCGATGATCAGCGGCTTCTCGGCACGGGCGAGCAGTGCGGCCACGGCCTCGACCTCAGCCTGGTCGGGTGCGGGGCGACGGACCACCCAGTCGCGTTCGTCGAAGAGCTCGGCGGGGAAGTCGTAGGCGTGCGACTGGACGTCCTGGGGGAGCGACAGCACCGCGGCACCGGTCGCGACCGGGTCGACGAGGGTCCGCATCGCGGCGGGGAGGGCGGTGAGCAGCTGCTCGGGCCGGGTGATCCGGTCGAAGAACCGCGCGACCGGGCGGAACGCGTCGTTGACGGTGAGGTCGGCCTCGGTGGGGTGCTGGAGCTGCTGCAGCACCGGTCCCTGGTGACGGGTGGCGTAGGTGTCGCCGGGCAGCAGCAGGACCGGGAGGCGGTTCACCGTGGCCAGCGCCGCACCGGTGACCATGTTCATCGCGCCGGGACCGATGGAGGCAGTGACCGCGAGGGTGGCGTGCCGGTTGCTGTGCTTGGCGAACGCGGTGGCCGCGTGGACCAGCGCCTGCTCGTTGCGACCCTGGATGAAGGGCATCGCCTCCGCGAGCTGATCCAGGGCCTGCCCGAGACCGGCGACGTTGCCGTGACCGAAGATGCCGAGCGTCGCCGGGACCAGCCGACGGCGAACACCGTCGGCGACGGAGTACTGACGGGACAGGTAGGTGATGACCGCCTGCGCGACGGTCAGCCGGATGGTGGGGGAGTCATTCATTTCTCAGGCTCGATTTCGGGTTGAACTGGATGGAGGTGGAAGACCCTGTGGGGTGTCCCCCCGGGCCGAGGGTGCCGGACCGGGACCCCTTACCAGGGCCGGCCGTGCAGGATGACGGTCTTCACATCGGTCATCTCGGCGACGGCGGAGCGGGGTCCTTCCTTGCCGATGCCGCTGCCCTTCAAGCCGCCGTAGGGCATCAGGTCCGCCCGCCACAGCGGAGTCCAGTTGATGTGGATCACCCCGGCGTCGATCTCCCGGATCGCCCGCACCGCACCCGCGACGTCGGAGGTGAACACCCCCGCGCCGAGGCCGTACGCCGTTCCGTTGGCCTGCGCGATCGCGTTCTGCCAGTCGTCGGCGACCGAGACCGCCACCGCCGGGCCGAACAGCTCGTCCTGGCTGAACGGCGATGCTGGGTCGACATCGGCGACCACCGCCGGCGACATCACCGCCCCCTCTCGCTGCCCACCGGTCAACAACCGGGCGCCGGCCCCGACGGCCGCCTGGATGGAACGCTCGACCCGTTCCGCCTCGCCGACGCTGATCAACGTGCCCATGCCGGTTTCGGCAGACTTCGGGTCACCCGTCTGGATCTTCTCCACCCGCGCCAGCAGTGCGTCCAGAAAGTCCGTCGCGATCGTGGGATGCGTGATCACCCGTTGCACCGAGATGCACACCTGACCGGCGTTCACATAGCCGCCGATCGCGACAGCCGCTGCGGCGGCGTCGATGTCAGCATCCGGGAGGACGACCACGGGGCACGACGCGCCCAGCTCCAGGGACAGCTTCTTCACCCCGGCCAGCTGAGTGATCCTCTTCCCGACGCCGGTTGACCCGGTGAAGGAGATCTTGTTGACCCTCGGGTCGCTGACCAACGCGTCACCCAGCTCGCCGCCGGCGCCGGTCAAGACCGACAGCACGCCGTCCGGCAGACCCGCGTCGACGAAGCACGCGGCCAGGGCCAGCGCGGTCAACGGTGTCGCCCGGGCCGGCTTCAACACCACCGCGTTCCCCGCGGCCAACGCCGGGGCGAGCTTGTGCATCACCAACAACGCCGGGTAGTTGAACGGGGTGATCGCGACCACGACACCGACCGGCTGGCGCACGGTGAACCCGATCTTGTCGAAACCCGTGCCTCGATTGGCATCCAGCGGCAGCGAGTCCCCATACAGCTGGGTTCCCTCGAAGGCGGCGAGCCGGATCATCTCACCGGATCGCGACGCCTCGCCCCGCGCTTCGGTGATGCTCTTCCCGGCCTCCGCGGAGATCGTCTGGGCGATGGTCTCAGCGCGCTGATCGGCGAGCGTCGCCGCCTGCAAGAGGATCCGCATCCGCTCGTGCCCCGGAGTGTTCCGCCACACCTTCGCGCCCGCCACTGCCGCGGTGAACGCCGCGTCGACATCGGCCACGCCGGCCATCGGAGCGGACCCGGCGACCGCACCGTCGAACGGTGAGGTCACCTCCTCCACACGGCCCGACTGTGCCGCAGTCCACTGCCCGCCGACTAACAACTCCACGGTGACCCATCCATTCGACGTTGGAGGCACAGAAAGGGCTCGGGGCCACGCCGCGAGATGCGCTCAGATCCGGTGGCCGAGTACCTCCAGCCTGAGGTCCGCAACCGCCAGCGTCAACGGAGTCGCAGCCGTCAAAAACACCTCATTCGCAGCGCCAGCTGCCGTTGAGCACGCGCGGTGCGGTGGCCTCAGTCCTTGACCATGCCCTCATCAATCCATCACGCTTCTGCGCATGGGACATCCGTATCCGATCCGGGAGATCGCCCGTCAGGCGGGGCTCAGCGAAGCCACCGTCGACCGGGTTCTCAACAACCGGCCGGGGGTGCGCGCCAGCACCGTGAGCAACGTGCGGCAAGCCATCACCGACCTGGACCGGCAGCGCAGCCAGCTGCGACTGAACGGGCGCACCTTCCTGGTCGACGTGGTCATGCAGACCCCGGACCGGTTCTCCTCCGCGATCAAGTCCGCGTTGGAGGCCGAGCTGCCGTCGCTGCGACCGGCCGTGGTCCGATCCCGGTTCGACTTCCGGGAGAAGGGACGCCCGGCCGACATCGTGAAGGTCCTGGACGACATCCGCCACCGCGGATCCATGGGCGTCGTGCTCAAGGCCCCCGACGTCCCCGAGATTGCCGAGGCCATCGCCAAGCTCGACAAGCACGGGATTCCCGTCGTCACCCTGGTCACCGACATTCCGCTGAGCCAACGCGTCGCCTACGTCGGAATCGACAACCGAGCCGCCGGCTCCACCGCGGCGTACCTGGTCGACCGATTCCTCGGCGACGGTCAGGGTGACGTGCTGATCGCGTTGAGTCGCAGTGTGTTCCGAGGTGAGGAAGAACGCGAGATCGGATTCCGGGCCACCATGAGAAGCCGTTCCGCCGACCGGGCCCTGATCGAACAGACCGACACCGACGGGCTCGACGCCACCGTCAAAGAGTCAACCCTGCGGACGCTGCAACGAAACCCCGGCATCAACTCGGTCTACTCCATCGGCGGCGGCAACCAAGCCATCCTCGAGGCATTCGACGCCGCGGGCCGTCGCTGCCAGGTGTTCGTCGGGCACGACCTCGACCGAGACAACCTGCAACTACTCCACGACGAACGCCTGACCGCCGTGTTGCACCACGACCTCAGATACGACATGCGGCTCGCGTGTCACATCATCATGCAGGCCCAGGGCGCCATCGACGGTCCCATCGAATCCGTCCGATCGCCGATCCACGTCGTGACCCCTTTCAACATCCCCGCGTTACCGACAGCCTGAGCCCATCGTGGGCATGGGGACTCAGCAGGGAGCGCTGATGTTCGCTACAAGGGTGCGGTGAGCTGCTGAGATGGCAGCCCACCAGGACTTCTGGCGGGCAGGTTCGGCACCGTGCCCGTGGTTCACCGCGCCGACCGACATCGTTTCCCGCGACCGAGCGACGCCGCAGGACACCCGCCGCCTCGGCAGTGTCCCCGCGACAGTTCCTCTTGCCTTGCATGAATACGCAATGCATGAAGTTGCATCGCTTTTCATCCCCCTCGTGTCTTCTCAACTCTTAGCGTTGCCGGGCTCAGTGCGGCCGGATCGGTCGCGCTTTCTCAGTTGGAGGGGACCCACTTCATGCGTTATCGCTCCATGCTCGCGGTTACCGCCGTGACAGCCTTGGCAGCCGCGACGACGGTCGTCACCGCGACCACGTCGTCGGCGGTCGACACGACCTCTGTGACTGCCAACCAGTCAGCCCAGCCGGCCGGGTCGTTCGCGCTCAGCGGTCAGGCGGCCGCCCACTACAAGCTGCCCTCCGGCATGCGCGAGCTGCACACGGCCACCTTCCCGGACGGACGCACCCAGACCCGCTACCAGCAGGTGGTCGACGGCGCCTCCGTCTTCGGCGGGCAGATCACGATCATCCGCAGCGCCGCCGGCGAGGCCGAGACGGTCATCGGCGCCCACTTCCCGGCCCTGCAGGCCAAGAACAAGGCCGACTGACCAAGGGCGAGGCCAAGCAGAAGGTCGCCAAGCAGATCGGCACCGAGGGTGACTTCGACAGCACCCTGCGCATCGACCCCAAGACGGGCCGGCTCTTCTACCAGGTGCAGAGCATCCGATCCGACGAGCGTCCCGTGCGCTGGGTCGACGCGACCACGGGCGAGACCGTCAACGCGTTCGACGCCGTCACCGAAGGGCGAGGGCGTCGGCGTCAAGGGCGACACCAAGACCGTCGACACCACGCTGACGGCCGCCGGCGACTACCGGCTGCTGTCCGGCGACAACCGCCAGTCGACGTACGACGCGATGAACACCGGCCGGGAGACGCCGCTGCAGGTCAAGCCGATGACCGACGCCGACGACGTGTGGGACCTGCCGGGCATGACCAGCCCCGGCCAGCCCGCGGGAGTCGACGCGCACTACTACGCCAACGTGGTGGACGACTTCTACGGCGACACGTTCGGCCGCAACAGCATCGACGACCAGGGCATGAAGATCATCTCCGTCGTCCACTACGGCCAGGGCTACTGCAACGCCTTCTGGAACGGGTCCTACATGACCTACGGCGACGGCAACGGCACCACCTGCAAGTCGCTCTCGGGCGGTCTCGACGTGGACGGCCACGAGCTCACGCACGGCGTCACCGAGCACACCTCCGGGCTCATCTACGAGAACGAGTCCGGGGCGCTCAACGAGGCGTTCAGCGACATGATGGGCAACACCATCGAGTTCTACGCGGCCAAGCACAACCTCGACCCGGCCGCGCAGCCCGACTTCCTGATCGGCGAGGACGTCATCAGCACGGTCGGCGACCCGACCCCTGGCTTCCGGAACATGGGCGACCCGATGCAGGACGGCGACCCGAGCCACGTCTCGCAGAAGTACACCGGCGCCGAGGACAACGGCGGCGTGCACACCAACAGCGGCATCGCCAACCACGCCTACTACCTGGCCGTGAACGGTGGGTCCAACGCCAGCTGCACCGCGAACCAGTACCACAAGGTCCTGCTCCGCGGTAAGGACTGCACCATCGTCGTTCCCGCGCTCGGTCTCGACACGGCTGCGCAGGTCTTCTACGACGGCTTCACCAGCCTCCCGGAGTACGCCAACTTCTGCGACGCCCGCAACGCGACGGCCGCGGCCGCCGGCGGGTCCAAGACCGGGCCGCAGAACCCGACCGCGAAGGCCGTGGGCCTGGCCTGGGACGCCGTCGGCGTCCACAACGGCTGCAAGCAGGGCACCCCGCCCCCGCCGCCGTGCGTCGGCTCGGCGAACGCCACCCTGCCGATCCAGTCGCCGCACCCCTACGGCAACAACGGTGACTGCACCTGGACCTACAACAACGGGTCCGCCGGCTTCAAGTTCCACTTCACGCTGATGGACATGGAAAAGGACTTCGACTACGTCTACGTCAAGGACGCCGCCGGGCAACGTGCTGAACACCTACACCGGCACGGTGGCCGGCGGGTTCGACTCGTCCTGCGTCCCGACCTCGACAGGCTCGGTCCAGATGGTCAGCGACCCGGGCGTGACCGGACAGGGATTCACCATCGACTCGGTGACCCCCTGCTGACCTCGAGGCCGGCTTGACGGCGGGTTCAATCCCCGTGATCACCCTCCGGTACGACGTGACAGCCCGGCCCCTGGTCGCTCAGCAGCGAGAGACCAGGGGCCGGTCCCTTCCATGTCGCGTCTGAAGGCTCGCCACCCAGCGCCCGAACAGACCGAGAACGGGCAGCTCGAATCGCTCACGAACGGCCGCGCTACTCACGGGGGCAGGTACGGCGCAGCCACAGGTGGTGGCTGGACCAGGGCCCAGTCCACTTGTCATGCGACCAGCAGCAAGGACTCTGGTAGAACGAGACGCGTCCGGCACTGGAGGTGACGACGTGACGAGCGGCCCTGGAGCGCACACCGTCCTGGCCATGGCCGAGGGCGAGGCGTTCGGCTCGCTGCGGAAGCGACCGACGTCGCGGCGGGAACGATTCGCCCTCGGCCGAGCGCTGCGTAAGCAGGTGCCCCGCAAGGCCCTGGGGCGATGGGAGGCACCGGTCGGCCGGCGGGACCCGGTCCAGCTGATCCAGGAGTCACACCGGGGTCGACTGGACGAGCTCATCCCGATCCGGGTCAGCCGGATGGTCAACTCGCCGTACGGCTTCCTGCGCGGCACCGCCATCGTGATGGCCGCAGACGTCGCCGGGTTGCCGGCCACCGGGATCACCCCGGTGATCTGCGGCGACGCGCACCTCGGGAACTTCGGTTTCTACGCCTCGCCCGAGGGCGAGCTCGTGATGGATCTCAACGACTTCGACGAGGCCCATCCCGGTGGTTGGGAGTGGGATCTACGGCGGCTCGTCGCCAGCATCTGGGTCGCCGGGCGGGAGAACTCGTCCAGCGAGCAGCAGTGCGCGGATGCGGTCACGTCGTGCGTGTCGGCCTATCGGGCCGAGGTGAACTTCCTGGCCGAACAGCCACTGCTCATGCGTTCCTACAACCGTCTGGACGTGAAGCGCCTGCACGAGACCGCCACCGAGAAGACGCTCCGGGCCGAGATCGCGCGGTCTGCCAAGCGGGCCCGAAACCGGACCAGTGACCGCGCGCTGCCGCGATTCACCCGCGAGCACGAGGGCCGTCGGCACATCGTGGACGAGCCGCCCTTGATCACCCACGTCTCCGAGCAGGACGGTGAGCTGATCGCGGCCGCGCTGGATGAGTATCTGACCACCCTGGCGCCGCACTGGCGCCGGGTCCTGGGCGGCTACACCCTGGTCGACATCGCCCACAAGGTCGTCGGCGTGGGCAGCGTCGGCTTGCGTGCCTACGTGGCGCTGCTCGAGGGCAGCAGCCCCGAGGACGTGTTGTTCCTCCAGCTGAAACAGGCGCGCCGATCGGTGCTGGCCGAGCACGTGCACGGCGAGTCGGCCTGGCACGCTCACCAGGGCCAGCGGGTGGTGGAGTACCAGCAGGCCCTGCAGACGGTGAGCGATCCACTCCTCGGGTGGACCACCGTTGGCGAGCGACAGTATTACGTCCGGCAGTTCCGGAACATGAAGGGCACCATCCCGCTCGACGCCATCGATCCCGCGGCGTTGGCCGACTACGCCGGCATCGTCGGTCACCTGTTGGCCAAGGGTCACGCCCGCACCAGTGGCGCTTCCATGATCGCGGGCTACGCCGGCCGATCCGACAAGCTGGATCGGGCGATGGCCCGGTTCGCCCGGGCCTACGCCGACCAGACCGAAGCCGACCACGCCGAGCTGGTCCGAGCGGTCCGGCGGGGGGCGGTACCCGTCACGGAGGGTGTCCTGGATCGGGCCGGCTCCGCCTTCCGTCCCTGATCTGTCGGTGCCCCGACCCTCCGGCCCACGAAGCGACCGCGCTGCCCGCTCGACCGCGCGACGTCAAGGTTTTCTTGACAGACGACGACGTGTCAAGGCAACCTTGACGGCATGTCAGCAACCTGTACCCACGCACCCGCCTCCGCCACGACGCTGCCCGAGCTCCCGCGGGACGTCGAGCTCGGCCGCCTGTTCGCCGACCTCGCCGCCGAGCTCGCTCGAGCCGTCGACCCAGACGCGGTCACAGCAGCTGTCGAGTCACTCACCACCGTCGCGCTCCGTCTGGGAGCTCGGGAGTCGTGGGCTGGGCTGGGACAGCTGGAGCAGCCGGAGTGGGACCACGTCCCCCCCGACCGACTCCGCTCGCACGTTCACCATGTTCGGGATCCGCGAGGAGCAGCCGGGCCCTCGCTGGCAGGCGCTCTTCGCAGACACCTGGCCGGCGTACCGGGCGTGGTACCTCCAGGAAGGAGACGATGCGCGGCCCGATCTCGCCACCGCTCGAGCGCAGCTGACCAGGCACATGCCGGAGCTCGTCTCGACCTGGGAGGCCATGGTGGCCCTTGCCGGGGACGACGACGTCGCGGCCCGCATGCTGACGCTCTGGGATGCTCCCGCGTTCGCCCCCGGCTGCTCGCAGGCGGCCCAGGTCGGCGACGACCCGATCATGGTCCGCAACTACGACTACAGCCCGGACCTGTTCGAGTGGGTCGTGTACTCCAGCGAGTTCACCGGCCGCAAGGTCATAGGAACCGGCGACTGCCTGTGGGGTCTTCTCGACGGGATGAACGAGGACGGGCTGGTCATCTCCCTCACGCACGGCGGGCGCCGGAGCTCCGCACCGGGGTTCGCGATCCCCCTGGTCGTGCGCTACCTGTTGGAGGTCGCCGGCACGGTGGACGAGGCACGAGCTGCGCTTGACCGGCTCCCGGTCGCCGCGTCGTACAACCTCACCATGATGGACGCCACCGGTGCGGTGGTCACCGCATTCGTGTCACCAGGCAACGACCCGGAGTACGCCGACTCGGCTGTGGCCACCAACCACCGCGGGCGAGTGCCGGAGCGCCCCGAGCATGCTCGTGCCCTGCGAAGCGTGGAGCGTCAAGACCACCTCCTGGAGCTGCTGGACGACCAGACCGAGCCTGCGGCGCTGGCCAACTGCGTTCCTGCGGCCCCCGCTCTACAGCCAGAAGTACGCACAGGGTTTCGGGACCGTGTTCACGGCGGCGTACCGGCCACGCGACCAGGAGCTCACCTACTCTTGGCCCGGGGTGAGTTTCACACGCACGTTCGACTCACCCGACGACAGCATCACGGTGTCGCTCCAGGAGGGCTGAGCGCATCGAGCCGACAGACGCCCGCAGGAGGCGACATGGCAACCACTCCGCGAAGACCTCGACCAGCTCAGCTCGAATGACCTGGGGGTGCTCGCACGCGACGCCATGGCGATCCTCGCGCTGCGTGGTGACCAGGAGGCCTTCTCGCAGCTCCTCACCATGAGCGCCCACGCCGGCCAATGCCTCGGCGAGGCGGCCCGCCGCCTGGCCACCGCCGAGTCCTGGACCCAGGTCGCGGACCTGACGGGAGTGTCGAAGCAGGCGGTCTGGTCGCGCTGGCGCGCGTGAGCCGACCGTCGCGACGTCCGCTGCGGTAGTCGACCCGGCGGAGAACGAAGGGCAGCGAGTTGCCTGTCCCGGCAATGTGCTGCGACGCGGAGCGCTGACAGAAGCGCCGGCTACCGCTCGCTGGGTCCCACCCACCGACCGTGCCGCATCACACCTCGGACCTCCAGCCGGTCGTCCAGGACGACCAGGTCGGCACGGGCGCCCGGCTCGAGACGACCCAGGTCGGGCCGGGCGAGCAGGTCGGCCGGTGTCCGGGTGACCGCCGCTACGGCGTCCACCACGTCGAGGCCCGCGACCTGCACCGCGTGCCGCAGGGCAGCGTCGAGGGTGAGGACGCTGCCCGCGAGCACTCCCGTCCCGGCCAGCCGCGCGACGCCGTTCCTGACCTGGACGTTGCTGGTGCCGAGCAGGTAGTCGCCGTCCCCGACGGCGGCCGCGGCCATGGCGTCGGTCACCAGCGCGAAGCGTGACGGCTTGCGAACGGCCGCGGACCGGAGGACCGCGGGGTGCAGGTGCACTCCGTCGGCGATCAGCTCGACGGTGACCTCGTCGCGTTCCAGCAGGGCGAGGACGAGGCCCGGTTCGCGGTGGTGCAGAGCGCGTTCGGCGTTGAAGAGGTGCGTGGCGACCCGTGCACCGGCGTCGATCGCCGCGTGGGCCATCTCGTAGCCGGCGTCACTGTGGCCCAGCGCCGCGAGGACTCCGCGGGCGGCCAGCCGTTCGACGGTCGCCAGGCCGCCCGGACGTTCCGCCGCGAGCGTCACCATGACCACGACTCCCGGCGCGGAGTCGAGCAGGCCGGTCACCTCCGCCGGATCCGGGTCGCGAAGCAGCGAGGCGTCGTGAGCGCCGCAGTGGGCGTCCGAGAGCCACGGTCCCTCGAGGTGGACACCGACCAGCTCCTCGCCGGCCACCAGGGGTGCGAGGTCTCGGAGCTGCCTGGCCAGGGACTCGAGCGTGTCGGTCGCCAGGCTGGCCACCATGGACGTGGTGCCGTGCCGGCGGTGCGCGAGGAGCGCCTCGTGGGCGGCGTCGGCTCCCTCGCTGTAGGAGAACCCCTGCCCGCCGTGGCAGTGCAGGTCGACGAACCCTGGCGTGAGGGTGACCGCGCCCAGGTCGTGAACCGGCCAGGCAGGCTCTCCCGTGCCGACCCCGACGATGCGTCCCTGGTCCACGGCGACCCAGCCGGGGGAATGCACGTGCTCGGGCGTGATGACGCGGTCGGCGCCCAGCACGGTCGATGCGGTCGGTGTGGTCATGACCCTCCTCGGGCGGCCGACTCTCGCTACAGACCCTGCCAGGGTGGCTTGGCCGAGTAGGTCTCCGAGTAGTAGTCCAGACGTTCCAGGCTCGATGCGGCCTCGGGGTCCAGGAGCACCGTCACGTGACGGGCGAGCTGCAACGCGGTGGCGGGCCAGCTCGCGGACACCGGACCCTCTACGAGCTGTCGCACCGCTTCGGCCTTCGCAGGACCGGATGCGATCAGCACCAGGTGGCGCGCCTCCATGATCGTGCCGATGCCCTGCGTCAGGCAGTGCCGTGGCACGGCGTCGGGGTCGCCACCGAAGAACCGAGCGTTGTCCCGGCGTGTCTGGCCGGTGAGCGTCTTGATCCGGGTCCGCGATGCCAGTGAGGAGCCGGGTTCGTTGAAGGCGATGTGTCCGTCGGTGCCGACGCCGAGCAGCTGGAGGTCAACGCCGCCCGCGCGAGCGATGGCGTCCTCGTACGCCGCGCACTCCGCCTCCAGGTCGGCGGCCGTCCCGTCGGGTCCGTGGACGCGCGCGGGATCGAGGTCGACCCGGCTCGTGAGGTCGCGGTGGATCACCGACCGGTAGCTCTGCTCGTGCTCACGGGGCAGGCCTACGTACTCGTCGAGCAGGAAGCCGCGGGCGCGGGCCAAGGTCACCGTCCCGGTCCGGACCCGACGGGCGAGCTCGTCGTAGACACCGAGCGGACTCGAGCCGGTCGCCAGGCCGAGGGCCGCCTCGGGCTTGCGGGTCACCAGCCGACCGATGGCGTCGGCCGCGAGAGCGGCGGCGTCGTGAGCGCTCGCGCAGACGACGACCTCCATCACCGCTCACCCGTCACACGGGCCCCCGTCATGGTCGAACCCGACGGGGTCGCGGTCTCGCGCAGCCGGTCCTTCGCCTCCACCGGCGCCGAGACATGGTCCAGGCCCAGCAGACCGGCACCCACCACCAGGGGGGTGGTGACGACGCGCGTGGAGGCCAGCGGCGCCGCGGCAGCGAGCGCCTCGTCGATGCCGTCGAGGAGCAGCCGGTGGCCAGCCGTCAGCACGCCCCCTCCGAGCACCACCGGCGTCGGCTCGTCGAGCAGCTCGAGCCGGGTCAGCGCCGCGACCGCGAGCGCGGCGACCTCGGCCGCCTGGCGTCGTACGACGTCCGTGGCGACGCGGTCACCGCCCGACGCGACGTCGAACAGCAGCGGCGTCATCTCCACGCACCGGTCCGGCGTCAGGTGACCGAGATGCACCGCCTCGATCAGCGCCTCCATCGACGGGAGGCCGTAGTGAGCGGGCAGCGCCTCACGCAGGGCGGTGTGCGGACCGCGTCCGTCCGCCGCGCGGGCCGCCCACCACATCGCCTCGGTCCAGAGGAACCCGCCGCCACCCCAGTCGCCGGAGATGTGGCCGACCGCCGCGAAGCGCACCTCGCGGCCGTCGCGCCGGTGCGCGGTGCAGTTGATCCCCGCGCCGCAGATCACCGCGACGCCGTGCGGCTCGTCGAGACCGGCGCGCAGCAGCGCGTAGGTGTCGTTGAAGACCGCGCTCGTCGCGCCCCAGCCGCGGGCCGCCACCGCCTCCTCCAGGAGCCGCTGCTCCAACGGGAGGTCGGCGTTGGCGAGGCAGGCGGAGACGTGACGCACCATGCCGGTCGGCTCGCCGAGGCCGGCCGCGACGGCCGCCTGCTCGACCAGGAGGTGCAAGCCCGCGACGGCCGTCTCGGCTCCGACGAGGTGCGGCAGGAAGCCGGGTCCCCGCGCGGAGCCCAGGATCTCGCCGTCGGCAGCGACGACCGCCACGTCGGTCTTCGAGTTGCCGGCGTCGACCGCCAGCACCGCCGGTGTCAGGCCCACGGCAGGTAGTCCCGGTTGTGCGCGAGCAACCTGTCCGTCAGCCCCTCGGCGAGGTCGACCTGACCGACCAGCGGGTGCGCGAGCAGCGCCTCGAAGACCCGGTGCCGTCCGCCGAGCAGCGCCGCCTCGAGGGCCAGGTGCTCGTAGGCCGTGACCGCGGAGACCAGGCCGGCGAAGAGCGGTGCGAGCGGCTCGACGGGCAGCGGTGTCACCGTGCCGCCTCCCACGCGTGCCGGGACCTCCACGACGGCGTCGGCCGGCAGGAACGGCAACGTGTCGCCGTTGCGCACGTTCACCACCTGCTCGTCGGTCCCGGTCGACCGGCCGAGCAGCGCCGCGCACAGCGCCACGGCGGCCTCCGAGTAGAAGGCGCCGCCTCGCTGGGCCAGCAGCTCGGGCTTCGTGTCCAGCCGCGGGTCGCCGTACAGCTGCAGCAGCTCGCGCTCGATCTCGGCCACCCGGACGGCGCGCGACGGTGAGGACCGCAGCTCCCGGACCACCTCGTCGTGGGCGTAGAAGTAGCGCAGGTAGTAGGACGGCACCACGCCCAGCTGTCGCAGCAGCCAGGCCGGGAGCTCGATCTCGTCGGCGATCTCCTCGACGTGCCGGCCGAGCAGCTCCGGCAGCCGGTCCCGGCCGTCGACGAGCACCCGTCGTTCCCAGGTCAGGTGGTTCAGCCCGACGTGGTCGAGCCGCACCCGCTCCGGCTCGAGGTCCAGCAGGGCGGCGAACCTGCGCTGGAAGCCGATGGCCACGTTGCACAGCCCCACCGCGCGGTGCCCGGCCTCCAGCAGTGCGCGGGTGACGATGCCGACCGGGTTGGTGAAGTCCACGATCCACGCGTCCGGGCTCGCCTTCGCGACCCGCGAGGCGATGTCGAGGACGACCGGCACGGTTCGCAGCGCCTTGGCCAGGCCGCCCGCTCCGGTGGTCTCCTGCCCGACGCAGCCGCACTCCAGCGGCCAGGTCTCGTCCTGGTTGCGGGCGGCCTGGCCGCCCACCCGGAGCTGGAGCAGCACGGCGTCCGCGCCGGCCACGCCCGCGTCGAGATCCGTCGTCGTGGTGAGCACTCCCGGGTGGCCGTGGCGCTGGAGGATCCGCCGACCGAGGCCGCCGACCAGTGCCAGCCGGTCCTCGGCGGGGTCGACCAGGACCAGCTCGTCGACCGGGAGCACGTCATGCATCCTGGCGAGTCCGTCGACCAGCTCCGGTGTGTACGTCGACCCGCCACCGACCACCGCGAGCTTCATCCCTTCACCCCCGTCAGCGTGACACCTTCGATGAAGGCCTTCTGCGCAAGGAAGAACACCGCGATCACCGGCGCCATGACGAGCAGTGTCGCGGCCATGGTGAGGTTCCAGTTCGTGTGGTGCGCGCTCTTGAACGACCCGAGGCCGTAGCTCAGCGTCCACGCCGCCGGGTTCTCGCTGGTGTAGATCTGCGGTCCGAAGTAGTCGTTCCAGAGGTAGAAGAACTGGAACAGCGCGACCGCCGCGATCGCCGGACGCGACATCGGCAGCACGACCCGCACCAGCGCCCGCAGGTCGCTGCAGCCGTCGACCTTGGCGGCCTCGACGTACTCCTTCGGCACCGTGAGCAGGAACTGCCGCAGCAGGAAGATCGAGAACGCGTCGCCGAAGGCCAGCGGGATGATCAGCGGCCACAGGGTGCCCGACAGGTGCAGCTGCTTGGCCCAGAACAGGTACATCGGCACGATCACCACCTGCGGCGGCAGCATCATCGTGGACACCACGACCATCATCGCCAGGTTGCGGCCGCGGAACCGGAAGTGGGCGAGCGCGTAGGCCACCGGGATGCTGGACACCAGCGTGAGCGCGGTGCCGAGCGTCGCGTAGAAGATGGTGTTGCGCCACCAGGTCGCGAAGCCGGCGGTGTGCCAGACGTCGATGAAGTTCTGCCACTGCCAGGTGTCCGGCCACAGGTCTGCGGGTGAGCGTCTGCTGGTCGGTCATCACCGCCGTCAGGAGCACGAACACGAACGGCAGCACGAAGAACAGTGCGACGGTGACCGCCAGGGTGTGCACCGCCACCCACTCGAGCATCGCGCGTCGGCGGTACGGACGCCGGGAGCGTTCGCGCTCACGATCGCCATCTCAGTCCTCCCCCAGGAAGCCCGTGCCGCGTCGCAGCAGCACCGCGGCGAACGCCATGCAGAGCGCGAAGAGCACGAGCGCGATGACGCAGGCCGCACCGATGTCGAAGCGCTGGAAGCCGAGGTTGTAGACCAGCTGCGGCAGCGTCAGCGTGGACCCGTCGGGGTAGCCCGGCTCGGTCTGCTGTCCCGAGCCGCCGATCTGCCCGCTGGCGACCTGGCCGGCGACCAACGGCTCGGTGTAGTACTGCATGGTCGCGATCACGCCCGTGACCGCCGCGAAGACCAGGATCGGCCGGATGTGCGGCAGCGTCACGAAGCGGAACCGGCCGACCACGCCGGCACCGTCGAGCTCGGCGGCCTCGTACTGCTCACGGGGCACGTCGAGCAGCGAGGCCATGAAGATCACCATCAGGTCGCCGACGCCCCACAGCGCCAGCAAGCGTCAGCGAGGGCTTGGACCACGCTGGGGTCGTTGAACCAGCCCGGCTGCGGCAGTCCGAGCCGGCCGAGCACCACGTTGACCGGGCCGGTGCCGGGGTTGAGCAGGAAGACGAAGGCGATCGTCCCCGCCACCGGCGGTGCCAGGTACGGCGCGTAGTACAGCGTCCGGAAGAGGCCGCCTCCCCGCTTCAGCCGGATCACGAGCATGCCGACCGCGAGCCCGAACAGCACCCGGAGCGAGACGATCACCACGACCAGCCAGAGCGTGTTGCGCATCGCCGGCCAGAAGAACGGATAGTGGTGGGACACGAAGATCCAGTTCTGCAGGCCGGTCCACCGGGGCGCGGTGAAGCCGTCGTAGTGGGTGAAGGAGAAGTACGCCGTCGCGACCAGCGGGTAGAGGAAGAACAGTCCGGTGCCCGCCAACCACGGCGACAGGAAGGCGAGGTTGCGCAGCGCGTCCCGTCGACGCCGCGCCGCGCGGGTCATCGGGCGGTCCGTCGTACGCGCCCGCGTGCTCTCGATGACGTGCGTCATGTGACCGTCACTGCGCCTGCTCGACGTCGGTGTCGATCTGCGCGGCGGCCTGCTCGAGCGCACCCTGCAGGTCGTTCAGCTTGCCCGACTCGTAGGCGTAGCCGACGTTCTGCAGGGTGAGCTGGTAGGCGCCGCCGTTCGGGCTGGACGGGGTGGTGTTGCTGTGCGGGTTCTGGGCGATCTTCAGGAACGTCTGGAAGCTCGGGTTCTGGTCGACCTTGTCCGAGGCCAGCGCCGCCTTGGTCGACGGCACGTTGTGGATCGCGTTGGCGAAGCTCACGACGGCGTCGGTGTCGGTCGTCAGGAACTTCACGAACTCCCACGCCGCGTTCTGCTTCCTGCTGCTGTTGGCGATGCCGACGATCGTGCCGGTGGTGTAGCCCTTGCCGTACTCGTCCGCGAGGTCGTCGGGCACCGGGAACGGCGCGGTCCCGTAGTCGATCTTCGACTTCGCGTCGTCGATCATCCCGACCGCGCCACTCGCCGTCGATCGCCATCGCGACCTGACCGGTCATGAACGGGTTCTTGGCGCCGAACTCGTCACCGAACGTGGTCCGGTACTTCTCCAGCTTCCCGAAGCCGCCGAGGGCCTCGACGAGGTGCCGCTGCCACTCGTAGGCCCTCTTCAGCCCCGGGTCGGTGCCGACCGTGGACTTCCCGCTGGCGTCGAAGTACGTCGGGTCGAACTGCGCCGCGAAGTGGGTGATCGTGGACTCGTAGCCGTGGTAGTTCGGCATGAACCCGAGCTGGGAGTAGGAGTCGCCGTTGCTCTTGGTCAGCTTGACCGCGTCGGCGTCGAACTCGGAGAGCGTCCTGGGCGGCGAGCTGATGCCGGCCTTCGCGAACATGGTCTTGTTGTAGTAGAGGCCGTAGGCGTCGCTGAGCAGGGGCAGCGCGCACTGGTTGCCCTTGAACTGCGTGTAGTCGAGCTGCGCCGGGGGGAACGTCGCCCCTGGGTCGATGCCGGACTTCTCCAGGAACGGCGTGAGGTCGACGAAGGCGTGCGAGGTGCAGAACTCACCGACGTTGTCGGTGGTGAACGACGACACGACGTCGGGGGCCTTGGGGCCGCCCGCGCGCAGCGCCTGGTTGATCTTGTCGTCGGTGATGTTGCCGACCGCGTCGACGGTGATGTTGGGGTGCTTCTTCTCGAAGGCGGCGATGTTGTCCTGGATTGCCTTGACCTCGGTCGGCGCGCTCCAGCCGTGCCAGAAGGTGATGGTCGTCTTCGCGTTCGGGTTGTCGTGGGCGCCGCCGCCGCTGGACCCCGTGCAGGCGGCCGTGCTCAGGACGAGGACGACCGTGGCCGCCGCTGCCGCCAGGTGGCGGTGGTGTCGTGATGCGGACATGGGAGCTCCTCCTGGGGGTGGCGGTCAGGTGGTGACCGAGAGGGTGGGTGAGGTCTGCAAGGTGTCGAAGACGTGCTCCCGGGTGGCGGCGAGCGCCGTGTGCAGCGCGCCGGTCAGGACCGGGTCGTCGGGTACGGCGGACAGCTCGACGGACGGACGGGGAACAGCGAGGTCGGCCAGCTCGACACGCACGATCTCGGCGAGCCTCTCGCCGCCCGCGCTCAGGACACTGCCGGCGAGCACGATGAGCGCAGGGTCCAGCACGGCCACGATCGAGGCGAGCCCGAGCGCCACCCGTTCGCCGAGCTGCCGGAGCAGCTGGTCGCCGGGACCGGGTGTGGTCAGCGCCTGGGCGACCGCGGCCTGTGGTGAGCCGGCGTGCAGGCCCAGCGACCGGGCCAGCGCGAGGACCTGCTTGCCGCCGGCGAGCTCCTGGAAGCCGCCGGCGTTGCTGCGGCCGACATGACGGACGACAGGGGTGCCGGGCAGCGGCAGGAAGCCGACCTCGCCGGCGCCGCCGGTGGCGCCTCCGTGCAGGCGGCCGTCGATGACGATCGCCGCGCCGAGTCCCTCGTCCGCCCAGAGCAGCACGAAGTCGTCGACGCCCACGGCCGCGTCCGACCTCGCGCTCGGCGACCGCCGCGAGGTTCACGTCGTTCTCACCATCGACGGGCACGCCGACCGCCGCGGTGATGCGGGCGAGCAGGTCGGGGTCGTGCCAGCCGGACAGGTGCCGGGCATAGCGCAGCCGCCCCGTCGTCGGGTCGAACGCCCCCGGGGTGCCGATCACCACGCGGTGCAGAGTCCGCCCGGTCGAGGCCGGGTTCGGCCAGTGCGTCGTCGAGGGCGTCCAGGACGTGCTGCACGGCCGTGACGCCGGTACCGCGCCGGGTGCGACGTTCCGCCCTCCCCACGACCCGGCCGCTGACGTCGGCCACCGCCGCCATGATGCGAGACGGTGTGACGTCGAGCGCGGCGACGTACGCGCTGAGGGGGTTGACCTCGTAGAGCTGCGCGCTGCGGCCGGGTCCGCCCTCGCTGACGCCTGTCGCGACGACCAGGCCGGCCCGCTCCAGTCGGGCCAGCAGCTGTGACGCGGTCGGCTTGGAAAGGCCCGTCAGCTCACCGAGCCGGGTGCGGGACAGGGGTCCGTGCTCGAGCAGCAGGTCGAGCGCGGCGCGGTCGTTCATGCCGCGCAGCAGCCGCGGAGTGCCCGCCCTCATCGGACGACCTTCCCGTCCGGGTCGGCGTGGTGGCCCAGTCACACTCGGCGACGGTGGCGACGACCGGCAGCACCAGTTCCATCGGCGCTCCTGATTAGGAAACTTTCCTAACGAATAGCACCACCGACGTGCCGGCGCAATAGCGTGAGGGACGTAGCTGGACCTCGCCTTCGTGCCGGAAGCGCGCTCGTCGGGCTCCTCCCAGAAAGCTCGCACCGAGGACGGGGGCGCGTCGAGGGCGCATACTAGGGGTGATGACAACTCGATCCGGGGCTCAGCGGAGCCACCTTGCCAGCAGTCCCTTCAAGCCGAAGACCGAGCCGGTGATCGAGCGCTTCGGACTCCACGACAGGGTCTCCCACCAGACCTACGGGCTCGGGCGCGTGGTGGGCGAGGAGAGCGCGGCGGTGACCGTGGACTTCGGGAACCGCACGCTGCGCATCATCAGCCCCTTCCACAAGCTCGAAAAGCTCTAGGGCTGGTTCAGCCGGCCTCTGCGAGGGGCCGTGCGATCGTGCCGCCGGCTCGAGTCGTTCGCGACGAAGGGCCTTCGGGGCGACCACCGAGCCCGGGCGGACCCGATCGGCCGGCACCACTTCGGCGTCACCTCCCTGTAGCCGCTGACACTCATGGGTGCTCGTCGGCAGCCTTCAGGCGCTTGGAGCGGGTTCGAGGTCCGGGTCTCATGGCTCATGAAGCGTCGTCGGTGGGCGGCGCGATTGGCTTGGCCCGGTGACCGCGGCTGCGCAACGACGTACCGTGTATGCCACCGGGCCTTTCGCAGGGGACCTCACATGACCGGTTTCGGCATCGATCTCGGCACCGCCAACACGGTGGTGTGCCATCAGCGCCGCGGGGTGGTGCTGGACGAACCCTCGGTGATGGTGGTGCGCACGTCCGAGGCTCGCTCCCGGCGCGTGCGACCGCTGCTGGTCGGCCACGAGGCCCGCAACCTGGTGGGCCGCTGTCCGGTCGGGCTCACTGCGGTGCGGCCGCTGCATGATGGCGTCATCGTCGACCTCGAGGCCGCGCGGGGCTTCGTGGTCGGCGTGCTGGGCATGATCGCCACGCCTGCCTGGCAACGGTTCCGCCCCCGGGCAGTGGTCGGGGTGCCAGCCGGCGCGACGGCCTTGGAGCGGCGAGCCCTCCTCGAGGTGGCCGACGAGGCTGGGATCCGCAAGCCGGAGCTGATACCCGAACCGATCGCCGGGGCCGTCGGGTGCGGACTGGATCCGCTCGTGCCGCGGGCGCAGATGGTCATGGACGTCGGTGGGGGGACCTCGGAGATCACCGCATTCTGTTATGGCGGCGTGCTGTCCCACCGGTCGTCGCGGATCGCAGGCGATGAGATGACCCTGGCGCTCTACCGCTACCTGCGGTCCGAGCACCAGCTGGTCGTCGGCGAGCTGACCGTGGAGGCGCTGAAGTGGCGGGCGGGGACCGATGAGGGCCTGTCCTCGGTCGTGCAGGGCGTCGACCTGGCCACCGGTCGGCCGCGACTGCTGACACTGGAGTCCGAGGAGGTCCTCGAGGCGCTGCGGCCGACCGCCGACACGATCATCGGCGCGCTCGCCGGCGCGCTCGACGACCTGCCGCCGCAGGCGGCCGATGACATCCTCTCCGACGGGGTAACGGTCTTCGGCGGTTCGAGCCTGCTGCGCGGCTTCGCCAAGCTCGTCGAGGCCGCGTTCGCCTTCCCGGTGCGGATGGCCGAGCGGCCGTTGACCTGCGTGGCCGAAGGCGCCGCGCGCTGCTTGGCCGACGCCGACGTGGTGCGCGCCTACGAGGGCACCTTCATCGACGCAGCTTGACCGGCCGTACGGCGAGCAGCGCTCGTCACCGGTGCTTCGCGGCGGGAGGCCCGATGCGCAGGATCTCCCGCTCGTGGGCGAAGAAGTACTCCATCACCGGCAGCACCACGGCTCCGGACGTGCTCACTCCATGGCCACCGCCGCGGACGAACGACGTCGCCACCATCCGCGGGTGCTTGAGGGGGGCGGCCGCAGTGAACCACGAGTCGGGTGCGCCGTTGGGGGACGAAGGGTCCTCTGCGGAGCCGGTCTTGGCGCCCGCCTTGACGGGTAGCGCGGTCAGGATGCTTGCGGTGCCGGACGTCGCGGCCAGCGCCATCCCGGCGCGAACCGGCCCGAGCTTGTGAGCGTAGGCGAGCCGATGCGGCCGCGGCCACCGCAACCGCGTGGAGTGGTGCGGCCCGTCGCCGTACGCGAGGCCGAGGTGGGGCGTGACCACGGCGCCGGTGGCCACCCCGGCAGTCCAGAGCGCGTCCTGCAGCGGCGTCACGGTGAGGTAGCCCTGGCCGATGCCGAGGATCACCGTGGAGCCCGGATACCACGTACCACCACCCCGGGTGACCGATGCTGGGGTGCCCAGGTAACCGCCGGTCTCCCCAGGCAGGTCGATGCCGGTCGGTCGGCCGACACCCAGGCTGTGTGCCGTGCGGATGATCGGCCAGGGGCCCAATGCCCAGGCGAGCTGGTAGAAGTACACGTCGTTGGACCACGCGATCGCCTGCGGCAGGTTCTGCGCAGGCAGGGTCATCCAGTTGTGGAAGGTGTGGTTGCCCAGCGTCCAGGCTCCGCCGCCGGGCAGCACCCGGTCCGGCGACACCAGCCCTCGCCGCATGTTCGCCGCAGCGACAACGAGCTTGAACGTCGATCCGGGAGGGGCGGCCACCTGAGTCACGTGCTCGAGCATCGGGCTCGCCGGGCGGTGTGCCAGCCGGTCGAGCCCCCGGTTGCGCACGGGCGGGCCGAAGACGCGGTTGTCGTAGGCAGGCAGGCTCGCCATGGCGAGGACCTGGCCGTTCCTCGGATCCAGGACGACGGCCCCGCCGAGATCACCGCGGGGTTGGCCCGGCACGCCGCGCAGCACGGTGGCGAGCTCCCCGGTGAGCTTGCGCTGCAGGCCCATGTCGACAGTGAGCCGCACGGTGCTGCCGCGCCGGGGCGCGGTGTAGGGGCCGAGTGCCACCGGGGTGCCCGCGGGCGTGACGTAGACGCACTGGCGCCCGTCAGCGCCACGCAGGATCGGGTCGTACATCTGCTCCAGCCCGGCGCGGCCGACGAGGGCCCCGAGGGCCAGGTCGGGCCAGCGCTTCATCTCGACAGGGGTGGCCACGCCGGTCCAGCCCAGGATGGGACCGAGCGAGGCACCGTGGGGATAGCGCCGGTGGGTGTCGGGGACGACGAAGACCCCGGGCAGCCTGGCCTGGCGGACCCGTTGACCGGCCGCCGTCGGGAGAGAGGCGATGGTGAGGTCGAGACTCGATCGGTGCCGGTGGAGCAGTCGACGAACGCCGGTCACCGGCCGCGCCGTGAGGGCCGCAAGCCTGGGCACCTCGTGGGGCCGGACCAACGCCGGCACCGTCGCCACCCGGTCGCGCCGGACGTTGACGGCGAGGGGGATCCCGTGCCGGTCGGTGATCGCCCCGCGGGCCGCGGGCACGCGCGTGCACCGCATCATCTGGCTGAGCGCGGTCCCGCGGAGCTGGTACCCGTCGGCGCTCTGCAGCTGCCAGGCGAAGCCGACCATGCCGAGCAGCGTGCCGGTGACCGCGGTGGCGGTGGTGCGCAGCAGCCGCGGACGCATCGGGTCGAGCCCCTCGCGGGTCCAGAGGTGGTGGGTGTCACCGTCGGCGCGGAGGGCCAGCACCAGGCCGAGCGCGGCGATGTGCGCGGTGGCCGCCGTACCTCCGTAGCTGAGGAGCGGAAACGGCACCCCCGCGGTCGGGACCAGACCGAGGTTGCCGGCAACCGAGACCGCGACCTCGACGCTGACCAGCGCTGCGAAGCCGGCCGCGGCCAGCCCCGCGGGGCGGCTCCACGCGCGGCGGCTGGCACCGACGACCCGCCACACGAGCACGGCCGCCGCGAGAACGGCCAGCGAGCCCGCGAGGATTCCGTACTGCTCCACCAGGCTGGCGAAGGCGAGGTCGGTCTCCCGGTTGGGCAGGTACAGCGACACCAGGCGGTGCAACGGATGCTCCGCGCCGCCGGTCAGGCCGCCCCAGGCCAGCGCGACATGCATCTGCAGGATCGCCCAGCCGGAGCCGTTGGCGTCGGTCGAGCCGCTGAGGAAGGCGTGCAGACGCTCCTGCTGGTAGGGGTGTAGCAAGTGCTCGCCGAACGGCAGAGCCAGCACGGCTGCGACGAGGAAGAGCACGAGCACCTTGAGCGGGATCCGGCCGAGCACCAGCATCGTGGCGGTGACCGCACAAAGGACCGCGGCGGTTGACAGGTCCGGCTCGGTGACGACAAGAGCGATCGGCAGGGCCGCGACGGCCAGGGCCACCACCAGGCGCCGCGGCCAGGTGCGGTCGCTGCCGAGCACCTGGGCCAGCACCAGCAACAGGCCGAGCTTGGCGAGCTCCGACGGCTGCATGGTGAACGAGCCGAAGGCGAGCCATCGGCGGGCGCCGTTGACGGTCAAACCATGCACATCGACCGCCAGGAGCAGCAGCAGGCTCACCACGTAGCAACCCCACCCCAACCAGCGCAGGCCGTCGGAGCGCCAGCGCAGCAGCACCACGAAGAGCGCCACACCGGCGGCATCAACGACCAGCTGGTGCTGTGCCACCGATCGGTCGCCGAGGGCTGCGAGGTTGGCCAGCCCGAGGCCGGCCAGGATCGTCACCGCTCCGATTGCGAGGGGATCGAGGAGGGGCGCAACAGGGACCTGCACCGGCCGGCCCGGCTGCGGGCCGGATCGGTGGGCGCCCAGCGGTCCTCGTTCGACGCTGAGCACGGCCGGACTAACAGTGCAGCGTCGAGCCGGTGACCGGCACCGGCCGTGACTGGGCCCGGGCCGGTGTGGTCGTCAGGGCGATGAGCGCGAACGAGCGCCCATGGGGGACGCGGACCGACGAGTGGGCAAAGACGGTGCTCCAGCCGGCCTGGGCGGTCACCGTGGTCGGCGCGGACCAGGTGATGCCGCGCTTGCACAACCGTGCTGCCCCCACCTTCCAGCCGATGGGCTGGGCGGTCGCGGCAGGACGGAAGCGCACCGTCACCTTGACCGGGCAGAGGGCACCAGGCTTGCAGCTGCCGGTCTTCTGCACCGCGACACCCGTGATCGCGCCGGTGTGCAGACCTGCGAGTGCGGGCACGGCCTGGCGGTGATGAGGCTGCAGTCGATCAGCCGGCTTCTTCGAGGGTTGCGCGGGACCGGTTGTGGTCGGCGCAGCCGGGTGGATGCCGCGACCGAATGACCCGACGATTCCGACGCCCGGGCCGCGGAGCAGGACGTAGCTGCTGCCGACGAGCACCGCCGCCAGGACGAGGACGACGAGTGCCGCTCGCCGGCCCCGCTTGCGGGGGTGGAACAGGGCCCGGCTGCGGCGAGACGGTCGGCTCGGCGCGGGTCGGGCCGGAGCAGCCCGACGGTGGGCAGGCCGGGAAGAGCCAGGAGCGACCGAACCGGCGCCGGAGATCGCCGCTGCCCCGGTCGCCGGCCCCACCCGTCTGGGGGCGGCAAGGGTCTCGGTCGGGCCCAGGACGCTGGGCGTGACATGGGCAAACGCGTCGACCAGCGCCGCGAGCTGTCCGCAAACGCGCTGCCGGGCGCCGGCGCCGAGCGTGGCGGCCAACGCCCCCTCGAGCTCCCGGGCTCGTGCGCCCGGCTCGAGCAACGGGTCTCGGGTCGCCTCCTCGAGCCTGCGCAGCAGCAGGAGCTGCTCTTGACTCGGGTGAGCGGGGAGCCGACGGGCGTTCTGGAGCAGTTGCGTGAGGAGCTCTGTGACGCGGGTGCCCCCATCGGCGTCAGGGAGGCCCACGTCGACGTCACCCGAGGACGTGAGGCTCACCGCCCCCAGACCGGCGGCGGCGAAGTCCTCCCCCTCGACCGGGCCACTCATGTGGGCGGCGTCAAGCAGCCGCACGGCCACGATCAAGGCTTGGGCGGGCGTGAGCACCGCGACGGACAGGAGTCGGTCGAAAGGCACAGGCCTGACGGATTCCCCGGTCTGCAAGGGATGCGCGGTGGATTCCCGCTCGCCGGTGCGCTGCTCAGGCACAGGGCTCATGGTCCTCGACGGCGGGGCTTCGTGCACCATACGATCACCAGCTTCTGCAAAACCGACAATCTGCGGTCGCCACGCATGACCCAACTGCGCGACCAGTTCCAAGTTTCGCGCGACGGCTGACTTCCTGACTAGGCTCATCGACGTCGTACGTGGGGCGGGGCCCCGAGATGTGCCGGTTGAGGTCGCCTTGTCGCAGCCTCGGGCTACAGTGCTCGCCGCCCCGCAGTGCCGTGCCGCTCTCATCCCGCCGCCGTTCGGGACCGCTCGACGGATAACCGCGCAGCATCGCGAGCCGGTGGAGCGGCTCGTGCCCTCCGTGCGGAAAGGCCCGACTCACGCACTTTTGTAGTCCTGTTCGACCACCGTGGCTGGCGCTAGCGTGAAGGCAGCCACGCGACAGAGCATCTCTTCCGGTGTGGCGAGGGGGTCGAGGCGGGCCGCGAGCGCGGCACTGCGACGGGACGTCCCGGAGATGGCGATGAGCCAATACGCAGCTCGGGAGCGGATTGCAGGGAAGAGCTGAACGTCTCCCTGCCGGCGAGCCAGGTCGGCAACCGGGTGGCTGGTCGCAGAGTGGTTGGCGTGTCCGCACAACAGGCGGGAGTGTGAGATGCGCAGGAGGGTCCTATTCGCGAGCACCTTGGCGGCGGTCGTCGCCGCGGGCGGGCTCGCTGTCACCGCGGCGCAGGCAAACCAAGGCAGGCACGTCCAGAGCAGTGCCACGACGCGGATCAACCAGGCGGCACCGCAGATCACAGTGGTCGAGCGTGCTGTCAGCGACACCGTCGTCGACGTCGGGCCAACGGGTGACAGCCGCGGCGACCTGCTCGCCTTCGCTAATCCGGTGTACAACAGGACCAACTCGAACAAGGTGGGTCGCGATCAGGGATCCTGCATCCGGACGGTCGTCGGTAAGGCCTGGCAGTGTTCCTTCACGACTTGGCTCGCCAAGGGGTCACTGGTCGTCGAGGGGCCGTTCTACGACAGCCGAGACTCGGTGCTCGCCATCACTGGCGGCACGGGAAGCTACTCCCGTGCCCGGGGCGCGATGCACCTGCACGCGCGTAACGCAAAGGGCACTCTTTTCAGCTTCAGGTTCACCGTCCTGAACTGATACACGTCCCAGCGGATCTGGGCAGCGCGCTCGGCTCGCGGATGTGCGGGCGTTGCACTACCCGCACATCGGCAAGCCTCAATGCGGTCACAGTCGCCGCCGTCGTTGCGTCGTACCTGACGTTCGGGCGGGGCGGCGGTGTGAGCGTCGCCGGTCCGGTGGTCGCCCACGACAGAGGTTCGGGCTGACTCGCTGATCGGTGACGGCAGAGTCCTCTCTCCGGTGCCTTTCCGGCTGCCTCGTCGGATTCAGGACGCCGTCCGTCCGGAATCAGGCCTAAGGTGCCGCCATGGCTGACCCCGACGGCTTCACGGTCAAGGCGCTCACCCCTGACACCTGGGACGCCTTCGCCGACCTCGCCGAGCGCCACAACGGAGTCTGGAACGGCTGCTGGTGCACCTGGTTCATCACCGCCTACGCCGAGAAGGACCACACCGCCGATGGCAACCGCGCCCTCAAGAAGCGGCGCGTCGAAGAGGGCACCAACCACGCCGCCCTCGTCTTCGACGGTGACCGCGCCGTCGCCTGGTGCGAGTACGGCACTCCCGAGGAGCTGCCGAACATCTATCACCGCAAGGAGTACGAGGCGGGGCTCACCCGCCTTCCCGACTATCGCCTCACCTGCTTCTTCGTCGACAAGAGCTACCGCCGCAAGGGCGTCGCCGGCGTCGCCCTCCGCGGCGCCCTCGACCTGATCGCCGCAGCCGGCGGTGGCGTCGTCGAGGCCTACCCCCAGGACACGGCCGGCAGGAAGACCTCGGCGTCGTTCCTCTACAACGGCACTCGGCAGATGTTCGAGGACGCCGGGTTCACCTACGACCGGCCCAAGGGGAAGAACAACTGCGTCATGAGTACGACGGTCGCGCGGGCCTGACGCGGCGGCCCGTCAGCGGCGTGGTCGTTCGGCGGAAGTCTGCGCTGGACCAGCCGTGCTCGAGACTTCCGTGCCGTGGGTCTCGTAGCCTGCGTGAATGGCCACCTTCATCCTCACAGTGATCGGCGATGACCGGCCAGGTCTGGTGTCAGCCCTCTCTGCCCCGATCAAGGCGCACGGCGCGAGCTGGGAACGCAGCCAGATGTCCCGGCTGGCGGGCAAGTTCGCCGGGATCGTGCTGGTGGCCGTCGCCGACGAACGGCTCGACGCGCTCGCCGCGGACCTCACGGCACTGGAGGCCCAGGGTTTGCAGGTAACCCTCGAGCGAACAGACGAACCCGTCGAACGCCAGTCTCTGCGGCTTCATCTCGAGCTGCTCGGGGCGGACCATCCCGGCATCGTGGCGGAGGTCTCCGCTTCCCTCGCCGCCTGTGGTGTCAGCATCGAGGAGCTCACCACCGACGTCCGCGACGCCCCCATGGCCGGCGGGACGCTCTTCGAGGCCCGCGCGGTGCTCGCCGCCCCGCCGACGACGAGCACTGAGGCTCTGGGGGCGATGCTCGAGGGCCTCGCCGATGAGCTGATGGTCGAGATCAGGCTCTCGGAGGACTGAGACATCTCTTCCGCGCCCCATGGCGAGACAACCCGCGTCTCGCCATGACAGGACGTCATCGCCAAGCCTGGCAGGGACACGTGGCGGGGGAGGACGACGCCGGCGCGGTGCAGCGGCCAACCGGCCGGGTGCGCGCTGATCGATACGTACGGAGCTGCGTCGGGCCTCGTGTCGGCCGTCTACCCCTGATCTTTACTGGTTCCAGAGAAAGGTCGATACTGCTTGGCGTGCCCAGCACGTCCGACTTCGAGCGCATGTTGCGTGGGACGGCTCTGCGGGTGACGCGGCCTCGGGTGGCGGTGCTGTCCGCGGTGCACGATCATCCGCATGCCGACACGGATTCGATCATCCGTGTCGTCCGGGAGCATCTCGGCGAGGTGTCCCATCAGGCCGTGTACGACGTGCTTCGCGCCTTGACCGGTGCCGGCCTGCTGCGGCGCATCCAGCCGTCGGGCTCGGTGGCGCGCTACGAGTCCCGAGTGGGGGACAACCATCACCACGTCGTGTGCCGGTCGTGCGGTGCGATCGCCGACGTGGACTGCGCAGTCGGCAACGCACCGTGCTTGACCACGTCCGACGACCACGGATTCGCGATCGACGAGGCCGAGGTGACCTACTGGGCTCTCTGCCCCGACTGTGCGGTCGCGGACGCAGGATGATCGACACGGCAGAGCAACATGGCGGTGGGTGCTCAACGACCAGGCTCGAGCACGACCGGCCATCCGAAGCGAACAGCGAGATAGAGGAGAACGACTGAAGATGTCTGAGCGCGGCAGCGAAAGTGAGAACCCGGTAATCCCCGCCCCGACTCCCAAGTCGGGTCGGCCCAGGACGAATCAGGACTGGTGGCCCAACCAGCTCAACCTGCAGGTCCTCCACCAGCACTCGCCCCGGGCCAACCCCATGGGCGAGGACTACCACTACGCAGACGACTTCAAGACCCTCGACGTCGACGCGCTGAAGCGGGACGTCTTCGAGGTGATGACGACGTCGCAGGACTGGTGGCCGGCGGACTACGGCCACTACGGGCCGCTCTTCATCCGGCTGAGCTGGCACGCCGCCGGCACGTACCGCATCGAGGACGGCCGGGGTGGTGCCGGCGACGGCGCCCAGCGCTTCGCCCCCCTCAACAGCTGGCCCGACAACGCGAGCCTCGACAAGGCCCGCCGGCTGCTGTGGCCGGTCAAGCAGAAGTACGGCCGGAGGATCTCCTGGGCCGACCTCCTGGTGTTCGCCGGCCAATGTGCCCTGGAGTCGATGGGCTTCAAGACCTTCGGCTTCGGCTTCGGTCGCGAGGACGTCTGGGAGCCCGAGGAGATCTTCTGGGGGTCGGAGGACACCTGGCTCGGAGACGAGCGCTACAGCGGCGACCGGGAGCTCACCGGCCCGTTCGGCGCCGTGCAGATGGGCCTGATCTACGTGAACCCGGAGGGGCCCAACGGCAACCCGGATCCGCTCGCTGCGGCCCGGGACATCCGGGAGACCTTCCGCCGGATGGCGATGAACGACGAGGAGACGGTCGCGCTCATCGCCGGTGGCCACACGTTCGGCAAGACGCACGGTGCCGCCCCGGCCGAGTACATCGGCCCCGAGCCCGAGGGCGCTCCCCTCGAGGAGCAGGGCCTCGGCTGGAGGAGCACCTTCGGAAGCGGCAAGGGCAAGGACGCGACCACCAGCGGGCTCGAGGGTGCGTGGACACCCTCCCCGACCACGTGGGACAACAGCTTCTTCGAGACGCTGTTCGGCTACGAGTGGGAGCCGGCCGAGAGCCCCGCCGGCGCGAAGCAGTGGAAGCCGAAGGGCGGGGCCGGAGCCGATGCCGTGCCCGACGCGCACGACCCGTCGGTCAGGCACGCCCCGATGATGCTGACGACGGACCTCTCGCTGCGCCTGGACCCGATCTACGAGCCGATCTCCCGGCGCTTCCTGGAGAACCCGGACCAGCTCGCGGACGCGTTCGCCAAGGCGTGGTACAAGCTGCTTCACCGCGACATGGGACCCGTCTCCCGCTATCTCGGCCCCTGGGTTCCGGAGCCGCAGCTGTGGCAGGACCCCGTTCCGGCCGTGGACCACGACCTGATCGGGGACGAGGACGTCGCGGCGCTCAAGGAGAAGGTCCTCGGATCGGGACTGTCCGTCGCCCAGCTGGTCTCCACGGCGTGGGCGTCGGCGGCCAGCTTCCGCGGCACCGACAAGCGTGGCGGGGCCAACGGCGCCCGGATCCGCCTTGCGCCGCAACGGGACTGGGAGGTCAACGACCCGGCCGAGCTGCGCACGGTGCTGCAGACCCTCGAGCAGGTCCAGCAGGACTTCAACCGCTCGCAGTCCGGCGGGACGAAGGTGTCACTCGCGGACCTGATCGTCCTGGGCGGCTGCGCGGCCGTCGAGCAAGCGGCGAAGGACGCCGGCCACGACGTCACCGTCCCGTTCGTGCCGGGGCGCACGGACGCCTCCCAGGAGGAGACCGACGTGGAGGCGTTCGGGGTGCTCGAGCCGAGCGCCGACGGCTTCCGCAACTACCTTCGCGACGGAGAGAAGCTGCCGGCGGAGGTCCGCCTCCTGGACCGGGCCAACCTGTTGACGCTGACTGCTCCCGAGCTCACGGTTCTGGTCGGCGGCATGCGGGCGCTGAACGCCAACGTCGGGCGAGCCCGGCACGGCGTCTTCACCGACCGGCCCGAGACGTTGACCAACGACTTCTTCGTGAACCTGCTCGACGGGAGCACGGAGTGGAAGGCCTCCGCCTCGGCCGAGAACGTGTTCGAGGGCAAGGACCGCGGCACGGGCGAGATCAAGTGGACCGCCACCGCTGTCGACCTCGTCTTCGGTTCCAACTCACAGCTCCGAGCGATCGCGGAGGTCTACGCGACCGACGACTCGAAGGAGAAGTTCGTCCGCGACTTCGTCCGGGTGTGGGACAAGGTGATGAACCTCGACCGGTTCGACCTGGCCTGACCCGACGTCCAGGCCGGCCGCAGGACGGCCGGCCTGGACGTGCCCGGGGCGCCGGTCGCCTGGGTGAGGCGCAGGCTCAAGCCGGGGGTGGTACGGCGCGCCGGGGCGATGTGACTGGTGCGTAACCGGGTTCTCGTGACAGGTTTCCGTGGACACCCAGGGAAGTTCCCACAGGTCGTCCGACGGAGGTCTTGGTGGCGTTCACACGTATTGCGATCGTGAACCGCGGTGAGGCCGCGATGCGGCTGATCCACGCGGTGAGGGAGATCAACGCGGCGGGCTCCGGCCCGATCCAGACGGTCGCGTTGCACACCGAGGGGGAGAGCCGCGCAACTTTTGTGCGCGAGGCCGACCTCTCCTACAACCTGGGTCCCGCAGCGGCGCGTCCCTACATCGACCCGGCGGCTCTCGAGCGGGCCCTGGTCGACACCGGTGCAGACGCGGTGTGGCCGGGCTGGGGCTTCGTGGCCGAGGACCCGTCGTTCGTCGACCTGTGTGACCGGCTCGGGGTCACCTTCATCGGTCCCAGCGCCGAGGCGATGCGCAAGCTCGGCGACAAGATCGGCTCGAAGCTGATCGCCGAGGAGGTGGGCGTGCCCGTGGCTCCGTGGAGCCGGGGTGCCGTCGAGACCCTCGAGGGGGCGCTGGCGGCAGCCGCGGACATCGGCTACCCGCTGATGCTCAAGGCGACCGCCGGCGGCGGCGGCCGCGGCATCCGGATGGTGGCGTCCGCCGCCGATCTCGAGGACGCCTACCAGCGCACGAGCGACGAGGCACTCCGCGCCTTCGGCAACGGCACGGTCTTCCTCGAGCGCCTGGTGACGGGCGCCCGGCACGTCGAGGTGCAGCTGATCGCCGACAGCCACGGCACCGCCTGGGCGATCGGCGTGCGCGACTGCTCGATCCAGCGCCGCAACCAGAAGGTGATCGAGGAGTCGTCGTCGCCGCTGCTCTCGCCCGACCAGACCGACGAGCTCAAGGCCGCGGCCGAGCGTCTGGCGCTCGCGGTCGGGTACGTCGGAGCGGGCACGGTGGAGTTCCTCTACCACCCCGAGCAGAAGAGCTTCGCGTTCCTCGAGGTCAACACCCGGTTGCAGGTCGAGCACTCGATCACCGAGGTCACCACCGACGTCGACCTCGTCAAGGCGCAGATCCACGTCGCCGGCGGCGGCCGGCTCGAGGGCGAGCGGCCGACCGAGGCGGGGCACGCCGTCGAGGCGCGCCTGAACGCCGAGGACCCCGACCGCGACTTCGCGCCGGCTCCGGGGCGCATCGTCCGGCTCGAGCTGCCGACGGGACCGGGGGTCCGGGTCGACACGGGCGTCACCGAGGGCGACACGATCCCGCCCGACTTCGACTCGATGATCGCGAAGATCATCGCCTACGGCCCCACCCGCGAGGACGCCCTCGCCCGCCTCCGCCGGGCGATGACCGAGACGACCGTCGTGATCGAGGGCGGCACCTCCAACAAGAGCTTCGTGCTCGACCTGCTCGACCAGCCCGAGGTCGTCGACGGCACGGGAGGCTGGGCCGACACCAGCTGGATCGACCGGGTCCGCGGCGAGGGCAGGCTCGTCGCCCAGAAGCACGCCGGGATCGCGGTCGTCGCGGCCGCGATCGAGGCCTACGCCGACGAGCTCCAGATCGAGGTCGCGCGGCTGCTCGAGACCGCACACGGCGGCCGTCCGCAGGTCCAGCACAAGACGGGTCGTCCGGTCGAGCTCAAGCTCCGGGGGACGACGTACCAGGTGTCGACGGTCAACACCGGGCCGTCCCGCTACCGCGTCACGGTCGCGTCCGGGGGCACCGAGCAGACCGTCGACGTCGGGATGGAACGCATCGACGAGTTCCACCGGCGGCTCCTCGTCGGCGGGCGTCGCTACCACGTCGTCACGGCCACCCACGGGCCCAGCACCCTGGTCGAGGTCGACGGGGTGACGCACCGGGTCAGCCGGGACGAGGGCGGCGTGCTCCGCTCGCCGGCGCCGGCCCTGGTCGTCGCCACCCCCGTGGGCGTCGGCGAGGAGGTCGACGCCGGCGCACCGGTCCTCGTGCTCGAGTCGATGAAGATGGAGACGGTGCTGTACGCGCCGTTCCCGGCCCGGGTCAAGGAGCTGGTGGTGATCACCGGCAGCCAGGTCGAGACGGGCACCCCCCTGGTCAAGCTGGAGCCGATCGGGGACGGGACCGAGGAGGATGCTGCGGCGACCGCCGAGGGCCCCTCCCTCGACCTCCCCGCCCCCGAGAGCGGTCAGTCGGCTGCCGTCCGGGCCGCCCGTGCCCGCGCGGCCCTCGCGGCCGTCGTGCTCGGGTACGACGTGCCGCCGGAGGACCACAACGCCGCGCTGACGGACTACCTCGCCGTCCGCGAGGAGCTCCGGGCCGAGGGCGTCTCCGTCCTGCGCCGACGAGATGGACCTGCTCGGCACCTTCGCCGACCTGGCCGAGCTGAGCCGCAACCTGCCCGCCGACGAGGAGCGGCACACCGAGCTGCGGGTGCACAGCTCGCGCGAGCACTTCCACACCTTCCTCCAGAGCCTCGACGTGGAGCGCGGTGGCCTGCCGGAGCAGTTCCGCGAGCGGCTCCTGCGGGTGCTGCACCACTACGGCGTCGAGGACCTCGACCGCACACCCGCCCTGGAGGAGAGCGTCTTCCGGATCTTCCTGGCCCAGCAGCGCTCGGCGCCCGAGGTCGCGCTGGCGTCCGCGGTGCTCGGGCGCTGGATCGCCGAGCCGCCGCCCACCGGCGAGCTCGCGGGCCGGGCCCGGCAGCTGCTCGAACGGCTCGGACGGGCCACCCAGCTGCGGTTCCCGGTGATCGGCGACCTGGCCCGCAGCGTCCGGTTCCGCTGGTTCGACCAGCCGGCCGTGGACGCGGACCGCGCCGACGTCCTCACGGGGGTGCGCGACGAGCTCGTGGCGCTGGCCGCGAACGGCGGCCTGGCGGACCGGGCGGACCGGGTCGAGGCGCTCGCGGCGATCCCGGAGCAGATCGTCCGCTTCCTGGCCGAGCGGCTCGAGGACGGCGTACCGGCCCATGAGCCGATGCTGGAGGTGCTGGCGCGACGGCACTACCGCGAGTACGACCTCCACGGCCTGGAGTCGGATCGAGTCCGGCGACCGCCCGTTCGTGGTCGCCGACTACACGCTCGACGGGCGGCCCACGCGCCTGGTGTCGACCGTGGGCACCGTGGCCGAGCTGGCCGACGCGTCGGGTGGGCTGGCGACCTCGGTCGCCACCCACGTCGCGGGGCGTCGCGAGGGCGAGGAGGCGGTGGTCGACCTCTACCTGCACTGGCCCGACGCGCCGGAGTCGGCGGACGCGGCGAGCGAGCGGCTCCGCCCGCTGGTCGAGGCGCTGCCGTTCGCCCGCGACGTACGCCGGGTCACGGTCGCGGTCTGCGCCGGCGGCAGCCGGCCGGTCGGCTACTACGCCTTCCGTCCCGCCGACGACGGCGGCGTGGCCGAGGACGACCTCACCCGGGGCGTCCACCCGATGGTCGGCCGACGCCTGAACCTGTGGCGGCTCCGCAACTTCCACGTGACCCGGATCGAGGCGCCGGAGGACGTCCTCCTCTACGAGTGCGTCGCGCGGGAGAACCCCGCGGACCGGCGGCTGGTGGCGCTGGCCCAGGTGCGTCAGCTCGCCGTCGTCCGCGACGAGGACGGCCGGGTCACCGGGCTTCCGCACGCGGAGCGGGCCGTGGAGAGCTGCCTCGAGGCGATCCGGCGGGCCCGGGTGGCCCGCGGCGCCGCCGGCGCGAAGCTCGACATGAACCATGTGTGGGTGCACGTCTGGCCGGTGGTCGAGATCGACGAGAGCGGGCTGGCTGCCCTCGGCAACAAGATCCGGCCGCTCACCGACGGTGCCGGCATCGAGGAGGTGCTCGCCCAGGGTCGGGTGGCGTTCGCGGGCGGTGACCCGGTCCCGGTGGCCGTGCGCTTCGGCGCCCAGCCCGGGGCGGGCGTGGTGTCGACGGTCGAGGAGCCGCCGACCGAGCTGCTCCGCCCGCTCGACGACTACGCCGCCAAGGTGGTCCGGTCCCGCCGCCGGGGCCTGGTCTACCCCTACGAGCTGGCAGCGGTGCTCACCGGTCCGGGCGGCACGCTGGTCGAGCACGACCTCGACGACACCGGCGCCCTGGTGCCGGTCGACCGCCCCCGCGGTCTCAACAAGGCCGGCATCATCGCCGCCGTCGTCACGACGCCGACGCCGCTGCACCCGGAGGGCGTCACCCGCGTGGTGCTCTGCGGCGACCCGACGAAGTCCCTGGGCTCGGTCTCCGAGCCGGAGTGCCTGCGCATCATCGCCGCCCTCGACCTCGCGGAGCGGATGCAGGTGCCGCTGGAGTGGTTCGCCCTCTCGGCGGGCGCCCGGATCTCGATGGACTCCGGCACCGAGAACATGGACTGGGTCGCGGCGGCGCTGCGACGGATCGTGGAGTTCACGCAGCGGGGCGGCGAGATCAACGTCGTCGTCGCCGGCATCAACGTCGGGGCCCAGCCGTACTGGAACGCCGAGGCCACGATGCTCATGCACACCAAGGGCATCCTGGTGATGACCCCGGACAGCGCCATGGTGCTCACCGGCAAGCAGTCGCTGGACTTCTCCGGCGGGGTGTCGGCGGAGGACAACTTCGGGATCGGTGGCTACGACCGGGTGATGGGGCCCAACGGCCAGGCGCAGTACTGGGCGCCGAACCTCGCCGGCGCCTTCGAGATCCTGCTGGCCCACTACGCGCACACGTACGTCGTACCCGGCGAGGCGGGGCCGCGCCGCGTGAGCACCACCGACCCGGCGGAGCGCGACATCTCGTCGTTCCCGCACGACGTGGCGGACAGCGACTTCCGCACGGTCGGTGAGATCTTCTCGTCCCAGACCAACCCGGACCGGAAGAAGGCGTTCGACATCCGCACGGTCATGCGGGCCGTCGCCGACCAGGACCACCCGACCCTCGAACGCTGGGCCGGCATGGCCGACGCGGACACCGCGGTCGTCCAGGATGCCCACCTCGGCGGCTACCCGGTCTGCCTGCTCGGCATCGAGTCGCGGCCGGTCCGCCGGCGCGGCTTCCCACCGACCGACGGCCCCGACACGTACACCGCCGGGACGCTGTTCCCGCGGTCGTCGAAGAAGGCGGCCCGCGCGATCAACGCCGCCAGCGGGAACCGGCCGGTGGTCGTGCTGGCGAACCTCTCCGGTTTCGACGGGTCGCCCGACTCGATGCGCAACCTTCAGCTGGAGTACGGCGCGGAGATCGGTCGCGCCATCGTCAACTTCCGTGGGCCGATCGTGTTCTGCGTCATCTCGCGCTACCACGGCGGCGCGTTCGTGGTGTTCTCCAAGGCGCTCAACCCCAACATGACCGTGCTGGCGCTCGAAGGCTCCTTCGCATCCGTCATCGGTGGCGCACCCGCGGCCGCCGTCGTGTTCACCGGTGAGGTCGAGAAGCGCACCGCCGCGAGCCCAGCGGTGCGCGAGCTCGAGGCCCGTATCGGTGAGGCGTCCGGCTCCGATCGGAGCAGGCTCGTCATCGAGCAGGCCGAGCTCCGGGCGGCGACCAGGGCGGAGAAGATCAGTGAGGTGGCGGCCGAGTTCGACTCGATCCACAACATCCACCGCGCCGTCGAGGTCGGGTCGGTCGACGCGGTCATCCCTGCCGTGAGGCTGCGTCCGGAGATCATCAGTGTCATCGAGCGGTTCGAGGGAAAGTAGGCCGCAGCACGATGAAGCTGCACGACTTCCCGCGCTACCCGCTCACGTTCGGGCCGAGTCCCATCCACCGGCTGGACCGGCTCACTGCGCACCTCGGTGGTGCGACCGTCTGGGCCAAGCGCGAGGACTGCAGCTCGGGACTCGCCTTCGGCGGGAACAAGACCCGCAAGCTCGAGTACCTCGTCCCCGACGCACTGGCCAAGGGGGCCGACACGTTGGTCTCGATCGGCGGTGTCCAGTCGAACCACACCCGCCAGGTCGCGGCCGTCGCGGCCAAGCTGGGCCTGAAGTGCCGGCTTGTCCAGGAGAGGTGGGTCGACTGGGACGACCCGGTCAACGACAAGGTCGGCAACATCCTGCTGTCGCGCATCATGGGCGCCGACGTGCGGCTCGACCCGGCCGGCTTCGACATCGGCATCCGCAGCTCGTGGGAGGACGCGCTGCGTGAGGTCGAGGAGGCCGGCGGGACGCCGTACGGCATCCCGGCGGGCGCTTCCGAGCACCCGCTCGGAGGGCTCGGTTTCGCCGCCTGGGCGTTCGAGGTCGCCGAGCAGGAGAAGCAGCTCGGCGTCTTCTTCGACACGATCGTCGTCTGCACGGTGACCGGGTCAACGCACGCGGGCATGATCGCCGGCTTCGCGGCCCTGCAGGACACCGTCGGCGGCCGCCCACGCCGGGTGATCGGCATCGACGCGTCCGCGACGCTCGACAAGACCCGCGACCAGGTTGCTCGAATCGCCCGTCACACGGCGGAGCTCATCGAGCTCGGCCGCGACCTTCGTGACGACGAGATCACCGTCCTCGATGGCTGGGCCGGCGACTTCTACGGGATCCCCGTCGAGTCGACCATCGAAGCGATCAGGCTGAGTGGCTCGCTCGAGGGCATGATCATCGACCCGGTCTACGAGGGGAAGTCGATGGCCGGGCTCATCGACCTCGTCAGCGCGGGCGAGATCCCGAAGGAGTCCACCGTCCTCTACGCCCACCTCGGCGGCCAGCCGGCGCTCAACGCGTACTCCGGCATCTTCGACTGAGAACCGTCCGACCGATGAGTTCCATCGGTCGGACGGGTCCTCCCTGTTGACGCGGGCGGGCCCGAGCCAGTTGACCTCAAGTCCGCTCGAGCTTGCACGATGGGAACGACGCAGGCAGCCAGCGCCGAGGAGGGGCCGTGACGAGGACCGCGACGGCACTGGACCTGCGGACGGGCCCGCAGCGGACGTTCCTGCACCTGCTGGTGAGCACCCTGGTCGTCTCGGTCATCAACTTCACCGTCTGGTTCGCGGTCACCTTCTGGGTGTACCTCGAGACCCGATCGGTGTTCGCCACCGGACTGATCTCCGGGATCTTCCTGGTGTCCATCGCCGGCACCGGCATCTGGTTCGGCAGCCTGGTCGACCATCACCGCAAGAAGACCGTGATGCAGTGGTCGGCGGTCGTCTCGCTCCTGGTGTACGCCGGCTGCCTGGCGATCTACCTGACGACCCCGGACGCGACGTTCCGCGACCCGGGCAGCGTGCGGCTGTGGGTGTTCGTCGTGCTGCTGATGCTCGGGGTCGTCACCGGCAACCTGCGCACCATCGCGATGCCCACGCTGGTGACGGTGCTCATCCCCGAGGACCGTCGCGACAAGGCGAACGGGCTGGTGGGCACCGCCACGGGGGTGTCGTTCCTGGTCACCTCCGTGATCAGCGGCTTCCTGGTCGCCGCGGGAGGCATGTACTACGTGCTGCTGCTGGCCATCGGAGTGCTGGCACTCGCGTTGCTGCACCTCGGCCCGGTACGCGTCCCGGAGCCCCGGCCGGTGCGGCTGGGGCGCGACGAGGACGGTGCCGGCGTCGACCTGCGTGGCACCGTCCGGCTGGTCCGGGGCGTGCCGGGGCTGGTCGCCCTGATCGCGTTCTCGTGCTTCAACAACTTCCTGGGCGGCTCGTTCATGGCTCTCATGGACGCCTACGGGCTGTCCCTGGTGTCGGTGGAGGTCTGGGGACTGCTGTGGGGGGTGCTCAGCGCCTTCGTGATCGTCGGCGGCCTGGTGGTCGCCCGCGTCGGGCTCGGGAGCAACCCGGTGCGTACCTTGCTGCTGGTCAACCTGGTGCTGTGGACGGTCACCGCGCTGTTCCCGGTGCGCAGCTCCATCGTGCTGCTTGCCGCCGGGATGGCGGTGTTCATGCTGATGATGCCCTTCGCGGAAGCCGCTGAGCAGACCGTGCTGCAGAAGGTCGTGCCGTTCGAGCGGCAGGGCCGGGTGTTCGGCTTCGCGCAGAGCGTCGAGCAGGCCGCCTCGCCGCTGACCGCGTTCCTGATGGGGCCGATCGCCCAGTTCCTGGTCATCCCGTTCATGACCGACGGATGGGGCGCCGACACACCTCGGGCCGTGGTTCGGCACCGGTGTCGACCGCGGCCTGGCGCTGGTCTTCGTGGTCACCGGCGTCGTCGGGCTGCTGACGACGCTGCTCGCTCTGCGCAGTCGCTCCTACCGTCGACTGTCCCGGTCCTTCGCCGAGCCGGGTCACGGCGGTGGCCCTCGCCCGGACGGGATGCTCGATCGTGCGGCCGACGGCGTCGCCCAGGACGCGCGGGCGCAGGGCGACTGAGCGGATCCGCTCAGTAGCCCCGCGGCCCGCCGAGGGCTCACGGGTGCGGGCGCAGCTCTCCCGCCAGCCCACCCAGGCGCACCAGGTCCTCGGCCAGGGCGGCCCGACGGTCCTGGTGCTCGGGGACCAGAAGGCAGATAACGACGTCGGCCCACCGGGGGAGTGCGAGCACCCGGAAGGACTGGACGATCCGGGTGCCGGATCCGGCCGGCTCGAGGTCGAACGTCCACTCGGTGGAGTCCCCGACCCATCCGCCGCCGGTGCGGTAGACGAAGCGGCGCGGCGGGTCCGCGACCGTGATCTCGCAGGCGCGCCCCCAGCGCACGAGGCCGGCCTTGTTCCGGCCCCGGAACCGGGCCCCGACCACCGGGAGGGCCGGCCCGCCTGCGAGCCAGACCGTCTCCCGGCACTCGTGGCTCCACTCGCCGACCCGGGTGACGTCGGTCAGCACGGCCCACACCTGCTCCGGCGAGGCGTCGACCAGCGTCTCGACCGACCCCTCGCGGCCGACCGATCTCACGGCAGGTCCCGCAGCGAGTCGAGGCTCAGCGACGGGATCCGCGACGCGGGACCGTCACCCCACAGCAGGTTGGTCTTGCGGCGGTAGCGGCGGGCGAAGCCGTACAGCACGATGAACCGGGGAAGCGCCGGCACCAGGGCCAGCATCACCTGACGGTCCTCCTCGCCCAGACCGTCGAGCACCCACTGTCCCTCGTCGCCGAGCTCGACGAAGCTCTTGACCTTGATGGCGTTGTCCTGCTCGTAGGCATCCCAGTCACGCCGGGTGAGGGTGGCAGAGACCACGGGCATGGCCTCGGTCTCCTCGCGCTCGAGGTGGGGGAGCAGCACCTCGGTCAGGCCGGCGAGCGCGGAGAGCAGCGGCTCCCGGTCCAGCGCACCGCTGCGGTAGCCCTCGGCGGCCTCCTCGAGCGCGGAGATCGCCGGGGCGATCTGCTCGTGGTCGCGCTCCATGCGCTCGAGGAGAAGAACCGTGGACGGGTCCTTGCGCTGGACCATCGGCCACAGACCTGCGTCCTCACCGTGGTGGTGCACGTGCAGGAAGTGCATCATCGCGAGGAGGTGATCCCCGATCGCCCGGCGGCGCGCCCCGTCGGGGTACGGCGCGGTGGTCAGCGCGACCCGCGTCCGCTCGAGATCCCGGCGCAGCGCGCTGTGCACGATGCCCATCGTGCGGGTGTCCGCTGGTGCTCCCCCGTCAGCTCTCATCTGTCTGCCTCTCCGTGGTGCGTCGTGGTGGTCCCGAGAAGGCTCTCCATCGCGCCGGCGAGCCACCGGCGGTACTGCTGCGTGCTCCAGCCCGCCGACCCGGTGAGCAGCTCGAACATCTCCGGGCTCAGGACCGCCCAGAGCCCGTCGGCCTCGGCGGCGTCCACCGCGCGGCCGGCGATCAGGGTTGCTCCCGCCCGCACCGTGGCCCGGTGGCCGCTGCGCGCCTCCTCCAGCCGGGCGGCGAGCGCGGGCTCGCGCGCTGCCGCCTCGCGCAGCGCTCGGAGCACTCCGACGGTGCGCTCGTTCACCGTGGCGCTCAGGTCGGCCGCCGCCGCGGTGCGCGCCCTCAGGTCGCCCGTCGACATCGCCTGGAACTCCGGTCGCGCGGTGAGGTCCACGGGCTCGTCGTCTCCGACGATCGCCACGTCGAGGGCCTGCTCGAGCACCTGCGCCTTGGTGCCGACCGCTGCGTAGACGGTCTCCACCGAGACACCCGCCTCGGCCGCGATGTCCCGCACGCCGGTGCCCGCCCAGCCGTTCTGGGAGAAGAGCCGGGTCGCCGCGTCGAGGACCGCCGCGCGGGTCTGCTCGGCCTGGCTCCGGCGGAGGGGCGAGTGGTACTCGCGGCGTGCGTCGGCGCTGGTCGCAGGGCTGGTCACCGGGCCAGCATCGAACACGACTGGATTCATTGCAACGACGTTCAGGTTAAAAGTGCGCCCCCGGTGAGAACGGCCGGCGCGCGACAGCCGAACCGAGGTGGGGGTCCGCCGAGCACCAGCGGACGCAGATGGCTCTGGCTCGCCATTGACGTGCGTCCGCGTCGACGGTTGGTATGGCGTGGGCTGCTCACGCACGGGAGGACCCCATGAGCGCCGTACCGATCGCCGACCACGCACTCCTCTCGGACTGCCACTCCAGCGCCCTCGTGAACCGCGACGGGTCCGTCGAGTGGCTGACCTTCCCGCGCTTCGACAGCCCGTCCGTGATGGCTCGCCTTCTCGACGACGACCGCGGAGGACACTGGGCCATCACGCCGGTGGGCGCCTACGAGACCACGCGCCGCTATCTCGACGGGACGATGGTGCTCGAGACGACGTTCACGACGGACGCGGGGACCCTGGTGCTCACCGACGCGATGGCGATGGGGCCGTACGACGAGGGGCACAGCCTCGGCAAGGACGTCCCGCACCTGCTGGTGCGCGCACTCACCTGCACCGCCGGCAAGGCCGAGGTGGAGGTCTCCTACGCACCCCGGCCCGAGTACGGGCTCGTCGTACCCCTCCTGTCCGAGGTGCCCGGAGGAGTCACCGCCCGGGGCGGCGCGGAATGGCTCGTGCTGACCACCCCGGTGCCGCTGTCCGTGGTGTCCGGCGTCGGCGCCGGCCGGACCGTCCTGACCGCGGGGGAGACACTCCGGTTCGCCTTGCACCGCAGCACCCTGGAGGAGACGCCGGCTCATGTGTGGACCGACGACGACCTCCTGGACGCGCTCGACCGCACCATCGCCGGCTGGCGGTCCTGGTCGGAGCTGCACCAGGCGTACGAAGGTCCGTGGAAGGACCTGGTGAACGTGAGCGGCCGGGTGCTGAAAGCCCTCACGTTCGCGCCCAGCGGTGCGGTCGTGGCCGCCCCGACCACGTCGCTCCCCGAAGGGGTCGGCGGGGAACGCAACTGGGACTACCGGTACTCCTGGGTGCGCGACGCCAGCTTCACGATGGAGGCCCTGTGGGTCGCGGCCTGCCCGGACGAGGCCGACGAGTTCTTCGCGTTCATGTGCACCGCGGCCGCCTCGGCGGTGGGTGCCGAGCAGGCGCTGCAGATCATGTTCGGCGTCGGCGGCGAGCACGACCTCTCCGAGCGCACGCTCGACCATCTCGCCGGGTGGCGGGGGAGCCGGCCCGTGCGGGTGGGCAACGGCGCCTGGGAGCAGGAGCAGGTCGACGTCTACGGTGAGCTCCTCGGCGCGGCCAGCCGGTTGACCGGCCAGCTGCACCACCTCGACGCGGACACGCGCGCGTTCCTGGGTGCCCTCGCCGATGCGGCGGCGGTTCGCTGGCACGAACCTGACCAGGGCATCTGGGAGGTGCGCGGTGACCCGCAGCACTTCCTGTACTCGAAGGTGATGTGCTGGGTGGCGCTGGACCGGGCGATCGCCATGGCCGAGCTCATCGGCGACACGTCGCGCGTGGAGCACTGGCAACGCACTCGCGACGAGATCGCCGAGACCGTCGTTCGCGACGGGTGGAGCGACGCCGCCGGCGCCTTCACCCAGTACGTCGGCACCGACGCCCTGGACGCGTCCACCCTCATGCTCCCCATCGTGGGGTTCCTGCCGGCGCGCGACCCTCGCGTGCTGGCCACCATCGAGGCGATCGAGGAGCGGCTCACCGACGACCGCGGCCTGGTCTACCGGTACCGCACCGAAGGTGGGGTGGACGGCCTCGCCGGCGAGGAGGGCACCTTCCTGCTCTGCACGTTCTGGCTGGCCCAGGCACTGGCCATGGCCGACCAGGTCGAACGGGCCCGGGCGGTCTTCGAGTCCGCCGTCCGCTACGTCAACGACGTCGGCCTGCTCGCCGAGGAGGTCGATCCCGAGACGGGTGAGCTGCTCGGAAACTTCCCCCAGGCCTTCAGCCACACCGGACTGGTGAACGCGGCCTGGGCCATCTCCGAGGCGGAGCTGCGGGCCGGCGGCACCGCGGACCAGGTCGGCGACTCGACGGTGCCTCCGCAGCGAGAGGCCGTGAAGGACGCCGGAACGCGGGTGGGAGGTCGGAGATGACGGATCCCTGCCCGTGAGTCGCGGCTGGCGCGGGTGCTCGGACTCCCTGGCCCAGACGGGAGGCAGCAGGGTTGAAGCCTGGCCGTGCCAACGGGAACCATGGAGGAACCGACCGGATCCTCGGATCGCTGGGCGCCTCGGGGGCCTTGAAGGTTGTCTGTGCACCTTCCGTTCACGATGCGACGGCAGACTGTGCTGATGCCCGACGCGACGGGGTCCCTGGAACGAGGTCACATGACGCTGCGCCGTGCCGATCTGGCCGCGCCGAGCCGGACGCTGGTCGACATCTTCCGTGCCTCGGTGGAGCGGTCGCCCGAGGCCGCCGCGGTGGACAACGGCATCGAGGTCCTCACGTACGCCGAGTTCGAGGAGGCGGCCAACGAGCTCGCCGTCGACCTGCGCCGAAACGGCGTCGCCAGGGGCGACAAGGTAGGAGTCCGGGTCAGGTCGGGCACGATCGACCTGTACGTCGCGATCATGGGCGTGCTCGTCTCGGGGGCCGCCTACGTCCCGGTCGACGCGGACGACCCCGACGAGCGCGCTCGACTCGTGTTCGACGAGTCCGACGTCGCTGCCGTGGTGGGCAACGGACTGGTGATCTCCGGGCGGCGGTCGGTCGAGCGCGTGGAGGACGCGCCACTGGCGCAACAGGTCGAGCCCTCGGACGACGCCTGGGTCATCTTCACCTCCGGCTCCACCGGGACCCCGAAGGGCGTGGCGGTGACGCACCGCTCGGCGGCGGCGTTCGTGGACGCGGAGTCGCGGCTGTTCCTGCAGCAGCGGCCGATCGGCGAGCACGACCGGGTGATGGCGGGTCTGTCCGTCGCGTTCGACGCGTCGTGCGAGGAGATGTGGCTGGCCTGGGCCCACGGAGCGTGCCTCGTCCCGGCTCCGCGGTCCCTGGTGCGCAGCGGCGTCGACGTCGGGCCGTGGCTGGTGGCGAACGACGTGACCATCGTGTCGACGGTCCCGACGCTGGTCTCGCTCTGGCCGTCGGAGTCGCTGGACAAGGTGCGGCTGCTGATCATGGGCGGCGAGGCGTGCCCGCCGGAGATCGGTGAACGGCTCGCGCGCGGGGGCCGCGAGGTCTGGAACACCTACGGACCCACCGAGGCCACGGTCGTGGCGTGCGGCGCCCTCCTGGAGCCCGGCGAACCGGTCCGCATCGGTCTCCCGCTGGACGGGTGGGACCTCGCCGTGGTCGACGGAGGGGGGCGACCGGTCCCGGACGGGGAGACCGGGGAGCTGATCATCGGCGGGGTCGGGCTGGCGAGGTACCTCGATCCCGCCAAGGACGCCGAGAAGTACGGCGCGATGCCGTCGCTCGGCTGGGAGCGCGCCTATCGCAGCGGGGACCGGGTGCGTTTCGACGGCACCGGGCTGGTCTTCGCGGGCCGCGCCGACGACCAGATCAAGCTCGGCGGTCGACGCATCGAGCTCGGCGAGATCGACAGTGCCCTGCTCGGCCTCCCGGGGGTGGTGGGGGCCGCCGCTGCCATCCGGACCAGTCGGGCAGGCAACCAGCTCCTGGTCGGCTACGTCACGGTCGACGACGGGTTCGACCCGGTCGCCGCCGGCGAACGCCTGCGGAAGGCCTTGCCCGCGGCTCTGGTGCCGCGGCTCGCCCCGGTCGACGACCTCCCCACCCGCACGTCCGGGAAGATCGACCGCGACGCCCTGCCCTGGCCGCTGCCCGGCGCGACGGCCGAAGCAGGGGGCACCGCACCGGACCTTTCGGGTACGGCGGCCTGGGTGGCCGAGCTCTGGCTGGACGTGCTCGGCGCCGTGGTGAGCGGTCCCGGTGACGACTTCTTCGACCTCGGTGGTGGCAGCCTCACCGCCGCGCAGATGGTGTCCCGCCTGCGGCAGAAGCATCCGGAGGTCACCGTCGCCGACCTCTACGAGAACCCCACCGTCGGAGCCCTGGCGGCGATGCTCGACGGCATGTCCGCGCCCAAGGTCAAGACCGATCGCCGCGTGCGGCCGACCTCGTCGAAGACCCAGATCGGCCAGGCCGTCTTCACCTTCCCGCTCCGTCTGATCTCCGGACTCCGGTGGCTGACGTGGGTCCTCGCGGCCGGCAACCTGCTGGCCACCGTCGGTGGTCTCGCCTGGCTGCCCACGGTGTCCTGGGCCTGGGTGGTCGTCGGGATGCTGTTCCTGGTCTTCCCGCCGGGCCGCATGGCGCTGAGCGCCCTGGGCGCCCGGCTCCTGCTGCGCCGCATCGAGCCCGGCGACTACCCGCGCGGTGGCCGGGTGCACCTCCGCCTGTGGCTCGCCGAGCGGCTGGTGGACGAGCTCGGCGCGGTCAACCTCGCCGGCGCGGCCCTGATGCCGACGTACGCCCGGGCGCTCGGCGCCAAGGTGGGCGACGACGTCGACCTCCACTCGTTGCCCCCGGTCACCGGCATGCTGACGCTCGGCAAGGGCTGCTCCGTGGAGCCGGAGGTGGACCTGAGCGGCCACTGGCTCGACGGCGACGTGCTTCGCGTCGGCGGGATCAAGGTCGGGGCCGGAGCACGCGTCGGCACGCGCAGCACGCTCGGCCCCGGTGCCGTCGTGGGGAAGGACGCCGAGGTGGCGCCGGGCTCGGCCGTCCTCGGTGCCGTCGCGAAGGGCGAGCTCTGGGCCGGCTCGCCGGCCGAGCCCATCTCGCCCGCCCGCGGGCCGTGGTCCTCCGAGCGCCCGCCTCGTCGGCGACGCTGGGTCGCGGCGTACGCCGCCGTGAGTGTCGTCATGGCCTCGCTGCCGGTCCTGGCGCTGCTGGCAGGTCTGGCCGTGCTGCTCCCAGCCGTCGTCGACGCCGACTCCATCGGCCAGGCGGCGCTGCGGCTGCTCCCGCTGGCTGCCGGTCGCGACCGTGGTCGTCGGGATCACCCTGGCGGCGTTGGTGCTCGGGCTGGTGCGGCTGCTGGCCCTGGGACTCGAACCCGGGCACTACCCGATCCACAGCCTGCGTGCCCTCCAGGCGTGGGCGACGCTGCGGGTCCTCGACGAGGCCCGCACCTGGTTGTTCCCGCTCTACGCCAGCACGATGACCCCGGTGTGGCTGCGCCTGCTGGGAGCGCGGATCGGCCGGGAGGTCGAGGCGTCGACGGTCCTGCTCATCCCGCACCTGACGACGGTCAACGACCAGGCGTTCCTCGCGGACGACACACTGATCGGGAGCTACGAGCTCGGCGGCGGGTGGCTTCGCGTCGAGCGGGTCAAGATCGGCAAACGCGCCTTCGTCGGCAACTCCGGGATGGCGGCACCCGGCCGCAAGGTTCCCAAGCAGTCCCTGGTCGCGGTCCTGTCGGCCGTTCCCCGGCGCAAGTCCGTCAAGGCCGGCTCGTCGTGGCTCGGGAGCCCACCGGTGCCCTTGCGCCGTCCGAGCGCCGAAGCCGACGACAGCCGCACCTACGAGCCGGCGACCCGGCTCAAGGTCGCCCGAGGACTCGTCGAGCTCTGCCGCTTCGTCCCGGTGCTGATCTCGCTCGTGCTCGCCGCGAGCGTCGTCACGATCCTCGAGCTGCTGGTCGCCGGACCGGGCGTCCTGGTCGCGGCACTGCTGTCGGGGCTCGTCCTGATGGTCGCCGGTGCCCTGGCCGCCGCCGTGACGTCGGGCGCGAAGTGGGTGCTCGTGGGTCGCATCACGGTGACCGACCACCCGCTCTGGAGCTCGTTCGTGTGGCGCAACGAGCTGGCGGACAACTTCGTGGAGGTCGTCGCGGCGCCCTGGTTCGCGCGGGCGGTGCTCGGGACCGAGGTGCTGAACATCTGGTTACGGTCCATGGGGTCCAAGGTCGGCCGCGGCGTCTGGTGCGAGACCTACTGGCTCCCGGAGGCCGACCTCGTCCAGCTTCGCGGAGGCGCCACCGTCAACAAGGGCTGCGTGGTCCAGACACACCTGTTCCACGACCGCGTGCTCAGCATGGACACGGTCGTGCTCAAGCCGGGCTCCACCCTCGGCCCGAACAGCGTGATCCTGCCGGCGTCAACGCTGGGCCGCCACGCTACGGTGGGCCCCGTATCGCTGGTGATGAGGGGAGAGTCTGTGCCCGACAAGACTCGCTGGATCGGCAACCCCATCGGCCCCTGGGCCGATGACGCAGGGACGGAGGCGTGAGCTTCGGGATCCGCGATGGCGCCGACGAGTACGTCTCGGGACACGGCGACACGTCGTACGACGTCACCCACTACGCGCTCGACCTCACCTACTCGGTGCACGGCAACCACATCGAGGGCCGGGCCACGCTGAAGATCAGGGCGGTCGAGGAGATCGACCGCGTCGAGCTCGACCTGCACGCCCTCAACGTGCGGAAGGTCACCGTGCACGGTGCCGCCGTCAAGTACTCCGACAAGCGCAACCGGCTGACCGTCCGGCTTCCCAAGCCGCTCCGGGCGGGCCGCTCGACGGAGGTCACGGTCCGCTACTCGGGGAACCCCAAGCCCATCCGCAAACGGCACCTGGGCTCGGCCGGCTGGGAGGAGCTCAGCGACGGCGTCATCGTTGCTGCGCAGCCGCACGGTGCACCGTCCTGGTTCCCTTGCAACGACCGCCCCAGCAGCAAGGCGAGCTACCGGATCACGGTGACCACGTCGAGCGACTACACGGTGATCTCCAACGGACGGCTCGTCGAGCAACGTCGTGGCTCCCGGATGACGACCTGGGTCTACGAGCAGCGCCAGCCGATGGCGCCCTATCTCGCGACGGTCCAGATCGGCCGCTACGACGTGGTCGACATAGAAGGGGCGCGGGTGCCGGTCCGCAGCGCCGTCCCGCACGCTGTGCGGGACAAGTTCGACGAGGCGTTCGGCCGGCAGGCCGAGATGGTCGACTACTTCTCCGACCTGTTCGGCGCGTACCCGTTCGACGGGTACACCGTGGTCGTCACCGAGGACGCCCTCGAGATCCCCCTGGAGTCCCAGTCGCTCTCGACCTTCGGAGCCAACTTCCTGCGGCCGGACTGGGACGCCGTACGCCTGGTCGCGCACGAGCTCTCGCACCAGTGGTTCGGCAACAGCCTCACGGTGGAGTCCTGGAAGGACATCTGGCTGCACGAAGGCTTCGCCTGCTACGCCGAGTGGCTCTGGTCCGAGCAGGCCGGCGAGGGCGACGCGGACTCACGCGCCCGCGAGCACTGGAAGCGTCTGGACGGCCTGGCGCAGGACCTGGTCCTCAGCGACCCCGGGCCGGACCTGATGTTCGACGACCGCGTCTACAAGCGGGGAGCCCTGTTCCTGCACGCGCTGAGGCTCACCCTGGGCGACGAGTCCTTCTTCGACCTCCTGTCCTCGTGGGCGGCCGAGCACGCGCACGGCACGGTGACGACCGAGATGTTCGTCGAGCACCTCGGCGAGCGCGTCGATGCGGACGTCGAGCCGCTCGTGCAGGCGTGGCTCATGGAGCCGGAGCTTCCGGAGCTACCTCGGTCGTCCTGACCTGAGGGCACTGCGAAGACAGCACCGCGACCGAGCCGATCAGCAGCGGCACGAGCGCCAGGTCGAGCGATCCAGACACCGGAGTCGCGACCGTCCGGCAGCGGCGCCAGCAGCGTGGGCGGCTCGGTGGCCGGGCTCAGGTGGATCGCCCTGGGGTCGGTGCCGAGCCCCACCCCGAGGGCCTTGAGCAGCGACTCCTTGCGCACCCACGTCCTGGCCAGCTCGGCCGCGCCGGCGGCGTGCTCGTCGGGGTGGAGCAGGACGTCGCCGATCCCGGCGAACCTGGCGTCGTCGAGGTGCTCGATGTCCACCCCGACCGGTGCGCCGCGGGTCACCGCCGCTGCCGTCACTCCCTCGGCCGAGGCAAGGCTGACGGCGAGGTCGTGCCGGCCGGCGAAGTGGGGCCGGCCGTGTCCGCCGCTGCCGCACCGTGGGCAGTGCCGGGCGAGGGTGAGATCGCCTGTCGCGCCCAGGCTCTCCGCGGCCCGGGTGGCCAGCAGGAGCTTCGAGGCCTCGCTCGGAGCCGCCAGGGTCCAGGCCATCACCACGTCCGGACCCCGTGGCAGCACGACTTCCTCCATGGGTGCTTCGTAGCGCACCAACATGAACACCCATGGTGGCGGACGCCAGGTATCCGGGACAGGGACGACCAGATGCCGCTTTTCTATGGCTTGGTCAGACATGGGGCAACAGATGCCACCTCGGCAAGCAATTGACCGAAGAACTGGCCCGAAGCAGGAGGGGAGCAGCCCTCTCCACGGTCAGCATCGCGGCAGCCCATCGCACCTACGCGGGCTGAACGGCTCGGTAGTACCTCAGGGCTCGCCAGGACGTCCTTCCACCGAGCCGTCCTTCCGGCAAACGGCGTAGCCACCTCACCCACGACGGCGGATGGCAGGACGTGCGTCGATCCGTTGTGATGACCAAGCAGGACCCGAACGGGGAGCAGCGAGTCCGCTCGTCACCGCATCTGGGACAGCCTCTCGTGCTCGGACACGTTGGAGGAGCCGTCGTGCGCACACCAGTCTTGCTGAGCCGCCGGCCGGGACGCCTCGGGCTCGTCCTGGCCCTGGTGGCGGGTCTCGCCACGGTCCTGCCCGCCACCGCGCACGCCGCCGGGACCCAGACGTTCGACACGTGGCACATGGACGAGACGACCGGCACGACCATGGTCGACTCGACCGGCAGCCACAACGGGAAGCTGTCCAACGTGGATCTCGGCGGGGCCGGCGACCCGGCGTTCCCCGGCACGGGCTACCACTTCAACGGCAAGTCGTCGAAGGTGACGATCCCCGACTCTGCCGGCCTGAACCCGGGGACGAACGAGGTGCACATCGCCTTCAGCATGAGGACCACGTCGGTGCCCAAGACGCTCGACTACGACCTGGTCCGCAAGGGCGTCGCCGGTCAGCAGCAGTTCAAGGTCGAGGAGCAGCAGACCGGCCAGGTCTCCTGCAGCTTCACCGGTTCCTCGGGCACCATCCTCGTCCAGAAGGGCCCGGACGTGTCCGACGGCGCGTGGCACAGCGTCCGATGCGAGAAGCTCTCGTCCTCGGTGAAGCTGACCGTCGACGGGACGACCTACACGGGCAGCAAGTCGGTGGGCTCGATCTCCAACCCCGCCGACATCATCGTCGCCTCGCACGGAGCCGGCGAGTTCTTCCCAGGCGACCTCGACGAGCTCACGTACATCGTCGGCTCCGCCTCCACGGTCCCGCCGAACGCCTCCTTCACGGCCAGCCCGACCTCCGGCAAGGCGCCGCTCAAGGTGACCTTCAAGGACACCTCCGCCAACTCTCCGACGAAGCGGGAGTGGGACTTCGGGGACGGGTCGACCTCGACCTCGCAGAACCCGAGCCACACCTACGACTCACCCGGCGACTACACGGTGACGCTGACGGTCACCAACGGCGCCGGCTCCGACACGGCGACCGGAACCATCTCGGTGGCCGACCAGGACGACAAGCCGCCGACCGGCACGTTCAGCACCAGCCCGACCACCGGGTGGGCGAAGTCCACCAGGGTCACCCTCACCCAGACCTCGATCGGTGACAACGTCACCGCACCCGGCTCCATCCAGCGCGTCGTCGACTGGAAGGACGGCAGCAGCGCGGCGGCCTGGACGACCGGGACGACGACGTCGCACGTGTACGCCCGCGCGGGCAGCTACACGCCCACGGTGACCCTGACCGACAAGGCCGGGAACCACGCCACCGTGACCGCTGCGGCCGTCACCCTGCGCGCCGACTCCAGCCGTCCCACGACCGGGCTGAGCCGACCGAGCGCCCGCACCTCGGTCGCCGCCTGGCGAGTGCTGAAGGGCCGGGTCGGCGACAGCGGGTCAGGACCGTCGTGGGTGCACGTGCGGGTCGTGGAGAAGCGCGGTGGGGCCTGGTACGCCTACCGACCGGCGTCGCACACGTGGGTCAAGAGCGGCAGCCGTGCCGGCGCGCTGCGCAAGAGCCGTGCGGGACGAGCCGTCCTCGTCGGCACGAGCCGGTGGTCCATGGGACTCGATGGCCTGCGCAAGGGAACGCTGGTCGTGCGCGTGATCGCGGCGGACCGCGCCGGCAACGCGTCCCGTGCCGCCAGCTACGGCCAGCTGCTCACCAGGCGCTGACGGCGTCGAGCGGTCGGGTCAGCGCCCCGCGACGCGCACCCCGTTGCTGTGAGCGGCGGAGTGGCGCGTGCTGCCGGGGTACACCCACCGGAACCAGCTGGTACGTCGGGGGCTCACGGTCGTGCGTGCGACGCCGTGCGCGTCGGTGCGGGCTCGGCCGACGCTCGCCCAGCGTGAGGTGTCGACCGGGCGTCGCTGCAGCGTCAAGGAGACGCCCTTCAGCCGATGTCCGGTCCCGTTGGTGACCGTGGCCGTGACGCGGTGCCCGCCCACGCGTGCGTACACGCGCGTGGCGGTGGGGAGGGACCGCAATGCGCTGACGGGCGACTTGCCCGCCTGCCAGGCGGCTTTCGCCTTGTCCCAGGCCCGTCCGTCGGCGGTGAGCGTGACTCCCGCCGGCAGCGTGTTCCGGCAGCCGCCCGCTGTCGCGTACGGGCCTGACCCGGTCCACACCACCCAGACGTTCCGATAGGTGCCGCTCGGCCACCGCTGGGCCGCGCAGGTCGAGTAGGACGGCATGTCGAGCCGGAACACCGTGTTCCGGACGGTGACGGTCGCGGCCGCCGCCCTGCTCCACTTCCAGATGCCGAACGCGCCCAGCCACACCTTCGGCTGCGCCGTCGCGCGGCAGCGCCCGATGCGCGCCTGCCGCGCCGAGCAGTAGCGCGGCCCCAGGGGCTGCGGCTGAATCCACATCATCGAGTCGTCGACGGTCAGCGACGAGCCTCCGGACCCGTTCTGGACGTCGCCGCCCGCGCCGACCGGACGCTCCCCGAAGCCGCTGAAACAGCCGTCGAACAGGCTGTGGCGCACCACCACGGTCATCGGCACCTGCGGCGGGCCGTCTCCCTCGTTCTCGATGCAGTCGTCGCGGATGTACCTCGCCTGCACGTGGTCGAGATACATGGCGGCGGCCGGGCTCCAGCCGTTCGGGTCGTAGGCGTCCTCGAAGTCCTGCGCGACGGTGTTCCGGAACAGCACGTAGTTCCCCGGTGTGTTGGTCAAGGTGATGCGGAACACCTCTCCTCCCAGCCGAGGACCGCCGTCCTTGCCGTCGTACCACTGGTCGCGCGTGGCCGCCTCGGGCACGTTCCCGTTGACCTGCGCACCCACGATGCACCCGCGGGTCCACGCGTCCGACCTGATCGGGTAGCCGATGGGGGAGGGGGCCACGTGGTCCCACACCGCCCCTCGGAGGTCCCACGTCGCGTCCGTGGCCGCTGCGTCGACGGCGGTGGTCTGGCTGCCGGTCCTGGTCAGCTGGGTCGGCGGACATGCAGGCAGGCCCGCGGCGCTGCTCGCATGACTGCTCGACGGACCGGCCGTGAGCACCACCGAGGCCGGCGCGGCCAGGATGGCCGCTGCCAGCAGGGCAACTTGTCGCGTCATCGGACTCCCGCCGGGGTGTGGGCACGACCGATCGTGCCGACTTCGAGGAGGAGCCCCCTTGCTCATCGTCGGCGATGGCGGCGCTGCGGCCAATAGTCCGATCGGAACCTGTGGCTTGCCGGCCGATCTCTTACCTCCGAGGGCACGGGGGCAACAACGCTGCGGGCGGTCGCGAAGCGCTCGTGACGGTCAGCGGCGTGGCCGGTCCCGGTGGGTGTCGGGGACTCGCGGCATCACCTGGGTCTCCGCCTCGGGGGTGGGCTCCTCGGGCTCTGCCGGCCGGTCGCCCGGCGCCGGTGCGTCGGGGCGGGACCGGCGCGGCCGCGTGCGGGGCGCCAGCCGGACCTGTCGCCGCACCCGCTCGTCGAGGTCCATCTCCGTGAGCAGCCGCCGGACGGTCGACAGCACGGCCGCGTGCAGCTCGAGCAGCCCGGGCACGTCACCCGCGGTCATCAGGTCGTCGAGCCGGGCCCGTGCCTCGTGCAGTCCCTCGAGCGCCTCGCGGAGCGCCTCTACGTCGACCGAGGTGATCCGGTTCGCGGGGTCGGCCTCGTCCCGCACCAGCTGCCCGAACGCGTCGACGCCGGCCGCCAGCTCGCGGAACGTCTGCGCCAGCCCGAGCAGCAGGTCCTCCGCGCCCTCGTGGTCGAGCCAGGTCGCGTCGTACGTCGCGTCCGCCAGGGCACGGAACATCCCGCGGATCGCGACCGCGGAGTGCTCCAGCGCCTCGAGGCCCTGCCGGAGTCCCGGCCCCACGTTGGGCGTGCCCACGGCCCGCACGTTGAGCCGGCGGCCCTGCTCGGCGTGCAGCAGCGCGGCACCCACGCGGGGGATGTCGTGGTTGATGCGGCGCGCCTCGCCCAGCCACGCCCGCGCGGCGTGGGACAGGTCGCGTCCCTCGGCCACCAGCTCGGTCAGCTCGTCGGCGGCGCGGGTGAGCAGGTCGCTCACCGAGTCCGCCAGCCCGTCGATGGCCCGGCCGGCGTCGGCGCTGGCGACCTTCGGCGGCAGCAGCAGGTTCGCGGCGATGCCGACCGCGGCGCCCACCAGCGTCTCCGCGATGCGCTGCCAGGCGGCCGGCTCGGCGCCGAGTGAGCCGACGCCGAGCACGAGCATCCCGCTGATCGCGACCTCGATCAGGTTCGAGCGGAGGCGCAGCAACTGGCCGATGGTGATGGAGACGAAGATCAGCAGTCCGAGGCTCCACCACTCGAGGGGTACGACGGAGGCGAACGCCACGGCGAGGGAGACCCCGGTCACCACCGCCACCACCCGGTCGAGGCCGCTCGCGAGCAGCGAGACGGGGGTGACCTGCACGACGAGCATCGCGGTCAGCGGAGCGAGCAGCGGCTGCGTGCCCGGGAAGAACAGCGTGCCCACGACATAGCTCGCGACCGCGGCGACCGTGATCCGCAGCGACCACAGCAGCGCCGCCCGGCCGTCGTTGCGGAGCCGCGTCAGCTCGCGAGCGAGGATCCGGGGCATCCAGTCATGCACACCTCATCTTGATCCATGCCGGAGCGGGTGCCCAAGGCGCCTGCCGGTGCGCGCCGGCAGGTGGGCGAGCACCGACTGCGATCGGGGTATCGGCGAGCAGCGGGGGACCGCAGCGGTTAAAGAGAAACAGGACCGGTCTCGGGTCCGGTCCTGCTCTGCGGAAAGTCTCTCACTGCCGTCCCGCGGTGTCTCGCGAATCGGGGCACGGAGTTCGACTGGTTTGGACCGCTGGCGCAGCGGCCGACAGGTCAGACCTCGGGGTGCCGCACCCAGTCACGGACGAGCGCGAGAACCGAACCGCTGGCGAAGACGACCCCGATGAGTGCAGTGACCATGCGGAGATGGTGCCCTCGAACTGCTCGGTTCAACCCTTCTGGTTGCCGAGATCACACGCCGGCCCCGCACGGGCAGTGTCCACGCATGGAAAGGCCCCCACCTGCCACGGCAGGCGGGGGCCTCCTGGCGTCCCGAACGGGCCACCACAAGTTGGGGTCCCGCCCAGGGGGAGCCAGGACCCGTGACGCAGCGTCGACACGGGGGAGGATCGACACTGCGCCGTCTCGGATCCTGGCACAGAAGTTGTGCAGCGCAACAGGTGCGGGATGCACGTTTTGCCGTGTGCGCCGCGCGGGCGCGGTCAGCAGCGCCGGGCCTCGCTCATCGCCGCGTCGAGGCTGCGGAAGGTCCCTGCGTACGTCGCGGTGGGATCACCTGCGTCTCGGAACTCGAGCCGCCACCCGGACGGCGAACGCCGCACGCGCCAGGTCCTGCCGTGGTCGCCGATGCCGACGACCGTGCCTTCGTACTCCTGAAAGACAACACTCATGCCAACCCGCCCCCGGGAATTGACTGGCCTCATCGGCCCTGACTAGGCCATCAGTACAGCGCGGGACCCCCGCGCCGGCAGGCCAACGACCCGGGATCGCTCGAAGTGTCCACGCGGAGCCCGCCGGGGGGCTACGAGCGTTGCCGTGGCCGGACCAGGCACCATGGGTCAGATGGCGTAGGAGCTCCTACGCCGATGGGGGAGCCTGGTCCGCAGCAGGGCTCAGCTTCCGTCCCAGGTCTTGGCAACCAGGGTGAGCACGTCGTACGTCGCGACCGGGTCGCCGTCACCGTTGGTGACCAGGGCGTCCCAACGCACCTCGCCGTAGTCGGCGGTGGCCCGCGGGGTGACCTGCTTGACGGTCAGCGTCACCGCGATCTCGTCGCCGGCCTTGACCGGGGTGAGGAACCGCAGGTTGTCGACGCCGAAGTTCGCCAGCACCGGACCGGGGTTCGGCTCCACGAACAGCCCGGCCGCGATCGACACGACGAGGTAGCCGTGCGCGACGATCCCACCGAACAGCGGGTTCTTCGCGGCCGCCTCCTCGTCGGTGTGGGCGTAGAACGTGTCGCCGGTGAACTCCGCGAAGTGCTCGATGTCGTCGAGGCTGATGGTGCGCGACTGGGAGCGGATCGTGTCGCCGATCGCGAGGTCGGCCAGGCTCTTGCGGAACGGGTGGACGTCGGTCTCGATGCGGGTGGCGCCGGCGGTCCACTGACCGGTGATCGCGGTGATCATGTCCGGGGAGGCCTGGATCGCGGTGCGCTGCATGTGGTGCAGGACGCCCCGGATGCCGCCGAGCTCCTCACCTCCGCCGGCGCGGCCGGGCCCGCCGTGGACGAGGACGGGCAGCGGCGAGCCGTGCCCCGTCGACTCGCCGGCGTCGTCCCGGTCGAGCACGAGGAGGCGTCCGTGCCAGGGCGCGACGCCGAGGGTGACGGCGCGGGCGACGGCCGGGTCGTGGGTGACCAGCGAGCCGACCAGGCTGCCGGCGCCGCGGGCCGCGAGGGCGACCGCCTCGTCGAGGTCGCCGTAGGTGAGGACGGTCGCGACCGGGCCGAACGGCTCGATGTCGTGCGGCTCGGCGGCCCCGGCGGAGGCGCGGAGCAGCACCGGGGACATGAACGCGCCCTTGTCGGGGTCGGCGTCCACGACCTCGACGGTGTCCGGGTCGCCGTACACGATCTCGGCGGAGCCGCGCAGGGCCTGGACGGCCTTGCGGACCTCCTCGCGCTGGTCGAGGCTCGCGAGGGCACCCATCCGGACGCTGTCGCTGGTCGGGTTGCCGACGGTGACCTTGGCCAGCCTCGCCGTGATCGCCTCGGTGACGGCGTCGGCGAGGGGCTCGGGGACGATGACCCGGCGGATCGCGGTGCACTTCTGGCCCGCCTTGACCGTCATCTCGGTCACGACGCCCTTGACGAACAGGTCGAACTCCGGGTCCTCGGTGGTGACGTCGGTGCCGAGGATCGAGCAGTTGAGCGAGTCGGCCTCGATGCCGAGCTGGACGCCGCCGTGCAGCACGGACGGGTGCTGCCGCAGGTGGGCGCCGGTCGCGGCCGAGCCGGTGAACGCGACGGAGTCCTGCGCGCCGAGCTCCTCGAGCAGACCCGCGGGGCTGCCGCAGAGCAGCTGGAGCGAGCCCTCGGGGAGGATGCCGGACTCGATGATCCGGCGCACCACGCGCTCGGTGAGGTACGCCGTCTGGCTGGCCGGCTTGACGATGCTCGGCAGCCCGGCCAGGAAGGCGGGGGCGAGCTTCTCCAGCATGCCCCAGACCGGGAAGTTGAACGCGTTGATCTGGACCGCGACGCCGGGTCGGGACGTGTAGACGTGCTGGCCCACGAAGGTGCCCTCGCGGCCGAGCCGCTCCGGCTTCCCGTCGAGGACGACGGTGTCGTTGGGCAGCTCGCGGGTGCCCTTGGAGGCGTAGGAGAAGACCGTGCCGATGCCGCCGTCGATGTCGACCATCGAGTCGCGCCGGGTCGCACCGGTCCGGGCGGAGAGCGCGTAGAACTCCTCCTTGTGCTCGCCGAGCGCCTTGGCCATGGCCTTGAGAAGCGCGGCGCGCTCGTGGAAGGTGAGGGCACGCAGCGCGGGGCCCCCGACGGTGCGGGCGTGGTCGGTCATCGCGGCGAGGTCGAGGCCCGTCGAGGAGATGCGGGCCACCTCCTCACCGGTGGCGGCGTCGAGCAGCGGCGTTCCCTCGTCGGTGGCGCGGTACCACGATCCGGCGGCGTAGCTCTCGAGAAGTGCACTCACGGTTCCGGGGCCTTTCGTTGCGCGAAGTCGGGGCACGTGCCACAGTAGTTACTGACCGAGCGGTCTGTAAATGGTGGACCATGGATTCTCCGGAGGAAGCATGACGGCCACGCCCGACACCTCGCACGACGACGGGGACCTGCTCGCGGCGTTCGAGGAGACCGTCGCCCGGCACGACCGGATCGAGCCGCGCGACTGGATGCCGGAGAAGTACCGCTCCACGCTGGTCCGCCAGATCGCCCAGCACGCGCACTCCGAGATCATCGGGATGCAGCCCGAGGGCAACTGGATCACCCGGGCGCCCAGCCTGCGCCGCAAGGCGATCCTGCTGGCGAAGGTCCAGGACGAGGCCGGCCACGGGCTCTACCTCTACTCCGCGTGCGAGACGCTCGGCGTCTCCCGGCGCGAGCTCACCGAGCGGCTGATGTCGGGGAAGCAGAAGTACTCCTCGATCTTCAACTACCCGACGCTGTCGTACGCCGACGTGGGCACCATCGGCTGGCTGGTCGACGGCGCCGCGATCTGCAACCAGGTGCCGCTGTGCCGGACGTCGTACGGCCCCTACGGCCGCTCGATGATCCGGATCTGCAAGGAGGAGTCCTTCCACCAGCGGCAGGGCTTCGAGCTGCTCGCGACGATGATGCGCGGCACCGACGCGCAGCGCGCGATGGTCCAGGAGTCCGTGGACCGGTTCTGGTGGCCGGCCCTGATGATGTTCGGGCCGCCCGACGCCGACTCCCCGAACACGGTGCAGTCGATGGCGTGGGGGATCAAGCGCGACACCAACGACGAGCTGCGCCAGAAGTTCGTGGACATGAGCGTTCCGCAGGCGAAGGCGCTGGGCGTGACCCTGCCCGACCCGGACCTGGTCTGGAACGAGGAGCGCGGCCACCACGACTTCGGCCAGCCCGACTGGGACGAGTTCTACGCCGTGGTCAAGGGCTCCGGCCCCTGCAACGCGCAGCGCATCGCCCACCGGCGCAAGGCCCACGAGGACGGTGCGTGGGTGCGCGAGGCGGCGACCGCGTTCGCCGAGAAGGAGAGGACCGCATGAGCGAGATCCAGGACGAGTGGCCGCTCTACGAGATCTTCGTGAGGGGCAAGCGCGGGCTCAACCACGTGCACGTCGGTTCGCTGCACGCGGCCGACGACCAGATGGCGCTGCGGCACGCGCGTGACGTCTACACCCGGCGCAACGAGGGCGTCAGCATCTGGGCCGTACGGGCCGACGCCATCGCGGCGTCCAGCCCGGACGAGAAGGACCCGCTGTTCGCCCCGGCGGGGGACAAGGTCTACCGGCACCCGACCTTCTACTCCATCCCCGACGACGTCCCCCACATGTGAGGACCGCGATGAGCCACGTGCACGACCACGACGCCGACCACGAGTCGGTCTACGACGGCCTCACCGGCGGCGACGACTCGCAGTGGGCCTTCGGCACCGACTTCGAGGACCCGCTGGCCGGCGTCGACACGACCATCCCGGACGGTGTCGACGCCCGCACCCTCGCGGACTACTGCCTGATGCTCGGCGACGACGCCCTCGTCTACTCCCACCGGCTCTCCGAGTGGACCAGCCGCGCGCCCGACCTCGAGGAGGACATCGCGCTGGCGAACGTCGCCCTCGACCTGCTCGGCCAGGCCCGGCTGCTCCTGGCGCGTGCCGCCGCCGCGGACGCGAGCCTGGTCCCCGATCTGCCGGAGGGGTCGCCGGTGCCGCCCGAGGACGCCCTCGCGTTCTTCCGTGACGAGTCGGCCTTCCGCAACGTGCGCTTCGTGGAGCCCGACAACGGCGACTTCGCGGTGACCATCGTGCGGTTGCTCGTCTTCTCGACCTACCGCCTCGCCCTGCTGCAGCGTCTGGCGTCGAGCCGTGACGCGGTGCTCTCCGCGATCGCAGCCAAGGGCGTCAAGGAGGTCGCCTACCACCGCGACTACGCCGGCCGGTGGTTCCTCACGCTGGCCCAGGGCACCGAGGAGTCCCGCCGCCGGCTCGTCGCCGGGCTGGCGCTGGTGTGGCCGCTGCACGACGAGCTGTTCCGCACGACGCCCGTCGAGCGGGCCGCCGCGGAGCAGGGCTTCGGGGTCGACCCGGCCGAGGTGGCCGACGAGGTCGACGTACTCCTGGAGCAGGTGTTCTCGGTCAGCGGTGTCGAACGCCCCGAGGTCCCGCCGACCGGTGCGGTCAACCGGGGGATGGGCCGCGACGGCCGGCACACCGAGGCGATGGGGCACCTGCTGGCGCAGATGCAGGTCGTCGCCCGCGCCCACCCGATGGGACTGTGGTGACCATGACGACGGCGACCTTCGGTACGACGACCCGGGCCGACGCCGCGCGCTCCCTGGCCGCGACGGTCACCGACCCTTCGACAGGCTCAGGACAGGTCGGGGCCGCTGCCCTGGCCCGCGAGATCGCGTGCCAGGTCACCGACCCCGAGATGCCGATGCTCACCCTCGAGGACCTCGGCGTGCTGCGCGACGTCGAGGTGGACGACGAGCGGGTGGTGGTCACGATCACGCCGACGTACTCCGGCTGCCCGGCGATGGCGACCATGCGCGACGACCTGGTGCACACGCTGCGCGACCACGGCTTCGACGACGTCGAGGTCCGGGTCAGCCTGCACCCGGCCTGGTCGAGCGACTGGATCAGCGAGCGCGGCCGCCGCGCCCTGACGGACCACGGCCTGTCCGCGCCCGGACCGGCTCCCCGCCACGACGGACCGGTCCTGCTCAACCTGCGGCCGACCCGCCGCGCACTCAGCTGCCCGCGGTGCGGCTCCCGCGACGTCGACCTGACCTCGGAGTTCGGACCGACGGCCTGCAAGGCGATGTACCGCTGCACCGCCTGCCTCGAGCCGTTCGAGCACGTCAAGGAGATCTGACCCGATGACCGTCTCCGACACCGATGTGAGCGGCCTTGTGGCCGCCGAGGACGGCGCCGTGCCGCAGCCCGGTGGTCGCGCCGCCGCCCGTGCGTCCTTCCACGAGCTCACCGTGGCGGCCGTCGAGCAGCTCACCGACGACTCGGCCGCCGTCACCTTCGCGGTGCCGCCCGAGCTGCGGGACGCCTACGACTTCAAGGCCGGTCAGTCGCTGACGCTGCGCCGCCACATCGACGGGGAGGAGCACCGCCGCTCCTACTCGATCTGCGCACCCGCCGGCGCGAGCCCGCGGGTCGGTGTCCGCGAGATCCCGGACGGGTTGTTCTCCTCCTGGCTGGTGCGTGAGGTCGCGGTCGGCGACACCGTCGAGGTGCAGACCCCGACCGGCAGCTTCCGGGCCGACCCGGGGCAGGGCGGCCGGCACCTGTGCATCGCGGCCGGGTCCGGCATCACCCCGATGCTGTCCATCGCGTCCACGCTGCTGGCCGGTTCCGACGACGCGCGGGTGACGCTGCTCTACGGCAACCGCAGGACCAGCACGGTGATGTTCGCCGAGGAGCTCGCCGACCTGAAGAACAGGTTCGGCCCCCGGCTCGAGCTGGTGCACGTGCTGTCCCGCGAGCCGCGCGACGTCGAGCTGTTCTCCGGCCGCCTCGACGCCGACCGGCTGCGGCGGCTGCTGACCGCGCTGGTGCCGGTGCACAGCCTCGACCACGTCTGGCTGTGCGGGCCGTTCGGCCTGATCTCGGACGCCCGCGAGGTCCTGGAGGACCTCGACGGTCGCCAAGGACAAGGTGCACTTCGAGCTGTTCTACGTCGACGAGCCGCCGCCGGAGGTCGTCCGCCGGGAGGCCGTCGTCGAAGGCGACACGAGCGAGGTCACCGTCGTCCTCGACGGCCGCACGACCACCTCGACCATGCCCAAGGACGGCACCATCCTGGACGGCGCGGCGGCGACCCGTAACGACCTGCCGTTCGCCTGCAAGGGCGGCGTGTGCGGCACCTGCCGGGCGCACGTGACAAGCGGCCAGGTGGACATGCGCCGCAACTACGCGCTCGACGAGGACGAGGTGGAGCGCGGGTTCGTGCTCACCTGCCAGACGCACCCCGTCGACGACGCCGTCACGGTCGACTTCGACGCGTAGGGCGTGTCTCGAAAAGATGCCGCGCGCACGCCGCGGCAGGTTTGAGCGACATGCCCCGGACCCTCAGTCCTCGGCGGGGTTCTTGGCGAGCCCGTCGAAGGCCAGGCTGGCCACGGACCTGGCGAGCACGTCGGCGTCGACCGGGCCGCCGGGGCGGTACCACTCGACCAGCGAGTTGACCGTGCCGAACAGCAGCCGGCTGATCACGTCGGCAGGGATGTCGTCGCGCAGCGCCCCCTCGTCGACGGCCGCCTGCACCAGGGTCGCGAGCTTCTCGTCGATGACGCGACGACGTTTGAGCGCCGCGAGCTCGACCTCGCTGTTCCCGCGGACCCGCAGCAGCAGCGTCACGGCCGGCAGGTGCTCCGAGAGGATGTGCACCGACTGCTCGACCGCCGTACGCAGACGGCTGTAGGCACTCGCGGCGGGCTCGGCGTTGACCGCCGTGTCGATGGCGGCGCTGAGCCCGTCCAGTGCCTCGTCCAGGGCCGCCGACAGCAAGGACTCCTTGCTGGGCACGTGGTGGTAGATCGCCGACTTGGTCAGCCCCAGCTCCCGGGCGAGGTCACCGATGCTGGTGGCCTCGTAGCCCTGGGTGTTGAACAGCTCGATCGCCCGGCGCAGCACCGTCGCCTGGTCGTAGCCGGGCCGGCCGCGGCGAGCGGCCGCCTGCGGCGCTGGGAGGTCCATGCCCCAAGGTTCCCACAGGGGTGCGCCGCGGACCGGCCGCGAGACCGCGGTGCCAACGTGATGTCGTGGTTCGTCGAGCTCGATCGTCCGGGTACCCCGTCGACCGCGGTTCCGGCCTGGCCTCCGCATCGGTCATCGGCGTGGTGTGCCGCCAGGTCGGTGTGCGCGGGTGTGACCCGCCACCGTCACGTCCCAGGCACTGCTAGCCGGGCTTCGGGTGCGAGCGGTGCCTGTGCTCGATCAGCTTGGCGTGGTCGTCGAAGGACGGGTCCGCGACGAGGTACTGCGCGAGCAGGCTGTCGTGCCGGTGGGTGGCGGGACGGACGGGCTCGGGGATGATCCGGCCCTCGACCGCGTCCCAGAAGCGGTCCGCCACGGCCCAGATGCGTCGCGCCACCAGGCTGAGCATGCCGGTGTGCGGCAGCATCGGGTGCGGCCGGGTCGGCGCGTGCCGCTCGGCGTCGAACACCTGTCGGGCCAGACCGTCGACCTTCTCGGGGTCGCCGTGCCGGACCAGCGCGTCGACCATGGTCCGTTCGAGCCGGTTGTGCTCGGCGAGCCGGGTCTGCACCCGGTCCCAGACGTCCGGCCACTCCACGTGGATCGCGTGCGCCTCGCCGTACAACCGCGCCTTGAGCAGGGCCAGGCTCATCTCCAGGCGCCGGGCGGCGTACAGGTACGCATGGACCAAGGCGTCCCCGTCGGGGACGGTGCGGTGCACCTGTCGCAGCAGGACGGCCTCGACGGCGGCGAGGTGTCGGCTGGTGGCGGCCATGAAGGTGTCGATCGCACTGAAGGAGTCCCTCGGTCGACGGGGGTCCCGGTGCGGCGAGAGGGCCTCGCCCAGCCGTTCCTCCAGGGACCTTTGCGTTGCCTCCACCGTCAGCGCCAGGGACTCACCATGCGTCATCGGACTCACCTCGCCGAGGCCGGCGCCTTCGCGGTCGCGCCGGACCGCTTCGTCCAGTGTGAACCCGCGCCACGGCTCGGACAACGAACGCCCTGCCCGGCTGACTAGTCAGCCGCGCCACGAGCGGCGCCGTCGACCCGTTCGCGGGCGTACGGTCGAGACCTCGGAGTCGTCCGAGCCTTCCACCCGAGGAGCAGCCATGGCCGACAAGTCACCCCGGCAGCACCTGTCCAAGAAGACGGGCAAGTCGCTCAAGGAGAAGCGGGCCGAGAAGCACGCCAAGCAGGCGGCGAAGGAGACCCAGACCCGCCTCGTTCCGCCGGGCAAGCGCTGACACTGCGGACCGTGTCGTCCCGCCGGCGACGTGTGCCCGCCGGCGTGGTCGGTGCCGTCAACCTCGTAGGCGTGCTCGTCCTCTTCTTCGCGATGCCGGTCAGCACGGACCGGTCGGTCCTCGGAATCGTCGTCGGACTCGCGCTCACCGTCGGGGGAGTGGCGACCGTGACCTGGGTGCTGGTCCACGAGGTGCGCGATGCCCGCACCGCCTTCTCGATGCTGCACATGGTGCTGATGCTCGAGATCGTCCTCGTGGCGTTCGCGTTGTTCTACTACACGCTCGAGATGCACGCGCCGGGCCAGATGGCCGGGCTGCGCACGCGGATCGACGCGCTCTACTACTCCGCGATCACGATGACCACCGTCGGCTACGGCGACGTGCACCCGGAGGGCCAGGTGGCCCGGGTGGTCACCGTGATCCAGCTCGGCTTCGACGTGGTCTTCCTGGCGGCGTTCGCCGGGCTTGTGAAGAGCCGGGTACGACGGAACGACAGCTTTCGCGACGGGCCGTGACCGCCTCGACGTGCCCTAAGCGGTGGCCGGGGGAGGAGTCGCCGGGTGCTGCAGGTGGCCCTGCTCGGAGCGGACGACGACGCCCAGGGCGACGAACGCGATGCCCCAGGCGAGTGCGATGAGCCCCAGCCAGAAGGCGAGCGCGACGGCGGCGCGGCCCGGGTTGGCCGCGAACAGCACGCCGAGGACGATCGACAGGAGGCCGCCGACCACGAGCAGCCAGCGCGGCATCAGCGTCGACGACGCGAACGCGCCGACCAGCTCGAAGATGCCGCGCACCACCAGCCAGATGCCCAGGATCCAGGTGAGGGCCGCCGCGGTGACAGCCGGGCTGAAGATCGCGAAGAAGGCGGCGATCAGGGCGATGACGCCCATGACGATGAGCCAGACGCGCCCCGTGGCGTCCTTCTGGAAGGCCTGGGCGAGCGAGCCCACGCCGTCGACCAGCGCCCAGAAGCCGAACAGCAGAGCCAGTGCGATGGCCGTCGACGTCGGCCAGACCATGGCGAGGATTCCGAAGACGATGCCGACTGCTCCCCGGACCACCAGGGACTGCCAGCTGATGTTCATCCAGTCGCGCTCCATGACGTGCTCCTAGAACGAGCTGGCGGCGCCCGAGCCGAGCGACCTGCTCCGCCGAGGATGTGCCTTCGATGGTAGGGCTGTCGTCGACCTGGCGCGACTGTCAGCGGCGACACGCGTGCCGCCCCTGTCTCGGGGGGACTCCGTGGCAGGATCCACCTCGATGGACGACATGGACTGCGACAACTGTGGCAACCGGATGCGCTGGGAGACCTCGCACTCACGGTGCGACCGGTGCGGCTACATCCGCCCGTGCTGTGAAGGCGCGCCGGTGACGGCCGCCTGCGTGGTGCCGCGCGCCGAGTGACCGCGCGGCCGTGTTCTCGCTGACGGGTGTCGGTCCCTCGGCCTAGGCTACGTTTTGCTCGGAGCCGACGGAGGAAGCCATGACATCGCTGGAGAACCGGTCCCGCACCGCCCTCATCGTGATCGACGTGCAGAACGGCGTCATCGGGAAGGCCTACGAGCGCGACCGCGTGATCGCCAACATCGCGACCCTGCTGGACAAGGCCCGCGCCGAGGACGTCCCGGTGGTCTGGGTCCAGCACTCCGACGACGACGAGCTGACCAAGGGCTCCGAGGCGTGGCAGTACGTCGACGCGCTCGAGCGTCTGGACAGCGAGCCCGTGGTCCACAAGCGCTACCCCGACGCCTTCGAGGCCTCGGACCTGGAGGAGCGGCTCGCCGAGCGGGGAGTCGGGCGGCTCGTGGTCACCGGCGCGCAGACAGAGGAGTGCATCCGCGGCACGCTGCACGGTGCGCTCGTGCGCGGCTACGACGCGACGCTGGTCGGCGACGGGCACACCACCGAGGACCTGCGCGAGTGGGGGTTCCCGGTCTCCCCGGAGCAGTCGATCGCGTACACCAACACGTACTGGAGCTGGGCGTCAGCACCCGGTCGGCAGGGCACGGTCGCACCGACCACGGAGGTGGACTTCTCCGCCGGCTGACTCCGATGCCGGAGTCAGGCCACGAAGGTCAGTCGTGGTCCAGGACGCAGAAGAGGTTGCCCTCCGGGTCCCTGAGCACCTCCTGCTCTGCCTTCCCGGAGGTGGAGAGGTCGAGATCGCCCCGCGCTGCCAGTCCTCCGCGTGCAGACAGATCGTCGCAATCTTGACCATCGACGCAGCGTAGTGCGCGAGCGGCGCCGGACCAGATGAAGGCGTCGCCCTGGGCCCGGCGGGCCATGGCATCCCCCGCGACAGGGGGGTGGCGTCACCTCGAGACGCGCTGCCCCGGACTGGCGCAAGGCCCATCTGGGCGGGTCCCCCTGACCCGGCTGGGTGGGTCTGGAATCGGCCATGGCCAACTACCGCACACGGCGTACGACGATTTGCCGATGACCTGCGCCGCCGTCGGGAGTGTGCTGAATGCGGACCTGGAGGAGGACGCATGCGCGCAGTCGAAGTGGCCGGCCATCCGAAGGAGGATGCGCTAGCTCCTGGCCGCTGGGCACGCTGGTGGTCGAAGCGGGGCGAGACGATCGAGCTGTTCTTCTACTCGGTGCTGGTCCCTGCCGACCTCATCGCCGTGCTCGCGGCCTTCGCCGTGGCGATGCAGATCCCACGGTGGGCCGGCGCTGCCGTGACGGAGCCGAGCTGGTCGTTCCTCCCGGTATTCCTCGCGGTGTCGCCTTTGTGGGTCGCGGTCTTCGCGCTCGTCGGGCTCTACACCGAGGCCGGGGTCCGCAACCGCTGGTCGGAGGCCGGCAAGGTCTTCGTCGCGACGGCCGCCCCGGCCATGCTGCTCGTCGTCGTGGACTCGCTGCACCCGGGCTCGATGTTCCCCGTCAAGGAGCTGCCCGTCCTCGGCTACCTGCTGAGCTTCACCTTCGTGCTGGTGGGCCGCAACACGCTGCACGGCTTGCAGCACGCACTGTTCGCGCGTGACCTCGGCGTGCACAGGGCCCTCGTGATCGGCAGTGGCCCGGTGGCCCAGCACATCGTGCGGACGCTCGAGATGACGCGCCGCAGCGGCTACCGGGTGGTCGGCGTGCTCGACGAGTCCAGTGCCCTGGGCGGGAGCGTGCTGGCCACGCTGCCGTCGTTCCGCACCGTCGCCGAGGCGAACGCCGCCCTCGGTGGTCACTTCGACGAGATCATCCACGCCGACTCGTCGCTGCCGCGTGACGACATCCTCGAGATCCTCCGCTTCGCGAACGACCACCACCTGGCGTACCGGTTCGTCCCCCACCAGTCCGGCCTGTACGCACCGGACACCGTCGTGAGCACGCTGGCCGGGGTCGCGGTGGTCAAGATCCGCGTGACGCCGCTGGAGGGTTGGGGCCGGATCATCAAGCGGGGCTTCGACATCGTCGGCTCCGCCTGCGGCCTGCTGCTGATCGCGCCGCTGCTGGCGGTGATCGCGGCCGTCATCGCCGTCGCCGACCGCCGGCCGGTGCTGTTCCGGCAGGAGCGGATCGGGCGCGCCGGCGAGACCTTCCGGATCCTCAAGTTCCGCACCATGGGGACGGCCTACTCCGGCCGGCCTGCGCTGGAGGTGTTCCACGAGCTCGGCCGCGAGGACCTGGTGGAGGAGTTCAAGCGCGAGCAGAAGGTCAAGGACGACCCGCGGGTGAGCCCGCTCGGTGCCTTCCTGCGACGTACCAGCCTCGACGAGCTGCCGCAGCTGTGGAACGTGCTGCGCGGCGAGCTGAGCCTGGTCGGCCCGCGCCCGATCGTCCCGGACGAGCTGGTGAAGTTCGGCGACTTCAAGGGCACGATCCTCGCCCTCCAGCCGGGCATCACCGGGCTGTGGCAGACCTCCGGTCGCAACGACATCAGCTACGAGGAGCGGGTCAAGCTCAACATCCAGTACGTCGAGAGCTGGAGCCTGCGTCTCGACGTGCTCATCCTGATGCGGACGCTGGCGCTGGTGCTGCGCGGCGGCGGCGGGGCCTACTGAGGGACCTGCCGGCCGCCCTGCCAGGCGTCGAGGACCACCTCGGCCACCCGCGCGGCCAGCGCGTCCGGTGCGACGTCGGCGCCGACGCGCACGACCGGGACCGGGCAGCCCGCGACCAGCGTGCCCAGCAGCCGCTCCCCGCGCACGAGCTCGTCGAGCATCGCGTCGGAGCCCAGCGCCTGCACCCTGCTGTGCCGCGACGGGCGGCCGCGCAGCCGGGCGGCCGCCTCCGTGGCGGGGAGGTCCAGCACCACCACCAGGTCCGTACGGCGCGCCGGGTCGAGGTTGCGCCAGAGGCGGGCCGAGGTGTCGTGCTCGCCCCGAAGGCCGATCGTCCACAACCGTTGGAGCACACCCTCCTCGAACAGGTGCACGCCGGGGGAGTGGTGGCAGTCGGCGAGAAGGTCGCGGACGGCGAGCCACTGCGCCAGCACCGCGACCGTGTCTCGCGGTCGGGACTGACGGGACGCCAGCACGGCCGCGGCCGCGGCTGAGGTGCGCGCGGGATGGGTCGTGCTCTCCCGCAGCGCGCTCGTCGCCCGGCGACGAAGGCGCCGACGCGGGGCAGCCGCGGCGGAGATGTCCTGGTCCGCGAGGTCGCAGGACACCCCCGCCGCGGCGAGACGGCCGCGCGCAGCCTGCGCGACCGTGGTCTTGCCGGCGCCGGGCAGGCCGCACAGCTCGACGGCCAGGGACGCCGACACGAGGCCGCCGGTCAGGGACGGCCGAGGGCGCGGTAGGTCCAGCCGGCCGACCGCCACACCACCGGGTCGAGGCAGTTGCGGCCGTCGACGATGGCCGGGCTGGCCACGACCTCGGCGAGCCGGGTGGGGTCGATCTCCCGGAACTGCTGCCACTCGGTCAGCAGCAGCACGACGTGCGCGCCCTCGCAGGCGTCGAACACCGACTCGGCGTAGCTCAGCGTCGGCCACGAGGTGCGGGCCTTGTCCATCGCCCGCGGGTCGTGGACCTTCACGTGCGCGCCGAACAGGTGCAGCCGTCCGGCGACGTTCAGCGCCGGGGAGTCGCGGATGTCGTCGGACTCCGGCTTGAAGGCCGCGCCCAGCACGGCGACCCGGGCACCGGCCCAGGGGCGGCCGACCAGCTCCGCGGCCATGTCGACCACCCGGGCCCGGCGACGCTGGTTGATCGCGTCGACCTCCCGCAGGAAGGTGAGCGCGTCCCCGGCGCCGAGCTCACCGGCCCGCGCCATGAAGCCCCGGATGTCCTTGGGCAGGCAGCCGCCGCCGAAGCCGAGGCCGGCGTCGAGGAAACGCCGGCCGATCCGGTTGTCGTGACCGATCGCGTCGGCCAGGACCGTCACGTCGGCGCCGGTGGCCTCGCACAGCTCGGCCATGGCGTTGATGAAGGAGATCTTCGTGGCCAGGAAGGCGTTCGCGGCGGCCTTGGTGAGCTGGGCAGTGGCCATGTCGGCCATCACCACCGGCGTGCCCGCGGTGATCGGCTCGTCGTACACCTCGCGCAGCACCTGCTCGGCGAGCTCGCCCCCGGCACCGGAGGGGATGCCGAGGACGAGCCGTCCCGGGCGCAGCGTGTCGTCGATGGCGTGGCCCTCGCGCAGGAACTCGGGGTTCCACGCGAGCACCGCGTCCGTGCCGACCGGCGCGAGCCGCTGCAGGACCTCCGTCAGCGCCTCGGCGGTGCCGACCGGGACGGTCGACTTGCCCACGACCAGGCACGGCCGGCGCAGCAGGGGAGCGAGGGCGCTCACGGCGCTCTCGATGTAGGAGACGTCGGCCGCGAGCTCACCCTCCCGCTGCGGTGTCGACACGCAGAGGAAGTGGATGTCGCCGAACTCGGCGGCCTCGGCGAAGGACGTGGTGAACCGCAGCCGCCCCGACTCGACGTGCTTGCGCAGCAGCGGCTCGAGCCCTGGCTCGTAGAACGGGGGCCGGGCCTGCTGCAGCGCGTCGACCCGGCTCTCGTCGACGTCGAGGCCGAGGACCTCGAAGCCGAGCTCGGCCATGCACGCGGCATGTGTCGCCCCCAGGTAGCCACACCCGACCACCGTCATCCGTCGCGCCATCGCAGTCCCTCCCCGGGGTCCGTTTCCTGGGTTCAACGGTCACAGGAACGGGGTGCTGGTCGCGCCCGCCGAGTGCCGCAGACGACGTACGCCATTTGACGGATGCACGCCCTCGGCGCCCGGAGTGTGCTGTCCGGGTCCGTCCGTCCAGCGTTGTCCGGGTTCGCCGGTCCGCTGCACGGCAGCTGTGCGGAATCAGAGACCGATGGGGAGCAGAAAGATGAGCGCTGCAAGGAGAAAGTGGTCCTCGTGGACCACGACGGGGGCGCTGTTCGCAGCAGCGTTGACGGTGATGCCGCCCATCGCCGAGGCCGCGACGCAGTCAGCCGTCGGGTCCTCGGCTGACTCCACCCGGGTACGCCCGGCCCGCACCGTGCACGAGATCCTGACGAGTGAGGTCGGCGTACGCCGTCCGACGGGTCTGACCTACGACCCGGACCGGCGCACCCTGCTCCTCACCGGTGACCTGCCGAAGGGCGGGAGCGAGGTCGTCGCCGTCACGCCGGCCGAGAAGCCGCGCGGCCGGGAGGTGCGCCGCGCCCTCGACGACGGCGTGACGGCGGCCTACGACCCGCGCACCGACCAGCTCAGGGCGCGCACCGCCGGTGTCGGCGACCCGGCGGGGTCGACGTACACCCCGGACGGCACGCTGCACGTCCTCGACGCGGCGCACCACACCATCGTGTCGATCGCGCCCGACGGCACGGTGGGCCGTACGTCGCTCGCGGAGCTCGCCGGCCGCGACCTGCGCGGTCTCGCCTACCAGCCGAACCAGCGCCTGCTCTACGTCGCCGACACGTCCGGCGTGAAGGACACGGTGTTCGGCGTGGACGCATCCGGCTCCGTCGTGCGCACGCAGGACATCTCCGACGCGAAGGTCGCCGACCTCCAGGCGATGACGTTCGCGCCGAGCGCGGACAACACCGACCCGGCCGCCGAGCAGAGCCTGTTCGTCGCCGACGCCGGCACCGCGACCACCCTCGGCCGCGTCGCCGAGCTCACCCTGGCGCCGACTGCGGTCCCGGCTGCGGTCGCGGCCGCCGCGGTCGCGCCCGGCGCCACGAGGACCGTCCAGACCGGCGCGGGCAGCGCGTGGTCGCCGAACAGCCCCGACCCGTCGGGGATCACCTATCTCCCCGCCTCAGGTCGGCTCCTGGTCAGCGACGCCGAGGTGGACGAGATCCCGGCCCTCTTCACGACGGGCAGGAACCTCTGGACGACGAACCTTGCCGGTGCCGTGCAGAGCACGGGCACGACGGTGGCCAACCCGACAACCGGAGCGTGGTCCCAGGAGCCGACGGGCGTGGCCTACGACGCCGGGAACGACCGCCTGTTCGTCTCCGACGACGACCTCAACCGGATCTTCGTCATCTCCGGGTCGGGGGTTCCCAACCCGTTGAGCACCGGCAACGAGGGGACGCGCACGTTCTTCAGCTCCTCGGCGGTCGGTGCCACGGACAACGAGGACGTCGCCTACGACTCCAAGCGCAACAACGTGGTGCTGGTGGACGGCGTCAACAACGAGCTCTACCGCGTCTCCCCGGGGCCCGACGGCCTGTTCAACGGCGTCGCGCCCGCCGGAGACGACGTCGCCACCCACAGCGACCTCGAGCGTTTCGGCATCTCGAACCCCGAGGGCGTGACCTACGACCCCGTCCGCGACGTGATCGTGGTCGTGGACAACAAGGGCGTGTGGGAGCTGGACACGAACGGTGCGTTGATCGACTCGGTGGACATCTCGTCCCTCGGCGCCAAGCTTGCGGCGGGGGTCGCGGTCGCCCCGGCCAGCGACGGCTCCGCCAAGCGGAGCTACTACATCGTCGACCGGATGGTCGACAACAACGTCACCCCGGCGGAGAACGACGGCCGGATGTACGAGGTCACCCCCTCGATGCCCGCGATCGGCAACCGTCCGCCGCTGGCCGACGCCGGCCCCGACACGGTCGCCGACGTCGGTGAGACGGTCCAGCTCACGGGCACCGGCACCGACGACGGGCAGCCCGCCGCTCTCACCTCCGCGTGGAGCAAGGTCAGCGGGCCGGGCACCGCCGCCTTCGCCGCGGGCACCTCCGCCACGGGCGGAGTGTCGTTCTCCGCGCCGGGTCGATACGTCCTCCGGCTCACGGTGAGCGACTCATCGCTGACCAGCACAGACGACGTCGTCGTCGACGTCTCCTCGCCGGGTGCCACCCGGACCGTGTCGGTCCCGATCACGGCCAGCAATGACGATGCCCAGCAGGGCGGTCTGAACGCCACGGGCACGGGCCAGTCGGTGCGGGTCGACAGCCCGGACGACGAGCTGGGCAACGACGGCACCGACCCGACCCTGACCGGCTTGCGGTTCCCGAACCTGCCCGTGCCGGCCGGGTCGCAGATCGACAGCGCCAAGATCCAGTTCGGCGCCGACGAGGTCAACTCGTCGCCGGCGGCGTTCACGATCACGGGCGAGGCGTCGGACAACGCGGCGACCTACCGCACCACGGCGAGCTCGATCTCCGCGCGTCCCAAGGTCGGCAGCGTCTCGTGGGCGCCCCCGGCGTGGGACACCCTGAGGCGGGCAGGTGCTGCGGAGGCGACGCCGGAGCTGAAGACCATCGCGCAGGCCGTGGTCAACCGAGCCGGCTGGCGACGTGGCAACGCGATGGCCTTCATGGTCTCCGGCACCGGCCGGCGCACCGCGCTCGCCTTCGACGGCGGGCTCGGGGCACCCACCCTGGTGATCGCCTACCGCACGCCCGGGTCGGGCGTGACGCCGACGGCGCCGTCGCTGTCGCTGCGGGCCAACGTCGGCTCCCAGACGGCCGGCCGCGTCGTGACGCTGTCGGGCACCGTGACCCGGTCCGGCGCGGGACTGGCCGGCCAGGCGGTGGAGCTGTTCGCCGCCCGGGCGCCGGGCAACGTCGAGCAGCGCATCAAGACGGTCACCACCGGGGCCAACGGCTCGTTCTCCGTGACCGACACGCCCTCGACGACCACCCGGTACGTCGTGCGCGGGGCAGGAGGTACCTCACCGTCGCTGTCGGTGGTCGTGCGGCCGAAGCTGACCGCCGGGCTGTCGCGCCGTCTGGTGCACCGCAACCGCCCGGTCGTCGTCCGCGGCAGCGTGCTGCCGGGCTCCTCGGGCCAGCGGGTCTACCTGCAGCGCGCCAAGGGCACCCGCTGGGTGTCGGTCAAGCGTGTCGTGACCACGTCGTCGTACCGGTTCGGGCTGCGCCCGACGCGGGCCGGCGTCTACCGCTACCGCGTGGTGGCCAGCGCCACCGCGGGCCGGGCCGCCGCGACCAGCGGAGTGCTGCGGCTGCGGGTGCTGCGCTGACGGTCTGACCGGCGGTGATGTCCGCACGGCGTACGAGGCGTACGTCGATCAACCGAGGTCCACGGCCTGCTGCGCTCGTAGCGTTTCAGGCCGGACCACCAGGTCCATGGGGGCGACGATGGGAAGAGCAGTGACGACGTCCGGCCGGCTCCACGTGCTGCACGTGGTCGTGCAGGCAGGGCCAGCCAACAGCCAGTGGAACGAGCACTGCCTGCCGGCGGCCGACCGGCACGTCATCACGGTGTGCTCGCTGCTTCCTTCCACCGTCGCCCCCGACCCGCGGATCCGTCGCTACGACGGGACCGGGTCACGTCTCGGGGCGCTGCGGGTGCTCCGCTCGGCACTCCGCGGCGGTGAGTACGACGTCGTCCACGTTCATGCGCCGTCGAGCGCGGCCCTCCTGCTCGGGGCCGCGGCACTCGGCCGGCGGCGCGTGGACGACGTCGTCTTCACCCTCCACAACTCCTGGCCCAACCTCCGGCGGCGCAACCGGCTGCTGGCCGCGCTGGCGATGACTGTCATCCCCACCACGGTGGCGTGCAGCTCCTCGGCCGCGGCCAGCGTCCCGCGCTGGGTGCGCCGGCTGGCCCGCCGCCCCATGCACGTCGTCACCAACGGTGTCGACGTGGAGCGCGTGGCGCGGGCCGGCGAGGAGCACTACCTGCGTCCGTCGAACGGAGCCGGCCGCACGGTCGTCTCCGTCGGCCGGATGATCCCCATCAAGGACCAGGCCACCTTGCTCACGGCGTTCGCCTCGGCGTCGCGCCCGCACGACCGGCTGGTCGTCCTCGGCGACGGCCCGCTGCGTGCTGAGCTCGAGCAGCTCGCCGGCCGTCTCGGGGTGGCCGAGCGGGTGGAGCTCCCGGGCCTGCTGCCGCGCGACGACGTCTACCGGCTGCTCGGCCGCGCCGACGCCTACGTCTCGACCTCACGCGGCGAGGGGCTGCCGCTGTCGGTGCTGGAGGCGCTCGCGGCCCGGCTGCCCGCCGTGCTCTCGGACATCCCACCCCACCGCGAGGTCGCGGCCGCCACCGCGGCGGCCCGCCTCGTGCCCGTCGGGGACGCGCGTGCGTTCGCCGACGCCCTCTCCCGTCTCCTGGCCCTGCCCTCCCAACAGCGCGCGGCGCTGGGGCGGTCAGCCAGGAAGGCAGTCACGGACGCGTTCAGTGTCCACTCGATGACCGACGGCTACGCGCGGATCTACGCCGCGCTGCGCCGCGGTGACCGGCAACCGATCGGAGCAGCAGCATGAGCCAGGACATCGCCGTCTCAGAGATTCGCCGCAGGATCCTCCGCTACTGGTGGATCCCGGTCCTCTGTGCACTCATCGGAACGGCGGTGGGCTTGGCCGCGCCGAAGACGGTGCCGCCCCTCTACCGCTCGCAGGCGACGGTGCTCGTCGGCTCGACGGAGGGCTCGGTCACGCACAGCTCGACGATCCGGGCCAGTGAGGACCTCGCCGCCTTCTACGCCGACATGGCGCGCCGCGAGGTCGTGCTCCGGCCGGTCGTGCAGCGCCTGAACCTGCCGATGAGGTGGGACCTGCTCCGCAACCAGGTGAGCGCCACCGTGCCTCCGCAGAACCTGCGGCTGGTGCAGGTCGTCGTCGTCGCCCCGAAGGCGGAGGACGCCCGCAAGGTGGCCAACGCCATCGTCCGCCAGCTCGTCATCTTGAGCCCGCCCCTGCCGGGCGGCAACGAGCAGGGCTTCGTCAACAACCAGGTCCAGCACCTCAAGGCGACGATCGACGACGGTGAGGCAGAGGTCGCCCGGCTCAAGGACGAGCTGGATGCGACGACCGACCCGGCCACCAAGGATGACGTGCGCCACGAGATCCGGGTCCAGCAGCGTCTGGTCGGCTACTGGCAGCGGGCCTACGTCGAGCTGATCTCCGTCGAGCCCTCCTCGGACGCCGGCGGCCTGCAGATCCTCGACAACGCGAACCCGGTCACGGACATGGACCGCAGCGCCGTGATCAAGCAGGCCGGCGTCGGCGCGCTCGGTGGCGCCGCGGTCGGTCTGGTCATCGCCTGGCTGGTCTCCGCGCGCCGTGCCCGTCGGGACGGAGAGCCCGTCGACGACGCCGTCCGCCCGTCGCCCTCGCCCGGGGCGATGGCACCGGTCCGCGACAACGGCATCGCGTCCATGCGGCCGGCGAACCCGCACCGCGAGCCGTCCAGCCACGTCGGTGGCGCGGCTGAGCGCGAGAAGGCAGCCCGTCGATGACCGCTCATCTCGAGGACCCGGGGGCGCTGACGGTCCCGGTGGCCGGTGACCCGGCCGCCGCGGGCGAGCACATGCTCGCCCTCGAGCTGGTCGCCCGCCTCTGCTCGGAGCTCGCCGCGGCGGGGGTGCTGTACAACCACTGGAAGAGCAACGAGGCGATCGGACGCTCGATGAGCGGCGACAACGACCTCGACCTGCTCGTGGCGCGCCGGGACCACGGGCGGTTCCTGGAGGTGCTGGCCCGGCTCGGGTTCAAGGCGGCCTCGCTGCCGCCCGCCCGGGAGGTGCCGTCGGTCGTCCACTACTACGGGCTGGACGCCCGCTCGGGACGGCTCGTGCACGTGCACGCGCACTTCCGGCTGGTTCTCGGGGACGACACCACCAAGAACTTCTGGTTGCCGGTCGAGCGCTCCTACCTGGAGTCCTCGACCCAGGACGGTCTGTTCCCCCTGCCCGCCCCGGAGTTCGAGCTCGCGGTCCTCGTGCTGCGGCTGGTGCTGAAGCACGCGACCTGGGACGCGATGCTCCAGATGCGCGGCGCGCTCGCGGCGAGCGAGCGCCGGGAGCTGGCATGGCTCGAGGCGCGCACCGACTGGGACACCGTGGAAAGTGTGGTGCGCGAGCACCTGCCGTTCGTGATGGATGTCTGGCCGCTGTGTCGGCGTGCGGTCGAGCCCGGCTGCCCCCGCCACGTGCGCGTGCGTGCCTCGCTGGCGCTGACGCACGCGCTCGAGGCCTGCGCGCGGCGCGGGGCCGTGCACGACCAGACCCTGCGGCTGGTCCGGCGGGTCACCTGGGGCGGGAAGCGCTACCTGCTGCGCAAGCCGACCCGCAAGCGCCTGGTCGCCGGTGGCGCCGTGGTCGCCCTGGTCGGTGGCGACGGGGCGGGCAAGAGCACCGCGGTCGAGGGGGTGTCCTCGTGGCTCTCCCGCGCCTTCGTCGTCGAGCGGGTGCATCTCGGCCGGCCGCCCAAGTCGCTGACCACCCTCACCGTCAAGGGCGCGCTGGCGACCGGCCGCAAGGTCGGGCTGTTCCCCGAGCTGGCCGAGCCGACCACGCCGCCGGACGACCTGACCCGCCCGCCGTCGACGGCCTGGCTGGCCTGGCACACGCTCACCGCTCGTGACCGGCACCGGCTCTACGCCCGGGCCCGCCGGGTCGCCGCGAACGGCGGGATCGTCGTGTGCGACCGGTTCCCGCTCACCGAGCTGCGGTCCATGGACGGTGCCCGCACCACCTGGGCCGAGGGGATGCCGGGCCTGTCCCGGCTGGGTTCGCGGCTGGTCCGCCTCGAGGCGAGGTACTACGCCGCCTTCGGCCGGCCCGACGTCCTCGCCGTCCTCCGGGTCGACCCGGAGGTCGCGGTCCTGCGCAAGCACGACGAGGAGGAGCACTACGTGCGGCGTCGGTCCACCGAGGTGTGGCAGACCCCGTGGGAGCCACCGGTGGTGGTGGTGGACGCGGGGCAGCCCGCCGCGACCGTCCTCGCCGACCTGCGCCGAGCGGTGTGGGAGCGGCTGTGACAGGTGTCGTCGTCGAGCTGGCCGGCCCCGCCGGAGCCGGCAAGACGACGGTCGCGAGGGCCCTCGTCAGGTCCCTCCCCGGCGCGCGACTCGCGTCGCCGCCGGGACGCCTCGCCACGGTCCGCTCCGTGGTCACCACCGCCCCGGTGCTGCTGGCGTCCCGCTCGGTCGCCGCTCCGGGGCGGTGGTGGTCCGAGGCAGAGCTGCGCAGCGTCGGCTACCTGCTCGCCTGGCAGCGCCAGGTCGGGGAAGCGGCCGGGGAGCCCCTGCTGCTCGACCACGGCCCGGTGTTCCGGCTCGCGATGCTCGTCGCCGGACAGCCCCAGGTGCTGCGGCACCCGGTGTTCGGGCCCTGGTGGTGGCGCACGGCAACGGCCTGGGGCCGGCTGCTGGACACGGTCGTCGTGCTGGACGCGCCCACCGACGAGCTGATCGCGCGCATCGAGGCACGGCCCCGCGAGCACCGTGTCCGCGGCGCCGACCCGCACGAGGCCGCGCGGTTCGTTGACGCCTACCGCGTCGCGTTCGACCAGGTCCTCCGGGTCGTGTCGGACGAGGGGACGCCCGTCGTACGCGTGGACACGGCGGCGCCTCCCGAGGTCGTCGCGGACGCCGTCCGCGCGCGGCTGCTCGTCGACACCTCCGGGGACCGGCGATGAAGACCGGGACCCGGCGGGTGGCGACGCGCGGCGGCGACCCGACCCTCACGTTCCGGGCATCCCTGAACGCGCTGGCCGCGCTCGTCGACTACGCGGCCCGCGCCGTCGTGCAGCTGGTGCTGGCGCCGCTGCTCCTGAACTTCCTCGGCGCCGCCGGGTACGGCGCCTGGCAGGTGCTGCAGAAGCTGATCGGGCACACCACCCCGGCCGGCGGCCGCCCGGGCGAGGCGCTCAAGTGGGTCGTGGCCCAGGGGCAGTCGACCAGCCACAGCACCGACGAGGCCGAGGTCGCCCGGCGGCAGCAGCAGGTCGGGACCGCGATCGCCGTCTGGGCGCTGTTCCTGCCCCTCGTCGTCGTGCTCGGGGCGGTCCTCGCCTGGATCTCCCCGGAGCTCGTGCACGCCCACCCCGACCAGGTCTGGGCGGTGCGTGCGGCGGCTGGAGTCCTCGTGCTCAACGTGGCGGTCCTCGGCATCGCCGCGGTGCCGCAGTCCGTGCTGATGGGCCAGAACCTCGGCTACCGGCGGCTCGGGCTGTCCACGGCGATGCTGCTGGTCGGCGGCGGGCTCGCGGCGTTCGCGCTGTGGCGGGGCTGGGGACTGGTCGGCGTCGCCGCCGCCACCGTAGCCACCACGGTGCTGTCGGGACTCACCTACCTGCACATCGTCCGCGGCCAGGTCGGCTGGTGGGGCGTGCGCCGGCCGGTGCGCGGCACGGTCCGCGCCTTCGTCGGACTGAGCTGGTGGTTCCTGCTGTGGAACCTGGTCATGCAGCTGGTCAAGGGCAGCGACGTCATCGTGCTCAGCGCCGTCGCCGGGGCGTCCGCGGTCGCCGTCTACTCGCTGACCAGCTTCGTGCCGCAGTCGGTGACCGACCTGGTGTTCATGGTGATCTCCGCGACGATGCCCGGCCTCGGCGGTCTCGTGGGTGCGCGCGAGCTGGACCGGGCGGCGCGGGTGCGCAACGAGACGATGGTGCTCTCCTGGCTGGTCTCGGTGGGCGCGGGCGCGACGATCATCGTCTGGCTGCCGCCGTTCCTCGCCCTCTGGGTGGGGGCGAAGTACGACGCCGGCACCCTGGCCACGGTCCTGATCTGCGTGATGGTCGCGCAGCTCGCGCTGATCCGCGTGGACGCGAACGTCATCGACCTGACTCTCCGGGTGCGCGCCAAGGTGCTGCTCGGGTTGTTCTCGGCGTTGATCGGCGCAGGCATCGGCATCCTGCTGGCCGGGCCGTTCGAGCTGGGCATCCCCGGGCTGGTGACCGGCTTCATCCTGGGCCGCCTCCCGCTCACGATCGCCTACCCCGTCCTCGTCGGGCGCCTGCTGGAGCGGCCGCACGCGGTCGACGTGCGGGCGGTCTGGCGTCCTGCGCTCGCGTCGGTGCTGCTCGGTGTCCTGGCACTGGCCGCGCGACCCCTCGTCGCCGCCGACGGCTGGCTCTCCCTGATCACGCTGGGGTCGCTGTCGGCCGTCGCACTGCTGCTGCTCGCCTACGTGCTCGGCCTGACCGCGACGCAGCGGCGCAGCGTCCGCAGCCGGTTCACCAGGGTGGTGCGGCTGCGATGACCGAGCTGCTCCGCGCGGGCGCCGACGCCCGGCCTCGCGACCGTGTCCCGGTTGCGATCGTCACCTCGTCGATGGAGGGTGGCGGGGCCCAGCGTGCGGTCGCCAAGCTGGCCGCCGGTCTGGTGCGCCGGGGGCAGCCCGTCGACCTGGTGCTGGCGCACGCCCGCGGCCCCTACCTCGCCGAGATCCCGCCCGAGGTCCGGGTGGTCGACCTCGACGTGCGGCGGATGGCGACGGCGGTGCTCCCGCTGGCCCGCTACCTGCGGCACGAGCGACCCGCGGCGGTCCTGTCCGTCCTCGACTACGTGAACGTCGTGTGCGTCGCCGCCCGCGGCCTCGCCCGGTCCGACGTACGGCTGGTCGTCAGTGAGCGCAACACGCTGTCGATGACCGTCGCGCACACGACGCGGCGCCGTACCCGCCTGATGCCGACGCTGGTCCGCTGGGCCTACCCGCGCGCCGACGCCGTCGTCGCCGTCTCCGAGGGGGTGGCCCACGACCTGGTCACCGGGTTCGGGCTCGCCGGGTCCTCCGTGCGGGTGCTGAACAACCCCGTCGTCACCCCCGAGGTGACCCGCATGCAGAGCCGACCGGCCTCCCATCCGTGGTTGCGCGACCCCTCCCTGACGGTCGTGCTCGCGGTCGGCCGGCTCGTCCGGCAGAAGGACCACGCCACCCTGATCGAGGCCTTCGCCCGCGCGGACCTCGGGCCCCAGGTGCGGCTCGTCGTGCTGGGGGAGGGGCCGCTGCGTCCCGACCTGGAGGCGGTCGTCGCCCGGCACGGGCTGGCCGGTCGGGTCCACCTGCCGGGCTTCGTGGACAACCCCTACGCGGAGATGGCTGCCGCGGACCTGTTCGTGCTCCCGTCCCGGTGGGAGGGCTCGCCGGGTGTGCTGATCGAGGCGATGTCCTGCGGCGTACCGGTGGTGGCCACCGACTGCCCGAGCGGGCCGGACCAGATCCTCGACGGCGGACGCTACGGGCGGCTCGTGCCGGTCGGTGACGTTGCCTCGCTGGCGCGGGCCCTGACCGACGGCGTCGCGGGCCGTATCGCCAGACCACCGGCGGAGAGCTGGGCCGGATACACCCAGGAGGTCGTGGTGGACCGCTACCTCGACGTCCTGCTGGACAGGAGAGAGCCATGAGACGCGCCGTCTACCTGCTGATGCTGGCGATGGTCTTCACGCTGCCGTGGGAGAACGTGCTCTCCCTGCCGGGGCTGGGCCGGATCAGCAAGCTGATCGGCCTGATGGCAGCGGCCGCCTGGGTCGCCTCCGTGCTCATCACCGGCCGGTTCCGCGAACCCAAGCTGACCCACTTCCTGGCGCTGCTGTTCGTGGTCTGGAACGGCTTCAGCCTGCTCTGGACCGTCGACGGCAGCGCCACCCAGGGGCGCGTCATCACCTACGCGCAGCTGCTCGGCCTGATGCTCGTCCTCTGGGACACCGTCGACACCACGCCGCGGCTGCGTGCCACGCTGACGTCCTACCTGGCCGGCAGCTACGTGACCGTGCTCGCGCTGCTGGTCGGGTACGTCGTCCGGGGCGCCGCGTCCGAGCGCTACGGCCGGGTGACCCTCGGCAGCTTCCACCCGAACGACGTCGGCATGATCCTCGCCGTGAGCGTCCCCGTCGCGGCGTACCTCATGTGGGTGCCACCGAACCGCCAACGCCATTGGCGACGCCTGTGGGCGGTCGGCTGCGCCGCCTACGTCCCGCTCGCCGCCTTCGCCGTGCTGGTCACCGGCTCCCGTGCGGCGCTGGTGTCGATGATCCCGGGGCTGGCCTACCTGTTCTACCTGCTGACCCGGCGCCACAAGGCCGTCAGCATCGGCACGCTCGTCGGCCTGGCCGCCGTGAGCGTGCTGGCCATCCCCTTCGTCCCGGCCCGGGTGCTGCTGCGCCTCGAGGGCACCGACGCCGCGCTGCGCTCCGGCAACCTCAACGAGCGCGAGACGATCTGGTCCGAGGCCATCCGGCTGATCCGCGAGCACCCGATCCAAGGCAGCGGCGGAGGCGCCTTCCGGGCGGCCGCCGTCGGCGCGAACAAGGCCCCGCACGACCTCGCCCTCGGCCTTCTCGCGGAGGTCGGCGTGATCGGCTTCGGGCTTTTCGCCGCGATGCTCGTGACCGCGCTGCTGTCCCTGCGGCGCGTCGAGCCGCTGCTCCGCGGCATGTGGATCGCGGTGTTCACCGCCTGGCTCGGGGCCGCGCTCCTGCACAACTGGGAGGCCCGCAAGCAGACCTGGATGCTCATCGGCCTGGTCGTCGCCTGCGGCGCCCTCGACTCCGCCCGGGGCCGCGAGCCGGACCAGGACGAGGCCGCCCGGTCGGCCGGCCCGTCCCCTGACAAGCCCGCCGACCGTTCCCAGCACCGCGAGCGCGGCTCCGCCGCCGTACCCGACCTGATGCGTCCCGTCTCGCGGCACTGACCGCGGAGCCGGGCGCGACGGGGCGCCTGTCTCAAGCGGCGAGTCGGGACGTTCACGCCACGGCAGACAGGTCGGTCATTGAGGACGACGGCCGAACGCGTCGAGCAGACGCTCCTGAAGTGGGCACCAGGTGACACCTCGCCGCGCGGTCGCCGGTCCGTAGATCCCCATCGCCCGCATCAGGTTGTGGTGCGTCTGGTTCCCCATCGACGACCGGTCGACGGACGCGACCGTGTGCTCGAGCTGCTCGGAAGCTCGCTGGAACACGGCTCTCAGGTCGGGTCACGCACCCGGTCTGCCCGTCAAGAAGCCCACCCGACATGCCACCGCTCCTCCTGACCCAGGACGACCGGGTCAGGAGGAGCGGTGTGCAGACGGGTGTCGTCAGTTGACGACGATCGAGACGTCGTCGACGTCGTAGCAGAGCGCACCGGCCGGGGTGGAGCCTCGGAGCACGTTGAAGTCGAGCGTCGAGCCCGCCGCGGTCGGCGTGTAGGTGAGCACGACCTGCTGGTAGCCGGCGGTCAGGACGACCGACGACTCCTTGCTGCCGAGGTTGGTGCCGGCGCTGTTGTACTCCCGGAAGCGCAGCCGCACGGTGGACCCGGCACCGGCCGCGTCGCCCTTCACCCACGCCGTCGCGGTGTAGGTGCCGGCCGTCGTGGAGGTGACCCAGTTGGGGGAGTCGTTGAGCTGGCAGGTGATGGAGGCGGTCCCGGTGTTCCTCATCTCGCCGGCCCACGCGCCCGTGTGCGGTACGGCGACCCGGGTGAGCGCGCCCGTCGAGGCCTTCCAGCCGGTCAGTGCGGCCTCGAAGCCGGCGTTCCCGGCCAGGTTGGTGCCTCCACCACCCCCGGCGGGGTTCACCGTCACGGCGACGTCGTCGGTCGACGTGAGCGCGCCGTCGCTGCCCGAGAGCCGGAGCACGTAGGCACCTGTCGTGCTGAACGTCGCCGTGGTCTGGGCCGACGATGCGTTCGCGAAGGCGACCGTGCCGGGACCGCTGACCTTGGTCCAGGTGACGGTGAGGTTGCCGGGCGAGCTGGGCAGCCCGTCGTCGGTGGCGGTGCCGCTCAGAGTGGCCGCCCCGGACGCGATGATCGTCTGGTCGGGGCCGGCGTTGACGACCGGTGCGGCGTTGGCCCCGCTGGCGTTGTTCACGGTGACGGTGACCTTGTCGGCCGTGCTGAGCGCCGAGTCGCTACCGGTGAGCTGGAGCTCGTAGACGCCCTCCGCGCTGAAGCTGGCCGTGGTGCTGGGCTTGCTCGGGTCCGCGAAGGTGACCGTGCCGGGACCGCTGACCTTGGACCAGGTCGAGGTCAGGGTGCCGTCGGCGGGCAGCCCGTCGTCGGTGACGGTGCCGTCCAACGTCACCGCGGCAGGCATCGTGACCGTCTTGTCCGCGCCCGCGTTCACGGCCGGCGGGTTGTTGGTCTGCGGACCGGTCGGGCCGAGGTTCGGTGCCGACATCTCGTACATCGCCCCGTCGTTCTCCGTGGGGTGGTTGTCGTTGTCGACACCGCGGACCGTGGCGTAGAGGTCCAGGCGCGAGGGGTCGTTGCTGGCCGGTGCGATCGTGATCGCCGCAGGCTTGTTCATGCCGATGCTGGTGATGTCGATCGTCTGCACCAGCGCACCGGTCTTGGTGACCTCGACGATCTTCTTGAAGTTCCGGTCCATGAGGAACAGCGAGTCCCGGGTCTCGCTGTAGCCCATGCCCTCGAGGTCCGTGATGCCGTAGACGCCGACGTCGAAGTGGGTGACCACGTCGTCGCCCGTCGGGGCGACGCCGTCGAACCGACCGTTGGGACCAGCCGCCACGCGCCAGACCTCCAGGCCCGTGCCGTCAGTCACGAACAGGTCACCGGACTTGTCGTCGAAGGTGACGTCCTCGGAGTCGAGGTCACCGAAGGCCGAGGCGGAGATCGACGTGGGTGTGGGGTCGTCGACCGTTCCGAAGCGGCTGTCGGTGCCGGCCGCGAGGGAGAAGACCCGCTTCTTGTCGTCGTCGCTGACGAACAGCTTCTTGGTCTTCGGGTCGTAGCCGACGCCGGTCGGCTCCTTGGAGAACTTGAGCGTGTTGCCGGTGCTGAACACCGTAGAACCGTTGAGGGAGAGCTCCCACATGTTGACGTTCTTGTAGATCGTCATCTCGTCGACCTCGGAGTCGGCGATGAACAGGTGGCCGGAGTCCTTCATGTAGACGATGCCGGAGGTGTCCGGCGACGGCGGGCTCATCTTGGAGAAGTCCGTCTTCTTGACCAGGGTGGCCGTCGAGGTGAGCGGTGCGGCTGCGGCGGCCTGGCCGATCGGGGCCAGGGAGACCTCAGCGACCTTGCCGAGCGTCGAGGCGCCGCCCGTGTCCGTGGCGTACAGGCTCGTGGCCTTCGAGGTGTCCGTGGGGTCGGCGGTGGCGCCGAACGCGAGTGAGCGCAGGTTCGTGGTCGGCACGCCACGGAGGTCGAGCGCGGGCGCGACCTGCTTGCCGGTGCTCGTGATCGGCACCAGCCGGGACGCTGCCGCGTCAGCGACGTAGACCCTGCGCGTCGCGGGGTCGTAGGCGACGCCGACTGCCCTGTGGCCGCCGAGACCGGCGACCCGGCCGGTGGCGACGGCACGCATGCTGCCGCCCTTCGCGCGCAAGGACACCAGGCGGCTGCGCGAGGCGTCGAGCCCCAGCCACGCGCGCGTCTCCGGGTCGTAGGTCATGCCCCGGACCTGGGCGACGCTGGCACCGGTGATCTTGCGGTGAGCCGGTCGGACGGTGCCCCGCGCCGTGCTGGACCAGGTAACGAACGTGCGGCCCGAGAGCGCGGCGAGACGACCCCGACCGTTGTCGGCGAGGGTGCCGGGAGTGAGACGGACGGCCAGCCTCACGCGGCCGACCACCTTCTCGCTGCGCGGGTCGAGCAGACGGATGGCGGTCACACGCCCCTTGCCCTGGGCCACGGCGAGCAGACGGGGCCCGTCCAGGTACGTCGCGCCCGTCGGGTGGGCGAGGCCGAGCTCGCGGGTGTAGAAGGGCCGTTTCTCGAACGCCTTCACCGCACGACCGTCCGCTTGAGCGGCCGCCGTGACCGCCGCGGCTGTGGTCGGCGCGGCTCCCGTCGGCGCCGCTGTGGTCGGTGCAGCCGAGGACGGCGCGGCCACAGCGGTGACCTCCCCGGCGACCGGTGCGACGAGCAGGGCGGCGCCGAGAAGGGCACTCGTCCATGCGCGGGTCCTGTGAATGCGCTCAGCCATGCGTGTATGCCTCCCGTTGTCGGCTGGTGGTCACAGTTCAATCAGGTAAAGGCCGCGACGCGTCATGCATCGGTACTACTTCGACTACGTCGGACGTGGGTGGCCGTCGGCGTCAGTCGTTCGCCTCGTGCCAGCTTGCGACGGCCTTGTCCCACACGGCCTTGTCCCGGGTGAGCTTGAAGCAGCTCGGCAGGTGTCCGGGGTAGCGGCCCTTGCCGAGCCAGACCATCGTGTTGCCGGAGCAGCTCTTCAGCTTGTCCTTCGGGATGCCGAGCCCGACGGGTCCGGCGGCCTGGTCGGCACGGAACACGTTGTCCTTCAGCACCAGCTGGGGCCCATGCGTGTCCCACTTGAAGAAGCCCGCGGTGCCGGGGATCGGTTTCTCGTCGTGGTAGGTCCGCGGCATCGGCTCCAGCCGCACCAGCGAGCTGCGGATCGTCCAGACGTGGTCGTCGCCGTCGGGCACGTCCTGGTAGCTGCGCGCGCTGAAGGCGTTGTAGCAGCCGTCGAGCAGCGAGCCGGTGACGGTGCCGCTGAGCAGCCAGTCGTTCTCGATGCAGTCGTCGCGGCTGAACGACAGGTGCACGCGACGTACGACGAAGTGGCTGGCGTTCTCCAGCATCCGGATCGAGTCGCCGTAGCCGCGGACGGTGACGTCCTCGACCGTCGCCCGGGGCCCGTCGAGCACGATCGCGCCGGTGCCGTGCATGTGATTCCACGACGTGTCCCGCGGCCAGGTGCCGATGAAGGTGCCGCCGGACACGCACACCCGGGAGTCACCGCTCAGCTCGACGGCGTAGTGCGTCCGCCCCCGCCAGGTCGCGTCCGACCCGGAGACGAGGGTCCAGCTCGAGACGTCCTCGTGGGTCAGCCCGAAGGAGCGGCTGCCGGCCACCTTGATGGTGCTGCGGTAGTCGGCCGGCTCGCAGGTCGTCGGGCCGCGCAGCGACGCGGCGACGCCCACGACCGCGCCGGCGAGGAGCACCGCCAGGACGGTGCCGAGCACGACCAGGCGCCGGCGGTGCCCCGTGAAGGCGCCGGGTCGTGGGGGCCGCCGAGCCGGCGCATCGGTCATCGGTCGGCCGCGCTCCCTCGGAGCGCCGCGGTGCCGGCGGCCCGCTGCGCCGGGATGCCGACCGGCTCGGCCGACTCGGTGTGCGGTTCGAGAGCCGATCCGGCCGGGACCGGCGCGGGCCGGCCGAGCAGCTCGCCGTACAGGTCGTCGAGCGCGGCGCACATCAGCGCCGGCGCGAAGGACGGCCGCACCCGGGCACGCGCCTGCGCGCCCATCGCCTCGGCCTCGGCCGGGTGGTCCAGCATCCAGAGCACGGAGCGGGCGAGCGCGGCCGGGTCCGACGGCTCGGCCAGCAGCCCGGTGGACCCCGGCTCGACGAGGTCGGGCACGCCGTTGACGGCGGTGGCCACCACGGGCCGGCCGGAGGCCATCGCCTCGGTGACGGCGCGGCCCAGGCCCTCGTAGAGCGACGGCACGACGTAGACGTCGAAACAGGCGGCGACGCGGGGCGCGTCCGCGCGGAAGCCGGTGAACAGCACCGGTACGTCGAGCAGCTGGGCCTCGCGCCAGGTCTCCTCCTCGAGGCCCTTGGTCTCCAGGGTCGCGTCACCGACCATCACGAACTGCACGTCCGGGCGCTTCTCGTGCACCAGCGCGCACATGCGCACGAAGTCGAGCGGGCACTTCTGCGCGACGATCCGGCCGACCGTGCCGACCACGGGCCGCTTCGGGTCGAGCCCGAGCTCGCCGCGCACCGCGGGGTCCGGCTCGGTCGGGATGTCGTCGAGCTCCACCGCCGAGGGGACCGCGACGATCTCGCCCGGGCCGACGACGCGCTGCTCGACGGCCTCGCGGGCGACCGAGGGCGCGACCGCGACGTACCGGTCGGCCAGGGACCGCACGGCCCGGTCCAGCAGCAGGTACAGCCGCTTGCGGACCGGGCTCAGCCCGTCGTGCACGGCGAAGATGTGGAACGTGTGCACCACGACCGGGGCGCCGGCCAGCCGCGCGGCCACCCGGCCGATCAGACCGGCCTTGGAGCAGTGCGTGTGCACCACCGTGAACCGCTCGCGGCGCATCAGCCGGACCAGCTCCCGGCAGGCGAGCAGGTCGTGCCAGGGCGAGATCTGCTCCCGCATGTGCCGCACGTACGTCGTCCGGACACCCCCCGCCTCCGCGGCGTCCCACAACGGACCGCCCGGCATGGACGGCGACCCACGTCTCGTAGCGCTCCGGGTCCATGCCCGCGGCGGACAGCAGCGTGTTGCCCCCGGAGCCGCCGGCGAAGCGGGTGATGACGTGCAGGACCTTGACGCGCGGCTGCTGCGGCTGGGCCGGCATCGCGTCGTCGGGCACCACCCGTTGCGGAGCACGTGGCCAGACAGTCCTCACGGACGGCTCCCGGACGCCGAGCGCTCGGTCGGCAGCACCTTCAGCGCGGCCTCCACCATCCGGGCGAGGCCCTCGCGCAGCGGCACCTGCGGGTGGTAACCGAAGCCGTGCTGCGCCACCGTCGTGTCGGCGGCGGTGTGCTTGACGTCGCCGCGCTGCACGGGCAGCCGCACCAGCTCGATCGGCCGCAGCAGCTCGCCGATCGTCTCGATCACGGAGTTCAGCGACGTGCGGGAGCCGCCGCCGATGTTCGCCACGCCGGTCCACGGGGACAGCGCCGCCTGCCGCATGGCCGCCACCACGTCGCCGACGTAGGTGAAGTCCCGGCTCTGCTCGCCGTTGCCGTAGAGCAGGAACGGGCTGCCGTCCAGCGACGCGGACACCAGCCGCGAGAACGCCATGTCCGGCCGCTGCCGGGGCCCGTAGACGGTGAACAGCCGCAGCGACGCGGTCGGCACCCCGGACGTCGTGCGGTAGAGCTCGCACAGGTGCTCGGCGGCCAGCTTGGTCACGCCGTACGGCGAGACCGGGCGCGGCGTGCAGGTCCTCGTGGGTCGGGAACGCCTCGGCGTCGCCGTACACCGACGAGCTGGAGGCGTAGACGACCTTCCACAGCGACGCGTTGCGGGCGGCCTCGAGCACCTGCTGGGTGGCGAGCACGTTGCGGGACAGGTAGGGCTGGAAGTCGTTGCCCCACGACCCGCGCACGCCCGGCTGGCCGGCGAGGTGGTAGACCACGTCGGCCTGCTCGAAGAGGCGTGCGAGCGGCGCGCTGGTCAGGTCCATCCGGTGCAGGGTGAACCCCTCGCGACCCTCGAGCGTCGCGAGGTTCGCCTCCTTCAGCCGGGGGTCGTAGTAGTCGGTGAGGCTGTCGATGCCCACGACCTCGTCCCCGTGGTCGAGCAGGTGGCGCGGACAGATGGGAGCCGATGAATCCGGCGGCCCCCGTGACGATCGCTCTCATGGTGTCCTCGTTTCCTCTCCGTGTCCGGGTTCGTGTCCGTGCCGCTGGCTCCGGGAGCACCCGGACCAGCATCGAGATCAGGAGCGACGGGTCGGCGTCGCCGCGGGTGGCCGCCCGGTGCGCCCGGTCGAGCTGGGCGAGCATCAGCAGCTCGCGCCACATGCGCGGGGGGAGCCCGGCGCGGTCGAGCCCGGTCGTGACGAAGCGCCGCACCGCCTTGCCGAACGCGGACCGCCCGCCCAGTGCGTCCTCGAGCCGGTTGCCGGCGAAGCGCACCGCGAAGCCGCCGAGGTCGATGAGCGGGTCGGAGCCCAGCGACCCCAGGCCCCAGTCCTCGACGGCCACCACCCGACCGTGCGACGATCTGGACGTGCCGGGGGCACAGGCAGCCGTGCACGGCGGTGCGCGGCACCAGCTGGGAGCCGAGGTAGCGCTGGGCCCGGAGCAGGTCGTCCAGCCCGACCGCCGTACGGCTGATCGGCGGGTAGAGGTCGACCAGCCAGCGGGCACCCGCGGCGCCGACGGCGGCCGGTGCGGGCTCACCCTGGCGGGTCTGCTCCCACAGCTCGCCCAGCCACGCCCCGACCGCGTCGAGGACCAGCGGGGCGTCCTTGCGGAGGCGGTTGTGGGTGGGGCGCCGGGGCTCCGGTACGACGGTCGCCTCACGGTCCTGCGGGGTGGTGACGGCCAGCCCGATCGAGCTGGGACCGGCCTGGACCCGCTGCAGCACCCGGGGGATCGTCCGTGCCAGGTTCGACGTCGACCCGCGTCCTGAGGCCCTCGAGGACCGCCTCCTCGCGGTCCAGCGCGGCGCTGGGCGGGCCGATCTCCGCGACGGCGATGGACATCACCCGCCGCTCGGTGGTGGCACTGCCGACCAGGAGGCGCCGTCCGGAGGGAGCTGCCGCCGGCACCACGTCCAGGACCTGGAGCTGCTGGCGTTCGAGGAAGTCCGGCAGGGGCTCGAGACCCTGGCTCGGGTGGGTTGTCCCGTCCGCCCGGGCGGCCGCGCCCCCAGGCGGCGTGGTCATCAGACCAACTCGGTCGTCGCGACGCTGGGGTTGCGTGGCGAGCACGGCGTCTCCAGAAGCAGGGCGCATCGTGAAGCACGGCCCGGCACGCAGGACGAGGGATGGGGGGCTGATCCCGGGTTGACCGCGTGCCGGACCGCGCGCTGAGGCCCGGCGCGGCGTGCCGGGACAAGGCTGAGGATGCGCATGAGCTTCCACCTGGATCGTGTCCGAGGACGGCCGTAGCGGCCGGTCGTCTGGAAATCTATGGAGCCCGCGACCCGGCGGTATCAGACAGGAGAGGGATGTTGGCTACGCCGAAATGGCGAGCCGTGCGAGGCCGGTCGTCAGCCGCGCGAGCGCCGCTGGTGGGGCATGTCCTCGTCGAGCCCGACCCGCCGGGCCAAGGAGACCGCGGCGAGGGTGCTGTGCACGTCGAGCTTGTGCAGCACGTGGTTGATGTGCGTGCGCACGGTGTGCGGCGACAGGGTGTACTTCTCGGCGATCTCCTGGCGGGACAGTCCCTGCGTCAGCGCCCGGAGCACGTCGATCTCGCGCGTGGTCAGGGACGCGAACGCGTCGGACGTGTGCTGCCGGGTCCGCCCCACGTCCACGAGGTGGTCGAGGACCGGCCCGAGGAGGTCCGGCGGGATCCAGCCTTCCCCCCGGGCCACGCCGACCAGCACCCGCACCAGGTGCTCGACCGAGGCGGACTGGTCGAGCCAGCCGCGGGCGCCGGCGCGGACGACGGCCGAGATGAGGGCCGGGTCGCGCGAGTCGCTCAGCGCCACCACCGACAGGTCCGGGCGCGCCTCGAACAGCTCGTGCAGGGTCTTCTCGAGGCCACGCTCGACCGCGCCGAGGTGGAGCAGCAGCACGTGCACCTCGCCGAGCGCGACGGCGTGCCGGCCCCAGGCGAGGTCGGTGTGCGCGGCCACCAGCTCCACGTCTTCGCGTGGGCGAAGCAGCACCTCCAGGGCGTCGACCCAGGCGCGGAGCGGGTGCACCAGGGCCAGCCGGACGGGTCCCGGTGTGACCGGACCTCCCTCACTCGAGGTCGACATCGCTGGCCCCGTGGTGGGCGTGCAGCGTCTCCTCGTAGACGACGACGGCCTGCAGCCGTGAGTGCACCCCGAGCTTGGCAAGGATGTTCTGCACGTGCGTGCGGACCGTGCTCTCGCTGACTCCCAGCCGGCGCACGATCTGGCGTGTCTCGAAACCGCGGGCCAGCATGTCGAGCACCGTCCGCTCACGCTCGGTGAGGTCGTGCCCACGCCGCCGCTGCTGCGGGATCGGCTCGCTGCGACGGAGCTGGCGCAGCAGGGCCGGGTGGACGGTGAACCCGCCGCCGGCCGCCACGTCGATCGCCGCGCTGATCGCCTCGATCCGCTGCCCCTTGAGCACGTAGCCGGAGACGCCCGCCTCGAGAGCCTCGGCCAGGTAGGTCGGCTCGTCCGCGCCGGTGATCACGACCACCTTGGTGCGGGGGTGCCTGGCCTTGACCTCGCGTGCCGCGTCCAGGCCCGAGCCGACGGGGAACGACAGGTCGGTGAGCAGGACGTCGGGGTCGTGACGCTCGACGGCCCGGACGGCGTCGACCGGGTTCGTCACCGCGGCCTCCACCACGTGCCCGTGCTGGGCCAGGGCGGTGGCGAGGGCTTCGAGCAGCAGACGGTGGTCCTCGCACAGCACGATTCTCATGCGGAAGTCCTCTGCGTGACGAGACCACCGATGTGGGTGGGCATCGAGAGGGTCAGACGCGCGCCGCCGAGCCGGCTGCGGCCGACGTCGAGCGAGCCTCTGACCCGGCTGACGAAGCGGCGGACCGTGACCAGTCCGAGCCCCTGCTGGGTCGGCATCCGCCCGAAGCCCGGGCCGTCGTCCGACACCTCGAGGACGGCCCGGCTGCCCTCGCGTCGTACGACGACCTCGACCCTCCCGTCGAGGACCGGCGGCACGCACGGCGTTGTCGACCAGGTTGCGGGCCGATCGACGCAGGGCGAACTCGTCGGTGAGCGCCATCACGGCCTGCTCCTGGACCACCCGCACGTCGCAGCCGGTGCTGACGGTGACCGACGAGCAGGTGCTCGCGACGACCGCGCCGACGTCGACGACGGAGAAGCCCTGCTCGGCCTCCTCGCCGGCGGACGAGACCAGGTCGGAGATCCAGTCGACCTCGTGACACATCAGCTGAAGTCGCTGGGCGATGCTCTCGTCGGTTGCGTCGGCCTCGATGAGGACCGCGAGGGCCCTCAGTGCGGCCAGTGACTGCCGGATGTCGTGGCGCAGGCGTGCGCCCAAGTCGTCCTGCGGCGTTGCTCCCCGCCGAACGGTTCCGCCATGTGCTCGAACGCGCATTTGATGCCCCCCCATGCCCGAAGACGTGGTTAAGTTGCTGAGGCGCTTTTTTCCCCCCCGGGACCGACCGTCCGCTCGGTGCGTTGGCTCCACACCGTCAGACGCTCAGTGGCGCCTTCTGTCCATCGGACCGTAACCCCACGTTCGCCCTCAGCGACACGCCTAAATCGATTTTCGGTCCGATGTGACTAACGATCCGGGTGGTCGGACCCCCCTGTCCGAGTCAGATGTAGTAAGGCCACTACGCCTTTGTGACGAGGAAGGGTGGGTGTCGGTATCCGTGGACCCCCCTCATGTGGACGGACCCAGGCGGTGGAGCCACAGACGCGCTTGCACGAAACGGCCGCGGGACCTGTCGACCCTGGCGCCGACACGGCGGTCCATCGTGCGTAGTTCGGTCGTAGATCGCTTCGTCTGCTTGGGATCTCTTGACCGTGCTCGAGCAGGCGTCCGTGCTCGGTCGGGCGTCCGTGCTCGGTCGGGCGTCGTGGTCAGGGCCGCACGAGCCGGCGCGCCACCAGGTGCGTCCCGGACCGGTTGCCCGCCCGGTCGGTGGCCGTGAAGCGCACCTCGAGCAGGCCCCGGCGCAGGCCGTAGAGCCGCTCCTGGAAGGAGCTCGACGAGGAGACGACGACGCGGGTGGCGCTGGCCCGGCGCAGGGCGGCCGCCCGGCTCGTCGTCCGGACCCAGGTGTGCGACCCGGCCCGGTAGGCGAACCACGCGGCACCGCGCTTCTCGATCACGCGTATCGTCACGAAGCGGACGCCGGTCCCCGACCCGTCGGACGACGCGCCGCGCAGCACCCGCCACGAGGAGACGGACGACCGCGACGTGGCCGGCGGCACCAGCCAGACGCTGGGCGCGGACGTGTCACGGGCCACCGGGGCGGGCAGACCACTCACCGACACCGTCGGTGCGGAGACGGTGCGCGCGTTGCCGGCTGCGTCGACGAGGGTGACCTGCGGGGTGAAGCTGCCGGCCGACCGGAACACGTGCGTGGTCGTGGTGCCGCTCGCCCACGAGAACGCCGCCGAGCCGTCACCCCACCGCACCTGGCGGGTGATGCCCGAGGCCGGCGTGAAGTCGTCGCTGAGCGACTGCTGCTGGAGCGTCACCGTCGTGCCGCCGGCCGCCGCCCTGGCCGGGGAGACGGTGTAGCTGCCGTCCGGCGCCGTCACGTCCCGGACCGTCACGGTCTTGGTGGCCGTGGTCGAGCCGCCCTCGTTCCTCGCCGTGAGGGTCACGGGGTAGGTGCCCGGGTTCGTGAACGTGTGGGTGGGGTTCTGGGCGGTGGAGCTGCTGCTGTCCCCGAAGTTCCAGGACCAGCTGGTGGGCGTGCCCGTCGAGGTGTCCGCGAAGGCGACGTCGAGCGGTGCCGCTCCCGGTGTCGGGCGTGGCGGTGAAGGACGCGGTCGGCGGCGCGACGAGGTCACCGTCGATCGAGAACGACAGCTCGTCCATGAACCCCCGGTAGAAGTCGCCGGTGGGATAGGCGCCGACGATCACGTCGAAGTCGTTCGAGATCGAGCCCACGGCCTTCGGCTTGGTGTACTTCGTCCCGTCGACGGTCAGGACCACCGAGCTCGAGAACTTCTCGCAGCGGATGTCGTGCCACGTCCCGTCCTGGAGACCGGGTCTGCTCGTCGCCGTCGTGGAGCCGAGGTCGCCCTTGAAGTAGCAGGTCACCGATCCGTCGGGCTGCAGCTCGACCTTGTACTCCTGGCCCGGTGCCTGACCCTTGCGGAACAGGTCGTAGTCAGGGACCGCCGGCACGGTCGTGGTGTTCATGCTGAACGCGATGTGCACGTCGCGAGGCCCGGCGTTCAGGTCGGGAGAGTTCGGGATCCTGACGTACGACGAGGTGCCGTTGAAGCGGTACCCCGTCGACGCGACCCCGACCTGGGCGAGCTCCACGGTGTGCAGCGACCCCGGGTGGTTGCCGGTCGCGTCCTTCATCGTCGTGCCGCTCGGCTCGTCCATGTGCCACAGGTCGTGGGTGGCGGGGATGACCGCGTCCGGGACGACGGCGCCGTCGGCGGCGTTCGGTGCGGAGACGGCCGCGCAGGCCGCCACGGCCGTGAGAGCGATGGCGCGGGTCGCCAGGGCGCGCGCGGGGTGGGAGGAGTGATGTCCGAACACGTCTGGCCCCTTCGATGGCGGTTCGAGACCGCCCCCGTGGCGGCTTCCGCGTCACCGTCCACGACAGCGGACTACGCCGTCTGGACGCCATCGCCGTACGGCGGAGGCTGGGTACGCCAGACGAAGGAGGGGAGGTGCCAGGAGCCGGCTCAGCCGTGCAGACGGAACCAGGTGACCTTGCCCTCTGTGGTCGGCTCGGCACCCCACTCGTCGCTGATGTAGTCGACGAGGAACAGCCCGCGCCCGCTCTCGTCCTCCGGCTGCGCGTGGTTCACGTGCGGCAGCAGGGGTGAGCCGTCCCGCACGAGCACCCGCAGGGAGTCCGCGCTCTCGCACTCGACGCGCAGCACGATCGGGGGAGCCGCGTAGCGCACGCCGTTGGTGACGAGCTCGGAGACGAGGAGCTCGGCGTCCTGGATGACCAGGGCGTGATGGGTCGAGCAGATCGCCGCGCGCATGAACTCCCGTGACCGCGCGGCGGCCTCGGGGTCCAGCGGCAGGACGATCTCGGCCGGTGACGTGACGTCACACATGCGCTGCGCCCCCTTCTTGGGCTCGCGGGTGTCGCCACTCTTCTACCCAGCGCAGCCGCGTCCACGCCCGGATGAGACGTTCGGCACGCCGCCTCGGCGGCCGGTGGACGACCTTCGGGTGGGTCAGTCGCCGGAGCGGGTCGGGTTGCCCGACGCGTCGTACGGCATCTCGATGGCGAAGAGCTGGTCGAGACCGGTCAGCTTGAGCAGCTTGATCATCTCGGTGTCGGCGACCCGTAGGACCAGGGCGCGGCCCTGCGCCTTGAGCCGCTTGTGCGCGCCGACCAGGACGCCGAGCCCGGACGAGTCGATGTAGGTGACCTGCTGGAGGTCGACGACGACCGTCTCCAGGTCGCTGTTGGCTGCCTTGACCAGCTCGCTGGTGAGCGTGTCCAGGGTGGCGAAGTCGATCTCCCCGCGACCGGCCAGGGTCAGGGTCTGTGCGTCCTCGGTCGTGTCGATGACCAGCTGCATGGGGTCCTCTGCTCGTGCTCGTGCCGGGTGCCTCGCTGCCTCACCTTAACCGGCGGGTCCGAAAACCCCGGCAGGCAGCCCCCGGCGCCGCGCCGTCCAGCCCCGTCAGGCGTCGTCGCGGCGGCCGCCGTCGCCGCGTGGGCCTCCCGGAGCTGGCGACCCCGCTCGACGTCCGCGCGCTCCTTCTTCTCGGCCTTGGTGATGTTGCGCGTGTCCCGCGGCGGCAGCTGGATGTCGCGCTCGGCGGGCAGCCCGGACTGCAGCTCGCGACCCCGCTCGAGCTCCGAGTCGAGCTCGGCCCCGAAGAGCAGGGCGAGGTTGGTGATCCAGAGCCACAGCAGGAAGACCACGACGCCGGCCAGGGCGCCGTACGTCTTGTTGTACGACGAGAAGCTGGCCACGTAGAAGCCGAAGAGCGCCGAGGCCGCGATCCACGTGACGATCGCCAGCAGGGCGCCGACGCTGATCCAGCGGAACTTCGGCTGCTGGACGTTCGGGGTGGCGTAGTAGAGCAGCGCCACGACGAGGACGACGACGAGGACCAGCACCGGCCACTTGGCGATGTTCCACACGAGCACGGCCGTCGAGCCCAGCCCGACCGCGTTGCCGACGGCCTCGGCGGCCGGGCCGGTCAGGACCAGGGACAGCGCCACAACCGCGGCGAGCAGCAGGCTGAGCAGCGTCACCACGAGCTGCAGCGGCCGCAGCTTCCAGATCGGCCGACCCTCGCGGATGCCGTACATCCGGTTCATCGCCCGCCCGAACGCCCCGACGTACCCCGACGCGGACCACAGCGCCGACGCCAGGCCGATGACGAACGCGAACCCGGCGGCCCGTTGTGCGGTGGCCAGCGACATCAGGGGGTCGTCGACCGTGCGGACGACGGAGCCTGCGCCCGCCTGCCGCAGCACGTCGAGCAGCGTCTGCACCGTCTGCGGGCCCTGCCCGACCAGCCCGACCAGGGAGATCAGGGCGATGACCGCGGGGAACATCGCCAGCACCGCGTAGTAGGTGAGCGCCGCCGCCAGGTCCGTGCACTCGTCGCGCGAGAACTCGTGGGCGGTCTTGCGCAGGACGTAGAACCACGACCTCCTGGTCAGGTCCGTCGGCGAGTCGGCCTCGCGGGCCTCGAGGTCCTGGACGTCGCGGTGTTCGGCGGTGCGGCTCGATGCGTTCACGTGCTCCGGGGTGCCCGATCGAGGGGTGGGCAAACGCTGCGGGTTCAGGGCCTCTCGCCGTCGGCGTACCGCGCGTCGTCGGATCCGGTGTACGTCGCGGTGTGCACGTCCTCGTCCGCCTCGAGACCGGCGCCGAACGCCGAGCCGACGAGGGCGACCGCCCCGACCAGCCCGCCGACCCTCAGCACCGTGTCGAGACCGACGGCGTGGCCGACCGTCTCGTCGAGCAGCCGCACCGGCAGCACGATCGCCGTGACCGCCAGGTCGGCGGCCACCAGGCCGAGGTACAGCGTGCCCACACCGATGGCCACGCTGATGCACACCGCCACGTTGTGCAGCAGGACCGCACGCCGGGCCCGCCGGTTCGGCGCCCGCTCGCGCAGCCCGCCCCCGATCACGAGCACTGCGCAGAGCACAGCCAGCACGCCCGGCGGTCAGCACCACCAGGCGGGTGGTGCTCATCCGGTCGGCCAACAGCCAGAAGTCCGGCGTCACGACGGCCAGGAACGACGCCGCGAACGCACCGGTCAGCGTCTTCGACAGGTGCAGGGTCATCAGCCAGGGACGGTTGCGCGCGGACCAGCGTCACCAGCAGCCTGAGGTTCCCGGTCAGCGTGTGCCGCACCAGGTCGGCGCGGTCCGCGGCCGCAGGGACCGAGGACGCCAGCTGCCGCAGCAGCTCCTGGTCGTCGGGCTCGTCGTCCAGGTCGACCACCGCGGCGACCAGCCGCTCCGCTTCGGCGGCCAGGTCGGTGTCACCGGACCCGACGTGCAGCGCCGCCACCTGCTGCACCGGGACTCACGTGCGCGATGACCGGCCGGCGGCGCAGCTCCGGCACCGTGTCGGTCAGCACCAGCACCACGTCGAGGTCCCCGGCGAGCAGCGTGGCGCGGCCGCGGGCCATCAGGGCCGACACCGACGTCGAGCGGAGCGGTCGGCCGGTTCCCGCGTCGCGTACCTCGCGCACGTCCCAGTCCACGCCCGGGTGCCCGTGACGCAGCCGCGACGCCAGCTCGTCGACAAGCGCGTCCACTTCACCGTCGTACGACGGGGCGGCCACCGTGCTCACTCCCGACGACGACGCAGGGCGTCATGGAGATCGTCTGCTCAGACACCGGAGCATCGTGCCCTTCCGGCGGGGCGTTCATGCTCGTGCGAGATCCGGTGCATGGGCAGGGGGTCAACGGGTATCGGCGGGCCTGGCAACCACCAAGACGACAGGAGCTCCCGTGTCTACCGACGCCATCGTGCTGCTCAAGGACGAGCACAAGCAGATCCGCAAGGTCTTCAACGACTTCGAGAAGGCCGGCGAGAACGCCCACGTCACCAAGGGAAAGCTCGTCGACACGATGATCGAGCTCCTCACGGTGCACACCTACCTCGAGAACGAGGTGATGTACCCCCGGGTCCGTGAGCTGCTGCCGGACCTGGAGGACGACGTCCTCGAGTCCTACGAGGAGCACCACGTGGCGGACGTCCTCGTGGTCGAGCTGGCCGCGATGAAGCCCGAGGACGAACGGTTCACGGCCAAGACCACGGTGCTGATCGAGAACGTGCGGCACCACATGGACGAGGAGGAGAAGGACTGGTTCCCGCAGGTGCGCGAGGGGCTCAGCCGGAAGGTGCTGCAGGACCTGGGCGCACAGATGATCGAGACCCGCGAACGGGCGCCGCGTCGCCCGTCCCAGCCGAGTGCGCTGAAGAAGACCATCGACGCGGTCATCAAGTGAGCGATCCAGCAAGCCGAGGGAGCGAACGCTGAGGCGATGACCCAGCACGTAGGGTTCGCGGGTCGCGGTGACCGGCGGACGCCGGGCCGGCAGCACCACCGCGGTGACGGACCCTCCACACCTCCCGGTCGACGGCCGTGGGACTCGTCGGACACCCTGGCACCACGCCATGGCGACCACCGTCCTGCCCGGGTGAATGGACACCACGCCTCCGGGTACGTCGTGGCGGCCAGACGACGGGAGCTCAGATGACGCGCACGACGAGGACGATCGAGGCCACGCCCGACCAGGTGTGGGCGGTGCTGGCCGACGGATGGCTCTACCCGCTCTGGGTGGTGGGCGCTACCCGGATGCGCGCGGTCGACGATGCCTGGCCGGCGCCGGGGTCGAAGCTGCACCACTCGATCGGTGTGTGGCCGCTCGTGCTGAACGACGACACTGAGGTCGTCGACAGCGTGCCGGGCCACCGGCTGGATCTGCGCGCCAAGGGCTGGCCGATGGGTGAGGCGAGCGTGACGATCACGCTCGAGCCCGAGGCCGTGCACACCCGGGTCGTGATCGTCGAGGACGCCGTGGAGGGTCCAGGGGTCTTGATGCCTAAGCCGGTCCGGGCGCCGATGATCGCGTGGCGCAACGTCGAGAGCCTGCGCCGGCTGGCCTTCCTGGCCGAGGGGCGGGCGGCACGCTGACGAACGGCACGGGTCCCTCCACCTTCGACGCGGTCGTCGTCGGAGCTAGCCCGACCGGTGTCCCTGGCCCACTCGGTTCAGGCGGGACTGGTCGATCGCGGTCCACGGTGAGCACCCGTGGGTGTAAGTGTGCTGACGAGCCGAAGCTCGTTGATTGAGGTGCGCCGGAGCGCTGGCGGAGGCGCCTCGAAACCTCCGCACCGGCGGACGGTGGTGGCCACGGCGCGTGCGTGCGGGTGGTTTCGAGGCCCTCGCCCCGTGGGGGCTCGGGCACCTCAACCAGCGTGGTGGCGCGCCTCAGACCGAGCGGGGTGGAGGTGACGCGGTAGGTGCGGAGGTGGGGGCTGGTCCACTCGTACGTCGGACCTGGCTGGTCGGCCCGTCGTCGGGGAGGCGGCGGTAGCGCCAGCCGGCGAAGGTCTTGGCCCGGTGGTGTCGTCGACACAGGCACGCGAGGTTCTGCGGCGAGGTCTGGCCGGGTGGACCGCCCTCGGTCGAGGGGCACGTAACGCTGGAGGTGGTCGAGGTCGCAGGCCCGGGCGTCGACGGTGCAGCCGGGGAACACGCAGTGCCGGTCCCGGAGGATCACCAGCTCCCGCATCCAGGCGGGTGGGTCGTGGGCGTCGACCGTGTCGGTGCGGGCCGGGTCGAGCACCGGCCGGATGCTCACCCCGGACAGGCGTTGCAGCCAGTCGCGGAGCAGGCCGAGGGAGGCGGTGCCGAGCCGCTCGACCCGGCCGCTGCCGCCGGTGGTGGTGGCGAGGTCGGCCAGGGTGACGTGCAGGTAGAGGGTGCCGCGGGACCCGTTCAGCCCGGCCCCGGGCTCGGGGTCGGTGCCGGGGTCGGTGCCGGCGGCCAGGTCCAGGGCGCGTTGCGGGTGCGCCAGCATGCCGAGCGCGGAGGCGCGGCGGACGTCGAGGGTGCGGTGGTCGCCGAGCCGGCCCAGCAGCCCGGCCAGGTCGGTGATCGAGCCGTCGAGGTCGAGCGCGTCCAGGGTGTCCATCCGGGCGGTGACCAGGGTGGTGGCGGTGGACTCCCGGTGGTCCAGCCAGACGCCGCGGTGGTCCAGGGCGTTCTGCTCGACCGCGGCGGCCTGGTCGGGGTCGCAGCGCAGCCGGGCCTCGTGGAGGACCGGGTTCAGCGCCGGCAGCCGGTTCGACCGGGCGGTGACCGCGAGGTGCCGGTCCACGAACGCCACCGCGTCCCGGGAGAGCTGGTGGTGGCCTTGGCGACCTGGCGGGCCTTCCACGCCTGCAGGCCAGCCGTCCTGGACGAGCGTCCACAGCCGCGGGAGCCGGTGGCGGAGCTCGACCGCCTCCGCGACCAGCGCCAGACCCGCCAGGTGCGACAGACCGAGAGCCGCGGCGAGCTCCTCCACCGCGTACTCCGCCACGCCCGGTGTGCCGTCCCCGGCGAGCGGTGCCGGGTCGAAGAACGCCGGACCCAGCGCCGACGCCAGCCCACCGGTCCGTTGGGTCGGGAAGGTCGCGGCCGGGTGCTCGGGGGTGACCGGGTGCAGGTCCACCCAGTGCACCGCCAGCGCCAGCAGATCGGCCTCCGCCGCGTCCGCGGTCCGTCGCGCGCGACGACCGCGTCCAGCACCGCCGACGCGTCGAGGTCACGCACGTCGGGTGCGGTCTCGGTGTCGAGCGGGGTGCTGGTCATGCAAGAAACCTAGACCCGACCACCGACAGTTTCCGGACCGCGAGAACGGCGAGAATCGCGTTGTCCACAAGGGGAAACTGCCCGGTCTGAGACTGCTGCGCGGGTGCGGTGGTTTCGAGGCCCTCGCCTAGCGGCTCGGGCACCTCGACCAACGTCGGGTGCGGCTAGGTCTCGCAGGCTCCTGACCGCCCGGCGCTCCGGAGCACCTCAACCACCGGCAGGCGTGCGAGACGTGCGCAGGCGGCGCCGGTCGTCGGGGAGCCGCACGGTGCGGCCGGACTTGTCGAGGTACGCCAGCAGCGGGAGCACGACCCGCCGGCTGGTCCCCAGCGCCGTCCGCGCCTCGCTGGTGGTGAACGGTTGCGGCAGCGGAGCCAGCAGTGAGACCGCGAGCTCGTCGGCGCCGGGCAGCAGCACGACGTTGTCGCCGACCCGCAGCAGGTGACCACCCCGAGCGAGCAGCGCCAGGTCGGGGGACGACAACCCCAGAGACCGCAGGTCATCGACCGAAGGCGCGTCGAACGGCGCTTCGCGAAGGCGTGGGCCCAAGGACTCCAGAGCCGCCGCGAGTCGCGCAGGCAAGGACGAGGAGGCCGGCGAGAGCGACCCGCCGTCGAGTCGCCAACCCGACGGCAGCAGCGCGGCCAGCAACGCCTCGTCCGGCAGGCCCAACGCGCGCGAGACCTGGGCGACCGGCACCGAGGGGCGTGCATCAGTGGAGATCTCGGTAAGCAGGGCGGCCAGGGACGATCGCCAGGCCCGCACCTGCGCTGCGGACAGCAGCCAGTCGCCGGACGCGAGTCCACCCGGCGGCGGCGCCCCAGAGGCGCCCAGGCGCGTCAGCAGCGAGGCCCGCACCACCCCACGCCTCTCCACCTCGGCCGCGGCGCTCCCGTCGACCCCGGCGAGGTCCTTGGCCCGCCCGGCCGCGGCGCCGCGGCGGCGTGGCAGCGGGGGAGCGACGGGGTCGAGCACGCGCACACCCCACAGGTGACGGCTGCCCGGGTCCCGCAGCAGCGCCCGGTCGCCGATCCGCAGCGGCAGCGCGTGCGGCAGCGTGAGCCGGACCAGGTCGTCGCCGAGCGGCCGCGCGCGCACCCCCATCGACGTGGCGCCGACGTGCAGCACCGGTCGCTCCGGGACGCGCCCCTCCCCGAGCAGTCGTACGTCGACCACGTCGGCCGACTCGTACGCGTCAGGTGTGACGAGGACGCTTCCGCGACGCAGGTCAGCGGGTGCCTTGCCGCCGAGGTCGAGCGCGACCCGGGCCACGCCGGAGGCGGAGGTCACCGGGACGCCGAGGGACTCGACCGCGCGCACCCGCACCGGGCGCCCGTCGAACGACAGGGTGTCGCCGGCACGGATCGTCCCGGCGGGCAGCGTCCCCGTCACCACCGTGCCGGCGCCGCGCACGTGGAACCGCCGGTCGACCCACAGCCGCACGTCCGCTGCGGGGTCCGGCGCCGGCATCGCCCGCAGCACGTCCGTCAAGGTCGCGCGAAGCTCGGAAAGGCCGCGCCCCGTCCGCCCGCTCACCACCACCGCGGGAGCGTCGCGCAACGACGTGGAGGCGAGCTCGGCCCGGGCCCGGTCCAGGGCCGGCGCCGGGTCGGCGAGGTCGGCGCGGGTCACCACCAGCAGGCCGTGCCGCACGTCGAGCGCGTCGAGGGCCGCGAGGTGCTCGGCGGCCTGCGGCATCCAGGGGTCGTCGGCTGCGACGACGAGCATCGCGACCGGGACCGGGCCCACCCCGGCCAGCATCGTGGTCACGAACCGCTCGTGGCCGGGCACGTCGACGAACGCCACGTCACCCACGTCGTCGAGCCGTGTCCAGCAGTAGCCGAGCTCGATCGACAGCCCGCGCCGCTGCTCGTCCGCGAGGCGGTCCGGCTGCATCCCGGTGAGCGCCTCGACGAGCGTGGACTTGCCGTGGTCGACGTGCCCCGCGGTGGCGACGACGTGCACGTCAGGCGCCCGAGGTCTTCGCGGCGCGGCGCACCGCCTCCGTCAGGTCGTCGTCGCGGTCGGGCGGCACCGCGACCAGGTCGAGCAGCAGCCGCCCCTCGACGACCCGCCCGACGACCGGCAGCTCCCCGAGCCGCAGTGGTGAGGCGAGCCGCGCGGGGACCGCCACCGCGGCACTCGGCAGCACCACCCCCGGCGCACCACCGCCGCCGACCGCGGCCTCGGACTCCACGGCCTCGGCGAGGTCGGCGCCCAGCGCGGCGGCAACCCGGCCGGCGCGTGCCATCAGGTCGGACGGGCGCGCGGCGAGGGACGCGACGACCGGCGGCACCGGCCCGCGCAGCGTCGCCTCGAGCGCCGCCAAGGTGAGCTTGTCGACGCGCAGCGCCCGCGCGAACGGGTCGCGCCGCAGCCGCTGCACCAGGTCGGCGTCGCCGAGCAGCAGACCGCACTGCGGACCGCCGAGCAGCTTGTCGCCGGAGGCGGTGACGAGGGTGGCGCCCTGCCGGAGGTACGTCGTGGCGTCCGGCTCGTCGGGCAGTCGCGGGTGCGGCGCGAGCAGGCCCGAGCCGATGTCCGCCACCAGCGGCACGGGAAGAGTCGCGAGATCGGCCACGGACACCGACGACGTGAACCCCTCCACCCGGAAGTTCGACGGGTGCACCTTGAGCACGAACGCGGTCCGCTCGCCGACCGCCGCCTGGTAGTCCGCGAGCCGCACCCGGTTCGTCGTACCCACCTCGCGCAGGGTCGCCCCGACGCGACTCCAGCAGCTCCGGGATCCGGAAGCCGTCGCCGATCTCGACCATCTCGCCGCGAGCCACCACGACCTCGCGACCGCGGGCCAGGGACGAGGTGACCAGCGCCAGCGCGGCGGCCCCGTTGTTGACCACGTGCACGCCTCCGGCGTCCGGCACGGCGGCCGCGAGGGCGGCGAGAGCGCCCGCACCCCGCGGTCCGCGTCGTCCGGTGGCGAGGTCGAGCTCGACGTCGGTGGCGCCGCCGGCCACGGTCACGGCGTCGAGGGCGGCACGCGAGAGCGGTGCCCGGCCGAGGTTCGTGTGCACGACGACGCCGGTCGCGTTGAGCACCTCGCGCAACGAGGAGACAGACGACGGCAGCCGCTCCAGCACCACGGCGACCACGTCGTCGGGTGCGACGGCGCCGTCCCGGCAGGCCTGCAGCACCGAGGCGACGACACCCTTCACCACCGGGCGGCCGAGCCGCCGGGCGGCCTCGTCGACGGCCGGTACGGCGAGCACGGCGTCCGTGCGCGGCGTACGGCGCCTCGGGTCGTCGTGCACGCAGGCTCCTTCGGACGGATGGCGGAGGCGGACGGGAATCGAACCGCCTGACCGGGATACCGGTCACTACGGTTTTGAGGACCGCGGGGACGACCTCTGCCCCTCACCCGTTCCGGACCCGTTCCGCCATTCCGGCGCCATTCCGGTTCCGGCCCGAAACAGGCCCGGAATCGTGCCGGTCTGTACCCATCCTATGCGGCTGTGTGCGTGCGTGAGCGAGACCACATCCGCTGACCCCGTGCCGGGCACTGCACAGAGCGGAAGCGCAGCTGCTCATGGTCATCCCCGGCAGCCAGATCCTGGAGTCCCAGCTCCGCAAGCTCCGACAGGCTGACCGACCCGACGGCGTGGCGGGTCAGGTGTCGCGGGAGACCGTTCGCCGACCGACGCCCGATTTCCCACCACAGACGGGGTATCCGCCGGTTCTCATCACTAGCAAGTGCGCGCGAAATGGCCCGGTCTCGGCTTGTTCCCGATGGACCTCGGGCCAAAGGATGCGAGGACAGCCCGGCTCGGCGGTGAGCGTGGGGGCGCCAACCGGCCGGCCGCCCACCATCCGGGAGCAACGACATGACAACCACCGCCCTACCCAACGTCCGGGTCGAGCCGTACCTGGTCGCCGCAGACACGCACGTCATCCCGCAGCTCGTCCCGGCACCGCCGATCGGCCTCGTGTACATCAACTCCCTCGTCATCACCGGGAGCGAGCCGGTCCTCGTCGACACCGGCGCGCCGTCCAACCGTGAGCAGTGGCTCGCGGACGCCTGGAACATCGTCGACCCGGCCGACGTCCGATGGGTGTTCCTCACCCACGACGACCACGACCACGCCGGGAACCTGCGCCAGGTGATGGACGCGTGCCCGAACGCGACGCTGGTGACCACCTGGTTCTCGATGGCGCGCTACGGCATCGACTGCGAGGACTTCTGGATGCCGTTCGACCGGGTGCGCTGGATCCGGGACGGAGAGAGCTTCTCCGTCGGTGACCGCACCCTGGCCGCCGTACGCCCGCCGTTCTTCGACAACCCGACCACCCGCGGGCTGTTCGACGCCAGCACGCGGACCTACTGGGCCGTGGACTCCTTCGGAGCGAACGTGCCGCACCCGGTCGACGACGCCGCCGACATGGACCACGACGCCTGGCGCGACGGGGTGCTGCTCGTCAACCGCCTGAACCACCCGTGGCACCAGTGGCTCGACGAGGCCAAGTTCGGGGACTACCTCCGCCACGTACAGAGCCTGGGCATCGAGGTCCTGCCGAGCTGCCACGGGCCGACGATCTACGGCCCGATGGTCGACGACGCGTTCCAACTGCTCAGCGAGGTGCCGTCGATGCCGCAGTGGGAGGAGCCCGGCCAGGCCGACCTGGAGGCCATGCTGACGGCCGCCGGCGCGATGGCCGCCGGCACCCGTCGACACGGCACCGGTCCCGCCGCAACCAGGCCCCACCCAGGCCAGCTGACGAGCGAGCCCGGGACCCTCGAGGACATCGTGAACCGCCATCGAGTCAGCGACGTCTTCACCTACATTAGACGTCTCGCACTTGCCGTCTGCGCCGCCACTCTCGCGGTCCTGCTGGCGTCGTGCGGAGGTTCGTCGGGCAGTTCGTCGGGCTCGGCACCCGGCTCGCCCACCGCCACCTCGGCGTCACGCGCGGCGGCCGGTGGCATCACGATCAGCGGGTTCGCGTACTCCGGGACGATGACCGTGAAGCCGGGGCAGAAGGTGACCGTCACGAACGACGACTCGGTGACGCACACCCTCACCGACAAGGTGTCCCACAAGTTCGACACCGGTGACATCCCGGCCAGCGGTGGGACGAAGACCTTCACCGCCCCGACCCAGCCGGGTCGCTACCCGTTCGGCTGCACGATCCACCCGGACATGAAGGGCACTCTCGTCGTGCGGCGCTGACCCGCACACGCCACGCAGCGACCTGCGGCCGTTCCCGCGGACCACAACGATCGTGTCCTCGGCGAGCGGTGCGATCTCGGCCGCCGCAACAGCGATGCGCAGCGCTGGACCTCCCTCGACTCGTGTCTCCACAGGGACAATGCCATCCGAGCTACGTCGGCCCTCTTCCGGCACCCCGGCGACACAAGACCGTTGTGCGCGCCGATGGACCGTCGGACCATGCAAGGGAGACGCAACCACGCGCCGCTTGGGCGAAGGGGTGGACGAGATGACGTTGGGAGCGCATTCCGAGGTAGGCCGGCTCCGCAAGGTGATCGTGCACCGGCCGGGGTTGGAGCACAGTCGCCTGACGCCGGCGACCGCGCACGAGCTGCTGTTCGACGACGTGATCTGGGTCAGTCGCGCCAAGGCCGAGCACGACATGTTCTGCGAGGCGATGCGCGACCGCGGTATCGAGGTATTCCTGGCCGAGGAGCTGCTCACGGAGACGCTGGCGGACGCGAAGGCCCGGGAGTGGGTGAGCAACCACCTGCTGAACGAGCTCGAGGTCGGGGTCACCGCCGTGCCGCGCGCGCGGGAGTGGGCGAGCACCGCGGATGCCGCTCAGGTCGCGGACTTTCTGATCGGCGGGATCACCAAGGCCGACGTCGAGCAGAACGTGGGGCTGGTCTGGGAGTCGGCCGACCCGACGAGCATGTTGCTGCCGCCGCTGCCGAACTTCCTGTTCCAGCGCGACCCCTCGTGCTGGATCTTCGGCGGGGTCACCCTCAACCCGATGACGAAGCCGGCCCGTAAGCCCGAGACGCTCCTCATGGAGGCTATCTACCACTTCCACCCGATGTTCGCCGCGGAGCCCTTCCCGATCTGGCTGGGTGGCGCAGAGGAGAACTGGGGGCGCGCCCACGTCGAGGGCGGCGACGTGCAGCCGATCGGCAACGGCACGGTCATGATCGGCATGGGTGAGCGCACCACGCCGCAAGCGGTGCAGTGGATCGCCCGGTCGCTGTTCCGCGCCGACGCCGCGCGTCAGGTGCTGGCGGTCAAGCTGCCGATGTCGCGAAGCTACATGCACCTGGACACCGTGATCACGATGTGCGACCGCGACCTGGTCACCCTCTTCCCGCAGGTCGTCTACGGCGCTCGCACCTGGTCAGTACGGGCGGGCGACACCGCCGAGGATCTCGTGATCGAGGAGCAGCCAGGCACGCTGCCCGAGATCATGGGCCGGGCGCTCGAGGTCGAGAAGATGCGTGTCATCGAGACCGGCGGGGACTCCTTCGCCGCCGAGCGCGAGCAGTGGGACGACGGCAACAACGTGGTCGCCCTCGAGCCCGGAGTCGTCGTCGCCTACGAGCGCAACACCGGCACCAACACCGCCCTGCGGAAGGCTGGCATCGAGGTGATCACCATCGAGGGGTTCGAGCTCGGCCGCGGCCGGGGCGGGTCGCACTGCATGACCTGCCCGATCGAACGCGACCCCGCGTTCTGACGGGCGCGGAAGGACGTCGAGGACGCGAATGTCCTACAACCTGAAGAACCGGTCGTTCCTCGAGGAGGAAGACTTCGAGCCTGCGGAGCTGCGCCGCGATACAAGGGCCGTTTGCCCCTATGCCTGTCCGCTGGGGATGACCACGCTGATTGGATCGTCGGCGGACGGTGACTCACGCCAGGCAGTGGCGGAGGAGTTTGGCCATGTCCACAACAGCCGGGCCCCGTGACGGGGCGAAGAATGACCAGGTCGAGCAGCCGGGCTTCGGTCTGACCACGGCGATCGCCCTGATCATGGGCAGCATCATCGGGGTCGGCATCTTCAACCTGCCCACGTCACTGGCGTCGTACGGCCCGATCACCCTGGTGTCGATGGGCCTGACCACCGTCGGTGCCCTGGCGCTGCTGTTCGCCGCGCTGTCGCGGCGGATGTCGGCCGACGGTGGCTCTCGGAACCTTCAAGGGAGCTAACCACATGGCCACTACGCCAGCTCAGCCCGCGTCGTCCGACCCGGGCTCGGCGGCGCAGCAGATCACGCTGCGCGGTGCGGTCTTCCTGGGCATCGGCGCGATGGTCGGTGCCGGGATCTTCGCCCTGCTCGGCCAAGCGGGCGCGATCGCGGGATCGGCCGTCTGGATCTCGTTCCTGGCGGCCGGGCTGGTGTCGCTCGCGCTCGGGTACGCAATGGCGAAAATGGGGACCCACTACCCGTCCTCGGGTGGGCTGATCACCTACCTGATCAAGGGCTTCGGCAACGGACGGCTCGTGGGCGTCGCTGCCTGGCTCGGCTACCTCACCGCGATCGTGGTCGTGGGGGCCATGGTCGCCGTCTCGTTCGGGGAGTACGGCAGCGCCATCGTCGTCGGGGACAACAACGCGACCCTGTGGACCAAGTTCTTCGCCTCCGCCCTGGTGCTGGTCACGACGTTCCTGTGCATCATCGGACCGCGCACGATCGACCGCGCACAGTCGGTCATCGTCATCGGCCTGCTCGCCGTCTTCGCGATCTTTGTGCTGGTCACTCTCACCCACCTCGACACCCACCTGCTGGCGCCGAGCGGTTACCCGTCGACCAGGTCCATCGTCTCGAGCGTGGCACTCACCTTCTTCGCCTACCTCGGCTTCGCCGTGATCAGCTTCACCGGAGGCGACCTCGCCGACCCGACCAGGAACATCCCGCGCGCGATGTACCTCGCGCTGGGAGTCACCACGGTGCTCTACGTCGCCATCGCCCTCGGCGTGTTCGGCACGCTCACGGTGGACCAGGTCGTCAAGTACGGCCCCACCGCGATCGCAGAAGCGGTGCGACCGACCCTCGGCGACGCCGGATTCGCCGCCATGGCGGTGGCCGCACTGCTCGCAACCGCCTCGTCCGTCACCGCGACCCTGTACGCCTCGGAGGGACTCACGAGCGCGCTCGCCGAGGTGGGACAGTTCCCCACGGTGTTCGGCACGACCTCTCGGCTCGGACGCCACGGCGGCCTCTGGATCACGACCTTCGCCACCTTGCTCTTCGTCAACGTCTTCGACCTCGGCGCACTCGCCTCGATCGGGAGCGCCGTGTCGCTGGCCGTCTTCGTCCTCGTGGGGGTGGCGGCTATCCGCCTCCGCGAGACCATCGGCGCTCACCTGTCGATCGTGCTAGCAGGCGTGCTCTTCTCCGTCGTCGTCCTCATCGTGTTCGCCGTCGACACCTACAGCAACGACCGAGAGGCGTTCTGGACCATGATCATCCTCCCGGTGCTGGCGCTCGGGCTGGACGCTGCCTGGAAGCGTCGCCGATCCGGGCCGCACGCGCGGCACTGACTCGGAGAACTCTCGCACTCCGACCGACGCAGAGTGGGCGTATGGCGGAGGCGGACGGGAATCGAACCCGCCTGACCGGGATACCCGGTCACTACGGTTTTGAGGACCGCGCCCGTCACCAGACGAGAAACGCCTCCGGGGCCCACCTTAGGGGGACTCGCCGAGCCGGAGGTTTAGGCTCGGCAGCAGCGGTTACCCAGCGGCTCGCCGGAGTGTGGAGAAGAGGGGTGCATGGGCGAGAAGACGTTCCTCGGAGCGGTCGGGCGCTGGCCCCTGCTCCGCCAGGTCACCGGCCCCGACCGGCTCGGTCGCGGCAGCGCCGCCAGCTCGGCCCGCAGCGAGACCCTCACGCCGCGCACCACCCGTGCCGACAAGGTCGTGAGCTCGGTCTGCCCGTTCTGCGCGGTCGGCTGCGCGCAGAAGGTCTTCGTCAAGGACGGCACGGTCACCCAGATCGAGGGTGACCCGGCCAGCCCGATCTCCCGCGGTCGGCTGTGCCCCAAGGGCAGCGCCAGCAAGCAGCTCGTCACCTCGCCCACCCGGGTGACCAAGGTCCGCTACCGGCGGCCGCACGGCACCGACTGGGAGGACCTCGACCTCGACACCGCGATGGACATGATCGCGGAGCGGGTCGTCAGGACCCGCAAGGAGTTCTGGCAGTGGGAGGACGAGCACGGTCACCGCACACGCCGCACGCTCGGCATCGCGAGCCTCGGAGGAGCGACCCTCGACAACGAGGAGAACTACCTCATGAAGAAGCTCTACACCGCGATGGGCGCGATGCAGATCGAGAACCAGGCCCGTATTTGACACTCCTCCACGGTGCCCGGTCTGGGTACCTCGTTCGGTCGCGGTGGAGCGACCTCGTTCCTGCAGGACCTGTCCAACGCCGACTGCATCCTCATCGAGGGCTCGAACATGGCGGAGGCGCACCCGGTCGGGTTCCAGTGGGTGATGGAGGCCAAGCGCAAGGGCGCGACGGTCATCCACGTGGACCCGCGGTTCACCCGCACGTCGGCGGTCGCCGACGTGCACGTCCCGATCCGCGCCGGCTCGGACATCGCGTTCCTGGGCGCGCTGGTCAACCACGTGCTGTCGAACGACCTCGACTTCCGTGAGTACGTCGTGGCGTACACCAACGCCGCGACGATCGTCGCCGACACGTTCCGGGACACGGAGGACCTCGAGGGCCTGTTCTCGGGGTTCGACCCGGAGACCGGCCACTACGACCCGACCACGTGGCGCTACGAGGACGACGACAGCGGCCTGGACCCGGAGATCCGCCGCACGGCGCCGTACGGCGTGCCGGGCGACGCGGGCCGCACCGCCAAGGAGTCGCACGCGGCCGCGCGGTCGGAGAGCCACGGCTCCGGTGGTGCGCCGGTCAACTGGAAGGGCTTCCGCGACGAGACGCTCGAGCACCCCAACTGTGTGTTCCAGATCCTCAAGCGGCACTTCGCGCGCTACACGCCCGAGATGGTGCAGGAGGTCTGCGGCATCTCGCCGGAGCAGTTCCGTCAGGTCGCCGACGCCCTGACCAGCAACAGTGGGCGCGAGCGCACCACCGCCCTCTGCTACGCCGTCGGCTGGACCCACCACAGCGTCGGCGCGCAGATGATCCGCACGGCCGCGATCCTGCAGACCCTGCTCGGCAACATCGGCCGGCCCGGCGGCGGGATCATGGCGCTGCGCGGGCACGCCAGCATCCAGGGCTCGACGGACATCCCGACACTGTTCAACATCCTCCCGGGCTACCTGCCGATGCCGAACGCCGAGCTCCACGACGACCTCGACTCCTACGTCGAGCCCGACGAGGGCAAGGCCGGCTTCTGGGGGAACATGCGGTCCTACGCCGTGAGCCTGCTGAAGTCCTACTGGGGCGACGCGGCCACCGCCGACAACGACTTCTGCTTCGACTACCTGCCGCGCGTGACCGGCGACCACTCGACGTACAACACCGTCAAGGCGCAGATCGAGGGCCGCTGCAAGGGCTACTTCCTGGTGGGCGAGAACCCCGCGGTCGGCTCGTCGAACGGCAAGATGCAGCGCCTCGGCATGGCCAACCTCGACTGGCTCGTGGTCCGCGACCTGCAGATGATCGAGTCCGCGACGTTCTGGAAGGACGGCCCGGAGATCGAGACCGGCGAGCTGGTCACCGAGGACATCGGCACCGAGGTGTTCTTCCTGCCCGCGGCCTCGCACGTCGAGAAGGCCGGCTCGTTCACGCAGACCCAGCGGATGCTGCAGTGGCGCGACAAGGCGGTCGACCCGCCGGGTGACGCGCGCAGCGAGCTCGACTTCTACTACGAGCTGGGACACCGGATCCGGCAGAAGCTGGCCGGCTCCACCGACGAGATGGACCGCCCGCTGCTCGACCTGGTCTGGGACTACCCGCTCGACGAGCACGGGGACGTCGACGGCCAGGCGGTGCTCCGCGAGATCAACGGCACCGGCCCCGACGGCGGCGCGCTGTCGTCGTACACCCAGCTGAAGGCCGACGGCTCCACCCGCTGCGGCTGCTGGATCTACTGCGGCGTCTACGCCGACGAGGTCAACCAGGCCCGGCGCCGCAAGCCGCACTGGGAGCAGGACCTGGTCGCCCCGGAGTGGGGCTGGGTGTGGCCGGCGAACCGGCGGATCCTCTACAACCGCGCGTCCGCGGCCCCCGACGGGACGCCGTGGAGCGAGCGCAAGAAGTACGTCTGGTGGGACGCCGAGCAAGGCAGGTGGACCGGCGCGGACGTGCCGGACTTCGTGCCCGACCGGGCGCCGGACTTCGTGCCCGAGGAGGGCGCCAAGGGTCCCGACGCGATCGGCGGCCAGGACCCGTTCATCATGCAGACCGACGGGAAGGCCTGGCTGTTCGCGTCCGTGGGCGTCGCCGACGGGCCGATGCCGACGCACTACGAGCCGCCCGAGTCGCCCGTGCACAACGCGCTGCACCCGCAGCAGAACAACCCCTCGCGCCGTCACGTGGTGCATCCGGCGAACCCGATCAACCCCAGCGTCAGCGAGGTGTTCCCCTACGTCTTCACGACCTACCGGCTCACCGAGCACCACACCGCCGGCGGGATGAGCCGCACCCTGCCCTACCTCACCGAGCTCCAGCCGGAGCCGTTCTGCGAGGTGTCGCCGCGGCTGGCCCGCGAGCGCGGGCTCGAGCACCTCGGCTGGGCGACCATCGTCACCGCGCGCGCGGCGATCGAGGCGCGGGTGCTGGTGACCGAGCGGCTGCGGTCGCTGCGGCTGGGGGAGCGGTACGTCGAGCAGGTCGGCCTGCCCTACCACTGGGGCCGCAACGGCATCACCCAGGGCGACTCGCCCAACGACCTGGTCAACCTGACGCTGGACCCCAACGTCTACATCCAGGACAAGGTGGGGACCTGCGACATCCGGCCGGGCCGCCGCCCCCGCGGCGCCGCCCTGACGGCGTACGTCGACGACTACCGCCGCCGCGCAGGAGTGCACCCCGAGCAGAACACCGATGCCCCGATCGATGGAGGGACCGACTGATGCGGACCAACTCGCTGCACGGCCCGCTCGACGACGTGCAGGCCGACGCCGGCTACGAGGCGCACCCGCCGCGCATGGGCTTCTTCACCGACACGTCGGTGTGCATCGGCTGCAAGGCGTGCGAGGTGGCCTGCAAGGAGTGGAACGAGGTCCCCGACGACGGCTACCTGCTGACCGGGATGTCCTACGACAACACGCAGGCGCTCGGCGCCAGCACCTGGCGGCACGTCGCGTTCGTCGAGAAGCCCCTGCACCCCACGACCACCGACCTCGGCCTGCCCGGCATGGGTCCGCCCGGCTGGGACACCCACGAGAGCGGGCTGCCGCAGGCCGCGCCCAGCGGTGAGGAGCAGGCCGCCTCCGGCGACAGCGGGGTGCGCTGGCTGATGTCGTCGGACGTGTGCAAGCACTGCACGCACGCCGGCTGCCTCGACGTCTGCCCGACCGGTGCGCTGTTCCGCACCGAGTTCGGCACCGTCGTCGTGCAGCCCGACGTCTGCAACGGCTGCGGCTACTGCGTCTCGGCCTGTCCCTACGGCGTCATCGACCTGCGCAAGGAGGACGGCCGGGCCTTCAAGTGCACGCTCTGCTACGACCGGCTCAAGGACGGCCAGACGCCGGCGTGCGCGCAGGCCTGCCCCACCGAGTCCATCCAGTACGGCGAGCTCGACGAGCTGCGCGAGCGGGCCGACCGCCGGGTCGCCGAGCTGCACGAGAAGGGCGTCGACGTCGCCCGGCTCTACGGCCGCGACCCCGAGGACGGCGTCGGCGGCGACGGTGCGTTCTTCCTGCTGCTCGACGAGCCGGAGGTCTACGGCCTGCCGCCGGACCCGGTGGTGCCGACGCGCGACATCGCGACCATGTGGAAGCACGTGGGTGCGGCCGCCGCGACCCTGGTGGGACTCGGCGTCGCGTCGTTCCTGGGGCGGCGCACGTGAAGGAACGCTCCATGGTGCCGCCGCCGGAGTTCGAGTCCTACTACGGCCGCCAGATCATCAAGACGCCGACGTGGAAGACGCCGGACGTCCCGCTCTACCTCTTCCTCGGCGGCCTCTCCGGCGCCTCCGCCCTGCTCGCGGAGGGTGCGGCGGTGTCCGGCAACGAGCAGCTCGAGCACTTCACCCGGCTGGTGGCGGCCGGCGGCGCCGGCGTCGGGACGGTCTTCCTGGTCCACGACCTCGGCCGTCCGGAGCGCTTCCTCAACATGCTCCGGGTGTTCAAGGTGACCTCGCCGCTGTCGGTCGGGTCGTTCATCCTCGCGCCCTTCGCGTCCCTGTCGTCGGCCGCTGCCGCGTCCCAGGTGACCGGCCGGCTGCCGCGGCTCGGCCGGCTCGCCGGGGTCGGTGCCGCGGCGTTCGGCGGGCCGCTCGCGACGTACACCGCGGCGCTGCTCGCCAACACCGCCGTGCCCGCCTGGCACACCGCCCGCCAGGAGCTGCCGTTCGTGTTCGGAGGCTCCGGGGCGGCCGCCGCGGGGGGCCTCGCGATGGCGGCCCTGCCGGTCGCCGCCAGCGGCCCCGCCCGTCGCCTGGCCGTCGCCGGCGCCGTGCTCGAGATCGCCTCGGTGGAGACGATGGAGCGGCGTCTCGGCATGGTGGCCGAGCCTTACCAGCAGGGCCGGTCCGGGACGCTGATGAAGGCGGCCCGCGCGGCCACCGTCACCGGCGCCACGCTCGCCGTCCTCGGCCGCCGGTCGCGGCTGCTGCGCGCGGTCGCCGGCGCCGCCCTGGTCGCGGGCTCGGTGACGACCCGGTTCGGGGTCTTCGAGGCCGGGCTCGCGTCCGCCCGCGACCCGAAGTACACCGTGGTCCCGCAGCGCGAGCGGATGGCGGCCCGCGCCGCCGAGGACCGGGCCACCACCCGGTAGCGCGACGCATGAGGGTGCGCGTGCGGGGTACGCGGCGCGGATGACGTCGACGCCGAGGAAGACCGACTTCGGAGGCCTGGCGGTCGCGTACGACGACCCGGTGCTCGAGCCGCGGGCCTGGACCGTCGCCCAGTCGCGGTGGGCCGAGGACCTGCTGCGGACGGCACCACCCGGCCCGGTGCTCGAGCTGTGCGCGGGCGTGGGACACATCGGCCTGCTGGCGGTGGCGCACCGGCGCCGGGACCTGGTGATGGTGGACGCCGACCCGCACGCGTGCGAGCTGGCCCGCGCCAACGCACACAGCAACCGGGCGCTGGGCGTGGTCGACGTGCGGCAGGGCCTGGTCGACGAGGTGCTGGAGCCCGGCGAGTGGTTCGCCGGGGTCATCGCCGACCCACCCGAGGACGACGGGCTCGACGTGGCCGGCCGGTGCGTGCGGGTCATCGACCGGCACCTCGCGTCGTACGGCTGGGCGCTCCTGCAGCTCGGCACCACGGCGCAGGCGCACACGCTGGCGAGAAGCCTCGACACACCGACCGCCGCCGACCTCGAGCTGGTTGAGATCCGCGCCTACGACCGCGGCGTGATCGTCCGGCTGGCCCGCCCCGAAGCCTGACACCGACGCCCTGCCCACCTTGGGGGATGCTGTGCTGGGGCGAGGACCGGACGAGAGGCGTGGTGGACCTGGTGGACGTGAGCACGACGACACGCCTGACCCAGCTGGCGTCAGGTGGCGGGTGCGCCTGCAAGGTGCCGCCGGGTGAGCTGGAGCGCGTGCTGTCCGGACTCGGGGTCGGGCACGCGGAGCACGACCTGGTGGTCGGCCTGGAGAACGGCGACGACGCGGCGGTGGTGCGCGTCGAAGGCAACCGGGCGGTGGTGTTGACCGCCGACTTCTTCACGCCGGTCGTGGACGACCCCTACGACTGGGGCCGGATCGCGGCGGCCAACGCCCTGTCCGACGTCTACGCCATGGGCGCCGATCCGCTCGTGGCGGTGAACCTCCTCATGTGGCCACGCGACCGGGTCCCGTTCGACCTGGCCGCGGAGGTGCTGCGGGGTGGCGCCGCCGTCGCCGCCGAAGCGGCCTGCCACCTGGCCGGCGGTCACACCATCGACGACGTCGAGCCGAAGTACGGCCTGGCCGTGACCGGGCTCGCCGACCCGGACCACCTGCTCCGCAACGACGCCGGCCGCGCCGGGACGCCGCTCACCCTCACCAAGCCGCTCGGTCTCGGTGTGCTCAACAACCGGCACAAGGCGACCGGCGAGGTGTTCCCGGACGCCGTCGAGACGATGACCCGACTGAACCGCGACGCCTCCCGGGCGGCCCTCGACGCCGGCGTGGCGTGCGCGACCGACGTGACCGGCTTCGGCCTGCTCGGGCACCTGATGAAGCTGGCGCGGGCCAGCGGCGTCACCGCCGTCGTGGACGCCGCCGCGGTGCCCTACCTGGAGGCCGCCCGCCCGTCGCTGCGGGACGGGTACGTGCCCGGCGGCAGCCGGCGCAACCTCGACTGGGTGCGCCCGCACCTGAGCGCCTCGGTCGACGACGACGAGCTGGTGCTGCTCGCCGACGCGCAGACCTCCGGCGGGCTTCTGGTGGCCGGGGAGCTTCCCGGACACCCGGTGGTCGGCGAGCTGGTGCCGCGCGGCGAGCACCTGCTGGTCGTGCGCTGAGCGAGCGCAGGCGCCGGCGCTACACCCCGCTGTCGATGACGACCCGGGCCAGGTGCGGAAGGGGCACGTACGCCCGCAGCGCCGCCTGACGCAGCAGTCGCTCCGCGGCGTCGGTGGAGACCTCCAGCCGGGCCGCGACGATGCCCACGGCCAGGTCGAGCTCGTCCTGCTCGGCGAGCCGCACCGCGGTCGTCGCTGCCTCGAGCCTCGTGCTGAAGGCCAGGTCGGCGTTGGAGACCGCGTCCACGGCCAGCGCGCCGCACGCCGTCGCCAGCTCGTCGACGTGCCCCTGGAAGGCGTCCGGTGTGGACGCGTAGAGGTTCACGCACGCGACGACACCCCGGCCGTCCCGCACCGGCAGCGACAACGTGCTCGCCACGCCCTGGGCGGCCTCACGCCGTGCGAACAGCCGCCAACCCTCCTCGTCGAGGACGTCGTCCGCACGCCACTCCGGTGGCGTCTCCTCGGTCACCGCGCCCACCGAGGGACCGCCGGCGAGGTACTGCAGCGCGTCCATCCGTGCCACCGGCGAGCCGGACGAGACGAGGGTGAAGGTCAGCGGCTCCGCCGGGTAGCTCACGCTCAGGCCCACGCACTGCGGGACCACGCTCTCGACCCGGTCCGCGAGCTTCTGGAGGTCCGGCACCTCCTGCCCCGAGCTGCGCATCCGCTCGAGGATCTCGGCTGTCTCCGGCACCGGCCGCATGCGTCTGGCACCTCCTCGCCGCCCCGGTGTCGGAGTCGCCGCGGCGGAGGGGGGCGCGGTACCCGCGAGCCGGCCTGACAAACCCGCGGCGTTTGCCTCACGGGCCGCTGGGCACGGACCAGGACCCCGACAGGAAGGACGCAGATGACCACCGTGGACACCGCAGTGCTCGACGTGGACGGCACGCTCGTGGACACCGTCTACCAGCACACGGACGCCTGGTCGCGCGCCTTCGCCGAGGTCGGTGTCGTCGTGCCGCGCTTCCGGGTGCACCGGGCCATCGGCATGGGTGGCGACCGACTGGTTGCCCACGTCGCGGGAAGCCGGGTCGAGGAGGAGCACGGTGACCGGGTGCGTGCCCGCCACGACGAGCTGTTCGAGGAGGTCATCGAGGACGTCGTGGCGCTCCCCGGCGCGGCCGACCTGCTCAGGGCCCTGCGCGAGCGGGGGCTCAAGGTGGCCCTCGCCAGCTCGGGGAAGCCGGCCAGACGGCCCGGCTGCTGGCGCGGGTCGAGGGCAGCGACCAGGTGGACGCCCGCACCTCGAGCGCCGACGTCGCCGCCTCGAAGCCCGCTCCCGACCTGGTCGAGGCGGCGGTGAAGCGCGTGGGTGGCCGGCTCGCGGCCGTGGTCGGCGACGCGGTGTGGGACGTCAAAGCTGCCCGGGCGTTGGACTGCTACGCGATCGGCCTGTTGTCCGGTGGGTTCGGGGAGGCCGAGCTGCGTGGGGCGGGAGCCGCACGCGTGTACCCGACGCCGCGCGAGCTGGTGGACGACCTGGACGCCACACCGCTGCGCGGCGGCTGAGGTGTCAGGACCGCTGGCGCTGCCGGGGCGTCCGCGGGCCGGGCTCGTCGAGGCCGCTGCGCGCGAGCTCGCCGGTCGTGGCCTCCAGCAGGGCCCGCGCCGCCTCGAGGAGCGCGCGGGCCTGGCTCTCGACCGCCGTACCGCCGAGGTAGTGGCAGAAGTCGGCGAACGCCGTCGCCTCGTCGTAGCCGCTGCGCAGCTCAGGCACCTCGTGATGGACCTGTCGTACGTCGAGCATCGTCGTCCTCCCCGCCGCAGACGGAGTGCTGTTTCGGCCCCGTCGGAAGGTTCGGCATGTGCGAGTGCGGACTTGAGCCCTCGCCGGCCCTAACCCTCCCGGCTCGACCGTCGCAGCTCGTCGAGGTCCAGGTCGGGGAGCCGCCGATGCTCGATGACGGCGGCTGCGAGGTCGCGCAGCTTGACGTTCGCCTGGCTGGAGAAGCGGCGCAGCACCTCGAACGACTGGTCCAGCGTGAGCTCGTAGCGGTTCATCAAGACGCCCTGGGCCACGCCGATCAGGTGCCGGCTCTGCACAGCGGTCTGCAGGCCCGAGACCAGTCGGGCCGCGCTGAGGGCGTTGGTCGCGTGCGCCGCGAAGATCAGGGCCAGGTCGATGTCGTCCGGCTGGTAGGCGTGCACCGGACCGGCGTACAGGTTCAGCGCGCCGATCATCTCCGTCTCGGTCGCCAGCTGGATGCTCAGCACGGACCCGACCCCGTGCTCGGCGACCCGCGGACCCCACTGTGGCCACCGGGCGTCGGTGGACGTGTCGTGCGTGACATACCAGTCGTTGTCCCAGATCGCCTCCAGGCAGGGGCCCTCGCCGAGGTCGTACTGGAGCGCGTCACACAGACGCGCGACCTCCGACGAGGCGGCGGCGGTCTCGACCTTCTTGCGGCGTTTGCGCAGCGAGATCCCGCACCACTCGCACGGACCCACCACCTGGACGGCCCGGTCGACGACACGCTGCAACGTGGGCTCTTCCTCGTGGAGCTCGAGGAGGTCGGTGCTCAGCCGTGCGAAGTAGGCAGCATCGCTGGGGTCGGTGTCCACGGAAGCCACCCTCCTCCCCGGCGCTGCCGTCGCCTCATCTCGGCGACAGGTCGACCTCGTGACACTACTCCGGAAGGCTGACCTCAGCCCGGGTGCGGCTCGTCGATCTGCTCCCGAAGCTCGGTGAGGATCCGGCTGAGCAGTCGCGAGACCTGCATCTGCGTCACGCCGATGTCGTCGGCGATCTCCTGCTGGGTCCACCCCCGGAAGAAGCGCAGCATCAGGATCCGTCGGTCGCGGGAGCCGAGACGACGTACGGCGGGGGCGAGGACCACCCGTGCCTCGGCCGCGGACATGCTGACGTCGTCCTCGCCGAGAAGGTCTCCGAGGGACGTCTCGCCGTCGGTGCCCACCGGCTTGTCGAGGCTGGCGGGCGTGAAGCAGCCATCGGTCGCCAGCGCCTCGGTCACCTCCTCGAGGTCCGCGTCGAGGTGTGACGCGATCTCGCTCGGCCGCGGTGAGCGACCCAGGGCGTTGGACAGCTCGGCCTCCGCGCTGGAGATGCGGGCCTGGAGCTCCTGGATCCGGCGGGGCGGCCGCACCGTCCAGCCCTGGTCCCTGAAGTGCCGCTTGAGCTCACCCCGGATGGTGGGGACGCAGTAGGAGAGGAAGTTGTGCCCGCTCGACGGGTCGTAGCCGTGCGTGGCCTTCACCAGGGCGAGGTAGGCCACCTGGTGGAGGTCGTCGATGGAGATGCCGCGGGACCGGTAGCGCGAGGCGATCGCGTTGGCCACGCCCATGTTGATCACGACCACCTCGTCGAGGAGCCGTGCGCGTTCTTCCGTGCCGGCGCCGACGGCCCGGGCGAGCAGGTCCGCCGTGCGTTCGGCCCGCTCTGCGCGGGAGCCGGGAAGACGAGTGGGAAGGCGTTGTTCGGGGAGGGGCGTCCGTTCGAGGACGCGGGTGGAGCTGTTCATGACGTACACCGCCTGTGCTTTCCGGCACCGAGGCCGGGTCTGCACTTGCCGTGGGCTCCAGCAAGTCCGGGAGAAGAGGTGTCTGCCGGTGTGCTTCAGCGCGGCCACCACTAGCCGCTCGTGTCCGCGAGCCGTCTCGGCCCGACATCTCGAACGTACCCACCTCCCGGCGAAACCACACTCCGGGAGATAGGCTGAACGTTCTCCTGGTCCGTTGAGAAAAGGCGGGCTCCCTTTCTCCATACCCCTCACGGGGTGTCGTCGAAGGTTGTCTGCACATGACTCCAGAGGGTGCCCAGAGCATCCACGGCCCAGTGGCCTCCCTGCCCACGGGTCGCTACCACTACGACGTGTCCGCCGATCGGTGGACGCTGGCGGGCACCACGCTCAACATCCTCGGGCTCGGCCCGGACGCCCCGGTCGACTTGTCCGGATTGTTGGGTCTTCTCGTGGAGGGCGAGCGCGAGCAGGTGGCCCGCCTCGTGTTCGACGCGATCGAGGGCCGGGTGCCGTTCAGCACGCTGCAGCACATCAGCCGCCCCGACGGTCCGCGTGAGGTGCTCGTCGTCGGCGAGGCGACGTACGACGAGGGTCGTCCCACTGCCGTGCACGGTCACGTGGTGGACATCGGTGCCCTCGGCCCCGAGCAGGCGAACGACCGGATCGACCGGGCGGTCGCGGACGTCGTCGCGAACCGGGCGACGATCGAGCAGGCGAAGGGTGCGTTGTCGCTGGCCTACGGTTTCGACGCCGACGGTGCGATCGCCCTGCTTCGCTGGTGGTCGAGCCATCGCAACGTGAAGGTGACCGTGCTCGCCGACCGGCTGGTCTCCGCGATCGGGGACGGTGCCCTGAGCCAGCCGCACCTGCGTGCCGCCGTGGACGCGCTGCTGGCCTCCGTGACGGCTCTCGACGCGCAGCCCGACGGAGTCGAGGGCTAGCCGCCGCGGCCTCCCTCACCCCCGAGGGGTTTGCGCCCGCGTGGAGCGGGCACGAGATCAAATCGGGAGGAAGCCAGAGACGTCTGACTCAAGGACGTCGAAAGGATTCGAGGGAGCGGATGAGCAACACATCGAAGATCGCCGTGGCTGTGGCCAGCGGCTACCTGCTCGGCAGGACCAAGAAACTCAAGCTCGCGATCACCGTCGGCAGCATGCTGGCCGGCCAGCGCATCGCGACCAGCCCCGGCGCGCTGCTGAAGCAGGGCTCCGAGCTGCTCGAGAAGAACCCCGAGCTGCAGAAGCTCCAGGAGCAGATCACCGGCCGGATGTTCGAGGCCGCGAAGGGCGCCGCGATCTCGCAGGCGACGTCGCGGCTCGAGGGGTTCAGCGACTCGCTGCGCCGGCGCGGCGGCGACGTCGAGGGTGAGGTGCTCGACGAGGACGAGGACGAGTACGACGAGGAGCCGGAGGAGTACGACGAGGCCGGCGAGGCCGAGGACGAGTACGACGAGGAGCCTGAGTCCGAGGCGGAGGAGCCCGAGGACGAGGCCGAGGACGAGCCCGAGGAGGAGCCCGAGGAGGAGCCCGAGGACGAGGGCGAGCCCGAGGACGAGGCTGAGGACGAGGCTGAGGACGAGGACGAGGCCGAGCCCGAGCCCGAGCCCGAGCGGCGACCTCGCCGACGCCCGCGTCGCGCCTCGACGGGCGCGGGTCGGAGCCGCCCTGCCCGCCGGGCACCGGCCAAGAAGGCCGCGGCGAAGAAGACCGCGAGCCGGAAGACCGCCGCCGCAGGGTCGACGGCCACGAAGACGAGCTCGCGCGCCAGCGGCACCGCGAAGCGGACCGGGTCGCCGGCGAAGAAGACGGCGGCGAAGAAGACCGCGGGAGCGCGGTCGACGGCCAAGAAGGCGCCGGCGAAGAAGGCAGCGGCCAAGAAGACCGCCGCCAAGAAGACCGCGAAGAAGGCGCCGGCGAAGAAGGCAGCGGCCAAGAAGACCGCCAAGAAGACCACGCAGAAGCGCTCTGGGAGGTGATGGTCCATGGCTGACAACGATGCGATGACCAAGCTGAGGGGCGCCGGGCAGGACGTGCTCAAGGCGCTCGGCGAACGCGCGATGGAGTCCGTCACCGGGGGAGTCGGTGGACTGACCGACAAGCTCGAGGACGTCGCCGGCGGTGGGCCCCTCGGCAAGGCGGCCGCCAAGGGCGGCGAGGCCCTGGCCAAGGGTGAGTCCCCGATCAAGGGCGCGCTCAAGGGTGCCGCGTCCGGAGTCAAGGACAAGCTCACCGGTGGCGGTGGCGGGAGCAGCAACCCCAAGGCCACCAAGGCGATGAACATCATCGAGGAGATCGACGTCGGCGTGCCGATCACGGTCGCGTACAACCAGTGGACCGAGTTCGGCTCGTTCCCGAGCTTCATGAAGAAGGTCAAGACGGTCGACGCGCAGGACGAGAACAAGCTCACCTTCAAGGCGCAGGTGTTCTGGTCGCACCGCACCTGGGAGGCGACGATCCTCGAGCAGGTCCCGGACGAGCGGATCGTCTGGAAGTCGAAGGGCCAGAAGGGCCACGTCGACGGCGCGGTCACCTTCCACGAGCTCGGCCCCAACCTCACCCGGATCCTGGTGGTGCTGGAGTACTACCCGCAGGGCTTCATGGAGCGCACCGGCAACATCTGGCGCGCCGGGGGACGACGAGCCCGCCTCGAGATCAAGCACTTCCGCCGGCACGTGATGACCCGCACCATCCTGAACCCCGACGAGGTCGAGGGCTGGCGCGGCATCATCGAGGACGGCGAGGTCGTGAAGACGCACGAGGAGGTCGTCGAGGAGGAGGAGCAGCAGCGCCAGGAGGCCGAGGACGCCGAAGGCTCCGAGGAGTACGACGAGGGCGACGAGTACGACGAGGGCGAGCCCGAGGACGAGTACGACGAGGAAGGTGAGCCCGAGGAGGGTGAGCCCGAGGACGAGTACGACGAGGAGGGTGAGCCCGAGGAGGGTGAGCCCGAGGACGCGTACGAGGACGAGGCCGAGCCGGAGGAAGGCGAGCCCGAGGAGGGTGAGCCGGAGGACGCGTACGAGGATGAGGCGGAGCCCGAGGGGGCGGAGGAGCCTGCCGAGGGCGAAGAGGACTATGCAGAGGACGCGTACGAGGACGAGGCTGAGCCCGAGGAGGGTGAGCCCGAGGACGAGTACGAGGAAGAGGAGGAGCCGCCCCGTCGGCGCCGTCGTGCGAGCTGACCTCACCCACCCCGGAAACACAGCCCCGAGCCCCACCACACGAGAGGACCACACACCGTGACCCAGACCCAGCAGCGCCGCGGCGGCGGCTACCTCGAGCGGCCCGCGCCCAGCGGTCTTGCCGACGTCATCGAGGTCATCCTCGACAAGGGCATCGTCATCGACGCCTACGTCCGGGTCTCGCTCGTCGGTATCGAGCTGCTCACGATCGACGCGCGCATCGTGATCGCGAGCGTCGACACCTACCTGCGCTTCGCGGAGGCCACCAACCGTCTCGACCTGTACGAGAAGGGCGGCAAGGACCTCGGCGAGTTCATCGGCGACATGCAGGAGGGTGGCGCGGCGAAGAAGACCAGCGGCGCGGTCAAGGGCGTCAAGAAGGCCATCACCGGCGGCGGCGACGACGAGGAGCGGCGTCCGGCGCGCAAGAGCTCCTCGCGCCGTCGTAGCACAGAGGACGCGTGACCGCGACGACGAGCACCGAGCAGCAGCACGACCTCGACACCGAGCGGGGCTGCTACGTCTACGGCGTGGTGGCCTTCGCGGACGACCTGATCCCGGCCGGCATGGCCGGGCTGGAGAAGGCTCCGGTCCGGCTGGTGCGGCACGAGGCCATCGCGGCGGTCGTCAGCGACATCGCGCTCGAGCGACCGCCGGGCAAAGCAGCGGACCTGGTCGCGCACAGTGAGGTGCTCGACGCGCTCGCCGGTCTGACGGCTGTCGTGCCCGTGCACTTCGGGTCGGTGCTCGCCGACGACGAGATGGTGGTCGAGGACGTGCTGGCCCCCGGCTACGACGACTTCGTGCACCTGCTCGAGGAGCTCGAGGGCCGCGTGCAGCTCAACCTGCGCGCGACCTACGTGCAGGACACGGTGCTCGCCGAGGTGGTCGCCGCCGACCCCGAGGTGGCGGCGCTCCGCAAGCGCACCCGTGACCTCCCCGAGGACGCTGCGTACGGCGAGCGGGTCCGGCTCGGCGAGCTGGTTTCACGGGCCATGGAGCTCAAGCGCGAGGACGACGCCGCCGTGCTGATGGATGCCGTCACGCCCTACGTCGCGGCCTGGTCCGAGCGGGGCAGCGGCGGTGGCCTCGAGCACGTGGTCGACGTGGCGCTGCTCGTCGACACCGTCAACCTGACCGCCGTCGAGGAGCACCTCGAGGGCCTCGCCGAGGCGGTGCACGAGCGGATCCGGCTGCGGTTGGTCGGCCCCGTCGCGCCGTACGACTTCGTGGGCAGTGCGGGATGGGCCTGATCACCGGCATACTCGGACTTCCGCTGGCGCCGCTGCGCGGCACCGTGTGGGCGGCCGAGCAGATCCAACGCCAGGCCGAGGAGGAGTTCTACGACCCGGGACGCATCCGCGCGCAGCTCGAGCAGGTCGCGCGGCAGCGCGCCTCGGGAGAGCTCTCCGAGGAGGAGGCGGACGCGTGGGAGGAAGAGCTCGTCGGCCGGCTGATGGTCGGACGCACCAGACCCAGGAGGGATGACCGATGACGACCGCGAGTTCCGAAGACTCCGCGACGAAGAAGACCGCGGCCAAGAAGAGCCCCGCCAAGAAGACCGCGAAGAAGACCACCGAGAAGCGCGCCTCGGCACCGCGGGCGAGCGCTGCGAAGCGGGCGACCGCCTCGCAGGTGGCCGCCCGGGCTGCCCAGCAGCTGCTCGAGCTCACCGGCAAGGGCGTCGAGGGCGTGACCGGTCTCGAGCGCACCGACGACGGCTGGAAGGTGCACGTCGAGGTCGTGGAGGTGCGCCGGATCCCGGACACCACGGACGTCCTCGCGCTCTACGAGGTGCAGGTCGACGAGGACGGGGACCTGATGGGCTACCGGCGGCTGCGCCGCTACGCGCGCGGTGTGCCCGGGGAGGACTGAGATGACCGACGCGTCCGACGCGGTGCCGGCGTCGAGGCCGTACGCCGGGCCGGTCGGCGAGCGTGGCTCGTGGGGGCGCCCGCAGCAGCCCGCGAACCTCGCCGACATCCTGGAGCGGGTGCTCGACAAGGGCATCATCATCGCCGGCGACATCCGCGTGAACCTGCTCGACATCGAGCTGCTCACGATCAAGATCCGGCTGCTCATCGTCTCGGTCGACAAGGCCAAGGAGATGGGCATCGACTGGTGGCGCAACGACCCGATGCTGAGCACGAGCGAGCAGGGGCTCGCCGACGAGAACCGCCGGCTGCGTGAGCGCGTCGAGGAGCTCGAGCTCGAGTCCGGGGAGGGGAGCGCGAAGCGTGGCTGACCAGGTCACGGGGCACGATGCAGGACACGTGGTCGGGCAGGGCCGCTACCTCTACGCGATCAGCCGCGGCCTGGACCCCGTGGTGCTGGCCGACGTGCCGGGGCTGGGGGACGGACGGCTGGACGTGCTGGAGCACCGCGGCCTGTCGGCGGTCGTCAGCGACGTCGACCTCGAGGAGTACGGCGAGGAGGGGCTGCGTCGCAACCTCGAACGCCTCGAGTGGCTCGAGGAGGTCGCCCGCCGTCACGACGAGGTGGTGCACGCGGTTGCCGAGCACGGACCGGTCGCGCCGCTGCGGCTGGCCACCATCTGCCTGGACGACATCGGCGTGCGTCGCCGGATCGACGAGTGGCACGCCGCCCTGGAGCAGGTGCTCGACCGGGTCGAGGGCCGCCGCGAGTGGAGCGTGAAGGCGTTCGCGCCACGGGCCGCCGCGGCACAGCCGGCCGAGTCCGCGGCGCCGGCCGAGGGTGGTGCGGCCTACCTGCGCCGCAAGAAGGCCGAGACGCTCACCCGCGCGCAGGGCGAGGAGCAGGCGGTGCAGGTGGCCGAGGAGGTGCACGCCCGCCTGTCGGCCGTCAGCGAGGCGAGCCGCCGGCTGCCGCCCCAGGACCCGCGGCTCACCGGGCACGTCGGCACGATGACCCTCAACGGCGCCTACCTCGTGGACGCCGCCCGCGGCGAGGAGTTCGCGGAGGCCGTTCGTGCGGCGCAGACCGAGCACCCCGATGCCGGGATCGACGCGGCCGGCCCCTGGCCGCCGTACTCCTTCGCGATGCTGGAGCAGCGGTGACCTCGTCGGTGGAGCAGCACCCGCTCGGCCGCCCCGACACCCAGCAGGCCGGCGGCCAGATCTCGCTCGTCGACCTGCTCGACCGGCTGCTCGGCACCGGGGTGGTGCTGGCCGGCGACGTGGTGATCTCGCTGGCCGGCGTCGACCTCGTGCAGGTGCGGCTGCACGCCCTGATCACCTCCGTCCGCGATGAGATGGCCGAGGGGTGACACAGCGATGACCGAGCAGCGCCACATCTTTCCTCAGCGGCTCGAGACCGACGCCGAGTCGGTGGAGCGCGACCTGTTCAAGCTCGTGCTCACGATCATCGAGCTGGTCCGCCAGCTGATGGAGAAGCAGGCCCTGCGCCGCGTCGACGAGGGCGACCTCACCGACGAGCAGATCGAGGGTCTCGGGAACGGATTGATGCACCTCGAGCAGGCCATGGACGAGCTCAAGGAGCGCTACGACCTCACCACCGCCGACCTCAACATCGATCTCGGCCCGCTGGGCACCCTGCTCGGTGAGTGACCCTTCGCGTTCTGCAGGGCATGCTTGGCGTGTGAACACGCCCCAGGGTCCCGATCCCACCGACTGGCTGCTCGACAAGGGTGAACGCGGCAACGGGACCACCCGGCTCGACGCCCGGCACCCGGGTCGTGAGGCGTGGTCGGAGGGCAACCTGGTCCGGCCCCTGGTGCACGGGGCGACCTACTTCGCCGAGCTGCACGAGCGGCTCGAGGCGACCCGCGCGGGCGACCTGGTCTTCTTCACCGACTGGCAGGGCGACGCCGACGAGCGGCTCACCGGCGCGCCCGGGAGCGAGGTGGCGGAGGTGCTCGGCCGCGCTGACGAGCGCGGGGTCGACGTACGTGGCCTGGTCTGGCGCTCGCACTGGGAGAAGCTCGGGTTCACCGCCGGGGAGAACCGCCTGCTGGGACGCACGCTGCAGAAGCGCGGCGCGGAGGCGCTGCTGGACATGCGGGTCCGCACCGGCGGCTCGCACCACCAGAAGTTCGTGGTGATCCGGCACCGCGACGACCCCGCACGGGACATCGCGTACGTCGGCGGGATCGACCTGTGCCACTCGCGCCGCGACGACACCGACCACCACGGTGACCCGCAGGCCATGGAGCTCGCGGACGAGTACGGCGCGACGCCGCCCTGGCACGACATCCAGGTGGCGATCCAGGGCCCGGCGGTCTTCGACGTGGAGACGGTGTTCCGCGAGCGGTGGGAGGACCCGACCCCGCTGAGCCGCAACCCGGTCTTCGTCACCCAGGACCGGCTGCTGCACATGGACCTCTCACCCGACCCGCTGCCCGAGCAGGCGCCGCCACCCCCGCCGGTCGAGGGCGGCACGCACGTCGTCCAGCTGCTGCGCACCTACCCCAACCTGCGCCACGGCCGGGACTACCCGTTCGCACGCGGCGGCGAGCGCAGCGTCGCCCGTGGCTACTCCAAGGCGCTGTCCAAGGCCCGGCGGCTGGTCTACGTCGAGGACCAGTACCTGTGGGGCCACCACGTGGGCGACGTGTTCACGGATGCGCTGCGTCGCGAGCCCGGTCTGCACGTGATCGCGGTCGTGCCGCTGCACCCCGACCTCGGGGGTGCCTCCCGCCCGCCGCAGCTGCTCGGCCGCCGGCGCGCGATGACCGAGATGATGGCGGCGGGGCCGGGCCGGGTGGCGTTCTACGGGATCGAGAACCACGCCGGCACACCGGTCTACGTGCACGCGAAGGCCTGCGTGGTCGACGACATCTGGGCCTCGGTCGGGTCCGACAACTTCAACCGCCGGTCGTGGACGCACGACTCCGAGCTGTCCGCGGTGGTGGTCGACCGGAGCACCTACGGCGACGACGAGGGCGAGCACGGCGCCTACGCCCGCAGGCTCCGGCTGGCCCTGGCCGCCGAGCACCTCGACCGGCCCTTCGACCCGGAGGTCGACGCGAGCGACGAGGCGTCGCTGCTGGCCGTGATGGCCGACTGCGTCGACCCGCTCGACATGTTCGAGTCGTACGCCGCGACGGCGTGTGCGCTCGACGCCTGGCACGAGGGTGGCCGTCGCGGGCCCCGTCCGCCGGGTCGGCTCCGCTCGATGCAGCCGCCGGAGCTCAGCCTCCTCACGCAGGCCCTCGCGCTGGGGCCGTACCTCGTGCTGCACGACCCCGACGGCCGGCCCCGGCCGCTGCGCAAGAAGGGCGGCTTCTAGGGCGGGCTAGACCGGTCTGCTCGTCGATGTTCACGACCGCGCACCCGTGGTTACCCAGAGGCGTGCCGACCTCCCCGACGCAGACGTCCGTCCTGCACGACCACGACTGGCGCGTCGTCGCGGTCGACTACGACGGCTTCCAGCAGGTCACCGAGATGTCCTGCGTGGCGTGCGCCGCGACGCTCTTCGTCTGAGGAGTCACTGCCTCGTCCGGCCGGCGCGGGGCGAACGGCCACTCCTCGAACGCCGTGCACCGGCCTTCGTCGTCCAGCGTGATGACCCACAGGTCCCGCCACCGCTTCCCGGTGGCGTAGTCGACCGACACCCGCACCACGGCGGTCGCGCCGTCGACCGCCACCACCTCGCTGGTCGCGATGAACCCCTCGTCCGGCCCGACCCGTTCGGTGTCCCAGAACGCCGCCAGGTCGGCCACCGGCTCGGCCCAGGGGGAGGGGAGATAGGTGGCGCCGGGCGCGAACAGCTCACCGAGCCGGTCGGTGCCTGGCGTGCGCCACAGCTCCTCGTACCGACGCACCCAGTCCTCGACGGTCGCGCGCTCCATGCTCGATCCTGCACCCGTTCTGGACTGCGGGATGCCTCTTTCCGGGGTGCCTTCGCGTGTGAGAGGGTCGGCGCAGCCGCAGTGTTCGGGAAGCCGGTGTGATTCCGGCGTGGTCCTCGCCACTGTGACCGGGGAGTCCTCTCCCACTCTTGCCACTGGTGCCCTCAGGGTGCCGGGAAGGCGGGAGGAGGACGTTGATCCGGAAGCCAGGAGACCGGCTGCGGCGCGATCTGTCCACGAGGTATGGAAGGAAGGGTCATTCCCATGACCAAACCTGTTGCTGCTGCCGCGCCCGTTTCCGTCCCGCTCTGGGCCTGGGCGCTGGTCGCCGTCGCCCTGTTCACGCTCTACGTGCTGTTCCAGGAGAACGGCGCCGTGCTCACCGCGTCCCAGGCGCAGTGGCTGCACGAGGTGACCCACGACGGTCGGCACGCCCTCGGCGTGCCGTGCCACTGAGGCCGGCCGGCTGATGAGCTTCTCACGGCTGCTGCGGAACGGCGCTCTCGCCGGTGCCGCAGCAGGACTTCTCTCTGCCCTGGTGATGTGGCTGCACACCGAGCCCGTCATCCGGCGCGCGCTCGTCATCGAGGAGGCCCGCGGTCACCTCGACGGTGGGCACCACCACGACGACGCGATCGTCTCGCGGACCGCCCAGGTCCTCTTCGGAGCCGGTACGGCGGCCCTGGCCGGTGTGCTGTTCGGCCTCGTGTTCGCGGTCGTGTTCGCACGGACCCGGCACCGGCTGCCGGGTGTGACCGACCACGCGCGGGCCCTCTGGCTGGCGGCGTTCGGCTTCGGCGTCTTCGTGCTGCTGCCGGCGCTGGCCATCCCTGCGAACCCGCCGGCGGTCGGTGACCCTGGCACGGTCTCCCGGCGCACCCTGATCTACGTGCTCGCGATCCTCGTCGGCCTGCTGGTCGTCGGGGTGGTCGGCGCGGTGGACCGCCTCCTGCGCTCGCGCGACGACGCGGTGCGTCGCAGCGTCGACGCTGTCGTTGCGGCCGGGCTGGCCGCCGTCGCGCTCTGGCTGCTCCCGGGCACGCCGGACACGATCCCCGCGGATGTGCCGGCCGCGCTGATCTGGGACTTCCGGGTCGCGTCGCTGGTCCAGCTGGCGACCATGTGGGCCGTCCTCGGGACGGTGTTCGGGCTGCTGTCGGTGCGGCAGGAGGCGCCGGCGCGCGAGGCGGCGCTCGCGCGGACGTGACGGTGCGGGTGCGCGTGTGCCGGGACTGCTGCTGCGGCACCGCGCGCAAGCACCCGGACGTGGACCACGACGTCCTGCTGGACCGGCTGGTGGACGCGACCGAGGGAGTGGCCTCGGTCGAGGTGACGCCCTGCCTGCTCGCGTGCGAGAAGTCGAACGTCGTGGTCGTCCAGCCGGGCGCCAACGCTCGGCTCGCCGGCGGCCGCCCGGTGTGGCTGCGGGAGGTGCTCGACGTCGAGGCCGTCGACGAGATCGCCCGCTGGGTGCGCGCCGGCGGCCCCGGAGCGGCCGACCTGCCCGGGTCGCTGACGCCCCTGCTGACCACGCCCGGTGTGCTCGGGGAGCAGGTGCTGTGACCGGGTCACTGCTGGTCGCCGGCACCACGTCGGACGCGGGCAAGTCCGTGGTCACGACGGGGCTGTGCCGGGCCTTCGCGCGGCGCGGGCTGCACGTCGCGCCGTACAAGGCCCAGAACATGTCGAACAACTCGATGGTGACCGCCGAGGGCTCGGAGATCGGCCGCGCCCAGTGGGTGCAGGCGGTCGCCGCGCGGGCCGAGCCGGAGTCCGCGATGAACCCGGTGCTGCTCAAGCCGGGCAGCGACCTGCGCAGCCACGTCGTCGTCCGGGGCCGGCCCGCGGGACACCTGGAGGCGGGGGAGTTCGCCGGTGGCCGTGCGGCGCTGGCCGAGGCGGCGTTCGCGGCGTACGACGACCTGGCCGGCCGGTTCGACGTGGTGGTGTGCGAGGGGGCCGGCAGCCCGGCCGAGGTCAACCTGCGCGCCAACGACTACGTCAACATGGGGCTCGCGCGGCACGGCGGCATCCCGACGCTGCTGGTCGGCGACATCGACCGTGGCGGGGTCTTCGCCGCCATGCACGGCACCCTGGCGCTGCTCGAGGCCGCCGACCAGGCGCTGATGGCCGGTTTCGTGGTGAACAAGTTCCGCGGCGACGTCGGGCTGCTGCGGCCGGGCCTGGACACGCTCGAACGGGTCACCGGGCGTCCGGTGCTCGGGGTGCTGCCCTGGCTGCCGGGGCTGTGGCTGGACAGCGAGGACGCGCTGGCGCTGCGGGACCGGGCCGCCGCACCCTCACCCCTGGTGGACCGCACCCGTGTCGCGGTCGTGGTGCTGCCGCGCATCTCCAACTTCACCGACCTCGACGCGCTCTGTCTCGAGCCCGGGCTGGACGTGGTGTTCGCGGACAGCCCGCGCGCGCTGTCCGGCGCGGACGTGGTCGTGCTCCCGGGCACCCGGTCGACCGTCGCGGACCTGGCCTGGCTGCGGGAGCGCGGCCTGGCCGACGCGGTGGTCGCGCACGCGCGACGAGGCGGGGCGGTGCTCGGGATCTGCGGCGGCTTCCAGATGCTCGGCCGCACGGTCGCGGACCCGCACGGCGTCGAGGGGCGGCCGGGCACCGAGGTCGACGGGCTGGGCCTGCTCGACGTGTGCACCGCGTTCGCGACCGAGAAGGTGCTGCGGCTGCCGACCGGCACCGCGCTCGGTGTCGACGCGTCGGGGTACGAGATCCACCACGGCCGGGTCACGCTCGGGGACGACGAGCCGTTCCTCGGCGGTGCCCGCAACGGCGCGGTCTTCGGGACGATGTGGCACGGCGGCCTCGAGGGTGACCCGCTGCGCCGGGCCTGGCTGCGGGAGGTCGGGGCCGTCCCCGACGACGCCGTGTCCTTCCCCCGGGCGCGGGACGCGCGGATCGAGGCCCTGGCCGACGCCGTTGAGGAGCACCTCGACGTCGACGCCGTCCTCGACCTCGTGACGTTCGGTGTCCCGTCGTACCCGGTCGTGCGGGGTGGCCTCGCGTGAGGGGCTCAGGCCGGCAGGACGTGCGCGACGACGCAGTAGGGCTCGCCGTCGGCCGAGTGCACGCTGGCGGCGTGGACCTCGACCGGGATCGCGGTGCCGTCGGCGTGCAGGTAGCGCTTGAGGACGCGGTGCTGGCTGACCTTCCCCGAGCGGACCTCCTCGAGGTTGGCCACGTCGACGTCCCGGTCGTCCTCGTGGGTGATGTCGGCCACCGTCATCTCCAGCAGCTCCGAGGCGGAGCGGCCGACCATCTCGGCGAGGGCCGGGTTGACGCGCAGCAGCTCGGCCGTCGAAGTCGCTGAGGGCGATCCCGATCGGAGCGCCGCTGAACGCGCTGCGGAACAGCTCCTCGCTGTCGGCGAGCGCCTTGTCGCCCAGCACGCCCGCGGTCACGTCGGAGAGCACGGAGAGGATCTCGCGCACGTCACCGGAGGCGTCGTAGAGCGGCTGCACCACACCACGCAGCCACCGGTCGTCGCCGTCCTTGTGCGGCACGCGGAGGGTGACCGGGCCCTCGTCGTGGCCGTGGCCGAGCAGCTCGCCGAGCGGCCGGCCGATCACCTCCGACGGCATCCGGCCGAGCACCCGGCGGCAGGAGGCGGACACGTAGGTGACCCGGCGGTGCCGGTCCGCCACCACGACGAGGTCGTCGCTCCCGGTGAGCGCGACCGGCGCGGACGGGGTGGCGCGCAGCCACGCCGGGCCGTCGTCGTCGAGGGCCTTGACGGGCTCGTCGGCCGGGCGTGCGGGCTTGCCGAACAGCCAGCCCTGACCGGTGTCGCAGCCGAGCGACATGAGCTGCTGGGCCTGGTCGAGCTCCTCGACCCCCTCGGCGCAGACCCGCAGGCCGAGGGTGTGCGCCGCGTCGACGACGAGCTGGACGAGGACGGCGTCCTGGGCCTCGCTCGCCACCTTGCGGATCAGGGAGCGGTCGATCTTGACCGACTGCAGGGGCAGGTTGCGGAGCAGCGTCAGCGACGAGTGGCCGGTGCCGAAGTCGTCGAGCGCCAGGGTGACGCCGAGCTCGCGGACCCGGCGCAGCGTGGCCGCGGCCTCGGCCACGTCGGCGACGATCGCGGTCTCGGTCACCTCCAGGCACAGCCGGTCGGCGGGCAGGCCGCTCTCGCGCAACGCCCGGCGTACGTCGTCCACGAAGGTCGGCTCCCGCAGCTGGACCGGTGAGACGTTCACGGCGACGACGATCCGGGCGTCGGGGTGGTCGGACCAGGTCATCGCCTCGCGGCACGCGCGTTGCGAGCACCCGGCGGCCGAGCTCGACGATCAGCCCGCTGCTCTCCGCGACGGGGATGAAGTGGTCGGGAGGCACCGGCCCCAGCTCGCAGTCGTGCCACCTGGCCAGGGCCTCGACCCCGACCGTGGCGCCGTTCGAGAGGTCCACCACGGGCTGGTAGTGCAGGTCGATACGGTCGTCGCGCACGGCCTCGTGCAGGCGCTGCCGCACGACCTCCGCGTCCACCACCACTCCGTTCCGAGCCGCGCCGGCCGGCGACACTTCGCCCGAGATCCCGGACGACGGCTCCACGACACCAGCATGGCGTAGTCGGCCGGCGCTTCGCGGCGTATTGGTGGTTTGCCCCGGGAAGTCAGGAGGCCAGCACGTGGTCCGGTCCGACCGGCTGCGACGCGCCCGCCCGGTCCGGATGGCGGCCGGCTCACCGCACCAGCAGGTGAGCAGCACGACGATGCCCTGCTCGTCGTTGACGATCCCGGTGATCTGCGAGGGGAAGAGCAGCTGTCGCTTCCCGCACGCGGGGCAGTGGTGGTCGAACATGGGAAGGCTCCTCCCTCGGTGCGTCCGGGCCCCGGCGGCCCGTCGTACGGACAAGGCTAGGGAGGATCACATCTCTAGCGGTAGCCTCTCTTTCCTGGCTCTGACCAAGGGAAAACCTATGACGTCGATCCACCAGCTGCGGTGCTTCCTGGCCACCTACGAGCTCGGCTCGCTGACCGCCGCCGCGGACGAGCTCGGCTACGCCCAGCCGTCGGTCTCCGAGCAGGTCCGGCTGCTCGAGAAGACCCTCGGCGCGTCGCTGTTCCGCCGCGTCGGCCGGGGCGTGATCCCGACCGAGTCCGCGGAGGCGCTGCGCCCCCACGCCGAGCGCACGCTGGCCTCCGTCGACGCCGGCCGGCAGGCGGTCTCGGCCGTGGCGGGGCTGGTGACCGGCACCGTCCGGTTCGGCACGTTCGGCACCGCGCGGCTCTACTTCGGTGCCCAGCTCGTCGCCGACGTGCTCGCCCGGCACCCCGGTGTGCGGGTCGAGCTGGTCGGCCAGAACTCGGTCGCCGTGCAGGAGGACCTGCGGCGCGGCCGGCTCGAGGCGGCCCTGATCGCGATCCCCGTCGCCACCGAGCGGATGACGGTGACGCCGGTCGCGCGCGACGAGCTCGTCTACCTGAGCAGCGACCCGTCGCGCCTGGAGCGGCCGGTGACCGTGGCCCAGCTGGCCCGGGCCGACCTGGTGATGGCCGAGACCAGCTGGCGCGACGTCGACTCCGAGCGCGCCTTGCTGCGGGAGGCGTTGCAGCGCGCCGGGCACACGCTGCGCACCCGGATCGAGGTCGAGGACGTCGAGACCGCCGTCGAGGTCGTCGGGATGGGGCTGGCCGACTCCGTGCTGCCCCGCGGCGCGGTCGAGCAGGTCGCCCCACGACTCGCGCCCGGCGTCGGCTGGGTGTCGCTGCGGCCGCGAGCCTACGAGACGATGGCGATCGTGCACCGGCAGGACGCCGAGCTGTCCCCGGCCGCCCGGCTCGTCATCGAGCTCGCCACCCGGCGCGTTCAGGCGATCTGCGAGCCGGTCCCGGTGCCACCGGCACGCCGCGTCGGGTGACCGTCGTGCCCCGCCCCACAATGTGACCGTGTCCGAGCCCGACCGCACCCGCCTCCCGATCGACGTACGTCGTGACCCGGTGCGGGCCATTCGGCCGCCGCACGGCGCGCCCAACGTGCTCGTCGTGGTCGTCGACGACATGGGCTTCGGCGCCAGCAGCGCGTACGGCGGCCCGTGCCGGATGCCGACGGCGGAGCGGCTGTCGCAGGGCGGGCTGCGCTACAGCCGCTTCCACGTCACCGCCCTGTGCTCGCCGACCCGGCAGGCGCTGATGACCGGGCGCAACCACCACTCCGTCGGCATGGGCGTCACCTCCGAGATGGCGACCGACCGGCCCGGCTACTCCGGCTACCGGCCCGCCAGCGCCGCGACCATCGCCCAGGTGCTGTCCGGCAACGGCTGGAGCACCGCGGCGTTCGGCAAGTGGCACCAGACCCCGCCGGTGGAGGTGAACACCGCCGGGCCGTTCACGCGCTGGCCGACCGGGGAGGGCTTCGACCGGTTCTACGGCTTCATGGGTGCCGAGATGAACCACTGGTACCCCCAGCTCTACGACGGCACCACCCCCGTCGAGCCGGACCGCCTGCCCGAGGACGGCTACCACCTCACCGAGGACCTCGTGGACCACGCGGTCGACTGGGTCACCGCGCAGCACGAGCTGACGCCCGACAAGCCGTTCTTCTGCTACCTCGCGCTCGGTGCGACGCACGCGCCCTTCCACGTGGCGCCGGAGTGGATCGAGCGCTACGCCGGTGCCTTCGACGACGGGTGGGACGCCCAGCGCGAGCGCACGCTCGCCCGCCAGAAGGAGCTCGGGGTCGTGCCCCCGGACGCGGAGCTCGCGCCCTGGGCCGACGGGGTGCCGCACTGGGACGAGCTCGACCCGACGTCGCGCCGGGTGGCCGCGCGGTTCATGGAGACCTATGCCGGGTTCGCCGAGCACGCCGACCACCACGTGGGCCGGCTCGTCGACCGGCTGCAGCACCTCGGCATGCTCGACGACACCCTGGTGCTCTACCTGCTCGGCGACAACGGCGCGTCGGGCGAGGGCGGGCCCGAGGGCACGATCCGCGAGCACCTCGTCGGCCACGGGTACGCCGACGACGTGCAGGCCATGGCGGCCGTCGTGGACCGGATCGGCGACGCGTCGACGTACGGCATCTATCCCGCCGGCTGGGCGCTGGCGATGAACACGCCGTACCAGTGGACCAAGCAGGTCGCCTCTCACTTCGGCGGCACCCGCGACGGCCTCGTCGTGCACTGGCCCGCCGGCATCGAGGCGCACGGCGAGATCCGTCACCAGTTCCACCACGTCATCGACGTGCTGCCGACGATCCTCGAGGCGGCGGGCGTGCCGGCGCCGGTGTCGGTCGACGGTGTGCCCCAGCAGCCGGTCGAGGGTACGTCGATGCGCTACTCGTTCGACGACGCCGGCGCCGCCGAGCGCCGCACCACGCAGTACTTCGAGATGGTCGGCAACCGCGGGATCTACCACGAGGGCTGGACCGCGGTGACCCGGCACGGCGTGCCGTGGCTGATGGTCGACGCGCCCCGGTCGTTCGACGACGACGTGTGGGAGCTCTACGACACCAGCACCGACTGGACGCAGGCGCACGACGTGGCGGCCGACCACCCGGAGCTGCTCGCGTCGCTGCGCGCCCTCTTCGACGAGGAGGCCGAGCGGCACCAGGTGCTCCCGCTCGACGACCGGGTCACCGAGCGCGAGAACCCCGAGCTCGCCGGCCGTCTCGACCTGCACGCGGGACGCACGTCGCTGAGCTTCGGGCCCCGCACGGGACGGCTGACCGAGGAGGCGGCGCCGAACGTCAAGAACCGCACCCACACGGTGGCGGTGCAGGCATCGGTCGACGGGCTCGCCGGCGGCGTGCTGGTCGCGCAGGGCGGACGCTTCGGCGGCTGGTCGTTCTACTGCCACGAGAGGACGGCTCTCCTACGCCTACAACTGCTACGGCCGCACGATCACCACCGTCCGCGGTGACGCGAGGCTGGAGCCGGGGGAGCACGAGCTGGTCGCGCACGTGGAGTACGACGGCGGCCCGCCCGGCGACGGGGCGACGGTGACGCTGCTCGTCGACGGGGCGGAGGTCGCGCGCGGCCACGTCCCCCAGACGACCGCGTACTACTTCAGCTTCGACGAGACGTTCAACGTGGGGGTGGACCGCGGCACGCCGGTCACCGACGACTACCCGCCGGTCCGCAACGCGTTCACCGGCACCATCCACGGCGTCCGCGTCGATCTCGCGCCGCAGGTGCCGCTCGACGAGGCCGGTCGCTCCCGGGTCGCCGCCGCGACGGCCGACTGAGCCGCCGTCAGGCGGTGGCGTTGTCCTGGCGACGTGAGCGCCTGACAACTCAGCGGAGGGCGGCCACCAGCAGGGCCATGTCGTCCTCGCCGTCGGCGTGCGCGACGAGCCGCTCGACGGTGCCCTGCGGGTCCTCGTGGAGGTCGCGACCGGCGGCGGCGACCGTCTCGACGAGCAGGTCGAGGCCTTCGGTGATCGCGTGCTCGCGCTCCTCGACGACGCCGTCGGTGAACAGCACCAGCGTCGAGCCGGGGCCGAGGGGCACGGTCGCCTCGACGCGGTCCGGGTCGGGCGTCCCGAGCGGCGTGGACCCGCCGTCGTAGATCACCGAGGCGTGTCCCATGGCGTCGACGACCACGGGAGGCAGGTGGCCGGCACGGGCGACGTGCGCGCGTCCGGCGGGCAGGTCGAGCAGCACGTAGGTGAGGGTGACGATCTCGTCGGCGTCCAGGTCGAGCGCGACCTCGTCGAGCGCGGTGAGCACGGCGAGCGGGGCCGGGTTGGCCGCGGCCACCGAGCGCACCGCGGTGCGGACCTGGCCCATCACGGCCGCGGCCCGCAGACCCTTGCCCATGACGTCGCCGATCACCAGGGCCACCCGGCCGTCCCGGAAGGCGATGCAGTCGTACCAGTCGCCGCCGACCGACGAGCCCAGCACGCCGGGGCGGTACATCGCACCCAGGCGCACGCCGGGCACGTCGGGCAGCGCCGGCGGCAGCAGCGACCGTTGCAGGGTGCGGGCCGCGCGGGCCTCGTCCTCGAAGGCCTGGGCACGCACGATCGCCAGCCCGGCCTGGTCGGCGATACCGCTGAGCAGGTGCATGTCGAGCGGGTGCCAGGGGGCGCCGTCCACCGACCACACGAGCAGGTGGCCGCACAGCCACTCGCCGGCGACGATCGGGACGACGGCCAGCGACCGCACACCGGTGGGCGGTCGCACGACGCCGGTGAAGTGGTCGCAGATCCGCTCCTGGCCGTGCAGGAAGACCGCGTCCCGGGAGGCGGCGACGATCACGTCCTCGGACACGAGCCGGACCAGGCCCGCGGCGTCCGGACCGCAGGCCGAGAGGGGCTCGTCCGTGCCGGACAGCGCGACCACCGCGTCATGACCGCCGGTCGCCGCGCGGGCGTTCGCCCGGACGACCGCGAGGACGTCCTCGAGCGTGGTGGCGCGGGACAGGTCGGCGGTCGCGGTGAGCAGCCGGCGGGTGACGGTCAACGAGTCGCCGAGCTGCTGCTCGCGCCGTCCCAGCTCGGACTCCGCGTAGGCCTCCGACTGCCGCAGCGCGGTCAGCACGGCCACGATGCAGCCGGCCGCGAGCACGACGTACGTCGCGTCGCGCATCGACAGGCTGGCCCACCACACCGCGGTGAAGCGTGCGCCGCCGATCGCGTTGAACAGCACGTCGTAGAAGGACAGGGACAACGCGACCGCGACCCAGGCGTGCAGCGGGCTGGCGGACCGTCCCGCTGCGGAGCACCCACAGGATCCCGGCGCCGAGCACGACCGTCGCCACGACGTACTCCATGGCCACCAGCAGCGCGGTGAACCGGCCGTCCTCGGTGAGCAGCGAGGGGAGCGGCACCAGGTCCACCGCCAGGCCGGCGGCCAGCAGCAGGCCCACGACGGTGAGCGGGCGTCGCCCGCGCGGCGACCAGCCGAGTGCGCCGGCGACGGCCCCCAGCGCGGGCGCGAGGTGGAAGAGCAGGTACAACGCGGCGCTCGACTGGCTGTTCGTGCCCAGCGGGCCGCCGGTCGCGGAGACGGTCGGGAACGACACCACCTGGAGCAGCATCGCGGTGACGGCGACGAGCAACCCGGACGCGTACCAGCGCAGGGCCGGCTCGCGGCCGCCCCGGCTCCTGGCCAGGAGGACGACGAGGGCGAACGCGCCCGCGAGCGGGGCGAGGGCGAAGAACGCGATCGCGATCCCGTTCGGGGGGAGCACCTGGCTCAGCCCGGCGACGACGTACGTCGCACAGGCCGCTGCCGTGGCGAGCAGGATCAGGTACAGGTCGACACGATGATCCGCACGCGGGGTCCGAGGCTCGACCTTGAGCTCCTCGACCGAGTCGATGCTCTGGGTCACCGCAGCAGTCTGACAGCGGGCCGGACGTTACTCGGGCGTTTGGTAAAAGGTCGTCCGGAACCGCCCGAATTGCCACACGACGGGCTCGGGTGTGCGTCAGACGAGTGGCCCGTCCGGGCTACTGTCGACACCATGAGCGCTGCCCTCGTCCGTCCCCGCAACCGGGTCATCGCCGGGGTGTGCTCCGGCCTCGCCGCCAGGTTCGGCTGGTCGCCCAACGTGGTCCGGCTGGTGTTCGTGCTGAGCTGCCTCCTGCCGGGCCCGCAGTTCCTGGTGTACATCGCGCTGTGGGTGCTGATGCCCTCCGAGTAGCGGGTAGCCAGCGGCACGACGGCGGGGGAGAGTGCGGTCCATGACCTACCAGCTGACCGTGCTGTACCACCAGCCCGAGGACCCGGCGGCGTTCGACGCCTACTACGCGTCCACGCACGCACCTCTGGCGAAGAAGATGCCGGGCCTGCGCGGCTACACGACCCAGAAGCCCGCCCCGGGACCGGACGGGTCACCGGCGGCGGAGTACCTCGTGGCCTCGCTGGTCTTCGACGACGCGGCCGCGTTCGGCGCGGCCGCCGGCAGCGACGAGGGCAAGGCGGCGGTGAACGATGTCGCGAACTTCGCGACCGGTGGCGTCACGATGCTGACCGGCGAGGTCACGACCTTCGTGTGAGCCAGCGCTAGCTGCGGCTCTTGCTGCGGGGCTTGCGGCGCTCCTGCGGCGCGCCCCCGCCGCGCGGCCCGGAGCCGCCCTCGTCGAGGCGCAGCTCGATGAGCTTGCCGGAGATGCGGGTGCCCTCGAGGGCCGTCCTCGTCGCGGCCGACAGCGACACCGGCAGCTCGACCAGGGAGTGGTCGGCGCGGATGTCGATGTGCCCGAAGTCGCCGCGGTCGAGCCCACCCTCGTTGGCGATCGCGCCCACGATCTGCCGGGGCTCGACCTTGTGCCGCTTGCCGACGGCGATGCGGTACGTCGTCAGGGGCACGTTCGAGCGCGGACGGCGCTTGCCGGCGTCGCGTCGCGACGACCGGTCGTCGTCGCGGCGGCGGCCCTTCTCGTGGTCCCAGGCACCGCTGCGCGGCTCGCGCTTGCCGTCGAAGACCTTCTGGGGCTGCTCCGGCTCCGGCTCCATGAGCAGCGGCCGGTCGTCCTGCATCAGCACCGCGAGCGCGGCCGCGATGTCGGTGGCAGGGACGTCGTGCTCCTGCTCGTAGCCCTCGATCAGGTCGCGGTAGAACCCGACCTGGTCCGAGCCGAGCGCCTCGGTGATGTCGTCACGGAAGCGGGCGACCCGGGTCTCGTTGACGTCCTCGACGCTCGGCAGCTTCATCTGCGTGAGCGGCTGGCGGGTGGCCTTCTCGATCGCCTTGAGCAGGTGCCGCTCGCGCGGGGTGACGAACGAGATCGCGTCGCCGGTGCGTCCCGCGCGGCCGGTGCGGCCGATGCGGTGCACGTAGGACTCGGTGTCCGTGGGGATGTCGAAGTTCACGACGTGCGAGATGCGCTCCACGTCGAGGCCGCGGGCCGCGACGTCGGTGGCGACCAGGATGTCGAGCTTGGCGTCCCGCAGCTGGTTGATGGTGCGCTCGCGCTGCTGCTGCACGATGTCGCCGTTGATGGCGGCGGCCGAGAAGCCGCGGGCACGCAGCCGCTCGGCGAGCTGCTCGGTGACCTGCTTGGTGCGGACGAAGACGATCATCCCCTCGAAGTTCTCGACCTCGAGGATCCGCGTCAGCGCGTCGACCTTCTGCGGGTAGGACACGATCAGGTAGCGCTGCGTGGTCTTGGCGCTGGTCGTCGTCTTGTTCTTGACGGTGATCTCGGCCGGGTCGTCGAGGTACTTCTTCGAGATCCGGCGGATCTGCGCGGGCATCGTCGCGGAGAACAGGGCGACGTGCTTGTCGTCCGGGGTGTCGGACAGGATCCGCTCGACGTCGTCGGCGAAGCCCATCTTGAGCATCTCGTCGGCCTCGTCGAGCACCAGGAAGCGCAGCTCGCTGAGGTCGAGCGTGCCCTTCTCCAGGTGGTCCATGATCCGGCCCGGGGTGCCGACGACCACGTGCACGCCGCGGCGCAGGGCGGACAGCTGCACGCCGTACCCCTGGCCGCCGTAGATCGGCAGCACGTGCAGGCCCGGGAGGTGCGCGGCGTAGCGCTCGAAGGCCTCCGACACCTGGAGCGCGAGCTCACGCGTCGGGGCGAGCACCAGGGCCTGCGGGGTCTTCTGCTTGAGGTCGATCTTGCTGAGGATCGGCACCGCGAACGCCGCGGTCTTGCCGGTGCCGGTCTGCGCGAGGCCGACCACGTGGCGGCCGTCGAGGAGCGCCGGGATCGTCGCGGCCTGGATCGGCGACGGGGACTCGTAGCCGACGTCGGAGAGCGCCTTCAGCACCCGTGGGTGGATCCCGAGGTCGGCGAAGGTGGTGGTGGGCTCGGCGTCGGACTCGGGATCGTGCGAAGGCATCTGTCCAGGGTAGGGGCGGAGTGAGGATTCCCTCGCATCGAGACAGTCGTCACGGACGTGACCGTCACCACCCACACCCGTTCACCGGCCGTTCGTCCGTGCCCCGTGGGCTGCGGGCAGGCGACCCTCTCTCGGATCCTGCTGCTGCTCTGTCTTCTGTCGGGCCTCCTGCTGCGGGGGTTCATCGCGCCGGTGGGCCTCCAGGCGTTCCTCACCGCGCACGGCTGAGGACGCCGTGACAGGGTGGCGCGCATGCTCTTCTCCGCGCTGTCCCACCTCGAGTGCTCCAGGACAGGGGCGCGCTACGACGCCGACCGCGTGCAAGGGGTCAGCGACGTGGGCGCGCCCCTGCTCGCGCGCTACGACCTCGACGCCGTCCGGACGAGCGTCACCCCCGACGACATCGAGAGCCGCCCGCACGACCTGTGGCGCTACCACGAGGTGCTGCCGGTCCGGGACCCCGCGCACGTGACCACCCTCGGCGAGGGCATGACGCCGCTGCTGCCGCTGCCGTCGTACGGGTCGCGGATCGACGTACCGGGGCTGCTGATGAAGGACGAGGGCATGGTGCCGACCGGCAGCTTCAAGGCGCGCGGTGCCGCCGTCGGCGTCTCCCGCGCCCGAGAGCTCGGTGTCGGGGCGATCGCGATGCCGACCAACGGCAACGCGGGTGCGGCCTGGTCGGTCTACGCGGCGCGCGCCGGGATGGGCAGCCTCATCGTGATGCCGGTCGACGCGCCGGAGATCACCCGGCGCGAGTGCGTCGTGTCCGGTGCCGAGCTGTACCTCGTCGACGGGCTGATCAACCACGCCGGCGCGCTGGTGAAGGACGCGGTGCAGCAGCGGTCCGGCTACCAGGAGGTCTCGACGCTCAAGGAGCCCTACCGCATCGAGGGCAAGAAGACGATGGGCTACGAGATCGCCGAGCAGCTCGGCTGGCGGGTGCCGGACGTGATCCTCTACCCGGCCGGGGGAGGGGTCGGCCTGATCGGCATCCACAAGGCGATGCTGGAGATGCGGGAGCTCGGCTGGATCGGCGAGAAGCTGCCGCGGCTGGTGGCCGTGCAGTCGACCGGGTGCAAGCCGATCGTGGACGCCTTCGAGGCCGGGCTCGACGAGAGCACGCTCGTGGAGGGCACGCACACGTTGGCGTTCGGGATCAACGTCCCCAAGGCGCTCGGCGACTTCCTGGTGCTGCGGGCGGTCCGCGAGTCCGGCGGCACGGCGGTCGCCGTGACCGACGAGGAGATCCTCGCCGAGGTCACCACCCTCGCCACCGACGAGGGCGCATGGGTGTGCCCCGAGGGCGCGGCGTGCTTCGTGGCGGCCCGGCAGCTCCGCGCGTCCGGCTGGATCGGCCGCGACGAGGAGGTGGTGGTGCTCAACACCGGCACCGGCCTGAAGTACCCCGACACCGTGACCGTCGGCGTCCCCACCCTGCCCCGGGACGGTGCCGTGCCCGCTCCCGCGTAGTCGCCGAGGAGTGGACTACTCCTCCCGCGTGTCGTTTCATCACATAAAGTCGAGTGACTTACTGTGATTAGACAAACGGTCAGACACCGACGGGAGGAGGAGACATGGGAACAGCTCTCGCGACCGACGTGCACCAGCACCTCTGGCCGGACGAGCTCGTCGACCGCCTGCGCGCACGCCGGCGGCCGCCGTACCTCGACGGCTGGACGCTGCACACGCGCAGCCAGGCGCCGTACGACGTCGACCCGGCGCACCACGACGTGGCGCGGCGGATCGAGGCGGACCAGGAGGACGGGGTCGGTCTGGCCTGTGTCTCCCTGTCCGCACCGCTCGGCATCGAGAACCTCGTCCGGCCGGAGGCCGGTGCGCTGATCGCCGCCTGGCACGAGGGGGCGCGGGCCCTGCCGGACCACTTCGCAGCCTGGGCCTCGGTGCCGATGGTCGACCCCGACCTCGACGAGCTCGCCGGCCTGCTGCGCGACGGCTTCGTCGGCGTGCAGGTCCCCGCCACCGACCTTGCCTCGCCCGCCGCGTGGGAGCGGGCGGGGCAGGTGTTGCGGGTCGCCGAGGCGGCCGGCAAGCCGGTCTTCGTCCACCCGGGGCCCGAGGTGGTGCGCCCGCTGACCGGCACGGTGCCGGAGTGGTGGGAGCCCGTCGTCGGCTACGTGACGCAGATGCAGGCCGCCTGGTGGGGCTGGCACGCGGTGCGCGGACGCGCGTTGTTCCCGACGCTGCGCGTGCTCTTCGGCGCCGGGGCCGGGCTGGCGCCGGTGCACCACGAGCGGCACTCCGCCCGCGGCGGCGACACCCCGACCATCGACCCCCGGGTGTACGTCGACACGTCGTCGTACGGACCCCAGGCGCTGGACGCGCTCGTCCGGGTGCTCGGCATCGACGTGCTCGCCCTCGGCAGCGACCGGCCCTACGCGCGGCCGATCGACCGGCTGCTCGGCGACGCGGCGACGTACGCCATCCGGGTGGCCAACCCGCAACGGCTGCTGCACGACGACCGGATCGACGGAGTGGAGGCACGGACATGGCCCCGAGCCAGCTGACGGACGTGGCGGTGCCCGCGGAGCGGGCGGTGGAGTACGCGCAGGAGGCCGGGTCGATGACGCTCGACTCCCTGCCCGGCCGCGACCTCGACCCCGACGAGCTGCGCGCGCTCGTCGCCTCGATCGCCTCCGACCCCGGCAGCTGGGCGCACCACGTGGCGTTCGACGCCGACGAGCGGGTCTACGCCTCGTTGCACCGCGACGCACACGTCGACGTGTGGCTGCTGTGCTGGACCCCGGAGAACGACACCGGCTGGCACGACCACGACATCTCATCGGGTGCCGTCGCGGTGGTCGCGGGCGAGCTCGCCGAGAACAACCTCACCGTCGCCGCCGGTGGTGTCGAGACCCGCATCGGTGCCGGCCGGGCGTACTCCTTCGGGCCCGAGCACATCCACCGCCTCAACGGCGCCGAGCCCGGCTCGGTGTCGGTGCACGCCTACAGCCCGCCGCTGTGGCGGATGGGCCAGTACGCCGTGTCCGAGGCCGGCGTGCTGCGCCGGGTGTCGGTGTCCTACGCCGACGAGCTGCGGCCGATCGACTGACCACCCCGACCCCGGTAGTCCGTGACGGCATGGCTCATCCGAGGGCCGGAATCCAGCCAGAACGTCACGGACTACCGGTGCGGGCGGGGCGTTGGTCGGTCCCCTAGCCTGGGGCACAGGTCAGGGCCTCTGTTGAACGGGGATCCAAGGAGTCTTGTGCGAGCTGTCTGGTACGAGCGGCAGGGTCCTGCCAGTGAGGTGCTCCAGGTCGGCGAGCTGCCGGCGCCCGAGCCTGGTCCGGGAGACGTGCGTGTCCGGGTTCGGCTCTCGGGGGTGAATCCGGGTGACACCAAGAAACGACGTGGCTGGCTGGGCTCACGGATGCCCTATCCGCGCGTCATCCCTCACAGCGACGCTGCAGGGATCGTCGACGCGGTGGGACCGGGCGTCGATCCGGGTCGGGTCGGTCGGCGCGTGTGGGTGTACGGGGCACAGTCCTACCGCCCGTTCGGCACCGCTGCCGAGTTCACGGTGGTGCCGTCGGGTCAGGCCGTGGACCTGCCGGACGAGGTCAGCGACGAGATCGGTGCCTGCCTCGGCATCCCGGGTATCACCGCGCACCGGGCCGTGTTCGCAGACGGCCCCGTGACGGGCCAGACCGTTCTCGTGCACGGCGTCCTGGGAGGCGTCGGAGCGTTGGCCGCCCAGCTCGCACAATGGGGAGGCGCCACGGTCGTGGGCACCGTACGACGCAGCACCGACCTCGACAGGCTGGACACGCGCCTCGCTGTCGAGGTGGTCGCCCTCGACCGACCCGACCCCGCGGCGGCCATCGCGCAGCGCGCACCGAAGGGCGTCGACCGCATCATCGAGGTCGCCTTCTCCGACAATGTCGACCTCGATGCCGCCGTTGCCAAGAACAACACGGTCATCGCGGCGTACGCGACCCGCGAGGACCGTCCTGACTTCCCGTTCTGGCCGATGCTGTTCGACAACGTCACCATCCGTCTGCTCGGCAGCGACGACTTCCCGGCCGACGCGAAGCGACAGGCAGCGACGGACCTCACCACCGCGGCGATGCAGGGCAAGCTCTCCATTCCGGTCGGCGAGCCCTTCCGGCTCGCAGATGCCGCGAAGGCTCACGACCGCGTCGACCGGGGAGCTCGCGAGCGAGTCCTGCTGAGAGTCCCCGCGTAGCCAGCGGTCCGGTCGACCGGAACTATGACCCCGCTCGACCGGAACTATGACCCGGGTCGGCGGGAACTATGACCCGGGTCGGGCCCTGTCGAAGTCGGCGGCCCGGCGGACCAGCAGGTAGGCCGCGACCAGCGACACGATGACCAGGGTGGCGGCGCCGGTCTCGGTGGTGACGTAGGCCATCGTCGCCGGCGAGGTGGCGACGGCGGCGCCACCCACGCCCTCCACGACGTTGTTGAAGGCGCTGTGCGAGAGGCTGACCGGCCAGATGCTCCCGGACCACAGCCGCAGCCAGCCGTACCAGACCCCGGCCAGGGTCAGCGTGACCATCACCATCGGCACGACGATCCACCGGTTGCCGGCGCTCTGGTACGTCGTGGTGAGCAGGAGCAGCGGCAGGTGGAACACCGCGTGGAAGGCGCCGGTCAGCACCGCCGCCCGGCGTCCCGACGTGAGCTCGGCCAGCCGCAGCAGCAGGAAGCCCCGCCAGCCCACCTCTTCGCCGAGGAACACCACGGCGAAGACAGCCGTCGCGAGGACTGCCTTTCCGAGCGCGATGCCGGCCGACCCGTCAGGGGCGGGGAAGCGGACCACGCCGAGCGCGACGGCGACGCCGAAGCTGAGGCCGATGATGACGACGGGCCCGACGACGGCGACGACGAGCGCCCGCACGCGGGGCATCCCCCAGCCGACGGCCGACCAGACTGCCCCGCGGGCGCCTCGCGGCACCGTCAGCCACACGGTGAGCGCCACGGAGGTGACCGGCACCAGGATGCTGATCAGCGGCGCGATCCCGGCGTGCGGGAGGGCCAGGGCGATGGCGAGGGCCAGCCCGTAGGTGATGGCGAGGTATGTCGCGACCTGCCGCGCCGGATTCTCGGTGCGCGGGGGTGGCGCCGTCTGCCGAGCCGTCGTGTGCAGCATGGAGATCACCTGGACTTCCGCCGGGCCGTGCGCGCACCCCTCGTCCACCGTCCCTCCGGCGGTCACACCCGTCAATGGCCCGTTACGGGTGCACCACGCCGTCGACGTACACCCACCGGCCGCCGCGCCGCTCGAACCGGGACACCTCGTGCAGCACCTGCGGTCCGGCCGGGGTGCGGAAGTGGGCGCGGAACTCCACGACGCCCCGGTCGTCGTCCGGCCCGCCCTCCTCGGTGGCCAGCACCTCGAGCCCGGTCCACCCGACACCCGGGTCCGGCGCGAGGTCGTCGGGCCGGGTGCGCGGGTGCCAGGTGCGGAACACGTGGTCGTCGAGGCCGAGGGCGTACGCCGTGTAGCGCGACCGCATCAGCGCCTCTGCCGTCGGGGCGGGAGCGCCGTCGTGGAGCGGCCCGCAGCACGCGGCGTACGCCGTGCCGCTGCCGCACGGGCACGGCTGCATCGCGTCCATGCCGGGAGTCTGTCAGGCCGAGCGGAGCCTCCGCTGCTCCGCGGCGGACCCGTAGATCCCCTTGGCGCGCAGGACCGGCATCACGCCCTCGGCGAACCAGTACGCCTCCTCGACGTGCGGGTAGCCGGACAGGATGAACTCGTCGATGCCGATCCGGTGGTACTCCTCGAGCCGGTCGGCCACCTCCTGGTGGCTGCCGACGAGAGCGGTGCCGGCACCGCCGCGGACGAGCCCCACCCCCGACCACAGGTTCGGCGTGATCTCCAGGTCGTGCGCGGACGCGAACGACGTGCGCCCGCCGTGCAGCGACCGCATGCGCTGCTGGCCCGACGGACTCGCTGGCTGCCAGTGCGGCCTGCGCCTTCTCGATGGTCGCCGGGTCGAGCCCGTCGAGCAGCCACTGGGCGTGCTGCCACGCCTGCTCGCTGGTGTCGCGCGACAGCGTGTGGATGCGCAGCCCGAAGCGGACCTCACGGCCCTGCTCGGCGGCCAGGCCACGGATCCACGCGATCTTCTCCGCGACCTGCTCCGGCGGCTCTCCCCAGGTCAGGTAGACGTCGGCGTGCTTGGCCGCCACCGGACCGGCCGGTGCGGACGACCCGCCGAAGTAGATCTCCGGCAGCGGGTCGATGGTGCCGCGGATCGTCGCGCCCTCGACCTGGTAGTGCTCGCCGTCGAAGTCGAACGGCGTGCCGCCCCAGGTGCCGCGGACGACGGAGAGGAACTCGTCGGTGCGGGCGTAGCGCGACGCGTGGTCGAGGTGGTCGCCGAAGCGCTTCTGCTCGGTCGGCTCGCCCCCGGTCACCACGTTGAGGAGCAGCCGGCCGTTCGAGATCCGCTGGAAGGCCGCGGCCATCTGCGCGGACAGCGTGGGGGAGGTGACGCCGGGGCGGAAGGCGACCAGGAACTTGAGGTTCCGGGTCTCCCGGATCAGCGCCGACGTGACCAGCCACGCGTCCTCGCACCAGGTGCCGGTGGGAGTGAGCACGCCCTCGAAGCCGAGCTGGTCGGCGGTGCGCGCGATCGAGGCCAGGTAGTCGATGTCGGCCTCACGGAAGTGGTTGGCGGTGCCGACGCCGTCGACCGGGCGGCCGACGCCCTGCGGGACGCTGTGCCCGCCGCCGACCAGCCCGCGGGCGTCGCCCGTCGTGGGCAGGAACCAGTGCAGCTTGATGCTCATGCGTTCTCCTCAGGAGGTCGGGACGGACGAGTTGAACCGGTCGGTGAAGAAGTCGGCGACGTCGAACTTGCCGGGCAGCAGCTTGTTGGCGACGAACGTGTCGGCCATCTCCTGCTCGGAGCCGATCACGTCGGGGCCGATCGCGGTGGGCTTGGCGACGCGCCGGTCGACGGCGCGACGGGTGACCTCCGGGGACAGGCCGGTCTCCTCGGCCCAGACCTTGGCCCACTCGTCGCGGTGGGTGTTCGACCACACCTGCGCCTTGGCGACGCGTCCGAGGTAGTCCTCGACCGCCGCGGCGGTCGCCTTGTCCTCCAGCGCGTCCGGGTTGGCGGCCTGGAACGTCATGCCGTTGACCAGGCCGCCGCCGTCCACGAGGATCCGGCCCTTGCCCTCGAGCTCGGCCTGCGAGGTGTAGGGGTCCCAGATGGCCCACGCGTCCACGTGCCCGGCCGTGAAGGCGGCGAGCGCGTCGGCGGGCTGGAGGTTCTGGACCTCGATGTCGCCGTACGACAGACCGGCCTTGTCCAGCTGGGCCAGCAGGTTGTAGTTGGCGGAGCTGCCCTCGGCGACCGCGACCTTCTTGCCCTTCAGGTCGGCGACCGAGGTGACGTCCGAGCTCTTGGGTACGACGATCGCGTCGCCCTTCGCGCCCATGGTGGCGCCGGAGACGACCTCGAGGTTGCTCTTCGCGGCGGCCGCGAACAGCGGCGGGGTGTTGCCCACGCCGCCGAGGTCGATGGCGCCGGCGTTCAGCGCCTCCAGCAGCGGCGGTCCGGACGTGAAGGACTTCCACTCGATCTTGTAGGGGGTCCTGCCGATCTCTCCGGCGGCCTTGAGGAGGGCCTGCGACCCGCCCTTCTGGTCACCGACGGTCAACGTCACCTTGGACAGGTCGACGCTGCCGTCCTTGCGGACCGCCTCCTCGTTGCCCGACGCGGACGAGCACGCGGCGAGTCCGGTGGCGGCGCTGAGGGCGAGGACGAGGGCGGCTGCCCTGCGGGTCAGGGTGGTGTGTCGGCTCATGCTGCTCCGGCTGCTTTCTGGTCGAGGGACTGGACGCCGAGTGCGGCGAGCACCTGCTCGCGCACGTCGGAGAGGAGGGGATGGGTCGGGGTGCGCGCGTGGCGCGGGGTGGGGATCTGCCACTCGTGCGCGAGGTGGCCGTCCTCGAGGACGAGCACCCGGTCGGCGAGCATCAGAGCCTCGTCAGCGTCGTGGGTGACGAGGAGGACGGCCGGCCGGTGACGGGCCCAGAGCTGGAGGACGAGCCGGTGCATCTCGATGCGGGTCAGGGCGTCGAGCGCGCTGAACGGCTCGTCGAGGAGCAGCAGGTCGGGCTCGCTGACCAGGGCGCGGGCGAGCGAGACGCGCTGCGCCTGGCCACCGGACAGCGACAGCGGCCACGCGCCGCTCTTCTCGGTGAGGCCGACCTCGTCCAGGACCGTGGTCGAGCGCCGCTCGCGCTCCTCCTTGCGAGAGGTGTTCAGCAGTGCCAGGCCGACGTTCTCCTGCACCGGCTTCCAGGGCAGCAGGCGTGGCTCCTGGAACGCCACCGACGTGCGCCCCTCGACCTGCACCTCGGAGTCGGGTGCCGGGTCGAGTCCGGCGAGGCTGCGCAGCAGGGTCGACTTGCCGGACCCGCTGCGGCCGAGCAGGGCGACGAACTCGCCTGCCTCGATGTCGAGGTCGACGCCGCGCAGGACGTGGGTGGCGCCGTACGCGCGGTGGTGCTCGCGCACGCGTGCGACGGTGCCGGCGGGGGAGTGGGTCACGGACGCCATGCCAGGGCCTTCCTCTCGAGGGTGCGGACGATCGCGTCGGTGACGAGTCCGAGGATGCTGTAGACGGCGAGCCCGACGACGATCACGTCGGTCTGCAGGAACTCGCGGGCGTGGTTGATCATGTAGCCGAGGCCGGAGGAGGCGCTGACCGTCTCCGCGACGATGAGCGACAGCCAGGCGACCCCGAGGCTCTGCCGGAGACCGACGAGCGCCTGCGGCACTGCGCCGGGTACGACGACGTGGCGGATGCGCTGCCACCGGGTGAGGTGCAACGTCGTGGCGGCCTCGAGGAACTTCCGGTCGATGCTGCGGATCCCGGAGGACGTGTTCAGGTACAGCGGGAACGCGACGCCCATCGCGACCAGCGCGATCTTCGGGGTCTCACCGAGGCCCATCCAGACGATGAACAGCGGGATGAGCCCGAAGTGGGGGAGTGTCCGCAGCATCTGCATGGGCGGGTCCACGGCGTCCTCGCCGATGCGGCTCAGGCCCGCGACGACGGCGAGGGTGACGCCGACCGCGGCGCCGACCGCGAAGCCGAGCCCGACGCGCTGGACCGAGACGAGCGTGGCCGCGCCCAGCGTCCCGTCGGCGACCAGGTCGCGGGCGGTCGCGAGGATCTGCAGCGGGGCGGCGATCTTCTGCTCCGGGATCACGCCGGTGGAGCTCAGCAGCTGCCAGACCACGAGGATCACGGCCGGGCTGACCCAGCGGCGGAGCCAGCCCAGGCGGACACCTCGACCACTCGTGACGGTGGTGGGCGGACGGATGCGGCCCCCGCCCGGCTCGGCCGGGACGGCCGCCGGTTGGGGCGGTGCGAGTGCGCTCATGGACGCAACCCTGCGGAAGATTGGGCTATTAAGTCAACTGAAACACTAGTATTTGAGAGGCAGGTCGGGGTCCCCGGCCGATGTGCTACGGGCCATGCCTGGCCGGTAGTCACGCGCCTTTGCCAGCAGGGATGTCTGCAGGGCGCGCAGGCTCGGTGGGACAACCGGAAGGTCCCGCGTCACCATCAGCAGGCGCACGGGGGTCTCCTCCCCGGCGATGCGTCGATGGGTGACCAGTCCGGCTGTGCAGAGCGGATCCCCGTCGATGCTGTAGTCGGGCAGCACGGTGACGCCGAGACCTTCGGCGACCATGAGCTTGCCCATCTCGGCGCCGTCCGTGGAGAAGGACGTGGCCGGGCCCCGGCCGTCGAAGAGCCGGTGGGTGAACCGGTGCATCAGGTAGCCGGCCCGCATCAGGATGAACGGCTCGTCACGCAGCTCCTCGATCGTCACCGCCTCGTGGGCCGCGAGCGGGTGGTCGGTGCGTAGGCAGACCACGGGGTGGCCGTGGACGAGCTCGCGCGACGACAGGTGCGGGGGTACGTCGTCCCCGGGCAGCACGTTGACGAGCCCGAGGTCCAGCGACCCCTCGGCCAGCCCGAGGAAGATCTCGGACTGCTGGGTGCTGACCACCTCGACGCCGGTGCCCGGGTGCGAGCGCCGGAAGTCCTGCACCGCGGGGACGAGCAGGCTGGAGTTGGCGGCGTTCACGGTGCCCACGCGCAGGTTGCGCGACACCAGACTCTGGTCGCCGGCGGCCTGTCGCAGCCGGTCGACGGCGTCGAGCACCTCGGTCATGTAGGGCAGGAGGTCCTGGCCCTGCCGGCTGATCCGTGCTCCCGAGCGGCGCCGGTCCAGCAGCGTCACGCCGAGCTCCCGCTCGAGCTTGCCGAGCGCCTCGCTCAGCGCCGGCTGGGACAGGTGCAGGGAGTCGCTGGCCCGGCGCAGGGAGCCGTGCTGGGTGAGGGCGGCGAGGTACTCCAGCTGCTCGATGCGCACGGGGCTCCTGCCGGGTCGGTCGGGTCGGGTGCAAGGTTCTGCCGTTCACCCCGTCGACCGTTCCGGCGACCGGATGCCTCGTCCTGCCTTGCGTTGGGATGTTTAGTCTAGCAATTTAGTAGACATATATCCGGAGAGATCCGCATCGAGAGGACGTCATGACCCTGAAGTTCCACTGGTTCCTCCCCACCAACGGCGACAGCCGGTACGTCGTGGGCGGCGGGCACGGCGTGACCACGGGACGCGCGGGCGGTGACCGGCCGGCCGACGTCCCCTACCTGGGCCAGATCGCGCGCAGCGCCGAGCAGCTCGGCTTCGAAGGGGCGCTGACCCCCACCGGCGCCTGGTGCGAGGACGCCTGGCTCACGACGGCCATGCTGGCCGGGCTCTCGGAGCGGTTGAAGTTCCTGGTCGCGTTCCGGCCCGGTCTGACCTCACCGACGCTGGCCGCGCAGATGGCCGGCACGTTCCAGAACCTCTCGCGCGGCCGGCTGCTGCTGAACGTCGTGATCGGCGGCGAGAGCCACGAGCAGCGAGCCTACGGCGACTTCCTCGACAAGGAGGCCCGCTACGCACGGGCCGACGAGTTCCTGCACATCGTCCGTGCGCTGTGGGCGGGGGAGACGGTCGACTTCCGCGGTGAGCACCTCCACGTCGAGGGGGCGACGCTGGCGCAGATCCCGCAGCCGACGCCCGAGATCTACTTCGGCGGCTCGTCGGCGGCCGCCGGCACGGTCGCCGCCAAGCACGCCGACGTCTACCTCACCTGGGGCGAGCCGCCGGCGGCCGTCGCCGAGAAGATCGCCTGGATCCGCAGCCTCGCCGAGGCCGAGGGACGCACCGTCCGCTTCGGCATCCGGCTGCACACCATCACCCGCGACACGTCCGGCGAGGCATGGGACGAGGCGAACCGCCTGCTCGCCGCGATCGACGACGCCACCATCGAGTCCGTCCAGGCGGGCCTCGCCCGCAGCGAGTCCGAGGGGCAGCGCCGGATGCGCGAGCTGCACCGCGGTGGTCGCGGCGAGCTGCGAGGTGTCGCCGAACCTCTGGGCCGGCGTCGGCCTGGTCCGCGGTGGCGCCGGCACCGCCCTGGTCGGCAGCCACGAGGAGGTGGCCGACCGCATCGAGGAGTACCACCGCGTCGGCATCGACGAGTTCGTGCTCTCCGGCTACCCGCACCTGGAGTCGGCGTACTGGTTCGGCGAGGGCGTGCTGCCGGTCCTGGCCGACCGGGGGCTCTGGCAGCACCCGGCGCCGCCGACCGCACAGGTCGGGCAGGTCCCGTTCGCCAGCCGGGCGGCCTCGTGACCGCGCCACGCACCGTCGTCGTCGTCGGCAACCCGAAGCCGGGGTCGCGCACGCTCGCGGCCGCGGTCTCCCTCTCCGAGCGGGTCACCGGCGCGGAGCCGGACCTGGTCGTCGACCTCGCCGAGGTCGGCCCGGGGCTGCTCACCTGGGGCGACCCGACGGTCACCGGTCTGGTGCAGCAGGTCTCCTCCGCCGACCTGCTCGTGGTCGCATCACCGACGTACAAGGCCACCTTCACCGGCCTGCTCAAGCTGTTCCTCGACCAGCTGCCCGGCGACGCCCTGCGAGGCGTCACCGCCGTGCCCCTGATGCTCGGCGCCGGTCCGGGACACGCGCTGGCTCCCGAGCTCGGGCTGCGCCCGGTGCTCACCGAGCTGGGCGCCTCCGTGCCGGTGCGTGGCCTCTACGTGCTCGACACGGCCTACGACGACCCCGCGGCGTACGCCGCGTGGCTCGACGCCGCACGACCCGTCCTCGCCCGCCACCTCGACCTGACCGCTGACCTGACGACGGGAGCCACCCGATGACCGTGACCCACCTCGAGCCCAGCACGCTGCGCCAGGCGTTCGGTGCCTTCCCCTGCGGCGTCGTGTCCGTCGCCGCGCAGGTCGACGGTGCGCACGTGGGACTGGCCGCCAGCTCGTTCACCTCGGTGAGCCTGGAGCCTGCGCTCGTGTCCTTCTCGGTCGCCAACACCTCGTCGACCTGGCCGGTGCTGCGCCGCGCCGGCCACCTCGGCCTCAGCGTGCTCGCCGACCACCACGGCGACGTGTGCACCCAGCTCGCCGGCCCCGCGGACCGCCGCTTCGACGGCCTCGAGCTGCACACCACCGCCGAGGGCGCCGTCCTGCTCGACGGGGCGGCGGCGACGTTCGACTGCACCATCCACCGGGAGGTCGAGGCCGGTGACCACACGCTCGTCCTGCTCCGCCTGCATGCGGTGGAGGACCTCGGGGGAGTCTCGCCGCTGGTGTTCCACCGCAGCGGCTTCTCACGCATCCAGGCCGACCTCGCGTCGGCCGTCTGAGACGAAAGGCCCCTGCCATGACCCACGTGTCCTCCGCCGCTGCCCCCGAGGCGGTGACCCCGCCGTCCGCGCGCCGGGTCGCCGTCGCGTCGGCGGTCGGCGCCACCATCGAGTGGTACGACTTCTTCCTCTACGGCACCGCCGCCGGCCTGGTGTTCGACAAGCTGTTCTTCAACGGTCTCGACGGGCCGGCCGCGCAGTTCGCGGCGTTCGGCACCTTCGCCGTCGGCTTCCTGGCCCGCCCCGTCGGCGGCTTCTTCTTCGGCCACTTCGGCGACCGGGTCGGCCGCAAGAAGATGCTGCTGCTCACGCTGGTGATCATGGGCGTCGGCACCGCGGCGATCGGGCTGCTGCCGTCGTACGACGCGATCGGCTGGTGGGCGCCGGTCCTGCTCATCACGCTGCGGGTCCTCCAGGGCATCGGCGTCGGTGGTGAGTACGGCGGCGCCGTGCTGCTCGCCGTGGAGTACGCCCCCGCCGAGCGGCGCGGCTTCTTCGGCAGCTTCGCGCACATCGGGGTGCCCGGCGGCCTGCTGCTCGCCAGCGGCGCCTTCTCGCTGGCCAGCCTGCTGCCCGACGAGGCGTTCCTCGGCTGGGGCTGGCGCGCGTGCTTCCTGGCCAGCGTCGTGCTGCTCGCGGTCGGCGCCTACATCCGGCTCTCGGTGATGGAGACACCGGCCTTCGCCCGGGTGCAGCAGCGCAAGGAGGTCTCCAGGATCCCGCTGCGGGACCTCCTCGCGGCGCAGCCCAAGCGGCTGCTGCTCGGCATGGGCACCCGCTACATCGAGGGCTTCACGTTCAACTTCTTCTCGGTCTACCTGCTCGCCTACGTCGTGACGAACCTCGAGCTGCCGAAGTCCCTGGCCCTCGGCGGCGTGATGGCAGGTGCGGCACTCGGCGTGGTGCTGGTGCCGATCACCGGCGCGCTCTCCGACCGCGTCGGCCGCAAGCCGGTCTACCGCGTCGGGACCTGGCTCGCACTGGTGATCGCGTTCCCGGTCGCCGCGCTCGTGCAGTCGGCCAACCCGGTCGCCGTGTTCGCGGTCTTCGTCGCGGGTCTCGGCGTGCTCTACGGCACGGTCTACGGCCCGCTCGCCGCGTTCTGGTCGGAGCTGTTCGACACCCGCTACCGGTACACGGCGCTGAGCACGCTCTACCAGATGTCCGGCATCGTGGCCTCCGGCCTGACGCCGCTCATCGCGGCGTGGCTGGTGAGCAAGGGCGGACGGCAGCCTGTGGCTGGTGGCGGGCTACAACGTCGCGGTCGCGGCGATCAGCCTGCTGTCGGCACGGATGCTGCCCGAGACCCGCGGCCGGGACCTGGACGCGCCCACCGCGGCCCCGAGGACGACGCCCGCCGTGGAGGCTCTCCAGCCGGCGTCAACGGGCTGACGCCGGCGGGGCGGGGGTGCCCGGGCGGCACCGGCGCACCCAGTCGTCGTAGTCCCACGTGGCCAGGAACTTCAGGGCCGCGGCCTCGCCCGCTTGCACGAGGTCGGCACGCTGCTCGTCGGTGATGTCGAAGTCGATGGCGCTGACCGAGGACGTGTCGACGGCGACGCTGCGGGCCACGTTGCACGGCTGGAGGACGTGCTCGGCCTGGCAGGCCTCGATCGCGGTCTGCACCAGCGAGACGCCCAGCGGCACCGCGCCCCGGACACGTCTCACGTCCCCGGTCTCGGGCGCCGGTGCGCCGAGCCGGATGCCGATCGTCGGCCAGCGGGCGGGACGTCCGTCGGTCCGGTCGAACATCGAGATCGGGTAGTTCGACACCAGCCCGCCGTCGACCAGCGTCGAGGTGCCCCGCGGCCCGGAGAGGGTCACCGGCTCGAAGAAGTAGGGGATCGACGCCGACGCCCGCACCGCGTCGACCACCAGCTGCTCGTCGGGGTCGCGGGCGTACTCGTCGTACTGCCACGGAAGGTAGACCAGGCGCCGGCGCGAGAGGTCGGTGGCGGTGACGGCCAGCCGGTAGCGCGCATGGACGCTGCCGTCGTCGCCGGGATCGTCGGTGCGCAGGTCACCGAACGTCTCGACGCCGAGGTCGCCGAGCACCCCGCCGAGCCACGAGCGCAGGTAGGCGCCTTCGTAGGCGCCGTCCTCGAGCAGCACCGACAGCCCGTCGGCCACGAAGCCCAGCGGACCGAGGTGGCGCGCTGGGAACCCGCGGTCGGGGAACCTCGAGTAGTCGAGCGTGCGCGCGACGTCCTCGAGGCGGCTGACCGGCTCGCCGCGCTGCTGCAGGGCGGCGAGGACCGCGCCGACGATCGCGCCGGCGGAGGTCCCGCCGATGCGGGCGAACGAGTAGCCGGCGTCGCCGAAGGGCTGGAGCGCGCCGGCCAGCGCGACGCCTTTGACCCCACCTCCCTCGAGGACGAGGTCGGTGACGGGAGCGGACGAGAGCGACGTGTCGGACATGTCCCCACCGTAGGGACGGACACCCCCGAAACCCTCAGCTGCCGCGCAGCCCCGGGAAGTCCTCGTCCTTCCACTCGCGGCTGCCGTCGTCGAACTGGGCGGCACCCGACGCGAGCTCGTTCTCGCGGCCACGCAGCTCGACCCGCCGGATCTTGCCGCTGATCGTCTTGGGCAGGTCGAAGAACTCCACCCGCCGGACCCGGAGGTACGGCGCGAGGTGCTCGCGTGCGTACTTCAGGATCTCGAACGCCGTCTCCTCCGTCGGCTCGTAGCCGGGTGCCAGGGCGACGTACGCCTTGGGGACCGCGAGCCGCACCGGGTCGGGCGCCGGCACCACCGCGGCCTCCGCGACCGCCGGGTGCTCGATCAGCACCGACTCGAGCTCGAACGGGCTGATCTTGTAGTCGCTGGCCTTGAACACGTCGTCCGTGCGGCCGACGTAGGTGATGTAGCCGTCCTCGTCGCGGGCGGCCACGTCGCCGGTGTGGTAGTAACCGCCCGCCATCGCCTCGGCGTTGCGCTCCCCGTCGCCCTGGTAGCCGGTCATCAGCGACAGCGGGTGCGCGCCCAGGTCGAGGCAGAGCTCGCCCTCGCCCGACCCCGTCCACACGTTCGTTCGTGACCGGGTCGACGAGCACGACCGGCAGGCCGGGCAGCGGCTTGCCCATGGACCCGGGCTTGACCCGGGTGCCCGGGGTGTTGCCCACCTGGGCGCTGGTCTCGGTCTGGCCGTAGCCGTCGCGGATCGTCAACCCCCACTGGGCCTTGACCTGCTCGATCACCTCCGGGTTGAGCGGCTCGCCGGCGCCGATCACCTCGCGCAGCCTGCCGGGCCCACCGGACAGGTCGGACTTGATGAGCATCCGCCACACCGTCGGCGGCGCGCAGAACGACGTGACCTCCCGCTGCCGCAGCTGTTCGAGCAGCGCGCCCGCGTCGAAGCGCGCGTAGTTGTAGAGGAAGATCGTCGCCTCCGCGATCCAGGGCGCGAAGAAGCACGACCAGGCGTGCTTGGCCCAGCCGGGCGAGGAGATGTTCAGGTGCACGTCACCGGGGCGCAGGCCGAGCCAGTACATGGTGGCGAGGTGGCCGACCGGGTAGGACACCTGCGTGTGCTCGACGAGCTTCGGCTTCGACGTCGTGCCGGAGGTGAAGTAGAGCAGCAGCCGGTCGGACGGCGCGGTGCCCGGGTGCTCGACGGGCGGGACGTCGAGGTCGTAGGCCGCGTGCAGGTCGTCGGTGGTGAGCACGGTGTACGCGCCGGGGACGCTGTCGAACTTCGGTGCGTCGACCGGGTTGCACACCACGAACCGTGCCCCGCCCCGCGCGATCCGGTCGGCGAGGTCGGTGGGCCCGACGGCGGTCGTCGTCGGCATGATCACGGCGCCCAGCTTCATGATCGCGAGCATCGTCTCCCACAGCTCGACCTGGTTGCCGAGCATCACGATCACCGCGTCGCCCCGCGCGACGCCCTGCCGCGCCAGCCACGCGGCCACCCGGTCCGAGGCCGTCGCCATCTGGTCGAACGTGCGCTCGGTCGACGTACCGTCCTCCTCCACGATGACCAGGGCCGGCTTGTCGTTGCCCCGGGCGACGGCGTCGAACCAGTCGACGGCCCAGTTGAAACGGTCGCCCACGTCGGGCCAGGAGAACTCCGCGTGCGCACGGTCCGGGTCCTCGCGCAGGTCGAGCAGCAGGTCGCGGGCGGCGCGGTAGGTGTCGGTCGCAGTCGTCGCTGTCATGGCTCAGACCCTGCCATCGGAGCGCGCGCGGCCGCCACGGTCCGATCGGAGAGGTCAGGGCGTGGCGTAGCGCTGCACGAACCGGGCCAGGATCTTGGGCGGCTCGAACACCCGGCCCTGCCGGGCCATCGCCTTGACCGACTCGGCCTGGTCGGGCTCGAAGTAGCCGGCGTGCCGGTAGACGTCGATCCGCGTGCAGAGGCCGTGGATGTCGAGCTCGGGGTGGAACTGCGTGGCGTAGACGTTGCGGCCGATCCGGAAGGCCTGCACCGGGCACGCGGGGGAGGAGGCCAGGTGCACGGCGTGCGCCGGCAGGTCGCGGATCGCCTCCTTGTGCCCGACGAACGCCTCGAACGTCCCCGGCAGGTCCACGAGCAGCGGGTCGGCACACCCGGCGTCGGTCAGCGTCACCTGCACGCGACCGATCGGCTCGCTGTAGGTCCGGTCCACCGTGCCGCCCTGGTGGGTGCCGATCACGCCGATGCCGTAGCAGGCCCCGAGCAGCGGGTAGTCGCGGGCGATGACGACGTCGAGCAGCGACCGCAGCTCGGCCTCGACGCGGTGCTGCGCCGGAGACTTGAGCTCGTCGGGGTCGCTGGCGTTGAACGGCCCGCCGCCGAGCATGATCCCGGACCAGGCGTCGAGGTCGACGGTGCCGAGCGGGTCGCGCTCCAGCCGCCACCGGCGCAGTGACGACTCCGTCAGCCCCGTGAAGCCCAGGAACGCGTCGTACTCGTTGTCGGCCGCGGCGTCCTCGGCGCGCGTGGCCAGCAGCAGGAACGGCTTCACCGGCCCAGCCTAGTGAGGCCCGGGTCACTCGAAGCACCCGTCGAACCGAACGTGACGGCACCATGACGGTGCTCGCTGCCCGTCGGCCCTACGCTTCGAACGTGCACGTGGTGGTGGTGGACGACGAGCGACGGATGGTCGAGCTGGTGTCCGGCTACCTCGAGGAGCTGGGCTTCCACACGACCGGCTGCCACGACGGTCGGGAGGCGCTGGTGGCCGCGCGGGACGACGCCGTCGACGCGGTCGTGCTCGACCTGATGCTCCCCGGCATCAGCGGCCTCGAGGTGTGCCGCCGGCTGCGCCGCGAGGGCAACGACGTGCCGATCCTGATGCTCACCGCCCGCGGCGCCGTCCCCGAGCGGGTGGCCGGCCTGGAGGCCGGCGCCGACGACTACCTGGTCAAGCCGTTCGCGCTCGAGGAGCTCGCCGCCCGGCTCAAGGCGATCCGCCGCCGCCGCGAGAGCGTCGACCACCGGCTGGTCGCCGGAGACGTGGTGCTCGACCCGCTCGAGCAGCGGGTGTGGGTGGCCGGGGTCGAGGTCACCCTGGCCCGGCGCGAGTTCGCGATGCTGAACGCGCTGATGGGGAACGCCGGCCGCGTGGTCAGCCGCAGCCGGCTCTTCGACGAGGTGTGGGAGGGCGAGGTCGACCTGCGCAGCAACTCGATCGACGTACACATCTCCCGGCTGAGGGCCCGGCTCGAGGGGTCGGCCTCGGTCAAGGTGGTCACGCTGCGCGGGGTCGGCTACCGCCTGGAGACCGCCGGGTGAGTCTCTGGCAGCGGCTGGTCGGCGACCGGCCGATCGTCACACGGCTGGTCGTGGCGGTCGCGGCCGCGATGACGGTCGTGCTGGTGCTCGCCGCGGCCTTCGTCTACTGGCGGGTGTCCTACGCCCTCGACCGCCAGCTCGAACAGGACCTCGACGCCTACCGGCAGGTGGTCGAGCGCGCGGTCCGCACCGGCCAGGACCCGCCCGAGGACACGCCCGGCGAGACCTTCCAGGTGTACGACGGACAGGGTCGGGTCGTCGCCGGCAACAGGAACATCCCGCCGCTGCTCGCGCCGGAGGAGCTCGCCGACGCGCGGCAGGGCGAGACCCGCTTCGACATCGGCCGCTTCCTGCCGCCGTCGGACCGTGCCTTCTGGGTCGAGGCGCACACGGTGTCCTCGCCGGAGGGCGACCGGGTGGTGGCGTCCGCGATCAGCCGTCACAAGCACGACGAGGCGCTGCGCGAGCTGCTGCTCCAGCTGACGCTCGCCGACCTGATGACGCTCGCGGGCGCGTCGTTCGTGGGCTACCGCACCGCGCGCGCCGCCCTCGACCCGGTCGAGCGCTACCGCCGTGCGGCCCAGGCCTCCGACGGCACCGGTCGCCGGCTGCCGGTGGCGGAGGGACGCGAGGACGAGCTGACCCGGCTCGGGCACACCTTCAACGACCTGCTGGCCCGGATCGAGGAGGGCGCTTCGCGGGAGCGGCAGTTCCTGGCCGACGCCTCGCACGAGCTGCGCACGCCGCTCTCGCTGATGCGCACGGAGCTCGAGTGGGCGGCCCACCGGCCGCGCTCACCCGAGCAGACGGCCACGGTGCTCGCGTCCATCCAGGGGCAGGTCAACCGGCTGGTCGACCTGGCGAACGCGCTCCTCGACCTCGAGGAGCTGCGGGGGGCAGGAACGCTGGGTCGTGAGGAGGTCTTCGTCCCGGAGCTGGTGCACGAGGCCGTGCGGTCGGCCGCCCCGCGGGACGCGCGCGTCGTGGTCGACGCCCCGGACGCGCTCGCGCACGTGAACCGACGCTGGACCGAGCTGGCGGTCGCCAACCTGGTCGGCAACGCGCTGCGGCACGGCGGCGGCGAGGTGCGCGTCGAGGCGCACGTGGACGCCGGCGGGCTCACGGTCGCCGTCTGCGACGACGGCCCCGGCTTCACCGACGACTTCCGTCCCCAGGCGTTCGACCGGTTCAGCCGCGCCGAGCAGAGCCGCAGCACCCCCGGCTCGGGACTCGGGCTCGCCCTGGTGCGGGCCGTGGCCGAGGCGCACGGAGGCCGGGCCTACCTCGGCGAGGGGCCCGGCGCCCGGGTGGTCGTCGAGATGCCCTAGTCCCTGGGTCGCGCCCGCCGGGTGTGCGATCCGTCCCACCGGGCGGCGGCCGGGTTTCAGGGGTGGTCGCCAGGGCACTGCTCAGCCATGGCTGAGCAGGACGACAAGCAGGGCAAGGACGGCTCCTTCGGGACCGTCCTGGTGGCCGGCGGGGCGAACCTCGCGATCGCGGTGGCGAAGCTGGTGGCGGGCGCGCTGACCGGCTCCTCGGCGATGCTGGCGGAGGGCGCCCACTCGGTGGCCGACACCGTCAACCAGGTGTTCCTGCTGACCGCGCTGACCCGCAGCAAGAAGCCCGCTGACGTGCAGCACCCGTTCGGCTACGGCATGGAGCGGTACTTCTGGTCGCTGCTCGCCGCCGTCGGGATCTTCGTCCTCGGTGCCGGCTTCTCGGTCTACGAGGGCATCCACGCGCTGCTGCACCCCGAGCCGGTCGAGGCGCTCCTCGTCGCGTACGTCGTCCTGGGTGTCTCGTTCCTGTTCGAGGGCACGTCGTGGGTCAAGGCGCTGGTGCAGCTGCGCCGGGAGGCCGGCGAGCGGGAGGTCGGGCTCTTCCGGCACGTGTTCACCACGCCCGACCCGACCGTGAAGACGGTGGCGTTCGAGGACACCGCCGCCCTGGTCGGCATCGTGCTCGCGGCCCTCGGCATCACCCTCCACGCGACGACGGGGGCCGGCTTCTGGGACGGTCTCGCCTCCATCGCGATCGGGGTGCTGCTGGTCGGTGTCGCGATCTCGTTGGGCTCGTCGAGCAAGCGCAACCTGATCGGCGAGGCGCTGCCGGAGCACAAGCGCGAGGGACTCACCAAGGTCATCAACGAGAGCCTCGGCGTCGACGTGGTCGTGGAGCTGCTGACCATGCGGCTCGGTCCGGACGACGTCCTGGTCGCCGTGCGCGTCGACGTGGACGACGCCGCGAGCGGGGGCGACCTCGAGCAGGTCGCCGACGAGGTGGAGCGCCGCATCCAGGCGGCCTACCCGGAGGTCCGTCACGTGTTCCTCGATCCCACGACGGCGGCGGCGAGCGCGCAGCGCTGACCCGGTTCGCCAGGTGTGCGCACGAATTTGTGCGCATGATCACACGATTCGTGGGGTATCGGCACCGGTGGACGTCACCCTGGCGCCGAACGGAGGATCGCATGGCCACCGGAGTCGAGACAGGACGCATCACCACCAACATCCCGGCACGCCTGGACCGGCTGCCATGGGCGCGATGGCACTGGCTGGTCGTCATCGGGCTGGGGACCGTCTGGATCCTGGACGGTCTCGAGGTGACGATCGTGGGGTCGATGTCCGACGCTCTCGCCAACCCCAAGACCGGCCTCGGCATGAGCAGCTCGATGGTCGGCTGGGCCGGCGGCATCTACGTCGCCGGTGCCTGTGTCGGCGCGTTGTTCTTCGGCCAGCTCACCGACCGGCTCGGTCGCAAGAAGCTGTTCCTGATCACCCTCGCGGTCTACACGGTCGCCACGGTGCTGACCGCGTTCTCGATGAGCCCCGCGTGGTACCTCGCCGCCCGGTTCCTCACCGGCACCGGCATCGGCGGTGAGTACGCCGCGATCAACTCCGCCATCGACGAGCTGATCCCCGCGAAGTACCGCGGCCGCGTCGACGTCGCCATCAACGGCTCGTTCTGGGTCGGTGCCGCGGCCGGTGCGCTGCTCACGATCCCGCTGCTCGACCCGAACGTCATCGACCAGTCGTGGGGCTGGCGCCTCGCCTTCGGCCTGGGTGCGGTCCTCGCGGTCGGCATCCTGCTGGTCCGTCGCAACGTCCCGGAGAGCCCGCGCTGGCTGTTCATCCACGGCCGCGAGGAGGAGGGCGAGCTGATCGTCCGCGACATCGAGCGCACCGTCGCCGAGGACACCGGCACGCCGTTGCACGACGTCTCGGACTCGATCACCATCCGGCAGCGCAAGTCCATCGGCATCCCGCTGATCGCGAAGACGGTGTTCACGCTCTACCCGAAGCGCACGATCCTCTGCTTCTCGCTGTTCGTCGGGCAGGCGTTCCTCTACAACGCGTTCTTCTTCACCTACGGCGACACCCTGTCGACGTTCATGGACGTCAAGCAGACCGGTTGGTACATCGCGGTGTTCGCGGTCAGCAACTTCCTCGGTGCGCTCCTGCTCAGCCCGCTGTTCGACACCATCGGGCGGGTCAAGATGATCACCGGCACCTACGTGGTGTCCGGGGTGCTGCTCGGGGTCGCGGGCTTCGTGCTCGGCGACCTGTCGGCGGTGTCGCTCACGTTGTTCGGTGCGGTCATCTTCTTCTTCGCCTCGGCGGGCGCGAGCGCGGCGTACCTCACCGCGAGCGAGATCTTCCCGATGGAGACGCGGGCGCTGTGCATCGCGTTCTTCTACGCCATCGGCACGGCGGTCGGCGGCATCACCGGCCCGGTGCTGTTCGGTGCGCTGATCGACCACGCGTCCGCGAGCAAGGACATCACCGGGATCGCCGTCGGCTACTTCATCGGCGCCGCGCTGATGATCGGCGGCGGCATCGTCGAGGCGTTCCTCGGCGTCAAGGCCGAGGGCCAGTCGCTGGAGAACATCGCCAAGCCGCTGACCGCCGAGGACGAGCCGCAGTCCGGCCACGGTCGCACCGCGGCGCAGCCGGCCTGACCCGCACCCACCGCACGCAGAGAGGAGCTCGGCATGCCCATGCCACCGCCCAAGGCGAGCACCGAAGGCCGTCGTGACCGCCAGGTGTTCCACGAGATGGGTCAGATCGTCCGCGCGCTCGAGGCCCAGGGGGCGAGCACCCACGAGGAGCTCGCGACCCGGGTCGGCGCCACCTACTGGGAGCGGGACCGCTTCGACCGGGCGCTCGCGTTCGCGGTCGCCGACGGCCTGGTGTCCCCCGGTTCCGACGGGTTGCTTCACCCGGTCTGAGCGGACACCTGCAGGCTGCGCGCCACGGCGGCGGCGTAGCCGACGGCCACCAGGCCGAGGGCGCCGAGGGCCACCGGTGAGAGCCGGTCCCACAGCGGCGCGCGGGTCAGCCGAAGAGCAGGTAGGCGCCGACCAGGGCCGGCAGGAGCCCGGGCAGCAGCCACAGCGACAACGGGCTGCGCTTGTGGATCAGCAGGGCCGCGCCGAAGGCGATCAGCCCGAAGAGCGCGGAGATGACGAGCAGCCCGATCTGCGAGTCGAGGCGGTCGGAGAAGTACGCCGCCACCACGACTCCCACGGACAGGTGCAGGATCGTCGTCGCGACCAGGGTCGACATGACCCAGCGCTGCACGCTGGTCAGGCTCGTGTTGTAGCGCTGCTGCGGGCGCGGCTGCCCCGGCGTCATGAGGTGCTTGCGGACCGCGGGTGGCCCGGACTGGCCGGAGGGCATGTACCCAGGGTAGGCAGGCGAGCTGCGTCGTACGGTGGTGGGATGCCCGACGAGCCGCCGGGGGAGCCGCCCCCGGGACGCAAGAAGGCCTACTTCTGGCTGATGGGCACCTGCCTGGTGCTGATCCTGCTGGCCTGGAACGTCGTGCGCTTCTGGTCGACGACGGCGGCTGTGCTGATGAGCGTGGTCGCCGCGCTGATCCCGCCCACGGCCGTGATCATCGCGAACTGGGGCCGCGGCGGCTGAGCGTCAGGACGTGGCGTTGGAGATCTTCTCGATGAGCGCCGTGGTCGAGATGGCCGGCGTGCGGGTGAGGTAGTGCACCTCGCAGATGTCCTCGAACTCGTCGAACTTGCCGGCCCAGTCGTCGCCCATCACCAGGATGTCGGCCTCGTGCTCGAGGATGTACTCCCGCTTGAGCTCGAGGCTCTCCTCGACGAAGACGGCGTCGACCGGCTTGAGCGCGGCGACGATCTCGAGCCGCTCGCTCTGCGAGAAGACCGGCGACCGGCCCTTCTTGCGCTCGTTGAGGGCGTCCGCGGAGACGCCGACGACGAGCCGGTCCCCGAGGGCGGCCGCACGCTCGATCACGCGCAGGTGACCGACGTGGAACACGTCGAAGGTGCCGAAGGTGATGACGGTCTTGCTCATGGGCGAATCCTGTCACGTCGCGGACGCCCGGCTGTCGCGAGGTGGTCGGCCGGACCGGATAGAGTGTGCCCGGTGAGTGTCTCTACCGGTACAGCAACAACCCGCCAGGTGCTCACCGCGCGCAACGCGGTGATGGCCACCTTCTTCCTCAACGGGTTCGCGTTCTCGACCTGGGCCTCACGCATCCCGTCGATCCGCCACGACCTCGACCTCGGGCCCGGCGCGCTCGGTCTGTTCCTGCTCGCCGGCTCGCTCGGGTCGGTCGCCTCCCTGCCCACCGCCGGCGGCAACATCGCGCGCTTCGGCGCGCGCCGCACCGTCATCGTGGCCACCCTGGTCGAGGGCGTCGGGCTGCTGCTGATCGGGATCGGCAGTGGCACGCTCGGGTCCGTGCCCGTGGCGGCCTTCGGGCTGCTGCTCGTCGGGCTCGGCACCGGCACGTGGGACGTCGCGATGAACGTCGAGGGCGCCGAGGTGGAGCGGCTGCTCAACCGGTCGATCATGCCGCGCTTCCACGCCGGCTTCAGCCTCGGCACGGTGTTCGGTGCGGGCGTCGGCGCGCTCGTGACCTACGCCGGTCTCGGCGTCGCGGTGCACATCGGGGTGGTCGGCGTGCTGGTGATGGTGCTCGGTGCGGTCAGCGTGCGCGGCTTCCTGGCCTCCGAGCCGCACCCCGAGGGCGACAAGCCCGCCAGCCACGCGCTGAAGGCCTGGACCGAGCCGCGCACCCTGATGATCGGCGTGATGGTGCTGGCGATGGCGCTGACCGAGGGCGTCGCCAACGACTGGCTGGGCGTCGCGATGGTCGACGGGTACGACGTACCCGCCTGGCTCGGCGCGGCCGCGTTCGCGCTGTTCGTCGCGGCGATGACGGCGGGCCGGATCGGGGGCACGGTGCTGCTCGACGCGTTCGGTCGGGTGGCGGTGCTCTGGGGCAGCATGGCCGTGGCCGGCGTCGGAGTGCTCCTCGTCGTCCTGGGGTCCGTTCCTGCACTGGTGGTGCCGGGCATCGTGCTGTGGGGTCTGGGTGCCTCCCTCGGGTTCCCGGTCGGCATGAGCGCCGCCGCCGACGACCCGGCGAAGTCGGCCGCGCGGGTGAGCGTGGTCTCGACGATCGGCTACACGGCGTTCCTCGCCGGTCCGCCGCTCCTGGGCTTCCTGGGCAGCCACTTCGGCGTGCTGAACGCCCTGCTGATCGTCTCCGTGATCCTGGTGCCGTCGGCGTTCGCCGTGCCGGCCGCGCGGAGAACCGACCCTGCCTGACCCCGCCCCGGTAGGTTCGTCGGCGATGAGCGTCCCGATCGTGACCACCGCCCCGGACCTCGACGACCAGCGCCGTCGAGGGCTGCGACGCATGCGCACGCTGGCGGTGTCGCTGCTGCTGTTCGCCGCCGTCGTCTTCGCGCTGACCCGCGACCAGGCCGGATTCCTCGGCTTCGTGAACGCCGGCGCCGAGGCGTCGATGGTCGGTGCCATCGCGGACTGGTTCGCGGTCACCGCGCTGTTCAAGCACCCGCTCGGGCTGCCGGTGCCGCACACCGCGCTGATCCCGCGCCGCAAGGACGAGCTGGGCCGCAGCCTCGAGGAGTTCGTGGGGGAGAACTTCCTCCAGGAGACGATCATCCGCGAGCGCATCGAGGCGGCGCGGCTCAGCGCCCGGGTCGGCGCATGGCTGACCGACGAGGCGAACGCGCGCCGCGTGGTCGACGAGGCCGCCGCGGTGCTGCACATCGGGCTCTCGCGGGTGCGCGACGACGACATGGTGGCGCTGGTGGAGGAGGCGCTGCTGCCACGGTTCCTCGCCGAGCCGGTCAGCCCGGTCGCGGGCAGCCTGCTCGAGGAGGTCGTCAAGGACGGTGCGCACCACGGCCTGGTGGACCTGGCGCTGGAGGAGGCGCACCGCTGGCTCACGCAGAACGAGCAGGCCTTCGTCGAGATCGTGGGGGAGCGGGCCCCCTGGTGGTCACCGGCCGCCGTCAACGACCGGGTCACCCACCGCATCCACCTCGAGGTGGTGGCCTGGGTCGAGGAGATCCGGCAGGACCCCTACCACCACGCCCGCGGCGCCCTGGACAGCGCGCTGGAGCAGCTGGCCCACGACCTCCTCCACGACCCGGAGACCCAGGAGCGGATGGAGCGGCTCAAGGGCCGGGTGCTCAGCCACCCGCAGCTGCTGGTCACCGCGACCTCGCTGTGGAACGCCTTCCGCCGGGCCCTGCTCGACTCGCTCGACGACCCGCAGGGGCCGCTGCGCCGGCGCGCCATGGACGAGCTGCGCGTCTTCGGCGGCCGGCTCGCCGAGGACGCGGCGCTGCGCGCCAAGGTGGACCGCTACGCCGCCGACCTCGCGGTGTTCGCGGTGGCGCGCTACGGCGACGAGCTGACCGCGGTGATCACCCACACCATCGACCGCTGGGACGGCAAGGAGGCCGCCCGGCGGATCGAGCTGCACGTCGGTCGCGACCTGCAGTTCATCCGGATCAACGGCACCATCGTCGGTGGCCTGGTCGGCGTGCTCATCCACGCCGCGACGGTGCTGCTGTAGGCCGCTGCCAGATTCCCTGGGTCCCCTGGGAAACAGGCACACCCCCGCCGTTGCAACGCCAGGGGTGGGCCAGTTTTGGCGGGGGTGTCAGGCGCCGGGCACCTTCTCGAAGGTGAGCAGGTTGTCCGCGGAGTGCTGCACCCCGTAGAAGTCCAGCCAGGACGACCCGGAGGCGAGCGGCCGGGGCGTGGAGCCGCTCTTGATGTCCCCGAGGTGCGTCACCATCGTGACGTCCGGGTCGGCGTTGATGCCCCGGACGAACGTCGGGAAGTGCTCCTCGGCGGCGGTGCCGTAGGGGACGTCGCCGATCACGGCGAACGTGGAGGCGGGCTTCCTCGCGTCGTACGCCGCTCCGGGCGAGGACGAGTCGGACGAACCGACGCTTTCCTGCCCACATGAACCCACGTCGGCGCCGACGTGAAACCCCCACGGCGGGTGCGCGAGGATAGGGGTGTGAACGCGCGTGAGGTCCCGATCCGCGAGGACTCGATCCGGCTCGGCCAGCTGCTCAAGCTCGCCGACCTCGTCGAGGCCGGTGCGGACGTCAAGCCGCTGATGGTGCAGGGGCAGGTGTCCGTCAACGGGGAGGTCGAGACCCGCCGCGGGCGTCAGCTCGTCAAGGGCGACGTGGTGACGCTCGGCGGCGAGTCCGTCCTGGTCACCTGAGGGTCACCTGACGTCGACCAGGTCCACCACGAAGATCAGCGTCTCGCCGGGCTGGATGACGCCGCCCGCGCCGCGGTCGCCGTAGGCGAGGTGCGGCGGGATGACCAGCCGGCGACGGCCGCCGACCTTCATGCCCTGCACGCCCTGGTCCCAGCCGGAGATGACCTGGCCGATGCCGAGGCGGAACTCCAGCGGGGTGCCCCGGTTGTACGACGCGTCGAACTCCTCGCCGGTGGAGTGGGCCACGCCCACGTAGTGCACCCGCACGGTCTGGCCGGCGGCGGCCTCGGGGCCCTCACCCTGCGTCAGGTCGGTGACCTCGAGGTCGGTCGGCGGCGGGCCGTCGGGGAAGTCGATCTCGGGCTTCTCGTGCGTCACAGCGGGTCCTCTCACAGCGTCGCCCGGGTGGTCCGGACGTCGACCCGCCACTCTAGCCAGCGCCCGAGAGCGGATCAGGTCTGGCTGGTGTGGACGTAGTGGTCGAGCTGGTCGCGCTCGAACTCGAGCTCGCTCATCCGGCTCTTCACCACGTCGCCGATGCTCACGATGCCCGTCAGCCGGCCGTCCTCGACGACCGGCACGTGCCGGAAGCGGCGCTCGGTCATGATCGACATCAGCTCGTTGACGGTCGCGTCCTTCTCGCAGGTCTGCACCTGCGAGGACATGATCGTCGAGACCGCCGCGTCCAGGACGCTCTCGTCGGCGTGCAGCCGGCGGACGACGTCGCGCTCGGACACGATGCCGTCGACGGCAGCGCCGTCCGTGCTGACCACCAAGGCCCCGATGTTGTACTCGGCGAGCATCCCGAGCAGCTCGCGCACGGTGGCGTCGGGCCTCACGGTGACGACGTCATGGCTGGATTTGTGAGCGAGCACCTCGTGGATGCGCATCGGACTACCTCCCGCGATCGCTGACTGACCATGCTTCGTCATCGGAGCAGTGACTCAGGCTAGCCATTCCGGTGACGGCACGGCTACACCCCGGGCCGGCCTGCCAGGATGTCCCGGTGCGACGAGAGCTACCGGTCTGGGCCTGCCCGGCCCTGATGGGCTGGCTGACCGTCGTGCTGTGGCTGGACCGGGCCGGCGGAGGCGGCGGTCTCTGGCAGCAACGCGGGCTCGGCGTGCTCACCTGGGGCGTGCTGCTGCTGGCGTTGCGCGAGGTCAGCCCCACCGTGCGCGCCCAGACCCTGGTGGTCGTCGCGTTCGCGACGTGCATCGAGTACGTCTTCAGCCCGACGCTCGAGGTGTACACCTACCGCTTCGACAACGTGCCCGCGTTCGTGCCGCCGGGGCACGGGCTGGTCTACCTGTCCGCGTTCGCCCTCGGCCACGCGGCGTTCGTCGAGCGGCATCGCCGTACGGCGGTCGCGGTGGTGCTCGCGGTCGGCGGCGCGTGGGCGGCGCACGGCCTGCTGCTGGCCGACCGTCCGGACGCGCTCGGCGCGTTCTGGTTCGGCTGCCTCGCGGCGTTCCTGTTCCTCGGCCCGTCTCAGCCGGTCTACCTCGGCGCGTTCGTCGCGGTCACCTGGCTGGAGGTGGTCGGCACGCACCTCGGCACCTGGACGTGGGGGACGTTGGACCCGACCGGGTGGGTCACCATCGGCAACCCGCCGTCGGGCGCCGCCGGCGGCTACGGGTGGTTCGACCTGGCCGGCCTGCTCGCCGCGCCGTACCTGCTCACCGGCTGGGAGCGGGTCAGTCGTCGTCGGGCTCGGGAGCCGCAGGACGCCGACGTGCGCTGAGGTCGTGCAGCGACCCGTGCCGGCGCGGTGCGACGTCCGGGTCGTTCTCGTCGTCGGGCAGCGACCCGAGGAACGCAAGCGCCTGGTCGTGCAGCCGGCCGTTGCTGGCCAGCGCGTTGCCACCGTTGGGCCCGGGCGTGCCGTCCAGCGAGCTGAACCGGCCGCCGGCCTCCCGGACGATCACGTCGAGCGCCGCCATGTCGTAGAGCTCGAGCTCCGGCTCGGCGGCGAGGTCGACCGCGCCCTCCGCGAGCAGCATGTAGGACCAGAAGTCGCCGTACGCCCGGGTCCGCCACACCCGTCGCGACAGCGCCAGGAACGCGTCGAGCTTGTCGTACTCGTCCCAGTCGGTGAACGAGGAGTAGGACAGCGACGCGTCGTCGAGGCGCGACACGTCGGAGACGTGGCACTCGGTGGCCTTGAGCAGGGAGCGGCCGGTCCAGGCGCCGCCGTCCTTGGACGCCCACCACCGGCGCTGCAGCATCGGCGCGGACACGACCCCCACCACGACCTCGTCGTCGACCATCAGCGCGATGAGCGTCGCCCACACGGGCACGCCGCGCACGTAGTTCTTGGTGCCGTCGATCGGGTCGACCACCCACCGTCGCTGGCTGTGCCCGGTGGAGCCGGTCTCCTCGCCGAGCACCGCGTCGCGCGGACGGGCCCGGGAGAGGGTCCGGCGGATGCCCTCCTCGACGGACTTGTCGGCGTCGGTGACCGGCGTGAGGTCGGGCTTGTTCACCACGTGCAGGTCCAGCGCCCGGAACCGGCTCGTGGACAGCGAGTCGGCGTCGTCCGCGAGGACGTGGGCGAGGCGCAGGTCGTCGGTGAAGGAATTGGGCATGAGCCTCAGGGTATGCCCAGGCGGCCGGCAACCCGGCAGGCGTGCCGGTCGGGTACTAGCACCATCAGTCAGTGATATCGCCCGGAGTGTCCGTCTAGGTTGGGCTCATGGAGATCGCCGGCCTGCCCCTGCACCCGCTCGTCGTCCACGCCGCCGTCATGCTCATCCCGCTCACCGCCCTGCTCACGATCGGGCTCGCGGTGCTGCCACGGTGGCGCTGGCTGCTTCGCTGGCCGACCGCGGGCGCGTCCGTCCTGTGCATCGTGCTCGCCTACGTGGCGACCACGAGCGGCCGGTCCCTCGAGAGCAGCCGGCCCGAGCTGGCCCGGCTCGTGCGCGAGCACAGCGCACGCGGCGACCTGCTGGCGAAGCTCACGATCGTCCTGGCCGTGGTCGTGATCGCCGCGGCGTTCCTGCTGCCCGGACCCTCGCCCCTCGTGTCCGGCAGGGGCGAGCGGGTCGGTCGCGGCTCGGTCGTGGACAAGGTCCTTCCGGCGCTCCTCGTCCTCGCCGCCGTCGTCGTCCTCGTCCAGGTCGTGCTCACCGGCGACTCCGGCGCCCGCGCCGTCTGGGGCTGACCCGCCGCCGAGTTGTCAGGCGCTCACGTCGCCAGGGCGACGTCACCGCCTGACAACTCAGTCGACGGCGGCCTCGCGGCTGGCCAGCAGTCTCCGGAACGAGTCGACACGAGCCGCCTCGGTGCGGCCCTCGGCCACCGCCTCGTCGAGACCGCACTCCGGCTCGGACTCGCCGTGCGTGCAGCCCCGCGGGCAGGGGTCGGTCAGCGCCGCGAGGTCGGGAAACGCGTCGATCAGCCGGGCCGGCTGCACGTGCGCGAGCCCGAAGGAGCGGATGCCGGGCGTGTCCACGATCCAGCCGTCCAGCGGGTCCGGCAGGGCGAGCATGATCGCCGACGTCGACGTCTGCCGGCCGCGGCCGGTCACCGCGTTGACCAGGCCCACCTGCCGGTGGCTGCCGGGGACGAGCGCGTTGACCAGCGTGGACTTGCCGACGCCGCTGTGCCCCAGCAGCACGCTGACCTTCCCTTGCAGCCGCTCGCGCACCTCGCCGAGGTCGGAGCCCCGCTGCGTCACGACGTACGGCACGCCGAGGGGGCGGTAGACCGACACCAGCGACTCGGGGTCGGCGAGGTCCGCCTTGGTCACGCAGAGCAGCGGCTCCAGACCGGCGTCGTAGGCCGCCACCAGGGCCCGGTCGATCAGTCGGGGGCGGGGCTCCGGGTCCGCGAGGGCGGCCACCACCACCAGCTGGTCAGCGTTGGCGACGATCACCCGCTCGACGGGGTCGTCGTCGTCGGCGGTGCGGCGCAGCACCGTGCGCCGCTCGTCCACCTCCACGATCCGGGCCAGCGTGCCGTCGTCACCGGAGACGTCGCCGACCAGACGCACCGCGTCGCCGACGACCACGCCCTTGCGGCCCAGCGGCCGGGACTTCATCGCCGTCACGGTGCGCCCGTCCACGAGCGTCGTGTAGCGGCCGCGGTCCACGGTGACCACCCGGCCCTCGACGGCGTCGGCGTAGGTCGGCCGGTCCTTGGTGCGGGGACGGGTATGACGACGGGGGCGGTCGTAGGAGTCCGGGTCGATCCGGTCGTACTCGTCGTAGCGGGCCATCCGTCAGCGGCTCACGAGAACAGCGCCGTCCAGGCACCGGCGAAGTCGGGGAACGTCTTGGACGTGGTGGCGATGTCCTCCACGACCACCCCGTCCACGCCGAGGCCCAGGATCACCCCGGCGTGCGCCATCCGGTGGTCGGCGTAGGTGCGGAACGGGCCGCCGTGCAACGCGGTCGGCCGGATCGTCAGGCCGTCCTCGGTCTCGGTGACGTGCCCGCCCAGACCGTTGAACTCCGTGGCCAGCGCGGCGAGCCGGTCGGTCTCGTGGCCGCGGATGTGCGCGATGCCGCGCAGGTGCGACGGCGAGTCGGCCAGCAGGCACAGGGCCGCGACCGCCGGCGTGAGCTCGCCGACGTCGTGCAGGTCGTAGTCGATCCCGTGCAGGGTGCCCGGCCCGGTGACGGTCAGCCCGCCGTCGCCGAGGTCGGCCGTCCCGCCCATCAGCGTGACGATCTCGCGCAGCGCGTCGCCGGCCTGCGTGGTCGCGTGCGGCCAGTCGAGCACGGTCACCCGGCCCCCGGTGACCAGCGCCGCGGCCACGAACGGCGCGGCGTTGGACAGGTCCGGCTCCACCTGTACGTCGACCGCGCGAACGGCCGACGGCAGGACCCGCCACCGGTTCGTGTCGGAGTCGTCGACGTCCACGCCGTGCAGGCGCAGCTGCTCGACGGTCATCTCGATGTGGGGGAGGGACGGGACCGGCTTGCCGTCGTGCCGCACGTCCACCCCCTCGTCGTACCGCGCGGCCGCCAGCAGCAGCGCGGAGACGAACTGGCTCGACGCGGACGCGTCGATGGTGACCACGCCCCCGCGGACACGGCCGGTGCCGAGCACCGTGAACGGCAGCGCGCCGCGACCCTCGTCCTCGACGGCGACGCCGAGGTCGCGCAGACCCTGCAGGATCTGGCCCATCGGCCGCAGCCGGGCGTGCGGGTCGCCGTCGAAGACGACCGGACCGTCGGCCAGGGCGGCGACCGGCGGCACGAAGCGCATGACCGTGCCGGCCAGCCCGCAGTCGACGGTCGCGGGGCCGCGCAGGTGGGCCGGCGTCACCTTCCAGTCGTCGCCGGTGCTGTCCACCGAGGCGCCGAGGTCGGTCAGCGCCGCGGCCATCAGCTCGGTGTCACGGGACCGCAGCGCCTGCCGCACGACGCTGGGGCCGTCGGACAGGGCGGCGAGGACCAGCGCCCGGTTGGTGAGCGACTTCGACCCCGGCAGCCGCACCGTGGCGTCCACGGGCACGGCGGGGTGTGGTGCGGGCCAGAGGGCCGGGGCGGAGGAGTCGTTCATCGCCGCCGAGCGTATCGGCTCAGGACTTCACGCTCTTCGCCGCGAGCCTCGCCTGCTGCTTGGCCTCGCGGCGCAGGTGCTTGGCCTCGCGCTTGGCGGTGCCGACGGCGTGCGAGGCGCGCCAGGCGACACCGGGCTTGCCCTCGGTGTCGACGGAGGCGAGCACCAGACCGCCCAGCATCGAGAGGTTCTTGAAGAAGTGCGTCATCTGCGCGGTGCGGGCCGCCTTGTCCTTCTGCTTCCAGAAGGCGTGCCCGGCCAGCGTCGTCGGCACCACGGTCGCGGCCAGCGCGGCGGAGGACAGCCGCGGTGCGCGGCCCGTGGCGAGCGCGAGACCGGCTGCGATGTGCACGCCGGCGTTGATCCGCACGAGTGTCGCGTCGTCCTCGGGGACCGGCAGCTGCGGCGCCACCTTGCCGGCCAGGCCGCGGATCTCGTCGTTCACCGGCTTCGCGGCCTCGGCCAACGCCGAGGCGTTGCGGAGGGCGTTGATGCCGCCGTAGACGAAGGTGGAGGCCAGCATGGGACGCGCGACGAGTCGGATCAGAGTCATGGGCCTTTCTTACCCGATTACCCACCCGTCACGCGTCCCCTGGTCCGGACCTCGGCTGGTGGCTACGGCGTCAGCCGGTGCAGGTCCCGCGGGAACAACGTCACCTCGCGGACGTTGGCCGCGCCCGTGAGCCGGGACACCCAGCGCTCCAGCCCGATCGCGAAGCCCCCGTGCGGTGGCACGCCGTACCGGAACGCGTCGACGTACGACGCGTACGGCTCCGGGTCGTAGCCGCGGGCCGCGAGGGTCGCGACGTAGTCCTCGTGCCGGTGCAGCCGCTGCGCGCCGCTGACCAGCTCGACCCCGCGGAACAGCAGGTCGAACGACCGCGACCAGTGCGGGTCCTCCGGGTCCGGGTGGCTGTAGAACGCCCGGTTCGCGGTCGGGTAGCCCTCGACCACGACCAGGTCGCTGCCGTGCTCGCGCTTGGCCCACGCGCCGACGGCCCGCTCGTGCGCGGGCGCCAGGTCCGGCTCGTCGGCGGCGGCGCCGGCGATCTCGAGCGCCTCGCGGAAGTGCACGACCGGCAGCTCCTCCGGTACGACGGGCACGTCGACGTCGAGCAGCGACACCGCCTCGGCGGCGTGCGTCGTGACCGCGGCGACCATGCCCGCGACCGTGTCCCGCAGCACGGCGACGACGTCGCGGTGGTCCCGCACGAAGCCGAGCTCCACGTCGAGGGAGACGTACTCCGCGAGGTGGCGCACCGTGTCGTGCGGCTCGGCCCGGAACACCGGCCCGACCTCGTAGACCCGCTCGAACACCCCGACCAGCACCTGCTTGTAGAACTGCGGCGACTGGGCGAGGTAGGCCGGCCGCCCGAAGTAGTCGACCTCGAAGACGTTCGCGCCGCTCTCGGTGGCCGACGCGACCAGCTTGGGGCTGTGCACCTCGGTGAAGTCGCAGGCCGTCCAGCGTCTCGCGGAAGCCGCGCAGGCTGGCCGCCGCGAGCTGCCAGCGGGCCTGCCGGACCCGGTGCCGCAGGCTCACCCCGGCGTGGTCGAGCTGGGTCGGCAGCCCGGTCGTCAACGTGGGCCGCCAGAGCTCGACCGGTGGGGTCGCGGACGGCGCGGACAGCGCCTCGAAGGACCGGCTCGGTCACCTCGACCCCGCCGGGAGCCGACGGGTTGGCGGTGACGGTGCCGGTCACCGCGACCACGGTCTCCTCGCCGTACTCCGCGACCTGCGCGAGCGTGGCCTCGTCCTTGACCACGACCTGCGCGAGGCCGGTGCGGTCCCGGACGACCACGAACGTGACGGCGGCCAGGGACCGGCGGCGGTGCACCCAGCCCTGGATCGTGACCTGCGGAGCCCGGCTCCTGCGCCGGCAGCTCTCGTGCGAGTGTGCGTCTCATCTGCTTCACCTCCTGTGGGGGACCCCAGGAGGTGTGGGCGACGGGGAAGCTCGCTGTGCCACCACACCTTCGTCGCGCCCGGAGCGGGTGCGACCTCGTTGGTACCGCTCTGCTCGGGAGTGTCTTCGTCGCCGCGACGGACCCCGCCCTCTCAGCAGTGCCCTCTCAGGCTGAGCGGTTCTCTGTGCTCCGTCGGCCGGCGACTACTCGTCTCCGTCCACGCATTGCCGGAGAGCGTACGGCGCGACGTGGTGCTCGCGCGAGCGGTTATCCGCTCAGCCGGTGATGGCCGCGCTCGCGCTGCGGGTTGCGTCGCCCACCACGGCAGCGGTCAGGGATCCGTGCTGCTGACCGGGGTTGCCCGGCAGCTTGGCCTGGAACGTGACCGAGTACGGACCGGTCGCGGCCGGCGGGCAGGTCAGCGTCTGCTTGTCGGCCGAGACGGTGCAGCCGGTGCCGCTGACGAACTCCGACGGGGACGTCAGGCCGAAGGCGACGCTGCCGCCCTGCGGGACACCCGTCACGGTCGCGGTGACGGTCCACTGGTTGCCCACCTTGCCGCTGGCCGTGGGTGCCGAGCTGAACGCGAAGCGTCGGGACCGGCGTCGTCGCGTAGGTGTACGTCGACGAGGCGCCGTCGTTGCCGGCGGCGTAGTCGGTGAACCCGGCGGGCAGCGCGGCGCGGACCGTGAAGCCGGTGGCCGGCTGGTCCTTCTTCGTCGCGTGCACCGTGAACGTCACCTGGTCGCCGGCTTCGGTCGAGGTCAGCGACAGGTCGGCCGGCGCGCCGACGAGCGCGTAGTCGAGGTTGCCCGTGAAGCCGTCGCGGTGCACGGTCGCGGTGAACCTCTGGTCCCCGCTCTGGTCGGCGGTCGCGGTCGAGGGCGTGAGCCCGGTCAGCGACACGTCGTAGGGGCTGCAGATCGGCGCTGGCGGCGTCGTTGAGCGACAGGGTGTCGTGGAAGCCCGGCGCGCTCGCGGTGACGGTGACCTTCGCGGCGCCCGGGTGGGTCAGCCTGAAGGTCGGCGCGCTGTCCGTCGCCGGGCGGGTGACCGTGGTCGACGTACCGGACGTGGTGACGAACTCGGCGCCGCTGACCGTGTAGGTCACCTCCTGCACCGACGCGGCGGCCGGGCCGGTGACGGACACGGTGCCGGTCACGTCGTAGCGGTCGCCGGACTGCGGGCGCACGGTTGCGGGTGCCAGTGCGGTGAGCGCCACGTCGACGTCGGTGGACGGCGGAACGGGGGCCGCGCCGAGCGTCACCGCCGCGCTGTTGTTGCCGAGGGTCGTGTCGGTGTAGCCCGTGAGCGGGGCGACCGCGATGGTGACCGGCCGGTCCTTGGCCGCGTCGTGGGTGGTGATCGTGAACGCGAAGGAGCCGTCGACCGGCACGTCGCAGGTCAGCGTGGTCGTCAGCGGGACGGCCGTGCAGCCGGCGCCGGCGAAGGACTCGACGTCGCCGGCGAGGGCGAGCTGGACGGTGCCGGTGTAGCCCGCGGGCACGCCGGCCAGGTGGCCGCCGACGGAGTACGTGGTGCCGTGCCGGACGGGCTCGTCGAGCGTGAGCGCCAGGTCGGCGTCGGGCGTGACGACCGGCTTGGCCTCGAGCGTCGCGCTCGACGCGTTGTTCGCGGCGGCCGGGTCGCGGTAGCCGGTCAGCGGTGCCACGCGGAGCCGCACCTGGGTGACCTGGCTCGGGTCGGCCGCGTCGAGGACCACCGTCACGGTGTCCGCCGGCTGCGAGCAGTGCAGCGTGCCCGCGTCCACGGCGCACCCGGCGGTCGGCGACCCGGTGATCCTGGCGTCGCCCTCGACCTTGAGGATCCGGACCGGGCCGGTGTAGCCGGCGGGCAGACCGCTGAGGTGGGCGACGACGGCGTAGCCGCCGGGCGCGTAGGGGACGGGGGAGTCGAGCGCGAGCCGCACGTCGGCGGTGCGCGAGGTGTACGGCTTGAGGTGCGCGGTGCCGCCGGCGACCTCGAAGCCCTCGGGCACGTCGACGTCGACCGCGAGGTCGGTGTCGCTCTGGCCCTCGGGGATCAGGAACGGCAGCTCCGCGGCGTACGACGACGGGGTGCCCGCCGCGGCCGCGCCGGGGACCGTGCCGCCGCTGCCGCCGGAGACGGGGCTGCACACCGCGGACAGGCCGTCGGCGGCGACGTTGCAGTCTCCGCCGGCGGGCGCGAACGTGACACCGCTGGGCTGCGAGGTGAGCCGGACGGTCATGACCGGCGGCAGGTCGGGGGAGCCGAGGGCGCGGAAGTGCACGCCGTCCTCGTCGACAGACGTGCCGGACAGGTCGACGGTCGAGACGGTGACGGGAGCCGGACCGGTGGTCTCGCTGTCCGACGGGGCGGGCGTGTCCGTCTGCCCGTCCGACGGGGCCGCGACCCCGGGACCCACGACGGCCGACGGCGCCGTCGTCTCCGAAGGGCTCTCGGCGGGCGTCGACGGTGACGCCGACGCCGATGCCGATGCCGAGGCCGACGGCCGACGCCGACGCCGACGCCGAGGTCGTGGCCTTGGTCTTCGCCGAGGCAGACGTCTGCGGCAGGCTCGGCGCCGGGGCGGCCGGGGTCGTGCTCACGGAGGCGGGCGGGTCGGCCACGACCTGCTTGTGGTTCGCCGGGCCGCCGCCCAGCGTCACAGCGGCCACCGCGGCGGCAGTCGCCACCCCGGCCGCGACGCCGGCGGCGGTGACCGCGCCGGCGTTGGCGCCGACGAACTCCTTGACCTTGGACACCAGCCCGAGCACACCGGCCGCGCCGGCGCCGCCGGTCGAGGCGAGGTAGCCGGTGGCCGCCGCGCCGAGCAGCAGCGGCGCGATGATGCCGGCCAGGTTGGAGTTGACCTCGGTGAGCTCGAGGTACATCGCGGTGCAGCGGCGGCAGTCGTCGAGGTGCGCCTGGACCTTGCCGGCGTCACGCTTGGACAGCCCGCGCCGGATGAAGGCGCCGAGGTGCTCGTTGACCCAGCGGCAGTCGGTCTCGGAGAGGTCCGAGATGTGCATGGTGAGGAAGGCCTGGCGCAGACCCTCACGGGCCCGGTAGGCGAGCGCGGACACGGAGTTCGCGCTCATCCCCAGCAGCGGGGCGATGTCGGCGGGCTTCTGGCCCTCGACCTCGAGGTGCCACAGCACCAGCTGCCACCGCTCCGGCAGCGACGCGAAGGCCTTGGCCGCGGCACCGCTCTCGAAGCCGGCCACGGCGGTGTCCTGGAACGGCACGCCCGGGTCGAACGGCGTCAGGTCGTCGGTGGTCTGGAGCCGCTGGCCGGACCGGACCCGGTCGACGTGCAGGCGGCGCACCGCGGTGAGCAGGTAGGCACGGAAGGCCACGTCGGGGCCGCCGCCGCCCTGGAGCACGGAGAGCACCTTGGCGAAGGCCTCGGAGACCAGGTCGTCGGAGTCGGGGCCGCGGACCAGCTGGCGGGCCAGCCGCTGCGCGGCGTCCTTGTGGCGGCTGAACAGCTCGCCGTAGGCAGCGACGTCCCCCCCACGCACGCGCGAGATCAGCTCGGCGTCGCTGGGTGTCTCGACATCACTCAGGAGATCTGTCATGGCCTTCGAGGAGGAGACGGGCCGCCGGCGTCCTCATGACGCCGAAACCGTCGGGTCTTCTCCAGAGCACAAGGTAGCCGTCACTGCACGGTCTCGCGCTCGTTCTGGAGGATTTGGTCCGGACGGCCGGTTTTGCGAAGCGGTTCGGACAGTAAAAGTCCCGAGAACCGCGTCATAACCCCCAAGTCGGACCGTCCCATTCCTGCAGGACCGTGGTGACTGCTGCTGACGGAGCGGCGGGACGCGAGACGTGAGGAGGGCGGTGCAGGTGCCGATCTTCCCGACGCTCACGTTCCGACGCGCCCCAGGGCAGCCACCCGCGGAGGCTGGGGGCCGCGACCTCCCCGAGGACGTACGGCAGGCGCTGCCGATGCGTTTCGAGGCGGTGGGCGAGGCTCTGGTCGGCGGGGTGTCCGACACGGACGTCATCGCAGCCTGCACCGTGGTGGGTCGCGACGTGGCTCGAGACGGTGCCGCCCTGGGAGAGGCACTGTCCGGGCTGCGCACGACCTACGACCTGGTGCTCGGCGGGCCGCCGGCCTTCGAGGCCGCCGAGGCACTGTCCGTCGCCTGGAGCGACGCCACCTTGGAGTACCTCCACGACCTGTCCTGCGAGGACCCGCTGACCGGGCTGGCCAGCCTGGCGCACGTGCGCACCCGGCTCGACGAGGTCTACCGCGAGGCCGACCTCACCGACGTGCTCGTCTCCGGCAGCCACGCCCTGGTCATCGTCGAGCTGTGCTTCCGGGAGCCCACCGGGGCCCCGGGCCACCACTTCACCCGCGCGCTGCGCCTGGTCCAGGTGACCGAGGCGATCCGGGCGGTCTACTCCGGCGGCCAGACCGTCGGCCGGCTCGGCCTCGACCGGGCGGTCGCGGTCGTGCCGCGCAGCGTCGACCTCGGCACCTCCGTCGCGCTGCTCCGGGAGTTCCTCGCCGACCTCGACCTCGGTGCGGCCGACGTCCGGGTCTGGATCGAGGGGCTGCCCCGCTCGGCCGACTCCGCGACCCGGTTGCTCGACGACCTCGCCCGCTGACCACCGTCGGCTCTCCCGGCTAGCCTGACCACCATGTGTGGCCGCTACGCGTCGAGCCGGAAGCCCGAGGACCTCGTCGAGGAGTTCGAGATCGACAAGGTCGAGGTCAAGGAGACCGCTGGCTCCCGACTACAACGTGGCGCCCACCAAGCAGGTGTACGCCGTCGTCGAGCGCCCCGACCGACCCCGAGGACAAGCAGGGCGCACGCGAGCGGCAGCTGCGCACGCTCAAGTGGGGGCTGGTGCCGTTCTGGGCCAAGGACCCCGCGATCGGCAACAAGATGATCAACGCCCGCATGGAGACGGTGCACGAGAAGCCGGCCTTCCGGCGCCCGTTCGCGTCCCGGCGCTGCCTGCTGCCGGCCGACGGCTACTTCGAGTGGTACACCACCGAGCAGAAGACCAAGGCCGGCAAGCCGCTCAAGCAGCCGTTCTTCATCCACCCCGCCGACGGGTCGGTGATGGCGATGGCCGGGCTCTACGAGATCTGGAAGGACCCGACCCGCGACGAGGACGACCCGCAGCGCTTCGCGTGGACCTGCACGGTGCTGACCACCACCGCCGAGGACGCGGTCGGCCACATCCACGACCGGATGCCGCTGCTGGTCGAGCCGGAGCGCTACGGCGCCTGGCTCGACCCGTCGGTCTCGGACGCCGACGAGCTCAAGAAGCTGCTCGTGCCCGGCCGCGCCGGGACGCCTGGAGGCCTACCCGGTCAGCACGCTGGTCAACAACGTCCGCAACAACGGTCCCGAGCTCCTCGACGCGCTCGCCCCGGAGGACGTGCCCTCGTGACCGACGTCCAGGTCGTGCCGACGCCGCACGGCGACGCCCGGCTGCACCGCGACCGGTCGCGGCACCCGATGGCCACGCTGCTCCTCGGGCACGGCGCCGGCGGCGGGGTCGACTCCGCCGACCTCGAGGCGCTGGCCGCGGAGCTCCCCCGGCAGGGCATCTCCGTGGTCCGGGTCGAGCAGCCGTGGCGGGTGGCCGGCCGCAAGATCGCCCCCCGCCCCGAGGTGCTCGACGTGTGCTTCGTGGCGGCCGCCAACCGGCTGCGCGTGCGCACCCCGCTGGTCGTCGGCGGTCGGTCCGCCGGCGCCCGCTCCGCCGCCCGTACGGCGCGCGAGCTCGGCGCCGCGGGCTTCGTCGCGCTGTCCTTCCCGCTGCACCCGCCCGGGCGCCCGGAGCGGTCGCGACTCGACGAGCTCGAGGCGGTCACGGTGCCCACGCTCGTCGTACAAGGCGAGAACGACGCGTTCGGACGCCCCGAGGAGTTCCCGCCCGACCGCGAGCTGACGGTCGTGCCGGGCGCCGACCACGGGCTCAAGGTGCCCAAGCGCGGGCCCGTGAACGCCGAGGTGGCGATGGGGATCGTGGTGGAGGCGGTGCTGGAGTTCGTGGTCCGTGACGTCGTGGGGCGCGGGGAATCAGATCCGAGCCTGACGTGTTCGCGCCGTGTGACCACCCCGACAGTCCCGATTGCCCCGCCAGGGCCAGGAGAGGAGTGGATGTGACCGGCACCACGACGTGCGACCGGCCCGTCTCTCCCCGCGTGAGCGCACGCGGCTCGTACCCCACCCTCCCGGTAGGCTGGGAGGCGATGACAGAGAACCCCGCACCGGACCTCGACACCGACGAGGTCGACGTGGCCACCGAGACCGAGGCCGAGCGGTCCCTGCGTTTCGAGCGCGACGCCATGCAGTACCTCGACCAGCTCTACTCCGCCGCCATGCGGATGACCCGCAACCCGGCCGACGCGGAGGACCTGGTCCAGGAGACGTTCGCGAAGGCGTTCGCCGCGTTCCACCAGTTCAGGCCCGGCACGAACCTCAAGGCCTGGCTCTACCGCATCCTGACCAACACGTTCATCAACACGTACCGGAAGAAGCAGCGCGAGCCCCAGCAGTCCATGGCGGAGGACGTCGAGGACTGGCAGCTGGCCCGCGCCGAGTCGCACTCCTCGACCGGTCTGAAGTCCGCGGAGACGGAGGCGCTCGACCACCTCCCCGACAGCGACGTCAAGGACGCCCTCCAGCAGCTGCCGGAGGACTTCCGGCTCGCCGTCTACCTCGCGGACGTCGAAGGATTCCCGTACAAGGAGATCGCGGAGATCATGGACACCCCGATCGGCACCGTGATGTCGCGGCTGCACCGCGGCCGCCGTCAGCTGCGCGAGATGCTCGAGGAGTACGCCCGCAACCGTGGCCTGTCTGCCGCGGGCACGAAGGGGGGCGACGCGTCGTGAGCTGTGGCAACCCCCACGATGAGGACTGCTCCGAGGTGCTCGAGCGGGTCTTCTTCTTCATCGACAACGAGCTGCCGACCGCGGACTCCTCGGAGATCCAGCACCATCTCGACGAGTGCGGCCCGTGCCTGCAGAAGTACGACCTCGAGCGCACCGTGAAGGCCCTGATCCAGCGCTCCTGCGCCGAGCACGCACCCGAGACCCTGCGCGACAAGGTGCTGCTCCGGATCCGTCAGGTCCAGGTCGAGATCACCGACGGCTGAGCACCGGTCGACGTACGAAGACCCCGTGCCAGAGGCTGGCGACGGGGTCTTCTGCTGTGCGCGTGACGCGCAAGAACGCCTAGGGTCAGGCGTTGGGGCGCTTACCGTGGTTGGCGCCCTTCTTCTTGCGGGCGCGGCGCTTGCGGCCGGTCTTACCCATGGTGTCCTCCTCAACGCTGATCAGTCAGCAGCCCCGACCGTGACGGTCGAGGCCGTCCCCATTGTCGCATCCGCACCCGGACGACGGCCAATCGGGCGGGTTGGCAGGATGGCGGGATGGACGTTGGAGAGTCGGCCACCCTGGAGTTCACCGTCACCGAGGACGACACGGCGGTGGCGCTGGGATCGGGCAGCCTGGAGGTGCTCGCGACGCCGCGGATGCTGGCCTGGTGCGAGGCGGCCACCTGCGCGGCGGTCGACCGGGACCTCCCGGACGAGCGCACGAGCGTGGGCACCCGCGTCCAGCTCGAGCACGTCGGCGCCAGCGGCGTCGGCGCCGTGGTGCGGGTGACCGCGACCGTGGCGTACGTCGACGGCCGGCTGGTCCGCTTCCAGGTCGCCGCCGAGCAGGATCCCGACCAGTTGGTCGTCGCGCACGGCGAGGTCACGCGGGTGGTCGTGGACCGCGACCGGTTCCTGGCCCGGTTGGCCCGCTGACGCGGCATTCTGCGAGACACGCCCTGTGCGTCGTCGGTGTCGAGCACGACGACGTTCTCCCGACGGTCACGATGGATCTGTCGGGGGCTGGTACAGCTGCTGGACGGCGGCGTCGATGTCACCGCCACCGAGCTCGACGGGCTCCATGTACAGACGCCCCTCTGCGATCAAGCCGTCGCGCACGACCAGGATCGTCACGCCGCGCATCGCGAACGGCGAGCCGTCGACATGACGACCGCGCCAGTCCCACTCACCCCACTCGGTCTCCCCGTCCATCGAGGATGCGACCAGCTCCGACGTGAAGTCTGGTACGCCCTCGAACACCGACGACCAGTTCGCCAGCACCTGCGCGCGTCCGCCGAAGGCCCGACTCGGGTGCACTGGCTGGGCACTCTCGTAGTCCTCCGCGAACAGGCCCGCCATCCTCGCGGCATCGTGGGCGTTGATCGCATCCTTCAGCAGCTCGAGCATGCTGGTCACAGCAGAAACGTAGCTCTCCGCCACAGGAGGACGGAAGACCGCTTCGGCGGCCGAATCACTCGCAGCGGATGACGCCCGTGCGAACCGGCGCCGTCCATGCTCGACGCGGCTGCATCCGTGCGCAGGACCGGATCGAAGGAGAACCGAGCATGACCGCGTTCACGGTGTGGAAGTTCGAGGATCCGCAAGGCGCCGAGCATGCGTCGTCGCTGCTCGAGGACGCAGCGCACGACGGTCTCGTGAGGATCATGGACCACGCGGTGGTCTCCTGGCCGGTCGGCGCCGAACGCCCGACCACCAAGCACGGGCACGACGACACCTGGCGCGGGACCGGCTGGGGCCTGTTCTGGGGGTTGCTGTTCGGGATGCTCTTCGCGGTCCCGGTCGTCGGTGCCGCCGCGGGCGCCGCCGGCGGCGCCTTCGCCAAGATGAGGGACGGGCTCGGCATCACCGATGACCAGCTCGACCGGATCCGCAACGAGGTGACCGAGGGGACCTCGGCCCTCTTCCTGGTCACCGAACAGGCGGACCTCGACAGGCTCGGCGAACGTACGCGGGGCGTGTTCACCCGTCTCGTCGACACGAACCTGACCGAGGCCGAACGCAGCATGCTGATGGAGGCCGTCGGCGGGCGTTGACAGCCCCACCCACCTAGGCGAACCGCAGCACGAACGCCATCAGGTCGACGCCCTCGACGGGCGACCAGTCCCGGTCCGGGTCGCGAGTGAACCCCAACCGCTGGTAGATCCGCTGTGCCGGCGCCTGCACCTCGAGGCTCGAGAGCACCAGGGCGCCGTACCCGAGCTCGCGGGCCCGCTCGAGACACACCCCGACCAGGGCCTCGGCGACCCCTTGCCGTCGGTGCGCCGGGTCGACCGCGAGCATCCGGAACTCGCCCTCGCCCGGCTGTGCGATCTCGCTCCAGGGCGACTCCTGCGGGCAGAACGTGACCGTGCCCGCCAGGTCCTGCCCGAGCAGCGCGACGTAGACCTCCGCCTCGCGGGCCCGGGTCGCCGCGTCGCGCAGGTGCTGCATGTAGAAGTCGTCGGGCACCAGCCACTCGGCGTAGGCCCGCACGGTCAGCTCGCCGACCTCCGCGAGCTCGTCGGTGTGCGCCGGCCGGACGGTGATCACACGCCGAAGGTGTTGCGGGGGTAGGGCGCGTTCACGTCCGTGATCACGTTGACGAGGTACGGCGTGCCCGCATCGAACGCCCGGTCGAGCGCCGGGCCGATCTGGGTCGGGTCGGTGACCGTCTCGCCACCGCCGCCGAGGGCCTTGACCACCTCGTCGTAGCGGGTCTGCGGAGCCAGGTCGGCTGCGACGTCGTAGCCGTAGAGCATCTGCATCGGCTGCTTCTCCAGGCCCCAGGCGGAGTTGTTGCCGCAGACCATCACGACCGGCAGGTCGTGCCGGACCAGCGTGTCGACGTCCATCAGGGACATGCCGGCGGCGCCGTCGCCGAGCAGCAGCACCACCTGGGCCGAGGGCCGGGCGATGCGGGCCGCGATGGCCGAGCCGAGGCCGGCGCCGAGACAGCCGTAGGGACCCGGGTCGAGCCAGCCGCCGGGTCGCTTCGGCTCGACGTACTTGCCGGCGAAGGAGACGAAGTCGCCGCCGTCGCCGATCACCACGGCGTCGTCGGCCAGCCGGGGGACCAGCTCGCCGTAGATGCGTGCGGGGTGGATCGGGTCGGCCTCCGAGCGCAGCAGCTCGGTGTCGCGCTCGACCGCCGGCCGCGACCGCGGCCTGCAGGTCGGAGACCCACGCGGACCAGTCGGGCTTCGACGGTGCCTTCTCCAGCGCGGCCTGCACGCCGTCGATGACCGCGGTCAGGTCACCGGACGCAGAGGCCGCGAGGTCGGCGTGCCCGGACACCTGGCCGGGGGAGTCCGCGAGGTGCACGACCTGCGCCGGGGGCGCGCCGTCCTTGCCGCCGAAGACGCCGTAGCCGAGCCGGAAGTCCAGGGGCGTGCCGACGACCACGACCAGGTCGGCGGTGCCCAGCGCCTTGCCGCGCGCCTTGGTGACCAGCAGCGGGTGGCCGCCGGGGATGACGCCCCGGCCCATCCCGTTGGTGACCACGGGGACACCGGTCTGCTCGACGAAGCGCAGCGCGGCCTCCTCGGCCCCGTCGGCCCACACGTCGGTGCCGAGCACCAGCACCGGGCGGGACGCGGCGGCGAGCAGTGCGCCGACCTTGGCCAGCGCGTCCGGGTCGGCCTCGAGCCGCTGCCGGGCGCCCACCGCGGGACGGTCGACGGTCGCCTTGTCGAAGAACTGGTCCATCGGCACGTCGAGGAAGGTCGGCCCGCGGTGCGAGGAGCCGGCCACCCGGAAGGCCTCGTCGACGGCCCCCGCGACCTCGGCGACCTGGTGCACGGTGCGGCACAGCTTCGTCACCGGCGCGAGCAGCGGCGGGTGGTCGAGCTCCTGCAGCGAGCCCATGCCCCAGCGGTTGGCCGGCGCACGGCCGCCGACCACGACGAGCGGCGACCCGCTGAACGACGCCTGCGTGATCGGGCTGACGCCGTTGGTGACCCCTGGGCCGGCGGTGAGCACGGCGAGGCCGGGGACGCGGGTCAGCTTGCCGACCGCCTCCGCGGCGAACACCGCCGTCTGCTCGTGCCGCACGTCGAGGATCCGCATCGGCGGGTCGGCCTTGACCGCGCCGTCGTACATCGGGAAGACGTGGGCGCCGGACAGCGTGAACATCGTGTCCACGCCGTGCGCCGCCGCGACGGCGACGGCGTGGTCGCCACCGTGGCCCTCGCTACCCGGTGTGGTGTCGGACGGGGCCTCGGTGACGTCGGTCATACCGCCGAGGTTACCGGGTGGTAGGCGCGGTGCCCGGCTCGCCTTCGAGGACGTCCTCCACACCGGGGTCGCCGGCGTCCGCGTGGTAGTCCGTGGGGGACGTCTCGTCGGCGCCGTTGGGGACCTTGAGCGCGCGGAGCACGAGCGTCAGCACCACCGCGACCAGCACGTTGATGACGAACGCGGTCAGCGCGATGTAGCCCTTGGTCTCGGTGAACGGCACGAGCTGCAGCGGCCCGCCGAAGTGGCTGCCGGGCTTGCCCGGGACCGGCACGTTGTAGGCGGTGAGCGTGCCGTAGACCATGCCGACCGCCCAGCCGGCGAGCAGCGCCCACCGGTGGAACCATCGGGTGTAGAGCGAGAACACCAGCGCCGGCATGGTCTGCAGGATCCACACGCCACCGAGCAGCTGGAAGTTGATCGCGTCCTGGGTGCCGAGGCCGAGCACGAACACCAGAGCGCCGAACTTCACGACCAGCGAGACCAGCTTGGACTGGGTCGCCTCCTGCTTCGGCGTCGCGTCGGGGTTGATGAACGCCTTGTAGATGTTGCGGGTCCACAGGTTCGCGGCGGCGATCGACATGATCGCCGCGGGCACCAGGGCTCCGATCGCGATGGCCGCGAACGCGATGCCGGCGAACCAGCCCGGGAACATCTTGTCGAACAGCGCGGGCACGGACTGCTGCGGGTTGTCGACCGTGACCCCGGCGGCGATCGCCGCGAAGCCGAGCAGGGCCAGCAGGCCGAGCAGGAAGGAGTACGCCGGCAGCAGCGCCGCGTTGCGGCGGATCACGGACCGGTTCTTCGACGCGAGCACGCCCGTCAGCGAGTGCGGGTACATGAACAGCGCCAGGGCCGAGCCGAGGGCCAGCGAGGCGTAGGCCCAGTGCGCGGCCGCGGGCGGCATGATGCCCTTGCCCAACGCGTCGCCGCTGGCGATCGCGTCGGCGTTCTCCTTGTTGAACAGGTCGAACGACTTGGACGCGGCGTCGAAGATGTGGCCCCAGCCGCCGAGCTGGGTCGGCAGGTAGAACACCGCCACCAGGATCACGATGTAGATCAGGGTGTCCTTGACGAACGCGATCAGCGCCGGAGCCCGCAGGCCGGATGCGTAGGTGTACGCCGCCAGCACCGCGAACGCGATGAACAGCGGCAGGTCCTTCTCCAGGAACGACGCGTTCTCACCGCCGCCGATGCCCATCACCTCGAGCACCACCTGGATGCCGACGAGCTGGAGCGCGATGTAGGGCATGGTCGCCAGCAGGCCGGTGACCGCGACCGCGAGGGCGAGCGGCTTGGAGTCGAAGCGGCCGCGCACGAAGTCGGCCGGGGTGACGTAGCCGTGCCGGTGCGAGACGGACCAGAAGCGCGGCAGGAAGATGAAGATGATCGGGTAGAGCACGATCGTGTAGGGCACCGCGAAGAAGCCGACCACCGAGCCGGCGTACAACGTCGCCGGCACGGCGATGAACGTGTAGGCGGTGTAGATGTCGCCGCCGATCAGGAACCACGAGATGAAGGTGCCGAACCCCCGGCCGCCCAGGCCCCACTCGTCGAGGCTGTCGAGGGACTCCGCGCGTCGCCACCGGGCGGCCATGAAGCCCAGCACGGTGACCAGCAGGAAGAAGAACAGGAAGATGGCCAGCTCGACGGTGTCCATCAGCGCTCACTCCCGGACGTGCGCGTCTCGTCGCCCGGCTCCGCGGGGAGGCCGAAGGTGGGCCGGTCCTGCTCCGTCGCCTTCAGCGACAGCCGGAAGGCGATGAAGGTCAGGAGCGAGACCACCGGGATCAGCAGGAACTGGAACCAGTAGTAGAACGGGAAGCCGCCCAGTCGTGGCTCCACCGAGTCGTAGAGGCCGACGAGCAGGGGCACCACGATCCCGACGGCGAGGAGCACCGCGACGACCGCCCACAGCCCGCTGGCGCGGCGAGGGTTGTGTTCCGACATGTTGCGATCCACCTCCGAGTGAGTGAACAACCGGGGTGACGGTAGCCACATCCGCGGCGTTAAGGAAGTTACCCACGCGCACGGCGGCAAACGGCGATCAGGCCAGGAAGTGCGGGTTCGCCTTCTTCAGCTCGGCGATCAGCACGAGCAGCAGGTCGGCGCGGCAGGCGGGCGGTCGCGGCGCCAGGGCCACCTGCAGGTGCAGCGCGCGCAGGTAGCCCTGCACGTTGCCGGTGACGAGGAACGGGTCGTCGTCGGACTCCAACGCGGGTCGCGACCGGGCCGCGAGCCGGGCCACCCACGGCTCGAGCACGTCGAGGCCGACGAGGTCGCGGCGCAGCACCCGCATCGTGGCCGCCGCGAGCCGGTCGTCCTCCGAGTGCACGAAACGGGTCCGGGTCGGCAGCAGCAGCCGGTCGGCGACCACGTCGAGGAGCACCGTGAGCTCGAGCCGCCCCATCTGGGGAGCCTCGGCGAGCGCCCCCAGGGCGTCGGCTCCGTGGGCGAGCGCGTGCGCCCACCCCTTGCCGGGCACGTAGCCGCGCAGGTCGCGCTCGCGGACCAGCCAGCCCGCGACCCGGTCACCCCAGCGCAGCACGGTCTCCTCCGGCACGCCGGCCCGTCCCGGTGGGAGCGTGGTCGCGCGCTCGATGCACTCGGCGAGCACCAGCGCCGAGAAGCTGCGCCGGAACACGGTGTCGGTGCCCTCCTCGCCGATGCCCACCACGAGGCCCGCGGTCATGCCGTCGCCGAGGCCCTGGAGCAGCTCGTCGTACACCCCCTCGGAGACCCAGGTGGCCAGCGTCGGGTAGGCGATCTCGTCGCGCAGGTAGGGGTCCGCGGAGCCCAGCATCGTGGTCAGCTCGGCGGTCAGCTCGGCCAGGGGCCGGTCGGCGGGAACCTTGTGGCCGTCGGCCACCACCCGGTCCCAGAACGCCGACTCCATGGTGCCATCCTGCCACTGCCGCGCAGCGGCGGGCCGTGCGGGCTCGGGGCCGTCCCGGCGACTGAGGGCCTCCTATGCTGACCTGCGTGCCGTCGCTCCAGGAGCTCGTCCGGGCCCACACCGACCTCGACTCCGAGGACGTCGCGTGGCTCCAGCTGCTGCTCGCCGACTGGCAGATCATCGCGGACCTGTCGTTCGCCGACCTGGTGCTGTGGCTGCCGGACCGTCAGGGCGACGGCTACTGGGCGGTGGCCCAGATGCGGCCCACGACGGGGCCGACGGCGTACGTCGACGACCTGGTCGGCGCGTTCGTGCCCAAGGGGCGCCGGCCGCTCATCGACTCCGCCCACGAGCACGGCCGGGTGGCGCGCGAGGGCGACCCGGAGTGGCGCGACGACATCCCGGTGCGGGTGGAGGCGATCCCGGTGCGGCGCGGCGACCGGATCCTGGGGATCATCGCCCGCAACACCAACCTGCTGGGCGTCCGCACGCCGAGCAGGCTGGAGCTGTCGTACCTGCAGACGGCGACCGACCTCACGCAGATGATCGCGGCCGGCCACTTCCCGTTCCCCGGCCAGCGCTCCGACCACGCGGACTCGCCGCGGGTGGGGGACGGGTTCGTGCGCATCGACGAGGCCGGCCGGGTCGCCTACGCCAGCCCGAACGCGCTCTCGGTCTACCGCCGGCTCGGGCTCGCGGCGGACCTGACCGGGCTGCACCTGGCCGACACCACCCGGTCACTCGTGCCGCCGGCGCGACGCCCGGACGAGGAGACGCTGAGCGCGGTCCTCGGCGGTACGTCGCCCCGGGACACCGAGACCGGGACGGACGACACCACCCTGATCCTGCGCACCATCCCGCTGCGTCCCCAGGGGGAGCACATCGGGGCGCTGGTGCTGCTGCGGGACGTGACCGACCTGCGCCGGCGCGACCGGGAGCTGGTCACCAAGGACGCGACCATCCGCGAGATCCACCACCGGGTGAAGAACAACCTGCAGACCGTCGCCGCCCTGCTGCGCCTGCAGGCGCGCCGGATCGACGTACCGGAGGGGCGGGAGGCGCTGGAGGAGGCGGTGCGACGCGTCGGCTCGATCGCGATCGTGCACGAGACGCTGAGCCAGGCCTTCGACGAGTTCGTCGACTTCGACGACGTCGCGGACCGGCTGCGGGTGATGGTCGCCGAGGTGTCCTCCACCGGTGCCTCGGTCCGCACGGTCCGGGACGGGAGCTTCGGGACGTTGACCGCGGAGGTCGCGACGCCGCTGGCGATGGTGCTGACCGAGGTGCTGCAGAACGCCGTCGAGCACGGCTTCCGCGACGGTGAGGGCACCGTGGTGCTCGCCGCTCAGCGGCTGGTGGGCCGGCTGCGGGTCAGCGTCGTCGACGACGGTGTGGGGCTGCCCGACGGGTTCGACCTCGACGGCTCGACGAGCCTGGGCCTGTCGATCGTCCGCACGCTGGTCGAGTCGGAGCTCGACGGTCAGCTGGAGATGGGCCCTGCGCCGGGTGGTGGCACCAGGGTCGTCCTCGACATCCCCGCGGGGTGAGGGCCGCTCAGGCGGTCCGCACCTTCGCGCGGGCGTTGCGACGCTTGAGCGCGCGGCGCTCGTCCTCGCTCATTCCGCCCCAGACACCGTGGTCCTGCCCGGCCTCGAGCGCCCACGCGAGGCACTGCTCGCGGACGTCGCAGCGACGGCACACCTGCTTGGCCTCCTCGATCTGGAGGATGGCGGGACCGGTGTTGCCGATCGGGAAGAACAGCTCCGGGTCCTCTTCGAGGCACGCAGAGCGGTGGCGCCAATCCATGGCGGACGACTCCTTCTACATTCGGGACGTGACCGGAGGGGTTACCCGGACACATGGTCTTCACACGTGTTGCGGTCCCCCGAGTTGTGAACGCTTTCACGAGGTCTAGCCCGCAGCCGCCTGGTCGAGGCTGGACGAGCGGGACGGCCACCTTCGTGACAGGTGCGTACGCCTGGTGACCGATGACAAGCATCGCGTGGTTCAGGTGCGCGATCAACCCTTCGTGGTCGTCACGTTGGTCACAGGTCTCGACAATAACGGACCGGAACCCGCTTTCCCAGGGTCAGAACCCGTGCGCCTCGACGATTTTGGTGCACGACCTCCTGCGTACGATCGGCTCCCGTGACCGACCCCGCCCAGCCCCCCGTGCCGAGCCCCGACCGCGCCGCCGTGCCCCCGCCTCTGGTGGTCGCCGCCTCCCTCGTAGCGGTCGAGGCGGCGATGCTGGTGGTCTTCGGGGTGGTGGAGCTGCGGTCGATCGAGACCAGCAAGCTCACCATGGGGGTCACGACCTCGCTGTTCTTCGGGGTGTACGGCCTCGGCCTCGGCCTCTGCGGCTGGCAGCTGTACCGGCTCCGGTCGTGGACGCGGGCGCCCGTCGTGCTGGCGCAGCTCATCCAGCTGGGCGTGGCCTGGAGCTTCCGGGAGGGCGCCACGACGTTCGTGTCGGTGCTGCTGACCGTGGTGGCCGTGGTCGTGCTGGCCGGGGTCTTCCACCCGGCCTCGCTGCGGGCGCTCGCCCAGGCGGACGAGGAGGACCAGACCGGACCGCGCTGAGACCTGGGCCTAGTCGTGCAGGACGGACTCGGACTCCAGCGAGTCCCGCAGCCGCTCCAGCGTGCGGGCCAGCAGCCGGGACACGTGCATCTGCGAGATGCCGATCTCGGCGGCGATCTGCGACTGGGTCATCCCGCGGAAGAACCGCAGGGTCAAGATGTGCTTCTCGCGGGGGTCGAGCGCCTCGAGGAGCGGCTTGATGGTCTCGCGGTTCTCGACGTGCTCGAGCGCCTCGTCGTCCCCGCCGATCACGTCGATCATCGACAGCGCGCTGTCCTCGCTGGAGTCCGGGGCGTCCAGGGACAGCGTCGAGTAGGCGTTCGACGACTCCAGGCCCTCGATCACGTCCTCGTCGCTGACCCCGAGCCGCTCGGCCAGCTCGGAGACGGTCGGAGAGCGGCCGTGCTGCTGGGTGAGCTCGGCGGTCGCCGCGGTGATCGACAGCCGCAGCTCCTGGAGCCGGCGCGGCACCCGGATCGCCCAGCCGCGGTCCCGGAAGTGCCGCTTGATCTCCCCGACGATGGTCGGGGTGGCGTAGGTCGAGAACTCCACGCCGCGCTCGGTGTCGAAGCGGTCGATGGCCTTGATCAGCCCGATGGTGCCGACCTGGAGCAGGTCGTCGAAGGGCTCGCCCCGGTTGAGGAACCGGCGGGCGAAGTGCTCGACGAGCGGCAGGTGCAGCCGCACCAGCTCCTCGCGGCAGCGGCTTCGCTCGGCCTCGTCGGCCCCTTCCGCGCGGAGCTGTGCGAACAGGTTTGCGGACCTGGCCCGCATCTGGGTCAGGTCTCCGTGAGAGCCCGCGAACCCCCGATCACGCCTACTCCGGGTCGGACGTGCCGCGGGCCAGGGTCACCGTGAGCTTGTCGCCGTCGATCTCGGCGGCGACCTCGTTGGTGAGAGCCGCGAGCACCGTCCACGCGAACCCGTCGCGGTTCGGAGGCCGCGGCGAGTCGCACTCCGCGGTCACCGCGACGGTCAGCTTCGACGCGTCGAGGTCGAACGTGCAGGTCAGGTCGGAGTTCTCCCGCGCCTGGGGCAGCACCATGGCGCACGCCTCGTCCACCGCGATGCGCAGGTCCTCGATGTCGTCGAGGGTGAAGTCGAGGCGGGCCGCCAGACCCGCGGTCGCGGTGCGGAGCACCGCGAGGTAGGCGCTGTCTGCCGGGATGCGGAGCTCCACGTCCGGGTGGTTCTCTCCCACGTCGTCTGCTTCCTTCTCATCTCACGCAGCGGGGTCGGACGCTCGTCGCGCCCGACCCCATCTGCGTCGTTGCTGGTCCGTACGGGTCCGTGCTGCCGAGACGTGACCGCAGTCTGTCAGGACTTCTTGGTCTCCCAGAAGATTTCGGCAATCTCGTCGATCTTGGCGAGCAGGTCGTCGGCGACCTTGGCGTCCATGGACCCCTTGGTGCCCGTCGCCCCGGCGAGCTTGGTGGCCTCGTTGACGAGCGTGTGGAGCTGCGGGTACTTCTCGAAGTGCGGCGGCTTGAAGTAGTCGGTCCACAGCACCCACAGGTGGTGCTTCACGAGCTCGGACCGCTGCTCCTTGATGAGCACGGCGCGGGTCCGGAAGTCCGGGTCGTCGTTGTCGGCCAGCTTGGCGATGATCGCCTTGACCGACTCGGCCTCGATGCGTGCCTGGGCCGGGTCGTAGACGCCGCAGGGCAGGTCGCAGTGGGCCTGGACTTCGAGGGTCGGAGCGAGGAGTCGCGCGAACATGCGGGTCCTTTCGTCAGGTTCGTCAGGTGGTGATGACGCCGCCTGCGACACTACTCCGGGCCGCGAGGCGGGAGCCGGGCGGGCCGCAGGGCGACGTCGGCAGATCGGATGTGGGTACCCATGCCATTGCGCGGCATGCGCGCCTGGCTCGCGACGTGGGGTCTGGCCGTGGTGCGCGGCCGGTCCATGCAGCCGACGTTGTACGACGGGGACCGGCTGCTCGTGCGACACGGCGCCGTGCCCCGCGAGGGCGCCGTGGTCGTCGTACGCCTGCCGGACGGGGTGCTCGCCGTGAAACGCGCCACCGGACGGCGCGACGGCGGCTGGTGGGTCGAGCGCGACAACCCCGCCGAGGGCGTGGACTCGTGGCTGGTGGGCGCGATCCCCGAGCCGGACGTGGTGGCGGTGGTGCAGGTGCGCGTGTGGCCACTGGTGAGACGGGGCCGGGGCGGGGCGGCGGCACACCGTTAGCATCGGCTCGATGTCCCAGACCCCTGAGCCCCCCGACGCCGCCGCGTCCCGCGCCGGCGACCCCGTCTTCGACCTGCACGTCGGCGGCAAGATGGAGATCGCGTCGACCGTGGCCCTCACCGGCCGCGACGACCTCTCGATGGCCTACACGCCGGGCGTGGCGCGGGTGTGCGAGGCGATCGCCGCGGACCCGGCCCTGGTCGACGACTACACGTGGGTCTCGAACACCGTCGCGGTCGTCACCGACGGCACCGCGGTCCTCGGGCTCGGCGACATCGGCCCGGCCGCCGCGATGCCCGTGATGGAGGGCAAGGCCGTGCTGTTCAAGCAGTTCGGCGGCGTCGACGCCGTGCCGATCTGCCTGGACACCAAGGACGCCGACGAGATCGTGGAGACGGTGGCCCGGCTCGCGCCCAGCTTCGGCGGCATCAACCTCGAGGACATCTCGGCCCCGCGCTGCTTCGAGATCGAGCAGCGGCTCAAGGACCTGCTCGACATCCCGGTCTTCCACGACGACCAGCACGGTACGGCGGTCGTGGCGCTCGCCGCGCTCGAGGGCGCGCTGCGGATCACCGGTCGCGACATCGCCGAGGCCCGGGTCGTGATCTCCGGCGCCGGCGCCGCGGGCGTCGCGGTGGCGCGGATCCTGCTGGCCGCGGGCGTGTCGGACCTCGCGGTCACCGACCGGCGCGGCGTGCTGCACTCCGGCCGCGGCGACCTGACCCCGGTCAAGCTGTCGCTGGCCCAGGACACCGCCGACCGCACCGGTCGCACCGGCACCCTCGCGGACGCGCTCGCGGGCGCCGACGTCTACATCGGCGTCTCCGGCGGCACCGTGCCCGAGGAGGTCGTGGCCACGATGGCCGACGAGGCCGTGATCTTCGGTCTCGCGAACCCCACGCCGGAGGTGCACCCGGAGGTCGCGCACCGGCACGCCCGGGTCGTCGCGACCGGCCGGTCGGACTACCCGAACCAGATCAACAACGTGCTGGCCTTCCCGGGCATCTTCCGCGGGGCCTTCGACGTCCGGGCCACCGCGATCACCGAGAACATGAAGCTGGCCGCAGCGAACGCGCTCGCCGGGCTGGTCGGCGACGACCTGCGCGAGGACTACATCGTGCCGTCGCCCTTCGACGAGCGGGTCGGGCCGGCCGTCGCCGCCGCCGTCGCCGACGCGGCCCGCGCGGACGGCGTCGCCCGGCGCTAGGGTCGAGGGATGTTCGCCGTCTACGCCGAGTCCTTCTCCACCGACGAGCCCCTGTCCGGCCTGACGCTGGGCGAGCGCCCCGACCCGGTCGCCGAGAGCGGCTGGACCACGGTCGACGTGAAGGCGGCCTCCCTCAACCACCACGACCTCTGGTCCCTGCGCGGTGTCGGCCTCAAGCAGGACGCGCTGCCGATGATCCTCGGCTGCGACGCCGCGGGCCTCGACGAGGACGGCAACGAGGTGGTCGTGCACGCCGTGGTCAGCGACCCGTCCTGGACCGGTGACGAGACCCTCGACCCCAAGCGGTCCCTGCTCAGCGAGCGCTACCAGGGCACCTTCGCCGACAAGGTCGTCGTGCCCCGCCGCAACGTGGTGCCGAAGCCCGCCTCGCTCAGCTTCGAGGAGGCCGCCTGCCTGCCCACCGCCTGGCTCACCGCCTACCGGATGCTCTACACCCAGGGCGGTCTCAAGCCCGGCGACAGCGTGCTGGTGCAGGGGGCCGGCGGTGGCGTGGCGACGGCGCTGATCGCGCTCGGCCGCGCCGGCGGGCTCCGGGTGTTCGCGACCAGCCGCGACGAGACCAAGCGGGCCCGGGCCCTCGAGCTCGGTGCCCACGAGGTGGTCGAGACGGGTGCGCGGCTGCCCCAGCGGGTCGACGCGGTCATGGAGACGGTCGGCAAGGCCACCTGGTCGCACAGCATCAAGTCGCTGCGTCCCGGCGGCACCGTCGTCATCTCCGGCGCCACCAGCGGCAACAACCCCGACCAGGCCGAGCTCACCCGGATCTTCTTCCTGCAGCTGCGGGTCATCGGCTCCACGATGGGGACCCGGTCCGAGCTGGCCGCCCTGACCGAGCTGCTCGACGTGAGCGGCGTCCGCCCGGTGATCGACCAGGTGCTCCCGATGGACGTGGCGGACAAGGGCTTCGCCGCGATGGAGGCCGGCGACGTCTTCGGGAAGATCGTCTTCACCCGCTGAGCCCTGCCGATGAGTTCCGGGCCCCGGACACCGCGACCGGGAAGGCCGCACCCATCACCAGGTTGAACGACCTGGCCGGACATCACATCTAGTCGTCGAGCACGTGGCGGAGGTACCTCATCGGTGCGTCGAGGTACCTCCGCCAGTGCGCGACCAGCTCCAGCTCGTCGTACGACGTGCGGCGCATGCCCCACGGCCCGACCTCGAGGATCTGCGCGCCCGGCAGCGCCGCGAGCAGCGGGCTGTGCGTCGCGCACAGCACCTGCGCGCCGCCGGCGGCCAGGTCGTGCAGGGTGCCGACCAGTGCGATCTGGGCGGAGAACGACAGCGCGGCCTCGGGCTCGTCGAGGCAGTAGAGGCCGGGGGAGTCGAAGCGGGTCCGCAGGATCTCCAGGAACGACTCGCCGTGGCTCATCTCGTGGAACACGGGGTCGTGCCGGCTCGAGTGGTCCTCGAGGTAGGTGTAGAAGCCGTGCATCGTCTCGGCCCGCAGGAAGAACCCCCACCGCGAGGCGCCGGGGGAGCGCTCCAGCCGGATCCAGCCGGACAGCGGGGACTCCGAGGCCCGCGTGGAGTGCCGGGCGTGCACGGAGCCGCCCTCGGGTGAGAGACCGAAGGCCGCGGCCACCGCCTCCACGATGGTGGACTTGCCGCTGCCGTTCTCGCCGACGAGCAGCGTCACCCCGGCGGCGAGGTCGAGGCCGTCGTCGAGCAGCGAGGCCACCGCGGGGACGGTCGCCGGCCAGTCGGTCCGGTCGGCGGGCGCGTGCTCACCGGCGGTCACCCGGCGCACGATGCGCCGGTCCGACAGGGCCACGGGTGCTACTCGTCGTCGGGGTCGTCGAGGCGGGCCAGCCAGGTGGCCAGCCGCTCGACCGGCACCTCGAACTCGGGGAAGGTGTCGACGAACTCCTGGAAGCGGTCGGCGACCCACGCCAGGGTGACCTCCTCGTCACCCCGGCGCTTCTCGAGCTCCTCGATCCCGCGGTCGGTGAAGTACACAGCCGGTCAGCTGAAGGCCTGCTGGATGAGCGCCTTCTGCTCCTCGAGGTGCCGCGAGTGCTGGCCCACCGACGGCGACGACGACTCCGGCCGCGACACCCGGTAGAACGGGATCCCGCCCAGCTCCGGGGTGAGGTTGAGCGCCATGTGCGGCCACGGGCCCATGTTGGCGGGCTCGTCCTGCACCCAGCGGACCTCCTTGAGGTTCGGGTACTTCGCGAGCTCGGCCTTGAGCTCCGCGACGGGCCGCGGGTAGAGCTGCTCGACCCGGACGACCGCCGTACGCGGGGTGTCGCCCTCCTGCTTCTTGCGCTCGACCATGAGGTCCCAGGTGATCCGGCCGCTGCACAGCAGCACCTTCTCCACGCTGTCCGGGTCGACGGTGTCGTCGCCGATGACCGGGCGGAAGGTGCCCGAGGTGAAGTCGGCCGGCTGGGACGCGGCCTCCTTGCGCTTGAGCATCGACTTCGGGGTGAAGACGATCAGCGGGCGGTGCTCCTCGCCGAGCGAGTGCTTGCGCAGCAGGTGGAAGTAGCTCGCCGGGGTCGACGGCTGCGCGACCACGAACGCCTCGTCCGCCCCCATCGACAGGAACCGCTCGATGCGGGCGGAGGAGTGGTCGGGGCCCTGGCCCTCGTAGCCGTGCGGCAGCAGCAGCACGACGCCGGACTGCTGGCGCCACTTGGTGTGGCTCGCGGTGATGAACTCGTCGATGACGGTCTGGGCGCCGTTGACGAAGTCACCGAACTGCGCCTCCCAGAGCACCAGGGCGTCCGGGCGGGCGACCGAGTAGCCGTACTCGAAGCCGAGGACGGCGTACTCCGACAGCAGGGAGTCGTAGACGTAGAACTGGGCCTGGTCCTCGGTGAGGTTGGCCAGCGGCGTCCACTCGTCGGCGTTCCGCCGGTCGATGATCGTGGCGAAGCGGGACACGAAGGTGCCGCGGCGCGAGTCCTGCCCGGAGAGCCGGACCGGCCGGCCGTCCATCAGCAGCGAGCCGAACGCCAGGATCTCGCCGGTGCCCCAGTCGATCGGGCCCTCGTTGATCGCGGCCGCCCGGCGCTGCAGCTGCGGCAGCACCTTCGGGTGCACCGTGAAGCCCTCGGGAGCGTTGACGTGCGCGTCGGAGATCCGCTTGAGGGTCTCCATCGGGATCGCCGTGCCCTCCTCGAAGCCGCGCTTCTCGGGGTAGTCGGGGACGGTCGTCCACTCCTTGGGCGCCTGGCTGGCCTCCCGGACCTCGGTGAACACGCGCTCCAGCTGCTGCTGGTAGTCGCGCAGCACCTGCTCGGCCTCCTCGACGGTGATGTCGCCACGGCCGATCAGGGACTCGGTGTAGAGCTTGCGGACCGAGCGCTTCTGCTCGATGAGGTCGTACATGAGGGGCTGGGTGTACGACGGGTCGTCGCCCTCGTTGTGCCCGCGGCGGCGGTAGCAGACCAGGTCGATCACGACGTCCTTCTTGAACGCCTGGCGGTACTCGAACGCGAGCCGGGCGACCCGGATGCAGGCCTCGGGGTCGTCGCCGTTCACGTGGAAGATCGGCGCCTGCACCATCCGGGCCACGTCCGTGCAGTAGAGCGACGAGCGCGACGAGGCGGGAGAGGTGGTGAAGCCGACCTGGTTGTTGACGACCACGTGGATCGTGCCGCCGGTGCGGTAGCCGCGCAGCTGCGAGAGGTTCAGCGTCTCCGCCACGACGCCCTGGCCGGCGAAGGCCGCGTCGCCGTGCACCAGCAGCGGCAGCACCGGGAAGGCGGCACCCTTGTTGAGCACGTCCTGCTTGGCCCGCGCGATGCCCTCGAGCACCGGGTCGACGGCTTCGAGGTGCGAGGGGTTGGCGGCGACCGACACCTTGATCTTGTCGCTGGAGCCGGCCACGAACTCGCCCTCGGCGCCGAGGTGGTACTTCACGTCGCCGGAGCCCTGCACGGTGCGCGGGTCGATGTTGCCCTCGAACTCGCGGAAGATCTGGCTGTACTTCTTGCCGACGATGTTCGCGAGCACGTTGAGCCGGCCGCGGTGCGCCATCCCGATGGTGACCTCGTCGAGCCCGTCCTCGGCGGCCGCCTCGCAGATCTCGTCGAGCAGCGGGATGGTCGTCTCGCCGCCCTCGAGGCTGAAGCGCTTCTGGCCGACGAACTTGGTCTGCAGGAAGGTCTCGAACGCCTCGGCCTGGTTGAGCTTGAGCAGGATCCGCAGCTGCTCCTCGCGCGGCGGCTTCACGTGCGGCTGCTCGACGCGCTGCTGGATCCAGCGCCGCTGCTCGGGGTCCTGGATGTGCATGTACTCGATGCCGACGGTGCGGCAGTAGGAGTCGCGCAGGATGCCGAGGATGTTGCGCAGCTTCATGAACCGGCGGCCCTCGCCGCCGAACGAGCCGGTCGCGAACTCGCGGTCGAGGTCCCACAGCGTCAGCCCGTGCGTCTCGACCTCGAGGTCGGGGTGGCTGCGCTGCTGGTACTCGAGCGGGTCGGTGTCGGCCATGATGTGGCCGCGCACGCGGTAGGCGTGGATCAGCTCGAGGATCCGGGCCTGCTTGCTGATCTCGTCGTCGTGGCTGGTCGAGATGTCCTTGGCCCAGCGGATCGGCTCGTAGGGGATCCGCAGCGCCCGGAAGATCTCGTCGTAGAAGTCGTCCTCGCCGAGCAGCAGGCCGTGCACGCGCTTGAGGAACTCACCGGACTGCGCGCCCTGGATGACCCGGTGGTCGTAGGTCGAGGTCAGCGTCATGACCTTGCTGACCGCGTTGCGGGTGAGGGTCTCCTCGGAGGCGCCTTGGTACTCCGGCGGGTAGTCCATCGACCCGACGCCGATGATCGTGCCCTGACCCTTCATCAGCCGCGGCACCGAGTGGTTGGTGCCGATCGTGCCGGGGTTGGTGAGGCTGATCGTGGTGCCCTGGAAGTCGCTGACCGCCAGCTTGTTGTTGCGCGCCTTGCGGACGATCTCCTCGTAGGCCGTCCAGAACTCCGCGAAGTTCATCGACTCGGCGGCCTTGATCGACGGCACGAGCAGCTGACGGGTGCCGTCGGGCTTCGGCAGGTCGATCGCGAGCCCGAGGTTGATGTGGGCCGGGGTGATGAGGTTCGGCTTGCCGTCGACGACGTCGAAGCCGTTGTTCATCTCCGGCATCGTCTTGAGCGCCTTGACCAGCGCGTAGCCGATGATGTGGGTGAACGACACCTTGCCGCCGCGGGCACGCGACAGGTGGTTGTTGATGACGATCCGGTTGTCCCACAGCAGCTTGACCGGGACCGAGCGCACCGACGTGGCGGTCGGCACGGTCAGGCTGGCGTCCATGTTCTGCGCGGTCCGGGCGGGCGCGCCACGCAGCACCGTCAGGGTCGGCTCGTCGGAGGCTTCCTTGGCGGCCGGCTTCTCCGGCTCCTTCGGCACGGGCGAGGCGGTGGACGGCGCGGCCGGTCGGGCATCCGCACGGGGGCTGGTGTCACCGTTCGGCTTGGCCACCGGCTTCGCGGGGGAGGTCGCCTCGGTCTTCGCCGCCGTCTTCGCCTCGGTCTTCGCCGGGGGTTTCGCGGCGGTCTCCGGCTTGGCGGCGGCCTTCGGGGCTTCCTTGGCGGCGGGCTTCGCCTCCGTGGTCACCGGAGCGGACGTCGACCCGCCCTTCCCGTTGCCGCCGGTGTTCCCGCCCGGCGCGTTGTGCTTGAAGAAGTCCCACCACACCTTGTCGACGCTGTTCGGGTCACGCTGGTACTGCTCGTACATCTCGTCGACCAGCCACTCGTTCGCGCCGAACGCGGCGAGGGGGTTGTCGTCAGCGTCGCTGTCGACGGGGGATGCGCCTTTCGAAGACTCGGCCACGGCCTGGATCGCCTCTTCCGATGAATTTCTGTGTTGGATCTCTAGGGTTGGGAACGGCTACCAGGCTAGACCTTGACGACAACTCGGCGCAGCCGGGATCGCCGCCTGGCGGCCAGGTGTTGCGCGGGTCACGAAAGGCCCGAGCCGGACGACCGATCCACGACCCGATCCACGAGATGAGGCGAGCCGTGTGAGACCCCGCTCCCGAGGCATTGCGGCGGTCGCGACCCTGGTCGCGGCCGCCCTCGTCGGCGGCTGCACCGGCCACTCCGAACCGGCCGCGAAGTCGTCGTCCCCGAGCAGCTCGCCCACCGCGTCCGCGACGCCGCCGGCTCCGGAGTCGGTGCCGTTCAAGGTGGTGGTGACCCGGGTCTCCGGGAAGCTCCCGGAGAAGAGCAGGCCCGCGCTGGAGGCGAACGTCGGCAAGGCGATCTCCGCGTACGTCGACGGGGCGTTCCTCGCCGGGGACTACCCGCGCTCCGACTTCGGGGACGCCTTCGGCGCGTTCACGTCCGGCGCCGCCGGTGACGCCCGCCGCGACGCGGACCTGCTCACCAACCGCGAGCTCGGGCCCTCGACCGCGTCGGTCCGGGCAACGCGACGGACGGCGTACCTCTCGGTGCTTGCGCCCTACAAGGTCGCGGCCGGCGTCACCGCCAAGGTCGACCTGGTGTTCGTGGTGGACCGCGGTGACGAGACCGCGCAGCGGGTCCGGCTGGCCGGGCGGCTGCTGCTGACCCGCAACCGGTCCAACGGCTGGTCGATCTTCGGCTACGACCTGCACCGCTCCGAGACCCCGAGGGGTGACTCCTGATGAGGTTCCCGACGCGTCGCGTCATCGTGCTGGCGGTGGTGCTGGCCATCGCCGCCCTGGTGATGCCGCCGGCGACCGAGCGGCACACCGACGCCAGCCTGGTGAAGGTGCAGACCGCGCAGGCCGTGGACCACCCCCGCAACGTCGTCTGGGTGCTCTGCCTCGGCTCCGACGCCAGGCCCGGGCAGCGGCTCACCGGCACCCGCGCGGACGCGATCCAGCTCGTCGGCCTGAACCTCAAGACCGGCGCGGGCACCATGATCGGCATCCCGCGGGACTCCTACGTCGACATCCGCGGCCACGGCCGCAACAAGATCAACGCGTCGATGTTCTTCGGCGGCCCGCAGCTGATGGCGGACTCGGTCGGCCGGCTGGTCGGCGTACGCCCCGACTACGTGTTCACCACCGGCTTCCTCGGCTTCCGCGGCATGGTCCGGGCCATCGGCGGGGTGACCGTGCACTCGAAGTTCTCGTTCTCCGACCCGATCCGCCCACAGGGCTACCACCGCGGCGTCAACAAGCTGAACCCGTTCCAGGCGCTGATCTTCGGGCGCGTCCGGCACCCGCTGCCGCGCGGCGACTTCGACCGCTCGGCCAACCAGCAGGAGCTGCTGCGCAGCATCCTGCGCAAGGTCCGCGCCCACGAGCAGCAGCCGGGCTTCATGGAGCGCGGGGTGCTGGCGTCGGTGAAGAACATGAACACCGACCTCGCGCCGTCCGAGCTCTACCGGCTCGCCCAGGGGGTGACCGCGATCAAGCCCGGCAAGCTGAAGGGCTGCGTCGTGCAGGGACCCACCGGCAACGCCGGGGGAGCGAGCGTGGTGTTCGCGAGCGTGGCGCAGGCCCGGCGGCTCGGCAACGACGCCCGCAGGGACGGGACGCTCAACCACGGGTGCTGAGGAACCGCGTTGGTTGTGGTGCGAGGCTGCGAGCCTCGAAACCAGCCGGCCCGGCGCTGGGAGGTTCGAGGCCCTCGCCGAGCGGCTCGGGCACCTCAACCAGCGTTCTGAGGGCGCCCCCAGGTCGGACCTACGCACCCGCCTCCACGAGACGGATGGTGCTGCTCGATCCCCGTTCTGAGGGGCGCCCCCGGTAGGATTCGAACCTACGCACCCGCCTCCGGAGGGCGGTGCTCTATCCCCTGAGCTACGGGGGCTCATGGCGCGGCACGAGCGTACATGACCAGCGACGACCGACGATCGGGGGCCAGCATGACGACGACCGACCCGGTCCGCGTGCTGGTGGTGGACGACTCGGCCGCGATCCGCGAGCTGATCTCCGTCAACCTCGAGCTGGAGGGGTACGACGTCCGGCGCGCCGCCGACGGCCAGGAGGCGCTCGACGTCGCCGCGCAGTGGCGGCCGGACGTGGTCACCCTCGACGTGGTGATGCCGCGGCTCGACGGGCTGGAGACCTGCGCGCGGCTCCGGGCGGACCCGTCGACGGCCGGGGTGGCGGTCGTGATGGTCACGGGCCGGGCCCAGGCCGCCGACCGGGAGCGCGGCGAGGCCGCGGGCGTCGACGCCTACCTCACCAAGCCGTTCGAGCCCGCCGAGCTGGTCGCGACGGTTTCCCGGCTCGCCGGGACCGGACACCGGACGGACGCCTGATCCGTCGCCGATACCCTGGACCGGTGACTCCCGAACAGCTCTCCGACTCGATCGTCCACGCGCTCACCGCCCTGACCGACCGGGGCGCGCTGCGCCTGGCCGACGGCGTGCCCGGCACGGTGGTCGTGGAGCGTCCGAAGAGCAAGGAGCACGGCGACTACGCCACCAACGTGGCGCTCCAGCTGGCCAAGAAGGCCGGGATGCCCCCGCGGGAGCTGGCCGGCCTGCTGGCCGAGGAGCTCGCCGCGACGGACGGCATCGCGTCCGCCGAGATCGCCGGCCCCGGGTTCCTGAACATCCGGGTCGAGGCCGGGGCGCAGGGCGTCGTCGCGGCCCAAGTCGTCGCGGCGGGTGCGTCGTACGGCGGGAGCGAGGTCCTGAGCGGGTCAGCGGTTCAACGTCGAGTTCATCTCCGCCAACCCGACCGGCCCGATCCACCTCGGCCACACCCGGTGGGCCGTCGTGGGCGACGCGATCGCCCGGGTGATCGAGGCCGCGGGCGCCGACGGTGACGCGCGAGTTCTACATCAACGACCGCGGCAACCAGATGGACAAGTTCGGCGCGTCCATCGAGGCGGCCGCGCCTGGGGCCAGCCGGTCCCCGAGGACGGCTACCACGGCGCCTACATCGCCGACCTCGCCGCAGCAGATCGTCGCCGACGAACCCGCACATCGTCGACCTGCCCGAGGAGGAGCGGCTGGCGGCGTTCCGGGAGGCCGGGTACAAGCTGCAGCTCGCCGAGCAGCAGGAGCAGCTCGCACGAGTTCCGGACGCACTTCGACGTCTGGTTCTCCGAGCGCAGCCTGCACGAGCTGCGGGCGCGACAAGGTCGCGCACGGGCTCGAGCGGCTCGCGCGAGCAGGGCACACCTGTTCGAGGCCGACGGCGCGCTCTGGATGCGCACCACCGACTTCGGCGACGACAAGGACCGGGTGCTGCGTCCGCAGCAACGGCGAGCTGACCTACTTCGCCTCCGACACCGCCTACTACGTCGACAAGCGGGAGCGCGGGTTCGACGTCTGCATCTACCTGCTCGGCGCCGACCACCACGGCTACGTCGGCCGGCTCGAGGCCATGGCGGCCTGCGTCGGCGACGACCCGGACCACAACATCGAGGTGCTCATCGGCCAGCTGGTGAAGATCCTGCGCAGGCGACGAGGAGGTCCGGCTGCAGTCAAGCGGGCCGGCACGATCGTCACCCTGCGACGAGCTCGTCGACATGATCGGCGTCGACGCCGCTGCGCTACACGCTCGCCGCGGTATCCCGCCGACTCGCCGCTGACGCTCGACGTCGAGCGAGATCACCCGGGCCAAGCGCCGCGACAACCCGGTCTTCTACGTGCAGTACGCCCACGCCCGGCTGTCCGCGATCCTGCGCAACGCCGCCGACCTCGGGCTGGGGCCGGCCGAGGGCGACGCCTTCGACCCGGGGCTGCTGGCGCACGAGAAGGAGGGCGACCTGCTCCGGGCGCTCGCCGAGTTCCCGCGGGTCGTGGCCGCGGCCGCGCAGCTGCGCGAGCCGCACCGGGTGGCGCGCTACCTGGAGGACACGGCGTCGGCGTTCCACAAGTTCTACGACACCTGCCGGGTGCTGCCGATGGGCGACGAGGAGCCGGCCCCGATCCACGGGGCGCGGCTGCTGCTCGTCGAGGCGACCCGCACGGTGATCGCCAACGGCCTGCGCCTGCTCGGGGTCTCCGCCCCCGAGCGGATGTAGCGGTCGCCCGATGCCCGTCTCCCACGAGCCGGCTGGGCGCACGCCGACGGGGCCCTGCGTGGGCCGTCCTGGCTGCGGGTGCCCGCCGACGTCAACGCGCTGGTCCCGCTGCTCTGGTCCTCGACCGCCCGCAAGAACGACGCCGGGGCGCTCGAGATCGGCGGGGTGGACCTGCGCGACCTCGTCGCCGAGCACGGCTCGCCGGCGTACGTCCTCGACGAGGCCGACTTCCGGGCGCGGGCGCGGGCGTTCCGCGAGGCGTTCGGCGACTACGACGTCTTCTACGCCGGCAAGGCGTTCCTGTGCACGACGGTCGCCCGGTGGGTCGCCGAGGAGGGGCTCTGCCTCGACGTGTGCTCGGCCGGCGAGCTGACGGTGGCGCTGCGGGCCGGCTTCGACCCGGCCCGGATCGGCTACCACGGCAACAACAAGACGACCGCCGAGCTGCGCCGCGCCGTCGAGGCGGGCGTCGGCCGGATCGTCGTCGACTCCTCCCACGAGATCGACCGGCTCGCCGCGGTGACGGCGGAGACCGGGCAGACAGCCCGGGTGATGGTGCGGGTGACGGCCGGCGTCGAGGCGCACACCCACGAGTACATCGCCACCGCCCACGAGGACCAGAAGTTCGGCTTCTCGATCACGTCGGGCGACGCGATGGACGCCGTACGCCGGGTGCTGGACGCGCCCGGGCTGGAGCTGCTCGGGCTGCACTCGCACATCGGCTCGCAGATCTTCGACACCGCCGGCTTCGAGGTCGCCGCCCGCCGGGTGCTTGCGCTGCACGCGCAGGTGTCCGGCGAGCTGGGCGTGACGATGCCCGAGATGGACCTCGGCGGCGGGTTCGGCATCGCCTACACGACGCAGGACGACCCGTCCGACCCGGCGCAGCTGGCCACCGAGCTCACCAAGATCGTCGAGCACGAGTGTCGGGGCTTCGACGTCCCCGTCCCCGCCCTGTCGATCGAGCCTGGCCGGGCGATCGTCGGCCCGTCCGTGTGCACGGTCTACGAGGTCGGCACGGTCAAGGAGGTCGGCCTCGACGCGGGCGCCACGCGCACCTACGTCTCCGTCGACGGCGGGATGAGCGACAACATCCGCACCGCGCTGTACGACGCCGACTACTCGTGCACCATCGCCTCCCGTACGTCGGACGCGGTGCCCGTCCTGGGCCGGGTCGTCGGCAAGCACTGCGAGGCCGGCGACATCGTCGTGAAGGACGAGTTCGTGCCCGGCGACATCGCGCCCGGGCGACCTGCTCGCGGTCCCGGGCACGGGCGCCTACTGCCGGTCGATGGCGAGCAACTACAACCACGCCCTGCGGCCCCCGGTGGTGGCCGTGCGCGACGGGGCGAGCACGGTCGTGGTCCGCCGGGAGACCGAGGACGACCTGCTCCGCACCGACGTGGGTGTCTGAGCCACGGGGCAGGAGCGCGGGGTCCCAGACTGCGGACGCGGACAGCGTTTCCTGCGGGGGTGGACCCCGATGGCCCAAGATGAGGGCGAGGACGCCGGAGGAAAGGACCTTTCGTGGACAAGCCGCTGAGGCTCGCACTGCTGGGGTGCGGGTCGGTCGGCAGCCAGGTGGTGCGCCTGCTGCGCGAGCAGGCCGACGACCTCACCGCGCGGGTGGGTGCGCCGATCGAGCTGGTCGGCGTCGCCGTACGCCGCCCGGACCTGCAGCGCGACGCCGAGGTGCCGCGCGAGCTGCTCACGACCGACGCCGAGGGGCTGGTCAGCCGAGGTGACGTCGACCTGGTCGTCGAGGTCATCGGCGGCATCGAGCCGGCCCGGTCGCTGATCCTCACCGCGCTCGAGAACGGCGCCTCCGTCGTCACCGCCAACAAGGCGCTGCTCGCCGAGGACGGCAGCACGCTGTTCGCCGCCGCCGAGAAGGCCAACCGCGACCTCTACTTCGAGGCCGCCGTCGCGGGCGCCATCCCGATCATCCGGCCGCTGCGCGAGTCGCTGGCCGGCGACCGGGTCCGTCGGGTGCTCGGCATCGTCAACGGCACCACGAACTTCATCCTCGACAAGATGGACACCTACGGCAGCGGCTTCGCCGAGGTGCTGGAGGAGGCCCAGGAGCTCGGGTACGCCGAGGCCGACCCGACCGCCGACGTCGAGGGCTACGACGCCGCGGCCAAGGCGGCGATCCTGGCCAGCCTCGCCTTCCACACCCGGGTCACCGCCGCAGACGTCTACCGCGAGGGCATCTCCGAGGTGAGCGCGTCCGACGTCGCCTCCGCCCGGGAGATGGGCAGCGTGGTCAAGCTGCTGGCCATCTGCGAGCTGCGCGAGGGCGACGGCGGCCCGTCCGTCTCGGTCCGCGTGCACCCGGCGATGATCCCGCGCTCCCACCCGCTGGCCAGTGTCCGCGAGGCCTACAACGCGGTGTTCGTGGAGAGCGACGCGGCCGGCCAGCTGATGTTCTACGGCCCCGGCGCCGGCGGCTCCCCGACGGCGAGCGCGGTGCTCGGCGACCTCGTCACGGTCGCCCGCAACCGGCGCAGCGACGTCCGCGGTGCCGGCGAGTCGACGTACGCCCAGTGCGAGGTGCTGCCGATGGGCGACACCCTGACCCGCTACCACGTGGCCCTCGACGTCGACGACCGCGCGGGCGTGCTCGCGACGGTCGCGCACACCTTCGCCGAGCACGGCGTCTCCATCCAGACCGTCCGCCAGGAGGGTCGCGGCGACGACGCCCAGCTCGTCGTGGTCTCCCACCGGGCCACCGACGCCGCGCTGGCGGCGACGGTCGAGGACCTCCGGGCCATGGACTTCGTGCACGACGTGTCCTCGGTGATGCGGGTCGAAGGGGAGTCCGAGTGACCCACGCGCCGGTCCACCAGTGGCGGGGCGTGGTCGAGGAGTACCGCGACTGGCTCGACATCCCCGCGGACACCCCGACGATCACCCTGCGCGAGGGCGGCACCCCGATGGTGGACAGCCGCTGGCTGTCGGACCTGACCGGCGGTGAGGTGTGGCTGAAGGTCGAGGGCGACAACCCGACCGGCTCGTTCAAGGACCGCGGCATGACCGTCGCGCTGTCCGTGGCCGTCGGCCAGGGGGCCGAGGCCGTGGTCTGCGCGTCCACCGGCAACACGTCGGCCTCGATGGCGGCGTACGCCGCGCGCGCCCGGGTCAAGCCGCTCGTGCTGGTGCCGCAGGGCAAGATCGCGGCCGGCAAGCTCGCGCAGGCGATCGTGCACGGCGCCCAGGTGATCATGGTCCGCGGCAACTTCGACGACTGCCTGCGGATGTCGCGCGGCCTCGCCGAGACCTACCCCGTCGTCCCTGGTGAACTCCGTCAACCCGATGCGCCTCGAGGGTCAGAAGACCGCGTCCTTCGAGATCGTCGACTTCCTCGGCGACGCCCCGGACGTGCACGTCCTCCCCGTCGGCAACGCGGGCAACATCTCGGCGTACTGGAAGGGCTACAAGGAGTACGCCGCCGCCGGTCGCTCCACCCGGCTGCCCGTCATGCTCGGCTGGCAGGCCGAGGGTGCTGCGCCGCTGGTCTCCGGCGAGCCGGTCGCCGCGCCCGAGACCGTCGCGTCCGCGATCCGCATCGGCAACCCCGCCTCCTGGAAGCTCGCGGTCGACGCCGCCGAGGCCTCGGGGGGCCGCTTCCGCTCCGTCTCCGACGACGAGATCCTCGCCGCGCAGGTCGAGCTCGCCACCTCCGACGGCGTGTTCGTCGAGCCCGCCTCGGCGGCCGGGATCGCGGGCCTGCTCCGTGAGGTGAAGGAGGGCACGTCGTACGACGGGCAGCGGCTCGTCGTGACGGTCACCGGCCACGGCCTCAAGGACATCGACACCGCCCTGTCCACGTTCACCGGCCTCGTCGACACCGTGGTGGACGCCGACGTGCACGCCGCCGCCGAGGCCGCGGGGCTGCGGTGACGACGTACGTCTCGGGGCCGGTCACGGTCTCCGTGCCGGCGACGAGCGCCAACCTCGGTCCGGGTTTCGACGCGCTCGGCCTGGCTCTCGGGCACCGGGACACCGTCACCGCCGAGGTCGTCGACCGGCCCGGCGTGGAGGTCAGCGTCTCCGGTGAGGGGGAGGGGCGCGTCCCCCTCGACGACCGGCACCTCGTCTACCGCTCCATGTGCGCCGCCTTCGAGCGGATGGGTGCCCGGGTGCCCGGCATCCGGCTCACCTGCACCAACGTCGTCCCGCACGCCCGGGGGCTCGGCTCGTCGTCGGCCGCGATCGTGGCCGGGGTCAGCGTCGCCCGCGGGCTGGTCGGAGGCGGGTCGCTGCTGCTCGACGACGACGCGTTGTTCGCGCTGGCCGCCGATCTCGAGGGACACCCCGACAACGTCGCGCCGGCGATGTACGGCGGCTTCACGGTCGCCTGGCGTGAGGCCGACCGCTTCCGGGCGACCACGCTCGCGGTCGACCCGCGGGTCTCGGTGGTGGTGCTCGTGCCACCTGACGGGGTGGAGACGACGGTGGCCCGGGGACTGCTGCCGGCCACCGTCAGCCACGCCGACGCCGCCGCGAACGCCGGACGGGCGGCGCTGCTGGTCGCCGCACTGGGGCGTCAGCCCGAGCTGCTGCTGGCCGCCACAGAGGACTTCCTGCACCAGGAGCACCGGGAGCCGGCCATGCCGCGGACGCTCGCGCTGGTCCGCTCGCTGCGCGCCGACGGGCTGCCGGCGGTGGTGTCCGGGGCGGGCCCCACCGTGCTGGTCTTCACCGGCGCCCGGGACCAGGACGCGGTGGCCGCCCGGGCTCCCGGCGGCTGGCGGGCGCTCTCCCTGGCGGTCGACCGGGACGGCGCGCGGGTCGCTCTGCCGGAATAAAATCGCGACCCGCCTGTGTTCTGATCCGTGATCCCCGGCACAGGCACTAGTGCTAGGCTTCTGGTGCGCCGGTGATCGTGGTGCGTGCGACGCACGGCCCAGCGATCCACTTGGTCGCGATTTCTCTCCCGCACTTCTCGCCCTGCGACGCGTCTCGGTGTCTGACGCCGGGGAGGTCCCAGGGTGGAGCGCGTGGAACCACACTGAACGAGGCCGCCGGTACACCCGGATCGGCCCGAACGTGGGAAGGACCTCACGTGACGGAAACAACCATCAGCACCCCGGCGTCGAACGCTGGGTCCACCGAGAGCGCCGAGGCGCCGGTGGCGGGAGGCGCCAAGCGCCGGGCGGCCGGGCTCGCCGGCATGCTGCTCCCCGAGCTGAAGCAGATGGCGGGTGGCCTGGGCATCAAGGGCGCCGGCGGCATGCGCAAGAGCCAGCTGATCGACGCGATCAAGGCCGCCCAGTCCGGTGGCCAGTCCGGCAACCAGTCCGGCAACCAGTCCGGCAACCAGTCAGGCACCCGAAGCAGGCCGCCCCCGAGGCGAAGGCCTCCGGCGAGGCGCCGGCCGAGTCCCGCGGCGCAGCCGCCAGCCGCACGACGACCGCAACGACGACGACGCGGCAGCACGGGCAACCGACGACAACCGCGGCGGCGACGACCAGCAGGGTCGCAGCGACAGCCGGGCTGACAACCGCAACGACAACCGGGACCGCGGCAACAACGAGGGCGGCAACCGGAACAACGACCGCAACGACAACCGCGGTGACAACCGGAACGACAACCGGAACGACAGCCGCGACCGCACCCAGGGTGGCGGCACCCAGGGTGGCGGCACCCAGGGTGGCGGCACCCAGGGCGGAACCCAGGGCGGAGCCCAGGCGCGCAACGACAACCGGAACGACAACCGGAGCAACCGCGACGACGACGGCAGCCGCCGCAACCGGCGCCGCCGGGGTCGCGACCGCGGACCGACCGCAACGACCGCAACGACCGCAACGACCGCAGCGCCGGGCGCGGCAGCCGCAACGAGCCGGACACCCAGGTCCTCGAGGACGACGTGCTCGTGCCGGCCGCCGGCATCCTCGACGTGCTGGACAACTACGCGTTCGTCCGCACCAGCGGCTACCTGCCCGGCCCGGACGACGTCTACGTCTCGCTCTCGATGGTCCGCAAGTTCGGCCTCCGTCGCGGCGACGCCGTCACCGGCCAGGTCCGCCAGCCGCGCGAGGGCGACCGCAAGGAGAAGTTCAACCCGATGGTGCGCATCGACACCATCAACGGCGCCGACCCCGAGGCCGCCAAGGGCCGCATCGAGTTCCAGAAGCTGACTCCCCTCTACGCCTCCGAGCGGCTCCGGCTCGAGACCGAGTCGACGAACCTGATCGGTCGCGTCATCGACATCGCGGCCCCGATCGGCAAGGGCCAGCGCGGCCTCATCGTCTCGCCTTCGAAGGCCGGCAAGACGATGATCATGCAGTCGATCGCGAACTCGATCACCACCAACAACCCCGAGTGCCACCTCATGGTCGTGCTGGTCGACGAGCGCCCCGAGGAGGTCACCGACTTCGAGCGCTCCGTGAAGGGGGAGGTCATCTCCTCGACCTTCGACCGCCCGGCGAGCGACCACACCGCGGTCGCCGAGCTGGCGATCGAGCGGGCCAAGCGGCTCGTCGAGCTCGGCCACGACGTGGTCGTGCTGCTCGACGGCATCACCCGGCTGGGCCGGGCCTACAACCTGGCCGCGCCGGCCAGCGGCCGGATCCTGTCCGGTGGTGTCGACTCCGCCGCGCTCTACCCGCCGAAGCGGTTCTTCGGTGCCGCGCGCAACATCGAGGACGGCGGCTCGCTGACCATCCTCGCGACCGCGCTGATCGAGAGCGGCTCGAAGATGGACGAGGTGATCTTCGAGGAGTTCAAGGGCACCGGCAACATGGAGATCCGGCTGCGCCGCGACTTCGCGGACAAGCGGATCTTCCCGGCGATCGACGCCGTGCAGTCGGGCACCCGTCGCGAGGAGCTCCTGATGAGCAAGGAGGAGCTCTCCATCATCTGGAAGCTCCGCCGCGTCCTCTCCGGCCTCGACGGCCAGCAGGCCCTCGAGCTGCTGCTCGAGCGGCTGAAGAAGTCCTCGAGCAACATCGAGTTCCTCACCCAGGTGCAGAAGACCACGCCGACGGCCGGCAACGGTCGCGACAAGGACTGAGTCCGCGACCGCGCGCCGACGCGGCAGAGCACACCGCCGAGGGGCGGACCCGGTCGCCGGGTCCGCCCCTCTCGCTATGCTTCGCGCGCGCACCTCACGTCACTTCAGCAACCTCTGCTCGCTACGTCTCCGGGAGTCGGGTATGGCCAGGATCGTCGTCGCGGATGACGATGCCGACATCCGCGACCTGGTGGTCTTCAAGCTCCGCCAGGCCGGTCACGACGTCCAGGCCGTCGAGGACGGCGCCGCCGCGGTCGAGGCCTGCCAGGCCGCCCCGCCGGACCTCGTCGTGCTCGACGTGATGATGCCGGGGATGGGTGGCCTGGACGCGACCCGCGCGCTGCGGCTCGACCCGCGACTGGCCCGGGTCCCGGTCATCCTGCTGACCGCGCGGGCCCAGGAGTCCGACATCGAGCAGGGGTTCGGGGCCGGCGCCGACGACTACGTCGTCAAGCCGTTCAGCCCGCGCGAGCTGGCGTCCCGTGTGGCCGCGGTCCTCGCGCGGAGCCGGGCGTGAGACAGCTCGTCCTCGCCCTCCTCCTCGTCCTCGGCCTCACCGCCGTCCTCATGGTGGTCGGCCTGTTCGCGGTCCGCTTCGGACGTGAGCTGCACGAGCGGCGCCGCGAGGCCCGGCACGGCGAGGTCCGCACGGTGATCCTCACCGCGCTGATGGGGGAGCCCGACGAGGCCGGCCTGGCGCGCACCGAGCTGCGCAGCCGCACCGGCCCGGCCTGGGCGCAGGTCGAGGACCAGGCGTTCGCGATGATCCCCAAGGTCAAGGGCGAGTCGCACGACGCACTGGTCACCCTGCTGCTGAGCAAGGGCGCCGCCGCGCACGCCGCCGCCCTGGCCCGGTCCGGGTCCCAGGTCCGCCGAGCGCGCGGCGCGCACCGGCTCGGCGCGCTCGCCCAGGCCGACGCCGTCTCCCAGCTGCTGGGCCTGCTGCGCGACAAGGCCTTCCTCGTACGACGGACCGCGGTCCGTGCCCTCGGCCAGATCGGCGACCCGCTCGCGGTGCCGCCCCTGCTCGACGCGGTCACCGCGGACCCGCGGCTGAGCCGGGACGTGCTGGCCGCGGTGGACCGGATCGGTGAGGCCGCCGCCCCGACCCTGCGTCGCGAGCTCCTGCACAGCGTGAGCGACCCGCACGACAACCGCCGTGCGGCGCTGACCGCCATCGGCCTCGGTGCGCTCGGTGACGTGTCCGCCGTACCCCTGCTGACCGTGGCGCTCGAGGACCGCGACCAGCCCGGCCTCGCGGTCGCGTCGGCCCAGGCACTGGGGGCGCTCGGTTCCCCCGAGGCGGTCGAGCCGCTGCTGCGGGCGATGCGGGAGGCGGACCCGGACCTCCGTGTCGCTGCCGCCGCGTCGATCGGACGGATCGGGGACACCCGTGCCGCCGTGCGGCTGGCCGAGTCGCTGCGCGACCGGCACCACCTCACCTCGCGCGCCGTCGCGGGTGCCCTGCTGCGGCTCGGCGAGCCCGGGCGCAGCGCGCTGGAGGCGTCCCCCTCGCCCTACGCCGCCGAGGCGCTCGCCGTGCACCGCGTCCGGCAGGGGGTCTGACGTGGACGGGCTCGCGGTCCTGAGCTGGGGGCTCAACGCGTTCGGCTGGTTCTTCATCGCCTACTCGGTGCTGATCAACACGAGCTTCCTCGTCCTGACGCTGCTGGCGGTGGCGGACTTCTGGGCGTACCTGCGGCGTGTCGACTTCGCGGCCTACGACGAGACGTTCTCCGAGCCGCTGACGCCGGGTATCTCGATCCTGATGCCGGCCTACAACGAGAGCGCCGGCATCGTCGAGTCGGTGCAGGCGATGACCGCGCTGCGCTACCCGGACTTCGAGGTCGTGGTGGTCGACGACGGCTCGAAGGACGACACGTCCGAGCAGCTCATCGGCGCCTTCGACATGGTCGAGGTGCCGATCGTGGTGCCGACCGACATCGCCACCACGGGGCACGTCACCGCGACGTACCTCTCGCGTCGCGGCGCCAACAACGTGCTGCTGGTGCGCAAGACCAACGGCGGCAAGGCGGACGCCCTCAACGTCGGCATCAACGCGGCGCGCAAGCAGCTGGTGTGCATGGTCGACGCCGACTCGCTGCTCGACCCCGACGCGCTGCTGCACGTGTCCCGGCCGTTCGCCGACGACCCCGAGCGGGTGATGGCCTCCGGTGGAGTGGTCCGGGTCGCGAACGGCTCCCGGATCTCGCGCGGCCGGGTCACCAAGGTGCGGATGCCGAACCGCTGGCTGCCCAGGATCCAGGTGGTGGAGTACCTCCGCGCGTTCCTGATCGGCCGCACCGGCTGGTCCCGGATCGGTGGCCTGCTGATCATCTCCGGCGCGTTCGGGGTGTTCCGCAAGGACGTGCTGCTCCAGCTCGGCGGGCTGGCCACCGACTGCATCGGCGAGGACGCCGAGCTGGTGGTCCGGCTGCACCGCTGGATCGGGGACAACGACCTCGACGGCCGGGTGGTCTTCGTGGCCGAACCGGTGGCGTGGACGGAGGCGCCCGAGGACCGGGCGGTGCTGCGCAAGCAGCGCCGGCGCTGGCACCGCGGCCTCACCGAGATCCTGTCCAAGCACAAGGGGATGGTGCTGCGGCCGCGCTACGGGATGGTCGGCATGGTGTCGATGCCGTGGTTCGTGGCCTTCGAGCTGATGGCGCCGTTCGTCGAGGTGTTCGGGGTCGCCTTCCTGGCCGTCGCCCTGGTGCTGATGTCCGCGGACGCACTCGGGCTCACCCACCTGCAGCTGGTCGACCAGGACGTGATCTGGGTGCTGCTGGCGACGTCCCTGCTGTACGCCGTGGTGCTCACCCTGGCCGCGCTCGTGATCGAGGAGCTCTCGTTCCGCCGCTACCGGGGGCTGCGGGACCTGGCGATCGCGGTCTGGGCGTCGCTGGAGGAGAACATCGGCTACCGGCAGGTCAACGCGTGGTGGCGGATGGGCGGCTCCCTGGAGGCCTGGCGCGGGACGAAGCACGACTGGGGCGACATGCAGCGCCGCGGGCTGGGGAAGACGTGAGCGGCGGGCTGAGCGGGATCAGGGCGCAGGTCCGGCTGGTGGTCCTCGGCATGGTGCTGCTCGTTGCGGTCGCCGGGCTCTCCGGGCTGGTCGGGGTCGTGGTCGCCACGTCGACGGTCAACCGGCTGACCGACGAGATCCTGCCCGCCGCCGACGCCAACGAGGCCGTGCTCCAGCACATGACGGACGCCGAGACCGGGCTGCGGGGCTGGGTCGCCACCGACGACGAGACCTTCCTCGAGCCCTACCTGTCCGCCCGCACCCAGGTGGTCCGCGAGCAGCTGCGGCTCCAGCAGTACGCCGATCAGCACCCCGACCTTGGCCGGGACGTGGCCCGTCAGGACGCGGCGATCGAGGACTGGTTCGCGACGTACGCCGAACCACGGCTCGACCTGCCCGCCGGCCCCGCGAACGTCAGCCACCAGCGGTTCCTGGTCGGCAAGCAGAAGTTCGACCGGGTCCGCGCGGCCAACGCGGCGGTCGCCACCAAGCTGTCGGCGTCCCTCGACGACTCCCGGCTCGCCGCCGTGCGGGAGCTGCCCTGGATCGTGTCGATCCTGGTGTTCGTGGCGGTGCTCGGCGCGGTCGCCGCGCTGTTCGCCCGTCGGGTGGCCGGCCGGATCACCGAGCCCCTCGTGGACATGCAGGAGACGGTCGACCGGCTGGCGGCGGGGGACACCGAGGCGCGCACCGCGGTCGCCGGCCCCCGGGAGATCCGGCGGGTGGGGGAGGCGCTGAACAACTTCGCCGACCAGAACGCCCGGCTGCTCGTGCTGGAGCGGCAGGCCGTCGAGCGCCTGGAGAAGCTCGACCGGGCCAAGTCCGACTTCGTCTCGAACGTCTCCCACGAGCTGCGCACCCCGCTCACCAGCATCGCCGGCTACGTCGAGCTCTTCGAGGACGGCTTCCTCGGGCGGCTCACCCCCCAGCAGATGGACATGCTCCGGGTGGTGACTCGCAACGTGCAGCGCCTCCAGGCCCTGATCGAGGACCTGCTGACCCTGTCCCAGGTGGAGTCGCAGGCCTTCCGCAGCACCTTCGACGTCCTCGACCTCAACCACCTGGCGACCGAGGCCGCCCACGACCTCCGGCCGACCGCCCAGGTCCGCGGTGTCACCCTGCGCGAGGTGGTCCCGTCGCACCCGATGGTGATGCGCGGCGACGCCAGCCAGCTCTCCCGCGCCCTGCTCAACCTGCTGTCCAACGCCGTGAAGTTCTCGCCGGACGGGGGCGAGGTGACCCTGGAGGTACGGCGCGACGGCCCGGACGCCGTGCTGGAGGTGGCCGACCGTGGCATCGGCATCCCGGCGGCCGACATGACCAACCTGGCCACCCGGTTCTTCCGCGCCTCGAACGCCGTGGACGCCGAGATCACCGGCACCGGGCTCGGCCTGCGCATCGTCAGCACGATCGTGGAGAACCACGGCGGCCGGCTGGAGGTCGACTCGGTCGAGGGGGAGGGCACCACCGTCCGGATCGTGCTGCCGCTGGCCGCGTCGGCGTCACCGGAACGGGAAGAAACCGCCCCCTCCCGCCGTTGACTCCCTCGCAGGGGCATCGATTGGCGTGCGGTGCGCACTCCCTGGCACACTAGATGGCTGGTTCCGGTTCACGTCCGCTTCACGCGGCAGGACGACCCGGCGACCGTTCACCCCGAGAGGAAACCATGAAGAAGGACATCCACCCCGCGTACACCGAGACCCAGGTGACCTGCACCTGTGGCAACACGTTCACCACGCGGAGCACGGCCTCCAGCGGCACCATCCACGCGGACGTGTGCTCGCAGTGCCACCCGTTCTACACCGGCAAGCAGAAGATCCTCGACACCGGCGGTCGCGTCGCCCGGTTCGAGAAGCGCTACGCCGCCGCGCAGCAGGGCGCGAAGAAGAAGTAGCACCACCGCAGCGCCGGCCTCCGCACCCCTCCATGGGTGGGAGGCCGGCGCTCTGCATGTGTCCGGGACCGGTTCCAGCCCAGGGAGGTCAGCGTGTTCGAGGCCGTCGACGCACTCGTGAACGAGCACGCCGAGCTCGAGCAGCGGCTCGCCGACCCGTCGATCCACGCCGACCAGGGCCTGGCCAAGCGGCTCAACCAGCGCTACGCCGAGCTGTCGGCGATCGTGCGGACCTACGACGACTGGCGCCGGCTCGGCGACGACATCGAGGCCGCGCGCGAGCTCGCCGCCGAGGACGAGTCCTTCGCCGAGGAAGCCGACGCGCTGGCGGTGCGGCGCGAGCACGCCGAGGAGCGGTTGCGGCACCTCCTGGTGCCCCGCGACCCGGCCGACTCCAAGGACGCGCTGCTGGAGATCAAGTCCGGTGAGGGCGGCGAGGAGTCGGCGCTGTTCGCCGGCGACCTGCTCCGGATGTACACCCGCTACGCCGAGCGGCGCGGCTGGAAGACCGAGCAGCTCGACGCCACGGAGTCCGACCTCGGCGGCTTCAAGTCCGTCACCGTCGCCGTGAAGGCCAAGGGCACCCCCGAGCCGGGGGAGGCGCCGTACGCCCTGCTGAAGTTCGAGGGCGGCGTGCACCGGGTCCAGCGGGTCCCGATCACCGAGAGCCAGGGTCGCGTGCACACGTCCGCCGCGGGCGTGCTGGTGATGCCCGAGGCCGAGCAGGTGGACGTCTCCATCGAGGAGAAGGACATCCGGGTCGACGTGTTCCGCTCGTCGGGCCCCGGCGGCCAGTCGGTCAACACCACGGACTCCGCGGTGCGCATCACCCACCTGCCCACCGGCATCGTGGTCAGCTGCCAGAACGAGAAGAGCCAGCTGCAGAACCGCGAGCAGGCCATGCGGATCCTGCGCGCGCGGCTGCTCCAGGCCGCCCAGGACACCGCCGACGCCGAGGCATCGGACGCCCGCCGCTCGCAGGTGCGCACCGTCGACCGCTCCGAGCGGATCCGCACCTACAACTTCCCGGAGAACCGGATCTCCGACCACCGCACCGGCTACAAGTCCTACAACCTCGACAGCGTCCTCGACGGCGACCTGGAGGCGGTCATCACGTCCTGCGTCGAGGCGGACCTCGCGGCCCGGCTCGAGGCGCTCGAGCAGTGACCGTGCGGCGCGAGGCGGCCCGCACGCTGGCCGCGGCCGGCGTGCCCAGCCCGGACTTCGACGCCGACGAGCTGCTGGCGCACGTGCTCGGCACGACCCGCTCGCGGCTCCCGTTCGAGCCCGACCTCACGCCCGCCCAGACCCAGGCGTACGACGTCCTGGTGGCCCGCCGCGCCGCCCGCGAGCCGCTCCAGCACCTCACCGGCACGGCCGCCTTCCGGCACGTCGAGCTGGCCGTGGGACCCGGTGTCTTCGTCCCGCGGCCCGAGACCGAGCTGCTCGCCGGGTGGGCCGTCGAGCAGGCGCAGGCCGTCGTCGACACCGGCCGGGTGCCGGTCGTGGTCGATCTCTGCACCGGCTCCGGCGCGATCGCCCTCTCGGTGGCGACCGAGGTCCCGGCCGCGGAGGTGCACGCCGTGGAGCTCGGGGAGCCCGCGCACGCCTGGGCCGCCCGCAACCTCACCGGCTCCGGGGTCGACCTGCGGCACGGCGACATGGCCGACGCGTTCCCCGACCTCGACGGCACGGTCGACGTGGTGGTCTGCAACCCGCCCTACATCCCGCTCGAGGCCTTCGAGTCCGTGGCCCCCGAGGCCCGCGACCACGACCCCGAGCTCGCGCTGTTCTCCGGGGACGACGGGCTGGTCGCGATGCGCATCCTCGAGCGGGTCGCGGCCCGGTTGCTCCGCCCCGCCGGGGTGGCCGGCGCCGAGCACGCCGACGTGCAGGGCGAGTCCGCGCCGGCCGTGTTCGCGGCGACGGGCCGCTGGTCCGACGTACGCGACCACCGGGACCTGGCAGGTCGCCCGCGCTTCCTGACCGCCCGGCTGGCACGATGACGGGGTGCCCGAGGTGACCGACGAAGCGGTGGACGAGCCCGCCGCGCAGCGCTTCTCAACCGCCGACGAGACCGAGCGGGAGGCCGGGATCGCCAACGCCGCCCTCGCCGTCCAGCGCGGACAGCTGGTGGTGCTGCCCACGGACACGGTCTACGGCATCGGCGCCGACGCGTTCGACGCCGAGGCCGTGAGCCGGCTGCTGGCCGCCAAGGGCCGCGGCCGCGAGATGCCGCCGCCGGTGCTGGTGTCCGCGGCGACCACCCTCGACGCGCTGGCCGTCGGCATCCCGTCCTACGCCCGTGCCCTGATCACCGAGCTCTGGCCCGGCCCGCTCACCCTGGTCTGCCGCCAGCAGCCGTCGCTCCAGTGGGACCTGGGGGACACCCGCGGCACCGTCGCGGTGCGGATGCCGGACCACGAGGTCGCGCTCGAGCTGCTCTCGCGCACCGGCCCGCTGGCCGTGAGCAGCGCGAACCGCACCGGCATGCCCGCCGCGACCGACGCCGACCGGGCCCAGCAGATGCTCGGGAGCCGGGTCGCGGTCATCATCGACGGCGGGCCGACCCCCGGCTCGGAGCCGTCCACGATCGTCGACGTCACCGGCCCCACCGGACGGGTGCTGCGGCTCGGCGCCGTGTCCCTCGAGCGGCTCAACGAGATCGTCGCGCCGCTCGGCGTCGAGATCACCGACGAGGGATAGCGAGCGGCCCAGAGTGCGCGAGTACCTCACCGTCTTCCTGGTCGCGGCCGTCGTCACCTACCTGCTCGGTGTGGTGGCGCGGGAGGTCGCGCTGCGCACCGGCGCGGTGGCCCGCGTCCGGGACCGGGACGTGCACGCGGTGCCGATCCCGTACTTCGGCGGCGTGGCCATGCTCGGCGGGCTCGGGGCGGCGTACCTCGTCGCGCACCGGCTGCCGTTCCTCTCGCTGAGCGACCAGCAGGTGTTCCACGACACCCGGATCGTGCTGCTCGGGGGAGCGATGATCTGCGTGCTCGGGGTGCTCGACGACCTCTTCGAGCTCGACGCGCTGACCAAGCTCGGCGGCCAGGTGCTCGCGGCCGGCTTCCTGGTGCTCAACCAGGTGCAGTACTTCGCCTTCCAGATCCCGGGTCGCGGCCAGTTCATCCCGGACCCGACGCAGGCGGCGCTGGTCAGCGTCATCGTGGTGGTGGCCACCGTGAACGCCGTGAACTTCGTCGACGGCCTCGACGGGCTGGCCGCCGGCGTGGTGGGCATCGGTGCGGTCGCGTTCTTCGCGTTCGCCTACAAGCTCGCCGACGTCAACGACGAGACGCTGGCGATCAGCGGGGCGCTGCTGTGCGCGGCGCTGGGCGGGGCCTGCATCGGCTTCCTGCCGCACAACTTCTTCCCGGCCCGGATCTTCATGGGCGACTCCGGGTCGATGCTGATCGGGCTGGTGCTCTCCGGGTCCGCCCTCACGCTCACCGGCCAGTTCGCCACGGTGGACATGAGCCAGGGCGCCGGCGGCACCCAGGCCAGCCTGCTGCCGACCCTGCTGCCCATCCTGCTGCCGATCTCGATCCTGATCGTGCCCTTCGCGGACCTGGTGCTCGCGGTGATCCGACGTACGCGCGCGGGCCGATCGCCGTTCGCCCCGGACAAGCAGCACCTGCACCACCGGCTCCTGGAGATCGGCCACTCGCACCGCCGCGCGGTGCTGATCATGTGGCTGTGGGCGGGCCTCATCGCCTTCGGCGGGGTGCTGGCCAGCCTGTACGCCAGCCGCCTGACCACCCTGCTGCTCGGCGCCTGGGTGGTGCTCACCGTCGTGCTCACGTTCGTGGTGCCGCGGGTGCAGCGACCGCGCACTCCCGGGTGACCCTGCTCGCGCCCGATATCGGAGGGTGAGACGCGCTCCTCGCGCGGCGTTGACGGCACATTTCGCCTACGTGAGGGTGTAGGTGGAGAACGGCGATTTTCGGGTCGCCGGACTTTGTGCTAGTTTTCACAAGCGTTCAGGAAACGCTCAGGATCACCTCCTGGGACGCCCGGACGTCGCCCCCGCAAGCCCCACAGATCGGCCGCCAACGATGACGACCGCACCAGTGACCAACGGGTCCCCAGCCCGGCCTGTCAGGCCGGTGACCGCGGGCGGCCAGGTGCGGTCCGCTGCGCTCGTCACACTCGGCGTGGGTCTCCTCGGCGCACTGCTGGGGGCCCTTCTCTCGGGCTCCCCGGCCGCTCTCGGCGCCCTGCTGGGTGCCGGCGTCGTCCTGGTCTTCTTCGCCACGGGTGCGGTGGTCGTCAACGCGGTCGCCTCCGTGAGCCCCACCGCCTCCTTGCTGGTCGCCCTGCTGACCTACACGCTCGAGGTGGCGCTCGTCGCCCTGGTGCTGACCGGGCTCGACCGCAGCGGGCTCGTCGGGGACACGGTCGACCGGGCCTGGGTCGGCGGCACCGTGATCGCCGCGACGCTGGTCTGGCTGGTCGCCCACATCGCCTCCGCGACCCGCGCGCGGATGCCTCTCTACGACCTCCCCGAGTCCCCTTCCGACGGGCAGGAGGCGAGTGCGCGATGACGCTGACCTGCTGCTATCGTCCGGCGTGCGATGACCCAGCAGCCCTCGCAGCCTCCTCCACCCCGCGGTGGGGACCCGTGGCACGCGTTCAGCTACCTGGTCTCAGGCGTCTTTCTGTACGGCGGTCTCGGCTGGCTCGCGGACCGGTGGCTCGGGACCTCGTTCCTTGTGGCCATCGGGATTCTGTTCGGGGCAGGCCTCGGCATCTACATGACGATTGCTCGGTTCGACGCTCTGCCTCGGCGGCAGAAGGAACAGAAGTAGGGGTACTCACGTGACCATCGCAGGAAGCCTCGTTCGCACCGCGGAGGGGGAGGGCTTCGTCGCCCCCGGCCCGAGCAGCTTCGACCTGCCTCCGGCGTTCTCCGTGGGCGGCATCGACGTCACCAAGCCGATGCTGCTGCTGGTGGTCGCCGCCGTCGTGGTCTTCTGGTTCTTCTACGCCGCCTCCCGCCGGCGCGCCATGGTCCCCGGCAAGCTCCAGTACGCCGGCGAGAGCATGTACGCCTCGGTGCGCAACGGTCTCGGCCGCGACATCATCGGCAGCAAGGACTTCATGCCCTTCGTGCCGTACCTCGTGGCGCTCTTCTTCTTCCTCCTGGTCAACAACTGGTTCGGCTCGATCCCGTTCATCCAGTTCCCGACCTTCAGCCGGGCCTCGATGGCCTACGCGCTCGCCGGGCTCTCGTGGGTCATCTACAACTACGTGGGCATCCGCCGCCACGGCTTCGGCGGCTACCTCAAGCTGCAGACCGTCCCCGGTGGCGTGACCGGCCCGATCCTCGTGCTGATCGTCCCGCTGGAGTTCTTCTCCAACCTGATCGTCCGGCCGATCACGCTGGCTCTGCGTCTGTTCGCCAACATGTTCGCCGGCCACATCCTGGCGCTGCTGTTCGCGACCGGTGGCGAGTACCTCCTGATCCACGGCGCGACGCTCATCAAGCCCGTGGGCATCCTGGCCTGGGTGCTCGCGATCGCGATCGCCTTCCTGGAGCTGCTGGTGCAGTTCCTCCAGGCCTACGTCTTCACCCTGCTCAACGCGATGTACATCTCAGGTGCGCTCGCAGAAGAGCACTGAGAAACACCCTGATTTCAGCACCCCGAACGAGTGAAACAACCGAAAGGAAACAAGCCATGACCGGCTCCCTGAACATGATCGGCTACGGCCTCGCCGCAGTCGGTCCTGGTATCGGTATCGGCCTGATCTTCGCCGCCTACATCAACGGTGTCGCCCGTCAGCCGGAGGCGCAGAGCCGTCTCCAGTCGATCGCGATCCTGGGCTTCGCCCTCGCCGAGGCGCTGGCCATCATCGGTATCGCCCTCGCGTTCGTGCTCTGACCACCGCACCACGTCACTGACGAAGGACCACCACCATGAACTGGATCCTCGCCGCAGGAGAGGGGGGCCACCAGCCCAGCCCTCTCGCCGTCGAGTGGGTCGAGGTCATCTTGGCGCTGGTCGTCTTCGGACTGCTGTTCTTCGCTGTCAAGAAGTTCGTCGTACCGAACTTCGAGAAGACCTTCGCCGACCGGACGGCCGCCATCGAGGGCGGCCTGCAGGCGGCCGAGACCAAGCAGGCCGAGGCCGACGCCAAGCTGGCCGAGCTCGAGCAGCAGCTCGGCGACGCCCGGCACGAGGCCGCCCGCATCCGCGAGGAGGCGCGCGAGCAGGGTGCCGCGATCGTCGCGGAGATGCGCGAGCAGGCGCAGACCGAGGCCGCACGCATCGTCGAGCACGCGCACACGCAGATCGAGGCCGAGCGCCTGCACGCGGTCACCTCGCTGCGCAGCGAGGTGGGCTCGCTGGCCACCTCCCTCGCCGGTCGCATCGTGGGTGAGTCGCTGGAGGACGAGGCGCGTCAGCGTCGCGTCGTCGAGCGCTTCCTCGCCGACCTCGAGACCCAGCCGTCGGTCGACGGGGCGCACGGGAACGGAGCGCACTGATGCAGGGCGCCTCCTCCGACTCCCTCCACGCCCTGACCGAGGCCCTCGGTGCGGCGGTCGAGGGCGGCGCGGACGCGTCCCGGATCGGCGACGACCTGTTCGCCGTCGCCGAGGTGCTGCGCCGCGAGCCCGGCCTGCGCCGGGTCGCCACCGACCTGTCGGTGACGCCGGAGGCCAAGTCCGGACTGCTGCGCGGGATCTTCGGCCAGCAGCTCGACCCGGCGTCGACCGACCTCGTGGCCACGGCCGCGGGACGGCGCTGGGCGGCGACGCGGGACCTGCCGGACGCCCTCGAGCACCTCGGGGTCGTCGCGGTCGTCCGCGGTGCCGAGCAGAAGGGCAAGGCCGACGACCTCGAGAACGAGCTGTTCGGGTTCGAGCGGCTCGTCTCCGGGAGCCCGGAGCTGCGCGACGCGCTCTCCGACCCGGCCCGTGACGTCGCCGACAAGCGACGGCTGCTGCGCGACGTGCTCGACGGCAAGGCCTCCTCGGCCACCGTCCGGCTGGCCGAGCAGGCGGTCAGCGGGTCGCACCGCACGGTCGCGGTGGCGCTCGAGACCTACCAGAAGATCGCGGCCGAGCACCGCAACCGGCTGGTCGCCACCGTCCGGGTCGCCCGCGGCCTCGACGGCCAGGAACAGACCCGGCTGCAGGAGGCGCTCGCCGCGCAGTACTCCCGCCCGGTGCACCTCAACGTCGTCGTCGACCCAGGCGTCATCGGTGGCGTGCGGGTCTCCATCGGGGACGAAGTGATCGACGGCACCGTCGCCGCCCGCCTCGACGAGGCGCGACGGCAGCTCGCCGGCTGACGCGTCAGCCGGCACCACACAGACCACAGCACTGAGACAGAGCCCAAGGAAGCAGGGAAGAGGAAATGACGGAGCTTTCGATCCGTCCGGAGGAGATCCGCGACGCACTCCAGCGGTTCGTGTCGGACTACAAGCCCGAGACCGCCAGCCGGGAAGAGGTCGGCAGGGTCGCGGAGGCCGGCGACGGCATCGCGCGTGTCTCCGGCCTGCCCTCCGCCATGGCCAACGAGCTGCTCGAGTTCGAGGACGGCACGCTCGGCATCGCCCTGAACCTCGACACCCGTGAGATCGGTGTCGTCATCCTGGGTGACTTCGAGGGCATCGAGGAGGGCCAGACGGTGCGCCGCACCGGCGAGATCCTCTCGGTCCCCGTGGGTGACGCCTACATGGGTCGCGTCGTCGACCCGCTCGGCAAGCCCATCGACGGTCTCGGTGAGATCGAGAGCGAGGGCCGCCGTGCGCTCGAGCTCCAGGCACCCGGCGTGATGCACCGCAAGTCGGTGCACGAGCCGCTGGCCACCGGCATCAAGGCGATCGACGCGATGACCCCGATCGGCCGCGGCCAGCGCCAGCTGATCATCGGCGACCGCTCGACCGGCAAGTCGACCATCGCGATCGACACGATCATCAACCAGAGGCAGTACTGGGAGTCCGGCGACCCGGACAAGCAGGTCCGCTGCATCTACGTCGCGATCGGCCAGAAGGGCTCCACCATCGCCGCGGTGCGTGGTGCGCTCGAGGAGGCCGGTGCGCTGGAGTACACCACCATCGTGGCCGCCCCGGCCTCCGACTCGGCGGGCTTCAAGTACCTCGCGCCGTACACCGGCTCGGCCATCGGCCAGCACTGGATGTACGCCGGCAAGCACGTGCTGATCGTGTTCGACGACCTGACCAAGCAGGCCGAGGCCTACCGCGCCGTGTCGCTGCTGCTGCGCCGCCCGCCGGGCCGTGAGGCCTACCCGGGCGACGTCTTCTACCTGCACAGCCGGCTGCTCGAGCGCTGCGCGAAGCTGTCCGACGACATGGGCAGGGGCTCGATGACCGGTCTGCCGATCGTCGAGACCAAGGCCAACGACGTGTCGGCGTACATCCCGACGAACGTCATCTCGATCACCGACGGCCAGATCTTCCTGCAGTCCGACCTGTTCGCGGCCAACCAGCGCCCGGCCATCGACGTCGGTGTGTCGGTGTCCCGCGTGGGTGGTGCGGCCATGACCAAGGCCATGAAGAAGGTCACCGGCTCGCTCAAGGTCGACCTGGCGCAGTTCCGCGCGATGGAGGCGTTCGCGATGTTCGCCTCCGACCTCGACGCCGCCTCGCGGCAGCAGCTCGACCGTGGTGGCCGTCTGATGGCACTGCTCCGGCAGCCGCAGTACTCGCCCTACCCGGTCGAGGAGATGACGGCTTCGCTGTGGGCGGGCACGACCGGTCGCCTCGACCGCGTGCCCACCGACGACGTGCTGCGCTTCGAGGGGGAGTTCCTCGACTACCTGCGCCGCTCGCACGAGGGCATCCTGTCGGCCATCCGTGAGACGAACGACTTCTCCGACGACACGGCCTCCGCTCTCGAGGACGCCTACAACTCCTTCCTGGACCAGTTCGAGACCTCCGAAGGTGGCTCGATCAAGCCCGGCAAGGAGACGCACGAGGCGCTCGAGGACGAGGACGTCGAGCAGGAGCAGATCGTCAAGCAGAAGCGGGGCTGACGATGGCCGTATCGCTGCGCGAGTACCGCGCCCGGATCCGCTCCGTCGAGTCGACGAAGAAGATCACGCGGGCCATGGAGCTCATCGCTGCGTCGCGCATCATCAAGGCGCAGCAGCGGGCCCAGGCCGCCGCGCCGTACGCCCGCGAGCTCACCCGTGCGGTGTCCGCGGTCGCGACGTACTCCAACGTGGAGCACGCCCTGACCACGGAGCCGAAGGACCCGAAGCGGGCCGCGATCCTGATCGTGACCAGCGACCGGGGCCTGGCGGGGGCGTACTCCTCGTCCGTGCTCAAGGAGGCCGAGCGCCTCGCCGAGAAGCTGAAGGGGGAGGGCAAGCAGGTCGAGACCTACGTGTCCGGACGCAAGGGCGTCGCCTACTTCAACTTCCGTCAGCGTTCCATCGTGCGGAGCTGGACGGGTCACTCCGACCAGCCGACCTACGAGGTGGCCCGCGAGATCGGCGACGCGCTGATCACGGCCTTCCTGGCCGGCGAGGACAACCCGGACGTCGAGCTGCCCGACGGCGCGAAGGACGTCGACGAGGTGCACGTGGTCTACACGCGCTTCCGGTCGATGCTGGTCCAGGAGCCCACGGCGATCCGGCTGCTGCCGCTGGAGATCGTCGAGGGCGAGGAGCGTCCGGCCGACGACGAGGTGCTGCCGCTCTACGAGTTCGAGCCGAACGCGTCCGAGGTGCTCGACTCCCTGCTCCCGCGCTACGTCCAGAGCCGGATCTACTTCGCCCTCCTGCAGGCGGCCGCCTCCGAGCTGGCCGCCCGGCAGCGGGCGATGAAGTCCGCGACGGACAACGCCGAAGAGCTGATCAAGAAGTACACCCGCATCGCGAACCAGGCCCGCCAGGCCGGGATCACCCAGGAAATCAGCGAGATCGTCGGTGGCGTCAACGCGCTGGCCGACGCGAACGCCGGGAGTGAGTGAGAGAGATGACTGCCACTATCAACGAGACCAACGAGGCCACCTCGGCCCCCGGCGGCACCGGTCGCATCGCCCGCGTCATCGGTCCCGTCGTCGACGTCGAGTTCCCCAGCGACTCCATGCCGGAGATGTACAACAAGCTCGAGGTCGAGCTGGAGCTCGGCGGCGAGACCCGCACCCTGAGCCTCGAGGTCGCGCAGCACATCGGTGACGGCATGGTCCGCGCCATCTCGCTGCAGCCGACCGACGGTTTGGTGCGCGGCGCGCAGGTGCAGGACACCGGCAACCCGATCACGGTCCCGGTGGGCGACGCCACGCTGGGCCACGTGTTCAACACGCTCGGCGAGTGCCTCAACCTCAAGGACGGCGAGAAGCTCGAGGTCAACGAGCGCTGGGGCATCCACCGCAAGGCGCCCGCGTTCGACCAGCTCGAGTCGAAGACCCAGATGTTCGAGACCGGCATCAAGGTCATCGACCTGCTGACGCCGTACGTCCTGGGCGGCAAGATCGGCCTGTTCGGCGGCGCCGGCGTGGGCAAGACCGTGCTGATCCAGGAGATGATCGCGCGCGTCGCCAAGGACCACGGCGGTGTCTCGGTGTTCGCCGGCGTCGGCGAGCGCACGCGTGAGGGCAACGACCTCATCGTGGAGATGGAGGAGGCCGGCGTCATCGGGCAGACCGCCCTGGTGTTCGGCCAGATGGACGAGCCGCCGGGCACCCGGCTGCGGGTCGCGCTGTCCGCGCTGACGATGGCGGAGTACTTCCGCGACGTGCAGAACCAGGACGTGCTGCTGTTCATCGACAACATCTTCCGGTTCACCCAGGCCGGCTCCGAGGTGTCGACGCTGCTCGGCCGGATGCCGTCCGCGGTGGGCTACCAGCCCAACCTGGCCGACGAGATGGGCGTGCTCCAGGAGCGGATCACCTCGACGCGCGGTCACTCGATCACCTCGATGCAGGCGATCTACGTGCCCGCCGACGACTACACCGACCCTGCGCCGGCCACGACGTTCGCGCACCTCGACGCGACGACGGAGCTGTCCCGCGAGATCGCGTCGCTCGGTATCTACCCGGCCGTGGACCCGCTGACCTCGACGTCGCGGATCCTGGACGCGCAGTACATCGGCGACGACCACTACAACACCGCGGTCCGGATCAAGCAGATCCTCCAGCGCAACAAGGAGCTGCAGGACATCATCGCGATCCTGGGTGTCGACGAGCTGTCCGAGGAGGACAAGATCATCGTCTCCCGGGCCCGCCGGATCCAGCGGTTCCTGTCGCAGAACACCTACGTCGCCAAGCAGTTCACCGGCATCGAGGGCTCGACGGTTCCGATCAAGGACACCATCGAGGCGTTCACCAAGATCGCCGACGGCGACTACGACCACGTCGCCGAGCAGGCCTTCTTCATGTGCGGTGGCCTCGACGACGTCGAGAAGAAGTGGGACGAGATCCAGAAGAGCCTCTGAGGTTCACTGGAGACGAGAGCCCGCCCCGCCCGGCGGGGCGGGCTCACCCCGATGGAACAACAGACGATGAGGAGTCCCCGTGAGTGACGACCTGATGCAGGTCGAGCTGGTCGCGGCCGACCGGCTGGTCTGGTCGGGCGAGGCGAAGATGGTGATCGCCCGCACGACCGAGGGCGACGTGGGCATCCTGCCGAACCACGCGCCGATGCTCTCGCTGATGGTGCAGGGCATCGTCGACGTGACGACCTCGGACAACGAGACCTGGATCGCCGCTGTCGACGCCGGCTTCCTGTCGGTCGCGAACAACCGGATCTCGATCCTGGCCGAGCACGCCGAGATGTCCCACGACATCGACCTCGAGAAGGCGCGTGCCGACCTCGAGCGCTGCAAGGTCGAGGGCGCCGAGGACAGCGACGCGCTCGAGAAGGCCGAGGCCGCCTGGGCGGAGGCTCGCGTGCGAGCCGCCGAGAAGGCCTCCTGACCTGATGCCTCTCTGGGAGTGGCTGGTCGACTCCGTCGGGGTCGTGCTCTTCCTGCTGCTCCTGTACGGCCTCTGCCTGGTCATCCGCCGTCGATGGATCTCTCGCAACGGCGGCACCTTCGAGTTCAGCGTCCGCGTCCGGTCCGGTAGGGCCGGGCGCGGCTGGATTCTCGGGGTCGGCCGCTACTCCGGCGGCGACCTCGAGTGGTTCCGGATCTTCTCCCTGGCCCTCCGCGCGCGGTTCCGCTACCGCCGCTCCGAGCTGGAGTACGTCGGGCGGCGCGACCCCGTCGGCGTGGAGGCCTACTCGCTGTACTCCGGCCACATCATCGTGACCTGCAAGACCCCCTCCGGCCCGCTCGAGGTGGCGATGAGCCCCGAGGCGCTGACCGGCTTCCTCGCCTGGCTCGAGGCCGCCCCGCCCGGCCGGGCGATGCGCCGCTGAGCCTGTGGACGGCGGTTCGCGGCCGCCTCCGTGAACCAGCAGGGTGGCGGGCATGGAGGTGCTCGACGTCCTGGCGCGCTGCGGTGGTGTTGCCGACGCGCGCACGCTGGTCGCCTTCAGCGGCCGGCGCCAGCTCAGTGCTGCGGTCGCGTCCGGTCAGGTGGTGCGAGACGGACGCGGCCGCTACGCGCTGCCCACTGCCGACCAGGCACGGCGCGCGGCCCATCGGCTGACCGCCCTCGTCAGCGGGCTGAGCGCCGCCACCGCCCATGGGTGGGAGGTGAAGTGGCCCCCGATCCGGCCCCAGCTGACTGTGCCCGCGAAGCGCCGCGTCACAGCGGCTCGCCGTGACGGTGTCGACCTGCGTTGGCGGGACGTGCCCGACCATGATGTCTGGGACGGCGTCCTGCGCCCTGGCCCCACGGTCATCGACTGCGCCCGGACGCTGCCGTTCGACGAGGCGCTGGCCGTGGCCGACTCCGCGCTGAGGCACGGTGCGGTCACAGCGGCCGAGCTCGCCCGTCATGCGGACCGGGTCCGCACCACCGGCCGGAGCGCGGCACTGCGCGTGGCCCGGGAGGCGTCAGCCCTCGCCGCCAACCCCTTCGAGTCCGTGCTGCGCGCGATCGCGCTGGATGTGCCCGGCCTCGACCTGCGTCCGCAGGTGGTGGTCAGCGAGGCGGGGTGGACCGGGGCGGCCGGACCTCGTCGACCGCGAGCGCCGCATCGTCGTCGAGGCGGAGTCCTTCGAGTTCCACGGCCGGCGCGCGGCGCTGCGCCACGACTGCGAGCGCTACACCGCGCTCGTGCTGCTCGGGTGGAGGGTCGTGCGTTTCGCCTGGGAGCACGTGATGTTCGCCCCCGAGTACGTCGCCGGGTGTCTGCGGCTGCTCGCAGACCCGGCGGGCCGTACAGACGGACAGGTGACTCTGCCCCGTCCGGCGCTGGTCAGGCCCTGACCCGGAGAGTTACCTGTTCTTCGGACCCTCAGCGCTCGCCGCCCGGCTTCCACAGCACGTCGCCGTCGGCGCGGTTCGCGTACCGGGCGAGGATGAACAGCAGGTCGCTGAGCCGGTTGAGGTACTTGATCGCGAGCACGTTCATGGTCGCCTCGTGCTCCTCGAAGGCGGCCCAGGCGGAGCGCTCGGCGCGACGGGCGACGGTGCGGGCGACGTGCAGGTGGGCGCCGCCGGGCGTGCCGCCGTTGAGGATGAACGAGCGCAGCTTCGGCAGGTCGGCGTTGAACTCGTCGCACCAGGCCTCGAGCCGGTCGACGTACGCCTGCTCGATGCGCAGCGGCGGGTACTCGGGGTTCTCGACGATCGGCGTGCAGAAGTCCGCGCCGACGTCGAACAGGTCGTTCTGCACCGTGGTGAGCACCGCGACGACCGCTTCCTCGAGGCCGCCGGTGGCCAGCGCGACCCCGATGTGGGCGTTGGCCTCGTCGACGTCCGCGTAGGCCTTGAGCCGGAGGTCGTTCTTGCTGGTGAGGCTCATGTCGCCGAGGCGGGTCTCGCCGCCGTCGCCGGTGCGGGTGTAGATGCGGGTGAGGTTGACCATGGGGCAACCCTAGAACCCTGGGCGGTGGTCGCCGACCACTAGCATCGGTCCGATGCAGGCTTTCCAGGTGCGGTCCGAGGGACCGCTCTCGCACCCGCTGCGCGGCAGCGCGCACGTGGGCGGGGCGAAGAACAGCGCGCTCAAGCTGATGGCGGCGGCGCTGCTGGCGCGCGGGCGGACCACGGTGACCAACGTGCCGGACATCTTGGACGTGCACGTGATGGCGCGGCTGCTGGAGGAGCTCGGCTGCACGGTGGCGGTCACCCACCCCGACGTGGAGGCCGGCGCCGGCAGCGGGAGTGGCAGGGTGACGATCGACGTCCCCGACGAGCTCGGGCACGTCGCGCCCTACGACCTGGTGCGCCGGCTGCGGGCCTCGATCAGCGTCCTTGGCCCGCTGGTGGCCCGGTGCGGGCGGGCCCGGGTGGCGCTGCCCGGCGGCGACAACATCGGCTCGCGCGGCCTGGACATGCACATGACGGGGCTGACCGAGCTCGGCGCGCAGGTACGCATCGAGCACGGGTTCGTGGTGGCGGAGGTCCCCGGCCGGCTGACCGGGGCGAGCCTCTGGCTGGACTTCCCCAGCGTCGGCGCGACCGAGAACCTGCTGATGGCGTCGGTGCTGGCAGACGGTACGACGGTCATCGACAACGTCGCACGGGAGCCGGAGATCTCCGACCTGTGCGAGATGCTGATCCGGATGGGCGCCGAGATCGAGGGCGTCACCACCTCGACCCTCACCGTGCGTGGGGTCCGGGAGCTGTCGCCGGTCGAGCACGCCACCGTGTCGGACCGGATCGTGACCGGCACCTGGGCCTTCGCCACGGCGATCGCCGGCGGGGAGCTGACGGTGCACGGCGGCAACGCCCACCACCTCGACATCGTGCTCGACAAGCTGGCGTCCGCCGGCGCGGCCGTCGACGACGTGGACGGCGGGTTCCGGGTGTGCGTGGACCGGCGGCTCGCGTCGTTCGACGTGGTGACACTGCCCTACCCGGGGTTCCCGACGGACCTGCAGCCGTTCGCGATGGCGCTCGCCGCGGTCAGCGACGGCACCGCGATGATCACCGAGAACGTCTTCGAGGCGCGGTTCATGTTCGCCCAGGAGCTGGCCCGGCTCGGTGCCGACCTGCGCACCGACGGTCACCACGCGGTGGTGCGCGGCAAGCCGCTGCTGTCCGGCGCTCCTGTCGTGGCGCACGACATCCGGGCCGGCGCGGCGCTGGTGCTGGCCGGGCTCGCCGCCCAGGGGACCACCACGGTCGCCGAGTCGCACCACATCGACCGGGGCTACCCGAACTTCGTCGAGATGCTCTCCGGGCTCGGTGTCGACGTCGAGCGGGTCGACGTACCGGATCTTCGTCCCTGAGTGTCGGCAACCTTTCGGCCCGCTGATGCGTCATCGTGGGTGGAGGGACGACCACGGGGGGTCGACCCGGCACGGAGGGAGCGCCCGGATGCTCGTCACCACCGATGGTCCGACGATGTGTCTGAGCGGCCGGTTCGACGGCCGCTCCACCGCTGTGGTCCGAGACGCGCTGCACGAACGCATGGCGGGGGTCCCGCACGTGGTCGTGGACATGTCCGCCGTCGAGTCCGTCGACCTCACCGCGCTGCGGCTGCTGGCCGCGGCCAGCGCCCGCATGGAGCGCGAGGGACGCACGCTCACGCTGCGTGGCTGCTCGCCGTCGCTGCGCCGCGCGATCGCGTTCAACCGGCTGCGCCGCCTCCTGCACGCGGAGGGCAGCCCCGCCGCCGTCTGACGTGTGTGACCTGACTGGCAGAGTGGACTAGTTCACAACCAGTTACCCGGCGGTCACCTGGCTCGTACGCTCAGCCCATGAGCGAGACCAAGGACCGCCCGTGGGTGATGCGGACGTACGCCGGCCACAGCTCGGCCGCCGACTCCAACGCGCTCTACCGAAAGAACCTCTCGAAGGGGCAGACGGGCCTCTCGGTCGCGTTCGACCTCCCGACGCAGACCGGCTACGACCCGGACCACCCGCTCGCCCGCGGCGAGGTCGGCAAGGTCGGCGTCCCGATCCCGCACCTCGGCGAGATGCGCCGGCTGTTCGAGGACATCCCGCTCGCCGAGATGAACACCTCGATGACCATCAACGCCACGGCGATGTGGCTGCTGGCGCTCTACCAGGTGGTGGCCGAGGAGCAGGCAGGCCCGGGCGCCGACCTCGAGGCCGTGCACGGGAAGCTCGCCGGCACCACGCAGAACGACATCATCAAGGAGTACCTCTCGCGCGGGACCTACGTGTTCCCGCCGGAGCACTCGCTGCGGCTGACCAGCGACGTGATCGCCTACACGGTCAACCACATCCCGAAGTGGAACCCGATCAACATCTGCAGCTACCACCTGCAGGAGGCCGGCGCGACGCCGACGCAGGAGCTCGCCTACGCGCTGTGCACGGCGATCGCCGTGCTCGACGCGGTGCGCGACTCCGGCCAGGTGGCGCCGGAGGACTTCGGCACGGTCGTCGGCCGCATCTCGTTCTTCGTCAACGCCGGCGTGCGGTTCGTCGAGGAGATGTGCAAGATGCGCGCGTTCGTGCGGCTCTGGGACGAGATCACCCGCGAGCGCTACGACGTCCAGGACGAGAAGATGCGCCGCTTCCGGTACGGCGTGCAGGTGAACAGCCTCGGCCTGACCGAGGCGCAGCCGGAGAACAACGTGCAGCGCATCGTCCTCGAGATGCTCGGCGTGACGCTGTCGAAGGACGCGCGCGCCCGCGCCGTGCAGCTGCCCGCGTGGAACGAGGCCCTCGGCCTGCCCCGGCCGTGGGACCAGCAGTGGTCGCTGCGGCTGCAGCAGGTGCTGGCCTTCGAGTCCGACCTGCTGGAGTACGACGACCTGTTCGACGGCTCGCGTCGTCGTCGAGGCGAAGGTCGAGGAGCTCGTCGCGGGTGCCCGCGCGGAGATGGACCGGGTGCAGGCGATGGGCGGTGCGGTCGCGGCCGTCGAGTCCGGCTACATGAAGCAGGCGCTGGTGTCCTCGCACGCCGCCCGCCGGGGCCGGATCGAGTCCGGCGAGGACATGGTCGTGGGCGTCAACTGCTACGAGACGACCGAGCCGTCGCCGCTGACCGCCGACCTGGACGCCGCGATCCAGGCCGCCGACCCGGAGGCCGAGCGCGGCCGCGGTCACGAGCCTGGCCGACGTGGCGCGAGCAGCGCGACGACGCCGAGGTGCAGAAGGCACTGGCGCAGCTGGCCGAGGCGGCGAAGTCCGGCAGCAACCTGATGGAGCCCACGCTGGTCGCGGCCCGGGCCGGCGCCACCACGGGCGAGTGGGCGGGCGCCCTGCGCGAGGTGTTCGGCGAGTTCCGCGCCCCCACCGGTGTGTCCGGTGCCGTCGGGGTCGCCGAGGCCGGCGCCGAGCTGACGCAAGGTCCGAGACGACGTCCGTCGTACCGGGGAGGAGCTGGGCTCCCGGCTGCGGCTGCTGGTCGGCAAGCCCGGCCTCGACGGCCACTCCAACGGTGCCGAGCAGGTCGCCGTGCGGGCCCGCGACGCGGGCTTCGAGGTGATCTACCAGGGCATCCGGCTGACGCCCGAGCAGATCGTCGCGGCCGCGGTGGCGGAGGACGTGCACTGCGTCGGCCTGTCGATCCTGTCCGGCTCGCACATGGAGCTGGTGCCGGCGGTGCTCGACGGGTTGCGGGAGCAGGGGCTCGAGCGACGTGCCGGTCGTGGTCGGCGGCATCGTCCCGGCGGCGGACGCGGCGAAGCTCAAGGAGATGGGCGTCGCGGCGGTGTTCACCCCGAAGGACTTCGGCCTGACCGAGATCATGGCCGGCATCCTGCGCGAGATCCGCGACGCCCACTCGCTGGACTGAGCCGGTGTCCGACCTCCAGTGCGCGGCGACGCTGCTGCTCGTGCGACCCGGCACCGACCCCGACCGGGCCGGTCCTGCGCTGCTCGGACGGCGGCTGGCCGCGGTCTACTGCGACGCCACAGCGCCGGCGCAGCGGACCGCCGAGGCGATGGCCGCCGCGACCGGTGTCCGGGTGGTGGCGCGTGAGGGGCTGGCCGATACGTCGGCCGCCGGCGAGCTGTCGGCGATCGCCGACGAGCACCGGGGCGAGACCGTCGCCGTCGTCGCGCGCACCGGTCTGGGCCCCGAGGGCGCCGCTGTGGTCGAGCTCGTCATGGATGCGGACGGATGGGTGGTACGGTCCCTGACCCGTCCGGACTAGCCCGGATGGGCGGTGCGCGCGGCCGCAACCGGGTGTAAATACGTGACTCCTGTCAGGAATCGGTCCAGAATGCAGCCGTGGGGTGGGGGCGACTCGGGAGCGCCGGTGCACCGAAGCATGTGGGGAGCTTGAGCACGTGGGTCTGACGTCCAGCGTGGCGGGCCGCGGCTCGTTCGAGATGCGGCTGCCGCCGCAGCCTCCGAGCGTGGCCGAGGCGCGATCCCGCGTGCGCGCACTCCTGCTGGAGTGCGACCGCCAGGACCTCGTCGAGACCGCCGTCCTGCTCACCAGCGAGGTGGTCACCAACGCGTTGCTGCACGCCGGCACCGACATCGACGTGGTGGCGAGAGTGGACGGCACCGGGCTCCGCGTCGAGATCAGCGACGGCAGCCCGCACCTGCCGTCCCCCCGCAGGTACGCCGCCACATCCGGCACCGGTCGGGGTCTGCTGATGCTCGAGTCGATGGTCGACGACTGGGGCGTGAACAGGAACCGCGCCGGCAAGACGGTGTGGTTCCGCATCTCCGGTCCCGAGAACAACCTCGTCGACCCGGTCGAGCCGACGAACGACCGTGCCCGCCGCTCCCGGCGCCGCGACAACGTGGCCGTCGAGCTGCGGAACATGCCGCTGCTGCTGCACGCCGCCTGGCAGGAGCACGCGGAGGCGCTGCTGCGGGAGTACCTCCTGGCCAGCCTCGACGAGGGGTTCGACAGGGAGGACCCCATCCAGGTGCACGCGGACGCCACCGACGCGATCGCCGTCCTCGAGGAGCACATCCCGCACACCCGCGTCCTGATGTCGCCAGACGACCTGATGGGGAACGCCGTCGAGCCCCTGGTCTCCGCACGGGTGATCCGGGTGCCGGTGCCGATCACGTCGGTCGCGAACTTCGAGACCCTGGACAGGGCGATCGAGGCGGCGCTCGACCTCTCACGGGTAGGGCTGGTGCTGACCCCGCCCACGCAGCCCGAGGTGCAGGCCTTCCGCCGCTGGCTCTGCCGTCAGGTCCTGAGCCAGGCAGCCGGTGGGCGGCCGGAGCCGTGGCTGACGCCCGACGACGCGACGACCGATGCGCCGAACCTGGCGGACTGGGACCCCCGGGTGGTCACCGAGGCGGCCGAGGGACTGCTGGCGGCGGACGCGACCAGCCGGATCCTCGCGGTGAGCCCGGAGGCGGCCCGGATCCTCGGGTACGACGACCCGACCGAGCTCACGGGGAAGCGGATCGTCACGATCATCCCGGAGCGCTACCGGCAGGCCCACGTCGCCGGGTTCACGATGTACCTGCTCGTCGGCCGCAAGCCGCTGCTGGACCACGAGGTGACGCTTCCGGCGCTGCGCCGCGACGGCAGCGAGGTCGACGTACGCCTGACCGTGCGGAGCCCCACCCCCGCGAACGGCCGCAGCGTGCTGCTCGCCGACATCGAGGTCGCCTGAGTCAGCCCGGCGGCCGCGAGGTCGCCGTGGAGCGCGGGCAGAACGCCTCGCGCGGCGAGCCCGTGTGCAGCTCCTCCGGCAGGGTCACCTGCACGTCGTCGCGCAGCACCCGCGCGCGGGAGGTGGAGAGCGCCACGGTGCGCACGAACGAGCCGGCGCGCGACGACAAGGACTCGCAGCCGGTCATCCGCAGGGCGAGCCGCACCTCGCGGGTGCCGCCGGCCGGGACACTGAACCGGCGCGCACCGGAGGCGTCGGTGACGCGCAGGTAGCGGAACAGCCTCGGCTGGTGCTCCTGGCGCGCCAGCCCGGTCACCGTCACCGGCAGGGTGCCGTCGTTGCGGAGCTCGAAGCCGTAGGTCAGCGTCCCGCGGTCGTGGTAGCGCACCTGCCGGATGGTCCGGTGCGCGATCGTGAACACGCTGGTGGCGTCCGTGCCGGTGACCGAGGTCGGTCCGACCGCGCGCAGCCGCGGCGGGTCCTGCGCGACGGCGACGCCGGCCCCGCCCGCCACCACGAGGAGGGCGAGCAGGAGCACGACCAGCTGGCGGCGCACGACGGCCTCAGTGGTTCCGGGCACCGGCGCGCCGCCGGCCGACGCCCAGCCCGCCGAGCGCGAGGACGCCGATCCCGAAGGTGAGCAGGTCGAGCCCGCCGGTGGACGGCTCGCGCTCGCCGGCGGACAGGTTCAGCGGGCCGGTCGACGTGCCGCTGGCGTCGGTGGGCTTGCTGGGGGAGTCGAACCAGTTGCACGCGGTCGGGTGCTTCCACGCGGGGTCGCTGCGGTCGTACTGGCTGCAGGACAGGAACCCGGCGTCCTTCACCGCGAGGCCGGGCGTGCGCACCGACCCGCCGGCCGCGCAGGAGGGCGGCGGGACGGTGAAGTTGTGCGTGGGCGTGCCGTGCGAGGACGTGTTGTTCTCCCAGCAGTTGCCCTCGCCCTCGTCGTCCCACCAGAAGTCCATGCCGTTGTGACGCTTCGCACCGGCCGGCGTGAAGCCCATCCGGTTGGCGAACGAGTGGTTGTGGTTGGACGTGTCGTAGAGCTTGGCCGGGTCGTACTCGTCGCGCAGCGGCGACGGCACCCAGAACTGCATCGTGCCGTAGCGCCAGTTGTCGTAGATCCAGTTGTGGTCGGTCGAGTCGTAGTTGCCGCCCGCGATGAGCAGGCCGGTGCCGACCGGGGTGGGGACCACCGGGCAGACCGTGCCGTGGATGTAGCCGCGTTCCTTCATCGGCTTGTCGCACACACCCGTGTCGACGTACTTGGCGTACCAGTTCGAGTTGTTGCTGAAGATCCGGTTGTGGTCCCACCGGGCGTGGTCCTGGGGGAGACCCGGGTGGCCGGGGAACAGCGAGTCCGTGGCGATGCCGGTGGCGTTGTCGTAGAACTCGTTGTCGTGCGCGTGGATGGAGTTCCCGGCCGTGCCGCTGTAGCCGAGCGTGTTGTGGTGGCTGCGGTTGTGCCGGATCTCGATGGCGTAGCGGACCGGCGTGAAGCTGGTGTTGTCGGCGTTGAGGTCGGAGCCCGAGCCGGGGTAGATGCCGGAGTCGCCGTTGAAGTAGGCGTTGGTGCGCTGGATCAGCCCGTGGTCGGAGGCGAACGCGAGGATGCCGTACTCGTCGTTGCCGCGCGCGGTCACCTTGTCGACGACGAAGCCGTCGGTCTCGAGCACGTAGAGCGCGTTGAACTCCGACTGCTGCACGGTGAAGTTGCGGAAGACCACGCCGCCGGCGCGGTCGGCCCGGATCGCGTTGAGCTTCTTGAACCGGTTGTCGATGACGACGGCGCCCTGGGTGGCGCCGGTCCCGACGAGCTGGGTGCCGCACACCACGCTGTCGCAGTGGATCGAGCCGTTGTCGGGCGTGCGGTCGCCCATGATCGCGATCAGGTTCAGGTTGTGCCGGCACCGTCGCTGGTCGGCGTAGGAGAGCGCGATCGGGTCGGACTTCTTCGCGCCGGCGTCCGGGTCGGTGAGGCTGCCGATGTACTCCGAGGCCGGCAGCGGGTCCTTGGACTGGCTGGACAGGTGCGAGCAGTAGTCGGAGCGCTTCGCGTTCGCCCACCGCGACTCGGTGTAGTAGCCGGGCAGCACGTAGACCGACGTGTGCCGCCGCTTGATCGAGTCGATCGCGGTCTGGATGGAGCCGTAGCGGCACTCCTTCAGCAGGGCACGGTTGCGGCGCTTGAGTGCCCCGGCCTTCATGTGCCGGATCCTGCGCGCGGAGTCGCGGGTGCAGACGACGCGGTGCCGCGGGTTGTCGAGGCCGGCGTACGACGGGCGGCGGCCGGTGCCGTCCGGGAAGCCGGCCGGGCGTTCCTCGTGGGCCTGCGCCGGGCTGACCGCGCCGACGGCGACGAGGCCGCCGAGCAGGGCCACGAGCACGACCAGCACCTGTGTGCCTCTGCTGCGCATCACACCACCTCCGAGGGGCTCCGTTGCGAGTGCAACGAGTTCTCGTCCTGGGGGTTACGGAACCGGTCGTTCGCCCGGGCGCGTTGGCGCGGCTGACTATCGTCGGATCGGGGGACAGCGACGAAGGCCGTGAGGAGGGAGTGTCGTGCGGACGCGTCTGGCTCTGCTCCCTCTCCTGCTGCTCCCGCTGGCCGGCTGTGACGGTGACCCGGCCGCCCGGCCGGCCCCGAGCGAGACCCCGGCGGCCGCCCCCTCGGCGCTCGGCGGCCCCCGCCCCGCCGAGGCCTCCCCGCCCACAGCCCCGATGAACGACCTCGAGCGGCCGGTCCGGGACCGGCTGGCCGCCCAGATCAAGGGACAGGGACTCACCCTCACCTACCTCGACTGCCCGGCCTGGGACCACAAGGTGCCGACCCGGATGGTGTGCAAGGGGTACGTCGACGGTCTGGTCGCCCGGGTGTCGGTGCACCTCCAGGCCGCGGTCGAGGGCAAGGCGGTCGGCTTCGACGCCCGGTTGCTCGACGGGGTGATCGCGACCCGCAAGCTGGAGCGGACGCTGCGGCACAACGGCTGGTCCGGCGCCGACTGCGGCAAGGCCCCGGCCTACCCCGCCTCGGTCGGCAGCCGGATCGTCTGCCACGTGACCAGGGCCGGCGACGACCGCTACGTCGTCGCCACCGTCTCCGACCGGTCGGGAGCCGTGATGATCGGCGACTACAGGGCCCTCGACTAGGGCAGACTCCTGGCATGAGCAGGGTGATCGTCGTCGGCGCGGGCGTGATCGGGCTGTCGTGCGCGGTGCGCCTGCTCGAGGCCGGGCACCAGGTCGACGTGCTCGCACGGGACCTGCCGCTGGAGACCACGTCGTCCGTCGCGGCGGCACTCTGGGGCCCCTACCGGGCCTATCCCTTCGAGCGCGTCACCGCATGGTCGCGCACCACCTACGCCGAGCTGGCGACCCTCGCGCACCTCGACGGCACCGGCGTCCGGATGGTGCAGGGCACCGAGCTGCACCGCAGCCGGACCCCTGACCCCTGGTGGCGCGACGCGGTCCCGGCGCTGACCCGCGTGACGGCTCTCGGGCCGCCGTACGCCGACGGCTGGAGCTTCGTGGCGCCGGTCGTGGAGATGCCGGTCTACCTGCCCTGGCTGGTCGCCCGGGTGGAGGGCCTCGGCGGGACCGTGACCCGGATGGCGCTGTCCGCGCTGCCGGACCGTGCCGAGGTGGTCGTGAACGCGACCGGGCTCGGCGCCCGCCGGATGGCCGACGACTCCTCGATGGTGCCGGTCCGTGGCCAGGTCGTGTACGTCGACCAGGTCGGCCTGGACCGGTGGTGGCTCGACGCGGGCGCGGAGGGCGGTCCGGTCTACGTCGTCCCGCGCTCGCACGACATCGTGATCGGCGGCACGGACGACGAGGGGGAGTGGGACCGCCGTCCCGACCCCGACGTCGCGAAGCGGATCCTCGAGCGGGCCACCGAGCTGGTGCCGGAGCTCGGCCGGGCGCGGGTCCGCGCCCACCGCGTCGGGCTGCGGCCGGCCCGGCCGAGCGTGCGGCTGGAGGCGGAGGCCACCGCGTCCGGCGGGCGGGTCGTGCACTGCTACGGGCACGGCGGCGCGGGCGTCACCTTGTCGTGGGGGTGCGCCGACGAGGTGGCCGGCCTGGTCAGCGCGTGAGCGCGTAGAACCGCCACAGGTCGTGCTCGACCGGCAGCACCTCGGCGTCGGCGAAGCCGGCCTCCCGCGCGTAGCGCTGCATCGTCGACCGGCGGATCACCGTCCCGGTCGCGGCGCTGTCGGCGCCCGACATCCCGTCGGGGAGGCAGATCAGGATGCTGTAGCCGTACATCAGCTGCTCGACCTCGTCGCCGGGCGGTGTGAACTCGTCGGCGACCTTCTCATCGACGACCAGCACGTGGCCGTCCTCGCCGACCATCCGCCGCATCGCGGCGAGCACCGGCACCGGCCGGGGCATGTCGTGGATGCACTCGACCGCCAGCGCGAGGTCGTAGGTCTGCCCGGGCGGCTCGGTCGCGATGTCCTGCTCGTGCACCGTCACCCGGTCCGCGAGACCGGCCCGCTCGACGTTGGACCGGGCCAGCTCGACGGACGGGCCGTCGACGTCGTACGCGTGCACGGTGACCGAGGGCCAGCGCCGGGCCAGGCCGATGGCGGCCCACCCGCCGCCGCAGCCGACGTCGGCGACGAGCAGCGGCTCGCCGGCCGCGAGCCGGCGGTGCACGTCGGGCAGCGCCTGGGCCAGCCAGCTGTCCGGCAGCAGGTGCTCGAGCGGTGGTCGGTTGATGTCGGCCTGCGACTCGCGCATGTCCTGGCCGAACTCCCGCCAGCCCAGGCCGGCGCCGGTGCGGGCCGCGTCCGCGATCCGGGTCCACTGCGCCCCGGCCGCGGCGATCATCCGGGCCGCCGGCGCCATCGTCGTCAGGGCATCGGGCTGCGCGAGGGTCTCGGCCACGCCGGCGACGAGGGCGAAGCGCCCGTCCGTCACGGTCAGGTAGCCGACGACCGCCTGCTGCTCGAGCCACTCGCGGGTCCACCGCGGATCGGTGCCGGCCCTCGCGGCGAGGTCGTCCGCGGTCAACGGCTCCTCGGCGAGCACGGCGTAGAAGCCCAGCCGGTCGCCGAGCGCGATCGAGAGCATCTCCATGCCACCGAGCACGCTGGCGAACACCTTCTCCACCATCGCTTCCGTCATGGCCTCACGCTAGGTGCGCCGCACCCGCCGCCGCGATGGTCCGCCCGGGCCAAAAACGGCCCGCTCAGAGGGAGTGGACCGCCACCACGGCGTCGAGGTCGACCGGGCCGTAGACGTGCGGGTAGGGCTGGTCCGCGCCCTCCAGCTGCTCGGACCGCCAGGGCGAGGTGAGCCGGTCCGTCTCGATCTCCAGCATCAGCAGGTCGTCGACGTCGGCGAACCAGTCGGCGCGCACGCCCTCGACCTGGTGCCGCTCCGAGCAGTGGATGAAGCCCTCCTCCTCGAGGCTTCGCCCGCGGGTCGAGGTGGTCCAGACCCCCGCCGCCTGCGCCTGCGCCCACTCGTCGGACGCGGTGAGGTGGAAGATCCGCATCAGAACAGCCGCTCGGTCGGGTCGTCCATCCCGCGCAGCGCGTCGTAGTCCACGACCGCGCAGGTGATGCCCCGGTCGGTGGCCAGCACCCGGGCCTGCGGCTTGATCTCCTGGGCCGCGAAGATGCCGCGCACCGGGCGGAGCTTGGGGTCGCGGTTGAGCAGCTCGAGGTAGCGGGTCAGCTGCTCGACCCCGTCGATCTCGCCGCGTCGCTTGATCTCCACCGCGACGCTCGCGCCCGCCGCGTCGCGGCACATGAGGTCGACGGGGCCGATGGCGGTGGGGTACTCGCGCCGTACGAGCGTCAGGCCGTCGGCCAGGGTCGCAGGGTGGTCGGCCAGCAGCTCCTGGAGATGCTTCTCGACACCGTCCTTCCGCAGGCCGGGGTCGAGGCCGAGGTCGTGGGCGCTGTCGTGCAGCACCTCCTCGAGCAGGATCCGCAGCGTGTCGTCGTCCTTGCCGGTGACCAGCCACTCGGGGACGCCGTCCTCGCTCTTGCCCTCGACGACCTTGCACGGCGGGGACATCCAGTTCAGCGGCTTGTAGGAGCCGCCGTCGGAGTGCACCAGCACCGAGCCGTCGTTCTTCACCATGATCAGCCGGGTCGCCATCGGCAGATGGGCCGTCAGCCGGCCTGCGTAGTCGACCTGGCAACGAGCAACGACGAGTCTCACGAGGGGGCAATCTACCCGGGTGGGATACGTCACGGCGGAGGCCCTCGGACGCGTGCCATGATGCGCCCCATGAGCGCACGTGACTTCTCCACCGTCGGTGTCATCGGCCTGGGCACCATGGGAGCCGGCATCGCCGAGGTCTTCGCCCGCAACGGCTACCAGGTGGTGGGCGTCGAGCAGACCGAGGAGACGCTGAAGCGGGGCCGTCAGCACGTCGAGCACTCCACCGGCCGGGCCGTGAAGCGCGGCAAGCTCACCGAGGAGCAGCAGGAGGAGCTGGTCGGCCGGATCACGTTCACCACCTCCATGGCCGACGTCAAGGACTGCGGCCTGGTCGTCGAGGCGGTCGTCGAGCGGCTCCCGGTCAAGCAGCAGATCTTCCGGGCGCTCGACGAGATCGTCGGGCCGGACGCCGTGCTGGCCACCAACACCTCCTCGCTGTCGGTCACCGAGATCAGCACCGCCACCTCCCACCCCGGCCGGGTCATCGGCGTGCACTTCTTCAACCCGGCGCCGGTGCAGGCTCTCGTCGAGATCATCCGCACCGTGGTGACCGAGCCCGACGTGCTCGAGGACGCCGCCGAGCTCGCCCGGTCGCTGCAGAAGACCCCGGTCGTGGTCGGCGACAAGGCCGGCTTCATCGCGAACGCCCTGCTGTTCGGCTACCTCAACCACGCCGCGTCGATGTTCGAGGGGCACTACGCCACCCGCGAGGACCTCGACGCCGCGATGCGGTTCGGCTGCGGCTACCCGATGGGCCCGCTCGCCCTCCTCGACCTGATCGGTCTGGACACGGCGTACGAGATCCTGGACACGATGTACAAGCAGGGCCGCGACCGGCTGCACGCGCCCGCCCCGATCCTCAAGCAGATGGTGACCGCGGGCCTGCTCGGCCGGAAGGCCGGTCGCGGGTTCTACACCTACGAGGCCGCCGACAGCCCGGTCGTCGTCGACGACGCGCTCACCCCGTCGGCCGACGACAAGCCGCGTCTGCGCCACGACATCTCGGTCGTCGGCGTGGTCGGCACCGGCACGATGGCCACCGGGATCGTGGAGGTGTTCGCCAAGGCGGGCTTCCCGGTCACCTACGTCGGGCGCACGCAGGACAAGGTCGACGCCGTGCGGGCCGCGATCGAGAAGTCGCTCGACAAGGCCATCCAGCGCGGCAAGCTCGAGGAGTCCGCGCGCGAGGAGGTGCTGGGCCGGCTGCACGGCTCGACCTCGCTCGACGACCTGGCGCCGGTGGACATCGTGGTCGAGGCGATCGCCGAGGACCTCAAGGTCAAGTCGGTGCTCTTCCAGAACCTCGACGACATCTGCAAGCCCGGCGCGATCCTGGCCACGACCACCTCCTCGCTGCCGGTCATCGCGCTGGCCAAGGAGACCCACCGCGCGCACGACGTGGTCGGCATGCACTTCTTCAACCCGGCGCCGATCATGAAGCTCGTCGAGGTGGTCAGCACGGTCAGCACCGCCGACGACGTCGCGGAGACCACCCGGGCGCTGTGCGAGAAGGTCGGCAAGGTCGCGGTCTCCTGCGGCGACCGGGCCGGCTTCATCGTCAACGCGCTGCTGTTCCCCTACCTCAACGACGCCGTGAAGATGCTCGAGGCGCACTACGCGACCGCGGACGACATCGACACCGCGATGAAGTACGGCTGCGCCCTGCCGATGGGCCCGTTCGAGCTGCTCGACGTGGTCGGCAACGACGTGTCGCTGGCCATCCAGCGCGAGCTCTACCTCGAGTTCCGCGAGCCCGGCTTCGCGCCGGCGCCTCTGCTCGAGCACCTGGTCACGGCCGGCTACCTGGGCCGCAAGACCCAGAAGGGTTTCCGCGACTACACGGTCCGCTGACAGACTGGGGCATGCGCACCAGCCGGCTCGAGGCCTTCAGTGACGGCGTCCTGGCCATCATCATCACGATCATGGTCCTCGAGCTCCACGTGCCCGAGGAGCCGACGCTCGCGGCGCTCGGCGGCTCGGCCACCGGGTTCCTGACCTACCTGCTGAGCTTCGTCTACATCGGGATCTACTGGAACAACCACCACCACATGTTCCACGTCGTCGAGCACGTGGACGGCACGGTGCTGTGGGCCAACCTGCACCTGCTGTTCTGGCTGTCGCTCTACCCCTTCACCACCGCCTGGATGGACGAGACGGACCTGGCCCGCACGCCGCTCGTCGTCTACGGCGTCAACCTGCTCGCGGCCGCCATCGCCTACTACCTCCTCCAGCGCACGATCTTCCGCACCCCCGGCGGCGAGCGGCTCCGGGAGGCGCTGGGGCGCGACCTCAAGGGCAAGGTGTCCCCGCTGATCTACGTGACGGGCATCCTGCTCGCGTTCGTGCAGCCGTACCTCGCGGTCGCCTGCTACGTCGCCGTCGCGGTGATCTGGCTGGTGCCCGACCGCCGGGTGGAGCGCTTCGTCGCCGCGGCTGCGGACGGCGAGGCCTGATCGCGGTGAGCAACGACAGGGTCGAGCCCTTCCACGGCGAGGACTACGTCGTACGGCGCGTCACGGGATCCGCCGCGACGAAGCCGTACCGCTGTCCCGGCTGCCACCAGGTGATCCGTCCCGCCACCCCGCACACGGTCGCCTGGCCCGTCGTACCCCTGTCGTTCGCGGCGGGTGCCACCGGTCTGGACGAGCGGCGGCACTGGCACACGGCCTGCTGGGCGGCCCGCGAGCGGCGGTGAGAGCCGCTCAGTCGCCGTGCAGCCGGGCGACGTGCAGGGTGACGAGCCGTCACTTCCTGTGCGACACGCCGGTCACCGTGCCTTCCAGGTGACGGGTCGGCGACAGGGGGAGTCGGGGAGGTGGGGACAATGGCGGCATGCCAGCGATCCGCGCGAACTCGGTCCTGCCCGCCCGCCGTGAGGCGGTCACCCTGCAGACCGCGGACGGGCTGTCCCTGGTGGGCGAGCTGGCCCTGCCTGAGGACCGCGAGCCGGTCGCGACCCTGGTCTGCCTGCACCCGCTGCCCACCCACGGCGGGATGATGGACAGCCACGTCTTCCGCAAGGCGGCGTTCCGGCTGCCCGCGCTGGCCGGGGTGGCGGTGCTGCGCTTCAACACCCGTGGCACCGCGAGCAACCAGGGCACCAGCGAGGGCGCGTTCGACCACGCGGTGGGGGAGAGGTACGACGTGGCGGCGGCCCTGGAGTACGCCGAGTTCCACGACCTGCCGCACATCTGGGTGCTGGGCTGGTCGTTCGGCACCGACCTGGCCCTCATGCACGGGTGCGACCCCGTCGTCGAGGGCGCGATCCTGCTGTCGCCGCCGCTGCGCTTCTCGACCGAGGAGCACCTCGCGACCTGGGCGGGCTCCGGCAAGCCGCTGGTCGCTCTGGTGCCGGAGCACGACGACTACCTGCGGCCGCCCGAGGCCAGGGAGCGGTTCGCCGCGGTGCCGCAGGCAGAGGTGGTCGGCGTCGAGGGCGCCAAGCACCTGTGGGTCGGCGACGCCGAGACGGTGCTCGACCTGATCGTGCAGAAGGTCGCACCCGGGGTCGACGTACCCCTGCCACGGGAGTGGGACGGTCCCATGGAGACCGCGGACACCAGCGCGTACGCCGACCGGACGACCGCGGTCTTCAAGGACTGACCAGGGCACGCCCCTACGTGACCTCCTGCCGCGGCAGGAAGATCTCCTTGACCAGCAGCGTGATCGCGGCCGCGGTGGGGATGGCCAGCAGTGCGCCGATCACGCCCAGCAGCGCCGCGCCGACCAGGGCCGCGATCACGATGATCGAGCCCGGCAGGTTGACCGAGCGCGACATCACCCGGGGGTAGATCACGTAGTTCTCGAGCTGCTGGTAGAGCACGTAGAAGATCAGGCAGGCGAGACCGGTCCTCGGATCCGTCGCGAAGCCGATGGCGATGACGATCACGGCGCCGAGCGTGGCGCCGATCATCGGGATGACGTCGAGCAGCGTCACCACGGCGGCCAGCGCCACGGCGTACTCGCCGAGTCCCACCGCGAACAGGAAGATCAGCGAGCTGATCCCCGCGGCCATCGCGACCAGGAACGCGCCGGAGACGTAGGAACCGACGTTGTCGATGATCCGGTCGCCGAGCTCGGCCACCCGCTCACGGCGGCTCGCCGGCGCGAGCTGCCAGGCCGAGTGCTTCACCTTCGGCAGGGTGGCCAGGAAGTAGAGCATCAGCACGACGACGATGAAGGTGTTGGCCACGAACGACAGCACCTTGAGACCGACGCCGACCACTCCGCCGAACAGGGCGGAGCCGACCTTGCCGCCGGTCAGGGCCGTGCGGGCCTTGCGGAGGAGGTCGTAGCGGTTGTCGAGACGCTGGATCGTCCGGTCGTGCTGGAGCCGGTCGACCCAGCCGGGGGCGTTCTTGACGAGCAACGAGACCTGGTCGGTGATGACCGGGACCAACGCGACCACGAACAGGACCACCGCCAGGACGACGACGGCGATCACGACCAGGACGGCCCAGCTGCGCGCGAGCCCACGCCGGCCGAGCCACTCGACGGCCGGGTTGAGCCCGGCGGCCAGGAAGCCGGCCACCAGGATCAGGATCAGGATCGACCCGATCGACAGGATGAGCCCGCCCAGCCAGTAGGCGACGAACCCGCCCAGCACGAAGTAGAAACCCAGCCGGAACGGGTGCCGCAGCGCCACGTCCGTCTCGTGCGACGTGCGCGTCTGCGTGCGCGCGCGGCGGGTCACCCGGCCGGCGCGCACGCCCGCGTCCGTCACGCCTTCTCGTCGGAGGCGTCGCCCTTCGGCTTCGGAGCGTCGCCGAACCCGGAGACGACGTCGCGGAGCGCACCCAGCTGCCCGACGATCGCGTCCCGGCGCTTCTGGTAGGCGTCGACCTCGGCCTTGAGCGCGGCGAGCTCCTGCTCGGCCTCGGCCTGGCCGGCGGCGGTGAAGGTCGCGGCCTGCGTCTGCGCGGAGGAGACGATCTGCTCGGCCTCGCGGCGGGCGTGGCTGAGCAGCCGCTCGGCCTCGTCGTGGGCACCCTTGCGGTGACTGTGGGCGGCGTTCGTGGCCTCGCGGCTCCGGGCCTCGGCGGCGTTGGCGCGGGCCTCGGCCTCCTCGACCAGCTTCTGGGTCTCGGCGGTGGCGCTGCTGTGGTGCTCGGCGGCCTCGCGGGTCAGCCGCTCCTTCTCCACCGCCAGCGTGCGGCGGGCCTCCTGCACCTCGCGGTCGGCGGCGGCCCGGGCCTGCTCGGCCTCGCGCTTGGCGCCGGTGCGCATCGAGTTGGCCTCCTGCTCGGCGGCCAGTCGCAGCTGCTCGCTCTCGCGCTTCGCGGCGGCGAGCAGGTCGTCGGCCTCGGCCTTGGCCATCGACCGCTCCTGCTCGACGTCGGCCAGCGTCCGGGCGCGGGTCTCGTCGAGCTCCTTGAGCTGGACCATCCGCATGTCCTCGGCGTCGCGCGCGGCCTGCGCCTTGAGCACGTCGGCGTCCTTGCCGGCCTGGCGGCGGATCTCGTCGGCCTGGGCGCGGGCCTGGACCAGTACGTCGTCGGCCTGCTCCTCGGCGAGGCGCAGCATCTCGCTGGCGCGGCCGCCGAGCCCCGCGTAGGTCGGGCTGTCGTGCTCGGACACCTTGGAGCGGAGGGAGGCGAGCTCCTTCTCCAGGGACGCGACCCTGGCCTTGGCGTCGTTGAGCCCGGCGGTCAGGCCGGCCTTCTCGCCGGCCAGCGTGTGCATCTGCCGGTCGACGGACGCCGGGTCGTAGCCGCCGCGACGGACCACCGGGAAGGTGGTGCGGCCAGGGTTGCCGGGGTTGCCGGTGCCCCCGCTGCTGGCGGTGGGCGGAGTGCTCTCGGGCCGCGGTGTGCTCGCGGAGGGCTGGCTGGGGGGAGTGGGGGCGGTGCGGCTCTGCTGGCGCACCGCGGGAATCACCTGGGTGGCCTCGTCGTCGCGGCTGCGGCCGCTGTCGCCGCCGTTCTCGTCCGGGTCGTCGAAGATGGACAGGCCAGGTCGATCGCTCATCGGTCGTTCCTCCGTCTGCTCGCTCTGCATGGGGCCCAGTCTCGCCGAAAACCCAACCTACACACGGGAGCCACCCCGTCGGCGGGGCGCAGTTTCGGAGGAGTCTGCGCCCCGCAACCGGGTCAGACCCCGCGGAAGCGGTTGATCTCGTCGAGGTGCGCGGCGCGCTTCTCCTCGTCGCGGACCCCGAGTCCCTCCTCGGGCGCGAGGCAGAGCACGCCGACCTTGCCCTGGTGGAGGTTCTTGTGCACGTCGTACGCCGCCTGGCCGACCTCGTCCATGGAGTAGGTGCGCGACAGGGTCGGGTGGATCTTGCCCTTGGCGATCAGCCGGTTCGCCTCCCAGGCCTCCCGGTAGTTCGCGAAGTGGGAGCCGATGATCCGCTTGAGGTTCATCCAGAGGTAGCGGTTGTCGTACTCGTGCATGTACCCGCTGGTGGAGGCGCAGGTGACGATCGTGCCGCCCTTGCGTGCGGCGAACACCGACGCGCCGAAGGTCTCCCGGCCGGGGTGCTCGAAGACGATGTCGACGTCCTCGCCGCCGGTGAGCTCGCGGATCCGCTTGCCGAACCGGCGCCACTCCTTCTGGTCCTGGGTGTGCTCGTCCTTCCAGAAGCGGAAGTCCTCGGCCCGGCGGTCGATGATCAGCTCGGCGCCCATCCTGCGGCAGATCTCGGCCTTGTCATCGCTGGAGACGACGCACACCGGGGTGGCGCCGCCGTTGAGCGCGAACTGCGTGGCGTAGCCGCCGAGGCCGCCGCTGGCGCCCCAGATCAGCACGTTGTCGCCCTGCTTCATGCCGGCGCCGTTGCGGCTGACCAGCTGCCGGTAGGCGGTGGAGTTCACCAGCCCGGGGCTGGCCGCCTCCTCCCAGGTGAGGTGGGCGGGCTTGGGCATCAGCTGGTTGGCCTTGACCAGCGCCACGTGCGCCAGCCCGCCGAAGTTGGTCTCGAAGCCCCAGATCCGCTGCTCCGGGTCGAGCATCGTGTCGTTGTGGCCCTCGGGGGACTCGAGCTCGACCGAGAGGCAGTGCGCGACGACCTCGCGTCCCGGGCTGCCAGGCGTGCACGCCGGGGCCGGTCTTGAGCACCACGCCGGCCAGGTCGGAGCCGACGACGTGGTAGGGCAGGTCGTGCTTCTTGGCCAGCGGGGAGGACTTGCCGTAGCGCTCGAGGAAGCCGAAGGTCGACATCGGCTCGAAGATCGAGGTCCAGACGGTGTTGTAGTTGATGGCGCTGGCCATCACGGCCACCAGGGCCTCGCCGGGGCCGAGCTCGGGGAGCGCGACGTCCTCGACGTGCAGGCTCTTGCGAGGGTCCTTGTCGCGGGACTCCAGCCCCTCGAACATCTCCGTCTCGTCCTTGTGGACCGTGACGGCCCGGTAGGACTCCGGCAGGTCGAGGGCGGCGAACTCCTCTGCGGTGGTGTCTCCGGAGAGGATGGCGTCGAGGATCTGCTTCACGGGGGCTCCTGCGTCTGGTCGGCGCGGTTCGGTGCTCGAAATCTACTGATGGGTAACCACGCTGTCACCCGCGTGTGACGTCTAGTTCTCGGCGGGCTGGACCAGCTCGACCAGCACGCCGCCGGCGTCCTTGGGGTGCACGAAGTTCACCCGGCTGTCCGAGGTGCCACGGCGGGGCTCGTCGTACAGGAGCCGCAGGCCGCGCTCGCGCAGCACCGCGGAGACCTGCTCCACGTCGGTGACGCGGTAGGCGAGCTGCTGGAGGCCGGGGCCGCTGCGGTCGAGGAACTTCGCGATCGTCGAGGTCTCGTCGAGCGGGGCGAGCAGCTGGATGCACTGGTCGGTGTCCCCGACGCCGACCATCGCCTCCCGGACGCCCTGCTCCTCGTTGGTCTCCTCGTGCCGGACGGTCATGCCGAAGGCGTCGGCGTAGAAGGCGATCGCCTCGTCGAGGTCGCGGACGGCGATGCCCACGTGGTCGATGCAGACGAAGAGCGGGTCGGGGATCGAGAGGCTCATCTGGACATGGTGGCCCGTGCGGACGTCGAGCGGCCACGGACTGTGACCTGTCCCTCACGGGCAGGGGGTCACCGGGCCTCCCGGTCGGGACCGGGGCTGGGTATCGTCCGAGACACAGTCACAACCGCTGAGCCGCAGGAGGCGTCATGTCCGGATCCGTCATCGTCGCGGGTGCCCGCACCCCGATCGGTCGCCTGCTCGGCGGTCTCAAGGACCAGTCGGCCGCCGACCTCGGCGGGGTCGCGATCAAGGCCGCCCTGGAGAAGGCCGGCGTGTCCGGCGACCAGGTCGAGTACGTCATCATGGGCCAGGTCATCCAGGCCGGTACCGGCCAGATCACCGCCCGCCAGGCCGCGCACAAGGGCGGCGTCCCGCTGAACGTCCCCTCGATCACCATCAACAAGGTGTGCCTCTCGGGCATCAACGCGATCGCGATGGCCGACCAGCTGATCCGCGCGGGCGAGCACGAGATCGTGGTGGCCGGCGGCATGGAGTCGATGACCCAGGCGCCGCACCTGCTGCCGAAGTCCCGCGAGGGCTTCAAGTACGGCGACGTGAAGCTCGTCGACTCGATGGCCTACGACGCGCTCTACGACCAGCTCACCGACCAGCCGATGGGCGGTCTCACCGAGAGCTGCAACTCCGCCGGCGCCCAGCTCACCCGCGAGGAGCAGGACGAGTTCTCCGCCCGCTCGCACCAGCGGGCCGCCGAGGCGTGGAAGAACGGCCTCTTCGACGACGAGGTCGTGCCGGTCGAGATCCCGCAGCGCAAGGGCGACCCGGTCGTCGTGTCCCAGGACGAGGGCGTGCGCGGCGACACCACCGCCGAGAGCCTGGCCAAGCTGCGCCCGGCGTTCTCCAAGGACGGCACCATCACCGCCGGCTCCGCCTCGCAGATCTCCGACGGCGCCTGCGCCGTCGTCGTGATGAGCAAGGCCAAGGCCGAGGAGCTCGGCCTGAGCTGGATCGCCGAGATCGGCGCCTCCGGCCAGGTCGCCGGCCCCGACTCGACGCTGCAGATGCAGCCCGCCAACGCGATCGCCAAGGCCTGCGAGAAGGAGGGCATCACGCCGTCCGACCTCGACCTCGTCGAGATCAACGAGGCCTTCGCGGCCGTCGGCATCGTGTCCGCCCGCGAGCTCGGCCTCGACGAGGACAAGGTCAACGTCAACGGCGGCGCCATCGCGCTCGGCCACCCGGTCGGCATGTCCGGCGCCCGCATCGCGCTGCACCTCGCGCTCGAGCTCAAGCGGCGCGGCGGCGGCACCGGTGCGGCCGCCCTGTGCGGCGGTGGCGGCCAGGGTGACGCGCTGATCCTGCACGTCCCGGCGTGAGGGTCGGCGGCCGCCGGTCCCCGGCGGACGTCCCGGCGCTCGTCGAGCGGGCCCGGGAGGGTGACGCCCGAGCGGTGGCCCGGCTCATCTCGCTGGTCGAGGACGCGTCGCCGGCGCTGCGCGAGGTGATGGCCGGCCTCGCGCCGTACACAGGGAACGCGCAGATCGTCGGCATCACCGGCCCGCCCGGGGTCGGCAAGTCGACGTCGACCAACGCGCTGGTGAAGGCGCTGCGCGCGTCCGGCAAGCGCGTCGGCGTGCTCGCCGTCGACCCGTCCTCGCCGTTCTCCGGCGGGGCGCTGCTCGGCGACCGGGTGCGGATGCAGGACCACGCGCTCGACAAGGAGGTCTACATCCGCTCGATGGCCTCCCGCGGGCACCTCGGCGGGCTGGCCTGGTCGACGCCGCAGGCGCTGCGGGTGCTCGACGCGGCGGGCTGCGACGTGGTGCTGATCGAGACGGTCGGTGTCGGGCAGAGCGAGGTCGAGATCGCCGGGCTCGCCGACACCACGCTGGTGCTCACCGCGCCCGGGATGGGTGACGGCATCCAGGCGGCCAAGGCCGGCATCCTCGAGATCGGCGACCTGTTCGTGGTCAACAAGGCCGACCGGGACGGAGCCGAGCAGGTCCGCCGCGACCTGCGGAACATGATCGCGCTCGCCGACCGGTCCGAGGAGAGCTGGAAGCCGCCGATCGTGCTGACCGTCGCGCAGACCGGGCAGGGTGTCGACGAGGTGGTCGAGAACATCGACGAGCACCGCGCCTGGCTGGAGTCGTCGGGCGAGCTCGAGCGCCGGCGCGTACGACGGGCCCGCGACGAGATCGAGGCGATCGCAGTGACCGCGCTGCGCCGCCGCTGGGGGAACGTCCACGAGCGGACGGAGCTCGACGAGCTCGCCGAGCAGGTCGTGGAGGGGAAGTCCGACCCGTACACCGCCGCCGACGCCCTGCTGGAGACCTACGCCGAGTAGCCGTCTCCGGGCCCGGCGGAGTGATGCGGGTGTCCGTGGGTCCGGCGCTCCTCCTTCATCCGTGCCTCGTGGAGATGCCGCCGCCCGCCGGTCAGTGTGTCCCGCGCCTCGTGCTCGAACGCCCGGAACACCGACCAGTAGCTGTCGTCGTACTCCTCCACGATCTGGAACGTCCACCGGCCATCGATGACGTTGCGACCGACGAGCTCGTGCTCGATCCGCTCTGCGAGCTCGGTGTGCCCCGCCTCTCGCAGCAGCTCGCAGGCCTCGCCGAGCTGTAGGTCGGCGCTGCCGGTGAGCTGGTGGAAGGAGTAGAGGTGGCCGCGGGCGCGCTCGGTCGTCTCCATCGCCTCGGTGATCTTGCCGACGGCGTCGACGGTTCTGTCTTCCATGCGGCGGGTTTACCCGCCGCGCGCCTTCGCACTCGTCGGGCCCGACTTTGCTAGGAATTGTCCGTGCCCCCTGTGCGCCTTTGGCGTGCCCGGGTGCGTCACGCCAGGAGAAACGGGGCCGACACCACTCGGGACGGAGTACGGCAATGAAGAAGCTGCTGGGCGGGGTGGCGATAGCCTTCGCGCTGTTCTACCTGCTGACGCAGCCGCATGCGGCGGCAGAGGTCGTCAAGGGTGCGGGCGGGGTCGTCGGTGACGCGTTCAACGCGGCGATCACCTTCATCAACGCGTTGTTCCACTGACCGATGGTCAGGTGGCTGCGGCGCGTGCGCGACGGCCGCGTGCGCCGTCGCCTGCTCCGCGACGACGACGCCCGTGAGGACATCGTCGACGAGGTGCACCACCACTGGGTCGTGCACACCGTGCCGACGATCGAGCTGGGCGCGTCCGTCGCGGTGTTCTACCTGTTCCTGATCTCCTCGCCGAAGGTCGGCTGGCTGCTGCTCCTCGTGATCGCGGTGCTGCTCACGCACGCGGCCTGGAAGTCGCTGGTGGAGTTCATGGACGTCTTCGTGGTCACCAACATGCGGGTGTTCCGGGTGACCGGGGTGTTCTCCAGCAAGCACGCGACCACGCCGCTGTCCCGGATCCTCGACATCACCGTCGACCAGCCCTTCCTCGGACTGGTGCTCGGCTTCGGCCACTTCACGTTCGAGTCGGCCGCGCAGGAGCAGGGCCTGCGGGACATCCGGTACGTCGCGAAGCCGCTCGACCGCGACCTGGTCATCCAGCGGCACGTGCAGATGTCCGGCCTCCGCGGGCCGCGGCTCGACCACCACCGCAGGTAGGTCCGACCGGTAGGTCACGAATTCGCCACGGTGTGGCGGTGACAGTTGCAACAGCCCCGTTCGGTCCTGCAAGGTCTGGCCTCATGGGAGAGGGGGCGGTGCTGCGCGCGGACGCACTGGGCGTCGTCCGGTCCCCAAGGTCCGCTGCTCGCGGACGTGACCCTCGAGGCGCACGCCGGCCGCGTGCTGGCGGTCACCGGGTCGAGCGGTTCGGGCAAGACCACGCTGCTGTCGGTGCTGGGCGGCCTGGTGCGCCCGGACAGCGGTGCGGCGTCCTTGGACGGGCAGCCGGTCGGCACCCGGACGGGCGAGCCGCGGACCGGCACCGCGTTCGTGCTGCAGAGCTACGGCCTGGTCCCCAGCCTGACCGCCGAGGAGAACGTCGCGATCGCGCTGCGGACCCGCAAGGTCAAGCCCGGCGACGACGTACGGCGCGCCCACGCGGCGCTCGCACGCGTCGGGGTGGCCGACCTCGCGGAGCGGCTGGTGACCGAGCTCTCGGGCGGCCAGCTCCAGCGGGTGGCGGTCGCGCGTGCACTCGCCGTCGAGCCCGACGTGCTGCTGGCCGACGAGCCGACCAGCGAGCTCGACGAGCACAACCGCGACATCGTGGTCGCCGAGATCCGGGCCGAGGCGGAGCGCGGCGCGGTCGTCGTCCTCGCCACCCACGACCCCGAGGTCGCCGCGATGTGCGACGAGGAGCTCCATCTCGTCGACGGCCGCCTGGTCGACGTACCCGTCGCGGTGGGGGAGAGCGGACCCGGCCACGAGCACGACCTGTTCAGGAGGCCTCGGTGAGCGCGGGCGTCGCCGTCCGCTGCGTCAACGTCGTGCAGATCTACACCACCGCCGGTGGGCACGACGTGGTGGCGCTGCGCGGCGTGAACCTCGACATCGCACCGGGCGAGGAGGTGGCGCTGCTCGGTCCGTCCGGGTCCGGCAAGTCCACCCTGCTCAGCCTGTTCGGCGGGGTGCTGCGACCCTCGGCCGGGAAGGTGCTGGTCGGTGGCACCGACATCTCCCGGATCAAGGAGTCCGAGCTCGGCCGGCTCCGGTCCGGCACGGTCGCGTCGCTGCTGCAGGGGGCTACGCGCAACCTGCTGCCCTACGCCACACCGGAGGAGAACGTCACCTTCGCCCGCAAGGCGCTCACGCCCGCCGCCCGCCGTCGGCTCCCGGCCCCGGACGCGCTGCTCGACGCACTCGGGATGGGCGACCTCACGGGCCGGCCGCTCGCCGGCATGTCCGGCGGGGAGAAGCAGCGGGTGGCCTTCGCGTCCGCGGTGTCCTCCGGCGCCGGCCTGCTGCTCGCCGACGAGCCCACCTCCCAGCTCAGCCACGACGACCGTGACGCCATGGTGGAGCTGATCCACGTGGTCAACCGCGAGTTCGGGACCACCGTCGTGCTGGTCACGCACGACCCCGAGGTGGCCGCCCAGATGCCGCGCAGCATCACGATCCGCAACGGCCGGATCGGCTCGGAGGGCCGGCGCGGCTTCGACTTCGGGGTCGTCGACGAGGACGGTGCCGTGCACATCCCCGACGACCTCGCCACCCGCTTCCCGGCCGGGACGCTGGTGCAGTTCGAGGACACAACCGAGGGCGTGCTGCTGCGCGCGGTCGACGAGCAGGGGGACAGGTCGTGAGGGTGCTGCTCGCCGGGCTCTGGACGCGACGCGGCATGAACCTCACGAGCCTGCTCGTGTCGGTCATCGCGGTGGTCGCCGCGGTCCTGGGGCCGATGTACGGCCGCGAGTCGGCCGAGCACCTCCTGGACACGCGGCTGGACGAGCGCGCGCCGTACACCACGGGGCTGACCTTCTCGGTGCCCTCGGTCGACGGGAGGACGCCGCCCGACGAGAAGTCCGCCAGCCACGCCGCGCCCCCGGTCTCCGACCTGCTGCCGGACGCGCGCCGGCCGTTCGCCGGCCAGGACGTGCGTCGCTACTGGACGTCGGAGACGCCGTGGGCCTGGGACCGTGGCGGCAGCTTCCAGCACTCGGGGAAGCAGTTCGCGGCGCCGACGTACTGGCGCGAGGGCATGTGCGACCTGGCCCGCGTCTCCGGCCGCTGCCCGCAGGCGAAGAACGAGGCGCTGATGCAGGCCACCCTGGCCCGCACTCTCGGGCTGCGGGCCGGTGACACGTTCGACGTGGCCTACTCGGACTCCTACCGGGTGCGGACCAAGCAGTACCCGGAGGGCATCGACGCCCAGAAGCGCCGCACCGTGGCGTACACGGTCGTCGGGACCTACACGGTCACCGACCCGGGCTCGCCGGCGTGGTTCGACCTGTCCCGGTTCACCGGGCTGAACGACCTGCGGGTGCCGCCCCAGCGAGGGACGGGCTCCGAGCCGACCGCCCCGGCGCTGCTGGTCGCGCCGGCGTCGATGACCTCGCAGACCTTCCGGGTCGGCGTGGACCGGCCGGTGGACACCTCGGCGGTCGACCTGGCGGAGATGGACCGGGCCGCCGCGGCCGCGCAGCGGTTCAAGACCGCGGCCATCGCCGCCGCCGCCGGCGGCCAGGACGAGGTGCTGCCCGACCTCGACCTCGGCTCGGTCTTCGACCAGGTGCGTTCGGAGCACACGCTGCTGTCCCGGGTGATGATCGCCGCCCTGACGCCGCTGGTGCTGCTCACCCTGCTGCTGCTCTTCGCGCTTGTCTCCACCGCGGCGCAGGGCCGGCGCACCCACGTCGCACTGGCCAAGCTGCGCGGGCAGAGCCGAGCCCAGGTGCTGCGCTTCGCGCTGGCCGAGCCGTTCCTGGTGGTGGCCCTGGCCGTGCCGGTCGGGGTCGCGATCGCGGTCGGCACCGCCCAGGTCGTCGCCCGCGGCTGGCTGCACCCCGGCATCCCGGTGTCGCTGGACGGTCCGGCCGTGGCGAGCCTGCTGGCCGTGGTCGCGGCCGCGCTGGTGGCCTCGACGGTCGCGGCGCTCGGGGTGATCCGCGAGCCGCTGTCGGCCTCGCTCACGGCGTCCGTTCGCCCGCGCCCCGCCTCGCGTGTCTCCCTCGTGCTGCGCAGCGCGGTGGTCGCGGTGGCGCTGGCCGCGGTCGGCAACCTGGTCACGTCGGGTGACCAGTCGAGCCAGCTGCTGGCACTGCTCACGCCGATGCTGGTCGCGCTCGCCGTCGCCGTCGGCGGCGCGGCGCTGCTGCGGCTGCTCGGCCGGCTGTGGATGCGGCGCACGGTGTCCGGTGGTGGCACCGCCGCCTACCTGGCCTCGCGGCGGCTGGGCCGGCGCCAGGACATGGCGAACCTGATGGTCCCGCTGCTGCTCTCCGCGGCCGTCCTGACCTTCGCCGCCTCCACGACCGCGACCTCGGACGCCTGGCGCGCCGCCCGGGCCGACGCGGAGGTCGGGGCCGCCCGCTCCTACGTCGCCTCGTCCTCGCCCGGCCGGCTGCTGCAGGTCACCCGCGAGGTGGACCCCGAGGGCAGGTACGTCGCGGCCGCCGCCACGAACACCGTCGGCGACGACATGAGCCGCAGCGTCTTCGTCGACACCAGCCGGCTCGACCGGGTGGTCGCCTGGGACCCGTCGTGGTCCGACCGTCCGCTCGCGTCGCTGCAGCGACAGCTCACCCTCGACCAGGCGAAGCGGATCACCTTCAGCGGCAAGCAGCTGCTGGTCGACGTCGGCGACGTGGCGCTGCGCTCCCGCACCCACGTGCCGTCCAGCCTGCGGATCCAGTACGTCGACGACCGCGGCGAGCAGAAGGACCTGACCGTCGGCGAGCTCCACAACGGCCCGCGGCAGGTGCTCGAGACCCCGCTGGAGGGCTGTGAGCGGACGTGCGTGCTCGAGCAGATCTACGTCACAGGCAGCAGCGTCTCGGTCAGCGACGTCCAGGGGAAGCTGACGATCCTGTCGGTCGAGGTCGACCACCGGCTCGCGCCCTGGCACCTCGACGCGGACTCGTGGCGCCCGGCCCGTCCCTTCCCTGTCTCGCTGGTGGACCCGCCGGTCGTGATCGGGACGGCTTCGCGCGGCCTCGAGCTCCGGCTCTACCTCGGCCAGCTCCCTCCGGGGCAGGGGCCGCAGAACGCGCAGGTCAGCGGGTTCGCCCGGATCACGCCCGCCACCACGCCCGACACCGTGCCGGCGCTGATCACTCGCGCTACCCGCACCGAGACCGCGTCCCGGAGCGGGTCGGGGATCGCGCTGGACTACCCGGCCTCGACGGTCGCGGGGGAGTCGCTCAACGGGCAGCAGGTGCCGATGCGGGTCGTCGACCGGGTCAGCACCCTGCCGCTGGTCGGCACCGAGGGGTCGCTGTCCGACCTCGAGACCGCGCTGGTGGAGTTCGAGCCGCCGGACGGCGCCCTGGTGACCACGCAGCTGCTGGTGGCCGACGGCACGCCGGCCGCGATCGTCGACCGGATCCGCGCGGCCGGCATCGGGCTCAGCGACCCGCGCAGCATCGACGGCACGCTGTCCGAGCTGCGCAACGACGCGTTCAGCCTCGGCCTGCGGCTGTTCCTCATCGTCGGCGTGGCCACCCTGCTGATCGCGATCCTCGGCGTGTTCGCCTCGGCGGTCCTGCAGTCGCGGTGGCGCTCCTACGAGGTGGCCTCGCTGCGGGTGGTCGGGGTCAGCCAGCGGACGCTGCTGCGCGGCTCCGTCCTGGAGTACGTCGTCCTGCTCGGCGTCGCGGTGCTGCTCGGTGTCGCCTCGGCGTTCCTCGCCCTCAAGCTGGTGCTGCCCTCGATCTCGCTGGGCACGGCGGCGACGCACGACCCCTCGCCGGTCTACGCAACGCCCTGGCTGGTGGTCGCGGGCGTCGCGGTGCTGCTGTTCGTGCTCGCCACGCTGATCGCGGTGCTCGTCTCGCGGCGCACCACGCGTCTCGGCCGGCCCTCGACGCTGCGCTGGGCCGAGCAGGGCTGATTGAATCGCGGCATGCCCAAGAAGCCGCTCGGGTTCGACCCGATCGACGAGGCCGCCCGGCAGTGGGGGCTGCGCTGGAAGGCCGTCGACCAGATGCACGCGGTCACCTCGCTGATGCGCGTGCAGCAGCTGGTCCTGGCCGAGCTCGACGAGCTGCTGCGGCCGCACGGGCTGACCTTCGCGCGCTACGAGGCGCTGGTGCTGCTGACCTTCTCGCGGGTCGGGTCGCTGCCGCTCGGCAAGATGGGCGAGCGGCTGCAGGTGCACCCCACGTCGGTGACCTCCATCGTCGACCGGCTCGAGGCCGCGGGGCACGTCGTACGCCGCCGGCACCCGCAGGACGGCCGGGCCGTGCTGGCCGAGATCACCGACTCCGGGCGGGCGGTCGTCGAGGCGGCCACCGCGGACCTCGTGAACGCGAAGTTCGCGCTCGCCGAAGTCCCGGTCGAGGACCTGCGGGCCCTGTCGGCGCTGCTCAAGCCGGTCCGGGAGAGCGCCGGAGACTTCTGAGCCGGACCGGTCTGGCCTCGACTCGACGGAATTAGTTGGACGTCCTACTATTTTCTCATGGCCGATCACACCGCACGCGACCGCTGGCAAGAGCGCTACGAGAAGTCCCGGGTCCGCGAGGCCGACTTCACCACGGTCTCCGGGCTCGAGGTCGAGCCGGCCTACGGCACCGACGACTCCGAGTGGCCCGGCGAGTTCCCGTACACCCGTGGCCTCTACGCGACGGGCTACCGCGGACGCACCTGGACGATCCGGCAGTTCGCCGGCTTCGGCAACGCGCAGCAGACCAACGAGCGCTACAAGATGATCCTCAACCGTGGCGGCGGCGGGCTCTCGGTGGCGTTCGACATGCCCACGCTGATGGGCCGCGACTCCGACGACCCGAAGGCGCTCGGCGAGGTCGGCCACTGCGGCGTCGCGATCGACACCGCCGCCGACATGGACATCCTGTTCGGCGACATCCCCCTCGAGGACGTCACCACGTCGATGACGATCAGCGGCCCCGCCGTACCCGTCTTCTGCATGATGCTGGTCTCCGCCGAGCGCCAGGGGATGGACACCGGCAAGCTCAACGGCACGCTGCAGACCGACATCTTCAAGGAGTACATCGCCCAGAAGGAGTGGCTGTTCGGCCCCGAGCCGCACCTGCGCCTGATCGGCGACCTGATGGAGTACTGCGCCGAGAAGATTCCCGCGTACAAGCCGCTCTCGGTCTCCGGCTACCACATCCGCGAGGCCGGCTCGACGGCCGCGCAGGAGCTGGCGTTCACGCTCGCAGACGGCTTCGGGTACGTCGAGCTCGGGCTGTCGCGCGGGATGGACGTCGACGCGTTCGCACCGGGCCTGTCGTTCTTCTTCGACAGCCACGTGGACTTCTTCGAGGAGATCGCGAAGTTCCGGGCGGCCCGCCGGATCTGGGCGACCTGGCTGCGCGACGTCTACGGCGCGAAGACCGAGAAGGCGCAGTGGCTGCGCTTCCACACGCAGACCGCCGGTGTCTCGCTGACCGCGCAGCAGCCCTACAACAACGTCGTACGCACCGGCATCGAGGCGCTCGCCGCGGTGCTCGGCGGCACGAACTCGCTGCACACCAACGCCCTCGACGAGACGCTCGCGCTGCCGTCGGAGCAGGCGGCCGAGATCGCGCTGCGCACCCAGCAGGTGATCATGGAGGAGACCGGCGTCGTCAACGTCGCGGACCCGCTCGGCGGCTCGTGGTACGTCGAGGCGCTCACCGACAAGATCGAGGCCGAGGCCTACGAGATCTTCGACAGGATCCTGGCCATGGGCGGCTCGACGCTGTCCGCCCGCGACCACGAGGGCCTCGCGGCCGCGGTGGCCGAGAACGCCGGCCACCAGGGCGGCACCTGGCCGATGACCAAGGGCATCCTCCGCGGCATCGAGGAGGGCTGGTTCATGTCCGAGATCGCCGAGGCCGCCTTCCAGTACCAGACCGCGCTGGAGAAGGGCGACAAGAAGATCGTCGGCGTCAACTGCCACGAGCCCTCGGTGACCCACGAGCTCGAGATCCTGCGGGTCTCGCACGAGGTCGAGGTCGAGCAGGTCCGTGAGCTGTCCTCGCGCAAGGCGGCCCGCGACGAGGGCGTCGTCGAGGCGGCCATCGCGAAGATGCTCGAGGTCGCGCGCACCGACGAGAACATGATCCCCGCCATGCTCGAGGCCTGCCGCGTGGAGGCCACCCTCGGAGAGATCTGCGACGCGCTGCGCGCCGAGTGGGGCGAGTACCGCGAACCGGCCCGTTTCTAGTCTCCGCAGTCCATCGGACAAGATAGGGCCATGAGCCAGCAGCCGTTCTCGCGACCCGGTGCGGTCGACCTGTCCGCCCTCAAGCGTCCCGCCCAGCCGGCACCCGGTGCCGCCCCGCGCGGTGCACCCGGCGGTGCACCCGGCGGGGCGTCAGGCGCCTACTCCGTCGACCTCGACGAGCAGAACATCCAGGGCCACCTCGAGTCGTCGATGAACGCGCCCGTGCTGATGGCGGTCTACTCGCCGTCGCAGGCGCCCGACAGCGCCCGGATGGTCGACGACCTCGAGCTGCTCGCCGACGAGTTCGAGGGACGCTTCCTGCTCGGCAAGGTCGACGTCGACCAGGCCCCGCAGCTCGCGCAGGCCCTGCAGATCCCGTCCGTCCCGCTGGTCGCGCTGGTGGTCCAGGGCCGGATGATGCCGCTGCTCCAGGACGCGCCGCCGCTCGAGGAGCTGCGCGGGCTGATCAGCCAGGTGCTGGAGCAGATGGCCACCCAGGGCGTCAGCGGCCGGCACCAGCCGCTCGCCGGCGCCACGCCCGCTGCCGACGACGCCGCCCCCGAGGAGGAGTACGTCGACCCGCGCTACGCCCCCGCGCAGAACGCGCTGGAGTCCGGCGACATCGACGGCGCCGTCGCGGAGTACCAGAAGCTCGTCGACGCCAACCCCGCGGACACCGAGGCCGCCGGGGGCCTGGCGATGGCCAAGGTGCTCCAGCGCACGCAGGGCGTCGACCTGAACGCCGCCCGGGCGGCCGCCGCGGAGCGTCGTGACGACGTCGCCGCGCAGACGCTCGCCGCCGACCTCGACATGCTCGGTGGGCACGTCGAGGACGCGTTCACCCGGTTGATCGACCTGGTGCGCCGTACCTCCGGCGACGAGCGCGACCAGGCCCGCCAGCACCTGCTGGGGCTGTTCGCCGCGGTCGGCACGGACGACCCGCGCGTCCTCAAGGGCCGCCAGGGCCTGGCCTCCGCGCTCTTCTGAGCCTCGGGCGGTCAGGCCGCCGCGACGACGTGGTGCAGCGTCGCGCCGCAGCGGGGGCAGTGCCGCCCCGTGCAGACGTCGAGGTCCTGGCCGCAACCGCAGACCAGGGGCGACGAGTGTCGTGCCGCTGCCGGAGCCGCCTGTGCCGAGGCCCATGCGTGCTGCTCGGTGGTCATCGCTGTCACTGCCTTCCGAAACTCGTCTGTCACAAGTACAGACCCTTGCGTGTCCGGCAACTCATCGACACGCCGCCACTCGGTGAAAGAAGAGGGCCGCCGGACACCTTCTGATACCGGTTCGTCAGGTCGAGGCGTTGCGATGGGTCGGCCGGCGATCCCGGGTCAACCGGTCGAGACCACCTGGTGGGTGGCGAGCGCCGCGAGGGTTCTCACACGCCCCTCAGGTGAGGTGTGCGGGACAGTTCACGGCTGCGCAATCGCGCCACGATGCCGGGCGAAGTATCGCGCCCCAAGCCGGTCGTGGTGGCTGCTGGCGCCCGGCCACCACGTGCGCGTGGACATCGCCCGGGCCGCCGCGCCATGGCCGCGGCCGCCGACGCGTCCGACGTGTCGGTGCCCGCCGCGGCGCGGTCGTTGTCGGTCGTACGGCTCCGCTCCCTCAGGTCGCGAGGGGGCGTCGCGTCCTACCTCCTCGCCGCGGGGCACGTTCACTGGCGCATCCTCGCCGCCGGCGCCGACCTCGTGACGGCGCCGTTGCTCGACGGAGGCGAGCCCGACCCCCGGGTGGTGGAGCTGGTGCGGGAGCGGTTTCTCGACGGTGTCCCGGCACCATCGGGCGGCCGGAGGCTCCGGCAGCCGTCCCGCTAGCCGTCGTCGCGCCGCGGGCGAGTGCGGTCCTCGACCGCGAAACCGAGGTCGCCGACCTGGAAGTCGACTCCCCGCGGAACGCGGGTGGGTCACCCTCCGGCTCCCAGTCCTCCACGAACGGCACGAAGGGCAACGGCGCCCGCGAGCGTCCGGTGCGAGGTCTGCCGACCGCCGCCGTCATCAGGCGCGACTCCGGCCCAGGCGAAGGGCGAGTCCCGCGATTTCCTCCGTCACGATCAACGCCGCGCTCCGGGCTACGAAAACGAGGGATGGAGCCACTTTCACGTGCGCCAGTTGGCTCAGCGTGCCAGAGGCGACGCGCGAGTTTGGAGATGGTTTTCCCCAGCAGGGCGGTGTGAGGGTTGAGGCGGCGTTTTCTGTCGGTGGTCGGTGGGAGAGTTTCTCCATGCAGGCAACGGGATTCGCGACGGACGGCGTGGTGGGCACGCTCGACGCCGTGTCCCGCCTGCACGCCGTCCGCGCCGACGCCGATGCCGGGCTGTTCGAGCTGGCGGCGCAGTTCGCGGACCTCCACGCTGGGGAGACGCGACCCTGACGGCTGTCGGGGCGGCGCTGCCGGGTCTCGAGCGGTCGGTGCAGGTGGGTGGTGCCGGCACGCCGGCCGTGGCGGAGTTCTCGTTTGCCGAGCTGGGAGCGCGGATGCAGATGTCGCCGTTCTCGGCCCGCCGGCTGGTCGCGGACGCGTTGGACGTCCGGCACCGGCTGCCGCTGATCTGGGAGCGCGTCGTACGTCGGGAGGCGCGGGTGTCGAACGCACGGCTGGTGGCCGCGCGGACGCGACACCTGTCGGTCGAGGCAGCGGCGTTCGTGGACGCGGCGATGGTCGCGTTCGTGGACGGGTCGTTGCCGTGGGGGCGCTTCGAGACCCGGCTCGCCGGCAAGGTCGTCGCCGCGGACCCGCAGGCGGCAGCGGCACTGGAGGAGGCCGCCGCGGCGGAGCAGTTCGCGCGACGTTCGCGTTCATCGGAGCAGGGGATGGCCGGGTTCTACCTGCGCTCGACGGTCGGGGTCGTGGCGCGCATCGAGGCCAGCGTGGCGTTCCTGGCCGACGCGCTGGCCGCGTTCGGCGACGGCGACACCGAGGACCTGCGACGGGTGAAGGCGATGGTGGTGCTGGCCAACCCGGCCAAGGCGGTCGAGCTGCTGGCCGCGTTCGCGGCGCTGCGGGCCCGCACGGTGGACGAGCCGCTTGCCCTGGAGGAGTCGGGTGAGGGGAGCGGTCTCGACAGGCTCGACCACCCGGAGAGCCCCGAACGTTCGACCACCCGGAGGGCACGTTCGACCAACCGGGGGATGCGCTCGGTCGGATGGATGCCTTCGCCCGGCGGGTCGGGTTCACCCCGACCCGGCTCCCGACCTGCCTACGGGTCGAGCAGAGAGACGACGAGGCAGCCGGATTCTCATTCGACTGGGCCGACCTGCTCCCGTCGCTGACGCTCTACCTGCACGTCTCGGCCGAGGACCTCGCACGGGGCGAGGGCGGAGTGGTGCGGTGGGAGGGCGAGGGCCCGGTCACCCACCAGTTCGTGCACGAGCACCTGAGACCCCTGCACCGCTACGTCATCACCCCGGTCGTGGACCTGGCGAACCAGGCACCGGTGGACGCCTACGAGATACCCGACCGACTACGCCGGGCCGTGCATCTGCGGACGCCGGCCGACACCTTCCCGTACTCCTCGAACCTCTCCCGTGGCGTGGACCTCGACCACACGGTGGAGTACGCGAGCGCGGGCGAGACCCGTGCAGGCAATCTCGGGCCGCTGGGCAGGCACGCCCACCGGGTGAAGACGCATGGCCGGTGGACCGTCCGGCAGCCCTTCGACGGGATCTACCTCTGGCGCGACCCGCACGGCCGGCTCTACCTCGTCGACCACACCGGCACCCACCCCGTCGGCCGGCCCACGACGTACGACCCCGAGATCGAGGTCTGGCCCGTCGGCACCGTGATCCACGCCGACTTCGGCAACCTGGGCTGACGCGGCGACCGCCTACTCCTGGTCCAGGAACGCGAGCGTCGCCTGGGCGAACAGCGGCGACGCGAAGATGTTGTAGTGCGTCAACCCCGGCAGGATCGCCAGTGCGTGACCGCCGGCCGGGCGTCCCTCGCCCATCCAGCCGCCGTCGCGCACGCCGCCGCCGAGGAGCCCGAACACCTCCGCGTAGTGGCTCGGCGGCGCCATGTCGGCGTCGGCGGCCATGACCAGCGTCGGCACCCGGAGGCCGCGCACGTCGTCGCTGAAGTCGAAGTCCTGCGCCATCGCCTCGCCGATCTTGTCCAGCAGCCGCGGGAAGTCCTCCGGGCGCGGCGCGACGCGCTGGTAGAGCTCGTACATCGGGGTCTCCTTCATGAACTCCGCCGCGGCCGCACTGACCTGGCCCTGCTGCGCGAGCATGTCGCCGTAGATCGCGTCGCGCCGGACGTTCGCCGACGCGGCGACGAGCCGGCGCACCTTGTCCGGGTGCCGGATCGCGGTCTGCAGCGCAACCCCGCCGCCCAGCGAGTAGCCCACGACGTCGACGTCGTCGAGACCGAGGTGCTCGATGAGCGCGGCGACATCGTCGGCCATCAGGCGGAGGTCGATCGGGCGGTCGATGTCCGCCGTACGCCCGTGCCCCTGCAGGTCGACCAGGATCACCTGGTGGTGCTCGGTGAATGACGGCAGGACGGGCCCGAACATCTCGCCGGAACCGAGCCCGCCGTGCACCAGCACCAGCGGCCGGCCGCTGCCGTGCGTCTCGTAGTAGAGGTCGATCCCGTTCACGGAGGCGTACTCCCCGTGCCCGGTCGCTTCGCTGGTCCAGTTGGTGGTGGTCACGCTGAGCTCCTCATGCTGGCGGGTGGTTCCTCATCCGATCAGACCGCGTGCCGGTCCGGAACTCATCGCTGGTCAGCGACGTCGAGCATCAACCACACGTCGGGCGGGATGTGCGGCTTGTCCGGCACCGGGCGTCGCTCCTCGGACCAGGCGGACCCGACCAGCTCGGTGGCGACCCGGCGCCAGAACGCCGCGGCGGCCGGGTTCTCCTCCTGGAACGGGATCTCCCACCGTCCAGGGTGCAGGCGCATCGCGGCAAGGGCGGCGGCGCGGCCCACCCCGGACCGCCGGGCGGCGCGCACCACGAAGAACTCACCCATCACCCGCGGCTCGGTGTGCACGCCGCGCACGTACACGAAGCCGGCGAGCCCGGTCGGTGACTGGACGAGGTAGCCGCACCGCTCGGGGTCCTCGAAGAACGACGGCAGCCGGCCGGCCTTGAACGTCCCCTCCGACGACGGGAACGTGCCGCGGAACTCCGACATGTCGTGCTGGTAGAGCTGCCACAGCCGCTCCGCCACCGGCCGGTCGGCGTCGCTCATCGGGACCAGCGTCGTCACGCGCGCCCGGACTCCGTGTACGTCGACCCGCCACCGTCGAGCATGCGGAGCGCCGCCTCGACCCGGCGGGCCGTGAAGTCGGCGCACCGCTCACGCACCTCGTCGAGCGTGCAGAACTCCGCGGACCGGATCTCCCGCGCCTCCAGCACCGCGTCGTCGAGCACGGCGGGGGAGGTGACACCGCCGTCGAAGACCAGGCACAGCGCGTCGTCCCACCCGCTCCACGGCGGCAGCCAGTCGGTGAGCAGCAGGGGACCGGCCTTGATGTCGATCGACAGCTCCTCGGCCACCTCGCGGGAGACCGCCTGCTGCGGCGACTCGCCGACCTCGACGACCCCGCCGGGCAGGTCCCAGTCGCGCTTGTAGGTCAGCTGGCACAGCAGCACCCGGCCCTGCTCGTCGCGGACCAGCATCTGCGCGATCGCCCGCTTGCGGGGGAGGAAGGAGTTCAGCAGCGCCCGGAAGCTCTCCGGCGAGTCGAGCGGCGGGTCGTCGCGCAGCCGCGCGTAGACGGCGTACTGCGTGGTCTCCGTGCGGTCGCCGCTGCCGGGGTTGACCCGCCGGATCCCCTCGCGCCGCATCCCGGACCGGGTGGCGACCCGGGTGCTGCGGGTGTTCTCCGGCTCGACCTTGGCCTGCACGCGCGTGTAGCCGAGCTCGCCCAGCGCGTAGTCGGCGACGAGCCTCGCGGCGCGGGTGGCGTAGCCGCGCCGACGGTGCCCGGCGTACACCGCCCAGGTGATCTCCCCGGTGTGCTCGCCCACGTCGCGCACGTCGATGCTGCCGACCACCTCGACCGTCGGCCTCGATGACGAACGCGACGACGGACCGGCCCTCGGCGTAGGCCCGGTGCCAGGCATCCACGGCCTCCTTGTGCCTCTCGTAGGACGGACGCACCTGCGGAAAGCCGAACCAGTGCGCGATCTCCTCGTCGTGCCCGGCGATCGCGGCCTCGATGTCCTCGTCACGCCACGCCCGCAGCGACACCACACCGTCGGACAGCGTCGGCTGGGGTTCGGGAGGGCTCACACGATCAACCCTAACCAGCCGTCACATGGGCCAGCAGCCGGTCGAGCGGGCGCGGGACCTGCGCGGGAGCGAGCGCCTCGACGAGCAGCCGGGCGTACCTCACCTTGCGCCCGCTGCCCGACCCCAGGAAGCGCCGCACCTGGTCCTCGACGGCCCGGTCCCGCTGGGCGGGCTGCTTCTGCAGCGACCGCAGCGCGCGCAGGTCGCCGGCCATCTCCACCACCCGCTCGACGCCGGCCACCCCGAGCGCCCGGATCAGCTCGTCCTCGAGGTCGGCGTCGCACACGAAGAAGCCGAGCGCCTCCAGGTCGCAGCGGTCCCGCGGCCGGCCGTAGCCCGCGTGTTCCAGGCCGCGGCGGAACCAGCCCTCCTCGGCCGCGTCGCACAGCCCCGCCACGCGTACGTCGTTCCCGGCGATGCTGCGCGAGGAAGTGCCGGATCGACGTCGCACCGCCCATCGCGACGACCTCGACCCCGGCCGCGGCCAGGTCGACGTCGCGCACGGCGGCCAGCGTCTCGATCGCCGCCCGGTCGCTCGCCCCCTCGACCAGCACGACGGTGCGCACGTCAGGCGGGGCGCAGCCAGAGCGTCGCGAGCGGCGGGAGGGTCAGCGTCGCGGAGGCGGGCTGCCCGTGGTGCTCGCCCTGGTCGCCACGGACCACCCCGAGGTTGCCGACCCCCGACCCGGCGTACACGCCGGCGTCGGTGTTCAGCAGCTCCGACCACTCGCCGCCCTGGGGGAGACCCAGCCGGTAGCCGTGGTGCGGGACCGCCGAGAAGTTCGCGACGCACACCAACGGACCGTCCGCGGGGTTCTTCGGGTAGCGGATGAAGCTGAGCGTGTTGTTGCTCGAGTCGTTCGCGTCGATCCACTGGAAGCCGGAGTCCTCGATGTCCAGCGACCAGAGGGCCGAGGTCTCCTTGTAGATGTTGTTCATGTCGCGCACCAGCGTGTGCACGCCACGGTGGTCGGGGTTGTCGAGCAGCCACCAGTCGAGCTCGCGGGACTCCGCCCACTCGGACTCCTGGCCGAACTCGCAGCCCATGAACAGCAGCTGCTTGCCGGGGTGCGCCCACATGTACGCGAGGTAGGTGCGCAGGTTGGCCAGCTGCTGCCACCGGTCGCCGGGCATCTTGCGCAGCAGCGAGCCCTTGCCGTGCACGACCTCGTCATGGCTGATCGGCAGCACGTAGTTCTCGGAGTAGGCGTAGACCATCGAGAAGGTCAGCTGCCCGTGGTGGTACTGCCGGTGCACCGGGTCGTTCTGCACGTAGCCGAGGCTGTCGTGCATCCAGCCCATGTTCCACTTGAAGCCGAAGCCGAGACCGCCCAGGTGCGTGGCCCGGGTGACGCCCGGCCACGACGTGGACTCCTCCGCGATCGTGGTGATCCCCGGGACCCGCTTGTACGCCGTGGCGTTCATCTCCTGGAGGAACGACACCGCCTCCAGGTTCTCGCGGCCGCCGTACACGTTCGGGGCTCCACTGGCCCGGCTCGCGCGAGTAGTCGAGGTAGAGCATCGACGCCACGCCGTCCACCCGCAGGCCGTCGGCGTGGAACTCCTCCAGCCAGAACAGCGCGTTGGAGACCAGGAAGTTGCGCACCTCCTTGCGGCCGAAGTTGAAGATGTGGGAGCCCCACTCCTTGTGCCAGCCGCGCTGGGGGTTGGGGTCCTCGTAGAGGGGCGTTCCGTCGAAGCGGACCAGCGCCCACTCGTCGGTCGCGAAGTGGCCGGGCACCCAGTCCAGGATCACGCCGACACCGGCCTGGTGCAGCCGGTCGATCAGCAGCCGCAGCCCGTCGGGGTCGCCGAACCGGGCGTCGGCGGCGTAGTACGACGTCACGTGGTAGCCCCACGAGCCGCCGAACGGGTGCTCCATCACCGGCATCAGCTCGACGTGCGTGAAGCCGGTCTCGGTGACGTAGGGGACGAGCTCGTCGGCGAGCTCGGCGTAGGACCGCCCGCGCCGCCAGGAGCCGAGGTGCACCTCGTAGACCGACATCGGCCGCTCGTGCGCGTCCCCGCCCTTGCGGGCCTGCATCCAGGCGTCGTCGCCCCAGGTGTGCTTCGAGTCGAAGACCACCGACGACGTGGCCGGCGGCACCTCGGTGGAGAACGCCATCGGGTCGGCCTTCTCGCGCCACTGGTCGTCGGCGCCGAGGACGACGTACTTGTACTGCGCGCCCGAGCCCACACCCGGCACGAACAGCTCCCACACGCCCGAGACGCCGAGCTGCCGCATCGGGTGCTCGCGGCCGTCCCACGAGTTGAAGTCACCCTTGAGGCGCACGCCCTTGGCATGCGGCGCCCACACCGCGAACGACGTCCCGGTGACCGGGCCGGTCGGCGCGTCGTAGACGTGCACGTGCGAGCCGAGCACGTCCCACAGCCGCTCGTGGCGACCCTCGTTGATCAGGTGCAGGTCGACCTCGCCGAGCGTCGGCAGGTAGCGGTAGGCGTCGTCGACGGTGTGCGCAGCGCCGCCCGCATAGGTCACCTCGAGCCGGTAGTCCGGCACCTCGGGTACGTCGATCACGCCGGCCCAGATGCCTTCGTGCTCGTGCGTCAAGGGGCTGCGGTTGCTGCCGTGCACCACGACGACGGACTCGGCCAGCGGCCGGAAGGTGCGGACCGTCACCGCCCCGGCGTGGACGTGTGCGCCGAGGACACCGTGCGGGTTGCCGTGCCGGCCCTCCACGACCTGGTCGAGGACGGCGCGGTCCAGCGGGAGAAGCGTGCTCGCCTTGCTCATGCGTCGTTCGCCTCCGTGACGTCGGGGTGTGCTGCGGGCTGCTGGGTGATCCGGGCGATCGCACCCAGCGGGATGGGCAGCCAGGACGGCCGGTTGCGGGCCTCGTAGACGGCCTCGTAGATCGCCTTGTCCGCGATGTAGGCCCGCAGGATCAGGTCCTGCTCGGGGGAGAGTCGCCCTCCGACGTGCGGCCGCTGTTGTCGACGTACCCGCGCAGGAAGGCAGCGGTGTTGCGGTCGGCCCACTCCTGCGCCCGGAACGCGATCTGCGACCCGGCGTCGGCCTCGACCTGCACGTCCGCCTCGACGGCGTGTGCCGCGTAGTCGAACGAGCGCAGCATCCCGGCCACGTCGCGCCAGACCAGGTCCGGGCGGACCCGCTCGGCAAGGGGCTTGGCCGGCTCGCCCTCGAAGTCCACGATCTTCCAGCCCTTGACGGTGCGCAGCGTCTGGCCGAGGTGGAAGTCGCCGTGCACGCGCTGGGCGGTGGCGCTCTGGCCGGAGGTGCCGATGGTCGCGACGCCGCGGAAGGTCTCCCGCAACGCGTCCGCGTGCTCGCCGAGCTCGGGCACGATCGCGAGCGCAACCTCGAGCCGGGTCAGCATCGCGTTGGAGAGCGCGGCCAGGTCGTCGGCGCCCCAGGACTCGGTCGGGAACTCCTCGGCGAGGACGTCGTGCACCTGGGCGGTGGCCAGGCCGAGGCGCTCCGCCTCGCCGGCGAAGTCGCCGCCGACCTCGTCGGCGTGCAGGTCGGCCTCGGCGAACAGGTCGCGGACGCTGGCCAGCGCCAGGTCCCAGCCGTCACTGGCGGTGCGCAGGAACTGCTGGAGCATCGCGAGCTGGACCGGCTCTTCGGTGTCCCCGGGCGCGGTGAGCTCGAGCCAGCCGAAGAGCGCGGCGACGTGCTCGCTCTCCCGGACGGTGAGCGCCTCGTGGATCACGATGTCGGGGTTGCGACCGGTGTTGACCTTGCGGAACACCTTCATCAACGCGTCCGCGCCGAACGCGAGCGAGGAGTTGCTCTGCTCGCCCGAGAACAGCGTGGAGTGGGTCTCGAGGTCGAGGTCGTGCCCGGGCAGCCGGCGGAAGACCAGCTCGCCGCGGACCACGTCACCGGCGGCCGCGTCGTCGAAGGCGCGAAGGTAGAGCGCGGCTGCCTCCCGGTCGTGCACGGCGTCGTAGGCGACGACGGCACCGAGCTCGTCGTCCTCCCAGGCGCCGACCAGGGCGTGGTCGAGCCGCTCCTGCTCCTTCTCGTAGTAGCTGAGCGGCACCTGGTAGGTCTCCCGCTCGAGCGGCTCGGCGCCTGGGTACTCGAGGGTGACCAGCTCGATGCCGACCACCGGCCCGCCGGTGGCGTCCGGGTCGGCCGCGAGGGTGCCGACCCGGCGGGCGCCGACGACGGTGACCTCGCGGCCCTTGCCGCCGTACCACCGGGCATTCGTGAGGTAGTCCGCCACGGCCGACAGGGCAGTGGAGTTCACGCCTGCTCCCCCTCCGTCGGGGACGCCGAGATGAGCGGCCTGTCGGGGCTCGGCAGCCGGAACCAGTAGAAGCCGTAGGCGCCCAGCGTCAGCAGGTAGGGCAGCTCGCCGATCTCGGGGAACCGCACACCGCCGAGCAGCTCGATCGGGGCCACGCCCTCGAAGCGGCGCAGGTCGAGCTCGACCGGCTGCGGGAAGCGGGACAGGTTGTTGACGCAGAGCACCGTGTCGGTGTTGCCGTCGGCGTCGGTGAACTCCCGCACGTAGCTGAGCACGGACGGGTTCGAGCCGCCGAGGTCGGTGAACTCGCCGAGCCCGAAGGCCGGGTGCTTCTTGCGGGAGTGGATCATCCGCCGCGTCCAGTGCAGCAGCGACGAGGCGTTCTCCACCTCGGTCTCGACGTTCACGCGCTGGTAGCCGAAGACCGGGTCCTGGATCGGCGGCAGGTGCAGCCGGCCCGGGTTCGCGACCGAGAAGCCGGCGTTGCGGTCCGGCGTCCACTGCATCGGGGTGCGCACGCCGTCGCGGTCACCGAGCCAGATGTTGTCGCCCATGCCGATCTCGTCGCCGTAGTAGAGCACCGGGGAGCCGGGCAGCGACAGCAGCAGCGCGGTGAACAGCTCCATGGTGTTCACGTCGTTGTCGAGCAGGGGAGCGAGCCGCCGGCGGATGCCGATGTTGGCCTTCATGCGGGGGTCCTTGGCGTACTCGCCCCACATGTAGTCGCGGTCCTCGTCGGTGACCATCTCGAGGGTCAGCTCGTCGTGGTTGCGCAGGAAGATGCCCCACTGGCAGCCCGTCGGGATCGGCGGCGTCTGCTCGAGGATCTCGGAGATCGGGAAGCGGGACTCGCGTCGCACTGCCATGAAGATGCGCGGCATCACCGGGAAGTGGAAGCACATGTGGCACTCGTCGCCACCGGACTCCATGTCGCCGAAGTAGTCGACGACGTCCGCGGGCCACTGGTTCGCCTCCGCGAGGAGGACCTTGCCGGGGTACTTGTCGTCGACGAACTTGCGGACCTTCTTCAAGAAGTCGTGGGTCTCCTTGAGGTTCTCGCCGTTGGTGCCCTCGCGCTCGTAGAGGTAGGGCACCGCGTCGAGCCGGAAGCCGTCGAGGCCCATGTCGAACCAGAACGACACCGCCTCGAGGATCGCGTCGTGCACCTTCGGGTTGTCGAAGTTGAGGTCCGGCTGGTGCGAGAAGAACCGGTGCCAGAAGTACTGCTGGCGGACCGGGTCCCAGGTCCAGTTCGACGGCTCGGTGTCGACGAAGATGATCCGCGCGTCCTCGTACTGCTCGTCCGAGTCGGACCACACGTAGAAGTCGCCGTAGGGACCCTCCGGGTCCTCACGGCTGGCCTGGAACCACGGGTGCTGGTCCGAGGTGTGGTTCATGACGAAGTCGATGATCACCCGGATGCCACGGCTGTGCGCCTCGTCGAGGAAGGTGTGGAAGTCCTCGACGGTGCCGCACTCGGGGAGGATGTTCGTGTAGTCGGCGACGTCGTAGCCGCCGTCTCGCAACGGCGAGGAGAAGAACGGCGGGATCCAGAGGCAGTCGACGCCGAGCCACTCGAGGTAGTCGAGCTTCTCGATGAGCCCCTTGAAGTCGCCGACGCCGTCCCCGTTGCTGTCCTTGAAGGAGCGGACCAGGACCTCGTAGAAGACGGCGGTCTTGAACCAGTCCGGCTGGTGCTCGGAGATTCCCGAGTCGTCGGTCGAGCTCAGCTGGGTCACGGGTGGGGCCTCCGGACGGTCAAGACGTGGGCGGGCTCGTGGTAGGGGTCGAGCCGGACGTAGTTGCGTTCCCCCCAGGTCCAGGACTCCCCGGTGATCTCGTCGTGCACGACGTACTGGTCGTGCCACTCCATACCCAGAACGGGCATGTTCACGTGCACGGTCGTCTCGCGGGTGCTGTGCGGGTCGAGGTTGACGACGACCAGGACGGTGTCGTCGCCGTTGGTCTTGGAGAAGACCACGACGTTCTCGTCGTCGCTGGAGTGCACGGTCAGGTTGCGCAGCTGCTGGAGCGCGGGGTGGGCGCGCCGGATCTCGTTGAGCCGCGTGAGGTACGGCGCCAGCGTGCGCCCCTCGCGCTCGGCGGCGTCCCAGTCACGGACCCGGATCTGGAACTTCTCCGAGTCGAGGTACTCCTCCTTGCCGGGCTGCAGCGCGACGTGCTCGTAGAGCTCGAAGCCCGCGTAGACGCCCCAGCTCGGCGACCCGGTCGCGGCGAGCACGGCCCGGATCTTGAACGAGTTGGGGCCGCCGTACTGGAGGAAGAACGGCAGGATGTCGGGGGTGTTGACCCAGAAGCTCGGGCGCAGCACGTGGCTGGTCTCCTGGGCGACCTCCTGGAAGTACTCCTCGATCTCCCACTTCGCGTTGCGCCAGGTGAAGTAGCAGTAGGACTGGTGGAATCCGACCGTCCCCAGCGCCCGCATCATCGCGGGCTTGGTGAACGCCTCGGAGAGGAACAGCACGTCGGGGTCGGTCTTGCGGACCTCGCCGAGCAGCCACTCCCAGAACTCGACGGGCTTGGTGTGCGGGTTGTCCACCCGGAAGATCCGCACCCCGAGCGACATCCACTTGTGCACGATCCGGAGCACCTCGGCGTAGATGCCCTCGGGGTCGTTGTCGAAGTTGATCGGGTAGATGTCCTGGTACTTCTTCGGAGGGTTCTCGGCGTAGGCGATCGAGCCGTCGGCGCGGGTGGTGAACCACTCGGGGTGCTTCTTGACCCAGGGGTGGTCGGGCGCCGCCTGGAGCGCGAGGTCGAGCGCGACCTCGAGGCCGAGCTCGGTGGCCCGCTGCACGAACGCGGTCAGGTCCTGCTCGGTGCCCAGGTCGGGGTGGATGCTGTCGTGGCCGCCCTCGTCGGCGCCGATCGCCCACGGGGACCCCGTGTCGTCGGGGCCGGGGTCGAGCGTGTTGTTGCGGCCCTTGCGGTTCTCGCGCCCGATCGGGTGGATCGGGGGGAGGTAGATGATGTCGAAGCCCATCGCGGCGACCGCGTCGAGCCGCTTGATCGCCGTGCGGAGCGTGCCGGAGACGACCTTGCCGGTCTTGTCGTCGACGTAGGCGCCCTCGGAGCGCGGGAAGAACTCGTACCAGGCGCTGAACAGCGCCCGCTCGCGGTCGGCGAAGAAGGGGTAGGGCCCGGTGGTGGTGACCAGGTCGCGGAGCGGGTGCTCGGCGAGCAGCGCGTCGATCTGGGGCGAGACCGCCGCCGCGTAGCGGACCGGCTCGGGCCGCGTCGTGTCCTGCACCGCGGTGAGCGCGTCGGTGACCGTCTTGCGCTTGGCGCCACGCTTCGGCAGCGCGCCGGCCAGGCGCTCGAGCAGCAGCGCGCCCTCGGCGAACATCAGGTCGACGTCGATCCCGGCCGGGATCTTGATCTCGGCGTTGTGCCGCCAGGTGGCGACCGGGTCGCTCCACGACTCGATCTCGTAGGTCCACGGGCCGACCACGTCGGGGGTGAAGCTCGCGTGCCAGATGTCGGGCTCGGTGGCGTCCTTGGTCATCCGGGCCGGCGGCCGTCGCGTCCCGTCGGGCCCGGTGACCACCAGGTCCGCGTTGAGCTCGTCGTGCCCCTCTCTGAAGATCGTTGCTGTGACGGGGAAGGCCTCGCCCACGGCAGCCTTCGCCGGGTAGCGGCCGCACTCGACCACAGGGGAGACGTCCATGACTGGGATGCGTCCGACCATGGCCCGAACATACCGAACTCTGGGACACCCGAAACCCCGTCGTCCAGCCCGGTCCAAACCCCATCTTGCCGACTATTGGAACGATCAAGTCGATCTGCGTTAAGGTGTCGCGCGTGAGAGCAATCCGTCGGTTCACCGTCCGTCCCGTCCTGCCCGAGCCGCTGCACGCGCTCGGCGAGCTCGCAGGCAACCTGCGCTGGTCCTGGCACCCCGAGACGCAGGACCTCTTCGCGTCCGTGGACGCCGTCAAGTGGGAGAGGTCCGGGAAGGACCCGGTGAAGTTCCTGGGTGCCATCCCCGCGCACCGGCTCGACGAGCTGGCCGCCGACCAGGACTTCCTGGGCCGGCTGTCGGCGGCCCGCGCGGACCTCGAGCGCTACATGACCGGCGACCGCTGGTACCAGAGGCACGCCCACCGCGAGGAGCAGCTGCCGGCGAGCATCGCGTACTTCTCCCCGGAGTTCGGCATCACCGCGGTGCTCCCGCAGTACTCCGGCGGCCTCGGCATCCTGGCCGGCGACCACCTCAAGACCGCCAGCGACCTCGGGGTGCCGATCATCGGCGTCGGCCTGCTCTACCGGCACGGCTACTTCCGCCAGTCGCTGTCCCGTGACGGCTGGCAGCAGGAGACCTACCCGGTCCTCGACCCCGACGGCCTGCCGCTCTCGCTGCTGCGCGAGGCGGACGGCTCGGTCGCCAAGATCGTCATCGGGCTGCCCGACGAGCAGTCCCTCACCGCACGCATCTGGGTCGCCCAGGTCGGTCGCGTGCCGCTGCTGCTGCTCGACTCCGACGTGGAGGAGAACAGCGAGGTCATCCGCACCGTCACCGACCGGCTGTACGGCGGCAACACCGAGCACCGGCTCCGCCAGGAGATGCTGCTCGGCATCGGCGGCGTGCGCGCGATCCGCGCCTTCACCCGGATCACCGGCGCCACCGCGCCCGAGGTGTTCCACACCAACGAGGGGCACGCCGGCTTCCTCGGCCTGGAGCGCATCCGCGAGCTCACCGAGGACACCGGCCTGACCTTCGACGCCGCGCTCGAGGTGTCCCGCGCCGGCACGGTGTTCACCACGCACACCCCGGTCCCGGCCGGCATCGACCGCTTCCCGCGGGACCTGGTCGCGCAGTACTTCGGTGGCGACAACGCCTGCGCAGGCGTCCCCGTCGAGCGGATCCTGGCCCTCGGCTCGGAGGACTTCGACGGCGGCGACCCGGCGATGTTCAACATGGCCGTGATGGGCTTCCGGCTCGCGCAGCGCGCCAACGGTGTCTCGCAGCTGCACGGCGTGGTCAGCCGCGGCATGTTCGGCGGCCTGTGGCCGGAGTTCGACGCCGACGAGCGCCCGATCACCTCCATCACCAACGGCGTGCACGCGCCCACCTGGGTGGCCCGCGAGATCTTCGACCTGGCCCGCAGCCACGGTGTCCGCCCGGGCCCCGACCCGGACGCCGACCACCCGCACCTCGTCTTCGACGTGGTCGACAAGGTGCCCGGCAAGGAGATCTGGGACACCAAGCGGGTGCTCCGGCAGCGCCTGGTCGAAGACGCCCGCGCGCGGATGCGGAAGTCCTGGCACCAGCGCGGCGCCTCGGCGGCCGAGCTGAAGTGGATCGACTCCTGCCTCGACCCGAACGTCCTCACGATCGGCTTCGCGCGCCGGGTCCCGTCGTACAAGCGGCTCACGCTGATGCTCCGCGACCCCGCACGTCTCAAGCGCCTCCTGCTCCACCCCGAGCGTCCGGTGCAGCTGGTCATCGCCGGCAAGTCGCACCCGGCCGACGAGGGCGGCAAGAAGCTGATCCAGGAGATGGTGCGCTTCGCCGACGACCCGGAGGTCCGGCACCGCATCGTCTTCCTGCCCAACTACGACATCGCGATGGCCCAGCCGCTCTACCCCGGCTGCGACGTCTGGCTGAACAACCCGCTGCGTCCTTACGAGGCCTGCGGCACCTCCGGCATGAAGGCCGCCCTCAACGGTGGCCTGAACCTCTCCATCCTCGACGGGTGGTGGGACGAGTGGTACGACGGCAACAACGGCTGGTCGATCCCCTCGGCCGACGGCGTCGACGACCCCGACCACCGCGACGACATCGAGGCGCACGCCCTCTACGACCTCATCGAGAACGAGGTCGCGCCGCGCTTCTACGACGAGGACGAGGAGGGCACCCCGGTCCGCTGGATCGAGATGGTGCGGCACACCCTCAAGTCGCTCGGTCCCAAGGTGCTCGCCGACCGGATGGTCCGCGACTACGTGCAGAAGCTGTACGCCCCGGCGGCGGGCAGCTCCCGGGAGCTGAACGGCGACTACGCCGGTGCGCAGCAGCTCGCCGACTGGAAGCACCGGGTCCGCGACGGGTGGGCCCAGGTCGCGATCGACCACGTCGAGTCCAGCGGCGTCGGTGACTCGCCGGAGCTCGGCGAGTCGCTCGAGGTGCGCGTGTTCGTGTCCCTCGGCAACCTCTCGCCCGACGACGTCGACGTGCAGGTGGTGCACGGCCGGATCAAGCACGGCGACGACCTCGTCGACACGACCGTCGAGTCGCTCGGCCTGGGCGAGACCTACGAGGACGGCCGGCACCGCTTCGAGGGTGTCGTCGCGCTCGACACGACCGGGCCGTTCGGCTACACGGTGCGGGTGCTGCCGAAGAACGCGCACCTCGCGTCGCCGGCCGAGCTCGGGTTCGTGACCGTGCCGCAGCACTGAGATGACGGAACGCGCCACCTCCGTCTAGCGTCGCGCCATGGACCGGTGGGAGCGCACGGACTGGTGGGGCGTGGTGCTGGACGCGCCGGACGTCGCGGTACTGACCCGTTTCTACTCCGAGCTGCGGGGGTGGCCGGTCTGGAAGCAGGACGCCGAGGGGTCGGCCCTCGACCTCGGTGAAGGCGTGGCCTACCTGGCGATCCAGCTCAACCGCGACTACGTCCGGCCGGTCTGGCCTGCCCCGCCCGGGAGCCAGCAGATGATGCTGCACCTGGACTTCGAGGTCACCGATCTCGAGGCGGAGGTGGCCAGGGCGGTCGCCCTGGGCGCCGAGCTGCCCGAGCACCAGCCACAGGACGACGTACGGGTGCTGCTCGACCCGGCCGGCCACCCGTTCTGCCTGTACACGTAGGAACGGCGACAGCCGGAGGACGGCCGGGTGGTCAGGTCTGCCGCACCACGATCAGCGAGCGCGGCTCGATCTCGATGATCTCGCCCGCTGAGAGTCGCTCGCCGACCGGGTGGCCGCTGTCGGTGCTCAGCACGACCTCGCCCCGGCGGACCCACTTGTTCGCCGGGAAGCTTCGCCTTGCCCGGGTCGGCGTGCGCGTGGAACCACATCAGGAACGACGAGTCGTGCAGCTGCTCGCCGCGCGGCCCGGGCGCGCGCAGCGGGTCACCGGAGACGAACATCCCGAACGTGTGGAGGGAGTCGTCGTACCAGTCGGCCTCGGTCATCTCGCGGCCCTCGGGATGGATCCAGGCCAGGTCCTTGGGACCGTCCTCGACAGTGGGCCGGCCCTCCAGATAGTGCCGCTGACGCAGGGCCGGGTGCTCGCGACGCAGCCTCAGGGCCGTCTTGGCGATGTCGTAGATCTCGAGCCAGGCGTCGTCGGGCCGCCAGTCCATCCAGGACGTCTCGTTGTCCTGGACGTAGGCGTTGTTGTTGCCGCCCTGGGTGCGGCCCCGCTCGTCGCCGGCGGTGATCATCGGCACCCCGGCGGACAGGCACAGGGTGGCCAGCAGGTTGGCCGCCTGCTTGTGGCGCAGCGCCAGGATCGACTCGTCGTCCGTCTCGCCCTCGACGCCGCAGTTCCAGGACCGGTTGTTGTCGGTCCCGTCGCGGTTGTTCTCGCCGTTGGCCTCGTTGTGCTTGCGGTCGTAGGACACGAGGTCGCGCAGCGTGAAACCGTCGTGCGCGGTGACGAAGTTGACCGAGGCGTACGGCGAGCGGCCGTCGTCGGCGTACAGGTCGGAGGAGCCGGACAGCCGGGTGGCGACCTCGCGGATGCCGCCGGACTGGAGCCGCCAGAAGTCGCGCAGCGTGTCGCGGTAGCGGTCGTTCCACTCGCACCAGGGCGGCGGGAAACGGCCGACCTGGTAGCCGTCCATGCTCGCGTCCCAGGGCTCGGCGATCAGCTTCACGTGCCGCAGCACCGGGTCCTGGCCGACGGTGGTGATGAAGTGCCCGGCGAGGTCGACCCGGTGGCCGGTGCGGGTCAGCGCCGGCGTCAGGTCGAAGCGGAAGCCGTCGACGTGCATCTCGGTGACCCAGTAGCGCAGCGAGTCCAGGATCAGGCGCAGCGCCGGCGGGTAGGCCGCGTCCACCGTGTTGCCGCAGCCCGTGACGTCGAAGTAGGTCGCGCCGTCGTTCACCCAGTCGACGTGCTTGTAGTAGCCGACGTCGTCGAGGCCGCGGAAGCTCAGCGTCGGCCCGAGCGGGCTGCCCTCGGCGGTGTGGTTGTAGACCACGTCGAGGATCACCTCGAGGCCGGCGCGGTGCAGCGCCTTGACCATCGCCTTGAACTCGTCGATCTGCTGGCCGCGGTCCCCGGTCGAGCTGTAGCCGTTGTGCGGCGCGAAGAAGCCGATCGTGTTGTAGCCCCAGTAGTTCGTCATGCCGGCGCGCGCGATGTCCGGCTCCGAGGTGAACTGGTGCACCGGGAGCAGCTCGACCGTCGTGATGCCGAGATCCTTGAGGTAGTGCACCGCGGCGTTCGTGGTCAGCCCCGCGTAGCTGCCGCGGATCGCCTCGGGCACCTCGTTGTGCAGCTGGGTGAACCCCTTGACGTGCGTCTCGTAGACCACCGTGTCGGTCCATCGGTGGTGCGGCCGCACCTGCTCGTCGTCGCCCCAGTCGAACGTGTCGCGCACGACCACGGCCTTCGCGACGAACGGCGCGGAGTCGCGGTCGTCGCGGGGTCCGTTGTGGGCGCGGCGCACCGCGTCGGGGTCGTTGGTCCCGGGGTGCGGGTAGCCGTAGATCGGCCCCGTGGCGTCGTAGCCGCCGCTGACCGCGCGGGCGTAGGGGTCGAGCAACAGCTTGGCCGGGTTGAACATCCGTCCGCGATGGGGGTCCCACGGGCCGTCGGCGCGGAAGCCGTAGCGCTGTCCCGGGGCGATGCCGGGCACGGCGCAGTGCCAGATGCCCAGGGTCTTCTCGGTGAGGGTGAGCCGGGTCTCGTTGTCGTCCTCGTCGAAGAGGCAGAGCTTCATCGCGGTCGCCTCGGGCGCGAACACCGCGAAGTTCGTGCTCTCCTCGCCCCACGTCGCGCCCAGCGGCTGGTGGCTCCCGGGCCAGACGGACGTGGTCACGCGGTCATTGTGCCGTTGCGGCGGCCCCTCCAAACGGAGGCACCGCACTCGGGCAGCAGAACTGACCGTTCGGACAGGTGGCTAGAGTCGCGGCGACAGACGACGGGACGACGTGGAGGAGATCGCTGTGGCTGAGTTCGTGCGGCTCGAGGTCGAGGACGGCGTGGGGACGATACGTGTCGACCGGCCGAAGATGAACGCGCTCGACATCCAGGTCCAGGAGGAGATCCGCGCCGCCGCGCACGAGGCGACGGCCCGGGACGACGTACGCGCGGTCGTCGTGTACGGCGGTGAGAAGGTCTTCGCGGCCGGCGCCGACGTCAAGGAGATGGCGGGGATGTCGCACGCCGAGATGGTCGCGCGCGCGGGGCACCTGCAGTCGGCGTTCACCGCCGTCGCGCGGATCCCGAAGCCGGTCGTCGCCGCGGTCACCGGCTACGCGCTCGGGGGCGGCTGCGAGCTCGCCCTGTGCGCGGACATCCGGATCGCCGGCGAGGGCGCCACGCTCGGCCAGCCGGAGATCCTGCTCGGCATCATCCCGGGCGCCGGCGGCACCCAGCGGCTGACCCGGCTCGTCGGGACGTCGCGGGCCAAGGACCTGATCTTCACCGGCCGCTTCGTGAAGGCCGACGAGGCGCTCCGGATCGGCCTCGTCGACCAGGTCGTCCCCGACGACGAGGTCTACACCGCCGCGAAGGCGTGGGCGGGACAGTTCACGAAGGCGGCCGCGCTCGCCATGCGGGCGGCCAAGGAGAGCATCGACCGCGGCATCGAGGTGGACCTCGACACCGGCCTGGAGATCGAGCGGGCACAGTTCGCCGCGCTGTTCGCGACCGAGGACCGCACGGCCGGGATGACGTCGTTCGTGGAGCAGGGCCCGGGCAAGGCGGTCTTCCAGGGGCGCTGACCCAGGACCCGACCTACTCGCCGGGCCGCACGTGCCCGGTCTCGTAGGCCGCCACCACGGCCTGCACCCGGTCGCGGAGTCCGAGCTTGGCGAGCACGTTGGAGACGTGCGTCTTGACGGTGGTCTCGCCGAGGTAGAGCTCGGCCGCGATCTCGCTGTTGGACAGGCCCCGGCCGATCAGCCGCAGCACGTCGCGCTCCCGCTCGGTCAGGGCCTCCAGCGTCTCGGCCCGGCGGGTGCGCAGCGGCGGGGCCGCCGCGAACGACTCGATGACCCGCCGGGTGACGCCGGGGTCGAGCAGACCGCCGCCCGCCGCGACGGTGCGCACGGCGTCGATGAGCCGCTCGGGTGGTGCGACCTTGAGCAGGAAGCCGCTCACGCCGGCGCGCAGGGCGGCCTCGACGTACTCGTCCTCGTCGAAGGTCGTGAGCACCACGACCTTCACGCCGGGGCAGCGCGCCAGCACCCGGCGGGCGCCCTCGATGCCGTCGACGTCGGGCATCCGGACGTCCATCAGCACCACGTCGGGCTCGGTCGCCTCCACCACCCCGACGGCCGAGCCGCCGTCGGCCGCCTCGCCGACCACCTCGATGTCCGCCTCGGCGGTCAGCACCATCCGTAGTCCGACGCGCACCATCGCCTCGTCGTCGACGAGCACCACCCGCACGGTCATGCCGGCGCCCCCGTCGCCGGCAGGTGCGCGTGCACCTCGAAGCCGTCCTCGACCTGGCCCGCCGCGAGCGTGCCGCCGAACATCCGGGCGCGCTCGCGCATCCCGACCAGGCCGTGCCCGCCGACGCCGTCGGTCCCGGGGGCGGTCGCCCCGCCGACGCCGTTGTCGCGCACCGTGATGTCGACACCCTCGCGGGTGTACTCCAGCCGGACCCTCGCCGTGCTGCCCGGGGCGTGGCGCAGCACGTTGGTGAGTGCCTCCTGGAGGATGCGGTACGCCGACAGGTCGAGTGCGCGCGGAAGCTCGCGGCTCTCACCGACCACGTCGAGCTCGACGTCCAGCCCGGCGGCCCGGACGTCCCGCACCACGTCGGCCGCCCGAGCCAGCGACGGCACCGGGGCGGTCGACGCCTCCGCCGGACCCGGTGTGCGCAGGATCCCGACCAGCGAGCGCAGCTCCTGGACGGTCTCCCTGCCCAGCCGCTCGAGGCCGAGCAGGACGTCGCGCTCGGCCGGCCGCTCCTCGAGCGCGTCCCCGAGCTGCCGGCGCAGGCCACCGATCTGCAGCGTCATCACGCTGACCGAGTGCGCGACCGCGTCGTGCACCTCGCGGGCGATCCGGCTGCGCTCCTCCTGCGCGGCGGCCCAGGCGGCACTCTCCCGTTGCGCGTCGAGCAGCGCGGTCATCTCCACCAGCTGGGCGGAGCGCTGCTGCTCCCGGCTGACCAGCCGGCCGGCCCAGCGGGCGGGGTAGAACACCACGGGGAAGAAGACGGAGTCCCAGGCGAAACCGTGCAGCACCACGTCGGTGCCGACGAACACCGCGACGGCCACGGTCACGGCGACCAGCGACCGCCGTGGGGGAGCGGCGTACCCGACGTACCCCATCGCGAGCATCGCCGAGATCAGACCGGTGCCGCCCGGCCCAGGAGCGCCCAGCACAGCGGTCAGCGGGTAGAAGCCGGCGACCAGCACGGCACCCACCGAGGGCATCCGGACCTGCGTCAGGAACCCGGCCGCGAGCCAGACCGCGACCACGACCAGCAGTCCGAAGCTCTGCCGGAACTCGGGGTCGGAGGCCGCCTCGACGACGCCGAGCACGCCCATCACCGGTGCCGCGACGAGCGGGAACAGGCGCGGGTCTCGGGCGGCTGGACGGTGCATGCCGACGAGGGTAGGGGCGCGACGGGGTCCCCGTGATCCTTCTGCGGAAGGAGCCTCGTGTCGTTCTCCTCCTGCTGGAGGAGGAGGGCGGAAGGGGCGCCGCGGCCGATCCCCGACGAGTGACGCCGGCGGTTGAGTCCTCCTCGTCAGCTCGACCCAAGCGAAGGAGCACCACCATGACCGTCCAGACCACCTCGCCGACCACCGTCCCCGCCGCCGACTCGCGGAGCTTCGGTGCCGGCCTCCGTGTCGCCGCCGGCGTCGCCCTCGTCGCCGCCCCCGTGCTGTGGGCCGCCGGGCATGTGGACCTCGCCGCCCGCCGCCGGTACGACGGACGTGGACTACGTCGCCTCGCTGGGCCGGGACGGGACCCTCACGCAGGTGTCCGCGCTGTTCCTGCACTACGGCAACCTGTTCATCGGGCTCGGTGTGCTCGCCGCGGCCTCGCTGCTGCGGGGTCCGCGCGGGTCCCGGCTCACCGTGGTCGGCGCGCTGCTCACGGCGCTCGGCTTCACCAACATGTCCGGCACGCTGCTCAGCGACTGGTGGAACCTCTCCGCGGCGCAGCACCTGCCGGTCGAGACCGCGGCCAAGGTGTTCGCCGGCTTCAAGGACTCCTCGCTGCTGTTCGTGTGGACCGGCACCGAGATGTTCACGCTGCTCGGCAGCATCCTGCTGCTCGCCGGTCTGGCCCGGGCCGGTGTCCTCGGCTGGTGGACCATCGCGCTGATGGTCGCCGGCACCGCGGGGCTGATGTTCATCCCCTGGGACCTGCCGCACCTGTCGGCGCTCGCCGTCCTCGTCGGGTTCTCGCCCTTCGCGATGATCGGGGTCCGGCTGCTGCAGCGGTCCCGTCTCACCCGGGGGTGACCGGTCGGCTATCGTGCGTCCCACTCACCCCCCAGGAGACGCCGTGGCCGACGAGAAGACCGACCAGAAGAGCGACGAGAAGAAGAGGCGCGGCACCGGCAAGAAGGTTGCCGCCGGTGCCAACCTCGTGCGGTCCCGCCTGGCCTCCCTGGTCTGGCTGGTCGCCGTGGTGTGCGCCCTGTTCCTCGCCGTCGGGGCCCTGCTCATCGCGCTGAAGGCCAACCAGGACAACGCCATCGTCGCGTTCGTCCTGCGACGTCGCCGACCGGCTCGACCTCGGCGTCTTCAGCCGTGAGCAGGGCATCTTCACCTTCGACGGCAAGAACGCCGCGACCAAGAACGCCCTGGTCAACTGGGGGATCGCCGCGATCGCCTACCTCGTCGCGGGCAAGGTGCTCGACCGCATCATCCGCCCCTGAGACGCACCTCTGGGTGTGACTGACCCCACCTCGGGCCCGGTTTCCGGCGTTGCTACGCGCGGGTAACCTCAGGTCCAACCGACCGCGTCAGGAGGGGCCCTCCCATCAGAGAAAGGGCCACAGAACCCATGAACATTGTCGTATGCGTCAAGTACGTGCCGGACGCGACAGCGGACCGGCACTTCGAGGATGACAACACCGTCGACCGGGTCGGCGTGGACGGACTGCTCTCCGAGCTGGACGAGTACGCCGTCGAGCAGGCCCTCCAGGTCAAGGAGAAGCTCGGTGACGACACCGAGGTGACCGTGCTCTCGGTCGGACCCGAGCAGGCGACCGACGCGATCCGCAAGGCGCTGCAGATGGGTGCCGACAAGGGCGTGCACGTCGTCGACGACGCGATCGCCGGCTCCGACGCGCTCGCCACCTCGCTGGTGCTCGCCGAGGCGATCAAGAAGATCGAGCACGATCTCGTGATCTGCGGCATGGCGTCCACCGACGGCTCGATGGGCGTCGTGCCGGCCATGCTGGCCGAGCGGCTCGACGTACCCGCCGTCACCCTGGGCTCCGAGATCGAGGTCGACGGGACGACGGTGCGGATCCGCCGCGACGGCGACGCCGCCACCGAGACCATCGAGGGCACGCTGCCGCTGGTGCTGTCCGTGACGGACCAGTCCGGCGAGGCGCGCTACCCCTCCTTCAAGGGGATCATGGCCGCGAAGAAGAAGCCGGTGGAGACCTGGTCGCTGGGCGACCTGGGTGTCGACGCCGAGCTGGTCGGCCTGTCCGCGGCGTGGAGCACGGTCGAGGGCACGGAGGCCCGCCCGCCGCGCACGCAGGGCGAGGTCGTCACCGACGAGGACGGCTCGGGCGCCACCGCGCTGGTCGAGTTCCTCGCGTCGAAGAAGTTCATCTGAGAAGGGCTGGCTGACACATGTCTGAAGTTCTCGTACTCGTCGACCACGTCGACGGCAAGGTCACCAAGCCGACCCTCGAGCTGCTGACGATCGCCCGCCGCCTGGGCGAGCCGTCCGCCGTGGTCATCGGCAGCGCGGACACCGAGGCGCTGAAGAAGTACGGCGCCGCGAAGATCTACACGGTCGACGACGCCGACATCACGGGCTACCTCGTGGCCCCGAAGGCCGAGGTGCTCGCCCAGCTGGTCGAGAAGACCTCGCCGGCCGCGGTGCTGCTGCCCTCGGGCGGTGAGGGCAAGGAGATCGCCGGCCGCCTCGCGGTGAAGACCGGTTCCGGCCTGATCACCGACGCGGTCGATGTCGCCGCCGACGGCACCACGACGCAGAGCGTGTTCGCCGGCAACTTCACCGTGCAGGCGAAGGTCACCAAGGGCACCCCGATCATCACCGTGAAGCCGAACTCCACGACCCCGGAGCAGGCCGACGGTGCGGGCGCCGAGGAGTCCTTCGCGGCGACGATCTCCGACTCCGCCAAGGGCGCCAAGATCACCGCCTCCGAGCCGCGCAAGGCGTCCGGCCGTCCCGAGCTGACCGAGGCCGCGATCGTGGTCTCCGGCGGCCGTGGCACCGGCGGCGACTTCTCCGAGGTGGAGGGCTTCGCCGACTCGCTCGGTGCCGCCGTCGGCGCCTCCCGGGCCGCGGTCGACTCCGGCTGGATGCCGCACGCGTTCCAGGTCGGCCAGACCGGCAAGACGGTGTCGCCGCAGCTCTACGTCGCCAACGGCATCTCCGGCGCCATCCAGCACCGGGCGGGCATGCAGACGTCCAAGACGATCGTCGCGGTCAACAAGGACGAGGAGGCGCCGATCTTCGAGCTCGTCGACTTCGGTGTCGTGGGCGACCTGCACAGCGTGCTCCCGGCCGCGACCGAGGAGATCACCAAGCGCAAGGGCTGAGGCCTTCACCCGGCTCCTACTCGGCGTCGGTTTCCAGCCACCCGGCCTGGTGCGCGAGCGCCACGGCCTCGAGCTGGGAGCCGACGCCGAGCTTCGTCAGCACCCCGCGCACCTGCGTGCGCACGGTCGCCTCGGCGACGTACGACGTCGCGGCGATCGTCGCGACGCTCCGGCCGCCGGCCAGGCACCGCAGCACGTGCGCCTCCCGCTCGGTCAGCCGGGTGAACGGGGCCAGCGCCGCGGTGCGGGCGGCGTGCCGGGCACGGGCGCTCGCCCGGAGGGCCCGCTCGTGCTCCTCGTCCATCACCGGCTCGCCCCGGGCGGCTGCGGTCGCGGCGGCGAGCAGCACCTCGACCGGCTCCGTCTTGGCGAGCACCCCGACGGCGCCGTCGCCCAGGGCCGTGGCCAGCCGCACCGGGTCGGTGGACGCGGTCACCAGCACCACCCGGCAGCCGGCCCGGGTCAGGGGTGCCACCAGGGCGACGCCGTCCCCGGCGACCGGTCCGAGGTCGAGGTCGAGCAGGACGACGTCGGGTCGTTCGGCCACGACCGAGCGGACCAGCTCGTCCGGGGCCGCGAGCGCGGCCACCGAGCAGTCGATCCCCTCCTGCCTCAGCGAGATCGCGAGGCTCTGCGCCAGCAGGCGATGGTCGTCGACCACCACCACACGCAGTCGTTGGGCCGTCACGCCGTCACCCGCCCGGGCAGCGGCGGAGCGTTCGCCTGCGCGCCGCTCGACGGCCGGGAGGACGACCACGAAGCAGGCGCCGCCGACCCGGCTCCGCAGCTCGACGTCCCCGCCGTGGTTGCGCATCAACGTGCGTGCGACGTAGAGACCGAGCCCGGACCCGTTGCTGGAGGCGCCGCGCACGCCGCGGTCGAACACCCGGGCCGCCTCGTCCTCGGTGAGACCGGGTCCCCGGTCGGAGACCGCCACCTCGACGAACCCGTCGCCGGTGCCGAGCTGCACGGTCACGGGGCTGTCCGGTGCGTGCGCGGCGGCGTTGACGAGGAGGTTCTGCAGCACGGTCGCGAGGTCGCCGGGACGCCCTCGCACGACACCCGCGGTGCCGGCCAGCCGGACCCGCTGTCCGGTGGCGCGGCGGGTGCGGACCACCGTGCGGACCACGCCGGCCACCTCGAAGTCCACGACCTCCTCGCGGTCGGCCCCGTCCACGAGGTGCTCGAGGTGCGCGACCTCGTCCACCGCGGCCTCGCGCAGCTGCCGGGCGGTGGTCTGGTCGAGCGCCCCGTCGTACGCCGAGAGAGTGTGCAGCGCGGCACGCAGGCCGACGAGGGAGTTGCGCAGGTCGTGCGTGAGCTCCTCGCGCCAGGCGTCGTGGGCGGTGGCCGCGGCGTTCGCCTGGCCGAGCGCCGTGGACAGGTCGGCGGCGCGCTGGTGCGCGGCCGAGGTGGCGTCGAACAGGTCGCGTAGCGCGGCCCAGCAGGTCACCGCGCCGAGCAGTGCCGACAGCAGGGCGGCCGCGGTCAGCCACGGACTGCCGAACGCGGTGGCGAGCAGGCGGAACAGCTCGACGACGCCCATCGCGGCCAGCAGGGGAGCGGCGCGGCCGGCCCACCGCTGCGACGCGTCGCGCCGTCGAGCGAACACCGAGACGGCCATCCAGCCGCAGACCATCGCCGCGTCGAGGGTGACGTGCACGGTCCGGCCGGCCTGGAGCACCCCGGGCAGCAGCACACCCACCGCGAGCAGACCGGAGAAGGCGCCGGCGGTGAGTCCCGCGCCGCGGGCCAGCAGGATCCGGGGCCTCAGCGGCAGGGAGTCGTCGTCGCCTCGGGCGAGCGCGCAGACCGCCAGCGCCAGGCACACCGCGGTCCCGACCCCGCGGGTGAGGACCGGGACCAGGTTGCCGGGGTCACCTTCGCCGAGCGTGCGGGCGAGGTGCCACAGCGGGAGCAGGAAGCCGCCGAGCACGACCAGCGAGGCACCCATGTACGCGCTGCGGGCCTCGTCCGTGACCCACCAGCGAGCGAGCCGGATCGCGCCGGCGGTGAGGAACATGGTGGCGGCCACCACGCGGGCCACGTTGGTGACCACGGTGACCGCGGTGGACCGCTCCAGGTCGAGCCAGACGATCACGGGGACGACGAGCAGCACCGCGCCGACGACGGCGCCGGCCACGGCCAGCAACCGTCCGGTCGGCGCGTCCGCAGGCTCCCCGTCGCTCACCGGACCAGTGTCCGGGAACGCAGCTGCGGGCGGACCCGCCGTTCAGGTCCGCCTGCTAGTCCATTGGCACTAGACGGCAGCGCAAGGAGGAGGGGCCGCCTTGGGAGTTCGGCCCCTCCTCCTTGCGTCGGCCATCCCCCGGCCGTCACCGACAAGGATGCCCCGGGCCGGGCCGGGCCGGCATCGTCAGAATTGATGAACCGTCTCCCACCGCGGCACCACCGGGGGTGTCCGCTGGTCCTCGGAGGCCGGCAGCGAGAGCACGAACGTGGTGCCGCCGATGCGGTTGCGCAGCTCGAGGTCGCCGCCGTTGCGGGCCATCAGGGCCCGGGCCACGTGCAGCCCGAGACCGCCGGCCCGTCCGACCTGGGCGGAGCCGAAGGCGCTCGCGGCGGCGGCCGACATGCCGGGCCCGCGGTCGGCCACGGAGACCTCGATGCGGCGCCCGATCGCGACCACGTGCACCGTGACCGGGCTCTGCGGGGCGTAGGTGTGCGCGTTGACCAGCAGCCGCTCCAGCGCGGCGGCGACGTCGCCGGCCCGGACGTGGGCGTAGCCGGCCAGGCCGCGCACCCGGACCTCCTGCCCGACGAGCGTCCGGTGGCGGACCACGTCGTTCACGAGGGCGGTCACGTCGACGTCGCTGCGGGGCTCGGTCGCGTCCCCGGTGGAGGACAGGATCGCGGTGACGCCGTCCCCGAGGCCGGCCGCGCGACGCCCGACGCGGTCGGCCGTGCGCACGGCTTCGGTCAGGTCGACGTACGACGCGTGGGCGGTGATCATCGCCACCGAGCTCAGGAGTGCCACCGCGGGCATCGACCAGGAGCCGGGCTGCACCTGGTCGAGGGCGCGCAGCAGCTCGACGACTCCGAGGGAGGCGTACAACGGCGCGACCCGGCCTGCCCACGGCTGCTTGACGTCGCGGCGCGACGCGGCGAGGCCGAGGGCCACCCAGGCTGCCGGCCAGCGCCAGGTCGATCACGACCGCGAGCAGCGCGCGATGCGTCAGGGTCGGCGGGGCCACGCTGAACAGGCCGACGAGGCCGGCCAGCCCGGCGCTCGCCACGGCCCCGGCGGTGAGCAGCGCCCGCGCCCAGTCGGTGGCGGTGTCCTCGTCCGACACCGTCATCGCCCGCAGCGCGAGCGCGAGACAGGCGACGGTGCCGATGGTTCGTCCGGCCAGCGCCGCGGTCGGCTCCAGGCCGTCGTGCACCACCTGGGTCACCAGGTTGCCCAGCGGCAGGCAGAGGATGCCGAGCATCAGCATCGCCGCCGCGAGCAGGGCGCTGTTCGGGTCCGTGGTGACCCGCCACCGGGTCAGGCGCAGCAGCCCGGCGGCGAGGAACAGCGCGGACGCGCCCAGCCGGAAGGCGTCCAGGGCGAGCGCGCTCGAGGACACCTCGTCGACGTTGAACAGGGCGACGGCGGTGACGAGCGCGGTGCTCACCGTGATGGCGAAGGCGCACGGCAGCAGCACCCGTCGTGCTGCGACGTCTCGGTGCCTGCTTCCCCCGGCCATGCAGAGAGTGTCCTGATCTCACCCCGCCTCCGACGACCACCGTCCGGACGCTCGTCTCACGTCGTTCAGTCGATCTGGATGGCCCGAAAGGGTCATTCCTCCTCAAAGGGACACGACGTCGCCCGTCCACCTGCGCCGGAGCCAGCGGTCGTGGCTGGCCACGACGACGGTGCCGGGGAACCGGCCCAGCGACTCCTCGAGCTCGTCGGCGAGCGCCAGGGAGACGTGGTTGGTCGGCTCGTCGAGGAGCAGCAGGTCGGGTCGGCGCGCCACCAGCACCGCCAGCCCCAGGCGGCGCTGCTGGCCGGTGGACAGCACCCCGACCGGCCGGTGCGCCTCGCGCGGGTGCAGCAGCCCCAGGTCGGCGAGCGGGACCGGCGACCCGGTCGCCGCGGCGTACACCTCGGCGGCGGTGCGGTCGGGGCGGGAGAACACCACGTCCTGCGGCAGGTGGCCGACCCGGTGCGCCGCCACGGTCAGGCTGCCGGCCGTCGGCTCGAGCTCCCCGGCCACGAGCTTGAGCAGCGTGGACTTGCCCGACCCGTTCGACCCGGTGACCAGCAGCCGCCCGCCCGCGGGTACGTCGAGCCGGGGAAGGTGCAGCCGGCCCGCGAGCTCCAGGTCGCGCGCGGCGACCACCACGCCCGTCGTACGACGGACCGGGGCGAGCACCCCGCGGAAGGAGAACGGCGCGGGCGGCTTGGGGATCCGGTCACGCTCCAGCACCTCGATGCGGCGCTCGGTGTCCTTCACCCGGCGGCTGACGGCGCGGGCGACGTTCTGCCCCTTGAAGTGGTGGATGAACTTGTCGCCGTCCCGCGGCGGCCGGTTGTGCGGCGCCACGGCGCGCGCGGTCGTGGCGGCGGCCCGGCGCAGCCCGTCGAGCTCGTCCTGCTGGGCCTCGAAGGCCTCCTGCCAGCGGCGACGGGCGGCCCGCTTCTCGGCGAGGTACTCGGTGTAGCCGCCGGTGAAGCGCTGGCCGCCGGGGTCGAGGTCGACGATCGCCCCGCAGACCGCGTCCAGGAAGGCGCGGTCGTGGCTGGCGACCACGGCGACGCCGGGCAGCGAGGTCACGAACTCCTCGAGGAGGGACACGGCCTGGTCGTCGAGGTGGTTGGTCGGCTCGTCGAGCAGCACGCAGGTCGGACGCCGGGTGACCAGGGCGGCCAGCGCGAGCCGGCTGCGCTGTCCGCCGGAGAGCGCTGCCGCCGGGCGCGACCGGTCGAGACGGCCGAGCCCGAGCCGGGCGGCGGCCCGGTCGGCGCGGGTGTCCGCGTCCCAGGCGTCGTGGAGACCGGCCCAGGTCAGCGTCGCGTCGTACTCCTCCGCGACCCCCGGCTCGTCGAGCCGGCCGGCCAGCTCCTCGAGCCGGGCGACCGCACGGTGCAGCGGTGCCAGCGCCTCGTCGAGCACGTCGCCGACGGTGGCGCCCTCGGGGAAGTCGGGCTCCTGGGTGAGGTGCACGAGGTCGGCCGGCCGCTCGACCGAGCCGGCGTCCGGCGTCTCGTCGCCGGCCAGCAGCCGGAGCAGCGTCGACTTGCCGACGCCGTTCTCGCCGACGAGGCCGAGCGGCCGGCCGGGTGTCGCGACGAGCTCGACGCCGTCCAGCACGAGGCGGTCGCCGTAGGACTTGGCCAGGTCGCGGCCGACGAGGGCCGACAACGCGGGCAGGAAGGAGAGGGAGGAGGACATGAGGGGACACCGATCACGGGTGAGTGCGGGCGGGGGACCGGTGTCAGCTCTTCATGGCGCGCCCAGTGTGCCGGGCGTCCCGGCGCTGCGCCACCGGTTTTCGGCCGGCGCTTATCTACCGTGGTGGGCATGAAGGCTGCGCTGGCTGCTGCTCGGACTGCTCGTGACCGCGCTGCTGGTGCCGGCGTTCCTGCTCACCGGCGACCGGCTCCTGGACCCGCAGGGCGGCACCTGGGTCCGGCTCATCGCGTTCACGCCCTACGCCGTGCTGCTCTACGCGGCCGCCCTCCTGCCGCTGTTGCTGGCCTGGTGGCGGGGCCGACGGCTTCTGGCGCGGCACCGCCCGGTTGCTGGTCGTGGTGTCGCTGGTCGGCATGCTGCTGCACGCGTTCTGGGCGAGCGGCCCGTTCGTCGGGACACCGGCCGCCGACGCCGCGTCCCCGCACCGGCTGCACGTGATGACCGCCAACCTGCGGTTCGGTCAGGCCGACACCCCGCGGGTGGTGGAGGTGGCGTTGGCCGACGACGTCGACGTGCTGGTCCTCCAGGAGGTGACGCCCGAGGCGCTGTCCGGGCTGGAGGCGGCCGGCCTCGACCAGGCGCTGGAGCACCGTGCCGGCAGGCCGGCGGACGGTCCGGCCGGGACGATGGTGTTCTCCCGCTACCCGCTGCGCTCCGTGCACCGGCTCGCCACGATGTTCGGCAGCTACGCGATGGACGTCCGCACGCCCGCCGGCCGGGTCCACCTGCTCGCGGTGCACCCGCGCCCGCCCATCGGGGACGTCACCGGCTGGCGGACCGACCAGGGTGTGGTGCGGCACGCCGCCCGGGCGACCTCGGAGCGGACGCTCGTCGTCGGCGACCTCAACGCGACCATGGACCACGTGCCGATGCGCGTCCCTGGTCGGCATCGGCTTCGAGGACGCCGCGACGCAGGCGGACTCGCAGTGGCAGCCCACCTGGCCGGCGGCCGGCGAGGTGTCCCGGCTCGGCTTCTCGGTGCCGTCCCTGGTGCCGATCGACCACGTGCTGCTCAGCAAGGGGATGCGTGCCCTGCAGCACCGAGTCGGTCACCGTGCAGGACACCGACCACCGCGCGCTGGTCGCGACCGTCGCAGTGTCCCGGTGACCGAGCCGCTCGCCTGGGAGCCGACCCCGGAGGACGTCGCCTTCTACGACGTCTACGGCGACTGGGACCCGCTCACACCCGGCGAGCTGCGTGAGCTGATGGCGGGCTTCCCGGCCGACTGGTGGATCGTCGGGGGCCACGCCATCGAGGCGTTCACGGGGGTCCGCCGCTTCCACGAGGACATCGACCTCGTGGTCTTCGACAAGGACGTGCCCGCCCTGCGGGAGCACCTCGGCGGCACCTTCCACCTCTGGAGCAACTGGGGCGGGACCTTCCGCATCCTCGACGACGAGCACCCCGAGCCCCTGCACCCGCGCAGCCAGATCTGGATGCGCACGGACGCGCGGTCGCCGTGGCGTGTCGACTGCATCCTCAACCCCGACCGCGACGGCCGCTGGCTGTCCAAGCGGGACGACTCCCACGTGGCCGACCTCGAGGACGTGACCTGGGTGGCCGCGGACGGCATCCGCTACCTCAACCCCGAGGTGACGCTGCTGTTCAAGGCGCTCCAGCACCGGCCCAAGGACGAGGTCGACCTCGACAACGTCTGGCCGCTGCTCGACGACGCGCAGCGGACGTGGCTGGCCGACGCGGTGCGCCGTACCCTCCCGGACCACCCGTGGCAGGCGCGGCTGGACGCCGCGGACTGACTGCGCAGACCGACGGGCTACCGGCACGCCGTACGCTTGTGGGTGCAATGACCGACACCGTCTACCTCGACCACGCGGCCTCGACGCCCATGTACGCCGAGGCCGTCGCCTCGATGACTGCGCAGCTCACCCAGCTCGGGAACCCGTCGTCGCTGCACGCCCACGGCCGCGCGGCCCGCCGCGTCGTCGAGGAGTCCCGCGAGACGATCGCCCGGGCCCTGAGCTGCCGGCCCGGCGAGGTGGTGTTCACCTCCGGCGGCACCGAGTCCGACAACCTCGCGCTCAAGGGTCTGTTCTGGGCCCGCCGGGCCCAGGACCCGCGCCGCACCCGCATCCTCAGCACCTCCGTCGAGCACCACGCCGTGCTCGACCCGCTGCACTGGCTGGCCGAGCACGAGGGCGCCGACGTGGAGCTGCTGCCCGTCGACGCCCTGGGCCGGCTCGACGTCTCCGCGCTGCGGGCGTCGCTGGAGCGCGACCCCGGCAGTGTCGCGCTGGTCTCGGTCATGTGGGCCAACAACGAGGTCGGCACGGTCCAGCCGCTCGCCGACGTCGTCGAGATCGCCCACGCCCACGACATCCCGGTGCACACCGACGCGGTCCAGGCGGTCGGCCAGGTGCCGGTGGACTTCGCCGCCTCCGGTGTCGACGCGCTGACACTGACCGCGCACAAGGCCGGCGGACCGTACGGCGTCGGGGCGCTCGTCGTGCGCCGCGACCTCGACGTCACCCCGCAGCTGCACGGCGGCGGCCAGGAGCGCGACATCCGCTCCGGCACCATCGACACCCCCGCGATCGCCGGCTTCGCGACGGCGATCGAGATCGCCGTGCGCAACCAGGCCGAGCACGCCGCCCGGGTGGCGGCGCTGCGCGACGCGCTCGTCACCAGGATCCAGCAGGTGGTGCCGGACGCCCGGGTCAACGGCGACCCCGACCCGGACCTCGCGCACCGCCTCCCGGGCAACGCGCACCTGACCTTCCCCGGCTGCGAGGGCGACTCGCTGCTGATGCTGCTCGACGCCCGAGGCATCGCCTGCTCGACCGGCTCCGCCTGCTCGGCGGGTGTGCCGCAGCCCTCGCACGTGCTGCTCGCGATGGGCCGCGACGAGGAGCAGGCCCGCAGCTCGCTGCGGTTCTCGCTCGGCCACACCAGCACCGAGGCCGACGTCGACGCGCTCGGCGACGCGATCGGGCCGGTCGTCGAGCGAGCCCGGGCCGCGGGAATCGCGTCCGGCTCCGCCGCGAAGAAGGCCGGCTGACCGCGGTGCGTGTGCTGGCTGCCATGTCCGGCGGTGTCGACTCCGCGGTCGCGGCCGCGCGGGCGGCCGAGGCCGGCCACGACGTCACCGGCATCCACCTCGCCCTGTCGCGCAACCCGCAGTCGTACCGCACCGGTGCGCGCGGCTGCTGCACGATCGAGGACTCCAACGACGCCCGGCGGGCCGCCGACGTGATCGGCATCCCGTTCTACGTCTGGGACCTGAGCGACCGCTTCCACGAGGACGTGGTCGAGGACTTCAAGGCGGAGTACGCCGCCGGGCGCACCCCGAACCCCTGCCTGCGCTGCAACGAGAAGATCAAGTTCGCGGCGGTGCTCGACCGGGCGATGGCGCTCGGGTTCGACGCCGTCGCCACCGGCCACTACGCGCAGCTGGTCACCGGCGACGACGGGCTGATCGCGATGCACCGGGCCGTGGACATGGGCAAGGACCAGTCCTACGTGCTCGGCGTGCTGACCCAGGAGCAGCTGGCGCACTCGCTGTTCCCGCTCGGCGACTCCCGCAAGCCGGCGGTGCGCGACGAGGCCGACCGGCGTGGTCTCACCGTGGCCCGCAAGCCGGACAGCCACGACATCTGCTTCATCTCCGACGGCGACACCGCCGGGTGGCTGCGCGACAAGCTCGGCGCCGGCTCCGGCGAGCTCGTCGACCACGTGACCGGCGAGGTGCTGGGCCGCCACGACGGCACGCACGGCTTCACCATCGGCCAGCGCAAGGGCCTGCGCATCGGCCGTCCCACCGACGACGGGCGGCCGCGCTACGTGCTCGACATCGAGCCGGTCTCCGGACGGGTCACCGTCGGTCCCCGCGAGGAGCTCACCGTCGACCGGCTCACCGGCATCCGGCCGCGCTGGTGCGGCACCGTCCCGTCCGGCCCCCTGCACGGCACCGTCCAGCTCCGCGCCCACGGCGAGGAGCACCGCGCGGTCGTCACGGTCACCGGGGACGACGTACTCGTGGAGCTGGTGGACCCCGCGCAGGGCATCGCGCCCGGCCAGGCCGCCGTCGTGTACGACGGGACGCGGGTCGTCGGCTCCTGCACGATCGCCTCGACGTCGCGCACGGGGGCACGCGCGTGACCGCGGCCACCGGTGTCGGCTCCCTGCCGGGGACCGATGCCGGCGACTACGAGGTCGCGGTCAAGACCGTCCTCGACACGCTGCCCGACCTGCCGCACGTGCCGGAGCTGCCCGGCCGTGGCGCCGTCGCGGACCTGACCGGGCGAGCGCTGGCGGTGGTCGCCGAGCTGGGCGCCGACCTGCAGCCGGCCGGCTGGCGGCTCACCGGTCCGTCCGGCGCCTCGGGCGTCGACCACCGCCGGGCCCGGTCGCTGCTCGCGCAGGACCTCGACGTCGTCGAGGAGCACGCGCAGGGCTACGCCGGCTCGTTCAAGACCCAGGTCGCCGGACCGTGGACCCTCGCCGCGACGGTCGAGCGCCCGCGCGGCGACCGCGTGCTCGCTGACCACGGCGCCCGGCGCGAGCTGGCCGAGGCGCTCGCCGAGGGGCTCCGGTCCCACGTCGCCGACCTGCGCCGGCGGGTCACCGGCGCCGACCTGGTGGTGCAGGTCGACGAGCCCGCGCTGCCGGCCGTGCTGGCGGGCCGGGTGCCGACCGCGTCCGGCTTCCACCGGCACCGCTCCGTGGACGCGCCGGCCGCCTCCGCCGCGCTGGAGCTGGTCTTCGCCGCCGTGCGGGACGCCGGGGCCGTCCCCGTCGCGCACTGCTGCGCCGCCGACGTACCCGTCTCGCTGCTGACCGGCGCCGGTGCGTCCGGCGTGTCCGTCGACCTCGACGTGCTCGCGCCCGCGGCGTACGACGACCTGGCCGTCCTGCTCGAGCAGGGGCGGCCGGTGCACCTCGGTGTGGTGCCGAGCGTCGCGCCGGACCGCAGACCGACCGACAGCACGGTCACCGAGCGGGTGCTGCGCTTCCTCGACATGCTCGGCCTCGACCCCGGGAGCGCCGGGTCGCTGGTCGTCACGCCGGCCTGCGGGCTGGCCGGCGCCGACGCGGCGTGGGCACGCGAGGCCATGCGTCTGGTGGCCAAGGTGGCAACTCACCTGCGTGACGCCGGTTGAGGTGAGAGGATCCCTCTCCGGACGGGCGGAGGGAGCGGCCAGCAGATGGTCGGCAGGACGGGACGGGTGACCGGCAGGGTCGGCCCCGGCCGCGTGGGCGAGGTCATCATCGCCATCCGCGGGGGGAGCGAGGCGTTCAACGCCTACCCCTACAACGACGAGGAGATCGCCGTCGGCGAGCTGGTCGTCGTGATGGAGCACCACGAGCCTCGCACCGTCTACGTCTCACCAGCGCGCCGCTAGCCGCCCGCTTCGGCACACCACATCCAGAAACGGGGAGTCCCATGTTGTTCGCCATCGGCGCGGCCGTCGCCGCGCTGCTCGTGCTCATCCTGCTGTTCCGCACCGTATGGCGCGTGGCCGAGCCCAACGAGGCGCTGATCATCTCCGGCCTCGGCGCCCACGGCGAGGCGAGCTCGGAAGACAGCCGCGGCTTCAAGATCGTGGTCGGTCGGGGCACGGCGGTCCTGCCCGGCTTCCAGACCGTGCGTCGCCTGCCGCTCGGCACGAAGTCCACCGGCCTGATCGTCAACGCGGTGTCGAACCAGTCGATCCCGCTGACGGTGAAGGGCATCGTCGCCTTCAAGGTGGGCGACGACCAGGGCTCGATCCGCAACGCCGCGCGGCGCTTCCTGGAGCAGAAGGACGAGCTGATGCTCTCCACGATCCACGAGCTGTTCGCCGGCCACCTGCGCGCGATCGTCGGTGGCATGTCCGTCGAGGACATGCTGCACAACCGCGAGGAGCTGACCGCGAACATCCGGTCCTCGCTGGCCGACGACCTCGGCAAGCTCGGCCTGGTGGTCGACTCGCTGCAGATCCAGGAGATCGACGACGAGTCCGGCTACATCGCGAACCTCGGCAAGCCGCAGGCGGCCGCCATCGAGTCCAAGGCCCGGATCGCCGCCGCTCAGCGTGACCAGGAGGCCACCGAGGCCGAGCAGGCCGCCGACGCGGCGAAGGCCGCCGCCGTGCGGCAGTCGGCGATCGCGCAGGCCGGCTACCAGGCGGAGGTCGACCAGGCCAAGGCCGAGGCCGCGCAGTCCGGCCCGCTCGCCGAGGCCAAGGCCCGCCAGGAGGTGGTCCGCGCCGAGACGTCGACCGCCGAGCTCGACGCGACGCGTCGGGAGAAGGTGCTGGAGTCCGAGATCCGCAAGCCGGCCGACGCCGAGGCCTACCGGCAGGTGACGCTGGCGAACGCCGAGCGCGAGGCCAAGATCGCCGCCGCCGAGGCGAACGCCCGCGAGCAGGAGCTGCGCGGTGCGGCGACCGGCAAGGCGACCGAGTCGATGGGCAACGCGGAGGCGGCCGTGGCCAAGACCCGTGCGCTCGCCGACGCGGACGCGATGCGGGCCCGCGGTCTCGCCGAGGCCGAGGCCGCCCAGGCCAAGGGTCTCGCGGAGGGTGAGGCGATCCGCGCCAAGGCGCTCGCCGAGGCCGAGGGCATCAAGGCCCGCGCCGCGGCGCTGGCGGAGAACCAGGACGCGGTGATCGCGCAGATGATCGCGGAGCAGTACCCCGAGATCGTCCGCGCCGGCGCCTCGGCCCTCGGCAACATCGACAACATGGTGGTGCTCAACGGCGCCGACGGCATGGAGGACCTGCTCGGCAAGGCGCTCACGATGGGCGGTGCCGGGCTCGGCCTCGCGCAGCGGCTGATCCAGACCATCCGCTCCGACTCGCCGGCGCCGTCCACGCCGTCCACACCGGCCGTGCCGGCGGTCGTCGCCACGAACGGTGTCGCGCCGGTCTGAGACACGACGAAGCCCCGCCGTCCGTGAGGAGGGCGGGGCTTCGTGCTGTGCGGGGGCCTGCCGGTCAGCCGACGTGCACGCCCTCGGGGACCTCGTCGGTGGCCAGCTCCTCGTGCTTCACGTTGAGGAACAGCACCACGATCAGCGTGCCGAGCCAGATCATCCCGGCGCCGGTGAGGAACGCGTGCGTCGCGCCCTCGGTGAAGGCCACGTGCCCGATGAGGGTCTGCATCTGCCGGACCTGCTCGGGGTCCGCGCCGCCGGCCGGTGCGGCCGCCTTCGCCGCGGTGACCAGCGAGGTGACCTTGTCGGAGGTGAAGTGCACCGCGACCGTCGACAGGGTGGCGAGACCGAGCGCGCCGCCGACCTGCTGCATGGTGTTCAGCACGCCGGAACCGATGCCCGAGTCACGCGCCCCGACACCGTGCACGGCGGTCAGGGTGAGCGGCACGAACGTCATGCCCATGCCCAGCGACATCAGGACGATGAACGGCAGGACGTCGGACGCGTAGTGCGCGTCGACCGACAGGCCGCCCAGCGCGTCGACGTAGGGCAGCCGGGAGAACCCGAACAGCGCGGCGCCGGCCATCGCCGTACCGATGCCGGCGAGCCAGCGCGGGTCGACCCGCTCCACCAGCTTGGACGACACGGTGGCCGCGACCACGATGCCGGCGCTGAACGGCAGGAACGCGACGCCGGTCTTCAGCGGTGAGAAGCCCATGACGTTCTGCACGAACTGCGAGAGGAAGTAGAACATCGCGAACATCGCGGCCGGCACGAGCATCATCGCGACGAAGCTGGTGGCGCGGCTGCGGTTGGCGAGGATCCGGAACGGCAGCAGCGGGTGCGACACGGTCCGCTCGATGACCACGAAGGCGACGAGCAGCAGGACGCCGACGCCCAGCGCGGCCAGGGTCCAGCTGTCGTCCCAGCCGTAGCGGGGGTCGCCGGCCCGGGTGAGTCCGTAGACGATCCCGACCAGGCCGAGGGTGCCGGACAGCGCGCCGGGCAGGTCGAGCTCGCCGGGGTGCGACTCGCTCTCCGCGAGCAGCCGGGGCGCGGCGGCCGCGGCGAGCAGGCCGATCGGCACGTTGATCAGGAAGGTCAGCCGCCAGCCGTCGACGACGTGGCCGAAGAAGGTCGGCTCGAGGCCGGTCAGCCAGCCGCCGAGGATCAGGCCGACGGCGGCCCCGGCGCCGGACATCGCGGCGTAGACCGAGAACGCCCGGTTGCGCTGCGGGCCGGCCGGGAAGGTCGTGGTGATCAGTGCCAGGGCGGCGGGGGAGGCGATGGCCGCGCCGAGACCCTGGAGGCCCCGGGCGCCGAGCAGCAGCGCCTCGCTGGTCGCCAGGCCACCGAGCAGGGAGGCGATCGCGAAGATCACCACGCCGACCATGAACATCCGGCGGCGGCCGTAGAGGTCGCCGAGCCGGCCGCCGAGCAGCAGCAGGCCGCCGAAGGCGAGGGCGTAGCCGGTGACCACCCAGGACAGGTTGGCCTGGGAGATGCCCAGGTCGTGCTTGATGAAGGGCAGGGCGATGTTCGCGATGGTGGCGTCGAGCACCACCATCAGCTGGGCCACCGAGATGAGCACGAGCGCCCATCCGAGGTGGCGGTGGCCGGATCCCGTGGTGGGCTCGGCCGCCGGTGCGGTTGCGATGGACATGCGTGTTCCTTCGGTACGTCGGAGGGGGTGGAGGTGGTGCGGGAGGGTCGGGGTGGTGTCAGACGGAACGGCGCGTCGCGGCGGGGAGGATGATCTCGTCGACCACCTGGGCGACGGTCTTCTCGTCGGCGGGCAGCCCGAGCACGAAGCTGCGGTGCAGGATGATGCCCGCGAGGGCGGAGGACAGCAGGTCGAGGTCGAGGTCCGCGGTGATCTCGCCGCGGGCCCGGGCCCGCTCGAAGACGCGGCGGCCGATCTCGAGCTTGGGGCCGAGGACGCGGGTGCGGAACTCCACGGCGAAGTCGGGGTCGTGGTGCAGGGCGGTGACCAGGCCGGCCATGATCTCGGCCGACCTCGTGTCCGTGAGGCCGCCGTGCCCGCAGGCCATCTGCACGAGGTCCTCGCGCAGGCTGCCGGTGTCCACCTCGGGGGCCTGGAGGGCCTCCTTGCTGCGCAGGATCGCGTCGACGACCAGCGACGGCTTGCTCGACCAGCGGCGGTAGAGCGTTGCCTTGCTCGCCTTCGCCTCGGCGGCGACCGCGTCCATGGTCAACCGGTCGTAGCCGACCCGGCAGAGCAGCACGAGCGCGGCGTCGAGGATCTCCGACTCACGCTCGCCCTCGACGCGGGGGCGGGGTCCGCCGGTGGGGGTCATCTTCGGTCTCCGTTGACATGGATGAAACGAAACGGTTTCGTTCTATCCAGAACGATAGACCTGCGTGCATGCTGCACGCAAATGAAATCCGGGTAAACCGCTCAGGTGGGTTGGCGGACGCCGAGCTGGGCCAGCGACCGGTCGACCGCGAAGCGGTTCCAGGCCGGGACCTTGCGGAACATGTAGTGACCGACCCGGCCCATGTCGTGCATCTCCACCGAGGAGGCCAGGGCCTCCGCGTTGCGGCAGAAGGCCCGGGTCTGCCGGAACGACGTGATCTTGTCGCTGCGTCCGTGCGCCGCCGCGAACGGCTTGCCGGCCAGGCCGGCGTTCGGCTCGTCCGGCGGGAGCCAGGGCGCCATCGTCACGACGCCGACGACGCTGGGGTCGTCGGCCACCGCGACCGCCGTACGCCCGCCCATGGAGTGGCCGAGCAGCACCACCGGCACGTCGCCGAGCTCGCGGCGGACCTCGTCGAGCGCCCAGCGGGCGTCCGGCACCGGCGACGGGGGAGAGGCGACCCGGGCGTTCCATCCGCGGATCGAGTAGCGCAGCAGCCAGACGCTCACGCCCGCGCGGTTCATCCGGCCGTGGACGTGGTCCATCATCCAGCGCGACCGGCGCCAGGAGGCGGAGCCGTCGTCGACCGGGGCCAGGCCGTCGGCCTTGCCCCCGTGCAGCATCAGCACGAGCCCCTCGGGGCTGCCCTCGACGTCGCGGCGCGTCAGCGAAGCAGGCACGGGTGGATCCTCTCAATGGCGTCCAAACGAGTTCGCGCCCCGCAACAGCCCGGATGGGTGGAGATGAGTCGTCGGGTGTCGGTGCGGCACGGCAGGATGGGGCCATGCCCGACCCGACCGAGCCCGCCGTCGCCGACCCGGCCGCACGCGAGGAGCACAGCGCCCTGTCCGAGCAGGTCGAGGACGCCCGCTGGCGCTACTACGTGCTCGACCAGCCCACGCTCTCCGACGCCGACTTCGACCAGCGGATGCGCCGGCTCGAGGAGCTCGAGGAGCAGTTTCCCGAGCTGCGCACGCCGGACTCGCCCACCCAGAAGGTCGGCGGCGCGGTGTCGACGGAGTTCACCGCGGTCGACCACCTCGAGCCGATGATGAGCCTCGACAACGCGTTCAGCTTCGAGGAGCTCGAGACCTGGAGGGGGCGGCTGGCCCGTGACGGCGTCGCGGACCCGGCCATGCTGTGCGAGCTCAAGGTCGACGGGCTGGCGATCAACCTGCTCTACGAGCGGGGCCGGCTGGTCCGGGCCGCCACCCGCGGCGACGGTCGCACCGGCGAGGACGTCACGCCCAACGTGCGCACCATCGACAACGTGCCGGACCGGCTCACCGGCACCGACGACTACCCGGTGCCCGCGCTGGTCGAGGTGCGCGGCGAGGTGTTCCTGCCCGTGGAGGCCTTCGAGCGGCTCAACGAGTCCATGAAGGACGCCGGCAAGCCGATGTTCGCCAACCCGCGCAACGCCGCGGCCGGGTCGCTGCGGCAGAAGGACCCGCGGGTCACCGCCACCCGGGCGCTCGCGATGGTCTGCCACGGGCTCGGCGCCCGGCAGGGGTTCACCCCGACCGCGCAGTCGGAGTCCTACGCCGCGCTCAAGGCCTGGGGCCTGCCGACCAGCGACCGGGCCACGGTGCTGCCGGACCTCGCGGCGGTCGAGGAGTTCATCGCCTACTACGGCGACCACCGCCACGACGTCGAGCACGAGATCGACGGCGTCGTGATCAAGGTCGACGACGTCAGCCTCCAGCGCCGGCTCGGCTCGACCAGCCGGGCCCCGCGCTGGGCGATCGCCTACAAGTACCCACCCGAGGAGGTCAACGCCAAGCTCCTCGCGATCGAGGTGAACACCGGCCGCACCGGCCGGGTGACGCCGTTCGGGGTGATGGAGCCGACCCGGGTGGCCGGCTCCACCGTGGAGCGGGCGACCCTGCACAACGGCCACGAGGTCAAGCGCAAGGACGTCCGTCCCGGCGACACGGTGATCCTGCGCAAGGCCGGCGACGTGATCCCCGAGATCGTCGGGCCCGTGCTGCCGCTGCGGCCCGAGGGTCTTGCCGAGTGGGTGATGCCGACGACCTGCCCGTCCTGCGGCACCGAGCTGGTGCAGCAGAAGGAGGGCGACAAGGACCTGCGCTGCCCCAACCACCGCAAGTGCCCGGCGCAGCTGCTCGACCGGGTCTTCCACGTGGCCGGCCGCGGCGCCTTCGACATCGAGGGTCTCGGCTCCGAGGCCGCGTGGGCGCTGCTGGACGCCGGGGTCATCGAGGACGAGGGCGACGTGTTCGACCTCGACGAGGCCAAGCTGCTCCGGGCGCCGCTGTTCACCCGCGCCCCCAAGAAGGGCGAGGGCGACCAGCCGGTCCTGTCCGCCAACGGCCAGCGCCTGCTCGACAACCTCGCCGCCGCCAAGGACCGCCCGCTGTGGCGGGTCATCGTCGGCCTGTCCATCCGGCATGTCGGCCCGACCGCGGCCCGGGCGCTGGCGACGGAGTTCGGCTCCATGGCTGAGATCGAGTCCGCCGACCTCGAGAGGCTGTCTGCCGCCGAGGGCGTCGGCCCGACCATCGCCGAGGCCGTCGTCGAGTGGTTCGCGGTCGACTGGCACCGCGTGATCCTCGACAAGTGGCGTCGCGCGGACGTGACGATGGAGGACGAGCGCGACGAGTCGACCCCGCGCACCCTGGAGGGGATGAGCATCGTCGTCACCGGCTCGCTCGACGCCTTCAGCCGTGACCAGGCCAAGGAGGCGATCCTCGCGCGCGGCGGCAAGGCCGCCTCCTCCGTCTCGAAGAAGACCGACTTCGTGGTCGTCGGCGACGCGCCCGGGTCCAAGCACGACAAGGCCGTGCAGCTCAAGGTGCCGGTCCTCGACGAGGACGGCTTCCGGGTGCTGCTGTCCGACGGCCCGGACGCGGCGCTCGAGGTGGCGCAGGTCGGCGCCTAGCCGACCTGCTCCACCCTTCCTCAGGTCCGGGTCTGGCCCGGCAGGCGCGCCTCGGGCGACCAGCCGCTCGGCGGGATGTTGTGGTTCGACCGGAACACGTTGGTCGGGTCCCAGGTGTTCTTGAGCGCGACCAGCCGGTCGTACTTCGCCTCCCCGAACCCGGACTTCACGTCCGCGATCGTGGTGCCCGGCTCGAAGTTCAGGTAGGTCCGACCGGTCGTGGCCGGGGCCACCGCCGCCGAGAACTGCCGCACCCACTCCATCTCGTGCTCACCCTCCTCGGGCGTCGCCCAGCACGCGATCGGGTGCGCCATGTACGGCGCCTCGCGGTTGCCCGCCGCCGTGGCGTCCTCGGGCACCCGGGCGATCGCACCGCCGTTGCTGAAGATGATGCCCTGGGTCATCGGCGAGCCGATGTTGCGGCCGGCCTCCAGGTAGGGGTCGATGATGGTGTCGGAGAGACCCGAGAGGTGCAGGCCGCGGTGGTAGTTCAGCCAGTGCTTGGGGGCGAAGTCGTCCAGCATCGCCTGGAACGCCGTGTAGGGCATCGGCTCCATGAGGTCCATGCCGTTCTCGCCGAGGGCGCGGAGCGGGCGCATCGGTTCCTCGGCCTCGGCCGGGTCGCCGACCCACAGGCCGATGATGGCGAGCATCGGGGCGCCGACCATCTCCGGCGGCACGAACGGCGCCGGCGGGGCGAGCACGGTGGCCAGCGCGGACACCAGCTGCTCGGGCGCCTGCTCGACGTAGGCGCGGTAGGCCTTGATGATGTCGGGCGCCTCGTCGTCGTTGGGCACCACGATCATGCCGCTGAGCATCAGCGGCGGGATGTCGTGCACCTTGAGCTCGTACGCCGTGACCACGCCGAAGTTCGCGCCGGCGCCGCGAAGCCCCCACAGCAGGTCGGCGTTCTCGTTCTCGCTGGCGCGCACCAGGCGTCCCTCGGCGGTGACCACGTCCGCGGAGACCAGGTTGTCGCAGGTCAGGCCGTAGAGCGTGGACAGCCAGCCGTAGCCGCCGCCGAGGCAGAAGCCGCCGACGCCGGTGGTGGTGACCCGGCCGCCGGGCGTGGCCACACCGTGGAGCGCGGCGTCCCGGTCGTACTCGCCCCACAGCGCGCCACCTTGCGCGATGGCCGTGCCGCGGGCCCGGTCGACATGCACGCCCTTGAGCGGCGAGAGGTCGATGAGCACGCCGTCGGCGACCAACGACGTACCGGCGATGCCGTGCCCGCCACAGCGCACCGAGAGGCTCAGCCCCCGCTCGTTGGCGTAGCGCACCGCGTCCGCGACGTCGGCGGCGCCGTGCGGGCGGACGATGAGGGCCGGCCTGCGGTCGATGCTGCCGTTGTAGATGGCTCGTGCGGCGTCGAAGTCGCGGTCGGTGGAGCTGATCGTGGTGCCGCGGAACGAGGCGCCGAGACCGGGCTCGGCGGCGATGGTGTCGGTCATGCGGGTGTCTCCCCGGGTGGTGGAGTGGGCTTCCCCCGGCGATCCGACCCAACTCCGGCACCCCGGAAGCGTCAATGACGCGCTCGGGGGGTTGACGCGCCTAAACGGGCCGGTCCGGGTCGAGCAGCCGGGAGGCGACCGGCAGCTCGTGCACCACGTCGGCCAGTGCCCGGCGCAGCGCCACGCCCGTGCCCTCCGGTGCCCGACGGTTGGTCAGCACGATCTCGGCCCAGGTCAGCGCGTGCCCGCACGACCGACGGGTCGTCGGTGACCAGGGCGCCGGCGATGCTGCCGACCAGGTGCGGCAGCTGGTCCTCGAGCACCCGCACCCAGCCCGGGTCGTGCGGCGACACCGCGTCGAGGACCGCCCGGGCGACCTCGTCGGCCATCGCCTCACGGTCGCCGAAGACCACGAACGCCTCGTCGGCGCCCGGGTGCGTCAGTGGCGGGGCAGGAGGTACGGCGGTCGGCAGCGACGCGACCAGGTCGGCGACCCCGCTCGCGCTGGTCGCGAACGCCGTCGCGCCGATGACCCGGGCCCGGCGTCCCTCGGGGTCGAAGGCGGACCCGCCCACCACGACCGGGTGTGCCGGTCTCGCGGACCGCCTCCACCTGCCGGCGGGCCAGCGGGAGGAACGTCGAGAGCGACGAGCTCAGCAGCACCGCGCGCGGGCCGACCTCGTGGACGTGCCGGACCAGACCCTGCGCCGAGGCGTTCGCGCCGAGGTAGCTCACGGAGTAGCCCTGCGCCCGCAGGTGCTCGGTCACCATCAGGGCCGGGAGGGCGTGCCACTCCTGCTCGACGCACGAGACGACGACCGTCGGCGCGTCCGTGCGGGGCTCGGTGGACAGCTCGCGCTCGACCGCGAGAGAGGTCAGCACCGCCTCGCTGATCGCGGTCGCGGCGTGCTCCTGCGCGACGCTCCACGTGTCGGAGACCCACAGCTCGCCCACCCGCAGCTGCGCGGGTGCGAGGAGCCGCCGGATCAGCACCATCACGTCGTGGCCCTCGGTGCGCAGGCCGCGCACCTGCCCGAGCGCGGAGGTGCGGTCACCCCTGCCCAACGCTCCGAGGTAGGTCTCGACCTGGTCGTCCCAGGAGACGTCGACGGTCACCGGCTGCTCGACTGGACGGCCAGGATGGCGATGTCGTCGTGGGCCCGGTCGCGCAGGTGCGCGGACAGCGCCATCGCGATGCTCTCGACCTGGGCGCTGGCGTGGCAGGCGCCGGTGTCCTCGAGCACCTGGCGCATCCGGTCGTCGCCGAACCGGGCGCGGTGACCGGGCGCCTCGGGCACGCCGTCGGTGTAGAAGAGGCAGGTCTCGCCCTCGGCGAGCTCGACGTGCACGTCGGTGTAGGCCGTGTCCTCCAGCAGGCCGAGCACCGTGCCGGACACCGGGCACCTGCTCGACCGACCCGTCCCGTCGTACGACGAGGGGGGCGGGGTGCCCGGCGGAGGCGATGTCGAGGTGCAGCACGTCCCCGACCTTGCGGGCCCGCGCGCAGATGGCGGTCACGAACGTCTCGTCGGAGTCCGCGATCAGCACCCGGTTGACCAGCCGCAGCACCTGGGCGGGGTCGCGGTCGACGATCGCGCCGGTGCGCACGGCCTGCCGGACCTTGCCGGTCAGCACCGCGGCCTCGACACCCTTGCCGCAGACGTCGCCCATGACGGCGGTCCACTCGTCGTCGGTGCCGTGCACGTCGTAGAAGTCGCCGCCGAGCGCGTCCTGCTCGAACGCGACGCGGTAGTAGGTCGCGAACTCGACGCCGTCCAGGTCCGGCAGCCGCGGCGGGGTCAGGTCGCGCGAGAGCACGGCGGCGACCCGGCGCGACTCGGCCAGCGCGCGGGTGGTGTCCAGGGTGACCGCGACGCGGTGCGCGAAGTCCTCCAGGAAGGCCACGGCGTCCGAGTCGAAGCCGATCCCGGCCCGCTGGGCGATCGTCAGCGCGCCGTACGTCGTCCCGCGTGCCGACAGCGCGATGGTCAGCATGTCCATCGGGCGGATGCTCACCAGCGAGTCCCGCAGCTCCGCGACGGGCACCGCCGACGCCAGCGCGGAGCTGTCGGTGTCGTCGCCGTCGGGGACCATCAGCAGGTCGGTGAGGCCGGTGGTGAGGGCCCGCGCCAGGCTCGAGCCGGCGTCGAGCTCGGCGGCGGCCAGCGTGGACGTGGTGACCCGGCCGTCGAGGGAGCGGGCGCGGAACGTCATCCGCCGGCGGTCGGTCAGGGTCACCTGGGCCCAGTCGACGACCGGGCCGACCAGCATCTCCAGCACCAGCTCGACGGCGCGGTCGGTGTGCAGGGCCCCGGAGAGGCCCCGGGCGACCTGCGAGAGGTAGGCCGCGCGGTCGGAGGCCTGCTGGAGCCGCTCGCGCACGTGGGTGCCCTCGGCCGGGGTCAGCAGGCCCTGCCCGGGTATCGAGGCGTGCTCGTCCACGTCGTGTGCGTCCATAGGTCCTCCGACTCTAGCCGGGAGGGTGTCGGGCCCGGGGACGCCGAGGAGAACCGGTTCGGCCCGTTCCCTAGGATGGCGCCCATGCCTGACATCAGCCGCGACGAGGTGTCGCACCTCGCCGACCTGGCGCGCATCGACCTCTCGGACGCGGAGCTGGACCACCTCGCGCCCCAGCTCGCCGTCATCCTCGAGTCCATCGCCTCGATCAGCGACGTGGCCGCCGACGACGTCCCGCCGACGTCGCACGCGCTCCCGCTGACCAACGTCTTCCGCGAGGACGTGGCCCGACCCGGACTCACCGCGGAGCAGGCCCTCGCGGGTGCCCCGGCCGTCGAGGAGCAGCGGTTCATGGTGCCGCGGATCCTGGGGGAGGAGGCATGAGCGACCTCACCCGCCGCACCGCGGCCGAGCTCGTCGACGCCCTCGCCGCCGGCGAGACCACGAGCGTCGAGGTGACCCAGGCGTCCCTGGACCGGATCGCCGAGGTCGACGGCGCCGTGCACGCGTTCCTGCACGTCGACGCGGAGGGCGCGCTGGCCGCGGCCCGGGCCGCCGACGAGCGCCGCGCCTCCGGGACCTCCGCGTCCGCGCTGGACGGGGTGCCGATCGCGGTCAAGGACGTGCTGGCCACCGAGGGTCTGCCGACCACCTGCGGCTCCCGGATCCTCGAGGGCTGGGTGCCGCCGTACGACGCCACCGTGGTCGCCCGGCTCCGCGCGGCCGGCCTGCCGATCCTCGGCAAGACCAACATGGACGAGTTCGCGATGGGCAGCTCGACCGAGCACTCCGCCTACGGCCCGACCCACAACCCGTGGGACCTCGACCGGATCCCCGGCGGCTCCGGCGGCGGGTCCGCGGCCGCGGTCGCCGCGTTCGAGGCGCCGCTGGCGATCGGCACCGACACCGGCGGCTCGATCCGCCAGCCGGGCGCCGTCACCGGGACCGTCGGCGTGAAGCCGACCTACGGCGGGGTCTCGCGCTACGGCCTCGTCGCGCTCGCCAACTCGCTCGACCAGGCGGGCCCGGTGACCCGCACGGTCCTCGACGCCGCCCTGCTCCACGAGATCATCGGCGGGCACGACCCGCTGGACTCCACGTCGATCGACCAGCCGCTGCCCGCGCTGGTCGAGGCGGCCCGCCAGGGCGCCACCGGCGACGTCAAGGGCCTCCGGGTCGGCGTGGTCAAGGAGCTGACCGGCGAGGGCTACCAGGCCGGCGTGCAGCAGCGCTTCGACGAGGCGGTGCAGCTGCTCGTCGAGGCCGGCGCCGAGGTCGTCGAGGTGTCCTGCCCGCACGTTCGTGCACGCGCTGGCGACCTACTACCTGATCCTCCCGGCGGAGGCGTCGTCGAACCTCGCGAAGTTCGACGCGATGCGCTACGGCCTGCGGGTGCTGCCCGAGGGTGTCGAGGCGCCGAACGCCGAGGAGGTGATGCGGGCGACCCGCGACCGGGGCTTCGGCGACGAGGTCAAGCGCCGGATCATCCTCGGCACCTACGCGCTGTCCAGCGGCTACTACGACGCCTACTACGGCGCAGGCGCAGAAGGTCCGCACGCTGATCAGCCGCGACTTCGCCGCGGCGTTCGAGCAGGTCGACGTGCTGGTCTCGCCGACCGCGCCGACCACCGCGTTCAAGCTGGGCGAGAAGCTCGACGACCCGCTCGCGATGTACCTCAACGACCTGGCCACCATCCCGGCCAACCTCGCAGGCGTCCCCGGCATCTCCGTGCCGTCCGGGCTGGCCGACGAGGACGGCCTCCCGGCGGGTGTGCAGGTGCTCGCGCCGGCGCTGGCCGACGACCGGGTCTACCGCGTGGGCGCCGCGCTCGAGACGCTGCTCACCGACCGCTGGGGCGGGCCGCTGCTCGCCAAGGCCCCCGCTCTCGAAGGAGCCTCCGCATGACCACGACGAGCCCCGACCGGCGCCGCGGTGCTCTCCTTCGAGGAGGCGCTCGAGAAGTTCGACCCCACCCTCGGTCTCGAGGTGCACGTCGAGCTGAACACCGCCTCGAAGATGTTCTGCGCCTGCGCCACCGGCGTTCGGCGCGGAGCCGAACACCCAGGTCTGCCCGGTCTGCCTCGGCCTGCCCGGCGCGATGCCGGTCGTCAACGCGACCGCGGTCGAGTCCGCGATCCGGATCGGCCTGGCGCTGAACTGCTCGATCGCGGACTGGTGCCGGTTCGCCCGGAAGAACTACTTCTACCCGGACATGCCGAAGAACTTCCAGACCTCGCAGTACGACGAGCCCATCGCCTACGACGGCTGGATGGACGTCGACGTGGACGGCGAGGTCGTGCGGGTCGACATCGAGCGCGCGCACATGGAGGAGGACACCGGCAAGTCGCTGCACGTGGGCGGCGCGACGGGCCGGATCCACGGTGCCGACCACTCGCTGGTCGACTACAACCGCGCCGGCATCCCGCTCATCGAGATCGTCACCAAGCCGGTCCGCGGCACCCGCGAGCAGGCGCCGCAGGTCGCGCGCGCCTACGTCGCCCAGCTGCGTGACCTGCTGCTCGGGCTCGGCGTCTCCGACGTCCGGATGGAGCAGGGCTCGCTGCGCTGCGACGTGAACCTCTCGCTCGCGCCGGCGGGCTCCGACGTGCTCGGGACCCGCACCGAGACCAAGAACGTCAACTCCCTGCGGTCGGTCGAACGGGCGGTCCGCTACGAGATCGGCCGGCAGGCCGCGGTGCTGTCGTCGGGCGCGAAGGTCGTCCAGGAGACCCGGCACTGGCACGAGGACACCGGCATCACCACCTCGGGCCGGGAGAAGTCCGACGCCGAGGACTACCGCTACTTCCCCGAGCCCGACCTGGTCCCGATCGCGCCGGACCGCGCCTGGGTGGAGAAGCTGCGCGCTGCGCTGCCCGAGCCGCCCCGTGCGCGCCGGGCCCGCCTCCAGCAGGAGTGGGGCTTCAGCGACCTGGAGATGCGCGACACCGTCGGCGCCGGCGCGCTCGGGCTGGTCGAGGAGACCATCGCCGCGGGTGCGTCCCCGGCGGCGGCCCGCAAGTGGTGGCTCTCGGAGATGGCCCGCCGTGCCAACGAGCAGGGCGTCGACATCGCCGAGCTGCAACGTCACCCCGGCCGACGTCGCGCGCGTCCAGGCGCTCGTCGACGAGGGCAAGGTCAACGACAAGCTCGCGCGGCAGGTCTTCGACGGCGTGCTCGCCGGTGAGGGCACGCCCGACGAGGTGGTCGAGAAGCGCGGCCTGGCCGTCGTGTCGGACGACGGCGCCCTGTCGGCCGCCGTCGACCGGGCGATCGAGGCCAACCCGGACGTCGCGGCCAAGATCCGCGACGGCAAGGTGGCGGCCGCCGGCGCGCTCATCGGCGCGGTGATGAAGGAGATGCGCGGCCAGGCCGACGCCGGCCGGGTGCGCGAGCTGATCCTGGAGAAGCTAGCCGGGTGAGACGACCAGGATCCGGTCGTCGTCGGGGGCCGGGTCGCCGCGGCCGTCGCGGTTGCTGGTGGTGACCCAGAGGTTGCCGTCCGGAGCCGCCACGACGGTCCGGAGCCGGCCGTAGTCGCCGACGAAGAAGTCCCGGGGCTGCCCGGTCGTGCCGTCCGCCTCCACCGGGATCTGCCACAGCCGGCCGCCGCGCAGCGCACCCGCCCACAGCGATCCGTCGAGGTAGGCCAGCCCCGAGGGTGAGGCGTCGGCGGTGCGCCACTGCACGAACGGGTTGCGGTAGGCCGGGTCGTCGCCCCGGCCCTCCTCGAGCGGCCACCCGTAGTTGCGGGCCCTGTCGATGCGGTTGAGCTCGTCCCAGGTGTTCGCGCCGAACTCGGTCGCCCACAGCCGGCCCTCGCCGTCGAACGCGAGGCCTTGCACGTTGCGGTGACCCATCGTCCACACCGGCGAGCCCTTCCGCGGGTTGCCCGGTGCGGGCCTGCCGTCGGGCGTGATCCGCAGGATCTTGCCGCCGAGCGAGTCGCGGTCCTGGGCGAGCCGGTCCTGCCCGCTCTCGCCGGTGGACACGAACAGGTTGCCGTCCGGCGCGAACAGCAGCCGTCCGCCGTCGTGGATGAAGCCGTTCGGGATGCCGGTCAGCACCGGCTTCGGTGGGCCGAGCCGCTGCCCGTCGTACGTCATCGTCACGACGCGGTTGTCCTGCGTCGTGGTCAGGTAGGCGAAGACCAGCCGGTCCTTCGCGAAGTGGGGGGAGACGGCCAGCCCCAGGAGGCCGGCCTCGCCCTGGGGGCTGACCCCCGCGACGGTGCCGACCGGGCGGACGCTGCCGTCGTCGATGGCCAGCACACGGGTGGTGTCGCGCTCGCTCACCAGCGCGCTGCCGTCCGGCAGGAACGTGACGCCCCAAGGAGCCTTCAGACCGGTGGCCAGGGTGCGTACGACGCGGGGGGAGCCCGGCTTCGTGCCGGCAGGGGTGCCCTGGGGTGACGCGGTGCGGGTGCTCGGCTGCGGCGCCTTCGACGGGATGCCGAGACCCTGCGGGTCGCCGTCCGTGCCGGACGAGCACGCGGTCAGCACGAGGGCCAGCAGCGCGGGTGCGAGCAGGACCGGCTTCACGCTGGCCAGCGTACGGTCAGTCTCCGAGTGCCTCGAGCGCCTCGAGGAAGGCCAGCAGCTGCCGGTGCACCTCGGTGGGGCGCTCCATCTGCAGGAAGTGCGACCCCTTCAGCTCGACGTACGTCGCGCGTTCCAGCCGCTCGCTCGCGGTGCGCATGTCCTCGGCGCTGGCCAGGATGTCGAACCGGCCGGCCACGAAGACGGCGGGCACCCTGATCCGGCTGAGGCGGACGCGGTCGTGGCGGGCGGCGGCACGCGCCAGGTGCATGTACCACTGCACGGGCGTGGTGAGGAACTCCCGCGCGGCGCGCTCGACGACCGACGTCTCGGCGTTCGGCATCATGAAGCCGCTGTGCCGGAGCAGGGTGGCCGCGCGTCGGCCCACCGGCAGCCGCGTGGTCACCGGGCTGATCGCCCAGCCGGTGCGGGCGAGCGTGTTCGCCACCCCGATGCTCAGCGGCCGACGCGCCCACCGGGGGATCTGCAGCGGAGCCCCCATCGACGCGAACGTCCCGCCGGGCACGCCCGCGACCGCGAACAGTCCGGCCACCCGCTCGGGGTGCTCGACCGCGAGCTCGAAGGCGGTGTTCACGCCGATGGACCAGCCGACGACCGGGCAGCGGTCCACCTCGGCGTCGTCGAGCACCGCCAGAGCGTCCTCGACGAACGCGGTCACGTCGACCCGGTTCCGGTCCGCCGGCCGGTCCGAGCCGCCGACCCCGCGGTGGTTCCACGAGAGCACCCGCACGCCGCAGTCCGAGCGGAGCAGGGCCGGCCACGCGTACGGGTTGGTGCCCAAGCCGTTGCACAGCAGCACCGTCGGGCCGTCGGCGTCGTTGGTCCACGCCCGCAGCCGGGTGCCGTCGGCGCTGGTGACGTCGTAGAAGCGGAGTGACTCGTGCCCGCCGGGGACCGGGAGCGGAACGACGGGGCGGGAGGCGGGCATAGCGGACAGTGTGCCCGAGCCGCCTGGTGGTTTCGTGGAACAGGTCAGGCGGTTCGTCCCCCGACCCGCTGTCCCGGGATCCGGTCGGCGTGGGCGGCGAGGAACTCCTCGACGTCCAGCAGCTCGCGGCGACGCTCGGTCAGCGCGGTGCTCGCGACCAGGGCGTTGCTGCGGGACTGCTGCTGGCTCGTGAGGTGCCACTGGGCGGCCGCGCTGACGAGACGCCAGGGCGTGCGCTGCATCTGCTGGAGCGACATGGGGACTCCCGGAAGTGGCCGGTCGGGGACGGCTGGGCTGCCGTTGACACGACGCTAGGCCCGGGGTGCTTCCCGCCCGTCAACGACGTGTGACATTCAGGTGAACGGGCCGGCCAGACTCTGGCTAGGTTGGGCCGCATGGCTGATGAGCGACCGTTGGTGTGGCTGCCGTTCGACGTGGGCGAGCTGGGGGAGGTGCCCGACAACCTGCGGTACGACACGGTGCTGCCGACTCCCGGCGAGATGCCGGACTCGGCGGACGAGGTCGAGTTCTACGTCCCGGCGTACGACCTCGGACCGGGGCACGGGCCCGTGCTCGGCCGGATGCCGCGGCTGAAGGTCGTGCAGACGCTGACGGCGGGCGTGGACCACATCCGCAGCGAGGTGCCCCCGGGCGTGCTGCTCTGCAACGGCCGGGGGATCCACAACGCGTCGACGGCGGAGCTGGCGCTGACCCTGACGCTCGCGTCGCTGCGCGGCGTCCCGGGGTTCGTCCGCGACCAGGACGCCGAGCAGTGGCACCAGGGCTGGCGCACGTCGCTGGCGGACAAGACCGTGCTGGTCGTCGGGTACGGCGACATCGGCCGCGACATCGAGGCGAGGCTGCTGCCGTTCGAGGTGGACGTGCTGCGTGTCGCGCGGACCGCCCGGGACGGCGTGCACGCGATGGCCGACCTCCCGGACCTGCTGCCGCGGGCCGACGTCGTGGTGCTGATCGTGCCCGGCACGACCGAGACGCGCGGGCTCGTGGATGCGGAGTTCCTGTCCCGGATGCGCAAAGGTGCGCTGCTGGTCAACGTCGCGCGTGGTCCGGTCGTGGTGACCGACGACCTGGTCGACGCGCTGCGGTCCGGGCACGTGCGGGCGGCCCTCGACGTCACCGACCCCGAGCCGCTCCCGGAGGGGCACCCGCTGTGGTCGGCGCCGAACGTGCTCATCACGCCCCACGTCGGCGGCGCCACCCCGGCCATGTGGCCGCGGGCCTACCGGCTGGTGCGCCGGCAGCTGGAGCGGTTCGCGGCCGGGGAACCTGTCGAGAACGTGATGACCGGGGAGTACTAGGCCGAACCACTGGCTCGTCCGAGCGATGACTTCTTGTCCCCGCCCGGGTCTACATTGCGATGACGACAACAGGAGGTGGGTCGGTGGTGGGTATGGCGACGGAGACGGTGGCCATGGTCGGCACCCGCAAGGGGCTGTGGATCGGCCGCTCGGACGAGCGGCGTGAGACCTGGACGTGGGACGGGCCGCACTTCGACATGCAGGAGGTCTACTCCTGCATGGTCGACACGCCGCGGCGGCAGGACCCGGCTGCTGGCCGGGGCGGCATCGAGCTGGGTGGGCCCGCAGGTGGCCTACTCCGACGACCTCGGCGGCAGCTGGGAGCACGGCCCGGACGGCGGGATCCGCTTCCCCGCCGACACCGACGCGTCCGTCGAGCGGATCTGGCAGCTCCAGCCCGGGATCGACGACGACGTGGTGTGGGCGGGCACCGAGCCGGGTGCCGTCTGGCGGTCCGACGACCGCGGGCACACCTTCACCCTCGAGCGCGCGCTGTGGGACCACCCGCAGCGTCCGGAGTGGGGCGCCGGGTTCGGCGGCCAGGCCTTCCACACGCTGCTGCCGCACCCGACCGACGCCAAGTCGCTGACCGCCGCGATCTCGACCGGTGGGGTCTACCAGACCACCGACGGCGGCGGCTCGTGGTCGCCGCGCAACCAGGGCATCCGGGCGGAGTTCCTTCCCGAGGGCCAGCAGTACCCCGAGTTCGGGCAGTGCGTGCACAAGGTGGCACGCCACCCGTCGCGACCCGAGCGGCTCTACGCCCAGAACCACGGCGGGGTCTACCGCTCCGACGACGAGGGCGGCTCGTGGACCTCCATCGCCGACGGGCTCCCGTCCGACTTCGGCTTCCCGGTCGTCGTCGACCCGCACGAGCCCGACACCGTCTACGTCTTCCCGCTCCAGGGCGCCGACGGCCGCTACCCGCCCAAGGGCGAGGCCCGGGTCTGGCGGTCCCGCGACGCCGGTGACACCTGGGAGGCGTTGGGAGCCGGCGACGAGGGCCTGCCGGACCGCCTCTTCGTCGGCGTGATGCGCGACGGCATGTCGGCCGACAACCACGACGTGCCCGGGCTCTACCTCGGCGCGCGCGACGGCAGCGTGTGGGGCTCCTTCGACGGCGGCGGGTGCTGGCGTGAGCTGGTGCGCGGTCTCCCCGACGTGATGGTGGTGCGGGCAGCCCGGGCCGGGTGAGACGCGGGGCGGTCCGTCGTACGTCGCGGCGTAGCATCCGACGCATGCCCAGGGACCCCTCCAGCGACGCACCCGACATCAAGCCACGCAGCCGCGACGTCACCGACGGGCTGGAGAGGGCCGCGGCCCGCGGCATGCTCCGGGCCGTCGGCATGGGCGACGAGGACTTCGCCAAGCCGCAGATCGGCGTCGCCTCGTCGTGGAACGAGATCACCCCGTGCAACCTGTCGCTCGACCGGCTCGCGAAGGCGGTCAAGAACGGCGTGCACGCGGCCGGCGGCTACCCGCTCGAGTTCGGCACCATCTCCGTCTCCGACGGCATCTCGATGGGCCACGAGGGCATGCACTTCTCGCTGGTGTCGCGGGAGGTGATCGCGGACTCCGTCGAGACCGTGATGATGGCCGAGCGGCTCGACGGGTCGGTGCTGCTGGCCGGCTGCGACAAGTCGCTGCCCGGCATGATGATGGCCGCCGCCCGCCTCGACCTCGCCTCGGTCTTCCTCTACGCCGGCTCGATCATGCCCGGCCAGGTCGACGGCCGCGACGTGACGATCATCGACGCCTTCGAGGCGGTCGGCGCGTGCCTGGCCGGCAAGATCAGCCGCGACGAGGTCGACCGCATCGAGCGCGCGATCTGCCCGGGGGAGGGTGCCTGCGGCGGCATGTACACCGCCAACACGATGGCCGCCGTCGGCGAGGCCCTCGGCCTGTCCCTGCCCGGCTCGGCGGCCCCGCCCGCCGTCGACCGGCGCCGCGACGGCTTCGCGCACCGGTCGGGCGAGGCCGTGGTCGGGATGCTGAGGCAGGGCATCACCGCGCGGCAGATCCTGACCCTCGAGGCCTTCGAGAACGCCATCGCCGTGGTGATGGCCCTCGGCGGCTCGACCAACGCGGTGCTGCACCTGCTCGCGATCGCCCGCGAGGCCGAGGTCCCGCTGACCCTCGACGACTTCACCCGCATCGGGGACACGGTCCCGCACCTCGGCGACCTCAAGCCGTTCGGCCGCTACGTGATGAACGACGTCGACAAGATCGGCGGCATCCCGGTCGTGATGAAGGCACTGCTCGACGCGGGCCTGCTGCACGGCGACTGCCTGACGGTCACCGGCAGGACGATGGCCGAGAACCTCGCCGAGATCGCCCCGCCCGACGTCGACGGCAACATCATCCGCGAGCTGTCGAAGCCCATCCACGCCACCGGCGGCATCACCATCCTCAAGGGCTCGCTGGCCCCGGAGGGCGCGGTGGTCAAGTCGGCCGGCTTCGACGAGTCGGTCTTCGAGGGCACCGCGCGGGTGTTCGACGGCGAGCGCGCCGCGATGGACGCCCTCGAGGCCGGGCAGATCGTCGCCGGCGACGTCGTGGTGATCCGCTACGAGGGCCCCAAGGGCGGGCCGGGCATGCGCGAGATGCTGGCCATCACCGGCGCGATCAAGGGCGCGGGCCTCGGCAAGGACGTGCTGCTGATGACCGACGGCCGCTTCTCCGGAGGTACGACGGGCCTGTGCGTGGGCCACGTCGCCCCGGAGGCCGTGGACGCCGGACCGATCGCGTTCGTGCGCGACGGCGACCGGATCACCCTCGACGTGGCCAACAAGGTGCTCGACGTGCACGTCGACGCCGACGAGCTCGAGGCCCGCAAGGACGGCTGGACTCCGCAGACGCCGAAGTTCACCCGCGGCGTGCTCGGCAAGTACGCCAAGGTCGTGCAGTCCGCGGCCCACGGCGCGGTCTGCGGCTGAGCCGGGCGTGGCGCGGCTCGTCTACGCCGGGATCACCTCGCTCGACGGCTACACCGTCGACGCCGAGGGCTCCTTCGCGTGGGCCCAGCCCGACGCAGAGGTGCACGCTTTCGTCAACGACCTCCAGCGCGACATCGGGACCTACCTCTACGGCCGCCGGCTCTACGAGACGATGCGGGTCTGGCAGACGGTGCCCGAGGACGACGGCCCGGACGAGATGCGTGACTTCGGGCGGCTCTGGCGCTCGGCGGACAAGGTCGTCTACAGCTCCACGCTGAGCGACGTGTCCACCCCGCGGACCCGGCTGGAGCACGACTTCGACCCGGCGACCGTGCGTGCGCTGGTCGACGCCGCCGACCGGGACGTCTCCGTCGGCGGGGCCACCCTCGCCGCGACGGCGCTGCGTGCCGGCATCGTCGACGAGCTCCACCAGTTCCTGCACCCCGTGGTCGTCGGGGGAGGGACGCCGTACCTGCCCGCGGGTGTGCACCTCGACCTGGAGCTCCTCGACGAGCGCCGCTTCGCCGGCGGCGTCGTGCACCTGCACCACCGCGTCGTCAGGTAGCCGCCCGGCGCAGCGCGTCGACGGTCCGGGCCACGTCCTCGTCGGTGGTGCCCGCGTTGCTCACCGAGATCCGCAGCACCGCACGGCCGCGCCACCGCGACCCGCTCGTCCACGCCGTCCCGTCGGCCAGCATCCGCTCGACCACGGCGCGGGTGCGGTCGTCGTCCCCGAAGGTCGCGCACACCTGCGTGAACACCACGTCGTTGACGACCGTCGCGCCGTCGATCGTCGCGATCGCGTCGGCGAAGGTGCGGGCGTGCCGCGCCATCCGCTCCACCATCTCCGCGACGCCGGAGCGGCCGAGCGCGCGCAGTGCCGCCCACACCGGCACCCCGCGGGCCCGGCGGGACAGCTCGGGCACCCGGCCGAACGGGTCGCGGTCGCCCTGGATCAGGTAGTCGCCCTGCACGCTCATCGCCGCCGTCAGCGCCGCCTCGTCGCGGACCGCGACGACCCCGCAGTCGTAGGGCACGTTCAGGGTCTTGTGGGCGTCGGTCGCCCACGAGTCCGCGCCCTCGACGCCCGCCGTGAGGTGCCGGTACGTCGGGGCCGCGGCTGCCCACAGCCCGAAGGCGCCGTCGACGTGCACCCACGCGTCGTGCTCGTGGGCGAGCGGGATGCACGCGTCGAACGGGTCGCACGCGCCCGAGTGCAGGTTCCCGGCCTGCAGCAGCACCAGCGTCGGCCGACCGGACCGGGCGCCGAGCGCCGCCTCGAGCGCCTCCGGCCGGACCCGCCCTTCGGCGTCGACGTCCACCAGCTCGGGGGCGGGCAGGCCGGCGTAGCGCAGCGCGAGGTCGACCGAGTCGTGCCGCTCGCGTCCGGCCAGCACCCGCACCGCCGGTCCGCCCACCAGGCCGCGCGAGGCGTCCCAACCCGCCCGGCGCAGCAACGTGTCGCGGCCCGCGAGGATCCCTGTGAGGTTGGCGGTCGTGGCGCCGGTCGCGAAGCCGACCCCGCTGCCCGCGGGGAGCCCGAGGAGGTCCAGCAGCCAGGCGCCGGCGACCTCCTCGGCGGCCGCGACCCCGGGTGTCACCTGCCGGAGGACGGCGTTCTGGTCCCAGGCGCCGACGAGCCAGTCCGCCGCCAGCGCGGCCGGGTGCGAACCGCCGATGACGAACCCGAAGAACCGTCCGGAGGGCATCGCCACCAGACCCGGCTCGACCGCACCGGCGAGCAGGTCCACGACGTCCGGCGCCGCGGTCGGCCCCTCCGGGAGGTCGCCGCCCAGCGTCTCGGTCACGGCGTCCGCGTCGACGCGGGCCGGGACCGGCCGGCGGTCCAGCGAGCCCAGCCACGCGGTGGCGTGCACGTGCGCGCGGTCGAGGGCCTTGTCCATCTCCTCGGGGTCCGGATGCGTCATGGAGCCCAGTCTTCGGCCGCTCCGCGGGGCGACGCCATGCCCCGGTCTAGCCTTTCTGCGTGAGCACGGTCCACGAGGCCCTCGACGGCCGGCTGCGACGGCCTGCCGCGTTCGACGACGACCCGCTCCCGTGACCCGCGCCAACGAGCACGGCCAGCCCGTGGGCGACGTGGTGGCCGCCTGGGAGCCCGCGCCCCACCTCGACCCGCTCGTCCTCGAGGGCCGGTGGGTTCGTCTCGAGCCGTTGGCCGCTGACCACGCAGGTGACCTCGGCCGGACCGTCTGCGGGCCGGGCACGGAACCGCTGTGGACCTACCTGTACGACGACCCGCAGCCCGACGCCGCGGCGTACGTCGCCGCACGCCTGGCGAACCCGGGCCTGGCCAGCGTCGTCGTGCGTCCGCGCGGGGGACCGGCCTCCGGCATCGCGAGCTGGCTGCGCGAGGACCGCGCGAACGGCGTGGTCGAGGTCGGCGGGATCATCCTGGGTCGGGGCCTGCAGCGGACCACGGCGGCGACCGAGGCGATGTGGCTGATGACGAGCCACGCGTTCGCGCAGGGCTACCGGCGCTACGAGTGGAAGTGCGACGCGCTCAACGCGCCGTCGCGGGCGGCGGCCGCGCGGCTCGGGTTCAGCTACGAGGGCACGTTCCGGCAGGCCACCGTCTACAAGGGCCGCAACCGCGACACCGCGTGGTTCTCGATCACCGACGCGGAGTGGGCGGCTCTCGCCCCGGCGTACGCCGCCTGGCTCGACCCGGCGAACTTCGTGGACGGCGAGCGAGGGACCGGGCAGCGGACGTCGCTGTCGGCGCTCACCGCGCGCGCTCTGACAGATGCTGGGACGGACATCCCACATGATGGGACGCGTGAGAGACTGGCTTGACCCGGAGGGACGGCAGCGACGACGGTTGGCCCATGCGTTTCGATCTCCTTGTACGCACTGGGCGCGTCTGCTGAGGGACTCACTCCCCACGCACTCGCGTCGCCCCTCGTCTGCCCGCCCGGGCCGAGGGGTTTTTTGTTGGGCGCAACGATCGTCACAGGAAGGGCATCATGAGCGAGCAGGGCGCCGCGGCACCCGTGACCGGGGCACAGAGCCTGATCCGGTCGCTGGAGTGCGCAGGAGCGGAGAACGTCTTCGGCATCCCGGGCGGAGCGATCCTCCCCGCCTATGACCCCCTCTACGACTCGGTCAAGATCCGGCACATCCTGGTCCGCCACGAGCAGGGCGCCGGGCACGCCGCGCAGGGCTACGCCACCGCGACCGGCAAGGTCGGCGTCTGCATGGCCACCAGCGGTCCCGGTGCCACCAACCTGGTGACACCGATCGCGGACGCCTACATGGACTCGGTCCCGATGGTCGCGGTCACCGGCCAGGTCGCCAGCAGCGCGATCGGCACCGACGCCTTCCAGGAGGCGGACATCCGCGGCATCACGATGCCGATCACCAAGCACAACTTCCTGGTCACCGACCCCGCCGAGATCCCGCGCACGATCGCCGAGGCGTTCTACATCGCCTCGACCGGCCGCCCGGGACCGGTGCTGGTCGACGTCTCCAAGGACGCGATGCAGCGGTCGACGACGTTCAGCTGGCCGACCGAGCTGCTGCTGCCCGGCTACCGCCCGGTGACCCGCCCGCACGCCAAGCAGATCCGCGAGGCGGCCAAGCTGACCCTCGAGGCGCGCCGCCCGGTCCTGTACGTCGGCGGCGGCGTGATCCGGGCCGGCGCCCACCAGGAGCTGAAGGTGCTCGCGGAGATGACCGGGATGCCGGTCGTCACCACGCTGATGGCGCGCGGCGCCTTCCCGGACAGCCACCCGCAGCACCTCGGCATGCCGGGCATGCACGGCACCGTCGCCGCGGTCGCCGCCCTGCAGCGCAGCGACCTGATCATCAGCCTCGGCGCCCGCTTCGACGACCGGGTCACCGGCAACCTCGACTCGTTCGCGCCGCACGCGCAGGTGATCCACGCCGACATCGACCCCGCCGAGATCGGCAAGAACCGGCACGCCGACGTGCCGATCGTCGGCGACGCGCGCGAGGTCATCGCCGACCTGATCGTCGCGCTCCAGGCCGAGTCGGACGCCGGGCACCAGGGCGACTACGAGGCCTGGGTGGCGTTCCTGGCGGGCGTGAAGAAGAAGTACCCGCTCGGCTACGACCAGCCGGCCGACGGCTCCCTGTCGCCGCAGTACGTCATCGAGCGGCTCGGCGCGATCGCCGGTCCGGACACGATCTACACCTCCGGTGTCGGCCAGCACCAGATGTGGGCCGCGCACTTCATCGGCTACGAGAAGCCGGGGACCTGGATCAACTCCGGCGGCCTCGGCACGATGGGCTTCTCGGTGCCCGCCGCGATGGGAGCCAAGGTCGGCCGGCCGGACACGACCGTGTGGTCGATCGACGGCGACGGCTGCTTCCAGATGACCAACCAGGAGCTGGCCACCTGCGCGATCGAGGGCATCCCGATCAAGGTCGCGGTCATCAACAACGAGTCGCTCGGCATGGTGCGGCAGTGGCAGACGCTGTTCTACAACGAGCGCTACTCCAACACCGACCTGCAGTCCAAGCGCATCCCGGACTTCGTGAAGCTCGCGGACGCCTACGGCTGCGTGGGTCTGGCCTGTGACTCGCCGGACGACGTCAACGCCACCATCGAGAAGGCCATGCAGATCGACGACGTGCCGGTGGTGGTGGACTTCCGGGTGCACCGCGACGCCATGGTCTGGCCGATGGTCGCCGCCGGCACCAGCAACGACGACATCAAGTTCGCCCGCGACATGGCCCCCGACTTCGACGAGGACGACGTCTGATGAGCAGGCACACACTTTCGGTCCTGGTGGAGAACAAGCCCGGTGTGCTTGCGCGCATCGCGGGACTGTTCAGCCGGCGCGGCTTCAACATCGACTCCCTGGCCGTCGGCCCGACCGAGCACTCCGAGATCTCGCGGATGACCATCGTGGTCAACGTCGAGGACTCCCCGCTGGAGCAGGTCACCAAGCAGCTCAACAAGCTCGTCGAGGTGCTCAAGATCGTCGAGCTCGACGGCGCCGCCTCGGTCTCCCGCGAGCTGCTGCTGGTCAAGGTCAAGGCCGACGCGACCACCCGCGGCCAGGTCCTCGAGGTGGTCCAGCTCTTCAAGGCCAAGGTGGTCGACGTGGCCACCGACGCGATCACCGTCCAGGTGGTCGGCAACCAGGACAAGCTGGAGGACTTCCTGCGGATCGTCGAGCCCTTCGGGGTCCGCGAGCTCGTCCAGTCCGGCATGGTCGCGATCGGCCGTGGCGGCCGCTCGATCAGCGAGCGCACGCTGCGACCCGTGACCGTCCCCGTCCCGCCCGCGGCGGCCGGCTGACCGCCGTACGCTCCCCGAACCCCGCGAAAACTCACGAAGGAGAGCCAGAGAAGTGGCTGAGATGTTCTACGACGACGACGCCGACCTGTCCGTGATCCAGGGCCGCAACGTGGCCGTGCTGGGCTACGGCAGCCAGGGGCACGCGCACGCGCTGTCGCTGCGCGACTCCGGGGTGGACGTCCGCGTCGGCCTGCCCGAGGGCTCCAAGAGCCGCGCCAAGGCCGAGGCCGAGGGACTGCGGGTGCTCACCCCGTCCGAGGCCTGCGAGGAGGCCGACCTGATCATGATCCTCGCGCCGGACCACATCCAGCGGAAGCTGTACGCCGAGTCGGTGGAGCCGAACCTCGTCGACGGCGACGCGCTGTTCTTCGGGCACGGCTTCAACATCCGCTTCGGCTACATCAAGCCGCCGGCCGGTGTGGACGTGGCCATGGTCGCCCCCAAGGGACCGGGCCACCTGGTCCGCCGGGAGTACTCCGCGGGCCGCGGCGTCCCGGTCCTCGTCGCCGTCGAGAACGACGCGTCGGGCAAGGCGTGGGAGCTCGCGCTGGCCTACGCCAAGGGCATCGGCGGCCTGCGCGCGGGCGGCATCAAGACCACCTTCACCGAGGAGACCGAGACCGACCTGTTCGGTGAGCAGGCCGTGCTCTGCGGCGGCATGTCCGAGCTGGTGATGAAGGGCTTCGAGGTGCTCACCGAGGCCGGCTACCAGCCCGAGGTCGCCTACTTCGAGTGCCTCCACGAGCTGAAGCTGATCGTCGACCTGATGTACGAAGGCGGCATCGCCAAGCAGCGCTGGTCGGTCTCCGACACCGCCGAGTACGGCGACTACGTCTCGGGTCCGCGGGTCATCGACGACTCGGTGAAGTCCCGGATGCAGGACGTGCTCGCGGACATCAAGAACGGCTCGTTCGCGCAGCGGTTCATCGACGACCAGGACGCCGGCGCGCCGGAGTTCAAGGAGCTCCGCGCGAAGGGCGAGAACCACCCCATCGAGGCGACCGGCCGCGACCTGCGCAAGCTGATGGCCTGGGTGAAGGACGACGACACGGACTACACCGAGGGCACCGCCACCCGCTGACGTGGCTCGACGCACCCGAGCGCCGTCCGGGCTCACCCGCGGCGCGTGGCGCGTCGGCTCGCCGTGGACCTGTCGCAGGTGATCGACACCCGCCTCGGGTAGAGTCGACGACTGGCACAGCGTCGTGCGGACCGAACGATCACACGACCCTTCAGGGACCTGCCACGTGACCAAGCCTGTCGTCCTCATCGCCGAAGAGCTCAGCCCCGCCACCGTGGAGGCGCTCGGCCCCGACTTCGAGATCCGCACCGTCGACGGCGCCGACCGCGCCGCGCTGCTGCCCGCGCTCACCGACGTCGACGCGATCCTGGTGCGCAGCGCGACCAAGGTGGACGCCGAGGCGCTCGCCGCGGCCCCGCGGCTCAAGGTCGTGGCCCGCGCCGGCGTCGGCCTCGACAACGTGGACGTCAAGGCGGCCACGCAGAGCGGCGTGATGGTGGTCAACGCGCCCACCTCCAACATCGTCTCCGCCGCCGAGCTCGCGGTCGCCCTGATGCTCGCCGCCGCCCGGCACGTCGCTCCCGCCAACGCCGCCCTGAAGAACGGCGAGTGGAAGCGCAGCAAGTACACCGGCATCGAGCTCTACGAGAAGACCGTCGGGATCGTCGGCCTCGGCCGCATCGGCGTGCTCGTCGCCCAGCGGCTGTCCGCCTTCGGGATGAAGGTCATCGCCTACGACCCCTACGTGCAGGCCGGTCGCGCGGCCCAGATGGGCGTGCGCCTGGTCGGGCTCGACGAGCTGCTCGAGCAGTCCGACTTCATGTCGGTGCACCTGCCCAAGACGCCGGAGACGGTGGGGCTGATCGGCGACGACGCAGCTCGCCAAGGTGAAGCCGAGCCTGGTCCTGGTCAACGCGGCCCGGGGCGGCATCGTCGACGAGCACGCGCTCTACGTCGCGCTCAAGGAGGGCCGCGTCGCGGCGGCCGGGCTCGACGTGTTCGCCAGCGAGCCGTGCACCGACAGCCCGCTGTTCGAGTTCGAGAGCGTCGTGGCCACCCCGCACCTCGGCGCCTCCACCGACGAGGCCCAGGAGAAGGCCGGCATCGCCGTCGCCAGGTCCGTGCGGCTGGCGCTGTCCGGCGAGCTCGTCCCGGACGCGGTCAACGTCCAGGGCGGCGTGATCGCCGAGGACGTCCGGCCCGGCATCCCGCTGACCGAGAAGCTCGGCCGGATCTTCACCGCGCTCGCCGGCGAGGTCGCCCAGCAGCTCGACGTCGAGGTGCGCGGCGAGATCACCCAGTACGACGTCAAGGTGCTCGAGCTCGCCGCCCTCAAGGGGGTCTTCTCCGACGTGGTCGAGGAGTCGGTGTCCTACGTGAACGCCCCGCTGCTCGCGGCCGAGCGCGGACTCGCCGTACGCCTGGTCACCGACCCCGAGAGCCCCGACCACCGCAACCTGATCACCCTGCGCGGCACGCTCGCGGACGGGTCGCAGGTCTCGGTGTCCGGCACCCTCATCGGCATCTCCCAGCGGGAGCGGCTCGTCGAGGTGGACGGCTACGACGTCGACATCGAGCCCAGCGAGCACCTCGCGTTCCTGCGCTACGAGGACCGGCCGGGGATGGTCGGCACGGTCGGCGGGATCCTGGGGGAGGCCCAGGTCAACATCGCCGGCATGCAGGTGGCCCGCGACGCCAAGGGCGGGCACGCGCTGGTGGCGCTGAGCGTCGACTCCGCGATCCCGGCGGCGGTCCTCGAGGAGATCTCCGTGGCCATGGACGCGGCCTCCGTGCGCGCGGTCGACCTCTCCGAGTGACTCGGTAAAAACCCTGGCAAAACGGACACATCGTGCGCCTCCTGGCCGACGCTTGGGGTGTAGTCCTGCTTGAGGGAGCGGGACGCATCTCCAGGGGGGTCTTCCGATGACCGAACAGATCGACGCGTTGCCCGGCTGTCCAGAGTGGTGCCGAAGCCGTGAGGGGGCCGAGCCCGGGCCGCACGCACACGTGAGCGAGGACGTCGTGCTCGGCGACGAAGGCGACCCGCTGACCGCGCGGATGATCCAGCTCGCCGGGTCGGACACGGTGCGGGTGCTGATCGGCCCGCAGGCGGTGCCGCTGGGGGAGGCGCAGGCCTTCGGGCACGCGCTGCTCCGGCTGGTCGCGGCGGCCGAGCCGGCGGAGGCGGGTCTCGGCTTCATCGAGGTGCTGGCCGCCCGGGCCGACCTGTCGACGAGCGAGATGGCACTCGCCGCGGGCCTCGACGTCGAGCGGCTGCGGGCCCAGCGGGCCGGTGGCCAGGTGCTCAGCCGGCGGGAGTTCGACCGGCTCGCGCTCGCGGTCGCGCGGGAGGGCTCACGCTGAGCGGACGTCGCTCCACGCGACCGCGCAGCCACAGCCCGGCCAGGATGCCGAGCAGCACCACCCCGGCCCACCACGAGCCGGTGGCGATGGCGCTGACGGTGATGCCGGGGCACGTGGCGCCGACGCCGAACCCGACGCCGAACACCGCGCCGCCGTAGACCGCCTGCCGGCGCACCGGGTGCCGCGGGATCCGCAGAGGAGCGCCGAGCACCGTGCGTCCGCGGCGGCGCAGCAGCGCCAGTCCGACGCCCGCCGTGGCCACGGTCGAGGCCATCATCAGGTAGATGTACGGGTCACGCAGCAGCAGTCCCTCGTGGATGGTTCGGTAGTTCCCGAGCCCGCTCGCGGTGAGGAAGAACCCGAACACCACGCCCACGGCGAGCGCGCTCCACCGCTGGGTCGCGTTCACACGGCACCACCGGTCAGCAGGTGTACGACGAGGGTCACGGCCACCGCGACCCCGAAGAACGTGGCCGTCGCGGCGAAGCTCTCCGGCGACCCGGCCGAGCACCCCGAGATGCCGTGCCCGGAGGTGCAGCCGCCGGCCCACCGCGCGCCGTACCCGATGAGCACACCGACGACGAGCAGCACGCCGACGAGCACGGGAACGGGCAGCACCTCGGACAGCGCGCCGTACCCGGACGTCCGCCCGGCACCCAGGGCGGCCGCCAGGAACGCGCCGGCCACGAGCGCTCCGGTGAACCACAGCCGCCACGGCTCGGTCAGGGGTCGGCGCTCGGCCAGGAACAGCAGCTGCAGCCAGCCACCGGAGACGCCGAGCTTGAGGTTGGCCAGCGCGTAGAGCGCCACGACGCACAGACCGACCCCCGGGCCGGCCACCCACCAGGGCAGCTGCTCGGGCAGCACCTGCGACATGCCGTCTCCCCCTCGCCAGGTGTGCCTTTCAAGTCCTATGTTTGCACTGTCTGACCGTCCCGGGGGCCAGACTCTGACGTCTTCTTGGTTGGAGGCCCACATGTCCTTGGCAGAGAAACCCGCACGGCGCTCAACCTCCCTCAAGCGCGAGGTCGGCCTGATCGGTCTGATGTGGGCCTCGGTGGGCTCGATCATCGGCTCGGGCTGGCTCTTCGGTGCGCAGGAGGGCCTGATCGCCGCCGGTCCGGCGGCCGTGATCTCCTGGATCCTCGGCGGTCTGATGATGATGGTGCTCGCGCTCATCCACGCCGAGCTCGGCGGCATGTACCCGGTCTCCGGCGGCACCGCCCGCTTCCCGCACTACGCCTTCGGCGGCGCGGCCGGCGCCTCGTTCGGCTGGTTCTCCTGGCTGCAAGCCGCCACCGTGGCGCCCATCGAGGTCTCGGCGATGATCACCTACGCCCAGCACTACTCCTTCGCCCACGGCTGGCTGAACCCCGAGACCAAGGTCCTCACCACCAGCGGCCTGATCGTCGCGGTCGTGCTGATGGCGCTGCTGACCGCCATCAACTTCCTCGGCATCAAGAAGCTCGCCGCCGCGAACAGCGCGGCCACCTGGTGGAAGGTGGCGGTGCCGCTGCTGGTGATCCTGGTGCTGGCGCTGACCAACTTCAACACCGGCAACTTCCACGCGGCCAACGGCTTCAACCCCGATGGCGTGCACGGCATCCTGGCGGCCATCTCCACCAGCGGCATCATCTTCAGCTACCTCGGCTTCGAGCAGGCCGACCAGCTGGCCGGTGAGGCGAAGAACCCCAAGCGCGACATCCCCATCGCGATCATCGGGGCCATGATCATCGGCATCATCATCTATGTCGCGCTCCAGGTGGCCTTCCTGGTAGCGCTGCCGGACACCGCAATCGGCAAGACCTGGGACGCGCAGGGCAAGGGGCTGTACACCCTGTTCACGGGTCCGTTCGCCGAGGTGGCGACGCTGCTCAGCCTCGGCTGGCTGGCCGCGATCATCTACGCCGACGCGATCATCTCGCCGGCGGGCACCGGCCTGATCTACACCACGGGCAGCTCCCGCGTGTCCTACGGGCTGTCCCGCAACGGCTACGTGCCGACCCCCTTCGAGTGGGTCAACGAGCGCGGCGTGCCGTGGGTCGGGCTGATCGCCGCCTTCGTCACCGGCTGCATCTGCTTCCTGCCGTTCCCGAGCTGGCAGTCGCTGGTCGGCCTGATCACCAGCGCCTCGGTGCTGATGTACGCCGGCGCACCGCTGTCACTCGGGGCGTTCCGCAGGCGCATGCCGAACGCGGACCGTCCGTACCGGCTCCCCCTGGCGGGCTTCATGTCGCCGCTCGGCTTCTGCATCTCCGGCCTGATCATCTTGTGGTCGACCTGGGACACCGACTGGAAGCTGGGCGTCGCCATCCTGATCGGCTACGCGATCTTGGGCATCAGCAGGGTCTTCCACCTCAACGACAAGTCGCCGCACCTGCACTGGCGTTCCGCTTCGTGGCTGCCCGCCTACCTGGTGGGCATCGGGGTCATCACCTACATCAGCTCCTTCGGGCCGATGGACGAGCCCATCCTCGGCGACTACCTGGGCATCCTGGTCACGGTGGTCTTCAGCGTGGCGATCTACTACTGGGCCATGGCGGTGGCGCTGCCCACCGAGGAGATCGAGGAGATGGTCAACGAGGTGGTCCTCCCGGAGGAGGAGGGCCTGGAGATGCCCGCCCACTGAGTCGCAGACCGGGTGGCCGTCAGCGCTTGGTGGCGATGAGCACCGAGGCGTCGGCGGCCACCATCACCTCCGCCGTGGTGAACCGCTCGTCGGTCAGCCAGCTCTCGCGCAGCGCGTCGACCCGGCCCTCGAAGACCGGCGGCCACGACGAGCACGGCGTGAAGTCGTCGAGCACGACGACACCACCCGGCTCGACGATCTCGGCGATGGCGTCGGGCCCGGCGCCCTTCGAGTCGCGCGAGTCGAGGAAGAGCAGCGAGAACGGCCCCTTGTCGAGCAGCGTCGACCAGTCGGCCGCCAGCACCTCGACGCGGTCGTCGTCGACGAAGATCTTGGCTGCCGCGTCGGCCAGCTTCGGCGTCGAGCTCGGCGGTCAGGATGCGGGAGTCGTCGCGGATCCCGCTGCGCAGCCACGCCGTTCCCACGCCGCAGCCGGTGCCGAACTCCGCCAGCCGGCCCGAGCGGGTCGCGGCGAGGGTGGCCAGCAGTCGGCCGGTCTCGTTGCGGCAGAAGGACACGAAGCCGGCGCGCCGGGAGACGTCGAAGGCGCGCCGCACGACGTCGGGAAGGTCGGGAGGGGCGCTCATGGGGCGAGTGTGTCAGACCTCGCGGGCCCGTCCGGTCGGCGAGACATCGTCTCAGATCGCGGAAAGGTCCGAAAAACCAAGCAGGTGCCGGACGACTTCACGTTAGCCTTGCCGAACCATGCGGACGTTCTTCGTACTTATCGATCGCCGCAGCGAGGCCTCTCAGTAAGGCCACCTCGCTGCGGTGGTTGGCAGTGCGTTCTCACTGTCCCCGGTCTTACGAAGATCCTCCGCAGCGAGTGAGACACCGACATCACGGCGTCTCCGAGTCTCACCCTCGTCGACCGCGTGACCCGCGTCCGGGGACGAACCTCCACCGCTGGCCGCGGAGAGCCGTGCACCCGCTCCGACGTACCCCGTCGCGGACGCGGCACCGACCAGCACCAACCACCCGCACCACACGACACTTGATGGAGATGCAACCGATGTATGACATGTACCCCGAGTGGGGCCCCGGACGGCACCGCGAGGACAACGAGGAGGCCCTGGCCGGCGTCCAGGCCGGACTCGACCTGCGAGACAACGGCGGCCAGCGCCCGGACGACAACTAGGGTCGCCCGGGTGTCCCAGACCCACACGCAGCAGACCCAGACCGTCCGGCTCGCCGTCATCCCGGGTGACGGGATCGGTCCCGAGGTCACCGCCGAGGCCCTCAAGGTCCTCGAGCAGGTGGCCGGGGGACCGGCCGGCGGGGTCAAGTTCGAGTCCACCCGCTACGACCTGGGTGCCGAGCGGTACCTCGCGACCGGCGAGGTGCTGCCCGACACCGTCCTCTCCGAGATCAGGGAGCACGACGCGATCCTGCTCGGCGCGGTCGGCGGGAAGCCGGGCGACAAGCGGCTCCCCGCGGGAATCCTCGAACGGGGCCTGCTGCTGAAGCTGCGCTTCGAGCTCGACCACTACGTCAACCTCCGCCCGTCGCGGATCTACCCGGGGGCCAGCTCGCCCCTGGCCGCGCCGGGCGAGGTCGACTTCGTGGTGGTGCGCGAGGGCACCGAGGGCCCGTACGTCGGCAACGGCGGGGCGCTGCGGGTCGGGACGCCGCACGAGATCGCGACGGAGGTCAGTGTCAACACGGCGTTCGGGGTGGAGCGCGTCGTCCGCGACGCGTTCGCCCGGGCGCAGAAGCGGCCGCGCCAGAAGCTGACCCTCGTGCACAAGACCAACGTGCTGGTGCACGCCGGCGCCGTCTGGTCCCGGATCGTCGACGAGGTCTCGATCGGAGTTCCCGGAGGTCACCGTCGACTACCTGCACATCGACGCGGCCACGATCTTCATGACCACCGACCCGGCGCGCTTCGACGTGATCGTCACCGACAACCTGTTCGGCGACATCATCACCGACCTGGCGGCCGCGGTCACCGGTGGCATCGGGCTGGCCGCCAGCGGCAACGTCAACCCCGACCGCACGACCCCCAGCATGTTCGAGCCCGTGCACGGCTCGGCGCCCGACATCGCGGGCCAGCAGAGGGCCGACCCGACGGCGGCCATCCTCTCGACGGCCCTGCTGCTCGAGCACCTCGGCCTCGACGACGCCGCGCGAGCGGTCGAGGACGCCGTCGTCGCCGAGCTCGCCGCACGGACGCCCGGTGCCGCCGTACGCACGTCCGAGGTCGGCGACGCGGTCGCCGCGCGTGTAGCGGGCTGACCCACCTGCCAGTTTCCCCGGGTCCCCTGGGAAACCGGCACACCCCCAGCGTTGCAACGGCAGGGGTGTGCAGGTTTAACCGGGTCCCCTGGGAATCTGGCTCCTCGTCGCCCATGAGACCCACCACCAGGACAGGTACCGTGCATCCCATGTCAGAGAGCTCGTTGCAGATCGCGGTCACGCCCACCGATCGTCCGGTCAGTGAGGACCGGCTGGCGGAGATCCTCGAGAGTCCCGGTTTCGGCCTGCACTTCACCGACCACATGTTCGTGGTCGAGTGGACGCCCGCGGAGGGCTGGCACGACGCCCGGGTGACGCCGTACGCCCCGCTGTCGGTGGACCCGGCCACCGCCGTCCTGCACTACGCGCAGGAGATCTTCGAGGGCATGAAGGCCTACCGGCACGAGGACGGGTCCGTGTGGACGTTCCGTCCCGAGGAGAACGCCGCCCGGATGGTGCGCTCCTCACGCCGCCTCGCCCTGCCCCAGCTGCCGGTGGAGGACTTCATCGCGTCGGTCGACGCCCTGGTCCGCACCGACGAGCGCTGGGTCCCGCAGCCGGCGGGGGAGAAGAGCCTCTACATCCGGCCGTTCATGTTCGCCTCCGAGGTGTTCCTCGGGGTGCGGCCGTCGCAGCACGTGACCTACATGGTCATCGCTTCGCCGGCCGGGGCGTACTTCTCCAAGGGCGTGAAGCCGGTCTCGATCTGGCTGAGCGAGGACTACACGCGCGCCGGTCGCGGCGGCATGGGTGCGGCCAAGACCGGCGGCAACTACGCCAGCTCGCTGGTCGCCCAGCAGGAGGCCATCGGCGAGGGCTGCGACCAGGTGGTCTTCCTCGACGCGGCGGAGGGGAGGTACGTCGAGGAGCTCGGCGGCATGAACCTCTACTTCGTCCAGGACGACGGCACGATCGTCACGCCCGAGACGTCCGGCACGATCCTCGAGGGGATCACCCGCAGCTCGATCATGGAGCTGTGCGGCAAGCTCGGGCACCGCGTGGAGGAGCGGCCGGTGACCATCGACGAGTGGCGCGACGGCGTCGCGTCCGGTCGGATCACCGAGGTCTTCGCCTGCGGGACCGCCGCGGTCGTGACGCCGGTCGGGACCCTCAAGTGGCGGGGCGGCGGCCAGGTCGGCGACGGCGAGACCACCGGCCCGGTCACCCAGCAGGTGCGCAGCGCGCTCGTCGACATCCAGTACGGCCGGGCCGAGGACACCTTCGGCTGGATGCACCGGGTCGTCTGAGGGTCCGATGATCCCGGCTGGACACCCCGGCCCGCTCATGTAGCATACAAGTCTATGACAGGTGCCCGCTACCGTCAGGTGGCCGACGAGCTGCGCGACCGGATCGTGCGCGGTGACGTCGACCCCTCCGGGCAGCTCGCGAGCGAGGCCCGCCTCGGCGCGGAGTTCGCGGTGAGCCGGGTGACCGTCCGCAAGGCCCTCGAGCTGCTGCGCGAGCGGGGCCTGGTCGAGAGCCGCCGCGGCGCCGGCTGGTTCGTGGCCGGCGGGTCCTTCCGCCAGCGGCTCGCCCTCGGCTCCTTCCGGCACGCCGCCTCCGCGGTCGAGGAGTCCGGCCACCGGCTCGCGCGACACGTGGTGTCCTTCGGCTGGCAGCCGCTCCCGGCGTACGTCGCGGGCCCGCTCGACCTCGCCGAGGGGGACGAGGCGCTGCACTGCCGGTCCGTGCGGACCGTGGAGGGGCGTCCCCTCGACCTCGTCGACGAGTGGGTGCCCGGGCTGCTCGCCGGGTCGCTGTCGCGCGACGACGCCACCGACCCCGGGCTGTGGAGCAGCCTCGGCCGCGACGGCCACCCGGTCGCCTCCGTGCGCCAGACCATCACCGCCGCCGTCGCCGGCGACGACGACACCGGCCCGCTCGAGGTCACGACCGGCGCGCCGCTGCTGGTCGTGCGGCGGCTGGCCCGCGGCGCCGACGGCCGTGCGGTGGCCTGGTCCGAGCACCGCTACCTCGCCCACCGGTTCTCCCTCGAGGTCGAGTTCCACGAGTGGACCCCCGGCGGCCCCGGCGCCGGCGACGGCCCGCCCGGCCTCCTCGAGACCCCCGTCCCGCACTGACCCGCACCGCAACCACCTCGGAGGAACCACCCATGCGCGTTCTCGTCACCGGCGGCGCCGGCTTCATCGGCGCCAACTTCGTGCTGCGCACGGCCCGCACCCGTCCCGACTGGCAGGTGACCGTGCTCGACGCGCTCACCTACGCCGGCAACCGGGCCAGCCTCGACCCGGTCGCCGACCGGATCCGGTTCGTGCACGGTTCGGTGGCCGACGCCGACCTCGTGGACGGGCTGGTGGCCGAGTCGGACCTGGTCGTGCACTTCGCGGCCGAGAGCCACAACGACAACTCGCTGTCCGAGCCGTGGCCCTTCATCGAGGCGAACATCGTCGGCACCTACCGGCTGCTGGAGGCGGTCCGCCGGCACGGCGTACGCCTGCACCACGTCTCCACCGACGAGGTGTACGGCGACCTGGAGCTCGACGACCCGGAGCGGTTCAGCGAGCGCACGCCGGTCAACCCGTCCTCGCCGTACAGCGCCAGCAAGGCCTCGGCCGACCTGCTGGCCCGCGCCTGGATCCGCAGCTTCGGGATCGAGGCGACGATCTCGAACTGCTCCAACAACTACGGGCCGCTCCAGCACGTGGAGAAGTTCATCCCGCGGCAGGTCACCGGGATCCTGCGGGGCGTGAAGCCGAAGCTCTACGGCAGCGGCGAGAACGTCCGCGACTGGATCCACGTCGACGACCACAACGACGCCGTGGTGGCGATCATCGAGCAGGGCCGGCCGGGGGAGACCTACCTCATCGGCGCCGACGGCGAGCGCAACAACCGCGACATCATCGCGCTGCTGCTCGAGCTCACCGGCAAGCCCGCGGACTGGTTCGAGCACGTCAACGACCGGCCGGGCCACGACCTCCGCTACGCCATCGACTCCGCGAAGCTGCGGGCCGAGACCGACTGGACCCCGCAGTACGCCGACCTCCGCGACGGGCTGGCCCAGACCATCGCGTGGTACCGCGACCACGAGGACTGGTGGGGACCGCACAAGGACGCCACGGAGGCGGCCTACGCCAAGATCGGGCGCTAGGACCGTTACCGTAGGGCGGTGGTGACCGACCAGCAGCCGCTGCCGCCTGCCCCCGGGGTCGAGCGGGTGGGGGAGTACCGCCTGCTCGCCAAGATCGGCGAGGGCGGCATGGGAGTGGTGCACCTCGCGCAGGGCGCCGACGGGGCCCGCGTCGCGCTCAAGGTGCTGCGGCCGCACATCGTCGGTGACGACGAGGCCCGGGTGCGGCTGGCCCGCGAGGTCGCGTCGCTGCGCCGGGTCACCAGCCCGCGGATCGCCGAGGTCATCGACGCCGACCCCTGGGGCGAGACGCCGTACGTCGCGACCCGCTACGTCCCCGGGCTGTCCCTGCACGAGCACGTCCGCCAGGAGGGACCGGTCACCGGCGCCGACCTGACCCACTTCGCGGCCGGCCTGGCCGAGGCCGTCATCGCCGTGCATCGGGTCGGCGTGCTGCACCGCGACATCAAGCCGTCGAACGTGCTCCTCGAGGGCCGGTCCCCGGTGCTCATCGACTTCGGGCTGGCCCGGCTCGCGGAGGACCCGCGGCTGACCCACACGGGCTGGCTGCTCGGCACGCCGGGCTACCTCGCCCCCGAGATCCTCTACGGCGACGACGCCACGACCGCCTCCGACATGCACTCGTGGGCGGCCACCGTGGTGTTCGCCGCGACCGGCCGGCCGCCGTTCGGCACCGGCCCCGCGATGGCGATCATGGACCGCGTCCGGCGCGGCGAGCACGACCTGTCGGCGGTGCCCGCCGGGCTGCTGCCGCTCGTGCACGCCTGCCTCGCGCCGGACCCGCGCGACCGACCCGAGACCGCGACCGTGCTGGCCTCCCTGCGCGCCCCGTCCCGCGACGACTTCACGCTGCCGGTCGCGCTGGCCACGGCGCCCGCGGCGAACACTGCGCCCACGGCGCGGACCGCCGAGCAGCCGCCGCGCACCACGCCCTACACGACCGTCGCGCCGGCCGTGCTGCCACCGGCGCGTGCGCCGTACATGCAGCCGCCCGCGGCCCGCCCGCGGCTCGTGCCGCCCGACGGCTGGCAGCCGCCGCCCTCGGGCCTGCCGAAGGTGCAGCGCGGCGCCCTGCTGCTCGGGCTCTTCGCCACCGCGACGCTGGGTTTCGCGGCGGCGCCCTACCTCGCGCTGCTCGCCGGCGCCCTGCTTGCCCTCGCTGTGCGCACCGTGTCGTGGACCACGGAGTCGGCGCGCGAGCGGCAGCACCTGCGTGGCCGCCGGCGGTGGTACGACGGACCGCTGACCGTCGCGTCGTCGCCGTGGTACCTCGTCGTGGCGACCGGCGGGACCCTCGTGCTGATGCTGTGGTCGGCGTTCGTCGCGTTCGTCGTCGGCTTCGCCTACCTGATGTTCCGCGGGCCCCTCGTGCCCGGCCTGCTGCTGATGGGCGCTGTGTTCGCCGTGTCGCTGTGGTGGGGGCCGGCGTCCCGGCGCCTGCGGGTCCCGACCCGGCGGCTGATGCTGCGGGGCACCCGCAACGCCTGGGTCGGCTGGCTCGCCGTCGCCCTGGTCGGCGCGGCCGCCGTGGCCTGCGGCTACCTGCTGGCCACCCGAGGCGTGTCGTGGGACCCGGAGCCGGGAGCGCCGTGGCGCTACGGGACCGCCCTGGGGACCCTGGTCCGCTGGCTCTGACAGGGTGTCCGACCTTCTTCACGTTCCAGCGTTGAACCGCCGCCCGGACCTCTACGGTGGTCGGATGTCCCTGCGGCTGCGCTTGCTCGTGCTGTTCACGGTGCTCGTGCTGGTCGTGACGTTCGCCGCTGTGGCGGTCACGATGGCGCTGCGCAACGTCGAGGCCAACCGCGTGCTGGTCACGCAGAGCCTGCAGCCAGCCAGCGTGCAGAGCCGGGCGCTGCTCGTGGCGCTGATCGACCAGGAGACCGGCGAGCGTGGCTACCTGCTCACCGGCGACCGCAGGTTCCTCCAGCCCTACCGCGACGGGCGGCAGGAGTTCGCCGACAGGCTGGCCGAGCTGCGCGGTGACTTCCGTGGCGACCGGGGGATGACGGCGGCGCTGGACCGCGTGGCCGCGGCGGCGGAGACCTGGAGACGGGTCGGCGCGATGCCGGAGATCCGGGCGCGCCGGTCCGGCGAAGCTCGGCGCGCGGCGGCACTCGTCGCGACCGGTCGCGGCAAGGCTGCCTTCGACGGGCTCCGCGCACGGGTCGCCGACCTCCAGTCGCTCATCGACGCCCGGGCCTTCGCCGCCCAGCGGCGCGATGTCGACGACCTGCAGATGCTGCGTGACCTGATCCTGATCAGCCGCGGCACGTTGATCTTCCTGCTGGTCCTCGGCGCGCTGCTGCTGCGCCGCTGGGTCCTGGCGCCGGTGCAGCGACTCCGGTCGCGCATGCGCGCGGTGGCGGACGGCCGGATCGAGGAGGAGGTGCTCATCGACGGCCCGCCCGAGGTGGCGGCGGTGGGCCGCGACGCCGAGAGCATGCGGCGCCGGATCGTCGCCGAGCTCGACGCCGCACGGGCCGCGACCGAGGCGCTCACCCAGCACAGCCCGGTGGTCAGCCTGCTGCGCAGCGAGCTCACCTCGCACCCCCGGGCCGAGGCGAACGGGCTGGAGGTCGCGGGCATGGTGCTCTCGGCCGAAGGTGTGCTGGCCGGTGACTGGTGGGAGGCGTTCCGCCGCCCCGACGGCACCACCGCGCTGGTCCTCGCCGACGTGTCCGGGCACGGCGCCGAGGCCGGACTCGTCGCGTTCGCTTTCAAGCAGCGGATCATCGCGCTGCTCGACTCCGACCTCGACCTGGCCGACGTGTTCGAGCTCGCCGCCCGTCAGCCCGAGGACGCCGAGCGGTTCCTGTCCTGCATCGTGGTCGTCGTCGACCCCGAGGCCCAGCGGCTGTCGTGGGTCAACGCCGGGCACCCGCCGGCCCTGGTCGTCGACCGGCAGCACCGCGACATCGTCCGCGAGCTCGGCCCCACCGGCCCGCTCATCTCCGCCGTCACCAGCGGCTGGGTGGTGGCCACCACGCTGTTCGGGCCCGACGACATGCTGGTCGCCTGCACCGACGGGGTGCTCGAGGCCCGCGGTCCAGACGGCCGGGAGTTCGGGGTGACCGGGCTCGTCGAGGTGATGAAGCGGCTGGAGCGCTGGTCGCCCGACGAGGCGGTGGCCGAGTGCCGGGAGGCGGTGCGCCGGTTCGCGGTCGACGTACGTCGCGACGACGTGACCTGCGTGGCGCTGGCCCTGGCCCGCGACCGGGACGCCGCCCAGCCGGTCTGACCGGAATCCGAGACCGGGTGCCACATCGTGGTCGCCGGTGGCAGAGTGGGTGACGTGCAGCACCGCTTCGTCATTATCAGCTAGCGCACCGGGACCCTCCTGGTGCGCTGACCTCTCGTCCCGACGGGAGGTCTTTTTGTTGCCCGACCCGATCCCTGCAGTCCGGAGTATCCGATGACAGACCAGGCGTTCCACGTCTACGACACGACCCTGCGCGACGGCGCGCAGCAGGAGGGGCTGAACCTCTCGGTCGCGGACAAGCTGACGATCGCCCGGGAGCTCGACGGGCTCGGGGTGGGCTACATCGAGGGCGGCTGGCCGGGTGCCAACCCCAAGGACACCGAGTTCTTCCGCCGGGCCCGCGAGGAGCTCGACCTGCGGCACGCGACGCTCGCGGCCTTCGGCGCCACGCGCCGGGCCGGGGTCCCGGCGGCCGACGACCCGCTGGTCGCCGCGCTGCGCGACAGCGGCGCGTCGGTGGTCACGCTGGTGGCCAAGTCGCACGACCGGCACGTCGAGCTCGCGCTGCGCACCACGCTCGAGGAGAACCTCGCGATGGTGGAGGACACGGTGCGCCACCTCCGCGAGGAGGGGCAGCGGGTGTTCCTCGACGCCGAGCACTTCTTCGACGGCTACCGCGCCAACCGCGACTACGCGCTCGAGGTGCTCCGCACCGCCTTCGACGCGGGGGCAGAGGTGGTCGCGCTGTGCGACACCAACGGCGGCATGCTGCCCGGCTGGGTGGCCGACGTCGTGGACGACGTGCTGACCACGACCGGTGTCCGGGTCGGCATCCACTGCCACAACGACACCGGCTGTGCGGTCGCGAACACACTCGCCGCCGTCGAGGCCGGGGCCACGCACGTGCAGGGCACCCTGAACGGCTACGGCGAGCGCACCGGCAACGCCGACCTCGTGTCCGTGGTGGCGAACCTCGAGCTCAAGCTCGGCCGCACCGTGCTCCCGGAGGGCCGGCTGCGGGAGGCCACCCGGATCGCGCACGCGGTCGCCGACGTCACGAACTTCCCGCCCGCGTCGCGGCAGCCGTACGTCGGCGTCAGCGCGTTCGCGCACAAGGCCGGCCTGCACGCCAGCGCGATCAAGGTGGACCCGAACCTCTACCAGCACCTCGAGCCTGAGCGGGTCGGCAACGACATGCGGCTGCTGATCTCCGACATGGCCGGCCGCGCGAGCATCGAGCTGAAGGGTGCCGAGCTCGGCTTCGACCTCGCCTCGATGGACGACGGCCGGGCGCTGATCACCCGGATCACCGACCGGGTCAAGGACCTCGAGTCGCGGGGGTACACCTTCGAGGCCGCCGACGCGTCCTTCGAGCTGCTCCTCGTCGAGGAGGTCGAGGGCGCCCGGCCGTCGTACTTCGAGATCGAGTCGTGGCGGGTGATCACCGACTCCAAGCCGGGGGAGGAGGCCGTCTCGGAGGCGACCATCAAGCTGCTCGCCGGCGGCGCACGGATCATCACCACCGGTGAGGGGAACGGTCCCGTCAACGCGCTCGACCAGGCGCTGCGCGACGCGATCGGGCAGGCCTACCCGGAGGTCGCGAAGTTCGAGCTGATCGACTACAAGGTGCGGATCCTCGACCAGGGGCACGGCACCGACGCCGTCACGCGGGTGCTGATCGAGACCACCGACGGGCGGTCGAGCTGGGTGACCGTCGGGGTCGGGCACAACGTGATCGAGGCGTCGTGGGGCGCGCTCGTCGACGCCGTCACCTACGGGCTGCGGCGCAACGGCGAGACGCCCTCCTGAGTCGCGGGTGCTGAGACGGGCAGCAGGAGCAGGGCACCGACCAGGAAGCAGAGGGCGCCGAAGGCGGTGCCGATGTTGGCCGCAGTGGTGCTGACGACCTGGCCCGTGGACGGCACCAGGTAGGCGCTGACCGCGGCGACACCGAAGGCGATGCAGCCGAGCAGGTTGACCGCCGAGATCGCCCCTGGCCGGGTCCGCGGCGGCAGGCGCAGCAGATGCCCGCAGACCGCGACGTACGCCAGCGCGCCCGATGCCAGGAAGAGGGCCGAGCCGAGCGCGTCGGGTCTCCACACCAGCCGGTCGTACGACGTGTCGCCGATCTGTGCGTTCAGGGCACGGAAGGTGTTGACGTTGAACAGGAACGTCCCGGCCAGCTGGGTGAGGCTGCTCCAGAGGTCCAGCCGGTTGCTTCCCTCCTCGATGCTGTCGACGAGCTGCAGCGTGGCGGCACTCGTGAAGAAGAGGGAGCCGACGAAGAACACGACGCCGTCGACCGTCGAGCCGACCGCGTTCAGGAAGCCTGGGAACGGCGCGACGAGGAAACAGAGGGAGCCGACCGCGAACAGGACGCCGATCCACCAGGCCCGGCCGCGGGGGGCCCAGCGGCCGCGGCGGGCGCCGGCGTGCGGGTGCGGCATCTCGGGCTACGGCAGGGTCGAGGCGGCGGGCCGGCGTGGCTGGAAGGAGTGCAGCTCGTCCGCTCCGGGCTGGATGACCCCCCAGCTGGACTCGGGCACCTCGTTCCAGGCCTCGCTCAGGTCGCCGAGCGGCTCGGACACCACCAGCCTGCTCTCGTCCCCGAGCCCGTCGAGCAAGGGGTTCGTCGGGTGCAGCGACCGCAGCCGTCGCAGGTCCGTGCTGAAGAACAGCGAGCGGGACCGTCCCTCGCTCGAGTAGCGGAACGCGAAGACGCGCTCCCCGTCCGTGGTGGCCACGGTCATCTGGATCGGGTGCTCGACGCCGTGCTGATGACCGACCTCCTCGATGACCCCGACCGCGCGCTCGACCGCGGCGGGCGGGTCCTGCTCCAGCCCCAGGGTGAGGGCCAGGTGGAAGAACACCTCCGAGTCGGTGGAGCCCTCGATGTCCGGGTACAGCTCGGGGTCGATGCCGAGCACCAGGTCCCGCTTCACCCGTGCGAAGTCGGCGAGGTAGCCGTTGTGCATCCACAGCCACCGTCCGTGCCGGAACGGGTGGCAGTTGGTCTGCTGCACGGCGCTGCCCGTGGAGGCCCGGATGTGCGCGAACACCAGCGGGGACGTGACGTGCCCGGCGAGCTCGCGCAGGTTCCGGTCGTTCCACGCCGGCGAGACGCTGTGGTAGACCGCGGGGACGCTGCCGGCGCCGTACCACGCAACGCCGAACCCGTCCCCGTTCGTGGTCTCCGCACCCAGCTTCGAGTGCAGGCTCTGGTCGATCAGCGAGTGGGCGGGTGCGTAGAGCAGCCGCTCGAGCGGGACGGTGCTGCCGGAGTAGGCGAGCCAGCGACACATGGAGATCCTCCGGGGACTCAGTGGTGGAAGCCGCTCGGCTGGGCGTGGTGCGGCATGGGCGCCTCGAGGTCGTCGAGCCACTCGACCGCGTCGCGGACGTCGCGCAGGAACAGCTCGGCCATGTCGTGGCTGAAGCCGTTGCGCACCACGACCCGGAGGACCGCCAGGTCCTCCCGCTTGGGCGGCATCGTGTAGGCGGGCACGAGCCAGCCGCGTTCGCGCAGCTTGCGGGACACGTCGTAGACGTCGTACTTGTTGACGTCCGGACCCATGGCGAAGGTGACCACTGGCAGCTCGGTGCCGCCCGCGAGCACGGTGAACTCCGGCATCTCCTCCAGCGCCCGGGCGATGTGCACCGCCACGTCCTGGCAGGTCTGCTGGACGAGCCGGTACCCGTCCTTGCCCAGCCGCAGGAACTGGAAGTACTGCAGCACCACCTGCGCGCCCGGACGGGAGAAGTTCAGGGCGAAGGTGGGCATGTCGCCGCCGAGGTAGTTGACGTGGAAGACCAGGTCCTCGGGCAGGTACGCCGCCTCGCGCCACAGCACCCAGCCGATGCCGGGGTAGACGAGACCGAACTTGTGCCCGGACGCCTGGATCGAGACCACCCGGGGCAGCCGGAAGTCCCACACCAGGTCCGGCTGCACGAACGGCGCGATGAAGCCACCGGACGCCGCGTCCACGTGCACCGGCACGGAGACGCCACTGGTCTTCTCGTACTCGTCCAGGGCCGCACAGATCTCCTGGATCGGCTCGTAGCTGCCGTCCATCGTGGAGCCGAGGACCGCGACCACGCCGATGGTGTTCTCGTCGACGTACTCCAGCATCCGGTCCGCGGTCAGGTGGAAGACGTCACCCTCGAGCGGGACGTAGCGGGGCTCGACCTCCCAGTAGTTCGCGAACTTCTCCCAGACCACCTGGACGTTCGCACCCATGACGAGGTTGGGCGTGCCCATCGGCCCGCCGGCCTTGCGTCGGGCCTGCTGCCACCGACGCTTGAGCGCGAGCCCGCTGAGCATGCACCCCTCGGAGCTGCCGGTGGTCGAGGTCCCCACGCTCTCGGTGGCGTGCGGGGCGTGCCAGAGCTCCCCGAGCATCCGGACGCAGCGCGCCTCGATCTCGGCGGTTTGCGGGTACTCGTCCTTGTCGACCATGTTCTTGTCGAACGTCGCCGCGTAGAGGCGGTCGGCCTCCTCGTCCATCCAGGTGGTGACGAAGGTGGCCAGGTTGAACCGGGCGTTCCCGTCGAGCATCACCTCGTCCATGACGATCTGGTACGCCGTCTCGGGAAGCATCTCCGCGTCCGGGATGCGGTCCTTGGGGACCTCGAGCATCCCGGCGCGGGTGAAGCGCGGGACGAGGGGCAGGTCCTGGGCTGCCTGCGAAGTCGTGTGGATGGCCATGACGTCCTCCCGCCGGTCGAGGTCGCCGGAGCGGCGACTCGTCCGGTGCCACGCTGCGGCGCGGGCGGCCGCGGCACATCCTCCGCAGGGAATGAGTCCGCGGTCGTCAGGCCTGGGCGACGTGCACGGGTACGGCGTCGTCCCCGTTGTTCGCGAAGCCGCCGCGGCTCCAGGCCGGGTCGACCGGCTGCACCTCGCCGCTGTCGTCCGTGGCCCGGGCCCGCAGCAGGTGGTCGCCGGGCCGCGCCTCCCAGTCGAGACCGAACCCCCGCCAGGCGTGCGGGCCGGCGGAGGGCTCGAGCTCGGCCTCGCGCCAGGTCGCGCCGTCGTCGGTGCTCACCTCGACCCGGGTCACCGGACCGCGGCCGGACCAGGCGCGGCCGCTCAGCCGGACCGGCCCGGCGGGCAGCACCCGCTCGCGGGTCATGAAGTCCGGGTAGCCGGGTGGCAGCAGCAGCGCGCGCGGCAGGATGCGGGTCACCGGCACGCCCGGGTCGTCGGCGTGCTGCCGCAACCGGTAGGCGCGGTGCTGGTAGCCCTCGAAGGTGTGGTCCAGCACCTCGACGTGCGTCAGCCACTTCACGTGCGCCATGCCGTACCACCCCGGCACCACGAGCCGGGCCGGGAAGCCGTGCTGCACCGGCAGGGGCGCGCCGTTCATCTCCGTGGCGACGAGGACGTCGTCGCGACGCGCCTCCTCGAGCGTCAGGGCCCGCTCGTAGTCCTGCTCCTCGCCGCGCTCGATCCCGTGGTCGGCGCCGCGGAACAGCACGTCCACCGCGTCGGGGCGCAGGTCCACCCGGTCGAGCAGGTCCACCAGCCGCACGCCGGTCCAGTCGGCGGTGCCCACGGCACCGGTCAGCCACGGCTGGCTCACCGGCCGCGGGTCCAGCAGCGCGCGGCCGTTGCCGGCGCACTCCAGGGTGACCCGCAGGGTGGTGCGCGGCATCGCGTCGAGATCGGCGAGCGTGAGCGCCACGGACGAGCCGGCGCCGCCGTCGACGCGGAGCCGCCAGGTGGTCGCGTCGACCGCGGGGATGTCGTAGTGCACCAGCACGTAGTGCAGGCCGACCGGCGTGACGTCCCACTGGAGGGCCTCGGCCGGCATCGCATGGTTGCGGGCGGCCAGCCCCAGCTCGTCGCGGGAGATGCCCTCTCCGGGCTCGGCGACCCTCGAGGCCGCACGGTCCTGCCAGGTTCGGACGCTCATGGACTCACGCTAGCCCCGCAGACGCAGCCGGAGGTACGGCGCCGGGTCGACCGCCCCGGCCAGGCCTGTGCCCGCCCGGCGCACCTCGAGATGCAGGTGACACCCGTCCGGCGCGCCCTGGTCGTTGGCGCGCGCGACCAGCTGTCCCGGACGCACGGCGTCACCGGGGTCGACGTACACCTTCCGGACGTGGCCGATGAGCACGTCGACGGCGCCGGTCCGGATCCGGAACGCGTAGGGCCCGTACGCCGCGCCCGGCGCGCCGGCCGACGCCGGGTCGACGACCGTCCCGCGCACCGCGGAGAACAGCCGGGTGCCGCACGGCATCGCGACGTCGATGCCGTGGTGGAAGCCCTGCCGGCCCGGGCAGCGCGGGTCGTGGCTGTAGTAGGGCGCGACCGTGCAGCCGTAGCCGATCATCACCGGGTGCGCGCCCGCGAACCACGGGCTGGTGCGGGGTCGCCGGTCCCGGGTGAAGAACCGCCAGCGCGGGTCGGCGCTCGGTGATGCGCGGACGGTGGCCGATCTTGCGGTCTGCTCCGGCGACGCGGCGGACGCAGCCGGAGTCGGCCGGACCCTCGGACGTTCGCCGGCACTGCAGCCCGTGAGCAGCAGCACGACCGCGAGCACCGCCCCGACCCTGCGCATCCTCCGACCCTAGGGCGCGGCTTCGTTGGTTGTTCACTGCACGTTCTCTCCGGGTCACCCGTCGGCGTTCCTCGTTGTCCCTAACGTCACGCGGGCCGGTGGTTCTCGGCGCCGGCTCTGACACAGGAGGATTCTCGGGTGGACCTTCCACGCTCCCGCGCGGCCGCAGCCGTCGCCACTCTCGCCCTCGTCGTCACCGGGGGTGCCGCCGCCGCGGCCCGGCTGGCGATCCAGGCCGGTCCCCGGCCGGACGGCACCGCGATCACCCCGGTCGGCTTCAAAGTGACGCCGGCCGGCAAGCAGACCACGCTCGGCGACCTGCCGCTCACCACCGCGCTCTCCCCGGACGGGGAGACGCTGCTGGTCAGCAACAACGGCCAGGGCACGCAGTCGCTCCAGGTCGTCGACACCGCCACCTCGAAGGTCGTGCAGACCATCGAGTACACCTCGCCGAAGGCGCTGTTCGTCGGTCTGGCGTTCAGCCCCGACGGCAGCAAGGTGTACGCCGGCGGTGGCGGCCAGCAGGTCGTGCACGCGTACGACGTGCAGGGCACCGGCGACGACACCCGCCTCACGGAGACCACGCCCTACGCGCTGCCCAAGACCAATCCGGCCGGCCAGACGGTGAACATGTTCCCGGCCGGTCTGGAAACGACCGACGACGCCTCGAAGGTGGTCGTGGCCGACCACCTCGCGGATGCGGCGAGCGTCATCGACACCACCACGAACGCTGTCCAGACCGTGGCGGTCGGGCACGCGCCGTACACCACAGTGGTGCACGGCAGCACCGCCTACGTCTCCAACCAGGGCGCCAGGACCGTGTCCGTGCTCGACATCTCCGGCGGGACGCCGACGGTGACGAACACGATCCAGGTCGGCACCCACCCCAACGAGGAGGTGCTCAGCGAGGACGGCCGCACGCTGTTCGTCGCCAACGGCGACAGCGACGACGTCAGCGTCGTGGACACCGTGAGCGGGACGGTCACGAGGACCATCAGCCTCGCGCCCTACGAGGGCGCGCGGGTCGGCAGCAACCCGGTGGGGATGTCGCTGTCGCCCGACGAGAGGACGCTCTACGTCAGCAGCTCCGGCAACAACGCCGTCGCGGTCGTCGACGTCGCGGCCGGCAAGGTCACCGGGACGGTGCCGACCGCGTGGTACCCGACCGGTGTCGTGGCCACCGCGGACAAGCTGTTCGTGGCCAACGCCAAGGGGCTCGGTGCCGGGCCGAACGACGGCCCCGGCTACCCGGATCCCACGTCCACGACGCCGCGCAGCCCGGACCAGTACGTCGGCTCGATGATGAAGGGCACGCTGTCGACGGTGCCGCTGCCCCTCTCGGCCGACCGGCTCGCGACGTACACGAAGACCGTGCGCGCCAACGACGGCTTCGACCGGCCGGCGCCCGGCACCGACGGTGCTCCCGCGATCAAGCACGTGATCTACGTCGTGCAGGAGAACCGCACGTTCGACCAGGTCTTCGGCTCGCTCGGCAAGGGCGACGGCGACAAGTCGCTGAACCTGTTCGGCCAGGAGTCCGCGCCCAACCAGCGCCAGCTGCAGCGCAGGTTCGTCACTCTCGACAACTTCTACGCCAACGCCGAGATCAGCGCGCAGGGCTGGAACTGGTCGGTGGCCGCGAACTCCAACCCGTACGCCGAGGCGCTGTGGCCCGCGAACTACTCGGGACGCAAGGGCACGTACCCGTCGGAGACCCATGACCCCGCGATCGCGCCGAACCGGGACGTGGACGACGCCTACATCTGGCACCGGCTGGACAAGCAGGGGGTGTCGTTCCGCAACTACGGCTTCTACGTCGAGGCCGGGGACCGGGCCGGGGACCCGGTGCTGGACGCGCACACCGACCACGCGTTCCACGGCTACGACCTCGCCTGCCCGGACAACCCGGACACGTTCACGCCGCGGTCCGCGAGCTGCGGCACGCCGCGCTACACCGAGTGGAAGCGCGAGTTCGACCAGTACGTCGCCAACGGCGACCTGCCCACGGTCCAGTTCCTCCGGCTGCCGAACGACCACACGTCGGGCACCAAACCGGGCATGCCCACCCCCCGCGCGTACGTCGCCGACAACGACCTCGCGCTCGGCCGGGTCGTGGACGCGGTGTCGCACTCGAGGTACTGGAAGGACACCGCGATCTTCGTGACCGAGGACGACGCCCAGAACGGGCCTGACCACGTCGACGCGCACCGCACCATCTCGCAGGTGATCAGCCCGTACACCCAGCACGGCGAGGTCGACTCGACGTTCTACTCGACGGCCTCGATGCTGCGCACCATCGAGAACATCGTGGGCGTCCCGCCGCTCACGCAGTTCGACACCTACGCGACGCCGATGGTCGAGTCGTTCGACGACGACGCGAACCTCGACCCGTTCACCGCCCTGGTGCCGCAGGACGCCGGGAACGACACCAACGGCGTGGACGCGCCGATGGCGTCGGTGTCCGCGCGGCAGCAGCTGGACAGGGAGGACCAGATCAACGAGCGCACCTTCAACGAGGCGATCTGGAAGTCGGTGAAGGGCGCCGGCTCGACGATGCCGGCGCCGAAGCACACGCTGTGGGGTGCGGTGCCGTACGTCGAGGACGACGACGACTGACCCGCAGGTCAGGGCGGTAGGTTCGCCCGCATGGCCGAGCTGCACGACCTGACCGCCCTCGAGCAGGGCAGAGCCGTCCGGTCCGGTGAGGTGTCACCGGTCGACCTCGTCGACCACTACCTCGACCGGGTCGGGCGGCTCTCCGACTCGGTGGGCGCGTTCGTCACCGTCACCGACGAGCTCGCCCGCAAGCAGGCGCTGCTCGCGGCCGACGGCGTCGGCGACACGACCTCGCCGTTGTACGGCGTGCCGACCGCCGTCAAGGACCTCAACACCACGGCCGGCGTCGTCACGCAGTTCGGCTCCGCCACGATGGCCGGCTACGTCCCGACGGTGTCCGACGAGGTGGTGCTCCGGCTGGAACGGGCCGGCACGATCAGCCTCGGCAAGACCAACACCCCCGAGTTCGGGTCACCCTGCTACACCGAGCCGGACGTCGCGCCGCCGGCCCGCACCCCGTGGGACCTCGACCGGATGGCCGGCGGCTCCAGCGGGGGAGCCGCGGCCGCCGTCGCCGCCGGGCTCGTGCCGGTGGCGCAGGGCAGCGACGGCGGCGGGTCGATCCGGATCCCCGCGAGCTGCTGCGGCCTGTTCGGCCTGAAGCCCACCCGTGGCCGGATCAGCGGCTCCCCGATGTACGGCGACCCGGTCGGCCTGGCCACCGCCGGTGCGATCAGCCGCACCGTGCGGGACGCCGCCGCGATGCTGGACGCGCTGGCGGGACCGGCCGTGGGCGACCCGTTCTGGGCGCCGCCCCCGCCGCGGTCCTTCCTCGCCTCCTGCGACGTCGAGCCGGGACGGCTCCGCATCGCACGGTTCCGCACGCCGGTCATCGCCGACGCGTCGGTCCACCCCGAGGTGGTCGAGGCCTACGAGTCCGCGTCCCGGCTGCTGGTCTCGCTCGGCCACGACGTCGAGGAGATCGACGTACCGGTGCCGCCGGAGGCGGTGACCACGTTCGAGACCTGCTGGGCGGTGCTGACCGCGCTCGCGGCCGTGCCGTCCGGCACCGAGCACCTGCTGCGCCCGCTGACGGTGTGGCTCGCCGACCGTGGCCGGGCCGTCACCGGGCCGGAGTTCGGCCTCGCCGTGGGGGAGGCGCGACGGATCGCGGCGCGCGCCATCCAGCGGCTGGCGCCCTACGACGCGGTGCTCACCCCGACCCTGGCGCAGCCACCGCTGCCGGTCGGCGCGATCCGCGACGACGACGACCCGGCCCGCGACTTCGAGAACCAGAAGGCGTTCACGCCCTGGACCTCGGCGTGGAACCTCACCGGGATGCCCGCGGTGTCGCTGCCGCTGCACTGGACGCCCGACGGGCTCCCGGTCGGGGTGATGCTGGCCGGGCGGCCGGCCGAGGAGCACCTGCTGCTGTCGCTGTCCGCGCAGGTCGAGGCCGCGGCTCCGTGGCTCGACCGGAAGCCGGCGTGCTGGTGACCGACTGGGCCGCAGCCCTTGCACCGCACGGCCTGCGACCGCTGCACGTGGTCGGCCAGGGCATGGAAGGCGTCGTCCTCCGGGTCGAGGGCGACCTCGTGGTGAAGGTCTGGCACCACCGGCCGGTCGAGGAGCTCGAGGTGCTGCAGGCGTTCTACGACGCCGTGGCCCTGCCGGTGCGGACCACGCGGGTGCTCGACGTCCTGCGGGTGGGGGACCGGTGGGCCAGCGTCGAGCCGCACCTCGCCGGTGCTCCGCTCACCGCGGAGCCCGGGGACCAGGACGTCGAGGCGATGGCCGACGTGCTGGACGCGCTCGCCGGGGCGCCCGCGCACCCGGCGCTCACCACGCTGCCGGCGCTGCCCGGCGAGCCGGCGCTCGACGTCGGCGCCGGCTTCGAGGCCGGCCTCGCGGACCTCGTCGAGGGACGGGCCACGCCGGTGCTGGCCACGGCCGTGCCCGGCCTGCCGGACCTGGTGGCGGCGGTGGCCTCGCGGCTGCGGTCGTTGCCCCCGGCGCGCCCGGCCCTGGTCCACGGCGACCTGATCGCCGCCAACGTGCTGGTCGACGAGCGTCGCCGCCCCTCCGCCGTGCTCGACTTCGGCTTCCTCACCAGCGTCGGCGACCCGGCCTTCGACGCGGCCGTGACCAGCAGCATCTTCGACATGTACGGCGACGGGGCCCGCCGCACCGAGGCCCGGCTCGAGCACGCGTTCACGCGGCGACGCGGACACGACCCCGCCCGGCTCGCCGTGCACCGCGCGGCGTACGCCATCGTGACCGCCACCTGCTTCAGCGCCTCCGGCAGCGACGGGCACTTCGCCTGGTGCGTGGCGATGCTGCAGCGTCCGGACGTGCGCGCCGCCCTCGCGTGACGACCGTCGTCGTCCCGAGAAATTCCGCGAAATCTGGAAATTACACTCATTGAGGTCTGGTCAGCCGAAAAAGAGGGGCCTAGCGTGGCCGGGTCGGGGGAGCCGCCATCGAGAGCTCCTGACTCGGATGGAAGAGCGATCACATGAGATCTCGCAGAGTCCTCGTCGTGGCCACCGCCGGCGCCCTCGTCGCCGCCCTGGCCTCGACCGCCCCCACCGCCTCCGCGGCCTCCCGGCGCTCCGTGCCCCGCACGGCCGCCACCTGGACGGCCCGGGCACACCAGCTCGGACCGGCCGACCGGTCCGCGACCGCGACCTTCCGCGTCTACCTGGCGCCCAGGGGCGGCCTGGGGGCGCTGAAGCAGGACGTGGCGGCGCGCAACGACCCGTCGAGCCGGTCCTACCGGCACTTCCTGTCGGCCGCGCAGTACCACGCCCGGTTCGACGCGCCCGCCTCCTCGGTCAAGGCCGTCTCGAGCTACCTCCGCGGCCAGCACCTGAGCATCACCTCGGTCGAGGCGCACCACCGCTACCTGGCGGTCAAGGGCAGCGTCGGCAACGTGCAGAAGGCGCTCGGGACGACCCTGAACCGCTACCGCCACGACGGGACCACGGTGCGCGCGAACACCGGCGCGGTCACGCTGCCCACGTCGGTCGCGTCCTACGTCACGACCGTCACCGGCCTCGACACGACACCGCACAAGGTCACCCACGACGCGAAGAAGGCGGCGCCGTTCCCGGACGGCTTCCGCAACGCGCGGCCCTGCTCGGCCAGCTACGGCGACACCCCGGCGACCGCGAAGGCCGACGGCACCACCTCGCTCCCGCAGTTCAACGGCACGACCCTGCCCTACGCCGTCTGCGGCTACACCGGCCCGCAGCTGCGCGGCGCCTACGAAGGCGGCAACGACCTCACCGGCGGCCGGGGCACGACCGTCGCGATCACCGACGCCTACGCGTCGCCGACGATCGCCTCCGACGCGCACACCTACGCCACCAGGCACGGCGACGGCGGCTACACCTCCGGCCAGCTGACCCAGGTGGCGCCGAAGCGGTTCACCCGGCAGCAGACGTGCGGCTCCACCGGCTGGTGGGGCGAGGAGACCCTCGACGTGGAGGCCGTGCACGCCATGGCCCCCGGCGCGAACATCCGCTACTACGCCTCGGCGAGCTGCTTCGACGAGGACTTCCTGGTGGCCCTGGCCCGGGTCGTCGACGACAACAAGGCGTCCCTGGTGAGCAACTCCTGGAGCGACCTCGAGATCAACGAGACCCCGGCAGGGATCGCGGCCTACGAGCAGATCTTCCTGCAGGGCGCAGAGCAGGGCATCGGCTTCCTGTTCTCCTCCGGTGACGACGGCGACGAGGCGGCAGGCGGTCTCGGGCTCCAGGTCGGCTACCCCGCCTCGGACCCGTACGCGACGGCGGTCGGCGGCACCGCCGACGCGATCGACGGCAGCGGTTTCCGGTTCCAGACCGGCTGGGGCACCGAGAAGTACACCCTCTCCGCGGACAGCACCCAGTGGAACGACGCCGGCTACCTGTACGGCGCCGGGGGCGGCCTGTCCTCGAAGTTCGCCCGGCCGGACTACCAGCGCGGCGTCGTGCCTGACAGCTACGGCACCACCCGCGCCGTCCCCGACGTCGGGCTCGACGCCGACCCGACGACCGGCATGCTGGTCGGACAGACCCAGCGGTTCGGCAACCGGAACACCTACGACGAGTACCGCATCGGCGGCACCAGCCTCGCGTCCCCGCTGTTCGCCGGCATGACCGCCGCCGCGCAGAGGTCGGCCGTCACCGCGGACAACCCGGAGGGCCGGCTGGGCTTCCTCAACCCGCTGATCTACTCCCAGCGGTCCTCGTCCTTCAAGGACATCAACGGGAACCCCGGTGACGCGGGCAACGTCCGCGCCGACTACGCCAACGGGGTCGACGCCTCGGCCGGCATCCTCTACACCGTCCGCACGTTCGACCAGGACTCGTCCCTGAAGACGGCGCCCGGGTGGGACAACGTCACCGGTGTCGGCTCGCCGACCCCGGCCTGGCTGACCGCGGGGGCACCCACGCCCTGACGTTCCGCGGCCGCGAGCAGCCGCTCGCACTGCTCGACCAGCCGCTGCCGCAGGGGTGCTCCGCGCTCGGCGAAGGCCCGCTGGGCTGCGACGTACTCCTGCTTGCCGGCGGCGGTCTCCACGCGCACGGGGGAGTAGCCGAGCGCGGAGAGGTCGTACGGCGACGCGCGCATGTCCAGCACCCGGATGTCGCGGGCCAGCGCGAAGCAGTCCGCGACCAGCTCGGACGGCACCAGCGGCGAGAGCCGGTAGGCGTGCTTGTAGAGGTCCATGCCGGCGTGCAGGCAGCCCGGCTGCTCGAAGGCAGGCCGGTCGTCGCTGCGCGGGTCGAGGACGTTGAGCGGACGCGCGTCGTCGGTGAAGAACCGGAACGCGTCGAAGTGCGAGCAGCTGATCCGGTGCTGCTCCACCACGGTGTCGGTGCCCGCGCCGCCGAGCCGCAGCGGCCAGGACGGCGTGCCGCACCTGCTCCTGCGGCAGCCGGTAGACCATCGCCCACTCGTGCATGCCGAAGCAGCCGAGCTGCGGCGCCCGTCCGGCGGTCGCGACCAGCAGCCGGTGCAGCGTCTCGACCAGCAGCCGCTGCGACACCAGGTGCTCGTCGCTCACCGTGGCCACGCCGCCCCGGACGACGTACCCCTTGAGTCCGGCGTACGACGTGCCCTCCGCGAGCGCCACGCCGTAGCCGGGGTGCCAGCGCCGCAGCGCCGCCGGCCGTTGCGCGTAGTAGCCGAACAGGAAGTCCTCGACGGGGTGCGCGACCCCCTCACGCCGGCGTTCCAGGTGCGGCCCGACCCACGCGTCCACGCGCTCCTCGTGCACGGCGCGACGGGCCTGCCAGGCGGCCACCTCGAGCGTTTCCACAGGCATCAGGGTAGGCAGCGGCCGGGGGAGGGCCCGCCGGTAGGCTCGACGCGTGCGTATCGCGAGGTTCACCACCGGTGAGGAGCCCCAGTACGGCGTCGTCACGGGCGACGTCGACGAGCTCGGCATCCCGGCCGACGACACCAAGATCGTCGCGCTGGCCGGCGACCCGCTCTACGTCGGCGTCCAGCTGACCGACACCGAGGTCCCGCTCGCGGACGTGCGGCTGCTCGCGCCGGTGATCCCGCGCAGCAAGGTCGTCGGCATCGGCAAGAACTACGCCGCGCACGTCGCCGAGATGGGCGGCGACGTGCCGGACGAGCCGCTGATGTTCCTCAAGCCGTCCACCTCGGTCGATCGGTCCCGGCGACGCCGATCCTGCTACCCCGCCAGTCCTCCGAGCGTGCACCACGAGGGCGAGCTCGCCGTCGTCATCGGCCGGATGCTGCCGCGACGTGGCGCCGCGAGCGGGTCGCGGACGTCATCTTCGGCTACACCATCGCCAACGACGTGACCGCGCGTGACCTGCAGAGCGGCGACGTGCAGTGGACCCGGGCCAAGGGCTTCGACTCGTTCTGCCCGCTCGGTCCGTGGATCGAGACCGACGCTCGACACCGGCCGACCTCGAGGTCACCTCGCCACCGTCAACGGCGAGCCGCGTCCAGGACGGCCGCACCAGGACATGATCTTCGACGTGCCCGACGCTGATCGCCTACATCTCGCAGGTGATGACGCTGCTGCCCGGCGACGTGATCCTCACCGGCACCCCCGCAGGGTGTCGGCCCCATGAACGTCGGCGACGAGGTCGACGTGCACCGTCGACGGCATCGGCACCCTGACCAACAAGGTGGTTACGCCGTGACTGACGCCTCGGCGTCGCGCCCGTCCGCGTCCGCTTCTGCCCGTCCCCGACCGGCACCCTGCACGTCGGGCTGATGCGGACCGCCCTGTTCAACTGGGCGTTCGCCCGGCACCACGGCGGCACCTTCGTCTTCCGCATCGAGGACACCGACGCGGCGCGCGACTCCGAGGAGTCCTACGACACCTGCTCGACGTCGATGCGCTGGCTCGGCCTCGACTGGGACGAGGGCCCCGAGGTCGGCGGCCCGCACGGGCCCTACCGGCAGTCGCGAGCGCTACGACATCTACGCCGACGTCGCCGCGAAGCTGCTGCGAGCCGGGCACGCCTACGACTCCTTCTGCTCGACCGAGGAGGTCGACGCGCGCCGCAGACGGCCCGCGCCGAGGGCCGCGCGCTCGGGCTACGACGGCCACTGCCGCGCCTCACCGACGAGCAGAAGGCCGCCTTCCGAGGCCGAGGGCCGCAAGCCGGTGCTGCGCTTCCGGATGCCCGACGACGCGATCACGTTCACCGACCTGGTCCGCGGCGAGATCACGTTCCAGCCGGAGAACGTCCCCGACTTCGTGCTGGTGCGGGCCAACGGCGCACCCGCTCTACACGCTGGTCAACCCCGTCGACGACGCGCTGATGGGGATCACCCACGTGCTGCGCGGCGAGGACCTGCTGTCCTCGACGCCGCGCCAGATCGCGCTCTACGAGGCGCTCGCCGAGCATCGGGCGTCGCCGAGGGCACGCCCCGCAGTTCGGGCACCTGCCCTACGTCATGGGCGAGGGCAACAAGAAGCTGTCCAAGCGCGACCCGCAGGCCAACCTCGCTCGTCTACCGCGAGCGCGGCTTCCTGCCCGAGGGCCTGCTCAACTACCTGGCGCTGCTGGGCTGGTCGATCGCCGAGGACCGCGACATCTTCTCGATGGACGGAGATGGTCGAGGCCTTCGACGTCGACGCGGGTCAACCCCAACCCGGCCCGCTTCGACCTCAAGAAGGCCGAGGCGATCAACGCCACGCACCTACGGGCGCTGCCCGTCGAGGACCTGACCGCACGGATGGTGCCCTACCTCCAGGGCGCCGGCGTGCTGCCCGCCGAGGTGAGCGACGAGCAGCAGGCGCTGCTCGAGCGGGCCGCCCCGCTGGTGCACGAGCGGATGACCATGCTCGCCGAGGCCGTGGACATGCTCGGCTTCCTGTTCGTCGACGAGGCGTCGTTCGAGCGCGACCCGGCCGACGCAGCCAAGCTGCTCGACGAGACCGGACGCGGGGTGGCCAAGGCTGCGCACGACGCGCTCGCGGAGATCCCGACCTGGCGACACCGCGAGCATCGACGAGGCGCTCCGCGAGGCCCTGGTCGAAGGGCTCGGGCTCAAGCCCCGCAACGCCTTCGGCCCGGTCCGGGTTGCGATCACGCGGCCGGCGGGTCTCACCGCCGCTGTTCGAGTCGATCGAGCTGCTCGGACGGGAGCGGTCGCTGGCACGGCTGGCGTCCGCACAACAGTCGTAGGGACCTCCTGGGCGCAATCCACCTGACGCCCGGCTGCGAACTGCGACACTGGAGACGGGGAACCTCGGGGGTCCTCGCACGCGAGGCAGTGCACGGCACGCCGTGCCCACGAGGGAGATGGTGGAGCGATGACGGACCAGCCGTACCCCGGTCCAGGACCGATGCCCCCGCAGGGCCCCGTGCCCGGCCAGTCAGCCGTGCCGCGCCCGGACATGAGCTTCCCGCACCCGGTCCCGACGCCTTACCACCGGATGCTGCGCACCTGGACCTACGAGTGGTGGAAGCCGGCCGTCGGCATCCTGCTGGTGTTCGTCGGCTTCTTCGTGGTGACCTCGATGGTCTACATCGTGGTCGCCGGCGTCGTGGCCGTGTTCAGGAGCGGCTCCTGGCTCGACAACTTCATGGCCAGCGCGGACCTCTCGAACGTCAGGCCCGAGACGCTGTTCGCGCTCAACCTCGGCCTCGGGTCGATGATCCTGGTCACCTGGTTCGTGATGCGGGTGCTGCACGGCCTCCGGCCGAGGTGGCTGACCTCCGTCGTACCCCGCATGCGGTGGAAGTTCTTCGCCGTCTGCCTCGGGCTCGCCGTGATCGCGCTCGCCGCGCAGGTCGCCGTGGGCTCGGTGCTCCCCGGCGATGCCGCGGGCGGGGTCGGCGGCAAGCTCAACGACTTCACCACGTCGACGGCGCTCGCCGCCCTGGTGGTGCTGCTGACCACCCCGTTGCAGGCGGCGGGGGAGGAGTACGTCTTCCGCGGCTACCTCCTGCAGGCCCTCGGGTCCCTGTTCTCCAACCGCTGGGTCGCCATCGGTGCCACCGGACTGCTGTTCGCCCTCGCGCACGGGGTGCAGAACTTCCCGCTGTTCTTCGACCGCCTGTCCTTCGGCCTGATCGCCGCCTGGCTGGTGATCCGCACCGGGGGTCTCGAGGCCGGCATCGCGCTGCACGTGCTGAACAACTTCCTCGCCTTCGGGCTCGCCCTGTCCTACGGCAACCTCTCGGAGACGTTGAACGTCACCGAGGCGAGCTGGTGGAACATCGTGCTCACCATCACGCAGTCCGCCGTGTACGCCGCCCTGGTGCTCTACGTCGCCCGGCGCATGGGCCTCCAGACCCTCACCCGGCCGCCGTCCACGCAGCCCGGTCCGGCCTCGACGGGCACCGTCGACGGGAGCCTCACGACCGCCTGACGTGAGGCTTCTCACGGTGCTTCGTGGAGCCGTGTGGTCGTTTTGGTGGCAACGAGCGAGACGTGTATTCTCGTCCGGGCTTCGCAAGGAGCGCACCCATGGGGTATGGGGTAATTGGCAGCCCGACTGGTTCTGGTCCAGTTAGTCTAGGTTCGAGTCCTAGTACCCCAGCGAGCACGTCAGAACAGCTCAAGCAGCACCGCGATTGGACTGCGATCTCTCGCTTTCGCTAGAGTCTCGTCCGCCCTCGCCCCCGTTGTGTAGTGGCCTAGCACGCCGCCCTCTCAAGGCGGTAGCGCCGGTTCGAATCCGGTCGGGGGTACACACGAAACACCGGAACCGGCCCCAGCAGATGGGGCCGGTTCTTTCGTTCCGGCACGCTGGTTGAGGTGCGGCGGAGCGCTAGCGGAGCCGCCTCGAAACCACCGCACCAGGGCAGCCATGGTCGTCGTCACGGGCAGCGCTGGTTGAGGTGCGGCGGAGCGCCAGCGGAGCCGCCTCGAAACCACCGCACCCGGGCAGCCGATGGTCGTGTCCGATTCCCGCTAGGAACTGTCGGTGCCGTGCGGCAGGATCGAGGCATGGACATCGAGGACACCGAGGCCTGCTACCGGGCCGTGAAGAGCCGGGACCGGCGCTTCGACGGCGTCTTCTACACCGGGGTCACCTCCACGGGCATCTACTGCCGGCCGTCCTGCCCGGCGATCACGCCGGCGAAGAAGCACGTCACCTTCCACCGCACCGCGGCCGCCGCACAGGCCGCCGGGTTCCGGGCCTGCAAGCGCTGCCTGCCGGACGCGACGCCCGGCTCGCCGGACTGGGATGTCGCCGCCGACACCGCCGGGCGTGCGATGCGGCTGATCGCCGACGGCGTCGTCGAGCGAGACGGGGTCGAAGGACTCGCCTCGCGTGTCGGCTACACGCCCCGCCACCTGCAGCGGCTGCTGTCCACGCAGCTCGGCGCCGGCCCGCTGGCCCTCGCCCGGGCCCGCCGCGCGCAGAACGCCCGCATCCTCATCGAGACCACCGTGATGCCGTTCTCGGACGTCGCCTTCGCGGCCGGCTTCGCCAGCATCCGGCAGTTCAACGACACGATCCGCGAGGTCTACGCCGGCACCCCCACCGAGCTGCGCGGCCGGTCCAGGCACACCGTGTCCTCGACCGGCCGGCTCGAGCTGCGGCTGCCGGTGCGGGCCCCCTACGCGGGAGCCGAGGTGCTGCGGTTCCTCGTCGCCCACCTGGTTCCGGGCGTCGAGGAGAGCGGGCCGGGCTGGTACGCCCGCTCGCTGACCCTTCCGCACGGTGCCGGCCACGTGCGGCTGACCTTCCCCGCCGACGAGCCGGCGTCGGGCACGGCGTTCGTGGCGTGCGACCTCGCCGTCGAGGACCTCCGCGACGTGGGTGCCGCCGTGGAGCGGTGCCGCCGGCTGATCGACGCCGACTGCGACCCGCTCGCGGTGGCCGACGAGCTCAGCGACGACCCCCGGATGGCCGCCCTCGTCCGGCAGCGGCCCGGGCTGCGCGTGCCCGGCAGCGCCGACGGTCCCGAGCTCGCGATCCGGGCGGTGCTCGGCCAGCAGGTGTCGCTCGCCGGCGCGATCTCGCTCGGCGGCAAGCTCGTGGAGAGGTACGGCGCGCCGGCACCCCGGTCGACGTACCCCTCGCTCACGCGGTTGTTCCCGACGCCCGAGGTGCTCGCCGAGGTCGACCCGGAGGAGCTGCCGATGCCGAGGACCCGCGGTCGTGCCCTGGTCGGGCTCTGCCGGGCGCTGGCCGACGGCGAGCGTGCCGCTCGACCGCAGCGTCGACCGGGCCGAGGTGCGGCGACGGCTGCTCGCGCTGCCCGGGATCGGCCCGTGGACCGCCGACCTGGTCGCGATGCGTGCGCTCGGCGACCCCGACGTGTTCTTGCCGACCGACCTCGGGGTCCGTCGGTCCCTCGCCTCGCTCGGCGAGGACCCTGCCCGTGCCGCCGAGCTGGCCGAGCGTTGGCGGCCCTGGCGTTCCTACGCCCTCATGCACCTCTGGGTGACCCAGTACTAAGGAGAACGACATGTGGACCTCGGTCGACTCGCCCGTCGGACCGCTCACGGTGATCGCGCACCGCGGTGCCGTGACCGCCATCGAGTTCGACGTGCCCCGCCAGGCGGGGCTGTCGGCGCGCTCGTCGGTGAGCCTCGCGGCCGCGCGGTCGCGGGGGCTGCCGGTCGGTGACCGCGACGACACGGACCCGCTGCTCGTGGAGGCGCGGGCCCAGCTGGACGCGTACTTCGCCCGGGACCTCAAGGAGTTCGACCTGCCCCTTCGGCCCGAGGGCACCGACTTCCAGCGCAAGGTGTGGGACCAGCTGCTCACGATCGGCTGGGGCGAGACCGCGACGTACGGCGAGATCGCCCGGCGTCTCGGGATGACCGGCCACGGGTCGCGCGCGGTGGGCCTGGCCAACGGCCGCAACCCCATCCCGATCGTGATCCCGTGCCACCGCGTGGTCGGCGCCGACGGCACGCTCACCGGCTACGCCGGCGGCGTGGAGCGCAAGCAGCTGCTGCTCGACCTCGAGACCGACGCGCTCTTCTAGGGCGTCCTGGTCGCCCGTCGCGGACGAGCCGCGGCCGGCTGGCGTGCGAGGCGCGTCGCCCTGCTGACGGCTGCCGGTTTCCCAGGGGACCCAGGGAAACTGGCACACCCCCGACGTTGCAACGCTGGGGGTGTGCCGGTTTAACAGGGGCCCCAGGGAAACTGGCGACTCCCCGGCGACCCGGCCGATGGCCTACTCCGCCGCCCGGCGCAGCGACTCGGAGAGCCGCTCGGCGGCGGCGAGGACGGCGGGGGCGTGCATGCGGCCCGGCTGGCGGGAGAGCCGCTCGAGCGGGCCGGAGACGGAGACCGCGGCGATGATCTTGCCGGAGGGTGAGCGGATCGGCGCGGACACGGAGGCGACGCCCTGCTCGCGCTCGCCGACGGACTGGGCCCAGCCGCGGCGGCGGATGCCGGCCAGGGCGGTCGCGGAGAAGGCGGCGTTCTGCAGGCCGCGGTGCATCCGCTCCGGGTCCTCCCAGGCCAGCAGGATCTGGGCGGCGGAGCCGGCGCGCATGGTCAGCTGCGAGCCCACCGGGATCGTGTCCCGCAGGCCCGAGGGGCGCTCGGCCGCGGCGACGCAGACGCGGAAGTCACCTTGGCGGCGCCACATCTGCGCGGACTCGCCGGTGATGTCGCGCAGTCGCGCGAGCACCGGGCCGGCGGCGGCGAGCAGCCGGTCCTCACCGGCTGCCGCCGACAGCTCGGAGAGCCGGGGTCCGAGCACGAAGCGGCCCTGCATGTCGCGGGCCACGAGCCGGTGGTGCTCGAGGGCAACGGCGAGCCGGTGTGCCGTCGGGCGGGCGAGTCCGGTGCCGGCCACGAGGCCGGCCAGGGTCGCCGGTCCGGCCTCCAGGGCCGAGAGCACGAGGGCCGCTTTGTCGAGCACGCCCACTCCGCTAGAGTTGTCCATACTCTGATAATGCCGTCTCACATTATGGATTGCAAGTCGAGACGACAGGTCCTCCGGGTCCAACCTGAGACCGGGCGGAAAGCCACGCAGAAGCCACGTAGACGAAGGAAAGTCGAGGAGAGGTCATGGGCCGGACCCTGAGCGAGAAAGTCTGGGACGAGCACGTCGTCCGGAGCGCGGCGGGGGAGCCCGACCTTCTCTTCATCGACCTCCACCTGATCCACGAGGTGACCTCGCCGCAGGCGTTCGAGGGGCTGCGGCTGGCCGGTCGGACCGTACGTCGTCCCGACCTCACGCTCGCCACCGAGGACCACAACGTCCCCACGCTCGACATCGACAAGCCGATCGCCGACCCGGTGTCGCGCACCCAGGTCGACACCCTGCGCAGCAACGCCAAGGAGTTCGGCGTCCGGCTGCACCCGCTCGGCGATGTCGAGCAGGGCATCGTCCACGTCGTCGGCCCGCAGCTCGGCCTCACCCAGCCCGGCATGACGATCGTCTGCGGCGACTCGCACACCTCGACGCACGGCGCGTTCGGCGCGATCGCCTTCGGCATCGGTACGTCGGAGGTGGAGCACGTCCTCGCCACGCAGACGCTGCCGCAGGCCAAGCCGAAGACGATGGCCGTCACGGTCAACGGCTCACTGCCCGACGGCGTCACGGCCAAGGACCTCGTGCTCGCGCTGATCGCGCACACCGGCACCGGCGGCGGCCAGGGCTACATCGTGGAGTATCGAGGCCCGGCCATCGAGGAGCTCTCGATGGAGGCCCGGATGACGATCTGCAACATGTCCATCGAGTGGGGCGCCAAGGCCGGCCTGATCGCCCCCGACCAGACCACCTTCGACTACATCGAGGGCCGCCCGGAGGCGCCGAAGGGTGCGGACTGGGACGCCGCCCTCGAGCACTGGAAGTCGCTGCGCACCGACGAGGACGCCGTCTTCGACAAGGAGATCGTCCTCGATGCCTCGACGATGACGCCGTTCGTCACCTGGGGCACCAACCCGGGCCAGGGTGTCCCGCTGGGTGCCGCGGTCCCGAGCCCCGACGACTTCGAGGAGGAGGGCGACAAGGTCGCGGCCGAGAAGGCCCTGGAGTACATGGGTCTCGAGGCAGGCACCCCGATGCGCGACATCAAGGTGGACACGGTCTTCGTCGGCTCCTGCACCAACGGACGTATCGAGGACCTGCGGGCCGCGGCCGAGGTCATCAAGGGCCGTCAGGTCGCCAAGGACACCCGCCTGCTCGTCGTCCCCGGCTCGGTCCGGGTGCGGCTGCAGGCCGAGGACGAAGGTCTCGACGTGGTCTTCAAGGAGGCCGGCGGCGAGTGGCGCGGTGCCGGCTGCTCGATGTGCCTGGGCATGAACCCCGACCAGCTCGAGCCCGGCGAGCGCAGCGCCTCCACGTCCAACCGCAACTTCGAGGGACGCCAGGGCAAGGGCGGCCGCACGCACCTCGTGTCGCCGCTGGTCGCCGCGGCCACCGCCGTGACCGGGACCCTCGCCTCGCCCGCCGACCTGCCCCCGCTGGCCTGACCCTTCGACGGGCTCAGGAACCGAAAGAGGAGCGATGGAGAAGTTCACCCAGCACACCGGGACCGGTCTGCCGCTGCGGCGCAGCAACGTCGACACCGACCAGATCATCCCGGCGGTCTACCTCAAGCGCGTGACCCGCACCGGCTTCGAGGACGGCCTCTTCGCGGCCTGGCGCAAGGATCCCGAGTTCGTCGCCAACCAGCCGCAGTACGACGGCGCCACCGTGCTCGTCGCGGGGCCCGACTTCGGCACCGGGTCGTCGCGGGAGCACGCCGTGTGGGCGCTGATGGACTACGGCTTCAAGGTGGTCATCTCGAGCCGCTTCGCCGACATCTTCCGCGGCAACTCCGGGAAGGCCGGCCTGGTCGCTGCACAGGTCTCCCAGGACGTCGTCGAGCAGCTCTGGAAGCTCATCGAGAACGAGCCGACCACGCAGATCGTCGTCGACCTCGAGGCGCGCAGCATCCAGGCCGGGGCGCTGACGGCGCCGTTCCAGATCGACGACTACACCCGCTGGCGGCTGCTCGAGGGGCTCGACGACATCGGCATCACGCTCTCCCACGAGGAGGACATCGCGACCTACGAGGCGACCCGTCCATCCTGGAAACCCGCCACGCTGTAGGCGAAACTGCGGCCGGGCGCGCGCGAATGTCAGAGTTTTCCCAAAGATGCAAGGGAAAACTCCGAGAAAACGGCGTGTTGTGATGGTGGCCACGGCGACTTTTCCCTAGCGTGCCAAGGAATAGTCGAGCAATGGCTCGACCCTGGACAAGTTCACGGAAGGGAAGCTTGTGAACAAGAGTCAGTTGATCGACACCCTCGCTGCTCGCTTCGAGGGCAACCGCAAGCAGGCTGCTCACGCGCTCGAGTCGGTGCTCGACACCATCACCCGCGAGGTCGCCAAGGGGGAGAAGGTCGCCATCACGGGCTTCGGGTCCTTCGAGAAGCGGGTCCGGGACGCGCGCTGGGTGCGCAACCCGCGCACCGGCGAGCGGATCAAGGCCAAGAAGACCGCGATCCCGAAGTTCAGCGCCGGCGCTGACCTGAAGGCCGTCGTCTCCGGCGCCAAGAAGCTGCCGAAGCTCACCATCGCCACCGCGACGGCGGGCGCCAAGAAGGCGACCAGCACGGCCAAGAAGGCCGGCCCCGGCGAAGACCGCCGCGGCGAAGAAGACCACGGCCACGAAGACCGCTGCCAAGAAGGCGCCGGCCACCAAGGCTGCTGCCAAGAAGGCGCCGGCCACCAAGGCCGCTGCCAAGAAGGCGCCGGCGCACCAAGGCCGCTGCCAAGAAGGCGCCGGCGAAGAAGACGGCCGCCAAGACGACCACGGCGGCGAAGAAGACGGCGGCCAAGAAGACCACGGCCACCGAGACCGCCGCCAAGAAGGCGCCGGCCAAGAAGACCACGACGAGGAAGACGACGGCCAAGAAGGCCTGACCCACCGCGTCGCGCGAAGGGCCCGTTCCCCGCTGGGGACGGGCCCTTCGTCGTGCGTGGGGGTCAGGCCAACGTCAGGATCTGCAGGCCGACCACGCGCATCGCGGCGCCCTCGCCGGTGGTCTCGAGGCGCACCCGCTGGCCGGGGCGCAGCATCCGCAGCCGGGTGCCGGCCAGCGCCTCGGCGGGGAAGGGCAGCTCGACGCCGTCGTCGAGCAGCACCCGTCCGTCGCGCCTGTCCGGGTCGAACGCGGAGACCGTGGCCTGCATGTCGCCAACCTAGGGCGTGTTGGAAGGCGCGAGTTGACAACACGCCCTCGCCAGTGCCGGGCTCAGAGGCCGTGCACCGTGGTCACCAGCGAGGTGCGCGAGCCGACCCCCAGGGCCACGGCCTCCGCCAGGTCGGCGCGGTCGTCGACGTCCCGCCGCAACGTGGGTACGTCGATCCCGACGATCTCGTAGCGCACCGGCGTCGAGGTGCTGCCGTCGCGACGCGTGGCCGAAGCGGGGCCGGAACGTGTCGGGCGCGGACGCGACCACGGCCGTCGTACCTTCGCCCTCGGCGTCCGCGACGAACGCCATCCCCTCGCGGGGGGCCGCCGCCAGCGCCGCCGCCAGCTCCTCGGGCCGCAGGGCCGGCAGGTCCGCGCACAACGCCACCAGCCGCAGCGCCGGGTCGCGCCGGTGCATCTCGGCAGCGGCCAGGCGCAGCGTCTCGTTGAGGTCGTCGGTCGTCCCGTCGGGAATCACGTCCACCCCGAGGTCGGAGAGGCCGCGGGCCAGCGCGACGTCGTCGGTCACCACCAGCACCCGGTCGACGCCGGGGGACGCCAGGGCGGCGCTGACCGTGTCGACGGCGAAGGCGGTCGCGAGCTCGCGACGGGTGTCGTCGCCGAGGTCGGCGAGCCGGGACTTCGCGAACGCCGGGGGCTTCACCGGCACCAGCACGGCGAACCGGTCGGAGACCTGTGGTGTGGCGGGAACGCTCATCGTCTCCATCCTGCCAGCGAGCCCCGCGCGAGGCGGCGGGCATCCACCGGGAAGCGGCGTCGATACGGCATGCTGTGCGCCGGGTAACCTCACCGCAGACACGCGGTGACGAGACAGGGAACGAGGACGACGTGGCCAACCCACGCAGGCTCCAGCAGCGCCGCGGGTGGGCCTACGGGTTCTGCATCGCGATCGTCGAGCCGGTGCTGCTGGTCCTCACCAAGCGCAGGTGGGAGGGCGGGGAGAACCTCCCCGAGTCCGGCGGCTGCGTGCTCGCCGCGAACCACGTCTCGCACCTCGACCCGCTGACCTTCGCGCACTTCGCCTACGCCTACGGCCGGCTGGTCCGCTTCCTCGCCAAGGCGGCCGTCTTCGACGTACCCGTCCTCGGCCGCATCGTGCGCAGCGCCAAGCAGATCCCGGTCTACCGGCTGACCACCGACGCGTCGCAGTCGTTCACCGCCGCCGTCGACGCGGTGCAGAGCGGCGAGTGCGTGGTCGTCTACCCCGAGGGCACGATCACCCGCCAGCCGGACCTGTGGCCGATGACCGGCAAGACCGGTGCGGCCCGCATCGCGCTCGCCTCCGGCGTCCCCGTGATCCCGATCGCGCAGTGGGGGCGCGAACCACATCCTGGCGCCCTACGCGAAGCGGCCGCGGCTGTTCCCCCGCAAGACCATCTACATGAAGGCCGGTCCGCCCGTCGACCTCGACGACCTGCGCGGCCAACCCCTGACCCCGGCGCTGCTGCGGCAGGCGACGGACCGGATCATGGACGACATCACCGGGTTGCTCGAGGACATCCGCGGGGAGCAGGCGCCCGCCGAGCGCTTCGATCCCAAGGCCAGGGGCGTCCGCGAGATCGGCAACCCGCACGACAAGAAGTCCCGGAGGAGAAGCCGATGAGCAAGGTCGCCGTCTTCGGTGCCGGCTCCTGGGGTACGGCGTTCTCCGTCGTGCTCGCGGATGCCGGCAACGACGTCACGTTGTGGGCACGGCGCGAGGAGCTGTGCGCGACGATCAACGAGAAGCGTGAGAACACCGACTACCTGCCGGGCATCGAGCTGCCCGACTCGGTGCAGGCCACGCACGACGCCGAGAAGGCGGTCGACGCGGCGGAGGCGGTGTTCTTCGCGGTGCCGTCGCAGACGCTTCCGCGACAACCTCGACGCAGTGGACCGACCTGCTGCCCGGGACGCGCTGCTGGTGTCCCTGATGAAGGGTGTCGAGCTCGGCTCGCTGAAGCGGATGAGCGAGGTGATCGCCGAGGTGACCGGCGCCGGGCCCGAGCGCATCGGTGTGGTCAGCGGCCCCAACCTGGCCAAGGAGATCGCCAGCCGGGAGCCGGCCGCCAGCGTGGTCGCCTGCGCCGACGAGGTGAACGTCAAGCGGCTTCGGGCGCTCTGCCACTCCGCGACCTTCCGGCCCTACTCCAGCACCGACGTCGTCGGCTGCGAGCTCGGCGGCGCCTACAAGAACGTCATCGCCCTCGCGGTCGGCATGGCCGTCGGCCTCGGCTTCGGCGACAACACCACCGCGTCGGTGATCACCCGCGGGCTCGCGGAGACGGCGCGGCTGGCCGCGAGCTTCGGGCGCCGACCCGATGACCCTCATGGGCCTCGCCGGGCTCGGCGACCTGGTGGCCACCTGCTCCTCACCGCTGTCGCGCAACCGCACCTTCGGCGAGAAGCTCGGCCGCGGCATGACCACCGAGGAGATCACTGCGTCGACGCGCCAGGTGGCCGAGGGCGTGAAGTCCTGCGTCGTCCCTGCTGGCGCTGGCCCAGCGGGCCGACATCTACGCACCGATCGTGGAGGCCGTGCACGCGGTCGTCGAGGGCGAGATGACCGCGGGCGACATGCTCACCGCGCTGATCTCCAAGGAAGCCAAGCACGAGCGCGACTGAGCTCGCGTCCGGGTGGTCAGCTCGTCCGTGGTCGAGCTCGCTCCGGGTGGTCGCGCTCGAGCTCGAGACTCGAGGCTCGACATCGATCAGCGGCCGGGCGCTGATCATCCGGGCTTGATCAACCGGCAGGCAGCACCAGGTCGTCGAGCGCCGAGGCCAGGTCGTCCCACAGGTCGTCGACGTCCTCGATGCCGACCGACATCCGCACCAGCGCGTCCGGGATGGTGGCCGGCTCGGTCTTCCAGCGCCGGCGCCGCTCGAACGTCGACTCGACGCCACCGAGGCTGGTGGCGTGCACCCACAGCGTGGTCTTGCGGGTCAGCAGGTCGGCGGCCATCGCGCCCTCGGCCAGCACCACGGAGATGATCGCGCCGAAGCCGGGGTAGCGGACCTCCCCGACGGCCGGGTGCTCCCCGAGCCGGCGCGACGAGCTCCTGCGCGTTGGCCTGCGCCCGCTCGAGCCGCACGTGCAGCGTGCGCAGGCCGCGCAGCGCCAGCCAGGTCTCGAACGTGCCCGGCGTCGCGCCGATCATGTCGCGGCGCTTCTTGAGCACGTCGTGGAGCTGGTCGTCCCGGGTGACGACCGCACCGAGCAGCACGTCGCTGTGGCCGGCGATGAACTTCGTCGCCGAGTGCACGACCAGGTCGGCGTCCAGTGACAGCGGCTGCTGGAGCAGGGGAGTGGCGAACGTGTTGTCCACCACGACGTAGGCACCCGCCTCGTGCGCGGCGGCGACGATCGGGGCGATCTCGGCCACCTCGAGGGCCGGGTTCGTCGGGGACTCCAGCCACACCAGCGCCGCGTCGGCGCACGCCTTGACGACCGCGTCGGTGTCGGTGATGTCGACGAGCTCGGCGGTGATCCGGCCGCGGGCCTCGAGGTCGGCGATCTGGCCGATGCTGCCGAGGTAGGCGTGCCGCGGTGCGACCACCTTGGCGCCCTGGCCGACGAGGTCGAGGATCGTGGAGACCGCGGCCAGGCCGGAGGCGAACGCCAGGCAGCGCCCGCCCTCGAGGTCGCCGAGCGCGGTCTCGAACGCGGCCCAGGTGGGGTTTCCGTAGCGGCCGTACTCCACGTCGCCGCCCGCGACGTACGTGGAGGCCATCGTCAGCGGCTCGTTGAGCGGGCTGTCCGGCTCGTGCGCGGGCCGCCCGGAGGTGACCGCGATCGTCGCGGGACGGTAGGCGGGCCGGTCGGCGCGGGGCTCCGAAGACATGCGCCCAGCGTAGGTCCGGGAGCGACCACCCCGGCCGGTAGGGTCGGGCGCACCATGAGCGAGGACCAGCAGACCCGCAAGCCCCGCATCGCCGTCGTCTTCGGTGGCCGCAGCAGTGAGCACGCCGTCTCGTGCGCGACCGCCGGCAGCGTGCTCCAGGCCATCGACCCGGAGCGCTACGACGTGGTGCCGGTCGGCATCACCCAGGACGGGCGGTGGGTGCTCGAGTCCGCGGACCCCGAGCGTCTCGCGATCACCGGCGGCGACAAGCTGCCCGAGGTCGACGGGTCCCGCGCCACGGTCGCGCTGGCCCAGCAGGACAGCGCCAGCGAGCTCGTCGTGCACGAGCCCAGCAGCGTGCCACGCACCCTCGGCGAGGTCGACGTCGTCTTCCCGCTGCTGCACGGCCCGTGGGGCGAGGACGGCACCCTGCAGGGGCTGCTGGAGATGGCCGGCGTCCGGTACGTCGGATCGGGTGTCCTCGCCTCGGCCGTCGGGATGGACAAGCACTACATGAAGGTCGTGCTCCAGTCGCACGGCCTGCCGGTGCTGCCCTACACCGTGATCACGCCTCAGGGCTGGGAGAGCGACCGGGGCGCGTGCGTCGAGGCGGTGACGTCGCTGGGCTACCCGGTGTTCGTGAAGCCGGCCCGCGGCGGCAGCAGCATCGGGATCAGCAAGGTGCACGGCGTCGAGGGTCTCGAGGAGGCCGTCGAGGAGGCGCGCCGCCACGACCCCAAGGTCATCGTCGAGGTCTCGCGCGGAAGGCGGCCGCGAGGTGGAGTGCGGGGTGCTGCAGGGCTTCGGCACGAACCCGCCGGACACGTCCGTGGTGGCCGAGATCGGTGTCGACCCGGCCCACGAGTTCTACGACTTCGCCGCGAAGTACCTCCCCGAGGAGCACACCCGGCTCGACGTACCGGCCGACCTGCCCGACGGCGACCGCCGACCGCGTGCGCGAGCTGTCCGCGCAGGCGTTCGACGTGCTCTCCTGCGAGGGGCTCGCGCGCGTCGACTTCTTCGTGCTCCCCGACGAGCGGGTGGTCGATCAACGAGATCAACACGATGCCGGGCTTCACCCCGTCGTCGATGTTCCCGCGGATGTGGGCGGAGTCCGGACTCGACTACCCGGCGCTCGTCGACCGGCTCGTCCAGCTGGCGCTGCACCGCGGCACCGGTCTGCGCTGACCTGCCGCGATGGCCGCGCGCGGCTCAGACGCAGGGCTTCACCTGGCGGATCGCCTGCTTCACCGCGGGTGCCAGGTCGACCATCGTGTTCGCGGGTGGGAAGTAGTCGGCCGGGATCCGCACCTCGACGTACTCCGCGCGACCGACGGTGGTCATCGTGATGCGCTGCGGCCGGCCGCTCTGCTGCGACTCCGGGATGTACCAGTCCACGCCGTTGACCGTCTGGCACTGCGCGACCGCGTCCAGCCCCTTGGGGCGCGGCACCCCGCAGCGCAGCTCGATGGCCGGGTCGCCCCACGCGGCGCCGAACCCGTCCCCGGCGTCGGCCTCCGCGCGCGGCAGGTCGGCGACCTTCGACGGGAGCGCGTCCATCAGCGCCCGGCAGGCGCTCGCGTCCTGCCCCGAGAGCTTCGGCGCGTCCAGCGTCACCGGTCCCGAGCAGCCGGCCAGCAGGAGCAGCCCGGACACGACGACGGCGCCCGTGCTCCGGGGAGCAGGGCGCCGTCGCATCGTGAAGAAGCGGTCGGTCAGATGTGCACGACCGGGCAAGTGAGGGTGCGCGTGATGCCGTTGATGTTCTGCACCTTCGCGACCACCAGCTTGCCCAGCTCGTCGACGTTGCGTGCCTCGGCGCGCACGATCACGTCGTAGGGACCGGTCACGTCCTCGGCCAGGGTCACGCCCTTGACCTCGGCGATCTCAGCCGCGACCTCGGCCGCCTTGCCGACGTCGGTCTGGATCAAGATGTAGGCCTGCACCACCATGCTGCACTCCTCGTGGGTCATCGGGGTTCGTCCGGAAGCTCCGGCTCAACCTATCGTGCGGCGTGCCCCGCCGGAACACGACGCCACCCCTGCGGTTGGATGGCGTCATGAGCATCCCCGCCAACGCCACCCTCGCCGACGTCGGAGAGTTCGGGCTGGTCGGCGCTCTCGCCGAGCGGTTCGTGCAGGGGGAGCAGGTGCTGCTCGGTCCGGGCGACGACGCCGCGGTGGTCGCGGTGGCCGACGGGCGGGTCATCGTCTCCACCGACCTGCACGTCGAGGGCCGGCACTTCCGGCGGGACTGGGCTACCGCCAACGAGATCGGGCACCGCGTCGCCGCGGCCAACCTGTCCGACGTGAACGCCATGGGCGGTCGGGCCACCGCGCTGACCGTCGGTCTCGCGGCGCCGCCGGACCTGCCCGCGTCCTGGGCGCTGGAGCTCGCCGACGGCATCGCGGAGGAGTGCGCGCTCGTCGGCGCGTCGGTGGTCGGCGGCGACCTCACCGCGGCCGACCAGGTCATGGTGGCCATCACGGTGCTGGGCGAGGTCGCCGGTGAGCCGGTACGACGCTCCGGCGCCCGTCCCGGCGACCAGCTCGCGATCGCCGGACGACAGGGCTGGGCGGCCGGCGGGCCTGGCCGTGCTGGCACGGGGGTTCCGGTCGCCCCGCAAGCTGGTCGACGCCTACAAGCGGCCGGAGCCGCCCTACGGCGCCGGCGCGAAGGCCGCGGCGCTCGGCGCCACGTCGATGATCGACGTGTCCGACGGGCTGCTGGCCGACGTCGGACACCTCGCCGAGGCGAGCGGCGTCGCGGTCGACGTCCGCACGGACGCGTTCGAGATAGCCGAGCCGCTGCAGGCCGTGGGTGCCGCCCTGGGTGCGGACCCGCTGCGGTTCATCCTTGCCGGCGGCGACGACCACCCGCTGGTCGCGACGTTCCCGGACGGTGCGCTGCTGCCCGAGGGCTGGCGCCGGATCGGCTCGGTCGGGGAGGGCTCTGGCGTCACCGTCGACGGCGCGGCGTACGACGGACCGACCGGCCACACGCACTTCTGAGGCCACGCAGAAAGAGCCGCCCCCACCGGGAGCGGCTCTTGCGTGCTGGTGCGTGAGGTCTAGCGGGTGACCTTCCCGGCCTTGAGGCAGCCGGTGCAGACGTTCAGGCGCTTGGGGGAGCCGTTGACCGTCGCGCGCACGCGCTGGATGTTGGGGTCGAAGCGACGCTTCGTAATCTTGCGCGACCAGGGACGGTTGTTACCGAAGCCCGGGCCCTTGGCGCAGATGTCACAGACGGCAGCCACCGTGAACTCCTGGGATTGCTAGGTTGCACTGATTCGGGGTCGCTCTCGGACGGGGTCCGGGCAACCGCACAAGAGTATCCGACGACCTCCTCCGGACGCGAATCGAGCGATCCGAGGCGTCGAGGCGCTGGCTGAGCTGGGGCGGCCGAACCGTCGCCGCCGTGCACTACCCTGACGGTTCCGGAACGCCGTGCCGACCCGCACGCTCGAGCGCAGGAGGAGGGGTCCCATGCCGGGCGAGGGGGTGGCCACCTTCGACCTGACGACCGTCCTCCGGTTCGCCGACCTGGCCCTCACCGCCCTCGGCGAGGCCCGTGAGGAGATCGACGCGCTCAACGTCTACCCGGTCCCCGACGGGGACACCGGCACCAACCTCTACCTCACCGTCGAGGCCGCCCGCGGGGCGCTGGTCGACGCGGTGGGCGGCGACGAGTCCACCTCTCCGTCACCCGCCGACGTCCGCGCGGCCCTGGCCGCGTTCGCGCGGGGCGCGCTGCTCGGCGCCCGCGGCAACTCCGGGGTGATCCTCTCCTCGCTCGTCGGCGCGGTGTGCAAGCGGCTCGGCGAGGCAGGGCCCGAGGACCGCTCGGCGCTCGTCTTCGCCGAGGGCATGGCCCTGGCGGCGCAGGCGGGCTACGCCGCCGTCGGGCAGCCCGTCGAGGGCACGATCCTCTCCGTCGCGCAGGCGGCCGCCGACGCCGCCGGCCGGTCGGCGGAGGACCCCTCCCACCGGCTCGGTCACGTCATCTGTGCCGCCGCGGCGGCCGCGCGCGAGGCCGTGGCCCGCACGCCCGATCAGCTCGCGGTGCTGCGTGACGCCGGTGTCGTCGATGCCGGCGGGCGCGGGCTCTCCGTGGTGCTCGACGCCGCCGAGACGGCCGTCACCGGCCGCCGCCGGGTCGGCGGCAAGGCCCCGCTCGGCACCCACGCCATCCCGGTCCCGCTGCCGTCGGGCGACCTGACCCCGGACGGCCCGGCCTACGAGGTGATGTACCTCCTCGACGCCGACGACGCAGCCGTCCCCGCGCTGCGCGCCGCGCTCGCACCGCTCGGCGACTCGCTGGTCGTGGTCGGCGGCGACGGGCTCTGGAACGTCCACGTGCACGTCGACGACGTCGGCGCCGCCCTCGAGGCCGGCATCGAGGCAGGCCGCCCCCACCGGGTGCAGGTCACCCACTTCGCGGACCAGGTCGAGCGGCAGGGCGCCCGCCGGCCATCCGCCCAGCGCACCGGGCGGGCGGTCGTGGTGGTCGCGGCAGGCGCCGGGCTCGGCGAGCTCTTCCTCCAGGCCGGCGCCACCGTCGTCCCGGGCGGGCCGGGTCGCCGGCCGTCGACCGGCCAGGTGCTCGAGGCGGTCACCTCCGCCGGCGCCGCCGAGGTGATCGTGCTCCCCAACGACCGCGACTCGATCGCGGCGGCCGAGGCGGCCGCCCGCACCGCCCGCACGGAGACCGACCTCCGGGTCGCCGTGATCGCCACCAACGCCCAGGTCCAGGGACTGGCTGCCCTCGCGGTCCACGAGCCCGGCCGTCCCTTCGAGCAGGACATCCTGGAGATGACGGCGGCGGCCAGGCACGCCCGCTCCGGCGCGGTGACGGTGGCCGCCCGGCAGGCGATGACGACCGCGGGCCCCTGTGAGCCCGGCGACGTGCTCGGCGCGGTCGAGGGAGACTTCGTCGTGGTCGGCGCCGACCTGTTCGCGGTGGCCGCGGAGGTGCTCGAGCGGCTCCTGGGCGGCGGCGGCGAGCTCGTCACCCTGGTCGCGGGCGCCGACGGCGGCGACCTCGCCGAGCGGTGCGCCGCCCACCTCGCCGCCACCCGCCCCACCGTCGACGTCGTCGTGTACGACGGGGGCCAGCCGCGCTACCCGCTCCTCGTCGGCGTCGAGTAGGTGCAGCCCGTCGTGTCCGCCCTGCAGTCCACGATCCGCTGGGACTCCAAGCTCGCCACCGTCGCCGGCGCCGGTGCCGCGAAGATCGAGAAGGCCTTCGGCTACCGCACCGTCGGGGATCTCCTCCAGCACTACCCGCGCCGCTGGGTCGACAAGGGCGCGCTGTCCGACCTCGGCTCGATCGTGCCCGACGAGCACGTCACCGTGATCGCCCGCGTGGTGCGGGCCAAGTCGCACGCCTACACCGACCGGCGCCGCGGCGGGACGGCCTACCGGCTCGAGGTGGTGGTGGCCACCGAGCACGACCAGCTCTCCGTGACCTGGTTCGACAAGAAGAAGCACATCGCCGAGTGGCGCGAGCGCACGATCGTCCCGGGGCAGATGGGGCTGTTCTCCGGCAAGGTCGGCACGTTCCGCGGCCAGCTCCAGCTGACCAACCCGCAGAACCAGATGTTCGGCGACCGGGAGGGCGACGACGAGGACGGCGGGGAGGACGCGGCCGTCCGGCACTGGGACTCGATCCCGCAGCTGATCACGATCTACCCCGCCAGCTCCGCGGTGCAGAGCTGGCAGCTGTCCGACGCGATCGCGCTGGCCCTCAACCTCGTCGAGGAGGTGCCGGACCTGCTGCCCGAGGAGGTGCGCCTCGCGCACGACTTCGTCAGCGCCCGCCAGGCCCTGCAGTGGCTGCACCGCCCGGACACCTGGGCCCAGAAGGAGGCCGCCGCCAAACGGCTGCGCTTCGACGAGGCCTTCGTGACCCAGGCCGTGCTCGCCAAGCGCCGCGCCGCGCTGATGGCGCTCGACGCCCGCCCCCGCACCGGCCGGGACGGCGGGCTGCTCGACCGATTCGACGAGCGGCTGCCCTTCGAGCTCACCGCCGGTCAGCAGGAGGTCAGCCGGGCGGTCCTCGACGACCTCGCCGCGGGGCACCCGATGCACCGGCTGCTGCAGGGCGAGGTCGGCTCCGGCAAGACCGTGGTGGCGCTGCGGGCGATGCTGCGCGCCGTCGACTCCGGCGCCCAGGCCGCGCTGCTCGCGCCGACCGAGGTCCTCGCCCAGCAGCACTTCCGCTCGACCACCGCGATGCTCGGGGACCTGGCCTCGGCCGGGATGCTCGGCGGCGCGGCCGACGCCACCCAGGTGGTGCTGCTCACCGGGTCGATGGGCGCCGCGGCGCGCCGCGAGGCGATGCTCGACGCCGCCTCCGGTTCCGGCAGGCATCGTGATCGGCACGCACGCGCTGCTCGAGGACAAGGTGCAGTTCGCCGACCTCGGCCTCGTCGTCGTCGACGAGCAGCACCGCTTCGGCGTCGAGCAGCGGGCCGCCCTGGCCGCCAAGGCCGACGGCGCCCCGCCGCACGTCCTGGTGATGACCGCGACGCCGATCCCGCGCACCGTCGCGATGACCGTCTTCGGTGACCTGGAGACCTCCACGCTCAGCGAGCTGCCGGCCGGTCGGGCACCCATCCAGTCCACGGTGGTGGCGCTGGCGGAGAACCCCGCCTGGCTCGACCGGGCCTTCACACGCGTCCGTGAGGAGGTCGCCCGCGGTCACCAGGTGTACGTCGTCTGCCCGCGCATCGGGGACGGCGGCCCGAACGGCGCCGGCGACGGGGTGGACAGCCCGGCAGACGTGGACGAGTCTCGTCCGATGGCGTCCGTGGAGGAGGTGGCGCCGATGCTGGCCGAGGGCCCCCTGCACGGCCTCCGCGTCGAGATGCTCCACGGCCGGATGACCCCGGACCGCAAGGACGAGGTGATGCGGGCGTTCGCCGCCGGCAAGGTCGACGTACTCGTGTCGACGACCGTCATCGAGGTCGGTGTCGACGTCGCCAACGCCACGATGATGGTGGTCTTCGACGCCGACCGCTTCGGTGTCTCCCAGCTCCACCAGCTCCGCGGCCGGGTCGGCCGCGGCGGGCTGCCCGGCCTGTGCCTGCTCGTCACCTCCGCCGAGGCCGGCAGCCCGGCGCGGGAGCGGCTCGACGCGGTGGCGTCCACCACCGACGGGTTCGAGCTCTCGCGGGTCGACCTCCAGCAGCGTCGCGAGGGTGACGTGCTCGGGGCCTCGCAGTCCGGGCGCCGCTCGAGCCTGCGGCTGCTGCACGTGCTCGACCACGAGGACGTCATCGCGGAGGCCCGCGAGGTCGCCGCCCAGGTGCTGGCCGCCGACCCCGAGCTGCGCGACCACCCGGTGCTCGCCGAGCAGGTCCGCCGGCTCGACGAGTCCGAGGCCGCCGCCTTCCTGGAGAAGGGCTGACCGGGTGACGCGGATCATCGCGGGGACCGCCGGGGGACGGCGGATCAAGACGCCGACGGGGGACAGCACCCGCCCCACGTCCGACCGGGTGCGCGAGGCGCTGTTCTCGGCCGTCGACTCCGCCCTCGGCTCGGTCAACGGTCTGCGGTTCCTCGACGTCTACGCCGGCAGCGGCGCGGTCGGCCTGGAGGCGCGCTCACGCGGGGCCGGGGTGGTCACCCTCGTCGAGCACGATCGGCGCACCGCCGCCCTGATCGGGCAGAACGCCCGCACCCTCGGCTTCACCGGCATCGACGTGCTGGCGGTGCCGGTCGCCCGGGCGTTCGCGCATCCGCCGCGCGCGCCGTACGACATCGCTTTCCTCGACCCGCCCTACGCCGTGCCCGACCTGGACGTCGTGACCGTGCTGGAGACGATGCGCGACCAGGGCTGGCTCTCGCCCGACGCGCTCGTCGTCGTGGAGCGCTCCAGCCGCGGCGCCGACCTGCCCTGGCCGGCCGGGTTCAGGGGCGACCGCACGCGGAAGTACGGCGAGACGACGCTTTGGTACGGTCGCGCCACGTTCTGACCACCTGCCGCACCAGCCGTGCCACCCGAGGGAGATGCCGTGCGCCGAGCCGCCTGTCCGGGGTCGTTCGACCCTGTCACCAACGGGCACATCGACATCATCGGCCGGGCCGCGTCGCTGTTCGACGAGGTGGTCGTCGCCGTCGGCGTGAACGCGGCCAAGAAGCGGCTGTTCACCGCCGAGGAACGCATCGAGATGCTCACCGAGGCCTGCGCGCCGTGGCCGAACGTCACCATCGACTCCTTCGACGGCCTGCTCACCGACTTCTGCCGGGATCGGGACGTGCACGCGATCGTCAAGGGCCTGCGGGCGGTGAGCGACTTCGACTACGAGCTGCAGATGGCGCAGATGAACTCCAGCCTGTCGGGCGTGGAGACCGTCTTCGTGCCGACCAGCCCGGAGTACTCCTTCCTCGCCTCGAGCCTCGTGAAGGAGGTCGCGCGGTTCGGGGGAGACGTCTCGCGGCTCGTGCCCGCGCACGTGCTGGGCCGGCTGACCACCCGGTTGTCGGAGACTTCCTGACCCGGCGCGTGTGACCAACCACTCTTCGTCGTATCGTCGTACCCGAGGCGTGAGGGTGCCTCTTCCCGGGTAGGGAGGCTCGGGGCCGCACGGCAGCACGCCGGAGGGCTCCCGTATCTGCGTGGAGAAAGGGACAACGTGGACGTGCACGAGAAGCTCGCCGAGCTGAGGCGGGTGGTCGAGCAGGCCAGGTCGATGCCGATGTCGGCGTCGGCCGTGGTCAACCGAGGTGAGGTCCTCGAGCTCATCGACCAGCTCACGGGCGCCGTGGAGACGGCGTTCACGGACTCCCAGCAGGTGCTGGCCGACCGCGAGTCGGTGATCGACGAGGGCCGGCGCGCCGCCGAGCAGATCGTGGCCGAGGCGCACAACGAGCGCGAGAAGATCATCTCCGACACGGACGTCTACCGGGTGGCCAAACGGGAGGCCGACCAGATCGTCGAGAAGGCCCGCTCCGAGGCCGAGGAGCTCCGCAAGGAGACCGACGACTACGTCGACGCCAAGCTGGCCAACTTCGAGATCACGCTCGAGCGCACCACCGAGGCCGTCAAGCGCGGCCGCGAGCGGCTCGCCGGCCGCTCGGCCTTCGACGACCTGACCTCGGACGAGGTCGACAAGATCAAGCTCCCGGAGCACCTCGAGAACTGATCCGGGCGCCCCGCCCCCGGGGTCTGGCCGAATTGGCCGCCGGGCCCTCCGTTCGGTACGCTTGACGACGGTTCTTCGCGCCCGGTCGAGGCTCGCCCTTGGTCGTCGCACGAAGAATCTGGTCTGTTGTGCCCCTGTCAGGAAGTGAAGTCCGTGCGTCTCGACCCGAGAGCGCCGCTCGTGCTCGACACTCGCGAGCTCGGCCGCCGCCCGGGGTCCCAACGCCGGACGAGCTTCACGGCTCCGGCACCGGCAGACCTCGGCATCGAAGTGCTCCGCGTCCCGGAAGGGTCGCCCGTCGCGTTCGAGCTCCGGCTCGAGGCGGTCATGGAGGGCGTGCTGCTCACCGGTGAGGCTCAGGCCGAGCTGGTGGGTGAGTGCGTGCGGTGCCTGGAGGAGGTTCGCGACGAGGTCGTGGCCGACTTCCAGGAGCTCTTCGTCTACGAGGAGAGCGACACCGCGACCCACCCCCAGGACGGGGAGGACGACGACGTCAGCCGGCTGGAGGGCGACCTGATCGACCTCGAGCCACTGCTGCGGGACACGGTGGTGCTCACACTGCCGTTCCAGCCGCTGTGCCGGGACGACTGCCCGGGGTTGTGCACCGAGTGCGGTGCGCGGCTGGCTGACGACCCCGGCCACCAGCACGACGAGCCGATCGACCCCCGGTGGTCGAAGCTGCAAGGCATCGGTCTCGAGCACGACGAGACGAACGACTAGACGTCCAGCAGACGTCGGGCGGCCACTTCGGCCGCACGACGAACCGCACGATTGAGGAGAACACCGTGGCTGTCCCGAAGCGGAAGATGTCGCGCAGCAACACGCGCCACCGTCGCTCGCAGTGGAAGGCCGTCGCGCCGTCCCTGGTGAACTGCGCCAACCCGGCGTGCGGCGCCAAGCACCTCCCGCACCGCGCCTGCCCGCAGTGCGGTCAGTACGGCGCCCGCGCCGACCGTCGCCAGGTCCTCTGACCGAGCCGGACGGCACGCGCGTGAGCGGCGAGCAGACCGACCAGGGCGTCGTCGCCGACCAGAGCTACGACGACCTGCGTGAAGGGCTCGGCGACCCGGACCTGGGCGCCGAGCTGCTCGACCGTGCCCTGACGCACCGGTCGTTCGCCTACGAGAACGGCGGCCTGCCGACCAACGAGCGGCTGGAGTTCCTCGGCGACTCCGTGCTCGGCGTGGTCGTCACCGACACGCTGTTCCGGGCGCACCCGGACCTCTCCGAGGGCCGGCTCGCGAAGCTCCGCGCCGCCGTCGTGAACGCGCGCGCTCTCGCCCAGGTGGCCCGCACCATCGACCTCGGCCGGTACATCAAGCTCGGCCGGGGCGAGGAGTCCACCGGCGGGCGCAACAAGTCCTCGATCCTGTCCGACACGGTCGAGGCGCTCATCGGCGCCGTCTACCTCAGTGGCGGCTTCGAGTCCGCCAGCGCGGTCGTGCACCTGCTCTTCGACCCGCTGATGGAGAACGCCGCCCGCCTCGGCGCCGGCCTGGACTGGAAGACCAGCCTCCAGGAGCTCTCCGCCGAGCACTCCCTCGGCGTGCCCGAGTACGTCATCGAGGACGAGGGCCCCGACCACGAGAAGACCTTCACCGCGCAGGTCAAGGTCGGCGAGACCCTCTACGGCCACGGCACCGGCCGCTCCAAGAAGGAAGCCGAGCAGCAGGCCGCCGAGACGGCCTACGTCGCCATCGCCGCCGCGCACGGCGACGTCCCCGCCCGCTGACCCGGGCGCCTCGACCGTGCCCGAGCTCCCCGAGGTCGAGGTCGTCCGCCGCGGCCTCGAGGCCCACGTCGTCGGCCGTCGCATCGAGCGGGTCGACGTACTCCATCCGCGTCCGGTGCGCCGGCACCTCGCCGGCGCCGCAGACTTCGCGGCACTGACCACCGACCGCACCGTGCTCGCGGCGCGGCGCCGTGGCAAGTACCTCTGGCTGCCGCTCGACAGCGGCGACGCCGTCCTCGGCCACCTCGGGATGAGCGGGCAGATGCTCGTGCAGCCGGTCGGTGCCCCCGACGAGCGGCACCTGCGGGTGCGGTTCACCCTGCACGGCTCCGGTGAGCTGCGGTTCGTCGACCAGCGGATGTTCGGCGGGCTGTCGGTCTCACCCGGCGGCGCCGAGCTGCCCGCCGAGATCGCCCACATCGCCCGCGACCCCGTCGACCCCTTGTTCGACGACGACGCGTTCGTCGCCGCCGTCCGGCGCCGCGCCTCCGGGGTCAAGCGGATCCTGCTCGACCAGACCGTGGTGTCCGGAGTCGGCAACATCTACGCCGACGAGGCGCTGTGGCGCGCGCAGCTGCACGGCGACCGGCCCGGGCTGAAGCTGCGTCGCACGGACGTGCTCCGGCTGCTCGCCGACGTCCGCGAGGTGATGGCCGCGGCCCTCGACCAGGGCGGCACGTCGTTCGACGCGTTGTACGTCAACGTCAACGGGCAGAGCGGCTACTTCGACCGGTCCCTGCACGCCTACGGGCGGGAGGGGCTGCCCTGCGACCGGTGCGGGACCCCGATCGTGCGGGTGTCCTTCATGAATCGTTCGTCGTACTTCTGCCCGGTCTGTCAGCCGCGGCCGCGGGTCCGACGCGCCTCCTGAACCGCCTCCGGCACCTGGCCGGTCCAGTCGATCGGCGTCCACGGCTCGGAGACGACCCACTCGCTGCCGCAGCCGGCGCAGGCGAAGAGCGGCTCTCCTCCGAGGTCCTCGCCGGTCGCGGACCAGCTGCACAGCGAGCGGCAGCCGGCGATCTGGAGGGGACGCGTCACCCCGTCAGACTACGGACCGTCCAGGATTGACCGGTGCCGGGAGGCGTGCGACTCTTGAAGGCGCACACCCAACTCCTCGGCCGGATCCGGTCGGCCCCCAATGGCGTGCCACGACCTCTCACACCCCTCGGAGGACAAACGATGGCCAAGGCCCTCCTCGGCTACATGAGCAGCAGCACCGACCCCCGGGTCGTAGCCCAGCTCTCCGCGGAGACCAGGCGACTCAAGCAGCAGGTGGCCGACCTCGAGGCGTACGTCCTGCGCCTCCAGTCGGAGAACGACTCCCTCGCCGCCGCCCTGCACGATGCACCGCTCATGACGCTCGACGAGAGCATGCAGCCCGTCTGAGCGTGACCCGGGCCACGTCGGCTCGTTGAGCGGGACATGACGCATCTGTCCCGTCGCCCGCGGCGCCCGCGACCTCTCACCTCCCTGGTCGCCCTCGCCGTCCTCGCGCTGGTCCTCGGCGTCCCCGCCTCCGCTTCCGCCCACGGGGACCGGCAGCGCGCCGAGCGGTTCCGTGAGGCCTACGCCGGCGAAGCCGGCGGCCTGCGGGTGCCGCTGGTCGCCAGCGGCAACGTCTCGCTGCTCTCCTCGAACCCTGGTTCCGCGGGGATCTCCGGCTGCTTCCTGCGCTCGGCGCCGCTGTTCGTGATGTCCGCCCTCGACTCCGTCAAGGTGTACGACGTCAGCGACCCCCGCCGCCCGGCCCTCGAGGGCAGCCTGCCGAGCGCCCAGTTCGAGAACGAGGCGATGAGCTGCGGGGAGCGCAAGGGCCGCGACGGCACCCGTCGCTTCGCCCTGATCGGTGTCGACCTCTACCAGGCCTCGCCCGACGACATCGAGCACGTCAACGTGCGTCCGGCGGGCGGCAGCTACGAGCTGGTCGTCGTCGACGTCACCGACCCCGCGCACCCGGCCATCGCCGGCCGCGCCCCCGGCACCACGAGCACCCACACGGTCACCTGCGTCGACGGCACCGACTGCCGCTACGTGTACTCCGCCGGCACCGGCGAGTCGTTCTCCGTCTTCGACCTCACCGACCTCGACCACCCCGTCGAGGTCGACTCCGACCCGGCGACGGACGGCACCCAGCCGTTCGCGTCGCCGACCGCCGGGCACAAGTGGAACTTCGACGCCGCGGGCTACGGCACGCACACCGGCTTCGCCGGTTCGTCGATGTTCGACGTGCGTGACCCGCTGCACCCGCGGCTGGTGACCACCACCGGTGCGGCGGGACGGGGCGAGGACCCGGCGTACCCGGGGTGGAACGACTTCATCCACCACAACTCCTTCCGGCCGAACGCCCGGGCGTTCGCACCGGACGCCCCGCCGTCGCTGGCCAACGGCAACGTCCTGCTGGTCACCGAGGAGGACTACGAGCAGACCGACTGCAGCCAGGCCGGCTCCTTCCAGACCTGGTGGGTCAAGCGGCTCGACGGCACCCCGGACGCGATCGTGCCGCTCGACAAGGTCGAGCTCTCCGACCTGGGCACCTTCCCGTTGCCCGAAGGTGCGTTCTGCTCAGCCCACTGGTTCTCCTTCCACCCGTCGGGCATCGTGGCGGCCGGCTTCTACGGCGGCGGGACGCAGCTGCTCGACGTACGCGACCCGCGGCACATCGCGTCGTACGGCCATGCGACCTGGGGCGCCTCGGAGGTGTGGGACTCCTACTGGGTCCCGGTCTACGGGAAGAACGGCCAGGACACCGGCAAGAAGACCAACCTCGTCTACTCCGTGGACCTGGTGCGCGGGCTCGACGTCTACGCCGTCGACCTGCCGGGCAGCCCGACCACGACCAACCCGGTGCCGCTGACCTCCGTGCTGGACGGTGGGTTCGGGTCGCGGGCCGGCCTGCCCGGCGGCCTGGTGCTCGCTGCCTGCCTGGGTGCCGTCCTGCTGCGACGGAGGGCCCGCACCGCGCTGGCATGATGCCCGGGTGACCTCCCGGATGCTCCTCGAGCCGCTGACCGAGCCGGAGTTCGACGCCTGGGCAGCGCACTCGCGGCAGGGCTTCGCCGCCCAGCAGGTGGCGGCGGGGCTGCAGCCCGAGGCCGAGGCAGGTGCGGCCGCCGAGCGCGGGTTCGCCGAGCTGCTGCCCGACGGCCTGGCGACCCCGCTGCACCACGTGTTCCGGGTCGTGGAACCGGAGGACGGCACGGTCGGCCACCTGTGGCTGCGGGTCCGCCCGCTGTCGACCGAGGTCGAGGGCTACGTGTACGACGTCGAGCTGCTCCCCGAGGCGCGCGGCCGGGGGCTCGGACGCGCGACGATGCTGGCCGCGGAGGACGTCGCGCGGGACCTCGGCGCGACGGTGATGCGGCTCAACGTGTTCGGCCACAACACACCGGCCCTCCGGCTCTACGAGAGCCTCGGCTACACGGTCGCCAGCGCCTCGATGACGGCGCGCATCGACGAGCTCCCGGACGCGTCCCCGGCCGGTCCGCGGGTGGAGCTGCGCCCCATGACCGCCCAGGAGTACGCCGTGTTCCGCCCGCACCTCGAGGAGGACTACGGCGCCAACATCGCCGCCGCCGGCGGGATGCCGGAGCCCGAAGCGCGACGGAAGGCGGCCGCCGACCTCGACGAGCTGCTGCCCTCGGGCCTGCGGACCCCGGGCCACCTGATCTGGACCGCCTTCGACGGCACCGACCCCGTCGGCCACCTGTGGCTCCAGCTCCAGCCACGCTCGGACGGGCTGCACGCGTTCGGGTTCGAGTTCGCGGTGCGTGAGGACCTGCGCCGCCGGGGCTACGGCCGTGCGGTGGCCGCGGCGGCGAAACGGGCCTGCCGCGAGCGCGGGGTGCGCAGCGTCGGCCTCTCGGTCTTCGGCTTCAACACCGGGGCCCGCAGTCTCTACGAGCAGCTCGGCTTCGGGCTCACGGCACAGACGATGACGAAGCGTCTGTCGTAACCGCCACGGACGGGCTCGCCGGCGCCGACGACGGGGACGGGTCCGGGGAGGGCTCCGTGGACGGCTGCGTGGCCGGCAGGCACGGCGCCTCCTCCGTGGGGTCGGTGCCCGGCGGGCACGGCGGGCAGGTGCCGTCCGTCGGTGTGGGCGAGGGCGTGTCGGTCGGTGACGGTGACGGGGTCGCGTCCGGGTCGGGCGGTGCGGTCGGGCACGTGCTGGTGGGCGAGGGGTCCGGCGAAGGAGACCCCGGGTCGTCGGACGGCGTCGGGTCGGAGGAGGGCGTCGGGTCGGACGGGTCGGACGATGAGGGATCCGTGGACGGAGACGGAGCCGCCGAGGTCGTCCCCGCCGACGGTGTGGAGGCCGGCGTGGTCGACGTACCCGTGGGGGAGGAGGACGGGGTTCCGGACGGGGACGCCGAAGCGGACGACGCGGGCCTCGCGGACTTCTTGGGCTTCGCGTGGTCGGCCCGGTGCTTTCCGGCCTTCCCGCCGGTCGCGTGCGCGGAGACCCGCCCGGCCGCCCAGCCGTCCGGGGTGGCCTCGACCGCGGACAGCGCCAGGTGGGTCGGCAGCCCGGCCACGGTCGTGCCGTTGTCCAGGCCGAGCCCGGCGAACCGCTGCTGGTAGGTCAGCACCAGTCGGAGGTAGGCCTGCGAGTGGTTGTAGGACAGGATCGCGGTCCGCAGCGTGGCGGGGTCGGAGAGGTCCCGGCCGCCGTAGCAGAGGTACGCCGCGGTGCCCGCCGCCGCGTCCTCCACGTCCTGCGGGTTGGCGACCCCGTCCGCGTCGGCGTCCACACCGAACGTGCTCCAGGTGCCGGGGACGAACTGCATCGGACCGACGGCGCGGTCCCACGTCACGTCGCCGTCCCAGTGCCCGCCGTCGGTGTCCGGGATCGCGGCGTAGCCGTTGCCGTCGAGGACCGGACCCAGCACCGAGGTGCGGTGCGCGCGGTCGATCGGACGGCCGACGAGGGAGCCCGACTCGACCTGGCCGATCGCCGCCAGCAGGCTCACCGGCAGGTGGCAGCCGGCCGGGGAGCGGGTGACCGCGGCGCGGTAGGCCTCGAGGAGGACGTCGGCGATGTCGGCCTGCACGGCCGCGCCTGCGGTCGGGCCGGTCGCGGCGATGCGGATGGCGGGTGGCGGGGTCTGGCCCTCAGGCGGCTCCACGACGGTGACCGACGCATTCGGCTGGGCGGATTCCGGCTCGAAGGTCGCGTCGGCGAGGGCAGCGGCCGAGGGCGACCCCGGCCCGCCAGGATGCGTGACCGGGGACGCGGCACCCGCCAGCGCCAGGATCAGAGCCAGGGCGGCGGATGTGCTGAGTCGACGGGTACGTCGGGATACCCCCATGCAACAACCCAACACCGAGATGGTTCGAACCACCAGACCGACGCTGACCAACTCCGCGTGAACACGATGGCCTGGCAACCCGTCCGTTCGGGTCGTTTCGTGGCGGTCCCGGCACCATGCAACCTGCGTAGACAGACCCGTCAAACCTGACGATGCGCCGCGAGGCCGGCTTCCCGGGATCGGGGGGCGCAACCGGTAGGCTCTCCCCGCTGACCTTCCCCACGGCAGTGTCCTGACAGAATCCGTCGTTCCACCGTCGTTCAGCGCCGACGACCGAGAGACGATGACCGGGCGGCCCGCCGCCACCGGACTCCGAGGGGAGCCCCCGTGTACCTCAAGAGCCTGACGCTTCGCGGGTTCAAGTCGTTCGCATCCGCGACGACCCTGCAGCTCGAGCCGGGGATCACGTGCATCGTGGGGCCCAACGGCTCCGGCAAGTCCAATGTCGTGGACGCTCTCGCCTGGGTGATGGGCGAGCAGGGCGCCAAGTCGCTGCGCGGCGGCAAGATGGAGGACGTCATCTTCGCCGGCACCTCCGGCCGCCCGCCGCTCGGCCGGGCCGAGGTGGCGTTGACCATCGACAACGCCGACGGCGCCCTGCCGATCGAGTACTCCGAGGTCACGATCAGCCGGACCATGTTCCGCAACGGCGGCTCGGAGTACGCCATCAACGGCTCACCGTGCCGGTTGCTCGACGTCCAGGAGCTGCTCTCCGACTCCGGCATCGGGCGGGAGATGCACGTGATCGTCGGGCAGGGGCAGCTCGACTCGATCCTGCACGCGACCCCCGAGGACCGGCGCGGCTTCATCGAGGAGGCGGCCGGCGTCCTCAAGCACCGCAAGCGCAAGGAGAAGGCGCTCCGCAAGCTCGACAGCACCGAGGGCAACCTGACCCGGCTGCAGGACCTGCTCAGCGAGATCCGCCGTCAGCTCAAGCCGCTGGGCCGGCAGGCCGAGGTCGCCCGGCGCGCCGCCGTGGTGCAGGCCGACGTCCGCGACGCCCGCGCCCGGCTGCTCGCGGACGACCTCGTGACGGCGCGTACGTCGCTGGAGCAGGAGCTCGCCGACGAGACGGTGCTGCTCGAGCGCCGCACAGAGGCGGAGGCCGCGGTCGAGCAGGCCCGGCACGCGGAGGCCGCTCTCGAGGCCGCCCTCCGGGAGGACCTCCCGGCCCTGGCGGCGGCGCAGGAGACCTGGTTCGCACTGTCCGGCCTGCGCGAGCGCCTCAAGGGCACCGCCGGGCTGGCCGCCGAGCGGGTCCGCAACGCCCGCGACGGCGCCGAGCCGGCCACCTCGTCGGGTCGGGATCCCGAGCAGCTCGAGGCCGAGGCGGAGCGGGTCCGCGCCCAGGAGCGCGAGATCACCGCCGAGGTCGAGCGCAACCGCGCCGCCCTCGACGAGGCCGTCGCGGCCCGGCAGCAGGTCGAGCAGGCGCACGTCGAGGAGGACCGTCGTGTGGCCGGCCTGCTGCGCGCGGCCGCCGACCGGCGTGAGGGGCTGGCCCGGCTGCACGGGCAGGTCAACGCGCTCAAGAGCCGGGCCTCCGCCGCCGACGAGGAGGTCGGCCGGCTGAGCGCCACCCGCGAGGAGGCCGTCGCCCGCGCCGAGCGCGCCACCCGCGAGTTCACCGCCCTGGAGTCCCGCGTCGCCGGTCTCGACGCCGGCGAGGAGGGCCTCGACGCCGAGCATGAAGGCGCGTCCTCGGCGCTCTCGGACCTCGAGGAGCGGCTGGCCAAGACCCGCGAGGAGGCGCAGACCGCCGAGCGCGAGCGCACCGGCCTCGCCGCCCGCAAGGAGGCCCTCGAGCTCGGGCTCAACCGCAAGGACGGCGCCGGGGCGCTGCTCGCCGCGAGCGACTCGGTCTCCGGTCTGCTCGGCTCCGTGGCAGCGCTGCTCACCGTGCTGCCCGGCTACGAGACCGCGGTGGCCTCCGCCCTCGGCTCCGCCGCCGACGCCGTCGCGGTCGAGCACGTCGACGCCGCCCTGGGCGCCATCGAGCACCTGAAGGCCGAGGACCTCGGCCGCGCCGGCCTGGTCCTGGGGTCGGCCGCGGTGGACGACCACGCCTGGCCGGGCCTGCCCGAGGCCGCCACCTACGCCGTCGACGTCGTCGAGGCACCGGAGACCCTGCGCCCGGCGCTGTCGCGGCTGCTGTTCAAGGTCGCCGTGGTCGACGACCTCGACGCGGCCCGCCGGCTGGTGGCCGAGCTGCCGGACGTCACCGCCGTCTCCCGCGAGGGCGACCTGCTCGGGGCGCACTTCGTCTCGGGCGGCTCGTCGTCGCAGCCCAGCCTGATCGAGGTGCAGGCCGCGGTCGACGAGGCGGCCCACCAGCTCGGCGAGGCCACCCACGCCTGCGAGCGGCTCGGCTTCGACCTGGCCCGGCTCGAGGAGGAGCGCGCGCAGGCGCAGCACCGCGTCGACGTCGCCCTGGCCAAGCTCCACGAGTCCGACGCCACGCTCGCGGCCGTCGCCGAGGAGCTCGGCCAGCTCGGCTCGCTCGCCCGTTCCGCGAAGGGCGAGGCCGAGCGGGTCACGTCCGCGATCGCCAAGGCGGAGGAGTCGCGGGAGCGCGACCTGGCCGGCCTCGCCGAGCTCGAGGCACGGCTGGCGACGGCGGAGGACGCCTCCGACGAGGAGCCCGACACCACGCTGCGCGAGCAGCTCGCCGACGAGGCCCGCGCCGGCCGCCAGGCCGAGATGGACGCCCGGCTCGCGCTGCGCACCGCCGAGGAGCGGGCCCGCGCGCTCAGCGGGCGCGCCGACTCGCTGCGCAGGGCCGCCCAGGCCGAGCGGGACGCCCGCGCCCGCGCCGCCGCCCGTCGCGAGCGGCTGCTCCGGGAGGGGCGGGTCGCGGAGGCGGTCGCCCGCGGCGTCGCGGTCACCCTCCAGCGGCTCGAGGTCTCGATCGCGGCCGCCGCCACCGAGCGGTCCGCCGTCGAGGAGGCCCGCCGCGGACGCGAGGAGGAGCTCGGCGCCGTCCGCGGCCGGCTCCGCGACCTGGCCAAGGAGCTCGACGAGCTGGTCAGCACCGTGCACCGCGACGAGATGGCCCGGACCCAGCAGCGGATGCGCATCGAGCAGCTCGAGGAGCGTGCCCTCGACGAGCTCGGACTCGAGGCCGACGCCCTGGTGGCGGACTACGGCCCGGACAACCTCGTGCCGCCGGTGCTCACCGCCGAGCAGCAGGCGGAGCTCGACGCCGACCCGGAGGCGGCGTCCCCCGAGCCGGTCCCGTTCGTGCGCGAGGAGCAGCAGAAGCGGCTGCGGTCGGCCGAGCGGGCGCTCTCGATGCTCGGCAAGGTCAACCCGCTCGCGCTCGAGGAGTTCAGCGCACTGGAGGAGCGGCACCAGTTCCTCGGCGAGCAGCTCGAGGACCTCCGCAAGACCCGCCGCGACCTGCTCGACATCGTCCGCGAGGTCGACGAGCGCGTCGAGCAGGTCTTCACCGAGGCGTGGAACGACGTCAACGCCGCGTTCGACGGGGTGTTCAAGCGGCTCTTCCCGGGCGGTGAGGGCCGGCTGGTGCTCACCGACCCCGGCAACATGCTCACCACCGGCATCGAGGTCGAGGCCCGACCGCCCGGCAAGAAGGTCAAGCGACTGTCGCTGCTGTCCGGCGGCGAGCGGTCGCTGGTCGCCGTGGCGTTCCTGGTCTCGCTGTTCAAGGCGCGGCCCTCGCCGTTCTACATCCTCGACGAGGTCGAGGCGGCGCTCGACGACACCAACCTCGGCCGGCTGCTGGAGATCTACGAGGAGCTGCGCGAGAACAGCCAGCTCCTGGTGATCACCCACCAGAAGCGGACCATGGAGGTCGGCGACGCGCTCTACGGCGTCACCATGCGCGGCGACGGCGTGTCGGCGGTCATCAGCCAGCGGCTGCGCGAGGCCGAGCCCGCGTGACCGCACGGTGAGCGAGCGCCCACCCCGGCCGGTGCGTGGCGACTACGTCGTGTGGCGCCGGGCGACGACCCGCTGGGCCGACGACGACGCCTACGGCCACATGAACAACGCCGTCTACTACGAGCTGTTCGACACGGCCGTCAACGCGCACCTGTTCGAGGCGACCGGCGTCAACGTGCGCTCGCTGCCGGCCATCGGCGTGGTCGCCGAGACGTCGTGCCGCTACTTCCGCGAGATCGGCTTCCCGGAGCCCGTCGACATGGGGCTGGCCGTGGAGAAGGTCGGCACCTCGTCGGTCGTCTACCGCATCGGGCTGTTCCAGGGCGACTCCGACGAGGCGGCGGCGGAGGGACGGTTCGTGCACGTATACGTGGACAACACCCACGGTCCCGGACGGCGACCGGTCCACCCGCTGCCCGACGAGATCCGCTCCGTGGTCACCGCGCTGCTGCCACCCGGCTGAGGTTTGCCCGGACCGGTGGCGGGCACCGGGGGAGAGAAACACCACGTCGGACCGGCTGGTCCGCCGTGGGAGCATGGAGGTGGCGCCCGTCTCCGCGGCGTCCCCGTCCCTCGAACCTCCGGGAGATGTTTCTCGCGTGATCTGGATCCTCTTCGCGATGCTGGGCATCATCCTTCTGGCCGGTCTGGTCGTGCTGTACGTGGCCTACCCGCACCGGGGCGAGGAGGTGCCCAACGCGCCGTGGGTCGGTGAGGCGATGCGCAAGGGCGTGAACCTGCTGCCGACGCTCGACAACCAGTCGGACGAGCAGAAGTACGACACCCGCCCGCAGGAGAAGCAGCACCACTGACGCTGGTCTGACACCGGTCGGGCGTCGGCCCGCCGGTGTGATGGGATACCCCGCGTGGCTGACTATCTGTACCTGATCATCGCGCTCGCCATCGTCCTGGTCGGCGCGCTCGCCGGGCTGGTGACGTCCCGGGTCCGCGGACGCAGCCGTACGACGCCCCCGCCGCCCGCGCCCAGCGAGCCGCGGGTCGGGGACGACGCCGAGACACCGCGGGACACACCCACCCGGACCGTCGAGGACGCCGAGCTCCCCGGCGACACCGCCGTCGAGACCGCACCGGCGGTCGAGAAGCCCGAGTCCACCGCGAGCCGGCTGGTCCGGCTCCGGCAGCGGCTGTCCCGCTCGCAGAGCCCGCTGGGCCGCGGGCTGCTCGCCCTGCTGTCCCGCGACGTCATCGACGACGACACGTGGGAGGAGATCGAGGACCTGCTGATCACCGCGGACGTGGGCGTCGCGCCGACCCAGGAGCTGGTCGCCCGGCTGCGCACCCGGGTCAAGGTCGAGGGTGTCTCGTCGGCCTCGGTGCACGACATCCTGCGTGAGGAGCTGGTGACGCTCGTCGACCCCAGCCTGGACCGCTCCCTCGCGGTCAGCCGGCGCGAGGGGACCCCCGCGGTCGTGCTGATGGTCGGTGTGAACGGCACCGGCAAGACCACCACGGTCGGCAAGCTGGCCCGGGTGCTGGTCGCCGAGGACAAGCAGGTCGTGCTCGGTGCCGCGGACACCTTCCGTGCGGCGGCCGCCGAGCAGCTCGCGACCTGGGGTGCGCGTGTGGGCGTGCCCGCGGTCCGCGGCCCGGAGGGCAGCGACCCGGCGAGTGTCGCCTTCGAGGCGGTCCGTTCCGGCATCGAGCAGGAGGCAGACGTGGTCCTGGTGGACACCGCCGGCCGCCTGCAGAACAAGGCCGGGCTGATGGACGAGCTCGGCAAGGTCAAGCGGGTCGTCGAGAAGCAGGCACCGGTCACCGAGGTGCTGCTGGTGCTCGACGCCACGACCGGCCAGAACGGCCTCCAGCAGGCGCGGGTGTTCCGCGAGGTCGTCGACGTGACCGGCATCGTGCTCACCAAGCTCGACGGCTCCGCCAAGGGCGGCATCGTGGTCGCCGTGCAGCGGGAGCTGGGCGTGCCGGTCAAGCTCGTCGGCCTCGGCGAGGGGGCGGACGACCTCGCACCGTTCGACCCCGAGGCGTTCGTGGACGCCCTGCTGGGCGAGACCGCCTCCTGACCGGCTGACCCGGCCGGCACCGCCGGGGGAGCGGTCAGGCCTCGATGCCGCGCAGGGCGAACTCCACCAGCGTCTCGGCGTCGTCGACCGTCGGCATCGGCCGGTGCGTGATCGCACGGATCGCCAGGAGGCCTCCCAGCCACTGGATCGCGCTGTCGATGTCGATGTCCGCGCGCACCTGGCCGCGCTTGATCGCTCGCTCGAGCGTGACCCGTGAGGCGTCCTCGCGGCGTTCGGTCGACTCGCGGTGCAGGGCCGCGATCCGGTCGTCGCGCACGGACTCCGCGATCGACGTACGCAGGAAGGCGGCGCCGTCCCGGGTGTTCACGAAGGCCAGGACGGAGCGGTAGCTCTCGGTGAGGTCCCGGCGGATGTCCCCGGTGTCGGGCTCCGGCATCTCCACGTTGTAGAGGGTCTCCATCGCCGCGACGGCGAGGTCCTCCTTGGACGGCCAGCGACGGTAGACCGTCGCCTTGCCGACGCCGGCGCGTGCCGCCACGTCGTCCACGGTGGTGCGGTCGAACCCCCGTTGAAGCAGGAGCTCGGCGGCTGCGTTGGTGATCCGCTCGTCCGTCTCCGGGTCGCGGGGTCGGCCGCGGCCTCGACGTACCGGGACCTCTCCCCGGGGCGCGGCACCGAGGGTGTCTGGTGCTTGGCTCATAGTCATGCTTCGGACCCTAGTAGGAATTCCGAGACTGGACAAAGGAATGCGTATGGATATTTACGTTTGGCTGGGTGCGCACGACATGTGCTCGTAACACGGCAGCGGGAACCGTCACCTGGCCGCAACACGCCTCGGCGCGGGTTGAAACCTGGGCCCAGCAGGGTGTGGGTCATCGGGGTGGTGCTGGTTCGACAGCGAGGTCGAGCCCCTGACCACTCTCTCCCCGCACACCTTCAAGAGGTTGAGACATGGATACTGGCGACACCGCTTGGGTGCTGGCCTCCGCGGCGATGGTGCTGCTGATGACCCCAGGCCTCGCACTGTTCTACGGCGGCATGGTCCGCGCCAAGAGCGTCCTGAACATGATGATGATGAGCTTCGGCGCCCTCGCCCTCATCAGCGTCCTGTGGGTGCTCTACGGCTACTCGGTGGCCTTCGGCAACGACGTCGGCGGCGGCCTCCTGGGCAGCCCCACCGAGTTCTTCGGGCTGACCAAGCTCCTCGGGACCGAGGGGCTCGACAAGGGCTTCGCCGCCACCCACCTGGTGTTCACGATCCCGTCCCTGGCGTTCGTCGCCTTCCAGGCCGTGTTCGCCATCATCACCGTGGCCCTCATCTCGGGTGCCATCGCGGACCGGGCCCGCTTCGGTCCCTGGATGGTCTTCGCGGGCATCTGGGCCACGGTCGTCTACTTCCCGGTCGCGCACTGGGTCTTCGCGTTCAACGGCGCGCAGTCCGCGAAGGGTGGCTGGATCGCCAACAAGCTGCTCGCGATCGACTTCGCCGGCGGCACCGCGGTGCACATCAACGCCGGCGCGGCCGGCCTGGCCCTCGCGCTGGTGCTCGGCAAGCGCGTCGGCTGGAAGCGTGACCCGATGCGTCCGCACAACCTGCCCCTGGTCATGCTCGGCGCCGGGCTGCTGTGGTTCGGCTGGTTCGGCTTCAACGCCGGCTCCGCGCTGGGCGCCAACGGCCAGGCCGCCGAGGTCTGGGTGACCACCATGGTCGCCACCGGTGCCGCCGCACTCGGCTGGCTGCTCGTGGAGCGGCTCCGGGACGGTCACGCCACCTCGCTCGGTGCTGCGTCCGGCGTGGTCGCCGGTCTGGTCGCGATCACCCCGTCCTGCTCGTCGGTCACGCCGCTCGGCGCGATCGCGGTCGGGGCGCTTGCCGGCGTGTTCTGCGCGATGGCCGTGGGCCTGAAGTTCCGCTTCGGGTTCGACGACTCGCTCGACGTGGTCGGCGTGCACCTGGTGGGTGGCCTCTGGGGCACTCTCGCCGTGGGGCTGTTCGCCTCGGCCGCGACGACCGCGGGTGTCGACGGGCTGTTCTACGGCGGCGGCCTCGACCAGCTCTGGCGGCAGGCCGTGGGCGCGTTCTCGGTCCTGTTCTACTCGTTCATCGTCACGCTGGTCCTGGGCTTCCTCGTCGCCAAGACCATGGGCTTCCGGCTCTCCGAGGAGGACGAGGTCGAGGGCATCGACGGCGTCGAGCACGCTGAGTCGGCGTACGACTTCGCCACCTCCGGTGGCGGTGGTCGGTCCCTGACCGGCAGCAGCCTGCCGACAGCGAAGGCCCAGGCCGACGCGGAGGCGCGGGGGGTGAACGCGTGAAGCTCGTGACCGCGGTGATCAAGCCGCACAAGTGGGAAGAGGTCCGTGAGGCCCTCGAGACCTTCGGGGTGACCGGCATGACGGTCAGCGAGGTCAGCGGCTACGGCCGGCAGAAGGGCCACACGGAGGTGTACCGCGGCGCGGAGTACGACATCGCGCTGGTGCCCAAGATCCGGATCGAGATCGTGGTCGAGTCCGCGGACGTCGACGACGTGGTCGGGATCATCGTGAAGACCGCGCAGACCGGGCGGATCGGGGACGGCAAGGTCTGGGTGCAACCGGTCGACGCGGTCGTCCGGGTGCGCACGGGGGACCGGGACGAGGCCGCGCTCTGACCGGTCGCACACCGGTGACGCAGCACGTGCAGCCAGGCGGGAGCCGGCGGAGGCCGCGAGGTCACCCCGGTTCCCGCCTGCTGTCACGGCAGGATGGGGCAGGACGACAGAGAGGCGGCACGAGATGAAGCTGGTCACCGCGGTCGTGAAACCGCACAAGTGGGACGACGTCCGCGCCGCGCTCGAGATGGCGGGCGTGACGGGCATGACCGTCAGCGAGGTCAGCGGCTACGGCCGGCAGAAGGGCCACACCGAGGTGTACCGCGGCGCGGAGTACGACATCGCGCTGGTGCCCAAGATCCGGATCGAGATCGTCGTCGACGACCCCGATGTGGACGAGGTCGTCGGGGCGATCATCAAGTCCGCCCGCACCGGCAAGATCGGCGACGGCAAGGTCTGGGTGCAGCCGGTCGAGAGCGTCGTGCGGGTGCGCACCGGGGACGCGGACGAGGCAGCGCTCTGAGGCTGCTCCGATGACCCAGGCCGAACGACGGCGCCGCACCGCGGAGGCGGACGAGCTCTGCTCGGCCGCCCTCGCGAAGGCGCTGGACGGGGCCGACGACACAGGCGTGGCCCTCGTCGCGGTCGGTGGCTACGGGCGTCTGGAGCTCGCGCCGCACAGTGACCTCGACGTGGTGCTCGTGCACGCCGACGAGGTCGACGTGCACCGGGTGGCGCAGGAGGTCTGGTACCCGCTCTGGGACGCCGGGGCCAACATCGACCACTCCGTCCGGGCCATGTCGGAGGTCGCCGACACCGCCCGGGACGACCCGCGCGTCGCCCTCGGGCTGCTGGACGCACGCCACCTGGCCGGGGACCCGTCCCTGACCCTGCGGCTGCGCGCCGACCTGCTCGCGCACTGGCGACGGGATGCCCGCCGTCAGCTGCCCGCCCTGAAGGACCTGGTCGACCGGCGCGGCGCGCGCACCGGCGAGCTCGCGCACGCGTCGGTCCCCGACCTCAAGGAGTCGGTGGGCGGCCTGCGGGACGCGACGGTCCTGCGGTCGCTGGTCGCCACGTGGCTGGTGGACGTCTCGCACGCCGACCTCGAGCCGAGCCGGCTCGCGCTGCTCGACGTGCGCGACGTGCTGCACGAGGTGGCGGGGCGGGCCACCGACCGGGTCGCCCCGGAGACCTGGTCCGAGCTGGCCGCCGGGCTCGGCCTCCCCGACGACGGGTCGGCGCAGCGTCAGGTCCGCGAGGTCGGCCGCCGGATCACGCACCTGTCCCGGCTCACCTGGCAGCGGGTGGAGGCCGTGCTGGCCCGGCCGCCCGCCACCCGCCGCCGCGTGCCCGAGCTCGAGCGGGTGGCTCCCGGGATCGCGGTGTCCCGCGGCGAGGTCGTGCTGGACCGAGGGACCGACCCGGCGGGCGACCCGCTCCTGCTGCTGCGCGCCGCGGCCGAGGCCGCCGAGCGACGGCTGGTGCTGTCGCCGGCCACCGCCTCCCGGCTCGGCCGCGAGGGCGCCGATCTTCCCGAGCCGTGGAGCCGCGAGGCCCGCAACCTGTTCACCCGGCTGCTCGCCGCCGGACCGGGGCTGCTGCCCGTGTGGGAGACCCTCGACGAGACGGGGGCGCTGGCTCGGCTGCTGCCCGAGTGGGAACGCGTGCGGCTGCTCCCACACGCCTCAGTGGTGCACCGGTTCACCGTCGACCGGCACCTGGTCGAGACCTGCATCGAGGCATCCCGGCTGATCCGGCGGGTGTCGCGTCCCGACGTGCTGATGGTCGCGGCCCTGCTGCACGACCTCGGCAAGGGACAGCTCGTCGACCACTCCGTCGCGGGCGAGCCCCTGGCCGCGGACACGGCGGCCCGGATGGGCTTCGACGAGCGGGAGGTGGCGCTGGTCCGTGGACTGGTGCGCTGGCACCTGCTGCTGGCCGAGGTCTCCACCACGCGCGACCTGGAGGACCCGGCGACGGTGGTGTACGTCGTGGAGCGGGTGCCCGACGCCGAGACCCTCGACCTCCTGGTGGTGCTCACCGAGGCGGACGCGCGGGCCACGTCCCCCAAGGCATGGACGGCCTGGCGGGCCGGCCTCGTGGCCGACCTGGCCCGGCGCGTGCGCGGGACGCTCGCCGAAGGCGTGGACCCGGCGGAGACCGACGACTCGCCGCCGGACATCGAGGTCTCCGACGCCGTCCGCGCACACCCGAGCCGGTTCGACCTACGCCTGGACACGGGGGAGGACGGCGCCACGGTGACCGTGGTCTCCGGCGACCGCACCGGCCTGATCGCCGACATCGCCGGGGCGCTGACCGTGCAGCGGGCGTCGATCCGCTCGGCGCGGGCGTGGACCCGGGACGACCTGGCCATCTCGGTCTGGGAGGTCGACGACACCCACCTCGACGAGGCGATCCTCCGCCAGCGTGTCGAGGCCGTCGTGACCGGCCGGACCGATCCCGCGGCCCGGCTGCGGTCGCCGCGGGACACCGGGCTGGACCCCTCGGTGCAGGTCCGGCACGACGCCTCGCACCAGGCCACCGTGATGGAGGTCCGGGTCGAGGACCGGCCCGGCGTGGTCTACCTCGTGTGCTCCGCCCTCGCCCGGCTCGACGTGAGCGTGCGCTCAGCGCACCTGACCACGCTCGGCCCGCAGGCGGTGGACGTGTTCTACGTGCAGGAGCAGGGGGCCGGTGCGCTGAGCGACGAACGCGCCGCGTCGGCGGTGCACGCGGTCCGACAGGCGCTGCAGGACCCGGTTACCCTTGACGCTGACCGCGGCTGAGGACGATCCGGCCGCCGTACGCTCTCCGACCGGACCCGAGGACTGACCAGCTGTGTTCACCACCCTTTCCGACCGTCTCGCCACGACGTTCAAGAACCTCCGTGGCAAGGGACGGCTCTCGGAGGCCGACATCGACGCCACGGCCCGGGAGATCCGGATCGCGCTGCTCGAGGCGGACGTCGCCCTGCCCGTGGTCAAGCAGTTCGTCGAAGCGGTCAAGCTGCGCGCGCGGGGCGAGGAGGTCAGCGGGGCGCTGAACCCCGCCCAGCAGATCGTCAAGATCGTCAACGAGGAGCTCGTCACGATCCTCGGCGGGGAGACCCGTCGGCTGCGGTTCGCGAAGACCCCGCCGACCGTGCTGATGCTGGCCGGCCTCCAGGGCGCCGGCAAGACCACGCTGGCGGCCAAGCTCGCGCTGTGGCTCAAGGAGCAGGGCAACAGCCCGCTGCTGGTGGCCGCCGACCTGCAGCGCCCCAACGCGGTCAACCAGCTCCAGGTCAACGGCGAGCGGGTCGGCGTCACGGTGTTCGCACCCGAGCCGGGCAACGGCGTCGGCGACCCGGTGGCGGTCGCGCGCGCCGGTGTCGCGGAGGCGAAGCGCACCCTGCACGACGTGGTCATCGTCGACACCGCCGGCCGCCTCGGCGTGGACGCCGACATGATGCAGCAGGCAGCCGACATCCGCGACGCGGTGACGCCCGACGAGATCCTCTTCGTGGTCGACGCGATGGTCGGCCAGGACGCGGTCAACACCGCGCGGGCCTTCCTCGACGGCGTCGGCTACGACGGCGTGGTGCTCACCAAGCTCGACGGTGACGCGCGCGGTGGTGCCGCCCTGTCGATCGCGTCGATCACCGGCAAGCCGGTGATGTTCGCCTCCGCCGGCGAGAAGCCGACCGACTTCGACGTCTTCCACCCCGACCGGATGGCCTCCCGGATCCTCGACATGGGTGACGTGCTCACCCTCATCGAGCAGGCCGAGAAGACCTTCGACCAGGAGCAGGCCGCTGCTGCGGCGGCCAAGCTGACCGGCCGCGGCGGCGAGTTCACCCTCGACGACTTCCTCCAGCAGATGCAGCAGCTGCGCAAGATGGGCTCGCTGTCGAAGATCATGGGGATGCTGCCCGGGATGGGGCAGTTCCGCGAGCAGCTCGAGAACTTCGACGAGCGGGAGATCGACCGGATCCAGGCGATCATCCAGTCGATGACGCCGGCCGAGCGTGCGAACCCCAAGATGATCGACGGCTCGCGGCGCTCCCGCATCTCCCGCGGCTCCGGCACCCAGGTCTCCGACGTGAACTCGCTGGTCGACCGGTTCTTCGAGGCGCGCAAGATGATGATGTCGATCGCGAAGAACGGCCAGGTCCCCGGTATGCCGGGCATGCCCGGTGTGCTCACCGGCAAGCGGGCCAAGAGCCGGCAGGCGCCCAAGAAGGCCAAGGCCAAGCGCGGCTCCGGCAACCCGGCGAAGCGGGCGGCCGCCGAGAAGGCGGCGACGGACCGGCCGGCCGGTGGCGGCAACGGCGGCAACCCGTTCGGGCTGCCCGCCGACGCGGACGCGGACTTCGACCCGTCGTCGCTCGATCTGCCCGCCGACCTGTCGAAGTACCTCAAGTAGGGACCGCTACCGTCGGGGCATGAGTGCCCCGACGAGTGCCCAGACGAGTGCCCTGAGGTTCCGCGGCCCGGTGCTGCCGGACGGTGAGGTCCGCGACCTGTACGTCGTCGACGGGCGTGTCACCTACGAGCCGGTGGCCTCGGCCGACCTGGTCGCCGAGGGCTGGATCGTGCCCGGGCTGGTGGACGCGCACTGCCACATCGGGCTCGACGAGAACGGCGCGGTCCCCGAGGACGTCCAGGAGAAGCAGGCGATCGCCGACCGCGATGCCGGCGCCCTGCTCCTCCGTGACTGCGGCAGCGCGGCCGACACCGCCTGGATCCACGACCGCGACGACCTCCCGCGGCTGCTGCGCGCGGGCCGGCACATCGCCCGGACGAAGCGCTACATCCGCAACTACGCGCACGAGATCGAGCCCGTCGACCTGCCGGCCTACGTGGCGCAGGAGGCGCAGCGCGGCGACGGCTGGGTGAAGCTGGTCGGGGACTGGATCGACCGCGACGCGGGCGACCTCACGCCGTCCTGGACCCGCGAGTCGCTCGACGCCGCGATGAAGGCCGCGCACGAGCACGGCGCCCGGGTCACCGCGCACGTGTTCGGCGAGGACGCCCTGCCGGACCTGATCGGCTCGGGCATCGACTGCATCGAGCACGGCACCGGGCTCTCGACCGACCTGGTCGACCAGATGGTCGCCAACGGGGTCGCGCTCGTGCCGACGGTGAGGCAGCTCGACAACTTCCCGGGCTACGCCGACGCGGGCCGGTCGAGGTTCCCGGCCTACGCCGACCACATGATGCGGCTGCACGCCACCCGGCGCGAGGTGATCGGTGCGGCCTACGAGGCCGGGGTCGCGATCTACGCCGGCACCGACGCCGGAGGAGTCCTGCCCCACGGGCTGATCGGCGACGAGGTCGCCGAGCTCGCGACGTACGGGCTCTCGAACGAGGACGCCCTCGGCGCGGCCTCCTGGCGGGCCCGCACCTGGCTCGGCCTCGACGACAACCTGGCCGAGGGGACCACCGCCGACTTCGTGGTCTTCGACGCGAACCCGCTGGAGGACCTCGGCGTGCTGCGCGACCCCCGACGGATCGTGCTGCGCGGCGCCGTCGTCGGCTAGGACGTCTCCTGGGAGCGTGGCGGGCGCCCGCCTCCGGATTTTCGTTCGTCCCGGGCGATCTGGCAGAATGCGGGCCGAGTCCTGTGCTGTCGGTCCCTCTCAACCGGCCGGCGCGGGCCCCCGAGGAGCGACGCACCGGCCCCACCGGTCGCGGCAGCCCTCATCACACACACGATTCCAAGGAGACACCACACTCGTGGCCGTCAAGATTCGCCTGAAGCGTATGGGCAAGATCCGTACGCCGTACTACCGCGTCGTCGTCGTCGACTCCCGCAAGAAGCGCGACGGCAAGGTGATCGAGGAGATCGGCAAGTACCACCCGAAGGAGGAGCCCTCGGTCATCGAGGTCACCTCCGACCGGGCGCAGTACTGGCTCGGCGTGGGCGCCCAGCCGTCCGAGGCCGTCGCGGCGCTGCTCAAGGTCACCGGCGACTGGCAGAAGTTCAAGGGGCTCCCGGGCACCGAGGGCACCCTGCGGACCGCCGAGGTGAAGAAGTCCAAGCTCGACGTCTTCAACGAGGCGCTCAAGGAGGCCGGCAGCGAGAAGCAGGCCGAGGCCGTCACCAAGAAGAGCGCCGCGAAGAAGGCGGACAAGGCCGACGACAAGGCCGACGACAAGGCCGACGACAAGGCGGACGACAAGGCCGAGGCCAAGGCTGACGAGGCGGCTCCGGCCGAGGAGACGCCCGAGGGCGCGACCGCCGACGCCGAGAAGCAGGCCGACCAGCCGGCGGAGAGCTGACCGGCATGCTGGCCGAGGCGCTCGAGCACCTGGTGCGCGGAATCGTCCGGCACCCGGACGACGTCAACGTCGACGACAAGCAGCTGCGCCGCGGGTCGGTCCTCGAGGTGCGCGTGCACCCGGACGACCTGGGCAAGGTCATCGGTCGTGGCGGCCGCACCGCCACCGCGCTGCGCACCGTGATCGGTGCGCTCGCCGGCAAGGGCGGCGCGCGGGTCGACTTCGTGGACGTCGACCGCCGGCGCTGAGCCGCCGCAGCACACGTGACACGACGAGGCGGGTGGCCCACGGGCCCCCGCCTCGTCGCCGTCTCCAGATCGGACAGCCAGCACTCATAGGGGCAGGGAAGGGGAGAGGGTGAGCGACAGCGCGGCCCACGAGGTCGTCGTCGGTCGGATCGGCAAGGCGCACGGCATCAAGGGCGAGGTGTCGGTCGAGCCCCGCACCGACGAGCCGGAGCGACGCTTCGCCGACGGTGCGGTGCTGGCCACCCGGACCCCGCGCGGCGACGAGCCGCACTCCACCCAGCGCCCCGTCACCCTGACCGTCCGGCGCACGCGCTGGCACCAGTCGCGGCTGCTCGTCACCTTCGAGGGGGTCGACGACCGGACCGCCGCCGAGGCGCTGCGCGGGCTGTCGCTCGCGGTCCGGTTCGACCCGGCCGAGACCCCGGAGGACCCCGAGGAGTTCTACGACCACCAGCTCGTCGGCCTGGCGGTGTCCACCACCGACGGGGAACCGGTCGGAGAGGTGTCCGACGTCGTGCACGGGACCGCCCAGGACCTGCTCGCGGTCCGCACCCCCGACGGCCGCGAGCTGCTGGTGCCGTTCGTCGCCGCCCTCGTGCCCGTCGTCGACCTGGCCGCCGGCCGGGTCGAGGTCGCCGACCGGCCGGGCCTCCTCGCGCCGCTGCCCGACGACGAGGCCTGACGTGCGCGTCGACGTCGTCTCGATCTTCCCCGAGTACCTCGCGCCCCTCGACCTCTCGCTGGCCGGCAAGGCCCAGGACAGCGGCGTCCTGGACGTGCACGTCCACGACCTGCGCGACTGGACCCACGACCGGCACCGGACCGTCGACGACACCCCCTACGGCGGCGGGGCCGGCATGGTCATGCGCCCCGAGCCGTGGGGCGAGGCGCTCGACGCGCTGGCCGGCGAGGTGACCGTTCTCGTCGTCCCCACGCCCAGCGGCCAGCCGTTCACCCAGGCGCTGGCCGAGGAGCTCGCCGGCTTCGAGCACCTGCTGTTCGCCTGCGGCCGCTACGAGGGCATCGACCAGCGGGTCCTCGACGAGGCCGCCACCCGGATGACCGTCCGGGAGATCTCCATCGGCGACTACGTCCTGAACGGCGGCGAGGTCGCGGCGCTCGTGGTGACCGAGGCCGTCGCCCGGCTGCTGCCCGGCTTCATGGGCAACCCGGACTCCCTGGCGGAGGAGTCGCACGGCGAGGACGGGCTGCTGGAGTACCCCGTCTTCACCAAGCCCGCCTCCTGGCGCGGCCACGACGTCCCCCCGGTGCTGCTGTCCGGCGACCACGCCCGGATCGCCGCCTGGCGGCACGACCAGGCGGTACGACGCACCGCCGCCCGACGACCCGACCTGCTGCACCCGAGCCGCACGCTGACCGTCGCCGGCATCGAGGACGCGGAGATCCGCACCGCCACCCCGTCCGACGCCGGCGAGATCCTCACGCTCCAGCTCGCCTGCTGGGTGCACGAGGCGCAGGCCAACGAGACCCTCGACATCCCGCCCCTGCGCGAGGACCTCGCGGCCGTGCAGGCCTGGCTCGAGACGTGGACGACGTTCGTCGTACGGTCCGGGCCGCGGCTGGTCGCCGCCGCCCGCGCCCGGCTCGAGGACGACACCTGGGACATCGGACGGCTGATGGTCGCCCCCGACCTCCGCGGCCGGGGCCTCGGCCGCTGGCTGCTCGGGTACGTCGAGTCGGCGGCTCCGCCCGACGCCCGCCGGACGTCGCTGTTCACCGGCGCGCGCAGCGAGCGCAACCTGCGGATGTACAAGAAGGCCGGCTACCGCTTCGACCGCGTCCAGCCGGACGACACCGGAGTGGTCCGGCTCTCCAAGCCGGTGCGCCGGCGCTGAGGTCGATTTCGTCAGCGCCGGGCCGCTGTGGCAAACTTGTGCGTCGCATCCGTTGCGTCCCGGCGACTCGTCCAACACCTGGTCGAGGGCCGGCGGACCACCTGCCACAGGGGGCGTTCCGCGCGGCGCAGTCAACGGATCAGCAGAAGCTCGTACATCCCCGTTCCGCGGGTGACCTGTGGCGCCCTCGAGGAGACCTCATGACCAACGTCATCGACCAGATCGCGGCCGGCACCAAGCGCGACGACCTTCCCGAGTTCCGGGCCGGCGACACCCTCAAGGTGGACGTCAAGGTCGTCGAGGGCAACCGTTCCCGCATCCAGGTGTTCCAGGGCATCTGCATCCGCGTCCAGGGCTCCGGCGTCGGCCGCACCTTCACGGTCCGCAAGGTCTCCTTCGGTGTCGGCGTCGAGCGCACCTTCCCGCTGCACACCCCGATCATCGACAAGATCGAGGTCGTGACCCGCGGTGACGTGCGGCGCGCGAAGCTCTACTACCTGCGCAACCTCCGCGGCAAGAAGGCCAAGATCAAGGAGAAGCGCGAGTCCGCGCCGACGCGCTGACGCTCTTCCCGTCTCGTTCCACCTCGCCGGATAGGCTCCCCGCGTGACCCACGTGCCCGATCAGGACGTCTCGGCGGGTACGACGGAGCGGGTGCCGCCCTCCCGGCGGGGCCGGCGTCGCGAGCAGCTGCCGATCTGGCAGGAGATGCTGCTGCTCCTCGGCATCGCGCTGGTGCTCGCCATCGTCATCAAGGCCTTCTTGATGCAGGCGTTCTACATCCCGTCGGCCTCGATGAACGACACCCTGGTCAAGAACGACCGGATCCTCGTGCAGAAGGTGTCCTACTGGGGCAGCGCCGGGCCGCACCGGGGTGACATCGTGGTCTTCGCGGACCCGGGCGGCTGGCTCGACGCCAGCGAGACCCATGCGCCGGACAGCCCGGTGGCCCGGGGCCTCGAGCTGTTCGGTCTCTACCCGACCGGAGGACACCTCGTGAAGCGCGTGATCGGCGTCGGCGGCGACGAGGTCAAGTGCTGCGACGACCAGGGCCGGATCACCGTCAACGGTGTGCCGCTGAACGAGAAGTCCTACCTCGCCCGCGGCGAGAAGCCCTCGATGATCAACTTCGACGTCAAGGTCGAGCCCGGCTACGTGTGGGTCCAGGGCGACAACCGCTCCAACTCCGCCGACTCCCGCGTCCACCTCGGCGACCCCGGCGGGGGCCAGGTCCCGGTCGACGACGTCGTCGGCAAGGTGTTCGCGGTGGTCTGGCCGCTCGGGCACGCCAAGGGCCTGCACACGCCCGCGACCTTCGACTCCGTCCGGTAGGTCGGGTAGGTCCCATGTCCGCACTGCCCCGGGGTCTCACGGTCCGCAAGGACGCGGGCCTCTACGGCTACGAGCGCGCGCTGCGGCGCGTCGGCCTCGAGCCGATCGCGGGTGTGGACGAGGCCGGCCGGGGCTCCTGCGCCGGACCTCTCGTCGCGGCGGCCGTGGTGCTCCCCGACGGCAAGCGCGGCCAGGTCCCCGGGCTCGCCGACTCCAAGCTGCTCACCGCCCGGGCGCGCGAGAAGGCGTACGTCGAGGTGAAGCGTCGCGCCCTCGCCTGGTCCGTGGTGGTCGTCGAGCACGACGAGTGCGACCGGCTCGGCATGCACGTCGCGAACGTCGAGGCCCTCCGCAGGTCGCTCGCGCGACTCGACGTACGTCCGTCGTACGTGCTGACCGACGGGTTCCCCGTCGACGGGCTCGAGGTGCCGGGACTCGCGATCTGGAAGGGCGACCGCGTGGCCGCCTGCATCGCCGCCGCGTCGGTCATCGCCAAGGTCACCCGGGACCGCATCATGACGGAGTGGCACGAGGAGTACCCGGCCTACGACTTCCTGACCCACAAGGGGTACATCACGCCCACGCACACGGCCGCCCTCGAGGAGCACGGGCCCTGCCCGATCCACCGGCGCCGTTTCGTCAACGTGCGCCGCGCGGCCGCGATCCACGGTGAGGCGGTCCCGTCCTACGGCGACGAGCTCGTGGAGAATGGCCGCGACGACACCGTGGACACGGTCGGGCACGCGGAGAGGGTGGAGGTCGGACGACGATGAGCGCCGAGGATCTCGAGAAGTACGAGACCGAGATGGAGCTCCACCTCTACCGCGAGTACCGCGACGTGGTGGGGATCTTCAAGTACGTCGTGGAGACCGACCGGCGGTTCTACCTGTGCAACCAGGTCGACGTGAAGGCCCGCACGGAGGCCGGCGACGTGTTCTTCGAGGTGTCGATGACCGACGCCTGGGTGTGGGACATGTACCGCCCGGCCCGCTTCGCGAAGAACGTCAAGGTGCTCACGTTCAAGGACGTCAACGTCGAGGAGCTCAGCCCGACGGACCTCGAGCAGCCCCTGCCGTGACCCGGCGCTGACGCCAATCTCGAAGTCTTTACCTTTCCGGGACCCGAAGTCGCGTCACGTTCGGTGAGGTCGACCGTTTCCTGTACGACGCGCGGGGGAGTGCCGCGCGTCGCACCCCTCGCACCGCAGCACACCGCAACACGTCGGGCGGGTCAGGTGGTCCATGGGAGGGACCACCTGCCCCGCCCGGCCGCGTTGTGGCCAGGTCTCGTCCACAGGCCGCTCAGCCCGGACGTCGTCCCCAGGCCGCGTCCCGGGCCCGGTCCCCGGCGGGTGCGCCACGGGAGCCTTCGTGCAGGAGGTCCCCATGACGACGACACCCACCACCGGACCCACCACCGGACCCGCTTCCGGTGCCGTGCGCCGGCAGGCGCTCGGCCGCTTCGGCGAGACGTACGCCGCCCGGCACCTCGTCGCGCGCGGCATGGTGCTGCTCGACCGCAACTGGCGCTGCGAGGCCGGCGAGATCGACCTGGTGCTCCGCGACGGTCCGGTGCTGGTCGTGTGCGAGGTCAAGACCCGCTCGTCCACCGCGTTCGGGTCACCGGTCGAGGGAGTGACCGAGCAGAAGGCCGAGCGGCTGCGACGGCTCGCCGACCGCTGGCTCGAGGAGCACGGTGTCCGGCCCCGGGAGGTCCGGCTCGACGTCGTCGGCGTGCTCGTGCCGCGGTCCGGCGGTCCCCGGGTCGAGCACGTCCGCGGGGTCGGCTGATGGGCTGGGCGACAGCGCACACCATCTCGTTGTTCGGCGCGACCGGGCACCTGATCGACGTACAGGTGGATCTGGCGCAGGGCGTCGTGGCCACGGCCCTGGTGGGCCGACCGGACGCCTCGATCAACGAGGCCCGCGACCGGTGCCGGGCGGCGGTGGTCAACAGCGGCTTCGACTGGCCGTCGACCCGGCGGGTGACGATCCTGCTGTCCCCGGCCGACCTGCCGAAGAGCGGGCCGCACTTCGACCTGAGCATCGCCGTCGCCGTCTTGTCGGCCGCCGGTGAGATTCCCGGCCCCGCGCTGGAGAAGGTCGCGTTCGTGGGGGAGCTGACGCTCGACGGTCGGCTGCGCGCAGTGCCCGGCGTGCTGCCGATGTCGATGGCGGCCCGGGCTCGCGGGATCACCTGCATGGTGGTCCCGGAGCCGCAGGCGGAGGAGGCCGCGCTGGTCCCCGACATGGCGGTCATCGGGGCCCGTTCGCTCCAGCAGGTCGTGGCCCACCTGTGCGGCGAGGAGATCCCGACCGCGCCACCGGTGGAGCCGCTGACCAGCACCTCGCTGCTGTCCTGGCGCGGCGACCAACGGATCGAGGACCTGGACCTCGCCGACGTGCACGGCATGGCCGACGCTCGGTTCGCCCTCGAGGTCGCGGCCGCCGGCGGCCACCACCTGATGCTCAGCGGCCCCAAGGGAGCCGGGAAGACCACGCTCGCCGAGCGGCTGCCCGGTCTGCTGCCCGACCTCACCGTGGAGGAGTCGCTGGAGCTGACCGCGATCTACTCGCTCTCGGGCGGGCTCCCTCCCGGCGAGGCGATGCTGTCCCGGCCGCCGTTCCGGGCGCCGCACCACTCGGCGTCCCGGACCAGCCTGGTCGGCGGCGGCAGCGGCCGGATCCGCCCGGGCGAGCTGAGCCGGGCCCACACCGGCACGCTGTTCATGGACGAGTTCCCGCTCTTCAACGCCGACATCATCGAGGCGCTGCGGCAGCCGCTGGAGAACGGCGAGGTGACGATCTCGCGCGGCGACGAGACCACGACGTTCCCGGCGCGGACGATGGTGGTGATCGCCTGCAACCCGTGCCCGTGCGGCGACTACCACCCCAGCAACCGGGACAACCGGTGCACCTGCACCGAGCTGCGGCGCCGCGAGTACCGCAAGAAGCTCAGCGGCCCGGTCGTCGACCGCATCGACATCGTCCGCCACGTCGAGCCGGTCCCGCCGCACGAGGCGCGCGACCCGCTGGCCCGGCCCGAGCCGACGGCGGTGGTCCGCGAGCGGGTGAGCGCCGCGCGGAGGAGGCAGGCCGCGCGCTACGCCGACACCGCCTGGCGGCTCAACGCCGACGTCCCGGGACCGAAGCTGAGCTCCCAGTTCCCCCTCACCGAGGCGGGCACCCGGCTGCTGGAGGACAAGGTCTACGGCCGGCTGCTCACCGGTCGGGGTGGCACCCGCGTGCACCGGCTGGCCTGGACGGTCGCGGACCTCCGCGGCGTCGAGCGGCCGGGCGTCGACGAGGTGGACGTCGCGCTCCGGCTCCGGCGCGGTGACCCGCTGCTGGTGGCCTCGCTCCGGTTGGCGGGTGCCGGATGAGCGACGACGAGCGGCTGGCCCGGGTGGCGCTCAGCCGGCTGGGGGAGCCGGGCGACCCTCGGCTCACAGCGCTGGTGGCCGAGCTCGGCGCGGTGGCCGTGTGCGACTACCTGCGCGAGGAGCGCGACGCGACCGGAGTGGCCACCGACGTGGCCGCCCGCCTGCACGGGCTCGACCCGGCCGGCGACCTCGAGCGCGCGCACCGCGGCGGCATCCGGTTCGTCGTCCCCGGCGACGCCGAGTGGCCCACCCGGCTCGCCGACCTCGACCGCTGCCCGCCCCTCAACGGCCGCGGCGGCGCGCCGCTCGGCCTGTGGGTGCGCGGCGGGGCCCGGCTCGCCGAGGTGGTGGACCGCTCGGTCGCGGTGGTGGGCTCCCGGTCGGCGACCACCTACGGCACGGGCGTGGCCGGCGAGATCGCCGCCCACGTCGCGACGGAAGGTGTCACCGTCGTCTCCGGCGCGGCGTTCGGGATCGACCAGGCTGCCCACCGGGGAGCTCTCGCCGCCCGCGGCCCGACGGTCGCCGTGCTGGCCTGCGGGGTCGACCGGGCCTACCCGGCCGCCCACCGCGACCTCCTCGCCTACGTCGCCGAGACCGGCCTCGTGGTCTCCGAGCTCGCGCCGGGCTGCGCACCGACCAGGCTCCGCTTTCTGTCCCGCAACCGGGTGATCGCCGCGCTCTCGCTCGGCACCGTGGTGGTGGAGGCGGCGATCCGCAGCGGCGCGCTGAACACCGCGCACTGGGCCTCGCTCACCCACCGCGTGCTGATGGGCGTCCCAGGCCCGGTCACCTCGGCGCCGTCCGAGGGCGTCCACGAGCTGCTGCGCACCCGCGACGCGGCCCTGGTGACCCGCGGCGGCGACGTGCTCGAGCTGGTCTCGCCCAGCGGCTCGTTCACCCAGCTCCCCGCGCGGGGCGAGGTCCGCCCGACGGACCGGCTGTCGGAGACCGACCGGCAGGTGCTGGACGCGGTCCCGGTGCGGCTCCCGGCGCCCGCGGGGTCGGTGGCGCGGACCGCGGGCCTGGCCGACCCGACGGTGCGGGCGGCCCTGGAGCGGCTGCGCGACGGCGGCTTCGTCGTCGCCGGGCCGGCCGGGTGGCGGCTTGCCGGGTCGACGCTCCCGGACCCGGGGGGTCCGGCGCCGTAGATTCAGGAGGTGACCAGCGACGAGGCCGAGGACGGGCTGCCCGAGCCGATGGCGCAGGTGCTCGCCGCCTACGAGCGTCACCTGGTCTCCGAGCGCGACCTCACCGGGCACACGGTGCGCGCGTACGTCGGGGACATCCGCGGGATGCTGGAGCAGGCCGCCCGCCTGGGGCACACCGGCGTGGACACCCTCGACGTGCGCACCCTGCGCAGCTGGCTGGCCACCCAGCAGACCCTCGGCAAGGCGCGCACCACCATGGCGCGGCGCGCCACCGCCGTCCGGGTCTTCACCGCCTGGGCGCAGCGCACCGGCCGGATCGCGACCGACCCGGGTGCCCTGCTCGGCTCGCCGAAGGCGCACCGGACCCTGCCGCCGGCGCTCCGCGTCGACGAGGCCCGGGCGCTGTTGGAGGCCGCCGCCGTGCACGCCGACGACGGCAGCCCGGTCGGCAGCCGCGACGTGGCGATCCTCGAGCTGCTCTACGCCACCGGCATCCGGGTGGGCGAGCTGTGCGGCCTCGACGTGGACGACCTCGACCACGAACGCCGGGTGGTCCGGGTGTTCGGCAAGGGCCGCAAGGAGCGCACCGTGCCGTTCGGCCGACCGGCGGAGCGGGCCGTCGACGCCTGGCTGCGCACCGGGCGACCGGGCCTGGCCGCGCCCGGCGCCGGGGCGGCCCTGTTCGTCGGGGCGCGGGGCCGGCGGATCGACCAGCGGGCGGTCCGCACGCTCGTGCACGCCCGGTTGCAGGACGTCCCGGGGGCGCCCGACCTCGGCCCGCACGGGCTGCGGCACACCGCCGCCACGCACCTGCTCGAGGGCGGCGCCGACCTGCGGACCGTGCAGGAGCTGCTCGGCCACGCGTCGCTGGCGACCACGCAGATCTACACCCACGTGACCACCGACCGGCTACGGCAGGCCTTCCGCCAGGCGCATCCGCGGGCCTGAGCCGACGGTCGCCGAGACGTTGCCGGTCGTCAGGGTGGGCAGCCGCGCGACGGGTGGCACGCTGCCGTCCAGCGGGAGCAGCCGGACGGGGCCGGCCCCGACGAGGGTGAGCGGGTCGAGGTAGTGCTCGGCGCCCTCGATGAGGCCCCAGTGCAGGCAGGCGCGCGGGAAGCAGTGCGACGCGAACAGCTCGAGCCGGCCCAGCGTGCCGCCGGCGTCGACCGTGTCGCCGACCGCCACGCTCGCAGCCACCGGCTCGTAGGTGGTGCGGGTCCCGCCGTGGTCGACCACGACGACCCCGCGCCCCGCGAGCCGGCCGGCGAACGTCACCCGGCCGGGGGCGGCGGCCCGGACCGGCTGCCCGACGTGCCCCGCGAGGTCCACCCCGCGGTGCCCCGCCCCCCAGCGGGTCTCCGGCGGGTCGAAGCGGGACACGACCTCGGGCCGCGGGTCGAGCGGCCAGACGCCGTCGGCGGGCGCGGTGCCCGGGTCGGCGTACGCCGGACCGGACACCACGAGCAGGACGGCGGCCGCGGCGACCAGCAGGGTCGTCAGCAGCAGGATCCGGAGCGGGGAGGACGGGCGCATGCGGGGAGCCTGCCGTGGGGGTGCCCCGGCCGGGGCGGACGTGGTGGGAGGCTGGGGACGACGTCGGTGGACGCGGCAGCTGGGGACGGTTCCGGGCCCGCAGCAGCGCGCTTCGCGCGATTAGGGGATGTCCGGCGCTCTCCTCTAGAATCGCCGGTGGCCTCCCGTGTGACGGGAGGTACTTCGCACGCCCGTCTCCGCACCGAGCCGTCGGCCTGTTCGCAGGCCAACGGGTCACCGCGGGCGACGTCCCTCAGTCCCCACCGTCAGGCGGGGTCAGGACGCGCCGGGCGTCAGGGCAGGGGACAACCGTCCACCTGCGACAACTGAGGCGACCCGGGTCGTCCCCTTCGGGGTGCGCCGGGTCATGAGAGACAAGGAACGACCGCCATGGCCGTCGTCACCATGCGCCAGCTCCTGGAGAGCGGCGTCCACTTCGGGCACCAGACCCGCCGGTGGAACCCCAAGATGAAGCGCTTCATCATGACGGAGCGCAACGGCATCTACATCATCGACCTGCAGCAGTCGCTGGCCTACATCGACCGCGCCTACGCGTTCGTCAAGGACACCGTCGCCAAGGGCGGCACCGTGATGTTCGTGGGCACGAAGAAGCAGGCGCAGGGCGCGATCTCCGAGCAGGCGACCCGCGTCGGCATGCCCTACGTCAACCAGCGCTGGCTGGGCGGCATGCTCACCAACTTCCAGACCGTGCACCAGCGGATCAACCGCCTCAAGGAGCTCGACGAGATCGACTTCGAGGACGTGGCCGGCAGCGGCCGCACCAAGAAGGAGCTGCTCGGCATGAAGCGCGAGCGCGACAAGCTCGAGAAGACCCTGGGCGGCATCCGCGAGATGACCCGGACCCCGTCCGCCGTCTGGATCGTCGACACCAACAAGGAGCACCTGGCCGTCGAGGAGGCCCGCAAGCTGCGGATCCCGATCATCGGCATCCTGGACTCCAACTGCGACCCGGACCTCGTCGACTTCCCGATCCCCGGCAACGACGACGCGATCCGCGCGGTCGGCCTGCTCACCCGCGTGGTCGCCGACGCCGTCGCCGACGGCCTGATCGCCCGCTCGGGCGCCAAGACCGGCGACAGCGCCGAGATCGGCTCCGAGGAGCCGCTGGCCGAGTGGGAGCGCGAGCTCCTGCAGGGCGACGCCGAGCAGGCGGCCGTCCAGGCCACCGGCGGCGAGACCACCGCCGCCGAGGAGACCCCGGCCGCCGAGGCGACCGGCGCGTCCTCCGAGGCCACCGAGGCCCCCGCCGAGCCGCAGGCCGCCGCTGAGGCGACCGGCGAGGCGACCGGCGAGACCGCCGGCGAGGCGACCGCTGAGGCGACCGGCGAGGACGCCCCGCAGGCCTGAGCCCAGGCTTCACCGGCGCCCGGGGAACGCTCCCGGGCGCCGGCCCCCGACCACTACCAGCACGAGGGAGTGCACACACAGATGGCGAACTTCTCCGCCGCAGACGTCAAGAAGCTCCGGGAGACCACCGGCGCCGGGATGATGGACTGCAAGAAGGCGCTCGAGGAGACCGACGGCGACCTCGAGGCCGCTGTCGACCTGCTCCGCACCAAGGGCGCCGCCAAGGCCGCCAAGCGGGGCGCCGAGCGTGAGGCGACGGCCGGCCTGGTCGCCACCTCCGGGGGCGCCCTCGTCGAGCTCAACTCCGAGACCGACTTCGTCGCGAAGAACGACGACTTCATCAAGGCCGCCCAGCAGATCGCGGAGGCCGCCGACGAGGCGAAGGCCGCCGACGCCGAGGCGCTCAAGGCCGTCCAGGTCGGCGACAAGACCGTCGGCGAGGTCGTCGAGCAGCTCGCGATCACGATCGGCGAGAAGATCGAGCTCGGCCGGGTGGCGTACTTCGACGGTCCCGTCGTGACCTACATGCACCGTCGCGCGTCCGACCTGCCGCCGGCTGTCGGCGTGCTGGTCGCGTACGACGGTGACGACGTGGAGGCCGCCCGTGGCGCCGCCATGCAGATCGCCGCGATGAAGCCGCGCTACCTCACCCGTGACGAGGTGCCGGCCGAGATCGTGTCCCACGAGCGCGAGATCGCCGAGGCGACCTCCCGCGAGGAGGGCAAGCCGGAGCAGGCGATCGCCAAGATCACCGAGGGCCGGCTCAACGGCTTCTTCAAGGACGTCGTGCTCCTCGAGCAGCCGTCCGTGCAGGAGTCCAAGAAGTCGGTCAAGGCCGTCCTGGACGAGGCCGGCGTGAGCGTGAAGCGCTTCGCCCGTTTCGAGATCGGTCAGTGACGATCGACTAGGGTTGTCGGAACGACGAGTCATCCGAGGAGGCCGGTCCGTGCGCACGCATCAACGCCAGGGACCGGCCTTCTCGCACGTCCACAGAAAGGATCGCCCGTGACGGCGTACAAGCGCGTCCTGCTCAAGCTCTCCGGTGAGGTGTTCGGCGGGGGACGGGTCGGCGTCGACCCCGAGGTGGTGAACGGGATCGCCCGCGAGATCGCCGACGTGGTGCGCAGCGGCGTGCAGGTGGCGGTCGTCGTCGGCGGCGGCAACTTCTTCCGCGGGGCGGAGCTGCAGAGGGGCGGCATGGACCGCGCCCGCGCCGACTACATGGGCATGCTCGGCACGGTCATGAACTGCCTGGCCCTCCAGGACTTCCTGGAGAAGCAGGGCGTCGAGACCCGCGTCCAGACGGCGATCGCCATGGGCCAGGTCGCCGAGCCGTACATCCCGCGCCGCGCGATGCGGCACCTCGACAAGGGCCGCGTCGTGATCTTCGGCGCCGGCGCCGGGATGCCGTACTTCTCCACCGACACGGTGGCCGCCCAGCGCGCCCTGGAGATCGGCGCCCAGGTGATCCTGATGGGCAAGCAGGGTGTCGACGGCGTCTACGACTCCGACCCGCACCAGAACCCGGACGCGGTGAAGTTCGACCACCTGACCTACGACGAGTTCCTCACGCGTGGTCTGAAGGTCGCCGATGCCACCTCCATCAGCCTCTGTCGCGACAACGACATGACGATGATCGTGTTCAACCTGTCGGAGGATGGCAACATCGCCCGCGTCGTCGCAGGTGAGAAGATCGGCACGACCGTCGCCCGCGACGCGTGACCAGACCGACCCAGGAGCAGGAGCAGCCGTGATCAACCAGACCCTCAACGAGGCCGACAGCAAGATGAACAAGGCCGTCGAGGTGACGCGGGAGGACTTCGCGGCGATCCGCACCGGCCGGGCCAACCCGTCGATGTTCCACAAGCTGACGGCCGACTACTACGGTGCGCCGACGCCGCTGCAGCAGCTGGCGTCGTTCACCGCCCCCGAGGCGCGGGTCATCATCATCGCGCCCTACGACATGAGCTCGCTGGCCGCCATCGAGAAGGCGATCCGGGACTCGGACCTGGGCGTGAACCCCACCGACGACGGCAAGACCATCCGCGTGACGCTGCCGGAGCTGACCGAGGAGCGCCGCAAGGACTACATCAAGATGGCCAAGGCCAAGGCCGAGGACGGCCGCGTCTCGGTCCGCAACATCCGCCGCAACGCCAAGCAGGCGCTCGAGAAGCTCGAGAAGGACGGCGAGGTCGGCAAGGACGACGTGACCGGTGCGGAGAAGCGTCTCGACGGCATCACCAAGAAGCACACCGACGAGATCGACGAGATGCTCAAGCACAAGGAAGCCGAGCTGCTCGAGGTCTGAGGACCTGCGCAGCCCTCCCGACATGACCGAGTCCGACGAGCCGTCGTCGCCGCACGCCTCGCGGACCCCGGCCACGCCCTCGCCGCCGGTCGCCCCACCCAGCCGGGCCGGACGCAACCTGCCGGCCGCCATCGCGTCCGGGGTCGTGCTCGGGGCCGCGATCATCGCGTCGCTGGTGTTCTGGAAGCCGGCCTTCATGCTCATCGTCGTGGCCGCGGTGCTGGTGGCGGTGTGGGAGCTCGGGCACGCGTTCGCCACCGGCGAGATCCGGATCGCCCGCGAGCCGGTGATGGCCGGCGGGGTCGTCATGGTGCTGGTCGCCTACTTCTTCGGGGCGCCCGCGCTGGTGACCGCCACGGCGGTCGCGGCACTGGTGACCATGCTCTGGCGGCTGCGCGGCGGCATCGCCGGCTACGTCATGGACACGACGGCCGCCGTGTTCACGATCCTCTACGTGCCGTTCCTCGGGTCGTTCGTCGCGCTGCTGCTCGCCGAGGACCGCGGCGACCTGGCGATCGTGACCTTCATCCTGGTGACGGTCGCCTCCGACATCGGCGGGTACGCCGTCGGCGTGCTCGCCGGCAAGCACCCGATGGCACCGATCATCTCGCCCAAGAAGTCGTGGGAGGGGTTCGCCGGCTCGGCCGTGTCCTGCGTCGTCGCCGGCTGGCTGACCGTCGTCTACCTCCTCGACGGCGACTGGTGGGTCGGCGTCGCGCTCGGCGCGATCGCCGTGGTGATGGCCACGCTCGGCGACCTCTGCGAGTCGGTCATCAAGCGCGACCTCGGCATCAAGGACATGTCGCAGATCGTGCCGGGCCACGGTGGGCTGATGGACCGGCTCGACTCGCTGCTGGCGACCGCGGCGCCGGTCTGGCTGCTGCTGCACTACCTGGTCCTCTGAGTGGTCGCCGCCGGAACCCTGTTCCTCGTGCGGCACGGACGCCCCGTCATCGACCCGTCCGTCCGGTCCCGCCCGGTGGCCGCTGGACCCCGACGCCCGCGACGAGGTGCTGCCGCTCCGGGACCGGCTCCCCGGCACGGCGACCTGGTTCAGCTCCCCGGAGCCCAAGGCGCTCGGCACCGCCCGGCTGCTCACCGACGATGACGTGACCGTGGACCCCGACCTGGTCGAGCACCGCCGCGAGGCCACCCCGTGGGTCGCCGACGTCGACGCCTGGCGGTCGCTGGTGCGCCAGGTCTTCACCGCCCCGGACGTGCCCGCCCACCCCGGCTGGGAGCCCCTGACCGCCACCCTCGACCGGCTGCTGCCCGCCGTACGCCGGATCCTGGCCGCGCACGCGGGCGACGTGGTGCTGGTCGGGCACGGGACCGCGTGGACCGCCCTGCGCGCCGCGCTCACCGGCACACCCCCGGACCTGGACGCCTGGGCGGCGCTCGCGATGCCGGACGTGTGGGCGCTGGAACGACACGGTTTCTGAGTAGCCAAACGGATGGCCGGGCCGGTGCGCGCTGGCATGCTGTGCCGGGTGTACCCGACGCTGGGCAACGTCCCGACCCACCAGCTGTTCGTGGGTCTCGGCGTGCTCGCCGCCGTCGCGGTCTTCGTCGTCGAGGCGCGTCGCCGTGGGCAGACCGACGAGCGCATCGTGTACGTCGTCCTGGGTGCGCTCGCGGGCGGCGCGCTGTTCATGCGGCTCGGCACCTGGCTGCAGCACGTCGACCTGCGGCAGAACGCCTCGCTCACCGAGCAGTGGCTCTACGGCAACCGCAGCATCCTGGGCGGCCTGTTCGGCGCCTGGCTCGGCGTGCACGTCGCGAAGCGGCTGGTCGGCTACCGGCCGCGCACCGGTGACCTGTTCGCGCCGGCCGTGGCGCTCGGCATGGCGATCGGCCGGGTCGGCTGCCTGCTCACCGAGCTGCCGGGGACGCCGACCGGGACGTCGTACGGCATCCGTCTCGACGCGGCAGCCGCCCAGCGGCTGCACGCCCCCGCGGGGGTCCCGCTGCACCCTTCCTTCGTCTACGAGATCGCCTTCCACGCCGTCGCGTTCGGCCTGCTGTGGTTCTGGCTGCGGCACCGGATCGACGCGCCGGGGGAGACGCTGACGCTCTACCTCGCGGCCTACGGCGTGTTCCGGTTCGCCGTCGAGCTCGTCCGCGGCAACGAGGTGGTGTGGGCCGGGCTCACCCGCCCGCAGCTGTTCCTGCTCGTCACCGTGCCGCTGCTGCTGGCGCGGGTCGCCTGGCAGGTGCGGCGCGGCGTCTACCGCCGTCACCCCAACCCCGTTCCCGTGGAGGTCGCATGAGCCAGCCGCCCGTCCCGCCGGCGGACCCCTTCGTCCCGCCCGAAGAAGGGTCACACGCTCGAGCTGGTGCTCGGCGCGGTCGTCGGCGGTGTCGATGTCGTCATCACGGGTGTGCTCGGGCTGGTGTTCTCCGCCAACTTCGCCAACGGGGCCTGGGGGTTCGCGCCGCTCGTGGTCGGGCTGCTGATCCCGCTGGTGCTGCTGCTCAACGAGTCGACCCGCTGGTGGGGCGTGGGCATCCTGATCGGCTACTTCCTGACGCTGATCGTCCTCGGCGGCGCGTGCGTCGCCCTCATCGCGAGCTTCAGCGGCTGACGTGGCCGGCATGCCGCTGCGGGACCACCGCATCCACCGCTACGTCAACGCGTTCTGCCCGACCTGCCACGAGGAGCGTCCGGACCGGCCGCTGGCCGAGGTGCGCCGGCTGTCCGGCTGGCTGGCCGTCCGGGACGGCCAGGTGTGGCTGGAGCGTGGATGTCCCGAACACGGCCTGGTGACCACGTTGTACGACGAGTCGCCGGAGATCCTCGCGTACCTCGAGCAGTGGACCGCCCCGACCAAGGTGCACACCCCGGACGTGCGCGGGAACTTCAAGCCGGTGCCGTCCGCCTACGAGGACGGGCTGCCGGAGATGCAGACCCAGCACACCTGCATCCTGCTCGAGGACATCACCGACCACTGCAACCTCAGGTGCCCGACCTGCTTCGCCGAGTCGTCGCCCGCGCAGGCCGCGGTCGCCCCGCTCGCGGAGGTGCTCGCGTCGATCGACACCCGGCTCTCGCGCGAGAACGGCCGGATCGACGTGCTGATGCTGTCGGGCGGCGAGCCGACGCTGTACCCCTGGCTCGCCGAGCTCCTCGACGAGGTCGCCGCCCGGCCCGTCGTCCGCATCCTGGTGAACACCAACGGCCTGCGGATCGCCCAGGACGACGAGCTCCTCGGGCTGCTGGCCCGGCACCGTGAGCGGGTCGAGGTCTACCTCCAGTACGACGGGGAGAGCGCGGAGGCCTCGACCTACCACCGCGGCGCGGACATCCGGCGGTTCAAGGAGCGGGCCATCGACCGGCTCTCCGGAGCGGGCGTGTTCACCACGCTCACGATGACGGCGGCGCTCGACGTCAACGCCGACGAGATCGGTGCCGTCGTGAAGCGGGCCCTGGACACGCCGTACGTCGGCGGCGTCACGATCCAGCCGGTGTTCGGCTCCGGCCGGCACGGCGGGCTCGACCCGATGCGCCGGCTCACGCACACCGGGGTGCTGGCGCGGCTCGAGGAGCAGACGGCGGGGGTGGTGACCTGGCGGGACCTGACCGCGCTGCCGTGCTCGCACCCGCACTGCTGCTCGGTGGGCTACCTGCTGCGCGACGACACCGGGAGCTGGAAGTCGCTGACCGCGCTGATCGGGCACGACAAGCTCAAGGCGTGGCTGGAGCTCGAGCCGGAGTCGCTCGCGAACCGGATCGCCGACGACTCGATCCCGGCCACCCTGCGGCAGGTCGTCAAGGACTCGCTGCTGGACCTGCTCAGCGAGCAGTCGTCGCTGTCGCACCCGTCGATGGGCTCGATCTGGAAGGACATCTGCGAGAACTGCGACCTCGGCATCGGCACGCTCGCGACCCTGGCCACGTCGGCGCTGCCCGGCCAGCACAAGCGGCTGCGGAAGATGCTGGGGGAGCGGGTCGTCCGCGTCACGGTCAAGCCGTTCATGGACATGCACACGATGATCGAGGAGCGGCTGACCCAGTGCTGCGTGCACGTCGGCACGGTCGGTCAGGACGGCGGACACCAGTGCGCGCCGTTCTGCGCCGTCCAGGCGTGGGCTCCGCTCGCCGAGCGCAAGCTGTCGACCGTCACCGGTCGCCGCAACCTGCTGGAGGGGTCCGCATGACGAGTGCCGTCGAGTCGCAGGACGAGGCGGAGGTCGCACCTTTCGACCCGCTCCGGCTGTGCATCTTCGCGACCGTCGCGCTGCTGGGCTGGCTGCTCGGGCCGGTCGCGCTGCTCGGGTTCGCGGTGCTCGGCCTGGTCGGCTACACCAAGGCCTACCGCGCCGGGCTCACCCGGTCGAAGTGCTTCCTGCGCGACACCCGGCTGGTGATCACGTACCTCGCGCTGCTCGCCGTCGCCGGGGCCGCCGGCGTCGTCGTCTGGGCGGTCTGAGTCGTTCGCAGGAGGCGTCATGGAGCAGCAGCAGAGCTGGCACCGGGTCGAGGTCCTGCAGGTCCTGGGCGGGGTGATCCTCGGCTGGCTCGGCGGCTGGTTCCTCTTCGCGGTGGCCACCCTGGTGATGTACACGTCATTCGGTGACACGGGTGCGCAGCTCACGCAGGCGCTGGTCGGCGTCGCCACCCTGCTGGTGATCCCGGTCGTCGCGGGTGTCGTGCTGATCCGTCGAGGTCGGGGGCGGCTGGGCTCCGGGCTGCTCCTGGGCGTCGCGATCGGCTCACTCGTCGGGGGTGGGGTCTGCGCGTCGGTGGTGCTGACCGGCATGTGACCGGCATGTGACCGGCCTCGCGGACCACGGATTCGTGGCCTCGCGGCCGCGGGTGGGAGACTGGGTCGTCATGTCCGAGCGCACCCCCCTGCCCCTGGTGTTCGACGAGCCGCGCGGCCGCAAGAAGCCGCCGCGGCACCTGGCCGACCTCTCGGCCGCCGAGCGCAAGACGCTGCTGAGCGAGGCGGGACTGCCCGGGTTCCGCGCCAAGCAGCTGTCCACCCACTACTTCGCCCGGCTGGTGGACGACCCCGCCGAGATGACCGACCTCCCGGCCGCCGAGCGCGAACGCCTGGTCGAGGCCCTGCTGCCCACGCTGATGACGCCGCTGCGCACGCTGGAGGCGGACAAGGGCACCACCCGCAAGACCCTCTGGAAGCTGTTCGACGGTGCGCTCGTCGAGTCGGTGCTGATGCGCTACCCCGACCGGGTCACCATGTGCGTGTCCTCGCAGGCCGGCTGCGGCATGGCCTGCCCGTTCTGCGCCACCGGTCAGGGCGGCCTGCAGCGGAACATGTCCGCCGCCGAGATCGTCGAGCAGGTGGTGGCCGGCGCCCGGTCGCTGGCCCGCGACGAGGTCCCGGGCGGCCCCGGCCGCGTGAACAACGTGGTCTTCATGGGCATGGGTGAGCCGATGGCCAACTACAAGGCGGTCATCGGCGCCGTACGCCGGCTCACCGAGAAGGCGCCCGACGGTCTCGGCATGTCCGCGCGCGGCATCACCGTCTCCACCGTCGGCCTGGTGCCGCGGATCAACCAGCTCGCCGACGAGGGCATCCCGGTGACGCTGGCGCTCTCGCTGCACGCGCCGGACGACGAGCTGCGCAACGAGCTGGTCCCGATCAACACGCGCTGGTCGGTCCACGAGGCCGTCGAGGCCGCCTGGAACTACGCGCGCGTGACCAAGCGTCGGGTGTCGATCGAGTACGCCATGATGCGCGACATCAACGACCAGGCCTGGCGCGCGGACCTGCTCGGCGACGTGCTCACGTCGTACGGCGACTGGGGCTGGGTGCACGTCAACCTGATCCCGCTCAACCCCACACCCGGCTCGAAGTGGACCGCCTCGCGGCGCGCCGACGAGCGCGAGTTCGTGCGGCGGCTCGAGGCGAAGGGCGTGCCCACCACCGTCCGCGACACCCGCGGCAGCGAGATCGACGGCGCCTGCGGCCAGCTCGCCGCCACCGACGTCTGAGGACGACCACGATGGACCCGAGGCTGACCGCGCTCGTCAGCCTCGTCGTGCTCCTGGTGTGCGTGCTGCTCGGCGTCTCGGCCTTCGCCAACGGCGAGGTGTTCGTCGGCGTCTTCCTCGCCGTGCTGGCGGTCCTGGCCCTCGTGCAGGTCGTCTACTACCTGCGCCGCCACCTCCGCCGCTGAGCCGCCTCGGGTTAGTTTGTCCGCGTGCTGACGCGCTTCCTCGCCCGCCAGGAGATGGTGTTCTTCACCGCCCTGCCGCGGGCCGACGTGCGGCTCGGCACGCTCTGGTGGGTGCTGGTGGTGCTGCGGTCGACCCTGCCGGCCCTGCTGGCGGTGGCGACCGGTGCCGTGGTGGCCGCGGTGGAGGACGGCCGCCCGTTGACCGCGTCGCTGACCGCGCTCGGGGTGGTCTTCGTGCTCACCCAGGTGGTCACCCCGCTGCACCAGACGGTGGGGGAGAACCTCGGCCTGCGGGTCTCGGCCTGGCTCTACGACCGGCTCACCGACGCCTGCGTGCGCCCGGCGGGGATCGGGCACCTGGAGGACCCCGAGCTCGCCGCGGACATGGCGATGGCGCGCGAGTTCGACAACGGCGTCGCCGGTCCGCCGATGGAGGTCGCGCTGCCGTTCATCGCGGTCGGGCTGGTGGACTTCGGAGCCGGGGTCGCGTCCGCGCTGGTGCTGTTCGGGCTGTCCTGGTGGGCGCCGCTGCTGCTCGGCGGCGCCTGGTTCGGGACGCACTGGCTGCTGCGCGAGAGCGCGGTCTGGCGCGACCGCAACACCGACGAGGTGCGCGACGCCAGCAAGCACGCGGACTACGCCTACCGGATGGCCGTCGACCCGCCGTCGGCCAAGGAGCTGCGGATGTTCGGGCTGGCCGACTGGACCGTCGACCGGTTCACCGCCCGTCGTCAGCGGCTGCACGAGCTCCAGGCCGCCGCCACCCGGCTCCGTGAGCGCCCGCTGGCGCTGTCCCTGGCCACCGTCGTGGTCGCGAACCTCGTGGTGCTCGGCTACCTCGGGCTCCGGCTCTCCGGCAACGACCTGTCGCTCGGCCGCGCGGTGGTGTTCGCCCAGGTCGCCGTGGGCACGAGCCTGCTGGCCTTCGGCGGGCTGAACTGGGCGCTCGACGGTGCCGCCGCCCCGACCGCCGCGGTGCTGCGGCTGGAGACGGCCGCCGCCCGCGCCGGCGCCCTCCAGCGGGTGGGCGATCGGCCGGCGGACGGTCTGCCGGCGCGCGAGATCCGGTTCCGCGACGTCGGCTTCGGCTACCCGCGCAGCGGCCGGCAGGTCTTCGAGGGCCTCGACCTGACCATCCCGGCCGGCCGGTCGTTGGCGATCGTCGGGCAGAACGGTGCCGGCAAGACCACCCTCGCCAAGCTGCTGTGCCGCCTCTACGACCCCGACACGGGCGCCATCGAGGTGGACGGTGTCGGACCTGCGCGACCTCGACGTGACGGCCTGGCGGTCCCGCGTCACCGCGGTATTCCAGGACTTCGTGCGGTTCGAGCTGACCCTGCGCGAGAACGTCGCCCCCGATGGTGCACCCGACGACGACGTCCGGGCGGCGCTCGCCGACGCCGGCGCCGACGGTCTCGCCGACCTCGACACCCCGCTGTCCAAGCAGTACGACGGCGGTGTCGACCTGTCCGGTGGGCAGTGGCAGCGCGTCGCTCTGGCCCGGGCGCTGTGCGCGGTCCGGCGCGGCGCCGGCCTCGTTCTCCTCGACGAGCCGACCGCCCAGCTCGACGTACGCGGCGAGGCGGCGATCTTCGAGCGGGTGCTGGCCGCGACCCGGGGGGTCACGACCGTGCTGGTGTCGCACCGGTTCTCCACCGTGCGCCGGGTCGACCTGATCTGCGTCGTGGAGAAGGGGCGGGTGGTCGAGCTCGGCAGCCACGACGAGCTGATGGCCGCCGGCGGGCGCTACCGCACGATGTTCGACCTGCAGGCGGAGCGGTTCGCCGACCCGGCCGAGGTGGACGAGGAGGGAGCGGCCTATGACCTCCTCGACTAGGGCGTCGACAGACCCGGTCGACGAGCTGCCGCGCGCGCTCCCGTCGATGTGGCGGCTCGTGCGGCTCGGCTACGACAGCGAGCCGCGGCTCATCACCAGCGCGTTCGTGCTGGCACTGCTCGCGGCCCTGCCCGACGCGCTCATCGCGTTGTGGCTGGCGCTGCTGGGTCGTGGCGCCACCGACGGGGACGGACGCCTGGTGCTGCTGGCCGCCGTCGCCCTCGGACTCTCGTCCGTGCTGACGTGGTTCCTCCGGGTGCTCTCGACCCGCACCCAGCGCCGCTTCCGCGACAAGGTGTCGATCGCGCTCGAGCGGCACGTCGCCCGGCTGCAGGCGACTGTGGAGACCGTCGCCCACCAGGAGCGTCCGGAGTACCTCGACCGGCTCTCGGTGCTGCGTGACCAGGTCTTCGTGCTCGACCACCTGTACATGAGCCTGTTCTCCACCGCCGGCTGGATCCTGCGGCTCGGCGCGACGATCGCGCTGCTGATGTCGGTGGATCCCGCGCTCGCGCTGCTGGCCGTGTTCGCGCTGCCCACCGTGCTCACGTCGGGGTGGCGCCCCGGTGTCGAGCGCGTGGCCCGCGAGCGTGGCGCGCAGTCCGAGCGGATGGCTCGGCACCTCTACCAGGCGAACACCACCGCCTCGACCGCCAAGGAGCTGCGGGTCCTCGGGGTCACCGAGCGGCTCGCCACGCGCCGGCGCTCCGCGTGGGAGGAGTGCTACGCGCTGATCGCCCGCGCCCGCTGGGTGAGCACGGTGTGGCACACGCTCGGCTGGACGGTGTTCGGGCTCGGGTACGTCGGCGCGGTCGTCTACGTGGCCTCCGGGCTCGACGCGTCGGCGGCGGCCGTGCTGCTGGTGCTGGCCAGCGGCGCCCGGCTGTCCGGCTATCTCGGCGCGACGGTCGGGGAGATCGGCTTCCTGCGCGGCATCTGGCTCGACGGGTCGCGGCGCCTGGTCTGGCTCGAGGAGTACGCCGCGGCCCAGGTCACCGGCGACCGGCCGGCGCCCGACCGGCTCGAGGACGGCATCCGGCTCGAGGACGTCACGTTCACCTACCCCGGTGCCTCCCGGCCGGCGCTCGAGCACGTCGACCTGTTCCTGCCCGCCGGCGCGGTCGTCGCGGTGGTCGGCGAGAACGGCGCCGGCAAGTCGACCCTGGTCAAGCTGCTGGCGCAGATGTACGCCCCGACCGACGGCCGGATCCTCGTCGACGACCAGCCGCTCGCCTCGTTCGCTCCCGGCGCCTGGCGCGCCCGGATGGCCGGCGCCTTCCAGGACTTCTACCGCTTCGAGCTCGCCGCCCAGCAGTCCGTCGGCGTGGGTGACCTGCCGCGTCTCGACGACCGCGAGGCGTCGACGGCCGCCGTACACCGGGCCGGGGCGGACGACGTGGTCGAGCGGCTCGAGGACGGTCTCGACACCCAGCTCGGGACGTCCTGGCGCGACGGCGTCGACCTGTCCTTCGGGCAGTGGCAGAAGCTCGCGCTGGCGCGCGGGTTCATGCGGGAGGACCCGCTGCTGCTGGTGCTCGACGAGCCCACGGCGGCCCTCGACGCGGAGACCGAGCACGCGCTGTTCGAGCGCTACGCCGACGCGGCGACGACCGGGTCGCTGGGGGAGTCGGGGCGGATCCTGCTGCTGGTGTCGCACCGCTTCTCGACCGTGCGGATGGCCGACCTGATCGTGGTGATGGACGGCTCCCGGGTCACCGAGGTGGGCAGCCACGAGGAGCTGATGGCCCGGGCCGGGCAGTACGCCTCGCTCTACGAGACGCAGGCGTCGTCGTACCGCTGACTCAGGCCGGCACCTTCAGGTGCCGCAGCAGGTTCGTCGCGAACCGGTCGCCGGTGCGCTGCATCATCGAGCCCATCACCCGGGTGACGGCCGGCCGCGCGGCCTTCGCCAGCGGCAGGTCGACGTGCATGGTCAGCGAGATCTCCAGCCGGGTGCCGCCCTCGACCTCGGTCAGCTCGTACCACCCGTCGGCGCCGGCCGGCTCGGAGCGGCCCCGCGGCGGCTGGTGGGTGTACTCGATGCGGTGCGGCGCGGCGAAGGTCATCTTCTCGGTGAACCGCGGGGCGAGGCCGATGCCGAGGATGGTGAACCGGGTCAGGTGCCAGCGCCACAGGTCACCGTCGGTGTCGATCCCGCGCAGCAGCGGGGTGAGCCGGGGGAGCACCACGGGGTCGGTCAGCGCCGCCCAGATCGCCTCCCGGTCGGCGGGCACCACGGCCTCGGAGTGGTTCGTCGCCTCGAAACGGTTCATCCGTCGAGTCTGGCAGGCTCGGCCAAGATCCCCGCCACCTCGTCCAGGTCGTCGACCAGGTGCACGTGGTGCGCCATCGCCCGCCCCTCGGCGAGCGCTGCGCAGCAGCGGCCACGCGGGCAGCTCCTCGGTCCAGTACGCCCGGCCCACGAGCACCATCGGCGCCACGTCGCCGTCGGCCGCGTAGTAGTTCTCGCAGGCGTCCTGGAACACCTCCTGCACGGTGCCGCCGCGCCCCGGCAGGTACACGACGCCGGCCCGGCACACGTGCAGCAGCACGTCCTCGCGGATGGCGTTCTCGAAGTACTTCGCGACGGCGCTCGCGAGCGCGTTCGGCGGCTCGTGCCCGTAGAACCACGTCGGCACGCCCAGCGACGCGGTGCCCTCCGGCCACCTCCGTCGTACGTCGATCGCCGACCGGGCCCAGGCGGCCACGGACGGCTCGTAGGACGGCACGGCGGCGAGCAGGTCGAGGGCCTCGTCGAGCGCGTCGTCGTCGTGGCCGGCGAGGTAGGCGCCGAGGTTCGCGGCCTCCATGGCACCCGGGCCGCCGCCGGTGGCCACGGTCAGACCGGTCCGTGCCAGCGACCGGCCCAGCCGCGCGGCGTCCGCGTAGCCGCGGGCTCCGCGCGCCAGGGCATGCCCGCCCATCACGCCGACCAGCCGACGACCGCGCGTCCACTCCTCCAGCGCGTCGTCGACCGCGGCGTCGTGCAGCGACTGCGCGACCAGGGCGCTCAGGTCGTGCCCGGTGTGCCGGGACCAGGCGTAGACCCGCGCGTCGAGGGTGGCCGCGTAGTCCCCGTCCAGCCCGTCGTACAGCTCCTCCGGGGTGTAGAGACCCGCGCGGTAGGGGTCGAACGGCACGTCCGGCACCTGCGGGAACACCAGGGCCCCACGCGCCCGGAGGTCGTCCTCGGCGGCCGGGTCGAGGCGGCCGCCGAGGACCAGGGCACCCCGGGCGTCGAGCCGGCGGAGCACGTCGGTGTGCCCGCGGAGGTCGAGGCCCTGGAGCTGCCAGCCGGCCATGGCGGTCGCGCCTCCCGCGACCAGCCGGTCCAGCTCGTCGAGGCTCTCGATCTCACTGGGTGCGACGGGGCGTGTTCCTCACCTGGCCATCCTGCCGCGCCGCAGGTCTCAGAGCGCGGAGGCGAGGAGGTCGGCGAACAGGTCGTGCTCGTCGACGTCGAGACCCCGCGACACGAACCACGTGCAGACGTTGCGGCAGTCCCGCATCAGGAAGTCCATCCCGGTCGGGTTGGCCACCACGTCCACGGCCTGCGGCAGGTCGATCACCACCAGCCGGTCACCTGCCGCGAGCACGTTGTACGGCGAGAGGTCGCCGTGCGCGACCCCGTGCCGGGCGAGCGAGGTCATCGCGTCGCGCAGCTGGTCGAAGTACGACACGAGCAGGTCGCCCGTCGGCCGGGTCTGCGCGAGCCGCGGCGCCGCCTCGCCGTCGACGCTGACGAGCTCCATCAGGATCTCGGTGCCGTCGATCTGCACCGGGTAGGGGACCGGGACGCCGGCGAGCCAGAACCGGACGAGGGCGTCCCACTCGGCGGCGGCCCACTGCCCGGCGGCCACCGCCCGGCCGTGCGCGGTCTTCTTGGCCATCGCCCGGGCGTCGCGGGTGTTGCGGGTCCTGCGGCCCTCGGTGTAGGCGCTGCTGCGGTGGAAGGAGCGGTGCTCCTCGCCGCGGTAGCGCTTGGCCGCCATCACCACCTGCTGGGACGGGTCGTCGGGGACGGCCCGCTCGAGCAGGAAGACGTCGGCCTCCTTGCCGGTCTTGAGGATGCCGAGGTCGGTGTCGACCGCGGCCTGGCTGGTGACCAGCCAGTCGGGGCGGGGCTCGGGTCCGCGGCAGAGCGGCTCGACATCGAGCCAGGTGGACCTCCGCTGACCGTCGTCGGGGTCGTCGTAGCTGCGGAAGTCGAAGACGAAGGCCGGGTCGACGTCGGAGAGGTCGGCGAGGTCAGCGAGCGTGCGGTCGTGCGTGGGGTCGTACGGAAAGACGGGAGACATTGCTGTCGGTGCTCCAGAGGTGAGAGGACGTGCTGGCACGGGACATGCCAAGGACCGTGGTTGGCATTGCACGGCTCCTCTCTGCTCGGGCTGGCCGACGGCGCGCTCGCCGCCCGGTGTGTGCAGGATGTCCTCCCCGATCGGACGGTCGCAACGGGTTTTTCGCGGACGGCCGCCGACGGGCCGGTCTAGGATCGCCTGTCACCGTCCATGTCCGGGAGTCCTCATCGTGCCGTCCGTCCGCCGCTGCGCCGCCGCGCTGTCGTTCCTCCTGCTGGCCGGCGCCGCCGGATCACCTTCGCTGGAGGCGGCCGCCGCGGTCGAGACATCGACGGCGGGGGCGCAGGGGATCGGTGATCCCTACTTCCCCAAGGACGGCAACGGCGGCTACGACGTCACCCACTACGACATCCACGACACCTACCGGCTCCGCAGCGGCGACCTCACCGGGCACACCACGATCACGGCCACCGCTACCCAGGACCTGTCGTCGCTCAGCCTCGACCTGATGCTCACGCCGGACGCCGTCCGGGTGAACGGTGCGCCCGCGACGTACGCGAAGGCCGGCAGGCACGAGCTCACCGTCACCCCCGCCAACCCGGTCACCGCCGGCGGGGCGCTGGTGGTCGAGGTCCGCTACCACGGCACGCCGCGGCTGCTGGGCTGGGGCGGCGAACGGCCGTTCCTGGCCGCACCGGGCGAGGCGGTGGCGATGAACCAGCCGCACATCGCGCCCTGGTGGTTCCCGGTCAACGACCACCCGCAGGACAAGGCGCTCTACGACGTCACCGTCGCGGTCGCCCGCGGCCACCAGGTGGTCGGCAACGGCACACTCGTCGGGCGCCGCACCGCCGGCGCCTGGACGTCGTGGCACTGGCGCGAGAGCAGCCCGATGGCGTCCTACCTGGCGTTCTTCGCGGCCGGGCGGTTCCGGATCGAGTCCGGGACGACGTACGGCGTGCCGTGGACCGTCGCGGTCTCGAAGGCGTTCGACCGGGCCAGCCAGGACCAGCAGCTCCGGCTGCTCCGGAAGTCGCCGGGGATCGTGCACTGGCTGGAGACCCAGTTCGGGCCCTACCCGTTCGAGTCGACCGGAGGTGTGGTGACGTCGTTGTTCACCGGCTTCGCGCTGGAGAACCAGAGCCGGCCGACCTACCCGTTCCTCGGCGTCGGTCACGAGGCGCACTCCGTGGTGGTGCACGAGCTCGCGCACCAGTGGTTCGGCGACCAGGTCTCGGTCCGCCGGTGGCGCGACATCTGGCTCAACGAGGGCTTCGCGACCTGGGCAGAGTGGCGCTTCGACGAGGCGCACGGCGGTCCGTCCGCGTGGCGCCGGTTGCAGCGCGAGTATGCCTCGCACCCCGCGAAGGACGGCTTCTGGCGGCTGCGGATCGCGGACCCGGGCCCGGCCCGGATGTTCGACCAGCCGATCTACGACCGGGGCGGGATGGCGCTGCAGGCGCTGAGGCACCGGATCGGCACGACGCGGTTCCTCACCGTGCTGCGCACGTGGGTGCAGCAGCACCCGGACGCAGCCCACGGCACCGGCACGGTCGAGGAGTTCGAGGCGCTCGCCGAGCAGGTCAGCGGCCAGGACCTGGACCCCTTCTTCACCGCCTGGCTGCGCACCGGGGCCCGGCCGGCGCGCACCGCGGCCAACGGTCTCGTCTGAGCCCTACCCGGTCGGGTGGTGGCCTCCTCCGGCGGCCCGCAGCAAGATGGGGGCCATGGCCGCTCCCGCTGACTACCGGACCGCGTACACCCGCAGCATCGAGGACCCCGACGGCTACTGGGCCGAGCAGGCCGGTCTCGTGGACTGGATCAAGAAGCCGTCCCGGGTCCTCGACGACGACCACCCGCCGTTCTACCGGTGGTTCCCCGACGCGACCCTCAACACCTGCTTCAACGCGCTCGACCGGCACGTCGTGCGCGGGCACGGGGACCGCACCGCCCTCGTCTACGACAGCGCGGTGGCGGACGTGAAGAAGAGCTTCACCTACGCCGAGCTGCTGGAGCAGGTGGCTGCGTTCGCCGGGGCCCTCCGGGGGTTCGGCGTCGGCCCGGGGGACCGGGTGGTGATCTACCTGCCGATGATCCCCGAGGCCGTGGTGGCGATGCTCGCCTGCGCGCGGCTGGGGGCCGTGCACTCGGTCGTGTTCGGCGGCTTCGCGCCCCGCGAGCTCGCGGTGCGCATCGACGACGCCCGGCCCAAGGTCGTGGTGACCGCGTCCTGCGGCATCGAGCCGACCCGGGTCGTGGAGTACAAGCCGATCGTGGACCGTGCCCTCGAGATGGCCGAGCACGAGCCGGACGCGGTGGTGCTCAAGCAGCGGCCGCAGGTCGCCGCCGAGATGCGCGAGCCGCGCGACGTGGACTGGGACCTGGCGATGAAGGCGGGCCGCTCCGATCCGGCGGAGTGCGTCGAGGTGAAGGCGACCGACCCGCTCTACGTGCTCTACACCTCCGGCACGACCGGGAAGCCCAAGGGCATCGTCCGCGACAACGGCGGGCACGCCGTGGCGATGGCCTGGTCGCTGCCGAACATCTACGACATCCACGAGGGGCAGGTCTGGTGGACCGCCTCCGACGTCGGCTGGGTGGTCGGCCACTCCTACATCGTCTACGCGCCGCTCATCACCGGCGCGACGACCGTGCTCTACGAGGGCAAGCCGGTCGGCACCCCGGACGCCGGCGCGTTCTGGCGGGTCATCGAGGAGCACGGTGTCGAGGCGCTGTTCACCGCGCCGACCGCGATCCGCGCCGTCAAGAAGGAGGACCCGGACGGGAAGCTCCTCGAGGGGCGCGACCTGAGCCGTTTCCGCACGCTGTTCCTGGCCGGCGAGCGGCTCGACCCGGAGACCTACCACTGGGCCACCGAGCGGCTCGGCGTCCCGGTCGTCGACCACTGGTGGCAGACCGAGACGGGCTGGCCGATCGCGGCCAACCTCCGGGGGCTGGCGCCGATGCCGATCAAGCCGGGCTCGCCGACCGTCCCGGTGCCGGGCTACCAGGTGGCGGTGCTCGGCGAGGACGGCAAGGCCGTCCCGGCCGGGCGGGAGGGTGCGATCTGTGTCCGGCTGCCGCTGCCCCCGGGCACGCTGACGACCCTCTGGGGCGACGACGAGCGCTACGTCTCGTCGTACCTCTCGGCCTTCGACGGCCACTACCTGTCCGGTGACGGCGGGTACCTCGACGAGGACGGCTACCTCTTCGTGATGGGTCGCACCGACGACGTCATCAACGTGGCCGGGCACCGGCTCTCGACGGGCTCGATGGAGGCAGTGCTGGCATCCCACGAGGCGGTCGCCGAGTGCGCGGTGATCGGGGTGGCCGACGCGATGAAGGGCCAGGTGCCGCGCGGCTTCGTCGTGCTCAAGGCCGGCGTCAACACCGACCACGACGACGTGGCCCGCGAGCTGGTGGCGCTGGTGCGCTCGGAGATCGGGGCCGTCGCCGCGTTCAAGGACGTGTCGGTGGTCGGCGGGCTGCCGAAGACCCGCAGCGGCAAGATCCTGCGCAAGACCATGCGGGAGATCGCCGACGGCAAGGACGCCGCGGTGCCCTCCACGATCGAGGACGTCGCGGTGCTGGACGGGCTGCGGCCGGCGCTCAGGCGGGCCTGAGCAGGCTTTCGTCGCCGACCGAGGCCGGGGGCAGCGCGGCCACGGCCTGGGGACCGCGGTGCGTGCCCTTGAGCAGCAGCTCACGGGCCGCGTCCAGCTCGACCGGCCGCGACCACAGGTAGCCCTGGCCCAGCGAGCAGCGGGCGTGCTTGAGCCAGGCCGCCTGCTCGGGCTGCTCGACACCCTCGGCGATCGTGGTCAGCCGCATGCTGTGGCTCATCGCGATGATCGCCTCGACCAGCGACGTGTCGGAGGTGCCGGCACAGACCTTGTCGACGAAGGACTTGTCGACCTTGAGCACGTCGACCGGCAGCTGGTCGAGGTAGGACAGCGAGCTGTAGCCGGTGCCGAAGTCGTCGATGGCGACCCGGATGCCGCGGTCCCGCAACCGGACCAGGCTGGCGATGGTGCCGACCATGTCGTCGAGCAGGACGCTCTCGGTGATCTCGAGGACCAGCCGCTCCGCCGGCATGCCCGTACGTCGGAGCACGTCGACCACCTCGTCGACGAAGTCCGGCTTGGCCAGCTGCTGGGCGGCGATGTTCACCGCCATCGTGGGCTGGTGCCAGTCGCTCTGCATGCCGGCACCGGCGCCGCACGCGGTCTCGAGGACCCAGCTGCCGAGGGGCACGATCAGCCCGCTCTGCTCGGCGACCGGGATGAACTCCAGCGGCGGCAGCAGCCCCCGGGTCGGGTGGTTCCAGCGGACCAGCGCCTCGAAGCCGGTGATCCGTTGCGAGCTGAGGTCCACCGTCGGCTGGTAGTGCAGGGTCAGCTGGTTCTCGCGGATCGCGCGCTGCAGCTCACCGCGCAGCGCCATCCGCTCGAGCGCCTCGGCGTGCAGCCCGGCCTCGTAGACCGCGACCGTGCTCTTGCCGCGGTCCTTGGCCCAGTACATCGCCACGTCCGCGTTGCGCAGCGTCTCCTCGCCGGTCGCCGCGCCGGGCATGGCCTCGGCCATGCCGATGCTGGCCCGGACCGAGTGCAGGTGCTCGTCAACGGCCACCGGGACGGCCAACGCCTCGAGCAGCCGCTGCGCGACCTCGTGGGCCAGCTCGATGGAGGCGTCCTCCATGAGGATCGCGAACTCGTCGCCGCCGAGGCGGGCCGCGGTGTCGCCCTCGCGGATCGCGCCGCTGATGCGCTCGGCGACGGCCACCAGCAGCCGGTCACCGATGCCGTGACCGAGGCTGTCGTTGACGTGCTTGAAGTCGTCGAGGTCCAGGAACAGCACGGCCAGCGGCTCGGTGGCGCCGTTGCGACGCCGGAGCGCGTGCGTGAGCCGGTCGGTGAACAGCTGGCGGTTGGCGAGCCCGGTGAGCGAGTCGTGGAAGGCCTGGTAGCTCAGCTCCTGCTGGAGTGCCTGCCGGTCGGTCACGTCGCGGACGGTGAGCACCCAGCCGTGCACGGCGGCCTCGGCCATCAGGTTGGTCAGCGTCCCCTCCAGCACCAGCTCGCGGCCGTCGGCGTGCCGGGTGCGCAGGATGACCGGTTGGTCCCCTTCGCGGGACGCGGCGAGCATGCGGATGAACATCGGGACGTCGCGGGGGAGCAGGGTGTCGACGAAGCGGGTGCCGACCAGCTCGTCGGGCTCGATGCCCAGCACGGACCGGGACGCCGGGCTCACGAACATCGCGGTGGAGTCCGGCTCGAGGACGGCCACCACGTCGGCGCTGTTCTGGACCAGGGCGAGCAGTCGCCGCTCGCCCGCGTCCAGGACCTGGCGCTCGGTGAGGTCACGCTGCATCGTGCGGTGCCGCCGGACCAGCTTGCGAAACCACATGAACCAGCCGAACGACACCAGGACCAGGAGGGCGGCCAGGATGATGCCGGCCCGCCGGTCGACGGCCGACTGCTCGTGGGCGACGGCCTGGCCGATGGCGGTGTTGGCGGTGCGCACGGTCAGCAGATCGGCGTCGTCGAGAGATCCCGCCCAGGTGCGGGTCAGGTCCTGAAGGTGGTGGGCGCCCGCGGTGTCGGTGGTGCCCAGGGCACGGACCGCCTCCTCGACGGCGGCCGTGTCGTTGCCGGGGGTCCAGGCGTCCAGGGCGCCGGCGACCCGGGCCTGGGCAGCGCGCTGCGATTCCACATGGTCGTCCATGTGGTAGACCGCTTGGAGGAATCCGAACTCGCCCAGGACGACGACGAGCGTCACCAGGATCGTGATCGTTCCCCGGGCACGCGAAGACGTGCCTGGTTCCATGGCTTCCCTCCCGAAACCGACGAAACTCAGCCCCCACGTTTCACGGTACAAGTGCGTGTCCGGGTTCGTGGGTGAATGCCTGAATCAGTCGTTGAGGCCCCATGAGCACGCCGCCGATACCGCGCCGAGGCGAGCCGGGCGGGGATGCGCCGGTGCACCACGAACGCGCCGGCCGCGGCGGACGCGACGAGCGCGCCGACGATGATGCCGAGGTCCATGACCGAGGTCTTCTCGGCGAGCACGCCGGCGTCGAACTTCGCGGCGTTGGCTGGGTCGGCCCAGAACGGCCACGATCTGCACGTCCACGCCGAGGAGGACGAGGATCTTCGAGCCCCAGAGCGAGAACGCGAACGTGACGCCCCAGGGGCCGCCGGACACGACGAGCGTGACGAGGTTCAGCCCGGCCAGCAGCAGCGCGCCGACCCAGAGCGGCCACGATCCGCGCACCGCGCGCGCGGCGCCACGGGCGGACGGCGGCTGCTCGAGGGCGGGCGGGCGGCGACGACGGGCGACCGCGTACGTCGCGGCGACGACCGCGCCCATCACCGCCAGCGAGATCGCCCAGGCGCCGAGGTACCCGAACCGGGTGTCGGCGAGCGTGCCCGTGCGTTCTCGTCGCTGAACGTCTCGGTCGAGCGCCGAGCTTCCCGTCCGGCGCCGATGTCGACCATGCAGACGCTTGTGGTTGCCGTCGACGCCGGTGCGGGCCACGAAGTAGTTCGAGTACGCGAGACGCGTGGGCTGGTCGTCGTCTCGTGGTACTTCCCGTCCGTCGCCGAGCTTCGAAGTTGTCCAGCGCGCCCCAGTGCGGGCCGCCGGTCGTGCCGTCGGGCACGTCGATGCTCGCGACCGTCGGGGCAGTCGGCGCTCGGCGCCGCCGGCCGTAGACCTCGTCCGATGGTGTCGATGCTGCACGTCGGGTCGTCGCCGGCGGCGAGCAGCTTCTCGATGTCGAGCGACGTAGACGCATCTTCGGCGAGCCCTTGTCGTCGGCGCCGAGCGCTTCCGGGCTGCGGCCGATCACGGCGTGGTACAGGTACCTGTCGTCCGGGCTGGTCTGCAGCCAGCCGCCGCCGTCGCAGCCGCCGCCGTCGGCGTCAGCTTCGGGTTGATCTGCCTTGCGCGACGTGGTCAGGTCGAAGACCTCACGCCACTTCGGCTTCGTCGCCGTGATGTCGGGCGTGTAGTAGATCGACGCCGCCGCTGCATCGACTCGGCGAACGCGCCCTTGTGACCGGGCTGGTTGGTGACCGTGGTCTCCATGATGCCGCGCGGCTCCTCGTGGCCGCGGGTCTGCGCTCCGTGCGCGGACCGTCCGGCAGGTACGGACACCGACCTTGAGCTTCGGGTGGTCGCGGTCGGAGATGTCCCAGATGCGGACGGTCGGTCGGCGCAGGTACGGCGACGGCGGCCTTCACCGGGTCGAGGATGATGTTGCGCGGCTCGGCGTAGTCGCTGGTCACCATCGTGTTCAGGTCCTCGCGGGCCTGGATGCCGTGCGGGTTGGCGCAGGTCGCCTGCGCCAGCGTCGGCGGATGTTCGGGCACTGCTGCGGGTCCTCGGCCGCGTCTCGGTCGCGGCCGGCGCCTCGCGACAGCGTCTTGCCGTCCTGGTCGAGGCGCACGACCTCGCCGGGCGTGCCGCGAAGAGTCAGTGACCGCCGACGAGCGGTGCCATCAGCCGCGCGACGACGCTGCGGCGACCGGTGTGTCGCTCCTCGGCGTCTGCGACGGCCATCGCGCGCAGTCCCGCGTTGACGCCGAGCCAGCGCAGCGGCTCCGGCTCCCAGCGACGGGAGCGGTGCCCGACCCAGGGCAGCCGGGTCAGCTCCGTGTCGTGGCCGAGCACCAGGTCCCGCAGCGTCCGGCCGGCCAGGTTCGTCGTACCCACGCCGTCGCCGACGTAGCCGCCCGCCCAGGCCAGGCCGGTACCGCGGTCGAGACCGACGGAGGCGACCCAGTCCCGAGGCACACCGAGCACCCCGCCCCACGCGTGGGTGAACCGGGCGCCGGCCACCGGCGGCAGCATCTCCACGAGCGTCGCGCGCAGCATGTCGAACACCCGGGGCTCGCGGTCGAAGTCCGGCCGTACCGCCGACCCGAAGTGGTACGGCGCGCCGCGTCCGCCGAACACCAGCCGGTCGTCGGCCGTCCGCTGCCCGTAGACGATCAGGTTGCGGTGGTCGGTGAAGGTCTCGCGCTCGCGCAGGCCGATCCGCTCCCACGCCGACGGCGGCAGCGGCTCGGTGGCCACGATCAGCGAGTAGACCGGGATCACGTCCCGCTCCATGCCGGCGAGCGAGTGGGTGTAGCCCTCGGTCGCGCGCACCACCACGTCGGCCCGGACGGTGCCGTGCGGGGTGACCGCACGGCCTGGCTCCAGCGCGGTGACCCGGGTGCGCTCGTGGATCCGGCCGCCACGCGCCTCCACCGCCCGGGCCAGGCCGCGCACCAGACGGGCCGGATGGATCGCCGCGCAGTCCGGTGTGTAGGTGCCGCCGATCGTGCCGGTGGCGTCGAGCCGGGCGCGCGCCTCCGTCTCGTCGAGCAGGCGTACGTCGTCCGGGCCGCGGCCCCAGGCGCGCGCGGAGGCGACCTCGTCGCGGGCGCTGCGCAGCTGGGCGGGAGTCCGGGCCAGCGACACCGTCCCGCCCTTGCGGGCCCGGGCGTCGATGCCCTCACGCTCCGCGACGGCGAGGACCTCGTCGACGGTCGCCCGCATCTGTTCGTGCAGGGCGACGGCCGCCCTGCGCGACGAGCCGGGCAGTGCCGCGACCTTGGCCAGGGAGGCGGGGAAGAGCGCCGAGCACCAGCCGCCGTTGCGACCCGAGGCGCCGAAGCCGGCGGTCTCGGCCTCGAGGACGACCACGCGCAGGTCGGGCTGCGCGGCCAGCAGGTAGTAGGCGGTCCAGAGACCGGTGAACCCGGCGCCGACCACGACGACGTCGGCCTCGGTGCTGCCGGGCAGCGCGGGCCGCGGCGACCAGGCGTCGTCGGCGCTCTCGTGCCAGAGGGAGAGGCGCGCCCACGTGCTGCTCGGACCGGTCAGCGGACGCCCCAGGAGTAGGTCTGCTTGCGCAGCTGGAGGTAGACGAACGTCTCGGTCGAGACGACGTTCTCGATGGTGCGGATCTTGGACGAGAGCACCTCGAGGAGGGCCTCGTCGCTCTCGCAGACCACCTCGATGAGCAGGTCGTAGGAGCCCGCGGTGATCACGACGTAGTCGACCTCGTCGAGCGCCGCGACGGCGTCCGCGATCGGCTCGAGGCTGCCGGTGGTGCGGATGCCGATCATCGCCTGACGGGCGAAGCCGAGCTCCATGGGGTCGGTGACCGCCACGACCTGCATGACGCCGCTGTCGATGAGCCGCTGGACGCGCTGGCGGACCGCGGCCTCCGACAGCCCGACGACCTTGCCGATCGCGGCGTACGAGCGGCGGCCGTCCAGCTGCAGCTCCTCGATGATCGCCTTCGAGACGTCATCGAGCACGATCCTGGGGCGCGGGTTTCCGAGAGACCCGTTGCGGGCGGCGCGGCTGGTCACGCGGGTGATCGTGGCACGCCGGATGGGGGGCGTCAAAGATTTCGGTCACTTTCGGCAAAGGATTCCGTTGCGGGAATGTTTCGCTCCTACTGATTCCCTTGTTCGCGGTCTTATGCTCTGACAAGATCCACAGACCCTCCTAGGAGCCCCGCCGACGAGAGGACACGGTCTGATGCCCCGACCTGCCCCCCCAGTACCCGACGACCTTCGCCGCCTGATGGCGGCCTCCCCGGTGAGCCGCCGCGGCTTCCTGCGCGCGGCCGGGCTCACCGGCCTCGGGCTCGGAGTCCCGTCCCTCCTGTCCGCCTGCGGCACACCGGCGGCGAAGCAGACCGCCGGCTCCTGCGTCAGCAAGGACCTGTCGGCGAGCCAGAAGACGCTGCACTTCTCGAACTGGCCGCTCTACATCGACGAGAAGAAGGTCAAGCAGGGCGGCAAGAAGGTCACCGTCTTCCCCTCCCTCCAGAAGTTCGAGCAGGACAGCGGGATCAAGGTCGAGTACGTCACCGACATCAACGACAACGCGGAGTTCTTCGGCGTCGTGCGCAACCAGCTCGCCGACTGCAAGCCGACCGGCCGCGACATCATGACGCTGACCGACTGGATGGCCGCGCGGATGGTCGACCTCGGCTGGATCCAGAAGCTCGACAAGGCGAACATCCCCAACGTCGACGCCAACCTGGTCAAGAACCTCAAGTCGCCGAGCTGGGACAAGAACCGCGACTACTCGGTCCCGTGGCAGAGCGGCCTGACCGGCATCGCCTACAACGCGAAGCTCACCAAGGAGGTCCGCAGCTTCGACGAGCTGCTGACCCGCCCGGACCTCAAGGGCAAGATCAGCCTGCTCTCGGAGATGCACGACACGATGCTGTTCATGCTGCTGCTGGAGGGCGCGGACCCCGAGGACTTCAACTCGGACGAGTTCTCCGGGGCCATCGACCGGCTCAAGAAGGCGACCGACGCCGGCCAGGTGCGGGCGTTCACCGGCAACGAGTACGCCCAGGACCTGGTCAAGGGCAACGTCGTCGCGTGCGAGGCCTGGTCCGGGGACATCATCCAGCTGCAGTTCGACAACCCGGACATCAAGTTCGTCGCTCCCGAGGAGGGCCTGTCCCTCTGGAGCGACAACATGATGGTGCCGAACAAGGCGGACCACAAGGAGAACGCCGAGAAGCTGATGGACTTCTACTACGACCCGGTGAACGCCGCGACGCTGGCGGCCTGGGTCAACTACATCTGCCCCGTCGACGGCGCCAAGCAGGCGATGGAGAAGATCGACCCCAGCATCGTCGACAACGAGCTGATCTTCCCGACCGAGACCACGCTGGCCAACGCCAAGGGCTTCATGGCTCTGGACCAGAAGACCGAGCAGGACTACCAGAAGCAGTTCGCTGCGGTGATCGGAGCCTGATCGCGATGGCCGACGTGACGACAGGCGCAGCCGAGCAGACAGCCGCCCGGCAGGAGGCGGGAGCCGACCTCACGCTCACCTCGGTCACCAAGCGGTTCGGCACCTTCACCGCGGTGGACGACCTCGACCTGCTGGTCGAGCAGGGCCGGTTCTTCGCGCTGCTCGGGCCGTCGGGCTGCGGCAAGACCACCACGCTGCGGATGGTCGCAGGCCTGGAGGAGCCGACCAGCGGCACCATCACCATCGCCGGTCAGGACATCAGCCGGCTCAAGCCCTACAAGCGCCCGGTCAACACGGTCTTCCAGAGCTACGCGCTCTTCCCGCACCTCGACATCTTCGAGAACGTCGCGTTCGGCCTGCGCCGGCGCGGCCACAAGGACGTGCAGAAGAAGGTCGAGGAGATGCTCGAGCTGGTGGAGCTCGGTGACTACGGCAAGCGTCGTCCGGCCCAGCTGTCCGGAGGCCAGCAGCAGCGGGTCGCCCTGGCCCGGGCGCTGATCAACCGGCCCCAGGTGCTGCTGCTCGACGAGCCGCTCGGTGCGCTCGATCTCAAGCTGCGCCGGCAGATGCAGATCGAGCTGAAGCGGATCCAGACCGAGGTCGGCATCACCTTCGTGCACGTCACCCACGACCAGGAGGAGGCCATGACGATGGCCGACACCATCGCGGTGATGAACCACGGGGAGATCGAGCAGATGGGCGCCCCCGCCGAGCTCTACGACTCGCCGGCCACCACGTTCGTCTCCAACTTCCTCGGCCAGTCCAACCTGGTGAAGGCCGAGGTGGTCGGACGCGACGGCGAGCACATCGTCGTCGACGCCAACGGCAGCAAGCTCGGCGCGCCACGGTCCCGGGCCCGTCGTACCGACGGGACGGTGTGGGTGGGGGTCCGCCCGGAGAAGGTCTTCCTGGCCGGCAGTGGCAGCGGGAACGCCGACGGGAGCAACCGGCTCGGCGGCGGCCGGGTCAGCGACGTCAGCTTCATCGGTGTGAGCACGCAGTACCTCGTGCGGATGCCGTGGGGCCAGGAGCTCACGGTCTTCGAGCAGAACAGCGGTGCCCGCGAGAGCTTCTCCGTGGGCGACTCGGTCGACCTCCACTGGACGCCGACGCATACGTTCCTGCTCGACGCCGACCAGGACGCGCACGCCGGCGACGAGTCCTACGCCGCACTGTCGGGAGCCGTCGAGTGAGCATCGCGGCAGCGGAGGCAGCGGCCAGCGGGACCGTCGGCCCCGAGCCGGTGGTGCCGCGGCGACGCCCGTCGAAGGCCGGCTACCTGCTCCTGCTGCCGGGGATGCTGTGGCTCGTCGTGTTCTTCCTGGTGCCGACCATCCAGCTGGCCGCCACCTCGCTCTACGACCCCAACGGCTCGCTGGACACCGGCTACGCGATGACCTGGTCGTTCTCGAACTACCTGCACGCGCTGCAGTCGTTCCAGGCGCCGTTCCTCCGGTCGATGCTGTACGCCGGCGTGGCGACCGCGCTCGCGCTGCTCCTGGCCTACCCGCTGGCCTACGCGATCGCGTTCAAGGCCGGGCGCTGGAAGAACCTCATGCTGGTGATGGTCATCGCGCCGTTCTTCACCAGCTTCCTGGTGCGCACCCTGGCCTGGAAGTCGATCCTGTCCGACAACGGCTTCGTCGTGAGCACCCTGCAGGCGCTGCACATCCTCGGTCCTGACGGTCGGCTGCTGGCCACGTCGGTGGCGGTGGTCACCGGCCTGACCTACAACTTCCTGCCGTTCATGGTGCTGCCGCTCTACGCCAGCCTGGAGAAGATCGACCTGCGGCTGGTCGAGGCGAGCAAGGACCTGTACGCCAACGGGTTCACGTCGTTCCGCAAGGTCACCCTGCCGCTCTCGATGCCCGGACTGGTCGCCGGCACGCTGCTGACCTTCATCCCGGCCGCCGGTGACTACATCAACGCCGAGCTGCTCGGGACGCCGAAGCAGTACATGATCGGGAACGTCATCGACAGCCTGTTCCTGGTGCAGCTCGACTACCCCGCGGCGGCCGCCTGCTCCGTCATTCTCATGCTCGTCATCGTGGCCATGGTGCTCGTCTACGTGCGCCGCGCCGGCACGGAGGAGCTTCTCTGATGCGCGCCGGACGATGGTTGACCGACCACGCCGTGATGGCGGTGGCGATGCTCGTGCTGGTGTACATGTTCCTGCCGATCTTCTTCGTCGTGCTGATGTCGTTCAACGACCCGACCAGCCGGCTGTCCTACGAGTTCGACGGCTTCACGCTGAACAACTGGCTCGACCCGTGCGGTCCGAGCGGCATGTGCGGTTCGGTCGTGAAGAGCCTGCAGATCGGCTTCCTGGCCACCCTCGGCGCGACGGCGCTCGGCACGCTGGTCGCGTTCGCGCTGGTGCGGCACCGCTTCCGCGGGCGGGCGGCGACGAGCCTGCTGATCTTCCTGCCGATGGCCACGCCCGAGGTGGTGATGGGCTCGTCCCTGCTGGCGCTCTTCGCGGCCGTCGGGCTGTCCGGCAGCCTCGGCTTCTGGTCGATCCTGGTCGCGCACATCATGTTCTGCCTGTCCTTCGTCGTGGTGACGGTGAAGGCGCGGCTGGCGGGGCTGGACTCGTCGCTGGAGCAGGCCGCGATGGACCTCTACGCCAACGAGTGGCAGGCGTTCTGGCGGATCACGTTCCCGCTGGTGTTCCCGGGCATCCTGGCCGCCGCGCTGCTGAGCTTCTCCCTGTCGTTCGACGACTTCATCGTCACGAACTTCAACCACGGCAACACGATCACCTTCCCGATGTTCGTCTGGGGCTCCGCCCAGCGCGGCATCCCGCCACAGGTGAACGTGATCGGCACGGTCATGTTCGCGGTGGCCCTGCTCCTCGTGCTCGGTGGGGGAGTCCTGCAGCGGCGTCGTCCCGTCTGACGGGCCAGATCACATCCACAGCTCTCGGGGCTCGAAAGCTGTCCACCACTCCGAAACTCTGTTCGGCACCGCAGCCCTGACCCGGCGACGCTTGGGGCATGTCCTCGACCCGGCTGCCGACGCTGGACCACCCGATCGCCGCGTTCGGTGCGCGCGTGCACGAGGTCCTGGACAGCCCTGGCGGACGCCCCGGCCTGGGCGATGACGCCTGCCGAGCAGCGGGACACGGCTGGTGGCCCTGGCGCGGGCCGAGAGCCGGCTTCGCCGAGCTCCGGCCCCGGGTCGTCGCTGCCGCGGACCGCAGCGACGTCGCCGCCGAGACTGCTGCCACCTCCACCGGAGCCTGGCTCGCTCACGCCACCAGGCGCTCACGGACTCTACGCCATGACCGACGTGAGGCTTGCGCTCCGCGCGGAGGCCGAGCGCTCGATGCACGCGCGAGGCGCTGGCTGCGGCCGCGGGTGGACGCCGCCCACGCGCGCGCGTCATCGCTCCGGGCGGTCGACGGGCTGACCCCAACCGTTGACGCTCGCCGAGCGCGAGCGGGCTGGAAGCACCTCGTGCACCTGGCCGGCGAGCACGCGACGCGGCACCCTTGCTCGGCTGGCGCGACGTCTCCACGAGGTTGTCGACCCTGACGCCGCCGACGCGGCCGAAGGGCGGCGGCTCGAGGCCGAGGAGCGGGCGGCTGCCCGGACGACGTACCTCCGCCTCACGGACAACGGGGACGGCACGCACGCCGGTCAGTTCCGCGATCCCGACCCTGCACGCCGCCATGCTGCGCAAGGCGCTGCACGCCCTGGCCGCACCGGCACACGTGACGCCGGAGGAGCGGGCGCGCACGTCACGATCGGATGCCTGATGGGCGAGGCGCTCTGCCGACTCCTGGAGCGGCTCCCGGCCGATCGGCTGCCCCGCGCCGGGGGCGTCGAGCGCCAGCGGTCGTGGTCCTCCTCGAGCTGCGACGAGCTGCTGACCGGTCTGGGCCCGCGCAGCTCGACACCGGCGAGGCGGTCTCCGCCGGGCTCGCCCGCCGGCTGCTCTGCGAGGCCGGCGTGGTCCCCGCGGTCTACCGCCGAGTCATCGGCGGCCCGTCGGTCGTGCTCGACGTCGGGCCGCAAGGCTCGCTTCCACACCGAACCCCAGCGGATCGCGATGGCCCTGCGGGACGGCGGCTGCTCGGCCGAGGGGTGCGACCGCCCACCCGGCTGGACCGAGGCGCATCACGACGCGGTGTCCTGGTCCGACGGCGGCAGCACGAGCGTCGACAACGGCCGGCTGCTCTGCCGCTTCCACCACACCCGGGCGCACTCCCCGGCCTACGAGACGGCCCGGCTGCCCAGCCGGCAAGGTTCGCGTTCACGCTTCGGACGTGAAGACAGTCCGACATGGGCGACAAATGCGTCGTTGTTCCGCAGATCCGGGCGACATGACGGACCTGCTCGTCATCGGACTCAACAGTTTCGTTGAAAGGTGATTGACGTCACACCGAGCGGGTACGCGACTTGGCTGGTGGAACAAACCACGACCTCGGAGGCGGGAAAACCCATGACCCTCGACCCGAATCAGGCCGAACGAGCCCAGGACGCCGCGCAGACGGCAGAGCGTGGACGTCAGGTCCGGAAGGCCGCACTGGCGAGCACCGTCGGCACCACCATCGAGTGGTACGACTACTTCCTCTACGGCACGGCGGCGGCGCTGGTGTTCCCGGAGGTGTTCTTCCCGAACTCCTCGCACTACGTCGGCACGCTGGAGTCCTTCGCAACCTACTTCGTCGGGTTCGCGGCCCGGCCGATCGGAGCCGCGCTCTTCGGCCACTGGGGTGACCGGATCGGCCGCAAGGCGACGCTGATCGTCACCCTGCTGCTCATGGGGTTGGCGACGACCCTGATCGGAGTCCTGCCCGGTGCCGCCGCGTGGGGTGCCGCGGCACCGCTGCTGCTCATCCTGCTGCGGCTGATCCAGGGCGTCGCGGTCGGAGGCGAGTGGAGCGGCTCGGTGCTCCTGTCGATGGAGTGGGGCGACCAGAAGCGTCGCGGGCTGATGGGCAGCTGGCCGCAGCTCGGCGTCGCGACTGGGCTGATCCTCGGCACCGGCTTCCTGACCTTGGTCAGCACGAGCACGTCCGAGGAGGCCTTCGTGTCCTGGGGTTGGCGGATCCCCTTCCTGTGCAGCCTTCTGCTGGTGGCCGTGGGCCTCTACATCCGGCTCCAGATCCTGGAGACGCCGATGTTCGCGAAGGTCATCAAGGAGAAGTCGGTCAAGAAGGCGCCCGTCCTCGAGGTCATCAAGAACCACCCGAAGGAGATCGTCCTCTCGGCGCTCATCCGGATGTCGGAACAGATGCCGTTCTACGTGGTGACCGCCTTCGTGCTGGCCTACCTGACCGACGACACGCACGGCTTCAGCAACGACTTCGTCCTCATCGGGACCTTGATCGCGGCGGCGATCGAGTTCGTGCTGCTGCCCGTCTTCGGACACCTGTCCGACACCGTCGGGCGCAAGCGGATCTACATGACCGGCGCCGCGATCATGGGTGTCTGGGGGTTCGTCTACTTCACGATGCTCGACAGTGGCGTCACCTGGATCGTCTTCCTGGCGCTCTGCCTCGGGCTGATCCCACACGCCATGCAGTACGGTCCCCAGGCCTCGCTGATCGCGGAGAGCTTCCCGACCTCGCTGCGCTACGGCGGGGCGGGCCTCGGCTACCAGCTGGCCTCGGTCGTGGCCGGCGGACCGGCGGCGCTGGTGGCGACGTTCCTCATCCACGAGTTCGGGTCGGGGTACGCCGTGGCGACCTACATCTTCATCTCGGCGCTGATCACGCTCGCGGCGTGTGCGGCGCTGAAGGACTACAGCCGCTCGGACATCGCCGACGACGCGACGTACGCCCGCTCCTGACCGGACGGGACGAGGGGCCGACCGGCAACGGGTCGGCCCCTCGTCTTCGTGCCGCGTGCTGCCAGCCCCCCGGCCCGCGGTCACTACCCCCAAGGTGCAGCTCGGTTACAGCTTGGTCCAGGCCTCCTCGAGGACGGAGCGCAGCTTCTGCTCCATCTCGTCGAAGTGCTCCTGGCCGCAGATCAGCGGCGGCGAGAGCTGGATGACCGGGTCGCCGCGGTCGTCGGCCCGGCAGTAGAGCCCGGACTCGAACAGCGCCCTGGACAGGAAGCCGCGCAGCAGCTTCTCCGCCTCGGCGTCGTCGAACGTCGTCTTGGTGGCCTTGTCCCTGACCAGCTCGATCCCGTAGAAGAAGCCCTCACCGCGCACGTCGCCGACGATCGGCAGGTCGTTGAGCTTCTCCAGGGTGGCCCGGAATGCGTCCTGGGTGTCCAGGACGTGCCGGTTGACGCCTTCCTTCTCGAAGATGTCGAGGTTGGCCAGGGCCACCGCGGTCGAGACCGGGTGGCCGCCGAAGGTGTAGCCGTGCGCGAACGACTCGGTGCCGTGCAGGAACGGCTCCATGAGCCGGTCGCTGGCGATCATCGCGCCCAGCGGCGCGTAGCCGGAGGTGATGCCCTTGGCGCAGGTGATCATGTCGGGCTCGTAGCCGAACCGCTCGGCGGCGAACATGTGCCCCAGCCGTCCGAACGCGCAGATGACCTCGTCGGAGACCAGCAGCACGTCGTACGCGTCGCAGATCTCGCGAACCCGCTGGAAGTAGCCGGGCGGGGGCGGGAAGCAGCCCCCGGCGTTCTGCACCGGCTCCAGGAACACCGCGGCGACGGTGTCGGGGCCTTCGTTCTCGATCGCCACGGCGATCTCGTCCGCGGCCCACTGGCCGAACGCCTCCAGGTCGCCCGGGCGGCCGCCCTGGAACCGCTCGGGGGCGCGGTAGAAGTTCGTGTTCGGCACCCGGAACGTCGAGGGCACCAGTGGCTCGAACTGCTGCTTGAGCGGCGGCAGCCCGGTGATCGACAACGCGCCCTGGGTGGTGCCGTGGTAGGCGATCGCGCGGGAGATCACCTTGTGCTTCATCGGCTTGCCGACGAGCTTGAAGTAGTTCTTGGCGAGCTTCCACGCGGTCTCGACCGCCTCGCCGCCACCGCTGGTGAAGAACACGCGGTTGAGGTTGCCCGGTGCGTAGTTCGCGACCCGCTCGGCGAGCTCGATCGCGTTCGGGTGGGCGTAGGACCACAGCGGCATGAACGCCAGCTCGCGGGCCTGCTTCGCGGCGGCCTCGGCGAGCTCGGTGCGGCCGTGACCGAGCTGGCTCACGAACAGGCCGGCCAGGGCGTCGAGGTACCGGCGTCCCTTGGCGTCGTAGATGTAGGCACCCTCGCCCTTCACGATCACCGGCACGTCCCCGTGGTCGTAGCTCGAGTGCCGCGTGAAGTGCATCCACAGGTGCTCGCGTGCGGACTTCTGGAGGCCGGCGTAGACCTCGTCGTCGAGGGCGGGACCCGGACCCTTCGACGCGTCGGCGGGGACCGCTGCGGACGGCATGAAGTTCTGGTCGCCACCCCGGTGCGGGGAACCGAAATGCTCGGACGTCATGAAATCTGTCTCCTCGGGATCGGTGCCACCATCGTGCCCGCCTGGCCGGACGAGAGCAAGTGAATCCGTCGTGGTGAGTGCGTGATCGCAGCCCTAGTTCGTGGTTCTCCGTGGCTGTGACCACGGATTCCGTCGTCCGCTGGCACACTGGTCGCGTGCAGCGCGCCACCCTCCTGTTCCGCAACGGCCACGTCTTCGACGGGCGTGTCCACCGCCCCGGGCACGGGCTCGCCGTGGCCGGCGACCGGCTGCTCGGCGTCCTCCCCGAGGAGGACCTGGCCGACCTCGAGAGCCCCGGCGTGGACGTGGTCGACCTCGCCGGGGGGCTGGTGCTGCCCGGGTTCCAGGACGCGCACGTCCACCCGGTGCAGGGCGGTGTCGAGCGGATGCGCTGCGACCTGTCCGGTCTGGCCACGCCGGAGGAGTACCTCACCGCGGTGCGGGGCTACGTGGAAGCCCACCCGGACCGGCCGTGGGTGCTCGGCGGCGGTTGGGCGATGACCGCCTTCGGCCCGAGCGGCCCGCGGGCCTCCGACCTCGACGCGGTCGTCGGCGACCGGCCGGTGTTCCTGCCCAACCGTGACCACCACGGCGCCTGGGTGAGCAGCGCGGCGCTGCGCCTCGCCGGCGTCGACGCGAGCACGCCCGACCCGGTCGACGGGCGCATCGAGCGCGGCCCGGACGGGACGCCCTCCGGCACGCTGCACGAGGGTGCGATGGCGCTCGTGCAACGGCACGTCCCGCCGACCACCGACGAGGAGTACGACGCCGGGCTCCTCGTCGCGCAGGAGTACCTCCACTCGCTCGGCGTCACCGCCTGGCAGGACGCGATCCTCGGGGTCTACGCGGGCTCCGGCGACCCCGCCTCCGCCTACCTCCGGGCGGTGCGCGGCGACCGGCTGACCGCCCGGGTGCGCGGCGCCCTGTGGTGGGAGCGCGACGCCGGCCTGGAGCAGGTGGAGCGGCTGCTGGAGCGGCGTGCGACGTACACCTTCGGCCGGCTCGTCGCCGGTTCGGTGAAGGTGATGCAGGACGGGGTGGTGGAGAACTACACGGCCGGGCTGTCCACGCCCTACCGCGACGGCTGCGGCGGGCACACGCACAACGCGGGGCTGTCCTTCCTCGACCCGGCGCTGCTGCGGGAGGCGGTGACCCGGCTGGATGCCGAGGGCTTCCAGGTGCACGTGCACGCGATCGGCGACCGGGCGGTCCGCGAGGCGCTCGACGGCTTCGAGGCCGCGCGGGCGGCCAACGGCCCGTCGACCGGCCGGCACCACGTCGCCCACCTGCAGGTCGTCGCACCCGCCGACCGTCGCCGGTTCGCCGACCTCGACGTCGCCGCGAACATCCAGGCGCTGTGGGCGGTCAACGACGACGCCATGAGGGAGATGACGCTGCCGTTCCTCGACGAGGAGCTGGCGCAGTGGCAGTACCCGTTCGGCTCGCTCGCCCGGGCCGGCGTCCGGCTCGCCGCCGGCAGCGACTGGCCGGTCAGCTCGCCGGACCCGCTGGCCGCGCTGCACGTCGCGGTCAACCGCGTCGACGCCGACGAGCCGGGGGAGCCGTTCCTGCCCCAGGAGGCCCTGGGTGTCGAGCAGGCGTTCGCGGCGTACACCTCCGGCTCGGCCCACGTGAACCATCTCGACGAGACGGGTGCGCTGGCGCCGGGGATGCTCGCGGACCTGGCCGTCCTCGACCGCGACCCGTTCGTGGGCGACCCGGCCGGCATCGGCGGCACGCGGGTGGTCGCGACGTACGTCGACGGAACGGTCGTCCACCGGGCCTGACGGGCGGAAACGACGGCTTCGACCGACTATGGAGGTGGAATCCGTCGTTCACCACCGCGAGGCGTACCGATTTCGTCGTGCCGTCGGTAGGCTCGGGCCACCCGACCCACCCCGCGACGCAGGAGTGATCCCTCGATGGCCGACCTGAGATTCCGCAACATCATCAACGGCGAGGCCGTGGACGCCGCCGACGGCTCGACGTACGACCTGGTCAACCCGGCCACCGGCGAGGTGTACGCCGCGGCGCCGGCGTCCAAGGAGGAGGACGTCGACCGGGCGATGCAGGCCGCGGAGGCTGCGTTCGAGGCCTGGGGCGAGACGACGCCCGCCGAGCGGCAGAAGGCGCTGCTGAAGATCGCCGACGCGCTGGAGGCCCGAGCCGACGAGTTCGTCCGGGTCGAGTCGCAGAACACCGGCAAGCCGATCCAGCTGACCGCCGACGAGGAGCTGCCGCCCTGCGTCGACCAGATCCGGTTCTTCGCCGGGGCAGCGCGTGTGCTCGAGGGCCGCGCCACCGGGGAGTACATGAAGGACCACACGTCGAGCATCCGGCGCGAGCCGATCGGCGTGGTCGGCCAGGTGACGCCCTGGAACTACCCGCTGATGATGATGGTCTGGAAGATCGCGCCCGCCCTGGCCGCCGGCAACACCGTCGTGCTCAAGCCGTCGGACACCACCCCCGCCTCCACGACGCTGTTCGCCGAGATGGCCCAGGAGTTCCTGCCGCCCGGTGTGCTCAACGTGGTGTGCGGAGACCGCGACACCGGCCGCGCGGTCGTCGAGCACCCGGTCCCGCAGATGGTGTCGATCACCGGCTCGGTCCGCGCCGGCATGGCGGTGGCCGGGTCGGCCGCCGCCCAGCTCAAGCGCGCCCACCTCGAGCTCGGTGGCAAGGCGCCGGTCGTGGTCTTCGACGACGCCGACATCGAGGCGGCGGCCGAGGGCATCGCCGCCGCCGGGTACTTCAACGCCGGCCAGGACTGCACCGCCGCCACCCGGGTGCTCGCCGGGCCTGGTGTGCACGCCGACTTCGTCGCCGCCCTCACCGAGCAGGCCAAGAACACCAGGACCGGTCAGCCGGACGAGGACGTGCTCTACGGCGCGCTGAACAACCAGAACCAGCTGGACCGGGTCACCGGCATGGTCGGCCGGCTGCCCGACCACGCCAGCATCGACATCGGCGGCAGCCGTCAGGGCGACAAGGGCTTCTTCTACAGCCCGACGGTCATCTCCGGGCTGCATCAGGACGACGAGGTCATCCAGGACGAGATCTTCGGACCCGTCATCACGGTGCAGAGGTTCTCCGACGAGGCCGAGGCGCTGCGCTGGGCCAACGGGGTGAAGTACGGCCTGGCGTCCTCGGTCTGGACCAAGGACCACGGCCGCGCCATGCGGATGGCCAAGCGCCTCGACTTCGGGTGCGTGTGGATCAACACCCACATCCCGATCGTCGCCGAGATGCCGCACGGCGGCTTCAAGCACAGCGGCTACGGCAAGGACCTGTCGATGTACGGGCTGGAGGACTACACGCGCATCAAGCACGTGATGTCCTACATCGGCGAGTGAAGGGCGCACGGTGATGAGAATCCTGCTCGTCGGCGCCGGAGGCGTCGGCGGCGCGTTCGCAGCCATCGCGGCGCGACGGGACTTCTTCGAGCAGGTCGTGGTCACCGACTACGACCTCGCCCGTGCCGAGAAGGCCGCGGCCGTGGACGACCGGTACGTCGCGGCGAAGGTCGACGCGTCCGACGCGACCTCGGTGACCGGGCTCTGCCGCGAGCACGGCATCACGCACGTGATGAACGCGGTGGACCCGATCTTCAACATGCCGATCTTCGAGGGTGCCCTGGCCGCGGGGGCCGACTACCTCGACATGGCGATGTCGCTGTCCAAGCCCCACCCCGAGACGCCGTACGAGAAGACCGGCGTCAAGCTCGGCGACCAGCAGTTCGCCCAGGCGCAGCAGTGGAAGGACGCCGGCCGGCTCGCGCTGGTCGGGATCGGCGTCGAGCCGGGCCTCTCCGACGTGTTCGCGCGGTACGCCGCCGACCACCTCTTCTCCGAGATCGACGAGCTCGGGACCCGCGACGGCGCCAACCTCGTCGTGACCGACGACGACGGCAACGAGATCTTCGCCCCGTCCTTCTCGATGTGGACCACGATCGAGGAGTGCCTCAACCCGCCGGTGATCTGGCAGGACGGGGAGTGGCACACCACGGCGCCGTTCAGCGAGCCCGAGGTCTTCGACTTCCCCGAGGGCATCGGGCCGGTCGAGTGCGTCAACGTGGAGCACGAGGAGGTCCTCCTCATGCCGCGCTGGGTCGACTGCAAGCGCGCCACGTTCAAGTACGGCCTCGGCGACGAGTTCATCAACATCCTCAGGGTGCTCAACACGCTCGGGCTCGACCGCACCGACACGGTGCGCGTGAAGGGCGTGGAGGTCAGCCCGCGCGACGTGGTGGCCGCCGTGCTGCCGGACCCGGCCACGGTCGGGCCGCGCATGAAGGGCAGGACCTGCGCCGGACTGTGGGTGACCGGCACGGGCAAGGACGGGTCGCCCCGGTCGACGTACCTCTACCACGTGGTCGACAACGAGTGGTCGATGCGGGAGTACGGCCACCAGTGCGTGGTCTGGCAGACGGCGGTCAACCCGGTGGTCGCGCTCGAGCTGCTGGCGCGCGGCACCTGGTCCGGCAACGGGGTGCTCGGTCCCGAGGCGTTCGACGCGGTGCCGTTCCTGGACCTGCTCACGGAGTACGGCAGCCCCTGGGGGCAGCGGGACGACTAGGACGTGCAGCTCAAGGAATCCTCAAGCGGCCCGGACCATCCTGGTGCGCATGGACGGGACCGCACGCAACCGCAACCTCAGGGTCTGCCCGACCTGCTGGTCGACGGTGCACCGCGACGAGCTGCCCGAGCACGACCGCTGGCACGTGCGGATCCGTGAGGAGGCCGTGCGGGAGGCCCGCCGCTCGCTGCTCGTCCGGGCATAGGCACGCACACCGGTCGTAGGACAGACTCGGCCCATGGCTGAGCACCTGGACGTCGAGGGGATCCTGTCCGCGCTGACGCTGGAGGAGAAGGCGTCGTTGTGCCTCGGCTCCGACTTCTGGCACACGGCGCCCGTGCAGCGGCTCGGGGTGCCGGCGGTGATGGTGTCGGACGGGCCGCACGGCCTGCGCAAGCAGCCGGACGAGGCCGATCACGCGGGCCTGGCCGGGAGCAACCCGGCGACCTGCTTCCCGACCGCGTGCGCGCTCGCCTCGTCGTGGAACACCGGCCTCGTACGGCGCGTCGGGGAGGCCCTCGGCCGCGAGACGCAGGCGGAGGAGGTCGCGGTGCTCCTCGGTCCGGGCGTGAACATCAAGCGGTCCCCGCTGTGCGGCCGCAACTTCGAGTACTTCTCCGAGGACCCCCACCTCGCCGGCGTCCTGGGCACGGCGTTCGTGCAGGGCGTGCAGAGCCAGGGCGTCGGCACGTCGCTGAAGCACTACGCGGCCAACAACCAGGAGACCGACCGGGTGCGGGTCAGCGCCGACGTGGACGAGCGGACCCTGCGCGAGATCTACCTCCCGGCCTTCGAGCGGATCGTCACCGAGGCGCAGCCCTGGACGGTGATGTGCTCCTACAACCGGGTCAACGGCACGCACGTCTCGCAGGACCCGTGGCTGCTGACCACGGTGCTCCGCGACGAGTGGGGCTTCGAGGGCGTGGTGGTCTCCGACTGGGGTGCCGTGCACGACCGGGTGGCGGCGGTGAAGGCGGGGCTGGACCTCGAGATGCCGCCGCAGCTCGGCTGGAGCGACCGGGCGCTGGTCGAGGCGGTGCGCGCCGGCGACCTCGACGAGGCGGTGCTCGACGTCGCGGTGCGCCGGATGCTGCGCCTGGTCGACCGGGCCCTGACCGAGGCCCGGCCGGACACCGTCGTCGACTTCGACGCCCACCACGCCCTGGCCCGCGCCGCCGCGTGCGAGGGCGCGGTGCTGCTCGAGAACGACGGGCTGCTGCCGCTGGCGCCGCAACCCGGCGGGAAGGTCGCCGTCGTGGGCGAGCTCGCCCGCACGCCCCGGTTCCAGGGTGCCGGCAGCTCCCAGGTGAGCCCGACCCGCGTCGACGTCCCGCTCGACGAGCTGAGGGCCGCCGTACCGGACGGGGTGGAGGTGGGATTCGCCCCCGGCTACGTGCTGGAGGGCGACGCCGGCGACGCGGCGCTCGTCGAGGACGCCGTCGGTCTGGCACGCGACGCCGACGTGGTCGTGGTGTTCCTCGGGCTGCCGTCGGCCGCCGAGTCCGAGGGCTTCGACCGCACCCACATGGACCTGCCGCCGCAGCAGATCGAGCTCCTCCGGGCCGTCCGCCGGGTCTCGGACCGCGTCGCGGTGGTGCTCGCGAACGGCTCGGCGGTGCTCACCTCGGACTGGCAGGACGACGCCGACGCGATCCTCGAGTGCTGGCTGTCCGGCCAGGCTGCCGGAGGTGCGGTGGCCGACCTGCTGCTCGGCGTCGCGAACCCCAGCGGACGGCTGGCCGAGACCATCCCGCTGCGGCACCAGGACTCCCCGTCGTACCTCAACTTCCCCGGCGACTCCGGCCACGTCCGCTACGGCGAGGGCGTCTTCGTCGGTTACCGCGGCCACGACCGGCTCGAGCAGCCGGTGTCCTTCCCGTTCGGCCACGGGCTGTCCTACACATCCTTCGCGTACGACGACCTGACCGTCGCGACCACCGGCAGCCACGACGGTCACGAGGGGGGCGACCTGCGGCTGACGGTCACCTGCCGGGTCACCAACACCGGCGACCGGGCGGGTCAGGAGGTCGTCCAGCTCTACGTGCACGACCGGGAGGCGTCCGTCGCGCGCCCCGTGCGCGAGCTCAAGGGCTTCACCAAGCTCGACCTGGCGCCGGGGGAGAGCGGCGTCGCGACCTTCGAGCTGACCGCGCGCGACCTGTCCTTCTGGTCGGAGACGGTGCGCGACTGGGTGCTCGAGGCGGGGGAGTTCGGCATCTCGGTCGGCTCGTCGTCCCGCGACCTGCGGCTCAGCCAGGTCGTGCACGTCGACGCGGCCCGCGTGGCGGCACCGCTCGGACCGATGTCGTCGCTGGAGGAGTGGCTGGCGGACCCGGAGGGCTCGGCGGCGCTGGCCGAGGTCGTGGGCACGCGCGACGACGGTCGGCTCGCCGGGATGCTCGGTGACGAGGAGCTTCAGCGGGTGGTCGGCAACTTCCCGATCCGCAGCCTGGCCGGCTTCCCGAACATCACGCTGGACCACGCCACGCTGGACGAGGTCGTCGAGCGGCTCAGCCCTGGAACGGGTTCGTCCACCAGCCGAGGCTGATGGCCTTCTGCTCCGGCTTGCTGGCGTCCCAGCAGGTCCAGTGCGGGTAGACGCCGACGTTCCAGCTCAGCCGGAAGCTGCGCCAGTTGCCCTCGGCGTGGTTGTTGCACTCGTTGACCGCCTGGTTGCGCATCGCGGGGGACGCGGCCGGGCCGTAGAGGTAGGCCAGCACCACGAACACCACGACGACGGCGACCGACAGTCGCCGCACCATCTGGAAGGTCAGGTCCGACCCGCTCAGGGACACCCGCATGCGTGGTTGCTCCGTGCTTCTCTCGCGTGGGGACCTCTCACCGGTCCGCACAGCACGAGAGTAGAGATCAGGCGACCGTCCGCGCGGCGAAACGCGCCAAAACCATCCGGTCAGGCGGTGGCGTCGAACGCCGCGGCCACCACCTCGAACGCCTCCGTGAGCAGCGCGTCCGGCGACACGAGCGGCGGCAGGAACCGCAGCACGTTGCCGTAGGTCCCGCAGGTGAGCGTCAGGACGCCCTGCGCGTGGCAGTAGGCCGAGACCGAGCCGGCACGGACGGCATCAGGGATGTGACCGTCCGCGCCGGTGATCTCGACCGCCATCATGGCGCCGCGGCCCCGCACGTCGCCGACACAGGCGTGCTTGTCCGCGATGGAGGTCAGGCTCTGCTTGACCAGGGCGCCGATCTCGCGGGCGCGGGCCGCGAGGTCGAGCTCCTGCATGGTCTCGATGGCACCGAGCGCCGCGGCGCAGGCGACCGGGTTGCCGCCGTAGGTGCCGCCGAGGCCGCCCACGTGCACCGTGTCCATGATGTCGGCGCGCCCGGTGACGGCCGCGAGCGGGAAGCCGCCGGCGATGCCCTTGGCGGTGGTGACCAGGTCCGGCACGACGCCTTCGTGGTCGCAGGCGAACCAGTCGCCGGTGCGGCAGAAGCCGGTCTGGATCTCGTCGGCGACGAACACGATGCCCTGGGCCTCGGTCCACGCGCGCAGTCGCGGCAGGAAGCCGGGGGCGGGCACGACGAAGCCGCCCTCGCCCAGGATCGGCTCGATCACCAGGCAGGCGAGGTTCGAGGCACCCACCTGCTTCTCGAGTACGTCGATCGCGCGGTCCGCCGCGGCCTCGCCGGAGATCTCCACGGGCTCGCGGAAGGGGTAGCTCATCGGCGCCCGGTAGACCTCGCCGGCGAACGGGCCGAAGCCCTGCTTGTAGGGCATGTTCTTGGCGGTCATCGCCATGGTGAGGTTCGTGCGCCCGTGGTAGGCGTGGTCGACGACGGCCACCGCCGTCCGGCCGGTGGAGGAGCGGGCGATCTTGACGGCGTTCTCGACCGCCTCGGCGCCGCAGTTGAACAGCGCCGACTTCTTGTCGTGGTCGCCGGGAGTGAGCTCCGCGAGCCTCTCGCAGACGTCCACGTAGCCGTCGTAGGGCGTGACCATGAAGCACGTGTGCGTGAACGCGCGGGTCTGCTCGACCACCCGCTCCACGACGTGCGGGGAGGCGTTGCCGACGCTGGCGACCGCGATCCCCGAGGCCAGGTCGATCAGCGAGTTGCCGTCGGCGTCGACGAGCACGCCGCCGCCGGCCGCCTCGACGAACACCGGCAGCGTGGTGCCGACCCCCGAGGCGACGTACCGGCCGCGACGGGCGAACTTCTCGACGGAGCGCGGGCCGGGGATGGCGGTGACGAGCCGGCGCTCCTGGGGCAGGTCGGGGCCGCCGGTCACGGGGCCGCTCGCGGGGGAGGTCTGGGTCACGGCGACAGGATAGCCAGTGACCGTCGCGGGACGCCACGGATCGAGTCGGGAATGTGCAGGTTTGGTGAGGAGATCGTCGGTGTATCGCGCCGGGCGGCACCGGATCCGTCGTCGCCGCCAGGGTTCCGGCAGGATGGCCTGGTGAGCTCTCGTCGTGACGTCGTCCTGCTCGGCTCCACCGGCTCGATCGGCACCCAGGCCCTCGACGTGGTCCGGGCCAACCCGGACCGGTTCCGGGTGGTCGCGCTGACCGCCGGCGGGTCCCAGGCCGACCTGTTCCGGGCCCAGGTGGAGGAGTTCCGCCCGGCGTTCGCCGACCTGGGTGAGGAGGCGTCGACCCAGGCGGCCGCGATGGAGTGCGACGTGGTGCTCAACGGCATCACCGGCGCGGTGGGGCTGCGGCCGACGCTGGCCGCCCTCGACGCCGGCAACACCCTGGCCCTGGCCAACAAGGAGTCGCTGATCATCGGCGGCCCGGTGGTCACCGCGCGCGCGAAGCCGGGCCAGATCGTGCCGGTCGACAGCGAGCACAGCGCACTGGCGCAGTGCCTGCGCGGCGGCCGCGAGGACGAGGTGCGCCGTCTGGTGCTGACCGCCAGCGGTGGGCCGTTCCGCGGGCGCACCCGCGACGACCTGCACGCCGTCACGCCCGAGCAGGCCCTCGCGCACCCGACCTGGGACATGGGCCCGTTCGTCACCATCAACTCCGCGACCCTGGTCAACAAGGGCCTCGAGGTGATCGAGGCGCACCTGTTGTTCGGCCTCCCCTTCGAGCGGATCGAGGTCGTGGTGCACCCCACCTCCGTCGTGCACTCGATGGTGGAGTTCAACGACGGCTCGACGCTGGCGCAGGCCTCGCCGCCGTCGATGATGATCCCGATCGCGCTGGGCCTCGGCTGGCCGGACCGGGTGCCCGACGCGGCCCCGCCGGTGGACTGGTCCCGGCCCCAGGCCTGGGAGTTCTTCCCGCTCGACGACGAGGCGTTCCCGGCGGTGCGGCTGGCCCGCGAGGCCGGCACCCGCGGCGGCACCGCCCCGGCGGTCTACAACGCCGCCAACGAGGTGTGCGTGCAGGCGTTCCTCGACGGTGAGATGAGGTTCACCGACATCGTGCCGACCATCGAGCGCGTGCTGGCCGGGCACGACGTACCCTCGAACCTGACAGATCTGACCGTCGACGACGTGCTCGCGGCCGACGCCTGGGCGCGCGAGCAGGCTCGACGGACCACCACATCGTGAAGGGCCCCGCATGGACGCGCTGACGTACCTCCTCGGCGTGCTCCTGTTCGTCGTCGGCGTGGCCGCCTCGATCGGCCTGCACGAGCTCGGGCACCTGCTGCCCGGCAAGCTCTTCGACGTCAAGGTCACGCAGTACTTCGTCGGCTTCGGCCGGACCGTCTGGTCGAAGCGGCGCGGTGAGACCGAGTACGGCGTCAAGGCGATCCCGCTCGGCGGCTACGTGAAGCTCGTGGGGATGCTGCCGCCGGGTCCCGACCAGGACCCGAAGGCCGTCCGCAGCTCCAACACCGGGATGTTCGCCCAGCTGATGAGCGACGCCCGCTCCGCGGAGTACGAGCTGGTCGAGAAGGGCGACGAGGACCGGCTCTTCTACAAGCTGTCCTGGTGGAAGAAGCTCGTCGTGATGGGCTCCGGCGTGATGACCAACCTGGTCATCGCGTTCGTGCTCTTCGCGATCGTCTTCATGGGCCACGGCGTGCGCACCGCCACCACCACCGTCGAGGACGTCTCGCAGTGCGTCATCGCGGTGACCAAGGCGAACGCCGAGAAGCCGACCCGCGCCTGCACGGCCGCCGACCCCGTCGCCCCCGCCAAGGCGGCCGGCATCCAGCCCGGCGACCGGATCGTGTCGTTCAACGGCAGCCCGGTGCACGACTGGGACGGCATGCAGAAGGCGATCCGTGGCAACGGCGGCGGCAGCGCCACGATCGTCGTACGCCGGGACGGCCGCGACGTCACGCTGCGCACCAACACCACCGTCTCGCCCCGGGTCGACCCGACCGACCCGCAGCGGATCACCAAGGTCGGCTTCCTCGGGGTCCGGCCGACCGTCGTGCTGCAGAAGCAGGACGCCGGGTTCGTCGTCACGACGATGGCGACCGGCACCTGGGAGACCGTCAAGGCGCTCGGCACGATGCCGGTGAAGCTCTACCACGTCGGCCGCGCCGCCCTCGGGCTCGAGGAGCGCGACCAGAACGGCCCGATGAGCGTGGTGGGCGCCGGCCGGGTCGCGGGCGAGATCTCGTCGCAGCAGGCGGTGCCGGCCTCCGACAGGTTCTTCTCGCTGCTGCTGCTCCTCGCCGGGCTGAACCTGTTCCTCGGCATGTTCAACCTCGTGCCGCTGCCGCCGCTGGACGGCGGCCCGATGGCCACCACCGTCTACGAGGCGCTGCGCCGCTGGGTGGCGCGGCTGCGCAACAAGCCCGACCCCGGGTTCGTCGACAGCGCCAAGCTCCTGCCCGTGACCTACGTGATGGCCGCCGTGATCCTGGTGATGAGCGTGGTGCTGATCTACGCCGACATCGTCGCTCCGGTCTCACTCAGCTGAACCGCCTACAGAAGAGGAAGCCATGACCTCCGTCGACCTGGGGATGCCCGCCGCCCCGCCGCCGGTGCTCGCACCGCGCCGCCCGACCCGCCAGATCAAGGTGGGCAAGGTGCTGGTCGGCGGTGACGCGCCGGTCTCCGTGCAGTCGATGACCACGACGCTGACCGCGGACGTGAACACCACGCTGCAGCAGATCGCCGAGCTCACCGCCGCCGGCTGCGACATCGTCCGGGTCGCCTGCCCCTCGCAGGACGACGCCGACGCGCTGGCCGAGATCGCCGAGCACTCGCAGATCCCGGTGATCGCCGACATCCACTTCCAGCCGAAGTACGTCTACGCCGCGATCGACGCCGGCTGCGCCGCCGTCCGCGTGAACCCCGGCAACATCCGCAAGTTCGACGACCAGGTCAAGCAGATCGCCCAGGCCGCCAAGGACCGGGGTACGTCGCTCCGCATCGGCGTCAACGCCGGGTCGCTCGACAAGCGGCTGCTGGAGAAGTACGGCAAGGCCACACCGGAGGCGCTCGTCGAGTCGGCCGTCTGGGAGGCGTCGCTGTTCGAGGAGCACGACTTCCACGACTTCAAGATCTCCGTCAAGCACAACGACCCCGTCGTGATGGTGCAGGCCTACGAGATGCTCTCCGAGCGCGGCGACTGGCCGCTGCACCTCGGCGTGACCGAGGCGGGCCCGGCGTTCCAGGGCACGATCAAGAGCGCGACCGCGTTCGGCGCCCTGCTCTCCAAGGGCATCGGCGACACCATCCGGGTCTCGCTGTCCGCGCCTCCGGTGGAGGAGGTCAAGGTCGGCATCCAGATCCTGCAGTCGCTCAACCTGCGGCCGCGCAAGCTCGAGATCGTGTCGTGCCCGTCGTGCGGGCGCGCGCAGGTCGACGTCTACAAGCTCGCCGACGAGGTGACGGCCGGGCTCGAGGGCATGGAGGTCCCGCTCCGCGTCGCCGTCATGGGCTGCGTCGTGAACGGGCCGGGTGAGGCCCGCGAGGCCGACCTCGGCGTGGCCTCCGGCAACGGCAAGGGCCAGATCTTCGTCAGGGGCGAGGTCATCAAGACCGTCCCCGAGTCGCAGATCGTGGAGACGCTGATCGAGGAGGCGATGCGGATCGCCGAGGAGATGGGCGAGCCCGTCGACGGCGAGGCCGGCGGCGCGACCGTCACGGTCGGCTGAGCCGGTACTCCACCTCGGGACGCCCGCTGCCGCCGTACCTCACGGTGCGCTCGGCGACCTGCTCGCCGGCGAGGTACTCCAGGTAGCGCCGAGCGGTGACCCGCGACGTGCCCACCGCGGCGGCGACCTCCGAGGCCGACCGGCCGGTGCCGTCGCGCAGCGCCTGGGTGACCTCCCGCAGGGTGTCCGCGCTCATCCCCTTCGGTAGCGACACGGGTTGTGCGGGGGTGCGGAGCACCCCCAGCATCCGGTCGACGTCCTCCTGGGCCACGGACCCCTGGGCCTCCTCGGTGAGGCGGCGCCGGTAGTCGGCGTACTGGTCGAGCTTGGTGCGGAAGCCGGCGTAGGTGAACGGCTTGAGCAGGTAGAGCACGACCCCCTGGGCGACCGCGCGCTTGACCACCTCGAGGTCGCGGGCCGCGGTCACCGCGATGACGTCGCACAGGAAGCCGTCGGACCGCATGCCCTGCAGCAGCGCCAGGCCGTGCCCGTCCGGCAGGTTCATGTCCAGCAGCACCAGGTCGACCCGCGTGCTGCGCAGCAGCCGCGACGCCTCGGCGGCGGAGCGCGCGACCCCGGCCACCTCGAACCCCGCCGTACGACGGACGTAGTCGGCGTGCGCCTGGGCGGAGAGCTCCTCGTCCTCCACGACGAGCACCCGGACGCTCATGTGCCGGCCCCGATCCGCACGTCGAACGCGGCGCCGCCGAGGTCCGAGGTCCCGACCTCGATGCGGCCGTCGTACTTCCGGACCGCCTGCACCACCAGGGCCAGGCCGAGCCCGCGGCCGACCGGACCGTCGGAGGACTTGGTCGACCAGCCGCGCTCGAAGACCTGCTCCGCGAGGCCCGGTGGCAGACCGGCGCCCGAGTCGGAGACGCGCAGGTGCATGGCGTCCGCCGAGCCGGTGAGCGCGACCACGACCACCCGCTCACTCGTCTCGCTCACCGCGTCCAGGGCGTTGTCGAGGAGGTTGCCGAGGATGGTGACGGCGTCGCGCTGCTCGACCGGCAGGTCGGTGACGTCGGTGTCGTCGTCGATGCGCAGCCGGATCCCGCGCTCGGCCGCCTGCGCGCTCTTGCCGAGGAGCAGCGCGGACACCACCGGGTCGGTGACCGATCCGACGACCCGGTCGGTCAGCAGCTGGGCCACCTCGAGCTCCTCGGTCGCGAAGTCCAGCGCCTCGTCGGTGCGGCCCATCTCCACCAGGGACACCACGGTGTGCAGCCGGTTGGCCGCCTCGTGGTTCTGCGAGCGCAGCGACTCGGCGAGCCCGCGCACGGTGTCGAGCTCGCCGGCCACTGCCTGGATCTCGGTGTGGTCCCGCAGGGTCACCACGCGGCCGACCTCGCGACCCTGCCACCGAGCCGGCGCGGTGTTCACCACCAGCACGGCGTCGTCGAGCAGGTGGATCTCGTCGGGGCGGCTCTCGGTCGCCAGCACGGCGCGGGTCAGCGAGTCAGGGAAGCCGAGCTCGGTCACGGGCCGACCGACGGCGTTCTGGTCGAGGGACAGCAGCCGTTTGGCGCCGTCGTTGAGCAGCTGGACGCGCTGCTCGGTGTCGACGAGCAGCAGGCCCTCGCGGACGGCGTGCAGCACCGCGTCGTAGTACTCGTACATCCGGGTGATCTCCCGCTCGCCCATCCCGTGCGTCTGGCGGCGCAGCCGCCGGCTGATGAGCCACGCGCCGAGCAGGCCGGTGGCCAGGATCAGCCCAGCCGCCAGCGCGATGGTCGGCAGACGGTCGGCGAGAGCGCCCTGGATCCGCTCCATGGTGATGCCGACCGACACCAGCGCCACCACCTTCCCTCCGCCCCGGCGGTCGAGCACGGGCACCACCGCGCGCATCGACGGGCCCAGCGTGCCGGTGTACTCCTGGGTGAACGGGCGGCCCTCCGGTGCGCCGCCGAGGTCCCCGATGAAGGGTCGGCCGATCTCCTCCGGGTCGGGGTGCGAGTAGCGGGTCCGGTCGAGCCCCATCACCACCACGAAGTCGGTGCGGGAGTCGCGGCGTACCTCTTCGGCGAAGGGCTGGATGGTGGCCGACGGGTCCGGCGTGCGCAGCGCGGCCCGCACCTGCGGGGTGTCCGCGACCGACACCGCCACGGCTAGGGCGCGGTCGCGGGCGGAGCTGATCTGGGCACGTCGGGCGTCGGCGTAGGCCAGCGTCACCGCCCCCACCACGACCACCACGACGACCAGCACCTGCAACGCCAGGATCTGGCGCGCAACCGTGCTGCGGCGAGGGGACAGGCGGGGCACGAACGCATTGTGACCCACGACGAGCGGGCGCCCGTGAACACAACGAACACAAGAGTGACCGCAGTCACAGGCGGGCAGCATCCTCGACCGGGGGCCACCCAGGACCCGACCGACCGACGGAGGCACAGATGTCCGCCACACCCAGCACCGCACCCGCGCCCACCCGGCGCGACCGGTCCCACTACCTCTACCTCGCCGTGATCGTCGCGGTGCTGCTCGGCATCGCCGTCGGCTTCATCGCGCCGGAGTTCGCGACCAGCCTGAAGCCGATCGGCGAGGCGTTCGTGGGCCTGATCAAGATGATGATCTCGCCGGTCATCTTCTGCACGATCGTGCTCGGTGTCGGGTCGGTCCGCAGCGCCGCCCACGTCGGCAAGGTGGGCGGGCTGGCCCTCGGCTACTTCCTGGTGATGTCGACGATCGCGCTGACCATCGGTCTCGTGGTGGGCAACCTGCTGCACCCCGGCTCCGGTCTGAACCTCACCCCGGACGTCGCCAAGGCGGGCGCCGAGCAGGCCGGGGAGGCGGGCAGCACCACGGACTTCCTGATCGGCATCATCCCGACCACGCTGGTGTCCTCGCTGACCGAGGGCGAGGTGCTCCAGACCCTGCTGGTCGCGCTGCTCGTCGGGTTCGCGCTGCAGGCGATGGGCCCGGCCGGCCGGCCGATCGTGCGCGGTGTCGAGCACCTGCAGCGTCTGGTCTTCCGGGTGCTGGCGATGATCATGTGGGCCGCGCCGGTCGGTGCGTTCGGTGCGATGGCCGCGGTCGTGGGGGAGACCGGCCTCGACGCGCTCAAGAGCCTGGCCGTGATCATGGTCGGCTTCTACCTCACCTGTGCGGTCTTCGTGTTCGCGATCCTCGGGCTGGTGCTGCGCCTGGCCACCGGCGTCAACCTGTTCAAGCTGCTGCGCTACCTGGGCCGGGAGTTCCTGCTGATCCTGTCGACGTCGTCGTCGGAGTCGGCGCTGCCGCGGCTGATCGCCAAGATGGAGCACGCCGGCGTCGAGCGCACGACCGTCGGGGTCGTCGTACCGACGGGGTACTCGTTCAACCTCGACGGCACCGCGATCTACCTGACCATGGCCTCGCTGTTCATCGCCGAGGCGCTCGGCAAGCCGCTCGCGATCGGCGAGCAGATCTCGCTGCTGGTGTTCATGGTCATCGCGTCCAAGGGGGCCGCCGGGGTCACCGGTGCGGGCCTGGCGACGCTGGCCGGCGGGCTGTCCTCGCACCGTCCGGAGCTGCTCGACGGCGTCGGCCTCATCGTCGGCATCGACCGCTTCATGTCCGAGGCGCGGGCTCTCACCAACTTCGCCGGCAACGCCGTCGCCACGGTGCTGATCGGCACCTGGACCGGCGGTGTCGACCGGGCCCAGCTCGACGCCGTGCTGGCCGGGGAACGGCCCTTCGACGAGACCACGATGCTGGACGGCGACGACGCGGATGACGGGGTCCCCGAAGACGCCGAGGACGCCGGCGAGGGTCGCCCGGACGAGAGCGCGAGGGTGTAGCCGGTCGCGTAGGCTCCCGCTGTGCTCCGCACACAGCCCGGCCTTCGCCTCCTCGGTCCTGCCGACCTGCCCGCGATGCTGGAGCTGGCGGCCGCCGACCCCGTGGTGAACGTGTTCGCCGACTACCGCGCCCGGCTCACACAGCTGGACCCGCGGTGGCTCGGCGGCGAGATGTGGGGATTCCACCAGGACGGCCGGCTCGTGTCCGCCTGTCACGCGGCCGCGAACCTCGTGCCGGTCCAGGCCACCGCGGAGGCGCTGGTCGCCTTCGCGGAGAGGGCCGCCGGGCAGCACCGGCGCTGCGCCACGATCGTCGGCCCGGCGGAGGCGGTCGGGCCGTTGTGGGAGCGCCTCGCGCCGCACTGGTCGGTCCCGCGGGAGACCCGCTGGCGCCAGCCGCACCTGGAGATCGCGGTGGAGCCGTCCGTCGCTCCCGACCCGCTCGTACGACGGACCGAGCAGGCCGATCTCGACGTGCTCTACCCGGCCTGCGTGGCGATGTACACCGAGGAGGTGGGGGTCTCGCCCGAGCTCGGGGGTGGCGCCGACCTCTACCGCGCCCGGGTCGCGCAGCTGGTGGCGAAGGGCTGGTCGTTCGCCCGCATCGAGAACGGCCGGGTCGTCTTCAAGGCGGAGGTGGCGGCCGCGTCGCCGTACGCCTGCCAGGTCCAGGGGGTCTACGTCGATCCCGCCCGGCGCGGTGAGGGGCTGGCCGCGGCCGGCATGGCTGCGGTCGTGCACCTGGCGCTGGAGAGCATCGCGCCGGTCGTCTCGCTCTACGTCAACGAGCACAACCTCCCCGCCCGCCGCGCCTACGCCCGCGCCGGCTTCGAGCAGACGGGCACCTTCTCCACGATCATGTTCTGAGACCCGTTCACGCACCCGACGCGCGTTGCTCTTGCCAAGTTCAACCGGCCTCGCTTGAGTGGGGCGGGGTTCCGCTCGGGAGCCCGGTGAGCAGGGAGCACAGATGAACAGGGTCTTGGGAATCGTCGCCGGGTGCGCCGCCGCCGCTGTCGCGGCCGCACCGCTCGCAGCAGGGTCAGCCTCCGCGCACGGTGCCGCACCAGCGCAGGTGGTCCGCCAGCAGTCGGTGCAGCAGGTGAAGCAGGTGCAGCAGGTGGCGGCTCGTCCGGCCCGTCCGGGGCTGCCAGGCGGCTTCAAGCACCTCGTGGTGATCTACGAGGAGAACCACTCCTTCGACAACCTGTACGGCGGCTGGGGAAGCGTCAACGGCCAGCGCGTCAACGGTCGCTCGCGCGCCACGGCGGCGCACACCACCCAGGTCGCGCAGAACGGCACGAAGTACTCCTGCCTGCTCCAGGACGACGTCAACCTGACCAGCCCGCCGCAGCCGGCCGACTGCGCCGACAGCGGCCACGCCGTCACCAGCCACTTCGCGAACAAGCCGTTCGCGATCGACCGCTACATCAAGGCCGCGGACACCACCTGCCCGCCGGAGGGCGTCTTCGCGCCCAACGGTCTGGCGAAGGGGTCTCGGTGCCAGCCCGGTGGCTGCACCCGCGACATCGTGCACCGCTTCTACCAGGAGCAGTACCAGATCCACGGCGGCCGGCAGGACCGCTACACCACCGGCTCGGACGCGGTCGGCCTGACCCAGGGCTACTACAAGACCCGCGAGCTGCCGATCTACAAGTACCTGCACCGCAAGGGTGCGCCCAAGTACGTCGTGGCCGACCGGTTCTTCCAGGCGGCGTTCGGCGGCTCGTTCCTCAACCACCAGTGGCTCATCGCGGCCCGCACCCCGCTCGACACCAGCCACGGGGCCGGCGGTGCGGGCAACTCGGTGCTCGACAGCAACGGCATGGTCACGAAGTACCCCCTCTACACGCCGACGGGGACGGTCAAGGACGGCCAGCTCACCCGCTCGTGCAACGACCCGGCGCAGATGAAGTACCGCAGCGCCTGTGGCGACTTCGCGGTCAACACCGTGCAGCCGTCCAGCCCGCCCGCCGCGCCCGCCCCGGCCGCGAAGATCCCGCTGATCAACGACGCGAGGTACCCCAACATCGGTGACCGGCTGACCAAGGCCGGGATCTCCTGGAAGTGGTACTCCGGCGGGTGGCGCGAGGCGTCGGCCGGGAAGCCGGGACCGTTGTTCCAGTTCCACCACCAGCCGTTCAACTACTTCGCGAACTACGCCCCCGGGAAGCCCGGACGCGCGCACCTCAAGGACGAGCGACGGTTCATCACGGCGGCCCGCACCGGCCACCTGCCGACGGTCAGCTTCGTGAAGCCCTACGGCGCCGAGAACGAGCACCCCGGCTACGCCAGCGAGCCGAACGGCAGCGACCACCTCGTCGACCTGCTCAAGACGATCACCAACGGACCCGACGCCAGGAAGACGCTGGTCGTCGTGACCTACGACGAGTACGGCGGCCAGTGGGACCACGTCTCCCCGCCCGCTGCCGGCGCCAAGAAGGGCACCCACGACAAGTGGGGTCCGGGCACCCGCATCCCGGCGCTGGTGATCGGGCGTTCGCTGCGTCGGTCCGGCGTCGACCACACGCCGTACGACACGACGTCGATCCTGGCGACCATCGAGCGCAGCTTCGGCCTGGCGCCGCTGTCCAGCCGCGACCGGGCCGTCAACGACCTGTCGCACGCGGTCGCGAAGGGTGGCCGTCGCTGAGGGCAAACTGGTGTGCGGTCGTACCAGGGCGGCCGTTAGCCTTGCGCGCATGATCCTGCGGATGTCGAGCCTGTTCGTGCGTACCCTCCGGGACGACCCCGCGGACGCCGAGGTGCCGAGCCACCGGCTGCTCGTGCGCGCGGGCTACATCCGGCGGGTCGCGCCGGGCATCTACACCTGGCTGCCGCTCGGCCTGCGGGTGCTGCGCAACATCGAGCGCATCGTCCGCGAGGAGATGGACGGCATGGGCGCCCAGGAGCTGCAGTTCCCGGCGCTGCTGCCCCGCGAGCCCTACGAGGCGACCGGCCGCTGGACGGAGTACGGCGACGGCATCTTCCGGCTCAAGGACCGCAAGGGCGCCGACTACCTGCTCGGCCCCACGCACGAGGAGCTGTTCACGCTCGTCGTGAAGGACCTCTACTCCTCCTACAAGGACCTGCCGGTCTGGCTCTACCAGATCCAGACGAAGTACCGCGACGAGGCGCGTCCCCGCGCCGGCATCCTGCGCGGCCGCGAGTTCGTGATGAAGGACTCCTACTCCTTCGACACCTCCGACGAGGGGCTCGAGAAGTCGTACGCCGCCCACCGCTCGGCCTACGTCAAGACCTTCGACCGGCTCGGCTTCGACTACGTGATCGTCAAGGCCACGTCGGGTGCGATGGGCGGCTCGATGTCGGAGGAGTTCCTCGCCACCGCCGAGAACGGCGAGGACACCTACGTCCGCTGCTCGAGCTGCGACTACGCCGCCAACGTCGAGGCCGTGCAGGTCCGGCCCCCGCAGCCGGTCGCCTACGACGACGCCCCCGCCGCGCACGCGGAGCAGACGCCGGACACGCCCACCATCGAGACCCTCGTCGACCACCTCAACGAGAAGTTCCCCCGCGACGACCGCCCCTGGAACGCCGGCGACACGTTGAAGAACGTCCTCGTCGTGCTCAAGCACCCCGACGGCACCCGCGAGCCGATCGCGATCGGCCTGCCCGGCGACCGCGAGGTCGACGAGAAGCGCCTCGAGGGCCAGCTCGAGCCGACCGAGGTCGAGGCCTTCGACGAGAAGGACTTCGCGAGGTTCCCCTCGCTGGCCAAGGGCTACATCGGCCCCGGCGTGCTGGGGGAGAAGAACGAGTCCGGCATCCGCTACCTCGTCGACCCGCGCGTGGTCGAGGGCACCCGCTGGGTCACCGGCGCGGACGTGTCCGGCTCGCACGTGCTCGACCTGGTGGCCGGTCGCGACTTCACGCCCGACGGCACCATCGAGGCCGCCGAGGTCCGCGACGGCGACCCCTGTCCCAACTGTGATGGCACGCTCCACACGGCCCGGGGCATCGAGATGGGCCACATCTTCGCGCTCGGCCGCAAGTACGCCGACGCGCTCGGCCTCCAGGTGCTCGACGAGATCGGCAAGCTCGTCACGGTCACCATGGGCTCCTACGGCATCGGCGTCTCCCGCGCCGTCGCGGCGATCGCCGAGAACACCCACGACGAGCTCGGCCTGGTCTGGCCCCGCGAGGTCGCCCCGGCCGACGTACACCTCGTCGCGACCGGCAAGGACCAGGCCGTCTTCGACGCGGCCGCCAAGCTGGCCGTCGACCTCACCGCGCAGGGCCTGACCGTGCTGTACGACGACCGGGTCAAGGTCTCGCCGGGCGTGAAGTTCAAGGACGCCGAGCTGATCGGCGTGCCGACGATCGTCGTGGTGGGCAAGGGCTTCGTCGACGGTGTCGTCGAGGTCAAGGACCGGGCGTCGGGGGAGCGCGAGGACGTCGCGCTGGCCGACGTCGTGGGCCACGTCGTCAACGCAGTCCGCGAGCCGGTCGGCAACCCGATCTCGGAGGGCTAGGACGTGGCTCGAGAAGAGGCCGCCGCGACGGCTTTGAGAGGCACGGCCTAGGTGGCGGACGTCGAGGCCGTCATCTTCGACTGGGGCGGCACGCTCACGCCCTGGCACGACGTCGACTTCGAGCTCGAGGCGCAGGCCCTCGCGGCCGCGGCGGTCGGCGCCGACGACACCGCGGCCGCGCTGCTGCGGGCCGCCGGTGACGCGGTCTGGGGCCGCTCGCGCGACCACCACACGAGCGCCACGGTCGCCGACCTCTTCGACGAGGCCGGGCTGGAGCACGACGCGTCGCTGCTCACCGGCTACCGGGCGTTCTGGGAGCCGCACACCCACACCGACCCGGACGTCGTGCCCCTTCTCGAGGCGCTGCGCCGGGACGGCGTCAAGGTCGGCGTGCTGTCGAACACGGTGTGGCCGCGCGAGTGGCACGAGGACTTCTTCCGCCGCGACGGCGTCCTCCACCTGCTCGACGGCGCCGTCTACACCAGCGAGATCCCGTGGACGAAGCCGGCACCGGAGGCGTTCCGTGCCGCGATGGACGCCGTCGAGGCGACCGACCCGGCGGCCTGCGTGTTCGTCGGCGACCGGCTCTTCGACGACATCTGGGGCGCGGCCAACGTCGGGATGCGCACCATCCACGTGCCGCACAGCGACATCCCGACCAGCCAGGTGGGGCACACCGAGGGTGAGCCGGACGCCGTGGCGCACCGGCTCGCGCAGGTCTACGACGTGGTCGCCGGCTGGCGCGACAGGCGCTGACGCGGCCGGCTCCGGGCAGGCGTTTGCACGATCCGGAACCTGCGCAAACCTGCACAACATCCACGCCCGCAAGGGTTACGGCACGCGCGCGTGCTGGGGAGGATCGGGGCACGGGAGCACAACTCCCTCATCTCGGACCTCACGAAGGACGTGCCCATGACTCGTTCCCCCAGCCGCCACCGCGGTCGTCGTCTCGCAGCCCTGGCCGGCGTCACCGCCGTGGTCGGCAGCTTCTGTGTCGCCGGGGCCACCCCGGCCCAGGCCTCCGAGCCGGTGTCCGGCCGGGCGGCGACCTGCCTCGACCCGCACGAGCTGGGAGCGGGCACCGGGGGTGCCGCCGCCGCGCGCGGAGGTCGCGCCGGCGCGGACCACCGGGAGCTCTCGGCCAAGGAGCAGGCCGCGATCGAGAAGCGCACCAAGGAGATCCTGGCCGAACAAGCGCAAGCAGCCCGGCGGCACGCCCCCGGCGGCGGGTGCGGGCGTCCCGGTCTACGTGCACGTGATGGCCGACGCGAACGGCAACGGCGACGTCACCGACGCCCAGATCACCCAGCAGATCGCCGAGCTCAACCAGGACTACGCCGGCGGCGAGTCGTCGGCCGCGTCGAACACCGGCTTCACGTTCTCCCTCGCCGGTGTGGACCGCTACTACAACACCAGCTGGCACCAGGACAAGCAGTCGACGTCGTACCGCTCCCAGACCCGGCAGGGCGGTGCCAACGCGCTGAACATCTGGCTCGTGGACTTCGCCTACCTCGGCATCGCGACGTTCCCCTGGGACTACAGCAAGAGCCCGAGCATCGACGGCATCCGGGTGCAGTACTCCTCGCTGCCGGGCGGCAGCGCCACCAACTACAACCAGGGCAAGACCGCCTCGCACGAGGCCGGCCACTGGTTCGGGCTCTACCACACGTTCCAGGGCGGCTGCACGACCACGAACGACGAAGTGAGCGACACCCCGGCGCAGAGCAGCGCGACGAGTGGCTGCCCGGCGGGCCGGGACTCGTGCTCGCTGCCGGGCCTCGACCCGATCCACAACTACATGGACTACAGCTACGACCCCTGCTACGACCAGTTCACCTCTGGCCAGACCACGCGGATGCAGCAGATGTTCTCCGCGTACCGCGCGTAGGCGACCCCAGGCCGCGCGTGTCGCGGGAAGGCCGATTTCTCGGGGGCCGTCCCGTCGAGCAGACCCTCCTCGTCCCAGGCGCTTCCTGGAGCGGGGAGGGTCTTCTCGTCTCGGCCCTAGAGCTCGGGGAGGCCGGGGAACGTCGGCCGGCCGGCCGCCGAACGACAGCTGCCGCACGGCGGCGTCGGTCAATGCCTCGAGGGCCCACTGCCGGTTCGCCCGGGCGGTGCTGCCGACCATGGACGCGTACACCTCCGCGCAGCGCTCCTCGGTGACCAGAGCGCCGTCGGTCAGCTGCGCGGCCGTCCGGCTCGGGTTCGGCAGCTCGTAGCTGACGTCGGCGGCGACAGGGTCGCCGCCGGCCAGCCGGACCATCGCGGTCAGCTGGTCACGGCGGCCGCGGTGCGTGGTGTACGCCGAGCCCAGCCGGGCCGCCAGCGTCGGCTGCGCGGAGGCCGACACCCGGCCCGCGAGCGCGCGGTAGACGTAGACCGCGGCGTGCTCGCCGGCCAGCGTCTGCTGGAGAGCCTCGAGCGGGGTCACGGGAGCTCCCCGGTGTCGCCCAGCGCCACGGCGTGCTGCGCCGCGGAGGCCGACATGCCGGCCAGCACCCGCGCGAACGCCCCGCTCTGGGCAGCGAACGCGCTGCGCCGTCCGACGAGCGCGAGCCGGTCCTCCGCGTCCGCGAGCGCGGCGACGGCACGCGGGCCGCCGGGCCGGCACGGTCGGGGGACCGGTCGGCGACGGCGACACCGACGGGGAGACCGACGGCGAGGTGTCCGCCGACGGCGACGCGGCGGGGGAGACGCGGGCGTCCTTCGGCACCGCCTTGGTGAGCAGGTCGACGTGCGCCTGGTGGGCGTCCCGCGCCGTGGCCAGCCGCGCCTCCAGGGCCGGGTGACGGGCGACCGTCGCGGCGATCAGGTCGAGCATCGCCTGCTCGTCGGCGAGCACGGTGGCGGCCAGCGCCACGTCCGGGTCGGCGTCGGGGGTCGGTGCGGCGGAGGCGTTCTTGCGCGGGCGTCGGTCGATACCGCTGGGCGTGCAGCCCGCGAGCGCCGCGGCACTGCCCGCCGTGACGACGCCCAACGCCGTACGCCGGGTCAGGGTGCTGCGCGACGGGACGGGGGAGTGCACGCGCCGAGCGTATCCAGTCAGCCGGCGCTGAAGCTGACCAGGCGCCACTGCGACTTCACGTAGCGCATCTGCACCAGGAACTCCGCGCCCTTGTGGGCCGGGCTGGTGTTCCGGAAGGTGCCGTCGTCGTTGTAGGAGTCGCTGGCCGGCACGTCCACCCGTGCCTGCGCGACCCGGTCGCCGCCCTGGGACGACAGCGCGATGCTCCGCACGGTCAGCCCCGGGAAGTCGACCGTCCATCCCTGCGTGCGTCGCGACGCGAGCTCCTTGGCCAGCGGCGCGCAGCCGCCGCAGGGAGCCTTGCCGAGACGGGTCGCGGCCAGTGGCTTGGGGTCGTTGGTGCGCAGCGCGTAGGCCCACAGATCCATCACGTGCCGCGCGAACGCACGCTGCCCGGCCGGCGTGCGGCTGCGTGCCGCGGCGGGTGCCGACGGTGCGGGTTCGACGGACGGGACGGGGCTCGGGGAGACGCTCGCGGAGCCGCCGGACGGCGAGCCCGAGGGGTTGTCCCCGGCCGCCGGGGAGCCGCCGCTGCACCCGCTGAGCAACGCCAGCGAGGCCACCACCGGCACGACGGCTGACCAGTGGGGGCGAGGCATGCCTGAGGCTACAACGCGCTGACCGGTCGGCGATCGTGGTTCGCTAGGCTGAGGAACCACAACAGCAGAGCAGGAAGGACGCCCCCGTGAGCACCGACCAGACCCGGAGCCGGATCGCCGAGGTGCTGACAGAGCCTCTCGCTGCGACAGGCCTCGACGTCGAGGCCATCGATCTCACCCCCGCAGGGAAGCGCCGCCTGCTGCGCGTCGCCGTCGACAAGGACGGCGGGGTCACCCTCGACGACATCGCCGAGGCCACCAAGGAGGTCTCGCGGGTCCTCGACGGCCCGGAGGGGTCCGACGTGATGGGCGAGCAGCCCTACACCCTCGAGGTCACCTCGCCCGGCACCGACCGGCCGCTCACGCACCCCCGCCACTGGCGACGCAACCAGGGCCGGCTGGTCAAGGCCACGCTCGGCGACGGGCGCACCGTGGCCGGCCGGATCACCGACAGCGACGACACGCGCGCGGTGCTCGACGTCGACGGCAACCCCGACGAGGTCGCGTTCGTTGACGTGAAGAAGGCCAAGATCCAGATCGAGTTCAACCGGAAGGAGTCCTGACGTCATGGACATCGACATGACCATCCTGCGCTCGCTGGAGCGTGAGAAGGAGATCTCCTTCGACATCCTCGTGGAGGCCATCGAGCAGTCGCTTCTCACGGCGTACCACAAGTCGCCGGGCGCGCAGTCCGACTCTCGCGTCGAGCTGGACCGCAAGACCGGTCACGTGACGGTGTACGCCGCCGAGCTCGACGACGAGGGCAAGAAGGTCGGGGAGTACGACGACACTCCCGAGGGCTTCGGCCGGATCGCCGCGACCACCGCGAAGCAGATCATGCTGCAACGGCTGCGGGACGCCGAGGACGACATCAAGTTCGGGGAGTTCTCCGGCAAGGAGGGCGACATCATCTCCGGCGTGATCCAGCAGGGTCGCGACCCGCAGGACGTGATGGTCGACCTCGGTCGGCTCGAGGCGCTGCTGCCGTCCGGCGAGCGGGTCCCCGGGGAGCGCTACCTGCACGGCACCCGGATCCGCTGCCTCGTGATCTCGGTCCGCAAGGGCATGCGCGGGCCGCAGGTGATGCTGTCGCGCTCACACCCCAACCTGGTCAAGAAGCTGTTCGCCCTCGAGGTGCCTGAGATCGCCGACGGCACCGTCGAGATCTGCGGCATCGCCCGCGAGGCCGGCCACCGCACCAAGATCGCGGTGCGCTCGACGGTGCCCGGGGTGAACGCCAAGGGCTCCTGCATCGGGCCGATGGGCCAGCGGGTCCGGTCGGTGATGAACGAGCTGCACGGCGAGAAGATCGACATCGTCGACTTCTCCGAGGATCCCGCCGAGATGGTCGGGCACGCGCTGTCGCCGGCGCGGGTCAGCAGCGTCGAGATCGTCGACCTCGCCGCCCGCTCGGCGCGCGTGGTCGTGCCGGACTACCAGCTGTCGCTGGCGATCGGCAAGGAGGGGCAGAACGCCCGCCTCGCCGCGCGGCTCACCGGCTGGCGCATCGACATCCGCTCCGACGAGGCGCCGGCCGAGCCCGTCGTACCCGTCGCGCCGCCGCTGCCCCGCTCCGACTCCCCGTCCGACACCGGAGGCAGCGTCCGTGACTGACCGTCGGTTCGGCTCTCGGCCGCGCAGCCGCTAGACTGTACGGCGGTTCGCCTCCGTCACCAGAAAGCCTGTGCAGACCCATGTCCTCCGACGCAGTCCGAGGCAGTGTCCGCACATGTGTGGGGTGTCGGGAGCGGGTCGAGAGACGAGAGTTGTTGCGTGTCGTCGCCGGTGACCGGGGATCGGGCCTCGAGGTCCTCCCCGATCCGGCAGGACGGGCACCCGGCCGGGGGGCGCACCTGCACCCCACGATCGAGTGCCTCGAGCTCGCCGTTCGTCGCCGAGCCTTCCCCCGGGCCCTCAAGGTCCAGGGTCGGCTTGCCACGACAGCGGTGGAGGAGCTCGTCCGCGGCTCTCAGCACGACCAGCACGACAAGCAACCGTGAACGACCGAACAGAAATTGGAGCAGCAGCTCATGAGCACTCGATGAGTACTTTCCGATGAGCATGCACACCAGCTAACGGTCCGACACCCCCCTCGCTTCCGCGGGGACCCGGGACTCGGACCAGAAGGAGAAGCGTGGCTAAGGTCCGAGTCCACGAGCTCGCCAAAGAGCTCGGAGTCGAGAGCAAGGTCGTCCTGACCAAGCTCAAGGAGATGGGGGAGTTCGTCAAGTCGGCATCGTCGACCGTCGAACCCCCTGTGGTGAAGAGGTTCACCGATCAGTTCGGTGCCGAGCTGAAGGCGGCCGCCGACAAGGGTGCCGCCAAGAAGGCCGCGCCGAAGCCGGCGGCGAAGGCCGCCCCCGAGAAGCCTGCCGAGACGGCCGCTGAGAAGGCTGTCGAGCAGCCCGCTGAGCAGGTCACGGGGCAGCCCGCTGCGAAGCCGGCCCCCGCCGACACCTCGGCGAACGGCGCCCCGAGTGCGCCCGCGGAGACCCCCGCGGCAGCGCCGGCCCAGCCGGCCGCCGAGGCACCCGCCGCCAGGACCGCGCCCCGTCCGGGTCCGCGTCCCGGTCCGGCTACCCCGCCGGCCCAGCCCGAGGCCGAGACCCCGGCCCCGGCACGTCCGGAGCCAACCCCCGAGGCACCGGCGGCGTCCGCCGGCACCGACGCGAGCCCGGGCACCGGCGAGACGACCCGTCGTCCCGGTCCGCCGCCGGCTCGCCCGTCGGCCCGTCCCGGCGCGCCGCGTCCCGGCAACAACCCGTTCTCCCAGACCCAGGGCATGGGGCGCCGTCCCGCGGCCCGCAGCGGCCCGGAGGCTCCGGGTGACCGTGCCGACCGTCCGCCGCGTCCGCCGGCCGGTCGCGACGGCGGCGGGGCTCCCGGCCGCACCGGTGGGCTGCCCGCCGGTGGCGGCACCGGTCGTCCCGGCATGCCGCGCCCCAACCCGGCGATGATGCCGAAGTCCCCGGCCGCCTTCGGTGGCGGTCCCGGTGGCCGTCCCGCCCCCGCCGGCCGTGGCGGTGCGCCCGGTCGCGGTGGTGCGCCCGGCGGGCGCGGTGGTGCGCCCGGTCGTGGTGGTGCGCCGGGTGGCGCTCCCGGTGGTGGCGGCGGCTTCGCCGGCCGTCCCGGCGGCGGTGGCCGTCCCGGTGGCGGTCGTCCCGGCCAGCGTGGCCAGACCCAGGGTGCGTTCGGCCGTCCCGGCGGTCCGTCGCGTCGTGGTCGCAAGTCGAAGCGCGCGCGTCGTCAAGAGTTCGAGCAGATGCAGGCCCCGACGATCGGTGGCGTGCGCGTCCGCAAGGGCGACGGCGAGACCGTCCGCCTGGCGCGTGGCTCGTCGCTGACCGACTTCGCCGAGAAGATCGGCGTCGACGCGGCAGCTCGCTGGTGCAGATGCTGTTCAGCCTGGGCGAGATGGTCACCGCGACCGAGTCCGTCAACGACGAGACCCTCGAGCTGCTCGGTGACGAGCTGAACTACGTCATCCAGGTCGTCTCGCCCGAGGACGAGGACCGCGAGCTGCTGGAGTCCTTCGACCTCGAGTTCGGTGAGGACGAGGGCGACGAGGACGACCTCGCGGCCCGCCCGCCGGTCGTCACGGTCATGGGTCACGTCGACCACGGAAAGACCAAGCTGCTCGACGCGCTGCGCAACGCCAACGTGGTCGCCAAGGAGGCCGGTGGCATCACCCAGCACATCGGTGCCTACCAGGTGGCCACCGAGGTCGACGGCGACGAGCGTCGGATCACCTTCATCGACACCCCGGGTCACGAGGCGTTCACCGCCATGCGTGCCCGTGGTGCGCAGGCGACCGACATCGCGGTCCTGGTGGTCGCGGCCGACGACGGCGTGATGCCGCAGACGGTCGAGGCGCTCAACCACGCCAAGGCCGCCGGCGTCCCGATCGTGGTCGCGGTCAACAAGATCGACAAGGAAGACTCCGACCCGACCAAGGTCCGTGGCCAGCTCACGGAGTACGGCCTGGTCCCCGAGGAGTACGGCGGCGACACGATGTTCGTCGACGTCTCGGCGAAGTCCGAGCTCAACCTGGACAAGCTGCTCGAGGCCATCGTGCTGACGGCGGACGCCTCGCTCGACCTGCGGGCCAACCCCGACCAGGACGCGCAGGGCCTCGTCATCGAGGCGCACCTCGACCGGGGCCGCGGTCCCGTCGCGACGGTGCTCGTCCAGCGCGGAACGCTCAGGGTCGGTCAGTCGATCGTCGCGGGCCCGGCCTACGGCCGTGTGCGCGCCATGATCGACGAGTACGGCGACAACATCGAGGAAGCGGACCCGTCGCGCCCCGCGATGGTGCTCGGCCTGACCGCCGTACCCGGCGCCGGGCAGAACTTCATCGTGGTCGAGGACGACCGCATGGCCCGGCAGATCGCCGAGCGGCGCGAGTCGCGTGAGCGGGCGGCCATGCAGGCCAAGCGTCGCGTGCGTCGCACCCTGGAGGACTTCATGTCCTCGATGGAGAAGGGCAAGAGCCAGGAGCTCAACCTGATCCTGAAGGGCGACGTGTCCGGTTCGGTCGAGGCGCTCGAGGACTCGCTCGCCAAGATCGACGTCGGCGACGAGGTCAGCCTGCGGGTCATCGACCGCGGTGTCGGTGCGATCACCGAGACCAACGTCGACCTGGCTGCCGCCTCCGACGCCATCATCATCGGCTTCAACGTCCGCCCGCAGGGCAAGGCGACGGAGATGGCCGACAAGGAGGGCGTGGAGATCCGCTACTACTCGGTCATCTACCAGGCGATCGAGGAGATCGAGGCGGCCCTCAAGGGTCTGCTCAAGCCGGAGTACGAAGAGGTCACCCTCGGCCAGGCCGAGATCCGGGAGATCTTCCGCTCCAGCAAGATCGGCAACATCGCCGGCTGCATGGTCACCAGTGGTGTCATCCGACGCAACGCCAAGGCGCGGCTCATCCGCGACGGCAACGTGGCGAACGACAACCTCGACCTGTCGTCGCTGCGCCGCGAGAAGGACGACGTCGCCGAGGTCCGCGAGGGCTTCGAGTGTGGTCTGACCCTGCGGGGCTTCAACGACATCAAGCAGGGCGACATCGTCGAGTGCTTCGAGATGCGGGAAATCCCGCGGGCCTAGCCCGTGCGGATGTGTGGGTGAGGCGTCGCGTTCTGCGGCGAAGCGTCAGCGGAGCCACAGAACGCGACGCCTCACCCGCCGGGCAGGGAGCCCAGCCGACCGGCCGGCGCCACTCGCGCCGACTCACCGGCTGCCTGCCCGCCAGACGCGCCGGGTCAGCGTGTGCCCGGCAACCAATTGCGCCAAGTCAGCGTTCAGGAGCAGCAGTGGCAAACCCCAGGGTCCGCAAGGTGGCGGACCGGATCCAGGTCGTCGTCGCGGAGATGCTGGAGCGGCGGATCAAGGACCCGCGGCTCGGGTTCGTGACGGTGACCGACGTCCGGGTCAGCGGTGACACCCAGCAGGCGTCCGTGTTCTACACGGTCCTCGGCGAGGTCGAGCAGGTCGCGGCGTCCGCGGCGGCGCTCGAGTCCGCCAAGGGGCTGATCCGCTCCGAGGTCGCCAAGCAGCTCGGCATGCGGCACGCGCCGACGCTGGAGTTCATCCACGACGCGCTGCCCGACACGGCCCGGCACCTCGACGAGCTGCTGGCCAAGGCACGGGAGTCCGACGCCGCCGTCGCCGCGGCGTCGGCGGGTGCGACGTACGCCGGCGAGGCGGACCCGTACCGCAAGCCGCACGAGCCCGACGACGTCGATGACGCCGACGACGAGCCCTTCGAGACGCCTCGTCCCTCGGCTCCTCAGGACAGCGTGACAGAGCCGGGGCTGGTCGTCGTCGACAAGCCGTCCGGGATGACCTCGCACGACGTGGTCGCCCGCATCCGGCGGCTCGCCGGCACCCGCAAGGTCGGGCACGCCGGCACCCTCGACCCGATGGCGACCGGCGTGCTGCTGGTCGGGGTCGAGCGGGCCACCCGGCTGCTCGGCCACCTCACCCTCACCGAGAAGGCGTACGACGCCACGATCCGGCTCGGTGCGGCCACCAGCACCGACGACGCGGAGGGCGAGACGCTCTCGACCGCGTCGGTCGCGCACCTCACCGAGGACGACGTCCGGTCCGCCGCGGGTGCGTTCGTCGGCGTCCTCGAGCAGAAGCCGTCGGCCGTCTCCGCGGTCAAGGTGGACGGCAAGCGTGCCTACGCCCGGGTCCGTGCCGGTGAGGAGGTCGACCTCCCGGCCCGCACGGTCACCGTCCACGCGCTGCTGGTCACCGACGTCCGCCCGGGCGAGGACGCCGTGGACGTGGACGTGTCGGTGCGCTGCAGCAGCGGCACCTACATCCGGGCGATCGCCCGCGACCTCGGCGCCGCCCTCGGCGTCGGCGGTCACCTCACGATGCTGCGCCGCACCGCCGTCGGGCCGTTCACGCTCGCGGACGCGCACGACCTGGACACGCTGGCCGACGAGCTCCGGCTGGTCGGCATCGACGACGTGGCGCGACGCTGCTTCGCGACGTACGACCTCAGCGAGGAGCAGGCCCGCGACGTGGGCTACGGCCGCAAGCTGGAGGCCGAGGTGGGGGAGGGCACGGTGGCGGTGCTCGCGCCCGACGGCCGGTTCCTCGCGCTCTACGAGCAGCGGGGCCCGGTGGCCGCGCCGGTCGCGGTCTTCGCCTGACGCCGCTGTGACAGCATGAACCCCGTGCAGATCTGGCGTTCCCTCGACGAGGTGCCCGGCGACCTCGGGCGGACCGTCGTCACGGTCGGCAACTTCGACGGTGTGCACCTCGGCCACCAGCACGTCGTACGACGGGCGCGCGAGGTCGCGCGGACGCTGGGCGACCTGCCCGTCGTGGCGGTGACCTTCGACCCGCACCCGATGGCCGTGCTGCGGCCCGAGCACGCCCCCCAGACCCTCACCGACGTGGCCACCCGGGCCCGGCTGCTGGGCGAGGCCGGCGTCGACGCCGTGCTCGTCGCGCCGTTCACCCGCGAGGTGGCTGCCTGGACACCGGAGCGGTTCGTCGAGGACATCCTCGTGGCCGCCCTGCATGCCCGGGCGGTCGTCGTCGGCGCCAACTTCCGCTTCGGCGTGAAGGCGTCCGGCGACGTCGCGACGCTGGCTGAGCTGGGCCGGACGCACGACTTCACCGCCGAGGGCATCGCGCTCGACGGCGGCCCGCAGGTCTGGTCGTCGACGTACGTCCGCAGCTGCCTGCAGGGTGGCGACGTCGAGGGCGCCGCGGAGGCCCTGGGGCATCCGTTCACCGTGCGCGGCGAGGTGGTCAAGGGCGACCAGCGCGGCCGCGAGCTCGGCTACCCGACCGCCAACGTGCCGACCTCCGGGATGCTGGCCGCGCCCGCCGACGGCGTCTACGCCGGGTGGCTGCGCCGGCTCGACCCTTCGACAGGCCAGGACAGGCGGCAGGCCAAGGGCTGCTCCCGGCCGCGATCAGCGTGGGCACCAACCCGACCTTCGAGGGGGAGCGCGAGCGACGCGTCGAGTCCTACGTGCTGGACCGCGACGACCTCGAGCTCTACGGCGTCGAGGTGGAGGTGTCCTTCGTCGCCCGGATCCGGGGCATGCTCCGCTTCGACTCCGTCGAGGAGCTCGTCGCGACCATGGCCCAGGACGTCGCGCGCACCCGGGCAGTGCTGGGCGTCACCGGGTCACGATGAGCGTGCCGACCGAGGCCCGCCAGCAGGCCATCCGCGACGCGGAGCAGTGGTTCCTGCGGCACGGGCTGCCCTACTTCGTCGAGTCCGAGCGGATGGTCGTCAAGCGCGGCCTGAGCCGGGCCCGGCTGCTGCCGGTGGTCGCCACGGCGCTGGTCCTCGGCGCTGTCGCCGGTGTCGGGACCGGGCTGCTCACCACGCTGTCCCTCGGTCTGCTGGTCGGTCTGCTCGCGGCCGGCGTGGTGCTCGCGGTGTACGCCGCCACCACGCTGCGCCTGCGGGTGATCGCCCGCTGGGCCGTCGGCCGCACGCTCCGCAGCCTCGGGATGATGTTCCCCCTCGTGACCCGCGCGCTCCCGCTGCTGCTGCTGTTCGTGACCTTCCTGTTCATCAACACCGAGGTCTGGATGGTCGCGAACTCCCTGGACCCCGGCGTGCTGGCCCTGGCGGTCCTGCTGTTCGCGGCGATGGCGGTGGCGTTCCTGCTGGTCCGGCTCCCCGAGGAGATGGACCGGGTCGACGACGACACCGACCCGGAGCGGCTCGCCGCCCGCTGCCACGGCACGCCGGTCGAGGCGAGCGCCGCCGAGGTGTTCAGCGAGCGCGACGAGGCCGAGCTCGCCGGCATCGTCGAGGTGGCCGGCCTGCAGAAGTGGAACCTCGTCCTGGTGCTGCTGGTCTCCCAGTTCGTGCAGGTGCTGCTGCTGGCCGTCGCGGTGCTGCTGTTCTTCCTGGTCTTCGGCAACGTGATCATGCAGCCCGAGGTGGTGGGGAGCTGGCTCGGCCAGAAGCCCGAGGCCACGAACGTCACCGACCCGCTCATCAAGGTGTCGGTGTTCCTCGCGGCGTTCTCCGGGCTCTACTTCACCGTCTACGCCGTCACCGACGAGACCTACCGCCAGCAGTTCTTCACCTCCGTCACCCGCGAGCTCGAACGTGCCGTGGCGGTCCGCGCGGTCTACCGCTCCCTGGGTCGCTGAGGCGCGCACATGTCGTTGGGGGAAGAGACCCGCCGCTGGGTGGGCGACGCGCTGGAGGCACCCGTCGTCGCGGTCCGTCCGCTGACCGGCGGCGTCGCGTCGCGGATGCTCCTGGTCCGGGTCGAGGACGGCCGCGAGGCGGTGCTCCGGCAGCTGGTCGACGAACCCTGGCGCACGCACGCGGAGCCGCTGCTGCGTCGCGAGCGCGACGTCCACGGGCTCCTCGAGGACACCGCGGTGCCGACCCCGAGCACGATCGCGCTGGACGTGCGGGGGGACCGCACGGACGGCGACCCGAGCCTGCTGATGACCCGGCTCCCCGGTGCCGTCGACCTGGTCGACCCGGACGTCGACGCGCTGGCCGCCGCCCTGCTCGACATCCACGCCGTCCGTCCGGGACCCGGTGCGTGGCCGCGCGAGTACGAGTCGTGGGCGTTCCCGGCCAAGCGGGTCGTGCCGCCCTGGTCCCGCGACGACGGGGTCTACCGCGAGGCCTTCGCGCGGCTCGAGCCACCCGCTCCGACGTACGAGCCGACGTTCCTGCACCGCGACTTCCATCCCGGCAACGTGCTCTGGGAGGACGGCAAGGTCAGCGGGGTCGTCGACTGGGTCGAGACGTCGACCGGGCCGGCCGACCTGGACGTCGCGCACTGCGCGTCGAACCTCGCCGGCCTGCACGGGGTGGAGACCGCCCTCGCCTTCCGCCGGTCGTACGTCGACCAGGGTGGCCGCCTCACGCGCGGACGCGGACGCCTCGGCGTACTGGCAGCTGCTCGACCTGATCGGGTTCCTGCCCGCGCCGAACGGCCGGGAAAGCGGCGCCCCGGCCGCGGTGCTGTCCACGGTGTGGGCAGCACACGGCCGGGGCGACCTGACGCCGGAGCTGGTGCGCGCGAGACGCGAGCAGCTCCTCGCCGCGATCCTCGACCTCAGCTAGGCGTCGAGGTCCTTCTCGACCAGGGCCGCGATCGTGTCGAGCGCGGCCTGGTCCTCGGAGGCGACCTCGACCTGGTCGCCGCAGGCGGCGCCGAGGGTCATGATCAGCAGCGAGGAGGAGGCGTCCACCGGCTCCTCGCCGGGGACGGCGAGGGTGACCTCGACGTCGAGCTCGCCGGCCGCCTCGGAGATGATCGCCGCGGGGCGGGCATGCAGGCCGACGGACGAGCCGACGGTGACGGTCTTGCTGGGCATGTAGGTGCTCCTTCGGTTCGGTGCAGACGGGGTCTGGGGACTCAGACGGAGTAGGACAGCTCCTCGATCTCCTCCTTGCTCTCCGTCAAGGTCTTCAGGATGACCACGCTGGCGCAGGCCACCGCGATCCCCGCGGCCAGGGCGATCACGAACCCGAGCAGGTTGCCGACCGCGAAGAACACGAAGATCCCACCATGCGGAGCCCGAAGCGTCACGTTCAGCGCCATCGAGAGACCGCCGGTCACCGCGCTGCCCAGCATGATCGACGGGATCACCCGCAGCGGGTCGGCCGCCGCGAACGGGATCGCGCCCTCGGTGATGAACGACGCGCCGAGCAGCCACGCCGCCTTGCCGTTCTCCCGCTCACCCGGGGTGAACAGCTGCGGGCGGAGCACGGTGGCCAGGGCCAGCGCCAGCGGCGGCACCATCCCGGCCAGCATCACCGCGGCCATCACCTTCAGCTGCGGAGGGTTCCCGGTCGCCGTCGCGACGGCGGCCAGACCGGTGGTGGCGAACAGGTACGCCGTCTTGTTCAGCGGACCACCCATGTCGAACGCCATCATCAGGCCGAGCACCACGCCGAGCAGGATGGCCTGCCCGCCGCTGTTCAGGTTGTTGAGCGTCTTGGTGAGGATTTCCATCAGCCCGCCGAGCGGCTTGCCGAGCACGATGATCATGATCGCGCCGGAGATCATCGTGGCCAGCAGCGGGATCACCACGACGGGCATCAGGCCACGTGCCCAGGTCGGCACCTTCCAGGTCGAGATCCAGTGCGCCATCAGGCCGGCGATGACGCCGCCGATGATGCCGCCGAGGAAGCCGGACTGCAGGGTGCCCGCGATGGCACCCATCACGAAGCCCGGTGCGATGCCGGGCCGGTCGGCGATCGCGAAGGCGATGTAGCCGGCCAGGGCGGGCACGAGGAAGCTGAACGCCGCGCCGCCGATCGTGAAGAACACGGCGCCGATGTAGGCGAAGAAGGGACTGCCGAACAGCGCGTGGTCGAGGTTGAGCTTGTCGACGTCCGGCAGGTTGAACAGGCTGTTGCCCGTGGCGATGTCGTTGCCGGGGCCGACGATCTCGTAGCCGCCGAGCAGGAACGACAGGGCGATCAGCAGACCGCCGGCGGCGACGAACGGGATCATGTACGACACGCCCGTCATCAGCACGCGACGGATCTTCAGGCCCCAGGACTCGTCCGAGGCGCTGGTGGCGCGCGCGTTCGGGCCGGCACCCCCGCTCAGACCCTCCACCCGGGGCGCGTTCGGGTCGTCGACCAGACGCACCGCCTCGGCGATCATGGCGTCCGAGTCGTCGATGGCCCGCTTGACCCCGGACGCGACGAGCGGCTTGCCGGCGAACCGGTAACGGTCACGCACCCCGACGTCGACGGCGAAGATCGCGGCGTCGGCGTTGGCGATGGTGTCGTGGGGCAGCGGCGTGGAGCCGGCCGAGCCCTGCGTCTCGACGGCGATGTCGACCCCGGCGCGCGCGGCGGCCGCCTCCAGGGCCTCGGCGGCCATGTAGGTGTGGGCGATGCCGGTCGGGCACGCGGTCACGGCGACCAGCGACCGGCGTGCCGCAGGAGCGGCCGGGGCCGGCTCGGACGGAGCGGACGGGGTCGCCGTGGCAGCCGCGGCAGCGCCACCGGCCGCGGCGGCAGCCGGGGCCTTGGCGGGAGCCGGGGTCGCGCCAGGGGCCGCCACGACGTTGTTGACCAGGTCCACGACGTCCTGCTCGGAGGTCGCGCCGCGCAGCCCGTCGGTGAACTCCTTCTTCACCAGCGCGCGGGCGAGCTGGGTGAGCACCTTGAGGTGGGTGGCGTCGCCTCCGGCCGGGGCGGCGATCAGGAACGCGAGGTCGGCCGGGCCGTCCTTGGCCCCGAAGTCGGTGCCGGGGGAGAGCCGGGCGAACGCGAGCGTCGGCACGTCGACGTGCTCGGTGCGGCAGTGCGGGATCGCGATGCCGCCGGGGAGACCCGTGGCCGAGGTGGCCTCGCGGGCCAGGGCGTCCTCCGCGAGGCCGTCCGGGTTGGTGGTGCGTCCGGCTTCGGCGACGATGCGGGCCAGCGCTCGGATCACCTCGGTCTTGTCACTGCCGAGCGAGACGTCCAGGCGGACGAGCTCGGGCGTGATCATCGACGCGTTCTGGTCGGTCATCTCAACCTCTGTTCTCTGTGTGGAGGGCGAGCTCGCGTACCTCGACGAGCTCGGGACGGACGTGCGTGGGGGTGGGGATCGTCGTACCGGGAAGTCCGGCGGCGGCGCTGCCGTAGGCCACGGCGAGACGCAGCCGTTCGGCCGGCTCGGCGCCGCGGAGGTCGCCGAGCAGGTAGCCGAACAGGCTGGAGTCGCCGGCACCGACGGTGCTGACGACGGTGGTCGGGGGAGGGGTGGCGTGCCAGGCGCCCTGCGCGGTGACCAGCACCGCGCCGGAGCCGCCGAGGGTGGCCAGCACGGAGCCGACGCCGCGCGCGACCAGCACGCCGGCGGCGGCCGCGGCGGCGGCGGGGTCGGCCTCGATCGCCACCGCGTCGCCGCCGGTGAGGGAGGCCAGCTCCTCGCCGTTGGGCTTCATCAGGTCGGGCGCGTGCTGCTCCAGGCCGGCCGCGAGCGCGCCCAGCGGTGCGCCCGAGGTGTCGACCGCGACCCGAGCGTTGCTGTCGGCGAGGGCGACGACCAGCTCGGCGTACCACGTGTCCGGCGCGCCCGGCGGCAGCGACCCGGCCAGCACCACCCACGCGGCCTGGCGGGCACGCTGGGTGACGGCGGTCGCGAGCCGGTCCAGGTCGGCGGGGCCGACGACCGCACCGGGCGTGTTGACCTTCGTGGTGGTGCCGTCGGGCTCGGTCAGGGTCAGGTTGACGCGGACGGCGCCGGCCGGCTGCTCGGGCCGGCAGTCGATGCCGTCGCGGAGCAGCTCGACGACGAACGGGTCGTCCTTGAGGGCGGGGAGCACGGCGATGGTGGGCACGCCCGCGGCCAGCGCGGCCCGCGAGATGTTCACACCCTTGCCGCCCGCCTGCGAGGTCACCGACTCCGCTCGCAGCACCGCGCCGCGGTCGAGGACGCCGGTGAGGGCGACGGTGCGGTCGATGCTCGGGTTCGGCGTGAGGGTGACGACCAGCCCGGTGGTGTGCGGGGTGCTCATGCGATGACGACCTCGACGTCGTGCGCCTCGAGCTCGTCACGGTCGGCGTCCTCGATGCCGGCGTCGGTGACCACCACGTCGATGTCGGCCAGGTCGGCGAACCGGACCATGTGCTCCTGGCCGATCTTGGAGGAGTCGACGAGCACGACCACCGTGTGCGCGCCGTCGACCATCGCGCGCTTGGCGGCGGCCTCGGCGTGGTCGGGGGTGCTCAGCCCGTGGCCGCCGGAGATGCCGTTGGTGCCGACGAAGGCGACGTCGGCGCGCAGCCGGCCGAGCGCCGCGACCGTCTCCTCGCCGACGGCGGCGTGGGTGGTCGGCCGGACCTTGCCGGGGAGCAGGTGCAGGTCGACGCTGGGGGAGCCGGCGAGCCGGGCCGCGATCGGCACCGCGTTGGTGACGACCGTCAGCTGCAGGTCGCGGGGGAGCATCATCGCCAGCCGCGCGGTCGTGGTGCCCGCGTCGAGGATCACGCTGCCGCCGGTCGCCGGGAGCAGGGCCAGCGCCCGCTTGGCGATGCGGTCCTTCTCGTCGGCGTGCGCCAGGTCGCGCTCGCCGACGCGGGACTCCAGCGCCGTCAGCGCCGCGGCGGGGACCGCGCCGCCGTGCACGCGGCGCAGGATCCCGGCCCGCTCGAGCACCGACAGGTCGCGGCGGACCGTCTCCGTGGTCACGGCGTACTCGGCGGCCAACGCGTTCACCGACAGCCGGCCGCGCTGCGCGACCAGGTCGGCGATGGCTTGCTGGCGTTCCTCGGCGTACAACCGGGCCTCCTGTGGGTTCGTGGATGCATCTTTTTGTTTCTGTTGTTCTACGCCCGAATCTGTTGACTGTCAAGAGGCGCGCCGCCTAAGGTCGGTACATGCCCACCTCACTCATCCTTCGCGGAACCCCGGTCGTCCCCGGCGTCGCCTACGCCCCTGTCGTCACCGCCACCGTCGCGGTGTCCCCGGCCGCGGTCGCGGCCTTCGAGTCCGCCGGCTTCCCCGACGCCGACGCGGCTCTCGCGGCGTACGACGTCGCGGTCGGTGCCACGGCCGAGGGGCTGGCCGCCCGCGCCGACCGCGCCAGCGGCGCCGCCGCCGAGGTGCTCACCGCCACCGCCGGGCTGGCCCGCGACAAGGGCCTGCGGGCGGCGGTCAAGAAGCGGCTGGCGGCCGGGGACCCCCTCCTCGTCGCGCTGCACGCCGCGGTCGAGCAGTTCGCCGGCATCTTCACGACGATGGGTGGCCTGATGGCCGAGCGGGTGACCGACCTGCGCGACATCGAGCGCCGGGTGACCGCCCGTCTGGTCGGCGAGCCGGAGCCCGGCGTGCCCGTGCCCGACAGGCCCTCGGTGCTGGTCGCCGAGGACCTGGCGCCGGCCGACACCGCAGGGCTCGACGCGGCCACCGTGGTCGCGCTGGTGACCGAGAAGGGCGGCCCCACCAGCCACACCGCGATCATCGCCCGTCAGCTGGGCATCCCCTGCGTGGTCGGCGTGGCCGGCCTGCTCGAGCTCCGGGACGGCACCCCCGTCCTCGTCTCCGGTACGACGGGCGAGGTGGAGGTCGAGCCGGACGCCGAGACCGCGACCGCGCAGGTCGAGGAGGCCCGCGCCGCCCGCGAGGCGCTGGAGCAGTGGACCGGCCCCGGCCGCACCGCCGACGGCACCCCGGTCAAGCTGCTCGCCAACGTCGCCGACGGGACGTCCGCGGCCTCCGCCGGCGCCGGACCCGTCGAGGGCGTGGGGCTGTTCCGCACCGAGCTGTGCTTCCTCAACCGCAAGGACGAGCCGTCCGCCGAGGAGCAGGCCGACATCTACAGCGCGGTGCTCCAGCCCTTCGGTGACCACCGCTACGTCGTGGTGCGCACCCTCGACGCCGGGTCGGACAAGCCGATCGCCTTCGCCACCCACGAGGGTGAGGAGAACCCCGCGCTCGGTGTCCGCGGGCTGCGGCTGTCGTTCGGCAACCCCGGCCTCCTGGAGCGCCAGCTCGCCGGTATCGCCGCCGCGGCCGAGCGCACCGGCACGGAGACGTGGGTGATGGCGCCGATGGTGGCGACCGTCGCGGAGGCGGCGGAGTTCGCCGGGCAGGTCCGCGCCCACGGGCTCAAGGCGGGCGTGATGGTGGAGATCCCGAGCGCCGCGCTGCTCGCGCCGAAGATGCTCGAGGTCGTCGACTTCCTGTCGATCGGCACCAACGACCTGACCCAGTACACGATGGCCGCCGACCGGATGGCCACCGACCTCGCGCACCTCACCGACGCCTGGCAGCCGGCGGTGCTCCAGCTGATCGCGATCACCGCCGAGGCGGGCAAGCAGGCGGGCAAGCCGGTCGGGGTCTGCGGCGAGGCGGCGGCGGACCCGATGCTGGCCACCGCCCTGGTCGGCATGGGCATCTCGTCGCTGTCGATGGCGCTGGCCGCGGTCCGGCCCGTGGGCGCGCAGCTGGCCGCGGTGTCGATGGACGTCTGCGAGCAGGCCGCCGAGGTGGCACTTGCGGCCGTCGACCCGATGGCCGCCCGCGACGCCGTGCGCGCGGTGCTGAGCGGGGAGGTCAGCCGGCCGGCGTGACCGTCACCGGGACGCCGGACAGCACCGCGTTGCCGCTGGCGTCCAGCACTGCCGGGTCGGTCAGGTCGTTCATCGACGCGCCCGGCAGCTCGACCGCCTGACGCATCCGCACGCCCGGCCGCCGGTGCCCGTAGCCGTGCGGCAGGCTGACCACGCCCGGCATCATGTCGTCGCTGGCCTGCACCTCGACCTCGACGGTGCCCACGGCCGAGGCCACCCGCACCAGCGAGCCGTCGGTGATCGCCCGCTCGACCAGGTCCGCCGGGTGCATGTAGAGCTGGTGCCGTGCCTTGCCCTTCGTCAGCCGGGGCGTGTTGTGCATCCACGAGTTGTTGTCGCGCTGGTGCCGCCGGCCGACGAGCAGCAGCCCCTCGGGTGCGATCGTGACGGCGTCGAGCCGGGCGACGTCGTCGAGCACCTGCTGCGGCGCCGCGTGGATCCGGCGGTCCTCGGTCTGCAGCCGCTCGGGCAGGCACGGCTGGAGCGGCCCGAGGTCGACCGGGCCGCGGCGCAGCCGGCGCACCGACAGCCGCGGTGTGGACGTCCGAAGCAGCAGGTCGATGGTCCGGGTCGGCGACACCCGCATCCGCGCCGCCTGGACCAGCCGCGCCTTGCGGGGCTTCCGCGAGGTGAGCAGCCGCTGCGTGCGCAGCACGATCTCGCGGTAGATCTCCCAGTCGTGCATGGCGCCCGCGGGCTTCTCGAACAGAGCCGGGGTGAACCGCGCCGTGTTGCGCACCGCCAGCGTGTGGAACACCAGGTCGTAGTGGTCCCTCTCCAGGGCGCCGGTCGGCGGCAGGATCACGTCGGCCAGCCGGGTGGTCTCGTTGACGTAGAAGTCCACCGCGGCGACGAAGTCCAGGGTGCGGATCGCCTCGGCCAGGCCCGCGCCGTCCGGGGTCGAGGAGACCGGGTTGCCGGACAGGGTGAGCAGCGCGCGCACCTGTCCCTCGCCGGGAGTGCGGATCTCGTCGGCCAGCGTGGCCACCGGCAGCTCCCCGGCGAACTCCGGCAGGCCACGCACGCGGCTGCGCCACACGTCGTGGTGGCCGCGGCCGATGAAGCCGCGGCCCACCGCGTCGACAGCGGGCCGGGTCAGCATCACACCGCCCGGCCGGTCGAGGTTGCCGGTCACCAGGTTGAGCAGCTGGACGGCCCAGGTCGCGACCAGCCCGAACTCCTGCGTGGAGACCCCGACCCGTCCGTACACCGCCGCCGACCTCGCGCCCGCGAGCTCCCGCGCCAGCCGGCGTACGTCGTCCGCGGCGATGCCCGACGCCGCCTCGGCGCGCTCAGGGGTGAACGGCTCGACCGCCGCGCGCACGGCGTCGAGCCCGTCGACGTACGCCGGGGGAGTGGTGAGCCCCTCGGCGAACAGCACCTGCAGCATGGCCAGCAGCACGAACGCGTCGGTGCCGGGGCGCACGAAGTGGTGCTCGTGCGCCGCCTTGGCGGTCTCGGTGCGCCGCGGGTCGACCACCACCATCCGGCCGCCGCGCTTCTTCAGCTCGCGCAGCCGGGCCGGGAAGTCGGGCACCGTCATCAGCGAGCCGTTGGAGGCCATCGGGTTCGCCCCGAAGACCAGGAACAGGTCGGTCCGGTCGATGTCGGGGACGGGCAGCAGCAGCTGGTGGCCGTGCATAGGTAGGCGAGCAGCTGTGCGGGCAGCTGGTCGACGGACGTGGCGCTGTACTTGTTGCGGGTCCGGAACGACTTCACCATCGCGGTGCCGTGCGTCATCGAGCCGAGGCTGTGCACGTTGGGGTTGCCGAGGTAGATCGCCAGCGCGTCGCGGCCGTGCTCGTTGACGGCCCGGGCGAGGTTCGTCGCCACCAGGTCGAGCGCCTCGTCCCAGGGCACCTCCTGCCACCGGTCGCCGATGCGGCGCACCGGGCGGCGCAGCCGGTCCGGGTCCTCGTGCACGTCCTGGAGCGCGACCGCCTTGGGGCAGATGTGCCCGCGCGACAGCGGGTCGTCCGCGTCGCCCCTGACCGACGTGATCCGGTCGCCGTCGAGGGTGAACACCAGGCCGCAGATCGCCTCGCACAGGTTGCACACGCCCTTCTTCTCGAGGGGCCGCTCGACCGTCGCCATCTCGGCATCCTCGCAGACCCGTCCTTCCCTGGACCGGCCGCCGACACGCCGGTGTCGCGTCGTGCGCACTACCTCGCATTCCGTAGTACCGTGGGATGCATGGACACCACCCAGCTCCTCAAGGGAGTCCTCGACCTCGCGGTGCTCGCGGTCGTGGACGACGAGGACGGCTACGGCTACGACGTCGTGCGGCGGCTCCGCGCCGGCGGGCTCGACGGCGTCGGCGACGCCTCGGTCTACGGCACGCTGCGCCGCCTCTACGCGGCCGGCGCCCTGACGTCGTACGTCGTCCCGAGCGACGAGGGCCCGCACCGCAAGTACTACGGCATCACCGGCGCCGGCCGGACCCAGCTCAAGCAGCAGCGCGAGGACTGGACCGCCTTCGCCCGCACCGTCAGCACGCTGCTCGACACCGACCAGCGGACCCGGCCGATCGCCGGCGCCGCCTCAGGGGGAGACCGATGAACGACACGCTGCACACCAGCCCGGCCGTGGCCGCCTTCGTCGCGAAGGTCAGGTCCCGGCTCGCCGACCTGACGGAGGAGGAGCGTGAGGAGCTCGTCGGCGGGCTGGAGGCCGATCTGGCCGAGCGCCTGGCCGAGGGAGAGGGCGACCTCGGCGACCCGGACGCCTATGCGGCGGAGCTGCGCGCGGCCGCCGGGCTGGAGGCCCGCGCTCGCCGGTTCCACCGTCCGGCCGCACCCCGCCGACCGCTCGGCGACCGGGTCGTCGAGCTCCTCGACGGGCTCCGGGGTGACTGGGAGCGCTGGGTGGCCAAGGACCCGCGGGTCGCCGAGGGGTGGGCGGTCGTCCAGGCGCTGCGGCCCGCCTGGTGGGTGCTGCGCGCCTGGGTGGCGATCCAGCTGCTCGACCTGCTGATGGGGCCGGTCGAGAAGCCCACGCTGCTGCCCTCGCTCGGCAGCCAGCTCGCCAGTGTCGTCCTGCTGCTCGCCGCCGTCGTCGGCAGCACCCTGCTCGGGCTCGGTCGGCTCTGGCCGCGCGCGGTCGCGCATCACCCCCGCGCCGCCCGGCTGCTGCTGCTCGGGCTCAACGGGTTCGCCGTCGTGGTGCTCCCGGTGGTGGCGTCGTCGTTCCCCGATGCCTGGTCCTCCCACCAGCTGGCCAACGGCGGCTACTACGCCGACGCGCGCGAGGACCACGGGCCCGGCCTGATGGCCGGCAACCGCTACGTGCGCAACGTCTTCGCCTACGACGCGCAGGGCAACCCGCTCACCGGCGTCCAGCTCTACGACCAGAAGGGTCGCCCGCTGGTGGTCAACCAGGACCCCTACTACTCGACGTACCGGTCCGCCGGCGCCCGGGTGCACACCTACCCGTGGTTCAACGGGGACCAGAGGCTGTTCAACGTCTACCCGTTGCCGGTCCGCCAGCAGCACGGCTACCAGCCGGCACGGGACCCGTGGAGCACGGCCCGGCCCCCGGCCCTGCCGGCGGCCCCGCTCGCGGTGGTGCCGCCGGTCGCGCTGCCGACCCCGGTCGGGTCGACGACCGTGCCGGAGACCGCCCCCAGCGGGAGCGCCAGCCCGAGCCCGAGTGCGAGCCCCTCCGCCGATTCGGAGAAACCCCGCTCGCGTTGATAGTCTTGGGCGGTTGCCCAGCGTGAGTCGGGCAACACCGTCATTTGCCGTGCAACGGCCGCGGATCGAGAGTGCCCGGGTGAACAGGCCCCGGCGCGCCGCGCAACGACATGTACCGAGAGGAGCTGCGGGTGGCTACTGGCACCGACGCGGAGACCAAGAAGAAGATCATCGCCGAGTACGGCACGAACGCCAACGACACGGGTTCGCCCGAGGTCCAGGTCGCACTGCTGACGCACCGCATCAGCCACCTGACCGAGCACCTCAAGGAGCACAAGCACGACCACCACAGCCGTCGTGGTCTGCTCCTCCTGGTGGGCCAGCGTCGTCGCCTTCTGAACTACATGCAGAAGGAAGACATCAACCGCTACCGCTCGATCATCGAGCGGCTCGGCCTGCGCCGATGAGCCTCGGGGCCGTCTCACACGCGTGAGGCGGCCCCTGCTTCGTCTCGGCGCCGTCGCCCACTAGGGTCGGCGGCAGAGACACACCACTGGTTTCACAACTGAACACACCATCCACTGGAGCGACCGCGGACGTCCTGCCCGGTCCTCGGTAGTGGCCTTCGGGACCCTCCCCTCGGGGGAGCGGCGCCGCGGGCCTCGATCGAAGACCGGCACCCCTTCGCGGCACCCACCGCCAGGGCGCCCTCGCGTGATCGCTCCGCGAGACAGAAAGGGGACCCCCACTCGTGACAACACAGACCGAGGGACCCGAGATCTACGCCGTCGAGACCGTCATCGACAACGGCTCGTTCGGCACGCGCACCGTCAAGTTCGAGAGCGGGCTGCTGGCCCGTCAGGCCGCGGGCTCCGTGACCGCCTACCTCGACGACGAGACGATGCTGCTGTCGGCGACCACCGCCGGCAAGCACCCGAAGGACCACTTCGACTTCTTCCCGCTGACCATCGACGTGGAGGAGCGGATGTACGCCGCCGGGCGCATCCCCGGCTCGTTCTTCCGTCGTGAGGGTCGCCCGGGCGAGGACGCGATCCTCACCTGCCGGCTGATCGACCGCCCGCTGCGCCCGACCTTCAAGAAGGGTCTGCGCAACGAGGTCCAGGTCGTCATCACCGTCCTGGCGCTCGAGCCCGACACGCCGTACGACGTCCTGGCGATCAACGCCGCGTCGATGTCCACCCAGCTCTCCGGCCTGCCGTTCTCCGGCCCGGTCGGCGGCACCCGCGTCGCGCTGATCGACGGCCAGTGGGTCGCGTTCCCGACGCACAGCCAGCTCGAGCGTGCGGTCTTCGACATGGTCGTGGCCGGCCGCGTCACCGAGACCGGCGACGTCGCGATCATGATGGTCGAGGCCGAGTCCACCGAGCAGACCTGGGACCTCGTGCAGTCCGGCGTCCAGGCGCCGACCGAGGAGATCGTGGCCGGTGGCCTCGACGCCGCCAAGCCGTTCATCAAGCAGCTCTGCGAGGCGCAGGTCGAGCTGGCCAAGCAGGCCGCGAAGCCGGTGCAGGACTTCCCGGTCTTCCTCGACTACGAGGACGACGTCTACGCCGCGGTCGAGGCCGCTGCCGCCGCCGACCTGACCCCCGCGCTCACCATCGCGGGCAAGCAGGAGCGCGAGGCGAAGATGGACGAGGTCAAGGACGCCGTCCTCGAGAAGCTCGGCGCCGACTTCGAGGGCCGCGAGAAGGAGCTCGGTGCTGCCTTCCGGTCGCTGACCAAGAAGCTGGTCCGCGAGCGCGTGCTGCGCGACAAGGTCCGCATCGACGGCCGTGGCCTCACCGACATCCGGACCGCTGTCCGCCGAGGTCGGCGTGATCCCGCGGGTGCACGGCTCGGCCCTGTTCGAGCGCGGCGAGACCCAGATCCTGGGCGTCACCACGCTGAACATGCTGACCATGGAGCAGAAGCTCGACACCCTCTCCCCGGAGAAGAGCCGCCGCTACCTGCACAACTACAACTTCCCGCCGTACTCCACCGGTGAGACCGGTCGCGTGGGCTCGCCCAAGCGTCGCGAGATCGGCCACGGCGCGCTGGCCGGCCGGGCGCTCGTCCCGGTGCTGCCGACGCGCGAGGAGTTCCCCTACGCCATCCGCCAGGTGTCCGAGGCGATGGGCTCCAACGGCTCGACGTCGATGGGCTCCGTCTGCGCCTCGACGCTGTCGCTGCTGCAGGCCGGTGTGCCGCTGAAGGCGCCGGTGGCCGGCATCGCGATGGGCCTCATCTCCGGTGAGGTCGACGGCAAGACCGAGTACGTCGCGATCACCGACATCCTCGGTGCCGAGGACGCGTTCGGCGACATGGACTTCAAGGTCGCCGGCACGCCGGAGTTCGTCACCGCGCTCCAGCTCGACACCAAGCTCGACGGCATCCCGGCCGACGTGCTGGCCGGCGCGCTGACCCAGGCCAAGGACGCCCGCATGGCGATCCTGGACGTGATGGCCGAGGCCATCGACGCTCCGGGCGAGATGTCCCTGAACGCCCCGCGGATCATCACGATGAAGGTGCCGGTCGACAAGATCGGTGAGGTCATCGGCCCCAAGGGCAAGGTCATCAACCAGATCCAGGACGACACCGGCGCCCAGATCACCATCGAGGACGACGGCACGATCTACGTCGGTGCGACCAACGGCGAGTCCGCCGAGGCCGCCCGCTCGATCATCAACGGCATCGCGAACCCGACGATGCCGGAGGTCGGCGAGCGCTACCTCGGCACCGTCGTCAAGACGACGAACTTCGGTGCGTTCGTCTCGCTGCTCCCGGGCAAGGACGGCCTGCTGCACATCAGCAAGCTGCGTTCGCTGGCCGGTGGCAAGCGGGTCGAGAACGTCGAGGACGTCGTCTCGGTCGGCCAGAAGATCCAGGTCGAGATCGGCGAGATCGACGACCGCGGCAAGCTGTCGCTGGTCCCGGTCGTCGAGGACTCCGAGTCCGGTGAGAAGACCGACGACGCGGACGCGTCCGCCGAGTAACTTGGCGGCCTCCGCAGCACAGCAGAAGCCCGGCACGACCCGCACCCTCCTGTCCCACGAGGACGGGGGAGGACTCGTACGACGTACGGTGCTCCCCGGAGGGCTGCGGGTCGTCACCGAGGCGTTGCCCGGCGTCCGGTCCGCCTCCATCGGGGTGTGGGTCGGCGTCGGGTCCCGGGACGAGTCACCGTCCCTCTCGGGTGCCTCGCACTTCCTGGAGCACCTGCTCTTCAAGGGCACTCCGTCGCGCTCGGCGCTGGACATCTCCGTCGAGCTCGACGAGGTCGGCGGCGAGTTCAACGCCTTCACCGCGAAGGAGTACACCTGCTTCCACGCGCGGGTCCTCGACGAGGACCTGCCGCTGGCGGTGGACGTGCTCGGCGACATGATCACGTCCTCGACCATCGCGTCGGCCGACGTGGAGGCCGAGCGTGAGGTGATCCTGGACGAGATCGCCATGCACGACGACGACCCGGACGACGTGGTCGGCAACCTCTTCGCCGAGAAGGCGTGGGGCTCCTCGCCGCTCGGCCGGCCCATCGCCGGCACCGTCGAGTCGATCCACACGCTGACCCGCGCGCAGGTGCTGCGCTACTACCGGTCGCACTACACCCCCGAGAACATGGTCGTCGCGGTCGCCGGCAACGTCGACCATGCGGCCGTCGTACGCCTGGTCCGCAAGGCGTTCTCCCGCGCGAACTTCCTGGTCGACACCTCGGTGCGGCCGCTCGCGGTGCGCCGCGGCTCCCGGGCCCGTCGTACGTCGACCGGCGACGTCGTGGTGAGCCGGCCGTTCGAGCAGGCCAACATCGTGCTCGGCGTCAACGGGCTGGTCCGCACCGACGACCGGCGCTACGCGCTCGGCGTGCTCAACGCCGCGCTCGGCGGCGGCACGTCGTCGCGGCTGTTCCAGGAGGTCCGCGAGCACCGCGGGCTGGCCTACTCGGTGTACTCCTACGCCGCCCACTACGCCGACGCCGGCACCTTCGCGGTCGCCGTCGGCTGTCTCCCGTCCAAGGTGCACGACGTGCTCGGCGTGGTCCGCGGCGAGCTCGGCCGGCTCGCCGACGAGGGCATCTCGGAGGTGGAGCTCCGCCGGGGCAAGGGCCAGCTGCGCGGCGGCCTGGTGCTCTCGCTGGAGGACTCCGGGTCGCGGATGTCGCGGATCGCCAAGGCCGAGCTGCTCTACGACGAGCTGCCCAGCATCGACGAGGTGCTGGGCCGGGTCGAGGACGTCACGCTCGACGACGTGAACACGCTGGCCCGCAACCTGTTCCGGCAGGGGCAGACGCTGGCCGTGGTCGGTCCGTTCGAGGCGCTGCCCGCGTAGTGCCTGCGGGCTGGACCGGAGCCGAGGTCAGCGAATCAGCGTGAGGTAGGTGCCCGCGCACGCGCAGGCCCACAGCACGCTGGCGAAGGTGCCGATGATGAACCGCTCGGCCACGCCGCCCGCGCTGGTCGGCTCACCAGGGTGGCCGCGCAGCTCGGAGTAGCGGCCCAGCCCCTTGAGGGCGAGCACCACCGCGAGGCCCTCGGGCCAGCCCGCCACCAGCGAGGCGAAGACCGCGACCCGTTCGAAGCCGCCGATCCAGGCGCCGCCGCGGAGCACGTCACCGGCCCGGTCGAGGTCGTCGGAACGGCTGCTGCCGCGGTCGACCAGCCAGAGCACGGTCGCGGTGACCGGGCTGCCGCCGAGCACCGCGACCACGAACAGGTCGACGAGCAGGGTCTGCGCGACCAGGCCGCCGGGTGCGGCGTCGACGCCGCCGACGACGGCGAGCAGCCCGAGGAACGCCAGCGTGCCCACGGTGACGAACGCGGCGGCATGCGTGCCCGCGCCGCGCCCGGCGAGCGCGAGGGCGAGCACGGCGGCCACGACGAGCACCGCGACCAGCACCACGACCAGCACCGTCATCGACGTCCCTCCTTCCGCTCCGTCTCGTCCTTCAGCATGGCCTCCAGCAGCTGCGTGGCCAGCCGGCGCGCCCGTCGCTCGTCGCTCAGGCCCGCGGCCTGGGTGCGCTGGGTGACCGCCGACTGGCTGATGCCCAGCCGCTGCGCCGGCCTGGGCGTGGGACAGACCCTCGTCGAGCGCGTCCGCGACCTCCCAGCCGCGGTCGGTGCGCCGCTCGAGGAGGCCGGCCCAGAGCCCGAGCACGGTCTCCAGCTGTTCGGCAGCGTACGCGTCGGCACCGACGACCCCGAGTCGATGCGGCGCCGACTTCGCGCGGGTGACGGCCTCGCGGGCGTTCCGGTACGCCGGACCGTTGCCGGCGCGGGTCTCCGGGGGCAGCGGCTCGTCGACCGGCCCGATCCCGACCCCGACGTGCCAGCCGCTGTCGCGCAGGACCAGCCGGAGCGCGGCGACCACGGCGTCGGCGTCGTCGAGCACGGCCTGGACCTCGTCGCCCGCGGTGCGCTGGAACGGGCGGAGCGTGGGGACCGGTGCCAGCCGGCCCAGGAGCGCGGGGACGGCGTCGGCGGCCGCCCGGCTGGACCGCTGGTCGACGGTGAGCACGACCGGCATCGCGTCCTCCCTTCTCGTGCACGGCATCAGGCTCAGGACTGATACGACCCAACATTAGATCAAGACCTGATGTATGGCCAGTTCAGATGTGAGCCTGATGAGTCCCGGCGCCCGGCGATGCCCTAGGTTGGGCGCGTGAGCGCACCGATGAAGGTCGGCGTCCTGGGGGCCCGCGGCAAGGTCGGCGCCGAGGTCTGCCGGGCGGTCGAGGCCGCCGACGACCTCGAGCTGGTCGCCCGGGTCGACACCGGGGACGGCGACGACACCCTGACCGACCTCGTCGAGCGCGGCGCCGAGGCGGTCGTCGACTTCACCCACCCCGACGTGGTGATGGGCAACCTGGAGTTCTGCGTCGGGCACGGCATCCACGCGGTCGTCGGCACCACCGGGTTCGACGACGACCGGCTGGCCGGCTGCGCGGCCTGGCTCGACGCCGCGCCCGGCACCGGCGTGCTCATCGCCCCCAACTTCTCCATCGGCGCGATCTTGATGATGCGGTTCGCCGCCGAGGCCGCGCCGTTCTACGAGTCCGTCGAGATCGTCGAGCTGCACCACCCCGACAAGGCCGACGCGCCCTCCGGCACCGCCCGGCGTACGGCGTCCCTGGTGGCCGCCGCGCGGCGGGAGGCCGGCTCCGGGCCGATCCCCGACGCGACCTCCACCTCGCTCGAGGGCGCCCGCGGCGCCGACGTCGAGGGGATCCGCGTGCACGGCCTGCGGGTCCGCGGGCTGGTCGCGCACCAGGAGGTGATCCTCGGCGGGCTGGGGGAGACGCTGACCATCCGCCACGACTCGCTCGACCGCGTCTCGTTCACGCCCGGCGTGCTGCTCGGGCTGCGCAGCATCGCGGGCGCTCCCGGCCTCACGGTGGGGCTCGAGGCGTTCATGGGTCTCGACTGAGACCGGGGCGGGACGTGCGGACCAAGGCCACCGTCGCGGTGATGGTGCTCGTGCTGGTGTTCTACGCCGGCTTCATCGGCTTCCGGGGCGTCGGGCTGCTGCGCAGCGGGTCGGTCGTCGGCATCGTGCTCGGCGGCGCGTTGCTCGTCCTGCCGCTGCTCGGGCTGCTGCTCGTGTGGCGCGAGGTCGAGTTCGGCCGCCGTACCGTCCGCGCTGGCTGCCGCGCTCGAGGCCGAGGGTGGGCTGCCGGTCGACGACCTGCCCCGCCGGCCCTCGGGTCGCGTGGACCGCGCCGCCGCGGACGGGATGTTCGCGGACATGCGCGCCCAGGTCGAGGAGCGCCCCGACGACTGGCGGTCGTGGTTCCGCCTGGCCCTCGCCTACGACGCGGCCGGGGACCGCACCCGTGCGCGGGAGGCCGCTCGGCATGCTCTCGCGCTGCACGGGTGATACTCACCCTTATGACCCGACCCGAGCCCGTGTCCGTGACCGTCCCGACCGAGGCGGGGGAGATGCCCGCGCAGCTGTGGCGCCCCGCGTCGGGATCCGGGCCCGGGCTGCTGCTGCTCCAGGAGATCTTCGGTGTCAGCGGGTACATCCGGCGCCGGGCGGCCGACCTGGCCGAGGCCGGCTACGTCGTCCTCGCCCCGGAGCTCTACTGGCGGCTGGACGCCGGGCCGGTCGACGAGTCGGCGCCCGGGGCGATCGAGGAGGCGATGGGCCTCGCCCAGCGGCTCGACTGGGCGACCACGGTGACGGACGCGGTGGCCGCGCTCGGCGCGCTGCGGGCACGTGACGAGGTCGTCGCGCGGCACCGGCGTGATCGGCTTCTGCTTCGGTGGCGGGCTCGCCTTCAACGTGGCCGCGGTGGACACCCCCGACGTGCTGGTGAGCTACTACGGCTCGGCGCTCCCGCAGCTGCTCGACCTCGCGCCCCAGGTCACGGCACCGTCCCTGCACCACTTCGGCACCGCCGACGACTACATCGACGGGCCGACCGTCGAGCGGATCCGCGAGGCGGTCACCGCCGGGGACGCCACCGTCGAGGTGGAGACCTACGAGGGCGCCAACCACGCCTTCGACAACTCCGACTTCGCGCTCCACCACCCGTCCGCCTCCGCGCTCGCCTGGGAGCGCACCCTCGCGTTCCTCGCGCGCGAGCTGCCGGTCTCCTGAGGCCCGTGCACTTCGTCGGCGTCGACCTCGCCTGGGGTCAGCGCAACCCCAGCGGCATCGCGGTCCTCGACGACGAGGGCTGCCCTCGTGCACGTGTCGGCCGCGACCGACGACGCGTCCGTGCTGGCGGCCCTGGCGCCGTACACCGACGGGCCCTGCCTCGTCGGCATCGACGCGTCCCTCGTGGTCCAGAACGCCACCGGCAACCGGCCCTGCGAGGCCGCGCTCAACCGGGACTTCGCCCGCTTCGACGCCGGGGCGCACCCCTCGAACACCGGCAAGCGGGAGTTCGCCGCACGGCACCCGGGGGCGGAAGGTGGCCGACGCCCTCGGGCTCGACATCGACCCGGCCTCGACCGGGCCGCGGCGCGCGATCGAGGTCTACCCGCACCCCGCGACGGTCGCGCTGTTCCGGCTCGGCCGGACGCTGAAGTACAAGAACAAGCCCGGCCGTCCGCTCGCGGACCTGCAGGCGGCGCTGCGCGAGCTGATGCGCCGGCTCGAAGGGCTGGAGAGCGCCACGCCCGCACTGCGGCTGTCCCACCACGACGCCTGGCACGAGCTCGTGAGCCTGGTCGAGTCCGCGACCACCAAGGCCGAGCTCCGCCGGGCCGAGGACCAGGTCGACGCGGTCGTCTGTGCGTACGTCGCCCTGTTCGCGCAGCGACGGCCCGAGGACACCACGACCTACGGCGACCTGGCCACCGGCTACATCGTCACGCCCACGCTGCCCGCCGGGCACGAGCCGACGCCCCGCGAGCGGGTCGTCCGCGCCGACCGTGACCCGGTCCGGCAGGCGGTCCAGGAGTACGCCGCCGTGCAGCCGTCCGTGCGCGAGACGACCGAGCTCTACGTCGAGCTGGTCCGCACGCTGCTCGACGACGCCGGCATCAACTACCTCAGCGTCACCGGCCGGGCGAAGAGCGTCGCGTCCTTCGCCGCCAAGGCCGACCGCTCCGTCGACGGCCGGCCCGTGTACGTCGACCCGCTGCGCGAGATCACCGACCAGGTCGGCGTACGCGTCATCACCTACATCCACAGCGACGTCAGCGCGGTCGCCGAGCTCATGCGCGACCAGCTGACGGTCATCGACGACCGGGACATGGGGCAGGAGACCGCACGGGAGGGGCGTTTCGGCTACGCCAGCCGGCACCTGCTGGTGCGTCACGACCCGCTCGGCGACCGGCCCGCCCAGGTCCAGGTGCGCACCGTGCTGCAGCACGCGTGGGCCGAGTTCGAGCACGCCATCCGCTACAAGGGCACGATCCCCGAGGAGCACATCCCGGACCTCGACCGCCGCTTCACGCTGGCGGCGGGACTGCTCGAGCTCGCCGACCGCGAGTTCTCCCTCATCCGCGACCGCCTGCAGGCCACCGCCCCCGACCAGCCGCCCGAGGCCGACGCGGCCGACCCGCGGATCAGCGCCCAGGACCTCGCCACCTTCCTGGCGGCGCAGTACGCCGACGCGGGCTGGTCGCGCACCGACCACTACGCCTGGGTCTCGGGCCTGCTGCTCGAGCTCGGCATCACCTCGCTCGAGGAGCTCGCCGGCCTGCTCACCTCGGTGGACAGCGCGGCGATCAACGACCGGATGGAGTACCGCTACCCGCCGGGTGCCGTCCGGCGGCTCGACGACGCGCTGCTGGCGGTGTTCGGGGACCGCTACGTCCGTCTGCACGGCAACGCGCACCGCGCGGCCCTGCTCCGGGCCCGGCTGGAGAAGATCCGCAGCCCGGCGCCGCATCCGGAAGGCTGAGCCTGCCGCGTCACGACACGGGCAGGGGTCCCCAGTCGATGTGGCGCGGCGAGAACGGCAGCCGGGCGAGCAGGACGTGCCGGCTGCCGTCCGGATGCATCTTGTAGAGCCGGTAGGACTTCTTCGCCAGGTTCTCGACGCGCAGCACGACCCAGCGGCCGTCCGGGGAGTAGGAGCCGGCGAAGGCGCCGAACCTGCCGCCCCGGTAGTGCGTGAGCATCCGCAGCTGCGAGCCGTCGCGGCGGACCGTCGCCACGTTCGGCGAGCGTCCGCCGGGGTAGTCCGCGTCGACCGTGATCAGGATGTGCCGTCCGTCGGGCGCCCAGTCGTGCTTGACCGCGACCTCGCGCTCGTAGGGGACCAGCTGCCGCAGGTGCGCGCCGCTGAGGTCGACGGCGAACAGCGCCTGGCAGCTGCCCGTCGACCTGGTGCCGGACGAACGTGACGGTCCGCGCGTCGGGGGAGACGTTCGGGTCGCTGTCCGCCTCCCGCGGGAACCCGTGCGTCGTCAGCCGGTGCCGGTCGAGGCCGTCGTCCTGCATCATGAACACGCCCTGGGGTCCGCAGTCGCACTCGAAGACCAGGTGCCGGCCGTCGGGGGTGAAGGCCGGCTGGGTCTCGAACCCCGACCGGGTCAGGTCCCGGAGGTTCCTCCCGTCGGCCCGCATCACCATCACGTGGCTGGACCCGTCCTTGCGCTCGAGCGCGAAGGCGATCCGGCGACCGGAGGGGCTCCAGTCCGGATGGACCGCGTCCCCGGCGAGATGCGTCAGCCGGCGCAGGCCGGACCCGTCGGACCGGATCGAGTAGATCTCCGAGCCCTGACCGGCGTCCGCCGCGAACGCGATCCGGCCGTTCGCCGCCGGGAACGTCGCCTGCGCGCTTCCGCCGGACCCGAGCAGCCCGGCCGTCGTCACGAGCGTCGTGGTCAGCGCGGCCGCCGCCACGGCCAGGCTTCCTGTGCTTCATGGCGCGCCTCCGATCCGGTCCGACGCTAGGCGTGCGCGTCCGGCCGCGGCCATGGTCCGGACGGGTCACCGTCGTCCGCACCAGACAGGGTGGCCACGGTGGAACGTGTTGCAGGTATCTGCAGCCGCACAAACCTGACCCGGGTTCACGGGTTCCGCTCGTCGGCGGCCTGGGAGAGGGTGGAACGGCCACTGGTGCGCCTCTGCCGGCGCACTTCTCTCGGGAAAGGTTCTTCCTCCATGCGCAAGACAGGATCCACCGCGGCTGCCCTTGTGGCCGCGACCCTCGTCGCCGGCACCGCGGTCACCGCCGTCGGAGCCTCCACCGCCAGCAACGCCGCCTCCGGCCGCGACGCGTTCACGCGCCAGGTGTCCGACGACGCCGATGTCGCCCGCGCCGCGCTGAAGGCCGTCGCCGCGCACCCGCGGGCCGTGCACTCCGGTGACCGGCAGGCGTTCACCGTGACCGGTGCGCTCGTCGACCGCGACGGCACCAGCCACGTGCGCATGGCGCGGACCTACGCCGGGCTCCCGGTGATCGGCGGAGACCTCGTCGTGCACCAGTCCCCGCAGGGCGCCTGGGAGGGCCGCAGCCAGTCCCTGGCGAAGGACCTCACCCTGTCCGTGACGCCGACGGTCGCCAGGGCCGCGGCCGGCGCGGCCGCGGTCGCCCCGAGCAAGGTCACCCGCTCGATCACCGGCGACAAGGTCGAGACCACCCGCCTGGTCGTCGACGCCACCGGCGCGACGCCGCGGCTCGCCTACGAGGTCGTCACCGGCGGCACCCAGAAGGACGGCACCCCGAGCCGGCTCGCGTCCTACGTCGACGCCCGGACCGGCGCGGTGCTGCGCCAGGAGCAGCAGATCGAGACCGTCGACGGCTCCGGCCAGTCGTTGTACGGCGGCACCGTGCCGCTGCAGCTCACGCTGAGCGGGTCGACGTACCAGCTGAAGGACCCGACGCGCGGCAACACGTACACCACCGACATGAACAACACCGAGGACTCGGTCGCTCTGCCAGATCTTCGGCAGCGGCTGCAAGACCGGCACCCTGTTCACCAGCCCGGACAACCAGTTCGGCAACGGCACCACGAGCAGCCGTGAGTCGGCGGCGGTCGACGCGCAGTACGGCACGAACGAGACGTGGGACTACTACAAGTTCGTGCACGGCCGGAACGGCATCTTCGGCACCGGCCAGGGTTCGTTCAACCGGGTCCACTACGGCAGCGGCTACGTCAACGCCTTCTGGGACGGCACGAAGATGACGTACGGCGACGGCGACGGCACCAGCTACGGCCCGCTCACGTCGCTCGACGTGGCCGGCCACGAGATGTCGCACGGCGTGACCGAGCACTCCGCGAACCTCACCTACTCCGGTGAGTCCGGCGGCCTCAACGAGTCCACCTCCGACATCTTCGGCACCTCGGTGGAGTTCTACGCCGCCAACGCCAACGACCCGGGCGACTACCTCATCGGCGAGGAGTTCGACCTGGCCAAGCACGCGGGCTTCCGTCGCATGGACAAGCCGTCCGCGGACGGCAGCTCGGCCGACTGCTGGAGCGCGACCGTCGGTCAGCTCGACGTTCACTACTCCTCGGGCGTGGGCAACCACTTCTTCTACCTGCTCTCGGAGGGCTCGGGCGCCAAGACCCTCAACGGCGTCTCGTACAACTCGCCGACCTGCAACGGCGCCCCGGCCGTGACCGGCATCGGGCACGACGCCGCCGCGAAGATCTGGTACCGCGCGCTGACGGTCTACATGACGTCGAGCACCGACTACCACGGTGCGCGCACCGCGTCGCTGAACGCCGCCAGGGACCTCTACGGCGCCGGCAGCACGCAGTACAACGCGGTCAACGCCGCGTGGGCGGGCGTCAACGTCAGCTGAGCTCGCCACCCCGTTCTGCCGCCCTCTCGCGACGCTCCGCGGGAGGGCGGCGGTCTTCTGCGCACGTCGGTGCTCTGCTGCACACTGCTGCCATGCCCACCGACGTGCCCGCCAACTTCTCGATCGTCACCCTCGGGGTCACCGACCTCGCCCGCTCCGCGCGGTTCTACGCCGACCTCGGCTGGGAGCAGCGGGGCGACCTCGCCGACGGCATCGTCTGGTTCAAGACGTCCGGCTCGTGGGTCGGGCTGTTCGGGCACGACGCGCTGGCCGAGGACGCCGGGCTGGACGCGGTGCCCGTCGACGACCTGCCGGCCTTCCGCGGCATCACGCTCGCGATCAACCTGGCCTCCGAGAACGCCGTGGACCTCGCGTTCGCGCGGGTCCTTGAGGTCGGCGGCCGGATCGTGAAGCCGGCCGAGCGCTTGCCCTGGGGCGGCTACTCCGGCTACTGGGCTGACCCCGACGGGCACCTGTGGGAGATCGCCTTCGCGCCGATGTTCCCACCCGACGAGCACGGCCGGATCGAGATCGGCACGCCGGCAGACTGAGGTCTCACCGGTCGCAGAGGGCGAGCACGCCGCTGGACGTGCCGCCGGCCGAGCGGGAGCAGGGCCGCTACCGCACCCGCCGCACGGCAGGGCGTGCGACCTCAGAACCCCGTGGAGCTGTCGGACATGTGGAACGCGTCGCGGAACTTCTCGCAGCGCTCGCAGAGGAAGTAGTCCTGGCCCTCCTGGTTGTAGTGCACGCGGTAGCGGTGACGCCCGAGCCGACACATCAGCGACTTCTTCTCGTCCATCGTGGCTCCTCGCAGGTTGGCGTGGTCGGTGTCCAGCCGGTGTTCCTGTGCTCAGCATGCGCGCCCGCCCTCCTGCGCGCATCCGGAGAAATCCCTACTCGGCCAGGTCCGCCTTCGCGCCGGACGCACGGGAGGTCGGCAGCGGGACCACTCCGTGACGGCGGGCCGCGTCGGCAGCGGACGTGCGGTTGTCGACCTGGAGCTTCGCGAGGATGTGCGTGACGTGCACGCTCACCGTCTTCGCGGAGATGAACAGCCGTCGCCCGATCCCCTCGTTGGTCGCGCCCTCGGTCATCAGCCGCAGCACCTCGAGCTCGCGTGCGGTGAGCCCCCAGGGGTCGGGTGGCGCCTGGCCGGTCGCCAGGGGGATGCGTTGGCGTCGCGCGGCCGCCTGCACCGCCTCGAGCAGGGGCCGCGCCCCGAGCTGCTGCGCGATCCGGGCGGCCTCCTCCAGCGCACGCTGGGCCGTCACGCGCTCGCCGGCGGACCGTCCCTGCCCCAGCAGCGCGCGGGCCAGCCAGTGCGGCATGCCGGTCGGACGCCAGCGTGCCACCGCCTCGCTCCAGGCTTCCGTCCGGTCGGTGCCCGCACCTCGCAGCAGCTCGGCGCGGACCAGGGACGCGAACGCGGCATCCCGGGCGGTGACCGGCGGGCGGTCGCCGAGCAGCTGGTCGATGCGACCGGCGAGCCGGAGCGTGCAGGCGTCGGGGTCCTGGAGGAGCGCCCGGTCCGCCTCCTCCCGGGCGACGGTCGCGAGCACGGGGAGCAGGTACGCCGGCGGTGCGAGCCCCATCGCGTCCTGCTCGAGCACGGACAGGACGGGGCCGCGCGCCCGGTCGTAGGAGCCGGCGTAGGCGAACGCGTCGGTCAGCGAGAACAGATGAGGCAGGACGTCCTGCAGGTCCGGGAGCAGGGGCCACCCGCCGAAGGTGCGGTCCTCCCAGTAGGCCCGGAACCCGTCGGCGTCCAGTGTCCCGCGCCAGGCGCCGAGGTGGACACACAGCCGCTCGGCCCACCCGCTGACCCTGGGGGTGATCGGGCCGGCGTCCACCACCCGCTCGAGGCAGGCTGCCGCCTCGTCCCAGCGGCCGACCTCCATGAGGATCTCGCCCAGGTTCAACGTCTCGGCCGCCCACTCGGCGGGCATCGGGCCGGGCCTGTCCCCGCCGAGCAGGTGAGCCACCGACCTGGCATCGCGGAGCGCCCCCTCGGTGTCGCCCGCGAGCCAGGCGACCATCGAGGCGCCGCCGAGGATGTCGCTCGCGGTTCCCAGGTCGGTGCGGTCGGACAGCCGTCGACGCAGCTCGTCGACGAGCTCGAGTGCGCGCGCATGGGCACCGGCCAGGGCCAGGATGAGCGCCAGCGTCGACCGGAGACGGTCCACGTCGTCGGGGTCGCCGAGGGCCGTCCCCAGGGCGACCGCCTCGGTCGCGCAGGAGACCGCCTCGTCGTACCGGCCCACGAGCGACAGGCGGAGGGCGACACGGTCGCACGCCTCCTTGCGCCGGCGGTCGGGCGGCTGCCGGGGGATCCGGGCGAGGAGGGACAGGTAGTCGTCACCGCTGTGCGGGACGTCGTGGACGGAGTCCAGCAGAAGCTCACCGAGGCCGACCCACGCGCGCCGGGCCGCGTCGCTCTGGTCGAGCAGGAGGAGTGCGGCGTCGAGGTGGGCCCGGGTGGACCCGGTGTCGCCGAGCATCCGGGCCGCCCCGGCGGCCTCGAGGTGGACGTCCGCCAGGTCCTGGCCGCTCGGCCGGTGCTCGACCGGGGTCTCGGGCCATCGGCGGGCGGCCGCCGCCAGGAGCCGGAGCCTCTCCGCGAACGCCGAGAGACGACCGGCCCGGTCGGCCGCCTCCAGGCAGGCGAGCAGGGCCCGGTCGTCGTCGGCGCCGAGCCAGTGGTGGGCCAGTGCTGCGGTCCTCGTCTCCGAGGCACCGACCTGCCGGTCCCATGCCTCACCCCACGCGCGGTGCAGCCGGGTCCGCTGTCGTGGCAGCAGCGAGGCGAGCGCGGCCTCGCCGAGCAGCGCGTGCCGGAACCGGTAGCCGCCGCGCCCGTCGGCCCGCAGGACCCCTCGGCCGACAGCCTCGCCGACGGCTCGCTCGTAGTCGCGCTCGGTCAGGTCGGCTGCTCTCGCCAGGAGACCGTCGGTCGGGTCGCCGAACGCGAGGGCGGCGAGCGAGACGACCCGGCCTGTTGGGGCGTCGAGACCGACGAGCCGGTGGCCGACCGCACGGTTCGCGAACTCGGCGACGCCGTCATCGGAGGTGAGGCCGCCGCGGACCAGCTCCTCGACGAAGTACGGGACGCCATCGCTGCGTCCGGCCAGCGCGGCCACCTGGTCCGCGGACCAGTCGTGGGCGCCGAGGGCGCGGGCCATCGCCTCCACGTGCTGCGGCTGCAGCCGCTCGAGGTGCACGCTCAGGCTGTGGTCGATGCGCTCCAGCTCGCTGAGCAGCGGCCGGGCCGTCGCGTAGGCAGGGTCGTCGGTGCGGGCCGTGACCACGAGGAGGAGCCGTTGGTTCCGCATGGCCCGTGACACGAACTCGGTGACGTCCAGGCTGGCGCCGTCGGACCAGTGCACGTCCTCGACGACCACGACGATCGGGCCGCGGCGAGCCGCGGTCAGCAGGCCGTCGCTGATCGCGCCGTACAGGCGGCCGGTGCTCACCGGCATGCCTGCCGGCGACGCGTCGCGGGGGAGGAGGAGCTCGAGCACGTCGGGGTCGACCCGCCCGTCGAGGTCGCGCAGCACCTCGATCCAGGGAGCGAACGGCAGGGTCCGTCCGGCGGCTTCGGAGCACGCACCACGGGCCACCGTCCAGCCCGAGGGCAGCCGGGTCAGCAGCTCGCCCACCAAGCGTGTCTTGCCGATCCCGGCCTCGCCCTGGACCAGCACGACGGAGGGCTCGCCCCGGGCCGCGCGGGCAGCGGCTTCCCGCAGGACGGCGAGCTGCTCGGTCCGTCCCACCAGAGGCGACGTGGATGCCTGAGCCACCTGCTCATGGTGGCACCGGGACGGGACCGTGGATACGGCACGGGCGCCGGCCGGATCCCCCGTGGTCCGGCCGACGCCCGTGTCCCCGAGCCCGCCCTTACTCGGGCGGGAGTCCCTTGCCGCGGCGGGCGTAGAGGTCGAGCACGACCTCGCGCGGGATGACCCCGCACCGCTGCGCCCACGCCTCGTAGCGCGCCGCCAGGTCCGCGACGACGTCCGGGTGCTCCGCGGCCAGGTCGTGCGCCTCGGCGCGGTCCGACTCGATGGCGTAGAGCTCCCAGGCGCTGCCGTGCTTGCGGACCAGCTTCCAGGGGCCCGAGCGGACCGCGGAGTTGCCCTCGTGCTCCCAGAACAGGTCGGCAGGCTCGTGCCCGCGGTCGGTGCCGTTCCAGGCGGGCAGCATGCTGCGGCCCTCGGTCGGCGGCACGCGAAGGTCACCGCGCGTGTCCGGGTACGTCGCACCCGCGGCGTCGAGCAGGGTCGGCAGCACGTCCGTGAGCTGGAACGGCTCCCGGTGCAGCGACCCGCGCTCGGCGGAGAGGCCGCGGGGCCAGCGCGCGACCAGCGGAGTGGCGATGCCGCCCTCGTGCACCCAGTGCTTGTACTCCCGGAACGGGGTGTTCGACAGGTGCGCCCACGACCGTCCGTAGGACATGTAGGTCGCCTCGCTGCCGGGCATCAGCCCGGGCACGTTGCCGGCGGTGACCGGCACGCCCTCGCGGGTCGTGTCCTGGAGCGGCACGAACGCGGTCACGAAGTCGACGTCGAGCTCCTCGGCGCAGCCGCCGTTGTCGGAGAGGAACACGACCAGCGTGTTGTCGAGCCGGCCGAGCCGCTCCAGCGTGTCGAGCACGCGACCGATGCCCTGGTCCATGCGGTCCACCTGCGCGGCGTACACCTCCATCCGCCGGGCGTCCCACGCCTTCTCGGGGTTGTCGTCCCAGGCCGGCACCCGCGGGTCGCGGGCGGCGAGCTCCTGGTCGTCGCCGACGATGCCCTCCTTGACCAGCCGGGCCAGGCGCTCCTCGCGGAGCGTGTCCCAGCCGGCGTCGAAGCGGCCGTCGTACCTCGCGACGTCCTCCTCGTGCGCGTGCAGCGGCCAGTGCGGCGCCGTGTAGGCGAGATAGAGGAAGAACGGGTCCCCTGCGCGGTCGCGGTCGTGCTCCTCGATGAACGACACCGCGTTGTCGGAGATGGCGTCGGTGTAGAACCAGCCGGGCTGCTCGGCCTCGTCCTCGATGTTCGTCTCGTCGCGCATCAGCGTGCGCGGGCGGTAGAAGCTGCCCGCGCCCTCGAGCGTGCCGAAGAACCGGTCGAACCCGCGACGGGTTGGCCAGCTGGCGTTCGGGGTCTCCATGTCGGAGGACAGGTGCCACTTGCCGGAGAGGTACGTCGCGTAGCCGGCCCGCCCGAGGGCTTCGGGGACCGTCACGCACTCCTCGGTGAGGTCGCCGGGGTAGCCGTCGGGGGTGTCGTCGAAGTTGAGGATGCCGACGCCGACCTGGTGCGGGTGCAGCCCGGTCATCAGCGACGCGCGCGAGGGGCTGCACCGCGCGGTGTTGTAGAACTGCGTGAGCCGGACGCCCTCGGCCGCGAGCCGGTCGATGTTCGGGGTCTCGATCTCGCCGCCGTAGCAGCCGATGTCGGAGAACCCCATGTCGTCCGCGAGGACCAGGACGATGTCGGGACGATCGTTCATGCGGTGACCGTCTCCGCCTCCGGGGCGGCCGTCGACGTCTCGTGGGCGCGCAGGTCACGGCGGAAGGTCTCCGGCAGGAACGCCAGCGACAGCAGCGTGATCGCGGCCATCGCCACGACGTACGTCGCGACCGGCCAGGACGCGTTGTCGTACTTCTGGATCAGCAGCGTGCAGATGATCGGCGCGATGGCCCCCGAGGGCAGCACGCCGAGCTGGTAGACGGTGGACATGCCGCTGTAGCGGACCCGGGTCGGGAACAGCTCGGCGAACAGCACGCCCTCGGCGCCGAACATCGTGCAGGCCGCGAACGCCCAGCCGATGACGACCGCGACCGTGATCAGGGCGGCGTTCTTGGTGTCCAGGAGCGCGAAGATCGGGAACGCGCTGACCGCGGCCAGGGCGGCGCCGGCCGCGAAGACCGGACGGCGGCCGATCCGGTCCGAGAGGTTCGCGGCGCCGAGGATCACGAAGAAGCCGACGACCGCCGCGACGATCAGCGCGTTGAGGGCGACGGTGTTCTTCAGCGCGAGCACGGTGACGACGTACGTCACCAGGAAGGCGTTGTAGACGTTGAAGGTCACCGACTCGCTGATCCGGGCGCCCATCGCGAGCAGCGTGGTCCTCGGGTGCCGGCGGACGACCTCGAGCAGCGGGATGCGGGCCCGGGCGTCGTGCTCGACGAGCTCCTTGAAGGCCGGCGGCTCGGCGATCCTGAGCCGGATGAACAGCCCGACCGCGACCAGCACGATGCTGGCCAGGAACGGGATCCGCCAGGCGCCCGCGACGAGGGCGTCGTCACCGAGAAGCCCCAGCGCCTTGACCGCACCGGTGGAGAGCAGCAGGCCGATCGGGACACCGAGCTGCGGCCAGCTGGAGTACCAGCCGCGGCGCTCCTCCGGCGCGTGCTCGACGCAGAGCAGCACGGCGCCGCCCCACTCGCCGCCGAGGCCGATGCCCTGGAGCATCCGCAGCAGCACGAGGAGCAGGGGAGCGACCACCCCGATCGAGTCGTACGTCGGCAGCAGGCCCATCGCGAAGGTGGACAGGCCCATGATCATCATCGTCACGACGAGCATCGGCTTGCGGCCGAGGCGGTCGCCGAGGTGGCCGAAGAGGACGCCGCCGATCGGGCGGGTGACGAAGCCGGCCGCGAACGTCGTGAACGCGGCGAGCGTCCCGGTGAGCGGGTCGAACTTCGGGAAGAACTCGGCGTTGAACACCAGCGCCGCCATCGTCCCGTAGAGGAAGAAGTCGTACCACTCCACGACCGAGCCGATCAGGCTGGCCGAGGCAATCTGCCGGATCGACGCCTCGTTGCCGTCGACGACCGCTCTCTTCATGGATCCTCCGTGCCGTTCTGCTAGTGTCCCGATCTATGGGACATGCTTGCGCTGTGCGGGACACGACCCTGGCCGGTGACGACCGCCACGTCAAATACCATCAAGTTCATGCACTTTGGCGTGTCGCGGGGGACCGGCCGTGAGCGAGGCACTCCGGCGCGCCGTACACACCCTGGACGTGCTCGCCAAGGCGGATTCGGACCTGTCGATCCGTGAGCTGGCCGAGGCGACGGAGGTGTCCAAGAGCGCCGTGCAGCGGATCCTGAGCTCGCTGGTGGAGACCGGGCTGGCCGTCCAGGACCCGGGGTCGCGACGCTACGGCCTCGGCCCCCGCACGCTGGTCCTCGGCACGGCGTACCAGAAGCGCTTCGACCTGCGGGCCGTCGCGCTGCCGCACATGACGCACCTGCGCGACCTCACCGGCGAGACCGTCGGGCTGTCGGTCCGCGTGGGCGACGAGCTGCTGCACATCGAGCAGGTCGTGAGCGGGTCGGCGCTGCGCCGGTCCTTCGAGATCGGGCGCACCCTGCCGCTGTGGTGCGGCGCGCCGAGCCGGCTGTTCCTCGCCGACCTGGCCGCCGACGAGTGCGAGGAGATCGTCCGCGCCCGCCGCGCCTCCGCCGTGGTGCCCGCCGCCCCACCGTCCGCCGAGGAGCTGCTCGCGGCTGTCGACGAGTGCCGCGCCCGAGGGGTCGCCGCGGCCTACGGCGAGACCATCGCCGGCGTGAACACCGTCGCCGCCGGACTGCGTGCCGCCGACGGCCACGTCGCGGCCACGCTGTCCGTCACCGGTCCGTCCACGCGCTGGGACCGGGCCGCCATCGACCGGTGGGCGCCGACCCTGCTGGAGACCGCCTCGACGGTGAGCGGGCTGCTCGGCTTCCGGCGCTGAGCGCTCAGGCGTACGCAGCCACGATGAGGGCCGCGGCCTTGCGTGCCAGGGTCTTCTCGCCGATCCCGAACATCCGCCGCAGCACCGGGTCGGTGTGCGCCTCGCGGTCCCCGTCACGCCCGGCCTTCGCCGTCCGGTCGAGGAAGTCCCACAGCCGGTCCTCGCCGTAGGTCCGCGCGATCACGGTGCAGGCGGCGAGGGACAGGGCGTAGTCGAAGGCCGGGTCCTCGTCGCCGAAGAAGGTGCTGCCCGGCATCGCGGTGACACCCTCGGACGCCTTCTCGACCGCGCTCGGGGCGGGCTGCCAGCCGGGCCCGTCCGCGCCGCCCGTGGCGACGTACTCCGCGAGGCCCTCCTGGAGCCAGGTCGGCGTGGTCTCGCCCTCGCGGGCCAGCGCGACGTGCGTGACCTCGTGGCTGAGCAGGTAGACGGCCTCCCCGGACGACCGCGGCAGGGCGGCCGGGTTGATCATCACGCGCGTGCCGGCCACGTGGTCCCACCACATGCTGTTGTCGGGCACCGGGAAGGCCACGGCGGCGGCGTCGAGGTACTTCTCGCCCATCCCCTCGAGCAGCCCGTCGTCGGAGAGCGCGTAGAAGACGACCCGGCCCGGCCAGCGGCCGGGGACGGCGGCGCGCACCCGGTGCACGCTGCTCTCCGCGGCCGCCATCAGCCGCCCCGCCTCGCCGTCGGAGCCGGCGTCGAAGATCCCGAGCGCGTGGCGGGTCCGGTGCACACGGATGGCGGCGACGTCCCAGGGCAGGGTGCCGTTCGACTGCCCGGCCTGGTCGGTGACGTCGTCGTCGGCCACGATCCGCCAGCGGCCGTCGACCTCCGCGAACGTGTAGCTGTAGACCGCCGTGACCGGCTCGCTGTCGAACCCACGCAGCCGCATCCGTTGCTCGACGTACGGCAGGTAGGCGGTGGCGGCATACCTGTCCTGGGCGAAGCCGTCCGGCCAGGTCCACTCCTTGTTCGCGTGGAGGGTGAAGACCTGGAGCGGCAGCCGGCTGAGGTTCGCGAAGAGCCGGCGCTCCCGTTGCACGAGGGCGGTGTTCGACGGGTCCACCGGCGCCAGCCAGGCCTTCTCGTCGTGCTCCCGGACAGCCCGGGAGCGCGCCCGCAGGATGCGTTCGGCGATGGTGTGCCGCTCCGCCGCGATCTGCAGGCCGTTCTTCGTCGGTGCCGTGGGGCTGGGCTGCTCCTGGCGGTGCTTCGTCGCGACCGGGCTGCCGGTGCATGACGTGACGATGACCAGAAGTGCCGCGACGGCGGCAGCCGCCCGAGCTGACACGTCGAGGAGAGTACGGCGCGCGCGGGTGGTCCGGCAGCAGAATCGGTGAGTTTGGGCCGGCGCCGCACCTCCGGCCCAGAACGTCCCACGCGCGTCCACTGCGAAGAGGCCCCCTCGATTTGGGTGGTACTCCACTGGACGCTTCATCCGGATCCTTGTCGTGAGGTCACTCCATCACGCACTCAGGGGGCACGATGACCGAGCTCGAATCCTCGCCCGAGGCCGCGCCCGCGGACCTCGATCGCCGGACCATCCTGCGCGGCGCCACCGTCGGCGGGCTCGCCCTGCCACTGCTCGCCGCCTGCGGGGGAGGCGACGAAGCATCCTCCGGCAGCTCGGGGGACGCGAGCAGCTCCGCGAGCGGCGACAGCCCCGACAGCCCCGACAGCTCCGGCGGTGCGGGCGGCACGTCGGTGGCCGCCGCCGACGTGCCCGTGGGCGGCGGCACGATCCTCAAGGACCAGAAGGTGGTCGTCACCCAGCCCGCGAAGGGCGACTTCAAGGCGTTCACCGCGGTGTGCACGCACAAGGGCTGCACCGTGGCCAAGGTCGAGGGCGGGCTGATCATGTGCCCGTGCCACGGCAGCAAGTTCTCGATCGAGGACGGCTCCCGCAAGGCGGGGCCCGCCCAGGCGGCGCTGGCCTCGAAGAAGGTCACCGTCGAGGGTGACCAGATCTCGATCAGCTGAGGGCCCGGCCGCCCCGGAGCCGGTCGACGGCCGACCGCTCCGGCGGCGACGCGAGCGGGCTCTCCACTGCGGCGGCCCGCGCCTCGGGGATGCTCGACAGCTTCGTGGAGGACCGATGAGTCCCGTACCGCCGGACGGTCGGTACGGGTGACCCGATTCGTGAGGAGCCTGTGATGCACGACCTCGGACCTGCCGCCCGCGAGATGACCCGACTGGTGAACGGAGTGCGCGACGACCAGCTCGGCGACCCGACTCCGTGCCCGAAGTACGCCCTCGGCGACCTGCTGCAGCACGTACGTGGCCTCGCGGAGGCGTTCACCGTGGCCGGGCGCAAGGAGCAGCCCGCCGACGGGTCGAAGCCCCCGCCGCAAGGCGACGCCTCGCTGCTGCCCGACGACTGGCGTGGCGAGACCGCCGACTGGCTGGAGCGGCTGGTCGAGACCTGGTCGGACCCGGTCGCCTGGGAGGGCACGGCGTGGATCGCCGGCTTCGAGGCGCCCGCCTCCGCGGTCGGCATCACCGCGGCCAACGAGCTGGTGGTGCACGGCTGGGACGTGGCTCGCGCCAGCGGTCAGCGGCTCGTGCTCGACGACGCGGCACTCGCGCCGTCCCAGGAGTTCGTCACGATGATGTCCGGTCCCGGCTCGGAGCAGGCACGCGGCGACGCGTTCGGTCCGGCTCTGCCGGTGCCCGCCGGCGCCACGGCGTTGGAGGCCGTCGTCGCGGGCAACGGCCGTGACCCCGGTTGGTCCGCCGGCGGCGGTGGTGATCCAGGCGTAGCGTCGAGCCACCCAGCCTCCGGGAGGACGAGTGCCGAAGAGGACAGCCCTGCTCGTCATCGGCGCGGGACCGTACGCCTACTCGGCCGCCGCCTTCGCACGCGACAACGGGATCGACACGCACGTGGTCGGCCGGCCGATGGCGTTCTGGCGGGACCAGATGCCGGCTGACATGTTCCTGCGGTCGGGTCCCGACTGGCACCTCGATGCCGGCGGCACCCACACCTTCAGGGCCTTCTTCGAGGACACGGGGCTACGACCCGAGGACTTCGACCCGGTCCCGATCGCTCTCTTCCTCGACTACACCGAGTGGTTCCGCCGACGTACGGCGTTCGGAGTCGACGAACGGATGGTCTCCGACCTGACCACGACCGACGGGGTCTTCGTCGCGAGGATGGACGACGACACCACGATCACCGCGGAGAAGGTCATCGCCGCACCGGGCATCCGCCACTTCGTCAACCTCCCGGAGTGGCACGCCGACGTGCCGCCGGCGCGCCGGTCGCACACGAGCGAGCTGGTGACGTTCGACGACTTCGCCGGCGCCCGAGTCACCATCATCGGAGGACGACAGAGCGCCTACGAGTGGGCCGCTCTGCTCTGCGACCACGGCGCCGCGCAGGTACACGTCGTGCATCGCCATCCCACTCCCGACTTCGCGAAGGTCAGCTGGGCCTTCGTGGACCCGTACGTCGACCAGACCCTGGCTCACCGAGGTTGGTGGCGCCGGCTCCCCGCGGAGGAGCAGCAGGCGATCGCCGGCCAGTTCTGGCGGGTCGGCCGGCTGACGCTGGAGCCCTGGCTCGTCCCGCGCCTCGACCCTTCTGTCGTGACCAGCCACCCGGGGTGCGCGGTCGTCGACGTAGCCGACGGGGACCGGGACGTGCGCCTGCGCCTGTCGGACGGGACCACGCTCGAGGCGGACCACGTGGTCTTCGCCTCCGGCTACAAGGCGGACCTCTCGCGGGTCCCATATCTGCAGGGCGTCCTCGACCGCGTGACGACGACCGACGGCTTCCCCGACCTGACCGAGGGCTTCGAGACGTCGCTGCCGGGTCTCCACATGGTGGGTTTTGCCTCGACCCGCGACTTCGGCCCCTTCTACGGCTTCACCAGGGGCTGCCCGTCCTCCGCGCGCATCGCCGTCGCCGAGCTGATGCGCTGAACCGCTGCGCCGAGCGCACGGACCGGGGTGCCTGCCCCGAGCACGGAAAGTCGTCGTGTCGGTGGGTGATTCCCGCCGCGACGGGGAACCACTTCAGGGGGTGGCCACGTCCAACTGTGCGGAGGCATTCGTGATGACTGGTATTCGACCGAACCGCCAAGTAGTTGCCGTCCTGCTCGCGCCGGCAGGGGTCCTGCTCGCCGGGGCGGGCTCGGTGCTCCTGGCGTCGGTCATGGTGATCGCGGCGCTGTGGCTCGTGACGCACACGCGTCGGCTGGATCAGCTCGCCGGCTTCTGAGGCCCTGCGGCTGCCGCCGGGGCCGCGGTAGCGGTCAGTGGTGCCGACGGGCGCGCACGCGCGACGTGCGCGGCGCGTCCTCGTGCAGCATCCCCAGGACCACGAGCGCGCCGAGCATGGCGCCGATCATCGCGCCGGTCGGGGCGATGACGGAGATCGGGAGAGTGAAGGCGAGCCAGGCGCCCACCCCGACGAATGCGAGGAGCGCGAGCACGCTGACGATCAGACGGTAGAGCGGTGGAAGCGGACCCAGCACGAGCCCCTCCTCGAGTCGAGATCGGACGACGTCTGACAAGTAGGACGTTGGACGTCTGCGTTTGGTTGCCCTTGTCTTCGAAAAACCAAACGTACGTCGCCCGCGAGTCTTCGCCTAGCCCCCAGAGTGGGTGGTTCTCAGGTGCCGGTGGGGCCGGTGAGGCCGGTGAGGTCGGTGTGCAGGCGCACCTGCTTCACCCGGACGGAGCCGTCGCCGTGCAGGTCGAGCTCGCGGTGGGCGCCGTCGGGCGCCCAGCCGGCCTCGGTCAGGAACGCCCGTCGGACGTCGTCCGTGGCGTTCAGCCAGACCAGGGCGGTGCGGAACCTGTCCGCACGGAGGGTGTCGGCACACGCCTGCACGAGCCGCGAGCCGTGCCCGTGCCGGGTCTGGCCCGGGTCGACCGTGAGCTCGGAGATCTCGCCGTCCGCGACCGGGTCGCCGTCGGGATCGGTCGTGGGGCCGGTGACCGCGAACCCGCGCACGGTGTTGCGCTCCAGGGCGACCAGGACCCGGTTGCGGGCGTCCTTCGGGGACGACAGGGACGCCTGCCAGGCCTGCGCGAACTGGTCCGGGTCGAGGGCGTCGATCACCTCGGCGGGCAGCAGGTCGACGTACTCCTCGCGCCAGGCGCGCACCTGCACCGCCGCGATCCCGGCCGCGTCGTCGGCCCAGCCGACCCGGACGGAGACGTCGGCGGCCGGGTGCTCGTGGGAGGTCATGGGTCCAGTCTCCCAGCCCGGGACCGGTGGATCTCGACCGCCCGCACGAGGCCACCGGCCAGGGCGGCCGCCAGGTAGGCCAGCGTCATCAGGACGGGCACGAGGTACACCAGCCCCTCGAAGCCGGTGCGGGAGCCGACCCGCTCGAGCCCGACCATCGCCACCACGAGCTGAGGCACGGCCGCGGCGGCCACCGCCGGCAGCGCCATCAGCAGCGACCGGCGGGCGGCGAGGAACACCGGGACGCAGAGCAGGAACGCGGCGTACCAGGCCGAGCTGAGGGGGGCGAGCGCGCCCGACGGCAGCAACCGGTCGAACCGCGGCGGCAGCGCGAGGGCGGCTCCGGCCACCACCAGCGAGAGGGCCAGCGTGAGCAGGGCCCAAGCCGCGCCGATGCGGACCCGGGTGCGTCTCATCCCCCCATCCTCGGTGCCGCGGCACGCCTCGGACATCCGCCGTCGTACTCAGTCGCCCTACTACAGTGACGACCGTGCAGCAGTACCTCGACCTCCTCCAGCGGATCCTCGACGACGGGGCGGTGAAGGGTGACCGCACGGGCACCGGGACACGCAGCGTCTTCGGGCACCAGATGCGGTTCGACCTGGCGGACGGCTTCCCGCTGGTCACCACCAAGAAGATCCACACCCGGTCGGTGTTCGCCGAGCTGCTGTGGTTCCTGCGCGGCGACACCAACGTCAAGTGGCTGCGGGACCGCGGGGTCACGATCTGGGACGAGTGGGCCGACGAGAACGGCGACCTGGGGCCGGTCTACGGCTACCAGTGGCGGTCCTGGCCCACGCCCGACGGCCGTCACGTCGACCAGATCGCGCAGGTGGTGGACGCGATCCGCCGCGACCCCGACTCCCGCCGGCACATCGTGAGCGCCTGGAACGTCGCGGACATCCCGCAGATGGCGCTCGCGCCGTGCCACACGATGTTCCAGTTCTACGTGGCCGACGGCCGGCTGAGCTGCCAGCTCTACCAGCGCAGCGCCGACGTGTTCCTCGGTGTGCCGTTCAACATCGCGTCGTACGCCCTGCTCACCCACATGGTCGCCCAGGTCACCGGCCTCGAGCCCGGCGACTTCGTGCACACGCTGGGCGACGCGCACCTCTACAGCAACCACCTCGACCAGGCCCGCCTGCAGCTGACCCGCGAGCCGCGGCCGCTGCCCACGCTGCGGCTCGACCCGTCGGTCACCGCGCTGGACGCGTTCGACCTCGAGCACGTCTCCGTCGAGGGCTACGACCCGCACCCGGGGATCAAGGCCCCGATCGCCGTATGACCGACCAGCAGAAGAAGGTCGTCATGGTCGCCGCCGTCGCCGAGAACGGCGTGATCGGCAAGGACGGCGACATCCCGTGGCACATCTCCGAGGACCTCAAGCACTTCCGGGAGACCACCCGCGGCAACACCGTGGTGATGGGCCGGACGACGTACGAAGGGATCGGTCACCCGCTGCCCTACCGCACCAACGTCGTGGTCACCCGCGACCGGACGTGGCGCGGGGAGGGCGTCTTCGTCGCGCCGAGCATCGAGGAGGCCATCGAGCTCGCCCGCGGCTTCGACGGCGACATCATGATCGGCGGCGGCACGCAGGTCTACGCGGCGGCGATGCCCTACGCCACCCACCAGGTCCTCACCGAGGTGCACCTGTCGCCCGACGGCGACACCCACTACCCGGAGTTCGACCGGGCCGAGTGGCGGGAGACCCGGCGCGAGGAGCACGACGGGTACGCCTGGGTGTGGCTGGAGCGAGTCAGCCCTCCGTCGGCTCGGTCCGCACGCGGAGACGAGACCCGCAACCGATAGCCTGAGGCGCATGACGTCCGGCACTCTCCCTCCCGCCCCGTTCGGGCGGGTGCTGACCGCGATGGTCACCGCGTTCCACGACGACGGCTCCGTCGACCTCGAGGCCACGGCGCGGGTCGCCGAGCACCTCGCCGACCACGGTCATGACGGCGTCGTCGTGTCCGGCACGACGGGGGAGTCGCCGACCACCACCACGGAGGAGGACGGCCGCATCCTGGCCGCGGTCGTCGAGGCCGTCGGTGACCGGATGAAGGTCGTCGCGGGCGTCGGCACCAACAACACCGCGCACTCGGTGGAGCTGGCCGCGCAGGCCGAGAAGATCGGCGCCGACGGGGTCCTGCTGGTGACGCCGTACTACAACAAGCCCACCCAGCCCGGCGTGGCCGCCCACTTCGAGGCCGTGGCCAACGCGAGCGGCCTGCCGGTGATGCTCTACGACATCCCGGGCCGCAGCAGCATCGCGATCGCGGAGGACACCTACCGCCGGGTCGCGGCGCACCCCAACATCGTCGCGGTCAAGGACGCCGTCGGGGACCTGTTCCGCGGCGTGCGGATCATGGCCGACACCGGGCTGGCGTTCTACTCCGGCGACGACGTGCTGAACCTCGGCTGGCTGACCCACGGCGGGTGCGGGATCGTCTCCGTCGTCGGGCACGTCGCCGGTGACCACTACCGCACGATGGTCGACGCGGTGGACCGCGGCGACCTGGCGACCGCCCTGGCGACCTACCGCGAGCTCGTCCCGGTCGTCGCCGCCATCATGACCACTGCCCAGGGAGCGATGACGGCCAAGGCCGCGCTCGAGCTCCTGGGTGTGCTTCCCAACCGCAACGTCCGGCTCCCGCTCGTGCCCGCAGACGAGGCCCTCGTGGCCCACCTCCGCGCCGTGCTGGAGACCGCCGGAATCCTCCCCTAGAAGGGTCTGCATGAGCCGCCCGCACCCCGAACTGTCCGCACCCGGTCCGCTGCCCGCCAGGGGTCTGCGGGTCATCCCTCTCGGTGGCCTGGGGGACGTCGGCCGCAACATGACGGTCTTCGAGTACGACGGACGGCTGCTCGTCGTGGACTGCGGCGTGCTGTTCCCCGAGGACCACCACCCGGGCGTCGACCTGATCCTGCCGGACTTCGACCCGATCCGGGACCGGCTGGACGCGGTCGAGGCGCTGGTGCTCACGCACGGCCACGAGGACCACATCGGCGCCACGCCGTACCTCCTGCGCGAGCGCAACGACATCCCGCTCGTCGGCTCGCAGCTGACCCTGGCGCTGCTCACCTCCAAGCTGCGCGAGCACCGGCTCAAGGAGACCGTGCAGCACGTCGTCAAGGAGGGCGACACGATCGAGCTCGGCCCGTTCTCGCTGGAGTTCGTGGCGGTCAACCACTCGATCCCGGACGCGCTCGCGGTGGCCATCCGCACCGGCGCCGGCACGGTGCTGCACACCGGCGACTTCAAGATGGACCAGCTGCCGCTCGACGGCCGGATCACCGACCTGCGGGCGTTCGCCCGGCTGGGGGAGCAGGGCGTCGACCTGTTCATGGTCGACTCCACGAACTCCGAGGTCCCCGGCTTCACCACCTCCGAGGTGGAGATCGGCCCGGTCCTCGACCGGGTGTTCCACCAGTCCCGCGACCAGCGGATCATCGTGGCCTGCTTCGCCTCGCACGTGCACCGCGTCCAGCAGGTGATGGACGCCGCCGTCGCGCACGGCCGCAAGGTCGCCTACGTCGGCCGCTCGATGGTGCGCAACATGGCGGTCGCCCGCGACCTCGGCTACCTCACGGTCCCGCCGAACACCCTGGTCGACGCCAAGGAGCTCGCGGACTTCCCGCCCGAGAAGACCGTGCTCATCTCCACCGGCTCCCAGGGCGAGCCGCTGTCCGCGCTGTCGCGGATCGCGCAGCGCAACCACAACTTCGTGCACATCGAGGAGGGCGACACCGTCGTCCTCGCGAGCTCGCTGATCCCGGGCAACGAGAACGCCGTCTACCGGGTCATCAACGGCCTGTCCCGGTGGGGTGCCAACGTCGTGCACAAGGGCAACGCGCTGGTGCACGTGTCCGGGCACGCCTCCGCCGGCGAGCTGCTCTACTGCTACAACATCGTCCAGCCCAGCAACGTGATGCCGATCCACGGCGAGGTGCGCCACCTGCGCGCCAACGGGGAGCTGGCCCGCCGCACCGGCGTGCCGGCCGACCAGGTCGTGATGGCCGAGGACGGCCTCGTCGTCGACCTGGTCGACGGCAAGGCCAAGATCGTCGGCAAGGTCGACTGCGGCTACGTCTTCGTCGACGGCTCCTCGGTGGGCGACATCACCGAGTCGTCGCTGAAGGACCGGCGGATCCTCGGCGAGGAGGGCTTCATCTCGGTGATCGTGGTGGTCGACTCGGTCACCGGCAAGGTGTCCGGCGGCCCGGAGATCCACGCCCGCGGCTTCGTGGAGAACGACTCCGCCTTCGACGAGATCAAGCCGTCGATCGTGGACGCGCTCGACGCGGCCGCCCGCGACGGCGTCGACGACCCCTACCAGCTGCAGCAGACGATCCGCCGGGTGGTGGGCCGCTGGGTGTCCAACAAGCACCGGCGTCGCCCGATGATCATCCCGGTGGTCGTCGAGGCCTGACCCTCACCGGCGGCGGATGCGCGCCTTCACGTCGTACATCGACGCGTCCGCCAGCGCGAGCAAGGTGCCGACGTCGCGGCCGGAGCCGGCGGTGGCCACTCCGACCGAGGCCCGCAGGGTGATCGCGCCGGACCGGGTGCCGACGGCGAGCCCGTCGATGGCGGTCGTGACCCGCTCGGCGAGCCGGGCGCCGTTCGCGGTGTCGGCGCGACGGGCGAGCACCACGAACTCGTCGCCGCCCAGGCGGGCCACCGTGTCGTCGGCGCGGGCCACGCCGCGGATGGCCATCGCGACCGCGCGCAGCACCTCGTCGCCGACCACGTGCCCGTAGGTGTCGTTGATCCGCTTGAAGTCGTCGAGGTCGACGACCAGCAGGCTGACCGGTACGTCGCCCCCGGAGGTCGTGGCCTCGGCCTGGACCGATCGCAGCGCCTCGTCGAGCGCGCGCCGGTTGCCGACCCCGGTGAGGGGGTCCTCGAGCGCGGCCCGCCGGGCGACGACGTGGTCGCGGGCGATCCGCTCCACCTCGAGCGCGGCCTGCGCGCCCTGCAGGGTGCTCAGCCGCTGCTGCCACAGCACCCGGGACAGCAGGCGTGCGTAGGCCCGGCCGTGCTCGGCGCCCGGCACGCCGCACTGGGCCTCCATCTCGACGAGCAGCCACTGGGCGCTCGCGGTGACCTGCCAGTCGCTGGCCGCGACGGAGGCCGTCGCCGCGAGGCGGGCCACCTCCTGGGCCTCGTCGCGCCGGCCGAGCACCCACAGCGACCGGGCCAGCGCGCCGCCGACGACCGCACGGCTCCCGGCGTACTCGGGGTGGTCCTCGGTGTCGAACACCTCGCGCAGCTCCTCGAGCGAGGCGCCGCCGTCCCGGGGACGTGCGCAGAGCTCCATCGCCCGGCAGGTCGCCACGAAGCGGGGGTTGCCCTTCTCGAGCGCGACGGCGAGGGCCCGCTCGGCGTACACGTGGCCCTCCTTGCGGTGCGCGGCCACGTCCTCCTCGGCGAGGTCGTCGGGGAAGACCCGCTCGAGCTCGTCGGCCCAGCGCAGGTGCAGCTCGGCCAGGTTCATCAGGTCGATGACCGGCGCCTGCACGAGCGGGAACGGGCTCGCGTTGATCTCCTGCGCCGCCACCATGTGCGGGAGGGACAGCTCGTACAGTCGCAGCTCGAGGTAGGCGTAGCCGAGCCCCGTGTGCGCCCAGCACCGCAGGCCGTCGTCCGCGCACCGCTCCAGCTCGCTCTCGGCGCGGGCCAGGTCGAGCAGCGCGGGCTCCATCCGGCCCTGCCGGGCGGCGGCCATGCCGCGCATGGACAACGCGTTCGACGCCCAGCCGGGGTTGTCGGACTCGACGGCCAGCCCCAGGCACTGCTCGCAGGCATGCAGGGCACGGTCGTTGTCGCCCTGGATGTGCCGGGCGACCGAGATGGCGTACCAGAGCCCGGCCTGGTCGGACGGGGTCGCTCCCGGGGCGTCCTCGAGGGCACGCCCGGCCAGCGCGAGGGCGTCGTCCACCGCGCCGTCCTGAGCCAGCCCCATCACACGGGCGGCCGCCTCCGAGAGGATCACACCGGGAGTCTGGTGCAGCCCCGGGCGCCGTCGCGTCCGAACCGCGGAAGATCAGCCGTTCGGCCGACCGAGGGCGGCTGGACAACCACCCGGACGGACCGGCGTGGGAAGCATGGGACGGGAGTGACGGCTGTGTACATTCGGCACCATGGCGACCCGTACGTCTTCCCCACCGGCGTCGCGGACAAAAGGCACCTCCAAGCCGGCCGCCAAGGCCGGTGCGAAGGCGTCCGCATCCACGACCCGGTCGTCCGGCAGCCAGTCCCGCAGGAAGCCCGCAGCCAAGGGCCGCTCGACGAAGAAGTCGAGCCGCCCCGCACCGCGCGCGGTCCGGAACGGTACTGGCCCTATTGCTGCGCTCGGACTCGCCCTCGGACGGGGGCTGGTCGCGGTGTGGCTCGGCGTCGCCCACGTGCTGGGTGCGACCGTCCGCAAGATCGGGCACACCGCCCGCGACCTCGACCCGGAGCACCGTCGTGACGGCGCCGGGCTGTTCCTGATCGGGCTGGCCGTCGTCGTGGCCGCCGCCGTGTGGTGGCAGCTGCCCGGCGGCGTCGGCGACTTCACCCGCACCGTGGTGAACGGCTCGGTGGGCCTGCTCGGCTGGTTCGTGCCGCTGCTGCTGTGCTTCGTCGCCTGGCGCAACCTCCGCAACCCCGAGAGCAACGGGCCCGCCGGCCGGCAGATCATCGGCTGGGCGTCGCTGCTGTTCGGGGTGCTCGGCCTGGTGCACATCGCCAACGGGATGCCGCGCCCGCACCGCGGGGACACCGAGGCCCTCCAGCAGGCCGGCGGCGCCATCGGCTTCGTCGTGTCCTCGCTGTTCATGGACCTGCTGCGCAGCACCCTGGTCGCCGTACCCCTGCTCGTGCTGCTGGCGCTGTTCGGCGTCCTGGTCATCACCGGCACGCCCGTCTACCAGGTGCCGGCCCGGCTGGCCGAGCTGCGCGACGCGCTCCTGGGGCGTACGCCGGTCGAGGAGGAGGTCCCCGCCGACGAGGAGGAGACCGCCCCGCTCAAGCGCAGCCGGCCGCGCCGCCGGGTCGGTGCGATGACCGACGTGGACCCGGACGCGGGGGACCAGCCCTACGACACCCCGGTGCTCGAGGACCGCGCGCTCAGCCGTCGCAAGCGCACCGCGGACATCCCCGAGCAGAGCGAGCCACCGGCCGACGAGAAGGTCGAGGCGCCGCCGCACACGCCGCTGCCCGCCCGCGTCGAGCAGCTCGCACTGTCCGGCGACATCACCTACACGCTGCCGGCCAACGAGACGCTCAAGGCCGGCTCGGTGCACAAGGCCCGGTCGAAGGCGTCCGACGACGTCGTCGGCCGGCTGACCGAGGTGCTCGAGCAGTTCGACATCGACGCCCAGGTCACCGGCTACACCCGCGGCCCGACGGTCACCCGCTACGAGGTCGAGCTCGGCCCCGCGGTCAAGGTCGAGAAGGTCACCGCGCTCGGCAAGAACATCGCCTACGCGGTGGCGTCGGCCGACGTGCGGATCCTGTCGCCGATCCCCGGCAAGTCCGCGATCGGCATCGAGATCCCCAACACCGACAAGGAGATCGTCTCCCTCGGTGACGTGCTGCGGTCCAACAACGCCCGCAACGACCACCACCCGATGATCGTCGGGCTCGGCAAGGACGTGGAGGGCGGCTTCGTCGTCGCGAACATGGCGAAGATGCCGCACCTGCTGGTCGCCGGCGCGACCGGCTCCGGCAAGTCGTCGTTCGTGAACTCGATGATCACCTCGATCCTGATGCGGTCCACCCCTGACGAGGTGCGGATGATCCTCGTCGACCCGAAGCGGGTGGAGCTCAACGTCTACGAGGGCGTGCCGCACCTGATCACGCCGATCATCACCAACCCGAAGAAGGCCGCCGAGGCCCTGAACTGGGTCGTGCGCGAGATGGACATGCGCTACGACGACCTGGCCGCCTTCGGCTTCCGGCACGTCGACGACTTCAACAAGGCCGTGCGTGCGGGCAAGGTCAAGGTCCCGCCGGGCAGCGAGCGGGTGCTCGCGCCGTACCCCTACCTGCTGGTGGTCGTCGACGAGCTCGCCGACCTGATGATGGTCGCGCCGCGCGACGTCGAGGACGCCGTCGTCCGGATCACCCAGCTCGCGCGGGCGGCGGGCATCCACCTGATCCTGGCGACCCAGCGTCCGTCGGTCGACGTGGTCACCGGTCTGATCAAGGCCAACGTGCCGTCGCGGCTGGCGTTCGCGACCTCGTCGCTCGCGGACTCGCGGGTCATCCTCGACCAGCCCGGCGCCGAGAAGCTGGTCGGCCAGGGTGACGGGCTGTTCCTGCCGATGGGCGCCAGCAAGCCCGTGCGTGTGCAGGGGTCCTGGGTCACCGAGGCCGAGGTGCACCAGGTGGTCGCGCACTGCAAGGAGCAGCTCCAGCCGAGCTACCGCGAGGACGTCACCGCCCCGGCGCAGTCCAAGCGAGAGCTGGACGACGACATCGGCGACGACCTCGACCTCGTGGTGCAGGCCATCGAGCTCGTGGTCTCCACGCAGTTCGGGTCCACCTCGATGCTGCAGCGCAAGCTCCGGGTCGGGTTCGCCAAGGCGGGCCGGCTCATGGACATCCTCGAGAGCAGGGGCGTGGTCGGTCCGAGCGAAGGCTCGAAGGCCCGCGACGTGCTCATCAAGCCCGACGACCTCGACGCCGTGATCGCCACCCTGCAGGAGCAACCGTGAGCGCTGCCATGCACCAGCCCACCGACGACACCTTCACCACCCCCACCCGCGACGACGAGACGGCGACGGCTGCTACTCCGGTGGTCGTCCGCCGCAACGCCGGGCTCGCCGCACTCGTGGGTGCCGGCGCCTCGGCGATCGCGATCGCGTACCTCTGGCGGGCCACCCAGTCCTCGGCCGCCATCGACTGGGCGCTCTGCCTGGTGATGGCGTCGATCGCCGCGTTCTACCTCGCCAACCTCGTGGACGCCCGCACCCCGCTGCTGGTCGCCGACGAGCTCGGTGTCCGGATCCGGCTCGGCAACCAGTGGCGCGGCCTGCCCTGGGACGCCGTCGACCGGGTCGTCGTGCAGCCCCGCCGCGGGCTGTTCCGCGACGGGCGGCTGATGTTCGCGCCGCACAGCCTGTCGCGTGCCCTCGAAGGGCTCGACGTGCGCGGGCGCCGAGCCGCCGCCCTGAACCAGAAGATGTACGGCGTCGCGCTCGCCGTGCCGATGGGAATCACCACCCGGGTCTCCGCCCAGGGCGCGGACCTCGCTGACGGGATCGCCGCCCTCGCCCAGGGTCGGGCCGACGTGGTCGTCGTGCAGCCGGAGCCCGCTCCCGCGGAGAGCACCGACACCGCCGAGGTGGCCGCCCCCGAGGAGGAGCCCACGCCGTCGCGGTTCGCCGGGCTGCTGTCCCGGCTGACCAGCCGGCCGGAGCCTGAGGACTCGGCGGTCGAGCCGGTCGAGACCACGGACGAGCCCGCCGCGCCGGTGGTCGAGCCCGCCTCCCGGTGGTCGAGCCCGCTCCCGGGGTGGTCGAGCCTGCTGCCCGGGTGGTCGAGCCTGGTGCCCGGGTGGTCGAGCCTGGTGCCCGGGTGGTCGAGCCTGTCGAGACCACCGACGAGGACGACGTCGCCGCGGACGAGGACCGTCCGCCCCGGCGCAGCCTGCTCGGCGGCCTGGGCACGGTCGTGTCCCGGGTGGCCAAGGGCCGCAGCCACGACGTCGACATCGAGCACGACGACGAGCTCACCGAAGACGACACCGAAGACGACACCGACGACGACACCGACCTGCCCGTCGCGCCGGCCGCCCGCTCCGCCGTACCCATGCGCGAGACGCGGCGCGCCCTGCGCGCCGAGGTCACCCGGGACACGCCGGCGACCGTGCTCGGCAACGTGGCGCTGCACCCGGACAGCTACGACGCGGACGGCCGCCGTCGCACGCCGCTGCCCGAGGGCCGCGAGCTGCGCCGGCCGGGCAGCGTCGACCTGGAGTTCGAGGCGCCGCCGTCGGCGTCGGTGTTCGAGTCCGGTCGGGTCCGCCCGATCTCGACGCTCGGCGACCCGGTCGACGCGCTGGTCATCGACGACTTCGTCACCGAGCCGGCCTACGACCCGGTCATCGGCCCGGAGCTGGCCGCCGCCCGGGTCCGGGTCGGGCTCAGCGTCGACGAGCTCGCCGAGCGCACCCGGATCCGTCCGCACGTGATCGAGTCGATCGAGGTCGACGACTTCGCGCCCTGCGGCGGTGACTTCTACGCCCGCGGGCACCTGCGCACCCTGGCCCGCGTGCTCGGCAAGGACGTGACGCCGCTGCTCGCGCAGTTCGACGAGCGCTACGCCACGGCCCCGATCAACGCCCGGCGGGTGTTCGAGGCCGAGCTGGCGACCGGCATGACCGGCAGCATGCGCAGCACCGTCGGCGGCCCGAACTGGGCGCTGCTGGTGGGCGTCGTGCTCGCGCTGGTGATGACCTGGGGCGTCGTGCGGCTGTTCGCGTCGGAGCCGCCGGAGCTGCTGCAGAGCCCGGCACCGGTGCTGAACGGGTCGGCCGGTGTCGACTCGCCCGGCACCACGTCGAGCGGATCCGGGGTCGCCCCGGCGCCGGTCGCGAAGCCCATCCGGCTGACCCTGGTCGGCGCGCAGGACGGCTCGAAGGTCGTCGTCCGCAACGGCTCCGGCGAGGTCGTCTGGGCCGGCGAGATCGTGCTCGGCGAGAAGCGCACCATCAAGGCCGTCCCGCCGGTGACCGTCAAGGCCCAGGACGCCGGCGCCCTCGAGGCCCGCGTCAACGGCAAGGACAAGGGCTCCCTCGGCGAGCTGGGCCAGCCCGGCCGCCGTACGTTCCACCGGCCCGCCGCTCACTGACGCGCGACATCCCCAGCGAAACTGGCACTGCCCCGACGTTGCAACGTCGGGGCAGTGCCAGTTTCCCAGGGTCCCCAGGGAATCTGCGGCTCAGGCCGTGACGGCGACGACGCTCATCGGACCTCCACCTTCTCCCGCTCCTCGGCGGTGACGTCGAGCTCGGCCGGCGGCGTACGACGGACCAGCCGGCGGGCCAGCGGCCAGACCAGCACCAGCGCGACGATCACGTAGACCACGACCGCGACCGGCTCGGAGAGCAGGCCGGACACCTGCCCGTCGGACAGCTGCAGCGACTGCCGGAGCTCCGCCTCCAGCCGGGGGCCGAGGATCACGCCGAGGATCAGCGGCAGGATCGGCAGGCCGTAGCGCCGCATCAGGAAGCCGAGCAGCCCGAGCACCAGCAGGATGCCGAGGTCGAACGCCTGGAGGTTCACCGAGTAGGCGCCCAGCGTCGCGAAGAACACGATGCCGGCGTACAGGTACGGCCGGGGGATCTGCAGCAGCTTGGCCCAGGCGGGCGCCAGCGGCAGGTTGATCAGCAGCAGCAGCAGGTTGCCGATGAACAGCGAGGCGATCAACGCCCACACCAGCTGAGGCTCCTTCTCGAACAGCAGCGGACCGGGCTGGATGCCGTACTGCGTGAACGCGGCCAGCATCACCGCCGCCGTGGCGTTGGTGGGCAGGCCGAGCGACAGCATCGGGACCAGCGTGCCGGCGGCCGAGGCGTTGTTCGCGGCCTCCGGGCCGGCCACGCCCTCGATGGCGCCGTGCCCGAACTCCTCGGGCTTCCGCGACAGCCGCTTCTCGGTCACGTAGGACAGGAAGGTCGGGATCTCCGCGCCGCCGGCGGGCAGCGCACCGAACGGGAAGCCGTAGGCGGTGCCGCGCAGCCACGGCCTCCAGGAGCGCTTCCAGTCCTCGCGGCCCATCCAGGGCTGGCCGACCGGGATGACGTGGGCGGCGGTACGGCGCAGGTGCGCCGCGACCCAGAGGGCCTCACCGACCGCGAAGATGGCGACGGCGACGACGACCACGTCGATGCCGTCGACGAGCAGCGGCATGCCGAACGTGAGCCGCTGCTGGCCGGTCACCGGGTCCGCCCCGACCAGGCCGATGGTCAGCCCGAGAGAGAGGGCGCAGAAGCCGCGGAGCCGCGACTTCCCGAGGACGGCGGTGACGGCGAGCAGGGACAGCACCATGATCGCGAAGTAGCTCGGGCCGCCGAGGCTGACCGCGAACTTCACCACCACCGGCGCGAGCACCACCAGCAGGACGGTGCCGATGGTGCCGGCGATGAACGACCCGATCGCGGCCGTCGCCAGCGCCTGCGCGGCGCGCCCGGCCTTGGCCATCTTGTGGCCCTCGATGGCGGTCACCACCGACGAGGACTCGCCCGGTGTGTTCAGCAGGATCGACGTGGTGGAGCCGCCGTACATGCCGCCGTAGTAGATGCCGGCGAACATGATGAACGCGCTGGCCGGCTCCAGGGCGAAGGTGACCGGCAGCAGCAGCGCGACGGTCATCGCCGGGCCGAGGCCCGGCAGCACGCCGACGGCGGTGCCGAGCAGCACCCCGATCAGGGCGTAGAGCAGGTTGGCGGGCGTCGCGGCGGTGGCGAACCCGTCGAGCAGGGAGGACCAGACGTCCATGTCAGAGCACTCCTTCCAGCACACCGGCGGGCAGCTGGATGCCGAGGCCGAGGTAGAAGCCGTAGAAGGTGGCCAGCGACAGCGCCAGCGAGATGACCGCGTCACGGACCGGGTGCCGGCTGCCGAGCGCCCACGAGCAGCCCCAGAACAGCAGGGCACCGGAGACGACCCAGCCGAGCAGGTCGATCAGCAGGACGTTGGCGACGAACGCGCCGACCAGAGGGAGCACGACCCGCCACTCGGTCGGGGCGGTGAGGTCGACGTCCTCGCCCTCCTCGGCCTCGCCGTGGCCGCCGCGCAGCACGTTGACCGCGAGGGCGCCCGCGCACACGAGCAGCAGCGCGGCGACGACGAACGGGACGGTGCGGGGGCCGACCGGGTCGGACTGGGAGTACGGCGCGTGGATGCCGGCCGCGTCGACGAGGACGACCACCCCGACCACTCCGAGCAGGAGGGCGACCCCCAGCTCGGAGCGGCCGGCCAGCCGGCCCCGTCGGCTCGTGGAGCCGATGGATGCGGACATGGTGGTCAGGCCAGACCCAGCTCGCCGAGAGTGTCGGCGACCCGCTTGTCCTGCTCCTCGATGAAGGCGCCGAAGTCGTCACCGGTGGCGAACGCGTCGGCCCAGCTGTTCGCCTTCAGGGCGTCCTTCCACTCCTGCGTGTCGTGCATCTTCTCGAACGCGGCGATCAGCCGGTCGCGCTGCGCGTCCGAGATGCCCGGAGGGGCCACGACGCCGCGCCAGTTGGTGAACACCAGGTCGATGCCGGCCTCGGTGAGGGTGGGCGCGTCGATGCCGTCGATGCGCTCCTTGCCGCTGGTCGCCAGGACCCGGATGTCGCCGTTCGCGATCTGGTCCTTGAACTCGCCGGCGCCGGAGGTGGCGAAGTCGACCTTGTCGCCGAGCAGCGCCGGCAGCAGGTCGCCGCCGCCGTCGTAGGACACGAAGCGGACCTGCTTCGGGTCGACGCCCACGGCCTGCGCGAGCTGCATGGGCAGCAGGTGGTCCGGGCCGCCGGGCGAGGAGCCGCCGCCGACGCTGAGCGAGCGCGGGTCGGCCTTCCAGGCCTTGACCAGGTCGTCGATCGTCGTGAACGGCGAGTCCTTCGGCACCATCACGGCGCCGTACTCCTCGATCAGCTTCGCGATCGGGGTGGTCTCGGTGAGGGTGGCCTTCGACTTGTTCGTGTACGACGCGCCGACCACGCCGAGCCCCATCAGCATGGCGAGGTCGCCGTTGCCCTTCTCGTTCACGGTGCGGGCCAGGCCGACCGTGCCGCCGGCGCCCTCGAGGTTGAACACCTCGGTGCCGGTGGTGATGTCGTCGTCCTCCATCACCTTGGCCGCGGTGCGCGCGGTGATGTCGTAGCCGCCGCCGGGGGAGTTGGGGACCATGATCCGCAGGTCGGTCATCGGCTTGCTGCTGTCGACGGCGGTGTCGCTGCTGGACTTGTCGGTGACACCGCACGCGGCCACGGAGGAGGCGGCGAGGGCGAGGCCGAGCGCGCCGACGGTGGCGCGGAGGAGTCGGGTTCTGGGACGCATGGTGGTTCCTCTCGGTGCGTCAGTTCTGGCTGGTGCCGAGAACCCTGCTGGGCGGCGTGACCGTCGTCACGGTTGCGGTCTCAAAGGACGTTGTGGTCATTGTGGTCACGGACACACGGGAGTGGTTCGGTGCCATCCTTCTGCGTGTGAAGCGGCGCGAGATGACCCTGGCGGGGCAGTACCTCCTGCTCCAGGTGCTCATCGTGCTCATCGTGCTGGTCGCGGTCGGCGCCATCTCGATCGCGCAGTCGGCCCGCAGCTTCGAGCGCAGCGAGATCCGTCCGGCGCTGAGCGCGGCCGAGAACCTCGCCGGCCGTCCCGTCGTCCGGGAGCAGATGGCTGCGAGTGCGCCGAGACGGCGCGTGCTCTCGGCCTCGACGGAGTCGGCGCGCACCCTGTCCGGCTCCACGTCCGCGTGGCTGGCCGGGATGGACGGCCGCGTGCTGGTCTCGTCCGACCCGACCCAGGTCGGCAAGGCCGCCGGCGACGGTGCCCGTCAGGCCCTGCGTGGCGCGTCCTGGACCGGGGTGCGGCAGGACGCCGGGCACGCCGTCGTCGTCGCCCAGGTGCCGGTCCAGGACACCGACGGCGACGTGGTCGGGCTGGCCGCCGTCGGCCGCCGGGTGCCGTCGGTCTGGAGCCGGCTCGGCGACGTGGTGCCCAACCTGCTGGTCTACCTCGGCGTCGCCAGCCTGCTCGGCCTCGGCGGTTCGCTGCTGCTGTCGCGGCGGGTCAAGCGTCAGACGCTCGGCATGGAGCCCACCGAGATCGCCGGACTGGTCGAGCACCGCGAGGCGCTCGTGCACGGCGTCAAGGAGGGCGTCGTGGCTCTCGACCGCGAGAACCGCGTGACGCTGGTCAACGACAGCGCCCGGCAGCTGCTGCAGCTGCCGGCGGAGTGCGTCGGCCGCCGGCTCGACGAGCTCGACCTCGACCCGCAGGTCGTCGAGGTGCTGACCGCGAGCCAGTCCGGTCCCGACCGGCTGGTGCTCGTCGGGGACCGGGTGCTGGCCTTCAACCGTCGGCCGATGCGCTCGCGCGGCACCGTGATCGGCTCGGTCACGACCCTGCGCGACCGCACCGAGCTGTCCGCGCTCGAGCGCGAGCTCGGCAGCAGCCGGGCGACCAGCAACACGCTGCGCGCCCAGACCCACGAGTTCGCCAACCAGCTGCACACGATCTCCGGCCTGCTGCACCTCGAGGAGTACGACGAGGTGGTGCGCTTCGTCGACGGGGTCCGGATGAGCCGCACCGCGCTCTACGACGAGGTCACCTCCCGGGTCGCGGACGCGACGCTGGCGGCGCTGCTGATCGCCAAGGCCAGCCTGGCCAGCGAGCGCGGCGTCGAGCTGCGGCTGCTGCCCGAGTCGCACGTCGGCAAGGTGTACGGCGCCCTCTCGCGTGACCTCACCACGGTGGTCGGCAACCTGGTCGACAACGCGCTCGACGCGGCGGCGGCCTCGCCGGGCGACCGGTCGCACGTCGAGGTGCTGCCTCGTCGAGCGGGACGGCTGCGTGGTGGTCACGGTGAGCGACAGCGGGCCGGGCGTGCCCGACCCGGAGCAGATCTTCCGGCAGGGCTGGTCCACCAAGAGCACCCCGGAGGACGGCGGTCGCGGCTTCGGGCTGGCGCTGACCCGGCTGGTGTGCCGGCGCCGGGGCGGGGACGTGACCGTGCAGAACGCGGACGGCGCCGTCTTCACCGCCACCCTGCCCACCGCGGTCCGGGGCGAGCTCGAGGAGGTGCAGGCGTGATCGAGGTGCTGGTCGTCGACGACGACTTCATGGTGGCCAGGATCCACACCGGCTTCGTCGAGCGGACACCGGGCTTCACCGTCACCGGGGTGGCGCACACCGGGGCCGCAGGCGCTGGCCGAGGCCGAGCGGCTCCAGCCGGACCTGGTGCTCCTCGACGTCTACCTGCCCGACGTGTCCGGGCTCGACCTGCTGGGCGCGCTGCGTGAGGCGGCCCCCGAGGTCGACGTACTCGTCATCTCCGCGGCCCGCGAGGCCGACACCGTGCGGCGCGCGCTGCGCGGCGGGATCGTGCACTACCTGATGAAGCCGTTCTCCTACGACGACCTGCGGGTCCGGCTCGAGCACTACCAGCAGGCGTACGCCGCGATGGCCGGCGAGCACACCGACCAGGCCGACGTCGACCGGGTCTTCGGCGTCTCCGGCGCCGACAAGCGGCTGCCGAAGGGGTTCAGCGCGGAGACGCTGCGGCTGGTCGAGGACACCCTGCGGCAGGAGACCGCGGACGTCTCCGCGGCCGAGGCGGCCAGCCTGCTCGGGATCTCGCGGGTGAGCGCCCGGAGGTACCTCGAGCACCTGGCCGAGACCGGCAAGGTCGAGGTCGCGCTGCGCTACGGCGAGGTCGGCCGGCCGGAGCGCCGCTACGCCTGGCGGTGAGTCTCACACCGCTCGGTGCAGCGCTCGGTTGGCTCTGGGGCGGGGCGGAGCGTCATACTCGAAAGGCTCATGACTGCCATCTCCGAAGAACCCCTGACCACGGTCGCCCTGGTGACGCTCGGCTGCGCCCGCAACGAGGTCGACTCCGAGGAGCTCGCCGGGCGCCTCGAGGCCGGCGGGTTCCGGCTCGTCGACGACCCCGAGGACGCCGACACCGTGATGGTGAACACCTGCGGCTTCGTCGAGGCGGCCAAGAAGGACTCCGTCGACACGCTGCTGGAGGCCTCCGACCTCAAGACCGACGGGTCCGCCAAGGCGGTCGTGGCGGTCGGCTGCATGGCCGAGCGCTACGGCAAGGACCTGGCCGAGTCGCTGCCGGAGGCCGACGCGGTGCTCGGCTTCGACGACTACCCGGACATCGCCGCCAAGCTGCGGTCGATCCTGGCGGGGGAGCAGCACCACCCGCACACCCCGCAGGACCGCCGCAAGCTGCTGCCGATCAGCCCGTCGGCCCGCAACGCGGAGCTCCGTCGTCGTGCCCGGCCACACGATCGCGGCCCCCGACCTCGACCCGACCGCGACGCCCGCCTCCGGGCCGCGGGCCGTGCGTCGCCGCCTCGACGGCGGACCGATGGCGCCGCTCAAGCTGGCCAGCGGCTGCGACCGGCGCTGCTCGTTCTGCGCGATCCCGTCCTTCCGCGGCTCGTTCGTCTCCCGCCGCCCGAGCGACGTGCTCGGCGAGGCCCGCTGGCTCGGCGAGCAGGGCGTCAAGGAGCTGTTCCTGGTCAGCGAGAACTCCACGTCCTACGGCAAGGACCTCGGCGACCTGCGGCTGCTCGAGACGCTGCTGCCCGAGCTCGCGGCCGTCGACGGCGTCGAGCGGGTCCGGGTGTCCTACCTGCAGCCCGCCGAGACCCGGCCCGGCCTGGTCACCGCGATCGCGACCACGCCCGGTGTCGCGGCCTACTACGACCTGTCCTTCCAGCACGCGTCGCACGCGGTGCTGCGCCGGATGCGCCGCTTCGGCGACCCCGAGAGCTTCCTCGGCCTGGTCGAGCAGATCCGCTCGCAGGCGCCGCTGGCCGGCATCCGCTCCAACGTCATCGTCGGCTTCCCCGGCGAGACCGAGGACGACCTGGCCACCCTGTGCGACTTCCTGGTCGCCGCCCGCATGGACGTCGTCGGCGTCTTCGGCTACTCCGACGAGGACGGCACCGAGGCGGCCGCGTTCGACGAGGACCTCAAGCTCGACGAGGACGAGATCCGCGAGCGCACCGAGCACGTCACCCGCCTCGTCGAGGAGCTCACGTCGCAACGCGCCGAGGAGCGGGTCGGGGAGACGGTCGACGTACTGGTCGAGTGCACGGAGGAGCAGGCGAGGGCCGTCGCCGCCCACCAGGGCCCGGAGGTGGACGGTACGACGTACCTGGTCGGCCTCCGCCGCGGGCCGAAGGTCGGTGACTTCGTCCGGCGGTCGTGACGGCTCCGACGGCGCCGACCTGGTCGCCGGAGGTCGTGCGATGAGCGAGCCCCAGGCCGGTCCGGAGACTGCCCGTCCAACTGGAACCTCCCCAACGCCCTCACCACCCTCCGCATCCTGATGGTGCCGTTCTTCGGCTGGGCGCTGCTCGTCGACGACGGCCAGTCGATCCTGTGGCGGTGCGTGGCCTGGGCGTTGTTCGTCGCCGCGATGATCACCGACAAGATCGACGGGGACATCGCCCGCAGCCGCAACCTGGTCACGAACTTCGGCAAGATCGCCGACCCGATCGCCGACAAGGCGCTCACCGGGATGGCCTTCGTGGGCCTGTCCATCGTCGGCGATCTGTGGTGGTGGGTCACCGCGCTGGTGCTCGTGCGCGAGTGGGGCATCACGCTGCTGCGGCTCTGGGTGATCCGGCACGGTGTGATGGCGGCCGGCCGCGGCGGCAAGCTCAAGACCGTGCTGCAGACGTTCGCGCTCGCCTTCTTCATCCTGCCGATCAAGATCCTGCAGGACGACTGGGGCGTGGCCGGCGACGTCCTGTGGGGCATCTCGGTGCTGCTGATGGCCGCGGCGGTGACGGTGACCCTGGTGACCGGGGCCGACTACGTCGTCAAGGCGCTGGCCGTCCGGCGCGAGGGCCGCGCCCCCGTCGGCAACCGCTGACCTCCGCTCAGCGCGCGGCGTGGGCCCGGGCCTGCGCCCGGGCGTAGCGCCGGTCGGCCGCCGCCACGCTGGCCGGGTCGTCCACGTCGACGCCGGCCCGTCGTGCCGCCGCCAGGATCCGCCTGCCGTGCAGGTCGGGGAGCACGAACCGCTCCGGGCTGATCGAGGCGTCGCGCGCGGCGTACGCCCGCTGCTGCGTCGCGAGCCGGCCGGCGGACGCCCTCGCCTTCGAGACGGTCGCGGCGGTCGCGGCGACCGTCGCGCCGGTGAGCCTCGGGCTGACCAGCGGCATGTAGCCGGAGCCCTGCCCGGACCGGTTCGGGTGGTAGGACTCGGTGACCGGGTTCGCGAGCCCGTTGATCCACGCGCTGCCGTCGCACACGGCGTGCGCGACGAAGGGCCGGGTCGGGTTGGCGTAGGTGAAGCCGGCCTTCGCGGCCGCGGCGCTCAGCTTGCTGTTGAGCAGGTCGGCGGTGTGGTTGAGCCGGGTCTCCTCGGACGGCGAGAACCAGGTGAAGGCGTTGCAGTCCTGCCCGTTGAAGACCCGCGGGTAACCGGCGACGACGACCTTGGCGGATGGCGACCTGGCCCGGATCCTGGTGTACAGGGTGGCGACGGACGCCGGCAGCGTGCCGTTGATGTAGGCCTGCGCCCGGTCGATCGCGCCGTTGCAGCTGCTCGACCAGGCCGGCTCCGCGCAGGTGGTGAGCACGTCGGCGAAGCGGGCGTCGTTGCCGCCGACCGAGATCGTGACGTAGGACGTGCTCGCGGTCAGGGCGCTGAGCTGGGTGCTCGTCACGTCGGCGACCTTGGCGCCGGAGCAGGCCCGGAAGTTCAGGGCGTAGCCGCGCGCGGCGGCGATCAGGCTCGGATAGGCGTAGACCGACCGCTGGCAGGAGCTGCCGTCGGAGAGGTAGGAACGCGTGCCGACACCGCTGCTGTAGGAGTCACCCAGGGCGACGTACGACGGAGCGGCCGCGTGGGCCACCGGCAGCCGGCCGGCGAGGGGTGCGAGCAGGGTCAGGGCGGCAGCCGTCGTTCCCGTGACGAGCTTGTGCATGGTGGCGCCTTCCCCGAGCACGACGTGATGGACGTCACAGTAGTGGCACGGGGGGCATCCGGGGTTCAGTCGGGCGGGCGGGTCCCGCGCCGTGGTCCGGCCGACCGCTCGCGTGCCCGCTCGAGCTGGTTGGCGGCCCCGACCAGGGCCAGGTGCGAGAACGCCTGCGGGAAGTTGCCGACGAACCGCCGGTGGGTCGGGTCGTACTCCTCGGAGAGCAGCCCGACGTCGTTGGGGAGCTCGAGCAGCCTCTGCATCAGCGCGTGCGCGTCGTCGAGCCGGCCGGCGTGCGCGTAGGCCTCGACCAGCCAGAAGGAGCACGCCAGAAACGGGTGCTCGTCGCCGGTGAGCCCGTCGACTCCTGACTGGGTGCGGTAGCGCAGCAGCAGCCCGTCACGGAGCAGGTCCTGCTCGACGGCCTCGATCGTGCCGAGCATCCGTGGGTCGTCGCCGTCGACGAACCCGACGTCGGACAGCACGAGCAGCGACGCGTCCACCTCGGACGTCTCGTAGTGCTGGGTGAAGGTGTTGCGGTCCGCGTCGTACCCGTGCTCGAGGATCTCCTCGCGCACCGTGTCGCGCAGCGCCCGCCACCTGTCGACAGGCCCCTCGAGACCGTGCTTCTCCACCGCGGCGATGGCCCGGTCGAAGGCCACCCACACCATCACCCGCGAGTGCGTGAACCTCCGCAGCGGTCCGCGGATCTCCCAGAGCCCGTTGTCCGGCTGGTCCCAGTGCCGGGCCAGCTCCTCCACGAGCGAGCGCTGCAGCGACCAGGAGTCCTCGTTGTCGTCGAGGCCGACCTCGCGGGCCATCTGCAGCGCGATCATCACCTCGCCGAGCACGTCGGTCTGCCGCTGGGTCACCGCGCCGTTGCCGATCCGCACCGGCGCTGAGCCGGCGTAGCCGGGCAGGTGCTCCAGGGTGCGCTCCGGCAGGTCGCGGCCGCCGTCGACGGCGTACATGATCTGCAGGTCCTGCGGGTCGCCGGCCGCGGCCCGCAGCAGCCAGCTGCGCCACAGCCGGGCCTCGTCCTCGTAGCCGGACTCCAGCAGCGCCTCGAGCGTCAGCGAGGCGTCGCGCAGCCAGCAGAAGCGGTAGTCCCAGTTGCGCTGGCCGCCGAAGTCCTCGGGGAGCGACGTGGTCGGTGCCGCGACGATGCCGCCGGTGCCGCCGTGGGTGAGCAGCCGCAGGGTGAGCAGCGAGCGGACGACGTGGCGGACGGAAGGGACCGTCGTAGCTGCACTGACCGGCCCACGTCTCCGACAGCTCGATGGTCTCGTCGATGCGGGACTGGTACTCCAGCGGCAGCGGCAGCTCGTGGTGCGAGGGGACCCAGGTGGTGGAGAAGGTCAGCTCCTCGCCGGCCTTCAGCGTGAACTCGTCCGCGTGCCTGCCGTCGACGGCGTTCGGAAGCCGGGGGCCGCGCAGGATCAGCCGGTCCGGGCCGGCCACGGCGGTGATCACCTGGCTGCCGTGCATGTCCTGGCGCCGTACCCAGGGCCGGATCTTGCCGTAGCCGAGCCGCACCACCCACTCGTGCCGGATCTCCACCTCGCCCTCGACGCCGACGAGCCTGCGGACGAGGTCCGCCCGGCCGTCGCCGATGGGCATGACGTCGAGGACCACCGCGCACCCCGTGTCGGTCGTCCAGGTGGTCTCCAGGACGGCGCTGTCCCCGACGTACCGACGGCTCACGGATGCCCCCGCGTCCTTCGGGCCGAGCAGCCAGCGTCCGTGCTCGGGGCCGCCGAGCAGCGCGGCGAAGCAGGCGGGGGAGTCGAAGCGGGGCAGGCAGAGCCAGTCGACCGAGCCGTCCTTGCCGACGAGTGCGGCGGTGCCGGTGTCGCCGAGCACGGCGTAGTCCTCGATCGGCAGAGCCATGGCGCAAACCTAGGGCGTGTCTCGAGAAGATGCCGCGGCAGGTTTGAGAGACGTGCCCTAGCCATACAGACCTCGGCGGCCCGGCGGCTACGATCCGCGGCGTGGGCGACAACGGCGACCGGCTCGTCGGCGCGAGACTGCACGCCGAGCTGCTGAGACGCTCGCTGACCCTCGCGACCGCGGAGTCGCTGACCGGTGGCGCGCTCGCCGACCTCGCTTCCGCGACGCCGGGTGCCAGCGAGACCTTCCGGGGCGGCGTGGTGTCCTACGCCACCGACGTGAAGACCGGCCTGCTCGGCGTCGGCGAGGACACCGTGCGCGAGCACGGGGTGGTCTCCGCCCGGTGCGCCGAGCAGATGGCGGCAGGGGTGCGGTCGCTGCTGGCCGCCGACTGGGCCGTGAGTACGACGGGCGTGGCCGGTCCCACCGAGCAGGAGGGCAAGCCGGTCGGCACCGTCTTCGTCGGCGTCGCCGGGCCGGACGGCGTGGTGGCGCACGAGCTGCACCTCGACGGCGACCGGGCGGCGATCCGGGCCGCGGCCTGTCGCCGGGCCGCGGAGCTGGTGGTGGCCGCGGTGACCGGCGTGCCGCAGGACACGCCGTAGTGTTCTGCTCAGAGCGCAGCCGTTTTTGCCGGTGTCGCCCGCGGGAAGTTTTCTCCTGCGGGTAGCGTTGGCCATCTCGGAACCGCACGTGAGCCTCAGGAAGGGAGCAGCCCGTGGTGATCTTTCGCCGCCTGCTCGGTGAGGTGCTCCGTGACCAGCGGATGCGCCAGGGGCGCACGCTGCGGCAGGTGTCCGCGGACGCCCGGGTCAGCCTCGGCTACATCTCGGAGATCGAGCGCGGCCAGAAGGAAGCCTCCTCCGAGCTGCTCGCCTCGATCTGCGCCGCCCTCGACGTCCCGCTGTCCGAGATCCTCTCCGAGGTGAGCGACGCGGTCGCGCTCGAGGAGGCCGCCCTCGCCATGCAGCTCGAGGACGTCCGCGTCGACACCACGAGCCTGCGTGGCCCCGCCGACGCGGGTCCGCGCGCCGGCGACGTGGTGGCGTCGGCCGCCTGAGCGCCACCTCCTAGCCTGACCGGGTGACCCCGCAGCAGCAGCTGGTCGAGCGCGTCCGCGACGACCTCCTCACCGACGACCGGGTCCGTGGCCTCTGGCTGACCGGCAGCCTCGGCACCGGCACCGACGACGCCTTCAGCGACGTCGACATGTTCGTGCTGGTCCGCGACGACGACCTCCCCGGCTACCTGGACGGCTGGCCGGACCTGGCCTCCCGCTACGAGCCCCTGCTCGCCCGCCGGCTGGGGCCGGCCCCGGTGTTCAACCACGTGCTCGCGGGCTGGCTGCGGTGGGACGTGGTGGTCGGCGCCGCGGCCGACCTGGCGAACATGGACCGCTCCCAGGTGACCGAGGTCTTCAACCACGACGGCCTCACCCCGTCGTCGCCGTCGCACCGCGGCGCCGACCCGGACGTCGTACGCGAGATGACGGAGGAGTTCCTCCGGGTGCTCGGCCTGCTGCCCGTGGTGCTCGGCCGGGGCGAGCTGGTCACCGCCGCCTCCGGTGCCGGCCTGCTGCGGCAGATGCTGACCACGCTGCTGCGCTACCGCGCCGAGGGCGACCGGCTCAGCGGCGCGCTGCACCTGAGCCGGGTGCTGCCGCCGGGCGAGCTCGCCGCCCTGGCCGCGCTGCCGCCGGTGTATGCCGAGCGCGGGTCCGTCGTACGCCTGCACCTGGCGTGTGCGGGGATGTTCCTCCCGGTCGCGCGGGAGCTGCTGGGGGAGGCGTACCCGTTCGACCTCGAAGCCGCCTGCTGGGCCCACCTGCGGGCGCACCTCCCGGTCGAGGGCGGCTAGCCGCGGCTGTTGACCACCGCCCAGATCGTGATCGCCACGACGGGCAGGCCGAGGATCAGCAGCACGGTCATCGCGGCCTCCGCGTCCTGGGGCTCCCGACGGCACCCGGCAGCGGTCCTCCCGGGACGTAGGACCAGACCGGCGCGACCCGCCGCGTCGAGCCCGCCGCCGACCCTGCGTCGTGGTCCACAATGTCGGAGAAGAAGACGGGTCCAGGGGGTGCGCATGGCGCGGGTGATGTGGCTGCTGCTGCGGGGAGTGCTCGCGGGGACGGGGTGCGTGCTCTGCTCGCTCGGCGTCGGTGGCCCGCCCGCGGTGTCGTTCGCGGGGGCGGGCCTGCTGCTCGTGGCGCTGCCGCTCCCGCACTGGGTCCGGGGTCGCCGGCTGCGCCGCAGCCGCGACGCCCTCGCCGCGGTCGATGCCACCGCCACCGCGGTCGGCCTGACCGGCCCGGCCGCGGTGTTCCTGGCGATGCAGACCGACATCGACCTCCTGCTCGGCCTGGTGGTCGCCTGCCTCGGCGCCGCCCTCACGGTGTCCACCGCAGCCCGGCAGGAGCTGGGTCCGGCGTCCCGCCGCCGCTGACGTCAGGTTGAGCCGGGCTCGGGCTGGCAGGACGGGCACCAGTACGTCGCCCGCTGCTGGCTCTCCGGCCCGGTCAGGTCCACGACGATGCGGGTGCCGCACCGGCGGCACGGCTGCCGCTCGCGGCGGTAGACCCAGGTCTGCCTGCCGCGACGGGTGTCGCCGGTGAGGGTCTGCTCGACGCGGTGCTTGTTCGCCTCCAGTGCCGTGTGCGCCCGGCGCACGAGCCGCGGCAGGTCCGGCACCGCACCGACCGGCAGCAGCGGATGCACCCCGGCCAGGAAGCAGAGCTCACTCTTGTAGAGGTTGCCGATCCCGGCGAGGTTCCGCTGGTCGAGGATCGCGTCGGCCACCGGCCGGGTCGGGTCGGCCAGCAGCCGGCGCAGCGCCTCGTCCTCGTCCCAGTCGGGACCGAGCAGGTCCGGGCCGAGGTGCCCGACCACGGTGTCCTCCGCGTCACGGTCGACCAGCTCGACCACGCCGAGGGCGAACCCGACCGCCGCCCAGCCCTCGGTGCGCAGCACCACCCTGGCCTCGTGGCCCGGGCGCCGCCACGCGGTGCCCGGCTTGTAGAGGTGCCAGGAGCCCTCCATCTTCAGGTGCGTGTGGAGGGTGCGGTCCCCGATCCGGGTGAGCAGGTGCTTGCCGCGGGACACCGTCTCGTCGACGGTGCGGCCGGCCAGGTCGACGGTGGCCAGCGTCGGCACCCGGAAGTCGGTCTCGGTGAGCACCTGGCCGCTCAGGGCCTGGTCGAGGTGGTGCGCGGTGCGCCAGACGGTGTCGCCCTCGGGCACCTCAGCACGCCCCCGAGGCGTCGGCGTGCACCGGCGTCATCCGCGGAGCCTCAGGCCACGCGGGGTGGCCACGAAGCCGGCGTCCTCCAGCGCCCGCCGCAGGGCCGAGGACCGCTCACCGGTGCCGAGGATGGTCTCGCCGTCGGCGCGCTCGACGGTGAGCCGGCCCAGCGCCCCCTGGCGTACGGCGGTGGCGAGCGCGTTCAGCGCCGGGGACAGGGCGTCGACGTCGTCGGTGAAGGTGAGCAGCGTGCGGCCGCCGCGCTCGACGTACACGCCGAGCTCGCCGTCGACGAGCACGACCAGGGCGCCGGCCTTGCGGCCGGGGCGGTGGCCCTTCGCCAGACCGCCCACGTCGGAGCCGGTGTCCTCGGAGGCGACCCGCTCGGGCCAGGGCAGCGCGGCGCCGTAGGGGTTCGCCGGGTCGGTCGCGGCCAGCGCCACCGCGACGGTCTTGTCGCGCGGCGCGTCACCCACCTCACGGGAGAACGACCGCAGCCGGTCGACCGCGCCGGGCCCGCCGAACTGCGCGGCGCCGAGCGAGGCCACGAAGTAGCCGCGGCGGCAGCGGCCGGAGTCCTCGAACGCCGAGAGCACCTTGTAGACGCCGGCGAAGCCGCCGGGCACCCGCTCGCTGGTGACGGCGCCGCGGGTCACCACGCCGTGCCGCTCGAGCAGACCCTCGGCCGAGGCGTGTGCGCGCCGGGTGGGGTCGGTCTCGAGCTCGGGCAGCAGCGCCCACCGGCCGACCATCGTGGCCGGGCCGGTCCGCGAGGGCAGGTCGGGGCGTCGGGGCCGCGACGCGGTGCGGGTGCGCGGGGGCGGTCGACGGGACCGGTGTGCGGTCCGGCCGCCGGAGGTCAGCGCCCGCACCGGCGCGAGGGTGTCGTTGCCGAGCCGCCCCGCCCAGACCAGGTCCCACAGGGCCGCCTCGAGCGCCTTGTCGTCGGTGGAGCCGACCGTGTTCGAGAGCTGCCGGAAGAAGTACGCACCGCCGCCCGCGAGTGCCTCCGCCACCGCGTCGTGCAGCGGGGTCGTCTCGAGCTCGGCGTGGTCGGGCAGGGTCAGGTGGGCGGTGTCGGCGAGATGCAGCGACACCCAGCCGTCGGTGCCGGGCAGCGTGCCGTGGCCGGCCCACAGCACCTCGCCGCTCGCGGTCAGCTCGTCGAGCATCGCGGGGGCGTAGTCGACGACCCGGCTGCCGAGCACCAGGGGCTCCAGGGCGCTGGCCGGCACCGCGCAGCCGGCGAGCTGGTCGACCACCGTGAGCACGCCGTCGACGCCACGGAGGCCGCGGCCACTCGTGCTCGCGGCGGTGGTGACGTTCTGCCACACGGGCAGGAACCGGCCCAGCGTCGCGGGCTCGACCGGCTCGACCTCCTTGCGGAGTGCCGCGAGCGAGCGGCGGCGCAACCGGCGGAGCACCTCGGCGTCGCACCACTCGGCGCCCGCACCGGCCGGACGGAACTCGCCCTCGAGCACCCGGCCCTGCGCGCCGAGGCGGGACAGCGTCTGCTGCGCGACGGCGACGCCCAGGCCGAGCCGGTGGGCCACGTCGGCGGCCGTGAACGGGCCGTGGCTGCGGGCGAACCGCGCCACCAGGTCGGCGAGCGGGTCCTCGACCGGCTCGGCGAACACGTCGGGAGTGCCCGGCGGGACCGGCACGCCGAGGCCGTCGCGCAGCCGGCCGACGTCCTCGACGGCGGTCCACCGCTCCTCGCCGCCGACCCGCACCTCGACGACGCGCCGGGCGTCGGCGAGCAGCGCCAGCCAGCCGGTGGCGTCGGCGCCGTTGACCGACCGGGCACGGACCTCGTCGGTGGACAGCGGGCCGAGCAGCCGGAGCAGGTCGGCGACGCCCTCCGCGTCGCGGGCCTGCCGGTCGGGGGTGAGCCGCTGCAGCTCGCGCTCGAGCTCGGCGAGCACCTCGGGGTCGAGCAGCTCACGCAGCTCGGCCCGGCCGAGGAGCTCGGCGAGCAGGCCCTGGTCGAGGCTGAGCGCGGCGGCGCGCCGCTCGGCGACGGGGGAGTCGCCTTCGTACATGAACGCGGCGACGTACCCGAACAGCAGCGACCGTGCGAACGGTGACGGCTGCTGGGTGGACACCTCGACGACGCGGATCTTGCGGGAGGAGAGGTCGCGCATCAGGCCGAGCAGCGCCGGCACGTCGTAGACGTCCTGGAGACACTCGCGGACGGCCTCGAGGACGATCGGGAAGGACGGGTACTTGACCGCGACCTCGAGCAGCTGGGCGCTGCGCTGCCGCTGCTGCCAGAGCGGGGAGCGGCGGCCGGGGTCGCGGCGGGGGAGCAGCAGCGCCCGCGCGGCGCACTCGCGGAAGCGGGAGGCGAACAGCGCGGAGCCGCCCACCTCGGTGGTGACGATGTCCTCGATCTCGTCGGGGTCGAACGCGACGATGTCGGCGCCCGGCGGCTCCTGGTCGGTCTCCGGGACGCGCAGCACGATGCCGTCGTCGCCGGGCAGCGCCTGCGCGTCGATGCCGTAGCGCTCGCGCAGCCGCACCCCGATCGCCAACGCCCAGGGCGCGTGCACCTGCGCGCCGTAGGGCGAGTGCACGACGATCCGCCAGTCGCCGAGCTCGTCGCGGAACCGCTCCACCAGGACCGTGCGGTCGCTGGGCAGGGTCGCGGTGGCCTCGCGCTGCTCGTCGAGGAAGGCGACCAGGTTGTCCGCCGCCCATGCGTCGAGGCCCGCGTCGGTGCAGCGCTGCTTGGCCTCGACGCTGCCGAGCGCCGAGAGCTCGCGGGTGAACGCGCCGATGGCGGCACCGAGCTCGGCGGGCCGGCCGAGCTGGTCGCCCTTCCAGAACGGGAGCCGGCCTGGCTGGCCCGGGGCGGGGGAGACCAGCACCCGGTCGTGGGTGATGTCCTCGATGCGCCAGGACGTCGCACCGAGCGCGAACACGTCGCCGACCCGGGACTCGTAGACCATCTCCTCGTCGAGCTCGCCGACCCTCGATCCGCCGGCGGAGCCTGGCCGTGATGGAGTCTCTCCGACGAGGAACACCCCGAACAGGCCCCGGTCGGGGATCGTGCCGCCACTGGTCACCGCCAGCCGCTGCGCGCCCGGACGGGACGTGAGGGTGCCGGCGACCCGGTCCCAGACGACGCGCGGCCGCAGCTCGCGGAACTCGTCGGACGGGTAGCGCCCGCTGAGCAGGTCGAGCGTCGCGTCGTACGCCGACCGGGGCAGCGTCGCGAACGGCGCCGACCGGCGGACCACGGTGAACAGGGCGTCGACGTCCCACTGGTCGACGGCGGTGGCCGCCACGACCTGCTGGGCGAGCACGTCGAGCGGGTTGGTCGGCACGTGCAGCGCCTCGATGGCGCCCGTGCGCATCCGCTCCACGGCGACGGCCGTCTGCACCAGGTCGCCGCGGTGCTTGGGCAGCAGCACCCCGCGGGAGACCTCGCCGACCTGGTGCCCGGCGCGGCCGACCCGCTGGAGCGCCGAGGCGACCGACGGCGGCGACTCGATCTGCACGACGAGGTCGACCGCGCCCATGTCGATGCCGAGCTCGAGGCTGGACGTGGCCACCACGCACGGCAGCCGGCCCCGCTTGAGGTCGTCCTCGATGAGCGCCCGCTGCTCCTTGGAGACCGACCCGTGGTGGGCGCGGGCGATCACGGTCGGGGCGCCCTCGGACTGGCCGCTGGCGCCCATCAGCGCGGCCGGCACGCGCGCGGAGGCGGACGCCGCCCGGGCCTCGGCGCGGTCGGTGGCGATCTCGTTGAACCGGGCGGTCAGCCGCTCGGCCAGCCGCCGGGAGTTCGCGAACACGATCGTCGAGCGGTGCTGCTCGACGAGGTCGACCACCCGCTCCTCGACGTGCGGCCAGATCGAGCCGCGTCGCTCGGCGCTGCCGGCGGCCGAGCCTTCCGGCACCTCGTCGACGGCCGCCGCCAGGGCGAGCTCGGTCATGTCCTCGACCGGGACGACGACCTGGAGGTCCCACCGCTTGGTCGAGCCGGGCGCCACCACCTCGACAGGCCGCGAGCCCCCGAGGAAGCGGGCCACCTCCTCGACCGGTCGCACCGTCGCGGACAGCCCGATCCGCTGCGCGGGCCGCTCGAGGAGCTCGTCGAGCCGCTCCAGCGACAGCGCGAGGTGGGCGCCGCGCTTGGTCCCGGCCACGGCGTGCACCTCGTCGACGATGACGGTCTCGACGCTGCGCAGCGTCTCGCGCGCCTGGGAGGTGAGCATCAGGAACAGCGACTCGGGCGTGGTGATCAGGATGTCCGGCGGCGTGGTGCCGAGCCGGCGCCGGTCGGCGGCGCTGGTGTCGCCCGAGCGGAGGCCGACCGTGATGTCCGGGGGCGGGACGCCCAGCCGGTCGGAGGTGTGCCGGATGCCGGTCAGCGGGGCGCGCAGGTTGCGCTCGACGTCGACGGCCAGCGCCTTGAGCGGGGAGACGTAGAGGACCCGGCAGCGGTGCTTCTTGTCCGGCCGCGGGCTGGTCGCCAGCCGGTCGACGGACCACAGGAACGCCGACAGCGTCTTGCCGGACCCGGTGGGAGCCACGACGAGGGCGTTGCGGCCGGCCGAGATGGCGTCCCACGCTCCCACCTGGGCAGGGGTCGGCTCGGCGAACGCCGCCTGGAACCAGGTGCGCGTGGGCTCGCTGAAGGACGCGAGGACGTCCGTCGTACGACTCTTGCCGGGCACCCCTCCATCCTGCCCGACGGCACCGACAGTGCTCAGGCGTGCAGGCCGCCGTCGGAGCAGAGCAGCTGGCCGTTGACCCAGCCGCCCTCCGGCGAGAGCAGGAACGACACGAGGGCGGCGGTGTCCCGCGGGGTGCCGCCGCGGCCGAGCGGGGTCTCGTCGAGGATCCGCTGCCGCAGCGCGTCGTCCATCCAGCCGGTGTCGACCGGCCCCGGGTTCACGACGTTGGCGGTCAGCCGCAGGTGCTGGAGCTCCCGCGCGGCCGCGAGCACGATCCGGTCGAGGGCGCCCTTCGTCGCGCCGTACGGCAGGTTGTGCACGACGTGGTCGCTGGTCAGCGCGACCACCCGGCCCCGGCCGGTGCGGTCGGCGGGGAAGCGCTCGGCGTACTCCTTGAGCAGCAGCCACGTCGCCCGCACGTTGACCGCGTAGTGCCGGTCGAAGCTCTCCACCGTCGTGTCGAGCAGGCTCGAGTCGACCGACTCGGCGTGGCTCATCACCAGCGCCGTCACCGGCCCGAGCTCGGTGTTCACCGCGTCGAACACCGCGGCAGGCGTGCGTACGTCGACCAGGTCGGCCGCCACCGCGACGGTCCGGGCGCCCCGCTCCGCCAGCCCGGCGGCCACTGTCGCCGGGTCGTCGGCGTGCCGGCCCCACGGCATCCGGTCGTCGTAGGGCGTCCAGTGGGTCGTCGCGACGTCCCAGCCGTCCTCGGCCAGCCGGAGTGCGATGCCGGCGCCGATGCCGACGGTGCGCCCCACACCGGTGACGAGCACGACGGGACGCCCCTGCTCGGTCTGCTCCAGGCTCATGGGCACCATCCTGGCCCGGCTGTCGAGCGGATAACCGGATGAACCTGTCGGCGCCCTTCCGTAGGGTCGGAGACGTGCCTTCCTCTCCTCTCTCGGGAACCCGTCCACTGGCCGAAGGCGCCGACGACGCGCGCGCCACGTCGCTGGTCTGGGCGCGCGGCCTGCGCAAGTCCTATGCCGACTTCGAGGCGGTCCGCGGGATCGACCTCGACGTCCGGCCGGGGGAGTCGTTCGGCTTCCTCGGCCCCAACGGCGCCGGCAAGTCCTCGACCATGCGGATGGTCGCCGCGGCCTCGGCGCCGAGCGGCGGCGAGCTCACCATCCTCGGTCTCGACCCGACCACCCACGGGTCGGCGATCCGGTCCCGGCTGGGCGTGTGCCCGCAGGAGGACACCCTCGACCTCGAGCTCAACGTCCGCGAGAACCTCGTCGTCTACGCGTCGTACTTCGGCATCCGCAAGGCCGAGGCCGGGCGCCGCGCCGACGAGCTCCTCGACTTCGTGCAGCTGACCGAGAAGGCCAGGGCCAAGGTGGTCGACCTGTCCGGCGGCATGAAGCGTCGGCTGACCATCGCCCGGTCGCTGATCAACGACCCCGACCTGCTGCTGCTCGACGAGCCGACGACCGGGCTCGACCCGCAGGCCCGGCACCTGCTCTGGGACCGGCTGTTCCGGCTCAAGCAGCGCGGGGTGACCCTGGTGCTGACCACGCACTACATGGACGAGGCCGAGCAGCTCTGCGACCGGCTGGTCGTGATGGACGGCGGCGCGATCGTCGCGGAGGGCTCGCCCCTGGCGCTGATCCGCGAGCACTCCACGCGCGAGGTGGCCGAGCTGCGGTTCGGGGTGGGCGAGCACGAGGCGCTGGCCGAGCGGGTCACCGACCTCGCCGACCGTGTCGAGGTGCTGCCGGACCGTCTGCTGCTCTACACCCAGGACGGCGAGGAGACCCTGGCCAAGGTGCACGAGCGCGGCCTCGACCCGGTGGCCGTCCTGGTGCGTCGCTCCACCCTGGAGGACGTGTTCCTGCGGCTCACCGGCCGGACGCTGGTCGACTGATGGCGCTCACCTCCCCGATCCCGCGCTGGGAGATGGTCGCCCGGCTGCGGCCCTACTGGACCGCGGTCTACCTCCGCACCTGGAAGGGCTCGGTCGTCACGTCGTTCGTGATGCCGCTGCTCTACGTCCTCGCCATGGGCGTGCTGCTCGGTGGCTTCGTGCGCGGCGGCACCGACCTCGACGGTGCGCCGACCTACCTCGCGTTCGTGGCGCCCGGGCTGGTCGCCGCGCAGGCGATGCAGACGGCCACGGGGGAGACCACGTGGCCCGTGATGGGCAACATCAAGTGGCACCGCTCCTACTACGCGCAGGTCGCCTCGCCGCTCGACGTCGTCGACGTGGTCGCGGCGCACCTCGCGTTCGTGGCCTTCCGGGTCGCCTCCACGTCCGCGGTGTTCCTGCTCGTGATGGCGCCGTTCGGCGTGTTCTCGTCCGCCGTCGGCGTGCTGCTCGCCTGGCCGGTGCTGGTGCTGGTCGGGCTGAGCTTCGCCGGCGTCTTCTTCGCCTACTCGGCCACGATCAGGAGCGAGTCCGGGTTCGCGGTGATCTACCGCCTGCTGGTGATCCCGCTGTTCCTGTTCTCCGGTGCCTTCTTCCCGATCAGCAACCTCCCGCCCGCCCTGGAGTGGGTCGCCCGCCTCACGCCGCTGTGGCACGGGGTCGACCTGACCCGGATGCTCGTGCTCGGCCAGGTGCAGCCCGGGCTCGCGCTGGTGCACCTGACCTACCTCCTGGTGCTCAGCGGGGTCGGCTGGTGGCTGGCCGTCTGGCGCCTCACGTTGAGGATGGCGGTGTGATGGCCCTCGTCACCGCTGCCGCCGCGCGCGCCGTGGCCGCACCCCGCACCACCGGCTGGGAGATCGTCCGGCGCAACTTCACGGTCTACAAGTCGAGCTGGCTGGTGTTCATGACCGGGTTCCTCGAGCCGGTGCTCTACCTGTTCTCGATCGGCATCGGCGTCGGCCAGATGATCGACGGGTTCACCTTCAACGGCCGCTTCGTGTCGTACGCCGCCTTCGTCGCGCCGGCCATGCTCGCCGCGTCGGCGATGAACGGCGCGATCCTCGACTCGACCTTCGGGATCTTCTTCAAGCTGCGCTACGACAAGGTCTACGAGGGTGTGCTGGCCACCCCGATGCGCACGATCGACATCGCCCGCGGTGAGCTGGCCTGGTCACTGATGCGGTCGGCCGTGTACGCCGCGGGGTTCGTCGTCGTGATGGCGGCCATGGGCCTGGTCTCGTCCTGGTGGGCGGTGCTGGCCTGGCCGGCCACGTGGCTGATCGGGTTCGCGTTCGCGGGGATGGGGATGGCCCTCACGACGTTCATGAAGTCCTGGCAGGACTTCGAGTACATCCAGCTCGGCATCGTGCCGATGTTCCTGTTCTCCGCGACCTTCTTCCCGGTGACCGCCTACCCCGGTGTGCTGCGGTGGGTGGTCGAGGCGACCCCGCTCTACCGCGGGGTGACGCTGACCCGCGAGCTGTGCACGGGAGCGGTGTCGCTCGACTCGCTGGTGTCGGTGGTCTACCTGCTGGCGGTCGGGGCGCTGGGGCTGGCGGTCGCGGCCCGGCGACTCGACAAGCTGCTGCTGGTCTGACGCAGGCGTCGGCGCGAGCCCGCTCAGCCCAGCAGCTTCTGGTACCACTCCACGTCGACCCACTGGTCGAACTTGTAGCCCACCTCGCGCATCGTGCCGACGTGCTCGAAGCCGCACGCCTTGTGCAGGGCGACGCTGCCGGGGTTGGGCAGCGCGACGAGGGCCACCGCCGTGTGCACGCCCGACGCGGCCATCGTGTCGAGGAGCGCCGGGTAGAGCAGCCGCCCGATGCCGCGCCCGCGCACTGACGGGTCGAGGTAGATCGAGGTCTCCCGGGTCAGGTCGTAGGCCGGCCGGGGACGGTAGGACCAGGAGTAGGCGTAGCCGACCACGTCGCCGTCGTCGTCGACGGCCACCAGCAGGTGGTCGCCCTCGTGCTTGCCGGCCAGCCGCTGCTGCCAGTAGGCGAGCGTGGGTGGCTCGAGGTCGAACGTTGCGGTGCTGTTGGCGATCTCGTGGTTGTAGATCGCGGCGATGTCGATGAGGTCGTCCTCGATCGCGTTCCTGATGGTCACGTCACCGTCGGGGCTGGCCATGCGCGCATTCTCGCAGCCCCGACACGCCCGGTGCGTGCCGTGTCCGTACAGGGTGACGCCCGCCATACTCGGCGCCATGACCGATGAGCCGAACGCGTCCGTGGGGGACCCGACCATCGAGCCGGACACGAAGGACTGGACCTGGGTGCTCGAGCGCCCCTGTCCCGAGTGCGGCTTCGACTCCCGCGCCGTGCGTCGCGAGGAGGTCAAGAACCGCTTCTACGCGAACGCCAGCGCCTGGCGACGGGTGCTCGAGCAGCCGGACGCGGGCCGCCGCCCGGAGCCGGGTGTCTGGTCGCCGTTGGAGTACGCCTGTCACGTCCGCGACGTGCACCGCGTCTTCGGTGAGCGGCTGCGGATGATGCTGGCCGTCGACGACCCGCTGTTCGAGAACTGGGACCAGGACGCCGCCGCGGTGGAGGGTGCGTACGCCGCCGAGGACGCCGGCCCTCGTCGCCGACGCCCTCGTCGAGGGCGCGGCCGCGATCTCGAGGACCTACGGCGGGGTCGAGGGTGCGCAGTGGGACCGCCCGGGCCGGCGCAGCGACGGCTCGGTGTTCACCGTCGACACCCTCGCGCGCTACCACCTGCACGACGTGGAGCACCACCTTCACGACGTGTCGTGAGGGTGCGCTGACGTACGCTCGGCGCCATGCGGCACACGGAGTTCTGGGCCCGGATGGAGGACGCCCTCGGCCGGGGCTATGCCCGCAGCTGGGCCGACCAGCAGGTGATCCCCGACCTGGGCGGGCGCACGGTCACCGAGGCGCTGGCGGACGGCGAGACCCCCAAGCACGTCTGGCGGGCCGTCTGGTCGCGGCTCGAGCTGCCGGCCTCGCAGCTGTGACCCACCGATGAGCGACACCGGCCGCCGGGTCGCCGGCTGGGTGAGCGGGGGAGCGTCCGGCTTCGCCCGCGGCCTGTACGCCGGAGCGCGCTGGCCGGACCACCGGGTCGGCGAGGTGCAGCGCCGCACGGTCCACTCACTCGTCGTCTCCCAGGCCTTGGGCGGCCTGGGCATGAGCATCGGCATCGCCGTCGCTGCGCTGCTGGCCGAGGACGTGTCCGGCAGCGAGAAGCTCGCCGGCCTCGCGCAGACCATGCAGGTGCTCGGCACGGCCGTCGCGTCCTTCCTGCTCGCGCACCTGATGAGCCGCTCCGGTCGGCGCCGCGGCCTGTGCACCGGCTACGTCCTGGGCGCGGGCGGCGCCGCGCTGTGCGTCGTCGCCGGCGTGGTCAGGTCGTTCCCGCTGCTGCTCGTCGGCACCACGCTGCTCGGCTCCGCAACGGCGGCCAACAACCAGTCCCGCTACGCCGCCACCGACCTGGCCCGGCCGGAGAAGCGCGCGCGGGCGCTGTCGATCGTCGTCTGGGCCACCACGGTCGGCGCGGTCGCCGGCCCGAACCTCACCGGCGCCGCGGGCCGCGCCGGACGGTCCCTCGGCCTGCCCAGCCTCACCGGGCCGTTCGTGTTCGGCGCGGCCGGCATGCTCGCCGCCGCGCTCGTGGTGGCCGTCCGGCTCCGGCCCGACCCGCTGCTCGTGGCCCGCGAGGCGGCCCTCTCGCGCGGCGTGACCACCCGGACCACCCGGTCCTGGCCGCGGGTCCTCGAGGTGGCCCGCTCCCGGCCCGGGGTGGCTGCCGGTGCCGCCGCGCTGGCCCTGGCGCACGGCGTGATGATCGCGATCATGGCGATGACCCCGCTGCACATGCACCACGGCGGTGCCGACCTCGAGGTGATCGGCGTGGTGATCAGCGTCCACGTGCTCGGCATGTTCGCCTTCGCGCCCCTGGTCGGGTGGGCGACGGACCGCTTCGGCCGGCCCACGGTGCTCTCGGCGGGTGCCGTCGTGCTGTTCGCGTCGCTGCTGCTGGCCGGCACGGCACCGGCCGGGCCGTCGTACCGCATCGGGGCGGGGCTGTTCCTGCTCGGTCTCGGCTGGTCGCTGTGCACGATCTCCGCCTCCACGCTGCTCTCGGAGTCCGCCCCGCTCGACGCCCGCACCGACGTGCAGGGCGCCGCCGACCTGGGCATGGGGCTGACCGCGGCCGCGGCGGGCGCGGTCGGCGGGCTGGTGCTCGGCACCTTCGGCTACGGCCCGCTCACGCTGTTCGCCGGCGTCCTGGTGACCGGCATCGCCACCGCCGCCGAGTTCGCCCGCCGGGCCACCGGCCGGATCCTCCGCGACGACGAGCAGCTCACGCTCTGACCCCGTCCCGGCGCTGGTTGAGCGTGCGCGCGGAGCCGCCTCGAACCTGGTCGCCCGCCGGCTGGGGTGCGGTGGTCTCGAGGCTCGCAGGCTCGCACCTCGACCTGCGGGAGTGAGAGACGCGTGGCCGCGCTGGCTACCGTGGGAGCCATGAGCACCCTCGACAGGCGGCCCCGCCGGTCGCGGCCTCTGGTCGCCGCCCAGGTCATCGCGGCGTTCGTCGTGCTCCTCTACGTCGTCGAGCTCGTCGACACCCTCGACCGCAACCGGCTGGACAGCTACGGCATCCGGCCGCGCGAGGTCGACGGCCTCGACGGGATCGTGTTCGCCCCGCTGCTGCACCACGGCTGGGGGCACCTGATGGCGAACACCGTGCCGCTGCTGGTGTTCGGCTTCCTGATCCTGCTCGCCGGGGTTGGCCGCTGGGCCGCGGTGACCGCCGTGGTCTGGCTCGTCGGTGGCGTGGGCACCTGGCTCACCGGGCAGCCGAACTCGCTGCACCTCGGCGCGTCCGTGCTGGCCTTCGGCTGGCTGGTGTACCTCCTGCTGCGCGGGATCTTCGCGCGTGACGCCTCCCAGATCGCGCTCGGCGCGATCCTGCTGTTCATGTACGGCGGGATCCTGTACGGCGTGCTGCCCGGTCAGCCCGGGATCTCCTGGCAGGGCCACCTGTTCGGCGCCCTCGGCGGTGCCCTCGCGGCGTACCAGTTCGGCGCCAGCGACCGGCTCAGCCGTCGCCGGCTGCCTCGCTGACACCCAGCCGCTGGGCGACGATCCGGCTCATCGCCAGCGCCCGCTCGGGGTCACCGCCCCAGTCGCGGTCGGACCGGCCGATGACGACGTGCATGAGGTAGGGCTGCCAGCGGACCACCAGCTCGGTGCGGCCGTGCCCGTCGACGGTCTCCTGGCAGGCCGGCGTGAACTTCTCCGGCGTCCCGGCGTACACCCAGCCCGCGCTGCACGACCGCTTCGGCAGCTCGTAGGGCTTCGGGTGGTACTCCGCGGTGATGGTCACGGACCGCTCCGGATGCCCCGGTACGACGGACCGGCACACCGCCTTGGCGTGCTTCGAGCGGAGCCCGTCGAGGGTGCCGTGCGCGGTGGTGTCGAGGTCCTGGCCGAGCAGCCCGACGACCTTGCCGGCCGGCACCATGTCACAGCCGGTCGGCGTCGCGGGCCCGCTGTCCGAGCTGCCCGCGCTGCCGCTGCACCCGGCCGCCAGGCCCAGGGCCAGGAGTGCGGCAGCCGCACCTACGCCTGCCCGCTTCGTGCCTCGCATGCGGGGGAGTGTAGATCCGGAGCAGGTGGAAGACTCCGATTCATGCCAGCACCGCACGCGACCGTGGCCGTGATCGGCGGCAGCGGTTTCTACGACTTCCTCGACGACGCACGCGAGGTCGAGGTGGCCACGCCCTACGGCGACCCGTCCGCACCGGTCGCCGTCGGCGACGCCGGGGGCACGCCGGTGGCGTTCCTGCCGCGGCACGGCAAGGGCCACGCGTTCCCGCCGCACCTGATCAACTACCGCGCGAACCTCTGGGCGCTCCGCTCGCTCGGGGTCCGTCAGGTCCTCGCGCCGTGCGCCGTCGGCGGCCTGCGCGACGAGGTGGCGCCCGGCGACCTCGTGGTGCCCGACCAGCTCGTCGACCGGACCTCGGGGCGGGTGCAGTCCTACGTGGAGACGGGCGCGGTGCACGTGCCCTTCGCCGACCCCTACTGCCCGACGCTGTCGCAGGTCGTCGCGGCCGCCGACGGGGTCAAGCACGGCGGCACCATGGTCGTCGTCGAGGGGCCGCGGTTCAGCACCCGCGCCGAGTCGCAGCACTACGCCGCGCAGGGCTGGACCCTGATCAACATGACCGGGCACCCGGAGGCCGTGCTGGCCCGGGAGATGCAGCTCTGCTACGCCCCGCTCGCCCTGGTGACCGACATGGACGCCGGGGTGGAGACCGGCGAGGGCGTCGGCCAGGAGCAGGTGTTCGCGATGTTCGCGCGCAACATCGACCGCCTCAAGGACCTGCTCGCCGGCGTGGTGGGGGAGCTGCCGACGCCGGGCGAGGGCTGCGCGTGCGCCTCCTGGGCGGACGGCATCGACCTGCCCTACGACCTGCCGTGAGGGTCCTGCTCACCGGGTCCGCCGGGTTCATCGGCGGCGCCGTCGCCACGCAGCTCGAGGCGCAGGGCGACGAGGTGGTCCGGGTCGACCTGCTCATCCCGGAGGCGCACCCGCCCGGGACCGACGCCGAGGACACCCACCGGGTCGACGTACGGGACGCGGGGGCGCTGCGCCCGCTGCTCGACGGCGTCGACGTGGTCTGCCACCAGTCCGCGCTGGTGGGCGCGGGCGTCACGGTCGCCGACATGCCGTCCTACGCCTCGCACAACGACCTCGGCACCGCGGTGCTGCTCGCCGTCATGCACGACGCCGGCGTGCACCGGATGGTGGCCGCGTCCTCGATGGTGGTCTACGGCGAGGGTCGCTACACCTGCGCCGAGCACGGCGACCAGGTCCCGCGTCCACGCAGCGTCACGGCGCTCGACGCCGGCGACTTCGAGAACCACTGCGCGCTCTGTGACCGCCCCCTCGACTGGGCGCCGGTGGACGAGGACGCCCGGCTCGACCCGCGCAGCAGCTACGCCGCCAGCAAGGTCGCCACCGAGCACTACCTGTCCGCGTGGGTGCGGCAGGCGCCGGGCGCCGCGGTCGCGTTGAGGTACCACAACGTCTACGGGCCCCGGATGCCCCGCGACACCCCCTACTCCGGGGTCGCGGCGCTGTTCCGCTCCGCGATCGAGCTGGGCCGGGCGCCGGAGGTGTTCGAGGACGGCGGCCAGATGCGCGACTTCGTGCACGTCGACGACGTCGCCCGCGCGAACGTGCTCGCCCTGCGCCAGGTGGTCGAGGCCCCGGACGAGTCGTTCGCGACGTACAACATCGCCTCGGGGGAGCCGGTCCCGATCCGCCGGGTCGCCGAGCTCGTGGCACGGGGGACCGGCCGCGACCTGGCGCCCCACGTCAGCGGCCGCTACCGGCTCGGCGACGTGCGGCACGTGGTGGCCTCGCCGGAGAAGGCCCGCCGTGCGCTCGGGTTCACCGCCGCTGTCCGTCCCGACGACGGGCTGCCGGCGTTCGCCACGACGCCGCTGCGCTGAGGGACAAGAGCGGACAACCCGGGCTGGGGGTGCTCTCGCCATACTGGGCGTCATGGCCTTTGACGCAGTGCTGGCGGAGCGACTCCGGGACCTCGTCCAGGGCGAGCCGGGGCTGAGCGAGAAGCGGATGTTCGGTGGGCTGGCCTTCCTCGTGCACGGCAACATGGCGGTCGCGGCCAGCAGCCAGGGCGGCCTGCTGCTGCGGATCGACCCCGCGGACGCGGAGTCGCTGACCAGTCGTCCGCACGCGCGCCGCTTCGAGATGCGCGGTCGGGAGATGGACGGGTGGCTTCGGGTGGATTCGGAGGCGCTCGCGGCCGACGACGAGCTGAGCGGCTGGGTGGAGGTCGGACTGGCCTACGCACGGTCGCTGCCGGCCAAGTAGGCCCGCTCCCGGACCACACACCCCGATCTGGTGGGCAAAGGGTGCACAATGAGCCACGCGGGGGCGCCGCGAGCTCGACTGGAGGGTGCCCGGTGCTGCGTTACCTCGACGAGCTGCGCCTGCTCAACGCCATCCGGCTCGCAGTCGTGGCCACCGACCGTGACGGCGTCATCTCGTTCGTGAACGAAGCAGCCACCGAGGCGTACGCCGCGGACACCGACACATTGGTCGGGAGGAACGTCTCGGAGCTGCTGTCCTCCGAGCCCGCCTCGCCGTCGCCGTTCGGCCTCGACGTCATCCGAGCGGGCCGGAGCTGGCGAGGGGAGCTGACGGTACGGCGGCCGGGTGGCGGCACGTTCCTCGCCGAGGGGTCCGCCACCCCGGTCCTGGACGAGGACGGCGGGGTGCTCGGGGCGGTCGTCGTCGTCGAGGACCTGACCCAGACGCGCGCCGCGGAGTACGAAGCGGTCGCCAGCCAGCAGCGCCTGCGGCTGGCCCACGAGGCGGCCCAGCTCGGCAGCTGGCACTGGGACATGGCTTCCGGGGTCACCGTGTGGGACGAGCAGCTCGAGGCGATCTACGGGATGCCGCCGGGTGGCTTCGACGGGACGTTCGAGGGTTGGGAGGCGACGGTGCACCCGGACGACCGCGACGAGGTGATGGCCATCGTCGCGGACGCCGTGGCCACACGCTCGTCGTACGTCCTGCGCAACCGCATGTTCTGGCCCGACGGCACGCTGAGGTGGATCGAGGCGCACGGCAAGGTCACCACCGACGACGAGGGCAACCCCACCGGGTCGATCGGCTGCGTGCGCGACATCACCGAACGGGTGCTCGTCCAGGAGCGCGAGTCGGACGCAGCCGCACGCGCCCTCCTGGTGCTGGAGGTCACCGCCGCTCTGTCCGGCGCCTGGACGCTGGACCAGGTCGAGCGCGTCGTCGCCGAGGGCCTCGAGCGGGTCGAGAAGCTGCTGCACGGCCAGGTCGAGCTCCGTGTCCCCGAGGACATCTCGTCCTCGGGTGACGGTCAGGCGTTCGTGGTCGGCACCGAGCGTCCGCTCTCCCACGAGGAGATCCAGCTCCTGGACACGCTGGCGTCGCAGAGCGCGATCGCCACCGAGCGTGCCAAGCTCCAGGCGCGCACCGCGGGCATCGCCGAGCAGCTGCAGGCGAGCCTGGCCGCCAGCCCGCTGCCCGAGCTGGACCGGTTCGAGCTGGCGGTCCACTACGCGCCGGGCGGGGACGAGCTCGAGCACGTGGGCGGTGACTGGTACGACGCGGTCAGCACGCCCGACGGGACGCTGGCGCTCGTCGTGGGCGACGTGATGGGGCGAGGCGTGCGCGCCGCCACCACGATGATCCGGGTCCGCGCCGGCATCCGGGGCCTGCTCACGGTCGATCCAGCACCGCAGGCGGTGCTCGCCGCGGCCGACGAGATGATGACGCGCGACGCGCCCGACCAGTTCGTCACGGCGATGGCGATGCTGGTCGCGCCCTCGACCGGTGCTATCACGCTCAGCAACGCCGGCCACGTGCCCGCGACCCTGGTGCACGCCGACGGGCGCACGGAGGTCCTGGGGGCGGGGTCCGGGGTGCCGCTCGGCGTGCCCACGCGTCTGGAGCGGACCGTAGAGGTCGGGCACCTCGAGCCGGGCGATGTGCTGGTCCTGGTGACCGACGGTGTGGTCGAGTCCCGGACGCGCGACCTGGACCAGGGGATCGAGCGGCTGCGTCAGCGGTCCGTGGAGCTACGGGACCGGCCCCTGCGGGAGGTGGTCGACGGCCTGGCCGCTCTGGCCGACACGACCCTGCAGGACGACGTCACCGTGATGGCGGCACGGCTCCGCTGAGCACGCACGTGCGGGCGTCCGACAGTCGGCTCCGCCGTAGTTGATATACGTAGGTTTACCTATGGCGCCACTCACGCCGTGTCGCGACGATCCGTTGTAGGAACAGCCGTTCGCCGGTGCGCGCCGCGAGACGTCGCGGTATGGGGGCCAATGGCCGGGGCTGGCCCGCTGGAAGTCTCCTCGTCGGGGCAGTTGAGGAGACCCTGCCTGGTCTGGTCGTGGGACGGGGGTACCCGGTCAGACCAGGCCCCGGCGCACCTGTCGGACACCTGCTCACCTCCCCTACCGTGTGAGGCACCTTCACGGCCGGACGGGAGGGCGGGAGTGCAGGACCCAGCAGCCCAGCGCATGCTCCAGCACTGGGTCGACATCGTCGGCGACATGCTGCTGCGCCCGCACCCGGCGATGCCCATCGAGCAGCTGCTCGAGGAGCTCTACCTCACCTTCGGCACCGAGGTGTCCTGGGCCTGGCGGGACACGGACGAGACGTTCGGGTTCTTGATGTACGAGCCGATCCCCGGCTGGCCGGTCGCCGGTCAGCTCGAGCTCTGGGCCCACGAGGCGATGGCGCTGCATCCCTTGATCCAGTGGTTCCGCGCGACCGGAGACCTGACCCCCACGACCCTGGAGAGGGTGCCGGCCGAGGTGGCCGACCCGCGCGGCCTGCAGATCCTGCGGCACCACCTCCTCCCGGTCGGGCTCGAGCAGCAGCTGTCCATCCCCTATCGCCAGACGAGCAGCGGCACGTACCGAGCCTTCGTGCTGGCCAAGGGCGGCGCCGACTTCACCGACGCCGAGGTCCTGCTGGCGCAACGCATCCAGCCGCTGCTGATCCTGCTGGCGCGCCAGTGCTGCGTCCTCGTCGGGTACGCCGCGGACGACCGGCTGGACGGGACCGTCCCCGACCTTCGCGACGGACAACGGTGCGAGCGGGAGCACCGCGGCACTGGGGCTCACCGGCCGCGAGCTCGCCGTCCTCCGGCTGCTCGCCGACGGCAAGACCGCCGCATCGATCGGCCGCACGCTCGGCATCTCCCCGCGGACGGTCCACGTCCACCTGACGCACGTGTACGGCAAGCTCGGGGTCAACGACCGCCTGATGGCGGTCAGCGTCGCGCGCCAGGCGGGGCTCCTGCCCTCGCCGCCCCAGGAGCAGGCGAGGGTGCCGATGATCCCGGGACAGCGACACCGGGAGGCGGTCCCGACCACGGAGTCCGAGCTCCGCGGTGAACGAGCCGTCGCCTGGCGGCCCGGCGTGGGTGCGATCCTGTTCGACCCGGCGCCGTAGGCGCCTGGCGACGCCCGGAGAGCCATGAGCCGCCCCGATGCGTGATCGGGGCGGCTCAGGACGTCGAGCTGCGGCTCAGGGAGCCTTGTAGGTCCAGACGTAGGGCACGGACACCGTGCCGGGACCGTCGGTGGCGACGCTGACGAAGAAGCCGTTGCTCTCGGCGCCGTCCGTGTCGTAGTCCGCGCCGCTCCAGACGAAGGCGGTGCCGTCCTTGACGTCGTCGGCGTAGGCGAGGAAGACGCACAGCTTGCCGGCAGCTGCCTCGGGCGCGTCGTACGTGCCGGGGCAGGAGGTGGTGTCGGCCTCATCGAGCCCGAGGGCGGCGAACGGGTCACCGAAGAAGAGGTTGCGGCTGTCGCCACTGTCGACGAGTGGCCTGGTCGGGGTGAAGGGGAGCGGCGCGTAGCTGCGCAGCTCCACCTCTGCGGTGCTGACCTCCGCGCTCAGGGTCCCTCCGCCGCGGATCACCGTGCCGGTCGGTGGGGCGTCGAACGCGCTGGCGCCGCGTGCGCCGGTGGCGCCGGTGGCCCCGGTGGCCCCGGTGGCCCGGTGGCGCCGGTCGTGCCCTTCAGCTTCGCCCGCTCGGCGGCGGCGAAGTCCTTGAGCAGGAGCGACCCGTCCTTCACGTCGCGGCTCTGGATGGTGTTGTCCTTGATGTTCGTGCTCGTGATCAGGGATGCGGCCGTGGCGGTCCCGCCCAGGCTCAGCAGGATCCCGACGACGACGAGCAGGTGCATGAGGCTCAGGCGTGGTCGCCGGCCTTCGGTGGGCGAGAAGTAGGCGCTCATGTGTCCCCCGGTCATCAGTTTGGTGGGTGCAGAGTCGCCGTGAGCGTAGGCGGCCCCGGCGCTCCCTCACGTCGAGATCGCACAAAATGGTCCAGATGTGCCAGGCTGCTCTGCCTCCGCCGAGACGGGCGACGTGATCATCCCGGAGGCGCTCGGCGAGGCTCTGCTCACCGGCCTCGCCTCGGCCTTCGCGCCCGACTTCCGGCGCCGGCGCCTCGTGGAGCGGGAGCGGTGGTCGGTCCGCCGCTCTCGTCGTCGCATGGAACGTGCTCGTCGGTCCGACCGGCTGTCTCGTCGTGGGGATCGACGACCCGTCAGACGACGCTGAAGCCCAGCGGCTGCCGCCCGGTCAGCGTGAGCAGCAGGTCCGGCCCCCGGCCCGTCCGGACGGCGACCTGGCCGGCCAGGGCGACGGCCTGGGCGACGGCGGGCTCCGGGTACGCCGGGTCGAGACCCGTCGCCCGGCCGATGTCGAGGCCGTGCACGACGAGCTCGAACGTCCGCGTCGGCAGGTAGTCGACCAGCCGCATCGGCCCCGCGATCGTGGTCAGGACGTAGCCGTCACCGAAGTCGGCGACCTTGGCGAGGACCTCCTCGACCAGGTCCCGGACGGACGCGGCCGGGTCGTCGCCGAGCGCGGTGCCCGCCGCGCGACCGCGCTCGAGGACCGCCGCCGGGTCCGTGGCCGTCCGCGTCGCCAGCGCCAGGTAGTCCGCGGCCGACTCGACCGTGGCGTCGTCCGCCGGCTGGTCGAGGTAGGTCCGCACGGTCACGAGCGCCCGGGCGGTGTGCCCGACGAGCGCCCGCAGGTCCCAGTCGCCGAGCCCCGGCCCGTCGTACGCCGTCCCGGGCAGCCGCCCCACGAGGTCCGCGAAGGCGCGGGCCGCGGCGGCGTACCCCTGCCGTGCGTCCATGCGCGCAGGCTACGCCCGCAACGCGGTGGCCCGACCGACGCGAACGGGCCAGGATGACTGCATGAGCGACACACCTCGGGCCACCGTGTTCCTGGACCCCGACCGTGACCCGCGTGAGGGCGGTCCCCGGCTCGGCGACGAGAAGACGACCCTGAAGGAGTTCCTCCGCTTCCAGCGGCTGACGCTGGAGATCAAGTGCGAGGGACTCGACGCCGAGCAGCTCGCGCGCCGCTCGGTCGAGCCGTCGACGATGTCGCTGCTCGGTCTCGTCCGGCACATGGCCGACGTCGAGCGCAGCTGGTTCCGGCGACGGATGGCGCGGCTCGACGTACCGCTGCGCTACTCGACACCGGACGACCTCGACGGCGACTTCGACGGTGCGGTGGCCGACGAGGCCGTGGTCGCCGACGCCTGGAAGGCGTGGCGGGAGGAGATCGCCTTCGCCGAGGCGTACGTCGACCGGGCGACCGACCTCGGCGTCACCGGCGTCGACGGGGACGGGGAGCCGATCTCGTTGCGGGAGCTGCTCGTGCACATGGTGGAGGAGTACGCCCGTCACAACGGGCACGCCGACCTGCTCCGCGAGCGGATCGACGGCCGGATCGGGCAGTAGCGCACGGAACACTCGCGTCGGGTGCTGCGTTGCGCCCGGTATGCGTTCCCTCGACGAGCAGACCATCCTGATCACCGGCGCGACCGGCGGCCTCGGCCGTGCCCTGGCGCACCGGGCGGCCGAGCACGGTGCGACCGTCGTCGCGCACGGCCGTGACGAGCAACGCCTGCGTGAGCTGGCCCTCGAGGTCGAGGAGGCCACCGGCACCAGCATCGACACGGTGGTGGCCGACCTCGCCGACCTGCGGGAGGTGGACCGGCTGGCGGACAGCGTGCTGGACACCTACGACCGGCTCGACGTCCTGGTGAACAACGCGGGCGTGGGCTTCGGCGCACCGGACGGGCCGCGCGCGGAGAGCGCCGACGGCATCGAGCTGCGGTTCGCGGTGAACCACCTCGCCGCCTACCGCCTGGCCGGTCGGCTGGCGAAGCTCCTCGAGGTCAGCGCTCCCTCTCGGATCGTCCAGGTCGCCTCGGCCGGACAGCTCGCGCTCGACCGCGGCGACCCGCTGACCGAGCAGGGCTGGGACGGGGTCACCGCCTACCGGCGCTCGAAGCTCGCCCAGGTGATGGCGACCTACGACCTCGCCGCAGACCTCGTCGGCACCGGGGTCACCGTCAACGCGCTGCACCCCGCGACGTTCATGGACACGGCCATGGTCCGCGACTCGGGGGTGAGCCCCACCAGCACGGTGGGGGAGGGCCTCGAAGCCACCTGGCGGCTGGTCGCGGACCCGGCCCTCGACGGGGTCAGCGGACGCTACTTCGACGGGACCCACGAAGGCACGACCGACCCGCAGGCCGACGACCCGGCGGCGCGTGCCTGGGTGCGCGAGCTGTCCGACCGGCTGCTCGCACAGGCGCTCACCAGCCGGTGAGCAGCAGGTGCTGGACGGCCAGCGCCAGCACCACCTGGACCACGAGCCCGCGGCGGCGCCACGGCTCCGGCAGCAGCGCGCACGACAGCAGCAGCCACGGCACGAACGGCAGCCAGATCCGCTCGACCTCCGCCCTGCTCATCTGGGACAGGTCCGCGAGCAGCACCATCGCCACGCCCGCACCGGAGAGCCACGCGACGGTGCGGGTGCCCGCGTCCCGGAAGCGGGCCCGGCTGAGCTGCGCGACCCCGGCGAAGGCGATCGGCCCCGCACTGAAGGCCAGCGCGGCCAGGTCGCCCCACATCCAGTAGGCCCACGGGCGCCGGCCGCCCACGCCCTCGTAGTAGCGGTCGTGGATCGCGGGCAGCGCCGCCAGGTAGCTGAAGCCGAGCACCGCGAAGACCAGCACCACCGCCAGCGCCGCCACGGCCGCCGGGACCAGCGGGAACCACGACCGTGCCACCACCAGCACCGCGACCGCGAGCACGCCGAGCAGCGGGAGGCCGTAGGACATCATCACGCAGCAGCCCAGGAGCAGTCCCGCGAGCACCGACCACCCCAGGCTGCGGCGGGTGGCCGCGAGCGCCAGGCAGGCGATGCCCCAGGCGGCGGTCGCCGCGAACATCGCGTCGGCGGAGACCGACTGCCACACGGCGGCGGGACCGAGCACCAGGAACGGCGCCGCCCGGCGGGCCGCCCCCTCGGCACCCAGCACGCGCGCGGTCACCAGCACGGCGACCGCGGTGGTCGCGGCCAGCAGCGTGACCACCATCCCGGCCCCGAAGCCGCTGCCGAGCCCGATCCGGTCGAGCGCCACGAAGAACGTCAGCGCCCCGGGCGGGTGGCCGGCGACGTGCACCGGCCAGTGGCGGGGACCGGCCTCGACACGGATCCGGCTGACGTACTCCTGCAGGGTGGCGTGCAGGTCCGTCGTACTGCGGGCGGTGCGGAGGTACTCGTACTGCTCACCCAGGATCTGCGAGACGCCGTGCGAGCCGTCCACGAACGCGAGCGCCAGCATCCACGCCAGGCCGGCCAGGAACACCACGAGCAGCAGCCGTCTCCACGGCAGCGCCTCCGCGAGCGCCGCGGCGTGCCGCACGCCAAGCACCGCGAGGAGCAGGGCGGGCACCGTGCCCCAGCCGACCCGGGGGTGCCACTGCGCGTGCAGCGGCGGGAAGGAGTTCACGTGGACGAACCACCCGGTCACCGCCGGCACCGCCATCGCCAGCACCATCAGCGCGACCGCGGTCGCCAGCCCCCACGCGGCCGGCGACGTCCGTCGCGTGGCCGCGCGCGCCGAGGTCATGTCGCGAGCCTAGGGACCGCCGCCGGCCGTGCGGTGTCCTGCGGTGCGGCCGCAAGGGTTTCGTAAGAGTTGTGGGGCGGTCGACGCGTGGGCCCCGACCTAGCGTGGCTCCATGCCCGCCGTCTGCGACCTGGTGCTGCCCTGCAGGGACGAGGGCCCGGCGCTGCGCGCCCTCCTGCCGACGGTCCCCGACACCTTCACCGTGATCGTGGTCGACAACGGCTCGACCGACGACACCGCCGCGGTCGCCCGCTCGCTCGGCGCCCGGGTGGTCGCGGAGGCCCGACCGGGGTACGGCGCGGCCGTGCAGGCCGGCGTCACGGCGGCGACGGCCGACCTCGTGGCCGTGATGGACGGCGACGGGTCCTTCGCGGCCGCCGACCTGGTGCAGCTGCTCGACGAGGTCCGCACCGGGCGGTCCGACCTGGCGACCGGGCGCCGCCGGCCGGTCCGCCGCGGCGTCTGGCCGTGGCACGCGCGAGCCGGCAACGTCGCCGTGCTGTGGTGGCTGCGCCGCCGTGCCGGTCTTCCGGTGCACGACATCGCGCCGATGCGGGTGTGCCGTCGTGAGGCGCTGCTCGCGCTCGACGTACGCGACCGGCGCTTCGGGTACCCGGTCGAGCTGCTGCAGAGGGCCCAGCAGGCGGGCTGGCGGATCACGGAGACCGACGTCGCCTACCGCCCGCGCGCCGAGGGCACCCGCTCGAAGGTGTCGGGCTCGGTCCGCGGGACCGTGCGCGCCGCCCGCGACTTCGCCCGGGTGCTGTCGTGAACCCGGCGGTGCTGGTGATGGCCAAGGCACCCGTGCCCGGCGAGGTGAAGACCCGGCTGGGCGCGGACATCGGGGCGGAAGCCGCTGCCGAGATCGCCGCCGCCGCGGTCCTCGACACCCTCGACGTGTGCCGCGCGGTCTTCGACGACTGTCACCTCGCACTCGCCGGCGACCTCGCACGGGCCGTGCAGCGGCAGGCGCTGCTGGCGGCGCTCGCGGGGTGGACGGTGCACCCGCAGCGTGGGGAGGGGTTCGCCGCCCGGCTCGCCCACGCGCACGCCGACGTCGCCCGGGCCACCCCCGCGCCCGTCGTGCAGATCGGCATGGACACGCCGCACCTGCGTCCCGGCCACCTGCGCGAGGTCGCGGCCCTGGTCGGACGCGGCAACGACGCCGTGCTCGGTCCGGCCGAGGACGGTGGCTGGTGGGTGCTGGCGGTCACCCACCCCCGGCTGGTGGAGCCGCTGGCCGGCGTCGAGATGTCGACGGAGCGGACGTGCGCGGACACGCTGGCCGCCCTGCGCCGGGCGGGGGCGACGGTCGCAGGGGCCGCGGTGCTGCGCGACGTGGACACGGTCGGCGACGCCGACCTGGCCGCCGCGGCCGCGCCGGACACGCGGTTCGCCCGGCTCTGGGCGCAGCATCGCGACGTTGTCCTACGGCCCTGAGGCAGCCCTGGGGCGGCCCTGAGCCGCGATCGGGACGGTCCGGCGTGTCGCCGAGGTGATCGAACACCTGTTCGGGCTAGAGTCGTGTACGACGAACAGGGCCACCGACTCACCTGGCGACATCCCCAGGTTGCGACATCGGGCTCGCGGACTGTCGGAGGGTCTCTCTAGTGTCACTCGCGATGAAGAAGACAGCAGGCTCCGCTTCGAGGCGGACAGACGGACGGACAACTCCCATGGCTGGTGGAGACCGCGACAAGGCGCTCGACGCAGCGCTCGCGAACATCGAACGGCAGTTCGGCAAGGGGTCGGTGATGCGGCTCGGCGACGACGTCCGTGCCCCGCTCCAGGTGATCCCGACCGGATCCATCTCCCTCGACATCGCGCTCGGTCTCGGCGGCCTGCCGCGCGGGCGCGTCGTGGAGATCTACGGCCCGGAGTCCTCGGGCAAGACGACGGTCGCCCTGCACGCGGTGGCCAACGCCCAGCGGGCCGGCGGCATCGTGGCGTTCATCGACGCCGAGCACGCCCTCGACCCCGACTACGCCAAGGCGCTCGGTGTCGACACCGACGCCCTGCTGGTCTCGCAGCCGGACTCCGGTGAGCAGGCCCTCGAGATCGCCGACATGCTGATCCGCTCGGGCGCGCTCGACCTGATCGTCGTCGACTCGGTGGCCGCGCTCGTGCCGCGCGCCGAGATCGAGGGCGAGATGGGCGACAGCCACGTCGGGCTCCAGGCCCGGCTGATGAGCCAGGCGCTGCGCAAGATGACCGGTGCGCTCAACGGCGCCGGCACCACGATGATCTTCATCAACCAGCTGCGCGAGAAGATCGGCGTGATGTTCGGCTCCCCGGAGACCACCACCGGTGGCCGGGCGCTCAAGTTCTACTCCTCGGTCCGGCTCGACGTGCGCCGCATCGAGACGCTCAAGGACGGCCAGGAGATGGTCGGCAACCGCACCCGCGTCAAGGTCGTCAAGAACAAGGTGGCCCCGCCGTTCAAGCAGGCGGAGTTCGACATCATGTACGGCCAGGGCATCAGCCGTGAGGGCGGGCTCATCGACGTCGGCGTCGAGGCGGGCCTGATCCGCAAGGCCGGCGCCTGGTACACCTACGAGGGCGACCAGCTCGGCCAGGGCAAGGAGAACTCCCGCAACTTCCTGCGGGACAACCCCGACCTCGCCAACGAGATCGAGAAGCGGATCCTCGAGAAGCTCGGCATCGGGCCCCAGGTCGACGCACCCGAGGACGCCCCGGTGAACGTCGAGCCGACCGGGATCGACTTCTGAGCGCTGCCGCTCCCGTGCCACCGTCAGGTCGCCGCCCGTCCGGTCCCTCCCTCCCAGGGGACCGGACGGGCGGTCCTGCGTTCCGCCGTGACGGCGAGGGCGACGGGATCGGGGACGTCCACGACGGGGTGCGGGCCTGGCTCGCGAACGCCGGCATCGAGATACCCGCAGCGCCCGCCGAGCCTTCCGCGACACCGGTCGACCCGGTCAGTGCCGGGCCGGCCGAGGACCAGGAGGCGGTCGCACGCAAGATCCTGCTCGACCAGCTGACCGGTCAGGCCCGGACCCGCTCCGAGCTCGCCGGCAAGCTCGCCAAGAAGGGCGTCCCGGACGACCTCGCGGCCCGGCTGCTCGACCGGTTCGAGGAGGTCGGCCTGGTCGACGACGAGGCGTTCGCCCGGTCCTGGGTGCAGTCCCGGCAGCCCGGCAAGGGCCTGGCCCGGCGTGCTCTCGCCCAGGAGCTGCGGCGCAAGGGCGTCGACGACGAGGTGGCCCGGGTGGCGCTCGACGAGGTCGACCCCGACGACGAGGTGGAGGCGGCGCGCACGCTGGTGCGGCGCAAGCTGCGCACCGTCGCGCGGCTCGACCGCGACGTCGCAGTGCGCCGGCTGACCGGGATGCTGGCTCGCAAGGGCTACCCGGCCGGCGTGTGCTTCCGGGTGGTCCGCGAGGAGCTCGCGACCCTCGGCCACGACACCGACGACGTGCACGAGACCTTCGACTAGGAGCCCTGGGCAAGCCACCCCGGCCGCGCCCAGCCGCATGCGCCACCTCGTGAGACGGCCGCCTGTCAGGGCCGGTCGCGCCGCCTTGACCCTGCCGGACCGCGACACCTAGATTCAACAGACACTCGACCTCCCGCCCTCGGGCAGCTGGTCGGGCCCCACCTCGACAACTGACGCCGTGCGGGCGGGCACGGAACAGGAGGCGGCCATGCCACCACAGGCCCCGGACCCCGGTCTGCTGACCGGGACATCACCGCTGCGCACGCACCTCTTGATGGCCGGTATCGGCCCCGCCGAGCTGATGCTCGTCGGTCTCGTCCTGGTCGTCCTGGTCCTGGCTGTCGTCGGCTTCGTGCTGATCCGTCGGCCGGGGGAGCGAGAGCGCGGACTGCACGCGGACCTGCACGAGCAGCGCCACGACATCGAGCGCCGCGAGCACCGCATCGCCGAGCGCGAGCACCGGCTGGACAACGAGACCCGCAGCCTGGACGAGCGGGCCCACGAGCTCGCCGACGCCGAGGCGTCGCTGGCGTCCCGGGAGGCCGAGCTCGCGGACCTGGAGGCCGAGCGGGTCGCGGTGCTCGAACGCGCCGCCGGGCTCAGCGCCGAGGACGCTCGCGCCGAGCTCGTCGAGTCCATCGAGCACGACGCCAAACGGTCGGCCGCGCTGCTGGCCCGCGACATCGAGCGGGCTGCCGTCGACGAGGCCGAGCTGAGGGCGCGCCGTACGCTCGCGACGGTGATCCAACGGCTCGCCTCGGAGCAGACCAGCGAGTCCGTCGTCTCCTCCGTGCAGCTGCCCTCCGACGACATGAAGGGCCGGATCATCGGCCGCGAGGGCCGCAACATCCGCTCCTTCGAGCAGGTCACCGGGGTCAACCTGGTCATCGACGACACCCCGGGCGCGGTGCTGCTCAGCTGCTTCGACCCGGTCCGTCGCGAGGTCGCCCGGCTCACCCTCGAGGAGCTGATCGGCGACGGCCGGATCCACCCGAGCCGGATCGAGGAGGTGCACGAACGCAGCACCGTCGAGGTGGAGCGGCTGTGCCTGCACGCCGGCAACGACGCGGCCCTCGAGATGGGCATCACCGACCTGCACCCGCACCTGGTGGCCACCCTCGGCCGGCTGCGCTACCGCACGTCCTACGGGCAGAACGTCCTGTCCCACCTCGTCGAGTCCGGTCACGCCGCCGCGCTGCTCGCCGACGAGCTCGGCGTCGACCGCGCCTCCTGCGTGCGCGGCGCCTTCCTGCACGACATCGGCAAGGCGCTGACCCACGAGGTCGAGGGTTCGCACGCGCTGGTCGGGGCCGACCTGGCCCGCGCGTACGGCGAGCACGAGGACGTCGTGCACGCCATCGAGGCCCACCACAACGAGGTCGAGCCGCGCACCGTGGAGGCGCTGGTCACCCAGGCCGCGGACGCGATCAGCGGTGGCCGTCCGGGGGCCCGGCGGGAGTCGGTCGAGGCGTACGCCGAACGGCTGCACCGCCTCGAGGAGATCGCCCTCGAGCGGCCCGGCGTCGTCAAGGTGTACGCGATGCAGGCCGGCCGCGACGTCCGCGTGATGGTGGCCCCCGACGTGGTCGACGACATCGAGGCCCAGGTGCTCGCCCGCGACATCGCCAAGCAGTACGAAGAACAGCTCACCTACCCCGGCCAGATCAAGGTCACCGTCATCCGCGAGTCCCGGGCCACCGAGACCGCCCGCTGACATGCCGACCCGTCACCTCGTAGGCAGTCTCGCCGGCGTGTCGCACAGGTAGTGACGGCTCGATGAGCGTGGGGGAGGGGGTGCCCGTCGCCGAGGACCACCCGGTCGGCTGCACGGTCGTGGTCCGCCGCGAGCGGTCCGGCACCGAGCTGCTGGTCCTGCACAGCGCGGTCGACGGCGACGCGGCCTGGGCGGCGCCGTCGGGATGTCGTCGCCCGGAGGAGCCGGCGTACGCCGCGGCCCGGCGCGCGCTGCGCGAGGAGACCGGGCTCGAGGCTCTCGACGTGTGGGCGGTCGACCTGTCCGGGCCGTGGGCGGTGTTCGCGGCCGAGGTGCCCGACGACGCGGTGGTCGACCTGCGCGGCTCCCGGCACGAGGGCTACGCGTGGCTGACGCCCGAGGAGGCGGCCGGCCGGATCCGTCCGCAGGAGGCCCTTGCCCACGTGGCCCGGGCCGCCGCGGTGCCAGCGGTGCGCCTGGCCTTCCGACCGCTGACCCGGGCGGACTTCGCGGCCGTGGTGGCCTGGCAGGCGCAGCCGTACGTCGCCCGCTGGTGGTCGCAGGAGGCGACGCACCTGGCCGGCGCCGAGCAGCACTACGGCCCGGCGCTCGACGGCGAGGACCCGACCCGGATGTGGGTGGCCGAGGTCAACGGCCGCTCCGTCGGGCTGCTCCAGGACTACCGGATCGGCGACCACCCGGAGTACGCCCTGCTCACGGCCCGCCCGGACGCAGTCGGGATGGACTACCTGCTCGGCGAGCCGTCCTGGGTCGGGTCCGGGGTCGGCACCCGGATGCTGTGGGCCTACGTCCGCGACGTGGTGGTGCCGCACTACCCGGGGCTGCGCGAGGTGTTCGCCGCCCCGGACCACCGCAACGCCGCGTCGCTGCGGGTGCTGGACAAGCTCGGCTTCACCCGCGGCCTGTGGTTCGACGAGCCGCAGCCCGACGGCCGGGTCGACACCGTCGTGGGCTGCACGTTCGACGTCGCCCGGATCCTGGGCACCTCCCGACCGGTTGTTACCGACGGGTAATAGACTGCCCGCATGAAGGTGCTGACGCTCTACCGCCAGGTCTCCCGGCTGCCCCAGGGTCGGTGGGTGTTCTCCCGCCTGTTCACGCTCAAGGCGCCGTACTTCGGGACCGTCCGGCCGCAGTTCGTGGAGCTGCGGCCCAACTACGCCGAGCTGACGATCCGGAAGCGTCGTGCCGTGCAGAACCACATCAAGACCGTGCACGTGATCGCGATCTGCAACGGTCTCGAGGCCGCGATGGGCGCGCTCGCCGAGGCGAGCGTCCCGGGCAGCAAGCGCTGGATCCCCAAGGGCATGGACGTCAGCTACACCGCCAAGGCGGTCAGCGACATCACCTGCATCGCCGAGACCGACCCGCAGCAGTGGACCGGCGACGAACCGGACGTGCCGGTGCGCGTGCGCGGGGTCCGCGACGACGGCACCACCGTCGTCGAGGGCGTCATCCGGCTCTGGGTGACCGACAGGCCGGCCTGACCCTCAGACCGCCGCTCCTGAGGCGGGACCGCCGACGACGTTGACCTCGAGCGGCTTCTTCTCGCCCACGACCCGCCGCTGCACCCAGGTCGCCACCCAGGTCAGGACCAGGTTGCAGGCGATGTAGAGCGTCGCGAGCACGATCGCGGTCTGCAGCTGGTTGGAGAACTCGGTGTAGATCGCCTTGCCGACCGCGGTGAGGCCGGGGGCCGCGATGTAGTAGCCGAGGCTGGTGTCCTTGAGGGCGACCACGCACTGGCTGATGATCGCCGGCAGCATGATCTTGACGCCCTGCGGGAGCAGGATCGACGTCATCACCTGGGTCTTGCGCATGCCGAGGGCGTACGCCGCCTCGGCCTGGCCCCGCGGCACCGCGTTGATGCCTGCCCGGAAGACCTCGGCGAGCACCGAGCCGTTGTAGAGCGTCAGCGCGATGACGACCGACCAGTACGAGCCGAACCCGTCGCCGATGCCGTAGCTGAAGAAGATGAAGATCATCAGCATGAGCACGGGTACGGCGCGGAAGAACTCCACGACGAGGAACGCCGGCAGGCGGACCCACGCGTGGTCCGAGAGCTTCGCCACCCCGAAGACCAGGCCGAAGACGACGGCCAGCAGGATCGACGTGAAGGCCATCTGCAGCGTCTTCAGGAGGCCTTGGGCCAGCGCCTCGATGTAGACCGGGGTGAAGAACGGCTCCCACTTGGCGTAGTCGAGCTGCCCGGTGGCGCTCATCCGCAGGAGCACGAGGGCGGCGACACCGAGCAGCACCAGCGCGGCGACCACGGAGTAGATGCGGTAGCGGGTGCGGGCCCTCGGTCCCGGCGTGTCGAACAGGACGGAGCTCATCGGGCCACCTTCCAGCGCCGCTCCAGGGACAGGGCACCTGCCGAGAGAAGCTCGACGATGATGATGTAGCCGACCGCGAAGGTCACGAAGATCAGCGCCCGGTCGTCGGCGCTCCTGTTGGTGAAGAACCGCATTCGGGCGGTCGCCTCGAGCAGCCCGAAGGCGGCGGCGACCGAGGTGTTCTTGGCCAGCGCGATGATCACGCTCGCCAACGGCGGTACGACGGCCCGCACCGCCTGAGGCATGATCACGGCCCTCATCGTCTGACCGAAGGTGAGGCCGATCGCCCGCGCTGCCTCGGCCTGGCCGAGGGGAACCGAGTTGATGCCTGAGCGGATGGCCTCACACACGAACGCGGAGGTGTACACCGTCAACGCGGTGCAGGCCATCGCGAAGAACGGCAGGCGGACCTCCATCTTCGGCAACGCGAAAGCCGCGAAGACGAACACCACCAGCAGTGGGGTGTTGCGGACCAGGGTCACGTAGAGCGCGCCCGCCTTGGCCAGCACCGGGATCGGCCCGACGCGGGCGGCGCCGAGCATGGTCCCGAACAGCAGCGACAGCACGCCGGAGACCAGCAGCAGCTCGACCGTGAGCAGGAACGCGCTCAGGACGAGGTCGAAGTTCGAGAACACGGTCTCCATGGGTGCCCGTCACCGCCTCTAGTTCGTGCTTCGTGCGGTGAGGGTGACCCGGGCAGGGCCACCCTCACCGCCGGACTCGTGCCCGTCAGGCGCAGGCGTCCATCTTCGGTGGCTCGGGGGTCTTCACCCCGGACTTGCCGAGCGTGGCCTCGAAGGCCTTGGCCCAGGTGCCGTCGTCCTCGGCCTTCTTGATCGTGTCGGTGATCCACTGGCACATCTCCGGGTGGTCCTTGGAGTAGCCGACGCCGTACCGCTCCTCGGAGAACGGATCGCCGACCACCTGGAGGTTGTCGGGGTCCTCGGCCGCGTAGCCGAGCAGGATCGCGCCGTCGGTGGTCATCGAGTCGACGGTGCCGTCGGCGACCTGGTCGCGGCACTCGGAGTAGGTGTCGAAGCCGCGCGGCTTGGCACCCTTGGCCTCGACGTTGTCCAGGGAGGTCGACCCGGTGACCGAGCAGACCTCCTTGCCCTTGATGTCCGCGACGCTCTTGATGTCGCTGCCCTTCTTCACGAGCAGCTGCTGACCGGTGACGTAGTACGGGCCTGCCTGGCCGACGATCTTGCGGCGCTCGTCGGTGATGGAGTACGACGCGAGGACCAGGTCGACCTCGCCCTTCTGGAGGAACGGCTCACGGTTGTCGGAGATCGTCTCCTTCCAGGTGATGTTCTCGGGCTTGATGCCAAGGGAGGCGGCGAGGATCTTGCCCATCTCCGGGTCGATGCCCTTGGGCTCCGTGTCGGTGGCGCCCTTGAAGCCGATGCCCGGCTGGTCGAACTTGACCCCGATGGTGATCTTGCCGCTGTCGGCGAGCTTCTTCATCTGGGTGCCGGCGTCGAAGTTGCTGGCGGCGTTCTTGTCGACCTTGACGTCGACGCTGCCCGAGTCGCTCTGGCCGGCGTTGCCGCAAGCCGCGAGCGAGCTCACGGACAGGGCCAGGCCGACCGCGGCGATCACGGTCTTGCTGCGGGTGAATCGCATGACTTCTCCTTGCTAGGCGGCCAGGTGTCCCCCGGGCCGTGTCTGGGGATCGATCAGTGCTTGAGGATCTTGCCGAGGAAGTCCTTGGCGCGGTCCGACTGTGGGTTGGTGAAGAACTCCTCGGGCGTGTTCTCCTCGACGATGCGGCCGTCCGACATGAAGACGACGCGGTTCGCGGCGGTGCGCGCAAAGCCCATCTCGTGGGTGACCACCACCATCGTCATGCCGCCCTCGGCGAGGTCGACCATGACGTCGAGGACCTCCTTGATCATCTCCGGGTCGAGCGCCGACGTCGGCTCGTCGAAGAGCATCACCTTGGGCTCCATGGCCAGGGCGCGGGCGATCGCGACGCGCTGCTGCTGGCCACCGGAGAGCTGGGCGGGGTACTTCGCGGCCTGCTGGCCCACCCCGACCCGGTCGAGGAGCTGCTTGGCCTTGGCCTCCGCCTCGTCCTTGGCGATACCGCGGACCTTGGTGGGACCGAGCGTGACGTTCTCGAGGATGGTCTTGTGCGCGAAGAGGTTGAAGCTCTGGAACACCATGCCGACCTCGGCGCGCAGCTTCGCGAGTGCCTTGCCCTCGGCGGGCAGCGGCTGTCCGTCGAGGCTGATGGCGCCCTTGTCGATGGTCTCGAGCCGGTTGATCGCCCGGCACAGCGTGCTCTTGCCGGATCCGGACGGGCCGATGACGACGACGACCTCGCCGCGCTTGATCGACAGGTTGATGTCCTGGAGCACGTGCAGCTCGCCGAACCACTTGTCGACGTGATCGAGCACGACGAGGGCGTCTCCGGGCGCGGCGCCCGCCGACGGGGCGGGTGACTCAGCAGTGGCGCTCATGTCGAGTAAACCTATCGATGATGGCCCTGAATGACCATTTGCTCATAGTCCTGCCGGGGTTGCGATCTGGTTACTCCGTACGAGTCTCCAAATAACTCCCGCGTGGCTCGCGGTGGACGTCACACGCATCCCGGCCGAGGTTTCGGGATACAGGCCGCTCAGGACCCGCAGCTCGGCGCGTGCTTGACTGCCGGGCGGCACCAGACCAGACCGAGAGGACGCCACGTGGCTCGCAAGAACCCGCTGGGCAAGATCAAGGACGCAGCGCTCGACACCCTGAAGCACCCGGTCGGCAGCGCCGAGAAGGCTGCCGGCAAGGCGGCCGGGCAGGCCAAGGGCGCCGCCGCGATCGGCCGGATGGTGGCGGGCCAGGTGGCGCGTACGGCGGCCGGCCGCGCCTCGGAGGGGATCGAGGCGGTCGTGTCGCGCACCGGCCGCGGCCGCACGTCGTCGGCCCCGGCCTCCCCGGTTCTGCGCCCGGTGCCGCCGGTCGAGGAGCCCGCCGCGTCCGCGGTCCCCGACCCCCAGGCGCCCGCTCCGGTGGCCGACAAGGCCCCGGTGCCGAAGGCCCCTGTGCAGACGGCGAAGAAGGCCCCGGCGAAGAAGACCGCCGACGTGACGCCCGCCGACGTCGCGAAGAAGACCCCGGCGAAGAAGACCCCGGCGAAGAAGACCCCGGCGAAGAAGACCGCCGACGACGACGCCCGCCGACGTCGCGAAGAAGGCCCCGGCGAAGAAGGCCGCCGGGCGAAGAAGACCCCGGCGAAGAAGACCGCCGACGTGACGCCCGCCGACGTCGCGAAGAAGGTGGCCAAGAAGGCGCCCGCGAAGAAGGCAGCCACCAAGAAGGCAGCCACCAAGAAGGCAGCCACCAAGAAGGCTGCGCCAGCCAAGAAGACCGCCGCAGCCAAGTCGTCCCCAGGGGACCGGCTGCCCGCGAAGAAGACGCCCGCCAAGAAGGCAGCGGAGACCGAGAGCGCCACCCCGACCGAGGGCTGACCCTGTCGGGTGGATTCGGAGCGGGCCGACCGGTCGCCGTACCCTGGTCCGGTCATGACTGCGACTCCCGAGACCGCCGCGCGCACCTACGAGGTGCGCACCTACGGCTGCCAGATGAACGTGCACGACTCCGAGCGGCTGACCGGGCTGCTCGAGGACGCGGGGTACGTCGCGGCGGCGTCGGACGAGCAGCCCGACGTCGTCGTGTTCAACACCTGCGCGGTGCGCGAGAACGCCGACAACAAGCTCTACGGCAACCTCGGCCACCTGGCGCCGGTGAAGGCCGCCAAGCCCGGCATGCAGATCGCGGTCGGCGGCTGCCTCGCCCAGAAGGACCGCGGCGAGATCACCCGCCGGGCCCCGTGGGTGGACGTCGTCTTCGGCACCCACAACATCGGCTCGCTGCCGGTGCTGCTGGAGCGGGCCCGGGTGCAGCAGGAGGCGCAGGTCGAGATCCTCGAGTCGCTCGAGGTGTTCCCGTCGACCCTGCCGACCAAGCGCGAGTCGGCGTACGCCGCCTGGGTCTCGATCAGCGTGGGCTGCAACAACACCTGCACGTTCTGCATCGTCCCGGCGCTGCGCGGCAAGGAGAAGGACCGCCGACCGGGCGAGATCCTCGCGGAGGTCGAGGCGCTGGTCGCCGAGGGCGTCACCGAGGTCACCCTGCTGGGGCAGAACGTCAACTCCTACGGCGTCGAGTTCGGTGACCGGCTCGCGTTCGGCAAGCTGCTGCGGGCCTGCGGCGAGATCGACGGCCTGGAGCGGGTGCGGTTCACCAGCCCGCACCCCAAGGACTTCACCGACGACGTCATCGCGGCGATGGCGGAGACGCCGAACGTCATGCACAGCCTGCACATGCCGCTGCAGTCCGGCTCGGACAAGGTGCTCAAGGACATGCGCCGGTCCTACCGGCAGGAGAAGTACCTCGGCATCATCGACCGGGTCCGGGCCGCGATGCCCGACGCCGCGATCACCACCGACATCATCGTCGGCTTCCCCGGCGAGACCGAGGAGGACTTCCTCGAGACCATGAAGGTCGTCGAGCGGGCACGGTTCTCCGGCGCGTTCACCTTCCAGTACTCCAAGCGCCCCGGCACCCCGGCCGCCGTCCTCGAGGACCAGGTGCCGAAGGCCGTCGTGCAGGACCGCTACGAGCGGCTCGCCGCGCTCGTCAACGACATCGCGTGGGACGAGAACAAGCGGCTCGTCGGCACCACCGTCGAGCTGATGGTCGCCGAGGGCGAGGGGCGCAAGGACGAGCAGACCCACCGGCTGTCCGGCCGCGGCCGCGACAACCGGCTGGTGCACTTCACCGCGGTCGACGCCGACGGCCGCCCGGTCGACGTACGCCCCGGCGACATGGTCGAGGTCGACGTCACGTACGCCGCCCCGCACCATCTCGTCGCCGACAGCGCCGTCCGGAGCGTACGGCGGACCCGGGCCGGCGACGCCTGGGAGGCGCGCACGTCCGCGCCGAAGCCGCAGGGCGTCTCGCTCGGCCTGCCCACGGTCGGCGTGCCCGACCCGCTGCCCGCGGCGACCGGCTGCGACGTCAACGCCGGCTGAGGGCCGCCCACGCCGGTCGAGGTGCGAGCTCGCGAGCCTCGGAACCTCCCAGCCGCGGGCACAGAGGTCTCGAGGCCCTCGCCCTTGCGGATGGCGCCTCAACCAGCGGGTGGCGCCTCAACCCAGCGCGCTCGGCTAGAACCCGAAGGTCACGACCGGGGGAGTGCTGCCGGCACGGACGGTCTCCAGCACCTGGAGCTCGTGGGGGACGACCGGGTCGGGCAGCGCGTCGAGGTCGAACCACCGGAGGTCGGCGGCCTTCTCGGGCTCCACGATCCGCGGCTCGCCCTGCCAGGCCGTCGCAGTGAAGAAGTAGTCGACCCGCTCGTCGATGGGGGCGTGGTCGGCCTGGGTGCGCTGCATCGCGCACCAGGGCTCGAGCGCGACCTCGGTGACGCCGACCTCCTCGACCGCTTCGCGAGCGGCGGCCTCGAAGACCGTCTCGTACCTCTCCACGTGACCCGCCACGGCGGCCGCCCAGTGGTCGTCCATGTAGCCGGTGCCGGCCCGCAGCTGCAGCAGCACCTCGCGCCCGCCCGTCGCGGTCGGACGGAGCAGGAACACGTAGGCCGCGGGCACGACGACGAAGCGGCCGGTCTCGTCGTTCATGCCCGCGACCCTAGGGCCTGTCTCTAGGGATCGTCAGTGGCCGGGGTGGGAGCCGGGGTCGAACTCGTGCTTGCGGGTCACCTCGTCCGGCTGCACCTCACCGACGGTCCGGTCGACATGGGTGACCGGGCTCGTCCGGTCGGGCTTGTCCGGCACCTCCTCGTCCGCGTCGGGCGGGTCGGCCAGCGGCGGTGCCTCGCCGTCGGTGCTGCCCTGGCTGGACGCGGCGCTGCCGGTCCCTTCGACACCCTCGAAGCCGCCGGTCCGTTCGCTGCTGATCCCCATGTCACCGGCGAGACCCTGAGGGCCGGAGGCGTTCGGCTGGGACTCGCGGTTGGGGGAGATCTCCTCGCTCACGCGTCCTCCTCTTCCTCTTCCTGCTCCAGCTCCTGGTCGTGCGGCGTGACGGCCGGCTCACCCGTGAGCCGTTCGTAGACGGTCCCGGTCTCCTCAGAGACCACCGCGGACTGGTCGTTCGACACGAACTCGTCCGGGCTGGCATCACCCGCCGGCGGTTCGCCGATGAACTGCTCGGGGTCGACCTCGTTGATGATCTCGCTCATGGATCCTCCTCGTCGCTGCGGTCGCTCGTTGCTACTCGCTGCCCGAGCCGTCGGACGGCTGGTCCAGCGCGGTCTCGGCGTTCTCCTCCTGGAGCTCCTCGTTGGCCTGCTCCGTCTGGGTCCGGGCGTGGATCTCGCCGTCCGGCCCGGGCGACGGGTCCGGTGGCGCGTCCGGGGCCGGCACGGTCGCCGGACCGTCGGGCGGGCTGCTCGGGTGCACCTCCGGCTGCTCCGGACCGCCCGGGCTGGTGCTGCCGGTCGGGGCGTCACCGCGCTGGGGTCCGCCCGGTGGGGCAGGCGCGTCCGGTCCGGCAGGACCGCGTGGGTTCTCGGGTCCGGTGGGGGCGTCGTCTCGTCGTGCGTCGCTCATCGGGTCGACGTACCCGGGGTGACGCGGACGAAACCGGACGTCAGGGGCGCTTGTTCTCGCCGAAGTCGTCCTTCTTGCCGTCGAGCGAGTCCAGCCCCTTCAGGAGCTGCTCCTTGCCCTTGGTGACCTGGTCGGAGTGCTTGTTGCCCGTCTTCTTGTTGACCACGTTGCCGAGCTTGTCGGCGCCCTGCTCGATCTTGTCGCCGTGCTCGTCGACCGCCTTCGTGAGCCGCTGCTTGGCCTTGTCCAGGAATCCCATGGCTGCTCCTTTCGATCGCCGGACCGGTCTTTGAAAGACTCTGCACCATGCAGGTGGGGCAGACAAGCAACGGACCGGACCGCAGCGGTCGCCCTTCCCTCGTCCCCGTCGTCGCGGTGGTGGGGGCCACCGCCGCCGGCAAGACCGCGCTGTCCCTCGACCTTGCCGAGGCCCTCGGCGGGGAGGTGGTGAACACCGACTCGATGCAGGTCTACCGCGGCATGGACGTCGGTACGGCGAAGCTGCCCGAGCCCGAGTGGCGCGGCATCCCGCACCACCTCCTCGACCTGCTCGACGTGACCGAGACGGCCACCGTCGCGGAGTTCCAGGGCCGGGCCCGCGCGGTCATCGAGAACTGCCGCGACCGGGGCGTGCCGCCGGTGCTGGTCGGCGGGTCCGCGCTCTACACCCGGGCCGTGCTGGACAGCTTCGAGTTCCCTGGCACCGACCCGGAGGTCCGGGCCCGCCTGGAGTCCGAGCTCGCCGAGGTGGGCGCGGCGACGATGCACGACCGGCTCCGCGCGGCCGACCCGGAGGCCGCCGAGCGGATCCTGCCCGGCAACTCGCGCCGGGTGGTGCGCGCCCTCGAGGTCGTGGAGATCACCGGGCGTCCGTTCACCGCGACGCTGCCCGACCCGGCGTACGTCTTCCCGGGCACCGTCCAGGTCGGCGTGCGGATCCCGCGGCCGGTGCTGGACCAGCGCATCGAGCAACGCGTACGTCGGATGTGGGACGACGGCCTCGTCGAGGAGGTGCGCGCGCTCGTGGACCGGGGGCTGCGTGACGGGCTGACCGCCGGCCGGGCGCTGGGCTACCAGCAGGTGCTCGCGTTCCTGGACGGCGCGTGCACGGAGGAGGAGGCGTTCGAGCGCACGGTCGTCGGCACCCGCCGGTTCGCCCGCCGGCAGGAGTCGTGGTTCGTCAAGGACACCCGGGTCGCCTGGGTCGACTGGGACGACCCCGACCGGGTGGCCCGGGCCCTGGACGCGGTCGCCGCGGTGACCGCGGTTGAGGCCCGGCCGGCTGGGTAGGACCACCGGGTCGGACTCGGACTCGGACTCGGGGAAGGAACAACGCGATGAGGTACAGGCACGGCCGTCGGGCAGCGGCCATCGGGGTGGCAGGGGCCACCGCACTCGCAGGGCTGACGATCCTCACGTCCCCGGCCACCGCCGACGGGCGCTACTACACCACCAAGACACCGACCAGCCGTGGCTTCGGCGGAGCGGTCACCTCGGTCGACCCCGAGGCCTCCAAGATCGGCATCGGTGTCCTCAAGCGGGGCGGCAACGCTGTCGACGCGGCGGTCGCGACCGCGGCAGCGCTGGGCGTCACCGAGCCGTACAGCTCCGGCCTGGGCGGCGGCGGCTACTTCGTCTACTACGACGCCAAGCACCGCAAGGTGCACACCATCGACGGCCGCGAGACCGCGCCGCAGGCGATGCCGCACGACGCGTTCATCGACCCCAAGACCGGCAAGCCCTACAACTTCACGCCCGAGCTGGTCACCAGCGGCGTCTCCGTCGGTGTGCCCGGCACCCCGGCCACCTGGGGCAAGGCGCTGCGCTCGTGGGGCACCTACAAGCTGGGCCGGGCGTTGGCGCCGGCCGCCGACCTGGCCGCCCGCGGTTTCAAGGTCGACAGCACGTTCCGTCAGCAGACGCTCGACAACCAGAAGCGCTTCGAGGCCTACACCACGACGCCGCGGCTGTTCCTGCCCGGCGGCGACGCCCCGAAGACGGGTTCGGTGTTCCGCAACCCGGCGCTGGCGAGCACCTACCGGGCCCTCGGCCGCAAGGGCGTCTCCTGGTTCTACAACGGCCCGATCGCGCGCCAGATCGCAGCCAACGTGCAGCACCCGCCGAAGAGCCCGTCGACCGACCTGCCGGTGCCGCCCGGCTTCATGAAGGCCGGCGACCTGGCTCGCTACCGCGCGCTGTTCCGCGCGCCGACCTTTGCGAAGTACCGCGGCTACGGCGTCTGGGGCATGGGCGGCTCGTCGTCGGGTGGCACCACCGTCGGCGAGGCGCTGAACATCATGGAGCGCTTCCCGCTGCGTCGCCTGAGCACCGCCCAGCGGCTGCACGTCTACCTGGAGGCGAGCGCGCTCGCCTTCGCGGACCGCGCGAAGTACCTCGGCGACCCGGCCCACGTGGACGTGCCGCGCTCCACGTTGCTCTCGGACCGGTACGCCGCCTCGCGGGCGTGCAGCATCGACCTGAGCAAGGCGATGACCAAGCCGACCACCGCCGGTGACGTGCACAGCTACGACCCGACCTGCGGCGGCTCGTCGTCCGCCTCGTCGGCTCGGCAGGCCGACACCGAGAACGTCGAGACGACCAACCTCACCGTGACCGACAAGTGGGGCAACGTCGTGGAGTACACCCTCACCATCGAGCAGACCGGCGGCTCCGGGATGCTGCTGAAGGGCCGCGGGTTCCTGCTCAACAACGAGCTCACGGACTTCTCGGCCACCTACGACCCGAACGACCCGAACCGCATCGACCCCGGCAAGCGCCCGCGCTCCTCGATGTCGCCGACGATCATCCTGCGCGACGGGAAGCCGGCCGTGGCCCTCGGCTCACCCGGCGGCTCGACGATCATCACGACCGTCCTGCAGATGATCCACAACCGGATCGACCGGCAGATGACGCTGCCGCAGGCGATCGCCGACCCGCGGGGCTCGCAGCGCAACACCGCCGCGGTCTCGGCCGAGCCGGAGTTCATCGAGAAGTACGGCGCCCTGCTCACTCCGCTGGGGCACCAGCTGACCCCGTCCGGTGACAAGTTCACCAGCGCGTCGGAGATCGGGGCGGCGACCGCCATCGCGTTCAAGAAGCGCGGCTTCCTCGTCGCGGTGTCCGAGCCCCGTCGGCGGGGCGGCGGGTCGGCGCTCGTGGTGCGCCGGCACCGCTGAGGACACGGCCGGGCCGGCTCAGGTCGCGCGGACCTTGTTGTTGCGCGCGTCGTGGGTCAGCTCGGCCAGCCCGAGCTCCTCGAGCAGCGGCGGGAGGTACATGCCGAACCGGCCGCGGTAGCCCTTGCGGAGGCCGTACCACCCGCCGACCGGGTTGTCGGCGGACCGGCCCCACGCCTCGACCGTGCCGTCCTTGGCGTCCTTCTTCTCGTCGGCCGCGCCGAGGTCGACCCAGTCGCCCTGCTCGCGGAGCCAGGCGTGCAGGTCGTCGACGGCGCTCAGGTGGTAGCGCAGCGTGGTGGTGCCGACCTGGCAGACGAGGGCCGGCGGGTCCGCCGCCTCGTCGCGGTGCATGGTGTAGCTCGAGCTGCCCGGCGCCGTGGTCAGCCGCCACGGGTCCTCGGGCGCGCCGGTCCCGCTCATGCGACCCGCCTCGCGTCGCGGTGGAGCGCCGGGTCGACCGCCGGCAGCAGGAACACGGCGGCGTCGCAGCTCGTGCAGCACCACTCGTGCGCGTGGGCGTCGACGGGCACGAACACGCACTCGTCGCCGCAGTCGGCGCAACGGGCACTGACGCCGCTGAGCATCAACAGGTGGTCCGCGGTCTCCATGTCCTTCACGGTGGCAGAGCACGCCGACAGTTCCGATGAGACACGCCCGGGACTCCTCCAGGGCGCACTAGCATCCGCACGACGAGGACGCGACCACGACCGGAGGTTCCCGATGGGCGACAGCGACATCTACACCGTGCAGCGGTCCACGACGGTCCAGGCACCGCCCGGACGGCTGTTCGAGCAGGTCGAGGACTTCCACCGCTGGCCGGCCTGGTCCCCGTGGGAGGGCCTCGACCCCGCGATGCAGCGCACCTACGGCGGGCCCGAGAAGGGTGTCGGATCGACGTACGCCTGGTCCGGGAACCGCAAGGCCGGCCAGGGCCGGATGGAGATCACCGACGCCGACGACCCGACCCGGGTCGTGGTCGCCCTGGACTTCCTCAAGCCGTTCAAGTCCTCGTCGGTGACGACGTTCACGTTCGCGCCCGAGGGCGACGGCACCCGGGTCACCTGGACGATGGCCGGCCCCCGCACGCTGGGTCTGAAGATCATGGGGATCTTCACGAGCATGGACAAGCTCGTCGGCCCGGACTTCGAGAAGGGCCTCGCGCGGCTCAAGACGCTCGCCGAGCAGGGCTCCTAGAGGCTCCTAGACTGCCTCCTACACTGGGCGCCATGCGTTTCCTCAAGGGCCACGGCACCGAGAACGACTTCGTGCTGCTGCCCGACGCCGACGGCACCGCCGTCGGTGACCTCGACGCGGCCCTGGTCGCCCGGCTGTGCGACCGGCGGGCCGGCCTCGGCGGCGACGGCGTGCTCCGGGTCGTCCGGACCGACGCGTACGACGACCCGGCGGCTGTCGCGGCCCGTGGCGAGGCCGCGTGGTTCATGGACTACCGCAACGCCGACGGGTCCACCTCGGAGATGTGCGGCAACGGGGTGCGGGTGTTCGGGCGCTACCTCGTCGAGCACGAGGGCATCGACCCGTCCCGGCCGCTGCCGGTCGGCACCCGGGGCGGCACCAAGGTGCTGACGTTCGAGGGCGACCTGGTCAGCGTCGACATGGGGGAGCCGGCCGTCCTCGGCGAGACCAAGGTGGCCGTCGGCGACCGGTCCTGGCCCGCGACCCACGTGTCGATGGGCAACCCGCACGCGGTCGCGTTCGTCGACGACCTCGCGGACGCGGGACCGCTGCTGGACCCGCCGAGCCACGACGCCGGGGGAGTACCCCGACGGCGTCAACGTCGAGTTCGTCGTCCGTCGCGGCGAGGCGCACGTGGCCATGCGGGTGCACGAGCGCGGCTCCGGGGAGACCCGCTCCTGCGGCACCGGTGCCTGCGCGGTCATGGTCGCCGCGGCGCTGGCGGACGGCGCCGGACCCGGTACGACGTACCGGGTGGACGTGCCCGGCGGCCGGCTGGACGTGACCTGGACAGCGGAGGGACGCATGGTGCTCACGGGGCCGGCGGTGCTGGTCGCCGAGGGGGAGTGGACCGCATAATCCGTCGCCTCCGGTCTGTGAGCCGTGCGACCCTTGAGGTGGTCCGGGAATCCGCCCGGGCACCCGGACGTTCCCCTTGGTGGATATGACGCACGCACACGAGCACAGCCCCGACCCCGTCGCCCCGGTCGACACCGACATCTCCCTCGACGACGCCCTCCTCGAGACCGAGGAGTGGGAGTCCGCCGAGGACTCCCCTGACGGCTGGGACGGCGTCGACCCGGAGGAGACCTCCGGCGACTACGACCTCGCCGCACGACACGCCCTGCGCCGGGTCGCCGGACTGTCGACCGAGCTCGAGGACATCACCGAGGTCGAGTACCGCCAGCTCCGCCTGGAGCGGGTCGTCCTGGTCGGGGTCTGGACCGACGGCTCGGTGGCCGACGCCGAGAACTCCATGGCCGAGCTCGCCCTCCTCGCCGAGACGGCCGGCTCCCAGGTGCTCGACGCGCTCTACCAGCGCCGGCAGAGCCCCGACCCCGCGACGTACATCGGCCGCGGCAAGGTCGACGGGCTGCGCGAGATCGTGCAGGCCACCGGCGCCGACACGGTGATCTGCGACGGCGAGCTGGCCCCCTCGCAGCTGAGGAACCTCGAGGACCGGGTCAAGGTCAAGGTCGTCGACCGGACCGCGCTGATCCTCGACATCTTCGCCCAGCACGCGAAGTCCCGTGAGGGGCAGGCGCAGGTCGAGCTGGCCCAGCTCAGCTACATGAAGCAGCGGCTGCGCGGCTGGGGTGGCAACCTCTCCCGTCAGGCCGGTGGCCGGGTCGGCTCGCAGGGCGGCGGCATCGGTGGCCGTGGTCCCGGTGAGACCAAGATCGAGACCGACCGGCGCCGGATCAACACCAAGATCGCCAAGCTGCGCCGCGAGCTCGCGCACATGCGCACCACGCGCGACACCAAGCGCACCGAGCGCCGCCGTCACCAGGTGCCGTCGGTGGCGATCGCCGGCTACACCAACGCCGGCAAGTCGTCGCTGCTCAACCGGCTCACCGACGCGGGGGTCCTGGTCGAGGACGCGCTGTTCGCGACGCTCGACCCGACGACCCGCCGGACCACCACGGCCGACGGTCGCGTCTACACGATGTCGGACACCGTCGGCTTCGTCCGGCACCTGCCGCACCAGCTGGTCGAGGCGTTCCGCTCGACGCTCGAGGAGGTCGCCGACTCCGACCTGGTGCTGCACGTCGTGGACGGCTCCCACCCCGACCCGGAGGGCCAGATCGCTGCCGTGCGTGAGGTGTTCGCCGAGATCGGCGCCGACAAGGTGCCCGAGCTCGTCGTCATCAACAAGGCGGACGCGGCCGACCCGATGGTGCTCTCGCGGCTCAGGGCCCGCGAGCCGCACTCGGTGGTCGTCTCGGCCAAGACCGGCGAGGGCATCGCCGAGGCGCTCGCCGCCGTCGAGGCCGACCTGCCGCACCCGGGGGTCGCGATCGAGGCGCTGCTGCCCTACGAGCGGGGCGACCTGCTCAACCGGATCCACGTCAGTGGCGAGGTCGAGTCGGTCGAGCACACCGGCGACGGATCGCTGGTGCGCGGCCGGGTGCACGAGGGCCTGGCCGGCGAGCTCGAGCCCTACCTGGTGACCGCCGAGCACGCCTGACGCGAGGCCGACCACGGACCACCCGCTGCGGGTAGTCCGTGACGTTCTGGCTGGTCCGGAGGCCCCGGACCAGCCACTTCGTCACGGACTACCGGTCAGGCGGCGGCGGTCCGGGCGACCACGACAGGGGTGCTTTCGGTGGCGATCCCACGACCGAGGATCCCGAAGCCGAACATCACCGCGAGGGCGGCGCTGCCCATCGACGTGACCTGCAGCGCGACCACCGCGACCGGGATGGTCAACGTGAGCAGCCACGCGGCCGCACGCGGCCGGAGCCCGTTGCGTAGCAGGGCGATCCCGAGCAGCGTCGAGCCGACCAGGGTGAGCAGCAGGCCGGGGAGGCCGACCAGGAACGACAGGTCGAGCAGGGCGTTCGGGGTGCCGGTCCACTGCGTCCAGTAGTCCCCGAAGACGGAGACGCACGCCCACACGTAGCCGGTCAGCGCGATCCGCCACGCCCATCTCTCGAAGCCGGACGGCTGCCGGCGCCGGCGCACCACGAACGCGCACAGCGTGAACGCCACGAACACCGGGAGCCAGATCTTCCCGTAGGTCACGTAGACCAGGTCCGGGTCGCCCCAGTCCAGCAGCGGCCTCAGCGCCGCCCGGGCCGGGTCGGACCAGGCGCGCGTCAACGCCGAGTGCAGGTCCTCCCGCCCGTCCGCCGTGTTGTGTCGGGCCAGGGCGTGCAGCTGGCCGACGACCAGCCCCACCCAGGCCATCACCCACGCGAACCGACCGATCCTGCGCTGTGTCTCTGCGGACTCGAACATCGTTGCCTCCCCAGGAGTGTTGTGCGGTGCTCCGACGCTAGGAGCGGGTGGCGCCCGCGTCGTCCACCGTGCGGCGGGACCGGGATCAACCCCTGGTTTGACGGACACCGGGCCGCAACGGCCCTAGCCTCGGAGGGTGTCCAGGCTGCGGTCATTGACGTGGTTCGACGTGGCCCTGCCCGTCGCGCTCGCGGTGCTGGGCACCGCCGAGATGCTCTCGCTGCACGTCCCCGGCGCCGGGTACGGCGTCGCTGGCGAGCTGCTCGCGGCCGGGCTGCTGGTGTTCCGTCGCCAGTACCCGCTGGTCGCCGGCACGGGCGCCGCGGCGGTGCTGCTCGTGCTGCCGTGGCTCGGCCCGCAGCTCGACGAGCCGGCCACGCCGATCCTGTTCTGGGCGGTCGCGATCTACGCCCTGGCCCGCTGGATCGAGGGCCTCGGCGGGCTGGTCGGCGTGCTCACCATCGCCGTCCTGGTGCTCGTCGACTACGTGCTCGTGGACAGCCGCAGCCACAACTGGTCGGACGTCGTGTTCGTCGCCACCCTGATCGTGCCGCCCTACGTGTTCGGCCGGATCGTGCGCCGACTGGCCGACCAGAAGCGGCAGCTCGAGGACCAGCAGGAGCTCGTCCGTCACGAGGCGGTCCGCGCCGAGCGGGACCGGATCGCCCGCGAGCTGCACGACGTGATCGCGCACTCGGTCAGCGCCATGGTCGTGCAGACCGCGGCCGCGCAGGACCTCGTGCGTCACGACCCGGACCGCGCCGAGGAGGTGCTGGCCGATGTCGCCGACACCGGCCGCCGGGCGCTGGCCGAGACGGGACGACTGCTGCACGTGATCCGGGACGACGCCGACGAGCTCGGGCTCTCGCCGGCACCCGGCCTCGCCGACCTGCCCGCGCTCGTGGAGCGGTTCCGGGCCAGCGGCCTCACCGTCGACCTCGACGTCCGCGAGCCGCTGCCGTCGCTGCCGGCCGGCGTGGACGTCTCGGCCTACCGGATCGTGCAGGAGTCGCTGACCAACGCGCTGCGCTACGCCGCCGACCGGACGGCCGCGCTGACCGTGTCCGGCACTCCCGGCGGCGTGTCGATCAGGACCTCGAACCGGACCGCGACCCACCCGGGTGGACGCGGTGGCACGGGCAGCGGGCTGGGCCTGTTGGGCATGGCCGAGCGGGTCTCCGTGTTGGGCGGGCAGCTCACGCACGGCGTCACCGGGGAGCGGTTCGAGCTGGCCGCGACGCTGCCGGTGGGCCCGGCATGACCCGGGTCGTGGTCGCCGACGACCAGGACCTGGTCCGCTCCGGCCTCGCGATGGTGCTGGACGTGCGCGGCGTCGAGGTCGTGGGCGAGGCGGCCGACGGTCGGCAGGCCGTCGACGTGGTCCGACGTACCGGTCCCGACGTGGTGCTGATGGACATCCGGATGCCGGTGCTCGACGGGATCGCGGCCACCCGCGAGCTCACCGCGCTCGGCCTCCCCACGCGGGTGCTGGTGCTCACGACCTACGACCTCGACGGCTACGTCTACGACGCGCTGCGCGCCGGTGCGGCCGGCTTCCTGCTCAAGGCCACCCCGCCGGACCGGCTGGTCGCGGGCATCGAGACGGTCGCCGCGGGGGAGTCGCTGCTCGCGCCGTCGCTGACCCGCCGCCTGATCGAGGAGCACGTACGTCGTCCGGCGCCGGTCGACGGCGTCCCCGAGCGGCTGCGGGTGCTCACCGAGCGCGAGCTCGAGGTGTTCACGCTGATCGCCCGCGGGCTGTCGAACGAGGACATCTGCGCCCGGCTGGTGGTCGCCGAGGCGACGGTCAAGACGCACGTGAACCGGGTGCTGGCCAAGCTCGGCGCCCGCACCCGGGTGGAGCTCGTCGTGCTCGCCTACGAGACCGGCCTGGTCCGCCCCGGGGACCACGCCCGGTCCTGACCGGTTTCGGAATTCCCGTTTCGGTCCACCCTTGACATGTGTCGGTGGTCACCATCAGGGTGGTGTAACCGGTTACTGAAACCGGTTACATACCCGCGAACCGGACGATCCGCCTACGACTCGGCGTGAGGGGAGAACCGCGTGCGACCGACGATCCGCGACGTGGCCCGGCATGCCGGCGTCTCCATCGCCACCGTCTCGCGGGTCATGCACCAGCACGCGAACGTCTCCGAGGCCACCCGCGACCGCGTCGCCCGGGCCGTCGAGGAGCTCGAGTTCACGCCCAGCCGGCTGGGCCGGTCGCTGGCCGAGCGGCGGCACGCCGCGAACGCCATCGTCTTCCCGGACCTCTCCGGTCCCTACTACGCCGAGGTGGTGCTCGGCTACGAGTCCGTGGCCGCCGACCTCGGCCGCTCGGTGCTGATCCTGTCCACGCACGGCCGCCCCGCCGCCCCGGCGATGGTCGAGGAGATGGCCGAGCGCTGCGACGGGATGGTCGTGATGGGCCGCACCGTCCCCGACTCCCTCCTCGAGCGGCTGCACACCCGCGGCATGCCGCTGGTGCTGCTGGCCCGTCCGCAGGTCGAGGGCATCGACTCGGTGAAGGCCGACAACACCGGCTCCGCCGAGGCGCTCGCCGCGCACGTGCTCGACCGGGGCGCCCGGCGGCTGGTGCTGGTCGGCGACCCGGACCTGGCGCCCGACCTCGACGAGCGCTGGGCCGCGGTGGAGCGGGTCGCCGCCGACCGCGCGGACACCACCGTCTCGACCGTCGCCGTCCCGGTCCTCGACGAGGCGACCGGGCAGGAGGTCGCCCGGGCCGCCCTCGACGACGCGCTCCCCGACGCGTTCGTGTGCGGCAACGACGAGCTCGCCCTCGGCGTGCTCAACGGCCTCGGCGCCGCCGGGGTCGACGTACCCGGCCAGGTGCTGGTCACCGGCTGGGACGACGTCATGGCCGCCCGCTACGCCGGGCTGACCACGGTGCGCCAACCGATGCGTGAGCTGGGTGGCACGGCGGCGCGGCTGCTCGACGAAGTCATCACCGGAGGGCGTGCCGAGCCGCGGCACGTCGTCCTCCCCACGGAGCTGGTGGTCCGAACCACCTCCGGAGCCTGACCCCCATCCCTCGGACATCTCGGAAAGGTTGAGCGATGAGAAGAACGACCAGAAGGACGGCCAGCGCGTTCACCGCGCTGGCGGTCGCCGCGAGCCTGGCGCTGACCGGCTGCGGCCGCGACTCGAGCTCGGACGCCGGGCCCGGCGCGTCGAAGGCCATCAGCGACGCGAAGGCCAGCGGCACCATCAACGTCTGGGCGATGGGCACCGAGGGCGAGAAGCTCCAGGACTTCGTCAAGGACTTCGAGACCGCCAACCCGGACGCCACGGTCAAGGTCACCGCGGTCCCGTGGGAGGCCGCCCACGACAAGATCTCGGCCGCGATCGCGAGCGGCAAGACGCCGGACGTGAGCCTGATCGGCACGACCTGGATGGGTGAGTTCGCCAAGGCCGGCGGCCTCGACCCGACGCCGGACGGCCTGGTCAAGGACAGCGACTTCTACGGCGGCGCCTGGGGCTCCACGGTCGTCGGCAACACGTCGTACGGCGTCCCCTGGTACGTCGAGACGCGGGTGCTCTACTACCGCACCGACCTGGCCAAGAAGGCCGGATGGGACAAGGCCCCGACGACCTGGGACGAGTTCTCCACGTTCGCGGCGGACCTCAAGAAGGCCGGCGTGAAGTACCCCGTCAGCCTCCAGCCCGGCCAGACCGGCTCGTGGCAGAGCGTGCTGCCCTTCGCCTGGTCCAACGGTGCCAAGGTCACCAACGACGGCGGCACCGACTACTCGATCGACAGCCCGCAGATGACGGAGGCGCTCGACTACTACAAGTCGTTCTTCGACAAGGGCTACTCGCAGACCCGGCTGCTCGACCCGGGTGAGCTCGAGAACGGCTTCGCCAAGGGCACCTACGGCTCGTTCATCTCCGGCCCGTGGCACATCGGCCTGGTCGAGGACGCCGGCCTGACCACCGACAAGTACGCCGTCGCGCCGCTGCCCGGCAAGGACTCCGGTCCGGGCACGTCCTTCACCGGCGGTGGCGACCTGGCCGTCTTCAAGGACGCGAAGAACCGCGACGGCGCCTGGAAGCTGGTGCGCTGGCTGTCCGAGGCGGGGACCCAGTCGAAGTGGTACGACACCGTCAAGGACCTGCCCGCCGTGAAGGGCGCCTGGCAGTCCGGTGACCTCGCCGACGACCAGCAGCTCCAGGTGTTCGGGCAGCAGCTCGACAGCGCCCTGGCGCCGCCGGCCGTGCCCACCTGGGAGCAGGTCGCGTCCGTCATCGACGGTGACGTCGAGAAGGCCGTGAAGGGCTCGACGCCGACGGCCGACGCGGTCGCCGACATGCAGAAGCAGGCCAAGTCGATCGGCACCGGTCTCTGACCTCATGAGTGTCAAGGTCGTCACGCCCGCGCCCGCGGCCACCCCACCGGTGGCCACCCGGTCGAGGCACGTGGACCCCACGCGGCGGCAGCAGGCTGTCGCCGCGTGGGTCCTGGCCCTGCCGTTCCTGGTGCTGTTCCTGGTGTTCACCGCCGGGCCGGTGCTGGCCAGCCTCGGGATGAGCTTCACCGACATCCGCAGCACCGACATGCGCTCGCCGTTCGCGGTCGGGTTCATCGGGTTCGACAACTACGCCAAGCTGCTCGCGGACCCGCTGTTCCAGAAGGTCATGGTCAACACGTTCCTGTACCTCGTGCTGGGCGTGCCGCTGACCATGGCGCTCGCCCTCGCGGCGGCGGTCGGGCTCAACCGGATCACGTTCCTGCGCGGGCTGTTCCGGGTCAGCTACTACCTGCCGGTGGTGACGAGCATCGTCGCGGTGTCGGTGGTCTGGAAGTTCCTGCTGCGTGACGAGGGCGGCCTGCTCAACGCGGTGCTCGCGCTGGTCGGGATCAACGGCCCGGGCTGGCTGGACAGCACGACGCTGGCGCTGCCGTCGCTGGTGGTGATGTCGTCGTGGCGCAACCTCGGCTCGCTGATGATCATCTTCCTGGCCGGCCTGCAGACCATCCCCGCAGAGGTCAACGAGGCGACCGAGGTCGACGGCGCGTCGGCCTGGCAGCGGTTCCGCTACATCACCCTGCCGATGCTGCGGCCGACCCTGCTGTTCGGTGCGGTGATCACCGTCGATCGGCTACCTCCAGTTCTTCGAGGAGGCCTTCGTGATGACCAAGGGCGGTCCGCTCGACAGCACGAGGTCGGTCACGTTCTTCACCTACGACCAGTTCGGGTTCGGCAACTACGGCCTGGCGGCCGCCGCGTCGTACCTCCTGTTCATGGCGGTCGTCGTGTTCACCTTCGTGCAGTTCCGGCTGCTCGGCGAGCGGAAGGAGAAGTGATGGCCGCGCGCTCCGCCCAGCCACGGAACCGGATGGTGTACGTCGCCCTCACCGTCGGCCTGATCCTGATGGTGCTGCCGTTCCTGTGGATGGTGCTGTCCTCGATCAAGCCGGACGCCGAGGTGACCGCCGTGCCGCCGACCTGGTGGCCGAGGGAGATCACCTTCGAGAACTACCGGGTGCTGTTCACCAAGCTGGACTTCCCGCGCTACTTCCTCAACTCGGTCGTGGTCGCCGCCGCGGTCACGGCCGGCAACGTGCTCTTCGGCTCGATGCTCGGCTACGCGCTCGCCAAGCTGGAGTTCCCCGGCAAGCGCGTGGTGTTCGGCCTGGTGCTGACCACGCTGATGATCCCCGGCGTCGTGACGTTCGTGCCGCTGTTCATCCTGACCACGAACATCGGCCTGACCGACACGCTGCCGGGGATGTTCCTGCCGTTCCTGGCCGGGCCGTTCGGGGTGTTCCTGATGCGGCAGTTCATCTCCGGACTGCCCGACGAGCTGATCCAGGCCGCCCGCGTCGACGGTGCCGGCGAGCTGCGGATCTTCCGGTCGGTCGTGATGCCGATGTGCGGCCCCGCGGCCGCGACGCTCGGCATCCTCACCTTCCTCACGTCCTGGAACAACTTCCTGTGGCCGCTCGTGGTGGCGCAGGACGAGGAGAAGTACACCCTGCCGGTCGCGCTCGCGCTCTACTCCGTGGGCCAGAACGCCACGAAGTACGGCCTGCTGCTCGCCGGCGCGGTCGTCGTCGTGATCCCCGTGGTCGCGATCTTCCTGGTGCTGCAGCGGCACATCATGCAAGGCATCGCGATGACCGGCATCAAGTAGACCCACCCGCCCTCCATCTCGGGAGAGACCATGAAGCTCCGCAGGACCCCGATCGCCGTGGTGTCGGCGCTGACCGCCCTGGCGGCCGGCGTGCTCACGGCCACCACCCCGCTGGCCACGGCCGCCCCGTCGACGAGTACGTCGGACCGGGCCGTCCTCACGACGTACGCCAAGGACACCTGGCGCTCGATGGCCGCGATGACCGACCCGGCCACCGGGCTGCCGGCCGACAACATCAACGGCGCCCTCGACACCGCGACCCGCAGCAAGTACACGAGCCCGACCAACATCGGCGCCTACCTGTGGAGCACCGTCGTCGCCCGCGACACCGGCCTGATCTCCAGCGGTGACGCGCACCAGCGGATGGCCAGGACGCTGAGCACGCTGGCGACGCTCGACCGGCACGACCCGAGCGGGATGTTCTACAACTGGTACGACCCGCACACCGGCACCAAGCTGCGGACCTGGCCGGAGAACGGCTCGGTCGTGAAGCCGTTCCTGTCCAGCGTCGACAACGGCTGGCTGGCGACCGCGCTGCTGCTCGTGAGCCGCGCCGACCCGGGCCTGGCCAAGCAGGCCGACGCGCTGCGCACCCCGATGGACTTCGGCTTCTACTACAACGCCAAGGAGAACGCCCCCGGCGGCCAGATCCGCGGCGGCTTCTGGGACGAGGACCCGCACGAGGCGGCCGCCGTCAAGGGCAACTACCGGGGACGCGGCCCGGACGTCTGGTACACCGGCCACCACTACGGCGCGTTCAACACCGAGCCGCGGATGGCGTCCTACCTCGGCATCGCCTCCGGGCAGATCCCGCAGCAGCACTACTTCGGCACCTACCGCACCTTCCAGAACGACAACTGCGACTACTCCTGGACCGAGACCAAGCCGGTCGGCGAGTGGAAGACCTACCTGGGCGTCCGCGTCTTCGAGGGCGCGCTGCCCTACCGCGGCATGGACGTCGTGCCCACCTGGGGCGGCAGCATGTTCGAGGCGCTGATGGTGCCGCTGTTCGTGCCCGAGGAGACCTGGGGCCCGTACTCGTGGGGCATCAACCACCCGCTCTACGTGAAGGCGCAGATCGAGCACGGTCTGAACGAGGCCAAGTACGGCTACTGGGGCTTCTCGCCCTCCAGCGACCCCCAGGGCGGCTACCGCGAGTACGGCGTCGACCAGCTCGGCCTCGACGGCGGCGGCTACACCTCCGACGAGGAGCGCACGTCGGTCGACCAGCCGTTCGACGGCTGCCGCGCCGGGTCGCCGGCGCCGACGTCGTACGGCGACGGTGTGGTCACCCCGCACGCGTCGTTCCTGGCCTACCGCTACGCGCCGAAGGCCGCGCTGGAGAACCTCGCCAAGATCAAGGACGAGCTGCACGGCTACGGCCCCGGCGGGTTCTACGACGCCGCCGGCACCCGCAGCCACACGGTCGCCGAGCGGTACCTGTCGCTCGACCAGGGCATGGTGATGGCCGCGCTCGGCAACGCGCTGGCCAACGACGACATGCGCAAGTACGTCTCCAAGGGCGCGATGGAGCAGAAGCTCCGGCCGCTGATGGAGATGGAGCACTTCAGTGCGAAGGAGAACGGCCAGTGACCCAGACCAGTGCACGCACCGACTGGGAGGACCGGATCGGTCGGCGCAGCGACGACGCGGTCGGCGCCGCGCCGCGGCTCGACCCGCCGACCGGGCTGGTCGCCGAGGCGGGCGGACACCAGGTCACGCTGACCTGGGACCCGGTGCCGGGTGCCGTCGGCTACCAGGTGCACGTGGCGTCCTCGCCCGACGGCGACCTCGAGCCGCTCGACCACCACGGCCGCGACGTGCTCGCGGTCCCGCACCCGCCGTACGTCGACACGACCGGCGCGGTGGGGGAGCAGCGGTTCTACGCGGTCTCCACGCTCTCGGACGTGTCCGTGCAGGGCGCGCCCTCCGCTCGCGTGGCCGCCACCCCGCTGGCCGACGCCGGTCCGGTGACGGTCGCGGTCGACGCGGCCGGTGACGCCGGCGTGCTCGACCGGCCCTGGCGGCCGATGATCGGCAGCGAGCACCTCTCGCACGCGGTCTCGACCGACACCACCGGTGGACGCGTGATCGGCGAGGAGCTGTCGGCCGCGCTGAAGGCGGCGCACGACGAGCTCGGCGTCGCCTCGGTGCGGGCGCACGGCATCCTCTGCGACGACCTCGGGGTCTACCGCGAGGTCGACGGCGAGCCGGTGCACGACTTCACCGGCGTGGACAAGGTCTACGACCACATCCGGTCGCTCGGGCTCTACCCGGTCGTCGAGATCTCCTTCATGCCGCACGACCTGGCCAGCGACCCGACGAAGACGGTGTTCGACTACGCCGCGATCGTCTCCCCACCCAAGGACTGGGACCGCTGGCACGACCTGGTGCGCGACCTGGTCCAGCACGTCGTCGACCGCTACGGCATCGACGAGGTGCTCGAGCACTGGTCCTTCGAGGTCTGGAACGAAGCGAACCTCGAGGTGTTCTGGTCCGGCACGCTCGACGAGTGGCACCGGATGTACGACGTCACCGCCGCCGCCGTCCGCGAGGTCGACGACCGGCTGATCGTCGGCGGCCCGTCGACCGCCGCGGCCGGCTGGGTCGAGGAGCTGCTCGCGCACGTCGAGGAGTCGGGCGCCGCGCTCGACTTCGTCAGCACGCACACGTACGGCGCCCCGCCGCTGGACTTCCGGCCGTCGCTCGCGCGCTACGGCCGCGAGGGCACCCCGATCTGGTGGACCGAGTGGGGCGTCACCCCCACGCACTTCTACGAGGTCAGCGACGCGGTGTTCTCCGGGGCCTTCCTGCTCCGCGGGATGGCGTCCGCGATGGGCCGGATCGAGGCGCTGTCCTACTGGGTCGTCTCCGACCACTTCGAGGAGCTCGGCCGGCCGCCGGAGCTGCTGCACGGCGGCTTCGGCCTGCGCACCATCGGCGAGCTGCGCAAGCCCCGCTGGTGGGCGCTGTCGCTGCTCGAGCGGCTCGACGACCGGCGGCTGCCCGTCGACGTCACCGGTGACGGCGGCGGCTCCCTGGTGGAGGCGGTCGCGACGTCGTCCGAGTCCGGCGCCGTCTCGGTGCTGGCGTGGAACCTGACGCTCGACCAGTCCAAGGCGGCCGGCTCTACCCCGCACGACCGGTCCGTCACCGTGCGGGTCGCGGGTCTCGCGCCCGGGACGACGTACACGGTCACGCACGAGCGGGTCGACGCCGACCACTCCAACGTCGCCGGCACCTGGGCGGCGCTGCGGGACGGCGACCAGCCCTGGCCCGACGACGCCCAGTGGGAGACCCTCCGCAAGGCCGACCGCCTCGAGACCCTCGAGGACCCCGGCCCGGTCACCGCCGACGACGACGGCACCGCCGAGGTCACCTTCGACCTCCCGATGCCGGGCATGTCGTTCCTGCGGTTCGAGGGCTGAGCGGCCGGTCGAGGCCCGTCGCCCGGTGGTTTGCTCCCGGGTGGTCGAGCTTGTCGAGACCACTCCCCGGTGGTCTCGACACGCGGCGTCGCAGGCTCCGCCGCTGCTCGACCACCCGGTGGTTTGTCCCGGGTGGTCGAGCTTGTCGCCCGGGTGGTCGAGCTTGTCGAGACCACTCCTGGACCACTCCCGGTGCGACCTGTGGAGCGGGCCGCCCCACCGTCCCCGGGCGCGGGTAGGGTGCTCCGGTGCCCGACACCGAGAGCCCCCCGACCTCCCGCGTACGCGAGGTCCTGGCGGGCGCGGTGGAGGCCCTCGGCGGGCAGGAGCGGCCGGGCCAGATCCAGATGGCGGAGGCCGTCGCGCGGGCGATGACGTCCCACGAGCACCTGCTCGTGCAGGCCGGCACCGGCACCGGCAAGTCGCTGGCCTACCTCGTCCCCGCGCTGCTCCACGACCGTCGTGTCGTGGTCGCCACCGCGACCCTCGCGCTGCAGCACCAGCTGGTCGAGCGCGACATCCCGGCGCTGCTCGAGGCCGCCGACCACGTGCTGCACACGAAGCCGAGCTACGCCGTGCTCAAGGGCCGCTCCAACTACGCCTGCCTGCACCGGATCCGCGAGGGCGTCCCCGACGACCAGGGGGCACTGGTCGACCTGCCCGAGGGGTCGATGGGCAGCGAGGTGCTCGCGCTGCGGGCCTGGGCCGAGGAGCAGACCGAGACCAAGGGGCCCGGTGACCGCGACTCCGCGCCGAAGCACACCGACCGGGTGTGGCGGCAGGTCTCGGTCAACCACCGCGAGTGCCTGGGCGCCACCAAGTGCCCGTTCGCCGACGAGTGCTTCGCCGAGCGCGCCAAGGAGAAGGCCGCCCGCTCGCAGCTGATCGTCACCAACCACTCGCTGCTCGCGATCGACGCGATCGAGGGCGTGCCGATGATCCCCGAGTACGACGTCGTGGTGATCGACGAGGCCCACGAGCTGTCCGCGCGGGTCACCCAGGCCGCGACCGACGAGCTGTCCGTGCCGGAGGTGGAGCGTGCCGCACGCCGGTCGCAGCGGCACGTCGAGGGCACCGAGGCCGACGACCTCGCCGACGCGGGAGAGGCGCTCCGGGCGGCGTTCGACGAGACCCCGCCGGGCCGCATCGACCAGCCGACCACGGCGCTGTCCGACGCGCTGCAGCTGGTCCGCGACGCCGCCCGCGCGCTGATCTCGGCGTTCCCCAAGGAGTCCGCCGAGGGGGAGGGCGACCCGGGCCGCACACAGGCCCGCGGGGCGGTGCAGGAGATCTTCAAGAACACCGAGCGGATGGCCGCCGGCTCCGACGCCGACGTCATGTGGCTCGCCGAGCGCGAGCGCAACCGGGGCGGCGACCTGCTCTGCGTGGCACCGCTGCAGGTGTGGGGTCCGCTGCGCGACAAGCTGCTGGCCGAGAAGACCGTCGTGCTGACCAGCGCGACCCTGATGCTCGGCGGCGACTTCAACTCGGTCGCCACGTCGCTCGGACTCAAGCCCAGCGAGCGCGTCGACCACTCCCTGTCCGAGGCGCCGCAGGAGCCGGCCGAGCGCGCCGAGGGTGTCGAGCCCTGGCGCGGCATCGACGTCGGCTCCCCGTTCGACTACCCCCGCCAGGGCATCCTGTACGTCGCCCGGCACCTGCCCCCACCCGGCCGCGACGGGCTCGGCGCCGCCCAGATCGACGAGATCGTCGACCTGGTGGACGCCGCCGACGGCCGCACCCTCGGCCTGTTCTCCAGCCGACGGGCCGCGGAGGCGGCGGCCGAGGCGACCCGCGAGCGGCTGCCGCACCTGACGATCCTGGCCCAGGGGGAGGCGCAGCTGCCCGAGCTGGCCCGGCTGTTCGTCGAGGACCCGCACGCCTGCCTGTTCGGCACGCTCAGCCTGTGGCAGGGCCTCGACGTGCCGGGGGACACCTGCCAGCTCGTGCTGATCGACCGGATCCCGTTCCCCCGTCCCGACGACCCGCTGATGTCCGCGCGGCAGCGGGCCGCCGACCAGGCCGGCGGCAACGGCTTCATGCAGGTCGCGGCCACGCATGCGGCGCTGCTGCTCGCGCAGGGCAGCGGCCGGCTGATCCGCACCACCACCGACCGGGGCGTGGTGGCGATCCTCGACTCGCGGGTGGTCACCGCCCGCTACGGCGGCTTCCTGCGCGCCTCGCTGCCACCGATGTGGAGCACCACCGACCGCACGGTGGTGCTTTCCGCGCTCAAGCGGCTCGCCTCCTGAGCCGGTGACCACGCTTTTGCTACCTTCGAAGGCGTGCAGCGCGCCCCGTGGTTCCTGGTGTCCCTCGTCGTGGCGTGCCTTGCGCTCGTCGGCATCGCGGCCGAGGAGCACGACGCCGGCTCGGTGACCGACACGCACCACGCCGTCTCCCGCTAGCGGGTCGAGCCCCGCACGACTGGTTGGATGGTCGTCATGGGCAGCACCTACGTCGTCAGCGACGTGCACGGCCATCTCGACGACCTGCGTGACGTGCTGCTGCGTGCCGGGCTGCTCGACTCCGAGGACCGCTGGGCCGGTGGCGACGCGGACCTGTGGGTGCTCGGCGACCTCGTCGACCGCGGCCCCGACGGCATCGGCGTGATCCGGCTGGTGCGCTCGCTGCAGGAGCAGGCCCCCGACTCCGTACGTGTGTTGATGGGCAACCACGAAGCGCTGATGCTGGGCTGCCACCTCTTCCCGGACACCCGGTTCGCCGAGCTCTGGGTGGTCAACGGCGGCCACCTCGAGGACCAGCGAGGTCTCACCGACGACGACGTCGCCTGGCTACGTGCCCTGCCGGTCCTGGCCCGCACCGGCGGCTACCTGCTGATGCACTCGGACACCCAGGACTACCTGGCGTGGGGCGACACCGTGGACCAGGTCAACGAGACGGTCGCCGCACTGCTCGCGGGCGGCGACGCGCAGCAGCACTTCGACGTGTTCGCGAGCCTCACCAGCCGCTTCGACTTCAAGGACGACGCCGGCGTCGCGCGCACGATGCTGAAGCAGCTCGGCGGGGAGCACATCGTGCACGGCCACAGCATCATCGGCACCCTCGTCAACCAGCCCTCCGAGCAGACCGAGGGTCCGTACACCTACGCCGACGGGCTGGTGCTCGCCATCGACGGCGGCCGCTACGACGGCGGCCCGCTGCTGCTCGTCGAGCTGCACTGACCGCTCACGACACCGGGCGGACCAGTCCGGACTCGTAGGCCAGCACCACGGCCTGCACGCGGTCACGAAGACCAAGCTTCATCAGCAGCCGGATCGGCTGACTGGGCGCTCACGCAAGGCAGTGATGTGCAAGGACCCGGCCGGGGTGGGCTCTACCCCGGCCGGGTCCTGGAAGTCTTGAGCAGCGCCCGCTACACCCGGCGCAGGACGGCGGTGACCTTGCCGAGGATCGTCGCGTTGGTGCCGTCGATGGGGTCGTAGGCCTGGTTGTGCGGCAGCAGCCACACCTGGCCGTTCTTGCGCTGGAAGGTCTTCACGGTCGCCTCGCCGTCGATCAGGGCCGCGACGATCTCGCCGTTCTCGGCGGTCTGCTCCTGACGGACCACCACGTAGTCGCCGTTGCAGATCGCCGCGTCGACCATCGAGTCGCCGACCACCTCGAGCATGAACAGGGTGCCCTCGCCGACCAGGCTCTTGGGCAGCGGCATGATCTCCTCGACCCGCTCGTCGGCGAGGATCGGGCCGCCGGCGGCGATCCGGCCGACCATCGGGACGTAGGTCGCCGCGGGCATCGCGTCGCCGACACCGGTCTCGTCGACGCCCTCGGCCTCGTCGGGGTTGAACACCGACAGGGCGCGGGGCCGGTTGGGGTCGCGCTTGAGGTACCCCTTCTCCTCGAGCACCCGGAGCTGGTGGGCGACGGAGGAGGAGCTGGTCAGACCGACCCGCTCGCCGATCTCGCGCATGCTGGGCGGGTAGCCGCGCCGCTCGATCGAGTCGCGGATCACGGTGAGCACGCGCTGCTGGCGCGGGGTCAGGCCGTGCGCGTCCGGGGGACCGTCGGGCAGCTCCGCGACGGTCCCGGCACCGCTCGACCCGGTCGTCTCCGCCTTGCGCTTGCCTGCCATGAGGTGCCCCTTCTGCTCCGCCTGCGTCGGGATGTCGCCGGTCGGGACGCGTCCCGCCGCGGGTGCGGCCGGCGTCGTCCGGACGTGGTTCACGGTAGTCGTCCCGAGCAGCCTTGTTCAAACATCTGTTCGAACGGCGTGTCGCGCCGTCGGCCCGCTTCTGGTTGGCTGCCGGTATGGACAGCGCCGTGGTCACCGGGGCGGGTCGCGGCATCGGTCGTGGCATCGCCGAGCTCCTCGTCAGCCGTGGGTACGCCGTGGTGGTGACCGACGTGGACGGCGACGCCGCCCGTCGTACGGCGGGAGAGGTCGGCGCGGTCGCCGGTCTCGAGCAGGACGTCCGTGAGGAGGGGTCGCACGCGCGGGTGGCCCAGGAAGCCTCGCGCCACGGCGACCTCACGGTCTGGGTCAACAACGCCGGGGTCGGCCACGACGGAACGCTGTGCGGGGTGACGTCGGAGCACGTCGACGCGCTCGTGGACGTGAACCTCAAGGGCGTGCTGTGGGGGATGCGCGCGGCGCTGGCGTCGTTCGGGACGCGCGGGGGAGACGTCGTCAACGTGGCCTCCTCGTCGGGTCTCGGCCCGGTGCCGGGGCTGTCCGTCTACGCCGCGACGAAGGCGGCCGTCGTCTCGGTCTCGATGTCCGCGAGCGTCGAGGCGCCGCGCGGCGTCCGGGTGCATGCGCTCTGCCCCGACGGCGTGGCCACCCAGATGGTCGCGGAGATGGACCCCGACGGGCCGGCGAAGGCGACCGTGCACTCGTCCGGCCGGCTGCTCGAGGTGGACGAGGTGGCCCGGGAGGCGGTCGCGCTGGTCGGCAGCCGCCGGGTGGTCCGCACCCTGCCGTCCTGGCGCGGCGGGCTGATCCGGCTGGGCCAGCTCGCGCCCTCGCAGTCCAAGGCCGGCTTCCGGGCGTTCGAGCTGATCGGCCGCCGGGTGATGGCGCGCCGCGAGGGGTAGTCCGTCCCGGGCACCTCCCGACACGCCGTTCGAACATCTGTTCGCCTGGTGCTTGAACCGTTCGAACACATGCTCTAACGTCGCACATGTGTTCGATCGAACAGGCTTTCGAGGAGCACCTTCCGAAAACTGTCGGAGGGCCTCGATAGAACTCCGGTCATGGACACGTCGACCCGGACCGGCTCCTTCCCCAGGAGGTCTCAGATGAGCACCGTTGCGATCAACCCCGGCTTCACCCGCACGCACACCCGCACCCGTCGTCGTCCCGCCTCCGCGGTGCGGCTGACCCGGCGCGGCCAGGTCGTGGCGGTGCTGCTGCTCCTCGGTCTGCTGCTGGCGGTGCTCACGGTCTACGGCTCGCACTCCGCCGCCACCGGGGAGGCCGGCGCCCCGGTCGCGACCCGCACCGTCGAGGTCGGCGAGGGCGACACCCTGTGGGGCATCGCGTCGGAGGTGGCCGAGCCGGGCCAGGTCCGCGACATGGTCCACCGGATCCAGGAGCTCAACGCGCTGTCCGGCGCCGGCCTGCAGGTCGGCCAGGAGATCGCGGTGCCGGTGCGCTGACGCACCACCGGCCGGGCCTGCGCCGGCCACTGTCTTGCCGACGACCTCCTCGACCCGGGTCTGCGGCATGGGGAACACGAGGGGCGGGACCGCGCTCACGCAGCGCGGACCCGCCCCTCGTGGCATGTCTACGCCTTCGTGGCCTGCGCTGTCAGGTGGGCCGAGCCGGCCGCGATCAGTCCCTGGCCGGCGGTGTACGTCGCCATCACGGCCCGCTCGATGGCCGGCGACTCACGCTTGAGCACGAACTCCCGCACCCCGAGCAGCGTGTCGGACAGCAGGAACAGCGCGGCCCCCGCCTGCACGGTCTTCCGTCCTCTGGTGGACAGCTGCGGGTCCAGCCGGGCGGTGGTCGCGAACATCGTGGCCAGCGCGGTGGAGTAGGCCGCCACCGGCGCGGTGAGGTCCCGGTCCTTGCTCCGCGCGGCCAGTGCCATCGCCGGAGCGGTGGCCAGCCACAGCGCACCGGCCGCCTTCACACCGGCGTTCGGCGCGGCGGTGATCCGCTCGCCCTTCGGCGCCAGCCCGGCGACGTACGCCAGATGTGCGCCGAGGAACGACCCGAGCCCGCCCTGGAACGCCTTCGGCCCGCTGCCGAGCAGGGCCACGTCGCCACCCCACGACAGCGCCTGCGCGGCCGTCACCGCACGCCCCCCACCGGCCTGCCGGGTGGCGGTCGCCAGCACGGGCATCAGCGCCGGCTTGGTGAGGAAGCGCAGCCGCCGCGCGGTCTTCCCCTCGCGTCCCGCCAGCACCGCGTCCGTCGCCGCCAGCGCCACGTACGCCCCAGCCAGCACCTTCGTGTTCACCATCGTGGGCTCACCATGCGCCGCATCCTCCCACCCCGCCGACCCGGGTCATATTCCCCGCCCACCCGGGACAAAGTCCCCGTCGAGCCGGGACAAAGTTCCCGTCGAGCCGGGGGAGAGTTCCGGTCGAGCCGGGGCTTGTGCAGGGGTGAGGCGCGACTTGTGCTGGTCGAGCCGTGGTTAGTGGTACTCGCCCGACAGCACCGCGGTCGCCTCGCTGATCCGCAGCGCTCCGGCGGGTCCGGCGATCGTGACGGTGTCCGGGATCGTCTGCCAGGCGCCGTTGCCGACACGGAAGCGGGCGGAGTACGTCACGTCCACGCTGGGCTGCACGGTGGTGTGCGCGTCGGTGTAGCTGTGGGTGACGTCCTTGGCCGGGTACGGCGCGCCGGGAGTCGACGTGGTCGCCGACGAGCCGTCGCCGTAGTGCCAGGTGAACGACGTCGGCGTGGCCTCGACGTCGACCGACTGGCCGAGCAGGGTCAGCGTGCGCGTGAAGGTCTGCGGCTCCGCGTAGAAGATCGTCGCGAAGTTGACCAGCGTCTTGTCGCGCGGCTGGGTGCGGGCCTGCAGGGACGGGAGGCCGATGCGGCGGAGCTCGGTCAGGACGAGGCCGGGTGTGACCTGGGGCTTCGGTGTCGCGGCCGGGGGAGGGCCTTGCGGGCCCGCAAGCACTGCTCGCCGAGGGGTACTCCAGTCTCCGTGTCGGCCGTCTGACCCCAAAGTTGCCAGACGCGCTCTGCGGATCGGGACAGGCGTCTGGCCTGGCCGCAGTCCGAGCTGCTTGCTCCAGACTGAGTCGGCTGGCGCAGAACGTTGCGCAGACGCGACGTCCATCGGTATTCGACGTAGGACGAGCCAGCTCGTTCGACCTGAGCCGATCGCATGGCACCTCGTCCGAGTTGTCGTGGTCGGCGCCGCTGTCCGGTGCCGATTGGCAGTCGTCGCTGACGCTGATGAAGTCCTCGCCAGGCCGCCACCGGCACGCCAGGCATCGGCTGCCGCCGAGGCGCGTGGCGGCAATCATGAACAGTCCAAGAGAGCAGCGACAGCGACCGAATCGATGCTCGCGGTCCGTCATGCTGTCTGCTCCGCCAGTTGGCCACGACCCATGCCAGTCGCGGTTGCGCAGGTCAAGATGCCATGAGCTTGCGTCCGCCGGTGGACTGCTGCAGGCTCCTCCGGTGCGACTCGAACCAGCTTGTCTGAGCGTGAATGCACGCCAATGTCTGAACGACGGGCGCACTCTCGGCTGGCTTGGCGACGAGCGCAGCGCCTGCAACGTTCCAACCCTTGCCCTCGAGGCGACCGCCGTCGCCGTAGACCTGTCGAATGTTCTGCGAGATCGCCGGCGCACGACGTTCGAGCATCGCCGGGTCGAGCTAGTTGGCGAGATGCTTGCGATGTCGCCCGAGCTGGATCGCGTAAGTTCACGGGCTCGATGTAGTGACGCACGAACGCCTTCGCCGACGCCGCACTGGTCCCCTTCGCCTCGGCCGGCATGGCCGGCGCCGAAGGACTCGGCGCAGCCGAGGAAGACGACGCGGTAGCACTCGGCAACGGACTCGGCTTCGGCGACGAGTCATCCGTGCACCCCGAGACGGCCAACGTCACCCCGACCGCCACCGCGGCCATCCCGTGCAACCGACGCCTGTGCGACACGCCGCGACCCCCAAGAACATCGACCCGAGCGACCGTCGGACAAACCGGACACGGCCTTTCGTCAACCTAACCGCGCAGGCGCGGATCGCGGAAGGCCCGGCGGCCGATCTGTGGACGAGAGTTTTGCCTTCGGGCCTGCGCCCGCCTGCGAGGATGCACGCCATGGAGCAGACGGCGACGGAGCACGCGCCGGCGCCGTACCCGCTCCGCACCCACCAGCGCCAGGCCCTCGACGCCGTGGAGCAGGCCGAGGCCGCCGGCGCCCGCAGGTCCTGGGTGGTGCTCCCGCCGGGCGCCGGCAAGACCCTGGTCGGGCTCGACACGGCACGCCGACGCGGACGCACCACCGTCGTGCTCGGGCCGAACACCGCGATCCAGTCGCAGTGGCTGCGCGGCTGGGAGGAGCTGACGAACGAGCCGGGCAGGGCCACGCGGGCGCTCGACGGACGGTTCACGGCGCTGACGTACCAAGCCCTCGCCACCTTCGACCCCGACGACGAGGTCGACGAGGAAGGCGGAGAGAAGCCGGGAGAGAAGCCGGGTGAGACGGCGGGGAGCCTGCTCGACCGGCTGCACCCCAACGGCCGCGCCCTGGTCGAGCGGCTCAGGGAGGTCGGCGACCTGACGCTGGTGCTCGACGAGTGCCACCACCTGCTCGAGGTGTGGGGTCGGCTGCTCAGGGACGTGCTCGCCGAGCTGCCGGACGCGTTCGTGCTCGGCCTGACCGCGACGCCGCCGGACACGCTGACCGGGGACCAGAAGGAGCTCGTCGACGAGCTGTTCGGCGACTCGGTGTTCACGGTCAGCATCCCGGCGGTGGTCCGCGAGGGCGACCTGGCGCCGTTCGCGGAGCTGGCCTGGCTGACCACGCCGACCGCCCGCGAGAACGACTGGCTGGCCGAGCAGGGCGAGCGGTTCCTCGAGCTGACCACGGCGCTGAGTGACCCGACGTACGGCTCCGTCTCGTTCTTCGACCACGTCCAGAGCCGGTGGCTGGCCGAGCCGCAGCCCACCGAGGAGTACGACGCGACGCTGCGGATGGTGCACGCCGGGCTGCTCCCCAGACCCGACGGCGTGCGGCTCGCCGAGCGGCACCGGCACGACCCCACGGCCGACGACTGGATGCTGCTGCTGGAGGGCTGGGTGGCGCTCCTGCGTACGACGGACCGGGACGACGCCGTGCTCGAGCGGATCCGCGACGTGCTGCCGTCGGTCGGGTACCAGCTCACCAAGCGCGGCATCCGTCGCGGCCGCAGCCCCGTCGACCGGGTGCTCGCGCGCAGCGAGGCGAAGACCGTCGCGCTCAGCCAGATCGTCGAGGCCGAGCACGACAACCTCGGCAACCGGCTGCGGATGCTGGTGCTCTGCGACCACGAGCGGGCCACCGCGACCCTGCCGACCGACCTGGACGGCGTCATCTCGCCCCAGGCCGGCTCCGCACGCCTCGCCCTTGAGCATCTGCTCGACTCGCACCCGGACCTCCACCCCCTGCTCGTCACCGGCCGCACCGTGGCCGGTTCGACGGCGACACTGACCGCGCTGAAGGAGTACGTCGCGACGTACTCCCCGGACCTGGGCGCGACGCTCGAGGTCGTCGACGGCACCCTCGAGGGCCGGTGGACCAGCCGCGACTGGGTGCCGTGGGTGACCGCGTTCTTCGAGGAGGGCCACGCGCACGTGCTGGTCGGCACCCGCGGCCTGCTCGGCGAGGGCTGGGACGCCCGCGCCATCACCGGCCTCGTCGACCTCACCACCGCGACCACGAGCACCGCCGTCGTGCAGACCCGCGGGCGGGCGCTGCGCACCGACCCGTACTGGCCCGAGAAGGTCGCGCTCACCTGGAGCGTCGTCTGCGTCACCGAGGACCACCCCAAGGGCGGCAACGACTGGGACCGGTTCGTGCGCAAGCACGCCGGGTTCTACGGCGTCGACGCCGAGGGCGACGTCGTCAACGGCGTGGCGCACGTGGACGCCGGCCTGTCGCCGTACGCCGCGCCGCCGGCCGCCACCTTCGACGAGGTCAACGCGCGCATGCTCACCCGTTCCGAGCGCCGCGACGCCATCCGCGAGGCCTGGCAGGTCGGGACGCCGTACGTCGACACGGTCGTGCACACCGTGCGGATCCTGCCCAGCACCCCGACGCCGACGGTGGTCGTGCCCGCGCCGGTGGTCATGCACGGGGACGACCTGCGCGTGCGCGACGAGCGGCTGCACCCGTGGCGGCCGCACTTCTCGGTCGCGATCGGCCTGGTCATCTCGCTGCTCGCGTTCGCGCTCAACCTCACGCCGGCGGCGGTGATCGGCCTGGGGCTGGCCACGATGCTCGGCATCCAGTCGTTCGTCGCGGTCGACCGCGGCCGGCGGCTCGCCGACGACCTGGCGGCGCCTCCGAGCATCGAGCAGATCGCCTACGCGGTCGCGGACGGGCTGCACGGCGCGGGGCTGGCACCGGTCGGCGCGGACGGCGTACGTGTCGAGATCGACCCGATGGGGGAGCGGCGCTGCTCGCTCGAAGGGGTCGGCGCCGCGGTCTCGGCGACGTTCGCGAACGCCCTCGACGAGGTGGTGTCACCGATGGGCGAGCCGCGCTACGTCCTGCCGCGCTGGGTGCTGGCCGGGCCGATCGACAACTACGACGGGATCAAGGCCGCGCTGGGGCTGCTGCGTCCCGACGGCGAGGTGTGGCACAGCGTGCCGAGCGTGCTGGGCACGACCGGCCAGCGGGCGCAGACCTTCGCGGCGGCGTGGGACCACTGGGTCGGGGGAGGGCCGGCCACCTACACCGGCAGCCCGGAGGGCGAGGGGGTGCTGGTGACGCACCGCGGCAGCGACCCGTTCGCCGTCACCACAGTGCTGCGCACCACCTGGCGCTAGCGCCAAGGGCGTCAGCCGATGTCGACCCGGTCCATCACCCAGTGGGACTTCTCGCGAACCATGATCAGCCGCAGCCGGAGGTCGCCACCCTTGAGCGACCGCGGCGCGGCGCCCTTGCTCTTGTAGACCTTCTGCGGCGTCGCGGTCAGCACCACGCTCACGCCCGCGCCCGGCTTCGGGACGCCGGCCTCGTTGGCGATCTTCTTGACCTTGAAGCCGTCGGTCTCGACGTGCCCGCCGGCGCCGTAGATGTCGTCGAGCTGCTTGGCGAAGTCCGTGCAGGTGTCGCAGCTGTCCTTGTTCAGCGACTTGAACTTCTCGGTCTTGCCTGAGGTGGTCGCCTGGTTGAGCGTCGTGACCCAGTAGCGCGCGAAGTTCTGCGCGCCCTTCTCGTCGTTGGAGGTGACGTACGCCGGGAACCCGTCGACCGTCTTGGAGTCGCTGTCGTCGCCCTTGCACGCGGACACCGCGAGGCAGCAGGCCAGGGACACACAGAGCACGAGAAGACGCCGAATCACGTGCCCGATCCTGACACGGCACCGGTTGGCGCCCGAAACCCGGGCACAATGCGTGACCGTGACCATGCACGGCTACTCCGGCACGCCGCTCCCGCAGAAGCTCGGTCTGAAGCCCGGCCTGAAGGTGTACGTCGACGGTGCGCCGGACCCACCTCGACGAGCTGCTCGGCGGGTCGACGTACACCACGCGCCTGCCGCGCGAGATCGACGTCACGCTGCTGTTCACCACCTCGTTCGCGCGGCTGGAGAAGCGGCTGCCGGTGGTGATCGAGCGGACCGTCAGCAACGGGATGGTGTGGGTGTGCTGGCCGAAGAAGGCCAGCAAGGTGCCCACCGACCTCGACGAGAACGTGATCCGCGACTTCGGGCTCGGCACCGGCGTCGTGGACGTCAAGGTGGCCGCCGTGGACGCCACCTGGTCCGGCCTGAAGTTCGTGCGGCGGCTCAAGGACCGCTAGGACGCGCGTCCTCCGGCGGGCGTTGGTCGAGGTGCGAGCGGTGCGACCGCCCGGCGTTGGTTGAGGTGCGAGCTTGCGAGCCTCGAAACCACCGCGACCGAGGCACAGAGGTTTCGAGGCCCTCGCCCCAGGGGGCTCGGGCACCTCAACCAGCGGGGAGGGCGCCTCAACCAGCGGGGAGGGCACCTCAACCAGCGCGGGCAGGGCACCTCAACCAGCGGCAGCGGACGCGGTCAGCGGGACGCGCGCCGGCCCGACGACCGGCGGGGCTGGTAGTCGCTGCGCAGCCCGAGCAGCGCCCAGGCCCGCGCGACCAGCCCGAACGCCAGCAGCAGGCACACGGCGGCACCCACGGTGGCGGCCCCGCAGACGGCCCAGGCGACCGGGCGACCGTCGCGGGCGACCTGGCCGAAGTCGATGGCGGCGCGCACCAGGAACGCCCAGGCGCCGGCGGCCGCCAGCACGCCGATCACGAGCAGCAGGACCTTGGGCCAGTGCCGGGGACGCGACTGCGTCTTCGTGTCCGCCCTACGCCGTCCGGCGCTCACGGTTCCTCGTTCGGTCACACCCACGGCCACGGGGACATTCTGGCTGACATCGCCCAGCGCATCTAGACAAACCACGAATCGCCACGCATATGTGAGTTACGAGACGTTCGGGGGTGGCAGGTAGCCTGTCGTGACCTCGCTGTCGACCGTCTCGGAGTCCCCTCTTGAAGTCCGCGATCATCGCGCTGACCTGTGCCACCGCCCTGACCGCCTCGACCCTCGCTCTGACCGGTGCGCCGGCGAACGGCGCGTCGACCGACACCGCGGCCCTGGCCGGGCAGGGCGTGCATCTGACGATCAGCCCGGGCATCGCCCAGAACGGCGCCCGCGTCGCCAACCCGGTGAACGCCTGGGTCGTCGGCGGCGCGAAGGTCACCCCGGCCCGCAAGGACCGCAAGATCACCATCGAGCGCCGCACCAGCGCGCTCTCGCCCTGGCAGCGCGTGACGGTCGGCCGCACCAACGGCAGCGGCGTGTTCCGCTTCAAGGCCGACGGGGCGAGCGGCGCGACGCCGTACGAGTTCCGTGCCGTCGCCGCCGGTACGTCGACCCTGCCGGGCGTCGTGGGGGAGACCGAGACGCCGGCCGACTGGCAGCTGAAGTTCGAGGACCAGTTCCGGGGCTCCTCCCTCGACACGACCAAGTGGGGCTACCGCAAGCTCGGCGTCCGCGAGGGCGGCCGGTCGCGGTCGCAGAGCTCGACCCGCGCGGTGCACGTGCAGAACGGCGCCCTGCACCTGCAGACGCGCCGGCACCCGACCAACAGGCGTTACTACCTCAACGGTCACATCGGCACCCAGGGCCACTTCTCCTACACCTATGGCACAGCGGCGGCCCGGATCAAGTTCCAGCGGCCGCGCGGCATGCACGGCGGCTTCTGGCTGCAGCCGGACTCGCGGACCGCGGACTACGGCTCGCCGACCTACACGGGCGCCGAGGTCGACGTCGCGGAGTTCTTCGGCAAGGGCTACCCCGACGGCGGGCTCGCGCACTTCCTGTACTCCTACCCGCGAGCCGGTGTCACCAACAAGTACGGCAAGGTCTTCCCGGGCGCCGCCGCCGCGCTCCGCGGACGCACCGACAGCTGGTGGTCGCGCTACCACGTGTTCTCCGTGGACTGGACCTCCAGCGGCTACGTCTTCCGCATCGACGGCGACATCACCTGGCGCTCCAGCCGGGCCGTCTCGAAGCGCCCCCAGTTCCTGATCCTGAGCCTGCTCTCCTCCGACTGGGAGCTGCCTCACCTCGACCGCAGCACGCTGCCCGCCGACATGAAGGTCGACTGGGTGCGCGTCTGGCAGCGATGACCGGTCCGACGGGGGCCTCGACTCTCACCATGGGAGGATCCTCGGCATGACCGGGACCCAGGCTCCGCGTCGCGCGGCCCGCCCGCAGCGCGGCGGCAGGCGCGCCGTACGCCGCCGGCAGCGGTCGTCGCTGCGACCCCTGATCCTGCTGCTGGCAGTCGTGCTGATCGCCGGCGCGATGGCCTACACCTGGTTCTCCCAGGACGACCAGCCCTCGGCCGGTGACGGCCAGGGGGGCGGCCCGACCGCGTCGACGCCGATCACCCAGATCTCCGCCACGCTGGTGCCGCACATCGCGCAGACCGGGGCGCGCCCGGCGTCCGCCGACAGGGCCGCCGGCCTCGTCCAGGTCCAGGCGACCACCAAGAAGCCGGGCGCCGCGGTCACCCTGCAGGTCCGCCGGGACAAGACCTGGATCGACACGGACACGCAGCCGCTCGGCCAGGACGGGCGCGTCTCCTTCGAGACCCCGACCGAGCCCGGGAGACGCCAACCGGATGCTCCGGGTGGTGGCCAGCACCGACCGTGACGTGCACTCCGACCCGATCCACCCGGACTCCTGGAAGGTCGCCTTCGAGGACCAGTTCGACGGGGTCGCCATGGACGGGACCAAATGGGCCTACCGGCAGCTCGGTCTGCTCAACCCCGGCCGCACCAAGGCGGAGTCCTCACCCGAGGCCGTGCGCGTCGAGAACGGCGCCCTCAAGCTCGGCATGCTGGAAAACCCGGCGCGCCCCGGCTACTACCTCAACGGCCACATCAGCACCGAGCAGAGCTACTCGTTCACCTACGGCGTGGCCGCCGCCCGGGTGAAGTTCCAGAAGCCGCGCGGCATGCACGGCGCGTTCTGGATGCAGGCGCCGACGTTCGGCGCGGTCCCCGGCGACGCGAAGCAGTCGGGCAGTGAGATCGACGCGGTCGAGTACTTCGGGTCGACGTACCCCGACGGCGGGATGGCCTCGCTCAGCTACTACCGCGACAAGGACGGCAACTCCGCCAAGACCGGTGGGATGCAGACCGCCGCGACCGACGCGCTCGAGCACGGCGACGCGTGGTGGAAGAAGTACCACGTGTTCTCGGTCGAGTGGACGCCCGACGCCTACATCTTCCGCGTCGACGGCCGCGAGTCCTTCCGGCAGACCGAGAACATCTCCGGGAAGCCGGAGTTCCTGGTGCTCAGCCTGCTGTCCTCGGACTGGGAGCTGCCCGACCTCGACAAGTCCCAGATCCCGACCGACATGAAGGTCGACTGGGTGCGGGTCTACCAGCAGCAGTAGCCGCTCCACGCCGTTCCCCGCGTACGGCGGTCGCCGGCCCTCGCGGCCCAGGCCGGTCGAGACCACCCATCGCCGGACGACGCATAGTGGAACGCGATGGCCGAGCAGCAGCACGAACGTGTCGCGATCAACTGGTTCCAGGTGTGCGGGAGCGCCCTGGCGGCGGTGAGCTCCGCCGTGCTGCTGTCCACGGTGGGGGTGGCCGGAACCATCATCGGGGCCGCGATCGGGAGCGTCGTCGTGACCGCCGGTGGCTCGATCTACTCCCACTACCTGGAGGTCAGCCGCCACCGGGTCGCGGCTGCCCAGTCGGTGGCCCGCGCGCGGAAGGCGCGGTCCCGCTCGGCGCGACTGGACGCCGCGCAGGAGGAGCAGGCGGAAGACGAGCTCCACCAGGCCGAGGAGCAGCTGGCCGACGCCGAGGACGAGACGGCGAAGCCCTCGTGGCGCGAGGTGCTCGCGGACCTGCGCTGGCGCCGGATCGCCGCCGCCGCGGCCGCCATCTTCGTCGCCGCGATGTTGATCATCGTCACCTTCGAGATGGTCACCGGGCGAGCCGTCTCGACGTACACCGGCGGCACCGACGGCAATCCGCGCACCTCCATCCCGGGCCTGGGTGGCCGGTCGACGGGTACGCCGGCTCCGACCCAGACCCCGACCGGGACGTCGACCGGGACGCCCACGCAGACCACGAGCACCTCGACGCCGACCTCGACACCGAGCACGCCAAGTCCCTCGACCGCCAGCCCGTCGCCGAGCCCGACGGTGGCCGGGACCCAGACCACGGCCCCGACGACGACCCCCAGCAGCACCGCCTCGAGCACCGTCCCGACGCCCACGCACGCACCCACAGGCACCCCCAGCGGCTGACCCGCCGGCCATCCGCTCGCGGGGCACACCGACACGCCCGCGACGCGCCGCCCGACACGCCCGGTTCGACCCGCTTAAGCGGTCCTGACCTGCGGTTTAACCCGGCCCGAAAAAGTTGCCCGACGAACTTCCCGGTTCCGCTTGCACGGCTTGGGGGAGCGTCCTAGGGTTACCACTACATCTAGTAGTTACACCCGTGTAGTTCTCCACAGATTGTGGTCGCTTCTACACATGCAACCGCTGGTTGTCCCCACGTTACCCACAGATTCACCCACATCCGACGGCCTGCAGAGGCGGGTCGGGGTCGGGCAGAAACTGTCGGTGCGGGGTGTTGAAGTAGAAGCCGTGAGCCACGCGATCGAGACCGGGAAGGGAGCGGCCGACATGCACTGCCCGTACTGCCGCAACACCGACACCCGGGTCCTCGACAGCCGGGTCGCCGACGACGGCGGCGCGATCCGCCGGCGGCGCTCCTGCAGCGACTGCGGCAAGCGGTTCAGCACCGTCGAGCAGATGCAGCTCGTCGTGGTGAAGCGCTCCGGCGCGACCGAGCCGTTCACGCGGGACAAGGCGGTCGCCGGGGTCCGCAAGGCCTGCAAGGGCCGGCCGGTCTCCGAGGACGACCTGGCCTGCCTCGGGCAGCAGGTCGAGGACGCGCTCCGCAGCGAGGGCTGGGCCGAGGTGCCCGCCCACGAGGTGGGGATGGCGATCCTGGCGCCGCTGCGCGAGCTCGACGAGGTGGCCTACCTCCGGTTCGCCAGCGTCTACCGCGCCTTCGAGTCGGCCGACGACTTCGAGGCGGAGATCGCGGTGCTGCGGGCCGAGCGGCCCGCCGCGGCCAGCGAGCCCGTCCCGCATCCAGCCCCCACGGGCTGACACAGACTGCCCGGGGCGTAGTGGGGAAGCTGCGCCCCGGGCACACCAACGCAGCCGTCACCTGGACGGCACGACAGCACCAACACACAGCAGCACACCAATTCAGCAGCACGAACACTGGGGAACAGGAGCAGGGATGACGGAGACGGTCAGCGGCGGAGCACGCACCACGAGCCGCAAGGGCAAGGGTCTGAAGATCGAGCGGGTCTTCAGCACCGAGGGTGTGCACCCGTACGACGAGATCACCTGGGAGCGTCGCGACGTCGTCCAGACCAACTGGAAGACCGGCGAGACCGTCTTCGAGCAGAAGGGCGTCGAGTTCCCCGACTTCTGGTCGATCAACGCGAGCACGATCGTCACCACGAAGTACTTCCGCGGCGCCGTCGGCACCGACGTGCGCGAGTGGAGCCTCAAGCAGCTCATCGACCGGGTCGTGAAGACCTACCGCAAGTCCGGTGAGGACGAGGGCTACTTCGCCACGCCCGCCGACGCCGAGCTGTTCGAGCACGAGCTCACCTGGCTGCTGGTCAAGCAGTACTTCTCCTTCAACTCCCCGGTCTGGTTCAACGTGGGCACGCCCAGCCCGCAGCAGGTCTCCGCGTGCTTCATCCTGTCCGTCGACGACTCGATGGACTCGATCCTGAACTGGTACAAGGAGGAGGGCTTCATCTTCAAGGGCGGCTCCGGTGCCGGCCTGAACCTCTCCCGCATCCGGTCGTCCAAGGAGCTGCTGTCCTCCGGCGGTACGGCGTCCGGCCCGGTCTCCTTCATGCGCGGCGCCGACGCGTCCGCGGGCACCATCAAGTCCGGCGGCGCCACGCGTCGTGCGGCCAAGATGGTCGTCCTCGACGTCGACCACCCGGACATCGAGGAGTTCGTGATGACCAAGGCGCGCGAGGAGGACAAGATCCGCGCGCTCCGCGACGCCGGCTTCGACATGGACCTCGGCGGCGCCGACATCACCTCGGTGCAGTACCAGAACGCCAACAACTCCGTCCGCGTCAGCGACGAGTTCATGCGCGCCGTCGAGGAGGGCACCTCCTTCGGCCTGCGCGCCCGCAAGACCGGCGAGGTCATCGAGACCGTCGACGCCCGCGACCTGTTCCGCAAGATCGCGGTCGCCGCGTGGGAGTGCGCCGACCCGGGCCTGCAGTACGACGGCACCATCAACGACTGGCACACCAACCCCGAGACCGGCCGGATCACCGCGTCCAACCCGTGCTCGGAGTACATGTCGCTCGACAACTCCTCGTGCAACCTGGCCTCGCTGAACCTCCTCAAGTTCCTCAAGGACGACGACACCTTCGACGCGCCGCTGTTCGCCAAGGCGGTCGAGCTGATCATCACCGCGATGGACATCTCGATCTGCTTCGCGGACTTCCCGACCGAGTCGATCGGTGAGACCACCCGCGACTACCGCCAGCTCGGCATCGGCTACGCCAACCTCGGCGCGCTGCTGATGGCGATGGGCCTGGGCTACGACTCCGACGGTGGTCGGGCGATGGCCGCGGCCATCACGTCGCTGATGACCGGGACGTCGTACAAGAGGTCGGCGGAGCTCGCCGGCGTCGTCGGCCCCTACGCCGGCTACGCCCGCAACGCCGACGCGCACAAGCGGGTGATGCGCAAGCACCAGGCCGCCAACGACGCGGTCCGCACCCTGCACGCCAACGACCGGTCCGTGCACGCGCTGGCCACCAAGGCGTGGGACGCCGTCGTGAAGACGGGGGAGAAGAACGGCTTCCGCAACGCGCAGGCCTCGGTGCTCGCGCCGACCGGCACCATCGGCTTCATGATGGACTGCGACACCACCGGCATCGAGCCCGACTTCTCCCTGGTGAAGTTCAAGAAGCTCGTCGGCGGCGGCTCGATGCAGATCGTCAACCAGACGATCCCGCGGGCGCTGAAGAAGCTCGGCTACCAGCAGGAGCAGATCGAGGCGATCGTCGAGTACATCGGCGACAAGGGCCACGTCATCGACGCCCCCGGCCTGAAGACCGAGCACTACGAGGTCTTCGACACCGCGATGGGCGCCCGTTCGCTGGCCCCGATGGGTCACGTGCGGATGATGGCGGCGGCGCAGCCGTTCCTGTCCGGCGCGATCAGCAAGACGGTGAACCTGCCGGAGTCGGCCTCGGTCGAGGAGATCGAGGACGTCTACATGCAGTCCTGGAAGCTCGGCCTCAAGGCCACCGCGATCTACCGCGACAACTGCAAGGTCGGTCAGCCGCTGTCCGACGGTGGCAGCACCGCCAAGCAGGGCGCAGCCGACGCGGCCGCCGCGGCCGCGGAGGTCAAGACGGTCGTCGTCGAGCGCCCCGTGCGCAAGCGGCTGCCGAAGTCGCGTCCGTCGCGCACCACGTCGTTCACCGTCGGTGGCGCCGAGGGCTACATGACGGCCGGCTCGTACCCCGACGACGGCCTCGGCGAGGTCTTCCTCAAGCTCGGCAAGCAGGGCTCGACCCTGGCCGGCGTGATGGACGCCTTCTCCATGGCCATCTCGATCAGCCTGCAGTACGGCGTCCCGCTGGAGACCTACGTCTCGAAGTTCACCAACATGAAGTTCGAGCCCGCCGGTCTCACCGACGACCCGGACGTCCGGATGAGCCAGTCGATCATGGACTACATCTTCCGGCGCCTGGCCCTCGACTACCTGCCGTTCGAGAAGCGCTCCGCGATGGGCATCTACACCGCCGAGGAGCGTCAGCGTCAGCTCGAGACGGGCTCCTACGAGCCGGTCGAGGTCGAGGACGACGGCAACACGGCCGCCTCGCTGGTCGACGAGGACCCCTCGGCGTCCCAGGCGGTCGCCCCTGAGTCCCGGGTGGTCGAGCCTGTCGAGACCACGTCCGCCGCGAAGGAGGCCCCGAAGTCGGTGCACACCTCCGCCGAGCTGATGGAGGCCATCACCGGCACCGCGGTCGACAGCCCGCTCTGCTTCACCTGCGGCACGAAGATGCGCCCGGCCGGTAGCTGCTACGTCTGCGAGGGTTGCGGCAGCACCAGCGGCTGCAGCTGATCTAACGACGCACTCTGATCGCCCGAACGACGACGCCGGCCCGGTTCCTCCACGTGGGGAGCCGGGCCGGTGGCACGTTCGTGACGGGTGGGCGCGGGACCTGCCGCAGCCGTGGCGGCGCGGCCGGCGGCTGCCAGCGCTGCAGCGAGTCGCGAGTGCACCCGTGAACGCGTCAGCAGGACAGGCGGATCGCAGATCTCGAGTCGGAGGCGTTGGGGAGCCACGCCCGGCGACGCGAGAGGCTCCGAGGGCGGTCCGGGTGAGGGGCCGCGCCTGGGTAGCCGCCGGGGTGGAGCGTCGGTGTACGTGGGACGGGGACCAGCGCGAGGAACGGCGGTTCTGCACCGCCGGACTCGACTCGCTCAGCCCCGGTCCACAGCTGGGTCGGTCAGGAAGTCCCGGAGTGCGGTGAGGGTGGCGCCGGGCTCCTCCTCGGCGAGGAAGTGGCCACCCCCGAGAGCTTCGCCGCGCACGTCGGCGGCGTACCCGCGCCACACGTCCAGCACGTCGTAGGAACGTCCGACGAACCCCTCGGCTCCCCAGAGCACCAGCGCGGGGCACTCCACGCGTCGGCCTGCCGCTGCGTCGACCTCGTCGTGCTCGAGGTCGATCGAGGCGCCGGCCCGGTAGTCCTCGCAGCTGGCCCGGATCGCTTCCGGGGCGCTGAAGCAGCGGACGTACTCCTCGATCGCCTCAGGCGCGAAGGCCTCGATCCCGGTGCCGCCCGACCACTGGGCCAGCTTGCGGCGCAGGTAGTAGTCGGGGTCGGCGCCGATCAGGTGCTCGGGAAGGTCGGGATCCTGGGACAGGAAGAACCAGTGGTAGTACGCCTGCGCCAGGGCACGGTCGACGTGGGCGAACACGTGTCGGGTCGGGACGATGTCGAGGAGGGCCACCCGAGTGACCACCTCGGGCCGGTCAAGGCACAGACGATGGGCGACCCGGGCGCCACGGTCGTGGCCGACGACAGAGAACCTGTCGAAGCCGAGGTCGTGCATGAGACCGACCTGGTCGGCAGCCATCGCCCGCTTGGAGTACGACGCGTGGTCGACCGTCGAGGCGGGGCGGGACGAGTCGCCGTACCCACGGAGATCGGCGAGGACCACCGTGTGCCGGTCGACGAGCCCCGGTGCGACGCGGTGCCACATGACGTGGGTCTGCGGGTAGCCGTGCAGCAGCAGAACAGGCGGGCCGTCACCACCCACCTTGGCGTGGATGCGTGTCCCGTCGACGTCGACGTCATGGTCTTCCCAGTTCTCGAGCACGGGACCTGCCTACCACCCCGGACGAGACAGAGGACCGCTCGCGACGCGCCGCGGACGCGGACCGTACCGGGGTAGCGGGGGGCCAGGGACACCGCGCACATCGCGGCAGGCTCGGACGTCATCGTCGCGCAGCCACGGGCTCAGCCCACGGCCGCGACGTGCTTGATGTCCGCCAAGGATGCGTGCTCTCACACGGCCGTGACGAGCAGGTCGCGGCCGACTTGTCAGCACGGAGGACGCCGGGTGGCGCATCTCCGTTCCCTGGTTCCCTGGTGCCGGCGCACCAGGATTCCGACGTGAATGCGGGTGAGGCCGACGGCGATGAGGCGGATCGTCAGGGCCGCGCTGGGTCAAGCGCACGAGAACTTCGAGCAGATCAACATCCAGGCACAGAAGCGCGATCGCGAGAGCATCGCCCGACTGATCCGTCCGTCGGATGGACATTGGATGACCGATGACAGCTGAAAGACAGATGTGAACTCCGGCCGATGCGCGCTTGGCACAGTCCGTGCTGGCGGGCCGGTCGAGTCGAGGGTGCAACGGGACACCCGCCGAGCGGTGGTCTGTCAGGAGATCCTTCTGAGCCGCCATCCCGAGCACGCTGAGCACTTCTCGGTCAGATAGAACAGTCCGTCCCGGGACTTCGCGTGCGCGATGGCCTTCGCGTCCATATCGCTGGCGTAGAAGGTGTGCACTCCTGGGGAGCACTGTGCTGTGGTTTGTAGCGTCACCGGTGGGTCTCCTGTCGCCCGAGCCAGGTGCGGCTGGGATGCCGCACAAGACACCCCGTAAACCAACCGTTGCCCGGTGGATCTAGCCAAAACCACCCGCGTGGCTCAACCGGCTCCGGACTGGACCGGCCCTTCGGTCTCTCCGGACGTCAGACCACTGTTGGGTTGACGGCTCAGACGGCCGCGACGGTGGCCGACGTGTAGAAGTCTGTCGGCATCGCGTGGTCCAGTTGCCATGTGATGGCGATGGGCCGCTCACCCTTGTGGCCGGCGTAGGTGGCAGGACCAAGGAAGAGATACGGCGCCGTGCCAAACTCGTCCTGCTTGTGCTCGCGCACGAACAGAAGAACTCTGCTGCTGCCGCTGAGATATCGATGACCGGTCTTGGACTCAATCGATGTTGTCGACTGCGACTCCCAGTGAAACAGCGTCGGGCTGATGGGATAGTCCTGGTACATCGTGGTAGGCGAGTAGTCCGCTTCCGACTTCTTGAGGGTCACGAAGAACGCGTCGATGTTCTCGTCAGGAACGTAGAGCACGCCCTCGCGGAAGCTGTTGGGTCGTCGGTCATGGTTCGCGTAGTTCAGCGCCGCCAACACTTCCTCGCGCTGGTATCGAGCATGAACCCGAAGGGGGATGTGGCTCAGTGGTCCGGCGAGTTCGAGTCCACGATGGCGGGTGGCGTCGAAGGACAGGTCGACGACGGCGGTGAGTTCGTCACGCACGGCACACTCGCTACGCAGCTGGGTGAGCCCCTCGTCGTAGGAGCTGAATCCACCTCCGTCGGGCCAGAGCGAGAAGAACAGCATCCGGGCGAAGGACTGCTCAGACGAGGAGAGTGCACGCGTATGGCGGCGCGTCGTCAGCGAGCAGACGCGTAGTACGCCTTCGTGCGCGCTTGGTCGTCGACGTGGGCGAAGGCGCGGATGCGCTTGAGGAGCCGATCCTCGGCCGCCGAGCCTTCGCGGGTGGGCAGGCCGGCTGTGCCGTCGCATGGCAGTCCACGAGCGCTGCCCGCGTCGGAGCACATCGGCTAGATCGATGCCGGACTCCTGGAGGAACAGTTCGCAAGAGTCTGCTCGCCGTACGACCGCAGCTCGGCCACCATCTGTGGCCATCGGTTGGTCACCTGCGCGCGGATGTTCTCTAGAACAGCGGCTTGAGCCTGCTCGTCGAGAACGATCTGGCAGCCGACGGCAGGAACGGAAAGCCCTGCTCGACCGCACGCTCCAACCCGCGTTTCGTCGCACCCGTCAGAGCGCGATAGCGGACGTCGAACCGAAACTCCTTGCGATGATGGCCGACGAAGTCGAGTGCGGTGAGCACTGCCTTGTCACGCGAGCGACGCAGACCGCGACCGAGCTGCTGCAGGAAGACCGTCGCGCTCTCGGTGGGTCGCAGGAAGAGGACGGTGTCGACGTCTGGCAGGTCGAGGCCCTCGTTGAACAGGTCGGCCGCGAACAGGATGTTGACTCGCCGCGTCCGAAGGTCGTCGAGCGCACGTTCACGATCGGCCTGGGGAGTCCTCCCGCTCACGGCCTGAGACGGAATCCCGGCCCTGGTGAAGACGGCTGCCATGTACTCCGCATGGGCGACATCCACGCAGAAGCCGAGTGCTCGCATTCGCCCGAGGTCCATCACCTTGTCGCGGAGCTGGGAGAGCACGATCGCCGCGCGAGCATCGTTGCCGGTGTAGACGTTGGACAGCGAGGTGTCGTCGTAACGCCCCTGTCGCCAGGTGACAGAGCGCAGATCGGTGCCGTCCGCGACGCCGAAATAGTGGAAGGGGCACAGCAGGTCGGCGCTCAACGCCTCCCAGAGTCGAAGCTCAGCGGCGGTGCGGCCATCAAAGAACGCGCGTACGTCGATCCCGTCGGCGCGCTCGGGAGTTGCCGTCAGCCCGACGAGCTCGCGAGGTGTCAGGTGGTCGATCAGGCGACGGTAGGTCGCCGCCTGAGCATGGTGGAACTCGTCGATGACCACGATGTCGTAGGCGTCGGCTGGGATGCTTGTCGACGCCGTACGCGGTCAGCGACTGGACACTGGCAAAGACGTGACGCCAGCGTTCGGGTCGTGCGCCGCCTACATAGAGCTCTCCGAACGATGCGTCATTCAAGCACCTCTCGGTAGGTGCGCAACGACTGCTCGAGAATTTCCCTGCGGTGCGCGACAAAGAGGAGCGACGGCCGATCTGCAGTCTCGTCGTTGCACAGGCCGCGGTAGTCGAGGGCAGCGATCACCGTCTTCCCGTGCCAGTGGCGGCGACGACCAGGTTGCGGTGACGGTCGTGCACGCTCCGCTCGACGTCGAGCGACTCCAGCATTTCCTGCTGGTAGGGATACGGGCGAACCTGAAGACCCGAGAGGGTGAGCGTCACTCGGTTGTGTTCGCGACGGCCCGATGCCTCCCCGAGTGCATCATCGAGACGGTCGCGATCCTTGTCCGGGTCGTACGTCTCGAACGTGGCATCGTTCCAGTACGTGTCGAAGGTTGCTTCGAACTTCTGGAGCAGGTTCGCCGTCGCGACCCGCGACAAGCGAACGTTCCATTCGACGCCTTCGAGCAGAGCGCTTCGGGAGAGATTCGACGAACCGACGTAGGCCGTATCGAAGCCGGTGTCGCGCCGGAACAGCCAAGCCTTGGCGTGGAGGCGGGTCCGCAGCGCGTCGTACTGGATCTTCACCTCGGCGCCGAACTCGCGGACGAGCCGATCGAGGGCGGCGCGCTCCGTGGCGCCCATGTAGGTAGTGGTGACCACCCGAAGGCTGACGCCGCGCTCGCGGAGCCGTCGCAGCTCGGGCTCGAGGACACGAATGCCGTGCCACTTGACGAAGGCGCAAAGGAGATCGACGGAATCAGCGGTGTCGAGCTCCGCGCGCAGCTCGGCGCCCAGGGAGGGCTCGTCCTGGGCATTCGTGAGTAACGCCGCGTCGGACAATGGCGTGGCCGGACGCCTTCCGAACCTCTGCGGCGAACCCGGTGCCGGGGGAGGGGTCAGGGTGAGTAGCTGGCGAACACCCGAATCGATGAGCTCGGCCGGCTCCGCGAGAACGGTCAGTAGTTCGTTCACGATCTCGAGGCGGCGCCCCGAATCGCGGGTGGTCTGCAAGTGTGCGGCGCAGGGTGAGTTCAACGTGACGTGCCAGCACATGTGCGTGATCACCCTCGTCGACGTCACTGATGACCTTTTCGAGCTGCGAGACCGTCGTCAGCTCCTCGGCCAGGCCACGAGTCACCAGCGACTCGTAGATTCCTTCACGCATTTCGATCCCCCTGATGGTTCGGCTTCGGAAGCTTCCCAGGGTGTGGTCGCGAATCTGGGGATTTCGCGGCGACTTGGCGGATGAGTCACACAGCGCGGGCGGCCGCACGCGATGATCGCGAGCCGGCCGCCGTCGCAGGAGGTACGAACGGCTTCTTCAAGCGCCGACGCTGAAGGCAGGAGTCCCCTACGCTGCCGAGCATGGTGCTGCTGATGACCAATGGAGAAGGCATGCGCGGGGGAGCGGTCCACCACACCATCGCCGCCCATCCGTTCCTGGGTGAGGTCGAGACCGCGCCGCGGTACCGCTTCTTCTCCGTGCGCGACGAGTTCCCGGGCCTGGTGCCGGTCGCGGAGGGCGGCGGCGTCGTCCGTGGCGAGCTGTACGACGTGCCGCTCGAGGTGCTGCGCGACTCCTTCCTGCCGCACGAGCCGGCCGAGCTCGAGCTCGGCGCGGTGGAGCTCGCCGACGGCCGCGCGGCGCTGTGCATGATCCTGCGGCCCGAGGAGCGCGGCCGGCACCAGGAGATCACCGAGCACGGCGGCTGGCGGGCCTACCGCGCGTCGCGGGGCTGACGGCGTCGACATGCCGACGCCGGACCTGGTCATCGAGGCGCCCCGCGCGGTCGTGGACGGCCAGGAGCAGGGCTGCACGGTCCTGGTGCGCGACGGTCGCATCGTCGGCGTGGAGGCAGCTCGGTGCGCGGCTGGACGCGGGCCGGCGAGTGCGGCTCGACGACGACGTGGTGCTGCTGCCCGGCCTGGTCGACACCCACGTGCACTGCAACGACCCGGGCCGGGCGCACTGGGAGGGGTTCGAGCACGCCACGCGGGCGGCCGCCGCCGGTGGGGTGACCACCATCGTCGACATGCCGCTCAACAGCGTGCCGCCGACCGTCGACGTCGCGGCGCTCGCCGCGAAGCGCTCGGCAGCGGAGGGCCGCTGCTTCGTCGACGTGGCGTTCTGGGGCGGCGCGGTCCCCGGCAACACCCGCGACCTGCGACCGCTGTGGGACGAGGGCGTGCTCGGCTTCAAGTGCTTCCTGGTCGACTCGGGCGTCGAGGAGTTCCCCGCCCTCGACGAGGCCGGCCTGCACCGAGCCGCCGAGGCCGTCGCGTCGTTCGGCGGGCTGCTGCTGGTGCACGCCGAGGACCCCGACAGCCTGCGGCCGGCCCCCTTCGGCAACGACTACGCCGGGTTCGCCGCGAGCCGCCCGCCGGTGGCCGAGGTGGTCGCGGTCGAGGCGGTGGTCGCCGCCTCGCGGGCCACCGGCTGCCGCGTCCACGTGGTGCACCTCGCGGCCGCGGCGGCCCTGCCCGTCGTACGCGCCGCCCACGACGCCGGCGTCCCCGTCACCGCCGAGACCTGCCCGCACTACCTGACCCTCACCGCGTCCGACGCACCCGACGGCGACGCCGCCTTCAAGTGCTGCCCGCCGCTGCGCGACGACGACAACCGCGACGGCCTGTGGGCCGGGCTGCGCGACGGGACGCTCGGCATGGTCGTCTCCGACCACTCGCCGTGCCCGGCCGAGCTGAAGGCGACCGGGGCGGGCGGTCTGGCCGACGCCTGGGGCGGGGTCAGCTCGCTCCAGCTGGGACTGGCCGCCACCTGGACCGAGGCCCGGCAGCGCGGGCACGGGCTGCCCGACGTGGTGCGCTGGATGGCCACCGCCCCCGCCGACCGGGCCGGCCTGCGGCACAAGGGCCGGATCGCCGAGGGCGCCGACGCGGACCTGTGCGTGCTCGCGCCCGACGAGACGTTCGTCGTCGACCCGGCCCGGCTCGAGCACCGGCACCCGGTCACGCCGTACGCCGGACGGACGCTCACCGGCGTCGTCCGCCAGACCTGGCTGGCCGGGCAGCCGGTCGACCTGGACGCGCCGCCACGCGGGCGGCTGCTCGCGCCGAGGAGGGCCACGATGAGCCACGACTTCACCGACCAGCCCGACCTCGCCTCGCGCGCGCTCGGGGCCAGCGTCGTGTACGCCAACGACGAGCTGTTCGCGGCCCGGGAGAACCTCGTGACGCCGGGGCCGCCCGTCCACGACCCGCGCGCGTTCGGACCACGCGGCAAGGTGTACGACGGCTGGGAGACCCGACGCCGGCGCACGCCCGGCAACGACCTGGCGATCGTGCGGCTCGGCGTGCGGGCCGCGGTGAGCGGCGTGGTCGTCGACACGGCCTACTTCGTCGGCAACTACCCGCCCCGGGTGAGCGTGGACGGCGTGGACCTGGCCGGCTACCCGTCGGTCGAGCGAGCTGCTCGGCGCGAGCTGGCAGCCGCTCGTGCCGGTGTCCGAGGTCGAGGGCGACGCGACCAACGCGTTCGGGGTCGACGGGTCGCCGACCTGCACGCACGTGAGGCTGACGCTGCACCCCGACGGCGGCGTCGCACGGCTGCGCGTGCACGGCCGTCCGGTGCCGGACCCGGCGCTGCTCACCGGCACCATCGACCTGGCCGCGCTGGAGAACGGCGGCGACGTGGTCGACTGCTCCGACGAGTTCTACGCCTCGGCGCGCAACCTGCTCATGCCCGGTCGGGCGCGCACCACCGGCGAGGGCTGGGAGAACGCGCGCCGCCGGGACGCCGGCAACGACCACGTGACGGTGCGCCTGGCCGGCCGGGGCACCGTCCGCCGCCTGGTCGTGGACACGTCGTGCTTCGTCGGCAACGCCCCCGCGGAGGTGCTCGTCCGGGGCTGTGTCGGCGAGCCCGACGGCGACCGCGCACCGGACGGCTGGGTGACGCTGCTGCCGCGCGGCGAGGTGCAGCCCGACACCCGGCAGGTGCTGACCGTCGACGGCGACGCGGCCACCACCCCGGTCGACCACGTCCGGCTCGACGTGTTCCCCGACGGCGGGCTGGCACGGCTGCGTGTCCTGGGCGAGCTGAGCCGCTGATTTCCCGTCCGACGACGCGGCGGAGTGGTAGGAAGGCCGGAGAGGAGGGGGAGCATGACGCACGGACCTGGACCCGAGCGACGACCAGCTGCGCGCGTGCTGTGCCGCGGACGCGTGGCTCAGCCGGATGTCCCCGGCCCGCCCGTTCCCCTCGGCGAAGGCCGCCCTCGACCTCTCCGACGAGATCGTGCTCGGCCTCGACGACGCCGCGCTCGACCAGGCGCTCGCCGCGCACGCGCGGATCGGCGAGCGCCGGCTCGGCAGCACCACCGAGGACCGCTGGTCGCGCAGCGAGCAGGCCGGCGCGCTCGCGGTCGACACCGACGTGCAGGAGCGGCTCGCCGAGGGCAACCGCCGCTACGAGGAGCGCTTCGGGCACGTCTTCCTGATCCGGGCGGCCGGCCGGTCCGCCGAGGAGATGCTGGCCGCGCTCGAGCAGCGGCTCGGCCACGACGACGACACCGAGCGGGACGTCGTACGACGTGAGCTCGCCGAGATCGTCCGGCTCCGGCTGCTGAAGGTGGTGGACGCCGGATGAGCCTGTCCAGCCACGTCCTCGACGCCGTCCGGGGCACCCCGGCACGCGGGGTCGCGCGTCCGGTGGGAGCGCCGCGACGACGGCGGCTGGGAGCCGGTGGCCGAGGCGGTCACCGACGACGACGGCCGGGTCGCCGGCTGGGACGCCGCCACGACGACGGGCGTGCACCGGCTGGTGTTCGGCAGCGGCGACTACTTCGCCGCGCAGGGCGGCACGACGTTCTACCCCGAGGTCGTCGTGGTCTTCGAGGTCACCGACGCCGACGCGCACCACCACGTGCCGCTGCTGCTCAGCCCGTTCGCCTACTCGACCTACCGGGGCTCCTGATGCAGGCGCGCCTGGGGGACAACCAGTACGGCAAGGCCGAGATCCGCGTGATGAAGGTCGACCGCGACCGGCCCCGGCACGTGCTGCACGACCTCACCGTCAGCGTCGCGCTCGCCGGTGACATGGACGACGGTCCACCTCACCGGCGACAACGCGCGCGGTGCTGCCCACGGACACCCAGAAGAACACCGTCTACGCGTTCGCGCGCGAGCACGGGGTCGACCAGGTCGAGGACTTCGCCGCGCTGCTCGCCCGGCACTTCGTCGACACCCAGCAGGCGGTGCACCGGGCGACGGTGACCGTCGACGAGCACCAGCTGGGAGCGGCTGGCCGACCACTCGTTCGCCCGGTCCGGCCGCGAGACCCGCACGACGACGGTGACGCACGACGCCGAGGGCACCACGGGTCCGGTCCGGGCTGCGCGACCTGGTGCTGCTCAACTCCACCGGCTCGGAGTTCCGGGCTTCGCCACCGACCGCTACACGACGCTTCCCGAGACCGACGACCGCATCCTGTGCACCTCGGTCGAGGCCCGGTGGCGGCACGCCGAGCCGCAGGCCGACTGGCAGGCGTCGTACGACGCGGTCCGGTCGGCGCTGATCGACCGCCTTCGCCGACACCTACAGCCGCTCGCTGCAGCAGACCCTCTACGCGATGGGCGCGCGGGTCGTGTCGACCTGCCCCGGGGTCGACGAGGTGCGGCTGCGGCTGCCCAACCGGCACCACCTCCTGGTCGACCTCGAGCCGTTCGGGCTGGACAACCCGGGCGAGGTGTTCCACGTCGACGACCGGCCCTACGGGCTGATCGAGGCGACGGTGCTGGCCGACGGCGCCGCGGCCGACGACGGGGCGTGGTGAGCCGATGGACCTGCTGCAGCCCGACACCTGGGCCGAGGCGCTGGCCGCGAAGGCGGAGCGGCCCGAGCTGCTGCCGATCGCCGGCGGCACCGACGTGATGGTCGAGATCAACTTCGACCGGCGCCGCCCCGCCGGCCTGCTCGACCTGACCCGCGTCGACGAGATCGCCGACCTGGTCGGTCGAGGACGGCGTGGTCCGGATCGGCGCCGGGCGTCACCTACGCGCAGGTCGAGTCCGACCTCGGCGGGCTGGTGCCCGGCCTGGCGATGGCCTCGCGCACGGTCGGCTCGCCGCAGATCCGCAACCGGGGCACGGTCGCCGGCAACCTCGGCTCCGCGTCCCCGGCCGGCGACGCGCACCCGCCGCTGCTCGCCGCGGGAGCCACCGTCGAGGTGGAGTCGGTGCGCGGCCGGCGGCTCGTCCCGGCCGCCGACTTCTTCATCGGGCGTGAAGCGCAACGCGCTCGAGCCCGACGAGCTGATCCGGGCCGTGCACGTGCCGGTCACCGGCGGGCCGCAGCAGTTCGCCAAGATCGGCACCCGCAACGCGATGGTGATCGCGGTCGCGTCGTTCGCCCTCGCGCTGCACCCCGGCGCGCGGCGGGTCGGCACCGGCATCGGGTCGGCCGCCCCCACGCCCCGGGCGGCACCGGCGGCCGAGGACCTGCTTGCCGGCGAGCTCGACTGGGACGGCCGGTCGCCGCTCGGCGCGTCCGTCGTACGCCGGTTCGGGGAGCTCGTCGCCGGCCGCCGCCGACCCGATCGACGACGTGCGCGGCAGCGCGGCCTACCGCCGGCACGCGCTGGCCGTGCTGGCCGCCCGCACCGCGACCTGGGCCTGGGACGAGTACCGCACGGGGGAGGCGTCATGAGGGTGCAGCTGCACGGTCAACGGCGAGGACCGCGTCGCCGACGACGTCTGGGCGGGCGAGAGCCTGCTCTACGTCCTGCGCGAGCGGCTCGGCCTGCCCGGCTCCAAGAACGCCTGCGAGCAGGGCGAGTGCGGCTCCTGCACGGTCTACCTCGACGGCGTCCCGGTCTGCTCGTGCCTGGTCGCGGCCGGCCAGGCCGAGGGCCGCACGGTCGTCACCGTCGAGGGGCTGGCCGACGGGCGACCGGCTCGCACCCGGTGCAGCAGGCCTTCGTCGACGCCGGCGCCGTCCAGTGCGGCTTCTGCACGCCGGGCCTCGTCGTCGCCGTGCACGACCTGCTCCAGCGTGATCCCGACCCGGCCGACGCCGACGTCCGCGAGGCGCTGGCCGGGAACCTCTGCCGCTGCACCGGCTACGAGAAGATCCTCGACGCGGTCCGGCTGGCCGCGTCGCGCGCGGGCGGTGCGCGATGACCGCGGTGATCGAGGGCTGCGCGGTCGCCGACGGTCGACGAGGCCGGGCACGGAGCACGCCGACGGGCACGTCGTCGTCGACGGGGCCCGGATCGTCGCGGTGGGTCCCGGCCCCGCCGCCCGACGTCGTCGCCGACGCGGACGAGGTCGTCGACGGGCGCGGCTGTCTCGCCACCCCCGGCCTGGTCAACACCCACCACCACCTCTACCAGTGGGCGACCCGCGGCCTGGCCCAGCAGGACGACCTGTTCGGCTGGCTCACCACGCTCTACCCGGTCTGGGAGGGACTCGACGAGGACGTCGTGGGCGCCGCCGCCGCGGCCGGGCTCGGCTGGCTGGCCCGCACCGGCTGCACCAGCACCACCGACCACCACTACGTGTTCCCGCGCGACGGCGGCGACGTGCTCGGCGCGACCGTCGAGGCGGCCCGCGAGGTCGGCCTGCGGTTCCACCCGACCCGCGGGTCGATGGACCTCGGGCCGTTCCCGGGGCGGGCTGCCGCCGGACAGCGTCGTGGAGACGACCGAGGCCGCCCTGGCCGGCACGCTGCGCGCCCTCGACGCCCACCACGACCCGTCGCCCGGCTCGATGCTGCGGATGGGCGTCGCGCCCTGCTCGCCGTTCTCGGTCACCGAGGACCTGATGCGCGAGGCCGCCGCGCTGGCCCGCGACCGCGGTGCCCGGCTGCACACCCACCTGGCCGAGACGCTCGACGAGGACACCTTCTGCCGGTCGCACCTACGACTGCACGCCGATCGAGTACGCCGAACGGCTGGGCTGGCTCGGCGACGACGTCTGGCTCGCCCACTGCGTCCACGTCGACGACGCGGGCGATCGAACGGCTCGCCGCGTCCGGTACGGCGGTGGCGCACTGCCCGACCAGCAACGCCCGCCTCGGCGCCGGCCTGGCCCCGGTCGCCGCGCTCCGCGAGCCCGACGTCGCGGTGGGGCTCGGCGTCGACGGGTCCGCCTCCAACGAGGAGAGCTCGCTCGTCACGGAGCTGCACGCCGCCGTGATGGTGGCCCGGCTGCGCGGCGGGCCGGCCGCGATGACCGCCCGCGACGCGCTGGCGCTCGGCACCATCGGCGGCGCGCGGGTGCTGGGCCGCGAGGACGAGATCGGCTCGCTGGAGGCCGGGCAAGCTCGCCGACATCGCGCTGTGGCGCCTCGACGGGCTCGGCCACGCCGGCTGCGAGGACCCGGTCGCGGCGCTGGTGCTCGGCTCCCGGCCCCCGCTGGCCAGGCTGCTGGTCGGCGGCGCGACGGTCGTCGAGGACGACGTACTGCTGACCGCCGACGAGCGCGCCCTCGCCCGCCGTGCGGCCGCGGCCACCCGCACCCTGCTCGAGCGGAGCGGACGATGACCTCCGCGCCCACCGGGGCTCGCAGCCGCACCCGGGACGGGGTCGGCGAGAGCGCCGCTGCGGCCCGACGGCGCGCTCAAGGTGCGCGGTGAGTTCGCGTTCTCCTCCGACCTCTGGATGGACGGGATGCTGTGGGGCGCCACGCTGCGCAGCCCGCATGCCCACGCGCGGATCACCGGCATCCGCACCGCGGCCGCGCTCGCCGTGCCCGGCGTCTTCGCCGTGCTCACCCACGAGGACGTGCCCGGTGTGAACGCCTACGGGCTGGAGCACCGCGACCAGCCGGTCCTCGCCCACGACCGGGTGCGCTACCAGGGCGAGGCCGTCGCGCTGGTCGCGGCCGACCATCCCGAGACCGCCCGCCGGGCCGCGGCGCTGGTCGAGGTCGACTACGAGGAGCTGCCGCCCGTCACCGACCCGCGGGCCGCGGTCCGGGGTGAGGGCGAGGCGCTGCATCCGGGTGGCAACACCGTGCGGCACGTCCGGATCCGGCGCGGCGACCCGTCGGCCTCGGCCGCGGTCGTGGTCACCGGCGACTACGAGGTCGGCATGCAGGACCAGGCGTTCCTCGGGCCGGAGTCGGGTCTCGCGGTGCCGGCCGTGGACGGCGGGGTCGACCTGTACGTCGCGACCCAGTGGCTGCACGTCGACCGCAGCCAGGTCGCCTACGCGCTGGGGCTCGACGAGGAGCTCGTCCGGATCACGCTGGCCGGCGTCGGCGGGGCCTTCGGTGCGCGGGAGGACCTGTCGATGCAGGTGCACGCGTGCATGCTGGCGCTGCGCACCGGCCGGCCGGTGAAGATGGTGTACTCCCGCGAGGAGTCGTTCTTCGGGCACGTGCACCGGCACCCGGCCTGGATGCGCTACGAGCACGGCGCCGACGCGGACGGCCGGCTCGTCTACGTGCGCGCGGAGATCGTGCTCGACGGCGGCGCCTACGCGTCGAGCACGCCGGCCGTCGTCGCCAACGCCGCGACGCTCGGCGTCGGGCCGTACGTCGTACCCAACGTCTCGATCGACTGCTACGGCGCCTACACCAACAACCCGCCGTGCGGGGCGATGCGCGGCTTCGGCGCGGTGCAGGCCGCGTTCGGCTACGAGTCGCAGATGGACCGGCTCGCCGAGGCCGTCGGGCTGGACCCCGTGGAGATCCGGATCCGCAACGGGCTGGCCGAGGGTGACCGGGTCGCCACCGGGCAGGTGCTCGACTCGGCCGCCCCGGTCGCCGAGCTGGTCCGCCGGGTCCGCGACATGCCGCTGCCGCCGCCGGCCACGCTCGGACCTCCGGTCGCTGCCCGGCGGCGTCGCCAACACGACGCACGGCGAGGGCGTACGGCGCGGCGTCGGCTACGGCGTCGGCATCAAGAACATCTGCTTCTCGGAGGGCTTCGACGACTACTCCACCGCCCGCGTGACGGTGCAGGTCGTCGGCGGCGAGCCGCTCGTCACGGTGCACACCGCCGCCGTCGAGGTCGGCCAGGGGCTCGTCACGCTGCAGGAGCAGATCGCCCGCACCGAGCTCGGCATCGCGCACGTGCGGGTCGAGACCGCCGACACCCGGGTCGGCTCGGCCGGGTCGACGTCGGCGTCGCGGCAGAGCTACGTCACCGGCGGCGCGGTGCAGGCGGCGTGCCGCGAGGTCGCCGCCGAGCTGCTGTCCCGCGCGTCGGTCGCGGCGGGGGTGGCACCGGCCACGCTGAGCCTCGAGGACGGCCACGTCGTCGGGCCCGGCCGGCGAACGGGTGGCCGCCGTCGTCGACCTGGTCGGCGACGAGGCCGTCGAGCGCACCGTCGAGTGGCGGCACCGCCCGACCACGACGCTGGACCCCGAGACCGGGCAGGGCACGCGCGCACGTGCAGTTCGCGTTCGCCGCGCACCGGGCCGTCGTCGACGTGGACGTCGAGCTGGGGCTGGTGAAGGTGGTCGCCCTCGACTGCGCGCAGGACGTCGGTCGGGCGCTCAACCCCGGCGCGGTCCTCGGCCAGATCCACGGCGGCAGCGCGCAGGGCCTCGGCCTGGCCGTGATGGAGGAGATCCAGGTCGTCGACGGGCTGGTCCGCAACCCGTCCTTCACCGACTACCTGATCCCGACCGTGCTCGACATGCCGCCGATGCGGGTCGAGATGCTCGAGCTCGCCGACCCGCACGCGCCGTACGGCCTGCGCGGGGTCGGGGAGCCGCCGACGATCTCCTCGACGCCGGCCGTCGTCGCCGCGATCCGCGCCGCCACCGGGCTGCCGCTGACCCGGGTACCGGTCCGGCCCGAGCACCTGACCGGCACCTGAGCAGTCAACGGCGCAGCCGCGCCGTCACCACGAGGGCGTCGTGGTCGGTGAAGCGCATCGGCTCGACCCGCACCACAGGGTCGGCGAACCAGGAGTTGCCGTACACGTGCTGCAAGCCCGCTGACTGGAGGGCGGCGGCGTCGGTGCGCGTCCACATGCCCGGCGGCGCACAGGGTTCGGCGCGGTTCATGTCCCCGGACGCCAGCAGCGGACCGCCGTGCTTCCGGTGCGCGAGGAGGTCGGCCAGCTCGCGGCACTGCGCCTCGTTCACCTTCCCGACCGGTTGGGGGAACCGCAGGGTCAGGTGGGTGCCGCAGACGGTGACCTCCTGCGCGGTGGTGACGCAGAGCGCCTGCCGGTCCTCGATGCCGTCCTGCGAGTCGTACCGGGTGTCGTGGGAGTCCGTGACGGGGGCGCGGCTCAGCACCGCGATCCCGTAGACGCCGCGGCCGCCCGGGGCTGCGGCACGGGATCGAGAGCCCGGAGCCTGCGTTCACGGGCGCGAAGCGGGCGGCGTACCCGACCTCGTCGGCGAGGGTGCGTACGTCGCCGCTGCACACCTCCGCGAGCGTGACCGCGTCGGCGTCGTAGCGTCTGATCTGCCGGACGGCCTCGTCGACCACCGCGGGGTAGTGAGTGCGAGCGAAGCAGCCCGCCCGCCCGGACAGACAGAGGTTCATCTGGACGACGGTGTACTCCGGGGCGTCCCTCGGTCCGGGTGCGCGGGCGGGATCCCCGCCGACCCCGGTGAACAGCGAGGCCACCAGGGCGAGGAGGAGCACGAACGCCCGCCGGAACACGTTGTCCAGCATGTCTTCATTTCTACGCCTCGCAGCCACGTCGTCCCCCGGGTGGTCGAGCCTGTCGAGACCACGGCGCCGGCGGTCGACAAGTCGCGCATCACGCCCTCGCGTAAGCGTTTCGGGCGACGCGCATGGCTCGCGAAGGCGAGGGCAGCTGGCGCGTCTTCGCTGCTAGCGAGCGTGAACGCGGGGATGTGGCGGAGCGGGGCTGTCGCTCACCCGGCTGTCGCTCGCCCGGGTGCCGGTCCTGCCCGAGCACCTCACCGGCGCCTGACCTCGGCGAGCCGGTCGGTGCCGGCCTCCTCGGCCTGCCCTGGCCCGTCCGCGCGGCGGTAGGTTTGCTTCAGGGCGGCCTTGTGGCGCAGAAGGGTGACCGTCATGCCGAAGTACCTGTGGCAGATCAGCTACACAGCGGAGGGCGCAAGGGGGCTTGCCGCCGAAGGCGGCACCGGCAGACGCGCTGCGGTGGAGGAGATGCTCACCAGCGTCGGCGGCCGGCTCGAGGCCTTCTACTACGCCTTCGGTGCCGAGGACCTCGTCGTGATCGCCGACGTGCCGGACAACGTCTCGGTCGCCGCACTCAGTCTGCGAACGGCCATCGGGGGCGCGGCGCGCTCGCGGACGACGGTGCTGCTCACGCCCGAGGAGATCGACGAGGCAAGCCGGCGCAACGTGGAGTACCGCCTCCCGGGCAGCTGATCCGACTAGGCGGAGCGGTCCGCCGTGGCGAGCAGGCTGCCGTCCGGACCGAGCTCGACGGCGGTGCCGAACTTCCGGCTGATCCTCGCCAGGGTCTGCTTCAGCCAGACGGCGTCCGGCCCGGTCACCGCTTCCAGGCGGAGGCGCCGCGCGCGCATCGGCACCATCCGGACGCGCGAGAGCACGTGCGTGTCGGCGTCCAGGGTGACGAGGTGGAGCAGCCGGAGGTCGGGACGGTACGACTCGAAGCCGCCGATGCCTTCGTAGTCGTCGACCAGGTCGCCGCAGCCGTACAGGATCGGGCGGCCGCGATAGACCTCCAGTGGACGCGGATGGTGCGAGGAGTGCCCGTGCACCACGTCCACGCCGCCGTCCACGAGGCGACGGGCGAAGCGCGTGTAGCGGGCGCTCACGCCGTACCCCCAGTTCGAGCCCGCGTGCACCGACACCACCACGACGTCACCCGGGCGTGCGGTGCGCCGCACCCGGGTCGCGAGCGCGTCGGCACCGGATGCTGACAGGTCCGGGACGAAGGCCACGCCGCCGCGGTGCTCGGTGGCCGCCCACCCGGACGGCACGCCGCTGGACTCGGTCCCGACCGCGTGCACGACCACCCGGCGGGCCCCGACCGGGACCACGGCCGGGCGCTGCGCCTCCCGGACGTTCCGGCCGGCGCCGGTGTGGGCCAACCCGGCGTCGTCGAGCGTGCGCAGGGTCTCGACCAGACCGCTCTGCCCGAAGTCGAGGACGTGGTTGTTGGCGAGCGCGCACACGTCGGGCCGGGCTACCACCAGGCACTCGACGTTGTCCGGATGCATCCGGTAGTGCACCGGCTTGCCCGGCGCGAAGTCGCCGGACGTGGTCACGCTGGTCTCCAGGTTGATGACCCGGACGTCCGGCTGCGCCTCCTCGAGGACCGTCAACACGTCGCCCCACGGCCAGGACACCGGCACGGGCCAGGGGATCGGGCCGTTGACGGACTCCGCGAGCGCGACGTACCCCCGCGCGTCCCGCACCAGCCGCTCACGCAGCGCTGGATCGCCCGGAGACGGGAGGACCTGGTCGATCCCACGTCCTGTCATCACGTCGCCGGCGAGGAAGATCGTCAGCTCGGCCATTCGCGCTCCGCACGTCTCAGGTGTGACCAGTGTCGACCGCGGCGGTCGGGTATCGGGCGCACTCTGCGTCTCGCCGCGTCAGCCGGTCGGTGCCAGCATGGCGACATGACGGACGACCGGCTGGGCTCTGCCGAGCACATCGAGCTCACCGAGCGCTGGGCGGCGCACAACTACCGTCCCCTGCCGGTCGTCATCAGCTCCGGTGAGGGTGCGTGGGTCACCGACGTGGAGGGCAGGCGTTATCTGGACTGCCTCGCGGGATACTCCGCGCTCAACTTCGGGCATGGCCATCCTCGCTTGGTCGCAGTCGTGCAGGAGCAGCTCTGTCGGCTCACCTTGACGAGCCGGGCGTTCTACAACGACCAGCTGGGCCCGTTCGTCCGTGACCTCGCCGCGCTGACCGGCAAGGAGATGGTGCTGCCGATGAACACCGGCGCCGAGGCCGTCGAGACGGCCATCAAGCTGAGCCGGCGCTGGGGCCACCAGGTGCGGGGAGTGCCGGCGGATCGGGCGTCGATCGTCGTGATGGAGGGCAACTTCCACGGACGTACGACGACCATCGTCAGCTTCTCCACGGACGCGGAGGCGAGGAGTGACTACGGCCCGTTCACCCCGGGCTTCCGCGTGGTGCCGTACGGCGACGTCTCGGCCATCTCGGACGCGGTCGACGACACGACCGTGGCGGTTCTCCTCGAGCCGGTCCAGGGGGAGGCCGGTGTGATCCTCCCGCCGGACGGGTTCCTCCGGCAGGTCCGCGCGCTGTGCGACGAGCGCAACGTGCTCATGGTCGCCGACGAGATCCAGTCGGGTCTGGCCCGGACCGGTCGGACGTTCGCGTGCGACCACGAGGGCGTGGTTCCGGACGTGTACATCCTCGGCAAGGCACTCGGCGGTGGCCTGTACCCGGTCTCCGCCGTGGCCGCGGACCGCGACGTGATGGAGGTGTTCACGCCGGGGTCGCACGGCTCGACCTTCGGAGGCAACCCGCTCGCAGCCGCCATCGGCCGCGAGGTGGTCGCCATGCTCCGGACGGGGGAGTTCCAGGAGCGCGCTGCCCGGCTCGGGTCGGTGATGGAGCAGGGCCTCCGGGCGCTCGTCGGTCATGGTGTGCTCGAGGTGCGTTGCCGTGGTCTGTGGGCCGGCGTCGACGTCGATCCGGCGTCGATGTCGGGCCGGCAGCTGTGCGAGGCGTTGTTGAGGCGGGGTGTCCTCACCAGGGAGACGCACGGGGCCACGATCCGGCTGGCGCCACCGCTCGTGGCGACCGAGGATGACATCGGCTGTCTGGTCGACGCACTTGGGCAGGTGCTCTCCGGCGCACGCGGGTGACGGGCCGGGGCACCGACCGCCCGGTGTCACGAGCTGCGCTTGATCCGCAGCCGCATTGCTGGGCCGACGGCAGGAGCCGGATCAGCAGGCGCGCCGGGTCGGCGCCGAACCAGCCGCGGAGCCAAAGGTCTGTGGCGCTTGCCCGGTCGCCGGGGCTACTGCTGCTGTGAGCACCACCCGACCCCGGTACGTCGTGCGGACAGCGTCCCCGACGGGGGTGTCGACCATGTGCAGCAGGCCGCGCGCGCTGGTGAAGTCCCGCGTTCCGCCGGTGACTGGATGAACGCACTGCCCCCGCACCAGCTTGCGGTTCCCGTCGAAGCTGGCCCAGTAGAGGTACGCCGAGCGCAGCACGCCGTGCGGCTCGCGCGCCGCGCATGTCTTGTCGTGGTTCCGGTCGAGGCAGCCGTTGAAGCGCTCCACACCCGATTCCACGAAGAGTCTCGGCGTGTCGTGCAGGGTCTTCTTCGGGATGAACGTCCAGCGACCGACCAGATCCCCACGCGTCTCGTAGATGCCCTTGTCGGCGTTGATCGGCACCTGGGTCCCGCGCACCCGGACCGTCGTACTCGCTGAAGCGGCCGCACCGGCCACGGCTTGCTTGTCGATAGGGGATGCGGGCCTCGGCCCCGCCGAGGCACTCGAGACCAACGAGGCGCCGGTCACGCCGATCACGAGGCCGGCCAGCAGTGTGGCGGTGGAGATTCTCCTGGGCATACGGATCCTCCTCATGACGGGCGGTCGCGGATGCGACCGCTTGAGATTCACCTTCTCGCCGATTCGCGCGGGCCTGCATCGACAGATCTACCTAGTCCCTCCGTGCACACCCGAACAGAAGGACATTCAGTCGCCGAGAGCCCGTCATGCCCCGGGTGCGCACCCTGTTCGCGTCGTTGATGTCGGTTCGACCCATGACCCGGTCGACCCCCGGCGCGCCCTGTCCGACGCCCACCCGAGCGTGGACCAGACCGACGCGGACAGCCTCACATCGCCGCAGGTTTCGCCGGTCCGTGCCGCTCGGCACCGGTGGGCTCGGCCTCGTCGTGCAGGTGCGTGCGGACGGACCGGTCGGGCTTGCCGAGCAGGAAGACCGCGAGCCCGACGAGCGCGACGATCGCCATCACCACCAACGTGATCCAGTCCAGGTTGAAGTACGCGCGCGGACTGGCCAGCCCGGTCGGCAAGACCACGTTGACGAGCATCAGCCCGAGGTAGGCGGCGGCGGTGATCGTGACGGCCCATCCCCACCGGCCGAGCTGGAAGCGGCCCTCCGGGATCCAGCCGCGGGCGCGGGCGACGATCGCGGCGATGACGGTCAGCAGGAACGACAGGTAGATGCCGCTGACGCCGAAGGACACCAGGGAGACCAGGGCGTTGGTGTTGGCCGGGTAGGTGATGAAGCCGATGTGCAGGTCCTTGGAGGGCGAGTAGAAGACGAACAGCACGAACAGCATCGTGACGACGGCGCCGGCGACGAGGGCGTTGGTCGGCGTCTTGAACCGGGGGTTGACCTTGGCCAGCCAGGCTGAGCCGGGCAGCGCTCCGTCGCGGGCGTAGGAGAACGCCAGCCGGCTGCCGGCGCCCTGCACCGAGGTGCCGCAGGAGAAGAACGCGAAGATGATCAGCACGAGCAGGAAGTCCTGCAGGGCACTCGGCAGACTGCTGAGGATGAACGGCACGCCGCCGCCCTTCACGGTCCTGCCGACCGGGTCGGTGCCGCCCGGCATCGCCAGCAGCAGCGCGGCGATCAGGATGAACGACGAGATGCCGCCGTAGATCAGGGCCCGGCGCATCGACTTGGGCACCTGGACGCCCGCGTCCTTCGTCTCCTCGGAGATGTCGCCGGCGGACTCGAAGCCGTAGAAGATGTAGACCGGCGCGAGCACGGCGATCAGGGCGGCACCGGTCAGCCAGTTGCCGCCGAAGTCCAGCCCGAGCGGGTTGCTCGCGACGTGCGCCACGTTCTCCGTGGAGAACAGGAAACCCAGCCCGTGGTGGAAGCCGTTGATGGCCAGGATCAGCGCGATGCCCAGGGTGCCGACGATCTCGACGTACACGCCGAACTGCGCCACGCGCCCCATCACCCGCGCGCCGGTGATGTTCAGGATCGTCTGGATGGCCAGCAGGCCGGCGGTGAAGACCAGGAGCGTCACGTGGCTGGTCGGGTCGAGGTTCCAGCCGAACCAGTTGTGCGCCAGCGCCGTCGCGTAGCCGACCACACCGGTGTCGACGGCGGCCACGGTGATCAGCAGGGCGATGCCGTAGAACCAACCGACGAACCAGCCGTACGACGGGCCGACGGAGAACTTGCTGTACTGGTAGAGCGCACCCGCCACCGGGTAGTGGCTGGCCAGCTCGCCGAAGACCAGCGCGACGAACAGCATGCCGATGACCGGCACCCAGGTCAGCCACACGTACGCCGGCCCGCCCGCCGCCACGCCCAGCGCGAACAGCGAGTAGATGCCGACCATCGGCGAGAGGTAGGTGAACGCGACCGAGAAGTTGCTGAAGCCGCCCAGCACCCGGTTGAGCTGGGGTCGGTAGCCCAGGCTGGCGAGCCGGGCGTCGTCGTTCATGTGCTCGAGCGAAGATTCTGTCGTCACGGTGACCTCCAGGCAGCAGCCCCGTCGTGATCAGTGTGCTGCCGCCGCGGCCACGCGGGCATGGCCCCAGTGGGTCACAGCTACCGATCCAAATCGGGCAAAAGCCCAGGTCAGCGAGCTGAAGACGGATCGCGGGCGCATTGCCCGCTCGGGCACGCGGTTCTAGCCTGGAGACGCTTGAAAGGAGCGTCCGATGGCCGACTTGGGCGCGGAGCCGCACACCGAGCTCCCCTCCGAACGAGTGGCAGGAGGCATGCTGCCGAAGGTCCTCAACTCGTTCGACATGGTGGCGATCTTCGTCTCGATCGTCTTGTTCATCACCAACGCGGCGGTGATCCAGAGCGCCGGCCCGTCGGCCTTCGGCTGGTGGGTGCTGGGCTTCCTGCTGTTCCTGATCCCGGGCGCGATCGTGACCGGCCAGCTCGGCCGGATGTTCCCCGGTGAGGGCTCCATCTACCTCTGGACGCAGAAGGCGTTCGGGTCGTTCTGGGGCTTCTTCGCGGGCTTCTGCGCCTGGTGGCCCGGCGTCCTCGTCATGGTCGCCACCGGCACCGTCGTGCTCAGCTTCCTGGGCTACGTGTTCCCGTCCACCGTCGGCGCGGCGAGCGTGCAGGTCCAGGGCCTGATCATCATGGCGTTCATCGTGCTGTCGGCGTTCCTCGCCAACCAACGCTTCCGGCTCACCCAGAACCTCGTGAACGTCATCTTCGTGCTGTACGGCGTCGCGATCCTGCTGGTGTTCGTCGCCGGGCTCGCGCACGTCCTCGGTGCGGGCACGGCGGTCACCGACCCCTGGAACTGGTCGGCGTACGCGCCGTCGGCGGACTCCGGGCTCAACCTGTCCAACTGGAGCTTCTTCGGCCTGGTGATCCTCGCGCTGCTGGGCGTCGAGGTGCCGCTCAACATGGGCGTCGAGATCAAGCACGAACGGTCGATCACGCGGTACCTCGTCTGGGGCTCGCTCGCGGTGATGCTCGCCTACCTGCTGGCCACCTGGGCGATCATGGTCACCGTGCCCGCCGCGGACGGTTCCTCCGCGCAGGTCACGGCGCTGGCGCAGGCGGTCGACATCGGGCTGGGCAGCGCGCTGGCCAAGCTGGTCGCCGTGGTCTTCGCGGCGTTCTTCCTGTTCATCACCGTGGTCTACAACTACTCGTTCGCCCGGCTGGTGTTCGTCTCCGGGCTCGACCAGCGGCTGCCCGCGGCGATGGGCCGGGTGAACAAGAACAAGGTGCCCAGCAACGCGGTGTGGGTGCAGACCGTCGTCGCGGCGTTCTTCACCCTGGTCGCGTTCGTGCTGATGCCGTCGTTCGGCATCGGCGGCGGCAAGCCGATCGACATCCAGACCAAGGTGTACGACGTGCTGCAGGCCGCGGTGACCGTCATCTGGTGCGTGTCGATGGTGATCCTGTTCGTCGACGTCGTGATCATCATCCGGCGGTTCCTGCCCCGCTACCAGGCCACCCGGCTCGCGCACCCGGTGGTCTTCTACGTGTGCGCGCTGCTCGGCGGCCTGGCCACGCTGGTCGGGATCGTCGCCACGCTCAGCGGCTCCTGGACGCCGCTGATCCCGAACGACCAGGGCGAGATCACCATCGCCGGTGCGCACGTCGCGTACGGGTCGTGGTTCTACCTGGTCGCCGGCATCGCCGTGCTGTCCCTGCTGGTCGCGACGGTGCTGTACGCGCTCGGTCGACGTACCGCGCACGCGGCCAAGACGCGCCCGCTGCCGGCCTGACCCGCCCACGGGAGGTCCTCATGACTTCGACCATCACGACCTTCGAGGCGACGCTCGCGCCGTGCGGGCAGCACAAGGGCGGGACACGGTCGGTGACCGAGGACCATCTGGGGCTGTCCACCGAGGAGGTGAGCTTCTCCTGCGGCTGCCGAAGCAGCCGCGAGGAGTTCCACGACGGCAGCGTGCATCACATGGTGGTGAACCACCGCGGCAAGGTCCTCGTGGAAGAGGAGTTCCGCGGTGAGTGACGGCGAGTTCGTCGCCGCGCATGACGTGATCCTGATCGGGGGCGGCGGGGCGGGGCTGCGCGCCGCGATCGCGATCGCCGAGACGAACCCGCGGCTCGACGTGGCCGTGATGTCCAAGGTGTACCCGATGCGCAGCCACACGGTGTCCGCGGAGGGCGGCGCGGCCGGCGTCATCGCCGAGGGGGACACGCTGGAGGAGCACATCTACGACACCATCTCGGGCAGCGACTGGCTCGGGGACCAGGACGCGATCGAGATGTTCGTCGAGCAGGCACCACGGGAGCTGCTGCAGCTCGAGCACTGGGGATGTCCGTGGAGCCGGCAGCCCGACGGACGCGTCGCCGTACGCGCGTTCGGCGGCATGAAGAAGATGCGCACGTGGTTCGCCGCCGACAAGACCGGGTTCCACATGCTGCACGCGCTGTTCCAGACGTCGCTGAAGTACGACGAGGTGACCCGGTACGACGAGTGGTTCGTCACCAAGCTGCTCGTCGACGACGGCCGGGTGCACGGCGTGGTCGCGGTGGAGCTGATGACCGGCAGGATCCAGGCCGTCGCAGCCAAGGCCGTCGTGCTCTGCACCGGCGGCTGCGGCAAGGTCTTCCCGTTCACGACGAACGCCAACATCAACACCGGCGACGGCATGGCGCTGGCCTACCGCGCCGGCGCGCCGCTGAAGGACATGGAGTTCGTCCAGTACCACCCGACCGGCCTGCCGTTCACCGGCATCCTGATCACCGAGGCGGCCCGCGCCGAGGGCGGCTGGCTGCTGAACAAGGACGGCTACCGCTACCTGCAGGACTACGACCTGGGCACGCCGTCGCCGACACCCGTGCTGCGGAGCATGGAGCTCGGTCCGCGCGACAGGCTGTCCCAGGCGTTCGTGCACGAGGTCGAGAAGGGACGCACCACCGACTCGCCGTACGGACCGATCGTCCACCTCGACCTGCGCCACCTCGGCGCGAAGGTCATCGACGCCAAGCTCCCGTTCGTGCGCGAGCTGTGCCTGAAGTACGAGCGCATCGACCCGGTCACCGAGCTGGTCCCCGTCCGGCCCGTCGTGCACTACATGATGGGCGGGGTCCACACCGACATCCACGGCGCGACCCCGGTGGCCGGGCTGTACGCGGCCGGCGAGACCGCCTGCGTGAGCATCAACGGGGCGAACCGGCTCGGCTCGAACTCGCTGCCCGAGCTGCTGGTGTTCGGTGCCCGCGCAGGCCGCGCAGCGGCGGAGTACGCCGCCAGTGCCGGCGACCCTCCGGCGGTGGTCGCCCGACAAGCCGGGGACGAGATACGCCGGCTCAACGTGGACCTGTTCGACCATGAGCCTGGGGCCGAACGCGTCGCCACGATCCGGGACGAGATGCAGGCGACCATGGAGGAGAGTGCCGGCATCTACCGCACGGGTCCGTCGATGACCAAGGGCGCCGACGCCCTGGCCGAGCTGCAGCAGCGGGTTTCCAACGTCGGCGTCTCCGACACCAGCCGGTCGTTCAACACCGAGCTGGTCGCGGCGCTCGAGCTGGCCAACATGCTCGACATCGCCGAGTGCATCCTGAGCTCGGGGCTGCACCGCGAGGAGTCCCGAGGCGCACACCAGCGCACCGACTTCCCTCGTCGGGACGACGAGCGGTTCCTCACCCACCTGCTGGTCCACCGCAACCCGGACGGCACGTCGCGGGTCGAGCACCTGCCGGTGACGATCACCCGGTGGCCGCCGGGCGAGCGGGTCTACGGGAGGTAGCCATGGCACAGCGCAGTGGCAACAGAGCGACGATCGGTCTGCGGGTGTCGAGGTACCGGCCTGACCAGGACACCGAACCGCACTGGCAGGAGTACGACGTCCCGCTGCGCCGCGAGTGGACGGTGCTCGACGCGCTCAACCACGTCAAGAACGAGACCGACCCCACGCTGTCGTTCCGGTGGTCGTGCCGGATGGGGATCTGCGGCAGCTGCGGGATGAACGTCGACGGCGAGCCGCGGCTGACCTGCGGCACGTTCCTCGCCGACCATGCGCCCGGCCCGATCCGGATCGAGCCCCTCGCCAACTTCCCCGTCGTGCGCGACCTTGTGATCGACATGGACGACTTCATGCAGAAGCTGCCCCGCGTGAAGCCGTGGATCATCCGTGACGACGAGATGCCGGTCGACGACGGCGAGTACCTCCAGACGCCGGAGGAGCTCGACGCCTACAAGCAGTTCAGCATGTGCATCAACTGCATGCTCTGCTACGCGGCCTGCCCGGTCTACGGCCTCGACCCGGACTTCGTCGGTCCCGCGGCGATCGCGCTGGCCGAACGCTACGACCTCGACTCCCGTGACCAGGGAGCACGCGAACGTCTCGACGTACTCATCGAGCACGAAGGCGTGTGGGGGTGCACCTTCGTCGGCGAGTGCACCCGGGTGTGTCCCCAGCACGTCGATCCCGCGGGCGCCATCCAGCGCTACAAGCTGAAGGCGGCCAAGGAGTCGGTGAAGGCGCTGCTGCTGCCGAGGGGTGCCCGATGACCGAGGTGCGGACCTACCGTCGGCCGGTCTCGACGTGGTGGTGGGTCGGGAGGCGCACCTACTTCGTGTTCGTGATGCGCGAGCTGAGCAGCATCTTCATCGCCTGGTTCGTGGTGTTCCTGCTCCTCCTGGTGGCGGCGGTCGGCCGCGGTGGGGCGGCGTACAAGGGCTTCCTGGACTTCGCCGCGAACCCGTTGGTGGTCGCCGTCAACGTGGTCACGTTCCTCTTCGTGGTGCTGCACACGGTCACCTGGTTCAGCCTGACGCCGAAGGCGATGGTTGTCCGGTCCTTGGGTCGGCCGCTGCCGGCGTGGGTGGTCATCGCCTCGCAGTACGTCGGGCTCGCGGTGGTCTCGGTGTGCGTCCTCTGGCTGGTGACCCGATGACGAAGCGACGCGTGGAGCCGTTCGTCTGGCTGATGTTCAGCGGCGGGGGAGTGATCGCCGCGGTGTTCCTGCCGGTCCTGGTGTTCCTGTTCGGGCTTGCCTACCCGCTCGGCTGGATGCCACCGCCGGACCACGACCACCTGAAGGGGGTGGTCGGCAACCCGCTGACGATCCTCGTCCTGCTCGGCATGTTCGTGCTGCTGCTGGTGCACAGCGCCCACCGGTTCCGGTACACGCTGTACGACGGCCTGCAGCTCAAGGCGCAGCGGACCATCGCCGTGCTCTGCTACGGCGCCGCCGCCGTGACGTGGGTCGCGGCGGTTGTCGTCCTGCTGTCGGCTGGACTCCGGTGAGGTGCTCCCGCCTGTGGAACGGGCCCGCCCCGGTCCTGGTCCTGGTCGTCGCGGCGGCTGTCGCGGGTGCGCTGCGCGGCGGCTTGAAGGATCTCCTCGTCTACCAGTACGGCGGCCGGATGGTGCTCGACGGTCTGCCCGTCCTCGCGTCCCGCGACCCGGTGACCGGGCTGCGCTTCACCTACCCGCCGTTCGCGGCGGTCGTGATGGCTCCGCTGGCGCCGTTGCCGGCGTGGCTCGCGGCCGCGGTGTGGACCGGGGCCTCGGTGGGCGCCCTCGCGGTGGTCGTCGCGGTGGTGCGCCGCGCGCTCGACCGGCCCGCGCCGGGGTGGCTCGTCGCGCTCGCTGACCGGCGGTGCGCTTGGCCCTGGAGCCGGTGTGGCAGAACCTCACGTTCGGGCAGGTCAACCTGTTCCTGATGCTGGCGGTGCTGGTCGACCTGCTCCGGCCGGAACGACGCTGGTCCGGCGTGCTGGTGGGCCTCGCGGCGGGCGTGAAGCTGACCCCGCTCGTGTTCGTCGTGCTGCTCCTGCTGGTCGGACGTCGCGCTGCTGCGGGACGCGCGGCCCTGGTCTTCGCCGGCACCGTCGCGGTCGGGTTCGTGGCGATGCCGGGCTCGGCGGCGACGTACTGGGCCGACGGCCTCGTCCACGCGGGTCGGGTCGGCCCTCCGGCACTGGCCCACAACCAGTCGGTGTACGGCGCGCTCACCCGGCTCCTCGACGCACCGCCGCCGACCCTGCTGTGGCTCGCGGTCGCCGGCCCCCTCGCAGTCGCGGTCCTGGTCGTCGGCGCCGGCTGGTGGCGCCGCGGTGACCGGGTGCTCGGCACCTGCCTGGGCGCCATGGCCATGCTGCTCGCCTCGCCGATCTCGTGGTCGCACCACTGGGTGTGGGCGGTGCCGGTCGCGCTGGCGCTGTGGGAGCGCAACCGGTGGGCGAGCGCCGCGTGGACCGCGGTGTTCGTGACCCGCCCGATCCTGTGGCCGCCCTGGGGTCAGCACCGCGAGTACGCGTGGAGCCCGCCCGACCATCTCGTCGGCAACGCCTACCTCCTGGCCGCCCTCACGCTCTCCGTGTGGGCCGCGGCCACTCTCAACCGCCGAGTCGATCGCGCTCCATTGCCGGTGCGCGAGCGCCGGTCCTAGCCTGGACACGCGTGGAAGGGGACACCGAGCCGTGGACGCACAGTGGCGCGAGGACCAGGAGCGTCGGGGACGCGCGCTCGCCGACGTCCTGTCCCGGGACGGTGTGGACGGGGTCGCCCTCACGTACGTCGACAACGCCGGTGTCACACGGGTGAAGGCCGTGCCGATCGACGGGCTCGCCCACGCGGCCGGCTGGGGGGTCGGGATGTCGACGGTGTTCGACGTGTTCTGCGTCGACGACAGCATCACCACCGGGCGGCTCGCCGGCGGCCCGAGAGGCGACCTGCGGCTGCATCCCGACCTCGACCGGGTCGTCGCCCTGGCGGGCCAGCCCGGCTGGGCCTGGGCTCCGGTGAACCGGTACACCCAGGACGGCGATGAGCACGCGGGCTGCCAGCGCAGCTTCGCTCGGCGGATGGCGGCGCGCGCGGCCGAGGCCGGTCTCGACGTACGGATGGGCTTCGAGATCGAGTGGGCGCTCGGCACCGATGAGGGCGAGGAGTTCCGTGCGGCGTGCCGCGGGCCGGCGTACGGGATGACCCGCATGGTCGAGCTGTCCGACTACTGCCACGACCTGCTGACCGCCCTGGACGCCGAGTCGGTCGAGGTGCTCCAGCTGCACCCGGAGTACGCCGCCGGGCAGTTCGAGCTCTCGGCGGCGCCGCTGGACCCGGTCGCGGCCGCCGACCAGGTCCTGCTGCTGCGGGAGACGATCCGGGCGGTCTCCCGAAGGCACGGCCTGGCCGCCTCGTTCGCTCCCGCCGTGGTGGCCGGCGGGGTCGGCAACGGCCAGCACCTGCACCTCTCGCTGCACCGCGACGGCGTCAACCTGCTCGACGACGGTCGCGGCCCGTACGGCATGACCAACGAGGGTGAGTCGGTCCTGGCCGGCCTGCTCGACGCCCTGCCCGCGTTGTGTGCCGTCGGCTCGCCGAGCGTCGCCAGCCACCTCCGGCAGGTGCCCTCGCACTGGGCCGGCGTGTACCGCTGCTGGGGCCGGGAGAACCGGGAGGCCGCGCTGCGGCTCGTCACCGGGTCGATCGGCGAGACCCACAGGACGGCCAACGTCGAGGTGAAGTGCTTCGACGGCAGCGCCAACCCCCACCTGCTGGTCGGTGCGGTGCTGGCCGTCTGCCTGGCCTCGGTGGACAAGGGGCTCACGCTGCCCGCGGAGGTGACCGGCGACCCCGCCTTCGAGGACCCGGCCGAGCTTCAGCGGCTCGGCATCGAGCGGCTGCCGGAGTCCGCGGAGCTGTCGCTGGCCCGCCTGGAGAGCAGCGACCTGCTGAAGCAGGTCATGGGGGACTGGCTGTTCGACGCGTTCACCGCGGTGCGGCGCGCGGAGATCGCGCTGTTCGCCGGCAGCACCCCCGAGCAGGTGGCCGCGGCGACCCGTTGGCGCTACTAGTGAGCATCGTCGACGAGCTCGCCGAGATCCCACTCGTCGACCAGCACTGTCACGCAGTCGTTCTCGACCCGCTGGACCGCCGCCAGTTCGAGCTGTTGCTCACCGAGGCCCGCGACCCCGGTCCCGCCGGCACCAGCGCGCTGGACTCCCAGGTCGGCCTCGCCGTGCGCCGGTGGTGCGCCCCGGTGCTGGGGCTGGAGACGCACGCAGACCCCGACGCGTACCTCGCCCGCCGGGCGGAGCTCGGGCCACGTGCGACCGCCCGGACGCTGCTTCAGGCGTGCGGCAACAGCGACCTGATGGTCGACACAGGCCTTGCGTGGCCGGGCCTCTGCGGCCTGGCCGAGGTGGCCGACCTGGCGTCGGCGCGGGTGCACGAGGTGGTCCGGGTGGAGGCGGTCGCCGAGGAGCTCGCCGCGTCGGGCGTCGGCGCGGGGGAGCTGGGCAGTGCGCTGGCGGAAGCCCTGGAGGAGCGGGCGTCGGGATGTGTGGCGTTCAAGACGGTCGCCGCCTACCGCACCGGTCTCGAGCTGCGCGCGACCGCACCCTCCGGGCTCGAGGTCGGACGGGCCGCGGACCGGTGGCTCGCCCGGTGCGACCAGGAAGGCCGGCACCGGCTGGACGACCCGACGCTGGTCGCGCACGCCGTCTGGTCCTGCCTGCCGCTCGGGCGGCCGTTGCAGGTGCACACCGGGTACGGCGACCCCGACCTGACCCTGCACCATGCCGACCCGAGCCTGCTGACGCCGTTGCTGCGCGCCCTGCCCGCCGACGCGGCGCCGATCGTGCTGCTGCACTGCTACCCCTACCACCGGCAGGCCGCCTACCTGGCGAACGTGTTTCCCCAGGTCGTGATGGACGTCAGCCTCGCCGTGAACCATGTCGGGGTTCGCGCGGCCGCCGTGCTCGCCGAGACGCTCGAGCTCGTGCCGTTCGGCTCGCTGCTCTACGCCTCCGACGGTTTCGCGCTCCCCGAGCTGCACCACCTCGGCGCGGTGCTGTTCCGGCAGGGACTGGGGCAGGTCCTGGCGGACTGGCTGGCGCAGGACGCGCTCAGCGCGGACGACGCGAGCCGGCTCGCCCGGATGATCGCGGGTGACAACGCCCGGCGCGTCTACCGGCTCGGAGCGGGTTGACGAGACGCCGGCCCCAGTGGACGTACGCGGAGACGTGGTGTCGCTCAGCGCTCGAGAGCCAACCCCGAGACGAGGCTCTGCAGGTCAGCCCAGTCCGGTGACGCGAGCAGCGCGTCCTCGTGCGCCCGGACGACCGCGTCGAGCCGCGCCAGCCGGACCCGCCCCTGTCGGGCCAGGTGGACGGCGACCCGTCGACGGTCCTCCAGGGACGGACGTCGGTAGACCCAGGCCGAGTCCACCATGCCCTCGACGACCCGGGTGAGGGTCGGCTGCGCGATCTGCAGCGCGTCGGCCAGCTCACCCATGAGGTGACCTTCGCCGTCGTCGAGCGCCCGCAGGACGCGCCACTGGTCCAGGGTGCAGCCGTCGTCGGCGAGCCGGGCCGCCAGGCCACGCACCGCCCGCCGCTGGGCGAGGATCAGGGTCTCGACGAGGGAGGGCATGCCCGGCGACGTGCGCTGACCCATCGTCGCCTCCCTCCCTGCCGCGGTGGCCAGGAGCATACTCGTGCCGTGAGGATCGAGGCCCGGTTGACCGACCCGCTGGAGGCCCAGCTCCTGCCTCGCGGTCCCGGTCGTCTGCGGGTCGGCCTGGTGATTCCGCAGTCGGGCGCGCTCGGCATGGTCGGGCCGTCCGCCGTGAACACGAGCCTGCTCGCCGCCCACGAGCTGAACGTCTCCGGCGGTGTCCGCGGTGCGTACGTCGACCTGGTCCTCGTCGACGGTGGACGCTCCCCGCAGGAGGTCGCAACCGAGGTCGACCGGCTCTGTGCCGCCGATGCCGTCGACGCCCTGGTCGGGTTTCACACCAGCGACGTGCACCGTGCCATCGAGGCCACCGTCGCGGGTCGCACCCCGTACGTCTTCACGCCGCCGCACGAGGGCGGACCCCGCGCTTCCGGGGTCGTCTGCATCGGCACCGACCCGGTTCACCAGCTGCGCCTGGCGATCGCCTGGCTGACCGCGCACCACTCGCTGAGCCGCTGGGCGCTGATCGGCAACGACTACATCTGGCCGCAGAGCGTGCACCGGGCCGCGACCCGGCTGGTCAACCACGCAGGCGGGCGGGTGGTCCTCGACCGTCTCGTCCCCCTCGGCCAGGTCCACGCGCATCTGGACCGGCTCGTCGAGGCGCTGCGCCGGTCGGGTCCCGACGCCGTGCTGCTCAGCCTGGTCGGGAGGGACCTGGCCGCGTTCAACAGCGCCCTGCGGCAGGCCGATCTCGACCGGCACCTCGTGCGCCTGTCCGGAGCGCTGGAGGAGAACGGCCTGCTGGCGTGCGACGGCGACCGCACCGGCATGCTCTACGCAGCGATGTCGTCGTTCGTGTCGCTCGCCGACGAGCGGTACCAAGGCCTCGCGGCACGGTACGCGTCCCTTTTCGGCCCGCAGGCGCCGCTGCTGGACACCTACGCGGCCGGCGTCTACGACGGGCTGCACCTCGTGGCCGCCCTGGCCGGCGACTCCGCGCTTCGGGCGGATCGCATGGTCCCGGCCACCGCCCGCGAGCTGGCCCGCGCCCACCGCGACGAGGTGCACCTCGCCCTGGCTGACGGGTTCGACTTCTCGGTCGTCACCGGCGTCGCCTGATACTTCCATCTGAAAGTAGTTGGGCTTACGCTCGCTCCGATCGTGCGGACCGGTTCGAGGAGCGAGGACGACATGAGTGAAGGCGCCCCGGCAGAGAGCATCGAGCGGTACGGGTACAAGCAGGAGCTGCACCGGTCTCTGAGCTTCACGGACCTGTTGGTCTACGGACTGGTGTTCATGGTGCCGATCGCGCCGTTCGGCATCTTCGGCAGCGTCTTCCAGGGGTCCGGCGGCATGGTCGCCCTGGCCTACGCCATCGGCATGGTGGCGATGATGTTCACCGCCCTGTCCTACGCGCAGATGTCGCAGGCCTTCCCGATGGCGGGCTCGGTCTACACCTACGCCGGCCGGGGAATCGCGGCGCCCATCGGTTTCCTGTCGGGGTGGATGATCCTGCTCGACTACGTCCTGGTGCCGGGCCTGCTGTACCTCATCGCCGCCATCGCGATGAACTCCCTGGTGCCCTCGATCCCGGTCTGGATCTGGCTCATCGGATTCGTGTTGCTGAACACGGTCGTGAACTACATGGGCATCGAGATGACCGCCCGGGTCAACAAGATCATGCTGGCCGGGGAGCTGGTCGTGCTGGCGATCTTCATCGTCATCGGCATCGTGGCGCTGGCGCAGGGCAAGGGGCGGGGCTTCGACTTCACCCCGGTCTACAACGCCGACACCTTCTCGCTGTCCCTGGTGCTGGGTGCGGTGTCGATCGCAGTCCTCTCCTTCCTCGGATTCGACGGCATCTCGATGTTGGCCGAGGAGAACAAGGAGTCCGCGCGGGCGATCGGGCGTTCGATGGTGGCCGCGCTGCTGCTGGCCGGGACGCTCTTCATCGTGCAGACCTGGGTCGCCTCGCTGCTGGTACCGGACCCCGAAGCATTGATCAGCAAGGGTGATCCCGGCGGTACGGCGTTCTACGACGCTGCTGCGGTCGCGGGCGGGGCGTGGCTGTCGAAGCTCACCGCCCTGGCGACCGCCATCGCCTGGGGGTTCGCGAACGCTCTCGTGGCGCAGGCCGCCACGTCGCGGCTGCTGTTCGCGATGGCCCGCGACCGCCAGCTGCCGTCCCTGCTGGCCAAGGTGCACCCGAAGAAGGGCGTGCCCGTCAACGCGACGTTGCTGACCGCGGTCGTGTCCATGGCGCTCGGGCTGTACATGGCCTCGCGCGCCGACGGCATCACCCTGCTGAGCACCCTGGTGAACTTCGGTGCGCTCACCGCCTTCCTGGTGCTGCACGTCTCCGTGGTGTGGCACTACGTGGTGCGGCAGGGCAGTCGAGCCTGGTGGCGTCACCTGGTTGCCCCGGTGATCGGCTTCGTCATCCTCGCCTTCGTGGTGGTCAACGCCAACGTCGCCGCGCAGACACTGGGCTTCGTGTGGCTGGGCATCGGCCTCGTGCTGCTCGTCTTCCTGCTCGTCACCGGCCGCCGGCCGAGCCTGGTCCTCGACGAGACCACGCCTACGGAGGAGACCAGGTGAGCAGCCCGGAGGTGCGTACCCTCACCCCGACCCCCGAGCAGTACGCCTACGTGTTCGGCGGACGGGACCCGCTGCTCACCGTCGCGCCCGGCACCATCGTGGAGCTGTCCACCGAGGACTGCTTCGCCGGCAACGTGCAGAGCGTCGACGACCTCCCCAGCCAGGTGTGCACGTTCCCCTTCCTGAACCCGGTCACCGGGCCCATCGCTGTCGAGGGGGCCGAGCCCGGCGACACCCTCGCGGTGCACTTCGTGGAGATCGTGCCGGCCCGGGACTGGGCGGCGTCGAGCACCTTCCCGCACTTCGGGGCGCTGACCACCACGCACGCGACGGCGATGCTGCACCCAGCCCTCGAGGAACGGGTGTGGATGTACGAGATCGACGTGTCCGCAGGGACCTGTCGATACCAAGCGCGACGGTCCGAGCTCTCGCTCGAGCTTCCGCTCGACCCGATGCACGGCACCGTCGGGGTCGCTCCGGCCGCCAGCGAGGTGCTGATGAGCATCACGCCCGCGGCGCACGGCGGCAACATGGACACTCCCGAGATGCGCGCGGGCGTGACGGCGTACTTTCCCGTGAACGTCGCCGGGGGGATGCTGTCGATCGGTGACGGGCACGCCCGGCAGGGCGAGGGCGAGGTCTGCGGCACCGCTGTCGAGGCGGCCATGAACACGGTGGTGGTCGTCGACCTGGTCAAGGGACACGCACCCGCCTCGCCCCGCATCGAGAGCGACGACTTCGTGATGACCACCGGCTCCGGCCGCCCGCTCGAGGACGCGTTCCGGATGAGCCAGCTCGACCTGGTGGGGTGGACGGGGTCGCTGCTGGGGCTCGACGAGCTCGACGCCTACCAGCTGGTCAGCCAGGTCGGCCTCGCGCCCGCGGGCAACGTCGTGGACCCCAACTACACGATGGTCGCGAAGCTGCCGAAGAGCGTGCTCGGCTCTGCGACGGCGTACGACGGGCTCCACGACCGACTTCGCGGGATCGGCGCCGACTACCTCAGCACCCGCTGAGGGCGCGCGCCGCGCGCACGCGGAAGGTCGTGAACGCGCGAGACGCCGCTGGTGTTCGTCCGGTCAGGCGGGGCGTGGTCGCTTGCGACGGGTGCCCATCGCGGAGGCGCTGGGCGCCTCGCCCTCCGGTGGCCACCGGGTGGCGCCGAGCTCGCGCGAGACCGACCGGGCCGCCGTACGCAGCGAGTCGATCGTCGACTGCGCGAGCGGCCACTCGCCGCTGGCCACCACCAGCCCGAGCGCGCCGACCGGACCGCCGAGCCGGTCGCTGAGGGTGGCCGCCACCCCGCACTCGCCGAGCACGGCCTCCTCGACCTCGTAGGCGATCCCGGTGGCCCGGACCTCGTCGAGCTGCGCGCGCTGCGCCTTCTGGTCGGTGATCGTCTCCCCGGTCATGCTGCGCACGCGCCGCCGGTGACTCGAGCAGGTCGTCGGCCAGCTCGTCGTCGAAGGCCAGGATCGCCTTGCCCAGGGCGGATGCGTGCGCGGGGATGACGATGCCGACCTCCGGCATCTGCCGCGAGCCGTCGGGTCGGGGCTCGTGGTGGACCACCACCACGTCGTCGACGAGCATCACGGCCGTGCGCACCGCGAGCCCGGTGCGCCGGGCCAGGTCCTCGGCCCACGGGGTCACCCGTGACCGCAGCTCGAGGGTGTCGAGGTAGACGTTGCCCATGGTCAGCACGGCCGGGCCGAGGCGGTAGCGCCCGGAGTCGTGCTCCTGGACGACCACCCGGTGCGCCAGCAGCGTGCGGAGGATGCCGTGCACGGTCGACGGCGGCAGGTCGAGACGCTGCGCGATCTCACCGAGGCTCAGCCGGTGATCGCCCTGGAGCACGGCGAGGATCCGCAGCGCGCGGTCGACTGACTGGATCATGGCTGGATCCTCCACGGCAGAGGGGTCGACCCGAGGTCGTTCAACCACGTTCCCTCTCGTGTCGCGCCCGCGCCGTCGATGGCGGCCCTTGTTCGGAGCGACAAGTCTCCCAGAGGGTCTTGCGGATCGCGAACCGCAGGCGTAATCTCCGATCACCATTCGACATTATCGAATGGTGTTCGAAAAGTGAAATCCGGCCTCTATCCGCCCCGATGGCGACCGTGGATGCCCCCAGGAGTGCTCTATGTACGAACCGTCCATCCTTCAGAAGCTGTCGGCAGAGGTCATCGGGACCGCGTTCCTCGTCTTCGTCGGCGTCGGCTCAGTGCCCGCCACGCTCATCGTCAACGGCGATGCGCCCTTCACCATGGCGGATCTCGGGATGATCTCGCTGGCCTTCGGCACCATCGTGATCGCCACCGTCTACGCGCTCGGCCACATCGGTGGGAACCACATCAACCCTGCCGTCACCCTCGGCCTCGCTGTCACGGGCAAGTTCCCGTGGCGCCAGGTGCCCGGCTACATCGCCGCCCAGGTGCGTCGGCGCCGCCGATCGGAGCCGCAGCGATCATCGGGGTGCTCGGGCAGAAGGCGAGCGACGTCGGGCTCGGGGTCGCGTCGTACGCCGACACGGTCGGAGCGGCGCCAGGCCTTCACCGCGGAGTTCGTCGGCACGTTCATCCTCGTGTTCACGATCTTCGGCGTGATCCACCACAAGGCGCCGGCCGGGTTCGCCGGGCTCGCCATCGGCCTGGTGGTCTTCGCGGCCATCATCCCGGTCGCCCCGGCCACCGGCGCCTCGATCAACCCGGCGCGCACGTTCGGCCCGATGCTCGTCCAGCAGATCGCCGGCGGCACGGTGAAGTGGGAGCAGCTGCCCGTCTACGTGATCGCGGAGCTGCTGGCCGGTGTGCTCGCCGGCCTGGCGTACGTCGCCCTGACGCGTGGCTCCGACGTCGCCGAGGACGGCCCGGTCAAGGCGGAGTCCGAACCCGTCGCCGACTACGCGTCTTTCCCCGTAGCATCGAAGCAAGCCGAGGAGCTGCAGTCATGAAGAAGCTCATCAACGACCCGGCCGACGTCGTCTCCGAGGCCCTGCTGGGCGATCGAGGCAGCGCACCCGGACCTGCGCGTCGACCACGCGCACAAGATCATCTACCGCGGCGACGCGCCGCGCCCGGGCAAGGTCGGTCTCATCTCCGGCGGTGGTTCGGGCCACGAGCCGCTGCACGGCGGTTTCGTCGGTCTCGGCATGCTCGACGCCGCCTGCGCGGGGAGGTCTTCACCTCGCCGGTGCCGGACCAGATGATGGCGGCCACCGAGGCGGTCGACGGTGGCGCCGGCGTCCTGCACATCGTCAAGAACTACACCGGCGACGTGATGAACTTCGAGATGGCCGCCGAGATGGCGGCCGCGAGCAGCGGCGTCGAGGTCGTCTCCGTGGTCACCGACGACGACGTCGCCGTCCAGGACAGCCTCTACACGGTCGGGCGACGGGGCGTCGGCGTCACGGTGCTGGTCGAGAAGATCGCCGGCGCCGCGGCCGAGCAGGGCCGCAGCCTCTCCGAGGTCGCCGACGTGGCCCGCAAGGTCAACGCGGCCGGACGCAGCATGGGCATGGCGCTCACGTCGTGCACCGTGCCCGGCCGCCGGCCAGCCCACCTTCGACCTGCCGGAGGACGAGATGGAGGTCGGCATCGGGATCCACGGCGAGCCGGGCCGCAGGCGGGTGCCGCTCGCCCCTGCCGCCGAGATCGCCGACCTGCTCCTCGAACCGATCCTGGGCGACCTCGAGTTCACCGGCGGCGACGGCGTGCTCGCCTTCGTCAACGGCATGGGCGGCACCCCGCTGATCGAGCTGTACCTGATGTACCACGAGGTCAGCACGCGGCTCGCTGGCAAGGCCGGGGTGACGGTCGCCCGCTCGCTGGTCGGGCTCCTACATCACCAGCCTCGACATGGCGGGCTGCTCGGTCACCCTGCTGAAGCTCGACGACGAGATGCTGCGGTCTCTGGGACGCGCCGGTGCGCACGCCCGCCCTGCGGTGGGGAGCCTGATCGACATGACCGAGTCGGACGAGGCCGTGCGCCGTGGTCGACGTTGCGGCGCTGCAGTCGTGGCTGGGCCTCTTCGCGGAGGAGGTCGCGACGAACCGCGACCTCCTCACCCGGCTCGACTCCGCGATCGGGGACGCCGACCACGGCGCCAACCTCGACCGAGGCATGAGCGCGGTCGTCGCGGCCCTCGACAAGGCGCCACCCGACGACGCCGGCGGCGCTGTTCAAGACCACCGGCATGACGCTGGTCAGCACGGTCGGCGGAGCGAGCGGGCCCGCTCTACGGCACGTTCTTCCTCCGGATGGCCGGCAGCGTCGGCGAGGCAGGATCCCTCGACGCAGCCGGGTTCGCGGCGGCGCTGCGGGCCGGGGTCGACGGGGTGGTCGCCCGGGGTCGGGCTCAGGCGGGCGACAAGACGATGTACGACGCACTGGCACCGGCCTGCGACGCTCTCGATGACGCCGTGGCCGACGGGGAGCCCCTGTCCACCGGGCTGGCGTCGGCGCGCGAGGCAGCCGACGCCGGGCGCGACGCGACGATCCCGATGCTCGCGCGCAAGGGGCGGGCGTCGTACCTCGGCGAGCGCAGCGTCGGCCACCAGGACCCCGGCGCCACGTCGGCCGCCCTGCTGGTCGCGACCGCCGCGCAGGCGCTGGGCTGAGGGCCGTCATGACCGGCATCGTGGTCGTGTCGCACAGCCGCGCTCTGGCGGACGCGGCGGTGGCCCTGGCGAGCGAGATGGTGCACGGGACCCAGGTGCGCATCCTGGTCGCGGCCGGGCTCGACCCGACGACCTTCGGCACCGACGCCGCCGCCATCGTCGACGCGATCGTCGCGGCGGACGACGGTGCGGGGGTCGTCGTCCTGATGGACCTGGGCAGCGCCGTGCTGTCCGCCGAGATGGCGCTCGACCTGGTGGACGCCGACCTCCGGCAACGCGTGCTCCTCTGCCCGGCCCCGCTCGTCGAAGGGTTGGTCGTCGCCGCCGTGGCGGCCGCCGGCGGGGCCGGTCCGGCGGAGGTCGCGGCCGAGGCGGTCGGCTCGCTCGCGGCGAAGCAGAGCCACGTCCACGAGTCCACGCCACCGGAACTGGGACGACCTGCCGTTCCGGCCCGCGTCGAGGCTGGGCGGCGCCGAGACGACGTCGCTCACGGCGGTGTTCGACGTGTCGAACCCGCACGGTCTGCACGCGCGTCCCGCCGCGCGGCTGGTCCAGGAGGCCCGGCTGTACGACGCCCGCATCCAGCTCCGCAACCTGACGACCGGTGCGGGGCCGGTGCCGGCGACGTCCCTGTCGAAGGTCGCGACGCTCGGGGTGCTGCGCGGCCACCAGGTCGAGGTGGGCGCCTCGGGCAGCCAGGCTCGTGAGGCGCTCGACCACGTGCTGGCCCTCGCGGCACGAGGGTTCGACGAGCAGCCGTCCGCCGTCGAGCCGCAGCCACAGCCGGTGCCGGCATCGACCGGGTCCGGCCAGCTGCCCCTGCCTGCTTCACCCGGTGTCGCGGTGGGCCCGGCCCTGTTCCTGCGCTCGGCCGACGTGGAGATACCCGCCGAGGACACGGCCGACCCCACGACGGAGTGGCGACGGGTGCGCGAGGCGCTGGCCGTCGTGCGACGGGAGATCCAGCGGGTGCGCGCGACGGCGGCCCGGGAGGTCGGCGAGTCCGAGGCCCGGATCTTCGACGCACACCTCATGTTCATCGACGACGCCCACCTGCTCGACGACGTGCACGCGCGCGTCGAAACGGGGGCGTCCGCGCCGCGTGCGTGGGTCGATGCCGTCGACCGGGTCGAGGCCGAGTTCGCCGGCGTCGCCGACCCCTACCTGCGGGCCCGCGCCGCGGACGTGCGCGCGGTCGGGCAACAGGTGGCCCGCGTGCTGGTGGGCGCCGCGGAGTACCGCATCGACGGCGAGGGGGTGCTCGTCGCCGACGACCTGACCCCGGCCCAGGTCGCCGATCTCGACCCCGCTCGGGTGCGGGGCATCCTGCTCGCCTCGGGCAGCCCGACCGGGCACAGCGCCATCCTGGCCCGGTCGCGCGCCATCCCCGCGGTGGTCGCGGCAGGTGCCGGTGTGCTCGACCTCCCGGCCGGGACCACCGTCGCCCTCGACGGGGCGACGGGGGAGGTGTTCGTCAATCCGTCGGACGCGGACCTGCGGGACCTGCACGAGCGCCACCGACGCGCGCGTGCCAAGGCCGAGACCGCGCTGGCCGCGGCCGACCAGCCGGCGGCCACCCTCGACGGCATCGACGTGCAGGTGGGTGCCAACCTCGGCTCCGTCGACGACGCGCGCGCCGCAGCCAAGGCCGGCGCGGACGTCGCCGGGCTGGTCCGGACGGAGTTCCTCTTCCTCGGCCGCGAGACGGCGCCGGACGTCGAGGAGCAGGCGGAGACCTACTGCGCGCTGGCCGAGGCCCTCGACGGCCGCCGGATCACCCTGCGCACACTCGACGTCGGTGGCGACAAGCCCCTGTCCTACGCACCGCAGCCGACCGAGGCGAACCCCTTCCTCGGCGTCCGAGGCATCCGCTTCGCGCTCGCCGAGCACGACCTCCTGCGTGACCAGCTGACCGCGATCGTGCGCACCGCCCACGAGACGCCGGTGAGCGTGATGTTCCCGATGGTGACCTCGGTGGAGGAGGTCGTCGAGGCACGGCGCCGGCTGGACGCGGCGATCGACCGCGAAGGCCGCGGCCGACCAGCCGGGCTCCAGGTCGGGATCATGGTCGAGGTGCCGGCGACCGCCCTGAAGGCAGCCGCGTTCGTGCCGCACGTCGACTTCCTCAGCATCGGCACCAACGACCTCACCCAGTACGCGCTGGCCGCCGAACGCGGCAACCCCGCACTCGCCGCGCTGGCAGACCCTCTGGATCCGGGAGTCCTCCGGCTGGTCGCGACAGTCACCGAGGCGGCCGGAAGCAGGGCCATGGTCGCGGTGTGCGGCGAGCTGGCCGCCGACGAACGCGCGGCGAGGTTGCTCGTGGCGCTCGGCGTACGCGAGCTCAGCGTCGTACCGACAGCGGTCCCCGGGGTGAAACAGGCGGTCCGCGAGGCAACCTCCAGGGACGCCGGGCTGGTGGAGAGCTGCCTGTCCGCGTCGAGCGCAGCCGAGGTCAGGAGGCTCCTGGGTCCCTGACGGCGATGCGGCCGGGGTCCGACCACGTCGTGGTACCGCCTCCGCGGCATCGTCGAGCCGGGATCCGACGTCGGCCAGGAAGTGCCCCATAGGGCATGTCTCTCAAATCTGCCGCGGCGTCCGCGGCCCCGCATCCCGACCGGCGGCGTTGTCGGCGCTCGGCGCAGCCCGCTGCGCTCTCGCACCTCCGCCTTGCCGGACCGGGCGCGGATGCCACGCCCGCTGTCGCGGCATCTTCTTCGAGACACGCCCTAGCATCAGGTGATGACGGACCTGGACCGCTCCCCGTTCGACCCCGGGCTGGACGAGATGCGCGAGATGGGCGCGGACGTCGTCGACCTCGTCACCCGCTTCATCGACGATCGCTACACGGCCCCGGCCGCGGACTACTCCGACCTCGAGCCGCTGCTCGCGGCGCTGTCCAAGCCCCCGCCCTCAGCCGGGGCCGGCCTCGCGGACCTGCTCGGACAGATCGAGACGGCGGCCGGGAAGGGCTTCGACCCAGCCAACCCGGGCTTCGCCGCGTACATCCCCGGTGGCGGGCTGTACGCGTCTGCACTGGCCGACTTCCTGGCCTGCTGTCTCAACCGTTACACGGGGCTCGCAGAGCCTGCTCCCGCACTGGTCCAGATCGAGGCGAGTGTGCTGCGCTGGCTGTGCGACCTGTTCCGGATGCCGCGCCGATCGCAGGGTGTGCTGACCCCGGGCGGCTCGATGGCCAACCTCTCCGCACTCGTCACTGCGCGCACGGCGAGACTGGGGGAGCGTTTCCTCGACGGGACGATGTACGTCTCGCAGGAGGTGCACCACTCCGTCGCGAAGTCGGCGCGCTTCGCCGGGTTCCCTGCCAGTGCCGTGCGCGTGATCGGGACCGATGACGCGCTTCGGATGTCACCCGACCTGCTGCTGGCCGCCGTGCGGGAGGACCGTGCCGCCGGCCGTCGGCCGTTCCTGGTGGTCGGCAGCGCCGGCACCATCAACACCGGCGCAGTCGACCCGCTGAACGACATCGCCGACGTGGCGGCCGACGAGGACCTGTGGTTCCACGTCGACGGTGCGTATGGCGGGTTCTTCCAGCTGACCGAACGCGGCCGCGCGGCCCTCGACGGGATCGAGCGGGCCGACACGATCACGCTGGACCCGCACAAGGGGCTGTTCCTGCCGTACGGCACCGGTTGTCTGCTGGCTCGGGACGCCACGGCCCTGCGCGCCGCGCATGAGGAGAGGGCGCACTACCTGCCACCGGTGTCCCAGGACGACGCGCTGCCGGACTTCTCGTCGTTCTCGCCCGAGCTGACCCGCGACTACCGCGGCCTGCGTCTCTGGCTGCCGCTGCACCTGCACGGCGTGGACACCTTCGTGCAGGCCCTGGACGAGAAGCTCGACCTCGCGGACAGGGCTTACCAACGGTTGACAGAAGTGCCGGGGCTCGACGTGCCGTGGAAGCCGCAGCTGTCGATGGTCGCGTTCAAGCCACGAGGGGCCAGCGACCAGGAGACCGCTGGACTGCTGCGCCGCATCAACGCAAGCAACCGAGTCTGGCTCTCCTCGGGGGTGGTCGGCGGGCAGACCTTCCTCCGCATGTGCATCCTGTCGCACAGGTCCCGCCCGGGACGGATCGAGGAGGCGCTGGAGATCATCGCGGCCGCGGCCGCCGCTGCCTGAGCAGGCTCTCGGAATCAGGGCGGCCCGGGCACCCGCCTTCGCGCCCGGGGCAGCCGGGGAGGCGTGCCGTTCTTGGGCGGGAGCCTGCGGAGCCGGCCGGGGTCTGGTACGAGTGGTGCATGAGTGGATGCCGTCTGGTGCCAGGGGAGCCGCGGTTCGAGACGGCGTCCGAGGAGCATGTCTGGAAAGTCCTGGGCGCCGCGCTGCCCGAACACGCAGTGCTCATCGCGAACTTCCGGATCACCGACGAGACCAAGGACCACGAGGCCGACCTGATCGTGCTGATGCCCGGCGTCGGCGTCGTGGTCGTCGAGGTGAAGGGCGGCAGCGTCTGGCGTGACGCCGACGGATGGCACCAGACGCTGCAGTCGGGGACAGGTGCGGCGGATCGAACCTGCGCTCCAGGCGATGAAGACGAAGTACGCCGTGCGCGACTACGTCGAACGGGACCCACGGTGGCGGCAGAGCAGCCGGTCCCGAGTCGTGTGGGCGCACGCCGTCGTCGCGCCGTACTCCGAGTTCCACGACGACTTCGAGGCGCCCGAGTGCCCGCGGTGGGCGGTGCACGGCAAGGCGGATCTCGACGACCTCGCCGGCCGGCTCTCGGACACGGCGCGTCGCCAGGTGACGAACGCTCGGCCCCCGTCGTACGACGACGTCGAGCTCATCGCCGACATCCTGGCGGGCCGCAGCTTCGGGTCCCGCGACGTCAATGCGGAGTCCGACGAGCGAGCCGCACAGGCGGACCGGTTGACCGACGAGCAGGCGATGATCCTCGGTGTGACCCGGCTGCTCCACCGGGTCGAGGTGCGTGGCGGTGCCGGATCGGGCAAGACCGTCCTGGCCCTGGCGCAGGCGAAGGAGCTCACGCGCGGTCGAGGGGAGCGGGATCCGCAGCGGGTGGCCCTGCTCTGCTACTCGATCGGTCTGGCCGAGTACTTCAAACGCGTCGTGTCGAGCTGGCACCGCAAGCACCGGCCGGCGTTCGTGGGCACGTTCGCCGAGCTCGGCAGGTCGTGGGGTGCGCCGGACGGCGACCGGACAGACAGCGAGTTCTGGGAGGTGGAGCTGCCCACGACGATGACTGGCCTGGCCCTGGAGCTGGACCCGAAGCGGCGTTTCGACTCGATCATCGTGGACGAGGGGCAGGACTTCGCGGACTCCTGGTGGACACCGCTGATCGGCGCGCTGAGGGACGAGGAAGAGGGCGGGCTGTACGTCTACTCGGACGAGAACCAGCGGATCTTCGCCCGCTTCGGCCGACCCCCGGTGCCGCTGGTGCCGCTCGTGCTCGACCACAACCTCAGGAACACCAAGCAGATCCACGCCGCGTTCGGGCCGCTGGCGCCGAGTCGGATGTACGCGCGCGGCGGTGAGGGGCCAGCGGTCCGTTTCGTGCCGGCGTCGCCCGACCACGCCCTCGGAGTCGCCGACGACGAGATCGCCGGACTCCTCGACGACGGCTGGAAGACGGAGAACGTCATGCTCCTGACCACCGGGCACCGGCACCCGGTGCAGATGGAGCGGACCGGGCCGGGCGACGACCAGGAGCGCTACTGGCGGACGTTCTGGGAGGACGATGACGTGTTCTACGGACACGTCCTGGGGTGCAAGGGACTCGAGCGCCGAGCCGTCGTGCTCTGCGTCAACGAGTCCAAGGTCCGGGAACGCTCGCGGGAGAGGTTGTACGTCGGGATGTCTCGCGCGACCGACGAGCTGGTGGTCGTGGGAGATCCCGACGTGATCCGTGAGATGGGCGGCGACGTGGTCGCGAGACAGCTCGGTCTCTGACCCTTCGTGCCGGAGAAATCGTCGGTGCTCGTTCGTAGAGTCGTGCAGACAGAGGTCGAGAGCACGGGGGATGCATGAGTGAGTTCGCAGGGTTCGATCTGGACCGGAGCACCCAGCGTGCCTGGAGCGCCTTCCAGGCACGGCTGGCCGACCGTGTCGCCGAGATGTCGGACGACGAGATCGTCATCGTCGAGGTCGGCTCGGTCGTCGAGGAGGATGCCGAGGGGTCCGCGCCCTACGTCCAGTTCTGCGCGTGGGGTGACGCGATGGTGCGCTGCGAGGTGTCCAGCAACGCCTACCTCGACCCGCGGGTGCGCCTCGACAGCGCGGCGGCGGAGGTGATCGTCGAGCTCGGCTGGCGTGCGCCGACCGCGGGACGGGACGAGGACGCGGGGGAGGGGTCCTCGAACTTCTTCCTCGACACCGAGCGGGTCGACGGCGACCGGCTCGCCGTGATGTCGACCCGGGTGCTTCGCGACGTCTTCGGCGTGGCCCATCCCGCCTTCCTGCTCAGCGACGACCTCGGCGCGGACGCAGCGGTGCCCGTGGAGCAGTCGCCGGAGGCCGCGGCGACGTTCCCGAACGACCGTGAGCACCTGCAGGAGCTGGTCGACGCGGCGCTCGCGCCGTACTTCGGGCACGCGCCGAGCCACGACGAGGACGACGACATCCCGGTGGTCAGTGGCTCGGCGATGGTGTTCGTGCGGGTGCTCGAGGACGCGCCGGTCGTCCAGCTGTTCTGCCCGCTCGTCTGCGGCGTCGAGGACCGCGACCGCGCGGCCTTCGAGGTGTCCGTGCTCAACCGGGACCAGCGTTTCCTGAAGTTCGTGCTGGTCGGGGACGACGTGATGGTGCACCTGTACCTCCCGGCGTACCCGTTCGCGCCGGAGCACCTGCGGGCCATGCTCGGGCTGATGTCCACCTCCGTCGACGCCCTCGACGAGGACCTCGTGGCACGGGTCGGTGGTCGGCGGATGTTCGAGCCGACCGACGACGAGGACGTCGAGGAGATCGAGGACGAGGACGGCGACGACCAGCGCCAGGCAGAGGAGGACGCGGAGGCAGAGACCGAGGCGATCCACCCGGCGATGCTGACCCTGCTCCAGCTCGACGCCGAGTCACCGGGCTCGTTGACGCCGGAGCTCGCGGCGAGCGTGTGCGCCATGGACCGGGACCTGATCCTCGAGCTGATCACCTGGAACAGCGAGCAGGAGGTCGTCTGGCGTCAGGCGCGCGACCGGGCGTACCTCCAGGGCGACGCCGAGGAGGCGGAGGTCTGCGGCCACGAGATGCGCCACGCCGAGCAGAAGGTCAACCTGCTGCGCCGAGCCCTTCGTCTGGTGGTCGAGCGTCAGCTCGGCCGCGACCTCCTGGACCAGGGGTACGTCGTGGCTCGCCGGCGACGCCGTGGGTCAGCGCCGGAGAAGGACGCGGCGCTGCCGGGACTCGACGCCGCCGAGGAGCCGGGTCTGTTCGACGAGGCATGAGGGGGTGGCCCGGGGTCAGCGCTTGGGTGTCACCGGCTCACCGCAGGTCGGACACTGGATCTCGTCGACCGGTTCGTCCGACTTTCCGCCGTTGCCGCAGTGCTCACACGCCCACTCCATGACCCCAGGATGCCCCGCTGGGCCGGCCCTTGGCCTCGATGCTCGCTCCGCTCGCACCTCGATCAGCGGATTCGGCGGGCTGGAGGGTGCGTGGACGGGCCCGGAGCGGGTACGCGTCGGGGGACGGCTGCGGCAGTGACTCACCGGAAGGGCGTCCGATGACCGAGACCACCGAGCTCAAGCGAGGCCTGAAGCAACGGCACCTGACGATGATCGCGATCGGCGGCGTCATCGGCGCCGGGCTGTTCGTGGGGTCCGGGGTGGTGATCAACGAGACGGGACCGGCGGCGTTCCTCAGCTACCTCATCACCGGGGTGCTGATCATCCTGGTGATGCGGATGCTCGGCGAGATGGCGACCGCGAACCCCACGACCGGTTCGTTCGCGGACTACGCCCGCAAGGCGCTCGGCGGCTGGGCGGGCTTCTCCGTCGCCTGGCTCTACTGGTACTTCTGGGTGATCGTGGTCGGCTTCGAGGCCGTCGCGGGAGCCAAGATCATCACCTTCTGGTTCGATGCACCGCTGTGGTTGCTGTCCCTGGGCCTGATGGTGCTGATGACCGCGACGAACCTGGTGTCGGTCCGGTCCTACGGCGAGTTCGAGTACTGGTTCGCCGGGATCAAGGTCTTCGCGATCATCGCGTTCCTGGTGCTCGGCACCCTGTACGTCGTCGGGCTGTGGCCCAACCACGGCTTCGACGTCAGCAACATGACCAGCCACGGCGGCTTCTTCCCGAACGGCGTCAGCGCGATCTTCTCCAGCATCGTCGTCGTGGTGTTCTCGATGGTCGGGGCCGAGATCGCCACTGTCGCGGCCGCCGAGTCCCACGACCCCGAGAAGGCGATCGCGAAGGCCACCCAGTCGGTGATCCTCCGGGTGGCGACCTTCTTCGTCGGGTCGATGATCCTGCTGGTGTGCATCGTGCCGTGGAACGACAACGAGCTCGGCGCCTCGCCGTACGTCGCGGCGTTCACCAAGATGGGGATCCCGTACGCCGACCAGGTCATGAACGCGGTCGTGCTGACCGCGGTGCTGTCCTGCCTCAACTCCGGGCTCTACACCGCCTCCCGGATGCTGTTCGTGCTGGCCGCCCGCCGCGAGGCACCGATGCGGCTGATCACGGTGAACCGCCGGGGCGTGCCGGTGTGGGCCATCCTGTTCTCGACGGTGGTCGGGTTCCTGAGCGTGATCGCGGCGTACGTGTCACCGGACAAGGTGTTCACGTTCCTGCTCAACTCCTCGGGTGCGGTGATCCTGTTCGTCTACCTGCTGATCGCGCTCTCGGAGTTCGTGCTGCGCCGGCGCGCGTCCGCGGACGAGCTGAAGGTCAAGATGTGGGGGTTCCCGTACCTCACCATCCTGGCGGCCGTCGGCATCGTGGCCGTGCTCGTGCAGCTCGGCGTGAAGAGCGACACCCGCTCGCAGCTGCTGCTCAGCCTCCTGTCGTGGGGTGTGGTCCTGGGGCTGTACGCCGTCACCCGCTGGCAGGGCGGATCGGTCGGGCCCGAGGAGCTCGAGGACACCAGCCGTGCCCAGCGGATCCTCGTGCTGGCCAACCAGACCATCGAGGACGGCGCGCTCCACGAGGCGCTGCACCGGATCAAGGGCAGCGAGCAGGCGGAGTACTTCGTGGTCGTGCCCGCCAACCCCGTGGACACGGGCGACGCGGAGAGGGAAGGTGCGGCGTTCGTCTGGGACGCGGCGACCCGCAGCGCCGGCCGGCGTCTCGAGCAGACACTGACGACGCTCCGTGGTCAGGGGCTCACCGTCGACGGCGAGCTCGGTGACTACCGACCGCTGGTGGCGCTGGACAAGGCGATGCGCGAGTTCCGCCCCGACCACGTGGTCATCTCCACCCACCCGGAGGACCGGTCCACGTGGCTGCGTCACGGCGTCGTCGCCGACGCCCGGGAGAGGTACGACGTCCCGGTGGAGCACGTCGTCGCCGCGGACTCCCTCGTGGAGCGCTGACGGGCCTCAGTCCCGCGGCTCGACGCGGAGGGCGCGACCGGTCCGGAGGTCGCCGACGGCTCGCTCGACGGACGCCGCCGGGTGCTCGACCAGCGCCAGGATCCGGCTCGCCATGAACCGCGCGCTGCGGACGGGGGTGCCGCTGCGGGTGACCTCGACGACCTCGACGATGCCGCGGCTGGTGTTGATCTCGACGCGGCGGCCGTTGCGGGTGGCCACGATGTCGTAGGTGCGGACCTCACCGCCCGCATCGATGACGATCTCCACCCGGTCGCCGCGCACGGCTCCACCGTACGCCGCTGGGCACCGACGGTCGGGCGACCTAGCCTGGACGATCATCGGGACAGGTGAGGTGAGTCGACATGCTGACACCGACCGGGCTGGTAGGTCTGCTGGTGGTCCTCGGCCTGTGCTGGGTGGTGTTCCACCTCGTCATGCAGTCCGGTACGACGTCGGCGCTCGACCGACGCGAGCGGGCCGAGCTCGACGCCCTGCGGGCGCTGGTGGACGACCTGAAGGAGACCGCGTGGGATCACCGCGAGCTGGACTCCCCGCTGTCGACGATCGTCATCGACAAGATCCGCACCTACGAACGGCACCGCCGCGAGCTCGGGTCCTGATCCGGATCGGGCCGATCAGGACGTAGCCGGGCAAGAGCACGGGAGCCGGTTCAGACCGTCGCACGGACATTGCGGACCCCTGTTGAAGTGGCCCGGTGAGCGGAGCAGCGTGAGCGGATGGGCGGCGCCACCCGGACGCCGCCACGGCGAACGGAGAGCACCGTGCACGCACGAACCACAACGCTGGACACGCGAGCGGGCGCCCTGGACGAGGGCCTGACCTACATCCGCGACGAGGTCTTCGGGGCCGTGACGAACATGCCGGGCTGCATCGGGATGTCGGTGGTGGCCGACCGCGACAGCGGCCGCTGCATCGCCACCAGTGCCTGGGAGTCCGAGGACGCGATGCGCGCGACCGAGGCCACGGTGGCCCCGCTGCGGGCGAAGGCGGCGGAGATGTTCGGGGCAGCGCCCCAGGTCGAGGAGTGGGAGATCGCAGTCATGCACCGGGACCACCCGACCGGCGACGACGCCTGCGTCCGGTCGACCTGGATCCAGGGCGACCCCGCCGACCTCGACCGCTCCATCGACGTGTTCAAGCTGACCGCCATGCCGGCCATCCAGGAGTACGAGGGATTCTGCAGCGCCAGCCTGCTGGTCAACCGGACGACCGGACGGGCGCTGGTCACGGTCGCCTACGACGGCCGCCGAGGCCTCGACCGGTCGCGCGAGCGCGCCAGCGCCGTGCGGGAGCGCACCGCCAACGAGATGAACGCCAGCGTGCAGGAGGTCCGCGAGTTCGACCTGGTGATGGCGCACCTGCACGTGCCCGAGATGGCCTGATCCGCAGCAGGGTCAGGCCGGTGCGGCGAGCAGCTCCCGGACGCGGGGGACGACCTGCTCGCCGTACAACCGGATCGAGGTGAGCCGCTGCTCGTTGGGCAGCGTGCCGACGGAGTACTTCAGCTGGAACCGCGAGAGCCCGAGCGTCCGCACGGCCCAGACGATCTTGCGGGCCACGGTCTCGGGGGAGCCGACGAACAGCGCACCCGTGGGGCCGGTCATGGCGTCGTACGCGTCCCGGGTGTACGGCGCCCAGCCGCGCTCGCGCCCGATGCGGGTGAACATGTCGCGCTGGTGCGGGAACATCTGCTCGACGGCGAGCTCGTCGGTCTCGGCGACGTGGCCGGGGCTGTGCATGCTGATCGGGAGCTGCTCGTGGCCGTACTCCGTCAACGCCTTGCGGTACAGCTCGGCCAGCGGCACGAACTGCTCCGGTGACCCGCCGATGACCGCGATCACCAGCGGCAGGCCGTAGCGGGCGGCGCGGATCACCGACTGGGCGGTGCCGCCGACCCCGATCCACGTCGGCAGCCGGCCCGACTCGGTCGGCGGGTACACCCGCTGGTCCTCCAGCGGCGGCCGGATGGTGCCGCGCCAGGTGACCGGCTCCTCCTTCAGCAGCTCCGCGAAGAGGTCGAGCTTCTCGGCGAACAGCACCTCGTAGTCCTCGAGCCGGTAGCCGAACAGCGGGAACGACTCGGTGAACGAGCCGCGGCCCAACGTCACCTCGGCGCGCCCGTGGGAGATCGCGTCGAGGGTGGCGAACCGCTCGAAGACCCGCACCGGCTCGTCGGAGCTGAGCACGGTGACGCTGGTGCCGAGCCGGATCCGCTCGGTGCGCGCGGCGATCGCGGCCAGCACCACGTCGGGTGCGGACACCGCGAAGTCGTCGCGGTGGTGCTCGCCGACGCCGAAGAAGTCGACGCCGAGCCGGTCCGCGAGCACCCCCTCGGCCACCACCTGCCTGATCGCCTCGGCGTGCGAGACCTGTGCACCGTCGGGCCCGGCGCCCCGGTCGCCGAAGGTGTCCAGGCCGAGCGTCGGGGACTCCGGAGTGCCGAGCTGTTCCAGTGCCACGGTCGTCCTTCCGTCGTGGGACTCGTCGGGGGCAGACGCGGCTCAGCGTACGGCGGCCGTCGACCGGAACATGTCGGGCAAGGACGGGGTTGTGCCGACATGAAGATCGGCATCGGACTCCCGAATCCCGTGCCCGGCGTCGCGGGCACCCGGCTCGTCGAGTGGGCGAAGCACGCGGAGGAGCGGGGCTTCGCCTCGCTGGCCACCATCGACCGCCTCGTCTACCCCAGCCACGACTCGCTGACCACTCTCGCCGCGGCCGCCGGCGCCACCAGCCGGATCGAGCTGCACACCAACATCCTGCTGGCGCCGGTGTACCCGGCCGTCCACCTGGCCAGGGCGGCGGCCAGCCTCGACCAGCTCTCCGGCGGCCGGTTCAGCCTCGGTGTCTCCGTCGGCGGGCGCGAAGACGACTACGCCGTCACCGGGGTCGACTACACGAGACGCGGTCGGATCCTCGACGAGCAGCTCGCGCTGATGCACCAGGCCTGGCGCGGTGAGCCGGTGGCCGGCGGGGACAACCCCGTCGGGCCGACCCCGGTGCACGACCGGCGGGTGCCCGTGATGGTGGGCGGCACGAGCGACGCGGCGATCCGCCGGCTGACGACGTACGGCGCCGGCTGGACGATGGGCGGCGGACCTCCCGAGATGGCCGCCGGCCTGGTGCCGAAGGTCGGGGCCGCGTGGCGCGAGGCCGGTCGCGCGGGGGAGCCGCGGCTGGCGGCGCTGGCGTACTTCTCGCTCGGCGACGACGCGGAGCAGGACTCGCGGACCTACCTTCGGGAGTACTACGCGTTCCTCGGCCCCTACGCCGACCGGATCGCCGACGGTGCGCTGCGGTCGGAGGACGCGATCCGCGGCGCCGTGGAGGCGTTCGAGGACGCCGGCATCACGGAGCTGACCTTCGACCCGACCACGACCTCGCTGGAGCAGATCGACCGGCTCGCCGACGTCGTGCTGTAGTCCGCCTGCGGGGCCCCGGTGACACGTCTCACCTGCGCGGATGCGGGCGGATCACCCTCGGTGCCGTACGGTGGATGCAGCGGCCCCATCTGTTCTGCCTCGGGCCGCTTCTCGCGTCATTTACCGAGCGCCGCGGGCACGACCCGCGCCGGGCAGGACGCCCCTTTCTCTCGCGTACGGAGCACCCCTATGGCGGATCGCCGCCCCTCTTCTGCTGTCGCTTCCCCGTCCACCCCCACGTTCGCCGACCTCGGCGTCCCGGCGATGCTGGTCGACCAGATGTCCGCGCAGGGCATCACCACCGCGTTCCCGATCCAGTCCGCCACGCTGCCGGACTCGCTGGCCGGCCGGGACGTGCTCGGCCGGGGCCGCACCGGCTCCGGCAAGACCTACGCCTTCCTGCTGCCGCTGGTGGCGCGGCTGGCCGCTGCCGGTGGCCGCACCCAGGCCCGCCGTCCGCGCGGCCTGATCCTCGCGCCGACCCGTGAGCTCGTGAACCAGATCGACGCCGCGCTGGCACCGCTGGCCAAGGCGGCCGGCCTGCGCACCCTGACGGTGTACGGCGGCGTGAAGCCCGGCCCGCAGGTGCAGGCCCTCAGCCGCGGCGTCGACATCGTCGTCGCCTGCCCGGGTCGTCTCGAGGACCACCTGCGCTCCGGGAACGTCGACCTCTCCGCGGTCGCGGTGACCGTGCTGGACGAGGCCGACCACATGGCCGACCTCGGCTTCCTGCCCGGCGTGAAGCGGATCATGGACAAGACGCCCCGCAACGGTCAGCGGCTGCTGTTCTCCGCGACGCTCGACGCGGGCGTCGACGTACTCGTCCGTCGCTACCTCGACGAGCCGGTCGTGCACAGCGTCGACACCGCGCAGTCGCCGGTGTCCTCGATGACCCACCACGTGCTGCACGTGGACCGCAACGGCCGCCTCGACGTGATCACCGACCTGGCCGCCGCGCCGGGCCGGACCGTGCTGTTCACCCGCACCAAGCGCGGCGCCAAGGTGCTGGCCCGCCAGCTCAACCAGCGCGGCGTGCCCGCGGTCGAGCTGCACGGCAACCTGTCGCAGAACGCCCGCACCCGCGCGCTCGACGCGTTCTCCTCCGGCAAGGCGACGACGCTCGTCGCCACCGACATCGCCGCCCGCGGCATCCACGTCGACGACGTCGGCCTGGTCGTGCACGCGGACCCGCCGTCGGAGCACAAGGCGTACCTGCACCGCTCCGGGCGTACGGCGCGCGCCGGCGCCTCGGGCACGGTCGTCACCGTCATGGTCGACGGCCAGCAGGCCGACGTACGCGACCTCACCCGCAAGGCCGGCATCAAGCCCACCACCACGAAGGTCACGCTGGGCCACCCGCTCCTCGCGACCATCGCGCCGGGGGAGCGGCGGATGCTCGACCCGATCGAGACCGTCGCCGAGTCCGTCGACGCGCGCCCGGCGCGTGGTCGCGGGCAGGCGGCCGCCGGCGGAGGTGGCAACCGCAGCCGTCGCTCCGGTGCCGGCCAGGGCCAGCAGCGCTCCCGCGGCAAGGGCTCGGGTGCACGCACGTCGTCCGGCTCGAACGGCTCGTCGTCGGGTGCGCCGACGCGCAAGGCACGCGCCGGCAACGGCGGCGGCTCGCGCCCGCACAGCGCCGCGTCGTTCTCGTCGGGCACGCGCTCGCGCTGAGGTCGTCCCTCCGCGTGGGTCGAGGGCCCGCCCCAGCGCTGGTTGAGGTGCCCGAGCCCCCCAGCGCTGGTTGAGGTGCCCGAGCCCCCCAGCGCTGGTTGAGGTGCCCGAGCCCCCCAGGGCGAGGGCCTCGAAACCCGGTCACGGGCGCGCGGTGGTGACACAGCGCGTCGGTGCGGTGGTTTCGAGGCTCGCGAGCTCGCACCTCAACCAGCGGTGCGGGCCGGGGTCTCGACAGGCTCGACCACCCGGTCGCGCCTCAACCAGCGGTTCGGGCCGGGGTCTCGACAGGCTCGACCACCCGGTCGCGCCTCGACCTGCGGTGCGGCCGTGGTCTCGACAGGCTCGACCGCCCGGTCGTGCCTCGACCACCCGGTCGCGCCTCAACCAGCGTCGGCCTGGGGCTCCAGCTGCTCCAGCTGCTGCGTGAGGTAGCTGCGCATCCGGTCGCGGTGGTCCGCGTCGAGCTGCTCCAGGCGACGGACCTCGCTCTCGAGGGCCGTCTGCCGCGCCTTCACCTCGGAGAGGACCGTGGTGCGGTGCCGGTTCAGCTCGGCGATCTGGTCGGTCCGGGACTTCTCCAGCTCGGCGTGCACCCGCTCCGACTCCGTGCGGGCCTCGGCCAGCAGCTGGTCCGCCTCCGCGCGGGCGGACGCGGTGACCTGGTCCGCCTCGGCCTGGGCGGCCGCGGTGAGCTGGTCGGCGTCGGCCTGGGCGGTGGCCACCATCGAGGCGGCCTCGGCCTTGGACTCGGCGAGCAGCTCGTCCGCGTTGCGTGCGGCGAGCTCCAGCAGGCGAGCGACCGCGCCGGTGTTGCTGAGCTGGGTGGTCTCGGGTGTCGAGTCCGCGTTCTCTGTCGTCAACATGTCTCCCCCAACGGGTGTCGTGCCGACGCAGGGCCTCCGTCTCGCGCGAGCGCGTGGCGGACGGCCTGCCCCGAGACACTGCCGGCGTGTCCAACCGCACCGGTCCGTGGTGCGGATGTTCGTCAGTGTGTGACGGTCCGATCGCGCGAGTGTGCGGAATCGGAGAAATCGGACCGAACGGACAGCGCATCCCGCCGGTGCAGTTTTTACTTTCCGGTCTGCCACGGGTTCGTCGTGTTTGCGGGACTCATCCCCGGTGCGGTCGGGGGCGCCGCTACCTAGCCTCGAAGCGTGCCGAATCCCGTCCCGCCCGGCCGCCCGCTGCTGCTGGCGGTCAACGTGGACCCCGCACAGCTGGACCGGATCGAGACCGAGCTGCAGCGGTCCTTCGGCGGTGACTTCCGGGTCCGTGGCGAGCAGGACGTGGCGGACGCGCGCCGGCTGCTCGAGGGGGCTCATGTCCGGGACGACCCGGTGGCGGTCGTCCTGGTGGACGACTCCTACCCGGACGACGAGCGGGCCGCGCTCTTCGACCTGGCACGTCGCCTGCACCCTGACGCGCGGAGGGCGCTGCTGGTCGACTGGGGTGCCTGGGCGAACCGCGCGTCGGCGCAGGCGATCCTGACCGCGATGGCGGTCGGGCACATCAACTACTACGTGCTCAAGCCGTGGATGCAGCGCGACGAGCTGTTCCACCGCACCGTCGCGGAGTTCGTGCAGGAGTGGTCCCGCAGCGCGGTGTCCAACCTGCGTGAGGTCGTCGTGGTGGCCGAGCCGCGCTCGGTCCGGGCGTACGCGATCAGCAGCCTGCTCACCCGCAACGGCGTGCCGCACGCCTTCCGCGACCGGGACTCCGACCTCGGTCGTGAGGTGCTCGACCGGACCGGTTCGAGCCGCGCCGAGGTGGCCGTGTGGATGCCGGCGCTGGCCGGCAAGACCCTGGTCGACCCGACCGACGCCGAGGTGGTCGAGGCGTGGGGCGTGCCGACGACGCTGGGTGAGGACGAGCGGGAGTTCGACGTACTCGTCGTCGGCGGCGGTCCGGCCGGCCTCGCGACCGCGGTGTACGGGTCGTCCGAGGGGCTCACCACCCTGGTCGTGGAGAAGGAGTCGATCGGCGGGCAGGCCGGGTCCAGCTCGCTGATCCGCAACTACCTCGGGTTCTCCCGCGGGATCAGCGGCGCCGAGCTCGCGCAGCGCGGCTACCAGCAGGCCTGGGTGTTCGGCGCGCACTTCGTGCTGATGCGCGAGGTCGACAAGCTCACCCGGGAAGGCAGGCTGTTCGTCGCGCACATCGCCGGTGTCGGCACGGTGCGTGCCAAGGCCGTCGTCGTCTCGACCGGGGTGTCCTACCGGCGGCTCGGGGTCGAGAGCCTGGAGGCACTGTCGGGCAAGGGCGTGTACTACGGCGCGAACGTCACGGCGGCGCACGCGCTCACCGGCCTGCACGCGGTCGTCGTCGGCGGCGGCAACTCCGCCGGGCAGGCCGCGCTGCACCTGGCCCGCTACTGCGCGCACGTGACCATCGTGATCCGCGGCGAGGGGCTGGGGGAGTCCATGTCGGCCTACCTCGTCGGCGCCATCGACGCGGACTCGCGGGTCGACGTGCGCACCACCACCGAGGTGGTTGCAGGCGAGGGCGACGGCCGGCTCGAGCGGGTGGTGCTGCGCGACAAGTCCAGCGGCACCGAGGACACGCTGCGCGCGGACGGGATGTTCGTGATGATCGGCGCGGAGCCGCGCACCGACTGGCTTCCGGAGGCGGTCGAGCGCGACAAGCACGGGTTCGTGCTGACCGGTGCCGACGCCGCCGGGCACGGCTGGTTGATCGAGCGGAAGCCGCACCCGTACGAGACCACGGTGCCCGGTGTCTTCGCCGTCGGCGACGTGCGGTCCGGGTCGGTGAAGCGGGTCGCGTCGGCCGTGGGGGAGGGCTCGGTGGTGGTGTCGCAGCTGCACCAGTACTTCGCGACGGTCAGCCATGACTGAGCGACCGTCGTCTGCGCGGTACGTCGGCACGGCGGTCGCGCTCGCGCTGCCCATGGCCGGACTCGTGCTGCTGCTCGCGCAGCCGCGGACCGACCTGCACTGGGAGCACCACCCCTCGCACTTCTGGCTGGTGCTCGGCACGGCGGCGGTGTCGTCGGTCCTCGCGTACGCCACCGGCGCGGCCGCCGTACGCCGGGGCGACGCCCGGGTGCTGTTCGTGTCCCTGGCGTTCCTGTCCTCGGCGGGGTTCCTCGCCCTGCACGCGCTGGCGACCCCCGGCGTGCTGCTTGCCACACCCAACCCCGGCTTCGTGGTCGCGACCCCGGTCGGTCTAGCCCTCGGGTCGGTGCTCGCGGCCGGGTCGACCGCGGACCTCAGCGGCGACCGGGCCGTGGCCGCGCTCCGGCTCGGCCGGCAGCTGCGGTTCGTGCTGCTCGCCCTGATGGGGCTCTGGGCGGTGCTGTCGCTGCGGGAGCTGCCCCCGCTGTCCGTCGACCTCGCCAAGGTCGAGCGGCTGCCTGCACTGCTGGCGGTGCCCGCGATCGCGTTGTACGGATACGCCGCGTGGCGCTACCTGGTGCTCTGGCGACACCGGCGCGCGCCGATGCTGGTGGCGACGATGGCGGCGTTCCTGCTGCTGGCCGAGGCATTGGTGGCGATCGCGTTCGCCCGCAACTGGCACCTGTCCTGGTGGGAGTGGCACGTGCTGATGCTCGCGGCGTTCGTCCTCGTCGCGGTCGGTGCGCACACGTCGTGGCACGAGGAGCGGTTCGCGGACCTGTACCTGCACGACACCCGGGCGGGCCACCGGGACATGAGCGTGCTGTTCGCGGACCTGCAGGGCTTCACGACGTTCTCCGAGGCGCACCGGCCGGAGGAGGTGACCGCGATGCTCAACGAGTACTTCGAGGTCGCGGTGCCGGCGGTGGTGCAGCCGTACGGCGGCGACGTGGACCGGATCATCGGGGACGCGCTGATGGTCACCTTCAACAAGCGCGGCGACCAGCCGGACCATGCCCGTCGGGCAGCCGCGGCGGGTCTTGCGATGCAGGTCGCGACCGGCCGGGTGGCCGACCGCCACCCGGAGTGGCCGCGGTTCCGGGTCGGCATCAACAGCGGGCCGGCGACCGTCAGTGTGCTCGGCACCGGCGGGGGCCGCACGCACACGGTCATCGGCGACACGGTGAACACCGCGTCCCGGATCGAGGGCAAGGCACCGGCCGGTGGCGTCGCGATCGGCCCGTCCACCCTGGCCGACCTGCCGGGGGCGGTCACCAGCCCGCTCGGAGCGCTCACGCTCAAGGGGAAGTCGGACCCGGTCGAGACGTTCCTGCTGCTCGGGCTGCCGACCAGCTGACGTCGTGCACCGTCCCGGTGCTGGTGTCGACGACGACCAGCCGGTGCAGCCGGGCGGGGAGCGGCAGCACCTCGTAGACCCGGGACGCGACCTGCGGCAGCGACTCCGCGGGCATGCGGGGCGCCAGCGTGAGATGCGGCTGCCAGGAGCCAGGCCGGTAGTGCCGGTGCACCTCGTGCCCGTTCAGTGCGGCCGCCACCGAGGCCTGGTGGTGCAGCAGGTCGAGCGTGGCGGTCGGCAGCAGCCAGCAACGGCTGCGTGTGAACAGGCCGAGCGCGTCGAAGGTGACCTCGAACGACGGGCGCGCGACATCGGCCAGGGCGCGCCGTACGACGTCGAGGTCGGGACAGCCCAGCGACGCCAGCGTCACGTGCGGGACGTGCTGGCCGTGGGTGTGCGTGGCGAGCGTGCGCACCCCGTCGCCCTCGAGCCGGCGCCACAGCCCGCGGACGGCGCGGTCCGCGCGCTCGTCGAGGAGCAGGCAGACGGAGAAGGCCGGCATGTCACCAGTGTGCGCACGAATGGTCCGAACGACGGTTGTCCCCGGGCCGGGACCGGGTGCATCGTGGTTCGTGTCGGTGGAAGGGGTTGTCACATGCACGCGAACGTGGGAGACCACCTGGTCGTCGAGAGCAGGACGGTGGACCAGCCGCGCCGCGAGGGCGAGATCCTCGAGGTGCACGGGGAGCAGGGTGCGCCGCCGTACCTCGTCCGCTGGGCTGACGGGCACGAGGGGCTGAGCTTCCCGGGACCCGACGCGCACATCGCCCCGGCGCACTGAGCGCGGGTCAGACCTCGACGCGCTTGCCGCTTGGAGTCATGCGTTCGCCAGACGCAGCGGCGACAGGGACGCAGAATGGTTGGCTCCAGCACACACACCCACGGGGGATCACGAATGAAGCACGCGCTCAAGGCTGTCCTGGTGGCCGTCGCCGCGACCTGTGTCGTCACGACCGGGTCGGGCGCCGCGGACGCCACCGCTCGCACGTTCGCCAACTGCACCGCGATGCACCGGGTCTACCCGCACGGCGTCGGGAAGTACGGCGCGCACGACAAGACCAGCAGCACGCCGGTCACGAACTTCAAGCGCAGCAACGCGCTCTACTACGCGAACAAGTCGAGCGACCGCGACGGCGACCGCATCGCCTGCGAGGCGCGCTAGCAGCCGAGCGGGCGGGCCGTCAGTCGCAGTTGTCGCAGACGCCCGTGGCCGGCAGGGCCATGAAGCAGCGCGGGCAGATCTTCACCTGCGGCTCGACGGCCGTGCGACGCGACCTGGCGGGGGCGGCCTTGCGGGGCGCCTCCTTCGCGGCCAGCTCCTCGTCGACCACGATGTCGAAGCCGCGCTCGGCGAGGACGCCGGCGGCCCCGTCCTTGCCGCCGGAGAACTCGTCGGAGGTCGCGGCGCGGCCGGTCGCGTGCAGGTAGGCGACGCCGAGGATGGCCTTCGAGTCGTACTCCTGGCCGCCGTGCCAGAGCGTGTAGGCGGGGGCGCGTCCGAAGTGGTAGCGCTGCAGGAACTCACGCGATCCCAGCTGGTCGCACTCCGCGATCGCGGCGAGCACGTGCTGACGGGTGACGAGGCTCCAGTCCGGCATACGACCAACCTACGACGGGCGCGCCCGGCGCGACGAGACCACCCCGACGCCGGGGCGCGGGGTGGTCTCGAGTGGGACGCGAAGGTCACATGCCGGGGACCGGCAGCGCCTCGTGGACCTCGATGGTGCAGCCACCGGGCATGTTCAGGTGAGGGTGGTCCTGGGCCAGCGCGAGGGCGTCGTCCATGCTGTCGGCCTCGATGAGCGTGTAGCCGGCCACCTCACGGGTGCTCGGCGAGGTGCCCTCCGGGGTGACCTGGACACCGCCGGCGAGCGGGGTGCCGAAGTCGACCATGCGGTCGCCGACCTTGCCGGCCCAGGCGTTCCACTGGCCCATCACGGCCTCCATCTGCTCCGGGGTCGGCGGCGCGGCGTCGGCGGGGGTCATCGGGGCGTGGTAGATGAACAGGTACTTCGTCATGCTGGTTTCTCCTTGGGTTCTTGCTCGGTTTCGGGGGAGTGGTCTCCCTTCGAGACGCCTCGTGCCTCGGCTCCTCAGGACAAGCGACGGCTCGACCACCTGGAGGGGTGTCAGGCGGCGACGGGCGTGCGCCCGGCGAACGCCGCGAGCTGGTCGAGCGGGCTGGCGTCGGAGGCCGGGGTGACCTCGTCCTCGAACGCGCCACGACCACGCCCGCCCGGTACGACGGACTCAGCGAGCGTGCGCACGTAGGACACGAGCTCGTCCGACACGCGCAGGGTCTGGCCGCTGCCCTGGGCCATGTCCCAGCCGTGCAGCAGGATCTCGATCGGCAGGATGCTCGCCGCGAAGGCGGCCGGCATCTCCGAGCCACCGGGCCCGGGGACGGTGCCGTCGAGGTCGACCGCGCGCCACGCGTCGATGGCCTGCGCGGCCATCACGGAGATGCGGTTCTCGAGCGAGCCCTCCTCGGGGTTCACCACGGTGGCGCCGGCCATCGCGCCGAGCTGGACCAGCGAGCCGAACATGTGCTCCGCGAGCTCGTGGCAGGTGAACTCCGCGCACGGCGTCTGCTTCGGCCGGTCCTCGGCGGTGAGGTTGCGCAGCATCGGCTGGATCACCGCGAGCGCGGCCTCGGCGGCCGTGATCGGGGTGAGGTTCTCGGGAGCCCAGGCCCACTCGTCCTGGCCGGCGTCGCCGGTGACGGCGAGCTTCTCGAGACGCTCGAGGTAGTGGGTCCAGCCCTCGGCGTGGCTGGCGGCCTGCTGCTCGTCGAGGCCCTCGTGGACGAGGGTGACCTTCGAGCCGACGCCGTCGGGCTCGACGGTCACGGTCACGGTCGAGGCATCGGGCTTGAGGTCGTCGTTGCCCTCCCAGCCCCAGCCGAACACGACACGCTTGCCGGGCTCGACCTCCCGGAAGGTGCCGCCGGCGACGTGGCCCGGCGTGACCGTCCAGCGGTACGCGCCACCCGCGCGCAGGTCGACGTACGCCGACACCGTCTGCCAGCGCCGCAGCCGGTCGGGCTGGGTGACCAGCGCGAAGGCCTCGTCCGGCGAGACGGGAAGGGTCACGGACTTGGTGAAGCTCATTTCTCACTCCTCAGTTGCTGCGCGTCGGCGACGAGCAGGTCCAGCTCGTTGGTCCAGAACCGGTCGATCTCGGCCTGCAGCTTCTGCAGGCCCGAGGGACGGACGCGGTACATCCGCTGGCGGCCGATCTTCTCCGCGTCCACCAGACCCGCGTCGGCGAGCACCAGCAGGTGCTGGGAGATCGCCGACCGGGTCACCGTGAACTCGCCGGCGATCTCGCTGACGGTCCGCGGCTGCGACGCCAGCAGCTGCAGGATGCGTCGCCGGTTCGGCTCGGCAGCAGCGGAGAAGGCGTCGGTCACGAGAAATACGTTAGTCAGGACTAACGCATTGATGCAAGTCCGGAAACTGTCCGGGCCATGACCTAGGGTCGTGCCCGGCGTCGAGGTGACGCCTGAGGGGACGGTCCATGACGCTGCACATCCATCGCGCCGCACGCGCGGACGCGCTGGTGCGCGGGCTGGGTGCGCTGCTGGCCACGCCTCCCGAGGACCCGTTCACCCCCGACGTCGTCGCGGTGCCGTCCAAGGGCGTCGAGCGGTGGATCACGCAGACCCTGGCGGCGCGGTTGGGTACGTCGACCGGCGACGGCGTGTGCGCCAACGTGCTGTTCCCGTCCCCCGCGCGCGTGGTGGCGGACGCGCTCGCCGTGGGCACGGGTGTCGACGCGCGCGACGACCCGTGGGCCGAGCACCGGCTGGCGTGGGTGCTGCTCGACGTCGTCGAGCGCTGCGTCGCGGAGCCGTGGTGCGCGACCCTCGGGCGGCACCTGGGACTCCTCGACGGGCAGACCGACCAGGGCCGTCGGGTGGCGGTGGGTCAGAAGCTCGCCGCGCTGTTCACCGGGTACGCCGCGCAGCGGCCGGCCATGCTGCGCGACTGGGCGGCCGGACTCGACACCGCGGGTCCGGGTGTCACGCTCGACGACGACCTGGTGTGGCAGGCCGAGCTGTGGCGACGGGTGCGGGCCGCGATCGGCACGCCGAGCCCCGCCGAGCGGCTCGACCCGGCCTGCGACCGGCTCCGCTCGACGCCCGACGACGTGGACCTCCCGGCGCGGCTGTCGGTGTTCGGGCCGACCCGGATGACCAGCGAGCAGCTCACGGTCCTCGACGCGCTGGCCTCGCACCGCGACGTGCACCTGTGGCTGCCGCACCCGTCGGCGGTGCTGTGGGAGCGCGTCGCCGACGGTGGGGCCACGGCCGCCGCGCGCCGCGATGACCCGACGGCCGACCTGCCGGTCCACCCGCTGCTGCGGTCGTGCGCGCGCGACGCGCGGGAGCTGCAGCTGCGGCTGCCGGCCGGCGAGGGCACCCACGACGCCGGCGGGGTGCCGGCCGACACCGTGCTCGGCCGGCTGCAGCAGGGCATCCGGGAGGACCGCGCCCCGAGGCCGGACGCGACCTCGGACCGGTCGGTGCAGGTGCACGCCTGCCACGGGCGGCAGCGCCAGGTGGAGGTGCTGCGGGAGGTGCTCCTCGGGCTGCTCGCCGACGACCCCACCCTGGAGCCCCGCGACATCGTGGTGATGTGTCCGGACATCGAGTCCTACGCACCCCTCGTCGCGGCGGCCTTCGGCGGCCTCGACGACGACGCGGGGCAGGCGCACCCCGGACACGCGCTGCGGGTCCGGCTCGCCGACCGGTCGTTGCGGCAGACCAACCCGGTGCTCGCGGTGGTGGCCCGGCTGCTCGACCTCGCCGACGCCCGGCTCACCGCCTCCGAGGTGCTCGACCTGGCCGCGATGCCGCCGGTGCGGACCCGGTTCGGGCTCGACGACGACGCCCTGGAGCTGGTCGGCGACTGGGTGCGACGCTCCGGTGTCCGGTGGGGGCTCGACGCCGAGGCCCGCGCGCCGTACCACCTCGACGGCGTGCGGCAGAACACCTGGCAGGCGGGCCTCGACCGGCTCCTGGTCGGGGCGACCATGGACGAGGACGGCCTGCGCACCGTCGGGCTGGCGCTGCCGCTCGACGACGTGGAGAGCAACGACGTCGACCTGGCCGGCCGGTTCGCGGAGCTGGTCGACCGGCTCGGCCTGGCCGTCGCCGCGCTCCAGCGCGAGCAGACGCTGACGGCCTGGGTCGACGCGCTCGTGCAGGCCGTCGACGACCTCACCGCGGTGCCGCCGCAGGACGAGTGGCAGGTCGCCGAGGCCCGCCGCCAGCTCGCCGAGGCGCTCGACGCCGCGGGAGACCGCGCGGACGTCCTCCGGCTGGGCCTCTCCGACGCGCGGGCCCTGCTGGCGCACCGGCTGCGAGGTCGGCCGACGCGGGCCAACTTCCGCACCGGTCACCTCACCATGTGCACGATGGTGCCGATGCGGTCGGTGCCGCACCGGGTCGTGTGCCTGCTCGGCCTCGACGACGGCGTGTTCCCGCGGCAGACCCACGTGGACGGCGACGACGTGCTCGCCCGGTCTCCCCGGGTCGGTGAGCGCGACCCGCGCTCGGAGGACCGGCAGCTGTTCCTCGACGCGGTGCTCGCCGCCGAGGAGCGCCTGGTCGTGCTCTACACCGGCGCCGACGAGCGGACCGGTGCCGAGCGGCCCCCGGCCGTGCCCCTCGGCGAGCTGCTCGACCTGCTGCCGGACGTCGTGGTGCGGCACCCGCTGCAGCCGTTCGACGCACGCAACTTCGTGGCCGACGCGCTGGGGGAGCCGGGGCCGTTCAGCTTCGACCGCGCGGCCCGCTCCGGCGCCGCGGCGCAGCTGGAGCCGAGGGTCGCGCGTGGTGCGTTCCTCCAGGGTCCGCTGCCCGCGCGTGACGAGCCGGCGGTCGAGCTCGACGACCTGGTGCGGTTCCTCGAGCACCCGGTCCGGGGTTTCCTGCGACAGCGGCTGGGGCTGGCCACCGTCGACGAGGGCGAGGAGACCGATGACGCGATCCCGGTCGAGGTCAAGGGCCTCGCGGACTGGGGCGTCGGCGACCGGCTGCTGCGGGCCGGGCTGTCCGGGGTCGGCCGCGAGCAGGCGGTCCGCGCCGAGCGGCTGCGCGGCGAGCTCCCGCCGGGCGCGCTCGGCGACAGCGTCGTGACGCCGCTCGCTCGCAACGTCGAGGACCTGGTCACCAAGACGGCCGGGCTCCGCTCCGGCCACGCCGAGGCGCTCGACGTCACCGTCGACCTGCCCGACGGCAGCCGGCTGGCCGGCACCGTCCCCGGCGTGCACGCCGACCGGATCGTGCGCGTGGAGTACTCCCGGCTCGGCGCCAAGCACCGCGTCCGCGCCTGGGTGCAGCTCCTCGCGCTGGTCGCCGGCCGTCCGGGGCGGGACTGGCACGCCCAGACAGTCGGACGGGGAAAGGACGGTCCGGCGATGTCCTTTCTCAATGGCCCGACCCAGGTGGAAGCCACGGCCGCTCTGGACACGCTGGTCGGTCTCTACCGGCGCGGGTTGTGCGAGCCGCTGCCGCTGACCCCCAAGACGTCCTGCCTCTATGCCGAGCGCCGCCGGGCCGGCTCCCCACCCGCCGGTGCTGTCGTGAAGGCGGCCACCGAGTGGCGGCGCACCCTCGGCGACGGCCGCGAGATCGGGGAGTTCGACGACCCCGAGCACCGCCGGGTCTGGGGCGACGCCCGGCTCCGGGACCTGCTCGGGCAGCGGGCCGTGGCGGGGGAGCCGTTCGACGACGAGCCGCACCGGTTCGGGCAGCTGGCCCGCCAGGTGTGGGACCCGCTCCTCGACCACGAGGGGATGTTCTGATGGTCTCGACAAGCTCGACCACCCGCGGGGACGGCTCGACCGGGCGCGGGGACGGCTCGACCGGGCGCGGGGACGGCTCGACCGGGCGCGGGACCACCCGCGGGGACGGCTCGACCACCCGGGCCACCACTCGCGTGTTCGATCCGTGCGGCGAGCTGCCCACGGGCACCACGGTGCTGGAGGCGAGCGCCGGCACCGGCAAGACGCACACCATCGCCACCCTGGCGGCCCGCTACGTCGCCGAGGGCACGGCGCGGATCGACGAGCTGATGCTGGTCACCTTCGGCCGGGCCGCGACGGTCGAGCTCCGGGAGCGGGTGCGGGAGCGGTTCGTCACGACCGCGGCGGCGCTCGCCGACCCCGCGGCCGCGCGCACCTCCGACGACCCGGTCCTGGTGCTGCTGGCCACCGGGTCGGACGCCGAGGTCGACGTACGCCGGGGCCGGCTGGCGACCGCGGTCGCCGAGTTCGACGCCGCCACCATCGCGACCACGCACGGGTTCTGCCTGCAGATGCTGGCCGGGCTCGGTGTCGCGGCCGACGTCGACCCCGACCTGACCTTCACCGAGTCGACGGCCGACGTGACCGCCGAGGTGGTGCGCGACCTCTACCTGCGGATGTACGCCGGTCCGGCCTCCCCCGTCCCGCCCTTCGACCTGACCGCAGCCACCCGGCTCGCCAACGCGGCCGTCGGCGACCGGCAGGCCCGGCTGGAGCCGGTCGGGGCCGCCCGCGACTCGGTGGCCGACGTGCGCCGGCGGCTGGCCGAGACCACCCGCAGCCAGGTGGAGGACCGCAAGCGCAGCCGACGGCTGATGGACTACGACGACCTGCTCGTGCACCTGCGGGACGCGCTGGTCGACCCCACGACCGGCGCGGCGGCGCGGGCCCGGGTGCGCAGCCGCTACCGCGTGGTGATGGTCGACGAGTTCCAGGACACCGACCCGGTGCAGTGGGAGATCCTCGAGAGCACGTTCCACGGTCACCGCACGCTGGTGCTGATCGGCGACCCCAAGCAGGCGATCTACGCGTTCCGCGGCGCCGACGTGGTCACCTACCTGCGGGCCACCGGGTCCGGCAGCGACAGCGCCACGCTCGGCACCAACTGGCGCAGCGACGCGCCGCTGCTGCAGGCGCTGGGGCACCTCCTCGACGGCGCCGCCCTCGGCGACGAGCGGATCACCGTCCACCCGGTCCAGGCGGCGCGCAGCCGGCGCGGGCTCACCGGGGCCGGTGCGCCGTTCCGGATCCGGGTGCTGGAGCGGGAGGCGGTGACGCCCGGCCAGGACGCGCTCCTCAAGGTGGACGCGGTCCGGCCGTACGTCGCCCGCGACGTCGCGGCCGACATCGTCGGGCTGCTCGCCGGCCCGGCCAGGCTGCCGGTCGACGACACCGAGCGGCCGGTCCGACCCGGAGACGTCGCCGTGCTCGTGCACACGAACAAGGAGGCCGGCTACGTCCGCGACGCCCTCCAGGCCGCGCGGGTGCCGGTGGTGCTGACCGGCACGTCGAGCGTGTTCCTCTCCGCGGCGGCACAGGACTGGCTCGCCCTGCTCAGCGCGCTCGAGCAGCCGCAGCGCACCGGCCTGGCCCGGGCGGCGGCACTGACCGACTTCCTCGGCTGGACCCCCGAGCAGCTCGCCGTCGACGACGACACCGCGCTCGACGAGCTCAGCGTGACCCTGCACGAGTGGGGCGAGCTGCTGGCCCGGCGCGGGGTCGCGGCGCTGCTCGAGGCGGCGAGCCAGCGCATGGTGGCGCGACTGCTCGGCCAGGAACAGGGCGAGCGGCGGCTCACCGACCTGCGCCACATCGGGCAGGTGCTCCACCAGGCCGCCACCGAGGGGCGGTTCGGCGTCGCCTCGATGGTCGGCTGGCTCCAGCACCGGATGGCCGAGGCCGCCGCCGACCAGGCCGAGGAGCGCAGCCGGCGCCTCGAGTCCGATGCCGAGTCCGTGCAGGTGATCACCGTGCACCGCAGCAAGGGCCTCGAGTTCCCGGTCGTCTACGCGCCGTTCCTGTGGGACCGCTTCGTGCCGCGCACCCCGGACCCGCTGACCCTGCACGACCCCGCCGGGGTGCGGGTGCTCGACGTCGGCGGTCCCGACGGCGAGGGGTACGCCGCCCGGCGCGCGGTGCACGCGAGCGAGGACGCGGGGGAGTCGCTGCGTCTCGCCTACGTCGCGCTGACCCGTGCCTCGGCGCACGTGGTCACCCACTGGGCGCCGACGAGCAACACCCGCAACGGGCCCCTGCACCGGCTGCTGTTCGCCGACCGCTCGCCCGCGGGCATGCTGCCCGAGCAGGTCACCGTCGGGTCCGACGACTTCGTCCGCCGCCGGCTCGACGAGCTCGCCGGCAGCTCGGGCGGGACGATCGGTGTCGAGTCCGCCTACGTCGACGCCCGGCCGTGGCAGCCGCCCGCTCCGACGTACCCCTCCCTCGCGGTGCGCGCCTTCGACCGGGTCCTCGACCTGGCCTGGACCCGCACGTCCTACTCCGGTCTCACCGCCGGGCTGCACGAGCAGCCGGCCGCCGGGGTGACCAGCGAGGCGGAGGCGCCGGGCACCGTCGACGAGCCGGAGGTGCCGCCGTCCACGACGACGCCGGCCGCCGCCGAGGCGGGGCTGCCGTCCCCGATGGCCGACCTGCCCAAGGGCGCCGCGTTCGGCACGCTCGTGCATGCCCTGCTGGAGAACACCGACTTCACCGCACCGGATCTCCGTGCCCAGCTGGCGGTCGAGGCCGAGCGGGCCGGCGTGTTCCACGCGACCGGTGTCGACGCGGGCGCGTTCGCCGATGCGCTGGTCCCCTCCCTGCACACCCCGCTCGGCCCGCTGGCCGGGGGGCTGCGGCTCGCGGACGTGCCGGCCTCCGACCGGCTCGACGAGCTCGACTTCGAGCTGCCGCTGGCCGGGGGAGACCGCCCGGTCGGCGCCGCCCAGGTCTCCGGCATCGCGGCGCTGCTGCGCCGCCACCTACCCGCCGACGACCCGCTCGCGGCGTACGCCGACGACCTCGACATCCCGGAGCTCGCCGACCGACGGCTGCGCGGCTTCCTCAACGGCAGCATCGACCTGGTGCTCCGGGTGCGCGCCGACGGGACGCCCCGCTACGTCGTCGTCGACTACAAGACCAACTGGCTGGGCGGCGAGACCGTCACCTCGGCCGACTACACGCCCGAGCGGATGGCCCGCGCGATGCGCGAGGCGCACTACCCGCTGCAGGCGCTGCTCTACTCCGTCGCGCTGCACCGCTACCTGCGCTGGCGGCAGCCCGGCTACGACCCGGGGACGCACCTCGGTGGCGTGCTCTACCTCTTCCTCCGCGGGATGTGCGGACCCGACAGCCCGGTCGTCGACGCGATGCCGAGCGGGGTGTTCGCCTGGTCGCCGCCGGCCGCCCTGGTCACCGACCTGTCCGACCTGCTGGCGGGAGGCGGGCGATGACCGACGTCCAGCTCGTACGCCGCGCCACCGGACTGCTCGCCGCCTTCAACGAGGCCGGTGTCCTGGCGGCGGCCGACGTGCATGTCGCGACCCGGCTGGCCCGGCTCGGTGGCGAGTCCGACGACCGGGTGCTCCTCGCCGCGGCGCTCGCGGTCCGGGCGCTCCGGGGTGGCTCCGTCTGTCTCGACCTGGCCACCGCCCGGGCCACGACCGCCGTGGAGGACGTCCCGGCCGAGGAGCTCGACGCGCTGGCCTGGCCCGACCCGGACGCGTGGACGGCTGCGCTGGGGGCGAGTGCCCTCGTCGCGGTCGGCCCTGACGGCGACCCGTCGCTGCCGCTGCGGCTGACCGGCAGCACCGTCTACCTCGACCGCTACTGGCGGCAGGAGCAGCGGATCGCCGAGCTGCTCGACGAGGCGGCGCTGCGCCCGCTCCCGGCCGTCGACGAGCAGCGGCTCGGCGCCGCGCTGGCGCGGTTGTTCCCGGGTGCCGGCGCCGACCGGCAGCGCCTGGCCGCCGCGGTCGCCGCGCACCGCTGGGTCAGCGTGCTGGCCGGCGGCCCGGGCACCGGCAAGACCACCACGGTCGCCAAGCTGCTGGCCCTGCTCCAGGACCAGGGCGACGGCGCGCTGCGGGTGGCGCTGGCCGCGCCCACGGCGGTCGCGGCCAGCCGGCTGACCTTCGCCGCCCGGCACGCCTCCGAGCGGTTCGACCCCGTCGACCGCGACCGGCTCGGCACCCTCGAGGCCCGCACCCTGCACCGGCTGCTCGGCTCGAAGCCCGGCTCCCGCTCGCGGTTCCGGCACGACCGCGACAACCGGCTGCCCTTCGACGTGGTCGTCGTCGACGAGGCGTCGATGGTGTCGCTGACGATGATGGCGAGGCTGGTCGACGCGCTGCGTCCGGACACCCGGCTGGTGCTGGTCGGCGACCCCGACCAGCTCGCGTCCGTCGAGGCGGGGGCGGTGCTCGGCGACCTGGTGCAGCGGCCGGCGCCACCCGGCGCCGGCGTCGCCGACGGGGTGGCGGCGGCGGTGCCGGTCGACCTGACCGACCTCGACCCGGACGAGCGCGCGGCGGCGGGCCGCGGGGTGGTCCGGCTGACCGAGGTGCACCGCTTCTCCACCGAGATCCAGGCGCTCGCCGGGGCGGTCCGGGCCGGCGACGCCGACGCGGTGCTGGCCCTGGTCGAGCAGGGCGACGAGCACGTCGAGTTCCTCGACCGGGACGCCGACCTGGCCGCGCTGCGGCTCGACGTCGTGGACGCCGGCACCGCGCTGCACGACGCGGCGCGCGCCGGCGACGGGGCCCTGGCACTCCAGCGACTCGCCCGGCACCAGATCCTCTGCGGTCACCGCGAGGGGCCGCACGGTGTCGCGCACTGGAGCGCCCAGGCCGAGGCGTGGCTGCGCGACGCGGTGCGCGGCTACGCCGCCGACGGCCGGTGGTACATCGGGCGGCCGCTGCTGGTGACCTCGAACGACTACCAGCTGCGGCTGTTCAACGGCGAGACCGGCGTCGTGGTCGAGGTCGACGGCCGCCCGCGTGCCGCCTTCACCCGCAACGGCGTCGCCGACCTGCTCGCACCGAGCCGGCTCACCGACGTGCAGACCGTGCACGCGCTGTCGGTGCACCGCAGCCAGGGCAGCCAGTACGACCGCGTCACGCTGGTGCTGCCGCCGGTCGAGTCGCCGCTGCTGACCCGCGAGCTCCTCTACACCGGGCTGACCCGCGCCAAGGAGCACGTCCGCATCGTCGGCTCGCGTGAGGCGCTGGCGGCCGCCGTACGCCGGCCGATCGTGCGGGCCAGCGGGCTGCGCACCCGCGCCACCTGAGGCCGGTCAGCGCAGCGGGTCGACCTCGTCGTGGTCGCCGACCGTTGCCGACAACGTGGCCAGGTGGTGGTGGCCGTCGCCGAGCAGGTGGTCGAGGGCGGTGAGGTGGGCGGTGTAGCTGCCGACGCTGTACTCCGCGGTCATCGCGATGCCGCCGTGCAGCTGGATCGCCTCCTGGCCGATGTGCCGTCCGGCGCGGCTGACCTGGAGCCCGGCCCGGGCGGCCGCCTCAGCGACGTCGGTGTCCGATCCGGAGTCCAGCACCATCGTCGCCCAGAGGGTGACGCTGCGGGCGAGCTCGAGCGAGACGTACATGTCCGCAGCCCGGAACGTCAGCGCCTGGAAGGTGCTGAGCGGGACGCCGAACTGCTTGCGCGACTTGAGGTACTCCGACGTGGCCGTCAGGGCCACCTCCATCGCCCCGACCGCCTCGGCGCAGGCCGCGATCCGGGCGCCGTCGAGGGCTCGCGCGATGTGTGCGGTGGCGTCGCCGGACCCGAGCGGGGTGGCGGGGGTGCCGTCGAGCCCGATGCGGGCGGCGCGGCCGCCGTCGAACGTGGCGTAGCCGGTGCGGGTCAGACCCGGTGCGTCCGCCTGGACGAGGAACAGCCCGGTCTCCCCGGACGGCAGCAGCGCGCTGACCACCAGCAGGTCGGCCCGGGCGCCGTGGGGGACCGGCTCCTTGACCCCGGCGAGCGTCCAGCCGTCGCCGGCGGCGGTGGCCGTCACGGCCGCGGCGGTCGGGGTCCACCGCGTCCCGGGCTCGGCGTGCGCGAACGCGAGGACGGTGTCGCCGGAGGCGACACCCTCCAGGATCGACGCCTTCTGCTCCTCGGTGCCGGCGAGCGCGACGACGCCGCCGGCCAGCACCACGGAGGTGAGGAACGGCTCGGGTGCGACAACCCGGCCGAGCTCCTGGGCGACGATGCCGACCTCGACGGGGCCGGCGCCCATGCCGCCGTACAGCTCGTCGAAGGGGAGACCGAGCACGCCCATCTCGGCGAGCCGGGTCCAGAGCTTCTCGTCGTACCCGGGCTCGTCGGCGACGGTCCGGCGCCGGTTCTCGAAGTCGGCGTACGACCTGCCGACCAGGCCGCGGACGGCCTCGCGCAGCGCCTGCTGCTCCTCGTCGTAGGTGAAGTCCATGCTCGCCTCTGCTCTCTACAGGCCCAGGATCGTCTTCGCGATGATCTGCCGCTGGATCTCGTTGGATCCGCCGTAGATCGACGCCTTGCGGAGGTTCAGGTAGACGGGCGTGGCCCGGCGTGTCCAGTCCGGCAGGTCCGAGTCCTGGTCGGCGCCCGAGGCGAGCGACGCGGGGCCGGCCAGGTCGACGATCAGCTCGCTGACCGCCTGCTGCAGCTCGGTGCCCTTCAGCTTGAGCACCGACGACGCCGGGTGCGGCTTGCCGTCGGTCGAGTGGGCCACGACCCGCAGTGCCGTGAGCTCCAGCGCCAGCAGCTCGTTCTCGAGCTCGGCGATCCGCGCCGTGGTGAGCGGGTCGTCGAGAAGACCGACCGACTCGGCGTACTCCTTGGCCTGGGCGAGCACGCGCTTCGTCGACCCGACCGGCGCGACTCCGACCCGCTCGTTGCCGAGCAGGAACTTCGCGTAGTCCCAGCCCTTGTTGAGCTCGCCGACGAGATTCTCGGCCGGGACGCGTACGTCCTCGAACCACACCTCGTTGACCTCGTGGCCGCCGTCGATGAGCTCGATCGGCCGCACCGTGACGCCGGGGCTGGTCATGTCGATGAGCAGGAAGGAGATGCCGAGCTGCTTCTTGACGTCGGGGTCCGTGCGGACCAGGCAGAAGATCCAGTCGCCGTGCTGGCCGAGCGTGGTCCAGGTCTTCTGGCCGTTCACGATGAAGTCGGCGTCTTGTCCCGAGCCCGTCGAAGCATCGCGGACCGCGGTGGTGCGCAGCGACGCGAGGTCGGAGCCGGCGTCCGGCTCGGAGAAGCCCTGCGACCACCAGATGTCGAGGTTCGCGGTCTTCGCCAGGAAGCGCTCCTTCTGCTCCTGGCTGCCGAACGCCGCGATGACCGGGCCCACCATCGAGGCGTTGAACGCGAGCGGCGGCGGGACGCAGGCGCGCTGCATCTCCTCGTGCCAGATGTGCCGCCTCAGCTGCGACCAGCCGCGACCGCCCCACTCCTCGGGCCAGTGCGGCACGGCGAGCCCGGCCGCGTTGAGCGCCCGCTGGCCGCGCACGATCTGGTCCTTGCTGAGCTCACCCCGCGCGGCCACCGTGTCGCGGACGTCCTGCGGGACCTGGGTGGTGAAGAAGGTGCGCATCTCCTCGCGGAACGCGGCGTCCTCGGCGGACAGCTCGAGCTGCATCGACGTACCTCCAGAACGGGTCGGTCCGGCCATCATGGCAAATATCGCTCGACAAGTGACTCGCGGGTAGGTCCGGGCCGGGCCGGAGGACCGGCAGCGGTCAGGCGACGGAGCGGGCGGGGCCGTCCAGCAGGGTGCGCAGCACCTCGGGGCGGTTCGTGATGACGCCGTCCACGCCGAGCGCGACGACGCGGGCCATGTCCGCGGGCCGGTCCACCGTCCACGCGTGGCAGGACAGGCCGGCCTCGTGCACGGCGGTGACGTAGGACGCGGTCAGCCCGCGGTGTCGCGGGTTGACGTGGTCGGCCCAGGTGGCGGCCTGGGCGAGGCGGCGACGGGGGAGGGTGCCGAGCAACCCGACGGGTACGTCGGCGGCGAGCTGTTTGAGGCGGGCCATGGACCGGTGGCCGAAGGACTGCACGACGAGGCCGCGCTCCCAGAGCGCGGCGGTCAGGTAACCCGGCACGGCGCGCAGCTCGGTCGCCAGGTCGGACTCGATCCCGGGGTAGAGCTCCGGCTTCTTCACCTCGAGCAGCAGGCCGGTCCCGGTGCCGCGGAGCACCTCCAGGACGTCCCGCAGCAGCGGCACCCGCTCGCCGGCGTACGCCGGGTCGTGCCAGCCGCCCGCGTCCAGGCGCGCGATCTCGTCGGAGGTCAGGTCGGCGACGCGCCACGGCCCCCGGCCCGGCAGCTGTCGCTCGACGTCGGTGGTGCGCGCCAGGGTGCAGTCGTGCATCACGACGAGGGCGCCGTCCCGGCTCCGGTGTACGTCGATCTCCACCGCGGTCGCGCCGACGTCGATGGCGGCACGGACCGCGGCCAGGGTGTTCTCCGGCGCGATCACGCTGGCGCCGCGGTGGGCGATCGTCGCCGGTGCGGTCTGGGGCGCGGGTACTCGCACGCCCCCACGCTGGCGGCGGCGGGTGTCGCGGGGTCGACGCGCAGGTTACGGCGACGCGATGGTTCGAAAGACGATTGTCGGCTCAGCCGACCGGGGAGGACCCCCACGGCCGCGCCGCCCCGGGTGGCGTCGTTTGGTGCATTCAACCTCGGGACGGTCGTCCGACGACCTAGCATTCGCGCGGGCGACTGGTCACGGCGGCAGTCCTCACACACCTCGGACCGCCGGACGAAGGGGGAGCCGCCACCGTGCGGACCGTCGTTGCGCGCCTGCTCGTGTCCGTTCTGGCCACCTGTTGCCTGACCCTGCTGCCGTGGACGCCGGCGTCGGCAGCCGTCGGCGACATCGTCACCCTGCAGTGGGACAACGCCGACGGCAGCGGGAGCGACGCCAGCACCGAGGCAGGATTCGTCGCCTACGGGGCCTCCAGCAGCACCTCCCCGGGCGGGGCCTGGTTCACGATCCCGTCCAGCACGTTGGGGGTGCGACTCGCGCCGCCCACGGGCCAGCGCTTCGTCACCGGCGGGCTCTACAACGTCGCGTGGCGTGCCACCTCGCTCACCGGCGAGGCCAGCTTCTCCTCCTACGTCGGGACCCCGTTGTTCCCGGCGACCCTGTGCACGCAGCCTTTTCCTACGGCAGTGTTCTACAGCGGCCAGGTCGAAGTGCTGGCTGCGGCGTACGACGCCAACGGCGCGCTGACCCGGCTCGCCGCCGACTACCACGTCTCCTGCCGGCTCTCATCAGGAGTCGAGCAGACCGTCGAGGGATCGGTGCGCCACGGCAGCACGATCCCCTACCTCGCGCTCTCGGTGGCCCACACCACCACGAGCACGGCCGTCGGCAGCCAGACCGCCGACGTCGTCCACGTCCGAGCGACGGGGGACGAAGCAGGTCGTGGCCGGAGCAGCGACCCTCAGCGGCGACCGGGCGGCGGACTACCGGGTGACCGGCAACGGCTGCCAGGGAGTCACCCTGACCCAGGGGGTCACCTGTGACATCACCCTGGCGTTCCAGCCGCAGGACATCCTGAACGCAACCAACACGCCCAGTCACCCTCTCCCTGTCGACGCCGGGGCACGTCGTCGACTCCCTCCGGATCCGCCTGGCGGACCTGGCCCGGCGCCTGCCACCGACCCCGACGAACCTGACCACGTTCCCGGTGTCGTCGGGCCTGGGCGTGAGCTGGCGCGGCACGTACTACGACGCGGACGCCTACCGCCTGGAGCGCCGCACGGACGGCGGTGACTGGACGACCGCGACCACGGCGACGGCCAGTCGCCAGTCCGACGGCTACTTCTTCGTCGACCACGACGCCGCGCCGGGACAACACGTCGCCTACCGGGTGTTCGCGGTCTCCTCCGACTTGGACAGCGTCGCCGCCACAGTCGAGGGAACGCGAGCTCTTGCAGCGTCGACACCGACCTCGACGTCGACGGTGGCATTCCTGTCGAACGACGACCGGGTGCCGCACGCGACCGTGGTCGACGGGCAGGACGGCGGCACGGTCGTGACGTCGTACAACGGCCTGCCGCGGATCGACGCGACCGTTCGGGACACCTCGGGGGCGATGACGGTCGCGGCGAACCTGAGCCTGCCGTTCCTCCCCGGACCGGGGGAGTACCGCGCCGCGGACCGCATGATGGGCGCCTCCTTCAGCCCGCTGTCGTCCTACCAGTGCTCCACCTGGTTGGACCAGGTGCTCGAGGTGCGTGCGGTCGAGTACGACGACACCGGTCGGCCGGTCCTGGTCGACGCGAGCTGGGTCGGCCGCTGTGCCTTCGGGACCGTCTCGCGGGTCGAGGTCCGACTGGGCGTGGACACGCCTGTGGTCCTCCCGAAAGCGACCCCGGACCGGGTCGGTCAGCTGCGCACGTACGCCGGCCGCCCGCTGACCCGCACCGTGACAGTCACCAACCCGGGTCCGAGCTCGCTCACGATGGGATCGGCCACGACCCGCGGGGAGGCCGCGGCCGACTGGTCGGTCGCGGGCAACGGCTGCATGGCAGTCCGGCTGCGGGCCGGTGAGACCTGCGACGTCACCGTCCAGTTCGCGTTCTCGCAGGCCGGGACGCGGCCGGCGGCGCTCGAGGTGTCCACCGAGGACGCCGCCGGCGCGCTGGCGCCGGTCACGGTGCCGCTCGACGGTTTCGGGACGACGCCGCCGCCCAGTGAGCTGATGGGCAGCCTGACCCCGAGCATCCACGCGATGCTGGCGTACTGGAACAAGCCGCACGACGACGGCGGCGAGCCGGTCACGTCCTACGAGGTCGAGCGCCAGGTCGACGGTGGAGCGTGGACACAGGTGGCGGACGTGGACGCCACCGTCGATCCCTACCGACCGGCCTTCGCCGACGAGGAGCCCGCTGCGGGGCACCGCTACTCGTACCGGGTCCGGGCCCGCAACGCCGCCGGCGCGGGTGCCTGGAACGACCTCGTCTTCGGCAACCGAGAGGTGTCCGAGCGGGGTGTGGTGGTGAGCGGCAGCCACGCCACCACCGGCCCCCGCGGCCTCTTCCAGGTCGCCGAGGCCGACTGGTACGCGCCCATCGTCCCGCTCACCGACGACCCCGACCACGACTACCGCGACCCCGCCAGCTCGCCCGGCGGAGCACGTCTGGTGTTCTCCCGCAGCGTGGGTCCCGACGGCGCCGACGGGGAGTACGACCTCTGGACGGGCACCCGCACCCAGCCCGCGGGCGTTCGGGTCACGACCATGTCCGGAGCCGAGCGGGACGCGCAGTTCTCCCCGGACGCGACGAGAATCGCGTTCACGCACGAGAACGCCGGCCAGCGCAGCGTCTGGGTCGTGGACACGGACGGCGACAACCCGCGGCAGGTCCGCGCCGACGCCGCGTCACCCGCGTGGACGCCCGACGGGTCCGGCCTGGTCGTGGAGGACGACTCCGCGACGGACGCACCGCTGCTGTCCGTGGACCTCGCCGCAGGTACGGCGACGCCGATCGCCGGCACCGGCGGCGGCGCCCAGCCGGACGTCTCGCGAAGCGGCAACATCGCCTACGCGGACGCCAATGGGCGGATCATGCAGCTCGCGGCCGGCCAGTCCGCGCCGACCGTGCTCCAGACGCCGGCCTACGACCGGCGGCTCAGTGCTCCGGTGTACGCCCGCAACGGAAACGTGCTCGTCGAGACGACCCGCGTGAGCAGCGGGCGCAGTGACTCCGAGGTGACCAGCCGGCTGGCCGTGGTCGGCGAGCCGGGCCTGCTGTTCGACGACCACCGGGCGCCGACGCTCGCCGCGGCGGGGCTCCGCGACTCCGTCGCCGGGTCACAGTCGTTCTCCGTGACCGCCACCGACAACGGGGGCACACCAGACTCCGTGCTGCGACCCGAGTGCCGTCTGGACGGGGCTGCCTGGGCGCCCTGCGGTGGACCGACGACGCTGCCGTCCCTGGCCGACGGTCGGCACGTGTACTCGCTGCGGGTCGCCGACGAGGCCGGGGAGACGGCCACGGACGACATCGCGTTCTGGTCCGACACGACGGCTCCGACCATCCGGTTGTCCGCGCCCTCGCCAGCCGACGTGCTCGCCGGGCGGGCGACCTTCGCCTGGGACGGCTCGGACGCGGCCACCGGCATCGACTCCTACGAGGTTGCGGTGCGCACGGCGTCGCCCACCTCCGGGTTCGGCGCCTACCACCTGCCGGCCGGCTGGACGGCCGGCGACGTGCGGTCGTCGATGACCACGACCCTGGGGCTCGGGCAGGAGATGTGCGTCCGGGTCCGTTCCCGCGACCGGATGGGGCTCTACTCGCCGTACACCGAGCGGTGCGTGGCCCGCCCGCTCGACGACCGGTCTCTGCGGCCGTCGAGCGGCTGGAAGCGGCTGACCGACGTCAACGCGCTCGGGCGCACGACGACGACCGCGGCACGCAGAGGCGTCAGCCTCGCCACTGCCGGGACCGTGACCGCCCGCCGGATCGGGGTGCTCGCGACCACCTGCCGCACGTGCGGCTCCGTGAAGGTCTACGTGGGTTCGACGTACGTGGGCACGGCGAAGCTCACCGGCACCACGACCCGCTTCAAGCAGATGAAGTACCTTCCGTTGCTGGCCGCACCCCGGACCGGACGGGTCACGTTGCGGACCACGAGCGGCGCATCGGTGCGCGTCGACGGGCTCCTGCTCGGCCGGTCCTAGACCGGAGGTCCGGACGTCAGCGGCGGATCAGCCCGGTCCGCCGGACCGTGGGCGATGTGCTCTCCTCGGCGGGAGCCTGGCGCTGGGCGGGCAGCGGCAGGCCGCGCCTGGCGAACCAGCACGGCCGGCACCACGCCACCGGGCGCAGGTTGACCGAGCGGAAGAAGCCCTCGTCGAGACCGACCGGGCACTGGCACGTGTCGCAGGTGAAGATCATCGGAACCCCCGTTGCGTCGCCGGGGAGCCCCTCGCCCCCGCGTGACAAGGAACAGGATGACCCATCCGGCGTGCCAGTCAAGACACCGGGGGGTGAGGTGGCTCGCCGGTAGCCCGGCGGGCTTGTTGGTAATTCGGACAAATCGGTGTCCGATGCGCAATGCTTCTGGTCGGCACCGAGGTGAGGGGACCGGTCTTGGGCGTGTCCGTGGTGCGACGCGGGGAAGCGGGGACGGCGCGCGCGTTCGTGCACACGGCCCTCGCGGCGTCGGCACTCGGCGTCCTCTTCCTGCTCTGGCTGCTCAGCGACTTCGGCAGCCCCCGCGTCGAGACGGTCGTCAGCGACCTGGTGTTCGTGGTGGCGCCGCTGTTCCCGGCGTGGACCTGCTGGCAGGCGCACCGGCGCGAGGTGGGTAGCGACGCCGGCGGCCACACCTCCTGGTGGTGGCTCTCGGTCGGCTGCCTGACCTGGGCGGCCGGGTCGGCGCTGTTCGCCTTCCACCAGGTGGCCTTCGACGAGGTGCCGCCGATCCCGTCGCTGGCGGACCTGGGGTACGTCGGGTACGCACTGCCCGTCGCCATCGGCATCCTGCGCTTCCCGCGATCCCCGGGGAGCGTCTGGTCCCGCTGGCGGGCGGGCCTGGACAGTGTGGTGATCGCGGGTTGCCTGCTGCTGACCAGTGCGGTGCTGGTGCTCGACCCGATCCTCAACGCGACCTCGTTGACCTTCACGCGGGTCGACGCGTTGGCCTACCCGCTCGCGGACGTGCTGGTCTCCTCGATCGTGCTGGCCCGCTGTGTCGTTCTTCCTGACGTCCGCCGGATGGTCTGGGTGCCGCTGAGCCTCGGGCTGCTGGTGCTGTCGGCGACGGACAGCGTCTACGTCGCCCAGAGCTTCCGCGGGGAGTTCACCCCTGGCGGTCCTCTGGACCTGGGCTGGTACGTCGCGTTCGCACTCGTGGGCCTGGCCGGCATGGCGCCCGCCGTCGACCGGTCGCGCGCGGACCTCGCGGCGGCGAGACAGACCCCCGGCTTCACCCGGCAGCTGTTCCCGTCGCTGGCGGTCGGTGGAGCCGTGGCCGCCTGCGTCCTGCAGCCGCTGGCCCTGACCCGGCACCACCACTGGTGGCTGCTGGCGACGGTCGGCGTGGCCGTCGGGCTGCGTCAGCTCGTCGTCGTCGCGGACCAGGTCACGCTGGCCCGCGACCTGTCACAGGCCGTCGACCGTCGTACGGCGGAGCTGCGTCACCGCGAGCAGTGGTGGCAGGACATCGTGAAGAACCTCTCCGACGTGGTGATGGTCATCGACGCGAGCGGCAACGTCGTCTACTGCAGCCCGTCGATCAACACCGCGCTCGGTCACTGGCCGTTGGTCAGGCACGCCGCCGAGCTCGAGAAGCAGGTGCACGAGGACGACCACGACCGGGCCCTCGGCATCATCACCCCGGTCGTGCTCGGCGAGGCGCGGCACGGGTTCGTCGAGTGCCGGATCAAGCGCGCCGACGGCAGCTACGGCTGGTTCGAGGTGTCCGCGGTCGGCCAGCTCTCCGAGCAGGCGCTCGAGGGTGCCATCTTGACCCTGCACGACGTCAGCGAGCGCCGCGAGCTCACCAACCGGCTGATGCACCAGGCCCACCACGACGCGCTCACCGGGCTGCCGAACCGCGCCCTGCTGATGCAACGCATCGACGAGGCGCTCGTCCGCCGCGACCGGGCGTTCGGCCTGCTCCTGCTCGACCTCGACGACTTCAAGGTGATCAACGACCGGCACGGCCACGCCTCCGGGGACGTGGTCCTCACCGTGATCGGCCAACGGCTCACTGGCCTCGTCCGGTCCGGCGACACCGTTGCGCGGCTCGGCGGCGACGAGTTCGCCTACCTCGTGCACGGCACCGCCGACGAGCTCCGCGCGGTGGCCGACCGTCTCGTGGAGGTCATCGAGCAGCCGGTCGTGGTCGGTGGCCGTCGCTTCCACGTGCGCACGAGCATCGGCATCGTCCTCGCGGACAACGAGGACGGCGAGAGCGCGCAGGCGCTGATGTCGCACGCGGACATCGCGCTCTACGAGGCCAAGGCCCGCGACAAGGAAAGGATCGTGCTGATCGCCGGCGCGGAGCGGGACGATGCCGCCAAGCAGGTGCAGCTCAAGGAGCAGATCGCCCAACCGGAGCTCAGCCAGTTCGCGGTGGTCTTCCAGCCGATCGTCGACCTGGTGAGCGGCCAGCTTCGTGGTGTCGAGTCACTGTTGCGCTGGGAGCATCCGGACCTCGGTCCGGTGCCCCCGGACGTGTTCATCCCGATGGCCGAGCACGGTGGCTCGATCCAGGTGCTCGGCTGGCACGTGCTCGACCTCTCGTGCCGTCAGCTGGCCCGCTGGCGGCAGGAGTCGCCGGCGCACCGGCTCGCGGTCGGGGTCAACGCGTCGGTGCGCCAGCTCGACGAGCCCGGGTTCGCGCAACGGCTCTTCGGGCTCATCGAGTCGCACGGGGTCGAGCCGGACCAGATCGTGCTGGAGCTGACCGAGCAGGCGCTCGCGGTCGACTTCGACAGCGTCGCCGCGGTGGTCGCCGAGCTGCGGGCCGGGTCGGTCTCGGTGGCGGTCGACGACTACGGCACCGGCTACTCGTCGCTGCGCTACCTCGACCGCTTCGACGCCGACGTGGTCAAGATCGACCGCAGCTTCGTGGCCAACGTCGTGGACAGCGTGCACACCCAGAAGATCGTCCGCTCGGTGATGCACATGGCCGAGTCGCTCGACCTCCAGTCGATCGCGGAGGGCATCGAGACGCCCGAGCAGCTCGAGACGGTGCGAGCGCTCGGCTGCGAGCTCGGCCAGGGCTACCTGTTCTCGCGCCCGGTGCCCGCTGACGAGATCAGCCGGATGCTGTGCGACGCCGCCGGTGGCGGGACGCTCCATGGCGGCACGGTCGCGCTCGAAGCCGCCGGCTGACGGGTCAGCCCAGCGACCGCGGGTCCGACGGTACGTCGACCGCGTGCTCGCGCAGCCACCCGAGCGGGATCACGTCGAGGGCCCGTTCGTGGGTGGAGGCGAGCACGACCGGCGCGGCCACGCCCTCGTCGTACGCCTGCCGCCACCGGGCCGCGACCACGCACCACCGGTCACCGGGGTGCAGCCCGGGGAACCTCCACTCGGGGTGCGGTGTGGTCAGGTCGTTGCCGACCGAGCGCTGGTGCTCCAGGAACTCGGTGGTCATCACCGCGCAGACCGCGTGCACGCCGATGTCCTCCGGACCGCAGGTGCACGATCCGTCGCGGTAGAAGCCGGTGACCGGGTCGGTGCCGCACGGCTCGAGGTCCTCGCCCAGCACGTTGCGCTCGCCCATGCGCCCAGCCTGTCACGCCCCGGAGGAAATCCGCGGTTCTCGCCCCCGATCGAGGATCCGCCCGTATCGTCGTAATTCGGACATCGACCTGTGGGGGAGACGGGATGGGCAAGCACTCGGCGGACACGACGCTGTCGTCGCGACTTCCGACGGTCGCTGAGCTCCTGGAGATCCTGCCCGACGGGTGGACCGTGATCCCGGGCCTGCACGACCTGGTGCCCGAGCTGGCCGAGGCCGACCAGGTGGTCGTGGGTCCCGGCGGTGTGTTCGTGGTCGTGGCCCCCGAGTGGGTCGGCCCGTTCGGCGTCGAGGACGGCGTCCTCGTCGCCAACGGCGTCACCCGTGAGCGGGAGACCGAAGCGTGCCTGGACGCCGCGGTCGCCGTGGCCACCGTCGCCGGCACCTATGCGGAGTGGATCGTCCCGGTGCTCTGCGTGACCAGCGAGGAGCTGCTCCTGGAGTGGGCGATGGAGGCCCGGATCTGCAGCCTGGCGAGCCTGGTCGACGCGCTCACCGAGGCGCCGGTCGTGCTGCCGCCGTCGCACGTGAAGCACGCCACGCACGTCCTGCAGACCGCCGGCGCGCCGCAGCCCGAGCCGGTCGTGACGCCGCCGTGGCGGCCGGAGCCGGAGGCCGCACTCCCCGAGCCGGAGCCGGAGCCCGTGGCGAAGCAGCCGGCCCCCGTGCCCGCCGCTGCGCCGACGGACCCGACCGACGAGCCTGCGGAGGCGGCGTCGGCCCGCAGCCGTCGGGTGGCGGCCGCGATGGCCGCCGCCGAGGAAACCGCGGCGCAGGTGGCCGCCGACCAGGCGTCCCGCGGAGTCGCGCCGGCCAAGGCCAAGAGGAAGTCCGGGGAGAGCGCGTCCCGGATCAAGTCCCTGGTGGCCCTGCTCGTCGCCGTCGCGGTGGTCGGGGGACTGGGCCTCAACTACGACCGCATCATCCCGGCCGTGCACGGTGTCTACGACCAGCTCAGCGGCGCGCCGACCTGTGTGCCGGCCGCGAGCGCGTCGGACACCCAGACGCTGACGCCGACCAAGCCGATCCAGGTCCCCAAGACCGACAAGCACGGTAAGCCGCTCAGCAAGGCGGCCCTGGCCAAGGCCCGCAAGCGGGCGGAGGCCCGCGCCAGGCGGCTGGCCGTCAAGCAGGTCTCCGCACCTGCTCTCGAAGCTGCCGCCTGCTGATACTCCGCTGCGGCCCGGAGGGCACGTAGCGTGCTGTCATGGCCGCCTTGGTCGACCGCGTCGACGACTTCCAGCAGCGTCACCCGGTCGTCGCGTTCCCGCTGGCGGTCACCTACAAGTTCTTCGACGACCAGGGCAACTACCTGGCCGCGATCATCACCTACTACGCGTTCATCGCGATCTTCCCGCTGCTGCTGATCGCCTCCTCCGTGCTCGGCCTCGTGCTGCGCGGCAATCCCCAGCTGCGCGAGGAGCTGCTCACGTCGGCGCTCCGCCAGTTCCCGATCGTCGGCACGCAGCTCGGGGCCCCGGAGGGCCTGCAGGGCAGCACGTCGGCCGTCGTGATCGGGACGCTGACCGCGATCTACGGTGTGCAGGGTCTCGGCCTGGCCGCCCAGAACGCTGCCAACGTCACCTGGGCGGTGCCGCGCAACAGCCGGCTCAACCCGATTCTCAGCCGGCTGCGCGCGTTCGTCGCGATGGTCCTGGCGGGGCTGACCGTCCTGGTGATCGCGACGATCTCGAGCGCGGCGAGCCACCTCAGCATCTTCGGCCAGGCACACACGGAGCTGCAGGTGCTCCTCGTGGTCGCCACCGTCGGGCTCAACGCGCTCGTCGTCAGCTACCTGATGAAGCTCTCGACATCGCAGGACGAGCGCCTCCGCGAGGTGCTCCCCGGCGGGGTCACGGTCGCCGTTCTGTGGCAGCTGCTGCAGTGGGTCGGCGGGGTCTACGTCTCGCGGGTGATCGCCCGGGCCGACGACCTGAACGCCGTCTTCGCACTCGTGCTCGGTCTGTTCGCGCTGATCTACATCGCCTCCGTGATGGCCGTGATCGGCCTCGAGGTCAACGTGGTGCTCACCCGGCAGCTCTACCCGCGCGCCCTGCTCACACCGTTCACCGACTCCGTCGACCTGACCGAGGCGGATCGCCGCGCCTACGCCGACTACGCGAAAGCCCAGCGCCACAAGGGGTTCCAGCGCGTGCGTGTCAGCTTCAACCCGCGGGAGAGGGGCCAGGTCCCGGGGGACGCACCCCCCTCGCCCGACGGTTCACACGCGCCGAGGGACGGCCAGCGGGACGAGGACCAGGACGTGCCTTAGGACAGCCCGAGGATCACGCCGTCGTCGGTGAGGTCGATGTGGTCGCAGGCCGGCCGCTTCGGCAGTCCGGGCATCGTCATCACGTCGCCGCACACCATCACCACGAAGCCGGCGCCCGCGGCCAGCCGCACCTCGCGCACGTGCAGCTCGTGGCCCGAGGGTGCGCCCCGCATCGTGGGGTTGGTCGAGAACGAGTACTGCGTCTTGGCGATGCACACCGGCAGCGCGCCGTACCCGTCCGCCTCGATCCGCTGGAGCCTCCGTCGAGCCTTGCCGTCCCACGTGACCTCGCGGGCGCCGTACAACCGTGCTGCCACCGTCTCGACCTTCGCGGTCAGGGAGAGGTCGTCGTCGTAGGTGAACGAGAAGGAGTACGGCGACGGCTGGTCGAGCAGGTCGAGGACACCCTTCGCCAGCGACTCGGCCCCGACCCCGCCGTCGGCGAAGTGGGTCGCGGGAAACGCCCGCACGCCCTCGTCGGCGACGAGCTGGACCACCCGGTCGACCTCGGCGTCGGTGTCGGTGGGGAAGCGGTTCACAGCCACGACGCACGGCACGCCGTACACCTCGCGGAGGTTGTGCAGGTGCCGGCGCAGGTTCGCCATCCCGGCGTCGAGCGCGCCGAGGTCCTCGGTGCTCAGGTCCGCGAGGTCGACGCCGCCGTGGTACTTCAGCGCCCGCACCGTCGCCACCACGACCGCGACGTCGGGACGCAGCCCGGACTTGCGGCACTTGATGTCGACGAACTTCTCCGCGCCGAGGTCCGCGCCGAACCCCGCCTCGGTCACCACGTAGTCGGCGAGCCGCAGGGCTGCGTGGGTGGCCATGACCGAGGAGCAGCCGTGTGCGATGTTCGCGAACGGTCCGCCGTGCACGAACGCCGGCGCGTGCTCGAGCGTCTGCACCAGGTTGGGCGCCAGCGCGTCACGCAGCAGCACCGTCATCGCGCCGTGCGCGCCGAGGTCACGCGCGGTGACCGGCGCCTTGCCGCGCGTGTAGCCGATGACGATGTCGCCGATGCGGCGCTTGAGGTCGGCCCACGACTCGGTCAGGCAGAAGATCGCCATCAGCTCGGAGGCGACCACGATGTCGAAGCCGTCCTCGCGCGGGAAGCCGTTGCCGACCCCGCCGAGACCCACCACCAGGCCGCGCAGTGCGCGGTCGTTGAGGTCGATGACCCGCTTCCAGGTGACCGAGCGGACGTCGATGTCGAGCTCGTTGCCGTGGTGCACGTGGTTGTCGATGAGGGCCGAGAGCAGGTTGTGCGCGGCGGCGATGGCCGCGAAGTCGCCCGTGAAGTGCAGGTTGATGTCCGTCATCGGCACGACCTGCGAGTAGCCGCCACCGGCCGCGCCGCCCTTCATGCCGAACACCGGGCCCATCGACGGCTCGCGCAGGCAGGCCATCGACCGGTGCCCGAGCCCGTGCAGCGCGTCGGTCAGGCCGACCGTCGTCGTGGTCTTGCCCTCGCCGGCCGGGGTGGGGGAGAGCGCCGTCATCAAGATGAGCCGGCCGAGCGGACGGTCGAGCGACGTGAGGTAGCGCAGGTCGACCTTGGCCTTGTGGTGCCCGTAGGGCACCAGGTGCTCCGCCGGGATGCCCAGCTCGTCACGGGCCACGTCGACGATCTTGCGCAGCTCGGCCCGGTCGGCGATCTCGATGTCGGACAGCACGTCGGCTCCCTCCCCGAGGGCGCGCCGTTGCGCCCTCGCCGCCACGGTAACCCGGTCGTCCGGCGGCCGGCACGACATCCCCGCCGCAGGCCTGCCCGAGCAGGACACCTGCGGCGACGTCGAGCACGTCGTCGGTCGGCAGCCTGCCGACCTACGGAGTCGGGTCAGCCCACCCGGCCGTAGGACACCGCGTTCGTCCAGAGATGCTCGCGGTGCACGGTCTCGCCGGGCCGCGGTGCGTGCCAGACGCTGTCGCCGCCGGCGTAGATCGCCACGTGGTAGACGCCACCACCGTCGTTGAAGAAGACCAGGTCGCCCGGCTGCCGGTTCGAGGCGCTGACGTGGCGCGCCGCGCCGGCCTGGGCCGAGGAGGTGCGCGGCAGGTGCCGGCCGACCTTGGAGTACACCCAGCGGGTGAAGCCCGAGCAGTCGAAGGCGCTGGGGCCGGTGGCGCCGTAGCGGTACGGCGCGCCGGCCTTCGACGCGGCGATGTTGACGACCCGGTCGCGGGCGGGTGCGGCCTTCGACGCGGCGGTGTGGACGACCCCGTCGCTGGCAGGTGCGGCCTTCGCGTCGGCGGATGGTGTGGCCAGGAGCGGCGACGCGACGAGCGTGCCGACCAGGACAAGGGCAGGAGTGAACAGACGACGGAACGTCGAGGACATGCAGGAACCCTTCGGCGACGCCTGCGAACGATGACCTGTCGGGTTCGGGACCGAAGTCTGCCCGGCCACCAGAAAGTGGCTTCACCCCAAGACGCGTCCCACCTCATACGTGGGGCGCATCGCCGTGCTGGGTCGTCCGTGCCCACCAGAGCTGCGATCTCTCGCTTGTGTCGTCCGGCACCCTGGCGGGCCTCGGCGTGGGCCGGACCGCCCCGCCGTCCGTATCGGCGAGGACTTGACCTCCGTCACGCTTCTGCGCCCCCACGGAGTCAACCGAAGGTATCCCGCGGTCCACCGGTTGAAACACTCCGGCAAAGTGGTCTACTCGGTACCGATCGCCCGAAGTACGTCGAGCCGGGCGGCCCTCCTGGCCGGGAGCACCGCTGCGAGCACGCCCGCGAGCGCCGCAAGAGCGACGAAGATCACGAGCTCGGCCCAGGGGATCGCCAGCACGTCGATGCCCTGGTCGGCGATCGCGTGCTGCAGCGAGACGCCGAAGACAAGACCCATCACCACGCCGAGGACGGCGCCGAGGACGGCGACCACGACCGACTCGAGACGCACCATCAACCGAAGCTGCCGGCGGGACAGCCCGACCGCACGCAGCAGGCCGACCTCGCGGGTGCGCTCGATGACCGACAGCGCCAGCGTGTTGATGATGCCGAGGACGGCGATGACGACGGCGAGACCGAGAAGGGCGTAGATGAAGTACAGGAACAGGTTGATCTGCTGGCGCTGCTCCTGTGCGAACTCGCCGGGGTCCTTCACGGTGACGGTCGGCAGCGGCGCGATGATCCGGTCGACCTGTCGGCGCACGGCGTCGGCGTCGGCGCCCGGGTCCTTGGTGACGTAGAGCAGCGAGTCGAGCGGCGTGAGCCCGCCCTTCACGAAGGCGTCCGGCGTGACGATGAAGTTGGCGGGGAGCACCCCGGACGCACCGAACAGCGCGACCACCTTGAGCCGGACCGTGCCGCCCTGGAACTCGACCGGGACGGTGTCGCCGAGAGCGATGCCGCGGCGGGCCGCGGACCGCTGGTTGACCGCCATCGTCCCGGGCCGCAGGGCCAGCATCGAGCCCTGCTCGACCGGCAGTGCGATGGCGAGCCCCAGCGCCTCGGCATCCACGGCCCCGACGAAGCCGCGGTCGTCCTTGATCCTCGCGCCGGCGGTCCGCAGCTCGGCCACGCTGCGCACGCCGTCGACCTTGCGGATCTTCCTGGCGATGCTCGTCGAGAACGGCGTGCCGACGACGTTGGAGACCACGAACTGCGACGTGAGCCCGCGCTTGACCGCGGCGTCCGTGCTGGCGGTGGCGGACTGGCCGAGCACCGCCATCAGCGAGACGAGCGTCAGCCCGATCATCAGGGCGCTGGCGGTGGCCGCCGTACGTCGCGGGTTGCGCAGGGAGTTCTGCGCGGCCAGCGTTCCGACGGTGCCGAAGGCGCGGCGGTACCCGAGCTCGAACGCGCGGGTCAGCGGCCGCCCCACCCACGGGCTCAGCAGCGAGACCCCGACGAGGATCGCGAGCATGCCGAGGCCGATCAGGCTGAGCCCGAGGTTGCCCTCCTTCATGAAGCCGCCGACCATCCCGGCGGCGCCGACCACGATGAGCCCGAACCCGACGAGCACCCGGCGGTGCAGCGTGGACTCGGGCAGCGCCACGTCGTCCCGCAGCGCCGCGACGGGCGGGATCGTGGAGGCGCGGCGGGCCGGGAGGTAGGCCGCGACGACCGTGACCAGCACCCCGACGGCGTACGACGCGACGACCGTGCGCACGTTGACCGGGAACACCGCCCGGCTCAGGTCGAAGCCGACCGCCCCGAACAGCAGCTGGAGCCCGCGGGCCAGCAGGTAGCCGGCGCCGAGCCCGAGCGTCGAGCCGAAGAGGCCGACCGCGACCGCTTCGACCAGCACGCTGAGGTTCACCTGGCGACGCGAGGCGCCGAGCGCCCGCAGCAGCGCGAGCTCGCGGCTGCGCTGCGCGACCAGGATCGAGAAGGTGTTGACGATCAGGAACGTGCCGACCACCAGCGAGACGCCGGCGAACACCAGCAGGAACGTGTTGAGGAAGCCGAGGAACTCGTCGAGCTGGGCCTTGTTCTTCAACACCAGCTCGTCCCCGGTGCGGGCGACCACGTCCTTCGGCAGCACCTCCTGGGCGGCGTCGCGCAGCCGCACCTGGCTCACCCCGGGCGCGGCGTCCAGCGAGATCGAGGAGTAGACGTCCCTGCCGCCGAAGAACTGCTTCTGCAGCACCCGCACGTCGAACAGCGTCAGTGTCGCGCCGTTGAGGCCGCCGGACCCGAACTCGACGAGCCCGGAGACCTTCGCCTTCAGCGTGGGCGGGTCGCCGGGAGTCACCAGCGTGACCGTGTCGCCGACGCCGTACCCGGCCTTGCGTGCGGTGTCCACGTCGAGCGCCACCTGCCCGGCGCCCTTCGGGAACGCGCCGCGGCTCAGCGTGACGATCGGCTTGCCGCTGACCGAGGTGGTGCCGGAGTAGTTGACCGCCAGCCCCGGCGGTCCGTTGCCGCCGACGACCTTGCCGTTGCGGCCGATCACGAAGACGGAGAACAGCTGGATGCTCGGGTGCACCGAGCCGACCTCGGGCAGCTCGTCGAGCCGCGTCACCACCGACGCCGGGATGGTGCGGGCGTCCTGCTGGGAGTCGAACTCGTTGGCGCCCTGGTAGGCGATCTCCACGTCGGCCGTGGAGCCCTCGATGATGCCGTCGAACGCGTCACCCATCGCGTCGGTGAAGATGAACGAGCCGGCGACGAACGCGACCCCGAGCACCACCGCGAACGCGCTCAGCCCGAGCCGGACCTTGCGCGCGAACAGGTTGCGCCACGTCATCCTGAGCATCCGCGTCCCTTCCCGACGCCAAGTGTGTCGTACGGCTGTCAGGATCGTGGGCATGCGCCGGCTCGCCCTCGTCCTGCTGACGCTGCTGTGCGTCACGGCGTGCACGTCGTCCGCGTCGGACGGTCCGCCGGACGCGTCGTACCGCGCGTGCGGGTCGCTGCACTTCGACGACGTCCGCGGACCGGTGCCGTCGTACGTCGACCCGCCGCTGGCGACGTTCGACGCGGACCTCGCGATGTGCCAGGGGCTGTGGCTGCCGTTCGTGGACGACCTGTTCGTGCCGCAGGGGCTCGCCCTGGACGGACGGACGGCGTGGGTCAGCGGGTACCGCTGGCACCCGACGTACGGCGACCGGCCCTGCCGGCTGGTGCGGGTCTCGTTGACGACCGGCCGGACCCTCGCGACGACCGGTCGTCTCGTGGGGGCGGTGGGGGAGCGGCGGCCGACGTTCTGCCGGCACGGCGGCGCTCTGGTGCTGGACCGGCACGGTCTGTGGCTCGCCGAGGCCGACCGGCTGTGGCTGGTGGATCCCGCCCGCGTCGGCCGCAGGGATGCCGTGCTGCGGGTCTGGCGCACCGAGCGCCCGGTGCGCGGGTCGGCGATGCTCGCCGACCGGTCGACCCTGTCGCTGACCTCCTTCTCCGACCGGGGCCCCGGCCGCACCCGCGTCTTCGCGCTCGACGACCTGCTGGCACCGGGCGTCACAACGCTCGTGCCCGGCCGCGCATCGTCACGGGGCGAGGTGGCGCCGGTGCGTACGGCGCCGGCGGTCCGTCGCGTCCAGGGCGTGACCGCGGGCCCGGGAGGCGTGTGGTCGACGTCGTCCGTGTCGACCTGCGGGATGCTCGTGCTCCCGTCCGGCCGGCGGGTCGCCTTCGCCCCGGGCGCCGAGGACCTCGAGCTCGACGGTCGCGGCGGGCTGTGGGCGGTCCTCGAGTCGGGAGCCCGCAACTACCAGCGCGACGGTCGCCCGCTGGTCCCGATGCTGGCCCGGTTCGACGTACGCACCCTGCTGCGAGGTCCCACCGAGTCGTGTTCGTGGTGAGGTCCTCGCGACCCGCTGGTCGAGGTGCTCCGGAGCGCTGGCGGGAGCCTCGAAACCACCGCAGGCGTGCGGGAGGCGACCGGGTGGTCGAGCTGTCGAGACCACTGACTGGCGTGCGGGAGGGGCCGGGTGGTCGAGCTGTCGAGACCACTGGACTGGCGTGCGGGAGGCGACCGGGTGGTCGAGCCTGTCGAGACCACTCAGCCGGCGTGCGAGGCACGGGACCGGGAATCCCCTTGTGGACAACGCGATTCTCGCCGTTCGTCTGCTCGGAAACTGTCGGTGGTCGGGTCTAGATTTCTTGTATGACCAGCACCCGGATCGACACCGAGGCCGCACCCGACGTGCGCGACCTCGACGCGTCGGCGGTGCTGGACGCGGTCGTCGCCGCGCGCCGCACCGCGGACGCAGGCCGAGGCCGGCTTGCTGGCGTTGGCGGTGCACTGGGTGGACCTGCACCCGGTCACCCCCGAGCACCCGGCCGCGACCTTCCCGACCCAACGGGCCGGCGGGCTGGCGTCGGCGCTGGGTCCGGCGTTCTTCGACCCGGCGCCGCTGGCCGGGGACGGCACACCGGGGGTGGCGGAGTACGCGGTGGAGGAGCTCGCCGCGGCGCTTGAACCTCTCGCACCTGGCGGGTCTGGCGCTGGTCGCGGAGGCGGTCGAGCTCCGGTTCCGGCTCCCGCGGCTGTGGGCGCTTGGTGCAGTCGGGGGACCTGCAGGCGTGGAAGGCCCGCCAGGTCGCCAAGGCCACCACGAGCTGTCCCGGGACGCGGTCGGGTTCGTGGACCGGCACCTGGCGGTCACCGCCCGGTCGAACCGGCTGCCGGCGCTGAACCCGGTGCTCCACGAGGCCCGGCTGCGCTGCGACCCCGACCAGGCCGCCGCGGTGGAGCAGAACGCCCTGGACCACCGCGGCGTGTGGCTGGACCACCGGGAGTCCACCGCCACCACCCTGGTCACCGCCCGGATGGACACCCTGGACGCGCTCGACCTGGACGCGCACGGTCGGCGACCTGGCCGGGCTGCTGGGCCGGCTCGGCGACCACCGCACCCTCGACGTCCGCCGCGCCTCCGCGCTCGGCATGCTGGCGCACCCGCAACGCGCCCTGGACCTGGCCGCCGGCACCGACCCCGACCAGGCTTCCGGGCCGACCAGCTTGAACGGGTCCCGCGGCACCCTCTACCTGCACGTGACGCTGGCCGACCTGGCCAGCACCACCGGCGGCGGCCGGGTCGAGCGGCTCGGCACCGCCTCCCTCACCCTCGCTCCATGACTGGCTGCAGCGCCTGTCCGGGCGTGAGCATCCGGCCGGTCCTCGACCCGGCCCGCACCGACAGCGTCGACGCCCACGACCCACCCGCCTGGATGCGGGAGCTGGTCATCCTCCGCGACCGGCACTGCGTGTTCCCCGGCTGCACCGTCGACGCCCGCGCCTGCGACCTCGACCACCTCGCGCCCTACGTCCCGCTCGACGAGGGTGGTCCGCCCGGCCAGACCACGCCGGCCGAACCTGGCCTGCCTGTGTCGACGGCATCACCGGGCCAAGACCTTCGCCGGCTGGCGCTACCGACGGCTCCCCGACGACGGGTCCGATGGTCCGACGTACGAGTGGACCAGCCCCCACCTCCGCACCTACCGCGTCCACCCCGCCGGTTGAGGCGCGCCATCCCGCTGGTTGAGGTGCGCCACCACGCTGGTTGAGGTGCCCGAGCCCCCACGGGGCGAGGGCCTCGAAACCACCCGCACGAACGCGCCGTGGCCACCACCGCGCGCCGGTGCCGAGGTTTCGAGGCGCCTCCGCTAGCGCTCCGGCGCACCTCAACCAACGCTGTCCGTCGCGCCCGCCAGGCCGCCCGCAGGAACGCGGCAGTGGCCGCCACCGCACCGTGTGCAGAGGTTTCGAGGCGCCTCCGCTAACGCTCCGGCACTCCTCAACCAACGGGCGTCCGCGCGTTCCGGCACTCCTCAACCAACGGCGTCCGCGCGCTCCGGCGCACCTCGACCAACGACGTCGTCGCGCTCCGGCGCAGACGCGTCGAGGTCAGGCGATGACCTGAGGCTCTTCGCTGTCCGGTTCCGCGGCCCGGAGCTTCGCGAGGACGGCCCTGATCTCGCGATGGGTGTCGGCCTCGTCGTGGCCGAACACTCGTAGGTAGGCCTGCAGAGCCTGGCGGGCCAGCGCGAGTTCCTCGTCGGAGAGATGGACGGTGTTCATGAGAACAATGTAGGTCGTCTCGCCGGTCTCGGAATCGTCCTCGGTGTAGGAGCGAGCCGTGCCTCCGCCGAGGCGTCGGCTATGCCGGATGCGCGAGGTCGTCGGGTGCGAGGACCCGCAGCCGGTGGTCGTTGGCGAGGTGCACGGGCCAGGTCGGCACGAACGCGTGGTCGGCGGCGCGCAAGAGCGCCGCGCCCCACCGGCGGTCGGCGTTGGTGAAGTCGGGGCCGCCGGGACGTGCGTAGAGGAACGCCACCCGCGTGCCCGTCGGCATCTGCTGGTCGATGAGGTCGGCGCACATCGTGAGCAGGCTCGCGGCGAGCTCGTGGTCGGGCAGCTCGGGCAGGTCGGAGACCTCGGTGATCTGCGGGATCACCTGCCCGTCCGGCGGGACGAAGACGACGTAGAGGCGGCGGTACCCGAAGCCCAGCGGGCCCATCAGGTGGCGCCACATCGCGTCGAGGTCGGCCTGGGTGCGGACGGTCGGGGAGTACGGATCGGTCATCCGCCCACTCTGGTCGAACCTCGCGAGACGCGTCGGCCGTCGTCCACAGGCCTCGGAGCCGGCCTAGGGCGGCCTAGGTGACCAGCGCGTCGACCGCCTCCGCGAACAGCGCGGTGTGCCGGGCCACGTCGTCGGCCGAGGTGTCGGGACACATCAGGGCCATGTTGTGGAACGGCGTGATGAGCACGCCACGGTTGGCCATGAACAGGTGGAGGTACTCGTCGAGCGCGTCGTCCGCGGCAGCCGCCGACTCGCTGCCGGTGCGGGGTGCGGGGGAGGCGAAGCGGTACTCGGCGCGGGCGCCCAGCCGGCTCACCGACCACGGCACGCCCGTCCGGTCGATGGTGGCCTGCACGCCCGCGGTGAAGTCGGTGGCGAGGTCGGTCATCCGCGCGAACGCGTCGTCGGTGAGTACGTCGGACAGGGTGGCCCGCATCGCCGTGACGGACAAGGCGTTCCCGGCGAGCGTCCCGCCGACGCCGCCCACGTCGACGAGGTCGGCGTCGTCGCGTGACATCGCGGCGGCGGCCACGTCGTGCGACAACCCGTAGGCCCCGCAGGGGATCCCGCCGCCGATGCTCTTGCCGATCACGTAGATGTCCGGCTCGAGACCCCACGCGCCGGTGGCACCACCCGGTCCCGCCGAGAAGGTGTGCGTCTCGTCGATCATCAGCAGCGCGCCGTACTCCGTGGCCAGCCGGCGCAGCCCGTCGAGGAACCCGGGCTCGGGCAGCACGATGCCGATGTTGGTGAGCGCCGGCTCGGTGAGGATCGCGGCGACGTCGCCGCGCCGCAGCTGCTCCTCGACGCCCGCGAGGTCGTTGAACTCCGCGACCCTGGTGGTCTCCGCCAGCGGCACCGGTGCGCCGACGAGACCGGGCCGGTCCACCGCCTCGCCGTCGGGGCCCGGCACGGCGAAAGCCTCGTCGACGGAGCCGTGGTAGCAGTACGCGAACGTCAGGATCTTGGGCCGCCCCGTCACCATCCGGGCGATCCGGATCGCCCACCGGTTCGCGTCGGTCGCGGTCAGCGTGAACGACCACAGCGGCAGCCCGAAGCGTCGGGTCAGCTCGGCGCCCACCCACTCGGCGTCCGCGGTCGGCAGCATCGTGGTGATGCCGCCCGTCCCGGACAGCCGCCGGGTCACCGCCTCGACGGTCGCGCGCGGGCTGTGCCCCGCCATCGCGCCGGTGTCACCCAGCGCGAAGTCGACGTACTCGTGCCCGTCCACGTCGACGACCCGGTTGCCCCACGCGCGGTCGAGGTAGAGCGGGAAGCCGCCGCTCCACATGTTCATCCAGGTCATCGGCACCCGCCCGAACAGGTGCTCGGCCTCGGTGTACAGCTCGGCGGAGCGCGGGTGCGAGGCGGCGTACGTCGATCGCTCGGTCTCGACCAGCGAGGTGAGGCGGTCACGGTCCACGGGAACGGCGGGGGAGGACATGGTCGGACGCTCGCCCGTCCCGCGTCCGCCGTCAAGTAGGAACCGGTTGTTAGGCTCACCTAAGTTGTGCCACGTCCGCCCCGCTGAAGGAGCACCATGCCCGAGCCCCGCCGCCGTCGCACCGCGATGGCCGCCACCGTGCTGCGCACCGAGCGGCTGTCCGCGTCCCTGGTGCGGGTCGTCGTGGGTGGTCCCGGCCTGGACACCTTCGAGCCGTCGCCGTGCGCGGACTCCTACGTCAAGGCGGTGTTCGTCCACGAGGACGCGCCGCGGCCGTTCCCGCTGACGGACGATGGCCGGGTCGACCTCGAGACGGTCGCCGAGTCCCTGCCGCGCGAGGACGCACCCCGGCTGCGGTCCTACACGGTGCGCGCCTTCGACGAGGCGACGCGCGAGCTGACCCTGGACTTCGTCGTGCACGGCGCGGCCGGCATCGCCGGTCCGTGGGCGGCCGCGCGCAGCCGGGTGACGAGCTGCTGCTCGTCGGCCCGGGCGGCGGCTACCAGCCCGACGCCACCGCCGGTCGGCACCTGCTCGCCGGGGACCTCAGCGCCGTGCCGGCCATCGCGGTCGCGCTGGAGCGGCTGCCCGACGACGCGGTGGGACATGCCGTCGTGGAGGTGCACGACGCCCGCGACGAGATCGACCTGCCCCGGCCGTCCGGCATCGAGCTCACCTGGGTCCACCAGGGCGACCAGCGCCCCGGCGTACCCCTGGTCGACGCCGTCCGGTCGCTGCCCTGGCCGGACGACGACGTGCACGGGTTCGTGCACGGGGAAGCTGCGGCGGTGCGGGACATCCGGAGGTACCTCCGCGTCGAGCGCGGGCTCGGCCTCGACCAGCTGTCGGTGTCGGGCTACTGGCGGCTCGGCCACGACGACGAGGGCTGGCGGGCCTCGAAGCGGGAGTGGAACGCCGCTATCGAGCAGTCGGAGACGATCAGCGCCTGAGAATCGCGGCGATCCGCAGGCCCATCGAGTCGCAGTGATGGGCGCCGCCCGCATAGATCGTGTCGAAGATCTGCCGGTGGCCGGCGGCGATGGCGGCCCGGCCGATGTGGTGGACGCCGCGGATGTGGACGAAGTCGGCGTCGATGGCGAACGCTTCGCTGTAGGTCGTGGCATCCGATCGATTCCACGTGCGTTCGAGACGCACGAACAGCGCGGTGGCGATCGTCGTCGGCTCCGTGATCGGATCGGTGACGGTGTTCACGACGCGACCTCCTCGCTGCCGGCGAGGGTGCTGCGGACGAGGCGGAACCCCGTGGAGGCGACGAAGGCGAGCCAGATGACGAAGCCGAGAACGCCGAGGCCGAGCGCACCGCCGAGTTCGCCGGCGGCAGTGGCGGGGCCGGCGGCACACGAGACGGCGAGCATGGCCGATCCGACCGGGCCGAGCCAGCCGAACAAGCGGGGCGTGACGCCGGCCGCGACGCCGGCCCGGACAGACCGAGGAGCGCGATGCCGATGAACAGCAGGAGCACGGTGAACACGCTGTTGTGGAGCGCCCAGAGCGTGGACACGGCGGCGAGGTCGGGGTGGTCGCCGTGTGCCACCACCGACAGTGCCTGCTCGCACGCCAGCAGGACCCCGAAGAGGATCAGGATGCCGGCACCACCGAGGTAGCCGGTGCCCGCCCACCCGGGTCGAGTGCTCGCCGCGAGGCGGCGCATCGTGCCGCCGAGGAACGTGGCGAGGCTGATGCCGCTGACCACGAACATGCTCACGAGCAGGAACGTGATGCCTCGCGTCGGCGAAGTGGTCGACCACTTCGCTCGCCGACGCGCCGTTGCCGGGTGCCGAGGAGCCGTGGACGACGTTCTGCAGGATGACGACGGTGACGAACGCCAGCGCGCCGAACCAGCGAGACGTGTCGACTGGGCGGGCAGGCGATCTGCGGTGCGGTCCGGTGCGCCGTGCGGTGCGGCGACGGGTGAGCGGGGGGAGGCGGTGTCGGGCGAAGCAGTGAGGTACATGGGAATCTCTGTGGTTGAGTGAGTGTCAGGTGACTTGAACGACTATAAAGTGAGTTGTACAAATGTCAAGTGATAGACCGGAGAAATGCCGAAGAACCCTCCGACCCTGCGGGCCCGTCAGGCGCAACTACCCGGGACGAGATCCTGAGTGCCGCGCGGGCGGCTCTTCGCGGAGCAGGGCTACAGCCGTACGACGGTGCGCGACATCGCTGACGCGGCCGCGTGTCGGCGAGACGGTGTACGACAGCATCGGCTCGAAGCAGGCGATCGTCGCTCGGCTGAACGACCTGATCGACGCCGAAGCCGACATCGCCGCCATCGTCGGCGCCGCCGCCGGCTTGGACGACCCCCGGCAGATCCTCGCCGTGCAGGCCACGGTGACCCGTTCGATCCTCGAGCACTGTGGCGACATCCTGCGCGCCCTGGTCACCGGTGCCGCCGCCGAGCCCGATCTGGCCCAGGTGCTGGCGGAGGGCAACCGCCGTCACGTCGACGGAGCGCGCCGGATCGTCGAACAGCTCACCGGCCTCGATGCGCTCGATCCGTCGGTCACGGTCGACGCCGCCGTCGCCACACTCAGCGCCACGTCGGACGTGAGCTTCGCGGTGCTGCTCGCCGATCAGTACGGCTGGTCGCTGGACGACATCGAGGCGTGGATCGTGGCGACGAACAGCAAGCTCCTGCTGCGCGTGGCGAGTGACCGTTCAGAGGCCCGACCCCAGGACGGATGGGCGAATGCACAGGTTTGCCTGGCCGGACGGCAATCGCCGGGGACCCTACGATTGATCGGAATGAAGTTGATCTTCGTCCGTCACGGTGATGCGTTCGCCGGTCTCCGCGGTGTGATCCCGGGACCCCTGGGGTGTCTCGGTCTCACCGATCTCGGCCGCCGGCAGGCGCAGGCGCTCCACGATTCCATCGCGGCCGATCCCGACTTCAGCGTCGACGTGCTGGTCACGAGCATGCTGCCACGGGCGATCGAAACGGCGGGCATCATCGCCCCTGCCCTGGGATTCGCCGAGGTGCCGCAGGACTGCGACCTCTGCGAAGTGCACACCGGCGAAGCCGACGGGCTCGACTGGGCGGACTACGCCAGCCGGTTCGGCACCGTGGACATGCTCGCCGAACCCCATCGGCCCTTCGCTCCGGGAGGCGACAGCTGGAACAGCTTCCACGACCGGGTCGGACTGGCGATGGACCGCTTCGCCCGTGACCATCCCGGCTCGACCGTGATGGCGGTCTGTCATTCCGGGGTGATCGCCGCGTCGCTGCGGGTGCGTTTCGGTGCCGCGCCGGCCGGCGGACCTCGCCTGATGCCGACCAACACCGGCTTGACCGAGTGGGACTTCGACGAGACCTCCGGTCAATGGACCCTGCGGACGTACGACGACGCGCGGCATCTCGCCGCGCTCGGCGGCGACGGCACACTCGAGCTCTGAGGTCGACGTTTGTCGACCCTCACCGTCGGGGTACCGCCGGGGAGATGACGGACCCGGCCGAGCCCACCGTCGATTCGCACCGTGGACCCGACCGTGGACCCCACCGTCGAAGGGGCCAGATCGGCGTCCGAGCGCGGTGAACTCGGGCACTGGGTGCAGGAGTTCCTCCGCAGCCCGGGGAGCGACAACGCCGTGCTCGGAGCGGAACTGCGCAGCGAGCAGTCGACGTGGTACGGCCCGGTCCGGCTGCCGTTCGACGAGCTCCAACGGCTCGCCGGCCCTCCGGATCAGCCGACGCTCGTCCGTCTCGGCGACGACGATCTCGAGCGCGTCGATGACATGCAGGAGAGCCTGGACGACGGCTGGGATCCCCCGCCGGTCATCGTGTCGTACCGGGACGGGGAGTTCGTGGTGGAGGACGGCAACCACCGCATCGAGGGACTTCGGCGAGCGGGTCACTCCGACTACTGGTCGGTGGTCGGCTTCGAGGACGAACCGCAGCGGCTGCGGTTCCTCGAGTCACTCGCTCGATTCGGTACAGCCTGATTCGGTACGGCCTGATTCGGCGACCGCTGACTGGGTGCGGAGCCGATCGAGGGCGCTGCGCAACAGTCGCGACACCTGCACCTGGCCGATGCCGAGACGCTCGCCGATCTCGCGTTGGGTGAGCTCCTCGTAGAAGCGCCACACCATGATCTTCCGGCTGCGCTCGTCGAGATGGGCCAAGGCATCGAGCGCCGCGAGGCGGTTCTCGATCTCGGCGGTCATGTCGCCGTTCGACGACCCCATCGCCTGCACGTTGACGGCGTCCGGCTCCGACAGGCTCCTCGTCCGGTTCGCACCACGCGCGCGAGAGACCAGCGATCACGACCTCCCGGTCGACGCGGCAGTTCCGCCGCGAGTTCGTCGATCGTGGGCGAGCGACCGAGCCGTTGATCCAATACCTCGGTGGCGGCCCGCAGGCGTGGCATCAGATCCTTCGCGCTGCGCGGCACACCGATCGCCCAGGTGGTGTCACGGAAGTGCCGTTTCAACTCACCGAGAATCGTCGGAATGGCGAACGCGTGGAAGGGCACTTCCCGGCCGGGGTCGTACCGGTCGGTCGCCTTCACGAGGCCGAGCAGGGCGACCTGGACGAGATCGAGTTCCGGCTCACCCCGGTAACGGAAGCGGCTGGCGCACTGGGTCGCGATCCAGCGGTGGTCGATGATCAATTCGTCGCGGATGCGCAGATCGCCGGTCTCCCGCAGACGCTCGAATCGGGAGCGCACGTCGTCCCAGTCCAACTCGTGCCGACCCGGAACCTCCCGAGCGGGCTCCTCACGATCCCCTGATCGTTTCGGCCTGCCGGATTGATCCACGGGCCCAGGGTTACCCGTCGGCGGTGCGACGAAAACCGTGCATCTCGCTTTCACCCGAACGGATGAGATCAGCAGAGCGTCTCGGTCCACACCCGCTTTCCGTAGCGGGTCGGTTTCCCAGCCCCACGAGTCGCACAGCGCGTCGACGATGGCCAGGCCGAACCCACCGGCGCTGGTGGGCTCGACGAGCACCGGGCCCGTGGGATCGCTGTCGTGCACCTCGAGTCGCAAGCGCATGTCGTCGAGCAGTGCCATCACCACCGAATCGGAGTCGGCATGCATGACGGCGTTGGTGACGAGTTCGTTGACCACGATCAGCGCATCGGAGATGACCGCTTCGGAACAGCCGGCGTCGAACATCCAGGCGTGGAGTGCGTCCCGGGCTTCCAGTGCTGCCATCTCGGATTTCGTCACGTTCATGCGCATCTCTCTCACGAGTCCACCTCGGCCGGGTCCGGCGCGTCTACCTCACGGTTCGATCTCCGTGGGGCCGCTCGACCTGCAATGTCGCCATCGGCGAGGCTGTACCCGTCGAGCGCGTTCGCCAGACGTGCGTGGTGGAGGTCGCGAGCGGCCTGCGGTCGGTGAAGTCAGCCGCGCACGACACGCCGGACAGTTTGCTCGACGCGGCTGAGCCACTTGGCCCGCCGGGAGCGTTGCCACTCCTGCTGCAACTCGCCCGTCTCGAACGCCGACAGGACACGCGGCGCGATGTACGAGGATCGGCACACGGCGACGGTGTTCCCGAGCCGGTCGGCGGCGTGCTCGATCGCCAGCCGGACCGCGGCGTCGATGTCGTCGCCGTCGGCGTGGAGCAGGCGATCGGCGGCCGCACACGTCGCGCCCCACGTCCGCAGATCCTTGGCGCTCATGTCCGCGCGGGAGTGGGCGGCGATGTACCGGTTGACCTGTCCGGCCGTGATCGGGCGATCATCGGAGTCGACGAACAGCATCCCTTCGTCGTTCTCGCCGGTGCCTGCCGTGCTCTCGTCGATGAGCGTCGACAGTCGTCGGGCGAGCAGCGGGTCACGAATCTCGGTCTGCTGTTCGACGGCTGACTTGCCCTCGAAATGCAGTGCGATCCGCGTGCCCTCGATCTCCACGTCCCCGACGCCGAGCGTGATCGCGCCGACGGATCCGTTCTCCACGAGGCGTCGCCAGCTCCCGGGGCGGATCAGCGAGTCGTCGATCAGGCGGACGACCGCCGCCGTCCGCCAGTCGGTGCCGCGGGCGCGCAGTTCGCGGTCGACCTCACGGCGCAGACGAGGCAGCCCGCCGCCGACCGACCAGAGTCGCTCGAACTTGGCGACATCGGAGGCCTCGCGCCACGCCGGATGGTAGAGATACTGCTTCCGGCCACGATCGTCGTAGCCGGTCGCCAGGAGGTGGGCGTCGGGCTCCCCGGCGATCCACACCTTCGTCCACGCGGGAGGGATGGCCATCGCCTGCAGACGGAATCGTTCGGCTCCGTCGACGATCCGGCCGCGCTGGTCGACGTAGGTGAACCCTCGGCCGCGGCGGCGACGTTCGATCCCGGGCCGGTCGTCCATGAGGTACTGCAGCCCGGCGTCACTGGCGATTCGATCGTGACCGGAACTCGTGGATGCGATGTCGCTCGCCATGGAGCCGACTGTTCCCACCGAACGGTTGCAGCAACCGCCTCGAACTTCAGCGTGGCCCGGACGGCGTGTCGGGTGCCTGGATGCGCGGCGAGGTGTATCGGCGGTCGTCGAGCGCGGCGGCGACCGCGGCGCGCGAACTCGGCCGGACGGCCTTTGAGGACGTAGCCGCTGGCGCCGGCGGCGAAGGCCTCCTCGACGTAGGTCTGCTCCGTGTGTCCCGTGACGACGAGTGTCGTCACGGACGGCCACCGCTCGGCGATGCGACGGGTCAACTCGATCCCGTTGATGCCGGGCAACGACAGGTCGATCACCACGAACTCGACGGGATCGGTGGCGAACCGGTCGAGCGCGGCGAGCCCGTCGTCGGCTTCCCACGCCACGGTCACCTCGGGCATCTGCTCGATCACCTCCCGCAGCACCGTCCGGAACTTGGCGTGATCGTCGACGATCGCCAATCGTGCGACGACCCCGCTCATCGGGACTCGCTCGCCTCGCTCGTGACCTGCTGCGGGAAGCGCAACCGCGCTCGGGTGCCGTCGCCGGGGATCGACTCGACGTCGAGTTCACCACCGAGCAGGTCGAGACGGTGCTGGATGTGCAGCAGGCCGCGCCCGCTCCGCGCCGGGTCGTCCAACACGTCGACGTCGAATCCGCGCCCGGTGTCGGACACCTCAACATCGAGGTATCCCGGCACATCGAGGTAGCCCGGCACATCGAGGTGACCCGGGACGTCGAGGTCGCCGGCTTCGTCGAGGTCAGCGGGGTGGCTGCTGATCGTGATCGAGGCGCCGTCGGCCGACGCGTGCTTGACCACGTTGAACAGCAGCTCACGAATCGTCTGGTACAGCATGATCCGCAGGTCGGGATCGGCCACGACGATCGGACGCGGCATCTGGACCTCGACCGCGAGACCGTGCATCTCGGTCATCTGGTGCGCCAGCCAGCGCACGACTTCGCCGAAGTCGTCGGCGTGCAGCACCTGGGGCGCGAGGTCGACCGAGAGACTTCTGGCGAGGGCGATGCTGTCGTCGAGGTGCTGGCCGATCTCGGAGAGATGTGTCTCGATGCGCTCCGAACGGGTCGTGCCGAGTTCGTCCTCGACGAGTCCCAGGCGCATCTGGGCGCTGTAGAGCAGCTGCTGCAGGTCGTCGTGGAGCACCTGAGCGATGCGCTCACGCTCCTCCTGCTCGGCGCGGACGAGGCCGGTGGTGAGCGACCGCAGCTGCCGGTCACGCCGTTCGAGATCGGCGGTGCGCGCCTCGACGGTCGATTCGAGGTTCTGGTTGAGCTGTCGCAGCTCCTCCTCGGTACGCAATCGTTGGTCGGCGAGGGCGAAGTAGTCGACGACCGTCTCGACCACCGCGACCAGATCGTCGTCGAAGCGTCGCGAGCCGCGGGTGCCGAACGCCAGCACACCACGAACCTCCGAGCCGATCATCATCGGGAACGACGCGTACGCGCTCAGGCCGGCCGCACGGATCTCGGCCACCGCCGGGTCGTCGCTCGTGGCGACGTCGTTGCGGATGATCGAGGCGCGCGCTCCGACGGCCTGCTCGCTCAGGAGCTGCCCGATCCCGCTGGACCCCGCTCGGTGGTTCACACCCGGCACCGCCGTGGCGCCGGACATGACGAGTCGCAGTCGGCCGGCGTCGTCCAGCTCGTAGCGCTCGAACACCTCGAGATCGAGCACCGTCGACATGTCGTCGAACAGGCGTTGGATCAGGTTCGCCGGTTGGGCGCCGCGCAGGAGCTGGGCGGCGGCCTCGGAGAGCAGCGACAGGCGTTCGCTGCGTTGCGCCAGCATGCTGCTCCGGTCGACCTCGTCGGTGACGTCGGCGATCGTGCCGATGACCTCGTCCGGCGCCGCACCGGCCTCACCGTCGTCGTCGGCGGGGCGCGCCGTCATCTCGACGACCACCCGCGCGCCGTCGGGCCGTTCGATCCGGAACTGTCGTCGCGTCCGCTCACCCGACTCGAGCAGCTGCTGGAGTTCGGTGAGCGCCGGTGCATCGAGGTGCGAACGGAGCCAGGCGATCAGATCGTTCGAGCCGTCGATCGGCGTGGAGCTCGACATGCCGACGATCGACCGCGCTCGATCGTCGGCGGTGCCGCGGCGCGTCGACGCGGCCCACGACCACGAGCCCATCGCGGACAGCGTCGAGGGACGGCGCGGCAAGCGGCGTTCGCTCGCCCGCAACGACGACTCGGCCTCGAAACGCCGGGTGATGTCGACGAAGGTGATCACGACGCCGTCGATCCGGTCGTCGGCGGTCCGGTAGGGGAGCAGCCGGGTCAGCAACCAGCGTCCGTCGGTCGTCTGGATCTCGTGCTCGATCGGGATCAGGCGGTCGAGGACCCGCTGGGCGTCGTCCGACAGCCCGTCGTGCCGGAGCCGGTGGGTGAAATCGGTGAGCGGACGACCGCGGTCGCTGGCGGCGATGTTGAAGAACTGCCGTGACCGGAGGGGTGAAACGCACGATGCGCAGCTGCCGATCGAGGAACAGCGTGGCGATGTCGGTGGCGACGAGCAGGTTCTGGAGGTCGTTCGACAGCATCCCGAGTTCGTCGACCTTGTGGCGGTTCTCCTGGTTGAGCGTCGCCAGCTCCTCGTTCATCGACTGGAGTTCCTCGCGCGAGGTCTCGAGTTCCTCCATCGTCGAGCGGAGTTCCTCGTTCGTCGACTGCAGTTCCTCGTTCGATGTCCGCATCTCCTCCTGGCCGGTCTCGTGCTCCTCGATCACCGTCTGCAGCCGCCGGCGCGTCAGGTCGAGTTGCCGTTCGAGCGCCTGGAGCACGTTCAGTTCTCGTTCGTCAGCGACCGCGGGGAGCCGGACACCGTCAGGTGCGGTCTCCTCGAAGACGACGAGCACGAACCCGTCGAGGTCGTCGTCGCCACTCCACTCGATCGCGTCGGCCGGGATCGCGTGGACCCGCACGGCGCGCTCCTCGCCGTCGATCACCGTCGACACGGCACGACCGGCGGTCGGTTCGTGGTCGGTGCGGGCCGTGTGCACGGCGCTGCGCAGTTCGAGGCGGAGATCGTCGGGGACGAGCTGGAACACGTCCGCGGTGGGCACGCCACCGGGCTGGGTCACGTACGGGCCGGCGAACTCGGAGAAGTGGACGATCCGGTTGTCCCCGTCGATCAGGAGGCTCGGCGACGCGTGCGCCGCGAGCAGGCGTGCGTGCACCAGGGCATGGCCGGCGGCCGCCGGGGCGGGCGATGCCCGGACGCCCCGCGGCCGTCGCGGTCCGGCTGCCCGCGACGACGACATGAACGTCGGCAGTGGCGGCTCGCGCGTGCCGGGCTGCTCACGGCGCCGGAACAGACACAGGTGTTTGTCGACGGTCGTGAACAGATCCGAGCGATCGATGGTCTCCGAACTGCCGAGCAGGAGGTGGCCACCCGGTTCGAGGGCGTAGTGGAACACGGTTGCGGCCAGGTGCTGGGTGTCGCGCTGGAGGTAGATCAGCAGGTTGCGGCACACGATCAGGTCCATGTGCGAGAACGGCGGATCGCGCAGCAGGCCATGCGGGGCGAACACCACCATCTCGCGCAGTTCCTGGCAGATGCGGTACTTGCCGTTCTGGCGGACGAAGAAGCGCTCCAGACGCTCGGCCGAGACGTCGGCCTCGATCGACGGCGGGTAGACGCCTTCCCGGGCCTGCTGCAGGGAGCGTTCGTGGAGATCGCTGGCGAAGATCTGCAGCGCCGGCGGATCGGTGAGCCCGGCGGCGTGCTCGAGCAGCAGCATGCCCAGGCTGTAGGCCTCCTCTCCGGTCGAGCACCCGACCGACCACGAACGGACGGTGTCGTCCGGGCCGCGCCCGGCGAACATCGCCGGCACGACGCGTTCGGCGAGCGCCTCGAAGACCTCGGGATCGCGGAAGAAGCTCGTCACCGAGATCAGGACGTCGCTGAAGAGCAGGTCGACCTCGCCCGCGTCCTCGCGCAGGCGGCCGAGGTACTCCTCGAACGTCGGCAGTTGATGCAGCTGCATACGGCGCCGGATGCGGCGCAGGATCGTCGACTGCTTGTAGCCGGTCGCGTCGTGGCCGGTGCGGTCACGGATCTGCGCGAGCATCTCGTTGCAGCACGTCATCGCACCTCCGGCGACGGCTCGTCGCCGCCGGGTGTGACCGATCGCCGCATCGGTCTGCTGCGCCACCGACGCGCAGCTGGTCGCCGATCTCGTCGAGCGGCTTGACGAGGTCGACGACGCCGGCGAGCAGTGCGCTGCGCGGCATGCCGTCGTACTCGGCGTCTGCGGGATCCTGCACGATCGTGAGACCGCCCGCCGCTCGGATCGACGCCAACCCCGCCGTCCCATCGGTGCCCGTCCCGGTCAGCACGATGCCGATCGAGTTGCCGTCGTGCGTTTCGGCGAGCGTGTGGAAGAAGTGGTCGATCGGCCCGCGGCTGCCGCGATCCGGCTCGATCTCCGACAGTCGCAGGTGGGTGTCGACCGCCGCCAGGTTGGAGCCGGGCGGGATGACGTAGACGTGGTCGGCGCGCAGTGGGGCCGTCTGGTTCACCTGCTGGACCGGCATCGAGCAGCGCGGTTGCAGCAGATCGGCGAGATGGCTCTCGTGGTCAGGCGCGAGGTGGACCACCACGACGAAACTGAGCCCGGTGTCGTTCGGCAGGCGCTCGAACAGCTCGCGGAGCGCGGCGAGGCCGCCAGCGCTCGCACCGATGCCGACGACGGTGATCGGCGCCTCTGTCCCGGGCGGCAGCATCGGGAACTCAGTCCTCCGACGGTGACGCGGACGGGAGCCGGACGAGGAACGACGGCGACCTCGGGTCGATCACGACGTCGATGCCCCCGACCTCTCCCAGCCGGCTGGCGATCCAGGGTGCGAGCCCGTCGGTCTCCCTGATCGGCCGCACGTCGTGCCGGTGCTCGATCGGTCGGCGTGTGCCGCCGGTGATCACGACCTCGACGGAGTCGCGGCATGGTCGACAGATCGACCGTCACCGCATCGGACATGGCCTCGCACTCGGCGACCAGCATCTGCAGCACGCGCCGCGATCGTCGGATCGACCCAGACGGTGGCGTCCGGGGGATTGGCACCGGCGAGGGCACCGGGGACGTCCGAGCGATCGACGATCACCGTGCGGATCATCGTGCGCGAGATCGACGTGTTCGGGTCGCACTGACGTACTCCTGCCGGAGCGTGTGCTCGAGGTCGGCCAGGGCGTCGACGAACCGATCGAGTTCCGCACCGGTCTGCACGATCGAGTGCAGGCAGCGTTCACGGAGCGACGCGTCGAGATCCCCGCCGGACAGCAGCTCGATCTGGTGTGACAGGGCGCCGACGAGATGACGCAGGTCGTGGCCGACGGCCGCGACCAACCTGCTGATGTCGTTCGTGCCAGTGTCGTTCGT
>CAVPRC010000004.1:0-831486 GCA_963707755.1 uncultured Actinomycetota bacterium | reverse complement strand
CGGAATCACCAGGCTGAGGCCGCCGGCCACCCAGAACGGCAGGCGCAGATCGACTCCCCGAGGAGGCCGCCGAACGCCGGCCCGACGACGAAGCCGAGGCCGAACGCGGCGCCGAGCATGCCGAACCGCGCCGCGCGCTGATCGGGCGGCGTGACGTCCGCGACGTACGCGCTGGCCGTCGGATAGCTCGACGACGTGATCCCGCGATCACGATCCGCCCGACGAACAACCACCTGACCGAAGGCGCGAGCGCCATCACGACGTAGTCGAGCCCGAGTCCCACGTTCGAGAGCAGGATCACCGGGCGCCGACCGTAGCGATCGGACAACGCGCCGAGCACGGCGCGAAGAGGAGCTGCATCGCCGCCCACGCGTAGCCGAAGAGGCCCGTCCACGTCGCCGCATCCCCCATGTCGCCGCCTCGAACTGGACCACGAGCTTCGGCAACACCGGCACCATAATGCCGAGCGCGAGCATGTCGAGCGCGACGGTGACGAAGACGAACACGAACGCGGCGCGACGAGGCGTTGCCATGGCGTCGTCTACGACGACGCGCTGGTGCGCGCATCGGGCGGCTCAACTCACATCGCGACGACGCGACGTCCCGCGCACATCCCGCACGTCACATCGCGACGACGCGTCGTCCCGCGCGGCCTCGCCCGACCTCACATCCGGACGACGGCCTGAAAGAACCTGCGCGGCAGCGCGATCGTCGACACGACGCGCGCGGGCGGGCCGGGATCGACGACGAGGCCGCGGGTGCCGTCGACGACGAACAGGCCGCCGTCGGGCAAGTCGACGATCCTCAGCGGGACGGGGCGATCGGGCGCCTGGGAGGGGAGCTCGCCGGCGAGCTGCTCGAAGCGCGCGCCGCTCGCGTCCGCGCGGAACACGTGCAGCGCGTCGCCATCGCGCGCGATCGCGTAGGGCCGCGCGCCGCCGCCGAACGCGCTCATCCACACGCCCTCGCCGGGACCGCCGTACGAGGACTGAAATTGCGTCGTCCGCCGCGGCGCGTCGGCGAGCGCGTCGTCGGTGAAGGTCGCCACGAACTGATCGCTGCCGCCCATCGTCGTCGACTCGGAGACGACGTGCCATCGCCGCGCCGCCGCGTCGCGCCAGTGCGCCTTCAGGTGCGCGTTCACGGCGGACAGATCGGCGCGCCCGATCACCCGCGGCGCGGTCGGCCGCGAGACGTCGACGGTGAACACGAAGATCGGCTGGTAGATGTCGTCGAGCAGGTACGCGACGTCGCCCTCGACGATCACGTCGTGCGCGTCCTTGCCGTCGCCGCACTGCAGATCGACGCGCCCCACCTCGACGCCCGCCTCGTCCTTCACGGCCAGGCACCCGGCCTCGGCGACGACGACGAGCCCGGGCCGCACCGCCTCGGCGAACGCCGCGCAGCGGTGCGCGACGCGGGCGCGGGCGGAGAGGTTCGTCGCCGTCGCCGGGACACCGAGCACCGCCGCCGCACCCGCGGCGCCGCCGTCGCAGGGGAAGGCGCCGCCCCGGGGGCGGCCGGCCGTGTCCACGTCGCAGGCGATCGGCGCGAGCGCGACCGTCCGGGCGGACAGCGCGGCGCCGTCGCTCTCGACGACGATGGCCTCGTGGACCCGGACGACGCGGGCGAGCTGGCCGCCGTCGAATTCCCGGCGCAGGTCCAGGTCCGCGAGGAGCACCACGCGCCATCGGGCGCCCAGGGGCGCCAGCGGGTCCAGGGTCATCGCGGCCTCCGGGGTCGAAGCTACCCTGCCGCCCGGTTGCCCGGCGGCCGCACGACCCCTACCCTGCCCGCATGCCCCAGGACGACCCGCCGTCGACGACGAACGCGCTCGTGCCCGCGGCATCCCAGCAGCTCGCCGTGCGCGAGGTGCGCAACCTCCGCGTGCGCCCGTACCAGAAGGCAGCGGCGGGGCTCACCGGCGTGCTCGTGTCGGCGCAGTACGCGGTCGAGCGCGCCGGTGCGCTGAAGGGGTTGAAGCTCCTCCTCGACGTGAACCAGGCCGGCGGCTTCGACTGCCCCGGCTGCGCCTGGCCCGAGCCCGGCCGCGAGACGCGCTCGCGTTCGAGTTCTGCGAGAACGGCGCGAAGGCGGTCGCCGAGGAGGCGACGACCGCGCGCGTCGACGCCCGAGCTTCTTCGCGCGCGCACTCGATCGACGAGCTCGCGGCAGCAGTCCGACTACTGGCTCGGGCAGCAGGGCCGGCTCACGCGAGCCGATGGTGCTGCGCCGCGGCAGCCGGCACTACGAGCCGATCGCCTGGGACGACGCGTTCGCGCTGATCGCCGACGAGCTGCGCGCGCGCCGGTCGCCGGACGAGGCGGCGTTCTACACGTCCGGGCGCACGTCCAACGAGGCCGCGTTCCTGTACCAGCTCTTCGGCCGGCAGTTCGGCACGAACAACCTGCCCGACTGCTCGAACATGTGCCACGAGTCGAGCGGCGTCGCGCTGTCGCGAGGTCGATCGGCGTCGGCAAGGGCACGGTCACGCTCGACGACTTCGAGCACGCCGACGCTGATCCTCGTCATCGGCCAGAACCCCGGCACGAACCACCCGCGCATGCTGACCGACGCTGCGCGAGGCGGCGCAGCGCGGCGCGACGATCGTCAGCGATCAACCCGCTGCGCGAGGTCGGGCTCGTCGCGCTTCGCGCACCCGCAGAAGTCCGCTCGACCTGCTCGGCCGGCGACGCGCGCTCGCGACGCTACTTCCTGCAGGTGCGGATCGGCGGCGACCTGGCGCTTCCTCAAGGGCGTCATGCAAGGCGGTGCTCGACGACGAGGCGCGCGAGCCCGGCCGCGGTGCTCGACCGGCGCGTTCATCGCGCGAGCACACCGACGGGCTTCGACGCGCTTCGCGCGCGACGCTGCGACGCGACGCCGCTGGGACGAGATCGTCGAGCGCGAGCGGCGTCTCGCGCGAGCCACGATCCGCGCAGTCGCCGAGATCTACGTCGCGACGCCGAGCGCGATCATCGCGTGCTGGGCGATGGGCCTCACGCAGCACAAGCACGCGCGTCGCGCACGATCCAGGAGATCGTCAACCTCCTGCTCCTGCGCGGCAACATCGGCCGGCCGGGCGCGGGCCTCTGCCCGGTGCGCGGCCACTCGCAACGTGCAGGGCGACCGCACGATGGGCATCTAGCGAGCAGCCGCGCCGCGGCGTTCCTCGACGCGCTCGGCGCGGCGTTCGGCTTCGACGCCGCCGCGCGCGCACGGCCTCGACACCGTCGACGCGATCGAGGCGATGCGACGACGGCGCGGTCGACGGTCTTCGTCGCGCTGGGCGGCAACTTCCTGTCGGCGACGCCCGACACCGAGCGCACCGCGCGCGGCGCTCGAGCGCTGCCGCGCTCACGGTCGCACGTCTCGACGAAGCTCAACCGCTCGCACCTCGTCACCGGGCGCGACGGCGCTGATCCTGCCGTGCCTCGGCCGCACCGAGCGCGACGTGCAGGCGGCCGGCCGCAGTTCGTCACCGTCGAGGACTCGATGAGCATGGTGCACGCGCTCGCAGGGCGCGCTGGCGCCGGCGTCGCCGCACCTGCTGCAGCGAGCCCGCGATCGTCGCGCGCGCTCGCGCGAGGCGCTGCTCGGCGCGCGCGCGCGGTGCCGTGGGCGCGAGCTCGCCGCCGACTACGACCGCATCCGCGACCGCATCGCGCGCGGTCGTGCCCGGCTTCGAGGACTTCAACGCGCGCGTGCGCGAGCCGGGCGGCTTCCAGCTGCCGAACGCCGCGCGCGAGCGCACGTTCGCGACCGCGACCGGCAAGGCGCGCTTCACCGTCGCGCCGCTGCCCGAGCTCGCGCTCGCCGCCGGGCCAGCTGCTGCATGATGACGATCCGCAGCCACGACCAGTACAACACGACGATCTACGGCCTCGACGATCGCTACCGCGGCATCCGCGGCGAGCGCCGCGTGGTGCTTCATGAACGCGGCCGACATCGCCGAGCGCGGCCTCGTCGAGCGGCCAGCGTCGTCGACCTCATCGTCGCGAGTGGCACGACGGCGAGCGCGCGCGCCGACGCGCTTCATCGTCGTGCCGTACGACATTCCGCGCGGCTGCTGCGGCGACCTACTTCCCCGAGGCGAACGTGCTCGTGCCGCTCGACAGCGTCGCCGACGGCAGCAACACGCCGACGTCGAAGTCCGTCGTGATCACGCTCGCGCCGGCGGCGCCTGCACTCAGGACCTGCGACGTGAAGTCGGCCGCCGACGTCGCCGCGCAGCTTCGCCTGTTGCCGCACCCCGAGGGCGGCTTCTATCGAGAGACGTTCCGCGACGTCGATCCCGCCGGCGGCCGCGGTCGCCTCACGCTCATCTACTTCCTGCTGACCGGCGATCGGCCGAGCGCCTGGCACAAGGTCGACGCCGTCGAGACGTGGCATTTCTACGACGGCGCGCCGCTTCTGCTGTCGATCACCGGCGCCGACGACGTCGTGGACGTGCGCCTCGGCCACGACCTCGACGACGGCCTCGTCCCCCAAGCCGTCGTCCCCGCGCACGCGTGGCAGCGCGCGGCGTCCCTGGGGGCGTGGAGCCTCGTCGGCTGCACCGTGGCGCCCGCGTTCCTCTTCGAGGGGTTCGTCATGGCCGCGCCGGGGTTCGAGCCGCCGCGCCGCCAGCGCCCGAGCGATCCGTGACGACGCGCGACGCCGACGCGCAGGCGACGTCCCTCCCCGTCGTGCGCATCGACGTCGGCGGAGGCGCGGCGAACGCAGCTGGTGCGACGCGCGGAACGGACGATGTCGCGGTGGAGGAGCCCCTCGAGCTGCAGGTGCAGGGCGCGTCGATCGCCGTCGTCATGCGCACGCCGGGCCACGACCTCGAGCTCGCGACGGGCTTCCTCGTCACGGAGGGCGTCGTCCAGCGCGCCGCCGACATCCGCTCGATCCGCCACTGCACGACCGCGCCCTCGCCCGAGGCGGAGGAGAACGTCGTGCAGGTGCAGCTCGCCGACGGCGTCGACGTCGACCTCGAGCGGCTGCGCCGGAACCTCTACGCCTCGTCGTCGTGCGGCGTCTGCGGCAAGGCCAGCCTCGACAACGTCGTCGTGCGTTGCGCCGTCGTCGACGCTGCCATGCGCGTCCCCGGCGCCTTGCTGGCGGCGCTGCCCGACCGGCTCCGCGCCGCGCAGGCGACGTTCTCGACGACGGGCGGGCTGCACGCGGCCGGCCTCTTCGACGCGACCGGGGCGCCGCTCATCGTGCGGGAGGACGTCGGCCGCCACAACGCCGTCGACAAGGTGGTCGGCTGGATGGTCGGCGCCGGGCGCGATCCGTCGACGACGATCCTGCTCGTGTCGGGGCGCCTCTCCTTCGAGGTCGTGCAGAAGGCGGCGGTCGCGCGCATCCCGATCGTCGCCGGCATCTCGGCGCCGACGTCGCTGGCCGTCGCGCTGGCGGCGCGGACGGGCCTCACGCTCGTCGGCTTCCTGCGGGGGCCGACGATGAACGTCTACGCGGGAGCGGAGCGCGTCGTCTGAACGGCGGGCACGGCCGGGCCGGCGCGCGGGGGGCTCACTTCGACGACCGCAGAATCGTCGCTCCGGTGCCGATGGCGTTCAGACGCGCCGCTGCGTGATCGCGATGCCCGCGACCACGAGCGCGCCGCCCAGGAGCGCCGTGCCGGACAACCGCTCACCCAGGAGCCACGCCGACAGCGCCGCCGCGCCGACCGGCTGCAGGTTCGTGAACACCGCGACCCGCGAGGGCGGCAGGGCGCGCAGCGCGACGCTCCACAGGACGTAGCCCGCGACCGACGAGAGCGCGGCGAGGAACAGCACGCAGGCCCACGCGACGGACGACGTCTGCGCGAGCACCGCCGGCGCGCGCACGAGGAGGGGCGCTGCCGGCAGCGAGAGGAGCGCGCCCCACAACAGCGCCCACGACGTCTGCGGCAGCGCGCCGACCTCGCGCGCGACGGGGCCGGCGAGCACCGTGTAGAGGGACCAGCAGGCCATCGCGCCGAGCACCAGCACGTCGCCCACGACGTGGACGCCCACACCGGCGCCCGCGTCGAAGAGGACGCACGCGACGCCGCCGAGGGCGCACAAGACGCCCGTGACCCGCGCGAACGTCAGCCGCTCGCGGCCGAGCGCCGCCTGGACCATCAGCACGGTCGCGGGCGTGAGCGCGTACATGAACGCGGCGTGCGACGGCGTCGTCTGTGCCAGGCCGGCGAGGAACAGGCCCTGGTTGAGCGGAAACGCGAGCACGCCGAGCGTGACGATCCGCGCGCGCTGCCCCCGCGGCGGCAGGAGGCTGCGCTTCGTCCCGAGCAGCAGGACGGCGAAGAGCGCGGCGGCCACGGCGAAGCGGGCGAGCGACAGCTCGGCGGCCGTCAGCTCGACGAGCGCGCGCTTGGCGACGAGGAACGTGCCCGCGGAGATGAGCGTCTGCAGCGCGATCGCGATTGACGGCAGCGCGGTCACGGCGAGGTCCTTCGGGCGGCGGTCGGCCGGCGGTGGGCGGCGGGCACGGCGACGAGCGTCGCACGACGCGGTATGAAGGCGCGTGCCGATCACCGACCCCTCGCGCGCCGTCGCCCGCCCCCGCGACTCCTCGCCCCGCTCGTCGCGATGCTCGTCGTCGTCGGCGTCGACGTCGGCTGCGCGACTCCGCAGAAGACAGCGCCCGTGGAGGCGCCGCCGCCCTACGAGGAGCCGCCGCAGATCATCGTCAAGAAGGCGCCGCGGAAGTCGAAGAAGGAGAAGCCGCCCCCCGAGGTCGCGGCCGCTCCCCGAGGCGCCCGTCGTGCCCGTCGAGCCGCCGCCGCCCGCGGTCGCGCCGCCCATCGTCGACGGGCCCGTGCCTTCGGGGCTCGATCCGAAGAAGACGATGACCGTGCACCTGCTCAACGTGGGGCAGGGCGCCGCGACGTTGATCGAGCTGCCGTGCGCGGCCGTGCTCGTCGACACCGGCGGCGAGCTCGAACGAGTCCTTCGACGGGCCCGCGGCGTTGGTCGCGGCCCTCGACGCGTTCTTCGCGCGCCGCACCGACCTGAAGCGGACGATCGACCTGCTCGTCATCACGCATCCGCACATCGATCACGTGAAGGGCGTGCCCGCGCTGCTGGACGCCTTCACCGTGAAGAACATCGTCGACAACAGCCGGCCCGGCGACGACATCGTGAAGGAAGAGATGCACCGGCTGCGCTCCTACGTCGAGGAGAGCCACGGCAAGGTCGGCTACCGCGGCATCACCGTGGACCAGGTGGCGAAGCCGGGGCTCACCGACGACGTCATCGATCCGGCGCAGTGTCGGCCCATCGACCCGAAGATCCGCGTGCTGGCCGGCGGCGAGCGGACCGATCCCGGCTGGGGCGATGATCGCTTCGGCCACCCCTACTTCGACAACGAGAACAACCACAGCGTCGTCGTCCGCGTGGACTTCGGCAAGGCGTCGCTGTTGATCACCGGCGATCTGGAGGAGATCGCGCTGAAGGACCTCGTGAAGAAGTACGCGGGCACGGACGCGCTCGACGTCGACGTGTACGAGGTCGGCCACCACGGCGCCGCGAACGGCACGACACAGGAGCTGCTCGACGCGATGACGCCCGACCTCGCGCTCATCTCGATGGGCGCCGCCGAGCGGCGGCTCGAATGGACGGCGTGGCAGTACGGACACCCCCGCCAGCGCGTCGTCGATCTCCTCGAGGGCGGCGTACGGATGCGGCGCGCGGGCACGGACGTCCAGGTCGGCACGGGGCAGCGCAAGTTCCAGAAGGTGCGCCTCGAGCGCGCCATCTACGGCACGGGCTGGGACGGCTCCGTCCTCGTGGACATGACCGCAGAAGGCGCGGTGATGGTCCGGCCGACGAAGTAGCGGCGACGCGGCCGTCGAGGGCGGGTTGTGCCGCGGCCGATGGCGCGCGAGGGTCGCCGCCGATCACGCAGGAGCATCCGTGGGCAAGGAGCTGCGCCGCTTCCCTCGCTTCGCCGCGAGCGTCGCCGTCGTCTTGAAGCGCAAGGGCGGGACGGACGCGCTGCGCACCTCCGACGTCAGCCGCCACGGCGCGTTCGTGATGACGGACGCGCCGCGCGCCGAGCGCGAGCTCGTGCAGCTCACTTTCCAGCTCCCGGACGGCGTGATCGACGTGATGTGCATGGTGGTGCGCTCGCTCCGCCCCGGGGCCGGCACTGGCCCCGGTATGCAGCCGGGGATGGGCGTCGACTTCTTCGCGCTCTCGAAGGACGCGAAGAACATCTGGGAGGCGTTCGTCCACGACCTGAAGATCCGCGGCGCGCCGTTGGGCGGACCGAAGGCGGCGGCGCCCGCGGAGCCCGCCCCCGCCCTGCCCGCGCCGACGGCGGACAAGGACGCGCCGACGCGCCGCGAGCACGAGCGGCACAAGGCCTGCTTCCTCGTGAAGCTCGCCGATCGCGCTGCGATGCACGAGATGGTCACGAAGGACATCGGCCAGGGCGGGACGTTCCTGCGCACGCCCCTCTTGCGCGAGCCGGGCGAGGTCGTCGAGCTCGTGCTCGTGCATCCCGAGACCGACGAGGAGTTCCGGATCGACGGGATCATCGTGCGCGCGATCGATCACGAGGTGCCGTCCGAGCGGGGCCTCGCGCTGCGCTTCGGCCGCATCGAAGCCGACGCAGCAGCGCGGCTCGAGGCGTTCATCGACTCGGGGGTCGCGCACGTCGAGCGCGTCGTCGACAAGCTCGCGGTCCGGTTCGAGGAGCTCCGGGCGGCCGCGGCCGCCGAGCCCGACTCACCCGACGCGCACGAAGATCTGGGGCTGTTCCTCGGCGAGGCCGGCGACCACGCAGGCGCGGTCACGTCGTTGACGCGGGCCCTCATCCTGGCGCCGAGCCACCCCGAGATCCACGCGGCCCTGGCCCGCTCGTACCGGCAGCTCGGCGACGTCGCGCGCGCGAGCTCGCACGATCGGGTCGCGATGGTGCTGACGCTCTACCGCGACGACCGCCGCCTCACCGGCGAGTGATCAGCGACGCACGCGGTTCATCAGGTTGAGCAGGTTCCAGAAGAGCACGAGCACGCCCATCGTGATCTCGTACGCCGCCTCGACGTGCATGTCCGCGTCCATCTCGTGCACGACGACGTGCACGCGCCGCAGCAGCCCGAACGCCGAGACGACCACGAAAGCCACCGCGATGATCAGCCCGAGGGTGCCGCCGATCGGGAACGCCCACGACATCGCCATGAGGACGAGCATCGGCAGGCCGAGCATCGCCATGCCGCCCTTCACCCAGCTCAGGTCGCTCTTGTTGAACCAGGCGTAGACGAGCAGGCCGCCGGCCGTCAGCGACGTGAGGAACATGCAGCGCGTGATGAGCGCGAACCCCTCTGCGGCGCTGCCCGCCATCACGAGGGTCTGCAGCAGCAGGAACCCGAGCGAGAAGCCCTCCATCACCACGGCGAGCACGAAGCCCGCCACCTTCGCGTTGCCGTAGACCATGCGGCGCGCGACGTAGTGCGCGACGAGGAACGACCCGAGGATCGCGATCGTGCCGCCCCAGCGACCTCCCACGCCGTAGATCGTCGGCGCGGCGTAGCGGGTCGAGGCGATGGCCACGACCGCCGAGGCGACCACGCCCACGAACGACCAGAGGGCCGCCTTCTTCAGCAGGGCGTGGCGGTCGGCGGACGGTCCGGAGAGCGGCATCCCCGCGGCGGCGTGAATCGACATGGAAAACCTCGGTCGCCTGTGGCCGAGAACGGCCGCGCAGCGCGTGCTGGAGTGTAGCGCAGCGGGCTCGGGCGGCAGCCCGACGCGGCCGAATCGGCGGCCGGAGCCGCCGTTTCGGCGGCCGGGCACTTCCGCACGGCCGCGCCGTCGACTACCTGCCGGACCCGGCGGCGCCGGCTCCAGGCGCTGTGCCTCCGGAGGGCTCATGAAGACGACGACGCGCTCGCTCCTTGCCGCCGCATCCCTCGCCGCTGCCGGCGTGATTCTCGATGAACGCCACGGCGGCCCCGGCCCCCGCGGCCGCTCAGGAGAAGGCCGCGCCCGCGACGCCGCCGGCCGCCGCCGGCAGCTGGGGCGAGGTGCCGCGCATGGACTTCAATCGCCTCGCGGCCGAGCTGTACCTGCCGCTGTTCTGGCGCACCGACAAGGACGGCGATCAGCAGCTCGACGCCGACGGCTCGCGACGCTGTGGGGCGTGCCGGGCGACGGCTACGTCGCTGGCGGCGCGTTCACGCCGAAGATGACCGAGGCGTATCAGAAGATCGTCGCGCGCAAGAACGGCACCGACACGGTCAAGCTGGACGCCAAGGAGAAGAAGCGCCGCGACCTCGTCGTGAAGGAGCTCGCGCAGGGCCGCCCCACGCTGGTGGAGACCGACTTCCGCAGGCGACGCCCGAGGACAAGGCGATCGTCGAGCACGTCATGAAGGCCGCCGTGCTCATCGAGCAGCATCTACGCGCAAGCAGAACGGCGTCTTCGGCGCTGGACGCCAAGATCCCGGCCGACGACGCGCCGTCGAAGCATGCTCGTTCTTCCGCAACCAGGGCCCGTTCTGCGAGGCGCCGCAGACCGAGAAGGATCCGGACTGCAACGCGCTGCGCCGAGCAGCCCGAAGCAGCATCTGCGGCCTCTACCCGGCGGCCCTGCAGAAGCCGACCCGAAGTTCTGCGAGGCGCTCGAGAAGCGCAAGGACGCAGAAGGCGCTGATGGCGCCGTTCGTCGTCGTGCGTGACGGCGAGAAGGCCGGCGAGCTCGAGGCCGTGCCGTACACCGTGGCGTACAAGGACGAGATGGAGGCCGTGCGCCGCGAGCTCGAGGCCGCCGCCGCCGCCGATCACGACCCGAAGGACGAGGCCGCGCTCAAGACCTACCTCGACGCCGCGGCGCAGGCGTTCCTCGACAACAACTGGGAGCCCGGCCGACGAGGCGTGGGCGAAGATGAACGCCGAGAACTCGCAAGTGGTACCTGCGCATCGCGCCCGACGAGGTCTACTTCGAGCCGTGCAGCGCGCAAGGCCGGCTTCCACGTCAGCTTCGCGCGCATCAACCAGGACTCGCTCGAGTGGCAGAAGAAGCTCGAGCCGGTGAAGAGCGAGATGGAGAAGGCGCTCGCCGACGCTCGCCGGCCCGCCGTACAAGGCGCGCGACGTCACGTTCCACCTGCCCGACTTCATCGACATCGTCCTCAACGCCGGCGACTCGCGCGACGCCGCACGGCGCCACCATCGGCCAGTCGCTGCCGAACTGGGGCCCGGTCGCCAACGAGGGCCGCGGCCGCACGGTGGCGATGACCAACCTCTACACCGACGACGACAGCGAGGCGGCGCGGATCGAGCAGGTCGACGTCGCTCTTCTGCAAGGACGACGATGCGCAAGTCGTCGACTCGATCCGAAGCTCGCCGATGATGATCGCACGGTGCTGCACGAGGCGGCGCACAACCTCGGCCCGGCGCACGAGTACAAGGTGGAGCGGCAAGACCGACGACGCAGGTCTTCGGCGGCCCGCTCGCGTCGACGCTCGAGGAGCTCAAGGCGCAGACCGCGCGCGCTCTACTTCGCCGACTGGCTCGTCGACAAGAAGGCTGCATCGACGCAGCGAAGAGGCCGACGAAGCGCGCACGTGCGCGACGTGACGTGGGCGTTCGGCCACATCTCGCAGGGCATGTACGACGGCCGACAGCAAGCCCAAGGCGTACAGCCAGCTCGCGGCGATCCAGATCGGCTCGCTGTGAAGGACGGCGCGCTCGACGTGGAAGCGCCGAAGAGATGGCGGCGAACGGCAAGGACAAGGGCTGCTTCGATGTCGACTGGACAAGTCGAGCCGGCGATCGCGTCGCTGGCGAAGACGGTCCTGCACATCAAGGGCGCGGGCGACAAGGCTGGCGCCTGGCGCTGAAGAAGGAGTTCGTCGACGGCGCGGGGGCTTGGGGATCGCTGCGGGACAAGACGATCCGTGAGCGTTGGCTGCGGGCTCCCAAGGCTTCTTTCGTCTATTCGGTGCGTTGAGTCTCACCCCGATGACGGACGAACCGGTCGAGGACTTCGCGGCGGTGGTGAACGCCGCCGCGAACGACGGGTGGATGAAGGCGAACGGGTTCGTCATCACGAAGGCGAACCAGGACGTCGTCGAGGGCGACGCTCGTCGTCGGGCCGCAGCACCTGCAGGCGTACGGGATCGTGCACGGCGGCGTGCACGCGGCGATCGTCGAGACGTTGGGGTCGATCGGTGCTGCGATGACGACGATGAAGGAGGGGCGCGGCGTCGCCGGCCTCGACAATCACACGTCGTTCTTGAAGGCGGTGCGGGGCGGCGTGCTGCGCGGACGGGCGACGCCGATCACGCGCGGGCGGCGATCGCATCTGTGGAACGTCGAGGTGCGTGACGAGGCCGGGACCCTGGTGTCGACCGGGCGGGTGCGGTTGATCGTCCTCGAGGCCGATCACGTCGTCGGCGGGGAGCGGATCGTGCTCCCCGGGACGTGACCGCGCCGCCGCTGTGGACGCCCGCCCGGCTCGCCGAGGAGCTCCGCGCCGCCGCGGGGCGATGCGTGGTGTTCACCGGCGCCGGGCTCTCGGCCGCGAGCGGGTTGCCGACGTTCCGCGGCGCCGACGGCGTGTGGGTGACGTTCTCGCCCGCGCGCTTTGGTCGGGTGCGCGGGCTCGTGCGCTCGTTCTTCACCGACTTCCAGAAGCTCGGCGACTTCGTCGTCGGCTCGGGGCGAGCGTTCCTCGCCGCGCGCCCCAACCCGGCGCACCATGCGCTCGCTGCGCTGCAGGCGCACGGGCTCGTCGGCGCCGTCGTCACGCAGAACGTCGACGGCCTGGAGACCAGCGCCGGCGTGCGCGACGTCGTCGAGCTGCACGGCAGCTTCTTCGCGTCCCGGTGCCTCGCATGCGGTGACCGCGCGAAGGTCGACGCTGCGGCGATCAGCGCGTATCTCGACGCGTTGGACGCCGCGCGCGGCGGGCGCTTCGCCTTCTTCCGCGCGCTGCGCGACGAGGGGATCCGCTGCGCCTCCTGCCGCGGCCGCACGCGGCCTGACATGGTGCTGTTCGGCGAGTCGCTGCAGGCGAAGACGTACGAGGTCGCCGCCGACGCCGCGGCCGATGCCAGGCTCTTCATCACGATCGGGACGTCGACCCACGTGCGCCCGGCGTCGGACCTGCCATACATCGCCGCGCAGGCCGGCGCCGTCGTCGTCGAGATCGACCCCGCGGAGACGGAGCTCACGCCGATCGTCGACGCAGCCATCCGCGCGCCGGCCGCCGACGCGCTGGTCCAGGCGGCCGCGGCCCTGGGCGTGTCGATCGCCGCCGCGGCGGCGCCCCGGGCATAGCGACGCCGATTGCCCCCCGCGCGATCGTGCGCCGACCCAAAATCCGCCACGTGTCGTAGGCCCTTCGGCGAACGGCGTGTCAGCCTCCCTTCATGCCGACCACCAAGCGCCCGTCCTCGTCCGCCTCCCCGGCCTCGACCCGCCCCGCAGCGTCGCGGCCGCCGACGTCCAGCCTCGCCGCAGCCGCGCGCTTGCCTCCGCCGACGTCGAGCCTCGCCGCCGCGGCCCGGGCCGTGATGCCCGGCGCGTCGAGCTTCGCGGCCGCCGCGCCCAGCGCGCGAGGCTTCGCGGCGGTGCCTGACGACGCAGCGACCGGCGACGGGATCCGCGGCTTCGCGGCGAAGCGGGGCAGCGCGTCGCTCGTGTCGGCCTTCGCCGCCCGCCGCGCCGACGTCACGCCGCTCGCGGGCGTCGGCGCGCCGGTGCGGAAGGTCGCGACGCGCGCCGAGCTCGACGCGCTCGGCAAGCGCGACGACGTGCCGGGCGCGGCCGGCGTGATCGCGGTGAAGTTCCTCATCACCGGCGTGGACACGACGAGCCCGAAGCTGTGGCTCGTCAACGGGAACGAGTACGCGTACCACTACGACTTCGCGACGCGCGCCCTCGGGATGCAGATCGATCTGCGGCGACTTCAACGCGCAGACGTACTTCACGGACGCCCGCAAGAACATCGCGGGGACGATCGTCGCCCACGACGCGTACGTCGACGAGACGGCCGGCGAGAAGGGCCTCTACGCGCGTCGAGTTCTGGCCGACCGACCCCGTGAAGGCGCCGCACGTCGCGCAAGGCGTTCGAGCGCGATCACGAAGGCGATGCCGTTCGCGCGCGGACAAGCTCGCCTACCACCCGGCCGGCGACACGCAGGAGGCGCTGTTCGCGCAGGAGAAGGCGCGCTCGCGCCAGCGGGCGTGAAGTCACGATCATCACCACCGAGCTGTTCAAGAACGTCACGTTCATCGCCGCTGAACCTCGGCGAGGGCTTCGGCGTGCTGCGGTCGTCGACTCGACGCCCGCAGGCCGCGCCGCCGACCGTCGCGCGACGTCGTCGTCTTCAAGACGCTGCCGAACGACCTCAGCCACGTCGGCCGGGGTCATCAGCGAGACGCCGCAGACGCCGCTGTCGCACATCAACCTGAAGGCGAAGCAGAACGACACGCCGAACGCGTACGTCAAGGACGCGACGAACGACCCGACGCGTCGCCGCCGCTCATCGGCAAGATCGTCCGCTACGAGGTCGACGCCCGACGGCTTCGAGATCGCGCGAGGCGACGCAGGCCGAGGCCGAGGCGTGGCTCGACGCAGATGCGCCCGGCGCAGGCGCAGATCGCCGCCGCGCGACCTGACGGAGAAGGAGATCCGCGACCTCGACGAGCTGCGGCCACGCGCGACGTCGAAGGCGTTCGGCGCCAAGACCGCGAACCTCGGCCGAGCTGCGCAAGATCCTCGCCCGCGAGCACGGTGCCCGACGGCTTCGGCGATCCCGTTCTCGTTCTACGACGACTTCATGAAGGCGAACGGCCTCTACGACGAGGCGCGGGCGATGATGGCCGACCCGGCGTTCAAGGCCGACCCGGCGGTGCGCGAGGAGAAGCTCGCCGAGTTCCGCAAGAAGATCAAGAAGGCGCGACGTGCCGCCCGAGCTCGCGGCGAAGCTCGACGAGCTGCCAGACGAAGTTCCCGGCCGGTCAGCCGATCCGCTGCCGCAGCTCGACCAACAACGAGGACCTCGAGGGCTTCAACGGCGCGGGGCTCTACGACTGCTACACGCACCGCCCCGACGAGGGCGACCTCGAGAAGACCGTGAAGCAGGTGTGGGCGAGCCTGTGGAACTTCCGCGCGTTCGAGGAGCGCGACTTCTACCGCATCGACCACTTCGACCGCGGCGATGGGCGTGCTCGGTGCACCCGAACTTCGACGACGAGCAGCGCCAACGGCGTCGCGGTCACGAAGAACATCTACGACCCGAACTGGCCGGGCTTCTACGTCAACGTCCAGGTCGGCGAGAGCCTGGTGACGAACCCCGACCCGGACGCCACGCCCGACGAGCTGCTCATCTCGGCGATCGGGCCGACACGGCGAGTACGAGACGCAGTACATCCGCCACTCGACGCGAGGCCGAGGCGGGCAAGAACGGTGCTGACGCCCGAGCAGGTCACGCGACCTCGCGCGCGCGATGGAGAAGATCCAGGCGCACTTCAAGAGCGTCTACGGCGCGCGAGCAGACCCGACGTTCGCGATGGACATCGAGTTCAAGATCGACTCGACGGGCAAGCTGCGTCGTGAAGCAGGCGCGCCCCGTCGTCGACTGACCTCACCCACAGAGGGCACGGAGCAGACAGAGAAACACTGCAGGTTTCGTCTGCTTCGGGCCTTCTCGGTGCTTTGCTCCATTTCATTGGGGAGGGGACGAAGATCAGTCAGGTGCCTCGTTGTGGGGCTCCGCTGGTTCGTTGCGTCGTTCAAGACCGCTTCGGTTCGGATCCTGCGCAATTGGGGCGCGCATCTGACGGATTCTTTGCATTGCGACGATCCATGCTCCGCTTCCGCCTGGGCTCAACGAGCTTCTCGTTCCGCATCCTTGGCTGCGCGATGCGCGTGCAGCGCGTGCTCGGCCGGGGGCTGCTCGAGGGCGGCTACCACGCTTGCCTTCGCCACGAGCTTGAACGCGACGGACTGCACGTCGAATCAGAGGTCGTTCTGCCGGTCGTCTACGAGGGCATCCGCATCGAAAGGGGCTATCGCATCGACCTGGTGGTCGCGGCAGAGAGGCCGACGGCGGCGCTGAATGCCGCGCCCGAACAGACCGTGCTCGTCGAAGTGAAGGCGGTCCGCGCGCTCACGGACGCGATGAAAGCCCAGCTGCTGACGTACATGAAGCTCTACGGCTCGCGCCTCGGGCTGCTCGTGAACTTCAACGCGCCAACGATCAGGGACGGCACGAAGCGCGTGATCCACTGACGGCCGCGATGAACGAGCACCGACGGGAGGGGCCATCCGGCGGCAGCGCGCGCGCGAAAGCTCACCGGCGACGCAACGAACCAGCGGAGCCCCACAACGAGGCACCTGACTGATCTTCGTCCCCTCCCCAATGAAATTGAGCGACCCACCAAGAAGGCGGAAGCAGACCCAAGAACCCCTCGGTGTTCCTCCGCCCGGCCCGTCTTCCGCGGCGAGACCGTCACGTCCCGGGAATACTCATCCGCTCCCCGCCGACGACGTGATCGGCCTCGAGGACGATCAACCGCACCCGCCCGGTCGACACCAGGGTCCCGGCCTCGTCACGCACCTCGACGTTCCACAGATGCGTCATCCCCGCCGCCCGCGCGTGAGCGGCGTCGCCCGCCCGCGCAGCACGCCACCCCGCACCGCCTTCAAGAACGACGTGTGATTGTCGAGGCCGGCGACGCCGCGCCCCTCCTTCATCGTCGTCATCGCAGCACCGATCGATGCCAGGGTCTCGACGATCCCGGCATGCACGCCGCCGTGCACGATCCCGTACGCCTGAAGGTGCTGCGGCCCGACGACGAGCTCGCCCTCGACGACGTCCTGGTTCGCCTTCGCGATGACGAACCCGTTCGTCCTCATCCAACCGTCGTTCGCGGCCTCGTTCACAATCGCAGCGAAGTCCTCGACCACGTCGTCCGTCATGATTCCCTCGACCTCAGCATGGCCATCCGCAGGATGACGCAACGAACCACCGGCACCACCCAGCCAGGCACCTGACTGATCTTCGTCCCCTCCCCAGTGAAAGTGAGCCAGAAACCTCTGTGTTTCTCGCGGTCTCCTCCGTGTCCTCTGTGGTGAGAGAGGCCTCAGGAAGCGCAGCGAGCGCAGGTGCCCTTGAACAGGATCGCGCACGCGTCCATGGTGCGCGGCGCCGAGATCTGGACGTCCGCCATCACCGAGATTGTCCTGCACTCGCCGCACACGAACCGCGCGCCGTCCTTCGTGCGCGCGCGGACGGGCTCGAAGCGCCAGACGTGGTCGCCGAGATTGGCGCGCGTGACGAGCCCCGCTTCGGTGAGGTCCATCAGGTTCCGGTAGACCGTCGCGCGGTCGAAGCCCTGCGCCGAGAGCAGCTCGAACAGCTCGCCGTGGCTCATCGGCGCCGACCCGCCCTCCAGCCGCATCATGACGGCGAGACGCGGCGCGGTCGTGCGCAGCCCGGAGGCCGCAAGCGCGCACGCACATCGTCGACCCGGCGAGTCTCTTCCATGACCCGCGGGGTCTTTCCCGACGGCCTTGCGCGTTGCAACCGGGGCCCCCAAACGAATCGCCGTGGCCGTCCTCGCCGCCGCCCTCGCAGCCCTCGGCGGTCGGGCCCTTGCTCGTCGCCGCGGGCGCGCGCGCTCGGGCCCTGCTGTTCCTCCTCGACGGCTTCGTCCTCGCGACGGTCTTCGGCCTCGTCGTCCTCGACATCGTTCCCCACGCCGCGCAGAGCGCGGGGCCGCTCGCGCTCTTCGCGGCCGCCGCCGGGCTGTTCACGCCGCTCGTCCTCCACGACGCCCTCGGCGCGCGCCAGGAGCGCTTCGCTGCCGTGCTCTTCGCCGCGACCGCCGCCGGCCTCGGCGCGCACGCGCTCGTCGACGGCATCGCCCTCGCCGCGTCGCGGGAGGACGCGCCCGCGCTCGCCATCGCCGTCGTCCTGCATCGCCTCCCCGTGGGCATCGCGGTGTGGTGGATTGCGCGTCCCCTCTACGGTTGGCGCCGCGCCGTGCTCCTCCTCTGCGCATCGAGGGCTTCGGCGCATTCGCCGGCTACGCGTTGCTGGCGCTACCGCCACGGCGACGACGATGGGCCCAATGCTCGGCGTCCTCCAGGCGGCCGCGGGCGGCGCCGTGCTCCACGTCGTGTTCGGCCACGCGCAGCCGCTCGGTGAGGGCCGGCCGGAGGTGTCGGCGCGACTCGCCGCGACCTTCGGTGTCGTCGCTGGGACCGCCCTCGTCGCGCTCATCGCGGGCCACGCGCACCTGGACGCCGACCTCGTGGGCGGGCTTCACGCGCATGTCGAAGGCACCTCCGCGGCGGAGCGCTTCACGGCGCTCCTGCAGCGCACCGCGCCGTTCGTCGTCGTCGCCGTCCTCGCTTCGGCGGCGATGGCCCGGGCGGGGCTGCGGCGGATTCCGACGGTGAAGCCGCGCGGCGGTCGGTTCTCCTCGGCGCTGCGCGGCGCGCTCCTCGGTCTCGCCCTGCCCTCCGTCGAGGACGTCGCCTTGCTGCGCGACCGCGGCGTGCTCGCGCGCACCGCGCCGCCCCCCGCGCAGGCTGCGTTCCTCGTCGTCGGCCAGGGCGCAGCGCTCGCGGCGATCCTGGTCGGCGTCGGCGCGCTGGGCGCCCCTCTGTCGCTCGCGCGCGCCGCGGTGCTGGTCGTCACGGCGCTCGTGACCGGCGCGCTCGCGGGCCGGGCCGCAGCCATCCGCGTGGAGCCGGCGCCGGCTCGACGGGGCGCCCTCACGGCACCGCCGCCACTGCCCCCCGTCGTCGCGCGCCCCACGTTCACCGACGCGCTCGCCTCCTCAGCCGAGGCGCTGGCCCCGACCATCGCGTCCGCCGCCGATCCGCCTGCCTCGCGCCGTCGTTGGCGGCGCTCGTGGGGCGCACGTCGCCGGCCGTGCTCGTCGTCGGGACGGCGCTCCTCGCAGCGCCGCTGCAGATTGGCGCCCTCGCGGCGACGATGATTGCCGGCGCCTTGCTCGTCGCCGGCCTGCCGGGCGGCGCTGCGCTCGCGCTCTGCATCACTGGCCCCGTCCTCGGCGTCCGTCTCGTCCGCGCGCTCGCGCGGCGCCGCGGAGCCGCGCGCGCGGCCGTCTTCGCCTTCCTCGTCGTCGCGTTCGCCATTGCCGCGGGCCTGCTCTGGGAGGCCTCCGCGCTGCCCGACGCTGCGAGCGGCATCGCGCTCGCCCTGCCGCCCCTCGTCGAGCAGGCGAGCCTCGCGATCCTCGTCGCGCTCGCGGTCGTGACGCTCCTTCGCCACGGCGCCCGCGCCTTCGTCGCGCGGGCCGTGCTCTTCTCGACCCTGCGACTCGACGAGCGCCACGCGCATGCGATTGGCGACGACGCGCTGCACATGCACGGCCCGGACTCCGGGCACGAGGTGGTGGTGCACGACGACCACGTCGACTACCTCGTCGAAGGGCAACTCCACCACCCGCCACGAGCGACCACTGCGACGACCACGGCGACGTCCGACAGCCGCCGAGAGAGTGACGCGGGACGCGCCTCAGCGCTGCGCGACGTGCCCGCTCTTCGCGACCGCCTCCAGGTTGTCGATCACCTTCGGCGCCGCATACGTCGTCGCGAAGTTCCACGAGCGCCGCGGGCAGGTTGCCGCCCGGATCGGCGTAGATGCGGAAGTCGACGGTCGTCTCGCCGTTCGCCTGCGCGACCATGCTCGCGCGCCCGCTCAGCGCCTCCATCCGCATGGTGCCGTCGGCCGGGGGCGGGCCGCCGGGCACCGACTTGAAGTTGACCGTCAGCACCCTCCGCCCCGTCGGGCGTGACCGACTCCGTCTTCGAGAGGCGGACGACGACGTCGCGCGGCGACACCTTCGGCAGGTCGATTCTCCCGCTCGATCGTGCTCGCTCGCCGCAGCCGGCGGCGCGCGCGTCCTCGGCTACGCGGTGACGCGCGCGCTGGTGTGCCTGTGCGACGGCGAAACGCTTCGAACGCGGCCTGGCCGAGGCGGCGACCGCGGTCCACTCGTGCACAAGCTGGAGAGCGAGGCGATCGCGCGCATGGAGCGGCTCGCCGACGCGCGCGCGCGCCCCGGTGCCGCGAGCAAGATCGCCGCGCTGCTGTGCGCGCTGGCCGATACGCTGCGGCCGGGCGCAACAGCCGCGATCCCGTGCCGAGTTCCTGCAGCGCGATCTGGCGAGCCTGCTGTCGATCCGACACGAGTCGGTGTGCCGCGTGATGCGCGAGTTCGCGCAAGCACGGCCTGATCGCCAAGGACGGTGACGGCATCGTGCTGCTCAATCGCGAACAGCTCCAGGCGGTCTGAGCCGCGGGCCCAGGTTGACGCTGACGGCATTCGCGCGAGATTTCGGCCGGCACGGGTCGCGCTTCGACTCGCTTGAGGCCGCGCCTTGGATTCCGCCGAACGACTGGATGGCTGGCTGCCGCTGGCAGCGCTGCGCGAGCGCCTGAGCGAGTCCATGCGCTCGCTCGGCGGCCTCGCGCTGCTCACCGCGCGCGTCGCGCGTCAGGCGCTGCGCTGGCCGCTCGATCTGCGCGCGCTGTCGCAGCAGATCGAAAGCATCGGCGTGCGCTCGATGAGCGTCGTGCTGCTCACGGCGGTGTTCTCGTCGATGGTGATCACGGTGCAGTTCGAGCTGCAGCTCGCGCGCTTCGGCGCCAAGGAGTGGACCGGCAACGCGGTCGGCGTGACGCTGGCGCGCGAACTCGGCCCGGTGCTGACCGCGCTGATGGTCGGCGGCCGCGTCGGCGCCGGCATCGCGGCCGAGCTCGGCTCGATGGCGGTCACCGAACAGATCGACGCGGTGCGCGCGCTCGGCGCCGACCCGATGCGCAAGCTGGTCGTGCCGCGCGTGCTGGCGACGCTGCTCGTGCTGCCGCTGATGACCGCGATGGCGATCGTGATCGGCTTGGTTCGGGCGCGGTGCATTCGCCGCGCACTCGAGCCGGACGTGCACGTGACGTATTTCATCAATGCCGCGCTGCGCTCGGACGATCCTGCCGGATCTGTTCTCGGGGCTGGCCAAGACCGTGTTCTTCGCCTGCAACATCTCGATCGTCGCCTGCTACCTCGGCCTGCAACACGCACGGCGGCACGGTCGGCGTCGGCCAGTCGACGACCACGCGCCGTGGTGATTTCGTCGGTCGTCACGCTGGTCGTCCGACTTCTTCCTGACCAAGCTCTTCATCGCCTTCGGTTGGGCGGTGCTGTGAGCACGACGCGCCGGCGCGAGCGATCCGTCGCGTCTTCGTCGGAGCGTCTCGAACGTGCGCTTCGGCAGCACTTGCGGTCTTCGAGGGCCTGAACCTCGAGGTGCGCGAGCGGCGAGATCCTGACGCTGCTCGGCGGCAGCGGCTGCCGGCAAGAGCGTGCTGCTCAAGCTGCTGCTCGGCCTCTTGCCGCTCGACAGTCCGGCGCGGTGTTCGTCGATGGCGAGGACATCAGCGAACTACGACGAGGTGCAGATGCTGCCGGTGCGGCGCAAGATCGGCATGCTGTTCCAGAACGGCGCGCTGTTCGACTCGCTGAGCGTGTGCGAGAACATCGCCTATCCGCTGCGCGAGCGCGGCGAGACACGACGAGCGGCACATCGCGGCGCGCGTGGCCGAGGTGCTCGAGATGGTCGGCCTGCCCGGCACCGAGAAGAAGATGCCGGCCGAGCTGTCGGGCGGCATGCGCAAGCGCGTCGCGCTGGCGCGCGCGATCGTGCAGGCGCCCAAGGTGCTGCTGTACGACGAGCCGACCACCGGTCTCGACCCGATCAACGTGCGCCGCATCAGCGAGCTGATCCTCGACCTCAACCAGCGCCTGCACGTGACCTCGATCTGCGTCACGCACGACCTGCCGAGCGCGTACATGATCAGCGACCGCCTGGCGATGATCGCGGAGAAGCGCGTGATCGAGGTCGCGACCGACCGCCGAAACTCCGCGCGCAGCAGGAACCCGACTCGTGCAGCAGTTCCTGACGGCGATGGCGGATGCGACACGCGAGGAGCGGCGCCATGAAGAGACGACTCGCACGAGCACGGAGCTACGCGTCGGGGTCTTCCTCGCCATCGCGCCTGTTCATGACCGGCGCTCGCGATCTTCGCGGTCGGCTCACAGAGCGGCCTGTTCGAGCGAAGACCGCGCTGTACGTCTACTTCGACGACGTCAGCGGCCTGGTCGTCGGCGCGGCCGTGCGGCTCGCCGGGCTCGACGTCGGCGTCGTGTCGTCGATCGAGTTCCCCAAGGAGCTCGACCGCGTGCCAGGCGCGCGTCGACGCTGTCGATCAAGAGCAAGTACATGCGCGCGCGATCCGCGCGCGACTCGTACGGCGCTGATCGACTCGAAGGGCCTGCTCGGTGACAAGATCATCAACATCACGCTCGGCACGCCCAAGAGTCCGCAGCTGAAGGACGGCGACGTGCTCGCGACGCGCAAGCCGTCGCCGTCGTTCGAGCGAGCTGGCGGCCAAGCTCGACAAGGCGATGCCCTCGTATCACCGAGACTGGATCCGATCGGAGTCGCTGGCGAGCCGAGCGGTCAAGACCGGACGTCGGCGCGGATCCGCTCGTCGACCGCCAACATCCTGCGAGAGGTCGAGCGCGGCCGGGGCTTCGCTCACCGCGGCTTCTACGACCCGGACTACGCGCGCCGAGATGGAGGCGCTGCTGCAGGACAGCGCGCGGCCGCGTCGAGGCAGCTGAGCAAGCCTCGGCCGCGCGCGTCGACGCCACGCTGGCCGCGGTCGAGCACGGCGACGGCGTGGCTGCACGAGCTCGATCTACGGCGACGACGGGCCAGCGAGACGATGCCGAGCTGCGCCGCACGACTGCCAGCTCGACGGCGATCGCGCGCGAGGTGCGCGACGGCAAGGGCCTGCTGCACGACGCTCGATCTTCGACCGCGAGTAGCGCGCGCGCAGCTGGCCGAGCTCAACCAGGCCGCCGCGCGCACTCAACCACATCATCGGCCGAGATCGAGAAGGGCCAGCGGCACGATCGGCGGCTTGCTCGTCGACCCGTCGATCTACGAAGACCTGAAGACGATCCTCGGCAACGTCGAAGCGCAACGTGCTGCTCAAGGCGCTGATCCGCTTCACGATCAAAGAGGGCGACATCGAGCGCCCCGCCGACTTCAAGTCGAAGCGCTCGATCCCGCAGCCAGCGAGCACCGCGCTCGAAGGCGCAGACTCACGCGGCGCGCGCAGCTCGAGAGCGACAGAGTCAACGTGCACTCTGCGCTCGGCCTTTCCGCCGTCTTTGCGCTGCCTAGTCGCTCAGCGCCGACGCGCGGATCGCGTCGCGCATCTTGGTCTGCGCCTGGTGCTCGAGCTGGCGCACGCGCTCGCGCGACAAGCCCCATGCCGCGGCCGATCGACGCCAGGCTGCTGCGTCTCCTCGGTCAGGTAGCGCTTCTGCAGGATGTGGCGCTCGCGCTGCGACAGGTTCGCATCGCGCACGCGCACCGCGTTCATCGACCACTCGCGCTCCTCGGTCTCGGCGACGAGCGACTCGGGCGACGGCTCGTCCGAGACGAGTCCATCGCGCGGCCTTCGGGGTCGAAGCCGCACGGGATGTCGCGGCCGGACAGCGCCGCTTCCATCTCCTCTACGTCGCGCACGCCGACGCCGAGCATCTTCGGCGACGGTCTCGGCATCGGGCCGCTCACCGGTCGTCTGCGCGACCTCGCGCTGCGTGCGGCGCAGGTTGGCGAGCAGCTTGCGGCCGTGTCGCGAGGACGGCGTGCGCACGATGCGGCGATTGAAGATGGTGTAGCGCCGCATGTACGCGCGGATCCACCACGCTGCGTACGCCGCGAGGCGCACGCCGCGATCGGGATCGTAGCGTCGCGCGGCTTCGACCAAGCCGAGCATGCCTTCGCTGATCGAGATCGTCGAGCGGCAAGCCCATACGGCGCTGAACTCGTGCGCAATCGTGAGCACGAGGCGCAGATGAGATTTGAGCAACCGTTCGAAGCCCGCGCCGGAACCGGCGCTCGCTTCCCGCGCCAGCGCAGCTCCTCTTCGGCGCTGAGCATCGGCGCTCGCTTGGCGGCCTGAAGAAGGCACTCGAGTCCGGAATCACGTCGTCTGCCTTCACGGTTCCTCCTGCGCTCCTCCTCGAGCACGGGCCGTGCCAGCGCTCAGCGACGTGGCCAATCGCACGATGTCGCGGGACATTGCGGGTAACGGGCGCTTGGCGGCGCCGCGGCTGCTTGATGAGCCGCAAAGTCGACGTGGCGCACCCGCACGCTTGTGGCGAAATGGCACGAACATCACCCGCCCGCGAGGGGCGTGCTCGGTACCACTCCAGACATAGACGCGGTCAGCTCGACCGGCACAGCGCTTGCGTCGTCGCGAACGGGTGCATTCCCTCCGCGACCCTCGCAAGCGCGAGCAAGAACGCACCGGCCGCGAGAAATCCCGCATCCAATGGTGCGGTGCGCCAAGCGGCTCAGTCGGCAGCGTCCGGGGCCCCGCCGTCGTCAGCGCCCGCGTCATCGACGCTCGCGTCGCTCTCGCACGGGTTGCAGGTACAGAACGATTCCTCACAACCGTTGGCCGGGTTGCCATCGCAATTGTCGAACCCGTCGTTGCAACCCCTCATCGCCATCACGCAAACGGCCTCGCCCTCGAACAGGATGCAGCTCGACTCGGCGTTCAGGATCACGTCCGCGCACGACGAGCTCGCCCCATCGTCAATCATCGCCGTCGCAATCGTCGTCGATGGCGTTGCAGATCTCGGGGGCCGGAACACAGGGGCCCGTCCCGGCGCCGTTCCCGCCAGTGCCCGAGCCTGCGCTACCCGACGCGCCGCCCGCAGCGCCGCTCCCGTCGTCTCCGCTCTCGAGCAGTGCACCGTTGTACAGCTGGCATCCAGTCAGGCCGCAGAGCGCGGCGAACAGCCACGCGGCCAGGGCGGTCCGATGTGCATGGGCCGACACAGGTCTGGATGGTGCGGCCCGGACCGGCGGCACCCGCCCGGGCTACGCGTTCCCTTCGTCGGGGCGTCTTATACACCAGGTCGAGCCGACCGGGCCATGCGGTCGCGTGAAGGGGCGGGCGACGGAAAAATTGAAGGCCGGGTACAGACTTCGTACCCGGCCTTCAGGGATTGCCACCAGAACACCCGACCTACCCCGCTTCGCCTCGAGGAATCGGGACAAAAGGTGGCCGCCTGCAAGCACGTGGGGAACGCGGTTCGCCTTGCCGACGGCTCTCATTGCTCTTAATGCGGGCCGCCCGGAGATCTCGCGATCGCCTGACCGATCTTTGCGCTTCAGAGCGATCTCACCCGCAGGTGGGTCGAGCTCGACACATGCCGTCGATGCACAGCCCGCTGCGGCACGCGCCATCGCCGCTGCACGCGCCGCCGTTTCCCTGAAAGGGTTCGCAGCGCGCATCGGACGCATCGCCGAGGCAAACGAGGCCCGCGCCGCAGCGCGCATCCGCCGCGCATGGCTGCGCCGGGCCGGGCAATGCGGCGCAAACGCCCGCGTCCGCGGAAAGGTCGAAGTCGCAATAGGCGCCGAGAGGACAGGGATCCGGAACCCCGGCGCGACACGGCCCGTCGAGGTCAGCGCTCTGCGCACAGCGCGTGGAGCCGCTCTGTTCGACGCACGAGAGACCGTCTGCGCAGCGCTGCCCCTTCGGATCGCAACCTTCGCCTTCACCGCGACCCGCAGCGAACGCTCGCGCGCACAGGCGCCCGAGCGAGTCTCGTCGCCGCCGACGCAAACGAAACCGAAGGCGCAAACGATGCCGCTCTCACCGCCGCACGCCATGCCCTGCTGCGGCGGCCGCCCGCAGACGCCGCTCGTGCACGCGAGCCCGTCCCCGCACTGCGCGTCGCCGCGACACGCGACGCCTTGCGCCACGCGCGGCCGGCACGTCGTCGGACATGATCCCTCGATGTCGGCCTCGCAGACGCCAGCCCCTTCGCACTCGGCGTCGATCAGGCACTCGCCGCCCACGGCCACGTTCGGGACCAACACGCTCGCGCACGGTCCCGGGGAAACGGACCGATTCACGTCGCACGCGAGCGCGCGCAGCGCGGCGAGGCAAGCGGGCAGTCCACTCGGGTCATACAGGATGTGGCCGGAGTCGATCGCAGACGGGAGATGGTAGAGCTCACGGGCGCGCAGCTCCGCAGCGACGCGCTCGGCGCACGGCTCGTCGGACTCGAGCTCGCGCAGCGCGGAGGGGCCGACACACACTTCACGCGCGGCGCAGATCGCCTCGGCCAAGTTTTTGGCCAGGGCGCGCGTACTCGCGGGCAACTCGGGTTGAGCCGCTGCGCCGGCCATCCCGCGGATCCGTGCTCGGAACCCGCGGCGGTTCGCTTACCGGCGGCCGCAACGAGGTCGAGTCGCGGGGACACCCGGCTGCCCATGCGGCGATCCCGACGGAGAGGAGCAGCTGCAAAGCGCGACTCATCTCGATCGCGCGTGCCGGCTGCTGCCTGCGACGGCCACGGCGGCTCAGCGATCGACCCGCCCGGTGGCGAGCGAGCGCCGCACGCGGTCGCTGAACGGACCGTGCGGATAGCGTGCGAGGTAGGGCGCGCCAAACGCTTGGCCTCGTCCAAGCGGCCGAGCTTGACCAGCGCGAGCAGCAGCAGCTGCTGCCGCTCCTGGGTGAACATGCTGCCCTCGAACTCCGACTCACCCTGCCGCGCGAGGTTCAGCGCGCGGCCGGGGTCGGTGAACAGCACGCGCTGCGTCATCGCCAGCATGCCCATTTCACGCTCGAGGCGCGCCTCATCGACCGGCGGCTTGGGCGTGGGCTCGGGCCGGGTGGGCGCCTGCGCCGCGACTTCCTCTTCCTTCGGCTCCGCCACCGGGCGCGGTGTGGGCTCGGCCTTCGTGGCGAACGTGGCGACCTGACGGGGCCGGCGTGACCGGCGCCGCCGGCGGCGGCCTTCAGCGGGAGGTCGCGCGTGGCCGATTCGCGCGCCGCGCGGTCGATCTGCGCTGCGCCGCTTGCCGACGGCTCCGCGGCACCGCGCTCCGGCGCGCGTGCTGGCCGCAGGACGCGCCCGGCGCACCGCGCGATTGCGCTGGACTGCTTCCGCCCGGTCGCGCGCAGGCGCCTCTGCCTTCGAAGCTGCGGCCGTCTCGGGCGCGACCGCCTGGACCGGCTGCACGGGCGCCTGCACCTGCGTCGCCGGCACGACCGGCACGTCGTTCGAGCTCGTGATCAGCACCAGCGCCGAGATGGCGGCCACCGAGATCAGCGGCAAGCCGATCCACAACCAGAGCGAACCGCCGAGCGTCCCCGTCGTCGCGGCGCCACCCGCCTGCAGCGACTGCGCCCATTGCGGCATCGCGAGCGCCCGCCTCCACCTGCGAGAGGTGCTTGCGTAGCCCCTGCTCGAAGTCGTAGTCGGCGACGTACGCGCCGCGGCCCGCCTCGAGCAGATCGCGCACCTGGGCGGACTCTCGCGGATCATCGAGCATGGGCGTGAAGGCGCTTCGTCATGGTTGTGCCCGTTGCAAGTCAGTGGCGAACGGCGAGGCATCGGCGTCCGAAGAGCAGCTCGACGGCTTCGCGAAAGAGTTTGCGGGCCGCGCGCAGCCGCGAGTAGGCGGTGTCGACGGGAATCCCAGACCGGCGGCGATCGACACCACACTCTCGCCGTGCAGCTCGGCCATCACGAAAATCGCGCGCTTGTCGTCGTCGAGCTGATCGAGCGCGGCCTGCAACAGCGCCATGCGCCGCTTGTTCTCTGCCGCGCGCTCCGGATTTGCCATGTCGCCGCCCGAGCTGCCCACCAGCTCGTCATTCGCCCTGCACGAACGACCGGACCTTGCTGCTTGCGCCGGTGAGTCGTGGCCGCACGCAACGCAATATTCGCGAGGTAAGTGGTCGGCTTGGCAGGACCAGGACTGTATCCGCCGAGCTTGTGAGCCACCAAAAACACTTCCTGCATGACGTCATCCAAATCCGAACGCGACACGCCCATCCGCAATAGAAAGCTGGCTACGAAAGGCGCGAACTGCTTGAAGAGGTCGGCCGAGCTCGGTGCCCATCTACACTCAAAGCCCCGGGATCTCCTGACTCCTTAATGCCGGGCTGAGAAGGATCCGTCATGGCCGCCTCAGAATTGTGCCCGAAGCGCGATCCAGAGACGCGAGCCCAGCTGGAACAGGTTGTAGGTGTAGATAGGTGTTGCGCCTTCAGCCTAGAAAAGTCGGAAAACCGGCCCGGCTCCGATGAGCAAGCCGACCGATTCGAAGCTCCTGTTCCGAGGCTGGGGTCGCTTCCCATCGGCAGCGAGCAAGACAATACTCCGATTCTGGAACGGGGCGATCAGCTCGACATTCGCCGCCACGCCGAGCCAGGACAGGATCTCCGCCTGCAGCTCGAAGCTCGCCGAGAAGGCGTAGAAGCCGTGGGGCTCGGTGCGGGAGTCGCCGGAGAAGTCATTCCGACGGTGCGGAAGCTGCCGAGGACCGTGCCCAGCAGCCCATGCACGCGCAGCTGGCGCAGCGCCAAGACAGGGCAGGCTTCGAGCCGCCCCGCGAGGAGGTCGACGGAGAAGCTGCCGCTGTTCGAGCCGAACTCCTGATCGCCCACGCGCGAACCGAGCGCGCCTGCCCGCAAATCCAGGAACGGCACGAGGCCGAGCTCGACCCGCAGGCTGGCAGCGCGGCGCGACGCCCACGGTGCTCACCAGGTTCGAGGCCGCCTGGCCGAACAGCGAGATCGCGAACCGCAGATAGGGCGGCTCCGGCTTCTCCTGCAGCAGCTCGTCGTCGTCGGTCGCTGGCGGCGGCGGCGTTCCCTGTGCGCGCTCGGCGAGGGTCGCGTCGATCGCGAGCGCGATCGAGAGCGCCAGCGCGGAGTGCAGCTGGTCGCAGTCCGCGGGCGCATCGTCGAGCTTGCGTGATCGGCGCGGTTCGCCGTCGCCGGCGTCGATCGTGAAGCTCGGCTCGGCCGGCGTCCGCGTCCCGCCACGCACTTCGACGCGTGAGGCGCGCGTCCAGCACCTCTCGCTGCAGCCACCGCGCGACGCGCCGGACCAGGGTTTCCGCGTCCAAGCAGCTGGCCTCGGGCTTGACGTGAATCGCCTCCGCGAGCGGGCGAGTCGGCACGGCCGGGGTCGAAGCGCGTGGGGGCGGGCGCCGCGGGGCTCGCGGCGCGGTGCGCCCGCCAGCGGAGCGCCACCCTGCGCGCTCTCCGGATTCGCGGTACCGGTTCCAGGGTCGGCCCGAAACCCGGGCTCGCGGGCGCGCCTGCGGGCTGGGGCTGCGCGGCTGCAGAACCGCACAGCGCAGCGAGAAGCAACGCCGCGACGAGGGTGCGCCGTCCGCGCAACCCACGGAATTCGCGCAAGGCTGCGTGTTCCCACCGTCACCGTTGGGGTTCGCCCTTCTACCGCGGGGGTTCGGGACACGACAACCCTAGCCGTGGCAGGCTGGGGCTGGGTGACCCGAAACCGCCCCGCGCTACACTTCGCGAGAGGTGGGTGAGCAGCGAGAGCGCGATCCGCGATGATGCCGAGACCGCCCAAAGCGACGACGGGGGCCAGGGTGCTGCTTGCGGCCTTGCTGCTGCGAGGGCTGCTTGGGATGCGGTGCAATCCACCGACGCACGCCGTCGGCCAGCTGCGCGGCTCTAAGCCAGATCAATACGAACCGCGCGGGGCGCAGGGCCACGCGGGCGGGGGCGTCGCCGACGGCGGCGGGCCGCGTGCAGGCAGCGGCGGTACTCGGGAGCTTCGATGCCGGCCGCCGGCGCAGGCAGTGCGCGGCCGGGGCGCGCCGCAGACGCTGCCGGCCGGCGGGATGAGCGGATCGATCTGCTTCTCCGGCCACGCTCCCCGCGGAGCGCAAGCGCCTCGACCTGTATCTGATGGTCAACGTCAACATCACCCTTCCCGCTGAGCGGGGCGTGGAACACGCTCACCGGCGGCATCATCGGAATACGTCGCCGACGAACGGTCGCGGGCACCGGCGTCGGCATCGACTTCTTCGGCGTCTTGCCGCCGGTCACCATGATCGACTGCTCGCCGGACCTGTACTCGATGCCGACCGTCCCCGTCGGCGTGCTACCTGCGAAACGGCCACGGCCATCGAGAACGTCGGTCCGGCGCGCGATCCCGCTGCAGGGCTCGCCGCTGCAGCCGGCGCTCGAAGGCGCACTGGCCTACTCGCGATCGCGCGCGGGCTTCTACGACGACGAGGCGCAGCAGGCGGTCGTGCTCATCACCGACGGCTTCGTGGACCTGAGCTGCGGCACCGACGTGGCGCGAAGTGTCGCAACGCCGCCGCGGTCGAGATGGAGCGCTCGCCGTCCGTGCCGACCTACGTCATCGCGCTCGACGTACCGAGCCTCGGCAACCTGTTCGACCCGCTGGTGCGCTTCGAGCCGCTCGAAGCGATCGCGCGCGAAGGCGGCACGGGTACGGCGCGGCGTATCGACGTAGAACGCCATCAGGCGGGCGCCCTCGTCGACACGTTGCTCGAAGTCCAGCAGGCGGCGGAGCCGTGCGACTACTTCATTCCGGAGCAGGCGATGGCGGTCGGCTCGACCCTCAGCCTCGCCATGAGCGCCGACTCCGCGCAACTCCGAACCCATGCCGCTCACGCTCGTCGGCTCGGCAGACGATTGCGGCGACGGCTACTACAACCGCGAAGACGCAGCGCAGATCACGCTGTGCCCGGTGACCTGCGATTCGATGAAGCAGCGAGGCCAGACGCTCGCCTGGACGATCGACTGCGCGCAGCCGTGACTTCAAGTCGGTCAGAGCGCTAGAGCGGCAGCGACAAGCCGAGCGGATCGTCGTCGCCGAGCACCTCGAACGCCGCGCGCGAGCGGGTCTGCAGAGCGCACGGTTGCCTCGCCGTCGAGCTCGACCTCGAGGTCGCAGCTCGCGATCTTGGTGTTGAGGCAGACCTTGGGCGAGCCGCTCGGGTTGTCGTAGCGCAGCGCGACGAACGCCACGCGCGGCGCATGCATGTGGCCGCGAACGCGCACGCCCGGCGCCGCGCTCGAGAAGCGCCAGTCGATCGCGTCGCGCCCCGCTGCAGGCTCGAGCCGCGCTCGGGCGCGCACGCGCGGTGGCGAGTGCGTTCAAGCGATGCTCGCGCCCCGAAAGGCGCAGCACGATCGGCGTGATGAACGGCGTCAGCAGCGGGCCGACGCGCAGCCGCGCGCTGCTGCACTCGAGGAAGCTGTCCGGCGCGCCGTCGAAGCCCGCGACCTGGCCCCACGCGTAGTGGTCGGTGTGCTGGCTGCCCCAGTTGTGGTTCTGGCTGCCGACCCAGTCGTCGATGTCGACGCGTCTCGCCGTCGACGCGTCAGGCGTGCCGTCGTAGCGCGCGAGCGGGCGAGCCGACGAGGCTCTTGGCCTTCGGGAAGCCGCCAGCGTAGAGCGCGCGCGGGCAGCAGGAACAGCGGCGGTTCGCTGCCGCGCGTACGTCAGCTCCCAGGCGATGGTCGTGGCCGGCGCTGCGCGCGCTGCCCGTCGAGCGATCCGGCGACGGAGTCGCGTCGCCGCGACGCGCACGTCGAGCGTCGCGCGTTCGAAAGCGCGCACGCGCGACAGCGGGTGGCGCTCCTTCACGGCGACGTGCGCGCCGCGTCTCGCCGTCGAAGAAGATCGCCCACAGCTCGCCGATGGCCCGCTCGGGCGCGCCGCGCGGGCTGAAGCACGGTGTAGCGGATCCAGAACGCGAGCGGCCGCGTCGGATGATTGCGCGCGCTGAAAGAAGCTCTCGTAGTGGCCGTCGCGCCCGTCGACCCGCAGGCGCGCGGCGTTCCAACGGACGCGATCTTCGGGGGGACGCATGCGAATGGTCCGGGTGCGCCGGGGACGAAGCGCAGCGTTTTCGCGCGCTTTCGCCTGCCGAGCCTCGCACGTTTCGAGTGTGCGCGCGGCGGCGCACCTGAACGCGAGCACCCGTAACTCCGAACTTGCGCGATCCCGCAGAGAGACGGGACACTTGCGCCGGGGAATGTTGCGGCGGAGTCGATGCAGTCAGCCGAAGCAAGAAGGTCGGAGCGGATTCATTACCGCGGCACAGTCGAGCTGCTCGCGTTGGGCGACGCGATCGAGCCTCGCTGCGTGCTCGGTCAAGCGGTCGATCTCGGCGCGGGAGGCATGCGCGTCGCAGCCCAAGCGCAGATGGCCGTCGGTTCGCCGGTCACGTGCAAGCTCGAGCTCGACGGACGCCCCGCCGCACTGCCGGGCCGCGTCGCGTGGGCGCGACACGGAGACGATACGCACGGCATCGGCATCTGCTTCGAGGAGCTCTCGGGCTACGACAGCGCGCTGCTCGAACACATGGTCGAGCGCTCGCGCGCGGGTTACCGCGCGATCGAACTGCGCTTCGCGAGCCTGTCACCAGCCGATTCTGGCGCGCGCGCGCAGGCGCACGAACGGGCTGCGCGTGTCCGCCGCGCTGCCGATCCTCGCGCGCGGCAGCGAGCTCTCGTTCCGACTGAACGACGAGGGGCCGCTCTTGATGGGTCGCATCGCCGATGCCTCGCTCTGGGAGCACGAAAACGCGCGCCGCATCGAGGTCGACGTGGACGTGGTCGAGCAAGAAGGCGTGCGCTTCCGCCGCAACGCCCGCTACGGCTTTCCCAGCGAGATCGAACACGCGGAGCAAGCCAGCAGCGCGCCCACCGCGCCAGCCATCGATGCGCCGCTCGAGCCGCGCGCGCGGCGAACGAGCGACCGCGCGAGCGCGGCGCAGACGTTCGCGCTCCTGCCGCTCGCGCTCTCGATCGCCGTTCGGCTCGATGGTCGGCTACGCGGCAGCGGCGAGTGCAGACGCGGCCGCTCCCGGCGCCCCGCGTGCGACCGCGGCCTGCGGCACCCGCGCAACCCGTTGCTCAGTCGCTGATTGGCGACAGCGAGCCCGCCGCGCCCGCGCCGCCCCTCCCCGCGCCTGCCCCGGTCGTGGCGCAGCGACCCTTTCTGTTTGCACCCGAGGTCCGCGAGGCGGGCGTGCGCACGCTCGTGCGGCTACCGGTCGACGGAAGCCTCGAGGGCATGCGCATCCTGCGCTGGACCGACCCACTCGCGCTGAACTTCTACCTTCCGAACGGGCGCGTGCCGCTGTCCGTGGGCCGCTACCGGGTCCGAACCGGCAGCGTGCGCGGCGTCACGATCAAGACCGAGAGCGGCGAGCAACTCGTTCGCTGAAACTCACCAGCGACGCCAAAACGGTACGTCGCCGCATCTCGATAGCGGACATGCTCGAACTGACCCTCGAGCATTAGCTAACGCCCCCGTTCTGAGACGGGGCCGGGCGCTAGGAAGCCTTCACCGATTCTGGTAGACGTGCCCCCACTCGGTTGGTCGAGTGTTGTGAGGGTTTCGCGGCTTCGGTGGGGTATCGCGGCCGCGGACGAAGCGTCGTTGGGAGAGTCGATAATGATGAAGCGGAAACGGACTTGGGTCCTTGGATTGGTGGCGTCGATTGCGCCTTGGGTTGGGCTGTTCGAGCGAGACGAATGGCGACGGCAACAACATGGCCGGAAGCAGCGCGCCGATAACGGCAGGCTCCTCGGCGATGGCCGGCACGACGCCGGGCGGCGCGGGGACGACCCCGTCCACCGGCGGCACCATGGCGCAGGCGGGCACGAGCGGCGGCGCCGGCTCGGGCGCTTCCACCGACCTCTGCAAGAACGAAGGCACGCCTCAGGTCGAGTGCCCGATGATGCCTCCGATGATGGGCGCCTGCGCCGCGAACGGGCCCGTGCTGCCACCGCTCCTCGAACAAGGTCAAAGAAGCCGCGCTCGGTCCGAACGATCCGCTCGTACTCGAGTACCGCGTCCAGTTCAGCCTGACCACCAACCACCCGCAGTCGCATCGGCACCGCCGCTGCTCGCGAACGCGGCGACCGCGCGCTACGAGAAGGAGCAGCAGAGCACGCTGTGGCGCTTCGACGTTGCCGCGCATGAACGGCGTGGAGGTCAGCGGTCACGGGCATGCTCGACCTTCGGCATCGGCCGCTACAACTGCGACGGCACGTATAGCTTCTACAGCGACACGGCCGCGCCGCTGCGCGACGGCATCAGCACGGACGTCGGCGCGCTGGGCGCCGCGCAAGGTGATGGTCGACGTCGACGTCACCAAGACCGGCGCCGATCGCATCACGCCCGACTGTTCGCGAACCGGCGGCGAACCGCGAGCTCACCTACACGCCGTTCCTCAACGACCCGCAGGTCGAGCTCGACTGGGAGCTGATCAACCAGGGCTTCAACATCACGCAGATCGACTCCACGCGGCGAAGGCCGCGACTGCATCGGTAAGCGCGATCGACGGCAGCTGGGACCACGGCGGCGAGTTCGTGATCTACACGCCGATCGACGCAGCAACGACGCGCAGCCCATTCACAGCTGATCTCGCAGACCGTACTGCCAGTTGGTCGCGTTCGGCGTCCTGCCCGATGACATGAAGGACAGAGCGCTGCGACACCGTGGCGCGCTGCATGCCCGACACGGACGGGCCCTGCCCGTGGGTGAAGCTGCCCGACAGCCTCGCCCTGACCCGGAGACCGACGGCCGAGAAGGCGAACTGGACGGCTGCCACCTCGGCGCGCAGATGAACGTGAACACCGAAGACGGCTACCCGGCGACGCGACCATCAACTGCACCCCGGAGGCGCCGACCGGCCCGCTCGATCCGGCCGCGGGCGCCACCAGCGCCGGCCAGTGCTGCGACCCGCTCGGCGACGCCGACGCGGCCAACACGCTGCCGGCGTGCAACGCCTACCGCCTGGTGCAGAACTTCGTGGCGGCGGCGGCCGAGATCACCGACGCGCCGCGCAACGAGCTGCAGAAGAACTGCCTCGTTCGCCCCTAGCGGCCTCACCCGCCGTCAAACCTGCGACGAGCGCGCTCGGTTACCGGGCGCGCTCGTCGCGTTTAAGTGGGACCAGTGACGCCGCGGTGAAGCGGCGGCGCCCGCGAAAGCCCCCAATGTGTCGACTCGTCCAACGCGGGAAGCAGCGGGCGCGATTGGGAACGATTGATCTCGCTGGCCAGCTTCCATAAGGATCGCCAGACCCGATGGACACTGCCGAGGCACTGGCCGCGCGGCTGCGCGCAAATCCGGCCGACCACGAGGCGTACCTGCGCGCTCAAGGCGCTGTACTGGCACCAGGGCGACTACGGCTCGCTCGCCAACCTGATCGCGGGCTGGGCGGCCTGGGTCCCGGACGACCGCGCGGCGAGCCACGCCTACGCCGAGGTCGCCGACCTGCTCGCGCAGCAGCTCGGCGACCCGGTCCAGGCCGAGACCTGCTACCTCGAGGCGCTGCGCCGCGACCCGCTGCAACGGCGAGGCGGCCGACGCGCTCGACGGCGCTGTGGGAGCGCGACGCGGCGATCACGGCAAGCACATCGAGTTCCTGCAGCAGCGCATTCAGACAGCTGTCGCGACTCGGCGCGCCGCCCAAGGAGCTCGCGTTGCTGCGCTACCGGCTGGGCGAGCTCTGGGGCGAGCCGCTCGGCCGAGCCCGATCGAGGCGCTGCACCACTTCCGCAAGGCGTTCGAGCTCGACCCCGAGTTCGTGCGGCGCGCTATACGAGGCGCGCCAGCTCTGCCTGGCCGCGGGCGACCTGCGCGGCGCCGCCGAGCTGTACGAGCGCGAGGCGAGCGCCGAGCCCACGCTCGAGCGCAAGGTCGCGCTGCTGCGGAGCTGAGCGCGCTGTGCCGCGATCAGCTGGACGACCTGGACAGCGGCGGTGTCGGCGCTCGAGCGCGCGCAGCGCGCTCGCCCCGGACGACGCCGGGCCTCGCGTACGAGCTGGCGCTGCTGCTGGTGCGCGCGCCGAGCGGACGCCGACGAGCGCACCGCGCTCGGCGATCGGGTGCGCGCCGCGGATCTGCTGACGTTGGTCGCGCGCACGCGTCGAGCCGGCGCAGGCGGTGAGCTACCTCGAGAGCGCGCTCGCGCTACGTCGCCGCAGCACGAGAGCGGCGCTCACCGAGCTCGAACGGCTGCTCGAAGGTACGCCCGAGGGAGACGCGGCTCGCGGCGCGCTGGGTCGCCTATCTGGCTGCCGCCGCGGACGGGCGCAACGCGCACAAGCGCCGGGTGAAGCTGGCGCGGGCGTACGCCGAGCAAGGGCAGATCGACGGACGCCATCTATCTGCCTGACCCCGCCGCCGCGACGCCGGCTACGCCGGTGCGCGCGAGCTGCTCGCAGCGAGCTGCGCGGCGAGGCGCGCGGGGCGCGCGGCGAGCACGCGGCCGCCTCCGGCGTCGCGCAAGGAGCGCACGCTCGCGCGAGTCGCCCGCGCAGTCCGGCGCCCCTAGCCGGCGGCCAGCCCGAGCGCGGCCGCGGCGAAGACCGCTCGCTCCGCGCCACGACCGACCTCGGCGAGGTGAACAGCCGGTCGTCGGCGAGCGCCGAGACCTGATCGACTCGATGCGCGAGGCGTCGTACCGCCGACGCCGGCCGGTGCCAATCGACGAGCGTCGCAGCCGGGCCGGAGTCCGACGACCCGAGCGAGCTACGAAGCGGTCGACGATTCCGCCGAGATTGGCCGAAGCCGAGGGCTATTCGCCCAGCCGCCGTGAAGCGCCCGTATGCGGTCGCGCAGGCCGCAGCCTGGCGTACGTAGAGCCGACCGCGCGACCTCGTCGAGCACGACACGCGAGTCCGACGTGCACGCGCCTGCCGCGACCGAGCGCCGGCGTGCCCGAGCGAGGCGCTGCCCCCGCCTGTCGCGCCGGAACCGGCCCGCCGAGCCCCTGCCCGACGCACGATGCTCGCGCGCGCTGCGCAGCGGCCGCCGCCGCGCTCGCGCGCGAGCAGCGCCAGGACGAAGCCGCAGCAGCGTACGAGCAGGTGCTGGCGAGCGACCCGCTCGACCGCGAGGCGTTCGCGTTCCTCGACGCGCTTCTACCGCCGCGACAGCAGCACGCGCAGCGCGCGCCGCTGCTCGAGCGCAGCGCCGCGCTCGCAGGCGCTGCCGCTGCGCGTGCGCGTCGCGCGCCTGCGCGAAGCCGCCAGCACCTACGAGGCGCGGCTCAAGGACACGCGACGCCGCGATCCGCTGCTTCCGCATGCTCGCGCGAGCTCGACCCCGAGAGCGACGACGCGCTGCGCGCGCTCAAGCGCCTGCTCGAGCGCGCCGAGCGCTGGGACGAGCTCGCGCGGGTGATCGAGGCCGAGCTCGCGCGCGCAGCCCGCGGCCGAGAGCAAGCTGCCGCTGCTCAAGCGCCTGGCTCGCGCTGCACCGCGAGCGGCGCGGGGACCGCGCGGCGGCCGCCGATGCGCTCGAGCGCATGCTGATGCTCAAGCCCGACGATCGCGCGCTGCGCGACGCGCTGGTCGAGGACCTGCTCGCGCTCGCGCGCTACGAGGACGCGCTGCCGCTGTTCGAGCGCAAGGTCGAAGAGGCGGCGACCCGGCCGCAGAAGCTCGGCGCTGCTCGCAGCAGGTCGCGCACGCTCTGCCGCGAGCGAGCTGCGCGACGGCGACCGCGCGTTCGCGGTCTACGAGCGCATGCTGGCGCTCGCGCCCGGCGACGACGCCACGCTCGACGCGCATGGCCGAGACTCGACGAAGCGCGCGGCAACTATCAAGCGCATGCTGGCGACGCTCGAGCGCGACGCCGCCGCGCGTCAGGGCGCGCAGGCGGCCGCCGTGCTCGCGCGCATGGCCGAGGTCGCCGAGCAGCGGCTCGGCGACAGCGAGCGCGCGAGCGAGCTGCTGTCGCGCGCGGTCGACGTCGGCGCCCGAGAGCCCGAGCACCTCGAGGCGCTGTGCGCGCTGTACGAGCGCGGCGAGCGCTACGACGACCTGGTCGAACTGCTGCGCGAGCGCGTGCTGATGGAGCGCATCGCGCAGGCGCGGATCGAGCTCTACCGCCGCATCGCGCTGGTGTTGCGCGATCGGCTCGACGACGCCGAAGGCGCGTACGACGCCTGGGAACACCTGCTCGAGCTCACGGAGGACCGCGAAGCGCTGACCGCGCTGCAGCAGCGCGCGCGCGATCGCGACGACGCCGCTGCGCTGGTCGACATCCTCGGGCGGCTGGCCGCGCTCGAGCCCGACCCCGCGGGAGAAGCGCGACCTGCTGTTCGATCGCGCGCGCCTGCTCAGCGCGCGGCTCGCGCGGCCGGCCGCGGCGACTGCCCGATCTCGTGCGCATCCTGCTCGAGATCGATCCCGACTTCGAGCTGGCGTTCGCCGAGCTGAGCGGCGGCGAGCGAAGCCGCGGGCGACTACCACAGGCTTGTCGCGCGTGCTCGAGCAGCGGCTGCGGCGCGCGGTCGAGCCGGCGCAGCGCATCGAGCTACGCGCGCAAGCTGGCCGAGGTCTGCGAGCACAAGCTGAACGACGCCGAGCGCGCGGCGCGCGCGCTGCCGCGCTGGGCCGACGGCCGACCCCGAGGATCCCGAACCGCACCGCCGGCTGTGCGCCGCTGCTCATCGCGCGCGCGGCGCTATCCGGAGCTGGTCGCGTGCGCTCGACGCGCTCGCCCGGCTCGAGCCGAGCGCCGACGCACGCCAGCGCGCGGCGATCGCGGCCGCCGACGTCTGCCAGCGCCGGCTCTCCGACGCGAACGGCGCGTGGGAGCGCCTCGCACCGCTGGCCGAGGCCGGCGTGCCGGACGCGATCAAGGCGCTGACCGCGCTCGCGCAGAGCGAGCAAGCGCCTGGGCGAGCTGTACGACCTGCTCGAGCGGCGCGGGCCAGATCGACCGGCTGCTCGCGTTGCTGCGCGAGCGCGTCGCGCGCGAGCAAGATCCGCAGACGCGCGCGTCGCTGCTGCGCCGCACCGCGCAGACGCTGATCGAGTACACGCAGGACGAAGACGGCGCCGCCGGAGAGCTACGAGCGCCTGCTCGAGCTCGAAGAAGACGCGGACGCGCTGCGCTTCCTGCAGTCGCGCGCAGTGCGCAACGACGACCCGGCGACGCTGCGCGACGTGCTCGAGCGCTCGCCGCGCTCGAACCGACGCGCGGCGAGCGGCGCGACCTGCTGCTCGAGCACGCGCGCCTGCTGCGCGCACGCCTCGGAGGCCGGCGGACGCGGTCGCCGTGCTGCGCGCATCTGCTGGCCGAAGACGCCCGAGCATCTGACCGGTCTGCCGAGGAGCTGCTGCGCGCAGCCGAAGCCGCTCGCGACTACGCGACGCTCGCTGCCACGCTCGAGCGCGCGCTCTCGCGCACGCAGTCGGCGCGCCGATCGCATTCGGCTCGCCGCGCGACTCGCGCGACGTGTGCGAGCGCGACCTGCGCGACACCGCGCGCGCGATCGCGGCGCTGCAGGAGTGGGCCGCAGGCCGATCCGCGACGACCCGAGCCGCAGCGCCGGCTGCGGCCGCTGCTCGCGCGGCGGCCGCGACCGCGAGCTGCTCGCGATGCCTCGACGCGCTGTCGCGCACCGAAGCGCGACGACGCGGCGCGCAGCTCGAGGCCACGCTCGCGGCCGCCGGCGCTCGCGCACGGCCAGCTCGGCGACGCCGAGGGCGCGCTTCGGCCGGCTCGTGCCGCGCGTCCCCGCCGCGAATCCGCCAGGTCGATCAGCGCTGCTGCTCCTCGCGATGGAGCTCGGCCGCCTCGAGCAGCTGTACGCGCTGCTCGAGCAGGCGCGGCGCTACGACACGGTCGTCGAGCTGCTGCGCCAGCGCGTCGGCACCGAGTCCGATCCGCGGCTGCGCGCGAGCCTGTACCGGCGCATGGCGCGCACGCTGGCCGGACCGCTCGAGGACGAACCCGGCGCGGAGCACGCGTTCGTCGCGCCTGCTCGCGCTGCGCAGAAGACGACGAGGCGCTGCAGTTCCTGCGCGCGCGCGCGCTGCAGCGCGACGACATGGAGCTGCTCGGCGATTGCCTGCAGCGGCTCGCCGCGCTCGAGCCGGACCCGAGCGAGCGGCGCGACCTGCTCTACGAATACGGCCACCTGCTGCACGCGCGGCTCAGCCGTCCGGCGCAGGCGATCGCGCGTGCTGCGCGCGGTGATCGAGCAGCTCGATCCCGACTTCGAGCCCGCGCTCGACGAGCTGCTCGAGGCCGCAGCGGCGGCGGCCGATCCGACGACACGCTGGCCTGGGCGCTCGAGCACGTGCTGCGCCGCGAGCGCGACCCGGAGCGGCGCATCGAGCTCGCGCGCCGGCTGGTCGAGCTGTACGAACGCAGCCTGCGCAGACGCTCGATCGCGCGCTGCTCGTGCTCGGCCACTGGGCGCGAGCTCGCCCCGAGCGACGCCGAGCCGCACCAGCGGGCCGCCGCGCTTGCTCGCAGGCACCGAGCGCCACGCCGAGCTGCTGGTCGGAGCTCGACGCGATCGCCGAACGCGAGACGACCCGGCCGAGCGCGGCGAAGCGCTGCTCGCCGGCGCCGAGCTCGCCTACCGATCGCCTGGGCGACGCCGACGGTGCGTGGGCGCGGCTGCTGCCGCTGGCCAACAGCGGCAACGAGCGCGCCGAAGCGCTGCTGTCGCGGATCGCGTTCGACGGCGGCAAGCTCGCAGCGCTGATCGCGCTGTACGAGGCGGCCGAACGCTACGACGACCTGGTCGCGGTGCTGCGCGAGCAGGCCGAGCGCGCGACGGACTCGCCCGCCAAGGCCGAGCTGTTTCGGCGCTGCGCGCGGCTGCTCGCCGGACCGCTCGGCGACGAGCGTCGCCGCCGCCGAGGCGTTCCGCGAAGTGCTGCGCGTCGGCCGAAGACGTCGAGGCGCTGCACGTTCCTGCGCGTGCAGGCGCTGCGGCTCGACGACCCGCGAGGAGCTGGCGGACACTGCTCGAGCGGCTGGCGCGGACTGATCGACGACCGCAGCACAGCAGCGCGACCTGCTGTTCGAGCGCGCGCTGCTGCTCGGCGACCGCCTCGAGCGCGCCGCAGAAGCAGCCGCGGTGCTGCGCGCGATCGCTCGAGCTCGATCCGCGCTTCACGTCCCGGCGATCGAGGAGCTGATCGCGATGCCGAGCTGCGCGACGACTATCGCGGGGCTGTGCTTCGCCCTGGAGCAGCCAGCTGGCGCTCGAGCCGCGCGCCGCCGCAGCGCGCCGAGATCGCCGCGCGGCTGGCCGACGCTCTACGAAGACAAGCTCGAAGAACGCCGACAAGACGCTGGAGGCGTTGCGGGTGTGGACGGCCGCGCAGCCGCGCAATCCCGAGCCGCTGCGCCGGCTCGCGCCCGCAGCTCGAGCGCGCCCAGCAGTGGCGCGAGCTGCTGGCGGTGCTCGACGCGCTGGTCGAGTGCGAAGAGCCAGCGCCGAAGCGCGGAGCGAAGCCGTGCTGGCGGCCGCAGCGCTCGCGCATGGCCGGCTCGGCGACGCGCAGGGCGCGCTGGCAGCGGCTGTCGCCGCTGGTGCTCGCCGACGACGCGCAAGGCCGAAGCGGCCGCGCGCGAGCTCGCGTCCGAGGCGCGGCGCTGGGACGGCCGCTGGCGAACTGTGTACGTGCTGCGCGCGCAGGCCGGGCGAGCCGAGCCGCCGCTGTCGCGACTGGATGCAGGCCGCGATCGTGCTTCGAGGAGCAGCTGCGCGAGCCCGAGGAGGCGCTCGAAGCGAACCTGCGCGCGCTCGCGCTCGACATGCAGCGACCGCGCGCTGCTCGATCGCATCGATCGCCTGGCGATCGCTGACCGCGCGCCTGGGAGCGGCTGTGCGCGCGTGTACGGCCGCGCTCGGCGCAGGCGGCCGAGAGCCAAGGCCGAGCGGCTCGAGCTGCTGTGCCGCAGCGCCGAGCTGCTCGAGCAGCACGCGAAGGACACCGCCGCGGCGCTCGAGCGCTTGGCTCGAAGCGTGCAAGGCTCGACTCCGCAGCGCGACGACCTGCTCGAGCGCGCCGAAGCGGCTCGCGCGTGCCGCCGGCAGCCACGCCGAGCTGCTCTGGATCTACGAGCGGCTGCTACCACGAACGCACAGACCGACGAGCAGCGCGCGCGCCACCTGCTGCGCGCGGCGCGCGTCGCGGACCTCGGCCTGCAAGGACCGCGAGCAGGCGCTGCGCAACATGCGCGCGCGCTGACGCTGACCGAGCAGCTGCCCGAGCTGTCGGCGCGAGATCGAGGACGCTGGCGCGCGAGCTGGACCGCACGCGCCCGAGCTGGGTGCGCGACGACGCGCGCCGGCGCCTGGTGCAGGCGCACCTGGAGCTGGCGCAGCAGCGCCGGCGAGAGCTTCGGTCCGGTGCTGGTGCGGCGCGCGGCGCAGCTGCTGCGCGACGAGCTCGGCGACGACGAGCGCGCAGCTTCGACGCGCTCAAGCAGGGCGCGGCGCTGCTTCCCGAACGACCTCGAGCTGTACGACGCGCTCGAGCGCACCGCGCTCAAGATCCGGCGGCTCGACGCGCTCGACGCGCACCTCGCGCGCTGCGGCGACAGCGCGCGAGCGACGCCGCGGTGAAGCGCGCGCTGCTGCGACGCCGCGGCACGCTGCTCGCCGAGCACCTCGAGCGCCCGGCCAAGGCCGCCGAGGTCTACCGCGAGCTGTGCGCGCTCGACCCGAGCGACGACGCCGCGTTCGACGCGCTGCTGCGCAGCCTGCGCCAGGCGGGCCGCTATCAAGGAGCTGCTCAAGGCGTACGGCGAACGCGTCGCGCGCACCGACGAGCTCGACGGCGCGCTTGCGTTGATGCGCGAGATGGCCGAGGTCTGGGAGGTCGAGCTCGCGCAACCGCCCGGGCGCAATCGAGGTCTGGCACGAGGTCACGCGCTCGCCCCCGACGACGAAGAGGCGCGCGCCGCGCTCAGCCGCCTGCAGGGTTGAGCAACGACGCTAGCCACCCGCGCTGGCGACCGGCGGCGCGGCGGTGGCGTCAGCTCGAGCAGGAACGCCTCGGTCGACACGAACTCGACGCCCTGCGATGCTCTCCGGTCGAGCAGGTCCGGGATGGTCGGTGATCACGCGCTTGGCGTCGGTCTGCTTGGCAGCCGGCGACCAGCGCGCGCTCCCACTCGCCGGGCGCGAACTGCTCGCCGGGTCGACCACGTCGACGAGCGAGCGGATCAGCGCGACTTGCTGGTCGACCGCGTCCTTCTTGAACTCCGGGCACCGCGCTGAGCATGTGGCGCACGCGCGCGAGCACCCACTCGGTGGTCTTGGTCTGGCCTTTCTTGCGGCCGAGCGCTGCGCTGCACGATCTTGTTCGGGCGCGCTGCCGAGCGCGACCGAGGCGTTCACGTAGACGTCCGGGGCCAGACAGCACGTCCACGGCCATCCTCTCATCGGTTCGAGTGAAAGGCCCGAGTATGCGCCGTTCGTCCGCGCGCCCGTCAAGCCGACAGGCCCATGCCGCCCCCGATCCGGGCCCGCAGTTGAGGGGGTTGCACAAACTGGCCGAGCGGCCTAAAAGAACCCAAACGGCCCGAGACCCTGCATCTAGCCGTCCGAGGCTTTCGCGGTAGGTCGGTCGCACAGCGAGCCTGAGAACACGAATACAGCGACCGCACCCGAGCCGAGCCGGCCGCCTGCGCGAGCCTCCTGACGTCGAACCAGGTCACGATCCTGATGGAGGCCCACAACGGCCTCTCGGCCAAGCTGGCCGCCGAGGCGGGCTTCGAAGCGCTCTGGGGCAGCGGCCTGTCGATCTCCGCCGCGCTCGGCGTCCGCGACAACAACGAGGCCAGCTGGACCCAGGTCCTCGAAGTCCTGGAGTTCATGGCCGACGCCACGGATCTGCCGATCCTGCTCGATGGCGACACCGGCTACGGCAACTTCAACAACGTGCGCCGCCTGGTCGCGCAAGCTCGAGCAGCGCGGCATCGCCGGCGTCTGCCTCGAGGACAAGCTGTTCCCCAAGACCAACAGCTTCATCGACGGCGAGCGCCAGGCGCTGGCCGAGGTCGACGAGTTCTGCGGCAAGCTGCGCGCCGCGCAAGGACACCCAGCTCGATCCCGGACTTCGTCGTCGTCGCGCGCACCGAGGCGTTCATCGCCGGCTGGGGCCTCGACGAGACGCTGCTGCGCGCGACGGCCTACGCCGAGGCCGGCGCCGACGTGATCCTCGTCCACAGCAAGCGCAAGGACAGCAACGAGATCATGGCGTTCATGAAGCACTGGGATCGACCGCGTGCCGGTCGTCATCGTGCCGACCAAGTACCCGACCGAGCCGATCGACAAGCTTCGTCGCGCCGGCGTCGACCAACTTCATCTTCGCCAACCACAGCCTGCGCACGGTGATCACCGCGCTGCAGCGCAACCTGCAGCATGCTGCACGACACGCTGCGACCTGATGTCGATCGAGAACGAGATCGCGCCGGTCAGCGAGGTGTTCCGCCTGCAGAACGTGCAGGAGCTCAAGAGCTCCGAAGAGCGCTACCTGCCGTCGAGCGGCGCGCGGCGCGAGGTCAGCGGCGCTCGTGCTCGCGGCCTCGAAGGGCGACTTCGGCGACCTGGTCAAGGATCGCCCGAAGGCGATGCTGCGCCTGCGCGGCAAGCCGATCATGACCTGGCACACCGATGCGTTCCGCCGCCAGGGCATCCGCCGCATCGGCGCGGTGCGCGGCTACTGCAAGGAGGCGATCGACCTCGCCGACATCCACTACTTCGACAACGACGACGTACGCCACGACCGGCGAGCTCGCGTCGCTGTACGCCGCGCGCGAGTTCCTCAAGGGCGACGTCGTGATCGCGTACGGCGACATCGTGTTCGACGAGTTCATCCTGCGGAACCTGCTCTCGCAGGGCGGCGACATCAGCATCGCGGTCGACGGCGGCTGGAAGCTGCGCGAGCGCACCGACGCCAAGCGCGACCTGGTCGTGACCGAGGGCGCGTACGATCCGATCGGCCTCACGCACCTGCAAGCTGGTGCGGATCGGCGCCGACGGTGAAGCCGGACGAGCGCGACCGGCGAGTGGATCGGCCTCTTGTACCTGCGCGCCGAGAAGACCGAGAAGCTGCGTCAAGCTGCTCGATCACCTGCGGCAGGAAGAGCCCGAGACGCTGCGCAAGGGCGACATCCCGGGCTTGCTCAACCGGCTGGTCGGCGCCGGCGAGACCGTCAGCGTCGTCCACACGTTCGGGCACTGGTACGACCTCGACGAGCAGAAGGACCTGCTCCTCGCGCGTCGGCGCAGGTGCAGGAGCTGAGCGCCATGCAGATCGAAACCTTCGGCGACATCCTCAAGCAGCAGCGGCATCGCGCACGGCGCGGGCGTGCCCTGCTCGTTCTTCACGCCGCTCGTCAACTACATGACCGTCGACCCCGGGCTCGACTACGTGTCGGCGACGAGCGAGGGCGAAGCGGTCGCGATCGCGGCCGGCCTGACCACGGCGGGCAAGCCGGCGTTCGCGCTGATGCAGAACTCGGGCCTCGGCAACGCGGTCAACCCGATCACGTCGATGCTCTACATCTACCAGATGCCGGTGGTGCTGCTGGTCTCGCACCGCGGCGAGCCGGGCATCCCCGACGAGCCGCAGCACGCGCTGATGGGCCAGATCACCGAGCAGCTCGCGGAGCTGTGCGGCCTGCGCACGCACGTGCTCGATCCGGAGCGCTTCGAACAGACGCTGCAGGCCGCGCAGCGCGACGGCGTGCCCGCCGCGTTCATCTGCCGCAAGGACACGCTCGAGGGCGGCCCGAAGGCGCCGCCGCTCACGCTCGCAGGTGCGTAGCGGCGGCCGCACGCCGGACAACGAGGGCACGCTTCACGCCGTCAGCTGCTGCGCGAGCAGGCGCTGCGGCGATCGTGCCGCTGCTCAACGCGGCGCTCGACGAGCGCGGCGCGGAGCGCCGGCCGTGGTCTGCCACCACCGGCAAGCTCTCGCGCGAGCTGTACGAGCTCGACGACCGCGACGCGAGCAAGCGCAACCGCTTCTACATGGTCGGCTCGATGGGCTGCGCCGCGGGCTTCGGCCTCGGCGTCGCGCGCGCGCAGCCGGAGCGGCCGGTCGATCGTGCTCGACGGCGACGGCGCGCTGCTGATGAAGCTCGGCTCGCTGGCGACGATCGGCGCGCTCGCGCCGCGCAACTACCACCACGTCGTGTTCGACAACGGCGCGCACGACTCGACCGGCGGCCAGCCGACGCCCTCGCCGGCCGTCGACTTCGCGCTCGCCGCGCTGGCGTGCGGCTACCGCCACGCCGAGACCGTCGAGCGAGCCGCGCGCGCATCGCCGAAGCGCTTCGAGCGCCAGCTGGCGCTCGGACGGCCCGACGCTGCTGCGCGTCGTGATCAGCGACGGCTCGCGCAAGGACCTCGGCCGGCCCGACGCTCGAGCCGCGCGACGGCTACGCGCGCTTCTGCGCCTTCCTGAACGGTCACGCCCTGGCGTGGAAGGAGGAGCTGACGCCATGAACCCGCCGTACCAGGCCGTGATCCTCGCGGCCGGCCGCGGCTCGCGCCTTGCGCGAGCACACGCAGGAGATGCCGAAGGCGCTGCTGCCGATCGGCCCGCGCTCGCTCACCGACGCGACCGAGACCTACTTCCTGCGCCGCCAGGTCGAGCTGCTGCGCGACGCTCGGCGTGCAAGCAGATCGTGGTCGTGGTCGGCTCGCTCAAGGAGATGGATCATCGACGCCGTCGCGCGCTGGCAGCTGCCGGTCGCAGCTGGTCGTGAACCCGACGCCCGACATGGGCACGAGCGGCAGCCTGCACAGCTTTCAGTTCGCGGTGCGCTCGCCGGCACGGCGTGCTCGACGGCCGCATGCAGACGCTGCTGATGGACGCCGACATCGTCTATCACCGCGACGCGCTTGCAGACGCTGCTCGACGCGCCCGCGGCGAGCGCGCTGCTCGTGTGCGACCGCTACTCGCGGCGACAACGAAGAGGTGCTGCGTGTACGGCACGCTCGAGCGCCGCGCTTCCTGGGCAAGGGGCTGACGCCCGCGCTCGTCGCCGGTGAGCCGTGCCTGGGCGAGGCGACCGGCATCGTGAAGTTCGCGCCCGCAGACCACGCGCTCGCGCGCGAGACGATCGACTGGATGGTCGGCGACCCCGACGCGCCCGAAGGCAGCGCGCGCCGCCGCGGCTACAGCCCGGCGCGGCATCGCGACCGAGCACGAAGAGCTCACCCAACGCTTCATGCGCTACCGCCGCATGCGCTGCGTGCGCTTCGGCGAGGAGATCCCGTTCATGGAGTGCGACGACGCGCGCGAGTACGCCAGCTGCGCGAGACGTTCTACCCGCGCCTGCTCGAGCTCGAGCGCCGAGGGCAGCGCGCCATGACCAGCGCGGGGCGCAGCGCGGCAGCTTCGAGGGCCGCCGGATGATCCTGCTGAACCCGGGCCCGGCCAACACCACGAGCGCAGTCAAGCGCGCGATGGTCGCCCCGACATCTGCCCGCGCGAGCGCGAGTTCGGCGACGTGCTCGCGCGCGTGCGCGACGGCGTCACGCGCGTCGTGCACGAGGGCGACGCGTACACCGCGGTGATGCTCGGCGGCTCCGGCACGGCCGCGGTCGAGGCCGCGATCAGCTCGAGCGTGCCGGCCGACGGCCGGCTGCTCGTCATCGACAACGGCGCCTACGGCGTGCGCATCCGCCAGATCGCGCGCGCTATACGGCATCGCGCACGACGTCGAAGCGTTTCGGGCGGCGGCTACCCCGATGCTCGAGCTCGAGCAGGTGCCCTGCAGGCGCAGCGCTACACCCAGCTCGCCGTGGTCCACCACGAGACCTCGACCGGCGTCCTCAACCCGGTCGCCGCGATCGGCGCGCTGTGCCGCGAGGCCTGCGCGTCGAGATGATTCGTCGACGCGATGTCCAGCTACGCCGGCATCCCGATCCGCACGTCGCAGATGGGTTCGCCGACTTCCTGGTGCGAGCTCGAACAAGTGCATTCCAGGGCATGGCCGGGCCGGCCGCTTCGTGATCTGCCGACCGGCGACGCCGCTGCGACGGCGAGCATGCCGATACCCGGGGGTTCGTAGCCTGAGCCTGCCCGCGCCGCTACCGCTTCTTCGACGGAGCGCTGGACCTGCGTACCCCGGAGGTCGGATGCGCCCACCAGCTACGAGTACTTCGCCGACGAAGCCCGACCGGCGCTACGTCGCCAACGCGGCCTCGACGGGGGCATGCGCGAGCTGGGGTTTCGCCGGCTACTGCCCGACGCATTCTGCCTTGACCTACATCGAGCCGGACTCACCCTCGGTACGGGTTCGACGCCATGCACGATCGGCTCTACGCGAAGGGTTTCACCATCTATCCGGGCAAGGGAGCGGCCCAGGCCACGTTCCGTCTCGCGAACATGGGTGACGTCACGCCTGACGACATGCGTGCTTTCGTGGAAGCCATGCGGAAACCATCGACGAGATGGGCTGCCGCTCTACGCCAAATAGGAGGGCGCAAGACTTCATGCCGTCCGAGCTCAGCGTACAGATGCGTGAAGAGACTGATCGAACGCGACCCGATCGTCGCCGCCGTCGGCTCGAGCGTCGACAGCGCATCGTCGAGTGGCTGTGCGAGCCGCTGCTGGTCCGCATCCCGCGCAGCGTCCATCCCGAACACGATCTCGCTGGTCACCCACTTGATCGCGTGGATCACCGCCGCGCTCGCGGTGATCTCGCCGCTGCTCGCCGCCGTTGCCGCGGGCGCTGGCGCTGATCGGCGCCGGCGTCGGCATGCTGCTGTCGATGATCGGCGACAGCCTCGACGGCATGCACGCGCGCCGCACCGACCAGTGCAGCAAGCTCGGCGAGATGATGGACCACTGGCTCGACGCCATCATCGTGCCGCTGACCACGCTCGGCATCACCGTGGCGCTCGCATGAAGCCGTGGGCGATCGCCGATCGTCAACGTCACCGCGGCGATGGTCTATCACGGGCCAGCTCGTGCTCTATCACCACACCGGCAAGTTCATCCATCCCGAGCCCGCGACCGGCATGGACGCGCAGCTCGGCCTGTCGATCGGCTACGTCGGCGCTGGCCGCCGCTCTACTACTTCGTCGGGCGCGACCACGCCGTGGCTCGACCTGGCGGTCGCCGCGCATCGCGCGTCGTTCGGCATCTACATCGAGCTGCGCTGCAACTGGTTCTACTACGTCCGGCTCGGCACGCTGATGCCGCTACCACCTGATGTTCGTCGCGATGGGCGCCGGCTGGGGCGCGCTCTACCTGATGCACGCGATCGACGTGTACGCGTTCCTGCTCGTGCTCGTGTTCACGTCGTTCCGCATCTGCGGCACGTACGTGCTGTTCACGATCGTGCGGCGGCCGCTTCAACGGCAACGACCTCGGCGATCGTGCTCTTCATCGCGGCGACTGTTCGCAGCGCACTACTCCGGCCTGCCGCTCGCGATCGGCCCGTACACGCCTGCAGACGGCCCTGCCCTACCTCGCGTGCGCTGTACATGGTGGCGCGCAACCTGCGGGACTTCTCGCGGCACTATCGCGAGCTCAAGCCCGACCGCGCAAGTAGCGCGGCGGCCGTCAGCTCCTCGGTCGCCGGCATGGACGAAGAGCTCGACATCATCGTCACCGGCTTCGAGGTCGACCGATCGCCAGGCCGAGGCGGGCCTCGTGCCGCGTGTTCGGACTCGACCCGCAGCGCGCGCGGCGCTTCGTGCGCGAGCTGCCCGCGGTCGCCAAGCGCTGCTCCAATCAGCGCGCGCCGCCGAGCGCTACGTCGCGGCGCTGCGCTCGATCGGCGCGCGCGTCGAGCTGCACGCGGTCGCCGACGCGGCGAGCGGCACGCCGCGCGCCGGACGCACTCGTCGCTGCCGATCCCCGCGCCGTCGGTGATCGCGCGCGTCGCACGAATCGATGCGCGTCGAGCGCGAGACCGCGCGCGCGATCGCCCGTTCCGCGCCGCCGAGGGGCTCGACGAGCTCGATGCCTCGACCGATCCCGAGACTCGACCCGGTCAATCCGCGCGATCCCGAAGGCGCCGCTCGTGCCGCACGACCTGCGACCAGATGCCCAACGCGCGCGCTGCCGCGCTGCAGCGATCGCGCCGATTGGATGCTGCACGACCGCTTGCGAGCAGGGAGCGAGCGCGGACCCAGCTCGCGGCGCACACGTCGACGCCGAGCTGCCGCCGCCCCGTCCACCGCGCATCGAGCCGGAGCCGCGTCCGAACACACGGCCGCACGCTCCCGGGACGACCCGCTCGGCCGCGCCCGAGACCGATTCGGTGCCGCCACGCGACGTCGGCCTGGCGCACGCCGCGACCGCGTCGGTGCGGCCGGGCCTGGGCTCGCTCGTCCTGCGTCCGGCAGCCTACGCAGAACGTCGTGCGCCGCGCGCGGCGACTGGCGCGCTGGCGCTGGCTCGCCGCCGTGGCTGGTGCTCGTGACGCTCGGCGCGCGCGGTCGCCTGCGCCTGCTCGACTCCGAGGCCGACGCGCCGCACGCAGGCCTGGCGCGAAGCAGGGCTTCGAGACCGGTGAGCACGCCGAGCCGACGCCTGGCTCGCAGGATCCCAGGACACGCGCTGCAGGGCGCCGACCCCGCGCGCTCGCGAGCTCGTCGGCCGCCTCGAGCGCGCCGGCGCGCGCGGCGTGTACGCAGCTGCGCATCCGCTCGACGCGAGGCGGGTGAATCGCGCAGACGCGCTGGTCATCGAGCTGCCCGCGTGCCCGCGAGCCAAGCGCGCCTGATCCTGTGGCACGCGGCCAAGAGCACGCGGCCTCTCGCCGCCGCTCATCCCCGACCACGGCGAGCCTCCACGTACTTGCAATATCCTGGCAGTAGACCGGCGGCGAGGTCGCCTGACCCGGGTCGCCCCCAGTTTGAAGATAAAGAAAACTCACTATCATCGCCTGGCTAGCGCTCACCGTAGCGAAAGGGAGCGACCGATGGCTGAATGGTAGGTTGAGCTATTCCGCCGGACGAGCTGCTCGCCGATGACGACTATGCCGAGCCGCTCTTCGCCGGCGGTGTGCTGTGCCACGGCGGCTTCGACCAGGACGGGCGCTACCGCTCGCCGCGTACGCTGCACCGCAACCCGGCGGTGCTGGCCTGGCAAGCGCAAGCTGCAGCAGCGCGGGTCACTGCGCTGATCGACATCCCCGAAGCGCTGATCCCGCCGCAGTTCCCGAGCGTGGCGCAGGCCAAGCTGCTGCTGAAGGCCGGCGTACGCGAACCGATCGTGCGCGCGCTGACCGTGATCTCGATCCTGGAAGGCTTCGGCGCGATCATCCGCGACGTCCGCGTGCCCGACCTGCAGTCGTTCTTCGTCGAGCCGATCGACGGCACCGCGCTCGCGCACCTCGAGCACGGCCTGTTCGAAGCGCACGCGCGCGACGAGGCCGGCTACAAGGACCAGGGCGGCCACAAGCAGATGTGGGAAGCCGCGCGCGACCTCGCGCTCGAGAACCCGAAGATGCCGTCCGACGTGTTCCTGCGCCTGATGGGCGACCGCGGCCAGGCGCGCGCCGGCGACCCGGTCTTCCCGCGAGCTCGACAAGAAGCTCTACCGCATGCTGAGCATGATGGCGCAGGTGCTGCGTGATCGAGGTCTTCGCCAAGCGCACCTTCGACTGGGGCGAGACGCTGCTCGTCCGATCCCGAGGTCTCGGCGCAGCCGCAGCGCGCCGGCGCGATGGTCGGCTACATCCGCAGCGACGAGAGCCCGCACGTCGAGTACCTGCGCACCGCGCTGTCCGAGGCGCGCGCGCGCACGCTGCGCACCGAGGACGGCAGCACCATCGTCGGGCGCAGTCGTCGTCGACGGCCTGCTGCACCACGTGCTCTCGCGCATGATCGACACCCGGCCGCGCGAGCAGCGCGACGACACGCGCGGCGCGCTGGCGCAGCGCGGTCGAGGCCGGCCGAGGCCAAGCCGCTCGCTGCTCGAGGAGTTCGACGCGCTCGCGCCGAGCTGGACGCCGCCCGCGCGCACCGGCTTCGAAGCCGCCGCATGAGCCCGTCGCGGAGCCAGCCGATGAAGCCTCACGCGCCTGTACCGCACGCTACCGCGTGGCCACGACCGCGGCCCGCCTGTACGCCATGTACAAGCTGCCGAACCTCGGCGCGCAAGCGCGCGCGGCAAGCCCGAGCGCACCGAAGCCGAGCTCGGCCGCCGACGAACGAGCGCGCGTCCGAGATCGCTGCTCGACCTGGCGTTCGATCTGCGCGGCGTGATCATCAAGATGTGCCAGGCGATCGCCACGCGCTCCGATCGCTTTCCGCCGTCGTTCATCGAGCGGCTCAAGCAGTGCCACGACGCGGTGCCGGCGCAGGCCTTCGCGGAGATCAAGGCGCACGTCGAGCGCGAGCTCGGCCGGCCGCTCGACGCGAGCTCTTCGCCAGCTTCGACGAGACGCCGCTCGCGGCCGCGTCGCTCGCGCAGGTGCACGCCGCGACGCTGCACGACGGCACCGAGGTCGCGGTGAAGGTGCAGTACCCGGACATCGAGGACATCGTCCGCACCGACCTCGCGCAACATGCGCCGCGCCTGCCGCATCTACGAGTGGCTCGACCCGCAGCCGATGGAGCTGCTGCCGCTGCTCGAGGAGCTCGCCACGCACATCGGCTACGAGCTCGACTTCGAGCGCGAAGCGCGCAGCGCCGAGCGCGTGCGCAAGCTGTTCGCAGCACAACGCGCGCGTGATCGTGCCGCGCATCTATCCGCGAGCTACTCGAGCAAGCGCGTGCTGACGATGCGAGCTCGTCAGCGGCATCAAGATCACCGACAAGCAGCAGATCCTCGACGCTGGCCTGCAAGCCGCGCGAGGTGCTGCAGGACCTGATGCACATCTTCGTGCACATGATCATGGCCGACGGCTTCTTCCAGGCCGATCCGCACCCCGGCAACCTGATGGTCACGCCCGAACGGCGAGATCATCGTGCTCGACTTCGGCCTGTCCAAGGAACTGCCCGACGGCTTCGGCCTCGGCCTGTTCGAGCTGATGTTCTCGATGATGACGCTGAACGAAGCGGCGATGATCCGCGCGTTCAAGGAGCTCGGCTTCGCGACCAAGACCGGCGACGGCAGCGCACGTTCATCGCGATCGCCCAGCGCATGCTGCGCGCGCAGCGACACCGGCCGCTTCGAGGGCGAGTTCACCGAACAGATGACCGACGAGCTGTTCGACGCGATCCGCGAGGATCCGGTCGTGTCACGGTGCCGAGCGACTTCGTGCTGGTCGGCCGCGTGTTCTCGCTGCTCTCCGGCATCGCGCACACGCTCGGCCATCGCGCCAACGTGCTGCGCGCGATGGGGGCCGGCGCGCCGGCGACCAGGCTGAGGCGGCGATGTCCGATGGACGAGACTCAGCGTGCCGAGCGCATGACCCAGGCGCAGCGCCGCGATCAGACCCGCGCCAAGCTGCTCGACGCCGCCAAGGAGCTGTTCAGCCAGCACGGCTACCACCGCACGCAGGTGATGGACATCGTCACGCGCGCGCGCGTCAGCGCCGGCGACCTTCTATCGCTACTTCGATGACAAGCAGGGCATCTTCTTCGCGATCGCCGAGGAGCTGAGCAGCCACGAGGTGGAAGAGGCGCGCAAGGCGCGCGCGATGATCCTGGAGGCGCACCGACTTCGCGACGCGCGGTCGCGTAACATGGTGCATGTTCCTCGAGCGCCACTTCGAGCGCGTCGTCGCACGCGCCGCGCTCTACCGCGCGCTGGACAACAGCGGCGTCGTCGATCTGCGCCGCGACCATGCCTGGGCGATGCGCGAGCGCGCGGTGCAGGCGCTCGCCGAGCACCTCGGCAAGACCGGGCCGAAGGACACCGAGGACCTCGACAGCCTCGCGCGCATGATCACCGGCGTGATCGCCGAGATGCGCTACGCGATGATCCAGACCGGCAAGCCGACGCCCGGCGCAGGCCGCGCGCCTGGTGCACGCGCTTCCTGCAGGGCGGCATGGCCGCATACACCACGAAGCACCCGCGCTTTCCCGGGCCTGTTCAGCGACGAGTGGCGCGAGGTGCTCGAGCGCGAAGCCGACGTACCGCGAGCGCACCGCAGCCGGCTCGCCGCGCTGTTGCGCGGGCGCGGCTTTTGGCCCATGTTTCGCGCCATGAACGCGCCGGCACGACTGCGCGTGGTCTGAAGGACGGCGGAGTGACCTCGCCGCTCGGGCTTCGTCGCCGGCGCGACGTACGCCGGGCATCAAGACCTACGGCCCGGAGCCGCGCCTCGACGTCGGCGCTGCTCGCCTCCGAGCGCCCGTGCGTGGCCGCCGGCGTCTTCACGCAGAACCAGCGTGTGCGGCGCGCCGGTCACGCTGTGCAAGGAGCGCGTCGCGCGCGGCGTCGGGCCGCGCGGTCGTGGTCAACTCCGGCTGCTCCAACGTCGCGACCGGCGCGCAGGGCCTGGCCGACGCGCAGCGCATGGCGGAGCTCGCGGCGCGAGCGGCTCGGGCGTCGCCGCCGACGACGTGTTCGTGGCCTCGACCGGCGTCATCGGCCGCGCCGCTGCCGATGCGCCAAGATCGAAGCCGCGATTCCCGGCGATCGCGCTCGCACGCGGGCGCGACGCGGCGCGCTGTTCGCGCGCGCGATCATGACCACCGACACGGTGCCGAAGTCGCGCGCGCGTGCGCGTGCGCGCCGGCGGCGCAGCTACGTGATCGGCGGCGCCGTCAAGGGCTCCGGCATGGTGCATCCGGACATGGCGACCGTGCTGTGCTTTCTGACCACCGACGCGCCGGCCGAGCCGCGCTGGCTGCAGCGACGCGCTGAAGCAGCGTCGGCGACGTACTCGCTGAACATGCTCGACGTCGACATGGACACCTCGACCAGCGACACGCATGCTGCTGCTCGCGAACGGCGCCGCCGGCGGCGACGCGCTGATCGACGCAGGCCATCCGGCGAGCCGCCGCGTTCAGCGCGGCGCTGCGCGCGCTGCGCGATCGAGCTGACGCGCGACCTGGCGCGCGACGGCGAAGGCGCGCGCACGCTGATCGAGGTCGACGGTGACCGGCGCCGGCGAGCACGCCGACGCGCGGATCGCCGCGCGCACCGTCGTGTCATCGCCGCTGGTCAAGACGATGATCACCGGGCGCGACGCGAACCTCGGCCGCGTGCTGATGGCGCTCGGTCGCTCCGGCGCGCGCATCGAGCTCGAACGCACCTCGGTCTGGATCGGCGACCACTGCGCGTTCGAACGCGGCGTCGCGACCGAGCTCGACTACGCCGCGATCTCGCGCGCGATGGATCGCCCCGAGGTGCAGATCCGCGTCGACCTGGGTCTCGGCAGTGCGGCCGCGACCGCCTGGGGCTGCGACCTCACCGTCCGAATACGTCCGCATCAACGGCGACTACACCACCTGAAAGGGGCGGCCGCCGAGGACCGCGGAGTCGCGGCCCGGCGGCGCTGAGGGGTGCAGCGCGTTAGGCAGCCAGCGTTGACGGCGATCTCGCGTGCGCTTGGCGGCGGCGCGCTTGGCGAGGCGTACGGTCAGCACGCCGTTCTCGTACTTGGCGTCGATGCTCTCGGCGCTCGACCTCGTCGGCCGAGCGCGAACGAGCGGCTGAAGCTGCCGTGAGAAGCGCTCGACGCGATGATAGCCGTCGCGCTGCTCGTCGTTGTCGAGCTTGCGCTTGCCCGCTGATGGTCAGCACCTTGTTCTCGACTTCGACCTTGATGTCTTCCGGCTTGACGCCGGCGAGGTCGGCCTTGACGTGAACGCCGTCCGCATCCTCGAAGATGTCGACGGCCGGCTTGAACGCGTACTCGCGCTCGTGCGTCGGGCTGGCCGAAGAAGCGGTCCTGGATGCGCGACATCTCGGCGAACGGATCCCAATAGCCCAACATGGCTTTCCTCCTGTGGGGATACCAACCCCTGCTGGAATGTCCCCCCGAGCAGCCGCTTGGCATTCAGGATTTGCCCTGAAATTCACTGCGCTTTCCCGGGGACGCCAGGCAAGCTAAGCATGGCCGCCCCGGGGTCAAGCGCGGCCACGCAGAAAATTCTTCGCCCGTTTATGAGTCGCGAAGGTCACGGCGTCGATCCGGCGGCGCAGCTCCTCGCGCACGGTGCGGAACGCTGCGAGCTGCTCCTGGTCGCCGCCCTGACCTTGGTCGGATCGGGCAGCGACCAGGTCTCGCGCCGCAGCTCCCGGCCGCTGTGCAGCGGGCACTCCTCGGCGCACAGCGTGATCACGGTGTCGACGTCACCCAGCGGCACGTCCGAGACGAGCTTCGGCCGCTGAGCCGAGATGTCCACACCGACCTCCTGCATCACGCGGACGGCGAGCGGATGGACCGCATCGGTCGCCTGAGCCCGGCGCTCCAGATTCGCACTCCCGCGGGCAGCAGCTTACGCGCCCAGCCCTCGGCCATCTGGCTGCGCGCGGAGTTCTGCACGCACAGAAACAGCACGCCGTGCGGCACGCTGCTTGCGCCCGGCCTCGATCCGCCCGAGGTGGCGGATGTCCTTGCCCTTGCACCATGAACACGACCATCTCGGCGAGGTTCGTCGCGTGGTCGGCGATGCGCTCGAGGTACTTCGCGATCGACTGCACGCGCGTCGCGCGGTAGATGTTGCGCGGGTCCTCCATCATGTAGGTGAGGAGCTCGCGGAAGATCTGCGCGTAGTACGCGTCGACCGTGCGAGTCGCGCTCGATGACGCGCTGCGGCGCGGTCGGCGTCGCGCGCGACGAACGCGTCGAGCGCCTCGCGCACCATCGCCCTGCGCGACCTCGGCCATGTTCGGCGAGGTCGACGTACGGCTTGAGCGGCGGCTCCTCGTTGAGCTCGATCACGCGCTCGCAGATGTTCACGCCCAGGTCGCCGATGCGCTCGAGGTCGGTCACGATCTTGAGCGCGATCGTGATGAAGCGCAGGTCGCGAGGCCACCGGCTGGCGGCGCGGCGAGGATGCGCAGGCACAGCTCGTCGATCTCGATCTCGAGCCGGTTGATCTGGTGGTCGATGCTCGATCGTCGGCTGCGGCGAGCGTCGCTGTCGCGGTCGACGAGCGCCTTGATCGCTGCTGGCGATCATCTCCTCGACCTTGGCGCCCATGAGCAGCAGCTGCTCGCGGAGCGTCGCGCAGCTCGCCCTCGTACTCGCGGTCGGTGTGCCGCGCGTCATGGTCGATCGCGCTCTCAGCCGAACCGGCCGGTGATGTAGTCCTCGGTCCGCGGATCTGCCGGGCTTGGTGAAGATGACGTCGGTGTCGATCGTACTCGATCAGCTCGCCCAGGTAGAAGAACGCGGTGAAGTCGCGAGACGCGCGCGGCCTGCTGCATGTTGTGCGTGACGATCACGATCGTGTAGCGCTCGCCGAGCTCGTGGATCAGCTCCTCGATCTTGCGCGGTGGCGATCGGATCGAGCGCCGAGCACGGCTCGTCCATCAGCAGCACCTCGGGCTCGAGCGCGAGCGCGCGCGCGATGCACAGGCGCTGCTGCTGGCCGCCGGAGAGGCTGGCGCCGGAGCGGTCGAGCGTGTCCTTCACCTCGTCCCAGAGCGCCGCCTGGCGCAGCGCCTGCTCGACGAGCGCGTCCGGATCGTCGGGCGCGATGCCGTTCAGGCGCAGGCCGGCGAGCACGTTGTCGCGGATCGACATCGTCGGGAACGGGTTCGGCTTCTGGAACACCATGCCGACGCGGCGGCGCACGCGCACCGGGTCGACGCCGCGCGCGTAGATGTCCTTGCCGTCGAGCAGCACCTGGCCCTCGACGCGCGCGCCGGGCACGACCTCGTGCATGCGGTTCAGGCAGCGGATGAAGGTCGACTTGCCGCAGCCCGACGGGCCGATGATCGCCGTCACCTGGCGTCTCGGCGAGGCCGCAGCGTGATGCCCTTGAGCGCCTCGGCCTTGCCGAACCAGGCGCGCAGGCCCTCGGCGCGCATCTTCGACCGCGCGCTCGCGGCTCGGCGTCGCAGCGAGCGGCGTCGCCGGCGGGCTTGCTCGAGTCAGCGGCTCGGATGCGGCTGGGCTGATCGCGCATCGGCCGCGCACGCGGTCAGCAGCCGCGCGCCGACGTTGAGCACGCAGCACCATGCGCCACGAGCACGAGCGCCGCGGCCCAGGCCTGGCGGTGCCAGTCCTCGTAGGGCGAGACCGCGTAGCGTGAAGATCTGCACCGGCAGCGAGGCGATCGGCTTGATCGAGCTCGGTCGACCAGAAGCGGTTGTTGAACGCGGTGAAGAGCAGCGGCGCGGTCTCGCCGGCGGCGCGCGCGACCGCCAGCATGACGCCGGTGGCGATGCCGGGCGCGCCGGTGCGCAGCACGACGCGCAGGATCGACGCGCCAGCGCGGGACGCCGAGCGCGAGCGCCGCCTCGCGCAGCGAGTCCGGGCACCGAGCGCAGCAGCTCCTCGGTCGTGCGCGTGACGGTCGGCAGCATCAGGATCGCGAGCGCGACGCCGCCGGCGAGCGCCGAGAAGCGCCGCATCGGCAGCACGACCAGCGTGTAGACGAAGATGCCGACGACGATCGAGGGCACGCCGCGACAGCACGTCGGCGGAGAAGCGCACCGCGCTTGGCCGAAGCGGCCGTCGCCGAACTCGGCGAGGTAGACGCCGGCGCAGCATGCCGAGCGGGATGCCGATCGCGCAGGCCAGCCCGACCAGCACCAGCGTGCCGACGATCGCGTTGCCGATGCCGCCGCCGGCCTCGCCGACCGGCTTGCGGCAGCTCGGTGAAGAAGTCCCAGCTGAGGCCGCCGATGCCCCTGGCGCAGCACGTAGCAGAGCACGCTGACGAGCGGGACGAGCGCCGAGCAGCGGCGCGCCGACGCAGGCGCCGCGCGCGAGCGACGTCGACGAGCTTGCGGCGCCGATAGCGCGTCGCATCGTCAGCGCGCCTCGCGCCCGCCGGCAGCCGGCTCGACGCGCCAGACCAGCAGCGCGCGCGACGATGTTGAGCAGCACGCGTGACCGACGAACAGGAGCAGGCCGAGCTCGGACGAGCGCCGAGCAGGTACAGGTCGCCGGCGGCCTCGGTGAACTCGTTGGCGATGACGCTCGCCATCGTGTAGCCGCGGCGCGAAGAGCGAGGCGCGAGATCTCGGCGCGGTTGCCGATCACCATCGTCACCGCCATCGTCTCGCCGAGCGCGCGGCCGAGGCCGAGGATGATCGCGCCGACGATGCCGGAGCGCGCGTACGGCAGCACCGCCGACGCGGATCGTCTCCCAGCGCGTCGCGCCGAGCGCCGAGCGCGCCCTCGCGGAGCGTCGGTCGGCACGGCGCGCAGCACCTCGCGCGTGACCGACGCGATCGTCGGCAGGATCATGATCGCGAGGATCGATGCCCGCCGGCGAGCATGCCGAAGCCGAGCGGCGGGCCCTGGAAGAGCGGCAGGAAGCCGAGCGCGCTGCGCGAGCGGCGGCTCGACCGTGCTCGCGCAGCCAGCGGCGCGAGCACGAAGATGCCCCACAGGCCGTAGACGACGCTCGGGATCGCCGCGAGCAGCTCGACCAGGAAGCCGAGCGGGCCGCGCAGCCAGCGCGGGCGCCAGCTCGGTGAGGAAGATGCGCGACGCCGAGCGAGACCGGCACGGCGATGCAGCAGCGCGAGCAGCGACGAGACGAGCGTGCCGTAGATGAACGGCAGCGCGCCGAACGCGTCGCGCACCGGATCCCAGTCGCTGCCGAGTGACGAAGCCGAAGCCGAACTGCGCGATGCTGAGCGACGACGCGCGCGTCAGCTGCAGCGCCATCGCGGCCGAGCGCGACGATGCACCAGCGCGGCGAAGCCGCGGTCGATCGCGCGGAACGACGCGGTCGCCCAGGTTGACCTCGCGCGCCGAGCGCGCGGCACGACCGGCGCTGGCGCGGCGACGCGCGTCCTGCGGCGTCGACTGGCGTAGCGCTCGATGCGCTCGCACGGCTCAGCTGCCCGGCAGGAGCGGCTTGGCCGCCGGCGCTGCAGCGTCTTGCAGCTTGGCCTCGACCTTGGTCACGACCTCGGCCGGGCAGCGGCGCGTAGTCGAGCGGCGGCGCCGAGCTTCTGGCCGTCGTGGATCGCCCACCAGAGGAACTCGGCGAGCGCCTTGCCCTTCGACCGCGTCCGTCTGCTCCTCGTAGACGAGGATGTAGGTGAACGCCGAGATCGGATAGGCGCGCGTCGCCGGCGCGCGTTCGACGATCGAGACGCGGAGGTCGTCGGGCATCGTCGACGCGCGCCGGCCGCCGCGGCCGATGATGCCGTCGAGCGACGGCGTCGACGAACTTGCCGGCCTGCGTTCTTGCATCGACGCGTACGGCAAGCTTGTTCTGCTTGGCGTAGGCGAGCTCGACGTAGCCGATGCGTGCCGGGCGTGGTCTTGACCTGGCCGGTGACGCCCTCGTTGCCCTTGGCGCCGAGGCCGGCCGGGCCACTTCACGCTCTTGCCGGCGCCGACCTTGTCCTTCCACGCCGGGCTGACCTTCGGCGAGGTAGTCGGTGAAGACCGCGGTCGTGCCGCTGCCGTCGGAGCGGTGCGCGACCGCGATCGTCGTCGGCCGGGCAGCTTCACGCCCGGGTTCGCGCTTGGCGATCTTCGGGTCGTTCCACTTCTTGATCTTGCCGAGGAAGATGCCGGCGACGACGTCCGGGCGTGAGCTTCAGCGCCGGTCGACGCCCGGGCACGTTGTAGGCGACGACGACCGCGCCGAGCGTGGTCGGGATGTGGAGGAGCTTGCCGGGCGCCTTGGCCAGCTCCTCGTCGCTTCATCGGCGCGTCGGTGGCGCCGAAGTCGACCGTGCGCTCGGTGATCTGGCGGATGCCGCCGCCCGAGCCGATCGACTGGTAGTTGATCCGCACCGCGGGATCGACCTTGTGGTACTCGGCGATCCACTTCGAGTAGAGCGGGTACGGGAAGGTCGCGCCGGCGCCCTGCAGGTCGATGTTCTTCGGGCGCCGCAGGGGCCTGGTCGCGGCGCGCCGGCTGTCGCGGGGGCTGCCACGGGCTTCGTCTCGTTCGAACCGGCTCGCCGAGCGAGCTGCAGCCGAGCCAGCGAAACCGAGCGACTGCAAGCATGAGACGAGGCGTTCCGCATGCCGGAGTCTCCTGGTTGCGAACAAGTAGGGGTGCCTGTGACGTTTCGGTGACGGGCTCGCGACATTTCCGTGTTCGGCAGCCGGACGTTGCCGAGCTCGGCCTACGAAGCCCCGACCTGGGCCGGCAAACGAGCACCTCGTGTTCGTGCGTGTCGGCGGATCGCCCTGGCTAGCTCGCTGGTCGGAAGTAGTCGAGCATCAGCTTGGTCTCGTTCTTCGGCGATGAAGTAGTTGACGCCGACGTCGAAGTGCCAGCCAGCGCGTTGCCGTCCGCGTCGACGTTCGGTGTCGAGATAGCCGAGCCGCGGACGCGGGCTGGAGCACGTCGGCGAACGTCCAAGCCAGCGCGGCGTAGAAGCCCTGCCCTGGCGTCGGTCGCCGCCGCTCGCTCGATCGTCGCGGCCGCAGATGTACTCGCCCTGGAAGAGAACGGCCCGTGCTCGTAGCGGAGGTCACCTTCGTAGCGCTGCTTGGTCGTTCCCGCCGTCGCGGACTGCCGATAGCGTCGTAGACCGACGCCGGCGATCGATCATGCCTTCGATCGGATAGACCTCGAGCCGCAGCCCGCCATCCTTGCGCGTTGTTGTTGTCGAGGTGGTTCTGGCCTCGTGCCGTTGAAGAAGCCGGCGGAGTAGCCGAAGTACTTGAACGTCTTGGTCAGGCGCAGACCGATGTCGCGGCGTCGCCGTACTTGCGCGAGACCGCGCGCGCTCGGCGAAGAGCTGCTTCGCGGACGAGTTGTAGCCCTCCCAGCTGACCGGGATCTTGAACTGGCCGATCGAGGCGTCGACGTACTCGGCTCAGGAACGGTGATGTAAAGAGTCCTGGAACATCGAGAGCGGCGCTGATCGGCTGCTGCGGACCGTGACTGTCTCCGGCGCGTCCGTCCGTCGGCGGGGCGTTCTGGATTCGCGACGTCGGTGGTCGTCCTGGACTCGAGCGCCTTCGCGCCGCGTCGATCATCGATCGCGTAGGCTCACCAGCTTCGGCACGATCGTCGCCCTTGGCGCTGAACTCGGCGCGGCGCATCCGGAACGTGGTCGTGGTCTCGTCGGTCGCGCTCGAGGTGAACCAGGCCTGCAACAAGCGACGCCGGGTTGAAACAGCCCTCGGTGCCGACGCTGAGCTTCTTTGGCGCCCGCGGCTCTTCGGCGCAGCGACGGTCGGCACGGGCAGCGCGGCGCGATCCCCTGTCGCAGCCGGCGGCTGCGGCGGCTCGGCCGGCTGCGGCTCGGCCGGCTCCGGCGGCGGGAGCCGGCGGCGGCGGCGTGCGGCTCGACGGCAGCACGACCGGTGCGGGCGCTGCCGACCGGCGGCGGTGCGCGCGGGCGCGGCGCTGTGCGGGAGGCGGAGCCGGGCGCCGGTTGGGCGAGGGCGGTGCTGCCAGAGCAGCGAAGCCATCGGACGGCCGGTTACGGGCTGCGGCGATGCGCCGCCTCGTGTTGCCGAAGGCGAGTACGATCGTCGACAGCTGTATGCGAACGTGACGATTTCATTCGTCCAATGTGATGTTCCGACACCGCACGCGCGGACGTACGCCAGCGACGCCTTGTGACAATCCTCGACGTTACAAACGCGCCGCGTCGAGGCCGCTTCGCCGTCGTCGGCGGGGAGCGTAAACTCGAAGGTCGTGCCGCGACCGGGCGCGCTTTCGACGCCGACGGTGCCGCCCATCGCCTCGACCAGGTGCTTCACGATCGAGAGGCCGAGCCCGGTGCCGCCGAGCTCGCGCGAACGGCCGGCGTCGACCCGGTAGAAGCGCTCGAACAGTCGCGGCAGGTGCGCTGGCTTCGATGCCGGGCCCAGTGTCCTGCGACCGAGATGCGGACGCTGCTCGTGCTCCGGCGCGGCGCGCGATCGTCACGCGCGCCGCCCTCCGACGGCGTACTTGACCGCGTTGTCGATCAGGTTGGTCAGGACCTGCTCGAGCGCGCGGCGATCGGCGCGCGATCAGGCCGCAGCCCGTCGGGCATCTCGGTCACGAGCGCGCATGCGCTTCGTGCCTCGGCGCGATCGCGAAACGCGACAGCATGTGCTCGGCGAGCGGCGCGAGCCGCACCGGCTCGAGCTTGAGGCGAAACTGCCGCGACTCGATGCGCGACAGGTCGAGCAGGTCCTCGACCAGGCGCTGCAGGCGTTCGGCCTGGCGCTCGATGATCGTCGACGAAGTCGGCCGTCGCCTCGGGCTGCGACCTCGACCGCGCGCCGCAGCGTCTCGGCCGCCGAGCGGATCGGTGGCGATCGGCGTGCGCAGCTCGTGCGAGACGTTGGCCACGAAGTCGCGGCGCATCGTCTCGAGCCGGCGCAGGTCGGTGACGTCGACGAACACGGCGAGCAGGCCGCCGCGGCTCGTCCGGGCAGCGCCGCGGCGTGCACCAGCAGCGGCGCGGCTTGAGATCGCCGAGCTCGATCTCGCCCGAGACCGTGTCGTCCGCCTCGTCGGCCTCGTCGAGCAGCGCGCTTGAGCTCCGCGTTGCGGATCACCTCGAGCGGCGAGCTTGCCGGCGAGCTCGGCGCCGAGCAGCAGCATCTCGCGCAGCGCCGGGTTGGCCAGCGCCACGCGGCCCTCGCGTCGAGCAGCAGCACGCCCTCCTTCATGCCGTCGAGCACGCGGCTCAGCAGATCGCGCTCGGTGCGCAGCTCGCCGACGGCCGCCGACCAGCCCGCCGCGAGCTGATCGAGCGCGCGGCCGAGCTCGGCGACCTCGTCGTCTGCCGGCGAGGCGCGTGCGCGCGCCAGATCGCCCGCTGCCATGCGCCGCGCGGCGGCGGTCAGGGCGCGCACCGTCGTGCGACATCCAGCTGCGCGGCCAAGCTCGACATGAACACCGCGACCAGCAGCGAGACGCCGAACGCGAGCAGCACGAGCCGGCGCACGTGGCCGATCGCTGCGTCGATCTCCGTCAGCGGGCTGCGCCACGCGCACCACGCCCGCCGACTGCCCGTCGTGCGAGAACGGCACCGCCGGTACAGCATGCGCTGGCGCACGGTCTCGCTGTAGCGCTCGCTCGCTGCCGCGGCCGCTGCGCAAGCGCGCCGCGCACCTCGGGTCGTCGCGCGTGGTTCTCGACGTGCGGATCAGGCCGTCGTCGCACGATCGCGAGTCGCCGAGCACGACGCCGTCGCTGCGCGATGATCGTGACGCGGACGTCGCGCGCGCGCGCCGAGGTCGTCCGCGAGCGCGTCCCAGCGCGTCGCGGTCGTCGAGCCGGCGTCCGGAACTGCGATGCGTCGCGCGCGATCAAGCCGCAGCCGCACCAGCAGATCGCTCGCGCACGCGCTCGCTCGAGGTCGCGCTCCAGCTCGCGCGTCAGGTACGCGTCCGCGACCGCGAGCGAGACGATGATGAGTGCCGAGCGAGACGAAGAAGAGCTTGCGCGCGGATTCCCAGCTTCAACGAGCGACTCTCGCGTCGCCGGGCGTCTCCGCGAAGCGATAGCCGACGCCGCGCACGGTCTCGACGTAGTCGCCGGCGGCGCCCAGCTTCTCGCGCAGGCGCTTGACGTGCGTGTCGACGGTGCGCGTCGTGATGTCCGCGCTCGATGCCCCACACGTCGCTCGAGCAGCGCGGCGCGGCTCTGCACGCGGTTCTTGCGCTCGAACAGCGTGACGCAGCAGCTTGAACTCGAGCGCGGTCAGCTCGATCTCGTGCTCGTCGACCCAGACGCGATGGGCGTCGCGATCGATGCGCAGCCTGCCGAACTCGAGCCGGCGCGTTCGGTCGCCTTGTCGGCCTTGAGCCGGCGCAGGATCGCGTCGATGCGCAGCAGCAGCTCGCGCACGCTGAACGGCTTGACGACGTAGTCGTCGGCGCCGAGCTCGAAGCCGACGACGCGGTCGACCTCCTCGCCCTTGGCGGTGAGCATCAGCACGGCAACGTCGCTGCGTCTGCGGGTCGCGCTTGAGCGCGCGGCACACCTCGGTGCCGGCGATGTCGGGCAGCATCAGGTCGAGCAGCGACCAGATCGGGCTGACGCTCGCGCGCCAGCTGCAGCCCGTCGCGCCCACCCAGCGAGGTGAGCACTTCGTGACCAGCCTGACGCAGATTGAACTCGAGGACCTTTTGCAGGTCCCGCTCGTCTTCGATCACTAAGATGCGTGCCATCGAGCACCGGAGGTAGCGCCTCTCCGTAACGTTCGAGTGACGATATCGTGGCGCATGAGTTCCGGGTGAATGTTCCGCCTCGAAACCCTCGTTCGCAAGGCGAATAGCCGCAGGCAGCCGGGCCCTGCGCTCCTCCCGCAGGCAACAATTGAGCAACGGCGGTGGGTTGCGCTGCCCCGAGGCGATCTTCGCGGGGCGATTCGCGCTGGTCTGCCTAGGGAACGGGCTGCGCTCCACCGCCGAGGCCGGGGCGTGACGATTCGTCGAAAGCGTTCGAAGCGATGGGCTCGAGCCGCGTGCCTGGGCGCACGGCAAGGCGCGTCCCACGCCAGGAGACCTCTTGGCTGCCGAGCCCCCAGATCCAGGCGACGAACAGCAGCGCATCCTTGAGCGGCAGCGCAATCAGCTGGCGAACCCCAACCCGCTGTCGGTGCACGACGAATCCCGCGACTGCCTCGAGAAGCGCCTTCGCGAACCAGCATGCCAGGACGGCGGCGTAGACGAACCGCGTCGGCGACAGGACGAGCGCCGCCAGGGTAAAGATCAGCGGGTTCAGCGCCACCAACGCCACGTAGCGGAGCGGCCCGACCGAGTAGCGTTGAATCGTCGCCCAGCGCTGGTAGCGCCGGAAGAAGCTGGCGACGGTGCGGTCGCGCGATACGGAAAGAATCGGGCAGTGCGCCACGGCCACGTCCTTCCCGAGTTGCTCGCGCACCAGCGTTCCCATCACGAAGTCCTCGGCCAGGACGTTCCTCGACCGCTTCGAATCCGCCGAGCGCCATCAGATCGGCTCGACGCATCGCCATCGACTTGCCGACCACGATCGCGAAGTCCGCAACCTTCTTCGCACCGACCATCCCCGGAGTGATGCTGGTCGTCAGGTGATTGTTGTCCAAGAACGCGCCGAGCGTCCGTTCCCCGATGCCGGCGATCGGATGGGTGACGATGCCGACCTCTGGGCGTTCGAGGTGCGCCGCGATCTCCAGCAGGTAGTCCGGCGCGACGGCGATGTTCGAGTCGCTGACCACCAGGATGTCGTGCACTGCTCGCTCGCACAGGGTGAGCAGCTGGTTCACCTTCGGGTTCAACCCCGGCTCCCCGCGCTGGATGATCACGCGCATGCGATCGGGCCAGCGCTCCGCTGCTTGCCTGGCGATCGGGTACGCGGCGTCGGTGACATCGCGCACGCCGAGCAGCACTTCGTAGGAGGGGTAGTTCAGCGCTGCGAAGCTGGCCAGGTTCTGGCGCAGGTCGTCATCCAGCCCGCACAGCGGCTTGAGGATGGTGATCCCTGGCGTGCTCCGCGGAGCTGGCGGCCGCTTCGCGAAGTGAACGAGCACGCTCGCCACCTGCAGCCCAATCAGGAATAGCCCCACTGCAGCGAGTACCAGCAGTCCGTATGCTATCGCTGTCATCGTTTCCATTCCGCGCCTATTCGCAGATTCGGAAGGTGCGCTGCGAATGGATCGTTTGCGTGAACGGATCACGACACCATCGCAAACTATCCACATGCGCCGAGCCCGACATGTAGTCCCCGCAAAGGCTTTGCTTCCGCAAGGTTGGCCAACAGTTTTCAGATCCGTTACGCAGCTGCCTCGACGAACACCTAACGTCGGGCCATGCGAACGCTCACGCTCGCGCATATCTCCGATCTCCACTTCGGCCTTTCACCCGAGACCGAGCAGATGGCCGTGGCCCTCTGCCGGACCTTACTAGGGGCGAGAATCGATCACGTGATCGTCACAGGCGATGTGACGCATCGCGGACGGTCGCGCGGAATTGGAGCGGTTCAGACAGGTCTTTCATCCGTTGCTCAGAACTGGACGCATGACCGTGGTTCCCGGCAACCACGATCGACTCGGCGAGGACCTCACCTCCGAGATCTCGAACGGACTGCGCGTGAGCCAGACGACGGTCGAGGGGCTGCGCATCGTTCGGGTCGACTCGACGGCCCCGCACAACCGCTCCTGGCTCTCGAGCAACGGCCACATCTCGGAGCACGAGGTCGATCAGATCGTCGACCTGATCGAGGACCGTCGCGACGCGCTGACCGTGGTCGCGATGCACCACCATCCCCTGCCGCTTCCCGAGGATTCGCTCACGGAACGCCTGGTCACGCGACTCGGTTCGGCCAACGGGACGGAGCTGATCCACGGCCCCGATCTCGTACGCCGGCTGTGCGGCCGCTGCGATCTCCTGCTGCACGGCCACCGACACGTCCCGAGGGACTGTCACCCTCTGCGGCAACGAGCTGCCCCGTCCTCTGCGCCTCCTCAACGCAGGCAGCTCGACCGAGCTCGGGCTCCTGCGCGTGTTCACGCACGCCCGCGGCCGACTCGTCTCGGACCCGTATTGGCTGTCGGCGCCCACCGAAGGCGCTCAAATGCAGCCGCGCACCCGAGCCAACCAGGGCCTCTGGGGCGCCGTCCGTTCGATCGGCGCGTTCTAGAGATCTGCGCCGTCGGCCTTTCGTCGGCGATTCGACATCGCTTCTCGAGCTTGGGTCACCGTTGAAGGGCGCGCTGCCGGCGTTGGCCCAGGAACGCCTCGGTATTGTCACTCAACCGTCACTATCGGTTGGTAGGGCTAGCCACGACTTGCAGCCGGGTACGCCGGGGGCGGTCAGTTTCGCGGAGAGAGAGGCACCCATGAAGGCCGCAGACGCGACCAAGGCCGCAGCAGAACACGGCTTTTCGCTGATCGAGACGTTCACCAAGCTCGCCGGCCTCGGCGCCGAGTGGGTGATGTGGCTGCTGCTGGCGCTCGCCGCTCTCACGCGTCATCGATCGCGGTCGAGCGCCTCTACCTCTTCGTGTCGACGCGGATCGACGTCACGACCGTGGCGCGCAAGCTTTTGCAGATACCTGGACCGCGGCGAGCTCGACAAGGCCCAGGACCTGGTCAAGCGCGCGCAAGGCCATGGAAGAGCGCGTGCTCGGCGATGCGCTGTCGATGTACGACGGCGGCGCGGACGCGGTCGAGGAGATCGCAAAGGCGTCCATGATCCGCGAGCGGCAGCGCTACGAGCGTGCCCTGAGCTTCCTCGGCACCGTCGGCAGCAACGCTCCCTTCGTCGGGCTGCTCGGCACCGTCATCGGCGTCATCCTCGCCTTCGCCGAGCTCGGCCGGAACCCGAAGGGCGGCCTCGAGGTCGTCGGCCCCGGCATCTCGGAAGCGCTGGTCGCGACCGCGGTCGGTCTACTGGTGGCGATTCCCGCGGTCGTGCTCTTCAACTGGTTCAAGGGCCAGCTCAAGAAGCGGATGAGCGACACCGACTTCCTGTGCCGGCTGGTGATCGCCCAGCTCAAGCGCACCGATCGATTCCCCGGCTCGGAGCGTCTCGAGACGCCGGCCGCGGCGGAGGAGTGACATGGGCGGCGGTATTCAAGGCGACGACGACGAGGGCATCAACGAGATCAACGTCACGCCGCTCGTCGACGTGATGCTCGTGCTGCTCGTCATCTTCCTGGTGGCGTCGGTGTACATCGTGAAGGAGGCGATCGAGGTCGAGCTGCCCAAGGCGGCCAGGACTTCGGACGTCGTCGAGACCACCTTGTCGGTCGTCATCGATCGCAACGGCGCGCTGTACATCAACGGCAACCCGGCCAACGAGCAGACGATCGCCGCAGCCTGCCAGGCAGCCGCGGCCGCGAATCCAAACGCGCAGGCGATCATCGCGGCCGACAATGAGGTCAAGCACGGCGACGTGATCAAGATCATCGACCTCGTCCGCACCAACGGCCTGACGCGCTTCGCGATCAACGTGAAGCATGCGGGGCCCGAAACCGCTTCCGCCACGCCATAGGGCTCTTTCGATGCACGCGTTAGAGCCCGATCCAGAGCAGAAAAACCGGTGGAAGCGGACGATCACCGGCGCTGGTGTCGCCTTCGGTGTCGCGGGCGCGTTCTTCTTCGTCGCACAGAACGTCGAGCCCGCTCGACGTCTGATGCCCGAGATCCTGCAGATCGCGGTGGTCGACGATACGCCGCCACCCCCGCCGAAGGACCTTCCGCCACCGCCTCCCCCGCCGCCGCCGCCGAAGTCCAAGCGCACGGAGCCCCAACGGCAGGAGAAGGCCGTGGAGCCGCCGCCGCCCGATCAGCAGCAGCAGCAGGAGCCCTCGGAGGCCGAAGCGGGTCTTGAATGCGGACAGCTTCGGCGAAGGTGGCGGAGGCGTTTCGTTCCGCACCGGTAAGACGCAGATGGGCGACCCCAACCGCCCGGTCGGCGCGAAACAGGTCGTCGAAGCGCCGAAGGTCTTCGGCAAGCCGCAAAAGCTCACGCCGGCGGTCGCGCTCAACCCGGAGATGCCGACCTATCCGAAGCGCGCCCGCTCGTCGAACATCCAGGGCTTCGTCGTGCTCGAGGCCGAGCTCGACGAGAACGGTGGGATCAGGGCGCTACGCGTTCGGGAAAGCCTCGACCAAGAGCTGGACGATGCGGCCCTTGCATCCGTCCGCCGCTGGCGCTTTCAGCCGGCAATGCTCGGCGGGCACGCGATGCCAAGCACACGCCTGATCCGCATTCGTTTCCAGCTCGACTGAGCACCGTACCGGCAAGGTTGTAGACGCGGTACGCAACGCTCGACGTCAACCCTACGACTAACCCTAGCTCTCTTACTCTGCATGCTCGTATCGCTTGCAAACGAAGCCCGAGTTGCGACCGCGCTGAGGTGCGGGGCAGTCGCGATGCTCTTCTGCTTTCAAAGTGCGGCAGCTGCGCAGGAGCCAGCGAACCAAGACGAGGCCGCGACGCAAGGCCGTCGGCTCGCTGCGCGTCGTCGTTCAGCTCGCGACCGGCAGCACGCCGATCGCAGGCGCGAAGGTCCGCATCGCCGATTTCGAAACGGAGACCGCCGCCGATGGCTCCATCACGCTGGATGGCAGCGCGGCGACCTTCGCGGTCCGGGTGGAAGTGCCGCCTTCGCTCCTGCCAGGGCGCACCGATCCCACGCCCGTGGTTCACAAGGTGCCCAGCGTCACGGTGGCGGCCGGCTCGGTCACGCAGGTGATGGTGACCTTGGCCCCCGACGGCACGCTCGTCTCCGCCGACATCACCGGACCGACGCCGATCGTCGCCGCCCCGGCCGAGGATCCCAACGCCAAGGGCACCATCCAAGGCGTCGTCGTCTCCGCCGAGAACAAGACCCCGATTCAAGGCGCGGGCGTCTACGTGCGCGGTGCGCCCGAGCAGGCCGAGAGCGGAGCAGACGGGGCGTTCACGCTCGCACTGCCTCCGGGCAGCTATTCGATCTCGGTCTCCCACCCCGACTTCGCCACGCAGGCGTTCGAAGACATTGCGGTGACCGCAAGCGCGGCGACGGACCTGACCCTCGAGCTACAGCCGGCCTCGACCGAGTACGCCGACTACATCGTTCGCGCGCGTGCCATTCGCGGAACGGTCGCGTCCATCATGGAAGAGCGGCGAGCGACTGCTGCCGTCAGCGACGCGATCGGCTCCGAGGACATCTCGCGCATGCCCGCAGCCGATGCCGCGCAGGCCGCGCAGCGCGTCGTCGGCGCCACGATCGTCGGCGGCCGCTACGTCTACGTCCGCGGCCTCGGCGAGCGCTACACCAACGCGCAGCTGAACGGCTCGCCGCTGCCGAGCCCCGAACCGGACCGCGCGACCGTGCCGCTCGACCTGTTCCCCGCGCAGATCCTCGAGAGCCTCAACATCAGCAAGACCTTCACGCCCGATGTGCCCGGCGACTTCGCGGGCGGCTCGGTGCGGATCGTGACGCGCAGCATCCCCGAAGGGCCGATGTTCGCCGCGTCGCTCGGCATCGGTGCCAACACCCAGGCCACGTTCACCGAGGGAATGGGCCAGGAGGGCAGCTCCACCGACTGGCTCGGCTTCGATGATGGGAAGCGCGAGCTGTCGCCGGAGATCCCGACCGACTACAAGCTCGGCCGCAACGCGCCGAAGCCCGACGGCACCCGCGTGACCGACGAAGAGCGCGACGAGGCCGGTATCGCCGCCAACACGAGGATGTCGACGAAGGAGCAGACCTTACCGCCCAACGGCAACGGCAGCATCCTCGCGGGCTCGAGCTGGAAAATCAGCCCGAAGAGCACGTTCGGGATCCTGGGCTCGCTGATCTACCGCCGGAGCTTCAATAACAGGGCCGAGCTCGTTCAGGAGTTCGAGCACGACGGCGCGGAGACCTCCGAGACCGGGCTCAGCACGACGACCTCGTACCACATGAACTCGCTGGGCGACGACGTCCGCTGGGGCGGCCTCGCCGGCGCGGGCCTCGACTTCAACGCCGACCATCGCCAACCTCGACGCCGCATCGAGCACCAGCGGCTCGCGAAGCAGGCGTTCACCGAGGCCGGGGTCGCCCCCCAGCGGGTCCGGCTGATCCCCGGTGCCGCCCTCGACGTGCTCCCCCGGCTCACCGACGGGCACTACGACCTGGTGTTCTGCGACGGCGACAAGACGGAGTACTCCGACTACCTGGCCGAGGCGATGCGTCTGCTCAAGCCCGGCGGCATCGTCGCGTTCGACAACGCCCTGTGGCACACCGGGTCGCCGACCCGGCCCAGCGCGACGCCGAGACCGTCGCCATCCGCGAGCTCGGCCGGACTGTCCGCGAGCACGACTCGCTGCTCCCGGTGCTGCTGCCGGTCGGCGACGGCCTGCTCGTCGCGAAGAAGGTCTGGCACCGCGCCTGACCCCGCCCCGCTGGTTGAGGTGCCCGAGCCGCTGGTTGAGGTGCCCGAGCCGCTGGTTGAGGTGCCCGAGCCGGGTTGAGGGCCCGAGCCGCTGGTTGAGGTGCCCGAGCCGCTGGTTGAGGTGCCCGAGCCGCTAGGCGAGGGCCTCGAAACCTCTGTGCCACGACCGCACACTGTGCCCCGGGTCGGCACCGGAACTTCGACCCGGGTCGACCGGAACTTTCACCCGGCGACCGGAACTTTCACCCGGGTCGACGGGGATTTTGACCCGGGTCAGCGGGACGTCGCGATCCAGAAGCGCATCTTGGTGCCGCGGATGTCCTCGAGGACCCCGCCGTTGGCCTCGATGACCTTGCGGGAGGCCACGTTGTCCTCGTCGCAGGTGACCAGCACCTGGTCGAGCCCGCGAGCGGCGGCGACCGGGAGGATCAGGCCGAGCGCGCGGGTGGCGTGGCCGCGCCGCCGGGCGCTGGGGCGCACCGCGTAGCCGACGTGCCCCGCCACCTCCAGCAGCCAGGGCGTCAGCGCGTGCCGCAGCGAGATCCGGCCGACGACCACGGAGCCGGCAGGGGTGTCGTCCACCATCCAGAGATAGGTGCCGGTGACCCAGCCCGCCGGCCGCGGCGAGTCCGGCTGGGCCATCGCGACCGTGCGCGAGCAGAACTCCGTGAAGGTGTCCGGGTCCTGCAGGGTGTCCGCGGTGAAGTTCGCGCCCGCGTAGCCCGGCTCGCGGGCGTGCACCATCGCGAAGTAGTGGCCGTTGCCCTCCCCGTCGAGCTCGCGGAGCGCGTCGACGTACGACGTCCGCAGCGCCGGGTCGGGCTCGGAGAGCCGGAGCATGTCAGGCGTAGGCCGGGGCGGCCAGGAAGCCGGAGCCGCCTTCGGCCACCGCGACCACACCGCAGGGCTCGATCAGCACCGGGGCGGACCCGACGATCTGCGACCCGGGCGACCCGGCGGCCGTCCGGCTGAACTCTTCCTGGAACGCGTCGCGCGCCTCCGCGGACTCGAAGACGTAGCAGCCCTCGAACCACTCGCCATCCCGCAGCCGCCAGGTCTTGAAGCGCAGCCCTTCCTTGCCGGTGAAACGGGCGTGCGACGTGTCGCGGACGTACGTCGAGAGGGCCTCCTCGACTCCGTCCGGGGCGTCCTCGAGGGACCAGCGGACCGTCAGACCGTGCATGGTGTCTCCTTCCGGAGCGGGTCGTGGGAGGTCAGTCGACGACGCCGGCGAGCGGCTCCCGCATCTCCAGCCAGTGCAGGAGCGCTCGGGCACCGAAGCCCGTGGCGCCCTTGGTGTACTCGAACTCGTCGTTCGGCGAGTCGCCGACGGACGCGATGTCGATGTGCGCCCAGGGCAGGCCGCCGGTGAAGTGCTTGAGGAACAGCGCGGCGGTGATCGCCCCGGGTGCGCCACCCGCGTTGTCGGCGTCCGCGACCTTGGAGGCGATGCGCTCCTCGTAGTCCCCGACGATCGGCATCCGCCACAACGGCTCGCCCGCGGACAGCGACGCGACCCGCAGGGTCGTGGCCAGGGCGTCGTCGGTGGCGAAGTAGCCGCCCGTCTTCTGGCCCAGCGCGATCTTCATGGCACCGGTGAGGGTGGCGATGTCGACGAGCACGTCGGGCTCGACGTCGGCGACCGCGTAGGCCAGGGCGTCGGCCATCACCAGGCGACCTTCGGCGTCGGTGTTGGTGACCTCGGTGGTGCGGCCGCCGTAGTGGCGCAGCACGTCGCCGGGCCGGATCGAGTCGGCCCCGACGGAGTTCTCGGCGCAGGCGAGCAGGCCGGTGACCCGCACCGGGCAGTCGACGTCGGCCAGCGCCCCCATCACCGCGAGCACCACGCCGGCCCCGGTCATGTCGCGCTTCATCAGCATCATGTTGTCGCGGGACTTGATCGAGAGGCCGCCGGTGTCGAACGTGATGCCCTTGCCGACCAGGACGACATGTGGCGCCTTGCGCCCGCCGCGACGGGGCGCGTAGTCCAGGCGGACCAGGCGCGGCGGGTTCGCGGACCCCTGGCCGACGCCGACGAGCCCGCCGAAGCCTTCCGCGGCGAGCTGCTTCTCGTCCCAGACCCGGACCTTCAGCCGGGCCCGGCCGGCGACATCGGCGGCCTGCTCGGCGAGCCAGGCGGGGGTCTTCACGTTCGACGGCACCAGCGCCAGCGTGCGGGCGAGCCAGCCGGCACCCGCCACCGCGAGTGCCCGCTCCACGGCGACCTTGCGGGCCTCCGAGTCGACCAGCCCGGCGAGCACGACCTTGCCGACCGGCTGGGCCTGCGGCCGCCGGAGCGCCAGTGGAACTCGAAGGAGCCGAGCACCAGCCCCTCGACGACGGCGCGCAGGCCGGTGTCGTCGGTGAGGGCGGCCAGCGAGGTGGCGACCGAGAGCCGGTCCTTGGTGTGCCGGGCGAGGGCGGCACCGGCCCGTCGCAGCTCGGTGGGAGTGCCCTCGCCGACACCGACCAGCAGCACCAGGCGGAGGTCGGTGTTGGTCAGGCCGGTGGTGTCCAGCACGACGCGCTGCACGACCTCGCCGGCCTCACCGGTGGCCTCGCAGCTCTCGAGGACCCCGAACAGGTCGTCGCCGAGCTCGTCGAGCAGCTCGGCGGCGCCCGGACCCAGCGTCAGCCCGTCGGGGCCGGCGAGCACCGGGATGGCCACGACATCGGCGCCGACCACGGCGGAGGGTGCGACGTCGCTGACCGCGACCTGCGGCGGCGACACCTGGGTGGGCAGCGCCACGGCGCCTCCTTGCAACGGACTTGCGACGGACTTCCTGACAGGTGGGGCGGGCGGACCGTGCGACCTGTCGTCAACGGACGACGGAACCGGTCGTCCGGACCCCGACGGCGACCCTACCGCCGTCCCGGGAAGGCGAGGACCCCGCCCGCTCCGGGGAGCGGACGGGGTCCTGACGTCTTGGGTGGTGCGGAGGTCAGCCGACGACCCCGTTGAGCGCCTCACCGAGTGCCCCGGCCTCTTCAGCGTTGAGCTCGACCACCAGACGGCCACCACCCTCGAGCGGCACCCGCATCACGATGCCGCGCCCCTCCTTGGTGACCTCGAGCGGGCCGTCGCCCGTCCGCGGCTTCATCGCCGCCATGCGCACACCTCTTCCTGTTCGATGCGCCTTCCGGTCGTGGCGCTGATGAGTTGCCGGGCCATTATCCCCTACATTCGCCCGTGCCACGGCCAACCTGGCGAAGGTCGTGCGGCAGACTCGTCGTCGAGCACGCCCGGTCCGCCCTCCTCGACCCCACCGACTGGAGCCCGTCCATGACCGATCCCGTCCTGTACGACGTCGCCGACGGCGTCGCGACCATCACGCTTGAACCGCCCCGACGCGATGAACAGCCTCGACGTCGCGACCAAGGTGGCGCTGCGCGAGGCGACCCAGGAGGCGGCGCCGCGACGACGCGGTGCGGTGCGTGGTGCTGACCGGCAGCGGCCGGGCGTTCTGCGTCGGCCAGGACCTCAAGGAGCACGTCGGGATCCTCAAGGGCGACGACCAGGACGCGCTGTTCGACACGGTCCCCGAGCACTACAACCCGACGGTCACCGCGATCGCGACGATGGCCAAGCCGGTCGTCGCCGCCGTCAACGGTGTCGCGGCCGGGGCGGGCGCGAGCCTGGCGTTCGCGTGCGACTTCCGGGTGCTGGCCGACACCGCCGGCTTCAACCTGGCCTTCAGCGGCATCGCGCTCTCCTGCGACACCGGCTCCTCGTGGACGCTGCCGCGGCTGGTCGGCCGGGCCAAGGCGATCGAGCTGCTGTACTTCCCGCGCACCATCAAGGCCGACGAGGCCCTCGAGCTCGGCCTGGCCACCACCGTCGTGCCGGCCGACGGGCTCGCCGACGAGGTGGCCGGCCTCGCCACGCGTCTGGCGGAGGGCCCGACCGTGTCCTACGGCGCGATCCGCCGCTCGGTGCTGCACAGTGCCGGCCACGACTTCGAGTCCTCGCTCGCCTTCGAGGCGGAGATGATGGCCCTGACCGGCGCGACCGAGGATCACCACCGGGCCGTCGACGCGTTCGTGGCCAAGCAGAAGCCCGTGTTCCAGGGAAGATAGGCCCGTGAGACGACTCGGCGTCACACTCCTCCTGCTGCTGTCCAGCCTCGTCACGGTCCCGTCCGCGCGCGCGGCGGCACCGCTCCCGTCGTACCTCTCGCTGCCGTCCTCGGTGCGCCAGCTCGTCACCGTGACCAGCGACCGGTGGTCGAACACCCGCGCCACGATGAGCGCCTGGGAGCGGGACGACGCCGGCTGGCACCGCGTGCACGGCCCCGTCACGGTGCGCCTGGGCTGGAACGGCTGGGTGCCCGCCGGCAAGCGGCGGCAGAACACCGGCACCACACCGGCCGGGAAGTTCACGATGCCCTACGCCTTCGGCAACCGCGCCGACCCGGGGCGCGGCTGCGCTACCGGCAGGTCGACGGCGACGACGTGTGGCCCTACGAGCCGCGTGACCCGGCGACGTACAACATCTACCAGCCGTACCGCACCAGCACGTCGCACTGGCGCAGCGACTACCGCGAGCGGTTGGCGTCCTACGGCTACGAGTACGCCCACGCCGTGGTGCTCGGGCTTCAACCTGCCGAGCGGGGTGCACTGGTCGGCGAGCCGGCACCAGTACGTCGCGACGCACCGAGCGGACACCCGCAGGGGCGGCGGGATCTTCCTGCACGTGCAGCGGTCGCGGCACACCGCGGGCTGCGTGGCCGGACCGCTGAGCGACATCCGGTGGACGGTGCGCTGGCTCGACCCGGCGGAGCAGCCCGCGGATCGTGATGGGGCCGACGGCCTGGGTGAAGCGCCGCTTCTAGCTCCGTCAGCGGCGGGCGCCGAGCACCCGCAGCAGCTGGCGGGGCGCGGTGACGTTCATCCGGTGCCGGCCGGGGTGCGCGGCGTACTCCACGGTGACCGCCTGCCCGCCGTGCCGGGCCATGTACCACGCCGTGAAGGTGCCGTAGCAGACGCCGCCGCAGGTGAGCCGCTTGCGCGGCAGGTTCAGGTAGTTGGCCAGCCGCTTCGCGAACGGCCGCGACCGTGCGGTCGAGACGTCGACGCCGTGCAGAGGCTGGTGGAAGCTGACGATCCGGCGGGGCTTCACCTCGTCGAAGAACGCCATCAGGGCCTGCGTCTCGGGCTCGGAGCCGGCGGCCGGGCCGGACTCGTAGTTCCCGTCGAGGTTGCGCCAGTGGTAGGGGTAGTTGCGGTTCAGGTCCACGCCGTGCGCGTTCTTGCGGGTGTGCCGGGCCAGGCCGTCGGGGTTCACGACCGGGATCAGCCACAGGTCGATGCCCCTGACCGGGCGGCCGTCGCGGATCGACGCCAGGATCCGGCGGGTGCTCGACTCGTCGCCGTGCATGGTGGACATCGCGACGACCTTGTTCGTCGACTCCGGGTCGCCCACGCGGTAGGCCACGATCGCCCGCCCGGTGACGCTGTGGCCGATCACCTTCGCCTCGACGACGGCCGGCCGGCCGGGGACGGCGTACGACGCGGGCTGGGCGGTCACCGGCGCGGGCGCGGCGAGACTCCCGCAGGCCAGCCCGACCGCGCCGGCCAGCAGGGGCAGGGTGCGGCGGCGCACGGGATCAGGCGAGCTTGCCGAGGGCGAGGAAGGCCGTGAAGATCACGACGCCGATGAGCAGACCCACGTGCGCGAGCACCGACAGCCCCGGGCCCTCGCCCCACGTGTCCGTGGCCGGGCCCGAGGAGTGCTTGCCCTTGGCCGGCATCCAGCGCGCGAGCACCAGCAGCCCGGCGATCGCGGTGACCCACCACAGCACGATGGCGATCCAGCCGAGCACCTCGATCTTCGTGACGAGGTAGGTGACCCACAGCAGCAGCGCGGGCACGCCGGCGATGGTGTGCAGGTTCAGGACGCTGTGCGGAATGGAGATCCGCCCGGCCGCCGCACCGTCTTCCTTCGACAGGCGGACCCTGGTCAGCACGACCACCACGGCCGCCAGGACGGTCAGCACCCAGGTGATGAGCATCGGAGTCACAGCCTGAGCATGCCCGACTCCCGCCGGTCGCTGCACGTTCTACGAGGGTTCGGGCGTCCGTGTCGAAATCTTCGCCTGCTCCTCGACCAGCCGGCGCATCCGGTCCAGGCCTCGGTCGAGGACCCGCTCGACCACCGGGCGGGCCACCCGCCAGCCCACGGCACCGACCCCACCCAGGGGTACGTCGACCACCTCGGCCCACACGAACCGGCTCGTCCGAGGGCCGCGAGCCACCACGGCGAACTCGCCCTCGCCCTTGACCACCGTGCCCAGGTGCAGCACCTCGCAGCGCCCGCCGCCGTCGCCGCTGCGCTCCCAGGCCGTGATCGTCATCGGGTCCCAGAACCCGACGGGCCCGAGCCCGGTCCAGGCACGGAACCGGCCACCGACCTCGGCGGCGGAGTCGACCCGCTCGACCCGGGTCAGGGGCACCCACTCCTCCTGGCGCGGCCAGTCGGTGACGTAGTCCCACACGGCCCGCGCGGAGGCCTCGACGTCGACCTCGCGCTGCAGCCGGACCCTCACGAGGTCGGGTCCGGCCGGTCGTCGCGCGGGTCGATCTCGGCGGCGAGCCGGTCCAGCAGCGCGTCCACCTCGGACATCCGGTAGCCACGCAACGCTGTCGAGAACCGCACCCGCCGCAGGTCCTGGGCGGTGAGCGGGCCGTCGATCGGGACCCGCGCGTCGGGTCGGTCGTCGAAGGTCTCCGCCATCGCGCCGCCGCGTCCCGCGGCCACCACGGCGATGCCGCCCATCACGGCAACGATCAGCACGGCGAAGAACCAGACCATGGATCGATCGTACGGAGTGCGACCTCGCCGACGTGTCAGCGCGTGAGTCGGTGCTGGCCGATCGACGCGCTGACAGCTCAGTCGGGTCGGTGCGCGGCGTCCGGCGACTCGCCGCCGCCGGGGGCGCCGCTCCGCCGCCGGCTCTGGGCGTCGATCATCAGCTTGACGGCCTCGTCGACGTCGTCGGTCACCCGGATCATGTCGAGGTCCCGCTCGGACACCTTGCCGTCGGCGAGCACCGTGGCACGGATCCAGTCGACCAGGCCCGACCAGTAGGCGGTGCCGATCAGCACGATCGGGAACGACGTGACCTTCTGGGTCTGCACGAGCGTGAGCGCCTCGAACAGCTCGTCGAAGGTGCCGAAGCCGCCGGGGAGCACGATGAACCCCTGGGCGTACTTCACGAACATCGTCTTGCGGGCGAAGAAGTAGCGGAAGTTGAGCCCGCGGTCGACGTACTGGTTGAGGCCGGACTCGAAGGGCAGCTCGATGCCCAGGCCGACGGACACCCCGCCCGCCTCGCCGGCGCCCTTGTTGGCGGCCTCCATCACCCCGGGGCCGCCGCCGGTGATCACCGCGAACCCCGCCTCGGCGAGCTTGCGTCCGACCTCCTCGGCCGCGGCGTACGACGGCTCGTCGCGGCGCGTGCGCGCGGAGCCGAACACCGAGATCGCCGGACCGAGCTCGGCCAGCGCGCCGAAGCCCTCGACGAACTCGCTCTGGATGCGCATCACCCGCCACGGATCCGTGTGCACCCAGTCGCTCGGCCCGCGGGTGTCGAGCAGCCGCTGGTCGGTGGTGCTGGTGTCGACCTGGCCGCGCCGCATCACGGTGCGGCCGCGGTGCTTCTCGGGCACCTCGCTCATGCGTCGCCTCCCAACCAGCTGCGCAGCTGCTGTTCGACGGTGGCGATCTGGTCGAGCGGCACGAACTCGTCCTGCTTGTGGGCCAGGTGCGGGTCGCCCGGCCCGAAGTTCACCGCCGGGATGCCGAGTCCGCTGAACCGCGCCACGTCGGTCCAGCCGAACTTGGGGTTGGCCCGGCCGCCGACCGCCTCGACGAACGCCGCGGCCGCGGGCACCGACAGCCCGGGCATCGCCGCCGGCGCCGAGTCGCTGAGCTCGATCTCGAAGCCGTCGAACACCTCGCGCATGTGGGCGTAGGCCTCGTCGACCGACCGGTCCGGCGCGAACCGGTAGTTGACCGAGACCACGCACTCGTCGGGCAGCACGTTGCCGGCCACGCCTCCGGAGATGAAGACCGCGTTGAGGCCCTCGTGGTACTCCAGCCCGTCGATGACCGGCCGGCGCGGCTCGTAGGCGTTGAGCCGGGCCAGCACGTCCGCGGCGCCGTGGATGGCGTTGACGCCGGTCCAGGAGCGGGCCGAGTGTGCCCGCACGCCCTTGATGCGTACGTCGACCCGCAGCGTGCCCTGGCAGCCGGCCTCGACGACCCCGTCCGAGGGCTCCATCAGGATCGCGAAGTCGGCCTGGAGCAGGTCGGGGTGGCTCTGCGCGAGGAGCTGCAGGCCGTTGCGCTCGGCCTCGACCTCCTCGCACTCGTAGAACAGGTAGGTCACGTCCCGGTTGGTCACCGGCATCGTCGCGGCGAGCCGCAGCGCGATCGCCACGCCGCCCTTCATGTCGCAGCTGCCGAGGCCGTGCAGCGCCTGCTCGTCGCGCCGGGCGGGCAGGTTCGCGTTGAGCGGCACGGTGTCGATGTGGCCGGCGATGACGACCCGCTCGGCGTGACCGTGGTGGGTGCGGGCGACGATCGTGTGCCCGAAGCGCTGCACCTCGAGGTGGTCCAGCTCACGCAGGGCCGTCTCGACAGCGTCGGCGATCTCCTGCTCGTTGCCGCTCACCGACTCGATGTTGACGAGGTCCTCGGTCAGCTGCACGGCGTCCACGCCCAGATCAAGTGACATGGGCCCCATCCAACCAGCCGACGCACCCGGCCCGCGGTGGATGCCCTTCGGTAGCGTTGAGGGGTGACCGACACCGCTGCCCAGACCGCACCGACCCCTGCGCCCACCGCGGCCTGGGGCTACGGCCTCGCGACGTACGCCGGCACCGAGGGCGAGGGGGGCGTGCTCGACACGTGGTACCCCTCCCCCCGTCTCGGCTCCCCCGACCTGGAGCTCGAGGCCCCGCCCGAGCTGGCCCGGCTCGAGGGCGTCGACGAGGTCCGCGGGGTGCGCCGGCTGCTGGTCCGCACCGTCGTGGAGGACCTGCAGGCGCCGCCCGCCGACACCGCCGACGTGTGGCTGCGGCTGCACCTGCTCAGCCACCGGCTGGTCGCCCCGCACTCGGTCAACCTGGACGGGATCTTCGGCAAGCTCACCAACGTGGTGTGGACCGACCAGGGCCCGTGCGCGGTCGAGAACTTCGAGAGCACCCGGCTGCGGATGACCGAGGCGCACGGCCGGGTCACGGTCCTCGGCGTGGACAAGTTCCCGCGGATGACGGACTACGTCCTCCCGACGGGCGTCCGGATCGCCGACGCCGACCGGGTGCGGCTCGGCGCCCACCTCGCCGACGGCACCACCGTCATGCACGAGGGCTTCGTCAACTACAACGCCGGCACGCTCGGAGCCTCCATGGTCGAGGGCCGGATCAGCGCCGGGGTCGTGGTCGGCGACGGCTCCGACGTCGGGGGCGGCGCGTCGATCATGGGCACCCTCTCCGGCGGCGGCAAGGCGGTGATCTCCGTCGGCCGACGCTGCCTGATCGGCGCCAACGCCGGCATCGGCATCTCCCTGGGCGACGACTGTGTCGTGGAGGCCGGCTGCTACGTCACCGCCGGCACCAAGGTGTCCGTCCGCGACGGCTCGTCGGACCAGGCGAAGGTGCTCAAGGCGATCGAGCTGTCCGGTGCCAGCAACGTGCTGTTCCGCCGCAACTCGACCACGGGGGCCGTGGAGGCCGTGCCGTGGGGCGGCGACGGCATCGAGCTGAACGCGGACCTGCATGCCAACTAGGCGCCGCGGACCGCACGCGGCGCACTTCTGGTCCCGCCCGCACCGCTCTGGTCCTGCTCGCCTGCCTGGCCGCGGTGGCCGGGGTGTTCGTGCTGTTCCACCGCGGCGTGGGACCCCTGCCCGACCCGGAGAGGTGCCAGGCGCGGGTGGGCGGTGTCGTCGTCGACCTCTCGACCGAGCAGGCCGAGAACGCCACGACGATCGTCGCCGTCGCCGTACGCCGCGGGCTGCCGGCGCGGGCGGCCTCGATCGCGCTGGCCACGGCCTACCAGGAGAGCAAGCTGCGCAACCTCGACCACGGTGACCGCGACTCGCTGGGCCTGTTCCAGCAGCGGCCGTCGCAGGGGTGGGGCACGGCCGAGCAGATCCAGGACCCGTACCACGCCGTCAACGCGTTCTACGACGCGCTGGTGAAGGTCGACGGCTACCAGTCGATGCGGATCACCGAGGCGGCGCAGAAGGTGCAGCGCTCCGGCTTCCCGGAGGCCTACGCAGACCACGAGGCGGACGGCCGCGCGCTGGCCTCGGCCCTGACCGGCTACAGCCGGGCCCGGTTCAGCTGCGTGGTGCACGCGCCGTCCGGGCTGGACAGCGAGAAGCCCGGCAAGGACGGTCTCACCCCGCGGACAGAGGCGGTGCGCGCCGACCTGCACAGGGCGTTCGGCGACCTGCCCCTCGGCGGGTTCGCCCCCGGCGGGGTCACGACCGGGCACATGAAGGGCTCCGCGCACTACGAGGGCCGGGCCATCGACGTGTTCGTCCGCCCCGTGAACGCCGCCAACAAGCGAACCGGATGGGCGATCGCGTCGTACCTCGTCGCGCACGCCGGCAGGCTCGACGTCGAGCACGTCATCTTCGACAAGCGGATCTGGACCGCGGGCGACCGCTCGGCGAAGGGGTGGCGGGACTACGACCCCGGCAACGCGCCCGGCGACCGGAAGGTGCTCGAGCACCGCGACCACGTGCACGTCGACGTCACCGAGGGCTCCTGACCCGCAAAGGCTATTGCCACCGGACGCACGAGCGGGCGATCGTTGGCGCGTCGCCGTGCGAGGGGCACGGGCCTTGGGAGGGCAACGACACAGGGGGAAGCTCGTGAGTAGCGAGTCGACGATCTACACCATCGGGACGGCGCTGAACCGTGCCCACGACAACGACCTGACGGTCCAGGTCCTGGTCGAGGGCCAGTGGATGAGCGGACAGGTCCTCGCGGTCGACGGGCACGGCGTGGTGCTCGACTCCGCCGACGACGGGCACGCGGTGATCCGGATGGGCAGCGTCTCGGCGGTCCGCGTCTGCGCACCGCCCCCGTTCCACGTGGCGCTCGCCCGGGCCGCCCAACCGATGCCAGGTCCGCGCGGGCCCAGCGAGTGACCGGCGGCGAGGGAATGCTGACAAAAAGGGCGACTAGTCACATCTAGCCCGTTCGGGCCATATGCCGTCGCGTTCGGCCCACCGGACACGGACCGGGAGGCTGATGCCGAGCCGGAGGGCGGCCCGTCACGATGGAGCCACGAACCTGGGAGGCGGGAGCCCCCAGCCAATTGGGAGGGGTGGGGGCATTCCCTCCGTCTCCAGGGGGTTACTCGGATGTACAGCGACTCGGTCCTCTACACGATCGGGACGGCTCTCAACCGCGCCCACGACAACAACGTGGCGGTGCAGATCCTGGTCGAGGGCCAGTGGCTGTCCGGGCACGTCGCCGCCGTCGACGGCCACGGCGTGGTGCTGCACTCGGACGACGCCGAGCACGCGGTGATCCGCATGGGCAGCGTCTCCGCGGTGCGGGTCTTCGCCGCCGCGCCGTCGCGGACCCCGATCGGGGGCATGAACGCCGTCCCGATGCCGTCGAGCTACGACCAGGCCGGCTGACCGGCGCTCACGCCAGCCGGGCGCAGGCCGCCTCGACCCGCTCGTCGGTGGCAGTGAACGCCACCCGCACGTGCTCCGCGCCCGCGCGGCCGTAGAACTCACCCGGCGCGACCAGGATCCCGCGGTCCGCGAGCCACGACACCGTGTCCCAGCAGGGCTCGCCGCGCGTCGCCCACAGGTACAGCGACGCCTCCGAGCTGTCGACCCGGAAGCCGGCGCCCTCGAGCGCGGCCTTCAGCAGCCCGCGACGCCGGGCGTAGCGGGCGTGCTGCTCCGCGACGTGCGCGTCATCGTCCAGCGCCGCCCTCATCGCCACCTGCTGCGGGCCGGGCATCTGCAGGCCGAGGTTCTTGCGTACGGCGAGCAGCTCGCCGACCACGTCGCGGTCGCCGGCCACGAACGCGACCCGGTAACCGGCCATGTTCGAGCGCTTGGAGAGCGAGTGCACCGCGAGGATCCCGGTGTGGTCACCGTCGCAGACGTCGGGGTGCAGCACCGAGACCGGCGTGGTCTCCCACGCGCACTCGAGGTAGCACTCGTCCGAGACGAGCAGTGCGCCGCGCTCGCGGCACCAGGCGACCATCTTGCGGAGGTGCTCGACCGGCAGCACCCGCCCGGTCGGGTTCGACGGGGAGTTCACCCACACCAGCGACACCCGCTCGGGCCCCACGGAGGTCAGCGCGTCGGTCGCCAGGGTGCGGGCCCCGGCGAGCCGGGCGCCGACCTCGTAGGTCGGGTAGGCCAGCTCCGGGTAGACGACCAGGTCGCCAACCCCCAGGCCCAGATGGGTGGGCATGGACGCGATCAGCTCCTTGGAGCCGATGACCGGCAGCACCGCGTCGGTGCCGAGGCCGGTGACGCCGAACCTCCGGGACAGCCAGTCGACCGCCGCCTGCCGGGCGTCGGGCCGGCCGACCGTCAACGGATAGCCCGGGGAGTCGGCGGCGTCCGCCAGGGCCTTCTGGACCACGTCGGGCGTGGGGTCCACCGGGGTGCCGACGGACAGGTCGACGACCCCGTCCTCGTGGGCACGCGCGCGGTCGCCGTACGCCGTGAGGTGGTCCCACGGGAAGTCCGGAAGGGCGGCGGAAACAGAACGCGCCGCCCACCAGGCACTGGTGGTCGGCGCGCCGTCGTGCTCGGACGTGGTCACTCCTGGTTCTGCGGGGGGAGCGCCTCGATGAGCGGGTGGTCCTTGTCGATCACGCCGAGCTTCGCGGCCCCGCCGGGCGAGCCGAGGTCGTCGAAGAAGTCGACGTTGGCGTTGTAGTAGTCCTTCCACTGCTCCGGGGTGTCGTCCTCGTAGAAGATGGCCTCCACCGGGCAGACCGGCTCACACGCTCCGCAGTCCACGCACTCGTCCGGGTGGATGTAGAGCATCCGCTTGCCCTCGTAGATGCAGTCGACGGGGCACTCGTCGACGCAGGCCCGGTCCTTCAGGTCGACACAGGGCTGCGCGATGACGTAGGTCACCTTGTTCCTCCCGATGTTGCTTTGTGGTGGTGCAACACAGCCTAGTATCTCGCCAGCCGCATCTCGCACCGAGCCCCGCACCATAAGACGAAAGTCCGCCATGAGCACTCCACCCGGCCTGGGTCCGCACTGTGTCGGGCAGCGCGTCGTCGTCCGCCGGGTGCTCCGCGGGCGGACCGGCCCGTCCGGCGGGCCCGCGATGACCGACCTGCTCGGGGTGATGGAGACCTGGCAGCCGCCGACCACCACCGTTCGCGCCGAGGACGGCTCGGTCACCGAGATCGCGGTGGCCGACATCGTCTCCGGCAAGCCCGTCCCGCCCCGCCCCTCGCCGCGGATGCGGGTCTCCCCCGAGCGCGCCTGCCGGCTGTCGAACGCGTCGTGGCCGGCCGTGCACGTCGAGGAGGTCGGCGACTGGCTGCTGCGCGCCTCGGGTGGCTTCAGCGCGCGGGCGAACTCCGTGATGGCCGTGGGCGACCCCGGGCTGCCCTTCCCCGAGGCCGTCGAGCGCGCGCTGTCCTTCTACGCCGGGCACGGCCTGCCGGCGTGGGCCCAGGTGGTCGTCGGGTCCGAGGACGCCGGCTGGTTCGAGGACGCGGGGTGGGTCCTGGCGCGGCCCGGCGAGGCGGACTCGGAGTTCCAGCTGGGCTCGGTCGCGCAGGCGTCCCGGGAGGTACGTCGCCTGCTGCCCGTCACGGCTCCGCCGGCCGAGGTGTCGGCGACGGTGACGCAGGCGTGGCTGGCCAACGACGCCCGGGCGCTCGCCCACCCCGAGGACGCCGTGGCCGTGCTGGAGGGCCCCGATCAGGTCGGCTTCGTGTCCGTGCTCGAGGACGACGTCGTGGTGGCCAAGGGACGTGTCGCGACCGATGGCGACTGGGCCGGCATCACCGACGTCTGGGTCTCCCCCGAGCACCGGCGCCGCGGCCTCGCGCTCGTCGTGGTCGACGCGATGCTCTCCTGGTCGGCGGAGCGTGGTGCCGGGACGGCGTACCTCCAGGTGCGGGGGGACAACGCGCCCGGCCTGGCGTTGTACGCGGGCCTCGGCTTCCGCACCCACCACACCTACCGCTACCTCGCGGCACCCACGTGGTGATCCGCGCACGGCTCGGGGCCGTCCTCGTCGCGCTCGTCGCCGCCCTGCTCGTCGCTCCCCCGGCGTCGGCCGACGTCACCCACGAGGCGGTGATCACCTTCCACAAGAACTACGCGAACACCTTCCGCTCGACGCTGACCTGGGAGCTGTTCGAGGTGCGCGGCGGCGAACGCACCCGCGTGCAGGAGCTGTCCTGGCGGGCCGGGTCGGGCTACTTCCGCGACGCGACGAACGCGTGCGCCCGCGGCCGCGGCTGGCTGCCCGACGGCACGTACGGTCCGAGGCTGTTCCGCGACTACCACGGCAACCTGATCAAGGGCCGCGCGATCTACCTCGGCCGCAAGGCCTGCGGCAACGGCACGATGCGCACGGACCTGTTCATCCACAGCGAGCAGGGCGCCGGCTCGCGGCAGTGCCCGGACCGTCCCGGCGACCAGCTGTGCCGCTGGGAGTACCCGAAGATCAACGACTACCGGTCCTACGGCTGCATCAAGCTGTCGCCCGGTGACCTGCGCGAGCTGTACGCCGCGTGGGCCCGGTGGTTCCCGGTCGGGTCGACCGACCGGGTGCGCGTCGTGGTGCGCTGATCCTCCGTTGGTTGAGGTGCCCGAACAACGTTGGTTGAGGTGCCCGAGCCGCTAGGCGAGGGCCTCGAAACCTCCCCACCCGTGCGCCAAACCCAGCCATCCACAGACTCCGCGGTCGCCGTTGTCCGGAGACGGCAGCGCGTCAACGCTGACACCATGCCTTTCGTCTACATGCTCGAGTGCCGGGACAGGTCGTTCTACGTCGGCAGCACGTGGGACCTGGAACGCCGGGTGTCCGAGCACCAGCAGGGCCTCGGTGCGGCCTACACCCGCCGGCGCCGTCCGGTCCGTCTGGTCTGGCACGCGGCGTACGACAGCGTCACCGAGGCCTACGCGATGGAGAAGCGAGTCCAGGGTTGGGGCCGCGCGAAGCGGCTCGCCCTGGTCGAGGGCCGGCTCGGCGACCTGCCCGGGCTCTCGCGTCGCGGCGGTCAGCCCCACGCTGGTTGAGGTGCCCGAGCCGCTAGGCGAGGGCCACGAAACCACCGCGCCCGAACGACCAGGTTTCGAGGCCGCTCCGCTAACGCTCCGCAGCACCTCAACCAACGTGGGGGCTCAGGAGCAGACGACGGTGTCGCTGGGGGTGTAGCGGGTGTGCATCGTCTCGCGGTGGTCGAGCTGGTCGGAGCCGGCGCGGTAGAAGAGCCGGTACACGTCGATGTCGAAGCCGCCGTAGCCGCTGTTGGGGACGCACTCGGGGCCGCTGAGACTGCGGGTCTGGGGCTCGGTCACGTTGTAGCGGTCGGACTGCTCGGCCTTGATGTCCCAGTACTTCGTGGAGTACATGGTCACGTGCATCGCGCCCTGCGTCGACGGGGTGCTCTTGTCGACCGAGGCCTGGATGTAGACGCCGTACGGCGTGGTGTTCTTGAACTTCAGGTCGACGCTCCCCCACGCGACGGTCGCCTCGCGGCCGACCGGGTAGCGGTCGATGTAGAACGAGTGCGGCTTGTGCTCGACGTCCTCGAGGCCGGCGAAGAACGCGGCGTTGAAGGTGGTGGTGGCCACCTGGGAGACACCGCCGCCGAAGTCCTCCTTGAAGACGCCGTCGCTGATGATGAAGCCCTCGGTGAAGCCGTTGGCGGCGGTGCGCTCGCCGACCGTGTCGTTGAGGCTGAACGTGTCGCCGGGCTTGAGCAGGGTGCCGTTGACGAGCTCGGCGGCCCGGCTGAGGTTCTGGTTGCGGTACGCCGCGTAGGGGAAGTTCGTGGTGAACGTCGACACCTGCTGGTTGATGCCGAGGCCCTTGGCTGCGTCGGTGGTGACCTCCGGCTGGGCGATGACGCTCTTGACGGCCAGGGTCCGCTCGGCGCCGGTCTTGGTGACCAGGTCCAGGAACGGCCCGGTCACGTCGGCCGGGTCGAACGTCAGGCCGGTCTTGGCTGGCACCAGCACCGGCTTGCCGCCGACGATCTTGAACGTCGCGTCCGCGGGCTTCTCGACGATCTGGCCCATCTTCGGGGTCAGCTTCGCGAGGAGGGCCTGGGCGTCGAGCTGCGGCTGGAGCTCGGTGCCGACCGCCTTCATCGACAGGGCCGGCGCGAAGTCGGCCGGCTCCAGGCGCACTCCTTCGCCGGCGAGCGTGATCACGACGGCTCCGGACATCGCGGGGTTGGCGAAGCGGTCCATGGCCCGGCTGACCGCGTCCTTCGAGACGACCGGCGCGGCCTCCGCGGTGGGGAGGTCGATCGCGTCGGCGGTGGTCAGGAACGCCGCGCGCACGGCCTTCGCGGCGGCGGCGCGGTCGACGACGGTGCCTTTCTCCGGGTACTTCGCCTCAGCCTGGTCGCGGACGAAGCGGATCGACCCCTCCGTCGCTGGTACGTCGACCCGGTCGGCCACCCGCGCGACGGCGGCGTCGAGCGCGGCCCGGTCGACGGTGACGACGGGCTGCTCGTCGTTGCCACCGGCGAAGTACTCCCACATCCGGACCGGGTCCCAGCTGCGCCCGCCGCCGGACGCGGCAACGGTCGCGGGCACGTCGACGCCGAGACCGGCCCGGGCCGGCTGGATGGTGGTCCGTTCGCCGTTGGCGACGACGCGGATCGGCTCCGCCGCGCGGCCGTCGAGACCCTCCTGGAGCTTGGCGCGCGCGGCGGCCGGGGCGATCCCGCCGATGGCGATGCCGTCGACGGTCGTGCCGCGCGGGATGCGGTCGCTGGTGAACCAGTAGCAGGCGACGTACAACGCTCCGAACAGCACGACCAGGCCGAACAGCAGCCAGGGCACCACCCGGCGGTCGTTCGTGCGGTAGGAGAAGGGGGCCTCGCTCACGGGGAGAAGGCTACGTGCCGGAGCGTCGCCTTCCGGGGAGCCCGGCGGCACCGATCGCGACGAGCCCGAGGCCGGCGACCGTCAGCAGCACGCCCTTGAGGTCCTGGGCCAGCGCGAAGTCACCCTCGGGCCGTCCCCGGAGGACGACGGCGAACACCGCCAGCCAGCCGGCGACGTACGTGGTGGCGGTGCGCGGGTGCGCCGACCGCAGCAGCCACCACGCCAGGGCGTAGGTCGTGACCAGGGCGAGCACCAGCCCGAGCGGGAACGCCGACCGGTGCAGGGCCACGGAGGCCAGCGAGACGAGCAGCCCGAGGAGCAGCGCCGCCGCGTGCCGCAGCAGCGTCACCCCTCCAGGCCGGCGAACAGGTCGGTCTCGAGACCCTGCTCGTTCGTCGGGCCCTGCACACCCTTGGCCAGGCGGAAGAACTCGGTGCCCCACACCTGGTTGCCGATGTTGTTCGAGAGCGCGAAGAACGGGCCGTCGACCTCGATCTGGGTGGCGTGCGCCTTCATCGCGCGGATCTTGGCGTCGGCGAAGTCGTCGGCGACGACCACCGCGGACAGGAGATCGTCGGGGACGATGAACGGCGGCAGCGGGCCGTCGGGGTCCATGCCCTCGAACGCGTTCGTGTCGCCGGCCGCGCGCAGCGCCCGCAGACCCTCCCGCATCCGCGACTCCGACATCGCACCCCAGTAGACCTTGGAGATGTCCCAGGCCTCGCCGAGCTCCGGGCGGTAGGAGGGTACGGCGGCCAGCGACGTGGCATAGGTGGCGACGCGGTGCGCCTGGATGTGGTCGGGGTGGCCGTAGCCGCCGAACTGGTCGTAGGTCACCAGGACCTGCGGCCTGACCTCGCGGATGATCTCGACCAGGAGGTCGGCGGCCTCGAGCAGGTCGGCCCGCCAGAAGGTGCCGTCCTTGACGTCCTCGCCCGCGGCCGCGTGCCCCTCGGGGGCCCAGACCATGCCCGAGTCGCGGAACCGGCCGGCGCCGCCGAGGAACCGGTGGTCGGTGACCCCGAGCTCCATCATCGCGCTGGCCAGCTCGGTGATCCGGTGGCGGCCGAGCCCGTCCTCCCGGTGGGACGCGAGGTGTGCCAGGTCGGGGACGAGCACCTCGCCCTCCTCGCCGAGGGTGCAGGTGACCAGGGTGACCTGGGTGCCGCGGGCGACGTACTTCGCCATCGTCGCGCCCTGGCCGATCGTCTCGTCATCGGGGTGGGCGTGCACGAGCAGGAGGCGTTGGTCCATGGCGTCAGACTATTGGTCGGTCCAATGACCCTTGATGCGGCGTGGTCCTTGCGGCAGGTCGAGCGGCGTCGGGGGCGGCGCGTCGGGCTGGTCCGGTGCCGCGTCGACCCAGGCGTCGTACTCCTCGGCGACCACCTCGGCCATGAACTGCGGCGCGTCGGTGTGCACCACCCACGGGTGGTCCTCGTCGTCGTCCTCGCCCGCGAACCGGTCGCGGGCGACGCGGGCGTCGAAGCCGGCCACCCGCAGCCGCTCGGCGACCGTGCGGGCGTCGGCCTCCTCGTCGAGCAGCACACGGACCGTCATGCCAGCTCCGCCTCGATCGACGGAAGGCGTCTCTCCAGCTCCTCCAGGGCGCGTTCGGTGCGCGCCGGTTCGCCGACGGCCGCCTGGGCAGCACCCGCCGGGTCGCCGTTCGCGATCCAGCCACGGATCCCGGCGATGCCGATCCGCTTCACCCGGACGACGGCGTCGAGCACCTCGCGGGGTGACGGGCCGGCGTACGTCGACGCCAGGAGCTCGAGACGCCGGGCGACCTCGGCGGCGGGCCGCTCGCGGTACAGCGGCACCCCGCTCCAGGCGAGCTGCGCGAGCTCGATCGCCGGCGTGGTCGGGCCGGCCAGGTCCCAGTCGAAGACGCCGACGAGGGCGTCGCCCTCGAAGCAGAGGTTGTACGGCGCGATGTCGTTGTGCCCGAGCACGGTGGCGTCCGGGACGTCGAACCAGCGCCAGGGACCGGCCGTCTCGTCGCCGTCCAGCGCGCCGTCGAGCGCGTCGTGCAGCCGACGGATCCAGCGGGCCGTGGCGGCCAGCTGCCCGTCGGTCATCAGCTCCTCGTCGACGTCGACGACCGTGCCGGGCAGGTAGGTGAGGATCTCGCGGCCGCGGTCGTCGGTGCCGAGCACCTGCGGCACGGCATCGAGCCCGGCCGCACGGACCCGGCGCAGCACCCGGTGCACGGCCGGCGTCCAGGGTCCGGTGGGACGACGTACCGTGCGGCCGATGCGGACCGCACCACCGACGTTGCCGCCCTCGAGCCGCCGGCCGTCCAGGAGAAGGTCGCGCAGCTCAGGGAGGAACGGCAGGTCGGGCGCGAGCCAGGCGACCTGGTCGAGCTCCTCGGGACCGAGCCAGCGCAGCGCGTCGTGCTCGTGCGGGACCGGCTCACCTCCGGCCAGCTCGGCGACGGCGACCCGGAGGGTGTACCCCGGCTTCACGTCCTGGGCGCCCGCCAGCATCCCGGTCACGCGCACCTCGCAGCCGAGCTCCTCCCGGATCTCGCGCACCACCGCCTCCTCCGGCTGCTCCCCCACCTCGACCTTGCCGCCGGGGAACTCCCACTTGCCCGCTGCTTCCGGCGGGTTGGTGCGACGGGTCGCGAGCACACGTCCGTGCCGCACGACGGCGGCACCGACCACGAGGACGTCGACCTGTTCGGACACGCTGCGCATGATGCCAGTTCCGCGTCGGTCAGACTGTGTGCGTGGACGACGACCAGCGGCACGAGGGCGTGCACCTGCTGCGCGGCGCCGATCGCGTCGACGAGGTGGAGGCGCTGGCCGCGCGTCTCGGCGGCCGGGTCGGCCTGTCCGGCGTGCTCGGTGACCTGGACCGTCAGGCCCGCGCGGTGCGGGTGCCCGCACCGGCCGCGGTGTGGGGTTTTCGGTGGGACCGCGACGACATGAGCTCGCCGCGGTGGTGGCCGCAGGGCATCACGACCTCGGCGGACGCGCACGACCCCGAGGTGGTCGACGGTCGCTCGCTGCTGGTGACCAGCGCCTACTCGCACGACGTCGACGGCTACGGCATGGGCGCTCGGCTGACCTTCGTCGACCTGACCGACCCGTCGGACATCCGCTACCGGCACGTGCTGCTGGTCGAGCCGTTCCTGCGTGACGACGGCGCGGTCGACGTACGACCTGTCACGGTGCACGCGGGTGGGATCGTCTGGCACGGCGACTACGTGCACGTCGCGGGCACCGCGCGGGGGTTCAGCTCGTTCCGTCTCGACGACATCGTGCGAGTGCCGACCGGCGATGCCACGCGCCTGCGGGTGCGTGACGACCGAGTCGACGGCTTCGGGTTCCGCTACTTCCTGCCGGTGCGGTTCACGTACGACGGGCACGCCGGTGACGGCCGGGAGCCGATGAGGTACTCCTTCGCCTCGCTGGACCGGAGCACCTCCCCGCACGAGCTGGTCGCCGGTGAGTACGGTCGCGACGACATGACCACCCGCCTGGCCCGCTACGAGGTCGACCTGAGCACATCGCTGCTGCGCGCCGAGGACGACGGCCGGTCGCTGCCGACGATGCTGGACCCCGGCGGTGTGCCCGGCATGCAGGGCGCGACGGTCGTCAACGGCACCTGGTTCGTCACCACCAGCCGCGGCCGGTACCGGCTCGGCAGCGTGTGGGTCGGCCGGCCGGGCCAGCTGCGCGAGCACCGGTGGCAGCTGCCGGTCGGGCCCGAGGACATCACCTACTGGCCGTCCCGCGACCAGCTGTGGTCGCTCAGCGAGTACCCCGGAGCCCGCTACGTCTTCGCGATGCCCCGCGGTCGTTTCCTCCGGGAGACGCGATGATCCTCGAGGAGATGGTCGAGGAACTGCGCCGCGACGTACCGGAAGTGCACGACGTGCTCCGCGCCCACCTCGCCGCCCTGCCCGGCGGCGACGAGTTCGTGCTGATGAGCCTGCTCCGCGAGCGAGCGCTCGAGCTGTTCGAGGAGGGCCGCACCGGCGCGCTGCACCGACTGCTGGAGGTCGTCGACGAAGCCCTGGCCGACGGCGACGACGAGCTCGCCGACGCGGTCAGCGGCGACTTCATCGCCGCGTCGCAGCCGTGGGAGCCGGAGATGGACGACTTCGTTGCCATCTGGCCGGTGCAGATGCGTGCCCAGGCCGTGATCGAGACCGCGCGCTCGCAGGATCCGTAGAAGCGTCGCGCTGGTTGAGGTGCGCCGGAGCGTCAGCGGAGGCGCCTCGAAACCTTCTCGGCCGACGGGCGGTGGTGGCCACGGCGCGCGCTGCGGGTGGTTTCGAGGCCCTCGCCCCGAGGGGGCTCGGGCACCTCAACCAGCGCTTGGGTCCTGGTGGGCACGCCGAGCGTCACGTTCGACACCTCGCCAGAGCCGCTGGGCGTGCCTTTCGTGACGCTCGACGAGTGCGGCGGGCCGTCGTTGGTTGAGGCGCGCCGGAGCGCTAGCGGAGGCGCCTCGAAACCTCCGCACCGGGGCACGGTCGTGGCCACCGCGCCGTTCGTGCGAGTGGCCTGCCGCGCGACGGGCCGTCGTTGGTTGAGGTGCGCCGGAGCGCTAGCGGAGGCGCCTCGAAACCTCCGCACCGGACGCGACGGTGGTAGCCACGGCGCGTTCGTGCGGGTGGCCTGCCGCGCGCGACGGGCCGTCGTTGGTTGAGGTGCGCCGGAGCGCTAGCGGAGGCGCCTCGAAACCTCCGCACCGGAGCACGGCGGTGGGAGCCACGGCGCGTTCGCGCGAGTGGCCTGCCGCGCGCGACGGGCCGTCGTTGGTTGAGGTGCGCCGGAGCGCTAGCGGAGGCGCCTCGAAACCTCCGCACCGGGGCGCGGTGGTGGCCACGGCGCGCTGCGTGCGGGTGGTTTCGAGGCCCTCGCCCCGTGGGGCTCGGGCACCTCAACCAGCGGGTGGCGCGCGTCGTCAGCGGCGTCAGTGCGGTGGTGACGCGGTGGGTGCGGAGGTGGGGGCTGGTCCACTCGTACGTCGGACCAGCCGGTCCCGTCGTCGGGGAGGCGTCGGTAGCGCCAGCCGGCGAAGGTCTTGGCCCGGTGGTGCCGGCGACACAGGCACGCGAGGTTCGCCGGCGTGGTCTGGCCGGGAGGACCACCCTCGTCGAGCGGGCACGTAGGGGTCGAGGTGGTCGAGGTCGCAGGACCGGGCGTCGACGGTGCAGCCGGGGAACACGCAGTGCCGGTCCCGGAGGATCACCAGCTCCCGCATCCAGGCGGGTGGGTCGTGGGCGTCGACCGCTGTCGGTGCGGGCCGGGTCGAGCACCGGCCGGATGCTCACCCCGGACAGGCGTTGCAGCCAGTCGCGGAGCAGGGCCAGGGAGGCGGTGCCGAGCCGCTCGACCCGGCCGCTGCCGCCGGTGGTGGTGGCCAGGTCGGCCAGCGTCACGTGCAGGTAGAGGGTGCCGCGGGACCCGTTCAAGCCCGGCACCGGGCCCGGCGGCGGTGTCGGGGTCGGTGCCGGTGGCCAGGTCCAGGGCGCGTTGCGGGTGCGCCAGCATCCCGAGCGCGGAGGCCCGGCGGACGTCGAGGGTGCGGTGGTCGCCGAGCCGGCCCAGCAGCCCGGCCAGGTCGGTGACCGTAGCCGTCCAGGTCGAGGGCGTCCAGGGTGTCCATCCGGGCGGTGACCAGGCGTGGTGGCGGTGGACTCCCGGTGGTCCAGCCACACCCCGCGGTGGTCCAGGGCGTTCTGCTCGACCGCGGCGGCCTGGTCGGGGTCGCAGCGCAGCCGGGCCTCGTGGAGGACCGGGTTCAACGCCGGCAGCCGGTTCGACCGGGCGGTGACCGCCAGGTGCCGGTCCACGAACGCCACCGCCTCCCGGGAGAGCAGGGTGGTGGCCTTGGCGACCTGGCGGGCCTTCCACGCCTGCAGGTCGCCCGACTGGACCAGCGCCCACAGCCGCGGGAGCCGGTAGCGGAGCTCGACCGCCTCCGCGACCAGCGCCAGACCCGCCAGGTGCGACAGACCCAAGCGCCGCGGCGAGCTCCTCCACCGCGTACTCCGCCACGCCCGGTGTGCCGTCCCCGGCCAGCGGTGCCGGGTCGAAGAACGCCGGCCCCAGCGCGGACGCCAGCCCGCCGGCCCGTTGGGTCGGGAAGGTCGCGGCCGGGTGCTCGGGGGTGACCGGGTGCAGGTCCACCCAGTGCACCGCCAGCGCCAGCAGCCGGGCCTCCGCCTGGTCCGCGGTCCGTCGCGCGGAGACGACCGCGTCCAGCACCGCCGACGCGTCCAGGTCGCGCACGTCGGGTGCGGCCTCGGTGTCGATCCGGGTGCTGGTCATGCAAGAAACCTAGACCCGACCACCGACAGTTTCCGGACCGCGACCGGCGAGAATCGCGTTGTCCACAAGGGGATTCCCGGTCCGGTGCCTGCGCGCCGGCTGAGTGGTCTCGACAGCGCCTCCGCTCGCCAGCTCCGGAGTCGCCTCCCGCACGCCGCGGTGGCTCGACAGCTCGACCACCCGGTCGCTCCCGACGCCGCGAGTGGTCTCGACAGCTCGACCACCCGGTCGCCTCCCGCACGCCGCCGGTCGAGTCGCGTGGCTCGACACGACCGCATCGCAGCCACCCGGGCGCCTCCCGAGCTCAGCGCCGGCGACCAGCCGAGCGAGTCCCGACGCGGCACTTCGACCCGACGCGCGGTCGCGCTCCGCGGCGACCGGTGCACCTGCCGGTGCCGGCTCGAGCGGATCAGCGCGACGCGGTGCGCTGCGTCGGGATGCCGGCGCGCTGGGCGACCAGGTGCACGGTCACGTAGTGCCCGGTGTCGCTGACCCGGGAAGCGGCCTCGAACTCGACGAAGTCGACGTCCGTCTTGAGCCCGTGCGACTCCCAGAACGGGTAGCGCACCCGTTCGCCCCAGATCGCCTCGAGCCGCTGCGCCACGTCCCGCTCGGTGTAGAACGGCCGGAACTGGCACAGCGCGATGACGAGCTGGTCCGGGTCGTCGGTGTGCTCGACCTCGACTTCCTCGAAGACCCCGCTCGACATGAGCATCTCGCGTAGCGTGCTCTCGACCGACTCCAGCTCCGCTCCCGAACCCGGGCTCGCGTTTTCCTGGATGGCCGTGCGCACCCGGTGGAACATCAGCAGGTTCATGACCCGATGGTGAGGTCTGCTCGGGCGAGCATCGAGCGACCGCCGGGTAAAGAAGCAGTCACATCTCCGGACGAACCCGGACGAAGCTCCCCGAATCGTCGGTAAAACTTCGTCCAGGCGCTCAAGTCCGGATCAGGTACCGCCGATCGCGGGCCGGGGTGAAACCGTGTCGTGCTCGGGCACCGCGACAGACCCCACCAGAGGGGGCATACGCTCCGAGCCATGGCCGGATCACTGCTCGGAAATGCCGTACGTCGCGTCGAGGACCCGGACCTCGTGCGCGGGCGCGGCACCTTCGTCGACAACATGCGACCCGACGGCGTGCTGTTCGCCGCGTTCGTCCGCACCCCCTTCGCGCACGCCACCATCACCGGCATCGACGTGACCGAGGCCCAGCAGGCCCCGGGTGTCGTCGCGGTGCTCACCGCCGACGACCTCGACCTCAAGCCGGGCTTCCCGTTCTTCCCCACCAACAAGCTGTGTGCGCGTCCGCCCCTGGCCGTCGGCAAGGTCCGGTTCGTCGGTGAGGCCGTCGCCGTCGTGGTCGCCGAGACCAAGGCGCAGGCGGTGGACGCGACCGAGCTCGTCGACGTCGACTACGACCCGCTGGGCGTGGTGGTCGACATGGAGGCCGCTGTCGAGCCCGGCGCTCCCCTGCAGTTCGACGAGGTGCCCGGCAACATCGCCGGTGGCCAGCGGAGCCCCGACGGCGACGTGCTGGCCGGGGCCGCCCACGTGGTCCGGGTGCGGATCGAGAACCAGCGGCTCGCGGTCGCACCGATGGAGGGCAACGCCGTGCTGGTCACGCCCGGCGGGCCCGACCAGGACCACGACCTGACGGTGCACATGGCCACCCAGATGCCGCACGTCGCACGGTCGTCGCTCGCCCGCACCTTCGGTCTCGACGAGCAGCGCATCCGCGTCGTCGCCCCGCACGTCGGCGGCGCGTTCGGCGGCAAGGCCGGGGTGCCGGCCGAGCACGTCGTGCTGGTCGCGACGGCCCGCCGCCTGGGCCGGCCGGTGTCCTGGGCGGAGACCCGCTCCGAGGCGATGCTCTCGATGCACGGCCGCGGCCAGGTGCAGTTCGTCGAGCTCGGGCTGGCCGACGACGGCCGGATCACCGGCCTGCGCTGCCGGGTGATCGGCGACTGCGGTGCCTACGCCGGCTTCGGCGGGATGCTCGCGGTCGGCCCCACGCAGATGATGGCGACCGGCGTGTACGACGTCCCGCGGCTGGAGTACGCCGCGATCGCCGCGCTCACGAACACCACGCCCGTCGGCGCCTTCCGCGGGGCCGGCCGGCCGGAGGCCGCGGCGATGCTGGAGCGGGTGATGGACCTGGCGGCCGACGAGCTCGGGATCGACCCGGCCGAGCTCCGCCGGCGCAACCTGCTGGGCAACGACGTGTTCCCGTACACCACGCCGACCGGGACGACGTACGACACCGGCGACTACGCCCTCGCCCTCGACGAGGCGCTGCGGATCGCCGACTACGACGCGCTGCTGGCCGAGCAGGCCGCGCGCCGCGTGCGCGGTGACGTGCGGCAGCTCGGCATCGGGCTGGCCTGCTACGTCGAGGTGACCGGTGGCGGCAGCGGCGAGTACGGCCTCGTCGACGTGTCGAAGGACGGAGTCGTCACGGTCCGCGCCGGCACGTCCGCGCACGGCCAGGGCCACGCCACCGCGTTCTCGATGATCGTCGCCGACCACCTCGGCGTCTCGATGGAGTCGGTGCGGTTCGAGCAGTCCGACACCGCCGTCGTCCCGCGCGGCCAGGGCACCGGCGGCTCGCGCTCCCTGCAGCTGGGCGGCAGCGCGGTGCGCGGTGCCGCCGACCTGGTGCTGGTCCGGGCACGCGAGATCGCCGCGTCGCTGCTCGAGGTGAGCGCCGACGACCTCGAGGCGCAGGACGGGGCTTTCGGCGTCGCCGGCGTCCCCGGCGCGACCGTGACGTGGGCACAGGTCGCGGCCAAGGCCGAGGAGGACGGCGAGCCGCTGCGCGCCGAGCACGACTTCTCGGCGCAAGGCGCGACGTTCCCGTTCGGCGCGCACGTCGCCGTCGTCGAGGTGGACACCGAGACCGGGCTGGTCACGCCGGTGCGGCACGTCGCCGTCGACGACTGCGGCCGGATCCTCAACCCGCTGCTGGTGTCCGGCCAGCAGATGGGCGGGGTGGCGCAGGGCGTGGCGCAGGCGCTCTGGGAGGAGTTCGTGTACGACGGGGAGGGTCAGCCGATCACGTCGAGCTTCGTGGACTACGCCATGCCGGCCGCGACCGAGATGCCGCCGATGACGCTGGCCAACACCGTCACGGAGACCCCGCTCAACCCGCTCGGCGCCAAGGGCATCGGCGAGTCCGCCACCGTCGGCTCGACACCCGCGGTGCAGAACGCCGTCGTGGACGCGCTCAGCCACCTCGGCGTGCGGCACCTCGACATGCCCCTGAAGCCGGACCGGATCGTGGCCGCGGTGCAGGCCGCCGCCTCCGGATCGCTGCCGGACCCGTGGCGCGAGCCGCCCGCGGCGTTCGCCGGGCTCGACGTACGCGGAGGCGACGCCGAGGAAGAGGTCACCAACATCTGACGGTCAGCCGGTCGGCGGCAGCGTGCCGTTCTGCTCCTCCAGCCGGATCACGTGCTGGACCGCGTTGATCAGCGCCAGGTGCGTGAACGCCTGCGGGAAGTTGCCGAGGTGCTGCCCGCTGTGCGGGTCGATCTCCTCGCCGTACAGCTCGAGCGGGCCGGCGAACGACAGCAGCTTGGCGCAGAGCTTGCGGGCCTTGTGGAACTCGCCTATCTCGCACAGCGCGGACACCATCCAGAACGAGCAGATCGTGAACGTGCCCTCCTCGCCGCTGAACCCGTCGTCGGTCTCCTCGACCTTGTAGCGCAGCACCAGGCCGTCCACGGTGAGCTCCTCGCGGATCGCCATCACGGTGGCCCGGATGCGCGGGTCGTCCGGCGGCAGGAAGCGCACGAGCGGCGCCAGCAGCAGGGACGCGTCGAGCGCCGAGCTGCCGTAGTACTGCGTGAGCACCCCGCGCTCGTCGACCCCGTTCTCGAGGATGTCCTGCTTGATCTCGTCGGCGGCGAGCTGCCACTCGGCGGCCTTCCCGTCCTCGCCGGAGGTGCGGGCGAGGCGCGCGCCGCGGTCCACCGCGACCCAGCACATGATCTTCGACGAGGTGAAGTGCCGGAGCTCGCCGCGCACCTCCCAGATGCCGGCGTCCGGCTCCCGCCAGTGCTTGAGCGCCTCCCCCACCTGCTTGTCGAGGATCGGCCAGATCCGGTTGTCGAGGTGGTCCGCGGCCTTGGAGTGCAGGTACACCGAGTCCAGCAGGGCGCCCCAGACGTCGTGCTGGCGCTGGGCGTAGGCAGCGTTGCCGATCCGCACCGGACGGGAGCTCGCGTAGCCCGGGAGGTGGTCGAGCTCGAACTCGACGAGCTCCCGCTCGCCCCCGATGCCGTACATGATCTGCAGGTCGTCGTCGCACTCCGCGATCTCCGCGATGAACGAGAAGAAGTCGACGGCCTCCCAGTCGAAGCCCAGGGAGTACATCCCCCACAGCGCGAACGTCGCGTCCCGGATCCAGGTGTACCGGTAGTCGTAGTTGCGGTTGCCGCCGAGCGTCTCCGGCAGGGACGTGCTGCCGGCGGCGATGACCGCACCGGTGGGCGAGTAGGTCAGCCCCTTCAGGGTGAGCGCACTGCGCTGCAGGTAGCTGCGCCACGGGTGGTCGGGGAACTCGCCGCGGGCCAGCCAGTGCTGCCAGTGGTGCGCGGTCCACACGAGCTTCTCGTAGGCCTCGGCGTACGTCGTGGGTGGCTTGGCCCCACCCCACGAGAGCGCGACGAACCGGACGTCGCCCTCCTTGAGGAGCGTGCGTGCGTTGGCCTGGCCGCCCTCGAAGCCGAGCCGCATGTCGGTGGTGAGGGTGACCCGCACGTCATGGCCGTCAGCGGTCGCCTCCCCCTGGCCGTAGCCGTCGTCGGTGTACTCCCAGCGGGCGTGCGCGCGGCCGTAGTCGAACGCCGGCTCGCAGTTCACGATCGTCTGCACCTCGCCCGAGACGCACCGGATGGTGCGCAGCAGGATGTGCTCGGCCTCGTAGTCGTTCGGGGTGCGCCGGTAGGTCTTCGACCGGTCGTTCTCGTGGTGCCACGGCCCGACCAGCAGCGCGTCGCGCACGATCATCCAGCCGGTCGGCGTGCCCCAGCTCGTCTCCATGATCATCGTGCCGGGCAGGTAGCGACGGTCGGCCGGCACCGTGACGTCCAGCGGCGCGACGCGGAACGTGCCGGCGTGCCGGCCGAGGATCGCGCCGAACACGCTGCCCGAGTCGAAGCGCGGCACGCACATCCAGTCGATGGAGCCGCCGGGCGACACGAGCGCCGACACCTCGCCGTCGCTGAGGAAGCCGTACTCCCCGATCGGCACGGTGGGCGCCTTGCCGTCGCTGGAGCCCGGGGTGTTCATCAGCGTCGCCTTCTCGTGCTTCTTCCCCATGAGGCCAGCATCGCGCTCTGGGGCGGCATACTCCACCCATGGATCTCGGCGACTCCCCCCGCTCTGACTTCCTCGGCTTCGAGCTGCTGCTCGAGGACGAGGACCGCGCACGGCTGCACCGGGTGCGTGAGCACATGGAGAAGCACGTCGAGCCGGTCATCAACGACTACTGGACGCGGGCCGAGTTCCCGCACGAGCTCGTCCCCGGCTTCGCCGACCTGGGCATCGCCGGCCTGCCGTACGACGGACCGGGCTGCCCGGGCCGCAGCGCGCTGGCCGACGGGATGACCGCGCTGGAGCTGGCCCGCGTCGACCCGTCGATCCAGACCTTCTTCGGGGTGCACGGGGGGCTCGCGATGGGGTCGATCCAGCTGTGCGGCTCGGAGGAGCAGAAGCAGCGTTGGCTACCGCCGATGGCCCGCATGGAGCTGCTCGGTGCGTTCGGTCTCACCGAGCCGGAGCAGGGTTCCGGGATCGCCGGCGGCCTCGCCACGACCGCGCGCCGCGACGGCGACACGTGGGTGCTCGACGGGGAGAAGAAGTGGATCGGCAACGCGTCGTTCGCGGACCTCGTCGTCATCTGGGCCCGCGACGTCGGGGACGACCAGGTCAAGGGGTTCGTCGTCGAGCAGGGCACCGAGGGGATGACCTTCGACGTACAGCGGGACAAGATCGCCCTGCGCGTGGTGCAGAACGCCGAGATCCACCTGCGCGGCGTGCGCGTCCCGGAGGCCAACCGGCTCGCGAACGCGAACTCCTTCGAGGACACCTCCAAGGTGCTCAAGGTGACCCGGATGGGCGTCGCCTGGGCGGCCACCGGGTGCGCGCGCGGCGCCTACGAGCACGCGCTGCGCTACACCAAGGAGCGCGAGCAGTTCGGCCAGCCGATCGCCGGCTTCCAGCTCGTGCAGGACCTGCTCGTGAAGATGCTCGGCAACGTGGTCGCCTCCACCGCGCTGTGCGTGCGGGTGTCGCAGCTGCAGGACGCCGGTGTGCTCGAGGACGAGCACGCCTCGCTGGCCAAGGCGTTCACGACCGCCCGGATGCGCGAGACCGTCGGCTGGGCGCGCGAGGTGCTCGGCGGCAACGGCATCCTGCTCGAGCACCACGTCGGCCGGTTCGTGGCGGACGCGGAGGCGATCTACTCCTACGAGGGCACCCGCGAGATCAACACGCTGATCGTGGGCCGGGCCATCACCGGCGAGAGCGCGTTCGTCTGACCCGCTCCGCCACATCCCGTACGTCGACCGGGCCGGACGTGTCCACCTCGACGACCCGCCACCCGCCGTCGAGGGGTCGCAACGCGGCCTCGGGCCACAGCTCCTCGTCGGGCCGCTGCTCGTCGAAGTGACCCTCGCCCTTGCCTGGCGCGCGCTGCTCGTAGCGCGAGCGCATCAGGTCCACCTCGGCCCGGCAGAACACCTCGACAACGTCCCGCAGGTCGCGCAGCCGTCGCACGGACCGGTGCCGGTCGACCCAGACACTGTCCAGCACCCCGCTCCCGGCGTCGCGTGCCACCGCGAGCAGCGCCGTCACGGCCGCTCCTCCGAGCCGCCTGGACTCCGCCACGTCGGCCGCACCGAGCTCGTCGAGCAGCGCCTGCTTGACCGTGTCCTTGGCCAGCAGCGGCAGACCCAGCTCGCCGGCCAGCGACCGCGCCAGGGTGCTCTTCCCGGCGCCGGGTGGGCCGGTCACGACGACGTACACGCCCACATCCTGCCCCGGAGGGACAATGCTGGACATGGCTGGGACAACAGACCTCACACAGCTGTTGCGGACGCTGGAGCCGGTGCTGCGGGACGGCGAGTTCGTCTACGCCACGGTCGTGAACGTGCCGACGGGCCTGCCGGTGGAGGCCACGATCCGCGAGCCGGAGGGGCTGACGATCGTGGTCCGGCGCGACGCCGCGGACATCCACGGGATCGGCTACGACTACGTGGCCGCGTGGATCACCCTGACCGTGCACTCGTCGCTCGAGGCGGTGGGGCTCACCGCGGCGTTCGCGACGGCGCTCGGCCGCGAGGGCATCAGCTGCAACGTGCTGGCCGGCCACCACCACGACCACATCCTGGTGGCCACGCCCGACGCCGAGCGGGCGATGGACGTGCTTCACGCTCTCGCCGAGGGTGCGTAGGCCGGACCGCAGCCGCTCGCCCCCGACCCAGATGCCCTGAGGGGGAGCCCGTTCGTGCCATGCGCGGTTGACTGTGCCGCCCCTAGCGTCGGCCACGGGGTGTACTTCCGAGGAGGGAAACATGACCGGAGTCGAGATCAAGGCCTTCGCGTCACCGGAGGAGAAGCGACCGTTCGTCGACAAGGGCGAGGGACTCGTCGTCACGCTCGGGGGGAAGACGGTCATCAAGGGAACCTTCGAGCCGGGCTGGCACTGGAAGGAGCACCTGGCCCCGATCGCGGGCACCGAGACCTGCCAGTCGCCCCACCTGCTCTACGTCCTCTCCGGGCGGATGGGCATCCGCATGGATGATGGGACCGAGGCCGAGTGCGGTCCCGACGAAGCGGTCAGGATCGACCCCGGCCATGACGCCTGGGTCGTGGGCGACGCGCCCTGCGTGGTCGTCGACTTCGGCATCGCGTCGACCTACGCGCAGCGCCAGGACTGAGCCCCGGCCAGGCGGGCCGGGCCGCCGCACGCGCCCGGGACATCGGCACGAGCAACCCGACGTCTCGGTGGTGTCCTAGATCTGCAGCAGTCCGTCGACGTTCAGGACCAGCTCGCCCTCGAGGTCCGAGGCGTCCAGGTCGACGGTGCCGACGATCCGCCAGTCGTGGTCGCCCTCGGGGTCGCCGACGATCTGCTGCACCTGCCAGAGCCGGTCGGCCTTCTCGACCACCAGCATCCGCGGGCCGCGCGCGTCGGGGCCGGTGTCGATGCTGTCGTGCTCGGCGTAGTAGGCGTCGAGCGCGTCCCGCCAGTCGTCGGCCGACGACCCGTCCAGCGCCGCCAGGTCGTCCGGGCGGCGCAGCGCGGCCAGCTCGACGCGACGGAACAGCGCGTTGCGCACCAGCACGGTGAACGCCCGCTCGTTGGCGGTGATGTTCTCCGGCTCAGGCGGCGCGACATCCGGCTCGACGGCCCGGGTCGGGTCGCTGAGCTGCTCCCACTCGTCGAGCAGGGACGAGTCGGTCTGCCGCACGACGGCCCCGAGCCACTCGACGATGTCGTCGAGCTCGTCGGTGCGCACGCTGTCCGGGACGGTCTGCCGCAGGGCACGGTAGGCGTCACCGAGGTAGCGCAGCACCAGCCCCTCGGACCGGGCGAGACCGTAGAACGCGACGTACTCGGCGAACGTCATGGCCCGCTCGTACATGTCGCGCACGACCGACTTCGGCGACAGTGCGTCCTCGGCGACCCACGGGTGGCTGCGGCGGTAGACCTCGTAGGTGTGCTCGAGCAGCTCCTGCAGGGGCTTGGGCCACGAGACGTCCTCGAGCAGCTCCATCCGCTCGTCGTACTCGATGCCGTCGGCCTTCATCTCCGCGACCGCCTCGCCGCGGGCCTTGAACTCCTGCGCGCCGAGCACCGGCCGCGGGTCCTCCAGCGTCGCCTCGACGACCGAGACGACGTCGAGCGGGTACGTCGGCAGCTCGGGGTCGAGGACGTCGAAGACACCGAGGGCGTACGTCGACAGCGGCTGGTTCAGCGCGAAGCCGAGCTGCAGGCCGTCGACGAGCCGGACGGTGCGGCCGTCCTCGCCGGCCGGGTCGACCCGCTCGACGACACCGGCGGCCAGCAGCGAGCGGTACTGCGCGACCGCCCGACGCACCAGCCGCACCTGTGACCGGCCGTCCTCGTGGTTGTCGCGCAGCAGCCGGTGCATCGCGAGGAACGGGTCGCCGTCGCGGGCGATCACGTTGAGCAGCATGGCGTGACTGACCCGCATCCGGGACACCAGCGCCTCGGGCTCGGCGACGACCAGCCGGTCGAAGACGTCCTCGGTCCAGGTGACCATGCCCTCGGGGGCCTTCTTGCGCTGCACCTTGCGCTGCTTCTTCGGGTCGTCGCCGGCCTTCTGCAGCGCCTTGTGGTTCTCGACGACGTGCTCGGGCGCCTGCACGACGACGGTGCCGGCGGTGTCGTAGCCGGCCCGGCCGGCGCGGCCCGCGATCTGGTGGAACTCCCGCGCCTTGAGGATCCGCTGACGGCGCCCGTCGTACTTGGAGAGGCCGGTGAAGACCACGGTCCGGATCGGGACGTTGATGCCGACGCCGAGGGTGTCGGTGCCGCAGATGACCTTGAGCAGGCCGGCCTGGGCGAGCTGCTCGACGAGGCGGCGGTACTTCGGCAGCATCCCGGCGTGGTGCACGCCGATGCCGTGCCTGACCAGCCGCGACAGCGTCTTGCCGAAGCCGGGGCTGAACCGGAAGCCGCCGACCAGCTCCGCGATCTTGTCCTTCTCCTCGCGCGAGCAGACGTTGATGCTGGTGAGCGCCTGGGCGCGTTCGAGCGCGGCGGCCTGGGTGAAGTGCACGACGTAGACCGGCGCCTGGTGGGTGCCGAGCAGCTCCTCGAGCGTCTCGTGCAACGGGGTCAGCGCCCACTCGTAGGTCAGCGGGACCGGTCGGGTGGCGCTGGTGACGACCGACGTCGGTCGTCCCGTACGGCGCGTCAGGTCGGCCTCGAACCGTGCGACGTCACCGAGCGTCGCCGACATCAGCACGAACTGCGCCTGCGGGAGCTCGAGCAGCGGGACCTGCCAGGCCCAACCCCGGTCCGGCTCGGAGTAGAAGTGGAACTCGTCCATCACCACCTGGCCGACATCGGCCGCCTCGCCCTCGCGGAGCGCCATGTTGGCGAGCACCTCGGCGGTGCAGCAGACGATCGGCGCACCGGGGTTCACGGCCGCGTCACCGGTCAGCATGCCGACGTTCGCGGGCCCGAAGACCGCGATCAGGGCGAAGAACTTCTCCGACACCAGCGCCTTGATCGGCGCCGTGTAGAACGTCCGTCGTCCCTGGGCCAGGGCCGCGAAGTGCGCACCGGTGGCGACCAGGCTCTTGCCGGTGCCGGTCGGCGTGCTGAGGATGACGTTCGCGCCGGTGACGATCTCGATCAGCGCCTCCTCCTGGGCCGGGTAGAGGCTCAGGCCCTGGTCCTCGGCCCAGCCGGCGAACGCATCGAACAGCGCGTCGGGGTCGGGGGCGGCCGGCAGGCGGTCGAGGAGGGTCATGGCCGACCCATCGTCCCCGACCGCCCGCGGAACCCCCCATCCGGCCCCGAGAAAGCCAACGTCAGTCGTCGGACCCGTGGCCCCCGTGGTCGTCGCCGGACTCGGCCTCGCCACCGCCGTGACGGCCGCCGCTGTCGTCGCCGGACTCCGCCTCGCTGCCGCCACGGTCGTCACCCGGCTCGACGTGGCGGGTCTCGCCGCCCCGGTCGTCACCCGGCTCCGCGTGGCGGGTCTCGCCGCCCCGGTCGTCACCCGACTCCGCGTGACGGGACTCGCCGCCCCGGTCGTCACCCGGCTCCGCGTGACGCGGACTCGCCGCCCCGGTCGTCACCCGACTCCGCGTGACGGGACTCGCCGCCCCGGTCGTCACCCGACTCCGCGTGACGGGTCTCGCCGCCGCGGTCGTCACCCGACTCCGCGTGACGGGTCACGCCGCCCCGGTCGTCACCCGACTCCGCGTGACGGGTCACGCCGCCACGGTCGTCACCGACCTCGGACCGGCGGCTCCGGTGGTCGTCACCGGCCGCGACCGCAACGACGTGGCCGTGCGCTCTCACGAACGACGCGGCGGCGCTGCTCGCTGCTGCGCGGTCGTGCGCGGCGCCGTCGTCGCTCCCGGCGGCGAACGCGTAGGCGGTGGACCCGCCGGCCAGGACCAGGACGGTCGTGGCGGTCAGGACGGCTGTCTTCCTCATGGCTGCACCTTTCGTGGGGTGCTCCTTTATCCGTCGGACCGAGGGCGAGCCACCATCGGACGGTGGTCCTACGACCATCCGCACGACCCCCGCGGTCAATGACCGTGCGGTGGTTGGGCGGAAGCCGGTACGACCGACTCGAAAGGTGCTGCCGGCCGCCCATGACGCAATGTGCAAGCATTCGGCCAGTGAGCGTCAGAGCCCCGGGGATCCTGCGACCCGCCCAGCAGGCGGTGCATCGTCACAGCTCCGACTACCGCGGGGACATCGACGGACTGCGGGCGGTGGCTGTCACCCTCGTGGTGCTGTTTCACGTCGGACTGAGCGTGCTTCCCGGAGGGTTCGTCGGCGTCGACGTCTTCTACGTCATCTCGGGGTTTCTGATCACAGGTCTCCTCGTGCGAGAGCTGCGGTCGAGCGGCACGGTGTCGATCACGAACTTCTACGCACGACGAGTCAGGCGACTACTGCCCCTTTCGGCGCTGGTCCTGGTCACGACCGCAATCGCGTCGAGGTTCCTCGCACCGGTGCTCGACCGGCCCGGGATCGGCTTGGACATACGGGCCGCTGCGATGTACGTGGCCAACTGGCACTATGCCAGCGCCTCGACGCAGTACATGGCGTCGACCGGGAAGAGCCCGGTGCTGCACTACTGGTCGCTCAGTGTGGAAGAACAGTTCTACGTCCTGTGGCCGCTGCTGCTTCTCCTCGTCAGCATCGGCGCAGCGCGACGGTCTTGGCAGGTCGGCTTTCGTCGGATCGCAGTCACGCTGGGGGCCCTGGGGGCCGCTTCCTTCGCCCTCTCCGTTGTCACGACGACAGCCAGCGGTCCGTTCGCGTTCTTCGGTCTCCACACGCGCGCGTGGGAGATGGCCGTCGGTGCTGGGCTCTCGTTGGCGACCGACCGGTGGCTGCGATGGCCAGCTCTCTGGTCGATCTCCCTCGGGTGGATCGGACTGCTCATGATCCTTGCGTCCGCAGGACTGCTGACCGGTGACACGCCCTATCCGGGCTCCGCCGCAGCGCTCCCCGTGCTCGGCACTGCCATGTTGTTGGCTTCTGGGGCAGCGCAGACATCATGGAGCGTAGGTCGCCTGCTCTCTTTGCCGCCGGTGCGCTACCTGGGTCGGATCTCCTACGCCTGGTATCTCTGGCACTGGCCTTGCCTGGTCCTCCTCGGTGGCGTGGGAGCAGACTCCGCAGAGGGCGCCGGAGACCAGAGTGCCGGCGGGGCGGGCGTGACGCGGCTCGTGGCGGCGATCGCGGCCTCTCTCGCTCTCTCAGTCCTCAGCCACCACTTCGTCGAGAATCCCGCACGCCGTACCGCGTGGCTGTCGCGCTTCACCGGGCGATCACTGATGCTCGGGGTGATTCTCACCGGTGTCAGTGTGCTGGCAGCCTTCGTGCTCCTTCCCTCCTTCGCTGCCACCGAGGGGAGCAACTCACACGGCTTGTCCGTCGCGGCGGCCGTACAGGCTCGCACAGACGACGCAGATGTTCCGCGCGGCTGCTACCAGAGCCTCTACACGACGACGACTCCGCACGACTGCCAGTTCGGCGATCCGGACGGCGACAGGACCATCGTTCTCTTGGGCGACTCCAACGCTGGTCACTGGTTCTCGGCATACCGGGCCCTCGCGCGCGACCGTGGATGGAAGTTCTACTTCTGGGGAAAGTCGGGCTGCCCCACGGTGGACGCGCTGATGTGGCTGGGGCCGGCTCGCTCCGCCTACGACACCTGTACCCAGTGGCGGGCCGGCGTGAGAGAGGAACTCCGCCGGTTGGGGCATGTCGACGTCGTCGTACTCGCCCGGAGCCGCGGCACTGGGCGCTATCTGATGACCGACCCCACGCATCGATCCCCTAGCAGTACGCGACGCCCTCTGTGGCGGTCCGCCGCGTCACGGACGCTCGGGTCCCTCAACCAGATCTCTTCGCACCTCGTGCTGATGCGTCCGATACCGGCACCCCCCTTCGACGTTCCTGCCTGCATCGCCGAGGACCCGTCCACGGCCCGAACGCGCTGCTCGTTCCCGCGGAGGCCGGCAACGCGGTCCGGTCCCCTGGACCGCGCTGAGCACGACCTGGTGCAGACGCTGCCGCGGACATCGTTCCTCAACCTGAACAGAAGGATCTGCCCGAGCGATCCCTGCCCGCCGGCGACGCCGGGCGGCCAGATCATCTACCTCAACCGGTGGCACCTCACTGTCACGTACTCCACGTCACAATGGCCTGTCCTGGGACGGCGCCTCGCAAGGTTGATGGGCGAATGACCATCCGCACTCCGGGTCAGGAAGTCGGTCTTCCTGGTCAGCGCGCGGAAGCCCGTCGCCCGGTCCACGACCTGTGAGCACTGGGGGTACTCCCCCGGCAGCGCGCCCGTGCCCACCGTTCGAGACCACAGGCGTCCGGCTTCTCAGACCCGACGGGCCCGCCAGTCGTCCCAGGTCTCCGGGGCGGCGCCGTGCTCGATCTGAGCCACGATCGACTCGGTCATCCAGGCGCGCAGGTCCCGGAGGTCCTGCGGGGACGTGAGGGTCAGGAGCCGTCGGTCCTCACAGAGGGCGTCCGCGGCCATCACGGCCCGCTCCAGCTCCCGGACCCAGGTCGAGGCCAGCCGCGGCATCGCCATGTCGATGTCCACGTGGGTCCGCCCGGCCCGGTCCGCCACCTCCGCCAGCCGCCGCCCCGTGAAGCGGGCGTGGGCGGGTGCGTGCAGCAGTCCCTCGATCTGGCGCGCCAGGGCCAGGGAGTCGTCGTTGTCCCGGTCGGCCGAGAGCAGCTGGAACTCGCGCATCAGCTCGTCGAGGTGCTCGTCCTGCCGCAGGCTCAGCCGCACCGGGCAGCCGGCGAGCCGCACCAGAGCCCAGTCAGGCGGCAGCGGACCGCCCTCGGCGGCGGGTGGCGCGGCGGTCTCCTCGGCCGCGGGAGTCGCGGCGCCGTCGCCGCCGAGCTCCGCCCAGATGCGCTTCCCGTCGCGCGTGCGCTCCACGCCCCAGGTGCTGGCGATGAAGCCCACGATCGCGAGGCCCCGCCCCGTGGTGGGCTCGCTCTCGAGCTGATGGGACTGCGAGCGGCCGGCCGGCCCGTAGTCGGCCCGTGGCATCACCACCGCCAGCGGTTCGTCCCCGTCGTCCTCGACACTCATCCGGACCACGTCCCCTGAGCGCCACACCTCGACCCGCATGAACGTGCTCACGCTGTGCAGCGCGGCGTTACCGGCCAGCTCGCTGATGCAGAGCGCGGCATCGTCCGCGAGCTCGTCCAGCCCCCAGGAGTGCAGCCCGTCCACGACGAACCGCCGCGCACCCGGGACGCTGGCCGGGTCGGCGGCGAAGCGCACGTGCAGGCGGCCGGTGGGCACTCCCGAGGGCGTCCCCACGGGTTGGTCCGCGGTCACGTTGGCGTCGTCCGTCCGGCTCACGGCGCAGTCCTCCGGTCGGGACCCGTAGGCCCTGTGTCCCCTCAACCCGGCCAAGTCTCCCAAAGGACACGCCGCACCGACAGCGCATTCCACGGCCTGGTCGGCAAAACCGGTTCCGGGGACAGCCAGGGGCTGTGCGCCCTAACCTCGTGGTCCACTGCCACCGGGGGAGCCATGTTCGTGAAACGTCTCGTCGCCGTGCCCGTGCTCGCCCTCCTGGCGGGCCTGCTGACCCTGCTGTGGTCCGGCCCAGCCCAGGCAGTCGTCGACCGCGACTGCGGCGACTTCGCGACCCAGAAGGCCGCCCAGGTCTTCTTCCTGCAGAACAGCCCCTCGACCGACCCGCACCGGCTCGACGCGGACGGTGACGGCGTGGCCTGCGACGCGAACCCGTGCCCCTGCTACCTCGGCTCCACGGTGCCCAGCGGCAGTGGGGGTACGACGGGCGTGGTCCCGCTCGTGTCGAGCGCGGCGCGGCGGACCGTCGTGGAGTACGCCCGCGTCACCCATGTGGTCGACGGGGACACGGTCGACGTACGCCTGGGGTCGGGGCGCGCTCAGCGGGTCCGGCTGCTCGGCATCGACACGCCCGAGGTCTACAACGGTGTCGAGTGCGGCGGCCCGGCCGCGTCCGCGGCGATGAAGCGGATGCTGCCGGTCGGCACCCGGGTGCGGCTGGTGTCGGACACCACGCAGGCGAGCTCCGACCGCTACGGCCGGGCCCTGCGCTACATCACCCGCACCCGTGACGGCGTGCAGGTCAACCGCCGCCAGGTGTGGCTCGGCCACGCGACCGTGTACGTCTACCAGGGCGTGCCGTTCCTGCGGACCGCCGACTTCCGCCGCGCCGAGGCGGCCGCCAGGGCCGTCCCGCGCGGGCTCTGGAAGACCTGCTAGGGCATATCTCGAGAACTGCCGCGGCATTTTCTCGAGACACGCCCAGCCGCTAGCCGCACACAGCCCGCGTCACCCCTGCACCGTCGCCCACGCTCGGCGGGAGCGAGGCCGAAGTTCACGCGACGCAGAACTCGTTGCCCTCGGGATCGAGCAGGACGACGTGGCCCAGCTGGTCGCCGTAGGACTCCTCGCGCACGAAGGCCGCCCCCCTCGCCGCGAGGTCGGCGACCTTCGCACGGATCAGCTGCTCCCGCTCGCCCATGTCCCACGGGGGCTCCCCCGCCACGCGGATGTCGATGTGCATCCGGTTCTTGGCCGTCTTGCCCTCCGGCACCCGGAGGAAGCCGATGGCCGGGCCCTTCCCGTCCGGATCGACGATCGAGGCACCGTCGGGGTCGTCGTAGCCGGGCTCGTCCACGTAGCCGAGTGCATGCCTCCAGAACGCGGCGATCCGGTGTGGATCGGCAGCGTCACAGCCGAGCGTCCAATGTGTCGCCATGGCCGCACGCTATCCCCGCCGGCGCCGACCTGGTGTCGGGCCGTTCGGGTGCTCCTCGACCCACGGCATCACCGGGGCGGAGCCTCTGCTGAGCGCGGCCAGATCTGGATCAGGGAGCCGACTCAGCAGTCGGGCGGACACGTGATCCGCATCCGAGCAGGCGAGGGCGGCGACCCACTCGCGCAGTCAGCTCACCACTTGACCAAGCGGTGCTCAGTGGTGGGCAGGGGCGTCTACCGGAGGCACGTACTGCTTGCCGGCCTCGGCAGCACGGCCCATCGCCGAGATGCCCTGCTCGACGGTCAGCAACGAGGTGGTCGTGATCGTCTTGACCGCACCACCGGCGGTTGCGGCCAGTGAGAAGGACGCGGCCTCCTCGGGGCCCGGGAAGTCGGCGATGAGGACCAGGTCGTAGTCGCCGAAGGCGTAGAAGCAGCTGTCCACGCGTCCTTTGCACGCCTTCAACAGGGGCTGGATCCTGTCCAGCACGTTGCCCTGGTCACGAACCTGCTTGGCCCACGAGTCACTCGTGTAGGAAACCTGGAAAAGGAACTGTGACATGTCGCATCTCCTCGGGTTTGTCGGCGATGGGCCACGTCGCGGCAGGGTCGCACACGATCAGTGACCCCCGCGCACTCTCCGTCCCGGGGACGACCACGAGCAATGGGCAAAAGCCACGGTCTAGCGCGCTTTCTGCTGCGGCGGCGAGTCCCGCGGCAGAAGGGCTCGCGTACGGCCCCGCGTTTCCCACCGCACCGACGCTTGCCGGACATCGACGGATCCGGACGTTTCGTCGGGCCCGACCAGTGGTTCGGCAACCGAGCACAGGGCGGGCCCGGCCGCTACCCGGGTGGCGAAGGCAGGAAGGTGATCAGCACGACCGCTGCAATGAGCAGTGTGGCGCCGACCCCGAGCAGGATGTAACGGACTCCCGCGATCGTGAACGTGCTGCCGATGCCAATCAGGAACAGCACCCCGGCGAGCACCACGGTGACCCGGATGTACTTGTCGCCGGCGACTCCGGCGGACTCACCAGCGGCCGCGTGCGAGTTCGCCTTGCTGTCCAGTCGCGCAGCTCGGGTCTCTGCGGGGATGACGTACTCCGGCATGTAGGACGGCCCGGGTGGGGCGTCCGGGTTCGTCTCCGGGTTGGTGCTGCGCCACGCCTGGAAGGCCACCTCGTAGGCAGGACGGAACCGACGTTCGGCGATCTTCATCTTGTCGGGGCGATCCAGTGTCCACGCCGTGAACCAGGCATTGAACATGGAGGCGTCGTAGTTGCGGGTCTGCTCGGCGCTGGACACCGCACGGTTGGCCTCACTGCGGGCCGTCGACGCAGCTGCCAGCTCGAGACGTGACTCAGTCCCCCACTTGGCGGCCGCGAACCCCGACCAGGCGGCGGTGAGCGTGACGGCCGCGAGGACAGCGGCCTCGCAGATCTGCAGTATCCGGCCGTGCCTGCCGGCGACACGAGGCGAGTGCTCGATGATGCTCGAGCTCCTTGTGCGCCTCCGCAGGAGACAGACCTTCAGGCAAGGGACCCCGCTCCGTTCACGACCCATGACCAACGCGTCCGGCCCACGCCGGAGCCGGGCAGCCGCCCGCCCCAATGTCTCTGCCACAGCCCGCGGGTCCATCGTCCGCGTGGGATGAGAAGGACGAATCGCCATCGTCGCGGCCGTGCGGATGTCCCCTTCGCGCCGCGAGCGCTGGTGTGCTCACCCGGGGAGGAGCTGCTGGCCGCCGTCGATGTCGTAGGTCGCGCCGGTCAGGGCGGTGTTGGTCATGATGTGCACGGCCAGCGCGGCGACATCGGCCGGTCCGACCACGCGCCCGATCGGGAGCGTGGTCCGGAGGTCCGTACGCCGCTCCTCGAGCTGATCGCCGAGGAGCGTCGCGGACAAGGGTGTGTCGACGAAGCCGGCGGCGATCAGGTTGACCCGAACCGGCGCCACCTCGAGCGCGAGGCTGGCGGTCAGGGCAGGGAGGGCGGCGGTCATCGCCGAGCTGATCCCCACACCCACGCCCGGTCGGCGAGCCCCGGTGCCGCCCATGAAAAGGAGCGTGCCTCCACGGCGTACCTTGCCGGCAGCGTGGCGTGCGACGCCGACCATCAGCATGGGGTGCTCCTGGAGCGCGCGGCGCGCCTCGTCGAAGTCCATCTCGGCGAGGGGCGCGTAGTAGGGGCCGCCGGCTGTCACCATCACGTGGTCGATGGGTCCCTCGAGGTGTGCGAAGAAGGACCCCAGGGCAGCCAGATCGTTGGCGTCGAACGTCGCGGTGCTCCGCGCGCCGACCTCGCCGGCGGCGTGCTGCAGCCGCTCGGGATCGCGGCCGACCAGGATGACGTCGGCTCCCTCGGCTCGGGCACGCCTTGCAGTCGCCAGCCCGATGCCGGCACTGCCGCCGATGACGACGACGGTTTGCCCGAGCAGCTCCGGCTCGCGCTGGGTGGGCGGGGCGGCCGTTGCGGTGGTCATCGTGTCTCCCTCTGTCGGCTCGTCATCGCCGATTCGAACACTCCCCTCCCAGCCGCCCGCCTCATCCGCGACGGATGACGCGGGCCGGCGCGGCCGGTCGCACGTGATCGTCCGTTCCGGAGGATGCTGACGCGCCCGGTCTGCGGTGACCTTGGTGGTATGCGCGAAGGCTGGTCTTCGAGTCTCTTCGCTGGCCACATGTGCCATCGGCGCCGCCGCCCTGGTGGTGGGCTGCACCGCGGGAGGAAGCCAGCCTTCCGACTTCTGCAAGTCCGTGGCTTCCCTGGACTCCGCGGTGGCCCAGATCAACCAGAACTATCTCAGCAAGTCCACCGTCCCAGCGGTGGAGAAGTCGATGGCCACCCTGGGCACGACGGTGAAGAACCTGTCGGAGACCGCGGAGTCGGAGTTCGCGGATGAGGTCAAGGCCGTGGAGGCTGCCGCGACAAGCCTCGACAAGACGGTCGCCGCCGCGGTGGACCGGCCGGTCCCGGCGAACATGGAGGCGGCCAGGACGTCGATGCGCGATCTCACGAGCGCGGTGCAGGACCTGTCCAAGAGCACCTCCGAAACCTGCTGACGGCGATGGTGCGCAGTGGGCAGACGGTCATCCGGAAGGGATGAGCCGGGACAGCGCCGGGCGGTGAACGATTCAGGGGGATGCGACCCCTAGCGAAGGGAAACGACATGACTGGGCTGGAGTGGATACTTTGGAGCGTCCTGGCGGCGTTCTACGTCTGCTGTCTGTTCACCGTCTGCCTGATCACCTTCCAGAAGGGCCATACCCTGCTGGGGATCGTCGGCATCTTCATCCCCTTGCTGTGGCTCATCGGTGCGATCCTCCCCGCCAAGCCGGGGTCGACGTACGAGGCCAGGGAGCAGGCAAGGTTCGCCTAGGGTGCCCCCGAGGCGTCATCCGGACGTGGATCGTCCGCTTTGACGCGTACCGTGCCCGCCATGGCCATCGCACGGTTCCCAAGCATCGTCATCGACTGCCCCGATCCCGGCGCTCTCGCGACGTTCTACGGCGCCCTGTTGGACTGGAAGGTCGACGTCTCCTCCGACTGGGCCGAGGTCCGCGCGGACTACGGTCAGTGCATCTCCTTCCAGCAGGTGGAGGCCTACACCCCGCCTGCCTGGCCGAACCAGGAGGTGCCCCAGCAGATGCACCTCGACGTGATCGTCGACGACCTCGACGCCGGCGAAGCGGCCGTGCTCGACCTCGGCGCGACCAAGCACGACCATCAGCCCGGCACGACCTTCCGGGTCTTCCTCGACCCGGCGGGGCACCCCTTCTGTCTGTGCGTGGACTGATCCGGACCGGGACACGGCGGTGCCCGGCGGTGGAGTCGACCGCCGGGCACCGTCGGGGACTGGAGCTCAGAGCAGGTTGAACGCCCGGTTGAGAACCTCCCCTCCGAGGGCAGACCTCACCGTCACCGTCCCGGCGGCCGTCGGCCGGAGCGCGGTCGGGGTGTGTTCCTGAGTGCCGCGACACCCGCTGCGAGGGTTGCTCGACGGATCCACTCCAGGTGTTGTCTTCCTGTCGTCGTCATCGTGATCGGTCCCTTCCGAGGCCTGTGGTGTGCTTCGGCGTCGGACTCCCCCAGGCCGGCCACGCCCCCGATTGCGCCAGTTCGACCGCGTCAGGTGCCCGGACTCACCCCGAGCGGAGGACGACTCACCCGGGAGCCGGCAGCACGATGGACGGGACGGCTGACGCACCGGTGAACCGGGCGAAGCACGGAGGGAGCCGGAGATGGGATGCTTGTTCGCGCTGCTCGCAGGGTTCGCACCGAGGGTCGCGCTGGTGCTCGTGTGGATCTTCACGAACCTGGTGGACCGCGCCTACAACGGCTTCGTCATCCCCCTGCTGGGGCTGATCTTCTTCCCGTACGCGACGTTGTTCTACGTCTTCGCGTACAGCCCGGTCACGGGGGTCAACGGATGGGGCTGGACCTTCGTCGTGCTCGGCTTCCTCTTCGACATCGGCCACTGGCTCGGGGGCGGAGTGACCGGACGTCAGCGTTACGCGGCCGCCTGAGGACAGCACGGCGGCGGTTCGCGACCGCACGGCCCTCATCGGGCGTCGAAGCGGATCAGCACAGTCCGGACGGACGTCTAGGCGCCGGTCGCCGCCATCTGCTTCTGCGCACCGGCGAGAGCCCCTCTGAGAGCTTGCACGTGGTGACCGCGCGCCTCGTCGGTGACCTTGATGACCGCGCGTGTCACGACCGGTTCCACTGCGTCGGCTGAGGACCGAGGGTAGGCAACGATGAGCGCAGCGCATCCGAGAGGGATCGTCGTCGCTCCCTGAGTCCTTACCTTGGTCTCGGTCACCAGGTGCAGGGCCTCACCGAGGACCCCACCGACCGCGGCTCCGAAGCCGACCGTGAGGGGTATGAGCGGGAACACGGCCAGGCCTGTGAAGAAGCCGACCGTGCCCAGCCCTTGAGCCATTTCACGGACCATGTGGTCGGACTGCTTCACCGTCACTTTTCCGGTGAGGTCTTTGGCGACCACGATCGCGCCGTGCAGGTAGGCGCCGCAGGTCAGCGCGGCTCGATAGTCGTCGAGGGCGGCGTCGTGGGACAGGTAGCTGCCGATCAGGACGTCGGTGGTCTCGTGGTCGAACGGCAGTGAGAGGACCTTGAGTCCGGCGGTGGGGTTCATGAGGAGAGTCCGTGTGCAGCGTGGGCTTGGTGCGCGACCGCGTGGACGGCTTGCTCGTCCTTGGCCTTGCGATGGGACTTGACGTCGAAGACGACCTTCTTGACCGTGCCGGTGAACGCGAACGGACGCCTGTCGGCGTAGCTCAGGTCGACCACGCCGCCGTTGTCGCGGCCGATGTCCATGCCCGCGTAGGCGGAGAACCGCATCGGCACCGTGTGGTCCATCCGTCCACCACCCACCTCGGCTCCGTTCACGAACAGCGTGACCTGCCCCCCGGTGGCCGGCTTGGCTGCGTCGGCGGCGAACTCGACCCGGACGTTGACCTCGCCGGTCGGCAGCGGGGTCTCGGCCTGCTGGCGATACACGAACACACCCATCATCGAGTAGGTGTGAGTGAGCCTGCCGGCATCGACGAACAGCGAGAACCCGCCGAGGTGGTCCGCCTCGGCGACGATCACGCCTTCGACGCCCTCGTCGGGGACGAAGAGGTCTGCACTGATCGCGTACGACCGGTTGTAGATGCGCGGGATCATGCCGGGTGCGACGTTCTGGACGTCGCCGCGGAACTCGATCTTGTGAGCAGCCTCCAAGGGCGGCGTGATGCCGAAGAACGCCGAGAGCGTGGCCAGCAGCGGGAGGACCTTGTAGCGCTCGGCCTCTTGCCAGAACAGCTTCTTGAGCTCTTCAACCTTCTCGAGGGTGTTCACTGGCCAGGTCGTGGGCCTGCGTGAAGTCGTCCGGCAGGTAGTACAGCTCGGCCGGGTCGGCGTCGGGATCCCACACCTCGGGGGCGTAGGGCCCCAAGGCCTCGGGGGTGACCACCCACGGGATCCGCGGTGTCTTCATCGCGAGCCACCAGCCGTCCTTGTACATCGCGCGGTTGCCCATGGTCTCGAAGTACTGCTGGGTGTGCCGTTCGGGCGCGGACGAGTCGATCAGCGAGTCGGCGAAGCTGACCCCGTGCAGCGCTTCCTGCTCGACGCCGTCGACCCGTGACGGCGCCGGGATGCCAGCGATGTCGAGGATCGTGGCAGCGACGTCGGTGACGTGGGTGAACTGGGAGCGCAGGCCTCCGGGGTCGAGGATCCGCTCGGGCCAGTGCAGGACCATCGGGTTGCGGGTGCCGCCCAGGTGCGAGCCGACCTGTTTGCCCCACTTGAACGGGGTGTTCCCGGCCCACGCCCACGCGGCCGAGTAGTGCGGGTCCATGATCGGGCCACCCCAGGACTCGGTGCCGCCGTAGCGTTCGGCGAGCTGCAGCTGCATCTCGTCGGTGAGCGGGATGCCGTTCTGCATCGTCATCTCGTTGAACGAGCCGGTGATGGTGCCCTCCAAGCTGGCGCCGTTGTCGCCCCAGATCCAGACGACCAGGGTGTTGTCCAGCTCGCCCAGCTCGTCGATCGCGTCGATGACCCGGCCGACGTTGTGGTCGGCGTTCTCGGAGAAGCCGGCGTACACCTCCATCTGCCGCGCGTAGAACGCCTGCAGGCGTGGGGGAACGTCGTCCCAGGCCGGGAAGGCGTCGTCTCGTGGGGTGAGCTCCGCGTCCGCTGGGACGACTCCGAGTTCCTTCTGCTCCTCGAACACCTCCTCCCGCAGCCGGTCCCACCCCTGGTCGAACTGCCCCTTGTACCTGTCCGCCCACGTCGAGGCGACGTGATGTGGGGCGTGGCTGCAGCCGGTGGAGAAGTAGGCGAAGAACGGCTTGCGCGGATCCTGGCCGCGCACACCATGCAGCCACTCGATGGTCTTGTCGGCCATCGCATCTGGCAGGTAGTAAGGGTTCTCCTCGTCGTAGTACTCCGCCGGGGTGCCGATGATCTTCTGGTTCTCGGCCAGACAGGGGTCCCACTGCCCGGAGTCGCCACCCAGGAATCCGTAGAAGTAGTCGAACCCCCACCCGGTCGGCCAACGGTCCAGCGGGCCCGCGGGCCCCTGCTGCCCGTCCGGGGTCAGGTGCCACTTCCCGAAGGCCGCCGTGCTGTATCCGTTGTCGCGCAGGATCCTCGGGAGCGGAGCACACTCCTGAGGCAGCATCGCGGTGTAGCCGGGGAACCCGCTGGAGAACTCACCGACGGACCCAAAGCCGACCGCATGGTTGTTCCGCCCGGTCAGCAACGCCGCTCGGGTAGGGGAACACAGGGCGGTGACGTGGAACCGGTTGTAGCGCAAGCCCCCCTCGGCCACCCGTGTGTAGTTCGGGGTCTGGATCGGCCCACCGAAAGTGCTCGGGTTCCCGAACCCGGCATCGTCGATCAGCACCAGCAGCACATTGGGTGCACCCTCGGGAGGCTCTGGGTGACGGATGAGGTTCCAGTCCGGCTGCGAGCCACGAAGGGTGCGGTTCGCGGTTCCCCCGAACTCCGGTGCGGCGAGCGGCAGGGTCGTGCGGTCGGGGTCGGTCATGAGCGGTCTCCACGTCCGTCGTCGGCGGCATCACGCTGCTGCGCGGGTGTCTGGATGAGTGTTTGTGCGCGCCATGCAAGAGGCACTTCTCGACACTCCGGCGAGCCGGACGAGGGAGTCATCATCCTCGGCGGGTGATCGGCTGAGCAGGCAGGCGAGAGGCCGAGAAACCTGCGGATCGCCATGTCAGGACGTTCCTGGAGATGCGAGGTATGGGGTCCCCCTGACCACCAGCCGGCACTTGGTCGGCGTCGGTGGGTCAAGGGTCGGGCTTGCTCGATCGCGCAGCGACGCGAGTGCGCTCTTGACGCTCGGCCGCTGACCGAACACTCAGGTCGTCAGTGGGGCGGCCGGGCGCCCTCGCTCGCAAGAGCATTCAGCGGCCGGGACCCGACCCGGACGACGGCCGCCACTGCCGCCTGATCAGCCCGTACACCCACGAGTCCGACACCTCGCCGTTCACGACGCAGTCTTCCCGCAACGTCCCTTCACGCACGAACCCGAGCTTTTCCAGGACGCGAGCAGATGCCACGTTGCGCGTATCGGTCTCGGCCTGGACTCGATTCAGGTCCAGCGTGTCGAATGCCCACTGCAGCAAGGCGCGCGCGGCCTCCGTCGCGTAGCCGTGGCCCCACGCCGCATCGTCGAGGCAGTAGCCCATCGACGCGCTGCGATAGTCCGGGTTCCACCGGGTCAGACTGCACCAGCCGATGAACGCCCCGTCGGAAACACGGTCCATGGCCAGCCGCGCCCCGCTGCCCTCCTCCGCCATCTGCCGGCAAGCCGTGATGAAGCGCTCGGCGCGCGCACGTTCGCTCCAGGGCGGCGCGTCCCAGTAGCGCAGCACGTAGGCGCTGCTGTGCAGCGCGAAGAGGGCGTCCGCGTCCGCGCTGGTCACGGGGCGCAGTCGCAGGCGAGCGGTGTGCAGCGTGGGGGTGGGCAAGGACATGCGTGCCATGTTGCCTTGTCATGAGGGCGACCGGGCAACCGCACAAGTGACACCCGAGGCGCGCGCGGTGTGAACATTTGCTGGATACCTGGCAGTTGACATGCGATGAGAGGGCCAGGCGACCGACCTTGGACGCCGTGTGCTCGACGCCGCCCGGACTTGGTGTGCGCGAGAAGCTCGGGGCCATCGGATTCCTCGCGGTATCCCGGCCGCATCTCGTGCGCGCCGCCGCAGTCAAGCTGCTCGGCATGCCCATGGCCGCACGGCTACGACGCCGCACGTCCGAGTCTGCTGCGTGAACCGTGACCTGTGCCTCAGGGCGGTCGCGGATCAGGTCAGGTGTGCTGGAGTGGGCCGGAACGGCGCACCATGGCCGGGCACGATCAGTGACGGCTCCAACTCGAGGAGCCTTGCCCGGGAACGCTCAAGCGCCGCCTGGTCCTCGGCCAGAGGATCCTGAGCCGGGCCTTCCTCCGACCACCACAGGTGGGTGCAGGCCACGAGTCCGTCCGAGGTCTCGACCAACGTGGTGATGTCTTCGGCTGTGTGACCGGGTGTCGCCATCAGCCTCACCGAGGCCGAGAGCTGGAAGCCGTCGGCCGCCCTGTCGGTCCAGATGTCCGCCTCATAGATCGCCCAGAAGTCGTGGAACCGTGCCCCCGCGAACAGAGCTGCGTTCAAGGTGTGGTCAGGGTGATGGTGGCTGAACACCACATCGCCGACCTCGGCAGGATCAACACCCAGACTCGCCAACGGGTCGAGGATCTTGCTGCGGTCGGACACCATCCCGGGATCGACGATGATCGCGCGCCCCTCGTCCTGGATCAACACCACCGTGCTGGCCACCCGATCGTGGGCATAGCCAGCACAAAGGACATGCAGATCCGCGGTCATACCGCAATCCTGACACGCCAGCTGAGCCGTGAGAGGACGCTGGCGAGCACTCGGAGCGGAGTCGCGAGCAGTGCGCAGCACCCCGTCCGCCCCACCGTGGTCCCCTCCGCTGCCCCTCGGAGGTGGCCCCGATCACACCGCGGGAGCGAATGTCGCGAATTGCCCTCGCACACCGGCTCCCACCCGCAGACTGAGTGCCGACAGAAGCGGCCGGACCACTCGGGGGACGCACATGCTCAGGAGAACGGCGGCGATCGCCGCCTCGTCGATGGCGCTGGCTCTGGCCGTGGGGACGGCCGCGCCTACCGCGGCCGAGACGAGTGCTCCGCACGACCTCTACGTCTACGGACACTCATGGACCACCGGCTACGGCATGAGCGACCCCTCGCAGGCCTACCCCAACCTCGTCGCGGCGGACCGGGGCGAGACGCTGCACAACCGCGGCCGCAACGGCCCGATGGTGCACCAGGTGGCCGACTACGTCCTCGGCGACAGCGACGGCACCTGGCGCGCAGGGACGGCGGGGGACGTGCTCTTCCAGGCGGTCACCAACACCGCCCGCGACCTCGGTGTCGACTCTCTCGCGCTGACCACCACCCGCAACGCATTGCGCGCCATGGTCGCGACCGTCTCGGCGTCGCGTCGCATCGAAGACACCGACCGCAGCCACGGCTACCACGGCACCTGGCACACCCAGCTGTTGTCCGGCGCCTCCGGTGGCGCCATGCACGTCACCACACGCAACGACTCCTTCGTGCAGTTCCGGGCCGTGGGCGGCGAGTACCTCGTCCTGCGCGGCGTCAGCGGGACGGGCATCACGGTGCGGCTCAGCGACCGCACCGCCGGCCACACGGTGACGCGGATCCGCACCGGGCACCGGGTGCACCCGTCGTACGGCCGCTCGGGCATCGCGCTGCTCTACCGAGTCCCGTCCCGGATGGCGGGGCACACGATCCGGCTCACCAAGGAGTCCGGCAGCGGCAACTTCATGTTCGACGCCCGACTGCCGCAGCAGCGGCACCCTGACGAGGTGGTCCTGCTCAAGGAGCCGTACCTCCTCGACTACAGCATCTCGACGGCTCACCCGAACGGTGACGACCACGTCATGGACGTCTTCAACGCGGTCCTCGACCAGGTCGCCGCCGAGTTCCCCCAAACGGTCGTGGTCGATCCCAACAGCCGCGGGTGGGACAAGCAGACCATGCTGTTCCCCCACTCGACCCATCCCAACGAGGTCGGGAGTCGTTTCCTGGCCGACCTGGTCGACCAGGCGCTCCGCAGCGCCGAGGCCGGCTGAGCGCAGCTCAACGAGCCATGTCCGGATGTTGGCGAGCCGTACGGGTCGGGTTCCACGACTCGTAGAACCACCGCCCGTCCGGCCGCCATCGACGAGACCCGCCGGCAAAGGTCGTATCCCGCCGACCGCCGCCCCGCCCGAGCGGTAGGCATCGGGCCAAGCGGCGCGTGCGGCGATTCAGCTGGTCGGCTTCACGTGACCGGTCAGGCGGCGCGCGCCGGTGGGGTCGACGGGGTCTGGAACGGCACGGTCTCCTCCGCTGGCATCAGGATCCACAGGATCGGGTAGATCAGGATCTGGCTGCCCGGGATGACCATGAGCAGCAGAACGAACAGCAGCCGCGCGGCCCACGGCGTGATGCCGAAGCGTCGACCGAGGCCGGCGCACACACCGCCCACGACTCGCCCGTCCCGCGGCCGGACCAGGCCCTGCTGGGCGAACCTCTGGTGGACGTCGTTCATGTTGTTGCCCTTCCTTCGAGTCAGTGTCAGGGCGTATCCCCGCCACTCCTCAACTGTGCGCCGAGACGGGAGCCGGGCACATCAGGTGCAGCCCTGACCCGACCCTGAAACCCAGGGACCGCCGTCGCGGCCCGAACCGTGGCCCAGAGTCGACTGCGTCCGGCTGCTGCTGCTTCCGCGACGACGATCCTCGCGGCTTCGGTCGGGTAGCCGTGTTGATCGCGACCACTCCCACCGTCGACGACTTCCCATGACCTGCGGAAACAGGGCTGTCTCAGACGTTGAAGCGGAACTCCACGACGTCGCCGTCGGCCATCACGTAGTCCTTGCCCTCCATGCGGACCTTGCCGGCCGCCTTGGCGGAGGCCATCGACCCGGCGTCGACGAGGTCGTCGAAGGAGACGATCTCGGCCTTGATGAAGCCACGCTGGAAGTCGGTGTGGATGACGCCCGCGGCCTCGGGAGCGGTGGCGCCCTTGGGGATCGTCCAGGCGCGGGACTCCTTGGGGCCGGCCGTGAGGTAGGTCTGCAGGCCGAGGGTGTCGAACCCGACACGGGCGAGTACGTCGAGACCGGGCTCGTCGACCCCCATCTCCTCGAGCATCGCGCGGGCCTCGTCGTCGTCGCCGAGCTCGACCAGCTCGGCCTCGAACTTCGCGTCCAGGAAGATCGCCTCGGACGGGGCGACGAGGTCGCGCATCCGCTGCTTGAGGTCCTCGTCGGACAGCTCGTCGGCGTCGCAGTTGAAGACGTAGATGTAGGGCTTCGCGGTGAGCAGCGACAGCTCGCGGACGAGCGCCCGGTCGACGCGGGTGGCGATGATCGGCGTCCCCGCCTCGAGGTGCTCCTTGGCCTCGCGCGCGGCCTCGAGGACGGCGACGTTCTCCTTCTTCATCCGCGCCTCCTTCTCCAGCCGCGGGATCGCCTTCTCCACGGTCTGGAGGTCGGCCAGGATCATCTCGGTCTGGATGGTGGAGATGTCGTTGGCGGGGTTGACCTCGCCGTCGACGTGGGTGACGTCGTCGTCACGGAACACCCGGGTCACCTGGCAGATCGCGGCGGACTCGCGGATGTGCGACAGGAACTTGTTGCCCAGCCCCTCCCCCTCGGAGGCACCGCGGACGATGCCGGCGATGTCGACGAACTCGACGGTGGCGGGGAGCTGCTTGGCCGAGCCGAAGAGCTCCGCGAGCTTGCCCAGCCGGGGCTCGGGGACGCCGACCACCCCGACGTTCGGCTCGATCGTCGCGAACGGGTAGTTCGCCGCGAGCACGTCGTTCTTGGTCAGCGCGTTGAAGAGGGTCGACTTGCCGGCGTTGGGGAGCCCGACGATTCCGATGGTGAGTGCCACGGGCGGCGAGTCTACGGTCGCCGCGCCCCGCGTCCGAATCGACCGGAGTGGGCAGGTGCCCGATCGTTCCGGTTGCTGCTGGGTTACTGCTGGGTGGCGGTCGCGGTCTGCTCCGGGAGCAGGCCGAGCTGGGCCATCATGGATCCGGTGTCGAGGTAGGTCCGTTGGGACTTCACCTTGCCGTCCTCGATGTCGTAGACGTCGCACAGCTTGAGCGTCAGCGACTTGCCGGTGGCCGGGATCGAGCCCATCGAGGTCTCGAACGCCCCCGTGTGGGTGCCGCGGCCCGTGTACTCCGCGACCACCTGGTCGCCCTCGGCCACCACCGAGTCGACGGTGACCTGGCCGTCGGGGAAGCCGTCGGCCCAGGCCTGGTTGAACCTCCGGGCGCCCTCCGGTCCTTCGAACGTCTCGCCGGTCCCCATGAAGGTGATCCTGCCGTCGGGTGCCATCGCCTGCACGCCGACCTCGAAGTCACGCCGGTTCCATGCGTCGTACAGGCTGCGGATCAGGGTTGCATTGTCTGCCATGTGAGCCTCCGCTCCGGCACCTGCCCGTCCGTCACCCTAGGGCCGCCCGGCGGGCCCGGCCATAGGCTGTTTGGGCTCCGCCGCGCGGGCAACCCTCCGGGCCAAGGAGGTTGCCTTGTTCCGGTCGCGATTCATGCCGTGCCCCGACTGTGGTGAGTCGGTGGAGCGCGGCGAGCCGATTCCCCACGTCTGCGACCCGGAGCGGGTCGTCGAGTTCCGCATGTTCGGGCTGCGTCCCGAGGTCGACCGGCTCGAGGAGGCGCTGCGGGAGCACCTGGCGACACCCGGTGGCCGGTTCGAGGCCTGGATGGCCTGGCACGAGGTACGTCGGAGCGCCTCCTGACCAACCCGGTCAGGCGAGGTCGATCCGCATCACGACCCGACGCAGGGTGGGTCGGGTGACCTCCTCGAACCCGGCGTCCTCGAACACCTGACGCGCCCCCACGTGCAGCTCGCCCCAGGTCACCTCCTTGCCCGGCTGCGGGTCCATCGGATAGCCCTCCACCGCCGCCGCCCCGCGCTCGCGGGCGTAGTCGATGGTGGCCCGGGCGAGCGGATACGTGAGGCCGCGGCCACGGTAGCCCTTGCGGACCGCGAAGCAGGTCACCGCCCAGACCCCGTCGTCGGCCTTGTCCTCGTCCCGGCCGCTCCACGGGACCCGGGAGCTGCGCAGCTTGGGGTACGCCGTCCGTGGCTCGACCGCGACCCAGCCCGCCGGCTCGCCGTCGACGTACGCGACGAGCCCGCTCGTGCTCGCGGCATCCGGCCGGCCGCAGCCGGTCTGGGTCCGGAGCATGCCGGTCCGCTGCTCCTGCGTGGAGTCTCGCCAGATCCAGCCGTGGACCTTGAAGCGCTGGCACTGGCAGCGACCGGAGTAGTCGGCGGTGCCGAAGATCGCGACGAGGTCGTCCCACGACGCCTCGTTGGCGGGGACGATCGTCAGGTCCTCGTCGGGGATCGGCGCCCGGCTGCTCGTCATCGGCCCATCCTTACGGCTGCGGCGGGTCCTCGCCGACCAGGCCGTCGACGGCCTCCCTGAGGAGGTCCGCGTGGCCGACGTGGCGGGCGTACTCGTCGTGCAGGTCGACCAGGATCGCGCCGTACGTTCGGGGACTCGCCGGCGTCGGTGGTCAGCTTCGAGGGCTGGTCGAGGCCTCCGTCCGCCAGCACCTCGGCGATGGCGGCCCGCGACCGCGCCACGGCTCCCTGCCACAGCGCGTAGAGCTCCTCGGGTGGATCCTCCGCCCCGGTCCGCCACTCCCAGTCGGGGTCGGACTCGAAGTCGACGGCGTCCCACGGCGCGCCGGGCGACTGGCCCTTCAGCTTCCACGCCGCAGTCCAGTCCTCCACCAGGGCCAGGTGCTTGACCAGGCCGCCGAGGGTCATCGTCGACGGCGGGTGCCGGTGGCCGAGCCCGGCCGCGTCCAGGCCGCCGCACTTCCAGGCGAACTGCGCCCGGGAGCGCTCCAGCGCGAACAGCAGCATCTCGGCCTCGCCGGCCGTCATCGACGGCTCGTGGATCGTGGTCTCCAGGACCGTGTCGTCGGTCATTCCCGCAGACTAGGCTGCGTTCCGGACGTTCTGCTTCCGGAACGGGAGGTGCTGTGAAGCCCGACGCCAGCCCCACCGCACGGGCGCTGCTGGCCCTCGAGCTCCTCCAGGACAGCCCGGGCATCACCGCCGAACGGCTCGCCGACAAGCTCGGCGTCTCCGAGCGAGCGGCCCGGCGCTACGTCGGCATCCTGCGCGAGGCCGGCATCCCGATCGAGTCCGTCCGGGGACCGTACGGCGGCTACCGCGTCGGTCGCGGCCTGCGGCTCCCGCCGCTGATGTTCAGCGCCACCGAGGCGCTCGGCCTGGTGATGGCGGTGCTCGACGGGCACCACGCCGCAAGCGATCCCACCGACCCGGTCGGCAGCGCGCTCGGCAAGATCGTGCGGGCGCTGCCCGAGCCGGTGGCCGCCCAGGCCGAGGCGGTCCGCCGGTCCACGGCACCCGCGCCCGACCGGGCCGCCGTGCGACCCGACCCCGAGACCACCAGCACGCTCGTCCAGGCCACGCTCGGACCGTCGCCGGGTGCGGATCGGCTACCGCTCCGAGGCCGGGTCGGAGTGGCTCGCCGAGGTCGACCCGTGGGCGGTCGTCGTACGCCACGGACGGTGGTACCTGCTCTGCCGGTCGCACGCCGCCGACGCCCTCCGGGCCTACCGCGATCGACCGGGTCCGCAGCGTCGAGCTGCTCGACGACACCTTCGTCCCACCCACGGACCTCGACCCGGTCGCGTTGCTCGAGGAGCATCTCGCCGCCGGATGGGAGTACGACGTCGAGGTGCTCATCGACGCGCCCGTCGAGCAGGTGGCGCGCTGCCTCCCCCGCACCCTCGGACGGCTCGAGCCGGTCGACGCCGGGACCACGCGTCTGGTCGGCAGCACCAGCAACCCCTGGTGGTACGCCGAGCACCTCGCTGCCGTGCCGGCGTCGTTCCGGATCGTGCGGTGTCCCGAGCTCCAGGAGGCCGCCCGCGTGCTCGGGCAGCGGCTGCTGGCAGGTGGGAGCCCGTCCGTCTGAGCCGAGAGCAAGGCCGGCGTTCCAGCCCGGGTACGCTCGAACCACGATGGAGGAGAACAAGGCACGTCGCGTCGTCGACGCCCTGCGCGACCGGGGCACCAACGCCCAGCTGGCCCGGGTCGGCGTCTACCAGTTCGGGGTCAGCATCATGCTCGCTGACGGTCGTGAGGCGACCTGGGACTCCGACGGCACGGCCGCGCTCGAGGCGCAGGTGATGCGCAACGGCGTGCTGGTGGGGTACGTCCCGGCGATCGACGGCTCCGACGACTACACCGAGGAGCAGATCATCGACGCGATCGTGCGCACCGACTACGACAAGCCGATCGCGTCCCGGCGCCCCACCGCGCCCCCGCCCTCGGCGCCCCTACCCCGCAAGGGCGGCCTGTTCCGACGGTTCATGGACGGCTTCCGCTACCACTGACATCGTGCCCCCATGGCCCTTCTCGAGCCCGCTGACGTGGCCGAGGCGTCGACGCTGCTGCACGCGATCGAGCACCAGCTGCCCGGGATCGTGACGACCGAAGGGTCGGGCGACTGGTACCTGTTCTACGACCCGGACGGCATCACGCGTCCGGACCAGCGGTTCCCGTTCTGCACGCTCGTGACCGGCGACCGGTACGACGCCGCCTCCCGTCTCGACCGCGACCCCGCGACGTACCGCGTGAACGTCGGCGTGGACCGTCGCTGCTACGAGGACCTGTTCGGTCCCGCCCCTCGACAGGCCGCGGGGCACGAGGTGATCGAGACCGGGTTCGACTACGCCGCCACCGACACGCTGCTGCCGCACCCGTTCTACGCGCCGCTGCACTGGGTGTGCGTGGTCAACCCCGGCGACCGGACCCGGGCGAGGCTGGGCGAGCTGCTCGACCTGGCGCACGGCCTGGCCCGGCGCACCTACGACAACCGCAAGGGGCGCCGCGACCTACGCTGACGAGGTGACCGGCACCATCCACCTCGGCGGAGGCGGCGACACGTTCCGGCTGCTCGACCACGTGCGGGGCGCCGGGTTCGAGCAGGCCGTCCGTGAGCTCGTCGCTCGTGGTGGGGACTACTGCGGCGGCAGCGCCGGCGCGATCCTCGCGTGCTCCGACATCGGCGTCGCCGCGGGACTGGACGAGAACGAGGTCGGCCTCACCGACCTCACCGGACTCGATCTCGTCCGCGGGCTCGAGGTGCTGCCGCACTACGACGACACGCAAGCGGTGGCTGCACGGGAGTGGAGCAGCCGCCAGGCGCGGACCCTCGTCGGCGTGCCGGAGCGCTCCGGGCTGGCGGTGCGGGACGGCGACGCGGAGGTCGTCGGGCACGAGTCCGTGGCGGTGTTCGACGGCGGAGGCGTCACCGTCCGCCGGCCGGGTGAGCGATGGAGAACGTCGTGAGACCGGATCCATCCGCGCAGCTGGTCGAGGTGGACGACGGGACCCGGCTGCGGACCTGGACGACGGGAACCCGGGGTGTCCTTCCACCGGTCGTGCTGCTGCACGGTGGCCCGGGACTGTGGGACTACCTGGAGCCGGTGGCCGGGATGGTCGAGCACCTGACGGTGGTGCACCGCTTCGACCAGCGGGGGTGCGGCGGCTCCGACCCCTCCGACGAGCAGACCGTGGCACGGCACGTGGCCGACGTCGACGCGTTGCGCCGCCACTTCGGCTACGAGCAGTGGACCGTGGTCGGGCACTCGTTCGGGGCGACGCTGGCCTTCCGCTACGCCGTCACGCACCGGGAGAGCACCGCGGCGATGGGCCACCTGAGCGGCGTCGGAGTGGGCGACTGGCGCACCCGCTACGCCGAGGAGCGACAGCGGCGCATGACCGCCCACCAGCAGCAGAGGCTGACGGAGCTCGAAGCACGCACAGACCGCACCGCCTCGGAGGAGCAGGAGTTCCGGGCCCTGTCCTGGTTCACCGACTACGCCGACCCGGCGCGAGGGTGGGAGATGGCTCTGGCGAGGGCGCGGACCGAGCAGGTGATCAACATCGAGGCGAACCAGGTCCTCAACGCCGAGACCCGTCGCTGGTCGGCGACAGAGATCCTGGACCAGGCCCGGAGCCTGACGATGCCGTGCTGGTTCGTCCACGGCGCCTGCGACCCCCGACCGAGCAGCACGGTCGCACGGCTGGCCGCGGCCATCCCGTCGGCCAGCTTGCACATCGTCGAGGACGCGGGCCACGAGCCCTGGTCCGAGCGTCCCGACGAGGTACGTCGTCTGCTCGGCCTCCTCGTCTCGGCGAGCGGATGACGAGGAGCGGTCAGACGTCGACGACCAGACGGACCGTCACGATGTCCCCGACCGCGAGGTCCTCGGCCTTGCGCACCCACGCCTTGACGGGTACGACGTACCGGCTGTCCTTGGGGAACAGCGACGTCTTCCAACCGGTGTCCCCGATCCGGGCCTCGACCGGGATCATCCCCCAGCCGTAGCTGACGAACGCCGACGTCGCCTCCAGCTCGACACAGTCGTCCTCGGGGACGGTGACGAAATGCCAGGGCGCCGGGCCCTTCCAGAACCACATCTCGCCGGTGAACTCCAGGTCCATCGCGTCAGGATCCGGCCTCGTGCGTGGGCATGGCGAGGTCCAGCTGGAGCCAGCGGGCCAGGTCCTTGATCTCGCGCCGCACCGCGGCCGTCATGGTCTTCGTGAAGTCCACGTCCTGGTGCAGCGCGTTGACGCGCAGCACCCCAGCCTTGCGGTCCGCGGTCGCGTCGAGCTTGCCGACCATCCGGTCGCCGTACAGGACCGGCAGAGCGAAGTAGCCCCACCGGCGCTTGGCGGCGGGCTTGTACATCTCCAGCTGGTAGTCGAACTCGAAGAGCTCGATCGTCCGCTTGCGGTCGTGGATCAGGCGGTCGAACGGCGACAGCAGGGCGGCGCGACCGGAGAACGGCTGCTGGTCGAGCAGGGACGGGTCCACCCGCCACTGGCCCTTCACGCCCTCGACCTCGGCGGGCTCACCAGCCTCACCCACGTCCCCCGGCTCGACCGGCATCTGTGTCCCGCGGGCGCGGGCGATGCCGAGCGCTCGGAGCCGCCGTGCGTTGCGGAGGCGCCGTGCCTCCTCCTGCGGAACCACCGGGTCGTCGGGGTAGACCCGTGCCGCCAGGTCCCACAGCCGCTCGCGGCCCTTGCGACCGGTGGTGGCGACCTCGCCTCGCTGCACCATGATCTCGAGGAGCCGGGTGACGTTCTGGTTGTTGGTCCACCCGGTCGACTCCCAGGGGACCGCGCAGGTGTCCGGGATGTCGCGCGACGTCAGCGGACCGGAAGTGCCGAGCCGGTCGAGGATGTCGCGCCGGCACGCGTCGTTCGCCTTCACCCAGTCGGCGCGCGCCACCTGCCACTCGCGCAGCTCACCGCTGCCGGGCCACTCGGCCATCTGCGCCCGGTAGAGGGCCAGGTCCTCGGCGGGCCGGATCAGGGCCAGCAGCTCGATCAGCGTGTGGCTCTCCAGCGCCGCGTCCAGCTCCGCGGGCGAGTACGACGACCCGAGCCGGCTCCACGCCACCAGGTCGGCGTTCGGCGCGATGGCGGCGGTCGGGTCGAGCTGCAGAAAGGTCAGCTGCCGCACCACCTCGACCAGGTCGGTCGGCCGGTTGCTGTCGAGCAGCTGGGCTCGCACGGCAATCCGGCGGGCGTCGTTGCGGGACAGCCGGTGGACGGTCACACGGGGAGGCTACGACACACCCACCCCGGTCAGGAGGATCGCGACTCCAGCACGTCGAGGTCGCGCTCGGCGTAGAGCCGGTGCTCCCACTCCTCGTCGAGGATCGCCCCCAGGCACCGGCGGACCGGGAAGCTCTCCGACTCCGGGTAGCCCGGGTCCGGGACCGGCTCCGTCGTGCCGGCCAGGCGCTCGTCCGTCAGGTCGGCCAGCACCTGCCGCACGGTGGCCATCCGGTCCGCGCGCAGGACGAGCACTTCCTCCAGCGACGGCCGCGCCTCCAGGTCACGTGGCACCGCCGGGATGTCGGGCATCTCGTCGTGGGGCAGGTCGAGCGGGTCCCAGGGCGACGGCTCTCCCAGGAGCGCGCGCCGCACCCAGGCGTCGGTGGCGAACACGAGATGGCGCAGGGTCTCGATGAACGACCACTCCCCCTCCACCTGAACGTGGAGCAGCTCGGGAGCCATCCCTCGGGCTCGCTCGACGGTCCCCTGCCACAGCGTCTCGAGGATGGCCCACCCCTCGCGGAACCCGTCGGCGTCGGTCGGCCGCATCTTCACCCGGTCGGGGTAGCGGCGGTCGAGCTCGGCCTCCACCAGCGGCACGACATCGACGCCGTTGACCCGGAGGTTCTCGACCCAGCCGCTGATGTCCACGTCGATCAGCGCGGCGCCGCGGATCACGACCCCGCTGAGATCCACGAGCCGGAACCGCGCGCCGGAGAGGTCGACGTCGCGGAAGCGCGCACCGGCCAGGGAGACGTGCTCGAAGCGCGAGCCCGTGAGGTCCTCGTCGTTGAACTCGGTCATGCGGCCAGGCTCGCAGAACCCACGGACCCTAGGCTGACCGAATGCGCATCGCGACGTGGAACGTGAACTCCGTCCGGTCCCGGATCGCCCGGGTCGAGGCGTTCGTGGAGCGGCACGGGATCGACGTACTCGCGCTCCAGGAGACCAAGGCCCGCGACGACCAGTGGCCGACGATGGGGCTGGAGGCGATGGGCTACGAGGTGGCCTCGCTCGGGCACAACCAGTGGAACGGCGTCGCGGTCGTGTCGCGGGTGGGCATCGAGGACGTCGAGCACGGCTTCCCCGGGATGCCGGAGTACGGCGACCCGCTGGCCGCCGAGGCGCGGGCGATGGGTGCGACCTGCAACGGGGTCCGGGTGTGGTCGCTCTACGTGCCGAACGGCCGCAAGCCCGACGACCCGCACTACCACTACAAGCTGGCCTGGCTCGAAGCGCTGCGTGAGGCCGCCGCGGGCTGGCTCGCCGACGCCCCGGACCGGCCGGTGGCCCTCACCGGCGACTGGAACATCGCGCCGCGCGACGAGGACGTGTTCGACATGGCGCAGTTCGCGAAGAGCACGCACGTGACCCCTCCGGAGCGGGCCGCGTTCCAGGCGGTCGTGGACGCGGGGTACGCCGACGTCGTGCGACCGCACCACCCGGGCCCGGAGGTCTACACCTACTGGGACTACTACCGGCAGCGCTTCGAGCGGAACCGCGGCATGCGCATCGACTTCGTGCTCGGCTCACCGGCGTTCGCGGCCCGCGTCACCGGCGCGGAGATCGACCGGGAGGAGCGGGGCGGCACCGGCGCCAGCGACCACGCCCCGGTCATCGTGGACCTGGGCGACTGACCTCACTGGCGCACCGTGCGAGGTGCAGGTGCACGGTCACGTCGAGCCGCACCTGCTCCGGCAGCGCGTCCGCGATCCTCGTGAGGGCCCGCTGACGCAGCGCGAGCGGCAGCAGGAGATACGCGGAGACCGTGGACAGGTAGCCGACGAACTCACGCTGTGGCACCAGCACGTCACGCGGGAGCACCTCCTCGGTGACGTCGGTGAAGAGTCCCGACTCCTCGATGCCCGCGAGCGGCTCGTGCGGGTAGCCGTCGTCGCGCAGGAAGCGGCTCCGTGCCTGCTCGAAGGCGGAGCGCACGGGGTCGTCGGCCAGCCGCATCTCGGCCCCGAAGACGGCGACCGCACCACCGGGGACGAGCAGCCGCGCGGCGTGCGTCCAGCGTGAGGCCGGCGCCGTCCAGTGCATGGCCGAGGCCGCGTAGAGCAGGTCGGCCGGCGGCCCGTCGTACTCCTCGTACGTCGACCGCACCGGCGTGACGGGCATGCCGGCGGTCTCCCGCTCCAGGACACTGAACATGTCCGGGTCCGGCTCGATGGCGGTGACGGCGATGTCGCGACTGGCGAACGCCCGGGTGGCCTTGCCGGTCCCGGCGCCCACCTCGACGGCGGTGCGGACCGGACGCGCCGCGTAGCGCACGGTGCGGTCGACGACCTCGTCGGGGTAGCCGAGCCGGAACCGCTCGTAGCTCTCGGCTACCGTCCCGAACACCAGGCCGCGGGCTGTTGCGGACCGGGTCATGCACAGTCCTGTACCCAGCCCCACAGGCCCGACACGGCCCGTCGCGTCGAAACTGTCGGTGGGCTTCGACATCCTGCACCGCATGGACCTGGGTACGACGCTCTCTCTCCTCGCCGTGCTGGCCGTCGGGCTGGTGCTCGGCGCCGCGCTGGGCGTGCTCCTGACCCACCGCCGGGGCGGTGACCCGGAGCTCTCCCAGCGCCGGGCCGTCGCCGAGGCGGCGACCCGGGCAGCCGACGCCGCCGTGGTGCGCGACAGCCTCGACCGGCTGCACGACCAGCTGCGCGACATGGCCCAGCACGGCGTCTCCTGGCAGAGCCAGCTCAAGCAGCAGGTCGACGACGTGCGGCACTCCACCGACGTGCTCCGCCGCGAGACCGCGTCCCTGTCGACCGCCCTGCGCAAGCCGCAGGTGCGCGGCCGGTGGGGTGAGCTGCACCTGCGCCGGGTCGTCGAGCTCGCCGGCCTGGTGGACCGGTGCGACTTCGCCGAGCAGGTGACCGCCTCGGGCGAGGACGGCCGGCTCCGGCCCGACCTGGTGGTGCACCTGGCCGGCGGCAAGCACGTCGTGGTCGACGCGAAGGTGCCGCTCGACGCGTTCCTCGACGCGTGCACCGTCGACCCGGGCGACCGCGAGTCGGACGCGGAGCGTGACGCCCACCTGTCCCGGCACGCCCGCCAGCTGCGGCAGCACGTGGACACGCTGGCCGCGAAGTCCTACTGGCGGGCGCTGCCGTCGACGCCGGAGTTCGTGGTGCTGTTCGTGCCGGGCGAGTCGTTCCTGTCCGCTGCGCTCGAGGCCGAGCCGTCCCTGCTGGAGTACGCCGCCGACAAGCAGGTCGTGCTGGCCACCCCGACCACGCTGATCGCGTTGCTGCGCACGGTCGCCTACGCCTGGACCCAGCAGACGCTCGCCGACAAGGCCCGGGAGATCCACACCCTCGGCCGCGACCTGCACGACCGGCTGGCCACGATGAGCGGGCACCTCGACCGGCTCGGCCGGTCCCTCACCGCAGCGGTCAGCGCCTACAACCGCGCCGTCGGCTCCCTGGAGAACCGCGTGCTGGTCTCGGCCCGCCGCTTCCACGACCTCGGCGTCGCCGGGGACGGGCTCGACACGCCCGAGCCGGTTGTCGAGTCGCCCCGCCCGCTCACCGCTGCCGAGCTGCTGGAGGTCGTCGCCGAGCCTCGGCCCGAGCTGCCGGAGCTCGACCAGCCCGGGGAGGGCAGCCCGCCGGTCCGGCGCGTCGCGCCTTGACGCAAGCCGACACGCCCTACGGTGCACGTGTGAGCACAGGTGCAACGCACCACCGCACCCTCTGGGAAGAGGGCCGCACGCCAGGTCGCCTGGTCGCCAACGCCGCCGGGCTGCTCGTGCTGCTCGTGGTCGTGATCGACCTCGTCGCGTTCCGCGGCATGACCGTGCTCTTCGACGTCACGTTCGTGCTGGTCTCCGTCGTGGCCGCGCTCGCCGTGCGACCCAAGGACTTCTTCGTGATCGGCGTGTTCCCGCCGCTGCTGATGCTCGGCACGGTCGTCCTGGTCGCTCTCACCTTCCGCGGCATCGTCGCGGACAAGGGCGACGGGTTCCTGCAGGCGGTGGTCTCCGGACTCGCGCACCACTCGGGCTCGCTCGTCGTGGGCTACGCGCTGACGCTCGGCATCCTGGCGCTGCGCCAGGTGGCGCTCCGCAACGCCGGCGCCATCCGCAGCACGCGCTAGGCCCGTCTCGAGAAGAGGCCGGTCAGCGGGCGGCGGCTGCGAGAGACAGGCCCGGTCGTCAGCCGCGTGCGGCGGCGCGCATGTCCCGGCGCAGCTCCGGCGGGAGCGCGAAGATCAGCGACTCCTCGGCGGTGTGCACGGCCTCGGCGTCGGGGTAGCCCCGCTCGGCGAGGAACGTCAGCACTCCTTCCACCAGGTCCTCCGGCACCGATGCACCCGAGGTGACGCTGACCGTGTCGACCCCGTCGAGCCAGGCCTCGTCGATCTCGGTGGCGTCGTCGACCCGGTAGGCCGCCTTCGCGCCGGCCTCCAGGGCGACCTCGACCAGGCGCACCGAGTTGGACGAGTTGCCGGAGCCGACGACGATCACCAGGTCCGCCGCCCGCGAGATCTCCTTGATCGCCATCTGCCGGTTCTGGGTCGCGTAGCAGATGTCGTCCGACGGCGGGTCGAGCAGCAGCGGGAAGCGCTCACGGATCGCGTCGACGATGGTCATCGTCTCGTCGACGGACAGCGTCGTCTGGGACAGCCACGAGACCTTGGCCGGGTCGCGCACCTCGAGGTGGGCGACGTCCTCGGGCGACTGCACCAGCTGGATGTGCTCCGGCGCCTCGCCCGCGGTGCCCTCGACCTCCTCGTGGCCGGCGTGGCCGATCAGCAGGATGTCGTAGTCGTCCTTGGCGAACCGGCGCGCCTCGTGGTGCACCTTGGTCACCAGCGGGCAGGTGGCGTCGATGGTCTTCAGCGAGCGCGCCTCGGCCTGCTGGTGCACCTCCGGCGAGACACCGTGCGCGGAGAACACCACCGTCGCCCCCTCGGGGACCTCGGCGATCTCCTCGACGAACACGGCGCCGCGCGCCTCGAGGTTCGAGACGACGTGCTTGTTGTGCACGATCTGCTTGCGCACGTACACCGGCGCGCCGTACAGGTCGAGCGCCTTCTCCACGGTGATGACGGCCCGGTCGACGCCCGCGCAGTAGCCGCGCGGCGCCGCCAGGAGTACGGCGCGGCGGTCAGCCTGCTCGGGATCGAGGACGGGTGGTATCCCCAGGTCCGAAGTGCTCATGGGCCCCATCGTAGGTGCCGTCCCCTAGGGTCGTGCCGTGGCACTGGAGACCTCCCTCGAGCGGCCGGCACCGGTCCGGCAGATCGCCAACGCGATCTCCCAGTGGGTCGACCGGCTGGGCACCGTGTGGGTCGAGGGGCAGGTGGCCCAGTTCAACCGACGCCAGGGCATGAACACCGTGTTCCTGACCCTGCGCGACACCGTGGCGGACATCTCCATCTCGGTGACCTGCTCGCGGCAGGTGTTCGACTCGCTCAACCCGCCGATGGTCGAGGGCGCCTCGGTCGTCGTGCACGCCAAGCCGTCGTTCTACGCCAACCGCGGCACGCTGTCGCTCTACGCGCGCGAGATCCGGATGGTGGGGCTGGGCGAGCTGCTCGCCCGGATCGAGCGCCGCCGGCAGCTGCTCGCGGCCGAGGGGCTGTTCGCGGCCGAGCGCAAGCGCCGGCTGCCGTTCCTCCCGGGCACGGTCGGCCTGGTCACCGCACCCAACAGCGCCGCCGAGCGCGACGTGCTCGAGAACGCCCGTCGCCGCTGGCCGGCGGTCCGGTTCGCGGTCCGCTACGCCGCGATGCAGGGGACCAGCTCGGCGGCCGAGGTGATGGACCAGCTCGGCCGGCTCGACCGCGACCCGGCCGTCGACGTGATCGTGATCGCGCGCGGCGGCGGGTCCGTCGAGGACCTGCTGCCGTTCTCCGACGAGGGGCTGCTGCGGGCGGTGTTCGCGGCCACTACCCCGGTGGTCTCCGCGATCGGCCACGAGCCCGACAGCCCGCTGCTCGACCTGGTCGCCGACGTCCGCGCCTCCACCCCGACCGACGCGGCCAAGCTCGTGGTGCCCGACGTCGGCGAGGAGGTCGCCCGCATCGAGCACCTGCGTGGCCGCGGCCGGCAGGTGCTGGCCGCCTGGCTGGCCCGTGAGCAGCACGCGCTCGACACGGTGCGCGCGCGGCCGGCGCTGGCCGACCCCGGCAGCGGTCTCGACGACCGGTCCCGCGAGGTCGACGCCCTCCGCGACCGGGGCCGGCGCACCCTGGCCCACCAGCTCGACCGGGCCGGCGACGACCTCGGCCACCGGCTGGCCCGGGTCCGGAGCATGTCGCCGCTGGCCACCCTGCGTCGCGGCTACGCCGTCGTGCAGGATGCCGACGGCCACGTCCTCACCAGCGTCACGCAGACCGCTCCCGGCCAGTCCCTCCAGGTGCGGGTCGCCGACGGCCGCGTCGCCGTCGAGGTGACCGGCACCACCGACGACCCGATCCACGACCAGCAGGAGTCCGCATGACCGCCGGCATCGACGACGACCGCCCGAGCTACGAGGAGGCCCGCGAGGAGCTGGTGGAGGTGGTGCGCCGCCTCGAGTCCGGTGGCACCGACCTCGAGGAGTCGCTGGCGCTCTGGGAGCGCGGCGAGCAGCTCGCGCAGATCTGCCAGGGCTGGCTCGACGGCGCCAAGAAGCGGCTCGACGCGGCGATCGCGAAGACCGAGGGTGAGGACGACGCCTAGGACTGCCGGCTAGGACAGGCCGGCGGTGTAGGACACCAGCGTCGCCTTCGGCACGTCGTGCCCGACCACGAGGGTGGTCGCGTCGCCGTCGCGGCGGACCAGGGCGAGGTCGCCGCCGGCGTCGGTGTAGCTCCGCCAGGTCCGGCCGTCGACGTCCACCGCCGCCCCGCGCTGGGCGTCCTTGTCGACGTACTCCTCGACCATCGACGCCAGGGACTTCTGGCCCTGCTCCAGACCGACGTAGCGGTCGTCGTCGGTGAGCACGCCGAGGTGCCAGTGCTGGGGCACGGTGTCCCGGAACGTCACGGACGTGGCCCGCCACCCCTTCGGCAGCGAGGCGGGAGCGACCAGGTCGAACTTCGCCGCCTTGCGGGCCGGCGTCACCACCTGCGCGTAGTCGACGGTGCGGACGGCGCTGTCGGGCTGGTCCTTGACCAGCGACTGGATGGCGACCCAGGCCACCAGGAGCACCACGAGCACGACCATCGCGCCGACCATGCCGCCGGCCGACCTCTGGTAGCGCCCCGCCTGTTCACTCACGCGTCCATCCTCGCAACCGGCGAAAACGGGCACCCTGGCGGGGCTTACTGTTCGGCGGTGCCGTCTGTCGTGGTCGACGTCGTCGCCGTCGTCGCCCTCGGGGTGCTGCTGACGGTGGCGTTCGTGCACCCTCCCGGCTGGGTCGAGATGCTGGTCGGTCTCGTGGCCGCCGGCGCGGTGCTCCTGGTCGGTGCCGTGGACGTCGACGGCGCCGTCGACCAGGTACGGCTGCTGTTGCCGGTCGTCGCCTTCCTGGCCGCGATCCTCGTGGTCGCGGAGGTGTGCGCCGCCGAGGGCGTGTTCGCGGCGGTCGGCTCGCTCGTCGGACGGCTCGGCCGAGGCAGCCCGCGACGGATGCTGCTGCTGACCTTCGCCGCGGCGGCGGTCACGACGGCGACACTGAGCCTCGACGCGACGGTGGTGCTGCTCACCCCCGTGGTCGCGGCCGCCGCGACGGCCAGCCGGGTGAGCCCGCGCCCGATGGTGCACGCCTGCGCCCGGCTGGCGAACTCCGCGTCCCTGCTGCTGCCGGTCTCCAACCTCACGAACCTGCTGGCGCTCCCCTCGTTGCCGGACGTGTCGTTCGTCGGCTTCGCCGTCCTCATGGCGCCGGCGTGGGTGGCGGTGCTGGCGGTGGAGTACGTCGGTCACCGGGTGTTCTTCCGGCGTGACCTCGCGGTCCCCTCCGACAACGGCTCCGCGGTGAAGCCGGTCGCCCTGCCCGTCGTACCCCTCGTGCTGGTGGGGCTGATGCTGGTGGCGTTCGCCGCCCTGTCCCCGCTCGGGGTCGAGCCCGCCTGGGTGGCGGCCGTCGCCGCGGTGCTGCTCTCGGGCCACGCGCTGTCCCGGCGCCTGGTGGACCGGCGCACGGTCGCCCGGGCCACGCACCTGTCGTTCGCGGTGTTCGTGCTGTGCCTGGGCATCGTGGTGGCCGGCCTCACCGACACCTTCCTGGGCGACCTCGTGCAGGCGCTGGTCCCGGACCGGGCGGGCCTGGGCGGGCTGCTGGTGGTGGCACTGCTGGCGACGGTGCTCGCCAACGTCGTGAACAACCTGCCGGCGACCCTGCTGCTGGTCCCGCTGGTCGCACCGCTCGGGGTGACCGCCGTGCTGGCCGCCCTCGTGGGGCTGGGCGTGGGCTCGGGCCTGACCTACACCGGCTCGCTGGCCAACCTGCTCTGGCGACGGACGCTGACCCGGCACGGTGGCAGCGCGAGCGGGCGCGAGTTCCACCTGCTGGCGGCGCTCGTCACGGTGCCGGCCGTGGTCGTGGCCGTCGTCACGCTCTGGGCCTGGGCGGGTGTGGTCGGCTAGGTGCGGCCATGCCTCTCCGGACGGGCAGGGCTCGGGATGCCCGGTCGGTGGGTCCTAGGCCCTGATCCGCACGTGCGGAGACAAGGTAGATGACGCGGTCCCGCATCTGCGGCATGATCACCGCGTGAGCGCCTACCGAGTCGCCGAAGCCGCGGAGGTCCTGGGGGTCAGCGACGACACCCTCCGCCGCTGGATCGACGCCGGACGGGTGCCGGCCCGGGCGGGCGACGACGGGAGGACCCGGATCGACGGCGTCGACCTGGCCGCTCTCGCCAAGTCGATCGCCGACCACGGGGCGGAGGGGTTCGGGCAGGTCAGCCGGGCCACCGCCGTCAGCGCCCGCAACCGGATGCGCGGCATCGTCACCGCCGTCAAGAAGGACACCGTGATGGCGCAGGTCGAGATGGTCTGCGGGCCCTACCGGATGGTGTCGCTGATGAGCGCCGAGGCGGCCGACGACCTCGGCCTGGAGCCGGGCGTCCTCGCCATCGCCTCCGTCAAGTCAACCAACGTGATCGTGGAGCTGCCATGAGGAACCGCACCGTCGCCCTGCTTCTCTCGCTCGTCGCCGCGCTGGCCCTGGCCGGGTGCGGCGGGTCGGACGCCTCCGGGGCGCGAGTGGCGGCAGCAGCGACAAGGAGACCGGCACGCTCAACGTGCTGGCCGCCGCCTCGCTCACCGAGACGTTCACCTCCCTGGCCAAGGACGTTCGAGGCCGACCACCCCGGCGTCACCGTCAAGCTCGCCTTCGACTCGAGCGCCACCCTGGCCGAGCAGGTCACCCAGGGCGCCCCCGCCGACGTGCTGGCCACCGCCGACGAGGCCACCATGCAGACCGTCGTGGACGCCGGCGGCACCGAGGGCGACCCGCAGCTGTTCGCCACCAACCACCTGCAGATGGTGGTGCCGAAGGACAACCCGGCGAACATCCAGCAGTTCTCCGACCTCGAGAAGCCGGGCGTGAAGTACGTCGTGTGCGTCGACACCGCACCCTGCGGCAAGCTCGCCGTCAAGGTGCTCGCCGCGACCGGCATCAAGGCCAAGCCGGCCAGCGAGGAGGTCGACGTGAAGGCGGTGCTCAGCAAGGTCGAGCTCGGCGAGGCCGACGCCGGCCTGGTCTACGCGACCGACGCGGTCGCCGGCGGCGACAAGGTGAAGCCCATCGACATCCCGACCAGCAACGAGAACCTCAACAGCTACCCGATCGCCGCGCTGGCGGACGCCAAGAAGCCCGGGCTGGCCAAGGAGTGGGTCGACCTGGTGACCGGCACGCAGGGCCAGCAGGCGCTCGCGGACGCGGGCTTCGGCAAGCCGTGACCACCGCGCGGTCCGGCGCTCGGCCGGGCACCGGCCCGCCTGCTGGTGCCGGCCGGGGTCGCGGCCGTGTTCCTCGCGCTGCCGCTGGTGGCCCTGCTCGCGCGGGTCCCGTGGGCGGACTTCCTCGACCAGCTCACCGAACCGGCGATCCTCGACGCGCTGCGGCTGTCCCTCGTCACGTCCCTGGCGGCGCTCGCCGTGGTCACCGTCATCGGGGTGCCGCTGGCCTGGGTGCTCGCCCGCGTGGAGTTCCCGGGCCGGTCGCTGGTCCGGGCGCTCGTCATCGTGCCGCTGGTGCTGCCACCGGTGGTCGGCGGCGTGGCCCTGCTGTCCGCGTTCGGCCGTCGCGGCCTCGTCGGCGGGCCGCTCTACGACGCCTTCGGGATCACCCTCCCGTTCACGACCGCCGCCGTGGTCGTGGCGCACACCTTCGTGTCCCTGCCGTTCTTCGTGCTCAGCGTCGAGGGCGCGCTCCGGGCCACCAACCGGGAGTACGACGTGGTCGCCGCGACCCTCGGCGCGAGCCGGTGGACCACCTTCCGCCGGGTGTCCCTGCCGCTGGCCGGACCGGGCCTGCTCGCCGGGCTGGTGCTCGGCTGGGCCCGGGCGCTCGGCGAGTTCGGCGCGACCATCACGTTCGCCGGCAACTACCCCGGCACCACCCGCACCATGCCCAACGCGATCTACGTCGCGCTCCAGACGGACCAGGACGCCGCCCTCGTGCTCAGCGTGATCCTGATGCTGGTCTCCGTGGCGGTGCTCGGCGCTGCTGCGGGAGCGGTGGTTCGACCAGGCGGTGCGGGGGCCGGTGCGGGCGTGAGCGGTCCCTACCTCGACGCCCACGTGGTCGTACGGCGGCCCGGGCACACGGTCGACGTACACCTGACGGCGGAGCCGGGCGACGTGGTCGCCGTCATCGGCCCGAACGGCGCCGGCAAGTCCACCCTGGTGCGGGCGCTGGCCGGCGTCGTACCCCTCGACGAGGGCCACGTCGTCTGCGACGGCGAGACGTGGGAGGCCCCCGAGGGGCGGCGCCTGGAGGCCCGGCACCGGGGGGTCGGCATGGTCTTCCAGTCCGACCTGCTGTTCCCCCACCTGAGCGCGCTCGGCAACGTCGCGTTCAGCCCACGCAGCCGCGGAGTCCCCCGCCGGACCGCGGAGGCGGCCGCCCGGGACTGGCTGGCCCGCCTCGGTGTCGAGGACCTGGCCACCCGACGGCCCGGGCAGCTGTCCGGCGGCCAGGCCCAGCGGGTCGCGATCGCGCGGGCGCTGGCCGCCGACCCCCGGCTTCTGCTCCTCGACGAGCCGCTGTCCTCCCTCGACGTGGGCGTCGCCATGGCGCTGCGGCTCGAGCTCGCCCGGCACCTCGCCGACTACCCAGGGGTCGCCGTGCTGGTCACCCACGACGCGCTCGACGCGATGACCGTCGCCAACCGGGTGCTCGTGATCGACGACGGCCGGGTCGCCCAGGACGGCACCCCCGCCGAGGTCGCCCAGCGTCCGGCCACCGACCACGTCGCGCGGCTCGTCGGTCTCAACGTGCTCCGCGGCCTCAGCAACGGTACGTCGATCCGGCTGGCCGACGGCACCGCGCTGGTGACCAGCACACCGGCGGAGGGCGAGGTCAGCGCCTGCTTCAGCCCGGCGGCGGTGACCCTCACCGTCGGGGAGCCGCACGGCTCGGCGCGCAACCGGTGGCCGGGCACCGTCACGTCGGTGGCGCCGCACGGGGCCGCGGTGCGGGTGCACCTGGACGCCGGCGCCGGCCTGATCGCCGACGTCACCCCCGCGTCGGCCGCCCTGCTCGGGCTGGTTCCTGGCGCCGAGGTCTGGGCGACGGTGAAGGCCACGGAGATCTCGGTCTACGGCGCCGACGTCCGCACCACGTAGGATCCCGACCATGTCAGACGCCAGCCCGCTCGCGCCCGGCCTGTCCGCCGCTCACGAGGCCCCGGACCGCAACCTCGCCCTCGAGCTCGTCCGTGTCACGGAGGCCGCCGCGATGGCCGCCGGACGCTGGGTGGGCCGGGGTGACAAGAACGGCGCCGACGGCGTCGCGGTCAACGCCATGCGCGCCCTGATCTCCACCGTCGGCATGCGCGGCGTCGTGGTGATCGGCGAGGGCGAGAAGGACAACGCCCCGATGCTCTACAACGGCGAGGAGGTCGGCGGCGGCACCGGCCCCGAGTGCGACGTCGCGGTCGACCCGATCGACGGCACGACGCTGGCCGCCAAGGGCATGGCCAACGCGATCGCGGTGATGGCGGTCGCCCCGCGCGGCTCGATGTACGACCCGTCCGCGGTGTTCTACATGGAGAAGCTGGTCACCGGCCCCGAGGCCGCCCACGTCGTCGACATCCGCTACCCGGTCGCGGAGAACATCCACCAGGTCGCCAAGGCCAAGGGCAGCGCCGCCGAGGACGTCACGGTCGTGCTCCTCGACCGGCCGCGCCACAGCAAGATCGTGGAGGAGATCCGGGCCACCGGTGCGCGGATCAAGTTCATCACCGACGGCGACGTGGCCGGCGCGATCATGGCCGCCCGCGCGGACACCGGCATCGACCTGCTGCTCGGCATCGGCGGCACCCCCGAGGGGATCATCGCCGCCTGCGCGATGAAGTGCATGGACGGCGTGATCCAGGGCCGACTCTGGCCCAAGGACGACGAGGAGCGCCAGCGGGCCCTCGACGCGGGGCACGACCTCGACCCGGAGCACGTGCTGCTCACCGACGACCTGGTCACCGGCGACGACGTGTTCTTCGTGGCCACCGGGATCACCGACGGCGAGCTGATGAAGGGGGTGCGCTACCGCGCCGGCGGTGCCAGCACCCACTCCCTCGTGATGCGCTCGCGCAGCGGCACCATCCGGTCGATCACGTCCGAGCACAAGCTCCAGAAGCTCAGCCACTACGCCGCCGTGGACTTCGGGCACTGACGTGGGCAGCTTCGTGGTCGCCGGCGAGTCGCTGGTCGACATCGTGGTCCCGGCGGACGGCGGCCCCCGCCACAACGCCGTCGGCGGCTCCTGCCTCAACGTGGCGGTCGGCCTGGCCCGGCTCGACGTGCCGACCACGCTGGTGACCCGCGTCGGGCGACGACGAGCTCGGGTCGCTGATCGTCGAGCACGTGCGGGCCAGCGACGTCGCGCTGTCGGAAGGCTCGGTCGTCCCCGGTGGCAAGACGAGCACCGCCACCGCACACCTCGACGCACAGCAGGCGGCGACGTACGACTTCGACCTGACCTGGGACCTGCCCCCGCAGGAGCTCCCCGCGGACTCGCTGGGTGTGCACGTCGGGTCGCTGGGCGCGACCCTGCACCCGGGCCGGGAGTCCGTCCTCGACCTCGTCCGCCGCGCCGTGGACGCCGACGTGTTCGTCAGCTACGACCCCAACATCCGCCCGTTCTTCCTCGAGGACCGGGAGACCGCGTGGGCCGAGGTGCTCGAGATCGCCGCCTGTGCACGGCTGGTGAAGCTGTCCGACGAGGACCTGCGGCTGCTGCGGCCGGAGGCCGACGAGCAGGCCGTCTGCCGGGAGCTGCTGGCGGGCGACGCCACCGAGCTGGTGCTGCTCACCCGGGGGTCGCAGGGCGCCATCGCCTTCGCCGAGGGCGCGACGCTGCCGGTGCCGGCACCGCCGACCGAGCTCGTGGACACGGTGGGCGCGGGCGACTCGTTCATGGCCGCGACGCTGGCGATGCTCTGCGAGTGGGGCGTCGTGGCCGACGGCGAGGGGGCGCTGTCGGCGCTCGACGACGACCGGGTGCGGCTGCTCGTGCGGGGTGCGACGGCGGCCGCCGCGGTGACCTGCTCGCGGCGCGGGGCTAACCCGCCGAGACGTCGGGAACTACCGCCAACCTGGCCTGCCGGCTGAGCTCGCGGGTGCGCCGGGCCCGGTGGGCGGCCAGGGCGTCGGTCACGACGTCCAGCACGACCGGGTCGAACGCCATGCCGAGGTGGCTGGTGCGCACCTCCACGGTCTTCGCCTGCGGGTCCAGGCAGCTGCGCCAGTCGACGATGCCGTCGCGGCGGGAGAACACCGAGGTGAACGCGACTCCGGACGCGAGCGGCACCCGGGACTGCTCCCAGCTCTCCCGCGCACACATCCCGGAGGTGCAGTCCTCGCCCATCATCCTGGCCAGGCCGGCGCGCTGGAGCCGGGTGAGCACCAGCAGGTCGAAGAGCAGGATCGGGTGGGCCGCACCGGGCGCGAGGATCGGGCTGCCGAGCGTGACGATGCCGTCGACGAGGTCGGGGCGCCGGGCGGCGATGCCGCGGGCCATCAGACCGCCGAGGCTGTGCCCGACGATGGTGACCTTGCGGCCCCGCTTGAGGGCGATCGTCTCGATGCGACGCTCGAGCGCCTCCGACGCCTCCAGGGTGCACCCGACGTTGGCGTGGATCGTGGAGCGGTAGGTGCGGTAGCCGAGACCACGCAGGTGCCGGGACATCAGGCCGAGGGTGCCGTCACCGGCCATGAAGCCGGGGACCAGGACGACCGGCTCGAGGCCGTGCTCGGGAGCCCGGGAGGCGTAGGGGGTGTCGCGGCGGTGCAGCCGGTCGCGGGCGGAGCGCCGGACGAACCGGGCGGCCTCGCTGACCGCGCTGCCCTCGCGCGCGATCGCGCGCAGCCCCGAGGGCCCGGCGTATCCCGGCGGACACAGGAACGACCCCAGAGGCGAGTCCATGCATGTGACGGTAGCCACTTGATACTGAAAGTATGCGGACTGAAACCGAACCGTGACCGACCGGACGGGTGAGTCCGGCCGAGTGGGTAAACTGGTGGGTAACAAAGCGACCGCCCAGCCACCCCACGGAAGGTCCCGATGTCCAGCCCCAGCCAGGCCGCCACCGTCCCCGCCGGCGCGTCCCCCGAGCAGTTCGCGCCGCTGCCCGGCGGCGTCGAGATCTGCTACCAGACCTTCGGCGACCCCTCCGGTGACCCGCTGCTGCTGGTGATGGGCCTCGGCGGGCCGATGACCTGGTGGAGCCCGGAGTTCTGCGCGGCGCTCGCCGACGCCGGCTTCTACGTCATCCGCTTCGACAACCGCGACACCGGCCGCTCGTCGCGGATGAAGGGCCGGGTGACCCGCCGGACCCTGCTGCGCAGCTTCGTCAGCCCGCCGTCCCGCCGGCCCCGCCCGTCGTACACGCTCGACGACATGGCCGACGACGCCTTCGGGCTGCTCGACCACCTCGGGATCGACGCCGCGCACGTGTGCGGCATCTCCATGGGCGGGATGATCGTGCAGTCCATGGCGCTGCTGCACCCCGAGCGGGTGCTGTCGCTGACCTCGATGATGTCCACCACCGGCCGGCGCACGGTCGGCTGGCAGGACCCGCGGCTGCTGCCCCGGCTGCTGGAGCGGCGGGCGACCACCCGGGAGGCGTACGTCGCGAGCTCGGCCCGATTCTGGTCGGTGATCGGCTCGGTGGGCTACCCGGACACGGACGAGGCCGTCCTCGCCCGCGCGGCAGAGACCTGGGACCGCGGGGTCAGCGCGTCCGGCGTGGCCCGGCAGATGGTCGCGATCCTGGCCCAGCCCGACCGCACCAAGCGGCTGCGGGAGCTCCAGGTGCCGGCGCTGGTCATCCACGGCCTCGAGGACAAGATGGTGCACGTCTCCGGCGGCCGGGCGACCTCCCACGCGATCCCGGGCTCGGAGCTCCTGCTGGTCCCCGGCATGGGCCACGACCTGCCGGTCGAGCTCCAGGACACGTTCGTCGACGCGATCCGGCGAGTGGCCACGCGCGCCGTGCGCTGACCGTCCTGAGCCTGTCGAAGGGTCACCTGGTCGGCACTTTGACCGGCGTGTCGCGCAGGCAGTGACGGCTCAGTCCTCGTCGACGAGGGCGAGCATCTCGGCCATCGCGTCCTGGAGGTAGCCGATCAGGTGCCACACGTCGGGGACCATCTCGCGGCAGGCGATCAGCCCGAAGTCCAGCGAGCCGGCGTAGGAGAACAGCGTGATGTTCAGGCCACCGGTCAGGTCGGTGACCGCGGAGACCGGGTAGATCCCCTCGACCCGGGCGCCGGCGATGTAGAGCGGGAACGGCGGCCCCGGCACGTTGCTGACGAACAGGTTGAACATCAGCCCCGGCACCGTCGCCAGCCTGAACAGCGCCCGGGCCGCAAGCCCCGACAGCGCGGTCGGGACGAGCGTCGACAGGTCCTGCAGGAGCGAGGCGGGCACCGCCTGGAAGGCGCGCTTGGCCTCCAGCATCGCGATCCTCATGCGCTCCAGCCGCTCGCGCGGGTCCCGCAGGTGCGTCGGCAGCTCGGCGAGCATCACCGAGACCTGGTTGCCGAGCGTGCCCTTCTGGTCCCTCGCGCGGATCGACACCGGAACCGCCGCGACCAGCGGCGTCTCGGGCAGGGCGTCGTGGTCGAGCAGCCAGCGGCGCAGCGCCGCCGCGGTCAGCGCCATCACCACGTCGTTGAGGGTCATCCCGAAGTGGTTCTTGACGGTCTTGACGTCCTCGAGCGGCAGCGACCCGAACGCGAACCGTCGGTGCGCGGTGATGGAGCCGTTGAGCGGGGTGCGGGGTGGCTTGAGGCCCCGGGGGTCGGGCCGGTCGCGCTGCGGCTCGCCCAGCAGCCGACCCACGCCACCGGCGGTGCGGCTCATCAGCCGGGTGCCGGGGAAGTTCGCGGCGCCGGGCAGCTGGTCGACGTACTTCAGGGACTTGGGGACGGTGCGCAGGATCTCGACCGGGTCGACGGCCATCTGCTGCAGACCGCGGCGGACCAGGTCGACCGTCGAGGGCATCCCCCTCGGGACGAACGGTGCGCTCTCCGGCTCGACCTGCCGGGGCTCGATGGTGCGATCCATGATCGTCTCGATGATCTCGGCCCCGGAGACCCCGTCGATCGCGGCGTGGTGGATCTTCGAGTAGAACGCGCTGCGCCCGCCCTCGACGCCGGTGATGACGTAGGCCTCCCACAGCGGCCGGGTGCGGTCGAGGGGCCGCGCGTGGATCCGGGCGACCTGCTCGCCGAGCTGCGCATGGGTCCCGGGCGCCGGCAGCGCGAGCTCGCGCAGGTGGAACTCGAGGTCGAAGTGCGGGTCGTCCACCCAGTAGGGACGACCGAGCCCCAGCGGCACCTCCACCAGGCGCTGCCGAAGCGGCGCCGCGAGGTGCAGCCGGGGCTCGAAGACGGCACGGACGGACTCGAGGCCCCACGTGCCATCGGGAGCGGTGCCCGGGTCGAGGAGGATCAGGCTGCCGACATGACCCACCGTGGTGGGTGTCTCGACGTTCAGGAACTGCGCGTCGAGCGCTGTCAGCTGGCGCATGCCTGCCGGTCCTCCGCGACCCGGGCCACGGCCCTTACTTGGACAGACGCTGGCCCGTGTCGGTGTCGAACACGTGCACGTGCTGCGGGTCCGTCGTGACGTAGAGCGTCTCGCCCTTGTGGTGGTTGCGTCGGGCGTCGATGCGGATGATCACGTTGTCGGGCGTGCCCTCCGCACCGCTGGTGCCGTAGACGAACGCGTCCGCGCCGAGCTCCTCGACGACGGTCACCTTGACCGGGATGCCCTCGCCCTCGCCCACGATGCGCCAGTTCTCCGGGCGTACGCCGACGGTGATGTCGCCGTGGCCCTTCGTGGCCGCCTCACGGTCGATCGGCACCTCGATCTCGCCGAGCTTCGCGTGGCCGTCCGCGTTGTGCGCGCGCAGGAGGTTCATGGCCGGCGAGCCGATGAAGCCGGCGACGAACAGGTTGGCGGGCTTGTCGTAGAGGTTCAGCGGGGTGTCGACCTGCATCAGGTCGCCGTCCTTGAGCACGGCGACCCGGTCGCCCATCGTCATGGCCTCGACCTGGTCGTGGGTGACGTAGACGGTCGTGACGCCGAGCCGCTGCTGCAGCGCCGCGATCTGCGTGCGGGTCGAGACCCGCAGCTTCGCGTCGAGGTTCGACAGCGGCTCGTCCATGCAGAACACCTGCGGCTGCCGGACGATCGCGCGACCCATGGCGACGCGCTGACGCTGACCACCGGACAGCGCCTTGGGCTTGCGCTCGAGGTACTGCTCGAGGTCGAGGAGCTTCGCCGCCTCCTTGACCCGCTCCATGCGCTCTTCCTTCGGCACCTTGGCCATCTTGAGGGAGAACGCCATGTTGTCCGCGACGGTCATGTGCGGGTAGAGCGCGTAGTTCTGGAACACCATCGCGATGTCCCGTTCCTTGGGCGGCAGGTGGGTGACGTCACGGTCGCCGATGAAGATCTTGCCGTTCGTCACCTCCTCGAGACCCGCGAGCATCCGGAGGCTGGTCGACTTGCCGCAGCCGGAGGGCCCGACCAGGACCAGGAACTCACCGTCCTGGATCTCGAGGTTGAGGTCGTTCACCGCGGGCCTGTCCGCCCCGGGGTACATCCGTTGGGCGTTGTCGTACTTGATGGAGGCCATGCTGATACTTCCCTTCACCGGCAGGTACGTGCCGGACGATCCGTAGTAAAGGTGTGGCGGCCCTCACACTACCCAGATCCCCCAGGTTGGCAATGCCGGTCACCGAGTGGACACGCGCCCGGGCACGTCCGGGCACGAACCGGAATCACTCGGGCACGACGAGTACGGCGTCCGCGTGCACGTCCACGCGCACCGCCTGGTCCTGGGCCAGCCGGGACGCGGCGGCGCTGGTCAGCTGGGCGATGACGATCTGGCCGTCGTCGAGCCGGCACTGCACCCGCGAGATCGAGCCGAGGAACGCCACCGACACCACCCGGGCGTTGCCGTCCCCACCCTCCGCGGCGCTCACCCCGACGGACTCCGGGCGGACCAGGGCGAGTCCGCTCCCCTGCTCGACCGAGCCGTCGAGCAGCGGCACCACGGCGCCGAGCACGCGCGCCGTACGACCTGACACGTCGGCGCGCAGCCGGTTGCTCAGCCCCACGAACTCGGCGACGAACGGGGTCGCCGGCCGCGCGTAGAGCTCGGTCGGCGGCGCCACCTGCTCGAGGCGGCCCTGGTACATCACGCCGACCCGGTCGGCGACCGCGAGCGCCTCCTCCTGGTCGTGGGTGACGAACAGGGTCGTGGTGCCGACCTCGACCTGGACCCGGCGGATCTCGTCGCGCAGCTGCACCCGCACCTTGGCGTCCAGCGCCGACAGCGGCTCGTCGAGCAGCAGCACCGCGGGCTCGATCGCGAGCGCGCGAGCCAGCGCGACCCGCTGCTGCTGCCCGCCGGACAGCTGGTGGGCGTAGCGCTTGCCCTGGGTGGAGAGGCCGACCAGCTCGAGCATCTCGCCGGCGCGCTTGAGCCGCGCACCCTTGTCGACGCCGCGCAGCTTGAGCCCGAACGCGACGTTCTCCTCGACGGTCAGGTGCGGGAACAGGCTGTAGGCCTGGAAGACCATCCCCATGTCGCGCTTGTTGGCGGGCACGTGCGTGATGTCGCGGCCGCCGACCATCACCGTGCCGCTGGTGGCGACGTCCAGGCCGGCGAGGAGCCGCAGCGCCGTCGTCTTGCCGCAGCCGGACGGTCCGAGCAGCACGACCATCTCACCGGGTGCGAGGTCGAGGGAGAGCCCGTCGAGGGCGCGGACGTCGCCGTAGTGCCGGTGCAGGTCGCGGAACGCGACGGCCGGCTCGGTCTGGGTCGTGACAGCGGTGGCCACGTCACCTTCCTTCCGTACGGCGCGAGCGCCCGACGACCGACAGCAGCAACAGGAGCACGAACGCGAAGACGATGGCCGCGAGGGAGGCCGCCACCGAGGTGTTGGCGTCGCTCTTGCCCAGCAGGGCGATGACGACCTGCATGTTCTCGTAGTTGAGCAGCGAGGCGATGGTGAACTCGCCGAGGACCAGCGCCACCGAGACGAACGCTGCGGAGAGGATCCCCGACCAGATGTTCGGCACGATGATCCGCCCGATCACCGTCCACCAGCCGGCCCCCAGGGACCGGGCCGCCTCGGCCAGGGTGGTGGCGTCGATCGACGACAGCGCGGACTCGATGGCCCGGTAGGAGAACGGCAGCACCAGGACGACGTACACGAACGTGAGGTTCAGGACGCTGTCCCCGAGGAGGTAGGTCACCCACTGGTAGACGTTGGTGATCCCGACGACGATCACCAGCGCCGGGATGGTCAGCGGCAGCAGGCAGAGGAACTCCAGCAGCCGGGTGGCTCGGGGCACCCGCAGCCGGACCCAGATCATGGTCGGCACCAGCAGGAGCAGCATCAGCACGACCGTGAACAGCGCCAGCAGCAGCGACGAGACGATCGCGTGGCTGAGCTCGGGGTCCTTGACCAGGTTGGCCCAGGCGTCCCAGGTGCGGGAGCCGTCGGTGCCCCGGGTGCTGAAGTCGAGCATCGAGAGCAGCGGCCCGAAGAAGCACACCGCGAAGACCAGCAGCAGCACCATCCGGACGACCCGGAAGGTGCCCGACGGCCTCACCGGAGCCACCTCGCGGTCCGTTGCAGCAGGAGGCCGTAGGCCCCCATCACGATCGCGACGACGACGATCATCTCGAAGGCCAGCGCGAACGCGAGGTGCTGGTGCCCGAGCAGCACCTCGCTGCTGAGCCCGGACCGGATCAGCAGCGGCACGATCGGGTTGCCCTGGCTGACCAGCGCGGCGGCCGTCGCGTAGGCGGCGAAGGCGTTGGCGAACAGCAGCAGGGTGGCGCCCAGGAAGGCCGGCCGCAGCAGCGGGAACGCCGACCTGGGTCCAGTACTGCCAGCTGTTGGCGCCGAGGTTGACCGACGGCCTCACGCCACTGCGGCTTGATGCCGTCGAGCGCGGGCAGGAACACGATGACCATCAGCGGGATCTGGAAGTAGGAGTAGACGAGGATCAGCCCCGGCAGCGCGAAGAGCCACCCGGAGCCGAAGATGTCGATGCCGAAGTGGTCACGCAGCCAGATGGTGAGCGTGCCGGAGAAGCCGATGGTGGCGATGAACGCGAAGGCCAGCATCACGCCGCCGCACTGGGCCAGCACGCCGGACAGCGAGGTCACGGACCGCCGCAGCCAGGAGCGCTGGCCGCCGGTGACGACGAGGTAGGCCAGCACCGCGCCGAACCCCGCCCCGATCACGGCGCTGACCGCCGACAGCACGACGCTGGTCCACAGCGCCTGAAGCGTGACCGGGTCGACCAGCGCGGTGATGTTGGAGAGCGTGAAGCGGCCGCCCTCGGTGAAGGCGCCGACGACCACGGTGATCGTCGGCACCAGCAGGAACACCGTGAGGTAGAGCAGGAACGGCAGCAGCGCGAGGGACGGCGCGAGCCGGGAGAACCGGCTCACGCCGTCGCTCCTGCCGGGGAGACGGTCACTTGACCGCCGCAGCCCAGTTCTTCGCGAGGTAGTCGCTCATCTGCGTGGTCTGCTCGGTCGTCGGGATGACCGGCGTGCCGGTGACCTTGGGCAGCGCGTCGTACTTCGCCTTGTCGATCGTGCCGGCCTTGACCATGGCGTCGGCCCGGATCGGTCGTGCGCCACCGGCGAGCCAGAGGTTCTGGCCCTCGTCGGAGAAGAGGAACTCCTCCCACAGCCGGGCCGCTGCCGGGTGCGGGGCGTCCGCGTTGATCGCCTGGTAGTAGAAGCCGCCGACCGGGTCCACGTTGGGCAGCAGCGTCACCTTCCACGTCGGCACGTCGTTGACGTGCGCGGCGTTGGTGTAGTCCCAGTCGATGACGACCGGGGTCTGGCCGGACTTGATGGTGGCCGAGGTCGGGTCGACCGGGACCAGGTTGCCGGCCTTCTTCATCTGGCTGAAGAAGTCCACGCCGGGCTTGATGTCGTCGGCCGAGCCGCCCTTGGCGACGGCGGCCATCAGCACGCCGCTGAAGCCGGCGCCGGAGGTCGTCGGGTCACCGTTGAGAGCGACCTTGCCCTTGTACGCCGGGCCCAGCAGGTCGTCGATGGACTTCGGCTCGGGCACCTTGGCGGAGTCGTAGCCGATCGCCATGTAGCCGCCGTAGTCGTTGGTCCAGGCGCCGTCAGGGTCCTTGAACTGGTCGCCGATGTCGTCCCAGGTGGCCACCTTGTACTTCGCGTACGTCCCGGTGTTGGCCAGCGCCACGGCCTGTCCGAGGTCGAACACGTCGGGGGCGCGGTCGGTGCCCTTGGTGCGCTTGGCGGCGTCGATCTCGTCCTGGCTGCCGGCGTCCGGCTGCTGCGAGGTGACCTTGATGCCGTACTTGTCGCCGAACGCCTTGATGATGTTGCCGTAGTTGGCCCAGTCCGGCGGCAGCGCGATGACGTTGAGCGAGCCCTCCTTCTTGGCGGCCGCGACGAGGGCGTCCATGCCCCCGGCTGCGTCGGCGGACGTCGCGGTCGCAGCGTCGCCGCCCGAGCCGCCGCCCGATCCCTTGTCCTTGGCCGGTGGCGCGCAAGCCGCGAGGGCGGTCACACCGATCGCCGCAACGAGTGAGAGACGCAGGGTTCTGCTGGTCATGAGGGACCTCCGGATGCGAGACGACACGTGGGTCGGGGTCGTGCTTCCCCGTCACACGACGTCGCCCGGCGCACCCGACCTTCACTGCGCAACGTAACTCAACTTTCCGTCACCCGTGCGTATCGCGGGACGAAATTTTGATCTGAGCCGGGTGAGCGGCAGATGTCCGGTGTACGACGGGTCAGTGACCGGCCCAGCCGAGGCGCTTGCGGAAGGTCTCACCGGGCGGGCCCTTGCGCTGGACGTGCACCGACCCCATGAGCGAGAAGCCGCGCAGCCGCACGACCGGACTGTCGTCGGTGGGGGCGAACGGCACCCGCGGCCGCTGCTCGGCGTACTCCCCCATCACGCCGGCGCCCTCGACGATGACCGTGGTCGCCGCGTCGACGAGCACCTTGACCTCACCCATGACGGCGTTGGCGTTGATGACGACCTCGCGCTGGACGAAGGACGCCTGCCGCAGGTCGAGGACGACGCTGCCCATCAGGGCGAACGCGTTGTGGGTGCCGTCGACCGTCCAGGCGCCGACCCGCTTGCACTCGCTCATGATCGCCATCGAGCTCACGTAGGCCGGTCCGGTGGCCTGGACGGGGCGATGCTGCTGCGGCCGGGGTGCGACCGACTGGGCGGCGGCGTGCGCGGGGAGGTCGACGGTGAGCGGGACCAGCTCGCCGTAGGTCTTCGCGGCGTAGGCCGCCTCCAGGCGCTGGTCGAGCTCCTCGAGGTCGATGCGCCCCTCGCCGGCCGCCTGGCGCAGCACCTCGGCCACCTGGTGCCGGTCCTCGTCGGAGATGCGCATCCGGCTCGGGTCCGGGCGCTCGAGGCCTCCCCCATGACCGGCTCCATGACCGACTCCGTGACCCTGGTCTCGTCCCTGTCCCTCCATGAGGGCCAGCGTAACCAGCGGGACTACCCTCGGGAGGCCCCATTGTCTGCACGCCTCGAGGTGGCTTCCGCATGAGTGTCGATGACGACTTCCGCTACTCCGACCTGCTCCCCACGGGACGCGACGAGACGCCGTACCGGCTGCTCACGACGGAGGGTGTGAGCACGTTCGAGGCCAACGGCCGGACCTTCCTCCAGGTCGACCCGTCGGCGCTGCGGCTGCTCACCGCGGAGGCGATGCACGACATCGCGCACTACCTGCGCCCCGCGCACCTCGCCCAGCTGCGGAAGATCATCGACGACCCGGAGGCCTCCGGGAACGACCGGTTCGTGGCGCTCGACCTGCTCAAGAACGTCAACATCTCCGCCGGCGGCGTGCTGCCGATGTGCCAGGACACCGGCACCGCGATCGTGATGGGCAAGAAGTCCGAGGGGGTGCTCACCGGCACGGACGACGGCGAGTGGATCAGCCGCGGCGTGCACGACGCCTACACGAAGCTCAACCTGCGCTACTCGCAGCTCGCGCCCGCTGACCATGTGGGAGGAGAAGAACACCGGCACGAACCTGCCGGCGCAGATCGAGCTCTACTCGACCCCGGGCACGGCCGACAAGCCGGAGTACAAGTTCCTCTTCATGGCCAAGGGCGGCGGCTCGGCGAACAAGTCGTTCCTCTACCAGGAGACGAAGGCGGTCCTGAACCCCAAGCGGATGCTGGAGTTCCTCGACGAGAAGATCCGGTCGCTGGGCACGGCCGCCTGCCCGCCGTACCACCTCGCCGTGGTGATCGGCGGCACCTCGGCGGAGTACGCGCTGAAGACCGCGAAGTACGCCTCCGCGCACTACCTCGACAACCTGCCGACCGAGGGCTCGATGGACGCGCACGGCTTCCGCGACCTCGAGCTCGAGCAGCAGGTCTTCGAGCTGACCCAGTCGTTCGGGATCGGCGCGCAGTTCGGCGGCAAGTACTTCTGCCACGACGTGCGGGTGGTCCGGCTGCCCCGGCACGGCGCCTCGTGCCCGGTCGCGATCGCGGTCTCCTGCTCCGCCGACCGGCAGGCGCTCGGCAAGATCACCGCGGACGGCGTGTTCCTCGAGGAGCTCGACCGTGACCCCGCGAAGTACATGCCCGACACCACCGACTCGCACCTCGACGCCGGCGACGTGGTCAAGATCGACCTCAACCGGCCGATGGCCGAGATCCTCGCCGAGCTGTCGAAGCACCCGGTGAAGACCCGGCTCTCGCTGACGGGCCCGCTGGTCGTCGCCCGCGACATCGCGCACGCGAAGATCCAGGAGCGGCTCGACGCCGGCGAGGAGATGCCGCAGTACCTCAAGGACCACGCGGTCTACTACGCCGGCCCGGCCAAGACGCCCGAGGGCTACGCGTCCGGCTCCTTCGGCCCCACGACGGCCGGCCGGATGGACTCCTACGTCGAGGCGTTCCAGGCCGCCGGCGGCTCGATGGTGATGCTGGCCAAGGGCAACCGCTCGGTGAAGGTGACCAACGCCTGCGCCGAGCACGGCGGCTTCTACCTCGGCTCGATCGGCGGCCCCGCCGCCCGGCTCGCCCAGGACTGCATCAAGCACGTCGAGGTCCTGGAGTACCCCGAGCTCGGCATGGAGGCCGTCTGGAAGATCGACGTCGAGGACTTCCCCGCGTTCATCGTCGTCGACGACAAGGGCAACGACTTCTTCGCCGAGACCCAGAAGCCGATCGCCCTCACCATCCGGACCCGCTCCGAGGAGAAGGTCTGACGTCGAGCCGGGCCAAAGTTCCCGTCGAGCCGGGGCAAAGTTCCGGTCGAGCCGGGGCAAAGTTCAAGAGCGAGCCGGGGCTGCGTTCTGCCGGCCCCGGGTCGACGGTGAATATCTCCCGGGTCGGCGGGGAATTTGACCCGGGTCGGCGGGAAAGGGGGACGTATGGAGTACGTCGAGGTGGCGCGGGCGGAGTCTGAGCGCGGCGAGGTGGTGCTGCGGGAGCGGCGCGACCCGGACGAGCCCACGGCGGCGCCGGTGCTGGAGCTTCGCGTGAACGGCGTGTTCGTGATGGACACGCACGAGACGTCCACCGAACGTCAGCTCGCCGCGGCCGCGCTTGCCCAGGTCGGGCGACCGCATGACGTCATCATCGGTGGCCTCGGCCTGGGCTTCACGCTGCACGAGGTCCTCGCCGACCATGCCGTGGAGCGGGTCGTCGTGGTCGAGATCGAGGACGCCCTGGTGCGGTGGATGCGGGACGGCACCATCCCCCACGGTCCTTCCCTCCTCGCCGACGAGCGGCTCCACCTCGTCGTCGCGGACATCCGGATGGCGATCACGGAGGCGACCCCGTCCTCCTACGACCTGGTGCTGATCGACGTCGACAACGGACCGGGCTACCTCGTCTACCAGGACAACGCCCCGCTCTACCAGCGGACGTTCCTCGCCGAGGTCGCGAAGGCGCTGCGCCCCGGCGGTGCGCTCGTGGTCTGGTCGGCCGACGAGTCGGCTGACCTGGCCGATGCCATGCAGTCGGTCTTCGGTGAGGTCACGCCCATCCCGTACGACGTCACGCTCCTGCACCAGGGCGGTCGTTCACGGGAAGAGCGCTACTGGTTGTACCTGTCGCGTCGCTGACCGCGCTCGGTAGGCTCGAGCACATGGAGGGCTACCGCATCGAGCACGACAGCATGGGCGAGGTCCGGGTCCCCGAGGACGCCCTGTGGCGGGCGCAGACCCAGCGCGCGGTCGAGAACTTCCCGATCAGCGGCGCGGTTCTCGAGGCCGGTCACATCCAGGCGATGGCCCGGGTGAAGGCCGCCGCCGCGAAGGTCAACGCGGAGCTCGGGGTGATCGCCGACGAGCAGGCCAAGGCGATCCAGGACGCGGCGGCGGAGATCGTCGCGGGTGAGTACCTCGACCAGTTCCCGATCGACGTGTTCCAGACCGGGTCCGGCACGTCGTCGAACATGAACATGAACGAGGTGCTCGCCGCCCTCGCGGCGCGCGCCGGGGTCGACGTACACCCGAACGACCACGTCAACGCCAGCCAGTCCAGCAACGACACCTTCCCCACGTCCATCCACGTGGCCGCGACCTCGGCCACCGTCGGCACGCTGGTGCCCGCGCTCGACCACCTCGCCACGACGCTGGAGGCCAAGGCGAGCGAGTTCGCCGACGTGGTGAAGTCCGGCCGCACCCACCTGATGGACGCGACCCCGGTGATGCTCGGTCAGGAGCTCGGCGGGTACGCCGCCGCGATGCGCCTCGGCGTCGAACGTCTCGAGGCGACCCTGCCGCGGGTCGCGGAGCTGCCGCTCGGGGGGACGGCCGTCGGCACCGGCATCAACACGCCCGAGGGGTTCGCCGCCCGCGTGATCGCCGAGCTCGCCGAGTCGACCGGCCTGCCGTTCACCGAGGCCCGCAACCACTTCGAGGCCCAGGGGGCGCGCGACGCCCTCGTCGAGCTCTCCGGCCAGCTCCGCACGATCGCGGTCGGGCTGACCAAGCTCTGCAACGACCTGCGCTGGATGTCCTCGGGCCCGCGCACCGGTCTGGCCGAGATCAACCTGCCCGACCTCCAGCCCGGGTCGAGCATCATGCCCGGCAAGGTCAACCCCGTGCTGCCCGAGGCGACGCTGATGGTGTGCGCGCAGGTCGTCGGCAACGACGCGGCGGTGACGATGGCCGGCGCCAGCGGCAGCTTCGAGCTGAACGTGATGATGCCGGTGCTGGCGCGCAACCTGCTGGAGTCGATCCGGCTGCTGTCCACGAGCAGCCGGCTGCTGGCGGACCGGTGCATCGCCGGGATCACCGCGAACGTCGACCGGATGCGCACCTACGCCGAGTCGTCACCGTCGGTCGTGACCCCGCTGAACCGCTACATCGGCTACGAGAACGCCGCCAAGGTCGCCAAGAAGGCGCTGGCTGAGGAGAAGACCATCCGCGAGGTCGTCCTCGAGATGGGGTACGTCGACCGCGGGGACCTCACCGAGGAGCAGCTCGACGAGGCGCTCGACGTCGCACGGATGACCCACCCCTAGGGGCCTACACCGCAGACGGGGCGACCAGGTCGTCCGGTTGGTTCGCGCGGCGCAGCGCATCGGCGACGAAGCCATCGGACTTGAGCTCCTCGACGAGCTCGCGGAGGAACCGCAGGGTCTCGGGTCGGCGGGACTTCGTCGTCCCCAGCGCCTGCTGGATCTGCATGAACCGGTCGTCGATGAGGCGGACGTCGGGGTTGGCCTCGACGAACGCGGTCATCGGCTGCCTGATGCCGGCGGCCACCTCCAGGCCCTGGGCACGGAACGTGTCGACCCCCTCCTCCCCTCGCTCCAGGCTGGCGTGCTGGAGGGTGCGGGTGAGGAACAGGTCGTAGGCGGACCCGTGCTTCACGCCGATCCGCACGCCTGCGCGGTCGACGTCGGCGGGGGTGGTGAACGGCGACTTCCGGGGCACGGCGTACACGCCCTCGATCAGGACGTACGGTGCCGTGAAGGCGACCTCGGCCTCACGCGCGGGCTCGATGGCGAGGAAGCAGATGTCTGCTCGCGCTTCGGCCATCGCCTCAAAGGACCTGCGTGCCGCGTCGAAGCAGACGAGCTCCACGTCCATGCCGAGCCGCCGGCCGATCTCGTGGGCGATGTCGACCGTGACGCCGGCCGGGGCGGCCGCCGTGCCGTGCGCCAGCACCGGGTTGCCGAGGTTGATGGCGGCACGGAGGGTGCCGGTGGGGGCGAGGTCGCTGCCGATGGACGCAGGCGGGATCGTCATGCCGGGAAGACTAGGACGTCGGGGTCTGCTGCTCCCGGACGATGCGGGAGCGGGAGCCGGGATCGGCTCAGTACCAGTTGTGGCCCTGCTTGAAGCTCCAGGCGCCGCACGGCGTCCCGTAGCTGCTCTTGATGTACTCCAGCCCCCACTTGATCTGGGTGGCGGCGTTGTGCTCCCAGTCCGGGCCGGCCGAGGCCATCTTGGAGCCGGGCAGGGCCTGCGGGATGCCGTAGGCCGACGACGACGGGTTGTCGGCGTGGATGTTCCAGCCGCTCTCGCTCATGTAGAGCGAGTCGAGGCAGGAGAACTGGTCGTCGCCGAAGCCGAAGTCGGAGAGCATCGCACGGGCGATGGTGCGGGGGTCCTGGCTGGTGAGGTCCTCGGTCTCGGTGACCTGGCCGCCGGAGTCCTGGTTGAGCGCCGACTTCTTGACCGCGTCGACCGAGGTGCGCCGGTCGGACCGGGAGGGGGCCGCGGTGCGGTCGGAGAGGTCGTCGGCGGTGACGTTCTGGTCGTTCTGGTCGTCGTGCTTCTGGTCGAGCGAGGCCGCCGCCAGCGCGGCGGAGGCAGCGTTGCCGGGGCCGTCGGTCTTCATCACGATGCCGGAGGAGACGGCGATGCCGGTCGCGGCCACGGCCACACCGGAGAACATCACGGACTTGCGGATGCCCTTCTTGAGGGCCGGCTCGCTCAGGGGGCCACGGTGCTTCGGGACGTACGTGTCACGTCGGGGCACAGGGGAACTCACAAATGTCGACAACTCAGGACGATGCCGCGCAAACCCCCCTGAATGCGCGGCGAAGTGACTACCTTGCAAGGTTTGACCGTCAAGCGCAAACCAAACAGCGGTGTGTTGGGGATGACGGCAGCCACACCGTGACTGGTGAGACCGGTGTTACGTGTGTGACCTCAGTGGGAAGTCAGCCAGGCCGAGGTGGCCGCCGGGAGGCGTCCTTCCGTGTCGAGATCGTCGCTCGTGAGGAGAATGTCGTACCCCTCGGGCAGTGCCACATGCGTGCCCGTGACGTTCACAACACAGGCGAAGCCGGGGTCTCGGGTGAACCCGAGCACCCCCTCGGGCAGGTCCAGCCACGTCAGCGGGCCGCCACCGAGCGCGGGCGTCTGCCTGCGCAGCCGCAGCGCCTCCCGGTAGAGCTCCAGCATCGAGCCCGGGTCGCCGGTCTCCGCCTCGGCGGTGAGCCCGGCCCAGTCGTCGGGCTGCGGCAGCCAGGGATCCGCCGCGCTCCCCTCCGGGCTGAAGCCGTACGGCGGTCGCGTGCCCGACCACGGCAGCGGGACCCGGCACCCGTCGCGCCCGCGGTCGGTGTGCCCCGCGCGCTCCCAGGTGGGGTCCTGCAGCACGTCCTCGGGGAGGTCCTCCACCTCGGGCAGGCCGAGCTCCTCGCCCTGGTAGACGTACGCGCCACCGGGCAGGCCCAGCGTGAGCAGCACGGCCGCACGGGCCCGGCGCCGCCCCAGCTCGAGGTCGGCGGGGAGGTCGAGCAGCTGCATCACGCTGCTGCCCGGCTCGGTGCGCTCGCGGGCGAACCGCGAGACGTGCCGGGCGACGTCGTGGTTCGACAGCACCCAGGTGGCCGGTGCCCCCACTGCCCCCTGCTCCGCGAGCGTCTCGCCGATCACGTGCCGGAGGTAGCCCGCCTCCCAGGGCGCCTGGAGATAGGTGAAGTTGAAGGCCGTGTGCAGCTCGTCCGCGCGCAGGTAGCGGGCCAGCCGCTCCGGCTCGTCGACCCACGCCTCCGCCACGAAGACCCGGGGCGGGTCGTAGGAGTCCGCGATCTTGCGCCAGGCGCGGTAGACCTCGTGCACCTCGTCGCGGTCCCAGAACGGGTGCGGCTGCCACGGAGAACGGCGCAAGGCACCGTCCACCTCGACCGGGCGCCGCGGCCACTCCAGGTCGTCCGCGTCCGGGAGCCCCTCCTGCTTGATGAGCGAGTGCGCGACGTCGATGCGGAAGCCGTCGACGCCGCGGTCGAACCAGAAGCGCAGCGTCTCCTCGAAGTCCGACCACACGTCGGTGTGCTCCCAGTTGACGTCGGGCTGCTCGGGCGCGAACAGGTGGAGGTACCACTCCCCCGGCGACCCGTCGGGCTCGGTCACCCGCTCCCACGCCGGCCCGCCGAACACGCTCTGCCAGGAGTTCGGCGGCTGGTCGCCGTCGGCGCCGCGACCGGGCCGGAACACGTAGCGGTCGCGCGCCCGGGACCCCGGGCCGGCGGCCAGCGCCTCCCGGAACCAGGGATGCCGGTCGGAGGTGTGGTTGGGGACGATGTCGAGCAGCACCCGCAGCCCGTGCTCGTGGGCCTCGGCGATCAGCGCCTCGGCCTCCTCGAGGGTGCCGAACCGGGGCTCGACCGCCCGGTAGTCCGAGACGTCGTAGCCGGCGTCGGCCATCGGGGACGGGTACCACGGGTTGATCCAGACCGCGTCGACTCCGAGATCCGCGAGGTAGGGCAGCTTGGACCGGATGCCGGCGATGTCGCCCAGGCCGTCGCCGTCACCGTCGGCGAAGCTGCGGATGTAGATCTGGTAGATGACGGCGTCGCGCCACCAGTCCGTGCGTGCATCGGAGCCCATGCGACATACCTACACCAACCGTCCCCCTCCGAAACGTCGAGCGTCCCGTGACCGAGACGGCCACGGGACGCTGCGACGTACGAGATGCGGTGGGCGCTACTTCACGCCACCCGCGGTCAGGCCGCTCACGATCCGGCGCTGGAAGGCCAGCACCATGATCAGCAGCGGCACGGTGAGGATCACACCGGCGGCCATCTGGCTGCCCACCGGGATGTCGCGGCCGGTCTTCCCCTGGAACTGGGAGATCGCGACGACTGCGGTGAAGAAGTCGGACTTGTTCGTCATCGTCAGCGCGATGATGAACTCGTTCCAGGCCGCCACGAACGCGATGATCGCGGTCGTGAACACGCCGGGAGCGGCCAGCGGGATGATGATCTTGCGGAACGCCTGCCACGGCGTGCAGCCGTCGACCATGGCGGCCTGCTCGAGCTCCTGCGGCATCTGCCGGAAGAACGCGGTCAGGTTCCACACCGACAGCGGCAGCGCGAACGACATGCTCGGCAGGATCAGCGCCTGGTAGGTGTTGATCCAGCCGATGTCCGTGAAGATCTTCAGCAGCGGGACGACGAGCGCGATGCCCGGGAACATCGACGTCGCGATGATCGCGCTCAGGGCGAGGTTCTTGCCCCTGAAGTCCAGCCGGGCCAGCGCGTAGGCCGCGAACGTGCCGATGATCAGCACGGCCACGGTCGTCGTACCGGCCACGATGATGCTGTTGACCAGCGCCCGCCCGAAGTTGTTCACCGGGTCGAACACTGCCGCGTAGTTCTCCATGGACGGCGGCGACGGCAGCGCTGACTTCTCGAAGACCTCCGCCGTCTTGCGGAGGCTGGAGACGATCATCCAGTAGAACGGCGCCAGGCAGTAGACGATGATCACGCCGATGCCGACGTAGATCGACCAGGCCTTGGCGCGGTCACCGCCCTTGGTGGCCGGCTTGACCTTCCGCGGCGGCGCGGCGCCGACGGCGGAGTGGTCCACCTTCGCGGGAGCCGAGGTTTCCTGCGTGCTCACGGCGTGTCTCCCTTCGCGGTGCTGCGGCCGACCTTGGACCGCTTCTGTCCCTTGGCCCTCTTCGCCTTGCCACCCTGCCGCGCGTCACCGATCACGTCGGCGCCGAGCAGCTTGATGAAGGCGTAGGCCACGATCACGAGGTAGATGAACAGCAGCACGGCGTACGCCGCCGCTGGTCCGTACCTCGTGTTGACGCTCTCCTGCTGCGCCAGGATCGACAGCGTCTCGACGCTCGGTTTGCCCTTGCCGATGAGCACGTAGGGCAGGTCGAACATGCGCAGGTTGTCGAGGATGCGGAACAGCACCGCCACCAGCAGCGCCGGCTTCACCAGCGGCAGCGTGATGTGCAGGAAGGAGTTCCACGCGCTCGACCCGTCGATCTTGGCCGCTTCGTAGACCTCTTCCGGGATGACCTGGAGGCCGGCGAGCACCAGCAGACCGATGAACGGCGCGGTCTTCCAGGTGTCCGCGATGATCACGGCCATCTGGGCCTGGATGCCGTCGGTCGACCAGAGGATCTGCTTGTTGAGGATGTCGTTGGCGACACCGTTGGCGTTGAAGATCCACTTCCACAGCACGGCCGAGACCACGGTCGGGATGGCCCACGGCACCAGGATGCTGGCCCGGATGAGGGCCCGCCCCTTGAACGCGCGGTTCATGATCAGCGCCATCGCGACACCGATCACCACCTCGATCGCGACACAGATCACGGTGAAGAAGTTGGTGACGTAGAAGGCGTTCCAGAAGCGGTCCGCACTCGCTCCGCTGAAGATCGCCGTGTAGTTCTTGAGACCGTTGAACTGGTCACCCTCGACGACGAAGCCGTTCGCGTCGAGGCCGCCCGAGGTGTAGAAGGACTGCCGGATCCCGAGCAGGATCGGCAGTCCGATCACCAGGATCAGGACCAGGAAGGTCGGCGACAGCATGATCGCCGCCAGCTTGCCCTGGCCCTCGTCAGGTGACTTCCACTCCTTGACCTTCTTGGGGCCCTTGGTTCCCGCTCGCGCGGGTGCAGCAACTGCCATGTCTTCCCTCCTAGGTCCGGTCGTGGGGTGACGGTCCTGAGACTCAGGTCCGCCACCCCACCACCCGGGACGTCATCCGAGCTGGATCACTGAGACTTCGTGATCTCTTCCAGCTGGGACTGGAGTTGCTTGAGCGCGTCAGCCGAGCTCTTGGTCCCCGTGAGCGCGGCGTAGGCCGCGTCCTGGATGGCCGTGGAGGCGTCGCCGTAGCGGACCACCTTGGGCCGCGGCACCGCGTTGTTGATCGAGTCACGCAGGGTCGGCAGGTAGGGGAACTTCTCCTGCAGGGCCTTGTCGTCGTAGAGCGACGCGATCACCGGTGCCTGCGAGGCCAGCTGCAGGTTCTTCTTCTGGCGGTCCTCGCTGGTCATGAACTTGATGAACTCCAGCGCGCTCTTCTTGTGCTTGGAGTACGTCGAGATCCCGAAGTTGTGCCCGCCGAGGCTCGAGGCACCCGGGCCGTCGAGACCCGGCAGCGGAGCGACCGCGAACTTGCCCTTGACCTTGGTGCCCTCGTCTCCGTTGGCCAGGTTGTACACGTACGGCCAGTTGCGGTGGAAGATCAGCTTGCCGGCCTGGAAGGCCGCGCGGCCCTCCTCCTCCTTGTAGGTGATGGCCTCCTTGGGGATGTACCCCTCCTTGAAGCCGTTCGCCAGGAAGTCGAGGCCCTTGGCGGCCTCAGCGGTGTCGACGTTCGGCTTGCCGGAGTCGTCGGTCACCACGCCGCCGGCGCCGTTGATCACCTCGGAGGCGTTCACGGTCAGGCCTTCGTACTTCTCGAACTGACCGGCGTAGCAGTTCATCCCCTTGCCCTGCGGGGTGGCCTGGATCTTCTTGCAGTCAGCGATCAGCTCCTGCCAGGTCTGCGGCGGGGCTGAGATGTTCGCCGCCTTCAGCAGGTCGGTCCGGTAGTAGAGCATGCCGCCGTCCGACGTCGACGGAGCGGCGTACAGCTTGCCCTGGTACTTCGTGGTGTCGACGACCGGCTTCAGCATCTTGTCGAGCGGGAACTCGCTCTCGGGAAGCGGGATGATCACACGGTTGGCCGCGAACTCCGAGGTCCACACCACGTCGGTGGAGAGGACGTCGTACGCGTCGGACTTGGTCTGGGCGTTCTGCAGCATCTTCTCGCGCTGCGAGTCGGCGTCCTGCGGAAGCTCGATCAGCCGGGCCTTCTCGTCCGGGTGGTCCTTGTTCCAGTCATCCAGGACGCCCTGGACGAAACCGGACGTGTCCTTGCCCTGGACCAGGGTGATCGGACCGGTGCCCTCGATCTTGGTGGAGGTGGAGGAATCGGATCCCCCACCACCACCACAGGCCGCCAGCCCGAAGAAAGTGGTGGCTGCCACCGCGACAGCCATTGCCTTGCGCCGCATGTGCGGCTCCCTTCGCTCGTGTCGGGTGCGCACCCCGGGTGGCATGTGATCGCGGCCACACGGGCTGAACAGGCTTTTTCTACCGCTCCGGCGGTATGGGTGTCCACGACCCGCTCGCCCGGACTGTCGTGACACATGCCCGATGTCCACCAGACGAGACAAGGTGTCCAACCTGGGCAGATAACCAGCAAAACGCAGATCTTCCCGTCGACGCCTCCCGAACAGGGCTTTCACCGGCACCACAGGGGTACCACGCACAAAGTTCGGCGGTCCTCCCCGACGACGGTGTCGCCGTCGGGGAGGGCCGCGGGTGCGTTCGCCGGCCGCGAGCGTGGCCGGATCGTTACAGGACGACGCTCTCCAGCATCTCCGTGACCAGCGCCGCGATGGGCGAGCGCTCGGACCGGGTGAGGGTGACGTGCGCGAACAACGGGTGGCCCTTGAGCCGCTCCACGACCGCGACGACGCCGTCGTGCCGGCCGACCCGGAGGTTGTCGCGCTGGGCGACGTCGTGGGTGAGCACGACCTTCGAGTTGGCGCCGATCCGGGACAGGACGGTCAGCAGGACGTTGCGCTCGAGGGACTGCGCCTCGTCGACGATCACGAACGCGTCGTGCAGGGACCGGCCGCGGATGTGGGTGAGCGGGAGCACCTCGAGCATCCCCCGGTCGAGCACCTCGTCGATCACGTCGGGCGTGGTCAGCGCGCCCAGCGTGTCGAACACCGCCTGGCCCCAGGGCGACATCTTCTCGTTCTCGTTGCCGGGCAGGTAGCCGAGCTCCTGGCCGCCGACCGCGAACAACGGGCGGAAGACCACCACCTTCTTGTGCTGGCGGCGCTCCATGACCGCCTCGAGCCCGGCGCACAGCGCCATCGCCGACTTGCCGGTGCCGGCCCGGCCGCCGAGGGAGACGATGCCGACCTCGGGGTCGAGCAGCATCTCGAGAGCGATCCGCTGCTCCGCGGAGCGGCCGTGGATCCCGAAGGCGTCGCGGTCGCCGCGCACCAGGTGGACCCGCTTGTCCGCCTTGACCCGGCCGAGGGCGCTGCCGCGGTCGGAGAGCAGCACGAGCCCGGTGTGGCAGGGCAGGTCGCGGGCAGCCTCGAGGTCGATGACGCCGTCGTCGTACAGCTCGTCGAGGTCCGCGGCGCCGACCTCGATCTCGGTCATCCCGGTCCAGCCGGACTCGGAGGCCAGCTCGGCGAGGTACTCCTGCGCCTGGAGGCCGACCGCGGACGCCTTGATCCGCATCGGCAGGTCCTTGGAGACCAGCGTGACGTCGGCGCCCTCCTGGGAGAGGTTGTTGGCGACCGCGAGGATCCGCGAGTCGTTGTCGCCGAGCCGGAAGCCGGACGGCAGCGACGTGGGGTCGGTGTGGTTCAGCTCGACCCGGATGCTGCCCCCGGCGTCACCGACCGGGACGGGCTCGTCGAGCCGGCCGTGCAGGACGCGCAGCTCGTCGAGCGCCCGCAGGGCGGCACGGGCGAAGTAGCCCAGCTCGGGATGGTTGCGCTTGCCCTCCAGCTCGGTGATGACCACGACCGGGAGAACGACCTCGTGCTCGTCGAAGCGGCCGAGCGCGCCCGGGTCGGCGAGCAGGACGCTGGTGTCCAGGACGAACGTGCGGGTTCCCGGCTCGGAAACGGTGGTGCTCCTCTTTGCAGCCACGGTTCAACCCCTCGCAGACCGACACGCGCACTCGCGCCCCGGTCCTGTCAGTTCACTCTGGCGGACCGGGATCGGGCCCGAACGTCCGAGTGCGGACGTCCGGAACTCGAGTGTCGAGCTAGGTCGCGATTGCTCACGAACGGGCCTCCCGAAACGGCAAGCTTCCCTTCTCGCCGTCCCTGGAAAAGTAAGCCTCCGACGGCGTACGTCCGGGCCGACACGCCAGGACGCGGGATGACGGCTGGGTTAAGAATTCAGGTGCTCAGAACTTCGTCGCGGCTCACCCGGAGTGTGTCCCGGGTCGACGGAACTATGTCCCGGGTCGGCGGGGAATTTGACCCGGGTCGAGCGGTCAGGAAGCAGGCTCAGGAACCGAAGCGGCGCTCGCGCTCGGCATAGGCACGGACGGCGCGCAGGAAGTCGACGCGGCGGAAGTCCGGCCAGTAGGCCTCGCAGAAGTAGAACTCGCTGTGCGCGCTCTGCCAGAGCAGGAATCCGCCGAGACGCTGCTCCCCCGAGGTGCGGATCACCAGGTCCGGGTCGGGCTGGCCCTTGGTGTAGAGGTGCTCGGCGATGTGCTCGACGTCGAGGATCTCGGCGAGCTCCTCGATCGACGTACCCCGGGAGGCGTGCTCCTGCAGCAGCGAGCGTACGGCGTCCGCGATCTCGCGCCGCCCGCCGTAGCCGACGGCGATGTTGACGATCACGCCGTCGACGTCGCGCGTCTCGTCGGCGGCCTCCTTGAGCTTGCGGGCCGTCTCGGCCGGGAGCAGGTCGAGCGCGCCGACGGGGTTGAGGCGCCAGCGCTGCTCGGCGGCGAGGCTGGCCACCACCTCCTCGATGATCACGAGGAGCCGGCGCAGCTCGGCGGCCGGCCGGTTGAGGTTGTCGGTGGACAGCAGCCACAGCGTGACGACCTCGACACCGAGCTCGTCGCACCACTGCAGCAGCGGGGAGATGTTCGCGGCGCCGGCGCGGTGGCCGTGCTCGGCGTCCTGGCCGACGGCCTTGGCCCACCGGCGGTTGCCGTCGAGCATCACGCCGACGTGCTTGGGCAACCGGTCCGCGGGGAGCCTGCGGGCGACCCGGGCTTCGTAGGCGGGGTAGAGCACCCGCCTGAGTCCCTTCTTCCAGTCCGCCACGGTGAGCAACCCTACTCGGAGGACGCGCGAGTGACCGTGCCCGCGCCGCTACCTTTGAGTGATGAGACCGAGGACCGAACGCCTCGCCAACGCCACGGCGGGAGCGACCGAGCGACTCGGCGAGCAGGTCCGCGAGACCCTCGACGAGGTCAAGCCGAAGCTGCGCGGCTGGATGCACGCCGCCAGCGCTCCGCTGACCCTGGCCGCCGGCATCGTGCTGGTCCTGCTCTCCCCCACCGCGACGACCCGGATCGGGTCGGCGGTGTTCGCGACCTCGGCGCTGGTGCTGTTCACCGTGTCGGGGATCTACCACCGCGGCACCTGGAGCCCGAAGGTGTGGCGGTTCCTGCGGCGCTTCGACCACGCGAACATCTTCCTGCTGATCGCCGGGAGCTACACGCCGTTCACCCTGCTCCTGCTGCATGGTGCCGACCGCGTGGTGCTGCTCAGCGTCGTCTGGACCGGCGCGGTGCTGGGCGTGCTGTTCCGGATCTTCTGGAACGACGCGCCCCGGTGGCTCTACACCCCGATCTACATCGCGCTCGGCTGGGCCGCGGTGTTCTACTTCGGCGACTTCGTCGACACCGCGAGCACCGCCGTGCTGGTGCTGATGGCCGTCGGCGGCGGGCTCTACACGCTGGGCGGCGTGGTCTACGGCTTCAAGCGCCCCGACCCGTTCCCGCGCTGGTTCGGCTTCCACGAGGTGTTCCACACGCTGACGATCGCGGCGTTCGTCGCCCACTACGTCGGCGTCTCCATCGCGACGTACTCCCTGCGCTGAGGTCACCTCCGCAGCAGCGCCTCGAGGTCGGCCGTCGTCGTGACCGGCCGGTCGCAGACCATCCCGCGACACACGTACGCCGCGGCCCGGCCGTCCACCAGCCCGCGACCGGCGAGCAGCGGCACGGTCTCCGGGTCGTCGGTCTCGCCGGGCGAGCCGTCGGACGGCTCGCCCACGACGACCACCAGCCCCGGTGAGGACGACCGCCGTGCGGCCTCGGCGAGGGCGTCGCGGTCCGGGTCGCCGGGCTCGCCGACGACCGCCACCTCGAGCGGACCGGCCAGGGCCGCCTCGGCGGCGGCCAGCGACCAGCCGGCGAACCGGGGCACCCGCTCGGCCAGCGTGCGCACGTTGCGCAGCGCCGCCTCGGCCGCGTCGCGGTGCCGGCCGGAGCCGGTGACGGCGGCGTAGCCGAGCAGCGCGTGGACCAGTGCCGACTGTCCCGACGGGCTGGCGTTGTCGGAGGGGTCCCGCGGCCGCGAGACCAGCCGCTCGGCGTTCTCGCCGGTGTCGAAGAAGCCGCCGTCATCTGCGGGGAACATCGCCAGCGCCTCGTTCAGCAGGGTCCGCGCGGTCCACAGCCAGGTCACGTCCCCGGTCGCGGCCAGCAGCGCGAGCAGGCCGTGCGCGACGCAGGCGTAGTCCTCGAGCACGCCCGCGTGCCGGCCCACGACCCCGTCGCGCGAGACCCGGCGCAGGGTGCGGCCGTCGAGGTGCCGGTCGACCAGCAGCCGGGCCGCGTCGACGGCCGCGTCGACGTACCTCGGCTCGTGCAGGAGGACCCCGGCCTCGGCCAGCGAGGCGACCGCGAGACCGTTCCAGGCGGCGACCACCTTGTCGTCGCGGGCCGGGCGGGTGCGGGTGGCGCGGGCAGCCAGCAGCCGGCTCCGGACGGACTCCCACCGCGCGGGGTCGTCGGGGTCGGTGAGCAGCTGGAGCGTGGACGCGCCCTCCTCGAAGGTGCCGGTCTCGGTGACCTCGAGCAGCTGGGCAGCCCAGGCGCCGTCGTCCTCGCCGAGCACCTCGCCCAGCTCGGCGGGCGTCCACACGTAGAAGCGGCCCTCGACGCCCTCACTGTCGGCGTCCAGCGCGGAGGCGAAGCCACCCTGGTCGGTGCGCAGCTCGGCGAGCAGGAAGTCGGCGGTCTGCCGCGCGACCCGCTCGGCCAGCGGGTCGCCGCTCTGCCGCCACCAGCGCGCGTAGACACCGAGCAGCTGCGCGTTGTCGTAGAGCATCTTCTCGAAGTGCGGCACCACCCAGCCGCGGTCCACGGAGTAGCGCGCGAAGCCGCCGGCGAGCTGGTCGAAGATGCCGCCGCGGGCCATCGCCCGCAGGGTCCGGTCCGCCATCCCGGAGGCGTTCGGCGCCCCCGTCCGGGCCGCGTGCCGGAGCAGGAACTCCAGCACCATCGACGGCGGGAACTTCGGGGCGCCGCCGAAGCCGCCGGCCGCCGCGTCGAAGTCGCCGGCCAGCGAGCGGACCGCCGCCGCGAGCAGGTCCTCGTCGAGCGGCTCCTCCCCGGCCAGGGCGACGTCGCGGCGCAGGTGCTCCGAGACGTCCGCGGCCACCGTGCTCACGTCGTCGCGGCGGTTGGTCCACGCGTCCGAGAGCGCCTCGAGCACCTGCCGGAACGCCGGCTGCCCCTGCCGCGGCCGGTCGGGGAAGTAGGTGCCGGCGAAGAACGGCGCGCCGTCCGGGGTGAGCACCACCGTCATCGGCCAGCCGCCCTGGCCGGTCATCGCGGTGGTCGCCTGCATGTAGACCGCGTCGACGTCGGGCCGCTCCTCGCGGTCGACCTTGACGTTGACGTAGTGCTCGTTCATGTAGGCCGCGGTCGCCTCGTCCTCGAACGACTCGTGGGCCATCACGTGGCACCAGTGGCAGGCGGCGTACCCGACGGAGAGCAGCACCGGTACGTCGCGCTGGTGGGCGTCCTCGAACGCCTCGGGCGACCACTCCCACCAGTCCACCGGGTTGTCCGCGTGCTGGAGCAGGTAGGGCGAGGTCGCGCTCGCCAGCCGGTTCGGCACCAGGGCCACCTTTCTCGTCACTGGTCCGGGTCAGGGTCGGGACCCGACCACGGTTTCCGCATTCGACGCTAGCGTTCGACGCCGGCACGCCCGCCCGCTCCGGCGGGTCCAGCCGCGTCCGCCGTCGTCCCCGGCGGTGCGCAGCCATCCGCTCCCTGCTCCAACGTACCGATCGGCGTGGGTTGCGGCTGGTCGGTCGCCCGAACGGTCCGGTGCATGGTCGACTGCAGCGCACCCTCGAGGACACCTTTCTCATCCCCGCCCAGGTGTTCCACCGCTACCGCTGGGGCCGTGGCAAGGGCTACGAGATGCTCCGCTCCGCCGGCATCCCCCGGATCCGCGGCCTCTCGAGGTCCGAGCTGGGCCAAGATCCCCCGGATCGGGCCTCAAGGTGGACCCTTGCGTGGCCGATGCTGCACGTGTGATCTCGGGGGGCCGGCTCGACCGCCGGCGGCTTGTCGGCTGGCGCGGCCACTCCTTCCTGTGTCTCGTGACGGCCCTCGTGGCGCTGCTTGCCCTCGGCGGTGGCCCGGTTCATGCGGGCAGTCAGCCCGGTCCGGCCGTCAGGACCGCGAGCCTGCATTCGACGAATCTCGTCTCGTGGAAGTCCGCGACCACCACGGCCGGGAAGAACGCGACCAGGAAGTCCAGGCTGAAGAGGTCTCAGCACAAGAAGAGGCTGCCGCACAGCAAACGGGCCCGCACGAAGAGGTCGCCCCGCCTGCTGCCGCCCACACCCGCTCCGGTCCCGCCCGCGCCCTCGCCCCACGCCGCGACTGCTCCCTCAACACACACGATTCCCCCAGTGCCGTCCCCCGTGACTGACCCGACACCGGCCTCCCCGCTGTCGGCACCCGCCGTGTTGCCGGCCGGATGGCTCACCACGCGTGACCAGGCGCGGCGGGTTGATCCCCTGACTTCCGCCGAGCTCGCGCCGAGCACAAGCACGGCGGCCGTGCACGTCCCGGTTGACGACACCGTTGCCTACCAGTCGATGGACGGTTTCGGGGCGGCGTTGACCGAGTCCTCGGCGCACCTCCTCATGCAGCTCGACCCTGCTGCCCGCACTGCGGCCCTGCGCTCCCTGTTCGACCCGGCAGCAGGTGCCGGGCTCGACCTGGTCCGGCTCCCTCTCGGCGCCAGCGACTTCGCGCTGTCGCGGTACACCTACGACGACGTTCCCGCCGGCCAAGCGGACCCCACCCTGGCCAAGTTCTCTCTCGCCCACGACGACGCCGAGGTCGTGCCGGTGCTGCGGGAAGCACTGCGGATCAACCCAGCGCTCCAGGTGATGGGCACACCGTGGTCGGCTCCGGCGTGGATGAAGACCAGCCAGTCGCTGATCGGCGGCACGCTCCGCGACGGCTACACCGGCATCTACGCCGACTACCTGACCCGAACGGTCCAGGAGCTACGAGCACGGCAGATCCCGATCCGTTTCCTGACCCTGGGTAACGAGCCCGAGTTCGCACCCGCGAACTACCCCGGGATGCTGCTCAGCCCCGCACAGGAGACCGCGCTCGCGGACGCGGTGGCCAGCCGGCTTGCCGCGGCCGGCATCGACGACGTCCAGCTCATCGGCTACGACCACAACTGGGACGACACCAGCTTCGCGGCCGCCCTCCTCACCCAGACCTCACCGGACCAGCCGCCGCCCAGCGCGCAGCTGGCGGGCACGGCGTTCCACTGCTACGCCGGCAGCTCTGACGCGCAGACCGTGGTGCATGACATGGCCCCCAGCAAGGGCATCTGGTTCACGGAGTGCTCCGGCGGGGCCTGGGCGCCCGACTACGGCAACAACCTTGCCTGGAACGCGGACGTGCTGCTGCTCGGCGCAACCAGGAACTGGGCACGCAGCGTCCTGCTCTGGAACCTCGCGCTCGACCCCACCGGCGGCCCCCACACCAACGGCTGCAGCACTTGCCGAGGGGTTCTCACGATCGACCCGACGACCGGCGCAGTGACCCGCAACGTCGAGTTCGACGTGCTCGCTCATGCCGGGAAGGCAGTGCGCCCTGGGGCGGTCCGGGTGGGCACGCCGGCGTCGGTGTACGGCGTGAAGACCGTCGCCTACCTGAACCCGGACGGCACCCATGCCCTGATCGCGTACAACAGCTGGCAGTCCGCGCAGACTCTCGTGGTCGACGCCGGCGCACGCCGCGTCGGTGCTCCTCTGCCAGCCGGGGCAGTGGTCACCCTCACCTGGTGACGGCCTTCCGGTCCCCCGGTCACCAGGTGACCGTTGCGAGCGCCCCGGCGGGAATCCGAGCAGCGAACGACCGGTCGCCTGTGTCGATCGTGACCTCTTGCCCACGGCCGCCGTTGTAGACGACCAGGACGTGGGACCCGTCACGGTTCCTGAACGCGACCGAGTCCAGCCCCGAACCGGCCCGGCTGGCCGAGCGGACCACTCGCGCCCCCGGGATGACGAACCGGCCGACGTGGCCCCAGGCGTAGTAGGCCGCGCTGTGTGTGACTGCACCGGTTGACGGGTCGACCGTCACCAGGCCGCGGCAGTTGCGGCAGCCGCCGTTCTGCGGGCCGCCGTTCGGGTCGAGGACCAGGTTCCATTTCGCGAGCCAGAGCGCCCCGTTCCGGATGGCGTCGACCAGCAGGGTCTTGGCCTCGTACCGAAGGTCGACGGCGAATCCGCCCGACCACGTTCCGCCGCTGCACTCGCTGACCGCGACCGCGACCCCGGGGTGCCGGCGACGGATCTCCTGGAGCGCCGACACGTTGCCGTGGTAGCAGTGGAACGCCACCCCGTACGTCGCGGCCCGTGTCGCCGGGTCGGACAGCAGGGCGTCGGCGTCCGGCCACCGGTCGAAGTTGTCGTCGAGCGCCCACAGGTGGAGGGGCAGGCCGGCACGGTCCAGCGCCGGACGGAGGTGGTCACGCAGCAGTGTCCGCTGCTGTTCGACGTCCAGGACCATCCCCGGATACGCCGGCGGTGAGTAGCTGGGCTCGTTCTGAGCCGTGAGTCCCGTCACGGGAACGCCCGCGTGCAGGTACTCCTGCGCGGCGCGCACCAGATAGTCCGCGTAGGGCTGCATGGCCTCAGGCCGCAGCGTGCCCCCGACCACCGAGCCGGTCGTCTTCATCCACGGCGGGGCGCTCCACGGCGACAGGACGACCGCCAGCGAGGGGTTGAGCTCCGCGGCGCGCTGAAGCAGCGGCACGATCTCTGTCCGGTCCGGCCCCAGGTCGAAATGCGAGAGTCCCGGGTCACTCGCGCCCGGGTCGACGTCGTCGTAGGTGCGGTTCCCGACGGAGAAGTCGTTCGCGCCGACCGGCTGACGAAGCACCGAGAGTCCGATCCCTCGACCTCGCGTGAAGACGTCGCGCATCACCTGCTCCCGCCGCGCCGGCGCGAGTGCGTTGAGCACCTCTGCCGAGGATCCGGTGAGTGACGCGCCCACGCCGAAGAACTGCTGGGCGGGCTGGTCCTCGACCGTCACGTCAGCGTCGGCGGCGCCTTGGGGCGCCGACGGCACGGGCCCCCTGTCGGCAAGCCGGAGATGCCCGTTACGTGTCGTCAGCCACAACCGTGTTATTTGTCCGACCCCACGGGTAACCCCTTGGGTCGCCGGTTCGGAACCGGGCTTGGACGCAGTGCAGCCGGCGGACACGGCCAGGCACATCGACACGACCAGCGCAGACGCAACGACGGGGGCTGTCGCGTCGGCGTGGGCTCTCCCCCGGAGCCACGTCGGCAGACCCGATCGACCGAGCACGACGTACCCCTCCTACTTGCTGCTCAAGGAGACCATTGACTTCCTCGAGGATCCCCGATCCGCCACGGGCTCTCGAACCAACTGTCGCACCGACGCACACGCGGCCCGGCGGCGACGGCCGTCGAGCCACCCGCCAGACGGTCCTGCTCGTCGGCTCGTATGAAGCCGACACGGCTGCGGCCCTGCAGGACGCCGGCTTGGTACCGGTGCGGCCGCAGCCGGGCGAGGACCCGCTCGTCGCGTTCTCGAGGATCAGCCCGGACGCTGTGGTCGCCACGGTCGACGACGGGACCGACGGGTTCGGCCTGCTGCGACGTCTTCGGGAGGTGCGACGCGGGCGCACTGTCCCGGTGATCCTGATCACCGACGGCGACGAGCAAGAGACGCTGACCGGGCTCCAGCTGGGTGCCGACGACTGCGTCTCCCGTTCGATCTCCGGTGTCGAGCTGGCCGGCCGGGTTCGCGCCAAGGCAGAGCGTCCCCCGGTGCCGGCCTCCCTGGTCAGCCGCGACCTGCGCACCGGCCTGCTGGCCGAGAGCACGATGGTCACCGAAGCCGGCCGCGAGCTCAACCGGAGCCTGCGCACTGCCCGTGACGGCGGCTTGGCGCTCATCCAGATCCAGGAGATGCCTCGGCTCCTCAACCGGTTCGGCGGTGGTGCCGCCACCCAGATCGCCACGCAGGTCACCGAGCTTCTCGGGGACGCCTCCGCGCTCGAAAGGATCGGTCTCGACCACGAGGAGCGGCTGCTGGTGCTGCTCCCGGAGACGTCGCCGAACGAGATCGACGCGCACCTGCGGATGCTGGCCCACCGGATCGCTGGACACCGGTTCACCCTCGGCAACGAGGACCGGGTCCGGCTCACCCCTGTCACGGGGTGGGCCGGGTTCGACCGTGCGGCGAACGGTCAAGAGCTGCTCGACCGTGCCGAGACCGCCATGTGGGCAGCAGCGAACCATCTCGATCTGCGTCCCGTTCGATGGACTTCCGATCTCGAGAGCAGCAAGTCCACCCACGCAGGGGCCGGACTGCTGTCACGTGCGGTGGAGAAGGTTCGCCTTCCTGCACAGTTCCTGGCCACTCTCGTCATCGGTGTCGGAGTGCCCTACGCCATCTACGCGCTCCTCGGTGCGCTCGGATGGGACGTCTCCGGCATCGCCTACTGGGTCGTCATGGCCGCTCTCCTGGTGACCGCTGGAACGATCTGGCTCGAGGGCTTCTTCGCCCTCGACCCGCAGCGGCCGCCGGACGAGCCAGGTGAGCCCTACCCGGCAGCGACCGCGATCATCGCGGCGTACCTGCCCAACGAGGCAGCGACGATCCAGTCCACGATCGAGGCGTTCCAGCGACTGGACTACCCGGGGCCGCTGCAGATCCTGGTTGCCTACAACACCCCCGAACCGATGGCGATCGAGGACGACCTGCACGCGATGGCCCAGCACGACCCGCGGGTCGTGCCGCTGAAGGTGCCCAACAGCACGTCGAAGGCGCAGAACGTCAACGCGGCCATGAGCCACGTCACCGGAGAGTTCGTCGGCATGTTCGACGCCGACCACCACCCTGAGCCGCTGGCGTTCCGCCGCGCCTGGCGCTGGCTGTCCAACGGCTACGACGTCGTCCAGGGCCACTGCGTGATCCGCAACGGTGACGCCTCACTGGTCGCCCGGACCGTGGCGGTCGAGTTCGAGTCGATCTACGCCGTCAGCCACCCTGGCCGGACGGCGCTCCACGGGTTCGGGATCTTCGGAGGGTCGAACGGCTACTGGCGCACCAGCCTGCTCGCCGAGACCCGGATGCACGGCAACATGCTCACCGAGGACATCGACTCCACGCTGCGGGTGCTGGCCGCGGGCGCCAAGATCGCGTCCGATCCCGCACTGGTCTCCTACGAGCTCGCCCCGACGAACGCCCGGTCGCTGTGGAAGCAGCGTGCCCGGTGGGCGCAGGGATGGTTCCAGGTGTCCCGCAAGCACCTGCGGCTGACCCTCCGGTCCAAGGAGCTGAACGCCCGCCAGAAGGCCGGTTTCGCGTTCCTGCTCGGGTGGCGCGAGATCTACCCGTGGCTGTCGCTGCAGATCTTCCCCGTCCTCGCCTACACGGCCCACCGGGACGGCGGGGTCACCCAGCTCAACTGGCTCGCGCCGTCCCTCATCCTGGCCACCTTGTTCACGCTGGCGGTCGGCCCTGCCCAGACGCTGTTCGCCTGGCGCCTCGCGGTTCCTGAGCTGCGCGAGCGGAAGTCCTGGTTCGTCAGCTACCTGCTGGTGTCGAGCTTGGTCTACACCGAGTGGAAGAACATCATCGCCCGGATCGCGCAGATCAAGGAGCTCGTCGGCGAGTCCCAGTGGAACGTCACCCCACGCGACAACGACCCGGGCGCCGAGACGACCGAGCCCGACTACTCGACACCCAGTCAGGAGGCGAGCGCATGAGCACCCCCAACCGCCTGGACAGCACGTCCCCGGACCGGCCGGCTGCTGTGACGCCCACTGACGCCCGCCAGCAGGTGACCAACCCAGAAGGTGCCCCTCCGCGCGCCCGCGCGCGAGAGCTCGAGGGCTACCGCGGACTGGCGAGCCTGACCATCGTGGCGTTCCACGTGCTGCAGTACGCGGTGCAAGGTGGTGCCAGCCTGCCCGCAGCACTCGTTGCGGTGACCCGCTTCGAGACCGTCGACGTGCTCTTCATGCTGTCGGCGTACCTGCTGACGCTCTCCTACGCCCGCGCCGCCATCAGCCAGACGGAGGTCCGGCCGGCCCGGCAGTTCCTGTTCCGGCGGGCGGTCCGGATCCTTCCGCTCTACTGGGTCGGCGTCACCACAGTCTGGGCGCTGCGCAACCCTGCCCTACCTGGGGACTGGGTGGACCTGGTCGAGCACCTGTTGTTCCTGCAGATCTTCGACCGGCAGCGGATCTTCTACACGCTGGGGCCGACCTGGTCGATGAGCCTCGAGGTGATGTTCTACCTCCTGCTCGTGCTCCTCGCGCCCCTGGCAGTCCGCGCCTGCGCTCGCGTGTCCTCCCCGACCCGTCGCGCGACGTTGCTGCTCGGCGCGACCGCCGTGCTCGCCGCGATCCCCTGGGTGTGGAACAGCGTCGCGTTCCTTGTGCTGCATGTTCCGTTCGACAACTGGCCGGTCTACTTCGGCCCACAGGCGCGTTTCGGCGCGTTCGCGGCCGGTATGGCGCTGGCGGTCATCGTCGCGGCCCGCGACGGGCGCCCGATGTTCGGCGGGATCTGGCCCAGCGTCCTGCGGGTCGCCGGACTGGGAGTCGTGACCTTCGGGGCCGTGCTGTCACGGCCAGGCAGCTGGGGCCAGGTCGTGTTCCACGACTTCGCCGCCATCGGCTGGCTGATGCTGCTCGCCAGCACGGTGCTGGGGACCCCGGGCCAGGTCTGGTCACGCGTCCTGTCGCGGAACTGGCTGTGCTGGCTCGGGCTGATCAGCTACAGCACGTACATGTGGCACGAGCCGATCATGCTGTTGCTGAACCACGTGGGCCTGCTCAGCCGGAGCACGCAGGCGCTGCCGTGGTCGGTCGCCCTGGTCCTCGTCGCGTCGGTGGCGGCCGGCTGGGTCAGCTTCCAGCTGATCGAGCGGCCGACCGGCAAGCTCGGGATGTTGCGAGACCGCAAGGGGCAGGCCCGGGACTACTACCCGGAGCTCAGCTACCGCCACGACGAGGCGACACGAACCTGAACCCCGGCGACACCCCCGCTCTCACGTAGCCGGACCCCGGCCAGACATCTGGCCGGGGTCCGTGTCGCCTGCGGGCGGTCGCCGGAACCGTCGGCGCGGCCACGGTCTTCCCCGTTGCACGTAAGGACCAAGGAGACCAGTGGCCTCTCGTAGCACCCGCCGTTCCCTGAACGACGACAACCTCCACGTCCCAGGACCTCAGGCCGGACGGTGGCCGAGGTCGAGGTCGAGCAGGTGCGCGCCGCGGTGCGCCTTGGCGGCCAGGTAGCGGGCGTTCGTCGGCGAGCGGTGCACGCCGGTCGGGACGCGCTCGCTGACGGTCAGGCCGAGCCGCTCGAGCTGGGCGGCCTTGTCGGGGTTGTTGCTGAGCAGCCGGACCCGCTCCTCCCCCAGCGCCCGCAGCATCTGCGCGGCCACGGTGTAGTCGCGGCCGTCCGCCGGGTAGCCGAGCGCCAGGTTGGCCTCGTAGGTGTCGAGGCCGGCGTCCTGGAGCGCGTAGGCGTCGATCTTGGCGTAGAGGCCGATGCCGCGGCCCTCCTGCCGCAGGTACAGCAGCAGCCCGCCCTCCTCGGCGATCCGCTCGACCGCCTCCCGCAGCTGCGGGCCGCAGTCGCAGCGCTGGCTGCCGAGGACGTCGCCGGTGAGGCACTCGCTGTGCAGCCGCACCAGAGGGGTACGTCGTCCCGGGTGCTCGCCGAACGCGAGGGCGAGGTGCTCGCGCCCGTCGGCGAGCCCGTCGAAGGTGGTGACCCGGGCGGTGGCGGCGTACCCGTCGGCGAGCCGCAGCGGGACCGTCACGGAGGTCCGCACCGTCGCCACCGGGAGGGGGCTCACGACTCGCACCTCGGCGACAGCGCGTAGCGCAGCAGCACCACGTCACCGATGGGCCGGACCTCGGCGAGGGTCGCCCGGCGGTCGGGGTTCCAGGGGAACCGGCCGTCGCCGACGAACCGGCTGGCCCGCGAGTCGCCGACGAAGAACGGCGCGACGACCAGGTGCAGCTCGTCGGCCAGGCCCTCGGTGAGGAACTGCGTGTGCACGGTGCCGCCGCCCTCCACCATCAGCCGCCGCACCCCGCGCTGCCGCAGGTCCTCGCTGACGTGCCGGACGTCGACCGGCTCGCCACCGTCCACGACGGTGGCCACCCGACCCAGCCGCGAGCGGGCGTCGCGGACGGCGGGGCTGGCGCAGTAGACGAGCTTCTCGCTCTCGCCCGTGGCGAAGAAGTTGCAGCAGGCGTCGAGGTCGCCCCGGTGGGTGACGGTCACCTTCATCGGGTTCGGGCACTGGCCGCGGGCGACCCGGGCCCGCTGCCGTGCGGGGGTGCGCACCAGCAGCCGCGGGTTGTCGTTGCGGACCGTGGCGGCGCCGACCAGGATCGCGTCGCACTCGGCCCGCACCTCGTCGACCCGGTCGAGGTCGGCCTCGTTGGACAGCACCAGCCGCTCGCCCGAGGCCGCGTCGAGGTAGCCGTCGAGCGAGATGCCGCAGCTCAGCAGGGTGTAGGGACGCTCAGCCATGGGACGCACGCTCCAGGACCGGCTCGACGTCCACGGGCCGGGCGCGGGACCGGCCGGCCAGCAGGACGACGACGCCCGGCAGGCTCGCGACGAGCACCATGACGCCGTACACGACGGCGGTCGCCACTCCCGCCCCGGCGCCCAGCCCCGCCGCGCCGAAGACCCAGGCGGACACCCCTTCGCGGGGTCCCCAGCCGGCGACGTTCGCCGGGATGCCCATCGCCACGAGGACGAGCAGCGCCAGCGGCAGCAGGTCCGCCAGCGGTGCGGTGACCCCGGCGGTGCGGGCGGCGACGAGGAACGTCGCGACGTGCCCGATCAGGGCGAGCGCAGAGGCAGCGACGACACCGGGCCAGGGGCGGAGCAGCCCGTCCCGCACGTCCCGGTGTACGGCGCGCCCGCCCCGCGTCCCGCCGGCCAGCGACATCACGAACCAGCCGACCAGGCCGACCACGAGGGCGACGCTGCCGACGACGGGCAGGGACAGCCGCACCGGCGAGGGCAGCAGGACCAGCACGACGACCGCCACCGCGATCTGCACGACCTGGCCGGCGAGCCGCTCCCACCCCACGGCACGGAGCCCGCGTCCGGTGTGCCCTGCGTCGCGACCGTGCCGCACGGCGCGGTGCACGTCGCCGAGGACGCCGCCGGGCAGCGTGGTGTTCAGCAGCTGCGAGCGGTAGTAGGCGGCGACCGCCGAGGGCAGCGCGAGCGGCACCCGGAGGCCGCGGGCGACCAGCGTCCACCGGTACGCGCAGCACACGGTGACGGGCACGGCCAGCAGCGCTCCGGCGAGGAGGGCGGTGGCGTCGACGTTGCGGAGGCCCTCGAGGAACGGACCGGAGCCCAGCCGCCAGAGCAGCACCGCGAGCACCGCGACCCCGCCCGCGAGCCGGAGCCGGGCCCAGCCGGCCCGGCTCACGACGCGACCTCCTCGAGCACGTGCCCGACCCGGTCGGTGGTGACCTGCCAGCCGGCCAGCGACTCCCGGCGCAGTGCCGCTGCGTCGCGCAGGGCGGCCCGGTGCCGGTCGTCGGTGAGCCAGCGCCGCAGCGCGACGGCCAGCGCGCCGGCGTCGTCCGGTGGCACCAGCACCCCCGGGATCCGTCCGTCGGGGAGCCTGCCCAGCGCCTCCGGCAGCCCGCCGGCGGCGGTCGCCAGCACCGGGAGGCCACGGGCCAGGGCCTCGGCCACGACCATGCCGTAGCTCTCCGCCCGGGTGGCCAGCACCATCGCGTCGGCGGAGGCGTAGGTGGCGGCGAGCCGGTCGCCGGTGCGGGGCCCGGTGAAACGCACCCGGCCGCCGATGCCGTCGTCGTCGGCCTGCCGCACCAGCCGCGCGAGCCGCTCGGGGTCGGCGGGTCCGACGCACCGGCAGGTCCAGGTCAGGTCGGTCAGCGTGGCGAGGGCGTCGAGCAGCACGTCGTGGCCCTTGTCCGGGCGGACCGCCGCGACACAGAGCAGCTCGCCGCCCGCCGGGGTGCCGGTCGCAGCGTCCGCCGGGTCGGCGCCGGGGTGGGCCACGTGCACGGCCGCCGGGTCCAGGCCGTAGTGGTCGAGCAGCCAGGACCGGCACCAGTCGCTGGTGGTGACCACGGCCGCGGCCGCGGACAGCACGGCGCGCTCGCCGTCCCGGGCCCCGGGAGTGCGCTCGCCGAGCGGCATGTGCAGCAGCACCACGACGCGCAGCCACCCGGTCTCGGGGGCGAGCACCTCGGGGGCGGCCGACGCCACCAGCCCGTCGACCAGCACGACCGCTCCCGGGGGCAGGTCCGCGAGCACGCCGGCCAGCGCCGTACGGGCGGCGGGGTCGGGGTCCGGCCAGGCACCGGCCACCGGGTGCTCGTGGACGTCCCAGCCGGCGGCGACGAGCCCGTCGCAGACCCGGCGGTCGTAGGCGTTGCCCCCGCTCGGCCGGTCCGGGTCGTCGATGCCGTCCGGTACGACGACGTGCACGGCTCTCACAGCGCCCGCTCGTAGCTCGCCCACGCGACGTGGGACTCGTGCAGGGTGACCGCCACGCCCGCCAGGTCGCGGGCGGTGTGCCCGAGACCTCCGTCGCGGGCCGCCTCGGCGAGCCGGTCGGCGACGTGCCGGGCGAGCACCTCGGTGGTGGTGTTCGTGCCCGCGAAGACCGGCTCGTCGTCGAGGTTGCGGTAGGTGAGACCGCCGACCACCCGGCTCAGCTCGGCGGCGGCGCGGCCGATGTCCACGACGATGCCGTCGCTCGTCGAGCGACTCCCGGCGGAACGTCGCGTCCACCATGAACGTGGCGCCGTGCAGCCGCTGGGCCGGTCCGAACACCTCCCCGCGGAGGCTGTGGGCGACCATCAGGTGGTCGCGGACGGTCACGCTGAACACGGCGGCTCCTCGGGTGCGTAGGCGACGGTGTGGCACAGGGCGGGCAGCTCCCCCGACGCCAGCCGGGGCAGCACGCTGGGTAGGTCGTCGAAGGACGACTCCCCGGTCAGCAGCACGTCGAAGGCCGGGTCACGCAGCAGGTCGAGGGCCAGCGCGAGCCGGTCGGCCGTCGTCCGCCGGCCCCGCCGCGGGCCCGCGACGACGCCGACCTGGCTGGCCCGCACCGTGAGCCGCCGGGAGTGGAAGGCGCCGCCGAGGGACACCCGGGTCTCCGAGTCGCCGTACCAGCTCAGCTCGACGACCGTGCCGTCCGCGGCGAGCAGGTCGAGGGACGTCTGCAGCCCCGCGGACGTGGCGCTCGAGTGCACCACGAGGTCCCGTTCGCCGGGCGCGTCCTGGGGCTCGGCGAAGCCGGCGCCCAGCGCGGCCGCCACATCCTTGCGCGACGGGTCGACGTCGACCAGGGTCACCTCGACCCCGGGGATCCGGGCCAGCAGCCGGGCGACGCAGCAGCCGACCATCCCGGCGCCGACGACCGCGACCCGGTCGCCGAGCAGCGGGCCGGCGTCCCAGAGCGCGTTGACGGCGGTCTCGACGGTGCCGGCCAGCACCGCGCGTCGGGCGGGGACGCCGTCGGGGACCACGGTCACGGCGGCCGCGGGGACGACGTACGCGGTCTGGTGGGGGTGCAGGCAGAAGACGGTTCGGCCGACGAGGTCGTCCGGCCCCTGCTCGACGACACCGACGCTGAGGTAGCCGTACTTCACGGGTCCGGGGAAGTCGCCCTCCTGGAGCGGCGCGCGCATCGCGGCGTACTGGCTCTCCGGCACCCGGCCCTCGAACACCAGCGTCTCCGTGCCGCGGCTGACTCCGGAGTGCAGGGCGCGCACGAGTACGTCGCCCGGGCCGGCAGCCGGCACGGGCGCCGGCCGGATCTCTCCGGCGCCTGGCTCGCGCACCCAGAAGGCGCGCGGCACCTGCGTCATGTACCCACCTCGTCCCGCCCGGTCGCGTTGAACCGGAGCGCCGTTCCACCCGTTCCCATTCTCGTCATCCGCATGAACGGAGGAGCGGTGCGACCGGTTCAACGCGACCTGCTGACGGCGCTGGCGGGGCAGCTGCTGCTGCTCGCCGTGCTCGGCTCCGCCACCGGGCTCGGCACGGCCGGCTGGGTGGTCGGGCTCACGCTCGCCGTGGTCGGCGACCTCGTCCTGGCGGCCGCCTTCGGCCGGGCCGGGCGCGGCTCGCTGGGCCCGGCCGACCGGGTGACCCTCACCCGGGCCTCGTTGGTCTGCGGGGTCGGCGCGCTGGTCGCCGCGGGGGCGCCGCCGGTCGCCCTGCTGGTGCCCCTGGCCGCCGTGGCGCTGGCCCTGGACGCCGTCGACGGCAGGGTGGCCCGCGCGCACCGGTACGACGTCCCGGCTCGGCGCGCGCTTCGACATGGAGGTCGACGCCGTCCTGATCCTCCTGCTCAGCGTGTACGTCGCCGGGTCGGTCGGACCGTGGGTGCTCGCGGCCGGCCTCGCGCGCTACGCCCTCTGGCTGGCCGCGCGGCTGCTGCCCTGGCTGCGCCGGGAGTCCCCGCCGCGGTTCTGGGGCAAGGTCGTCGCGGCGCTGCAGGGGGTTGTCCTGGTCGTGGCCGCCGCGGACGTGCTGCCCCGTCCGCTCACGGAGCTGCTGCTCGCGGCGGCCATGGTCCTGCTCGCCGAGTCGTTCGGCCGCCAGGTCCTCTGGCTGTGGCGGCACCGCGCGTCCCGGCCTGCCGAGCCAGCGCCTGCCCCGGAGAGGGTCGCCGCGTGAGGCGCCGGACGGTCGTCGCCGCCACCTTCACCGGGCTGGCCGCGCTGCTCGTCTGGTGGGGGCTGACCGGGCCGGACCAGGTCGACGGGATCACCCCGGCGGCATTCGTGCGGCTCCCGGTGGAGGCGCTCGTGCTGGCCGCCCTCGTGCTCGTGCTGCCGTGGCGCGTGGGCCGGGTCCTCGTCGTGCTCGCGGGCGCCCTGCTCGGCCTGCTGACCGTGTTCCGGGTGCTCGACCTGGGCTTCCAGGAGGCACTGAACCGGCCCTTCGACCCGGTCATCGACTGGAGCTACCTGGACTCCGCGGTCGGCCTGGTCGACGACTCCCTCGGGCGGCCCGCGGCGGTCGCGGCCCTGGTCGGAGCCGCCCTCCTCACCCTGGCGTTCCTGGTGCTGATGCCGCTGGCCCTGCTGCGGCTGACCCGGATCCTGCGTGCCCACCGGCGCACGTCCTTCCGGGTCGTCGCCGCCCTGGTGGTGCTGTGGCTGGTGTCCGCCTCGGTCGGTGCGCACGCCGGGGACGGCGAGCCGCTCGCGTCGACCAGCACGGCGACGTACGCCTACAGCCAGGTCGCGCGGATCCCGGCGGAGCTCCGTGACCAGCGGGCGTTCGCGCGGGCCGCCGAGCAGGACCCCCTGCGCTCCGTCCCGGCCGCGGACCTGCTGACCGGGCTGCACGGCAAGGACGTGCTGCTGGTGTTCGTGGAGAGCTACGGCCGGTCCGCGGTGCAGGGCTCGTCGTTCTCCCCCGGCATCAACCGGGTGCTCGACGACGGCACGAGACGCCTGCAGGCCAAGGGGTTCGCCGCCCGCAGCGCCTTCCTGACCTCGCCGACCTTCGGTGCGATCAGCTGGCTCGCGCACAGCACGCTGCAGTCCGGGCTGTGGGTCGACAGCCAGCAGCGGTACGACGTCCTGGTGACCAGCCCGCGGCTGACGCTCAGCCAGGCGTTCGGGCGGGCCGGCTGGCGCACCGTCGCGGACGTGCCGGCGAACACGCACGACTGGCCGCAGGGGGCGTTCTACCACTACGACCAGATCTACGACTCCCGTGACGTGGGCTACCGCGGGCCGCGCTTCGGCTACCCGACGATGCCCGACCAGTACACCCTCGACGCGTTCCACCGGCTCGAGCTCGCGAGGCGGGACCGCCGGCCGGTGATGGGCGAGATCGACCTGATCTCCAGCCACGCGCCGTGGTCGCGGACGCCGCACATGATCGACCAGGCCCGGGTCGGCGACGGCTCGGTGTTCGAGGGGATGCCCGAGCAGGCGCCGTCGAAGACGGTGATCTGGCGGTCCCCGGAGCGGGTGCGGGCGGCCTACGGGCAGTCGATCGAGTACTCCCTGGACGCGCTCGTCACCTTCCTCGAGACCTACGGCGACGACGACACGGTCGTCGTGTTCCTCGGCGACCACCAGCCGGCGACGATCGTCTCCGGCGAGAACGCCGACCACGACGTGCCGGTGACCGTCGTGGCCCGCGACCCGAAGGTGCTGGACCGGATCCACGGCTGGGGCTGGGACCCGGGGCTTCGGCCACGCCCGGACGCGCCGGTCTGGCGGATGGACTCCTTCCGGGACCGCTTCCTCGCGGCGTTCGGCTCGTGACCGTCCGCCGGCGGGAGCACACTGAACCGTCCCGACTCCGCGTCCGTACCAATGGGAGAGGAGGTCCGATGTCCGGCCACGACGTGGCGCTGATGCGACAGCTGCACGACGAGCACGCGGGTGCCCTGTGGGGCTACTGCCTGCGGCTGACCAGCCACGACCGCTCCCGCGCCGAGGACGTGCTGCAGGAGACCTTCCTGCGTGCCTGGCGGCACCGCGCGATCCTCGACAGCCCGCCGGCCGCCGTACGCTCCTGGCTGTTCACCGTCGCCCGCAACATCGTCATCGACGAGTGGCGCACCAGCCGGGCCCGCAGCGAGGTCACCGTCGCCGACGTCCCCGAGGGGGAAGGCACCGACGACCAGACCGACCAGCTCCTGCTGTCGTGGGTGGTCGCCGATGCGCTCACCCGGCTCTCACCGGAGCACCGCGCGGTCCTGCTCGAGTGCTACTACCGCGGGCGGCCGGTGTCGGAGGCCGCGGCGCGGCTCGGTGTGCCGGAGGGCACGGTCAAGTCGCGGACGCACTACGCGCTGCGGGCGCTGCGGCTGGCGCTCGAGGAGATGGGGGTCGGGGCATGAGCTGCGACCTCGCCCACCGGGACGGCTCCTACGTCCTCGGGGCTCTCTCGCCCGCCGAGCGTCGGGCTTTCGAGCAGCACCTCGCCGGCTGCAAGGAGTGCGCGCGGAACGTGCGCGAGCTCGCGGGCCTGCCCGGCCTGCTGGCGCGGGTCGACCGCGCCGTCCTGGAGGACCCCGACGTCGTCGAGCCGGTGCCCGACACGCTGCTGCCCGCCCTGGTCCGCGACGTACGACGGGAGGGACGCCGTCGCACCCTGGTCACCGCCGGCCTCGCCGCGGCCGCGGCCGTCGTGGTGGCTGGGGTGCCGCTGGCGGTGTCCGGGGTGCTCGAGGGCGACCGCACCCCGTCGGCGCCGGTCGCCTCTGCCACCGCGCAGCGGATGGTGCCGGTCGGTGACGTACCGGTCCGGGCGAGCCTCGCGTTCGCGTCCGTCACCTGGGGCACCCGGCTGGACCTCACCTGCACCTACGCGCCCCGCGGGGAGCAGTACCACCACCTGCCCCCCCGGGTGACCTACGCCCTGGTGGTGCGCACCCGGGACGGCCGCACCGAGCAGGTCGGCACCTGGCGGTCGCTGGAGGGCCGCACCATGCGGCTGACCGCGGGGACGTCCTCGCCGCGCAACCAGATCGCGTCAGTTCAGGTGCGCACGACGGAAGGACGGCCGGTCCTGGAGCTGACCGGCTGAGGACGCGGGCAGGTCGCGCACCAGCAGCAGCGCGCCGACGACGATCGCCACCACCTCGGCGACAGCCGCCGTCCACACCGGCCAACCCACCCAGTGCTCGTGCAGCCCGAAGAGACCGACCGTGCTCGACAGGATGAACGCGCCGAGCGTGCTGACGCCGAAGCCCGCGGTGAGCAGGGCCGGCACCCAGCTGCGCCAGGTGACGAGCAGCACCGCGATGACCGCGCCGCCGACGGCGTTGAGCAGGAAGGCGGGCCCGATGATGCTCAGGTCACGGAACCCGTTGATCCACAGATAGAGGTGCACGGCCGCCGAGACCAGCACTGCCGCCGCACCTACGATCCGCATCCACATGGCGCACTCCGTCCGTCATAGTGGCGCCCGGGCCGCCCGGGGCCTCACTCCGGGTAGACGGTGGCGCCGGGTCGTCGGTTCACGGTCGCGGAACATCCGTGCAACGGTGGTTGTTAGGCACGCTGACCGATCACACCCGAGACAGAGGGAACCATCGTGGCAACGACCACCCTGACCGCCGACGCCTTCGAGAAGACCGTGGCCGACAACGACATCGTGCTCGTGGACTTCTGGGCGGAGTGGTGCGGACCGTGCAAGCAGTTCGGACCCACGTTCGAGAAGGCGTCCGAGACGCACCAGGACGTCGTGTTCGCGAAGGTCGACACCGAGGCCGAGCAGGCGCTGGCCGCCGCTGCGAACATCACCTCGATCCCGACGCTGATGGCGTTCCGGGAGGGCGTGCTCGTGTTCTCGCAGCCGGGCGCACTGCCGCCGGCCGTGCTCGAGGAGCTGATCGGGGCCGTCAAGGGCCTCGACATGGACGAGGTGCACGCCAAGGTCGCCGCCCAGCTGGCGCAGCAGCAGGCAGAGGAGCAGGCGCAGCAGGACGGCGGAGCCGCCCAGGCATGATCTAACCTCGCGGCATGGACGCCCGCGAGTGGGACGAGAGGTACGCCGCCAGCGAGCTCGTCTGGTCCGCGACCCCGAACCAGTTCGTCGCCGCCGAGCTCGCCGGCCTGCCGCCGGGCCGTGCGCTGGACCTCGCGTCCGGCGAGGGACGCAACGCGCTGTGGCTGGCCGACCGTGGCTGGGACGTGACCGCGGTCGACTTCTCCCTGGTGGGGCTGGACAAGGGCCGCGCGCTGCTCGAGCGTCATCCCGGCGGGCGTGACCTGCACGTCGACTGGGTGCACGCCGACGTGCTCGGCTACGAGACCGGGCCGGTCCCCTACGACCTGGCCCTGGTGGCCTACCTGCAGCTGGTCGCGGACGAGCGCCGGACCGCCGTACGACGGGCGTTCGGGGCGTTGCGCGAGGGCGGCACGTTCTTCCTCGTGGCCCACGACGCGACCAACCTCACCGAGGGCACCGGCGGGCCCACCGACCCCGCGGTGCTCTACACCGCCGCGGAGGTGCTCGCCGACCTCGACGGCGAGCGTTTCGAGGTCGAGGTCGCGGACCGGGTCCCGCGGCTGGTGCCCCCGGCCGACCCGGTGCACACCCACGAGGGCGAGACCTCGCGGACCGCCTGGGACGCCCTGGTGCGCCTGGTCCGGACCGGCTGACCGTGACGCCCACGCAGCTCAAGGCGTTCGCGTGCGTGGTTCGCCTGGGGTCGGTCAAGGCAGCCGCGGACGAGCTCGGGGTCAGCGAGGCCGCCGTCTCGATGCACGTCACCCAGCTCCGCCGCGAGCTCGAGGACAAGCTGTTCACCCGGACCGGCTCCGGCCTGGCGTTCACGCCCGGAGGCCTGCGGCTGGCGAGCCGCGCGGTGGAGATCCTCGGTCTCCAGGACCGCACCGTGCGCGAGGTCAGCCAGGCCGGCCAGGGCCGACGGCTGCTGCGGATGGCGGCGTCCGCGATGTTCGCCGAGCACGCGGCCCCCGGCCTGATCGAGCTGTTCGCCGCCCGCGCCGCCGACCTCGACGTGGAGCTCAGCGTCCACCCGGCCGCCCAGTTCGTCTCCTTGCTCGCGGGTCGCACCGTCGACATCGCCATCGGGCCTGCGCCGAGCCGGCTGCCGACGGAGCTGCTGAGCAAGCCGTTCCTCAACTTCGACGTGCTGGCTGTGGTCCGGCCGGAGCATCCCCTGGCGGGCCGGTCCGTCACTGTGGCGCAGGCACGCGCGCAGACCTGGATGCTCGGACCGTCCGCCGCCGGCGACGACGGTGTGGTGCCCGGCATGGTCCGGCACCTGGCGATCCCCGAGACGCAGCAACGGATCTTCCAGAGCGACGCGGCCGCACTCGAGGAGACCAAACGCAACGACGGCATCGCCCTGGCCGTGCGTTTCGCCGCCGCAGCGGACCTGGCCGCTTGCCGGCTGACCGCACTGGACGGGCCCGGGATGCGGGCCCAGGGGCGCTGGGCCGCCACCGCCCTGCCGGTGCACAGCCAGCTCCCGGCCACCGCGGAGCTGCTCCGCTTCATCACCACGCCGCGCGCCACCCAGGCGATGGTGCACGGCGCCGGGGTCACCCGCGGACGGTTCAAGCCGTCAGTGCACGTCACGCTCTGGAGCTAGGGGTCCAGCAGCACCTCCCACGCGTCGCGCATCGCCCGGGCCGTGTGTGCGGGGAGGAAGGCGTCGCAGAAGGGCAGCGCCGCCGCCATCGAGCCCACCAGCGGCTCGAACCCCGGCGCCGCCGCCCGTGGGTTGAGCCAGACCAGCCGGTGCGCGCGCAGCCGGATCCGGGCGAGCGTCCGCACCAGCATCGCCGGGTCGTCACTGTCCCAGCCGTCCGACGCCACGACCAGGACGCCGCCGCGCAGGGCGTTCCCGTGCCGCGACGCGAGCAGCCCGGCGAGGCTGGACGCCAGATGGGTGCCGCCGTACCGGTCGACGACCTGCTCCGTGGCCCGCTGCATCGCCACCGTGGCGGAACGGTGCCGCAGCGCCGGCGTCAACCGGGTCAGCGAGGTGGAGAACGCGAAGGTCTCGGCCCGCCCGGTGCGCGCCAGGGCCCGCATCAGGTGCAGGTACGCCGCGGCGTACGGCTGCATGGACTGGCTGACGTCGACGACCAGGGTCAGGGGTCGTGGTCGCAGCACACCCCGGGTCCGTCTCAGCTCCAGGGGCTCCCACCCGGTGCGCCGGGACGCCGCGATCGTCTCCCGGAGCGCCACCGCCCGCCCGGACGGGTGCACCCGGCGCCGGCGGCTCGGGCGGGTCGGCCAGCGGAGCCAGGCCCGCTCCAGCCACGCCCCGATCTGCGCGAGCTGCTCGGCGTCCAGCTCGTCGAACGGCGTGTCCGCGAGGCTCTCCAGCGCACTCGGCAGCAGCTCGGGAACGCCGCGCGTGCCGTCGTCGCCCGGCGACCGGTCGTCCGTGCCGACCACGTGCGGCAGGGTGTGCCAGGGCAGGCCGGTCGACGTCTCGGCGGGTGCCGAGGCGAGCGAGGCCAGCACGTCGTCGACGTGGTCCTGGCGCGGGCCGGAGGCCTGCCCCTCCGTGGCGCGGGCGGCGTCTCGGAACACGGCCGCGAACACCGCGTCGAACGCGGGAAGGTGGGCGACGTCGTCCACGAGCGTGACCCGGGCGGCCCAGTAGAGCCCGGACACGTCGGTGGGCGGGGACACTCCGAGGGCCTCGGTGAACGCGCCCAGCGCGGTGAACGTGACGGGTACGCCGGCACGGCGCAGCCGCTCTCCGAGTCCGACGGCGAACGCGGCCCGGTCGACCGACCGCAGCAGCGGGCCCGGCCTCTCCGTCGACACGTCACCCGAACCCGTAGGCGTCGGCGGCCGCGAGCACGGCGTCGCGGTCGTCCGGTGTCTTGGCCAGCACCCCGAGGGTGTCCAGCACGTCGGACCGGCCCAGCTCGGTGACGCCCAGCACGGACAGGGCGGCGACCCAGTTGATCGCCTCCGCGATCCCCGGTGGCTTGTCGACGTCGAGGCTGCGGACGTGCCCGACGAACCGCGTCGCGGACTCGACCAGTGCGAGGTTCGCCTGCGGGACCGTCCGGCGCAGGATCGCGACGGCCCGCCCGGCGTCCGGGAACTCCAGCCAGTGGTAGAGGCACCGCCGACGCAGGGCGTCGTGCAGGTCGCGGCTGCGGTTCGAGGTGAGCACGACCACCGGCTTGCGCTCCGCGGTGAACGTGCCGAGCTCCGGCACCGTCACCGATGCCTCGCCGAGGAACTCCAGGAGCAGGGCCTCGAACTCGTCGTCGGCCCGGTCGATCTCGTCGATGAGCAGCACCGGCGGACGCGGGCCGCGATGCCGGACGCAGGCCAGGATCGGCCGCTCGATCAGGAACTCCTCGGTGAACAGCTCGGCCTCGCTGAGCCGCTCGTGGGTGGCCTCCGCCAGCCGGATGGCGAGCAGCTGCCGCTGGTAGTTCCAGTCGTAGAGCGCCTCCCCCGCGGACAGCCCCTCGTAGCACTGCAGCCGGATCAGCGGGACGTCGAGCACCCGGGCCAGCACCTTCGCGGCCGTCGTCTTGCCGACGCCCGGCTCACCCTCCAGCAGCAGCGGCAGCCCGATCTGGAGGGCCAGGAACACCGCGGTCGAGGTGCCCTCGTCGGCGAGGTAGTCCTGCGTGTCGAACCGCTCCCGTACGTCGACCGCGCTGGTCAGGCTCACGGGTGCGCTCACGGGGTGCTCACGGGGTCAGCGTCGCGGCGAACGCGTCGCGACAGCCCGGGTTGCAGAACCAGTGGTCCACGCCGTCGACCACCAGGTGCGGTGTGTCCGGGGCGACCGTGACGGTCATGCCGCAGACCGGGTCGACGGCCGTCACCGGAGCGGCGGCAGGCTCGCCGGCCGGCGCGGCGCTCAGGCCCTCGAGCCGGATGCCGCGCACGATCGCGGCCATGATCGAGAGCGCGATCTCCGGCGGCGTGCGCGCCCCGATCTCGAGACCGACGTGCGGGTGCACCCGGCGCAGCTCTTGCTCGGACAGGTCCAGCTCCTCGAGCAGGGCCTGGCCGCGGGTATGGCTGCACACCAGGCCGACGAAGCCGACCCCGGCGTCCAGCGCGGACCGGATCGCGCCGGCCTCGTCCCCGCCGTGGCTCGACACCACCGCGGCGGTGGCCCCGGCCGGCCGGGCGCCCTCGGAGGCCCGCTCCACGACGAACCCGAGCGTCGGAGCCAGCGCGGCAACCGCCTCGGCCGTCGGCGACGAGCCGACGAGGTACAGCGCCGGTGAGGGCAGCAGCGGCTCGAGGTAGATCTCCAACGCTCCTCCTGACAGGCAGGGGTTCACCACGATGGTCGCACCCGGTGTCTGCGGGAAGGTGTCGTCGGTGCCCGGGAGCACCCGCAGCAGCACCCCCACCCCCGTCTCCAGGGCACCGAGCGCGGCGGTGCGCACGGACCCGGCCGCGCACTGGCCGCCGACGAACCCCTCGATGGACCCGTCGGCGAGCACGATGGCGCGGTCGCCGGCGTGCGCGGACGTCGGCTCCTGCGCGCGCACGACGGTGGCCTGCACGAAGGGGGTACGCGACCGGATCAGCTGGTCGACCCGGTCGGAGAGCTCGGTCGTCAAAGGAGTCCTAGATCGGTGGGGTGGGGTTGCCCTGCATGGCCTCCCACACCCGGGACGGGGTGAGCGGCATGTCGGCGTGCCGGATGCCGAACGGCTTGAGGGCGTCGACGATCGCGTTCACCACCGCCGGCGGCGAACCCACCGTCGCGGACTCGCCGACCCCCTTCGCCCCGATGGGGTGGTGCGGCGACGGCGTCACGGTGTGCCCGGTCTCCCAGTGCGGGACCTCGAGGGCGGTGGGGATCAGGTAGTCCATCAGCGACCCGGCGATGCAGTTGCCGTCCTCGTCGAAGGAGATCATCTCCATCAGCGCCATCCCGACGCCGTCGGTGAGGCCGCCGTGCACCTGGCCCTCGATGATCATCGGGTTGATCCGCGTGCCGCAGTCGTCGACCGCCACGAACCGACGGACCTTGACCTGGGCGGTGCCGGGGTCGATGTCGACGACGCAGATGTAGGCGCCGAACGGGTAGGTGAGGTTCTCGGGGTTGTAGCAGATCTGCGCCTCGAGCCCGCCCTCCAGACCGTCGGGGAGATCGCCCGCGCCGTGCGCACGCATCGCGATGTCCTGGATGGTGACCGAGCGGGTCGGGTCGCCCTTCACGTGGAAGGCGCCCTTCTGCCACTCCAGGTCCGCGACCGACACCTCGAGCATCCCGGACGCGATGATCTGCGCCTTGTCACGCACCTTGCGCGCGACCAGGGCCGCGGCGGCGCCGGAGACCGGGGTGGACCGGCTGCCGTAGGTGCCGAGACCGAACGGCGTCTGGTCGGTGTCGCCGTTGACCACCTGGATGTCGGCCGGCGGGATGCCGATCTCCTCCGCCACGATCTGCGCGAACGTCGTCTCGTGCCCCTGGCCCTGGCTCATGCACGACACGCGTACGACGGCCTTGCCGGTGGGGTGCACCCGCAGCTCGCACCCGTCGGCCATGCCGAGACCCAGGATGTCCATGTCCTTGCGCGGGCCGGCCCCGACCGCCTCGGTGAAGAACGCGACGCCGATGCCCATCAGCTCGCCCCGGGCGCGCTTCTCCTCCTGCTCCCGGCGCAGGTCGTCGTACCCGGCCAGCTCGAGCGCGAGCCGCATCGCGCGCTCGTACTCGCCGGAGTCGTAGACCCACCCGGTCTTCGTGGTGTACGGGAACTGCTCGGGCCGGATGAAGTTCTTCAGCCGCAGCTCGACCGGGTCCATCTCCAGCTCGTAGGCCAGGCAGTCGACGATCCGCTCGACGAGGTAGACGGCCTCGGTGATCCGGAACGAGCAGGCGTAGGCGACCCCACCGGGTGCCTTGTTCGTGTAGACCGCCGTCATCTTGCAGAAGGCGGCCTCGAGGTCGTAGCTGCCGGTGAAGACGCCGAAGAAGCCGGCGGGGTACTTGATCGGGGCCGCGGTCCCGTTGAACGCGCCGTGGTCGGCGAGCACGTGGGTGCGGATCGCGAGGATCTTGCCCTCCTTCGTCGCCGCGATCTCGCCGCGCATCACGTAGTCGCGGGCGAACCCGGTGCTGAGCAGGTTCTCGGTGCGGTCCTCCATCCACTTCACCGGCTTGCCGATCACCAGCGACGCGACGATCGCGCAGACGTAGCCGGGGTAGATCGGCACCTTGTTGCCGAACCCGCCGCCGATGTCCGGCGAGACGACCCGGATCTTGTGCTCGGGCAGCCCGGACACGAGCGCGTAGACGGTCCGGTGGGCGTGCGGCGCCTGGCTGGTGGTCCACAGCGTCAGCTGGCCGCTGACCCGCTCGTAGTCGGCGACACAGCCGCAGGTCTCCATCGGGGCCGGGTGCACCCGCGGGTAGACGATGTCCTGGTTGACCACGACGTCGGCCTTCGCGAACACCGCCTCGGTCGCCGCCTCGTCGCCGGTCTGCCAGTCGAAGCAGTGGTTGTCCTGCTTGCCCTCGAGGTCGGTGCGGATCACCGGGGCGTCGGGGGCGAGGGCCCGGCGTACGTCGACGACGGGCTTCTCGATGTCGTACTCGACGTCGATGAGCTCGAGCGCGTCGCGCGCGGAGTACCGGTCCTCGGCGACGACGAAGGCGACCTCCTGGCCCTGGAACCGGACCTTGTCGGTGGCGAGCACCGCCTGCACGTCGTTGGACAGCGTCGGCATCCAGGCCAGGCCCTTCTCGGCCAGGTCGGCGCCGGTGATCACCGCCTTCACCTTCGGGTGGGCCTGGGCGGCGGTGGTGTCGACGCTGACGATCCTGGCGTGCGCGACCGGCGACCGGAGGATCGCGAGGTGCAGCATGCCCGGGAGCTGGATGTCGTCGACGTACCTGCCCATGCCGCGGATGAAGCGCGGGTCCTCCTTGCGGAGCATCCTGCCGTGCCCCACCGGGTGCTGGTCGTTGTCCGCCCGCTCCAGGTCCTCGGGGCCTTCCACCACGGTCATGAGGCGCCTCCTGCTGCCTGGGCCCCGGACCCGGCCCGGGAGTGTGCCGCCGCCCACTGCACGGAGCGGACGATCGTCGTGTAACCCGTGCACCGGCAGATCTGCCCGGAGATGGCCTCCCGGATGGTCTGCTCGCTGGGGTCCGGGTCGCGGTCGAGGAGGGCCCGGGTCGTCATCAGCATCCCGGGGGTGCAGAACCCGCACTGCAGCCCGTGGCAGCGCATGAAGCCTTCCTGGACCGGGTCGAGCACCCCGTCCTGCTCGAGGTCCTCGACGGTGCGTACGGCGTGCCCGCCGGCCATCGCGGCCAGCACCGTGCAGGTCTTCACCGGCTCGCCGTCCAGCCAGGCGACGCAGGTGCCGCAGTTGCTCGTGTCGCACCCCCAGTGCGTCCCGGTCAGGCCGAGCTCGTCGCGCAGGAAGTGCACGAGGAGCATCCGGCCCTCGATCTCGCGGGTCACCGGCTCACCGTTGACGGTCATCGACACCTGCATGTCAGCTGCTCCTCGTCTGGTCGCCGGCGGCGCCGGCCTGGATGCGCTCGACGGCCGTGCGCAGGGTGCGGCGGGTCAGCTCGTCGGCGAGGTGCCGCTTGTACTCGACGCTCCCGCGGTTGTCCGTGACCGGTGAGCAGCTCTCCGCCGCAATCGCGCCGGCCCGGGCGTAGAGGTCGTCGGAGGGCTCCTGGCCTCGCAGCGCCTCCGAGATCGCCGGGATCCCGGTGGTGTTCGGCCCGACCGCGGCCAGGCCGACCCGCGCGTCGGAGATGACCGGACCGTCCATCCACACCGCTGCCCCGGCCGACGTGACCGCCCAGTCCCCGGCGCGGCGCTCGACCTTGGCGTAGGCGCTCGAGCCGTTCGGCCGGACGGGGATCCTGATCTCGGTGAGGATCTCGCCGTGCTCGACGGCCGTCTCGTAGGGCCCGCGGTAGAACTCCTCCATCGTGACGCTGCGCTCGCCGCCGGCACCGCGGATGACGCAGGACGCGTTCAGCGTCGTACAGACGGCGGAGAGGTCCTCCGACGGGTCCGCCTGGCAGAGCGAACCGCCGATGGTGCCGCGGTTGCGCACCACCGGGTCGGCGATCACCGCCTCGGCGTCCGCGAAGATCGGGAACAGCGCGGCGAGCTCCGCGGACTCCAGCAGCTCGCGATGTCGGGTCATCGCCCCGATCCGCACCTCGTCGACCCCCACCCGGACGTAGCCGAGCTCGTCGTGGAGGTCGTTGATGTCGATGAGGTACTCGAGGTTGGCCAACCGCAGCTTCATCATCGGGATCAGGCTGTGGCCCCCGGCCACCAGCCGGGCCTCGTCCCCGAGTCGGTCGAGCAGCTCGATGGCGTGCTCGACGCTGGTGGCTCTCTCGTAGTCGAACGGTGCCGGCACCTGCATTCGCTGCGCTCCTCGCTCGCGGACGCACGTCGAAGTGACCGTGGTCACGTCACGATCTGTCCGCGGCGCGGCGGCGTCAACAGCGGGATAAGCAGATTGTTGATTCGGGCATCACGCCCCCACCGAGAGGTGGTAAAGGACCAGTGACGGCTCAGGACGGGGTCGGGCTGGCTCCGTTGTCCGGCCGCTTCGAGGTGTCCTCGCCCTCGACCGGGAAGTCGATCCGCTTCAGGTGCTTGCGGAGGCTCAGCCACAGCAGCACCGTGGCGACAGCCAGGAAGACGAAGATCCCGAACCAGTACCAGAGCGGGTTGACGTCCCTCGGGCTCGGGTCCTTCGCGGCGAGCGGCAGGACGGCGACGAGCGTGTTCATGCCCCCAGTGTCTCAACCTGCTCGCGGACGCCGGCGAACAGGTCGTCCTCGGGTACGTCGGAGGCGACCAGGCTGCGGGCCAGCTCGTAGTCCTCGGTCGGCCAGGCCTCCTGGTGGACCTCCAGCGGGCAGGCGAACCACGCACCGTCGGGGTCGATCTGCGTCGCGTGCGCGAGCAGGGCCTGGTCACGGATCGGGAAGTACTCCGCGCACGGCACCCGGGTGGTGATCCGCGCGGCGTGCACCGGGTCCGGCTTCCACTCAGCGAGCCGCTCGGCGTAGGGCGAGTCCAGCCCGCGCGCGATCATCGCGTCGTGCAGCGCCTGGGTGCGCTCGCGGTGGAAGGAGTGGTGGTAGTAGAGCTTCAGCGGCTGCCAGGGCTCCCCCGCGTCGGGGTAGCGGTCCGGGTCGCCGGCCGCCTCGAACGCGGCGACGCTCACCAGGTGGCACATCACGTGGTCGGGGTGCGGGTAGCCGCCGTTCTCGTCGTACGTCGTCATCACGTGCGGCTTGAACGACCGGATCAGCCGCACCAGCGGCTCGGCGGCCTCCTCGACCGGGACCAGCCCGAAGCAGCCCTCGGGCAGCGGCGGCTTGGGGTCGCCCTCCGGCCAGCCGGAGTCGACGAAGCCCAGCCAGTCCTGCCGGACGCCGAGGATCTCGCGGGCGCGGTCCATCTCCTCGCGGCGGATCGCGGAGATGTTCTCGAGCACGTCGGGGCGGTCCATCTTGGGGTTGAGGATCGAGCCCCGCTCCCCGCCGGTGCAGGTGACGACGTGCACGTCGACGCCTTCCGCGACGTACTTGGCGGTGCTGGCCGCGCCCTTGCTCGACTCGTCGTCGGGGTGGGCGTGGACGTGCATCAGACGCAGCATGGGCGCAATCTTAGGATGAAGGTATGACCGATCTGGCGGCGCGCTACGGGACCCCGTCGCGGGCGCGTCGGCCGGTCGTGGTCGGCCTGGTCGTGCTGCTGGCGGTGGCCGGGCTGGCCTGGTTGTTCTGGGTGATCTCGGTCCACGGCCGCCCGCAGGTCAGCTCCGAGATGGTCGGCTTCGACGTCGACGGCCAGCACGCCGTGGTGGCCCGCTTCACCGTCGTACGCCGGGACGCCGACGTCACCGCGTCCTGCCTGCTGCGCGCCTACGCCGACGACCACTCCGTGGTGGGCGAGGTCACGGTGCCGGTGACCGGTGCGCAGACCAGCCGCAGCATCTCGGCGTCCGTACGCACCGAGCGGCGCGCCACCACCGTCGACCTGGTCGGCTGCACGGCTCCGGGGCAGAAGCAAGCCCGCTGAAACGATTGGGGACCGTCGGGCCCCGTTGGTAGACTTCGTCACTTGCCTCAACGACCGGCAGCGCACCGCTGTGCGCGCACCCGGTCCCCGACAAGCACAGGAGCACCCCACCGTGACCCAGGCCAGCAGCGAGCCGAACACCATCTGGCTGACCCAGGACGCCCACGACAAGCTCCAGACGGAGCTCGAGAACCTCAAGGGTCCCGTCCGGAGCGAGATCGTCGCACGGATCAGCGCCGCCCGCGACGAGGGGGACCTGAAGGAGAACGGCGGCTACCACGCCGCCCGCGAGGAGCAGGGCAAGACCGAGGCCCGGATCCGCCAGCTCGAGGACATGCTCCGTCGCGCCCAGGTCGGCGAGACCCCGGCCGACGACGGCATCGTCGAGCCCGGCATGAAGGTGACCTACAAGTTCGCCGGCGACGCCGACGACGACGCCGAGACCTTCCTGCTCGGGGCCCGCGAGATGGCCGACACCACCAACATGCAGGTGTTCTCCCCGCAGTCCCCGCTCGGCTCCGCGATCATCGGCAAGCGCACCGGCGAGACGGTCCCCTACACCGCCCCGAACGGCAAGACCCTCGAGGTCGAGATCCTCGACGCGGTGCCCTACACCGGCTGACCGGTCACGACGTACGACGTACGACGGCCCGCGGTGTTCTTTAGCACCGCGGGCCGTTTCGTCGTTCCCGCCGAGCCGGGGCAGAGTTCCCGCCGAGCCGGGGCAGAAGTTCCCGCCGAGCCGGGCACCTCAGAACTTTGTCCCGACCCGACAAGAAATTTCACCCGGCTCGCCCGGACTCTCTCCCGGGTCGGCGGGTGAGGGCTAGGTGGTCACCGTGTAGCCGCAGCCGCGCAGGTGCGTGAGCACCCGCTCGGCGTGCTCGACGCCGCGCGTCTCGACCTGGAGCTGCACCTCCACCTCGTCGACGTGCAGGCTCGCCGAGGTCCGCTCGTGCACCACGTCGAGCACGTTGGCCTCCACACCGGCGAGCTCGTTGAGCAGCCGGGCCAGGCCGCCGGGCACGTCGGGGATGCGCGCCCGGAAGTACAGGTAGCGACCGGCCGAGGCCAGGCCGTGCCGGATGATCCGCATCAGCAGCAGCGGGTCGACGTTGCCGCCGGAGAGCACCACCACAGCGGGCGTCTCGTAGGCCGTCGGGTTGTCCAGCATCGCCGCCACCGCGGCCGCGCCGGCCGGCTCGACGACGAGCTTCGCGCGCTCCAGGCACATCAGCAGCGCGCGCGACAGCGACTCCTCGCTGACCGTGACGAAGTCGTCGACGTACTGCTGGATCGCCGCGAACGGCACGTCCCCCGGGCAGCCGACCGCGATGCCGTCGGCCATCGTGGCCATCGACTTCAGCGGGACCGGCGCACCTTCGTCCAGGGAGGTGGGGTACGCCGCAGCCCCCTCGGCCTGCACACCGACCACCCGCACGTCGGGCCGCAGCCCCTTCACCGCGGTGGCGATGCCGGCGATGAACCCGCCGCCGCCGCAGGAGACCAGGATGGTCTTCACGTCCGGGCACTGCTCGAGGATCTCCAGGCCGGCGGTGCCCTGGCCGGTGACGATGTCGACGTGGTCGAACGGGTGGATCAGCACCGCCCCGGTCTCGGCCGAGAACGCCTTGGCCGCGACGAGTGCCTCGTCGACGCTGTGCCCGTGGAACCGGACGTCCGCGCCGTACCCGCGGGTGGCCTTCTCCTTGGGGATCGGCGCCCCCTCGGGCATGAACACGGTGGCGTGGATGCCGAGCATCTGCGCGGCCAGCGCGACGCCCTGCGCGTGGTTGCCGGCGCTGGCCGCGACCACGCCGTGCGCCTTCTCGTCGTCGGAGAGCCGGGACATCCGCAGGTAGGCGCCGCGGATCTTGAACGAGCCGGTGCGCTGGAGGTTCTCCGCCTTGATCAGCACCTGGCCGCCGGCCAGTTCGGAGAGCCAGCGCGACCCCTCCATCGGGGTGTAGATCGAGACACCCTCGAGCGCCTCCCGGGCCGCCAGGATGTCGTCGAGCGTCGGGATCGGTACGGCGCCGATGCCGCTCGTCTCAGCCGTCATGGCGATCACCCTAGGAGGTGGGCCCTCCGGTGGTCTCGACAGGCTCGACCACCCGCTCCTCCGGGGTGTGGCGGAGGTCTCCACGATTTAGATGCATGACGCACGCAATGAGATATATGCTTGCCGCATGCAATCTTCTCCGTTCGTGCTCACGGAGCCGATCCCCGCACCGGAGACGGCCGAGGACGCCCTGATGAGCCTGATGATGGCGCTCGGCCGGCGGATGCGGCAGCGCCAGCCCGGCGACGTCATCGACTACTCCGCCTTCCCGCTGCTCAAGCTGCTCAGCCACCAGGGCCCGATGCGGGTCTCCGCGATGGCCCAGGTGCTCGGCCTCGACGCCTCCACGGTCAGCCGGCACGCCAAGCAGCTCGAGGACCGCGGCCTGCTCGAGCGGACCGAGGACCCCGACGACGGCCGCGCCAGCCGGGTCACCGTGTCCGAGCAGGGCAACACCTGCCTGGCGCAGGCGTTCGAGACCCGCCGGCACGTGATCAGCAGCGCCCTCGACGGCTTCTCCGACGACGAGCGCGAGACCCTGCGCGACCTGCTCGGCCGGCTCGTGCAGACCCTGCTCAACCCCGCCGACCCCGGCGACCCTCACGACCCCGAAGACTCCCGCACCCACGACACCCAGGAGCACTCCGCATGACCCCCGACTCCAACGGCTACCTCAGCCACAAGCAGATCCTTGTGGTGATGGGCGGCCTGATGGTGGGCATGTTCCTCTCCGCTCTCGACCAGAGCATCGTAGGAACCGCCCTCCCCCGCATCACCTCCGACCTCGGCGGCCTCGACAAGCTGTCGTGGGTCGTCACGGCGTACATGCTCGCCGCCACCGCCTCCACCCCGCTGTGGGGCAAGATCTCCGACCTCTACGGCCGCAAGCTGCTGTTCCAGATCGCGATCATCACCTTCCTGGTCGGCTCGCTGCTCGCCGGCTGGTCGCACAACATCGAGGAGCTGATCGCCTTCCGCGCGATCCAGGGCCTCGGCGGCGGCGGCCTGATGGCGCTGGCCATGGCCACCATCGGCGACGTGATCCCGCCGCGTGAGCGCGGCCGCTACCAGGGCTACTTCGCCGCGGTGTTCGGTACGTCGTCCGTGCTCGGCCCCGTGCTCGGCGGCTGGTTCGCCGACGGACCGGGCTGGCAGTGGATCTTCTTCATGAACATCCCGATCGGCCTGGTCGCGCTCGTGGTCACCTCGGCCGCCCTGAAGATGCCGCACGTGCGCCGCAACCACAGCATCGACTACCTCGGCGCGGCCACCGTCGTCGCCTCCGTCTCGTCGTTCCTGCTCTACACCGCGTGGGCCGGTCCCGGCCACGGCTGGACCTCCGACCTCGGCCTCGCGCTGCTGGTCGCCGGCCTCCTGCTCGCCGTCGTGTTCGTGATGGTCGAGCGGCGCGCCGCCGAGCCGATCATCCCGATGCGGCTGTTCGGCAACTCGATCTTCTCGATCGCGAACCTGTTCGGCTTCCTGATCGGCGTCGTGATGTTCGGCGCGATGATCTTCATCCCGGTCTACCTGCAGGTGGTCGACGGGATGAGCCCGACCAAGTCCGGCCTGGCCATGGTGCCGATGGTGATCGGCATCTTCAGCACCTCGATCACCGCCGGCCAGCTGATGAGCCGCAACGGTCGCTACAAGATCTTCCCGATCCTGGGCGCGACCATCGTGATCGGTGCGCTGGTGATGCTCTCGACGCTGGACGCCGGCTCGCCGTACTGGTTCACCGGCCTGGCGATGTACGTCATGGGCGCCGGCCTCGGCTTCACCATGCAGGTGCTGATCACGGTCGTGCAGAACTCCGTGGACCGCAGCGACATGGGCGTCGCGACCAGCTCGGTGGCGTTCTTCCGGCAGATGGGCGGCTCGTTCGGCACCGCGCTGTTCGGCGCGATCCTGACCAGCCGGCTGACGGTGCACATCGCCGACGCGCTCAAGGGCGTGCCGGCCGGCCAGGTCCCGGCCAACGTCGGCGACGCGGCGAACAACGTGCAGGCCATCAAGGCGCTGCCGGAGCCGGTGCACACCCTGGTGACCGGGGCGTTCAGCGACTCCCTGCACGACGTGTTCCTGTCCGGCGTACCCCTCGTGGTGGTCGCGCTGGTCGTCGCGTTCTTCCTCAAGGAGAAGCCGCTCGCGACCCGCGACACCACGCCGCCGACGGCCGAGACCGTCGAGCCCGAGGTCGTCGTCGCGCACTGACGTCCCGTCGCACCGAAGAGAGCCCGGACCCCCGCGTGGGGTCCGGGCTCTCGCACGTGCAGAAGCAGCTAGGGAGGGTCGCCGACCGCCAGCTCGTGGGCGTCGTGCTCGGCCTGCCCGGAGTCCGAGAGGTGCTGCACCACGGCGTTGATCGAGGCGACCAGCGGGACGGCGACCAGGGCGCCGGCGATGCCGGCCACCAGCACGCCCATGGCGATCGCGACGATCACCCCGAGCGGGTGGACGGAGACGAGGCGGCCGAGCAGGAACGGCTGCAGCACGTGCGCCTCGAGCTGCTGGACGGCGACCACGCCGCCGAGCATGATCAGCGCGACGACCGGGCCCTGGGCGACGAGGGCCACCAGAACCGCCACCGAGCCGGACAGCAGCGCACCGATCATCGGGATGAACGCACCGATGAACACCAGCACGCCGATGGCGAACACGAACGGCACCCGCAGGATCGCGGCCACCAGCATCACGCCGAGCGCGTCGGTGAAGGCGACCAGCATCGTGGCCCGCACGAACGCGGTCAGCGACGTCCAGGCGACCCGGCCGGAGGAGTCGGCCCGCTCGCGCGAGGCCCGCGGGAAGATCCGCACCACCCAGGACCAGATGCGGTTGCCGTCGGCGAGGAAGAAGTACGTCGCGAACAGGATGATGAAGAACCCCGCGACGATGTGGCTGACCGCGCTCGTCACCTCGGTCAGCCGGGAGACGATCTGCTTGTTGCTCGACGTGACGGCGTCCTGGGCGGACTTGAGGTAGGCGTTGATCTGGCTGTCGCTGGCGTGCAGCGGCCCGGTCTTGAGCCACACCCGGATCTGCTCCAGGCCGCTGACCACCTGCTTGGCCAGGTCGTTGGCGCCCTGGGCGATCTGCTGCCCGGCGAACGTCAGCAGCAGCACGATGATCGCGATCGCGCCGAGCACAGCCAGCAGCGACGCCACCCCCCGCGGCAGCCGCGCGCGGTGCAGGACCTCGACCAGCGGGACGAGCAGCGCGGCCAGCAGCAGTGCGATCACCAACGGCAGCACCACCACCGCGAACATCCCGATCCCCCGGGCCACGACCAGGCCGGCGAGCGCCACCACGAGCAGCCGCCAGGACCACTGGGCCGCGAGGTCGACGCCGTACGGCACGCGCGCGGCCGAGTAGTTCGACTTCCCCGCGTGGATGCTCACCGGCTCCTCCACCACGCGGGTGGCCCGCATCGCCGTCCACTGCTGCGCGAACCGCTCCGCGAACCGCTCGTCGGACTTGCGCTGCTGCTGCCGCTTCAGCCGGGACATGCCCGAGGTCACCCTGCTCCCTACTCCCATGGGCTCAGGCTATGTCGCCGCGCCCACCGCCCCGGTTCGCCGACCCGTCAACTCGAAGGCAGTTTCACCGGCGTGTCACGCAGGAGGCGACGGGTCGACCGACGGTGTTCATCGCAGCCGGGCGAGCAGCCCGTACGCCGCGGCCGGGTGGCTCTCGGCGAGCAGGCCGGCCGGCGCGAGCACGTAGTCGCGGTCGACGACCACGCGGGGCGCGCGGGGCAGCTGCCACCCGCCGGGTACGTCGTCCCCGGTGACCGACCCGAGCACCCGGGCGGCGAGGTCCTCGCCGTTGCTGCGCAGCACCCCGCCGGACCCGACGAGCAGGTCGATCTCGCGCAGGTCCTTGCCGCTGCGCTCCACGACCCGGTCGCCGGCGTCGAAGGCGACCTGGCGACGCCCCGCGTGCCGGCGCAGCGCGACCCCGACCGCAGCGGTCGCGATCGCCTCGTCGTCGCGGCGCTCGTCGTCGTCCCGCGGCAGGAAGGCGGGGTCCTCGTGCCGCGTCTCGGCGGCCCGGTGCAGGCGTTCGGTGTCCTCCAGCAGGCCGGCCGCGACACCCTCCTGGACGGTCGGCACGGCGCTCCACCGCATCCCGAGGTCGCCCTCGACGGTGCGGCTGACCGGGACGGTGGCGACCACCTCGCGGGCGAGCCCGGAGTCCTCGGGGTCCGTCTCGACCACCGAGTGCACGTCGGTGGTGGCCCCGCCGACGTCGACGACGACCACGTCGCCGGCCCCGGGGTGCTCCTCGTCGAGGCCGCGGGCGAGGAGCTCGACGGCGGTGAGCACGACGTCGGGGGTGGCGCCGCGGACCATCGCGGTGAAGTCGGCCCGCTTCGACAGGTGCTTGCCGCCGATCACGTGCCGCAGGAACATCTCGCGGATCGCGGCCCGCGCGGACCCGGGCGCCAGCACGCCGATCTGCGGGACGACGTTGTCGGCCAGCACGTGCGGCGTGCCTGCCCCGTCGAGCAGGGCGGCGACCTCGTCGCGGGCGTCCACGTTGCCGGCCACCACCACCGGCCCCCGCCAGCGCGCCTTGGCCAGGGCGGTGGCGCAGGCCAGCAGCACCTCCGCGTTGCCCCCGTCGGTGCCGCCGACGAGCAGCAGCACGTCGGGCTTGGCGGCCCGGAGCTCCTTGACGCCGTCGCGGGTCAGGCCGCCGCTGGCGACGTGCACCACCCGGCCGCCGCTCGACAGGGCGACCCGGCGGCCGGCCTCGGCGGTGACCAGGGCCTCGTTGCCGACGACCGCGATCCGCAGCCCGCCGCCGGCCGACGAGCAGGCGAGCACCTCGGCGTCCGCGGCCCGCGGGTCCGCCGCGGTCAGCTCGGCCAGGCAGGCGTCCCAGCCGTCGAGGACGTCGGTGTCGACCGTGGTGCGGTGCGCGGCGACCGCCAGCAGGTCACCGGTGGTGGTGTCGACGAGCGCGGCCTTGGTGAAGGTGGAGCCGAAGTCCACGCAGGCGACGACGCGCTCCCGCGTCGGTTGAGGTGCCGAGCCGCTAGCGAGGCCTCGAAACCAGCGGCGCTTCGCGCCCAGAGGAACCGGTTTCGAGACGGGCTCCGCCAGCGCTCCGCCCTCCTCAACCAACGAGGGCACCTCAACCGGCGTGGGTGTGCAGGGCGCGGTCGAGGTCGGCGAGCAGGTCGTCGGCGGTCTCGATGCCGACCGACAGCCGGATCAGGTCGCTGGGCACCTCGAGGTCGGTGCCGGCCACCGAGGCGTGCGTCATCCGGCCCGGGTGCTCGATGAGCGACTCGATGCCGCCGAGCGACTCGGCGAGCGTGAACACCTGCGCCTTCGCGCACGCGTCCAGTGCGGCCTGCTCCCCTCCGGCGACGCGGAACGACACGATGCCGCCGTACCTCTTCATCTGCTTGGAGGCGACCGCGTGCCCGGGGTGCTCGTCGAGGCCGGGGTAGATCACCTGCGAGACGGCGGGGTGCCCGGCTGAGGAAGTCGACGACCTTCTCGGCGTTGTCGCAGTGCCGGTCCATCCGGACCGCGAGCGTCTTGAGGCCGCGCAGGGTGAGCCACGAGTCGAACGGCCCGGACACCGCGCCGATGGCGTTCTGGTGGAAGGTGATCCGCTCGGCGAGGTCGAGGTCGCGCACGACGATCGCACCGCCGACGACGTCGGAGTGGCCGCCGCAGTACTTCGTGGTCGAGTGCACGACGACGTCGGCGCCGAGGGTGAGCGGCTGCTGGAGGTACGGCGACGCGAAGGTGTTGTCGACGACGAGCAGCGCGCCGGCGTCGTGGGCGACGGCCGCGAGCGCCTCGATGTCGCCGATGTTGAGCAGCGGGTTGGTGGGCGTCTCGACCCAGACGACCTTGGTCTCGCCGGGGCGGATCGCGGCGCGCACCGCGTCCACGTCGGAGACCGGCGCCGGGGTGTGCGCGAGGCCGCGGGGGTCCTCGACCTTGGCGAAGAGCCGGTACGTGCCGCCGTACGCGTCGTCGGGGATCACCACGTGGTCCCCCGGCCTCGTGACCGACGCGAGCAGGGTGTGCTCGGCGGCCAGGCCGCTCGCGAACGCGAAGCCGCGCTCGCCCTCCTCCAGCGCCGCGATGTTGCCCTCCAGGGCGGTGCGGGTGGGGTTCGCGGAGCGGGAGTACTCGTAGCCGCCGCGCAGGCCGCCGACCCCGTCCTGCTTGTAGGTGCTGGTCGCGTAGATCGGCGGGATCACCGCTCCGGTCGTGGGGTCGGGCTCGTAGCCGGCGTGGATCGCACGCGTCTCGAAACCGGACTTCTGGCTGTGCTCGCTCATGCCGGGCAGCCTATCTGCGGGGAAGTTTCCGGCTGTCCGGGGCGTTGTGCAGACCGAACCACCCGTGACTGGAGGAGTTGCCGTGCTGTTCAACCGCCACAAGCTGGAGATCCCCACGCCGGACCAGGCCCTCAAGGGCCGGACCGAGCAGTGGTTCACCCTCGCCGAGGAGCACCTTGTCCTCGGCACCCCGCTGGTGACCAACGACGGCAACATCCCCGAGGGCTTCGAGGTCGCGGTGTTCGGGCTGGGCTGCTTCTGGGGCGCCGAGGAGGTCTTCTGGCGGATCCCGGGCGTCTGGTCGACGTCCGTCGGGTACGCCGGCGGGTCGACCCCGCACCCGTCGTACGAAGAGGTCTGCTCGGGACAGACCGGTCACACCGAGGCCGTGCGCGTCGTGTTCGACCCGTCGAAGGTGGCCTACGCCGACCTCGTCAAGGCGTTCTTCGAGTTCCACGACCCGACCCAGGGCATGCGGCAGGGCAACGACGTCGGCACGCAGTACCGCTCGGCCGTCTACACGCTCTCCGACGAGCAGGCCGAGACCGCCAAGCGGCTGCGCGCGGCGTACGAGCCGCTGATCATGCAGCGCGGCTACGGCCCGATCACCACCGAGGTCAAGCCCGCGCCGACGTACTACTACGCCGAGGACTACCACCAGCAGTACCTCGCGAAGAACCCCAACGGCTACCGGTGCCACAGCGCGACCGGAGTGCCGTTCCCCGAGGGCGTGTAGCCAGACCTGCGGCGCCTAGCCCAGTCCGAGACCTCTGCGGCCGGTCTGGTTGAGCTGGTCCTCCGGGAAGCGGTCCGCCCACTCGCGCTCGTAGTGCTCCTCCGGGAAGTCGCTGGGGCTGGAGCCGGTGAGGAAGGCGTCGCGCACGTTCTTCGCGTACTCCTCGTTGCGCGGGCACCACGGGGCTGCGGGGATGTACATGACGTTGCCCCACCCCTTCTGGTCCGTGACCGGGGCGACCGAGTGGATCATGTCGGCGTGCCACCAGACGGAGTCTCCGGCCTTGACGTCGGGGATGCCGGACAGCGCCTCGATGAGAAGCGGGTGCCACTGTCTCGCTGGCCGGGAACACCTGGTTGGTGGTCACGCCGCACATGTCGTCGTCGGGGACGTCGTCGAGCAGCGGACGCAGCATCAGGTAGGCCATGGCCTCCGGGATCGGGACGGTGTGCAGAACGCCCTGGTCGTGGTCCATGTCGGACAGGGCGGTCCAGCCCTGGAAGGTGCGGAACGCCGAGCACATCGTCGTACCGGGGTACTGCGGGCCGGAGGTGCGGTGCGCAGCGTCCCAGGGGTCGTAGTCCTCGACGGTGCCGTCGAAGAGGTGCCGGAAGGCCTTCTGGTAGCCCTCGGTCATCCACAGGTCGAGGGTGCCGGGGTCGCTGTGCGTGCCCAGGCCACCGGAGTCGGCGCCCGGCGGCCGCCGACGGATGCGGTCCGGGTAGAGGGAGTCGCGGTCCGGGTCGAACCACTGCACGCCGTCGGACTCGTGCTTCCACTGGCGGTTGAGGAAGGCCTGGACGGTGGCCATCCGGTCGCTCTGCCGGGCGTCCATCTGGGCCTTCGACCAGTAGATCGGGTAGATCTCGGGCTTGGACCCGACGCTGCCGAAGAAGTCGTCACCGGGCCCGCGGTAGTTCTCGAAGAACGCGTTCTTCTCCACGTAGTCGACGATGTCCGCGTCCCAGTCCCGGGCCTGCTGGTGGTCGAAATGGCCGCGGACCACGAGACAGCCGCGCCGGCGGAGCTTGTCGAGCGCCTCGGCGGTGACGGTGCCGTCGGCGATGTCGGCGTACTCGATGACCGGCCACACGGTCTCGCCCCGCTCCTTGTCGGCCTTGATCTCGGCGACCCGCTCGGCGACCCGCCGCTCGACCACGCCGAAGACCTCGGCGACGCTGCGGCCCGAGGCCTCGATGCGGTTGCGGAGGGCGGCCTTGATCTCTCTGACGGCCGCGGGCAGATCCTCCGGAGCGGTCTCCCAGTGCGGCAAGGGCTGGGTCTGCTGCCCGCTGGCGGTGTCGATGGTCACGGCTGCTGCTCCTTTGGTAACGAGTCCTTACTAGAGAAGGTAGGCCACCTCCCGCATTTAGGCAAGACTCCTGACTAAACTTCTGGCATGACCTTCCCCAGCCGCGGCGAACGCACCGTGGACTCCCCCGCACGCTCGGGCGGCCCGGCCGCGATGCCGTCCTTGGAGCTGCTGCGTTCGCTGACCGACGAGCACGTCCTCAGAGCCGTGATGGAGCACGGCCGGCTCACCCGCGCCGACATCGCGGCCAAGACCGGCATCTCCAAGCCGACCATCTCCGAGAGCGTGCGCCGGATGGCCGTCGCGGGCGTCCTGGTCGACACCGGCGAGCGCACCAGCGGCCGCGGGCGGGCCGGGTCCTACTACACGCTCTCGGACACCGCGGGGACGGCGTTGATCCTCAGCATCCGACCCGATGGGGTGTTGGCCGAATCCGTAGATCCGTTCGGCACGACGGTGAGCCAGAGCATGGTCGGGCTCGACCCAGGGGCCGGCCGGCAGGTGGCCGCCCGGGCGCTGGACGAGGCAGCCCGGAACGTCATGACCGGCCCCGGAGCGTTCCGGCTGGCGGCGGTGAGCGCGGCGGACCCCGTGGACCGCTCGAGCGGGCGGCTGGTGCAGCTCCCGGACGCTCCCCTCCTCGTGGGCGACCTGGACCCGGTGTCCGTCCTGTCCCCGACGGTCGCCGGTCCCGTCCTCGTCGACAACGACGTCAACTGGGCCGCACGGGCCGAGCGCAACGCCGGCGAGGGATCGGTGGACAACTTCGTCTACCTCCACCTCGGCGAGGGCCTCGGCTGCGCGGTCGTGGCCGACGGCGACGTGACTCGCGGGCACGCGGGCCTGGCCGGCGAGATCGCGCATGTCGTGACCATCGGACCTCAGGGCCTTGCCATGCCTTTGACCGAGGTGTTCGCACAGCTCGGTCTGCGTCGGCCCGGGACCGCCGCCATCGACGTGGACCGCTTGAGGGCGCGCTTCGACGAAAGGCAGTCCGGTGGGCTCGACACGCTCCAGACGGTGGCACGCGCCCTGTCAGGCGTCATCGCTGCGACGATCGCGCTCGCGGACCCCGAGCAGGTCGTCCTGGGCGGGTCGTGGGGCCGCGATCCGCGCGTCACCGATGCTCTGAGAGGTTGTCTCGCCGCGGCTCCGCGCACCGTCCCGCTGCGTACGGCGATCCTCGCAGACCACCCCGATCACCTCGGCGCCCGGACGCACGGACTCACGGAGCTGCGACGCATGATCGCCACGCGCCTCTAAAGGCTGCGTCGCTGATGCCGTCCTCGCGGCGCTCTGCACGCGACATGACCGAGCACGTGCACCACTCGGCCGGCAGCACCTCGCGAAGACGGCTACTACCGGTGCCACCGTGCCGGACCGGGATGCCGTTCCCCGAGGCGGCGGGTGACCGGTCCGGGTCGGAGGCTGGCGACGTCGGCCCGGATCAGCAGGTGATGTCCTTGGCGGCGAACCGCGCCCAGGCGGCCAGCCAGAACACGGCGGCGTAGGCGCCCGCGACGTACAGGCCGGTGGTGATGTCGCCCCACGCGACCGGCGCCCGGAACAAGTCACCGAACGCCAGCCAGTGGTGGGTGATCAGGAACGGGTGGAGCCAGCTGACCTGCGGGATGCTGTCGAGGATGAAGCTGGCCGTGCTGAAGATGACGACCGCGATCGTGGCGCCGATCGGCTGCTCGGTGAGGGACGAGACGAACAGTCCGACCGCGCCGAGGGAGGCGAAGCACAGGGCCAGGTAAGCAGTGGCACCGAGCACCCGCACCAGGCCGTCACCGAAGCCGATCTGGCTGCCGGAGAGCAGGCTCAGGTCCCCTCCCCCGAACAGCAGCAGGCCCATGACCATCCCGGTGACGCTGACGGTCAGGGTGGCGGCGAAGGCGAAAACCACGATCGCGGCGTACTTCACCGCGAGCAGACGGGTGCGGGCGACCGGGACGGTCAACAGGTAGCGCAACGTCCCGATGTTGGCCTCGCCGGCGATCGAGTCGCCCGAGATGGCGGCCACCGCCAGCGGGAGGAACAGCCCGAGCTCCAGCGTCAGTGATGCCAGGGACACGAACAGGCCGTTCTCGGTGATCGAGCTGAAGAAGTCCGGGCCCCCGGAGTCCCGTCCGGGTGAGGAGAGCCGGACGGCCACGGCGATCAGGACGGGTACGCCGGCCAGCACACCCAACCCGGCCAGGTTGCGTCGACGCAGGAAGATCAGGCGCAGCTCGGAGCGGAGGAACCTGGTCGACATGCTGCGTGTCCGGGGCGCAGCACCCACCTCAACCGCTGACATCGAACCCCTCTCCGGTCAGGGTGACGAAGACGTCCTCGAGCGAGGGACTGTCCACCCTGAACCCGACGACCGGCACCCCTTGGTGCACGCAGGCCGCGACGATCTTCTCCGGCGCGATGTCACCGAGCAGACCGACTGCGGTCGCGTGCGTGGTGCGCACCTCGCGCAGCCCGAGCTCCCGCATGATCCGGGCAGCCACCTGGGGCTGCTCGGTCTCCACGGTCGCCTGCGTCTCGGTTCCTGCCCGCACCTCCGCCACCGTGCCCTGCACGAGCAACCGGCCGACGTGCATCACCCCCACGTGCGAGCACATCTGCTCGACCTCCGAGAGCAGGTGGCTCGACACCAGGACCGTGCTGCCGTCGTCCGCGAGCGAGGCGACGAGCGACCGGACCTCGCGGGTGCCCTGGGGGTCCAGACCGTTCGTCGGCTCGTCGAGCACCAGGAGGTCGCGCGAGCGCAGCAGGCAGCTACCGATCGCGAGCCGCTGTCGCATGCCGAGGGAGTAGGCGCGGTACCTCTTGGTCGCTGCGGCGAGCAGCCCCACCCGGTCGAGCGCGGCGTCCACCCGTGCCCGGGATGTGCGCGGGTCGCTGGTCCGGTCGGCGTCGTCGAGACGGGCCAGGTTGGCCCGCCCGGACAGGTAGGGATGGAAGGCCGGTCCCTCCACCAGGGCGCCGACCCGCGGGAGCACCGTGCCGGCACCGCCGGGCATCGGGCGGTCGAGCAGCCGTACCGTGCCCGCCGTCGGCGAGACGAGCCCGAGCAGCATCCGGATCGTCGTCGTCTTGCCGGACCCGTTGGGGCCGAGGAAGCCGTAGACCGCGCCGGAGGGCACGAGCAGGTCGATGGCGTCGACGGCCACCTGGCGGCCGAACCTCTTCGTCAGTCCGGCCGTGGTGACGGCGGCCGCCGTCATCGTGGCGCGAGTGCCGCGTAGAGGGCGTCGGGAGGGACGGCGCCGACCGCGACGCGGCCGTCGCTGGTGAGCAGCGCCGAGAACAGGCTCCCCCGCAGCAGGTGACCGGAGCCCCAGCTGCCGCTCACCCTCGGAAGGGCCTCGAGGATCCTCGTGAAGGACGACGATGCCGACGGGGATGCCGTCGTGCTGCCGGCGGGCAGGGTGGCCACGACCACCGTGGTCCAGCCGGTGCCGACGGTGGTCGGCGCGCCGGACGACGGCGGCAGGCTGGGCATCTGTCCGGGCCGGCCCTGCGCTGCCTCGGGCCCGGAGCCGTGCGACGGCGACTGGGTCACGGTGGTGCCCGGAGGTGGGTTGAACCGGAACACCGACGCGGGCGGGGCGGACGGGTCGAACGAGGTGAACCCCACCTCGAAGGCCGGCTTGCCCGCACCACGGGCGAACACCTGGACCCGGGTCGGCACGTGGGTCGCACCGTCGATCGCGATGCGCACCGAGCCGACCAGCGACCCCGTGTCTCGCGGCTGGAGCAGCAGCTCGTACGCCGACCGGCCGGCCACGACGGCCGTGCCGTCGGTGCTCACCTTGGTCGAGGGGGTCACTGCCTTCAGCGCGGCGTCCGCCGCCTGCTGCGGGGTCATCGGGGAAGCCGAGGCGAGGCTGTGCGGTGCGTTCTCCGTCGAGAGCGCGACGGTGTGGTGCGTGGCGCTCTTGTCCTTGCTCGACCAGCTCCACAGGTCCGTGCCGTTGCGCACCAGGTCGGACTCCCCGAGGGAGCCGAGCAGCGCCAGCCGCACGTGGTTCGGGTCGGCGTACCAGAGCCGCAGCGTGTGCGACCCCGCGACCAGCGACGCCATGTCCGAGCTCCCACTGCCGCCGACCCCGGGCAGGCTCGGCAGCCCGAGGTCGGAGTTCTGGACGATCGTGCCGGAGAGCCCGCCGATGCGGGCCTCCTGCACGTCGACCAGCAGCTGCGCGGGGCTGCGGTACGGAAGGCTGCCGCGAGCGGCTGCGGTGAGCACACCGACGGCGGACCCGCCCACGGCGAGCAGCACGGCCGCGAGGACGGGAACCAACCAGCGCAGGGCCGGTCGGTGCTGGAAGACGGTCATGGGACCAGTCTGCGCCGCGGTCGCTGTGAGATCGCTGAGAACCCGTGGCCCCCTCAGCCTGCCGTGCCAGGCTGGGGCCGTGAGGCTGCTCCTGGTCGAGGATGAGGCCCGGCTGGCGAACGCGCTGCGGCGCGGGCTGGTCGCGGACGGGTTCACCGTCGAGGTCGCGGCGGACGGCGCGACCGGTCTCGAGCTGGCCCGGCACGGCGACTTCGACGCGGTGCTGCTCGACGTCATGCTCCCCCGCGGCTCCGGGTACGACGTCGTGCGCACCCTGCGCGACGAGGAGAACTGGGTCCCCGTGCTGATGCTGTCGGCCAAGGACGGCGAGCACGACCAGGCCGACGGCCTCGACTACGGCGCTGACGACTACCTGACCAAACCGTTCTCCTACGTCGTGCTGACGGCCCGCCTGCGGGCGCTGCTGCGGCGCGCCCCGCAGGCACGGCCCCCGGTGCTGGCGGCGGGCGACGTACGCCTCGACCCGGCGACCAGGGAGGTCACCGTCGCCGACGACCCAGGTGTCCTTGACACCACGTGAGTTCGGGCTCCTGGAGTACCTCCTGCGCAGGCCGGGGCGGGTGATCACGAAGGTCGAGATCCTCGACCACGTGTGGGATCCCGCGTCAGCGGTCAACCCGAACGTCGTCGAGGTGTACATCGGGTACCTGCGGCGGAAGCTGGGCCGGCAGCTGGTCGAGACGGTCCGTGGCGCCGGGTACCGCCTCGCGCCGTGACCGCCCATGAGCGCCTCATGAGCACCCCCGTGAGCGCCGCGTGGCAGCGGCTGAGCCTGCGCGCCCGGCTGATGTTCATCGGCGTGGCAGGCCTGGCCACGGCCCTCGCTGTGGGGAGCGTCGCCCTGTACGGCGTGCTGACCCTGGTCAGCTACCGCACCCTCGACGCGTCTGCGAACGCCACCGGGCGCGAGGTGGCGGACCTCGTGGACCGGGGGCGGCTGCCGGATCCGATCCCGGTGACCGGCAGCCAGATCGTCCAGGTCGTCGACTCCCGTGACCGCGTGATCAGCGCGTCGGCGAACGCCGACCGGCTGACCGCACTGCTGCTGCCCGGGGAGCGGACGGTGGCCCTCGGCAAGCCGGTGACGGTGCCGGGGTCACGGATGGGCGTGGGGTCACCGCTGCGGGTGGTGGCGGTGCCGGCCGGCCGGGGCGCGGTCCTGGTCGCCCAGCAGTTCGAGGACGTTGCGCACAGCCAGGACATCCTGCGGACGATGCTGCTGGTGACCTACCCGCTGCTCCTCGCCGTCCTCGCCCTGATCGCGTGGCGGGTGATCGGCGCGGCCCTGCGTCCCGTCGAGGCGCTCCGGTCCTCCGCGGAGCTCATCTCCGGCACCCACCAGGACACCCGGCTCCCGGTGCCGAGCTCCGGCGACGAGATCCACCGGCTTGCGGTGACCCTGAACTCGATGCTCGACCGGCTCGCGGCCTCGCGGGCCCGGCAACGGGCGTTCGTGGCCGACGCAGCGCACGAGCTGCGCAGCCCCCTTGCCTCGATGCAGACCCAGCTCGACGTCAACCAGCACGTCGACGGCCCGTCGTGGCAGATGCAGGAGCTCGAGGCGGAGGTCCGGCGGATGACCCGCCTGGTCGACAACCTGCTGGTGCTCGCCCGGCTCGACGCCGACGCACACCCGTCCGCCACCCCGGACCTCGTCGATGTCGCCGCCGTCGTCCGCGAGGTGACCAGGGCGCCGGCGCGCCGCGTCCCGGTCACGACGACTCTCACCGGCGGCGCGCGGCTCCTCGTGCGAGGCAGGCACGACGACCTGCGACGGGCCCTCGGCAACCTCGTGGACAACGCGGTCCGCCATGCCCGTACGACGGTCTCGGTCACGGCTCGCGAGGACGGTCGCCGCGTCGTGGTGGAGGTGTCGGACGACGGTGCGGGGATCCCCGCCGCGGACCGCGAACGGGTCTTCGAGCGGTTCACGCGCCTCGACGAAGGACGCGCACGGGACGCCGGCGGCAGCGGGCTCGGGCTGGCCATCGCCCGCGAGGTGCTCCTGCGGCACGGCGGTGACGTGGAGCTGGACGACTCGGAGAGCGGAGGGCTCACGGCGCGGCTCCTGCTGCGGCGGGGCGACGCACGCTGAGTGAGAGGCGGGTCAGGTCGGGCGATCCAGTCGGGACCAAACATTTACCTTTAAAGCAAATATGAGACTCGAAACCAATAATAGTCCGAATTGCCTATTCAGACTTCGCCGTGTGCGACATAACGTCCCCACCGTGCGGACCACATGGCGAATCGACTGGATCAACTGGCCAGTTCACTCCCAGCAGACCGCCCAGAAGAACGCGCGGCGGGCCCTGGTCGAGCTGGCGCAGCGTCGGAGGGAAGGCGAAGCCGTCGAAAGATTCCTCGAGAATCGAGAGGCTGCGCCCCTGGAAAGTCGCAACGATGCGAAAGCTGGACCCCGGAGCGCCCACGAGCCCTCTGGGCGCAGCCGCCCACGACTCGGCTGACAGGAACATATTCGCGCCGCACTCGGCCGGCACCGGGAGCACGTACTCGCGCGACGATGCGCTTGCGTCAGGCAGCGTCTTCCCGCCGCGCGCGGACTGGCGGACTGGCGATCTTGATGCGTGTCCAGCCCAGGTCTCCGTCACTGGATGTCGCCTGTCGACCGCCTAGCACTTTGAATGTTGAACTGGCTAGGTGAGGTTCGGTGTGCACCTGCCCCTGATGGATTTCGGGGACCAGCGGTTCGGCGTCGAGCACCTTGTCGAGTACGTCGAGACCGCGACGGCGCTCGGCTTTGATGCCGTCGCGGTCAACGACCACATGGTCTTCGAGGTGCCGTGGCTGGACGGCCCGACGGCTCTGGCCGCGGTCGTGTCGTGTTCGGGCAAGGCTCAGTTGTTCACGACGGTGGCAAACCCCGTCGTCCGCGGGCCCGTTGCCCTGGCCAAGATCCTGGCTGGACTGGACGTGATCTCTGGCGGGCGGGTCGTGGCGGGGCTTGGCCCTGGTTCGTCCGAGCGTGACTACGCGAGCGTCAGCATTGCTTTCGACGAGCGGTGGCCCCGCTTCGATGAGTCGGTGCAGGCGATCCGCGCGCTGCTGCGGGGCGAGTCCTTCGGCGGACCCTTCTACGAGATCACCGGTCCGCTGGAGCCCCTGCCGACGCGTCCAGGCGGACCCCCGTTGTGGATCGGTAGCTGGGGATCGGATGTCGGCCTGCGCCGGGCAGTGCGGTTGGGCGACGGATGGCTGGCGTCGGCGTACAACACGACGCCGGAGAGCTTCGGCGCCGGCTGGAGCCGAGTGCAGAGGTCGCTTCAGGAGACCGGACGCGACCCCGCCGGATTCGAGAACGGGCTCGCGACGCTGTGGTTCCACATCGACGACCGCGGAGCGAGCAACGTGCTCGAACGCGTGCTTGCGCCGGCTGTGCATCGTCCTGTCGAGGAGCTCCGGGAGCGACTGCCCTTCGGGAGCGCCGACGCCGTCGCGGACAAGCTCAACGCGTTCAGCGCTGCTGGCGTCCAGCGCGTCTTCCTCTGGCCCGTCGCTGATGAGCTCGAGCAGCTCAAACGCTTCGCCGGGGAGGTCATCCCTCGGCTGGACGCCTGATGTGGGAATGGTGCGACCGCCCTGCCGCGATCGAGCCACGGTTCCACGCCCAAGGTTTGGTCGCCGCCTTACCGGATCTGTCGACGACGGCGCGTTCCGGTCGGAGCTGCGCGACGTCGCTTGGTGAATGGTAGGAATGCGAGTGTGCCGATCCTGCCGAAAGAGCGCGATCCTCGGCTGATCACCGTCCGTCGCGGGGGCACTCTGACGGACGAGCACCACAGACTGTTGGCTGGCTGGGCCCTCTTGTGCGCCGAGCACGTGCTGCATCTGTTCGAGGAGCATGAACCAGGTGACAGCCGGCCCCGCGACGCTATCGATGTCGGTCGAGCCTGGATCCGCGGCGAGGTGCGCATGGGTGACGCACACCGAGCGGCTTTCCAGGCGAATGCTGCGGCCCGCGGGATGGCCGATCCAGCGAAGTTCGCTGCACTCTCGGCGGGCCAAGCGGTTGCGGTGGCTCACGTCGCCGCCCATGACCTGGGCGCTGCGGCGTACGCCATCAGGGCGGCCAGCGCCTGCGTCCCAGCCGACGACGCTGCACAAGCGCGGGCCAAGGAACGGGAGTGGCAGCGGGTGCACCTCCCCGCCGCTGTCCGTGCACTCGTACTCGACGATCAGCAACGCCGGAGCGCCATCTGCTGGCACGTCTTCGACGACTGACCTGAAGCCCGCCACTCCTCAGCACCTGCCGCGATCCGCGCGTCCCGGCATTGCCGCTGAACGGACGGCGGTCAGGCGCGTGGTTGCGGGGCGAGCCGGAGTCGATGCGCTTCGCCTGGTTCCGGTGCCACGCCGGGTCCGGTAGAACTCGAGGATGACCGCTCGCCGATGGCCACGCTGGTCGGAACTGCAGCCGGTGCTGCGTCCCGGTCTCGGGCCTCTCAACCGCACGGATCGGCGGCTCGCCCGCGCCGCCTCCGTCGCCGATCTGCGGGAGTGGGCGCGGCGCAGGGCACCACGAGCCGTGTTCGACTACGCCGACGGTGCCGCGGGGCAGGAAATCGCGCTGCGACGTTCCCGGCAGGCGTACGCACGGGTCGAGTTCCTGCCGCAGGTGCTCCGGGACGTCTCGGCCGTCGACACCTCGACGACGATCCTGGGTCGGCCCTCCAGCGCGCCGCTGGTCTTCGCACCAACTGGGTTCACCCGGATGATGCACACCGAGGGTGAGCCGGCGGTCGCCCGGGTCGCGGCGCGCACGGGCATCCCGTACGCCCTGTCCACGATGGGCACCACGTCCATCGAGCGGCTCGCGGCCGCCGCCCCCGAGGGGCGCCGGTGGTTCCAGCTCTACCTGTGGCGGGACCGGGCGGCGAGCCGGGACTTCGTCGCACGCGCCCGGGACTGCGGCTACGAGGCACTCGTGCTGACCGTCGACGCACCGGTCGCGGGGCCGCGCCTGCGCGACGTCCGCAACGGCCTCACCATCCCGCCGTCCCTGACCCTGTCCACGTTCGCCGAGGGGATTCGACACCCGGCCTGGTGGTTCGACCTGATGACCACCGAGGCCCTGGAGTTCGCATCCCTCCACCACTTCGAGGGCACCGTCGCCGACCTGGTGGCACGGATGTTCGACCCGGCGGCGACGATGGACGACCTCGCCTGGCTGCGGTCGGCCTGGCCCGGGCCACTGGTCGTGAAGGGCATCCAGACCGTCGCCGACGCCCGCGCCGTCGTGGACGCCGGCGCCGACGGGATCGTGGTCTCGAACCACGGCGGCCGGCAGCTGGACCGCGCGCCCACCCCGTTGGAGGTGCTCCCGCCCGTGGTTGACGCGGTGGGCGACCGGACCGAGGTGTACGTCGACGGCGGCATCCTGTCCGGCAGCGACGTCGTGGCGGCCGTCGCTCTCGGTGCTCGCGCGGCTCTCGTGGGGCGCGCCTACCTCTACGGGCTGATGGCCGGCGGCGAGCGCGGCGTGCAGCGGGTTGCCGACCTCCTGGTGCAGGAAGCCGCCAGCACGCTCGCGTTGCTCGGCGTGTCCCGGGTCGCCGATCTCCGACGCGACCATGTACGGCTCCGTCCGGCCTGAGGTAGTTTCCGAAAATGGACGTCATCGAGTACGCGCCCACCCGCGAGCAGTACGTCTACACCTTCGGCGGAGCCGCTCCGGCGATGCGCATCGCACCGGGAACCGCGCTGCGACTCTGGTCCGACGACGCGTTCGGAGGTGTCCTGCGCAGCGTCGACGACCTGTCCAGCGCCAAGGTCGACCTCAGGTTCGTCAACCCGCAGACCGGCCCGTTCTTCGTGGAGGGCGCCGAGCCCGGTGACACCCTGGCGATCCATCTCGTCGCGCTGGAGCCGGCCCGCGACTGGGGAGCGTCGGCGGCCATCCCGTTCTTCGGCGGCATGACGAGCACCGACCGTGTCGTGACCCTCCAGGACCCGCTGCCGGACACCACCTGGATCTACGAGCTCGACCGCGACCGTGGCCGGTTGGCCTTCACGGCCAGGCACAGCGACCATCGCATCGAGCTCCCCATCGCGCCGATGCTCGGCACGGTCGGCGTGGCCCCCGCCGGCGGCGAGGTCCGCTCCTCCCTGGTGCCCGACCGTTTCGGCGGCAACATGGACACCCCGCAGATGCGTGCCGGCGCGACCGTCTTCCTCGGCGTGAACGTCGAGGGGGCGATGTTCTCCGTCGGTGACGGCCACTACCGCCAAGGCGAGGGGGAAGCGTGCGGCACCGCCGTCGAGGGCGCGATGACCACCACCCTCATCGTGGACCTCATCAAGGGCGGGGCGCCGGGCTGGCCCCGGATCGAGGACGACACCCACTGGATGACCGTCGGCTCGAGCCGCCCGATGGAGGACTCCTGGCGGATAGGCAACGCCGAGCTCGTCCACTGGGTCGCCGAGCTCCACGGCCTGCACCCGATGGACGCCTACCAGCTGTGCTCTCAGGTCGCGGAGGTCCCGGTCGCGAACGTCGTCGACGCCAACTACAGCGTCGTGGTCAAGGCGGCGAAGTCGCTGCTGCCGAACGCGGACGCGTTCGGGGGCATGCACGCCGACCTGCGTGACCGCGCCGCCACGCTCGGCTCCCTCTGACGCTGTCCGTCCCGTCTTCCCAACGAAAGGCCCAGCCATGGATCTGCAGCTCAACGGCACCCGCGTCCTCGTCACCGGCGGCACCCGTGGCATCGGACGGGCCATCGTCGAGGCGTTCCTCGACGAAGGGGCCACGGTTGGGTTCTGTGCACGTGACGCCGGTGAGGTGAGCGCGACCCAGGAGGTGCTCGGCGGACGCGGCAACGTCACCGGCACCGTCGTCGACGTCGGGGACGGCGACGCCCTCGCCGCCTGGGTGGACCGGTCGGCCGCGTCGTTCGGCGGGCTCGACGTGGTCGTCGCCAACGTCAGCGCCCTCGCGATCCCGGACACCGAGGAGAACTGGCAGCAGAGCCTCAACGTCGACCTCATGCACACCGTCCGGCTGGTGCGCGCCGCCCTCCCCCATCTCGAGCAGTCCCCGGCACCCTCGATCATCGCGATCTCGAGCGTGTCCGGGCGTGAGTCCGACTTCGCCTCCGGGCCGTACGGGACCGCCAAGACCGCCATCATCGGCTACATCAACGGGCTGGCCCTCCAGCTCGCCGAGAAGGGCATCCGAGCCAACACCGTCTCCCCGGGCAACACCTACTTCGAGGGCGGCGTCTGGGCGAGCATCGAGAACGGCGACCCGGACCTGTTCCGGACCGCGGTGGGCCTCAACCCCACCGGTCACATGGGTACTCCCGGGGAGGTTGCCGCCCCCGTGGTCTTCCTGGCCAGTCCCCGGTCCAGCCGGGTCAGCGGGACCAACCTCGTCGTGGACGGCGCGCTGACCCGCGGCATCCAGCTGTAGCCGCAGGCCCTCACCGCTGACGTCGCCGGCGTCCACGCGCGTCCAGGGCGCCCAGCTCGACCCGCCGTCTCGGACGCGAATGGCGCGCGCCAGACGGTGTGGTCATCACCGCGAGGTCGCGGACAGGCCCTCGACGATCTCGCTGAACTCCTTGGTCGTCATCGTCTGTCCGAACTGGTAGCGGAACCGCGCGAGCGCGAACGCGTGGGCGTCTTGGGCCGAGAATCCGTCGAAGGGCTGGGAGGCGCACGCATCCTCGAGGATGACCACCTTGAGACCGGCCATGCTGAGGTCGTCAGAGGTGGTCCCCACACAGATCGGGGTGGTCAGCCCACCCATGACCACGGTGTCCCAGCCGTGCTCGGCGAGGATCTCGAGCAGATTCCCGGCCGCGACCGCGGAGAAACCCCTCTTGCGCATCAACAGATCCCCCGGCTCGACCAGGCCCGGGTAGAACTCGGCGTTGTCTCGCCCGGACATCAGGGGATGGTGGGCGACGACGTCCTCGATCGGCTCACCGTCGGGTCCCGGGTAGTCGCTGGGGTAGTAGATCTCCCGGCACATGATCACCCGGCCTCCGGCGCCGCGCCAGCGCGCCGCAGCCTCTCGGAAGTTGGTGACCGCCGCGGCAGCGTCCGGGGTGTGCTCCCATGCGCCGTCGCCGAACGCTTGCTGGAAATCGACACCGAGCATGACCGTGTGATCAGGGGTCAGGTCATATGGTTCTTCGACGCGTGGGTTGTTGCCCATCCCGACTCCTGCGCTCTGCGTTGGGGCTCAGCCTCGGGGCCATCTAACTCTGCCGGGACCGGGGGTGTTCGTCGATCCGCCGTATCTCGCGGCTCGGCGCACCGACGGAAATGGGGGCCAGGGACGGGCGACCCCGTTGCCTCGCACGTGCGCTTCCCCACCCAGTCCACCGCGTGACGGTCAGCAGCAGCCGAGCTGCGGCCCTTCGCCGCCGGAGAGACGGGTCACTACCGCGCCGGCCGGCGCCTGGGTCGGGCGGGAGTAGTCCCAAGGACCCGAGAGACGCCAGCCGGCGACACCGTCGGACACCACGGTCCACGGGGTGTTCTGGACGGCCACCGATCCTCCCTCGGCGCCGTCGACGACGGTGCGCGGGTAGGCGGCGTGGAGTCGCTCCCAACTGTCGCCGAGCCGGATGCCGGTGCCGGCCAGGCGTACGTCGGGCAGCTTCAGGTCCTTCACCTCCTCGCCCCCCGACCAGCGGCGGTGCTGCGCAAGCTCCCAGCCGCGGAGCTGCAACGTGTCGACCTCGTCCCCGCCGAAGATCAGGCACAACGCGCCCCAGCACGTGACCGAGGTGATCGGGTACTGCCAGCTCAGCGAGAGCGGGTCGTCGGCATCTTCGAACCAGGCATCGCTGCCAGGGAGACGGACGTAGCGCTGTGGTCCCAGGGTGAGGTCCGGCTCCCCGATGCGATCGGCGACAGCAGCCAGGACTTCGTCGGGGTCAGCACCGAAGGGTTGTGTTCCCACACCGGAGCCGGACACCTCCAGAGGGCCGCCGACGACCGTTGGTGAGGGAGCGGACGGGTTGCTCGCGGGGTCAGGCGCCGAACCGCGGGCGTCGTCGGAGAGGAGCCGGTTCACCCCGACCAACACACCGGCCACCACCGCCACGGACGCGGCCAGCGCGATGAAGCCCCGTGTCCGGCGGCCCCTGCGGCGCCGCCGCCCGTCCGTCACGATCGCGTGGGTCGGAGGTGGCGGGACGTCGATCCGTTCGGCCTCTGCCCGAAGCAGGTGTTGCAGCTGGTCGGTCACGACAGGATTCCTTCGATGCTGGGGACCACGGCGTCGCCGAGCACCAGTCGGAGCTTGCGCAGGGCCACGTGGGTTTGGCTCTTGACGGTGCCCTCGCTGCAACCGAGGGCTTGGGCGACCTGTGCGACGCTCAAATCCTCGTAGAAACGCAGCACCACCACGGCGCGCTGGCGGGGCGGCAGCTGCCGGAGCGCGTCGAGGAGCATCGGCCGGGTCGAATGGTCGGGTGCGTCCGGCGTCTCGGGGAGGTTGTCGGTCAGCTGCTCACGCAGCCGGACTCTCGAGCGGAACCACGACGCGACCGAGCGCACGACCGCGGTCCGGGCGTAGGCGTGGGCGGCCCCCAGCTCGCGTACCTCGTGCCACGACGCGTAGGTGTTCGTGAGCGCGGTCTGCACCAGATCCTCGGCAAGCGCCTGGTCGCCGACCATGAGGTAGGCAGTGCGGTAGAGCGGCCCCCATGCACCCGCGACGAACTCGGTGTACTCCGCGTCCGTGGGCTGCTTGCTCATCCAGTCCTCCTCTTCCGGCACCTAGAAAGACGGTGGAGCGGCCCGCCGGGTTGTATCCGGCCGGTTCAAATTTCTCGGCACGCCGGACGTGGGACGTGTGCCGCGACGTCCAGGCTCCCCGCGGAGCGTCATACGGCCCGACTGCTCCTGGAGTCGACTCGTGCCGTGGTGACCGACTGCAAGCACCCGCACCCGCCGAGTGCGCTCTGCTCGACCGTGCCTGCGCGGAGCTCGCCAACTATGGCCTCGGTACTCGACAGGCGCGATGATGGCTCGGTGAGAACGCCCGCGGCGATCGTCGAGCTGCCGCTCCCGCTGCGCTTCGCCGTCTTGGGAGGCCTGGCACTGGGCGCCCTGGGCTGCGTGATCGGGTTCGTCATCGGGTTGAACGCCTACGCACCCACGGCCTGGGCGGCCACCGTTGAGCTCGGCATGCCGTCGGCTCTTCTTGGAGCCATCCTCGGCGTGGCGGCTGGGTCCGTGAGGCTCCTGGTTCTTCGACAACGCCACTCTTCGAGGCGCTAGCGACGCAGCCCGTCGCGCCCACGGCCGACGGGGCGCTCGCGGATCCGCTCGCCGAGCGTCTCTCGTGCGGCGGCGATCATCCGGGCAGTCGCCCGCACGGACCGAGCTCCGTGCCGACGTTCCTACCGGACCGTCAACAACACGAAACCGCCCCCGCGGCGCAGCACCGGAAGCGCATCCAGACGCTGGAGGGACTCGGGGCTGAAGCCGTCCGAGGCGGTCCGGGTGAGGAACACGGCATCCCCCGAGAACAGGTAGCCGGTCAGGTCCCGCTGCCACGCCGGGTTCAGCGCCCGGGCCACCGGCGTACCGTCCGGACGGAGCGGCTTCGCGTCCCCGTCGTACGACAGGCCGCTCAGGTCGACCAAGACCCGGCAGCCGCGATGCCGGTTGCGTTGCAGCACGTCGGTCAGGATCAGCACGTCTGGGGAGTCCGCGGTGACACACCTGCTCGCGGACACCGTGCGAGCCACGTCCTGCGCGGGGAAGGGCGTCCCGACCGAGGCCGTGGCCGCGACGGTGCCCACTGCGGCGACGACAGCCAGCGGTCCGGCGACGAGCAGGGTACCGACGGTGTCGGTGGGTCGCGCCTCCTTCAGCCGGGCGCGCAGACGCTGGGTCCATGCCATCCCGCCGGCGACCAGCAGGGCCAGGGCCGGGGCCAGGAAGGCTGCGTAGTAGGAGAAGTACGACGGGCTGGCGAGCAGGACCGCCAGCTGTACGACGAGCAGCGCGATGGCCAGCCGTCCTCGGGAGCTGCGGAGACTCCCCACCACCACGACAGCACCGACCACAGCCGCGGCGACGCACCAGCCGACGAGTGGCCACCAGTAGTGACCGTGCGGAGAACGGAGACCCAGAGCGCTGATCAGCCGGACGCTGGTCCCCGCCCAGGTCCGGCCGCGGCCGAGCTGGTCGAGGACGACCATCCGGAACATCGCGGACGGGGCGAGCAGCCAGAACGGCAGACAGACCACCGTGGCCGTCAGCGCCGCAGCGGCGGCTACTCGGACCGCCGCCTGCCGACATCTCGTCACCGAGACCCACAGCACTATCACGACGGCCGGCACGACCGCCCACACCTTGACGGCCATGGCGAAGCCGAGCGCAATCCCGGCCAGCACCTGTCCTCGTCGTGTCGGGGGACGTCCTCCGCTGAGAACGGTGACGGCGACCAGCAGGCCGAGGCTGACCAGAGGCTCGAGACGCGTCGTCGTCTCTGTCATGGCCGCGGGCGTCCACACGGCGTAGAAGAGGCCGGCAGCCGTGGCCGCGACCAGTCCGGACCGTCGAGTCGCACGCACGACCAGGGCCGCGTTGAGCGAACCGACCAGCATCCAGGCCAGCCGGGCGAGCTGGAACCCGAGGGCGTCGTGGGTGAGCCGACCCAGGCCCGCGAACGGAGCCAGGCTGAGCAGGATCCCGGGCGGGTGGACCAGCACGAAGTCCCGATAGGGCAGCCGGCCCCACCACAGCTCGCCGGACGCCGAGTAGTAGACGCCGTCGTCATAACCCATCAGGCCACCGAGCCCGCCGCCACGCAGCACCATCGCCAACCGGACCAGGAACGCCGCCAACGCCACGAGCAGGCAGACCGCGACACCCAGCCGACGTCGTCCGACCGCGGCCACGACACGGGGCCACTGAAGGGTGGTGGTGCCCCGCGGCGGGACCGGTTCCCGAAGGAGGAGGGCCCTGTCGATCGCCAAGAGAGTGCGCTTTCCAGATCGAAGCGGGCCTGTCCCGGAAGACCAGCTGAGCGTCCAGGCTATCCGTCACCCGCACGGCAGCCGAACCCGTCGGTCCCCGGATGACGTGGAGGTTCAACCGGATTGGCCCGAATTTGCTATGTCGGCTCGACGGAGGCGCTGCCTAGCGTCCTGCCAAGAGGCGGAGGCCTGACGAAAGCTCGCCGGTCCTCTGCGTTGTGCTCACGGGTGGCACCGCCGTCGGCGTGAGCGGCACTCACGGTCAGCGGAGAGACCATGCAACGTCGTACCGGACCACACGACGCACCGTCGGCGACCTCGCCTTCTGACGAGCAACCCGGTGCAGGGGCCGCGCCGGTCCGCCCCGCAGCACGCGGTCTGCCACCGCTGGCCACCCACCTCCTGGTGGCCGCGCCGGTCCTCGTCGCACTTCTGGTCGTCCTTGTCGGTGGCTACGGCATGCACTGGGCCTGGACCGGCTACCGGGGCGAGTCGGGCACCCGCAAGCTGTGGGACTGGCTCGAGGTGTCGCTCCTCCCGCTGACGCTCGCGCTGACGCCCGTCTGGCTGCAGAGCCGGACCCGGCACCGGCGCAGGTGGATGGTGGCCGAGTGTCTCGCTGTCGCCGCCCTGGTTGTGCTCGTCAGCGGCGGATACCTCCTCCGCTGGACGTGGACGGGGTTCACCGGAAACACGCTGTGGGACTGGCTCGGGCTCTTCTTGGTGCCGTTCATGTTGCCGGTCGTGTTCCATCTGCTCGGGCAGCAGGATCGGCGGACGAGCGGGGGCGAGCCCGGCGCGGTGTCCCGGCCGGGCACGAGACGGAGCTCACCCGCCCACGGAGCTCGCATCCAGCTCACCGCCGGGGCGGGAGGCGTGGTGGCCGTGTGCTGCGCCGTCCTTCTGACCGCACAGCTCATGAAGGGTGGGTCCAGCCAGGTCGGGGCGGCCGGCGGTCAGCCGTCCGGAGCAGCAAGCACGGCCACCTCCGTAGTGCGGTCGCTCACCGTCGACGGCCGCGATCCCGACTGGACCGACACCGGGGTCGCCGTCAGCGTCGGCGAACGCGTCGAGATCGACGGGTTCGGGATGCTGCTGCCCAGCCGTCGGCCTGGCTACAGCTACGTGTCGCCCACGGGCCTGACCCCGCCTCGTCCCGGCCAGCAGAGCATCACCGGTCGCCTCAACCACGCTGCCCTCGTCGCAACCGTTGGCGACTCGGTTCGTCCCGCTCCTCTCGCCGGGACCGACCCCTCGGAGGTGATCGCGGTCGGCGAGCACCGGATCCTCACCATCCGGTCGGGCGGGGAGCTGTTCCTCGGCGTCAACGACCGGAAGACCTCGGACAACACAGGCTGGTTCGGAGCAAGCCTCACCGTTCACCGCCGTCGGTGAGCCGGTGTGTTCCGGTCAGTCCGCGGTGTCGCCCGTCGCGACGTCCTGACCGTCGGCCGTGTGCGGGTTCTCGTCGATCGCCTCGACGGCAGCCGTGGGCTCGGGCTCGATGGCCGGGCGCCTGTCGAGGTGGACACCGGCGATCATGCACCGCACCGACCCGCCGGCCAGCTCGATCGTGGGGATGTCGACGGCCACGATCTCGCAGGACTCCTCGATCGCCGCGACCTGGTCCGGACGCAGGCTCCGACGCGCCCGGGCCGACATGGCCATGATGTAGCGGCGCCGACCCTCCGGCGTACGACCACACAGCTCCACGGCGTTGCCGGCGAACTCGCGGATCTGCTGCTCGGTCAGCTCCACGACGATCCTCCCGTTGACCGAGAGGCGCTCGCGGACCTCGGCGCGACGCTGCTCGTCCGGGATCATCTCCAGGGCGATCATCGCGACGTCGGTGCCGATGCAGGCGATGACGTTGGTGTGGTAGACCGGCACGCCCTCGGAGTCGACCGCGTCGAAGGCCATCGGCTCGTACCCGAAGTCGGTGCAGAACCGCTCGAGGACGTGGGTGTCGGCCCGGTGGCTGCGTGCCGTGTAGGCGACCCGCGAGACGTGGTCGAGCACCATCGCGCCGGTGCCCTCGAGGAAGATGCCGTCGGGTTCCAGGCCGGAGTAGTCCACGATGGTCTGGACCCGGTACTGGGACTTGAGCAGCTCCAGCACGTCGGCGCGACGCTCGTGGCGACGGTTGGAGGCGTACATCGGGTAGACCGCGATGTTGCCCCCCGCGTGGGTGGAGAGCCAGTTGTTCGGGAAGACGCTGTCCGGCCGGGTGTGGTCCTCGTCCTCGAAGACGTGGACCGTCACCCCCGCGTCTCGGAGGGCCTGGGCGACGGCGTCCATCTCGGCCAGGGCCTTGGTCGACGTCGCGTCGTCGGACTGCCCCTCCGGGACGTCGCGCTGGAACGCGTTGTCGGCGGCCGTGGCGGGATTGGGGATGAATCGTTCCGCACGGATCAGGATGACGGTTGACGGGGCCTGCGCACTCACGGAGGGAATCTAGAACATCGGTCATGCTGGCCCGGAGGCACCCGTGCCCTGTTCCGTCCACCCGGCTCGGCAGCAGTGCCCGCGGCGTACGACGCAGCTCCGCGTCTCCGCGGGCGGGCGGATGCTTGCGTGAATGGATCCGGGCCAGGCCCGGTATCGTCACGATCCGTGAGACCACCCCACCCCACGTACGAGCAGCTCGCTGACCTGCCGGCGTACGCCGTACAGCCCGTCCCGGTCGCCTTCGAGGACGTCAACGGCCACCTCAACGTCCGTCACTACACCGGCATCGCCAGCGAGGGGCTCGACGAGTCTTTGGTCGAGCTGGGGATACCGCAGAACTGGCCGGTCTCCGGGCACGCCTGCTTCTCGGCCGAACACCACCTGACCTATCTGGCCGAGCTGCGCACCGGCGACAAGATGTCGGCGCGAGTGCGGCTGCTCGGGCGGGCGGAGCGGGCTGCACACGCCTTGGTCTACCTGCTCGACGACTCGCACCAGCGACTGAGCTTTGTGATGGAGGAGGTCTTCCTGCACATCGACATGGAGACCCGCCGCACTGCTGCGTGGCCCGAGGACGTCGCGGCCGCTCTGGACGAGCGCATCGCCGCGGACGCCGGTCTGCCGTGGGAGCCCTACCTGTCCGGTTCGATGAGCCTGCGCTGACTGCCGCGTGGGTCGAGACGCGCCGAGCATGTTCGCCTGAAGGTTCCGCCACTCACGGGCGCTGGCGTACGACGGCTCGCAGGAGGTCGGGTACTTCGTGCGGCGGTCCGCCGCTGATGCCGAAGACCGGGAAGTATCGGCTGCACTTCGACCTCGCTCCGCTGCCGGCCGTGACCAACAACGCGACCTCGCGGAATCATGACCCGTTTTCATGACCGAGCCGGGCCGTTCGCCCGACGATGGCGCTGTTGGAGGCACTGTTGCGCGATCGCGGAGGACGGCGCTGTGCGAGTGGCCACGGTCGCCCAGCCAGCGGTCGAGCCCAGGGTGGCAGGTGTAGTCGACCGACCGCTTTCACCAAGCCTCGGAGCGGAGCTTTCGCCCCAGGACCAGCTCGGCCGCACGCAGAGAGGCTGACGCCTCCTGGGCGTAGATCTCCTCTGGCACGTTGACCGTTCTGCCGATGACGTCTGCCATCCAGTTGGCGTCACGCTCAGCGCCACCCTGCTCCGCGTCCACCCTCCCGTTGTCCGTCAGGTTCGACGCGAAGATGCCGGCGGCTGATCGGGGCAGGAAGTCCTCGTACACGATCGGCTCGGGGTGGAGGACGCCCGCCTGGACGAGCCCGGCAACCTCTCCCTGCCCAAGCGCGGTCCCCTGCTCCGGCGTCAGACGCCCGGCAACGACGTTGGAGTCGACGCGGAACGTGAAGAAGCCGAGATTGGCGAGGCACAGGCCGCGCTCGGTGGAGGGCAGTCCGTCGCTCCACACCTGCGGTGCCACATCGGCGCGAGTGAGGCCGGGATTCTCAGCCAGGCGACGGTCCACTGCAGCGACGAGTTCGTCGAAGCGGTCTCGACCTGATGGCGTAAGGGCGATGCCTCGGGCCTCGACCTCACCGAACCTGACCCGCAGCGTCCCTCGGGATATCCCCCCGTCGGCGTCCCGGAAGGTGCGTGGCTCGGCGAGTGCGCGGAAGGAGGTCTGACGTAGCAGGACATCCGGACCGTCCCACCGCGGCGGGCCTTGGATCTCGTCGATCATGTCGATTCCGCGGGCCTGCATCGAGGCGTAAAGGTCGTCGATGTCGAGCACACGGGGGGTGAGGTGATTGATGTGGGTCGTGGTCACGCCGCCGATGTCGGCTGCGACACCTGAGATGCGCTCGAGCTCGCTGTACCAGGCCCGGTCTACCGGGTCGGTGGAGAGCGCGAAGCACGCGGCGGCCAGCTCCAGGTACCGGTCCGCGTCAGCTGCTGACAGCTCCCCGTGCTCGCTGGCGACGTCGGCCAGGGCGAGAAGCTCGGCGGGAAAGAGCTCGCGGGCGTCCAGGAAGCTCCGCAGCCGACCCTCGAGCTCTGAGTCGAAGAAACGTCGGTCCTCAGGAACCAGCATCGAGGTGAACACCCGAAACGGGTTCGCCGCCAGTTCGGCACGGTCGAGCGGCCGGAACGCGGTCGAGACGACGGGGACGGGTGTCGGCGCCGCGTCGCGCAGGTCATAGAACCCGCACGGAAACATGCCAAGGGCGCCGAAGACTCGTGAAACCTGCGCCAACTCGCGAGGCGACCCCACACGGATCGCTCCGTGTCGTTCTGCGGTGACCCGATCGATGCTGCCCAGGCGCTCGGCATCCGCTCCCGCACGGGCGATGACGCGCTGGTTCACCTCCTGGGAGACCTCTACGAGGGCCGTGTAGGCGGGGACCTCGGTGCCGTACAGGCTGGACAGCCGAGCAGCGAATCGAGTGCGCAGCTCCGTGCTGCTTACCGTCTTGGGGGCACCCATCAACTGCACCTCTCGTCGGCGGGGATCTGTCCCCGCAGCATCATGGCGGCACGGACCCGTTCTGGGGGGGCGTCGGCTCCTGTCTCGTTCAGACCGTGAAGTTCACGCCTTGGGCGAGGGGCAGCTCACCGGAGTAGTTGATGGTGTTGGTCGCTCGGCGCATGTAGGCGCGCCATGCGTCAGACCCGGACTCGCGGCCGCCACCGGTCTCCTTCTCCCCTCCGAAGGCACCACCGATCTCGGCGCCGGACGTACCGATGTTGACGTTGACGATTCCGCAGTCCGACCCTTCTGCTGAGAGGAACTTCTCCGCCTCGGCCTGGTCCGAGGTGAACACGCTTGAGGAGAGACCCTGCGGCACGGCGTTGTTCAGCGCAATCGCTTGCTCGAAGTCCTCGTAGGGAAGTACGTAGAGAAGCGGAGCAAACGTCTCTTGCTCCACGACGTCGGTCTGCTTGTCGATGCGCACGATCGAGGGCCTGGCGTAGAAGGCGTGAGGGGCAGCCTCCTCCAGCTCCCGGCCGCCACCGGCGACGAGCTTGCCGCCCTCGTTCGTGGCCTGTTCGATGGCCCTCTCCATCCCCTCATACGCGGCGCGGTGGATGAGGGGTCCGACCAGGGTGTCGTCCTCCATGGGGTTGCCGATCGGGAGACGGCCGTAGGCAGAGGCCAGGCGGTCGGTGAGCTCGTCGACAACGCTGTTGTGCGCGATGACTCGCCGCATGGTCGTGCAGCGCTGACCCGCCGTGCCTGCCGCGGAGAACACCACACCGCGGGTCGTCAGGTCCAGGTCTGCGGTCGGGCTCACGATGGCGGCGTTGTTTCCGCCGAGCTCGAGCAGGGAGCGGCCGAAGCGATCTGCCACGCGGGGGCCGACTGCACGACCCATGCGGGTGGAGCCGGTCGCGCTGAGCAGGGCCACTCCCGAGTGGTCGACGAGGGCCTTCCCGATGTCTGCTCCCCCGATGAGCACCTGGTTGAGGTCGGCAGGCGCACCACACTCGGCGACGGCCTGGGCCAGGATCGCGTGACTGGCGAGCGCTGTCAGGGGAGCCAGCTCCGACGGCTTCCAGATGATCGGGTCGCCACAGACCAGGGCGATGGCCGTGTTCCAGGACCAGACGGCTGCGGGGAAGTTGAACGCGCTGATGACGCCGACAACGCCCAGCGGGTGCCACGTCTCCATCAGTCGGTGACCCGGGCGCTCGGAGGTCATGGTGCGGCCGTAGAGCTGGCGGGAGAGCCCGACGGCGAAGTCGCAGATGTCGATCATCTCCTGCACCTCGCCTCGGGCTTCGGAGGTGATCTTGCCGACCTCGAGACTGATCAGGGTGGCGAGGTCGTCCTTGTGCACGGCGAGCAGCTCCCCCAGCCGCTTGACCAGGGCGCCTCGGGCAGGAGCCGGAACCCTGCGCCACTGCACGAAGGCAGCCTGTGCCCGCGTGACGGTGTCGTCGACAGCGGAGCCGTCGACCCACTTCACGTCGGCAAGCCGCTCACCGTTGACCGGTGAGGTTGTCGTCACGTCGCCGGCGACGGCGTCCACGTCGACTCCACATCGATCGGCCGTCGCAAGGGCAAGCCGGTTCAGTGCCGAGCCGCTGGGGATCTGGTGCTTGGTGCCGGTCATGTGTGCTCCTTGCGTGGGCGGTTGCGTTCCGGGACTGGGGCGAGGTTCGTGACAAGGGTCGTGGCGTCTAGACGATGTTGAGCTCGGGCCGGAGGTCGGAGCTGGCGAAGCGGCTCGCTGTCAGGGAGCTGACGTCGACGACAGGCGTGCGGCCCAGGTAGAGGTCGCGCATCACCTCACCGATCGCGGGGCCCATCAAGAAGCCGTGGCCTGAGAAACCGGTGGCATAGAGGAAGCGTGAGACTCCTTCCGCTTCTCCGACCAGCGCGTTGTGGTCGGGAGTCATCTCGTAGAGACCGGCCCAGCCGGCCCCCAGCCCGACGTCGCCGATGGCGGGGGCGCGACGCTCGATGGCGTCCCCAAGCCCGGCAAGCCAGTCGTCGGACGTGGTGAGCTTGAAACCCGGGGTCTCGTGCGGATCGGACATGCCCAGCAGGAGGCCCTGGCCCTCGCCGTGGAAGTAGAACGAGGTGGAGAAGTCGATGGTGAACGGCGTGTGCGGGTCCAGGTCAGGCATTGGCTCCGTGGTGAGGATCTGGCGACGAAGCGGCTCGACCGGAAGGTCGACGCCCACCATGGCACCCAGATCCTTGGACCAGGCGCCCGCGGTGCAGATGACCGTGTCGGTGGTGATGGTCCCCTTCTCGGTCACGACGTGGGTGAGCGTTCCCCCGCTGGAGTCGATCGCCGTGACCGCGCAGTTGCGGACGAGACGTGCGCCTGCCCGTCGCGCGGCGCCGGCGTAGCCATTGACGACGCTTTCGGGGGTGCAGTGCCCGTCGGTCGGCGAGTAGGCGGCCGCGAGGAGTCCCTCGGTGCTGATCAAGGGCGAGAGCGCCTTGGCCTCCGCGACTTCGATGAGCCGGCTGGGGACGCCCATCTCGTTCTGCAGGGCGACGTTCTTCTCAAAGGCCTCGACGTGCTCGGGCTTCTCCAGGAGGAACAGGTAGCCGACCTGGCGAAGGTCGATCTCCTGATCGAAGGTGGCCTGGAACGTCTCGAACGTCTTCAGGCTGCGCGCCCCGAGCTCGATGTTGACCGCCTCGGAGAACTGCGCGCGAACACCCCCGGCAGCCTTGCAGGTGGAACCGGAGCCGAACTCGCTCTTCTCGATCAGGACGACGTCGATCACTCCGGCGCGAGCCAGGTGGTAGGCGGTGCTGAGCCCGACGACACCGCCGCCGATGATCACCACGGAGGCGCGGGACGGAAGTTCTGTCGCTGGCACCTTCGGCCCCATTTCAGTTCGATGTCGAGATCACCAGGTTCGGCGTCCCGGTCGGCCCTGCGCTCAGCCTCACCGCCACGCCAGTTCAGCACAAGGGAGGAGAAATGCCCGGAACAGCGGCGTCCAGAGCATGTCGGCCGCGTTCCCCGTGTCATCGGCTCGCGGGGGGTGGACCGGGACACAGCCACCAGGAATTCTGCTGGGCTGCAGATTCGGGGACGGAGATCCTTGTCCATGACCGATGAGTATTCGGCCGTGGACCGGTCTGAGCTTGCGAAGGTGTTGAGGTCACGAGTGCGCTACCCGCCGCCGAGACGGGTCGATTCGAAGGAGAAAGCGATGGCCAAGCTGTTTCCCTGTTTGTGGTTCGACGGCAACGCGGAGGAGGCGGCCAGCTTCTACGTGACGTTGCTGCCGGACAGCCACGTCGACAGGGTCTGGCGCTCGCCGGGTGAGACGCCGTCCGGGCCGGCGGGCATGGTGCTCACGGTTGACTTCACGCTTGCTGGGCAGCAGTTCCAGGGACTCAACGGTGGCCCGGACTTCAAGTTCAACGAGGCGGTGTCGTTCGTCATCGACTGCGACGACCAGGCCGAGGTCGATCGGCTGTGGGACTTGCTGACGGCGAGCGGCGGCGAGCCCGGCCCGTGTGGCTGGCTCAAGGACCGCTTCGGGTTGTCCTGGCAGATCGTGCCGCGCCGGCTCGATGAGCTGCTCAATGATCCCGATCCGGAGCGTGCCCGCCGGGCGATGGAGGCGATGCTGAAGATGGGCAAGATCAAGGTCGCTGAGTTGGAGCACGCCGCCGACGCGGCCTGACGGCAGCATGGCCACCTACGTCCTGATCCACGGAGCCGGCGACGTGGGCTGGTACTGGCACCTGGTCGAGCGCGATCTTCGGACGCGTGGCCACGGCGTGGTTGTCATGGACCTGCCGGTCGAAGATGACGCGGCGACCTTGTCGGACTACGCGGACGTGGTGGTCGGGGCGATCGCTGATCAGCACGAGGATCTCGTCGTGGTTGCGCAGTCGTACGGCGGCTATGTGGCGCCCATCGTCTGCGATCGGGTGCCGGCTCGGTTGATGGTTCTTGTGGCGGCGATGATCCCCGCCCCGGGTGAGAGCGCCCATCAGATGTTGGTCAACACACGCTTCGACGACGCAGTGCGCCCGGAGACTGACGACTCGGGCGACCTGGCGATCTTCTACCACGACGTTCCGCGCACGCTCGCGGAGGAGGCGTTGTCCAAGGGGCGCCCTCAGTCGGAGACGACAGCTGCAGAGCCGTTCCCGCTTGCAGCGTGGCCCGCCGTGCCCACAGCGTTCATCCTCTGCCGTCACGACCGGATGTTCCCTGCGGCCTGGCTGCGTCAGGTAGTTCGTCACAGGCTCGGCATCGAACCGGATGAGATCGACAGCGGCCACACGCCTGCGCTCAGCCATCCCGTCGAGCTGACCGACCTGCTCGAGCACATCCGTGTCCGGACGCAGCACGAAGGGACGGTTGAGTAGCCCGGCGGCGTAGCCCGGTGACCGGCCGCACTCTGGCATCGTTCGCGCCGCCCCCTCGATCGTCGGTGCGATAGTGAGCAGATGACGGCGTGGCAGGACGTCGAGCGCGCGGAGCCGGAGTTCGCGCAACGCGTGCGGGGCCTGTTCGACGCGCACAGCCACAAGACGATTGCCACGTTGCGAGCCGACGGGTCACCGCGGATCTCGGGGATCGAGGCGTCGTTCGAGGACGGAGAACTGGCCTTCGGCTCGATGCCGAACGCGCGCAAGGGCGCGGATCTGCGTCGGGATCCTCGGTTCGCCCTGCACAGCGCCACGGTCGACCCGGTCGAGGGCGCCGAGGCGCAGTGGCCGGGCGAGGCGAAGATCTCCGGGCGGGCGATCGATGCCGGGTCAATCGCCGAAGGGCCCGACGGCGATCTCTTCCACGCCGACATCACTGACGTCGTGCACACGCACCTCAACGAGGAGGCCACGATGCTGGTCGTCGAGTGGTGGACGCCCACGCACGGGCTGCGCAGGATCGAGCGCGAGTAGTCCTCGACCCGGTCAGACGAGAACCTCAGAGCGGAGATGTCACGTCACCCGGGGGGACGAATGCACCGGAGATGGACTTCAGGTCTGGGGTCGGTATCGCTGCAGCACCACTCCGGATTCAAATGCCGTCACGTCGAGCAGCTCGAGGCTCAGCCAGTCAAGGTCGCCGCTGAGCGAGCGTGAGGCGATGTACTTCGGCATCGGATTGAGCACCTCGGCCCACGGGCCCGTCGCCGACGGCCAGTAGCCGAGGAAGCCTTCGTAGCACTTGCGTCCGGTCACGAACCCGGCCGCAGCACCCAGCTGAGCGGTTTCTGGGCCGCGGCATACGGGCACAGTACGTGTCAGAACCGCTGCCGGAAGGGCGCCGAGCATCTCGGCGGTGGTCGGTCCGGATGGATGCGTCAGGAGTGGCGCGCCGGGCCACGGCCCAGGCCGATCGCGCGAAAAACGGCCGGACCGGTGAACGGACCGAGGAGGGCCGATGTCACCAACCGATCCCCACACCGCGACCGCACCGGCGTCATCGGTGCGCCGAGTCATCGCCGCGAGCCTGATCGGCACGTCACTGGAGTGGTACGACTTCTTCATCTACGGCACCGCCGCCGCGCTGGTCTTCAACAAGATCTTCTTCCCCAGCTTCGAGCCCCTCGTCGGGACGCTGCTGGCGTTCGCGACGTATGCCGTCGGGTTCGTGGCCCGACCGCTCGGTGGTGTGGTCTTCGGTCACTACGGCGACAAGCTCGGCCGGAAGAACGTCCTTGTCTTCACGCTCCTGCTGATGGGGATCAGCACCTTCCTGGTCGGCCTGATGCCGACGTACGACGCCATCGGCGTCTGGGCACCGATCCTGCTGGTGGCCCTGCGCTTCCTTCAGGGTCTCGGCCTGGGCGGCGAGTGGGGCGGCGCCGTGCTGATGACGCTCGAGTCCGGCGACCCGAAACGGCGGGGCCTCAACGCCAGCTGGCCACAGGTGGGAGTGCCCATCGGCCTGCTTCTGGCGAACGGGGTGCTGTCGCTGATAGGAGCCATCACGTCCGACGCCGCGTTCCAGTCCTGGGGTTGGCGAGTGCCGTTCCTGCTCAGTGGCGTGCTGGTCGTGGTAGGTCTCTGGATCCGGATGACGATTGCCGAGAGCCCGTTGTTCCGCGAGCTGGAGACCAGCGACACCAAGGCAAGGGCGCCGATCGTCGAGGTCTTGACCAGGTACCCGAAGCGCGTCCTCCTCGCCCTCGGTGCCCGGGTCGGCGTCGATGTGGCCTTCTACTCGTTCGTCCTGTTCATCACGACGTACGTCGTGACCTACCTCGGGCTGCCGGACAGCTACGCGCTGAACGCCGTGCTGATCGCAGCCACCTTCCAGATCGTCCTGATCCCGGGGTTCGGGGTGCTGTCGGACAGGTTCGGCCGCCGGCCGGTCTACCTGTTCGGCGCGATCGGTGCGGCGGTCTGGGTCTTCGTGTTCTTCGCGCTGCTCGACACCGGCAGCTTCGTCCTCATCGTCCTCGCCACGGTGGTGGCGCTCGTCTTCCACGCGGCGATGTACGGCCCCCAGGCCTCCTTCATCGCGGAGATGTTCCCGACACACGTGCGGTACACCGGCGCGTCGATGGGCTACCAGCTGGCCGGCATCCTGGGCGGCGCGGTCGCCCCGCTCATCTCCGTTGCCCTGCTCGACAAGTACGACACGTCTCTTGTCGTCTCCCTCTACGTGGTCGCCATGTTGGTGATCACGGCACTATGCGTCATCGCCGCACCAGAGACGTCACGGGTCGACCTCCATGCTGACCCGGCAGGAGGAGTGGCCAGGCGATGACCGGATCGGGCTCGGCGGGGAACCTCACTCCACTCCGGGAACGATGCGTATGTCGCGCACGGCACCGCCGTCGAGAGCGGCGAGGGCGTCCTGGTAGGCCGGGCTGTCGTGCGCAGCACGTGCGGCCTCGACCGACTCGAACTCGATGACCACGGTCCGGGTCCTCTCACCCGACTCGTAGGTCTCCTCGGGCAACCCTCGAGCCACGTAGGCGCCACCAGCGCGCCGAAGGGCCGGGCCGGCCAGCTCGGCATATGCCGCAACCTTGGCCTCGTCGACGATCTCCTTGTAGATGCTGATCCAGTAGGCGGTCATGACGTCATCCTCCCCCACGGCAAGCGTCCGCTCGACGGCGCCGACCGCGCCGATCTCCGCCGTGTCCGGTTGTGGGCACCGGGCTGAGCGGGCGCTCATACGCGCAGCAAACAGACGAAGGAGGCCGTGCCGGTCAGGGTGCGCGCGACATTCCAGAGCACCCACGACGTCTCGAACGCCGCCCGTGCGCCACCGTCGGCGAGGGCGTTGTTCAGGGGAATGTTGAAGACGAACGTGACGAGCAGGGTCACCACCGCGAGCACCGCGCCGGCCACCGCCCAGGGATCGCGTTCCCAGACCAGCAGCCCCACCGATGCCACGGGGGCACCGAGGAAGACCGCGAGGAAGACGGGGTTCACGATCACCACGTTGACCTTGTTCATCACCTTCACGAACGTGTCGTCGTCCATCGCGCCCAGTGCCGGCATGACGCTGACGGCGTACGCGAAGAACACTCCCGCCAGGAGCGCACCGAGGATCCTGGCCGCGAGCAGCACGTAGTCAGCCACGCCAGACTCCCGTCGCAGCGGTACGCCTGACGTACTCCGTGAACTCACGGGGCGTGCGGCCGACCGCGCGGCGTACGCCGTCGGCCAGCGAGCTGTTGCGGCCGTCGAGGACGTCGACGAACAGCGCTGCCAGTCCCTGCGCGTCCCCCTCGGGCAGCCCGCCCTCGACGAGCCGGGCGGCGAACTCCGCAGGGGTCACCGCGCGGAACGAGACGGCGCGACCGGTCACCCGTGCGATCTCATGCGTGGCCTCGTCGAACCCGACGAGCCGCGGGCCGGTGCACTCGTACACCTGGCCGATGTGGCGGTCGTCGGCCAGCACCGCCGCAGCGACGTCGGCGACGTCCTCGAGGTCGACGATCGGCTCGAGGGTGTTCCCCGGGAGCACCAGCTCACCGGCGCGGATCGATTCGAGCCAGAAGGTCTCGCTGAAGTTCTGCGCGAAGAAGGCACAGCGCACGACGGTCCAGTCGGCGCCCGTCTCGGCGAGCCGCTGCTCAGCGAGCTGGGCGCCCGCTTCTCCGCGGCCGGACAGCAGCACCAGCCTCGTGGTGCCGCCCTCGACCGCAGTCTTGGCGAACGCCGCGACGGTGTCCGCGGCTCCGGGAAACGCCAGGTCGGGCGCGAACGTCACGTAGGCACTCGTGCACCCCTGGAGGGCGGGTGCCCAGGTGAGCTCGTCGTCCCAGTCGAACCGGACGTCGCCCGAGCGGGAGCCGAGCTTCACCGCCCGGCCGGTGGAGGTCAGTCTCTGTGCGACGCGACGCCCGGTCTTGCCGGTGCCGCCGGTGATGAGTGTGGTCATGGCATCCAGCCTGGAAGCGAAGCGCGAGACTATCCATGCTTGATCCGCTCGATTGCATATGCGATCGTCTCAGCGTGGATGCTCTGGCCGGGCTGCTCGACGGGCCCCGTGCCCGCGGCGCGTTCCTGCTCCGCGTGGTGATGGCCCCGCCGTGGTCGATCACGGTCGAGGACGAGGCACCGCTGACACTGGTGCTGGTGACGCGGGGAACGGCGGTGCTGACGGCTGCGGCCGGGTCGGTCCCGCTCGCGCCCGGCGACGTGGTGCTCGCGCGCGGGCCCGCGCCGTACGTCGTCGCGGACTCGGCAACGACACCTGGGGACATCCGGATCCTCCCCGGGCAGCAGTGCGTCGACCCGCACGGCCGCCTTCTCGACCAAGCGATGGCCCGCGGTGTCCGCACCTGGGGCAATGCCGTGGACGGCGACACCGTGCTGCTCATCGGGACCTACGAGCACGTCACAGAGATCGGCAGCCGCGTGCTGTCGCGTCTGCCGTCGGACCTTGTCCTGCGCGGCGTCGAAAGCCCCCTGGTCGGTCTGCTGTCAGACGAGATCACCCGCGACGCGCCCGGGCAAGAGGCCGTTCTCGACCGGCTGCTCGACCTGTTGCTCGTGAGCTGCCTGCGGACGCTCTTCGAGGGCGACCAGGCGCCCGCGTGGTACGCCGCGCACGACGACCCGGTCGTGGGCAAGGCGATCGGACTCATGCACCACCATCCCGAGCACCCCTGGACGGTCGCCTCGCTCGCGGCCGCCTGCGGGGCCTCCCGCGCCACCTTCGCCCGGCGCTTCACCGAACGGGTGGGCGAACCGCCACTCACGTTCCTGACCGGCTGGCGGCTCGCGCTCGCGGCCGACCTCCTGGCGGGCTCGGACGCCACCCTCGAGGCGGTGGCCGCCCAGGTGGGCTACGCGAACGCGTTCGCCCTGAGCGCGGCGTTCAAACGCGTGCACGGCCGGTCGCCCACCGAATACCGCCGGTCGGCGGGCACCCGGCCGGCCTAGCCGTCACTCGCCCACCGCTGGTGCGTCCTTGCGTGGCGAGCGGAGCAGATCACGCATCGAGGGCGGACAGGTCGAGCCCGCGGAGCCGCTGAGGGTCGACGAGCGCGTCGATCTCCACGATCTTGCCGTCGGAGACGGTGAACCCGAGGACCGAGAAGACTTCGCCGCCCACGATCACGACCACACCCGCGGCACCGTTGATCAGCGCCGGCCGCAGCCAGGCACTGGGCTGGTGGAACATCACCGCCTGGCCGGCGACGCTCGCGGCTCCGTGTACGACGGCGGTGCCGCCCGGGCGCGCCGTACCTCCGTCGGAGCGCAGCACGACGTCGGGGTCGAGGACAGCGACGAGCGCGTCGAGGTCGCCGTTGCGGGCCGCGGCGAAGAAGGCGTCGACGACCTCGCGCTGCCGTCCCAGATCAGGGTCCGGCGCGTGCACATCGGCGCCGCGCACCCGGCGGCGGGCACGGCTGGCCAGCTGCCGCGCCGTCGCCGGAGAACGGCCCACGATCGGGGCGATCTCGTCGAACGGCAGGTCGAACATGTCGTGCAGGACGAATGCCAGCCGCTCGGCCGGGGTGAGGGTCTCGAGCACGACGTACAACGCGAGTCCCACCGAGTCCGCCAGCAGCAGTTCGTCCTCGGGGTCCCGTTCCTCCGGACGGCCGATGATCGGGTCGGGCACGTGCACGCCCAGCGGCTCCTCGCGCCGTGTCTTGCGGGAGCGCAGCGCGTTCAGGCATACCCGGGCGACGACCGTGGTGAGCCAGGCACCGAGGTTGTCGATGCCGCCCGCACCCGACCGGCTGACCCGAAGCCAGGTCTCTTGGACAGCGTCGTCGGCGTCGGCGAGCGAGCCCAGCATCCGGTAGGCCACCGCCCGCAGCCGGCCACGGTTCTGCTCGAAGCCGTCCGCGAGCCAATCGGTGTCGGTCATCTGTCACGTTCCTCCGTCGCGAGGTGTCGTAGTGATGACACCTGGAGTCCGAGGAACGTGACAAGGAGACGATGATGCAGGCACGCATGTCCAATGTGGCGTTGAGTGTTCCCGGCGCGTTCGACGCGCTGCAGGCCCTCGCCAAGGCAGCCGACCAGGGCGGCCTCCCGCCCACGACCGCAGAGCTGGTTCACCTGCGGGCGAGCCAGATCAACGGCTGCAGCGTGTGCGTGCAGATGCACGCCCGCGACCTCAAGAAGGCCGGCGAGAGCGACGAGCGCATCTGGGCCGTGGCGGCCTGGCGCGACACGCCGTTCTTCACCGACGCCGAGCGCGCCGCCCTGGCGCTGACCGAGTCGGTCACCCGGCTCAGCGACAGTGCCGACCCGGTGCCCGACGAGGTGTACGACGAGGCCGCCCGGCACTACGCCGAGCCGGCGCTCGCGTCCCTCGTCCTGCACATCACCATGATCAACGCCTGGAACCGGCTCAACGCCGCCACCAAGCAGGTCGCCGGCCAGTGGTGATCACGGTCGCGACGGGGATCGCTCTCGCGGTCGAGGGTCGTCCTGGCGCCTGATGCCAGGATGACCCGGTGACCGGATGCACCATCGCCGACTTCTTCGAGCTGGCCGATCAGCTCCCCGAGGTCACCCGCTCGGACAATGGCCGCTACTGGCGGATCGCGATCGGCGCCAAGACCTTCGGCTATCTCTGGGAGCCCACCCGCACCGTCGGTCTCAAGCAGACCATCGCCGAGCAGCTCGCGCTGGTCGCCGAGCGTCCGCAGACGTTCGAGGTCCAGTTCACGTCAGGTGGCTTCGGGTGGGTCGTGGTCCGGTTGGACGGGGTCGCACGCGACGAGCTGGCCGAGCTCACGTTCGAGGCATGGAGACTGACCGCACCCTCCGCACTGATCGACAGCCGGGGCGACCGGCTACCCCGCTGATCCGGACTGCTCCGCCGTGGCCCGCGCCGTCGCGCTGGATCGCCTGTGGTTCAGCCGAGACCGGGACCGCGGCGGCCGGTCTCGGGCTCAGGGGCGCAGCCACTCGCCGAGACCCGCGTCGACGAGCAGCTCCCGGGCTTCTCCCTCGTGCTCGTCCGGCACCAGAATCCGTATCTGGATCACCGCTGCGGAGCCCTCGAGGACGCTCATGTTGCGATCGGTGACCTGGTACGGGATCCCTGCTCCGCCGAGGATGCCCTCGATCACGGAGATGAGGCCGGGATTGTTCATCCTCACCAGCTCAGCCATCTGCGGCACCTCCTCCACGTCGCCGTGGATCTGCCCCGGTCCTGCGTCGTCTAGCTGGTTCCCGTCGCGTTTGCCCTGCGGTTGGGGTCGGACCAGTCGTGGCTCAGGCATCGACGTGGTCGTCTGGTGGAGATGGATCGTGGACATGCCGGGTCCTTGCTGCAGGGTCGGGTGAGGTGCCGCCGTCAGAGAGGCAGTTCCGCACCGGACTGCTCGCGCACCATGTACAGGGCGTACCAGTCGGGCCAGTCGGGATCGGCCTCACCCGTGCGCTTCTCGTGCTCACCGTGGGCCCGCGCCGCACGCACCAACGCGGCCGTCAGGTCGCTGACCGAACCGAACGATGTCGCAGACGGGTCCACGCGCCCGGGACGTCTGGCGGTGACCTCCTGGCACAACCAGCCGTTGCCGTCCGGGTCCTGGAAGGAGGCGTAGGACAGGTAGCTGCGATGCTCCGGATCCGGGCCGCTGGCCAGGTCGGGCTCAGCACCGAGGATCTGGCCGTCCGCGTCGACCTGCGCGACACGGTGGAAGACCTCGCTGACCTCGATGCCGGCGGCGACCAGATCGTCCCGGGCCTTCTCGATGTCGGGAACGACCAGGAACAGGTTCTCCGCCGACCCGGGTGGGGCAGACGTCCGGGTCGGGCCGAACTGGACGGAGCAGCCGGACCCGGGCGGCGTGACCTGTACGACGCCCGGCGGCGTCTCGTCGAGCCGCCACCCGAGGCTCTTGTAGAACTTCCTCGCACGGTCGACGTCCGAAACGGGAATCGTGACGACCTCGAGCTTCATGTCCATGAAGCCGACTCCTCTCCTGTGTGACACCAGTCGCGGGCGCTGGGACTCACCGGGTGGGTGCCATCGGGATCAGTCGTTGCCTCCAACATCGCAACGCCGGCGGGCATCCACAAGGCCTACAAGCCGCGCCAACCCGACAGAACGGGTAGCAGCCGAACCGTGTCACCGCGCCTACCGGGCAATGCGGCCTGGCTCCGACAGTGGCCCGCACGGGGAGTGCTTCACGCTATCGACGGGCCCCACTGTCCTGGTCGTCGTGGCGAGCGCACCGCCACATCCTCGATGTCCCGGGCTCGGGTTGCTCCGCCCGGATCGCCGCGCGTCCCGAGACGGAACCCGTGCGACTCGAACGACGTCACGGGTGCGGCAGGCAGTGTCTCGGCATACGTCGAGCGGGACCTGGGTGACCGCCAGCCGCTCCAGGTGAAGAGTTCACCTGGAGTTTGTTCAGCAGGGAAGACCGTGGTGCTGGACTGAGCAGGTGACCACTCGGCGCCGACGGGGCCCACCGACCGGCGGCGCCCGTCCTGGGACACGGGGGTGTCCCGAGACGCGGGAGCCGGTCCGCGCGGCGGAGGTCTCCGCCTTGCCCTCTGCGCGTGGACCGACACCCGCGGGTGTCGTGACCGGTTGATGGGCGCGAGGTCGGTGGCCGGTGACGGGCCGCCGTCGACGTTCAGGATCTCGCCGGTGACGAACGACGATGACTCCAGGTAGATGACGCCGTCGACGATGTCGCTGGCCTGGCTGGTCCCCGCCGGGTCACCGGGGTGATGGCCGCTCGAAGCCTCATCAGACTCAGTGGTCACTGCGTCACCAAATGTCTGGACCTCAGGTGAAAGCCTCAACGGTTCCCTCCCCTCCCGCGCCCATGGCCCTCTAACTTTCATCCCACGGGGAGCGCCGGGGGCGCCATACAGGGGAAGCGGCGGTCTCTGCCTGGAGCCAACGGGCCGGGCCCGCCGTTCGGGCGGGAGTCTCCGCCGGAGCGGAACTGACTGCGAGTTCACGCACGAGCGTGGTCGCCTGAGAATGACGTATGCCGACCGCCACTCAGTACGCCGCCGACCTCGTCGCCTCGGTGCGCGATGATCCGGCTGGTCGGGTGGCGTTGATGCGGTCCCTGTACGAGGCTGAGCCCGGGCGGCCCGAGCTGCATCTGCCGTACCGGCGGGCGGCAGTCGGGTTCATGGGATGGCAGCTGCGGCGCGGCCTCCTCAACGCGCTGGATGGTGAGGTGCCCGGCAGTCCCTGGTGGCGGGCCGTCAACGAGCGGCTGCTGCGGGACACAGCCGAGGCGCGCGCCCACGTGCTGGGCCTGAGCGGCCCGATGTCGTCATGGAGCGCTCGCTGCTGCACCGAGTTCGCCCAGCAGCCGTCGGCCAGGACGTGGTACCGGGCCCACAACGCAAGCATCGTGGCGGCGTACCTCGACCGACGCGAGCTGGCCGAGTCCGAGACGCGCCCCGAGCGCTTCTTCCTCAACCTGATCCTGGTCCGGGTCCTCTTCGCGCACGCCCTCGTCGCCGCACCCCGGCTGGCGCTGAGCTGGCTGTGGCCCGTCGGCCCGGTCCTGGGCGACCCGCGACTCACGATCACGGGGATCTTCGTCTCGCTCTCCCGGGTGATGCCGGACCGGTACCCGTTGACCAGAGACCTCCAGTGGTACGTCGAGAACGAGCGCGGGATCGGGCGGATCCTCGACCTGGGCATGATCCAGCCACGACTCGGGGAGCTCTACGCGTGGTCCGCCGCCGAGCTGTCGATCCCCGAGCTCTCGACCCTCGTCCGGAACGGTGTGCCGACCTACTCGTGGGACGTCACCGATGTGGAGCCATGGAACCCGGCGACAGGCAGGTTGGCTCGGGCGGCGCGATCGGTGCTTCCCGCACCGGTCACACGCGCGTCGTGATGGTGCAGGGACAGGAACCGTTCGGGTGAGGGCAGGTCTATCGCGCCGGTGGTGATCCAGTCCTGCGAGGCTCGTCGGCCGCGGTCGACCAGGTCGGCGGCATGGCCGAAGTCAGCGGCCGACACAGCCAGCGGACACAGCGGCGGGAGCACCTTGATGGTGGCTGCACCCTGCAGGGCGGCGACCTCGTGCGCAAGGCGTTGCTGGAGCAGGAGGTTGAGCGCCTGCAGCGCGACGCCGATGGCGGACCCGGGTGGTCTCGGCAGGGCACACGGGGAGCCGGTCGGCAGGACGTAGACATGGGTGGCGCCGAGGTCGATGGCCTGGCTGACCCCGGTGTGGTGCGCGACCGCACCGTCGACGAGGTGAAGACCGGCGTGCTCGACCGGCGGCAGGACGCCGGGGACGGCAGCGCTCGCGAGCACCGCGGTGACCACCGGCCCGGCGGAGATCAGTACGTCGCGGCCGCTGAGCAGGTCCGCGGCGACGAGATGCACGGGAACCTGTGCCTCCGTGAGCTCGTGGATGCCGGTGCGCGCCGCGACCAGGCGCGACAGCCGGGTGTTGGTGGACACCGCGGTGCTCAGGCCGAGCAGGCCTCGCAGCACCTGCCGGGGGCCGACGGGAAAGACGTCGGTGCGGCGGAGCCCGGTCCAGATCGAGGCGAGCTCGGCGAGCGAGTCGGTAGACATGCCGTGGCCGGCCACCCAGGCGGCGTTCATCGCTCCTGAGGAGGTCCCGACGAGGAGGTCGGGTCGGACGCCGTGCACGGAGAGGGCTTGCAGCATGCCGACCTGGACGGCCCCGAGGCTGCCGCCGCCGGTGAGCACGAAGGCGGTGGTGGTCATGGGACGACCGCCTGGGAGAGCAGCCGGGGAGGGTCTCGTCGGGTGTCTGCGTCGAGATCGCTGCCGACGATCCGGTCCGGACGCGTGGTCGTCGGGGTCATGAGGTGCTTCTCCGTCCATGGGTCAGCGCGAGGAACTCCGCGCGCGAGGACGGGTCGGTGCGCAGCGTGCCAAGGAGCGCGGAGGTCACGGTGCGGGTGCCGACTGCGCGCACCCCGCGCAGGCTCATGCAGGTGTGCTCGGCCTCGATGACGACGCCGACACCGCGTGGGTCGAGGTGCCGCTGCAGGTGGTCGGCGACCTGCTTGGTCAGCCGTTCCTGGGTCTGGGTGCGGTGGCCGTAGAAGTCCACCACCCGGGCGAACTTCGACAGGCCGAGCACCCGGTCGGCTGGGAGGTAGCCGACGTGCGCGACGCCGACGAACGGCAGCATGTGGTGCTCGCACAGGGACCGGACCGGGATGTCCTCGACCAGGACCAGCTCGTCGTAGCCCTCGGTGTTCGGGAACGTGGTGAAGTCGAACGAGCTGACGGTGAGCATCTCGGCGTACGCCCGCGCCAACCGCCGCGGCGTGTCGGCCATGTGCACGGAATCCAGCGGTTGCCCCAACGCCCGGAGCAGATCGGCCGCGGCCTGCTCGGCGGCCGGGAGGTCCACCGCGGTGGGGGTGGCGGTCATGCGGGGTCGCCATGCGAGTACCGCGGCTTCGCGGCCGGGGTCGTCGCCGGACGTCTCGTTGATCGTCATGCTCGTGCCTTGGCCATGGGAGTCTCCTCGAGATTCGAGCGGGCTGGTCTCTGTTCCGGCACCTCGCGGGAACAGCAAGGTGCCCGGGACGGCCAGGTCACGCTGGGGACGCCCGTGACCTGGCCGTCGCCGGGGTCAGTGGAAGCGTTGGGGGAAGGCGCGGATGATGCCCGCGCTGAGCAGGTCTGCCATGTCGAGGATGTGGTGGTGGATCTTGTCGTAGTCGGCGACGCTGGCGGCGTACTGGCCGTTCAGCTCGTGGGCTGCTTCGGCGAGGGTCTGGTCGAGGTGCTCGGTCATGGCGGCCCGCATCACGGCTTGTGGCCAGGAGCGGGGGTTTGCGGCGGCAAGGAAGTCGGCGATGTCGTCGGCGTTGCGGTACCACGCGGCCTTCGCGGAGGCGAACGCCGCGTTGTCGGCTGCTTTGGCGGCCTGCAGCACCTGTACGGCGATGCTGATGTGATCGCGCAGCAGCGAGGTCAGCTCGTTGCCGGCAGCGGCGCCGTAGAACGGCTTGATCGCGTCGCCGATGTCCGTCTGGTTGGCGAGCAGCCGGCCGGCGGTGGCGTCGAACCCGGCAGAGCCGTCGGCGAAGCCGACGATCGCCAGCCGGGTCCAGGTGACGTGGTCCTCCCACAGCTTGCGCATCTGGTCGTGGAACCTGGCCTGAGCCGCGGTCCTCGCGACCGGCGCAGCCTGGCCATGGCGGTGGGCGAGCGCGGCCGCGGAAGCGGTGTGCTCGGATGCGGCGGCTCCGGCGCCCAGGGCGGCGAGCAGGGCCACGGCGGACAGCAGCGCGATGAACCCGCGACGCCGGTGCAGCAGGAAGGTGACTGTCATGACGAGCTCCGTCGGACGAGGAGTCGCAACGCCACCCCGGCAGCAGCCAGCTCCAGGCAGGAGGTGGCCACACCGAGCGCGTCGAAGGGCTCCGGAGGAACAGCGAGGACGGGGAGTCCGGTGGTGCGCGACAACCCGTACGCAACGGCCACACCGAGGAGCAGCGCGGCCACCGCGGCATCGGCAGAGGCCCTGGCGAGGACGGCCTGGCCGATGGCGGCCACCGCCAGCGCCGCAGCGGCGACCGCGAACGCGGCAGCCAGGGCGACCGACTCGTGCAGATGTGGCCTCACAAGGGCAGCGTGGACACCTGCGGAGGCGGCGCAGGCCACCGCACAGAAGTCGGCCCACAGGTCGTTGACCTGCTGCTGTTCGGCCGTCGAAGATGACATCGTCGAGAGGGTCACAGCGATGTTGGTGTCAGCCGCCCGGAAGTTCTTACCCGGCTTCGACCGGCCGGGTAAGACGAGTGGTGCGCCCCGACACCAAGAGAGCATGACGGTTCACCAGATTCAGGGTTCCACGCCCTGCGCCGGGAGCGGGCCGGCCGTGGACGTCAGGACCTGGCGCCGATGCCGGCTTCTCGAGGCAGGCTTCCCCGTGTCGCTGGCGCAGTGGGTGGCGGCCGACCCGCGCTTCGACCTGCACGCCCTGCTCGAGCTGGTCGACCGCGGCTGCCCTCCGGCCCTGGCCGTGCGCATCCTGGCTCCCGAGCCCGCGCGAGTCTGAGTCGTGACCACCGCGAACCGCACCGAGACCGACCCGCCCCCTACCCACGACGAGGAGGCATGGGTCGGGGACCTGACGCTGGCCGGGTACGCCGGTGACGTGGCTCTGCGCAGACTGCACGAGGTGCTGCTGCGTGCCACCCGCCACCAGGTCTGGCGGCTGCGAGACCTGCTTCCCGGCGCCGGCCCCGGCGAGCTCGAGGATCTGGCCCAGCAGGCCGCCGACGAAGCGCTGATCTCGGTGCTCCGTCAGCTGCCGACCTTCCAGCGACGCAGCCGGTTCACCACCTGGGCCTACAAGTTCGGGATCCTGCAGGCCGGTGCGGAGGTCCGGCGGCACGCCTGGCGCCACCGGGAGATCACCTTGCCCGACACGTTCGTGATCCTCGACGACTCACCCACGCCGTCCGAGGTGACCGAGGCCGCGCAGCTGGCCCGAGCCGTGGAGTCCGCAATCACCACGGCGCTCACCCCTCATCAGCGCCGCGTCGCCCTGGCGCTGCTGGTGAACGACGTGCCGATCGACGTACTCGCTGAACGGCTGGGCACCACCCGCAACGCGCTGTACAAGACCCTGCACGATGCCCGGACCAGACTGCGCGCCGCGCTGCTGGCCGACGGCTACCTCGACACCTGTACCAACCGGAGTTCGACATGACCGACCCCATCTCGACCCTGAGCCCGGACACCGTGGCTCGCCTGCTGGCCGACACCAGCCCCTACATCTCCTGCGACGACTGCTTCGCCCGCCTCGACGAGTACACCGAACGCCGTGCCCGAGACCCCCATCACGAGGACCCGGCCATGGCCGCCCACCTGCGCGGCTGCGGCGCATGCGCCGAGGAAGCCGACGCGCTCCTGGAACTGCTCGACATCGACGCGCACTGAGACGCATCGTGCGCCGGGTGGCGCGTCAGACCGCCGCCTGTGCGGGCTTTCGACCGACGACGTACAGACGCTGGGTCGTCTCCCCCCTCGCGGTGAGAGGCCCGCGGAGATACCACTCCGTGTCGACAAGACCGGCCGCCTCGACGACCCCGACCACGAACGCCGGTTCGTGCAGGACGAAGTCGAGGTCGACCTGGTGGCCGAACCACTCGTCGAGGTGGCGAACCTCGGCTCCGGCGTGCATGCCGAGGACCAGCCACCCGCCGGCGGCGAGCGGGCGGGCCAGGGACGCGACCGCGTCGGGCAGCTCGGAGGCGGCCAGGTGGATGAGCGAGTACCACCCCAGAACCGCCGCCCACCCGTGGCTCGTGACGGGCCGGGTCAGGCGCCGCAGGTCGCCGACCTCGAAGGCGGGACCTGGGAAGCGTCGGCGGGCCTCGGTCACCATCGCGGGCGACACGTCGATCCCCGTGACGTCGGCGCCACCGTCACCCAGGTAGGCAGTGACGTGTCCCGGGCCTGAGCCGACCTCCACCACCGGCTCGCCCGTCCGCGTGGGCGAGCACCCGGTCCAGCAGCCAGGTCTCGAACGGCAGCTCGTCGCAGCTCGTCGACGAGGTGGTCGGCATAGGCCGTGGCGACGGCGTCGTACGACGACCGCACCTGTGCGTCGCGCATGTCCGCGCCGCCGGCGATGACGGCGTCCCGGTCGACGCCCTCGGCGGGGGCAGCCGGGCCGGCTGCGGGACCGGTCCGAGGAGATGGACCCAGCGCCGGTCCTGCTGCCCGGGTCGCCGTTCGAGCTCGCGCACCAGAGGCTGAGGACGGTCGGCCATCCGGCGCAGACACGCCTCGACCTCGGCCCGGTCCGCGAAGGCGTGCAGTCGTTCGGTGCGGGTGCGCAGCTCACCCGGCGCCTGCGCGCCCCGGAGCAGCAGCACGGTGAGCAGCGCCCGCTCGTCGGGGTCGAGCCCGAGCCGCTCGTCGAGGATCTGGTGGTACTTCAGGGTCCGCCGCCCGGTGTCGGACCACACGATCCGCAGCAGCCCTCGCTCCTTCAGCGCCCGCGCGGTCCGCTCGACGGTCACCTGGTCGAGGTCGACGACGGGGTCGCGGTTGCTCGTCTGGTTGCAGGCAGCCCGCAGCGCGTTGGCCGTGAGCGGGTACGACGCGGGCACCGTCGTCTGCTTCTCCAACAGGCTGCCGAGGATGCGCTGCGCGTCCGGTTCGAGGACAGGGAGGTCGGTCACCCTGACGACCTTAGATCCCAGGAACCCGACCAGGACGTGCCCCGGGCGGCGGCTGTGCGTCGTACGGCGTCCTTCAGTGCACGACGACGGGCGGGATGCCCTCGTCGTCGAGCAGGTGCGTCTCCTCGCGCTTGCGAGGCAGGAACATCGCCGGGACCAGCGTCAGCAGGACCATCCCCCACGCCACCCAGTAGGTGTCGGCGAACGCGTTGGCCGCGTCCTCCAGCCCCTTCGCGATCGCGGCCGCAGGGATCTTCTCGGCGAGGGCCGGGATGTTCAGCGAGGCCATCGCCGGTCCGGCGAGCTTGGAGGCCTGGAGGTGGTTGGTGAGCAGCACGGACATGATCGCGACCCCGACCGAGCTGGCGATCTGCTGGGTGATGTTCAGCAGCGTCGAGCCGCGGGCCACCTCGTGGGCCTTCAGGGTCTTCAGCGCCGACGTGAACAGCGGCATCATCGTCGCGCCCATCCCGAGCCCCATCACGAACAGCTCGGCGATGATCACCGGGTACGGCGTGGTGGCGGTGAGCTGGGTCAGCCCGAACATGCCGATCAGGATGAAGACCAGGCCGAACGGCACGATGCGGCCGATCGGGTGCTTGTCCACCTGCGACCCCGCGATCGGCATGGTGATCATCGCGCCGATGCCCTGCGGGGCGACGAGCAGGCCGGCCTGCAGAGTCGACTCGCCGCGGACCTCCTGGAAGTAGGTCGGCACCAGCAGCAGCCCGCCGAAGAACGCTGCGGCGAACAGGAACATGGTGATGATCGACACCGTGAGGTTGCGGTTCTTGAACAGCCGCAGGTCGAGCAACGGGTGCTCGGGGCGGAACGAGTGGAAGACGAAGAGCACCATCAGCGCGGTGCCGATCAGCATCGAGACCCAGACCCGCGGGGCGGTGGCCGTACCTTCCGCGGGGATGGACGACACGCCGAACAGGAACAGCGCCAGCCCCGGCGACATCAGCGCCATGCCGAGGAAGTCGAACGACTCCGACGGCTCGGGGGTGTCCCTGGGCAGCACCCGCCAGGCGTAGACGATCGCGACCAGGCCGATCGGCGCGTTGATCAGGAAGATCCAGTGCCAGCTCGCGACCTCGATGAGCCAGCCGCCGATGATCGGGCCGAGGATCGGGCCGAGCAGCATCGGCACCCCCAGGATCGCCATCAGCCTGCCCATCCGGTGCGGTCCAGCCGCCCGGGTCATGATCGTCATGCCGAGCGGCATCAGCATGCCGCCACCGAGACCCTGCAGGACCCGGAAGCCGATCAGGGCGCCGATGCTCCACGAGGCCGCGCAGAGCACCGAGCCGGAGACGAACAGCGCGATGGCGGTCATGTAGAGCCGCTTGGTGCCGAACCGGTCGGCGGCCCAGCCGGTCACCGGGATCACCGTGGCCAGCGCGAGCGTGTAGGCGGTGACCGACCAGGCGACCGTGGAGTAGGCGATCGGGTGGCCGGGGGTGCCGAACACCGTCTGGAACGTCGGCAGTGCGACGTTGACGACCGTGATGTCCAGGATGGACATGATGGCGCCCAGCACGACCACGCCCGCGATCTTCAGGACAGCGGCATCGATGTGGTCCGGCAGGTCGGGCAGATCGACTTTGCTACCAGAAGTCATGCCAGTGCTCCTCGCAGGGGGTCGCGCCAGTCTATGCGCGACACCGCCGCGTAGCAGCCGCGACAGATGCCTCCTCTCCCCCGCGGCGCGAGGTACGAGGCTGTCCTACGGCGTGCCGGGTGGCTCGGACAGCGCGCCAGTCAGCAACTCGACCAGGGCCTCGACCCGGACGTCGGACGAGGACGAGACCTCCTCGTCGGACCCGTCGAGGGCCCGGGCGGCCAGCCCCGCCTTGCTGTCGATCAGCTCGGCGATCTTCGCGTCGATGGTCTGCGCAGCGATGATCCGCCAGGCGGTGACGGGCTCGCGCTGGCCGATCCGGTGCACCCGGTCGATCGCCTGGGTCTGCTCGGCGTTCGTCCACGAGAGCTCGGCGAGCACGACGTTCGAGGCGACCTGCAGGTTGATCCCCACACCGGCGGCTGTCAGCGAGCAGACGATGACGGCGCAGTCGGGATCGTTGACGAACGTGTCGATGGCCGCCTGGCGTGCCCTCGCGGTCTGATCCCCTCTGATGGAGGTGTACCGGACGTCGCGCTTGGCGAAGACCTCCTCGGCGGTGTCCATCACGTCGAGGTGCTTGGCGAAGAAGACGACCTTGCCGGCGCTGCGGGCCAGCTGCACCGCGTAGTCGGCGGCCAGCTCTGCCTTGGCCTGGCCGATCCTGCGCACCATCGCGAAGACGTTGTCCCCGGCGCCCACGTCGGCGGCCTCGGCCACCTCGCGCTCGGCCACGCGGCGTACCAGGGCGTGGTCGACACCCTCGCCGACCGAGCCGGCGCGCCGGTGCTCCTCGGCCGCGCGGTACCGGCCGACCAGGCGCTCGGCGAGCTGGCGCTCGGCGTCGCGGATCGAACGCCCGACGGCGCCCTCGAGCTCGACCGGCAGGTCGGCGACCCGGCGGGCCGGGATGTCGGCAGCCACGTCGACCTTGCGTCGGCGGACGATGCCGAGATCCACGACCGCGGTCCGCGCGGCCGGGTAGAAGGCGTGGTCCGCAGGGGTCAGACCGGTCTGCTCCAGCGCCGCCATCAGCTCGTTCCCAGGCTTGCGCTCCTCGATCCATCCGAGGAACTGCCAGATCGCCCGGAAGTCGTCGACGTCGTTGATCAGCGGGGTCCCGGTCAGCGCCATGAGCAACGGCCGCCGGACCCACTTGCGGATCCGCTCGGAGACCTCGATGACGTGCTGGGACCGCTGCGACTTCTTGTTCTTGATGTAGTGAGCCTCGTCGACCACCATGCCGCGGAAGCCGTGGTTGCCGATCCAGTCGACATGTCGGTCGAGCACCTCGTAGTTGATCACCACGATGTCGGCGAACCCGTCGATCGTCTGGCCGTCCCCGTGGACAACGGTCACGGACCGACCAGGCGTCCACCGCTCGGCCTCGCGCGCCCAGTTGGTCTTGACCACGTTGGGCACGACCGCCAGCAACGGGTAGGCGTTCGCGACCTGGGCGGCCAACAGTGCCTGCGCCGTCTTGCCGAGCCCGGGCTCGTCGGCCAGGAGGAAGGTCCGGTGGCCCGCTGACACGGCGGCCAGCAGACGCGCCTGGTGCCCCATGAGGTCCAGCCCCTTCGGCTTCGCCGTCACCCGAGGCTCCGGGAGCGCCATGCAGGCAGGAGCACCCGGGGAGGGATGCTCGAAAGAGTTGAGCAGCGGCTCGATCAGCTCCCAACCGACGAGGCGACCCTGCACCTGGGGTCCGGCCTGGGTGAAATCAGGAGCCAGGAACGGGTTGGCCAGCCGCGCCGCGGCCACCGACTGCGGGACGACCTTGCGCTCGGGGAGCGAGTCTGTCGACGCCGCCGGACGCGGCACGTAGGAGCATCAAGGACGGGTTCGAGCCCCGCGGCCTGCTGCATCTCGCGCTGGATCGCGCGGGTGGTGTCGCTGACCTCGGCGTCCTCGTCGAGCAGCACGAAGAGCGACGGCTCGCTCGCCGCGATGTGCGCCAGGATCGTGGCCACCCCGTCCAGGCGCTTGAGCTGGATCTCCCGTTGCGCCTCGGTGAGGGACTCGTCGGCCCGAATACGGGTGCGCTCCACGCGAGCCAGCAACGCCACCGCCTGGAAGCGGGATCGCTGCCGCGCGTCGAGCTGCCGACGCTCGACCGCACGCTCCACCACCCGGACCGCTTGAGCCAGCACCGGGATGATGCCTTCGTTGTCGCGGCTCCGGCCGTTGGTGCGCTGAGGCGTCCGGGTGTTGCCGGACCGGCGCTCACGTCGTGATGCCAACCAATGCTCTCTTCCTCGTGCACGGACTACTCAGGGCAGGCCGAGCTCGCAGCAGCGGCCGGCGACCCGTCCGGCGATGAGTGCCGGCGCCGAACCTCATGTGCCGGCGACTGGTGCGCTCGCCTACCTGTGGCAGGGCCTCGTTACGACAGCGGCCCGGCGGTTACCAGTGCTTGCAGTGTACGAGGCCTGGTTGCCCCGCCCGGACGCGTAGGCCTGGTCGTCCAGGCTGCCCATGATCAGGCTGATGGTATCGCGGTCATCCAGCTAGCCGGCGCGGTGTCCCTGCAGGCGTCGCTTGAGCCCACTCGCCGTGAACCTCCTGCCCTCGGCGTACGCCGAACCCCGGACGGGACGGGTTGCTGAGGGCGGTGCGTGCTCGGGCCTGAGCCCGACACCGATGAGGTAGGCCGTCAGGTGCGAGGCAGCCGGGACACGTCGGAGCACTGCGAGCACAGGTTTGGGCGGCCCCGTACGACGTCCGTCGAGGATCGGCTTCACCAGGCCTCGGTGCATCATCCGCTGCAGTGCCTGGACCGCGACCGTCGCCAACAGCCGGCGGCGGCGGACTGCCCCCAGCTCGCGTGCGGTGACCGCGCCGCGCAGCAGCGGCCCTGCCAGGAGGGTGGCGGCCCCCACAGCGTCCTGCACCGCCAGGTTGATCCCGACGCCGCCGACCGGGGACATGGCGTGCGCCGCGTCGCCGATGCAGAGCAGTCCGTCGACGTGCCACCGGTTCAACCGGTTCAGCCGTACGTCGAGATGCTTCACCTCGTCCAACGACCGCAGGGTGTCGACCCGGTTCGCGTACTCCGGCATGAGGTCCGCGACGTCTCGCCGGAACGACTCGATTCCTCGGTTGCGAAGCTGTGGATCGGTGCCCTTCCGGCCGATGTACGCGATCTGAAGGAAGTCGGTGCGGGGGATCACGACGGCGAAGCGGCCGGGGCCGGCGCGGGGCATGAGCGCGGACGGGTTGTCCTCCGGCTGACGGGGAAGGCGGAACCACCAGGCGTCGATCGGGACCCGGAACTCCCGTGGCCGAAGTCCGGCCTGCTGCCGCGTCAAGGACCACCGACCGTCGCAGGCCACGACGAGATCCGCGTGGATCTCCCCGTCGCCTCGCTCCGGTGTGCGGTACCGAACGCCGCGCACGCGCCCGTCCTCCCGCAGCAGCCCGGTCACCTCCGTGCGCATCCGCAGGGTGAAGGCCGCTTCCCGCTCCCCCGCGTCGGCGATCAGGTCGAGCAGGTCCCACTGGGGCACCATCGCGACGTACGGGTAGCGCTGCTTCAGCCTACGGAAGTCGGCCACGACCACCGTACGATCCGGCCCGACCGGGAACTCGACCTTGTCCAGGCGGCTGTACGGCAGCCGGGCGAACTGTTCTCCCAGCCCGAGCTCGTCGAGCAGCTGCAGGGTCGACGGGTGGACCGTGTCGCCGCGGAAGTCGCGGAGGAAGTCTGCGTGCTTCTCGAGCACCTGGACCTCGACGCCGGCGCGCGCGAGCAGCAGACCCAGCACCATGCCGGCGGGACCGCCGCCGACGACCACGCACGTGGTCCGCTCGCCCATGATCTCCGCTCCTCCTCACCACCGTACGGCGGCCCCGCATGGACGTCGACACGTCGACCGCGGATGGCGGATTCCGCGGGCGACTGCGATCCTGCATGGGGACGGCGTAGCAGCCACGCGCCGCCGACGATCGGAATCTGGGATCGGAAATGGCATGGGTCAGGTGCTCGCTCAGCTGATCGCGGTGGCGGCCGCGGCCGCGCTGAGCACGGTGCCGATCACCGCCACGATCTTCATCCTGCTCTCGGAGAGGCGGAATGCGACCGCCCTTCCCTTTCTCGCAGGGTCGGTGCTCGGTACGGCGGCCGGGCTCACCCTCGCCACGCTCGCGGCTCACGCGCTTCCCGCTCGACCGCGACAGCTGGACTCGTTGATCGGCAAGCTCGAGGTCCTGGTCGGCAGCGCTCTCGTCGTCCTGGGCCTGGTCACCCTGATGAGACGCACACGCACGTCGACCAGCCAACGTCCGAGCTGGATCGAGAGCATCGGCTCCTTCGGTCGGCTGCCCGCCCTCGGCATCGGCCTGGCGCTCAACCTCCGCCCGAAAGCGCTGCTGCTGTTCGCTGCCGCGAGCCTGGCGATCAGCGGTGCCGACCCGACCGTCCAGAACACCCTGATCCTGATCGCCGTCTACACCGCGATCGCCACCTCGACCGTGGTGGCACCGATCCTGGCCACCGTCTTCTTCCCCAGCTGGATGGAGCCGCGACTGGTCGTGGCGCGGGACTGGATCAGCGCCCACGGGGCAGCGGTCACCGGTGTCCTCATGGTCCTGATCGGCGTCGTGGTCATCGGCGCGGGCGTCGGCCGATGACCCGTGCGGCGGACGTCGGGAGGAGCGAGGCGCTGCTGTCCGGACGGCGACGCGACCAGCTCGCCCTCGCTGGTCAGGCGTGCTCGTCCGACGGCTGCTGGACAGGCTGGACCGACCAGGCTGGCGGCCGGTCCGTGCCCGACTCCTCGTCGCGCTCCGCGTCGGCGGCCGTGGCCTGGACCTTGCCCGACGCGTGGTGGACCGGCGCGTAGACGGCGTAGAGCTGCAGGGGCCGGTCACCGATGTTGATGACGTTGTGCCAGGTGCCCGCGGGCACGAAGACTGCCCAGCCGTCCTCGACCTCCCGGTCGAGGTCGATCTGGTCCTTCGCGGGACCGATCTGGACGCGGCCCCGGCCTGCGTCGAGTCGTAGGAACTGGTCGGTCTCCGGGTGCGCTTCAAGGCCGATGTCCTCACCCACGGGGATCGACATGAGTGTCAGCTGGAGGTACTTCCCGGACCACGCGACGACGCGGTAGTTCGTGTTCTCGAGCGTCGCGTTCTCCAGATCGAAGCTCTGAGGTTCGGGGCCGATGTCCTTGATGGTCATGCGTCTCTCCCGGTCAGCGATGCAGTTCGCAGATGGACGGTCGCGGTCTTGCGCCGCCCACGTCAACTTTCTCAGACCCCCACGCGCTTGACCCACCACTACGCGAGCCGCTGCACCACAAGAGCACGCATAGTTGGAACATATGGGCTGCGTCCGTGTGGAGGGTCGATGTCGGAGGGTGAAGGTTCGAACGGGTTGCCGGGACCGCGCCAGGCGCGAGGTACCCACGACTTCGACGCCATGTACGTCGCTGGGCGGCCGCCTTGGGACATCGGCCGACCACAGTCGGCGTTCCGCGAACTGGCCGATCGCGGCCGTCTGGTCGGGCGTGTGCTCGACGTCGGCTGCGGCACCGGCGAGCATGCCCTGATGGCGGCCGCCATCGGACTCGATGCGACCGGTGTGGACGCGGCAAGAACCGCTGTCACGATCGCAAGGCGAAAAGCGAACGAGCGCGATCTCAGTGCCCGCTTCATGACCTGGAACGCGCTGGAGCTGGCGGAACTCGGCGAGTCCTTCGACACTGTCGTCGACTGCGGGCTGTTCCACGTCTTTGCAGACCCTGACCGACCGAAGTTCGTGGATGCCTTGCGAGCCTCGATGCCGGTCGGTGCGAGGTACTACATGCTCTGCTTCAGCGATCTCGAGCCCGGGGACTGGGGTCCTCGCCGCATCCAGCAGGACGAGATCCGGGTCAGCTTCAGCGACGGCTGGCGCGTAGAGGCGATCGAACCGGCAAGGATCGAGATCACGGTCGAGCCAGGAAGCGTCCGCGCGTGGCTGGTGTCGGTCCTGCGAGTCTGATTGGTGTCCGGACTGGGTCGTGCCTGCATGCGGCTTGCCCGAGTCCGGATCAGCGGGACAGGAAGTCCTCCGTCTCGGCGAGAAAGACCGGCCACGCCGGCTCGTCCGCGAGCAGGATGTGGTTCGAGCTCTCGAGCGTGACGAAGCGGCTGTTCGGGATGAGCGAGGCCAGCAGCCGCCCCTGCTCCAGTGGCGGCCGACGGTCGTCTCGCGCGTGCAGCACCAGGGTGGGGGCCTTCACCTGCGGTGCGGTGTCGACGATGTCCACCCGGCCGTTCACCTGGAGCACGTGGGCGGCGTTCTCGGGTGAGCTGGTCCTGAGCTGGAGGTCGTTGAAGGCATCCCAGAGCTCTCTCGAACCACCGGGCATGAACTGCACGGTGAAGAACTGACGGAACGTCGGCTCGTCCTTGCCCCAGCCGAGATGCATCAGGTCGACCTCGACCTGCGTGCTTCCGCCGCTGATCTTCGGTCCGTGCCCGGACGGCTGTGCCCTGGGCGTAGCCGCCGTAGAGCACCAGCCGACTCACCCGGTCCGGGTGACGTGCGGCATACGTGACCGCCACGGCCGCGCCCTGCGAGATACCCAGCAGGGGGAACCGGTCGAGGCCTGCTTGGTCGACCACCGTCTCCAGGTCGCTGACGAAGTCGTCGAACGTCGCAGGAGGGATATCCCAGTCGGACAGGCCGCCTCCGCGCACGTCGTACCGGATGAGGCGGTGTCGGCGGGACAGCTCGGTGAGCCAGTGCCGCCACACCGGACTGTGCCAGTCGTGGTCGACGTGGGTGAGCCAGTTGGCCGCCTTCACCAGCGGCGGGCCCTCCCCCGAGCACGCGTAGGCCAGCGTGATGCCGTCGGTGGTGCGGCAGAACCGGATCTCCTGTTCCAGGCGCCCCAGGTCCGCAGGGCTGATCGCCCCGGCGTCGCCGAGCCGCCGGATCAGCTGCTCCCGGAACCCAGTCGCCTCGGGACCCGGGGCCACGTCGAGCTCCCGACGCAGCGTGCGGTCCATCCGTTCGAACTGCCGCAACGCGCCATGCGTGTCGCCGGCCTGCGCGAGCTCGCGCATGAGCGCGACGTGCGCCTCCTCATCGAGCGGATCCTTGTCGAGAACCCCTCGCCACCGCCGAGCCTGGCGCAGGAGCTCCATGCGCAGCTCGTCCAGCCGTTCCCGTGGCTCGGCCGCCCAGTCGGCGTACAGGTCCATCGGCAACAACGTGGCGCCGTAGCGGTCCAACACCTGCTCGGCCGGGATCGCTCCACCGGCGTCCAACGCCGCTCGCGCCTCTCGCTCGAACCCGACCGCGTCAATGTCCACCAATGCGCCCGGGAGCAGGGACACCATCTCGTCCCGGAGCACGACCGCGTCGCGCCGGCCCATCGCCCGCCGTGCGTAGTGGGCGGCCTTGTGCAGCCGAGGACCCGCGTCCTCGACGTTCTGCTCGGGCCACAGCCGGTCGATCAGCTGCTCGCGGTGCAGCCGCCGCCCCTCCGCCAGGGCGAGCACCTTCACGACCGCCGCCGCATCACGCCGCGTCCACGCCGCCTCGGCGACGGGCGTTCCATCGATCCTGACGGCGAAGACGTCAAGAAGGTCGACCTCAACCGACACGGCACCCATCCCTCCCTGCGCCGGTACGTCGAGCCTGGCCGCACCGGGTCCCGTCGGCAATGGGGTTGTCGTCCAGCCCTGTGCCCGACGCGAACGCGTCGCCGCTGGCCTATGCCACTTTTGTCTCCTTCGGCCGCATGTGCTCCAGTGTTGGCGGCGGGTATCGGGCACGGCGTGCCGCGTCACCCGGTCCGGGGGTCGCCTTGGGAGACGTTCACAAGAGGGAGACCTGCATGATCGACGTCAGCCAACTGCGTGCCGTCGCCGAGGCCGCTGGTTCGGGGTCATGGACGTTGTACGACCCGAACGAGGGGTCGTGGCCACCGCGGCCGCTGTGGAGCGTCGCGAACCACGCGTACCACCACCCGCCCGTCGAGGCCGACGACCCGTGGCCGGCGTTCAACGCCTGCCTGGAGACGGGGCTGAAGGAGGACGCCGTGCACATGGCGACCTTCGACCCGCCGACCGTGCTGCAGCTCTTGGACCGCCTCGAGGCCGCGGAGGCGATGCGATGCGTGTCCGATCACGACTGCGACGACGTCGACGCGCTCTGTGTGTACGTCCCGGAGAAGGACTACGAACGCTTCCGCGAGCAGCGCGCCGCAACCCGTGGGGCCGGGCGGGATGCCGCCTGAGACGCTGTGGTCGCCTCTGACGAGCTGCGACGGACGCCGACCACCACGTTGACGTAGGGGGCCCGGACGACACGGCTTCGGACGCGGCGCCATCCGGGCGACCGGTCCGCGTCACATGCCCCGGATTGTCCCGGCCCCCCATGAGCCGGGGCCCCGGGATGCTCGCCGACACGTCGTTCCGGTGCCACCATGGAGGAGATCGCCGGCGATTCTCGACTGGCCGTCGCCGGTGGTTCGGCTTCGATCGACCCCAGCTCTGGGGAGGCGCGGGACCATGAGCGAGCAGGACCACGAGCACCACCTGCACATGCATCTGCACCCGGAACACCCGCACCCCCCGCCCGGCCACTTGCGGCGATCGGTCGGCTTCTACGGCCTGATGTTCGTCTCGCTCGGCTCGATCATCGGGTCCGGCTGGTTGCTCGGCGCCCTGAACGCGGCGGAGACGGCGGGACCGGCGTCGATCATCTCCTGGGTGATCGCGGCGGCGATGCTCGCCGCGCTGGCCCTGGTCTACGCCGAGCTGGGAGCCGCCTACCCGGTCGCCGGTGGCACGGGCCGCTTCCCGTACTTCTCGCACGGACCGCTGGCGGGCTTCACCGCAGGCTGGGCGTCCTGGCTGCAGGCGGTCGCCATCGCGCCGATCGAGATCCTGGCGGCGATCACCTACGTCAACAGCGTCACCGCGGTCAACCAGAACTTCCCGATGCTGCACGCGACCGGCGCCAAGGCCGGGCTGCTCAACGGCCGCGGACTCGTGGTCGCGACGCTGCTGATGATCCTGTTCACGGCCGTCAACCTGGCCGGCGCCAAGTTCATGTCGGAGAGCAACGCGATCGTGGTGCTCTGGAAGACCGCGGTGCCGCTGCTCGCGATCGTCGTCGTCGCCTCCCTGTCCTTCAAGCCCGGCAACTTCACCGCCGGGGGCGGGTTCATGCCGTTCGGCATGCACGGCGTGTTCGCTGCGCTCCCCGCCGGAGTGGTCTTCGCACTCCAGGGGTTCGAGCAGGCGGTGCAGCTCGCGGGCGAGGCGCGGAACCCGAAGAAGGACCTGTCGCGAGCGATCATCGTGGCGATGACGATCGGGGCGCTGCTCTACACCCTGCTCCAGGTCGTGTTCATCGGCGCCGTCCAGCCGAAGGACGTCGCGAAGGACTGGAGCTCGCCGCTGGGCACGAACCCGTCGGACTACGGCGCCTGGTACACCCTGGCCCTGGCGGTGGGTGCGACCTGGCTGGCCGTCGTACTCATCATCGACGCGGTGGTCTCGCCGGCCGGCACCGGCGTCGTGTACCTCGGCACCAGCGCCCGGCTGACCTACGCGCTGGGCGAGGAGTCCGAGCTGCCGGGCGTGATGTCCAAGACGAGCAAGAGCGGTGTGCCGTACGTTTCCATCCTGCTCGCCGCGGTGGTCGGGGAGCTGTGCTTCGGGCCGTTCCCGAGCTGGAACCGGCTGGTCGGCGTGGTCACCGGTGCGACCGCGGTGATGTACGCCTTCGCACCGGTCTCGCTGGCGGCGTTGCACAGGCGCGACGCCGACCGGGTCCGGGCCTACCGGATGCCGATGCCGAAGGTGCTGCTGCCCACCGCCTTCTGCTCGGCCAACCTGATCCTCTACTGGGGTGGCTTCGAGTACACCTGGAAGATCGCCCTCGCCCTGGTCGTCGGCCTGATCATCTTCGGCATCGGCACCCAGGTCGCCCAGACCGACGTGATGGCGATGCTGCGCCCGGCGGCGTGGATCGGTCCGTGGATCCTCGGCTCGGTGATCATCGGCGCGCTCGGGCGCTACGGCACAGGCAGCCACAGCTGGCTTCCGGAGTGGGTCGACCTGGCCGTCGTCATCGGGTTCAGCCTGGCGATCTTCTACTGGGCGGTCGTCCTGACGATGCCGCACGACAAGGTGGTGGCGGCGATCGCCAAGGACCGCGAGCAGATCGAGTACGAAGCCCAGCCCGCCTGAGCACAATCGAGGGTCACGTCATCGTGGGTCACCATGCGAGTTGTCAGAACCTCAGGTGGCCATGGCGACCTGAGGTGCTGACAACTCGGCATACTTCGCCGGGTGCGACGTGAGCTGCTGACCCGGTGGGGGCGTGACCTGGACCCGGCGCAGGTGCTGCCGGAGTACCCCCGCCCGCAGCTGGTCCGCGACTCCTACCTCAACCTCAACGGGTGGTGGGACTACGCGATCACCGACGCAGCGGCTCGCCCACCCGAGGAGTACGACGGGCGCATCCTCGTCCCCTTCTCCCCCGAGGCTCCCCTGTCCGGCGTGCAGCGGCAGCTGCTGCCCGACCAGCGGCTGACCTACCGCCGCGCGGTCGAGGTGCCGCACGGGTTCGTGCCCGGGGGCGGCCGGCTGCTGCTGCACTTCGGGGCCGTCGACCAGACCTGCACGGTGCGGGTCGACGGCGTCGAGGTCGGCGCCAACACCGGCGGCTACCTGCCCTTCACCTGCGACGTGACCGACGCGCTGCGCTCCGGCCGCGGCGAGCTCGTGGTCGACGTACGCGACCTCTCCGACCGGCACCAGCACGCGTCCGGCAAGCAGCGGCTGCACCGCGGCGGCATCTGGTACACCGCCCAGTCCGGCATCTGGCAGACCGTCTGGCTGGAGGCCGTCCCCGCCGTGTACGTCGACCGGCTGACCCTCGTGCCGCACCTGGACGACGGGACGGTCGAGGTCACGGTGCACGGCAGCGGCGACGCCCGGGCGGACGTGACCGTCGGCGGCAGCACCACGACGGTTCCCGTCAACGTCCCGACCCGGGTCGTGCTCGACGACCCGCACGCGTGGACCCCGGAGGACCCGCACCTGCACGACGTCGAGGTGCGGCTCGGCGACGACCGGGTCACGTCCTACGTGGCGCTGCGGTCGTTCGCGATCGGCCCCGACGAGCACGGGGTCCCGCGGCTGCTGCTCAACGGCGCGCCGTACCTCCACGTCGGCGTGCTCGACCAGGGGTACTGGCCCGACGGGCTCCTCACCGCGCCCTCCGACGACGCGATGGTGCACGACATCGCGACGATGAAGCGGCTCGGGTTCACCGTGCTGCGCAAGCACATCAAGGTCGAGCCGCTGCGGTGGTACGCCCACTGCGACCGGCTCGGGATGCTGGTCTGGCAGGACATGGTCAACGGCGGCGGCCGCTACCGGACCGCGGCCGTGACCTGGCCGGGCCGCCTCCCGGTGCGGCTCGGGGACAACAGCTCCCGCGACTGGATGGGCCGCGGTGACCACGACGGGAAGGCAGTGTTCCTCGAGGAGCTGCGCCGCACCGTCGAGCACCTGCGCAACGTCGGATCGCTGGCGGTCTGGGTGCCGTTCAACGAGGGCTGGGGGCAGTTCGACGCCCGGGCGGTCGCCGAGCAGGTGCGGGCGCTCGACCCGACCCGGGTCGTCGACCACGCCAGCGGCTGGCACGACCAGGGCGGCGGCGACCTGAAGAGCATGCACGTCTACGGGCGGAGGTTCCGGGTCCCGCGGCGGCGCGACCACCGGGCCCTGGTGCTCTCGGAGTACGGCGGGCACAGCCTGCGCGTCGAGGGGCACGTGTGGGACGACGAGAAGGACTTCGGCTACGGCCGCGAGCGCACCCCCGACGACCTCGCGGCCGCGTTCACCCGGCTGCACCGGGAGCTCGCCGCGGACGTCCCGCGCGGCCTGAGCGGCACCGTGTACACGCAGCTGAGCGACGTCGAGGACGAGCTCAACGGCCTGCTCACCTACGACCGCGAGGTGCTCAAGATCGGCGAGGACGTCGTCCGGAGAGCCCTCGACGGCCTGCGACGGTGACCCGATTTAGGGGTTTACTTGTCCACACAACTGACTAGCGTGGGCGGGGAACGAAGGGAGCCCCTATGCCACACGCACTCGTTCGTCCGCAGCTCCTTCTCCTGATCCTGGCCGGGCTCCTGCTGGGCCTGCTCGGCCCTGGGGCCGGCGCCGCGGTCCGCGCTCCTGACCACATCGACCTGCCCGCCGGCTTCCAGCCCGAGGGCATCACCACCAACGCGGCCGCCGGACCCCGCGCCCGGTACGCCTACCTCGGCTCGCTGGCCGACGGCGACATCTACCGCGTGAACCTGCTGACCGGCAAGGGCCGGGTGATCAGCCAGGGGCCGGGCACCCCGTCGGTCGGCCTGAAGATCGACCCGCGCGGCCGGATCTTCGTGTCCGGCGGCACCGCCGGAAACGCCCGCGTCGTGGACCGGAAGGGCGGAGCCGTGCTGGCCCGCTACCGGTTCGCCAAGGCGCCGACGTTCATCAACGACGTCGTGCTCGCCGGGCGCACCGTGTGGTTCACCGACTCCATGCGGGCCCGTCTCTACGGGCTGCCGCTCGGCCGCAACGGCAAGCTGCCCAAGGGCTCGGCGGTGATCAGGCTCCCGCTGCGAGGCCAGTGGCACCAGGTCGCGAACGACTTCAACGCCAACGGCATCGAGCGGACGCCGGACCGGGCCGCGCTGCTCGTCATCCAGACCGCGACCGGCTTCCTGTACCGCGTCAACCCGCGCACCGGCATCGCCCGCCGCGTGGACCTCGGCTCGGCCCTCCTGAAGAACGGCGACGGCATGCTCCGCGACCGGCGCACGCTCTACGTCGTCCAGAACCAGCTGAAGAGGATCGCGGTGCTGCGGCTGAACCAGAAGGGCACGAAAGGGAGGCTGGTGGCGTCGATCAGCTCCACCGACTTCGACGTGCCCACGACCGTCGCCCGGCGCGGTGGGTCGCTCTACCTGCCCAACGCGCGGTTCGGCAACACCGACCCGGAGCCCAAGCCCTACTGGGTGACGCGCGTCCGGCGCTGAGTCTGCCGCTCACACCAGCGACAGGTGCATGACGTGCAGACCGACGTACCCCTGCGTCGGGTGGTGGAACGCACCAGGCACGGTGCCGACGATCTCGAAGCCGACCGACTCCCACAGCGCCACGGCGGCGGTGTTCGTCTCGACGACCGCGTTGAACTGGATGCCGCGGTAGCCCTGCGCGCGGTGCCAGTCGACGACGTACGTCGCCAGCGCCCGCCCCACGCCGTGCCCGCGCGCGTCGGGACCGACCATGAAGCTGGCGGTGCCGACGTGCGCACCGCCGGCGGGGCGGTTCGGCCCCATCTTGGCGGTGCCGACGACCCTGTCGTCGACGAGCGCGACGACGGTGTGCCCCGGCGGCCGCTCCATCCAGAGAGCCTGGGCCTCGTCGGAGGTCATCGCCGGGTCGAAGGCGTAGGTCTCCCCGGCCCGCACCACGGCGGAGAAGATCGGCCAGATCTGCGGCCAGTCGTCGGGTGTCGCCTCGCGGATCTCCACGGCGGCCACCCTAGGACGTGTCCTGGTCGGGCTCACACGTCGCCCGGCGCCCGTCCGGTCACGCAGTAGGGCATGCCGGCGGGGTCGCGCAGCACGGTCCAGCCGTCGGTGCGGCTCACCACCTCCGCCCCCGCGGCCACCTGCCGGGCGACCTCGGCGTCGCGGTCGTCGGCGGCCAGGTCGAGGTGCGCGCCGACGGTCGGCTGCTCGTCGCCCAGACGCTGCAGCAGCACGGCGTACGGCAGGCCGGGCGGACGGCGCAGCCGCTCGAACTCGTCCTCGTGGTCGTCGTAGCGCTCCCAGCCGGTGAGCGTCGGCCCAGAAGCCGCACTCGCGATCGTGGACGCCGGGCGGGATGTCCAGGCAGACCTGGTCGACGATGCTGCGCGACCCGTCGGGTCCGACCGGGTCCGGGCGGACGTGCTGCCCGCGGTGGCGGACCAGGCAGAACGGCAGCCCGCCGGGCGAGGTGCACACGACCAGCCCGTCTCTCTCCAGCACGGTCCGCGCGCCGAGGTCGCGCGCGAGCTGCGCCGCGTCGTCGACGTCGTCGACGTACAGGTCCGGGTGACAGGTCGGCGTGCCGCCGCGGGTGCGCTGCAGCCACAGGCACGGGTCGCCGTGCACCGGATCCAGCGGCAGGAACTCGTCATGGTCGCCGACCGCGGGGCCGATGCGCGTGTGCGTCACCGCCGTCCAGAACGCGGCCGAGACGTCGAACAGCGCCGGCGGCGAGTCGACGAACATCGACATCCAGCGGACGGTCGTGCTCACGGCAGGCTCCCCGTCGCGACGTCACGGCGGGTCAGGCAGTAGCCCCGTCCGGCCGGGTCGCGCAGCGTCGTCCAGTGCGGCGTACGACGGACGGGGTGGGCGCCGAGGTCCTGGTGCCGCGCGGTCTCGATGTCGTGGTCGTCGCAGGCGAGGTCGAGGTGGCCGGTGACGGTGTAGTGCTCCTCGTCGAGCCGTTGGAGCACCAGCCTCAGTGGCATCCCTTCGGGCCGGGCGAGCACCGTGAGCTCGGGCCGCGCCCCGGTCCGTGCCTCCCAACCCGTCAGGGCGGCCCAGAACTCCCGCTCGGAGTCCCACTGGCTCGGCGGCACGTCCAGCACCACCTGGTCGACGAGGCTCCGCGCACCGGGCGGACCGACCGGGTCCGGGCGACGCCGCCCCGGATGCCCGACGAGGCAGAAGGTCATGCCCCCGGGCGACCCGCAGATCACGTAGCCGAGCACGTGGTGGCTGGTGCTCCCGCCAAGCTCCTCGACCCGGGCCGCGAGGTCTCGCACGTCGTCGGTGTGCAGGTCGAGGTGCAGCCCACCGGGAATCGACTGCACGACGCGCTGCACCTTGAGGAACGGGTCGCCGTCGGGCGGCACCAGCGTCGCGAACTCGTCGCGCGAGCCGCGTCTCGGCGACAGCCGGGTGCCGCTCACGCGGCGCCAGAAGCGCTCACTGGCCGCGGCGGTCTCGGGGGGACTGTCGAGCATCGCGGTCAACCACCCGATCGTCATGCCGGGAGGCTAGGGCCTTCTCGAGCAGATGTCGCGCAAGCGGTCGTGGCATCCGCGCCCGGTCCGGCTCGGCGGAGGTGTGAGAGCGCAGCGGGCCGCGCCGCTCGCGGCGTGATGCGCGCCCAGGCTCGTGCTCGTGTCGATGAGTGGCTGCTCAACTGTCAACGAAGCGAAAGCCATGGACGAGGAAACGGCCCAGGCACACGACCCCTGCAGTCGCCGCCCAGTCGGCGGCACTGCGGCAGACTCTGCGTCGTGGACGCCGACGCCGAGGAGTGGGTGCGCGGCCTGGTAGCGCCACCGGCGCGGCCGGGACGTGCACTTCCGCCCGTGGGCGCGAGCCTCACGGGTGCCCGTGCTCGGTGGTGCGGTCTGGTTCAAAGCCTGCGCACCCGTGCAGGCGTTCGAGCCTCGGCTGACGGCGCTGCTGTTCGCTCGTTGGCCGCGGCTGCTTCCCCGAGGTGCTGGGTCACGACGAGGCACGGGGCTGGCTCCTGCTGACCGACGCGGGTGTCCGCGTCGCCGAGCTCGGCAACCCGCGCCGAGGCGTGGCGCGGGCGCTCCCGTCCTGTACGGCGACGCTCCAGCGCGGCGAGGCGGTCCACGCCGACGACCACGTCGCCCACGATGTGCCCGACTTGCGGCTGGCCGTCGCTGCCCGAGCGCTACGACCGGACCTGGTCCGCGCCACCCGCTGCCGGTGACCCCCGAAGAGCAGCAGGCACTGGCGTCCCGCACGAATCTGTTCGGTCGCTGGTGTGAGGAGCTCGCGTTCGTACGGTCGTGCCGCGACACCGTGCAGCACGGCGACCTGCACATGAACAACCTGTTCCTCGACGGGGGCCAGGTGCGGCCTGCTGGACTGCCTCGGCGACGACTCGGTCGGCAGCCGTTCTCGTCGTTGCTCGAGACGTTCCGGTTCCTGGAGCAGGTCAATGGGCTGGCGGCGGACGACCTCGTGGTTTGGCCGGCTGCGGGATGCCTACCTGATGTTCATGGGAGCCCGGGCAGCGTGCGGCGTTCCCCTTGGCGATGGCAGTCGGATCCGTCGCCGCACTGCGTCGCGTGGCTGCGCCAACGTCGAGCACCTCCGTGGGCCCGCGCTTCCGCCTTCGACGAGGTTTCGCTGTGGTGCTACGCCGGGCGCTGGCGTTCCTCACGCCGGCCACCGGGACGTCGTGCCAGGGCGGGCGTCGCCCAGTCATGGGCACCGGGGCATGACCTCCTAGAGCGAGCAGCGGATCCGGTCGTCGCGCTCATCGACCCGAAGGCGCTTTCGCCCCAGCGACAGATCAGGGCGTTCGCGTCACGAGGCCCTCGATGACGTCGGCGAGCTCGGATGCAGGGCGTTGTCCGTCGAGCTCGAGGGTGGCCCGTCGGCGTAGGAGTGGTTCGACGGTGTCCACGTAGCGCGCGATCTCGGCCCGTTGCTCAGGGGTCCTGCCGTAGGGGTTGTTCGTCCGTCTGCTCACGCGCTCGACCAGCACCTGAAGCGGCGCGCTGAGGAGCACGACGTGCTCGAAGCGGTCGTAGAAGCGGCCTTGGTTCTCCACCGTGCCCGAGACGACCACATCGGGGTTGGCGGCCAGCAGGTGATGCATGCGTTGTTCGTCCCACGTGCCGTTGGGCAGCTCCCAGCCGTCGTAGTCGGTGTCCACCGTCATGTGTCCTCGGCGCCGAAGCTCCGCCAAGACCGTCGTCTTCCCCGTGCCTGACATCCCCGTCACCAACACGCGCGCCATGGCAGAACCGTAGTGACCTGGTGTCGACGCACGGATCGCCGGCATGACCTTGCATCTTGACCAGTCTGAGCGTCATGGGACGTAGGTTCACGTCATGGACCGGCGGATGCGCGATGCGGTGAGGGCGCTGGTGATGGACCCGGATCGGAACGTGCTGCTGGTGCATTTCGACTGGCCGGGGTCAGACGTGCCGGGAGGGTTCTGGGCGTGTCCGGGCGGTGGCATCGAGCCGGGGAAGACAGCCATGCCGCGCTCAGACGGGAGCTCTTGGAAGAGGTCGGTCTCCGGGACCCGTGCATCGGGCCGGCTGTCTGGCGGAAGTCGCATGTCTGGGACATGCCCGGCTGGGACGGACAGACGGACACCTACTACGTGGTGAATGTCGATCACTTCGAGCCCGTCCCGCAACTGACGCCCGAGGAACTTCGCCGCGAGAACGTTCACGGAGTGCGCTGGTTCAGCCCGGAGGACGTTGCGCGTGGCGCTGTCGTGTTCAGCCCTCGCGGCTTGTCGAGTCACCTTGCGGAGCTCTGGCGAGACGGCCCACCCCGCGCGCCGCGAGACATTCCCCCACTCTGATGTGACCGCGCCGCCCGTGTCCGGTCTCCGGCAAGTGGTGGCCATGCCGACGGCCGTGAAGATGGCATGATTCACTCCGTGCGCCTACCACGGACGACGTCGAGGTCCTCATGACACGGACGCGAGTGCCTCCGGTGCTCGTCACCGGAGCGACCGGCCGGGTTGGGCGCGTCGTCGTCGACCTGCTGCTGGACGCGGGCGTGCCGGTCCGCGCCCTCACGCATCGCTCCGAGGCGGCGGCGACGCTGCCGGCGAACGTCGAAGTCGTCACCGGCGACCTCACCGTGCCCGAATCGCTCGACGCAGGCACTGCGAGGTGTCGGTGCCGTCTTCCTCGTCTGGACCGCCCCGCCGGCGACGGCTCCGGCAGTTGTCGAGCGTCTCGCAACCTACGCGCGGCGTGTCGTCTTTCTCTCCTCACCGCACCAGACCCCGCACCCTTTCTTCCAGCAACCGAATCCGATGGCGGTGCTCCACGCCGATATCGAGCGGCTCATCGCGGCCGCCGGGCTCGAGTCGACGATCATCCGGCCGGGGATGTTCGCGTCGAACGCGTTGTTCTGGTGGGCGACCGCGATTCGCGCCGACGGTGTCGTCCGGTGGCCTTACGGCGCTGCCGAGACGGCACCCGTCGATGACCGCGACGTGGCAGCCGTCGCGGCGCGGACCCTGTATCAGGACGGACATGCTGGAGGCGACTACGTCCTCACGGGCCCCGAGTCACTGAGTCAGGCAGAGCAGGTGAGCATCATCGGTGACGTCTTGGGGCGTCGGATCACGTTCGAGGAGCTGTCGCCGGACGAGTTTCGAAGCGAGACGGAGGGAAGCTGGCCGCGCCCGGTCGTGGACATGCTGCTCGCCGCGTGGGGCGCAACGATCGGAAGGCCGGCGTTCATCACCTCTACGGTGTTCGACATCCTCGGATCGGCGCCGCGATCGTTTCGCCAGTGGGTCGCCGATCACGCCACCGCGTTCATGGAAGGTCCAACCCCGTCGAGCTGACCGTCCGCGACCGCGTTGGCCATGGATGCGCGAGCGAGTCCCGTCAGCCGGACCAGGCGTGCCCCGCGGGCCTTGACGAGACCGTGCCGCCGGTCAGCTCGGCGAGCAGCGCGTCGAGGTCGGCAGCCGGCTCGACCGCGACCCGGAGAGTGACCCGCTCGGCGTACGTCGCGTCGCGCACGTCCACTCCGCGGGCACGCAGGTCACTCTCCAGGCGGCCGGCCTCGGCGTGCGAGACGTCCACGTCGAACAGTGCCGCCAGCACGCGTTCCCGGACCCCGGCCGCGTCGAGCCCGGCCCGCACGGCGTCGCCGTAGGCCCGGACCAGGCCGCCGGCGCCGAGCAGGGTGCCGCCGAACCAGCGGGTCACCACGGCCACCACGTCGGACACCTCGCGGCCGCGCAGCACCTCGAGCATCGGGGCGCCGGCGGTGCCGGACGGCTCGCCGTCATCGTTGGAGCGCTGCACCGCACCGTGCGGGCCGAGGACGAACGCCGAGCAGTGGTGCCGGGCGTCCCAGTGCTCCTTGCGGGCCCGGTCGACGACCGCCCGTGCGGCCTCCTCGGACTCGACCCGCTCGACGCGGCACAGGAACCGCGAGCGCTTCACCTCCGTCTCGGCGACGGCGCTGCGGGCGACCGTGCGGTAGCGGGTCACGTCCACAGCCCGAGCACCGATCCGCCGATCTTGACGATGAACGCCGCCACGACGACCACGAAGAAGATCCGCACGAACCGACTGCCCTTGGCCACGGCGGTCCGTGCTCCGACGTACGACCCGATCAGGTTGCAGATCCCGACGACCAGGCCGACGCGCCACATCACCGCGCCCTGGGCGGCGAAGACCAGCAGGGCCGCGATGTTGGTGGCCCAGTTGGCGATCCGGGCCTTGGCGGAGGCCTCGAGAAAGCTGTAGCCGAGCAGGCCGACCAGCGTGAACACGAAGAACGACCCCGTGCCGGGGCCGAGCGCCCCGTCGTAGAACCCGATCGTGAAGCCGACGAGCATGGCCACCAACGTGTGCCGGTGACCCGCGAAGCGCAGCTCGGTGACCTCGCCGATGTCGGGCTTCAGCAGCACGTAGGCACCGACGACGACGAGCGCCACCAGGATGATCGGGTTGAACGCCGCCTTCGGGATGTGCGAGGCGGCGACCGCGCCGAGCGCCGAGCCGACGAAGGCCACCACCATCAGCGGCACGAACGTCTTGGGGTCCGGCCGGACCCGCCGGTAGTAGGTCAGCGAGCTGACGGTGGTGCCGCACGAGCCCGCGAGCTTGTTGGTGGCCAGGATCTGCACCGGTGCCGCGCCCGGGAACGCCACCACCAGCGCCGGCAGCTGCACCAGCCCGCCGCCCCCCACGACCGCGTCGACGAACCCGGCGAACAGGCCGGCCAGGGCCAGCAGCGCCAGGATCCACAGCGACGGGTCGTCCACCCGAAGACCCTAGGCGTTCAGTGCACGGTCCCGTTGCGCGGCCAGCCCGGCGAGCTCGTCCGCGATCTGCGACCCGCGGGTCGACAGGTCCTGCAACGCCAGGTCGATCTTGGTCAGCGCCTGCGCCACCCGCTGGCCCGCGTCCTGGATCCGGGACCGGACCCGCAGGTCGGTGAAGATGTTGTCGAAGAAGACGTCGAACGCCTGCGTCATCCCGTCGAGGTTGACCGCGTCCACCCCGGCGAGCCGCAGGTCGGCCATCTCGCGGGTGAACGCGCCGAGCGCCGCGTCGGCACGCCGCAGCGCGTCCCCTACCTGGTCGAGCTGGTCGTACTTCATCAGGTCGGTGAACATCCCGCCGCCACCGAACGTGTCCCACGTCGACCACGACGAGGCGCTGCCGAGCCGACGCTGCGCCTCGAGCAGGTGGTCGCGGGCCCGCGTCCCGGCCGCGTGCGCCTGGCGGGCCTCCCGGTCCTCGGCCAGCAGCAGGGCCCGTCGCTCGGCGATCTCGGTCAGCAGCCGCGTGACCTCCGGGTCGTGCGTGGCCGCCCACTGCTCCTTGGCTTCCAGCGCCGAGGCGTACGCCGCCTCGACATCGCCGAGCGCCTCGAGGCGCACCTGCAGCGCCTCGACGTCACGCCGCGCGGCCTCGTCGCGGGCCTGGGCGTCGGCGAGTGCGTACCTGGCGACGTCCCGCTCCGCCTGCTCGCGCTCCAGGTCGGTGGCGTGCGTCCCCTTCAGCGACGACAGGATCCGGGACCAGGACACCGAGCCGAGCACGTCGACGTCCCGCTCCTCTGCGGACAGCCGGTCCCGCGCCTCCTGGACCCGCGCCGTGGTGCCGTCCGCATGGGCGGTGGCGGCGTCCAGCCGGGTGTGCAGGGCCGCCGCCTCGTGCCGCAGGCGGGCCGCCTCGACGAGCCGATCGTCGGGTGCTTCCCCGGCTCCACGGTCGGCTCCGCTGCTGGCTGGTCCGTTGACTCCCCCTGTGGTCATGGCGCCGATCATAGGATCGAGTCATGCGCATCGTCTCCCTGCTGCCGTCGACCACCGAGATCCTCTTCGACCTCGGTGCCGGCGACGAGGTGGTCGGGGTGACGTTCGAGTGCGACCACCCCATCGAGGCGCGCACCCGCACGATCGTGTCCACGAGCGCGATGCCAGAAGGCCTGTCCCCGCAGGAGATCGACGCGTTCGTCGCCGATGCGCTGCGTCGCGGCCAGGATCTTTACCACCTCGACGAGGGCGCACTGTCGGGTCTCGACGCCGACCTCGTGGTGACCCAGGACCTGTGCGCCGTCTGCGCGGTCGACGTGTCGGTGGTCGACGACGCGCTCGCCCACCTCGGCTGCACCGCCGAGGTGCTGACGATCGACCCGCACACCCTCGACGAGGTGCTCGCCTCCGTGGGCACGCTGGGCCAGGCGACGCGCACCGAGCCGCGTGCCGCGGAGCTGGTGGCCGTCGCTGCGCGCCCGCCTCGACGAGGTCGTACGACGGACCGCGGACCGTCCCCGTCCACGCGTGCTGGTGCTCGAGTGGACCGACCCGCCGTTCGCACCGGGCCACTGGGTGCCGGAGATGGCGCACCTCGCCGGCGGTGAGAACGTGCTCGGCACGGCGGGTGAGAAGTCGGTCCGGGTCACCTGGGACGACGTACGAGCGGCCGCGCCGGAGGTGGTCGTCTGCGCTCCGTGCGGCTACGGCCTCGACGCCTCGCGATCGCTGGCCGAGGCAGTCGTCGCGTCGGGCGAGCTCCCGGAGCACGTGGCGGTGTGGGCCGTCGACGCCAACGCGTCGTTCGCCCGGCCCGGGCCGCGGCTCGTCGACGGGGTCGAGGCGCTCGCCGGGATCCTGCACCCGGACGCGGTGCCGGCCTCCCCGATCGCCGCCCGGGTGCGCTGACCCCACCCGTTCGCGGGCCCACACGTTCAGCGCGCGTTCAGCCGGCGGGCTTACTCTGGAGACGGAGTCGCCGAGTCTCGGACGGGGGAAGCCACGGGGAGGAACGATGGCTGCGATCGAGGGTCCTGCGGGACTGGCGGGTTCACCGCCCTGGGTCTCGCCCGTGCCGGCCATCGAGGCGCACGCCCTGCGCAGGTCCTACCACGACCACGTCGCGGTGAGCTCGGTCGACTTCACGGTCGATCGCGGGACCGTGCTCGGGCTGCTCGGCCCCAACGGCGCCGGGAAGACCACCCTGATCCGGATGCTCTCGACCCTGCTGGAGCCGGACTCGGGGTCCTTCGAGATCGCGGGGCTCCCGCACACGGAGGCCCGACGCATCCGGCAGCGCGTCGGCGTGCTCCCCGAGAGCCCGGGCTACCCCCGTTGGCAGACCTGTCAGGAGTGGCTCGCCTACCACGCTCGGCTGTACGGCGCGTCGCGCGCAGACGCCCGGGCCACCGCGCTGCGGCTGCTCGGCGAGGTCGGTCTCGGCGAACGCGCCGGGTCGCTCATCGCGGGCCTGAGCCGCGGGATGCGGCAGCGGCTGGGCATCGCCCGGTCGCTGGTGAACGAGCCGGCCGTGGTCTTCCTCGACGAGCCGACGCTGGGCCTGGACCCGCACGGGCAGCAGCAGGTCCTCGACCTGGTGACCCGGATCGCGGGTGACCGGGGCGCCACCGTCGTGCTCAGCGCACACGTGCTCGCCGAGGTCGAGCAGGTCTGCGACCACGTGATCATCCTGAACCGCGGGCACATCGTCGCCGACGGCACGGTCGCCGAGGTGGTACGACGGGCCGCGGCACCGCGCAGGGGCGTGGTCCGGGTCCCGTCCCACCTGCGCACCCGCGCGTTCGACGTCCTGGCCGCCCAGGGCCTGGTCGCCGACGGGACCGGCCGCAACGGCCACCGGGACGAGGTCGAGCTGCGGCTCCCCGGCGACGAACCACCCGAGCAGTCCACCTCCGCGGCGCTGCGGTGCCTCCTGGACGCCGGGGTCCCGGTGCTCGGCCTGTCCCTGGAGGGCGGCCGGCTCAGCGACGCGTTCCTGGCCGTGACGCAAGGAGACCGGAATGGCTGACCTGGACGCCGTCGCGGCCGCCCCGACCACCGGCAGGCCCCCCACCGGTGCACGCTCCAGCCGGACGGTGGCCGAGCAGGAGCTGCGGGACCTCTGGCTCTCCGGCAGAGGTGTCGCGATGCTGCTCGCCTACACGGTCCTGCTGAGCATCACCACCTACCTGATCGCGACCAACCAGGAGCTCAACTTCCTCGAGCAGCGCGAGGCGGTCAGCCTGACGCTCCAGCTGGCCGTCGCCGTCGGCGGGCTGCTGGTGGTCCTCGTGGCAGCCGACGCGGTCAGCGGCGAGCGGGAGCGCGGGACCCTGGAGAGCCTGCTGCTGACGCCAGCCCCGCGCCGCTCGCTCATCGTCGGCAAGGGGGTCGCGGCGATCTCCCTGTGGATCGGCGCCTTCGCGCTGGCGGTGCCCTACATCTGGTGGATCGGCCGCGACGTCGGCACGTTCGGCGTCGCCTTCGTCGGTGGCCTCGTGGTCGGCACGCTCCTCGCCCTGACGCTGACGGGGATCGGGCTGCTGATCAGCACGTTCTCCCAGTCCAACGGGTTGAGCCTGGCGTTGAGCTTCGTCGTGCTGCTGGCTCTCTACGCCCCGCACCAGATGCCCGCCGAGGCCACCCGAGGCTGGGCCGGAGAGCTGGTCCTGAGGCTCGACCCGTTCTCGGCCGGCCTGCTCTACCTGGAGCGGCTGATCGTCAACTCGCACTCCCTGTCCCAGGACCTCGGGCTGCTCGTCGTACCCGCGCTCTCTGCGGTGGTCCTGCCGGCGGTCGCGCTGCTCGTCGCAGGCCGGCTGACCCTGCTACCGCGGAGCGGATCATGAGAGCGCTCGCCAGGATCGGGGTCGCCTGTGCCCTGCCGCTCGCGCTGCTCACGACGTACGACGCGGCGGCCGCGACCACAGAGTCGGCCATCGTCGCCGGTCAGGTCGTCGTCGAGCTGGACCAGCGCGAGGTGGCGGCGAGCCCCGGGCAGAAGGTCACCTTCGAGTCGACGGTCCGCAACACCGGCGACCGCCCGCTCGCGGACTACGTCGCCCACCTGAACATCCTCAGCACCGACAAGAGCGTGTACGTCGACCCCGAGGACTGGTCCCCGAAGCGCACGCAGTTCCTCGACGAGATTCCCCCCGGCGGGTCCACGACCCTGAGCTGGGACGTCCGTGCCGTGACCAGCGGCCCGCTCCTCCTCTTCGTCTCCGTCACGAGCCCGACGGCCGACACGGTGTCGTCCAGCGGCCCGCTGAAGATGACCGTGGGAGGGCAACGGGTCGTGAACGCGGGCGGCGTCCTGCCACTCGTTCTCTGGATGCCCGCCGGCGTCCTGGCCCTTCTCGGCGCGACGTCCGTCCGCCGCAGACGACACCGTTGAAGTACCTGACGCAGCAGGAGGTCGACGATGCACGACACTGACCTACTGGTCCGCGGCGTGCGTGCTCGTCCTGGCGACGAGCGCCTGCAGCTCCGCGTCCCAGACCGACCGGGCGGGGACGGACCGCAGCGCGGCTCCGTCCGCCCGCGCGGCCGTCCCGGCGGCCAAGGACTACGACCCCAGCAGGTTCGGCGACTCCGCGAACGTCGAACACCGCTGGTACCCGCTGCGTCCCGGCACCCGGCTGGACTACCGAGGCAGCTCGGTCGACGAGGGCGAGCGGCTGCGCCACGGCGTGACCGTCATCGTCACCGACCTCACCAAGGTGATCGACGGGGTCGAGAACGTCGTGGTGTGGGAGCGGGACTACGAGAACGGCGACCTCGTCGAGACCGAGCTGGCGCTGTTCGCCCAGGATCGCGACGGCAACATCTGGCACATGGGCGAGTACCCCGAGGAGTGGGAGGAGGGCACGTTCGCGAAGGCCCCCGCCTGGGTCCACGGCGTCGCCGGTGCCTACGCCGGGATCACGATCCCGGCGAAGCCGCGCGAGGGCACGCCCGGCTACGCGCAGGGCTACGCGCCGCCGCCGATCAGCTGGGCCGACCGCGGCCGCGTGTACAAGACCGGTCAGAAGACCTGTGTGCCCGCGGGCTGCTACGGCGACGTCGTGGTGATCGAGGAGTTCGAGCGCAGCGTCCCCGGCGCGTTCCAGGACAAGTACTACGCACCCGGCGTCGGCGTGGTCCGGGTCGGCTGGCGGGGCGAGAACGACGACTCGAAGGAGGTCCTCGTGCTCGTGGCCCGCAAGACCCTGTCATCGGAGGAGATGAACCAGGCCCGCGCCGAAGCGCAGGCGCTCGAGGACCGCGCCTACCGGATCAGCAAGGACGTCTGGGGCACAACGCCCTCGGGCGCAGGTCGCCGCGGACTGACGACCGACGGTCACTCGGCGCGGGGCAGGTCGACCACGAACCGGGCCCCCGGCCCGGCGTGCTCGACCAGACCGACCGTCCCGTCGTGACGAGTGACGATGTCCCGGACGATCGCCAGACCGAGACCGGAGCCGCCCGCGTCCCTGGACCGGGCCTCGTCGAGACGGGCGAACCGCGTGAAGACGAGCTCGCGGTGCTCCGGCGCGATCCCGGGGCCGTCGTCGACGACGACGAGCTCGCTGCGGCCGTCGACCTCGCGGAGCTCGAAGGTCACGCAGCGTTCCGCGTGCCGCTCGGCGTTGCTGGACAGGTTGCGGACCGCGCGAGCGAGCTGGTCGGCCGAGCCCCACGTCCGGGCGGCCGACACGGCGCTGACGTCCACGCGCACCGACCCGCGGTCCCGCAGCCGCCGCGCCTCCTCCAGCACGAGGTCGTCGAGGTCGACCGGCTGGTGCGGCACCTCGAGCGAACCTGACTCCGAGCGGGCCAGGAAGAGCAGGTCGTCCACCAGCTTCTGCAGCTCCACCGTGTCGCCGAGCAGCTCGCGCGACAGGCTCACCGCGTCGACGCCGTCCGGATGGGCGATCGTCACCTCGAGGCTCGACCGCAGCCGGGTGAGCGGGCCGCGCAGCTCGTGGGACGCGTCGGCGACGAAGCGGCGCTGCCGGTCGGTGGCTTCCTGGACCCGGTCGAGCATCTCGTTCATCGTGCTGGCCAGCCGGGCGATCTCGTCCTCCGAGCCCGGCGCGGGCACCCGCCGGTGCAGCTCGTGTCCCTCGATGCTGGCCACCTCGCGGCGGATCGACTCGACCGGCCGGAGCACCCGCCCGGTCAGCCACCAGACCAGCAGCGCGAGCAGCCCGGTCACGACGGGGATCGCGACCGCGAGCGAGCGCTTCAGGATGCTGACGCTCTCGTTCACGTCGTCGAGGTTCTTGGCGACCACGAGGGTGGTCGGCCCGGACGCCGTACCGACCAGGGAGCGCGCGAGCACCCGGAAGTCTCCGTTGCTCAGCGGCACGTCCGACACGGTGGCGACGACCTGGTTCGCGCCCGGGCGCAGGGGTCGGGCGGCGGCGGGCAGGCCGGTGGCGTTGTCGGTGACGGCGACGACGCTTCCGTCGGCGTCGAGCAGCTGCAGGAACGAGTCCTCGGGGTCACCCCCCTCGTTGGGCAGCCGCGTCCCGAAGGTGCCGCGTACGACGTCCCGCTGGATGTTGTCCGCCCGCTGGATCAGCGCCTCGTCGATGCCGTGCGTGAGCACCCGCTGCTGGCGCCGTGACGAGCCCGATGGCGCTCAGCACGAGCACCAGCGCGACGAGCCCCGCCGCGGTCCAGGTGACCTGCGAACGGACGGTGCGTGGACGCAGCGTCCGGCCCCGGCGTCGTCCCTCACGGACCATGGCTGGCCAGTCGGTACCCGGCACCGCGCACCGTCTCCAGGTCGTGCCGGCCGAACGGCTCGTCGACCTTGCGTCGCAGGCGGCGCATGTAGACCTCCACGATGTTGGGGTCGCCCTCGAAGTCGTAGTCCCACACCCCGTCCAGGATCTCGAACTTCGGCACGACCAGGTCGACGCGGCGCATCAGGTACTGCAGGACGGCGAACTCGCGCGCCGTCAGCGGGATCTCGACCTCGCCCCGCCAGCAGTGGTGACGCCCGGGGTCCAGGCGCAGGTCGCCGACGCTGATCGGCGCCGGTGACCCGCCCGATGTCCTGCGGAGCAGCGCCCGCACGTGCGCGGTGAGCACCTGGAAGGAGAACGGCTTCGCCAGGAAGTCGTCGGCACCGCTGTCGAGCATCTCGGTCTGGTCGCGCACCCCGTCCCTGGCGGTCAGCACCAGGATCGGCGTCCAGTTGCCGCACTCACGCAGCGTCCGGCAGATCTCGTGGCCGCTGCGTCGGGGCAGCATGAGGTCGAGGACGATCAGGTCGTAGTGGTACTCCGTCGCCCGCCACAGCCCCTCGTCACCGTCGAGAGACACGTCGACGGTGAACCCCTCGGCGTCGAGGCCGCGCTTCACCGCGGCCGCGATCTTCTTGTCGTCCTCGACGACGAGGATCTTCATGTCCCTGCCCTCAACGCCTCCACGGGCTCCAGCCCTGCCGCCCGAAGCGCAGGGTAGAGACCTGCCAGCAGACCGGTGAGCCCTCCGACCACCGGCGCCAGGAGGGGTATCCACGGCCCGATCACCGGGGTCCACGTCTGGTAGAACGCCACACCCACCACGACGAGCATCCCGGCGCTGGCCCCGAGCACACCTCCGACTGCGCCCATGGTGGCACTCTCCAGCAGGAACTGGGTGGCGATGTGGCGACGGGTCGCCCCCATCGCGCGCCGCAGCCCGATCTCCCCGGTGCGCTCCATCACCGAGACGAGGGTGACGTTGGCGATCCCGATCGCGCCGACCAGCAGGGAGACCCCTCCGAGCATGAGGAACAGCAGGTTGAGGTCGCTCTGGATCCCGGCCCGGATCCGCTGCGGCTGCTCCGGGGAGGCGACCTTCAGGCCCGTCGCCGCGTCCGGCCTCAGCGCGAGCGGCACCTGCCGGGACAGCATCGACGCCGCACCGATCCTGGTCTCCATCACGACCGACTCCGGCGCCGGCAGCCGGTACAGCGCCCGGGCGGTGCCCTCGGGGATGATGACCGAGCTGAGCAGGTCGTGCTTGCGCTCGACCCCGTCGAGGACCCCGATGACGAGGAAGACGTCGTCGCCGATGGCGATGGACCGCACCCCGTCCAGCCGCCCCACGCCGAGCTGCCTCCGCCGCGTTCGGCCCGAGGACCGCCACCCGGTCGCCCCGCTGCGAGTGGCCGCGGTCGAGGAGCCGGCCCGCCGCCACCCGGGCGCGGACCGCCGTGAACAGCGTCGGGGACGCGGCCTCGACCGGGAGCTTGAAGGCCGACCGGTGGCGTGGGTCGTCGATCGGTGACCCCCTGACCAGCTGTCCTCCCACGTCGACGGCGCTCAGGGTTCCGGCCGCCACCACCCCGTTCAGCCGCTGCAGCCGCCGGCCGGAGTCCCACGGCAGCGCGTTCGACGGTCGGCCCTCGGCTGCCGGCAGCGAGGACACCGTGATCTCCGTTGCCGCGAGCTCGTCGAACCTGCCGATGATCTGCTGGCTCGCGGTCTGGGAGAGCCCCAGGGTCGCGACCAGCGCCGCGAGCCCGATGGTGGTGCCGAGGACGGTCAGCAGCATCCGTCCCGGCCGCGCGAACATGCCGGCGAACGACTCGAAGACGACGTCCCGCGCAGACATCGACGCGACCGGTGGCGGGTCGGCCCTCCTGTCGTGGGTGTGCCCCTCCGGCCGTCATGACGCGTCCTGGATCTGCCCGTCGGCGATGCGGACGTTCCGCTCCGCCCAGGCCGCGACACCCGCGTCGTGCGTGATCACGATGATCGTGAGCCCCTCGTCGTACAGGGACCCGAGCAGCTCGAGGATCGAGGCGGTGGTGGTGGAGTCGAGGTTGCCCGTCGGCTCGTCGCACAACAGGATCCTGGGGCGGCCGACGATGGCCCGGGCGATCGCCACGCGCTGCCGCTGGCCGCCGGACAGCCGGGTGGGCAGCGCCTCCGCCCGGTCCTCGATGCCCACCGACTCGAGCGCCGCACGAGCCCGCTCCGCGCGGCCGGACCGCTCCCGGCCGCCTCCGTACACCTCCGCGAGCATCACGTTCTCGAGCACCGTGCGGTAGGAGAGCAGGTGGAACGACTGGAAGACGAAGCCGATCTCCCTGCTCCTCAGCCCCGCTCGACCGCGGTCGGTGAGCGTGGAGACGTCGACCCCGTCCATCCAGTAGCTGCCCGAGGTCTGCTTGTCGAGGCAGCCGATGATGTTCAGCAGGGTCGTCTTCCCGGACCCGGACGCCCCCACGACCGAGACCCGCTCGCCGGGCGTCCACCTCGAAGTCCACCTCGCGCAGGGCGCGCACCGGGACGTCGGCCCCGAAGCTGCGGCTCACCTTCTCGAGGCGTACCAGGGGCGGCACGTCAGCCTCCGCTCCGTGGCCGGGGCTGGAACCCGACGACCACGTGGTCGCCGGCGGAGAGAGCGCCCGGTTCTCGGCGGTGATGCTGACGAAGCCGTCCGCCGACAACCCCGTGCGGACCGCCACGAACTCGTTCACGCCGTCCACCGCCTTCTCAACCCGGGATCCTCCGTCGGGTCCGAGGGAGACGGCCGTGACCGGCACCGTCAGCTGCGCGGTCCGGGTGGACCTGATCGGGATGGTCAGGCGCACCGAGGCGCCGACGAGCGCCGCCGGCGGGTTCTTCACCCCCACCTGGAAGGACACGTGGAAGCCGTCGGCTCCGTCCGTGCCGGGCCGCCCGGCGACCGAGGTGACCCGGCCTGTCGCGTCGATGCCGAGCGTGGGTTCGTCGACCAGGACCTTCGCGCCGGTGCGCACCCGGCCGGCCTGCTCGACCCGCAGCTGGCCGTCGATGACCACGTCCGAGTCCGTGACCGTGGCCAGCGCACGCCTGGGCTTGCTACCCACCTCGGCCGGCAGCTCGGTGACGAGCTGCGGCCCGGAGCCGACGAAGACAACCTCGTCCGAGGGCAGCTGCACGCCCGGCCGGGCCAACCCCCCGGCCACCAGCCCGGCCTCCGCGGGCCGGGCGCGCGCCAGGATCTGCTCGGTCGCGACGACCGGCTGGAACCCGTGCCGTCGGTACAGCCTCGCGACCGCGTCGCCCGTGGCCGCGTCGAAGGAGCCGTCGACGGCGCCCGGCGCCAGTCCCAGCCGACGCAGGGACCGCTCGAGCTGGGCGACGTCTCGGCCCGACATGCCTGGCCCGAGGTCACGAAACGCCGGCATGCGCCCCTCGAGCAGGAACACCGGCCGGCCCGAGACGGTCGCGAGCACGTCCCCGGCAGTCAGCCGCGCGCCGTGGGCCGGGAGGCTGGTCACGATCCGGGGCCCGTCCTTGAGTGACGAGGGAGTGACCCCCAGCGCGCGCGGGGAGCCGAAGTGCGCGGTCCCTCGGGTCACCACCCGGGTGGACAGCACCCGCTCGACGACGGGCACCCTGATCTCCGACGGCCTCGGCGGACGCCGTCCGCGCGGCGACCTCGGCCGGCGAGCGGATCTGGGCAGCGGCCGCCCAGGTGGCGAGCGAGGACACCGCAACCGCACCCACCATCAAAACCACGAGGTTCCGACGTCGCATCGCCCTCGCCACCTTTCCTCCGGGCTGCGTCCGCTCTCGGCCCAGCCACACGACTCATCGTGAACCCGGCTGGCTGACAGGACGCTGAACAACCGCACGGCCGCTGTCAGGTGAGGTTCAGCACCCTGGTGCTGTGATCGTTCTCGGTCCGTTCGATGGAGGAGGCCCGAGGTGCGCAGCCCAGTCGCGAGCCCAGCAGTCGTCAGCCACAGGATCAGCCGTGCACTGGGCGGGGTGGTCGGCCCGCGTGTCTCCTCCGGCGACAGACGCACCGGCCGGCGCACGACCGCCCTCGCCGCGGTCGCGGTGCTTCTCGCCATGACCGGGTGCCAGTCCAACGCCGGCTCGGACGCGGCACACGGCAAGGGCAGGCCGCTGCCGGGCATCAAGGAGTTCGGCCTCACCGAGGTGCAGTTCGCGCAGCACATCGAGAAGACCCAGGCGCTGATCTCCCAGTGCATGGCGGACGCCGGCTTCGAGTACGTCCCGGTCGACGTGCAGACCGTCGAGGCGGCCCAGGCCCGCGTCCGGCGGGACCCCGGGGACACCCGCGTCGGCTACAAGGAGAAGTGGGGCCTCGGGGTGACGACCCGCTTCGACCACCCGGTCCGCGACGTCGGGCTCGGACCCAACCTGAAGATCTGGAAGAGCCTGCCGGAGCGGGACCAGGAGGCGTACAGCCACACGCTGTGGGGCGACGACCCCGGCGCCGACTTCGTCTGGACCTTCGACGAGGAGGACTTCTCGCCGACAGGCGGCTGCACGCGCAAGGCGGTGGCCCAGGTGTTCACGCCGGCCCAGCTCAAGGGGACCTACGTCAACCCCAAGGACGTCCTGGTGGAGTCCGACCCTCGCATCATCGAGGCGTTGCACAACTGGTCGAAGTGCATGCGCGCCCGCGGGTACGACTACAAGAGAGACCAGGACGAGATCATCGATGAGTACGGGGAACGGCTGGACCAGCTCGTCGGCGACAGTGACCCGACCAAGCTCACCGGTGCTCGCCTCGACGCGCTGCACAAGCTCCAGCAGGAGGAGATCAAGGTCTCGCTGGCCGACGTCGCCTGTGAGATCAAGTACGCCGACGACGTCTTCCGCGAGGTCGAGATCGAGGTCTTCGGTCAGCCGGTGAGCGGCTGAGCACGAGTCGGCTCCTGGGTCAGCGTGCTCGTGCTGTCCCGGACATGCCAGTGGGCCCGACCGCAGCTTCCTGCGGTCGGGCCCACCTTTCCTGCAACGATCAGTCGACGACGCGAGGCCGTCTCACTGCGTCAGTTGGCGGCGACGTCGGCGCACACAACCCACGCGCGCACGATCTGGTCCGTGTCGCCGTTGTTGTAGCCCTTGACGATCCACTCGCTCGGGCGGATGTTGCCGCCGTAGTTGTTCTCGTTGTACTGCTCCTCGTAGTACGGAGCCGAGACGGTGACCTGGATGTTCTTGTTGTCGCCACCGAGGTCGTACGGCGTGCCGCCGGCGTTCGTGTCGGAGCCGCCCCACGTGGAGAAGCCACCGCCGAGGGCGACCTGGCCCTCGTTGCAGGACTCGATGATGGTGTTCAGCTGCGAGCCGTTGTCGCCGGCCCAGGTGTGGGTGTAGCCGGCGCCCGCGATCACGTTCGCCACACCGGGCTGGCCGGTGAAGCCCCGCTTGCCCCGGGACCCGGTCGGGCCCTGGGGACCGGTCTCGCCCTTGTCGCCCTTGGCGCCGGCCGCACCCGTCTCGCCCTTGGCGCCGGTGTCGCCCTTCGCGCCGGTCGCGCCCTTGAGCGCGTCCATGGTGGCCTGGCTCAGGTCACGGGTCAGGATCGAGCTGTCCCGGATCTCCGAGGTGCCGACGCCGGCGGTGGCGATGTCGTTGGACTGGATGGTCTGGTCCTTGATCTGCGCACCAGTGATCATGGTGCCGGCGACGGCGCCCATGGAGCTGAAGCCGATGAGGACGAAAGCGCCGACGGCGACGGCGGCGACACGGTTCTTACGGATGTTCATGCTGCGGGAGACCCCCAAGAAGTAGTTGTAAAGCACTATTAAGGGGGACCCTAAGCCGCTCATTCGGGGGCAAAAACCACTCCAGGCGGGGGGTAGTCCAAAGGAACTACACAGGTTCGGCTGAACGGTCAACGACCTTGCCGTCGCGGGAGTCGCGCACTGACGGCCAGAGTGCGAGCAGCAGCACCAGCACCAGAGCGGTCACCTGAGCCAGCGCGCCGATCGCGTGCCCGACCGGGGCGACGGCGAGGCACACGGCGGCCATGACAGCCAGCCACCGGCGGCCGTGCACGCCGAGCCGCCCGAGGTAGAAGACGTTCCCGGCGAGGTAGATGGCCGCACCGGCCGACATGGTCAACGCCGCCCGCCAGGCCAGGTGGTGGCCCGGGTCGTGCACGGCGACGTGCAGGCCGGCGGCGACCAGGATCAGCCCGGCCACGAGCACCAGGTAGCCGAGCGAGAAGGCGATCAACGCCGTCCTGGCGCTCACCCCCTCCGGCCGCTCGATCACCCGCTCCACCCGGGCGAGCGCGACGTCGTCGGCGAAGTGCACCCACCACAGCAGCGAGATCAGCACCATCGCCAGCAGCACGGCCAGCAGGTACGCCGGCTCGGTGATGTGCTCCTGCGCGGAGCGGCCGATCGCCAGCACGCTCTCGCCGAGCGCGATGATCAGCATCAGCCGGTGCCGCTCCGCGAAGTGAGCCGGCCGGATGCTGAAGCCGCCCTCGACCTGCCGCAGCACCGAGGCCAGCGGCAGCAGCACCGCCAGCAGCCAACCCAGCCAGCGCACGGACTCGGGCAGCGCGGCGGCCAGCAGCAGCCCGAGTGCCATGCCCAGGTTGACCGGCGCGATCGACAGGATCGCCCGTGCCGACTCCCCCAGGGACGAGCGCAGGAACGAGAACAGGTGCACCAGCACGATCACGAGGTAGCTGAGCGCGAACGCCCACCGGTCCTCGTGGAACGCTCCCGGCACCGCGATCGCGATGACGAGGAACGCCGCCATCGCGACCAGCATCGGCAGCCGTGTCGACGCGGTCGTCGGGCCGACGTTGTTGGCCAGCCAGGCGAAGCCGTCGTACATCCACCAGATCACCCACAGCACGACGAACGCCTGGACGTAGCCGGCGCCGCCATGCGGCTCGAGGACCAGGTCGGTGAGCTGGGTGACGGTGAAGACGAAGACCAGGTCGAAGAACAGCTCGAGCGTGGTGACGGGTGCGTGCGCGTCCGGGCTGGCCACGCGTGACGTGAGCCGCACCCGGTGCGCCATGGAGCTAGCGGGTCGCGAGGTAGGCGAGCAAGTCCTGACGGGTGACCACGCCCACCGGCTTGCCGTCCTCCTGGATCAGCAGCGCGTCGGCCTTCTCGAGCCGGTGCACCGCCTCGGACACCGGCTCGTTGGAGCCGACCGTGGGCAGCGGCGGGTCCATGTGCTCCTCCACCGCGTCACGCAGCTTGGCGTTGCCCGCGAACAGCGCGTCGAGCAGGGCCCGCTCGGAGACGCTGCCGGCCACCTCTGCGGCGACGATCGGCGGCTCCGCCCGGACGACGGGCATCTGCGAGACGCCGTACTCCTGGAGGATGTGCACGGCCTCGGCGATCGTCTCCGTCGGGTGGGTGTGCACCAGGTCGGGGATCTGGCCGCTCTTGCCGCGGAGCACCTCGCCGATGGTGGGCTCGTCGTCGGAGGCGGGCAGGAAGCCGTACTGCGCGAGCCACTCGTCGTTGAACACCTTGCCGAGGTAGCCACGGCCGGAGTCCGGCAGCAGCACCACGATCACGGCGTCGGGGTCGTCGAGCTCCTGGGCCAGCTGGACGGCCGCGAACGCCGCCATGCCCGACGAGCCGCCGACCAGCATCGCCTCCTCGCGGGCGAGGCGCCGCGTGAACTGGAACGAGTCCGCGTCGGAGACCTCGATGATCCGGTCCGCGACGTCCCGGTCGTACGTGGTGGGCCAGAAGTCCTCGCCGACGCCCTCGACCAGGTAGGGGCGGCCGGTGCCGCCGGAGTACACCGAGCCCGACGGGTCGGCGCCGATGACCTGGACGTCGGGGTTCTGCTCCTTGAGGTACTTCCCGATGCCGCTGATGGTGCCGCCGGTGCCGACACCGGCCACGAAGTGCGTGATCCTGCCGTCGGTCTGCTGCCAGATCTCGGGGCCGGTGGTCTCGTAGTGGGAGCGGGGGTTGTTCTCGTTGGCGTACTGGTTGGGCTTCCAGGCGCCGTCGATCTCGCGGACCAGCCGGTCGGACACGTTGTAGTAGGAGTCCGGGTGCTCGGGTGCGACGGCGGTCGGGCAGACGACCACCTCGGCGCCGTACGCGCGCAGGACGTTCTGCTTGTCCTCGCTGACCTTGTCCGGGCAGACGAAGACGCACCTGTAGCCGCGCTGCTGGGCGACCATCGCGAGCCCCACGCCGGTGTTGCCGGAGGTGGGCTCGACGATCGTGCCGCCGGGCTTCAGCTCGCCCGACGCCTCGGCCGCCTCGATCATCCGGGTGGCGATCCGGTCCTTCACCGAGCCGCCGGGGTTGAGGTACTCGACCTTGGCCAGCACCAACCCCTTCGCGCCGTCGGCAGTCTGGTTGAGCTTGACGAGCGGCGTGTCGCCGATCAGGTCCAGGAGTGAGTTCGCGTATTGCACGTCGGCAGTTTATGCGTGCCCCGTACCCTGGCGACTGTGGGGAAGGCCGGGGCTGCGCGAAAGCTTGCGGCCGCCGCTGCGTTCGGTGGTGGCGGCCTCTCCGTCGTGGGCGCTTGTCTCTTCGGTCTGCTGCGTGCGGAGGCGATGCTGGCCCGGCGCACCATCGGCAACGCCGACGGCGTGCCGCCGGACTCGACAGGCTGGTACGGCAAGGGCCGCACGGGCCCCTCCCTCAAGGTGGCGCTGCTCGGCGACTCCTCAGCAGCCGGGTACGGCGTCGACAGCGTCCAGGAGACCCCGGGAGCGCACCTCGCCTCAGGGCTCACGGAAGGTGCCGACCGCCAGGTCTACCTCCGCTCGGTCGCCTTCGTGGGCGCCCAGTCCCGTGACCTGGACCGGCAGATCGACAAGGCGATGTCGATCGAGCCGCACGTCGCGGTGATCCTGGTCGGCGCCAACGACGTCACCCACTCGCGCTGGCCGTCCGAGTCGGTGCGGATGCTCGAGGCCGCGGTGAGACGGCTGCGCGACGCCGGTGTCGAGGTGGTCGTCGGCACCTGCCCGGACCTCGGCACCATCGAGCCGATCGCGCCGCCGCTCAGGCAGGTCGCCCGGCTGTGGTCCCGCCGGCTCGCAGCCGCGCAGACCATCGCCACCGTCGAGGCGGGCGGCCGGACCGTGTCGCTCGGATCGGTGCTCGGCCCCGAGTTCGCGGCCACCCCGAACTTCTTCGGGCCGGACCGCTTCCACCCGTCCGCCGACGGCTACTCCGCGCTCGCGTCGGTGCTGCTGCCCTCGGTGCTGGCGGCCGTCGGCGTCATCCCCGTCGAGGACCTCCTGCCCGAGGCGGTCCGCGGCGAGGCGATCCTGCCGATCTCGCAGGCTGCGGTCGAGGCCACCCGGACACCCGGCACGGAGATCGACGGCATCGAGGTCGCCGGCTCGACCCGCGGTGCCCGCGGTCGCTGGGTGCAGCTGCGCCGGCGCCGCCGCCAGCCGGAGTCCGAGGTCGAGTCGCCGCAGAGCAGCCAGCCGGAGACCGCCGGCGCCTGACCGAGCTCCGGCCCGGACGAACGAGAGCCCCGCGCCGGAGTCCGGCGCGGGGCTCTCCCTTGGGAGAACTGCCGACGTCAGTCGCCGCGCAGGATCGCGAGGATCCGGAGCAGCTCGACGTAGATCCAGATGATCGTGACGGTGAGGCCGAAGGCGGCCCGCCACGACTCGCGCTCCGGGAGCCCGGCCTCGATGCCGCGCTCGACGAAGTCGAAGTCCAGGATCAGCATCAGCACACCGAGGCCGAGACCGATGAGGCTCGAGACAAGACCCATGGTGCCGAAGCCGTTGAAGCCGAACGACTTGCCGAAGAACCCGAGCACGACGTCGAGCAAGGCGACCGCGACGAAGCCGAACATCGCGCCGATGACCCAGGTGCGGAACCGCTGGCCGACCTTGATGTCGAAGAACTTGTACGCCGCGAGGGTGCCCGCCACGGCCGCGAAGGTGCCGGCGACGGCACCGACGACGATCCCGTGCTCACCGCCACCGAAGGTGGCGTCGATGACCTTGCTGAAGGCGCCGACGAACAGGCCCTCGAGGATCGCGTAGGCGATCACGAGGCCCGGGCTGACGATCCGCTTGAACGAGTTCACGAGCGACAGCGCGAAGCCGCCGAACGCGCCGACCATCAGGAGGAGGTAGAGCACGCCGGCGTTCAACGCCCCGGGGGCGGGCGTGAGGAACCAGGTCGCCGCGGCGGTCAGCACCACCAGGCCCAGCGTGATGCCGGACTTCTGCACGACGGTGTCGATGGTCATCCGTCCGCCGGTCGCGGTGTCGCCGTAGATCGGCGCCTGCTGCTGCCGGTAGGGGTCGGTCTGGGTGGGCGCGCCGTACGCGGGGTAGGTCATCCCGCTCGCCGGGTAGGTCCGCGACTGCCCGTTGAAGCCCTCCGCCTTGCGGAAGACAGGGTTGCTGCTCTGCATGTGTGGTCTCCTCCTTGGAGGCCTGCGGGCCCCGATCTGGGAGCCCGTGTGGAACCGCACTCCCATCGTACGGGTCCGCCACAGGACAGAACGGCCCTGCACGGTTGGGTGTTCCCGACTTCAGCGGTTTTTCAGGTGTAGATGACAAATAACCTCAACGGACCAGCGGGGTGAGCCGTTCCGGGTCGCGGGGCCGGCGCCAGGACACGTCCTGCGGACCGATCGGGACGCGGCAGTGCGAGCAGGTGTCCGCACTCTCCGTGACCCGGCCGCAGGCGTCGTGCACCACGTCGAACCGGCCCGTCGAGCGCGGGCGGTGCCGCTCCCCCCACTGGGCCAGCGCGTGCACCACGGGCAGCAGGTCGCGCCCGGCACCGGTGAGGAGGTACTCCTCGCGGGTCCGCCCGCCGTCCCGGTAGGGCGAGCGCACGAGCAGTCCGGCGTCCACCATCGCCGCGAGCCGCCGGCTCAGCACGTTGTCGGCGCAGCCGAGGGTGCGGAACTGCTCGAACCGGGTCGCACCGGCGAACGCCTCGCGCAGCATCAGCAGCACCCACGGGTCCCCCACGACGTCGAGCGAGCGGGCGACCGGGCAGGGGTCCTCGGACCAGTCGGAGCGCAGGGGCACGAGGTTGTCTCCTTCTCGACGGTCGGTGGCCGGATCTGGCTTGCTTGAAGAAAGTTTAGGTTGTTAGCGTCGGCCGCACCAGCCCGCTCGCCACCCTCCCGAAGGGCCGCACCCATGACCACGCTCGCCTCCCCGCGCCGTCGTGTGCACCCCGCCTGGCCGGTCGCCGCCGTGGCGTTCGTGGCGCTGCTCGGCGCCGCCGGCTTCCGGGCGGCCCCCGGCGTGCTGATGGTGCCGCTCCAGGACGAGTTCGGCTGGTCGCGCGCGACGCTCTCGCTCGCGGTCGGCGTGAACCTCGTCCTGTTCGGCCTCACCGCACCGTTCGCCGCCGCCCTCATGGACCGCTTCGGGATCCGGCGGGTCACCACCACGGCGCTGCTGCTGATCGCGGCCGGGTCGGGGCTCACCGTCTTCGTGGCCTCCAGCTGGCAGCTGGTGCTCACCTGGGGCGTGCTGATCGGCCTCGGCACCGGGTCGATGGCGCTGGTGTTCGCGGCCACGGTCGCGCAGCGGTGGTTCGTGCGGCACCGCGGCCTGGTCACCGGGATCCTGACCGCCGGCAGCGCCACCGGCCAGCTCGTGTTCCTGCCCGTCGTCGCGGTCGTCGCCGAGCACGCAGGCTGGCGCCTCGCCTCCCTCGTCATCGCGGCGGCCGCCCTGTCCGTCGTACCTCTGGTGCTGGTGGTGATGCGCGACCACCCCGCCGACCGCGGCGTGACGGCGTACGGCGCCGACGAGGCCGAACCCCACGACTGTCTCGTCATCGAGTCGGACCAGGTGCCGCAGGTCGCGCGGCCGAACGCCGGCCGGATCGCGCTCGAGGCACTGCGCGACGCGTCCCGGACGCGGACCTTCTGGGCGCTGGTGGCCGGCTTCGCGATCTGCGGCGCCACGACCAACGGGCTGATCGGCACGCACTTCGTGCCCGCGGCGCACGACCACGGCATGGGCGAGACCACCGCCGCGGGACTGCTCGCGGTGGTGGGGATCTTCGACATCGTCGGCACGATCGGCTCCGGGTGGCTGACCGACCGCTACGACCCGCGGCTGCTGCTCGGCTTCTACTACTTCTTCCGCGGGGTCGGTCTGGCGCTGCTGCCGGTGCTGCTGGCCGATGCGGTGCACCCGAGCATCGTGGCGTTCGTGGTGATCTACGGGCTCGACTGGGTGGCGACCGTGCCGCCGACGGTGGCGCTGTGCCGCAATGCGTTCGGCGAGCGCGGCACCGTGGTGTTCGGCTGGGTGTTCGCGTCGCACCAGATCGGCGCCGCCATCGCGTCGGTGGCGGCCGGCTTCGCCCGCGACCGCACCGGCACGTACACCGTCGCGTGGTTCAGCGCCGCCCTGCTGTGCGTCGTCGCGGCCGTCATCTCGGTGCGGGTGTCGCGGGACCGGACCCCGGTCGCCGTCGGACGCTAGGGCGTGCGTCGGAAGAGTGTCGCGTCAGCGGGCGTAGCATCCGCGCCCGGTCCCACACCGCGATCGGCAAGGCCGCACCCATCACCAGGTTGAACAACCTGGCTGGACATCACACATAGCCGGAGGGCTGCAGCGCGCGCGAGACGATCTCGGCGGCGCCCTCGAGGTCGGGAACCTCCCCGTCGAACCGGCGGGCGTTGGCCTCGTCGAGCATGACCGCGACGAACGTGTGGGCGGCCTGCCTGCGACGTACGGGGTCGAGCTCCTCCTCGACCGCGTTGTCGAGGACCCGCTCGGTCACGTCGAGCAGCCCCTCGCGCAGCGTGCGCACGTGCTCACGGACCTCGGGGTGGGTGCCGCTCTCCCGGAAGATGATCGTGCGCAGGACCTGGGACTGGTGCTCCCCGAGCGCGAGCCGTTTGGCCAGCCGCAGCAGGGACCGGACCGGGTTCCCGGGGACGGCCACCTCGTCGGCGTCGCAGAGCGGGTGGCGCGGGAGCCGCTCGTTGAGCAGCGCCTTCAGCAGCTCGATCTTGTGCGGAAAGTAGTAGAAGACCAGGCCCTTGGGGACCTCGGCCAGATCCGCGATCCGCGCCGTCGGCGTGGCGTCGAAGCCGGACTCGGCGAACAGCTGCTCGGACGCGTCGAGGATCCGGGTGCGGCGATCGTCGGGCTCGTCGGGCACGATCGCTCCTCCGGTCGAGACGGCGGGATGGCCGACCGCGTCCCACGGCCGGCCATCCCGATGGTTCCAGCGAGGGGCCCTCGCCGCTAGTGGCTAGCGAGCGGCTGGTGGTGCAGCCGGTTGCTCTCGCGCAGTGCCAGGAGGCCGGCTACCAGGGTGACGGCACCGACGACCCAGGCCGTGATCGCCATGGCGTTGACGGCGGAGAAGCCCATCACCCAGGGCGCGATGATGAACAGCACGCCCAGCACGGCGTGCGCCCCTTCGGAGTAGACGTCCCCGGGGCGGTACAGCGACCACAGCGCGGCGAGCGCCGTCACGGCGCCCAGCACCACCATCGTCCAGGTGGCGGTGTTCGTGGTGGTCGTCCAGATCGGTGCCAGCAGCGGCGTAGGCGCCCGCGGCGAGCGCCACCCAGTCCTGCCAGCGTGTCCACTGCTTCATGGTGACTTCCTTGCGTGTCCGGACCCGTCGTCCCTCAGGCGGATCGACCGTCACCAGAATAGTTTGATTGACCGCCCGGTCAAAGCCCTCAGGAGCACCTCGCGGAGCGATGGTCGGCGATCCGGGTCCAGGTGCTCGCTAGCCGCCCTGGGCTTCGTCGTAGGCCTTGATCGCCCGCTTCGTCGCAGTCATCCGCCAGGCTTCCTCGAGGAGCTCGAAGACCTCTGCGGGGTCGGCGAGCTCGAGGCGGACTCTGACCCACGCCGAGGAGCTCGTCGCCCAGCCGGCCTCGTAGACCGCAGGCGCGGTCGCCAGCAGGGCCTCGCGCTCGTCGTGGTGGGCCTTGATCATCGCCCGGTTCTCCGGGTGGTTGACCCAGGCGAACCCACGTCCGTTGAACGTGATGTTGGTCCAGTTGACGCCCTCCTTGAGGACCACCTCAGGCAGCGCGGTCGACATCTCGACGAGCTGGGAGGAGGAGAGCACCTCTGGCTTGCTCACCTGGGTGATCCTGCCACCGGGGTCCGACCGTCTTGCGGGCATCGCCGGAGGTCTGCACCGCGTTCCGGTTGGGCCTCGCGGGCTGCCGGGTCGGCCCGAGAAGATGCTCGTGCATAGTGCGCCGCCTTCAACGGCTGGCCCGGCTGGTGTGCCCCCGCTGGGATTCGAACCCAGACTGAAAGGTTTTAAGACCTCTTCCTCTGCCGTTGGGATACGGGGGCGGGCGGTCAGTCTTCCAGAGCCAGGGCGGCGGCGCGGCCGAGCACGGCGTCCAGCATCGGCTCGGTGAGCTTGCCGGTGAAGGTGTTCTGCTGCGACGGGTGGTAGCTGCCGAGCAGCAGCACGGTCCGGCCGGTGGGCGCGGTGAGCACGGCCTCGGCGGCGTGACCGAAGCGCGGCTGGGGCCGGGGTACGTCGTACCCGATCGCCCGGAAGGTGCGCAGCGCGGCGGCCCAGCCGAACGAGCCGAGGCAGACCACCGCGCGCACCGACGCCTCGACCAACGTGACCTCTCGCTCCAGCCACGGGGCGCAGGTGTCCCGCTCGGCCGTCGTGGGCTTGTTGTCCGGTGGTGCGCAGCGGACCGCGGCCACCATCCGGGTACGCACCAGCCGGAGGCCGTCGCCGGCGTGCACGGAGGTGGGCTGGTTGGCGAGCCCCACCCGGTGCAGGGACGCGAACAGCCAGTCCCCGGAGCGGTCCCCGGTGAAGATCCGGCCGGTCCGGTTGCCGCCGTTGGCGGCCGGGGCCAGACCCAGCACGAGGACGCGCGGGGCCTCGTCACCCCAGCCGGCGATCGGGCGGCCCCAGTAGGGCTCGGTGGCGTACGACGCGCGCTTGTCCCGCGCCACGGCCTCGCGCCAGGCGACGAGCCGGTCGCAGGCACGGCAGACGGAGACCGCCGCAGAGAGCGCAGGGAGGTCGGTGTCGACCGCGATGCGGCGCACGTCGTCGGCGTCCCGCGCGACCGGGGTGGCGGGCGTGGCCGGGTCGTCCGGCCAGCCGGTGCCCGGCGGCACCGGGGACGGGAAGGGCTGCCCGGTCACCGGGTGCGGGAGATCGGCCACCCGGCCATCCTGGCAGGAGGGCACGGCAGGGGGCTGCCGCCGACGCCGCCTCAGAATCCCCTCGACCGGCGTCGACGGCCTCACGAGCCCGCTGCTGGACCCGGAGCCTCGGGGGCCGGTCAGCCCTTGCGCCACCAGACGAGTCCGGCGACCAGCAGGACCGCACCGACCACGCCGGCGACGACCTCGGGACGGGGCCTGCCCGTGTCGGTCGTGGCCTGGTCCTTCATGCGGGCGACGCGTTCCTTCGCCTGCGTCTTCACGTCGAGCTTGGCGTGCAGGGCGTCGACGGTCTCCGCGAGCTCCTCGCGGGTGCGCTCGATGTCCTCGCGGATCGCGTCCGGGTCGTTGGACGCGGTCGGCTTCGTGGTCGTCGGGTGCGGCGCGACGCCGTTGGGGCGGATGTCAGACGTGCTCATGTCCGTGCTCTCCCTTCACCGTCGCGACGTCCTGCTTGAGACCTTCGATGGCCTCCTCCGGCTTGGCCGGCGTCGCCTGCGACACGTTGGACTTGCCCTGCATCGCCAGCACGCCCGCGACGGCGAACAGCACGACGGTCACGATCAGTGCCGCGAGCCAGGCGGGCATCACGAGGGCGAGGGCCAGGACGACGGTCGCGAGGAGAGCGGCGACGCCGTACAGCGCCACCAGTCCTGCCCCGCCGAACAGGCCGGCACCGCGGCCGGCCTTCTTGCCCTTCTCTGTCATCTCCGCCTGGGCCAGGCGGATCTCGTCACGCACGAGTGTCGACATCTGCTGGGTCATGTCGTGCACCAGGGCGCCCAGCGAGGGATCGGACCCGAGCTCCGGTCGGTTGGTCTGCTGTGGTGCTGCCATGCGGGGCCGGTACCCACCGCCACCGAGGTCAACCGTCAGGCGACGGACCAGGCGATCCCGTCGAGGATGTCGGAGTCCGAGACCAGCAGGTCCGGGGCCGACGAGCGCAGCAGCACGCGGTCGAGGATCAGCGCGCCGGCGCCGATGACGTCGGAGCGCCCGGAGGGTATGCCGAGGGCCTCGCGCTCGGCCACGGTCATCGCCAGCAACCGCTCGACGAGCGCGTCGACGTCTGCCCGCGGGAACCTCGCACCGTGCACCCGCGAACGGTCGTAGGTCGTCAGCCCGAGCAGCACGGCCGCGACCGTGGTGACGGTGCCGGCCGTGCCGACCAGGGTGCGCGCGTCACCGACCCGGACGTCGTACGACGGGAGGGTGTCCAGCGCCGTGTCGACCACGTCGCGGGCGGCGGCGATCTCGTCGGCGGTCGGCGGGTCGGACGGCATCAGCCGCTCGGTGACCCGCACGGAGCCGACGTCCAGCGACCGGGCGGCCCGGACGTGCCCGTGCGCGTCGCCGACGATCAGCTCGGTGGAGCCGCCGCCGATGTCGAGCACCGCGATCGGCCCCGGTACGTCGACCAGGGCGCGGGTCGCACCGTCGTAGGAGAGCGCGGCCTCCTCGTCACCGGAGACCACCTCGGGGGCGACGCCGAGCCGCTCCTCGATCCCGCGGGCGAACACGTCGGCGTTGCTGGCGTCGCGCACCGCGGAGGTGGCCACGAAGCGCAGGGCGTCGACGTGGTGCTCGGCGACGATCGCGGCGTACTCGTCGACGGCGGCGAACAGCCGGGCCAGCGCCTCGTCCGCCAGCCGTCCCGTCCGGTCGACGTCCTGCCCGAGGCGGACGATGCGCAGCTCGCGGACGAGGGTGTCCTGGGTGCCGGCGGCCTTGTCGATGTCGCAGACGAGGAGCTTGACGGTGTTGGTGCCGCAGTCGACGGCCGCGACCCGGGTCACTCCTCGTCCTCGACGGTGGCGCACGGACCGGCGGCCCAGAACTCGCCGAGCAGGTCGAGCACCTCGTCGCCGAGCGGGTTGACACCGCGGCCCTGCGCGAGGGCCTGTCCGGCCAGCACGTGCAGGCACTTCACGCGGGCCGGCATCCCGCCGGCGGAGACGCCGGCGATCTCCGGCACGTGGCCGATCGACTCCCGGAAGGCGAGGTAGGACTCGTGCGCGCCGGCGTAGGCGGCGGCCAGGTCGGGGTCGGTCTCGAGCCGGTCCGACATCTCCTTCATCAGGCCGGACGCCTCGAGCGTGCCGATCATCGACGCGGCCCGCGGGCAGGTCAGGTAGAAGGTGGTCGGGAACGGTGTGCCGTCCTCGAGCCGCGGCTCGGTCGCCACCACGTCGGGGTTGCCGCACGGGCAGCGGTGCCCGACGGCGTGGATCGCGCGCGGCGGCCGCCCGAGCTGGGCCTCGATGACCCGCTCGTCGTCGGGGTCGATCAACGCTTCGACACCTTCGGCGGCTTGATCTTGGTGACCGGCTGCGGCACGTCCTGCTTGGCCACCTCGGGCTTGCCGGCCGCGACCACGCTGCCCCAGGCGGACTGCCACCACAGCGGGCGGTTCGCCTCCGTCACGGAGGCCGGGTCGGCCAACGTGTCGGTGTGGCCCAGCGGCTTGCCGTTGTCGTCGAGCACCTGGAAGCCGATCTCGCCCGGCAGCACCCACCCGAAGCGCTGGTGCGCGACGGTGCGCACGTAGGCCGGGTCGTTCCAGCGCTTCTTCTCCCGCTGGAGGGACGCGATGTCGGCCTTCGACGAGGCGATGTCCTGGTCGAGCGCGGCGAGGTGGCGTTGCTGCTCGAGGTGGGCCCGCATGCTCGACGCGTAGGACACCATCAGCACCGCGAGCACGAGCACCAGGATCGCCGCGCGTCCGGTCAGCCGCGGGCGCGCGGGCGCCGTGCGGCCCCGCGACGACGGCCGCTGGCGCGGGACGCCCCGGCGGGGACCGGGACCGGCTCCCGGACGTGCGCCGGCCCGCGGGGTCGACGTACGACGGGACGCACCGCGGGGACCCGACCCCGGGGGGCGGGGGCGGGACGACCCGCGACCCGACGGACGGCTCTGGGACATGCTGCCGTCAGCCCTCCGACCCGAAGCGGGGGAACGCGCCACGGCCGGCGTAGCGGGCCGCGTCGTCGAGCTCCTCCTCGATGCGGAGCAGCTGGTTGTACTTCGCGACGCGCTCGGAGCGGGCCGGGGCGCCGGTCTTGATCTGGCCGCAGTTGGTGGCCACGGCGAGGTCCGCGATGGTGGTGTCCTCGGTCTCGCCGGAGCGGTGGCTCATCATGCAGCGGAACCCGTTGCGGTGCGCGAGGTCGACGGAGTCGAGGGTCTCGGTGAGCGAGCCGATCTGGTTGACCTTGACCAGCAGCGCGTTGGCGGACTTCTCCGCGATACCGCGGCCGAGGCGCTCGACGTTGGTGACGAACAGGTCGTCGCCGACGAGCTGGACCTTGTCGCCGAGCGAGGCGGTCATCGCCTTCCAGCCGTCCCAGTCCTCCTCGTTGAGGGGGTCCTCGATGGAGACGATCGGGTACGACGAGGCGAGCTCGCTGTAGTAGGCGATCATCTCCCCCGACGACTTGGTCGCGCCCTCGAAGGTGTAGCCGTCCTCGGACCAGAACTCGGTGGCCGCCACGTCGAGCGCGAACACGATGTCCCGGCCGGGCTTCAGCCCCGCCTTCTCGACGGCCGTGGTGATCAGGTCGAGGGCCTCGCGGTTGTTCGGCAGGTCGGGGGCGAAGCCGCCCTCGTCGCCGAGGCCCGTGGCCAGGCCCTTCTCCTTCAGCACCGCCTTGAGCGCGTGGTAGACGCTCGCGCCCTGCTCGAGCGCCTCACGGAACGTGGCCGCGCCGATCGGCGCGATCATGAACTCCTGGACGTCGACGCCGGTGTCGGCGTGCGCACCGCCGTTGAGGATGTTCATCATCGGCACCGGCAGCAGGTGGGCGTTGGGGCCACCGACGTAGCGGAACAACGGGAGGTCCGCCGACTCCGCGGCCGCGCGGGCGACGGCCAGGGAGACGCCGAGGATCGCGTTCGCGCCGAGCTGGGCCTTGTTGGGGGTGCCGTCGAGCTCGAGCAGCCGGGCGTCGACGAGCCGCTGCTCGGACGCCTCGAAGCCGACGAGCTCGGGACCGATCGCGTCGAGGACGGCGTCGACGGCCTTGCCGACGCCCTTGCCGCCGTAGCGCTTGCCGCCGTCGCGCAGCTCGACCGCCTCGAACGCGCCGGTCGACGCACCCGACGGGACCGCCGCGCGGCCGATCGTGCCGTCGTCGAGCGCCACCTCGACCTCGATGGTGGGGTTGCCGCGCGAGTCGAGGATCTCGCGGGCTCCGACTGCCTCGATGGACGCCACGATGGTGCTCCTGCTGCCGTAGGGACGGGACCGGATCAGCCTAACGGCGCGACCGGTTCGAACCGGGCAGGGCTCGCTGCGCGGTCCAGCGGTCGGGCCCCCGGCGCTGCAGCCGTCGAGACCGGACGGTCGGCCGCAATGGCCCGTCCGGGTCTGGTACGTCGAGCCCGCGTGAGCCGACACTGCGCCCATGAGCGAGCTCGCCGAGCCGGTTGCCCTGGTCCGCCACTTGTTCGACATGGTCGCGGCCGACTACGACCAGAGCGGGGTGGCGTTCTTCCAGCCGATCGCGGCCCGGCTCGTGGGCCTGCTGGACGTGCACCAGGGCGAGGACGCCCTCGACCTGGGCTGCGGGCGCGGGGCGGTGACCGTCCGGCTCGCGGAGGCGGGGGCGAGGGTCACCGCGGCCGACCTCTCCCCCGTGATGGTCGCGTTGACCCGCGAGGCGGTGGCCGGGCACGACGTCACGGTGGTCGAGATGGACGCGACCCGGCCGACGCTGCCGGAGGAGTCGTTCGACGTGCTCACCTCGTCGCTGGTGCTGTTCTTCCTGCCGGACCCGGGCGACGCCCTCGCCCGCTGGCTGCGGCTGCTGCGGCCGGGCGGGCGGTTCGGCGTCACCACGTTCGGGCAGCCGGACCCGACCTTCGAGGCGCTGGGCGACCTGTTCGAGCCGTTCATCCCGAAGGAGCTGCTGGACCCGCTCATCGAGCGCGAGAAGGACGACCCGTTCGCCAACGCCGAGACGCTGACCGCGCTCGCGGAGGCAGCCGGCGGGTCCGACGTACGCGTCGTCGAGGAGGCGCTGCCGGTCGAGTTCGCCGACGTGCACGCGTGGCAGCGCTGGACGATGTCGACCGGGCAGCGGATGTTCTGGGGCCGGATGGACGACGCGCAGCGCGCCGACACGATGGCGCGGGCCGAGGAGCTGGTCGAGTCGGTCCGCGGCGAGGACGGCCGGGCGGTCCTGCACATGGCCGTGCGTTGCACGCTCGGGCGGCGGTGAGCCGGCTGGCAGACTGCGCCGCATGGCGGAGGACACGCAGGACATGCAGGACAGGCGCGTCTACGAGACCGACCCGGCCCGGTCGGCGTACCACGACGCCCTGCCCATCGGGGAACGGCTCCCGGCACAGTCGCTGCTGGAGTCGCCGTTCTTCGGCTTCGAGGGCGACGTGCGGATGAAGCCCCTGGAGCCGATGCTGGTGCCCGAGCGGCCGCGCGCCGGTGTCGAGGACCCGGCGGCGTGCTTCCACTGCACGTGGCGCGACACGTCGTTCTGGGCCGACGAGCACTGGCACGTCGGGGCGGGCGAGGAGACCGGGCTGCCGTTCGTCGCGGGTCTCGCCCCGAACGACCACCTGCGGCTCGACGAGCTGGGCCCCGATCTGCTGGCGTCGTTCGGCGCGATCGTGCAGCGGCTGGCCGGCGCGATCCAGGGGCTCGACGGGGTGGCCCGCACGCACTTCTCCCGCTGGGGCGACGGGTCCGCGCACTTCCACATGCACTTCATGGCCCGCCCGCTCGGGATGATGCAGGGCCGCGGCGCGATGCTGGCCTTCTGGGACGACGTGCTCCCCCGGCTCGACGCCGACCTGTTCGTGGAGAACCGGCGCAGGGTCGCCGCCGCGTTGCTCGAGGGCGGCGGCACGTCGCTCCTGTGAACAAGTCCGGGTAGTCCGTGACGAAGTGGCTGCTCCGGGGCTCCGGAGCAGCCAGAACGTCACGGACTACCCGGACTCGGAGAGGCGTACGGCGTCGGCCAGCCGGCGGACCGCGTCGCGGAGGTCCTGCTCGGCGTCGCGGCCGGAGGCGCGGGCCTCCACGACGAGGGCGAGCAGCCGGTCGCCCAGGTCCTCGGTGGCGGTCGGGGTGATCGCGACCTTCGCGGCGCGGCCGAGCACCTTGTCGGCCAGGGCGAGCGCCGGCAGGCCCGGCGGGACACCGTCGAGCACGGACGCGCGGCCCTTCTCGGAGGCCTTCAGCGACTCCCAGTTGCGCTCGACCTCGTCGGCGTCCTCCACGTCGAGGTCCGCGAACACGTGCGGGTGCCGGTGCACGAGCTTGTCGACGATGCCGGCGGCGACGTCGTCGATCGTGAAGCCGTCGGGCTGCTCGGAGGCGACCCGGGCGTGGAAGTACACCTGCAGAAGCAGGTCACCGAGCTCCTCGCGCAGGTGCGTGTAGTCCGGCGGGTCCGCGAGCCCCTCGATCGCCTCGATCGTCTCGTGGGCCTCCTCGAGGAGGTACTTCGCCAGCGACCGGTGGGTCTGCTCCCGGTCCCACGGGCACTCGCGGCGCAGCCGGTCCATGACCGTCACCAGGTCGAGCAGGCGCGCGCCCGGCACGTCGTACGACGCGTGCAGCACCTCGACCACGACGGACCCGTCCCCCTCGACGAGGGCGGCGGCGAGCCCGCTCGGGAACGACTCCGCCTCCGCGTCGTCGGCCAGCCACACGACGTCGTCGGCACGGGCGGCGGCCAGCACGTCTGCCACGGACGCCCCCGGGAGTACGTCGACCGGGTGGCCCGCCGCGACGACGGCACGCGCGAGCGGCGCGTCGGGCGAGGAGGCCAGGCGTCGTGGGGCGGCGGCGATCGCCGACCACGCGGACCAGGACAGCAGCCCGGGGGCGACCCGCGGGCTGGTGATCAGGAGGGTCAGCTGCACTTCTGGCTGGCCGGCAAAGCGGCGATCCAGCCCGGCGACGGGTCGGGGCTGCCGCCGTCGGTGGCGGACTTCGAGGCGGCGACCGAGAGCGAACCGCTCTTGGGCAGCAGGGCGTTCTTGGAGTACTCGCCGAAGCGCGGGTCGACGGTGACCTCGGCGTTCTTGGCTGCCCAGGCGTTGCGCAGCTTGGTGCCCTCGGAGACGGCCTGCTGCTCGGTGGCGTTCTTCGTGCCGGACTTCGCGAGCTCGCGCCGGCCGACATCGATGAGCATCAGCTGGCCCTCGGCGTACTCCCGCAGCGTGTCCTTGAAGTCCTGACGATGCTCGGCGGGCAGCCCGGAGATGTTCTGCGCGTTGGCGGCCAGCGCCGCGGAGACCTGCTCCTGGTCGGGCTGGACTCCCTGCGAGGCGCCGTACTGGCGGGAGAGGGAGCTGTTGATCAGCACGTCGAGCGCACCCTGGCGGGCGCCGCGGGCGGCGAGGTCCTGCCCGCCGCTCTGGCCACCGCCCTGGGCCGCGCACAGGGCGCTGGCCACGTCGTCGACCCGGCTGTCGCTGATCGACTCGTCACCGACCACCGCGGCGGAGCCGGGGTGCGCGCTGCACGCCGAGAGCGCGAGGCCGGCGGCCGCGGCGACGGCGGCCAGGACGGTGCGGGAACGGGCCACGGTGACTCTTCTCCTTGTTGCTGCCTAGTTGCTGATCTAGCTCTTCACAGGTGCGCCGGCGGGGTCGATGACCGCGTCGACGACCTCGCGGGCCCAGGCCAGCAGCGCCTCGTCGCGGATCGGGTGCCCGCCCACGACGGCCGTCGAGGGGCGAGGCACCAGCATCGTACGCACCTGGGGCTTGACCAGGCTCTTCGGGTAGAGCCGGTTGAGCCGCACGGTCGCGGAGTCGGGCAGCTCGACCGGCGAGAACCGGACGTACTTGCCCTGGAGGGTCACGTCGGTCAGCCCGGCCTGCCGGGCCCGGCCGCGGAAGCGGGCCACCTGGAGCAGGCTCGCGACCTCGGCCGGCGGCTCGCCGTAGCGGTCGAGCATCTCCTCACGGATCAGGTCGACGTCCTCGTCGGCGCGGACCTCCGCCAGCCGCTTGTACATCTCCAGGCGCAGCCGCTCGCTGGGCACGTAGTCGTGCGGCAGGTGCGCGTCGATCGGCAGCTCGATCTTGGTCTCCACCGGCTCCGGGCGCGCCGTCGCCGCGGAAGTCGGCGACCGCCTCGCCGACCAGCCGCACGTAGAGGTCGAACCCGACGTCGGCGATGTGCCCGGACTGCTCGCCGCCGAGCAGGTTGCCGGCGCCGCGGATCTCGAGGTCCTTCATCGCGATGGCCATGCCGCCGCCGAGGTCGGAGTGCTGCGCGAGGGTGGCGAGCCGCTCGTGCGCGGTCTCGGTGAGCGGCTTGTCCGGCGGGTAGAGGAAGTAGGCGTAGGCCCGCTCCCGGCCACGGCCCACCCGGCCGCGCAGCTGGTGGAGCTGGGACAGGCCGAGCGCGTCGGCCCGCTCGATCACCATGGTGTTGGCGTTGGAGACGTCGAGCCCGGACTCCACGATCGTGGTGCACACCAGCACGTCGAAGCGCTTCTCCCAGAAGTCCACCATCACCTGCTCGAGCTGGTGCTCCCCCATCTGGCCGTGCGCGGTGGCGACCCGGGCCTCGGGCACGAGCTCCTTGATCCTCGAGGCGGCCTTCTCGATCGACTGCACCCGGTTGTGGATGAAGAAGACCTGGCCCTCGCGGAGCAGCTCGCGCCGGATCGCGGCGATCACCTGCCGGTCCTCGTAGGCGCCGACGTAGGTGAGCACCGGGTGCCGCTCCTCGGGCGGGGTGGTGATCGTGGACATCTCGCGGATGCCGGTGATCGCCATCTCCAGGGTGCGCGGGATCGGCGTCGCGGACATCGCCAGCACGTCGACCGACGTCCGGAGCCGCTTCATCTGCTCCTTGTGCTCGACACCGAAGCGCTGCTCCTCGTCGACGATGATCAGCCCGAGGTTCTTGATCTTGATGTCGGGGTTGAGCAGCCGGTGCGTGCCGATGACGATGTCGACCTTGCCCTCGGCGAGCTCCTCGATGACCTCGCTGGCCTCCTTGTCGGTCTGGAAGCGCGACAGGCCCTTGAGGATCACCGGGAAGCCGGCCATCCGCTCGCTGAAGGTCGAGAAGTGCTGCTGGACCAGCAGCGTCGTCGGCACGAGTACGGCGACCTGCTTGCCGTCCTGCACGGCCTTGAACGCCGCACGGACCGCGATCTCGGTCTTGCCGTAGCCGACGTCGCCGCAGACCAGCCGGTCCATCGGGACCTGCTGCTCCATGTCGCGCTTGACCTCGTCGACCGTCGAGAGCTGGTCGGGCGTCTCCACGAACGGGAAGGCGTCCTCGAGCTCGCGCTGCCAGGGGCTGTCCGGCCCGAAGGCGTGCCCCCTGGTGGCCTGCCGGGCGGCGTACAGCTTGATCAGCTCGGCCGCGATCTGCTTGACCGCCTTGCGGGCGCGGCCCTTGCGCTTGGCCCAGTCGGCGCCGCCGAGCCGGTCGAGCGACGGCTGCTCGCCGCCGACGTAGCGGGTGACCTGGTCGAGCTGGTCGGTGGGCACGTAGAGCATATCGGCCGACGGGCCGCCCCCTTCGACGTACGCCGTGAGGAGCCGTACTCGAGGACGAGGTACTCGCGGGTGGCGCCCTGCACCTCGCGCTGCCGCATCTCGAGGTAGCGGCCGACGCCGTGCTGCTCGTGGACGACGTAGTCGCCGGCCTTGAGCTCCAGCGGGTCGATCTGCTTCTTGCGGCGGGTCGGCATCTTGCGCATGTCCTTGGTGGACGCGCGCTGGCCGGTGAGGTCGTCGCCGGTGAGCACGGCCAGGCAGAGCCCGGCGTCGGTGAAGCCGTGCTCGAGCGTCGCGGTGGTGACGTGCACCAGGCCCTTCTCGGGCTCGCCGTCGAGCGTCTCGACCAGCCGGACCGGGACGTCGTGCTCCTTGAGCACCTCGACCATCCGCTGGGCGGGGCCGTGGCCCTCGTGCAGCAGGACGACCCTGCTGTCGTTGCCCAGCCAGGCCTTCATGTCGGTGACCGCGCGCTCCATGTCGCCGCGGTAGGCCTCGACGGTCTGGAACGGCAGCACCCGGGACTCGACGGCTCCCGCCTCGGCGTCGACGCCGGAGGACACGATCTCGCCCATCACGTCTCGCAGCGGCTCCCTGGAGGGCGCGGCCTCCGGGTCCAGCCCGAACGGCGACACGCTCCACCAGGCCTTGCCCTGCGCCAGGCTCATCGTCCGCACATCGGCGAGCGAGTGGTAGGACGCCTTGCCCAGGTCGATGGGTGCGGCGCCGCCGCCCGCGGCGGCGGCCCAGGACGCCCCGAGGAACTCCTCGCTCGTCGCGACCAGGTCGTGGGCGCGGCTGCGGGCCCGCTCGGGATCGAGCACCAGCACGTGGGTGGTCGGCGGCAGCAGGTCGACGAGCATCTCCATCTCGTCCACGAGCACCGGCGCCAGCGACTCCATGCCCTCGACGGCGTGACCGTCGGCGAGCTTCTCGGCGAGCTCGGCGAGCTGTGGGTGGGTCTCCCCCAGCTCCTTGGCCCGCGCCCGCACCTCGTCGGTCAGCAGCAGCTCACGGCACGGAGGTGCCCACAGCCGGCTGGCCGGCTCGAGGGTGCGCTGGTCGGCGACCGCGAACGACCTGATCTCCTCGACCTCGTCGCCCCAGAACTCCACCCGCAGCGGGTGCTCCTCGGTGGGCGGGAACACGTCGATGATGCCGCCGCGGACGGCGAACTCGCCGCGCTTCTCGACGAGGTCGACCCGGGAGTACGCCGCGCCGGCGAGCCGTCGCACGACGTCGTCGAGCTCGACCTCGTCACCGACGGAGAGCTCGACCGGCTCGAGGTCGGCGAGGCCGCGGACCTGCGGCTGGAGGACCGAGCGGACCGGCGCGACGACCACCTTGAGCGGACCGTTGGAGGCGTCGGTGCCGGGATGCCGCAGCCGGCGGAGCACGGCCAGCCGCCGGCCCACGGTGTCGCTGCGGGGCGACAGCCGCTCGTGCGGCAGGGTCTCCCACGCCGGGTAGTAGGCGACCTCGGCCGGGTCCATCAGGCCGGCCAGGGCGGTGACGAGGTCCTCGGCCTCGCGGGCCGTGGCCGCCACGGCGAGCACCGTGCGGCCGGCGTCGACGAGGCCCTTGACCACGAACGGGCGCACCGCACCCGGAGCGGTCAGGTCGAGCGCCGGGACGGCGCCGCCCCGGGCGTCCGCCATCGCGGCGGCGAGGGTCTTGTCCTGGAGGACCAGGTCGGCCAGGCCGCTGACTCCCACGAAGGTCTCCGGTCTCGAGGCAACACGACTGACCCCTGTCCACGCCGGCGAGGGGGTGGGAGGGGCTTGTGCGTGCAGTCTACGAGGTGGCCCCGACAGCGCGTTCGGCGTCGCTGCGCAGGACGCAGAACTCGTTGCCCTCGGGGTCGGCCAGGGTCACCCAGCCGGTGCTGTCCCCACGGATCTCCCGGTGGTCCTCGAGCTCGGTGGCGCCGAGCGACAGCAGCCGCTCGACCTCCTCGTCGCGGGTGCGGTCGGTGGGCCGCAGGTCGAAGTGCATCCGGTTCTTGACCCGCTTGGCGTCCGGCACCTCGATGAACAGCACGTGGTGGCCGGTCTCGAGCGAGCGGATCATGCACTCCTCGTGGCCGGGCAGGTTCGGGTCGCCGTCGAGGTCGACGTACGCCAGCACCTGCTTCCACCACTCCGAGAGCTCGTAGGCGTTGGCGCAGTCGACGCTGGTGTGCGCGATGGTGGAGGTCATGACCGCAGTCTTGCGGTCCCGTGTCGCAGGCTTCCACTAGTTTCGGGAGCATGGCGTCGAAGAGCCCCGCGGTCGAGCTGGAGGTCGACGACCGGGTCGTCCGGGTGAGCAACCCCGACCGGGTCTACTTCCCGGCCCGCGGCGAGACCAAGCTGGACCTCGTCGACTACTACCTGTCGGTCCGCGACGGCATCGTCAACGCGCTCTTCGAGCGGCCGTGCATGCTGCACCGCTTCCCCACCGGGGTCAGCGGCGAGAAGGTGCACCAGAAGCGGCTGCCGGCCGGTGCCCCGCCATGGATGGAGACCGTGCGGCTGCACTTCCCGCGGTGGAACCGCACCGCCGACGAGCTCTGCGTCACCGAGATCGCCCACGTCGTCTGGGCGGTGCAGATGTCGACGGTCGAGTTCCACCCGTGGAACAGCCGCCGCGCGCACACCGAGCAGCCCGACGAGTGGCGCATCGACCTCGACCCGGGCGACGACTGCGACTACGCCACCGTCCGCCGGGTCGCGCACGTCGTCGCACGAGGTTCTCGACGAGCTCGGCGCGACCGGCTTCCCGAAGACGTCCGGGGGCAAGGGCATGCACGTCTACGTGCGGATCCGGCCCGAGCACGGCTTCAAGGACGTACGACGGGCCGCGCTGGCGTTCGCACGCGAGGTGGAGCGGCGCACCGACGACGTGACGACCACCTGGTGGCGCAAGGACCGCGACCCCACGAAGCTCTTCGTCGACTACAACCAGAACGCCCGCGACCACACGATCGCCGCGGCCTACTCCGTGCGCGGCAACCCCGAGGGCACGGTGTCGACACCGATCCGCTGGGACGAGGTCGACGACGCGCACCCGCGCGACTTCACGATCGCGACCGTGCCGGCGCGCTACGCCGAGCTGGGCGACCTGCACGCCGGCATCGACCGGGAGGTGTTCGACATCAGACCGCTGCTGGAGTGGGCCGAGCGCGACGAGCGTGAGGGCCAGGAGACGCCGCCCGAGCCGGAGGCCTGACCGTCAGCCGGCCGCGATGAGCCCGAGCACCTCGTCGGTCGGCCGGACGTCGCCGAAGGTCCGGTAGACCGTGTGCAGCGTGGCGTTGTGGTCCTGGTCGCGACGCGCGGCGTTCGCGTCGGCGACCATCACGACGCGGTAGCCCAGGGTGCTGGCGTCGCGGGCGCTCGACTCGCAGCAGACGTTGGTGACCGCCCCCGTGACGAGCACGGTGTCGATGCCGCGCTCCTGCAGCAGGCCGGGCAACGGCGAGAAGCCGGGGAAGAACGCGCTCGGCGCCGTCTTCTCGACCAGCAGGTCCTCGTCGGCCACCGCGAGCTCGTGCCAGAGCCGGTCGCGCATCGGCCCGTCGCCCCCGCACGCGCGGAACATCGCGGCGATCTCGGGGCCGAAGAACTCGTCGCTGACCGCGGAGGGTTCGCCCGAGCCGGGCAGCACCCACGCCACCGTGCCGCCGGCCCCGCGCAGCGTCGTCGCGATGGTGTTCACGCGCGGCACCACCCCGCGGGCGTAGGGCATCTCCTCGACGAAGAACGGCACGAGGTCCACGACGACCAGCGCGGTGCGCCGGGGGTCGAGGCGCTCGTAGGCGTGCCGTCGACCGCGGCGCTGCTCCTGCCGGGCGTACTCCCGCTCCTCGATCCGCCAGTCGTGGGTCAGCGTCTCCATGGTCGTGAGTCTCGCGCATCCCAGAGGTCGAGCAGCCGCGACGCGGCGTCAGCCACGGAGACCGCGCTGACGTCGAGGCACAGGTCCTCGACCGCCGACTCGTCCTGGATGGCGGCGAGCTCGCCCGAGCGGTGCAGGTGCCACGCCAGCCCGTCGTGGTCGTCGACGTGCCGGACGCGCAGCCTGCGTTGCACGACGTCGTGGTCGGCGACCAGCCGGCACACGGTGAGCGGGACGGGCACCGCCTCTGCGTGCTGTCGGCGGTCGTCGGCCGTCTCGAGGACACCGGCGAGCACCAGGGTCGTGAAGCCGGACTCGACGTAGTTGGCCGCCACGGCGGACAGGTTGCCCAGCATCACCGTCGTGTTGAACCGGTCGCCCGGTGCGGCGGGCCAGGCCCGTCGCAGGTCGTCGAGGTCGACCACCGCGTTGGCGACCTGCCGCTCCCGGAGCTGGTCGCCGACGGCCGCCGCGACGGACGTCTTGCCCACCCCGACCGTGCCGGTGAGCAGCAGCGCACGCACGCTCACCGCACCCGGAGACCGTGGTGGGCCAGGTGGTCGCGGAGCGCGTCGAGACCGTCCCCGTGGGCCCAGTGCTCGGCGGCCAGGCCGACCTGACGGGCGGCCTCGACGTTGCGGAGGCTGTCGTCGATGAACAGCACCCGCTCGGGCTCCTCGCCCACCCGGGCCAGGATGGTCGTGAAGTACGCCGGGTCGGGCTTGGCCACCTTCATCTCGTAGGAGTAGAACGCCTCGTCGAGCAGGTGGCCGTAGCCGAGGTCGTCCTGCATGAACGTCCCCCGCACCACGTCCTGGTTGGTGGCGAGACAGCACCGGATCCCCTGTGCACGCAGCGCCCTGACCATCTCGTGGGTCCCGGGGACCGCCTCGATCGTCAGCCAGACGCGCACCAGGTCGTCGTACGCCTCGGGGATGCCCCAGCGCTCCAGCAGCCCCGGGAGTACGTCGAGCCAGCGCACGTCACCGGTGAGGGCGGGCCGCTCGGCGGTGAACGCCTCGGCCATGAACCCCTCGACGTCGTCGACCCGGCCCCGGAGCGCCGGCCGCATCGACTCCTCGAAGCCGGTCGGTGTGCGCTGCAGGACCCCGTCGGCGTCCCAGAGGACGGTGGAGATCACTCGACGGGGTGCCGGGCGATGTAGTCGAGGATCGTGTCGGCGAGCTCGGGCCGGCAGACCACGAGGTCGGGCAGCATGACGTCCTCCTGGTTGTAGACCAGGGGCGACCCGTCGATGCGGCTGGTGTGCAGGCCGGCCGCACGGGCGACCGCGATCGGTGCCGCGGAGTCCCACTCGTACTGCCCGCCGGCGTGCACGTAGGCGTCCGACACGTCCCGGACCACCGAGATCACCTTCGCGCCGGCGGAGCCCATCGGCACCAGGTCGGCGCCCATCTCCTCGGCGAGGCCTTCGACGAACGCGGGCGGGCGGGTGCGGCTGACCGCGATCCGGGGCCGCTCGGCACTGCGCGGCGGCACGATCGGGGGGTGCCCGGTGTCGAAGGTCGTCCCGATGCCGGGCTGGGCGACGGCGCCGACGGTGAGCTCGCCGTCCTGCCAGAGCGCGACGTGCACCGCCCAGTCGTCGCGGGGCGGCTCGGAGAACTCACGGGTGCCGTCGAGGGGGTCGATGATCCAGACCCGGGAGGCGTTCAGCCGGTCCCGGTTGGCGATGCTGGCCTTGCTCTCCTCGGACATCACCGCGTCGTCGGGCCGGTGCGCCGCGCACAGTGCCATCAGCAGGTCGTGGGCGGCCAGGTCGCCGGCGTCCTTGAGCTCCTTGCCCTCGAGCCCCTGGCCGCGGACCTCGGTGAGCAGGTCGCCCGCGACGGTGGCGGCCCAGGCGGCGAAGGCGTGGTCGTCGGTCTGCGCGGCGACGGTCGGGGTGGGCAGGTCTGCGGGCTCGGTCACGGTGACGAGGCTACCCACCGACGACTCCGCCACTTGGAGCGGACCGGCAACGCACGAGGCCGCCTCGTCCGTCAGTAGGCGCCGCGGCCCTGGGCGACCGCGACCACCGTGCGAGCCGTGATGGCCAGGTCGTCGAGCAACCGCACGTTGTCGGCGTAGTAGAGGTCCAGCCGCACAGACTCCTTCCAGGACAGGTCAGAGCGGCCGCTGACCTGCCACAGCCCGGTGATCCCGGGCTTGACCGCCAGCCGTCGGCGGGTCGCTTCGTCGTACCTCGCCACCTCCTCCGGCAGGGCCGGGCGAGGACCCACGAGCGACATGTCACCCCGGACGACGTTGATGAGCTGGGGAAGCTCGTCGAGGGACGAACGCCGCAACCATTGCCCGACACGAGTCACGCGGGGATCGCTGCGCAGCTTGAAGAGCGCGCCGTCGGACTCGTTGACGTCCACGAGCAGATCGCGCTCCGCTTCGGCGCCGGTGTACATGCTGCGCAGCTTGAACATCCGGAACGGCTTGCCGGCACGGCCCACGCGTGTCTGCACGAAGAGTGCTGGTCCCCGGCTGTCGAGTCGGACGAGAAGACAGCACGCCAGGAGCACCGGCGACAGCAGCACCAGCAACACTGCCGCCCCGGCCCGGTCCAAAACACTCTTCAGCACGACGGTCTCCGGCCTGGGCCGAGGGTGAGCCACGTCGATGACAGAGAGGTCGCCGACTGAACCGAGGCTCTTCCGGTGCCGGGCCACGCAGGACAACGGTGCCGCCACCCGCAGCGCCACCTCGGTGGAATCGAACATCCACGCGAGGGTGCGCACCTCTTCCTCGCCGACTCCTTCTCCCGGCAGCAGCAGGACGGAGGTAGCGCCTACGTCAGCCACCAGTTCCGGCACCGCATCGAGCCAGCGCTCCGTCGGCACGTCCAGCGGGGACTGCAGCGGGATGGTTCGCGCAGAGGCCAGCACGCAGGCACCCCGGACCGAGACGCCTTTGGCCGTCTCGGCGCGTGCTGCCCAGCACTCGACCTGATCGCGGCTCCCCACCAGCACGACGGCCGTGTCGCGAGGGTCGAAGGCTTTGACCAGATGCCCTCCGAGCTCGACCGAGCACGCCAGAGCCACCGCGCCTATCGCAAGGTCGGCGCGCGCGTCGGAGACCAGGCTTGTGGAGGCCGCAACTCCGACCAGCGCTATGAAGACGACTGCTCGTTGCGCGACGTCCTTCGGGCCGGTGCGGTACCCGGCTGACGATGCACGCAGGACCGAGAGCAGAGCCCACGCGAGCACGGCCACGAGCGCGATCAGCGACGAGTGATCCACGAGCAGGACCAGTGCGACGGCCGGCAGTGCGCACGCGACCGCCCCGAGGACGGCGCGAGCACGGCGGTATTGCGGAACGGCAAGCGGCGTGGCGTGGGCACGCTTCCGCGGCGGGCCCTCGACCCGGACATTTCGCGGCGGCACGCGAGTGCCACGGCGGCGGCGAGACACGAGGCTCCGGCCCCCAGGAACCTCGGGCTCAGTCGTCGGAACTGCCATGCTTTTCCCCGGCTGGCTGGTAGGCGCGACGAAAAGCAAACCGCATCTGGGCATGACGCTACGCGTCGTGCACGGACGTGGATCCCCGCTTTTCGAAGGCCCTGCTGTCGATCAGGACAGAACCCTTTACAGTGTTTCGTCCCCCCCCACAAGAGACGAAATCATCCTTAGGAGCGTGGGTCTGCAAAAGCAAGCGTCGTTCGCGGATCCATCGCATAACCGTCAACAATGACTAGGGAAACCGACCCGGGCGCGACTCCTGCGCTAGACGTGGCCTGGGTGTTTACCGGTCGCAACTGACCGTTCGAACACGGATGCACCACCTGCACCGAGGCACTGAAATGTCGGTCATCAGGCCGGCCTCGAGGCCGGCGCGACGTCACCGGTTGAAGACGTTCTGGGTGCGGTCGAGTCCCTCGGTGAGAAGCGACTCCACGGCGTCGGCCGCGCGGTCCACCTGGAACGGCAGGATCTTCCGCTCGGTCGAGGAGTAGTCCTGCAGCACGAAGTCTGCCGGCGCCTGCCGGCCGGGTGGGCGGCCGATGCCGACGCGTACCCGGTAGAACTCGCCGGAGTCCAGCGAGCGGCGCATCGAGCGCAGGCCGTTGTGCCCGTTGTCGCCGCCGCCGACCTTGACGCGCAGCGTGTCGAACGGGATGTCGAGCTCGTCGTGGATCGCCAGGATCCGCTCGACGGGCACCTTGTAGAACTTGGCCAGCGCCGAGACCGGGCCGCCGCTCTCGTTCATGTAGCAGCGCGGCCGGGCGAGGACGACCCGCGGTCCGCCGGGTCCGCCGATGCGGCCCTCGACGACGTCGGCGCGACCGGTCTTGTGCGCCCGGAACGACCCGCCGACCCGCGAGGCCAGCTCCTCGTTGACCAGGTAGCCGATGTTGTGCCGGTTGCCGGCGTACGAAGGGCCGGGGTTCCCGAGCCCGACGACCAACCAGACTGGCTCGGTCATCGGTAGCTCACGGGAACCCCGGCCCTTTCGTACGAGATCGGTCAGACGCCGCATCGGACGCCGGAACGGACGTCGGTTCGGACGCGGAGGCAGGGCCTCACTCGTCGCCGGACTTCTCCTCGCCCTCGGCGGCGCCCTCGGCACCCTCGGCGGCCTCGCCCTCGGCGGCGGCCTCCTCCTCGGACTCCTCGCGCTCGATGCCGGCCTCGGCCTCGGCCTCGGCGAGCTCCTCCTCGAGCTCCTCCGCGGTCGGCGCGTGGGTCACGTTGACGATCAGGTGCTCGTCGTCGAGCAGCACGGTCGAGCCGCTGGGCACGCGTCAGGTCCTTGGCCAGGATCTGGTCGCCGACGTTGAGACCCTCGATGGACACCTCGACGTACTCGGGGATGTGCGTGGCCTCGGCCTCGACGGAGATCGCGAGGTCTCGGTCACGATCAGGGCGTCGGGGTCCGGGTCGCCGACCAGGTGGACCGGGATGTCGACGGTGACCTTCTCGCCCTTGCGGACGATGATCAGGTCGAGGTGCTCGAGGAAGCCCTTGATCGGGTCGCGCTGGATCTGCTTCGGCAGCGCCATCTGCTCCTTGCCGTCGACGCTGATCGTCAGCAGGGCGTTCGCGCCGCCGTGCTTGAGCGCCAGCATCGTGTCGTGGCCCGGGAGGGTGATGTGGACTGCGGGTCGGTGCCGTGGCCGTAGAGGACCGCGGGCACCTTGTCGGCGCGGCGGATGCGGCGGGCCGCGCCCTTGCCGAACTCGGTGCGGGGCTCTGCGGTGATGTTGCTGTCGGCGCTCTTCGCCATGGGGTCCTGCTCCTCAGCTGATCTGGAGTACGTCGTCTTCGGTTCTGCTGCACCCGCGGTGCACGTCATCTGCTGCGACGGAGGAGGAGAGGCGCCGCGAGACACGGCGCGGCCGGACGGTCACAGGACCGGGTCCGAGCCACCGCGTCGATCACGGAGCGCAAGGTCTCCCTCGCCGAGGCAACTGCACGATTCTAGCGAGGTGCGCCGGTGGGCGCGAATCCGTGGATCCCCGGGCTAGCGGTTGCCTACTGGGCGTGGCCGTCGAAGAGGCTGGTGACCGAGCCGTCCTCGAAGACCTCGCGGATCGCCCGGCTGATCAGCGGCGCGATCGAGAGCACGGTGAGCTTGTCGAAGTGCCGCTCGGCCGGGATCGGCAGCGTGTTGGTGACCACGATCTCCGTCGCGGAGCAGTTCTTCAGCCGGTCGACCGCCGGGTCGGACAGGATCGCGTGGGTCGCGGCGATCACCACGCCCGCGGCGCCGTCGTTCATCAGCGCCTCGGTGGCCTTCACGATCGTGCCGCCGGTGTCGATCATGTCGTCGACGAGCACGCAGATCCGGTCGCGGACGTCACCGACGACGCGGTTGGCGACCGACTCGTTGGGACGGTCGACGTCGCGGGTCTTGTGGATGAAGGCCAGCGGCGCTCCGCCGAGCCGGCTCGACCACTGCTCGGCGACCTTGATCCGGCCGGCGTCCGGGGACACGACCGCGAGCTTCTCGTCGCCGTACTTCGCCCGCACGTGGTCGGACAGGATCGGCAGCGCCATCAGGTGGTCGACCGGGCCGTCGAAGAAGCCCTGGATCTGGGCGGTGTGCAGGTCGACCGCGATCAGCCGGTCGGCGCCGGCGGTCTTGAACAGGTCGGCCATCAGCCGCGCCGAGATCGGCTCGCGGCCGCGGTGCTTCTTGTCCTGGCGGGCGTAGCCGTAGAACGGCATCACCACGGTGATCCGCTTGGCCGAGGCGCGCTTGAGCGCGTCGACCATGATCAGGTGCTCCATGATCCACTCGTTGACCGGAGCGGTGTGGCTCTGGATCACGAAGGCGTCGGAGCCGCGCACGGACTCCTCGAAGCGCACGTAGATCTCGCTGTTCGCGAACTCGTAGGCCGAGGTCGGCACGAGCCCGGTGCCGAGCTGCTCGGCGACCTCCTCGGCGAGCTCGGGGTGCGCGCGGCCGCTGAAGACCATGAGGTTCTTCTCGGTGGTCCGCTTCAGGCCGCTCACGCGGGGCTCTCCTGAGGGTGGGAAGAACGGAAGGGCTACTCGGATTGTGCCTCGGAGCCGGGGTCGTCCTCCAACTGGGAGCCGTCCGTGTGAGACGTCGCACGTCGCCTTGCGCGGACTCGGCGGCCTCGGCCATCGGGGTGCCCGGCGGCGCTTGCGCAGCGTCCAGTCCTTGATCTCGCGCTGCGGACCGGAGGACACCGCCAGCGCGCCGGGCGGGACGTCGCGGCGTACGACGGTCCCGCCGCCCGTCGCGGCGCCGTCGCCGACCTGGACCGGGGCGACGAACGTGTTGTTCGAGCCGGTCCGCGCCTGGCGGCCGACCGGGTGCGGTGCTTCGTGACGCCGTCGTAGTTGGCGAAGATCGTGCCGGCGCCGATGTTGGTGCCCTCGCCGATCTCCGCGTCACCGACGTAGGACAGGTGCGGCACCTTGGCGCCGTCGCCGATCCGGGCGTTCTTGGTCTCGACGAAGCCGCCGATCTTGCCGCCGGCGCCGAGCTCGGTGCCGGGCCGCAGGTAGGAGAACGGCCCGACGGTGGCGCCCTCCCCGATCACCGCCAGCTCGCCGTGCGTGCGCACCACCTTGGCGCCCCGGCCGACCTCGACGTCCTTGAGGGTGCAGTCCGGGCCGACGACCGCGTCCTCGGCCACCACGGTCGCGCCGAGGAGCTGCACCCCGGGCAGGATCGTGACGTCGCGCTCGAGCACGACGTCGCTGTCCACCCAGGTGGTGGTCGGGTCGACCACGGTCACGCCCGTCGCGCATCCAGCGGTCGAGCACCCGGCGGTTGAGCTCGGCGGCCAGCCCGGCCAGCTGGGCGCGGTCGTTGGCGCCCTCGGTCTGCATCACGTCGTCGATGCGGTGCGCGCCGACGATGCGGCCGTCGGCGCGCGCGATGTGCGACCACGTCGGTCAGGTAGTACTCGCCCTTGGCGTTGTCGTTGCTGATCCGGCCCAGCGCGTCGGCGAGGAACGCCCCGTCGAAGGCGAACACGCCGCTGTTGATCTCGCGGACCGCGGCCTGCTCGGGGGTGGCGTCCTTCTCCTCGACGATCGCCGCCACGTCCCCGGACGCGTCGCGCAGGATGCGGCCGTAGCCGAAGGGGTCCTCGACCTCGGCGGTCAGCACCGTCACCGCCCGGTCGGCCGCGGCGTGCGCGTCGACCAGGCCGCTGAGCGTCTCGCCCTCCATGAGCGGGGTGTCGCCGGCCATCACGACGACCACCCCGTCCGTCGTACCGGCGGCGGCGCGGAGCGCGTCCAGCGCGACGCGTACGGCGTGCCCGGTGCCCTCCTGGGTCTCCTGCACCGCCAGCAGTGCGCTCGGGACCTGCTCGAGGATGTGCGGGCCGACCTGCTCGCGGCTGTTCCCGACGACGGCGACCAGATGCGCGGGCTCGACGTGCAGGGCGGCGGTGAGGACGTGGCCGATCATGCTGCGGCCGCCGACGGGGTGCAGCACCTTCATCGTCTTCGACTTCATCCGGGTGCCGCTGCCGGCGGCGAGCACCACCACGGCTGCGGGTCGGGCGTGCGGGGCCGGGTCGGTCACGTTCTCTCCTGCCGGTCGGGTGCGCGGACGCTCGCTCCCCGGGTAGGAGTCGAACCTACGTCGCTTTGTCCGCATTCAAAGTGCGGCGGGCCCTGCCGACAGACCAACCGGGGACCGATCCGGGATCGGTGCGCACAGCCTACGCACGGGCCCGCGCGGACGGCGGCGGCCTCCCCGAGCGGCTGGAAACTTACGGTTGCGTAGGTTACGGTTGCGTAGGTACCCGATCCGCGAAGGATGTTTCGTTCATGACCCCAGCCACCGCGACCGCTGACGCGCGCACCACCGCCCCCGATCTGGAGACCGTCAGCGCGACGCTCGGCGGTGACATCCAGTCGCGCAAGGAGCAGATCGTGCTCGGCGCACTGATCATCGTGCCGTTCCTCGCCGTCGCGGCCGCGATCCCGGTCGCCTGGGGCGGCTGGCTGGGTTGGACCGACGTGCTGATCACCGTGGTCATGTACTGGCTGACCGGCCACGGCATCACCGTGGGCTTCCACCGGCTGTTCACCCACAAGTCCTACAAGCCGAACCGCGCCGTCAAGGTCGCGGTCGCCATCGCCGGGTCGATGGCCATCCAAGGGCCGGTGGTGCGCTGGGTGGCCGACCACCGCAAGCACCACAAGTTCTCCGACCGCGATGGTGACCCGCACTCGCCGTGGCGCTACGGCACGAGCATCGGCGCGCTGACCAAGGGCTTCCTGCACGCGCACATGATGTGGCTCTTCGACCCCGAGCAGACCCCGCAGCGCAAGTACGCACCCGACCTGATGAAGGACAGCGACATCGTCCGCATCTCACGACAGTTCCCGCTCTGGGTGGTCGTCTCCCTGCTGGCGCCGGCCGTCGCCGGCGGCCTGCTCACGTGGTCCTGGCAGGGCGCGGCTGACCGCGTTCTTCTGGGGGTCGCTGGTGCGGGTCTCCCTGCTGCACCACGTGACCTGGTCGATCAACTCGATCTGCCACACCATCGGCGACCGCCCGTTCGTCTCCCGCGACAAGTCCGCCAACGTCTGGTGGCTGGCCATCCCGTCGATGGGCGAGTCGTGGCACAACCTGCACCACGCCGACCCGACCTGCGCCCGGCACGGCGTACTGCGCGGCCAGCTCGACACCTCCGCCCGGGTCATCTGGGCCATGGAGAAGATCGGGTGGGTCCACGACGTGCGCTGGCCGGTCAAGGAGCGCATCGCCGCCAAGCTCGTGCGCAACCAGCCCCCGTCCGACGTACCCACCGCCGCCTGACGCGACCCGTCCCCTACTCGGCAGTCTCACCGGGGAGTCGCGCAGGAACCGACGGGTCGATGACCCTGTGAGGATGAAGCCGTGAGCGCACCGTCTGAGGAGCCCCGCCCACGCCGGGCCGGCCGCAGGATGACGGCCGCCGAGCGGCGTGAGCAGCTGATCGAGATCTCCCGTGCGCTCTTCGCCGAGCGCGGCTTCGACGGTACGTCGATCGAGGAGATCGCCGCGCGCGCGGAGGTCTCGAAGCCGGTCGTCTACGAGCACTTCGGCGGCAAGGAGGGGCTCTACGCCGTCGTCGTGGACCGCGAGGTGCGCAGCCTGCTCGGGATGATGCAGGAGTCGCTGACCGCCGGCCAGCCGCGGATGCTGCTGGAGCAGGCCGCCCTCGCCCTCCTCGACTACATCGAGCAGTCCTCCGACGGCTTCCGGATCCTCGTGCGGGACAGCCCGATCGGCTCGGCCTCCGGTTCGTTCGTCTCGATCATCGGCGACGTCGCGTCCCGGGTGGAGCACATCCTGGCCGCGGAGTTCCAGGCCCGCGGCTTCGAGACCAACGCCGCACCGATGTACGCCCAGATGCTCGTCGGCATGGTCGGCACCACCGGCCAGTGGTGGCTCGACGCGCGCAAGCCGTCGAAGGAGGCCGTCGCCGCGCACCTGGTGAACCTCGCCTGGCACGGGCTGGCCAACCTGGAGAGGAAGCCGCGGCTGCGCTCGCAGCCTTGAGCCGGTACCCGGCTACCTGACGTGTCGTGGTCCAGGGGACTGCTGGACCGGAGTCCGTCAGAACGCCGCGACCACCTGGCCCGCCACGTCGGCGGCCGACAGGAGGGTGTTGTCGATGCGCAGGTGCGGGTGGCCGTCGAGGACGGCGGTCGCCTCGGTGCGGACGCCGGGCTGCGAGTTCATCACGTAGGACTCGAGCTCGAGCACGTTGCCGTGCGAGAACTCCAGGTCGCGCTTGGACCGCTTCTCGGCGAGTCGGAGCTCGGTCCGGTTGCGATCGAGCCGCTCCGCCAGCTCTGTGTACAGCTCGACGAAGGTGACGCGTCCGCCTGCGGCCGTCACCAGGTCGACGTACGACGAGACCAGGGCGCGGTCCTCGGGGAGCTCGAGGCCCCACACCATCGTCATGACCAGGCCATCCAGGGCGAGCACGGCCTCCTCGAGGATCCGCCGGCGGAACTCGTTCACCAGCCGGCCGAACGGCGGCGAGCCGAACGGGAACACGTCGAGGACCGGCTCGACCGTCATGTGGTTGTGCAGCAGCTTGTAGCCGGTGCGCGCGCAGATCTCGCGGCCCACCGTCATCTTCCCGGCGGCCGGCGGTCCGAAGACGAACACGAGGTGCATGCGGCGATGCTCCCAGCCGAGCAGGGCCGCCGCGAGCGGATTACCCCGGACTACGTGGAGCGGGCCGCCATCCGCGCCTTGAGTGCGTCGCGCTTGTCCTCGAACCGCAGCGCCTGCTTCTCCAGCTCGGCCATGAAGTCGGCGAGCTCGGTGCGGGCCGCCTCGCCCTCGGCGTCGAGACCCTCGATCTCGAAGACGTTCCAGAACCGCAGCACCGGCGCCACCACGTCGTCGCGGTGCTGCCGGATGTCGTAGACGCCGGCGATCGCCATCTCGACGGCCTTGCGCTGGAAGCCGGCGATGTCGGTGCCGGGCATCTGGAAGGTCGTCACCACGTCGGTGATCGCACGCATGGTCTGGTTCGGGTCGAGCTCGAGCGCGGCGCCGAGCAGGTTGCGGTAGAAGACCATGTGCAGGTTCTCGTCGGCGGCGACGCGGCCGAGCAGCTGGTCGGCGATCTTGTCGCCGGTGATCTTGCCGGTGTTGCGGTGCGACACCCGGGTCGCCAGCTCCTGGAACGACACGTAGGCCAGTGACCGGACCATGTCGTCGTGCTGCGCGGTGTAGCCGACGGACATGTGGTCCATCCGCAGCCGCTCGAGCTGCTGGGGGTCGACCGCGCGGGTGGTGAGCAGGTAGTCGCGGATCGCGATGCCGTGCCGGCCCTCCTCCGCGGTCCACCGGTGCACCCAGTCGCCCCACGCGGCCTCGCGGCCGAAGAGCGTGGCGATCTCGTGGTGGTAGCTCGGCAGGTTGTCCTCGGTGAGCAGGTTGACGATCAGCGCGGACCGCGCGACGTCGCTCATCTGCGACTGCTCGACGCTCCAGGCCTCGCCGCCGAGCGGGCCGTCGTAGTCGCGGCCCTCGCTCCACGGGACGTACTCGTGCGGGAACCACTCCTTGGCCATCGACAGGTGGCGGTTGAGGTTGGACTCGACGACCGGCTCCAGCTCGAGGAGGAGCTGGGTCTGGGTCATGCTCATGGCGTCTCCCTCACGATGTCGGACAGGTTCCTGTCGACGGTAACCTACGCAACCGTAGGTTCGGCAGCCACCGTGTCAGAGACTGGCCAGTAACTCCACGCGGTTGCCGTGCCCGTCGGCGGTGTGGAACCGCCGGTGGCCCGGGAACGTGTGCTCCTCGGTGCGGTCGACGACGAAGCCCAACCCCTCCAGGCGTACGGCGGTCGCGTCGAGGTCCTCGACGAGGAAGGCCGGATGCGCCTTGCGGGCCGGCGCGAACCCGGCTTCGACGCCGACGTGGATCTCGACGCCGGCCCCGTCTTCCGGAGCGGAGCGGAACCAGCAGCCGCCACGGGCCGCGAGCACCGGCGGCTTGGCCACCTCGGGAATCCCGAGACCCTCCCCGTAGAACCGGCGCGCGGCGTCCTCGCCGCCGGCCGGGCAGGACACCTGCACGTGATGGATCCTCATGCGTCTCCTCCAGATCGTGGCCCCAGGTAGAGCTTCATGCCGACGTGCGACCCGACGAACCCGAGTCGCTCGTAGAACCGTCGCGCCCCGTCGCGCTGCGCGTTGGTGGTCAGCTCGACGCGCACCGCGCCGCGGTCCCGCGCCAGGTCGACGACGTGGCGCATCAGCCGCTCGCCGAGCCCGCGGCCGCGCAGGTCGGAGCGGACCCGCACCGACTCCACGACCCCCATCTCGCCGCCGACGTAGGTGAGCCGCCGGATCCACGTGACCTGCGCGGTGGCGACCACCTCGCCGTCCAGCTCACCGACGAGCAGCTGCTGGTGGGCGTCCGCGGTGATCTCGTCGAAGGCAGCGCGGTAGGCCGCCACCGGCACGTCGTCCTCGTGCACCTCGCGGATCACGTCCTCCCGCTGGAGCCGGACGACGGCCTCGAGGTCGTCGGCGCCGGCCTCGCGGACGGTCAGCTCGCTCATCGACCCGTCACCTCCTGCGCGACGCGCCGGTGAGACCGCCATCGAGGTGACGGGTCGCCGAGACGAAGATGCGGCGGAAGGGCAACGTGGTGCCGTGCGGGCCTGGCGGGTACGCGTCGCGCAGCAGTGCCGTGTACTCCTCGACGAACACCGCCCGGAGGTCGTCGGGCAGGGCCTGCAGGGTGGGCCGCGCCCCGGTGCCGCTGATCCAGGTGAACACCGGGTCCTCGCCGGTCAGCAGGTGCAGGTAGGTCGTCTCCCAGGCGTCGACCTCGAGACCGAGGTCGCGCAGCGCGTCGGCGTAGACCGCAGGGTCGTGCGAGTGCGGTCGCGCGACGCCCTCCGTGTGCTTCGCGAAGCGGGGGTCCGCCGCCAGGTCGCGCAGCAGCACGTGGCTGGGCTCGTCGTGGTTGCCGGGCACCTGGAAGGCGAACCAGCCACCGGGTGCCAGCTGCCCGACCAGGTCCGGCAGCAGGTCGAGGTGACCGGGCACCCACTGGTAGGTGGCGTTGGAGAACAGCACGTCGACCGGCCCCTCGGGGCGCCAGGTCCGGACGTCGCCCTGCTCGACCCGGATCCCCTGCACGCTCGCAGCCCGGGCCACCATCTCGGGTGAGGAGTCGACGCCGACCACGTCGGCGGACGGCCAGCGCTCCTTCAGCAGGACGGTGAGGTTGCCCGGCCCGCAGCCGAGGTCGACGACCCGGCCGGGGTCGGTGGCGCCGACCCGGGCGAGCAGGTCGACGAACGGGCGGCCGCGCTCGTCGGCGTAGACGAGGTAGCGCTCCGGGTCCCACTGGTGGCTCATGCCGACCTCCGCACATATCTTGACGTCAAGAGAACTCTGGTGTCCCGATCTCTCGATGTCAAGAATCTCGATGGCTATGATCGACCGCATGCGTGACGAGGTGGACCGGCTCGTCGAGGCCTGGCAGCGGGAGCGCGCCGACCTCGACCTCGGGCCGATGGAGGTGCTCAGCCGGGTCACCCGCCTCGGCCACCACCTCGACCGGGCGCGCCGGCAGGCCTTCACCGAGCACGCGATCGAGTCCTGGGAGTTCGACGTCCTCGCGGCGCTGCGCCGGGCGGGCGCGCCGTACGAGCTGTCGCCGGGACGGCTGCTCAAGGAGACCCTGGTGACCAGCGGCACCATGACCAACCGCGTCGACCGGCTGGCCGCGCGCGGGCTCGTCGAGCGGCTGCCCGACCCGCACGACCGACGCGGCGTGCTGGTGCGGCTCACCCCCGCCGGGCGGCGCACGGTCGACGGAGCGCTGGAGGGCCTGCTGCGCCGCGAGCACGCCCTGCTCGCCGGCCTCGACGCCACCGACCAGAAGCGGCTCGCCGGCCTGCTGCGCAGCCTGGTCGCGCCGTTCGAGAGCGAGGGCTGATGGGGTCTCGACAGGCTCGACCACCCGACGAGAGACCGGCTCGACCACCCGACGAGAGACCGGCTCGACCACCCGGAGAGATCTGGCTCCGGTTCCTCTCCGGTCCCGACATCGACGCGCTCGGGCTGACCAACGCCGAGATCGTGCAGGCCGTCGAGGACGTGGTCGCCGCGCACGGTCGCGGCGAGACCGTCTTCGAGCCGCGCGTGCACCTGGTGCCGGACAACGGCGGCGTCGGCCACTTCAACGTGCTGCGCGGCCACGTCTCCACCCTCGGCGAGCGCGGGGTCAGCGGCATCAAGGTGGTCGGCGACTTCGTGCCCAACTACGAGCACGGGCTGCCGAGCGAGCTCGGGCTCGCGACGCTCTACGACCCGCACACCGGCATCCCGCTGTCGGTCATGGACGCCACCCTCATCACCGAGGCCCGCACCGGCGCGATGACCGCGGTCGGCGCGAAGCACCTGGCCCGGCCGGACGCCCGGATCCTGGGGCACGCCGGCGCCCGCGGCACGGCCTTCTCCAACGTCACCATGCTCGACGCGATCCTCGACCTCGACGAGATCCGGGTGACCAGCCGCCGCGAGGAGTCGCGCGAGGCGTTCGGCGAGCAGCTGCGCGCGGTCACCGACACCCCGGTGCGTGTGGTGGCCACCGTCGACGAGGCGTTCGACGACGCCGACGTGATCGTCGAGGCCACCCGGCTCACCGAGCCGCAGCCGTTGCTGCGCACGGAGTCCGTGAAGCCCGGCGCGTTCGTGGTCCCCTACGGCACCGTCTCCGCGGTCGAGCTCGACCTGCTCGACGTGATGGACAAGGTGGTCGTCGACGACTGGCGCGAGGCGCAGTCCGGCCGGTTCGGCGCGCTCCGGGCGCACGTGGACACCGGGCGGCTCAGCCCGGAGACGTTGTACGCCGAGCTCGGCCAGGTCGTCGCCGGCACGAAGCCGGGACGCGAGCGCGACGACGAGCGGATCCTGCTGTGGCACCGCGGGCTGTCGATCCTCGACGTGGCCGTCGCGCACCTGATCCTGCGCCGGGCCGAGGCCGCGGACGTCGGCACGATGCTGCGGTACCGATGAGCCTGCTCCTCGATGACCCCGCCGACCTCGGCCCCGACGAGATCCGCGCGGTCGCCGACGGTGAGGGCGTCGCGCTCTCCCCCGCGCTGCTCGACCGGCTCGCCGCATCCCGCGCTGCCACGGTCAAGGCGCTGGACAGCAGCGGCCCGGTGTACGGCGTCACGACCGGCATGGGGCTGCAGTCCCACGTCGCGGTGGGTACGACGGACGCGCCGGCCTACCAGGACGACCTGATGCTCGCCCGGTCGGTCGGGTCCGCGCCGTGGCTCGACCACCGCACCGCCCGGGCCGTGCTCGCGACCCGGCTGCGCACACTCCTCGACCCCGAGACCGGCGCCTCCCCCGAGCTCGCCCGCGCGCTCGTCGCACTGCTCGACGCCGACGTGCGGCCGGCGGTGCCCGCGCACGGCAACGGCGCGGCCGGCGAGATCATCCCGCTGGCGCACCTCGGCGGGCTGCTCACCGGCAGCGGCGACGCGCTCGACCGCGACGGTGCGACGGTCCCGGCTGCCGCAGCGCTGGCACGGGCTGGCGTCGCGCCGTACACGTTCGGGGCGAAGGAGGGCGTCGCGTTCCTCCAAGGCGTCCCTGTCGCCACCGCGCGCGCCGCGCTGCTCGCGCACGACGCCCGCGTGGCTGCCGCGCAGGCACTGACGGTCACCGCCGCGGAGGTCGCGGTCGTGCGCGCGCCCCGCGACCCCTACGCCGACGCACTGGTCCGCGGCGACGACGTGCTCGCCCGGGCGCACGCGGTGCTGCGCGACCTCGCCGGCGACGAGGAGGCGCCGCGGATGCTGCAGTCGCCGGTGTCGTTCCGGGTGACCGGTCCGGCGGTCGCGCACCTGCTCCGCAGCGCGGACGCGCTGGAGGGCGCGGTCCGGCGCGCGCTCGACGGCGTGACCACCTCGCCCGCTCTCGTCGACGGGCGGTTCCTCGGGACCGCGGGGTTCGACGGCTTCGACCTCGCGGCGGGCATGGACGCGGTGCGCGTCGCCGTCCTGCACCTCGCCGAGACAGGCACCGCGCGGCTGCACCGGATGCTCGACCCGCGTGTCACCGGGCTCCCGGCACAGCTGTCCGGTGCGCCCGGACGGCAGACCGGACTGGTCGCCGTGCACAAGCGCGCGGCCGGGCTCGTGCACGCCGCCCGTCGTACGTCGGCACCGGCGTCGCTCGGTGCGATGGAGACGTCGTTGGGCCAGGAGGACGTGCAGAGCTTCGGCCTCGAGAGCGCCGCAGCACTGCACGACGCCGTCGAGGTGCTGCGCGACGTGACCGCCTGCGAGCTGCTCGCGGTGCACCGCGCCAGCCTGCTCGGCGACGACCTCCCGCAGGGGTCGACCACCTTGCAAACGGTGTTGCATCAGGCTTCTGAGCACCTTCCGGGCATCGTCGAGGACAGGCCGTTCGGGCGGGATGTCGGTGTCATCCGGCATGCTCTCGGCGTAGGTTGGGCAAACAACGTTGTCCACGCCCTTCTCGACATCTCGTCTCACCCCGTGCGCGAGACTCCCTGAATCCCTACCGGCCCACTACGGTTCGAATCCCGTACGACTGAAGTTCGGAGAGCTCGATGATCACGTTCGACCAGGTGACCAAGACGTTCCCGGGTGGGACCGTCGCGGTCGACAACCTGTCCCTCGAGCTGCCCACCGGACAGATCACCGTCTTCGTCGGCCCCTCCGGCTGCGGCAAGACCACGAGCCTGCGGATGATCAACCGCACCATCGAGCCCAGCTCCGGCACCATCGCCATCGACGGCGAGGACGTCTCGAAGCAGGACGCCGCTCTGCTGCGCCGCAAGATCGGCTACGTCATCCAGCACGCCGGCCTCTTCCCGCACCGCACCGTCGCCGACAACATCGCGACCGTCCCGCTGCTCAACGGGGTCAACAAGAAGCAGGCCCGCGAGGAGGCGGTGCACCTCCTTGCCCGCGTCGGCCTCGACGAGTCGATGGCCGGCCGCTACCCGTCGCAGCTGTCCGGCGGACAGCAGCAGCGTGTGGGCGTGGCCCGCGCGCTCGCCGCCGACCCGCCGGTGATGCTGATGGACGAGCCGTTCAGCGCGGTCGACCCGATCGTGCGTGACGGCCTGCAGAAGGAGTTCCTCCGCCTCCAGGCCGAGCTGGGCAAGACGATCGCGTTCGTCACCCACGACATCGACGAGGCCATCAAGCTCGGCGACACCGTCGCGATCTTCCGGGTCGGCGGCCATCTCGCGCAGGTCGGCTCCCCGCAGGAGCTGCTGGACAACCCCGCGGACGAGTTCGTCGCCGACTTCGTGGGCCGGGACCGCGGCTTCCGCGGCCTCTCGTTCGTCACTGCCGACAAGCTCGAGGTCGAGCCCGTGCAGGCGTACGTCGACCGCGCGAGCGGCGCACGCCTGGTGCTCGACGACGACGGGCGCCCGCAGGGCTGGAGCCACGACGGGTCGGGGTCGCCGCAGCCGCTGGCGGGCACGTTCACCGTCGACGACAACCTCCGGCTGGTCACCGACCTCGCGATCAGCTCGCCGGCCGGTGCGGCCGTCCGCGTCGACCACGACGGGGTGGCCGACGGGGTCGTCGCCCACGAGGCGATCGCGCGCCACCTGACCGCGATGCGGCGCGAGTCCGAGCGGTGAGCCGGTCGTGATCACCTACGTCCACAACAACTACCCGGAGATCCTCTCCGACCTGCTCGAGCACCTCTGGCTCGCGCTGATCCCGATCGTCGTCGGGGCCGTGCTGTCCCTCCCGCTCGGGTACCTCGCGGCGCGCAGACCGTCGCTCTACCAACCCGTGGTCAGCGTCGGCGCCGTCCTCTACTCGATCCCTTCGCTGGCGCTGTTCCTGCTGGTCCCTGTCATCATCGGGGTCGGCTACCTCTCGCCCCTCAACGTTCTGATCGGGCTCTCGCTCTACACCCTCGCGCTCCTCGCGCGCACGGTCGCGGACGCACTGATCTCGGTGCAGGGTGAGACCACCCAGGCGGCCCACGCGCTCGGCTACCGACCGCTGCGCCAGCTGTTCGGCATCGAGCTGCCGATGGCAGCGCCGGTGCTGTTCGCGGGGCTCCGGGTGGCCACCGTCGCCAACATCAGCCTGGTCAGCGTGGGCGCCCTCGTCGGCTCGGGCGGGTTGGGCAACCTGTTCACCGGCGGCTTCCAGCTCGGCTTCGTCGAGCCGATCATCATCGGCATCGTGCTCTCGATGCTGCTGGCCGGGCTGTTCGACGTCGGCCTGGTGCTGCTGCAGCGCCGGCTGACGCCGTGGACCCGGGCGGGTGGTCGCGCGTGAGCATCGTCAGCCCGATGCCGATGATCAACTACTTCGGCTACCTCTTCGACAGCGCCAACTGGCACCTGACCGGTGACTCCTCGATCCCGGAGCGGCTCGTCCAGCACATCGGCTACACGTTCGCGGCTCTTCTGATCAGCGCACTGATCGCCCTTCCTCTCGGCCTGTTGATCGGCCACACCAACCGGGGTGCCTTCATCGCCATCGGCCTGGGCAACCTCGGACGCTCGCTGCCGACGTTCGGCCTGGTGCTTCTCCTCGTGACCTTCCTGGGCGTCTACATCTGGCCGGTCCTGCTGGCGCTGATCGTGCTCGCCATCCCACCGATCCTGGCGCAGACCTACGCCGGGATCCGGAGCGTCGACCCCAACGCCGTCGACGCGGCGGTCGGCATGGGGATGCGGCCGCTGCAGGTGCTGTTCCAGGCCGAGGTGCCGATGGCGTTGCCCCTGATCATCGGCGGCCTGCGCAGCGCGCTCCTCCAGGTCTGCGCGACGGCGACCATCGCGGCCTACGCCAGCTTCGGTGGTCTGGGTCGGCTGCTGATCGACGGGCTGAACCGCAACCAGTACGACCAGGTCCTCGCCGGCGCCCTCCTGGTCGCCCTGCTCGCGATCGCCCTCGACTACGTCAGCGCCGCCGTCGAGCGCGTCGTGGTCTCCCCGGGGGTCCGTGAGCCGGGCAGTCGCCGCGCACGACGCTCCCGGGCCGCCGTACGCAACCAGACCCCCGCAGAGTCCCACGCAGAGGAAAGCCCCGTCGGCGCGAGGCGCTGACGGCCCGACGAAAGGTTCCACCCATGCTGAAGTCCAAGCTCGCGGCCGCCGCCGTGGCGCTGGCGGCGATCCTGCCGCTGAGCGCGTGCGGCGGCGACCCGACCAGCGGTGGCGGCACCGGAGACGCCTCCTCGCCCGCGATCACGATCGGGTCCGCGAACTTCCCGGAGAACCAGCTCCTCGCCGAGATGTACGCCCAGGCCCTGGAGGCCAAGGGCGTGAAGGTGACGCGCAAGTTCAACATCGGCGCGCGCGAGCTCTACCTCAAGGCGCTCAAGGAGGGGTCGATCGACATGATCCCCGAGTACAACGGCGCCTTCCTGGCCGCGCTGTCCCCGAACGGCGAGGTGCCCGACGGCGTCACCACGACGGACCAGGTCAACGCCGCCCTGCAGAAGGTGGTGCCGAGCGGCCTGGAGATCCTGAAGTCCTCGCCGGCCGAGGACAAGGACACGCTGACCGTCACCGCGGCGACCGCGAGCAAGTACAACCTCTCCACGATCGACGACCTCAAGCCGGTCGCGAGCAAGCTGGTCCTCGGCGCCGGCCCGGAGTTCAAGACCCGCTACCAGGGCGTGGTCGGCCTGGACAAGGTCTACGGCCTGAAGTTCAAGTCGTTCAAGTCGCTCGACCCGGGCGGCCCGCTCACCAAGGCGGCGTTGAAGAAGGACCAGATCCAGGTCGCCAACATCTTCTCGACGGACTCGGCGATCCAGACCGACAACCTCAAGGTGCTCGACGACACGAAGAACCTCTTCCTGGCGCAGAACGTCACGCCGGTCATCACCAAGTCCAAGGTCAAGGGCGACGTGCAGCCCACGGTCGACGCCGTCTCCGCGGCACTGACCACCGAGGACCTCACGAAGTACCTCGCCGAGGTCGCCGTCGACAAGAAGAGCTACGAGAGCGTGGCCAAGGAGTTCCTGGACGCCAAGGGCGTCAACTAGCAGCTCCCGATCACGTCGAACGCCCCGGTCGCTGCTGCGGCCGGGGCGTTCTGCGTCGTCGTCTCACTCCAGCAGCTCGGCGGCGGTGAGCCACTCCTCCTCGAGGGCGTCCTTCTGGGCGGTCAGCTCCCGCAGGCGTACGTCGACCTCCGCGAGCCGCTCGTAGTCGGCGGCGTGCTCGACCAGCTCGTCGTGCAGCGCCTTCTCCTGCTCCGCGAGCCGGGCCAGCTGCTTGTCGAGGCGGGCCACCGTCTTGCGGGCCTCGCGCTGCTCGGCGGCGGACCCAGAACGCGACGCCTCGACGGGGGCGGCGGCCGCAGAACGCGACGCCTCGGCGTGGTGGGCGGCGAGGGCGGCCTCGCGGCGTTCGAGGTACTCCTCCACGCCGCGGGGCAGCAGCGAGACCTGACCGTCGCCGAGCAGGGCGTAGGTGGCGTCGGTGACCCGCTCCAGGAAGTACCGGTCGTGCGAGACCACCACCAGGGTGCCGGGCCACCGGTCGAGGAAGTCCTCGAGCACGGTCAGGGTCTCGATGTCGAGGTCGTTGGTGGGCTCGTCGAGCAGCAGCACGTTGGGCTCGGACAGCAGCAGCCGCAGCATCTGGAAGCGCCGTCGCTCGCCGCCGGACAGGTCGCCGATCCGTGCGGTGAGCCGGTCGCCGGTGAAGCCGAAGCGCTCCAGCATCGAGGAGGCGGTGACCTCCCCGCCCGCGACCCGGGTCACCCGCTGCACCTTCTCGACGGCGTCGAGCACCCGCTCCGCCGGGTCGAGGGTGCGGTGTCCTGAGCCTGTCGAAGGGTCGACACCCTGGGTCAGGTGCTCGAGCGCGACGGTCCGCCCCTGCTTCACCCGGCCGCGTGTGGGCGGCAGCTCGCCCGCGACCAGCCGGAGCACGGAGGTCTTGCCGGCGCCGTTGACGCCGACGAGGCCCACCCGTTCGCCGGGGCCGAGCCGCCAGGTGGCGTGCGACAGCAGCGTGCGCTCGCCGCGGACCAGGTCGACGTCCTCGACGTCGACGACGTCCTTGCCCAGCCGCTGGGTCGCGAACTTCTGCAGCTCCAGCCGGTCGCGCGGCTCGGGCTCGTCCTCGATCAGCGCGTAGGCCGCGTCCATCCGGAACTTCGGCTTCGACGTGCGCGCCGGGGCGCCGCGGCGCAGCCAGGCGAGCTCCTTGCGGACCAGGTTCTGCCGCCGGGACTCGGCCGCTGCCGCCTGCCGCTGCCGCTCGGCCTTGGCCAGCACGAAGGCCGCGTAGCCGCCGTCGTAGGTGTCGACGACCCCGTCGTGCACCTCCCACGTCGTGGTGCACACCTCGTCGAGGAACCACCGGTCGTGCGTGACCACCACCAGGGCCGACGTACGACGGGACGGGGACTCGTTGAGGTGCCGGGCCAGCCAGGCCACGGCCTCGACGTCGAGGTGGTTGGTCGGCTCGTCGAGGACGACCAGGTCGTGGTCGCCGAGCAGCAGCCGGGCCAGCGAGCACCGTCGACGCTCGCCGCCGGAGAGCCCTTCGATGGTGCGGTCGAGCGGCACGCCCGCGAGCAGCACCTCCACGACCTCGCGGGTCGAGGCGTCCGCCGCCCACTCGTGCTCGGCGCGCCCTTCGAGGACCGCCTCGCGCACGGTCGCGGCCGGGTCGAGGTCGTCGCCCTGGGTGAGGTAGCCGAGCCGCAGGCCGCGGTTGCGGGTGACCCGGCCGTCGTCGGCGGGCTCCAGGCCGGCGAGCACCCGGAGCAGGGTGGTCTTGCCGTCTCCGTTGCGGCCGACGACGCCGACCTTGTCGCCCTCGCCGACGCCGAGGCTCACGTCGGCCAGCAGGGGTCGCACGCCGTAGGCCTTGTGCACGCGCTCCAGGCTCACCAGGTTGCCGGCCATGTCAGCCCTGCCCGTTGGTGGCGATGACCCGGGCGCCGTGCACGGGCCCGGGCGCGAACGAGACCGGGCCGAGGCCGGCGGACCGAAGACCGGAGGAGACCTGGACGGCGTGCGAGCGGCCCTCGCAGAGGAACAGGCAGCTCGGGCCGGAGCCGGAGACGATCGCGCCGTGGGCGGACTCGAGCCGGCCCTGCTCGAGGGCCTGCGCGAGCTCGGGGCGCAGCCGCAGCGCGGCCGGCTGCAGGTCGTTGACCAGGCTGGCGCCGAGCGCCGCCACGTCGTGGCCACGGAGCGCGAGCATCAGCGCGTCGGGGATCACCGGGTCCTCGACGACGCCGTTGGTCAGCCGGTCGAACTCGCGGTAGACCTCCGGCGTGGACAGGCCGGTGCCGGACTCGAGCACCACCCACCAGTACTCCCCCAGCGTCATCAGCGGGGTCACCGTCTCGCCGCGGCCGCTGCCGATCGCGGTGCCGCCGACGAGGGCGAACGGCACGTCGCTGCCGAGCTCGGCGGCCAGCTCGAGGAGCTCCTCGCGCGGCGAGCCGAGCCCCCACAGGTGGTCGCAGGCGAGCAGGGTCGCGGCGGCGTCGGCGCTGCCGCCGGCCATGCCCCCGGCGACCGGGATGCCCTTGTCGATCTCGATGGCGACGCCGGCACCGACCCCGGCGTGCTCGGCGAGCAGCCGGGCCGCGCGCACCGCGATGTTCGACTCGTCGACCGGCACGCCGTCGACGGGGACGCGGCTGTCCGGGTTCACCGCGACGCTGACGCCGTCCGCCTCCCGCACCGTGACCCGGTCGTAGAGCCCGATGGCCTGGTAGACGGTCGCCAGGGCGTGGAAGCCGTCGGGGCGGTTCGTCCCGACCCCCAGCGACAGGTTGATCTTGGCCGGGACGCTCACCGCCACGGCACCGAAGGCGTTCGCGGTCACCGGCGACCCAGGCCCTCGGCGATGCGGGCGAACTGCTCGACGCCGAGGGACTCCCCGCGCGCCATCGGGTCGACACCGGCGTGCGCCAGCGCGGCCTCGGCCGCCTCCGCGGAGCCGGCCAGCTGCTTGAGGGTGGAGCGCAGCGTCTTGCGTCGCTGGGCGAACGCCGCGTCGACGACCCGGAAGACGTCCTCGCGGCGGGCGTCGACGGCCGGCGGCTCCCGGTGGGTCCAGGCCACCAGCCCGGAGTCCACGTTGGGCGCCGGCCAGAAGACGTTGCGGCTGACCGACCCCGCCCGTCGTACCTCGGCGAACCAGGCGGCCTTCACCGAGGGCACGCCGTACGTGCGCGAGCCGGGCGGTGCGGCGAGCCGGTCGGCGACCTCGGCCTGCACCATGACCAGGCCGTGCCGAAGCGACGGCAGCAGCGCCATCAGGTGCAGCAGCACCGGGACGGACACGTTGTAGGGCAGGTTCGCGACCAGCGCGGTCGGCGGCGGACCGGGAATGGCGTCGACGCGCATCGCGTCGGCCTCCACGACGGTGCAGTGGTCCGCCTGCTCCGGTGCGTACGTCGCGATGGTGGCCGGCAGCGCGGCGGCGAGCAGCGGGTCGACCTCGACGGCCACGACGCGGGCTCCGGTCTCGAGGAGCGCGAGGGTCAGCGAGCCGAGGCCCGGCCCGACCTCGACGACCACGTCGTCCGGTCCGACCCCGGAGACGCGCACGATACGTCGGACGGTGTTCGCGTCGATGACGAAGTTCTGGCCGCGCTGCTTGGTGGGCCGCAGGCCGAGGCGTTCGGCGAGCAGACGCACCTCCGCCGGCCCGAGAAGCCTCGGACCGGCGGAGGAGATGCTCTGGTCGCCCACGGGGGCGACCCTATCCGTCGTGCTCAGGCGCGCGCTCCGCACACCGGCCAGGCGCCGTAGCCGCCCTCGGCGTCACGGACGCGCTCGGCGACCGCGATCTGCGCCTCGCGGCTGTTCTGGTCCGGCCGGCCGGAGCCGCCGTACGACTGCCAGGTCGACAGGTTGAACTGCAGCCCGCCGTAGTAGCCGTTGCCGGTGTTCGCGGCCCAGTTGCCGCCGGACTCGCAGGCGGCGATCCGGTCCCAGGCACTGCTGCCGGACGAGAAGTTGCTGGTCGGGGCCGGACGGTCCTTGGTGCCGACGCGCACGATCTCGTCGACGGGGGCGCTCAGCACGTTGGCCCGCAGGGCGTTGCGCTTGACGGCCTTGCCGTTCTCGAACGTGATCCGGTAGAGCACCTTGCGGCTGCCGTCCTTGCCGGCGCGCACGGTCTTGGACTCGTCGGAGTACATGCTCGAGTCCTGCTTCTTCACCGTGTTGAAGTCGACCGCCTCGGTGACCCGACGCTGGACGACGCGCACCTTGGTCAGCACGAGCTTGTCGCCGTCCTGGAGGGTGGCGTCGAGACCGGGCTTGACCTCGTCGTTGGCGTCGGCGGGCTTGCCGAGCTCCTTGAGGGCGCCGCGCACGGTCAGCGCGGTCACGGTGGTCTTCTTGGCCCGCTCGTCACCGAGCTTGACCTTGAGGGTCTTGGGGGTGACGACCGCCAGGTCCATGCCCGAGCGGTCGATGGTGGCACCGCGGTTGGCCGACAGCTTCGCGTTCGCGAACCGGAGGCCGAGCTGGTCCAGGGCGCTCGCGACGTTGGTCGCGGTGGTCCAGTAGCGGTTGGTGCTCCCGTCGAGCTTCACGTCGAGGGGGCGGCCGTACTTGACGGCGATGGTGGCGCCGTCACCGACCGTCGAGGTGGTGCCCGGGGCGACCACGTCGTGGTCGCTCAGCGAGATCCCTTCGGACTTCAGCACGTCACCGACGTTGTCGTCGAAGGTCCGGATCTTCTCCGTCTTGCCGTCGATCGAGAGGGTCACGTTCTTGCTCATCGCGGCGTAGCCGACCCCCGTGGCCGCCACGGCCAGGGCGACGGCGCCGATCATGACGGCGAGCGCGGCCCGGCTCCTGGTCAAAAGTGCGACTGTGCTCCGCACGCTTCTCCAATGGTGGTGATGCCCGGGCCACGGTGGCGACAGCACGTGCGCGTGAGGACCGATCGGGCCCGTGACAACGCGATGGCCCTCGGCTCACCCCGGTCACATGACCGGCGGGATCTGAGCTTTGGGCCCTTCGTGGCTGGCGCCCGAGAACTTCCCCGCTCCCGGCCGACAAGCACAAGACCATACGGAAGTGGCCCCAACACACCAAATAATCTGCCCGGATTAATACCTTTTGATGTGGTATCACGTGGGCGAGATCACGGCTGTGTGGCTATTGGCCTAGTCATTTCGGGCCACTCCACCATAGTCATCGGCGCCGCGTCGCCGGCCACCCGTGGGGTCACCAGGCGCCGCCGAACGCTGCGTCGGTGTTCGCGTCCACGGCGGCACACAGCTCCGCGAGGTCCTCGCCGCGGGTCTGCGCCATCGAGCGCATCGTGAGCGGCACCAGGTAGGACGCGTTGGGCCGGCCGCGGTGCGGCATCGGGGTGAGGTACGGCGCGTCGGTCTCGACCAGGACCCGGTCCTGCGGCACCACCCGGAGCGCCTCGCGCAGCGGCTCGGCGTTCTTGAAGGTCACGGTGCCGGCGAACGACAGCCAGGCACCCCGGTCGAGGCAGGCCCGCGCGAAGTCCGCGTCGCCGGAGAAGCAGTGCATGACGAACCGCGCCGGCACCCCCTCGTCGTCCAGCACCCGGAGCACGTCGTCGTGGGCGTCCCGGTCGTGGATCACCAGCGTGCGGTCCAGCCGCTTGGCCAGGTCGATGTGCCGGCGGAACGACAGCTCCTGGGCGGCCCGGCCCTCCTCGCCGGTGCGGAAGTGGTCGAGGCCGGTCTCCCCCACGGCCCGGACCCGGTCGCTCGACGTGGCCAGCGCCTCGATCTCCTCCAGCGCCGTCTCCAGCCGGCCCTCGTCGGCCAGCCGGGGCGCCTCGTTCGGGTGCAGCGCCACGCCGGCCACGATCGCCTCGTGCGCGACCGCGGCGTCCACGGCCCACCGCGCCCCGGGCAGGTCGCACCCGATCTGCACGATCCGGGTCACCCCGACGGCGGCCGCCGCGGCGAGCGCCTCCTCGGTCGACAGCCAGGCGCCGTCGGGGCCGTCGGCGATGTCGAGGTGGCAGTGGTTGTCCACGACCGGGTGCGGCAGCGGCTCGGGCGCCGGCGGCCGGCTGCGGTCGCGGTCTCCCTGACCGGATCCGTCGTGGCGGCTGCGGGTCGGCCCGGTCATGCGCTCGGCTCCTGCGGCTTGTGCACGGCGTCGTAGACGACCCGCTTCGGCACCCCGGCGCGCTGCGCCACCTCGCGGATCGCGTCCTTGCGGGTCGCGCCGGTCGCCTCCTCGTCGGCGACCAGCGCCGCCAGCGACCCCGCGTCGGTGGGCACGTCGGCCCCGGTCGAGCTCGCACCCTGCACGACGATCGTCACCTCGCCGCGGACCCCGTCGGCCGCCCAGGTGGCGAGGTCGGCCAGCCCCGCCCGTCGTACCTCTTCGTGGGTCTTGGTCAGCTCGCGGCACACGGCCGCGGGCCGGTCGGCACCGAAGGCCTCGGCCATCGCGGCCAGCGTCGCCTCGGTCCGGTGCGGGGACTCGAAGAACACCATCGTCCGGCGCTCGTCGCGCAGGTCGGTCAGCACCCGGCGCCGCTCGCCGGGCTTGCGGGGCGGGAAGCCCTCGAAGCAGAACCGGTCCACCGGCAGCCCGGACACGGCCAGTGCGGTGAGCACCGCCGACGGCCCCGGCACGGAGGTGACCCGGATGCCCTGCTCGACCGCCGCGGCCACCAGCCGGTAGCCGGGGTCCGACACCGACGGCATCCCGGCATCGGTGACCAGCAGCACCCGCTCGCCGGCGAGCAGGGCGTCGACGAGCACCGGGGTGCGCGCGGACTCGTTGCCCTCGAAGTAGGAGACGACCCGGCCGGCGGGCGTGACCCCCAGCTCGGTGGTCAGCCGGCGCAGCCGGCGGGTGTCCTCGGCGGCGACGACGTCCGCGGTCGCGAGCTCCTCGGCCAGCCGTGGCGGCGCGTCGGCGACCCGGCCGATCGGGGTCCCCGCGAGCACCAGCACGCCCATGCTGTGCTGGTCCGACATCGGCTCGGTGTTCACCTGCGCGATCTTGCCGCACGCGCCGGAACGGCGCGGTCCCGGTACGTAGAGTTGCGGGGTGACCGCCGTGCAGCCGCAGACCCGCCGCACCGCTGGCCTCTCGGTGACGGCGGACGACCGGCGCGTCCCGAGCGCCCGGGCGCGGCTGGCGCCTGCCCTGCGCGAGGACGACCGGTTCGTCGCCTGGGCGGCCACCATCGGGATCACGATGCTCGCGCTGTTCCTGCGCCTCTGGAAGCTCGGCCGGCCGAACGCGTTCCTCTTCGACGAGACCTACTACGCCAAGGACGCCTGGTCGCTGTGGCACCACGGCTACGTCACCGGGTACGTCGACGGGGCCAACGACAAGATCCTCGCCGGCCACCTCGACGGCCTCTGGACCAGCTCGCCGAGCATGGTCGTGCACCCCGAGACCGGGAAGTGGCTCATCGGTCTCGGCGAGGCGATGTTCGGGATGGACCCGTTCGGCTGGCGGGTCGCGTCGGCCGTCGTCGGCAGCCTGATGGTCGCGGTGATGATCCGGCTCGCCCGGCGGCTGACCGGCTCGACGCTGCTCGGCTGCGTCGCCGGGGTGCTGCTCTGCTTCGACGGGCTCCAGTTCGTGCTGTCGCGGCTGGCGCTGCTCGACATCTTCCTGGCGTTCTTCCTGCTGTGCGCGGTCGCCTGCCTGGTCGTCGACCGTGACTGGGGCCGGCTGCGGATCGCCCTGCTGGTGCCCACCGACCTCCGGACCACCGCGTCGGACTGGGGCCCGGTGCGGGCGCTGCTCTGGCGGCCGTGGCGGCTCTGGGCCGGGGTGTTCTTCGGTCTGGCCTGCGCGACGAAGTGGAACGCCGTCTACCCGCTGGCCGCCTTCGGCCTGCTGGTGTGGATGTGGGACGCGGGCGCCCGGCGCGCGATCGGGGTCCGGATGCCGCGGCTGCGCTCGCTGGTCGTCGACGCGCTGCCGGCGTTCGGCTACCTCGTCCTGGTCGGCCTCGTGGTCTACCTGGCTCAGCTGGACCGGCTGGCTGCTGCACGCCGACGCCTACGAGCGCGCGCTGTCGGACACGCAGTACGGCCCCTACTGGGGCAGCTACCTCAAGCACGACGCACACGGATTCTTCCCCGAGCTGTGGCAGTCGCTGCGGTCGCTGTGGCACTACCACCACGACGTCTACATCTTCCACACGAAGTTCCTCGACCACGCGCACCACACCTACCAGTCGAAGCCCCAGGGCTGGTTGATCCTCAACCGGCCGGTGGGCGTGCAGGCCGACCTCGGCATCAAGCCGGGCGTCGACGGCTGCCACGCCCCGGCCGGCAGCACCTGCCTGCGGCAGGAGCTGCTGCTCGGCACGCCGGCGCTGTGGTGGGGCGGGCTGCTGGCGCTCGTCTACGCGGTCTACGGCTGGATCGGCAAGCGGGACTGGCGCTTCGGCCTCGCGGTGGTCGGCGTCCTCGCGTCGTGGCTGCCGTGGATCCCCAACGACGACCGGCCGATCTTCTCCTACTACGCGATCGCGATCATCCCGTTCACCGTGCTGGCCGTCACGCTCTGCCTCGGCACGATGATGGGCGGGCCCCGTGCGACGTACCGCCGACGGATGTGGGGTACGGCGTTCGCCGGCGCCTTCGTGGTGCTGGTGATCTTGAACTTCGCCTGGTTCTGGCCGATCTACGTCGGCGACCTGATCAGCACCCCGGACTGGCTCGACCGGATCTGGTTCACCCGCTGGATCTGAGTATCCGGACGGTGTCGTGCCGGCCCGCGCTCGCGCACGCTGGAGGGGTGACGTCCGCCCCGCATGTCGCCGCCCTCCCGCGCGCGCTCCAGCTGCTGCTCGTGACCCTCGCCGCGACCGGCACGGGCCTGTCGGCCGTGGCCACCCTGCTGGCGGTCCGGTTCGCCGGCGCCGCGTGCGTCGCCGACGCCACGGCGCACCAGGTCTGGTCGGGGCAGCGCGCCCTCCTCGGGGTGGTGCTGGTGGCCCTGCTCCCGTGGGGGCTGGCGGCGAGCCGGACCGCTCCGCACAGCCGGGCGCGGGTCCGGCTGCTGGTGGCTGCCGCCGTCTGCGCGGCACCTCCGGTGCTGGCGCTGGTGGTCGGGCTCGACCACCGGTTCTGGCAGGCGGGTCTCTGCGGGTAGCGCACATCACGGGACCGGCCGGGTCCGATCTTCCCGATTCGGCTGCGGCTGGCACCGCGCTCCGGGGACCCTGGGACCGTGCCTCCCGGGGGTGACCACCCGTCTCGTGACCCGGCCGCGACCCTCCGAGAGGCCGCGGCCTCGTTGGTGTGCGACCACGCGCCCGTGGTGATGGGGCTGGTGGCTCCCGACGGGACGGTGCTGGCTCTCGAGGGGGCACTGGTGGACCGCCTCGGCTACGACCGGGACGCGTGGGTGGGCCGGGACGTCATGGACCTGGTCCGCGACCTGCCGACCCTGTCCCTGGTGCGGCGGGCGCTCGACGGCGAGTCCGTGGCGGAGACGGTGCTGCTCAACGGACGCACCTGGCTGATGCTGGCGCGTCCGGTCGTCGCGGAGGACGGGACGCCGAACGGCGCCGTGTCGGTGCTGACCTACGCCGACGAGGCCGAGGTGCACCGTGAGCTGACGGCCACGGAAGCGCTCAACGAGCAGTTCGGGGCGCTGATCCAGCTGTCCCAGGACTTCATCGCCATCGCCGACCTGGACGGGACGGTCACCTTCGTCAACGACGCCGGACGGCGGCTGGTCGGACTGGCCTCGGACGAGGAGACCCTGGGCCGGCCGACCGACGACTACTTCACCGAGCAGGGCCGCGACAAGTCCCGCGAGATCGAGACCGCGGTCCGCGCCCGCGGCTCCTGGGAGGGCGAGACGTTCCTCCGGCACTTCGGCACGGAGGAGTCGATCCCGGTCTCCGCGAACTCCTTCCTGGTCACCCGGTCCTCCGACGGCTCCCCGCTCGCGCTGGCCACGGTCCAACGGGACCTTCGCGGCCGGATGCGTCAGGAGCGAGCGCTGGTGCTGCGCGCCCAGGAACAGCGGGCCGTGGCCGAGCTCGGCAGGCTGGCGCTGACCATGCCGCTGACCGAGCTGATGCAGGAGTCGGTCGAGCTGATCCACGCCCGGTACCCCGCCCTCGTCGCCGGCGTGCTGCGGCGGATGCCCGACGGGCAGGCGGCGGAGATGGTGGCCTCCTCGGTGCCCGAGTGGGTGCCGGTCGTCCTCGAGCTCGACGACAGCTCGCTGACGGGCCGGGCCATCATCCGCAACGAGATCGTGGTCAGCGACGACGTGGTCGCCGACCCGCAGTTCCCGCACCAGGCGGCCACGACGCGGTTCGGCATGCGCAGCGCGCTCTCGGTGCCGATCCCCGCGGGCGGCCACCCCTGGGGCGCGGTGGGCGTCTCCGGCGTCGACCCCCGGCACTGGACGGACGACGACGTGGCGTTCGTCGACGCCGTCGCCGCGACGCTGGGGGCCGCCGTACGCCGGCACGAGCTGGAGAACCAGCTGCAGCACCAGGCACTCCACGACGCGCTGACCGGCCTGCCCAACCGCGCGCTGGTGATGGACCGGATCGGGCATGCGCTGGGGCGGTCGGCCCGCACCAACAGCATGGTCGCGGTGCTGCTGCTCGACCTCGACGACTTCAAGACGGTCAACGACTCCCTCGGGCACGGCAGCGGCGACGACCTGCTGGCCGAGCTCGCGCTCCGGTTCGAGCAGGTCGTGCGCGACGGCGACACCGTGGCCCGCCTCGGCGGCGACGAGTTCGTGGTCGTGTGCGAGGACGTCGGCAGCGAGCAGGATGTCGCGTTCGTCGCCGAGGCGCTGCTGGAGGCCTGCGCGAGGCCGGTCGAGCTGGAGGGGCGGCGGGTCAGCCTCTCCGCGAGCATCGGCGTGAGCCTGGCCATGGCCGGCGAGGCGGGCGCGCAGGCGCTGATGAGCGAGGCGGACATCGCGATGTACCGCGCCAAGCGCGACCGGCCGGGCACCTACCGCATCTTCGACGAGGCGATGCGCGGCGACGTGCTCGGCCGGATGAACGTCGCCGGCGAGCTGCGCCTCGCGGTCCGCAACCAGGGGCTGGACCTGGACTACCAGCCGATCGTCGACCTCGGCACCGGCGAGCTGGTCGCGATGGAGGCGCTGGCCCGCTGGACCAACGAGGCGGGCGAGCGCGTGCCGCCGGACGTGTTCATCCCGGTGGCCGAGGAGACCGGCCTCATCAGCGAGCTGGGGGCGTCGGTGCTGCGCGCCGCGGTCCGGCAGGCGGTCGCCTGGCAGCCGCACGGCGAGGTCGGCGTCCGCGTGAACGCCAGCGCACACGAGCTGCGCAGCCGGACCTACTTCGACCAGGTGATGGTCACCCTCGAGCAGGCCGGGCTGGAGCCACGGCTGCTCGGCCTGGAGATCACCGAGTCGACCTTCGTGGACGAGGACAAGTCGACGCAGGACACGCTGGCCCGGCTCCGCGACGCCGGCGTCTCGCTGCTCATCGACGACTTCGGCACCGGCTACAGCTCGCTGAGCTACCTGCAACGGTTCCCGGTCGTCGACGTGCTCAAGGTGGACCGCTCGTTCCTCGGCGAGAGCACCCGCGGCGAGGCGGTGGTGCGGGCTGTCGTCGGGCTCGGCCGCGCCTTCGGCCTGCAGGTCTGCGCGGAGGGTGTGGAGACCCCGGCGCAGCTCGCCCGCGTCCGCGAGCTCGGCTGCGACTTCGCGCAGGGCTACCTGTTCTCGCGTCCCGTGCCCGCCACGGCGAGCACGGAGCTCGTCAGGTCCTGGCGCCAGCAGAATCTATAAGCGCTGTTATATTAGCGCTGTGACCCTCCGCGACGAGCTGCCCAGCCGGTGGCGTCCCCTGTTCCAGGTCCTCGGTGAGCTCGACGACGGCATCGCCGCGGCCTACGCCGAGCTCGGGATCGAGGGGGTCCGGCCGCGCTTCTCGATGGCCCTGATGTTCCTCGACAGCGAGGGTCCGATGACGATCCGGCGCCTCGCCGACGAGTGTGGCGTCACCCACTCCGCGATGAGCCAGTCGGTCACCCAGATGCGGTCCGCCGGGCTCGTCGAGTCCGCCCCCGGACCCGACGCACGCAGCCGCCTGGTCAGCCTGACGCCCGCCGGCCGCGACGTGGTCCCGGCGCTGCGGGCCGAGTGGGCCGCCACCGAGGCGGCGCTCGCCGACCTCGAGGACGAGCTGCCCTATCCGCCGTCGCGGGTCGCCCGCGACCTCCGGGCCGCACTGGACCGGCGTGCCTTCTCGGCACGGGTCCTCGACCACGTCCGTCGTCCGTGACGGGGCTGCTGGTCGACGTACGCCCGCTGCGGGAGAGCCCGGCCTTCCGGTCCTGGTGGCTCGGGTCGACGCTGTCGATGTTCGGCGGTCAGCTGTCGGCGTTCGCGCTGCTCTACTACGTCTGGGCGCGCACCCACGAGCCGGCGCTGGTGGGCGCGATCGGCCTGGCCCAGCTGGTCACCACGGTGGTCGGCGCGCTGCTCGGCGGCTCGCTCGCGGACCGGTTCGACCGGCGGCGGCTGGTGCTGGTCACCCGCGCCGGACAGCTGGTCGCCTCGGTGGTGCTGGCCGTCCTCGTGCTGCTCACGCTGCCCCTGGCCGCGGTCTTCGTGGTCGCGGCCGTGGAGACCGGCCTGGGTGCGGCCGGGTCGCCGGCGAACCGGTCGTTCACCGCACGGCTGCTGCCGCCCGAGCGGCTGGCCGCGGGGCTGGCCGTGTCGCGCCTCGCCGACCAGGTCAGCCTGCTCGCGGGTCCGATGGTGGCCGGCCTGCTCACCGTCTCGGTGGGCATCGCGGCCTGCTTCGTGCTGGACGCCGTGTCGTTCCTGGCCGCGATGTACGGCGTCGCCCGGCTGCCCTCGATGCGACCCGAGCACGTCGCGGGACCGGACCTGCACGGGCTCGCGGGCGGGCTGCGGCTCGTGGCCGGGAGCCCGGTGCTGCTCGGGGCCTTCGCGACCGACGCCGCCGCGACCGTGCTGGCGATGCCGCTCGCGCTGTTCCCGGTCGTGAACGCGCAGGTGTACGACGGCTCGCCGGTCACGCTCGGCCTGTTCGCACCGGCCATCGGGCTGGGCGGCATCGTCGCGGGAGCGCTGTCGGGCCGGGTGACCGCCAGTGTGCGCCCGGGCCGGTTGATGCTGGTCTCGGCGTCGGTGTGGGGGCTGGCACTGACCGGCTTCGGACTGAGCAGGTCGCTGATGCTGGCGCTGGCCTGTCTCGCGGTGGCCGGTGCCGCGGACACGGTCAGCGTGGTCTCGCGGACCAGCATCGTGCAGCGCGCGACGCCGGATGCTCTGCGCGGACGCGTGAACGCCCTGGACTTCCTGGTCGGCGTCTCCGGCCCGCAGCTCGGCAACGCCCGGGCCGGCCTGGTCGCGTCGGCCACCTCGGGGGCGACCAGCGCCGCGCTCGGTGGTCTGACCTCGCTGCTCGCGGTGCTGACGGTCGCCGTGCTCGCGCCGTCGCTGCGGCGCTGGTCCCCGGCCGCGGCGAGCACGGACTCCTCAGGGGTCCGCTGACTCCTCCATGCGTGACGGGGAGGCCCGCCGCCACATCGAGACGCAGATGCCGACGACGAAGACGGCGAGCAGGAGCAGGGCGGGTCGCAGAACGAGCCCAGCGGCCGCCGAGAACCCCGTGTGCGCGGTGACGACACCGCCCACCAGGAAGGCGAGACCGGCGACGACCGCCGTCCAGCCCAGCCACCGTGCGTAGCCGCGGCCGAGTGCGACAGCCAGCCCCAGTGCCAGCAGAGTGATCCCGTTGGCCAGGTGGAAGAAGCCGCTCAACCCCTTCTCGAGACCACGGACCCCTTCGGCGACCTGGAACGCCGAGGTCTTCGCCGGTCCTGCCGGCGTGCCGGTCCAGGTGTCGATGGCCGCACGCAGCGCCACCCCGTCGACGGCCATCTGCACCGCGAAGATCGTCGCCAGCATCACCGTCGTCGCGGCGCCCACCGCAGCGAGTGCGCCGACACGTCCGCCCTGACGGGACAAGGCCCGGGCGAGGGCCAGCAACGCGACGGCGATCAGGAGCGTGCCTGCGAACTGCCCGATGTGCACCGCGGTCCAGAGGTCGGAGCGTGCGTACTCGGCGAACGCGGCACGCGAGTCGTTCGGGTCGGCGCGGCCCGGATGCAGCTGGTCCATCGCGACCTGGAGCAGGAGGCCGGCGACACCGGCGACGGCCCCGATCCGGAGCAGCGCAGCGTCCACGCCCTCCGTCCTTCTTCTCGAACCGAGCGGCGGGTTACTCATGTGGCGGCTCCGCCTGGCCTGCTTCCCACGGCGCGCCCGCGTAGGCACCCAGGCACCAGCCGACGACCTTGGCCAGGTCGCCTCTCCACAACGGCTGCCACCGGTCGCTCAGGGGAGAGATCGTCCAGACGCGTCGCAGGTGGATCTGGTCCGCGGGCGGCAGGCCGTCGGACTCGTCCGGCAGCGGCTCGACGTAGTTGTCGTGGAAGGCCCGCATGCTGGTGACGACGTAGTACGTCTCGAGGTCCTCCTCGGGGGACAGCTCGACCCCGTCCTGGTACTCGTCCGCCACCTCCGCGAAGAAGGCGCGACCACTGATCAACGTGCCGGCGATGACCTGACCCGGCAGCGTCAGGATGATCGGAACCTCGAGCTCCGCGCGGTTCGTGAGCTGGACGAGCAGCTCGAGTGCAGGGTCTTTCGACACCTGTGGCCCCTTAGTGACGGGCCCCCCATTCCTCGATCGACCTCAGGCTATGCGATCGGCGCCGGGCGCGCTCGGCTCGTTCGTGCCGTCGGTCCCGGGGGCGTCGCCTGCGCGGCGCGGGCGCACCAGCGCGACGACACCGAGGCCGCACGCCAGCACCGAGAGCAGCACCGCCGCGACGTGCTGGTCGGAGACCGGGTCGGACCACCACCACGCGAGGTCGGTGAACCAGCCGCCGGCGTACACCCTCCCTGGTTGGTGCACGTTCCACGCCAGCCAGGCGCAGGCCACCGCGGGCAGCAGCAGGAGAGCGGGCCACGGGCTCGAGGAGCTCCGGCTGCCCAGGTCGGGCCGCAGGACCGGAAGGATGGTGGCGGTCCCGACGACCAGGAACACGACGGCCAGCGCGGTGTGCCCGGCAACGCTGTGCAGGGCGGAGCCGAGCAACGGCGTCTCGAAGGTCGCGGTGACGAGCACCGTCAGGGCGAGGGGTGCGTCCCGGTGCCGGCCGACCACACCCCAGACACGGAGCAGGGGCCACGAGTCCGGCAGCCCCACGGCGAGCAGGACCGGGACCACGAACGCCAGCACGGCCAGCTGCAGGACCTGCGCGCTGAGCAGGGCGGTCGCGTAGCTGCCCAGCCCCCCGACCAGCGCCCAGCCGGTCGTGACCACCGCGCCGGCCAGGGCAGCACGCCGTGCCAGCGGCCAGCCCGGGTGGCGACGGGACCAGGTCCGCATCGCGACCAGGGCCACGACGAGTACGGCGACGGTCAGCGTGAACAGCAGCGCATCGGACCGCGGACGGGCCAGCAGGTGCCAGGCGTCCAGCGGCGGCAGGCTGCGGTCCACGGTGGCGTACCCCGACGCGTGCACGGGCGCCGCGCGCAGCGCCGCCCGGGCCGGTGGCGCGGTGCGGCTGAGCACCACGGCCAGGCCGACCGCAAGACCCATGAGCACGACCTCGGCCGACGCGAGCCTCACGAAGGCGCGCGGTCGTCCCGCGACCAGTCGCCGCAAGGTGTGGGTCCGGTGCCGCGCCCCCATGAGACCCAGCGCCACCAGGCATCCGACCTTCAGCACCAGCAGGGCGCCGTACCGGGACTGCCAGCTCGCCAGGTCGGTCCCGAGCCGGGTCCAGGCCCCCACCAGCCCCGACAGCGCCACCGCGGCGAAGCAGAGTCCGGCAAGCCGGCTGAACCGGTGCGCGCTCGCGGGCAGCAGCTCAGCCCGGGGCCGCAGGTGCACGACGAGTGCGAGCAGCCCGCCCATCCAGGCGGACGCGGCGAGCACGTGCACCGCCAGCGCCTCGGAGGTGAGCAGGTGGCTCGACGAGGTGGCGGCGTGCCCGGAGACCAGCAGCGGGGTCACGGCCGCGAGCACCAGGCCGGTCAGCACGCGCGCCCCGACCACCGTCCGCACCGCGGACGACCAGAGCAGGACGGCCACTCCCCCGACCGCGAGCACGAGCAGCGCCCGCCCCTGCGGTACGTCGATCCCGGTGGCCAGCAGACCCGGCGAGGCCGCCAGCGCGCGCAGCGGAACGCCCACCGCGAGCGACGTCGCCGCGACGAACTGCAGCAGCGCCGTGACGGCGAGTGCCGCGCTCCACCGGGCCGACGCCCGGAGCAGGTCGGCCCTCGCCGCCGTCTGGTCGGCGTCGACGAGCCACCCGGCTGCGACCAACGTGCCGACGACGCCCACGAGACCCAGGTCGACGAGGGCCCGGCTGAGGGCGAGCAGCACTCGCGTGACCGGCCCGGCCTCGGCCAGACCGGCAGCCGCGGAGCCGGCCGACGCGTCCCAGCCCACCCCCGCCAGGACCACGACGATGCTCGCCAGGACGACACCCGGCACGAGCAGCGCCGGTCGGGAGCGCAGGCTCTTCGCCGGGACCGTCGACGAGGGCACGGCGGTCATGGCCGCACCCTGCGACGAGCCACCCGCCATCGGGCCGCGCCGCTCAGCACCACGACGCCGACGAGCAGCGCCGGGAACCCCCAGTCGCGGGCGCCGGCGGCCCGGCCGTCCGCGGCCGCCTCGACGGCGACGTCGGCGCCCCGGGGGCGGACGTCGCGGTGCCGGCCGTGCCGCCTGTGGGGGCGGCGGTGACCCGGAAGCGGTAGCTGCCGGTGACCGGATGGCCGTCGTCCGCGACCACGCGGTAGTCGACGCGGTACCTCCCCGGCCCGATGTCCTCGAGTCGGGCGCTGACCCGGCCCGCGAGCACGGCGATGCGACCCGCGACATGGTCGCGTCCGCGCGCGTCACGGACGACCACGCGGGCGAGCCCGGGCAGCACCTCGTCGGAGAAGTCGATCTCGACGGCGGGGACGGATCCGGTCGTCGACGAGCCGGCCGCGGGAGTGACACTCACCTGCTGGGTGTGCGCGAGAGCGGGAGCCGCGGGCAGGACGAGCAGTCCGATCGCCCCGAGCAGCAGCCCGACCAACCGACGGGCGGTCACGGCGTCGCCCCGACGTGGCTCGGCGGCCACAGCACCGCGACGACGCGGCCCCTGAGGTCGTCCTGGGCGACCGGCCCGAAGGCCCGCGAGTCCCAGGAGTTGCCTCGGTTGTCCCCCATCACGAAGACCTTCCCGTCGGGGACCACGACCGGTCCGAAGTACACGCTGTCGATGCGGTCGGGGGCGGCGTACTCCTCGCGCACCGCACGACCGTTCACGAAGAGCCGCCCGTCGCGCAGCGCGACCCGGTCCCCGCCGACACCGACGACCCGCTTGACGTACAGGGGGCCGGGTCCGTGCTCGAAGGCGACCAGGTCGCCACGGGCGAGAGGGGGCGAGAGGGCCGGGAGCTTCCAGGCCAGCACGTGCTCTCCCGGGGTCAGCGTCGGCTCCATGCTCTCGGTGACGATCCGCAGCGGCTCGGCCACCCACAACCGGGTCGCGAGCAGAAGCAAGGCCACGCCGGCCACCACCGACAGGGTGGTGCGCCGTCGCCCGGCCCGGCTCGGACGACGGCGCGCGGTCAGCCGCTCGATCACGTCTCCGCCACGGCCGCGGCGGCCGTGATCGGGTCGACCTCGGCCACGTGGTCCGGGTCGCCCACCGAGAACTGCATCATCATGTCGTGGTCCTCGTGCACGAGGTTGTGGCAGTGCATCATGTAGCGGCCCTTGGGAGCCGCCCAGCCCTCACCGGCCGCCGGCCCGGCGAAGCGCATGGCCACGCGGACGGTCTCGTTCTCGCCCACGTAGACGACGTCCTTGGGGCCCTTCTCGTGCGGGAGCACGTTGGCGGCCGAGCCGTTGCGCGAGAGCACCTGGAAGTCGACGAGGTGGATGTGCACCGGGTGGAACCAGCCGCCAGAGGTGTTGGTCAGCTGCCAGATCTCGACGGCGTCCTGCTCCGGCTCGGCCATGCAGTGCTTGTACTGGCTCGCGATGACGTTCTCCCACGTCTCGCCGTTGATGGTCCAGTGACCGTTGGTGCGGATGAACTTGAACTCGCGGTTGGGCACCCGCTGTGCGAGCAGGCTCGACTCGCTCCAGGTCATGCACTCGGCGGGGTGGACGAGGTCCGCCCAGCCGGTGGGCAACGCGTTGTCCGCGGTGTTCGAGACGCTCCTCCCGACGTTGAACCGCATGACCTGGGTGATGCCGTCGTAGTTGATGTTGTTCTTCGGCAGCAGGTTGCGCAGCGTGACCTTGCCGCCGGCGTACTTGCGGAAGTCGACCAGCACCTCGTAGCGCTCGGCCATGCCGTGACGGAAGCTGGTCACGGTCTTCGGGGCCGGCACGAGCCCGGCGTCGGTGCCGATCACCGTCATCGGCACCGGGGCCACGCCGTCGTGCATCTGCCAGGTCCACGAGCGCGACACCGACGCGTTGAGGATCCGGAAGCGGTACAGGCGGGGTTCGACGTCCATGACCGGCCACGGCACGCCGTTGACCAGCGGCACGTCGCCGTAGACCCCGGACTCGCTGTTGTCCTCGTAGATCAGGGTGCCGTTGGTGGCGAACATCGCGTCGCGCATCACGAGCGGGACGTCGTACGCCGCCGAGCTGGGCCGGCTGCTGGTGGCGCGCGAGCCGCCGGACGGGATGCCGAGGGCCGACTCCACCTCGTCGTGCAGCACGTACATCGCGGCGAGGCCGTTGTAGGCGTTCTGAGAGGTGTGGTGCACGCCGTGGTCGTGGTACCAGAGGGTCCGGGCCTCCTGGCAGTTCGGGTAGAAGTAGGTCTTCACCTGTCCCGGGAAGGTCACGTCGGAGGCGTACCCGTCGAACTGAGGCAGCGACGCCGACCCGTGCAGGTGCGTCGACGTGGAGCGCTGCCACGGGTCGCGTGTGTACGCCGACGGCATCGGCGCGTTCTGGTTCGGCGCGTCGGGCGGACGCTGCAGCCAGTTCGACTGGCGCACGACGATCGGGTTGCCCTTCCGCACCCGGATGGTCGGCCCGGGGGTGACGCCGTTGTAGGCGAACACCGGCGTCTTGTAGCCGGGCAGGATCTCCGCGACCGTGAACCGCTGCTGGATGTCGTAGCGCGGGTAGGTGCGGGCGATGCCGTCCGGGCACCGCATGTCGAAGGTGCCGGCCGGAGCGATCTCCACCGGCCGGCCGGAACGGCTGCGTGAAGCGCGCGGGCATCTTGCTCGTCGGCATGCGCGACACGGACGTGCCCGTGAGGCCGATCCGCTCCAGCGGAAGCGCCACCGCTGCGGTGCCGACCACCCCGATCTTGAGCAGGTCACGTCGTGAAAGTTCCATGTGTGTGTATTCCTCCCCAGAAAGACACGTGTCTCGGTCAAGCCCCCCTGACCGCAGGCACAGCCTGGGTGAGGGCACTGGGAAGAACCTGGGGACGCCCGGTCCCGTCGCAGACGGGTCAGTCGGCGACGAGGGCGGCAGGGAAGCGCGCCGTCAGACGTGCGCCGCCTGCCTCGTCCGAGGACAGCGTCAGCTCCCCGCCGATCTCCTTCACGGAGTCGTGGATCAGCCGCAGGCCGAGATGGCCGGTCGGGCTCGTGTCGAGGCCCGCCCCTTCCGCCAGGCCGACGCCGTCGTCGACCACGGCGACGAGCACCTCGCCGTCCGACTCCTCGACACTGGCCAGCACGCGCTCTGCACGGGAGTGCTTGACGGCGTTGCGGATCCCCTCACGCGCAACGGCGTACGCCAACCGCGCCACTTCGCGCGGCAGCACGAGGTCGGACGAGACGGAGACATCCACGTGCAGGCCCGCCTCGCGCGCCGACTGCGCGAACTCCTCGATGGCCTCCCGCAGCCCGCCTCGCTCGAGGTCGGGCGGGTAGATCTGCACCAGCATGGAGCGCAGTGACGCAACGTCGCGCTCCAGGATCTCGGTGATCTTGTCGAAGGTGCCGGCGTCGGTCGCGTTGGTCCTGCCCTTCTCGGCGCGCTTGCGCAGCTCCGGCACGAGGTAGGCCACGCCCGCGAGGTCCTGGATCACTCCGTCGTGGAGCTCCTGGGCGATCAGCCGGCGCTCCGTGTCGGACGCCGACAGCGCCTGCCGGGTCAGTCGCAGCCGTTCCTGCCGTCCACGCTCCACTCGCCTCGCCAGGGAGACACCCAGCGGGAGGACGGCGGCGGCGAACAGCACGAGGACTCCGGCAGCGACACCGAACACGGTGGTCGCGATCGCACGCTGCTGCTCGTCCACGCCGTCCGTGCCGAAGTAGGCCTCGAAGAGGATCGGGTCTCCCTGGGAGTCCTCCGCCGCCGCGTACACCTCCAGCAGCCGCCCCTCGGCGCGTTCGCCGACGTTCTCCGGGCGCGACAGCTCGGAGATCTCCGCCAACGCGTCGCCCGTGACGAGCAGGCGGCGCTCCTTGGGCTCGAGCGGGAAGCGTCGACCGATCAGCTGGTGCTCGTCGGACCAGAGCACCTCCCCGTCCATCGACCAGATCTTGACGTGCCGGAACTGGCCGTCCTCGACGCGCGAGCCGAGCTCACGGTCGAGCGCGCGCATCGCGGCGGGGTCCTGCGCCCGGGCCCGCTCGTCTATGAGCGGTGCGATGAGGCTGTCGGCGATGGTGGTCGCACGCACCCGTGCCTCACTCAGTGCCTCGTCGCGCGCCAGTCCCCCACCGATCTCGTAGGCCGCGATCAGCAGGACCAGCAACGTGGCGACGATGGAGGCCCCGAAGCGCACCAGCGCGCTGCGCGGAGCCACGTGGCGTCGGCGATCAGACATCCACGATCCCGCGCCGGATCGCGATGGCCACCGCCTCGAGCTGGGAGTGCGCGTCCAGCTTGACCAGCAGCGACTTCACGTAGCCACGGCATGTGTGCACGGAGAGACCGAGCTGTCGTGCCACGGTCGCGGTGTCCTTGCCGCTCGCCAGCTGTCGCAGCACCATCAGCTCGCGCGGCGTCAGGGCCGGCAGCGGGTCCTCGGGCTTCTCGAGGAGGCTCTGGAACAGGTGCGGGTCCACCACGAAACCGCCACGGCGGGCCGATCGCAGCGTCCGCAGCAGGTCGGGCAGTGCGCCGTTCTTGGGAAGCAGGCCGCAGGCCCTGGCCGCGATCGCCCGCCGCATCAGGTCGCGACTGGCGTGTGCGGTCAAGATGACGACCCGGAGGTCCTCATGAAGAGCGGTGAGCTCGGCGGTGACCTCGACTCCGTCATCGCCCCCGAGCTGGACGTCCATGACCACGATGTCGGGACGGACGTCCCTGACCATGGTCAGCGTCGCGGCCCGATCGCCGGCCGTGCCGACGCACTCCAGGTCGTCCTCGGCGTTCAGCGCCAGGCACAGCAGATCTGAGAACGTGGTGTGGTCGTCGACCACCGCCACGCGCAGCGTCCGGGCAGCCCGCCCAGCGTCGTACTTCGTGTTCATGCGTCCCCCTGCGTCCCGGAGTCGCTCCCACCCCGAGGCCCCGGTGACTTGATTGTGCAGGCGAAGTGGGCGTTTCGCTGGAGAACGGCAACCTCAGGCAACCTCGAGGACCCGGACCGCGATCCTGGTGAGGTCCTCGTCGCCGTCAGGGACGCGCACGCCCGGGAACGCCTCGAGCGCCTGGCGCAGCAGCCGGATCAGTGCCCGCAGCTCCCGGCCACCGTTGCTCTCACGCGATTCGTCGTTGCAGCGGCGCAGCAGCTCGGCGTACAGCCGCTGGCTCTCCGGGGACGGTGTCGTGCCCAGCTCCTCGAGCATGACCGCACGCAGCCGGGAGTACATGTGCAGCGCCTCGGCGGCGCGGTCCTCCGCTGCCAGGGCCTTGATCTGCACCTGCCAGGCGCGCTCGGACAGCGGGTCCCGCTCGGTCACGAAGCGTCCGAGGCGCCAGGCGAGCCGCGTGTCACCGAGCGCGTACATCGCCTCGGACGCCTCGGCGCACCACGATGCGACATCACGCTCGTGCGACGCCCGGTGCGCCTGTGCCCAGACGGCGTGCGGCTCGCTGGCCAGCATCTCGCCGTGAAGCATGTCGATCGCCTCGTCGACGAGGGCGGCGCGGACGTCCGGGTCCGCGGTGCGGGCCGCCGCCAGCAGCCCGTCTCGTGCCTCCAGGACGTCGACGCGCGCCGCGTCGGCCCGGAGCAGGTAGCCGGTCGTCGTCGTGCGGATGGCCGAGTCGCGGCCCTTGATCCCGAGCAGCCGGCGCAGCAGGCAGACGTAGCTCTCGAGCGTCGTGACGTACGACGGCGGCGGTGCACCGTCCCAGAGCAGGTCGGCGATCCGGTCCTTGCTCACCGGACGCCCCAACGAGAGCGCCAGGATCTCGAGCACCTGGCGGGGTTTGACGCCCCCCAGCTTGTCGATGACGATCCCCTCGTCGTCAACGACACGGGTGGTGCCGCAGACGTGAATGTACAAATTCCCCATGACGAAGTCCCCACAGTCAACTCTCGGCCCCCCGGCCGGTGACTTCACAATGCGGTGGGACTGCGTCTAGAGGACAGACTCGCGAGGGCGGTTCGCCCCACCCGCAAGTTGAATAGCCCCCTCGGACGGAGATGGCGCCCGTTCTGACTACATGCGGTGAAGAGTCGGACTGGTACGGCTAGATGGGGTGATGCGGACGCCCGCGTCCTGACCAGGTCCAACCCCCTCGCGGACACCGGCAGACCGGTGCGCAGGATGCATACAGCCAGCCGAGGCTGGGGCTTTCCTGGAGAAATGACCGATCCGGCGAGCGCGGTCGCCCGCCTCAGGCGGAGCCGGCCTGGTACTACGACCCATGGCCAATGGCGGGCTCGTCGAACGGCCCTCCACGATCTCGAAGAGGCAGCTCGAATGCGCAACGAGTGCCGGCCGGCGTCCCCGGGTCGGCAGCCTCAGCTGGTCCCGGACTCCGGAGGATCTCCCCGGCCCCCCAAGTCCGGGACCAGCGCCGTGTCCCGCCATCTACGTGGACACCGCAGCGCGATCTCACCGTCGGCACCTACGGGTGCGTCGCACGGTCACCGGCTGTCACAGGCCCGTCAGAGGTTCCGAACAATGAGCAGCAGCGCGGCCAGGGCCAACACTGAGTAGGCAAGCCAGATGACCCGAGGCGACGACATGGGTCCACCGTCGCGTCTGAGGTGTGGAGATCACCATCGTCCGTAGGCGCCCCTACGCGAACCGCGCCGACGGGTCAAAGCACCCGACCTGATTGGGGTAGCGGAGATGAGCAGACGTCCGGCGTCGGCTCAGCCGTCGTAGGGCCTCAAGGCAGAGGCCGCAACCACGAGGCCCGCTCCGAACCTGTCGTCGAGCTCGCGCTGAAGCGAGCCGTCGTCGTCCCCTGCGCGGCTGCGACGTGCCGGCCTCATGGACTGACTGATGCCAACGCGTTCGAGCGGCTGTTCACGCCTCGGGTTCAGCGAGTAGGTGCAGCCGTCTTTCGGTGGCCGCAGACGTCAGGGTGAGCAGGTCGAAACGTGCGAGGCGAACCATCACCTCGGCTTCGTCCACGCCGAGCAGGGCACCGATGTCCACGAGGGCCTCGTCGGTGCTCGACGCGCGCGTCAGCAACCGGATCACCTCGGGCAGGGTCTCGGCGAGTCGTTGCGTGAACCTCAGACGCTCGAGGTTCCTCTGCCGACTGACCTCGGGGTCCTGAGGGTCGGGCGACCGGAGCACTATCTCCTCGGCGTACTCCGCTCCGTCGGCTTCCCACATGCGCTCGATCCGCTCCGCAACGACGGACAGGGCCTCCGCCAGACCGGGCACCTGGTCGGTGCGGAGCACTGGGTCCTGACCATCGGAGGTGCGGAGATGGACGTGAGGGCCGGGAGTTCCGCTGTCGGCGTGGCTGGCGAACCAGCCCTCGCAGATGAGCCGCTGACCGCGACGTCCTGTCTCAACGGCAGCGGCAGCTTCCTCCGCGTCGGTCCCGTCCTCGGGGGCTGAGTCATCGGGCCTCATCCCCCGACGGTACTGGCCCCGCCGCGTCGGACGACCTGTCGGCGATACTCATCCGGTCCGGAGCCGATGCTGCGTGCTGGCGCGCCTTTTCCGGCCAGAGGACCAGCAACCGGTGGGCGAGCACGGCCGAAGAAGGTCGCGACAACCAGGGCTGACACACCCCACTGCTCCGGACACGTGAGAACGAGCTAGGCGTTCAACAGGCCGCGGATGTGTTCGGCGTTGTCAGCGATCCTCTTGCGCTCGGCTCGGGTCCAGCGCGACACCTGCAGGTCGAGGACTGCCTGGCTGATGTGTGGGTCGCGGACCCCGAACAGGTCACGAATGCGCTCGTGTGCCTCGTGGGCGTCCGCGGACGATTCAACGATCTCGAACACTTCCTCACGGCGCTCGAGGGCGGCTCCAAGTAGTTCGAGGATGCTCAGCTGTTGCTCGGCTGCCGTCCGCTCCCGACTGTCCATGGCAACCATGATCGCCGAGGTGCTGACGGTCGTCCGGCTAGAGGGACTGGCGCGGGTCCAGTCCCTCAGCCAGCTCGCAGCAACACGGGCCGCACCTGCGGGTAGCCGACGGGCAGCACGTAGGTGCCGCGCGTGTGGCGGTACAAGACGCGCCACTGCCAGTAGCCGCGATAGGCGGATCTCGATCGCGTCATCGTGCGGGCGTACTCGCTCACCGCACGCACGTACTTGGTGGACTGGTTGTAGTGCCGCAGGGCCCCGCTCATGTCGCCGGGCGCACCGTTGGCCTTCAAGAGGCGGGCGGCCGCGAGGATCGCGTCGCGCGGGTCGTTGATGTCGCCACCGGCGCCGTACAGGTCCCACGTCGAGGGAAGGAACTGCATGGGACCGAGCGCCCCGGCGGTGCTTGCGCCTCGGATGCGCCCCATGCGCGTCTCGACCAGATGGATGGCCGCCAGGTAGGTCCACGGCACGCCGGTGCGCCGTTGCGCCACCCGGTAGTAGCCGAGCAGCTCTCTGGCCGGGGGCGCAGCGACGATGCGCCAGCGCGGGAGTCTGCGCTGCGGGCTCGTCATCGCGTGGAGCAGGCTGGCCGCCCTGACAGCGCCCCGGACGACCACCGCCGTCTGCGGACTCAGGCGGCCTGTCACCCTCTGGCGAAACGTGTCGGATGCGGTGGCGAGGGTGCCGACGGCGAGCTGCTGGAACTCCCCCGCCCGCCGTACGTCGCCGGCAGGGGCCTCCCGGTCCCGCAACGTGGCTGCGGCCAGCTCGAGCCGGCGGGCAAGCGCAGGCGCGTCACTGGCTTCCGGAACCGGCAGCCGCCCGAGGACCTTGTCGGGTCTGGACTGCGGGGCCGGAGACGCGGACCGGCCGGCATTCCCGGAACCCGTCATCGATCCAGTCGCCGCGCGCCCCTGCCGGGTCCGGTGATCCGACATCTCCTGGGTGCAGGACAGCAGCAGGCACGCGGCCAGCGTGAGCAGCACTGCCCCAAGGGCGACGTGGAGCCCGGGTCGACGGCGGTTGAGCTCGTCCATGAACCCGTCCTACTACACCGGTCAGCCGAGGGCCGCCCCTTCGACCGGGGCAGACGGGGCGATATCCGGAAGGCGCCTCATGCGGAGCGAGTTGAGCAGCCCGACCAGACTGGCGAGGACGGACACGAGCAGCGCCACTTGGAGTGAGACGTCCCTTGCGTGTGTGTTGATACGGAGGATCTCTGCTCGGACCGGCTCGGGTTCGTCGACGAGCAACGCCTCGACCTGGGTGTTGCTCATCACCTGAGCATCATCCTCCAGCGTTTGGGAGATCTGCGCCTGCTGATCGGGAGGGATCACGGTGCTCGCGTCGGTCATGTCGGTGAAGCTCATCGAGAGGCCCGCCAGCATGACGCCTCCTGCCACCGCCAAGCCGAACGAAAGCCCGAACGAGCCGGCGGCCGAGTTCACGCCGGCCGCCTCGCTGGCGCGCTCCTCCTCGATGGGGGCCAGCGTGTAGTTGTTGAGCTGGGACACCAGCAGGCCCAACCCTGACCCCGCCAGCAGCAAGGGGCCGGCGAGCAGCCAGCCGAAGTCCGCTCGCGGGACAAGCGGAATGATCAGCAGCAGTCCTGCCGTAGTGAGCGCGAACCCGGCAAGAACGATGGTGCTCGAGCGCCTCTTCCCCGACTTCCGGCCCGCAAGCATGGCCACCCCGAACATGCTGAGTGACAACGGGGCGAGGGAAAGACCTGCCTGCATCGCGTTGTACTCCAGCGTCATCTGCAAGAAGATCGGGAGCACGATCATCACGCCGCCCAGAGTGATCTGCTGGAGCATCTGCTGGGAGATCCCGATCCTGAAGTGCGGGAAGCGGAACAGGTCCGGGTCGAGCAGCGTCGGCTTCCCCTGACGCTGGCGGCGAACCAGCCAGAACGCAAGAAGGGCGAGCCCGACTGCGCCGCACGCGATGAGCGCGGCCACGGCTTCACCCCCTTCCTGCCAGACCAGGATGCCTAGGACGACACCGCCCATGCCCACGACGGAGAGGACCGCACCGACCACGTCGACGTGCCGAGGTCCCGTGTAGGGCACGTCACGGACCATCTTGATGTGGGCGAGCACCACCGCGATGACGACGATCTCGAGGAAGAACCCGACCCGCCACGACAAGAACGTGGTGACGAAACCTCCCAGCAGCGGCCCGACGGCGGCGGCGATCGCGGCAGCGGCACCCACCAGGGCGTAGGTCTTCTTCCGAGCAGCGCCGTCGAAGTTCCCGTGGATGAGGGACTGCATGGCCGGCAGCAGCAACGACGCACCAAGGCCCCCCAGGATTGCCCAGAAGATGATGATCGCCGAGAGACTCTGGGCCAGCGTCATCGCCAACGCACCGGTCGCATAGGCGAGCAGCCCCACCACGTAGGCACGCTTGCGACCGATGAGGTCGCCCACCTTGCTGCTGATCAAGATGAATGCGGCGGAAACCAGAGCCTCGAGCGCGATCGCGGACTGGACGCCGCTCACCGTCGTGTCGAGATCCTTGACCACGGATGAGATCGAGACATTCATCAGCGAGGTGTCGACGACGAGCACGAACATCGCCGCTGCCAACAGCAGGGCCAACCGCGAACTGCGCGGATTCTGTTCGCGGGTACTCGCTTCGTTGCTCACCGAACCTCCAACCCACATGTTCTCCCGTTGCGGGACCGCCCAGCCTCCCCCAGAGCGGGTGACCGGAAGGCTCCGTTCGCGACGCTCCGGTCGGGACCGATGGGATGCGGATGGTGCGGCGATCCCGTCGGCATGACGTGCGCGTTGGACCGAGTGGCGGTCCTGCAGCTGTGGGCGTCCCCGTCTTCTCGAAGGCCGAGGCACCGTCCTTCGTAACCGGTGGGTTTAGCGAGGTGGTTCAGCGGTGTGGGCTCGTCTGTCATGCCTGGGAACGTGACCGGCGCCGCCCGCCCTTGCGTGCTCTGCCGAAGAGTCTGTCCGGCGCTGCTGGTCAGCGTCGGTGCCACCATGGACCAATGACCGTCATCAAGATCAACGCCATCACCGTCCCGGAGAACAGCGGCGACGAGCTGGCCCATCGCTTCGGGGCGCGGGCCGGCGCGGTGGACGACCAGGACGGGTTCGAGGGATTCGAGCTCCTCAAGCCGACCGACGACAGGACCACCTGGCTCGTCGTCACCCGCTGGCGCGATGAAGCAGCGTTCGATGCCTGGGTCACGTCGCCGGCGTTCGCGCACGGGCATCGTGCGGCGAGGGCGTCGAAGACATCCGGGACGAGCGGCGAGGGTGCGGCAGGTGGAGGCACCGAGGGTGAGCACAGCGCCGGCCCAGTCGGCATCCATAGCGAGCTCTGGTCATACGAGATCGCAGGCGGATCCGCAGGAAAGCGCTCGTAAGCAACAGGAATGTGCGGATTGGCAGCAATAGAACGTGCGCTGATAGACCCGAAGTCCATGTTGCCCGGGCCCATCACATTTCCAGGGCTCACTGTCGGTGTCAGGCAGCGGCCCCGTGACATGCCGGGCCCGACCGGGGAGACTGGCACGCGGCGCGCGGACGACCGCGAACAGTTCACCCGCCAGCTTCCGGACGAAAGGACGTGCCGTGACGACCAGGAGTGACTTCCCCGAGGAGGACTGGAGCCGGATTGTTCGGGCGCCGTTCGTGGCCGGTCTGGCCATCTCGCTGGCCGACCCCGGCGGTCCCATCGAAGCCGCGAAGGAGTCGATGGCGACGGTCAAGTCCGCCACGAACCCTCCCAGTCGGGAGCAGCTGCTGACCGACGTAGCCCTCGACATCCAGGCCGAGGTCCAGCAGAAGCGGAACCCGCTCAAGGGATACCGCCCCTCGTCGCAAGGGACCGCGCCGAGTGGTGAGCAGGTGCTGGTCGAGCTGAGCGCCGTCCAGGCGATCGTCGCGGCGCGGGCGACCCCCGAAGAGACGGCGGCGTTCGGCCAGTGGCTGGTCGCCACGGCGCAAGCCGCCGCCAACGCCGCCAAGGAGGGCGGCTTCATGGGTTTCGGCGCGGAGCAGGTCAGCAAGGGCGAGCAGGCGATGCTGGACCAGGTGCGCGCGGCGGTCTCCCCGGCCTGACCGGGGCCCGGCGCCCAGTCGATCCGCTCGACGCACGCACACCGGCACGAGTGTGCTTTCACTGTCTGCGGCTCAATGCATCAATGGCGGGCCTCGCGTGGGTGTCGCCCGTTGCCAAGGGGTCGTTGCGGAGGTGCGGGGTCATCGGGAGGCGGATCCACGACCTGCGCCACACCGCGGCCCGCCTGTGGCTGGCGAAAGGCGTCGACCCGGTGACCGTCCCGGCGTGGCTCGGGCACGCGTCGCTCGCCACCACGAACATCTACCTGCACCGTCTCGGGTCGTCCGCGGACCGGGCCGGGTTGGACCATCTCCAAGCCATGGGGGCGCGGGGTGCGCGTGAGCACAGGAGTCCGGAGTGACAACGACGAAACCCCGCCCCTCCGGCGATGTTTCCGCTGGTGGGACGGGGTTGCCGTCTGGTGGAGCTGAGGGGATTCGAACCCCTGACCTTCTCATTGCGAACGAGACGCGCTACCAACTGCGCCACAGCCCCGAGACGCCGGTCGAACCGGCGCGAGCAGAAAAGATACCACCCGGATCTGCGTCACCCGAATCCGGTCAGGAACCCACAGCGCGCTGGTGCTCGGTGTCCGCGGCGACCTCCGCCTCGGCCTCCTCGGCCGCGGCCTGGGCGACGATCTGGGTGTCCTCCGCGGTGCGACCGGACGTCCAGGTGCCGGGCTCGCCGAGGTCGATGGTGCGGACCGTGCGCTTGGCCTTGGGCTTCGAGACGTACGTCGGCAGGGTCACCGGCAGCGGGTCCCACAGCGAGCCGCCGTCCTCGGTCGGGATGACGATCGCCTCGAGCAGGGCCACGTCGATGCCGACGGTGTCCTCGGTGTCGTCGAACTCGGCCACGCCGTGCTCGTCCACCCGCGCGGCGATCGTCGTGGTCGCGGGTGCGCTCGGCTGGCGCGGCGTACCGTCCTGGACCTCGACGCGCACGGCGCGCCGGGGCACGACAGTCACGTCACCGGACTCGTCGCGCTGCTCGGTGAGCACCTCGAAGTCGTGAAGGGACTCGCGGCGGACCTGGGTGCGGCAGAGCACGAGGTACGCCAGCGTCAGACCGCCCGGGATCGCGACCGACCACCAGGGGACGTAGGCGAGATAGGCGACGGTCGTCGTAGCGACTGTGCTGATCAGCAGGAAGGTCAGGATGTGCCGCCGGCGACGGGCCGCGGCACGGGCCGCCTTGCGGCGCGCCTCGAGGCGGGACCGGGATGCGGCGGGCTTCACGTCCACCGAGACGCGTGCTTCGGGCTCGGCCGGACGAGGCGGCGTGAGCACACGCGGGTTGCCGGCGGCGCGAGCCGGGGAGACCACGAGTCGCGCGTCGCGCCGGTTCACCGGCTCACGCCGGGCCAGCACACGCATGGCCGTCGAGAACCGGTCGATGGACCGAGTCCGCGCGACCTCGTCATGGTGCCGGAGCGCCTTCGGAATCAGATAGACGGCCCACGCGACGGCGAGCACCACGAAGATGATTCCTGACAAGTCCACGCCCCGACGATAAAAGCGACACCGCCACGGCTCACGCAGGTTAACCGGTGTGTCGCAAGGGAACTCGTGTGACTGGTGTGAAAGTGGCCGTTCGGCGGGGCTCGGCGCCGAACGGCCCAGTGCTCGAGCTGCGTCGGCCGCGTCTGGCGAGGTGTCGTGGCGCGAGCGTCCAAAGCGGCACTGGGTGTCCCTGAACGCTCGCCGAGCGTCACGTTCGGCACCTCGCGGTGCGGCCGTGAGGTGCCTTCGTGACGCTCGCGCCGTCGTTGGTTGAGGTGCGCCGGAGCGTGAGCGGAGGCGCCTCGAAACCTCCGCGGCCGACGGGCGGTGGTGGCCACGGCGCGCGCGCCTGCGGGTGGTTTCGAGGCCCTCGCCCCGTGGGGGCTCGGGCACCTCAACCAGCGTGGTGGCGTGCCTCAGCCAGTCAGCGGGTGGTGACGCGGTAGGTGCGGAGGTGGGGGCTGGTCCACTCGTACGTCGGACCACCGGACCCGTCGTCGGGGAGCCGGCGGTAGCGCCAGCCGGCGAAGGTCTTGGCCCGGTGGTGCCGGCGACACAGGCAGGCCAGGTTGGCCGGCGTGGTCTGGCCGGGGGACCACCCTCGTCGAGGGGCACGTAGGGCGTCGAGGTGGTCGAGGTCGCAGGACCGGGCGTCGACGGTGCAGCCGGGGAACACGCAGTGCCGGTCCCGGAGGATCACCAGCTCCCGCATCCAGGCCGGTGGGTCGTGGGCGTCAACCGTGTCGGTGCGGCCCGGGTCGAGGACCGGCCGGATGCTCACCCCGGACAGGCGCTGCAGCCAGTCGCGGAGCAGGGCCAGGGAGGCGGTGCCGAGCCGCTCGACCCGGCCGCCGCCGGTGGTGCTGGCCAGGTCGGCCAGCGTCACGTGCAGGTAGAGGGTGCCGCGGGACCCGTTCAAGCTGGTCGGCCCGGAAGCTTCGGGGTCGGTGCCGGCGGCCAGGTCCAGGGCGCGTTGCGGGTGCGCGAGCATCCCGAGCGCGGAGGCCCGGCGGACGTCGAGGGTGCGGTGGTCGCCGAGCCGGCCCAGCAGACTCGCCAGGTCGGTGATCGAGCCGTCCAGGTCGAGCGCGTCCAGGGTGTCCATCCGGGCGGTGACCAGGGTGGTGGCGGTGGACTCCCGGTGGTCCAGCCACACCCCGCGGTGGTCCAGGGCGTTCTGCTCGACCGCGGCGGCCTGGTCGGGGTCGCAGCGCAGCCGGGCCTCGTGGAGCACCGGGTTCAGCGCCGGCAGCCGGTTCGACCGGGCGGTGACCGCCAGGTGCCGGTCCACGAACCCGACCGCCTCCCGGGAGAGCATGGTGGTGGCCTTGGCGACCTGGCGGGCCTTCCACGCCTGCAGGTCACCCGACTGCACCAAGGCCCACAGCCGCGGGAGCCGGTAGCGGAGCTCGACCGCCTCCGCGACCAGCGCCAGACCCGCCAGGTGCGAGAGGTTCAACGCCGCGGCGAGCTCCTCCACCGCGTACTCCGCGACGCCCGGTGTGCCGTCCCCGGCCAGCGGTGCCGGGTCGAAGAACGCCGGCCCCAACGCCGACGCCAGACCGCCGGTCCGTTGGGTGGGGAAGGTCGCGGCCGGGTGCTCGGGGGTGACCGGGTGCAGGTCCACCCAGTGCACCGCCAACGCCAGCAGGTCGGCCTCGGCCTGGTCCGCGGTGCGGCGCGCGGAGACGACCGCGTCCAGCACCGCCGACGCGTCCAGGTCGCGCACGTCGGGTGCGGCCTCGGTGTCGAGCGGGGTGCTGGTCATGGAAGAAACCTAGACCCGACCACCGACAGTTTCCGGACGGCGACCGGCGAGAATCGCGTTGTCCACAAGGGGATTCCTGGTCCGTGCCTGCACGCCGGCTGAGTGGTCTCGACAGGCTCGACCACCCGGTCGCCTCCCGCACGCCGGTCGAGTGGTCTCGACAGGCTCGACCACCCGGTCGCCTCCCGCACGCCAGTCGAGTGGCCTCGACACGCTCGACCACCCCGGTCGCCTCCCGCACCGCCCGGTCTGAGTGGTCTCGACAAGCTCGACCACCCGGGTCGCCTCCCGCACGCCAGTCGGGTCTCGACAGCTCGACCACCCGGTCGCCTCCCGCACGCCAGTCGGTGCTCGACAGCTCGACCACCCGGTCGCCTCCCGCACACGTGCGGTGGTTTCGAGGCTCCTCCGCCAGCGCTCCGGAGCACCTCAACCAACGGCGGACCGGCACCTCAACCTGCGAGGACGAGGTCAGTCGGACATCTGGCCCTTGAACGTGCGCAGCATCCCGCCCCCGATGTCGTCGGAGGTGACGGCGAAGAGCCGATGGTCGCGCCAGTCTCCGTCGATGTGCAGGTACCCAGGGGCGTAGCCGATCTCGGTGAACCCGAGCTTCTCGACCACGCGCAGGCTGGCGGCGTTCTCGGGACGGATCGCGACCTCGATGCGGTGCAGGCCTAGCTCGAGCAGGCAGTAGTCGACGACGAGGGCGACGGCAGTGGGGATGATGTTCTGCCCGGCGTAGCGACGGTCGATCCAGTAGCCGACCTGCGCCCAGCGCGCCGAGCCGCCGACGATGTTGGTCACGGTGACCTGGCCGGCGAACACGTCGTCAACGGTGACTGCGAACGGCAGGGCGCGGCGTTCGCGGGCCTGGCGCCGCAGGTCGCGGACGAGCGCGCGGAAGGTGCGCGGCGCGGAGGTGTCACCGGGCGGGACGGTCGCCTCCCACGGCTTCAGCCACTCCGCGTTGCGGCGGCGCACCTCGTTCCACGCGCGGGCGTCGCTGGTCGCGAGCGGACGGAGCCCGACCCGGCCGGCGCGGAGGTGGACCCGCCAGGCGTTCTCGGGCGCGCGGTTCAGTGGTCGCTCCCGGTGATCTGCTCGACGGCGTGCACGAGCAGCGGGGTGAGCACGGCGAGGCCGTCCTTCACTCCCCCGCGTGAGCCAGGCAGGTTCACGACGAGCGCATCGCCGCGGACGCCGGCGAGTCCGCGTGACAGCGCCGCCGTGGGGATGCCCTTGCCGACGCCGTACGCCCGGATCGCCTCGGCGATGCCGGGCACCTCCCGGTCGAGCAGCGGCCGGGTCACCTCCGGCGTCAGGTCGGTCGGGGTGAGGCCGGTGCCGCCGGTGGTGACGACGGCGCGGGCACCGTGGTCGACCGCGGCGCGGATGGCGTCGGCGACCGGCTCCCCGTCGGGTACGACGACCGGGCCCGTCACCTCGAAGCCGAGACCGTTCAGCGCCTCCACGATCAGCGGCCCCGTCGTGTCCTCGTAGACGCCGGCCGCAGCGCGGTTCGACGCGCAGACGACGGTGGCCTTCACGGCCGGGACCAGTCGCCGGACTTGCCGCCGGTCTTCGACTCCACGCGCACGTCGCTGATGACCGCGGCCTTGTCGACCGCCTTGACCATGTCCACGACGGTCAGACCGGCCACCGACACGGCGGTCAGCGCCTCCATCTCGACGCCGGTCCGGTCCGTCGTACGCACCGTCGCGGTGATCTCGACGGCGTCGTCGGCCACGACCAGGTCGACCGTCACGCCGGAGATCGCGAGGGGGTGGCACAGCGGCACGAGGTCGGGGGTGCGCTTGGCGGCCATGATCCCGGCGACCCGCGCGACGCCGAGAGCGTCACCCTTCGGCACGCCCTCGCCGCGCAGCAGCCCGACGACGGTCGGCGACACGAGCACGCGGCCGGTCGCGACGGCCTGTCGCTTCGTGACGTCCTTGGCGGACACGTCGACCATCCGGGCGGCACCCGTCTCGTCGACGTGGGTCAGCCGCTCGTCGGGAGTGCTCATCAGAAGTCCCGGTCGAGCACGAGCACCTGCACCTGGCTGCCGCCCTGCACGGACGTGACCTCGGGCGGCACCACGATGAGGGCGTTCGCCTCGGACAGGTCACCGACGAGGTGCGAGCCGTGCCCGCCGATGGGCGCGACGTGCGCGCCCTTGCCGTCGATCTCGAACTGGGCGCGGACGTACTGCTGCCGGCCCGGGATCGACGCGAACCCCTGTGAACACAGGGCCCTGACCATCGGGCGGCGGTAGGGCAGCCGACCCATCATCCGGCGGATGGCGGGGACGACGAACACCTCGAACGAGACGTACGACGAGACGGGGTTGCCCGGCAACGTGATGATCGGCGTCGAGTCCTCACCGACGAAGCCGAAGCCCTGCGGCTTGCCCGGCTGCATCCCGACCTCGCCGAAGGAGACGGTGCCGAGCTCGGACAGCACCTCCTTGACCACGTCGTAGGCGCCCTTGGAGACGCCGCCGCTGGTCACCACGAGGTCGGCGCGGACCAGCTGGTCGGACAGCGCGTCGCTGAAGTCATTGGGGTCGTCGGAGACGATGCCGACCCGGTAGGCGATGGCGCCGGCGGTGCGGGCGGCGGCGGCGAGCATGTAGGAGTTCGCGTCGTAGACGGAGTCGTGGCCCAGCGCCGTGCCGGGCTCCCGGAGCTCCGCACCGGTCGACATGATCACGATCCGGGGCCGGGGGCGCGAGCGGACCTGCGAGCGGCCCACCGACGCCAGCAGCCCGAGCTGACGGGGTCCGAGGATGCTGCCGTCCTCGAGCAGCACGTCGCCGACCTGGACGTCCTCACCCTTGTGCCGCACGTGCTGGTCGAGCTGCGGCGCCTTGGTGATCCGGACGGAGGCCACGCCGCCGTCGGTCCACTCGACGGGCACGATCGCGTCGGCACCCTGCGGCACCGGGGCGCCGGTCATGATCCGGACAGCCGTGCCCGGGGAGAGCGCGAAGAGCTTGGTCTGGCCGGCGGCCATCTCCCCCACCACCGGCAGGTGCACCGGGTGGTCGTCCGAGGCCGTCACCACGTCGTCGAAGTAGACGGCGTAGCCGTCCATCGCGGAGTTGTCGAAGGCCGGGAGGTCCATGGGCGCGGTGATGTTCTCGCACACGGGGAGGCCGAGGGCCTCGAGCAGCGGCTGGTCGTAGGGGTGGAGCGGATCGAGCGACTCGACGATGCGCTCGACGTGCTCGTCCACGGTGCTCAGCCGGTCGGTCGGCATGAGGTTGGCAGCCATGATGTGAACCCTAACCGCCGAGCGCAGCCCCGTCCTCGACGCGCCCGCCGTCGCCCTCGAGGCGGGCCCGGCCGACGACCGTGACGTCCGCGCCGAAGGTCCAGTCCCCCTCCACCACCAGCTCCTCGGCCCTGCGCATCGACGGCACACCGGCCGGGAAGTGCTGGTCGAACTTCCCGACGACCTTGTAGTGGCGCGAGTCGAGATCGACGAACGGCACCGCCTCGACGCCGTCCTCGAGCGCCAGGTGCGCGCTCTCCTCGAGCCGGTAGCAGTCGGACCGCAGCACCAGCAGGTCGTTGGTGGTCTTCACCGGCAGGAAGCGGGCCCGGGTCACCTCGATCAGCGCGGCGTCCTCGAAGACCTCGACGGCGGCGCCCATCGCGGACTCGATCTGGATCACCTCGGGGCTCGAGGAGTCGGCCGGGTCGACGGTCTTGGTGTTCTTGATCAGCGCCAGCCCGAGGACACCGTCGCGTCGGTCGAGCTCGTCGCGCATGGCGACCAGGTCGAACCAGAGGTTGTTCGTGGAGCAGTACCTGTGCCGGGACAGGTCGGCCAGCGCCTCCTTGTCCTCGTCGAGCGTCTGGGCGGTCTCGCGCAGCACGATCCTCCCGTCCGACGTACGACGGGCGAAGTGGCCGCCCTTGCGGTCCGACGGGGTGCGACGCACCGCCTCGATGGCGAACGGTGCACCGGACGCGGCGAACCACGCGGCCACCTCCGGGTCCGGCGTCGCACCGAGGTTGTCGGAGTTGGACACGAAGGCCTGGGTGTAGCCGGCCTCGATCAGCCGGTCGAGCAGGCCGCTGCCACGCAGTGCGGTGTAGAGGTCGCCGTGTCCCGGCGGGCACCATTCCTGGTCGGGGTCCTTCTCCCAGGTCACCGGGGTGAGGTCGTCGGCGCGGAGCTTGGGCTCCTTGTTCTGCAGGAAGTCCAGCGGCAGGTCGTCGACGGGCAGGTCGTAGTCCGCGAGCGCGGCGCGCGTGTCGTCGGAGGTCCGGAAGCTGTCCATGAAGACCAGCGGCAGCCGGACGTCGTACTCCTGGCGGGCCCACAGCACCTGCCGGGCGATGACGTCGAGGAAGGTCAGCCCGTCGCGCACCTCGAGCAGCGACTTGGCCTTGTCCAGCCCCATCGAGGTGCCGAGCCCGCCGTTCAGCTTGATGACCGCGGTGCGGGCGAGGCCTTCGGTGCTGCCGGTCCCTTCGACGTCCGCCAGCGCCGGGATGTCGACGGGCTCGATCGTGGACTCCGGGATCATCCCGGTCTCCCCGCTCTCGACCATCCGGTAGTAGTGCTCGAACACGTCGATGGCGGTCGGGTCCACGCCCGCGTCCGCCATCTTCTGCCGTGCCTGACGAAGTCCCTCGTCGCTCATGCGCCTGAGGTTATCCAGTCCCGTCAGGGACATGCGGGTAGCGTCGACTCGTGCACGAAGCCGACGGGTTCGCCGCCCGCAAGACAGCCCTGCGCGACCAGCTCGTCACCACCCGCGGTCGCCGGTCGCTGCTCGAGGTCTCCGAGGGCGCCCGCGCCATCGCCCGGCACCTGGTCGAGACGTCGGAGGTACGTCGCGCGGCGACCGTCGCGGCGTACGTATCCATCGGCACCGAGCCCGGCACCGGGCCCCTGCTCGACGCGCTGACCGCGATGGGCCGGCGGGTGATCCTGCCGGTGGTGCTGCCCGACCTCGACCTCGAGTGGGCCGTGTACGACGGACCGGAGAATCTCGCGCGTGCCCGGCGCGGGCTGCTCGAACCGACCGGGGAGCGGCTCGGCCTGGAGGCGGTGGCGACGGCCGACGTGGTGCTCACCCCGGGCCTCGCCGTGGATCGCAGCGGGATGCGGCTCGGCCAGGGCGGCGGCTGCTACGACCGGACGCTCGGCCGGGTGCCGGTGGGCACCTTCACCTGCACGCTGCTCTACGACGGCGAGGTGCTCGACGAGGTGCCGGCGGCGCCGCACGACCGACGGGTCACCGCCGTCGTGACGCCGAGGGCCGGGATCACCCGCTTCACGCGAGTGGTCTAGGGCCCGTCCTGCTCCGGCCGCATCGTCAGCGTGTCCTTCGCGCCGTCCTTCACCGCGCGGCGCGACGACACCCACGGCAGGGTCTCGCCGTCGACCCACAGCTTCGTCTGGTCGACGTAGTGCGGTGAGAACGCGTGCCCCGAGACGCCGGTGAGGTTCACCCATCGGGACTTGTCGGGGTCCCCGAGCGAGACCACCATCCGCATCGATGGTGCCGCCGTCACCCGGTAGTCCTCGCCGGCGGCGTTCCACCCGGTGGCGTCGACGATCTCGCCGCCGCCACCGACCTGGTAGCCGTCGCGGTTGAACAGCCACCGCACCAACGCGGAGTCGGACTGTCCGAGCGTCTGGTTCTGGAGGTCGAGGCGGTGCTGGTGCCCCCACGTCCAGTCGACGGCCCGTCGGGCCTGACGACGCACGAGCTCGTCGCGCGCGTCGGCCATCGCCTGCTGGAGGATGTCGTCGCGGGTCTCGATGACGCCGTCGGTGTTCACGTCGTCCCACCAGTGGCTGGTCGGGTCGGCCAGCAGCCGGCGCATCACCTCGAACCACCGGCCGCCGCCGTCCGGCCACGCCGACTGCTTCAGCTCGTCGTGGAAGGTCAGCGACAGGGTGTTGCGCCAGACCGCGTTGTAGTACGCCGCCGCCGCGGACCCGGGTGTCTGCCGGTAGTCCCAGCCGTTCAGGAGCCGCTGCCCGCCGGCGAGGTAGTCCGACGGCATGAACACCTTGAGCAGGTACGGCACGAAGGTCGGTGCGAATCCGTTGCGGGTGTCGAGCTGGATCCGCTCCATGTCGGCCACGCTCAGCCGCGCCTTGTGCTCGAGCAGGTCGGTGATCCGCTGGCTGCGGTAGCCGTAGGCCCACGAGTCGCCGAGGTAGTAGGGGTACTGCGGTCCGGTGACCGCCTGGTTGGCCGTCGCCACGAAGCCGTCCGACGGGTTCAGCAGGCTGGGCAGCGCCGTGAACGGGACGTACTTGCCGGTCCAGTCATCAGCCTTGAGCCAGCCGAGCGCCGGGTAGTCGCCGTTGTTCCCCGACTTGCGGATCGGGATCCGGCCCGGTGCCTGGTAGCCGATGTTGCCGGCGCGGTCGGCGTAGACGAGGTTCTGCGCCGGCACCGCGAAATCGGCCGCACCCGCCTTGAAGCCCTGCCAGTCGGTCGCCTTGTCGAACTCGAACACCGCGTCCGCGGTGTTGCTCGGCGTGAGCGCCGTCCAGGCGATCGAGACGGCGTAGCCGTTGCCGCGCTCGGGTGCGGCGTCGCCGGCCGGCGCGTTCGCGCCGACCGTGCTCAGCTGGGTCGAGACGTCGGACAGCAGCGGGCCGTGCCGGGTGGAGCGGACCGTGAACCGGAACGGCTTCGACCGTCCGTGGACCTTGATCTCCTCGTCGCGCATCCCCAGCGGACGCTGCTTCCCGTCGTACCGGTAGGTCTTGCCCTCGACCTTCTCGAGGTAGAGGTCGAGGACGTCGGGGCCGAGGTTCGTGAACCCCCACGCGATCTGCTGGTTCTGGCCGATGACCACCCCGGGGAAGCCGGAGAACGTGAAACCGGAGACGTCGAACGGGCAGTCGGTCGTCAGGGTCGTGCAGTGCAGGCCCATCTGGTACCAGACCCCGGGCACCGACACCCCGAGGTGCGGGTCGTTGGCCAGGATCGGCTTGCCGGTCGTGGAGTGGTCGCCGTCGACGACCCAGGCGTTCGAGCCGATGCCGTCGCCGCTCTGGCCGGCGCCCTTGAGCATCGACGGCAGCCCCTTGAGCGTGGCGTCGACGCGGCGCAGGGCGCGGTCGGCCGCGGGGTCGAGCGGCGGCCGGGACGGCTTGCGGGTGCCGCCGTTGGTGGCGTTCTGCTCGAAGACCTTGTCGACGACGGCGCCCTGGTCGACGATCGGCCGGTGCCGGTCGTAGGGGTAGGGCGGGAAGAGCTCGTTGATCTCCTCGGGCGTGCGGGACCCCGACATGAGGCCACGCTGGATCTCGTCGTCCATGTTGCCGCGCAGGTCCCACGCCATCGCCTTGAGCCAGGCGACCGAGTCGGCCGGTGACCAGTCCTCGACCTGGTAGTCCTTGTTCTGCAGCCCGAGCACGGCGTACTCCAGCGACATCTCGGACGGCGAGTGCGTGTGGATGTAGGCGTTGACGCCGGCGCTGAACGCCTGGAGGTAGGCCTGCGTCTCCGGGCTCAGCGTGGACAGCTCCTGCTCGGCGACCCGGCGCCAGCCCATCGTCCGGACGGTCTTGTCCGAGTCGAGCGTGCTCTCCCCGAACATCTCGGACAGCCGGCCGGCGGTGAAGTGCCGGCGCACGTCCATCTCGAAGAACCGGTCCTGCGCCTGCACGAAACCCTGCGCGTAGAACAGGTCGTGGCTGGTGCCCGCGTAGACCTGCGGGATCCCGTGGTCGTCGCGCAGCACCTCGACCTTGCCGTCGAGGCCGGGCAGGGACACGTCCCCGTCGGTCTGGGGGAACGAGTCGCGCACCACCACGGCACCCGCCACGAGGGCGGCGACCAGCAGCAGGACGACCACCCCGACGCCGTACGTCGACCAGCGACTCCACCGCGGCCAGGAGCGGAACCCGCCGAACGGTGCGGGCGTGGCCCCCTGGCTGCTGGCTGCGGAAGGGGTCTCGGACACGGCGGACATTGTGCCGGGTGACGGTTCGACGCTCGCGACCGCCACGTCCCAGCAAGTCCCCGGGAAGTTTGCGAAAGGTGGCGGTGTTGGGATACTTGGCAGTCGAACCCCGGGAGTGCCAGCTCGCCGGGGCTCATGACACCCGTGGAGGATCCGTTGCCCACCTACCAGTACGCCTGCACCGAGTGCGGCCACGCGTTCGAGCAGTTCCAGAGCTTCACCGACGACGCCCTGACCGTCTGCCCGGAGTGCGAGGGCCGGCTGCGCAAGGTGTTCAACGCGGTGGGCGTGGTCTTCAAGGGCTCGGGCTTCTACCGCACCGACAGCCGCACCGACGCCAAGTCCTCCACCACCACCTCTTCCTCGACGTCCGACTCCTCCCCCGGTGAGAAGAAGTCCGAGACCAAGACCGAGACGAAGAGCACGCCGGCGAAGTCGGACTCCACCAGCGCCGCCTGACTCCACCCCCACCGGCTTGGACCGGACCTGTGGACGGCGACCGACGCCGCCGCGCCGATCTTCCTAGCCTGGGTCGATGCCCCGGCTCGCCGCGTCCCGTCGCCCACCCACCTCGTCCCTGACCCGTGCGCGTCGGCGGCTCCGGCGCAGCGTCCTGGCCCGCCGGCGTCCGCTGGCCGCGGTCTGCGCCGCCGTCGCTGTGGTGGCCACCCTGCAGGCCAACGCCGCGCCACCCCCGCCCCGCGTGCCGGTGCTGACCGCCGCGCACGACCTGCCTGCCGGAGCGGTGCTGCGGCCGGACGACCTGACCCGCACGCCGTTCGACCCTGCGAGCGTGCCGGCCGGCGTGCTCCGCGGCGCGGCGCAGGCCGTCGGCCGCACCACGACCACCCCCGTGCGCGCCGGCGAGCCGCTCACCGACGCCCGCCTGCTGGGCGCGTCGCTGCTCGACGGCTACCCGGGTCTGGTGGCCGTCCCGGTGCGGATCGGCGACCCCGGCGCCGTACGCCTGTTGCGGGTCGGCGACCGGGTTGACCTGCTGGCGGCCGACCCGCAGGGCGAGCAGCCGGCCCGCACCGTCGGCCGGGACGTGCCGGTGCTGGCGATCCCCCGGGCCGGCGAGGAGTCACCCGGGCTGACCAACGGGGCCCTCGTGGTGCTCGGGCTGGCCGACGGCGAGGCCGCCACCGTTGCCCAGGCCGCGGTCGCGTCGTTCCTCTCGGTGGTGCTGACCCACTAGCCTGCGTCCCGAGCCTCACCCAACTCGGACCCTCGGAGGGACAGCTTCATGCTCAAGGGCTTCAGGGACTTCATCACGCGCGGCAGCTTGATCGAACTCGCGGTCGCGTTCATCATCGGCGCCGCCTTCGCAACCGTCGTCAAGACCTTCACCGACATGCTGATGGGTTTCATCGGCAAGGCCTTCGGTGAGCCGAACTTCGGCAAGGTCACCCTCATGGACGTGAACGTGGGCAACTTCATCAACGCCGTGATCTCCTTCCTCATCGTCGCGGCAGTGATCTACTTCTTCGTCGTCACGCCCTACAACAAGATCCAGCAGCGCATCTCCAAGGGTGAGGAGCCGGCTCCCCCGGCGGCGGACATCGCGCTGCTCACCGAGATCCGCGACCTGCTCGCCGGCCGTCCGGCAACCACCACGGTCGAGATGGACCACGGTGGGTTGAGCTGAGCACCGGTTGACCTCCCTGCCGGCCGGCGCCCGCCTCACCGGGTGCTGGCTGCTGCTGTGCGCGGGACTCCTCTCCCTCGGGTGGCTGCTGACCCACCCGCTGTCCCAGTCGGTCGGTGGCCCCGAGAACGACCTGTCGCGCTGGGTCGAGGACCGCCGCACGCCCCTGCTCGACCAGGTCGCCGCGGTGGGCACGCTGCTCGGCGACACCGTGCTCGGCATCGTGACCCTTCTCGTGCTCGGCGCCGGCTTCTCGTGGTGGCGGCGCTCCCGGCTGCCGCTGCTGCTCGTCACCGTGGTGTACGTCGGCCTGCTCGCGGCCTACCTCACGGCCACCCACCTCCTGCCCCGGGACCGGCCACCCGTGGAGATCCTCGACACGGGACTCGTGCCCGACCACAGCTTCCCGTCCGGCCACACGATGACGTCGACGGCGGTGGTCGGGTGCCTGCTGCTGCTCCTGCACACCTACGCGCCGCAGCACCTGCGGTGGGCGCGACTGCTGGTGGTGGTCCCGGTGCTGACGATGCTGAGCCGGGTCTATCAGGGCGCACACCACGTCTCGGACGTGCTCGCCGGCCTGGTGACGGCGGTGGTGTGGCTGGCGGTGGTCGCGAGCGTGCTGCAGCGGGACCGATCCCGCTGAGCGGTCAGCCGTGGTGCGGGGGCACCTGGCGACGGAACCACTCGTCGCTGCCCTCGCGGGGCTCGCGCTCGCTCCAGCCGTCGCCGCGCTCGTCGCTGGTGCCCTCGGGCAGCACGTCGCCGAACACCTTGGCGCGCCGGCGGCGACGCTCGGCCTCGGACTGCGGCTGCTCCTCGTCGCGAGCCGGCTGGTCCTGACGGTCCGGCTCGGGGCTCATCGCAGCGACCCGGTCGGGTGCAGCGCCTCGAACCAGGTGGAGTCGAACGTGGCCCGCGACGGCGACCAGCCGGTTGTCGAGGCGAGCTTGTCGGAGCTCACCCGCAGCGAGCGGGCCAGCGGCTCGAGACGGGCGCCGCCGACCCTGCGCATGAGGGGTCCCATGAAGTCGATGCTCTCGCGGCCCGCCTGCGCGGCGAAGCCGGCCACCATCTCGAGCCGGCGGACCGGCTCGGCGCCGACGTTGTAGGTGCCGCTGGGGGCGCCCAGCGCGGCCGCGACGGCGGGCCCGAGGTCGGCGGTGTGCACGACGTGCGCCCAGCCCTCCGGCGAGCCGAGCCCGATCGGGTGGCCGTGCTCGATCGCGCGGAGCTGGAAGCGGGTCATCGGGTCGTCGCCGATGATCGTGCCGAAGCGGAGCACGACGCCGGTGCGCGAGCCGCAGGCATAGTCCTGCACGTGCGACTCACCGACCGAGGCGGGCTCGGTCGCCCGGGTGATCTCGACCGGGGAGTCCTCGCGGACCCACGCGTCGCCCTGGTCCGCGTAGACGAACGACACGCTCTCCTGCACGACCCGGCGGACCCCGGCATCGCGCGCGGCGGCCACCACGCGTCGTACGCCGTCGGTGCGGAGCCGGTCGTTGACGCGCCAGGCGGAGCGACGCAGCGCGGCGAGGCCGACGGGGACGTGGGTGGCGAAGTTGCAGACCGCGTCGACGCCCTCGAACATCGCGACGAGCCCGTCGTGGTCCTGCAGGGAGGTGCGGAACGCGGTGGCGCCCAGGTCGTCGAGGACGCGGGCCTTCTCCGGGGTCCGGGCCAGGCCGACGACGACGTGGCCGGTGCCGACGAGGTGCGGCACCACCGAGGTGCCGATGACACCCGTCGCCCCGATCACGGCAACCCTCACACGAGGTCCTTTCGACGTCCCGGTTGGCCCCCCGACCGAGCCTGAGCCGCGCGGACGGACCAGCGGGCGGCATGCTGACGGGGACAGTGTCCGATAACGGACTGGTAACAGCAAGCCGAAGGAACCGCGTCACCGTTAAATATTCGCCCGCGGCGTCCGCTCAGCGAACGATCCGCTCGACCCGGGTGGATCTGCCGGAAGACGTGGTCCAGACCGGGGTCAAGTCCGGATCATCGCAGCGAGGCGTACAGGTCGACCGTCTGCTGGGCGATGGCGTCCCAGGCGAAGGACGTCACGGCCCGCTCCCGGCCGGCCCGGCCGAACCGCGCGGCGAGGTCCGGGTCCCCGGCCAGCCGGTTGACCCCCTCGGCGATGTCGCGCTCGAAGCCGGCCGCGTCGTGCGGGTCGTAGTGCACGAGCAGGCCGGTCTCGCCGTCCTGGACGACCTCGGGGATGCCACCGACGTCGCTGGCGACGACGGCCGTCTCGCAGGCCATCGCCTCGAGGTTCACGATGCCGAGCGGCTCGTAGACCGACGGGCACAGGAAGGCCAGCGCGCCGGTGAGCACCTGCCGGACCTCGTCGCGCGGGAGCATCTCGGAGACGACGAAGACACCGTCCCGCTCGGCCTTCAGGTCGGCGATCAGCCCGTCCGTCTCGGCCTTGAGCTCCGGAGTGTCGGCGGCGCCGGCGAGCAGCACGATCTGCAGGTCCCGGTCGAAGGCGAGCCCGGCCCGCAGCAGGTGCGGCACGCCCTTCTGCCGGGTGATCCGGCCGACGAACGCGACGTACGGCCGGGTCAGGTCCACCCCGATCCGCTCGAGCACCGTGGTCTCCGGGTCGGGGCGGTAGAAGTCGGTGTCGATGCCGTTGTAGACGACGTGCAGCCGGGACTCGTCGAGGGCCGGGTAGCTGCTGAGGATGTCGGCCTTCATGCCGTTGCTGACCGCGACCACCGCGTCGGCCGACTCGTAGGCGGTCCGCTCGGCCCACGAGGAGATCCGGTAGCCGCCGCCGAGCTGCTCGGCCTTCCACGGCCGCTGCGGCTCGAGGCTGTGCGCGGTCACGACGTGGGGTACGTCGTACAGCAGCTTCGCCCAGTGCCCCGCCATGTTGGCGTACCACGTGTGGGAGTGCACGACGTCGACCGAGCCGGCCGCACCGACGCCGCGGTCATCGCGATGTCGGTGGAGAGCACCTGCAGCGCGGAGTTCGCACCCAGCAGCCGGTCCTCCTTCTCCGTGTGCGCGGTGGCGCCGTCACGCGGCTCCCCCATGCAGTGCACGTCCACGTCGATCAGCCGGCGCAGCTCGCGCACCAGGAAGTCGACGTGGACACCGGCGCCGCCGTACACGTCGGGCGGGAACTCACGGGTGAGGATCGCTGCACGCATGGGACGAACCTAGTCCCAACAAGGACGGCTGCCCTAGGGTCGTCGCTGGAGGGCGTCGAACGGCGCCGCGAGGTTCCGAGGCGGACGGGAGCGGACTCATGCCGAAGGTGCTGGCGATCGTCCTGGCGGGCGGCGAGGGCAAGCGACTCATGCCACTGACCCTGGACAGGGCCAAACCAGCCGTGCCGTTCGGCGGCAGCTACCGGCTGATCGACTTCGCCCTGTCCAACCTGGTGAACGCGGGCTACCTGCGGTGCGCGGTGCTGACGCAGTACAAGTCGCACAGCCTCGACCGGCACATCTCGGTGACCTGGCGGATGTCGACGCTGCTCGGCAACTACGTCACCCCGGTGCCGGCCCAGCAGCGGCGCGGGCCGCAGTGGTACCTCGGCAGCGCCGACGCGATCTACCAGTCGATGAACCTCATCAACGACGCGCGACCGGACATCATCGTGGTGTTCGGCGCCGACCACGTCTACCGGATGGACGCCTCGCAGATGGTGCAGGCGCACATCGACACCGGGGCGGGCGTGACGGTCGCCGGCATCCGGGTGCCGCGCAAGGAGGCCTGGCAGTTCGGCGTCATCAAGACCGGCGCCGACGGGGTCACCATCGAGGAGTTCCTGGAGAAGCCGGCCGACCCGCCGGGCCTGGTCGACTCCCCCGACGAGTCCTTCGCCTCGATGGGCAACTACGTGTTCAGCGCCGACGCGCTGGTCGAGGCGCTCGAGCGGGACGCCGCCAACCCGAGCTCGCGTCACGACATGGGCGGCGACATCATCCCGATGCTGGTCGAGCAGCAGCAGGCGTGCGTCTACGACTTCAAGCGCAACGTGGTGCCCGGCGCGACCGACCGGGACCGCGACTACTGGCGGGACGTGGGGACCCTGGAGTCCTACCACGAGGCGCACCTCGACCTGGTGTCCGTGGAGCCGGTCTTCAACCTCTACAACACCGACTGGCCGATCTTCACCTCGCACCCGCAGCTGCCGGGCGCCAAGTTCGTCGAGAACGCCTTCGCCCGCGACACGATCGTGTGCGGAGGCTCGATCGTCTCCGGCGCCAACGTGGACAGCACGGTGATCGGCACCAACGTGTACGTCGGAGCGGGCGCGAAGGTCGAGCGGAGCGTCATCTTCGACAACGTCACGATCGGTCGCGGGGCGATCGTCCGCAACGCGATCCTCGACAAGAACGTCATCGTCCCGGACGGCTGCGTCATCGGCGTCGACAACGACGAGGACCGGCGACGCGGGTTCACCGTCAGCGAGAACGGCGTCGTGGCGCTGGCCAAGGACCAGGTGGTCATCCCCTGAGCAGCCGCCGGCCGCGGTAGCGCGGCAGCAGGACCGGGTTCTGCTCCGCGACCCGGTCCATCGACGTGACCACGTTGCGCAGGTTCATCAGCAGGGCGCCGTACTCCGGCCAGTGCCGGGCCGAGAGCTCCTCCGTGCTCAGGTCGTGAGCCAGCTGGGTGAGGTCGGCACGCACCTGGGTGACCCGGACCGCGTCCGGCACGCCGATGGCCTCGCCGGCCTCGCGCAGCAGCGCCAGCCAGCGGTCGCGGAAGACCGGCTCCCAGTCGTGGACCGCATCGATGCTGTGCCCCAGCGAGCGGGCCATGCTGCGGGACTCCGCGACGGCCTGCTCGTTGTCGCGCAGGATCTGCTCGAACACGTCGGCGGCCCGGACTCCGGCCGCCGCGCGGCGCGGGTTGAGCCGACCGCTCTCCTTGGCCTGCCGGAGCAGCGCCCACGCGTGGTCGATGTCCTCGTCGAGGGCTCTGGTGCGGTCGACCCAGGCGGTCACCTGGTCGTCGCCGCACGGGCCCTGGAGCTCCTCGGCCATGTCACGGAGGAGCTCGCCGACGCCGTCGTCGATCGCGTCGATGGCCTTGGCCGCGGAGTAGTCCCGGAGCGGGGGCCACACCAGGAAGTTGATCAGCAGTCCGACGGCGATGCCGATCAAGGTGTCGAGGAGACGGTCGAGGAGCGCTGCGTCGCGGGTGCTGAACCCGGTGGTCAGCACCACCAGCCCGGTCGCGGCGACCGCCGTGGTCTCCTCACGGAAGAACCGGGTCGCGCCGATGCCGAGGCCGGCCGCGAGAAGGACCGACACCGCGAGGGCGTCCAGCCCGATCAGGTTCCCGACCGCCCAGGCGAGCAGCACCCCGAGCACCGCACCGGCCACCTGGCGCAGGCCGCGCGAGAACGTGCGGTAGACGGTGGCGTGCACCACCAGCAGGGCCGCCCAGGGCGCCAGGAAGGACTGCGGCAGCTCGAACACGCGGGCCGCGAGCAGCCAGGCGATCACGGCGGCGACCACGGTCTTCACCAGCTGGAGCCACTCGGTCCACCGCATCGGGTCGCGCAGCACGTCGCGCAGGTGCGCGGGCAGGGCGGAGCGCCAGGACATGTCGGACATTCCAGGAGGTACCCGTCGCCGTGGGGCGCGAAACGGGCGTTTGCGGTCACCGAGGACGGTTACCGGGCCGCGTCGCATCCGAAGCCACGCCGAAAAAGGAGGGGATCACGCATGACCGAGAACACCCTGCAGGCCAAGACGATCGCGGGCCGACGTGCGCACCCGGGGGCTCTCCCACCAACGGGGCTTCTGCCTGCGGTCCGACGTTGACTGTGAAACGGTGTGAGCGTCATGTCTGCCGCGAACGACAACGAGAAGGTGCCTGCCAAGCGGCGGGTGCCTCAACAGGTGCGCAGCCGCGACCGCGTGCAGCGGATCCTCGAGGTGGCCGGCGAGATCGTCGTCGACAAGGGCGTCGAGGGGGTCACCACCCGGGCGATCGCCGCCGGGGCGGAGCTCCCCGTCGCCTCGCTCTACCAGTACTTCGCGGACAAGGAGGCGGTCCTGCTCGCCCTCGTCGAGCGGGACATCGCCGAGATCGACGCCCAGGTCGAGGAGGACCTCGCGTCGCTCACCGTGCTGAGCGTGCGGAGCATGGTCGAGACGACCATGCGGGCGTTCGTGAAGGTCTACCACCGGCGGCCGTCCTTCGTGGTCATCTGGTTCCGTGGCCGCACCAACGTCGCCGTGCAGGAGTTCGTGCGCGCGCACAACCGGCGGATGGCGCGCGACCTGTTCCACATCGCCCGGTCCGCCGGGATGGTGGTCGACGGGTCGGACGGGTTGTACGCCGAGCTCGCCATCGAGGTGGCCGACCGGATCTTCCAGCTCGCCTTCGAGAGCTCGCTCACCGGCGACGCGCACCTGATCGACGAGGGGGTTGCGCTGGTGACGGCCTACCTGGAGACGCACGCGACCCCGGCCGGGATCGCGGGAGTGCCGGTCCGCTAGGCCCGTCACGCCGTCAGGCGCAGAGGCCGTTCTCCTGGGCCCGCGCCGCGGCCTCGGACTCCGACTGCGAAGGGGACGAGCCCTGGCTCGGGCTGGAGCCGGCCGACGGGCTCTGGCTGGGCTTCGGGGTCGCCCCGCCGGACGGCTTGCCGGCCGCGGTGGTGACCTGGTCGGCGAAGCGCTTGCTGATCGGCATGTCCATCCGGACGCGGTACCACAGCCGGTTGGCGCCGGGCGCCCACTCGAGCCGGTTCGGATCCGGCTCGTAGGTCTTGAACGGCACGGTCAGGAACTGGATGTGGTCGAGCCCGATGCCCTTGAGCGACTTGGCCAGGCTGCCCAGCTTGTTGAGGCTCGACAGGCCGGTGTCGGTGGTCAGCGACTTGGTGGCCGCGTCGAGGAACCTCACCAGCCGGACCGGGTTGACCAGGGTGCCGGCGGAGACCGCCTTGTTGGCCATCGAGGCCAGGAACGTCTGCTGACGCTTCATCCGGCCGATGTCTCCGTTGTCGGAGATGCCGTGCCGCACGCGCACGTAGTCGAGCGCTCGCTGGCCCTTCACGTCGTAGGTGCCGGCCGGCAGGTAGATGTGCCCGGTGGTGTCGTTGACCTCCTTGGGCACGCAGACCTCGACGCCGCCGAGGGCGTCGACCATCTTGCGGAACCCGTTGAAGTCGATGACCACGAAGTGGTTGATCCGGATGTTCGTGAGCCCCTCGACCGTCTTCACGGTGCATGCCGGGCCGCCCACGGCGTACGCCGCGTTGAACATGCTCAACCCGCCCGGGTCGGTGCCCTGGCCGTCCTTGCGCTCGCAGGAGGGGCGCTTGACCATCGCGTCGCGGGGCAGGCTGACGCCGTACGCCAGCTTCCGGTCGCCGGAGATGTGCAGCAGGATCGTGGTGTCGGACAGGCCCGGGGTGTCGCCGCCGATGTGGCCGGTCTGCCCCTGACGGGTGTCGGACCCGAGCAGCAGGATGTTCAGCGGCTTCTGCGGGGTCTTGGCCTTGACCTCGGTCGGGCGGTCGGTGCCGAGGGCCGAGGTGATGTCGATGCCGGTGATGTTGTTGTTGAGATGCCGGTAGACGAAGAACCCACCGGTCAGCACGACGACTAGGACCGCTGCCACGGTGATGGCGACGGCCTTGATGACGCGGTGCCGGGGCACCTGGTCACGGTGTCGAGGTGTGTCAGACAAGTAGTGGTCCAGCGGTCGGCGTTCGGTAGGCGAACGAGGTCGGCACGCCGAAGCGGCGAGTCCAGCCTAGTCGAGCACCGCGAGGCCCGAGCCGGGGTCGGCCCAGTGCCTCCCCCAGCGCGGCACAAGTTCCCATGATGCCAAAAGTCCGGGTCCGACCGCGAATCGTGACGGGTGTCCGTCACGTGAGGGGTGAGATCGGCGTGGATCGCGCAGTGGGCGGAGGCCGCGGCCACCGCCGAGCGCCCATCCGGAAGATCCCACCGCCCGTGCACGTGGCGCGACAGCAGCACGTAGTCGATCCTGTTGGCGGCTTGAGGTGGTTCATCCGCACGACCAGCCGATGGCCGCCTGGCGTGCGGATCTCGTACTCGGGGCAGTCGCGGCTCACGTCCGGGCCCGACATAGAAGGGGAGCGCGCCGGCCGGCCGGCGATACGTCGGTGGTCCTACAGCGCGTAGATGCGGGACTCCCAGGGCTGGAGGTCCAGCCCGTCGGTCTCGTCGTGGGTGGCCAGCAGGACCTTCGCCGCCGCCACGTCCGGTACGTCGTCCGGGGCCACCGTCACGGTGTCGGACGAGCAGTTCGCGAGCACCAGCAGCGCATCGTCGCCGAGCGTGCGGGTGAACGCCCACACCTGCTCGTGGTCGGGCAGCAGCAGGTCGAACCGGCCCTCGACGACGACCGGGTTCTCGTGCCGCAGCTCGATCAGCTTGCGGAAGTGGTGGAACACCGAGTCCGGGTCGGCCACGGCGGCCGCGGCGTTGATCTCGTCCTTGTTCGCGGTCGCGGGCAGCCACGGCGTACCCGTCGTGAAGCCGGCGTGCTCGGAGTCGTCCCAGTGCATCGGCGTGCGCGCGTTGTCGCGGCTCTTGACCGACAGCGACTCGAGGACGACCTCGAGCTCGAGGCCGAGGCTCATCGCGTCGGCGTGGTAGTTGACCGACTCGATGTCGCGGTACTGGTCGATCTCCGTGAAGCCGGTGTTGGTCATGCCGAGCTCCTCGCCCTGGTAGACGTACGGCGTGCCGCGGTGCAGGTGCAGCACGGTCGCGAGCGTCTTGGCGGAGGCGACCCGGTGCTCGGGGCTGTCGTCGCCGAAGCGCGAGACGGCCCGGGGCTGGTCGTGGTTGTCGAGGTACAGCGAGTTCCAGCCCGTCTCGGCGAGACCGCGCTGCCAGGTGTCGAGGTTCGCCTTGAGCCGCGGCAGCTCGAGCGCGGCCAGCGCCCACTTCCCACGGCCGGGCTGCTCGTCGAGGCCGACGTGCTCGAAGGTGAACACCATGTCGAGCTCGCGGCGCCCGGGGTCGGTGACGTCGCGGGCCAGCTCGACGGTGCTGCCGGGCATCTCCCCGACCGTCAGCAGGTGCTGGTCGGTCAGGCCGACCTCGCGGTTCATCTCCTGGAGGAACTCGTGCAGCCGCGGGCCGTTGAGCACGGACTTCTCCGAGGAGGCGAACGTGTGCCCCTCGGCGACGACGCCGTCGGGCAGCGCCGGGTCCTTCGAGATCAGGTTGATGACGTCCATCCGGAAGCCGTCGACGCCGCGGTCGACCCACCACCGCATCATCGCGTAGACCGCCTCACGGACCTCCGGGTTCTCCCAGTTCAGGTCCGGCTGCTTCTTGCTGAAGATGTGCAGGAAGTACTCCCCGCTGCGCTCGTCGTACTCCCAGCCGGGGCCGGAGAACACCGAGGCCCAGTTGTTCGGCTCGGCGCCGGGCGTCCCGGGCTCGTGCCCCTCGCGGGCCGGGCGCCACCAGTACCAGTCCCGCTTCGGTGACGCCGGGTCGCGGGACTCCTGGAACCACGCGTGCTCGTCGGAGGTGTGGTTGACCACGAGGTCCATGACCAGCTTCATGCCGCGCTCGTGGCAGCCGGCGATCAGCTCGTCCAGGTCGGCCAGCGTCCCGAACAGCGGGTCGACGTCCTGGTAGTCGCTGATGTCGTAGCCGTTGTCGTCCATCGGCGAGGCGTACACCGGGGACAGCCACAGCACGTCCACGCCGAGCCGCTGGAGGTAGTCGAGCCTGGCCGTCATCCCGGGGATGTCCCCGATCCCGTCACCGTTGCTGTCCATGAACGAGCGCGGGTAGATCTGGTAGACGACGGCCGACTTCCACCAGCCGGCGGGGCGAGCATCCGATGTCATGCGCCTGAGCCTTCCACAGCCGGCCCGGGCGTGGCCGGAGAGTCGGCGGCCGCGCGGCCGTGGTCGCGCGGACGTGCCCGCCGCGTTGACGGGCACGGCCTAGGCTCGGACGTGTGCTGATCACCAACCATGTCCTGGCCGGTGCGCTGATCGGCACCCTCTCCCCCGGGCCGGTGTCCGCGTTCGCCGCCGGGGTCGTCTCGCACTTCGTGATGGACGCCGTCCCGCACTGGGGCGGCTACGACATCCACGACGTGCTCCACGTCGCCGTGGTCGACGGGCTGGTCGGGGCGACGGCCCTCGCGCTCGTCGCCCGTGCGGCGCCGGGCGACCGCCGTACCCGGATCGTCGCGGGGATGCTCGGCGCCGCCGCCCCCGACACCGACAAGCCGTGGGACGTGTTCCTCGGCGGGTCGCCGTTCCCGGCCTCGTTCGACCGCTTCCACGCCAGGCTCCAGCGCGAGTCGCGGCGGCGGCTGCCGCAGGAGTTCCTGGTCGCCACGGCGGGCGCCCTCGTCGTACGGCGCGCCCTCCGGACCCGCTGACCGAGAAACCTGGGATCCTCTCTCAACCTGGCCGTGCCGGGGAGCCTCCTCACTCCTGACACGACCGACCCGAGGGGGACCGCATGGCAGCCGGAGAGCTGACCTTCGACGAGTTCATGGCCGCACGGTGGGGGCCGCTGTTCCGCACGGCGTACCTGCTCACCGGCGAGCGCCACGACGCCGAGGACCTGCTGCAGACCGCGCTCGCGCGGACCTGCGTGCGCTGGGGCTCCATCCGCGACAAGGGCGCGGCCGACGCCTACGTGCGCCGCGCGATGGTGCACCTCGCCCAGCGGCAGTGGAAGCAGCGGGGCCGGGAGGTGGTCCGCGAGCACCTGCCGGAGGAGGCGCACGACCACCTCGGGATGCGGGCCGACCACCTCGCCCTGTGGGCGGAGATCCGCAAGCTGCCGACCCGGATGCGCGCCACGCTCGTGCTCCGCTACTTCGAGGACCTGTCCGTCGAGGCGACCGCCCGCGAGCTCGGCTGCTCCGCGGGCGCGGTCAAGAGCCAGACCCACCACGCCCTGCGCCGGCTGCGCGCCGCGCTCCCGGCGCTCGAGCTCTCCGAGGAGCTGTCATGACCCACGACGTCCGCGAGACCCTCCACGAGCTCGCCGCCGGCACCACCCCTCCCCCGGTCGACGAGGTCGCCTTCCGCTCGCTGGTGCGGCGGGCACGTCGCCGCCGGGCGTCCACCCGGCTGGCGGTCGCCGGCGCTGCGGCCGCGAGCGTGGCGGCCGTCGCCTCGGTCACCCTGCCGCTGGTCACGTCGGACCGGGCCGACGACGCGCCCGCGGACGGCGACCGGACCGCCGTGCGCGCGGGGCGGCTGCACGAGCCGGTGTACGTCACCCGGAACCACCGCCTCCTCGCCCTCGACCCGAACGGCGTCACCCACGACCTGCACTTCTCCTCCGAGGGCGTCGTCGGGTTCAACACCGAGTTCGCGCTGGTGCTCGACCAGGACAGCCACATCGTCCGCTTCGACGCCGACTCCGGCGGCGAGGGCCCGGACGGCACCTGGACCTTCACCCGCGGCACGACCCCGGTGCCGTTCACCGTCGGCAGTGCCGCGATGTCGGCCGACGGCCGATGGCTCGCCGTGACGAACCTGCGAGGCGACCTGATCCGCTACGACGACAAGGCCGGCACGCGTTCGGTCGACCACGTGGGCGGCGACCCGTCGGTCGTGGCCGTCGCCGCGGCCGGGACCCTGGTGATGTCCGACGGTGACCTGACGCTGCACACGGAGGACGGCGACGCGGTCATCCCCGACGAAGGCCAACGGGTACGCCGCCTCGCTGGGCGGCGACCGGATCTCCGTGCCGGACGAAGGGCGCACGCACGTCTACGACCTGGCCGGCGGCAAGGTCGCCACCCCCAGGGCCGCGGCGTGATCTCGCCCGACGGCCAGACCCTGCTGGGGATCCGCGCCGCGCGCGACGACGTGACGAGCGTGTGGCAGTGGACGCCGAAGGAGGAGCACGAGCTGCCCGGCGTCGCCGGCTACGCGTCCGACGTGCGGTGGGTCGACGAGGACACCGCACTCGTCACGACCGGCCAGGACCTGTGGGTGTGCGAGACCCTGGACCGCTCGTGCGGACGGCTCACCCTCGGCGGCAGCGGGGAGATCCGCATCAGTCGCTGATCGGGTTGCCGGGCCGTCGTCGCTGCGCTCGACGACGGCACCCGGCAGATCTACCGACGATCACGGTCTACCCGTCGACGCGGTCGGCCGAGAGGAGGGTCGCGGCGTTCCTGAAGCGCGGCGTCGCCTGCGCGAAGGTCGCCGACACCCGGTCACCCGCCGCGGCGCCAAGAACGCCCGACTGGTCCGCGCGGCCTTCGCCACGACGCCCTGAGGCACTGACGCGGGCGACTCGACGGGTGGCTCCCCCAGGTCACGAGACGCTGCCCGCTGGGAGACGCTCGATGGACTGGATGGTCGACGAGACCCGGTAGTGCCCGCGGCCGCCCGGCCCGTCAGGATCGTCGAACCACACGAAGGACCGCTGTCCCAGACGCGGCCACCACTCCACCGTCGTGATGCGGTGCGGAACCCCGTCGTACTCGAACGACGGGCTCGCCGAGCCCGGCACCCGCATGTAGGTGCCTGCGTCGAGGTCCCACACGTGACGAGACCCGCCGGACCGGACCAGCCATCGTCCGCCCAGCCCTTCCCTGATCTCGGTCACGACCGGGGACCCGGTGCCTGTCGCGGCAGAGGTCTTGCGTTGTCGGCGCTCCAGGCCGATCGCGTAGACCTCGGTGACGCCGGCCACCAGCATCCGGCCCACGAGCAGGGCCGGCACCCCCCAGACGCTCCACAGCAGGCCGGCCAGCACCGGCGCCACGATGTCGCCCGCGTCCTCACCGGAGGTGAGGTAGCCCATGACCCGGGCCCGGTTCTTCCGGTCCCGCCCGGACACCTCGGCCATCAGAGATCCCCAGGCGGGGCGGAACGCGGCCTTGCCCAGGTCGTCCATGCTCTTGCCGACCCAGACCCCGGCCAGGGTCGGGGAGACCAGGTACACCAGGGCCGAGAGGATGTTCGCGACGCTGCGGAACGACAGCACGGCGGACCGGCTGAGGCGGTCCGCGACCCAGCCCCAGATCGGCCCCGTCAGGGCCAGCGCCGGGGTGACCAGGTAGAGCAGGCCGGCCTCGTGCCGTGGACAGCCCGGCGTACTCGGTGGCGATGATGGGGAACAGCGACGTCAGCATCGACGACGTGCCCGCGACCAGGAAGCCCAGTCCGGCGAAGGAGAGCACCCCAGGAGGCTTGGCGGCCGGCCCCCGGCCGTCCTCGGGAGGCGGCGCCGGCGGAGGCGCCTTCTCGCGCGCCGGCCGGGCCAACGCCATCGAGTCGGCCCGCTTGCCGCGCGCGTCCCGCGGGACGAGCCAGAGCACCGCGACCACGGGCAGCAGCGACAAGGCGAAGGCCACCCCGAAGGTGAGTCCGAAGCCGCCGACGGTGGCGAGCAGGACACCCGCCACGCTCTTGCCGACAGAGCCGGCGGCCGTCTTCGCGGTCTGGTACCACGCGAACGCCGAGGCCATCGACTTCTTGCCGCCGTTCTCGGCGATCAACGCGTGCACGGCCGGGTCCCGCAGGGAGTCCGAGACACCGTGCGCCCCGCGCACGGAGTACAGCTGCCACGGCACGGTGGTCAACGCGTACGCCAGGCACAGAAGGCTCCTGATCACCAGCGCACCGACCAGGGACCGACGCAGCCCCCAGCGATCGGCGAGCCCTCCCATCACCGGTTTCAGGACCAGGGACACCGCCTGCGCGAGCGAGCTGAGGAGCCCGATCGCCACGATGGAGAGCCCCAGCTGTCGTCCGTACAGCGGCAACGCGAACGTCAGGAGCCCGAACGACAGCCTGGACAGGAAGCCCTCGAGGACGAGGGCCTGTGTCACCGGAGGACGACGCATCAGGCCACCGACACTCGTTCGCGCCCGATGACCGCAGGCTGTGCGGAGAGGGGCATCGGCGGAAGGACGAGGTCGACCGCGCCGGTCGCGTAGTCGTGGATGTACGCCGTCATGGGGCCGGCCACCCCGACGCACCCCTTGTAGCCGGGGAAGTAGTTCGTGTCGACGACCACCGGGCCGTCGGTCCCCTCGATGATGTCCAGGCCGAAGAGGCCGAGCCCGGTCGCCGCGGCGGCCCGCAGGGCGATGTCCTCCACCTCGCGGGTGACCGGCACCGGCCTCCCGGGGACGCTGAAGCTGGTCGGGGAGAACGGTTTGCGCACGGCCCAGACCCGGTCGCCGACGACGTACACCTTGAGGTCCTCACCCGGCCCCGCGATGTGGTCCTGCACGATCAGCGGTCCCGACGGCTCGGGCCTGCCGACGAGGTCGGCATCCCGCTTCACGACCTCCACCCCCGCTCCGCGATGACCGCGGAGCGGCTTGACGATCTTCGGCGTCCCGTCCAGGCACTCGGCGATCCGGTCGTAGTCGGCGGTGACGAACGTCCTCGGGACCGGCACACCAGCGGCGTGCAGACGTCGGTTCGCCAGCAGCTTGTCCTGGGCGGCGGCGCACGCGTCGTACGGGTTCAGGATGCGTGCCCCTTGCGCCGCCAGCGCGGCGGTCACGGACAGCGCCAGCTCGGTGTGCGACTTCAGCAGGTAGAGGTCGTGTCCCGGGGTGATGCCGACCGCGTCCACGAGCATCTGCTCGGGGGTGCCGTGCTCCACCTCGTGGCCGAGCGTGCGCAGCCGCTCACTGACCTCGACCAGCAGCGGGCTCGGCACGTCCGGCACCCGACGCGCCGTCAGCACGAACAGCCTCATGATGCGGCCACCTCCGTCGCGGTGGCGTCGTTCTGCGAGAGGACGTGGTCGACGATCCGCCGACCCGCGGCCGGCACACCCTTGAAGCCGGGGAAGCTGGACATGTCGACCACCCAGTGCCGGCCCTCGTGAGCGGATCACGTCCACGCCGTACACGGAGATCCCGAAGGCGTCACCGCAGCGCAGCACGATGTCGCGCAGCTCGGCGGACACGGCGTACGGGCGGCCGAGCTTCTCGGCGTAGGTGCGGGCCGGGAAGATCCGTTCGACACCGAACACCTCGTCGCCGATGCGGTACAGCTTCAGGTCCTGTCCCTCCGGGCGGTAGTACCGCATGGCCAGCCACGGTGTGCCTCCCGGAAGCGCGGCCAGGCGGTCCCGGTCGTGGACGATCTCGAGGCCCCGGCCCTGCGACCCCCGGGGGTCCTTGAGGATGAGCGGCCCCTCGCTCAGCTCCGCCTGCAGCGACATCGGGTCCACGGTCATCCAGCTCTGCGGCACCGGGACGTCCGCCTCGGCGAGCACGTGGGTCTGCACGACCTTGTCGCGGCAGGCGGCGGCCACCGGGTACGGGTTCACCACGCGGGCTCCGCGCGCATGCAGGACGCCGGCGAACGACAGCGCGGCTTCCGTCCCGGACTTCAGGACGTAGACATCCGCGTCGGCCTGCACCGCACCGAGGTCGACGGGACCGGCGTCCGGGTCGATGACCTCGACGTGCACAGCCCCGGCTCGTGCAGCCGGTCCACCATCTCGGGAACGAGCACGCTGAACCGGCCCGACGGGTGCCGGAGCGCCACGATGGCGACGCGCATGCCGGCGCTCATCGGGAAGCCCCCGTCCCGGACTTCGGCGACTCCTGCACGCGGACCTCGGCCCTCGCGGCGAGCCGGGCGTGGATGGAGCTGAGCTCCGAGTCCGTGTCGAGCATCCGGTCCGCGGCCAGGACCAAGTCCACGAAGGGATGTGCTTGCGGGAGCCCACTGCTGCGCACGACGACCCCCGCCCGGCCGTGGCGGGCGAGCTGATCCTGCAGCCTCGGGTCGTGCTGGCCCTGGCGCAGGGCAGAGGCCGTCACCAGCGCGAGAGCCGGCGTCGGCACTCCGGCGGCCATCGCCAGCCGGGCCGCGCCGCAGATGCGATCTGCCGCACCTAGCTTCCTCATCGGATCACGTCCCACACGTTCGACGGTGTCGTCGAGGTGCGGCGCGGCGTACCGACGAAGAGAGTGGTCAACGGCCTCGGCGCCACCCGCGAACCTCGCACCGAAGAACGCCGAGAGGCCGGCCTGGCCCTTCGCGCATCGCAGCCCGGACGACGGCAACCACGTCACCGTCCTGAAGTGCGTCGAAGATCCGCACGTGGCCCCGCATCCCTCCGAGGTAGGCCGACGCCGCGTGGCCGGCACTGAAGACGAACAGCTTCCGCAGCACGTAGGCCTGGAAGTTCTCGACCAGACGCAGCTGGCCGACGGCCTCGAGCGGAGCGCGCACCGACGGTGCATCGACGATAGACGGTCCCCTGGGTCTCGGTCAGCAGCACACGGGAGCCGTCGGGCTGCTCGCGTCGGGTCACGATCCGATCGACGAGGGCGCCCACGTACCCGTGCTGCAGGACCCGGTCGTCGCCGTGCTCGGCCACCATCGCGCGAAGGTCGGGTGGCGGCCTGGCGACGGTTGTCGCACACCATCACGTTGACCGGGCTGCGCCGAGCCATCAGGGCATCCGCCAGCAGCGGCGCGATCTCCACTGCGTGGCCAGGACCCACCGCCACGACGATCACCGACGCCTCGTGGAGGGACCGCGTGACGCGCGAGGTGTCCGTCACAGCCACCGCACCCAGGCCACGAAGAACCACGTCGGGGCTCGTCCGGCCATCAGCGCGCCGCACTCGCACGCCACCAGCGACGATCCGATCCGCGTCCCGCTGCGTCCTGGTCACCATGACGACCGGCCGGCCGGCCGCCCGGAGCTGCTCGGCCATGACCCCGAGCCCGACGTTCCCGGCGCCGATGACGACGGCGGGACCCGCCGCGCTCATGCCGACACCCGCTCGTCGGCTCCGTGCGCGGCCGAGGCGGCACGCGCGAGGACGATGTCAGCCAGCACCTCGTTGGCCTCCGCCGGCAACCCGCGGTAGTTCGGGTAGTCGTTCACCTCGACGACCAGAGGCACGCCATCCGGCCCCACCACGCAGTCGACACCGAAGAGCCGCAGGCCGAACAGACGCGCGCAGGTCCGTGCCAGAGAACGCAGAAGCGGCGTGACCAGCACGGGGACGCCAGGGTCTCGCGACATCCGCGGCGAGCCGTCAGGCTCGATCGGGTGAGGGCCGACGCACCGCCCAGACGGAGCGGCCAGCGACGTACAGCTTCAGGTCACAGCCGTCGCCTCGGTGGAACTCCTGCGCCAACGCCACCGACTCCGGCCAGGCGACGCCCCGAAGGTCGCGATGTGACTCCACGACGACCAGGCCACGGGCGTTGTCGCCGAGGACCGGCTTGAGGATCAGCGGGAAGGACAGGTCATCGCGCTGCGCCAGAGTCGTCGGGCTGCCCAGCCAGCTGGTCGGGGTCGGCACGCCCGCCGCCGAGAGGGTGGCCGCCAGGCCGGCCTTGTCGACGACCGCCTGGATCGCGGTTGCCGTGTTCACGACCGGAACACCGGACTGCTCGCGCTGACCGGAGCAGACCGATCAGCGCATCGCTGCGACCGCGGGCCAGCACCACCGAGGAGCCACGCGTCCACGACCCGCCGGAGAGATCGACGCTCACGGCCTCCGCCACGACCGTCCGAACCCTGACGCCTCGCGACCTCAGCGCCTGCACCACACCGGCCGGCTGGTCCTGGGTGAGGTAGCGCCCCTCGACGAGGACGCATACCTCGACACCTTCATTCGTGGCCGATGCACAAGAGGTGATCGTCATGGAAGCTCCCGGTCGAAGTGATGTGAGTGGTCGCGCTCGCCAGGTGCGTCGCGCGTCTGGTTGTCGGCGTGCTCCCGGAGGTCCCGTCGGCGGTGCCTTCGCAAAGGCTGTGTTCGGACGCTGAACACCCACTGACGGTCTGCTGAAGCAACCGCTGTACGCGTCGCGGGAGCGTGCTGCGTCAGCGCCGAGGGCGCGGCCGGTCCGGGCAGCTTCGGCGGCTGTTCAGGGCGATTTCAGAGCCCTGGTCGAGCGTGAGGAGCACGAAATCTCGACGAGCTGATCCAGGAGCCCATCATGAGCATCACGACCACCATGAGCGAGTACGAGAGCGGCACCTACACCGGGCGCGTGCACCCGCACAACGGCTACTACGCGGGCGACTTCGGCCCTCGGGGCACCTGCTCCACGACACGGTCCGCCTCGAAGGCGCGGGTCACCGGCGCACACAAGACGCTGGCGCGGGTGGCATCTCTGCCTCGTCGGTGACGACGGCCGACGGTCAATGACCCATGTCCGTCATGTCGCCGATGGCGAGGTCGTGGTGCACGCGCTTCCACCAGCGGAAGACCAACGAGTGCGGGGCCCCGGTCACGGTGCCGAGCATGTTGGCGTGGTTGTCCGTCCACACAATGGTGATCACGCCGTCCCGGAGGCGGCAGAACACCCGACCGGCCGCCTGAGTGTCGTCTCGCAGGGTTCCCGAGGCGACCTGCGCGAGCGTGAAGTGTCGCGGGTGCTCGAAGTTGTGGTTCCAGCTGACCTCGCCGGAGATCCTGGCGCGGGTGCAGTCGCCGAAGTTCACGCGGAGCCGATCATCGGCAAGCCCGCGCACTCTCTCCGCGTATGCCGCGTACAGGGCGTTCAAGGAGGGGTACGTACGGAACCTCGCCTGGCTTATCCCCGCGTGCGGATGGTCACAAGCCACCTGGTCCGTTCCCGCGGCGCTGCACCGGTCGGCTGGGAGCAGGCCCCCTGTGCTGGTGTTCGCCAGCGCAATCGCCTCAGCCAACGGGTTGGAGGACGGCGACGGGGACATCGAGTCGGACATCCCGGTGGAGGCAGTCCCCAAGGAGCCGGCCGACTGCTCGGGGTCTGTGGTGGCGGCCTGCGGCCGCTCGCGCAGCTGTGTCCCGTACCAGATGCCCCCCACCACCGCGAGCACCAGCAGGGACGCAGCGATGACGACCAGACCTGCCCGGCGAGGAAGTCCGCCGATTCCCGAACCGCCTCCGCCTCGCGGCATCTCTGCGCCTGGTCCGCCAGGCACCCCGGGCACCCCGGGGCCATCCAGCTCGTCGGATGGGCCGACCCGGTCGTGGTACTCGGACCGGTGCCGCGGAGAGAACGAATCTGGCCCTGGCGCAGCAGATGCCGCTTCCTCCGCACGTCCTGGGGGTTGACGCGGGAGAGACAAGCCCGGTGCGGGACCGTCCATCGTCCCAGCCGGCGTCCACTCCGCGGATGAAGGAGCTGACGCCGCGCCCGCCGGCTGAGGCGGAGCTGAGGGTGCCACCCAGGGAGCACCGTGGCCGCGGGCAAGACCTGCGGGCCCGGCCAGGCTTTCGCCGGGACGCTCCCGGTAGCCGGCGTCAAGGCGCGCGGCCGGGTCGGCGGGCTCCTCGACCGGTGGGCGGCGTTGCGACGCGACGGGACGGGACAGGGCCGTGGGCTGCTGGTCGTCGGCCAACGCGGCTCGCGCATCGGCAACCAGCTCGTGACAGGTCGTGTACCTGTCCGCAGGGTCCTTCGAGAGCGCCCGTGCCAGGACGGTGTCCATCCGGGCCGGTAGGACCGAGTTGATCGAGGTCGGGGACGGCGCCGGCTCTTCCACGTGCGCCCACAGCACCGCGGCGTCGATCTCCTTGACGAACGGGACCTGCCCGGTCAGGCCCTCGTACAGGACGCAGCCGAGCGAGTAGATGTCGGCGCTCGGACCTACCTCCTTTCCCTGGATCTGCTCCGGGGCGACGTAGTCCAAGGTGCCCATGAACTGACCGGTCGGCGTCAGGCCGGTCCGGGACAGCGCGTGCTTGGTGATGCCGAAGTCCGCGAGGAACACGTGGTCGGGATCCTCCTCGTCGACACCCGCCTCCACGAGCAAGTTGGCAGGTTTCACGTCCCGGTGGACCAGCGAGTGGCGGTGCGCATAGTCCAGGGCACGACCGCATTGACCGACCAGATAGAGCGCCTCGGTCGGCGGGAGCGGTCGCTTCGCCCTCAGGAGATCGCGCATGTCGTGCCCATTGACGTAACGCATCGCGATGTAGAGCAGGTCCGCGTGCGAACCCATGTCGTAGATGGGAATGACGTTCGGATGGGACAGGGACGCGGCGATCCTGGACTCTTGCAGGAACCGGGTGCGGAACAGGTCATTGGTAGCGATCTCGGGCGCGAGCACCTTGAGGGCGACCGTGCTGCCCAGCCGTGGATTCTCGGCGCGGTAGACGATGCTCATCCCGCCTCGACCCACTACGCCCATGAGCCGGTATCCGGCGAACTCGTCCCCAACGAGCGGCATCGTCGGCATGGCTCCACGCTCCAACCGATCCCCCGGCTGTCTCCCAAGACCCCTGAAGATGAAGCCGGACCTCAGAAGGGTTGTCTTTGCACTGCCATATTGCACGCAACATCCAGCGCTTGCTAGGGGATGCCGCGGCTCCGGGAGTCTCATATTCTGCAAGAGTTTTCTCAGGTTGCAGCCCTCGACGCGTTCGACGGGACGCACCTCTGCGGCAAAGGCGAGGGACGTGCCGCAATGACCGGAAAAGGGGCGCTCAGGTGATGGAGGAGCCGCTGCGCTTCGGGGTGCTTGGGCCACTGCTGGTCGAGCGAGGAGAGCAGATCGTGCCGGTCCGCAGCCGGCAGCGACTCATCTTGGCGATGCTGCTCATGAACGCGGGCCGGCCGGTCTCGGTGGACCGCCTCATCGACGAGCTGTGGGGCGACAACCCACCGGACGGCGCGGTCAACACTCTGCAGGTCCATGTATCCCAGCTGCGCCGTGCGCTGACCGCGGGCAACGCCACCATCCTGACGCAGCCCCCCGGGTACCTCCTGCGCACCAGCCCCGCCGAGCTGGACCTGCTGATGTTCGAGCAGCTGGCCCACAAGGGCAATGATCTGCTCGACAAGGGCGATCACGCCCAAGCGGCCCAGGCACTGGGTGACGCGCTCGCTCTGTGGCGCGGGCCTCCGTTGGAGAACCTCCCCGACGGACCCTTCGTCGCGTCCGCCCGCAGCTTTCTCGACGAGCGGCGTCTCGGCGTCACCGAGGATCATCTTCGACTGCTGCTCAAGCTGAGGCGTGACCGGGAGGTCATCGAGATCGGCGAGCGCCTGCTGACGACTCATCCGCTGCGAGAGTCGGTGTGGGAGACAGTCATCCTGGCCCTGTACCGGTCCGGACGCCAAGCCGATGCTCTGGCTCGCTACCGGGCTTGCAGGGAGCTGCTGCTCGACGAGCTCGGTGTCGAGCCGATGCCCGGCTTGCAGATGCTCGAGCGGCAGATCCTGAACCATGACCGGGTGCTGGTGCCCGCGGTCCGACAGACGAGCGCCCTGGTGATCCCCTCAGGACCCAGGTCGAGCGGCGAGACCGCCGGCGCGACGGTACAGCGGACCCAACGTAGGGACGCCGACCTGGTCCTCCCCGACGGGACGGTCGTCCCTCTTCCAGAACGTGTCGTGCTGGGCCGCCACCCCGACTGCGACGTCGTCCTGCACGACGCGCAGGTCAGCCGACGCCATGCGGAGGTCCGGCTCGTCAGCGGTCGGCACATGCTGCTGGACCTGGCGTCGTCGAACGGCACCTGGATCGACGAGCGGCCTGTCCTCCAGCACCTGCTCAGCGACGGCGACACGTTCCGCATCGGCGACCAGCTGATCGCCTACCGGACCAAGCCCAGCGGGTGAGCCGCCCGGACACAGGTTCAGGGCATGCGCCACTGGACGTGGAACGGCCCGTAGGTCGGCGTGGAGAAGACGTGAATCCCGTCAGCGGACATCACGCGGCCCGGCAAGGTGGACTCGACGACCCCGCAGACGTCCTGCTGGGTGTTCACCGGCGTGTTTCCCAGCTTCGACACGAGGTCGCCGACCTGTAGCCGACCGTCGACCGGGCCACCGGGCTCGATGGACTGGACGAACATCCCGCCGCCGTACCCCGCCTGCTGAAGCGCTGTCTCGACGTCGGCGCGGGGGCGGTTCGTCACATGCGGGGTGAGTGTCCAGCCGAGGCTGTTCACGTGCTCCCCGGTCATCAGCTTGTCGGTCTCGTGGTGGGCCGCATTGATCGGGATCGAGTAGTTGTGACCTCGCTTGTCCGCGGGGCCAGCCATGGCGTTGACACCGACCACGTTCCCCTTGTTGTCGAGGAGCGGACCGCCGGAGCCACCCGGGCGAAGCGTGGCGCTGTGCTGGATGGCGTCGACATACTCGGGCAGCGACGGGTCGACGTCGGCCCTCACCCCCAGGTCCTGCACCAACCCGGTCGTAGGTACGGCTCGTGCACCACCGGGCTCGGCTTGCCCACTGACCGGGTACCCGATCGCCGTCAGCTCGTCCCCCGGCGCCAACGTGTCGGAGTCACCGAGTGGCAGCCGGACTGAGCCCTCCGGTAGGTCACCAGTGACGCGGATGACCGCCAGATCAGCACACGGATCGGACCCCAGGACGACGACGGGCTGCTCCGTCCCGTCGAAGAACACCGCTTGGGCGCCCTGGACGCCGTCGACCACGTGGGCGTTGGTGATGGCCACCTCTCCGTCGAGGTCGTGGATGAACGCCGTACCCCACGTGGGCGACCCGTCGGGCAGTCTGCCGTGGACCAAGAAGACGCCTTTGCGACTCTTCTGGTAGATCTCCGCGGCACTCAGCGGGTCTGTGTTCGCCGGTATCGGCGTGTGTTCCCCCATCGACATGGTGGGAGCGCCGCTCGACGTCGGTCTCGTCGCCGACGTACCAGCCACGGTCGGAGATCCCGCGGTAGCACTGGGTGTGTCTTTCGACGTGTCTCTGCTCAGGGAGCCGCACGCGCTGAGCAGGACGAGTGAGGAGATGGCCGTCGCGACCAGGGCGCAAGCCGTGCGATTCATGTCGGCCCTCGTTTCCGAGTTACAAGCCGTAGTTCGTCACGCTGCCACCGCCGCTCCGAGCCGATCAATAGCGATTCCGGGTGGGGTGACGCATGGGTTCCCATGCGTGCTCAGCGCACCGGATGGGTCTGCGAGGGAGACATCCCTCGCACGTGCGGCACGCGTGACTCTCCCGGCCGCAGTGTCTTGTCGCCCGAGGCTCGCCGGTGGGCTTCCGGCGGCCCGGGACCACTCCAGCCACGTGAGGCGCTCCGGTGCGTGCACACGTTGGGCCGTGGCGCTCCGCCACCGAGCCCGTCTCGTCGGACGGGATGCTCGGGGATGTCCGAGGTGAGCCAACGCCGCGGCCGGATGGGCTGTCACCGCCACGTTTCCGGCGGCGGCCGCGATGTCGAGAATGCGGTGCAAGATGCGGATCATCTGATCCTCCCTGGCGGTTGTCGGCTGGTCCTGCCGACCGTGCGCGCCGGGGCTGAAGAGATTCCAAAGGAACGCTGAACGGCGGGCCGGGGCCGTCGTCGGCCGCGTCGCCAGCTCGATCGCGTCCGGGATGGCCAGCTGCCGCCTCGCTCCACCAGCGACACACCTTCTCAGAGCGATCCGAAGGGGCGGTCCAGTGGCTGGTTCCGCCGCACGCTGCACCAGCTGGAGGGCCGCGTCCGCGCCAGGGCCGAGCCTGACCAGCTCGGCAGAACGGGGGCGGCGTCGACTATCCTCGCTGAGGCATGGCGGCCACCCGGCCACCCTGCTGAGGAAGCTGCGTGGGTTTCTGCGAGGGTTCCTGCCATGTGCCGCCCTCGTGGCGTACGGCAGAAACTCGCTGACCTGCGGAAGGCGCGAAACCACGAGATCTGAGCACCCAGAACCTGGGTCGGCTGCATCACATCTATGGGACGTCAGAACGGCATATTTCGGACGGGCCTCGTAAGCCTCGTTGAACGTCGGTGGTCAGCGGCAGTACCTGATGGATGTCGTCATTGTGCGTGCCTACCGACGAGGAGCGTAGGTGGTGCGGGGTGCTTCACCACCGCGGTCACGGCCCAACGGAAGCCGCCGTGCCCCGGTCCCCCGCGGCATGCCTGCCCGCCCACCACGGTGGGAGCTGACCCGCAGTTCGCCGAGGCGCGGCTCGATGAGTGGCAGCACGACTTCTCCATCTTCTACGCGCTTGTCGAGTGGCCCGGAGCCACCCGACCAAACCGGGGCGTGCCGACGGGTAGTGTTGACTACCAGCCCTAGCGCCTAATCGCTATTGACCCGGACACCCACTCCGACCAATATCTTTACCATTCAACCTTGACGGCAGGGGGTCATCAGGGCTCGGTCCAAGTAGGGCGGGGACGGAGGGCCGACACGGCTTCAGGATCCGCTACCAGACACAGTCAGGGCGGCTTGGGCCACGCGAACGGGGACGGGGGTCCGACATGGTTGCCAAGCGACCCGGAAGCTCCATGAGGCTCAGGGTCCTGGGGGGATTCCGGCTGAGCAGGTGTGGTCACGCGGTGACTCTTCGGCTGGGCGTCCAGCGAATTCCGGCGCTTCTCGCCGTGCACGGACGGGTGGACCGCCGCGACCTGGCCGGCAAGCTGTGGCCGGAGCTGACACAGGACCGGGCCTTGTCGAACCTCCGCACCATCCTCTGGCGCTTGCGATCCGTCGTCCCCGGTCTCGTGTTGGACGGGATGGGGATCTGCGAGCTGTCGGAGGGAGTGCACGTCGACCTGATGGATGTCCAGCAGTGGGGCGAGCGGTCGATGGCCGGCTCGAGCGATCCGCAGATGCCGCCCGGCCCCATCGGCCTGATGCTGCTCCCCGGCTGGGATGAGTCGTGGCTGACCGAACCGCGGGAAGCGCTGCGCCTCACGGTCTTGCACTCATTGGAAGCTGCCTGCCTGCGATTCCTGTTCTCAGGGCGACTGGCAGAGGCGTCGTTGTGCGCACGGAAGGCGGTGACGGTGGACCCCCTGCGTGAGAGCGCCCACCGTCTTCTCCTGGAGGTGCATCTCCGTCAAGGCAACCAAGCCGAGGCCATTCGTCACTTCGCCAAGTATCGGACCGCTTTGCGAGAAGAGATCGGCGTGGCGCCCGGTGTCACGATGCTGGCGATGATGGCGCCGCTCATGACTCCGGAAGCCGACGCCAGGAACACCACTCAGACACACATCTGAGCTCCGTCCGCGCGCACGACCTCGACCGACACGGACGGTTCGGCGCCTGCGGTCAGCAGGTCGCCGTCATCGCCCTTCGCTCGCGCACCCGTATGTCTGCCCACTCGAGGAGACGCAGAAGAGACGCGCGTGAGGCGTGACCATGCCACGAGTGCGACGGCTCGCGATACGGAGAAGGCGCATCGAATCTGCGTAGTGGATACGGCCCATTTGGCACTGTACCCCTCTATAACCCGATCGGATGATCGGAACCAGCGACAACGGGGGAGCCATGAACCGAACCAAGATTACGAGTGTCGTCGTCGCCGCGCTGATCGCCGGCGGACTGGTGACCACCACCACGGCCGCGGCCAACCCAGACGCGCCGGGCCAGACGGTCAGCGCGCTGGCGAACCTCAAGCACACCCTCAAGTACTTCGACGGGGGCAAGTCCAAGCGGGAGGAATGGACGAACCCTGCCGGAAAGGTCGTCTTTCGGGCCGACGTCGACCGGCGTGCCACCGTCAAGGTGATCGAGCACCCGGAGGACCCGGGCCTCACCGAGCTGTCCGTCAAGCCCTACGACCCCACCAGCGACGAGGAGGTCGAGGCGATGGCTGCGGAGCTGACGACGAAGGTCCTGAGCCACCGCACGGCGGCGATGACGAACCTGCCCGACCAGGCGCAGGCCCCCGCAACTCCACCCGGACTGCTGAAGAAAGCGGGTGCGAACCGGCCCCCGCCGCGGCTGGTCGGAGTCGACGCCGCCGCACCCCTGGCGACGGCCGCTCCGACAGCAGGCGCGGGCACCGGCAGCACCGCCATCTATGACGTCGGCTGCCTCTACCTGAGCACGGAGGCCTACGCCAAGGGCTGCTACTACCGGCGCGCGGTCCCGGAGTCGATGCTCAACTGGTACCTGCGCGCCGACGCAGCGAGCTTTACGGGCACCACTCGGGCACCTGGGGGTCGTTGAAGGCGCTGCGCTCGATCCACGACTACGACACGGGCTACCCGGGGACCGAGATCATCCAGTCGCGCCCTGCGGTCACGCGCGACGGGGACGGTTGCCGGGACAGCAGCATCGGCGTCTCCTACGGGGTGTTCTCGGCGTCGATGCCGGTCGAGCTGTGCCCCGACCGGCTCGACCCCTACCAGCGGGCCACCTACTTCCGGCACGCGTGGTACGGCAGCGTCGTCAGGGACACCGTCGACCGGGGTACCGTCGGGCACAGCATTACGATGGGGCGGGTCGGTCATGGCATCGGGTTCGACTACCGGATCCAGACCGAGGAGTGCGACGGGACCTGGAATCCCTTCGACGTCGACGGGAAAACTTGTGACTGGCGCACAGCGGGGTAGGCGGGGACCGCTCGCGGTTCTCCTGCTTGTCTCCCTAGCCGCCTGCGGAGAGCCGGAGACCGGGGTCATGACCAAGGGCGAGGCGATCGACAAGTGCAACCACGCGATCGCCGCCGCCAAGACCGTCGCTGCGGGCTGGCGCTCCGAGACGGCCGACGCCGTGAAGGACGACCGGTACTGGACGGTCAACGGGACCGGTATCCCCGGCGGCTTCTACTCGTGCACAATCAACGCGGTGAACCGCAAGATCCTCACCTACGTGGGGCCACTCTGACCCAGCACGCCGGCCGCCAGGCCTCCCTTCCGTGAGGTCGTTCCCTCAGTCCGGTGTCACGGCTCCGCGAACTCACCCTCGACGTCACCAAGCGCTACCAAGGCACTGGATGACCACCCGGCCCCCGGAAAATGACGAACGGCCGAACCCACAATCCGTGGGTTCGGCCGTCCGGGATGTCTTGAGACATCACATGGTTATGTTATTGACTTTGGTGGGAATCGAACCCGTGTCCTCGGAACCCGAGCAGGCGCCAGCATGCCGGCGGCTCGGAACCGCCATCATCGCGAAGCAAGATGGGTGCGGTCAGGTGTCCGGTTCAGCCTGGGCGTCGACCGACAGGTCCACCGCACTCCAACGCTTCCTCCCGGCTCAGTGGGTGCCGGCGCGCTCGACTATCCTCGCTGGAGCACGGCGACAAGCCCACTTAGGAAACTGTGACGGTTTCTGCGCGGGTTTCCGCCATGCGCCGCCCTCGTAGCTCAGGGGATAGAGCGTCGGTTTCCTAAACCGTGCGTCGCAGGTTCGAATCCTGCCGGGGGCACCCTGCAAAACCGCAGGTCAGACGTCATTTAGGCCTCCTGACCGTCCTCGTCGAAGAGGGTCGGATCGGCTCGGGACCACATCGGGACCACATCTGCGTCCCGCATGGCGTCGTCCAGCCGACGAACGACACTGGCCGAAATCGACAGCATGGTCGACGATGATTCGCGATCGGAGGGCAGACACGCTGGTCGGTCCTGACGCCGGAAAGACGCGCTCGTTGCCGGCCGGAGTTCGTCCGCTGAACCTGCTGTGTAGCGAAGCACTACGCTCACAGGTATGGGACGAATCCTCACCCGCCGCGGGTGGGAGCGGATGGCCTGACATGTGCGAGCACTGCGGATGCCGCGAGGTAGAACCGATCGCCGAACTGATGGACGAGCACTACGCGCTCCTCGACGAGGCTCACCTGGTGCGGCGAGCAATGAGCGAGGGTGACCGCGCCACCGCACTGGCTCACCTGAGCGGCCTGGTCCGGCACCTCGACAGGCACGTGCGCCGCGAGGAGGACGGCATCTTTGCGGCGTTGCGGGCCGAGGACGAGTTCGTCGAGGAGGTCGAGCAGCTCGAGAAGGAGCACCGCAGTTTCGACGATGCCATAGCCGACCTCGACCCCGACGGAGACGAGTTCGAGCGGCTGGTCTCCGACCTGCTCCGCGACCTCGACGAGCACGTCGAGCGGGAGAACCTCGGTATCTTCCCGGTCTCGATTGTCACCCTCGGGACCCGAGGATGGGCGGTGGTCGAGAAGGCACGACTGGAGAACCCGACCTTCCTCGACAAGGACCCGGAGCACAGCGCACGGCGAGAGGAGTAGCTGGATGGAGGGACGGTCCCTGTTGGAGCTAGCTGAAGCGCAACTGGCTGTGGCGCACCAGTCTGGGAGCGGTCGGGCAGCAGTGACAATCTACGGCGGCAGCGAACATGACCTGCGGCAGACCCTGATCGCCCTGGTCGGCGACCGGACGCTCGGGGAGCATGAATCACCCGCCGAAGCGACGCTCCAGGTGCTCTCTGGACGGGTGCGCCTGACCACCGATGAGCAGACCTGGGACGGCGCGGTCGGCGACTACCTGGTGATCCCGCCGCATCGGCATGACCTGCAGGCGCTAGAGGACGCGGTGGTGCTCCTCACCGTGGCGACCAGAGGCTGAAAGTGCCCTGCATCCACAGTCAACCCCCTTCGTTATATGCAACGTCTGCGGTGGGCGGGTCCGGTGATCCGCAGCAACCTCACTGGTGAGGACTTTCTTCTCTGCGTAAATGGCGGCCTTCGGCCGCCGGCCCGGCTGCGGGCGGGCGCAAGCGCCCGTCCTCGCCGGGGCCAACCGACAGGAACAGGCGCCTGAGAGTCCTCGCTGCTTCGGGTGCGGGAACCCCGTCCCTGACGCTTGACTGTCAGGTCACCGTTCGGAGCGTCAAGAGCGCATCCGCGTCGCTACGCGATCGAGCAAGCTCGACCCTTGACCCACCGACCGGTGACCAAGTGCGGGCGGCTATCAGGGGACGGGGCACTGGTGGTCCAGACCTTCAGGCACCTCGGCACGACAAAGGTCAAATGTCGCTGACCTGCGGATTCGCACGCTCGACAAGACTCGGCGAAGCGTTCGCGCAACCTGAGCTCGTCATTCACAGGGACGCCACGTAAGTTCTCCGGGTCCACTCGCGCGCCGCCAACAATGTTCCGGCGCCATCTCGCTCAGCGAGCACGGGGAAGACCCGCGCAAGGAACCGATCAGGGAAGGTCTACGAGTGATGCTCGATGACGGAATCCAGCACCCATCCGCTCCATTCAGCATCCGCATCACGGCTACCACGTACGCCGTCTGGATTGCGGTCGCCGGGGAGCTCGACCTTTCGAACCACAACCACTTTGAGCAGGTCCTAGCTGGATTGAGCCTTGCGGGAACCAGGCACGTCCACCTGCAACTCTCGAACCTCCGCTTCTGCGACGTGAGAGGGATGCGGCATCTCCTGGCCTTCATCCGTCGAGCGGAATTGAGGGGCCGCCAGGTGTCGGCGCATGGGGCAAGTCGCAGTCTCCGTCGCCTTTGCCATCTCATGACGGACGGCAAAGTCAGGCTCGACCGCCATGCACGGGAGCACACGCGCCGGAACAGCCGCGGCGCTTCGCTGCTGCCGTCATCGTGGATCTCACCAGCACCGTCGTAACGCCAGCGCGCCCCCTGTAGCCCGACAGGTGGCCGACCGAACCGGATCCGCCAGCTCCACGGCCTTTGGTGGCGTTGAGGCGTGCCCACCCCTACGGGACCACAAGCGGACCACAGCAGAACCGACAAGGGTGTAAAGCTTCGTCATTCGGGATCGACGTTTCCGCAGGTCGGGGGCGGAATCGGGGTTCTCACCACAGCCCCCCGAACCGCCCGACGTCCCTTCCTGAACCGTGCGTCGCAGGTTCGAATCCTGCCGGGGGCACCCAGCAAAACCGCAGGTCAGCGGACATTTTCGGCCACCTTGCCATCGGCCTCGAACAGCGCCGGATCCGCTTCTGTGCACGCTCTGTACACACCGGCCCGGCGGGCTGCCTCGTCCAGCCGCTGCGCAACGTGATCCAGCTCGTCCGGGAACAGGTGCCCGTAGCGATCGAGGGTCAACGTGGCCGAGGCGTACCCGAGCATCCCAGCCGCTCCCCGGCCTGGGAGCGTTGCCGTCCTTGGCTAGACCCTCCCGGGGATGCGCTCGGTGACTTCCTGGAGGACCCACTGGTTCCCGTCCGGATCCGAGAAGGCCGCGTGGCTGACGTATGAGCCGCCCGCCGGATCGCGGCCGGGCTCGGGAGGCTGCCCCGGTGCGCCGTGCCAGATCTCGCTCACGTCGATGCCGCGGTCGATCAGCTCCGCGCGGGACGCCTCAATGTTCTCGACGACCAGAAGCAGGCGCTGAAGAGGTCCCGCGCTCGGCGGCGCGAACTGGATCGAAGCCAGCGAGCCGGGCGGCGTGAACTGCACGCCGCGAATCTGCTCGGTGAGCTGGAGGTCGATGTCGAGACGCCATCCGAGGCGCTGGTAGAAGGACTTCGCGCGGTCGACATCGGTGACCGGGATTGGCGTGACCTCGAACTTCATGGGGATGGTCGCCAGGTCCTGACCCTCAGGCGGGGACGGGATGGTCATGTGCGAGGTGCTCATGGTTGCTCCTTGGTGTCATCGGGTGTTGTGCACTCGTGCGTTGAGGTCGGACTTGGTCGTCGATCGACACGATCGAGCCGTAACTGCCACGTTGCGAGCCGGCGGTGTCAACTGCAGGACCCGAGTCCTCCAGGTGATGGAACGGGCTGGTCGGGCCGCTCCTCTTGGACGCCGACGTCGTCGGCACGCTGCTCATACCCACTCACTTTGGGACGGCGACTACCGGCCCAGGAGCCCAATAAGCCAGCACGGGTCAAACTCAAGGGGCGGTTGCGCTGGACTGGGCCAGTCCGGTTTCCCTCGCCTGCGCGGTGGTGGAACTATCGGAGAGTCTCGGGCAGGGTTGACTGTCGGCAAACCATCGGTCCAGGCAGGCAATGCTCCGTGACTGTTCGTGTACGCCTCACCACCCGACAAGAGCGCGATCTCGTGGTCGCGACCGAGGCCGGGGATGTCGAAGCCTGCCGTCACCTGGTGGCCGCGTTCCTACCAGCCATCACCGCGCAGGCGCGCCACTTCCCGGCGGGGGGCGGAGTCCTACGCGAGGAGCTCCTTCAAGAAGGTGTGGTCGGACTGCTTTCGGCAGCTCGCCACTATGACGCCAGCAGGAACGTCCCGTTCTGGGCGTACGCGTCGTTCTGGGTGCGAAAGGCCATGCAGCGGCTCGTCGCGGAGCTGACACGACCTGTTGTCTTGTCCGACCGAGCCGCTCGTGACCTCGCCGCCCTTGCAAAGGCCCGCAGTGGACATCTCCAGGCGCGTGGAGCTGAGCCCACCAGCGACGAGCTCGTTCAGGCGACAGGTCTCTCCCGATCGCATCTGGAACACCTGGAGGCCGCCGTACGTACGCCGCGTAGTCTCGAGCAGCCCGGCGGCGCAGGGGACGCCGAGGGAGCCTCCACCGTGGGCGATCTGATCCCGGACGTTGCTGCCGAACGGGCGTACGACACGGTGCTCGACGCGATCGAGCAGCACGAAGTACGCAAGTTGACAGAGCGACTGGGTCATCGCGAACGCATCGTCGTCCGCGCCCACTACGGCATAGGCGTGCCGCCTCAAACCCTGCACCAGATCGGCAACAGACTCGGGGTGACAGCTGAGCGGGCACGTCAGATCGAGGTGAACGCGCTGGACGAAATGCGGGACGCCCTAGTGGGCGCTCACGAGCTCGGCGTCCCTGCACCACGCGATCTCGACTCGCTGGACGACCAGGTGTGCCAGAACGCTTGAGCTGCCATCGAGCGGTCCTCCGGGTGTCAGCCCTATCCGCAGTCGGGTGTCGCCACACCAACAACGGTGCGGCCCCGGTGGCAAGTGCCACCCCGTAGCCCCCGGGATGACTAGGTGTACCGAACCATCGGGTTGGTAGCAGTCGGCTGACCGGTGGTTCGCCTCCGAGCGTGCTGTGGCGGCGTCGAGTGTTGTAGTCCTCGAGCCTGAACTGCCAGAGCCGATTGACTCCGCGACGAGCAGGACGCGACTCTGTCCGGAGGTCAGAGGACCAAGGAGGACGTCCTATGCTTGGTGACCATCCGATCACGCCGGTGCTGTTGACCCAAGACCTCGCCGCGGCCCGGGAGTTCTACCATGAAAAGCTCGGCCTCGAGATCCTGAACGAGGATGAAGCCGAAATCGTGTTCAAGTGCGGTGGCGGAACTCATCTGGTGCTGACTAAGAGCACGGTGGGGACCGCGGACGAGCAGACCCAGGCCTCGTGGCAGGTGCCGGACATCCGTTCTGAGGTTGCGGAACTCCGTGCCCGTGGGGTCAATGTCGAAAACTATGACATTCCCGGGCTGAAGACTGATGACGGTGTTGCTGATCTCGGGCTCGCCTGGGCGGCATGGATCATCGACCCAGGCAAGAACGCCCTCGGGATCCAGCAGATCAAGGGGTGACGTCCGGACGTGTCTGCGGGTTCAGGCGGTCGAGGCAAGAATCTGCCCAGAGTGTTGTTGTTTGGGGCGGTGTTGGTCAGCCCGCGTGAGCGGCGTTTTCGCAGTGCCTCGAACCCGACAGGTGTCAGGCGTCCGAGTCTGCCTCGCCTGCTTCGGCGGTGGTCGGTGTTCTCGATCCGGGTGACGATGGCGCGGCGTTCCTGGCGGGTGCGTCAGCGTCGGCGGCTGAGCACGTCCTTCTGCACGAAACTGAAGGAGGACTCCATCGCAGCGTAGTCCGCGCATGCGCCGATCCAGCCCATGCAGCCGTTCAGGCCGGCCTCTCGCAGGGCTCGGACGAACGCGTGGAAACGGAACTGGCTGCCGCGATCTCAGGGCACCACCCACCCGGCCGGACGGCGCAGCGCTATCGCGTTGGTGATCGCATCGACTGCCAGTTCCATGGCCGAGCGCACGACCGTTGCCCACGATCCGTTTGATGCAGGCATCCTTGACCGCGCACAGGCAGAGCTTGCCTCGCGAGCCAGAGCATTTCGGCTGAACGCCAGTGAACCGCTTGTCGACCAGGTCGTCACGGGCCGGTGGACCAGGTTTGCGGCCGGTGCCCGCGACCGCGACCGTCACGCACGCACCGACCCTGGGCTGACCGCAGCGCGGACTACGTAGGGGCCGATTCTGCGCGCGTTGGCGAACCGTCGGGGGTTAGCGCGTCCGATGGCGGTCTACCGTCAGACGACACAGCTTCTCTGCCGGGGAGGACCGAGATGGCGATGAGGCGCTCGCTTCAAGACGGCGACATGCTCATCCCGCTTGGGGTGCTCGGCGTCATCGCGGGCGTTGATGCGATGACGCCACCCAGGATGGTGGTCACCGCCTCTTTTGGCGTTGCCGCGGTTGTGGCAAGTGCCCTCACCACGGTGCGCCGTACGGCAATTGTCGCAGTCGCGGCTTCCGTGCTGGCCGCACTGTCAGCTGTCTGGGACCACAACTTCGGCACCTTGGGCTGGTGGGTTCGTCTGGCTATGACGGTCGCAATCGGGGCTTTAGCGGTCATCGTGGCCAACGTCCGGGCCCGGCGGGAACAGGCGCTGCAGCAGATGACCGCCATCGCCGAGGTCACCCAGCGCGCTCTCCTGCGGCCGATGCCGGGCTCCATCGGCTCCCTAAGATTCGCCGCCCGCTACGTGTCAGCGACGGAGGGGGCGCTCGTGGGGGGTGACCTGTACGAGGTGGCCGAGAGCCCCGACGGGGTCCGCATGATCGTCGGGGACGTGCGCGGCAAAGGACTGGATGCCGTCCAGATGGCGGCAACCGTGCTCGCCGCGTTTCGCCGCGCAGCGGTCATGGAGCCGTCCCTGACCGCGGTCGCCACCGACCTGGACAACGTGGTGACCGCCGTGGCCGGAGATGAGGACTTCGTCACCGCCGTGCTGGCCGAGTTCCACGACGACTTCACCGTGGCTGTCGTGAACTGCGGGCACCACCCACCCCTGCTCCTCCCGAACGCCGATGCCGGCAGGTTGCTCGACACCGGAGATCCGCAACTCCCGCTGGGTCTCAACCCGACACCCACGCCGGTGACCAGTCACGTGCCCGAAGGCGCCCGAATGCTGTTCTACACCGACGGCCTGATCGAGACGCGCAACCGCCAGGGAGCATTCTTTCCGCTCGTGGACGGTGCCGCCAGCCTGCGCATTGGAAGCCTCGACGACGCCCTCGACGGTCTGCTCGAGGTACTGGGCGAGCACGCCGCGGACCAGATAGACGACGACATGGCCCTCGTCCTAACGGAGCGTCGCACCCCGCTAACCCGTTGACCCCGTTGACCCCGAGGCGCCCGCACTCCCGGTACCCCGGTGAGCAGGGACATGACCAACTGGGTCTGTTCGATTTCGGGGCCACTCTCACACGATTCCATCGGTGAGAACCTTTTTCTCTGCGTTGAGGGCGGCCTTCGGCCGCCGGCCCCGGCTGCGGGCGGGCGCAAGCGCCCGTCCTCACCGGGCCAACCGACAAAGACGGGCGCTTGAGGACTCAGCTGCATCCGGTGCGGAGCCCCGTCCCCTGGCGTCTAACTGTTCGGTCACCGGTCGGAGCCTCAAGGGCGGCCTCGCCGTCACTACGCTCGAGCAAGCTTGACCCTTGACCCACCGACCGCTGACCAAGTGCGGGCTACCTCCCGCTGCAGCCACACTGGTCGAGGCCGCTGCAACTGCTGACATCGGCACCTCTGGAGCCGGTACCTGAATGGTCACGTCAGACCTGAGGAGCGTCGGAGACAAGGTGAGCCCATGAGGGGGATGTGCGTAGCGGCTGCTGCCGCGCTGATGCTGTTGGTGGGGTGCTCATCCGTCCAGGTGAGCAGTTCCGGGGACGACGGCGACTGCACCAGCCACTACGAGCCGGTGGCGAGCGCACCTACCAGGGGTGCGTTGAAGACTCGACTCCTCCGAGACATCGACCCACGAACCCGTTCCCTCCGCGTAATCGACGAGGACCCCCACGACGACAAGGTGGTCGTCAACCTGCTCAACCACCGACGCCGTCTGATCATGTCGCTGGACATGTGGGAGCGGGACGACGGCACCTGGACCGCCCAGCAGTGGTCTCAGTGCATCGACTGACCAGCCGGAGGGGCAACCGTCCGGACCGGTGCGCAGCCGGCGCCACCTGAGTGGTGCCGAAGAGGTCATCTGCAAGCACGTCGTCGCCTTGGAGCTCGAGCACCAACAGCACCGAGCCGGGGCCGCGTGCGACGTTTCCTACAACGATGGCACGCTTGCCAACCTCCAGCGACCGGTCGTTGGGCCGAGACGGACCATGGTGTCGCTTGCACCCACAACCTCACGCCTGGATCGTCGACAGCCGCCGGCAAGACCTTGGGCCGGTCACCATCGGCAGACTGCGTAGTCGCTCGACAAGAACTGGCATCACGCGACCCGCGCGCAGGTGCCGATGAGTGGACGTGCCGCGAGAATCCCCGACTACCCGAACATCGGCCTCCGCCTCCACACATCGATCCGAAGAGGAAAGCCGTCCTGCACCCCGACCGTTAGCCAGCGATGCGGGCCAGCACGGAACGTCCTCGACGTGGTTCGCCCGTCCGAGGCCGTCACGTGGACCCGGGCGGCCCCGTCCGACAGTCGGTAGGAACTGCGGTAGATGGGCGGGTGCATGCAGTCAGCAGCCCCTGAGAGTCTGGCGTCGTAGGCAACCGCTCCATCGATCCGAACCGTCAGTCGGAGGGACTCCGACCCGTCGCTCGAAACGTACAAGTCGGTGTTTGCCTCGCGACGTGCCACCTGGGCCATCAGGGGCGTGGTCAACGCGACAGGGGTGGAGCCGGTTAGGTCCGCACATGGTGTGTCAACAGGGACCCCAGGACGGGCCTTCGTAGTAGCCGGCCCCCCGCCGAAGACTCCGGAAAAGACCAAAGATCCTGCAGCGACCGCAGCCAGAACGGAAACCAGCAGAAGGACCCGACTCCCCCGCGACACTCCTCGAATCGTCCCCACTCATGCACTATCGGACAGTCGTCGCTCCAGTGCGATGGTCGTTACCGATTCGATGTAACGCCCGCTTCTCTCGCGTTGAAGGCATCAACCGGATGTCTGCCGCGATGGGTGCGCCCGGACTGTCGATGAGCCGGCACCCTTCCAGCGGTCCGTCCACCCGGAGGGGGTTACCTCACCAACGGGGTGTCCGCCGTAGTCCACCGGGCCCACGTGCGTGCACGTCTCGTGCCGGGATGGCCGCAGAACAGGAGTCGGCGGGGTTCGTCGTGCGCATCCCGGCCGTGTGGTGGGTCGATTGACACCAGTCATCGGCAGCCCTTGGATGACCATGGTTGCCCACTTCATCAAACGAGCGAGGCCGGTCATGAGTCCGTGCGGTCGACGTCAGGAACGGCGGGTGGCGAAGCTGTCGAGTATCGCCTGCGGCAGTGGCGGCGTGGAGATCAGCGATGGCCTGGATCCGGTGTTGGCGCTGGCCACCGTGGCTGAGCCGCACAGCATGGCGCACCCGAACCGTTGTGTGCCGTGACGACGCCAGGTCTGACCGCTCCCTTGTGGCGCACGCGCCGGTCCGCGGCCGTGGCCGGGATCGTCTTCGCGGTGCTGCTGCTCGTCGCTATGACACTGATTCGCCTGGCGCTCAGCGACGCCGATCCCGAATCGCTGCGGGGCAATGCTGCTCGACGTGAGCAGATCCGACTGGGCCTGCATCTGGTGCCCTTTGCGGGGATAGCGTTCCTTTGGTTCATCGGTGTGGTGCGCGATCAGATCGGTGCCGTGGAAGACCGGTTGTTCTCCAGCGTCTTTCTGGGCAGCGGCCTCCTCTTCGTCGCCATGATGTTCGTCGGCGCGGTGAACACCGCGGCTCTGATCACCTTGCTAAGCAGACCGCGGGCGGACACTGAGATCTGGCTCTTTGGGCGGGACTTCACTCAGTCTCTGATCTCCGTCTACGCCATGCGGATGGCGGCCGTGTTCACCCTCTCGGTGAGCACCCTTGGCCTGCGGATGGCGGCGTTTCCGCGCTGGGTCGGCTTGGCCGGGTACGCGGCGGCCCTGGTGCTGCTGGTCTCGGCCGGAGAGCACAAGTGGACGCAGCTTGTCTTTCCTCTCTGGGTGTTGGTGCTCAGCATCGTCATCCTGCTGACCAAGCCACAGCGTCGCGGCGAACCGGAGGTTTCCAGCCCGTAGGTGCGCTGCATGGCTCGATCCGCTCGTGCCATGATCCTGATGCTCCAGCGCACTCGTGTTCGTCCCGACGGGAGCCTGCGGCTGCGCCTCGGCGTCCAACCCGCATCGCGGGGTTTCGGTGAGGTCCATGAATGATCAAGCGGCACGTGCTCAGGGCGCCGTTTCAACGCATCGGCGGCCATGGTGGCGGGCCGTCGTCATCCTTCTTGGATCTCTGCTGTTGGTTGTTGCCGCAGGCGGCGCCTGGGCCAACCAGCAGGGATACATCGTGATCACGTCGGTCGCGTGCACCGACCAGGGGAATCGAGGACCCGTCCCCTCGTTTGAGCACCTCGTGACAAAGGAGCACCTGAGCCCGTATTGCGCCCGAAGGGTGCGAGGCGAAACGTGGTGGTGAACGACTCTCCTGGATACCGTTTGCCGGCAACCTGAACGCACGGATTGCCGCCGACAGGAAGGCGGAGCGACAGTGCCCTCTATGCTGCGAGACTCTGGCTTTTGTACGCATGTGCCGGTGCGAGGAACGAACCCAGGCCATGAGTACTGAACTCCTCGATCTGGCCATCGCCACCGCCGGCGGTAGAGAGCTCTGGGACACCCTGAGTGGCCTGAAGGCCGACGTCTCCATCGACGGTCCGGTCTGGGGGATGAAGGGCTGGCCACCGGGGACGAGCTTCGACCAGGTTCTGACGATCGACACAGCCAGAGAACACATCGTGTTCACCCCGTTCACCCGCCCGGAGTGGCAGATGATCTTCGACGCTGCCACCGACAGCGTCACCGTGCAGACTCTCGACGGCGAACCGGTCGAGACCCTTGCACCCGCCCGCGCCGCCTTCAAGGGAATGCTACGGAACACCGACTGGGACGCTCCGCACCTCGGCTACTTCCTGGGCTACGCCTGCTGGAACTACTTCACCAGCCCGTTCCTCTTCACCTATCCGGGCGTGCGGGCCCGCGAGATCGAACCGTGGCACGAGGCAGGGCAGACATGGCGGCGTCTGCAGGTGCGCTTCCCGCCCGACATCGCCACACATAGCCCGAACGCGGTCTTCTACTACGACGCCTTCGGCATGCAACGTCGCATGGACTACGTCGCCGAGGTCAACAACAGCTTCCTCGTCGGGCACTACACCGGCCACCACCAGAACTTCGACGGGCTGGTCATGCCGACGCGACGACGAATGTTCCGCCGCAACCCCGACAACAGCGTCAACCTCAACTTCCCCTCCATCACGGTCGACGTCCACGGTGTTGAGCTCGTCCGCTCTGACGACGAACAGGTACGGCCATGACCACAGACAGCGCCTTCATCGACCACTCCGCCCGGAGGCTTGTCGTGACGCTCCCGCGTTCCTACGACGCGGCGTGCGAGCACTTTGAGACTCTCGTCCCGGAGGCCGATCTCCACCGCTTCTACCAATTGGGCTCCTGGAAAGCCACGCTCGAACTCGCCGAGATCAACGGCCCCCACGGGTTCATGCGTTACTACCGCAGCGACGTCTGCGCCCTCATGGCCGGCTCGCAGTCCCTCTGGAAGGCCACCCAGTACCTCATGGGCAACCACACCATCGCGGAACGCGCGTTCCGCGAGGACGCGTCGGCCGTGCTGCACGCACCACTGCCCTCACTGATCTACGCCGACCCCGACGGCGACACCAAACTCGTCGTCGACCAGCCCAGCTTGCTGTTCGACAGCTACGGCAACCCGCAGATCGCCGAGGTCGGCCGCGAACTCGACGCACGCCTAGCCCAGCTGATCACGCTCCTCGGCGGCGACGTACCTCCCCAACTGTGAGCCTCCGCGACCTCCGGACCTGGACGACACCGGCGCCCAGCTGCGCTTCCGGTTCGTCGCAGCCGCCTGCGAACGCCGCTCGCTCGGCATCGCATCGCACTCGGCCTTCGAGTCCTGGGGCCGGTTCCTACCCGGCACACCACCGCGGTCAGCATGCTCGACCGCCCCCCTCGCCCCCAGCCGGACTACCCTTCGAGGATGCTCCGCCGCGTTGCTCGCTGGTGGGCGCTTCGCCGGCGTCGATGCGCCTGGTGCGGTGGCCCGATGCCATCTGACGCCAAGGGTGACTACTGCTCGGACGAGTGCTCGACACGGGCCTGGACGGGACATCACACCTGATCGAGGGGACGTTCGGCCGATGACCCGAACGGAGCCCTGCTCGACGGCCGAAGCCGCATAGGTGGCCTCGGCGAGTCTTGGCCCGAAGATGGGGCGGGATGCTCCAACCGGAACCGTCGCCAAGCGTCCCCTCGATCTCCCGACCGCCGTACCCGGACCGAGGCGAGGACAGGCATGTTCCGCCGCTATCCTCTGGGCACCATGAGCCTGAGAATCGACTCGGCGCACGTCAAGCGCTACCGCCAGATCGCGATGCTGATGATCCGCCACGGGCGGGGGGACTTGGTGCGGTCGACGGGCATGGACGCCGAGCTGGACGAGCGAGACGTCCGAGGCTGATCCCGAAGCGGCTGCGCGCCTGGCCGACGACCTCGAGGCGATGGGCCCCACCTTCATCAAGCTCGGCCAGCTCATGTCGTCGCGCGTGGACCTGTTGAGCCCGCCGTACATCGAGGCGTTGTCGAGGCTCCAAGACGATGTTGCACCCTTCTCGTTCGAGGAGGTCGAGGACATCATCAGCAGCGAGCTGCAGGTGCGGCTCTCAAACGTCTTCCCCAGATTCGAGTCCACTCCGCTCGCCGCGGCCTCGCTCGGCCAGGTCCATCGTGCGACGCTGCGGGACGGCCGCGAGGTCGTCGTGAAGGTGCAGCGCCCCGGCATCAGGGAGCAGGTCCGCGAGGACATGAAGGTCCTCGCCGACCTGGCCTCCTTCCTCGACACGCACACCGAGACAGGTCGCCGCTACGGCCTCGCGCAGCTGTTGGAGGAGTTCCGCAAAGCCCTGGTCGACGAGCTGGACTACCGCCGCGAGGCCGACAACCTCTCCCGGATGCGTGAGCTGGTCGCCGACCGTGACCTGCATCGTCGTCCCCGAGCCGTTCCCCGATCTGACCACCAGCAGGGTGCTCACGATGGAGTTCGTCGACGGGAAGAAGGTCACCGACCTCGGCCCCCTGGCCCGGCTTGACCTCGATGGTGCTCCCCTGGCCGACCAGCTCTTCGCCGCCTATCTCGACCAGGTCCTCGTCCAGGGCGTCTTCCATGCCGACCCCCACCCAGGCAACGTGCTCGTGACACCGGACGGTCACCTCGTCCTGCTCGACATCGGGATGATCGCGCGGCTCGCTCCCGCCGTGCGCGACAAGCTGGTCAAGCTCTTCCTGGCGTTGGCCGACGCCCGCCCCGAAGAAGTGACACGGATCGCGGTCACCCTGGGCGAGCAGCTGCCGGAGTTCGACGAGGCGGTCTTCTCCCGCACGGTCGCCGACCTCGTCGGCCGTTCCGCCGACGCCTCGCTGTCAGACCTCGACATCGGCGCCCTCGTGCTCCAGCTGACCCGCAAGGCAGGCGAGGCCGGCCTGCGCATGGACCCCGAGCTGGTGATGCTCGGTAAGACGCTGCTCAATCTGGACCAGGTGGCGGCTACGCTCGATCCCGGGTTCGAGCCTCGCGAGGCGCTGCAACGGCACATGGCCGGCCTGATGAAGTCCTCCATGCGCACGACCCCGGCGGCGATGATGGCCTCGCTGCTGGAGGCGAAGGAGTTCGTTGAGGAGCTCCCGGGACGGGTGAACCGTGCCTTCGACGCCGTGGGGCAAGGCAACTTCGAGCTGCGGATCAAGGCCTTCGACGAGGACGAGTTCCTGCGCGGCCTGCACAAGCTGGCCAACGTGCTCGCGGCCGCCGTGGTCCTGGCGGCGATGATCCTGGCCTCGGCCCTGCTCGCCAAACCGTCGAGCGACGGAGCGTCGGTCGAGAACCACATTGCCCTCGTGGTCTTCGTCGTGGCCGTCGTGGTGTCCCTCGGCATGCTGGCCCGGATCGCGCTCCAGAGCCGCAAGGTCCGCACCGGCCGACATCGCTGAGGCGTCAGGACACCTCAGCGCCCTTGCGATCGCGTTCGGCACATCCCTCGCCACTCAGGCCGCCACCGCACGGAATGCGGCTAGATGAGAAAAACTGCGGCGACATTCGGAGACGCCTCGGTTCGTTCGACCCGGGGCTCGTGCAAGGACGGAGACGGCGCTATCGATCCCGTCGGTCGAGCGCTGACGAATGCGGCAGTTGCGGGCATGGCGGCTCGCGCGAGGAAGCAACAGCGTTGGAAGCCGCTGTGGTGGCGGATCTGCCGTCATCTAGGTGATATCGGCGGCCAGCTGTTGATAGGCGGGGTGGAGTTCTTGCCACCGCGCCCGCGCGTCGCAGCGTTCACGGCCGGCGAGGTAGGCGGCGAGATCTTCGACGTGGATCTGGTCTCCTGCCCCGTAGGCGGCGATTTGCTCCAGGGGCAAGCCGCGGTCCTCGATGACCAGGATGGTTTGGTCGCCGTCGGCGGTGAGCGTCGCCTCGATGACGCCGTCCGGTTCGTCTGGGGATTTGGTCAGAATCAGTAGCCGCTGTGGGGGCTCGCACACTTCCACGCGACCGGTGCCTTCCCATCCGCTGGCAAAGTAGCGTGCGCGGAACTCACCGCCCTGGCGCAGATCGCCTTCTACCTCGCCGAGCCAGCGGGCGAGACGGCGGGGATCGGTGAGGGCTGACCACAGGTCGTCCATATCGGTGTCGAACCGGTCTTCAAGACGGACGATGCCCTTGCCGTCCGCTGCTCGCAGCGTGCCCAGAGTGCGCACGCTTCCAGGTGTGTTGGTGGTCATCGGGTGCTCCTTCGCTCACGCTTGCCGCGTGCTATCTCGGTGTGCAGGGCATCCAGCCGCTGTTCCCACAGCGTCAGGTATCGACTCAGCCAGTCGTTGACCTCGGCGAGCGGCTGCGGGCGGAGAGTGTAGACCCGCCGTTGCGCTTCTTGGCGAACCTCGACCAGACCCGCTTCCCGCAGCACGCGCAGGTGCCGCGAGACGCCCGGGCGGGCAATCGGTAGGAGCGCTGCCAGCTCACCCGCGGTTGCCGGGCCGTCAGCAAGGGTCTCCAGCATTGTCCGTCGGCTGTCGTCCGCGAGCGCCCTGAGAGCGGCTTCCATGGCACCTTTGTACCAAGTCAGTTACGTACCCGTCAAGGTACTTAACTGCACCCACTCCCGAGCGAGAGGCCCTGAAACGCATTCAGACAAAGCATGAACAAGTTCCGCGGGCTGTGGGTCGATCCCCGCGGCGCCACGCAACCGCAGGTCAGCGAACGGTCTGCTGGCGGAGCCGTAGGTGACGGGAAGAGCCCCGCCCGCGGCCGCAGACGGGGCCCTCTCACGTTGGGCTTCCACCCCGTGACGGGGGAGGTACGGGACGGGAGTAGGTGCGATGCGAAGTCAGGGATCCACGCAACAGCTGGATACCGACTCGTCCCGGGTCATCCGTGTCTTGGCTGGCGGTGCATCCGGCGAACGCCGCCGACCAGGGAGTCGGCCCGCGCGAAGCGTTGTCACCCCATGCCTCAGCGCGGACCGGCTCTCCCCCTGCTCGGCGATGATCCGAGCAGATCGAAGGGTCGCGCACGAGTCTCTGTGGCGACCTGCCCAGTGGAGCACGAACGGGTGGGAAGGGGAAGGGGACACCACCTGCCGAACATGTGGAGGCCCCGCCTCCCGGAGCAGGCGAGGGCCTCGCGGCCTCCGGCTGGGTCACAGGGGGGAACCGAGCCGAGGGCACGGAAGTTTGGGCCAGCCCAGGGGTACCAGGGGGAACAGGGCGGACCTGGCTCGTGCCAGCGCTCCGCTGCCCTGAACGCAGTTGCTACGCCACGTCGAACATGGCCCACACGGACTTGCCCGCCGCTCCGGTGGTGACTCCCCAGTCACGACTCAACTCACCGACGATGGCTATACCGCGACCATTGGTGTCGAGCAGCCGAGCAGTGACCGCGAAGGGGCCGTCTTGGGATCCGTCCGAGACCTCCAGCCTCACGGCCTGAACGAACCCGATCAGGATCACGGAGAATGGTGTTTGCGCATGCACCATGGCATTGGTGGCGAGTTCACTGACGACAAGCTGAACGTCATCGACCAGGTCAGACATGCCGTGGTCACGAAGATGCCGGGCGACGAACTCGCGGGCTTTGGAAGCACTCACCGGCTGAACAGCGAATGCAACCGTATGTGACCAGAGTGCGGTGGCGCTCACTGGGAGCCTCGCATTTGTTGGGCGCACCGACACCACCATCGACGTCAGTGCTGGGTCTGGGCAAGACGGATCGTAAACGGCACTGTGCCCACTGCCCACCACTTCAACCCAGGCTCGAAAAGTCCGCAGGCCGAGCCCTGGGACTCTGGTGCCGAGCCCTGAGCCAGCGCGCCGCGACCCTCGTGCGGCACCGCCACGCGCATCCGCAGCGGACTAACCCAAATGCGGGTGCCAACGCCAGGACTTCCGGCGTTACCTTGGATCCGCCGAGACTTCTTCGTGCGACACCGACCAAGCGTCGTCGGTCTCGGCGAAGCAACGTCGCGGAACGAGAACAGGGAGACGTTCCGAGAATCCGGGACCGATGAGCTCGCTTAGACCCCGCGAGGACATGCCGCCCCTCAACGTCGCAGTGACCACCAGGGGGACGGACCTCTGGGTCCAGGTCTGCGGCGAAGTGGATGTGTCCAACCGCCACCAACTGCACACTGCACTCTCCACCGTCCAGGTCGATGATGCCGACGTCATCAACCTGGACCTCCGACAACTCAGCTTCTGCGACACGCGCGGCTGCCGAATCCTGCTCCTGTTCGAACGCAAGGCACGGCTGTCCGGCCACCAGACCAGGATCCATGGCGCCACACGCACCATCCGCAAGGTCCTCCGCTTCATCTCCACGGGAGACAGGTTCACCTTCACCTGAGATCCGTACGTGCGGTAGCGGGTGTCGAGATCGGCGCCCTGGGCGGATAGCGAGACCACAGCCAGCCGCGCACAGGGATGCCGGCAGCCGACCGAATCACACTCGCTCGGGGAACAGACGCGCGCACCTCGGTCGGCCCAGCGTCATGGCGACTGTGCGCCTACCGGCACGGAGAACGGGTCCTGGAGCTCGTCCTCGGACGCCTCTGTTCCGCGTGCGGTCGGACGGATGACACCATGCGCGACCAGCGTGCCGTACACCGAGACCGCGAGCTCACCGATGTGGTCGACCGTTGGCTGGCTGTTGAGGGCCAGCGCAAAGATCACGCGTGACCTGGGTAGGTAGACGTGCAGCGTGCGGAAGGCCAGGGTCTCTCCCTCGTAGAACCAGAACCGGCCTATCTCGGGGTGGGTCATCTGGGCGATGCCGAGACCGAAGCCTTCGGGGTCACTCGGCGTCGTGTGACTGATCGGCCTCCCCGTCTTGCTGGAGACGAGACTGCGCAGCTCCCTTTGCTGGTGACGTGGCAGCAGCCGACCGTGGTACAGCGCCTGTTCCCAGACGGTCATGTCGTGGGTGGTGCTGATGATGCCGCCGGCGCCGCGAGTCCACGAGAGAGTCGTACGGCTCACGTCTCGCCCGAGCAGCCGAGACAGGCCGGGTAGCTGGCGGTTGAAGAAGTAGCCTGCCGGCTCTCGCCTCGTCAACGTGGCCGGGTACCGGTGTGGCCGGTAGTGGAGGTTGTGCAGGTGGAGCGGGCGAATGATCCGGGTCCGCAGCTGGTGCCGGTAGCTATCGCGCGTGACCCTCTTGATGATCATCTCGCCCAGGATGTAGTTGGTGTTCGAGTAGCTGTAGCCGTGCGTGGGCTTGCCAGCCGTGGCGTACGCGACCAGCTGCCGAACCGTGAAGCGGCGATGGGGGTTCGCCGCGAACGCGCGATAAAAGCCGCGGGAGTTGTCGTACGACGGGATGCCGCTCGTCATGTTCAGCAGCCTCTTGATCGTGACACCTCGCCACTGCCGGTAGCGCGGCAGCCATTTCCCCAGGGTGTCGTCGATGGACAGGCGGTGCTCGGCCTCCAGCTGCAGCAGCATCACCGAGGTGAACGCCTTGGTGTTGCTGCCGATCTGCCAGACGCGCGTGCTGCGCACCGGACGTGTCCCACCGATGCGCATGGTTCCGGCACCCACGTCGATGGTTCGGCGGTGGCCCGGCAGCCGCACGCTCAGCCCCGCCGCGGAGATGCGCTCGTCAGAACCGTGGGCCTTCAGGTACGACCGCAGGTCCCCGCGGAGCTGCTTGGCCAGGCAGGCGCGGTTGCACGACGCGGCGGAGTCGTGTCCGGTGCGGGCGTCGCCGACCGGACCGCTGGCGACGGCGGGCACCGCCACGCCGCCGGCCAGGAGCACCGCCACGAGGAGCCCGCGGCCACGTCGAATGGCACTCGAGGAGATCGTTGCTTGCGTCACGGCCACCACTCCGCCCACCGTCGGAGCGGGTGCACCCCTGTCCCTGGACCCGCCCCGACACTCACTGTGAGCGCCTGGTCGAGAGGGCGTCAAGGACCGTCCAAGACAGCCACCGCGCCCGATGCCAGACATGAACCACACCGCCGGCACGACCGTGAAGTCCGTCCGGCGGATGCTGGGCGCACTGACTCCGGACGGTGGCCCGCGCCGATTGACCCGTGGCAGGCCCGTCCGTTGCAGATCGGTCAGCGCAGCGGGAGCCCGAATGCTCGGGCAAGCGAGGGTGCGGTGCTGGCGTGGCCGAGGTACGACGTGTGCGCGACCTGCTCGTACAGCTTGGTCAGTGAGTAGTGGTTCAGCGGCGCGGTGACCACGTGATGCCGCTGGCTGGGATGGATCACCACGGTGAGCACCCCGTTGCTCGGGGAGCCGCCGTCGTCCTCGTCGGCGGTGAGCACGACGGCCAGATGTCCGGAACGCCAGTCGCGACCGAGGAACACCCTGGTCATCAGGTTCCGGAACCACGCGTCGGCGGTCGAGAGGCCGCAGTCGTGCGCATCGTGACACTTGTCCGGCACGACCAGGCCGGCGTTCGGCAGCCGGCCGCTCCGGATCGCCGACCACAGCCTGCCGAGGGGAGCGTCATGCGCACGACACGCGCGGCGCTCACCGACGAAGTAGGGCCAGGGGTTGTGCCCGACGGCGTACGGCGGCGACCCGCTGCTCATGGTGCTGCACGCGGCGCGCATCCCGTCCGCATAGAGTGCGGCCTTCTTGCCGCGAGCGATGGCTTGGCCAAAGACCGTGCGACCGGTCAGGCGGTGCGCCGAGGGAGGTTCGTCGTCCGTGACGCCCTTCGTCTGTCCCGACACGATGGCGAGGTAGTTCGGAAGGGACGGGTGGGTGATGGCGTGGTAGTTCGTCGCATAGCCGAACCGCTGAGCCAGCGAATACGCGTAGGGCATGCCGCCCTGCATCTGGCTGAGCGAGTGGTTCTCCTCGACGACGACGAGGAGTTTGGTCACGGCACGAGACGGTGCCCGGCCCCCGGCGTCCGAGGCTGTCAAGCCCGGTGGGCTCACCGATGGTGCGCCGCAACCGAGAATCAGACATCCAGACGCTGCGAGGGCCACCACGAGCCGCACGGAGCGGAATGCACATACCCTCATCAGAACCTCCCGCGCTGTGCGTGTCGGGACACCATGTGCGACGCCTTGATGCCCTTCGCCAAGCCATCCTGCGCCTCGCATGGCGTGGATGGATGACACGTGCGAGGCAGATGCGGGTGGTCAATGGTTGCGACGAACGGCAAGATCGGCGGTGCGGACGACCTAGACACCGGAGCATCCACGACGCTGGTCGTGAGCCCGGCCACGAGGCGCTCACCGACCGCGTTCTCACCGCAGCGGGCAGCACGACCGTCGGGTCACCCTCGAAGCACCCGCAGCCGCAGCGTTCCGCTGGTCGCGGAGGCGCGGCCCTGAGTGGCGCCGGCGACGACGCGGTAGCGGTAGGCGCCGGGCCGCGTCGGCCGGAGGCCGAAGCGGTACGACGACGTGACGACGGCCTTCTGGACCGAGACCCACTTCGCCCCGACGCGGCGCTGCAGGAAGACCCGCTGGCTGGAGGCGCTGGGCTGCACGCTGCCCCGGACGGACACCGGTCGGCCGCGGTGAGCCACGGACCGGGAGAGGCCGGCGGTGAGCTTCGGTCGCACGACCACGACCCTCGACGGTGAGGACGCCCCGGCAGCGCGTACGACGTACCGGGTGGTCGCCGAGGGAAGGTCGCTGACCGCGAAGGCCCCTCCGGCACCGGTGGTGAACGTCGCAATCCGCTGCTCGACGTTTCCGGGTGCACGCCGGACGATCAGGTCGATCGACTGGCCTGCCACGGGTGCACCGGAACGCGTCACGGTGCCCGACAGCCTCACGGCGCGGCCTGCTGTGAGGCTGGGCGTGTCGGTCAGCAGGGTCAGCGTCGGCGCCGGGACCGGGCTGATCGCCCCCTTGTCGATGATGCACTTGTCCAGTGCGTTGCTCCATTCCTGCTGCACGACGTAGGAGACACCGTCGGTGCCGGTGACTGCGCCCTCGGCGAGTCCCTGACAGATGTCGGCGATCTCGCCGAGGGCCGGGTCGTACCACGCCAACGGTGGCCCGGTGGTCGTCGCGAGGGCGACATCGGGATCGGTGATCGTCTCGACCAGCTCATGGGAGGTGTAGCTGTGCAGCACCTTCTCAGGAGTGTCCGCCGTCGCACTGCCACACCCACTGACGATGTTGGCGTCGGGATGCGGCAGCACCATGTAGCGCACGTTGCGGGCTTGGCCCTTGACGGCGGCGGTGAAGGAGGAGTGGTAGGCGCAGAACTGGACCCCCGAACAGCTGCCCGCGTCGCAGACGGTCGTCCCCTGGGGGAAGAACAGCGCATAGACGGTGTTCGGGAGACCGGCCGCGTCCAGGATCGGTGCCGGGAGCTGCCCGCTGTTGATCTGGCGGAGAAGCTCGGCCTGGATCGTCGAGTCGGCGATGGGTGTCCCACTCGCGACTGATGACGGGGTGATGGCCGTCCGGCCGACGAACGTGCCCAGGCCGATGGACTGGTTGGTCCCGCCGGCGGGCGTGTCGTACTCGCTGAGCCAGGACAGGTACGACGAGTCGGTCACGTGCCTGAAGAAGGTGTCCATGTTCGGCGACACGGACCCGGTCACCTGCGCCAGGTAGGTTCCTGCGCCTCCCCACAGCACGGAGACCACCGCCGCGTTGGAGACAACCGGTCCCCCGTGGTAGGTCAAGTGCGGGACCGTGGCCCGGTTGACCAACCGCCGCGACGATGCCGCACCACGGACGTGAGACTTGGTCGGCAACATGCCGCCAGGCAGGCCCGTTCGTGGGTTGACCGAACCGTGAGCAGCCGGCTGGGTGTCGCGACCTGCAGAGACCGCGTTCGCGCTGGCCGAGCCCAGGTCCAACAGCCCCACACACAGCAGCCCCAGCAGGCTCGCCGCGACTACCTGCCGCCTCCGATTCGCGATCACCGTGCCCCCTCGGATGCTGGTTTCACCGGCGTCGTGGATACGTCGCCTCAGGCTCTCCTTGGTCCTGACCAGCCAAGGTCCACCGTCCGCAAACCGACCCAGGCGGGCCATCGGCCGAAAGTCGTATTTGACATATGCAATCGAGCAACTCGCCGCGGTGGGGAGATGGTTCTCGTGAGCCGTGCCCCCCGTTCCCACAACCGCACGGTCCCCCCGATCCCCGGGGACGTGCCGGGCCTGGCGCGCGTGCTCGGTGAGCCCGAGGATGGAGTCGGTCGAGGACGTCGTGGGATGGAGCGTGTCGATGGGTGAGGATGCGGCGAAACGCCGGGCTGAGCGGGCCGAGCAGGCCGAGTACCACGTCGAGGCGCAGCGGCGGCGTCGCGAGCAGGAGGCGGCGAAGGCCCAGGTGCTGGTTGACCGGTTCGTCGCGCAGGCGACGCAGGCGGGGCTGGCGACCGAGGAGCTGACCGCCCGTCCGTGGTCAGGACGCGCTCGCTACCGGACGGGCGTCGTCGGCTGGTACCTGCGCCGCGACCGCTCGGTCGGCGTCGGCCTGGACGGCGGCTACTACATGCTCGTCGTGGCGCCGGAGCGCTTCGGCCGCTGGCGCACCGTCCCGGTCGCCCCGAGCCCTCCGCCGCTGCACGTGGGGCAAGGTGCCCGCGATGGCGAGTCCGTCGCCCTCGACGTCTTGCTGGAGATGCGGCTGCAGTGGGCGGGCTCTCCCGACGGCTGAGCGCGTCCGAGCGGCAAGCGCGTGAATGAATTTCGCCTGACCGGGACACTCTTCTTCAGAGGAGTCTCTGGAGGCGCCTGATGAGTCGGATATACACCGCCAACCTGCCCAACGGGATCCGAGCGGGCAGCACCTGCGTTGACCTGGACGGTGTGCAGGTCTTGGTCACGCTCTTCAACGTGGACGGGCAGATCAGCGCAGAGCTGGCCTTCCGCAACCATCCCAGCGAGGCCTGGAGCGAGCCGATCAGCATGACCGAGGACGAGCAGGCCTGACCGGACTGCGCGTCAGACGGTCCCGCGGCTACGGTGGCGCGGTGGCCCGCAGCCTGCTTCTGACCGCCGTCGCCGCGCTGGCCGCGGGCGCTTCCCTGCTCTCCTGCAGCGCGGCCACGCCGAGAACGCCAGCATCTCCGCCCTCGTCGAGATCGGCGTCGTCGTCCCCGTCGGCACCGGCCGCTCCGGAGAAGGACACGGTCGAGGCACGGTCTCCGCGTCCGCGTTCAATCGTGAGCGACGGACGGCCGCGGCGCGCCAGGTTGAGCATCCCGGCCATCGGGCTCCACGACCTGGTGGTCGTGCCCTACGTCGGAGAGACCGACGACGCCCGCGGCACGCACATCCAGGACCGTGGGGTCGCCGCGAGCCCTCACGGCGGCCGAGGTGGGGTGGGCCCGGGAGGTCTTGGCAACTACCAGGTCACCGCTCATCGAACGTCGTCGACACAGGCGTTCGGGAGGCTGCCGGCCCTGCGGGTCGGTCGTCGGGTGGTGGTCGAGACCGACGGCGCCCGCTACGTCTACGAGGTCCGACGCACCCGCGAGACGTCCTTCCGCTCCCCGCGTTCGCTGGCCGAGCAACGGGCCGCCGTACCGGGACGTCCCGGCGCCTCACCCACGCGAGCCTTCCTCACGCTCTCGACGTGCGCAACACCTGAGGACCACGCGCAGGGCAACTACTGGGCCGACGAGCTCGGCAACCCCGAGCACCGCATCGACAAGGTCGCGGTGCTCGTGCGGACCGGCGTCGCCGAATAGTCGACTTCCCGCGGCAGGGGTACTAGCACCTTCGTTCCCTTTCTGCCTCACCCGTGCCTCTCCCATCCTCGTGGTTGTCCCTCCCTCCTGAGCGGTCCTCCAGCCCGTTCGGCCCCCTGCGTGGCCCCACCCTCCCCCACGGGTGGGGCCACACGCATGGCCGAGCCCCGTCCGGCCTACGGCGTACGGCGTACGGGTCCAAGGTCTCCACAAGGTCGAGCGCGTAGACAACAATGTGTGCAATCCACGGGACCGGCTGCGCTCCGGGTCGGCGAGCCTGTCAGCAAACCTGTCCGCGTCCGCACCGTCCTGGCCGCGGCGGAAGGGCCCACGCCCACCAGGCGTCGAGCTGACAGGTCGACGTGGAGCCTGGTCGCCGGCTCGCTGGTCGTGCTGTTCCTGCTGATCGGGGTCGGACAGCTTGTCGGCTCCCGGCTCGCGGCGCGACAGGCGCTCATCGACGCGACCCGGTTCACCGAGCTCGTCGGGAGCACCTTCGTCGACGAGGAGACGGCTCAGGGGCTGCTCGACGGGGACAGGTCCGCGCGTGCCCGGGTGGACGAGATCGTGCGAGGGCGACTGGTGGTGAACACCTCCGTCCGCCGAGTCAAGGTGTGGTCCCAGCACGGAAGGGTGATCTACAGCGACGACCCGTCGGAGATCGGCGGCGTGTACCCGCTCAGGGGCGAGAAGCTCGCGACCCTGCAGTCCGCGCGTCCCACTGCCGCGGTCAGCGACCTCGACGACAGCGAGGACTCCAGGGAACGGCTGCTGGACGACCGCCTCCTGGAGGTCTACACCGCGATCCATACCTCGAGCGGCGAGCCGCTGCTGTTCGAGACCTACCTCAGCTACGACCGCCTCCGTCAGCAACGGGAGGCGGTGTTCAACACGCTGGGCAGCCTGGCGGTGCTTGCCCTCGTCGCGCTGGCGGCGGTCCAGCTGGTCCTCGGTCTCGGGCACCTGAGGTGGTTGCGACGTCGCCACCGGGCCATCGCCGAGCAGGCCCGCACGAGTCGGGAGCGGGACCGCCGCCTGTTGGCACGCAACCTGCACGACGGAGTCATCCAGGAACTCGTCGGCACCGCGTTCGTGATGGACGGAGCCACCTCGGCGCTGGACGCCGGGGACCTGCATCACGCCGAGGCGCTGGTCACCGGCGCCGCCGCGTCGGTGCGCGAGAGCGTCCAGGCCCTCCGCTCCGTCATCGTCGACCTCTACCCCCGGTCCATCCACCAGGGGGGCCTCTCCGAAGCGCTGCAGGACCTGGCTCAGCCCCTCCGCGTACGCGGTCTGGACGTGTCCGTGGAGACCGACAGCCTCCCCCTCGACGAGGACGGTGACCGGGAGCTGGCCGAGGTCGTCCACCGCTGTGCCCAGGAGCTCATCCGCAACGTCCTCCGTCATGCGGACGCATCCGCGGTCCAGATCCGGCTGGAGCTGACGGGCACGTGGGTCACGTTGACCGTCCGTGACGACGGCCGGGGGCTGAGCGCCGACGAGGTGACCGCGGCACGCGATCACCTGGGCCTGCGCGCGCTCACCGACATCGTGACTGAGCGCCAGGGTTCGCTCGAGATCTCTTCGGCCCCAGGGCACGGCACCGAGGTGAGGATGGGACTACGACGATGACGACCACCGCGATGACAGCGACGACGACCCTGCCGAAGCAGAGGACCTCGGAGGCCGACCGAACGTTCGAGGCGACCCGGGTGCTGGTGGTCGACGACCATCCGACGGTTCACCTCGGGCTGGCCGCCGTGATCGCGGCCGCCGACGGGATGGAGCTGGCCGCGACGGCGACGTCGGGCCTCGAGGGGTTCCGCAAGTACGTCGAGGAGATGCCCGACGTCGTCATCCTCGACCTGACGATGCCCGACCAGACCGGGCTGGTCACACTCCGCCAGATCCTGGACCACGACCCGGACGCGCTCGTCCTGGTGCTGACGGCCAGCGCTGTCGCCGAGAACGTCGTCGAGGCGGTCCGTTCCGGCGCGGCGGGCTACCTGTTGAAGGACACCGGCGGAGCCGCGCTCGTCGACGCCCTCCGGGCGGTCCGCCGTGGGGAGGTCCCCGTCGACGCGCGGCTCACTCGCGCACTCGCCCGGATGAGCGAGCCGTCGTCGCGGATCCAGCTGACGCAACGCGAGCACGACGTCCTGCGGCTCCTCCGGGACGGACTCAGCAACCAGCAGATCGGACTGCGGCTGGGCATCCGCCCGACGACGGTGAAGACCCATCTGCGCAATGCCTTCGACCAGATCGGCGTCGACGACCGCACCTCCGCGGCGGTCTGGGCGCAACGCCACCTGGGCGACGTGAGCGTCCGCTGAGACGGCGCGTCCCCCACCGTGCCGGAGGACGCCGGTGGCTCAGCTGCCGTCGGCGTCCAGCCGGGCGATCTCGTCCGCGGTCAGCTCCAGGTCCGCTGCAGCCGCCGAGTCGATGATCGACCGGGGACGCTTGGCACCCGGGATCGGGATGACGACCGGCGACTGCGCGAGCTCCCAGGCCAGGGCGACCTGCTGAGCGCTGACGCCGCGTGCGTCGGCCACCTCCTTGAAGGCGGGGTGCTTCTCGGCCAGTCCCTTGGCATCGGACAGGCCGCCCAGCGGGCTCCACGGAAGGAACGCGAGGCCGAGCTCCTCGCAGACGTCGATCTCGGGTCGGCTGCTGCGGAAGGCGGGCGAGAACTGGTTCTGCACGCTGACCAACGCGCTGCCGAGGACCTTGTGCGCCTCCCGGATCTGGTCCGGGTCGGCGTTCGAGAGGCCGATCATCCGCACCTTGCCCGTCCGATGGATCTCCCCGAGCGTGTCGATGACGTCGGCGTAGGCGATGTTCGGGTCGGGCCGGTGGTGCTGCCAGAGGTCGATCTGGTCGACGCCGAGCCGCTTCAGGCTCGCGTCGACGGCGTCGTGGAGGTGGGCCGGGCTGCTGTCGAGCCCCCAGCCGCCGCCCTCGGTGCGGACGTGGCCGCCCTTGGTGGCCAGGAACACCTGGTCGCGGACGCCGAGCTCGTCGAGCAGCCCGACGATGAGGGACTCGTTGGCGCCCTGCGCGTCCGCGCCGAGCTCGTCGCCCGGCCCGTAGGCGTCGGCGGTGTCGAAGAGGGTGACGCCCGCATCGAGCGCGGCGCGCACCGTGTCGGCGAGCTGCTCGCGGGGCTGGGTCCCGGTCTGGTCGAAGGTCATCAGGCCGAGCCCGATGGCGCCCACCCGGACGCGTCCTGTCTGGTCGTTGCCGATCTCTCGTGTCTGCACGGGTGAGTCGTTCCCCGCTCGGCGATGCGAAAACCCTTGGGTCCTCGCGCACTCAGGTGACCCGCCCGGTCACTCGACGTCCGCCGCGGGCTCCGGGTCGGGCCGCCGGAAGCGGGCACCCCGCGCCTCTGAGTGCACGTCACCGGAGAAGACACCGCTGTGCTCCGCGTCCCGGTCCGGCTGCACGACGTCCGCTGTCGGCTCGACCAGCTCCACACGCTGCCGCACCAGCCCGGCGGCGTCGGAGCGCTGCACCCAGGTGACCAGCCGCTCGCGGACCAGGCAGCGCAGGTCGAACAGCGTGCCCGCGTCCTGCGCGGTGACCAGAGCCCGCACCCGCACCACGCCCCCGACCGCGTCGGTCACCTGCAGCACCTTGGAACGGCCGTCCCACAGGTCGGTGTCGTCGAGAATCCGGTCGAGCTCGTCGCGCATCGCGCCCACGTCGACGCGCCAGTCGACGTCCAGCTCGACGGCGCCCAGAAGCTCGGAGTGCCGGCGGGTCCAGTTCTGGAACGGGGTCCGCGTGAAGTACGTCGACGGCAGCACCAGCCGGCGGTCGTCCCAGAGCCGGACGACCACGTAGCTGAGCGTGATCTCCTCGATCCAGCCCCACTCCTCCTCGACGATGACGACGTCGTCGATGCGGATGGCGTCGCTGAACGCGAGCTGGATGCCGGCGAACACGTTGGCGAGCGTTGACTGGGCGGCCAGCGCCGCGACCACGCTGAGGAGGCCGGCGGACGCGAGCAGGCTGGCACCGACCGCGCGTACGCCCGGGAAGCTCAGCAGCGCCGCACCGAGGGCGATGACCACGACGACCGACACGGTGAGCCGACGCAGGATGAGCACCTGCGTCTTCACCCGGCGCGCGGTCCGGTTGTCACGGGTGTCGGTGCTGTACCTCTTGAGCCCGAGGTCCTCCAGGAACAGGAGGACCGAGGCCAGCAACCAGGCGCCGGAGCCGATCGACGCGAGCCGCAGTGCGAGCCGGATCCCGCCCCACCAGGTCGGGTCGACGCCCTCGGGCCGCTGCGAGGCGGCCAGGCCGCCGAGCGCGACGAAGAGCAGGAACAGCCGGAACGGAGTCCTCGCGTAGCGGGCGAGATCGCGTGCGGCGGCCCAGCGACGAGCCGCCGCCAGCACCAGCAGGTGCACCACGACGATGGCCACCAGCACGGCGACCACCGACGCCCCGAGAGCGATCAGGAAGTGCGTCAGCGTGACGGGCATGCCTCATGCTGTCGGATCGGCTCCGACCGGCGTAGTCCGGGTCACGGGAAGTTTTCGATACGGATCCTCCGATCACGTATCGTGGGAGTCGGCTCCCCGTCAGGTTCTCCCCCGTACCTGGCGGGGAGTCCTCGCGTGCCTGGCGAGTCGTGACACTCCGGTGCAGACCGGTGGGGTAGGCCCCCACGGGGTTGGGTACACCCGGTGCTGTCGCTGTACCAAGGACGCGTCCTCAGGGGGCATCCGGGGGACAGCGAACACGGCCCCCGTCGGCGCGAGCCGTCGGGGGCCGTACGCTCCCCCTCCCCCTCCCCCTCCCCTGGTACGGCGGTCAGGCGGCCGTCTCGACCCGGACCGGGTGCGCGACCAGCACGCGGCGCGGCCAGCGCCGGAAGAGCTGCGACCCGCCCCAGGCCACGCCGGTCATCAGCACCAGCAGCCCGACCACGAAGGTCGGCGCGGGCACGAGCGTCCGCTCGACCGGGTCGGAGGTCGCCCAGATCAGCCAGATCGGACCCGTCGCGACGAGGGCCAGCACCACCCGCACGACCCGCGGGCCGCGGCCGGCGAGCGCGAACCCGCCCAGCCAGAACGCGGGCGCGAACACCACCCCCTGGGAGGCCGACACGATCGGCAGGGCGAGCGCGACGGCGAGCCGCCACCAGCGGGACCGGTACCGCGACCGGGCGCCGTGCACGAGGCCGAGCCCGAGCCCGGCCAGCGCGGAGAAGCCGATGATCAGCAGGGTGCCGGACCAGCTGAACTCCGGGGTCGTCGAGATCATCCGCATCCACACGCGGGCGAGGACGCCCCAGCCCGCCCCCAGGGCGAGCCCGGCCGCGGCTGCCCGGACCATCACCACACCACCGGCGTCGTGGCCGTCTGCGGGTCGTGGAGCACGCTGCTGACGGCCAGCATCGCGACACGACTGAGGTTCGTTTCCATGGTTCCTCCCGTTGGACATGCTTGGGTGTCGTTCACCAGGGAGGACGGGGGCGTGGCCGGGCTCGGGTGACACGAAGATTTCTCGAGCCGGTTGTCACCCGCGGGCACCGGTCCGCGCGTCCGTAGGAGTGATGACCACGATGGGGGAATCGGTGGAACTGTCCGGAGTGCGCGGCGCGGAGAGCGACGCCGACGCTCTGGTGCTCCGCCTGTTCCGGGACGAGGCCACCCGACTGGTCCAGATGGCTCGCTGGTTCGTCGACGACCGGACCGCCGCCGAGGACCTGGTCCAGGAGGCGTTCATCAAGCTGAGCACGAGCCTGCACCGGATCCGCGACCCCGACCGGGCCGCGCCGTACCTCCGCGCGATCGTGATCAACCTGGCCCGCGACCACAACCGACGCGGTCTCGTGTCCCTCCGGCACCGGCCGCCGGCCCAGCCGGACGAGCGCTCCGCCGAGGACCACGCGGGCGACCACGCCGAGACCGCCGAGGTGCTCGACGCACTGCGCCGGCTGCCCCGGCGGCAGCGCGACTGCCTCGTGCTGCGCTACTACCTGGACCTGCCGGTCGCCGAGGTCGCCTCGACGCTCGGACTCTCCGTCAACTCCGTGAAGACCCACCTGGCGCGCGGCCTCAAACGGATGTCCTTCGAGCTGGAGGAGGCGCCATGACCGACATGACCGACCGGCCCGTCGGCATCGAGCAGCGGCTGCGCCGCGCGCTCACCGACGACACCGGCACCCGCCCGTCGACCGACCTGTTCGACCGGGTCGTCGGCAGCATCGAGGACGAGCGGGCCCGCCGCCGGCGACGCCGCCGGTACGTCGCCCTCGGCGTCCTCACCCTCGCGCTCGGCACCGCCGGCGTGCTCACCCTGACCCCACGAGAGAACGGACGACTGGCGATGGACTGGTGGATCCTGGAGCTGTTCACGACCGGCGTGCTGGCCGCGATCGCACTGTGGCTCGGCCCGTTCATCAAGAGGTTCGGGCGGGCGTACGCCGCGGACGTGTTCCACGACAACCCGCGCACCGGCAAGAGCTACATCGTGCTCACCGACATCGTGTACTACCTGATCTTCAGCGCGTACATCCTGTTCACGGTGAACTTCGAGTCGCAGGGCTGGGGGCCGTACGTCGGGGCGGCGCAGCTCAAGGTGGAGACCGCGCGGGTCGGCGGCATCCTGCTGATCATCGGCATCCTGCACGGACTGAACATCGTGCTGATGCCGGTGCTCGGCCGGCTGTTCTCCCTCAACCGCACGCTGTCCGGGCACCCGCCGCACGCGGGACTGAGCCCCCGGGTCGACCCAGCCGACGCCCCGGTCACCGGAGGAGGTTGTCCCGGAGGGCGGCGGCCAGGGTCGGCGTCAGCGGGAGCCGCGGGATCAGCGTGGCCTGGAACGCGTGGTAGGTGTCCGGCTTGCCGGCCCAGGTGACGCTGGACGGGGTGTTCGCCGGGGACAGCTCGTGGTGCCAGGAGCCGTGCTCGGGGTCGACGAAGCAGCCGGCGATGTGGTCCCACCAGGTGGCGTACCAGCCCGCGTAGGCCGGGTCGCCGGTCTCGGCGTACAGCGCGGCCGCGGTGGCGGTGGCCTCGGCGGCCACCCAGTGCATCCGCTCGCGTACGACGGGCGTGCCCGACCAGTCCACGGTGTAGACGAACCCGTCCGCGCCGTCGACCGCCCAGCCCTCGCGGACCGCGGCGTCGAACAGCGACCGGGCGTCGTCGAGCAGCCAGGCCGGGGCGCCGGGCCCGAGGCCGGCGTGCAGGTGCAGCGCCAGCCGGGACCACTCGAGCCAGTGGCCGATCGTCGCGCCGTACGGCCGGAACGGGTGGGCCGGCTCGTCGACGTTGTACTCCAGCTGCGGGGTCCAGGTCGCGTCGAAGTGCTCGGGGATCCGCCAGGCGTTGCCGCGGGCGAGGTCGTGCACGACGCGGGTGACGATGCGCCGGGCGCGCGCCCGCAGGTCGTCGTCGTCCAGCACGTCGGCCGCGGACAGCAGCGCCTCCACCGTGTGCATGTTGGCGTTGACGCCGCGGTAGCCGTCGAGCGTCGACCACGACTCGTCCCACTGCTCGACGACCATGCCGAACTCGTCGTCCCAGAAGTGCCCGAGCAGCACGCTCAACGCGTCGTCGAGCAGCTCGCGGCCACCGGGCCGGCCGGCCGCCGTCGCGCTGGCGGCGGCGAGCACCACGAACGCGTGCTCGTAGGCGGTCTTGTCGGTGGACGTCGGGCCGTCCGGGCCGACCTTGGCGTACCAGCCGCCGTGCTGCTGGTCGCGGAACCGGCCGCGCAGCGCCGCGACGCCGTGGTCGGCGAGCGGGCCGCAGCCGGGCCGCCCCATCAGGTCGCCGAGGGCGTAGACGTGGGTCATCCGGCAGGAGATCCAGAGCTCGACCGGCCGGTCGAGGTCGGGCGTCCCGTCGTCGGTCAGCCACGCGAACCCGCCGTCGGGGTGGCGCGAGGCTCGACCGAACTCCAGGAGCCGGTCGCCCTCCGCCTCGAGCCAGCGCGCGTGCGCCGGGGTCTCCAGCCAGGTCGCGGCCGCCATCAGAGCAGCCCGCCGTACGTCTCGCCCACCTTGTAGGTCGCGACGCCGAGCGTCGAGTCGCTCTGCCCGTAGTAGGCGAACCAGGTGCCCTTGAAGTGCACGAGGCCCTCGATGAACGTGACGTTGGAGACCAGTCCGTGCTGGTCCTCGAAGGAGGTCGGCTCGAGCCACGGGTAGTTCATCTGCGCCATGATCTCGGTCGGACGGTCCGGGTGGAAGAGCAGCTGGCCGCAGGTGTAGCGGACGGTGCCGTCCTCGAACTTCACCGCGGCGTTGTGCAGCAGCAGGATCAGCCCGTTGCTGGTGACGATCGGCTGCGGGCCGACCTCGACCAGGAACTCGCCGAACGTGCCCTTCGGGGTGGGCAGCATCAGCGGCGCGTCCTGCGGGGCCGGCTCCCAGTGGATCAGGTCGTCGGACCAGGCGTGGTAGATCGAGCCCTCGCCGAAGTACATCAGCCAGCGGCCGTTGACCTGCCGGTCGAGGATCGCGCCCGCCTTGCTCCACGGGGTCGGGGTGTCCTGGGCGTTCGGCTCGAAGGTGTTGAAGTCCGGGAACAGCGGCCCGTGCTTCTCCCAGGTGAACAGGTCGGTCGAGGTGGCCAGGCACAGCTGGGCGTTCGTGCGGTCCCAGGCGGTGTAGGTGAGGTAGTAGGTGCCGTCGATCTCGGTCACCCGCGGGTCCTCGCAGCCGAAGCGCTCGTAGTCCTCGGTCGGGGACAGCACCGGCTCCGGGTGCCGCTCGAAGTGGATGCCGTCGTCGCTGGTCGCCAGCCCGACGTGGCTGATGATGTCGTCGGCGTGCGCGCGGTAGAGGAGCACCACCTTGTCGTCCTTCACGACCGCGGCCGGGTTGTAGACGCTGGAGGACTCCCAGCCGTCGCCCTGCGGGCGCAGGATCGGGTTCGCGTCGTGCGGGGTGAACGGTCCGAGGGGGAACTCGGCGTGCGGCTTGCTCATGGGGAATCGCTTTCTACGTTGGTGATCTGAACGTTGGTTGAGGTGCGACGGAGCGCTAGCGGAGCCGCCTCGAAACCTCTGTGCCTTCCCTGCGGAGTTTCGAGGCCCTCGCCCAGCGGCTCGGGCACCTCAACCAACGGACGGGCGTGCGGCGGTCGTGCTCAGCGGCGGACGAGCGTGAAACCTCCCGGGGCGATGCTGACGGGGACGGAGGAAGCGGCGGTCCGCTTCTGGCTGACGAGGGCACCCCGGTTTAGGTCCCGAGTGTCAAGGCTCACCCGAGAATCGACCAAATGGTCCAAACCGCTGCGCTGCAGCGGAAGGTAAAGGGATAGTGCCTGCGTGAAGAACCGGGTCCTGCTGCTCGTCGCCCTGCTCGCCGTCCTCGCGCCGCTGGGCGTCGCGGCCTCCGACGCGTCCGCCGCGCGGCCGGTCAAGGCCCGCTACACCAACCAGCTCAAGCCGCACACCTCCAGCGGCGCGTCGGTGCAGAGCTGCGCCGACCCCTCGGTGCTGCGGGGCCGCGGGCGGTACGCCCGCTACTGGTACATGTACTGCACCTCCGACCCGCTGCGCGACGGCGCCACCAGCACCCGGCTGCCGATGCTGCGCTCCCCCGACCTCGTGCACTGGCGCTACGTCGGGTCGGCGCTGCCGGGCAAGCCGTCGTGGGCGTCGAGCCGCTCGACGCTGTGGGCGCCGGACGTCGTCTACTCCAGCACGTACAAGCGCTACTACCTGACGTACGCCGTCACCGACACCGTCGACTCGATGAGCGGCCAGCCCGGGGCGCCAAGGACCCCGCGATCGGCGTCGCGACCAGCGCGTCCCCGACCGGCCCCTGGCGGATGGTCAACGACCCGCTGGTGCGCCCGCAGCGGCTCGGAGCGGGCTGCTCCTTCGCATCGACGATCGACCCCGACGTGCTCGGCGCCAGCGTCGGTCGCAGCGGGATGCTCTACTACGGCGGCTTCCGCGGCGGCCTCTACGCCCAGAAGGTGTCGGTCAAGAAGTACGCCCTCCGGCTCTACGGCGGCGCACGGCAGGTGACGATCGGCCGGCGCTACGAGGCGGCCAACGTCGTGTACCGCGGCGGCTACTACTACCTGTTCGTGTCGTCCGGGTCCTGCTGCACCGGCCCGCTGTCCGGGTACGGCGTCTTCGCCGGCCGCTCCACGTCCGCGTTCGGACCGTTCGTCGACCGCGAGGGCGTCCCGCTCACCGCGAGCCGCACCGGCGGCACCCCGGTGCTCGCGCCGAACGGCAACCGCTGGGTCGGCGGCGGCCACAACACCGTCTTCCGGGACTTCGGTGGCCAGTGGTGGACCGTCTACCACGCGATCGACAAGGACCGGCCGTTCTTCGCCGCGCGGCCGGGCTTCACCAAGCGGCCGCCGATGCTCGACCCGGTCGACTGGGTCGGCGGCTGGCCGATGGTCCGCTCCGGTCACGGTGCGTCCGACGCCTCCATGCCGGCTCCGGCCGCGCAGCCGCACCGGCGGACGACGTACCGCCGGGCGGCCGTGCCGTACGACGCCCTCGGCACCCCGAACCCCGCCGCGATCGACGAGTTCGACGGCGACACCCTGAACCCGCGCTGGTCGTGGGTGCGGCAGCCGGCCGACCCGGCGACGTACGGCGTCTCCGACGGCACCTTCCACCTGGCCACCCAGGCCGGTGGCCTCACCGGCGCCGCCGACGGCGCGTCCGTGCTCACCCAGGCGGCGCCCGCGGGCGGCTACGCCGCGGAGACGGTGGTCCGACTCGACGTGCCGCCGAGCGGCGCGGGCTACGACTACGTGCAGGGCGGGCTGGTGATCTACGGCTCCGACGACCGGTTCCTCAAGCTCACCCACGTGTCCGCCGGCCAGACCCGGCTCACCGAGTTCGGCAAGGAGGTGCCGACGACCGGCGGGGGCTACCCCCGGTACGGCGGCTTCACCGTCGGTCCGCCCGGCGACCTGACCTGGCTGCGGATCGTGAAGCGGGTGACCGGCGCGCACACCTACTTCACGGCCTACACCAGCAACGACGGCACGCGCTTCGTCCGCGGTGGCACCTGGCAGTACGACGAGCTCGGCGCCGGCAGAGCGGATCGGCCTCGTCTCCCTCGGCGGCACCGGCTTCACCTCCACCTTCGACTACGTGCACGTCTGGTCGCTCGCCAACTGACCTCCCCCGTCGCTGACTTGTCGCGTCTGGCGGCGCCCAGGCCGCTGACCTGGCGCGCCTGGCGGTACCGGTCCAGCCACACGCGCCGGGTCGGCGGCCATGAGGGAACCAGATGCGCCGGGTCAGCGTCTTTACTGCAACCAGATGCGCCGGGTCGGCGGTGGCGAGGACGCGCCGGAGCGAGGGGAAAGGTAAAGACGTCGTGCGGAGCGACTAACCTGCTCCTGGTTGCGAAGGTAGGTGGTGCGCCATGCCGCTCGGGAAAGGCATCGCGGAGGTGTTCGGGGCGATCCCCGAACGCATCGAGGTCTCGGGACACGAGCCCACGTGGAAGGTGACCGGCGGGTCGTTCGAGTCGGTGCTCGCGTTCGCCCGGGAGGCGTACGGCGAGACGACCGTCGTCGCCCGCGAGGACCGGTCTCGATGGTGGCCCCGGGTCACGCTCACCGTGACACGTGACCCCGTGCTCGCCGCGGCCGCGCCGGACCTGGCGACGTTCGCCACGCCCGTCGTACCCGAGCAGGTGGCGGCCCATCGCGCCGACCCGACCGAGGACGCGCCGTCGTTCGTCTCGGCGCTGGAGGAGATCTTCGCCCACCAGGAGGAGCTCCGACAGGCCCGCCGGGGCATCCCGCAGCAGCGCACCAGCGGCTGACCTCGCCGATCCGCGCAAACCGCTGACCCGGGCGGACGCGGCAGGCACACTTCTGCGCATGTCGTCGCAGCCCGTCCGCAGCCGAGTCCCTCTGCCCGAGATCAGCTCCCGCGCGTGGGAGCACCCCGCCGACAAGGGCGCGCTGGTCGCGCTGCGCCGGCTCAAGGGCTTCGACACCCTCATCCGCAAGATCTCCGGGCTGTTCAACGAGCGGGCCTACCGGCTGCAGTTCCTCGGCTCCGCCATCCGCGTCGACGAGCGACAGTTCACCCGCGTGCACACGCTGCTCGTCGAGGTCGCCACCGCGCTCGACGCCCCCGCGGTGCCCGAGCTGTACGTCGCGGCGAACCCGCACCCCACCGCCGTCACCCTCGGCATGGACAAGGCGTTCATCGTCGTGACGTCCGGGATGGTCGACCTGCTCGACGAGGAGGAGCTCCGCTTCGTCCTCGGCCACGAGATGGGGCACGTGCTGTCCGGCCACGCGGTCTACCAGACGATGCTGCAGCGGCTGATCCGGCTCAGCGGCGTGCTGACCGCGATCCCCGATCGGCGGGCTCGGCATCCGCGCGATCACCGCCGCGCTCATGGAGTGGTCCCGCAAGGCCGAGCTGTCCGCCGACCGGGCCGGGCTGCTCGCCACCCAGGACACCGCTGTCGCCTTCCGGACGCTGATGAAGATGGCCAGCGGCGGCCACCTCGACGACCTCGACCCCACGTCGTTCTTCGCCCAGGGCGCGGAGTACGACGCGACCGGCGACCTGCGCGACTCGCTGGTCAAGCTGATGCTCATCGAGGCGCAGTCGCACCCGTTCACGGTCGTCCGCGGCACCGAGCTGCGCCGCTGGGTGGACTCGGGCGCGTACACCCGGGTTCTCGGCGGCGACTACCCGCGCCGCTCCACCGACGACGACGCGAAGGTCAGCGAGGCCGCGCAGGAGGCCGCGCGCAGCTACGCCGAGACCTTCCGGCAGAGCAACGACGCCGTCACCAAGCTGGTCCGCGACGCCTCCGGCACGTTCGCGGCCATGCGCGACTGGGTCGGCGGGCAGTTCGGCAACGGCGGTCGCACGGGCACCGAGGACTAGCCGGACCTCCACGGCAGCTCCCCAACGGGTGCAAGCTCGTCGGGCTCTTCCCGCGGACGTGCCGGGCCGCGAGCATGGGCGGGTGACCGAGTCGATCCTGCCCGACGAGGGCGAGCACCTGACCAACGGCTGGGAGCCGGACGCCCCGGCCGACGACACCCTCAAGCGCAGCGCGGTGCTGGTGCACGCCTCGTGGCCGGTGGCGGTGGCCGACGCGCTCGGGCGGCCCTGGCGACGCACCGACCGGTGGGCGGGCGCCCTGATCGGTGACTCCGGGGCGCTGGTGAACCCGGTGATCCTCACCCAGCCGGTCGCCGAGAAGGAGACGAGAACGCTGGTGGCCGAGGTCGGCGAGCTGATCCCGCCCGGCACGCCGTACTTCCTGCTCAGCCCGTGGCTGACCCCCGACTTCACACCGCACGGCCTGGTCCTGATCGGCCACCCGCCGCTGATGCTCCGCTTCCCGGCACCGAGGCCCCGCCCGGACCCGGAGGGCGTCGAGGTCCGCGAGGTGCAGGACCCGGACGAGCTGGCGGTCGCGGAGCGGGTGCTCATCGAGGGCTACCCGATGCCCGGCACCCCGCCCGGCAGCGTGCTCGCCCCGGGGCTGCTCGGCGGGCCGACGCGGGTGTGGCTGGGGTACGTCGACGGGGAGCCGGTCTCGGTCGCCATGGCGCACCAGGCGGCGGGCGCCGTCCTCGTGGAGTACGTCGCCGCGCTGCCCGCCGCCCGGGGCAAGGGCGCCGGCGCCGCGGTCACCTGGGCGGCGACCCTGGCCGACCCGGCGCTGCCGGCCGTGCTGGTGGCGAGCGACGACGGCCGACCGACGTACCAGCGGATGGGCTACCTCCCGCTCGAGCGGTGGACCGCCTGGGTGCGGCCGGCCTGATCCTCAGCGCAGCCGGGGCAACCGGCGTGCGGTGAGCCGCTCGAACTGCTCCTGGCTGATCAGCCGGAGCGGCTGGCCGGTGCGCAGCCGCTCGCGCACCCCGAACATCTTGATGCCCTCGGACGCGCCCACCCGGCCGACCACGACCACCGTGGTCGCGTCGGTCAGCCGGGTCTGCGGGTGGGCACCGGCGCCGCGTGCCCGCGCCGTCGCCTGGGCCCGGGTCATGCCGTCGAGCCGGCCGGTGAACACCATCGGCTGGCCGCGCAGGGTGCGCGGCGCCCGACCCGGCGACACGTCCACCCGGCGCAGCGACGACAGCGCGTCGAGCGCGTCGTCGGCGTGCCAGTAGCGCTTCGACCGTGCCCCCGTCGCGTGCCAGATCCAGCTCTTGAACGCGTCGCCCGCGTCGAGCTCGGCGATCGCGCGCGCGGAGACCACGTCGTTCCACCAGATCTCGCCGGACAGCAGCGTCGCGGCCAGCAGGCCCACCTGGAAGATGTCCTCCGCCGGCCCCCACATCGTGCTGGAGGCGAGGTCACGGGGCGCGAAGTCCGGCTGGAACTTCGAGGCGTCGGCACCCTTCTGGTCGAGCGCCAGCTTGGTGATGCCGAAGTCGCCGAGCACCAGCCGTCCGTCACGCAGGTAGACGTTGTCCGGCTTGATGTCGCGGTGGATGATCCACACCGCGTGCATCCGGCGCAGCACCTTGAGCAGGGCCCGGATCTCGGCGCGCACCTTGCCCTCGGACCAGCGCAGCCGATCGCCCTCGACGGCGTCCCAGACGGTGCCCTCGTCCATGAACTCGAAGACCAGCACGTGGCGGCGACGCTGCCGCTGGCCACGCCCGGTCGCGGTGACGAACGCGTCGCGCAGCTCCACGATCCGCGGGTCGCCCTGCAGCAGCCGCCCGAAGTAGGCCTCGCCGTGCCAGTCCTCGAGGCTGCGGCACACCTTGATCGCGACCGGCTCGACCTGCCGGCCCTTCGGGTGAGAGCCGCTGACCGACGTACGCCTCACCGAACCCGCCCTCGCCGAGCGGGCCCGGTGACGAGGTACGGCGTGCCGGTGTCGCTGTGCAACGTCTCCCCCACCCGCAGCCTCGCCACGACGGTCATCCTCTCAGGGCCGGCCGACACCCGAGATGCGGGCAAAACGGTCACCGGCACTGCCCGGGTCCCGATACCTTTACCCAAGCGATTTCTACTCGGGGGAAGGAGCTGACGATGGCACAGGTGCTGGAGGAGACCCGCCTGCAGGCACTGGCCTCCCTGAACATGCTGGACACCCCGCGCGAGGAGCGTTTCGACCGGCTGGTGCGGCTCGCGCGGAAGATGTTCGACGTGCCCACCGCCGTGGTCAGCCTGATCGACGAGGACCGATGGTGGGTCAAGGCCGAGGCCGGCCTCGACGGCGTCACCGAGGTGCCCCGCTCCCAGTCGATGTGCACCCACGCGGTCGACGCCGACGCGGCGCTGGTGGTCACCGACCCCGCGCACGACGACCGCTTCCGCGACAACCCGTTCGTGACCGCCGCCGACGGCGTCAGGTTCTACGCCGGCGAGCCGCTGCACACGCCGAGCGGCGTGGCGGTGGGCACGCTGTGCATCGTCGACACGAAGCCGCGCGAGCTGACCGAGGCCCAGCTCGAGATCCTCCGCGCGCTCGCCGACTTCGTGGAGACGGAGCTCGCGCGCACCGACGAGATCGACCGGGCCGGCGAGCTCCAGCGCAACCTGCTGCCGCGCACCACGCCGAACCTGCCGGGCTACCAGGTGGCCGGTGTCTGCCTGCCGGCCTCCGCGGTCGGTGGCGACTTCTACGACTGGCACGCCGTCGGCGACGGGTTCCAGGTGGTGCTCGCCGACGTGATGGGCAAGGGCATCCCGGCCGCGCTCATCGGCGCCGGTGTGCGGTCGCTGATGCGCGGCGCCTCCCGCTTCAACGACCTCGAGACCGCGGTCAACCGCGTCGCCGACGCCATCGAGCCCGACCTCACCGAGACCTCCACGTTCGTGACCATGCTGGCCGCGCGCCTCGACCCGCGCACCGGGGTGCTGACGTACGTCGACGCCGGCCACGGCATCGCCGGCATCGTCACCCACCAGGGCAAGGCCGAGCAGTTCGACTCCGACGGGCTGCCGCTCGGCGCTCCGGCCTGGGAGCCGTGGCGCGCGGAGCAGGTGCAGCTCGAGCCGGGCGACACGTTCGTCGCGCTCAGCGACGGCGCGCTCGACCTGTTCGAGACCATCGACGAGGCCCGCGAGGCCATCCGCGAGACGATCGTGGCCGCTCGCGACCCGCAGGAGGTGGTCGACATCGTCGCCACCTACAGCAAGGACCACCACGCCACCGACGACGTCACGTGCGTCGTGATCAAGAGGAACGAAAGCTGATGCAGATCGACGTGACCGAGCCCCGTGACGGAGTGGCCGTGCTGCGGCTCGACGGGCGGCTCAACATGGTCTCCGCCGCCCAGCTGAAGCAGGCCATCACCGACAGCGTCGACGGCGGCCGCGCCCCGGGTCGTCGTGGACCTGGCCGCGGTGGGCTTCATGGACTCCTCGGGCCTCGGCGCGCTGATCGCCGGGCTCAAGAAGGCCCGGCAGGAGGGCGGCGACCTCCGGATCACCGGGGTCACCCAGCAGGTCGCCACCGTGCTCGCGCTGACCAACCTCGACCGGGTGCTGCAGTCGCACGACTCCGTCGAGGGGGCCCTGCATGGCTGGTGAGAACGGCCGCCACTACGAGCTGAGCGGGCTTGCCGTGCCCGAGTCGCTGGACCTGGTCCAGGACCTGCTCGTCCGCGTGCGCGGCGAGCACCCGGACATCGACGAGACCGACCTGTCGATGTTCGAGACCGCGATCGTGGAGATCCACGGCAACGTGGTCAAGCACGGCCGACCCCCGGGCCAGGTCGTCTACGCGTTCTCGCTGACCGTGCGGCCGGACCGGCTGGTCGGCTTCCTCGCCGACACCGGCGAGCCGACGCCCGACCTGTCCACGCTGCCGGTGGCCGACGAGCTGGCCGAGAGCGGCCGCGGCATGTGGCTGGCCCGGGCCACCCTCGACGAGCTCGAGTACGCACGCAGCGGCGACCGGAACACCTGGAAGATGGTCCGGCTGCGCGGCCACGCCACCTCCGCCGCAGGCCGGTCCTGAGGCGCGCTCAGGCGGTCCGCCCCAGCAGCATCGAGCCGCCGAGCACGAGGCAGCCGACGGTCACCACCAGGAACAGCCCCACCCACAGCAGGCCGGGCACCCGGGTCAGCCGGGCGAGCACGTCCGCGTCCGAGGAGCGGCCGCGTCCGCGACGCCGCTGCTCCTGGAGCTCGACGACCGGCCGGGGCGCGGCCAGGAGCAGGAACCACGTCACGACGTACGCGACGACGAGCTGGACCCGCGCGTCGGCCCACCAGGTGACCGCGAACAGCCCGGAGCCGGCGACGAGCACGGCCCAGAGCCCGAAGAAGTTGCGGATCTGCAGCAGCAGGAGCGCCAGCAGCACCAGCAGCGCCCAGAGCACACCCACCGCGTAGCCCCCCGCGAGCAGCGCCGCCGCACCGAGGCCGACCAGCCCCGGTCCGACGTACCCGGCCGCCGCGGTCGCCACCATCCCCGGACCGCTGCTGCGGCCCTTCGAGACGGTCAGCCCGGAGGTGTCCGAGTGCAGCCGGATCCCGGCCAGCCGGCGGCCGCTCAGCGCCGCCGCCAGCCCGTGCGCACCCTCGTGGGCGATCGTGACCAGGTGTCGGGTGCGCCGCCAGGCCTCCGGCACCATCACCAGGGCGAGCGACACGGCGGCGGTGCCGAGCAGCAGACCGGACGACGGCGCGGGCGCCACGGTCGTGACCTGCTGCCAGATCTCGGCGACGGGATGGGCGGGGCTCACCGCTCCATGCTGGCAGCCGGGCGGTGAGGATCCGGTCAGGGCGTGTCTCGAAAAGATGCCGCGTTGAGGGGCCGCGGACGCCGCGGCAGGTTTGAGAGGCGCACCCTAGGCGTGCGCCGGCGCGGCCCCCGGGGGCTTCGGGGGCCCGGCGGCCTCGCCGAGGTCCGGTCGGATCCGCAGCTCCCGCACCGCCATCACCAGCGCGACCGCCGAGAACAGCAGGGCGACCGTGAACGCCGCGGACACCGCCGCGGGCACGCCGTGCGCCGTCCCGGTCAGCCGGTAGGTGGCCGTCAGGACCGCGGCCCCGACGGCGGTCCCGATCCGCTGGCCGGTCTGCAGGGCACCACCGGCCGCTCCGCCCATCCGTGGCGGGACCGACGCCAGGGTCATCGTGATGTTCGGCGAGATGACGGCGCCACCCCCGACCCCCGCGACCGCCAGCGGGACGAACAGCCAGGCGGCCTGATGCTCCGGTGAGGTGAGGGGTACGACGACCGCGAGCATCGCGAACCCGACCAGCACCAGGCACAGCCCGGTCACCGTGACCCGGCGGCCCCGGCGCCCGACGAGCCGCCCGGCGGTGATGGACGCGGCCGCCGAGCCGACCGCGAACGGCGTGACGGCGAGCCCGGACTGGAGCGGGGTGTAGCCGAGACCGTCCTGGAGGTAGAGCGCGAGCACCAGCCAGACACCCGCGAACCCGCAGAAGTACGTCGACCCGAGCACGATCCCCGACGCGTAGCCGGGCGCCTGGGAGAACAGGGAGACGTCGAGCAGCGGAGCGCCCTGTCGCCGCATGACCCGGCGCTCCCACCGGACGAAAGCCCAGCCGAGCACGGGCGCGAGCAGCACCAGGAACCACAGCGGGGTCACCGGCCGGGCCATCGCCTCGATGATCGGCAGCAGCACCGCGAGCACCGCGAGGCCGAGCAGCAGCTGCCCCCACCCCGTCGATCTGCGAGCGCACCGTGCCCTGGCGCGGCTCGGGCGGCGGCAGCAGTCGCAGCGCCAGGACCATCGCGACGATGCCGATCGGGACGTTCACGAAGAACACGTAGCGCCACCCCTGCTCCTCGCCGAACGCCCTGATGATCAGTCCGCCGATGACCGGTCCCGTCGCGGACGAGACGCCGACCGTCGTACCGAAGAGGCCGAAGGCGCGACCCCGCTCGGCACCGCTGAACATCTGCTGGATGAGCCCGGTGTTCTGCGGGGTGAGGAAACCGGCCGCGGCGCCCTGCAGGAGCCGGGCGACGACGAGCAGGTGCTCGTTGGGCGCGAGACCGGCCATCGCGCTGGTGACGATGAACGCGACCAGACCGATCACGAACATCCGGCGCCGGCCGACCACGTCACCGAGCCGTCCGCCCGCGACCAGCGTCAGGCCGAAGGTGAGCGCGTAGCCGGACACGATCCACTGGATCGCCGCGGACGACGCGTCCAGCGCCTGTTGCATCGACGGCACCGCGACGTTGACGATGGTGACGTCGAGCAGCGACATGAACCCGACCACCAGGGTGACCGCGAGTGCACCCCAGCGGGTGTCGTGCGGGCGACGCGACCGTTCGGTGCGGCGAGGAGTGGGCATACGACCTCCGGGTACCCGGCGATTGTCCCTTGGAAACGACAACCATTCACGAGGTGGACGCATGACCCAGCCGACCGTCGCCCTCCTGGGCACCGGCACCATGGGCGCCGGCATGGCGCGCAACATCGCCGCTGCCAGGATCCCCCTTACGGTCTGGAACCGCACGCGCAGCAGGGCCGAGCCCCTCGCCGAGGCCGGCATCGAGGTGGCCGACTCCCCCGCCGACGCCGTGCGTGACGCCGACCTCGTGGTCACGATGCTCTTCGACGTCGAGTCCGTCGAGTCCGCACTCGACGAGGCCCGCGACGGCCTGAAGCAGGGCGCGGTCCTGGTGCAGCAGTCGACCGTCGGCGTCGCGGGCGCCGACGCGCTGGCCGCGCGCGCCGCCGAGCTGGGCCTGGTGTACGTCGACGCACCGGTGCTCGGCACCAAGAAGCCGGCCGAGGACGGAGCCCTGGTGATCCTGGCCTCCGGCCCCGACGAGGTGCGGGACACCGTGGCACCGCTGTTCGACGCGATCGGCTCGCGCACCGTCTGGGTCGGCGAGGCCGGCCAGGGCACCCGCCTCAAGCTGGTCGCGAACTCCTGGGTGCTCACGGTCGTCGAGGGCATCGCCGAGTCGCTCACCCTGGCCAAGGCCCTTGGCATCGATCCCCGTCAGTTCCTCGACGTCGTCAAGGGCGGCGCGATGGACGCGCCGTACGTCCAGCTCAAGGGCGCCGCCATGCTCGACGGAGACTTCGCCCCGTCCTTCGGGCTCGACGGCGCCGCCAAGGACGCCGCACTGATCGTCGAGGCCGCCCGCGCCGCCGGCGCCGACCTCGCCGTCATCGAGGCCGTGCAGCAGCACTTCGCCCGCGCGCTCGACGCCGGCCACGGTGACCAGGACATGGCGGCGACGTTCCTCGAGCACTGACCCCCACGGTTGGTTGAGGCGCTCCGGAGCGCTGGCGGAGGAGCCTCGAAACCACCGCAGGCGTGCGGGACGCGACCGGGTGGTCGAGCTTGTCGAGACCACTCGACCGGCGTGCGGGAGGCGACCGGGTGGTCGAGCCTGTCGAGACCACTCGCACTGGCGCGCGGGAGACGACCGGGTGGTCGAGCCTGCCGAGACCACTCGCACTGGCGTCCGGGAGACGCCCGGGTGGTCGAGCCTGTCGAGACCACCGCACGCACCCGGGAGACGACCGGGTGGTCGAGCCTGTCGAGACCACTCGACTGGCGCGCGGGAGGCGACCGGGTGGTCGAGCCTGTCGAGACCACTCGACCGGCGCCCGGGAGGCGACCGGGTGGTCGAGCCTGTCGAGACCGCCGACGCGCCCGGGAGGCGACCGGGTGGTCGAGCCTGTCGAGGCCACTCGACCGGCGTGCGGGTGAGGCCGACCCGGGTGGTCGAGCCGTCGAGACCACCGCGCACCCGGAGGCGACCGGGTGGTCGAGCCTGTCGAGACCACTCGACCGGCGTGCGGGAGGCGACCGGGTGGTCGAGCCTGTCGAGACCACCGCACGCACCCGGGAGGCGACCGGGTGGTCGAGCCTGTCGAGACCACTCAGCTGGCGTGCAGGCACGGACCGGGAATCCCCTTGTGGACAACGCGATTCTCGCCGGTCGCCGTCCGGAAACTGTCGGTGGTCGGGTCTAGGTTTCTTGCATGACCGGCACCCGGATCGACACCGAGGCCGCACCCGACGTGCGCGACCTGGACGCGTCGGCGGTGCTGGACGCGGCCGTCGTCCGCGCGCCGCACCGCGGACCAGGCCGAGGCGGATTTGCTGGCGTTGGCGGTGCACTGGGTGGACCTGCACCCGGTCACCCCCGAGCACCCGGCCGCGACCTTCCCCACCCAACGGGCCGGCGGCCTGGCGTCGGCGCTGGGTCCGGCGTTCTTCGACCCGGCACCGCTGGCCGGGACGGCACACCGGGGGTCGCGGAGTACGCGGTGGAGGAGCTCGCCGGCGGCCCTGGGCCTGTCGCACCTGGCGGGTCTGGCGCTGGTCGCCGAGGCGGTCGAGCTCCGCTACCGGCTGCCGCGGCTGTGGGCGCTGGTCCAGTACGGGGGACCTGCAGGCGTGGAAGGCCCGCCAGGTCGCCAAGGCCACCACGATGCTGTCCCGGGAGGCGGTCGGGTTCGTGGACCGGCACCTGGCGGTCACCGCCCGGTCGAACCGGCTGCCGGCGTTGAACCCGGTGCTCCACGAGGCCCGGCTGCGCTGCGACCCCGACCAGGCCGCCGCGGTCGAGCAGAACGCGCTGGACCACCGCGGGGTCTGGCTGGACCACCGGGAGTCCACCGCCACCACGCCTGGTCACCGCCCGGATGGACACCCTGGACGCCCTCGACCTCGACGGATCGATCACCGACCTGGCCGAGCTGCTGGGCCGGCTCGGCGACCACCGCAGACCTCGACATCCGCCGCGCCTCCGCGCTCGGGATGCTCGCGCACCCGCAACGCGCCCTGGACCTGGCCACCGGCACCGAGCCCCGGTCCGCCGCGGCTCGGGGCCGGGTCGAACGGGTCGCGGGGCACCCTCTACCTGCACGTCACGCCTGGCCGACCTGGCCACCACTCCGGCGGCGGCCGGGTCGAGCGGCTCGGCACCGCCTCCCTGGCCCTGCTCCGCGACTGGCTGCAGCGCCTGTCCGGGGTGAGCATCCGGCCGGTCCTCGACCCGGCCCGCACCGACAGCGTCGACGCCCACGACCCACCCGCCTGGATGCGGGAGCTGGTGCATCCTCCGGGACCGGCACTGCGTGTTCCCCGGCTGCACCGTCGACGCCCGGTCCTGCGACCTCGACCACCTCGCACCCTTACGTCCCCCTCGACGAGGGTGGTCCACCCGGCCAGACCACCCGCCGAACCTCGCGTGCCTGTGCCGCCGGCATCACCGGGCCAAGACCTTCGCCGGCTGGCGCTACCGCCGCCTCCCCGACGACGGGTCCGGCGGTCCGACCTACGAGTGGACCAGCCCCCACCTCCGCACCTACCGCGTCACCACCCACCCCGCTGAGTCGACCTGACGCCACCACGCTGGTTGAGGTGCCCGAGCCCCCACGGGGCGAGGGCCTCGAAACCACCCGCAGGCGCGCGCCGTGGCCACCACCGCGCCCGGTGCCGAGGTTTCGAGGCGCCTCCGCTCAGCGCTCCGGCGCACCTCAACCAACGGCTCGGCCGAGCGTCACGAACGGCACCCCTAGCGGTTCTGGCGAGGTGCCGAACGTGACGCACATGGTTCGCCCCAGGCCTCCACGCTGGTCGAGGTGCCCGAACCCAAGAAGGGGCGAGGCCTCGAAACCACCCGCACCGGCGCACCTCAACCAACGGGGGGTGCGCCTCAACGAACGTGGGGCACGTGGCACTCGCTGTTCACGCGGCCGCAAGATGGCGGAGTGACGACCGGCGCGAACCGGTGTTAGCCTGCACTTACTTAGGACAGCCTTACCAAAACAGTGCAAGGACTTCCCATGCTGGCGAACTACTTGATCGGGCTCCGCGAAGGGCTCGAGGCCACCCTCGTCGTGGTCATCCTGGTGGCCTACCTCGTCAAGTCGGACCGCACGAGCCTGCTCGGCCGGATCTGGGCCGGCGTGGCGATCGCGGTCGGTGTCTCGCTGGCGTTCGGCGCGCTGCTGACGTTCGGCCCGCGCGGGCTGAGCTTCGAGGCGCAGGAGGCGATCGGCGGCACCCTGTCGATCGTCGCGGTCGGGTTCGTCACCTGGATGGTGATGTGGATGGCCCGCTCCGCCCGCAGCCTGTCCGGCGACCTCAAGGGCCAGGTGGACAAGGCAGCGGCCGCCGGTGGCGCCGCGAGCCTGGTCCTGGTGGCGATGCTCGCCGTCGGCCGGGAGGGTCTGGAGACGGCGCTGTTCCTGTGGGCGGCGACCGCGGCCGCCGACTCCACGACCGGCCCGCTGGTCGGGGCGGCGCTCGGCATCGGCACGGCCGTCGTGCTCGGGTACCTCTTCTACCGCGGTGCGGTGAAGATCAACCTGTCCAAGTTCTTCACCTGGACCGGCGCGATCCTGATCCTGGTCGCCGCAGGCGTGCTCGCCTACGGCATCCACGACCTCCAGGAGGCGGGCGTCCTGCCGGGGCTGAACTCCCTGGCCTTCGACGTCAGCGGCGCCATCCCGCCCGGCTCGTTCGTCGGCACGATCCTCAAGGGCACGCTGAACTTCTCGCCCGTCACCACGTGGCTCCAGGCCGTGGTCTGGGTGATCTACGTGGTCGTGACGATGACGCTGTTCTTCCGGCAGATCGGCCGCAGCCACCGGCCCACACCGACGCCCGCCGTACCGGCCGGCACGCCCTCCTGACCCTTCCTCACTCCCCGAAGGAACGCACCCGTGAAGCACCCTCGACTCGTTGCTGCCCTCGTGGCCGGCGTGAGCCTGCCGGCCCTCGCCGGCCTGCACCGACAACAGCTCCTCCTCCGACCAGGGAGACGACCGCACGGTGAACGTGACGTCCAGCGACGACGCGTGCGAGCTCTCCGCCGACACGGCGCCGGCGGGGCGGCTGGTCTTCAAGGTGAAGAACACCGGCTCGAAGGTGACCGAGTTCTACCTGTACGCCGCCGACGGCAAGCGGATCGTCGGCGAGGCCGAGAACATCGGTCCCGGCCTGTCCCGGAGCCTGGTCGTCAACGCGGCCGCCGGGAAGTACGTGCCGGCCTGCAAGCCCGGCATGACCGGCACGGGGATCCGCAGCACGTTCACCGTCACGAAGTCCGGCGAGAAGAGCAACGCCTCGGCCGTCGTGCAGAAGCAGGTCGCCGCGGCCAACGAGCAGTACCACGCCTACGTCGAGGACGAGGCCGGCCAGCTGCTCTCCGGCACGAAGGAGTTCGTCGCGGCGTACAAGGCCGGGGACGACGCCAGGGCCCGCGAGCTCTACGCGGCCACCCGCGTGCACTGGGAGCGCATCGAGCCCGTGGCCGAGTCCTTCGGTGACCTCGACCCCAAGATGGACGCCCGCGAGGCGGACCTCGAGGAGGGCCAGAAGTGGACCGGGTGGCACCGGCTCGAGAAGGACCTCTGGCCGCCCAGCAACGGCACCGGGGACCAGAAGTACACCGCCCTCACGAAGGCGCAGCGCGCGACGTACGCCGACCGGCTGATGGCCGACACCCACACCCTCCACGGGCGGATCGAGAAGCTCAGCTTCACCGTCGACCAGATCGGCAACGGCGCGAAGAGCCTGCTCGACGAGGTCGCGACCGGCAAGGTCACCGGCGAGGAGGAAGTCTGGTCGCACACCGACCTGTACGACTTCCAGGCCAACGTCGACGGTGCACGGGTGGCCTACGAGGGCCTGCGTCCGGTGCTGAAGGTCAAGAACCCGACGCTGGACAGCGAGCTCGAGCAGCGGTTCGCCGCGCTGCAGACGCTGCTCGACAAGTACCGCACCGGGAGCGGCGACGCCGCGGGCTTCGTGTCCTACGAGAAGCTCAGCGACGCCGAGGTCAAGCAGCTGTCCGACGCGGTCAACGCGCTGTCCGAGCCGCTCTCCCGGCTGACCGCGGCCGTCACCGTCTGATGACCGACCCCGGCCCCGAGCACGGTGTCAGCCGTCGCCGGCTGCTCGGCTACGCCGGCGCCGGCGCGGCGGTCGGCGCGGCCGGCTTCGCCGGCGGCATGGGTACGGCCCGCGCGACCGACGGCGCGGCGGGTGAGGGCATCGACCGCTACGCGTTCCACGGCCGTCACCAGGCCGGCATCGTCACGCCCGCCCAGGACCGGCTGCACTTCGCGGCGTTCGACGTCACCGCGACCTCGCGCGCGGAGCTCCTGCTGCTGCTGAAGGCGTGGACCGCGGCCGCGGCCGCGATGACCCAGGGACTGCCGGTGGGCGGGGGCACGCCGCTGCCGTACGACGCACCCGCCGCCGACACCGGCGAGGCGACCGGGTTGCCGCCGGGCCGGCTGACGCTCACCTTCGGGTTCGGGCCGTCGCTGTTCCGCGACGCCGACGGCAAGGACCGTTTCGGTCTCGCCGACCGGCAGCCGAAGGCCCTGCGCCGGCTGCCGCACTTCCCGGCCGACGCGCTCGTCGAGCAGCGCAGCGACGGTGACCTGTGCGTGCAGGCCTGCGCCGACGACCCGCAGGTGGCGGTGCACGCGATCCGGAACCTGTCGCGCATCGCCTTCGGCAGCGCGGCGCTGCGCTGGTCGCAGCTCGGCTTCGGTCGTACGTCGTCCACGTCGACGTCGCAGGCCACGCCGCGCAACCTGTTCGGCTTCAAGGACGGCACCGCCAACCTGAAGGCCGAGGAGCCCTCCGCGGTCGCGAAGCACGTGTGGGTCGCCGACGGTGACGACGACGGCGCCGGCTGGCTGGCCGACGGGTCGTACCTCGTCGCCCGCCGGATCAACATGCGGATCGAGATCTGGGACCGCACGTCCCTGCGCGAGCAGGAGACGTTCATCGGCCGCGACCGCCCCGAGGGCGCGCCGCTGTCCGGCGGCACGGAGTTCACGCACCCGGACTTCACGATCAAGGGCAACGACGGCCAGCCGCTGATGGCGATGAACTCCCACGTCCGGCTCGCGCACCCCTCGCAGAACGACGGCGCGCGGATGCTGCGGCGCGGCTACAACTTCACCGACGGCAACGACGACCTCGGCCGCCTGGACGCCGGGCTGTTCTTCATCGCCTACGTGCGCGACCCGGACACGCAGTACGTCCCCATGCAGAACAAGCTGTCCCGCGACGACGGGCTGATGGAGTACCTCGTGCACACCGGCTCCGCGCTGTTCGCCGTGCCGCCCGGGGTCCGCAAGGGCGGGTTCATCGGCGAGCCGCTGTTCGCCTGAGCGTGGCTCTGCGCCTCGCGCCAGGAGGTTTCGAGGCTCGCTCCGCTCGCACCTCAACCAGCGCGTCCGGCTCGCTCCGCTCGCACCTCAACCAGCGTGGACGGGTGTCGCTCAGCCGGCGGTCGAGAACGACCCGTCGGCGTTGCGGTAGTCCTTGCCGGCGATCAGGTAGACGTCCCAGGTGCCGGCCTTCACCTGCAGGGTGACGTTCTGGCCCACGAGCCCGGCGAGCTCCTCGCCGACGGTCTGGATGCCGTTCGCGCCGTCGTAGTCGCGCGCGGCGGCGTCGCCCATCCGGCCGGCGCCGAGGTCGAGCGCGTGGCCGTCGAGGGTCCAGTCCGCCCCGCTGCCCTGGAGCAGGCCGGTGACGGCGTCGAGGACGAGCCTCGGGGCCTCCGGCGTCGGGGTGGGGGTCGGGGTCGGCGTACCCCCGCCTCCGCCGCCTGTGGTGTTCGTCGGCGCCTTGGTGGGCGTGCCGGTCGCCTTGTGGCGGGCGGCCGCGGCCGCAGCCGCACGAGCCGCGGCTGCCTTGGCCGAGCGCGCCTTGGCGAGCCGGGCGGTGGCCTGCCGCGATGCCGCCGCGGCGCGGGCCTGGGCCCGGGCCTCCGCACGAGCCGCACGGGCCTTGGCCTTGGCGGCCTTGACCCGGGCCGCGCGGGCCTTGGCCTTGGCCTTGGCCTTGGCCGCCTTCTTGGCGGCGTCGTCCGCGGTCGGCGGCAGGTCCGGCGAGGGGATCACGAAGACGCCGGTCCGGTAGCCGCGCGCGAACGCGGTGACCAGGGCGACGTAGTAGTCCGAGGGGTTGTAGCGGAAGACCGCCGACTTCACCGCGGTGTCGTCGGCGAGGTTGCCGCCCCCGTTGCAGAGGTACGACGCAGCCGCGAGTGACGCGTCGTCGAGGTCGTTCGGGGACTTCTTGCCGTCGCCGTCACCGTCGCGGCCGGCGCCACCGTTCCAGGTCGAGGGGATGAACTGCATCGGCCCGACGGCGCGGTCCCAGACCGTGTCGCCGTCGTAGGCGCCGCCGTCGGTGTCGTGGATCGCCGCGACCGGGCCCTTGCCGTTGAGCGGGACGCCGACGATCGCCGGACGCGGCACGCCGTCGTTGCCGAGCACCGAGCCGCCGTAGCGGCCGTGGTCGGACTCGACCCGGCCGATGCCGGCCAGCAGCGTCCAGCCGAGGTGGCAGCCGGGGTCCGCGGCGTCGATGTTGCTCGCGGCGTTCTTGTAGGCGCGCATGGCCGCGGACGGCAGGTCGTGCTCGGCCAGCGAGCTGGCGGTCCAGACGTGGCTGCCCTTGGACGAGGAGACGGCGATCTTGCGGTTGCGGTCCTTCTTGGTCTTCAGGGACAGGCCGCCGACGATCGTGGTCTGCTCGGCGATCACCTGGGGTCGCTGCGCGGGCGGCAGGGTGCGGACGTAGTGCCGCTGCAGGGTGGTCACGCTCGGTGCGATCGGCGCGATGCTCACCTGCGCGGACGCGACGGCCCGCGGGACGACGGTCTTCGAGGTGGGCACGATCGCGGGCGACAGGCCGGCCATCGAGCTCGGTACCGCGAACACCACGAGGGCAGCCGACATCCGCGCTCCCTGGCGCAACCTCACACTCATGAAAAACGTGTCTCCCAGATACCCAAGTCCGTCCGCGCCAGGCTAGAGGGGACGAACCGGCCGAGCGGGGGTAAACCGGAAAGATGACCCGTCCGGGTGGGGTGGCTATGCCTCGACGGTGCGCAGAACCGTGAACTCCAGGCCCGCCTTGACCAGACGATCCAGCAGGTTCTGGCCCATGGCGACGGCCGTGGTGACCTGGCCCGCCGTCTGCGGGTTGTCGTCGAAGGCCAGGCACAGCGCCGACTCGGCCAGCATCTTCGCCGTCTCGGTGTAGCCCGGGTCGCCGCCGCGGACCTCGGTGAAGACCTTGCGGCCGCCGCCCTCGCCGATGAAGCGGACGGAGAAGTACGACCGGGCCCGGCGCTCCTCGCTGGGACCCTCGCCCTGGGGCAGCCGGCTGAGCAGGAACCGGCGCAGCGGCGGCACCTGCGCGGCCGCGGCGAGCCCCCCGACGAGGCCGATGCCGCCGACGACGCTGGGCAGCTTCTTGGCGGCGGCGTAGTGGCTGTAGGTGAAGTCCGGGCCGTAGCGCTCGAGGGCGGCGGCCGACCGGCGGACCACGAACGGGTCGATCGTCGGCAGCGGCACCAGCCAGTAGCCGGCCTCGTCGTCGTGGTGCGGACGCTTGGCGGCGGTGCGGACCTTGCGGCCCTCGACGCGCGGCTCGACCTTGCGCCGTTCGGCGTGCGCCTGCTTCATCTGCCGGGCCCGGGAGAACGCGCCGAGCGCGGAGGCGAACGTGCCGCCGGACAGCGTGGCGTTGCTGCGGACCATCCCCCGCACCCGCAGCGCGACGCCCTCGGGCAGCTGCTGGACGGTGAACAGCGCGCCGAGGTCGTGCGGGATCGAGTCGAACCCGCACGCGTGCACGATGCGGGCGCCGGTCTCCACGGCGCGCCGGTGGTGCTTCACGTAGACCCTGTCGACGAACTCCGGCTCGCCGGTCAGGTCGACGTAGTCGGTGCCCGCCTCGACACAGGCGGCGACGAGCGGCTCGCCGTGCTCGACGTACGGGCCGACGGTGCTGATGACGACCCGGGCCCGGCCGGCGACGTCGGCGAGCGAGGCGGGGTCGGTGGCGTCCGCGTGCAGCAGCGGCAGGTCCGCGAGCTCGGGGTGCGTCGCGGTCAGCCGGTCGCGCACCGCCGCGAGCTTGCCCGGGTTGCGCCCGGCGAGCGCCCAGCGGCAGCCGTCGGGCGTGGCGCCGGCCAGGTAGTCGGCGGTCAGGCCGCCGGTGAAGCCGGTGGCTCCGAACAGGACGACGTCGAACTCTCGGTCGGGCACGGGGTCTCCTTCTGGACGGGAAAGTCCTCACTCTGCCAGGGGAACCCTTTCCTGCCGATGTGCGTCCCACCACAGTCATCGCGGAGCGGGTGAGCCAGGGGGTCGGAGATGCGCGTGAGCAAGCGGGGAGCCACCACGTTCGTGGTGGGTGCGGCGGCGGGCGCGATCGCCTGCGCGCTGCTCACGACCGGCGCACTGCGCGGCGGCGCGGACCTGGTCGGCGCGGCGACAGGCCTGTTCCGGGTGCCGTCCGTCGCGGCGGACGAGCTGCCGGCGTTCGAGGACTGCGAGCAGCTCCGCCAGTGGTACGTCGACCGGGCACTGCCCCAGGTCGGGCCGTACGGCCTCGGCGGCGGACCGATCCTGATGTACGCGGAGCGCTCGACCGCAGGTGCGCTCGACGCGGCGAGCCCGGACACGGCGATCGGCAGCAGCGGCACCGGCACGAACACGCAGGAGGCGGACGTCGACGAGGCCGACCTGGCCAAGACCGACGGCTCCCTGGTGGTGCGGGTGTCCGGGCGCGAGCTGGTGGTCACCGACGTCTCCGCCGACGTGCCCCGCGAGCTCTCGCGCACCCCGCTGCCCGGTCCGGCCCTGAACCAGCCCGAGCTGCTGCTCCGCGACCGGCACGTCCTCGTGGTGGGCGACGAGGCGGGCCCGGTGTACTGGCGCGGCGACGTCCTCCCCGGCCGCATCGCCCCGCCCACCGGTCCCCAGGAGACCCAGGCGCACGTCATCTCCTTCGACCTGTCCGACCCGTCCGCCCCCCAGGTCACCGGCCAGCGCACCGTCGACGGCGGCGCGATCTCCACCCGGGAGTACGCCGACGGCACCGTGCGGGTCGTGGTGACCACCGGCTACCCGCAGCTCGACTTCGTGCAGCCCAACCGGGACCGCACGCCTCGCGAGGCCACCCGCGCGAACAAGGAGATCGTCCGCGCGGCGCCGATCGACGCGTGGCTGCCCTCGCTGCGCTCCGACGGAGGCGCGGAGCAGCCGCTGGTGGACTGCGCGTCCGTCCGGCACCCGCGGACTCCCTCCGGCTTCGGCACGATCAGCCTGCTGACCTTCCCGTTCGACGACCCGGGCTCGATGTCGGCGACCGCCGTGACCGCGGCCGGCGACCTGGTGTACTCCTCCGCCGACCGGCTCTACGTCGCGACCACCGACGTGGTCACCGGGACGATCCCCCGGGACCTCCCGACGACCGACACGTCCACCTCGTCGGGATTCGGGTCGACACCGACGACGCAGGTGCACGCCTTCGCGCTCGACGGCCCGCGGACGTCGTACGTCGCGTCGGGGTCGTTCCGTGGCCAGGTGAAGGACCGCTGGTCGTTCAGTGAGTACGACGGACACCTGCGCGTCGCGGTGCAGCAGCCCCGGTCCTCCGGGCACCTCGACAACGGAGTGCTGGTGTTCAAGGAGGACGGCGACCGGCTCGTGGAGACCGGCCGGGTCGTCGGGCTCGGCCGTGACGAGAGCATCCAGTCCGTGCGCTGGTTCGGCGACCTGGCCGTGGTGGTGACGTTCCGGCAGACAGACCCGCTCTACACGGTCGACCTGTCCGACCCGGCGCGGCCGCGGGTGCTGGGGGCACTGAAGATCCCCGGGTTCTCGAGCTACCTGCACCCGGTCGGCGGCGACCTGCTGGTCGGCATCGGGCACGACGCGACGACCACCGGCACCGACCTCGGGGCGCAGGCGGCGACCTTCGACCTCGGCAACCTCGCGGACGTGCGCCGGATGGACCGGATCGGGTTCGGGGCGCAGACCGACGTCAGCGCCGGCCTGGACCCGCGCACGTTCGCCTACCTGCCGGCGTGGCGGACGCTCGTCACACCGGTCCAGGACTGGGCCACCGGACGCTCACGGTTCGTGGCCCTGCACGTGGCCGACGACGGGACGCTGAGCGAGACCGGTTCCTGGGTCACGCAGAGCTACGCCGGCGACATGGTGCGCACCCTCCCCCTCGACGGCGGCCGGGTGGCCCTGGTCGGCGACGTGGTCCGCGTGGTCGACGTAGCCTGACGGCATGTGCCGCAACATCAGGACCCTGCACAACTTCGAACCCCCGGCCACCCGGGACGAGATGCACGCCGCCGCGCTGCAGTACGTCCGCAAGGTGTCGGGTTCGACGCATCCGTCCCAGGCCAACCAGGAGGCGTTCGACCGCGCTGTCCTCGAGGTCGCCGCGACAACCCGCCGTCTGCTCGACGAGCTGACCACCTCCGCGCCCCCCAAGGACCGCGAGGTCGAGGCAGCCAAGGCACGAGCCCGGGCGGCCACGCGCTACGCATGACCCCGTCCGGCGCCCTCGACGAGGCGTTCGCGGCCTGCCCGCGCACGGACTTCCTCCCCGAGGACCAGCGCCGCTTCGCCCGGCTCGACCGGCCGCTGCCGATCGGCTGGGGGCAGACCAACAGCCAGCCCACGACGGTGCGCAACCTGCTGACGCTGCTCGACGTGCGGCCCGGGCAGCGGGTGCTCGACGTCGGCTGCGGGTCCGCGTGGACGACCGCCCTGCTGGCGCACCTCGTCGGTCCGGACGGCGAGGTGATCGGCGTCGAGATCGTGCCGGGGCTGGTGACCTTCGGGCGCTCCCGGCTCGGCGACCGGCCGAACGCCCGCGTGACACCGGCCCTTTCCGGCGTGCTCGGGCTGCCCGACGGCGCGCCGTACGACCGGATCCTGGTGAGTGCCGAGGCCCGCACCCTGCCGGTGCCGCTGCTCGCCCAGCTCGCCGACGACGGCGTGCTCGTGGTCCCGGTCGACGGGATCCTGCTGGAGGTGCGCCCGGGACCCGAGGTGGTCGAGCGCGGCCGCTACGCGTTCGTGCCGCTCGTCGGCGGCTGACGGGTCAGGCGAAGTCGACGACGTCGTCCGCGTCGTCCATCCACGCGTCCACGAGGTCGACGACGTCGGCGACCGAGTCGACCACCTTGGTGGGGCGGTAGGGGAAGCGCTCCACCTGCTCCGGCCGCGTCGAGCCGGTGAGCACCAGGATCGTGCGCAGGCCCGCCTCCAGGCCGGAGATGACGTCGGTGTCCATCCGGTCGCCCACCATCACGGTCGTCTCGGAGTGGGCGTCGATGCGGTTCAGCGCCGACCGCATCATCAGTGGGTTCGGCTTGCCGACGAAGTAGGGGTCGACGCCGGTGGCCTTGGTGATCAGCGCCGCCACCGAGCCGGTCGCCGGGATCGGGCCGTTGATGCTGGGGCCCGAGACGTCGGGGTTGGTCGCGATGAACCGCGCCCCCTTCTCGATGAGCCGGATCGCGGTGGTGATCGCCTCGAAGGAGTAGGTGCGGGTCTCGCCCAGGACGACGTACTCCGGGTCCCGATCGGTCATCACGTAGCCGATCTCGTGCATCGCCGTGGTGAGCCCGGCCTCGCCGATGACGTACGCCGTGCCGCCGGGCCGCTGGTCGTCGAGGAACTGCGCGGTCGCCAGGGCGCTGGTCCAGATCGCGTCCTCGGGTACGTCGATCCCCGACCGGTGCAGCCGGGCCTTGAGGTCGCGGGGGGTGAAGATCGAGTTGTTCGTCAGCAGCAGGAACGGCCGGCCGGTCCCGGTGAGACGGGCGACGAAGTCGGCTGCGCCGGGGATCGGCTCCTCCTCGTGGACCAGGACGCCATCCATGTCCGAGAGCCAGGCGCGGACGGTCTTCTTCGACGTCATGCGCCTCATGCTGTCATGCAGGCCGGACGGAGTTGTCGCAATGACGCCGATGACCCGGGAGGGGGATGGTGCGGAGGGACGTCATCCTTTCTACTGGTTGTGCACGCGATGACAGGATCCGTCTCGGGTGCAGCTCTCGGAGGGATCCAACGCCATTGGGGGGCGTGAGGAGCCTGGAACATGCCAAGACTGCGTGCCGTCGTGACGGGTGGGGCCGGGTTCCTCGGATCGCACCTGGGTGACCGGCTGGTCGAGAGCGGCTACGACGTGCTGTGCCTCGACAACCTGCTGACCGGCTCGCGGGCGAACGTCGCCGGACTGGTCGGCCGCGACTCCTTCCGGCTCGTCGAGACCGACGTCAGCGAGGGCATCAGCGTCGCCGGGCCCGTCGACGCCGTCCTCCACTTCGCCTCGCCCGCCTCACCCGCCGACTACCTCCGTCTCCCGGTCGAGACGATGAGGGCCGGCTCCGCGGGGACCCTGCACGCACTCGAGCTGGCCAGGGAGAAGGGCGCCCGGTTCGTGCTCGCGTCGACCTCGGAGACCTACGGAGACCCGCAGGTCCACCCGCAACCGGAGACCTACTGGGGCAACGTCAACCCGGTCGGGCCCCGTGCGGTGTACGACGAGGCGAAACGGTTCGCCGAGGCGGTGACCATGGCCTACCGGCGCACCCACCAGGTGGACACCGGGATCGTCCGGATCTTCAACACCTACGGCCCCCGGATGCGCCCCGACGACGGCCGGGTGGTCCCGACGTTCATCACGCAGGCCCTCCGGGGAGAGCCGATGACGGTGGCCGGCGACGGCCGGCAGACCCGGTCGTTGTGCTACGTCGGCGACCTCGTCGAGGGCGTCATGAGGATGCTCCGCTGCCGGCACCCGGGACCGGTCAACCTCGGCAACCCCGAGGAGCTGACGATGCTGGGGCTGGCCGGCGTCGTCAGCGAGCTCACGGGTGCGGAGTCCGGGATCACGTTCGTCCCCCTTCCCGTCGACGACCCGGCGCTGCGGCGACCGGACATCACGGTGGCGCGCTCCGCCCTCGGCTGGGAGCCGCACGTCGACCTCCGGGAGGGTCTGCGGCGGACGATCGCCTGGTTCAGGGACCACCAGGCAGCGGTGGCTGCGTCGCAGCCGGGCGTGCCGGCCCAACGGACTGTCAGTCGAGAGCGCGACGCAATATCCGCGTGACGGCGTCCGTCGCCGAGAAGCACGCCTCCGCGATCTCCCGGGCCGCGCGGCAGTGCCGTTCGTAGTGCGCGTCGACCTCGGCCAGCGCCGCCGCGGCCTCGTCCACCGTCGAGAACCGGAGCAGGCCGCAGCCGTCGGGGAGGTGCGCGCTGGGGCCGGTGTCCTGCACGACGGCCGGCTTGCCCGTGGCCAGGTAGCACACGGTCCGGTCGCTCAGCCAGGCGTTCCGGAGCAGGACGTAGGCCGGCTTCGCGCAGCCCAGCTCACCCCGTGAGCGCTGGATGTAGCGCTGGTAGGTCTCCGGCGTGCGGACGGCGAGCGTCGAGTCCCGCACCCGCCACCCGCGCTCCTCCAGGAGGCTCCGGTCCTCCTCCTCCCCCGGGCCGAGCACCGAGGCGAGCTCCAGCCGCTGGCCGGCCCGCCGCGGCAGGTCGGCCATCTCGAGGTAGCTCACCCGCTTGTTCGAGTCGAGCATGGTGCCGTCGCCGTCGAGGTCGACGTACGCACCGGTCCGCCAGGACGAGACCGAGGTGAACGCCTCGCTCGTCGGGTCGTAGCGGTAGGGCCACAGGTCCAGGGAGACGGCGGGCGCGGTGTGGGTCCAGGTCACGCCGGGGACGGAGTCGTCCAGGTGCTCGCCGATCGTGAAGTACCGGTCGTGCCGGTGGATGCGCAGGTGCCCCTGGCGCCACCACAGCTGCAGCATCCCGGGGTCGATGTCGACCAGGGCGGTCCGCCGGAACCGGGCCAGCAGGGCGGCGGCCATCTCGTAGTGGAAGTTGAGCAGCAGGTCCGTCCCGGCGAACACCTGGTCCGCGCGCCGGGCCGGGCAGGTGAGGTACGTCGGCGCGTCCTCGCGCTGCCAGCGGTAGAGCAGGATCCTGTCGGCCAGGCCGAACGGCCGGAGCCGTCCGCGCAGCGTCTCGACGCGGGCCTCGTCGACGGCCGATCCCGCGCCGGCCGGGAGCTCTTCGAGCCACCACACGTCGCAGCCGAGGCGACGCAGCCCGTCGACGTACTGGGCGTACATCCAGAAGTGGCCGGCCGCCCAGGGGACGGAGGCGACCCGGGCGGCGCCGATCACGACGCGGGTCACGGCACACCGCCGGACCCCACCGACACCGTCTCGTCCACCGCCGCGGCCAGCGCCTGGCCCCATTCGGCGAGCCGCTCGAAGGTGTTCTCGGTCCCCTCGAGGATGCCGGTCGCCAGCCAGATCAGCTGGTTCGCCAGCCGCCCCGCCTCGAAGGTACGGACGAGCAGGTCCCAGTCCACGTCGCCGCGGAACGGGAAGCCGCGCTCGGCCATCGCCGCGGAGTAGCGGTCGACCACCAGCGGGCGCCGGGCGGCCGGGTAGTGGGCCACGTGGGTGGAGAGGTCGAACGCCGCCGGGGCGACACCGACGTGGTCCCAGTCGATCAGCCGGACCACGCCATCCAGCACGAACACGTTCTCCCGGGTCAGGTCGCCGTGCACGAGTGTCTCCGGCCCGGCACCCTCCAGCAGCCGGACCCGGGCCGGCTCGTCGTCCCTCAGCGTCTGGAGCCGGGCGAGCACGCCGTCCCGGATCGCCGCGTCCTCCTGCGACGGGACCAGACGGGGTGGGCGCATCCGGTCCACCGTGGCCACGGCGTCCCGCACGCTGCGGGTGTAGAAGTACACGCCGAGGTCCCCTGCGGCGAACCGCACCTCCGGGAGCAGCAGGTGGCCGGCGAACCGTGCGTGCAGGTCCGCGAGCCGGCACATCGCCAGGTCGACCGTGCCCGCGTCGACGTCCGGCCGGTCGAGACCGTGCGCACCCAGGTCGTCGTACACGTGCCAGACGTAGGCGCCGTCCTTCTCGGCGACGGCCGACAGCCGGGGCGGACCGAGCCCGTCCAGGCCCACACCCGGCAGCCACCGGTCGGTGACCCGCTGCTCGAGCCGGGCACGGGTGCTCCGCAGCCGCTTGACGACGACGCTCGGCCGGTCGGCGCGGCCCAGCAAGATCCGGTGCACGCCCTGACCGAGCACCGTCGTGGACACGACCCGCACCGGATCCCTGCCGCCGTCGGAGAGGCGACCCAGCGCGCCGGCGAGGAGGTCGAGGTCGCCCGGCCCGATGGACGACGGGCTCACGACAGCCCCGGGGCGGGAGCCGGTGCGCCCCGCTGCTCCTGGACGCCGACCACGCGCCCGTTGGCGAGCTCGAGGCAGGCGTCGCAGTCCGCCAGGGTCGACGGCCGGTGCGCGATGAGGAAGCTCGTGCGCCCCGCCATCAGCCGCTTCATCGCCTCGAGGATCCGGGCCTCCGTCGCCACGTCGACCGAGCTCGTGGGCTCGTCGAGCACGAGGATGCGGCCGCCCTTGAGGAAGGCCCGGGCCAGCGAGATCCGTTGCCGCTCGCCGCCCGACAGCCGCATCCCGCGCTCACCGACCGGGGTGTCGTAGCCGCGCGGGAGACGGCTGATGAACCCGTGCGCGTCTGCCTGCTCGGCGGCGGCGGCGACCTCGCCCATGCTGGCGTGCGGGCGGGCGTAGCGGATGTTCTCCGCGATGCTGGTGGAGAACAGCGTGGGCTCCTGGAGAGCGACGGCCACCTGGCTCCGGAGGTCGGCCAGCCGGTAGTCCCGCAGGTCCGTGCCGTCCAGCAGGATCCGGCCGGACGTGGGGTCGTAGAACCGGATCAGCAGGCTGACGAGGGTCGTCTTGCCCGCGCCGGTGACCCCCCGGATGCCCAGGTGCATGCCCGGCTCGACCCGGACCGACACGTCGCTCAGGACGGCCGGCCCACCGTCGTACGACATCGAGACCCGGTCGAGCTCCACCAGCCCGGTGGCCCGCGTCAGCCGCCGTGCCCCGCTCCGCTGGTGCACGTCGACCGGCTCGTCGAGGAACTCGTAGACCCGCTCGGCACTGGCCAGTGAGGTCTGGGCGGACGCGGCCTTGCGGCTGATCGTCCGCAGCGGGCTGTAGAGCTGGGACAGGTAGGCCACCACCATCAGGAGCTCGCCCAGGGTGAGCGCACCGCTCTGCACGTGGCGGACCCCGAGGTACAGCACAGCGGCGGTGCCGAGGGCCGTCACCAGGTTGACCAGCAGGCCGAACCAGCCCTCCGCCCAAGCGAGGCTGACCCGGGCGTGCACGCCGGCCCCGGAGCGCCGGTCGAACCGTGCTCGTTCGCCGTCCTCCTGGCCGAACGCCTTCACCACGCGCAGGCCCGACAGCGCCTCCTGCACGACGCGCATCGCGTCGCTCTCGATCTCCTTCACGTCGCGGTAGCGGGGTCGGACCCGGACGCGGTAGCCGCGGGTCAGGAACACCAGCAGTGGCGAGACCAGCAGGCCGACCAGGGCGAGCTGCCAGTCGAGGACCGCGATGACGGCGATGGTGGTCACCAGGGTGACGCTCGCGACGAGCGTGGTGAGCACCCCCTCGACGGTCACGCGCTGCACCGCCATGGCGTCGTACTGGATGCGGTAGACCGAGTCCGTGGAGCCCGTCGCCTCGTGACGGACCAGGGAGAGCCGCTGCGCGTGGGCGAACAGCTTGTCCCGGACGGTCTGGGTGAGCGCCTCGCCGGTCCGGGTCCGCAGCCCGTAGCTGAGCAGCTGCTGGAGCTGGAAGAGCAGCACCACGACGACCTGGAGCACGGCCGCCACGAAGAGCAGGCGGTCGCTGCCGGTCACGGCGTCGGGCAGCAGCCGGTCGAGGTACGTCGGGAGGGGCTTGTCGCCGAGGACGTTGTCGACGGCGATCTTGATCGGCACCGGCGAGAGCAGCAGCAGCGGTGTGGCCAGCAGGTCGAGCACGAGGATGACCAGCACCTGACGCCAGAAGGGCCGGACCTCCGCGAGCAGGCACCGCCACAGCCGTCGACCGGGCATGCTGCGGGTCGGCGTGCCCGGATCGGCCGCCGCGCTCACGAACGGCTCCGGAGCTCGGCCGTGGTGCGGTCGAGGGCGCCGCCGGTCAGCCGGAGCAGGACGGCGGCCTCGACCGCGGCCGTCACGAGCAGGGCACCGGCAACGACGGCTCCCACCCCGGGTGCGACGAGCAGGAGCACCACGGTCGCGGCCAGCGCCGAGACACCGACGCCGCTGACCGTCCACGACCTACGCACCACCGGGTCCCACTCCCAGCGCACCGCGGTGCGCAGCCGGCACCGGAGCAGCGGTCCGGCACCGACCTGCAGGTCCCAGGTGTCGCCGGGCGGCCCGGTGCGCACCGCGCACCACCGGGACGACAGATCGCGTTGCAGCGCTCGCAGCCAGTCCTCGCGGCGTCCCGTCCACGGCTGGTCCACCGCCGCCCGCGCGGGCAGCGGGCGCCCGCGCAGCCGGCCCCACATGCGGGCGACCGGCTGCACCACATGCAGGAGGCCGACGAGCGACCGCAGCCGCCAGGGGGACCTCTCGCGGGGGCCGGGGTGGACGGCCGCCGCGACACACACCGCGTACGTCGCGAGCAGGGCCGCGACCAGGGCCGGCACCACCAGGAACGCGGGGTCGAGCAACGCGAGCGGGACCGCGAGCAGGCCGGTCGCGACCGCGAGCGGGATCAGGGCCGAGGCCCACATCGACACCGCCGCGGACCGGTCGCGCACCTCGGTCTGGAACGGCGCCGACCCCATCGGGCCGTGGTAGACGACCGGCCGCAGCAGGGTGGGCAGGATCCGCGGGCCGCCGTACACGAAGCCTGACCAGCGGGCCGCACCCAGCCGGTTGAAGCGGTGCCGGTGCTGCCCCGACAGCATCCGCTCGGCCCGGCCGTAGCCGCGCTGCTGGCGCAGGTAGCCGCGCACCGTGTCGCGTCGGTGGTGGTGCACCTGCGCGGCCGGTGAGAAGCCGATGTGACCACCGAGGTCCATCAGCCGCCAGCAGACGTCCACGTCGTCGCCGGCCGTCGTGTAGCCGACGTCGAAGCCGCCGATCCCCTCCAGCGCGGACCGCCGGACCGCCAGGTTGCAGCCCGGGCACGTGCTCGGCGCGGTCGTCCCCGACCAGGACCTCCACCGGGTTGCCGGGTGAGAGGGCGACCGCGCGCTCCACGAGACCGGCGTCCGGCCAGGGCAGGTTGGGACCTCCGGCCACGACCACGCGAGGGTCCTCGAAGGCCAGTGCCAGGTGGAACGGCCACTCGGGGTGGCAGGCGGCGTCGGCGTCGAGGTAGGCGACGATCTCGCCGCGGGCGACGGCCAGCCCCGCGTTGCGGGCGGCGCTGAGGCCGCCGTGCGGAAGGGCGAGGACCTCGAAGGGGCTGCGGCGCGCGATCTCGAGCGTGCGGTCCGTCGAGCCGTCGTCGCACACCAGGACCTGAACGTCGGGGTAGGTCACCCGGGTGAGGGAGTCCAGGCACGAACCGAGCCGCCGCTCCTCGTTGTAGGCACAGACCACGACCGTCAGCGCCGGCCAGGACGGACGGACCTCGACCGGCTCTCGCCGGGCCCAGCGGGACGCCACGTCGAGCGAGGGCCGCGGGCTGCGATCCAGCCGGGTCAGGCCGAAGCCCCACCCGACGACCGGTTCCGTCCCGACCGCCCACTCGTCGGTCCACGAGAACACCGTGGCGCCGGCGCAGCCCGACGCGTCGACCAGCGCGAGCTGCATCTCCAGGGACCGCGCCTGCTCGGCGTCCCCGTGCACCTCCGCGGCGAGCCCGAGCTCGGTGAGCACCAGCGGCCGGTCCTCGCTGACCCGCTGCAGGTGACGGAGGTACGGCGCCAGCTGGTCGGCGCGCTCGAGGAACACGTTGAACGTCGCCAGGTCCTGGCCCTCGACCCGGAGGTACTCCGAGGTGGGGTAGCCGGTGTAGGTGGCCAGCATGTCCTCGTCCCCCGCGTGGACCGCGTCCACCAGCTCGGCGAGGGTGTCCTCGACCGCCGTACGCCCGTGGATCCGGACGATGTCGGAGGGCACCTCGTTGCCGACCGAGACGGCCAGCACCTCCGGGCGACCCGCGAGCGTCGCGAGCGCCTCACGGACGGCCCGGTTGCCGTCGCGGCGCACCTGCCGACGGCACTCGCGCGACGCCTCGGCGTGCATCCGCCAGTCGTCGTAGCGCAGGCCCACCAGCAGACGCAGGCCGAGCGCCCGCGCGGTGTCGAGCAGGTCGGCAGGAGGCACGCTGTAGGTGCGGACCACGGAGAACCCCTGCTCGGCGATCGCGGTCAGGTCGCGGTCGACCTGCCGGGTCTCCGGGAAGAGGAAGCCGTCGGCCCGCGGTGCGAAGTGGCCGTACGTGACGCCCTTGACGCGGTACGGCGCACGCCCGAGGCGCAGGTGCTTGCCGTCGGTCACCACGCGTTCCATGGGCACCCCTGACCGTCGTGGCGGGGCTCGCTGCCTGCCCCGGACGCGCCGATCCGCCGACGACCACTCGAAGTCGCAGCACCATTTCAGCGCGTGCCACACACACGAGACATGGCACAGAAGGACGTCTTGTCGTGACCGACAGGACTAATCAACCCGGCTCGGGACGGGCCGGGCGGCAGGTCAGAAGGCGGGTTCGCGGGCGGGCAGCCTCTGCGTGTCGCCGGTGACCGCCGCCATCGCGATACCGGTGAACGCGACGGCCAGGGCCAGCACCTGGGCGGCCGTGCCCACGCGTCCGAGCTGCGAGGTGAACGGGAAGACCGCCACGAACGCCACCATCAGGGCCGGGACCCACCGCGGCACGCTGCGCGCCACGAAGAGGGCGATCGCGATGAGCAGCACCCCGACGTAGAAGCCGCCGATCCAGGTGAACAGGAACATCGACAGGCCGGCGTCCTTCGCGACCAGCTCGAGCTCCGTGCCCCGGAGGGCGCCGATCTCGACCAGGGCGCGGAAGAAGACCTGCAGCATCGCGTAGCCGCAGGTGCCGACCGTCCCGATCGTGAACACGCCCACCCCGACCAGGCCGAGCCTGCGGCCCCTGCGGTCGAACACGCTCAGGATCGCCGGGAGGCCGAACGTCAGGGCGACCGAGGCGAAGAAGAACATCACCGCCATCGCCAGGTAGCGGCCGCTGTCCTGGTTGACCACGGCCAGGGTCTCGGCGGTCGAGGCGCCAGCGGGAGCCGGGTTCAGCAGTGATCCGAAGACCAGCGACATGACCCCGATCACGAGGGCACTGGCGGACCACGGGACCCAGTCGAAACGCATCCCCGCAGCCTAGGCCCCGGGACCGGCCACGGTCCCCGGTATCACCCGAAACCACCCGGCCGCGTGCCGGTGGTCTGGTGGGGTGGCTACGTACCCTGGTCGCGTGACGCTCTCCCCCGCCCCCACCGCGCTCGCGGAGGCGCTCGACCTGCTGGCCGAGCGGCCCTTCGTGGCGCTGACCGGCGCGGGCATGAGCACCGACTCCGGCATTCCGGACTATCGCGGACCCAACTCGCCCGCGCGCAAGCCGATGACCTACGGCGACTTCGTCTCCGGCCCGGACGCGCAGCAGCGCTACTGGGCCCGCTCACACCTGGGCTGGTCGCGGATGAAGCGCGCCGAGCCCAACGACGGGCACCGGGCGCTGGCGACCCTCGAGGCCGCCGGCCGGATGACGATGCTGATCACCCAGAACGTCGACGGGCTGCACGAAGCCGCCGGGTCCCGCACGGTGTGCGCGCTGCACGGCCGGATCGCCGACGTGGTGTGCCTCGCCTGCCGTCGCCGGACCAGCCGCGCCTCGCTGCACCGGCGGCTCACCGAGGCGAACCCCGGCTGGGACGACCGGCACGCCGCCGTCGAGGTCCGCCCCGACGGCGACGTCGAGCTGGACGAGACCGCCGGCTTCGTGGTGCCCGGCTGCGAGACCTGCGGCGGCGTGCTGAAGCCGGACGTCGTGTTCTTCGGCGAGAACGTCCCGAAGCCGCGCGTCGAGCGCTGCTACGCCGCCGTCGACGCCCTCGACCCCGACCGTGACGCGCTGCTGGTGCTCGGCTCCTCGTTGACGGTGATGTCCGGATTCCGCTTCGTGCGACACGCAGTACGGCGCGCCGTACCCGTCGTCGTCGTGACCCGTGGCCCCACCCGCGCCGACGACCTGGACATCCTGAAGGTGCACGCCGGCACCACGCAGTTCCTCACCGAGTTGTCAGGCGGTGACGTCGCCATAGCGACGTGAGCGCCTGACAACTCGGCGGTTCTGTCCACAGGCGGCGACAACGCTCTGGCAGGTACGACGGGCGGGCACCACGCTCGACGGCATGAACCCAGAGGTTGCCCGGCTGCTGCGACACCAGGCCGGTGTCGCGACGATCGAGCAGCTCGTCGGGCAGGGACTCACGGACGGTGTGGTGCGGGCACAGGTGACCGCGCGTCGATGGCAGCGACAAGGTGCACGCTGCGTCGTCGCCCACAACCATGTGCTGACCCGTCAGCAGCTGATGTGGGTCGCGGTCCTGGATCCCGTCGGACTCACGTCGCTGGCCGGCATGAGTTCCCTCGAGGTGGCCGGTTTCCGGTTCTTCGGCAGGGAGACGGAGGAGATCCACGTCGTCGTGCGTCGCGGCGCGCGCTACCACCGGATGCCGAGCGTCACCATCCACGAGTCCCGCCGCTTCGAGCCCCAGGACGTCGACCGCCGTCGCGGCATTCCCTGCACGGAGGTGGCGCGGTCTGCGCTTGACGCGGCGGCATGGCAGCCTCATCCGCGCTACGCGTGCGGCGTGCTGGCGGCCGTCGTACAGCAGCGCCTGTGCACCGCCGCTGAGCTCTCCGAGGAGCTGCGCTTCGTGGGCCGGATCCGCCACAAGCAGCCGATGCGGCTGGCCCTGCTGGACATCGCGGGTGGTGCCGAGGCCCTGAGCGAGCTGGACATCGGGGTGCTGTGCCGTCGCCACGGGTTGATCGAGCCGGCGCGCCAGCGGGTTCGCCGGGACCCGACCGGCCGTCGTCGCTACCTCGACTGCGAGTGGGACCTGCCGGACGGCTCGGTCGTCGTGCTCGAGGTCGACGGCAGCCACCACTTCGAGGCCGGGCACTGGGAGGCGGACATGAAACGCGAACGCCTGGTCGTCGTCTCCCGCCGCCGGGTCCTGCGCTGCACCGCCAACGAGGCGCGCCACGACCAGCGTGCCGTGGCCGCCGACCTCCGAGCGGCCGGCGTTCCCACCGAGTTGTCAGGCGGTGGCGTCGTCAGAGCGACGTGAGCGCCTGACAACTCGGCGGCGGGTGGTCAGGTGATGTCGCGGCGGGTGGAGAGGAGGAGGCCGAGGCCGGCGAGGAGGGCGGCGTAGGCGAGGAGGACGAGACCGCCGGCCCACCAGGGGAGGTACTCCAGGAGCGTGGTGCCCGGCGACGTGAGGGCCGTGGAGGCGTTGGTGGGCAGCCACTTCACGATCTCGTCGAGGCCGTTGGCGGCGAGGATGAAGGTGGCGAGCGGCTCGACGAGGAAGGTCACGAAGACCGCGACGAGGACGGCGGCGACCTGGTTGCGGATCAGGGTGCCGATGCCGATGCCGAGCATCGTCCAGAGGCCGACGGCGAGGACACCGAGCAGCGCCGAGGACCACAGCCGGTCGGTGCCGTAGCCGAGGCCCTGGCCGCGCACGAGGATCACCGCACCGCCGACGACGAGGGCGCCGAGCAGCGCGACCAACCCGTAGACGACGCCGACGCCGAGGTGCGCGCCGAGCTTGGCCAGCACCACCCGGGCTCGCCGGGGCGTGGCGAGGAAGGTGGGCGTGATCGTCTGGTAGCGGTACTCCCCGGTCATCCCGGTGATGCCGAGGATCATCGCGAAGATGTACGCCCCGGTGAACGCCGACGTCGCGTAGACGGTGCGGATGGCCTGGGCGGTGTCGAGAGCCGGCGTCGCGGGCTGGCCGGCGCCGGGGTCGGTGCCGGCGATCGCGGCGTTCGCCCCGGCCTGGATGACGGTGTAGATCACGGCACCGAGCAGCAGCCCCCACCACAGCCGGGTCGAGGTGATCTTGCGCAGCTCCGAGCGCACCAGCGCCGTGCTCATTCGGGCACCTCCGTCGTCATCCGCAGGAACACCTTCTCCAGGTCGCTGGCCTCGGCGGTCAGCTCGTGCAGCTCGACGCCGGCGCCGTGCGCGAGGTGGCCGACCTGGTCCGTCGTACCCCCCTCGACGCGGAGCCGGCCGTCCACCTCCGTCACCGGGTACGTCGACCCGAGTGCATCCCGCAGCAAGGCAGGGGTGGGGGTGCGCACCAGCACGGCGGCCGGACCGGACTCGAGGTCCGCGAGGGTCCCCTGCCGAACCAGCCGGCCGCGGGCGATCACGACGACGTCGTCGACGGTCTGCTGCACCTCGGACAGCACGTGGCTGGAGACCACGACGGTGCGACCCTCCTGGGCCAGCGCCCGGAGGAACTGACGCAGCCAGGCGATGCCGGCCGGGTCGAGCCCGTTGGCGGGCTCGTCGAGCACCAGCACCGGCGGGTCGCCGAGCAGCGCCTGGGCGAGGGCGAGCCGCTGCCGCATGCCGAGGGAGTAGCCGCCGACCCGGCGGTCCGCGAACTCCGTCATGCCGACCTGCAGCAGCACCTCGTCGACCCGGGACGCCGGGAGCCGGGCGGCGAGCGCCATCACCTGGAGGTGGGCGCGGGCGGACCGGCCGGGGTGGAAGCTGGCGGCCTCGAGCGCGGCGCCGACGGTGCGGAGCGGGTTCTCGACGTCGCGGTAGGCCCGCCCGTCCAGGGTCACCGACCCGGCGGTCGGGGTGACCAGCCCGAGCAGGCAGCGCAACGTCGTCGTCTTGCCGGCGCCGTTCGGGCCCAGGAACCCGGTGACCACGCCGGGCCGCACCGAGAACGTCAGGTTGTCGAGCGCCAGCACCTCTCCGAACCGCTTCGTCAGCCCGACGACGTCGATCCGGTGTCCCTCCTGCACCATGCGCCACAACCTACCGCTGGGTGGTCTCGCCAAGCTCGACCACCCGGGCGCGTCAGAGGCGGTGCACGAACAGGTGGCCGGCGAGCTCGGCGTCGATCTCGGCGGTCTCGCCGCCGCTGCCGATCAGCACGCCGGCGGGGCCGGCGGCCACGGTGACGACCTTGTCGGGCAGCGCACCGACCCGGCGCAGCGCGGCCATGACCAGCTCGTCCTTCTGCATCTCCTCGCCGATCCGGCGGACCAGCACGCGGGTCCCCTCAGGAGTGCGGGCGACCATGTCGAGCGGCTCGACGTCGCGCATGAACTCCTCCCCGTCGTGGGTCTCGCCGAGCTCGGCGAGCCCCGGGATCGGGTTGCCGTAGGGCGACTCGGTCGGGTGCCCGAGCAGCTCGACGAGCCGGCGCTCCACGGTCTCGGACATCACGTGCTCCCAGCGGCAGGCCTCCGCGTGCACGTGCTCCCACTCCAGCCCGATCACGTCGGTGAGCAGCCGCTCGGCCAGCCGGTGCTTGCGCATCACGCGTACGGCGAGCCGGGTGCCCTCTTCGGTGAGCTCGAGGTGACGGTCGCCCTCGACGGTCAGCAGGCCGTCGCGCTCCATCCGCGCGACCGTCTGGCTGACCGTGGGTCCGCTCTGGTGCAGCCGCTCGGCGATCCGGGCACGCAACGGGACGATGCCCTCCTCGACCAGCTCGTAGATGGTCCGGAGGTACATCTCGGTGGTGTCGATCAGATCGCTCACCTGGCCATTCTGTCTCATGCCCGGACGGGTGGTTTAGTGGGCGAGGTGACGACGACGGTCATCTGGTTCAGACGGGACCTTCGCCTCTCCGACAACCCCGCGCTCCTCGAAGCCTGCGAGAGCGACGGAGTGCTCCCCCTCTTCGTGCTCGACCCCGCGTTGTGGGGTCCCGCGGGCGTCTCGCGCCGGTGGTACCTCACCGAGTCGCTGCGCTCCCTCGACTCCTCGCTGCGGCAGCGGAGGGCCGGGCTCTCTGTGGTCCGCGGCAACCCGGTGCGCCAGGTCGTGCTCGCCGCCCAGGCCGTCGGCGCGAGCCGCGTGCACATCGCTGCCGACTACGGGCCCTACGGGCACCGGCGCGACCGCGACGTCGAGCAGGCCCTGCGGGACGCGGGCGTCGAGCTGGTGCGCACCGGGTCGCCGTACGCCGTGGCGCCGGACCGGGTGCGGAACGGCTCCGGCGACCCCTACAAGGTCTTCACGCCGTTCTCCAGGGGCTGGATGGAGCACGGGTGGCGGGACCCGGTCGACGCCCCGACCGGCGCGACCTGGCTGGCCCTCGACGACACCGTCGACCTCCCGTCGCCGGAGCTGCCGGACGGGCTCGACCTGCCGGAGGCCGGGGAGGACGCCGCGCGCAGACGCTGGCAGGCGTACGTCGAGGGGCCGCTCGCCGACTACGACGGGGACCGTGACCGTCCCGACCTCGACGCCACCTCGCACATGTCGGCGCACCTCAAGTGGGGCGAGATCCACCCGCGCACGATGCTCGCCGACCTCAAGGGCCGCTCGTCGCAGGGCGCGGTGACCTACCGCAAGGAGCTCGCCTGGCGTGAGTTCTACGCCGACGTGCTGTTCCAGCGGCCGGAGACCGCGCGGGAGTACCTCCGCCCCGAGTTCGCCAAGATGGAGTACGACGACCCGGCCGACCACCTCGACGCGTGGAAGCAGGGCCGCACCGGCTTCCCGATCGTGGACGCCGGGATGCGCCAGCTGCGGGCCACCGGCTGGATGCACAACCGGGTGCGGATGATCGTCGCGAGCTTCCTGGTCAAGGACCTGCACGTCGAGTGGCAGCACGGCGCCCGGCACTTCATGCAGTGGCTCGTCGACGGCGACCTCGCCTCCAACCAGCACGGCTGGCAGTGGACGGCGGGGTGCGGCACCGACGCGGCGCCGTACTTCCGGGTCTTCAACCCGACGAGCCAGGGCGCGAAGTTCGACCCGGCCGGCACCTACGTCAAGCGCTGGGTGCCCGAGCTGCGCGACCTCGACCCGAAGCTCGTGCACGAGCCGTCGACCGCCCCGGACGGGGTGCCGGACGGGTACCCGCAACCGATCGTCGACCACAAGGAGGAGCGGATCGAGGCGCTCGCGCGCTACGACCGCGTCAAACGATGAACGACCTGATCGTCCCGGCCCGCTTCAACGGCCCGGTCCGCTCCGGCAACGGCGGCTTCGTCGCCGGCTCCCTCGCCGAGCGGGTCTCCACCACCGACGTCGTCGAGGTGACCCTGCGCCGCCCCCCGCCGCTCGAGGTCCCGATGGCCATCACCTCCGACGCGGGCGTGTCGACGCTGGGCATCGGCGACGAGGTGGTGGCCACCGCCCGGCTCGTCGACCTCGAGCTCGACGCGGTCGACGAGGTGCCCCCGGACGTCGCGGCGTCGGCGATGCTCGGCTACCCCGGGCTGGTCAAGCACCCGTTCCCGACCTGCTTCGCCTGCGGTCCCGACCGGGCAGACGGCGACGGACTGCGGATCTTCCCCGGTCCGGTGGACGGCGACCGTGGCCACGTCGCCTCGGTGTGGGTGCCCGCCGTCTCGCACGCGGAGTCCAGTGACCTCGTCGACGGCCTGCAGCGCTGCGGGTTCGGCATCACCTGGGCGGCCCTCGACTGCGTGGGCGGCTGGTCGGAGGACCTCGAGGGCCGGCCGTGCGTGCTCGGCCGGATGACCGCGCGGGTCGACGCCCGGCCGGTCGTGGGCGAGCCGCACGTGGTGGTGGGCCGGGCGCTCGGCCGCGACGGCCGCAAGTCGTTCACCGCGAGCACGCTGTACGACGCGGACGGCCGCGTCGTCGCGACGGCCCGGCACGTGTGGATCGCGGTCGACCCCTCGGTGTTCAACTAGCCCAAGGCGGCATGACCCGGTTTGACGCGCACCCCCCGTCTCCCCCTCAATTGGAACGTGCAAATCGACACGTCCCGCAGCCCGTGGTGGCAGCACTCCGTCTGCTACCAGATCTACGTCCGCAGCTTCGCCGACGGCAACGGCGACGGGGTGGGTGACATGGCCGGCATCCGGGAGCGGCTGCCCTACCTCGCGGACCTCGGCGTGGACTCGGTGTGGATCACGCCGTTCTACCCCTCGCCGCAGCACGACCACGGCTACGACGTGGCCGACTACCGCGACGTGGACCCGCTGTTCGGCACGCTCGCCGACTTCGACGCGATGCTCGCCACGGCCCACGAGGTCGGCATCCGGGTGATCGTCGACGTGGTGCCCAACCACTCCTCGACCGAGCACCCGTGGTTCCGGGCCGCGCTGGCCGCGGCCCCTGGCAGCCCGGAGCGCGAGCGGTACGTGTTCCGCGACGGCACCGGCCGCAACGGCCAGAAGCCGCCGAACAACTGGATCTCGATCTTCGGCGGCCCGGCCTGGACGCGCGTCGAGGACGGCCAGTGGTACCTCCACCTCTTCGACGTCAGCCAGCCCGACCTCAACTGGTGGAACACCGAGGTCCACGACGAGTTCGAGACGATCCTGCGCTTCTGGCTGGACCGCGGCGTCGACGGCTTCCGCGTGGACGCGGCGCACGGGCTCTACAAGCAGGCCGACCTGGTGCCCCGCGAGCGGCACCACAAGCCGCCGCACCCGATGTGGGACCAGCCGCAGGTGCACGAGGTCTACCGCGAGTGGCGCAAGGTCCTCGACTCCTACGACGGCGACCGGATGGCGGTGGCCGAGGCCTGCGCCGGCACCCCGGAGGCGATGGCCCGCTACATCCGCGAGGACGAGCTCCAGCAGACGTTCAACTTCACCTGGCTCGAGGCGAAGTGGTCGGCCGCGGCCTTCCGCAAGGTCGTCGTGGACACGTTCGACTCCGTCGGCCTGGTCGGGGGCACGCCGACCTGGGTGCTCTCCAACCACGACGTGGTCCGCGAGACGACCCGCTACGGCGGCGGCGAGACCGGTGTGGCCCGGGCCAGGGCGGCCGCGCTCACGATGATGGCGCTGCCCGGCTCGGCCTACGTCTACCAGGGCGAGGAGCTCGGCCTGGAGCAGGTCGACGTCCCGCCGGAGCTGCGGCAGGACCCGTCCTTCCACCGCGGCGGCGACCCGGTCGGGCGCGACGGCTGCCGCGTGCCGATCCCGTGGTCCGGCGAGAAGGCGCCGTACGGCTTCGGTCCGGGCGAGGGCCAGCCGTGGCTGCCGCAGCCGGACGACTGGGCCGACCTCACGGTCGAGAAGCAGGCCGGCGACGACGGCTCGACGCTGGCCTTCTTCAAGCGGATGCTGCGGCTGCGCCGGGAGGTCCGCGAGGGCCTGCCCGACGAGGTCGAGCTGCTCACCACGGCTCCGGGCACGTTCGCGTTCACCCGCGGCGACCTGGTGTGCATGGTCAACTGCGGCTCGCGTACGGCGCGCCTGCCGGAGGTCGCGGGCGAGCTGCTCCTGTCGAGCGGGGCGGACCCGGTCGACGGACGGATCGCCCCGGACACGGCTGCCTGGTTCCGCAGAGCCTGACGTATCACGGCGGGGGTGCACGGGCTCCTGACCGGGTGACAGTGCCGCCATCTCGGGCGCGGCGTCTCAGACTCACCCGACGGGGAACCCGATGTCTGCCGTGCTCCAGCTGGTCCGCACACCACCCCTCCGTCCTGGGTCCACACCTGGGGTCGCAACGGCGGGCACGCCGTACCTCGACCTCGACGTGCCGGCCGCGGTGACCCGCTACCGCCGGATCGCCGCGTGCCTGCCGGGCACGTCGGTGCACTACGCGGTCGGGGCGAACCCGGAGCCGGCGCTGCTCGCGGCCCTGGCCGCGGCCGGGGGCCGCTTCGACGTGGCCGCTCCGGCCGAGGTCGTCGCCGCCCTGCGTGCGGGGGCGACGGCCGGGGACCTGGTCTACTCCAACCCGGTCAAGCGTCGTCAGGACATCGCGTTCGCGGCGCGGCTGGGCGTGCGTGTGTTCGTCGTCGACTCGATCGAGGAGACGCAGAAGGTCGCCGCAGTCGCGCCCGGGTCCGTGGTGCTGTGCCGGATCCTCACGTCCGAGGACGGGCCGGAGCCGTGGCTGCTCGACCTCGGCGGCCGCCTGCCCGCGCGCCTCGAAGGCGGCTCCCGGACGCGGGCGCGCCGCGCTGACACCCCCGACGAAACTGGCACACCCCCGGCGTTGCAACGTCGGGGGTGTGCCGGTTTACCTGGGGGCCCTGGGAATCTGGCGGCGGCTCAGGCCCGCTCGCCGGCAGCGGCGCCGACCAGCTCGTCCTGGCGCTCGATGGTGGTGCGCAGCGGCACCTCCCGGATGAACAGCACGGCGACCAGGGCGATGGCGGCGCAGGGCGCGGCGATCAGGAACACGTGTCCGGTCGCGGTGCCGAAGGCGTGCTCGAAGACCGCGCGGACCGGAGCGGGCAGGGTGGCCATGTCCGGGATGGTGTTGGACGAGCCGCCGGCGGTCGGGTGGACCCCCAGCTTGGCCAGCCCGGAGGTGACGCCGTCGACCACCTGGTGGCTGAGCACGGCGCCGAGCGCGGAGACACCGATCGAGCCGCCCATCGAGCGGAAGAACGCGACGAGCGAGCTCGCGGCGCCCATGTCCCGCTGGGCGGTGTTGTTCTGCACCGCGAGGACGAGGTTCTGCATGGTGGCGCCGAGCCCCAGGCCGAGCACCGCCATGAACACGCCGACCCGGACCAGGCTGGTGGTGTCGTCGATGGTGGAGAGCAGCGACAGCCCGACGATCACCAGCACCATGCCGCCGACGAGGAACTTCTTCCAGCGGCCCGTCCTCGAGATGATCCGGCCGGTGCCGATGCTGGAGACCAGCAGGCCGCCGACCATCGCGATGGACATCAGGCCGGCGTGCGTCGGGGACATGCCGTGCGCGATCTGGAAGTACTGCGAGAGGTAGACCGTCGAGCCGAACATCGCGACGCCGATCATCACCGAGGCGAACGTGGCGAGGCTCGTCGTACGGTCACGGAACAGCCGCAGCGGGATGATCGGCTCCGTCGCACGGAGCTCGACCAGTACGGCGGCGGCCAGCAGCAGCAGGCCGAGGACGACCATCCCGGCGCTGGTGAACGACGCCCAGTCGAAGTCGTGGCCGGCCAGGGACACCCAGATCAGCAGGACCGAGACGCCGCCGGCGATCAGCACGGCGCCGAGGTAGTCGATGCTCACGTCGCGCTTCACGGTCTCGATGTGCAGGGTCTTCTGGAGTACGGCGAACGCGAGCGCCGCGATCGGGAGGCCGACGAAGAAGCAGCCGCGCCAGCCGAACGTCGAGTCCACGATCAGGCCGCCGATGAGCGGGCCGCTGACGGTGGCGAGCGCGAAGACCGCGCCGATGTAGCCGGAGTAGCGGCCCCGCTCGCGCGGCGACACGATCGAGGCGATGACGACCTGGACCAGCGCGGTCAGGCCACCGACCCCGAGGCCCTGCACGGCGCGCGCGGCGATCAGCGAGCCCATGTTGGGCGCGAAGCCGGCGGCCAGCGATCCCACCGAGTAGATGACCAGCGCGCTCTGCACCAGCATCTTCTTGTTGAACAGGTCGGCCAGCTTGCCCCACACCGGCGTCGAGGCCGTCATGGTCAGCAGCGTGGCGACGACGACCCAGGTGTAGCCGGACTCGGTGCCGTGCAGGTCGGGCACGATCCGGGGCAGCGCGTTCGAGACGACGGTCGAGGACAGCATCGCCACGAACAGGCCGAGCAGCAGGCCGGACAGCGCCTCGAGCACCTCGCGGTGGGTCATCGCGGTGTCGGCAGCCGCGGCGGTGGTGGTCGATGTGTGCGTGTCGGTCATGGCCTCGCGTCTCTGTGGGGTGCTCCCTCACGGTACCAAATGCTTGCGTTCTGCAAACATCTATGAGACGTGATCCCGGGCACCCTCAGGGCGTCGGGTGACGGGCGTCGTAGTCGAGGAACCGCCGGGACAGCGCGGTCGCGGTGAGCACGCCCGCGATGCAGGCGAGACCGCCGAGGACCAGGGCCGCCCGCTCCCCCACGCTGCTCGCCACCGACCCGGCCAGGAAGTCACCGGCCCGGGGGCCGCCCGCGACCACCACGATGAACACGCCCTGCAGCCGTCCGCGCAGCTGGTCGGGGGCGGCGACCTGCAGGATCGTGGAGCGGTACGCCGCGCTCACCATGTCCGCCATCCCGGACACCGCCAGGAACAGCACGCCCAGCCAGAGCACGTCGGTCAGCCCCACGCCGCCGACCGCGGCGCCGTAGACCAGCACCGCCACGACGATCGCGAACCCCTGCCGGTGCACCCGGCTCACCCAGCCCGAGAACAGGAACGCCACCACCGCGCCCGCGGCGGGTGCACTCTGCAGCAGGCCCACGACGCCGGCCCCACCGCCGTACACCTTGAAGGCGAGGGCGGGGAACAGCGCACGCGGCTGTGCCAGCACCATCGCGCAGAGGTCGAGGATGAACGTCATCCGCAGGTTCGGCGACCGCTTGAGGAACCGCAGCCCGTCGGCCACCGACCGCAGGCCGGCACGCGGGCTGTTGGCCAGCGGCGGCATCTTGGGCATCCGGACGAGCGCGTAGTAGGCAGCGGCGAACGTGACCACGTCGATGGCGTACGCCGCCCCGAACCCTTGCCACTTGATGGCCAGCGCCCCGAGCATCGGGCCGAACGTGAAGCCGAGGTTGAACGACGCCATGTTCAGCGCGGCGGCCGCCGGCAGCAGCTCCTTGTCGAGCAGGCGCGGCACCATCGCGCTGCGCGCCGGGTTGTTGATCGCGTAGAACCCGGACTGGACGGCGACGCAGCCGTAGAGCAACCACACCGACTCGTTGCCCGCGAACGCCTGCACGGCAAGGGCGATCGAGACCGCCCAGAGCCCGGCGCTCGCGACGAGGGCGAGGCTGCGCCGGTCGACGGCGTCGGCGATCGCGCCGCCGTACAACCCGAGCCCCACCAGCGGCACCAGCGCGAAGATCCCGACCAGGCCGACGTAGAACGACGAGTGGGTGAGCGCGTAGACCTGGATGGCCACCGCCACGTTGCTCATCTGCTGCCCGAGCTGGGCGACGGTGTTGCCGAAGAACAGCCGACGGTACGGCGCCGACACCTGCAGCGGACGGACGTCGGTGACCACCGACCGCCACCACGACCGCTTGGTCTCGACGGCCGGCTCTGTCTGCACGAACCAACCTTCGCATCCCGGCGGAAATGCCCTTGTCGGGTGTCCGGCGTCGGACGTACCGTTGTCGTACACGGGAAAGGAGGTGGTCCGACAGATGCATTCTTATCGGATTCGTGAGGTGGCTGCTCGCTAGCAGCGCACCAACCAGCCACGCTCGTTGCAGTGCGCGCTGGTCACTACAAGCAGTCACCCGGCCCGTGGGCGCTCCGGACATCATCCGACCGGAGACGCGGCTCCCTCAGCGAGGCAGCCGCACCGCCCGCGGGTCGCTTGCTTCTCAGTCCCGTCGCAGCCGGAGCACCCGGTCGCTGAACGCAGGTGTCTCGCCGCCCACGAGGTAGCCCGTGGTCCCGTCCGCGAAGGCCGCAGAGTCGGCCAGGGGCCGCGGCAGCCGGCCGGCCCGCGTGAACCGTCCGGACCCGGGGTCGAACCACCACAGTCGTGAGGTCAGGCGGTCCGCGCTCGTGCGGCCGCCGGCCACCAGCACCCGGTCCCCGAGCAGCAGGGCCGCCGCGTGGCCCAACGGCCGCGGCAGGTGCGCGACGACACGCGCGGTGCCCGTGGCCGGGTCGACCCGCTGCACCACGTCGACCATCGCCCCGTTGCGCTCGCCGCCGAAGACCCAGACCGTCGCTCCGGCCGCGACCACGGCGGCGTAGCGGACCGGAACGGGGAGCCGCGCGACCGTGCGCCAGCGACGGCCGTCCCGGCTGGACAGCACGGCGGGCAGGGCCGGCGAGAGACCGTCGTACCCGCCGACGACGAGGGCCCGCGCCCCCACCCGCACCGCGCTCAGGTCGGAGCGGGCGCCCGGCAGGTGCCCGCGCACGCGTGCGCCGCCCCGGCTCACGGACTGCACCACCGACTGCTCGCTGGCGTTGCCGCCGCCGAGCACCAGCGTCCGACCGGCGAGCCGGACGCCGGCGGTGTCGTGGACCGCGGTGCCCAGGTCGGGCAGCGGGCTGACCGCGCCCCCGCGCAGGTCGAGGGAGTAGGCCGTCGCGGTGGACCGGTCACCGGCGAGCAGGCCCCCGGCCACCACGACCGATGTGCCGTCCGCGCGGGGCACGACCGCCTCGCGGGCGACCGGCTCCGGCAGCCGCCAGTGCGTCCGCACGACCCGCAGTCGCCCGGGCCGGCGGGTCGGCGACGCCGCGGGTGCGGTCGGAGAGGCGGCCCCGGAGCGGGTCGTCCGGGGTGGGGACGGTGTGGCTGCGCCGCCGTCCGTGCAGCCGTTGGTGCACCCGGCGACCACCAGCAGGACGGCGGCAGCGACCCACCGGCTCACCGGAGGTTCCCGGTGTGGCCGAGCGAGTAGCGGCCCGGCTGCGGCCAGACGAGCAGCCCGTGCGGGTTGCCGCCGACGCGGATCTTCGCGACGAGCCGGCCGGTGCGCGTGTCCCAGCCGAACACGTGTCCGTCGTAGCGGCCGGACAGCCAGAGGGTCCGGCCGTCGGCGGACAGTCCGCCCATGTCCGGGTGACCTCCGGGCGCCTTCCAGGTGTCCACGATCTTGTTCGTGGCCACGGAGACCACGCTGACCTCGCCGGCCATCCGGTCCGAGACGTAGAGGAAGCGCCCGTCCCTGCTGGGATAGATGCCGTGCGGCATCGCGGGCATGTGCGTGCTGCCGGCCACCCGGAACGAGCGCCAGCCGATGCGCAGCAGCCGGTCCCGGCCCATGTCCGCGACGTAGAAGGTCCGGCCGTCCGGGGAGAGCCGGACGTCCTGCGGCTTGCTGCCCGGGCCGAGGTCGCGCCGACCGAGCACCCGGTGCGACGTCGTCGAGATCTTCAGCAACGACCCGGAGAACTCGCAGGTGACGACGAAGAACCGCCCGTCGGCCGAGAAGTCGGCGTGGTTGGGTCCGTTGCAGCTGCGGTCGTGGACGACAGCCCGTCGGTGGAACGAGCGCGGGTCGGTGAAGACGATCTCGTCGTCCTGCTCGGCCATCACGACGGCCCGCCGCCCGTCGGGGGTGAAGTAGAGGTTGTACGGCCGTTTCTGCGGGATCCGCCGCTCCACCTTCCCGGTGGCCGGGTCGATCGCGACCAGGCGGTTGGCCTCACTGGCCTCGACGTACAGGGTGCGCAGGTCCCACGACGGCGTGACGTGCTGGGACAACGTGCCGGTGTGCAGGACGCGCACCACCTTGCGGGTGCGCTGGTCGATGACCGTGGTGGTGGGCGCGCCGTACGCGTTGGGGACGTAGAGGTACGCCGGGTCGGCCGCCACGTCCGGACGCAGCTGCCCCGCGGCGGCGTGGGCGTAGACCTGGCCGGGCACCGACGCGGGCATCCCCGGGAGCGGGTCGCGGAACGGTGCGGGGACCCGCGCCACCGTGGGGGCAGGTGCCGTCGACCTGGGTGCCGGAGAGCGCGTCGTCACCGGGCCCGTCGTCGCGGGGGCCGTCGTCGCCGAGCCGCCGCTGGTGCACGCCGCGAGCAGGGCGGCGAGCACGCAGCAGCCGAGCGCGGCACGACGGGCACGGACGAGCACGCCCCCACCGTAGGCCCCGAACCTGCCGCGAACCTGACTCGTGCGGTCAGACCAGCGCCTGGGCGAACTGCGAGTTGTACAACGCGGCGTAGGCGCCGTCGGCGGCGAGCAGCTCGTGGTGAGTGCCCTGCTCGACGATCGCGCCGTCCTCCATCACCAGGATCAGGTCGGCGTCGCGGATCGTGGACAGCCGGTGCGCGATCACGAACGACGTCCGGTCGGTGCGCAGCGCCGCCATCGCCTGCTGGAGCAGCAGCTCGGTGCGGGTGTCGACCGAGCTGGTCGCCTCGTCGAGGATCAGCAGCGCCGGGTCGGCCAGGAACGCCCGGGCGATCGTGACCAGCTGCCGCTCGCCGGCGGAGATGTTCGAGCCGTCCTCGTCGACCAGCGTGTCGTAGCCGTCGGGCAGGTTGTGCACGAAGCGGTCGACGAACGTCGCGCGGGCGGCCTCGAGGATCTCCTCCGCGGTGGCGTCGGGCCGGCCGTAGGCGATGTTGTCGCGGATGGTGCCCTCGAACAGCCAGGTGTCCTGCAGCACCATGCCGGTCCGGCCACGCAGGTCGGCGCGCCGCATGGTCGCGATGTCGACGCCGTCGATGGTGATCCGGCCGGAGTCGACGTCGTAGAACCGCATCACGAGGTTCACCAGCGTGGTCTTGCCGGCACCGGTCGGGCCGACGATCGCGACGGTCTGGCCGGGCGTGGCCACCAGGGACAGGTCCTCGATCAGCGGACGGTCGGGCTCGTAGCGGAACGACACCTGCTCGAAGGCCACCTCGCCCCGGCCGCCGACGGCGAGCGGCTCGGCCTGCTCGACCGGCTCCTCCTCGGCGTCGAGCAGCTCGAAGACCCGCTCGGCGGACGCCACCCCGGACTGCAGCAGGTTGATCATGGACGCGACCTGGGTGAGCGGCTGGGTGAACTGGCGGGAGTACTGGATGAAGGCCTGTACGTCGCCCAGGCTCATCGTCCCGCTCGCGACCCGGAGACCGCCGAGCACCGCGATCACGACGTAGTTGATGTTCCCGATGAACATCATCATCGGCATGATCAGCCCGGACACGAACTGCGCGCCGAAGCTGGCCTGGAACAGCTCGTCGTTCTCCTCCGCGAACCGCTGCTCGACCTCGGCCTGCCGGCCGAACACCTTGACCAGCGCGTGACCGGTGAAGGTCTCCTCGATGTGCGCGTTGAGCTGGCCGGTGCGACGCCACTGGGTGATGAACATCCCCTGCGAGCGCTTCATGATCTGCCCGGTCACGACCATCGTCAGCGGCACCGTGACGAGCGCGACCAGCGCCAGGGTCCACGAGATCCAGAACATCATCGACAGCACGCCGACCACGGTGAGCAGCGAGACGAGCAGCTGGCTCATCGTCTGCTGGAGGGTCTGGCTGACGTTGTCGATGTCGTTGGTGACCCGGGACAGCAGCTCGCCGCGGGGCTGCTTGTCGAAGTAGCTCAGCGGAAGCCGGTTGACCTTCTCCTCGACGTCCGAGCGCATCGTCCGGACGGTGTTCTGCACGACGCCGTTGAGGATGAAGCCCTGCAGCCAGGCGAGGATCGAGGAGGCGAGGTAGACCGCGAGCACGAGCATCAGCACGTGCCCGACCGCGGTGAAGTCGACGCCACGCCCCGGCACGACGTCCATGCCGGCGAGCATGTCGGCGAGGTTGTCGTCGCCGCGGGCCCGGAGCCCGGCGACGGCGTCGGCCTTGGTGGTGCCGCCCGGCAGCTGCCGGCCGAACAGCCCGGAGAAGATCAGGTCGGTGGCGTGGCCCAGGATCCTCGGCCCGAGGACACTCAGCCCGACGCTGACCACGGCGAGCGCCAGGACGGCGACCGCCTTGCCGCGGTCGGGCCCCATCCGCCGGGCCAGCCGCTTGGCCGACGGCCCGAAGCTCATGGACTTCTGGCCGACCATGCCGCCGCCGAACGGACCACGGCCGGGGCCGGGGCCCGCGACGACCCGCTCGGTCTCCTTCATCTGGCCGGCAGGCTGCTTCGACGCCCCCGGCTCGGCGACCCCCTCGACACGCTCAGGAACCGTCTCGTCGACGCTCATGCCGCCTCCTCCGCCGTCAGCTGGGACCGCACGATCTCCTGGTAGGTCTCGCAGGTCTCGAGCAGCTCGGCGTGCCGGCCGCGGCCGACCACCTCGCCGTCCTCGAGCACGAGGATCTGGTCGGCGTCGACGATCGTCGACACCCGCTGCGCCACGATCACGACGGTCGCGTCGGTGGTCACCGGTCTGAGCGCCGCGCGCAGGCGGGCGTCGGTGGCCAGGTCGAGCGCCGAGAACGAGTCGTCGAACAGGTAGATCTCCGGCTGCCGCACCAGCGCCCGGGCGATCGCGAGCCGCTGCCGCTGGCCGCCGGACACGTTGGTGCCGCCCTGCGTGATCGGGGCGTCGAGACCCTCGGGCATCGCCTCCACGAAGTCCCGGCCCTGCGCGATCTCCAGCGCCCGCCACAGCTCCTCGTCGGTGGCGTCCGCCTTGCCGTAGAGCAGGTTGCTCCGGACGGTGCCGGAGAACAGGAACGCCTTCTGCGGCACCAGCCCGATCCGGCTCCAGAGCAGCTCCGGCTCCAGGTCGCGTACGTCGACCCCGTCGACGTACACCTGGCCGCCGGTGACGTCGAACAACCGCGGCACCAGGTTGACCAGCGTGGTCTTGCCGGCGCCGGTCGACCCGATCACGGCGGTGGTCTGCCCGGGGCGGGCGGTGAAGCTGACCTCGCGGAGCACCGGCTCTTCGGCCCCCGGGTAGGTGAACTGCACGCCGCGCAGCTCCAGCTCGCCGCTGCCCTCGAGGCTGGTGACCGGTGACGCGGGAGGTACGACGGACGTGCCGGTGTCGAACACCTCGGCGATCCGGTCGGCGCACACGGACGCGCGCGGCACCATGATCAGCATGAAGGTCGCCATCATCACCGACATCAGGATCTGCACGAGGTAGGCAAGGAACGCGGTGAGCGCGCCGATCTGCATGGACCCGTCGTCCACGCGGTGCCCGCCGAACCACAGCACGGCGACGCTGGACACGTTGAGGATCAGCATCACGGTCGGGAACATCGTGGCCATCCACCGGCCGGTGCGCACCGCGACCCCGGTGAGGTCGTCGTTGGCGCGGGCGAACCGCTGCGTCTCGACGGGCTCCCGGACGAACGCGCGGACCACCCGGATGCCGGTGATCTGCTCGCGCAGGATCCGGTTCACCGCGTCGATGCGGGTCTGCATCAGCCGGAAGCCCGGGATCATCCGCGAGATGATGAAGCCGACGGCGAGGAACAGCATCGGCACGCAGACGGCGAGCAGCCAGGACAGCCCGAGGTCCTCGCGCATCGCCATCAGCACGCCGCCGACCATCATGATCGGCGCGGCGACCATCATCGTGCAGGTCATCAGCACGAGCATCTGCACCTGCTGGACGTCGTTGGTGTTGCGGGTGATCAGCGACGGCGCGCCGATCTGGTAGACCTCGCGGCTCGAGAACGACCCGACCCGGTGGAACAGCGCGGCCCGCACGTCGCGTCCGAACGCCATGGCGGTCCGCGCTCCGACGTACACCGCCCCGGTGCTGCACAGGATCTGCACCAGCGACACGGCGAGCATCAGCGCGCCGGTCCGGGTGATGAAGCCGGTGTCGCCCTGGGCGACGCCGGTGTCGATGATGTCGGCGTTGAGGCTGGGCAGGTACAACGCCGCCATCGTGCCGACGAACTGCAGCAGCACGACGAGGCCGAGCTGCGGCCGGTACGGCGCGAGGTGCTCCTTCAGGATGCGCAGCAGCACGTCAGTCCCCCTTCTCGGTACGGGTGCGGATGCCGTCGAGCAGCACGTCCACGATCTGCTCGGCGGTGAGACGGTTGTCGGGGTCGACGCCGGGGTGCCGCGAGCCGAGCACCAGGGTGCGCAGCACGGTGGCGGCGGTCGACGGGTCGACGGCGAGCTCGGCGCGGTGCGGCTCGAACACGCGGGTGAGCATCACCTGGAGGTTGTGGTTGGCCTCGGTGACGAAGGCCGGCGGGCCCTCCGGGTGCTCACGGTCCGGCTGGGACATCCAGATCTTGCGCAGCGCCATCATCACCGCGACGACCCGGTCGGAGCGCTCGATCATCCGCTCGGCGGTGATCCGGACGCGGTCGCGCAGGTCGTCGTGGCCGGCCAGCGCCGCCTCCAGCTCGGCGCCACCGTCGGAGGGGTTCATGGTCTCCGCGGCCGCGGCCATCAGCAGCGCCGGTTTGTCGGGGAAGACCCGGAAGATGGTGCCCTCGGCGATGCCGGCGGCGTCGGCGATCTGCTTGGTGGTGACGTCGTCACCGTGGGCGAGCAGGAGCGGCACGACCGCGTCCACGATGGCGCGGCGACGGTCGTCGGGAGCCATCGGCGCGGCTCGGCGGCGGTCGGTCCTGGTCACCGGGAAAGGATAAGTGAGTGAGCACTCACTCACAACCTGTTTTCGTTGCTCAGTACAGGTGCCCAGCCGTCACGGCGCGAGCCGGTCCACCGTCCACGGTGCGTGCGGATCGTCCTCGGCGCGGCGGTAGACCAGCCGGTCGTGCATCCGGCCCTTGCGGCCCTGCCAGAACTCCACGGCGTACGGCGCGACGCGGAACCCTCCCCAGTGCGGCGGGACGGGCACCTCGTCGAGCTCGGCGAACTGGGCCAGCACGCCGCCGTACCTCTCGTCGAGCGCGGACCGCGACGACACCACCCGCGACTGCGGCGACGCCCACGCACCGAGCTGGGACTCCCGGGGCCGGCTCGCGAAGTAGGCCTCGCTCTCCTCGGCCGACACCTTCGACGCGGTCCCCTCCACCCGGACCTGACGCTGGAGGTCGTGCCACGGGAACAGCAGCGACACGTGCGGGATGGCCGCGATGTCGGCGGCCTTGCGTGACTCGTAGTTGGTGAAGAACACGAAGCCGCGCTCGTCGACGCCCTTGAGGAGCACCATCCGCGACGACGGCCGGCCTTCGGGCGAGACCGTCGCGACCACCATCGCGTTCGGCTCGTGCAGGCCCGCGGCCACCGTGTCGTCGAGCCACCGACGGAACATCGAGACGGGATCGGGAGCGAGGTCGGGCACGTCGAGCCCGTGGTCGCCGTACTCGCGACGCAGGGCGGCCAGGTCCGGGGCGGACGGGTCGGGAACCATCTGCCCAACCTAGTGAGGGATCCCTGGCGACAAAGAAGTGACGGGCGGGTAACAAGCGGGGCATGATGGCGGGGTTTGTGGTGCGACGGACGACGGAGAAGGGGACGACATGACCGGCGACAACGAGGTCAGGCACGGGCTGGAGGGCGTCGTCGCCTTCGAGACCGAGATCGCCGAGCCCGACAAGGAGGGGTCGGCGCTGCGCTACCGCGGTGTCGACATCGAGGAGATCGTCGGCCGGGTGCCGTTCGAGAACGTCTGGGGCCTGCTGATCGACGGCGCCTACAAGCCCGGCCTCCCCCCGGCCGAGGCCTACAACATCCCCGTGCACACCGGGGACATCCGCGTCGACGTCCAGGCAGCCATCGCGATGCTGGCCCCGGCGTTCGGCTTCCGGCAGACCTACGACATCTCCGAGGAGCAGGCCCGCGAGGACCTGAGCCGGGTCGCGGTGATGGTGCTGTCGTACGCCGCGCAGGCCGCGCGCGGCCTGCACCAGCCGGTCGTCCCGCAGAAGGACGTCGACCAGGGCCGCACGCTCGCCGAGCGGTTCATGATCCGCTGGAAGGGCGAGGCCGACGTCAAGCACGTGCAGGCGATCGACGCCTACTGGTCCTCGGCGGCCGAGCACGGCATGAACGCCTCGACGTTCACCGCCCGGGTGATCACCTCCACCGGAGCGGACGTGGCTGCGGCGTTCTCCGGCGCCATCGGCGCGATGAGCGGCCCGCTGCACGGCGGCGCGCCCTCGCGGGTGCTCGGCATGATCCGGGAGGTCGAGAAGACCGGCGACGCGGAGTCGTACGTCAAGGCCCTGCTGGACTCCGGCGAGCGGCTGATGGGCTTCGGGCACCGTGTCTACCGCGCCGAGGACCCGCGTGCCCGGGTGCTGCGGCGCACGGCCAAGGAGCTGAACGCCCCGCGCTACGAGGTGGCCGAGGCCCTGGAGAAGGCTGCGCTCGCGGAGCTGCGGGAACGCCGGCCGGACCGGGTGCTCGAGACCAACGTGGAGTTCTGGGCCGCGATCGTGCTCGACTTCGCGGAGGTCCCGGCGCCGATGTTCACCTCGATGTTCACCTGTGCCCGCACCGGCGGCTGGTCGGCGCACATCCTCGAGCAGAAGCGCACCGGCCGGCTGATCCGGCCGTCCGCGGTGTACGCCGGGCCTGCCGAGCGCAAGGCCGACGAGGTCGACGGGTGGGACAGCACCTGGGCCTGACCCGGGGCCCCCGCCGACCCGGTTGTCGACGCGTGGCAGGGTGACGCTAGACACAGCCTGTCCTGGATGGACCGTTCGTCCGCGTTCTGACAGGATCGTCCGGGCTCGTTCAGAGACGCAGCGGTCCGCACCGGCGCTCGGAGGACCCCTTACATGCATCTGCAGATCGACGTGACCCGCACGCGTGGTTACACCGTCGTCAGCCCCCAGGGCGAGATCGACTTCGCCACCGGCCCCCAGCTCAAGAACGCCCTCACCGAGCTGCTCGTGGCCGGTGAGGTCAACCTCGTCGTCGACCTGCTGGGAGTGGACTTCATCGAGTCGACCGGGCTCGGCGCCCTGATCGGCGGCCGCCGCCGCGCCCACGCGCTGAAGGGCTCCCTCGTGCTGGTGTGCACCGAGGACCAGATGCTGAAGGTCTTCCGGATCACCGGCCTCGACAAGGTGTTCGCGATCCACGACTCCATCGAGGCCGCGACCGCCACCGAGCCCTTGGTCGTCCGCTAGCACCAGCCCCTTCTCAGAGCCGCTTGCCGAAGCACCGCGACTTCGGCGACCAGGCGTAGTGCCCCCAGTTCTCGGTGAGCTCGTAGCCCGCCTCGAGGTACATCCGGATCGCCGCCGGCTGCTCGGTCCCGGTCTCCAGCACCATCACGTCGACCCCCGTAGCCCGGGCGGTCTGCTCCAGGTGCGCGAGGAGGGCGTTGCCGTGGCCGCGGCGACGCGCCGACGGCGCGACGTACATCCGCTTGATCTCCGCCGCCCGCTCCCCGCCGAGCACGTGCAGGTCCGGCCGCTGCCGCCAGCCGCCCATCGCGACCGGCTCGTCGTCGACGTACCCGAGGAAGAACGCGCCGCGCGGCGGGTCGAAGACGCCGTCCTCGATCGGTGAGCTGTCCGGGCCGCCGTAGAGCGTGACGTACTCCGCCTGGACCTGCTCGACGAGCCGCTGCGTGTCCGCGGCCAGGAAGCCGACCTGCGCGATGCGCAGCGCCTCAGCCGAGGGTTGCACCGCAGCCGTCGCAGAAGCGGGCGTCCGTGGCTGCCCGCTTGCCGCACTGGCGGCAGTACGGCCCGGCGTCGGAGCGGATGCCGAGCGCCTCCGCGGTGGTGCGCACGGCCGGCGCCGTCTCCTCCGCGTAGAAGGAGCTGAAGGCGCGCGCGAAGCCCGCCTGCAGCAGCCAGCCGCCCACCACCATGAGCGGCAGCCCGGCGAACACCATCCAGAACTTCGTCGGCGCGGCGTCGACCTCGTCGGAGGCCATCGCCCCGAAGAAGTCGGCGAGCCCGAGCAGCGCCATCAGCAGACCCGCGAACAGCACCGCACCTCCGGCCACCCGGAGCACGGTCCGCCTGCCCCGGTTGGCGTCGGTGCGTACGTCGCTCATCATGTGTCCCCGTTCGTCGTCGGCGCGGATGCGGGTGCCAGAATAGGCGGGCACCCGAACCGAGGCTGACAACGAGGTCAGGCATTCGCACCCGAGATCCGAGGTAGCTGCCACCGTGACCGACACGATCACCATCCCCGACCACCTCAAGCCCGCCGACGGCCGTTTCGGCGCCGGCCCGTCCAAGGTCCGCGTCGAGGCCCTCCGGGCGCTGGCCGACACGGGCACCTCCCTGCTCGGCACGTCGCACCGGCAGGCGCCGGTCAAGAACCTGGTCGGCCGGGTCCGCGAGGGCATCGCCGCGCTGTTCGGGACGCCCGACGGCTACGAGGTCGTCCTCGGCAACGGCGGTGCCACGGCGTTCTGGGACGTCGCGACGTTCGGGCTGATCCGCGAGCGCAGCCAGCACCTGTCCTTCGGTGAGTTCTCCTCGAAGTTCGCCACCGCCGCGAAGAAGGCGCCGTTCCTCGGCGAGCCGACGGTGATCGAGTCGGCGACCGGCACCCGTCCGCAGCCGCGGGCCGAGGCCGGCGTGGACGTCTACGCCTGGGCGCACAACGAGACGTCCACCGGCGTGATGGCGCCCGTGCGGCGCGTCGAGGGCGCCGACGACGGGGCCCTGGTCGTCGTCGACGCGACCTCCGGCGCCGGCGGCCTGCCGGTGGACATCAGCCAGGTCGACGCCTACTACTTCGCGCCTCAGAAGAACTTCGGGTCCGACGGCGGCCTCTACGTCGCGGTGATGTCGCCCGCCGCCCTGGAGCGTGCCGCCGAGATCGCCGCGACCGGCCGGTGGGTGCCGGCGTTCCTCGACCTGCCCACCGCGATCGACAACTCGACGAAGAACCAGACCTACAACACCCCGTCGCTGGCCACGCTGTTCCTGATGGCCGAGCAGCTCGACTGGCTCAACGGCAACGGCGGCCTGGAGTTCGCGGTCTCCCGCACCACGGACAGCTCCAGCCGGCTCTACAGCTGGGCGGAGAAGACCTCCTACACCACGCCCTACGTCGCCAACCCCGACGAGCGCTCGCTGGTGATCGGCACCATCGACTTCGAGGACAGCGTCGACGCCGCCGCGGTCGCGAAGACCCTGCGCGCCAACGGGATCGTCGACGTGGAGCCCTACCGCAAGCTCGGCCGCAACCAGCTGCGGGTCGCGATGTTCCCGGCGATCGACCCGGCCGACGTCGAGGCGCTCACCGCTTGCGTGGACCACGTAGTCGAGAACCTCTGAGCGTCAGGTAGCCCAGCACCCCCACCGCCGCCGCGGCCAGTGCGGTCCAGCCCCACTGGCTCACGGTCCGGGTGGCGGGTCGCGCGTCGGTGGGCGGCAGCGGGTGCTTGGTCGGGTCCACCGGCGCGGCCGACGGGGTCGCCTCGGGGTCGGTCAGCGCCGCCGGCAGACTCACCTCGAGCACGTCGCTGCGGGGCCCCTCCGACGAGACCAGCACCCGCCCGGTGCGCGAGACCGAGATGCCCTCCCCCTGCCGCTGCTGGGGCAGCCCGACCGTGCCGATCGGCGCGAACCCCGGGAACGTGTAGACCGTGGCGGTGCCGTAGGTGCGCAGCACCACCCGCTTCCCGTCGGGGAGGAACGTACCGTCGGTGACCAGCCCGGTGACCCGCGCGAACGCCTTCAGCCGGTTCGGCTGCCCGCCCGCACGGGGCCGACCGGGCGCGGCGTACACGGTGCCGCCGAAGACGGACTTGGACACCACGAACAGCCGGCCGGTGCGCGGGTGCACCAGCAGCGTCTCGGCGTCGTGCGGCCCGTCGGGGTAGGTGAAGGTGTAGCGGCGCGCGGGCCGCTCGTGACTGCCCCGGCCGGGCACGACGCGATAGACGTCGATGCTCTTGCGGCGCCCGGGGTTGTCGCCGACGTCGCCCGCCCAGACCACACCGCCCCGGCCCGGCGCCAGCGCCTCGACGTCGTCCACCTCGGGGGCGTACGTCGTCCGGCTGACCAGCCGGCCGGTGCGGGCGTCGAACCCGTAGATCACCGCGTCGTCGCCGGAGTCGTTGGTGGTGTAGACGACCCGGCCGGCGTCGACCAGGCCGCTGGACTCGAAGACGTCCTCGTCGGTCATCGTGAACAGCGTCCGGCCCGAGACCCGTTGGCCGTCGTCCGCCTGGGCCGGCGCCCCCACCGCCAGGCACAGGACGGCCAGCGCGACGGCGCTGAGGCGTGCCTCGAAAAGACCACGCGGCGGCAGGCGTGAGAGCCACGCCGCCCTACGCCAGCCGGTCACGCAGCAGCTCCGCGAGCTTGGGGTGCACGCCCCAGGTGCCGGTCAGCTCGTCGAGCTCCGCGCGGGCGTCGTCGCCGGGGGCCGCACCCGTGCGCACGGCACGCAGGAGCGTGTTGCGCGGGGTGTGCTTGCTGTCCACGAACTCGATGACGTCGACGCGGTAGCCCGCCAGCCGCAGGATCGACGCGCGCATCGCGTCGGTGAGCGTGTCCGCGAAGCGCTCGCGGAGGATGCCGCTGCGCGTGAGCAGGGTGTACGGCGCCGGGGTCGGCGTGCGCCGGAGCTGGGCGGCGACGTCGTGGTGGCAGCAGGGCGCCGCGAGCACCAGCGGGGCGTCCCAGGTGACCGCCCGGGCCAGGGCGTCGTCGGTGGCGGTGTCGCAGGCGTGCAGGGCGAGCACGACGTCCGGGCGGACCGGCAGCTCGGCCGAGCCGATGTCACCCTGCACGAACGACATCGCCTCGCCGAGGCCGAGCTCCTCGGCGACCTGGGTGTTGTGGTCGCGGGACTGCGCCTTCACGTCCACGCCCGTGGTGTGCACCGGGAGGCCGCGGACGGCCGTGAGGTACCGGTGCGCGGCGAACGTGAGGTAGGCGTTGCCGCAGCCGAGGTCGACGACCTGCAAGGGCTCCTGCTCGGTCGGGGTGCGGACCCGGCCGGCCGCGATCGCGTCCTCGACCACCGGTGCGAGGTCGCGGAGGAACTCCTCGACCTGGCGGTACTTCGCCTGCCGGCTGGGCTTCACCCGGCCCTGCGCGTCCGAGATGCCGAGCGCCACCAGCACCGCGTCGTCCTCGGGCAGCAGCCGCGGCTTCTTCCGGTCGTGCTGCCCCGACTGGTCGAGCCGCCCGGGTGGTCGAGCCCTTCGACAGGCTCAGGAACCGCCTTGTCGGACCAGCAGCCCCCTGCCGCGGCGCCGTGTGCACCATCGCCTCGCGCTTCTTGGTGACCCGCAGCTGGTGCGTCTCGGTGGTCGTCTCGACGTGCCAGTTGCCGAAGGGCTCGTCGAGCAGCGCGTCGACCGCCGTCCGCGCGGCCTCGCCGGGCTCGTGGTTCGACGTGTGCGCCTGCGTCTCGTCGTAGGCCGTGACCTGGAGCCGTCGGCCGGCCTTGAGGTCGACGTACCGGAGCTCGACGCGGCGCCAGCGTGGCTGCTGACCCTTCTGCCGGCCCGACGCGACGGCGCGCAGGAGGGTCTGCTCGTCGAGGACGAGGCCGCGCACCCGGGTCAGCGCGCGCAGCAGCGGCTCGGCCATCGCTCAGCCCTTCAGCATGGCGGTGAGCACGACGATGAGGATGAGCCCCGCCAGGGCGACCGGAATCACGAGGCGGCGGTAGCGGGGGTTCATGCGGTCCAGGGTAGGGGCTCACCCGAACGTGCCATGGACCCACGTGGCGGCCTGGTCCTAGCGTCGGGGCGACCACTTCGACCGAAGCGGCCTGCCCTACTGGAGGCCAAGACCATGTTCATCCAGATCATCCAGGGAAAGTGCACTCGCCAGGACGAGTGCCGCGAGATGGGCGAGCGCTGGCGGCGCGAGCTCGGACCGGGGGCGGAAGGCTGGCTCGGCGGGACCTACGGGTTCACGGACGACGACCAGTTCATGGCGATCGTACGGTTCGACTCGCGCGAGTCGGCCGCGAAGAACAGCCAGCGTCCCGAGCAGGGCGCCTGGTGGCGGGAGATGGAGGCGTTGTTCGACGGCCCCGTCGAGTTCCACGACTGCGAAGACGTCACCCTGATGCTGGACGGCGGCTCCGACGACGCCGGCTTCGTCCAGGTCATCCGCGGCAAGGTCGACGACGCGGCCACGTTGAAGAAGATGATGACCGACACCGAGCAGCTGCACGAGATGCGCCCGGACATCATCGGCGGCACGCTGGCGATCGAGGACGACGGCACGTTCATCGAGACGATCGCCTTCACCGACGAGGAGTCGGCGCGCCGCGGAGAGCAGATCCAGATGCCCGAGGACGTACGTCGGGCCATGGAGTCGGCGATGCACGACGTGACCTACGCCGACCTGCACCACCCCTGGTTCGCCTCCCGGGCCTGAGGACCCGACCGAGCCGAACCTCCCGCGCTAGGCGCGGCCGGCAACCACCTCGCCGGCCGCGCCTGCAGGGCGCGCCTGGCCGATGAGGCCCTTGGCCCGGCTGAACACCAGCACCGCGAACATCGTGCCGAGGATCGTCACCACGCCGCCGCCGATCAGCGTCCAGCGGGCGCCGAAGGTCTCGCCGACCCAGCCGACGATGGGCGCACCGACCGGCGTGCCGCCCATGAAGATCATCATGTAGAGCGCCATCACCCGGCCGCGCATCTCCGGTGCGACGCTCATCTGGAAGGTCGCGTTGGCCGACGTGATCATGGTCAGCGACGCGATCCCGAGCAGCGGTGTCCACAGCGCGAAGGCGGCGTACGACGGCATCGACCCGGCCACCACCTCGGCCAGCCCGAACCCGACGGCGGCGAGGATCACGAGCCGGTGCCGGATCCGGCCACGCCGGGCGGCGAGCAGCGCCCCGGACAGCGAGCCGATCGCCAGCGTGGTGCCGAGCAGGCCGTACTCCCCCGCGCCCTTGTGGAACACCTCGGTGGCCATCAGCGCCGACGTGATCTGGAAGTTGAGGCCGAAGGTGCCCGCGAAGAACACGATCGTGAGGACCAGCATCAGGTCCGGGCGCTGCCACACGTAGCGGACGCCGTCGCGGATCATCCCCTTGGTGCGGGCCGCGGGCTTGGCGCGGTTGAGCTCGCTGTCCCGCATCCGCTGCAGCGAGAGGATGACCGCGGTGTAGCTGAGCGCGTTGACGATGATCACCGCGCCGGTCGCCGGCACCCCGGAGCCGAGGGCGGCGATCAGCAGGCCGGCCACGGCCGGGCCGACCATCCGGGCCAGGTTGAACGACGCCGAGTTGAGGCCGACCGCGTTGGTCAGGTCGTCGGGCCCGACGATCTCGCTGACGAACGACTGCCGGGCCGGCGCGTCGAAGGCGGAGCCGACGCCGAACACGAACGCCAGGACGTAGACGTGCCAGGTCTGCGCGACACCGGTGACGGCCAGCAGGCCGAGCAGCAGCGACGGCACCGCGAGGGCGAGCTGGGTGACCTGCAGCAGCCGTCGCTTCGGGAACCGGTCGGCGATCAGACCGGCGTACGGCGACAGCAGCAGGATCGGCAGGAACTGGAGACCGGTGGTGATACCGAGGGCGGTGCCGTTGTTGTCCGTGAGCTGCAGGACCAGCCAGTCCTGCGCGACGCGCTGCATCCAGGTCCCGACGTTCGACACCACGGCACCGGACGCGTACAGCCGGTAGTTGCGGTTCGACAGCGAGCGGAACGTGGGGCTCAAGTCTGAGCCAGCCTTTCGATGATGGGTGCTGCTTCCCGCAGCACGGAGCGTTCTTGGGGGGTGAGCTCGCGCAGCCGCTGCGCGAGCCACGCGTCACGACGACGCCGGTCGTTGGCGAGGGTCTGCTTGCCCTTCTCGGACAGCGCGACGACGACCTGCCGGCCGTCGCTCTCGCTCTTGCGGCGGACCACGTAGCCGCCCTCGTCCAGGCAGTTGACGGTGCGGGTCATGGACGGCGGCTGCACGCGCTCGAGCGCGGCGAGCTCGCCGACCGTGCGGTCGCCGTAGCGGTTCAGCAGCCCGAGGACCGACAGCTGCCCGACGGGCAGCAGCTCGTTGTCGGGGTCACGCTCGCTGCGCAGGCGTCGCGTCAGCCGCGCCACGGAGATGCGCAGCGCGGAGGCGAGCCCGGTGTCGGTGCGGGCGATCTTCTCGGGGGACGGCATGTCGTTAGCATAACTCATTACCTTTGCTAACTATTTCCGGCGCCGGTTGAGGTGCCGAGGCGCCATGCCGGGGAGCCGTGACGACGAGCCGAGCAGCGGGTCCGCGCGCGGAGCGCTGCGGGTTGCGCGGGCGCGCAGGCCCGCGCCCACAGCGCGGCGGAGGGCGAGCCACCGCGACCGGTCGCCACGCCGGGCCCCGGCACCTCCAGCGGAGATCCCGCCGGCCGGCGACGCCAGCCGGACCTCCGTCCGCATCGCCGGCAGCCGGGTTGTCGACCTCGGCTGCCGGCACGTCGGCAGGTGAGCAGGTGCCGGTCGCCGAGGCTGCGACGGACCCGGACGTCGTACGCCGTGCCGAGGACGTCGAGGCGCACGACGGACAGGTCGCCGTCCCGCTCGACCGAGAGCACCCGGACGTCGCGCAGGCCGGTCGCGCCGGTCTCCCGCCGGGCCGCGACCTCCGCGGCCTGCACCGCGAACGGCAGCGCCGAGCGACCGCGCAGCCGGTCGAGGTCGAGCCGCCCGTCGAGGTGGGTGGCCGCCAGGCCGGGCGCGACCTCGGGGGTCACCCGGCCGTAGTAGAGCCCGTCCGGCAGCACCAGCAGGTTGGCGGCGAACCGGTCACCGCCGATGTGCGAGACCTCCCAGGTGTGCTGCGGGTGGGAGGCGGTCAGGACCCTGGCGGTGGGCCGGCCGAGCTCGGCGCAGCAGGCGTCGTGCCGTCCGTGCGTGCACACGCAGAACACCGGTTCGTCGACCGGGGTCAGCCCCGGCGACTCGCCCCGACCGAGGGCGTCGAGGTCGAGCGAGAGCAGCACCTCGGGTGCCGCGAGCGTGCTCGTCTCCATCCACGGGGCGTCGGGGTCGGCGTAGGCCGCGAACACCCGGAGGCCGGGCGCCGGGTCGGAGCCCGCGTGCCGGCGCACCAGCAGGGTCCGCACACCGGCGGCGGCCGAGCCGGCCCGGAGGCCGTCCTTGACCTCGTCGGGCAGCCGCGCGTCGCGCAGCGCGTCGGTGCCCCAGGGGCCGGCGTTCTCGACGAGCAGGAAGGCGCGGACGGTGGAGGCGGTGCCGGCCAGCGGCTCGTCGCGCGCGAGGGCGGCCGCGGCGCAGCGGTAGGCGCTCACCGGACGACTTCGAGGAGCCCCTCGCGCACGAGGCGGCGACAGAGCACCAGCCGGCTCTGCTCGTCGAGGTCGAGGTCGGCAGGACGCAGGGTCCGGGCGGAGCGCAGGGCGTCCAGGGCCGGCGCCAGCCAGCCCGGCATCAGCAGCTCCCGGTCGCCGAGCAGCACCCTGACCCGGTCGCCCTCCGGCCGGAGCACGCACGGGTGCCCGGCGCGGCGCCGCAGCTCGGTGGTGTCGGTGAGGTCGCGCGCCGAGATCCGGTCCTGGAGGCCGCCGCGCTGCCACAGCGTGCGGGTGGTGAGGAAGCGACGTACCTCCGCGTCGGCGACGACCGCGGGGTCGAGCCCGCGCAGGGACGCGGCCAGGGACTCCAGCCGCTCGGCCAGCCCGCGCGCCAGCAGCGCCGGGTCGTCGAGGTAGCCGGCCGGAAGGTGCTGCGGACCGGTGTCGTCGAGGACGTCCGCGAGGGCGCGGTCGAGGACGTCCTTCCAGACCACCTGGTTGATCCCGATGGTCACGTGCAGGGACACGGTGTCCTGGGCGCGGGCGGCGTGGGGGGTGCCGGTGGGGAGGTACATGCTCACGCCCGGCTCGAGCACCACGGTCTGCTGCTCGCCGTGCTCGTGGACCTCCCACACCTTGCTGCCGTGGGTCTGGAACACGAAGACGTCGTGGCTGTCGCTGTGCACCGCGAAGCCCTGCGACCCCGGTGGCGTGAGGTAGGCGTTGGCCTGGCAGGGGTGGCCGAGCGCCAGCTCCAGCTCGCCGACCAGGGCACCGAGCGGCTGCCAGTAGCGGTGCAGTCCCTGCAGGACGACGGTGGCGCCCTCGTCGAAGAGCGCGAACACCTTGCCGGGGTCGAGCAGACCGGTGAGCGCCTGCCCGGCCAGGGTCGCGTGCCGGGTGTAGTCGGACTGCGGCAGCACGCCGCCGTCCTTGGCGATCCGGACCGCGGGCGTGCGGATCGCGGTGCTGGTCAGCAGGTGGTCGACGTCGTCGAACGACAGCAGACCGACCAGGTCCGCCGGGTCGGTGTGGTGGATGTGCACGCGGGACGCCCAGATCTTCGCGAGGAAGCTCTGGGCGTCACCGCTCAGCAGGTCGAGCGCGGACACGCTCAGGCGTCGGTCCCGTCAGCGTCCCCGCCGTCGCTGGCGTCGCCGTCGGTCGAGTCCGTCGAGTCGCCGTCGCCGCCGGGCGCGTCCTGGCCGTCGGCACCGTCCGCGTCGGCCGCGTCCGCGGGGCCGTGACCGGGGGTGGTGGTCTCGATGTCCTCGTCCTTCAGGGGCTCTTGGGGCGTCGTAGTCATGCAGCTCCTCCTCGCGTCGGGATCGGGTGTACGGCGATGCCGCCGCCGCCCGGCTCGTACCCAGGGGTGCGAGCGTCACACGTCAGGATCCCACCAGCTGCTTGATCGGGTCGATGGCGAAGTAGACGACGAACAGCGCCGAGACCACCCACATCAGCGGGTGGACGGCACCGGCCTTGCCGCGGACCACCTTGATGACCGCGTAGGCCAGGAAGCCGGCCCCGATGCCGACCGAGATGGAGTAGGTGAACGGCATCAGCACGATCGTCAGGAACGCCGGGATCGCGATCTCCAGGTCGTCCCAGTCGATGTTCTTGACCTGCTGCATCATCAGGAAGCCGACCAGCACCAGCGCCGGGACAGCCGCCTCGTTGGGGATGATCGCGACGACCGGGGCGAACACCATGGACAGCAGGAACAGCACGCCGGTGACCACGCTGGCCAGGCCGGTGCGGGCACCCTCGCCGACACCCGATGCGGACTCGATGTAGGACGTGTTGCTGGAGACGCCGGCCGCGCCGCCGGCGGCCGCGGCGAGCGAGTCGACGACCAGGATGCGCTGGGAGTTCGGCGGCACGCCGTCCTCGTCGAGCAGGCCGGCCTCCGCGCCGATGGCCGTCATCGTGCCCATCGTGTCGAAGAAGTCCGCGAGCAGCAGCGTGAAGACGAACAGCAGCGCGGTCACCACACCGACGCGCTCGAACGCACCGTAGAGCGAGAAGTCGCCGAGCGTGCCGAACGTCGGGAGCGCGATGAGCTTGTCCGGGATCGCCGGCACGTTCAGCGTCCAGGCGTGGGTGTCGTAGTCCTTGGTGCCCGGCACCCCGGCCGGGCCGATCTTGGCGATCTGCTCGACCACCAGCGCGAACACGGTGGTGACCGCGATCGAGATCAGGATCGCTCCCTTGACCTTCTTGACGTACAGCGCGATCACGAGCAGCAGCCCGAACGCGAAGACCAGCACCGGCCAGCCCTGGAGGCTGCCGTTGCCGCCGAGCTGCACCGGCACGGTGGTCTGGGCCGCGTCGGGCATGCGGCGCACCCAGCCGGCGTCGACCAGCCCGATCAGCGCGATGAACAGGCCGATGCCCACCGAGATCGCGACCTTGATCTGGGCCGGCACCGCGTGGAACACGGCCCCTCGGAAGCCGGTGAGGACCAGCACCAGGATCACCAGACCCTCGAGCACGACCAGCCCCATGGCGTCGGCCCAGGACATGGTGCTCGCGATCGAGAACGCGACGAAGGCGTTCAGCCCGAGACCGGTCGCGAGCGCCAGCGGGTAGTTGGCGAAGACGCCCATCAGGATGGTCATGACGCCGGCCACGAGCGCCGTGGCGGCCGCGACCGCCTCGATGTTCGGAGCGGTGCCACCGCCCAGGAACTTGCCGTCGGCGTCCTGGGCGTAGCCGATGATGATCGGGTTCAGCACGATGATGTAGGCCATCGTGAAGAAGGTGACGACGCCGCCCCGGATCTCCCGGCCGACGGTCGAGCCGCGCTCGGTGATCTTGAAGAACCTGTCCAGGCGCGAGTCCTGCTCGCGGCCGACCGTCGCGTCGCGTTCGCTGGTCTTGGAGTTTCTGTCCACGCGCGCATCTTGGCAGACCGATATGTCGGAGATGTTGCCGCCCGGCCATGGCGCACGCGAGCGGCCGCGGGGCGTCGGTTAGATTCGCTTCGTGCCCGACCACGAGCAGCCGGTCGAAGGGGTCAAGACCCACGAGATCGGCAACCGCACCTACATCGTCGCCGACGTCGACCCCCTCGACGTCGACGGCACCCGCACGGTCGCGGTCGGGTCGATCCTCTTCCTGGTGGCGTTCCTGCTGCTGCTGCCGTTCTACGGCCGGCTCGAGGAGAACGGCACCACCTGGTGGCTCTGGACCTGCCTGGCCGGCTTCGGGCTCGGCGTCATCGGCTGGGACTACTGCCGGCGCCGCAAGCGCCGCCGCCAGCAGCGCGAGAACGCGGACCCCGACACCGCTCGTTGAGGTGCCGAGGCGGACCTCAGCCGCCGGTGGAAGAGCGGAGCGTCAGAAGCTCTCGAGCTCGTCGTAGCCCAGCGTGTCGTGGACGTGGTCCGGCAGCGGCTGCGGCTGGCTCTTCTTCGCCAGCTGCGCCTCGGAGTGCGCACCGCAGCCGTGGTCGCGGGAGACCACCCGGCCGTCGTCGTTGGCCTGGGCGTTCGCGCAGACCCCGAACACCCGGTTGAGCGGGCCGCCCAGCCGGACCAGGAACCCGCACGAGTCGCAGGTGGCCGGCGCGGACTGCGCGAGCGGCGAGGACGGACCCTGGTCGCCGTCGTACCAGCGCTCGGCGGCCTCGTCGCGTCCCTCCGGCGACAGCACCCGGGAGCGGTGCAGACCCAGCTCGAGCACGACGTCGCGCAGGGTGTCCTCGTCGACCGGCTCGTCGGCGGGGTCGCCGGAGAAGTACGTCGGCACCAGCCGCGGGTCGTCCTCCTCGGTCGGCAGGATGTCGCCGGGGCTGAGGTCGCCGGGCTTGAGGCGGTCGCGGTACGGGAGCCACTCGGGCGCGATGATCGCCTCGTCGCCGGGCAGCAGCACGACCTCGTCGACGGTCACCGACTTGAGCCGCGGCGCCCGGGCGACGGTGACCGCCCAGCGCCAGCCGCGGTAGCCCGCGCGCGAGCAGGCGAAGAGGTGGGTGGTGACGCGCTCGTCCTCGGCGACGTAGCCGAGGTGGTCCCCCACGTCGGCGGCGTCCACGAGATCGAGGAGCGCCTCGCGGGCAGCGTCGACCGCGCGGACGCCGACGGTGTCGGGCTTCACGGGCTTCGCTGCGGTCATCACGGACGTGATTCTTCCCTACGCGGGCGGGTGATGTCTCGTCGGGGCGGGAACACCGCGACCGTCCGTCGCGGCAGGCAAGATGGGGGCATGCGGCCGGAGGAGAGCGACGTCGACGCCACGCTCGCCGACGAGACGCGGGCCGACGAGACGCGGGCCGACGAGCAGCCGCGCCAGGGGCGATCCCGGGGCGAGGCCTTCCGCTCCGGCACCCGCCGGGCGGCCGACGCCACGGCACGCGGCGCGGGGGCGACCGCACGGGGCGCCCGCCGGGCCGGCGCGGCCACGGGTCGCGCCGCCGGGTTCACGGTGCGGCAGGCCCGCCGGGCCACCCACGCCGAGGGGGCGGGCGACAGCGGGCTGTCCCGGCTGATCGAGCTGCACGCGTTCAACGGTGCCGGCGACGCGGCCGTCGCGATCTCGCTGGCCGGCACGCTGTTCTTCCAGGTGCCGACCGACCAGGCCCGCGGGCAGGTCGCGCTGTTCCTGGGCCTGACGATGCTGCCGTTCGCGGTGGTCGCGCCGCTGATCGGGCCGTTCCTCGACCGGTTCAGCCACGGCCGCCGGTGGGCGATCGGCGCGACGATGGCGATCCGCGGCTTCCTGTGCTGGGTGCTCGCCGGCGCCGTACAGTCCGGCGACTCGGTGGCGCTGTTCCCCGCGGCGCTCGGCGTGCTGGTGGCGTCGAAGGCGTACGGCGTCACCCGGGCCGCCGCGGTCCCGCGGGTGCTGCCCAGCCAGCTCAGCCTGGTCAAGGCCAACTCCCGCATCTCACTGGCCGCGGTCGCCGGCGCCGCGATCTCGGCGCCGCTCGCGGTGGGCGCCTCGACGTTCGGGCCGCAGTGGTCGCTGCGCTACGCGTTCCTGGTGTTCGTCGGCGGCACGATCCTGGCGATCCTGCTGCCACCCAGCGTGGACAGCGCGGCCGGCGAGGACGCGTCGTCGCTCAACGCCGTCGGCCGGCAGAAGAAGCGGCGCCCGCCGGTGCCGCACAGCGTCGTGGTCGCGCTCCGGTCCAACACCGGCCTGCGGCTGCTCAGCGGGTTCCTGACGATGTTCATGGCGTTCCTGCTGCGCGACGAGCCGTTCCCGGGCTGGGAGGACAAGCCGGCGCTGCTGCTCGGGCTCGTGATCGGGTCGGCCGGCCTCGGCAGCACCATCGGCATCGCCCTCGGCTCGGTGCTGCGCCGTATCAGCCCGCAGATCACCGTCGTGGTGGCGCTGCTGGCCGACGCCGCGGTGGCCGTCCTGGTGGCGGTGTTCTACGGGCTGCCGACCGCCGTACTGCTCGGCCTGACCGCCGGGCTGGCCCAGTCCCTCGGCAAGCTGTCCCTCGACGCGCTCATCCAGCGGGAGATCCCCGAGCGACGCCGGGCCGGCACGTTCGCCCGCTCCGAGACGCTGCTTCAGCTCGCCTGGGTGGTCGGCGGGTTCATCGGCATCGCCCTCCCGCTCGTGCCACAGGTGGGCCTCGGGGTGCTCGCCGCGATCATGGTCGCCTGGTGCGTGTGGACGCTGGCGGCCGTGCGGCGAGGTGACCCCGCCACACGGACCTGACTCAGAGCTCGAGCTCGTCGGCGAGCGCGCGCAGCACCTTCGCGGTGGGCTTGCCGACCTTCGCGTCGGGGTGCCGGCCGGCGCGGTAGGACCGCTCGACGTTCTCGAGCAGGCCGTAGAGGTCCTCGATGATGTTGACCATGTCGGCGGGCTTCTTGCGCTGCGACTTGGAGACCGCCTTGGCCACCGAGGCGACCGGCTCCAGCAACCGGACCTGCAGCGCCTGGTCGCCCTTGCGGCCCTGGACCAGCCCGAACTCCACCCGGGTCCCCGGCTTGAGCGAGCTCGTGCCGGTCGGGAGGGCGTCGGCGCGCACGTAGACGTCGCCGCCCTCGTCCTTGGACAAGAACCCGAAGCCCTTGTCGGCGTCGTACCACTTCACCTTGCCAGTCGGCACGGTCGGACCCTTCTTCTCGCGGGTGGAATCGGGAGTGAAGCCTACGGGGGGTCCGTCCCCCCGTTCCATCGAGTTAGGGCGTGTCCCTACCGGAATCGTTCCGGGTCGGCCAGCAGCTCGTTCATCGCGCCGGACCGGAAACCCTTCGGGTCCACCTCGGCGTCGTCGAACCCGGCGTCGAGCACCGCCCGCAGCACGGCCGGCGCGGCCACCACCGCGGCCACCCGGCCGGCGTCGACCTCGAGCACGGCCCGGTCGCCGCGGTCACGCACCCGCAGGTCGCGTACGTCGATCCGCTCGGCCTGCAGCGCGACCCGGGCCGCCGCCTCCGCCCGCTCGACCCGGGCCAGCCGGAACGGGCTGACCTCGATGCCGAACGCCACCCGGCTGGACAGGCAGGCGGCGGCCGGCTTGTCCCAGGTGGGCAGGTCCCAGGCCCGGGACGCCGACCCGGACCTGCGCCTTGGTGAGGCCGGCGTCGCGCAGCGGGGTGGCCGCTCCGCGCTCGGCGGCCGCGCGGATCCCGGGCCGGAAGCCGGCCACGGCGTCGTCGGCGTTGGTGCCGGTGGCGACGGCGGCGAAGCCGTGCTCGTCGGCCAGCGGGCCGAGCACGTCGAGCAGCTCGGCCTTGCAGAAGTAGCAGCGGTCACCGGCGTTCGCGCGGTACCCCTCCCGCTCCATCTCGTGCGTCTCCGGGGTGAACACCCGCACCCCGAGGCTCTCCGCGAAGGCGCGGGCGGGCGACCGCTCGGCCTGCGGCAGGGAGTCGGAGTAGGCGGTCGCGGCGCCGACCCGCTCGGCACCGAGCGCCCGCACCGCCGCCGCCAGCAGGAACGCGGAGTCCGCGCCGCCGCTGTACGCGACCAGCACGGAGCCGAGCCCGGACAGCTGCTCCTCCAGCGCGGCCAGCCGCAGGTCGAGCACGTGCGCGTCCAGCCAGGCCGGGAACGCGGTCAGGTCGGCGAGCACCACGTCGGTGCCGGCGTCGCGCAGCTCCTGCTCGGTGCAGCCGCCGGTCAGCACGGACACGCTCAGCGCCCCCGCGGCGCGCGCCCCCTCGACGTCGTGGACGTGGTCGCCGACGTAGACCGTCGCGCCGTGCTCGGTGAGCACCGCCGCCTTGCCGACCCCCCACACCTCGCCGACCAGGTGGTCGACGCCGAGCTCCAGCGCCTCGACGTGCAGCGCAGCGTTCGGCGTGAACTTGCCGGTCACCAGGACGCTGGTGCCGCCGTGGCGACGTACGGCCGCCAACGCCTCGTGGGCACCGGGGAACACCGGCGTCGGCGCGATCGCGTAGTGCGGGTAGTGCGCGCGGAAGCGGTCCACCAGCCCGTCGACCTCGTCGGGCGGGTAGTGCGGCGCGAGCATGTGGCTCAGCGGCGGCCCGAGCCGCTCGCTCATCCCGTGCACGTCGAGCGCCACGCCGGTCTCGTCCGCGAGCACCTGGAGGGTCGCCGCGAACCCGGGTCGGGTGTCGATCAGCGTCATGTCGAGGTCGAAGCCGACGACGAGCGGAGCGGGCATACCTGGCCAGCGTAGGCACGGGTTCCGGTTGAAGCCGGGTCGGCCCCCTGCGACCATTGCGCAGTGTCCCCCGGATCACGCCTGCTGAGCGCTGCCGCCACGGTCTCCGTCGGCGTCGTGCTGCTCGGGCTTGCGCCCGGCCCGGTCGTGCAGGCGGACGACACCGTGCCGGACCCGTTCCGGGCGACCGCGCCGGGCGTGTACGTCGTGACGCTCGCGGCCCCGCCTGCCGCGCTGCACACCGGCACCCGTCCCGCCGACGGGGCCCGCTTCGACCGGACCCGCGCCCAGGTCGCGTCGTACGTCGACCGGCTGACCGCCGAGCAGGACGAGGTGCTGCACGCCGTCGGCGACCCGGCGGTGCTCTACCGCTACACGACCGCGCTGAACGGGTTCGCCGCGACGCTCACCAGCGACCAGGTCACGCGGCTGCGGACCACCCCAGGGGTGGAGCTCGTCGAGCGCAGCACCAAGCAGCACGTCGATCGCGCACCCGCTGCCCTGCGGGCCACTCCGGCCGTCGGCAGCAGCTCGCGCAGCCTGCTCGGTCTCGACGGGCCCGGCGGTGTGTGGGCCGCGCACGGCGGCCCGGAGAACGCCGGGCGCAACGTGGTGATCGGCGTCGTCGACACCGGCATCTGGCCGGACAACCCGAGCTTCACCGGGCTGCCGCAGCGCACGCCCGGCACGGCCGGGCACCTCCCCGGCTTCCACGGCGCCTGCGCCGCGGCCCAGGAGTGGACGGCCGAGGACTGCAACGACAAGGTCGTCTCGGCCCGCTGGTTCGTGAAGGGCTTCGGCGAGGAGAACGTCGCGACGGCGGAGTACCTCTCCCCCCGTGACGGCACCGGCCACGGCTCGCACGTCGCCTCCACCGCGGCCGGCGACAACGGGGTCCGCGTCGAGGTCGACGGCCAGCGCTTCGGCACCACCTCGGGGATGGCGCCGGCGGCGCGGCTCGCGGTCTACAAGGCCTGCTGGACCGCGCCCGACCCGACGCAGGACGGCTGCACGACGGCCGACACGGTCGCCGCGGTCGACCAGGCGGTGGCCGACGGGGTCGACGTGCTCAACTACTCGGTGTCCGGCAGCGACCGGCTCGACGACTCGGTGGAACGCGCGTTCCTGGGCGCGACGGCGGCGGGTGTGTTCGTCGCCACCTCCGCCGGCAACGACGGCCGCGGCGCGGGGACCGTCGCGCACGTCGCCCCCTGGGTCACCACGGTCGGCGCCAGCACCCACCACGCGTTCCAGGGCGCGGTCCGGCTCGGTGACGGCCGCTCGCTGGTCGGGGCGATGGTCTCCGACCAGCCGGTCCGGGCGACCGGTCTCGTGCTCGGCTCGGCTGTCGCGGCCGCCGGCGCCGACCCCGACGCGGCCCGGCGGTGCGAGACCGGCAGCCTGGACGCGGCGCGCGCCGAGGGCAAGGTCGTGGTCTGCGACCGCGGCGACGGCGCCCGCGTCGACAAGTCCGCGACCGTCGCGGCCGCGGGCGGCGCGGGCATGGTCCTCGCGAACACCCGCCCGCAGAGCACCGACGCCGACGTGCACGCGGTGCCGACGGTGCACCTCGACGCGGCCGAGGCACGCACCCTCAAGAGCTACCTGCGCCGGGCCGGCGAACGGGCCACCGCCGCGCTCGACCCACGCGGGCAGCACGAGTGTCCCGGTTCCGTCGGTCGCCGGCTTCTCCGGACGCGGTCCGGCACTCGGCGCCGGCGGCGACGTGCTCAAGCCCGACCTCACCGCGCCCGGGCGTGAGCGTCCTCGGTGCGGTCGCCCCGCCGTCGGACTCCGGCCGGTCCTGGGACCTGGCCTCCGGTACGTCGACCAGCGCGCCGCACGTGGCCGGTCTCGCGGCCCTCGTCGCCGGCGTGCACCCGGGCTGGTCGCCGGCCCGGATCCGCTCGGCGATGATGACCACGGCCTACGACCTCCGGGGCCGGCACGACCCGCTCGTCGAGGGCGCCGGCCACGTCGACCCGCAGCGGTTCCTCGACCCCGGCCTGGTGTTCGACACCTCGGTGCGGGCCTGGCAGCAGGTGCTGTCCGGCGAGCGCGACGCCAGCGACGTCAACACCTCCTCGCTCGCCATCGGCGACCTCGTCGGCCCGACCACGGTCACCCGCCGGATCACCAACGTCACCGGTCGGCGTGAGTCCTACTCCGTCCGCAAGCGCGGGCTCACCGACGTCGACGTGCAGGCCTTCCCGAACGCCGTGCTGCTCGCGCCCGGGCAGAGCCGCACCGTGCGCCTGCGCATCACCGCCCGTCCGTCCGCGACCGTCGACCGCGACGTCACCGGCTGGCTGGTGTGGCGCGGCGACCGGCACACCGTGCGCATCCCCGTGACCGTGCGCCCGACCGTGGTCGCGGCCCCCCGCCAGGTCGTGGGCAGCGGCGACAGCGGCACCGTCGTCGTACGCGGGCGGTCCGGCAACGGCCGCACCGTCAAGCTGCACAGCACCGGCCTCGTGCCCGCGCAGACCGTCCCGGTCGCGCTGACACCGGGACCGTTCGACCCCGCGCAGCCGGAGACCAGCACGTCCACCGCGGCGCAGCCGGTGAGCGTCCCGGCGGGCACCGACGTCGCCCGCTTCGCGGTCGACCAGCGGCGCCGCCGGGGACGACGTCGACCTCTACGTCTACCGCGGCGGCACCCTCGTCGACTCCTCGACCGGCAGCTCGCCGGACGCCGAGGTGACGCTGACGCGCCCGGAGGCCGGCGACTACACGGTCTACGTCAACGCGCACGCGGCCGAGGACGGCGACGCGACCGGCGACCTGCAGACCTGGGTGGTGCCCGCAGCGCGGCGGCAGCCAGGTCGACCTCAGCACCGACGCGGTCGGCTTCGCCCCCGGGCAGCGGTTCCGCTACTCCGCCTCGTGGTCACGCCTCGACGCGGACAAGAGCTACCTCGGCGTGGTGACGTACGGCGACACCGACCGCGCCACCCTCGTCGAGGTCAACTGACCCGCGGGCCAGCTGCCCGAAGCGCTGGTCGAGGTGCCCGAAGCGCTGGTTGAGGTGCCCGAGCCCCCCAGGGGCGAGGGCCTCGAAACCTCCCAGCGACAGGCACAGAGGTTTCGAGGCCCAGCGCCTCGGCACCTCAACCAGCGAGGCGCGAGGCCACCACCCGGTCGAGCAGGCCGAGCGGCATCGGGCCCGAGTCGAGCACGGCGTCGTGGAACGCCTTGATGTCGAACGCGTCGCCCTGCCGGGCCTCGGCGTCGCGGCGGATCCGCTGGATCTCCAGCCGGCCGATCATGTACGACAGCGCCTGGCCCGGCGTGACTGCGTAGCGGTCGATCTCGGCACCCACGTGCCCGGCCCGCATGGGCGAGTTCGCGAGCATGTAGTCGACGGCCTGCTGGCGGCTCCAGCCGAGCGCGTGCATGCCGGTGTCGACGACCAGCCGGCAGGCCCGCATCGAGTCCGCGGACAGCATCCCGACCCGGTCGAGCGGGGTGGAGTACAACCCCATCTCGTCGGCGAGCCGCTCGGTGTAGAGACCCCAGCCCTCGCCGTACGCCGCGATGAACGCGCGCTTGCGGAACTCCGGCACGTCGTCGAGCTCGGCCGCGATGGCGAGCTGGAGGTGGTGACCGGGGATGCCCTCGTGGTAGCTGGTGTTCTCGATCTCGTAGCGGCCCCAACCCTCGGGGTCGGAGACGTTCATGAAGAAGACCCCGCCGCGCGAGCCGTCCTTCGGGGGCGCGAAGTAGTAGGCGATCGCGCCGCTGGTGGTGGCCTCCACGTCGCAGTCCGACACCGGCAGCCGGCCGAACCAGTCCCCCATCGCCGCCCGCGCCTTGGCCATCGCGGTCTTGGAGTCGGCCACGATCTCGGCGCCGCTGGTGTGGTGCAGGGCGGGGTCGTCGCGGAGTGCGGCGAAGATCGAGGGCACGTCGGAGGTGCCCACGACCTCGGGGCCGAGCGCGGCGTACTCCTCCTCGAGGGCCGCGACCTGGCGCAGGCCGATCTCATGGATCTCCTGCGGGCTGGTGTCCACGGTGGTGAAGAAGGCCGCCAGCTTCGCGTAGGTCTCGTCACCGTCGGGGAGGTGCGTGAGGCCGCACCGCTCGTCGGGGCGGGCGTTCGGGGCGACCTCGTCGCGGAGCACGTCGCGGTAGCGCTCGGCCGCGGGCCGCACCTGCTCCTGCACGACGGCGAGCAGCCGCTCGTGCCAGCGGGCCGCGTCGACGCCGGCCGGCGGGTCCTGCACGGTGAGCATCGGGTCGTCCTGGACCGGCTTGGCCAGCCAGGCGTCGAGCTGTCCGACGGTCTGCCGCACCGCGAAGTCGGCGGGGGTGCGGCCGGAGGCGACGCCCTCGCGGTGCCGCTCCGCGATGTCGTCGAAGTAGCGGGCGACGGACTCGAACTTGCCGACCATCGCCTCGGCCACGTCGGCATCCGGGATCGCCAGCTTCGGCAGGTACACGCCCAGGCTGGCCTGGGTGCCGAAGATCGGGTTCGCGGCGAACTCCGAGGTGCGTGACTCGAGGATGTCGGCCCGGGCCGACGCCTCCCACGCCACCATCGCGCGGGTGATCCGCTGCTGGTCGTCGAGCCCGTCCTCGGCGATCGCGTCCGCTCGGCCGGCCAGCTCGCGCGCGTCGGCGGCGGCCTGCTCCTCGGCGGCGCGGCCGATGGCGTCGAACCGGTCGGCGTAGCGGTACTCGCCGATCATGTGCGCCCAGGTGGGCGCCGTACGCAGGCGGTAGTCGTAGTAGTCGTCGGACAGCTGGTCGAGCTCGTCGCTCATGGGGCCCCCGCTTTCGTGGTGGTCAGGACAGCCCGAGCTTCTCGGCGCTCTCCTCGCGCATCTGGACCTTGCGAATCTTGCCAGTCACCGTCATCGGGAACTCGTCAACCACCATGACGTAGCGCGGGATCTTGTAGTGCGACAGCTTTCCGTTCGCGAACGCGCGGACCGCGTCGGCGTCGAGCGGGGTGGCGCCGGCCCTCATCTTGACCCAGGCGCACAGCTCCTCGCCGTACCTCACGTCAGGGACGCCGATCACCTGCACGTCCTCGATGTCGGGGTGCGTGTAGAGGAACTCCTCGATCTCGCGCGGGTAGATGTTCTCCCCACCCCGGATCACCATGTCCTTGATGCGGCCGACGATGTTGCAGTAGCCGTCGTCCCGCATCACCGCGAGGTCGCCGGTGTGCATCCAGCCCTCGGCGTCGATGGCCTCGTCGGTCTTCTCCTGGTCGTTCCAGTAGCCGATCATCACCGAGTAGCCGCGGGTGCAGAACTCCCCGGTCTCCCCGCGCTCGACGGTGTTCCCGGTCGCCGGGTCGACGATCTTGATCTCGACGTGCGGGTGCACCTTGCCGATGGTCTCCGTGCGGCGCTCGAGGTCGTCGTCGCTGAGCGTCTGGCAGGACACCGGCGAGGTCTCGGTCATGCCGTAGGCGATCGACGCCTCGGCCATGTGCATGTCGTTGACGCAGTGCTTCATCACCTCGACCGGGCAGATCGAGCCGGCCATGATCCCGGTCCGCAGCGAGGACAGGTCGTACGTCGCGAAGTCGGCGTGGTTCTGCATCGCGATGAACATCGTCGGCACGCCGTACACGCCGGTGCACCGCTCGTCCTGCACGGCCTTCAGGGTGGCGCCCGGGTCGAAGCCGGGCCCCGGGATCACCATGGTGGCGCCGTGGGTGGTGCAGCCGAGGTTGCCCATCACCATCCCGAAGCAGTGGTAGAAGGGCACCGGGATGGCCAGCCGGTCCTCGTGCGTGAAGTTGATCGTGTCCGTCACGAAGAAGCCGTTGTTGAGGATGTTGCGGTGCGACAGCGTCGCGCCCTTGGGGTAGCCGGTCGTGCCGGAGGTGTACTGGATGTTGATCGGGTCGCCGGGCTCCAGGGTGCTCATCCGCTGCGCCACCGTGTCGTCGGGGAGGTCCGTGCCGCCGGCCACCAGGTCGGTCCAGTCGTCGGTGCCGATGTAGACGACCCGCTCCAGTGCGAGCGTGTCCCTCCGCACCTCCTCCACCATCGCCCGGTAGTCGCTGGTCTTGAAGGCCTCGGCGCTGATCAGCATCCGCATCCCCGACTGGTTGAGCGCGTAGGCGAGCTCGTGCGTCCGGTAGGCGGGGTTGACGTTGACGACGATCGCGCCGATCTTCGCGGTGGCGTACTGCACCAACGTCCACTCGGCGCAGTTCGGCGCCCAGATGCCGACCCGGTCACCCTTGGCGATGCCGGCGGCGACCAGCCCGCGGGCCAGCGCGTTGACGTCGGCGTCGAGGCTCGCGTAGGTCCAGCGGCGGCCGCTGGCCACCTCGACGAGCGCCTCGCGGTCCCCGTGCTGGGCGACGATCCGCTCGAGGTTCGCGCCGATCGTCTCCTCGAGCAGTGCGGGGGTGGTCTCACCTGCGGCGTAGGACTCCATGGCAGGCACCCTAGTGAGCGCCCCCCGCGGGCCACTACCCCTCGAACGGCGAGGTTGCGTCCGGCCCGGTGCGACGTACGACGACCCCGGCGAAGTACGACGTGACCTGCTGCTCGTCCCACCCGCGGGACTCCTGCAGACCGGTCCGCAGGGTGTCGAGGTACGGGTCGGAGGGCTGTGTGTGCTCGACGTGCTCGTGTCCGTGCGGCGAGGTGAACGTCAGCATCGGCAGGTCCTGGTGCCGACCCACTTCGACGAGCGTCTCGTAGCGCCCGGGACCGACCTCGTGCCGGCCGCCCTCCAGGTCGCCGAGCACGACTTCCTCGAGCGGGTCGCCCTCCTGCGGGACGCGGTACATCTCCTGGGCGGCGATGTCCGCGAACTGGCCGGCGGTCACCAGGTAGCCGCGGGCCGCGGTGCCGGCCGCGGAGTCGCTCGTCGCCGCGTGGTCGTAGAACGCGACCCCGCCGCCCCACTGCGGCGAGTCGCCGGCGAAGTACAGCCGCCCCGGCAGGTCGACCGGGACGCTGCGGGTGGGAAGGGTGCGGTCGCGGGCACCTGGGTTGACCCGGGACCCGCCGGGCGGGCGTCCGCCCTCGAGGTAGCAGGCGAGCCGGTCGGCGGACATGTTCGAGCCATAGCTGACGTACCAGACATGCGACATGAGGCCGTCAATTCAACCAGACAGGGCAAACCAGAGGGCCCCACCGGTTCTCGGCGGGGCCCTCCGGGATCGTGGAGCGTCAGGCAGTCGGTGCGGGGGTCTCCGTGTGCTCGTGGGCTCCGCGGACGACCCGGTCGTGCCGGAGCGAGGTGCTCCGCGTCTCCTTGGCGAAGAGCACCGCGATGATCGTGATCACCGAGGCCACGGTCACGTAGAGCGCGACCGCCAGCGTGTTGTTGCCGTCGCCCGAGGCGAGCAGCTTCACCGCGATGATCGGGGCGAGCGCACCGGCGAAGATCGACGCGAGCTGGTAGCCCACCGACGCGCCGGTGTAGCGGACCGACGTGCCGAACAGCTCGGAGAAGAACGCCGCCTGCGGGGCGTACATCAGCGAGTGGAAGAACAGGCCGACGACGACGGCGAGCAGGATCTTGCCGCCGCTCTCGGAGCTGGCGAGGCCGAGGAAGAAGTAGGACCACACGGCCACGCCCACGGCACCGGTCAGGTAGAGCGGACGACGGCCGACCCGGTCGGACAGTGCACCGAGCGCCGGGATCAGGAAGAACTGGAAGGCCGCACCGATCAGCAGCATCTGCAGGATCAGGTCGGTGCCCACCTTCGCGAAGTCCTTGGCGTAGGTGAGGACCACGATGGTGAAGATGTAGTAGGAGATGTTCTCCGCCATCCGCATGCCCATCGCGATGACGACCTCCTTCGGGTAGGTCTTGATCACCTCGAGGATCGGCATGTGCGACGCCTCGTCCTTCTTCTCCGCGATCAGCGCCTTGGCCTCCTTGTAGACGGGAGACTCCTCGAGCTGCAGCCGCACGTACAGGCCGATGATCACGAGCACCGCGGACAGCAGGAACGGGATGCGCCAGCCCCACGCCTCGAACTGCGGCGTCGCTCTGGAACGCCGCAAGGACGAACAGCACACCGGTCGCCAGCAGGTTGCCCAGCGGCACCCCCGCCTGCGGCCACGAGGACCAGAAGCCGCGCTGGTCGTCCTTGCCGTGCTCGGCGGCCATCAGGACGGCGCCGCCCCACTCGCCGCCGACCGCGAAGCCCTGCACCAGCCGGCAGACCAGGAGCAGGATCGGCGCGCCGAGGCCGATGGAGGCGTACGTCGGCAGCAGGCCGATCGCGAAGGTGGCGGCACCCATCATCATCAGGGCGACGACGAGCATCTTCTTGCGGCCGACCCGGTCACCGAAGTGTCCGAAGACCACACCACCGAGCGGCCGGGCGACGAAGCCCAGCGCGTAGGTGCCGAAGGCCAGAAGCGTGGCGGTCACCGGCTCCGACTCGGGGAAGAACAGCTTGCCGAACACCAGGGCGGCGGCCGACCCGTAGAGGAAGAAGTCGTACCACTCGACGGCGGTGCCGATCAGGCTGGCGAACACCACCTTGACGATGCCGTTGGCGGGGGGCGTCGCTCCCGGCGCGCCGGCCGTGGAGGCCTGGGCTTGCGTGGACATGGCGTTGTTTCCTTTCACGCGGCGGTCCAGCCGCCATCCATGAGAAATGAGCTGCCGGTGACCGAGTCGGTGCCGGGCCCGCACAGGAAGCCGACGAGGTCGGCCACCTCCGTGGGCTCGACGAGCCGCTTCACCGGGGTCCTGGCGAGCAGGACCTCGTCGAGGACCTCGTCCTCGTCGATTCCGTGGGTGCGGGCCTGGTCGTGGAGCTGACCCTCGACCAGCGGGGTGCGGACGTAGCCGGGGCACACCGTGTTGCTGGTGACGCCCTTGCCCGCCGCCTCCAGGGCGATGACCTTGGAGAGACCTTCGAGGCCGTGCTTGGCCGACACGTAGGCCGACTTGTACGGCGAGGCACGGTGTCCGTGCACGGAGGAGACGTGCACGAGCCGGCCCCAGCCGCGCTCGTACATGCCCGGCAGCAGCCCGCGCGCCAGCCGGAACGGCGCCTCGAGCATCAGCCGCTGGATGAAGCCGAACCGCTCGGGGTCGAAGTCCTCCACCGGCGCCACGTGCTGCACGCCTGCGTTGTTCACGAGGATGTCGGCCTGCACGTCCCTGCCCAGGCCGAGGGCGTCGATCGACGCTCCGTCGGACAGGTCGGCGACCAGGTGCTCGCCGCGGAGCTCCGCGGCCACCTGCTTGGCGCCGGTCTCGTCGCGGTCCAGCACGATCACGTGCGCGCCGTTCGCGGCGAGCCGCGTGGCGACGGCCCGGCCGATACCGCTGGCCGCACCGGTCACCAGGGCGGTCCGCCCGTCCAGCGGGCCGGGGGCGGGCGTGACGGTGGTCTCACTCATGGGTCACGACGCTAGGGGCCGGAGACGGCTGACCCTATGTGCCGGGGCCACACGAAGCAGGGATCTCTATGTGGTCCCGCCTGTCGTTCTCGGAAACCGTGCGCAAACGGAGGCTCCCACCCGCTTCGGGCGGCCGACCGCGCACGGTTTCGGTCAGGACCGCCAGCGACGCAGCAGCCGGTGGCGGCCGGGCACGCTGAACGCCGAGTCCGCCAGCAAGCCTCCCACGCCCGGATGCGCTCCGGCTGGTGCGGACGCCCCAGCGCGGCGTCAGCGTCCCGAAGGATCGTCAGCCCCTGGTGCAGGAGTCCTCGAGGACGTAGCCGCGGCGGTGCCAGCCGGAGTCGTCGAGCCCGCGCACGCGGCGCAGGTCCCGTCGCTGCTGCCCTCGCGTGAGGTGATGCGCGCCGTCGTACTCGTGCAGGGTGCGGGTGCCCACCAGCCACAGGTCACCACGCGCGACGAACCGGCCGTCGTGGAAGACCTCGTGCTGCGCCTCGACGGGCACCTCGCAGACTGCAGCCCGGAGGCCGTGAGCCCGGTGAACGCGCCCGACGACGGCAGGACCAGGTGCCAGGCAGCCAGAGGCGGGCCGTCGTCGCCGGCCGGGACGTAGAGACCGTGGCCGACCTTGGTCCAACGGCCGCCCCGTCGCCTGCCGCGCACTGCCGGTTCATGCATCCGACCAGCGTCGCGCCGGACCTGGGTGGCCGCGCTGATGCCTGTCCGCACTGGGGACAGCAGCCGGAGGCAGACGAGGCTGGGGACGGGATCGGGCGCTACGCCTGGAGCCGGTAGAGCCGCAGCGCCAGCTGCAGGTCCAGCCCGCGGGCCGGGTCGCGCCAGTCGTCGCCCAGCAGGGTGGCGATCCGGTCCAGCCGCTGGGCGACCGTGTTCGGGTGCACGTGCAGCCGCTTGGCGGTCTCGGCCGGTCGGGCGCCGCAGGCGAACCACGCCTCGAGGGTGCCGACCAGCTCGGTGCCGCGCTTGTCGTCGTAGGCGAGCACCGGGCCGACCTGGCTGTCGATGAACGCGTCGAGCTCGCCGGGGCCGTTCTGGCCGAGCAGCAGCCGGGCCAGCCCGAGCCCGGCGGGGTCGCTCACCTCGCCGACCCGGCCCAGGGTGACCAGCGTGTCCAGGCAGCGCCGGGCCTCGGCGTACGCCTCCGGGACCTTCGCGGGGCCGCTGGTCGCGGGGGCGACCCCGACCGTGCAGGTGCCGCCGGCCGCGCGGAGCCGCTCGAGCAGCGACGCACCGACGGCGAGCGGCTCCCCGGGTGCGACGAGGACCACGCGGCCGTCGTGCTCGCCCGCGAGGCCCTGCAGCTCACCGCCGAGCCGGGCGGCGACCTGCGCCGCGCGGTGCCGCTCGACGCCCTCGACCTGCGCGACGGCGACCACGCCGGGGCCGTCGAGGTCCGCGTGCTGGCGCCGGGCGCGCTCGCGCAGCCGCGACTCGTCGAGGTCGCGTCGCTCGAGCAGGTCGCTCAGCAGCTCGCCGCTGACGCGCTCCTCGGCCTCGGCCACCGAGCGGCTGAACAGCAGCACCAAGGCGGTGACGAGGGCGCCGCGCTCGAGCGTGCGGCGGTCGGCGAGGCCGAGCTCGTGGTCGAGATCGTGCAGCAGCAGCGTGCCGAGGTGCTCGGTGCCGGCCAGCGCGACCGCGACGTACGACGGACCGCCCGGCCGGGACACGGCGACGGACCGGCCGGTCTCCCGCGCCTCGGCGACCGCGTCGTCGAGCCCGTCGAGGAGCGCGTCGTCGCCGACGCCGGCGAGCCGGTGCCCCTCGCTGTCGAGCACGACGACGTGGCCGTGCAGCACCCCGGCGACCACGTCCGCGACGTCCGCGACACCGCCGCCGTGCAGCAGCACGTCGGTGAGCCGGTCGTGCGCGTCGGCGGCGACCTCGACGGCCTCGGCCTGCGCGCGCACCTGCCGGTTGGCCAGGTCGATCTGCTCGAAGAGCCGGGCGTTCTCCAGCGCCACCGCCGCGTGGGCGGCGAACGACATCAGCAGCGACACCTCACCGGTCGGGAACCGGCGGACGTTGCGGTGCACGGCGAGCAGCGCACCGATGACCTTGCCCTCGACGGTCAGCGGCACGCCCAGGATGGCCCGGATCTTCTCGCCGTCGACCGCGCTGTCGATGAACTCCCGGTGCAGGAACCGCGCGTCGTGCTGGTAGTCCTCGGTGTAGTACGGCTCGCCGGTCTGCGCGACCAGCCCCAGCAGACCGGTGCCCAGCGGCAGCCGCAGCCGCCGGAACTCCGGGGTGAGCGCACCGTCCGTCACCTTCATGTACGACGCGCCGTCGGCCTCGTCGTTGAGCGACAGGTAGGTCATGTCCGCGTGCAGCAGGGACCGGGCCCGCCGCACGATCGCGGCCAGGATGGCGTCCACGTCGCGGATCGCGGTGAGGTCGTTGGCGGTCTCGTAGAGCGCGGACATCTCGGCCTCGCGCTGCCGCTGCCGCTCCATCTGCTCGCGGATCCGCAGGGCCACCGCCCGGTGCTCGCGCAGCCGCTCCAGGTCCTCGCCCTCGACACCGGCCGCCATGGCGGCCGTCACGACCTCGTCGAAGGCCTCGCGCGGCGCCTCGCCGTACAGCAGGTCGAGGAACTGCTCGCTCATGTGCGCATCCTGGCACCCGGACTCGAAGGGCCGCGATGGCGGCCGTGACCTGCGGGGAACTCCTTGGTCTCCCGGTATCGTGGTGCGGATGTCCGCACCCGCCCCGGGGACCGCTCCCCGCACCCTCGCCGACCAGCTGCGCGGCTGGCCCGACGACGCCCTGGCGCGGCTGCTGCGGACCCGGCCGGACCTGGCCACCCCCACCCCGCAGGACACCTCGCAGCTGGCCTCCCGCGCCGGCACGCGGGCCTCGGTGATGCGGGCGGTCGACCAGCTGACCCGCCTCGAGCTGACGGTCCTCGACGCGACCCTCGCCCTCGGCGGTACGGCGTCCGTCGACGCCCTGCGGGAGGTCGTGCACGCCGAGCCGCGACGCCGTCGACGCGGCGCTCGACCGGCTCCGCGGGCTGGCGCTGCTCTGGGGCGACGACGACGGGCTGCGCGCCCTCAGCGTGCTGGGCGAGGTCGTCGGCACCCGCACCTCCGGCCTGGGCGCGTCGGTCACCGTGCTGACGTCCGGGTACGGACCGTCCCGGGTCGCGGAGCTGGCCCGCGCGGTCGGTCTCACCCCGTCCGGCAACCGGCACGACGACGTCGAGGCCGTGGCCGCGGGGCTGGCCGACCCCGCACGGGTGACCGCCCTGCTGGCCGAGGTGGACGACCAGGCGCGGGCGATCCTCGATCACCTCGCCGCGGAGGGCAAGGACGGCACCGTCGGCTCCACCGAGCCCGGCGCCGCCGGCGGCCCCGCCGACCAGCTGCTGGCCCGGGGCCTCCTGGTCGCCCGGGACCGCACGCACGTGTCGGTGCCGCGGGAGGTGGCGATCTGCCTGCGCGACGGGCACACGACCCTCGACCGCGCGGACCTGGTGCCCGGGCTCGCCACCTCGTCCCGCGATGCGGCTCTGGTGGACCGCGCCGCGGCCGGCGCGGCCTTCGAGCTGGTCCGGCACGTCGAGCTGCTGCTCGAGCACTGGGGCACCACCCCACCGTCCGCGCTGCGGGCGGGCGGCCTCGGCGTACGCGAGCTCAAGGCCGCCGCCGAGCTGCTGCACAGCGACGAGCGGACCGCCGCCCTGCACGTCGAGATCGCGTTCGCCGCGGACCTGCTGGCCGCCGGCACGGACGCGGACGGCAACACCGTGTGGCTGCCCACCGACGCGTTCGACATCTGGAGCGCGGCATCGGTCGCGGACCGGTGGGCCCGGCTGGCACTCGCCTGGCTCGAGTCGACCCGGCTGGCCGGGCTGGTCGGCGGACGGGAGGCCGGCAAACCGGTCAACGCGCTCACCGCCGACCTGGAGCGGATGTGGCTGCCCGAGACCCGGCGCACCGCGCTCGGCCAGCTCGACGGGCTCGAGCCGGGCACGGTGCTCGCGGCGGGCACCGGTGTCCCGTCGCTCGTCGAGCGGGTCGCCTGGCTGCGCCCCCGGCGCCCGGCCGCGCGCAACGAGGCGGTCGCCTGGGCGGTCGAGGAGTCCGCGGTGGTCGGCGTCACCGCTCTCGGCGGGATGTCGGCCCACGGCCGCGCTCTGCTCTCCCCCGCCGACCCGCTGCACCACGCACCCTCGGCGCTGGCGCCGCTGCTGCCCGAGCCCATCGACCACGTCCTCCTGCAGGCCGACCTCACCGCGGTCGCCCCGGGTCCGCTCGAGCAGGACCTCGCCCGCCACCTGGCGATGCTCGCGGACATCGAGTCACGGGGCGGCGCGACCGTCTACCGGTTCACCGAGCGCTCGGTACGACGCGCGTTCGACTCGGGCTGGTCGGCCGCCGAGGTGCACGGCTTCATCGCCTCGTCGTCGCGGACGCCGGTGCCGCAGGCCCTGACCTACCTGGTCGACGACGTGTCCCGCCGGTTCGGCACGATCCGGGTCGGGGCGGCCGAGTCGTTCCTGCGCAGCGACGACGAGACGGCGCTGACCGAGCTGGTGCACCACCCGCAGGCCGCGAGCCTGCGGCTGCGCCGGATCGCGCCGACCGTCGTGGTCAGCGACGTGCCCCTCGACGTGCTGCTCCCCCGGCTCCGCGAGCTCGGGTCCGCCCCGGTGGTGGAGGCTCCTGACGGCACGGTGCGGCTGGCCCGCCGCGAGACGATGCGGGCCCACGCGCCGCGCCGGCGGCAGACCGTCCCGGACCTCGTGCCGCTCCCGGGGCCGCTGGACGCGCAGGCCGCGACCCGGCTCGCCGCCCGGGTGGCCTCGACCGTCACCGCGGTCCGGGCCGGCGACCGGGCCGCCGAGCACCGCCCGGCACCCGCCCTGCGCGCCTCCGAGCCGACCACGCCGGCCTCGACGCTGGCCCTGCTGCGCGAGGCGGTGGACACCCGGTCGACGGTGTGGATGGGCTACCTCGACAACCACGGCTCCTCGGTCGAGCGGGTCGTGGACCCGGTCAAGGTCGAGGCGGGCTGGCTGTCGGCGTACGACCACCGCACGGAGGACGTCCGCTCCTTCGCGGTGCACCGGATCACCGCCGTACGCCGTCTGGAGGCATGATCGCGGTTCGGCCGCTCCGAGCCCGCCGAACCGGCACAGGATCCGCGTACCAACCAACAGGAGCAAGCGTTGAGCGCCGACGGCTGACCCGCCAGGTCACCCCGCGGACCTGTCGGAGGCCCTCGACCGCAGGTGCTGGGCCACCAGCAGCTCGAACGCCTGGGCGGGCATCGGCCGGCCGAGGTGCCAGCCCTGGACGAGGTCGCAGCCGAGCTCGTTGAGGATGAACAGCGTGCCCGCGTCCTCGACGCCCTCCGCGACCATCCGCAGGCCGAGTGCGTGCGTGAGGTCGACGGTGGACCGGACGATCGCGGTGGCCCGGAGCTCGGTGACGATGTTGGCGCAGAACGCCCGGTCGAGCTTGATCTCGCTGATGGGCAGCTTGAGGAGGTACTCCAGGCTGCTGTAGCCGGTGCCGTAGTCGTCCACCGCGAGCCGCACGCCCAGGTCGGCCAGCGCCTTCATCACCGTCTGCGCCAGCTCCGGGTTGCGCATCATCGCGGTCTCGGTGATCTCGATGGTCAGCGCCTCGGGCGGCACGTCGTGCTTGAGCAGCGCGGAGGCGACGATCTTCACCAGACCCTCGTCACGGAGGTCCGAGGCGGACACGTTCACCGACGCGGTGAGCTCGGACCCGACCATCCGCCAGCGCGCCAGGTCCGTGAGCGTCACGTCCAGGACCCGCTCGGCGATGGCGGGGGTGAGCTTGTAGCGCTCGGCCGCGTCGAGGAAGTCGCCCGGGCCGAGCCGACCGCGGGTCGGGTGGTCCCAGCGCACCAGCGCCTCGGCCGCGACGAGCGCCCCGTCCGGCGTACGGATCGGCTGGTACTCCACCGTCAGCTCGCGCCGCTCGAGCGCGGAGTAGAGGTCCTCGGCGACGAAGAGCCGCTTGCGCCGGTCGCCGACGGCGGCCGGCGAGTGGTAGCAGACCGGCTCGCCCGAGGTCTTGGAGGCGTACATCGCGGCGTCCGCGGCGAACAGCATGTCCCCCCGGTTGTGCGCGTGCTGCGGGGCGGTGGCGACCCCGATGCTCGCCTGGGCGTGCAGCACCACGTCGCACAGCGCGATCGGCTCGATCAGGCTCTCCTGGAGGGCGCTGCCGCAGGCCATCGCCGCGTTGTAGCTGCCCGCGTCGGGAAGGAACACGGCGAACTCGTCGCCGCCGAGCCGGGCGAGCAGGTGCGGCGTCTGCAGCGCCTCGAGCGCGTCGGCGAACCGGCGGACCACCGCCTTCAGGAGCTCGTCCCCGACGGCGTGGCCGAAGGAGTCGTTGACCTCCTTGAAGTGGTCGAGGTCGATCAGGGCGAGCGCGAAGCCGGGCGGGACGTGGCCCGGCTCGTCGTCGCCGAACACCTTGTCCAGCGCGGCGTACAGCGCCCGCCGGTTGGCGGCGCCGGTGAGCTCGTCGGTCAGCGCCAGCTCGCGGACGGCGGCGAGCTCGCGCAGCTGGAGGAACGCCAGCACCAGGCGTACGGCGCAGGTCGTCAGCGTCAGCAGGGCCAGCACCGTCGGCAGGGAGTTCTGCTGCCAGGGTGGGGCCGCGGCGAGCACCGCGACCGTGCTGGTCGACGCCACCGCGACGACCACCAGGGACCGGGCACCGGGCACCTGGCGGGTGCCGCCGGTCCGGACGCCGACGGCCCCCACGGCGACGAGCACCAGACCCAGCGGCCACAGCGCGTCCAGCCAGGTGCCGGCGTGGTAGCTCTCGAAGGCGAGCCGGTAGGCGTAGAGGATGTCGCCGGCCCCGAAGACCAGCATCCCCACCGCCCAGACCAGGAAGGACCGGCCCTTGCCGAGCCCGACGAGGCCGATCGCACCGAGGGTCGCGGCCAGCGCGACGACCGCGCACACCGGGTAGGCCAGGATGGTCGCCGCCGTGACGCTGCCGTCCCAGACCTTGGAGACCAGCGGCGCGACGACCAGCGTGGTCACCGCCGCGCCGGCCAGCATGCCGCTGATGCCGTCGAGCGCGACGATCAGCCGGGCGCCGCGCAGGTTGTGGCGCAGGGCCATCAGCAGCCCGGACACGAGCAGCGGGTAGGTCAGCAGGTAGGCCACGTCCGCGACCGAGGGGAACCTCTCCACGCCCCGGGCCTCGGCCACCATGTAGGCGACGTTCCCGACCAGGTAGACGGTCGTGCCGGTCGCCAGCGGCAGGGTCCAGAAGCGGGTGGCCGGCTCGGCCGCGGCCCGCCGCACCAGCAGGGCGACGGCGGCGACGAACGCGAGGTTGCCGAGCACGGTGTCACGGAACCAGGGCGCGAACAGGTCGGGCACGAGCAGCAGCACCGCGACGTACACGCCGACAGCGGCGTACGTCGCGCACAGCAACGCCCTAGGCGCCCGCACGGCCCCTCCTCGCACCCTGTCGATCCCCGGTAATCGGCCCGATAAGTCCATCAGAAAGCATGCCCGATCGTGGTGGAACCACCCAAGCCCACCTGAATGATCGGATTCCTGGACGCTTCACTTGACCTTCGCGGGCCACCGGGCGCGGTTGGCCGGCTGCGTAAGATGTACGGATGGACTTTGTTCGTTACGCGGAGCGATCTGCGGGTCTGGTGAACGCCGACCTCGCCGACGCCGAGCACCTGATCCACTTCCTGGACGAGCGGGCGTGGCTGCACGCCTCCATCTCCGACCGGGACGCGGGTGCGCTGCGCCGCTTCGTCAAGGAGCTCCGGCCGGTGTTCGAGGCCTCCAACGACGGCGACGAGCACGCCGTGGTGGATCTCCTGAACTCCCTGCTGGCCAAGCACCCGGTGACGCCGTACATCGCGGGCCACCAGCCCGGCCGCTGGCACATGCACGTGGCCGACCGCGACTCGTCGGTCTCCGAGCTGCTGATCGCCGAGTCCCTGATGGGGCTGTCCACCCTGGTCTGCGACCTCGGCGCCACCCGGCTGGGTGTCTGCGACGCCAGCGGCTGCTCGCACGTGTTCGTGGACACCTCCCCCAACCAGTCCCGCCGCTACTGCTCCGACCGCTGCTCGTCGCGGGCCAACGTCGCCGCCTACCGCGCCCGGCAGAAGGCGGCCCATGTCTGACGGACCCCTGATCGTCCAGTCCGACAAGACCCTCCTCCTCGAGATCGACCACGAGCGGGCTCAGGACTGCCGCAAGGCCATCGCGCCGTTCGCGGAGCTCGAACGCTCCCCCGAGCACGTGCACACCTACCGGCTCACCCCGCTGGGTCTCTGGAACGCCCGGGCCGCCGGGCACGACGCCGAGCAGGTCGTCGACACGCTGCTGAGCTACAGCCGCTACGCCGTCCCGCACGCGCTGCTCGTCGACATCGCCGAGACGATGGCCCGCTACGGCCGGCTGCGCCTGGAGAAGCACCCGACGCACGGCCTGGTCCTGGTCAGCACCGACCGGCCGGTGCTGGAGGAGGTGCTCCGGGCCAAGAAGATCGCGCCGATGCTCGGCACCCGGCTCGACGACGCCACGGTGGTCGTGCACCCCTCCGAGCGCGGCAACCTCAAGCAGGCGCTGCTCAAGATCGGCTGGCCGGCCGAGGACTACGCCGGGTACGTCGACGGGGAGGCGCACGCCATCGACCTCGCCGAGGACGGCTGGACGCTGCGGTCCTACCAGGCGGAGGCGGCCGAGTCGTTCTGGCACGGCGGCTCCGGTGTCGTGGTGCTGCCCTGCGGCGCCGGCAAGACGATCGTGGGCGCCGCCGCCATGGCGCAGGCCAAGGCCACCACGCTGATCCTGGTCACCAACACGGTCTCCGCCCGGCAGTGGAAGGAGGAGCTGATCCGTCGTACGTCGCTGACGGAGGACGAGATCGGCGAGTACTCCGGCACCAAGAAGGAGATCCGGCCGGTCACCATCGCGACCTACCAGGTGATGACCACCCGCCGGAAGGGCGTCTACAGCCACCTCGAGCTGTTCGACGCCAAGGACTGGGGCCTCATCGTCTACGACGAGGTGCACCTGCTCCCTGCACCGATCTTCCGGATGACCGCGGACCTCCAGGCGCGGCGGCGGATCGGCCTCACCGCGACCCTGATCCGCGAGGACGGCCGCGAGGGCGACGTGTTCTCGCTGATCGGCCCGAAGCGCTACGACGCGCCGTGGAAGGACATCGAGGCGCAGGGCTACATCGCCCCCGCGGACTGCGTGGAGGTCCGGGTCACGCTGCCGGAGGGCGAGCGGTTCGTCTACGCGACGGCGGAGCCCGACGAGCGCTACCGGCTCGCGTCCTGCACCGGCGCCAAGACCCGGCTCGTCGAGGAGCTCGTGTCCAAGCACCGCGGCGAGCCGACCCTGGTGATCGGGCAGTACATCGACCAGCTCGACGAGATCGGCGCCCGGCTCGGCGCCCCGGTCATCAAGGGCGAGACCCCGGTCAAGGAGCGGGAGCGGTTGTTCAACGCGTTCCGGCACGGCGAGATCGACCTGCTCGTGGTCTCCAAGGTCGCGAACTTCTCCGTCGACCTGCCCTCGGCCGCCGTCGCCATCCAGGTGTCCGGCTCGTTCGGCTCCCGGCAGGAGGAGGCGCAGCGGCTCGGCCGGCTGCTCCGTCCCAAGGAGGACAAGCGCTCAGCGCGGTTCTACGCGATCGTCTCCCGGGACACCGTCGACGCCGACTTCGCCCAGCACCGGCAACGGTTCCTCGCCGAGCAGGGCTACGCCTACCGCATCGTCGACGCCGACGACATCGCCACGGCCTGACCGACGCGTGATCGGGCTGTCGCCCGGGTGGTCGGGCTGTCGCCCGGGTGGTCGAGCTGTCACCCGGGTGGTCGAGCTGTCACCCGGGTGGTCGAGCTTGTCGAGACCACCCCCACCCACACACGAGTGATCTCGACAGGCTCGATCAACCGTGGTCGAGCTGTCACCCGGGTGGTCGAGCTTGTCGAGACCACCCCCACCCACACACGAGTGATCTCGACAGGCTCGATCAGCCGTGGCCCGCCTCGACCGCGGTGGTTTCGAGGCTCGCTCCGCTCGCACCTCAACCGGCGGGAGCTCCTCAACCTGCGGAGATGACCTCGGGCAGCACGTCGGCCAGCCGCTCGTAGTCGGCCGGCTCGTTGTACGGCGCGCCACTCAGCCGGATCCATCCCCGGCCGCCGAACGCGACGACCTGGGCCTCCACGGCGCGGGCGCTCAGCGCCTCGTAGACCGCGTTCGCCTTCGCCTCGGTGTCGGCCACGCCGTCCGGGAGGGCGACCAGCCGCAGGCACGGGGAGGGCTCGGCCGGCAGCGCGACGTCGTCGCGGGGCTGGCCGGTCCGTCGTACCGACTCGTCGACGACGGCCGCGCCGTCGTCCAGCAGCGCCCGGGCCTTCGCGCCGAGGTCGAGGCCACCGGCCTCGTGCCAGAACGCGACGGCGTCCCCCAGCGAGAACCAGCCGCTGTAGTCGTCGGTCCCGTGGGTGTCGAACGGCAGCGGGAACGCCTGCCCGTGGTTCCAGCTCGTGGTGAGCGGCAGCATGCCCTCGCGCTCGGCCTCGGCCACCCACAGCGCGCTCGTGCCGCGCGGCGCGAAGCCCCACTTGTGCCAGGTGCCGGTCCAGAAGTCGGCCCCCGTCGCCGGCGGCGACGCGTCCACGTGGCCGGGGACGTGGGCCGCGTCGACCAGGGACAGCGCACCGGCCTCCCGGGCTGCCGCGCAGACCTCCGCGACGGGCAGCACGGTGCCGGTCGGCGAGGTGATGTGGTCGACGACGACCAGGCGGACGCTGCCGCCGCGGGCGGCGACCACCTCGAAGGCGTGCCGGTAGGCCTGCACCACCCGCGCGGCGTCGGCGCCGACCGGGAACGACACCACGTGGTACGACGCACCCGTCCGGCCGCACCAGTGGGCGACGGCGCGCTTCACCGACTCGTAGCCCTGCTCGTTGAGCACGATGACGTCGCCGGGCCCCAGCCGGCCCTGCCCGTGCAGCGAGGCCAGCACCGTCGCCGCGGCCTGCGTGACGTTGCGGACCAGCGCGACCTCGTCGTCGCCCACGCCGAGGAACTCCGCGGCGGTGGCGCGGGCGGTCGCCTTCAGGCCGGGACTCTCGACGCGGAAGAAGCGCATCGGGTTGGCCTCGGCGCGGGCACGGAGCCCCTGCTGCGCCTCGGACACCACGCGCGGCACCGCACCGAAGGAGCCGTGGTTGAGATGGGTGATGGTCGGGTCGAGGTCGAACGCGTCACGCACCCGGTCAGTGTGCCAGCGTGCCTCCGCGCCCGACGGGTCGGGCAGGTCCTAGGGCTGCGCGTCCTGCACCACCACGTGGATCATGTCGCGCACCGCCTCCAGCCGGCGGGCCGGCGAGAGCTCGTTGCGGAACGTGCTGCCCGCCGACGGCGTCGCCTGCGGGACCGGCGGATCCTGGGGCTCCGGCTGCGGGTCGGGCTGCGGGACCGGCGGGCACTGCAGGTCGGAGTGGTTGCCGCTGGTCCGCCTCGGGACCGATCCGTTCAGGAGGTACCTGCCGATCGCCCTGTCCGTGCAGGACACCCCGGACAGCGAACCGGCGTGCGTGGTGCCGCCGACGCCCTCGATCAGTGACGCGGACGGGAAGCGTCTGCGCACCTCGAGGCTGCCGGTGAACGGCGTGGCTCCGTCGAGCGTCTCGTCGATCATCAGCACGGGGACGTGCACGTGCCGGCCCATGACGTGCACGGGCGTCGACGGCCTCGCCGGCCAGGTCAGGCAGGGCGCGTTGAACCACGCGTTGCCCCAGGTGAGGAACGGCGCCTCGGCGGCCATCGCCTCGTTGTCGCGGCGCCAGGTGTCCAGGCTCCTCGGCCATCGGGCGTCCGTGCAGACGGTGCCGAGGTACATCGCGTAGCCGTTGTCGCTGACCGACCCGATGGGGCTGCCACCGTCGTACATGAACTTGATGCCGGTGTAGTCGTCGTCGTTGATCGCCGCGGAGTACGCGAACCCCACGTCCTCCCAGCCGTACACGTAGTAGCCAGCCGACAGCATCACGTCCGCGAGCTCGTCCGGGCCGACGGTCCCGCCGGCCGCGGGGCTCGCCTCGAGCGCGGCGAGCTCGTCGTAGTACTGCTTCTCGATCACCGCGGGGTCCGTGCCCAGGTGGAAGACGGCGTCGTGCCGCGCCAGCCAGTCGAAGTACACCGCGATGTTCTTCTGGAACGCGCGGTCCTGCAGGAAGTTGTCGCGGTACCAGATGCCCCGCGGGTCGACGGTGCTGTCGAGGACGAAGCGGCGCACCCGCTGCGGGTGCAGCGTGGCGTACACCTGGGCGAGGTAGGTGCCGTAGGAGAAGCCGTAGAAGTTCAGCTTCCGCTGACCGAGCGCTCGGCGGATGCTCTCCATGTCCCGCACGGTGTCGACGGTGCGGACGTGCCGGAGCAACCGGGACGCGCGGGCGTCGGCGCAGCGCTGTGCGTACCCCCCGGCCCGGTTGAGCCAGGTCTGCAGGACCGCCGGCGTGGTCGGGTCGTAGCGGGGGCGGTCGTAGCCGAAGTACCTGCGGTCGCAGCTCAGCGCCGGGGTGCTCGAGCCGACGCCTCGGGGGTCGAACCCGATCCAGTCGTAGGTGCGGCTGGCCCGGCCGGGGATGATGCCCGGGTAGCCCAGGACGGACAGGACGAGCCCGGACCCACCGGGTCCACCCGGGTTCACGAGCATGATGCCCTGGTACTTCTTCCGCGAGGACGTGTGCCGCAGCCGGGACACGGCGAGACCGATCTTGCGGCCGTGGGGGTGCCGGTAGTTCAGGGGCACCTTCACCGTGCCGCACTGCGCGCCGATCGCCTCCAGGATGAAGTCGTCGTGACAGGGCTTCCAGTGCACCCGCGGCGGGGTGTACGGGTGACGGTGGTGACGGTGGTCGGCCGACGCGGTGGCCGTCGAGACGGTGGCGAGGCCGGCGACGGTGACGGCGAGCGTGGCGGCTGCGACGAGCAGTCTGTTCATGCCGGACCCCCGATTGTGGTGCGCGGATCGCTCATCCCGAGAGGGACATCCCACATTTACTGGGGCAGGGACCGGCCGCACATCGGCCGTCCATCGGCCAGAGGTCAGCAAAACTGAGGAGACGCCGGACATCAGCACGGTGTAGCGTCACCCGGCCGCCCATCACCTGCGAGGTCCCCGCATGCCCGCCGACGCCGACCTGACGTCCGAACGCGACCACCTCTCCGCATCCCGGGCCGCGCTGGCCCGGATGCGTGACCGCGCCTCCGCCCTCGACTCCTCCGCGGCCGGCGACTGGGTCAGCCAGAAGTACCTCCAGTCCGCGATCGTGCAGCGGATGAAGGCACTGGCCGACGACCCGACGGTGCCGTTGTTCTTCGGCCGGCTCGACTACTCCGACGCCGCGGTCGCCGTCGACGGCGACGTCGACCACCGCGGCGAGCGCTTCTACATCGGCCGGCGGCACGTCAGCGACGAGGTCGGCGACCCGATGGTCGTCGACTGGCGGGCCCGGATCAGCCTGGCGTTCTACCGGGCCAGCAAGACCGAGCCGATGGGCGTCGACCTGCGCAGGCGCTTCGGCTACCAGCACGGCGAGATGACCGCCTACGAGGACGAGGCGCTGCTGTCCGAGGCGCCGGTCGAGGAGGAGCACGACGACTACTCCGAGATCCTCGAGGCCGAGATCGAGCGTCCCCGGGTCGGCCCGATGCGCGACATCGTCGCCACCATCCAGCCCGAGCAGGACGTCATCGTCCGCTCCGACCTGGAGCAGTCGGTCTGCGTGCAGGGCGCGCCCGGCACCGGCAAGACCGCGGTCGGGCTGCACCGCGCCGCGTTCCTGCTGTACTCCCACCGCGACCAGCTGTCGCGGCAGGGCGTCCTGGTGGTGGGGCCGAACGCGTCCTTCCTCCGCTACATCGGCGACGTGCTGCCGGCGCTCGGCGAGATCGACGCCCAGCAGACCACCATCGAGGAGCTGGTCGGCAAGACGCTGTGGCGGCTGAACGCCCGCTACGCCGTGCGCGGCACCGACCCGGCCGAGGTGGCCACGCTGAAGGGCGACGCCCGCCTCGCGCAGGTCGTGCACCGGGCCTTGTGGTCGCTCGTGCAGGCACCGTCCGAGGGTCTGCTGGTGCCGCGTGGGGCACGACGCTGGCGCCTCGCGCCGTACGAGGTCGAGGAGATCCTGGCCGAGCTGCGCGCCCGGGGCGTCCGGTACGGCGCCGCCCGCGGGATGCTCGCGCAGCGACTCGCGCACGGCGTCCTCGTGAAGATGGAGATCGCCGGCGACTCGCCCGACGACCGGGTGCAGGACGCGGTGGCCCGCAGCCGCGAGGTCAAGAAGTACGTCGACCAGGTCTGGCCGGCCGTCGACCCGGCCCGGCTCGTGCTGCGGCTGCTGTCGGACGCGGCGTTCCTCGCGGCCTCCGCCGAGGGGCTGCTCACCGAGGAGGAGCAGGCGCGGCTGCTGTGGCCGAAGCCGTTCAAGGCGCCGACGTCGGCGAAGTGGTCGCTGGCCGACGCCGTGCTGATCGACGAGGCCGCCGACCTCGTGGAGCGCACGCCCTCGCTCGGCCACGTGGTCGCCGACGAGGCGCAGGACCTGTCGCCGATGATGCTGCGCGCGGTCGGCCGGCGGTGCTCGACCGGCTCGACGACCGTGCTCGGCGACCTGGCGCAGGCCACCACGCCGTGGGCCAGCCGCTCCTGGGAGGACGCGCTCACCCACCTCGGCAAGGCCGACGCCCACGTCGAGCAGCTGACCAAGGGCTTCCGGGTGCCCGGCGAGGTGATCGAGTACGCCGCGCGGCTGCTGCCGACCATCGCGCCCGGCCTCGAACCGCCGACCTCCGTGCGCCGCACCCGCGGCGAGCTGGCCGTGCTGGCCGACCCGGGGCTGTCCCGGCTCGTCGAGACCGTCGAGGCCACCGTCGGCCGCATCGGGTCGGTGGGGCTGATCACCCCGGACGTGCTCCTCCCCCGCGTGGTCGACGCCCTCACCGAGGCCGGGGTCCGGCACGCGGTGCTCGGCGACGAGCCGCCGGCGGATCCGGAGCCGGTCGAGTTCGAGGTGCAGCTCGACGTCGTACCGGCGTCGCTCGCGAAGGGCCTCGAGTTCGACCACGTGGTGCTCCTGGAGCCCGCCGCCGTCGTCGCCGGGGAGGCGGACCACGTGACGGGTCTGCGCCGGCTGTACGTCTGCCTCACCCGCGCGGTGACCTCGCTCACGGTGCTGCACGCCGAGGCGCTGCCCGAGGAGCTGGGCACCCCCTGACCCGCGGGTGCATCCTGGTCGGGTGCGCACGGTCGGTCGCCTCGCGATCCTGGCCGCCGCGGCCCTCGCCGCCGGCGGCCTCGGGTCCGCGACCGCGACGGCCCCGGCCGTGGCCCCTTCCTGCATCCACGCGCTCGGCACCCGGCCCGCGGTCTACGTGCACGGCACGTGCGCGGACACCGGCACGACGCCGCGTCCCGAGGTGCAGTGGTGCACCATCCCGGTGGGGGCGACGCCGCCGCCGTGCGCCCCGCCGCGCCCGACCGATGGTCCGTCGTACCGGGTGATCCCGGCGGTTCGCTAGGCCCCTGGTGCCGGCAGGTCCGGCCATCCGGGTGCGAGGATCGGGGCATGCCCGACCTCGCACGCTTCTGGCCGCCGCGGCTGCCGACGTCGCTGCGCGAGACGCTGGAGGCGGCGTACGCCGACCCGGGTCGCGGCTACCACGACCGGCAGCACCTCACCGAGGTGCTCACGCACGTCGACGAGCTGATGTCACCGGACGACCCGGCCCGGGAGCCGGTGCTGCTGGCCGCGTGGTTCCACGACGCGGTGTACGACGGACGGGGCGACGACGAGGAGCGGTCGGCGCAGCTGGCGCTGTCCTCGCTCGGCGACTCGCCCCAGGGGCAGGAGGTGGCGCGGCTGGTGCGGCTGACCGCGACGCACCGTCCCGCGGACGACGACCACGCCGGGCAGGTGCTCTGCGACGCCGACCTCGGCATCCTGGCCGCGGACCCGGACCGCTACGCGTCGTACGTCCGGGGCGTGCGGCGGGAGTACGCCCACGTCCCCGACGCCGACTTCGCCGCCGGCCGGGCCGCCGTGCTCCGTGACCTGCTGGCGAAGCCGACGCTGTTCCACACCGACCCGGCGCGCGAGCGCTGGGAGGCGCGCGCCCGGGCGAACGTCGAGGCAGAGCTCGCCCGGCTCTGACGGGGCTGACCGCCGGCCGGGCCTACGCTGGGCCGATGCGGCTGCTCGTGGTCGACGGCGCGAACGTCATGGGGAGCCGGCCCGACGGCTGGTGGCGGGACCGGCCGGCCGCGGCCCGGCGGTTGTGGGAGCAGCTGAGCGCCGCTGCCCTCGACGAGGACGTCGTCCTCGTGCTCGAGGGTGCCGCGAGGCGCGGCGTGCCCGCCTCCCAGACCGATGCTCTGGCCACGGTGCACGCCCCGGGCTCCGGCGACGACACGATCGTCGAGGTGGCGCGCTCCCGGGCCGCCGACGGGTGGGACGTCACCGTCGTCACCGCCGACCGTGAGCTGAAGCGCCGCGTCGAGGCGGCCGGCGCGACGACCACCGGGCCGTCCTGGCTGCTCGACCGGCTCTGACCGACGCCACAACGCCCGCGGGCGCCCGCGTCACAGCAGCGCCGGCTCGCGCAGCACGAGCGTGCCGGCGTCGGCGTCGAGGACCGCCGGGACGCCGTACGGGAAGGCCAGGTTGCGGTCGTCGTGACCGATCGGCGCACCCCAGAGCAGGGGGACGCCGAGCGGGGCCAGCCGGTCCTCGGCGAGCTCCCGGACCGTCGCCGGGAGGCCGCAGTCGGTGAACGTCCCGAGCACGATGCCGAGCACGTCGTCGAACCACCCGGTCCGGAGCAGCTGGGTGAGCATCCGGTCGAGGCGGTACGTCGGCTCGCCGATCTCCTCGAGCACCGCGATCGAGGACGCGGCCCGCAACGAGTTGCGGGTGCCGACCTCGCTGGCCAGCATCGCGATGTTGCCACCGACCAGCACGCCCTCGGCGCGGCCGCCGACCACGGTCTCGACGGACGACGGCGTCAGCGAGACGCCTGGGGCCGGCTCGAACAGGAGGGCCTGCAGGTGGGCCCGCGACTCGTCGTCCGCGGAGCCGAGCGAGGTGACCACGGGACCGTGGATCGTCGAGAGGCCGAGCCGGGCCGCGAACGCCTGGTGCAAAGCGGTCACGTCCGAGAAGCCGACCAGCACCTTCGGCCCGGCCGCGGCGATCGACTCCCAGTCCAGCAGGTCGACCATCCGCTGCACGCCGTACCCACCGCGTGCGCAGAACACCGCCTGCACCTCGGGGTCGCACCACGCGCGCATCAGGTCGTCGGCGCGGGCGGCGTCGTCGGAGGCGAGGTAGTCGAAGCGTTCGTGGGTCCCGCGCACGTGCTCACCGACGGTGACCGAAAGACCCCAGGACCTGAGTACGTCGATCCCGCGGTCGAGCCGCTCCGGCACGACCGGCCCCGCCGGGGCGACGACCGCCACCCGGTCGCCGGGGCGCAGCCGCGACGCGCGGATCAGGGACCGGCCGGCCTTCTTCGGGGCCAGGGTCGAGGCCTTGCGGCGGCGCAGGCCGGCCGCGAGCAGCCGCGAGATCAGCTCCCGCGACGTGACCGGGACGGCCCCGGCCGCGATCACGGACTCGTAGCGCTCGGCCGGGATGTCGTAGTGGTCGCGGTCGAAGCCGCGCTGCGGGATGCCGAGGGACTGCGCGAAGCGGTGCAGCTCGGCGTACGACGTGTCGCTGGCCAGGTGCGACCAGAGCCGGCCGTGCCCCGGGGAGTTCGGCGGGTCGATGAGCAGGGTCACGGCGGAGTCACCCGGTCGGCCGTCCCGCCGCCCGGTCGGACGCGTCGTCGAGCAGCATCCGCCAGGCCCGCACGTGGCCGGCCTCGACGTGCGCCTTCCACGAGCCCCCCGGCCGCGCCGTCGTACCGACCTGGAACTGACGGACGCCGGCCCGCACCAGCCACGGCACGTGCTCGCCGCGCAGCCCGCCGCCGGCCATCAGCAGCCGGGCCACGTCGGGGTCGGCCACGGCCCGGTCGGTGAGCTCCTCGTGCCCGGTGCCCAGCCCCTGCGGGGAGCCGGCCGACAGCACCGCGTCGACGCCGGGCAGCCCGCGCACCTGCCGCCACGCGAGCGTGGTCTCGAGCGACGCGTCGATCGCCCGGTGGAACGTCCAGGGGACCCCGTCGAGCGCGTCCGCGAGATGCGCGCACACCTCGACGTCGACGACCAGGTCGGGGGTCAGGAACCCGAACGCGACGCCCTCCGCGCCGACGGCCAGGTAGTCCTCGGCGAGCCCGACGAGCCGGGCCAGCTCGCCTCCGGTGGTGGTGTACGTGTCGTTGAGCCGGAGCATCGCGCGCACCGGCAGGTCGGTCTCCTTGCAGACCGCCGAGACCACCGCGGGCTCCACCGAGAGGCCGCCGTCGTCGAGGTCGCCGACCACGAACAACCGGTCCGCGCCGCCGTCGTGCGCCCCCGGCACGTCGCGCGGGTGCAGCACGACCACCTCGAGCAACGGCCCCGGTGGGTGCCCCTCGACTTGATCCGTGCTCACAATGGACATCGTGACATCCGACGACCACCAGACCGATGCTCTGATGGCGGCGCGAGCCCTCGTGTTGCACGACCTCGAGGCCACGTCCGCGGCGAACCCGACCTCGGTGTCAGCCCTCGAGGCCTCCGTCACCACCCGACGCTGGTGGGCCTCGCAGTGGGAGGAGGGCAAGCAGTACGTCGCGGGCCTCATCGCCCAGGACGTGCAGGACGCCCTCCTCGAGGAGTCCGGCCGCTGGCCGTTGTGCCGCGCCTGCGACGAGCTCGACCCGCACGCGCTCTACATCCATCCCGAGCTCGGCGGCCCGGACCCGACCTGGGTGTGCGAGAACTCCGGCATCGCCGTCGCCCCCTTGGGCGGGCTGCTCCGCTGACACCGGTCACCGGTGATCGCCCACCCTCGGGTGGTCGAGCGCCCTCGGGTGATCGAGCGCCCTCGGGTGATCGAGCTCGATCACTCGAGACTCCTCGATGGTCTCGACAAGCTCGACCACCCGGAAGCCACGCTCGACCACCCTCGGGTGATCGAGCTTGTCGAGATCACTCCAACTCCGACGCGTATGTCGACAGGCACAACCGGCTTGAGTCGGCGACGCGGCCACCAGGAAACCGTTGTGCCTGTCCGTCTACGTGACGACGGGCGACCCGATGGTCTCGACAAGCTCGACCACCCGGAGGCCACGCTCGACCACCCGGAGGCCACGCTCGACCACCCGGAGGCCACGCTCGACCACCCGGAGGCCACGCTCGACCACCCGGAGGCCACGCGCGAGCACCCGGAGGCCACGCTCGAGCACGGAAGCCACGCTCGACCAGCCGCGGACAGCTCGACCTGCCGACGTGCGGCTCAGCCCTTGCGCCGCCCCAGCAGGTAGCCGATGACCAGGGCGAGCAGGGCGATCGCCGCCTGCGGGCCGTAGGTCTTCACCAGGATCGGGATCACCGTCGCCCCCAGGTCGAGCGCGTCGTCCGACGACGCTGCCGACGAGTACGACGACCCGGCGCCCGACGCCGCAGCAGCGGCTGGGCGCGGCGGCGGCGCCGACGGCTCGGCGGTGCCCATCTGGGGTGCGGCCCCGGTCCCCGGACCCGCCCCGCCGGCCTCGTCACCACCGGAGGCGAGGGCCGCCTCCGAGGCACCCGCCGCGGCGGGTAGCCGCCTCCGCCGGAGGCTCCGGCTCGGGGGCTCCGGCGGCACCGACCTTGTCCTGCAAGCAGGTCACGAACTGCTGCAGCAGCTTGTCGGAGACGTCCTGGATGACTCCGCGGCCGAACTGCGCGGGCTTCCCGGTGATCGCCAGGTCGGTCTGCACGTCGACGCGCGTGGACTCTGGCGCCTCCTCGGCGAAGGTCGCGGTGACCGTCGCCCCGGCGGTGCCGTTGCCCCGCTTGTCCTTGCCCTTCGCCTCGATGACGAACCTGCCGGCGGCCTCGTCCTTCTCGAGGAACGTGCCCACGCCGGTGTACACCAGCGCGATCGGCCCGAGCTTGACCTTGCACGTGCCCTTGAAGTCGTCGCCGTCGATCTCCGTGACCGTTGCCCCCGGGAAGCAGCCGGCGACGGAGTCGATGTCCTCGAAGGTCTGCCACGTGTCGGCCAGCGAGGCCGGGACCGTGAACGTGTGGTTCAGCTCCACGAGGTTGCGCCTCCTTGCCTGTGGTCGTCGCGAGCGGCTGTCACCTGATCACGCTCCCGCTGCCGCGAGCACGGCGCGGCGGGTCAGGACGGTGGCGAGGTGCCTGCGGTAGTCCGCGTCGCCGTTGAGGTCGGACGGCGGGTTGGTGCCGTCGGCGGCGGACGCGGCGGCCGCGCGGACCGCCTCGTCGGTGGCCGGCTGACCCACCAGCGCGTCCTCGACCGCCCGGGCCCGCAGCGGTGTCGAGCCCATGTTGGTCAGGCCCACGCGGGCCTCGCTGATCGTGCCGCCCTCGACCTTGACCGCCGCAGCGACGGCCACGATCGGCCACTGGTGCGCCACCCGCACGAACTTCTCGTAGTGGGCGCCCCAGCCGGCCCGCTTGGGGATCCGGATCTCCTTGAGGATCTCGTCGTCGCCGATGGCGGTGGTGAACAGGTCCTCGAAGAAGTCGGCCGCCTCGACGGTCCGCTCGCCGCCCGTGCCGGCGATCACGAACTGTGCGTCGAGCGCCAGGGCCGGAGCCCCGAGGTCGCCGGCCGGGTCGGCGTGCGCCAGCGCGCCGCCGAAGGTGCCGCGGTGCCGCACCTGGGGGTCGGCGAGCTGCTCGACCGCCTTGGTGATCACGAACGCGTTGTCCCGGACCAGGGCGTTCGTGAGCACGTCGGCGTGCGTGGTCATCGCACCGATCACGATGGCGTCGCCGTCGTCCCGGACGCCGCGCAGCGCCTCGATCTTGCCGAGGTCGATGACCACCTCGGGGGCGTTGAGCCGCATCCGGAGCACCGGCAGCAGGCTCTGCCCGCCGGCGATGATCTTCGCGTCGTCGCCGTGCTCGGCGAGCGCCGACAGGGCCTCCTCGAGGCTGGTCGGGGCGATGTAGTCGAACTGGGCGGGGATCACTGGCCTGCTCCTTCGGTCCGGTCAGCGGTGTCCTGGGCGTCGAAGTGCGGGGCGGCCGCACCCTCGGTGGGTGCCCCTCCCTGCTCGGCGCCGTCGTGCGCATGGATGGCTTTGTAGATCCGCTCCGGCGTGCACGGCATCCGCACGTCGTTGACGCCGAAGTGCCGGATCGCGTCGACCACGGCGTTCACGACCGCCGGGGTCGAGGCGATGGTGCCGGCCTCGCCGACGCCCTTCGTGCCCAGCGTGTTGGTCAGCGACGCCGTCGTGTTGTGCGAGACGTCGAAGCTGATCGTGTCGGCCGCGGTGGGCACGAGGTAGTCGACGAACGACGCGGACACCAGCGTGCCGGCGTCGTCGTGGACGGCCTCCTCCCACAGCGCCTGCGCGATCCCCTGCACCAGGCCGCCGTGCACCTGCCCGGCCACGATCAGCGGGTTGACGATGTTCCCGATGTCGTCGACGCAGGTGTACTTCCGCATCTTCACGCCGCCGGTCTCGGTGTCGATGTCGACGGCGCACAGGTGCGTGCCGTGCGGGAAGTTGAAGTTGATCGGGTCGTACGTCGCATCGCAGTCGAGCGACGGCTCGGTGCCGTCGGGCAGGTTGTGCGCCGCGAAGGTGGCCAGCGCCACCTCGGTGATCGCCATGCCCTTGTCGGTGCCCTTGACGCCGAAGCGACCCTCCTTGAACTCGAGGTCGTCGACGGAGGCCTCGAGCAGGTGCGCCGCGATCGGCTTGGCCTTCTCGATCACCTTGTCGGCGGCCCGGACCAGCGCCTCGCCACCCACGACCAGCGAGCGCGAGCCGTAGGTGTCGAGCCCGCGGTGCGCGACCTGGGTGTCACCGTGCAGCACCTCGACGGCCTCGAACGGGACTCCGAGCCGGTCGGCGACGATCTGCGAGAACGCCGTCTCGTGGCCCTGCCCGTGCGCGGACGTGCCCGTGACGATCTCGACCGTGCCGGTCGCGAGCATCCGGACCGACGCGTGCTCCCAGCCGCCGGCGCCGTAGTCGAGGCTGCCGAGCACCCGGGACGGTGCGAGGCCGCACATCTCGGTGAACGTGGAGACCCCGATGCCGAGCTGGACCGGGTCGTTCGACTCGCGCCGCCGCTTCTGCTCGGCCCGCAGCTCGTCGTACCCGAAGATCTCCTTGGCCTTGGCGGTGGCCGCCTCGTAGTTGCCGGAGTCGTACTCCAGGCCGGCGACCGTGGTGAACGGGAACTCCTCGTGCTTGATCCAGTTCTTCTCACGCACCTCGAGCGGGTCGACGCCGAGCTCGGCGGCGAGCTCGTCCATCATCCGCTCGATGCCGAACGTCGCCTCCGGCCGGCCGGCGCCGCGGTAGGCGTCGGTCCAGGTCTTGTTGGTGAGCACCGTCTGGCAGGCGAAGTGGTAGGCCGGGAACTTGTAGATCGCGTTGAACATGAACGCGCCGAGCACCGGCACGCCGCCCCCGACGATCGCGACGTAGGCACCGAGGTCGGCGAGCAGCTCGACCTTGAGGCCGGTGACCGTGCCGTCCTTCTTCGCGGACAGGGTGAGCTTCTGCCACTGGTCGCGACCGTGGTGCCCGGACATCAGCGACTCGGACCGGGTCTCGGTGTACTTCACCGGCTTGCCGAGCCGGCGGGCCACCGCCCACACGATCCACTCCTCGGGAGTGGTCTGCAGCTTGCCGCCGAAGCCACCGCCGACGTCCGGAGCGATGACCCGGATCTTGGACTCGGGCACGCCGGTCGTGGCGGCCAGCGCGAAGCGCAGGATGTGCGGGATCTGGGTGGCCGACCACATGGTGATCTGCTCTCCGGTGGGGTCCACGACGACCGAGCGCGGCTCCATGAAGGCGGGGATGAGCCGCTGCTGGCGGAACTCCCGCTCGATGACGATGCCGTCGCCGCGGGCCTCGGTGATGGCCGCCTCGACGTCGCCACCGGTGCCGGCCTGGCCCGAGTCGAAGACCCACAGCGCCGACTTGTTGGTGCCGAGGTCGGGGTGCGCGAGCACCGTGTCCTCCGCGGCCTCCTTGAGGTCGAGCGCGGCGGGCAGCTCCTCGTAGTCGACGTCGACGAGCTCGGCGGCGTCCCGGGCCTCGGCCGCGCTGCGCGCGATCACCACAGCGACGATCTCGCCGGCGAACGCGACCCGCTCGGACGGCATCGGCAGGTGGGTGGGGGCCTTCTGGTCGGGCGTGATCGGCCAGGCGTTGATGTTGACGCCCTGGCTCTCACCCAGGTCGGCCCCGGTCAGCACGGCGACGACGTTGGGCGCCGTCTTGGCCTCGCTGGTGTCGATGTTGGTGATCGTGGCGTGCGCGAACGGGCTGCGCACCATGGCCGCGTGCAGCATGCCGGTGAGCTGGATGTTGTCGGTCCAGCGGGTGCGGCCGGTGATCAGCCGCTGGTCCTCCTTGCGGCGCCGGTCGCGGCCGATCTCCGGGGCGGCAGCGGCGGGAGCGTCCTCGGTGACGGTCACGACGCACTCCCTTCGAGCGAGGCGGGCTTGGCCTCCTGGCCGGAGGCGACCTGCACGGCCCGCACGATGTTGTGGTAGCCGGTGCACCGGCACAGGTTGCCCTCGAGACCGGCCCGGATCTGCTCCTCGGTCGGCTTCGGGTTGTCGTTGAGCACGTCGATCGCCTGCATGATCATGCCCGGCGTGCAGTAGCCGCACTGGAGGGCGTGGCACTCGTGGAAGGCGGCCTGCATCGGGTGCAGCTGGCCGTCCTTCTCAAGGCCCTCGATGGTCGTGACGTCGGCTCCGTCAGCCTGGACGGCGAGGACGTTGCAGGACTTCACGCTGTGGCCGTCGAGGTGGACGGTGCAGGCACCGCAGTTGCTGGTGTCGCAGCCGACGACCGTTCCGGTCTTGCCGAGGCGTTCGCGCAGGTAGTGGACGAGCAGCATGCGGGGTTCGACGTCGTCGGAGTACGACGCTCCGTCGACAGTGACACTGATCCGGGTCATCGACATCTCCTGGGGCCCACTCGGGCATCGTGAGTGCAGTTGTGCCGATCGTTGCCGCTTTGACGACACGAGACAAGGGTCACAACGGTCAGATTCGACGACCTGTCCGATCGGGCAGGTGCGGCGTCCCGGACGAGGCGGGACGGGGCGGGCTCAGTGGTGGATACGGCCCTCGAGGGCGGCCAGCCGCTCCCCCTTGCCGCCCCATCGCAGCGCGATGATCTCGGCCGCGATGCTGACCGCGGTCTCCTCCGGCGTGCGGGCGCCGAGGTCGAGCCCGACCGGGGACGACAGCCGCGCGAGCTCGTCGTCGGTGAGACCGGCCTCCTTGAGCCGGGCCATCCGGTCCTCGTGCGTGCGCCGCGAGCCCATCGCCCCGACGTACGCCACGTGCTGGCCCTCGGGCAGCCGCAGCGCGACCTCGAGCAGCGGCACGTCGAACTTGGGGTCGTGGGTGAGCACGCACAGCACCGTGCGCTGGTCGATGCGGCCGGCTTCGATCTCGTCGCGGAGGTACTTGTGCGGCCACTTCACCACGACCTCGTCGGCCGAGGGGAAGCGGGAGTTGGTCGCGAACACCGGGCGGGCGTCGCAGACGGTCACCTTGTAGCCGAGGAAGTTGCCCATCCGGGCGACGGCCGCCGCGAAGTCGATGGCGCCGAAGACCAGCATCCGGGGTGCGGGCGCGAAGGACCAGACGAACACCCGCATGCCCTCACCGCGACGCTCGCCGTCGGGGCCGTAGGTCAGCGTCTGGTTGTGGCCGGACGCGAGCAGCCCGAGCGCGTCGTCGGCGACCGCGGCGTCGGCACGCGCGGAGCCGAGGGTGCCGGAGCGCTCGCCTCCGTCGGTGCCGTCGCCCGGGCGGATGACGAGCCGGCGACCGACCCAGGCCGGGTCGGGGTGCTCCACGACGGTCGCCACCGCCACCGGGCGGCCGGCCTCCACGTCCTCGGCGATCGCGCCGAGCTCGGGGAAGGTGTCCTGGTCGACCTTCTCGACGTACACGTCGAGGATGCCGCCACAGGTCAGGCCGACCGCGAAGGCGTCGTCGTCGCTGACGCCGTAGCGCTGCAGGACCGGGTCCCCTGAGCCGACGACGGTCTGGGCGAGCTCGTAGACGGCGCCCTCGACACAGCCGCCGGACACCGAGCCGACCGCCTCGCCCGAGGGGCCGACGAGCATCGAGGCACCGGGCGGGCGCGGCGCGGACCGGAAGGTGGCGATGACGGTGCCGACGCCCGTCGTGCGGCCGTCACGCCACCACTTCATCAGCTCGGGGAGCACCTCACGCATCAGCGACCACCTCGATCAGGTCCGCGAACGTGGCGAGCGAGTGACCGGCCACGAGATCGTCAACGTAGGGAAGGGCTGCGACGATTCCCTGCTGCACCGGCAGGTAGCCGTCCTTGCCCACGTGCGGGTTCACCCAGACCACCCGGTGGGCGATGGTGTGCAGCCGGCGCATCTGCTCACCGAGGAGCCCCGCGTCGCCGCGCTCCCAGCCGTCGCTGAACACCACGACGACCGCGCCACGGGCGAGCCCGCGCTGTCCCCAGCGGTCCAGGAAGATCCGCATCGTCTCGCCGAGGCGGGTGCCGCCCGACCAGTCGGGGACGGTCTCACCGGCGGCGACGATGGCCCGCTCCGGGTCCCGCATCCGCATCGCCCGGGTCACCCGGGTGAGCCGGGTGCCGATCGTGAACACCTCCACCCGCGGGACGCCGTGGGTGTCACGGGCGACCTTCGGGTGGCTGAACCGGTGCGCGAGGCGCAGCAGGGCGTCGGCGTAGGAGCTCATCGACCCGGACACGTCGAGCAGCAGCACCACCCGGCGCGGCCGCTTGGAGGGGCGGCGCCAGGCCACCTCCCCGGGCTCCCCCATCCGCCGGAGCATCTGCCGCAGCGTCCGCTGGGCGTCGACGTCGCCGCGGTGCCAGGGGGTACGGCGGTGCGCGGTCCGGCTCGGCACGCGGGGTCTGAGGGTCTCGAACAGGGCCGCCAGCTTGGCCTTGTCGGTGGCGGAGAGGTCCGCGATGTCGCGGTGCCGGAGCACCTCGGCCTGGCTGGCCATCGCGTTGAGGGTGTCCTCGTCGGTCTCGACCTCGCCGGCGCCGTCACCCTCGTCGAGGGCCGCCTGCACCGAGGGGCGCTCGTCCTGCTGGGGACGCGGCGCGGGCCGGTCACCGCTCATGAACCAGGCCGTGAACACCTGGTCGTAGCGGTCCAGGTCGTCGGGGCCGGAGCAGAGCGTCGCCCGCCCCGCCCAGTACGTCGCCCGCTGGTCGTCGAGCCCGACGAGGGAGGTCGCCTCGAGGTAGGACCGGGTGCGGTCCTGGGTGACCGGGACCCCGGCCGCGCGCAGCGCCCGGGCGAAGCCGAGCAGCAGCTCGTCCGCCTCGTGCCGGATCGGTGCCTGGGTCATGTGGGCTCTCAGCCCGCGAGCATCCGGTCGAGGGCCTGGCGGACCCGCTGGGCGTCCTCGCGGTACTTCACGACGGCACCGAGCGTCCTCGCCGCGCTCTCGACGTCGAGCTGCCGGGTGCCGAGCGACTCCAGCGCCCGCGCCCAGTCGAGGGTCTCGGCGACCCCGGGCGGCTTGAGCAGTCCCTCCGCCGTACGCAGCCGCTGCACGAGGGTGACCACCTGGCGGGCCAGCGTCTCGCTCACCTCGGGTGCGCGGGCGCGCACGATCGCGATCTCCCGGTCGAGCCCGGGGTGCTCGACCCAGTGGTAGAGGCAGCGGCGCTTGAGCGCGTCGTGCAGCTCGCGGGTGCGGTTGGAGGTGAGCACCACGACCGGCGGGGTGGCCGCGCTGACCGTGCCGAGCTCGGGGATGGTGACCTGGTAGGTCGAGAGCACCTCGAGCAGGAACGCCTCGAACTCGTCGTCGGCCCGGTCGATCTCGTCGACCAGCAGGACCGCCGGGCTCTCCCGCAGCGCACGGAGCACCGGGCGGGCGAGCAGGAACCGCTCGTCGAACAGCGACTGCTCCGCGGCGTCGGCGTCGGTGACGGCGCCGCCGCCGGCCGCCTCCAGCGCCCGCAGGTGCAGGATCTGGCGCGGGAAGTCCCAGTCGTAGAGCGCCTGGCCGGCGTCGATGCCCTCGTAGCACTGCAGCCGGATCAGCGGCAGGTCGAGCGCGTCGGCGAAGGCCTCGGCGAGCGCGGTCTTGCCGGTGCCCGGCTCGCCCTCCAGGAGCAGCGGCCGCTGCATCGACAGCGCCAGGAAGCCGATGGTGGCCAGCGACTCGTCGCACAGGTAGCCGGTGTCGCCGAGCCGCTTGGCCAGGTCGTCGGGCGAGCCGAGGGTGTTCGGGTGCATGCACCCAGCATTCACCACCGCCCAACCCGCGTCGACGCACCGTTCGGACAGGTCTGTCCGGGACGCATCCCTCGAGAGCCTCGCGCTACGACAGGTCCTCCGGGCGGTCGACGTCACGCCCGGTGGCGAGGTCCCCGCACTCGCAGGCGACCGGCTCGTGCGCCGCGAGGTAGGTCCGAGCGCCGCGGTCGCCCTCGGCGGTCGCCACCACCCCCGCCCAGTGGTCGCGGCCGAGCAGCACGGGGTGGCCGGGCCGCCCGTCGTACGTCGCCCGGACGAGCGCCGTGGGGCCGGAGGCGGTGTCGAGCACCCGCCGGAGCACGGCGTCGTCGACGTCGGGGAGGTCGACGAGGGTCACCAGCGCGGCGTCACCGGGACCGTCCCGGAGCGCGGTGAGGCCGGTGCGCAGCGACGCGCCCATCCCCTCGGCCCAGTCGTCGGCCACCACCACGTCCACGGCGGGGTCGTCGGTCCAGCCGGCCTCGTCGAGCAGGGTGCGCGCCTCGTCGGCGGACGCGCCGAGCACGACGGTCACGGTGTCGCAGCCCTCGAGCAGCAGCCCCACCGCGCGGTCGACGAAGGGCACCCCGGTCGCGTCGCGCAGCAGCGCCTTGGGCTGCCCCATCCGTCGGCCGGCGCCGGCGGCGAGCAGCAGCCCGGCGACCTGACCGGTCCCGGGGCGGCTCATCCGCCCGGCTGCACGGCGCAGCGGTTCGTGCCGAGGTAGGGCAGCGCGTGCTTCGCGACCACGATGCCGGCGGGCGTGTCGACGCAGGTGACCCGGCCCACCCGGCCGCGGGCGCGCGCGGAGAAGATCATCGCCGCCCGCTTCACCGACCGGATCGTGACGTCGCGGACGACCGGTGCCGAGACGTTGCCGGCCTGCACCCCCACCTCTCCCCCGGTGACGGTGTCGTCGCTGAGCAGCGGGCGCGCCCGGTCCACGACCGCGACCCCGGCTCGGTTGCCTGAGAGCGTGCTGTCGCGGACGGCCCCGCTGCTGGTGCCGAGGAAGCAGACCCCGCACTGGCCGTTGCCGGCGAGCACCGACCGCCGGATGCTCGCGCGGTGCCCGCCGGAGAGCAGGATCCCGGCCGCCTGGTTGCCGGCGACACGCGTGCGGGTCACCTCGAGGGTGGTGCCCCGGTCGTCGGCCACCTCGCCCGGGCGGGCCGACATGAGCACGCCGGTGCCGCCGCGACTGGTGGCGGGGTCGGAGCCGGATCTCGCCCCGGTCACCGCCGCGTCGGTGAGCACCAGCGACGAGGTGGGCCCGGCGACCACCACGGACGCGGGCCTCGACCCGGTGTGGCGCACGGTGAGGGAGTCGAGCTCGACCCGTCCGTCGGTGAGCACCAGCACGCCGGTGTCGGCGGCCGCGGTGCTCAGCGTCGTGCGCCCCCTGCCCTGGCCGCGCAGCGTGACGCCCTGCAGCAGGACCACGGTCTTCGACAGACGGACGGTGCCGGCGGGAAGGACCACGGTCGAGCCGGGCGCCAGCTCGGGCAGGACGGCCGCGAGGTCCTCCCCCGCCTTCAGCCTGCGGGTCGCGGCAGCGGGCGCGACCGTGCCGGTCATCGCCGCCACCAGCTGTGCCCGGACGGCCTCGGCCAGCGCGCCGCGCGCACGGACCCGGTCGAGACCCTCCTGGAGCTGGTCCCGCAGGGTCGCCGGGTCGCACTGGAGGCTCTCGATGCGCTTCTTGGCCCGGTCGAGACCGCCACTCAGGTGGTCCGTGGAGGCTCCGCCGGTCCTGCCGGAGACGGCCGGACCGTAGGAGTCGACGTAGGCCTGGGTGGCGTCCACGAGACCGGAGACCGCCTGGGCGCACGCCGTGGTGCGCGCGTCCGGTGAGGCGCTGGCTGTGCCCGTCTCGGTGGGCGAGGTGGTCGGGGACGAGGCCCCCGACGGGTCACCGCTGCAGCCGGCGAGCACCAGCAGCGCCAGGGCCGCAGCGGTCACGCGCGGCAGCCGAGAGGTCACCGGACGAGGATAGGGGCCCGCACGCGCCGGCGGGCCAGGATTCGCGCACCCGCGAGCAGGACCAGCGCGAGCAGGGGCAGCACCGGGATCCCGGTGGGCGCCGGGACCCCCAGCGGCGCGACGACCGGTCGCTGCCGTGCAGCCGTCAGCGGGAACGGCGTGCGCAGGAGCGGGACCGCCACCCGGGCGACGGGAAGCGCCAGGGGCATCGCCGCGGACACGAGCCGGTGCCGGGCGAGGAGGAGGGCCGGCGCCGGCGCCGCGAGCATCGCCGTCAGCGAGACCGCGGCGTCGCCGGCGACCTGACGGCGACGTGCCGCGACCGAGGGCGTCGTGGTCAGCAGGGACGAGCCGGGCGACAGCCGGTCGGCCATCACACCGTCCCGGGCGTGGTCGTGGCCGAGCACGTGGCCGAGCTCGTGGGCGAGAACGCTGGGGAGGTCCATCCGTCTCGGCCGCGCGGTGAGGCTCCAGCCCCACCCGGCGGCGTCGGTGTCGAGCAGGACGGTCCGGCCGACGGCCTGCGCCAGGTCGGCACCGGCCATCGCCGTCGGCACGACGCGGACCCGGCGGAGGACGGCGGGGTCGGCGCCGCGAGCCACCCACCAGCGGACGGCGGTCGCGAGCGCCCGGCGCAGGGCGGCGCCGGACGCGGTGACGCCTCCGGTGCGGCCGGACCCGACCGACGCGGCCTGGAGCCGCGAGTCGTCGTCGCGGATGGTGAGCACCCCGGTCGCCGTGCCGAGCGTCGCACCGGCCGGGGAGGACAGCGCGAGCACCACCGTCTCGTCGGGCTCCGCGGTCCGGTCCGCGATCACCACCACGCTGACCGTGGCGGCGGTCGCACCGGGCGCGAAGGTGACCGTACGGGTCGCCGGCGACCAGGCCTGGTGGTCCGATCCGGCCGTCGCGGTCCCGAGCCCCGTCATCGTGACCACGACCGTGACGGTGCCGGTCGTCGCTGTCGACAGGGTGAGGGGCACGGTGACCGTCTGGGTGCCGCTCCTGCCCTCGAGCACCGAGGCGGTGCCGATGGACACGACCGGGACGACGACGGCGGGCGGCGCCGCTGCCGGCACGTCGTCGTTGACGATGGTGAGGACGCCGGTCCCTCGGCCGACGGTGGCGCCGGTCGGCGCACCGAGCACGACGGTCACCGTCTCGTCCGGCTCGACGACGGTGTCACCGGTGACGACGATGCTGACGCTGAGGGTCGTCGTACCCGGGTCGAAGACCAGCTCGCCGCTGCTCGCCGCGAAGTCCGTCCCGGCGACGGCCGTTCCGCCGGACAGTGACCACGGCACCCGCACGGTCACCGTCGTGGCCTCCGACAGGGTGACCGGGACCGCGATCACGAAGGTGCCGGCGTTGCCCTCCGTCACCGAGGCGTCGCCGACGCTCACGGCCGGGACCACGGGTGCGGGCGGTGCGGCCGCGGTGGTCAGGAAGGCCGGGTCGTCGGTCTGCACGCGCACCGAGGTGAAGGCGGCGGAGCCGCTGCGGACCACGAGACCGAGGCGGCCGTCGACGACACCTGCGTTGTAGGCCGTGCTCGCCACGAACGCACCGTTGAGCGTGGCGCTGACGGAGGTGCCCTTGAGGTTCAGCTGGAGGGTGTACGCCGTGTCCAGGCGCAGCACCTGGGCGACGGACAGGTCGACGGTCCACCCGCGCCGCGAGTCCATGTGGCCGAACACGACCCGCTGGCCCACCATGTCGAGGGCGACGAGCTTGTAGTCGTCGGCGGTGTAGGCGTCGTACATCACCCCGGCGAACGAGGTCGGCGCCAGCGTCAGCGTGCTCGTGGCGGCCACCCACGACGTGCTGGCCACCCGGCGGCCGGTGTCGATGCGGACCGTGACGACGGCGCCGGTGGTGCCCGCGGCGCCGGTCGTGCCGGTCGCCGCCGGGCCCTGCCACGCGCCGGACCAGGCGGGGTCGAGCTGCGAGGTGCTCTGGCTCAGGTCGGCGCGGTTGTCGTAGGTCACCTGCGGCGGGAGGACCTGCACCGCGACGTTGTCGAAGATGCCGCGCGCGTTGTCCGAGCCCATGCCGACCATGCCCTTGTTCAGGGCGACCTTCTCGCCGTCGATCACGCGGGCGTCGTACGTGTAGGTGAACGCCTTGGTGCCGTCGACCAGCAAGGTGACGGTCGTGCCGTTCACCGTCAGCAGCAGCTGGTAGTACTGGCCGCCGTTCATCTGCTTGGGTCCCTGGGCCAGCACCCGCCAGCCGGACGCGTCGCGCACACCCATGACGAGCTTGTTGGTGGAGATGTCGATGCCGGCGAACTTGAAGTCGGTCGGCGAGAAGTAGTCGAAGATCAGGTAGGCGTTCGCCTTCCAGCCACCGGTCGGCTTCTGCGACTGCACCGACGCCTTCAGCTCGTAGTAGACCGGCAGGTAGTCGTCGACGTAGAAGACCGAGGCAGCGTCGCGACCGAGGCTGGCCGCCGCCACCGACAGCGCCCCGTTCGTCACCGTCCACGAGCCGCTGTCGACGTAGAAGCCGGACAGCGTGGCATCGTCGAAGCCCGCGGAGCGGAGGACGTCGCGGCGGCCACCGGGGATGTTGCCCGGCTGCGGGTCGCGCGGTCCGCCGGTCTGGTCCTGCCACTCGTCGTCCTTCTGCGTGACCAGGCCGATCTCGCCGTAGGGCTCGCCGTTGCGGGCCGCGGAAGCCGCACCGGTCTGCTGGACGACCGTCTGGTCGGCGCCCTGCGACTTGGACAGGTCGTAGAGGAACTCGAACAGGCGCGGCGGCACCTGGCGGCTGACCGTGGCGATGCCGAACGGTGCGAACGGGACGATGAAGCTGTTGAACTCGCCGACCCAGTCGATGAGGCGGTCGCCACCGGTGTTGCCGATCAGGACGTCGAGGCCCGCACCGCCGACCGCGCGGTCCTCGTAGGAGGAGTGCGTGTCGGGCTGGTCGTTGAGGCTGCCGTTGGTGGACAGGTCGTCGTCGGCGTCGAGGTAGTCGTTGCCCCAGCCGCCCCACAGGGTGTCGCGACCGGTGCCGCCGACGAGCCAGTCGTTGCCGAGGTCGCCGAAGATCACGTCGTCGCCGTCGGTGTAGAAGCCGGTGCCGACGCCCTGGCCCTCGTTGGCGAAGAAGTTCAGCATCCACTGGCGGGTGCCGTCGTTGGCCTTGTTCAGGGTGCCGTCGGCGTTGAGCGTGATCTTGCGGCGCGGGTCGTACTCGTCGTAGAGCAGGAAGTCGCCGTCGAGCGCGTCGAAGCCGAGCAGGGTGCCGTCGTTGAAGGGGCGGTCCCAGCCGCTGGCGACGACGCCGTCGAAGGCCAGGCGGCCGTTGACCGTCTTGTACTTCGCGGCGAACGACCCGACGATCGCCTCCGCGCCGGACACCGCGTCGTCGCCGGCGCCGCCGTGCAGGAAGTCGTTGTCGAAGCCGCCGAAGATGATGTCGTTCGAGTCCAGGACCGTCGCGGTCATGCGGGCGCTGTTCGTCTTGTTCGTGGAGATGTCGAGGACGAACGGCGTCATGTCGACGGTCTTGTTGAGCAGGCCGCTCGGGTTGATGGTCGCGGTCTGGATCGAGCCCGGCGTCGAGATGAGCTGGTCGACCTGGCTGAGGGGGGCGATGCCGTTGAGCGGCTCGCCGTACGTCGTGCTGTTGCGGCTGGTGAAGATCCGGCCGTCGTCGCCGAGGACGCCGTCCGTGCCGCGGCCGCCGGAGATCCAGTCGTTGCCGGTGCCGCCGATGAGGTCGTCGTCGCCGGCGTCGCCGTAGACCACGTCGTTGCCCGCGCCGACGTAGACCGTGTCGTCCCCGGACTCGCCGTGCACCTCGTCGTTGCCCTTGGTGTCGTTGGCCGCGACCGGGTTGTACGTCGTGCCGCCCGGGGTGTAGTCGAGCAGGGTGACCGCGCGCGGCAGCAGGCGCTGCGCCTCGCTGGCGTAGTTGTCGTACTTGAACGCGTAGTACGTGGTGCTGGTCGGGGTGAGAGGCATGACGGCGCGGTAGACGTTGCCGTTGTCGCCGACGATGGTGTCGGAGTCGCGGCCGTGCAGGCCGTCGCCGGCGTCGTTGCGGGTGACGTCGGTCCCCGCCCCGCCGAACAGCAGGTCGCTGGTGTCCGGACGCGCCGTCTGGGTGCTCAGCGAGTAGAGGTTCGAGCTGCCGCCGATGATGTCGTCGCGGCCGAGACCACCGAGCACGACGTCGGCGCCGCCGCCGCCCTCGATGTAGTCGTCGCCGTCGGTGGCGGCCTCCTGGCTCGGTGCCACGCAGAGCAGGCCGGTGGTCGTGCTCCGGTAGGCCGTGGCCCGGACCGAGGCGCCGGTGCAGGAGTCCGCGGACCTCGCGTCGATCGAGCCGTCGCCGAGGATCGTGTCGTTGCCGAGCTGGCCGAACAGCATGTCGTCGCCCGCCCCGCCGGCGAGGTAGTCGCCGCCGACAAGGCTGCCGAGGGTGTTGTCCGCGTGGTCGTACATCGTCACCCGGAAGTCGTCCCAGGCCGTCGCGCCGGCCGGGTCGAGCTGCCAGAAGCTGGCGTCGTTGGTGCCGAGCACCAGCCGCACCAGGTCGGCGAAGTCGCCCTTCACCAGCGCGATGCCCGCGGTGTAGATGTCGGTGCTGTAGAGCTGGCCGTTGAGCAGCAGTCGGAAGCGCGGGCTGGTGTGGTTGCCGAACGTCGCCGAGCGGTCGAGGCGGACGCCGTCGCCGAAGATCTGGTCGCGGCCGGTGCCGCCGTCGATCGAGTCGCTTCCGGTCTGGCCGACCAGCAGGTCCTCGCCGTCCTCGCCGTAGATCGTGTCGTCGCCACCGAGGTCGCGCGAGGCCAGCGTGAGCCCGGCCACCGAGGAGTCGAGGGTCGCGACGTTGAGGGCGCCGCCGAGGACCTTCCAGTCGATGGTCGCGTTGTCGCCCATCACCAGGTCGTTGCCGGCGCCGGCCCTGACCAGGTCGGAGCCGATGCCGCCGACCACCACGTCGACGCCGCTGCCGGTGGTGACGCTGTCGTTGCCGCCGGTGCCGGTCGCGGTGGAGACGACGCGGGCCACGCTCATCGCGAGGCCGCCCCAGCGGAGCGCCTCCGTGGCGTACGACGTCACGACCCCGCTGTCGCCGAGGACGATGTTGCGGCCGTTGCCGCCGTTGATCGTGTCGCCGAACGCGCCGCCGAGGACCAGGTCGTCGCCCTCACCGGTGGTGATGGTGTCGATGCCACCGACGCCCTCGTCGGTGCTCACGACGGTGTCGATGTCGGTCGGGTCCACGGTCGCGCCGGCGCCGGTCTCGGTGACCACCCAGTCGACGTAGCCCTCGTCGCCGAGCACCACGTCGGAGCCGTCGGTCGCGGCACCTGCCGTGGTGACGAGGCCGTTGACGTAGGCAGCGTCGGTCCGGACGAGGTCTCCCCCAGCGCCGCCGATCACGACGTCACGGCCGGCCCCGGTGGTGAGGGAGTCGCCGCCGCCGACACCCGACGCGATGGACGTGACCCGACCCGGGCTGAACGGCAGACCGGTCCAGCGGCCGGTGTCGACGCCGGCCGCGTCCACGCGGCCGCTGTCGCCGAGGACGATGTTGTCGCCGTTGCCCGCGTCGATCGTGTCGCCCGCGGTGCCGCCGACCACCAGGTCGCTGCCCTCACCCGTGGTGATGACGTCGACGCCACCGGTCTCGGGCTGGGTGCTGAGGACCTGGTCCAGGTCGACCGGGTTGCCGTCGAGGTTCCAGCTCACGACGCCGTGGTCGCCGAGCACGATGTCCCAGCCGTCGGCGGGGTCGGTGACGAGCGCGACCGGGAAGCCGGCGGAGTCGTAGGTCGCGTTCGTGGTGATCGTGTCGTTGCCCGCGCCACCGAGCACGAGGTCGTGCCCGCGGCCGCCGGTGATGGTGTCGTCGCCGCCCTGGTCCGGTGCGGTGGTGCGGACCGTGTCGAGGCTCAGCGCGAGGGTGCCCCAGCGACCGCTGTTGTTCGCGGCGGGTGCGGTGACCTCACCGTTGTCGCCGAGCACGATGTTGTCGCCCGTGCCGGCGTGGATCGTGTCGGCACCCGGGCCGCCGAGGACGACGTCGTCGCCGTCGCCGGTGGTGACGGTGTCGTCGCCGCCGAGGTCGGTGTCGGTGCTCCAGATCTTGTCGATGTCCGAGGCGTCGTTGTCGAGGCCGGTCCAGTCGACGAAGCCGTGGTCGGCGACGACGAGGTCGTTGCCGAGGCCGGTGTCGATCCGGTCCTTGCCCGCGCCGCCGAGCGCCACGTCGTTGCCGGCACCGGTGACGATCGTGTCGTCGCCGCCGATGCGCGGGTCGACCGTGGTGACCGAGATGACCGGCCGCGGGAGGCCGTCGGTGCGGTCGTCCGCGCCACCGTTGCCGAGGCGCGTCGCGGTGGTGGTCGGGCCGTCGAAGGACACGCGGCCACGGTCGCCGAGCACGATGTCGCTGCCGGACCCGGTGTAGATCTTGTCGTTGCCCTGTCCGCCGAAGACCACCAGCGGAGCGGTGGATCCGGTGGCGTTGACGGTGTCGGCGTCCGTGTCGGCCACCTGGAGCGAGGTGTACGTCGTCGTGGTGGTCCGGCACACGGTGACGAGCACGAGCCCGGTCACCGGCGAGGCGAACACCACGGTGCTGCCGCTGACGGTCACCGCGACGGCGAGGCCGTTGACGGTCGCGGTGACCACGTCGCCGGCCTGCAGACCGTCGGTCACCGTGACGGAGGAGGCCGAGGTGACCTTGTAGGCCGTGGTGAGCCGCTGGACGGTGGTGACCGCGACCGGCGCCCAGCCGGTGCTGGTCCACGCCGGGCTGTCGAAGAGGCCGACCGACTGGCGGGCCACGTTGCCGGTCCAGCGACCCGGCGCGACCGGGGTGCCGCCGATGCTCACGCCGGTGACGACGTCGGCCGGCCGCAGGTCGTCGCCGCCGTAGAGCGTCACGGTCCGGACGTCCTGGTCGTAGGCGCCCTGGGTGTCGACGACCAGCAGGTCGTCGTCGCTGTCGGTGATCGTGGCGTTGACGACGTCGTTGCCGAGGCCGGTGTTGAGGAAGGTGACCGTGCGGACGCCGAGCGAGCGCCGGTCGTGGGCCGCGTCGATGGTGACGGTGTCGTTGCCGAAGCCGGTCCAGAGCCAGACGCCGTCGGCGAAGGTGCCCGCCGCGTCGGCGCGGAAGGTGATCGCCCGCGGCGCGAGGCCGACGAGGTAGATCGTGTCGACGCCGCCCATCAGCTCGGAGGCGGAGGTGAGGCGACCGTCGGTGTTGGTGCGGCCGTCCTTGGTGATCGCCTGCGCACGGTCCTCGGTGACGAGGGCGTTGACCGCGGTGGTCGAGGCCTCGTCGCTGACCATCAGCGTGTGGCGGCCGGTGCCGGCGTCGAGGTTGAGGGTGCCGCCGATCTGCGAGAGGTCGCCGCGCAGGTAGTCCGGCCTCGAGCCGGCGCCGGACAGCGGCACGTCGGCGAGCGAGGAGACGTAGATCCGCTCGTCGCCGGCCCCCAGCGTGATGTCGGTGTGCGAGGTCGCGCCGGTGCCCTGGACGTTGAGCACGTCGTCGCCGCTGCCGAACGCGACGGTCATCGCCTCGGTGCCGTAGTACTGCAGGCCGTTGCGGCGCTCGGTGAGCGACACGACGCCGGTGCCGAGGTCGTAGGCCTGGAGCGTCGGCGAGGTCGCGCCGCGCGTGCTCGCCGTCGAACCCGATGAGGTAGTCGTTGCCGACCTTCCACACGAACACGCTCTGCGCGCAGGGTGCCGGTCCGGCGGTGGTCGGGCAGTTGCCGGTCGGCAGGTAGTTCTGCTGCGAGAAGTCGGTGCCCGGCACGATCTGGTACGGCGGGTGCAGCAGCTTGTGCAGCGCGCTGGCGATCTTGTCCGCGGTGAGCCCCGCGACCGGCGACGTCCACGCAGCCGACGCCGGCGATCACGAAGGTGATCGTGGTCGCGCCCGCGCCGAGGCTGAGCCGGTAGACCCGGTCGAGGCCGGCCCGCGAGGCCATGTCCATGCCGGTCAGCGAGGTGGTGGTGAGCACGCCGCGGTCACCGGTCGAGGTCGCCCGAGTCGTCGACGACGACCGTGTCGTAGCCGGCGCCGCCGTCGACCGCCACGAGCGCCGCGATCTTCTCGACCGACATGCCGTTGGTGCCGGACAGGCCGGTCACGCCGAGGCGGACCGTGTCGTCGTCCTCGTCGCCGTAGACCACCGTGTGGCCGTCGACGGTCTTGAGGACGACCGTGTCGTTGCCGCGTCCGCCGTGGATCGCGGTGGTGCCGTTGTGGGTGGACTCCACCGTCACGGTGTCGGCGCCGTAGCCGAGCCACAGCTCGAGGGCCTCGAGGCCGGAGTAGGTGATGCCGCCGTCGAAGCGGCGACCGGCGACGACGAGGTCGGGCGCCATGCCCAGCCCGGTGATCCGGTTGGAGGTGACGGTGGCGGTCTCGGTGCTCGGGTCGTCCTCGTTGTGCACGACCAGGGTGTCGACCTGCGCGGCCTCGTCGACGTTGATCGTCGGCAGGGTCGGGCGCAGCGGGTGGCCCGAGGTCTCGCCCGGCATCAGCACCGGCAGGAAGTTGTCGAGGTTGAGGTCGAAGGCCGGGTCGGGGTCGAGGCCGCCGATCACGCTGAGCGGGCCCTGGACCACGTTGGCCCGGCGGGCGACCGGGGCGAAGGCCTGGAGGGCGCGTGCCCTCGACGTCGGTGTTGTCCACCGCGGCGAGCGTGACGACGTACTCCGGTCGACCAGTTCGCCGAGGTGAAGTCGACGTACCAGCCGGTGCGCGTCGCTGCCGACCCCGGCGGTCGAGCCGCCGACGGCCACGACCGAGACGACCCGGGTGCGGATCTTGTTCGCGTACGACGCCTGGTCGATGCCGTTCGCGGTCTCGGTCGCGGTCGGCCGGATCCGGACCCGGACGGTCGCGGTCGGGCGCCTGCGTGAGCCGGACCGTGTAGGTGTCGCTGGTGCCGCCCTCGTAGAGGCGCGTGGTGCCGCCGCTCTGGACCACGACCACGCCGGGGGTGTCGGCGTCGGCGACCGCGACGGTCATCCGCGAGACCAGGACGCCCGGGATGCCCGACGACCGCGACGCGGACGCCGACGGCCATCGGGAGCGATCCTCCGCCGGAGGCGATGGTGGTCCAGGCCGAGGTGACGGTGATGCTGCTGGCGGTGTTGGAGGCGATCGTGCGGTACTGCTGGACACCGGTGCCGTCGACGATGCGCACCTGGGCGCCGGTGAGGCCGCCGCGGTCGGTCGGCAGCACCACACCGGACAGGGTGATGGTCCTGCCGGCGTCGGTGATCGCCGTGACGTTGCCGGCGACCTCGCCCGGCAGCAGCGTCGTGGACGGCGGCGGGGCGACCGGGTCGGCGTAGCCCACGATGACGTACTGGCTCGTCGTTGTCCGGCAGCACGTCCCAGTCGCCGTCGAGGTCGATGCCGGCTGGCCGTCGTTGTTGTAGACGTAGCGGGTCTGGCCGGCGCCGCGGCCGGCCACGATCTTGACCAGGTAGCCACGCAGGTTCGGCAGGCTCGCGGCGTCGGCCACGAGCAGCTGGTTGACGCTGCGGCTCGTGCCCGTGGCGGTGCCGGTGTAGACGTTGTCGCCGCTCACCGAGGTCGTGACGTAGGAGAAGTGGCTGCCCTCGACGACACCGTCCTTCGGCGCCCACACCGTGACGCTCTGGACGAGGGTGGAGCTGCCGGCCGCGAAGGTCAGCACGAGCACCGTGCCGTTGCTGGTGGCGGCGGGCGAGGTGAACTTCACCTGGCCGTCCGTGGTGAGCCGGACCGAGGTTGCGGCGACCGGGCTGCGGTTGAGCCGCACCTGGTAGGTCGCGGTCGCACCGGTGCTGCCGGACGTGGTGCCCTCGACGACGTGCAGCCCGCCCGGCAGGACCTCGGTCGTGACGCCGACCTGGTCGTCGTCGAGCACCCGCACCGCGGTGTTGGCCACCTGCAGGCCGGCGTAGGAGCCGGAGCCGCGGGTGCCACCCGTGATCGCCACGACCCGGGTCTGCACGACGTAGGAGCGCTCGCCCTCGGAGGACAGGCTCGTCGGTGGCACGGGCCCAGATGTCCTGCAGGCACGGCTCCAGGTGGTGCCGCTGAAGGACAGCGTGACCGTGGTCTGCCAGGTCGTGCCGTCGAGGCTGAGCTCGAGGGCCCGGTCGCGACGGCGGGTTGGTCGGGTCGACCGCGGGCGCGGTGAAGGTGAGCTCGACCGTCTCCCCCGCGCTCGGGGCCTTGGCCAGCCGGACCGTCCAGACCTTCCTGCCGGCCACGTCCTCGCGCACAGGGTGACCGCGCCGCTGCCCGCCGCCGGCGTCCACACGAGGCCGGGGGCGTCGTCGTCGACGATCTCCGCGCCGACGCCGTCGACCGGGACGTTCGTCCAGCCCGGCGACGTCGTGGACTCGACCGTGTTGAGCGTGATGCCGCTGTAGCCGAGGAAGTCGTCGGCCTGGACGCTCGGCGCGTTGCCGGCGACCTCGATCCGGTCGCTGCCCAGGCCGCCGACGATCCGGGTCTCGACGCCCGGGTTGGTGGACTGGACGTAGAAGGTGTCGTCGCCCTCCTGGCCGTCGACCACGAGGCGCTCGATGTTGACGTAGGAGACGTAGCGGCCGGCGCCGTAGATGCCGTCGGCGGTGACGACGAAGGTGTCGGCGGTCTCGGTGCCGACCACGATCACGGTGTCGTAGCCCTCGCCGCCGTCGATCGCGACCGGTGCGTTGAGGACGTACTGGACGAGGTCGCGGCCGCTGCCGGTCGCCACGCGCGTCGTCTCCGACTGGAGCAGGAAGGTCCGGACGATGAAGGTGTCGTCGCCGGCGTCGCCGTTGAGCTGGAGGGTCGCCACGTTGCGGAAGACCGCGAAGATGTCGTCGCCGGAGCCGCCGTTGATCGTCGTCGGGTTGGACACGCCCTTGCTGAGCAGACCGCGCGTGGTGTCGGCGAAGTCGGTGCTCGGGACCGTCGACTCGTCCAGGCCGGCCGTCTGGTGGTACGCCGTGAACAGCTGGCCGACCTGGAAGATGTCGTTGCCGTTGCCGCCGTCGATCGTCATCGACGAGGAGTTGTCGTCGAGGGCGAAGGCGTCGTCACCGTCGAGGCCGTTGACCAGCACGCCGCCGTTGACGCCGTCGGTGTAGGTGACCTTCTCCGCGGCCGGAACCAGCCGGCCGACGAGCGGTTCGACAGCTGGCGCGACCAGGCCCTTGCGGAGCAGGAAGGTGTCGTTGCCGGCGGAGCCGTTGACCACCAGCACGTTGGTGCCGCGCCCACGCCCGTCACCGAGTCGGCGACGTCGATCCGCGAGCCGCCGTTGCCGAACATCGACGACGAGGTAGTAGTCCGAGCCGGCCTGGCCGTCGAGCGTGACCCGGCCGAGCAGCGTGTTGGTCTCGCCGCGCCGGCTGGACCGGGTTGACCAGCAGCCAGTCGTCGCCGTGTCGCCGGCCAGGATCGTGGTCGCTGCCCGCGGTGGACTCGAGGGCGACCCGGTCGTCACCGGCGCCGGTGCTGACCACGGTCGTGCCGACCACGGTGCTGTCGACGTTCAGGACGTCGTTGCCGGCGCCCAGCGCGACGTTCGGTGACCTCGAAGTCGGTGAAGTCGATGCGGCCGTCGCTCATCCGGCGGTCACCCCGACGCACGGACCCGGTCGTTCGAGGGTCTCGGTGTTGACGGTGATGTCGAGCGCGCGGCCGACGGCACCGGCGAGCAGGCCCTGGTAGGACACGATCCAGCTGGTGCCGGCCTTGCTGACCGTGACCGCGCCGCCCAGGGCGCCGGCGGCCAGGCTCTTCGCGGCCTCGAGAGCGCTCTGCAGGGCGGCCTGGACCGTGGTCGGGCGCCGCGTCGAAGTCGAGCAGCTGGGTGGTGCGGCCACCGACCGTGAGGCTGAAGCGACCGGTCGTCGCGTTGCGGACGCTGACCACCTGCAGCTGGCTGGCCTGCTCGACCGACCCGCCGACCGTCGTACCCAGGCCCTCGACGCTGTGGTCGGTGGCGCGGCCGATCCGGTCCGTCGAGCCGGTGGCGGTGTCGTCGACGTAGAGCGTGTCGGTGCCGTCGCCGCCGGTCAGGCTGATCGAGGACAGGATGCCGTTGAGGTTGCCGCCGATGCCGGTGCTGGTGGAGCTGATCCGGACGATGTCGTCGCCGCCGCCGAGGTCGGCCTCCAGGCGGCCGTGGACCGACCGGATGATGACGAGGTCTGCGCCGTCGCCCGTGGAGAGGTACGTCGGGCGCGAGCTGCCCGTGTGCGAGTCGTCGACGGTGTAGGTGTCGCCGCCGCTGCCCAGCTGGACCGTCGAGGGTGGCGAAGCCGGTGTAGGTGATCCCGACCGCCATGCCGAGGCCGGTGATCGTGCTGCCCGTCTGGCTGCCGGTGTTGCCGGCGGTGTCGCCGGAGTCGTCCACGACCAGCTGGTCGAACCCGTTGGCGGCGCTGCTGCCGCCGTCGCCGCCGTCGAGGGTCAGCTTCGCCGCGATCGCGTTGACGTTGCCCAGGGCGTTCGGCCAGCCGACGAGCGTGGCGCCGACGCCGGCGTTGCTGCCGACGGCGACGGTGTCGTCGCCCGAGCCGGTGAAGATCCGGTGCTCGACGTCGATCGCACGGACGCCGATCCGGTCGCCGCCGCCGAGGGTGCGGATCTCGACCAGCTCCACACCGCTGTGGTCGATGCTCACCAGGTCGGTGGCGTCGGTGCCCGCGTCCGCGGTGGTCGTGTTGGCCGCACGGGTGCGGACCCGGCCGCGACCGTCCAAGGTGTCGACCAGGACGTTCTCGCGCAGCGCGGTGCCCCACACCTCGAGGCGGTCGGTGCCGCCTCCGTCCGTGACGTGCACCCGCGCGCCGTTGGCACCGTTCAGCGCGACCCTGACCAGGTCGTTGCCGGCCTTGGTGGTGAGCGTGGCGTCGCCGTGCCACGAGCGGACCGCACGTCGGGTGGCACCCAGCACGACGGAGCCGTCGTCGTCGCCGACGAGGAACGTGTTGCCGGAGTCACCGCCGGTGAGGACCGCGGCCTCGAAGAGGCCCTTGAGGTCCTCGACCGTCGCACCGGTCTGCCAGTCGGTGCCGCTCACGTGGCCGACGACGAACAGGTCGTCGTAGAGACCCATGTCGAGGTCGTTGGTCTCGACCAGGGTGTCGATGTCGCCGCCGCCCGCGGCGCTGGCGTCGTCGAAGGTGTCCGTCCCGGTGCCGCCCGTGAAGAAGTCGCTGCCCAGGCCGCCGTCGAGCGCGTCGTCGTACGGCGTGCCGTAGAGGTGGTCGCTGCCGTTCTGGCCCTTGAGGGTGACCTTCAGCTCGTCCCCGGTCGTGAGACCGCGCGCGTCGAGGATGTCGTTGCCGTCACCCGCGAGGACCACGACGCCGTCGCCCTCGGACCGGACCGTCTGACCGACGAAGACGTCGAAGCCGGCGCGGTGGATCTTGGTCATCTTCGCGACGGCGCACTTGGTCTCGCTGGTCGTGTCCTCGCCAAGGCAGTTGCGGGTCGTGTTGGTGAGCAGGTAGGAGTCGTCGCCGCTGGTGCCGATGATCGTGACGATGTCGGCGGCGTTGTCGAAGCTGGTCCGGGTGTCCGGGACCTCGCGGGTGAAGACGACGCCGTTGATGGTGTACGACTCCGTGCGCGTCCCGTTGACGGTGACGGTGCGGCCGGCGTCGAAGGTGATCTCGGAGAGGCCGGAGGTCGACGTCAGCGCCTGGACCGTGAACCGGTCGGCACCGGCACGACCGTCGACGAACATCTTCTCCAACCCGGTGGCGGTCTTGGCCGGCTGCCCGTTGAGGGTGAGCGAGAGGCTCTTCGCGGCGCTGCTCGCCACGTCGAGGGTGTCGGCCCCGCCGCCGAGGGTGAGGAAGAGGCTGTCGACGTCGGTGCCGGAGGTCTCGTCGCCGCCGATGATGGTCGGGAGCGCGCCGCTCGGGACGGTGACGTAGAGCAGGTCGTTGCCGGCGCCGCCGTCGAAGCGGGCCGCGACGCCGTCGAGGCGGTCGTTGTCGTCGTCGCCGTAGAGCTCGTCGGTGGCGCTGCTGCCGGTGAGGGCGTCGGCGCCGGCGTTGCCGTGGATCGTCGCCTTGCCGGTGCCGGTGTGGATCAGGACGTCGTTGCCGGCGCCACCGCTCATCGTGATGGTGCCCGGGCCCGAGGCGCTGATGTAGTCGTTGTCGGTCGACGGGCTCGTCGGGACGGTGTCGCTGCCGCCCGAGAGCGTCGCGGCGCCCTGGCCTGCGAAGGAGATGACGTCGTTGTCGCCCTCGCCGTAGATGAAGACGGGGACCAGGACCGAGCCGTCGATCACGACGTTGTCGCGGCCGGCGCCGAAGTTGCCGGTGACGCTCGAGACGTGCGCGAACTGCTGGGTCCGGCCGAACATGACGACCTCGATGGTCGCGTCGCTGGCCGTGCCGCCGACCTGACGGACGATGACGTTCTCGACGGTGTCCGTGGTGGCGATGCCACGGGAGCCCGCCCGCGAGCCGACGTTGAGCACCAGGTCGTGCTCGGTGCTGCCCCACACCGCCGGGGTGGTGCCCCCGGCCAGGTGGATCGGCGGCGGGAACTGCAGCCAGCCGATGCTGAAGCGGGCGGTCTCGTCGATCGAGAAGAGGAACAGGTCGACGTGGATCCCGACCTCGAGGACGATCTCGACCCGTCCGTCCTGGTTGATGCCGGCGGTGTCGAATCCGAAGTGGAAGCTGAGCCCGACGCCCGCCAGGGTGATCCCGAAGGCGCGCACCTTGACGCTGGCGCTGCCACCCAGGTCGAACCGGTAGGTCCCGGTCGTGTCGTTGTGCAGGCTCGTCACGTAGAAGTTGAAGTCGCCCCGGAGCCCGAAGTCGCTGCTGCCGATCGTCATGCCGCCGTGCAGGCTGATCGAGAAGTCGCCGTTGGACTTGATCAGGACGTGACCGTCGAGGGTCGCGATGCCGAAGAAGTCCATCCGCGCGTCGGCCTCGAACTGCCACTTGTTGCCGCTGACCAGGATGGTCATGCTCGCGTCGAAGGTGATCACCTTCAGAACCGAGATCTTGCCCGACACGTTGAGCAGGAACGTGTTGGCCGCGATGCCGATGCGCGTCACGTTGGTGGTGTTGAGGTTGAACGTGCCGCTGGCCTTGATCTCGAAGACCTGGCCGGCTCCTCCGGCCTCGACCGACACGTTGAGCGCCAGCGCGATGCCGGAGTGCCCGGCCTCGGTGTAGACGCCCGCGCCACCGCCGAGGTGGAAGCGCAGCGTGCCGGCGAAGCTGAAGTCGACGTTGAACAGCATCTGGAAGCCGCTGGACCCGATGGAGATCTCGACGAAGCCGCTGGCCGTGGCGAAGCCGAGGAACTCGACCGTCCCGTCGATCCGCAAGAGGAATCCCGGCGCGACGCTGCTGCCGCCGAAGGTCTGGGCGACGCCGGTGGTGTTGATCGCGACGACCGCCGAGCCGGAGAGCTTGAGGTTGACGCCGGCTCCGAAGCCGGCCGACGCGTCGAGCGCGATCTGGACGCGGGCGACGAGGCCCTGGGCGTTGATCCGGAAGCCGCTGTCGATCAGCTGCAGGCTTCCGATGGGTGCCAGCGCGATCGTGCCGTTGACGATCAGCTCGACGCCCGGGTTGGCGCCGGCGAGCTCGAGGCGGAAGGAGACGTTGCCCTCGATCGTCAGCGTGCTGCCGATGATCAGCTGGCCGGCCATCTGGAGCGAGAAGCCACCGACGACGCTGAGCGTCTGGGAGACGACCACGAGGTTGCCGGCGCCGTCACGGGCGAACCCGTCGAAGACGGTCCGGCCGTTGACGAGCTTGGTGTTGACCTTGAAGGTCTGGATCGTCTGGACGCTGCTGAACGTGTTGATCTCGAGCAGGAACTGGCCGTTGAGGATGACACCGGGGATCGCCGTACCGCTGCGGGTGAGCTGGATGCGGCCGACGACACCGGTCTTGGCGCCGACGTAGACCGCGAGGTTGATCGCGCCGGTCAGCGTCCCGATGAAGGCGACCGAGGTGCCGACGGCGCCGTCGACCCGGAAGTACGCCGAGCCGGACGGGTCGACCGCTGCGGTGATCCCGATGAAGCCGTTCATGTTCAGCACGCCGCCGATGGACAGCTGCGCCTGGATGGTGGCCTTGACGTAGATCTCGCCACCGGCGGGCGCGCTCGGGTTGCGCTGGCCGTCGAGGCCCGGCGCCGCGGCGTAGATGGTGATCGTGCGCGGGTCGGTCGGGCGCAGCAGCGGCAGGAAGCTGTCCGGGATCCGGAAGGTCTTGTCGGTCAGGGTCGTGTTGAACATGACCGAGACCGTGCCGCTCGCACTGAAGAGGTTGCCGACGTTGGGCAGCCCGATGCCGCCGCCGGCCGAGACGGTGAGCATGCCCGCGACGCCGCTGTCGCCCTCGGCGATGATCAGGCCGGTCGCCTGGCCGAAGGTCAGCTGCGAGTCACCGACGCCGAAGGACAGCTCGGCGGTGGCGTAGAGAGTGAACTTCGGGACCCGGGACGCCTCGATGGAGATGTAGAAGCCACCCTGCATCCGGACCAGGTCCCGGCCGCCGGAGACGATCCGGAGCTGACCGACGAGCTCGAGGGAGAAGCTGTTGGGGGCGAGGACGTAGGTGCGGGTGACGTCCGTGCCGCCGTCGCCGATGCCCTTGAGGGTGATCGTCTCGGTCTTGTTCTGGCCGGTGGTGTTGATCTGCAGCGTGCCCTTGGCGAACAGGAAGATCCCGTAGTCCTCGAGCTTCTTGAAGTTCGTCTCGATCGTCGCGACGCCCCAGAACTGCGGCACCGGCGAGACCGAGCCGCTCGTGTCGAGGACGAAGCGGCCGCTGGTCGAGCCGACCGTGCCGAGCTTGATCAGGGACAGCTGGCCGTCGAAGGTCAGGGTGAAGAGCTTGCGTGCGGTGTCGATCTCGAGCTGCACCCGGGCCCGGAGGTCCATCAGCGGCTCGTCGGTGAGGCCGGCGGCCGCGAGGATGATGCCGCCGGACAGCTCGATGAAGAACGACGTGCCCTGGGTGATCAGGCGGAACGACTCGCTGCTCGCCGCGTTGGCGTTGCCCTGCGAGTCCGACCAGGTGCCGGCGACGAAGTCGACGGTGACGGTGCCCGGGGTCAGGGTGCCGGAGTAGAGGTAGCGGAAGGTGTTGCCCGCTCCCTGCATGACACCGACGTAGGTGAGGGACTGCGCGCCGGCGCCGCTGAGCGAGATCTCGTTGGGGGTCGAGGGGGTGACGTCGTCGAGGACGGAGCCGAGGTTGACCGTCGTCCCGGCCACCGGGGTCAGCTGCACGTCGAGCCAGGTGCGGGCCAGGATCGCGTCGCGGACCGTCGTGACCGTGGTGTCGCTCGGGTCGACCTCCGTGAGCCTCTCGGTGGTGGCCGCGGAGGCGTGGGTCGTGGAGCTCCAGGCCAGGCCGGCCGCGTTGTTCCACGAGCCGGTGAGGAACGCGACCTGGAGGTAGCCGTCGGTGTGCCCGGTGAAGAAGTAGCGGAACCGTCCGGTGCTCGCGTCGACCAGGAGCGCCTTGCCGTCCACCGTCAGGGTCTTGCCGCTGGTCGTGGTGACGGTGATCTCGGCGCCGTCGTCGGTGACGGTGGCGGCGTTGACCGCGCTGCCGTCGAAGCTGGTGAGGTAGACGTCGACCCAGCCGCGGCCGTTGAAGTCGCCGGCGTCGATGACCTGGCCCTTGACCGGGCTGGTCAGGCCGCCCTTCGGGATGGTGAGCGCGAATCGCTCGTCCTCGGCGAGGTTCAGGAAGCCGCCGTCGTCGGTGAAGCTGCCGGCGACGAAGGAGACGGTGTAGCTGCCCGCGGCGAGGGTCGCGGTGAAGCCGTAGCGGTAGGTGTCGGTGAGGCCGACGCGGACCGGGGTGGAGAGGGTGACCAGGTTGCCGGCCGCGTCGCGCAGCTGGATCTCGTCGCCGTTGATCGAGGCCGGGTCGATCGCGTGGCCGGCGGTCGCCTTGAAGCGGATCTCGAGGTACTTGAGCCGGTTCATCAGGTCGAGGCCGAGGGCCGCGCCCGCGACGCCGACGACCGTCTCGGGGGTGGTGCTCGTCTCCGGCACGGTGTGCACGACGTCGCCCGTCGAGCCCGTGACCAGGAACGTCTGGGTCACGTCGTACGGCGGTGGGCCACGGCTCGGGGTGAGCTCGTCGAAGGAGCCGGCGACGAAGGTGACGGTGACCGGGCCGACCCGGAAGGCGCCGTTGAGCGTGTAGCGCCAGGTGTTGCCGCCGACCCAGGTCGGTGATCCGCCGCTCAGCGTGACCCCGGCGGCACCGAAGCCGGAGAGCCGGATCTCGTCCCCGTCGATGCTGCTCATCTTGATGACGTGGCCCGCGCTCGGCGTGAAGGTCACGTCGAGGTAGCTGTGCGCGCCGCGCGGCACGACGACCGGCGCCGGCGAGGTCGCGGCGGGTGTGCCACCGCCGGTGCTGACGGTGGTCGTCCCGTCGTCGGCCACCGTGACGACCTGGCCGCCGCGGGTGCCGGTGGTCGGGGTGAACGTCCAGCTGACGCTGCCACCCGCGACCTCCGCGGTCACGGCCGTGCTCTCGGTCGCCGTGCTCGTCCCGATCCTCGTGATGACGACGGGGATGACGAACGAGGTGGTGGTGCCGACCTGCGTGATCGCCCGGGTGGTGTCGAGGGTGACGAGGAAGTCGGCGTCCTTGAAGATCTGGATGCCGTCGGCCGCGTCGCGGTCGGTGAACACGAGGCCGTCGAGGACGGTGGCGGCGTCGAGGGTGAAGCCGCTCGGCGGGGTCGGGAACGCCAGGGTCACCGTGCCGGGCAGGGTGCCGCCGACCACCTTGATGGTCTGGCCAGTGAGCGTGATCGCGCTCGGGGCAGGCGTCGCGACGAACGACCAGGCGGCCTGGAGGAAGGTCAGGGTGACGGCGCCGGTGCCGAACTGGCCGGTGGTCCAGAACCGGAAGTGCCAGGCGCCGTCGCTGCCGACCTTGCAGGCGCCCGCCGCGAAGGGCGTCGTGGTGCCCTGCGCGTCGCGGTCGAGGCAGGTGGGCGCCTTGGTCGGGTCGAGCGAGGCGGTGCCGAGGCCGGGACCGCCGAGGGTGAACTCGGGCCCGAGGTCGAGGATCGAGGAGAGGTCGAGCGCGTAGCCGGTCGGGGCGGTGAAGGAGACGTCGATCCAGCCGCGGTTGTTGACGGCGTTGACGTCGATCTGGCCACCCGAGGACGGGTCGGTCACGCTCGCGGTCGCGCCCAGGATCGTGAACGACAGGTCGGTGGGTGCGTTGAACGCGCCCGTGGTCGTCGTGGGTCCGGTGACGAGGTCCTGGTTCTTGAACTGGTCGGCGCCGAAGACCACGTGCACCACGCCGAGGGCCAGGTCGCTGTTGTCCGGGGTGAACGTCGCCGGAGGTCCGGTGACGTCGGTCCCGAACTGGTAGCGGAAGCGCGTGATGCCGAGCTTGCGGACAGCGGCCTCCATCAGCTGGGCGTCGGTCATCGACGTCGAGGTGAGGTCGCTGCGCTTGAGGACGACGACGGTGGTGAGCCCTGCGGGGGTCAGGACGTCGGGGTCCACGCGGTAGCTGTAGGAGATCCGGTGGTCGGCCGCGTCGGTCGTGGCGTCGACCACCAGCTCGGCGGCGACGGCGGTGCCGAAGGCGGTCGTGATCAGCACCACCGGGGTCGGCTTCGCGGTGTGCACCCGGGTGGTGGCGCCGGCCGTGGTGGGCGTGCCGCCGACGGTGACCGTGAAGACGACGCTGCCGCTGAGGATGCGGGTGTAGTCGATGGTGGCGCCGGGCGCGGCCTTGTAGATCAGGTCGAGGTAGCGGCTGGTGCCGGCGTTGATCTGCGCCGCGTCGATCGAGCCCCCGTTGGTCACGCCACCGCCCAGCTCCACGGTCGGGGCGGTGGACGTGCCGGACGGCGTGGGCTCGTCGAGGACGTCGAAGGTGACCTCCTCGCCCGAGGAGTTCCGGAAGCCCATCTTGAGCTTGCCGTAGAGCGTGAGCAGCCGGACCTGGTCGGGGATGTCGGCCAGGAACAGCACGGTCACGTTGCCCTCGGAGACCCGGGACAGGTCGGCGTACAGGCGACCGCTGATCGACACGTTGTCGGCGGCGAAGTTGAGCTTGCCGATGATCAGGAACTTGCCGTCGGTCGAGATCTTCACGATGACCTGGCCGTTGAAGACCTGCTGCGAGGTGTACATCGAGTAGACCCGCGCCGAGCCCGTGATGGTCATCGGCGAGGTGAACGCCGCCGCGAAGCCGGCCGTCTCCGGGTGCGCCGCGATGGTCTTGGCCTGGAGGGCGACCTGCTGCTGGAGCCCGGTCAGCCACTGGTCGGCGGTCTGCGCCGTGGGCAGCTGGAAGTCGCTGCCGCGCAGCGCCATCGGGTCGTCGATCGACGGCAGCGTCTTGAAGAACTCGACGCCGGCCGAGAAGTCGTTGAGCGTCAGTCCGGTGTTGGGCTCGAGCAGGATGCCACCGGGCAGCGAGACGTTGAGGAACACCTGGAGCGGGCCGAGCTCGGAGAGACCGAGGCGGATCGTGAACCCGGCCATGCCGGCCATCGAGAAGCCGCCCTGGAGACCGAGGTAGAAGACCCGCTTGAACACCGGGGTCGTGTTGTCGGTGGTCCCGATGATCGAGTAGTCGGACTTGAGCTTGAGGATGCCGCCGATCAGTCCGGCGTCGATGGTCCCGCCGAACATCGAGCCCTTGACGGTGACACCGAGAGAGTCGATGCCGATGATCGGGAACTGGCCCTGCGCGAGCAGCGCCGGCGCGATCCGGATGCCCTGGACCGACCCGCTGAACTCGAGGTTCCCGAGGCCCTTGATGCCGGTGACGCTCGCGCTCAGGATCAGCACGAAGTCCTCGGGGTGGTTGGAGACGTCGGCCCACTCGATGCCGATCGAGTCGATGCGCACGGGCAGGAACGTGGGCCACTTGAACGAGTCGCCCGTGGCCGAGCCGATCGAGAGGTAGACCCCGAACCCGCGCTTCGCGACGAACTCGCCGTTGCCGAGGAAGGCGAAGTTGCGGGCCTCGCCCGAGAGCACCAGGGAACCGATCGAGACCTTGGCGCCGACCGAGGTGAACGAGAGCAGCTCGGCGGTGGAGCCGGCCGCGCTGGTGTCGAGGTGCAGGTCGCGCGCCGACAAGGTGACGTAGGTGCCGAGCCGCACCTCGAGGGTGTCGATGTCGAGGATGAAGGCGTTCGCCTGTCCCCCGCTGAACGTGACGCCGATGTGCAGCGCCTCGTCGTCCACCGAGCCGTCCGGCCGCCGGTCGTCCGCGGTGGTGCGGTCGAGGATCGTCGCGCCGAAGGCCTTGCCCGGGAAGAGGCGTGCACCACCGGTGGCGAAGTAGACCTCGCCCGTGAAGCCGCCCAGGGGGTTGGCGCTGTCGAAGTTCACGGTGAGGCCGCTGACGCCGACCCGGAGGTCGTCGAACTCCACGATTCCGCCGAGCGAGATCGGCTGGCTCGGGGTCGGGTTGGTCAGGCCGCCGGCCTGCGGGTTGGGCACGCCGCCGTAGCGCAGCTCCGCGGTGCCGAGGCTGAAGCCGTTGCCGCGCACGACCAGGCCGGGTGTGACACCGGCGTCGAGCTTGACGTCGTCGCCGACGGTCACGTTGGTCTTCGTGGTCGGGTTGTAGGGCCGCAGCGTGCCGGTCAGGTTGAAGCGCGGGAAGGTGATGGTCGCGTTGTTGATCGAGACCAGCGTCTGGTCGGCCGCGCCCTTCGGGTCGTAGCCCACCACGATGCCGGACGCGGTCAGGTCGGCGACGTCGGGGACGTGCGCCGTCAGCGAGGCCACGCGCAGACCCCACTTGCCGGTGGGCTGGATCCGGACGTTGCCGCTGAGCAGGCCGAACACGTCGACGGCGAGGTCGAAGGTGCCCTGGATGCCGAGCAGGTCGACGCTGACCTGGTTGGCCGGGTTGGTCGTCGTACCCGGCGTGGTCGGCGTGCCGCCGAAGGCGAGGGAAGCCCGGTCGAGGCCGATGGACAGCGTCAGGACGACCATGCCGTCGGCGAAGCCGAAGTCCGCGATGCCGACGCTCGGGCCCTGGAGGGTGAGTGGGCCGAGGGAGCGCGGGTTGGTCGCGGCCACCGCACCGGGCGCGTTCGGGTCGACCGTGAAGGACTGGGTGGTCGTGTAGCTGCTGCCGAGCGCCTGGATGCTGCCCAGGACGCCACCGACGCCCTTCGTGCTGACCGGGGTGCCCGCGCTGCCGTCGGAGTACCAGACGCCGTCGAAGGTGAGCGTGACACCGCCGGCGGCGAAGATGCCGGTCGCGTTGCCGGGCGCGCTGTCCTTGAGGAAGTAGCGGTAGGTGCGGGTGGTGGCCTTGGGGCCGAAGCCGCTGACCAGAAGCGGGGTGCCCACGATGTTCGGGTGCCCCTGGAGGTCCCGGTCCAGGTCCGCCGTGACACCGGTGCCGCTGATCTTGAACGGCACTCCGGTCTTGAGCTCCGCCTCGCGGATCGGGTCACCGTCGAGGCTGGTGTAGGTGACGTCGAGGTAGCCGCGCTGGTTGAGCTCGCTCGCCGTGACTGCGCCGCCGTTGCCCGGGTTGGCGAGCGCGGCGATCGGGCGGGGGTCGCCGTTCGGGTTCGAGCCCGGGGTGTTGTCGACGACGAAGAACCGCTCGTCCTCGGCCCAGTTGGTCGCGCCGCTCTCGTCGGTGAACGAGCCCGCCTTGAAGCGGACGGTGACCACGTCGCCGGCGGCGAACGTCACGCCGCTGTAGGAGTAGAGCCAGGTGTTCGGCTTGCCGACGACCTTGGTGGGGACGCCGTTGACCGTGCCGGTGACGACACCGTTCCTGAGGATCTCGATCTCGGCGTCGGCGTCGATCACCGTCGCCTCGCGGATGCCCACCTGGTTGACGTCGTTGAGCTGGACCTCGATCTGGGTCGGGACGTTGGCGAGCGTCAGGGAGGCGTTGCGCAGCGGCTTCGCGGAGGGCCCGTAGGTCCCGAGGTCCACGGTCGGGAAGAGCGACGTGGTGCCGGGTGCGGTGATCGCCGGCGACGACGAGGTCGGGAACAGGTTGAACCCGCTCACCTTGAAGCTGTTCATGTGGAAGCCGGCGGTCGGCGAGATGGAGAAGGAGCCGAAGCCGCGCAGGGTGGCGACGTCCGTCCCGCCGATGGTCACCGTGACGCTCGCGTTGGCGAGGGTGAGGTCGAGCGTGCCGTCGGGCTGGCGGCTCAGGCCGAGCGAGCCCTGGAGGCGGAAGACGCCGGCGACCTCGAAGACCGCGTTGGTCACCGCGAAGCCGAAGCGGCCCGACAGCATCGCGCCGGTGGAGAGCCCTGCCGGGACCACGGCCGAGGTCGGGTTGGGCGGCGTGCCCGGGTCGAGCTCCTGGGCAGCGGTGTTGATCTCGAAGGCGACGCCGCCGCTGACGGTGAGGCCCGGGAGTCCGAGGAGCGCGAAGGTGCCGGAGACGCGCATCGCGAAGCCGGTGCCCGAGGCCGGGCGACGGAACGCGAGGTTGGCGCCGGTGATGAGGACGCCGATCGCGTCGGGGTTGAGCCCACCACCCGCGAGCTTCGAGGGACCCTTGCCGATGAAGATCTCGAGGCCGCTGCCGGAGAAGGTGTCCCCGGAGATTACGAACTCGCCGGCCCGGATCTCGAGCACGTCGCCGAAGCTGAAGTCGAGGTTCTGGACGAAGAACGCCACGCCGGCCGGGGTGTTCTTCGGGATCGTCACCGTGAGCGGCGTCCCGTCGACGGTGATCGTCTCGGTCCGGTCCGTGCTCCCGATGTCCATGGTGTTGAAGCGGATGCCGACACTGCCGCTGCCCGTGAACGGGGTGACCGTGATGGCGGCCTTGCCGGAGACCTGGCCGATGACGCCGTCGTTGTAGAAGACCAGGAAGCCGGACCCCTCGGTCAGGCCGGGGTTGGTGCCCGAGACGCCCGAGGCGGTCGAGGACAGCGTCGCGTTGGCGAAGGCGAAGCGAGTGATCGTGGTGCCGGCCGCCGCCCCCGGAGTCGTGACGGTCTGGGTCACCCGGTCGATCGCCAGGTCGGTGGTGAAGGTGACGCCCCTGACCGTGACGGTCAGGTTGTTGGCGAAGGCCCGCATGTAGCGACCCGCGGCCAGCGCCACGACCGTGCCGTCGGGCAGCGTCTCGTTGACGGCGGTGCCGAGCGTGTTGACCTGGAACTTCAGACCGGCCCCCGCGGAGACGCCGTACGTCGTGGTCATCGCCGACGTCAGCGAGACCGTGCCGGAGAACTGGGCCGCGACACCGGTCGGGGTGAGGAGCAGCAGGCCGCTGCCGCCGGAGATCTTGACGCCGAGGTCGTCGGCCGGGTCGGTCAGGTTCGTCCCCGGGTCACCGAGGAAGATCTCGACGCCGCTGAGGGTGACCTTGACGATCTTGGCGCCGGCCGCGGTGGTGACCTGCTTGTAGGTCAGGGAGGCCTTCACGGTCTGGCCGAAGACCGAGAGGCTCGCGCCGCTGACGCGCACCTCGACGTACGGCGTCACAGTCGCCGTGCGGACGGTGCTGAAGGCGACCGTCACCGTGCCCGCGTCGAGCTTCATCGTGCTCGTCGGGAGGCCCGGGAAGGCCAGCGAGCCGGTGAGCTCGGCGGTCACACCGTTGGCGGCGACCGTGACGTTGCCACCGAGGACCGCGCGGACGAACGTGGTCGTCCCGTCGCCGAGCTCGAGGGTGACACCGGTCAGCGTGAGCGAGAGCGTCGTGCCGACCTTGGTGAACGTGAACGAGCCGGTGAGGCGCTGTCCGGCGATGTCCACCCGGACGCCGGTGCCGCTGACCGTGAGGGACGTGGGGGTCGTGGTGGTGTCGAGCTGCAGCCCGAACGTGCCGCTCACGCTGGCGCCCGGGAGGTCGACGGCGACGTCGGCGTCGATCCGGCCGATCACCCCGGCGGCCGTCAGGTCGAGGCTGCCGCGGCCGTTGCGCACCACGACCACGTCGCGCTCGGCCGAGCCGAGGCGGAGGCCGACGTTGGCGAACACGATCTTGGTGACCGGGGTGCCGGCGACGCCGGTGGTCGCGTTGATCGTCTTGGTCTGCAGGATCGTCACGTCGCCGGTCAGGGACTGACCGCCGATGGAGAGCGCGAAGCCGGTCACCGACACCTTGAGGAACGGGCCCGCCGCGAGGGTGAGCCGGACCGGGGCGCCGCCCACGACGAACGTCTCGTCGACCGCGAGCGGGGTGTAGGTGGTGACGCTGGAGACGGTGACGCTGCGTCGCATGTCGTTCATCTCGGCCGTCACGGTCGCCGAGGCGGACACGATGCCCGGGACGGCGAGCGTCGCGGTGCCGGTGACCCGGCCCGCCATGCCGTCCGGCGTGACGAGGAAGAGCGCGCTGCCACCGGTGATCGTGAAGCCGGCGCTGCCGCTGCCGAGGAAGAGCCCGACCTCGGTCGCGGCGACCTTGAGCACCTTGCGGTCGTCGGTCGTGCCGAGCACGCCGTCGGTGCCGGCCGAGGTGGCCTGCTCGATCGAGAAGACGCCGGTGAGGGTCTGGCCGAAGGCGGTGAGGGTGAGCTTCTGCGCCGAGGTGCCGAGCTGGACGCGGACGAAGCGGCCGGCCGGGAGGTCGAGCCCGAGAGCGGTGTCCTTGACGGCGGTGGGCACCGTGCTCAGCTGCAGGTGGACCGGCAGACCGTCGACCGCGAAGGTCACGGGGAGGCTGCCCAGTCCGACCAGCGCGAAGGTCGCGGACAGGTCGAGGGCGACACCGGTCGGGGCGAGGAGCGCGACGCCGTGGATCTCGGTCAGGCGCACACCCTTGTCGTCGGTGAGCTCGTCCGTCGCGCCCGGGTCGCCGAGGAACAGCGTGCCGTGGTCGACGGTGAGGGTGATCTTCCGGACCGTGCCGGTGGAGGTCGTGGTCGTCGTCTGCTCGAAGGTGAAGTCGCCGCCCAGCTTCTGTCCGGCGATGTCGAGGACCAGGCCCGTGGCCCCCACCTTGAAGCGCGTGACGCCGTCGAAGGTGACCGTCTTCGTCACGCCGCCGACGCTCACCGTCGTGGAGGGCAGGGCCGTGGCGACCGTGTTGACGTCGACCGTGAACAGGCCGCCGACGCTGACGTCGGGGACGTTGAGCGTCAGGTTGCCGCTGAAGCTGCCGGTCATGCCGCTCGTGGCTGCTGTCGTGCCCTTGGTGACGACCAGGAAGCCGTTGCCGTTGGTGAGGGTGAGCACGTCGCTCGATCCGGTGCCGAGCCGCACCGTGATGTTGGCCAGCGTGAGGACGGTGCGGGCCGTCGTACCCGTGCCGGACTGCTCGATGGCGACGTCGCCGCTCAGGACCTGACCGCCGACCCCCAGCGTGACGCCGGTGCCGAAGACCCGGACGAACCGGCCGGTCGGAGCGTCGAGGGCGACCGTGGTGCCACCGAGGGTCACGCTCTCCTGCACCCGGCGCGGCGTGGTGTTGACCAGGAGGCCGAAGGTGCCGGCGAGCGTGACGCCGGTGGGAAGCAGGGTGCTGACGTCGAGGCGGCCGCTCAGCGTGCCGGCCATCCCGTCGACGGCGAGCACGAACACGCCGTTGACGTCCTTGAGGACGTCGGACCCGGCCAAGGTCAGCGTGCCGCCGGCGACCGCGAGGACGCTGCGGCGCTGGCCGAGGCTGTTGGAGACCTGCTCGATGCTGAACGAGCCGGCCAGCGTCGGGCCGTCGGTGCCGAGCGTGACCACCACGCCGAGACCGACGAAGCGGAAGTACGGGCCGGCGGGGAGGGTGCTCCCGTCCGCGAGGCGTACGGCGGTCGTGCCCGTGTTGACCCGGAGCTCGAAGGAGCCGGTGAAGCTGAAGCCGGGGACCTTGATGTCACCGGCGACGGTGAGGACGCCCGCGGTGCCGGTGCCGCCGGCGCGGAGCGTGCCGCCCAGGGTGACGTTGCCGCGGCCCTCGCCCAGCGACAGGGTCACGGCGTTGAGGGTGATGGTGACGACCTTGGTGCCGTCAGCTGCGGTGGACTGCTCGAAGTCGAAGCCGCCGCGGACCGCCACGCCGCCGAGGGTCAGGCTGATGTCGCTGCCGGAGACCTTGACGTAGCGGCCGGCGTCGACGTGCAGCGTGACGACGCCGATGTCCTTGGCGCCGCCGAAGGTGACGCCGGCGCCCCTCACGAGCCGCTGCAGCGCACCGAGACCGTCGGTGACGACCAGGTCGGGCGTCGAGTCCCCGTCGAGGTCACCCAGCGCGACGTCGACGACGCCGCCGGTGAGGCTCGTGGTGGCGGCGGTGCCGAAGCCGGTCCAGGTGGGCGCGGTCGGCGGGGTCGTGACCGGGGGCACGCTCATCGCGCCGTTGAGGGCGACGTCGGCGCCGGTCCCGGTGGAGCGGACGATGTCGAGCCAGCCGTCGCCGTTGACGTCGGCGAGCGTGAGGGCGGTGCTGCCGGTGGTGGCCGGGGCGCCGGCGCCGGTGTAGGCGGTGAAGGTGCCAGCGGCTCCACCGAGGTAGAGCGCGTCGGCGCCGCTGCCACCACCGACGACCAGGTCGAGGCGGTGGTCGGTGTCGTGGTCGACGTCGCCCAGGGCGATCGGCGAGGTCGCGGTCAACGTGACACCCGCGACGGTGGTGCCGGCGCCCAGACCGCTCCAGGTGGCGTCGGTGCTGCTGATGCCCTGGTTGGAGTAGAGCTTCAGCGCGGTGCCCTCGGCGACCAGCACGTCGTTGCCGGCGAGACCGTCGACCGCGCCGACGGCGAGGGCCGTGGCGCCGCTGCCGAAGGTGATGCCCGTGGCCTTGACCAGGGTCCCGGAGCCGTTGTTGCGGAAGAGCAGGTTGCCGGAGGCGGCGCCGACCACGAGGTCCGCGGTGCCGTTGCCGTCGAGGTCGCCGAGCGCCAGCGCCAGCACCGGGGTGCCGTCGACGAGCACCGGCGCGAGCGAGCCGAACGGGTCGCGGGTGCCGTCGTTGACGTAGAGGTAGGTGCCCGCCGCGGTGCCGACCACGAGCTCGGGCCGCGAGTCGCCGGTGAGGTCGCCGAGGACCGCGGCGGTGACGGTGCCGAGCGTGAGGCCGAGCGTCATGGTCTCGTCGACGGCGCCGTCGGTCGCCGGGTGCGTGTTGACCAGCAGCGTGAAGGTGCCGGTGAGGCCGAGCCCGACGCCGGGGACGGTCAGGGCGACGGTGCCGCCGAGCGTGCCGGCGAAGCCGCCGGCCTTGGCGCCCGTGCCCGTCGTCGCCGGGGAGATCACGAAGAAGCCGGTGGCGCCGGTGACCGAGACGACCGGGGTGGTGCCGTCGCCGAACGCCGCGGAGACGTTGCGCGCGAGCACCCGGACCACGGTGCCGCCGCCGGCGGCGACCGACTTCTCGAAGGCGAAGTCGCCGGTGAGCCGCTGGCCGCCCACGAGGAGGCTGACCGCGGTGCCGTCGATGCGGAGGTACGGGCCGCCGGGCAGGTCGATGCTCAGCGGCGAGCCGCCGGTGACCGGGACCGACTCGCGGACCGCGGCCGCACCGGTGTTCACCGAGACGGAGAGGGTGCCGTCGATCCGCAGCGGGTCGCCCGGGATCCGGAGCGCCACGGTGCCGGTGAGCCGGCCGGCGAGCCCGGTCGGCGCGATGACCAGGACGCCGGTGCCGTGCGAGATCTCGACGCCGGTGGTGAGCACGCCACCCGAGACGGTGCCGAGCTGGACCAGGACCTCGTCGGCGAAGACCCGGATGATCCGCGGCGGCTGGGTGCCGGCCGGGGCGCCGGGGCTGACGGTGCCGAGGTACTGCTCGAAGCCGAAGATGCCCTGCAGCGTCTGGCCGGCGAACGAGATGCCCGCGAGCGAGCCGGTCTGGCCGAGCTGGACCCGGAAGGAGCCGGCGGCGATCCCGTCGTGGGCCGCCGTGGTCGTGTTGACCCGCAGGCTGCCGGCGCCGGTCGTGAGGGAGAACGCCGTGGTGTACGCCGTCACGTTGATGCTCATCGAGCCGTAGACGCCCGCGGGGGTGAAGGTCAGCGACCCGGTCGCGACCGAGACCTCGAGGGTCCGGTGGCCGGCGTTCAGCTCGCCGATCCCGAACGTGACCGGCGTGGCGCTGGTGATGCCGGTGGCCGAGCCGAGGTTGAGCGTGGTGACCGCGGTCGGCCCGGTGCCCGTGCGGGTGAAGCCCATCGACCCGGTGAGCGAGAGGCCGGACACGGCGAGCGTCAGGGTGCCGCGGATGTTCATGCCGGCGGCCACGCCGTGCGAGGGGCTCGTGCCGGGGTTGTAGAGGACCGAGACGTTGGTGCCGGTGATCGTCACGCCGTCGATGCCCACCACGCGCAGCGTGCCGGTCAGCGAGATCGTGCGGGTGTCGCCCCAGTAGCTGCCGGTCACGTCGGTGAGGTAGACGCCGACGGCGTTGGGGTTCAGCACGCCCTCGGAGAGGAACGCCGGTCCCTGGCCGAGGAAGACGGTGAGCTTGTTGGCGGAGGTGACCGTCACGTCGCCGGAGCCGAAGGTGATGCCGGTGGCGATGATCTCGAGCGGGCCGAACGTGACGGTGCCGGAGCCGGCCACGAGGATCCACGGGGCGCTCGCGCTGGTCGCCTTCTCGCTGTCGGAGAAGACGACCGGGATGACGGTGTCGCCGACGACGACGGTCTCGTCGACCGCGTGCTGGGTGGAGTTGATCCGGACCGCGACGCTGATGTTCGCGGAGAACAGCGTGCTGGTGGACCCGCTGTCGACGGTGGCGCTGAACGTGCCGGCGACGCCGTCGGACAGGATCACCAGGCCGCCCTGGCCGTCGTGCATCCCGATCCCGCTGGCGCCGGAGCCGCTGCCGTCGCCGGCCGAGGGCGTGATGGTCACCGAGACCCCGGCCAGGCCGAGCTTCGTGAAGGGCACCGGCGTGTTGGCGGCGATGCGGATGCCGGTGGTGCCGGCGAGCAGCAGGTCGAGGTCCGTGTCGCCGTCGGTGTTGACGAGCAGCACGCGGCCGGCGGTGTCGGTCGTCGCGTTCGAGACCGGGGAGCCGGCGCGCAGGCCGAGCCAAGCGCCGGCGTTGTCGCGGCCCTTGTTGAGGTACATCAGCGGCGTCGTGCCGGTCGCGACGACCACGTCGAGGGTGCCGTCGCGGTCGATGTCGCCGACGACGACCCCACGCCCGGCGGCCGCGGGACCGGCCAACGCCGTACCCGTGGCGGACAGGCCGTTCCAGGTGCTGTCGGTGAACCGCTGCGAGCGGAAGATCCGCGGAGCGGCGCCGTTGGCGACGACCACCAGGTCGGCGTACCCGTCACCGTCGAGGTCGCCGGCGGCGGCCCCCACGGTCGCGACACCGGCGCCGAGACCCGCGTCGAGGGTCCGGCCCGCGATGGCGCCGGGCGCCTCGAAGCCCTGCCAGACCGCGGCGGAGCTGGGACCGAGGTTGCGGTAGATCGCGGACGTGACGCCGTCGCCGGTGTTGACGAGGACCAGGTCGGTGAGCGCGTCGTTGTCGAGGTCGGCGAGCACGACCGCGACGGTCGCGCTGCTCACGCCGCCGGCGACGACCTCGGTCGCGGTGGCTGCCCATCCCGCGCCACGGACCCACGACCGTCTCGCCGGCGGAGTGGCCGACCGCCGAGGAGCCGCGCGTGACGGTGAACGTGCCGCCGGTCCCGCTCGACGCCGCGGTCAGGACGGTCGGCGTGATGGTCTCGGTGCCGACCACCAGGGTCTGGGTGCCGTTGAAGCCCGTGCGGTCGGCGACCACGAGGGAGGTGTCGGTCGCGGTCACCGGCGTCGTCAGCGTGGAGTGCGCGCGGCCGCCGTTGAGGAAGATCTTGGTGGTCGACCCGTTGGCGCCCACGACCAGGTCGGCGAAGCCGTCGCCGTCGACGTCGCCCACCGCCAGCGAGGTGGCCGACGGGGTGGTCAGGTCGGTCGCGCCGGAGAAGGTGAGCGGGCCGCGGCCGGTCTGGCGGTACGTCGACGAGGTGCCCGCCCGGGCGACGACGACGTCGAGGCGACCGTCGCCGTCGAGGTCGGCCAGCGCGACGGCGACCGTGTTGCCGGTGCCGGAGAACGTGGCGGCGGAGGTGCCGCTGAAGGTGTTGGCGCCGGTGCCGAGGTAGAGGGCGGCGCCGGTGCCGGAGCCGACCAGCAGGTCGATCTTGCCGTCGCCGTCGACGTCGCCGGTCGCCACCGCGGTGACCGCGGTGGTGCCGAGGAACGCCGTGCCGGTGTCGCCGAAGCCGGGCTTGGTGCCCTTCGCGAGGACGAAGCTGCCGGTGAAGCGCGGGCCGCTGGTCACCTGGAGGAAGCCGCCGGTGACGGCCACCTGGAAGAAGGGCCCGCCGGGGACGACGACCGTGTCGGTGCCCACGGTGAGCGTCACCGGGGTGGCCGAGGTGTTGACCTGGACCACCACGCTGCCGCCGGTCTCGAGACCCATCGACACGCTGCTGCCGAGGGTGAACGTGGCGCTGGTGACCTGGAGGGCGGCGGCGAGGCCCTGCGGAGTGATGCGCAGGGCGCCGTTGCCGGTCAGGGTGGCGAGGCCGCCGAGGGTGACCGTGAAGCCGGCGACCGTCACGTCGACGACGCCGGCACCGGACCGGCGGAAGGTCAGCGTGGTGGCGCTGATGGTCTGCCCGCCGACCGCGAGGGTGGTGCCGGTGGCGACGAGCTTGACGCCGTCGCCGGTGGTGCGGGTGTCGATGGAGACGTCGACGGAGCTGCTGAGCGAGACGTCGGGCACCGACACATCGAGCGAGCCGGTCAGCGTGCCCCAGAAGCCGGCGCTGCTCGTGGTGAAGGACCCGTTGATCCCGGTGGCCCGGACGATCGGGGCCGAGGGGGTGCCGAGGGTGAGCGCGCCGTTGGCGATCGCCACGGTGAGCGACCCGGTCCCCTTGGTGACCGTGACGTCGCCCGCGAGCGACTGCCCGGCGACCGTGAGCGTCACGCCCGTGCCGGTGACGACGAGCGACGGGTCGGCCGCCGCGAACTTCAGCTGGGTGGTGACGCCGCCGACCACGAAGGTCTCGTCGACCGCACCGGTGCCGGCGTCGTGGATCCGGACGCCCAGCGTCCCCGCCAGCGAGACGCCGGGGACGCCGACGAGGGCGACGGTGCCGCTGACCTGTCCGGCCATGCCGTTGGCGGTGACGAGCAGGACCGCGCTGCCGTTGCTGAGCGTGAGCAGGTCGCGCGTGCCGTCACCGAACGCAGCCGAGACGTTGGCGGCGGCGATACGCAGCTGCGTGCTGTCGTCGGCGGTGCCGAGCAGCTTGTCGGCGCCGAGCGAGGTGGCCTTCTCGACCGAGATGTCGCCGCGCAGCGCCTGCCCCGCGACCGTGAGCGTGACGCCGGTGCCGGTGACCTTGAGGTAGGGACCCGCGGGCAGGGCGAGCGCGACCGTCGTACCCCCGACGACGAGGCTGCTGCTGACGGCCGCCGCGGTGGTGTTGACGTCGAGGGTGACCGCGCCCGAGACCGCGACGCCCGTGAGCGACACGGACAGCGAGGCCGCGAGCGAGGCCGCGACGCCGGCCGGCGAGAGGACCACGAGGCCGGAGACGTCGGTGACGCTGACCTTGCCCGAGCAGCAGGACGAGCGAGGCGCCGCTGATCCCGACCCGGACGACCTTCGCGCCCGCGGTCGTGGTGACCTGCTCGACGGTGAACGAGCCGGTGAGGACCTGGTCGAGGACGTTGAGGTGGACGCCGGTGCCCGAGACGCGGACGAACGGGCCGGCCGGGACGCCGAGCGCGGCGACGCTCGTGGTGTTGACCTGGACCGCGAAGCCACCGGTGAGGGTGACGTTCGGGAGGGCCACCGCGACGTCGACCGCGATGCTGCCGACGACCCCGGTCGGGCCCAGGACCAGCGTGCCCACGCCGCCGGTGGCCTGGCTGACCGAGACGACGGGCGAGGCCGCGGTGCCGCCGAGGCGGAGGTCGAGGTTGCGGACCTCGACGGTGACGGTCGAGGCGCCGGCCGCGTCGACGGTGCGGGTGAGCACCACGTCGGCGGCGAGCGACTGGCCGAGGACCGTGAGGACGACGCCGGTGCCGGCGAGGCGGAGGTAGGGACCCTTCGGCAGCGCCAGGCTGACCGGGCCTGCCGCGCCGGCGACCAGGAAGCTGGTGGAGACGGCGGCGCCGGTCGTGTTGACCTGGACCGCGAGGGTGCCCGTGAGCGAGACCTGCGGGACGGCCAGCGTGACCGTGCCGGACACCGTGCCGGCGAGGCCGGCCGGGGTGAGCAGCAGCAGCGCGGTGCCCTCGCGGACCTTCAGCACGCCGCCGAGGTCGATCGCGACGTGCGTCATGGCGAGGCGTACGACGGAGGTGTCGGCGTTCAGGCCGGTGCCGCCGATCGCGCCGTCGGCGCCGAGGTCGGTGGCCTTCTCGAAGGCGACGTCGCCGGAGAGGGTCTGGCCGAGCACCGTGAGCACGAGGCCGGTGCCCTCGAAGCGGAGGTAGGGACCGGCGGGCAGCGCCAGCGTGAGCGTCGTGCTGCCGACCGTGAGGCTGGTGGAGACGGCGCCGAAGCCGGTGTTGACCGCCACGGTCAGGTCGCCGGTGAGGCTGGTGCCGGCCGGGAGCGTGACCGCGACGGTGCCGGAGAGGCGACCCGCGATGCCGCCGGTGCCCGCGACGAGCAGGCCGCTGCCGCCGGTGAGCCGGACGCCGGTGCCGCCGCTGCCGAGCACCAGGTCGACGTTGGCGAGGCCGACGGTCGTGACGGCCGTGCCGTCCGCGCCGGTGGCCCGCTGGATCACCAGGTCGGCGGTGAGCGACTGGCCGAGGAGGCCGATCGTCATGTGCGTCGCCTCGACGCGGACGAACGGGCCGGCCGGGACGTCGAGGGCGACGGTGGTGCCGGCGACGTCGAACGTGCGCGAGACGGGGGCGGCGCTGCTGTTCAGCACGACGGTGAAGCCGGAGCCGAGGGTCAGGCCGGGCACCGAGACGTTGAGGGTGCCGGTGATCCGGCCCGCGATGCCGTTCGCGGAGACGAGCAGGGCCGCCGTACCCGAGGAGAGGGTGACGGCTCCCCCGCCGAGGTTCGCGGCGACGCCGGTCGCCGCGACGGTGACGTCGCCGCCGGCCACCTGGCTGAAGGCGAAGGTGCCGGTGAGCGACTGGCCAGCGACGGTCAGCGTCGCGCCGACGGCCTGGAACTCCTTCACGACCTCGGGGCCGGTGAACGCCAGCTCGATGCCCGGGCCGGCGCTGCCGTCGATGGTCAGCGTGCGGGTGAGGGCGGCGCCGGTGGTGTTGACCCGCGCCGTGACGGTGCCGGTGAGCGTCACCCCCGTGACGCCGACCAGGCTCACCGTGCCGGAGGCGACGAGCGCGTAGCCGGCGCCGACGCGGACCAGGCCGATGCGGGCGTTGGTCATCAGGACGCCGGTGGCGAGCGGGTTGAGCTCGCCGGTGTCGAGGCGGGCCGGGCCGCGGCCGACGAAGAGCGTGAGGCCGTCGCCCGCGAAGGTGTCGTTGGTGAAGGCGACGTCGCCCTCGATGGTGACGAAGTCGCCGATGGTGAGGCGGGCGCCGGTCAGCGAGACGGCGTAGACCGCGGTCGCCGAGGACGGGAACTTCACGTTCAGCGTCTGACCGCCGACCTCGACGGTCTCGTCGATCGCGGTGTTCAGGGCGGTGTCGACCCGGAGCAGGATGTCGCCGCCGGCCTGGACCCCGCCGGCCGCGACGCTGGCCTTGCCGGAGAGGTAGCCGGCGATGCCGCTCGCGCCGACGAGGACGAAGACGCCCTGGCCCTGGGTGAGGCGGGCGGCCGTCGTACCGATGGAGACCGCGACCTCGACGTCGGTGGCCGCGATGATCGTGCGCTGGCCGCGCTGCTCGAAGGCGAAGCTGCCGGACAGCGTCGGGGTGCCCGGGACGGTGGTGAGCGCGAGCGACGCTCCGGTGAGCGAGACGCGGAGGTACGGGCCGGCGGGCAGCGACAGTGTCACCGGGCTGCCGGCGACGGTGAAGGTCTCGGCGACCGGTGCGGTCAGCGTGTTGACCTCGACGCGGACGGTGCCGGGCGTGAGCGTGATGCCCGGGAGCGTCACGGCGACGGTGGCGGTGAGGCCGAGCGCGACGCCGGTGCCGGTCAGCAGGAGCTGGCCGCTGGCCGTGGTGACGCTGACCTGGCTGCCCGGCGTGCCCAGCGTGAGGAGCGGGTTGGGCCCGACGTTGGCGATCGCGGCCCGGACCACGCGCTGGCCGGCTGCCGTGGTGGTGCTCTCGAAGCTGACCGCCGCGCGCAGGCTCTGGCCCGCCACCGTGACGGAGACGTCCGGGCCGGAGACCGTGACGTGGCGGGTGGCCGGGCGGGTGTCGAGGTCGACGGTGAGGTTCGCACCGAGGCTGATGCCGGGGGCCGCGAAGGCGACCGCGCCGCTGAACGACCCGTGCAGGCCGGTGGGCTCGACGGTCAGCGAGGCGCTCGCGCCGGTCACGGTGAGGAGGCCGCCGCCAAGCGACAGAGAGGCGCCGGTGAGGCCGACGGTGGTGACCAGGCCGTTGCGCTCGATCGTCAGGTCGCCGGCGAGGCGCTGCCCGGCGACGTCGAGGACCATCCCGGTGCCCACGAAGCGGAGGTACGACGAGGTCCCGTTGCTCGGCATGGCGAGCAGGACGTCGGCGCCGTCGAGGCTGAGCACCTCGTTGACGGCCGCACCGGTGCTGTTCGCCTGGACGACCAGCGCGCCGGTGACGGTGACGCCGGGGACCGTGACGGCGATGGTGCCGCCCAGCTGGAGCGCCATACCGGTCGAGGTCAGCAGGATGAGGCCACTGCCGTCGGTCAGCGTCGCGACCGGGGTGGTGCCGGCGGTGAGCGTGAGCCCGACGTGGCTGGCGACGACGCGGACGACGGTGGCGCCGGCCTGCGTGGTGGAGCGCTCGAAGGCGAGGTCCCCGGTGAGGGTCTGCCCGCCGAGGGTGAGGGCCGCGCCGAGCGCCTCGACCCGGACGTACGGCCCGGCCGGCAGGTCGCCGACCGTGGCGGCCCCGGTGTTGAGGGCCACCCGGACGGTGCCGACGGTCAGGACGGAGCCGAGGCCGCCGCCGAGCGTCACGCGCGCCGACAGACGGCCGGAGACACCGGCCGCGGACAGCACCAGGGTGCCGGCGACCTGGTCGAGGGTGACGAAGTCGGTGCCGCCCGCGGTGAGGACGAGGCCGCCGCCGGTGATCTCGAGCCGGGTGACCGGGGTGCCGCCGACGGTCGAGCGCTCGACCGTCAGCGTGCCCGCGTGCACCTGCTGGCCCGCGACGACGAGGTCGAGCCCGGTCGCGGAGACCCGGAAGTACGGGCCGGCCGGGACGCCGCCGACGGTCGCCGGCGTGGTGTTGAGGGCCAGCGAGACCGAGGAGGTGCTCAGCGAGACGCCGGGCACGTGCAGGGCGATGCTGCCGGTCAGCGTGCCGCTGACACCGGTGCTGCCGAAGGTCCAGGTGCCCGCGCCGCCGGTCAGGTCCGCGGCGTCTCCGAGCGAGAGGGACAGGCCGGAGAAGCGGAGGCTGAAGCCGTCGGTGAGCTTCGTGAGCTCCTCGAGGTTCGCGGTCAGGGTCTGGCCGAGGGCGCCGACCGTGAGACCGGTGCCCGTGACCGAGACGTACGGCGCCGAGCTCGACGTGGCCGTCTCGGTGTCGGAGAAGGCGAGCACGACGTCCTCGCCGCCGTCGCCGAACGAGATCGTGGTGGGCGCCACCAGGGCCGTCGTCTGGTTGACCCGGACCCGGACCGTGCCGCCGAGCGTGACGCCGGCGAAGCCGACCAGCTCGAGGGTGCCGCGGACGTCGAGCGCGTAGGCGCTGGCCACCTTGACGAAGGCGACCGTGGCGCCGGTGAGCAGCAGGCCGCGGGCGCCGGGGTTGCGGCTGCCGTCGGCGAGGAACGCCGGGCCGGTGCCGATGAACACCCGCAGGTTGCGGCCGGCGAACGTCGTACCCGAGGTGGTGAAGTCGCCCTCGATGGTGACCAGGCCGGCGATGGTGAGGCTGGCGCCGAGGGCGGTGAGGCTGAAGGTCGGGGTGCCGTCGCCGAACACCACGTCGAGGCTCTGCCCGCCGACCTCGATGGTCTGCCGGACCGCGTCGCCGGTGGTGTTGGCCCGGACCATCACCTTGGCGGAGGCGTCGAAGCCGGGGATCCCGCTGGTCGTCAGGGTGCCGTTGAGGAAGCCCGCGAAGCCGGTGCCGGCCAGCACGAGGGCGCCGGTGACGTCGCTGACGTCGGCGGTCGGCGGCCCGGCGACGTGGACCGCGCCGCCGGTGACCGCGAGGACGGTGACCGCGGCGCTGCCTGCGACCGCGCTGCGCTGGAAGACGAAGGAGCCGGACAGCGTCCCGAGCGACCCGATCGCGAGACCGCCGGACGGCACCGTGACGGCGACCCTGACGAAGGAGCCGGCCGGCAGGGCGGCGCTGCCGGAACCGACCGGGACGGTGGTGGCGACCGGGCGGGTGTTGACCTCGATCCGGCCGGACAGGTCGGCCAGCGTGAGCGTGGACGGCAGCGTGAAGTGGAGCGTGCCGACGTCGAGGGCGCCGGCGATCCCGTCGGCGGCGATGACCAGGCCGCCGTTGATGTCGCTGGCGGAGACGAAGCCACCCAGGTCGAGCGCGGCGCCGGTGACCGTGACGGTGGTGCCGGTGCTGTCGCGCTGCACCCAGATCGCGCCGGTGAGCTTCAGGCCCTGGACCTCGAGGACGACGGAGGTGCCGCCGACCCGGACCTTGGCCGACCCGGCCCGGGTGTCGACCTCGGCGGAGACCGTGCCCGTGAGGGTGACGCCCGGGACGTTGACGGTGACCAGGCCGGTCATGGTGCCGACGACACCGTCGGCCGCGACCGTCAGGTCGAGCGAGGCGCCGGAGATCGTGAGCGCGCCGCCGCCGATCGAGAGGCTCGCGCCGCTGACGGTGATCGTCGTGGCGGTGCTGCTCCGGGTGACGGTGACGTCGCCGGTGAGCCGCTGGCCGAGGACGTCGATGGCGAGGCCCTTGCCGCCGACGCGGAGGTAGCCGCCGCTGACGCCGGTGAGCACGAGGTGCTGGTCGGCGCCGCCGACCCGGATCGTCTCGTCGACGGCGGCGGAGCCGGTGTTGACCTCGAGGGCGAGCGCGCCGCTGACGGAGACGCCCGGGACCGCGACGACGACCTCGCCGGACAGCGACCCGGCGATGGCGCCGCTGAGCAGGACCAGGGCGCCGGTGGCGCCGGTGACCCGGACCAGCGGGGAGCCGGCCGGGAAGGCCAGCGAGCCGTTGCTGATCCCGACCAGGACCACGCTCTGCGTCGTGGTGCCCACCGTGCGCGTGCCGTTCTCGAAGGCGAGGTCGGCCTTCAGGGTCAGCGGGCCGACCGTGAGCGAGCCGCCGGCGACCGCGACCCGGAGGAACGGCCCGGCCGGGAGGTCCCCGACGGCGACCGACGTGGTGTTGACCGCGACCTCGATCGTGCCGCTGAGGGTGAGGCCGGTGGTGTTGGCGTCGAGCGTGGCGACGAGGTGGCCGGCGACGCCCGCGGCGGAGACCGTCAGGCTGCCGGCGACGTCCTTGAGGCTGAGGTTGCCGATCGCCAGCGTGCCGCCCGCGACCGTCAGCGTCGTGGTGCCACCGGCACGCTGGAGGGTGAAGGTGCCGGTGAGCGTCTGGCCGGCGATCGTCAGGGTCAGCGAGCCGGCGGTGAGCTCGACGAACGGTCCGGCCGCGACGGTCGTGCTGCCGACGGTGACGGCCGCGCCGGTGGTGTTCACCCGCAGCGCGAGGGTGCTGCCGCCGGAGACGCCCGGGAGCAGCAGCGTGACGTCGCCGGACACCGCGGCGGCGACGCCGGCCGACGTGACCTTGAGGGCGCCGGTGCCGCCGGTCAGCGTCGCGACCGGGGCGCTCGCGCCGGCCGGGGTGATCGCGGCCGACAGGTCGGCGACCGTGACGTCGAACCCGTCCGCCGTACGCGTGAAGGAGAAGGTGCCGCTCAGCCGCTGGCCCGAGGACGTCGAGTCGCGAGGCCGGTGCCGGAGAAGGAGGCGTACGGCGTCGGGTTGGCGTAGTCGGTGCCGGTGAAGGACACGGCCACGGTGTCGCTGCCGAGCGGGATCGACTCGTCGACGGTGCCGGTGGTGCTGTTGTAGCGGACGTGCAGCGTGCCGGACAGCGCGACCTGCGGGACGCCGACGAGGGCGACCGTGCCGGTGGCGTCGAGCGCGTAGGTCGTGCCGCCCGCCGAGCGGACCAGGCCGATCCGGGCGCCGGTGACGAGGAGGCCGCGGGCCAGAGGGCTCAGCGAGCCGTCGGCGAGCCAGGCGGGACCGCTGCCGATGAAGAGCGAGCCGCCGGTGACGGCCACGCGGGTGTTGCCGGCGGACCCGCCGGTCGTGAAGCTGAAGGAGCCCTTGAGGACCACGCCGCCGAGGTCGAGGACCGCGTTGGTGACCTCGACCGCGAAGACCCGGTCGCCCGAGGCGAAGGCCAGGGAGACGTCGGTGCCGTCGAGCGTGACGGTCTGCGCGACGGGGCCGCCGGTGGTGTTCACCCGGACGATCGCGCTCGCGCCGCCGACGGTGCCGGCGATCATCCCGGCGAAGCCGCTGCTCGGCAGGACCAGGAGGCCGCGGCCGGCGGTGAGGTTCACCCCGGCCGCGGTGACGGTGGCGCCCGAGAGGCCGATCACCACGACGGGGCTGCCGTCGACGAGCTGGCGCTCGAAGGACATCGCGCCGGTGACCGACTCGCCGGTGCCCGTCGTGACGGTGGCGCCGGTGAGGGCCACGCGGACGTACGGTCCGGCCGGGAGGCCGAGCGCGGCGGTCGGCCGGGTGTTGACCGCGACGGTGGCGGTGCCCGAGGCGTTGAGCGCGGTGCCGGTGCCGCCGAGCGTCAGGGTGCCGGTCAGGGTGGCCGCGACGCCGTCCGCCGACACCGCGAGCGAGGCGGACCCGCCCGCCACGGTGAGCGTCTGCGTGCCGACCGTGAGGACGGTGGAGAACGAGCCGAGGGCGACGGTCAGGGTGTCGGCCGCGCGGGTGACGGTCACCGAACCGACCGTGAAGGTCTGGCCCGCGATGGTGATCGTCTGGCTCTGGCTGGTCGTGAGGGTGCCGTCGCTGGTGACGCCGGGGATGGTGACCGTGCCCAGCGTCGTCGCGCCGGGGTTGCCGGTCCGCGGGTCGAAGTCGAAGTGCCAGCCGCTGCCCGCGAAGCTCAGGCCGGGGAGGCCGGTGATGCCGACCGTGCCGCCGTCGAGGGCGAAGGCCGCCGTGCCGTCCGCCGGGATGATCGCCGCGAGGCTCGCACCCGTCAGCGTGACGGCCGGGCCGCCGGGGACGCCGACCCGGGCGTTCACGCCGGTGGCGGAGAAGGTGAGCGTGCTGCCGCTCTGCGCGAGCGTGGCGCTCGCGGCGGTGATGCTCGCCAGGTCGTCCAGCGAGATCGTCAGGTCGCTCAGCGTGATCGCGAGGGAGCCCGCGTCGAGCGCCTGGTCGGTCACGGTGTACGTCGCGGTGAGCTGGGCCGACGCGACGAGGTGGCGTCCGCCCACGGCGAGGTCGAGCGCGAGGCCGGCGGAGACGGTGACCTGGACGTTGTAGTGGCCGCTCGTGCCCGTGATCCCACCGAAGGTCACGACCGGGTCGGTGACCGAGAGCGGGCCGAGGTCGATGCTGCCCGGGCTGAACGAGCGCGGCGTCGAGACGACGTCGGTGAGGTGCTGCTGGAGCAGCGGCACGACCAGGCCGACGAGACCGTCGAGCGGGCTGCCGGCGGCGAAGATGCTGAAGTGCGGCAGCGCGGCGGTCACCGTGCCGGCCGCCGCGTCCGACACGGTCGCGAGGCGCTCGGCGTGGCCGGCGCCGTCGACGTAGTAGAGGTGCGAGAGACCGGCGACCGCACCGACCCGGACGGTGAGGACCGGTGCGGCGGCGAAGGTGTGGATCTCGGCGCCGGTCGCGGCGTCCCAGGCCCGCAGGTCCAGGAGGCCGGAGGTGAGGACGAGGCCGGTGACGCCGCCCTGGGCGCTGGTGACCCGGACCCAGGCGTCGGCGCGGAGCGCGCCGGGCGCGAAGGTGAGGGTGACCGGGCCGGCCGAGACGGTGCCGCCGAGCCCGGCGAGAACGAGGACCGATCCGGCCGGAGCGGCGGGGGCGGTGCGGGTGGATCCGTCGTCCGTGACGAGGATGCGAGCACCCGGGGTGCTGACGGTGGCGCTGCCACCGAGGGTCGAGCGGGTGGTGCTGCCGACCACCGTGACCGCGTTGCGGCCGTCCTGGGTGGTGGCGGTGGAGTCGGTGCCGGCGGCCGGTGGGCCACGGCCCGCCCGGACGGTGAGGTCTCCGCCGGAGGCGACGTCGCCCTCGACCCGGGCGGCCGCCGTGGCGTCCGCGAGGTCGAGCGCGAGCGAGGTGCCGGGGGCGACCGGGGCGCCACCGGCGGAGCCGCCGGCGGACGCGGCAGCGGCCGCGATGGTCGTGACGAGCAGGCCGAGCGTGCCGGCCGCCCAGAGCGAGACGCCGTCGGGGACGAGGGCGTCGACGTCGGCGTGCGCGACGGTCACGGCGACCGAGCGGACCGGGAGCGAACCGGTGGCCAGGGCGGGCGGCGTGACGGCCGGGGTGCGGGCGCCGCCGGCCGCGGCGATCGCGACGGCCAGGCCGCGCAGCGCCTCGAGGGCGGTGGTGGCCACGACGACCGGGTGGACGGCGCGCGGGCTGCTCACGCTCCGGGCGTACGACGTCCCGTCACCTCGCACGAGGACCGAGCCGCCGGCCCGCACGGAGCGGGCGGTGGTCGCCGAGACCCGGTGGTCGGCAAGCGTCAGCGCGGCACCGGAGGCGCGGCTGGTCGCGGAGGCCCGCTGGGCGGCGAGCACGGACAGGTCGCCGGTGAGCACGAGGACCGGGCCGGCGCCGAGGCGGGCGGTGGTGACGACGGCGGACAGGACGACCGCGTTGCCCTGGCCGTCGGCCGCTGCCGTGCCCGCCGTGGCGGTGCCGGTGTCGTCGGTCTCGGCGAGAAGGGTGAGGGCACCGAGGCCGTCGAGCGAGGTGCCGTCGTTGACCGTCGCGTCGGTGGTGTGGTCGACGACCAGCACCGCCAGGGACGGGGCCGCTCCCCCGGCGGTCGCGTCGGAGCTGCCGGCGGAGGTGGCGACGACGCGGACCTGCGGGGCGAGGAGGTCGAGGGTGCCGGCGAGGTAGGCGCGGGTGGCCAGGTCGGCCAGCACGATCGCGGCGGCGACACCGGGGCCGGCGGCGCGGGCGCTGCCGGCCAGGGCGCCGAGGTCGCTGCGGCCGGTGGCGGTGACGGACTGCCCGCCGAACGCGCGGATCGTCAGGGCCTGGCCGAGCACCGCGGACAGGAACGCCTCGGTGAGCGCGCGGAGCCGGGCGTACCCGAGCGCCGCAGCCACCGGAAGCGCGACCGCGCCCGGGACGAGCAGTGTGGCGGCCGCACCGTCGACGGCGTCGGAGGCGTTGGCCCGGACCGTGCTGTCGCCGTCGGCGTCGACCACCAGGTCGTCGACGTCGATCCGGCCGGAGCCGTCGACGTACGCCCGGGTGACCCGGTCGACCGTCACGCCGGCGGCACCGCCGCGGGTGGCGCTGCCGTCCGCGCGGTTGGTGGCACGCACGACGAGGTCGCCGCCGGCGGACACCGTGCTGGTGCCGCCGAGGTGGCTGCTGGCACTGCTGGACAGCGACAGCGACGCGGAGCCGTCGCCGTTCGTGGTGCCGGTGGCCGTGGAGCTCGCGAGCAGCGACACGTCGCGCAGCGCGGTGAGCGTGGAGTCCAGGACGGTGACGTCGGCGCTGGCCGAGCCGGCGGTCGCGCCGGCGACGAGGTCGACGAGGGCGTCGGCGGAGAGCACGATCGCGCCGCCCGTCAGCGAGGCACCGCGGACGTCGACCGACGCGGCAGCGTCCTGGCTGCCGGCACCGCCGTCGTGGGCGGCGAGCTCGAGCAGCCCGGTGCCGGTGTCGATGCTCGCGCCGCTGGTGACCGTGACGCTGCGCCCGTGGACGCGGAGGTCGGCACCGGTGGCGGACCAGTCGATGCCGCCGCCGAGGGTGACCGAGCCGGCGCCCGCGTCGAGCAGGGCCGCGACGAGCGGGGCGCCGAACGCGAGCAACGCACCGGCGACCAGGCCCGACACGCGGACCGAGCCGGCGGTGCCGGTGACGTCGAGGCGCCTGCCGGCACTGTCGACGCGGATGGTGCGCGGCGCGAGGTTGACGACGAGCTCGACGCCGCGAGCGCTGAACGAGGCGGCGGGGCCGGTGGCGGTGAGGTCGTCGCCGTCGGCGGCCCAGTCGGCGTCTCCGGCGGCGGCGAGGACGACGCCGTCGTCACCGCTGCCACCGACCACCGAGACGGCCAGGCCGGCCGGTGCCCCGGAGAGGTCGACGGTCAGCCGGTCGTCGCCCTGCGTGCCCTGGACCACGACCGTGGTGAGGACCGAGGCGTCGACCGTGACGGCGCGCGAGCCGGTGAAGACCAGGCGGTGGGTGGCCGCGTCGTAGGAGAGCGTGCCGGACAGCGTGCCGGTGTCGGCGGTGAGGACGGCACGGGTGCCCTGGACGGTCCACGTGGGACCGGTGCTGCCGGTGGTACCGCCGTTGGCGCTCGGCTGCTGCGGGTCGCCCGCGGTGCCGTTGCCGCCCTCGCCGCCGTCGCTGCCCTCGGCCTTGCTCGTGTCGTCTCCGGCGGCGCTGCCACCGTCCGTGGAGCCGGCGCCCTGCGCGGCGTTCTTGTCGCCGGCGTCGGCGGAGCCTTGCGGCTGGGACCCGTCACCCTGCTCGCTCGCACCGGCAGCGGGAGCGGCCGGGTCGCCCGCGGGGGCGGCCTGGTCGCCGGACCCGGACGGCGCGTCGGACGCGGACTGGTCGGAGGAGGGGGCGGACTGGTCGGACGTCTGGTCGGCCGGGGCGGCGTCGCCACTGTCGGCCTGCGAGGACGCCGGGAGCTCGGGCGCCGAGGCGACCGCGCGGGTCTCGCCGGGAGCGAGGTCCTCGGCCATCAGGCCGGAGGCGGTGTGGTCGAGACCGAGCGCGTGGCCCATCTCGTGCCGGACGACCGTGAGCAGGTCCATGCGGGGGCCGCTGCCCCCGGCGACGTCCCAGCCCCAGCCGGCGGCGTCGCGGTCGATGCTGATGCTGGTGCCGCTGGTGGCACCGAGGGCGAGGCCGCCGAGGTCGTCGACACCAGCGGTGATCCCGGAGGTGTCGGCGCCGGCGGCCTGCCACTCGCCCTTCGCCTGTGCGAGCGCCGCGTCGACCTGGCCCTCGGTGACGTCGCCGTCGGTCGCGGGCGTCTCGGGGGCGGACGACGCGGTGAGCAGGGCGGGGGTCGAGTCCGACGCGGTGCCGGTGCCCGGGACGACGCTGACGCTGGTGCCGCTGCCGCCGGTGACCGTGCCGGTGCCGTTCTCGAGCGGGCAGGAGATCGAGGCCTGCGAGCCGTCGTTGCCGCCGACCGTCGTGCAGGCACTGGTGGACAGCGCCTTGGCGAGCGCGGCGAGGGCTTCCTTGATGCGCGCGTTGGCCTCGGCCTGCGCGGCCGCGGCCTTCTCCTGCTGCGCCTTGAGTGCGGCCGCCTTCGCCTGCTGCGCGGCGAGTTTCGCCTTGGCCAGCTGGATCTTCCGGACCTGCGCCGCGGTGAGCCCACCAGTGCGCTGGGCGGCGGCGAGCTGCTGAGGACTCAGCTGCCCAGCGCGCTGGGCGAGCCGGGACTGCTGCGCGGCCCGCACCTGGCGTGCCTGCTGCTGCGCGGCCTGCACCTGGCGGACCTGGGCGAGCGCCTGCCGCCGCTGCGCCTCGTAGGCGGCGAGCAGCCGCTGCAGACGTGCCCGCGCCTGCGTGGTCGTCGCGAGCCGGACCACGACCTGCGGCTCGGCGCGCAGGTGCGGCGCGGGGGCGGCGTTCGATGCCTGCGTCTGGGGCGTGGGGGCGGCGGTCGATGCCGGCGTACGACGCGGGGTGGCCGCGCTCGCGGCGGGCGACCCGACGGCGACGAGGAGTCCGAGGACGAGAGCCCACGCCGTGACGGCGCTGACCCCGCGGCGTGCGCGGAGGCCGGCAGAGGTGGGCATGCCCACCTCGCTCCTCGGCCACACGTGCATTGAGCCCCCAACACAGGCTGCCCGGACCCGGCCCCCAGTGGCCACCGGTGCAGCGCGCCCGAGTCTGCTACGCCGCGTCTAGATGCGGGTATGCCCCGATCGGCTTAGTCCGTACGCAATGTCGGAGGGGTCGGGGTAGTCCCTTCGCGTCATTTCCGGACTAGTCGGACACGGACTCCATGTCGCGCAGCGCCCGCAGCACGTTGCCCGACCCGAGGGCTCGCAGGTCCTCCTCGGACCAGCCGCGGTCCCGGAGCTCGTCGAAGAGCCGGGGGTAGCCGGACACGTCCTCCAGGCCGGCGGGGAAGGTCACCGAGCCGTCGTAGTCGCCGCCGATGCCGACGTGCTCGACGCCGGCGACCTCCCGCACGTGCTCCACGTGGTCGGCCACCGCGGACACACCAGGCATCGGCGGCGCGAGCGGCAGCCGCTCCCGCAGGACGGGGTCGACCTCCTCGAAGCGGCGCGGGTCTCCCCCGCGCTCGCGGACCACGTCGAGGCAGCCGAAGAACCAGTCGGCGTGCCCCTGGTCGACGAACGGTGGCACGAAGGTCACCAGGCACACGCCGCCGTTGCCGGCCAGCCGGCCGAGCACGTCGTCGGGGACGTTGCGCGGATGCTTGCAGACCTCGAAAGCCGAGCTGTGGCTGAAGATCACGGGTGCAGAGGTCACGTCGAGCGCGTCGCGCATCACGTCCGCGGAGACGTGCGAGAGGTCCACGAACATGCCGATCCGGTTCATCTCGCGCACCACGTCACGGCCGAAGCCGGACAGCCCGCCGAGCACCGGCTCGTCGGTGGCGGAGTCCGCCCAGGGGACGTTCTCGTTGTGGGTCAGGGTCATGTAGCGGACCCCGAGCGTGTGCATCATCCGTAGCGTGCCGAGCGAGGAGTTGATCGAGTGGCCGCCCTCCATGCCCATCAGCGAGGCGATCCGGCCGCCGGCGGTGGCGGCGTCGACGTCGGCCGCCGTACGGCACAGCGCAAGGTCGTCGGGGAAGGCGTCCACGAGGCGGTGCACGAAGTCGACCTGCTCGAGCGTCGCGGTGACGGCGGCGTCGCCGTCGAGCGAGCAGGGCACGAACACCGACCAGAACTGGCCGGTGACGCCGCCGGCCCGCAGCCGCGGCAGGTCGGTGTGCACGGCGGGCTCGCCGCCGGCGAGGTCGACCTTCGTCAGGTCGTAGCCGCAGTGCTCGCGCAGCGCCCAGGGCAGGTCGTTGTGCCCGTCGAGGACCGGGACTCGGGGTGCCGTCATTTGGCGGGGGTCACGGGCGCGTTGGGTCGCGCGAGTGGCACCCAGAGGGTGAACCGGTCGGCCCGGTAGGTCGAGCGGGACACCTCGACGGCGATGTTGCCGGCGAAGGCACGCCGCGCGATGCGCAGCACCGGAGTGCCCTCGGTGATGCCGAGCAGATCGGCCTCCTCGCGGCGGGCCATCGCGGCGTCGACGGAGTCCTCGCCCCACGTCGGCATCAGGTCGCGGCGGTGCAGCTCCTGGTAGAGGCTCGACGGCAGCGGCTGGTCGAGGAACTTCGGCACGATGCTGTCCGCGAGGTAGGCGTCCTCGAGGCACATCGGGGTGCCGTCGGCGAGCCGGAGCCGCTGCCAGTGCACGACCTTGTCGCCCTCCTCGATCTCCAGCGCCCGGGCCACTCCGGGGCCGGCGGACTCCATGCGGGCGAGCAGCGTGCGGGAGTCGGGCTTCATCCCGCGCCGGCCCATCTCCTCGGTGTAGCTGGAGAGCCGGACCTGCACGTCGATCTTGGCGCGGGCGACGAAGGTGCCGCGGCCGGGGACCCGCTCCAGCAGACCCTCGGCGACGAGCGCGTCGAGGGCCTGGCGCACGGTCATCCGGGCGACACCGAAGTGATGCACCAGCTCGCGCTCGGACGGGGCCGGGCTGCCGGGCTCGGCCCCCTGGATCAGGCCGCGGACGTACTCACGGACCTGCACATGCTTGTGCACCGTCGGACGCGAGCGGTCGGGCGTCATCACGTCACCCATTGCACCTCCCTCGAGCCCCCTCCGACCTCACCATAGCCGTTCGGGAGGGTGGTGTGGCGGGTGCAAAGGGGATGACCCGCTCAGCCGGTGGCGATGGCCTGGAGGACGTCGAGGCGGGCGGCCCGGCGGGCGGGTACGGCGGCCGCGAGCACCCCGCAGAGCGCCGCACCGGCCACCACGACCAGCAGCTGCACGCCCGGGACCGCGGTCACCTCGAGCCCCTCGTCGCGCAGGCTGGCCATCAGCGCGGTGCCGAACACCAGCCCCATCGCGACGCCGAGCAGGGCGCCGAACACCGCGATCACGACCGCCTCCAGCCGCACCATCCGGCGCAGCTGACTCCGGCTGAGCCCGATCGCCCGCAGCAGCCCGACCTCGCGGGTCCGCTCGATGACGGAGAGCGCCAGCGTGTTGACGATGCCGAGGACCGCGATGACCAGGGCCAGCGCCAGCAGCGCGTAGACCATCACGAGCAGCTGGTCGAACTGGGCGCGCTGCTCGGCGGCGAAGCCGTCCTGGTCCTTGACGGTGACCGTCGGCAGGTTGCCGGTGGCCTTCTCGACCCGGTCCTTCAGGACGGCCGTGGCGGTGCCCGGCGTCTTGTCGACGAACAGGAAGTTGTCGGCCGGCTGGTAGCCCGCGTCGAGCAGCGAGCCGGGCGTGACCGTGAACGGGTAGCCCAGCACCGGGTTGCCGTCCTCGACGATGCCGGCGACGGTGTAGCTGCGCGTGCCCTCGGGCATGCCCATGCGCACCGTGTCACCGACGTCGAGATGGTCGGCGGTCGCCCGCTTCTGGCTGACCAGCACGGTGCCGTCCCGCAGGTCGCCGGGCTCGCCCTCCACCATCGCGACCCGCACCGAGCGGACCAGGCTGGCGGGGTCGACGGCGGTGACGCCCTGGTCCTTGCCGTCGATCTTCGGCGTCACGAACCGGACCCGGGTCACCGAGGCGACGCCGGGCGTCTTCTCGATGGCGTCGCCGAGCGACGGCGAGAACCGCTCGCCGACGACGTTGGAGACGAACAGGTCTCCCTGGAAGTTGTCCGCGATGGTCTTGTCGACGCTGGCCTTCGACGACGCACCGACGATGGCCATCGTGGTGACGAGCGCCAGCCCGATCATCAAGGCGGACGCGGTGGCCGCCGTACGCCGAGGGTTGCGCAGGGCGTTCTCCCCCGCGAGCCGGCCGACCTGGCCGAACATCCGGCCGTAGAGGCGCGCTCATCGCGGCCAGGAACGGTTTGCCCAGCACCGGGCTCGCGACCGCGGCGCCGAGCAGCGCGACCAGGATCCCGCCACCGACCCAGTAGCCGGGCTTGGGCACGTCGGCGAACAGCCCGACGAGCATCAGCGCGGCCCCGGAGACGAGCATCACGACGCCGACCACGCAGCCGGCGGTGCAGGGCCGACTCCGGCATCGCGATGTCGTCGCGCAGCGCGGAGACGGGGGCGATCCGGGAGGCCCGGCGGGCCGGGAGGTAGGCCGCGAGCGTGGTGACACCGATGCCGACGACGTACGACGCCACGAAGGTGCGCGGCGCGAAGACGAGCGGCTGACCGGAGAGGTCGAGGCCGAACGACGCGAACAGCGCGCGGATGCCGAGCGCCAGCACGACTCCCAGCGCCAGGCCGATGGTGGCGCCGACGGTGCCGAGCAGGACCGCCTCGAACAGCACCGACCGGGTGACCTGCCGGCGGGACGCGCCCAGGGCCCGCAGGAGGGCGAGCTCGCGGCTGCGCTGGGCGACCAGGATCGAGAAGGTGTTCACGATGAGGAAGCTGCCGACGACCAGCGCGATGCCGGCGAAGATCAGCAGGAACAGGCTGATGAAGCTGATCGCCTCCAGCACCCCGCTGGCGTTGTCCTCGGCGGCCTGGTCGCCGGTGACCGCCGTGTAGCCGGCCGGCAGCAGCGCGGCCACCTGGTCGCGCAGCTCGGACTGGGAGACGCCGGGCTTGGCGGTCACCCACACGTCGTTGAACCCGTCGGCGCCGCGCAGGAACAGGTCCTGCGCCGTGGCGGTGTCGAAGAGGGTGATGGTGGCGCCGTTGGTGGAGCCGCCGTCGCGGAAGTCGGCCAGCCCGACGAGCCGCGGGTGCAGCACGGACTGCTTGCCGGTCGCGGCCAGCGTGACGGTGTCGCCGACCCGGTAGCCCGCCGCCTTGGCGGTGCGGGTGTCGAGCGCGATCTGGTCGCGCGACGACGGCGGCTTGCCGCTGACGATGGTCAGGCCCTCGATGCCGTGCCCGGCGGGCGCGGTGCTGTAGCTCGCGGCGATGCCGGGCGGGCCGTTGCCGCCGACCAGCTTGCCGTGCTGGTCGACCACGAAGACGCCCATGCTGCTGACGTTGCCGTCCGCGCGCGCGGCGCCCTCGACGGTGGCCAGGTCGTCCACCAGCGAAGCGGGGACGGTGCGGGTGGTGGGGGCGCCGTCGGCGGTCTGCGCGCCCTTCGGGGTGACCACCACGTCGCCGACCGAGGAGGCGAAGATCGCGGTGAAGCTGCGGCTGAGCGTGTCGGTGAAGACGAGGGTGCCGGCGACGAAGGCGACACCGAGGACGATCGCGAAGGTGCTCATCAGGAGGCGCAGCTTGCGCCCGAGCAGGCTCTTCCAGGCGGCGCGCAGCATCAGCGGACCGCCCCGTCGTGCGCGACCGCGTCGAGCTGGCGGGCGTCCATGCGGGTCATCCGGTCGAGCACGATCTCGCGGTCCGGCTCGCGGACCTCGTCCACGACCGCGCCGTCGGCGAGGAACAGCACCCGGTCGGTGAAGGCGGCAGCGACCGGGTCGTGGGTGACCATCACGACGGTCTGCCCGAACTCGTCGACGGAGCGGCGCAGCAGCGTGAGCACCTCGGCGCCGGACCGGGAGTCCAGGTTGCCCGTGGGCTCGTCGGCGAACACGATCGACGGCCGGCTGGCCAGCGCGCGGGCCACGGCGACCCGCTGCTGCTGACCGCCCGAGAGCTGCGTTCGGGCGGTGCGTGAGCCGGTCGCGCAGGCCGACCGTCTCGATGACGGTGGAGTACCACTCCGGGTCCGGCCGGCGGCCCGCGATCGACAGCGGCAGCAGGATGTTCTCCTCCGCGGTCAGGGTCGGCACCAGGTTGAACGACTGGAAGACGAACCCGATCTCGTCGCGGCGGAGCCGGGTCAGCTCCTTGTCCCCGAGCCGGCTCAGCTCGGTGTCGCCGACGAAGACCGAGCCGCTGGTGGCGCTGTCGAGCGCGGCGAAGCAGTGCATCAGCGTCGACTTGCCCGAGCCGGACGGACCCATCACCGCGGTGAACTCGCCGGTGTACAGCTCGACCGTGACGTCGTCGAGGGCGGTCACGGTCGCGTCGCCGGTGCCGTAGGTCTTGGTGAGCCGCTCGGCCCTGGCGGCCACCCGGCGGTCGAGGTGGGCGAGGTTGTCGTGCTCGGTCACTGGTGTGTTCCCTCCGATTTCGCGCGACCCCGCTCGGGGCCACCGGTGCGGGGACAACGCTAGGGGGACCGGGGCGTGCCGGATACCGGTTATCCCCGTCGCCGGACCCTGGGGTCCCCCTGAGCGCCCCCTGACACCCGACCCGGAGACTACTAGAACATGTGTTCGAACGAAGGTATCCTGTCGGGCATGTCCGTGGAGTTCCAGGCCTCCCTGTTCGACGCCGGGCCGGCCGCCCCCGAGGCGGATGGGCCGACGCTCGGCCCCCTCGGTGGCACGGTCACCCGGCACGTCCTCACGCGCGGCGCCTGGGTCGACGTACGCCCGGGCTGGGTGTCGGGCTCCGACGACCTGTTCGCGCGGCTGGTCACCGAGGTGCCGTGGCAGGCCGAGCGCCGGGTGATGTGGGACAACGTGGTCGACGTGCCGCGGCTGCTGAGGTTCTACGGCGCCGACGACCCGCTGCCCGACCCGCTGCTGGTCGACGCCCGGCACGCCCTCGACCGGCACTACGCCGCCGAGCTCGGCGAGCGGTTCACCACCGCCGGGATGTGCTTCTACCGCGACGGCCGCGACAGCGTCGCCTGGCACGGCGACACGATCGGCCGCAGCAGCACCCACGACACCATGGTCGCGATCCTGTCCCTCGGCGAGGCCCGCCGGCTGTCCCTGCGCCCCCGCGCCGGCGGCGCCTCGATCTCGTTCCCCGTCGGCCACGGCGACCTGCTGGTGATGGGCGGCTCCTGCCAGCGCACCTGGGAGCACGCCGTGCTCAAGACCGCCCGCCCCGTCGGCCCCCGCATCAGCATCCAGTTCCGGCCGCACGACGTGCGCTGAGGAGTCCGCCGTGATCCCCTGCGCGACGTCACGTCTCCCCCAGCAGGCCCGCATCCAGCAGGGTGGTGCTTGCGGTCCGGATCGCGGCGAAGTCCATGTCGGACACGTCCGCGATGTCCAGGAGTGAGGCCGAGCCGTCGGTGTAGGCCAACGTCCACAGCATTGCCATCACCGCGTCCGTGGCGGCCACACCTCCCATGGCCGGGTAGATCCCGCGCTTCCCGAGCTGCGGTTCGCCGTAAGGACTGAGGTTCGTGTACGTCGCGTTGTTCTCGAGCACGTCGATGATCTCGAGCAGCGCGGCGTACGACTCGGCCAGCTCGGGCGGCTGGACGAATGACAGGTTGTCCGCCGAGGTGTGGTACTCCGGGTACTCCCCGTGCGGCGTTCGCGAGAGTCGCCCGAACGGCAGCCCGAACCCCAGAGAGTTGAACTGACGCTCGTCGTACCCGTACGGCGAGTAGCCGCGCACGTCGCCGTCACGCCGGCGGACCACATGAGCGCTGGCCTTGTCGATGTCGTGAGACCCACGGCGGGAACGCTTGTAGACGAGTGGCCCCGAACCACCGAGCCCGGTGAGGACCAGCCCGTGCCGGATCCGCGGGAGCACCTGACTGTTCCGGCTCAACCACACGATGGACCCGATGGTGCCGGGGGCGAACAGGAAGCGATACGTCAGGCGGCGGTTCGGAAGGGACTGCAGCGCCCGAGCCAGCTCCACCGCGATGGCGATGCCCGACAGGTTGTCGTTCGCGATGGACGGATGGCAGATGTGGGCGGTGAACATCACCTCGTCGCTCAGCTCGCCCGGAATCACCAGTTCGCCGTAGTTCAGCTCACCTGGTTCGAGACTCGAGTCGACGACGACCTCGAACGGACCGTCGCCCATCGACTGCAGCTGCCGTTCCGACAGACAGAATCCCCATGTGCGCTGGTAGTAGGTGGTGCGGTAAGGGATCCAGTCCGGGTGGTCGGGAAGGGTGTGCAGGTGCGGTCGCAGCTCCTCGAGCGTCATGGTCGTGCGCACCGGGGTGCTGTAGCTGACCAGATGCAGGTTGTGCTGACGAAAGTCGACGACCCGACACCCCGTGCTGTCGGCGACGTAGGCGTCGCGCACGTTCCACTCGTCGTTCACCGTCCAGTCGAAGGCCGGCGTGCCCGAAGGCACGCCATGGCGTTCCAGCGGCAGGGATTCCTCGATGACGTCGAGGGTCGCCCGCACGCCGTCGCCGGTGATGCTGCGGGTGTACGGCCAGAGCCGTTGCATCGCTCCATGCAGGTGCTCCCCCAGAGCGCGCTTGTCGACCGCACCTGACCGGAGACCGTCGACGAGGTCGGAGACAGGCACCTTTCAAGGCCTCGTGTAGAGAAGCGGGTCGAGCTTCCCGAGAGACTTCAGCTCGTTGATCCGGGCGAGCCGGACATATCTCGGGCCCTCGAAGTCTTCTGCAGTGAGCCCGATTCGTCGCATGTCGTCGGCGAGCTCCGAGATACCCTCACGCACCGTCCACCGCGGCTTGAAGGACGGAAGGCGCTCCTGGACCTTGGAGAAGTCCACCCGGTAGTCACGCTTGTCCGGCGCTGCACCTTCTGCGAACGTGATCGGCACGTCGAAGGCGTCGGCGACCGCTGTGGCGATCTCCCGGATCTGTACGACGTCCTCGTCCCGTCCGACGTTGAAGGCCTCGTCGTGCACGATCTCACGCGGCGCCTCGAGCGCGGCCTGGAACGCCCTCGAGATGTCCTCGGCATGAACCAGAGGTCTCCAGGGACTGCCATCGCTCTGGAGGCGCACCTCGCCGCGCGTGAACGCGGTCCCGGTCAGGTTGTTGACGACGATGTCGGCTCGCAGCCGCGGCGAGGAACCGTAGGCGGTTGCGTTCCGCAGGTACGTAGGACTGAAGTCGTCGTCAGCGAGTCGACTGATCCCTTGTTCGGCTCGGACCTTGCTCTCGCCGTACGGCGTCACGGGATGGAACTCGCTCTGCTCGGTGACCGCCGCTTCCCCGGCCGCGCCGTACAGCGAGCAGGACGACGAGAACAGAAAGCGACGGACTCCTGCAGCCTTGGCGGTTCGAGCCATGTGGGTGGCCCCCTCGGCGTTGACCGAGAAGGTTGCCTCCGGGTTGAGGTGGCCGACCGGGTCGTTCGAGATCGCGGCCAGGTGCACCACCGCATCGAAGCCCTCCAGGTCCTCAGCTGTGACGTCACGGATGTCCGCGGTGCGCGACATGTAGCCACTGGGTTGGTCACCGAAGTCGCACCCGTCGTACCACCCGGCGTCGAGACCCTCGACCTCATGGCCCGCCCCCATCAGCAGCGGCACGAGCACCCTGCCGATGTAGCCGCGGTCGCCATCTACGAGCACACGCATCGTGAACCCCTCGCTGCACGGGCGCGAACCGGGTCGCGCATGGTCGATGTCGTGGTCACGCGGTACCAGCGGACCGGCGGGTGGAAGGTACGAGGATCGGGTCTCATCGCGCGCCGTCGTCGGGCAGGCGGCGCGGGGCTGCGAACTGTCGCAGGGCCGGCGCCACGGGACGGCCGAGAAGAAACCCAGCGGTGGTTCCGGCTGTGAGCGCCTGGCCGTACACCTCGAGAGCCCCACGGACCGCGTCCACGGTGATCTCGATGTCCTCGTCGTCGTGGGCCGCCGAGATCACGAAGGACTGAGCCAGGACCCCGCGGTTCAGCATCTCCTGCAGGAACAAGGTGCGGTAAGCCTGAGAGGGCTCGCCACCTGGGTCGCGTGTCGTGAAGACCAGGCACGACGGCCGACCGATGGCCGAGAAGTAGTGGCAAGCCCCAGATCGCGCGCTACGTCGTTCACCTGGTCGGCGAGCTTTCGGCCTTGCCGCTCCATGATCGCCACGATGTCCCGCTCGTCGTACGCCTCGGCAACCGCGAGATAGGCCGCCAGACCCGTGCTCTCCGGTCCATGCGTTGTGGAAAGGAGGAAGGTGCGCGCCGCATCGGTCCGGAGTCCGCCGAGCTCCATGAGACTTCGCCTGCCCGCCAGGGCCGAGATCGGGAACCCGTTTCCGAGCGCCTTTCCCCACGTCGACAGGTCGGGGACCACCGAGTACGTCGCCTGGGCACCGCCCTTCGACCAGCGCATGCCGGTGATGATCTCGTCGAACACGAGAACGAACCCGTCCCGGTCCGCGAGGTCGCGGAGAGACTCCAGGAATCCCGGTTGAGGCTCCGCCGTTCCAGTCGCCGCTTCGAGCACGAGACACGCGATCTGTCCCGGAAAGCGAGAGAGCAGGTCCTTCACGGAACCGAGGTCGTTGTACTCGAACCCCACGGTCAGCTCGCGTTCCTCCTCCGGAACGCCGGCGTTCATTGCGGTGGTTCCGATGAACCAGTCGTCGGTGGAGAAGAAGGGCTGGGTCCGGCACAGGGCCACGAGGGGCCGGCCGGTGGCGGCTCGCGACAGCCTGACTGCGGCAGTGGTGACGTCCGATCCGTTCTTGGCGAACTTCACCATCTCCGCTCCGGGTACCTGGTCGAGGAAGGTCTCGGCTGCGCGCAGCTCCCAGACGGACGGACGGCTGAAGCTCACCCCGGCACGCGCCGCTTCCGCGACAGCTTCGGCGACGGGGCGGTATCCATGGCCCAGGGTGACAGAGCGCAGGCCCATGCCGTACTCGACGAACCAGTTGCCGTCGACGTCCTCGACCCTGGCGCCACTGCCGCTCCTGATGACGGGCGTCATGTGCTCGGGATACTGGTCCGAGCCGCGTGCGTAGGTGTGGGCGCCACCTGGAACCAGCTCGTGCAGCCGTCGCTGCATCGCCGTCGATCGGGCAAACGACCGCCTCTCCGTCTGAAGTCGCACGTCGGTCACGCGGACTTCCTTCCATCGAGTCCGAGCACGACCTTGTGGGCGGAGAAACCCTCTGCGTACGAGGACCTGCTCTCTACGCCCCGTACGCGCATCAGCCCGAGGAAGAGCTCGTCGTCCCACCAGTCGCGGTCGACCTGTGAAGGAAAGCTCTTGTTGAGGAGCTCGATCTTGAGTCGGGCATTCTCCCCCGAGACATGCACATAGTGGTTCGGAGTCCGCAGATCGCCGTCCCACTTGGGGATTTCGTAGTGCAGAGTCAGCACGTCTCTCCACACCGTGCTGACCAGACGGCCCAACAGGCGGTGGTCCTGATGTGCGTCATCCGTCCTCGGCGCCAGGACGAGCGTGGGATCGATTCTTGTCGCGAAGGATTCAAGCGCCGTCTTGACCGCATCCCAATGACCAGGAAGCCGACCGTCCGGTAGCCCCAAGACCTCAACGGTTGCCCCGGGGAAGAACCGGGGAAGTGCCTCTTCGGCTTCGTGCTTCCGCTCCCCCTCGCCTGTCAGCACCAACCCCGTGACGGTGACGTCCTGCCCATGTCGCAACCCGAGCAGCGTTCCCCCGCAACCGATCTCGATGTCGTCCGGATGAGCACCGAGACACAGGATGGCGAGCCGACCCTGCGTCGGGGCGATCGTCATCACGAGACCGGCTCCCGTCGGCGTGACTGCTGGAAGATGCCCACCGGGGCCCTAGCTGCCCATGTGCCCGGCAACAGGTTGCGGCATCTCGACCGGGCTGATCCGGCGCCCCGGCCGCCGGGGCCGGTCTCGCCACACCGCCCATGGGCTGACACCGTTCCGGTACTGCTCCTCGAGTGCCGCCCGCTCCTTCAATGTGTCCATCGGCGCCCAGAACCCGTCGTAGCGCACGGCGCGCAGCCTGCCGGCGGCGGCTGCGCGGACGAACCCGTTCATGACCAGGTCGTCGTCCTCGTACAAGTAGTCGAAGATGCCCTGCCGCAGGACGAAGTAGCCGCCGTTGATGCACATCGACATGTCCGCCACGGCTGTGAGGCCGGTGACGCGGTCTCCGTCGACGATGTCCACGACGTGGAAGGAGTCCTGCGGCTTCACGGCGAGCAGACTTGCGACCGCATCGGTCTGCTCGAAGGAGTCGATGAGGTCGTTCATCGGTGCGTCTGTCAGCACGTCGCCGTAGTTGGCGAGAAAGACCTCGTCCTCATCGAGGTACGGCCTCACCCGGCGGAGGCGTTCCCCGATGGCCGTGTCGATGCCGGTGTCGATGAACGTGATGGTCCAGTCGCTGATGTCTGTCTCGAGCATCTCGACATGCTGCCCACCCTTGGTGAGGATGAAGTCGTTCGAGCCGCTTTCGCGGTAGTTGAGGAAGTACTCCTTGACCGCATGCGCTCCGTAACCGAGGCACAAGATGAACTCCGTGTGGCCGAAGTGTGCGTAGTAGCGCATCACGTGCCAGAGAACCGGCCGGCTCCCGATGGGCATCATCGGTTTGGGGAGTGACTCCGGTCCGGAGCGAATGCGCATCCCGAGACCGCCACAGAACAAGACGACCTTCATGAACACCTCCGTAGATCTACAAGACCTCGAGCTTGGGTAGTGCGATGACCAGGCGTCCACCCCAGTCAGCCACATACGCGAGTTGGCGGGAGATCTCGTCACGCAAGTTCCACGGCATGACGAGGACGTAGTCCGGGCGCTCCTCCGCGAGCCGCTCCGGGGGGAAGATCGGAATGTGAGTACCGGGCAGGAACTTGTTGTGCTTGAAGGGGTTCCGGTCGACAGCGAACTTGATCTGGTCCGCGCGCACCCCGCAGTGGTTGAGCAACGTGTTGCCCTTCCCGGGAGCCCCATAGGCGACAACTGTCTTGCCGGATCGCGAGCTCTGGACCAGGAATTCGACGAGGTCGTTACGCACCCGCGCAACGGACTCGGCGAAGCCGCGATGCCCCTCGAGGGTGTCCAACCCTGCTCTCGTCTCTGCGGCCAGCACAGACCTCACGGCGTCACTCGGGGTGCCAGCGGTCTCTGACGGCATCGACCACGTCCGAAGTGAGCCGCCGTGCGTCGACAGCTCTTCGACGTCGACGACGGTCAGGCCCGCTGCGGCCAGCACTCGTTGTGTTGTACGAAGTGTCAGGTACGAGTAGTGCTCGTGATAGATCGTGTCGTACTCGTTCCCCTCGATCAGCCGCATCAAGTGCGGAATCTCGATGGTGACGGTGCCCTGGTCCGAGACGAGCTCCCTGAGTCCTTTGGCGAAGTCCACGATGTCGGGAACGTGGGCGAACACATTGTTCGCCACGACGAGATCGGCCCGTCCGTACTGGCTTGCGATCTTTGCTCCCGATTCCTCACCGAGAAACACCACCTCAGTAGGAATCCCCCTCTCGATGGCGGCCTCGGCGACGTTCGCCGCCGGCTCGACTCCCAGCGCACGAATGCCCTGCGCCACCACGTGCTTCAGCAGGTAGCCGTCGTTGCTGGCAACCTCGACGACGAAGGAGCCATCGTCCAGAGAGAGCCTGTGCGCCGCTGCTTCGACGAACGCGCGCGCATGTTCGACCCACGACTCGCTGTACGACGAGAAGTACGCGTAGTGGCTGAAGATCTGGTCCGCGTCGATGTAGCGCGGGCAGCTGGACGAGCAGGCACTCCGCGCAGATCCGCACATGTAGCGGGTAGAACATCTCGCCGGTCTCGAGCTGGTCAGCGGAGAGATAGCTCTCGCAGGGCGGCGACATCCCCAGGTCCACGAACGTGTGGGTCAGATCGGCCGCGCACAGCCGACACAGTGGTGTTGCCAAGGTGTCCCCCTGGAATGAAATGAGCTCGCCAGGATGCCGTCTCATACTTACAGGATCTGGGGGGCTGTACAGAGGCCCGATCTGACCATCTCTTCTAGGCTTCAGGACGCGGCCGTGGCTAGACGCAACGGAGGAAACCAATGCTTTTCAGGGCAACCGAGCTGGCCGGCGTCATCGAGTTCCTGCCGGACCCGCAAGGCGATGAGCGAGGCTTTTTCTCGCGGACTTTCGATGTCGACGTCGCTCGTGAGGCAGGTGTGGACCCGACGTCATTCGTGCAGGACAGCCTCTCCCGCTCGAAGCGGGGAGTTCTTCGTGGCCTTCATCTCCGCACAGGGAAAGGCGAGAGCAAGCTGGTCCGCTGCTCCGCCGGCAGCGTCTTCGACGTCGTCGTGGACCTGCGCCCGGGATCCGACACGTACGCCAAGTGGCTTTCGTTCAACCTGGACGGGGACCGGCAGAACTCGATCTTCATCCCCGCGGGGTGCGCGCACGGCTTCCAGGCCCTCACGGAACCGGCAGACACGTCGTACCGGATCGATCGTCGTCACGACCCGAGCGAGGACCTGACGATCGCGTACAACGACCCGCAGCTCGGGATCGAATGGCCCTTGCCTGTCGCCGCCATGTCCGCAGCGGACGCCGCCGCGCCGCCCCTGTCGGAGCTGACGGAGGCGCTCCGACGAGTGACTGCCACAGCATGACCGCAGGGCATCGCGCTGAGTGTCGGTGCTCAGGTGGTCCGGGCCGGGGCAGTGCACGCCGCCCCGCACCCGGGAGTCCTGCAGGAAGGTGCCGACGATGTCGGCTCCCCTCCGAGCGACCGTTCTCGACGACAACGAGCGCCCAGTTGGTCTCGGTCCGCCACATGACGGACTCGATCGTGTCGGCAAGGTACGCCTTGGTCTTGTATGCAGGCGTCAGGAAGCTGAGGCCGGCCGCTCAACGACTTGCGCCATGGCTACCAGCTGATGCCGATGTAACCGTTCTGCCGACGCCGCTCCGCGGCCCCGGGCAGCCGCACCAGGTCGAGCAGCACCGTGCCGTCCGACACGTCGGCGAGCGCGGAGAGTACGGCTTCGTCACGCGTGCCGACGACGAGGACCTCACCGTGGTCGGCCACAGCTCGTGCGTCGTCGACGAGGAGGTCCGCAAGATGCGGAAGGCGCTCCTCGATGTGTGCCTTGTTGGCGCCGAGAAGACGGGAGAGCGAGACGTTCGGGTCGTAGATCCTCACCTCGCAGCCCTTGCCGATGAGCTGTTCGCTGAGCTCGACCAGCGGGCTCTCACGCAGGTCGTCCGTGCCTGCCTTGAAAGACAGACCAAAGATGCCGACCCGTCGTTTGCCCAGGCCTAGGACCGTGTCCACGACACGGCGAAGGTGCGCCTCGTTAGAGGAGAGGACATGGGACAGCACGGGCACCTCGACGTCGTGTCGGCGAGCCGCGTGCGTCAGGGCTCGCACGTCCTTCGGGAGGCAGGAACCCCCGAATGCGAACCCGGGACGCAGATAAGCAGCGCTGAGGTTGAGCTTGGTGTCCGCGAGGAACAAATCCATCACCGCGTGCGAGTCCAGGCCCAAGGCTCCGCAGATGGCCCCGATCTCGTTGCCGAAGTCCACCTTCAAGGCGTGGAAGCAGTTGTCGACGTACTTCGCCATCTCTGCGACGCCGAGCGCCACCCGGAACCGGGGGCCGGGCAGCCCGTCGTAAAGATCTGTCACCACGTCGCCGGACCGCGTGTCGCTCTGGCCCACCACGGTCTTGGCCGGCTCGAAGAAGTCGGCGACGCTGGTGCCTTCCCTCAGGAACTCCGGGTTCACGCACACCCCGAAGTCGACACCGACCCGCTTGCCGGAGGAGCGTTCCAGTCTGGGGATCAGGACCTCCTCGCAGGTGCCCGGGAGCATCGTGCTTCGGTAGACCACCGTGTGCCATCCGGACTTCTCTGCCAGCGCAGCGCCGATCTCGTCGCTGACCTTCTCCAGGTAGGCGGTGGCCAGACCGCCGCCACGCGCGGAGGGGGTGCCCACGCAGACGATCGACACGTCGCTGGCCAGGACTGCGGCGCGGGGGTCGTGAGTCACCGTCAGCAGACCCGCTGCGACCACCTCGGCCGTCAGCTCCCCGATGCGCTGCTCGACGATGGGAGCTGTGCCTCGCCGAAGCAGCGTGAGCTTCTGGTCGTCGACGTCGACACCGATGACCGGATGTCCCCGTGAGGCGAAGCACGCGGCTGACACGCAACCGACATAGCCGAGCCCGAAGATGCTGAGCGGTTGTTCCTGCCGATGACGTGCCACGGAAGCCTCACAAAGATCGAGGCCCCCCTCGTCTGATGAGTGGTCCCGAAGTTACCTGCGCGACCCGGTCGTGCAAATGGCTCGTAGAGGCCCCCTGACCGGCTGCGTCCATGGCTCGTAGAGACCCCGGTCCCGTGATGCAGCTGGCTCGTAGCGACCCCCTGACGGGGTACGGGGATGGTCGCACCCGCTGGGGCGCGAGGGCGTCGAGCGGCTCCTCGTCGCGCCGTAACCTGCTCATCGGCCACCGGACTCGGGCCGCATAGTCCATGAACGTCACGGCACACCATCGCGCACAATCTCGAGACCTTGGCGTCGGGCGGTACGTCGAGCGCAGGATGCAGGGGCCATGAACTCTCACATCGTGCGGCGCAACTGTCCAACGCGCTTGGCGCATCGACGCCAGGACCCATGACCGAATGTCGGCTTCCCTCCTGTCGGTTCGGGTGACCAACGAAGCCGTGTGACGAGGGACGTCAGATTCGCACCCGCCGGCGCCAGCGTCGCGCCCAGGCGGCAGCCCTCTGCTTGGCGGGGTAGGCAGCAGTCACCAGGCGCACCGGCAACGACAAGCCAGCCAGGATCGCAGCCGCGCGCAGGGTCCGGCGCAGTGCGAACGCCTCGCGGGCGTGGCCGCGGGCCGCTGGCACGTCGCCGTCCAGGAACGCCCAACGGGCGCGGCGGATCGCCTGGTTGATACCTCAGTCGGCTCACCGGCGCCTGCACCAGGGCCTGGTAGTCGGCGCGTCCCGAGCTCTCCGCGAACCTCTCGAAGGTGCCGATCAAGGATTTCTCGAACTGCTCGATCCTTTCGGGGCCACGAGACAGCGACGTGGGACGCACGCGGTAACGGGCCAGCCTCTCGGGGATGAGCCGCACGTCGAACTGGCTCGACAGCTCGAGCCAGAGGAGGACATCCGGCTCGTACTCGTCCGACGCCTCCAGCGACAGGAGGACGGCGGGGTCGCCGCCTCCGGCGCCCGGGCGGTAACCCCCGACCCGGTCCCACGACTCCCGCGAGATGGCGCCCGTGTAGAAGGGAACCCGCCCCCGCAGGACGTCCTTCACGGTGAGCACCTCGCCTCCAGGGGACACCCGACGGACGCCGATGGCGCGCAGGTGGGCCTGACCGGACGTGTCCTGCTCATCGTCGGAGAACTCATGCGCATCGCAACCGACCGCAGCGACCCCGGGATGTGCTTCGAGGTAGGCGCTCATCGTCCGGACGAAGTCCGGCATCAGCTGGTCGTCACTGTCCAGGACGCACAGGAAATCGCCGTGAGCCTCGGCCGCCGCGGCCATCACCCCTCCGACGTATCCTCTGTTCTCCTGACGGAGCAACGTGATCCGCGGGTCATGGGCGAAGCTGGCAACGATCGCAGCGATGTCGTCGTCGTTCCCGTTGTCGACGATCACGAGCTCCCAGTTGGCATCGCTCTGCGCGACCACCGAGTCTATGGTCGCGCCCAGGTAGGCCTCGGTCTTGTAGGCGGTCGTCAGGAAGCTGAAGCGCGGCCGATCGCTGGGTCTCATAGCCACCGGATGCTACCGAAGCCGGCCGCCTGCCGGACCAGCATGCTCGCCCCTTCGCCCAGTGACCTCGCGGTCAGTCACCCATGTCCACGGCGCCGGGTCTGGACGTGTCGATGCGGACGGTCCGGCGAACTCCGCCGTCACCCCAGCTCACCGAAATCGTGTCGTGGAGGTATCGAATCTCCAGATCGTCGACGGGAGCCGCTCCGGACCTCACGGGGTTCAGAAGGGTGGCCATCGCCATGGGTACCGGCCCGCGCGTGGACCCCGACACGAGCCACGAGGGCTCCCGGCTCTCCAGCCGGTCCGACCACCACCCAAGGTTGCTGGTGACGTCTCCCTTGACCTGGTCGAGCTCTATCCGCCCGGCGCTCGCCGCGTAGGCGATGTGCAGCACCGTACGCCCCTGCTCGTCGATCACCTGTCCACCGAGCTGAAGGACTGGCCTCCAGGTCAGGGTGCAAGGGCCACGACGCCCGCAGGTGGTGCTCGCCCTCTCCCTCCAACAAGTCGACCACGAGGATCTCAGGTCGCTCGGGGGGAGCCACGAGCCATCGCCGGTGCGTCACGGGCGCAGGCAGCCTTTCGTACCCGTCGTGATCCGCATCTACGACACCGCGCTGCAGGTCCACGTGGTGCACCCGGACATGGGCGTGTCTCCTCCACAGGAAGGGACCCCCGACCTCCGACTGGTCCACGTCATCGACCGTGGCCGTCGCATGCATCCGTGTGCCGCGGTGGGCCGCACGCCAGTCGGGATGTCCGTAGTAGCTTGCCGTCCCTGGATCTCCGACCAGCTCGCGGCCGTCGACGGACAAGGTGACCGCGAGTGCGTCGGCGTGCCCGTGCGCGGCGATGGAGAGATACCCCAGGGGACCCACGTCCATGACCAGACGCCGCGCGGCCGAGCGGAGGACGACCGTTCCTCCGTCAGCAGCGAAGAAGCTGCCGTGACTCATGGGTGCCGACGACCCGAGCGGGTCGCTGAGATCTCCTTCCGTCAACCATGCGGCGGTCAGGTTGAGGCGCCCCGCCGCGCGTATCTGGGGGCTGCCCGTGAACGCCCCGATGATCCCCAGATGGTCCCGAATCGTCCGGACAGGCTCAGGGCCCAGTCGCAGCGCGAAGCCGCCGTCGTCGTCACCGTAGCGAGGCTCCGGTTCGCCGTCGCCGACCAGCGCCACGAGGAATCTGGTGCTGCGGTCGATCGCGGCACTGATCGCGGCCGGCGGTTCCTCGCCGCACGCCCGCTGGCGGGCGGCCACGAGCATGAGCAGCTCGATGGTGAAGAGCTGGTACGCCGACGCCTGCTCCGCACTGGCTCCGTCGGGAAGGATCTGCCGCGAGGCGACCGCGGCCAGGTTGTCCAGAGCGTCCTGCTTCCACTTGGGCGATCGCCGCAGCTCGGGAAGGGCCATGGCGACGACGGCCATCCCGGCCAGCTCAGCCACGAGATGGTTGTTCGCCGAGCTGAACCGGGAACGCTCACGCCACGCTCGGTCGGCGCTCGCCGCCAGCATCCGAACGATCCTCTCGAAGCGGGCCGGGGTCAGCGCGGAGCTGCTGCCCAAGCCTTCCAGGGCCGTCACGACCGACAGGGACCGGATGGCGGCCTCGAATCCTCCTCGCCATGCCATGCCGCACCCGACAGGGTTCTGGGCCATCCACGAGTCGAGGTGGTCCAGGGCCAGTGCGGCGAATCGCTCCTGACCCGTGAACAGCCAGGCCTCGGCCAGCCAGGGCAGGTGCTGCAGTCTGTTGAGCTCCCAGATCCACTTCGCATCTCCGGGAAAGCTCCGATGGTCGATCCGGTTCGAGGCCACCTGTGGCCACCGCACGTCGTTGAGGGGGTCGTAGTGCCAGTCGACCCTGGACCCGACGAGCGCCTCGGGATATCCGAAGAAGCGGAACCCGCCGTCGGCTACCCGCTCAGCAGCCGCCACCAGGTCCTTGACGAGGTCGCGGTGCGATGCGGCAATTGCCTGCGCGCGCGCGTGCGACAGCAGGGGAGACGGGCGCTCGCGAAAGTTGTGGAGCAGGGCTGTCCAGTCGGCTTGTTGGTCGGTGCCCAACAGCCTCGACGCCGGTAGCGCGTCGGTGGCAGGCCGCGGCAGCATCCTGCGACCCAACTGACTTGAGCGCCAGGCAACCTCCGTCGCACTCATGGAGCGGAGTCGCTGGAGGTACCAACTGACCTGCGACTGCGCAGGCAAACTGGGTGGGGTTGGCGATGCCTGCATCAGGATCCCGTCAACGAAGCGCGGTGCTTAAGGTAGTGGTCTACAACCGATTGGGAAAGCGGGACTGACCGGTCCTGTACCTGCTCAGGCGACCTGGCGTTGGCGGGTGCTCCCGTGGTGGGCTGATATGCCAGCAGCAGGGAGTGATCCGGCTGCTGATCCGCACAGGTCTGAGCAGGTGGGCCTATCCCGCTGTATACGTGGCGCGGGAGCGCTGATCAGATCCCGTCCCTCCCCTGACAGATCGGGGAACGTGTCCCGCTGCCTCCGTCGAGTGCGGAACGCCCCCACTGCTCGAGGGAGAGCAGCGTCCATATCCGGCCCTCCTCGTTGCTTCGGCCGGAGTCGTGGCGCTTGAGGAGGCGCTCGAGCATCTGACGGTCGAGCAGCGAAGCGACGCACGAGTCCTCAGACAGCAGTAGGTCCCGGGCGACATCTCGCAGCTGCGTCTTGAACCAGGCGCCGATCGGGACCTTGAATCCCACCTTCCGCCGACGGGTGATGCTCGACGGCAGATGTCGATCGGCCACCTGCTTGAGGATCCACTTCGTCTCGCCGCCGCGCACCTTCAGTCCGCTCGGCAGCTGGAGAGCGAGCTCGACCATGCGGTTGTCGAGGAACGGCGGACGCAGCTCCAGGGACGCGGCCATCGACATGCGATCACCTCGCTCGAGGAGGTTGTCGGTCAGCCAGCTGGTCAGGTCGACCCGGCACATGAGGTCCACGGCGTCACGTGCCTGGACCAGTTCACTCACCTCGGGTCCGTCCAGACCCAGCATCGACGCGGCTTCGGCCTCGGTGAAGGGAGCGAACCAGCCCATCGCCCTCTCGGTCGGTGACGAGGCGGTCAAGGCTCGCAGGGCGATGCGTGCGCGGTCGGCTCGCGGTGGGAGCACCTTGTCCCCGGCCCTGAGGGCCAGCTGTCGGGCGGCGAAGGGGAGGATCCCCGCCGATGAACTGAGCTGGGCGAAGCGGTACTTCGGGTAACCGCCGAACAGCTCGTCGCTTCCTTCCCCGGAAAGCACGACCTTGACGTAGTCGGTTGCGGCCTGCGCCAGCCTGAAGACCGCGATGTCGGAGGGTTCACTGATGGGTGCGTCGCGGTGCCAGCTCAGCCGCGGCCACAGCTCCAGGAAGGTCGAGGCATCGACGCGGATGTCGTGGTGTCGGGTGCCGAAGAGGTCGGACACCTGAGCCGCGTAGGGGCTCTCGTCCAGCGGTGCCCCGTCGAAGGCGGCACAGAAGGTGTGCATCGGCTGGGAGACTTCTCGGCTGGCCAAGGCCACGATGAGGCTGCTGTCCACCCCTCCGCTGAGGTAGGACCCGACCGGCACGTCTGCCACCAGGGACTCCCGGACCGCGGCAGTCAAGGTTCTCTCCACCATGGCGACGGAGGTGTCGTCGTCAGCCTGCCAGGTCTGGGCGGGGTCGGGTGCCGTCCAGTAGCGGCTGGAGGTCACCCGGCCCGAGGCCTCGAAGCAGACGACCTCGGCCGGGCGCACCTTGACGACGCCGTCGACGAGCGTGTTCGGGGCAGGGACGGCTCGCTGCCGCAAGTAGGAGTACAACGATTCCTTCGCGATGCGCACCCCCTGGGGAAGGGCCGGGTACAGCGCCTTCATCTCTGAGCCGAAGGCCATGACGTCACCATCCGCCACGTAGAACAGCGGCAGGATCCCGAGCCGGTCCCGGACGAGCCACAGGCGGTCGAGGTGCGAGTCGTAGACCGCGAATGCGAACTGGCCGCGCAGCCGCTTCAGACCATCCACGCCGCAGCGCGCGAACATCGCGAGCACCACTTCGGTATCACCGTCGGTCTGGAACGGGTAGTCCAGCTGCGCTCTCAGCTGTCGGTAGTTGAGGATCTCGCCGTTGAACGTGATGTGAAAACGCCCGTCGACCGTGGACATCGGCTGGGCGCGAGCCCTCCGGGTCGATGATGGACAGCCTTCGGTGCATCAGCGCGACGGATGAGGTCACCCACTCGCCGTGGTCGTCGGGGCCCCGATGCTGCAGGCACCGCGACATCTCCCGGGCCACGTCGATATCGAGGTGGGAGCCGCGGAGCGACCGCAGACCGGCGATGCCGCACATGCGAGACCCCCCACGTCGTGGCTGGCTTCGGTGCGGTGGATTCTACGCAGTGGCCGCAAGTGCGGCGAACGGCTGCCAGCCCACATGTGGAGCCGGTACCCTGAGCGCGGGTCGGTCCGAGGGGATCGCCGGCCTTTCGCAAGCGAAGGGCACGCCGTCTGCTGCGCGGACCGAGCACGAGGGCCGGCAACACGGGTGAGCGTGGAGATGGATGACGTTCCAGGATGACGAGGGGTCTGCGCTTGCACCCCGCATACTGATCGAGCACAGTGACCACTGGCTCATCAACATGGGCGACCTCGCCATGATGGATGTGACCCTCAGCCGGGTTCGCAAGCTCTGGCCCACGGCTCGGATCGGGGTCATCACGGAAGCTCCGCACCTCCTCCGCGCCTACTTCCCGGACGCTGAGCCGATCGACCCAGCGGGCCGGAGGCCCTGGGGAACACCTGGACTGCTGGACCGGGTCGCCGAGAGAGCCGGGCCCACCAGGGTCGGGCCGGTCGCCATCGGCTGGGTCACCTTCAGGGCCTGGTTCCCGCAGAAGGTGAGGGGGGCGGCGTACAGAGCCGAGGGCTGCTGGCCGGCCTGTCCAGCAGGTCGGGGTTCGGCTGGATGGACCGAGTAGTCGGCGCTAGGAGACTGGCCGGAACAGCGCCCGCGGCCGACCCAGCGCAGAAGAATGGCCTCCGTACTCCCTCCCAACACCCTGCGCGCCGTGCAGAGCTCCTCCTTCGTTCTGGCGATGGGCGGCGGGTACATCACCGACGCCGACCAGACGCAGTCCGAGCGGGTGCTTACCCTGCTCGAGCACGCGCGGTCGCTCGGAATTCCGACGGCCATGGTGGGTCAGGGGCTCGGGCCTGCGGAAGAGCCGCGGCTGCAGTCGCGACTGGCGGCCGTGCTCCCCGAGGTCGGCTTCATCGGCCTGCGCGAAGGCCGCCGGGGGCCGGACATCCTCCGGCGGGCCGGAGTGCCGCCGACACGCTTCGAAGTCACAGGAGACGACGCCATCGAGCTCGCCTACTCGGTGCGCACGGACACCATCGGGTCCGACATCGGGATCTGCCTCAGAACCTCCGGGTACTCCCCGGTGTCTCACACGGCGCAAGCGGCGCTCGCCCGCACCCTGCAGGCGTCGGCCCAGGACTTCCAGGCCGGCTTGGTTCCCGTCCTGATCTCCGACTACCGCTCTGAGGATCGTCGTTCGACTCTTCCTCTGCTCCACGGCTTCCGAGCGGCGAAACGTCCCCTCGGTCGCTTTGCGCGTCCCCAGGACGTCGCCCGCCAGGTCGGCACGTGCCGGGTGCTGGTGACGGGTGCCTACCACGCGGCCGTCTTCGCCCTCACCCAGGGGATCCCGGTGATCGCGCTCTCGACCTCGCGCTACTACGACGACAAGTTCCTCGGCCTCGCGGACATGTTCGGCACTGGCCTCGAACTCGTCGACACGGAGACCGAGGACCTGCAGGACCGCCTCTCGACGGCGGTACGCGAGGCCTGGGAGCAGGCTCCCGAGGTCCGACCGGCGCTACGGACCGCTGCAGAGCACCAGGTTGCCGCGAGCCGGCATGGTTTCGAGCAAGCCTTCGGCGCCTGAGATGACGCAGGAACCGGGGCCTTCGTCCGCTGCTGCCGCCGTCCCTGCGATCCAAGATCGGTCGCGTGGCCGCCGCGTCAGCGGTCGCTCTTGCGTTCGCTCAGGTGGTCTCCTTCGGGCAGACCCTTGCTCTGGCGCGTCTGCTCAGCCCCTCCGAGGTCGGACTCTTCATTGCCGGCAGCGTGTTGACGGCATTCGTCGGCGACTTCGTCGAAGGGGGTCTCCGTTCCTCGCTGGTCCATCGGGAACACGACCTGGACGACACAGCCGAGACGATCTTCTGGGCGACGCTCCTGTCGGGAGTGGCGATGGCCCTGGTGTCCCTTGCCGCTGCGCCCGTGATCGGGCTGCTGTTCGACAGCCGCACCGCCGGGCTGGTCGCAGCCAGCATGTCGGGGACCGTGCTCCTTCAGTCATTGACGAACGTGCCCGAGGCGTGGTTGCAACGCGAGTTCAGCGTCCGACGACGCCTCGTCGTGGGGCCCGCCATCTCCCTCTCGTTCGCCTGCGTATCCGTGTCCCTCGCGTTCGCCGGTTTCGGGGTGTGGAGCATGGTCCTGGGCAGCTACGCCTCCTTCTGTGTCTGGGTCGTCTGTCTCTGGCTGATCTGTCCCTGGCGACCAGGTCGGGGCAGGGCCACCGTCCGGCTTTGGCGGGAGCTGGCCGGCTTCGGCCTGCCACTCGCGCTGGGCCTCCTCGGCGATCGCGCTCGGCAGGGCGTCCAAGCCGTAGTCACGGGAAGCGCGCTCGGGACTGCCGGGGTCGGGCTGCAGCGCTACGGCGAGCGCATCGCGCGGATTCCGGTGACGGCGATGGTCGAGATCAGCTCCGTCTCGCTGTTCCCAGCCTTCTCTCGCATGTCCCGAGCCGCGGGACGGCTGGAGGTCGGCTACCCGCGCGCACTGAACATCGTCACCACCGGTGCGGCGCCGGTATCCGCCATGATGCTGGCGGTCGGGGAACCGTTGGTCGTCGTCCTCCTGGGGGAGAAGTGGCGAGGCGCCGGGGTGACGCTGGTGGCGATGGCCGGCCTGGGACTGGGCAAGGCCTTCCAGACGGTGAGCGAGGAGGCGATCAAGGGTGCCGGAAGGACCAAGCTGCTGAACTGGCAGACCGCGTCGGAGCTGGCCTTGAGCGTGATCCTCCTCCTGGCCCTCATCCGACCTCTTGGCCTCGTCGGCGTAGGACTGTCCATCTCGCTGACAGCCTCATCGTCGGCGGGGTAGTGGTCGCCCTGGCGTTGCAGGTCGTAGGGGTGTCCTTCCGCCAGATCATCAACGCGACAGGTCCACCGATCCTCTGTGCGCTCGTGGGGCTGGCCACAGTGGCCCCTCTCGAACACCTGGTGTTCCACTCCGACCGCCGGGGGACCTGGGGCGGTATCGGCTTACTCACCGTCGACGGGCTCGTCTTCCTGCTTGTCTACAGCATCAGTCTCGTGCTGGTCTCCCCCACGACTGTGCGCGACCTGCTCAGAGCTGTTCGTCGTCGCAGGGACCGAGCCGGCAGCGGCGAGCCGGCGGCTCCGGACGTGGCGCCGAGCCTCGACGCGACGACAGGTGAGCCGTCGACGCCCGACCGAACCAGAGGTCCAGGAGGGCCCAGCTAGTCGATGTCGGACAGGAGGCCGTCGTAGGAGTTCAGGAGCTCCAGACGGGAGATCTCCCAGGACAGCTGCCGCTCCACACGGTCTCGCCCGATCGCGCGCCCATCGTGGCCCGTCGATCCGGGTCGCGAAGGAGCGAGTCGACCGCAGCCGCGAAGGCTTTCTCATCGTTGGCCGGGACGCAGACCGCCGCCTCACCGGCGGACACGAGCGCCTCGGCGAGGGCGATGACACGAGCGGACTCGACTCGCCAGGTGTGACGAATCGAGCGGATTACCGGCTGCCACTCGTCCCACCCGACCCGGCGCAGTTCGACGCCGTGCTGTCGGCCAAGTGCTCGGGCAGCAGCCGCGGTGGCCCCACGGTCCACCAAGACCAGCTCAAGCCGCCCGGTGACGCCCTGCCGGGTCAGGTGCGCCAACATCAGTTCATTCGCTCGTTCTCGTGCGTGGGGGCCGGCACGACCAGCGCACCCACCGGGAGCCCGGTCACGTCGACCCCCACGACGCGCTTGGCGCCCTTCGTACGGCCGTAAGGCCCGCCGCGGTCGTGAGAGGTGAACCCGCCGTTGGATGCCCCGCGGGCGAGGTGGGTGTCGATGACCACCATCGGCGCTGTCGCCTCGGCGCGTCCGTCCGTTTCGCGTGCGGCCGCGTGCAGCACCGTTAGTGCTTGTGCCCAGGTGCCGCTGCGTGACCAGCGGCGGAACTGCGACCACATCCCCGTCCAAGGGCCGAACGGCTCCGGAAGGTAGCGCCACTGGCAACCTGTCTGTGCGATGTACAGCATCGCGTCCACCACTTAGCGAAGGTCATCAGCGTGTTTGCTGCCCCGCTTCCCCGGCGCATTGAACACCGGCTCCAGCACGCCCCATTGCTCGTCAGTCAGGTCACTTGGGTAGGTCGACGGCCCGAACGGTGACGCGGTGCCGCATCTCGGCAATAGGGACACACCCAGTTAGTCGTCCTACCTCTGCTGGGGAGATGGCGAAGGAGCAGATGCCGCCGGGGGCCCTCGACCCGCCGCGACCCGATCGCCTTGGAGCCGGGCGGACACGACGTCAAGGAGCAGGCGAGGCGTACCACGAAGTCCACGGTCTCCCGCAGGTTCGTGGCGATGACCTGGCGAGTCCCGCGGCCTGCGGCGGGCGGGAGGATCAAGTAGATCTCATCGTTAGCCAGGCACCTGCGCCGCCCTCGGCGCCGCCTCCCAGCGCTCAGCCTTCAGTGACCGGCTAAGGTAGTCGCATCCCTGCGTAATCCCCTGCCCCGGGTGTCTCGGCCGATTGATCGGAGCCGTGATGTCGCAGCCTCTTTTCAGCATCCTCACGTCGGCCCACCAAAATGAGCAGTACCTGACAGAGATGATCGACTCCGTCCGCAGTCAAACCATCGACGGGTGGGAATTGATCATTGTCGGGACGTCCGATGAGACAGTGCGGATCGTTGCGGGCTACGGCAATGACGAACGTATACGGCTCGTGCGCCACGCGTACCAGGGTCTTGGCAACGCTGTCGACGCCGCGGCGGCGGTGGCACGTGGCCGGTACTACGCCGTCGTCCACGGTGACGACGTGCTGAAGCCGACATTCTGCGAGCGCACAGCCGCGGTGCTCGACAAGAATCCCGGGATCGACGCGGTTGGAGTCGACGCCTTCGCATTCCTGGACGACGGTCAGCTCCAGCCTCCCAGTTTCCGGCAGCGCAGCGGGGTGACGAGCGAGCCGGGCATCGACCACCGCGTGCAACTAGTGGATGTCATCCGTGGGGCGGCGCTGTATTACACGGCAGCCATTCGTGCCGAGGCGTGGAAAATCGGTGTCGGCTACACCTGCGACACTCCCAAAGTCGAGGACTTGGCGATGTTTCTCCGCATGCTGGCTGCGGGGTGCGACATCCGGGTGTTGCCTGAACAGCTGGCCGGTTACCGGCTGCACGATGACACGGCACGCGGCGTGCGTTTCGACCAGGAGGAATACGAGGACAGTGTGGAACGGGCGTTCGCCAAGGTCGCCACGTTGACCAACGCACCCGACGTGCTGAAGGAGCTGGACCAGCGGCTCCGCAAGCTCCGTTACGAGCGGGCCATGCGGCGCGCGCGCACGGCGCTGCAGGAGTCGGACACGGTGACAGCGCGTCAGCAGGTCCGGCTGGCCCTGCAGCAGCGCCGCGCCGGGAAGCCCGCGGTCATCTACGCGGTACTTCTGGTGGCCCCTGGCCTCCTCCGCCACGGACAAGCCGCGAAGCTGAAGGTGCGCGGTCTCATTGCCGCACTAGCGCGGCGCCCGGAGGTGAGCCGGCTCGGAGACATCTGTTCAATGCGGGCCAGCAATCGAGTTCGTTCCCTGCCGCCTGCTTGGGATGGCAGGGGCGGCGTTTACGCCGGCGGCGGTTTGCGGCTGCTGCCCGCACTGCCTGAGTCACCTATGCCCCTCCTGGCTTCGGCGGGGGTGGTGATGCAGGCGATCTCCGGGTTGGAGGTTTCCGTCTTGTCCTGAGGTGGATCTGTTCGAACTCAATCGGGGGCAGATTCCCGTCCTGAGCGTTGCCGCACCTGAGTAGGCAGCCCCGTGCGATGAGGTCTCCCCCACGCATGGGCGGACGAGTAGTCGGCTTGCTCGTTGACGAAGGAGTAGCAGCGGGAGTTCCTGAACTCGACAAACCCTGCGTGCGTGGACGTGACGGCGAAGTTGAAAGCCTTGCCCTTGGTCACCGGTGACTCGGCGGCCCACTGCGTCGAGCACCCGTAGGGTCCGAAATAGCGGATCTCGCCGTCGTGGTTCTCGACGAAGCCACCGTCCGCCAGCGCGTTGCCAGCCAGCATCATGTCGGGGTAGCCGCCTCCGTCGAGACGCGAGCGATCCCGCACCCCACGTGCCGTTGACGAGGAAGACCAACCCGTGTCGGTCGGCGACCTTGCGAAACGTCTCGGTCAGCTCGATCGCTCCTGCCCGGTAGGCCCGCTGGTTGGCCGAACCCCAGGTCTGCCAGTCGAATACCCGGGTACCAGGATCGGGAACCGACGTCATCGGCGAACCAGCCGCCCATCTGGGGATTCTCCGAAACCATCGTCTCCAGGACGCACGGCAGCTTGCGTTGCAGGATCGACCCGACCCTGAAGTCGTTGAGGTGGCCCCAGCGGTTGGCCTTCGGCGACCCGGGCCACCGTCTGACGGCCGGGCCGCAGACTGACTGCTGCATCAACATCTTGTGGTAGCGGCCCCATGGGTTGTTGATCACGGGGTCGAGGTAGATCAGAACCGTGCCGCCGGCGGCCGACACCTTTCTGAACGCTGGGTCGCTGTAGTTGTCCCGCCCGGCCACAACCATCCCACCGGGGTGCGCGTACTCAAGCGCCCCGGAGCCCGGCCCGTAGACGATCCCCGCCGCCTGAGGGGGCATGTTGCGGAGTCTGGACCGGCTCGAACGCGGTGCCGGGCAGCCCAGCAGGATAAGGGCTCGGACTCGTGGTCGCGATCCAGGCACCGAGGACCCCCACGATCGCGATCGTGAGGACGAGCCACCAGTAGGTCCGCACCCACGGCGGCTGGTCGCGGCCGCCGTCCTCTGGGAACGTTGTCGCTCTCACTGGCTCCGTGTCGGCGTGACCGATGACGTCGGACTCGTCCGCCATCATCAGCCTTCGCCATCAGGACCCGGGCGGACACTCCTCCACCGTAGCAAGCCAAGCCCTACGGCAGCCAGCAACGAGCGCTCGAAGGAGCGCGGCGCCCCCCGTAACCGCAGGAACGGCCTCGCCGGCGCCCGGGGATCCTGGGCGCCAGCGGGCCGCTCACTCTGTGATCGGTCTGGGTTACTGGCCGTAGACGCGACAACCGCTGATGTCGATCGTCGTCGTGCCGTTGATGTCGGCGTTGCGGTAGTTGCCGAACTTCCAATAGCCGTCCCGGGCCTCCGACGTGGTGGGACCGTCCATGCGCATCACGCGGACCCCGTCACGCCACAGCTCGATCCACCCGTCACCGCCCTGCGTGTAGTGGATCCCGAACTTGTACTGGTGCCACTCACCCACAACGATCGGGGCGATGTCGAAGTAGCGGGGCGACGACAGACCGGCGTTCGCGTTCAGACGGAAGCGCTTCGTCGCGGAAATCTCGGGCATCACGGTGGCCTGGCTCCAGGTCTCACCATGGATCTCGTTGGGCCCGGCAACCTGCCAACGGTCCAGGTTCGTCGTCGGCAGGCTCGTGAAGCGCTGGTCCCAGATCATCCATCGGGTCGAACCCAACGGGACGGTGCCACCCTGGAGGTCGCTCCGCTCGCTCGGCACGCCCGACGACGCACCAGTCTGCCCGTCGACCAGCGTGTTGCGGAGCACCACGTCGCCGTGCGGCCCGGTCTCCGGCGATCTCGACGACGTTCGCGCCCGACTCGGTGATCCAGGAACTCCGGCGTGACAGGTCGCGGACGAGCGTGGCGCCGGCGGGGGGCTGCATCGAAGAGCCGCCCGGCGTCGGAGTCGGAGTCGGACGTCGGCGTCGGAGTCGGCGTCGGCGTCGGAGTCGGAGTCGGCGTCGGCGTCGGCGTCGGAGTCGGCGTCGGCGTCGGGGACGGCGCACGTACATCGTGCTGCGTCACCATGCACGGGCGCATTCGTGGCCGAACCCCAGACGTTGACCACGGTCTCACCCACCGCTGCTCCAGCCGGAGCCTTGAACGCGGCCGTCACGCGGTTCCAGGTGGTCGGGCTCGTCGCGATCGACGAGCCTCCGCTCCAGGACAGGAAAGCGCCTGAGCTGTTGAACCACGACACGGTGATCTGCGCCCTCGCGCCCGCGCGCGCCTTCACGTCCGATGCGAACGTCCAGGTCTCACCAGCCTTGACCGGCTCACGTGGCTCGCGGATGCGCGTCGTTGCTGCGGTCGAGAGTTGTCCGTGCGGCCCAGGAGGCAGCCACGTGGTCACTCACCGGCACGCGGGTGAGACCGCTTCCGCCTTCCTGAACTGAGTAACCGGCCATAGTGGTCGCCAGGACAGGGTTATCCGACAGATTGAGCGAGCTCGAGGGCGTGCTCGAGGCTTGGGCGGTTTGCCCGACGAGCAACGGTCAGCGGCACCAACGTCGCCGCCGTCGCCGCCGTGCCGCGAGCGATCGCATCCGGCGCCGATTGCGCCTGCGGTTGAGGATTTCGAAGAGAAAAGTTCATGGATCGTCCTTGCTCAGGGGCTACAGAGGGTGCAACCACCACGTTGTCTCTGGTGACCGGCGTGGCGGTGCCACGGGGCTGAGCCGTCGTCACCGGTCTCACCCGCTGAGTACGTCGGCGTCGCGAGGTCTCGACGAGCGAATGTGCAACTCATGCGGGGCCAGAGTCCGTTATGCAGTGGTCAGTGCCTCCTCAGGCGATTAACGGTGCTTGAGGAGACTCGATACGAAAGTGCCCCATTGCGCCCCGAGTTACCAAATTTCGGCCGATTGGTCCAGACCAGTCGGTGCCAATCATCGAGACTCGAGTGTCAGGTCGGTACACCTTGTCCGCTCCTCCGGGAAGCCCGCCGGTGCGTTCGCGCGGCGAAGCTTGTCCCGCAGGTGCCGCTACGGCGAAGGGGTCGATGGCCTCCCGGCACCTCTACAGGTCTGAAATGTCCGGGCGCCCGGGAGAGCCGCGAACCATCGCGCTTGCGTCACCGGCGCATGCAGCCTTGCGTGCCCGTCGCGATCCGCGTCCCGAACAAGCTCAGATGAGCCAGCCCGGTTGAGGTCGCATACATCAGCGTGGTTGCCTGTCCCCACAAGCCACCACTACCCGCCCACCCGGCTCATCGGCTCCGGCTCGGGAGCCGATGACCCATGCCCACCCAGCCTACGTGACGCGACCTGCAGCCGGCTAGTCGATGTCGGACAGGAGGCGGTCGTAGAAGTTCAGGAGCTCCTGACGGGAGATCTCCCAGGACAGCTGCCTCTCCACACGGTCTCGCCCGATCGTGCCCATCGTGGCCCGTCGATCCGGGTCGCGAAGAAGCGAGTCGATCGCAGCCGCGAAGGCTTTCTCGTCGTTGGCCGGGACGTAGACCGCCGCCTCACCGGCGGACACGAGCGCCTCGGCGAGGGCGAACGACACGAGCGGACGGCCCATCGCCATGTATTCGACCACCTTGTTCATCGTGGAGACGTCGTTGAGCGGGTTCTTCGGGTCCGGCGACAGGCACACGTCGGCCGTCGAGAGGCAACGCTGCACGAACTCGTCCGGCACGCGGCCCGTGAACTCCACGATGTCGTCGAGTCCGAGCTCTCGGCTCAGCGCGATCATGTCGTCCAACGCATCCCCACTGCCCATGCAGATGCAGTGCACGTCCTCACGTCCCAGGTCGCGACGAAGCGCCACCAGAGCGCGCAACGCGTAGTCCAGGCCGTCTTGGGGACCGATCACGCCCAGGTACGCGAGGAGATAACGCTTGCCCCGGCGCAGCGACGGGTCGGGACGTCGCCGAACGAACCGGCTGAGGTCGGGACCGCTGCGCACGACCACGACCTTGTCGGGTGACACATGCCCACGCCGGATCGCCACGTCGCGATAGCTCTGGTTGGTCGAGATGACCCCGTCGGCCACGAGGAACGTGAGCCGCTCCAACGCTCGTGTGAGCCAGTAGAGGGGCCTTCCCCCGCCGGGGAAGCGGGACTGGAAGAGCTCGGGCACGAGGTCGTGGTGATCGAACACGAAACGGGCTCCCCGCCGACGCAGCAGGAGCGCCACCAAGAACAGCGCATCGGGTGGGTTGCACCCGTGAACCACGTCGACGTGCGAGACCTGCTCCACCTGCAGGGCGAGACGCATGGTGTGCCACAGGGCCAGCGCGTACTCCCGGACGTAACCAAGCGGACCGCCCGTGGCAGGTCTCAAGGGATACCTCAGGATATGGACGCCGTCGAGCACCACGTCCGGCTCACGGAAGTCTTCGCTGCCCATCGGGCAGATGACGGTGACCCGGTAGCCGGCATCGGTCAGCGCCAGGCTCTCCTGCCAAACCCTGCGATCGAACGGAACCGGCAGGTTCTCGACGAGGATCAGGACGTGCCGGCTCAACGCGCACCCACCAGGCTCACGAGCAGCTCCTCGTAGCCATGCGTCGTCTCGACGATGCTGTACCGCTTCTCCACACGGTCTCGCGCCGCATCCCCCTGCCGCCTGCGTAGCTCGGGATCCTCGGCCAGGGTGGTCAACCGCGCGGCGAGAGCTGCGCTGTCGCCGACGGGGACGATGAAGCCCTGGTCACCGTCCGTGATCATGTCGGGCAAGCTGCCGCAATCCGTCGCCACCACCGGGAGACCAGCCGCCATCGCCTCGATCACCGTGATCGGGACACCTTCGTGCACTGACGACAGGCACGCCACGTCGAAGGCAGGCAGGAGCGCCTGCACATCGCGTCGGATACCGGTGAAACGCACGGAGGCCGCGATCCCCAGGCCACGCGCGAGCTCGTGGAGCTCGCCCTCCCGTTCCCCGCCCCCCACGACGACCAGGCGAGCTTCAGGGTGTGACGCGGGCGAGGAGGTTGAACGCTTCGAGGAGGACGTGGTGCGCCTTCTGCGCGCTGAGCCGAGCCACGATCCCCACCACGAAGTCGTCGTCGTCCAGCCCCAGCTCCGCGCGGGCGGAGCGTCGTGCGTCCGGGCCCGGCAGGGGAGGTATGACGATGCCATTGGGAATGACCGTCTCGCGGGTGCGGCTCCACGGGTGTCTTCCCACACCCTCCTCTCGGTGCAGGTACTCACCTTGGCGCGGCGTCAGCAGCACCAGAGCGGTCGACAGGCAGAGGGTGCTCACCGTTGACCGCGGCAGACAGCGCTCGCCGACGGACGTCAGGTCCATGTCGTGAACGGCGACGACCGTGTGTCGGACAGCGGCGAGTCGCGGCCGCCACTCGACCGAAGAACAGGGACGCTCGGTGATGGTGCGTAACCAGGACGACGTCTGCCTTCTTCCGACGTAGGCTCCTGACCAGCCTGGGCAACGTCCGCACGTCGAAGCGTCCACTGCGGCCGAGAACCTCCACATCGATGCCGGCGGCGCGGAAGTCCTCGCCGATCGGACCGAGCTTGCGCAGGAGGATCAGGCGCGGCACCACCGTGTGCGGGTCGAAGGACTTGAACAGGTGCAGCATGAGCAGCTCGATCCCCCCGATGTGGGTCTCGTCCAGGACCAGGGCGAGTCGAACCGGCTGTCGTGAGCCATCGTGACTGCGACCGGCGACAGCCAGCATCTGCCGTTCGGCCTCCAAGACGCTGGCGCGCAAGGTGAACTCTGCCTCCACACGAGCGCGCGCCGGCGGAGCCGAACCGCTTCATCTTGTCCGGGGACCGCAGGAGCTCTGCCAAACGCTCGGCCAGGGCCGCCGGGTCCTTCGGTGGGACCAGATATCCGGTCACCCCCTCGTCGACGATCTCGGGAATGCCACCCACAGCGGTGCACACGGCAGCCGTCGAGCAAGCCATCGCCTCCAGCAGCGCCATGGGGAAGCACTCCACCGTGTAGGAGGTGAGCACGAAGACGTCCATCGCCGACAGGACGGCTGCCACGTCCGTGCGCTGCCCCATGAAGACGACGCGGTGCTCGAGGCCGAGCTCCCGGGCCAGGTTCTCGAGCGTCGTCCGTCGCGGTCCGTCGCCGACGACGAGGAAGCGAGCCAGCGGATGATGACCCGCACACCCGCGCCGCCGCGTGGAGGAACGTCTCCAGGTCCTTTTCAGGACGGAGCGCGGCCAAGCGTGCCCACCACCTGGTGCTCGTCGTCGAGTCCCAGCTCATGCCTGACACTGAGGGTCTCTCGACACGCATCGCCTCGGTGTCGACACCGTTGTGGATGATGCGCACCTTGCTCTCCGGGAGTCCGAGCTGCTCCACGATGTAGGGAACCTGGGCGTGGGCGACCCCGAAGTAGGCATCCGTGACGGGGTCGAGCGCACGGTCGAGGACGTGCCGAAGAGCGCCGCGGGGCGCAACGTCGCCGCAGTTGTGCACCCACACCACCGTGTGTCGGACCCCGGCCAGCACCGCCGCGACACGTCCGAGGAGCTCGGCGTTGAAGCCGCGCACGATGACGAGGTCCGGTGAGAGGCCCCGAAAGAGTCGGACGAGGTCCAGCACCGTCTTGAAGGCCTGCCGCTTCGTCCGTCCCAGGGCCACGGCGTGAACCGCCGGATCCAGCGTGTCGAACAGCTCGCCGCGCCTGCCGATGCACACCAGCGAGGGAGCGAACGTTGTTCGGTCGAGGTGCGACATCAGCGTAGCCGCATGCCGCTCCGCACCCCCGACGCCGAGGTCGGGGACCACGTGGACCACTCGAAGCCGACCTGCGGTGCTCACCGCGTCACCTCCCGGTACAACGCGTCGATCGCTCGCCACGTCACCTCGACGTCGAACCGGTCGCGCACGCGCTGAAGAGCCGCTGCACCGAGCCGCACCCGCTCGGCGCCGTCGACCATGACTCGCAGGAGAGCCTCCGCCAGAGCCCCGGGGTCGTCCACCGGCACCAACACGGCGCAGTCCTGGTCGATCATGTCCGACAAACCGCCCACCTGGGTCGCCACGACGCAGAGGCCGTGCGCCATCGCCTCCAGCACGGCCATCGGCTGCCCCTCGCTGCGGGAAGGCAGCACGAGGATCTGCGAGCTTCGCAACAGCTCCTCGACGTCGGCCGGAGCAGCCCAACCCACCACGCGCGCGTGTGTGCTCAGTCCCAGCTCGACGATGCGGCGTGACGCGCGTTCGACCTGTCCGTCACCCGCCAGCACGAGCCGGGGCTCGACGGGTCCCTCCCAGTCGGAGATCACGCGCGACCATGCATCGATCAGCGTGAAGGCACCTTTGCGGTCGCCGATGTTGCCGAGGAACAGCACGGTGATCGGCTCTCGGCCCGTTGGTTGGCGAGTTGGACCCTGCGGCTTCACGGCGTTCGGCACCACCACGATGGAGGCCCGCGGCGCGATCCGCGCGAGGCGCTCGGCCCAGGTGTCGCCGAGCGCGATGAGAACCTTGGACCGGTTGAGGGTCACGCTGATATAGATCTGGACCACACGAGGGCATCGCGCGAAGAAGACGTCGAACTCCGAACCGTGCATGTGGACGACCACCGGAACCCGTCGCAGCCACCCCGCCCATGTCATCAGCGACTTGCGGACGAAGCTGCCGTACGACGACATATGGATGTGCATGACCTCCGGGGGCCGGACGGCCAACTCCCACAGGACGGTCCGTGCTCCTCGCAGGAAGATGGCCACCTTGGCCAGAACCGACCCGTCCTGATGCGTCGCCACGTGCCGGACGTTCCAGGTTGTCCACAGCGGCGTCTGACGCATCCCGTTGACGAAGCTGGCGATCCCACCTCGCGTCGTGAGACTCGTAGAGATCCACAGCACCCGGTGCTCGGTCATGTCCCTGCACCCGAGGGCATGAGCGCAGGGGCGGAGCTCCCCCGCCGCTGGCGGTCGCCGGGTTGCAGCTCGGCACGCTCCGACCTCCCGACCGCGGCGCCCGCCAGCAGCCACACGATGATGTTGCAGAAGTCGAAGAAGCGCAGGTCGACGGTCAGCCCCGTGGTGATCAAGGCCATCAGGCACATCAGCGCGGTCCAGGCGAGCGGCCGGTTGTAGACCCCCTTCTCCGGAAGGCGGCGGACTGCCTGGGCCACCCGCCGGATCACCAAGTAGAGGATGCCGACCCAGAGGATCACGACCGACGACACCCAGCTCGACGGCGATGCCCATGATGTCGAAGTGGGACGGGATCCCGAACCCTCGCTCCCAGGGGGTCGACGGCGACCACTGCTGGTGGTGGTCGGTGTTCACCGACGTAAAAGCGCCCGATTCCCCACCCCAACAGCGGTTTGCGCTCGATCGCCCAGATCGAGGTGGCCAGGGTGTTCAGACGGTCCTGGACCTCGCCCGCCGAGCCGACGCCGCCAGCTGCGCGGTCGGAACTCGTGAACGTCGCCCAGTTCACGGTGATCGCAGCGGTCATCACCGCGGAGGTCACCAGGAAGCCGGTGCGGAAGCCCTTGGCGCTGACACATCCCACAAGGACCACGAGCGCGAAGGACAGCCACACGGCCCGCGTGTGGGTCAGATAGATCGCGTACGCGCTGGCCGCCGACACCGTGCCCGCGACGAAACGGAGGATCCGCGGCTCGTTGTCGTGGGCGACGATGAGCATGGCGACGAGGAAGCCCACGATCAGCACCAGCCCGTTCACGACCGGTTGGTTGAACACGCCGTTGGCGCGATCCACCCACGCCGGACTGTCCACGATGTAGCGGGGCCAGACGAGGCTCGGGAAGTGGAACTGTCCGATGCTGACGAAGGCCGAATAGGCACCGGCCGTCACGAGGGCCCACATGAGCTGCCGGAGGGCCGACTCGGTGCGGAAGACGACGCGACCGACGACGAACATGGACAGCGGCATCACCGTGCCGATCAGGATGAAGCGTGACAGCGAGTCCCCCGCTCTAGCCTGTGCGGAGTACTGGTGGGGCAGCGAGGCGGACATCAGGTTCAACAAGACGTAGAGACCCATGGCTGCCTCGATGGCACCCAACGTCGGTCTGGCTGGTGCTCGGAACCTTGCCCATAGCCAGGTCGAGAGCAGGGCGCCGGCGAAGGCCGGGAGGAAGGGGTCGACAGGGAAGGTCCCCGAGGGGATGGCGAGCCGGAAGAACGTGGCCGCAAGCAGGTAGGTCACCGCCAGTGCCGGGCTGCGTAGCCCCAGGAACACGAGCAGGAGGCCCATACCGATCATCGTCAGTAGCAGCGGAGTCTGCTGGGGCACCGCCCACACGAGACCGATCAGGAGGAAGCTGAACGCGGCGAGCCCGGCCGCCAACAGCTCGCCCAGTGGCCGCACCTGCGTGAGGGGCCGACCGCTACCGCTTGCCGGTACTGCCATTGCGTCCCCCGGCACTCAGTGCCGACGGTGGCCTCTCGGCGGACCCACTCGACCCTGCAGGAAGGAACCGCTCCGCAGGGTCGGATACGGCGTCCTCGCGCGACTCGTCGGTTGTCTCGAGGTCCGGGTCCGGGTCAGGTCCGTGCCGAGTCAGCGTGATCTGTGTTGCCTCGCGCCGAGTCCGCGCGATCCGTTCGGCCCCTTGCGCGGCCACCAAGCCGAGCAGGACACCACCGAGGAGTGCCAACAGCACGTTTCTCTGCAGGCTGGGCGCGTTCTGGGTCACGCCCGCCTTGAACTGCAGCTCTTGCAGCTTGTTGACAGAGTCTGCCTGCAGCTGCAGCACCCGTGCCTCGAGATCGTTCGTCAAGGTCGTGGCGCTCTGACTGGTGTTTCCCGAGACGCGCAGGGCGTTGAGTCGTTCCTGGAGGTCCGCAATCTCCGCCGCGTTCTGCTGGCTACGCACCTTGTTGATGGCGACCTCGAAAGCCCTGGCGACGGATGCTGCCGCCGACTGCGCCGTGCTGGCTCTCGGAGCCGTTGCATCGATGAGCAGGATGGGGCTTGCTGCCGCAGCGCGGGCTTCGACGGTGACCTCAGGGCCGACTCGAGCATCCTTGAGGATCTGACTCTGGTAGGCACGGTCGTTGAAGTACAGGACGTAGCCTTGGACAAGGACCGCGTCCTGGTCTGGTGACCGGTCGTTCGACGCGACGATCAGGGACGATCGTCCCGTGTACGTGGTCGGCGTCGACCTGGTGGCCACGACCGACGCGCCCACGGTCAGGACGACGATGATCAGCACGAGCCACCAATAGCGCCGGACCGCGAGGAAGAAGCTCGCAGCGCCGTCCGCCCCAGCGGAAGAACCGCTGCGTTCGGGCATAGCGTCACCCGCCCCAATGCCATCGATCGTCGAGTCCGTCGCCGCCCCACGCAACCATAGACTGTTCACAAGGCATGGTGCCAGGATCCCGGCCCTAGGCCTGAGCGGGCAGCCACGTGCGATGAGGTCTCCCCCACGCGTGGCGGTTGACGAGGAAGACCAACCCGTGTCGGTCCGCGACGTTGCGAAACGTCTCGGTCAGGCGAACCGCTCCTGCCCGGTAGGCCCGCTGGTTGGCCGAACCCCAGGTCTGCCAGTCAATACCCGGGTACCAGGATCGGGAACCGACGTCATCGGCGAACCAGCCGCCCATTTGGGGATTCTCCGAAACCATCGTCTCCAGGACGCAGGGCAGCTTGCGTTGCAGGATCGACCCGACCCTGAAGTCGTTGAGGAGGCCCCAGCGGTTGGCGTTCGACCAACCGGGCCACGTCTGACGGCCGGATCGCAGATAAGGGCTCGGACTCGTGGTCGCCGCGACTACCCCCACCTCTCACTGCGTGATCGGTCTTGGGTTACTGGCCGTAGACGCGACAACCGCTGATGTCGATCGTCGTCGTGCCGTTGATGTCGGCGTTGCGGTAGTTACCGAACTTCCAATAGCCGTCCCGGGCCTCCGACGTGGTGGGTCCGTCCATGCGCATCACGCGGACCCCGTCACGCCACAGCTCGATCCACCCGTCACCACCCTGCGTGTAGTGGATCCCGAACTTGTACTGGTGCCACTCACCCACAACGATCGGCGCGATGTCGAAGTAGCGGGGCGACGACAGCCCGGCGTTCGCGTTCAGACGGAAGCGCTTCGTCGCGGAAATCTCGGGCATCACGGTGGCCTGGTCCAGGGTCTCACCATGGATCTCGTTGGGCCCGGCAACCTGCCAACGGTCCTGGTTCGTGGTCGGCAGGCTCGTGAAGCGCTGGTCCCAGATCATCCATCGGGTCGACCCCAACGGGACGGTGCCACCCTGAAGGTCGCTCCGCTCGCTCGGCATGCCCGACGACGCACCGGTCTGCCCGTCGACCAGCGTGTTGCGGAGCACCACGTCGCCGTGCGGCCCGGTCTCCGGCGTCTCGACGACGTTCGCACCCGACTCGGTGATCCAGGAACTCCGGCGTGACAGGTCCGGACGAGCGTGGCGCCGGCGGGGGGCTGCATCGAAGAGATGATCGGAGTCGTCGGAGTCGGCAAGGTTGAGGCCAGTGGTGCCTTGACCTCGTGACGCGTCACGAGCACAGGCGAGCCTGGCCGACTGTTGAGCACGTTGACGACTGTCTGGCCTGTGCTGGCGCCCCGTGGGACAGGCAATGCGGCGCGTACACGCGTCCAGTCAGACAGTCGCACGGACCTGGTGTTCCCACCGGTCCAACGGAGGAAGTTGCCGTTTCGGTCAAACCACGACACCGAGATGTGAGCAGCGGCGCCCCGCCGGGCCTTGACGTCTGAAGCGAAGATCCACGTCTGGCCGGGTGTCACCGCCGCGCGCGGCTCGACGATGCGCACGGTTGCGGCGTTGGAAACCACCCGTGCCGCGTGCCGAGCTCCGCGGTACTGGCGTATCTGGATTCGTCGCGGTTGGCTGGCACCCTCCTGGGTCGAGAAGCCGACACTGCTTCGCGCCAGTACCGGGTTGGCGGAGCGGTTGACTCCATAGACCGTCGGCATCGAGGCTGCTGCCGTTTGGTTGGGGACGGCCACCACCGCGGCACCGGTCGCCGTGGCGATCACCACCGCTAGACCCGCACGCAGTCCCGCACTCCTGCGCAACTGACCTTGCTCTCGTTCGCTCATCTGTCCCTCCCAAGGCTTGTCGATCACGTGACTGCGCAGATGCGCTGTCTGGCACGGAAGACGCATTGCCACCGCGCACTACCGCGATCGGCGGTCTCGGAGCCGCCCTTGGGGTGCGACTCCAGCATAGAGACCTGCGTCGTCCGTTGTTAAGGTTCGGCGCAGTGGCTGCTCACCTTGAGCAGACTGGCCCGCTGAGAGCGAGCAGGTTGCGGAGACCATCAAGACACAGCGATGGTCCGCTGGCATTGGTCTACCCCATGGGTCACCAAAGTCGCCTCACAGAGCCAGACAGGGCCCCGGCCGAAGCCGGGGCCCTGCGCGGGTACTGCCAGTGACGTTGCTCTGCCGAGGCGGTCGGGACTCAGAAGTCCATGCCGCCCATGCCGCCGTCGCCGCCGGGCATGCCGGCCGGCGCCTTCTCGGGCTTGTCCGCCACGACCGCCTCGGTCGTGAGGAACAGCGCCGCGATGGAGGCGGCGTTCTGCAGCGCGGAGCGCGTGACCTTGGCCGGGTCGATGATGCCTTCGGCGATCATGTCGACGTACTCGCCCGTGGCCGCGTTGAGGCCGTGACCGGCCTTCAGGTTGCGGACCTTCTCCGCCACGACGCCGCCCTCGAGGCCGGCGTTGACCGCGATCTGCTTGAGCGGAGCCTCGGCCGCGACGCGAACGATGTTCGCACCGGTGGCCTCGTCACCGTCCAGGTCGATCTTCTCGAACGCGGCGTCGGTCGCCTGGACGAGAGCGACGCCACCACCGGCGACGATGCCCTCCTCGACGGCAGCCTTCGCGTTGCGAACGGCGTCCTCGATGCGGTGCTTGCGCTCCTTGAGCTCGACCTCGGTGGCCGCGCCGACCTTGATGACCGCAACACCGCCGGCCAGCTTGGCCAGGCGCTCCTGCAGCTTCTCGCGGTCGTAGTCGGAGTCGCTCTTGTCGATCTCGGCACGGATCTGGTTGACCCGGCCGGCGATCTGGTCGGCGTCACCGGCGCCCTCGACGATGGTCGTCTCGTCCTTGGTGACGACCACCTTGCGGGCCTGGCCGAGCAGCTCGAGGCCGGTCGACTCGAGCTTGAGGCCGACCTCCTCGGAGATGACCTGGCCGCCGGTCAGGATCGCGATGTCCTGGAGCATGGCCTTGCGACGGTCACCGAAGCCCGGAGCCTTGACGGCGACGGACTTGAAGGTGCCGCGGATCTTGTTGACCACCAGGGTGGACAGCGCCTCGCCGTCGACGTCCTCGGCCAGGATCAGCAGCGGCTTGCCGCCCTGCATGACCTTCTCGAGCACCGGCAGAAGGTCCTTGACGTTCGAGATCTTCTGGTTGGCGATCAGGATGTACGGCTCGTCGAGGACGGTCTCCATGCGCTCCGCGTCGGTGACGAAGTACGCCGAGATGTAGCCCTTGTCGAACCGCATGCCCTCGGTGAGCTCGAGGTCGAGGCCGAAGGTGTTCGACTCCTCGACGGTGATGACGCCTTCCTTGCCGACCTTGTCCATCGCCTCGGCGATGATCTCGCCGACGGTGGAGTCACCGGCGGAGATGGAGGCGGTGGAGGCGATCTGCTCCTTGGTCTCGACGTCCTTGGCCATCTCGAGCAGCTGCTCGGAGACGGACGCGACGGCGAGCTCGATGCCGCGCTTCAGGGCCATCGGGTTGGCGCCGGCCGCGACGTTGCGCAGGCCCTCGCGGACCATGGCCTGGGCCAGGACGGTCGCCGTGGTGGTGCCGTCGCCCGCGACGTCGTCGGTCTTCTTGGCGACCTCCTTGACGAGCTCGGCACCGATCTTCTCGTAGGGGTCCTCCAGCTCGATCTCCTTGGCGATGGACACACCATCGTTGGTGATCGTGGGGGCGCCCCACTTCTTCTCGAGGACGACGTTGCGGCCCTTGGGGCCCAGCGTCACCTTGACGGCGTCGGCGAGCGTGTTCATGCCACGCTCGAGGCCGCGCCGTGCCTCCTCGTTGAATGCAATCAGCTTCGGCATTTCTCCGCGATTCCTCACGCTGAGATCAATGGACTGGCCCGAGGGATGCCCGCGACGGACGGCCCCCGCTGGCCCGACGGACCCTTCCCGCCGGCGCGTGGGACCTCATCTTCCCGGCCCACTTGGCACTCTCATGCTGAGAGTGCCACCCAATGTTTAGCACTCGCCCCCCACGAGTGCAAGGCAGGTCCGCGGCCCGAGGTCTAGACCGTCACGGGTGCGCGTCCGGGACCGTTGACCCTCTTCTCAGGCAGGCTTAACCTGAGCGCACCTCGTGGGTGCGACGGGGTTTCGGCCGGAGAACGCGCAAGCGCTCTCCGGCCCCTCGTCTTTAACGCAGCAGTCCGGCCACGACATCCGCGAACGCGGGCGCGACCTCCGGCACCAGGTCGAGGTAGAGCCCCGGCTCGGTCACCTCGAGCTCTCCGACGGCCAGGGTCCCGTCGGCCAGCCGCATCAGGTCGGCACGGGCGTAGGCGAGCCGTGCGCCGAGCAGGTCCTCCGCGACGCGCACGGCCTCGGCCGCCAGCGCGGCGTGCTCGTCGGCCAGCGGCTCGGCGTCACTGCGGCCGCCGTACTCCTCGTGGACGCGGACCTCGTCGCCACCCGGTCGCTTGCGGACCTGGGCCACCGACCGACCGCCGAGCACGAACACCGAGATCTCCCCCTCCGTGCGGACCGACTCGACGAGCGGCTGGACGAGCCACGGGCCCTCGCCGTGCGGGCGCCCGCCCGGGCCGTCGAGGACGACGACACCCCGCCCGCCGGCCCCGACGGTCGGCTTGACGACCGCGCGCCCGAGCGGAGCGACAGCGGCGGCGACCTCGTCCTCGGTCTTCGCCAGCACGCTGGGTACGACGGGCAGCCCGGCCGTGGCGAGGTCGAGGAGGTAGCTCTTGTCGGTGTTCCAGGCGAACACGTCCGCACCGTTGAGCAGCCCCGGACCCACGTCGTGCGCCCAGGCGAGGAACTCCTCGCGGCGCTCCTCGTAGTCCCACGTGCTGCGGACCGCGACGGCGCGGGCGGCCGGCCAGTCGACGGCGGGGTCGTCCCAGGCGACCCAGCGGGCGGCGAGGCCGCGGGCGGCGAGCTCCTCGACCAGCAGGTGGCCGCCCACCTCGCCCTCCGGCACGGGGGTGCAGGTCACCAGCAGCACGTCGACCCCGTCGGGTCCCGTCTCTGCGGTGGGACCGGCGACCCGGTAGCCCTCCAGCAGCGGTCCGCCGGCCCGGTCCAGCACCTCGAGCACCACCTCGCGCAGCGGCCCACGGCCGGCACCGCATACGGCCTGCCGGTGCGCGTCGGCGAGCCGGAGGGCGAGGTCGGGGTCGTGGCGCACCAGCGAGCGTTGGAGCCCCTTGCCGGTGCCTCGCCCAGGCTCCGCCGACCGCCAGCGCGAGCTCCGCGGCACAGGTCAGCAGCAGCCCGGCGATGTGCGGCAGCTCGTCGTCGGTGCGGCAGCCCGCGAGGTCGTCGAGCTGGTCGGTGAGCACGTAGCGCAGCTGGTCACGGCGGGCGGGGTCGAGCGGCGGCGGCCCGGCGGCGAGCCGTCGCCGCGCCTCCTCCTGGATGCCTTCGGCCAGCCCGGCGCGGTCGACGAGCACCGTGCTGTCGGCGCACATCCGCAGCAGCGACGGCACCCGCCGCTCGACGTCGCGGTCCGAGAAGTACGCGAGGCTCTCGCGGGTCTGCACGAACGCCTCGACGACCCAGCCGTCGTGCCGGAACGTCTCGCGGAACGGCGCGGGCGGCCCGTCGAGCAGCACCACCACGTCGAGGTCGGAGGTCGGGGTCCGGTCGGGCGTGAGGACGCTGCCGCCGACGAAGGCGACCAGGGCCTCGGGAAAGTGCGCCGCGACGAAGTCGGCGGCGGCCGGCACGGGCTCCATGCGGCGGCGTCAGCCGGCCTGGTCCGGCGGGAAACCGCCGGTCGCGACCGGACCCCACCGCTCCACGGTGATCCGGACGAGGGACTTGTTCTGCGCGCGCATCGCGTCGCGGTACTCGTCCCAGTCGGGGTGCTCACCGGAGATGCACCGGAAGTACTCGACGAGCGGCTCGACGGCGTCGGGCATGTCGATGACCTCGGCGGTGCCGTCGAGCTGGACGTAGGGGCCGTCCCACTCGTCGGAGTGGATCAGGATCGAGACCCGCGGGTCGCGGCGGGCGTTGGCGGCCTTCGCCCGCTGCGGGTACGTCGAGACCACGACCCGGCCCGCGTCGTCCACGCCGCACGTCACCGGGGACATCTGCGGGGAGCCGTCGCGGCGCCGGGTCACGAGCGTCCCCTTGTGCCGCGGCCGGACGAAGTCGAGCATCTCGTCGCGGTCGACGCGGTCCGCTGTCGCGAGCTTGCGTGCCATGTCTGCACCCTACTGATGAGGATCGGGCGCACACTGAGGCCATGAGGACCTGGCTGGTGGCCGCGGTCGCGGTGGGCGTCCTGCTGGTGGCGGGGCCGCCGGTGCTGGCCCTCGTCCAGGCGACCGACGACATCGGCGCCACGCGCACCGGGTCGGCACCCACCCAGCCCGTCGTGCGGAACGGGCCGGAACAGGGCCAGGATCAGGGCCAGGATCAGGGCCAGGGCTGGCGCACGCATCACCGGGACGGGCCCCCGCCCTGGGCCAGCCACCCACGCGGGCCGCAGGCACAGGTGGGTAGCTGGCACGACCTCACGCCCAAGCAGCGGGCGCGGAAGATGGTCCGGCTCGCGCAGCGGCACGCCACCGCGATGAAGAAGTGGGCCGCCTGCGTGCGGGCCGGCAGGGCCGACTGCGTGCGACCGCTGCCGCCGGGCCTGGCGAAGCGGTTGCGCTAGCCGCCGGCGACGGCCGGGATCACCGAGATCTGCGTGCCCTCCGGGGTGCTGGTCTCGAGAGCCTGGAGGAAGCGCACGTCGTCGTTGCCGACGTACACGTTGACGAACCGGCGGATCGCGCCCTGGTCGTCGAGGATCCGCGCCTTGATCCCGGGGTAGCTGCCGTCGAGCGAGTCGAGCACCTCGGCCAGCGTGCCGCCGTCGGCCGAGACCTCCGACTCACCGCCGGTGTAGGTGCGCAGGATGGTCGGGATCCGGACGCTGACGCTCATTGGCTCTCCTCGCTCTCAGGTGTGGGGTCAGGCTACCGGCGGCTCAGGCGAGCCCGGTGCGCGTGAACGCCGCGTAGCTCGGCTCGATCGTCGCGGCCGGACCGACCCGGTCGGCGATCGCGTCGAGCGTCTTCAGCCCGTCGCCGGTGTTGAACACGACGGTCTCCTCGTCGGGGTCGAGCTGGCCGGTCTCGACGAGCTTCTTCAGCACCGCGACGGTCACGCCGCCGGCCGTCTCCGCGAACACGCCCTCGGTGCGGGCCAGCAGCTGGATGCCGTCGCGGACCTCCTCGTCGGTGACGTCCTCGACGGCACCACCGGTGCGACGGGCGACGTCGAGCACGTAGGGCCCGTCGGCCGGGTTGCCGATCGCCAGCGACTTCGCGATGGTGTCGGGCTTGACCGGGCGGACCACGTCGTGGCCGGCCTTGAACGCCTGCGACACCGGGGAGCAGCCCTCGGCCTGCGCCCCGAAGATGGTGTACGGCGCGTCGTCGACCAGCCCGAGCTGCACGAGCTCGGTGAAGCCCTTGTCGACCTTGGTGAGCTGCGAGCCGGACGCCACCGGGATCACGACCTGCCGCGGGAGCCGCCAGCCGAGCTGCTCGGCCACCTCGTAGCCCAGCGTCTTGGAGCCCTCGGCGTAGTAGGGGCGGACGTTCACGTTGACGAACGCCCAGCCCTCCTCCTCGCCGGCGATCTCGGAGGCGAGGCGGTTCACGTCGTCGTAGTTGCCCTTCACCGCGACCAGCGAGTCGGTGTAGACGGCACTGGTGATCACCTTCGGCGTCTCCAGGTCGTGCGGGATGAACACCACGGTCTTCATGCCGGCACGGGCCCCCGCGGCAGCGACCGCGTTGGCCAGGTTCCCGGTGGACGGGCAGGCGAACACCTTCATGCCGAGCTCGCGGGCCGCGGACAGCGCGATCGCGACCACGCGGTCCTTGAAGGAGTGCGTGGGGTTGCCGGAGTCGTCCTTGACCCAGAGCTTCCTGATGCCCAGCTCGCGGGCCAGGTTGTCGGCCCTGAGGAGCCGGGTGAAGCCGGGCTCCATGTTGGGGCTCGACGCGATGTCGGTGGGCACCGGCAGCAGGGCCTGGTAGCGCCAGATGTTCTTGGGGCCGGCCTCGATCTGGGCCCGGGTCACCTCGGGGAACTCGTAGCCGATCTCCAGGGGGCCGAAGCACTCCTGACAGGCGTACGACGGACCGAGTGGCTGGGTCGCGCGGCACTCACGACAGACGAGGTGCACGGCGTTGCCGAAGGCACCCTCGCGGACCGCGGTCGGGGCGGACAGGACGCTGCTGGGGGTGCTCATGAAGGGTCTCCTTCTCATCTTCCCCGGTGACCGACTCTCGGACCGGGACGGAATTAGCACCTTTGGCACCGCGGACTGGAGTGCGGTGGCGGGTTGCCGGGGCTTCAGCGGGCCGTGTCCCTCTGCCCCTCTTGATGAGCAGGTTTCACCTTACGCAGCCGTCTCAGCATGCGCACATCGCGCCCACAAACTGAGACCGGTGGCGGTGCGGCAGGATGACGCCGTGAACCGGTGGCAGGTCAGGCAGGTCGCCAACCTCGTCAACGGCTCGACGCTGCTCGGGTGCGCCGTCGCGACCATCGGACGCGCCCGGATCGCCCGGGGGCCGCGCGGGCTGCTCGTGGCGACGGGCTACCGGCTCCCGGTGCCGGTCGCGTCGGCGTTCACCGTCGGCAACGTCATCGCCTCGAAGCACGACCGGGCCTGGCTCGACGAGCGCCCGGCGCTGATGCGGCACGAGGAGCGGCACACCTGGCAGTACGTCGCCTGCCTCGGCCTGCCGATGCTCCCGCTCTACCTGCTCGCGGCCGGGTGGTCCTACCTGCGCGGAGGCGACTTCGGCGCCCACAACCCGTTCGAGCGGCTGGCCGGGCTCGAGGACGGCGGCTACCCGACGCTCGGCCCGCGAGCGCGGCGCCGGGCTCAGCCGGCCTGAGCGGCGAAGCGGTCCAGCAGCCCGAGCACACCCGCCGGCCCGTCGACCACGACGTCGGCGAGCTCCGCGAGCGCCTCCTGCTCCTCCGAGCCCGAGCACACCAGCAGCGCCGGCATCCCACGGTCGCGCAGGTCGCGCGCAGCCTCGAACGCCTCCAGGTCGCCCAGGTCGTCGCCGGCGAACAGCACGCCCCCGGCCTGGTGCTCCTCGACCGCCGCCTCCAGGGCGATGCCCTTGTGCATCCCCGGCGCTCGGACCTCGAGCACCATCCGGCCCGGCTCCAGGGACAGCCCGTGCCGCTCGGCGGCGTCGGCCAGCGCCTCCTCCAGCCGGGCGAACGCAGCGCCCGGGTCGGGCAGCCGCCGCGTGTGTACGGCGACGGCGAGCCCCTTCTCCTCCACGTGGGCGCCGTCGGCGTTCTCACGCGCCAGCAGCCGGGGCAGCTCGGCACGGAACGCCTCGAGGCCGGCCGGCGGCTCGGGTGACGTGAACTCGCGGGACGCGGCGTCCCACCGCTCGTTGCCGTACTGCCCCATCACCACCAGCCGGGCGCCGTCCGGGAGGGTGTCCGCGAGCCGGTCGAGGTCACCGAGCTCGACGACCTGCCGGGCGGGCCGCCCGGTCACCACGACGACGGCACGCACGCGGGCCGCCAGCGCCGCCGAGCACGCGGGGGCCGTCGGGGTGGATCACCGCCCGCGTGGGGTCCTCCACGATCGGGGAGAGGGTGCCGTCGAAGTCGAGCCCGACGAGCACCTCGGGTGCGGCGGCCAGCAGAGCGTCGTACCGCTCCTGGCCCTGTGGGGTGCGGAACTCCATGCCGACCACGCTAGCCAGGTGGCCGGGCAGGGGTCAGGAGTAGTCCCGGGTGAGGATCACGGTGAGCCGGTCGCCGCGCATCGGGGCGATGGACGGCTTGAGCCGGGAGATGCCGAGGTCCTTGCCGAGCAGCTTGGCCTGGGCGTGCAGCCGGGCCGGGTAGTAGACGGTGCTGGCCGGGATGGTGCCGTACCAGTTGTCCGAGCCGACGACCTCCCAGCCGGCGCCCTGGGCGCGGGCCGCGGTGCTGCCGGCCAGGCCGCTGATCCCGGAGTTGTTGTAGACCTCGACGTAGGTGCCGCCGCGGCGCACGGGCTGCTTCTTGGGCTTCGGCTTGGTCACCGCCGGCTCAGGTGCTGTCGAGGTGGGGGTCGCCGCCGGCGTGGTCACCGTCGGGGCGGCGGCGGCCGCGGGCCGGGTCGGCTGCTCGTCGTGGCCGCTGGTCGCGACGAACGCGGCGCCGGCGAGCACCACGGCCCCGACCGAGAGCAGCGCGACCGGCGAGGACAGCGCGACGCCGCGCTGGGTGCGGACCCGCCCGACGAGACGGCGCACGTCAGACCTCGAAGCCGAGCCGGCGCGCGCTACGGGCCCGCTGGCGGGCGGCGCGCAGGCGACGGAGCCGGCGGACCAGCAGCGGGTCGAACGCCAGCGACTCGGGGCGGTCGATCAGCGCGTTGAGCACCTGGTAGTAGCGGGTGGACGACATGTCGAACTTGTCGCGGACCGCCTGCTCCTTGGCGCCGGCGTACTTCCACCACTGGCGCTCGAACTCGAGGATGTCGCGGTCGCGCTCGGAGAGCTCGCTCGACGAGGCGTTCTGACCCGAGGCGAGGGCGTTCGCGGCGTCCGGTCGAGACATGGTGGCGGCTCCTGTGCGCGCTCGCGGTGGCTGGTGCGACCTCATCATAGGCGACGAACCACAACGATGTAGTTCGCAGCACCGATCCGTCTTCGGCGTTTCGCCGGCGTGCCCGCGTGGTGGCCCTCGGAGGGTGGCACGCGCGAACATGACGCCCATGACGACGTCCACGACCCTGCCAGAGGACCTCCCGCCGCTCGACGTGACCCCCGGACCGGTCCGCGCGAAGCCGCTGCCCGCCGACCGCCCGGTGCGGTGGGGCATCCTCGCCACCGGCAAGATCGCGACCGCCATGGTGCAGAACCTCGCCCTGCTCGAGGAGTGCGAGGTGGTCGCGGTCGGCGCCCGCCGGCAGGAGTCCGCGGACGCGTTCGCCGCCGAGCACGACGTCCCGCGCGCGTACGGCGACTACCGGGCGCTCGTCGAGGACCCGGACGTCGACGTGGTGTACGTCGCCTCGCCGCACGCCAAGCACCGCGAGCACGTGGAGCTGGCCTTCGAGGCGGGCAAGGCGGTGCTCTGCGAGAAGGCGCTCACCCTCGACGCCGCGGAGGCCGAGCGCCTGGTCGCGCTGGCCCGGGAGCGGAACCTCTTCCTCATGGAGGCCATGTGGATGCGGTGCAACCCGCTGGTCCGGCGCCTCCAGCAGCTGGTCGCCTCCGGGGCGCTCGGCGAGGTGCGCCAGGTCCGCGCGGACCTCGGCTTCGTCGTCGACAAGCCGGCCACCGACCGGCTGCTCGACCCGGCGCTCGGCGGCGGAGCCCTGCTGGACATGGGCATCTACCCGCTCACCTTCGCCAGCCTGTTCCTCGGCGAGCCCTCCACGGTCACCGCCGTCGCGTCCCTCTCGGAGATGGGCGTGGACCTGAACCTCGCGATCGGGCTCGGCTACGACAGCGGCGCGATCGCCTCGCTGACGTCCACCATGACGGCCTGGTCGCCCCGCACCGCCTCTATCGCGACGGACCGCGGCCGGATCGACTTCCCGCCGGCCTTCCACCACCCCACCCGGGTCACCTGGACGCCGATGGTCGGCGACCCGGACTTCGACGGTCCCCTGGAGCCGGAGGTGATCACCGGGGAGCTGATCGGGACGGGGCTGGCCAACGAGGCCCTGGAGGTGGCCCGCTGCCTGCGCAGCGGCGAGACCGAGAGCCCGCTGGTGCCGCTCGACGACTCGCTCGCGCTGATGCGCCAGATGGACACGATCCGCAGCCAGATCGGGGTCCGCTACGCCGCGGATGCCTGACCAGGACATGGGTACGTTGGCCTTGTGAGCCCCGCCAGCACGACACAGACGACCGGAAAGCAGCCGAACCACCAGGCCGACCTCGTGATCGTCGCCAACCGGCTCCCGGTCGACCGCGTGGTCAACGACGACGGTTCGGTCGAGTGGCGCCGCTCCCCCGGCGGCCTCGTCACCGCCATCGAGCCGGTGATGCGGGAGAACGACGGCGCCTGGATCGGCTGGTCCGGCGGCGCCGACGACGACATCGAGCCGTTCGTCGAGGACGGCCTGTCGCTGGTGCCGGTGACGCTGTCGGCCGCCGAGATCGAGGAGTTCTACGAGGGCTTCTCGAACGCCACCCTCTGGCCGCTCTACCACGACGTGGTGGCCAAGCCGGAGTTCCACCGCGAGTGGTGGGACGCGTACGTCGTGGTCAACCGCCGGTTCGCGGAGAAGGCCGCCGCCGTCGCGGCCGAGAACGCCACCGTCTGGGTGCACGACTACCAGATGCAGCTGGTGCCGGCGATGCTCCGCGAGCTGCGGCCGGACCTGCGGATCGGGTTCTTCCTGCACATCCCGTTCCCGCCGGCCGAGCTGTTCCAGCAGCTGCCCTGGCGGCGACAGATCCTCGAGGGACTGCTCGGGGCCGACGTGGTCGGCTTCCAGCGACCCGGCGCGTCGCAGAACTTCGTGCGCCTGGTGCGCCAACGGGTCGGCCACAAGACGCACCGCGACCTGATCTACCTCCCCGACGGCCGGGTCGTGCAGGCCGGCGCCTTCCCGATCTCGATCGACACCCCCGGCCTCGACGGGCTGGCCCGCAGCGAAGGGGTCGAGCAGCGGGCCAAGGAGCTCCGCGAGCAGCTGGGCAACCCGCGCCGGGTGCTGCTCGGCGTCGACCGGCTCGACTACACCAAGGGCATCTACGACCGGCTACGCGCGTTCGGCGAGCTGGTTCGCGACGGCGAGATCTCCGTCGACGACGCGGTGTTCGTGCAGGTGGCGACACCGTCGCGGGAGCGGGTCGGCCAGTACCGCCGGCTCCGCGACGAGATCGACCGCCTGGTCGGCCGGCTGAACGGCGACCTGGGCCGGATCGGCCAACCCGCCATCCACTACATGCACACGTCCTACGGCCGCGACGAGATGGCCGCGCTGTTCCGCGCCGCCGACGTGATGGTGGTGACGCCGCTGCGGGACGGCATGAACCTCGTGGCCAAGGAGTACGTCGCCTGCCGCTACGACGACACGGGCGCGCTCGTGCTCTCGGAGTTCGCCGGCGCCGCCGACGAGCTGCGGCAGGCGTTCCTGGTCAACCCCTACGACATCAACGGGATGAAGGCGGCGATCGTCACCGCGATGAACGCCGACCGGAAGGACCTGGCCCGCCGGATGAAGGCGATGCGCAAGACGGTGGCCGAGCACGACGTGAAGGACTGGGCCCGCCGGTTCCTCGAGGTGCTCGACGACGCCAAGCTGTCGCACGGCAAGCAGCTGCGGCCGGTCCAGGACCAGTAACGTCCCGCGCCATGACCACGGCGCTGCCCACGCCCCCGGAGCACCGGCAGTCACCGCGTGAGCTGCTCGGCTTCCTCGAGGCGCACGTCGGCACGCGCCGCGCCGCCGTACTCTGCGCGGAGGTGCTCGGCGACGACGACCCGCACGACCACGCGGAGACCGTGCTCTTCCTCGGCGGCGCGGGTGGCCGGGACGTGCTGGACGGCGGCCGGTCCTGGAAGCCGTACTGGGCCCGGGTCTGGGGTGCCCGCGGACTGCTCTACGTGTGGGACGACTCCTGCGCGCCGGTGGTGCTCGACCGGCTCGGTGACGAGGCCTGGCGGGTGGCCGAGATGTGCCTCAAGGTGTCGGCCAGGCGGGAGCTCCCCTGCGGCGACGCCGCGGCACGGCTGTCCTCGCACGACCTGCCGCGGGTGCGGGCGACGGCCGCGCGGGCCCTCGGCGCGTGCGGCGACACCGAGCACCTCGACGCCCTGCTCGACCTCCTCGACGACCCCGCCGAGGAGGTCCGGCGCGCCGCCGGCCGGGCCCGCGAGCGGCTCGAACGCCGCCTGGACGTATGAGACCGGTCTCGAACGCTGTCGCCTGGAACGGGCCGGTTGGTAACTTCTGCGCATGGATCTGATCCCCAAGCCGGACCAGATCGTCTCCGCGGCCGCCAACGTCGCCCACAAGATGTTGTACGGCGGCCTGGCCGATCTGCGACCCATGCCACGCACCCTCATCGACGAGGGCGTGCTGCGCGAGGTCTACCACTACCGTCCCCGGTCGTCGGCCCGCGAGCACGGCGACCCGGTCCTGCTGGTCACCCCGCTCGCCGCGCCGGCGCTCTGCTTCGACCTGCGTCGCGGCTGCTCGCTGGTGGAGCACTTCGTCGACGCCGGGCGTCCGACGTACCTCGTCGAGTACGGCCAGGTGTCCTTCGCCAACCGGGGCCTGGGCATGGAGCACTGGGTCGACGAGGTCGTGCCCAAGGCGATCGAGGAGGTCAGCGCCCACGCGGGCGGCCGACCGGTGCACGTGGTCGGCTGGAGCCTGGGCGCGATCTTCGCGCTGCTCACCGCCGCCGACCGGCCGGACCTGCCGATCGCCTCGCTGACCACGGTCGGCGCCCCGGTCGACGTGACCCAGGTGCCGCTGGTGGCGCCGTTCCGCCCGTTCCTGGGGCTGGCCGGCGAGCGGGCCGGGCTGGTCACCCAGGCCTACCGGCTGATGGGTGGTGCCCCCAAGCCGCTGGTGCGGCGGGCCTTCCAGCTCTCGTCCTTCAACAAGCTGGTGACCAAGCCGATCGCGATCGCCGCGAAGCTCGACGACGCGGACTTCCTCGCCCAGGTGGAGGCGGTCGACCGGTTCACCGCGAACATGATCGCCTACCCCGGCCGGACGTTCGGGCAGCTCTACCACCGCCTGCTCAAGGGCAACCAGCTCGCGTCGGGCTCGGTGACGATGGACGACCGCGAGATCAAGCTCGCCGACCTGACCGTGCCGCTGCTCGCCTTCGCCGGCGCGGGCGACGGCATCGCGCCGGTGCAGTGCGTGCGGCCCATCGTCGACCTGGTGCCCGGCACCGACGACGTCCGCTTCGAGATCGTGCCCGGCGGCCACCTCGGCATGCTCACCGGCCGGGCCGCCCGCTCGACCACCTGGCGGATCCTGGACGAGTGGATCGCCCAGCACTCCTCGGCCGACGCCGCGACCCCGACGCCCACCGCGAGAAAGGCCTCCGGCACGAGGTCCGCGGCCAAGAAGACGCCCGCGAAGCAGACCACGGCCAAGAAGACCACGGCCAAGAAGGCGCCCGCGAAGAAGGCGTCGAAGACCGCGATCGGCTCGAACCCGGCCCGCCGCTACGGCTCCGCCGGCAGCCGCTCGCTGGCGCAGAAGAAGTAGCCACCGGCCCGTGACCCTCGCCGCCGGTGGCTCCAGCGCCGCCGTCTCGCCGGACTGGCGGCTCGCGGTCGTCCTCGTCCTGCTGGTCGCGATGGCGGTCGTCGCCGCCCTCGTCGGCCGGCTGGGCACCGAGAGCAGCTACGTCACGGCCGCGCTGCGTGCCGTGGTCCAGCTCGCGGTCGTCTCCCTCGTCATCACCGCCGCCCTGGCCAGCGTCTGGCTGTCCCTGGCGTTCGTGCTGCTGATGTTCGTGGTCGCCACGCTCACCTCCGGCGGCCGGCTGCGGGTGCCGAGGGTGCAGCTGCCGTGGGTCGCCCTGGCCATCGCGGCCGGCATCGTCCCGGTGCTCATCTTGATCTTCGCCTCGGGCGTGGTGCCGTTCAACGGGCCCGGGATCATCCCCATCGCGGGCATCGTGGTCGGCAACATGATGACCGCCTCGACGCTGACCGGCCGCCGGGCCTTCGACGAGCTGTCCGGGAACTTCGGGACCTACGAGGCGGCGCTCGCGATCGGGATGACCAGCCCTGACGCGGCGTTCGAGGTGATCGCGCCGACCGCTCGCGAGGCACTGACCCCGGGCTTGGACCAGACCCGTACCGTCGGCCTCGTGACCTTGCCGGGCGCGTTCGTCGGAGTGCTTCTCGGCGGGGGGACGCCGCTCGAGGCGGGCGCCGCCCAGGTGCTCGTGCTCTTCGGCCTGATGGCGGGCCAGGCGATCACGGCCGGGGTGCTCCTGCGGCTCGTCGCGGCCGCCCGCGTCGTACGCCGGGACCTCGCCGCGACGTACCCACGATGACGTCACCGACCGGCACCACCCGGGGGGACCGATTGCGCACCATCCTGACCACCGCGGTCGCCGCGGCCGCGCTGCTGCTGACCGGCTGCACGCAAGGCAGCGCGGCGCCGGATCCGGCGACCTCCTCGACCGCAGCCCAGGCCTCGTCCGCGGCGCCGGAGCCCGTCGGCCGGTACGTCGCCCTGGGTGACTCCTACGCGGCCGGGCCGCTGATCCCCACCACGGACCTGGCCGCCGGCTGCGCCCGCTCCGACCACAACTACGGGCACCTGCTCGCCGACGCGCTCGACGTGCACGACTTCGTCGACGTCACCTGCAGCGGCGCCACCACCCGCGACCTCACCCACGTGCAGCGCACCTTCGGGGACGCACGGATCCCGCCTCAGATGCGGGCGGTCACCCCGGAGACCTCGCTGGTCACGCTGACGATCGGCGGCAACGACCTGGACCTGTTCTCGACGCTGGTGCGCACCTGCACCCAGCTGAGGTCCTCCGACCCGCAGGGCTCCCCCTGCGCGCGCCGGCTCGCCACCCAGGGCCCCGACCTCGACGGGGCGGTCGCCACGATCAGCCGCCACGTCACCGGCGTGCTGCGCACGATCCGGCGCAAGGCACCCGACGCGAAGGTCCTGCTCGTCGGGTACCTCCGCCTGGTCCCCGACCGGGGCAGCTGCGTCGGGCTGCCGCTCGCGGCCGGCGACTACGCCGAGGGCCGGCGGATCAGCCAGGGGCTCGACCGGGCGCTCCGGCAGGCGGCCCGCCGCACGGGCACCACGTTCGTCGACATGTACTCCGCCTCCGCGGGCCACGACATCTGCGCCCGCACCCCGTGGGTCAACGGCAACGTCACGGTCCGCGAGAAGGCGCTGGCGTACCACCCCTTCGCGTCCGGGATGCGCGCCGACGCCCGCGAGGTGCTTCGGGCGCTCGGCCGCTGAGCCGCCCCGCACCCCCGCTGTAACGCGGGGTTACGGACGCTCCACACGAGATGCGCCACGGGTTCAGCGTCCATAACCCCGCGTTACATAGGGTGACGCCCATGAGCGCGCTGGCCGGACTCGTGGACAAGGGCCTGGTCGCCCAGGACTGGGCGGAGGCGCTGGCACCGGTCGACGACCGGATCGAGGCGATGGGCGCGTTCCTGCGCACCGAGGTGCAGGCCGGGCACACGTACCTGCCGCACGGCGACCACATCATGCGCGCGTTCAGCCGCCCGCTCGCCGACGTCCGGGTGCTCGTCGTCGGGCAGGACCCCTACCCCACCCCCGGGCACGCCGTCGGGCTGTCGTTCTCGGTCGCACCGGACGTCCGGCCGCTACCCAAGAGCCTGGTCAACATCTACAAGGAGCTCGTCGACGACGTCGGCTGCGAGCCCCCGCCCAACGGTGACCTGTCGCCGTGGTCCGACCAGGGCGTGATGCTGCTCAACCGGTGCCTGACCGTGCGACCGGGGGCGCCGGCCTCGCACCGCGGCCGCGGCTGGGAGGCGGTCACCGAGCGGGCCATCGAGGTGCTCGCCCGCCGGGGCGGCCCGCTCGCCGCGATCCTCTGGGGCCGCGACGCGCAGGGCCTGAAGCCGATGCTCGGGCCGGTGCCGTGGGTCGAGTCTGTGCACCCGAGCCCGCTGTCGGCGTCCCGCGGGTTCTTCGGGTCGCGCCCGTTCAGCCGGGTGAACACGCTGCTGGAGAAGCAGGGCGGCCGCCCGGTCGACTGGCGGCTCGCGTGAGCGGGCTGCGGTCCGTCTGCGTGTTCAGCGGCTCGAGCCCGGGCGCCCGTCCGTCGTACACCGAGACGGCGACGGCGCTCGGCCGGGAGGTCGCCACACGCGGGATGCGGCTGGTGTACGGCGGAGCGAGCGTCGGCCTCATGGGGGCCGTCGCCGACGCGGCGCTCGCGGCCGGCGGTGAGGTGGTGGGCGTGATCCCGCAGCACCTCGTGGACCGGGAGGTCGCGCACGACGGGCTCACCGAGCTGCGGGTCACCGGCTCGATGCACGAGCGGAAGGCGCTGATGGCCGACCTCGCCGACGGGTTCGTCGCGCTGCCCGGCGGCCTCGGCACGCTCGAGGAGCTCGCCGAGATCCTCACCTGGTCGCAGCTCGGGCTGCAGAGCAAGCCGTGCGGCCTGCTCGACGTCGAGGGCTTCTTCGACCCGTTGCTCGCGTTCCTCGACCACACCGTGACCGAGCGGTTCGTGTCGACCGAGCACCGGGCGCTGGTGCTCGCGGCGGACCGGCCGGACGCGCTCCTCGACCTGCTGGCGGGCTGGCGTCCCGGTGCCCCGGGCGCCACGTGGCTGGACCGATGAGCGCCGCTCCGGGCTTTTGTCGACTTGTTAAGTAGTATTTACGGCATGACGCAGACCCTCGCCCTGCCCAGCTTCGAGGACGCGACCGTCGTCGTACCCGCTCCGGGCGACACCCCCGGCAACTGGTCCGGCGCCGCGAGCGCCGTGCTCGTCGAGGGCGTCTACTGGCTGACCTACCGGGTCCGCCGGCCGCTGCGGGAGGGCCGCGGCGTCTCCGTGGTCGTGGCCCGCTCCGAGGACGGCGAGCACTTCGTGACCGTCGCCGAGGTGCGCCGCGACGAGTTCGGCGCCGAGTCGTTCGAGCGGCCGGTGCTGGTGCCGCGGCCGGAGGGCGGCTGGCGGCTCTACCTCTCCTGCGCCACCCCGGACTCCAAGCACTGGTGGATCGAGGCCGTCGACGCCGACGAGCCCGCGGGGCTGGAGCACGGCACCCGCACGGTCGTCCTCCCCGGCTCCGACGAGGTCGCCGTCAAGGACCCGGTCGTGCTGGTCGACGAGACCGGCTGGCGGATGTGGGTGTGCGTGCACCCGCTGACCGAGGCGGGCCACGAGGACCGGATGACCACCGCGTTCGCGACCAGCACCGACGGCCTCGCCTGGGAGTGGCACGGGACCGTGCTCGCGCCGACACCCGGCACCTGGGACCAGCGCGGCGCCCGGGTCACCGCGGTGCTGTCCGAGCAGCCGCTCGTGGTGCTGTACGACGGACGGGCCCGCGCCGAGGACAACTGGCACGAGGTCACGGGGGTGGCCCGCTCCACCGACGGCCGGCACCTCGTCGCCGAGGACCGGCCGGTGATCCGCTCGCCGCACAGCGACGGTGCGCTGCGCTACGTCGCGGCGGTGCCGCTGCCCGGCGGCGGCACCCGCTTCTACTTCGAGGCCGCCCGGCCCGACGGTGCGCACGACCTGATGACCAACGTCGTCGCCGGCTGACGCTGGTTTCGAGGCTCGCAGGCTCGCACCTCGACCAGCGGGGTCTCACCCCGCCGTGGCGGACTCGCGCTGCGACTGGCGGGTGTGGAAGGAGTCGCCGTCGCGGTGGGTGCGCCAGTCCTCGTAGGACTCGCCGGTCAGCTCCTCGAGCAGCGCGATGTCCTCGAGGAACGGCTCGCGCAGGGCGTCGCGCTGCTCGGGGGTGAGCCGCGGCCGGGCGGGGTTCCCGCGCTGGTGGAGCTGCCCGATGATCGGCTTGCTGGCGGCGCGCCAAGCCTGCGGCGGCAGGAACTGGCCGGCCTTCGCGCCGGCGCGCACCACCGGCCCGAGCACCCGGGTCCGGACGCTGGGGTGCACGAACGGCCGCGAGTTGCCGGACGGGATCTCGGTGACCACGTCCTCCGCGACGCCCAGGAAGCGCGCGACCCGGTTGAGCGCGGTGCGCGGGTCGTCGACCAGCGCGCGGTAGCGGAGCACGAGCACCTGCTCGCGCGGGACGTGCTCGAGGAGGTCGGCCAGCTGGCGGCCGTACATCCCGAGCCCCCGGTAGTGCCAGAACGGCGCCCAGCCGCTGTCCACCCGCTCGGCCTCCCGCGCACACGCCTCGACGACGTCGCCGCACGGCTCGAGGCCGTCGGCCCACAGGTGCATCCAGTTGGAGTAGGCCCGGTCCACCGGGTCGCGCAGCACCGCGACGAGCTTGGCCCGCGGCACGTCGGCGGCGATCCGGCGGCGGGCGTCGCGGTGGTAGAGGTAGAACGGCGTGCTCTCGCCGGCCACCTGGTCGGTGCCGGCGTCCTGGAACAGGTCGAGGTACCGCTGCCGCTGCCAGATCCACTCCTGGCTGCTGTGCGCGTCGCCCGGACCGCGGTAGGCCGGCGGCGGGGAGTCGCCGCACAGGTAGTACTTCGGCTCCTTCACCCTGCTCAGGAACAGCTCGGGGTGCTGCGCCAGCGCGGCGTGCAGGGCCGTCGTACCGGCCTTGGGCGCGCCGACGAGCAGGAAGTCGGGGAGGCGTCCGCCGCGCACGGCCTGCGGGGAGGGCAAAGTCCGGACCATCCACCCATTGTAGATGTAGTCAGTAGACTTAGGTTAGTACGACGCTCAGCAGGTGGACTTCAGCCGCGAGGCCTCGATGCGCTCCACGATGTGCCCGGCGATCCGGTGCAGGGCCGCGACGTCCTCACGGTCCAGGTCGTCGAAGACCAGGCTGCGGACGGTCTCGACGTGCCCGGGGGCGGCGGCGACGAGCACGTCCCAGCCCTCCTCCGTCAGCCGGACCAGCGTCACCCGACGACTCGCCGGCGAGGGGCAGCGCGCCACCCAGCCGCGCTTCTCGAGCTTGCTCACGACGTGCGAGAGCCGCGACAGGCTGGCATTGGTCCGACCGGCCAGCTCGCTCATCGGCAGGGTGCGCTCCTCGGTCTCGGAGAGCATCGCCAGGCACAGGTAGTCGAAGTGCGTCAGGTCCGAGTCGCGCTGCAGCTGCGAGTCGAGCGCCGGAGCGAGCTTGAGCATGACGCCGGCGAGCTTGAGCCACGCTTGCAGCTCGTCCTCGTCCAGCCAACGGGTCATGGCTCCAGCGTAGGGGGCTCGCACCACCACTCGCGCATGGTTCGGTGAAACTTGATGCTTCAACTTAAACGCTTTAGGATGGAGTCACCACGCAGGACCGGAGGGACACCATGACGGACACGCAGCCGACCGACGCGCGGATGCCCGCGCTCTACATCGGGCACGGCGCGCCGCCGCTGCTCGACGACGTGCTGTGGAGCAGCCAGCTGGCGGCCTGGGCGCGCGACCTGCCGCGTCCGACGGCGATTCTCATCGTCTCGGCGCACTGGGAGTCGGCGCCGGTGATGCTGTCCGCGAGCGGTCCGGGCACGCCGCTGGTCTACGACTTCGGAGGCTTTCCCCAGCGTTACTACGAGATGACCTACGAGACCCCGGACGCGACGGCGCTCGCCGCGCGGGTCGCGGCGATGATGCCGGACACCGAACCGGTCCACCAGCACTCCTCCCGCGGTCTGGACCATGGCGCCTGGGTGCCGCTGAAGATCATGTACCCGGCCGGCGACATCCCCGTGCTGCAGATGTCCCTGCCCACCGACGACCCCTACCGGCTGCTCGAGCTGGGTCGCCGGCTCCGCCCGCTCCGCGACGAGGGCGTGCTGATCATCGGTTCCGGCTTCCTCACCCACGGCCTGCCGTTCCTGCGCGAGTTCCGCATCGACGCGGCGGCGCCCGGCTGGTCGAAGGACTTCGACGCATGGGCGGCCGAGGCGCTGGCCCGCGGCGACGTCGACGAGCTCGCGTCGTACAAGACCAAGGCGCCGGGCATGCCCTACGCCCACCCCACGGTCGAGCACTACACGCCGCTGTTCATCACGCTCGGCGCCGCGTCCGACCCGGAGACGCCGGGCGACCAGGTCGTCGACGGCTACTGGATGGGGCTGTCCAAGCGGTCGCTGCAGGTCGCCTGAGAGTCAGTCGACCTGGCGCGACTCTTCCGTGGTGACCTCGGGGACGCCGTCGGCGTCGTAGTCGTACTCCGTCGTGATCGTGTAGCCCGTGCGGGACGGGTAGGCGTAGCGCGCGGTCGTCCGGCTGAGCAGCGTCCCCTCGGCGTCGTACCAGCTCGACACGCGCGAGGTACGGCGACCCTGGTTGTCGTAGGTCCAGACGTCGCGGTTCGACCCGTCGGACGACGTACCCACGTCGAGCACCTCTCGGCCCTGTCGGTCGTAGGTCACGTCCAGGCTGCCTTGTGGCTCGAGGGTCCCGTCGCCGTCATAGTCGGCCAGGACCTCCAACCTGACGTAGCCACCCGGGCCGGCGTAGGTGTAGCGGGTCTCGTACACCCCGCCCGGGCTGCCGTCGCCGAAGTAGCCGCGCTGCGTCGAGGTGAGGAGCCGGTCGTGGCCGTCGTAGGTGTTCGTCACCACGCTGCGCCAGTCCGTGCCGGGCATGCCGTCCTCGTCGAAGACCGTCTCGATGGTCACGGCGTTCCCGTGCACGTCGAAGGTCGTGCCCGTCGCGTCCCGGCTGAGGAGCGAGCCGTCGGAGGCGTAGGACGACTGACTGGTCGAGGTGACCTGACCGTGCTGGTCGTAGGTGTTGAGCGTCTCGCCGCGCCCGAGCAGCTCACCCTGAGGAGTCTCGTAGGTGGCGGCGTCACGCAGCACCCGGCCCCGGGCGTCGTAGTCGACGACCTCGTGGACGACGGTCTCGACGACGCCGTCCCCGTCGTAGTCCTGCTCGGCCGTGGTCGCGACGGCACGCCCCTTGTGGTCGTTGCCGAACGTGTAGGTCTCGCTCTGCTCCGGCACCCCGTCGCCGTTGAAATCGACCGTCACGGCCTTCTGCTGCGCGTAGCCCAGCTTGTCGAAGGTGGTGTCGGTCGCCTCCGTCATCGCCGGCTCGGGACCGTCGCCGTCGTAGTCGCTCACGACGGCCTCGTGCACAAGACGGCCCTTGGCGTCGTACACCCACGAGGCCTCGCGCCGGGAGACGACCGCACCGGCGGCATCCGTCGCGGCCTCGGTCGACAGCACCCGTCGCCCCCGGGTGTCGTAGTGGTCGGTGGTCACCGACGTGCGGGTCTCGCCGTACTCGGTCCCCACCGACCGGTAGGTGACGACGGCACCCACGAGCTCGCCGTGCTTGAGCACCTCGTCGACCGGGTTGGCGCCGACGACGTGGTCCTCGGCGTGGGCGGGTGCGGTCGGCACGAGCAGCGCGGCCGCGAGCAGGGGCGCGACGAAGACAGGACGGACGCGCTTCATGTGGGACTCCCCCGAGATCAAGGCACCGACTGGTGCGGGGAGACACTAGGACTGCGTGAGGCGCTACCGCAGGGAAATGTCAGGATCGCTCTATGGGCATTCTCTCGATCCAGTCCCTCGTCGCTTACGGCCATGCCGGCAACTCCGCGGCCCTGTTCCCGCTGCAGCGGCTGGGCTGGGAGGTGTGGCCGGTGATGACGGTGCACTTCTCCAACCACACCGGGTACGGCGACTGGCGCGGACCCCTGCTGACCGCCGAGGACGTCGCGGACGTGATCCGGGGAGTCGAGGACCGCGGGGCGTTCCCGTCCTGCGAGGCGGTGCTGTCCGGCTACCAGGGCGCCGAGGACGTCGGCGCGGTGGTCCTCGATGCGGTCGCGCGGGTCAAGAAGGCCGCCCCGAACGCGATCTACTGCTGCGACCCGGTGATGGGCGACGTCGGCCGCGGCATGTTCGTGCGACCGGGCATCCCCGAGTTCATGCGCGACCGGGTGGTGCCCGCGGCGGACGTGGTGACGCCCAACCACTTCGAGCTGGACTTCCTGGCCGGCACCACGACGACCACCCTCGATGGGCTGCTCGAGGCGGCGCACCGGGTGCGGGCCTCCGGCCCGTCCGTCGTCCTGGTGACCAGCGCGATCCTGGAGGACACCCCGGACAACGCCCTCGACATGGTGGCGGTCTCGGCCGACGGCGCCTGGCGGACCCGCACCCCGCGGCTCGCGGTCAGCCCGCCGGGCGCCGGGGACCTGACCGCCGCGGTGTTCCTGGCGAACCTGCTGCGCGGCCACCCGCTCGAGACCGTGCTCGCCCGCACCACGTCGTCGGTGTTCGCGGTCGTGGACGCGACGACCGCGGCCGGCGAGCGGGAGATGCGCATCGTGCAGACGCAGGACCTGCTCGCCGAGCCGCGGACGGAGTTCGCGCCGGAGAAGGTGGGGTAGGGCTCTCCGTCCCGTCAGCTGTTGCGGTAGCCGACCCGGTCGACCCGGCGGTGGTAGTGCGTCCCGATCGAGCCGCCGGCCATCGCCGCGACGAGCGTGCCGACCAGCACCGCCAGGGCGGCGACGACGCCACCCGTGGTGAGCGCGTCCGCGGTCACCGGGAGGCGGGGCAGGTTGACCCGGTTCTGGATGTCGTACTGGTTGCCGAAGATCGCACCGAGCACGACCATCGCGACGGTCACCACGACGCCGGTGATCCACACACCCAGGCCCTGCTTGGAGCCGTTGAACCGGGACATCCGGCCGGCGACGTAGCCGCCCGCGTAGTAGCCGATCATCAGCACCACCAGCAGCACGACCGCCGCCACCAGGCCGATGGTGCCGGTCGCCGCCTGGTCGGCGGTCTGCTGCACCTGAGTGTTCGTGCCCGCGGCGGCGGCGATCGCGCCGACGATGCCGGTGAGCAGCAGGCTCACCGCGATCGCGACCAGCCAGCCGAAGAAGGCGGCGCCGGGGTTGAGCCCCCCGAACCGCTCGCGACGGACGTCTTGTGCTGCGGCCGGGTCGTGCCCGTCCGCGTAGCCCTCCTCGTAGGCGGCCTGCTGGCTGCGGGTCTCGTCGTCACGCTCGGCGACGACGGTCCCGCCCGCCTCGCGTGTGTCGTGGTGCCGTGTGCGTCCGAACATGGGGGGCCTCCTGGTCTGCAAGTACGCATATCGGGTACCCAGTCCGAGGTGCACCTATGCCTGGACCGGCCGGTCCGGCCCCGTCTCGACGTACAGGAGATGCCATGCGGGTCAGCAAGGAGAAGATCGTCGCGTTCATCCGTGAGCGCGGCGACGAGGAGCGGGCGGTGCTCGCGGACGCCGAGCTCCCCGACCACGTCGATCTGCCGAAGGACGACGACCTGGTCACGAAGTACGGCGTGCAGCCGATCGACCTGGCCGGCGACGAGCCGGACAACGGGTGAGGGCGACGAGAGCCGCTTGTCAGGTTCGAACTGACGACCTTTCGCTTACAAGGCGAGTGCTCTACCAGCTGAGCTAAAGCGGCGGCGCATCGAATGCGGGTCCATCGTAGTGACCCGGTCTGCGCATCCTTTCGACGCCTCGGGGTAACCCGTGGCAACCGACGGAGGAGGAACACATGGGCAACGACGACAAGATCGCCAACAAGGGTGAGGGCGCACTCGGCAAGGCCAAGGAGAAGCTCGGCGACGCGACCGACAACCGCGACCTGCAGGCCGAGGGCAAGAAGGACCAGAGCAAGGCCGACCTCAAGCAGGCCGGCGAGAAGGTGAAGGACGCCTTCAAGCACTGAGCCTTCCGGGTGGTCGAGCCTGTCGAGACCACTTGCTCAACCTCGAGTGAAGTTGAACTCCGCGGTACCGTAGGGCCATGGCCGTCGCGCAGCTGACCATCGGCGAGCTCTCCGAGCGTTCGGGGGTGGCGACGTCCGCCCTGCGGTACTACGAGGCGCAGGGACTCATCGAGTCCGAGCGCACCAGCGGCAACCAGCGACGGTTCCGCCGCGCCACCCTCCGACGGGTGGCCTTCATCCGCTCGGCGCAGCGCGTCGGGCTCACCCTCGACGAGATCGCCGAGGCGCTCGCGACCCTGCCCGAGGGGCGCACCCCCACCAAGGCCGACTGGGCCCGGCTCTCCCACAGCTGGCGGCCGCGGATCGACGCGCAGATCGAGCGCCTGGAGCGGCTGCGCGACAAGCTCGACAGCTGTATCGGCTGCGGCTGCCTGAGCCTGCGCACCTGCGCGCTCAGCAACCCCGACGACGCGGTGGCTCCGCGCGGCCCCGGCGCGGTGTTCCTGGAGCCGGGGGCCTGAGGCCCGGGGTCTACCCTGGGCGCCATGGCGCTGCGCATTGTCGCGACGAAGCCCAACCCGGCCCTCGTCACCCTCCCGTGGCACCTGTCCCTCGACGAGTGGGGCGACGACATCCTCGTACCCCTCCCCCGCGGCATCTCGCGGCACATCGTGCGGATCGTCCGGCTCGGCCAGGACGTGTACGCCGTGAAGCAGACCCGCGAGCAGTGGGCGAACCGGGAGTACCGCCTGCTTCGTGACCTCCGCCGCCTCGGCCTGCCCGCGGTCGAGCCGGTCGGGGTGGTCAGTGGCCGCGAGTCCGAGGACGACGAGGAGATCGAGCCGGCGCTGGTGACCCGGCACCTGCGGTACTCCCTGCCGTACCGCTCGCTGTTCAGCCACGGCCTCCCCCACGACAGCCTGCCCAAGATCCTCGACGCACTCGTCGTGCTGCTGGTGCGGCTGCACCTGGCCGGGTTCTTCTGGGGAGACGTGTCGCTGTCGAACGTGCTGTTCCGCCGCAGCGCGGGCGAGTTCGCGGCGTACCTCGTCGACGCCGAGACCGGCGAGCTCCACGAGACGCTCAGCCCCGGCCAGCGCGCCCACGACCTCGAGGTGGCGCTGACCAACATCTTCGGCGAGCTGCTCGACCTGCAGGCCGGCGGCCTGCTCAGCGAGGACTTCGAGGCCGACGCCATCGTCGAGCGGCTCGAGGAGCGGTACGACGGCCTGTGGGGCGAGCTCACCGGCACCGAGGAGTTCACCACCGACGAGATCTGGCGGATCGAGCAGCGCATCGAGCGGCTCAACGACCTCGGCTTCGACGTCGACGAGCTCGACATCGTCACCGACTGGGACGGCGCCACGGTGAAGGTGCAGCCCAAGGTCGTCGAGGCCAACCACCACGCCCGCGAGCTGCAACGCCTGACCGGTCTCGACGTCGAGGAGAACCAGGCCCGGCGGCTGCTGAACGACCTGGCGGCGTTCACCGCGTGGTACGACCTCGGCGGCGAGGACCGGGCGATCGTCGCGCACCGGTGGCTCACCCGGGTCTACGAGCCGATCACGGCCATGGTCCCGCCGGACCTGCGCGGCAAGCTCGAGCCGGCCGAGGTCTTCCACGAGATCCTCGAGCACCGGTGGTTCCTGTCCGAGCAGGGCGGCACGCCGACCAAGACCGAGGTCGCCGCCCGCAGCTACATCGAGAACGTCCTGGCCCAGCGCCCCGAGGAAGCCATCGCCGCCCCTCCCTCTCCCGACACCGAAGAGCTCCAAGCCGTCCTCGACGAGTCCTGACCCGGGCCAGATTTCCCGTCGACCCGGGCCAAAGTTCCGGTCGAGCCGGGGCAAAGTTCCGGTCGAGCCGGGGCAAAGTTCCGGTCGAGCCGGGTCATCCGACGACCTCGAGAGCGTTGCGCAGATCCCGGAGCCAGGGTTCGGACGTGCGCCCGCCGAGCTCTCCCCGCCGGACCACGATGACGGTCCAGCCGTGCGCGCGCAGCCAGGTCCGTCGCTGTTGGTCCGCCCGCCGTTGATCCGCGGTCGCGTCGTGCCACTCACCGTCGTACTCGACCGCGATCCGGTGCTTCGGATAGGCGAGGTCGAGGCGGTACCGCGGCACGCCGCGGTCGAGCACCCAGTGCTGCGGCACCGGTAGCGGCAGTCCGGCGTCATGGATCCGTAGCCGGACCCGCGACTCGCCGGCCGACTCCGACCGCGGGTCTGCGAGGAGCACCAGCCCTCGCAGCTTCACCACGCCCCGCCGTCCCCGGTAGCGCGGCAGCGACCGGAGCAGGTCGGCCTCGGTGACGCCGTGATGCCGGCCGAACAGGTCGAGCGCGGCGAGCCCGTCCGGTCGTGAGAGCTTGCAGCCCAGGTCGAGCGCGGTGCGCAGCGGTGTCGTGACCTGGACGTCGCGGAGGCGCATCACGTCCCGGGCCGCGAGGTCACGCTCGCCGCCCGAGCACTCCTTCCGCTCGATGCGCGAGCGTCCGCGCAGAACGACGCACTCCACCGGCGGCAGGAACTCGAGCTCGCGGTAGTCGAAGACGTCGACGCCGTGCAGCCAGGCGGCCGTGCGGTCGACGAAGACCGCGCCGGCGGTGACGACGAGGCGGGCGGCGCTGATCCGGGACTCGATCGTGTCCGGCTGGTCGCGCCGCTGGTAGACCCCGTGGAGGAGGCGCCGCAGCATCCCCATCGACACCAGGGCGTCGAGGTCCTTGCGGGTCATCCCGAGGGAACGGGCCGTCGCGGTCGTGAACGGCTCGGCGGGCAGCAGGTCGGTGCGCATGATCCGACCGTGGGGCACGTCCACCCCGGCGCGCCGTACCCGATCGTGGGGTGGGGACGGACAGCGCCGTCGGACGCCTGTGCAGATGACCCGGCTCGACCGGAACTATGACCCGGGTCGACCGGAAATTTGACCCGGCTCGGCGGGAACTATGACCCGGCTCGGCGGGATTGGGAGATGGAGTAGAGGGTGACGCTGGCGGCGACGCCGGCATTGAGGGACTCGAGGTCGGTGGCCATGGGGATGGAGACGAGCTGGTCGCAGGTCTCGGTGACGAGGCGGGAGAGGCCGTCGCCCTCGGAGCCGACGACGACGACGAGGGGACCGTCGGCGAGGTCGAGGTCGGGCAGGGAGACGTCGCCGTCGGCGGCCAGGCCGACGACCATGCAGCCGGCGTCCTGGTAGGCCTTGAGCTGGCGGACCAGGTTCGTCGCCTGGGCGACCGGGAGCCGGGCCGCGGCGCCGGCGGAGGTCTTCCAGGCCGAGGCGGTCATGCCGGCGGAGCGGCGCTCGGGGATGAGCACGCCGTGGGCGCCGAACCCCGCCGCGGAGCGTACGACGGCCCCGAGGTTGCGCGGGTCGGTGACGGAGTCGAGCGCCACGATCAGCGGCGGCTCCTGGAGGGTCGCGGCGGCCTCGAGCAGGTCGTCGGGGTGGGCGTACTCGTAGGCGGGGACGCGAGCCGCGAGGCCCTGGTGCACGGCACCGTCGGTGAGCCGGTCGAGCTCGCCGCGGCTCACCTCGAGCAGGGAGATGCCGCGGTCCGCGGCGACCCGGAACACCTCACGCAGCCGGCCGTCGCGCTCGGCCCCCTCGGCGACGTACACCGCACTGACCGGCATCTGCGCGCGCAGCGCCTCGACGACCGAGTTGCGGCCGGCGATCCACTCGGAGTCGCCGCCCTTGCGCACCGACGGCTTGCGCCGGGGCGCGACCTTCTCGGCCCGCTTCTTGCGCTTGTAGGCGACGTGCCCCTCGCGGTCCTTGGCCTTCGGGGTCGGGCCACGACCCTCGAGACCGCGCTTCACACGGCCACCCGAGCCGGCGGTGGGGTTGCCCTTGCCGGTCTTCTTGATCGCCCCGCGTCGCGAGGAGTTGCCTGCCATCAGAGTCCTTCCAGGGGATGGTCTCGACAAGCTCGACCATCCGATTCGGTCACAGCGACCACGTCGGGCCCTGCGGGGTGTCCTCGAGCTCGATGCCCGCGGCCTTCAGCTGGTCGCGGATCGCGTCAGCGGTGGCGAAGTCCTTGGCGGCCCGGGCCGCGGCGCGCTGCTCGAGCAGGACGGACACGAGCGAGTCGACGGCCGCGGTGAGCTTGGCCTCCGACCGGGACGACGCGCCCTGCCAGTGCGGGTCGAACGGGTCGACGCCGAGCACCGCGAGCATCGCCCGCACCGACGAGGCCGCGCCCCGCAGCGCCGGGCTGTCGCCGCCTGCCAGCAGCTTGTTGCCCTCGCGGACCACCTCGTAGACCGCGGCGACGGCCGCCGGGGTGCCGAGGTCGTCGTCCATCGCCTGCTCGAAGTCGGCGCAGAAGGTGCCGGTCTCGATGGGTCCGACGATCGCGGCCGCGCGGGTCAGGAACGACTCGATGCGGGCGAAGCCGGCCGCGGCCTCCTCCAGCGCCTCGAAGGAGAACTCCACGTGCGAGCGGTAGTGCGCCGCGACCATGTAGTAGCGCAGGTCGATGGCCCGCACCCGCTCGAGCACGGAGGGTACGACGAGCGAGTTGCCGAGCGACTTGCTCATCTTCTCGCCGGCGGTGGTGATCCAGGCGTTGTGCATCCAGTACGACGCGAACCCGAACCCCGCCGCCCGGGACTGGGCCTGCTCGTTCTCGTGGTGCGGGAAGCGGAGGTCGACGCCGCCGCCGTGGATGTCGAACTGCCCGCCGAGGTACTTCAGCGCCATCGCGGAGCACTCGATGTGCCACCCCGGGCGGCCCGGTCCCCAGGGGGACGGCCAGGCCGCGGTCTCCGGCTCCGACTCCTTCTTCCAGCCCTTCCAGAGCGCGAAGTCGCGCGCGTCCCGCTTGCCGCGCGGGTCGGCGTCGGCGGCGGCCTCCATGTCGTCGATGCGCTGGTGGGTGAGCTCGCCGTACGCCGCCCAGGACCGCACGTCGAAGTACACGTCGCCGGACCCGTCCTCGGCGGCGTAGGCGTGTCCGCGGGTGATCAGCCGGGTGATCAGCTCGATCATCTCCGGCACGTGCCCGGTCGCGGCCGGCTCGTACGTCGGCGGGTCGACGTTGAGGGCGTCGTAGGCGGCGTCGAGCTCACGCCGCATCGCGTAGGCGAGGTTGTACCAGGGGCGGCCCTGCTCGGCCGCCTTGATCAGGATCTTGTCGTCGATGTCGGTGATGTTGCGGATGAACGTCACGTCGTAGCCGCGGGCGACCAGCCAGCGCCGCAGCACGTCGAAGTTCACCGCCGACCGGACGTGCCCCACGTGCGGCTCGGACTGCACCGTCAGGCCGCACAGGTAGATCCCGACCTTGCCCGCCTCGAGGGGGACGAAGTCGCGGATCCCGCGCGTCGCGGTGTCGTAGAGCCGGAGAGTCACCGGCCCATCGTATCGACGGGCCGCGGCGCGCTCAGGTGCGGGAGGAGCCAGACCCGCAACATCGTTGACACCCCGTCCCGCGGCCCAGAAATGTGGTGTCCCCATCCTTCTCGGAAGAGGGTCACCATGCCCACTCGTCTCGTCCCTTGTCCTGCCACGGGGTGATCTGACCGGTGACAGAAGTGATGCGTGGTAACCATGTTCACGGAGTGACAAGACTCGGTAAAATTACCTTCGTGCCGCACCTTCCCCTGCGCGCCGTCCTGGCGAGCGCGCTCATGCTGACCCCCCTCGCCGCACCGGCGCAGGCCCGCGAGGCCCGCGCCGACGCCCCGCGCGAGATCTCCTACCGGCAGTGGGACACCACGGCCGAGCTGCGCACGGGCACGTTCTCCGGCGCGACCGCCTCGGCCGGCAAGCTCCGCCTGGCCGGCCCGACGGCGCGCACGACGATCGGCCGGACGACGTACGAACGGGGCACCTGGACCTCCCCGTGGACCCGGCCCGGCTTCGCGCTGACCGAGCTGGTGCCGTCGTGGGCGGCGAGCACCCCCGAGGGCACCCTGGTCCAGGTCGACGTGCGCGGCGTCAGCGAGGGCGGCACCCGCAGCAGCTGGGACACCCTCGGCCGGTGGGCGCGCGGCGACGCGACCTTCCGCCGCACCAGCCTGGGCAGCCAGACCGACGACCTGGCCCGGGTCGCGACCGACACCTGGGTCGCGACCTACGGCGGCTTCAGCTCGTGGCAGCTGCGCGTCACCCTGCTCCGCAAGGCCGGCACCACGCTCACCCCGACCGTCGGCACGGTCGGCGCGGTCACCTCCGACCTGCCCGCGGTCGACCGGGTCACCACGTCGCGGCCGGGTGTCGCGCGCGGGGTCGTCCTCGACGTGCCGCGCTACTCCCAGATGGTGCACGCCGGCGAGTACCCCCAGTACGGCGGCGGCGGCGAGGCCTGGTGCTCGCCCACGTCGACGTCGATGGTGCTCGCCTACTACAAGAAGCTGCCGCCCAGCACGGAGTACGCCTGGGTCAAGAAGTCGTACGTCGACCGGGTGGTCGACCACGCGGCCCGGATGACGTTCGACCACGGCTACGACGGCACCGGCAACTGGCCGTTCAACACGGCCTACGCCGCCCGCTACACCGGGCACGCGTTCGTCACCCGGCTCGCGTCGCTGCGCGGCGTCGAGCAGCTGGTGCGGGCCGGCATCCCGGTCGTCACCTCGATCACGTTCGCCCGCGGCGAGCTGTCCGGCGCCCCCATCTCGGCGAGCAACGGCCACCTCGTCGTGGTCGTCGGGTTCACCTCGACCGGCGACGTGGTGGTCAACGACCCGGCGTCGCGGACCCGCTCCGGCGTCCGGCGTACCTATGACCGCGGGCAGTTCGAGAACGCGTGGCTGCAGCGCTACCCCACGAGCAGCGGGCTGCGCGGCTCGGGCGGCCTCGCCTACGTGATCCGGGACAGCGCCCACCCGCTCCCGGCCTCGACGGGGGTGAGCTGGTGACCCTGGTCGCCGCCCCACCCCGCCACGTCGCGCTCACGACGTGGCGGTCCGAGACGTTGGCGCAGGGCAGCCACCAGGGCACCCGGGTCGTCGACGGCGTCCTCGCGATCGAGGCGCCGGCCGGGACGCTCACCTACGAGGACCCCCACGCGCAGCCGTCCGTGCCGACGACCTACGAGTGGGCTGCCTGGGTCTCCCCGCAGGTCGAGACGGCGTTCGCGGCCACCGAGGTGGTGCCCTCGTGGAACGCCGAGACGCCCGGCGACTCCTGGCTGCTGGTCGAGGCCCGCGCGGCCACCGACGAGGGCGGCCGTCGCCGCTGGTCGCCGTGGTTCACCCTCGCCCGCTGGGCGGAGTCCGACCGCGAGATCCACCCGACCTCGGTGCCGGGGCAGGTCGCGGACGGCGCCCGGGTGCTGACCGACGTCGTCGAGGCCCGCGACGGCGCGCGGTTCACCGCCCACCAGCTCCGGGTCTCGCTGCTCCGACGGGTGGGCAGCGACGCCCGTCCCACGGTCCGGCTGGTCACCGCGATGGCCTCGCAGGTGCCGCCCGACGCCCCCGAGGACGTCTCCGGCGGCGGGTCGGCGTGGGGGGTCGAGCTGCCCGTGCCGCCGTACTCCCAGCAGCTGCACCGCGGCGACTACCTCCACTGGGACCGCGGCGGCCGCAGCTGGTGCTCCCCCACCAGCACGTCGATGCTGCTCGCCTTCCACGACCGCCTGCCCGCGCCCCGCGACTACGACTGGGTGGAGCGGCACTTCCCCAACCGGTTCGTGGTGCAGGCCGCGCGGCACGTCTTCGACTACGCGTACGGCGGAGCGGGCAACTGGGCCTTCAACACCGCCTACGCCGGACGGCACGGCGTGCACGCGTTCGTGACCCGGCTGCGCTCGCTGGCGGAGGCCGAGACGTTCATCGCGGCCGGCCTCCCGCTGGCGGCGACCGTGTCGTTCACGGAGGAGACCCTGACCGGCGCCGGCTACGCCACCGAGGGGCACCTGCTCACCATCGTCGGGTTCACCGTCGACGGTGACGTGATCTGCAACGACCCGGCGTCCCACTCGATCGCCAGCAACGACGAGGTGCGGGTGGTGTTCGACCGGGCGGAGTTCGAGCGGGTGTGGCTCGGGGCCTCCGGCGGCGTGGTCTACGTCGTGCACCCGCACGACGTAGACCTGCCGCCGCCGCCGGACCCCGACGAGCCGAACTGGTGAGCGGACCGGCTCAGGGCTGGGCCCCGAGCTCGGCCTCCTCGGCGGCGGCCTCGGCCTGGGCGTCGTCGACGTAGCGCTCGACCTGCTCGGTCGGCAGCGCGAACGTGTAGGCGATGCCGTAGATCACCGCGGAGAACACGAACAGGACCGGGAACGCCCAGCCGAATCCGATCAGCCCGGTGCCGCCGTAGTCGCCGAGGTAGGAGATCAGCGCCAGGCCGGCGAGCCAGGGCACGGTCCACGACGCGCCCGCCTTGAGGTCGTAGCGCTCGGCCTTCACCTGACCGGTGACGTGGAAGACGCCGAGCAGCACGAAGCCGATCAGCACCGCGAGGAAGAGCTTCTCGTTGATGGGCCAGGTGGACCAGTAGATGATCAGGTTCGCCGCCCAGAAGGCCAGGAACGGGATCACGTGGCCCCCGGGCACCCGGAACGGCCGCTCGCGGTCGGGGATCCGCTTCCGCAGCGCCGCCATCACCAGCGGGCCGGACGCGAAGGACAGCACGGTCGCCGAGGTGATGAAGCCGACCAGCTGCTGCCAGCTCGGGAACGGCAGGAACACGATCAGCCCGACCACGAACGCGACGACCAGGCTGACCAGCGGGACCCCCCGGTCGGTCGTCGAGGCGAGCTTCTGCGGCGCGTTCCCGTTGCGGGCCATCGCGTAGGAGATCCGCGAGGTCGTGGTGGTGTAGATCAGGCCGGTGTCGCCGGGCGAGACGATCGCGTCGGCGTACAGCAGCACCGAGAGCCAGCCCAGGCCGAGCAGCGTCGCGAGGCCGGCCAGCGGGCCGAAGTCGTTGGCGAAGCTGAGCTTGGACCAGCCCTTGTCGAGCAGGTGCGGCTCGAGCGACCCGATGAACGCGAACTGCAGCAGGATGTAGATCACCGCGGTGATCAGCACCGAGCCGACCACGGCGATCGGCACGTTGCGCTTGGGGTTGTCGGTCTCGCCGGCCAGCTCGATGCCCTGCCGGAAGCCGAGGTAGGAGAACACGATGCCGGAGGTCGCGATCGCGGTGAACACCCCGTGGAAGCCGGTCGGCTTGAAGCCCTGGCTGGTGAAGTTCTCGCCGTGGAACGAGGTCAGCAGGAACGCGCCGATCACCACCAGGATGATCGCGATCTTCCACCAGACCAGCGCGTTGTTGATCCGGGCGAACCAGCGGACCCCGAAGTAGTTCACGACCACGAACAGCGCCATCAGCACGACCGCCGACCCGTAGCCCAGTCCGGTCAGCGTGTGCACCTCCTCGCCGCCGACCGTGTGCGCCTCGGTGAACGGGAGGTACTTGGTGGCGTACTGCAGCGTCGCCTCGACCTCGATCGGCGCGGTCGTCCCGACCGCCACCCAGGTGATCCAGCCGGCGGTGTAGCTGGCGAACGTGCCGAACGCGAGGTGCGGGTAGCGCACCACCCCGCCGGACAGCGGGAACATGGTGCCCAGCTCGGCGTACGTCAACGCGATCAGCAGGATCATCACGCCGCCGAGGGCCCACGAGATGAGCGCCGCGGGACCGGCCGCGGTCGACGCGTCCAGCGCGCCGAACAGCCAGCCGGAGCCGATGATCGAGCCCACGCTGGCGAACAGCAGCCCGACGACACCGACGTGTCTCTTGAGCTGGGGTTCGTCCGTGCGGACGGCGGTAGCGGTATCGGTGGCCACGAGAACACCCTTTTCCATCGACGACGCTGCCCGAGACCAGTTGCAGACAGCACAGGACAAGACGGGCATACCCACTGTGTCCGCGCCCACACCTGGGGGGCCTGAGTCTCGGCAGGCTCAGCCGGCGGAGAACCCCACGCTGTGCCAGCCGGTCGCGCCGTCCGGCACCACGTCGGTGCGCACGGACGTCTGGGTGTAGCCGGACCGGTCGGTGGCCCGGACCGCGAGCCGGTGGTCGCCCGCGTCGACGTCGACCGTGCCGGACCACTGCACCCAGGTGTCGTTGCTCGGGACCCGGCCCAGCTCGGCCTCCTGCCAGGCGTCCCCGTCGAGGCGGTACTCCACCTTCGCGATCCCGGTGTGCTGGGCCCAGGCGTGCCCGCCGACCCGCACCGACCCGGTCTTCACGTTGCCGCCGTCGCGCGGCACCTCCACCCGGGACTCGGTCTTGACCGGCCCGCGCGACGACCAGCCGCGCTCGGTCCAGAAGGCCGTGAAGTCCGAGAACTTCGTGACCTCGAGGTCGACGACCCACTTGGTCGCGGAGACGAAGCCGTACAGCCCGGGCACGATCATCCGCACCGGGAAGCCGTGCTCGACCGGCAGCGGGTCGCCGTTCATGGCCACCGCCAGCATCGCGTTGCGGTCGTCGGTGAGCGCCTCGATCGGGGTGCCGCAGGTCCAGCCGTCCTGCGACGTCTGCTTGACCGCGTCCGCGTCGGGGTGCACGCCCGCCTCGCGGAGCAGGTCCGCGATCCGCACGCCGCTCCACCAGGCGTTCCCGATGAGGTCACCGCCGACAGGGTTGGAGACGCAGCAGATCGTCACCCAGTCCTGGGTGATCCTCCGGTCCAGCAGCTCGCGGTAGCCGATCGTGATCTCCCGGTCCACGAGTCCGTGGATCCGCAGCCGCCAGCTCTTCGGGTCGACCGCGGGCACGACCAGCGCGGTGTCGATCCGGTAGAAGTCGTTGTTCGGCACCCGCCACGGCGCCAGGCCCGCCGGGGCTCCGCTCGTGGCGCCGGCCGGTACGGCGCCCCGGGTGACCGGCAGGTGCAGCAGCCGCCGGCTGGCCTCGACCGCGGAGCGGGACCGTCCGACCAGCCGGCCGCCGGCGGCGACGGCGACCGCGGCGACGGCCACGCCGCCGGCGTTGAGCAGGAACCGCCGCCGGGACGCCTCCAGCGTCGGCCGCGGCCGGGCCGCCCCGGTCAGGTAGTCGAGCAGGATCGTCCACACCACGACGCCGACACCCAGCGGCAGGAGGGAGAGCGGCGTGAAGTCCGGTCGGCTCATCGCCGCGACCAGGGCCACGACCGCCATCGCCCAGAACACCGCGTGGCCGAACAGCGCGCGGCGCGCCGTCAGCACCCCGGCCAGGGCGCCGAGCCCGATGATCGCGACGGTGATCCCGGCGACGAGGATCGGCTTGTCGTTCTGGCCCACGACGTGGATGAGCGCCTCGGCGACCGGGCCCGGCGTCCTCTCGATGACGACCTCCGCCATCGCCTGCACCGGCGTGGCGCGCTCGTTGAGCAGCCCGGTGACGACCTGGGCGGCCGCGACCCCGGCCAGCCCGGTCACGGCACCCGCGAGCGCGAGCCGGTGGAGCGGGGCGTCGGTCACGACTCCATGTTCGCGCAGCACCCCCAACGGGACGGGTGCGCGGACCTTACGGTTCGGCTACGGCATGATCGGCCCGTGACCCTCCCGCGCACCGGCCTCGGTCTCGACGTACACGCGCTCGCCGACGGCGTGCCCCTGCACGTCGCCGGCCTGCACTTCCCGGACGAGCCGCGCGGGCTGGCCGGCCACTCCGACGGCGACGTCGCCGCGCACGCCTGCTGCGACGCGCTGCTGTCCGCGGCCGGGCTCGGCGACCTGGGCAGCAACTTCGGCACCGCCGAGCCCGCGTGGGCCGGCGCCAGCGGGGTCAGCCTGCTGGCCGAGACGGCCCGCCGGGTGCGGGCCGCGGGCTACGAGATCGGCAACGTCGCGGTGCAGGTCGTCGGCAACCGGCCGAAGATCGGTCCGCGCCGGGCGGAGGCGGAGCAGGCGCTGTCTGCCGCGGCCGGGGCGCCGGTGTCGGTGTCCGCCACGACCACCGACGGCCTCGGCCTCACCGGCCGCGGCGAGGGCGTCGCCGCGATCGCCACGGCGCTGGTCGTCCCCGTCTAGCCCCGGCGACCCGTCAGCCGGTGCTGAGCCGTGGTCCGACGTGCACGACCCCGTCCACGATCCGCACGGCGTAGGCCGGCACGCTGACCGACGCGTCGTCGAGACAGCGGCCGGTGCGCAGGTCGAACGCCTGCCGGGTCGCCGTCGAGGCCACGAACGGGACGTCCCCGCGGGTGCCGACGATGCCGCGACCGAGCGTGGCCACCCGGCTGAACGGGTCGTGGTTGCCGATCGCGTAGACGGACCCGTCCGCGGTGAGGAACACCGCGATCGCCTGGCCCCGCACCAGCGCTGTGACCCCGCGGTCCGACGGCAGCTTGTCGACCTCGCAGATCGGGGTCCACCCGTCGTCCGCGGGCTGCGCGGTCACCGCGGCCGTCCCAGCTGAACCATCGTCGTCCTTCCCGTGGGACACGAACGTACGGACCGCATGTTGTCGCTGCGTGTGGCGGTTGTTACGGCCGTGAAAACGCCGGGTCACCCGGTCTGGCAGGCTCGGCCCATGCCCGACGCCACCGCCAGCCCGACCCCGGGTCCGCGCACCGCGGTGGTCGTGGTCGCCGCCGGCTCCGGCAGCCGCGTCGGAGCCGCCACGAACAAGGTGCTGCTCCCCCTGCACGGCATCCCCGTGCTGGCCTGGTCGCTGCGCACCGTCACCGCCCTCCCGTACGTCGACCACGTCGTCGTCGTGGCCCGCGAGGAGGACGTGGACGCCGTACGGCACCTCGCGGCGCGGTACCTGCCGGAGGGACGGGAGGCGCTGCTGGTCACCGGCGGGCCGACCCGGCACGCGTCGGAGTGGCGGGGCCTCTCGGCGCTGCGCGGGCCGATCCAGGCCGGCGAGGTCGACGTCGTCGCGGTCCACGACGGGGCGCGGCCGCTCGCCGGCACGGCGCTGTTCGACGCGGTGGTGCGCACCGCCCACGAGCACGGCGGCGCCCTCCCGGCCCGCCCGCAGCCGGGCCTGGTCAGCGGCGACGGCCGCCGGCACGTGACCGGGCTGGTGGGCGTGCAGACCCCGCAGGCCTTCCGGGCCGGCCCGCTGCTCGACGCCTACACCCGCGCGGAGGCCGACGGCTTCACCGGCACCGACACGGCCGGCTGCATCGCGACGTACACCGACCTCCCGGTGCTCGCCGTCCCCGCCCCCGCCACGAACCTCAAGGTCACCTTCGCCGAGGACCTGGCACTCGCCGAGCGGCTCCTCGACAGCTGACACCCCCGGTAGTCCGTGACCGTCTGGCTGGGTTCAGGGTGTCAAACCAGCCAGAACGTCACGGACTACCGGCGGCGAGAGCCTCGACCAGGCGCAGGTCGGACTCGTCGACGACGCGTCGCCCCTGCGGCGGGGCCTCCAGGAAGACCACCTCGTGGTCGGCGCGCAGGGCGGCGACCAGGTCCGCGAGGTCCTCGACCGGCGGCGGCGTCTCGAGTGCGGCGACGACGGACGCGGGCAGCACCACCGGCGAGGTGACGGCGAGCAGGCCCGCGCGGTCGACCGTCTCGCCGAGGACCCCGGCGTCGACGACCTTGACGGTGTCGGTGACCGGTCGCACCCCGGCCACCACCACGTCGCCCTCGATCGGCCGCGGTGATCGCCTCGGTCAGGAAGGTCGCGGGTGTGCCGGCACAGAGCGGGTCGTGGACGACGAGCGCGGCGTTGCGGTTGCGGACGTCCTGCCAGCCGGCCGTGAAGTCGAGGAGCTCGACCTCGGCCTCGCCGAGGGCCCAGGACGCCACCGCCACGAGCGACTCACCGTGCAGCAGCGCGAACGGCATCGAGCCGCGTCCGTCCAGGGGCACCCAGCCGACCGCCGCACGCGCGTCGTCCAGGTCGTCGTACACACGTCCAGCAAAGCAGAAGCCCCCAGCGATCACGCTGGGGGCTTCCGGGACAGCTTCGGTCAGGACGCGAGCACGTCGTCGAGGAGAGCCTCGGCCTTGTCCTCGTTGGTGTGCTCGGCGAGCGCCAGCTCGGAGACGAGGATCTGGCGGGCCTTCGCCAGCATCCGCTTCTCACCGGCGGACAGGCCGCGGTCACGCTCGCGGCGCCACAGGTCACGGACGACCTCGGCCACCTTCATGACGTCACCGGAGTGCAGCTTCTCGAGATTCGCCTTGTACCGGCGGGACCAGTTCGTCGGCTCCTCGGTGTGCGCGGCACGCAGCACGTCGAAGACGCGGTCCAGACCCTCCTTGTCCACCACGTCGCGGACCCCGACGAGATCCAGGTTGCAGGCGGGAACCCGGACGACCAGGTCCTGCTGGGCGACAATGCGGAGTACGAGGTACTCCTTGTCCTCCCCCTTGATCGTTCGCGTCTCGATGTCCTCGATGATCGCTGCGCCGTGATTTGGGTAAACAACCGTTTCGCCGACGGTAAATGTCATGTGCCAAGTACCCCTTCCTAGGTGACTAGGATAACACGTCGCCAGACCGGCACTTCCCGCGTTTGCGCAGGTCAGAGGCCAAATCGGGGCTTGACAGATAGCAACTCGATGTGCGTCCGGCGCTCTCCGTCCCGTGTCGTTGCACGGATGTCGGACTCGAAAACCGTCGCCGCTTGTGGTTCCTGGGAAATACTGCGACCCATGAGGCTGCGCAAGCAGCGCGGGCAGGCGTTCTCGCTGCTGCTCGCCTGCCATCCCCTGCCCACCGCGGCCATGACGGTCGCGCTGGCGGTCGCCGCGGCGCTGTCCGGGCGGAGCGGGCAGGAGGTCGCGCTCGTGGCCGCCACGGTGCTCTCCGGACAGCTGACGGTCGGGTGGATCAACGACGTCGTGGACCGCGAACGGGACAAGAAGGTCGGCCGCACCGACAAGCCGGTGGCGCAGGGCTGGATCGACCCCGGCACCGTGAACTTCGCCACCGCCTGCGTCGTCCTCGCGTGCATCCCGCTGTCCATGGCCAACGGCACCGCGGCCGGCATCGCACACCTGGCGGCGGTGCTCAGCGCCTGGATGTACAACTTCTTCTTCAAGTTCACCGCGCTGTCCTGGCTGCCCTACGCCGTGAGCTTCGGGCTGCTGCCCGCGTTCCTGTCGTACGGCGGCCTGGGCGGCGGGTTGCACGGCGCGCCACCGACCATCGCCATGACGGTGCTGGCCGCCCTGCTCGGCGTCGGCATCCACTTCCTGAACGCCCTCCCGGACCTCGTCCAGGACAACGAGACCGGCGTGCGGCACCTGCCGTTGCGCATCGCGCTGAGGACCGGGGCACCGCGTCTGCTGTGGATCTCGTGGGCGTACACCGCGCTGGTGGCAGCCGGGATGGTGTGGGCGGCGCTGACGGTCGGGCTGCGTCAATGAGCGGAGCGGGGACCACTAGACTCCTCCGCGACGTGCCCGCCCGGAGAGGAACCATGCAGTGAACGTTCGACGCAGCATCGCCGCAGCCGCTGTCCTCCTCACGGTGCCCGCTCTGTCCGCGTGTGGCGTCAGCTTCGGCGCGCAGACCGACCAGGTGTACCAGCCGTCCGTCGGCGTCGACGACCGCAGCGGCGAGGTCGACGTCCTCAACGCGCTCATCGTCTCCGGCAGCAACGGCAGCGGCACCGTCGTGGCCACCCTGGTGAACAACGACCAGCAGAACGACGACACGCTCAAGGGCGTCGCCGGCGCCGGCCAGGACGCCGGGATGACGGTGAAGCCCGGCGGTGACACCACGATTCCGGCCGGCGGCCTGCTCAACCTGGCGACGCAGGGCAACATCACCGTGCGCGACAAGCGGATCGTCCCGGGCTACTACGTCGAGATCACGTTCTCGTTCGACCGGGCCGAGGCGATCACGCTCGAGGTGCCCGTCGTCCCGCACAGCGACCCGGCCTACGCCGACGTGAAGGTCCCCTCCGGCTCCTGAGCCACCCGACCCCGACCCTGGAGAACGCGTTCTCCATACCCGGGTTACGTAACGTTCCTCCGGTTCACCCCCGTTTCCCCGGAATGCCCCCGGGCACCCACCGATGCGCGTCGTCGGCGGAGGGTCGACGGCCGAATACGGAGGGATCCACCCCATGCTCGACTCTCTCGGGAGGCACGTCCGGCGTCCGTTGGCGCTCGTCGTGGCTCTTCTCTCGCTGACCCTCGTGGTCGGCACCCCGGTGACCGCGAACGCTGCGGTGCGCACCCCGGCGCACACCGTGCTCAAGAGCGACGCGGGCTCGATGAAGTCCTACGTCCACGGGACCGCGTCGCGCGGTCGCACGGTCGTCGGCAGCTTCACGCCCCGCAAGTTCGTCACCAAGAGCGGCAAGCTCTGGGCCGTCGGCAAGCTCAACGTCGTCACCCGCGGGCCGGGCAAGGACCTGCACCGCGTCAAGTACGGCGTGGCCCTGCCGGTCAAGCGCGGCAGCGTCGCCAACGTCGGCACCTTCGGCTCCGGCAGCCGGGTCCCCTCGGCCGCCGCCGTCGGGTCCTGCGACGTGCTCAACCTGGTGCTCGGCCCGCTGGACCTGAACCTGCTCGGCCTCAAGGTGCACCTCGACAAGGTGGTGCTCGACATCACCGCCGTCCCGGGCGCCGGCAACCTGCTCGGCAACCTGCTGTGCGCCGTGGCCGGCCTGCTCGACGGGACCGGTGTCCTGGGCCAGGTCGCCTCGCTGCTGCAGCAGATCCTGGCGGTGCTCCAGCAGTGACCGGCTGCTGATCTCACCCATCGCGGGCGCCGGACCGAGCAGGGTCCGGCGCCCGTCGTACCTACTAGGGTTGGCCGCATGACGCGCGCGCCGTACACCCTGGTCCTGCTCCGCCACGGCGAGAGCGAGTGGAACGCGAAGAACCTCTTCACCGGCTGGGTCGACGTGCCGCTCACCGACAAGGGCAGCGCGGAGGCGGAGCGCGGCGGCCGGCTGATCGCCGAGGCCGGTCTCGAGCCCGACGTGCTGCACACCTCGGTGCTGCGCCGGGCGATCACCACCGCGCACCTCGCGCTCGACGCCTGCGACCGGCACTGGATCCCGGTCAAGCGGTCGTGGCGGCTCAACGAGCGGCACTACGGCGCGCTGCAGGGCAAGGACAAGAAGGCCACGCTCGAGGAGTACGGCGAGGAGCAGTTCATGCTCTGGCGCCGCTCCTACGACACCCCGCCGCCGCCGATCGCCGACGACGACGCGTGGGCGCAGACCGACGCCCCGCAGTACGCCGACCTGGCCGACGAGGTCCGCCCGCGCACCGAGTGTCTCGCCGACGTCGTCACCCGGATGCTCCCCTACTGGTACGACGCGATCGTGCCCGACCTGCGGACGGGGCAGACGGTGTGCGTCGCGGCCCACGGCAACTCGCTGCGCGCCCTGGTCAAGCACCTCGACGACATGTCCGAGGAGGCCGTCGTCGGCCTGAACATCCCCACCGGCATCCCGCTCGTCTACCGCCTCGACGAGCACCTGCGCCCGATGCAGCGCGGCGGCGAGTACCTCGACCCCGAGGCGGCCGCCGACGCGATCCAGGCCGTCGCCAACCAGGGCCGCTGATCCCGGGGCCCCTCGGAGATCGGCGCTACGGCACCAGCGCGGACCCCAGGAACCCCCGGACCCGGCTCTCGTCCCCGGAGATCCGGAGGCCGGCGTCCTCGGGCGCGAGCCGCTTCCAGAGCATCCGGTACAGCACACCGGCCGGGGCCTCGACGCGGTCCTCGACGTGCGCCACGGGCGACGTACGGCGCTCGACGCTCGGGGGCAGGGTGGGGACCGTCTCGGCGGCGGTGCCGACGGCCTGGGCGGGCACCATCGGGGTCGAGCCGGAGCGAGGCTGCGGGGCCACCACCCAGGTGTCGCCGGTGTCGCTCGCGGTGACGGCCAGCGGCTGCTCGAGCTGCGCCGGACGGCCGCGCTGGTGCATCCGGTGCAGGAACACCTGCAGCACCTCGTCGACGCCGTCGCGGGCCACCGCGGTGTCGATCGTGGTCTCCCGGCCCAGCGTCTGCTCGAGGTCGAGGTGGTGGATGGTCGTCTCGTGCAGCTGGCGGCGCGGCCAGAACGCCGCGGTGCCGGCGCCGAACGCGAAGTTCCAGCACGGCGCGGTGGGATCCGCGGCCCGCAGCACCTCGTAGAGGTCCTCGGCCTTCCCGGCGTACCACGCGCTCACGGTCCGCGGCCTCGCGTGCGCCGGCTCGTCGTTCTGCTCGGCGGCGGAGCGGCCGGTCTCGACGATCGTGGCCGCCCAGGCGTGCACGTTGCCGACGTGCGTGACCAGGTCGTACGTCGACCAGGTCGGGCAGGCCGGGACGCGAGCGCGCAGGTCGGACCACGCCACCGCCACGGCCAGCCGTTCGGCCGCGGCGGCGAACTCCTCCACGAAGTCGACCGACGTCGACAGGCGGGTGGCCGCGTTCACGCCCGCATCATTGCATCCGGGCGCGCACGCGGGCCGCAGGTCGACGGGTGCTGTCTAGGGCAGGCCCTAGAGGTGGTCGACGGTGGTGACGGTCTCGCCGGTCACGAGGTAGACGACGCGGCGGGCCAGCGAGACGGCGTGGTCGGCGATCCGCTCGTAGTAGCGGCCGAGCAGCGCGATGTCGACGGCCGGCTCGACGCCGTGCGGCCAGGAGTCGGCCAGCATCAGGCGGAAGGACGAGCGACGGAGCTGGTCCATCTCCTCGTCGTCCTCCTCGAGCTGCCGGGCACCCTCGACGTCGCGCTCGGCGATGATGCCCGCGACGGTGCCGACCATCTTCTCGGCAACGGTGGCCATCCGCTCGATCGTGGGCACGATCTCGGCGGGCACCGCGACCTGCGGGACACGCAGGCGCGCGACCTTCGCGACGTGCACGGACAGGTCACCCATCCGCTCGAGGTCGGCGACCATCCGTAGGGCCGCGACGAGCATCCGCAGGTCGCTGGCCACGGGCTGCTGGAGGGCGAGGAGCTCGAAGGAGCGCGCCTCGACGCGCTCCCGGGCGGCGTCGATGGCGGCGTCGTCGCTGATGACCTTCTCGGCGATCTCTGCGTCCGCGGTGAGCAGCGCCTGAGTGGCGCGCGCCACGGCGACCTGGACCACCTGGGTCATGTCGACGAGCTCATCGACGATCGAGTCGAGCTGGTCGAAGTAGGCATTGCGCATGGGGTAAACGGTAGGAGTCCCAGGTAAAGCCCCGGCGACCCGGTGACGACGAGGCGTGAACGCGAGGTGAACAGTCGGAGAAAGCGCAGGTCAGCGACCCTGCACCAGGCGAACAACGGATGACACGGGCCGTACGATCGAACCGTGGACGGTACGACCCAGGCGCTCCTCTTCGCGCTGCTCGGCGCGGTGCTCGGCGCAGGCGTCGTCCTTGCGTGGCGGGTGAGCGAGGCGCAGATGCACCAGCCGACCCCCGTCGAGGAGCCCGTTCTGCCTGCCGGCATCGCCACCGTCCTGTCCGTTCTGCGCTCCAGTGCGCTGGTCGTCGACGAGAAGGACGAGGTCCTCAAGGCCTCCGCGCCGGCGTATGCCTTCGGGCTGGTCCGTGACAACAAGGTGGCCGTCGAGGAGCTCGCCGAGCTCGTCCGGCAGGTACGACGGGACGGGCAGATCCGCGAGACCGAGCTGGTGATGTCGCGGGGCCGGGCCGTCGCGCCGCTGCACGTGACGGCGCGCGTCGCACCGCTCAGCAGCCGGCTGGTGCTCGCCCTGGTGGAGGACCGGACCCGCGAGCGACGCGTCGAGGCGATCCGCCGCGACTTCGTCGCCAACGTCTCGCACGAGCTCAAGACCCCGGTGGGCGCGCTGAACCTGCTGGCCGAGGCCGTCCAGGAGGCCGCCGACGACCCGGAGGCGGTGACCCGGTTCGCGGGCCGGATGCAGACCGAGAGCGCGCGGCTGACCCGGCTGGTGCAGCAGATCATCGAGCTGTCCCGGCTGCAGGGCGACGACCCCCTCTACGAGCCGCAGACCGTCGACGTGGACGCCACCATCTCCCGGTCGATCGACCAGAGCACGATCGACGCCCAGTCGAAGAAGATCAGCGTCGTGCACGACGGGGAGCGCGGGCTGCAGATCCTCGGCAACGGTGACGAGGTCGCGCTGGCACTCGGCAACCTGGTCGCCAACGCGGTCGCCTACTCCCCCGACGGCAGCCGGGTCGTCGTCGCCGCCCGCACCGACGACCTGATGGTCGACCTGACCGTCACCGACCAGGGCATCGGCATCCCCGCCTCGGAGATCGAGCGGATCTTCGAGCGCTTCTACCGGGTCGACCCGGCCCGGCACCGCTCCACCGGCGGCACGGGCCTCGGCCTCTCGATCGTCAAGCACGTCGCCGCCTCGCACGGCGGCGAGGTACGGGTCTGGTCCGTGGAGGGCCAGGGCTCGACGTTCACCCTCGCGCTCCCGCGCCGGGTGTCGGAGGGGGCCACCCCGCCCCTTCCGAGGTCCGCGCCCGAACCGGGCATCGCGCCCTCCGCGCCGCCCGCCACCACGTCCACCGACGTGCCCAGCCACCAGGAGGCAACACAGTGACCCGAGTACTCGTCGTCGAGGACGAGGAGAGCTACAGCGACGCCCTCGCCTACATGCTCCGCAAGGAAGGCTACGACGTCTCGGTGGCCAACACCGGGCCGGAGGCGCTCGCGGTGTTCGACAAGACCGGCGCCGACATCGTGCTCCTCGACCTGATGCTGCCGGGCATCCCCGGCACCGAGGTGTGCCGCCAGATCCGGCAGACCTCGAACGTCCCGGTGATCATGGTCAGCGCCAAGGACGCCGAGGTCGACAAGGTGGTCGGGCTCGAGCTGGGCGCCGACGACTACGTCACCAAGCCGTACTCCCCGCGTGAGCTGGTGGCCCGGATCCGGGCCGTGCTGCGGCGCGGCAACGAGGTGGAGCTCGCCCCCGCCACGCTGGAGGCCGGGCCGGTCCGGATGGACGTCGAGCGGCACGTCGTGACCGTGAACGGCGGCGACACCAAGCTGCCGCTCAAGGAGTTCGAGCTGCTGGAGATGTTCCTCCGCAACCCGGGCCGGGTGCTCACCCGCGGGCAGCTGATCGACCGGGTCTGGGGCTCCGACTACGTCGGTGACACCAAGACCCTCGACGTGCACGTGAAGCGGCTGCGGGCGAAGATCGAGCCGGACCCCGCGACGCCGTCCTACCTCGTCACCGTCCGCGGTCTGGGCTACAAGCTCGAGGCCTGAGCAGATCGACCGTATGTCGACGCAAGACGGCAACAATTCGGTGGGTGCCGAACTGTTCCGCGACTAGCGTTGGCGGCATGTCCACCGCACCCCGAGCAAGCTCGCTCCCGCTCGTCGCCGTCGCCGTCACCCTGGTCCTGTGGTCGTCGGCGTTCGTCGCGATCCGGCACCTGGGCCACACCTTCTCCCCCGGCGCGCTCTCCCTGGGCCGGCTGCTGGTCGGCTCGCTGGCCCTCGGTGTCGTGCTCGCGCTGCGCGGCTGGCGGATGCCGACGCGGCGCGAGTGGCCCGGGCTGGTGGCCATCGGGCTGCTGTGGTTCGGGCTGTACAACGTCGCCCTGAACGCGGGCGAGCTGCGCGTGGACGCCGGCACCGCGGCCCTGCTCATCCAGCTCTCGCCGGTCCTGGTGGCCGTGCTGGCGGCGGTGTTCCTCAAGGAGAAGGCCACCCCGGCCCTGGGCGTCGGGCTGCTGATCGCGTTCGGCGGGGTGGTGCTGATCGCCACCTCGACCTCGGAGGCCGGCAACCGCGACCCCTTCGGCGTCGTGCTCTGCCTGATCTCGGCGGCGGCCTACGCCGTCAGCCTGATCCTGCAGAAGCCGCTGGTCGCCCGGCTGCCCGCCGTCGAGGTCACCTGGATCGCGTGCACGGTCGGCGCCATCGCCTGCCTGCCGTTCGCCGGCGACCTCGTGTCCGACGCGCGGGCGTCCAGCGCCGGGGACCTCGGCTGGGTGGTGTTCCTGGGCGTGTTCCCCACGGCGATCGCGTTCTCGACGTACGCCTTCGCGCTCTCGCACATGAGCGCCGGCAACCTGGCGGTGACGACGTACCTCGTCCCGCCGATCACCGTGCTGCTGAGCTGGGTGCTGCTGTCCGAGACGCCGCCGGCGATGGCGTACGTCGGTGGGGTGCTCGCCCTGGTCGGCGTCTCGCTCGCGCGTCGCAAGCCCCGGGCCCGCGTGCCGGAGGGAGCCCCCGCCCTTCGACAGGCTCAGGACACCGCCCTTCGACAGGCTCAGGACACCGCCCTTCGACAGGCTCAGGACACCGCCCTTCGACAGGCTCAGGACACCGCGTGAGCGACGCGGCAGCCGTCGCCGCCGTGGCCTGCCTGCTCGGTGACCGCAGCCGCGCGGCGATGTGCCTGGCGATGCTGGACGGCCGCGCGTGGACGGTGTCCGAGCTGGCGGACGCGGCGTCGGTGGGCCGGGCGGCCGCCAGCGAGCACGTCGCGCGGCTGGTGGACGGCGGGCTGGTGACCACCGAGACCCAGGGGCGGCACAAGTTCGTCCGGCTCGCCGGGCCGCAGGTTGCCGAGCTGCTCGAGCTGCTCGGTGGCCTCTGCCCCGCAGCGCCGCCGCGCTCGCTGGACGCGGTGCGGGAGCGTCGCCGGCTGGCGGCAGCCCGCACCTGCTACGACCACCTGGCGGGCCGGCTCGGGGTGGCCGTGCACGACGCGCTGGTGGGCCGGCAGCTGCTCACGCACCGGGACGGGCTCCGGCTGACCCAGCGGGGGCGGGACTGGTTCGCGGGCCTCGGAGTCGACGTCGCGGGGCTGGAGACGCAACGGCGGATGCTGCTGCGCGAGTGCGTCGACCTGACCGAGCGGACGCCCGCACCTGGCGGGCAGCCTCGGGGCGGCGCTGTGCGACACGTTCGTCGCCGAGGACTGGGTGCGGCGCCGGCACCACAGCCGCACCCTCGAGGTCACACCGCTCGGCGAGCGGGCGGTGGCCGACCTGCTCGGGCTGGCACCCGCGGACCTGGCGGTCGGCCAGGCGCAGCCAGGCAGCTAGGAGGGGTCGCGCTCGAGCCAGCCGCGGAACGCCTCGAGGTTGCGGGTCGACTCGCCGCGGCTCTTGCGCCACTCCCACTCGCGGCGGATCGAGGTCGCGAACCCGAGCTCCAGGATCGTGTTGAAGGAGCCGTCGGCGTAGGTCAGCACCGCGCCGAGCAGCCGGTCGATCTCGTCGGGTGTCACCGCGACGAGCGGCAGCCGGCCGTCGAGGTAGATGTCGCCCACCGCGTCCACCGCGAACGAGACGCCGAACATCTTCAGGTTGCGCTCGAGCAGCCAGCGGTAGACCCGCTCGTGGTTCTCGTCGGGCTGCCGGGCGACGAACGCGTGCACCCCGAACGCGTGCTCGCCGACGTCGAGCCGGCACGGCGTCGAGAGCTTCTTCTCCCCCGGGAGGTCGACGGTGAAGACCCCCTCGGAGATCTCCTTCCAGGTCAGGTCGGAGTCACCGAGGGTCTCGCGCACGACCTCGAGGGCGTGCCTGCGGGCGTCGCTCATCGGACCCCGGCGAGGTCGTCGCGCATCGAGCGGGCGGCGGCGCGGTAGACCTCGAGCGTCCGGTCGGCGGTGATCTCCCACGCGAAGCTCGCCGCCTGACGCACCGCGCCCTCGGACAGCTCGGCCCGCAGGTCCGGGGCGGCGATCACGCGCTCCATCGCCCGGGCGTAGTCGAGCGGGTCGTGGCTGTCCACCAGCAGGCCGGAGACGCCGTCGCGTACGGCGGTGGTGAGCCCGCCCACGGCGGCGGCCACGACCGGCGTACCGGCGGCCTGCGCCTCGACGGCAACCAGCCCGAAGGACTCGTTGTAGGACGGCACGCAGACGAGGGTCGCGGCGGCGTACCAGTCGGCCAGCTCGGACTGCGAGACCGGCGGCACGAAGCGGACCACGTCGGCGACGCCGAGCGAGTCGGCGAGCTGGGCCAGCGACTCGGGGTGCTCCAGGCCGGTGCCGGACGGGCCGCCGACGACCGGCACGACCAGACGGGACCGCAGCGACGGGTCGCGGTCGAGCAGGGAACGTACGGCGTGCAGCAGGATGTCCGGCGCCTTGAGGGGCTGGATGCGTCCGGCGAACATCAGCACCACCGCGTCCTGCGGCCAGGCCGAGCCGGCCGCGCGCCGTGGTCGACGGCCGGAACACGTCCAGGTCGACACCGGGGTGCACGACCTCGACCCGGCCCGGGTCCGCGTCGTAGAGCTCGAGCAGCTGCTTGGCCTCGATGTCGGTGTTCGCGATCAGCATGTCGGCTGCCTCGACGACCTGTTCCTCGCCGATGACCCGGACGCTGGGCTCCGGGGTGTCCCCGACGGCGAGGGAGGCGTTCTTGACCTTGGCCATCGTGTGCATCGAGTGCACCAGCGGGACGCTCCACCGGTCGCGGACCAGCGCGCCGACCTGACCGGACAGCCAGTAGTGCGAGTGCACGACGTCGTACCAGCCCTGGTCGTGCCGCGCCTCGGCGCGGAGCACCTCGCGCGCGAACACGCACAGCTGACCGGGGAGCTCGCCCTTGGTCAGGCCCTCGAACGGGCCGGCGTGCACGTGGTTCACGGTCACGCCCGGGAACGCCTCGACGGTCGGCGGCAGCGCCGACGACGTCGCGCGGGTGTAGATCTCGACGGCGACGTTGCGCTCGGCCAGCCGCTTGGCCAGCTCCACGACGTACACGTTCATGCCGCCGGCGTCGCCGGTGCCGGGCTGGTCCAGCGGTGACGTGTGCACGCTGATCATCGCGACCCGTCCGTGCCGGGTGGGTCGCTGGGTGCGCGGGTCAGGGCTCACGGGCATACCTCCATGTCCCCAACCGCCGTGGGGGCCACACCTATTCCGGGTGTGACGTCAGCGCGCCGCGCGCCGGCCGCGCACCGGCGCCGCGACCGGCTCCGCGCTCCGGCTTCGCGCCAGCACCAGGCCCCCGATGGCGACCAGCAGCAGCCCGGCCGCGAGCACCGGCAGGTAGTTCGAGGCGAAGGCGTCGCTGATCGTGAACCACACGCCGTACCCGAGCAGCGGGGTCGCCACCGAGACGACCGCCCGCAGCCACACGGGTGCCTTGTCCACCAGCCCGTAGCCGAGGCCCATCAACGCCACCAGGAACCAGACGAGACCGATCGTGTACACGACCGGGTTGACGTCCTGGCCCCAGTCCAGGGCCGCCGCCACGAGCCAGACCAGGCCCCCCAGAACCGCGGCCATCGCAGCCGTACGGGACACGTTCATGGGTCCGAGTGTGCCGTGTCACGTCCGGTTTGGCACGACTGGTCCGCTCCAGCTGTGATCCACGCCACATCTCCCGGTCGGTCGTGGCCGGCTCGGACCGGGTGGGCAGACTGGCGCCATGGAGACCAGGACAGCCGTCGTGACCGGGGCGAGCAGCGGGATCGGCGCCGCCACCGCGCGCCACCTCGCCGCCGAGGGGTTCCACGTGATCTGCGCCGCGCGCCGGGAGGACCGGGTGGCCGCGCTGGCCGAGGAGATCGGGGGTACGGCGGTCCGCTGCGACGTCACCTCGACCGACGAGGTCGCCCGGCTCGCCGAGACCGTGGGCCCGCGCCTCGACGTGCTGGTGAACAACGCCGGCGGCGCGTTCGGGGCCGCCCCCGTCGCGGAGTCGGACCCGGACGACTGGCGACGGATGTACGAGGTGAACGTCATCGGCCTGCTGCAGGTGACCCGGGCGCTGCTGCCGGCGCTGGTCGCGAGCGGCGCCGGCGTGATCCTGAACGTCGGCTCCACCGCCGGCCGGATCGCCTACGAGGGCGGCGCCGGCTACACGGCCGCCAAGCACGGCACCCAGGTCGTCAGCGAGACGCTCCGGCTCGAGCTGTGGGACCAGCCGGTGCGGGTGTGCGAGATCGCGCCGGGGATGGTCCGCACCGACGAGTTCGCGATGGTCCGCTTCGACGGGGACCGCGAGAAGGCGGAGGCGGTCTACGCCGGGGTGGCCGAGCCGTTGACCGCGGACGACATCGCCGACGCGATCACCTGGATGGTGACCCGGCCCGCGCACGTGAACATCGACGAGCTGGTCATCCGGCCGCGCGCCCAGGCCGCCCAGCACAAGGTGCACCGGGTCTTCGACGACGAGTCCTAGTCGAGCAGCAGCCGGGCCAGCCGGCCGAGGTCGTCGGTGAGGTCCTGCTCGCCGACGACGACCCGCTGCCCGTCGACGTCGAAGGTGTAGACGAACCGGTCGGGCTGGGGCGGCGACGACGTCACCGCCCGCAGGTCGATCTGCTGGAGCAGCGAGGACACCTCGTCGGTCCTGGGGTCGTCACCGAGGGTCAGCTCGCCGCTCTGTCGGACACCGGCGAAGCCACCCGTCCGGGTGACCGCGACGCGTCCGGTCGCCGGGGTGGTTGCCCCGCTCGACGAGCCGGCCGCCCCGGTGACGCCGACCTGCTCCCACGCGGAGCGGACCACCTCGGCGACCTCGGGGGACACCGCCTCCGCAGCGGTGACCGTCGCGGCCGCGAAGGCGGCGAAGTCGGTGTCGGCGGAGATCCCGGAGGTCAGCGCGGCGTACCAGATCGTGCCGGCGCCGTCCCAGCTCGTGCCGCCGATGCCGGTGGCGGCGAGGTGGAAGGCCTTGTTGGGGATGCCCGAGTTGGTGTGCACGCCGCCGTTGTCGTCCTGGGTGTCGACGTAGTCGGCCATCGTCGCGACCTGCGGGTCCTTGCCGAGGGTCGGGTCGTCGTAGGCCGTGCCCGGCTCCGCCATCGACCGCAGCGCCCGGCCCTGCACGGACGGCAGGAAGATGCCCTCCCCGATCAGCCAGTCGGCCTGGTCGGCGGTCTGCCCGAGCAGCCGCTGCTTGAGGCAGGAGCCGAACACGTCGGAGATCGACTCGTTGAGGGCGCCCGACTGGCCCTGGTAGGTGAGGTTGGCGGTGAACTGGGTGACCGCGTGGCTGAGCTCGTGTCCCAGCACGTCGACCGGCTTGGTGAACCGGTCGAACACCGTGCCGTCTCCGTCGCCGAACACCAGCTGGCTCGCCGTCCCAGAAGGCGTTGTCGTAGTCGCGCTGGTAGTGCACCGTCGCGACCACGGCGGCACCCTGCCCGTCGTACGAGTCGCGACCGAAGACCTCCTTGAACAGCGCCAGCGAGGCCTGCACGCCGTCATGCGCCTCGTCGACGGCCGGGTCACCGGTGGCCGCCGCTCCGGCCGCGCGGACCTTGCGGCCGGGCAGCGTCGACCCGTTGGACGCGGTGTAGACAGCGAAGGGCTTGTCACCCGGCGAGGCTGTCGGCACCGCGACGGCGGTGGTCCGGCGGGCGCGCAGCTCGGCGTCGATCTCCAGGGTCCGGGACCCGCTCGCGCAGGCGTCCGGGTCGGGGTGCGCGGACGCGATGTGCTCGAGGAGGTACGGGGGCACGATCTGGCACCGAGTCATGCCACAGGTCTATCCCGGAGCACCGACAGGTGGATACCCCGCTGTGACAGACTCGGGCGCGTGTTGAGCATCGGACTGGTCGGCGGGATGAGCTGGGAGAGCAGCCTCGAGTACTACAAGCTGCTCAACCTCACGGTGGAGCAGCGTCTCGGCGGGCTGCACTCCGCGCGGATCGTCATGTCGAGCGTGGAGTTCCACGAGCTCACCGAGCTGCAGCGCGCCGGCCGGTGGGACGAGGTCGGCACCCTCCTGGCCGACGCCGCCAAGGGAGTCCAGGCGGCCGGCGCCGACCTGCTGCTGATGTGCACGACCGCCTTCCACACGGTGGCCGACCAGGTCGAGGCCGCCGTGACGATCCCGTTCCTGCACCTCGCCGACGTGGTGGCCGACGCCTGCAAGGCGCGCAGGCTGACCAGCGTGGGGCTGATCGGCACGTCCTTCACGATGCAGCAGCCGTTCTTCGTCGACCGGCTCGCGTCCCACGGCTTGCAGGTCGTGGTCCCCGACGAGGCCCGGCACGACGCCATCGACCAGATCATCTACGGCGAGCTCGTGCACGGGAAGGTGCTGGACACCTCCCGCACCACCGTCGTGGGCGTCATCGAGGAGCTCTGGGACGCCGGGGCGCAGGGCGTGATCCTGGGCTGCACCGAGCTCGAGCTGCTGGTCAAGCAGGCCGACGCCGAGCTGCCGGTGTTCCCCTGCACGACGCTCCACGTCGAGGCGGCGCTCGACCGCGCCCTCAGCTGACGGCGTCGACGGCCTCCGCGAGCACCTCACCCGCGCGGCCCCGGACCACGAGCTCGGCCAGCCCGTCGTACGGCGTGGGCTCGTCGTTCACGATCACCAGGCGGGCGCCGTTGCGCACCGCGACGACCGGGAGCTCGGCGGCCGGGTAGACGGCCAGCGACGAGCCGATCGCGAGCATCAGGTCGGCCTGCGCCGCCATCGCCAGCGCGTCGTTGACGACGTGCGGGAACAGCACCTGCTCGAACGACACCGTCGACGACTTCACCAGCCCGCCGCACAGTGGGCAGAGCGGGTCGGGGTCACCGGCGTCGACGAGGTCCAGCGCCCAGGACAGCGGCGCCGCGAACCCGCAGCCGTCCGGCCGGCCGTTGCGCGGGTGGTGCCCGATGCACATCACCTCGCGGGCGGTGCCGTGCACCTCGACGACCGTCCGGGAGCCGGCCTCCTGGTGCAGCCCGTCGATGTTCTGGGTGATCACGCCCCGTGAGCGGCCGATCGCCTCGAGCCGGGCGAGCGCGAGATGGCCGGGGTTCGGGGCGTACCCCTCGCCCAGGAACTCGCGTCGCATCCGCCACGACAGCTCGCGGACCCGGGCCGACTCGACGTACCGGCCGAACGTGAAGTCCGCGGGGTCGTAGCGGGTCCAGACCCCGCCCGGCGAGCGGAAGTCCGGGATCCCTGACTCGGTGGAGATCCCGGCCCCGGTGAACGCCACCACGGACGAGGAGTCCGCGATCAGGTCGGCGAGGGCGGTCACTCCCCCGACGGTAGCGATTCGGGCCGAACGGCCCTCTGCCGGTAGACTCGGCACGCTCCCAGCGCCCCGTCGTCCTCGTGTACGACGGGCCGCGGATCCCCCACCGAAAGCGCAGACTGCCCCGCCATGCCCGAGACCTTGAACCGCACCGACCTCCGCAACGTCGCGATCGTCGCGCACGTCGACCACGGCAAGACCACCCTCGTGGACGCGATGCTCTGGCAGGCCGGCGCGTTCGGCGAGCACCAGCACGTCGACGAGCGGGCGATGGACTCCGGCGACCTCGAGCGCGAGAAGGGCATCACGATCCTCGCGAAGAACACCGCGATCCGGTACACCGGCGCGGCCGCGACGGACGGCCCGATGATCATCAACATCATCGACACCCCGGGCCACGCCGACTTCGGCGGCGAGGTCGAGCGCGGGCTGTCCATGGTCGACGGCATCGTGCTGCTCGTCGACGCGTCCGAGGGCCCGCTGCCGCAGACCCGGTTCGTGCTCCGCAAGGCGCTCAACGCCGACCTGCCCGTCGTACTCGTCGTCAACAAGGTGGACCGCGCCGACGCCCGCATCAGCGAGGTCGTCGACGAGACCTACGAGCTGTTCATGGACCTGCTCGACGACAGCCACAGCGCGGACGCGCTGGACTTCCCGGTCGTCTACGCCACCGCCAAGGCCGGCCGCGCGTCCCTCGAGCAGCCGGAGAACGGCGGCCTGCCGGACAGCGAGAACCTCGAGCCGCTGTTCAAGACCATCATCGAGACGATCCCGGCGCCGACGTACCACGCCGACGCGCCGCTGCAGGCGCACGTCACCAACCTCGACGCCAGCCCGTTCCTCGGCCGGCTCGCGCTGGTCCGGGTCAAGGAGGGCACGCTGCGGAAGGGCCAGCAGGTCGCGTGGATGAAGCGCGACGGCTCGGAGCAGAACGTCAAGGTCACCGAGCTGCTCGTCACCGAGGCGCTCGAGCGCAAGCCCGGCGAGAGCGCCGGCCCCGGCGACATCGTCGCGATCGCCGGCATCCCCGACATCATGATCGGCGAGACGCTGGCCGACCCCGAGAGCCCGCAGGCGCTGCCGCTCATCACCGTCGACGAGCCGGCGATCTCGATGACGATCGGCACCAACACCTCGCCGCTGGCCGGCCGGGTCAAGGGCACCAAGGTGACCGCCCGCCTGGTCAAGGACCGCCTCGACGACGAGCTGGTCGGCAACGTGTCGATCAAGGTGCTCCCGACCGAGCGCCCCGACGCCTGGGAGGTGCAGGGCCGCGGCGAGCTGGCGCTGGCGATCCTCGTCGAGCAGATGCGCCGCGAGGGCTACGAGCTCACCGTCGGCAAGCCGCAGGTGGTCACCCGCGAGATCGACGGCAAGCTGCACGAGCCGGTCGAGCGGCTGACCATCGACGCCCCCGAGGAGTACCTCGGCACGATCACCCAGCTCCTCGCCGTCCGCCAGGGCCGGATGGAGCAGATGACCAACCACGGCACCGGCTGGGTGCGCATGGAGTTCCTCGTCCCGGCCCGCGGCCTGATCGGCTTCCGCACCGAGTTCCTCACCGACACCCGCGGCACCGGCATCGCGCACCACGTGTTCGAGGGCTACGAGCCGTGGGCCGGCGAGATCCGCTCCCGTGCGTCGGGCTCGCTCGTCGCCGACCGGTCCGGTGCGGCCACGTCGTACGCGATGACGAACCTGCAGGAGCGCGGCGTGATGTTCGTCGAGCCGACCACCGAGGTCTACGAGGGCATGATCGTCGGCGAGAACTCCCGCGAGGACGACATGGACGTCAACATCACCAAGGAGAAGAAGCAGACCAACGTCCGCTCCTCCACGTCCGACAACTTCGAGAAGCTGATCCCGCCGAAGAAGCTCTCCCTCGAGCAGTGCCTGGAGTTCTGCCGCGAGGACGAGTGCGTCGAGGTCACCCCGGACACGGTCCGGATCCGCAAGGTCGTCCTCGACGCCGGTCAGCGCGGGCGTACGGCGGCTCGGGCGCGTCGCGGCTGACGACGCCGTGGGCGCGGGTCCAGCGACAAGCGACCGGAACAATGCGCCCGATTAGCCGGGTTCAGCCGTCGTTCTCCCGAAGTCCAGGCGCGGTGGCATCGACCATCTGACCGCGCCGGAGCTGCGGGGCCAGCACAAGGATGCCGAGCAGCGGCAGCGCGGCCAGCAGCAGGAGCGCGCCGCCCATCGTGAGGACGTCGCTGAGCCCGCCGACCACGGCGGAGCCGACGCCGCCACCGACGAGGAAGAACAGGGTGGCGACACCCAGCGCCACCCCGCGTACGTCGTCCGTGACCGCGTCACCGACGGCGGCCATCAGGGCGGGCTGCCCGAGGCCGAAGGCGAAGGTGACGGCCACGACGGCGAGCACCAGGAGCACCGCGGAGCCGAGCGAGGCGCCGAGCGCCGCGACGGCCAGGGCGACGGCCGCGACCACGGCGGCGAGGACGAGCGAGAGCGTCGGCCCGGTGCGGGTCAGCAAGGGCGCGGCGATGCGGGGCGCGAGCAGGCCCGTGACGGCGCTGGGCAGCAGGGCGACACCGACCAGCCACGGCTCCCAGCCGCGGCCGACGAGCACCGCCGGCACCGCGATCAGCAGGGCGAACCACGCCGCAGGGACGGCCGCGGCCGCGAGGGCACTGCGCACCACGGCCGCGTTGCGGATCACGGACCGGGGCAGGAAGCCGTGCGGACGCCGCCGCACCCACAGCGCGACGGACGGGGCGCCGAGCACCAGCAGGGTCGCACCCACGGCTGCGACGACCGGCCCGGTCGACGGGGACTGGACGAGCAGGACGAGACCGGCCGCCGTACCGGCCACCAGGACCGCACCGAGCAGGTCCAGCCGCGCGCCGCTGCCCTCGGTCGGCAGCGAGCGGTACAGGAACGGGACGAGCAGCGCGCCCAGCATCGGGAGGGCGATGACCGCCCGCCAGCCGAGCAGGCTCTCGATGCTGCCGCCCGCCAGCGGGCCGAGGCAGCTCACCGCGGCGGCGATGCCCGCGACCCGGCCGAGGGCACCGGCGCGGATGGCGCCACGGAAGCGCACGCTGATGATGGCGACCCCGAGGGTGGGTACGGCGGCCGCGCCGGCGCCCTGGAAGATCCGCGCCGCCAGAAGAACACCGAAGCTGGGCGCCAGCGAGCCGACCAACGCACCGGCCGTCATCAGGCCGACCCCGACGAGCAGCGGCAGCCGGATGCCGACCAGGTCGGAGACCCGGCCGTAGACCGCGGTCGCGACGGCCAGCATCAAGGCGTACAGGCTGATCGCCCAGGCGCTCACGCCCGTGCTGACACCGAGGTCGTCGGCGAGCACGGGGAGCGCGATCGCGGCCGACGAGCTGCCCATCCCAGCCAGTCCGAACAGCAGGCCGACCAGCAGGGAGATACGACGGGCGTCGGAGGCGGTCGCCGAGGTGGTGGAAGACATTGCCTGTGCCAACTAGTCGGACCGCGCGGGCATTCCCGCGGCGAGCCCTAGCCGCACCACCGCCGCAGCAGCTCGCCGTAGACCTCGACGGCCTGGTCGACCTTGCTGACCGAGCACCACTCGTCGGCCACGTGGCACTGGTCGGGCTCGCCCGGCCCGAGGATCACCGTCGGCGCGAGGGGCGCCGCGGTGGCGGTGAGCAGCGGCACGAGGGCGGAGGCGTCGGTGAAGTAGCGTGCCGGCTCGCCGGGGCTGCCGTCGAGGCCGGTGGCGGACAGTGCCTCGCCGACCAGCCCGACGAACGCGTCCGAGACGTCGGTGTCGACGGGCGGCAGCACCACGTGGTCCTCGACCACGACCCCCTCCCCCGCGAGGCGCCGCACCAGGTCGCGCACGGCGTCGCCGGACGCCGTCGGCAGGGTGCGTACGTCGAGCAGCATCTCCGCCGAGTCGGGTACGACGTTCGGCTGCACGCCGCCGCGGAGCACGCCGACGTTCGCCGTCACCGACCCGAACCCGTCCTGCGTCGGCCAGTCGTCGTAGTCGTGCAGGGCCACGGCGGCCCGGGCCAGCCGGACGGCCGCGTTGTCACCGAGCTCGGGGGCGGAGCCGTGGGCGGCCCTGCCGTGAGCGGTGAGCCGCATCCAGTGCGCTCCCTTGTGCGCGGGCACCAGCCGGTTCGCGGTCGGTTCGGCGACGACGAGCGGGCCGCCCTGCGCCAGCAGCGACGCCGGGATCCGCCGGGCACCGTCGCAGCCGGTCTCCTCCCCGGACGTCAGCACCACCTGCACCCCGCGGCAGTCGTGGGCGTCGGCGACGTGCGCGGCCACCGCCTCGACGAGCGCAGCGACGCCGGACTTCATGTCGCTGGTGCCGCGGCCGACCATCCGGTCGCCGTCGACCTCCGCGGCCCACGGGTCGACGCTCCAGTCCGACGGTGTCGCGGGCACCGTGTCGAGGTGGCCGGTGAAGGTCAGCGGCGTCTCGCCGCCGGACAGGGCGACCAGCTGCTCCCGGCCGGGCTCGAAGTCCGCCCAGGCCAGCGACATCCCGGAGAGCCGCTCGGCGAGGGACCGGGCGAGCCGGGCCTCGTCCCGGGCGACGGTGTCCGCGCGGACGAGGTCGGCCAGCAGGTCGACCGCGCGGCTCACCGCAGCACCGACCCCTTGGTCTCCGGCAGCGTGAGCGTGGCGACGAACGCGATGACGGCCCCGACCGCGACGTACCAGAAGAACCAGGAGCTGTGCCCGATGCCGCCGAGCCACTGGATCACCAGCGGCGCGGTGCCACCGAAGACCGCCACCGTGAGGTTGTACCAGGCGCCGATGCCCAGCCCCCGCAGCTCGGTCGGGAACAGCTCGCTCATGATCGCGGGAGCGATCGACGCGAAGATCGCGTACAGGCCGAGCCCGAAGCAGAACACCAGCAGCACCGACCCGAACGACGCACCCGGCGCGATCAGCTTCGACATCGGGACGATCAGCAGCGCGATGAGCCCCGACCACACGAGCATCTGTGGCTTGCGGCCGAAGCGGTCGGCGGTCCACCCGAACGGGTACTGCAGCGCCACGAACAGCGCGGTGGCGATCGACAGCGCCCAGAAGACCATGCCGTCGTCGAGCTTCTGCTGCTCGACGGCGAACGGCGTGAGCGCCGAGAAGAACGTGTAGTAGCAGAGCGTGGAGAGCAGCGTGAAGCCGATCAGCTGGGCCACCGCGCGCGGGTGCTCGCGCAGGGTGAGCATCAGCGGGTTCTTCAGTGCCTGCGCCTTGGCCTTGTTCTCCTCGAACTGCTCGGTCTCGGCCATGTCCTTGCGCAGCCACAGACCGACGAGGCCGAGCAGGCCACCGATCACGAACGGAACCCGCCAGCCCCAGGACGCGAGCTGGTCGTCGGACAGGTTGCTGGCGAGCAGCGCACCGAGCAGGGACGCGATGAGGACCGCCGTACCGGTGGAGGTGTAGAAGAACGACGAGTAGCGGCCGCGACGCTCGGGGGGCGCGATCTCGGCGAGGTACGCCGACGCGTTCGACACCTCGCCACCGAGCGACATGCCCTGCGCGACGCGGGCGACCAGCAGCAGGATCGGCGCGAGCCAGCCGACCTGGTTGAACGTCGGCAGCACCGCGATGACGAAGGAGCCGCCGGCCATCAGGCCGATGGTCAGCAGCATCGCCTGCTTGCGGCCGTGCAGGTCGGCGTAGCGACCGAGCAGCATCCCGCCGAGCGGTCGGAAGAAGAAGGCGACGGCGTACGTCGCGAAGGTGCCGACGAACGCGGCGGACTCGTTGCTCGACGAGAAGATCTGGGTCGCGAAGTAGATCGAGAACGTCGCGAATACGGTCCAGTCGTACCATTCCACGGCATTGCCGGCACTGGCTGCGACGAGGGTCCTGACCGGGAGCTTGTGCCTGGTCTGTTGGGTTGTTGCCGTACTGGTCATGAGCGCACTCCTGCCCGAAAGGTTGCTCACACCCCTGCCCACTGACCCGGACGCGAAACCCGGATGCCCCGGGTCCGGGCTGGGGCCCGGCAGGATGGCCGCATGGACTACGGGCACGACCTGCACTTCGGCGTCTTCCTCACCCCGACCGCGGCGCAGGCCGACCAGGTCGTCACCGCCGCCCTCGAGGCCGAGCTGCTGGGGCTCGACTCGGTCAGCATCCAGGACCACCCGTACCAGCCGGCGTTCCTCGACACCTGGACGCTGCTGACGCACATCGCCGCCCGGACCGAGCGGATCATCGTGTTCCCGAACGTCGCGAACCTGCCGCTGCGGCCGCCCGCGATGCTGGCCCGGGCAGCGGCGACCCTGGACGTGCTCAGCGATGGCCGGGTGGAGCTCGGGCTCGGCGCCGGTGCGTTCTGGGACGCGATCGAGGCGCTGGGCGGCCCGCGCCGCTCACCCGGCGAGGCCGTGACCGCGCTCGAGGAGGCGGTCCGGGTCATCCGGGCGCTGTGGACCCCGGGCCGCACCCCCCGGATCGACGGCCGGCACTACCGGCTCGACGGCGCGAAGCCCGGGCCGTTCCCGGTGCACCCGGTCGGGATCTGGCTGGGTGCCTACAAGCCCCGGATGCTCGAGCTCACCGGCCGGCTGGCGGACGGGTGGCTCCCCAGCCAGGGGTACGCCGCCCCCGAGGCGCTCGCGGGGATGAACGAGCGGATCGACTCCGCGGCGGTCGAGGCCGGACGCGACCCGGCGGACGTGAAGCGGCTCTACAACGTCAACGGGTCGTTCAGCGGCGACGGCTTCCTGCAGGGCCCGCCCTCGGTGTGGGTCGAGCAGCTCGCCGGGCTGGCCCTCGACGAGGGCATCAGCGGCTTCGTCCTGATGGCCGACGTCGTGGACCGCCGGGACCTGCACCGTTACGCCGAGGAGGTCGCGCCCGCGGTGCGGGAGCTGGTGGAGGCCGAGCGGCTGACACCGGGCGCGGGGCCCACCCCCGAGCGCGTCGAGGTCTCCGAGCCGCCCGCGGCCGGCGGCGGCGACGGCGACCACCTGGTCGCGATCCACCACCACCTGCGCCAGGAGCTGGCACAGGTGCGGGACCTCGTCGAGCAGGTCGATCGCGGCCAGGTCGACGTGGGCGCGGCGCGCTCGATGATCAACACGATGACGCTGCGGCAGAACTCGTGGACGCTCGGCACCTACTGCGAGAGCTACTGCCGGGTGGTCACCACGCACCACACGATCGAGGACGTGAACATGTTCCCGCGGCTGGTGCGCGCCGACCCAGCGCTGGCGCCGGTCGTGGAGCGGCTGGAGCGCGAGCACCATGACGTGGCCGCGGTGCTCGAGGACGTCGACCGGGCCCTCGTCGCGATGGTGTCCGACGCCGGGGCCGGGGTGGATGATGTGCGGCGGGCGGTCGACACCCTGGCCGACGTGCTGCTGGCGCACCTGGACTACGAGGAGTCGCAGCTGGTCGGCCCGCTCAACACGCTGTCGATCGGCGGCATCTGAGCTACCGGCCGAGCACCGCCTTCTCCGCGTTCACCAGGCCGTAGCCGTCGAGCGGGGTCCACCCGGCGCCGAGCTTGTTGCGGACCCGGCCCTCGACGGTCCCGCCGCTCTGCAGGGTGGCGACGAAGCGCATCCCGTCGGGCGAGCCGGTGCCGCCGGGCAGCGAGATCGCGCCACCGAGCTCGTCCGCGCCGTTGCCCTCGTTGCTCCCGCCGTAGCCGGAGTTCTGGAGGTCGCGGTCGATGCCGAACGTCACCCCCTGGCCGGTGATCAGGCCGCCCCGGAAGGTGATCGTGATCCGCGCGAACTGGCCCTCGTCCGACCCGTCGGGTGCCGTGAACGTCGCGCCGACGTCGGCTGCGGCCAGGCCGCCGGAGGCGGCGCCGACGGTGAACGGGTATCCGTCGGTCCGGTAGGGCACGACGCCGTCGAACGGCCGGGTGTCGAAGACCATCCCGGTGGGGCGCGCGGTCGGGCTGGCCGTGTCGCCGTACAAGGTGACCGAGCTGACCGGGCTTCCGCCGTTGTTGGTGAGGGTGAAGAACTGGGCGTCGTTCATCGGCCCGGGCACCTTGTCCTGCTCGTAGCCCTGGGGGCCGGACGCGCTGAGGGTCAGCCCGTCCGCCGTGCCGGAGGCGCGGTTGGGATCGAGGTCGTGGTCGTACGCCGACCTCTGCAGCAGGCTGCGCATGGCCTTGGGGCTCAGCGAGTCCGGGCCACCGCGTTGCTGGAGCACCAGCGCCGCGATCGCGGCGACGTGCGGAGCGGAGGCGCTCGTGCCGAAGAAGTTCGGCAGCGTGTCCGGGTCACGCCTGTCGTCGGCGACGAAGAACGTGGTGTTGCCGCCGTCAGCGCCGGCGACCTGCGGGACCTGCCGGATCTGCGGCGAGGAGAACCTCTTGCCCGACGAGCTGAAGTAGACCGGCAGCTTGCCGCCCGGGGAGGTGAAGAACTCGGGCAGGTACGGCTTCTGCGGGTCGTACGCCGCCACCGAGGTCGCGCCGCGCGCCTCGCTGTGCCCGAACGTCGCGGGAGCCAGCGGGTCGACGTACTCGGTGAAGTAGAGGTCTCCGTTGAGGATGTTGCGGATCCGGGTGGCCTTGAACGGGCCGGTGCCGGCCCGGGAGATCACGATCTGCACGTCGGGGAGGCCGGACAGGTCGGCGAGCTCGGAGGGCCGTCCGCTCAGGGTGTTGAGGTCGGACAGGGCACCGAGGAACGTGCCGTCGTCGTCGAAGACCAGCAGGTTGAAGTCGGTGGTGGTCTTCGACGGGGACAGCACCGGCCGGACGTCGACGGTGAAGTCGCCGGTCGCGCCGCGGAAGCCGGTGACCGTGATCGTGTAGGCGCCGGCCTTGGCCAGCCTGGTGGCCAGCACCTCCGGCGACGAGCCGGTGTCCACCGTGCCGAGGTTGTTCCCGTCGGGGTCGGTCACCGACAGGATCAGGTCGGTCGAGCCGGACGGGATCGCGTCGGTGCGGAACTCCATGGTCTTGCCGACCTGGGCGGCGGTCGCGGTGAACGTGAAGTGGGGCGCCGGGTTCGCCGCGGTGATCTCGCCGGTGGCCGTGAAGACCGGGGCACCGTAGGTCGCGCCGTTGAGGTCCACCGGGTCGTTCCACTGGAGGTCCAGGATGCCGCCGGTGCCGATGGTCAGGTTCTGTGCGACGTCGACCCCGGGGCCCGGGTCCATGTCCTGCAGCCCGCCGTCGTACAACGCGGGGTCGACGGTGCTGAAGTCGAGGTTGGTGCCAGGCAGGCCCTCCGACGCCGGCACCAGCCGGACCGCCGACTCCCAGCCCTGCTGCTGTCCGGAGTTGCCCTGCGAGGTGAAGTAGTGGACGCCGTCGGCGGCCACGTCGTCGATCGCGTCCGAGAGCGGGGAGTCGGAGAAGTACGGCTCGTCGAAGTACTTCACGTCGTCCACGATCACGTCGGCACCGCAGGGGCCGGACTTGTCGGCCAGCTTGCGGATGTTGTCGGCGAAGCCGAGCATGCCTGCGAATGCGGTGGCGAAGCACAGCTTGGCGGCCGGTGCCACGTCGTGCGCGATCTGCAGCATGGCGCGACCCTCGTCGAACCCGCTGCCGTCGGTCGGGCCGTCCTGGACCACGACCACGGGGGTCGGGTACGCAGCGTTGCCCGTGCCCGGCAGGTCGCCGGTCTTCACGTCGTTCTTCGCGTGGATCCTCAGCGGGGTGCCCAGGAGGGTGCTGGTGGCCGTGTCGTAGGAGTCGGACAGGGCGCCGATGGTGATGCCACGCCCGTCGACGCCGGCGGCCTGCACGATGTCGGCGCGCTCGAGGGCGACGCCTTGCGAGGTGGCCCGGCCGATGTCCGTGCCCGGCCGGACGGCCTGGGCGATGGTGCCGGTGCCGGCGAGGCCGGCCAACGTGCGTACGGCGGACAGCGGCACGAACCCCTCGAGGGTCCCGCGCCTGCGGTCCACCGCCCGGACCGACATCCCGGCCGCCTGGGCCTGCCGCCGGAACGCGACCCGGTTCGCGCCCGCCGCGGGCGTGAGGTCCACGAGGACCCGGCCCCGCGGGTCGCGGATCGCGAGCGCCGCCTGGTCGATCTTCAGCCCGTGGGAACGGGCCGAGCCCGGGTTCTTCGCCTGCTTCAACAGCCGGCCGAGGCCGTTGCCGAGCGCGCCGTCCGCGTAGCCCCGGTCGACGCGTCGGACCTGCGGCGCGGCCGAGATCGATGTCGATGTCGCGGGCGGTGGGGCCAGGGCGGTCGCCCCGGTGAGGGCGAGGGCGCCGACGAGTCCGGCTGCGAGGTTTCGTGATGCCATGGGCGCTCGTCTCCCTCGACGGCGCCACCCGGAGGACGCCTATGGCGGAGGCTAACCCCGCGTCGCGCTGCCGCAGAAGGGGCTCTCATCCATATGCATGAGCCCGGAATGGGCACGGTCTAGACCGTGGTCACACGCGGGCTCGGCAAGGCCCGCTGGTCGTCGCTGAGACTGAGGCCCAGCCGACCTCCTACCCCACGAGGAGGACGTGAAGCGTGCGCGGTCCGTGCACCCCTTCGACCCGGTTGAGCTCGATGTCGCTGGTGGCCGAGGGCCCGCTGATCCAGGTCGTGGGGCGGCCGGGGTCGAGGAGGGCGACGGCGTCGGGCACGTCGGTCACCACCTGGTCCACGCGCACGACGCACACGTGCAGGTCGGGCACCAGCGTCAGCGCCCGGCGGCCCTCGCCGGGGCCGTGGGACAGCACGATGGTGCCGGTGGCGGCGATGCCCACCGTGGCCGCGGTGACGACGGCGTCCAGGCCGTCGAGGTCGAGGGCGGTCAGCCCGTCGTCGGGTACGGCGCCGGGGACGTCCCACGGCAGGCCGTCGGGGACCACCACCCGGGCGTGCGGCGGCAGGGCCTCGGCGATCCGGGCCTCGACCTCGTGCTCACCGCAGCGGACGACGACCGCCCGGTAGTCGGCGACGCGCTCGGCGAACAGGTCGACGTCGGCCGGTCCCGTGCTGCGGTAGCCGCGCGGGACGTGCACGGGCGAGACGTCGGCGGCGGCCAGCGCCCGTCGTACGCGTCCGAGGATCTGGTCGCGGGCGTCAGTCATGGGTGCCTCCGGAGGTGCGCTTCCACCAGGACCGGAACGACTCCGCCGGCGGCTGCGGCAGGTCCCGCGCGTCGGTCCACTTCGCCCCGGGTCCGGGCAGCCGCGACAGCAGGCGACGGCCGCCGGGGAGGGTGCGGCCGCGCGAGCCGAGCAGCCGGCCGAAGAGGCCGGAGGCCTTCTCGGCCGCGCCCAGCCGAGCACTCGAGGTGAACGCGAGGGAGGCCGCCTTCATGGCCAGGGCCTCGGGCTTGCGGGAGGGTCGGTGCGCGTCGACGACCTGGGCGCGCAGGTCGACGAGCACCGAGGGGATGTCGATGCGGACCGGGCACACCTCGAAGCACGCCCCGCAGAGCGAGGAGGCGTAGGGCAGCGAGTCGGTCTGCTCGTCGTGGCCCGGGCCGCGCAGCAGCGGGTTGAGGATCGCGCCGATCGGGCCGGGGTAGACCGACCCGTAGGCGTGGCCGCCGGTGCGCTCGTAGACCGGGCACACGTTGAGGCACGCCGAGCAGCGGATGCAGCGCAGCGCCTGCCGGCCCACCTCGTCGGCGAGCGCCCGGGTGCGGCCGTTGTCGAGGAGGACGACGTGCACCTCCTGCGGGCCGTCGCCGGGCGACACCCCGGACCAGGTGGAGGTGTAGGGGTTCATCCGCTCGCCGGTCGAGGACCGCGGCAGCAGCTGCAGGAACACGTCGAGGTCGGCCCAGGTCGGCACCACCTTCTCGATGCCGACCACCGAGACGAGCACCTCGGGCAGGGTCAGGCACATCCGGCCGTTGCCCTCGGACTCGACCACGACGAGCGTGCCGGAGTCGGCGACCGCGAAGTTCGCTCCCGAGACGCCGACCTTGGCGCGCAGGAACTTCTCGCGCAGGTGCAGCCGCGCCGCCTCCGCCAGCCGGGCCGGCTCGTCGGTGAGGTCGTCCGGCGCGGGACGCCCGGCGGCCGCCATCCGGCGCACGAAGATCTCCCGGATCTCCGCGCGGTTGCGGTGGATCGCCGGCACCAGGATGTGGCTGGGCAGGTCCTCCCCGAGCTGCACGATCAGCTCGGCCAGGTCCGTCTCCCACGCCGCGATCCCCTGCGCAGCCAGGTGCTCGTTGAGGTCGATCTCGGCCGTGGCCATCGACTTCACCTTGACGACCTCGTCGACGCCGTGCGACTTGGCCACCTCCGCGACGATCGCGGACGCCTCGGCCGCGTCCCGCGCCCAGTGCACGGTGGCGCCGGCCGCGGTCAGCGTCTCCTCGAGCCGCAGCAGGTGCTCGTCGAGGTGGAGCAGGGTGTTGTCCTTGATGGCCGCTCCCGCGAGCCGCAGCTGCTCCCAGTCGTCGACCTCGCCGACGACCTTGGCGCGCTTGGCCCGGATCGTCGAGGTCGCGTGCGCGAGGTTGGCGCGCAGCTGGGTGTCCGCCAGCGCCTCCCGCGCGGCGATCGGGAAGGCGGGCATCCCGACGAACGTCGCGGTCACCCGCCCACCTCCACCCGGGTGCTCCGGGTGGTCGAGTCGCTCCGGGTGGTCGAGCCGCTCCGGGTGGTCGAGTCGCTCCGGGTGGTCGAGCCGCTCCGGGTGGTCGAGCTTGTCGAGACCACTCACGCCACCCCCTCGGTCGACGCCAGCACCTCGGCCAGGTGCATCACCCGCACCCCCGACCGCTGCCGGGACAGCAGTCCCCCGACGTGCATCAGGCACGAGTTGTCGCCGGCCACCAGCACCTCGGCGCCGGTCTCGCGGACGTGCCGCGCCTTGTCCGACCCCATCGCCACCGACGTGTCGGAGTTCTTCACCGCGAACGTGCCGCCGAACCCGCAGCACTCGGCCGCGCCGGGCAGGTCCACCAGCCGCAGGCCGCGCACCGCCCGCAGCAGCCGGGTCGGCCGGTCCCCCACACCGAGCATCCGCAGCGAGTGGCAGGTCGGGTGGTAGGTCACCCTGTGCGGGAACGACGCGCCGACGTCCTCGACGCCGAGCACGTCGACCAGGAACTCCGACAGCTCGTAGACCTTCGGCGAGATCTCGGCGATGCGCTGCTGCAGCACGGTGTCACCGCTGCGCCGGCCGACGATCGCGTGCTGGTGCCGCGCCGAGCCGGCGCACGACCCGCTCGGCGTGACCACCGCGTCGTACCCCTCGAACGCGTCGACGAAGGTGCGTACGACGGGCACCGCCTCGTCGAGGTAGCCGGTGTTCACCATCGGCTGCGCGCAGCACGTCTGTCCCGCGGGGAAGTCCACGTCGACGCCGAGCCGGCGCAGCAGCCGGACGACCGCCTTCCCGGTGTCGGGGAACATCGCGTCGTTGACGCACGTGACCATCAGCGCGACCCGCATGCGGCTCACTCTGCCACCCGCCCGGGTATCGAGCTCGTCGAGATCGTCTGTACGTCGTCGTGGGCGACGCTCGAGCGCCTCGACAGCTCGGCGGTGGAGGCGGGCCTCCGCCGCGGCCCAGCCGTCCTCGTCCCCGCCCGGCTCGTAGCGCACCAGGTCGTGCGTGCCCCGGACCAGCGAGCGCATCGCGGCCAGGTCCGGGAGGTCGGCGCCGAGGGTGCGGGCCTGCACCAGCACGTTGCCCAGCGCGGTGGCCTCGACCGGACCGGCGAGCACCGGGAGGCCGCAGGCGTCTGCCGTGAGCCGGCACAGCAGCTCGTTGCGGGCCCCGCCGCCGACGACGTGCACGACGTCGACGTCGCGGCCGCTCAGCGCGCCGGCCAGCCGGACGTTGCGCCGGTAGGCCAGCGCGAGGCTCTCGAGGATGCAGCGGACCGTCTCCCCGCGGGTCGCCGGAGGGGCCTGGCCGGTGGCTCGGCAGGCCTCCGCGATGCGCGTCGGCATGTCCCCCGGGCGGCAGGAACGCCGGGGCGTCGATGTCGACCATCGGGCCGAACGCGGGGGCCTGCGCCGCCTCGTCCAGCAGCCCGGTCAGGTCGTCGGTCCCCCAGGTGCGCATCGTCTCGGTGAGCACCCACAGGCCCATCACGTTGCGCAGGAAGCGGATCGTCGCGTCCACGCCGCCCTCGTTGGTGAAGTTCGCGGCGCGCGCCTCCTCGCTGAGCACCGGCGCAGTCGAGCTCGACCCCGACGAGGGACCAGGTGCCGGACGAGATGTACGCGAACGACGACCCCTGGGCCGCGGGGACGCCGACGACCGCCGACGCGGTGTCGTGCGACCCGACCGCGACGACAGGCGTGGAGCCGGGCAGCCCGGTGGCCTCGGCGACCTCGGGCAGCAGCCGCCCCACGACGTCGCCGGGCTCCCGCAGCGGCGGCAGGATCCCGACCGGTACGTCGACCCGCTCGGCCAGCCCGGTCGCCCAGGAGCGCCGACGCACGTCGTACAGCTGGGTGGTCGAGGCGTTGGTGGCCTCGGCCCCGACCTCACCGGTGAGCCAGAAGGCGAGCAGGTCCGGGACGAGCAGCATCGTCGCGACGTCGTCGAGCGTGGCCTCCGCGGCCAGCTGGTAGATCGTGTTGAACGGCAGCTGCTGCAGGCCGGTCGTCGCGTACAGCTCGTCGTCCGGCACCAGGGCCAGCACCTTCTCGCGGATGCCGTCGGTGCGGCTGTCGCGGTAGCAGTACGGGTCGCCGAGCAGCGAGCCCGACCCGTCGAGCAGTCCGTAGTCGACGGCCCAGGCGTCGATGCCGATGCCGTCGACCGGGCCGGCGGCGCGCAGCCCGGTGAGCATCTCCTGGTGCAGCCGGCCGATGTCCCAGTGCAGGCTGCCGTCGTCGGCCTGCACCGGACCGTTCGCGAAGCGGTGCACCTCCTCGAGCGTGAGCACCGCCGGGCCGACCGTGCCGACCATGACCCGGCCGCTGGTCGCGCCGAGGTCGACGGCCGCGAGGCGCAGGTTCGATGGCATGCGGCTCAGCGCAGGAACCCGGCCGCGACGCCGGCGTCGACGGGGATGTGCAGGCCGGTGGTGTGCGTGAGGTCGCCGCCGGTCAGCGCGAACACCGCGTTGGCGACGTGCTCGGGGAGCACCTCGCGCTTGAGGATCGTCCGCTGGGCGTAGAACGCACCGAGGTCCTTCTCGTCCACGCCGTACACCGCCGCCCGCTGCGCGCCCCAGCCCTTGGCGAAGATCCCGGAGCCGCGCACGACGCCGTCGGGGTTCACGCCGTTGACCCGGATGCCGTGCTCGCCGAGCTCGGCGGCGAGCAGCCGCACCTGGTGCGCCTGGTCGGCCTTGGCCGCGCCGTAGGCGACGTTGTTCGGGCCGGCGAAGACCGAGTTCTTCGAGGAGATGTAGACGATGTCGCCGCCCATCCCCTGCTCGACCATCGCCTTCGCCGCCGCCCGCGAGACCAGGAACGAGCCCTTGGCCATCACGTCGTGCTGGAGGTCCCAGTCCTTCTCGGTGGTCTCCAGCAGCGGCTTGGAGATCGACAGCCCGGCGTTGTTGACGACGAGGTCGACGCCGCCGAACGCGAGCGCCGCGGCGTCGACGGCGGCCTGCACGGCGTCCGCGTCGGTGACGTCCGCGACGACCGCGATCGCCCTGTCGGTCGTTGCCGATCCCCTCGGCCACCGCCGTGGCCCCGGTCGCGTCGAGGTCGGCGACGACCACGCAGGCGCCCTCGGCGCCGAGCCGCTCGGCGATCGCCTTGCCGATGCCGGACCCGGCGCCGGTGACGAGCGCGACGCGGCCGGCGAGCGGCTTGGGCTTCGGCATCCGCTGGAGCTTGGCCTCCTCGAGCGACCAGTACTCGATGCGGAACTTCTCGCTCTCGTCGATCGGTGCGTACGTCGAGACGGCCTCGGCGCCGCGCATCACGTTGATCGCGTTGACGTAGAACTCGCCGGCCACCCGGGCGGTCTGCTTGTCCTTGCCGAACGAGAACATCCCGACGCCGGGGACGAGCACGATCGCCGGGTCGGCGCCGCGCATCGGCGGGCTGTCGGGGGTGGCGTGCCGGTCGTAGTAGGCGGCGTACTCCTCGCGGTAGGCCACGTGCAGCTCGCGCAGCCGCAGCACGGTGTCCTCGACGGAGGCGGAGGCGGGCAGGTCGACCACGAGCGGGCGGACCTTCGTGCGCAGGAAGTGGTCGGGGCAGGAGGTGCCGAGCGCGGCGAGCGCGCCGAGCTTCTCGTGCGCGAGGAACTCCAGCACCGCCGTCGGAGTCGTTGTAGTGCCCGAGCTGCGGCGCGTCGGTCGACGCGAGCCCGCGGATCACCGGCGCCAGGGCGGCGGCCTTGGCGTGCCGCTCGGCCTCGGGCAGCGGCTCGAAGCCGGGCACGACGGGACCGAACGGGTCGGCCTTGCCGTGCTCGGCGAGGAACCGCTCGGCGGTGCGGATGATGTCGAGCGAGCTGGCCTCGCACTCCTCGGACGTGTCGCCCCAGGCGGTGATGCCGTGGCCGCCGAGGACCACGCCGATCGCCTGCGGGTTGTTCCGCTTGACCTCGGCGATGTCGAGACCGAGCTGGAAGCCCGGCCGGCGCCAGTCCACCCACGCCACCCGGTCGCCGAAGCACTCCTTGGTGAGCGCCTCGCCGTCGGCGGCGGTCGCGAGCGCGATGCCGGAGTCGGGGTGCAGGTGGTCGATGTGCGCGGCGTCGACGAGGCCGTGCATCGCGGTGTCGATCGACGGTGCCGCGCCGCCGCGGCCGTGCAGGCAGTAGTCGAACGCCGCGACCATCTCGTCCTCGCGCTCGACGCCCGGGTAGACGTCGACCAGCGCGCGCAGCCGGTCCAGCCGGAGCACGGCGAGCCCGGCCTCGGTCAGCGTGCCGAGGTCACCGCCGGAGCCCTTGACCCACAGCAGCTCGGCCGGCTCGGACGTCACCGGGTCCGTCACCGTGCCCTTGGCCGAGGTGTTGCCTCCGGCGTAGTTGGTGTTGCGCGGGTCCGCTCCGAGCCGGTTCGAGCGCTCGATGAGCTGGGCCGGGGTCGACTTGTCGGTCACGTCAGTTCCATCCTGCCTGGGCGCCGCCCACGCGGTCCGCCTCGATCTGTTCCTGGTATCCGCTGGCGGCGTAGGCCCGCATCGGGTCGCCGGGCAGGCCCCGGCTCTCCCGCCAGTCGGCGAGGTCGCGTCGTACGTCGGTGTAGAACGCGTCCATGAAGATCTCGTTGGCGCGGAGGACGTCGCCGTCCTGACGGGCCGCGTCGAGCGCGGCCGTGTCGAGGAGCAGCGCGCGTGCCGTCATCTCCTGCACGTTGAGCACCGACCGGATCTGGCCGGGGATCTTCTTCTCGATGTTGTGGCACTGGTCGAGCATCAGCGCGACGTCGCTGTCGGGACCGAGGCCGCCGCCCCGGACCACCTCGACGATGATCCGGAAGAGCTGGAACGGGTCGGCCGCCCCGACGATCAGGTCGTCGTCGGCGTAGAACCGGCTGTTGAAGTCGAACGAGCCGAGCTTCCCGAGCCGCAGCAGCTGGGCGACGATGAACTCGATGTTGGTGCCGGGCGCGTGGTGGCCGGTGTCGAGGCACACCATCGCCTTCGGCCCCAGGGCGGCGACGTGGACGTACGACGTGCCCCAGTCCGGGACGTCGGTGTGGTAGAACGCCGGCTCGAAGAACTTGTACTCCAGCACCAGCCGCTGGTCGTCGCCGAGCTGGTCGTAGATCGTCGACAGCCCCTCGGCCAGCCAGTCCTGACGGGCGCGCATGTCGCCCTGGCCCGGGTAGTTGGTGCCGTCGGCGAGCCAGATCTTCAGGTCGCGCGAGCCGGTCTGGTGCATCACGTCGATGCAGTCCAGGTTGTGCTCGCACGGCCTTCGCCCGGACCTTCGGGTCGGCGTGCGTGAGGCTGCCGAGCTTGTAGTCGTCGTCCTGGAAGGTGTTGCTGTTGATCGTGCCCAGCGCGACGCCCTGGTCCTCGGCGTACTTCCCGAGGGCAGCGAAGTCGTCGACCTGGTCCCAGGGGATGTGCAGCGCCACCGTCGGTGCGAGGCCGGTGAACCGGTGCACGGTCGCGGCGTCCGCGATCTTCTCCTCGACGGTGCGGGGCGTGCCGGGCGAGCCGAACACCTTGAACCGGGTGCCCGAGTTGCCGTAGGCCCAGGAGGGCACCTCGATGGCCAGGGCCTCCAGGCGCCGGGCGATGTCGGTGAAGCTGGTCATGTCGATCACATCTCTTGCGTGGGTTGGTCGGGAAGAGCGGCGAGCTGGTCCTCGAGGTGGAAGACCTCCTCGAGCCGCTCGAATCCGGTGTCCGGTCGGGCTCCGTCCAGGTCTTCGAAGAACTCCGCCATCTCCGCCTGCCAGCGGGCGTTGACGTCGGTGGCGTCCATCCCGGCCTGGGCGGCCTCGACGGAGGGTGTCTCGAAGTAGCCGATCAGGAGCCCGTCGGGCCGCAGGAACAGCGAGTAGTTGTGCCAGCCGTGCGCCGCCAGCGCGTGGAGCATGTCGGGCCAGACCGCGGCGTGCCGGGCCTTGTACTCCTCGAGCCGGTCGGGGCGGACCCGCAGCTGGAAGCAGACGCGCTCCATCGGACTCCTCCTCGTGCGGCGTGGTGTGGGTGTGAGGGTGGTGCCCGGTCGGGCCGGCAGCGCAGGAACGCCGGCCCGACCGGAGCCGGTCAGAACTTGAAGTTGGCGATGTTGCTCTTGTCGAAGACGTACGGGTCGCCGAGCAGGACCGTGTGGTCCGCGCCGACCTTGTACTCGCCGAGCTTCCCGGCCTTGAAGGTGTCGCCCTCGTCGCCCTTGATGGTGCCGTCGACGAGCGCCTTCGCGGCGTACGCCGCCAGGTAGCCGAGGTCCTCCGGGTTCCAGAGCGCGAACTCCTTGACGGTCCCGTCCTTGACGTAGGCCCGCATCTGGTTCGGCGTGCCGAGGCCGGTGACGGCGACCTTGCCCTTGTAGTCCGACGTGGAGACGTAGCGAGCCGCTGCGGCGATGCCCACGGTGGTCGGGGAGATGATCGCCTTGAGGTTCGGGTGCGACTGCAGGAGCGCCGCCGTCTTGTCGAACGACGTCTGGTCGTCGTCGTTGCCGTAGACCACGTCGACGAGCTTGAGGTTCGGGTGGTTGGCCGCCAGGTCCGCCTTCATCATCTTGATCCAGGCGTTCTGGTTCGTCGCGTTGGCCGCGGCGGACAGGATCGCGATCTCACCGGAGTCGCCGGTCAGCTTCGAGACCATGTCCACCTGCACCTTGGCGATGCCCTCGGCGGTGGCCTGGTTGACGAACAGGTCGCGGTACTGCGGCTCGACGTCGGAGTCGAAGGTGACCACCTTGGTGCCGGCCTGGCGGGCCTGGTTGAGGGCCGAGCCGATGGCCTTGGGGTCGTTGGCGGACACGACCAGCGCCTTGGTGCCCTGCTGGGCAGCCGTGTTGATGAACGGCACCTGCGCGTCGGGGCTGGCCTGGTCCGGACCCACCTCCTTGAAGGTGCCGCCGAACTCCTCGACCGCGGTCTTGCCGCCCTTGTCGCTGGTGTCGAAGTAGGGGTTGCCGAGGTTCTTGGGCAGGAACGTGACCGAGATGTCCCCGCCGGAGCCGCCGGACCCGCCGAGCCACCGTTCGCGCTGGAGCCGCCGCAGGCGGAGGTCAGCAGGGCCAGGCTCGCGACGAGGGCGCCGAGGGCACCGAGCCGCGTCTTGTGAATCTTCATTGTGACGTGCCTTTCGTGTTCTACGCCGTGACTCGGCGTGACCGGGGACCCACCTGGCCCCTGCCTGTCCGCACCCGCCGGCCGACTTCCGTCAGCCAGGTGAGGAAACGTGGGGACACCACCGACAGCACGAGAAGCAGGCCGATGATGACGTTGATGACGTTGACCGTGACGTTCTCCAGGCGCAGGGCGCTGGAGAGCACGCCGATCAGCAGGACGCCGCCCAGGACGCCGGGCAGGGCGCCCCGACCGCCGAAGATCGACACCCCGCCGAGCAGCACCGCGGCGATGACCTGGAGCTCCAGCCCGGTGGCGTTGTCGCCGCGGGCGCTGCCGTAGCGCAGCGTGTAGTCGATGCCCGCGAGCGCCGACACCGCGCCGGTCAGGACGAACGTGACCAGCTTCGTGCGGGCCACGTTCACGCCGGTGAAGTGTGCTGCCTCGGAGTTGAGGCCGATGTCGTAGAGGCCACGCCCGAAGCTGGTGAAGTGCAGGAGCACCCCGAACACGACGACCAGCACCACGATCGGGACCAGGACGTAGGGGACGCGGCCGGTGACGAAGCCGCCCTGGGCGAGGTTCGTCCACTTCAGCGGGAAGTCGGTGATCGCCGTCGTGCCGAGGATCCCCACGGCCAGGCCGCGGTAGAGCGCGAGGGTGCCGATCGTGACGGCCAGCGACGGCAGGCCGACGTACGCGACGAGGAACCCGTTGAACAGGCCGCAGACCACACCCACCAGCAGGGCGACCAGCCCGGCCACCGGGATGGACAGGCCGGCGTCGTGGTGCAGCACGCCGACGAGCACGCTGCTCAGGCCGACGACGCTGGCGACCGACAGGTCGATCTCGCCGGTCACGATGACCATGGTCATCGGCAGCGCGATCAGCAGGATCGGTGCCGCGTCGAGGACCAGGAAGGGCAGCGTCAGCGGTCCGGAGAAGTTCGGCACCCGGGCGTTGGCGTAGAGGACCACGACCAGCAGCAGTCCGAGCACCGCGGCCTCGGGCGTGAGCAGCAGCCGCTTCCAGAGTGGCTGGGCGTGGGCGGCGTAGTCGCGGGTCATGACAGTTCCCTTGCCTTGAGGAGCCGGCGTTCTCTGCGGGTCGACAGCACTCGGTCGAGGACGATCGCGCCGATGATCAGCGCGCCGACCACGGCCTGCTGCCAGAAGTCCTGGATGCCGAGGATCGGCAGTGCGCGGTTGATGGTGACGAGCAGGACGGCGCCGATCGCGGCGCCCCAGACCGTGCCGCTGCCTCCGAAGATCGCCACCCCGCCGATGACGACGGCGCCGACGGCCTGCAGCTCGATGCCGGTGCCGGCACCCGAGCTCACCGAGCCGTAGCGGGCTGCGAAGACGACCCCGGCCACACCGGCGAGCGCGCCGGACAGGACGAAGGCGCCGATGAGGCGGCGGCGGACGGGGAGGCCGTAGAGCTGGGCCGCGTCGGGGTCCGACCCGATGGCGTACATCTCCCGGCCCGCGCGGCTGGTGTGCAGGAAGTAGCCGACGACGGCGAGCACGACCAGGGCGAGCAGGAACAGGAAGGGGATCGACAGCACGGTGCGGGTCCCGAGGGACTGGAAGCCGTTCGGCAGGTCGGAGGCGTTGATGCGGTTGCTGCCCGCCCAGGTCAGGACGATGCCTCGGTAGATGTAGAGCGTGCCCAGCGTGATGACCAGGGCCGGCACCCGGGCGAGGGCGACGAGCAGCCCGTTGACCAGCCCCAGCACGGCGCCGACGGCGACGCAGACCACGAGCACGGCCACGACCGGGATGCCGGGGTGGTCGATGAAGAGCCGTCCGGTGAGGTACGCCGTCATGCCGAGGACCGACCCCACCGACAGGTCGACGTTGCGGGTGATGACCACGACCGCCTGACCGACCGCGAGCTGCTCGGCTTCTACGATGCAGCGCCCAATGCGGCCGCGCGTCTTACGCACATCGTTGGCGACGGACAGACGAACTTCGGGGAACGTCTCCTGTTCAACGAGGCGGTGCTCGCGGGACAAGGCACGCCTGAGCCGGGCTTCATCGGCGAGCGCGGGGCAGCCTGGGACAATCGGACGCTTCGAATCCCCGACAACCTCATCACGACCGGCGCCGAGTCCGCCAGAGTGCGGGTCGATCACGGGTCATTCACGCCGTTCGACTGCCTCTCGTGGAGCGCCCTCGTCTTCAGCACGAAGGTCGAGGACACCGACGAGGACGGGCTCCTGGACGCATGGGAAAAAGGTCCTATGACGATCCGAACAGGCGGCTGCTCCCGGACTACAAGGCGATGGGCGCGCACTACCAGGTCAAGGATCTGTTCGTCCATATCGAACTACATGGACACACCGGTCATGGGAACATCCCCTCCCATTCGCATCTGCCGGCTGCGACTGCGCTGAAGATGGTGGGCGACGCATTCAAGAATGCTCCAGTCAGTAATCCGATCCCCGACCAATCAATGCGGTCGCACGGGGCAGCCCATCTGCACCGGTGTTCAGGTGCACATCGACCTCGGCAATGTGACGAGCTGAGTATCGAACCGCGCGCGGGTACCTTATTCCGAGCGACGAAGGCCACTCGATCACCGAGACCCTGTGCACCCCGGCCGCTGGGAGAACATGTTCCTTCCCCAACTATTCGGGGGTCGTCGGGTGGAAAAGCGGTACTTGCATTCCACCGCGACAAGCTATTCCCGCAGAGTCGTCTGCAAGGCTTCCACTACGTCCTGTTTCGCCCACGCCCTCGCCGTCCCCCGCGCGGATGACCGACGCGGCCTCGTTCGAACAGCGGTATCGGCGACTTCCCGGGGGCGACGTCCTCGTCACGCTCGGCTTGTTCCCCGACGGCAACGGCGGCTACAACGCTACGCCGCTGGTCCAGGCCTCGACGCTGATGCACGAGCTGGGGCACAACCTCTGGCGGCGGCATGGCGGCGATGCCGAATCTGCTCAACTGCAGGCCGAATTATCTGAGCGTGATGAACTACCTGTTCCAGATTCCGGGCCTGGCAACGCCAGCGGCGAGCCGGCAATCGACTTCTCGCGGCACGCAGCTCCCGACGCTGAACGAGAACGGCCTCAATGAGGCCGCCGGCCTCGGCAGCGCCACGCATTGCTCTATCGCACGCGGTGGTACGCGCCGCTTGGCCGGCAGTCTGCTCAATCAGGAGGCGGAGTTCGCACCGACGGCCGCGAGAGGCACTGCGACGGCACGACCATCGCGGACGGTGCGCAGATGGTCAAGGTCGAGGGCACGACAGTCAGGGCCGCGATCGACTGGGACTTCGACGGCGCCAGCGATACCGCGCTCGCGCCAGGACATCAGCTTCAACGGCAGCGAAGACCGCCTCGCCGCGTCGACCAACGACTGGCTGGCGCTGGACCTTCGCAGCTGGCCAGCCGTCGCAACGTCGCGAACAGGGCGCTCTGCGGTGTCAAGGTCACCTTCACCTGCGGTGTCATGTCGCTCGGCTTGACGCTGGGCGACGAAGGCGACCTTGGTGACGAAGGCGATCTCGGAGACGAAGGCGATCTCGGCGACGAAGGCGATCTCGGCGACGAAGGCGACCTCGGCGACGAAGGCGACCTCGGCGACGAAGCGACCGGGACGAAGGCGACCTGGAGGGCGAAGCCGACGGCTCGATCAGGCGCTCGGCGCCGCGCCGACCTCGCGTGAAAGCCACGTCGCACGTCGCGTCGTCACCGTCACGTGGGGCAAGCCGCCGGTCGTTGGCATTGCCTCTGGGTTACCAGGTCTCACCGAGTCGAGGCTCACGACAGGACGGCGCCTGGAACATCGCGACGCGCGTCTGTTCATGGGGAATCCCGGAACGTTGTCACCCGCACGGTGACAGACAGCAATCGACGTCAGGAACAACGTGACCTACGTCTATCTTGGTGAATGCGGCGGTTCAAGGACAACAGGAGACATCCGCAGAGATCGTCACCACGAGCTTTGCCGCCTCGCTGCCGCGTGACGCCGTAAGCGGATGGTGGCCGGTCATCCGACGTCGGCGGGTCCAGGCTACCCGCCCTACGGCTATCCGCCTGCTCGCCGACGGACGTCGGCGAGCAGCGGGTCTTCGGCCGCGCCCCTCGGATGGACAGATAGGTGCGGTAGGAATCGGCGAACGTCGGCGGTCTTCAGTTCTTCCCTCACGCGTCCCTGGTAGTAGTACAGCGCCGGCAGATAGCTGAACGTCGGCTCGTCATCCAGAAACAGCGACAACGCTTCGCCACGCCGGGTCAGGCAGCGATCGAACTCGGAGTCGGCCTGTGTCAGAAGCCCCGCCGCCAGATAGGCCCGTCCCAGATCGAAGCGTCCAATCCACGTGTCGAGGCTGCCGGTCGCCGCTCTCGATGATGCCATTCGCCTGATCGGCGGCACGGAGGACTTCGCTGGCCCTGCGCCAGCGCGAGGTCGCCCTCGAGAATCCTGGCCAGCGCCTGCGGCTCGTCCTGCACCTCCGATGCGAGCGCCGTCGATCGCCTGCTGCGCCCGATGCGGTGTCGCCCGCCTCCGCGAAGATGCGGCCGGTCAGGAACTGGATCTTCGATGAGGGGCTGCAGCCGCGTGCGCCGCTCGGCGGCCGCGCGGCCGCCGGCGTCTCACCGCCAGCTGCACGTAAGCGAGACCCACCAGCTTGTCCGACGCACGCTCCGCATTCTTGGCCGCAAGATCCGGCTTGGCGCCCTCCTCGAACAGCTTCGTACGGCCTCCGCGTACCGCCCTTCGTAAGCGGCGAGCTCCGCCAGGCCGGCCTGTGCGCGGGACGCACCGGTACCAGTGCCTTTCGCCAGCCCTTCGAGTGTGGAGCGCGCATCCTGCACCTGATCCTGCGCGACGCTGCGCGAAAGCAAGTGCCACCGAGCCGAGCACGGTACTCCCGAGGCCGCGTGCTGCGCTGGCCTCGCCCTCGCCGTTCGTGAACTCGCCGGCATAGGTCGAGTCGATGGCCAGATTGAAGCGGTAGACCGAACGCGTGGGCAGCAAGTGTCTTCGCCTGTTTCGCGCGCCTTGAGCGACTGCGTCGAAGTCGCGCAGGTGGCGTCGCGCACAGAGCCAGGTTGTTATACGCCGCCGCATCAGCCGGGATATTTCTCGATGAGCGCGTCGTATTCCTCCACGCATCTTGCGGTAGTCGGCCGTCACCAGATACGCCAGACCACGCGTCCGTGAACCGCTCGCGCGCGGTCATGCGATCGAGGTGGCGAATCGCCTCATTCGCGTACTTGACGGCGTCCTGTTGCCGGTCCAGATTCCGCGACGCGATCGCCATTCCTGCGTATGCCAGTCCGAATTCCGGATCGACGCTGCATCGCCTGTTGAAACGCCTTCAGCGCCTCGTCGTTCCGGCTCGTCGACAAACTGTTCATGCCGAGCGCGTACTGCTTGCGCGACCTCGAGCGACGTCGGCGTGAGCGGGTCGTTCGTCCGTGTCGAGAAGCGCGTGTCGGAGTGTCGTCACCGAGCTGCGCTGCGCAGATTCGCCGGCGAGCCGTGCGACGCTTCCGAGCACCTCCTGCTTGTTGGCGGCATGATCGGTTTCACGACGCCAGCACTTTCGCATCGACGGCTGCACCGCGCGCAGCGTGACGCCGAATCCCTGCGACTGCCGCTCGACGCTGCCGATCACCACGACGTTGACGCCCTGATTCGAGCGCCAGTTCGGTCGCCGCTTGTCGCATTCAGTGTCGGCGGCACCTGCACGCCGATCGTCAGGAAGCGGCTGATGCTGCTGCGATCGTAGCGCCGTGATGAAGCTCGCCTGCTCGAGCGCCGAGCCGCAGCATCGGCTCCAGCGTCTCGATCGAAGGACGGATCGCCGGTGCGGTTGTCGAAGTCGGCAATCACCAGCTGCATCGGCGGAATCGTCGGCGGCGGGATCAGACTCCGGAAGTACCACCACACGCCGCCGATGCAGTGCAGCAGCGCCAGCGTCAATCGGCCGTCACCAGGACGGAAGGCCGACGACCTTGCGCGGCTCTGATGAACTTCACCATCGACATCCATCCGATCGAGCGCCTCGACGAGCTCCTGTCGAAGTCTGGAAGCGCGCGTCCGGATCCGGCTGCACGCAGCGCGCGATCAGAGTCGTCGACGCGCCTCCGGAATCTTCGGATCGAACTCGCGCGCACCGACGTCGTCGCCTGATCGATGCGGCGTTTCGAAGCTCGTCGAGCGGACTCAGCACCCGGTGCGCCGCGATGCCCCTTGCCCACCAGCATGTCTGCGAAGATCAGCCCGAGGGCGTAGACATCGGCTCGCTGATCGACCGCCTCGCCTCGCGCCTGCTCCGGCGCCATGTACTGCACCGTGCCGACCATCGTGCCGGCCATCGTCGTCTCGGTCGGCGCGGCTGGCCATCGACATGCCGTGACGCCGGAAGGCAGGCACGACCGGCGCTTCCGGCAACGCCGTGGATCGCGCGATGCCGAAGTCCATGATGATCGCGAGATCCTTCTGGATCATGATGTTCGCCGGCTTGAGATCGCGGTGAACGATGCCCGCCTCGTGCGCCGCCGACGAGACCTGCCGCCACGTCACGAACGATGCGCAGCGCCTCCGGCACCGGCAGCGTGTCGCGTTCCTTGCAGCACGGTGGCGAGATCGTCGCCTTCCAGATACGGCATGCTGATGAACTTGATGCCGTCGATCTCGCCGAGGTCGTGAATGCGGACGACGTTCTTGTGCGTCACCTTGCGGGCGAGCACCAGTTCCTGCTTGAAGCGCCGCTCCAGCTCGCGTGCCGACGCCGGGTCGCGGGTCGCTTCGGGTCGAATCACCTTGAGCGCGACTGTCGCGCCGAGCTCCGCATCCCACGCGTGGTACACCGCACCCATGCCGCCGATACCGAGCACACGGATGATGTGGTAGCGCCCGAAGTCTCTGGCCGATGGCCAACGGGCCGTCACCGGCTGTCCGGTTCTCCGGTGCGGCGGATGACGATCGATTCCCCGCGGGGCCTGCTCCCACTCTCGTCAGAACTCGTCGACGATGCGAGTCGCGTCTTCGGCGGCATGCGGGCGGCAGCGGCGGCGGAGACCAGTCGGTGAACTCGTCGGTGTGAGCGCGCGGCGCGTCGGACGGCGACAGCAGCCGGGACGCATCGTCGGTGACCGCGTCGCTTCGACCAGGAGACCAGCCGCGTGACGTCGGCAGCAGCGGACGTGCGCCTCGGCTGCGGACATGAGCCGCATGACGTCGTCGGCTGTCGCCCCCAGCGAGCAGCGGACGGAGCGAATCGCGTCGCCTCTTCGGGACGACCAGTCGCGTCGCGTCCTGCCACGAACCGGGTGACGGCGTCGTTCGCGTTCCCGCAGATCGCTGCCGACCTGCGAGGGTGCCGGGGACGACGAGTCTGGTCACGTCGTCAGGAACGACGAGCCGAGTCGCGTCGTCGCCGCGAAGCGATTCGGGGGTCGAGGTCAACGCGACCACGTCATGCGCCGGCTTGACCGAAGCTGGCGCGACAATCTCGTCACGTCGTCGGTCTGACGAGCCGGAGACATCGTCCGCGCAGCGAAGCGTCGCGACCGCCCCTGGTGTCCGGCGACGGAGGGTGAGGGACAGGCGTGAGAACGCTAGCGGCGACGCGCGCTGGTCCGCGCGACCGGCCGCAGCTGCCGCAGCGTGCGCCGTCGAGCGATGGCGGTACTGCCGCAATGAAGGCACTTCATGGGATGACCGGAACACACCGACTGGCAGAACCATCGGTCCGGCACAGAATTGGTTCCGGAGGATAGTCGATCATAACCGCCCGGACCAGCTACACACGAACTACCTCGCCTAGAAGCGCACACCGACACTGAAGCGGAACGTACGCGGCGTCGTATAGGCGAAGCGATTCAGTGCCTGTCCGAACGTCGGGCCGAACCGCCAGTTCACGCCTTCGACCGGCGTCTGCGTAAACGGATTGAACGCCTGGAGCCCTGCCCCCGACGTTGATGCCGTCTGGATGGCCGTGTCGATGGAGCGGATGTCCACGCCGCCGCCGTTGTTGAACACAGTGCCACCGCAGCCGCACAGCTGGTACACGTTGAGAACGTTCAACACCTCACCGTGGAAGAACACTTCGGTTCCGCCGCCAGGATGTCGTGGCTGTAGTTCAGCGAGAAATCGGTGCGATGCTGCGTCTCCGTGCGGAAGCGGTCGCGCTCGAAGAAGAAGTATTCCACCGTTGACGCGTTGCCGAGCGGCCTGGCATAACCGGGGTTGGTCACGAACGGCCTGGGATCGATCAGGCCAACGCCATTGCCGGCTCCGGCTCCTCCGCCGCCGAGAGCGGAATTCCCGACGCCAACGTGTAGAGCAGCCCGAGATCGAAGCTGCCCGCCTCCTCCGGCAAGCGGCAGGTGGTAGGTTCCCCAGATTCGCGCGCGATGCCGTTGATCGGTCCCGAGATTGCCGTCGGGCTGGTTCCAGCGGGCCTCGCGATACTCGGCGTACGAGAACAGCAGGCTGGTGGTGGCTCCCGAGCCGGCATTCTCGCCATCGAAGTTGCCCCAGGTGTCGCGACAGCGTGTACGACACCGCCAAGCGTCACGCCCCCGTCGAGACGGTATGTGCCCGGGCACCGTACCGCCCTGATACCGCCGCTGGAGCTCGTTGGAGTTCTCGACCAGACTGATGTCGAAGACCGTACCAAGCGGATTGGTGACCCGCCCCGTCGTCAGGTCGGTGCGCTGAATGAAGAAGTCGTTGTAGTCGCGGAACTCGTAGTCGACGCGCATGGTGCCGCGATTCCAGAGGCTGCGACTGACACCGGCCGCGTACTCGTAGGCGTAGGGCGACGACAGTGAATCGCCGACCAGCTGGTTGAGGCCCGGCACGGTGGCGGATGTCGGCGTCCGCGATGTGCCGCCGTTGGCATTGAACCAGGCGAAGGCCTGTTCGATCGCGGCGGCGGAGCCGACGCAGCGCGCCGTTCGGGTCGGCGTTGATCGCCGGCCCCTGATAGGCGAACTGGTAGGTGGATTCGCGTCCGGCCGGCGACACGTCGACGACGGTGTTCAGGCTGCTCACATATCTGGGCGAAGCTGCCGGTGAAGGCCCAGCGGCCGTCGTTCCATGGGTCCCACGTCACACCGAGCCGCGGGCTGAACCGGCTGGAACTGGAGATGCGCTTGCCGGCGCCATCGGTGGCGTCGTTGTGATCCCACCGCAGTCCGAGGCTGAGCGACACACCACTGCTGAATCGCCAGCGTGTCATTGACGAACAACGAGTCCGTACGCAGGTCGGCGCCATGGCTCGCCTGGGTGATCGGGTCCCACTGAATCAGTGCGTGTTGCTGAGGAACTGCGGATAGATGACGTCGTTGCGAACGATCGAGGACGAGCCGAGAATGCGGAAGTCGCTGCCGGACTGGTGATTGTCCGTCATCCGCCGGTCGTTGTTGTGGTCGTATCCGAAGACGATGCTATGCGCGCCGGACCGGCGGGTTGAGAGGAAGTACGATGCCCTTCAGCAGGGCCTCGTCGTTGTCGCGCTCGTCCACCGTGCAGACGCAGAACGTCGGCGCCCAGTACCGGAATCGTGCCATTTCCGCGTCGATCGCGATCGATCAGCAGCGAGCCGTTGATCAAGTCGGTGGCGCCGACGCCGCTGTATTCGATCGCCAGGTTGCGGCGCGAATACTGCCCTTCCACCGTGAGCGAGGTTCGCCGAACACGCCGTTGTAATTGAGCGAAAGCAGGTCCTGCGGCTGCGACTGATTGAACAGGCTCTGCAGGTCCATCGATGTTCTGGAAGTTGTTGTTGGTGATCTTCTGGTCGATCTTCGTGTACCGAGCCGCGCACCGTCTGCCCGTTGCAGCGGCGAGTACGGTGAGCTTGTACTCGTAGCGCTTCTCGTTGTCGAGCCGCGGATAGGACAGCAGCGTGACGACGGTTTGCCGTGACTCCTGGCGTTTCGCGAAACCGTCCTGCGGCGAAGAACCACAACTGATCGCGAAACACGGGACCGCCGATGGTGAATTCGTGCGTGGGGATCGTGTCGTCGAGCTTCGTCTCGTGGAAGGGCGTGTCGCCCGCCAGTCGTCGTTCGCGAGCGACAGCCGGTACGAGCCACTGAAACGATTGCCGCCGGATTTGGTGAGCAGATTGACGACGCCGCCGCCAAAGCGCCCGTACTCCGCCGAAATGCCGCCGCGTCGAGACCGTCGTCGACTGGATGGCGTCCTCGATGAACGGTGACAGCGGCTGTCCGCGGACGTTTTCCGTAATCGCGACGCCGTTCAGCAGATAAAGACTGTCGAAGCTCTGGGCGCCCGCAATGACCAGCGCGCCGTCACTGCCGCTCGTGCCGCCAGGACCAGTCGCGCGCACGTTCGGGGCCATCAGCGCAGCAGCGACGAGACTCCTGGACGAGGGCAGCGACGCCATGAGCTCCTGCGGAATCTCCGTGGCGACTTGCGCCGTGTCGACGAATGGCGAGGCGGCGGCGACAACCTGCACTGACTCCTTGATGTCGGCAAGGTTCAGGCTCACGTCGAGTGGGACTGCCTGCGTAGCGCCTACGACCACATTGCGGGTAACGCTGCGGAATCCGCTCAGTTCGAAGCTGACGGTATACGTGCCCGGCGGCAGCAGCGGCAGCGCGTCGTCGCCGGTCCTGTGAGGTCACGACGGTTCGAGCGCGCCTGGAGCGCAGTCGATGTCGCGTCGACCGTAACTCCGGGCGTCGCCGCTCCTCCCTGATCGAGCACCCGCCCGGAGATCGAACCGGTCGGGACCTGCGCGCCGGCGCGGCCGGCGAAGAGAAGCAGACCGAGCGCCATCAGAATCAGCGTTCGTACCCATTCAGCCGCCTGGAATCGTGAGGACGTGCCCCCGCCGGCACACTGGCGCGCGGTGTGCGGTGATTCTATCGAAGACCAGCTTCGTCAGATCCTGCCTCGCCAATCGACATTTGCGTTCGACCAGTCGGCAACAGAGACAATCCTGTCGCATTCGCACGTTCTGCAGCGGCGTGGGTTCTTGGAACAGGCCTGAATAGCGCCTTCGACGGCCCTGAGAACGGTGACGGGCGCGCGTGACTACCGCATTCCGTGCGGCACTACGAGGAGACGGCAGCAAAGCTGGCGAGCGCGGCTTCCTCGGTCTCGAACACCTCGAACAGCGGCAGCAGGCGTGTGGCGGCCAGCAGATCGCGCAGCCGCTTGCTGAGGCGCGCGACCTTCAGCGATGCGTTCTTCTGCCTGGCATTCGCATGGATCTGTGCCAGCTGGCCCAGGCCGGCGCTGTCGACGTACGTCACACCGCCGAGGTCGAGCAGCAGCTTGCGGTGCCCTTCGGCGAGCAGCTGGTCGAGCGTGGTCCTCAGCAGGACGTCGCTTCCCTTGCCGTACGTGACCTCTCCAGTCACCTGAATGATCACGACATCATCTGCGGAACGTTGCTCGACGTCCATCGGTTCGCTCTCCTTCGGCTATTGTCGAGATTGTTAAGTTAAGCTCGCTGCGAACCAGGCCGGTTTCCGCTTCGCCACGGCGACCGTCTCTCACGTTCGTGAGGCGCCTGTGGAAACGTCAGCCATCGCCTATCGGGTCGCAGACTTCCTCAAGCAGCACCCGCCGTTCCAATCGATCGCGGATGCCGACCTGCGCGAGCTCGCCGCGGCGGACGCGTGCGCTTCTTCGAGGCCAACGAATACATCCTCTGGCAGGGAGAGCCGCACAAGTCCGTACGTCTTCGTGATCCAGCAGGGCACGGTCTCGCTCTGGGACGACGGCGCGGGCCGGTTCGGCGCTGCGCGACATGCGTGGCGCAGGCGATCTGCTTGGCGTCGAGTCGCTTCACGGAGCGCCCTGCTGCCTGTACTCGGCCACCTCGTCCTCGGACGTCGTCATCTACGCGCTGCGCACCGACGACTTCGAGCGCCTCGTGCTCTCGCATCCTGACGCGCGGCGATTCATCGAGGCCTACGACACGGTCGCGGCGTGTCCGCACTCGGTCGCGGATGCGACGCGAGCCGCAGCACGTCGCTGCTGCAGGAGCTGCTGCCCGGCACGCGGCCGCTCGAGACAGTGCAGTCCGCAGGCGACCGTGCCGGACGTCGCGCGCCAGCTGATCACCTCCGGCGCCGACGCCATCGCCCTCGTCGATGACGAGGGCCAGCTGTCGCGGCGTCGTCACCGCCGACACCATCGTCGCCTGGGCCGCGGCGTGGCGCCGATGTCCGGTCGCGCTCGATCGGCAGCATGCTGGCTCGACGCGCCGCCAACGATCGAGCAGCACGCGTCCGTGGCCGATGCCGCGCTGGCCATCGGCCGGGACGGACGGATCGGCGATCGGCTGTCACCACAGACGGAGGCCGCGACGGCACGTCTGCAGGCGATCCTCACGACGACGCGACATCGGCCGCGTGTTCGGCGACGAGCCGTCTTCGATCATCCGCGAGATCCGATTCGCGCCGGACCGAAGGAGCTGCGCGAGCTGAGCACGCGCGTGCGTGCGCTCGCGCTGCGTCACCTGTCGGATTCGACCGCCGTCGAATGGATCGACGCGCTTCGTCTCTCTCGCCGATCTTCAGGTCGTCAAGCGGCTCCTCGCCCTCGACGGCGACGGCAGTCGACCGGCGCTGCTGGTGCTTCTGCGGAACGGCCGGACGAGGCGAATCGTTCACGGCGCATCTGCCGGAACTGCTCGTCATTGCGACAGGACGAGGCTCGATGTGCCGGAGCTGCGGCAGCAATACGACCGCATCCGGCAGGCGCTCGCCGACTGCGGCTACGCGTCCGCGGAGCGACACGCCGTTCGACGCCGTCCTTCCACGTCGCCAGCCTCGACCGAGTGGCAGTCGCGCTATCGGCGACTGGCTGCAGCGACCCGGTCAGCACCGGAATGTATCGCGCGCGGCCGCTCTTCGACCTGCGCGCGGTGCATGGCGACACGGCGCTCTGGTCCGCCGTCGAAACCATCGTCGTCGACCGGAGTCGACCCGACGTTTCTCCTCGTGCTCGCCAACGACTGCCTGGCGAACATGCCGCCGCTGACCTTCTTCCAGGACGCCGTGCTCGACAAGTCGGGTGAACAGACGACCGTGTTCAAGCTGGAAGAGAGTGCCCTGCGACCGCTCGTCGACGTCGGACGTGTGTTCGGGCTGGCCACCAGGCGGGTCGTCGGCACGTCCACCGTCGACCGCCTCACGCCATGCCGCCGCGCACCATCAGTGAGCACGAGCTGATCTTCGCCGAAGCGGCCGAGACCTTCCGCATCCTGCTGCGTCAGCAGGCGCGCGTCGGCATCAGCCAGGGCACGACCGGCTCGGAGCTGCCGCCGGCGCTGCTCAGCCGCCACGACCGTCACGTCCTCAAGAGCGGATTCCGCTCGATTCTGGCGCTGCTCGAATACACGCGCAGCGCGTTCTGGCTCGAATCGGCATGACCGCCGTTCATCGACCGCTACCGGACCTGCTTCGCCTCGACCTGGAGCGACGACACGCCGATCGACGCGGTCCGCTTCGTCGTCCTCGATTCGGAGACGACCGGCCTCAATCCGACGCACCGATCGCATCATCAGCATCGGCGCGGTCGCCGTGCAGCGAGCGGCGATATCCATCTCGACGATGCGTTCGACGCGCTGCTCAAGGTCGAGAGCAACACGCCGGCGGTCACCGTGCACGGCATCACCCGCGACGAAGCGCGCGCCGGCCTCGACGAGCCCGAGGCGCTCGAGCGCTTCCTCGACTATCTGCGCGACGGCGTGATCGTCGGCCATCACATCGGACACGACATCGGCACGCTCGACGCCGGCTACGAACGCGAATGGGGATTCCAGCTGAAGAACCGGAGCCTCGACACGATGGACCTCACGCTGCACCTCGAGCGCGACGGCGCGTTTCACGGCCGCCCGCCGATCCGCCACTTCACGCTCGATTCGCTGTGTGAAATGTGCGGCGTGGAACCACACGATCGGCACACCGCCAGCGGCGACGCCTTCCTCACCGCGCAGGTGTTCCTGCGCCTGCTCAAGCTCGCCGCACCGTCACGGACGCAGCACGCTCGGCGGCCTCTGCGAGCCCTTTGCGGAAGCGGCCGAATAGCGTCAGTGACCTTTTCCGCGACATGTCGCGACTTTTGTCCGTCAGAAAGGAGCGGCGGCGCAACGCTGGGTATGGCGAACGCGCGTAAATCGCGGCCCTGGTGAACTGCCGCGCGGACGTGAATTTGCAGCCGACGCTCGCACGGCAAAACATATGGGTCAGCGAGCACGTTACTGGGTCGTGTTGTTCGTGATCGCAGCGGTCCCGGCATGGGCACAGGATGCGGCGCCCATTCCCGCAGCGCCTGCAGATCCGCTGGTCGAGACGAGCGCGCCGCCCGATCTGCCGATCATGCCTGGCACCCCAGAGCAGGCCCTCGAGCTCACCCGCTGGTTCAAGGACGCAAGTGAGTGGCAGAAGTGGGACGCCACCTATCGCGGTGTCGCTCAATGGACCTGGTCGGGCGGCGTCGCGCAGCGGCGCCTCGAGCCGCCGGCGCCCGAGTGGCTCGCTGACGCCTGCAGCAACTACTCCGACGGCAAGGTCACCGCAACGGAGCTCCTCGTCGCGGCGTGCGCGCTGCAGAAAGAGCTGGCTCGCAACTACGCCGACCTCATTGCCGAGCAGATCACACGCGACCGGAACTGGCAGCGTACGCAATACGAAGACGTCAACAAGTCGTGGTTCTTCTCCAAGCTGCACATCGACACGCCATACATAATGGCGCAATCGAACGGCTGGCGGGTCTTCTCCTACTTCGGCGTCCACATCACGCCGTTCGACATCAAGAAGCGCGTCTATGTGTGGCTGCCACCGGGGTTTTCGCTGATCAGCCTGCCCAGGGACGGCGGCCGGAAGCTCACGCCCGCCTACGGCGCCGGTCTGAGCTTTCGCTGGTTCGACTTCCAGTTCCCCGGCACGTCACAGCCGTCGACGATGTACTTCAACCTCTCCGCATTCCTCGTCCCGGGCTCCTCTGTGCTTCCCGGCTCAAGCAACAAATTGACGATGGCCGGGCTGTCATTCACCGGCCGGAAGCCACGCTAGCGGCTGTTCGACCATTGCCGCGCGATCTGAGCGTGCGGCGATCCAGGCGCGCACGGAGCCCCCGCTCAATGCCATCGGCCCCAGGGCCAGCCTTCCCCTCACCAGAGAACCCAGATCTCCTGAATCAGCTTCCTTTGACCGGAATCAATACGCCTGTTGGTGACGCCTCCTAGAATCGGGAAGCGAACCGGCGCGAAGCAAAGGCCTCGCTCACACGTGTCTCATTCAACGATCGAAGACATCACCGCGGGGAATCAGCTTCGCTCGCAGCTTTCTGATGCCGACCGCCAACGCTGATCGAAGGTGATGGTCACCTCGATCGTTCTTCCTTCTTGACCATACCTGTGAATGCTATCGACGGTCATGACCGGGAACACTGACGAACCACGCTGCGTGCTGCTCGTTGACGACAACGTTGCCGTTGTCGAGAGCTTTGCACGGGTGCTGCGCGGCAGCGGCTTCGACGTGCACACCGCACCAGACGGGGCCGGAGCACTCGACGAACTGAGGAAGACCGTTCCCGATGCGGTGCTCCTCGACCTCCGGATGGCGCTCATGGACGGCTTGAGCTTCCTACGCAAGCTGCGCACGCTGGAATCCCATCGCTCGACTCCCGTGGCAATCATTACCGGCGACTGCTTCGTCAACAAGGCAGTCGGCGTCGAAGTGAATCGGCTGGGCGCAGAGCTCTATTTCAAGCCTCTCTGGAGTGACGATCTGACACAGATCATTCACGACCTCCTGCATCGTACGCGACACTGATCCAGCGGACACACCCGTGGACCACTACCACGGAGCGTGGCGATGTGGCGATACGAAAGACGATCCGGTGCGCGTTAGCGGCAACGCCGTCGATGTGATGTTCAGCGACGGACTACCGGCCACCCGCAACAAATAGCCGCGCTGCGCGATCGGAGTACCTGAGCTCGACAGACATCGGACTCTGCGCGCCGGCGATTACCCAGTCTGCCGAGCACAGCGAACAACCTTACATCGATCTGATCGTGCGCGGTACAGATCGATATTTGCGCCTGCGTGAACGGATGATGTCGAACTGAGTAACCCGTCGCAGGGATTTTGATCGATTGAAGCGGCGGCAATGTATCGGGCGGGACCAACAGAGTGATGCTGCGGGGTTGTCCGGGCACCCGCTCGATGAGCCCGCGCTCGTGGAGCGTGACGATCATGCGATGCACCGTGGGCGGCGTCGCGCGGAAGAACTCCAAGAAGTCGCTCTCCGCCGGCGCGCGGCGGTGCAGGGTCACGTAGGCGTGGATGAACGCCAAATACTGTCCTTGCGTCGCGGTAAACGTGATCGACATGCCGTCGCCCAGATTCTCCTCGCCGCCGACCGGGGCGTGGCCGATGCGGAGATGGCCGCGACGCTGGGCGTGGGACCTCGACGGTCTATCGCACGAAGCAGCGCTTCGTGGAGCACGGGCTGGCGCGGCCTTGGCCGAGCAGCCGCGTCCGGGTGGCAAGCGCAAGCTCGCGGTCGCGAAGGAAGCGCTGTTGATCGCGACCGCCTGTTCGCATCCGCGGACCGGACGGGCGCGCTGGACACTCGCCCTGCTCGCGTCGACCCTCGTGCGGCTGATAGCGCACACGACAATCTCGCGCGCTACGATCGGGCGCCGCCTCGTCGCCAACGACCTCAAACCGTGGCGAGAAAAGATGTGGTCCGTCCCGCGTACGGCGAACATCTTCGTCGCGCTCGACGCGCACCAACCCGCCGCGTGACCAAAATCACAGCGCGCCGCACAGCCGTCGATTTCGCCGAGTAGCTGCGCGGTCTTGTCGACGTCGACTACGCCGGCACCGAGCGCACCCGCCTCGTGCTGGACAACCTCTCGACCCACACGCCGGCTGCGCTCTACCAGGCGTTTACGCCCGCAGAAGCCCGCCGCGTGCTGCGCCGTCTGGAGTTTCACTATGTCCCCAAGCACGCCCGTTGGCTGAACATGGTCGAAATCGAAATCGGCGTCCTGTCGGCGCAATGTCTCGATCGGCGCATCCCTGACATATCGACCCTCGATCACGAAGTCGACGCGTGGACTCGCGCCCGCAACGCGGCCGGTGCCCGCGTCCGCTGGATGTTTGGCATCGAGCAAGCCCGCGTCAAGCTTGGTCACGCCTACCCGGCAGTTGCCGACACAAAGGTCGCCGCGTGAATCAGTCAAATCCCTGCGATGAGGTACTAGCGGCTCAGGTTCACATCGGCCGCCGGCCATGTGGCGCAACATCCCGCCTTTACTCAATGTGCAGCGTCATCGTGCGGTTGCGAACCGCGATATATCGCGAGCGCGCATGCACGTAGACATGGATACCGCGTTCAAAATGCCGAACAACGCACGTCCGGCGCGTGCGCGACGGCCGTTTCTATTGAGTGATTCACAGCGGCACTGTTCGTGCTCACCAATTCTCGTGACATGGCAGAGACGCGATGCACGCTCCTCACATGTCCGGGAGGTTTGTTGGCGATGAGGATCTCTGTTCTTACACTTACCGCTGCCGTGTGTCTGCTGCCCGCGGTCGCCGGCGCGCAGGCGACGCCGCCGGCCACAACGCCATCACCGACGACTCAGTCGACGACGGCACCGGCGACATCTTCGACGTACCCGTTCTCGACGGGAACGACGAAGCGACCGACGTACCGAGTTCGCCCTCGGCTATCAATGGCTGAGAACGGGCGAGTTCTGCGCGGCCTACGATGCCTCGGACTGCATCGAGAACCGGAAGACGGAATATCCCGGTGGCGCGATGATCGATGCCGTGCGCAACTTCGGGTGGTTTGGCATCGTCGGCGAAGCGGGTTGGTCACGCAAGCAGGAAGATGCAGCCAATGCGTTCGCCGATCATCTGACGTCCGACGTGGTACACGCCGGAATCGGGATTCGTATGACTGCTCGTATGGCGCGCATCTGGCCGTACTTCCAGGTGCTTGGCGGCGTGGCAGTGACCCAGTACGACGGCACGGTCAACAGTCTTCCGTTCACGGATACACGCTCGAAGCCGATGGCCCAGGGTGGCGGCGGCATTACCTTCGTCGTGGGCGACGGCTGGGGCCTCTATGCTGATGCCCAATACCGCCGGTTGTTCCTCGACGAGGCAGAGGACTTCCAGACAGGACGCAACGACATCCGCATCGCGGCTGGCTTCCGGCTGATTCTCGATTGACGTGAGAGGCGTGTTCACCGCCCGGCGACGTCCGCTCATCGCGGAGCAGCGTCGCCGGCGGTGTTTGTATTGAGCGATGGAGAAAAGCGTCGCGCCGCAGCTCACTGCGGCTGGATGACCACAGTCACCGGCGCCACGAGCTTCAGCTCGATCAACGTTTCAGCGGGAATCGTCGCAGCTGCGCCGCGCGTCGCCATATTGGTTCCGACTCCCGCAGCAGCACCCGCGCCCGCTCCGATCGCCGCACCCTTCCCACCGCCGGCAATCCCTCCAATCACGGCGCCGACGCCGGTAGCCACCCCGGTTCGCACCGCGTCCTTCTTCTTCGTGCTGTCCGCGGTCGCGGTGTACGAATCAGTGTGCACGGCGATGACGTTCGACTTCGCTCCGACGATGGACCGGACCCCCACCGTCAGGCTCGCTGTCCCCTTGACCTTTCCACCCTTGTCCGCTTCGACCACTACCCCGGTGACCCGGGAACCAGCTTTCGCCAGCACCACGTCGCCCTTTGTCAGGTCGCTGTCGAGGAGAGCCTCGAAGGTCCCGCCGGTGGCGAGTTCCGCCGTCGTCAGATCCCTGGTGGGACGGACGGCGATGGCGGTGCCGGCCGGCAGCGTGTACTCGCGAGGCTTCAGGCGATCGACTTCCTGCTGCAGGCGCGCATTGGTGGCCGTCTGTTCCGCATTGATCGCCTTCTGTTTGGCGAGCGCCTCCTGAGCGACCGCATCTCTCGCAGCTTGCTGCTGTACCGCCCCATCTGCCGCAGCCGTCGAGGCGGCATTGCTGGAGGTGGCCGTGCTCTTTTTCGGCGATGCAGTCGGTTGCGCAGGCACAGCGACCGCTGGTGCCTCCGTCACCGCAGCCGCACCCGGTTCGGGCGCCGGTGCTGCTGCCGGTGGATTGGCCTCACGCGCGGCCGGACTGTCCGCCTCGGAAGAACGACGGCCCGTGCAGGCCGCCAGTGATGCAATCAACAAGAATGAGCTAAGGCGCGAAACCTGCACAATCGTCACGAAACTCCTCCTGTCTAGCGCTCTGTGCTCAGGGTCGTTCGAAGTCGAGGAGCAATCCTTCCGAGTAGGTTACTTCGATCCGGTCATCTGCGACGATGCCTTTCATCAGCGCGGGATCCTGCACCTTGCGCTTGACGATTTGACCATCGGCCCTGACCACGGTCAGCAGACGGTTATCCAGATCGGTAGCTTTGACGAGAACCGTCTCCGTCAGCCGTCGGGTTATGGTTGCTCCGGGCAGCGCGCCACCTGTCGGCGTGACGCGCGGGTCAGCGCCACTCGTGCCGACCGGTCCGGCGACGCCCGTTCCAGCCTTCTGCACCTGATAGACGCGCGCGTAATAGTAGGTGAGGTTCAGCGTATCGCCGACCTTCAATTCATCGAAGCGCTTCACTTCCGGAGGTGCCTGCAGCATTTCCCTCCGGCCATCCGGGTCGCGGAACGTGATCAGGCGCTGAGCGCTGTCGATCGAGTCGATGACAGCGCTGGCGCGAAGAACGTCGGAACTCGCCGCTGATTGTGCCGAAATGGCCGGCACCGCTGCAGCAAAGATTGTCAGAACACTCAGAAATACTCGGGTCGTCATGATCGATCCTCCACCGCGACACGAATCCGCTTCGTTCGGCGGAACGCCATTGGCAAGGTCAAGTTCCGGGCCAGAAAACACCCTCTACGACCGTTCCACCTCTTCCCTGATCGCGCTGTCCGTCGCCGGTCACCCGCGAGCGCGCGCGGCGCGCCGTCACATGCGATAGCCGTTTCAGGCGCAAAAACGCAAATGCCAGCGGTCGCGCGTTAGTGGCATCGATGGCCCCGTGATTGAAATGGGGCCTCGAGCACAGCACCTCACCGTGGAAAGAGTCGAATGTTCGGTCAACTCGTCAACGAAACCGCGTCACGTCTGAACCTTCCGGTGACGGAAGTGTCGGCGTTGATCCAGTCGCTGTTGCCGATGCTGATCAGTAACGACACCGGCGGCGTGCATGGCTTTCTCGAGCTCTTCCGGCAGGCAGGCCTGCAGGACGTGGTGAAATCCTGGTCGACCCCGGGGACGACGCCCGCGGTCATCACCGAAGCACAAATCGAGGCGGCGCTCGGGCCACGGACCCTCGAGATGCTCGCCGGTGCAAGTGGGATGTCTCGGCCAGCTGTGCTGACGGCACTGACCGTGGTGCTGCCTCGCATCATTCGCCGGCTCACCACCGACTTACGGCTCACGGCGCCGCCAGATGTTCGTCACATCCCGGCGAACGACGTCGCTGCCACAGTCATCGAACCCGACGGCTTCTCGATAGGGAGCGGGCAGCAGCAGGCGTGGCTCCCGTGGGCGGTAGCAGCGGTGGCCATTGTTGCGGCGTTTCTCTGGTGGCGCTCGCCCGCGGTCATCGTCGAGCCCCAGCTCCGAATCCAGAATCAGGACGGGCAGATCCTCTACTCGGGAGCGGTTCGCGATAGCCGCACGCAGAAGGCCATCGTCAACGCCTTGCACGAGACATTCGGTGCCGACAACGTGCATGGACAGCTGCTGGTCGATAGAAAAGTCAGGCAGTGCGCCTGGCTTCCGTATGTGAACGAGTTTCTCGCGGCCCTGAGGACGCCCGGCGTTGACGTGTCGCTGATCGGCGAGGCGGTCAGCGTTGGTGGATGGATCACCGGGTCGGATCGCGAGCTGGTCTCGACGCAGATGCGCGACATCTTCGGCACGCACACCGCGATTCGATGGCTGGGCGACGCCGCCGACGATGCCGCGCGTGTCGCCAATGCAAAGGCGGTCGCCGCCCTGAAGGCCGTCGGCACGTCAGGAAAGACGACCGAGCAGGTGATTCAGGCGATGAATCTCGCGGTCATCAACTTTCCGAGCGGCAGTGCCGAGATTCCCACCGACGCGCGCGACATCATTCAGAAATCCGCAGAGGCGATCCGGTATGCCCAGCCAGGGTCACTGATCGAAATCGAAGGACATACAGACAACACCGGCGACACGGCGCACAATCTCCTGCTCTCCCAGGAGCGCGCCGAGGCGGTCAGGCGTGCCCTGGTGCGTGCCGGCGCGCCGAACGACATTCTCGTCGCACGGGGTTACGGCGACGCGCGGCCGCGGGCGTCGAACTCGACCGAGTACAGGCCGCTTCCAGAATCGGCGCATCGAGTATGCGGTGATTGGGGCCTCTGCCGGTCAGACTCGCTGAGCGGTGTGAAGGAGGGAGAGAGCGTGGTTCAGGCGGCGTGAATGTATCTGTTGGCCAGCGTGAGCACGTCGTCGAGCTCCACCGGCTTCATCAGCCTGGCCTTAGCCTTGGCAAGCGCGTCCGCTGGTGCAGTTGTCTGGCCGGACATGATGGCGATCGGGATATGGGACAAGACTGCGTCGTCATTCATGCTGCGGATCAGATGTGCCCCGTCCATGCGCGGCATCATCAGATCGACGAAGACAAGGGATGGCGGATCGCGCCGCATCCGCTCCAGCGCCTCGATCCCATCTGCCGCACCGACGGTGTCGTATCCCTCGCCCTCGAGGATTACGCATAGCATCCTGCGCACGTCGTCGTCATCGTCTACGACCATAATCGATTTGCGGCTTGCCATGGGTCGGCTCCAGGGTAGGCAGTTCAATGGTGAAGGTGGCGCCGTCGCCCAGGCGGCTCTGCACGGTCAATGTACCGTCAAGTCCTTCGACGATGGTCCTGGCAATGTAAAGACCGAGTCCGAGACCGCCGTAGTGCCGTACCTCGACGGCTCGCTCGAAACGGTCGAAGATGCGATCCAGCATGTCTGAGGCAATGCCGATCCCGTGATCGGTGACGTCTACGCGAACACGCTGGCCGTCAAGCGACGCGGTGATCTCGACCGGCTTTCCACGACCGAACTTGATGGCATTGGATAGGAGATTCGTCAGCACCTGCTCCAGACGAACCGGATCCCAATGCCCGACGAGATTGCCGCTGGTGGTCACGCTGACGGTGCAGCCTGCCTGCGCATAGTCGGCGGCCATGCGCGACACGACCTCGCGAACCATCGTACCGATGTCGACCTGCTGCAGAGTGAGGTGCAGCTGGCCGGTGCGCAGCCGCCCGAGGTCGAGCAAATCGTCGACGAAGCGCCCGAGCCGGCGATCCTCACGCTGAATCACCTCGAGGGACATCTGTCCGGCTTTGGCGGACAGGCGCTGGCGCATCAGCGCCTGCACGGCGAGATGAATCGCGGTCAGCGGGCCCCGGATCTCGTGTGCCGCTATGGAGAGAAACTCGTCACGGCTGGCCAAGGCGTCTCGCGCGCCTTCGAACAGCCGGGCGTTATCCAGCGACAGCGCGATACGTCGCGCCAGCTCCTCGATGAACGCGAGGTCATCCCGGAGAGTACTCGCGGTCAGCGGCGGCGATCAGCGTGACCACACCGGCGACCCGGTCTCTGCAAATCAGAGGGACGGCGACAGCCGCTCGAGACCATACCGTGTACAAGCAGGAATGCCCACCGAGCGCAACGGGATTCAGATCCGGCGCGGGGAGCGAGTCGTCGACGGCGGCCCTCAATCGATGCGGCGCCGCGATGTTGTGGAGATCGATGACGCACTGGTCGGCGAGCAGCGTCACCGCAAGGTGCGCCACGCTGTCGAGCGCCTGCATCACGTCGAGTGACGCCAGGAGGCGCGTCGCATCCGAAAGAAACGTGGCCCGCTGCAGGAGCCGCTCACGCGCAGTCACGTCTCTGAAGCTCCACACCCTCCCCGCGATGATGTGCGCTCCGATCCGTTGTGGCTTCGAGTAACGCTCGAACACACGTCCGTCGGTGAAACGCAGTGTGTCGAACAGTTCCCTCTCCGGTGCGCCGTCGATGTCGCGACCGGAGTCATGAATCGAATCGGGAACCTCCAGCTGGCCGGCCACGAACGACCTCAGGTCCTCCGCGGTACATGGGCGACCCAGGAGCTCCGGCGAGATGCGCCACATCTCGGCAAAGCGCCGATTGTGAGCGGTGACCATGCCGTGCGCGTCGATGACCAGGATGCCGTCTGCGGTGGCATCGAGCGTCGCCTCCAGCAGCGAGATCGATTGGTGCAGCTTGCGCGTCGTATCGTGCTGCTCCGTGACGTCCCAGCTGCTGCCTACGACACGGACAGGCGCGCCCGCCGGCTGGCAGACGACATCCCCTGCGGTATGAAGCACACGGACCTCGCCGTCAGGACGGAGGATCCGGTGCGCATAGGTGAACGGTCTTGGATGGCGAACGGCGGCGAGCGCCGCCTCCTGGACCCGCTGACGATCGTCGGGATGCACCGCCTGCAGCAGTGCATCAAACGGGGTCACATCGGTGTCCGGTGAGACACCATAGATGCGTCGGAGCTCTTCGGACCAGGTCACCGTGTCGCCGGCCAGGTCCCACTCGAAGCTGCCGACGTGCGCCACACGCTGCGCCTCGGCGAGGCGAGCTTCGCTCTGCCGGAGTCGGCGCTGCTCTCCGCGCCGGTCGGTGACGTCGACGGCGGCTCCCACGCAGCCGACGATTGAGGCGGCCTCGTCGGCGAGCGGTTCGATCAGCACCTGGAAGCGTCGACCCCGGCGATCGTATTCGAACGCCTGCGGCGTCCCGGCGAGGGCGGCGAGGTGGTGGGCCACGACAGGCTCGGTCGGTTCGCGAGTGCCGACGAACTCGTAGATGCTTTGTCCTAAGAGGTGCTCCGGTGCAGCCGCGTCGAGCATCGGCGTTCCCCCGAGCACATAGGTAAACCGCAGGTCCCGATCGGTCGCCCAGATGGCGCCCGGGATCTGCCTGAACACGAGGCGGAGGGACTTCCGCGCCGGATCCTGGCTCCGTTTCGATGTCATCACGCGGCCCTCACCCGGCGCCCCGTGGTCGCGTGGCTGCGGCGTTGTGTGGCCGGGTCCACCGCTGCCACCCGCTTGTGCAGGGTCGACACGGCGCCACTTGCGCGCCGCCGTCAAACGGTCTTGACCGCCTTACGATAGATGACCAGCAGCAGGACCGACCCGAGCAGCGCCATCAGGAATCCGGCGGGGTCGTCAGGTCCGTACCAGCCAATCATCCGCCCGACGAATCCGCCGAGCAGCGCGCCGGCGACCCCCAGCAGCATCGTGACGACCATTCCACCGGGGTCACGCCCTGGCATGAGGAGCTTCGCCAGGGCCCCGATCACCAGCCCGAACACCATCCAGCCGAGAATCCAGATCATGTGCGCCTCCGTCGTCGCGGGCGCGCGCCCGGAACGTCCGTCCGCCGAACGCTCAGAAGTTGATTCCCAGCATGAAACGCAGATGCGGCATCGAGTACGCTTGGGCGCGCAGCTCGAGGATCAAGCCGTTGCGTGACTGAAGGCCGATCACAAGGTTGAACCCTGAATCGAAGGTGAGATCGCTGAAGCTGAAGTCCTCCTCCTCTCCGGTTTCCTCGTTGGTGAAGCTACGATGCGTGAAGTTGAAGCCGGGGCCGGCACCGACGAACATCTCCCAGCGTCCGTTCTGGGGCGTAATGGGCAGCCGGTAGGCGCCATCGAGGTTCAAGGAGACCAGGGTGGTGACTTCGCCGAAACCAAACTCGAGACTCGGGCGCGCCGAGAAGTTCCTCGAGAAAAATGGACCAAACTCCGCGTGAGCCCCGATCACGATGAGTTCGGGATCGAGGGCGACACCGCCTCGCGCGCCCAGATGGTATCGTCGTGTCTGCCGCTTGATGTCGTCCTCCAGCTGCTTGATGGAGGCAGGAATCGCTTCATCACCCTGCGCGGCCGGCGTAGCCCCAGCTGCCGGCGCAGCGGAGACGATGCGGACCTCCGTCGCGGTCGCCGCCTGATCGGCGGTCGGGGCCGCTCCCGCCGACACGCTGACCGTGGACTGCAACGGAACCTTCTCCGGTCGGGTCGTGTTCGAATCCAACGCGTAGATGTGGTACATGCCGTCCGAAGTCCGGATGACAAGAGTATCCGCGTTGAGGAGATGACTACCCCTTGCAGGGTCTGGGTGCCCTGCGCCGCGCCACCCTGCGCGAAACAGGGAGCTGCTGCTGCCAGAAACATCACGATCAATGGCGCGGCAAGTGCGACACGAAGAAATCGGTTCATAGGCTCCTCATCTCCCCCTCCTTCACACAAACCGTGCCTGACATCGCTCGGCGGCGCCGATACGCCCTTCCCGCTGCGAATCGGCCCAATCCAGCGACAGATTTCGTCATGGCGGTGCCCGCCACCCACGACATGTCGCGCCGCATCACCCGACCACCATCAAACACCCGCGTCCCATCGCGCCCGAAGGCCTCAGGCGGCCCGATCCCGGACGGCGAATTTGGCGCGTCCTTTGAGAGCATTCGCCTGATTGGAGTCACGCGGGCGTCGCGGGTCTCAGCGCGAGGAGGCGGAAGAGGTGTCTGTGACAAAGGAATCACTCCACCTGCGGGAGGATCGCGACCGGGAGGGAATCTGGAAGCGCTGGGGGCCGTATCTGAGCGAGCGGCAATGGGGCACGGTGCGTGAGGACTACAGCGAGACCGGAGACGCGGGGAACCACTTCTCACACGCCGACCGATTCGTATCTGAAGTATCTCTACAAATATCCGCAGCGAGCCTTCCCCTACGACAATCCGGTCCGCACCAACCGCATGGGTACGCGCGGGGACATGGAATACGAGCCGCGAACGGGTCTTCGTCTTTCAGACGGACCGGCACTGGCGGGACCATCTGCTCTTCTACGAATACTTCAACGGAGACGATGGCGCGGGGCTCGGCGCCAGCCATCAGACGGGATGGACGGGACTCATCGCCCGTTTCATGCAGATGGAGGGCGTGCTCGGCGCCTCCGACGTCCTCAAGCTCGGTCGCGGTGCAAGCGCGGTGACCTCACGTCAAAGCGGCGGAAGGAATTGTCTTCGGCGCCGCCTGACTACTCGGCCCAGGCCGGCAAGGTGATGAGAAACGTCGTGCCTGACGGCTCGTTGCGCTCGACCCATAAAGTGCCACCATGCGCCTCGACGACGGAACGGCTCACGGGGAGACCCATCCCGACCCCGTCCGCCTTCGTCGTATACAGCGGCTCGAACACCTGCTCGATGTTGGACGCAGCGACACCGGGACCGTTATCAGACACCGACACGCGCACCCGGCGCCCCTGCCGGCCCGAGCGCATCACCAGGCGGCGCCGCTCGCCGGCAGGCATCTCGCGCATCGCATCCGCCGCGTTCATCAGCAGTTGAAGCACGACCTGCTGCAATTGGATCCGTCGGCCGTGCACCGGTGGGAGATCCTCAGCCAGCTCGAACTCCACCGCAACGCCGATATCATCAAACTGGATTGCTGCTACCGCATGCGCCGACCGGACGACGGCGTTCATCGAGACGCGTATCGGCTCTTCCGCCACGACGAACAGCGCCTGCGCCTCCTGAATCACCGCCGCGGCCCGATGGGCGTCATCGATGACATCGTGAATGGCGCCGCGGATCTGATCGTGCTGCCGCGCGTCAGAATCGATCCAGCGCAGCGCGACCTGCGCATTCGTCAGCATCGCCGACAGCGGCTGGTTGAGATCCCGCGCGAGTGAGGACGCGAGGTCCGCAAGGGTCATCAGACGCCACCGCTGAGTAAGCCCTTTGACTGCGGTATTCAGCCGCGTCTCGGCATCCTTCTCCGCCGTCATATCTCTGACGATGCTCAGAAATGTGCCGTCGTCGCACTTGACGATGCGCGCTTCGAAGTGCATGAGGCGCGACTGGATCTCGAGCGAGTAGGAGTAGGTGACCGGCTGGCCGGATGCCGCAGCCGTGCGAAAGCAGCTCGCGAATGCCGACGCCAGGTCCGGCGGCAGCACGTCCGGCATGTTCCGGCCGAGAAACTGCTCTGGCGGGACCAGCAGCGCCTTCGGATCACGGGCGCAGTAATCGAGGTAGACGCCCTCCGCGCTCTGGATGAACATCAGATCGGGCAAGGCGTGGAGAATCGCCCGGTTGCGCGCCTGGGCGACGCGGGCGTGGCGCTCGGCAATTGCCAGACGCGACGCCGTCGCCTGCGCGTTCGTCAATCGGGAATAGCGGCAGAGGCCTAACGCGGCCAGGACGCGGTCCAGCGCCGACAGAGACATGAAAGCGCTGCCATGCTACCAGTGGTGCCGCGTCGAAACCTTGATTGCGCTCAAGAACCGGGAGGCGCCGATTTCTCTCATCGCGACCGTGACGGTCAGCGCGGGTGCGGGGATGGCGCCGCCCCGCTGGCGAATTGGCGACCGCGCGTCTATCGCTCCCCCTCTGACCGCCGGTCGCCCTGACCACATGCCCCGCATGAGGCTGCTGCCAGGAGAACTACGGTGAGGGCGCCGCCAGGAGACGAGTACGCGCGAGTCGCCACGCCTGCATCGAATGTCAAAGACCGCGCCATGACGTCAGCGCCGGCGACATGATTGGTTTAAATCGAATTTCTGAGGATTTCGCGCGTTGCGCCGCGTGATGTCGCGGGAGGCCGTGCTTCCAGTTCGCGTCATCCACGAGATGACATCGCTTGTCTGCGACCGCCTCAACGCCTCAATCAACCCAGTGCAGCACATCGCGAATGATCGACCAGCGTGGCCGCGGGTTCTTCGTGCTCCGCCCGAGAATCCAATGGTTGTAGAGAGTCTGAATGGTGCCGTCCTTCTTCTTCAGATCGATCCAGGTCCCGACGAATGCGGCGAAAGCGGTGTCGCGATCCGGAACGACGTAAGCGAGAGGCACCTTGACCGAGGCCGGCATCGGCACTGCCACTGACAGCTGCGGATAGAGCAAGGTCCACGACGATCCGCGCTCGGCGGTCAGGACGAACGCGTCGACGGCGCCCGCCTTGTCGAACATCTCGCGCGCCGACGTGAACGTGACGACCTCCGCGAACGGCATCGCCTCGCGCACCGCCGTGACGAAGTAGGAAAGGTTCGGCACGGCGAGTCGAAGATGGCGGTTCCGCACATCGGCCCATCGTGTGAACCGGCCGCGGTCCCGATCCGCGACAACCAGGGCAAGCGTCTCATCGAGATAGGACGGCGAGAGCAGCAGTCGAGCGGCACGGTCGGTCGTCACCGGCACGCCGGACATGACGATGTCGCACGTGCAGTCGGCGAGCTCACGCTGTGAGCCGAGCGGCACGAAGGTGACGCCGACATACAGTTCAGCGGCGAGGCGATTCGCCATGTCCACGTCGAATCCAACCAGCGCGCCGCGTCCGTTGACGTAGGCGAACGGCAGGCTGTCAGGAAGATAGCCGACCCGCAAGGTACCGGCCTGACGGATTCGCACCATCGTCGGACTCGTGGCGATCGGTGTCGCGTCCTCGTCGGCCGCGTGGACCACATCAGGACGCCGCGGTGTGAGCAGCTCCATCTGCATGACGTCGGCGTCGCCTCTGTACACGGACGGGGCCAGGCGCTCGAACGTCACCCGAATCCCCGCGACCGTCACCGCCGTGATCATCGCCGTCAATGCCCCATACCGCCACAGGCGGCGGGGCACGATGGTGATGGCCTTGGCCACCAGCCACGTGCCGAGCACCGCGACCGAGGCGGTGTGTGCAGCTGCCACCAGAGAGCCGAAGCGGCCGTTGATGAAGCCGGTGGCGATGAACAGCCGGTACAGTATCGGCGGGAATACCGAACATGTCGAGCATGAACGGCATCGCCACGTTGATGTTTCCGAAGAGCACCAGCACACCGCTCACCGCCAGCGAAGCGTACTTCGTTCCGCCGATGACCACGTCCGCGAACCACGCGGCGAAGAGAATGAACGTCAGCGTCAGCACCTTGCCGGCGTGAGGAAAATTGAACGAGGCGGGGACGATGACGTCAGGCGCCGCACTGACCTTGGACATTCCGTGACGCTGAATGAGCTCGCGGGTCTGTTCGGTGAGCGCCGGCAATACGACGAACAGGTCGCTGGTCACGAACGCCGTGAGCACCGGGTCACGGTACGCCGCGAGGAGTGTTCGATATGGGATACCTGTCAGCGTCGAGACCAGGCCGGGCAGCATCCACAATGCGAAGAGCAGCGACAGCGCGCAGTAGGCGATCACATACGCCTGCAGGCTGCTGAACTGCTCGGCGTCGAGGGTGCCTGCAGCATGGGCGGCGATGGCAAAGAGACCGATCGGCACCAGGCGCACGACGAATCGCGCCACCGCTGCCACTGCGGCCCGTACCACGTCCAGCACGTCGAGCAGACGCTCTTTCTGCGGCACCCCGATCAGCGCCACGCCCATCACGATGCTGAACAGCACCACGGCGGGAACAATGGAATTGGCCAGCGAGTAGAACGGGTTCGACGGCACGTACAGTTCCAGCAGATCCAACGGAGCTGGTGGCTCGACGAGCGTCGAACTGAAGAACGACGCGGAAATGCGGTGCGGGAGCACCAGCGGAAAGAGGAAGACGAGCAGGAGCGCCAGCGACCAGAGCCCGACCAGCACGACGCCGAGGTGCCTCGCCAGCAGCCATGCCTGCGAATAATTCAACCGTCCGATCGCCGCCACCGTCGAAAAGACGATGAAGGGCAGCACGGTCATCTGCAGCAGCCGCACGTAGGCGTCGGCAACGATACCGAGGGCAGCTGTCCGGTCGCCGAGAAACAGTCCGAGCAGAATGCCGCCGACGAGTGCGCACACGACGGGCAGCGCGCCTCGCATCACGCTGTGCTGCTCAGCACGCTCGATGCCATGGAGCAATGAGCTCAGAAACCCAGGACAGCTGCGGAAACCGACGCGGACGGAAGCGGATGGTGGTTGGCGGGAAAACGCCTGGTGGTCTGCGTGAGCAGCTCCACCAGGTGTGATTCGAGCAGCAGCTCCGAACTTATGCCTTCGGCTTGGCTGGCTTCGGCGGGAAGTCCTTGAACATCTTCGTCACGGCCTTCTCCGCCTTCTTCTGGTTCTTTTCGGCCTTGTCAGACAGCTCTGCCTGCGCGTTGCCGCGGAACAACAGCTTCTTGGTGGGCCGCTCGAAGATGTCGACGACGAGCGTGCCGACGCGATACTCAGACGTCGTGGTGGTTGAACTGCCGAAGCCGGAGTTGTATCCCCACCCGCCGTAGCCGTCATAGAACGTGTTGAGCGTGTGCTTGGTCTGGCTGGCACCGTGAATGACCGCGATGGTATCGGCGCTATCCTCCGACACCTGCTTCCATCCCTTGGTCACCAGGCCCTCGGCGACGATGGTCTTGACGCGATCCTCACCGAGCTGATTGCCCCAGGGCGTCCCCAGGCGGACGGCGAATGTCTTCAACTTGGCGAAGTCATAGGCCTTGTCATAGTCAACCTTGACATCCTGAGCGGCAGCCATTGCCGGTAAGGCCAGGGCCGCGGCGGTTATCAGAATCTGCAGCTTCCTCTTCATAGACTCGAGCCTCCCAGCTCTGTTCTTCTGCGGCCGCGCAATCCGCGGTGCCCGGTGCACGGACCAGAACGGACGGGCAACGCCGCCCCAGTACCCTCGAATACCTCGAACCGTCAGATCCATGGCGCGTCTGGCCCGAGAAAGATGCCCGAGCCGTCGCCACGCACAGACGTCGCCGCTTCCGGAACATCAACAGCCCTGCCAAATGGCGATCCACGCTGAATTGGGCCATCCATGCAGAAATGAAGGTGGTTGAACGCTGTCACAGATCACGAAAGGTCGCGGCTGGCCCGCCAGCCGGTTGGCTTCTCGCGGGCGTTGTACGGCGCGGACAGTATGCTCGTGGCTTGCCGGAGAACGTGCGCGGCTGTCGTCGGTGACGCGCCGGTCAGCTCACTGATGGAATAGGAGCAGAACGAGTGTCGCCGGATGAACGAGCCGCAGCACGGGCGCTCCGCAGGCGTCGAACGCCTCCGAGGTTCGCGCCGAAGTCGTCATCAAATGCCGAATCGCGTGCGCACGACCTGACTCGAATGGGGTAACGATGCGCGTCGGCGGACCGCGGCCATACGCCGGAAACGCCGCCATATGGCTGGGGCATCTGTTTGCCGAACCGGGACAATCGGTGGAGAATCGTGGCTGCGGGTTTCGACCGTGGGCGTAGAATGCGCTCGCCCGCGAACAACATGACGATTGAAGGCGTATCGCCGCTCGTCCGGCGTCCGTTCCCGCGAGTATTCGCGACCGACGGTTTTCAGACGTCCACTCAGGGTGTGGTCGTGCTGGCGCTGATGGTGTTCGTCGTCTATTTCATCGGTTCGTTGGTCGGGATGAAGTTGCGCCTGCCACCATCGATCCCGTCAGTCGTCTGGCCGCCGAACTCGCTGCTGACAACTGCTCTGCTGTTCACGCCGCTGTCACGATGGAGGGTCGTCCTGCTCGCGGCGCTGCCGGCGCACCTCATCCTCCAGTATGGGACGTGGCCGTTTTCACTCGTCTCCGCGCTCTATCTGACGAACTGCAGCGAAGCGCTGATTGCCGCCGGCCTCATCCGGCGCTTCAGTGACTCGCCGACCCGCTTCGACACGCTCCGCAGCGTGATCGTCTTCATCGTATCGGCGGTCGTCGTGGCGCCCGTCGTCTCCTCGTTCCTGGACGCCGGCGCCGTCGCCGTCATCAATGAGGAGTCGTTCTGGGCGGTGTGGAAGGTACGGCTGCTCTCGAACATGCTGGCGGCCCTGGCCATCATTCCGGCGGCAGCAGGTCTTCTGCACACCGGATGGAAGCGGGTGCTCCAATGGCCCGCACGCCGTTGGGTCGAGACCGGCCTCGTCACGGCGTTCCTGATTGTGGCGCTCCTCGGCTCCACCCACCTCTCCTGGTCGTCACCACTCGCGCGCCTGCCGAATGCCGCGTTGCTGCCGCTGCTGCTCTGGACGTCGCTCCGCTTCGGGCCGGCCGGCGCCGGGCTGTCGCTGCTGGCCATGGTCCTGGTGCTCGTTGGCGACGCGGCGCTCGGACGCGGCCCGCTGCTGTCAATCCCGGTCGAGGAGCGCGTGCCGATCATCCAGACGCTGCTCATCGCGGCGGCGATTCCGTTCATGTGCGTCGCCGGGCTGATCGCCGAGCGGCGCAAGACCGAGGACGCACTCCGCGCCTCAGATGCGACGAAATCGGCCATCCTCGCCTCGTTGCCGAGCCACGTCGCCGTGCTCGATCGAACCGGCCGCGTCATCGCCGCAAATGACGACTGGGTCGGCTTCGCGCTTTCGATCGGCATGCTCGTCGAACCATCCCCTGAACCGCGCGTGGAACTGCACCCGGATCCCATCCAGGCTCCCGACCACATCCGACACATGGCCGACGGACTACGCCGGGTGGTCGAGGACGCTGAGCAGGAGTTCGCCTTCGAGTACTCGCCGCCCGGAGAGCCCGAACGCTGGTACAGCGTCTCCGTCGTGCCGCTGAAACACCTTGGCGGTGGTGCGGTGCTGACCCATACGAACGTCACCGAACGGCGGCGTGCGGAGCTCACGGCGCAGCGAAGCCGCGAGGAACTGGCGCACACCGGCCGCGTCTGGGTGCTGGGAGAGCTGACTGCGTCACTGTCGCATCAACTGAGCCAGCCGCTGACGGCCATTGCCGGGAATGCAAACGCCGGCTCGCGTCTCCTGCGCGCGGGCCGGCAGGACACGACCGAGCTGGCCGACATCTTCGCGGACATCAGCGCCGATGCGGCACGCGCCGCCGAGGTCATTCGCGGCGTACGCGAGCTGCTGCGCAAGGGCACCTCGTATCGCGAAACACTCGACATCAACGAGCTGGTCGCCCGCACCATTCATCTGGTCCGCAGCGAATCGGTGATGCGGAAAGTGGCAGTGCGCCTGCACTTGACCGGCTCGATGCCTTCAGTGCTCGGCAATCGTGTTCAGCTGCAGCAGGTCGTGCTGAATCTCTTCATCAACGCGCTCGACGCGGCGGCGACCGCCGAGGCCGACCGCGTCGTCACCATCCGCACGTTTTTCGATCGCGATCACGGCGTCAGTGTGGCAGTGCACGACACAGGCGGTGGACTCGGCGAAGGCAACGAACAGACCGTGTTCGAACCGTTCTACACCACCAAGCAAAGCGGGATGGGCATGGGGTTGGCGATTGCCCGTTCGATCGTGGAGGCCCACGGCGGCGTCATTCTGGCGAACAGTTCCCCGCGTGGAGCGGTGTTCACGTTCACATTGCCGGTGCTCCTGACTGCCGAAGAGCAGCCGCAGTAACGTTAAGAGCTGTTCTTTATGCCTCAGCCGTAATACTCTCATGAATGCCGCCTCGGAGCCTGCCTCGCACCCCATCGGACAGGTCGGCAGCGGTCTGGAAAAGGTGAAATGCTTGCTGGTGGATGTGCTGGAATAGGGCAGCCGTAAATTGGGTACCCCGCTACTGCGTGCCGACATGGTCGAACACCCATCGCACCTGCCAACTGTGTTCATCGTTGACGACGACGATTCCGTTCGGCGGGCATTGTCACGCCTGTTCGCGTCGATCGGACTGCGGACAGAGGCATTTTCGAGCGCGGTCGATTTCCTGACCCGTCGGGAGGAGAACGCCCGCGGCTGCATCGTGCTCGACGTCCAGATGCCGGATATCACCGGCGTCGACCTGCAGCATCATCTGACCGAGCTCGGTATCAACCTGCCGGTGATCTTCGTGACGGCTCACGCCGATGTGCCATTGGCGGTGCGAGCCATCAAGAACGGTGCGATGGAGGTCTTTACGAAGCCGTTCAACGAACAGGCGCTGCTGGACGCCGTCCAGAAGGGCCTCGAACAGGATCACGAACGGTTTCAGATCAGTCTCGAGACAGAAGAATTACGCCGACGCTACGCGACGTTGACGCCGCGCGAGCGGATGGTGATGCAGATGGTTGTCACCGGGTCGCTGAACAAGCAGGTTGCGGCTGCTATCGGCACGTCTCTGAAGACCGTGAAGGTGCACCGCGCCCATGTCATGGAAAAAATGGCCGCCGATTCGCTCGCGGAGCTCGTTCGCATGGCGCTGCGACTCGAAATCTCCCGCGACTGACCCCCCGTCCCGCCCGTCTCTATCTCCAGAGAATTAGGACCAAAGGCACCCCGTCCGCTGTACGCCCGTTACCTCTCTCAGGTCTCCGCGAACCAAGAGGTGACTAAGGTCCAATAGCCTAAGGGTCCTGTCGAGTCTATAGTCCTGTTCATCTTCCCAGGCGGAAAAATCAAATGCGATATTTCGGCGGATTCAGTTTCGACGAAGCCCACGGATTGTTGTGGCAGGATGGCGTCCGGGTGCCGTTGACGGCCAAGGCGTCCGCGGTGCTCGCGTGCCTGATCGATGCGGGTGACCGGCCAGTCACGAAGACAGAGATTCTTCGAAACGTCTGGCGCGACACGCACGTCACCCCTGACAACGTCAAGGTGCTGATCCGAGAGATCAGATTGGCGCTCGGCGATGACGCTCGCTCGGCCCACTACATCCGCACGATCGCGGGCAGCGGCTATACCTTCATTGCACCGATTCACAAGAACGCGCCGGTGAGTGGTGCATATGCAAATCCGATCTTCTGCGGCAGGCAGGGCGAGCTGGCCGCCCTCGGCGCCGTCACGCCGCCCATCGTCGAACATCCGATGGTCACGGTCGTGATGGGACCACCCGGAGTCGGCAAGACTGCCCTGGTGGAGCGTGCGCTGAAGAATGCCAGCCGCCGCGGATGCATCGTCGTTCGCTCGCAGTGCGTGCCCTCCTCCCTGGGCGTGGAGCCTGTACGCGTTCCTGCTCGACACGATGAGCCGTCTGCTCACCGAGGTGCCACGCGTGCGCGATCTCATCGAGCCCCATGCGCCGGCGCTTCTGCGGCATCTGCAGTCGGCCGACTCACGGCGTCCGACCTCGATCGCGGAGGTGGCGACACCGTCGCGTCTGATGCGGGAGCTCGTGGCTGCTCTCGAAGCGGTTGCGTGGGAAGCGCCCTTCGTCCTCAGCGTCGAAGATGCGCAATGGCTGGAGGCGGGAGACATCGACGTCATCGGCGCCCTCGTACGCCGGCGTCGGCCGGTACGTCTCAGCATCATCGCCACGAGCCGTCCTCTTTCCAGCACGGACGGCAACGAACGCCTGCGGCAGCTGATCGCCGAGCTCGAAATCGCGCGCCTGTGCAAGGTGGTGCCGCTCGGATCGCTGGCCTATGGTGACGTCGCGCAGTACGTGGAGCGCCGCTTCGGAAGAACACTCGCACAGGATCTGCACAATGTCCTGTACACGGCGACGCAGGGGCTTCCGCTGCTGCTGACGACCGCTGCCGACACGCTCGTGGAGAACGGCAACCTGCGACGCGAACATGGCCGATGGATCGCCGTCGGCAGCGAGAGCGAGATGCGGCGGACGATAGAGGGCGCACTGTCCTTCGTGATGTCGCGGCAGCTTCAGCAGCTGTCCACTGACGATCAGCTGCTGCTCGCCGCTGTCAGCGAAATCGGGACCGAATTCTCGGCATGGACTGCCGGTCAGGTGATGGGACGCGAACCCGGTGACATCGGCTATCGCCTGGATCGGCTGGCGCGACGCGGTGACATCGTCGAACACGCTCGCGAAGACGACGGCCTGGCCGCCGAAATGCGGTTCCGATTCAGCAATCCCTGGTATCGCGATCTTCTGCGCGCACATGCGCCCGTGACGCACCACCAGCGCGCCTCCGGCGAGTAGCGCCAGACAGAACTGCTCGCCGACGCAGCAGGGGGTCGCCATTCTGGCTGCTTGCAGCATCGAACCGCCTGACGGTGGGTCAAGTTTGATTCTGACGCTTGATTGACTCGTCCTGCGCCTCACGGGAGACCGTAGTGGTGAAGAGGATGGGCGATCTCCCGTTCCGAGCCGCCGCCTACCTGGTCCCCCGAGGAGAAGGCCCCGAAGACGCTCCATTAGCGTGACGGCGTCCGGCGCGAAACTCTACTGCCCAGCCTGCGATCACCGCTGCCCCGCGAAGGACCAGCCCGCGCCGAAAAGAACGGTTTGTCCATCGGTGCGTGTCATGTTGCTGAATGGATCGGACACCGGTGACGAACGCACAGTGTCGAACAGCAGGTCCCGAAGGCGGGACCTACCATTGGGCGGGAGGTTCCCCCCGGCTGGACAGCTTGATCCGCCGCAGCACCTCGTCGACACTCACGCGAGGCGGGTCGTGCAGCAGAATCCGTGTGCCCAGCAGGGCGCGGAACTCATTCGAAGCAAGAAAGGCGCGCAACGGCGTTGCATCTTCCCAACGCGAGAGCAGCGTGTACAGACCACGCACCTCGCAGTCCATCATCAATCGGCATTCGACGCACCCCGTAACGTGGCGCAACTTGGCCACGAAATTCTCGGCGGTGCGGACGAATTCAGCACGCTTGTCGCGCCTGACTTGGCACTCCACGGAAGCGACCAACATCGCGCATGCTCCACGTCCAGCGGCTAAGTCTGGCGGCGCAGTACGCTGAGCTGGTCTTCAATCCCCGTGCCCGATGAGGGTCGCCCCCATTCGGGTGATGCCAAGTTTGCGCATTCGGCTCCGTAATGTGCTCGGTCTGAGGCCCAGGACGCGTGCCGCACCCACTCCGCCCTCAATGCGGCCACCGGTGCTGGCCAGCACTCGGCGGATGTGATCCCGTTCAATGTCAACGAGTGCCCGTGATTGCTCGCGAACAGGCACCTCCACGGGTTCGTCAATTGTCGTGGGCGCCATGCCCGGCAGTTCGAGGGTGCCGTCGCGGGAAAGAATGATCGCCTGCTGAAGGACGTTCTCCAGCTCGCGGATATTGCCCGGCCAGTCGTGCTGCTCCGAGCGCCGTCAGCGTCTCGGGCCGGATGCGCGTGATCGGCTTGCCCAATCTGCCGCCCGAAGCCGCTCCGACGAGATGCCTGACGAGGCCGGCAGATCCTCACGCCGCTCGCGCAGCGCCGGCATGCGTTATCGGGAACACGTTGAGGCGATAGAACAGGTCCCGCCGGAACCGTCCGCGATGCACTTCTTCGGCGAGGTTACGGTTGGTGGCCGCGATGACGCGGACGTCGACAGTGGTGGTCCTGGTGCTGCCGAGGCGCTGCAGCTGCCCTTCCTGGAGCACGCGAAGCAGGTTCGGCTGCAGTTCGAGCGGCAGCTCGCCGATCTCGTCGAGGAACAGCGTGCCGCCGTTGGCGAGCTCGAAGCGACCGGCCTGCGCGGTGTGCGCGCCGGTGAAGGCGCCGCGCTCGCGGCCGAACAGCTCGCTCTCGATCAGCGTCGCCGGCAGCGCGCCGCAGTTGACGACCACGAAGCTGCGATGGCGGCGCGGGCTGCGCTCATGAATGGCACGGGCGATCGAGCTCCTTGCCGGTGCCGGTCTCGCCGAGCAGCAGCACGGTCGCGTTCGTGGGCGCCACCTGGTCGACGCGGAACAGCACGTAGCGCAGCGCGTCGCTCGATCCGACGATCGTTCCGTCACCTTCGTAGGCGAGCGGCCGCTGCACCGTGGGGGCGAGGCTTTCGGCCGTGAGCGGCGCGTCGTCGGCGCACGCCCAGAGTGTGGCGCGGCTGAAGAGCGTGCCCAGGGCCTCGAGCTGATCAACCGCCGGCGTCACCCACCGCATGAGCGGTCGTTTGGAGAAGACAGCGAGATAGCCGTTCGCTGAATCGGCGGATACGGCACAGGCGATCAGGGCCTGCATGCCAGACGCTCGAATGCACTCGCGCTCGACATCCGCTTCGGGTGGCATGTCCGCGGCGCCGCGTGGGAGCATCACGCGCGCGTTCTCACTCAGCTGCCGCGAAAACCAACGGCCCTCGAAAAGGCGACTGGTCAGCTCGCTCGCCCGATTGGATGTCGCCACCCGCGCCGCGGCGTGGCCGCCATCGCGTGGGCACCAGACGCAGGCTTCGTCGGCACCGAAGGCTTCCGTGAAACGGATGAGCAGCGCGCGTAGCGACGCCATGACGTGGTCGCCGCGGGGGCCAGCTAGCACGCGGCAGATATCCGGAGCTAATTGCTCCAGAACAGGCGTGCTGCCCGGAGCACCCATCGGAAAAGGAATCGCGTCGGTGTGAGCCATGACTACCTCGTTGCGAGAATCCGCAGGCCGCATACTGCTGCGAAGACATGCGGTTTCGAGTCGACCAACCTGACACCAGCTGCCGTCGTATTTCGAGAGCGGCCGTCGTCGTCACCTTGAGAATGCGTGGGAACATTGTCGACGAACCGTGACGGTTTAAGCGGTTGGATTCAGGTAAGAGAACTAAGCGGGGCCGCAGGTGCTCATCTGATTAGGGCCATCTCCATCACATTCCGCGGGTTCTCGCATGAAATATGGTGGAATCGCGCGCTCGATCGTGGCGTGCGATGAGTGCACCAGATCGCGGCGTACACGAAGACACGCGTCGCGGGACGCGCGAACGGTGCGATGAAGCTCGTTCGCGGTGTGCGGAGAGAGGCGCCGGCGACGAACTGTCAGTCGTCAGCGACGAGAAGCTTGTCGAACGCGCCCTGATCGACGATGCGTGCCGAGTGGACGCCGTCGAATTCCACGAGTCCACGTCGTTTCAATTCGGCACCCGCACGCGTCACAGCCTCGGCCGAGAGTCCCAGATAGCTGGCGGTGTCCGCTCGGCTCATTGGAATATCGATGTGCGTCAGGTCCACTTCGCCACGCTGTTTCACCATGTGCAGAAACATCGCGAGTCGGCCAATGGCGCTTCTGCGCGCCAGCACGAGAGCCTGTCGCTGTGACCCGCGGAGTTCGTGCGTCACCTTGGCCAGTACTTCGAACTGCAACGCGGCGTCACGGTGCAGCAGATCGATGAGCGCATCGACGCGGATCCGGTGCAGCGTCACCGGCGTCACGGCCTGCACCGAGTTCACATAGGAGCCGTTTTGCGCCAGCCCGCACAGGTCGGATGAAAACAGAAACGCGGTGACCGCCCGCCGCCCGCTCGAAAGATCGCGAAACGACTTCAGGATGCCGTCCCGCACGACGAAGATCCACTCGGCCGGCGTCTCTTCGCGGTACAGCATCATGCGCGGCCGCAGCCGCAGCTCGGTGGCAATGTTTCCCAGAAGAAGGCGCTGGCGCTCGCTGAGCAGTTCCACCGGCGCATCGCCGTCCTGTTGCCGGTAGCGAACGGCGCGCAGGGACGGGCGGAGAATCCGCACGGCAGGTCGGGTCGTCGCTCGTTGCTGTCTGGTCATAGGTGTCGGCGGCGAAGACATGAGGCCAACCGAACTTCGAATCAATGCCCGTACCGGGCCTTGACAGCGATCAATGACCGTGTTCCGTGCACTAGGACACAAATGCATCGCGCGGGGACGGGCTTCTCCACGAGATGTCGCGGCAAGCGGACCGTGAGACGCGGTTTTATCTTCAGACTTTCGGGATAGAAAGTGCGGCGGACGCGAGCGGCTCCGTCGTCAGGCGACGATGGTGCTCTTTCTTACTGCTTACCTGAACGGTGAAGTACCGCCTGGCAGTTCTGGCACACCCCTATCAGCGTGAGGTCCGCGACACTCTTGGAGCGAATCGTTCTCGATTCGCAGACCGGGCAGACGGTGGCGACGAACATGGGCCGACAGTAGCAGGCAGCTGAAGTGGACGCACTCGGCAGATCCCCTGAGGACCACAGGCAGCGCCGACGCTCCCGAATCCGTGAATCTCCGAGCTGCCATTCTGCTCCTCACCGACAGCCCAGATCAAGACGGAATGCCTGCACTCTCGAAATGCCGCCAGATGTCGATAGATCCACCATGAAGAAGCTGTTTCTGCTGGCCGTGACGCTTGCATCGATCATCACGCTGCAGGCGCAGGCAGCGCAACCGGGTCCGGCGGATGGTTTCCGGGAATATTCCTGGGGAGGCGAGGTTTCCGAGGACATGGTGGCTACCGGCGTCAACGTATCCGGCATGGCCGGTTTCATGCGCCGGAATGACGTCGACGAATTCGCCGGCCACCGGAACTCGTTCATTGCCTATTTCTTCCACGATAACCGGCTGTGCCGGGTGGTGGTGGCCTGGCCGGTAACGGTGGCGTTCGACACATTGAACAGCGCCCTGACGACTGCCTGGGGTAGCCCCGATCGGTCGGCCACAGACGAGCAGGCGTGGCTGTCCGGGTCGGGGCAGACCATTGCCGTCCTGCACCGGAGCGGGCCCCAGAGCGCCCGGACTTCACAGCTCACCATCAGCGAGCGCCGCTGCGTGGAACGCGCTGTCGGCGAGCTCGCGCGCCGCTGAACTCCGGCGTTCATCCCCGAATTCACGCCGGCCATCGCTCCTCCCGTCGCACGCGCGGGCAGGCCGTGCTACTTGACGCGCGCGTCCGGTAGTGTGAGCAAGGCCCTCCACTCCGCCCTCGCCCGCCGCGAACGGCAAATCATGGACATCCTGTTTCGTCGCGGGCGGGCCACCGCCGCCGAGGTCATGGACGATCTGCCCGGCGAGCCGAGGTCAGCGCGTGGACGCGGGCGCCCAGCGCGTGTCGATCGGCTTCGCCGTATCGGCCGTGATGTTCACCGTGGCACAGTGGTGATACGAATAGTCGCCGTCAGCATTCTTCCCGTGCTCGGCCATGAACTGGATGATCTGCAGGACGCAGTCCTTGCAGTTCACGTTGGGGACTGCCACATCAGTTTCCCACATGGCGCTCGGTCGTTCGGTATGCGCAAACAGACCGTCGGCGATGACAGGGGCAACAGCCGGTTTCTGGATCACCGCTGACACCGACCACGGCCCCCGCTCGGTGTCACGGGTCGTGACGGCCGGATCGGGCGGCAGCTGCCCCGCGGTCCGTGCGAGCGCGACCCGATAATGCCCGGGATGAAACACCGTTTCGTTGACTGCCAGTTTGAACGTCGATCCACCTTTCAGTTCCGTGACGGCGCCGCTGGGAACACCGGGGTTGGCTGGTGTCCCACGGGCGGCGTTGGCAGAGACACCGCCACACGGTCCCATCTTCTGCGGATCACCCAATTGGTTCTGCTGCATCGACGCGGCAGGCGAGACGAGCACGAAGTGCGCATCGACGCCGCCCGAGGATGCAGCGACTGCAAGCGCAGTCAGCAGCAGCATGCGTTTCACGACAGTTCTCCTTGAAGCCGTCCGTCGGCTCCGAATATCGATCGGTTCACAAGTGTGCCGACGATTGTAAGGCAATCGCTCGACAGCTGAACCACAGACGGCGGCGGGCCAGCCGCCTCGCAACCGCGATGGGCCGCGCCGGGTCAGTGCGACGCCGCTGTCCTGGTGCAGGAAACGCTGCTCAGTCAGCGAGTGCGGCCGGTACGCAGTGTGCTCGTCCCGGTTTGACGCTCGATTCTGCATCCCGGAACTCAAATGCCTCCTACGAAGACCCGCTCACATCGATCCCCCGGCCGGGCAGTCACGGCTCTCACCGCCGCTGTCATCGCTCTGGGCATCCACGCCGTCGCGCAGACACCTCAGCTTCTCCTGGTCTCCAACCCGTGGCCTCCATTTACGGGCACGGACGGCAAACCTCACCTGGCGCTCGACCTGGTTGAGGAAGCCACCAAACGGTTCAATGTCAGCTTCAAGACCTCATTCGTGGCAGCAGGCGATTATTCGACGGCTCTGATGTCAGGCAGGTTCGACGGCAGCGCAGCCGCCTGGAAGGATCCCGATCGCGAACGTCTCTTCGGTGCTACTCGCAGCCCTATCTCGAAAACCGGCTCATGCTCGTGGGCCGGAAAGGCGCCGATGTGTCTGCGCCGACGCTGAGCGCGCTGAAGGGCAGGAAGATCGCGATCGTGAGCGGCTATTCGTACGGCAACGAGATCGAGGGCACGGGACCGGTCTTTACACGGTCGCAGAGCGAAGAAGACAGCCTTCGGCGTGTCCTCGATGCGTCTGTCGAGTATGCGCTGATGGACGAACTGGTCGTGGCGTACATCATCGAGCGCTATCCGAAGGAGGCGCAACAGCGCCTGCAGGTCGGAGCGACCTCACTGGTGATGCGCCCGCTGCACTTCATCGTGCGCCGGAATCGCCCGGATGCACAGTCGATCATCGACCAGTTCAACGCCCAGCTGAAGGCAATGATTGTCGACCGCACGTATCATCGCCTGCTGCAGGTGCACTGGATTCGGGCCGACGTCGATGGTGATGGCATCGCCGAGTACCGTGCCCGACAACGATCGTCCGGGCAGCACGCAACCGAAAACCGCGTACTCGCTCTTTTCCAGCACCATCCCGATCACGAGCTCGGAGGAATCCTCGCAGCGGTTCTATCTCGGCGGAAACGTCTACAGCAGCTGGGCGGCCGTGCCTGAAACGTATCGGCAGGGAGAAAGCCAGCAGCCCGACCCGCGACGCTCGACCACGACGCTCTTTACATTCAGCTGGTAGCCAGCCAGCAGGTCGCTCTACTTCGTCCAGCTGTGCAGCGTTCGTATGTAGTGCGCGCGCTCGAAGGCGCTGGGGTCGCCATGCTTCTGCAGGCTCACCGACCCTTTGAACGACTCCAGCGAGGCCGCCTCGTTCCACTCCAGCCACGACGTCAGTCCACGCCGCATCGTATCGACGTAGGCAGGACCGTGCCGCAGAAGCGCCGACACGAGCTGCACGGCATCCGCCCCCGCCAGCAGCGCCTTGATGCCGTCGGCCGGCGTCGCGACGCCGCCGGTCAGCGCGAGCGACGCGCGGATGCGACCATGCAGGATCGCCACCCAGCGCAGACGCAGCAGCAGCTCGGCGCTGCTCGAGAGCTCGGCCTGCGGTGTCACCTGCCGTGTGCGGATGTCGATGTCGGGCTGGTAGAAGCGGTTGAACAACACCAGTCCGTCGGCGCCGGCTTCGTCAAGACGATGAGCGACGTTCGCCAGTGCCGTGAAGAATGGCGACAGCTTCACGGCAAACGGAATCGTCAGCAGTCGTCGCAGCTCCCGCACGATGCCGATCAGCTCGTCCTCCACGTGCGCCGCCGGTATGTTGACGTCGCTGACGACGTTGTACATGTTCAGTTCCAGCGCGTCAGCACCGGCGTCCTGGATAGCCTTCGCCATCCTGAGCCAGGATTGCCGGGTGCGGCCGTTGAGCGAGCCAATCACAGGAATCGCAACGACCTGCTTCAGCCGGTGGATGTGTTCGGCGTACTTGTCCGGATCGAGCGGATAGTCCCCAGCCGGAGGAAATGCCGCGAGCACCTCCCCGAACTCGTGGTCGGTCGGCCCGAGTCCGGCCACGCGTCGATCCTCGGCGTAGGTAATCTGTTCCTCGAACAGTGAGTGAAGGACGACAGCGGCGCACCCGGCATCTTCCAGACGCTTGACACCGTCCAGCCGGTAACCGAATGGTGACGCACCAGCGATGAACGGATGCGCCAGACGAAGTCCCAGGTAGCTGGTTTCGAGTACCACGTCGGGATTATCCCTCCGCGCCGCTACGGCGCAGCAGCGGCATTGGCGAACTGTGCCAGCTCGTGCGTGACCGCCGGCCCGGGCCTGTTTACCGGATCGTCGTCGGCCCAGGGCGTGCGGCATGGCTGGTGCGCTTCGTACAGCCGGAGATTGCGCGTCATCATGTTCACGGACGCGGTGAAGCCCGCTCTTCCGGCCGCCGCCATCACCTCCTTCTGCATCTCCACGGCGCGCGTAAAGTCACCTGCCTCGGCCAAGGCCATCGCCAGCGTCTCACCAACGTCCGTCGTGGGCGTGGCCCGCGCGAGGTCCTGTGCCATGGCCAACGCCCGGCTGCCGTCGCGCACCCGCGCATCCGGCGCCGTCGCCAGCACTCGGGCCAGTGCCTGCGTGAGCATGGGATGGTTCTGTTGCCGCTTGAGCGATTCTTCCAGAGCCTGGCGCGCCTCTGCATATCGTCCGAGACGCACCAGCGCGACGGCATAGCCGAAGGGCGCCTCAACGGCGGCGGGATTGATGCGCATCACTTCAGTGTAGTGACGCGTCGATTCGTCGAAGCGCCCCACGCGGCGGAGCGCATCGGCCAGCGCCATATGCGCCTCGCCGTAATCCGGCTGATATCTGACGGCGGTAGTGAGCCGGTTGATGCCATCATTGAACCGGCCCCCGGAAATGAGAATGACGCCGAGGCTGTAGCTCGCCTTCGCCGCAGATTCATCGGGCTGATCACGAGGAGCTGTGCGGAGGACGTCGCGAAACTCGTTGATGGCGGCCCGTGCATCGCCACCCATGTAGTAGGCGGTTCCGAGCTTGTGATGCAGAGAGCGGCTGGCGACACTGCCCGCCGGCGCCACCGCCAGTCCTTCCTTGAAGATTACCACCGCGCCTTTCCAGTCCTGCGCCTGCATCGCCTTCAGGCCGCGCAGCTCGTAGCTGAGACCGCTCTGCACCTGAAGATCGAGTTGCTCGCGTCTCGGATCAGCCACCGGCAGATCACGATTGCGCCACTGCTTCATGTGGGCTTCGGCGAGCTCGATCTTTCCCACGGCCCGATATGCATTCGCCAGAGGAGCATGCAGACTGAGTGCATCGGGATCGACAGCCAGTCCCTGCTCGAACATGCGAATGGCGGTGTCGTACTGCTGCTTCGCCAGTGCCACATGACCCAAGCCGGCCATCACAGCGGGCGACTGTGGCGCGTGCGCCCGCGCAGTCTCGAGCAGCGGCGCGGCGGCATCCGGCTGTCCTTGATCCAGACGCAACCGGGCAAGCCAGATCAACGTAGGTACATCGTCCGGCTGCAACGTCAACGCACGGGTGAACGCGGCCGTGGCGTCGGAGGTCTGCCCTCGGGACTTGTAAAGGTGGCCGAGATAGTAGGGCCAGCGTACGTCTTCGGGCGCCAGCGCCTCTGCATTCTGATAACACGGCAACGCTGCGTCCAAATACTCCGCCGCGTGAAGAAACATCCCCAGGCTGCCGTAGGCACGCGCCAGGTCTTCATCGCCTGCGCCTGTGCGGATCTTCTCCTGGAGTGCGTTGTAGTACTCGCCCGCCTGCGTGCGGACACCTTCCTCGGCGCGTCCGAGATCGGGCAGCGTAACCGTGTGCAGATGCCTGTTGGAAGCGGCGTCGTGCGTCTCTCTCGCAGCCGGTACCTTCCGCTCACCGCGTTCGCACGCGGTGACGGCGAGCAGACAGGCTGCCGCAAGAGCTATGTGCCTGCGCGTGGTCAGCGTCGTCACCTGAGTCACCGCTGCGCTGCGGCAGGCCGCGCGCTGCCGGAGCTGCCCTGCCGCAGGGTCGTCCATGCGTCGACGGCCACGCGGTCCCATGTCTCGCTGGTGCCATCCGGCCATAACACTCGCACATCGCGCACCGTCGCGTTCGCTCCCAGACCGACCAGTACGCGGGGATCGTTTGCCGATGCGTAGCTGCCATCGGACCGTGCGCGCCGCCACAACGTCGCCGCCCCATCGCGCGACACGGCCACCCGTGTGCCGAGCATGTCGCGCTTTCCCGAGGCGTCAGTCAGGCGCAGGCCGATCCAGTGCCCGTGCGCCCCGCCCGCATTCACGAGCAGCTGCAAGGGACCAGCGGCATTGCTGACGACCACGTCCGTGTCGCCGTCGTTGTCGATGTCACCGAAGGCCGCACCGCGGCCGACGTCGGTCGTCGTGAACGCTGCTCCGGCGCGCGCGCTGACGTCCTCGAAGCGGCCGTTACCCAGATTTCGATACAGCTGTTTCGGCATCCGCAACGGAAACGGGTCGCCGGCTCTCGCCTGCGCCTCGATCCGGGCGACACTGCCGTTGACGACCAGCAGATCCAGCCAGCCGTCGTTGTCGAAATCGAGCCAGGCGGTGCCGAAGCCGGTCTTGGCCAGACTGGGTGCACCAAGGCCGGAGGCGGCGCGCCGGTCCTCGAAGAGTGCCCGCCCTGCATTTGCGTAAAGCACGTTCATCTGCGACATCCAATTGGTGACGAACAGGTCCTCGTCCCCATCATTGTCGTAGTCGCCGGCATCGATGCCCATGCTCGCCTCTGAATTGCCGCCGCCGCTGACAGCTGCTCCGGAAAGCAGGCCGATGTCCTTGAACGTGCCGTTCTTCTGGTTGATCCAGAGCTGATTCGGTTCGCCGTCGTTCCCCACGTAGATGTCGATCCAGCCGTCACCATCGAAATCGGCCGTCGACACGCCGAGCGCCGGGCCGTCGGCTCCGCCGATGAGTGCCCGCGCGGTCACATCGTCGAAGGAGCCGTTCCCCCTGTTGCGATAGAGCCGGTCTGGCTGACGATGGTAGCTGCTCGGTGGACAGTAGTCGCCCTGGCCTGTGAGGTCCTGACAATCGATATCCGATTCGACGCGGTACGTCAGATAGTTCCCGACGTACAGATCGAGCCAGCCGTCGCGGTCGTAATCGACGAAAGCAGCCGACACACCCCACCCACCCCGGTTCCCCGTTCCTGCTTCGCCCGTCACATCGCGAAACGTGCCATTACCGTTGTTGCGAAGCATCACGCTTCCGTTGAGGCCCGTCCGGTAGATGTCGACAAAACCATCGTTGTTGAAATCGCCGGCTGCCACGCCCATGCCATACGTTCGGATATCGATGCCGCTGGCAGCAGTCACGTCAGTGAAGTGAACCGTGCGTGACCCATCGGTGGCGACGACGAGATCGTTACGGAAGAGGCGATCGCGCAGTTCCCCGACTGGTGGGTAGATGGCGTCCTTCAGCGTCTTGCGCGTGCCGAGCATCTGGCCCTGGACGATGTAGACGTCGAGGTCGCCATCGTTGTCGACGTCAAGCAGACCGACACCAGGGGCCATGATCTCGGGGTAGTAGAGCTCGCCCGACATGCCGTTGAAGTGCACGAAGTCCAGGCCCACGTCCCGGCCGTGCGCCACGAACCAGTCCGCCGCGGGGGAACTGGATCGGGTCGCCACAGGAGTCGAGGACGTCTCCGTGGGCCGGCAGGCCGTGGCGAGCGTCACCGTCCCGAACAGCACAACGGTTGTCCACCAGACTCGCGAAGACTGCACGACGAGAATTTTACGACCGGGTCAATGTTTCAGGTGGACGCCGCGGTCACGGTTTTTTGGGCTGCTCACATCGGAAGCTCGCAGCGTCATCGATGCTGCCTTTGCCCTGGTATCGGGCCACCTGCGGATACGGACACAGCGGTCGCGAGCGCACAACCTTGTTGTCGACGACCTTGCTGGCCAGGATGGTGTCCGGCGCTTTGCTCTTCTCGACCCAATTGACGATCGCGGTCACCGGATCGTGCTGGTCAGGACCGGGGCCGCCACTGCAGTGCGCCATCCCCGGAACCATGAAGAGGCGGAAGAACTCCGGCGTCCTGTTCCCGTTCGTGCGCAGCGCTGACTCGTAATAGCTGATGCCGGCGAGTGGCTGCAGGATGGCGTCGGCCCAGCCATAGGTCATCAACAGCTTGCCTCCACGCTTCCGGAACCCTGACAGATCCGGATTGTTCGCGTTGGCGAGCTTGCCCCAGCGCTCGAGCAGCGCGGCGTCGCGATCGAAGTCGAACGACCGGTAGTCGTAGTCGGGACGCGGCGGATCGAAGACCAGATACTTCATCGTCGATTCGGCAAGACCGAAGTCGGCTGCGCGCCCATTGGGCGTGGCGACGATCATGTTCATCCATCCACTCGCCCCCGCACCACCGGCACCCGCCGTCACCGCTTCGCTGCCCGGCATGTATCCGGGGAAGATCTGGCGATTTCCGCTGCGTGGACCGTCGTAGATCTTCTTCAATGTGTTCGCCTGGGCCGCCGTCAGGCAGTCGGGGCCATCCTCTCCCGCCTTGCATGCCGGCACATCGCGCAGCGGATCGAAGCGGCAGGCGCGCGGATCGTCGATCAGGCCGTCGGCCAGGCCATCCACCGCATCGCACTTCGCCATCACCGCCTTCGCTGTCGCGGCGAGCTTGGAGGCGGGGAGCGCCGCCTCGTCGAGTGCGCGTTGATTCCAGAGTGCACCGATGGTGAATCCCGTCTGATCGACCCACGGCGCGTTAGCGATGATTCCGTCGAAGTCGTCGGGGTACCGCTGCGCTTCGATCAAGCCCTGACGACCGCCGTTCGAGCAGGAGTTCCAGTAGGCAAACGAGGGCGCCTTGCCGTAGTACTGCGTGGCGATGCGCTTAGCCGCGGCCGTGGTCTCGTGCACAGCGCGGTAGGCATAGTCCACTGCCTTCTGAGGATTGCTGACCACGAAGGTCGCCTGCGGCTCCTTTCGCGAGTCATGGCCGGTGTTGGTCGAGGCCATGACGAAGCCGTTCGCAAGTGCGGCCGTCCGCTGGCTCGCCCTGTTCGGATCGTCAGGGGCTTCACCAGCGTGGCCACCGTTGCCAATCATGTAGAAGCGGCCGTTCCACATCGCCGGAAGGTTGACCTCGAATGCGACTTCCGGTGCGATCACGCCGCTGACACGGCAGTGCGCAGGCGCATCCGCCGTGGCCGCCACAAGCCGCGTGTCGACCTGGACCAGGGCGTCGGACTTGAACGACTTCAGGCTCTCGCACGAATTTCGCGGCGCGATGTCGGCCTTGGTGTAGTCAACGAGTGCCCGTTTCGCGTCAGCAAATGCCTGTCCATGGACCACGGCTGGCGCGGCAAGCACAGCCAGCCCCACCATCGTCATCGACAGCGCTCCATGGCCGTATGACGTGCCCCTCCGCACCGACCGTGCTGCAGTGTTCATGGGCGTGAGTGTCCTCGAAATCGGGCCGATCCGGCAAGACGCCCTCGATCGAAAATCCCCCCGGCAATCGCATGCGCTGGCCCATAATCCCGAACATGACCACTTTCCGCCGCAGCGCCCGGATCGCCTGCATCGCACTTGCGCTGGTGGCCGCCGTGATTACCGGGCGCGCCCAGCAGGCTGCCGTACCTGCTGGTGTGCCACCCGCGTCACCAACCGGCCCAACGACTGCCGAGGATCATCAGAACATGATGAAGCAGCTCGGCATCACCAAGCTGCGACCGGGCCGAGCGGCACCGAGACGCGCCGAATCACGCGAACTACGACGAGATCGACGGCCAATCCGTTCCCGAAGCTGCCCGACCCGCTCACGCTGAAGAACGGCAAGAAGGTGACGTCGGCCGACATGTGGAACAAGCAGCGCCGACCGGAGATCGTCGAGGACTTCGAGCGCGAAGTGCTGGGACGCGTCCCGAAGAACGTGCCGAAGGTGACGTGGACGGTCACCGAGACGGCACACGGCATGGTCGGCGACAGGCCGACGCTCGGCAAGCAACTGGTCGGCCACGTCGACAACTCCTCGTATCCCGGCGATCACCGTCGACATTCAGATGACGATCGTCACGCCGGCCGACGCCAAGGGGCCGGTGCCGGTGATGATGATGTTCGGCGGCGGACGCGGCATTCCCGGAGGCGCGCAGCCGGCCGGAGGTCGCGGCCGGCTGGTCCGCTGCGCAGGCGCGCCCGCGCTGGGGCGCCTGGCGCCGGCGCGCCGCGTCGCCGGCGCTCCGCCGGCGCCCCGGCCGCACCGCCCGCGCCGCCGATCCGCCGGCGACGCAGCAGCTGATCGCCGCCGGCTGGGGCTACGCGCAGATCAATCCGACGAGCGTGCAGGCCGACAACGGCGCGGGACTGACCAAGGGCATCATCGGCCTCGTCAACAAGGGCCAGCCGCGCAAGCCCGACGACTGGGGCTCGCTGCGCGCATGGGCGTGGGGTGCCTCACGCGGTCTCGATTACCTCGAAACCGACAAACGGTCGACGCGAAGACGCGTCGGCATCGAAGGCGTGTCGCGCTACGGCAAGGCGGCGCTCGTCACGATGGCGTTCGACCAGCGCTTCGCGGTCGTGCTGATCGGATCTTCCGGTGAAGGCGGCGCCAAGCTGCATCGCCGCAACTGGGGCGAAGCCGTCGAGAACCTGACCGGCTCCGGCGAGTACCACTGGATGGCCGGCAACTTCCTGAAGTACGGCGCGGCCGAAGCCTCGTTCGGCAGCAAGAACGCCGGCGACATCCCGGTCGATGCGCATCAACTGCTCGCGCTCTGCGCGCCGCGGCTGACCTTCATCAGCTACGGCGTGCCCGAGAAGGGCGACGCGAAGTGGCTCGATCATCAGGGCAGCTACATGGCCGCCGTCGCCGCAGGTCCGGTGTTCCGCCTGCTCGGCGCCAAGGACCTCGGCACCTCCGACGACTACATGAAGGAGAAGATGCCGGCGGTCAACGTCAGCCATGCTCGACGGCCAGCTCGCCTGGCGACAGCACGACGGCGGCCACACCGATGGGCCGAACTGGAAGTACTTCATCCCGTGGGCCAGCAAGTTCCTGAAGTACACGCCGAAGTGACCGCACGGGTCCGGACCCGGGCATAGCGCCGGCGTGTGCCTGCGGTCCGGCCGACTGTCCGTGGCCACGCCGTGTCTGCGGCGATGACCGCGGTCTCAGCGCGGCACGACTCCTGCGCCCGCCTGCCCGCCGATCAACCGTCGCCGCGCACCGACGCGAACTCGACTGCTCGCGCACACGCAGCTGCTGCAGAAGAAGACGCAGGGCCGCATCGACGTCTACTTCGAAGGCGACTCGATCACGCGCCGCTGGGGCGCGCACGGACTATCCCGAGCTCCTCGCCAACTGGAACGCGAACTTCTTCGGCTGGAATGCCGCCGACTTTCGGCTGGGGCGCCGATCGCACCGAGAACATCCTGTGGCGCCTGACCAACGGCGAACTGGACGACGTGAATCCGAAGGTGATCGTGCTGCTCGCCGGCACCAACAACATCGGCAGCGCGATCCCGCCCGGCGGCCGAGGACGCACGCGTGGCCGACGTCACCCGCGGTCTCGACGCCATCGTCGCCACGATGCGGGCGAAGGCGCCGCAGGCGACGATCGTCCTCACCGGGCATCTTTCCGCGGAACGACAACATCGCCGTGATGCCGATGATCACGCGTATCAATGCGAAGCTGTCGGCGCTCGCCGACGGGAAACAGATCCGCTATCTGAACATCAACACTCGACTCGCCGACAGGAACGGAAAGCTGCTCGACGGCATGATGAGCGACGGCTTGCATCCGACGCTCTGCCGGCTATCAGGTGTGGGCCGACGCGCTGAAGCCACTGCTCACGGAACTGCTCGGACCGCCCGCCAAGGAAGATCACGCACCGCCGCCAACCGGCGATCCGAGCGCGAAGAAGTAGGCCGGGGCCGAAGCCCCGGCTTGGCCCTTGGCTACGGGGTGATCGTCCCCGCCTTCAGGCGATATCCACTCTGCTGATCGCCTTCGCGATAGAGACCGTGACACTGCTTGCAGGTACCGCCGATGTTGGCGGCTGACGTCATCGCCTTCATCTGATCTCCGGCGCCGGCCGCACCCGCGGTGTCGGTCGCTCCAGTCCGCGCCGTCTGCGCCAGCATGGCCGCATCAGCCTTCTTGTTCTGCGCGAAGAAGCGCTCGACGTCACCGAACAGGGTGGCCAGCTGCTGCGCATCCTTGACCGCATCGCCAAGCGCGTTGCTCTTGATGTTTTTCTGCAGCGTGCCGTTCAATTGGGCGATCTGCTTCATCGCCGCGTCGAGCTGTTCGGGAGTGATCCGCGCCGCCGCCTGCGCGCCTGCGCCGCCTGACGCCGTCTGCGTCGCCGGTCCCTGCGCCCGTCCGGCCGTGGATCCGGCAGCGCCTGCCGGTGCGGTCCCTCCAGCCGTGGCCGTTCCTCCGGCGGCCGGCGCCGGCGGCGACGAGGGCGTGCTCGCAGACCCCGTCTTGTTCTTGCTCGCACACGAGACGCTTACAGCGACGGCGAGAACGACAGCGGCTAGTCGCGTCATCATTGGTTTCAGTCTCCTCAAGGGCAATTCATGCCTCGTTCATGCCAATTGGGTCCGACTGAGCGGTGCGAGGTTCGATGGTTCGAGGGTGCGACGGTTCGGGTGCGACGTGCGAGGCCTGACGTTCGATGGTGCGATGGCTGGTTCGAAATTCGACAGTGCGGTTCGATAGTTCACGGGTGGCACCAGAACCTCGCACCAAACTGCGAACCGTCGCACCTCGAACCTCGCACTTCGAACCCGAACCGTCGAACCGTCGAACCGTCGAACCGCGAAGCTGTGTCCCTCGCGGGTGCTACCGTATCCGGTGAGATGCCAAGGAAGGCGCCGCGCGGCCACCATTCCGTGTACGTCGTTTACCTGCGCAACCCCAACCGGGACGGTAAAGCCGGTTACTACGTCGGCATGACCGGGCTCACGCCGGAAGAGCGGTTTGCGAACCACAAGAAGGGCATCAAGGCGGCGAGGGTCGTGACGCGGTGCGGTGAGCGCCTGGTTCCCAGACTCTATGAACATCTCAACCCGATGCCCTTCCAACGCGCCAGGGAAATGGAAGAAATGCTCGCCGACAGCCTGAGAAAGCGCGGATACGTCGTGTTCGGAGGACACTGACGACGGTGTATCCTGTCGCGGTGATTGCTCACGGAGGCTCGATGCTCGCACTCATAAACCGCGCCCGGCGCCGCAGCCGCGCGCGCTGGACCGCCCTGGTCGTCGTCTCGGCACTCCTGTGCTTCGCTTTCGGACTGCTGCGCGCCCAGGCACCGCGCACGGTGCAGGACGGCATCTACAGTGATGCGCAAGCCGCACGCGGGCAGGCGGTGTACGCCAGGCGATGTGCCTCGTGCCATGGCGACGCGTTGAAAGGCGCCCAGGCACCGCCGCTCGCGAACGAAGGGTTCATCGCCAACTGGCGCGCCGAACCGCTCGCGGCGCTCGCAGCCAAGATTCGCAATACCATGCCGCTGGACGCCCCCGGATCGCTGACGCCGCAGGAGACAGCCGATCTCGTCGCTGTCGTCCTCAAATCGAACGCGTTCCCGGCCGGCCGCACGGAGCTGGCGTCGGCTGACGCCGCCTTGAAAAGCATCACCTGGCCACGCGCCACGGCACCGGCCGCCGCGTCGACGGCGACTGGCGGTGCACAGGCCCGCGTCTATCCGCCACTGGGCAACATGGCCCAGCTGATGCGCGGAATCTTCTTTCCCAACTCGAACCTGATCTTCACGGTGCAGACACACGATCCCGCAGCCCCTGCGCCGAAGCGTGCGCCCGGCGACAACGCCGGCTTCTCGTGGGTCGACTGGGGCGCCGGCATCTACGGCGGCTGGGAGCTGGTCGACAATGCGGCCATTTCGCTCGCCGATGCCTCGCCACTGATGCTGACGCCCGGCATCCGCTGCGAGAACGGCAAGCCGGCGCCGGTCACCGATTCGGAGTGGATCAAATACACGGAACAGATGATTGCCGTCTCGCGACAGCTGTACAAGCTGTCACAGTCGCGCAATCAGGAAGCGGTGTCCGACGCGACTGGTGACTTGTCGGACGCCTGCGCCGCCTGCCATCAGGCATATCGGGATGTACGCGGGCCGGGTCGAGGTGGGCTGGACCCGTCCGACCCGTCGAACAAGGCCGCACGCTGTCAGTCACGGCGCTGACGTGCGTGCGGACGCGTGAGCCGGCGCGCGGACGCGCAGGACCTGGTCAGATCTCTCATCGGGTGAGCCGGTGCAAGGGCACACACACCATCACGATCACAGCCACGACGGCCATTCGCATGGCGGAGATGGCCATGCGCACAGCATCAGCGCCGATGCCGACCGCCGCTATCTGACCATCGCGCTGACGCTGATCACAGCGTTCATGCTCCTCGAGGTCGTCGTCGGCATCATGGCGCACTCGCTGGCGCTGCTGTCCGACGCCGCGCACATGCTCACCGATGCCGGTGCGCTCGCGCTGTCGCTGCTGGTGATTCGTTACGTCCAGCGACCGGGTGGAGATTCGCTGACCTACGGGCGCAGGCGTGCCGAAGTGTTGAGTGGCCAGGCCAACGGCGCGGTGTTGCTCGTGCTCGCCGTCCTCGTCACTTACGAATCAATCGTACGGCTCATCTCGCCACCCGACGTCGCCGGCGTCGCCGTCACTGTCGTGGCCGCGGCCGGGGTGGCGGTAAACATCGCCGCCGCCTGGGTACTGGCCAAAGCCAACCGCCAGAGTCTGAACATCGAAGGCAGCTTTCAGCACATCCTCACCGATCTCTATGCGTTCGTCGGCACGCTCATCGCCGGCGTCGTGATCATCCTCACCGGCTTCGATCGCGCCGACCCGATCGCCTCACTCGTCGTAGCTGGCCTGATGTTCAGATCCGGCATCGATCTGCAGCGGAAGGCGATTCGCGTTCTGCTGGAAGGTGCACCTGAAGGCATGCTGCCGCAGGATGTCGGAGTGGCAATGGCGCACGGCGAGCACGTCACAGAAGTGCACGATCTGCACGTCTGGGAGCTTGCGCCCGGTCACACGATCCTGACGGCGCACGTCCTCGTCTCGCCTGACGCCGACTGTCACGCGGTGCGACGAGCGCTCGAACAGATGCTCAACGATCGCTTCGCCATCAGTCACAGCACGCTTCAGGTGGAGCACGCACACGAGAGTGTCATCTCAATTCAGCGCGAGGGTCGGGTATCTGTGCCTCACGGAGGCTTCGGGCGTGCGAACGGCAGTTCGTAAGAGCCGTACAGAAACAACGCCGTACGCTGCGCGCCCCCCTGAAACACGATTGGAACGCCGAGTCCGACGATGACCTGCGCGTCGCCGATGTTCCAGCCGGTCCGGAAACCCGGAAGAAGCGTCACCACGTCGCGGCGAGACACATCCGCGTCCCCCTCTGGCCATTCCACCATGCTCTCCAGCATCAGGTTCAGCATGGGCCGGAATTGCCAGATCGCGCTGGCCGCGACTCGCGGCGTTACCAGATCGCGATCGACACCATCGACGATTGCCCGCGGCAACTGTGTGAGGCCGGCGTTCCAGTGCAGGTAGACGGCACGCACCTGTTTGCTGAATGGCAGGTTGAACTCCCACCCCAGATGCCCGTTTCCCAGACCGCGTGAGGCGCGCCCGCTGGGGAGGATCAGCGAGACTCGAGGAGAGAACGCAGGGAGACTCGTCCCCTCGTTGAACAGCTGCAGGCGGTAGTGAATCGCTGCATCGCCGATCCCGGAGGCTCCGGCGATATCCGCGAATGGCAGCGTGTAGGAAAGCTGATGTCTCTGGGTGACGAGCGGCCACTCCTGGGTGAACGTCGTGGTCCAGTTACCGCCGCCATCGAGGCGGAGGTTAGCGATGTTCTGGAAGACGCCAGGCTCCTGATTGAAGGCTTCCTCTACCAGAAAGGAGTTGTCGGTAATCTCGAAGTTGGTGGCGGGAGCTTGCGCGAAGAGCGGCTGCGCCAGACTCGCCAGCGCAGCCGTCATGACGGCACGAAGAAGGGTGGGGTGTCGGGCCACCCCGTAGTTCTACCTTAATTTTTGTCTACTCAAAAAAGTTTTTTCTACCTACCGGCGACGGCCGCCGCCGCCGCCGCGAGGTACCGAGCGCGACGCTCCCCCGCTTGGCCGGTAACTGCCGGACGATGCGCCGCTGCCGCTGCGACGGGTGGTGCTGGCATCACGCGACCGCTGTGTGCCTTCCGCCCGCGCGGCCGAGTCGCGATCGAGCTGACCATAGGTCGAAGAGTCGATCCCAGTCCGGCCGGTCGTCCCTGCTGAAGGGTCCCGCGTTCCAGAACCGACGTTGGGGCGATTCGCATCGCCGCCCGGCAGCTGGCTGGGACGCTCCGACGAGCCCCAGTTGCCGCCGGCATTGTCGTATTTCTGCCAGCCGCCGTCGGTCTTCTTGTAGACATTGCCGTCGCGTCCGGCGTAGACGTCACCACTGCCGGTGCGCGCGACGCCGCCCGTGTTCCCGTTGCCTGTGCGCGTAATCGCCTCGCCTCCACCGCTGCCCTGTGTGACACGGGTCGTGTTGCCCGTCGCCCGACTCGTGACGCGCGACGTCGTCGCCCAGTTGTCACCACGCGTCACGCCGGTCTGGCCCCAGCTCCCATACACGTTCGAACCCTGGCGCGTCTGCGCGTACGTTCCGGTGCGTGGGTTGTAGCCTTGGGCCACTCCGCGTGCGCCGTAGGGTCCATAGGCTGCCGCACCACGTGAGTAGGTTCCCGTTCGCGGGTTGTACCGTGCGCCGACGCCGGCGCCGCCATACGGTCCGTAGGCGAACGCGCCGCGGCTGTAGGCACCCGTCCAGGGGTTGTACGATGCGTGATAGCCGTAGGTTGGATAGTACGGACGGTAGTATGGATAGAAGCCGCCGTAGCCGACGTACGGCGGGTAGTACCAGCCGCTGCCCCACACCACGCATCCCCACGCGACCATCATTCCTGTGTAGGCGGCTGCGGTCGCAAACACCACCGCGTCGTCGTCATCGTCTTCGACGGTGACATAGGTGACGTTGTGCGAAGGGGAGCTGATGGGAATCTCGTAAATCTGTCCCGGCACCGAGCCAGTCACCGACCATGGCCCGTTCGGAGAACTACCCATGAACCAGACACCCTCGAAACACATGTAGTAGAGGTCGCCGACCTTGATGATGTCCTTGTCCGTGTTCACCGCGCGCGAGAGCGACGTCTTTTCAATCGGCTGAAAACTTGGATCTCCCTGATAGACCACATCCGGCGCCTTCACCTGCGACTTGCTGACGCGTGCCGTCTGCGGAATCTGCGCCAGCAATACCGCCTCGATCGCCTGATCGGAACCTGGAACGGAGGCGAGCACGCGTGACCGGTCATGTCCAGGAGGGATTTTCTTGAAATCCTCCGGCAGGTTCTCTGTGGCAAATGTCCAGGGACCGGTGAAGTCGGGCGCGCTGAACCAGCGGCCCGATACCAGGAAATACACCGTCCCCTTCTGACCGATTCGGAACACGTCGCTCTCGGTGTTGCTGACCCACAGCAGGCTGCTATTCGTCACCGGCAGATAGACGGGCGGTCCCTTCAGCAGAATCAGTTCTGCCGGCGTGGTGCTGACAAACACCTTCGGCAGCGCAGACCCCTTCAGCTTCTCGCCGGGGACGGCCTGTTTGACGTCGGCCCAGTTCGCGTCGGCCGGCAGCGTTTTGAACGCGTCGGGCGCCTTATTGACCGCGCTCCACGGTCCCTTGATGTCTTTGGCCGTCAGCCACCCCTTCTCGTAGCGAAGATAGAGATCGTTATCGGGCGCGAGCTGAAAGAGATCCCAGTTGGTGTTCACCGCGAACTTCAGGTTGCTGTCCTTGATCGGGCTCCAGATCGGCTCGCCGTCGATGTTCACCATCGCAGCCTCGGTGGTGCTGTAGAAGATGGGCGGCGGATCGGCTTTGATCTCCGGCACGTTCTTCGGCGTGATCTGGCTCTTGTCGAGCCTGGCCAGCACGCGGTCGAGCGCCAGCACGAGCCCATCCTGAGGCACGAGCGTGGTGACGTGTGCGACAACATCCTTGAGCTGATCGTTCGTCAGACTCGGGAAGTTCGCCTCCGTCAGCTTGAAGTTGTTGAAGTTGACAAGGCGTTCCGCCGTGGACACCGACGTGCCGCTTTCCATTTTGATCGTGCCCATTCCGGGCTTTGTCGCACTCCTCGCCGCGTAGGACACGGCGGCGAACAGCACGATGTTCCGCTGGCCATCCCAGCTGGCGACCTGCGGCTGAAAGATCCGGACGGCTGCGCCAAGCGCGCTGACCGAATCGCGCGGCCAGCCGCCATCGATCTCCTGCGACTGTGCTGCCGTCGATGTCGATGCCGCGGGCTTGTTCGTGGTCGCCGATCCAGCCGGCTTGGTCGTCGCCGTCGATGGCGCCGGCGCAGTCTGCGCAACGAGCAATGGCACGGCGGACGACGAGCCGATGACGACGACCCCGGCCGCTGCGATGATGCGCCTATAGAGACGACGATGAATTCGCATGGAACACCTTGCCTACTGAACGTAACCGGCACGTCCAAAACGGACGTGCCCTGCGGACGGCGCGATCAACCCGTTGACTCAATACGTCCAGCCGACCGAAAACACGACGCCGACATCGTTGTCGGCGGCGTCGGCATTGGGCGGCTGGCTGTCGAACGTGTCGTACACACTGAGCGACAGGAACAGGTCCTTCCAGAGCTCACGCTTGGCGCTCGCATCGAGCTGCAGACGATGCCGACCGAGGTTGCTCAGGCTCGGGTAGGACTGGGTCCTGAGATAGAGATTCGTCTTCGGCCGGTCGTAGGTGTAGTACTCCGCGCGGAACACGATCAGCGCGTCCAGGTTCTGCGTCCGCTCGGCGTCTACGCCTTGTTCGTCGTTGAACACCATGCCTGCCCCGATCGACATGAGCGCCCGGTTCGTGTAGATCAGCCGCGGCCCGATCGCGCCGCCGATCTGCGCGCGCAATTCGAGACCCAGGCTTTCGTTCGTCTCGATGCGGCCGATGACGGTAACGAACCGGCGGACCCACGGATAGTGCACGTATTGCCCTTCGAATGCCGCGCGATCGTCGCTTCCCGTTTCCTCGTCGGTTTGTGTCTGTGTCAGCCCAAATGTGAGGCGCGTCTCTGACCGCGGCCGTCGAAGGAAGGTCTCGGAGTTGACATACAACTGCGCCACACCGCTCGATTTGCTATAGGTGAAGCCCGCATCGAAAGACCCATCAAGCTTCCTCCAGAAGCTCCTTCCGATCGCCGTCATCTGCGCGACGTCGGACATCGCCACCGGATTCACCCCGGTGGCGGTGACCACAGACAGCCAGCGCATGATCGTCGACTCCAGCGTGCCAAGAAACACACGGCCGTCGGTCGTCTCGACTTCGACCAATCGCCTCGACACCACACTGACCAGCTTGTCCCACTCCAGGTCGAGCGTGCCGATGTCGTCGGTCTTGAATTCGAGCTTGCCGCGCTCGAGACGAGTAATCTCCCCTGTAATACGATCGCCGTTCGCAAGCGTTACTACGTCGGTCCTGCCCTGTCCTGCCACGAGCTGACCTGCCAGCAGGAACGCGACGACGCCGCAGAATGCACCTCGACAGGGGCCCATCGGCTCTCGACGCGCGACGCCGTGAAAGGGCTTCTTCGTCGCCCCTCACGCCGTCGCAAATTTCTCGGACCATCCGCTCATCAGAAGCGGACGGTCACGCCACCCGAGAACTCCACCTGATTCGAGTACCTGAGGGTCGCCCACCAGGTAGCATCCCCAGGTACGGGTCACACCACCAGCCGGCCGCGTCCGACTTGATGTAGGTGGGCGTCAGACGGAACGCGGCGCGGGCGCCGACGTGCTGGGAGAAGAAGAACTTGACGCCGCCGCCCAGGGTGGTCGAGAACTGCGACTCGCCGGAAATCGTCCGGTTCTGCCCGGCGATGACGGTGTCCACTTCGCCGAAGCTGGTGGCGCCCAGGCCGAAGAACAGGAATGGGCGAATAGGCGCGTCGGGCTCGCCGAAGTTGTAGCCGAAGTAGCCGTGATACGTATTGACTGAAAGGTCGCCGAGCTCGCGGTCAGCCGTTCCTCCCAGCACCAGCTTCGACGCCTGGGTGCTGTACATGAAGCCGACCTCCACGTTCTCGATGAAGTACCCCACACTGAATCCGTAGAGCGCCGAGTCCTTCGGATCCACCCGATCGTAGATGTTTCCGTCTCCGGCCACGAGTGGCGTGCCACTGACGCCATCGGACAGGCCCCAGCCTAGGAAGCCGCTGATCTCGACGCGATTCTGGGCGTAAGTGGGCGACGCCAGAGTCGCCGTCAGTAGGCTCGCCAGCAGCACGATACGTGTGTTCATGATGTCATCCTCGTCAGATTCTCGTTTTCGTCCAATCGAATTTCACTGTTCCTATCGCTTCGCGGCGGCGTATGGATTGCCGCCGAGGGCGTTTGAAACCGCGGCAATCGCACGCTGACCGCGCACGCTGTTGCCGGCGTCATCGAGCGGCGGCGACACCACCGCTATGCCGAACTTGCCCGGCGAGACGGCGATGAGACCGCCACCCACACCGCTCTTGGCGGGAAGTCCGGTGTGATAGAGCCACTTGCCCGAGTCGTCGTAGAGACCAGCGGTGGCCATCACCGCAAGCACACCCGGCACTTTGGACGCATCGATGACCGTCTTGCCGGTAACAGGGTTCCGTCCACCTGCGGCAAGGGTGGCCGCCATGGTCGCCAGGTCCTTGGCGTTGACGCCGATCGAGCACTGGCGTGTGTAGAGATCAACCGCCTGCTGCCAGTTGTTCTTGATATAGCCGTAGGCGAGCATCAGTGCGCCGATCGCCTGATTGCGCTGGTTGGTATCCGACTCGGACTTGTAGACATCCTGCAGCACGCTCAGCGAGCGGCCCGCGGCGTCGTTGTGGAAGCTGATGATCTTTCGCCAGACTTCTTCCGCTGTGGCTCCTCTGACCATGCTCGTCGCCGAAATGGCGCCCGGATTGACGAGCGGGTTCATCTCCGGCGCGCCGCTCCCGACCACATTGCGGACACCTTCGACGGCGATGATCGAATTGAAGCGCGCACCCGTGGCGTCGACGCCAATCCGCTTCTCGACCGACTCGAGCCCCTGTTCCTGGATGACCTGCGCCATCGTGAACACCTTGGAGATCGATTGAATCGAGACCTCGGTCTTGACGTCGCCGGCGGTATAGACCTTCCCGTCGACAGTCACCAGGACGACGCCGAACAGGTTCGGATCGACCTTGGCGAGTGCCGGAATGTAGTCGGCGTTCTTCCCCTCTTTGAGGGTGCGGAACTGGTTATAGGCGTTGTTGACCGCAGCCTGCGGACCGGTCGCAGGAGCCTGGGCCAGGAGCACGCCGGCAGCGAGTGTAATCGCGGCCAGTCCCGTCAGCGGCGCCCTCGCTGCGAGTAAACGACTATCCCGCTTCATGACTAGCCTCCGAGCTTGTACGCAGAAGTTGTATTTGAACGAGAACTGGATCTTGAACCCGTCGCTCTCGAAGCCGTCGGAGAAGTTCTCGCGCCGGCCCCACTGCAGTTCGCCGCCCATCATGACGTTCGGGGCGGGGTAGTAGAGCAGGTTGCCGAGTGCGTACTGTCCGACCCTGAAGGCGTCCGGCCCCTGCGCGTCGGTGTTGTCATTGTCCTGCGCCGAGTACCCGATCGAGCTGCTGAACTTCTTGCCGAATTGGTGATCCAGGAATACGGCGTAGGCGACGATCGGTATTGGTTTGCCGACCACTGGCCGCGCCGGATTCGACAAGTTGCGCTGGATGCCGATGTCGATCGGCGAGTCGTTCATTTCGTTCTGGACGCCTTCGCCGACGGTGAACTGCAAGCGCAGGACGTCGCCCTCGCCGTGCTTGAGGTTCGAGCTGACGTTCCATCCCCACCCGGTGGCGTCGCCGGAGAGATCGAGATCGTCAGAGAGGGTATCGTCCCAATTGATCCGCCGGACGATGCCAGCGGTTCGAACGTAGCCCCATTTCCCCGAGGAACCTGCACGCCGCTGCCAAATCGGGCGCCGGGAAGCGGGCCTTGATCCCGCCAAGCTCGATACGGTCGGCATACACCCCCTGGTCGCCGCTTGCGCCGGGGCGCGTGAGCGCGACCATCAGATTATTCTTGTCGGAGTGGATCGGCGTGTAGCGGAGCTGCACGTTGCGGTACCAGGGAATACCAGTCGGGCCCCAGTACTCCAGTGTGTTCGGGTAGACGTCCGGATCGCTGAAGGGGCTCCAATACTGGCCGGCCCCGAACGAGCCGAGCTCTCCCCACGCATGGCGCAGCCGGAAGGTCGTCTGCCCGGAGTCCACGCCGGTGCCGAACAGCTCGAACTCGAAGATGGTCTTCAACTCGCCGACCGGGGTCGGCGTCGAAGACCTGACGCCCAGGCGGCTCTGGCGTACGCCCGCGAATGTGCTGTGGTCCTCACCGAACTCGTTTTCGACCTTCGGCAGCTTCGTGATGCGCAGCGTGTCGTACCAATCGGGGTCGATCTGCTTGAAGTCGTGCCCGATGTCGAGCATCGCAAAGCCGTAGATTTCCAAGCTTGGCTTGGCATCGGCTGGCGCCTGTGCCATCGCCGTTCCCGCACCGCCGAGCGACACTGATACGGCCAGTGCCCAGGCCAGGCGAGCCGCATCGATTCTCCGTTCACGTCGCATGTCTGTCTCCTCGCTCCTGAATGAGATCACCGGGGATTGGCCTTCTCCCACGCACGCACTCTTTTGCGGCCGGCGTCGAAAATCCGTTCGTAGTTCCCTTTGCGAACCTTGAGGCTGGCGTCCGCCGTGAGGCGGCTCCATACGGGCGCCCACATGTCGAACACGGCGTAGTACGCTTCAGGGCTCGCCGGCGCGACGGTGTCGGTGCCGAACAGGAAGCGATCAGGTTGACGATTGAGCGTCATCGCGACGCGTTCGATCGACTGCGGACTGGCGACCGCATACTTCGCCACTTCGTCCCAGGAGATGTCGAAGCTGACGTGGCGCAGGGTCGGGTCGTTGAGCATCGTCTCAACCAGCTCGAACTGCGTCGGCACCCGCTCCGCCGCGCCGGCGGACACCTGCACCGGATGAACGACGCGGCCGAGGCCGACATGCGCCCAGATGATGGTGGCGTTCGAATGACGCCTCAGCAGTGCTTTCATCTGCGACAGATAGACCGGCTCGGTGTCCGTCTTGGCGAACGGCATATCGATGTCGCTGTGAATCAGCACCACCAGACCACTCTCCGCGGCAAAGTCGAGAATGCGATCGAGCGCCGGGTTGGTGAGGCTGGCGGTCTCGCCGGAGACCTTCGACGACACGAATTCCTTGTGAATGCTGAACTCACCGATGCCGGTGAACACGCCGGGGAACGTCTTCAATACCCGGCGGATGTGATCGACGCCGTACACGTCGGCCGGGTTGAACCCGGTGATCATCGGGTCGAAGCGCGATTGCTCCTGCGGCGTCAACGCGCGGTAAACGCTGGCGATATAGGCGTCGGTGAACGAGTAGTAATAGAGCGGCGCGTCGGTCTGCAGGTAGTAGGTCGGCGCGAAGTTGCCCGAGTTGGCGTACGACCACTGCTGCTGCAGCGGAATGCCGAACAGCGTGGAACGGTTCACCCGCGTACCCATAATCTTCAGGGACTGGCGCCCGTCGATGCCCTGCTGCACGTAGTTGGTGAGATGAAAGTGCGAGTCGTCGAATTGACCGGCCGTATTTCCGCCTGCCTGTGCCTGTACGCTCGAACGGACGCCGATCCCCACGCAGACGGCGCAGAGCAGCACCAGAGACAGGCGAAACGACACAGGCGACATGGAGTGCTACCGTCTTTAAGCGAGGGCCTCATCCACGCCGATGGCTAGGGGCGCGGACGATGTGCGTGGCGTATTCACGTTGACCCTCCGTGAGCACGGTCTATGCCGCGACGAATCTCACCGCGATTGCGCGCGCCTCAACGAGATTTGCGCCTGATTGCGAGTCGAAGCGCGATGCCACTGCTGCCCAACCCACGAAATCACACGGAGGACCGCGGCTGACGTCACTTCGCGGGCCGGGTATTTCGATTCGAGCTCAGCGAGACGGCAGGCCATGAAAACGTCAGGATTTCTTCATGTTGGCGCGCACCGCCTCTCAGCCACGGCATGTCGCGGGACTTAAATGAGATTCGCACGAGGCGTTTCCACGATCGCTTCGGTGCTGCGCCGCGGGGTGCGAGCGGCACGCCGACGGAAGCGCCATTGTCACCGGCGCGGGACGGTCGATGTCACCAGCGCGCGACGATCAGCGCGTGAGCGGAAGGCGGGCTGAAAGAACTGGGTGCCGCCATGGAGCGGCGTGTGGCGACGGACGGATAATTCAGACGTGAGCGCGAACGTCGTACAGGTGCAGGTACTGGGACGATTCCACGTCCGTCGAGGGGATCGTCCGCTCGAACGGGTTCCAAACCAGCGCCAGCAGCAGATGCTGACGTTTCTGCTGCTTTACGCGCACGACGCCCTCATCCCGCGTCAACGTGTCGCCGGAACGCTGTGGCCGGAATCGGGCGACGCACAGGCGCTGACCAACCTCCGTCGCGAGCTCCACCATCTTCGCGAGCACTGTCCTGAGCTGGGCGCGCTCGTCATCGATGAAGGCAGGACCATCGGATGGCGGAGCTCGGCGCGGACGCATGTCGATCTGCTCGCCTTCGAGCAACTGGCCGAACGCGGTTCGCGAGGAGACCGCACCGCGCTGGCGGAAGCCGCCCGGCTCTATCAGGGCGATCTGCTGCCGGACTGCGCCGACGAATGGATCGAGGTCGATCGCACGCGGGTACGGACGACGGCGAAGCACCTGCTGGCGACGATGATGCGCACCTGCGAGCAGGAGCGCGCCTATGCCGGCGCCATCGGTTACGCACAGCATCTGCTGCGTATCGACTCGCTCGAAGAGGACGGCTGGTGCACGCTGATGCGGTGCCACGCCAGATGCGGTGAGCGCGCCGCGGCCCTGCATGCGTACCAGCAGTGCACCGCCCTTCTCAAGAAGGAGCTCGGTGTTCAGCCGAGCGCCCGCACCCGCATGGCTTACCGCGAGGTGCTCGCGGACGATACGGCAGGTGACGATGCCGCCGGCCAGCCTGCGGTGACGGCGGTCCACCGGCCGTCGATCTATCCACTGGTCGGCAGGGCTCGAGAATGGAGAGCGCTGCTCGACGCGTGGAACGCCACCGACGGAGGTCGGCCGCGCGTCATCGTCATCCGCGGGGAGGCAGGAATCGGCAAGAGTCGTCTTGCTGAGGAGCTCGTGGAGTGGACACGCACCGCGGGAATCAGCGCGGTGAGCGCGCGCTGCTACGCGGGAGAAGGCCGCCTCGCGTACGCCCCGGTCGCGGCGTGGCTGAAGAGCGACGTCATGCAGGCGCGGCTGCTGTCACTCGACGCGACGCTGCTGAGCGACATCGCGCGTCTTCGTCCGGAGCTCATTGCCGCACGCCCCGAGGTGGCCATGCCGGAGCGGCAGCTCGAAAGCTGGCAGCGTCTCCGGTTTTTCGATGCGTTGTCCAGCGCGTTCGTCGCCGCCTCGCCGATGGTCCTCGTGCTCGACGATCTGCAGTGGGCCGATGCGGAAACGATCGAATGGCTGCAGTATTTCGCACGGGCGCTGTCCGGTGTGCGCGGTCTCATCGTCGGTACGCTCCGTGCCGAAGAAGAACACGACAACGCGCCCTTGCAGCGGCTGCTCGAGCACCTCACCGGCGAAGGCATCCTCACCGTCATCACACTGCAGACACTCGATTCCGTGGCGACCTCCGAGCTGGCGAGCGCCGTGGCCGAACAGCCTCTCGACGACGCGGCGGCCGTCCTCGCATTTCAGGAGACTGAAGGCCATCCGCTGTTCATCATCGAGCGCGGCCGCATGTCGGCGAGCCCCGAGGGTGTGCTGCGGGACAGCCCCGAGCGCTCCCGCGTCCAGTCGGTGGTGGCCGCGAGACTGGCGCGGCTCTCGCCAGACGCACGTGCCGCCGCAGAAGTCGCGGCGGCCATCGGCCGCGATTTCCGTTTCGATCTCCTGGCAGCCGCCAGCGATCTCGAAGAGACGGCGCTGGTGCGTGCACTCGACGAGCTCTGGCAGCGTCACATCGTGCGTGAACACAGCGACGAGCGGTGGGATTTCAGCCACGATCGCATCCGGGAAGTGGCCTACGCCGGCATCGGACCCGCACGCCTGCGCCTGATTCACCGCCGCATTGCGCAGGGAATGGAGCTGCTCTTCGCGCCCGCGCTGGACGAGGTGAGCGCATCGGTGGCGATGCATCTGGACCGGGGCGGTCAGCCGGCGCGCGCCATCCCGTTCCTCGAGCGGGCCGCCAGCGTCGCCACGCGCATGTCCGCCAGCGAGGAGGCGATCCGCTGTTTCACGCACGCGCTCCTGCTTCTCGAGAAGCTGCCGGCGGGTCGCGACCGCGACACCCGCGAGCTGGCGCTCCGCTCCGACCTGTCGGTCGCGCTCAATTCGGCACGCGGCTATGCGGCGGCGGAGGTCGAGCAGAATCTCGAGCGGGTGTTCGCCCTGTCGCGCGCCAACGATCGCGAACCGATACCGGTGCGCTGGCGGTGGGTCGCATTCACCTTGCGGTTCATGCTCGGCGATCTGCAGGGGGCGCGGGAACAGACCGAGCTGGCCCTCGCCTGCGCCGAGACCGATCCCTCATGTCGCTGCGAAGCGCACCACGCCATGGGCGGCGTGCTGATGAGCGTTGGCGAGCTGCAGGAATCGCGACGTCATTTCGAGGCCGCGCTCGACGCCTACGACGAAGCGAAGCCGCAGCGTTCGCCGCTTGGCTCGGATCTCGGTGTGTTCATCCACGGATGGTATTCGCACGCGTTGTGGCTGCTCGGCGAAGACGCCGCGGCATTGCAGCATGCAGACGCGGCGATCGCACTCGCCCGGCGGCTCGAGCATCCGTACAGCGAGACGCTGGCGCTGGCTTACGCCGCACTTCTGCACCAGATGCGCCGTGACACCGATGGAGTCCTCGCCTGTGCGGAGTCGCTGGTCGCCCTCTGCGGTCGGTATCAGTTCGCGTATTACGGCGACTGGGGGCAGGTGCTGATCGGGTGGGCGACCGGGCAGCAGCGTCCGGCCGAGGGTATCGAGCGCATCGAAGCGGCGCTCGCGCGACTGGACAGCCGTCGCGCACATGCGCGTCGCCCGTACTACATGTCGCTGCTCGCCGAAATCTGCGCGCTGGCCGGCGACCGCACGCGTGCATCGTCGCTCCTCGACGCGGCCATCACGCTGGCGCTCGAACGCTCGGACCTGTGGTGGCTGCCGGCGCTGTATCTGCAGAAGGGCGAGCGCGAACGGGCGCTGGAGCTGTCGCGCGCGCAGGGCAGCCGCATTGGGGATGGGGTCAGGTCTTGAATCAGTGGTTTTTTCACGACCTGGCACCCGCCTTCGCGCTGGTCATCGAGTGGCCATGGCGGGGTGCCAGGTCGTGAAAAAACCACTGATTCAAGACCTGACCCCACCGCGAACGATTGCGCGAACGCTTCGCGAACGGCGGGGTTCGTAGGCTCTCTCCATCAGGAGGTCCTATGACATTCGCACCATCGCATCTGCTGTTCGTTCTCGGCGCCGCCACCGTGGCTGCTGCCACCGCCGCCACCGCCCCCGCACCGTCCCACATCATCGTTCCGGCTGACAGAGTGCAGTGGGGACCCGCGCCACCGGCGCTGCCCCCGGGTGCGCAGATCAGCGTCCTGGAGGGCAATCCGCACGAAAAGGGCGACATCACCCTGCGCCTGAAGCTGCCGGCCGGATACGACATCCCTCCGCACTGGCACAGCATGACCGAGCGGGTCACGGTCCTCAGCGGCGCGCTGCATGTCGGCATGGGGGACATACTCGATCGCACCCGCAGCCAGGCGCTCGAACCGGGCGGATTCGTCTCGCTGCCCGCACGCATGCATCACTTTGCCTGGACGAAGGCCCCGACCACGGTGCAGATCGCCCTTCAGGGGCCGTTCGACATCAACTACATCAACCCCGCGGACGATCCGCAGAAGAAGTAGGCCTCGGGCCGCAAAGGAGTATTCACGTGAGCTCGATTGATTTCGCCTCATTGCGCAACACCGTTCGCGGAACGGTCATCCTTCCCGGAGACGCCGAGTACGACACCGCACGGCGTGTGTACAACGGCATGATCGACAAGCGGCCGGCCGCGGTCATCCGCTGCGTTGACGTCGCCGATGTGATCGCGGCGGTCAACTTTGCGCGCACCAACGGCGTGTTGACGGCCATCCGCGGCGGCGGCCACAACGGCGCCGGCCTCGGCACCTGTGACGATGGCCTCGTCATCGACCTGTCGGGCATGAAGGGCATCCGCGTCGACCCGGCCGCACAGACGGTCCGCGTCGAAGGTGGATGCACCGGTGGTGACATGGACCATGCGGCACATGCCTTCGGGCTTGCCACCCCCGGCGGCACCGTCTCGACGACTGGCGTCGCCGGACTGACGCTCGGAGGAGGGATCGGCCATTTGACCCGGCCCTACGGACTGGCAATCGACAATCTGCTCGAGGCAGATCTCGTTCTCGCCGACGGCCGCTTCGTGACCGCAAGTCCGCAGCAGCACTCCGATCTGTTCTGGGCCATTCGCGGCGGAGGCGGCAACTTCGGCGTCGTCACCTCCTTCCTGTTCCGGCTGCATCCGGTGACAACGGTGACGGCTGGACCGACGTTCTGGCCGATCGAACAGACACCGCAGGTAATGAAGGCGTATCAGGAATTCATCCTGAACGCACCGGAGGACGTCAGCGGCTTTCTCGCCTTTCTCACCGTTCCACCGGTGCCGCTGTTCCCGTCTGAGCTGCACCTGAAGAAGGTGTGCGCGATTATCTGGTGCTCCACGGCGTCTCCAGAAAAGGCCGATCGAGTGACGAAACCGATGCGCTCGGTCGGCACGCCGCTGCTCGACCACGTCGGACCGATGCCGTTTCCAGCGGTGCAGAGTCTGTTCGATCCGCTGCTGCCGTCGGGCATGCAGTGGTACTGGCGCGCAGACTTCGTGAAGTCGTTCAGCGCCGAGGCGATCGAGGCGCACCTCGAGCACGCGAAAAGAGCGCCGGTCGGCATCTCTCAAGTGCACATCTATCCGATCGACGGCGCGGCGCACCGCCTGGCGACCGACGACACGGCGTTCAGCTACCGAGACGCGAACTTCGCCGTCGTCATCGTCGGCGTCGACCAGGACCCGGCGAACAAAGGCTTGATCACTGACTGGTGCAGGAACTACTTCGACGCCACCCACGCATATTCGGCAGGCGGCGCCTACGTGAACTTCATGATGGACGAAGGTCAGGAGCGGGTGCGCGCGTCATTCCGAGACAACTATGCGCGACTCGCTCAAGTGAAGAGCCGGTACGATCCGACGAACCTGTTCCGCGTGAACCAGAACATTCGTCCCGTTGCGGATGCCGCCTGAGGGTGAGGCGGGTCCCTTGGGACCCGCCTGGACTGTGTCGATTGAGTGATCCTGGATCTCGATCTCTGAATCGGTGTTGATCGGTGATTCGTGATCGAAGATGTATTCGGCGATTGGAGGCAATTGGCGGCAGACTTTGTTCGACGCCCCGGCAACAACCCGTCGCAATCAGAAATGCGCCAATCACCCGAATAGATCGCCCTTCAAAGATCACCAATCAACAACGATTCAAAGATCAAACACCGATATCACCCGATCGTCCTTACTTGATCGCTCCCTGCAGCTCCTGGGCGCGCTGCAGATGATGTTCGACTGCGGGTAGCGTCAGTGCCGCCCATTGGCTGAGCATGGTGTCGGGCTGCTCTCCGGCGCGCTTTCTCAGCGCATCCGCGACCTCCTGGTGGCCCTTGACCATCTCGGCAAGATAGTCGCGATCGAAGCTCGCGCCACTCAGCTTCGTAAGCTTGTCAATGAGCAGCTTGTGCGTCTTGTCGACCTGCGCCGCCGGTGTCATCCCCATCTGTTTGGTGATTTTTGCAAGCTCGTCGTTGGCCTGCGTGTGCTCGTCCACCATCATCTGGCCGAACGCCTTCACGTCATTGCTCGCGGCCTGCTTCAGGGCAAGTCGTCCCAGATGCACCTCTGTAATTCCAGCTATCGCCATCTGACTGATGAACTCGCGATCGGCTGCGCTTCCACGCTGAGTCGCGGACGCCGCCGCCCCGCCGAGCGCACACCCGGCAATGGCCATCGCCGTGATGATGAGTCTGCGCATGTCTCCTCCTCGCTCGAGCGAGAGGTGCAAGTCGCAGACCGGCGCGCCTCAGCCTCGCGTCCAGAGTCGACTGTCATCGTCGCGATTGACAGCCTCATCGCCAGCCTCGATCATGCGCGAAGCGGAAGGCCAAGGCGTGGGCCGGGGCTTCAGCCCCGGCGGACATCCCAAGAACGCAGGAGGCGTAGAGATGACGCATCGGATGACGCGCAGCCGGTCGGCACTCGTCGGTGTCGTGCTCGTCGTGGCGCCTCCGCTCGTCTGCGCACAGCAGCCGCCTCCCGCGGCGGACGAACGCGGACCTCTCGAGCGGCAGGCGCTCCCCATCACAGCGTCGAATCCGATTCCCGAGCCCGTCTTGTTCGTGATGCCGAACTATCCCGCCGACGGTGAGCGCGCAAGCGGAACGGTGACGCTCCGCATCACAGTGGACGCGAGCGGCACGGTAGCCGAGGCCAGGCAACCGTATCGTCCGGACATGTCGATGATCCCGCTCGGGAACAACAGCGTGCAGCCGGCTCCCCCACTCGGCGCACCGTTTGTCAAAGCGTCGCTCGAGGCCGTGCGCGCGTGGAAGTACATGCCTCCGGCGCAGCCGCCGATCTCGTTCTACGTTCGTCTGAGTTTCTCGCCCGATCGACCTTCGTCAGTGGTCTGGCACGATGCCCGACCGCCTGTGACGGTGAGCATGGGCGCCGCGACACGTGCGGCTGCCAGAGGTGTCGCAGGCGGACTGCCCGCCGGTGTCGTCGGCAGTGCGCCCGGCCCTGTGGCACCGGCGCCAGCGCCGGTCGCGCCGGTCGCGCCGATTCGCATCGGTGGCAACATTCCGGCCCCGACGAAAATCAAAGACGTGAGGCCGCTCTATCCACCAGAGGCGATGGCCGCACGCGTCGAAGGCGTAGTGATTCTCGAAGCCACAATTGGCGTTGACGGGCGAGTGACGAACGCGCGAGTGCTGCGCTCCATTCCTCTGCTCGACCAGTCAGCACTCGACGCCGTGCGGCAGTGGGAGTTCACCCCGACACGGCTGAATGGAGCACCGGTGCCGATCATCATGTCGGTTACGGTCAATTTCACGCTGGCAGGCTCCGGTGCAGGCGATGCCGCACGACCGACGCGGTAGCGCCCCGACAAGGCTCCTTGTTCCGCACAGCCCCTTGCCACGAAAACGTCTGTCCACGGCCAGCTCAGGCATATCGAAGAGAGTAGAATCGACCCCTTCCAGGAGGATCGGAACGATGCGCCGTATCACTCTCGCCGCGTTCACCTTGGTGTGTGTCGCGGCTACCGCCTTTGCCGACGTGAAGACGGAGCAGAAATCGCAGTTGAAATTCGAAGGTGCCCTCGGACGCATGATGAACATCTTCGGCGGACGCAGCATGCGCGACGGCACCGTCAGCACCGTTGCCATCAAAGGGTCGCGGAAGATGACGACGAATGGCGAGACGGCGCAGCTGATCGACCTGGCTGAGGAGAAAATCTACGACATCAATCTGAAGGACAAGTCTTACCGGGTCACGACCTTCGCCGAGTTGATCCGCCAGCTGCAGGACGCACGAAAAAAGGCCAGCGAAGAAGCCGCCAAGCAGCCTGAGAAGCCGAAAGAGCCTGCCAAGGACGCTCAGGCCCAGGAACCGCAGTTCGACGTCGACTTCGATCTGAAGGAGAGCGGCCAGAAGCGCGTGGTCAATGGACTCGACGCGCGTGAAGTGGTGATGATCGTCACCGTCCGTGAAAAGGGCAAGACGCTGGAACAGAGCGGGGGTTTCGTCACCACGAGCAACATGTGGCTCACCGCCACAATGCCCGGCATGGAGGAAATGACGGAGTTCGAACGCCAGTACGCGCAGAAGCTGCTGGGCCCTGCACTGCTCGACCCTCAGGCGACGGCAACCGCCGCGGCGATGTATCCGATGCTCGGCCCGGCCATGGAGCGCATGCAGAAGGAAAAGGTCAACATGAGCGGGACGGCTGTGCTGACCACCACCCGCTTCGAGGCTGTCGCCGATGCCGCGACGGCCAAACAGCAGAGTGAACAGAAGAAGGAAGAGTCTGCCCAGGCCGCCGTACCGACGACTGTGGCCGGGCTTGGCGGCCTGCTCGCCGGACGGCTCGGCCGCAATAACAATAAGGAAGGGGACAAGGCCGCGACTCCTCCGCCGCCGCCAACTCAGCCCGGACGCGCCACCGTGATGACCTTCACCGATGAGGTCCTCAAGGTCTCCCAATCGGTGGCCGACGCCGACGTCTCGATTCCCGCCGGCTTCAAAGAGAAAAAGTGATATCGCGCCGACGCGCGGCGGCGGCTTACGAGCCGCTGCCGTTCTTTGGGGTGGCGCGAACGGTCACCTTCTCCTGAAACGCCGCCAGCGGCAGCGTCACGGTCTGCGCGTTCTCTCCCGGTACCAGCGTCAACTTCTCGATGCGTGACGCAAAACCCTGGGATTTCACGACGACCTGGGTCAGACCGGTGGCCACTGCTGGAAACGTCGCAATCCCCTTCGCATCCGCAGTTACCGTCGTTCCCGGCTTGCCATCCAGCGTGTAGATCGTCACCGTCGCCGAGGGCAGAACCGCCTTCGTCTGATCGACTACGCGGACAGACAGCTGAGCCTTGTCGCTGGAGTGTGCAGCCGCCGGCATCTGCATCAGGGCCGCGGCCGAAAGAACCATCGCTGTGAGCACTGTGTGGATTCGCATATCTAAGTAGACGTATCCACGCGCCAAATTCTTTTAAGCTGACGCAAAGTTCTTGTTAAGAACTTGCAAAACCTGGTGTGCGCCCCCCCGCATAGGGAACTATCGCATCCGCGCCTTCAGCAGGCGCCCGGTGTGCGACGTTTTTGAAGCAGCGATGGTTTCCGGCGGCCCGGTGACGATGACTTCCCCGCCGGCATGGCCGCCTTCGGGCCCCAGATCGATCACGTGGTCGGCTGTCTTGATGACGTCGAGATGGTGTTCGATGAGCAGGACGGTGTGGCCGGCATCGACCAGCCGGTTCAGCGACTCGAGCAGCCGCTCGACGTCAGCGAGGTGAAGCCCGGTCGTCGGTTCGTCAAGGATGTAGACGGTGTGTTTCGAGCGCTGGAGCGTGCTCAGCTCACTCGCAATCTTCACCCGCTGCGCCTCGCCTCCCGACAGGGTCGTCGACGACTGGCCCAGCGTCAGATATCCGAGTCCCAGATCGGCCAACACCTGCACCTTGCGGTGAATGCTCGGCTCGGATGCAAAAAAGCTCACGCCCTCCTCGATCGACATGTTCAGCACGTCGTCGATGGTCTTGCCGTTCCAGGTCACCTCCAGCGTCTCACTGTTGAAGCGCGCCCCCTTGCAGGCACTGCAGGTCACTTCGACGTCCGGCATGAAATAGAGCTGCGTGGTGATCGAGCCTTCTCCCTGACATTCCTCGCAGCGCCCGCCCTTGACGTTGAAGCTGAAACGGCCTGACTTGTACTCGCGCTCCACTGACAGCGGCGCCTCCGCGAACAGGTCGCGGATGGTGTCGTAGAACCCGATATACGTCGCCGGATTCGATCGGCTGTTACGACCGATCGGCATCTGATCGATGTTGACCACGCGATGGACATGCTCGATGCCGTCGATGCCATCGTGCGCTCCGGGAAGCGTGCGCGTGTCGACCAGCCGTTTCCACAGCGCCTTGTAAAGGACCTCGTTGATCAGAGAGCTCTTGCCCGATCCCGATGCACCAGTGACGGCAATCAGCCGGCCGAGAGGAATCTGCACGTCGATCGACTTCAGGTTGTTCTCGCGTGCGCCGCGAATGGTGAGACGGTGCCCGTTGCCCGCCCGACGCGTCGCCGGCAGCGGGATCGAACGTTTGCCGGAGAGGTACTGTCCCGTCGGCGACGCCTTGCAGCGCATCACGTCGTCGAGCGTGCCCTGCACGACGACATGGCCACCGTGTACGCCAGGTCCCGGCCCCATCTCGACGACGTGATCGGCCGCTCTGATCGTGTCCTCGTCGTGCTCGACGACGATCACGGTATTGCCAATATCGCGAAGACGCTCGAGGGTCGCGATCATCTTCACGTTGTCCTTTGGATGCAGACCGATGCTCGGCTCATCGAGCACATACAACATGCCCATCAGACCAGAGCCGATCTGTGTCGAGAGGCGGATCCGCTGCGACTCGCCACCCGACAGCGAACCGGAGCGCCGGTTGAAGCTCAGATAGTCGAGGCCGATGCCGAGCAGCAGCTCGAGGCGGCCGCGGATCTCGCGCAGGATGTGGCGCCCCGCGTCGGCCCCCCTCCCGCTTACCTTGACGCTGCCGAGGAACCCGTGCAGCTCGTCGAAGTTCAACGCCCCGAGGTCATGAATCGTCTTTCCATCGATCTCGAACAGCAGGCGGGTCGGCCGCAGGCGCGCTCCCTTGCAGTCGGGACAGGTGTGCTCCACCATCACCTTGTCCAGCCAGGCCTCCATCCGCGAATTCGTCTCGCCGCGCTGACGGTATCGGCGGTAGTAGCGTTCGATGCGTCGGGCGATACCGTTGAATCCGACCTCCCTGCCTTCCCAGTCGGTGCGCCGCTCCTTTGCGCCAGGCGGCACGAGCAGCTTCAGCTTGTCCGGCTCGATGCCGTAAAGGATCGCGTGCCGCGCGGGCCCCGGCAGCTCGGTCCACGGCACGTCGAGTGAGAACGTCTTCGCCTGTGCGAGGCTGTACATCAGGCGACCGTCCCACGTATCGGCGCTGTATTTGAAGGCTTCGCGAATGAAGCAGCCGCCGGAGATGCTGCGCTGCGGATCGGGTATCAGAAGGTCTGGATGGGTCAGCTTGTCGACGCCAAGGCCACCGCAGGTCCGGCAGGCGCTTTCCGGATCGTTGAACACGAAATAGGCCGGGCCGATGTTGCCGTAGACGAAATGATGGGTGGCACTGCACAGAGCGCCGTAAAACCGCTCGGCAGCGCTCTTCGCCAGCCCTTTGACGACCTGCACCTGCATCAGGCCGTCGCCCACCAGCAGCGTGGCGGCAACGCCGGCCTTGATCGTCTTCTCGTGTGACCGGCCGATGACGAACCGGTCGACGACGGCCGCCATGCGTGTGACGTCGGCTGCTTCGAGGCCGTGTTCGGCCGAGAGATCGAGCGGCGTGCCATCGACGATGAGCGTGCGACAGCCTTTCTTTCGGACCTCCGTGAAGACCACGTCGAGATCTTCACCGTAGACGTGGAAGACCGGCGCGCGCAGCTCGACTTCGGTCCCCTGGGGCAGCGCCAGCAGCGCTTCGACGATCTGACTGCCCGTCCGTGACGGCGTCGGCTCACCGGTCCATGGACAATGTGCCTGACCGATCGTCGCGTAGAGCAGATTCAGGTAGCTGGCGATGTCGGTCATCGTCCCGACGGTCGAGCGCGGATTGCTCGTCAGCGTCTTCTGTTCTATTGAAATAACTGGCGAGAGCCCGAGCACGAAATCGACGTCAGGCTTGGACACCTGGGCGACAAAACGTTTGGCGTAACTCGACAGCGATTCCATGTAGCGTCGCTGCCCCTCGGCGTAGATCGTGTCGAACGCGAGGCTCGACTTGCCCGACCCGGACAGTCCGGTAACGACCACCAGGCGATCCCGGGGGATCTCCAGCGAAATGTCCTTGAGGTTGTGCACGCGCGCGCCCATTACGGCGAGTGTCGTCCGCGCCGCTGCCCGCTTTGTCGAAGCCTGCCTCATGGGTTACGTAGGGCGGGTCCCCCTGGACCCGCCAGTTACGTAGGGCGGGTCCCCCTGGACCCGCCAGCGAAGAACGCCAACTCCTGCACATCGACCGTGCTTCGCCGTGTCAGCCGCACGGGTAGCGACGCCTTGCCGATCAACCCTTCCGCCGCAAGATACTCGCAGGCCGTTGTCACGTCGCTCAGGTCGTAGTGCCGCTTGAAGTAATCGTCGATCTCCGTACAGGACCGCGCTTCTCCCACCTCCTCGAGGTGCTCGATGATCAGGGCGAACAGAGACGGCGCCCGTTCACGCATGTAGTCGACCAGTGTCGTCAGGGCCGCTTCGACGCTGGCGCTGCTCTTTCTGATATTCAGGAGATCCGTGTAGATGACACGAAACAGCCCGGGATTGAGCCCGGCAGCCTGCGGAATCACTTCGCGGTCAGCCAGCAGTTTCCGGCGGACGATCTCGATCCTGGCCACCGGTGTGGCCGCGTAGAGAATCCACAGGGCGGTGTAGTCGAGGTCCCGCCTGGTGACGAACCACTTGCGGGCCTTGTCGATGCACGACAGCGCCGCCGTGGCGGCACGCAGGTACTGCACCTTCGTATCGCGATCACCGATCACCTGCAGCCGCGCATGCAGGTCGGCGACCGTCGGATCGTTCGCGAACAGCAGCTGCCCTTTCGCCATGAACGAGTGCATGAACGAATTGTGCGTCGATCCTTCGATCGCCTTGCGGAACTCGCCCCGCGGAAAGAGCAGCGCATGAACGTGAACGCCGGCAGCGTCGAGCGTCACCGACGACCGCTCGCCGCGCCGGTCCTCCGCGGTGATGAGCACCAGATCGATGTCGGACTTTTCCCACACCGTGTCATACGCGAGGCTGCCGCAGAGGATGGCTGCCACCACCGAGCGATCCTCCTTGATGCGATCGATGAGTGCCGAAAGCGCCGTCGCATAGCGCTCGTGCACGTGGCCGGGGGCTTGAGTCGGTGCCTGCGCGTGGGCCGCGGCTTCACTCGGTGCCTGCGCGTGGGCCGGGGGTTCAGCCCCGGCGATTGTCTTTCCGATCCGTCGCGGCTTCTGCGGACTCATGGCGGGCGGTTGACGAGTATACCCGCGCGCTACGCACCATCCTCGATGTCGAGCAGCATGCCGAGCAGTGCCCGGGCAAACCGACGCATCCCTCGGCGATCGGTCGTGTAGGCGAGAATCGAGCGAGAGCCCAGCCGTTGCGCGAAGCGCGCGTCGAACGTGTCCGCCGCACCGGGCGACTCGGTCCACCGCTGCACGCGCGCATGCTCGCCTATCGCGATCCAGCGTCCCGGCGAGAGCCGTTCCAGCTCGCCCAGTTCCCACAGCAGATGCTCAGACGGATCGGAAATGTCGATGATCGAAGCCGCTGCAATCCGGGTCAGCGAGGTGACAGTTTGCTGCCAGACGGGAGTCGCGACCCGGACAACGACCAGCCGGGGCGCAAACGTCTGCCGCCCCTGTTCTCCCAGCCGCTGAACGGTGTCGGATATCTCCCCGCTCCGGGCAATCGACTGCGTTTTCGACGCTTCAGCCTTGCGCAATGCCTGCGCCGACGACGTCGCCAGGATCAGAACGCCGGCCAGCGGAAACGTCAGCAGCAGCACCACCATGACCACCAGGAGGCCGATGAGTGAGAGCGCCAGGCCCGTGGCAAAGATGGCAAAGAGTCCGGAGAGCGTCGGCGCGAAGTAGCCGACAGGCACCCGCCCCTCCATGATGCTCGAGAAGATCCGGGCGTACCGATCGACGGTTCCGTCCGCCAGCGCGCGGTGCCAGTCGCCTGAGAGCCAGAATCGATGCCGCCTGGATGGCAACGATCAGCCACATCCCCCAGCAGGTCCACTGGAACGCCACGAAGACGCCTCGCCCGGCAGCGCTCGCCACTCTCGCCACCCAGCCACCGACGCCGAAGACCATGCGCGAGGCCGTCGCGACCCCCACCGGCGCAATGGCGGCATCGTCCAGAGTAACGAGGCGCCACGACGTCCCGATCGTATGGACGACGGCGAACGTGACCGCCTGCATCGAGCCCTGGAATCCGAAACGGCGCAGGAACAAGACAACGCTGCGGCGGCCGCGGACCAGACGGCGGCCATGGCGAAGGCCGACGATGGCAACGAACAGCGCGACAACGAATGCCAGCTCGATCTCGCGCACCGGGAACGAGGGATCGAAGGGCGGACGTTCATCCGGATTGAAGAAGAAGATGATGTCCGCCACGGTGATGAAGCCGGTGGGCATGGCGACGATCGTCGCCAGCAGGCCTGCTGCCACCAGGATCGAGCCGAGCAGGAGCCGCAGGATTCGCAGGAGTCCGCTGCGCGTCTGTCGGTGCGAATAATCGAGCACGAGGCGCGCCGGCACTACGAATCCTGTCCGCCGGGACGCAGCCGCTTCGCTTCGGCGCGACGGCCCTCGCGCGACGTCATCGCCTCACTGTATCAGACCCCCACAGCTGCCCTCCCGTTCAGAAAGGCGTAAAGAGTTCATAACAAGCGCGGGCGCGGTCAACGCCGGCGGTCGGGCGATGTCACAATGACCCAGGTGGTGACCATCGGGCCGCATCGCGCGAGACGTGATCTGATCGTGCTGGCCCTGAGCCTGAGTGCCGTCGGCATCATCGCAACGTCACTCCGCGCCCTGCGTGATATCAGCCCGACGACCGTCGCTCTGGCGCTCCTGCTGGTGGTCGTCGCTGCCGCGACGCTGGCGCGTCTCCGCACGGCGACTGTCGTCTCCGTGGTCGCCATGCTGGCGCTGAACTTCTTCTTCCTGCCGCCGGTGGGCGACTTCACGATAGCCGACCCGCAGAACTGGATCGCGCTGGTCGCCTTCCTCGTCGTGGCAGTCGTCGCCAGCAATCTCTCGGCAGCAGCGCAGGAGCGGACACGCGAGGCCATCGATCGCCGGAACGAGGTGACGCGCCTGTTCGATCTGACTCGCGACGTCCTGCTCACGACCGAGACGTCAGGCGCTCTCGACGCCCTTGCCAGGCACGTCGCGCGGCGCTTCGAGCTGCCGAAAATCGCCATCTGCCTGCCATCGGACCACGGCTGGCAGATCCACCAGGGCGGAGAACAGGAGGTCAGCATCGACGTCCAGGTGTTGGACACGGCGCTGGCACGGGCACGCGGCACGCTCGAATTCGACGCGCGACAGCGTGCCTATGGTGGCTACGTGTCGGCCGGACAGCACAGCGATGTGACCATCGTGGCCCTCCGCCACGGCACGCGTGCGGTTGGACTGCTGACCGCGGCCGCGCCGTCAGTCGACGTGGGCACCTTGGATGCCGTCGCCGGTGTCGTCGCCATCGCCATCGAACGGGCGCAGTTCCTCGCCGAACGGGACGCCGCCGAATTAGTACGACAGAAGGCGGACCTGGCGGCCACGCTGCTCGCGTCGCTCAGTCACGATCTGCGGACGCCGCTCACCGTCATCAAGGCCGCCCTCGAGAATCTTCGTGGTGATCTTTCGGGGACGGATCGACGCGCGCAGGCTGGTGCCGCGATGGCCGAGCTCGATCGACTCACCCGGCTGTTTCAGGACATCCTCGACATGGCACGCATCGATGCCGCCGCGATTCGGATCGAGCGGCAGTGGGTGACCGCATCGGATATCGTCGACGCCGCCGTCGCTCATGTGCGGCATGCCCTCGAGGATCACGCCCTCCGCGTCGATGCGACCATGGACATGGAGGTGGAAACCGATCCACGCCTGGCGTCGGTGGCGCTCTCGCACGTGATCGAAAATGCGGCGCTCTATTCGCCGGACGACAAAGAGATTCTCGTGCACGCGCGCGTCGAACAGGATGGCCTGCATGTGTCGGTGACAGACCAGGGCGCCGGGCTGGACCCGGGTGAGCTCGACCATCTGTTCGAGCGGTTCTATCGGGGACGCACCGCGCGGGCGGCCACATTCGGTACGGGCATGGGGCTGTCGATCACGCGGGGCCTTCTCGCCGCCGCCAAGGGGCGAATCTGGGCCGAGAACGTGGTCGGCGCCGGCGCGCGCTTCTCGATGGTCGTGCCCGGCAGGGTACGATCGCTGGCGGTTGACTCATAACGATGGCCACGCGCATTCTCATCGTAGACGACGAGCCCAACATCATCAGTCACGATGACGCCGCTACTGCGCACGCGCGGCTACGAGGTGGTGCCGGCAATGAGCGGGCGCGCCGCGCTCGATGCAGTCGATCGCGACAAGCCGGAGCTGGTGATCCTCGATCTGGGGCTGCCCGACATCGACGGCGTCGAGGTGTGCCGGCGTATCCGTGACGTGTCCAACGTGCCCATCGTCGTTCTCTCGGCGCGTGGAGCCGAGGGCGACAAGGTGGCCGCGCTCGATGCCGGCGCCGACGACTACGTCACCAAACCATTCGGCACTGAGGAACTGCTGGCACGCATCCGTGCGTCGCTGCGTCGTGTGGACGCCCCACAACCGGCCGGCGATCAGATCGTCCGCGGCGATCTCATCATCGACCGGACACGTTTCCGCGTGTCGCGAAAGGGTGAGGAACTGCGACTCACTCCCAAGGAATTCGAGCTGCTCTTCTACATGGCGCAGCACCCGGGCCGGGTCCTCACCCACCGGACGCTGCTGAAGGCCATCTGGGGGCCGAATGCCATCGATCAGCCGGAGCACCTCCGCGTGCTGATCGGAGCGCTGCGCAAGAAGATCGAGCCGGAGCCGTCAACGCCGAAGTACATCCCTCACGGAACCGTGGGTTGGCTATCGGTTCGTCGATCTGTAACCGTAGTGGAAGATCTGCCGGGATGTTCGCGGTCGAGCGCAAGATTCAGCTCGAGGACGTTGACCCGCCGCTCTCCGAGAAATCCGAGCTGGCGACCTTCGGTCGCCGACGCAACGAGCCGGCGCACTTCCCTCTCGCTGACGCGGCGCTCCCGCGCGACGCGCGGCACCTGAAATTCTGCGGCTGCCGGTGTGATGTGCGGGTCGACGCCCGAGGCCGAGGTCGTAACCAGGTCGACGGGTACTGGCATATCCGGGTTTTCCTTCTGCGCCGCTGCGACGTTGGCCTTCACCGCGTCGATCAGCTTCCTGTTGGTGGGACCGTACTGGCTGCCAGCCGAATTCGCCGCGTCATAGGGCGTCGTGGTAGCGGATGGCCGTGATCGGAAATAGCCGGCACCGCTGAAACCCTGGCCGATCAATCGGGAGCCGATCACGTTCCCGTCCCGCTCGATCAGCTGACCGTTGGCCTGCGCTGGAAACGCCACCTGCGCGATGGCGGTGATTCCGAGCGGATAGATCACGCCGAGCAGAACCGTGGTCACGACGGTCATCAGCACTGCAACGATCAGATTGCGTGTCATGTTCATGAGCTTTCTCCCGCATCCTTCATCACGTACTGCTACGCGAGGCGCAGCGCCGTGATCACGACGTCGATGGCCTTGATCCCGATGAACGGGATGAGCACGCCGCCGACGCCATACAGCAGCAGATTGCGCCGCAGCAGCAACGCCGCGCCTTCGGGACGGTAGTGGATACCCCGCAGCGCCAGCGGAACGAGCGCGACGATGATCAGCGCGTTGAAGATCACCGCCGAGAGAATCGCCGACTCCGGAGTCTTCAGCCCCATGATGTTGAGGGTATTGAGCAGCGGAAAGGTCGCCACGAACATCGCCGGAATGATCGCGAAGTATTTGGCGACGTCGTTGGCGATGGAGAACGTGGTGAGCGCGCCGCGCGTCATGAGCAGCTGCTTGCCGATCTCGACAACCTCGATCAGCTTCGTCGGATTCGAGTCGAGATCCACCATGTTGCCGGCTTCCTTGGCCGCCTGCGTGCCGGTGTTCATGGCAACGCCGACGTCCGCCTGAGCCAGCGCGGGCGCGTCGTTGGTGCCGTCGCCCGTCATCGCCACCAGCTTGCCGTCGGCCTGCTCGCGCTTGATCAGCGCCAGCTTGTCTTCCGGCGTCGCCTGCGCGAGAAAGTCGTCGACTCCCGCCTCCGACGCGATCGCAGCGGCGGTCAGCGGGTTGTCGCCGGTGATCATCACTGTCTTGATGCCCATCGCGCGAAGGTGCGCGAACCGCTCGCGGATGCCACCCTTGACGATGTCCTTGAGGTAGATGACGCCCAGCAGACTCCTCCCGTCCGCAACAGCCAGCGGCGTTCCGCCGGCACGGGCAATGCGCTGCACGATACTCGACAGCTCCTTCGGCACGCTGCCGCCCTTCGCCACAACCCACTTCTCGATCGCGTCGGCCGCCCCCTTGCGGATCTCGCGTGCCCCGATGTTGACGAACCCGCCGCCGACGGCGACGGCCGCGAGCGATCGACCCGCATACAGATCCACACCCGACATCCGTGTCTGCGCGGTAAAGGGCACGAACGCGGCGTGCTGTTCGGTCAGCTCGCGGCCGCGGATGCCGTACTTCTCCTTGGCGAGCACCACGATCGATCGCCCCTCCGGGGTCTCGTCCGGCAGCGAGGCCAGCTGCGCGGCGTCGGCGAGCGTGGCTTCTCCCACACCCGGAAGCGGAATGAACTCCGTCGCGTGTCTGTTGCCGAGCGTGATGGTGCCGGTCTTGTCCAGCAGCAGCGTGTGGACGTCGCCGGCGGCTTCGACCGCCCGCCCCGACATCGCCAGCACGTTGTGCTGCACCAGCCTGTCCATGCCGGCGATGCCGATGGCCGACAGCAGACCGCCGATGGTGGTCGGAATGAGGCAGACAAGGAGCGAGATCAGCACGAAGAGCGACTGTAGAGACCCCGAGTAGATGGCAAACGGCTGGAGGGTGACCACCGCAATCAGGAAGACAATGGTGAGCCCCGCCAGCAGGATGTTCAGCGCAATCTCGTTCGGTGTCTTCTGCCGCTCGGCGCCTTCTACCAGCGCGATCATTCGATCAAGGAAGGTCTCGCCTGGATTCGTCGTCACGCGGACGCGAATCCAGTCCGACAGCACCTTCGTGCCTCCTGTCACCGCGGAACGATCGCCGCCGGACTCGCGGATCACCGGCGCCGACTCCCCGGTGATCGCACTCTCGTCCACCGACGCCACGCCCTCGACAATCTCGCCGTCCGCCGGGATGACCTCGCCAGCGGCGACGCGGACGACGTCGCCTCTCCGCAGCGACGGGGCTCCCACCGTCTCATGTGAGCCGTCCGCCCGTTCGCGCGTCGCCATCGTTTCCGTTTTCGCTTTGCGCAGTGTGTCAGCCTGCGCCTTGCCGCGCCCCTCGGCCATTGCCTCGGCGAAGTTCGCGAAGAGCACCGTCAGCCACAACCACAACGTGATCTGGAATTCGAACAGCAGGTTTCCGCCTCCGGTGAGCGCATCCTGCACGAACCGCCACGTCGTGAGGATGCTGCCGATCTCGACGACAAACATCACGGGATTCCGCGCCATCGTGCGGAAACTCAGCTTGCGGAACGCGTCGCCGACCGCGCGTCGGACGATGTGCGGATCCCAGATTGAAATCGATTTGGCCATCAAAACACCTGTCCGTTTTCCATCAGGAAGTGCTCGACGATCGGACCCAGGCTGAGCGCCGGGAAGAATGTCAGCGCCCCGACGATGACGATGACGCCGACGAGCAGTGAGCTGAAGAGCGGGGTCGTCACCGGGAACGTCCCGACCGAGGGCGGAATGAGCTTCTTGCGACCGAGACTCCCCGCAATCGCCAGCGGCGGAATGATCATGAAGAAGCGGCCGAACAGCATGGCCAGGCCGAGCGTGGTGTTGTACCAGTGCGTGTTCACGCTGATGCCGCCAAAGGCCGATCCGTTGTTGGCCGCCGCTGACGAATAGGCGTAGAGCATCTCCGAAAGTCCGTGCGGGCCCGCGTTGTGGATGCTCGATGTGCCGAATCCCGGCGACACGGAGGAGATGGCCGTGAACGCCAGAGCGACGAGCGGGAAGATCAGGACCGTGAGCATTGCCATCTGCACTTCGAACGCCTGGATCTTCTTGCCGAGGTACTCGGGTGTTCTGCCGACCATGAGGCCGGCGATGAACACGGCAAGAATGATGTAGACGAGCACACCGTACATCCCCGCACCCACACCGCCGAATACCACCTCACTCAGCTGGATGTTGGCGAGCGGCACGAGCCCCCCGAGCGCGGTGAACGAGTCGTGCCAGCCGTTGATGGCGCCGCAGCTGGCGTCGGTCGTCACCGTCGCAAACAGCGCCGTGTTGGCGATGCCGAAGCGGACCTCCTTCCCTTCCATGTTGCCGCCAGGGGCGAGCAGGGTCGCGCTCTGGTCGGCCCCGGCTGCGGTGAGCATCGGGTTGCCCCGGGCCTCAGCCCAATACGCCACCGTGACACCACACAGAAACAGAAACGCCATCGCACTCCACACGGCCCAGCCGTGGCGGCGCGATCCGGTCATCGTGCCGAGCGTGTAGGTCAACCCCGAGGAAATGAAGAAGATGCCGAACATCGCCAGGAAGTTGGAGAGCGGCGTGGGATTCTCGAAGGGATGCGCGCTGCTGGCGTTGAAGAACCCGCCGCCGTTGGTGCCGAACTGCTTGATCACCTCCTGCGAGGCGACAGGTCCCTGGGCGATCACCTGTTGGGTCACCGTGCTCGTCGTCTCCTTCCCCGACGCGTCCTTCGCGGTCACCGTCATCGGCTCGACGAGCGTGGCTTTGTCATACGGCTTCAGGTTCTGCACGACTCCCTGCGACACCAGCAGGAGCGAGCCGACGACGGCGACTGGCAGCAGCACCCACAACGTCGCACGCACCATGTCTACCCAGAAGTTGCCGAGCGTGGCTTTCTCCTTTTGGGCAATGCCGCGGATGAAGGCGATGGCGACCGCAATACCCACGGCGGCCGACACGAAGTTGTGATAGGCCAGGCCGGCCATCTGCGTGAAATAGCTCATCGTCGATTCGCCACTGTAGGCCTGCCAGTTCGTATTGGTGGTAAACGAGACGGCCGTGTTGAAGGCGAGATCGGGTGGGACCGCCCCGAGGCGCTGGGGGTTCCATGGCAGCAGCGGCTGAAGGCGCTGCATCGCGTAGAGCACGAGCATGGACACGGCACTGAACATCAGCAGTGCGATCGCATATTCCGTCCAGCGCATCTCCCGCGACTCGTCGACGCCGGTCAGCCGGTAGACGAGGCGCTCCACCGGACGCACGACCGGATCGAGCCACGTGCGCTGGCGGGTGAACACACGCGCCATGTACCCACCAACGACGGGAGTCGCCGCCGCCACGACGGCGAGAAAGAACAGAATCTGCAGCCAGCCATTGAACGTCATGTCAGAACTTCTCCGGTTTCAGCATCGCCAGCACCAGGTATCCCAGCATGACGATGCTCACCAGCAGCCCGATGCCGTACTCCACAGTCACGAGCGCACCTCACTTCATCAGGCGGTCGCATGCCGCGACATATCCCACGCTGAGGAGAATGAACACGACCGACACCGCAATGAAGACCAGATCGAGCACAGCGTCACCTCACCCTCCAACCGTAGCGCCACCGCTCATAAGAAGAAGGTCAAGACTTCGTGAAGAATCCATAAATGCCGCATCAGCGGGCACGCTGCAGGAAAAGTCATAAAGAGTTCGTAAAGGTTCGAGCCTTACTCAGACGCACGCGCTAGCATGAAGCGATGAGTGCGCGAGACCGCCCGACGGGCGATCAACTGCTGGCGAAGCTTCACGCCACGCAGCGGGCTCGCCTGCGGATTTACATCGGTGCCGCGCCAGGCGTCGGCAAGACGTATTCGATGCTCGAAGACGCTCACGCCTTTCGTCGCGACGGCATCGACGTCGTCGTCGGGCTGGTTGAAACGTACGGGCCGATCCGAGACCGACGCGCAGGTGCGAGACCTCGAAATCGTCCCGAGGCGACGAATCGAATATCGTGGCGTCGTTCTCGAGGAAATGGACGTCGATGCGATCCTTCGTCGCCGGCCGCAGATGTGCGTCGTCGACGAGCTGGCGCATACGAACGCGCCCACGAGCCGCCACATCAAGCGCTACGAGGATGTCCTCGAGCTGCTCGATACCGGCATCAACGTGCTCACGGCGGTAAACATCCAGCATCTCGAGACGTTGAACGATGCCGTCAGTCGCGTCACGGGCGTCCGCGTGCGCGAAACGGTTCCCGACACGTTTCTCGATCGCGCCGACGAAGTGGTGAACGTCGATGTCACCGTACAGGCGCTGCAGACACGCCTGCGGCAGGGCAAGGTATATACGCCCGACAAAGTCGAGCAGGCGCTCGGCAACTTCTTCCAGGAGACCAACCTCTCGACGCTCCGCGAGCTGGCGATGCGCGCCGTCGCCGACGAAATCGGCGAAAAGGCGGCGTCACACCGCCAGCGCGAGGGACTCGAGCCGGCGCTGATCCCGGAACGGGTGATGGTGTGTATGAGCTCGAACACGGATGCCCCGCGGGTGCTGCGAACTGGTGCGCGCATTGCCGGACGCCTCGGCGCACGCTGGTATGCCGTCTACGTGGAAACACCTCGGGAAGCTCCCGGACGTATCACCTCCGTCGACAGGGAGGCGCTGCAACGAAACATCGTGCTGGCCGAGAGCCTCGGAGCGACGGTCGTCCGCGTACGGGCCGATCGTCCGGCCGACGGCCTGATCGCATTTGCCAAACGAGAAGGCATCACGCACGTCATCTTCGGCCAGAGCGCGCGCTCACGCTGGGAAATTCTGCTGAAAGGCTCCACGCTGAATCGCTTTCTCGAAGAAGTACGGGATGCGGCGATACAGGTGGTTCCGCTCGGCGAGGTGATCGTATGAGCACCAATCGATCGCACACCTTCATTGTTCTTCTTATGGCATCGGCCATCGCGTGCAGCTGGGGCCCTCCAGTGCTGACGCAGCTCGTGAAGGCACGAAGAATTGCCGCCAGCCTGCACGTCCACTTCGTTCACGCCGTCGATCAATCGAGTCAGGCTGTGCTCGCTGACACCGACGACGGGGCATCCGCGGCGGCCAGGGAAGCTACCCAGTCCACAGCGACCGTCGCGCAGGAGCTCGATGACTTGAAGCGAATCGTCGATGGTCGAGGGTTCACGGCCGAGGCCACGCTCGTGGCGCAGTTCGCCGACGCGTTCGCGCAATATCGACAGGTGGACTCCGAGATTCTGTCGCTGGCGGTCGAAAATACCAACAGCAAGGCGCGCCGCCTGACCTTCGGCGCGGCTCGCGATGCAGCGCAGCGTTTCCGTCGCCTCCTGGATCCGATCGCAGGGGCACGGGGCGGTCACGGCTGCTGCCTGGCGGCGGCCGCCTCACGCGCCGAAGCGGCCGTCTTCGAGCTTCAGGCCATCGAGCCTCGCCACATTGACGAAGCTGACGCAGCGGCGATGACGGCAATGGAGCAGGAAATGAAGACAGCCGCGACGACGGCAAAGTCTGCACTCGCCGAGTTGCGGGCAGGCGGAGCTCGTGACGCGTCGATTGATGACGCGCAACACGCCCTTGACCAGCTGTTATCGGCCAATGAGGAAGTGGTGACGTTGTCCAGACGGAATACTGACGTCCGTTCCACCGCGCTCTCTCTCGGACGGAAGCGGACGCTTGCGGCACACTGCACCGATCTGCTGCAGCAACTCGAGGATACCCTGGCGCGCCACGAATTTGCAGGAACCAGGTAACCGCGTATCGCCTGACCTTCAACCGTGTGCTCGTCACAAAGTCATAAAATTTCCATAAGTACCAGTGCCCTGAGCGCGGCGGCAGTCCCCACTGCTTCCATAATGGAGAGAGCCAAATTCGCGGCCTGCGCCGCGTTACGGGGAAACCACCGGAGGCGTGTCCTCCAGGGGCGCATCCGGCGGTCGCCGGTAGAGGACTCCGACCTCGAGCCCGTCAGCTAACCCCGTCGGCCATTTGGAGGCATGGTGTCCGACCGGTCGGTTCCTCTCGAAGCCAGCAAGATCGCGCACGCAACGCTCACGTCTCCCGCCCACGCCACACAGAACCGCCTCGCTGCGCTGACCGTCACCGCGCTCGGCGTCGTCTACGGCGACATCGGCACGAGTCCGCTCTACGCGATGCGCGAGTGCTTCTTCGGCACGCACCCCGTGCCGCCGACGCACGACAACGTGCTCGGCGTGCTGTCGCTGATCATCTACGCACTGCTGCTGGTGGTCTCGCTGAAGTACGTGGCGCTGGTGCTGCGCGCCGACAACCAGGGCGAAGGCGGCATCCTGGCGCTGACCGCGCTGGTGCCCGGCCGCGGCGGCGACGCAGACGGCACGTCGGCGCGGCTGGCGGTCGGGCGGCCCGTTGCTGATCGCGCTCGGCATCTTCGGTACGGCGCTGCTCTACGGCGACGGCATGATCACGCCGGCGATCTCCGTGCTCGGCGCCGTCGAAGGCCTCGAAGTCGTGACGCCGCTCTTCAGCCCGTACGTCGTGCCTGATCACGGTGGTCATCCTGATCGGGCTGTTTGCGATTCAGCGCTTCGGCACGCACCGGGTCGGCGGCTTGTTCGGTCCGATCGTGATCGTGTGGTTCGTGACGATCGCCGTGCTCGGCAGTGACGTGGATCGTGCAGTCGCACCGGAAGTCTGGCGCCTTCGATCCGCGCCATGCGCGTGCGGTTTTTCGAAGCGCAACGGCTTCAGGGGTTTTGCCGTCCTCGGTGGCGTGTTCCTGGTCGTCACCGGCGGCGAAGCGCTGTATGCCGACATGGGCCACTTCGGCCGGGTACCCGATTCGCCTCGCCTGGTTCGCGCTGGTGCTGCCGTCGCTGCTGCTGAACTACCTCGGACAGGGGGCGCTGCTGCTCGAGCAACCGCGGTGCGAGCATCCCTTCTTCGAGCTCGCGCCCGTCGTGGGCGCTTGCTCCCGCTCGTCGTCATCGCCACCGCCGCGGCGATCATCGCGTCGCAGGCGCTGATCTCCGGAGCGTTCTCGATCACGCGGCAGGCCGTGCAGCTCGGGCTGGCGCCGCGCCTCGACGTCGAGCACACCTCGGCGCGGGAAATGGGGCAGGTCTACGTGCCGCGCGTCAACTGGGCGCTGATGGTGGCGACGGTCCTGATCGTGATCGGATTCCGATCGTCGGGCGCCATCGCCGCCGCCTACGGCATCGCCGTCACGCTGACGATGATCATCACGGTGCTGCTGCTGTACGTCGTGATGACCGAGCGGTGGCACTGGCCGGTGCCCGCCGCCGCGCTGGTCATGGGGATGTTCCTGACCATCGACCTGGCGTTCTTCGGCGCCAACGCGCTGAAGATCATGCAGGGCGGCTGGCTGCCGCTGGCCGTGGCGATCGTGCATCTTCACGCTGATGACGACCTGGCGCACCGGCCGCCAGATCGTGGCGGAGCGGCTGGCGAGCTCGCGCCGTTCCGCTCGAGGACTTCTTCACGAGCATCGACTACATGAGCCGGTTGCGCGTGCCTGGCACCGCGGTCTACATGTCCGCGCAGACCGACCGGCATGCCGACGGCGCTGGTCCACAACCTGCAATACAACAAGGTGCTGCACGAGCGCGTCGTGATTCTCAGCATCATCACTGTGCAGCAGCCGCATTGCGCGGCGGACGAACGCGTGGCGGTCGACGATCTCGGCCGCGGCCTCTACAACGTGCGGCTGCAGTACGGCTTCATGGAGGATCCCGAACGTGCCGCGACGCCCTGCTGGCTGCCGCCAGGGCGCGCGGCATGAAGTTCGACTTTCAGGACGTGGTGTATTTCCTGGGCCGGCAGACGATCCTCGTCACCGACGGCGAGGGCATGGCGCTGTGGCGCGAGAAGCTGTTCGTGCTGATGTCGCGCAACGCGGTCCGCGCGACCGCCTTACTTCCGCTTGCCGCCGGAGCGCGTCGTCGAACTCGGCGTCCAGGTGGAGATGTAGCCGATTTAGTTTCGTTCGACGCTCTGGCGATCTTCGTCGTCGAACATCCCGGTCCCGCCGCACGTGGGGCACTCCGCCCATCCCGACATACAGCGCTGACAGCGCCACCAGCCATCGCCGTGGCACCGGTACGCATCGGCGATTCCCACCCGACCACTCGTCTCCACGCACCGCTTCAGCGAGCTGCCCGGTTCCGGCGCACTGCTGGCAGATACGCTCACCCGTACCGGCACAGAGCGGACATGGCACACGGCCAGCAGCAGACGCCCCCGAGCTTGAGCACGTGGAACACGCACGCACAAACCTGCCCTCCAGAATGGTGGCGAGCCAACCATCTTGTTCGTCGGAACGTCGAAGCAGACACAATACGGGCCGTCAACCGCGCACGCGCATCAAACGAGCAGATCGAGTGGGAACGGCTGCCAAGACTCTGATGGCAGCTGAACGGCTCCGGTCGTTGTTATAAACGATTACGCGCTTTTATTTGAACGCGTTCCTCCGAAGTTTCGTCTCTTCGTCATCGGGATTCCACACACCGAAGGTTTTTTTGACCACTGTACCACCAATGGGGTACCGCGAACGGGAGAGGTGTTTCACCAGAGGAAACGCATGCGGTTCATCACTGCGCGCACGCTGTTCGCTGCTCTGTTCGTAACGGCGCTCGGATTCCCGCTTCGTGCCTCCCCCACATTCTTTTCTGCCGGCAGCAACGGGTGCGGCCGGGAATCAGCCCCCTCTTCTCCTCAATGTCAGCGACGCGACGACGCGGCCGATGCGACACGCGGCGAAACGTCCGCGTCGAAGACAAGAAGCTTCGAAAGCTCGTTCAGCGCGGCGCACTGGGATCGCCGACGCTACAAACGCTGTTCGACCGGCTCCAGGCCTCCGACGTGGTGGCCTTCGTCCTGTACGACTTTCACCTCAACGCGCGGAGCTCTGGGGTTTTGACGTTCGTCAGCTCTGTGGCGGGCATTCGATATGTGCTGATCAAGGTGGGATACGTTGGTGTAACCGCCAACCAGGTTGGTCTCGTCGGTCATGAGCTGCGGCACGCGGTAGAAGTTGCCGACATGCAGCGGATCACCGATGTGCCGTCATTCCACCGTGAGTATGCGCGAGTGGGTTTCGCTAATCCGTTTGCTGCCGCCCAGGGAAGCCTCGCCTACGAAACTCAGGATGCCATTCGCGCCGGCGAGCAGATCGCCCGCGAGCTGCGCACCGGCACCTGACACTTCTCACGACCTGGCCGGTCGTGCCTCCTCCGCATTACTTCCATCGCAAACGAGCAGGCGGGCCCTGGAGGACCAGCCTGCTCGTCCTATGGTGCCTTACAGCGCCGTTACTGTGCCGCGCACGACGACCCGGTCGACTTGACTGAAATGACGCTGACGCGCGAATGCGCACCGCGTGGAAGGTCGGCAGTCGTCTTCGAACGCACCTTCGCATCCGGCGCGTCTTCACGATCGACCGAATTCTTCTCCTTCACGGTCACCTTTGCATCGTCGTCGCCACTCTTTGGATCGAGCGCGATCGCGGTGAGCTGCACCTGCTGCCCGACGTGGCCGGCAAGATCAACGCCCGCCTGCGGAGAGAGGTCGTAGGTGGCCGTCAGACCTGACGTCCCCACCGCGTCGCCATCGTGATCGATTTTGCTCTTGGCAGACTCTTTCACTTCGGTGCCGTTATCGTCGACGTCGCGCTTCACGCGATCCTTGGTTTTCACCTCGTCGCTACTGATCCCCGACGATCGCTCGAGGAGAAAGAGATTGCCCGGACCCTGCTGAAGACACCCAGTCAACGTGATGGCGCGGCCGTCATCGACTTTTACCTGGGTCTTCGACTTTTCCTTCGTGTCCTGTGCCCCAACCGCTCCGCTGAACGCCAGCGCAACAGCCACTACGGGAATGATTCGCTTCATCAGTTTGTCCCTCCGTTCATCATGGTGTTCCCCTGCAGAAATGAGGCCCAACGGACCTCATGTGCGATTCACGGCCGGAATCCGCGGACAATCGGACGTTGCTGTTCCGCTTTGTGAACGCGGCGGGACACGGTGAAAGAACCGCTCTACCCTCCGAATGCTCCAGTAAAATCGCCGTCACGGTGGCCGCCAGCTGATTCATAGAACCAACCGCTGCCATATTTCGTCTGAGACTCAGATCAAACCTGGGAACCCAAACCGACGGGGATGTGCTTGGATGCGTAGCCGCAAAGTGGCCTGGCTGCTGGTGGCGCTGATGGCGTCGGGCAATGCGCTCGAACTCGCCGCGGCCGGTCATGCCGGACTGGTCACGCTGGCTGGTCGCGCCGTACCTGGTGCAACCATCACGCTCTCACGAGGCGATCAGCGGTTCGTCACGACGACGGACGCGCAAGGAATTTACCAACTGCCTGACGTGCCAGACGGTGTCTGGACGGCAGTCGTCGAAATGCGCGGATTCGCACCGTCGACGCGCGAGATCACCGTCGCCTCGGGCGCCGAGCCTGCAACCTGGACGCTGTCGATGCTGTCGGCCGCGGACCTGACGAAAGACAGCAGTCCAGCCACGACGCTTCCTCCGGTGGCTGCAACGCCCGCAGTGACAGATCGCCAGGCAGCGGCAGCCACGCGGGCCTCGACGACTGCGGCAACCACGGCGTCGAACGGCTCTCCGGCAGCCGCGTCAAATCCTGCGGCGCGTGCACCAGCCGCCGCAGCCAGACCTGTCACCGGCACCGCGGCGGCCATTGCCGCGACCGCACCAGTTGAAGAAGCCCGCACGCCGGATCCGTCAACCGGCGCCGCGGACGGCTTCGTCATTGCCGGCAGTGTCAACAACGGCGCCGCATCGCCCTTTGCCCAGTCAGCGGCGTTCGGCAACTTCCGCCCTGGGCAGGGACGGTCGCGTTACACCACGAACATCACGCTCTTCGGCAACAGTTCGGCGCTGAACGCCACGCCCTATTCGGTGAGCGGCAATCGCGAGAAGCCGGATTACACGACGCTGAATGTCACCGGGACGGTGTCAGGCCCGCTGCAGCTGCCTGGACTCATCAAGAACGGCCCGACCTTTCAGCTGTCGTATCAACGAACCGCCAGCGACAACGTCACCACGCTGCTCGGGCGGATGCCGACGCCCGCCGAACGCCTCGGCGACTTTTCGGGCGGCAGCGTTCCGATCATCGACCCGAACACCGGCCTGCCATTTCCGGGCAACACGCTTCCGGCCAATCGCATCAGTCCGCAGGCGGCAGCGCTCCTCGATCTACTATCCGCTGCCGAACGGCGAACCGCAGGCGCCGACCAATCATCAGGCACCGGGCCTGTCGACGAGTCGCGGTCACGGCGTTCACGTTCTCGACCGGTCGCTCGATCTCAACAACCGGAATCAGATGCCAGGGGACGACGACCTATAACCACTCCGACTCGCTGTCGTCGTCGCTGTTCGGATTCATCAATCCAGACCAGTTCCTCGAATCTCGGTGTCAGCGGCACCTGGATGACCGCTCCGGCCCGTTCCTGTCGTTCCGGGTGACTCATGCCTTTACGCGTGCGGTCTCGGAGACTCGATCCCGTATTTCGCCAACCGCGTCAACGTATCCGGCGACGCCGGCATCACCGGCAACGATCAGGACCCGCGTAACTGGGGACCGCCGACGCTCAACTTCGCCGGCAGCGTGTCCGATCTTCGCGACGGCGCGTATTCCTCGTCGCACTCGATATCGCAATCACGACGGCCACGAAGCGAACTGGACGCGCGGCCGGCACAACTACACATTCGGCGGTCAGATTCGAGTGAACACGCTGGACCTCATCTCGCAGGAGAACGGCCGCGGCAGCTTCCTCTTCACCGGCGGCGCGCACCGGATCACCGCTCGCCGACTTCCTGCTCGGTCTGCCGCAATCGAGCTCGCTCGCGTTCGGCAACGCCGACCAGGGTTTCATGCCTGGTCGTACGCCGCCTATGTCCATGGACGACCTGCGGCTGCGTCCCAACCTGACCCTCAACCTCGGGCTGCGCTGGGAGTACGAGGCGCCGCTGGCCGAAGCGCTCGATCGGATGGTCAATCTCGACGTCGCGCCAGGCTTCCTCGCGGTCGAGTCCGGTGCTGGCGTCCAATCCGGTCGGTCCGACTCACCGGGCGCGTACCCGCGACGCTGGTCCAGCGCGACATCCTCGGATTCCAGCCGCGCCTGTCGATGGCGTGGCGACCGATTCTCGGATCGTCGCTGCTGGTGCGCGCCGGCTACGACCGCACGCGCTCGAGCGGCGTCGCGCAGACGCTGGCGCGTCTGATGGCGCAGCAGCCGCCGCTCGTCACGACCGGTAACGCCGTCACCAGTCCCGAGGAAGCCGCTGACGCTGTCCGACGGCTTCGTCGCGTCACCTGACGTCGTCGCAGAACACCTTTGCCGTCGATCCGGACCTGCGCATCGCGTACGCGCAGAACTGGCAGGTCTACGTGCAGCGCGACGTGCCCGCCTCGCTGACCGTGTCGGCGTCGTATCTGGGCACGCACGGCGGACACGCTGGTGCAGCAGTTCCTGCCGAACACCTATCTCCGGGCGGCGCGCTCAATCCCTGCCCGACGTGCCCGTCCGGCTTCCGCTACGTGACGTCGGGCGGCACCTCCCAGCGCCATGCGGGGCGCTTCGAGGTCGCGGCGTCGCACGCGCAACGGTCTGACCGCCAGCGCGCAGTACACGCTGTCGAAGGCCACGGACAACTCGAACGGCTTCGGCAACGTCGGCGGCGGCGCGACCACCGCGCAGAACTGGCTCGATCTCGACGCCGAGCACGGCCCCTCGTCTTTCGATCAGCGCCATCTGTTCGGCTGCGCAGGTCACCTACAACACCGGCGTCGGCCTGCGCGGCGGCGCGTTCCTCAACGGCTGGAAGCGGCAAGATCGATCCGCAACTGGACGATCGACTGCGCGCGATGACCACCGGCAGTGGCCTGCCGCTGACGCCGACGTCTCGTGCCGGGCGACGACGCTGACGCCGCCGGCTGCGCGCCGACGTGACCGGGGCGACGCTCGCCGCGCCGCACGGCTACTATCTCAATCCCGCGGCCTACACCGCACCGCGGCCGGGCACCTTCGGCAACGCCGGACGGAACTCGGGACGCGGACCGCAGACGTTCACCCTCGACGGCAGTCTGCAGCGATCGTTCCCGCTGGCCCGGCTGAATATCGACCTGCGGATCGACGCCACCAATCTGCTGAACCGCGTCGTGTACACGAGCGTCGACACGCTCATCGGCAGCCCGCAGTTCGGTCTGCCGACTCGGCGCCGGCCAGATGCGCACGAATCAACACGCGCGTGAGCCTCCGCTTCTGAGACAGCCATGACACGCCACCGCCTCCTTACGTCCGGTCTCGCGGCCGCCATCTCGGGTCGCCGCCGTCGGCACAGACGCCGGCCGCCGACCCCGCCACAGCAGCGCCGCCGCTGCCGACGCCGACGTTCCGCGCCGAAACACGGCTCGTCGTGCGCAACGTCGAGCGTCCGGGACAAGGACGGCAAAGCCGTCGAGGGACTGACGGCAAGACGACTTCGTCGTGACGGAGAACGGCGTCACGCAGGAGATTGCCTTCGTCGCGTTCCAGCGTCTCGCGTGCGCCCTCGATCACCGTCCGAACACCGCCGCCCGATTCAGGCGGCGGCGCCGCTCGACGCCGCGGCACGCACCGCCGCGGCCCGCATCACGGTTCCCGGCCCAACGACACCCGCTTTCAGGACAAGCGGCTGATGGTGATGTACTTCGATATGAGTCCGGCATGCCGACAGGCCGACCAGCTGCGCGCCTTCGACGCGTCGCTGAAGTACGTCCGCACGCAGATGGGCGACGTCGGACCTGGTGGCGATCATGGCGCTGCAGAACGGCGGCGTGCGCATCCGTCAGGACTTCACCGCCGACCGGCCGCGGCTGCTCGAAGTGCTGACCGCGATGATGTACAACGACGACTTCGATCAGGACGGCAATCCCGATCTCGACGTCTTTAGCAGCGACTTCGGCCAGAACGGCGGCGAGTTCAACGTCTTCAACACCGACCGGCGCCTGGCGGCGCTGCAGACGGCGATCAGCTACCTCCGTCCGATCACGCAGCAGAAGGCGCTGATCTACTTCGGCAGCGGTCTTCGATCGCGTGCGGTGCCGACAATGCGGCGCAGTATCAGTCGACGCGTCAACGCCGCGCGTCAAGGCCAACGTCGCCATCAGCACCATCGACACGCGCGGACTCGTCGCCATCTCGCCGATCGGCGATGCGTCTCGCGCGTCACCGGGCGGCATGTCGATGTTCAACGGCCAGGCGGCGCTCAGCTCGATGACCGGCTTCCTCGCGTCGCAGGACACGCTCTATGCGCTGGCCAAGGACACCGGCGGCAAGGCGCTGCTCGACAACAACGACCTCGGCGTCGGCATCGTCGACGCCGCGCAGACGATGACCAGCTACTACATGGTCGGCGTATTACATCGTCGAACAACGCGCCGGACGGCAAGTTCCGCCGCGTCCAGGTGACGCTCCCGGGGAATCGCCAGCGCTCGACGTGTCTCGTACCGGCCGGCTACTACGCCGACAAGTCGTGGGCGAATTTCAGCAGCGCCGATCGCGAGCGGCAGCTCGAAGAAGCGTTCATGCTCGAGAACCCGCTCACCGACATGACGCTCGTCATGGAGCTGAACTTCTTCAAGTTGAATCGCGCCGAATACTACGTGCCGGTCACGGTGAAGATTCCCGGCAGCGAGCTGGCCATCGCCCGCCGACGCGGCGCGCCGCGCACCGAAATCGACTTCATGAGCGAAGTCAAGGACAGCAACCGGATCACGTACTCGAACATGCGCGACAGCTCGCCGATCACGCTGAGCGAGGACGTCGCCGACCAGCTGGCCGCCCGGCCGATTCAGTATCAGACCGGCTTCACGCTGCTGCCGGGCGACTACGTCATCAAGCTGCTCGCGCGCGACACCGTCACCGGTCGCATCGGTACGTTCTCAGGCGAAGTTCACGATTCCGAATCTCGAGAAAGATATCGCAACGCTGCCGATCAGCACCGTGGTCCTGAGCAGACAGCGGGTGGCGGTCGGCACCGAGCTCTTCGCGGTCAAGAATCGGCCGCGAAGACGTCAGGCCGGTGGATCCGCTGATTATCGACGGCGCAGCGCCTGATTCCGAGCGTGACGCGCGTCTTCAGCACGGCCGCGACCTGTTCGTCTACCTGCAGGCGTACCAGCCCGGAGCGACGACGCATGCGTCCGCTCATGGCGTTCGTCAGCTTCTTTCGCGGGGCAGAGCAAGGTGCTCGAGACACCGCCGATGTCGATGGACTGCGGCGATGGATGCGCGCTCCAAGGCGATCCCGATGCGCTTCGCGATCCCGCTCGGCACGCTCGAGCCTGGCGAGTACGAGTGTCAGGTCACGGTGCTCGATCCCACCACGCAGAAGGCCGCGTTCTGGCGCGCGCCAGTCACCATCGTTCCGTAACGTTGCCGGGGCCAAAAGGACCCGGCTCTACGAGGCGTCCCTCCGAGGCGGCGCGTGCGTGCGGCATAATCCGCTGAGATGCCTACCGTCCGTGAAGTCGTCGTGTGTCTGCTGCGCGACCTCGGGATGACCACGATCTTCGGTAACCCCGGCTCGACCGAGCTGCCGATGTTTCGCGACTTCCCAGACGACTTCCGCTACGTGCTGGGCCTGCAGGAATCCGTCGTCGTCGGGATGGCCGATGGCTATGCGCAGGCAACGCGTCGTGCCGCGCTCGTCAATCTGCATTCGGCGGCCGGCGTCGGTCACGCCATGGGCAACATCTTCACGGCGTTCCGGAACCGGACGCCGCTCGTGATCACCGCCGGCCAGCAGGCCCGCTCCATTCTGCCGTTCGAGCCGTTTCTGTTCGCCGGACAGGCGACGGAGCTTCCGCAGCCGTACGTGAAGTGGAGCAACGAGCCGGCGCGCGGCGAGGACGTCCCTGCCGCGATCGCGCGCGCCTACTACATGGCCATGCAGCCGCCGTGCGGACCGACGTTCGTCTCCGATCCCGGTGGACGACTGGGACCGGGCGACGGAGCCAGTGGCGATGCGCACGGTGAGTCACGTCACGTATCCGGATCCCGCGCTGATCGCACGCTCGGCGAGCGTCTGAACGCGAGCGCGAACCGGTGCTCGTCGTCGGCGCCGGTGTGGATCGTGGCGATGCCTGGGACGCGGTGGTCGCACTTGCCGAGCGCCACGAGGCGCCCGTGTGGGTGAGCCCGATGTCATCGCGCTGCAGCTTTCCGGAACGCATCGTCTGTTCGCCGGGTTTCTGCCGGCGATACGCGAGCAGATCGTGAGCGCCCTCGAAGGGCACGATCTCGATCCTGGCGCTGGGCGCGCCGGTCTTCACGTACCACATCGAGGGTTTCGGTCCGCACATTCCAGCAGGCGCGTAGCTGTTTCAGATCGTCGACGATCCCGACATGGCGGCATGGACGCCGGTCGGGGCGGCGATCGTCTGCAGCGTGCGCCCCGGTGTCGAAGCGCTGCTTCGCCATGCGCCGCCTGCATCCCGAACCGCCGTGCAAGGTCGTCGCGTGCCCGCACGTGTGACGGCGTCGGACGCATCTCGATGCCGTATCTGATGCAGACGCTGTCCGACGTCCGACCGGCCGACAGCATTCTCGTGGAGGAATCGCCCTCGAGCCGGCGCACGATGCAGACGCATCTCCCCATCGATCGCGCGGACAGCTTCTACACCTGTGCGAGCGGCGGCCTCGGACACAGCCTGCCAGCGGCGGTCGGCGTCGCGCTGGCCAGGTCGCACCAGCGTCAGGTCATCGGTCTCTTCGGCGACGGCTCCGCGATGTACTCGATTCAGGCGCTCTGGTCCGCTGCCGACCTCAAGCTGCCGCTGACGATCGTCATCGTCAACAACCGCGGCTACGCGGCCCTCAACGAGTTCTCGTCACACTTCAACATGACGCAACTGGTCGGCACGCAGCTGCCCGGACTCGACTTCGTCGGCCTGGCCCGCGCGATGGGATGCACCGGCGTCCGGGTCACCGCTCCAGGCGATCTGGAGCCGGCACTGCGCAGCGCGTTCGCCTCGCGGGTGCCTTGTCTCGTTGATGTGGTGATCAGCTGAAGCGGGCTGGGCTGGCGGGTCCAGAGGGACCCGCCCTACTTGATGAGGGCGACAATGAGGGCGGCTGCGGACAGAAGCAGCGCGGCGCCGCTGCCAACCAGCGCCACCGTCACCGTCACCGACGCTACGCGAACGGGCGCCGTCGCAAATGCCGCTTCGAGCGCCTGTTCGCTGGCGGCGTCAGCCAGCACCGACTGACGCATCACCCGCTTCCCGGCGATCACCTGACGGATCCCGTCGTCCAGATGGCGTTGGTGAATCGCCTTCTCGAGATCGGCCCCGGGCTCGGCCGCTGCGGCCATGGCCGCCTTCAGCACCGCGTTGCGGATGTCGCCGCCGCTCACCTCGTAGCGCCGCCGCCAGCGCGCGAAAGTCGACGTCGCCCGCGAGTGGCGTCCGCGCGGATGCATCTGCACCCGCCAGATCTGCTCGCGCGACGCTCCACCCGGCATCTCGAACAGCACGTGCGTGCGGATGCGGCGCTCGAAGGCCGGGTCGAAGTTCGCCGCCAGGTTGGTGGCGAAGATCACGACGCCGTTGAACGCGCTCGAGCTCCTGCAGCAGCACGTTGACGACGGCGTTGGCCTCGCGCTGGAGGCATGCTCGAGCGACGATGGACGCCGCGAGGCAATCGCGTCAGCTTCGTCGAAGAAGAGCACCGCCCGTCTCCTCGCGCGCGATGCGGAACACGGCGGCGACGTTCTTCGGCGTCTCGCCCATCCACATCGACTCCACTTCGGCGTAGCGCACCACCAGCAGGCGGCGGCCGAGCGCGTGGGCGATGGCCTCGGCGCAGATGGTCTTGCCGGTGCCGGGCGGCCCGGCGAAATTGAAGGCGAGCGCAAGGCCGGTCGGGTGGCGCTCGCCGAGTCCCCACCGGTTGAAGATCAGGTCATGGCTGGTGACGTGGACGCAGCGCCTGCTCGAGCGCCGCCCGCGTCGGCGGCTGGCAGGATCACGTCGTCGAACGTTCGCTGAGGCTCGATGCTCTCGACGATGCGGCGACCACCGGTGACACCGCTCAGGACACGCAGAAACGGATTGGCCATCGCCTCAGCGTATCGCATGAGCAAGGCGACTCATGCCGCAACTGAGCTGTAGCTGAAATCGACCACGCGCGCTATTTGCTCCCGCGGCGGGCGTATGCGCGTGCGAGCTCGAGGTGCAGTGATGAGGCATCCGCGCGCCCGCTCGCTGCGGAGGCAACGCCTTCGAGCTGACTCAGTTCAGCATCCCAGTCATCGAGCGCCCCGGCCATCGCATCGAGAGCGACGGTCAGCTGAGGCCCCTCGTCGCCGTACCAGCCGCCGACTGCAACGGCGAAGCGCGTCAGCGCTGCTGCGAACCGATCAGCAGCCTGCGCAGACGCAATCTGCGGTACCGAAAGCGCGAGGGCGAGGGCGATGCAGGTACGCATCGACGGGCTGCAGGATCAACTCAAGGCTTTACGACGCCGCCGCACGATGAACACGAGCAACAGCAACGCGCAGACGCAGAGCACTGGAATGAGGATGGCGGCCACTGCAACGGCGAAGGAGCCAACCGTCTCCACCGTCGCCACGAGCGGATTCGCCAGTCCTGCCGTGAAGACACCGCTCTTCGCGCGAATGACGGCGCTGGATACTTTCACGGCGGCTGCCGCACCGCCGCCGCCGATGATGGCGACGGGCCAGACCACCGATGGCGGCAGATCGGCCATTACCGACGCGCTGGCGACGATGCCGGCGGCGAACGCCGCGGGACCCGCCAGCACGTCGAGCAGATGATCGACGCCGGGAATGTAGTAGGCGGCCGTCTCGGCAGCGCTGGCGGTGCCGAGCGCCACCAGCGCGCTCGTGCTGGCCAGCCATTGAAAGCCGTCCGCGAGCGGCAGTGCGCCCCATCGAGCCGCAAGCCCGGCAACAAGCAGCGGCAGGAAGACCCGGAACCCGGTGGCCGCCGCCAGACCGATGCCGGCGGTCACCGCAATCAGCCAGTCAACTATCGATGGCATGCTTCCTCCGCACACACGACGACCGCATACCTGGCATTCTGGCCGCTGGTCGGCCATCGGACAAGTGCCGGCGGTGCGCGAAGTAATGGTGAGCCCGCGCCCGGCCCGGTGCCCGCCAGGAGCCCCCTGGGCCGGTTGATACGAACGCCCGACTAGAAGTCGAACGTCAGGCTGAACCGCGCGAAGCGCGGGTTCGTGAGACCCGTCACCCGGTTCCAGTCGTTGAACTCAACGCCAGGCGTGTTCGGGTTGTCCTCGACCCACGTTCCATTCGGCAGACGGAACGCGGTGTAGGTGTTCTGATAGGTCAGCGCAGCGTCGCTGTTGAACAGGTTGTCGATGTCGAGCCCGACCTGCAGTCGCTTGTTCCAGAACCGGACGTTCTTCTTGAACGTGAGGTCCCACAGCCGCAGCCCTTCGCCGTAGACGTCGTTCGTGTCGAGCAGGTTGATCTGCTGAGTGGAGGTCGTGGGGGGAACGCTTACGGAGTGACCCGAGTGCCCGCTCGTCGGTTGATTCGAGTCAAGACTTTGACGATCGGCCCCACCGGCGCGAGGCGGATCGCCAGCTCCCGCAGGCGGTCGACCAGCGGACTCGTCGATCGCGTGACACGGGCGGTGCGGCGTCCCTGGTAGACCAGCGAACCAGTCGGCGGAATGCGCAGTGTCTCGTACTGCCGCAGCGCAGGAACGACAGGGACATCGTCTTTCAGTAGCCGGCCGAGAGCGACCGCATCCACCATTGCCTGCGCCGCCCCCTGACCGGTCTGCGGCAGCATCGGGTGCGCCGCGTCTCCCAGCAGCGTCACCGGGCCGGTGCCCCAGGCCCGAAGTGGATCGCGATCGGCCAGGACGTCGCAGCGCATGTCCGTCGTCAGCGACGTGATCGCGCGGAACATTGCGTCGAACCGCGGCGCCATCCTGTCCAGAATGCTGCGGGAATCGCGCAGACCGGGCACGAGCTCCTCCGCCAGTGACAGAAACCAGTAGATCCCGGTCTCGCTCGCGCGCACGACCGCCGATTCGATGCCTGGTCCGAGGTAGATCACGCCTGCGCAGTCGCCGAGCAGCTCGACCCCGCCGTGCACCGCACCGCGAACGGCCACGAGACCGGCCGAGCGGGGCAGGCTCGCCCGGATGAAGCTGGCGACGAATCACGGATCCGATGCCGTCGGCGCCGATGAGCAGATCGCCTTCGATGTCTGCGCCGCTGCTCAGACGTAGCCGCACGCGCGCCCCGTCGCAGCTGAACCCCGCCACGTCGCTCGCCAGGGACAGCGCTTCGACACCGACCGCCTCGAGAAGTGCGCCGTGCAGCGCCGGCCGCAAGGCGACCGCCATCGGTCCGCCGAGCGTTTCACGCGGCGTAATCCACGCGCGCTTGATGACGGTGCCGTCAGGACGTCTGAACTCACCACGAAATGTGCTTGGGGCGAAGCTGCGGCCGAGGACGGCGTCCGCGACCCCGAGGTCACTCAACGCCGCAATCGCGTTCGGGGCCAGGGCGACGCCGAAGCCGAGCTCGCGGGGGGAGTGGGCACGTTCGAAAATGCGAATGTCCCACCCGGCCCGACGCAATGCGATGCCTGCCGACAGCCCGCCGATGCCGGCGCCAACGATGAGCGCCGCCCGACGTTGAGACATGTGAGGGTGGGTTCTACTTCGAGGCGACGATCGACTCGACCTGAATCTTCCTGGTCTTCGCCTCGAGCGTGCCGGTGACTTTGACTTTCTGACCGGCGAATTTCTCGGGACGTGTCGGATCGCTCAGCGTGTAGACGTTCTTCCCGACCACCAGCACGTAGGCTGCGCCATGTGCGGCCACGCAGGCGCGTGCACAGTCCGCATCCGTCGGCCCCATCCGCATCCCCGCGTGTCCGATGACGGCGCACATGTCGTCGCTGATCGTACCGACGAGTGTCGTTCTGGCAGGCGCGGCCGACAGCACAGCCGCGGTCATGACGAGCGGAAGCAGCTCTTTCATGGTGGCACCGTGCACGCCAACGCCGGTGTCGGCGTCGGCGTGTCTTGTCCGCGCGTGAATAATGCGCGCGGCTATTCCCCGGGAACCATGAGATGGGCGCCGCTTGTGCCGGCGTCCATCACCCACGCGCCGCCCTGCTGTGCGTTGTCCGGGAGCCCGGTCGACGCCGATGTCGCGCCGGGCAGCGCCACGGTCATGTGCGTGCGCGCGGTTTCTTTGTTCATCCCCATCAGGTGAAACCAGACCGAGCCGTATTCTGGCTTGATGCGCGTGCCGTTCTTCTCAGCGGCCGCAATCGCCGCCGTCCGCTTGGCGCGATCCGGCTCGGCCTCGAACTTCAGATTCTGTGCGACCCGGTCGATATTGGCGATGCTGCTGCACTCGATTGAAAACGGCTGCTGTCCCGGCATGTTCGACTTGTCGAAGCAGACGAGACGATTCGTTCCCTTGCGCAGCGTGTCGTAGGTGAAATCCGGCTTCCACTTGATCACCGTGGCGGCCGCTTTCAGCTGAGCCGGTGCGGCAAGCAGCGCCGTGTCGATCTCGGACTGTGATTGTGCCAGCGCGCTGGTGCCCACAGCGGCGGCGGCGAGAAGGGTCAGGGCGAGGCGCGTCATGTCAGACCTGCTTTCTATATTCGATCGAGCGTGCTCATTGGTGGCTGCGGAGGTGCCGAGTATACCTCGCTCTCCCGCGCGTTCCCGGCGCCTGGCTCAGGTGTGCTTGCTTGCGACGCACTGACGGCGGCCCAGAAGGCCCTCCGCGTGACCGGGCGTCAACCGGAGATCGGTGCGATCAGGCCGTGGGCAAAGGGCACGTGGACACACACCGTGTTCAGCCGGTAATAGAGTCGGTCGTCGAACGCTCTCGGGGCCATCGGACCGCCGAGGGCGACGGCCGTCGTGCTTACGATTTGCGTCGTTCCGTTCGAGATGGTGAGCCAGTCCAGCAGCCGCTGCTGATCGTCGTCGTCAATGCTGCCGATGCCGCGCAGCACTAGTGTGCTGACCACGTTCGGCGGCGGCAGGACGAGGACCGAGCCCGGCGCCGAAATCATCAACGGCTCCTCGAACTCCGGCATGAGCGCGGCGATCACCGGATCGACGTCGCCGACCAGCATCAGATTGAGATGCATGCTCAAGGCAAGGCGGATTTCGTCGAGGACGGCGACTGGAGGCTGGCCGTAAAACGGCGGCTCGGGCGTATTGTGGAACGCAAACGGGTCAGACGAGCGAGGAAGCCGGATGCTCACGGTGGCGCACCTCTCTTATGGACTGCGGAATCCTGCTTCACCGTTCCTGCGGACGTCGGTACGGTCGCGAACAAAACCGGCGGATTTGAGACCGGGGTGTAATGATGGCAGCGCGTGTCGTTCAGTAACCAAGCAGCCGGCGTTGCGCGTCGCGCATCGCCCGGTAACACTCGCAGGCATCGGTTTCGAGACGCGTGCGGTCGTGGATGATGATCCGGCCGCGCTCTTCCTCGACAAGCCGGGCGCGATGCAACGCGCCGAGCACCAGCGTCATCGTGGGACGCCGGACACCGAGCACGGCAGCCAGAAGCTCGTGAGTCATTGGAATTTCGCGGCTGTCCGCCAGGTCGCTGACCATGAGCAGCCACCGCACGCAGCGCTGTTCGACGGCATGAAACGCGTTGCACGCCGCAATCTGCATGCTCCGCGCGAGCAGCACCTGCGCAAACCGGCCGAGCGCCGTGTGGAGCGAGCCGTCGGCCGTGACCTCCCGGCGCAATGTCTTGGCGGGCATGCGATACGCAATCCCGGGGATCTGGACGATGCCGTCACAGGGCATCGTGGCGGCACCGGGGAGGACCGATGACGCCAGGATCCCGTCGCGCCCGATCATGCCCACCTCCAGCGTCTCGCCCGACTCGGAGCGTGAAATGAGCGAGATCACCGCAGTCACCGGGAGATAGGCATACTGCGACGGCTCGAAGGCTCGGGTCACCACCGTCTTCCGCTCGAGATCCACCCGCTCAAGCTGCGGGATCAGGCGAGCGCAGGCCTCGGCCGGGAGCGAGGCGAGCCACCCGTTGTGCCTGAGGAGGTCGCGTGCTGCGTTGTACGGATCGTGCCGTTCCCGCTGACCCCGGCCGGTGCGACGCGGCGACTCGGCATCGCTCATTGGCGGCCCCGTTAGCCTACTGCCAAATACCCTCGACCGGAGGAGTCAAAAGCGGCGCGAACACAACCCCTGCCTTTGCGCGGTCGAGACAGGATTAGGCGCAAGTGCTACTGTGACGTAGCCAATGATCACCTGCTCCCTGTGCCGCAAAACCTTCGAACCTGGGCCCGAACACTGCCCGCATTGCCACATGCGTGTGCCCGGGCCGGGACCGGCTCCAGCGCGTGCAGCCCTCAAGCGAAGCAGTAGCAGCAGCCCGACGGGACGCCGAACCGCCAGCACGACCAGGCTTACTGAGACCCCTCAGCAGTGCCCGGCCTGCGCACATCCGGTGACACGGGACGATCAGTGGTGCAAGTGGTGCCACTGGCCAGTCAATCGCTGACGCTTCACAATTCGGAATTCACAAAGGTCCTGCGTGATAGGGACGAGGCTCACCATGAAGCAACGCTTGGCAGCGATATTCGTCGGAACGGCACTGTGTGTCGGAGCGCTACTGGTGCGGGGCGGTGAAGCAGCTCAAGGCCGCACGGGCGGGCTGCCGCCCTGCACGACAATCGCCTGCGACATTCAGGCGGACTGGGTTGCGAACAATGTGCTGCTGGCAGGGCTTGCGCAGGCGATGCCGGAAGACAAGTACGGCTTCAAACCCACGTCGCCACAGCAGACGTTCGGCGAACGGGTGATGCACGTCGTGACAGTGAACATGGCATTGCTCAACATGCTCGGTGCGAAGACGCCGCCGCCGGCAATCAATCAGAAGGCGAGCTCGAAGGCGGACATCCTGGCGGCCTTGCAGCGAACGACCGAGTACGGAGGAGCGGTGCTCAAGGAGTTCAACGAACAGCAGCTGGCCGAGCGCGTCACCGCCATCCCGTTCATGGGACCCACTGCCAGCCGGCAGCGTTTGATCTATTTCATGATGTCGCACAGCCAGGACACGTACGGTCAACTGGTGGTGTATCTGCGGCTGAACGGCGGAACGCCACCGGCCAGTCAGCAGCCGTAGCGTCAGACCGTGTCAGCGGGCGCGAGCCTCGGTGAGGCGGGCCTTCACCAGCCGCTTGATCAGCGACACCGGCAGCGGCGCATCGAGTGGAAAGCGGATCGTCCCTGTGGACGTTTGAAGTCCTTCGAGCTCCGCGGCAAATGCCTTACGAATCGACGCCGTCATCGGATACAGACCGACGTGGTTGGTGAACGCCGCGTACCAGACGAGGGGGCGGCCATCGAGCCTGAACCCGGGGATGCCGTAGCTGAAAGCCTCCTCGACCTCCGGTGCGGCTGAACGAATCGCATCACGCAGCTTCGTCAGCTGCGCCCGCGCCGGTGGCGCAAGACGTGCGATGTAGCTTCGTGTCTGCGTGCGCGGGTCTGTCTTGCGCGCCGCAGTGCTCCTGGCCTCGCCCGTACCAGTCTTCCTGCCTCTGACAGTGGCAGCTTTCGCTTTCGTCCGGACCGTCATTTCAGTGCTTCATCGAGCCTATCCTCGCACGTTTCGTGACGCGCAGAGGCCAGCCGGTCTGCGGCCATCTGAACTGATGGCGGGTCCGAACCAGCGTTCGCGCTACCGCGATGCGCCTTATCCATGGCGAAGCTGGAAGGGACCCGCCCTGCGTGCGGGTTACGCGGCCGGAATCTTCAATACCTGACCCGGCTTGATCTTGTTCGGGTCGGTCAGCTGATCGCGATTGGCGTCGAAGATCTTGTTGTAGGCATTCGCATTCCCGAGACACTCCGTGCGATCGAGCTCAGCGTGTCGCCCGCCTTGACGGTGTACGTTGATTCTGACGGTCCGGTCTGCGCCGTCGCCTGAATATCGGCGACGACTTCCTGCGACCACGTCGGGATCGTCTTTATGGCGTCCCAGATCTTGTTTGCCTGATCCTGCGACGTCGTCGGTGCCCTTGAAGTGCAACTTCCCGTCGCGCTCGTCGATCGAACCCGTTGAACTGGATATCGTTGGCGACTCTTCAACGCCCAGGCGTAAGTTCCTCGCAGTGACATCGTGCCTCCTCCTGCTCTCAGATGCGCGGAGGCCGCCATACGCGCTCCGCGAGATCATTGAGCACGCTGCAAGACGCAGTCCGACGCGGCGATGAAACTGAACAGCGTCAATCCGGGGAACGTTCGGTCGTTCAGCGGACGGTGCCAGGCATCTGGCACTTCCCCTTGCCCGCTGGTCCGTCCCATGCGATCTGAGACCGCCACGACCCGACCATACTGAGGTCGGTGTCGACCGCATATCGGCCGGCCACCTCGGTCTTGTTCACGAAGCTGCTGCCCATCATCGGCGGCATGCCGGCCATCGGCATCGTCGCGTTCATCGTCACCGTGCCGACGTCGACGAGATGATGATCGGTGCCGCTGCGGAATTCGAGGAACGCCTGATCCTTACCCGGCTTCAGCGCGTCGCCATGCCGCGAGGAGCACGACGTCGAGATCGCCCGAGTGCGCCTGCTGCAGCGTCCTTCAGTTCGGTCGCCTCCGGCGCGGCACGGCATGCAGCGGCGTCATCAGCGAGACAGGCAGGAACAGTACGCGAACGCTCAGTCGCATCATCGAGGCACCTGCAGCAGCGTCACGGTGGCGGTGGACGGAAGGCCACGAATGACGGTGCCGGCCGGCAGCGGCAGCGGCGTGCGAAACAGAAACGGATGCCTGAAGGCATTCGATATTCATAGAGCCACACCAGCGGCTCGACGCGGCCGTCGGGCAGCGCCGCCACGATCTGCATTGACTTCGGCGATCGGGCACGCGTTCCGGCAGGAGGCCATCGACGGTCAGCGGCTGCGTCAGGCGCGAACTCGCCACGTCGCGGTGACGCCCTTCGTCGGCACGGCGGCGGGAGGCGTGTCGAACTTCGGCGGCGCCGGCTTCACGTTGGGATTGTTGCCCTTCGTCATCCCGCCCTCCACCCAGTCGGAAATGAGCTCGATCTGCTCCTGCGTCAGTCCCTGATCGTTGCGGAACTCGCCGAACCCCTTGACCGCTCCCCACGGCGGCATCTGACGCGCGAGCACGGCATCCTTGATCGCCACCGCGCGCGGCTGCGCGTCCGGTAGGTCATCAGCGAGAATGCCGTGCCTTCGGGACGATGACACGAGGCACAGCGATCGTAAATCAGACGCGACATCTTCCCGGTTCCAGGTCGGTGGATTCGTCCGAAGTTGTGGGCGTCGAGCGTCCGGCGGCGAGCCACCAGACCGGCGACGAGCGCCCGCGTGACGGCGCATCACTCGCATCCATGCCGGGAACCGCTGCTTGCGCCGATGGGCCATTGGACATCGCCTTGACCGGCACGTCGAAGTGGACCGTGTTCACTTCGCCGTTGCGCTGCAGCTGGATCCACAGGCGATAGGTGCGCGCCCGCGGAAAGACGACCGTGAACTCGACCTCCGGTCCGCCATTCGCGATCGACGGATGCGTGTGCATCATGTCGATCAGATCATCGCTGGCGATGAGCATGTGCGCCCAGACGCCGAGATACCGCTCGAAGCCGCTCGCCTGACCGAGGGCGAAGCGAAGGCGCGTCGGCATTCCGGCGATCGCGGCGTCGGGAATACTGACCATGCTGACGCCGACGTTCTCGCCCTGCTTCGGGGTGTAGTCCTTCGTCGAGCACGACCGGCCGTGGATCCGGCTCCACGTCGCCGACGAAGAGCGTGCTCGCGCTCAACTGCGGCACCGACGCCTCGGGATAGAAATCGCTGAGGACGCGGTACATGCCCGGCTTCGGGAACGTCACCGTCGTACTCGAAGCGGTTGTTCCGCCACTCGCGGATGGCCGTGCACGAAGAACTGCAGATCGCGGCTGACGACGAACGCGTGATACAGCCGCTCGTGGACTTCCAGTGAACTTCGTGACCGGATTGCCCTTCCACGGATCGGTAATGCCGAAGTTCAGCTGGGCCGGCACGCCCGGCTGCGGCGCGCGCCGTCGTGGTCACGTCGACGAGATACTCGACCGGATCGGGGATCGACGTGACGAGTGCCATGCCGCAGCGCGGGCACTTGCCCGGCGCGTAGTCCGCGCACGTCGCGGTCCATCGGACACATGTAGACGGCCGCATTGACCGCAGTCGCCGCCGTCGGCGATGTGCGGCCTTGGCGGCGGTCGGCCGGCGCCTGCTCGTGCGCTCGGTACGGCCACACGCAGCCGATCAGCAGCGCCGCTGCAGCCGGTGAGCGACGAGCATCGCCATCGGCGCGCTTCTCATGCGACCACCTCCTCAGCGGCGCCGCCGCGCCCACCAGCGCCGCACGTCGTCGGCGATGACGAACAGGCACGGCGTCATGAACAGCACGTGGAGCGTCGACGTGATCATGCCGCCGATGCTCGGCGCCGCAATCGGCTTCATGATCTCCATGCCCGGGCCAGACGACAGCGGGATGAGCGACAGCGACAGGATGATCGTCGCCACCGTCATCAGCTTCGGTCGCAGCCGCGCCGTCGAGCCGGCGATGACGGCATCGACGAGCGACTGATCCGGCGGCTTCGCGTCGAGCGCCTCGCGGATGAAGATGACCATGATGATGCCGGTCTGCACGGCGACGGCGAAGACCGAGATGTAGCCGATGATCACGGCGGTGGTCATCGGATAGCCGAGCGCCCACTGCAGAAGCACGCCGCCCGCCATGGCGAAGGGCACCGACATCGCCACCAGAATCGCTTCGCTGACCGAACGGAACGTCATCACCAGCAGCCCGAAGATGATGACCAGCGTCAGCGGAATGATGACGCGCAGACGCGCGCTCGCCGCCGTCGTGTATTCGTACAGGCCCGTCCACTCGAGCGAGTAGCCGGCCGGCAGCGACACGTGCCGGTCAGCGCCTCCTGCGCGCGAGTCGACGTAGTCCGTCGCCGTCACTCCCTGGATGTCGACGTAGATGTAGCCGGACAGCGCGCCGTTGTCGTTGCGAATCATCTCCGGCAGCTTGCGCACCGAGACGTCGCCGAGCTGCGCCGAGCGGGACCGCTCCGTCGACGCCGACCACCGGCGTGTTGCGCACCTTCTCCAGCGTGTCGAGATACTCCGCCGAATACTGAATCGCGAGCGGCACCACCGTGCCGTCGGTCTGCTTGATGCCGAGCAGGTTGTCGCCGCCGATGCCGTAGCGCACGGTCAGCATCGCCTCGTCGGCGGTGATGCCGTGCTCGGCGAGCCGCGCGAGCTGGTACTGGACGTCGGTGTAGTAGCCCTCCGAGATGCGCTCGGCCAGCACGTATTTCGTCCCCGGCACCTCGCGCAGCGCCTGTTCGACGCTGCTGCGACATCCGCTCGATCTCGGCGACGTCGGTGCCCTTCACCTTGATCGCCGACCGGTGTCTGGATGCCGGTCGTCTGCATCATCACGCGCGCGCGAATCGGCTGCACCCAGGTATTGACGTAGCCGACGATCTGCATCGCCCGGTCCATCTCGGCGACCAGCGTGTCCTTCGTCATGCCCCTGACGCCAGGCGGACTTCGGCTTCAGCATGATCGTCGTCTCGATCATCGACACCGGCGCCGGATCGGTGGACGTGTCCGCTCGTCCCAGCTTGGCGAACACGCGCTCGACCTCGGGAATCGACTTCAGCTTGCGATCCATCTGCTGCACGATCCAGCCGGCCTCGCGCGTCGGCAGACCCGGGCAGCGTCGTCGGCATGTAGAGGACCGAGCCCTTCATCGACGTCGGGCAGGAAGTCGCGCTGGAAACCGCGCAGCATCAGCGCCGCCGACAACGACCACGAGCGACGCCGGCGGCGGTGAACGCATAGCGATGCTGAATCGTCCGGCGCAGGATCGCCGCGTAGACGCGCACCGGATTCGTGTCCTGAATCGCGTGCGGTTCGCCCGAGCGCGCGCATCAGCGCCCACACCAGGACGATGGCGGACAGGAACGCGATCAGCTCGTAGACCTCGACGCGGAACTCCAGGTCGACGACGCGCGCGACGCGCCGCGCCGGCGAGCACGATGCCGGCGACGATCATGCCGGCAAGGGCGAACCGATGGCTCGACCGAGCGACTGGTTCAGACCGCGACGGCGCACTGCGCGGTCGACGCGCGCCGCCAGCTCGTCCCGCTCGAACACCCACACCATGATGATCGGCAGCAGCAGGATCGGTCAGCAGCGTCGACAGCGCCACCGCGAACGTCTTGCTGTAGGCGAGTGGATCGAACAGGCGTGCCTCGCGCGCCTCGAGGAAGAACACCGGCAGGAACGAGGCGACGATGATGACGAGCGAGTAGAGCAGCGGACGGGCGACGCGGGCGATCGAGTGCAGGATGATCGGCCGCCGCGTCGCGGCCGCGCAGCCCCGGGTGCAGCGCCAGCTCCGCAGCGCAGTTCTCGACGATGACGATCGTCGCGTCCTCGATCGCGCCGATGGCGATGCACAGACCGGCCAGCGAGAAGAGATTGATCGTCTGACCGAAACCGGCCAGCGGCAGCACGGTGAAGAGCGTGCTCAGCAGCAGAATCGCGATCGGACCGACCGCGGAGCGGAAGTTGCCGAGGAACAGGACCGTGACGAGGATGAGCACGACCAGCTCGGACAGCAGCGTGCCCATGAACTGCTTCAACGTCGCCCAGATCCAGGCGGCGCGATCGTAGGTGGTGACGATCTCCACGCCCTTCGGCAGCGCCGTGCGCAGCGTCGCCAGCCGCTGGTCGATGCCGCGCGTGATGGCCAGGACGTTCTGGTCCTGCTCCATGACGACGATGCCGCCGACCACTTCGCCGCGTGCCATCGAGGTCCGCCGTGCTGCGACGCAGGTCGTAGCCGACCTGCACGTAGCCGACGTCCTTGAGGGCAATCGGCGTCCCGTCCTTCGCGTCGCGTCTCAGCACCAGGTGTTCGAGCTGCTCGATGTCGCCGCTGTCGAGCACCGCGCGCAGCTGGTACTCGCGATTGGTGACCTCGATCGTGCGCCCGCCGACTTCCTGATACGCCGCACCGAGCGCATCGACGACGTTGCGCAGCGACACGCCGAGGCTGGCCAGGAGCGGCGGAAACAGCTTCACCTGGTACTGCTTCTCGAGACCGCCGACCGACGCCACTTCCGCGATGCCCGACACCGCCTGCAGCGCCGGCTTGACCTGGCTCTCGTTCAGCAGCCGCAGCTCGCGCAGGTCGCGCACTCCCCTCGCGGTCGACGAGCGCGTACTGATAGACCCAGCCCATGCTGCTGGCATTCGGTCCGAGCGAGACGAGCGGCATCGGCGGGCAGCTGCGGTCGCAGCGCGTTGATGCGGTTGGTGACGAGCTCCTGCACGCGGCTGCGGTTGGCGCCGCTTGGCGAGAATCACGTAGATGAACGAGTAGCCCATGTGCGAGGTGCCGCGGATCGACTGGACGCCGGGCGCGCCGACGAGCGAGCGGATGATCGGCTCGTTGACGTTCGACTCGAGCAGCTGCGGACTGCGCGGCCACTTCACGTAGACGACGACCTGCGGATCGGAGATGTCGGGAATGGCGTCGAGCGGCGCCCGGGTGAGCGTGTACAGGCTCGCCACGACGCGCCACCGCCACGAGCGCCAGATCAGCGCGCGGAGGCGGATGACGAGCTCGAGCGCACGGTCGATCATTGGCTCTGCGCCGTCCCCTTCAGCTTGTACTCAGAATCGATGAAGAAGCTGCCGAAGGTGACGACCTGATCGCCGTCGCGGACGCCGTCGGTCACCTGCGTGTAGAGCTCGCCCTGCAGGCCGGCGGTGATCGTCTGCGGCTCGTACTGCCCTTCCTGCGCGCTGCACGTAGACGACGCGCGCGTCGCCTTCCTCGATGATGGCTTCGTTGGGCACCGACAGGTAGTCGCCGCGCTCGGTGACGATCTCGGCCACGTAGTGGCGCGCGCCGTCGCGGCCGGGACCGTTCAGCGTGATCTGCACGGTCGGCGCGCCATCGGCCGACGGCGTCACGCGGGTGACGCGCGCCTGATACATCGACGAGCGCGATTCGACCGGAAACGCGCGCACGCGCTGACCGACCTTCACGAACGGCGCGTCGGCGGCCGGCACGATCGACGTCGAGCGCTGCTGCGGATGCGGTCGACCGCGGCCGCCGTTCGCACCCAGACCTGAATCGGGCCGCGTCGTCACCGGCGTGACGGTGAGCGTGAGATCGACGGCCTGAGTCCTTCGAGACGGCTCGTGCCGCGAGGATTGAGCCGCGTATGGGAACGGACGCTCTGGGCGTCGCGAGGGATGCCAGTCAGCAGCACGACCAGTCGCGACGACAAGCAGCCCGGAAGATCTCACGACCTGCACGTTATCAGGCTGCCAGGCGCTCCGGCAGCCGCCGCAGCCTCCGCGATCCTGCGACCGTCAGTGACAGTAGTTGTCCTTGCTGTCCATGACGTGGGTGCCCCAGGGATACAGCCCGACGTTCCTGATCTTTTCGATCGCGTTCGGTCTTCGCATCGATGATCACCACCGCGTTTTCGGTCGAATCGGCGAGATAGAGCTTCTCGTCCTGCGTGTCCGTGGTTGCCGTCTCGAGCTGGATGTTCGTGCCGATCTTGATACGTCCGGCCGGCTTCAGCGATTTCATGTCGTAGACATAGACGAAGCCGGTCGTCGAGCTGATCACGAACGCCTTGCCGGCAGCGAAGTTCACGCCGGTCATGTTCGGGCCCGGCCTCGAGCGTCGCCGCCACCTTGCCGGCCTGCAGGTCGATGATCGAGATCGTCTCGTCGCCGTTGTTCGGCGTGATGCCGTACTTCCCGTCGTGGCTCATGTAAATGCGCCACGGATCCTTCCCGACGCGGATCGTCTTGAGCACCTTGTCTTCGCGCGGGTCGATGACGGCGACGACGCCGAGGTCGCCGTCAGCGGCATAGAGCGTCTTGCCGTCGTTCGACAGCGCGGCGATGTTGATGCCGTGGATCTCACCGAGATACTTCGCCGGATCGAGCTTGGCGACGCCGGGCATATTGCCGACCTGAATCTTCTTCGAGCAGCTCGTGCCGGCGGACGTCGACGACACCGACCCAGTGCGCGCCGTAGTTGCCGACGTAGGCCTTCGAGCCGTCGGGCAGGAAGGTGACGTTCAGCGGCTCGGCAAAGCCGGGAATCGTCTTGATCTTGCGTCAGCGACTGCATGTCGATGACCGAGATCGAGTCACCTTCCGGATTGCCCTGGTAGTACCAGCGGCTGTCCGGCGAGAACGAGAGGTGCTCCGGTGCGATGTCGACCGGGATCGTCTTCACCAGCTGCAGCGTGCGGACGTCGATGATGTACGCCTTGTTCGCGCGGGTCCCGCCGGTGACGACGTAGCGGCCGTCGGGCGACATCATGACCATGTGCGGGTTGACGTTGTTCCCGAGGAACACGCTCCCGACCATCTTCTTCGTCTTCATGTCCAGGAAGCTGATGTCGTTCGAGTCGCGATTGACGATCATCACGACCGAGGTGGGATCCGTGATCTTGACCGTGGGACTCTGTCCCTCGACCGTCACGCCGGCGGATGTGCGCGGCCGCGGCCAGCGCAATGCCGAGTAATGACGAGGCGTCGTCTGAGATTCAACATGGTGCTGCTCCTTGAAACCTAGAACGCGGCCTGCAGACGCACGCCGGGCAGCAGATACCCGAACTTGCTCTCGCTCGAGCGGCGTGTCGAGCACGTGCTGCAGCATCAACGACAGCCGCAGCCGTTCGGTCAGCGCGAAGTTGTAATACCCCTCGGTCAGCTGCTCCTTGTCGCCGGTGGCAAGATCCATGTTCAGCGTAGCCGATGCCCCAGGTGTCGTGGGGGTTGAAGACGAAGCCGTTGCTGAACGAGATGCCGGCGCTCCAGTAGTGATCGCGGTCGCCGGGCAGACTTCTGCGTGCCGTAGCGGCCGAAGAGCATGACCTTGTCCGTGAGCTTCTGATCGATGCTGACGCCGACGGCGTGTTTCGAATCGACGTCGCCGTTGTTGGCCCGGAACCAGACCCGGTAGTGGCCTTCCGGCAGCGAGAACGGCGTCGCGGTGTAACCGACCTCGGCGAGCGAGAAGATCGAGTCGGAGAGGTTCGTCGCGTCGTCGTTGCTCTGCTGCACGCCGAAGCGGAACGAGAACGCGTTCTTCGGATCGTAGTCGACAGTCGACGCCGGTGCCGTTCGACGCCAGTCCGAGCATCTGGTTGTTCACCAGCGCGTCGCTGATGAACTGCGTCGTCTCGTCGTTGGCCCCGGCGTTGTGGTCGAAGTAGTTGGTGAGATCGAGACGGCCGGCCGTCAGCGCCGAGACGCTGGCCGAAGAATTCCGTCCGCAGCCACACCTCGCGCAGATTCAGCTGGTTCGGATTGGTCAGGCGCGCCGTGTAGCCATTCAGCAGCGTCAGCGTCGGAATCTCGGCGTCCGGCGGCGCACCGCTGAGCGCGACGACGTCGGCGAAGAACGTCGTGTACTGCGCCAGCTTGGCGGTGAAGAAGAGATCGGCGGAGGCCAGCGCGTAGGCCGCGCTGTCCACGCAGCTCGTCGTTCGTGTGGGTCTGGCCCGCGAACTGCGCGACCGTCGTCGCATCGACGCCGATCCGAACGCTCTTGTCGGCCGCGTCGGCCATCGCCTCTTCGATCTTCTCGTTGATCGTCTGGCGGCGGTAGACGCGCTCGCGCTGGTAGGTGTACGTCTTCTTGGCGCCGGGCTGCGGCGTGTCGTACTCGACGCCATTCTTGTCGACGTACACCTCGACGCGCTTGACGCGCGTCTCGGGTTCCGACAGCACGGCGCTCGACTCGAGGTCGTTCAGCCGCTTTTCCAGCTCCTCGATGCGATCGAGCAGCGCAACCCGCTCGCTGTCGGCATCGCCGGCCTCGAGCGCGGCATCCACCGTCTGTGTGCTGTTGGCCGCCACCGCCAGCGCGGGACGGCGGAACGGCTTGAAGCCGCCGAGCGTGACGACGACGTCGTAGCTGGCAACCGGAAGACTGGGCAACGCGTAGCGCCCGGTGTCGTCGGTGGATGCGCTGTACTTCACGCCGTTCGTGCGTGTTCGTCACCGTGACCGTCGCGCCAGCCACAGCCCCGCCGCCCGCCTTGGTCACCACGCCGGAGACGATGCCCATAGGCACGGTGGCGGGCATCCCCGGCATGTTCGGCATCTGCGCGCCGGCCGGCGGCGGCTGTTGCGCGGGGGCGGCCGGCCGCTGCGCGGGGTTCTGTCCCGCGGTGGCGAGCCCGGCGCACGTCACGACGATCGCCATCGCGAGCATGCACGCAGCGCGTGGCCACATTCGACCTCTTCATCTGAATCCTTTCGTCGTGCGCAGAGCGGACGGACGCGCACGCAGCGCCCTCAGTTAAGCGCGACCGCGACGGTTTCGCACCTGAAGAGTTTCTGAAGCGTTCGTTAGGGAAGGCGTGGGAAGTAAGGAGCGCAGCATGGGCAGGACGTGGATCGGCACGTTCAGCCCCTGAAAATCGCGGTCGAATTGCGCGGTCATCGTGCCGCCCACGTTTGATCGCACGACGGTACAGGCTGTCGTGAACCAAGTGCGGAGTGCATCGCGCAGCCCCGAGACATCGGTGTGTCCATGTTCCGCATTCACCGGCAATCCCAGGGAGATGGCCGTCGGCTCGATGGCCGCCAGCGCCCGCACGTAGTCGAAGGCGCCGGCGCTGTCGTTCACCTTCGGCAGCGGATTCGGGGCAAAGAGGTACTGGGCACGGCCGTAGCGTCCGACGAGAACCGAGGGCAGGGCGAGCGCGCGCTGCAATCCCTGGCACGTCAACTGTCCATATCCGCCAGCCGGTTTCTCACCATGCCTGAAAAAGACGATCGTCTCGCCTCCCTCTCCTCCTCCGCCTGACGGCGCCCCGCCTGACGAGCACGCTGACGGACGCCTCGAAGGTCGCGGTCGCGAGCCCCGTAGGTGTGACTCGTCACGGCCAGGCCGACGTAGATCGTCGAGGGCATCGGGATCGTCTTCGGCGCCCACGGTCACCCAGGACGAGCCGTCGTACGAGAACGACGCCGTGATGGTGCCGCCGGCGCGCGTCAGCCGACGTAGCCGGGGACGTAGCCGCTCCCGGCAGACGTGTGAGTCGAGATGTCGTTGTCAGCGACCCTGCGCTGGAATGCGGGACCCTTGTTGGCGCTGACCAGCATGTAGGCGTGCGGCGAGCCGGGCGTCAGCGATGCCCGCATCATGACGCCGGCTTTCGTCCAGTCTTGCACGTGCTGCACGCTGGTGACGCGCGCACGATCGACCCGTCGCCGGTGAGCGGAACGTAGACGAACCGGAAGGCGTCCGCGTCCCCCAGATGTCGGCGCCGGCGCCGGTCACCGTGAACGACTGACCGCTGCCACTCGCACTGCCCGTCGAGCCGACGGCGCCGATCTCGTCGGTCGACCAGCCGGCGGGAAGCGACTGCGCGCCGCGCAGCGTCGGCAGGACGGTCGCCAGGAGCACAAGAACAGCTGTAAGTCCTTCTCGGGACGAGCGTCCGCGCATTGCCAACACTCCTTCTTGGGATCGGCCGAGCACGCCGTCTTGGGTCGTGCAAAGCGCGGCATCAGTCTAGTGGGAGCTCAGGCCGGAATCAACGTCAGCCGTGATTCCTGAAGGCACCTGACCGCCGAATCGGCGTCGGCGCGCGTAATGACGCGGCAGCATGACTTCGAATCTCGGTCGTGTTCTCGCTCACTGTGCACCGCCACCCCGCCGCCATGCGCCCTGGCGATCTGCTCGACGATATACAGCCCGAGGCCGGCGCCGCGCGACGAGTCGGTCGATCGGACGAACGGGGAAAAGATCGTGTCGCGAATGTCGCCGGGAATCGACCCGGTGTTCTCCACTTCGATGCGCACCGTCGCATCGAGCTGTCCTTCGACCCGCACGACGATCGGATGATCCGGGATCGCCGTGCTGCACGGCGTTGCCGATGAGATTCGCGAGCACCTGCAGCAGCCGATCGGGATCCCACGTGCCCACCGGATCGCCTCGCACATCGCCAGTACAGATCCGGCCGCTGGGCCTGAAACTCCGCGACGGCGACTCTCGCAGAGCTCGGTCAGGTTGGACGGCTGCGGCTTGATCGGCAGCTGGCCGAGCCGCGCCGTGGCGAAGTCGAGCAGCTGCTCGATCAGCCGCGTCATCCGGTTGGACGAGGAACGGATGCGCGACGCGATCTGCCCGATGCGTTCGTCGTCGGGATAGGCGCGCGACAGCAGCTCGCCGGCGGTCACGATGGCGCTCAGCGGTCCGCGCAGATCGTGTGAGAGCACGCCGATCAGCAGCTCCGCGGTGTGCACCAGCTGCTTGTGTTCGTGCACCTGCGCCGCCAGCTGCTGCCGCTGCCGGAACAGCTCGATGAACACCGAGACCTTGCTCTGCAGCAGCTGCGGATCGAGCGGCTTGAACAGGAAATCGACCGCGCCCGCTTCGTAGCCTTTGAAGATCCGGCCCGACTCCGGGACGCCGGCGGTCACGAAGATGATCGGCACGCGACGCGTCCGCTCCGACCCGCGCATGAACTCGGCGAGCTGGAACCCGTCCATCTCCGGCATGCGCACGTCGATCAGCGCCAGCGCCACGTCGTGCTGCGAGCAGCAGCTCGAGCGCCGCCTCCCCGCTCGACGCCTTGAGCAGCGAGACGCCGGGCGCAGTCGAGCAGCGCGCTCCAGCACCTCGAGGTTCTCTTCGCGGTCGTCAACGATCAGCACCTTCGCGTCACCGTGACGAGGCGTTCGCGACGGCCCGATCCCGGGATCAGCATTGAGGCTTCAGCGCACCAGCGTTCCCCCATTCGGCGAAGATGCGCGCCATCTCCGGCACGCGACAATCCTCGGATGCGGCGCCAGCGCCAGCGCCTGCTTGCGGCATCAACGGCACCCGCGCGGTCTCGGGCGACTGCACCCAGGTCAATCCGCCGCGTCTCCGGATCGCGGCGAGGCCGGCGGCGCCGTCGGCGCTCGCGCCCGACAACAGGATGCCGCACGCGCGCGTGTCCCGAACGCCTCTGCCACCGACTCGAACAGCACGTCGATCGACGGACGCGAAAAGTGCACCGGCGCATCGGCCGACAGCGCGAGCGTCCCATGCCCGCTCGAACGAGCAGATGATAGTCGGCCGGCGCCACGTAGACGGTCGCCGGCGGTCATCGGCATCTTGTCCTCCGCCTCCACCACCGGCAGCGCACAGCACGCGGCCAGCGCCTCGACGAAGCGATGTCCGGATCCGCCGGCAGGTGCACGACGACGACGACCGGCGACCGGCAGCGTCGGCGGCAGCGCGGCAGCACGTCGACGCAGCACTTCGAACGCGCCGGCCGACCCGCCGACGGCGATCGACGTCGGGCGCATGCGCGCGGAAGTCGCTCGGTCTCGGCCATGCCATCACACACTCCGCCGATAGAGCCGCTCGGCGGGCACGACATCCTCGAAGCGGCCGTCACGACGCGCGGCGTCGAGCCGTTCGTGCGAGCCGAGACCGAGGAACCCGCGCGGCGCCAGCGACTGATCGAACAGGTCGAGCGCGCGCTGCCTGCAGCACCGCGTCGAAGTAGATCAGCACGTTGCGGCACGAGACGAAGTGCACTTCGGCGAACACCGCGTCGGTGGCCAGACAGTGATCCGAGAACGTCACGCGCGCGCGCAACCGCCGATCGAACACCACTTTGCCGTACGCAGCGGTGTAATAGTCGGCGAGCGATCGGATGCCGCTGGCCCGCTGGTAGTTGCGCGTGAACGCCGGCACGCGGTCGACGGCGTAGACGCCGGCCTCAGCCGTCCGCAGCGCCTCGGGATTGATGTCGGTCGCATAGATCAGCGTGCGGTCGAGCAGTCCGGCTTCGTCGAGCAGAATCGCGAACGAATACACCTCCTCGCCGGTGCTGCAGCCGGCCACCCAGATCTTGATCGACGGATAGGTCGCCAGCATCGGCAGCACCTGCTCGCGCACGGCGCTGGAAGTACGCGGGATCGCGGAAGAGATCGCTCACCGGCACGGTCAGCTGCGTCAGCAGCGCGGTGAACACGTTCGGCTCGCGAAGAATCCGGTGCTGCAGCATCGACACGCTCTCGACGCCGAGCTTGGTCAGCGCGTCGACGATCCGGCGGCGCAGCGACGCGCGCGCGTAGTGTCGGAAGTCGTACGCAGTACTTGCGATAGATCGCCTCCACCAGCAGCTCGATCTCGAGCTCGACGTCGTCACCGTCGCGTCGAGCGGTGCTCGCGGGGATGACGTCATCGCGACATCCAGACGCGAGACAGCGAGACGAGCTTGTCGACGTCGAGCGGCTTGGCGCAGATAGTCGCTGGCGCCGGCCGCGATGCACTGCGCGTAGTCGTCGCGCATCGCCTTCGCGGTCAGCGCGATGATCGGCAGATCGCGCAGCGCCGCGATCGCGCGCGCAGCTCCCGCATCGCGGCCAGCCCGTCCATCTCCGGCATCATGATGTCCATCAGCACCAGATCGGGGCGGACTTTGCGCGCCATCTCCACCCCCTCGCGGCCGTTGCGCGCGATCACCACCTTGGCGCCGCGCGGCTCGAACACGCTGGTCAGCGCGAACACGTTGCGCACGTCGTCCTCGACGACGAGGATCGTCCGGCCTTCGAAGAACGTCGTCGCGCTCGCGCGCCGCCTGCCAGCATGCGCCGCGAATCCGGCGGCAGACGTGATTCGACCTGATGCAGGAACAGCGTCACCTCGTCGAGCAGCCGCTCCGGCGAGCGGGCGCCCTTGACGATCACCGACTTCGAAAACCGACGCAGCCGCTCCTCGTCCTCGGCGGTGAGCGGCCGGCCGGTGTAGATGATGACCGGCGGGAACGAATACCGCTCGTTGCGCGCTCATCGTCTCGAGAATCTCGTAGCCGCTGGCATCGGGCAGATTGAGATCGAGCACGACACAGTCGAAGCTCTCCGCCGCCAGCTGCGCCAGCGCCTCGCGCGCCGTGCCGACGTCATGAATCGTCACGCCCTCGAGCGCGAGCAGCTCGCGCATGCTGGCGCGCAGCTGCGCGTCGTCTTCGACGACGAGAATGCGTCGCACCCGCTGATCCAGCCGCTGCTCGAGACTGGCCGATGGCCTTGACCAGCTCGTCGCGATCGACCGGCTTGCGCGCGAAACCGACGGCACCGAGCGCCAGCGCGGTCTGCGCGTTGTCGCTCACCGACACCATGTGTACCGGGATGTGACGCGTATCCGGATTGCGCTTGAGGCGATCGAGCAGCGCCAGACCCGATCCGTCGGGCAGATTGATGTCGAGCAGGATGCCGCTCGGCGCCAGCTCGCGCGCGAGCGCCATGCCCTCGTCGGTCGTCGTGGCGACGACGCAGTCGAAGTCCAGCTCGTGGGCGAGATCGATCAGGATCCGCGCAAACGCCAGGTCGTCCTCGATGACGAGGATCAGCCGGCCGGGATGCGTGCGCCGCTCGCGGTCGTCGGCAAACTCTGGCGACGCGGGCCGGCGCTGGCCATCGCGCGTCGCGAGCGGCCGGCCGCGGTGGACGCGGCGATGTCGGCGCGGCGCGAGACCGGCTGACGATGCGGTAGCCGGCGCTCGCGGTGCGCGGCGTTCAGCGTGCACGGGAATGGTCAGCGTGAAGACGCTCCCCTTCCCCGGCGCACTGACCAGCGTCAGCGTGCCGCCCGAGCAGGTGGGCGAGCTCGCGCGAGATCGACGAGGCCGAGGCCGGTCCCGCCGAACCGGCGATGCGTGCTGCCGTCCGCCTGGCGAAACGCTTCGAAGATGACGTCCTGCTGCTCCGGCGCGATGCCGATGCCGGTATCGCGCACCTCGAAGGAGACCTGGTCGGCGCCGTCAGGCGCTGACACGCGAAGCATGACGCCGCCGTGCTCGGTGAACTTGAACGCGTTGGACAGCAGATTGGTCAGGATCTGTCGCAGCCGCTGCGGATCGGTCGTCGATGGTATCGGCGGTGACCGGCAGGAGCTCGACCGCGAAGTCGAGCGCCCGTTCGGACGCCAATCGGTGTGAACGTCCGCGGCCAGGCTGTCGACGAACGCGGCGGTGGCCACCGGCTCCGGCTGGACTGCACTGCCCCTGCCTCGATCTTCGAGAGGTCGAGAATGTCGTTGATGAGCGTCAGCAGATTGTTGCCGGCCGAGTAGATCGTGTCCGCATAGCGCACCTCGTCCGCCGACAGCCGTCCGCCCTTGTTCTCCGTCAGCAGCTTGGCGAGGATGAGCGTGCTGTTCAGCGGCGTGCGCAGCTCGTGCGACATGTTGGCCAGGAACTCGCGACTTGTACTGCGCTGGCGCGCTCGGCCTCCTGCTTGGCCGGCACGAGCGCCTGCTGCCGCTGCTCGAGCTCCTGCGCCTGCGATCTCGAGCTGCGCGTTGGTCGCCTCGAGCTCCGCCTGCTGCTGCTCGAGGCGCACCTGCGACGACTTCAGGATCTCGGTATGCTGCTCGAGCTCCTCGTTGGCGACGCGCAGCTCCTCCTGCTGCACGCGGAGCGCCTCCGACTGCCGCTGCGTCTCTTCCAGCAGCGCGCGCAGACGATCGCGATAGAACGCCGCGCGGATGGCGACCGCAAGCGCATCGCGCGTCCGCTCGATCAGATCGAGTGCCGCGGCGTCGGGGCGATGAACGAAACCGGCTTCGAGCACACCTTGCAGCGACGAGATCGGAGAGCAGCGGACTGACGACGCACGTGACGCGGTGTGCCCGTCGATCAACGCCGAGCGGATCGGAAAGAAGCCGTCTCGGGCAGATCGCGCAGCACCGTCGAGGCGTCCGCTGCGGGCGGCCTCACCGACGACTCCTTCGCCAGGTTGAAAGGCGTGCGGGACATCCGACGCCGGCGCGAAGCCCCTCGGTGGCTGTAAGTCGCAGCACCGTGCCGTCGAAGGCATAGAGCGCCACCACCGGCGCGTCGATCGCCGGCACGCAAACGCGCAGCGCCCGGGCGCCGATGTCCGCCACCGACAGCTCGCCCTGCATCGCGTCGAGCAGCTGCGTCTGTGTGCGGCGTATCCAGTCATCGGCCTCGACGCGCGACGCGTGTGACGATGCGAGTCCACGCGCGAGCAGCGCGATGGTCCAGATCACCGCCGACGACCGACAGGCACGGTTCACGTAGGCGACCCAGGTGACGACGAGGCCCCGGGCGAGTCGGTGAACGCCGTGACCAGCATCGAGCAGCGTGCAGCCAATCGCCGCGATGACCGGAGCCCCGTCGTCGTCACCAAGGATCGTCAGACCGACGGGGACGATGTAGAAAATCCAGACAGCGACGCCGAGCGGCGTAAAGAAATCAGCCGCAAACACGCTGGCGGCAATCGCACCCAGACCGATGTACAGGGAGACCGTCCTGGCGTCGTTGCGCACGCTATTCCTTTCGAAGCCTGCTGATAGGCATCGGTTCCCGCATGCCCGTGTGGACGCCGGCGGTCGGCGCGCGGCGCCATTGCTGAGGCAAGCTCTTGCGCAGAGCAATCGCGATGCCACTCGGCGCATCCGGGGTTCGGGATTCGGGATTCGGGATTCGGGATTCGGGGTTCGGGAACAGCGGGGGGGATCGGTGCGATCAGAGTTGGCGGCAACGTGAGGCCTCCGGTGAAGATCAAGGACGTCAAGCCGGAGTATCCGCCGATTGCGCAGTCAGCCAGAGTCCAGGGCATTGTGATCGTCGAGACGGTGATCGGCGCCGACGGATTGGTTCAGGACGCCCGTGTACTGCGGTCGATTCCCCTTCTCGATCAGGCGGCCCTCGATGCCGTGCGGCAATGGGAATTCGTACCGACCTTGCTGAACGGGGCGCCGACGCCGATTGTGATGACCATGACGGTCAACTTCACCCTTGCCGATCCGGAGTCCGGGCGGCCGTAACCACGAACGTAATGGTCAATTCTTGATCTGGGATCTCTGATCTGTGAGTCGTCGTTGATTTGGGATTTTCGATCGTTGATCTATTCGTGTGATTGGCAGATTGATCGACGTTCAGTCGATCAGCGATTCTCAATCACCGGCTAAATCTTCCAATCGCCCCTCAGAAATCAACAACGATCCAAAGATCGGAGATCCAGGTTCGACCCCGCCCTCGCGTCCCGCTTCGGCGCGGCAAGCCTCGCACCTCGAACCTGAACCCTCGCAACCATCGAACCGTCGCGCCGTCGAACCCGAACCCTCGCAACCATCGAACCCTCGCACCATCGAACCGTTTCCTGCTACTCTCCTGCCCTATGATCAGGCTTCTGCGACACATCCCTGCCCTTGCTGTCACCCTTGCGTCCATCGCTGCAGCCAATCCGGCGTCGGCACAGCTCATCGCTGCGAAAGATGGCCCGATCGTCTACGGACACCATCACCTGAATGTCAGCGATGCGGCCGCCTCGAAGAAGTTCTTCGTCGACGCGCTCGGCGGGGTGGTCACGAAGAGCGGGACGCTGGAAGCGATCAAGTTTCCGAACGCCTTCATCATCCTCGCGGCGCGAAAACCGACGGCCGGCTCGAAAGGCAGCACGGTCGATCACATCGGGTTCTCGGTGCAGAACCTGCGGCAGGTCGTCGACCGCGTCAAGGCAGCCGGTTTCCAGATGGTGACGGCAGCCGAAGCGCCCGCGAACATCAAGGTCCAGAACGACATCGGCGTCGTCGAGGGCGGCGGTCCGGTGACCGGCATCGCCTACGCCATGGCACCGGACGACATGAAGATCGAGCTGGTGGAGATGAAGGCGCAGGCCTCACCCATCATGTCGCACCACGTGCACTTCGCCGGTCCGCAGAAAGAGATGCAGGCCTGGTACATGCAGACCTTCGGCGCGGCCGCAGGCACGTCGGCCAATCCCGCGGCGTTCATCAGCGCCACGTTGCCGGGACTCATCATGAACTTCACGCCCGCACAGGGCACTGTCGGCACGCAAGGGCGCGCCCTCGATCACATCGGTTTCGAGGTGAAGAACCTGGAAGCCTTCACCAAGACGCTCGAGGCCAAGGGCATCAAGTTGAGCATGCCCTATCGCGCGGTGCCGCAGATCGGACTCTCGATCGCCTTCATCACCGACCCGTGGGGCACCTACATCGAGCTCACCGAAGGCTTCGACAAGGTCAACTGAGGACTCGCTGATGACACGCCGCCACCTGCTCTCAGCCGCCATCGTCACGATTGTCGCCGCGTCTCTGGGCGCCGGGCTCTTCGTCACCGGTCACGCGCAGAACAAGCCAGTGACGCCGGTGCCGGTCTTCACAGTCGACGCGTCGTGGCCACAGGTGCCGAACAACTGGGTCCTCGGCGAAGCGACGTCGATCTCGGTGGACAAGCAGGATCACATCTGGGTGCTGCACGTGCCGCAGTCGATTCCGGAGGCGCAGCGCGCGAACGCCGCTCCGCCGGTCCTCGAGTTCGATCAGAGCGGCAAGCTGCTGGCAAGCTGGGGAGCGCCTGCCGACGGCTCGCCATGGCCCGGCCGCGAACATGGCATCTTCGTCGACGACAACAACTTCGTCTGGATCGGCGGCCGCGCCGGCTGGCCGAAACCGACGGCGGCCGGCGTCAGCGACGACATGATCCTGAAGTACACGACGGCCGGGAAGTTCGTCATGCAGATCGGCAGGAGCGGCCAGAGTAAAGGCAACCTCGATACGGAGAACGTGCATCAGGCCACCGACGTGTTCGTCGACACGCGCGCGAAAGAGGTCTACGCCGCCGACGGCTACGGCAACAAGCGCATCATCGTGTTCGACTCCGAGACGGGCAAGTTCAAGCGGATGTGGGGTGCGTTCGGCAATCCGCCGCCGGCGACATTTGCGGCCAACGCCGCCGGACCGCAGCCGCAGACGACCCCGGACGGCCCGCCGGAGTTCGGCCTTCCGCATGCGATCAAGGTCTCGAGCGATGGGACCGTCTACCTGGCGGACCGGATCAACAACCGCGTCCAGCTCTTCACGCGAGAGGGCAAGTTCGTCAAGCAGGTTCGATTGACGAACGAAGGCAGCACGGTCGTCCCCGTGCCGGCCGGGTTCGCGTTCTCGCCCGACGCCAGACAACAGTATCTCTACGTCGTCGACTCAGGTCCGATGCGCGTCGTAATCTTTGAACGCGCGACGATGACGCAGATTGGCGTCGTCGGAATGAAGGGCAAAGCCCCCGGCGAGTTCGACATCGTCCACCACATGGCAGCCGACTCGAAGGGCAATCTCTACACCGGCGAAATCGTCAACAACCGCCGTGTGCAGAGGTTTGTGCTGCAGAAATAGATCCGTAATCCTCAATTGATGATCTGAGATCTCTGATCTTGGAGTCGTTGTCGATTGATGATTTTCGATGGTTGATTTATTCGCTGATTCAAAAGCGGCGGCGCTCAATCGTCGATTGCCAATCACCAGAATAAATCGCCGATCACCAGTCTCAAATCAACAACGATTCAAACATCAGAGATCCACGATCGACAGATCGCCGGGATTCATCTAAAAGTCCAGGTTGTGCGTCACGCGAGCACCTTTGTCGTGGAAGGTGTCGCGCAGCAGCCGGATCCGGCGCCTGGATTCATTCAGATCGCTCACACCGAGATTGATGTTGAGCAGATCGATGTACCAGGGCAGCTTCACCGTATCGGTGACGTAGGTCTCGACGATCTCGCGGGCGACCGGCAGTGTCGTCTTCTTCGAGTTGTCGTGGACGTCACGATTGCTCGCCTGCTGCAGCTTGTCGTACTCCTCGGCCAGCAGCTTCGCGAACAGCGCCTCCGTGAAGAGGTCACCAGCCCTGGCCCCGGTCTGCGCGTCGTCATCGGTCAGCGTGGCACCCTTGTGGAGCCACTCCCAGAGAATGCTCAGGCGGATCTCGCCGGTCGCCATGTCCTCCATCAGGTAGAGGACGTCGTCGTTGCCGAAGAAATCAGCCGGTTTGAGCGCAGCCGCCTGCATACCCTGACCGAACGCGTTGCCGTACTGCGTGGCGACGCTGATCAGATCGCGCGCGCCACGGATCGTGCGCGGTGCCGGTTCGAGGAGCGTCAGGCCCGCCGCGTCTTCGGCGGTGTAGGTGAGTTTCGGGAACCCGCGGCCAAGCTGATTCGCCTGTCCGGCTTTTTCCCACACCGGCCGGACGATGTGCACCATCTTCCAGTGCGCCACCCATTTCCCGCTTGCCCCCTCACGCTGTTCGCGTTCACCGCCCGCGACAGCCCGCTGCATGGCGCGCGTCACGCCTTCTGGGGACCCCACCGGGATGTTCGGCTCCATCCCGCCCTGCCAGAGCGCAAAGTTGCCGTCGCGATCGGGCGTGTTGACGGCGCGGCGCACACGGTCCTCGTAGTTGCGCATGTAGCCGTAAGTCATCGTCACCGCGTCGATATTGGGATTGACGAACGCCGGATCCCAGGCGAGCGCGTCCGATACGCTGTTGATGTAGTCCCAGCGGCCGGTGTTGAAGCCGACGAAACGCAGCCCCAGCGCGGCACGAATTTCCATCAGCTGGAACACCGCCTCGAGCTGCTCCACGAGCACGTAGGCCTTGATGGTCCCCTCCGGCAGGCCGAGATGAGCCTCGAGCGCCGATAGCATGTCGTTCCAGAGTGCAGCTTCCTCCGCTGTCTGAATCTTGGGAAGGTAAAGCACAACGGAGGAACCCGCATCGCGCAGCCGCTGCTGATTGTTGACGACGTACAGTGTGACATCGACGATGGATGCGGAGAAGCCGGAGCGATCGATGCGGCGAACGTGCCGGTCGTCGAGGTGCAATCCGCGTGCGCGGAAGATCTTCGTGGTGAAATCGAGCTGCGTCCGCCAGTCCTGAACGATCTCGCGACCGAAGAATCCCTGCGCCCACTTGTTCATCTCGCCGGCAACGCCTTCGGCGGCACTCAGGAACATCGGGTCACGATGGATGGCGAGCTTCAGATTGCGCTGATTGTCCAGCGCCATCGTCGAGAGCTGACCGAGCGCGTCCTCGCCGTCGAACATCCACCCGTCCGCCCCTGAGAGCAGCGCGTAGGCGACGTTGCGGATGCTCTTCTCAATGGACGTGTCTGGTTTCGCGCCAGGGCCGGTGCCCTGAATCCACTGGCGGCGGAGGTCCTGAGGAATCGCGCCGCCGATGAAGTTCCCGTCGCGGGCGTCCTGCACGCGAATGGTCGACCGGCCGATGCGGCTGTCGGGGTCGAGGAAGGCAATGCGCTCGTGCTTCTGCGCGCGTGCCGCGCGGCGCGCGAGACGCGCCGCCATCACACTCTTACGGTCGTCGTCGAGCGGCGCCAGCGCGTGAAGGGCATCGACAGCCGCCTTCGTGAACACATCGTCGTACGCGGTGCGGGCAGCGGAACGAATCTCAAGCATCCTTAGCGGATTCTATTGCAAGCGAGGTAGTTCGAGCCGCGGGGAGACGGCGGCGGTCAGCGCGCCGGATGGAACGGTGCCAGCACGGCAAGGACGAGCAGGCGCGCGGGTCCGACGTTCCTGACGCCGTGCGGAACCCCGTCCGGAGCGACGAGCAGATCGCCGGCGCGCATCGGAAGCTCCTCGCCTTCGAGCAGAAACAGCCCCTGTCCCTCGACGACGTAATACATCTTGTCCATGCCGGCATGCGCGTGCAGCGCGTGCTCCTGCCCCGCCTCGAAGGAGTTGAGTCCGACAAGCATGTTCGGCGACTCGAACACGGTTGTCTTTCCCATCCGTGCCGGATTCCAGGTGGCCGACGTCTGCGGACGGATCACTGAGGGATGTTTCATCAGATGCACAGTATCAGCCGGAAGTGATGGCAGCCGTTACACCCTGGCAAATGCAGATCTGCGCACGTCATCGGGCGGGAATGCGGCCGGGCTGCCGGTTTCCGACCAAACCGGCGGAATTCGCTTTTTCCACGGTCCACGTTGACGTGCGGCATATCATTTGTAGCCTCGGGGGCCGGCGCCGCACGGGCGTCTCTGAGGAAGATGCGTAAAACAGCTCCTGTTCGCGAGTCGTCTCCGCCGCAGACCCGATCCGATCTGCATCATTGGATCCGCGATCGGCTGCACCTTCCGAGTTCCCAGGAACAGGCGCTGCTTGACGCAGTTGACGGCGTCTTCCTCACTCACGAGCGTCTCTGGCAGCAATCGAAGCAGGAGGCGATTCAAGCGGTCTCCAGCGGCTTTGCCGAACGCATGAACCGCATGCGCGAGGAGCTGTCCGCGCGGGACGCGACGGTCAGCAGCATCGCGCGATATTTCGAGGATCTCGTCGCGGATCTGACCGACCGCGTCCATCGCGACCCGAAGACGCGTCTGATGAACTTCCGGCGCTTCGTCGAACAGCTGGAGGCGTTCCTCGCGCTCGAGCAGCGTGGCCGCTGGTGTGCCGTCGGCCTGGTCGATATCACGTCGTTCAAGTGGTACAACGACACGCTGGGACACGCGCTGGGCGATCGCATCATCGATCGCGTGGCGCGACTGTTGCGCGAACAGATCCGGTCGGAAGACCTGATCGCGCAGGAGTCCGCGGACGTGCGCACTGAAAAGGAGCTGCACGCGCGCTTCGGCGGTGACGAGTTCTGCTTCCTGATTCCCGACCTCGATCACTTCAGCGACGCCTGGGTCATCGCCGAACGCTTCCGCGAGGCCGTCGCGCGCTACGAATGGACGTCGGAGGATCCGCGTCTCGTCGAAAAGCCGGTCAACGTCGACGTCGGTGTCGTCTGCCTCCTGCTCGGACCGGTTCCCGAGCGCCGGGGCCTGGCCGCGACGCTCGCGCACGACCTGCTCGATCGTGCGGACAAACTGATGTACGAGGCGAAAGGCGAACGGTCGGCCGACATCCGCTCGGTCCGCGTGCGCATCGACAAGGGCGCGCTCGTCGAGCTCGGTCCTGACGAACAGACGGACTGAGAGCGGGTAGAGACGTCGTCACGTTCTGCGATCGTCGTCACGCTCTGCGCTCGTCGTCACGTTCTGCGGTCGTCGTCGGTCGACGCTTGAGCCGAAGCCGTCTTCCAGCTAAACTTATGTGTTCGTCAGGATGGTGGGTGTAGCTCAGGGGTAGAGCGCCTGACTGTGGCTCAGGAAGTCGCGGGTTCGAGACCCGTCACCCACCCCAAACCGCTTTTTGGCCTCATTTTCCTTAGTGAATTTGAGGCCTTTGCTTTTGGGAGTCCGCGGTTCACGGATGTTTGGAACGCCGCGCGACACATCAGCAGATCGCGACCGTTTTGATATTACTGCTCAGCGCTTCTTCGCGGCCTTCGCGGTCTTCGCCTTTGTGCGGGCCGTTTTCTCGGCCGTCGATGTCTTCGCCAGATCGGCGCGGTGGGAACGCTCGTAGGTCTGGATGTCCTTGAATTGTCCGCTCGCGTCACGGACGGCGTAGAGCTTCGTGCCCTTGCTGCTGCGATGAGTGGTGCGCTTGGCCTTCGCCATGGAGCCTCCAGTTCGCCAGCATCATGCACGATCTGGTCGGGAGGCGCCATCGAAACATTTCGCCTGCGCGGGAAAACTCAGCGCTTCGTTCTTACCTGCATCACTCCGCAAAGTCGTTCTGCGACTTGGTAATGATCTGAGCGCACTCGTTCGCCGCCTGCTGAATCTCCTCCAGATCCCCGCGGCGCGGATCATCGGACCTCGTGTCCGCCAGCACCAGCTCGATAAAGCCAAGGATGACCGCCAGATGATTGCTCAGGGCATGTACCGCGGACGGGTCGAGTCCCCGCCGTTCCGATTCGCGCTCCATTGAAATCATTATCACGCGAATCCGCGGAACGGCTGCCCTGCAACCGCCAGAGTGTGCAGCCGGCGGCTTCGGCCCAGCTCGACCACCCATGACTCCGCGGAGCGCCTGGAGCGGATTCATCAGTTCGCTATCCCGCACTGATGGGCATTCTTACCCGGCCGAACGGCTGATCCGCTCGCTTATGCCTTCGCGGTACAACCGGGGACATGGCACAACAGACTTCGCTACTCGCATCCCTCTCCTCTGAAATCGCCGACCTGGCAGCCCGGGTCGCGCCTTCGATCGTCAGCGTGTCGGCACGCCCGCACCGCTCGAGCAGCGGCATCGCCATCGGTGACGGACTCGTCCTGACTGCCGACCACGCCGTCGAACGGGACCGCGACATTGGCGTGGTCGTCAACGGGCAGCGCCTCGACGCCACTCTGACCGGACGGGATCCCGCGACTGACCTCGCCGTCCTGCGCGTTGAAGGGCTCGGCGCAAACGCGCCCCGTGTCGCAGCCCCGCCGGCCGCGGGTTCGCTCGTGCTCTCGCTGTCGCGGACCGGCTCCGGAACCCTGTCGACCGGACTTGGCGTCATCACATCTGTGGGCGGTCCGCTGCGCACCGGGCGCGGCGTGGTGCTGCCTTCGATCATCCGGACCGATGCCGCGCTCCGTCCCGGCACCGCCGGCGGAGCACTCGTGGACGCTCACGGTCACATCGTCGGCATCACCACACCCGGCCTGATGCGCGGGCTGCCGGTCGCGATCCCTGCACCCGAGGCGTTCGAGCTCGCCCGGCGCCTGGCCACTCATCAGCCACTGGGACGTGGCTATCTGGGCGTGAGCGTGCAGCCGGTTCGCCTTGCCGCCGCTCAACGGACAGCGGGGACGTCCGAACGGGCGCTCCTCGTCTTCGACGTGGCCCCCGACGGCGCCGCCGATCAGGCGGGCCTGCTGGTCGGCGACGTGCTGGTGCGATTCGATGACGAACCGGTGAGCGATCCGGCTGGTCTGCAGGATCGGCTTGGCCGGACGAAACCGGGTCAGCAGAGTTCGATGCTCGTCCTGCGCGGGAACCAGACGCAGGAACTGACGGTGACCGTCGGCGAACGACCATCGGCATGAACGCATGAACGAGAGCGGGACCTCTTCGTCTCCATCCGTGATCGTCGCCGCTCCTCCCGAGCTTCGCGGACGCGTCCGCGACTTGCTCGAAGGCGCGGGGATCACGGTGGTCTTCGCCGACGACGAAGAGGAGGTCCCCGGCGAACAGATGACGCGTCGCGAGCGCGACGTGCTGGTGCTGCTCGGAGAAGGGCTCAGCAACCGGGCGATCGCCGAGCGGCTCGGCATCAGCGATCACACCGTCAAGTTCCACCTTGCGTCGATATACGGAAAGCTTCACGCGACGACGCGGGGTGAGGCGGTGCGGCGGGCCTTCCGTCGCGGAATGATCACATTGTGAGCGCGTGAAGGGACCACGGGGGAACACATGTCAGCCATCCTCGACGACGTGACGCTGCACGACGCCTACTCGAACGCGGTCATGGGAGCCGTGGAAGTGGTGGCGCCGGCTGTCGTCAAGATCGACGTCTCCGCTCGCGATGCCAGGGGACGCGAGCGTGGCAGCGGTTCGGGATCCGGATTCGTCTTCGCCAACGATGGCCTGGTGCTGACGAACGCGCACGTGGTGTCGGGTGCGGCGCCGTCCGGCGCACTTCGCGTTGTGCTGCCTGACGGCCGGACGTGCGATGGATCGGTGCTCGGGGCCGACGAGGATACGGATCTCGCGGTGGTGAAGATTTCGGCTGGCGGTCTCGCGACACTGCGTCTCGGCACGGCGCATACGCTGCGTCAGGGGCAACTCGTCGTCGCCATCGGCAATCCGTTTGGCTTCCAGCACACGGTCACCGCCGGTGTGATCAGCGCAACCGGACGATCGTTGCGGGCACGAACCGGTCGGCTGATGAATGGATTGATCCAGACCGACGCCGCGTTGAATCCCGGCAACTCGGGCGGACCGCTCGTCGACACCCAGGGCGGGGTCGTCGGCATCAACACGGCCGTCATCATGCCGGCTCAGGGAATCAGCTTCGCCGTGAGCGCCGACACCGCGCGGCTGGTCATCCCGCAGTTGCTGCGTGACGGAAAGGTCCGTCGCAGTTACCTGGGAATTGCGGGTCAGGACGTGCCGTTACCGAGACGTCTGGTCAGACATCACGCGCTCACCACCGGCTTTGGCATCCTCGTCACCGAGGTCGTCAAAGACACGCCCGCAAGCCTCGGCGGTGTCCACGACGGTGACATCATCGTCGGGTTTGACGACACGCCAGTCGAGCGTACTGATGACCTGCACAGGCTGTTGACCGGTGACCGCGCGGGCCTCCCCGCACGTCTGCGCGTGTTGCGCGGGGTCGATCTGATCGACCTGCCGGTGACACCTGCCGAGCCGCCAGCGCGTTAACGTGTGTCTTCGCCCCGCTTGCCGGGCGGTTGCAGGATCTCCCGCTCGGTGCGGGAATCCGGCTCGTCGAGGTTCGGCACCAGAGGCATCGATCCGACGATGCCCTCGTCACGAGTGACGCCGGTTCCCTTCGAGAGATCGTTCTCGGGCATGTCGAGGCCGCCGGGGGCCGCGATGAAGTCTGCCGCGCCCGGCCCACTGATTTCCCTGCGCGCCTTCGGGCGACCGTCCGGGTCGCCTTCTTTTACTCGGTCATTTGGGTTTGTCATTGACGACTCGCGTTCGTGACTTGGGTGGAAGCTTCCCGCCGCCCTCGCGGTAATGCTCGGCTGCCGTTCGATCGTCCAGCCAGTCGGATTGCGCACCGGGGATGTCAGCACCGCTGAACTGACCGCCAATCGCACCGGGTTCACGGTGCGTCATCGTGTCGGCTTCGCGGGCGCCCGGTATCAGCGATTCGGCCTCGATGTTCTCGCCCGCCAGATCCGATGCGCGATTCGACGTCGTGATCGCCGGGGACGTCGAGACCGCCGCCCGCGGCCAGCCGATCGCTGCTCGCCGGGCCCTGAATGGGCTGATGGGCCGCCGCACGCATCGTGTGCTGGTCCGTCCGTCCATCGCCAGGCGGCTCAGCCGGTTTTGGCGATGCCGGTTTTCCTGTCGGTGGTTCTGAAGTCATGCTTCAAGGTCTTCAAGTCGCGTGCCCGCCAAAGACGGGCAGAATTTTTGAAGAGCCACCGGGCAATGACCCGTCAGAACCCGGCTACGAGCCCCGCTCCGCGTCATACCGCGGAACCCGAGTCTGGCGGCATCGGCCCTCCGCGAGTGGTCATCGACGAAGTGCATCCGGCCATCGACGGCGGGCGCTTTCCGATCAAACGGACGGTCGGCGAGGCGGTCAGCGTCACGGCGGTTGTGTTTGCGGACGGACACGACATGCTTGCGGGCGTCGTGAAGTACCGCGCGTGTCCATCCGGAGGCCCGGCGCAGGGACCGTGGGAGGAGGTTCCACTGCAGTTCCTCGGAAACGATCGCTGGACGGCCACGTTCGCGCCCACCACGCTCGGCACGTGGGAATACACCGTGGAAGCCTGGATCGATCGGTTCGCGACCTGGTTGCACGGACTCGTCGCCAAGGCGGGCGCCGATCAGGACGTCGCGAGCGAACTGCTGGAGGGCGCCGAGCTCATCAACGTGTCCGTGCAGTCGTCCTCGCGGGCCGACCATCACGGCGAAACGGCGGCGGGCGACTTGCGTCTGCTCGAGTTCGCCGACCGGCTGCGTCGCAGTACGCCGCAATCGGAGCGCGTGGCCATCGCGCGCAATCCTGAACTGCTTCGTCTGATGACGGAACGCCCCGATCGCCGGGCGTCAGCGGTGTTCCCAACGGTGTTGCAGGTGGCGGTCGACGGCGAGCGCGCACGCTTCAGTGCGTGGTACGAAATGTTCCCGCGCTCGGTCACCTCCGATCCGACTCGTCCGGGCACGCTGCGCGATGCGGAAGCGCGCTTGCCGGACGTGGCAGCGATGGGATTCGACGTGCTCTACCTGCCGCCCGTGCATCCGATAGGAACGACCCACCGGAAGGGCCGGAACAACACGCTCGTTGCCGGCCCGGCGGATCCGGGCAGCCCGTGGGCGATCGGCAGCAAGGATGGCGGGCACACTGCCATCCATCCCGAGCTCGGCACGTTCGACGACTTCGATCGCTTCGTTGCCGTCGCCAACCGCCTCGGGCTCGAGGTGGCACTCGATATCGCCTTTCAAGCGTCACCCGATCATCCATGGGTGGTCGAGCATCCCTCCTGGTTCCGCCATCGTCCCGACGGCTCGATCAAGTACGCGGAGAATCCTCCCAAGAAATACCAGGACATCTATCCGCTCGACTTCGAGAGCCGCGACTGGCGCGAGCTGTGGAACGCGCTTCGCGATGTGTTCCTGTTCTGGATCGCTCACGGCATCCGCATTTTCCGTGTCGATAATCCGCACACGAAGTCGTTCAGGTTCTGGGAGTGGTGCATCGCGGAGATTCAGCAGAGGATCATCCGGACGCGATCTTCCTCGCCGAGGCGTTCACCCGGCCGGCGGTGATGCGCTACCTCGCGAAGGCGGGCTTCAACGCAGTCGTACACCTATTTCACCTGGCGCACTTCAGCAGACGAGCTGCGCACGTATCTCACGGAGCTGACGACGACCGACGCTGCGCGAGGTGATGCGTCCGAACTTCTTTACCAACACGCCGGACATCCTGCACGAGTACCTGCAGCACGGCGGCCGTCGCCGCATTCCAGATACGGCTGCTTCTCGCTGCCACGCTCTCGGCGAGCTACGGGATCTACAGCGGCTACGAGCTGTGCGAGCACGTGCCTGTGAGACCGGGCTCCGAGGAGTATCTCGACTCGGAGAAGTACCAGATACGGGTGCGCGACTGGAATGCCTTCGGCCACATCAAGGAATTGATCGCGCGCGTCAACCAATCCGGCGCACGCACCGGCGCTGCAGCGCAACGACACACTCAGGTTCCACAGCACCGACAATCCAACGCTGCTCGCGTACAGCAAGACCGGCGAGGCGGGCGACCGCATGTTCGTCGTAGTCAATACCGACCCTACCGCATGCAGCACGGGTGGGTGCGGATGCCCGACGCGCCTGCGGGCGCCACGGCCGCTTCGTCGTCCAGACCTGCTCGACGAGGCCCGATACACCTGGCGTGGTGAGTGGAACTACGTCCGGCTCGATCCCGCCGACGGTTGGGCACGTGCTGTGTTGAAGCTAGAAGAAGTTCGACGGTTCGAGGGCCTGCCGCGCCGAAGCGGAACGCGAAGGCGGGTGCGACGGTTCCCGGACCTCCGGAGCTCGGTTGTGTCGAATGGCGAAGCCCTATGAGCGTCAGGCCGACATGAGCGTCCGACCGCGCAGAAGCCTCTCGGCATCAGCGAGGTTGAGCGCCGCTTGCTCAGCTGGCTGCGTCGAATCCAAGGCGTCTCAGGACTGGAACGCGCGCAGGCGGAAATGGCTTCGCCAGACCAATCGAGATCCGGTTACGACACTCATGTCGACTCTATGACGACTGGTATCGCGACGCTCTCATCTACGAAGTCCACGTCCGCGCGTTCTACGACAGCAACGCTGACGGCATCGGCGACTTCGACGGCCTGCGCAGCGGCTGCCCTACCTGCAGGATCTCGGCATCACCTGCCTCTGGCTGCTGCCGTTCTATCCGTCGCCGCTTGCGCGACGACGGCTACGACATCGCCGACTACACGTCCATCAATCCGATCTACGGCTCGCTGGACGACTTCAAGCGATTTCTGGACGAGGCGCACGCGCGCAACATCCGCGTGCTGACCGAGCTCGTTCATCAATCACACGTCCGACCAGCATCCCTGGTTCCAGCGCGCACGGCGCGCGCCGAAAGGATCGCCGGAGCGCGACTTCTACGTCTGGAGCGACACCGACACGAAGTACGCCGGCACGCGCATCATCTTCATCGACACCGAGAAGTCGAACTGGACGTTCGACCCGGTCGCCGGCCAGTACTACTGGCATCGCTTCTTCTCGCATCAGCCCGATCTGAACTTCGACAACCCCGCGGTCCTCGACGCCGTGCTCGACGGTCATGCGCTTCTGGCTCGACCTGGGCGTCGACGGCTTCCGGCTCGACGCGATCCCCTACCTCATCGAACGCGAAGGCACGATCAACGAGAACCTGCCGGAAACGCACGCCGTCCTGCAAGACGATCCGCCGCGAGCTCGATGCGCGGTATACCAGGCCGCGTCCTGCTGGCGGAGGCGAATCAGTGGCCGTCCGACGTGCGCGCCTACTTCGGCGATGGCGACGAATGCCACATGTGCTTCCACTTCCCGCTGATGCCGCGCATGTTCATGGCCATCCGTCAGGAGGACCGCCATCCGATCGTCGAGATCATGAACCAGACGCCCGAGCCGCCGGACAACTGCCAGTGGGCGATCTTCCTGCGCAACCACGACGAGCTGACGCTCGAGATGGTCACCGACGAAGAGCGCGACTACATGTACGCGCAGTACGCCGCCGATCCGCAGATGCGACTCAACCTCGGCATCCGCCGCCGGCTGGCGCCGCTGATGGAGAACACGCGGTCGCGCATCGAGCTGATGAACAGCCTGCTGCTTCTCGATGCCGGGCACGCCGATCATCTACTACGGCGACGAGATCGGCATGGGCGACAACGTCTATCTCGGCGATCGCAACGGCGTGCGCACGCCGATGCAATGGAGCAGCGATCGCAACGCCGGCTTCTCGCGCGCCGATCCGGCGCGGCTCTACTTCCCGGTCATCATGGATCCGGTCTACGGCTACGAGGCGATCAACGTCGAAGCGCAGGAGCGCTCGCCGGCCTCGCTGCTGCAGTGGATGAAGCGGCATGATCGCGCTGCGCCGGCAGCACACGGTGTTCGGACGCGGCACGATCGAATTCATCCGCACCGACAACCGCAAGGTCCTGACCTACGTGCGCCGCCACGAGCAACAGACGATCCTGTGCATCGCGAATCTGGCGCGCACGGTGCAGCCGGTCAGCGTGCCGCTGGCGCAGTTCGCCGGCCTGACGCCGGTCGAGACTGCTCGGACAGACGGAGTTCCCGCGCATCGGCGATCAGCCCTACTTCCTCACGCTCGCGCCTACGGGTTCTACTGGTTCGCGCTGCAGAGAGAGCCGTCGTGCCGGTCACCGCCCGTACCGCGCCAGTCGCCGGAGAAGCTACGCGATTGGCCGGTGCTCTTCGCCGGTGTGGTGTGGGACTCGCTGATCGACGGCAGCCTGCGCGGCCTCATCGAGAACGCCAGGCGCTGCTGCCGTTCCTCCAGCGGCAGCGATGGTTTGGCGGCAAGTCACGACGCGTCGCCTCCGCTCGCATCGTCGACTGGACGATGCTGCGACGGTGGCGCCCATCCGGCCTTTCTCGCCATCGTCGACGTCGCCTATCGCGATGGCGGATCCGAGCGCTACACGCTGCCGCTGGCGATGTCGACCGGCGCACGACGCTGACGTCATCGAGCAGCAGTCACCGCATGCCGTCGTCGCCCGCATCTCCGGCGCGCGCAAGGGGCTGCTCTACGACGGGCTCTTCGACGATGGCGTCTGTGCCGCGCTGCTGGCGCAGCATGCTGGCGGGCCGGGATCAGCCGACGCGTCGTGGTGTCGCTGCACGCCACGAGCGTCGGAAGCGCGCGGAGGACGTTCCGGCCGGAGGCGCTCCAGCCGATCGTGCGTCTGACCTTCGAGCAGAGCAACAGTCGATCCAGTTCGGTCAGCAGCTCGTGCTCAAGGTCTTCCGACGACTCGAACCGGGCGTGAACCCCGAGGTCGAATGGGCCGGTTTCTCACGAGCATTCGCAGGTGCGCGTGCCGCCGCGTCGTCGGCGACACCGAGTACCGGCCGGACGGGCGCGACACCGGCATCGCTGCTCGTGCTGCACCGATACGTCTGGAATCAGGGCAGCGCGTGGGACGTCACGATCGAGGAACTGGGACGGTTCTTCGAGCGGGCGCTGGCGGTGGACGCGCCGCCGGCGGCGCTCGACGGACGCCAGTGTCTGGCTGGCGAGCAATCAGCGACGAGGTGCCGTGCGCACGTGGCGGAAAGCATCGCGCCTATCTCGCGACGGCGCAAATCATCGGACGACGAACCGGCGAGCTGCACCTCGCCCTGTCCGACGGCGACGGGAGCTTCACTCCGGAGCCGACGCACCCGGAGCGAGCTCTCGCAGCTCACCGCTGCCATGCGACGGCACGCGCTCGAGACGCTGCGACTGCTCCGCTCCTCGCTCCCCGAATCGTGGACGAAGCGCGTCGTGCGCTGGCCCTCGACGCTCCTCGACTCTCGAGAGCCGGCTGCCGCACCATTTCGACCGGCTCGAGGCGCTGACCGACGGCGGGCCGCCGCATCCGCATTCACGGCGACTACCACCTCGGTCAGCTGCTCGTGACCGAAGGCGACGTCGTCATCCTCGATTTCGAAGGCGAGCCGGCACGGACGCTGGCCGAACGGCGCGCCAGGACGTCACCGCTGCGTGACGTGGCCGGCATGATCCGGTCGTTCGGCTATGCGGCCGCCATCGGCCTCGGCGCCGCCACGTAATCGGCGTCCCGAAGACCGCGAACGGCTCGAGCCGTGGGCGCGCTATTGGGAGACATTGGGTAAGCGTCGTCTTCGTGCGTGCCTACCGGGTGCGGTGATCCGCGGCGCGTCAACTGACTGCCGTCGAGCGACACGCCATCCGAGGTGCTGGTGCGAGCCGTTCGAGACTCGACAAGGCGCATCTACGAGCTTGGCTACGAACTCAACAACCGGCCCGAGTGGGTGGACGTGCCGCTCGCCGGGCTGCTTCGGCTGCTCCGGCGTCTGCGCCGCCGCGCATGGTCGAGACTCCGCCACTGCGCTGATCGAGCTGCGCGTCGTCCGGATGGCGACGCCGGCGTTCGTTGCAGCAGGTCCACTGACCCGGCGGCGATCGATGCACGAGGCGCTCAGCCTGGGCGCAGGTTGGCAACGAGCGCCGGAGCCTCGCGCTCGTCGTCTGGAACTGTAGGCCCGGCGGTCGTAAGGCCGCGGTCAGTTGGCCCCGGCGTTCGTGCAGGCAAACAGTTCTTTAGGTTTTTCGAGCATCACACCATGGCAAAAAGAAAAGACACGAGGTCGAACGATGCCCGATGCGTCTCCCGGTCACGGGCACGTCAGCGACCACGTCCGAAGAGGTGCTCGCCGTCGCCAACGACACGGCGGAGGCGCGCGCCGCCAGCCAAGCCACGAGGAGATCGCTGCCGTGGCGTATCAGCGCTACCTCAGTCGCGGAGCGGCGCACGGCCAGGACTGCGACGACTGGCTCGCCGCCGAACGCGAGCTGAGCGAGCGCCACGGTCGCTGAGTCATGGCGCGCGCCATCTGGAAAGGGGCGGTCGCCTTCGGCCTGGTCAGCATCCCGGTCGAGTTGCACACGGCGGTGCGCGATTCGCGTCCGCGCTTCCGGCTGCTCCACGCCGAGGACAAGTCGCCGGTGAAATTCGAGCGCGTCTGTCAGCGCGATGGGAAGCCGGTCGCCTGGGAGGATCTGGTCAAGGGCTTCGAGTACGAGAAGGGCCGATTCGTCGTCCTGACGAAGGAAGACCTGAAGACCGCGGCGCTCGAGAAGACGCGCACCGTCGACATCCGCAGCTTCGTCAAGCGCGGAGGAAATCGACGATCGCTTCTTCGAGACCGCCGTACTACCTGACGCCGGCGAAGGGCGGCGAACGCGCCTACGCGCTCCTCCGCGAAGCGATGCGCGAGACCGGCCTCGCCGGCATCGCCACCATCGTCCTGCGCGATGCGCAGCATCTGGCGGCGCTGGAAGTGATCGGCGATGCGATGGTGCTCACGCTGATGCGCTACGCCGAGGAGCTCGTCGACGTCAAGGAGTTCACCTTTCCGCGGCCGGAGATCCGGAAGCCGGAGCTGCAGATGGCGCGCACGCTCGTCGAGCAGCTGGCGGACACCTGGGATCCGGCGCAGTACACCGACGAATACCGCGCCAACCTGATGAAGATCATCAAGGCCAAGCTGAAGGGCAAGGAGCCGAAGCTGACCGAGCACGTCGAGCCGCGCCAGGCGGAAGTCATCGACTTGATGGAGCGGCTGCGGGAGTCGCTGCAAGGATCCGGCGAAAAAGGGCGCGAGGAAGTCGCAGGGCGCACATCCGCCAAGCCGGCCCGCGCACGCGCGGCGGCGAAGCGCACGAAGTCGAAACGTACGCGGGCCGCGTACGCCGGCGCACCAGTCCCGCGCTGTACGCCGGGTCTTAAAACCCGGCGTCCGTAGGCCGCCGTAGGCCGGTCTTCGCCCGGCGTCTGTAGCCGGGTTTTAGACCCGACGCCGTCAGAAGACAGAGTTGGAGATAGAGTGGGTCGAGTCCCAACGTGACCGCGTCGCTGACCAAGACCACCGTTCGCGATCTGCTCGCGCAGATCGACGCCATCGCCGAACGCGGCGGTAACGGCGCGCTCGCGTTGCCCGGCGGGCGAGCGTCTCGACGTCACGCAATCTGGGCAAAATGTTCTGGCCGGAAGCGAAGCTGACGAAGGGCGATCTCTTTCGTCACTACATCCGGGTGGCGCCTTACATCCTGCCGGCGCTGGCCGATCGGCCGCTGGTGATGAAGCGGTATCCGAACGGCATCCACGCGCAGCCGTTCTATCAGCACCGCGCCGCCAGCACGCTGCCGTCGTCGGTCCGTGTCGACGAAGTCGAAAGCGAGACCGAGCGTCGTCCGCATGTGATCGGCGGCGACCTGCTGACGCTGCTCTACACGTCGCAGCTCGCGTCGATCTCGCAGGATCCCTGGTTCTCACGCGTCGGATCGGACGGACGAGATCGATCACGCCGCCATCGATCTCGATCCGCCGGACGATCTGCCGTTTCGCGCGCGTGCGGGACGCTGGCGCGCATTCGTCCGCGACGAGCTGGCACGGTGCGCGCGACCGGATTTCCCGAAGACGTCCGGATCGCGCGGGCCTGCACATCTACGTGCCGATGCCCGCGGGACACGCCGTACGAGGCGGGGCTGATCTTCTGTCAGATCATCGCGACGCGCGTGGCGCAGCGTCATCCCGCGCTGGCGACGATCGAGCGCAGCCTCGCGGCGCGGCGCGGCCGCATCTACCTCGATTACATGCAGAACATGCGCGGCAAGACGCTGGCGAGCGTGTACAGCGCGCGCGCCAACGAGTTCGCCGGCGTGTCGACGCCGCTGACGTGGGAGGAAGTCGAAGAGGGCGTCTCGCCGCGCGATTTCACCATCCCGACGTTCGAGGCGAGGCTCGACGCGGTCGGTGATCTCTGGGCCGGCTGCGCCGCGCCAAAGGGGTGAATCTGCAGATGCCGGAGCCGACATCGAAGAAATCGTCGAAGCGGGCGTCAACCTCGAAGACATGAAAGGGCCCTGTCGCTTACGAATATCTTCATTTCTCACTCCAATGAAACGTCATTGAGAAGGCCGGACCGTACTGCGTGACGGCGTACTGCGGGTCGTTGACCGGCCCGCTGCCGCTGTTGGGCACGTCGCCGGTGTCGATGCGAAGCGCGTTGTAGCCGATCGCCAGCCCGATCCAGGGCTTGATGAGGAACTCGACGCCGCCGAGCGCGCTCCAGGTGAATGCCGACCCGCCGCCGATGTCGGCCTGCGTGACGAGCACCACTCGGTCGCCGAGCCTGGGCCGATAACTGAACCCGGCGACGCCGGCCACCTGCGTCGCGCTGATGTCGATGTCGGCCAGCTGTCCGCCGACCGGACTGGTGAAGTGCGCGTTCGGCGACATCGTCAATGTGCGGATGCCGCCGACGAGCAGGAATCTGGTGCCGCGCTTCACCTCGAAGGTGGCTTTCCTGTTGAAGATGATCTGGTCGAACTGGAACGTGCCGGCGATCGGCGCGTTGAGGATCGGCGTCGTGTAGCTGATGTCGGTCGACAGGCGAATGAAGTTGATGTCGCCGAGGACGCCCCACTGCCCGCGTCGGGCTTCACCGTGGAACGAGAAGGCGCCCGCCAGCTTGGATTTCGCGTCGGCGAAATCCATGTAGACGGGGATGTCCTCCGTGCCGTTGACCGCGATGTTGCCGTCAGTCGTCGCGACCCAGAAATACAACGGGGCGAGGTCGACCTCCCACTTGTCGGTCTGGGCGAAGGCGCGGGCGGGCAATCCGAGCATCGCGCAGATGACAAGGGCCAACGTGCACGTGCGCGGCAGATGCGGGATCGAGATGTGTCGATGCTGGTGCAATGCAGTTCTCACTGGCTCTTTCGATTGTCTGCAAGGTATTGCGGGGACGCCGGGAGCAGCGGGATGTTGACGACAACGCGTGTCCCCCGGCCCACCGCCGACCTAATGGCGAAGCGGCCACCGCAGAACGCGCGCGCTCGCGCATGCTCAGAAGGCCAAGACGGCCGGAAACTCACCTGCGGATAGCAGAAGCTCTTGGTCATTCGCTCTTCGAAAGGAAACGGCCGCCCTGGGACGACCGTTGCAACTTCGTAGCAAATGTCATCGTGAAATTGGTGCGCCCGGTCCGCCTTCGCGCTGCGCGCTATGGCGGGACACAAGCACTCACGCACAGTCCCGCCAAGCTCGCATGGATTCGAGGCGAGCGACGGCGGATGGTGCACCCGGCCCTTCGACGCTGCTCAGGGCTCGGGTGTCGCCATGAGCGAGCGAGATGCGGAGGAACTCGCATCCTGCGAGTCGAATGGTGCGCCCGGCAGGACTCGAACCTGCGGCCACTTGGTTCGAAGCCAAGTGCTCTATCCAACTGAGCTACAGGCGCGCACCGGCGATTCTCTCACATCGTGCAGCGCGGCTGACGCGCCCTGTGTGTTCAACTTGCTCGCGCGTGCCGTACACGACAGTGTCGCCGCGCCTGGCTCCTCGCGATGCGCTCACGAGCAACGGCAGCAGTTTGCCGACGCCTCCGAACTCACAAATGCTCTTCGGGAATTTGCCGAACAGCGTGCGGTCGATCGCGGCGGACTTGGCGGCGCTCCGGCGCACGTGAGTGCCGTGTCTGATATAGTCCTCGGACAGTTCGGCGGACATGGGTTCTCTGCTCTTTTCGGGCATCTTCCCTCTCCATCCGCCGCGCAAGCAGCTGCTTTCAAGCACTTGCCACGCGCCCGTAGCTCAGCTGGATAGAGCGTTGGCCTCCGGAGCCAAAGGCCGCAGGTTCGAATCCTGCCGGGCGCACCATCCGCCTTCGCTCGCACTTGATCCAGGCGAGCTACGGCGAGATTGGTGCGTGAGTGCTTGTGTCCGGCCATAGCGCGCAGCGCGAAGGCGGACCGGGCG
>CAVPRC010000003.1:0-242438 GCA_963707755.1 uncultured Actinomycetota bacterium | reverse complement strand
TGCTGGTGCTCGTGCTGCTCGCCGGGGCGGTCGGCGCCGCCGTCGCGCTGGGCGAGGCAGCGACCACCTGGGTGGTGATCAGCGTGGTCGTCACGGTTGCGGCACCGGTGCTCCTGCTGCCGGTGCTCGCCCGACGCGTGCGGGCGGTGTCTACCTGACGCCGCAGGGCCTTGAGCACCACAGGCTCGGCACGTCCTGGACGGTCGGCTGGGACGACGTCGAGGACGTCACCCCCGAAGAGCCGCTGGCGGTGCTGCTACGCCCAGGGGCGCGCGTGGTCCGGGCCCGCACCTCGCCGTACGCCTGGAACGGCGACGTGCGCACGTCCGACGACCGCGTGCTGGGCGTCGAGACCCGCGGTGAGCGCATGTCCCGCTCAGGTCCCCCGTGCTGTCCCCCGCGGCGCCGTGCGCGTGTCCCCGTCTGGTCGCTGACGGGCGAGCCGCTCCAGCGGGCGCTGCAGCTTCTCGAGCAGTGGGGCGGCTCGCTCCTCGGCGTCGGGACGCAGCGCGCAGGCGGTCCGGGCAACCTGGGCCAGCTGCCTGTGCAGGACGTAGAGCGCGAGCCGCTGCTCGTCCGGCTCGCCGGCGACCGCACGGAAGCCGTCGAGGACTGCCGTCTCGAGCTCGGCCGTCGGGTGACCCGGCGACGCACCAGTCAGCTCGACGACGAAGGTCGCCAGGTCGAACTCCGGCTCACCCCACGCGAAACGGTCGAAGTCGACGAGACCCAGCCGACCGGTATCGTCCACCAGCCACTGCCCGAGGTGCGCTGCCCCGTGCGCCGGGACGAGTGGGCGTGCGCCCAGTCGGTCGTGGGCACGGGTGAGCGAGTCGGACGCTCTCCGCAGCCCGGGCGCCAGTGCAGGGGCGGCAGCGGTCGCCCGCGCCAGCGCCCGTTCGGTCCGGGCCAGCTGGCCTGTCGCGTCCACCCGCCTGGTCGGCCGCACCTCCGCCGTCGCGAGCTGGCCCAGCGACGCCCCCACCTGACGTGCGAGCTGGGCACCATGGGGCCCGAGAAGTCGAGGATGCACGGGTCCGCCCGGAACGACGCCGTACCAGCTCGACCGGGACTGTTCGTCCCAGCCGTGCGGCTCGGCCACCGCGAAGGACAGTGCTCCGGACATCGAGGCTGCCCACCGCGCCCGCACCTCCTGCTGGTCGTCGATGCCATCGGCCTGGACCTTGACGTACCGGGCGGCCGGTCCTGCCCCTCCGTGGACGGTGCACCGGTTGCCCGGGTGATAGCGCACCACCCGAGGGCGGTCGAGCGCCGCCAGCACCGCAGGCAGTCCCGGGAGCGCCGGGTCCGCCGCGCAGGACACGATCTCGACCGGACCCAGGTCGCCGGCACGCAGCGCGCCGCCCGCACCCCCCTCCCTCGGGTCGCTGTCCTCGAGCAGGCGGACCTGGACGGTCGGACCGCCCACCGCCTCGTACACCAGGACGGCCCAGGGAGAGCGTTGCGGCCGCAGCTTCCCGCGGACGCGACGCCACGGCCCGGGCCGGTCGGCTGACCTTCGCGCTGCCCAGGCGTCGAGCTGGGCCTCGAGAACGCCACCGGCCGCCAGCACCTCGAGCCTGCCTCGGTACGGCCCAGCTCCACTGCTCATCTCGCCCTCCAGTTGGACTAGTACCTATTGATGTTGCCGCGGAAGGGGTCGCGGCGCACGATGAGAGAGATCCCAACCGGCAGTGCGCTTTCTGGGGGGAGCGATTCGTCCAGCAGAGCTCGGGCAATCTGCGGTAGTACGAGGGGGCCCTCGTGGTCACGCGCTATCTCTTCTACTCGCACGACGGCTACGGTCTCGGCCACGTTCGTCGCAACAGCCTGATAGCCCGCGCGGTGCTGGACACCGACCCGGCCGCTCAGGTCAGCCTAGTCACGGGGGTCGAAGTGCGCCCGCGCTGGTTGCGCCAAGCAGCCCGGGTGCGCGTGCACCGTGTGCCGCCGATGCTCAAGTCGGCGGACGGGTCCTACCGCCACGAGACGCTTCCCTTCGGGGCCGCCGTGCGGGAACGCGAGCGGATCTTCGCGACCCTGGTCGAGGACGAACGGCCCGACGTCGTGGTGGTGGACCGACATCCTTACGGCACGGCGGGCGAGCTCCGGACCGGCCTCGACCTGGCGCGAGGGCTCGGGTCCGCGCTCGTGCTCGGACTGCGAGACGTCCTGGACGAGCCGTCGATCGTCCGGGAGGAGATGCGAGGCGCGGGGTGGGCGGACGTCGAGAACGTCTACGACGACGTCCTGGTCTACGGGCGGCCGGCACTTCGTCGACCACGAGGCCGAATACGGCCTCAGCCTTCCGCTGCACTACTGCGGCTGGGTCGTCGAACGACCGGGCCCGAGCCGTTCGGACGGCAACCTCCTCGTCGTCGCGGCCGGTGGCGGTGGCGACGGAGCCGCCGTCTTCGAGATGGGCGCACGACTGCTCGCGCACCGCGCCGACCTGGTCGGTCTCTTCGCCCCCGGCCCGTACGCGGGCGCCGACGCGTTGCGCAAGCTCAGCCGACTGGGGTCCGGTCGAGCGCGCGTGGTCGGTCCCCTGGACGCATGCGGGCGGTGGTTCTCGCGCGCCCACGCGATCTTGTGCATGGCCGGCTACAACTCCACCCTCGAGGCACTCGCCGCGGGACGACGTCCGATCTTGATGCCCCGCCGCACGCCGCGCCGCGAGCAGGCCATCCGGGCCGACTGGCTCGGCGGCCTGGGGCTCGCCCACGTCGTCGAAGCAGGAACGGATCCGGGCGACGTCGCGTCCCTGATGCAGCTGCACCCCCGCAGCCTCTCCGACGGCGCCCTCGAGTCCGCCGGGATCGACCTCGACGGGGCACTGAACGCAGCGCGTCGGCTGCAGGCGGTCAGCACCGCACGGAGCGTGCGATGAGTGCGGACAGGACCGTCCCGGCACGCCCGCGGAACCCCACGATGCGGCTGCTGAGGAGTCACGCACGCCGCCACTGGGGTGCGCTCGCCGGCGCTGCTGCCTCGACGATCGCGCTCACCTTCGCCCAACTCGCTGCACCGTGGCCGCTGAAGATCGCTATCGACCAGCTGGTGACCGGGAGGGGCACGGACTTCGAGCTCACCGGCGACGACCTCACCCTGCTGCTGGGACTCGCCGCCCTGGTGCTCGGTATCGCGATGGTCGACGCCCTGGCCACCTTCTACTCGGACTTCTGGCTCAACCGGTCCGGCGAGCAGATCGTCCACGACCTGCGGACGGCCACCTACGAGCATCTGCAACGGTTGTCGTTGGTCTTCCACTCGAACCGCCCGACCGGTGACCTCGTCGCCCGGGTGACCGGTGACGTCAACGCCGTCGGTGACCTCTTCGCACAGACGCTCGGCACCTTGGCGTCCTCGTCGCTCGTGCTCGTCGGCATGTTCGCCGTGATGTTCTGGATCGACCCCCTGCTGGCGTTCGTCGCCTTCCTGGTCACGCCGCTCCTCCTGGCGACGACCACGCACTACCAGAAGCGGATCCGGCTGATGGCGCGCACGCAGCGGGCGCAGGAAGGCGAGATCGCGTCGCTCGCCACCGAGGCGCTGTCTGCGATGCAGGTCATCAAGGCGTTCGGCACCGAGCGGTTCGAGCACGACCGGGTCCAGCTGCGGAGCGCCGAGCGGCTGAAGGTCGGCGTCGAGAGCTCCCGGGTGGAGGCCCGCTTCGGGGCCTTGGTCGACGTGCTCGGGGCTGTCGCGACCGCGCTGGTCCTGAGTCTCGGTGTCCTGTCGGTCGCGAACGGGCGGATCAGCCCCGGCGACCTCGTCGTGGTCGTGGCCTACACCAACAAGCTGTACAAGCCGCTCAAGGACATCGCCAAGCAGGCCAGCCGGGCAGCGCGAGCCCTCGCCCGGCTCGAGCGCATCGCCGAGATCCTGTCCTCCGACATGGTGCTGGCCGACGACACCGACTCCGAGAGGCCGGACCACCGCGCTGCGGGCACGATCGACCTTGACGACGTGTACTTCCGGTACACGAAGGAGCGAGCCGCGCTGGAAGGCGTCACCCTGCACGTGCCGAGCGGGTCACGGCTGGCTCTCGTCGGCGAGTCGGGGGCCGGCAAGTCGACGGTCGGCGCCCTCGTCGCGCGCTTCTACGACCCCAGCCACGGTGCGGTCCGGGTGGACGGCAGGGACGCGCGGGAGCTGTCCCTGCGATGGGTCCGCGACCAGGTCGGTGTCCTCCTGCAGGACACCATCCTGTTCAGCGGCAGCGTCCGGGACAACATCGCCTACGGCACCGACGCCGACCTCGCGGCGGTCGAGGACGTCGCCCGCGCCGCCGGGGCGCTCTCGTTCATCGAGGCCCTGCCCAAGGGCTTCGACACCCTGCTCGGCCCCGGCGGGGTGGGCCTGTCCGGCGGCCAGCGCCAGCGGATCGGCATCGCGAGGGTCCTGCTGCGCGATCCTCCTGTCCTCGTGCTGGACGAGCCGACCACCGGGCTGGACGCCGCGAGCGAGGCGTTGGTGATGGCCGGGCTGAACCGTCTGGTCGAGGGACGCACGACGATCCTGATCACCCATTCGACCGAGCTCGCACGCACGGCCGACCGGGTCGCGGTGATGGCTGCCGGGCGGGTCGTCGCGTACGGCCCCCCGGAGCGGCTGCTCAGCCGGGACTCCGCCTTCCGCGGGCTGACCGGCAGCCCGCATCGACCTGACCGCCCGGGATCGGACCCGCCCGGGACCCTCGGGGCGCTCGTCCCCGACGACAGGACTGTCGATGGCCCATGACGACGACGGATCCGGACGGCGGGAGGGGCGTCGCGTGACGACCCGCCTCGCCGTCGTGATGAGCGGCTTCCCGCGCACGTCCGAGACGTTCGCAGTCGGGGAGCTCGTCGCCCTCGCACGCGCCGGTGTGCTGGTCCGCGTCTACGCGACGAAGTCGGGCGACGGGGAGACGCCCCAGCCGGGCGTCGAGGAGCTGCTTCCGCTGCTGCGGATGTTGCCCGCGGGCGACGTCGTGAACCAGGCGTCGGCCCTGGTCGACGACCTGGGGGACGCGGTGGTCGAGGGCGTGCACGGCTACTTCGCCCATCGTCCGACCGAGGTCGCGGCCCACGCGGCGGGTGCCCTGGGGGTGGGCTTCAGCTTCAGCGTCCACGCGCTCGACGCCCGGAAAGTCCCCCCGGTCGAGCTGGCTCGTCGCGCCCGGGCCGCCGCTGGCGTCGTCGCGTGCAACACCGACGTCGCGCAGTACGTCGAGCTGCCCGGTGTGCGGGTGTACCTCCTTCCGCACGGCGTCGACGTCGCACGTTTCGGTCCGCGCCCGCACCCGGCGGGCGACGCGCGGCTCCGCGTGCTGGCCGTGGGCCGGCTGGTCGAGAAGAAGGGCTTCCTCACGTTGCTCGACGCAGTCGACCGACTGCAGTTCCCCGCGAGACTGCGGATCATCGGCACCGGTGTCGAGCAGCCGGCCCTCGAGGAGTCCATCGACCGCCGCGGGCTCGGTGGGACGGTGGAGCTCGCCGGTCGCAGGTCTCACGAGAGCCTCACCGACGACTACGCCTGGGCCGACGTCGTCGCGGTGCCCTCGGTCGTGGACAGCAGCGGAGACCGCGACGGGTTGCCCAACGTGACCCTCGAGGCGATGGCGTGTCGTCGGCCGCTGGTCGCCTCCGACATCTCAGTCCTCGGCGACACCGTGCACGCCGCCGGCAGTGGCCTGGTCGTGCCCCCGGCCGACGCCCCCGCGCTCGCCGACGCGTTGAGCACGCTCACCGATCCACGGTTGCGCGCCGAGATGGGGAAGGCTGGACGCCGTTACGTCGAGGAGCACTTCGACCTCGCGACGTGCACCCGTCGGGTCGTCGAACGTCTCAAGCTGCTGCACGCCCGTCCGCGGGAGGCCGTCCATGCGTGATCAGGCAGCGGCAGCAGGGAGGGTGGCCTACGTGCTGAAGGGTCACCCGCGGCTCTCCGAGGTGTTCATCACCAGCGAGATCTACCGGCTGGAGCGACTCGGGGTGCCGTTGCGCCTGTACGTGCTGAAGGCGGGGGACGAGGAGGTCCAGCACGACGTCGTACGGCGCCTGCGCGTCCGACCCGGCTACCTGCAGCAGACGACGTCCCTGTCCGCGACCGGGCTGCTCCGCTGGCTGAGCGCCAACCTGGCGGCCTTCCGGCCCGCCCTGCTGCGCACGGCGCGCCGCCACCCCAGGGGCACGGTGCACGCCGCCGGGCAGGCACTGGCCCAAGCGGTCCGGGCCAGGCGCGGCTTCCTCGCCACGCCCCGCAAGGTCTACTTCAAGGAGTTCCTCCTCGCTGTCGACCTGGCCGACCGGCTCGACGCCTGCGGCGATGTGCTTCGGCTGCACGCGCACTTCGCGCACGGAACGACCACCGTCACCTGGCTGGCCTCCACGATCACCGGACTCCCGTTCTCGTTCACCGGGCACGCGAAGGACATCTGGACCGAGGAGCGCAACCCGGCCGGCCTCTTGCGACGCAAGATGGACGCCGCCTCGTTCGTCGTCACGTGCACCGAGGCCAACCGCACCCACCTGACGTCATTCGGATCCTCGACCCCGGTGCACGTCGTCTACCACGGTCTCAACGCCGACTTCGAGCCGCTCGTCGCGGCGGGAGTGCGACGGCGGGAGCCCGAGCGCGTCCGCCTGCTCGCGGTCGGACGGCTGGTGCGCAAGAAGGGCCTGGACACGTTCGTGGACGCCTGCGCAGTGCTGCGCGACCGAGGTGTGGACCTCGAGGCCGTCATCGTCGGTGGGTCCGGCGACCACGAGCAACAGGTTCGCTCCCGGGTGGGCGTGACCGGCCTGCAGGATCGAGTGACTCTCGCCGGGCCGTTGACGCAGGACGAGCTGTTCGCGCAGTACCAGCGGGCCAGCGTGTTCGCACTGCCGTGCCGGGTGCTCGAGGACGGCGACCGCGACGGCATTCCGAACGTGCTCGTCGAGGCGATGGCCTGCGGCGTCCCGGTGGTCACCACGGGCGTCTCAGGCATCACCGAGCTGGTGCGTGACGGCGTGAACGGGCTGATCGTCGAACCCGACCGCCCCACCGACCTCGCCGACTCGCTGCACCGGCTGATCAAGGACCCCGAGCTGGCTCGACAACTGGCGGAGCGGGGACGCAGGACGGTGCGCGAGCGCTTCGACGCCGGCGCGGCCGCCGCGCGCCTGGCCTCGTTGCTGTACGCCGGCCCGGTCGCAGGGGCAGCCGAGGCGGACGCTCTCACCCGACGGAAGGAGGCACGATGAGCAGCCGCGCCCAGGAGACGGTCCTCCTGGCCCCCGATCCTGTGCTGCCGCGACGCGACGACCTGCTCGACGACCAGGTCGTCGGCCCCCGGCTCGCCGAGCTGCTCGACCAGGTCCCGGACGATCGCAGCGGAACCTGTGAACGGGTCCGCGCGAAGTACCGCAGGGGCGAGAGCCTGCGGGCCAGCTACCGCATCGGCCCCGAGCCGGGCGGTCTCCTGGTGAGCGCGCGGATGTTCCCGGCGGCCGTTGCCCCCGGTCAGTTCCTCTGCGCCCGCGACGCCGCGGTCCGCCAGGGTGCCGATCCCCGGTCGGTGCTGTTCGACGAGGAGACGAGCACCGTATTCTGGGTCTTCCCGCAGGACCGCAAGCTGCTCGGCCTTCGCCGGCTGACCAGCCCGCCACCGGGGCTCCGGAGCGTCTTCGGTGCCCCGTGGACGCAGAGCGAGCTGAAGGCGTACACGCCGGAGAAGGCAGCTACCGTCCGGTGCGCGGACGCGCGCGGTGTGACGGTCGGCTTCGCGAAGGTGCAGAGCGGGGACGACGGCCGCCGCGGCGTCGCCCTCCTGCGCGCCGCGCGGCGTGGGGTCGTCGAGGGCGGCGGTCTGCACCTGCCGGATGCGATCGGTTACCTGCCCGACCAGCACCTGGCGTTGTTCACGCCCGCGCCCGGTCGGCCGCTCCACCAGCTGGACCGGGTCGCCTACCCGGGCGCCATGGCGGCGCTCGGCGCCGCACTCTCGGTGCTGCACGCTCAGCCGATCCACGGGTTCGCGCCGTTCACGCGGCTGGATCCCGATCGGCTGGTGGCCGCGGGGAGCCTGGTCCGCGCCGCGCGGCCGGACCTGGGACCGGTGACCGAGGGGCTGGTCGGCGAGCTGCTGAGGACCGCACCGCCACCCGGTCCGAACGTCCTTCTGCACGGCGACCTGCACCCCAAGAACGTGCTGGTGCACGACCAGGGCGTCAGCCTCGTCGACTTCGACGAGGCGTGCGCGGGACCGGCCGCCGCCGAGCTCGGCGGCTTGCTGGCGAGGCTCTGGTGCCCGCGCCCGCGTGACACGATCGACCCCGACACGGCCCGGGCCGCCGCAGAGGCGCTGCTCGCGGGGTACCACCGCGGGCCGTCACGCGCCGACCTGCTCTGGTACGCGGCCGCGGCCCTGCTCGTCGAGCGGGCGGCGCGCGCGATCAGTCGGGTCGACGTCGCCACGATCGGTGACCTGGCGCGAGTCCTGGCGACGGCCCGGCGGTGGGCCGGGCACCAGGGGGCGGACCGGTGACGACGCGACCACGTCTGCTCTTCCACTGCCAGCAGACGATGGGACTCGGTCACCTGGTGCGCTCGATGCACCTGGCCGACGGCCTGGCGCAGGACTTCGATGTCACGCTCCTCAACGGCGGACCGTGGCCCGCGGAGCTTCCCGAGCCCACCACGATCGACGTCGTGCACCTGCCGCCGCTGGGTCTCGACGCCGACTACACCCTGGTCAGCCGGGACGACCGGTTCACGGTCGAGAAGGCTGTCCGGCTCCGCCGGTCGATGATCCAGGAGTGCTTCCGGGCCACGACTCCCGACGTGGTGCTGATCGAGCTGTTCCCGTTCGGTCGCAAGAAGTTCGCGAGCGAGCTGATGCCGCTCCTGGAGGCCGCGCGCTCCGCCGGCCACGCCCCCTTCGTCGCCTGCAGCCTGCGCGACATCCTGGTCAGCAGCCGACGCGACCAGCAGGGCCACGACGACCGCGCGAGCAGGGTGGCGAACGCGTACTTCGACGCCGTGCTGGTCCACGCGGACGCCCGGTTCGCGACCCTGGAGGAGACGTTCCATCCGAGCGTCCCGCTGCGCGTACCCGTGCACTACACCGGATTCGTCCGTGCGCCACGCTCCCGCACCCGCGAGCCGTCGCGGGAGCGGCGGGTCCTCGTGTCGGCTGGTGGCGGACGGGTCGGCGCGCCGCTGTTCCGGGCGGCCGTCGAGGCGCAGCCGCGCCTGTTGCACGACCACGGGTTGCGCACCGTGATCGCGACGGGACCCTTCCTCCCCGACCCGATCGTCGACGAGCTCACGAGCCGGGCGGCGGGGGCGCCCGGGCTGGAGGTGGTGCGCTACCTCCCCGACCTCCGCGGCGAGATGGCAGCCTCAGCCGTGTCCGTGAGCCAGGGGGGCTACAACACGACGATGGACATCCTCGGCTGCACGACACCGGCCGTCGTCGTGCCCTACGGCGAGGGACGCGAGGACGAGCAGGCCGCCCGCGCTCGAAGGCTCGAGAGGCTCGGCGCGCTGCGCGTCCTCGACCCGACCCGACTCTCGGCACAGACCCTCGAGGACGCCGTACGCGACGCCCTCGCCTGGACTCCGCTCGCCGTCCCTCTCGACCTCGACGGGCGCACCCGTACGGCGGAGCTGCTGCGGGCCCTGTCGACGGCACGAAGCGCGGAGACCGCACCGTGAGCGGCTGGCTGGACGCGCTCCGTGCCGCTCTGGATACGCGTCCGACGCCGGTGTGGTTCTTCTTCCGCGACGACGACGCCGGATGGGACGACACGGCCCTGGAGGCCTTGCTCGACGTGTTCGAGCCCCACGGCCTGCCGCTGGACGTCGCCACGATCCCGCTGGCGGCGACCTCCCGCACCGTGGAGGTCATCACGACCCGGCAGACCAGTGGTCGCAACGACCTCCGGGTGCACCAGCACGGGCTCGCGCACGTCAACCACGAGCCGGTGGGCCGCCCGTGCGAGTTCGGCGTGAGTCGCCCGATCACGTCGACGGCGGAGTCGATCATGGTCAGGTCCGGCGTCTTCTCCTTCAGCGGGTGGGACACAGATGACGAAGGTGTCGTGTCCCTCGAGGTCGTCCGGGTCGTCGGTGAAGGACAGCCGCCCGCTCGCCGTCACCTTCTCGAGCCAACGGTCCTCGACGTCCTCGACGGGGCTGTGGCCGTAACCGAGACCGACGACGCACACGGCTCTGGTCACCACCAGCACGTCCCCGGAGACCCTCGCTCCAGTCTGCCAAGACCACGGCACTCGGGTAGGGCACGTTCGTGTGAGCACGGTCGGCGCCGCCCTGGCGGCACAATGGAGCTCACCCCGGTGGTCGGGGGCCCGAACCTGTGAGGGGGGCGCCAGCGTGTGGCTCCCGAACCTGACTGACGTCGCGTGGATGACCGACGTCCTGGCGCGTCACGGCGGCAGGCTCGGGCTACCGGGCGAGGTGGCCACGGTGCGGCTGCTCGACGCGCGGCTCACGCATCCGTTTCGTCCGGAGTCCCTGCGATGTCGGGGGTGGGCGACGTACCTCGTCACCTCGCACGACGCCGGTCCGGTGAGGCTGTACGTCAAGGGCTTCCCCGCGGGCGACGCCAGTCAGGCGGCCTGGCAGCAGGACCGAGTGACTCGCGGTGCCGGTCGGAGCGCGCACCTCCGCGAGCTCGACCTGGTCGTGTGGCGGTTCCCCGAAGACCCGCGGCTCCCCACGCTGCCTTCCCTGGTCAACCCCCGGCTGGCTACCGGTCTCATGCCCCCGGCTGTCCGCGACCTGCTGGGGGCGTCGCCGGGAGACGCGCTGCGTACGACGGTCGTGCGTTACCAGCCCGAGGCAAGCGCCACGCTGCGCCTCGAGGTCGATCGAGACGGCGCACCGGCCGTCTTCGCCAAGCACATCGCCGACGGGACGACCGCCGACATCGGGGCCCGCCACCAGGCACTGTGGTCCACGTCGGAGCCGTCAGGCGAGCTCCGGATCGCCGAACCGCTGGCAGCGGATCCGGTCCGAGCAGTGCTGTGGACCCGCGCGGTCCCAGGGCACCCCCTGGCGGAAGCCGTCGACCCCGACCAGCTGCCCGAGGCGACGGCATCGCTCGGGGCGCTGCTCGCGGCCGTGCACGCATCCTCCGTGCCCCTCGCGCGGGACGTCGTCGTCGATGACCTGCTCATCGAGACACACAAGAAGGCAGCCAAGCTCGCCCGTGCCCACCCCCCGATCGCCTCGGTCGTGACCGACCTCGTGACCGCGACGACGAGGCGGCGCGGCGAGGCCCGCCACGAGCGGGTGTGCACACTGCACGGCGACTTCCACCTCGCGCAGCTCGTTTCGTCACCGCAAGGACCCGTGCTCGTCGACCTCGACTCGATGGTGCACGGGCCCCCCGAGGTGGACCTGGCCGAGTTCCTCGTGGAGCTCGCTCTGCGGGAACTTCCCGCAAGCGTCACGCAGGCGGTCGCCCACGGACTGCTGTCGTCGTACTCCAGCGCCTCCGGCACCGAGATCGACGCCGCGCTCCTGGAGACCTGTGCCGACGCCGAGTTCCTGCACCGCTGCTACCGGCACCTGCACCGCCACTCCCCCGGCTGGCAGTCGGTCCTGGAGACGGACCTCGGACGGCACGCCGAGATGACCGCACTGCTACGAGCCTGACCGCGATCAGCAACGGTCCGGCCCCGTGCGTCCGGGAACAGCCAAGAACGACTGCTACGGGGATTCGACAGAAGAACGTAGTCAGTCGCGACCGCTGGTGACACCGGCGTCGTACCTGCCGTGCAAGGCGGACTCGGCGACCGACCTGGCGCCTCCGACGGGCGGCAAGCCTGCCGACCGGCGACTCCGGCGGCGCGACGCGCGCTGACCCGGCGACTCTGGCGGCGGGATGCGTGCCGACCCGGCGAGAGTGGCGGCGCGATGCGTGCTGACCCGGCGACTCTGGCGGCGCGCTTCCTGGGTCGCGGCCGTCGGTAGCTGCGATCAGCGAGGGCTGCCGGGTGTCGGCCGGGACGTGCCGCGCTCTGGACGCCCGCCTTCGGCGAGGACTGTGCCGCCATGTACGCCGGGTCGCCGGACGCGCCGAGTCACCCAGGACCGTGTCGCCAAAGGCGCCGGGTCGGCAGGCGTCGCGCCGCCAGAGGCGCCGGGTCGGCACCTGCGCGCCGCCAGAGGCGCCGGGTCGGCAGCGCGTCGCGCCGCCAGAGGCGCCGGGTCGGCAGCGCGGCCGTGCGATCTCCGGTCCCGTCCGCCCGGGATGATGCGCCGGGCCGCGCGTGCGTCGACCCTGGGTCCGTGGACGGAGCGGAGCAGCTGAGGAACCTGTCGGAGTCGGCCCGGTCGCGGGCCGCCGGAGTCGGCCACCGCGCAGGCGCGGTCACGAGGCCGGTGGCGAGGCTGGTGCTCAGCCCGCCGTTGCTGGACCCGCGCTACCAGCCGCGGACCTGGCTGTCGGCGCTGGCGCGGCGCGGCGAGCAGCGCCGCGACGAGCTCGCGCAGGAGATCTCGGACGTGCTGGACGTCGTGGTGCCGGCCGTCGCGGCGGCCGTGCTGCGCCGGCTCAACCTCACCGAGGTCGTGAAGCGGTACGTCGACCTCGACAGCGTCGTGGCCGAGGTGGACATCGAGGCGGTCGTGAACCGGCTGGACCTCAACCAGATCGTGCGGGAGCGCGTGGACCTGGACGTCCTGGTCGCCGCCGTCGACCTGGACGCCGCGGCCGCCCGGCTCGACATCGACGCGGTCGCCCGGCGGCTCGACCTGGACGCCGTGCTGGAACGCCTCGACCTGGACGCGGTGATCGACCGGCTCGACCTGGTCGGCATCGCCGAGAACGTGATCGCCGAGGTGGACCTCCCGGAGATCATCCGCGAGTCGACCGGCTCGGTGGCCTCGGAGGCCGTGCGGGGCGTCCGGATGCAGAGCATCTCCGGCGACGAGGCGGTCGGCCGGGCGATCGACCGGCTCCGGCTCAGGCGCGGCCGGACGACGCCGGGCGTCCCGTCGCAACCTGACCCTGGGGCGACGACACGTTCATGAGAGAGGGGGAGGGCGTCTCCCCCGTCCCCCGCGAGGCCCGGCCGTACCAGGGGCACCGGGCCGGAGTCGTCACCCGGATGGTCGCGAACGTCGTCGACGCCGGCGTCGTGGTGGCGCTGATGGTGGCCGGGTACGCGGCGGTGAACGGGCTGGTGTTCATGCTGGACCCGCGCGGCTTCCAGCTCATCGAGGTCGGTGCCGTGCTCTCCGTGTCGGCCGGGCTGGCCACCTACGTGCTCTACGCGACCATCGCCTGGTCCACCGTCGGACGCACCTACGGCTGCCACGTCATGGGACTCCGGGTCGTCAGCCGCCGGGGACGTCGGGTGCACCTGCTGGTCGCCCTCGCCCGGGCGGTGCTGTGCGCGCTGTTCCCGATCGGCCTGCTGTGGTGCGCCGTGAGCCGGACCCAGCGGTCGGTGCAGGACCTGCTGCTGCGCACCACGGTGATCTACGACTGGAACCCGCGCGGGGACGGGGGCGACGCCGGGGCGTGAGCACGGGCCCCGGGTGGTAGGCAGGACCCGTGCTCGAGACCTTCGAAGTCCAGGACGTCGACGTCGCCGGGACGCGGATCCACGCCGCGGTGGCCGGGGACGGCCCGCCGGTGCTGCTGCTGCACGGCTACCCGCAGACCCACCGGATGTGGCACCGGGTGGCGCCGGGGCTGACCGACCGGCACACGGTGGTGCTCTCCGACCTGCGGGGGTACGGCGACTCGGCCCGTCCCGCGTCGACGGCCGACCACGCGTCGTACTCCAAGCGGGCGATGGCCCAGGACCAGGTCGGCCTGATGCGCGCACTGGGCTTCGACACCTTCGCGCTCGTCGGCCACGACCGGGGCGCCCGGGTCGCCCACCGGCTGTGCCTGGACCGGCCCGGGGCGGTCACCCGGGTGGCCCTGCTCGACATCGTCCCCACCCGGCACGTGCTCAGCCACGTCGACCGGGCCCTGGCCCAGGCCTACTACCACTGGTTCTTCCTCGCCCAGGAGCCCGACCTGCCCGAGCGCCTGATCGGCGCCGACCCCGGCTACTACCTGCGCCGCAAGCTGGCCCAGTGGTCGGCCGGCACCGGGACCGACGCCTTCGCGCCCGCGGCCGTCGAGGAGTACGTCCGCTGCTTCAGCGACCCCGAGGTCGTCCGCGCGAGCTGCGAGGACTACCGCGCCGGTGCCTCGATCGACCTCGAGCACGACGAGGAGGACGCCGCGGCCGGCCGGCGGGTGCAGTGCCCGGCATTGGTGCTCTGGGGCGGGGAGGGCTTCGTCGGACGGGCGTACGACGTGCTGGAGGTGTGGCGCGGGTACGCCGCCGACGTACGCGGGCAGGCCCTGGCGGGCGGCCACTTCCTCGCCGAGGAGTCGCCCGAGCCGACCCTCGCCGCGCTGCGGGACTTCCTGGCCGGCCGGGACGGCGACCGCGACTGAGCCGGCCGCGGTCCAGTCAGGTGCGGTCTGTCGCGTTTGGGCCGGTCCCCCCGGGCAACGCTCCTGCTCACGGGGCTCGTGCCAGAAGGAGACCGACCGGTGACAACGCAGATGACGGCCCAGTGCTCCCCCGGGGTGCACACGTTCTACGCCAGCGACCTGGATGCCCGGGCGATCGCGCACGCGAAGTCGCGGGACGGACTGTTCTTCCTCGCCGAGAAGTGCTCCGCCTGCTCGGGATGGCGGCTCCAGGCGGGTCTCGTGAGCCGCCGTCCCTACACCGCGGCGGGGTAGCCCGGCGCCGCCCGCCGCTGCGTCCAGCTGGTGCCCCAGTGGACCAGGTCGAGGAACGCGGCGAGCGCGATCCAGAACCAGTCCCAGCCCGAGAGCCCGCCCGTCCTCCAGAGGACCACGTACATCAGGGTGGCGAAGGGCAGGAAGATGATCCCGAGCAGCGGCCAGATCCACGTGTCGAAGGCGGCGTCCACCATCTTGGGTCGGGCCACCCAGACGATGAACAGCGCCAGGCGGGGGAACAGGCCGGCGATCAGGACGAAGATGCACCCCATGGTGGCTCCTCTCTCGGTGCCCGGCCCAGCCTGCTGGCCCGGCGCTCCCCTGGCCTCATCCGCGGCAGACGAACGGGACCTTCGTCCTCCCCGGTGCTGACCCTCGACGCTGGGCGGCCGCACCACACCGGCGCATCGTGGTGGGACGGGGCGACCGAGGGAAGGACGAGTCATGCAGCACGCACCGATCGTGGTGGGGATCGAGAGCACCGACGCCGCCGCCGCGGCCCTGCGCTGGGCCGCCTGGGAGAGCCAGCGGACGGAGGCGCCCCTGGTCGTGGCGCACGCCTACGATCCGGAGCCGGCCGAGGGCGGCTCGCGCGACCTGGCCGCCACCCGGGAGTCGGTGGCCCGCTCCTGGGCGACCCACTGGGTGCGGGACGCCCTGTCGGAGTGCGCGGCGCTGCCGTGGCGGACGCACCTGGTGGTCGCGCCCGAGCTCCCGGGCGAGGCGCTGCTGCGGCTCTCCCGCGACGCGTCGCTCCTGGTGCTCGGCAACCGCGCCGGCGAGGGGTCTCCGCCCTCCCCCCTCGCAGCGCTGTGCGAGCGGTCCGCCGGCTGCCCGGTGGTCCTCGTGCCGCTCCCGCACGGCCCCTCCGGGCCGTCGAGCGGTGAACCGAGCAACCACGCGAACGCCAGCGCCTGACCGTGGGCACTCCGCGGGGGACCCTGGACGCGGGCGTGGCGGCCCTGCTGGCCGACGGCACCACGCTCGTGGTCAGGCCGCTGGTCACCGGCGACCGTGAGGCCCTGCGCGCCCTGCACGCGCGGGCCAGCGACGACAGCATCTACAAGCGCTTCTTCTCCGGGAACCGGTCCGCGGCCCAGTCCTTCGTCGACGGCATCTGCGCGCCGGGCACCACGACCCACTCGCTGGTGGCGCTGCGCCGAGGCGAGGTGGTCGGGGTCGCCACGACCATCGACGTACCGCACGGGGAGGCCGAGGTGGCGCTGCTGGTCGAGGAGTCCCTGCACGGCGTCGGGATCGGGTCGGTCCTGCTGGAGCGGCTCGCGTACGACGCCCGGGCCCGGGGCACCCACCACTTCACCGCCGAGGTGCTCGCCGGGAACGGTGCGATGCTGCGCGTCTTCCACGACCTCGGCTTCGGGCTGGTCGAGCAGCGCGACCACGAGGTGCTCTCGCTCTCCCTGGACCTGACGCTGGAGGTCGCCGCGATCGAGGCGGCCGACGCCCGGCACCGGCACGCCCGGGCCGCCTCGCTGCGGCCGATGCTCGAGCCGCGGACCGTCGCGGTCGTGGGCGTCAGCCGGACGCGCGGCGGGGTCGGCCGGGAGGTGGTCGAGAACCTCCTGGAGGGCGGCTACCGGGGCACCGTCTTCGCCGTCGGGCGTCCCGGGCTGCTCCGTCGACGGCGTCTCCTGCGTGCCCGCCGTGACCGCGCTCCCCACCGGCCTCGACCTCGTGGTCGTGTCGGTGCCGCGCGCGGAGGTCGAGGAGACGGTCCGGCAGCTCGCGGAGCGCGACGCCCGGACGTGCGTCGTGCTCACGTCGGGCCTGGCCGAGACCGGGGCGGACGGCGCGACGGTCGAGCGGCGGCTGGCCGCCGTGGCCCGGGCGCACGACATGCGCCTGGTCGGACCGAACTGCTTCGGGGTGCTCAGCACCCTGCGGGGCACCCGGCTCGACGCGACGTTCGGGGCCGTCCGCCCGGAGCCGGGGTCCCTGGCGGTCGGCTCGCAGTCCGGCGGGGTGGGGGTCGCCCTGCTGGACGCCGCCCGGGCCCGCGGGCTGGGCGTCGCCGCCTTCGTGTCGCTGGGCAACAAGGCCGACGTCTCGGGCAACGACCTGCTCTCCGCGTGGCACGACGACCCGGACGTGCGGGCCGCGGCGCTGTACCTCGAGTCGTTCCACGACCCGCGGACCTTCGCCCGGCTGGCCGCCTCGTTCAGCCGGACCCGGCCCCTCCTGGTGGTCTTCGGCGGGAGCTCGGCGGCCGGGCACCGGGCCGGTCTGTCGCACACCGCCGCGCACGCCACCCCGAGCCGGGCTCTCCAAGCGCTGTACCAGGCGGCCGGAGTGGTCGCGGTCGAGGACCTCGAGGACCTGGTGGACACGGCGGCCCTGCTGACCGAGCAGCCGCTCCCCCGGGGCTCCCGCCTCGGGGTGCTGAGCAACGCCGGCGGCCTGGGGATCCTCGCCGCGGACGCCGCCCAGCGTCAGGGCGTGGAGATCCCCGACCTGTCCGGGCCGGCGCGCGCCCGCCTGGAGGCGGTGGCGCCCGGGGCCGCCGGGGTGGCCAACCCGGTGGACCTCGGTGCCGGCGCCGGGGCCGAGAGCTTCGGCCGGGCGGCAGCCTGCCTGGCCGGCAGTGGCGAGGTCGACGCGCTGCTCGTCATCACCGCGTCGACCGCCGTCACCGACACCGAGGGTGCGCTGGCGGCGCTCGAGGCGGCCCTCGAGCAGGCGCCGGGGCTGCCGTTCCTGAGCGTCGTGGTCGGGTCGCCTGCGGCCCCGAGCCGGCGCGCGACCCGGTTCCGCAGCGTCGACGCCGCGGTGCGGTCGTTCGCCCACGCGCAGCGGCACGCCGCGTGGCTCCGGTCGGCGCCCGAGCACGTCCGGCTCCGCGCCGAGGCGGTCGGCGCCGAGGACCGTGCCCCCTCGTCCGTGGGCTCGGGCGAGGGCCGGTGGCTGGACGCCGTACAGGCCGAGCAGCTGCTGTCGTCCGCCGGCGTGCGGCTGGCGCCGTACGCCGTGGTCCGGACCGTCCGCGACGTCACGGAGGCCGTGCGGAGGCTCGGGCTGCCGCTCACCGTGAAGTCCGCCGACCCGGCGCTGGTGCACAAGACCGAGGCCCGGCAGGTCCGCACCGGCCTGGGCACCCGGCGCGCGGTCACCGAGGCCGTGCGCTCGGTCCGGGAGGCCGCCGGGGACCCGCACGCCCCGGTCCTGCTGCAGCAGCAGGTCACCGGACCCGAGCTCGCGGTCGGGGTCACCCGCGACCCGACGTTCGGTCCCCTGGTGATGGTGGCCAGCGGGGGCACCAGCCTGGACCTGTGGGACGACCAGGTCTTCCTGATGCCGCCCCTCGACCGGGCCGACGTCGCGACCGCGCTGGCCTCGCTGCGGACCTGGCCGCTGGTCACCGGCTTCCGCGGGGGGCGCGCCCTGGACGCGGACGCCGTGGTGGAGCTGGTCGTCGGGCTCGGCCGGTGGGCGCTCGAGCACCCGGAGGTCGAGGAGCTCGACCTCAACCCCGTGATGGTGACCGGCGACGGGCCCCTCTGCGTGGACGCGAAGGCCCGGGTGCGCGGCTGAGCGAACCGGGTCAGTCAGGCGTCACGAAGGTACGGCGCCGGGGCGGCCCGAGCCGGGGGACGACGCCGGCCGGACGCACCGCTGCCACGGCGCTGCCGACCGACTCGTCGACCGGGCCGGAGGTGTCCACGACGTGGGCGTCCGGCCACCGGTCCGCCGCCGCGCGGAGCCTCGTCGCCACGTCGGCGTCCGCGTCGGAGCGGACGTCCCGCCCGGTGGTGCGCGCCTCGATCCGTTCGAGGGCCACGTCCGCGCCGGTGGCGCAGCGCAGCTCGACGAGGTCCGCCCAGGACCGCTCCGCCACCCGCCGGGCGGCCCGCCGGTCCTCCTCGTCGGTCCAGGTGGCGTCCAGCACGACGGACTCCCCGCGCCCGAGCAGCAGCCCGGCCCGGCGCAGCAGCTCCGCGTACGTGCGCCGCGTGTGGGCGTCGGTGTACAGCCCGGCGCGGTAGTCCGCCGCCGCCGGCGCCGTCGGGTCCAGGCCGGCGAGCTCCTTGCGGACCCGGTCGGAGCCCAGCAGCACCATCCCGAGCCGGTCGGCCAGGTGCGAGCCGATCGTGGTCTTCCCCGCGCCCGGCGGTCCGCCGACGAGCACGAGCGTGACCGCCCCGGCCGCCAGGTGACGCTGCGCCACGGCGAGGTAGGCCGCGACCTCCTCGGAGGTCTCGACGCCCTGGTCGCCGCGCAGGAACGCGACCTTCGCACGGACGAAGGCGCGGTAGGCGATGTAGTGGTGCACCAGGGCGGGTGGCGCGTCGTCCCCGGAGAACTCGGCGTAGAGGTCGACGAAGAACAGGCCGAGGTCGGGGGCGCCGAGGTGCTCGAGGTCCATGGCCAGGAAGCAGGCGTCGTCGAGCCGGTCGAGGAAACGGAGCCGGTCGTCGAACTCCAGGCAGTCCAGGGCCCGCGGTCCGTCGGGCAGGCAGAACACGTCGTCGGCGATCAGGTCGCCGTGCCCGTCGACCGCGCACCCGGTCCGGACCCGGTCCTCGAGCAGCACCCGCCGGCCGTCCAGGAACCGGGTGACCAGCCGCTCGACCTCCTCGACGGCCGCCACGACGGCGGCCGGCGAGGTCGGCCCCAGGTGCGCGCGCACCAGCCGGAAGCTGTCCTCCCACCGCGCCCGCAGCCGGGGCAGCGAGGCCTCCTCGTCGATCTCCGCGCGGCGCCGGCCGGCGGCGTGGACCGTGGCCAGCCGGCGGGCCAGGGCGCGCAGGTCGTCCCGGACGTCCACGCCCCGGGTGACCAGGTGGGCCAGCCGCCGGTCGTCGGGCATCCGCCGCATCACCACGATCGGCTCCCGCGTCCCGTCGGGCAGGCTCACCTCGCCCACCCCGAGGTAGACGTCGGGCGAGAACCGCTGGTTGAGCACGACCTCCCGCCGGCAGGCCTCGGCCCGCAGCGCGGGGGTCGAGAAGTCCAGGAACCCGAGGTCCACCGGCTTCTTGAACTTGAGCACCCGGTCGCCGACGAGCAGCAGCCCGGCGCAGTGCGTCTCGCGCAGCTCCAGGTACGGCGCCGGCACGGCGGGGGTCACTGGTCCGGCGTGTAGTGCGCGAACGGCACGATCACCGCGCGTCCGACGATCTCCCCCGCGGCCAGCCCCGCGTAGGCGGCGGGCGCCTCCTCCAGCGGGAACGTCGTCACGTCGGCACTGATCAGCCCGCGGGCGGCCAGGTCGAGCACCTCGACCAGCTCGGAGCGGTTGCCCCAGTAGGTCGTCTGGACGCTCACCTCGTACGGCACGCCGAAGAACGAGATCGGCAGGGTGCCGCCGCCCAGGCCGACGACGGTCAGGTCGCCGAGCTGGCGCGAGCAGGCCGCCGCCAGGGCGAGGGTGGCGTCCGACCCGACGAAGTCGAGCACCACGTCGGCGCCGTGGCCGTCGGTCAGCGACCGGATCTCCTCGGCCGTGCCGGGACCCGGTGAGAGCAGGACGTCCGCGCCGCCGGTCTTGGCCAGCTGCAGGGCCTCCGCCTTGGGGTCCACGACGATGATCCGGGCGGCGGTGAGCGCGTGCAGGACCTGCACCCCGAGGTGGCCCAGCCCGCCGACGCCGATGACCACCGCGGTGCTGCCGGGGACGAGCTTGGGGAGCGAGCGACGTACCGCGTGGTAGGGGGTCAGGGCCGCGTCGGTGAGCGGCGCGGCGCTGCTGGGCGACGAGGCTGTCGGGCAGCGGGACCAGGTGCCGGGCGTCCGGGACGAGCAGGTACTCCGCCATGCCGCCGTCCATCCCGAGACCACCGCCGCCGGCCGGCACGGGGGCCGCGGCCGGGTCCTCGCAGTAGGTCTCCAGCCCGGCCCGGCAGTGCGCGCAGCGCCCGCAGCCCCAGGCGCCGACGACCGCGACGGCCTGGCCGGGCACCAGGCCGCGGACGCCGTCACCGACCTCGTGGACCCAGCCGGCGTTCTCGTGCCCGAGCGTGAAGGGCGGGTTCCAGGGCAGCGTGCCCGGCGCGAACTCGTGCATCAGGTGCAGGTCCGAGTGGCAGGCTCCCGCGCCGCCCACCTGGACGACCACCTCGCCGGGCCCCGCCACCGGGCGGGGCACCTCCTGGAGGGTGGCCTCGCGCTGCCAGTCGGTGAAGCGCAGGGCGGTCATGGTCGTCATCGCGGGTCTCCTTCGAGGTCGGCTCCGGTGTCTCCAGCCTCGGGTGGACCGGCCGGCCGGGGCCAGGCGCGGAGGTCACCAGCCGCCGGGACCTTGGCCCCTGAGCCGGGGCGGGAGCGTCGCGTCAACCCCGCAACCGGGGCATTGACCCCGCCCGGCAACCAATGGAGACTGCGGAGTCCGGGGCTGTGCGGCACGCGTCGGTGCCGCGTCAGGTGGTGGTCATGCATCGCACGGGTCACATCTTGTTGCTGCACCACTCCGAGGGCGAGCGGATGCGCCACGTCGCGGGTTGGTTCGCAGCCGGCGTGGCCAACGACGACCTGCTCGTCTACGTCGACGTGGTCGGACGGGGCACCGAGACGTTGACCGCCGACCTGCGTGCCCGGGGCTTCCGGGCCGACCGCGCCCTGCGCGACGGCCGCCTGGAGTTCGTCGCCCTCGAGGACCTGATCGACGCGGGCGTGCGCGGCCGCCTGGACGAGCGGGCGCTCGCCGCGGAGGGGTTCAGCGGGGTCCGGCTGGCGGTGCGCTCCGACGCGGTCGCCGGCCGCCTGGAGCCCGACGCCTACCGCGCCCTCGAGCAGCGGCTGGCCGCGCTGTGCCGGCACAGCCGGGTCTCCGTGCTGTGCCAGTACGACGGACGCACGACCGGGAGCGACCAGCTGAGCGTCGCGCTGTGCCTGCACCCGGACTGGGTCTGCGCCTCCGACCTCAGCCTGCTGCACCGCGACCACGTCATCCAGGTCGAAGGGCTGCTGAGCATGCCCAACGCCGTCCTGCTGACCCGGTCCCTGCGCCGGATGACCCAGGACCTCGACACGGACAAGGTCCTCGCCCTCGACCTGCGCCAGGCCGACGCCCTGACCCCCGGCGCCTGCGAGGCCCTCCTCGACGGCACCCGCGGCTACCGGGAGCGCGGCGGTCGCGTCCGGTGCGGCCTGCCCCCGGACGCCGACTGGGGCCGGGTGCTCAGCCACCTGCTGGCCGCGGAGGACGACAGCTTCGAGCTCGCCTGACCCCGGACAGGTCGGGACCTTCGACCCTGGGGCGTGCGGCGGCCGGCCGGGAGACTCCAGCGATGGAATCCTCACCGACCCCGGCGGAGCTGCTGGGCGACGTCATGGTGCTCGAGTACGCCGGCGCCCTGCGCCCGGACCAGGTGCGCACCGCGATCCGCAGCGCAGACCGGGAGCTTCCCGCCATGCGGGACTTCCCGGACACCCGCCGCGACCTGGTGGAGTCGACGGCGCGTCGGCTGCTCACCGAACGGCTCGCCCGGGCCCGGAGCACGTTCGGCGCGGTGCGTCGCGCGGCCTCCGGCGGACCCGTGCCGCTGCCGCAGCCGTAGGCGGGCCCTTCGTCGTACCGGCGGTGACCTTCGCCCCTGCGGACCCGGTTCCCCGGGCCCCTAGCGTCGAGGTGGGACGCCGGACGGCTCCCGTGAGGCGAGGAGAGGCCCGTGAAGCGGCAGCTCGTGGTCCTCGGTGCCGGCACCGCCGGCACGATGATCGTCAACAGGCTGCGCCGCCGGCTCGGCACGGGACGCCTGGAACATCACCGTCGTGGACCGCGACGACGTCCACCCCTACCAGCCGGGTTACCTGTTCGTCCCGTTCGGCCGCTCACCGCCGACCAGGTCCTGCGGTCACGCACGGCGTTCCTGCCCGACGGCGTCGAGCTCGTGCTCGGCGAGGTCGACCGGGTCGATGCCGGGCCAGCACCGTGGAGTCTGCTGCGACGGACGACCGGCTGCCCTACGACTACCTCGTGATCGCGTCCGGGCACCTCGCCCGCGCCCGGACCAGACGCCCGGGCATGCTCGGCCCGGAGTGGCGGCGCAGCATCTTCGACTTCTACACCTTCGACGGCGCGCGGCGCTCGCCACCGCGCTGCGAGCGGTTCGACCACGGCCGGCTGGTGGTGCACGTCACCGACATGCCGATCAAGTGCCCGGTGGCCCCGCTGGAGTTCACGTTCCTGGCCGACGCGTGGCTGCGCGAGAAGGGCCTGCGGGACCGCGTCGAGCTCGTCTACGTCACCCCGCTGGCGGGCGCGTTCACCAAGCCGGTCGCCTCCGAGCACCTCGGCGCCCATGCTCGACGAGCGCAAGATCATCGTCGAGCCCGACTTCCTCGTCGAGCGGATCGAGGCGACAAGACCCTCGTCTCGTACGACGAGCGCGAGGTCCCGTTCGACCTGCTGGTCACGGTCCCGCTGAACATGGGCGCCGACTTCGTCGCCCGCTCCGGGCTGGGCGACGAGCTCAACTACGTCCCCGTCGACAAGCACACCCTGCAGTCCAAGGCCTTCGCGAACATCTTCGCCGTCGGGGACGCCTCCGACATCCCGACCTCGAAGGCGGGCTCCGTCGCGCACTTCTCGGTCGAGATCTTCGTCGACAACTTCGTCCAGCTGATCGCCGGGCGGCCGATGACCGGCTCGTTCGACGGCCACGCGAACTGCTTCGTCGAGTCCGGCGACGGCAAGGCGCCTGCTCATCGACTTCAACTACGACACCGAGCCGCTGCCCGGGCACTACCCGCTGCCCTGGTCGGGCCGCTGACCTGCTCAAGGAGACCCGCGCCAACCACCTCGGCAAGCTCGCGTTCCGCTGGATCTACTGGAACGTCCTGCTCCCCGGTCGCCCGATGCCGCTGCCCGCGCACATGTCCATGGTCGGCAAGACCCCGCCCGTCGGCACCACCCCGTAGAGGAGTGCCGCCATGCCCGTCACCACCATCGCCGGTCACCAGGATCCACGTCAACGACGAGGGCTTCCTCACCGACCCGACCGAGTGGGACGAGGAGCTCGCGAGCGTGCTCGCGGCGCAGATCGGCATCACGCTGACCGACGAGCACTGGACGGCGATCCGACTTCCTGCGCGAGGACTTCGCGGAGCAGGGCGAGACCGCGACGCTGCGCCGCGTGTCCAGCCGCGGCGGCGATCCCGGTCAAGCAGCTCTTCGCGCTCTTCCCGCAGAAGCCGGCCAAGAAGATGGCGTACGTCGCGGGGCTGCCCAAGCCGCACGGCTGCGTCTAGCCGACCGACCACGAGAAGGACCGCCATGACCACCACGACACCGCCCCGCGCTCGTCCCCCGTTCGACGACGACGAGACCGCCGGACGCAAGCTCGCGATCATCTGCTCCAAGGGCAACCTCGACATGGCCTACCCGGGCCTGATCCTGGCCAACGCCGCGCTCGGCGAGGGCGTCGAGACGCACCTGTTCTTCACGTTCTGGGGCTTCGACATGATCAACAAGAAGACCATGGGCGACCTGAAGTTCACGATGCTCGGCAACACCGCGACCCACCTGCCCCAGGGCCTCGGCGGCCTGCCGGGCATGACCGCGATGGCCACGTCGAGGCTCAAGAAGTCGATCGCCGACCTCGACGTCCCGAGGTGCCGGAGTTCCTCGAGCAGATCGTCGCGTCCGGCGGCCACCTGTGGGCCTGCCGGATGTCGGCCGACATGAACCACCTCACCGAGGCCGACCTCTACGACGAGGTCGAGGGCATCATCAGCGCCAGCGACTTCATCGAGAAGACCGACGGCGCCCAGCTGCTCTTCATCTAGGGCTCAGCGGGCGAGGGCGCCCATCGGGTCCCACGCGGGCAGCACGACCGGCGCGGTGTCCAGCGCTGCCTGCAGCTCGGCGGGCAGCGCGTCGCGTCGTACGGCGATCTCGAAGACGTACTCGCCGAACCAGTTGTCGTTCATCGTCCACAGGCCCTTGTCGCCGCGGGTCGTCGCCCCAGCTGTTCTCGACCCGCCACTTGCGGGGTGCGCCGTCGACGACGTCGACGCCGACGAACAGCATCGCGTGCGTCATCAGGGAGTCGTGGAAGACCAGCCGGTCGGCCTTCGGCATCGACAGGTCGGTGGCGTAGACGCCGTCGTAGTCGTAGAGCGCCGCGTCCCAGACGCCCGAGCTCGCTGTTGGTCATCTTGCCGGTGTCGCAGCCGAACCAGACCGGCTCGCCGCCGACGATCGTCTTCATCGCCAGCGTGCGCAGCAGGTCGATCTCGACGTTGAGGTAGACGACCGGCGGGGCGCCGACGACGTTGCCGAGGAACTCCACGGTGTAGGTGCGGCCGGGCTCGCTGCTCGGGCGCGGGTCGTGCACGACGCAGACGTAGTCGTCGAGCGAGATCGTGACGTAGCGCTCCGCGAACTCCAGCGGGGTCAGCACGCCGTCGCGGTGGAAGGTCTTGCTCCTCGTCGGTCCACTGCCAGAAGAACTCCGTGCGGCGGGGTGCCGAGGTGGATCACGAGCATCCGGTGCACCGCCTCGAGAGGTCGACTCCTTGAGCTCCTGCAGCCGCTCGAGGTCCGCGCCGCCGTCGGCGAGCGCGCGCAGGTCGCGGCTGCCCTTGCGGAGCAGCCTGGTGAGAGCACCTCGTTCAGTCCGCGCGGTGTTCGAGGAGGAGTCCGTCTCCGGCATCGCCGACTGCGGGACCAGGCCGTGCTTGCGCACCAGCGCGACGAACATGTTCCACTGCCCGCCGTCCTGATCGGCTCGGAGAGCAGGTGCGCCACCGTGCGGTCGTCGACGTCGCGGTCCGGCGTGTCGAGCGACGGCCTCGAGGAAGTAGTTGGCCTTCTCCATCTTGTCCCAGAACAGCGCGTGGTTCTGCGAGAACTCGAAGTCCTTGACCCCCAGCTTGCGTCGGCGGCGCCGGTGCGCAGCAGGTTGAGCCCGGCGAACAGCCAGCAGCGGCCGCTCTTCTCCTGGTTCGTCACCTTCCGGTCGGTGAGCAGGTTGGAGACGTGTGGTCGATCGAGGTGACGACGTCGCGGTCGAGCGCGACGTCGTCGACGGCCGTCTTGGACACGGCGTTCTGCATCAGCCTGTTCTGCGGGGTCGTGCTGAACTCCTTGGCGAACCGCGCCAGGTCCTCCTCGGTCAGCCGCGCCTGCGGCTCGGCGAGCGTGGAGTCGCTGGGACGAGGGGCTGGCTGCTGCATGGCTGCTCCGCTTCGGTGCCGGTACGCCGACGGGGCTCGCGTCGACCCCTGCACCCTACAGACGACTCCTGGGGGTTCCCTTGGTCCCGCACGGCGGGGACCATCAGCACTGGCCCGCGGACGGCGGCCGCGATGCACTCGGGACATGGACCGACGCGGAACCAGGCGCTCAGCGACGACGGGCGCGGTGGCGGCGGCCCTGCTGCTGGCAGGCTGCGCGACCTCGGCAGGCCGGACGGGGACCGGGATGATGGGCGGGGGCACCTACCACTACGCGGCGGGCACCTGTCGCGCCCCCGGCGACCTGCCCGGCGCCACGGTGCGGGTGGTGCTGGCGGACCGGGGCATGACCCGGATGATGCGCGGTGTCGCGCCGTCCGGCGCCCACATGCGGCTGGTCGCCTCCACCGGCGTGGCCCCGGCCGGCGAGGTCAGCCTGGTCGCGGCCAACCGGGGCTGGCGCCCGCACGAGCTGGTGGTGCTGCCGCTGGCCGACGGCGCGAGAGCCGGCGAGCGGGTGCCGGGCGCGAACGGCCGTGTCTCCGAGGACGGCAGCCTCGGGGAGGCCTCCGCGTCGTGCGCCGCCGGCACCGGCGAGGGCATCGAGTCGGGGGCGGTCGGCTGGACGACGCTGACGCTCTCCCCCGGCCGCTACGAGCTGCTCTGCAACCTGCGCAACCACTACACCGCCGGGATGTACGCCGAGCTGGACGTGTCCTGAGCGGTCAGGCCCCGAGGCGGACCAGGGCGGCGCTGTGCAACGCCTGGGCGGCGGCCTCGAGGTCGTGCAGCTCGTTCTCGAGGCCGGCACCGGCGAGCTCGCGGCAGAAGCTGCCGAACGAGACCGCCTCCAGCAGACCTTCGCGGAGCTCCTGCTCGATCGTCTCGCGCTCGGTGACGGTCATGGTGCCTCTCTCCGGACGTAGCAGCCTGGCCGTCGGAAGTCTCGGCAGTCCGCGGCCCGTTCTTGAGGCCGCCGGCCCGCTGCCGGTGCCAGACTGCCCGCATGGCGCCGGACCCGACCCTCCCCGACCCGGCGCTCGTCGTGCTCGTCGGGGCCTCCGGGTCCGGCAAGTCGACCTGGGCGCAGGCGCGGTACCGGTCCGCCGAGATCGTCTCCTCCGACGACCTGCGCGGCGTGGTGGGCAGCGGCCGCCACGACCTGGACGCCTCGGCCGACGCGTTCGCGCTGCTCGACCTGATCGTCGCCGGCCGGGTGCGCCGCGGGCTGACCACCGTCGTCGACACGCTCGGCCTGGACGTCGTACGACGCAGGGGGTGGCTCGACCTGGCCCGGGCGCACGGCCTGCCGGCGGTGGCGGTCGCGCTTCGACACCCCACCGGCCCTGTGCCGGAGCCGGAACGCCGCGCGCGACCGGCCGGTGCCGGCACGGGTGCTGACCGAGCAGCTCCGGTCGTTCCGCGCGCTCGCGGCTGGACGCCGAGGGCTGGGACCGGGTCGCGACGGTCGCCACCGACGAGCCGGCCGCGACGCCCGGCCCGCCGCGACGAGCCGTCGGGGACGCCGGCTCCGCGCCGGCGCCGGTCTCGACGTCGTGCTCCAGGTGTCCCGGTTCCCGTGGGGCGAGGACCCGGCGGCCTGGCTGACCGGGGTCGCCCGCGCCGCCGACGAGGCCGGCTTCGCGGGCCTCGCGCTGATGGACCACCTGATCCAGATCCCCCAGGTCGGGACGGCCTGGGAGCCGATCCCGGAGCCCTGGGTGACGCTCGGCCTGCTCGCCGGCCTCGACACCCGGCTGCGGCTCGGCACGCTGGTCACCCCGGTGACCTTCCGGCCGCCGGGGATCACCGCCAAGACGGTCGCCACCCTCGACGTGATCTCCGGCGGCCGCGCGTTCTGCGGCGTCGGCGCCGGCTGGTGGGAGCGCGAGCACCTCGCGTTCGGGCTGCCGTTCCCGCCGCCCGCCGAGCGCCTCGACCTGCTCGAGACGGCGATCGAGACGATGCGCGCGCTGTGGGCCACCGGCACCAGACCGTACGACGGGCAGCGGGTCGTCCTGCCCGAGACCACGTGCTACCCGCGGCCGGTCCACGACGTGCCGGTCATCGTGGGCGGCGCCGGCGAGCGCCGGACGCTGCGGATCGCCGCCCGGCTCGGCGACGGCTGCAACGTGCCCGTCGACGTCGTGGAGGAGAAGACCGCGGTGCTGCGCCGGCACTGCGAGGAGGTCGGCCGCGACCCCGCCGAGGTGGCCGTCACGGTCCTCGACCTGCCCGTCGTGGGCCGGGACCGCGACGACGTGTGGGAGCGGGTCGAGCGGCTGCGCGGGCGCACGGCTGCCGCGACGTACGCCCGGCGGCACCACGCGGGCACGCCCGCGCAGCACCGCGACCGCTACCGGGTGCTCGACGAGCGCGGCGTGGGCACCGTCTTCGTGGCGCTGCCGGACCTGGCGCGGCCCGAGGACCTGCTGGACGTCGCCGCGATGCTGCCCTGACGGAGAGGTGCGGGAATGTCCGGGGCGGGTAGGAGGGTTGCAGCAGACACCACCGACGAAAGGCACCCCCGTGACCGACAAGCCCGACACCGCCACCCGCGCCAGCAACCTGCTCGCCCTGCACCGGGCCCCCGAGCTGCTCACCGTCGTCAACGTCTGGGACGTGATCACCGCCCAGGTCGTGACCGGCGTCGAGGGCACGCAGGCGCTCGCCACCGCCAGCCACTCGATCGCCGCCTCCCGCGGCTACGAGGACGGCGAGAACATCCCGGTCGACGAGATGATCGCCGAGGTCGGCCGGATCGCGGCCGCGACCCACCTGCCGGTGTCCGCGGACCTCGAGGGCGGCTACGGCAACGCCCCCGAGACGATCCGCAAGGCGATCGGCGTCGGCATCGTCGGCGCCAACATCGAGGACCAGATGAAGCCGCTGGCCGAGGCGGTCGCCCAGGTCGAGGCGATCATGAAGGCCGCGGCCGACGAGGGCGTCCCGGACTTCGTGCTCAACGCGCGCACCGACGCCTTCCACCTGGGCCGGGACCGGGACCCCGCGGAGGTGCTGGTCGACGCGATCGAGCGCGGCAAGGCGTTCCTCGACGCCGGCGCCCCGGTCGTCTTCGTCCCCGCCCGGCTCGACGAGGCGCAGATCAGCGCCCTGGTCGACGCGTTCGGCCCGCAGCGGCTGACCACGATCGCGATCCCCGGCACCCCGTCGCTGGCCCGGCAGGCCGAGCTCGGCGTGGCCCGGATCTCCTTCGGCCCGCTGTCGCAGAACGTCGCGCTGACCGCGCTGGCCAAGCTCGTCGAGGGCGTGCAGCGGGGCGAGGGCGTGCCCGCGGACATGCGGGTCCTGAACTGACCGCCTAGACCGCGCCGGGGCGGTCAGCCGCTCGCCGAAGAACGCGAGGACCCGGTCCACGGCCTCCTGCTGGCGGTGCGCGGTGACCGACGGCGTGCCCCTTGCCCTCGAACTCGACGGCGACGAAGTTGTCGCCGAGCTCGTGGCGCAGGGTGTCGAAGCGGGTCCCGGTGGCCGGGTCCTTGCGGTAGCGCAGCCCGAGCACCGAGCAGCCCTGGGCGGCGCGGCGCTTGACGATCTCCAGGTCCGCCGGGCGAGAGGTTCAGGTCGGCGCCGCGCCGCTTGCCGATCGCGAACGGCGCGCTGGGCTGGCAGAGCACCGGGGCGGCGACCGAGTCGTCGACCATCATCGCGAGCGCGAACCCGCCGGTGAAGCACATCCCGAGCGCGCCCACGCCCGGGCCGCCGAGCTCGCCGTGCAGCGTCCCGGGCCAGCGACCGCAGCCAGCCGGCGACCGGGGTGGTCTCCTGCCGTGCGCGAGCTTGGTGAACTCCTTGTTCACGCAGAGCCTCGGGAGCACCTTGGCGACCTGCGCCCCGGTCGGCCGGCGCGCCGGGCTCACCGAACAGGTGCGGCATCACCACGGTGTGCCCGGCCGCGACGACCTCGTCGGCGAAGGCGATCACCTCCGGGCTCATCCCGGGGATCTCGTGGATGATCACGACGCCCGGCCCGCTGCCCTTGCGGTAGGTCGGGTGGGTGGTGCCGTCGTGGGTGTGGCTGCCGCGTGTCCAGGAGTCGAGTGCGCTCATGGGCTCATCGTTGCCTACGCTGGCCGCATGGACGACAGAGCGGGCGCTTTCCGGGTCGGGTTCGCGACCGGGGTGACGCCCGACAAGTGGGCGCGGGTGTGGGCCGAGCGGATGCCCCGCCGTCCCCTCGAGCTGGTCCCGCTGCAGGGCCGCGACGGCGTCGCGATGGTCCGCGCCGGCGAGCTGCACATGTGCCTCGTGCGGCTCCCCGTCGACCGCGAGGGCCTGCACCTGATCCCGCTGTACGACGAGCAGCCGGTCGTCGTGGTCGCCAAGGAGCACCCGGTCGCGGCCTACGACGAGATCGACGTCGCCGACCTGGCCGACGAGCACCTGCTCCAGGACCCCGACGACGTGCCCGGAGTGGCGCGACGTGGCGGTCGAGGTGCGCGACGGCAGCCGCTACCCGGTGCCCGCCGATGTCGCTGCGGCAGGCCGTGGAGAGCGTCGCCGCGGACGCCGGCATCGTGATCGTGCCGATGTCGGTGGCCCGGCTGCACCACCGCAAGGACGTCGTCGCCGTCCCGGTGACCGGCGTGCCGACCACCAAGGTCGGGCTGACCTGGCCGGTGGACGCCGCCGACTCCGGCGACGACCGGTTCGAGGCGTTCATCGGCGTGGTCCGCGGCCGCCGCGCCACCAGCACCCGCGGCCGCTGAGCCGCCCCGCCCCCAGTTGTAACGCGGGGTTATGGACGCTCCACCCGAGGTGTGCCACGTGCACTCCGTCCGCAGCGCGTGCACAGCCGGCCGGCGCCGTACGGCGGCCGGCCCGCGCCGTACGGCGGCTGACTCTGCACGCGATGTGGACGGTTCCGCCGCGGTGTGCCGCAGGTCCAGCGTCCATAACCCCGCGTTACAGCTGGCGGGGCGCGCGCTGCGCGGGCGCGGCGGCTACCAGCCGGTGGGGAGCGGGCGGCCCTCGTGGAAGCCGGCGGCGGACTGGATCCCGATGCAGGCGCGCTCGTGGAGCTCGGCGAGCGACCGGGCCCCGGCGTACGTCGCAGCCGACCGCACCCCGGAGCAGATCTCGTCGATCAGGTCCTCGACGCCGGGACGGTCGGGCTCGAGGTACATCCGCGAGGAGGAGATGCCCTCCTCGTAGAGACCCTTGCGGGCCCGGTCGAACGAGCTGTCGGTCGACGTGCGGTTCGCGACGGCCCGGGCCGACGCCATCCCGAAGGACTCCTTGAAGGCCCGGCCGTCGGCGTCGACGTGCAGGTCGCCGGGCGACTCGTGGGTGCCGGCGAACCAGGAGCCGATCATCACCGACGACGCGCCGGCGGCCAGCGCCAGCGCGACGTCGCGGGGGTAGCGCACTCCCCCGTCGGCCCAGACGTGCTTGCCGAGCTCGCGGGCGGCCGCCGAGCACTCCAGCACCGCGGAGAACTGCGGACGCCCGACGCCGGTCATCATCCGGGTCGTGCACATCGCGCCGGGGCCGACGCCGACCTTGACGATGTCCGCGCCGGCGTCGACCAGCTCGCGGACGCCGTCGGCGGAGACCACGTTGCCGGCCGCGACCGGGACCCGCGGGTCGAGGGACCGGACCGCCTGCAGCGCCTCGACCATCCGGTCCTGGTGGCCGTGCGCGGTGTCCACGACCAGGCAGTCGGCGCCCGCCTCGAGCAGGTCGGCGGCCCTGGCCTTCGACGTCGCCGTTGACGCCGAGCGCGGCCGCGACGCGCAGCCGTCCGTCGGTCGTCGACCGCGGGCGCGTAGAGCGTCGAGCGCAGCGCCAGGGTCTTGGTCAGCACCCCGACCAGCCGGCCGTCGGCGTCCGACGACCGGGCGCGAGCCGGCGACGCGCGCGTGCTCCAGCCGGTCGTAGGCCTCGCGCGGCTCGACGGTGTCCGGCAGGGTCAGCGGGTTGGCCGACATCACCTGGTGGACCTGGGTGAACCGGTCGACCTCGGTGCAGTCGTCGTGGGTGAGCACGCCGACCGGGCGGCCGTCCTCGACGACGAACGCCGCCCGGTGCGACCGCTTGGGCAGCAGCGCCATCGCGTCGCCGACGGTCTGGTGCGGCTCGAGGGTGATCGGGGTGTCGAACACCAGGTGCCGCTGCTTGACCCACGACACGACGTCGCGGACGACGGCGAACGGGATGTCCTGCGGGATGACGGTGATCCCGCCGCGTCGCGCGACCGTCTCGGCCATCCGGCGGCCGGCGACGGCCGTCATGTTCGCGACGACGAGCGGGATCGTCGTACCGGTCCCGTCGCTGGTGGACAGGTCGACGTCGTAGCGCGACGCCACGTCGGAGCGACGCGGCACCATGAAGACGTCGTTGTAGGTGAGGTCGTAGCCCGGGGAGGTCTCGTTCAAGAACTGCACGGGCCCAGTCTGCTACAGGGCCTGCAGGGCAGCGAGCGCCTGGTCCGCGTGGACGCGTCATGTTCATCTCGCTGGTGATCACCTTGCGGATGGTCCGGTCGGTGTCGATGACGAAGGTCGCGCGCTTCACGGGGGTGATGTACTTCCGCTTCACGCCGAGCGACGGTGGCCACCTCGCCGGACTCGTCGGACAGCAGCGGGTAGTCGAACCCGTTGACGTCCGAGAACTCCTTCTGCTTGGCGACGGAGTCGGTGCTGATGCCGAAGCGCTGGGCGCCGGCCTGCTTGAACTCGGTGGCCAGGTCGCGGAAGTGGCAGGCCTCCTTGGTGCAGCCGCCGGTCAGCGCGACCGGGTAGAAGAACAGCACGACCGGCCCGTCGGCCAGCGCCTCGCTGAGCCGGACCGGGTGTGCCGTTCTCGTCGGGCAGCTCGAAGTCGGGGGCCTGGGTGCCTTCGGCGATGGTCTTCACGATGCGTCTCCTGTGGGTGCGGCGGTGTGCTTCTTGGGGGGCAGCGGGACGAACCCGCTCGTACGACGGACGTACTCGGCGTAGCCGGGGCGGCGCGAGGCCATGTCCTTCTCGAGCAGCGGCTTGCCGGTGCCCTTGGCCAGCAGCCACGTCATCGCCAGCGGCGAGAGGATCGTGAGGATGCCCGGCCAGGAGCTGAACGCGATCAGGGACAGGCCCCACCAGACGCAGGCGTCGCCGAAGTAGTTCGGGTGCCGGGTGTAGCGCCACAGGCCGGTGTCGAGCACCTGGCCCTTCGTGGACGGGTCGTTGCGGAACCGGGTGAGCTGCAGGTCGCCGACGGTCTCGAAGGTGAACCCGACCACCCAGAGCAGCACGCCGACCCAGGTGGCGGCGTTGGCCTCGCCCTGGGTGAACATCGCGACCTGCACGGGCAGCGACACGAACCACATCACCACGCCCTGGGTGAGGTAGATCCGCCGGAGCGCGAACAGCTGCGGGTTGCCGGGCGCCTTGGCCAGCAGCTCGACGTAGCGCGGGTCCTCGCCGTGACCGCGCGAGCGCAGCCCGATGTGCACCGCGAGCCGCACGCCCCAGACCACGGTGAGCACGAGCGCGAAGCCGCTGATGAAGCCGTCGCCCGCGCCCTCGGAGGCGAGGAACGCCGCGACCGCGATCGCCGCGAAGCCGAGGCCCCACGCGACGTCGACGACGGCGTGCCGGCCCAGCCGCAGCGCGACCAGGAAGGTGCCGCCGAGCACGACGACGACGGCGAGCAGGGTGAACGGCACCGCGCCGAGGAACGACGCCCAGCGGGAAGTCGGTCATCAGACGGTGCGCACGCGCGGCAGGCCGCTGCGTCCCGACAGCGTGGGCCTGACCATCAGGATCTGGTCCACGCCCATCCGGCCCTCCTCGAAGGCCAGCGCCCCGCCGACGAGGTAGAGCCGCCACACGCGGGCGACCTCCTCGCCGACCATCTCGACGACGCGGTCCCAGTTGTCCTCGAACGTGCGGTACCACGCGTCGACGGTCCACACGTAGTGCTCGCGCAGCGCGTGCACGTCGCGGACCTCGAGCCCGGCCTGCTCGATGAGGTTCACGGTCTCGCCGACCGGCCGCATGTGCATGTCGGGGGCGATGAACGCCTCGATGAACGGGCCGCCGCCGGGGCGGGTGGTGCGCGACATCTGCTGGATCAGCGCGCGCCCGCCGTCCTTGAGCAGCCCGTGGATGCCGCTGGTGTAGACGGGGTAGTTCTTCTGGCCGACGTGCTCGCCCATCTCGATCGAGGAGATGGTGTCGTAGGGGCCGTCCGGGACGTCGCGGTAGTCCTGGAGCCGGATCTCCACCTTGTCCTGCAGGCCGCGCTCGGCGATCCGTGCGTCGATGAACGCCTTCTGCTCCTTGGCGATCGTCACGCCGACGACCTGCACGCCGTACGTCTCGGCGGCGTAGAGCGACAGCGAGCCCCAGCCGCAGCCGATGTCGAGGTGCCGGTGGCCCGGCTTCGCCTCGTGCAGGCCGAGCTTGCGGCAGACCAGGTCGAGCTTGTCGCGCTGCGCGTCCTCGACGGTGTACGTCGGGTCGTCGGGGTCCTGGGTGAAGTACGCGCAGGAGTAGGCCATGTGCGGGTCGAGGATCAGCGCGTAGAAGTCGTTGGAGAGGTCGTAGTGGTGCGAGATCGCGTCCCGGTCGCGGGTCAGCGAGTGCAGCCGGCCGCGCAGCCGGGCCTGGGAGACGGGCGGCTCGGGCGGCCGGCCGAAGGCGCCGAGCTCCTTGGCGGTCCGCAGCCCGGCGAGCACCGTGGACAGGGTCAGCCTGGGGGACGCGCCGCTCTCGCGGACCGCCTGCCACACCCGGCGGAAGCCGTCGAGCAGGTCGCCCTCGACGTCGATCTCGCCGGTGACGTAGGCCTGGGCCAGCCCGAGCTCGCCCGGCCGGTACACCAGCCGGCGCAGGGCGGCGGAGTCGTTGACCACGACGGTGGGCGCGTCGGCAGGACCGGCCTCGCTGCCGTCCCAGGCGCGGATCCGGAGGGGCAGGGTGCCGCCGAACAGCGGGGTGACCACGGCGGCCATCTCCTGGGCGACGCCGCGGGTCGTCCCGGGGTCGGCAGAGGGCGTGCGCGAGTCGGTGAGCGTCATGTGGAGCCTTTCAGAGATCGGGTGGTCTCCCGGGTGGTTCGCCGCACGGCGCCGCCCGGATGGGTCTACCCCCGCGGACGGGTGGCGAACCCGGTCACCGCTCACCCGCGAACAGGTCGGGCCGGCCGAACATCGCGGCGGTGGCCCGCGCGCTCGGGGTGCCGGCGTCCGGGTCGGCGCCGGCCTCGACCAGGGTGCGGACGACGTCCTGCTCGTCCTTGAACACCGCGCCGGCCAGCGGGCTCTGCCCCCGGTCGTTGACCCGGTCGGCGTCGGCGCCGCGGGCGGCGAGCAGCGCCACGGTCGCGGCGTGCCCGTGGTAGGCCGCCAGCATCAGCAGCGTGTTGCCCGAGGCGTCGGTCAGGTCGACCGGCACGCCGGCGTCGACGTACGCCGCGAGCCGCTCGCCCTCCCCCTCCCGGGCCAGGTCGAACATCTGGTGCGCGAGCTCGACGAGCCGCTCGTCGGGTGCATCGGTCATGCGCCCCAGTCTCCCAGGTACGACGAACGGGGCCGTCCGCCGTGGCGGTCCGGCCCCGTCCGGGCGGTCGCGTCTTGCCCCCCGGTCAGGCGCGAGCGGTTGTGCACGACGTACAACGAGCCGGCGACCGTTGGTCACGCCGGGTGACCGGGGGGCCCGTCTACAGTGACGCCCGTGGAGAACCTGGACCCCGGTCAGCCGGACGCCATCGCCGACCGGCTCGCCGCCGAGTTCACCGACCTGCACGGCCGTGCACCGTTCGGGGTCTTCGCGGCCCCCGGCCGGGTGAACCTGATCGGCGAGCACGTGGACTACAACGGTGGCCTCTGCCTGCCGATGGCGCTGCCGCACGCGACGTACGCCGCGGTGGGCCGGCGCGAGGACGACACCGTCACGCTGCGCAGCAAGCAGTCCGACGACACGTTCTCCGGGCCCCTGGAGTCCTTCGGCCCCGGCCGGGCGACCGGCTGGGCGGCGTACGCCGGCGGGGTGCTGTGGTCGCTCGCGCCAGGACGGCTGGGACGTCGGCGGGCTCGACGTCGTCGTGGACAGCCGGGTCCCGGTCGGCGCGGGCCTGTCCAGCTCCGCGGCGCTGGAGTGCGCGGTGGCGATCGCCGTCGCCGAGGCGGCCGGCGCCACCCTCGACGACGACCTGCGGGCCCGGCTGGTGAAGGCCTGCATGCGGGCCGAGCAGGACGTCGCGGGCGCTCCCACCGGCGGCATGGACCAGACGATCGCGCTCTTCGGCCGCTCCGAGTCGGCGCTCCTGCTCGACTGCCGCGACTGGTCGAGCCGGCAGGTGACCTGGGACCCGGCGTCGGCCGGCCTGACCCTGCTGGTCGTGGACACCCGGGCCTCGCACTCGCTCACCGACGGCGGCTACCAGGCGCGCCGCCGGGACTGCGAGACCGCGGCCGGCGATCCTCGGCGTCGACCTGCTGCGCGACGTGACCGACCAGGCCGCCGCCCTCGACGCCCTCGAGGACGAGCAGGTCCGGCGGCGGGTCCGGCACGTCTTCACCGAGATCGCCCGCGTCGAGGAGGCCGTCGACCTGCTCGAGGCCGGCGACTTCGAGGGCCTGGGTGCGGCGTTCACCGCCTCGCACGTGTCCCTGCGCGACGACTACGAGGTCTCCTGCGACGAGCTGGACGCGGTGGTCGACGTCGCCCTGGAGCACGGTGCCCTGGGGGCCCGGATGACCGGCGGCGGGTTCGGCGGCTCGGCGATCGCCCTGGTGCCGGACGCGCGCGTCGACGAGGTGCGGCGAGGCGGTGGCTGCGACGTACGAGAAGCACGGGTGGGACTCCCCCGCGTTCCTCACCGCACCGCCCAGCCCGGGCGCCCGCCGGCTGCGTCTGAGCCGGACCGGCCGGGACCTAGGCTCGGGGCATGGCTCTCATCTACCGGGCGACCCTGACCCCCGGCAAGCTCGACCTGCTGAACGCCTGGCTCCCCGGCCGCCCCTGGTACGACGGGCAGGGTGACGTCGTGCAGCTCGGCGCGCTACCGGTTCGACGACCCGGCCGGCGAGGTCGGCGTCGAGACGTTCCTGCTGCGGGCCGCGGGCGGCGCGGTGCTGCACGTGCCGGTCACCTACCGGGCGGCCGAGCTGCCCGGCGCGGCCGCCCACCTGGTCGGCACCACCGAGCACTCGGTGCTCGGCACCCGCTGGGTGTACGACGCGGCCGCCGACCCGGTCTGGGCGGGTGCCGTGGCGTCGGCGGTGCTCACCGGCGGCACCCAGGTCGAGGAGGTCCTCGACGTCGACGGTCGGCGGGAGCCGCGCGAGCCCAGCGCCTACGTCCGCGGCAGCGGGACACCGGGCACCCCGGTCCCGGTCGTCACCGAGGTCGACGCCCGCGACGAGGGCCCGACGACCGTGGTGCGCGCCGGCGACCTCAGCTGGTCCTGGTGCGGTCGTCAGCCCCCAGCACGGCCCGTCGGCCACGGACGTCCGCTGGTCCGGCGCCCGGTGGGGCACCCGGTCGCCCCGGCCTGCGCGCAGGAGTCGCCGCCCGGCGTCCGGGGAGAGCAGCCGGAGATCCGACGCTTCGGGTCGGCCCAGGTGCCCTACTGGGAGTCCGGCGAGGCGTTCCGGCCCTACGGCAAGAACCACTGCTCGACGGCGATGCGGCAGACCGACGCCCGTGGCGACCGCGGCCAGGCTCCTGGCCTTCAGCACGCAGCCGCGCGCGAACCCGAGGAAGGCCAGTGCGGTGTCGAGCTCGCCGGTGTCGGTGCGCGGGACCGGCTCCCGCTGGGTCTCGGTCATCGTCTAGGCCTCCTGGTCGAGGAACAGGTCGGTCTCCAGCGGTCCGTCGCCGGGCACCGTGCGGTAGCGGTCGAAGTCGGTGACGCCCTCCTCGGCGAGCACGTCCTCGTCGATGAAGAAGTTGCCGCTGCACGAGCGGGCGTCGCGGGTGAGGATCGCGTGCGCCGCGTCGCTGACGATCTCCGTGGTGCGGGAGCGGCTGAGCGAGTCGCCCTCGGCGAGCAGGTTGCGGACCGCGGCGGTGGCGATCAGCGTGCGCGGCCACAGCGAGTTCACCGCGATGCCGCGGTCCCGGAGCTCCTCGGCCAGGCCCAGGGTGGTCAGGCTCATGCCGTACTTCGCCATCGTGTAGGCCAGGTAGGTCCCCGCCCACTTCGGGCGCAGGTCCAGCGGCGGGGAGAGCGTCAGGACGTGCGGGTTCTTCGAGCGGTCCAGGTGCGGCAGGCACGACTTGGAGAGCAGGAACGTGCCGCGCACGTTGATGTCCTGCATCAGGTCGTACTTCTTCATGCTGATGTCCGGCGTGCTGCTCAGGTCGAGCGCGGAGGCGTTGTTGACCACCACGTCGATGCCGCCGAACCGCTCGACCGCGGCGTCCACGGCGCGGGCCACGTCGTCGTCGACGCGGACGTCACCGACCACCGCCAGCGCCTGCCCGCCGGCCGCCTCGATCTCCCGGGCGGCCGTGTGCACGGTGCCCTCGAGCTTGGGGTGCGGCTCGCTGGTCTTCGCGAGCAGCACGACGTTCGCGCCGTCGCGGGCGGCCCGCAGCGCGATCGCGAGCCCGATGCCGCGGCTGCCGCCGGACATGATCATCGTGGTTCCGGCCAGGGTGCTCGTCATGTGGGTGCTCCTCGTCGTACGGCGGTCGGGGTCGGGCCGGTCAGGCGGTGGCGGTGACCCCGCCGATCCGGCCCTCGCGGAACGCCTCGACGAACAGCGCGTGGTCGGTGCGGACCTGATGGGCGTAGCTGACGGCGAAGTCGGTCAGGTCGGCCACGAACTCCTTGCGGCGGCCCTCGACGACCGCGACGATCGCCTCCTCGGTCTGGAAGTCCACGAGGTCCTGGTCGCTGTCCGCGTCCGAGGCGCAGTGCACCTTGGCCGTGGCGCGGCCGAGGTTCTGCACCACCGAGGCCATCTCGTCCGGCTCGTTGATCTCGCCCCAGTCGAGGTCGAACTCGTAGGGCGAGATCTCGGAGACGACGTACCCGACGCCGTCCAGGCTGGTGTAGCCGAGCAGCGGGTCGGTGTGCACCTGCAGGGCACGCTGGCTGACCACGGTGCGGTGGCCCTCGTGGTCGAAGTACCCGTCCACCGAGGCGGTGTCCACGAACCGGCTGACGGCCGGGACGTTGGCCTGCTTCATCGACAGCACCACGTCGTTGTCGAGCGACTGGCTGTAGCCCTCGACGAGCACGTTGTACGCCGGGAGGCCGGCGCTGCCGATCCCGAAGCCGGACTTGCCGACGATGTCGCGCACGTCGTAGAACAACGCCCGGTCGTACTTCTTGGACTCCGGGATCGTCTCGAGGTAGGCCGCGAACGCCTTCTCGACCTTGCGGCGCTCGGCCTTGGGCAGCCGTCGCACCGTCCCGTCCTCGGCGAAGACGCGCACGTGGTCCTCGAACCTCGTCATGCCGTCGAGCAGCGCGACCCGGCTGGAGGTGCGGGCCGTGACCAGCACGTCCTTGACCGGGCCGTCGGTGTTCTCCAGGTGCAGCGCGAAGTCGTCGTCCTCGCTGACCGACGCGTAGTGGCTGACCTGCGCGAGGTAGGCGCGGAGGTACTTCCCGACCAGGTCCCGGATGGCCTCGTCGGGCAGCGCCTTCTGCCAGCCCATCAGCGCGAGGCTGGCCACGAAGCGCCGCAGGTCCCAGGAGAAGTGCCCGATGTAGGCCTCGTCGAAGTCGTTGACGTCGAAGACCATCCGGCCGTGGGAGTTCATGTAGGTGCCGAAGTTCTCGGCGTGCAGGTCGCCGTGGATCCACACCCGCCCGGTCCGGTCGTCGGCCCACTGGTCCTTGACCGTGGTCATGTCCGCGTAGAACAGGCAGGCCGAGCCGCGGTAGAACGCGAACGGGTCGGCCGCCATCTTGCGGAACTTCACGCGGAAGGCGTGCGGGTCGGCGGTCATCAGGTCGGCGAACGCGTCGTCGAGGACGTCGACGATCTGCTGCTGCCGCTTGGTCTGGGCCTTGGTCACCATGGCCCGATCCTGCCCCGTCGGTGCCCCCGCGAACCGCCCGCCCCGGGGTCAGGCTCCGGCGGGGTCCGCGTCGCTGATCCGCCCGGCGTTGTCGCGCAGCCACTCCTCGGAGCGGGTCTCGCCGATCTCGGACAGCCCCTTCTCGAGCTCGCCGCGCACCGTGTCCGCAGGCGCGCCGCTCTGGTAGGAGAGCACCCGGTCCACGACCGCCTGCACAGCCTCGTTGTCCTCTTCGTTCCTCAGGTCGCTGTTGTCGCTCATGGGGCCGCCGTACCCAGGCGCGGCGGGAGCACACTCACGGAGGGCTCAGCCCGGCGTCCTTGAGCTCCAGCACCGCCAGGGCGCGGACGACGTCCGGGTCGCCCTCCCGCCACGCGCGCACCGGGTCGGGGCTGATCCGGGCGATCCGGTGCATCGGCTGACGCGACATCGCCCGGAGCGCGAACAGGTCGAGGTCCGCGCTGGAGTCGATGAACCGCTGCCCGGCGCTGGCCTCGCGGACGAACCGCCACCGCAGCGGCAGGTAGACCAGCAGCACCAGCAGGATCGGCAGCGCCCCGACGGTCAGGCCCAGCCAGTGCGCGAGGTGCTCGACGGCCGCGACCTGCGAGGTGCCGGCGTCCGCGATCTGGTCCGCGGCCCGGCCGGCGCCGTCGAACGGGGAACGCACCTGGTCCCCCACCAGCGGCACGTCGCCCACCGCGGACCCGGCGTCGCGGAGCCGGTCGGCCAGTCCCCCGCCGGCCGCCTCGATCTTGCGGCCGGGCGTGGCCAGCGCCAGCGTCGCGTCGTGCACCACCTGAGCGAGCCGGATCCAGAGCACCACCCAGAGCACGAGCAGCACGTCACCGAGCATCTGACGGGTGCGACGGGCGGGGCCGTCGGCGTAGACCTTCATGCCGCTCATCGTGCCCGCCCCGTCGGCCCTCATGCCCCGGACGGGGAGAGTCGGAGGAGCGTTGACACAGGTCGTCGGCGGTCCTTGGATGAGCAGGGTTGCTCTTCATCAACCGGAGGGGCCGGTCATGAGTCCGTGCGGACGACGTCAGGAGTGGCGGGGCGGCAGCAGCCGTCACGAGTCACCTGAACCCGGACCGATGACCGCCGTGACGACATCAGGTCTGACCGCTCCCGTCTGGCGTACGCGCCGGTCCGCGGCCGTCGCCGGGATCGTCTTCGCGGTCCTCCTGCTCGTCGCCATGACCCTGATCCGCCTGGCGCTCAGCGACTCCGATCCCGAGTCGCTGCGGGGGGACGCCGCCCGACGTGAGCAGATCCGGCTGGGCCTGCACCTGGTGCCCTTTGCGGGGATCGCGTTCCTGTGGTTCATCGGCGTGGTGCGCGATCAGATCGGTGCCGTGGAGGACCGGTTGTTCTCCACCGTCTTCCTGGGCAGCGGCCTCCTCTTCGTCGCCATGATGTTCGTCGGCGCGGCGAACACCGCGACGCTCGTCACCCTCGTGGACGGACCGCAGTCGGGCACCGACATCTGGCTCTTCGGGCGGGACGTGACCCAATCGCTGATCTCCGTGTACGCCATGCGGATGGCGGCCGTGTTCACCCTCTCGGTGAGCACCCTCGGCCTGCGGGTAGCGGCGTTTCCGCGCTGGGTCGCCTGGGCCGGATACGCTGCGGCGCTGGTGCTGCTGGTCTCGGCCGGCGAGCACAAGTGGACCCAGCAGGTCTTCCCTCTCTGGGTGCTGCTGCTCAGCATCGTCATCCTCCTGACGAAGCCGCAGCATCGCGGCGAACCTCGAGCGTCCGTCCCGTAGATGCGCTCACGGGCGAGGGTGGGCCCCCGGTGGCAGTCGTCCGCACCCTCGGTCGAGCCGACGTCCCTCGTCAGTTCAGGAGGTTGACGGCTCGCGCGATGATCATCACCGCGATGACCAGCGAGATCGACGACTGGGCGAGCATCAGCATCTTCGCCCAGCGAGTGACAGGCATCGTGTCGGTGGGGCTGAGGGCGCTCGAGTTGGTGAACGCGAGATAGAGGTAGTCCGGGTACTGCGGCCACCAGCCCGGCGGGGCCAGCTCCGGCGTGGCGTTCTCCGGGAACGCGAAGGCGGCGGCGAGGGGTGTGCCCGACGCACGAGCGGCAGGGCCGCCCCGGTCGAGCAGCCAGAACCACAGGCTGAACGCGATCACGTTCGTCACCCAGAGAGCCCCTCCCGTGGCGAGCAGGACCGGGCCGTTGTCGCGGTCGGACCCGTCGAGGATGCCGCGGACGAGCTCCGCGACCCCGGCGAGGTTGTCCGCGGTCATGACGATGATCACGGCCAAGGTGAGTCGTCGCAGCGCTGGGGAACGCCGGTCGCTGCGGCCCGGGTCGCCGATCACGAGCACGACCAGGAGCAGCACCTCCACGGTCGGGAAGAGAACGGTCGGGGAGAGCACGTGACGGTCGGGAAGCGAGAGCTGCAGGGCGACGGAGACGAGCACGGCACCGGCCATCGGCCAGCGTGGCTCCCCCCGGGACCGGAGAGGTGGGTGACCCCCGGCAGCGCCCGGCCCCTCCTCGTCGCTCATCCGGACCTCCGGTCGGCAGGCGGCTCAGCCCTCCACGAACAGGGCTGCCGTCTCATCGTCACACACCCGTCCGGGGTGCCGCGCCGCGGCGGGGCTGCCTGTCGGTCAGGCACCGGGAGAGGGTGTGCGCGGAGCCTCGCGGGCCCTCCTCACTGCCTCGACGAAGGCCCTGATGACGGCGCCGATGAGGATCAGGTCGAGGATCATCTGGACCGTCACCAGTGCTCGTGCGCTGTGACTGGTGGCCACGATGTCGCCGAAGCCCACGGTGGTGAAGACGGTGACCGTGAAGTAGAGGCTGTCGCTGCGGGTGAGTCCGGACAGGCTGAAGTTGGCAGGGTCGGCCTGGGACATCAGGAAGTACGTCGTCGCGAAGAGGAGCAGGAACAGAGGGCCTGTCAGGGACAGCGCCTCGATGGCCTTGGCCGCGGGGTGGGCCGCCCGGAAGATCGCGAACACCTGGTAGGCGATGACCGCTGCGAGCAGGACGACGCCGCCGATGACGATCACGGCGAACGGGAGCGTGGCCAGCCCCTTCAGCGGTAGGGAGAAGTACGCCACGGTGAGGACCGTGGCGATCCCCAGGCCGCGCCCGAGGGCCGTCAGCAGCATCCGGCGCTGGTGAGCCGGGGTGGGCATCTGGGGCTCCACGGTGTCGGTCATGCCGTCTCCTCGTGCGTCGGGTACGGAACCGTTCATCAGTGTCCTCACCAGCGACGGGGCCGCAATGGCCCGGACCGCCCACGGTTGAACCCTCCCGGCGTCGGGACCGTGAATCCAGGAGTGGCCCGCAACGCGCCACCCGGGCGCGCTGCCGAGGCCGTGGAGGATCCATGTCCAGTCATTCCCGCCCACGATCGTCGACCCTGCTCGCCGGCGTCGCCGGCGTCACCACCGTCGCGGCCGTCGCGGCGTTCACCGCTGCCCCGGCGGCCCAGGGGGTCGCGCGTGCCGGCTCCCACCCGTTCCACGTCGTGAGGATGGTGTCCGACCAGGCCGGCCGGGCGCCGGTCACCGACCCCTCGCTGGTCAACGCCTGGGGCCTCGCGCTCACCCCGACCAGCCCCCTGTGGGTGTCCGACAACGGGACGGACGCCTCGACGCTGTACTCCGGAGCGACGGCACCCAGCAGCCCGGCGGCCAAGGTCCCGCTGACGGTCAGCATCCCCGGGGGCGGCGCACCGACCGGTGTCGTGTTCAACCCCACGACCCGGTTCGTGCTCTCCACCCACGGCAAGACCGGGCCGGCGCTGTTCATCTTCGCCGGCGAGCACGGCTCGCTGACCGCCTGGAACCAGACCGGAGCCCTCGCCGAGGCGGTCCCGGTGGCGCACACCAGGAACACCGTCTACAAGGGGCTGACGATGGTGACGATGCGGGGCAGGCCCTTCCTGCTCGCCGCCAACTTCGGTCGTGACCGGATCGACGTGTTCAACAGCCACTTCGCCCGGGTGCGCATGCCGTCGGCCTTCCGGAACCGGGGCATCCCCCAGGGCTACGCGCCGTTCAACGTCGCCCGTCTGGGCAACCGGGTGTACGTGTCCTACGCCAAGCAGGACCCGGCCAAGCAGGACGACGTACCCGGGCGCGGTCACGGGTTCGTCAACGTGTTCGCCGACAACGGTCACTTCCAGCGTTCGCTGCTCCGGCGCGGCGTCCTCGACTCCCCGTGGGGGATGGCGGTCGCACCGACCGGGTTCGGCGGGTTCGCGGGCAGGCTTCTGGTCGGCAACTTCGGCAACGGCAGGATCCACGTCGTGAACCAGCGCACCGGCCACGTCGTCGCGACGCTGCGCACCGCCGCGGGCCACCCGATCAGCATCGACGGGCTGTGGGGTCTGCTGCCCGGCAACGGCACCGCGGGTGGCACCTCGGACGTCCTGTTCAGCGCTGGTCCCGGTGGCGAGTCCCACGGTCTGGTCGGGCTGCTGCGCGCCGGCAGCTGACCGACGGAGAGGCGACGCTCATGGGACCCGGTCCCATGAGCGTCCCGGGCACCCCGGGCTGACGACCGGCCGCTCAGCCCACCGGCAGCCCGAAGGCCCGGGACATCGAGGCGGCGCTCGCCGCGTGGAACAGGTGCGGTGCGTGGACGACGTCCTCGTACAGCCGGGTCAGCGAGTAGTGGTCGAGTCGTACGTCGACGACGTGCGCGTGCTGGCTGGGATGCACCACGACCGTCAGGATCTTGTTGTCCTGCGAGTGGTCGTCCTCGTCCGCGGTCAGCACCACCGCCAGGTGGCCGGACCTCCAGTCCGGGCCGGCGAAGATCTTCCGCATGTACCCCGCGAACCAGGCGTCGGCCACCGACAGGTCGCAGTCGTGGGCGTTGTGGCACTGGTTGGGGACCACCATGCCGGCGTTCGGCAGGCGGCCGGTCCTGATCGCGGCGTCCAGCGCCGCCACCGGCTGGTCGTAGCGCATGCACTCCGCGTGCTCGGCGCGGAAGTAGACCCACGGGTTGTGGTGGACGACGTACTCGTTGCCTCCTTCGGTCCCCTCGTCCCGAGGGGCGCAGGGCTCCGTCATCCCGTCCGCGAAGACCCCGGCCTTCCGACCCTGCGCGATCGCCTGGCCGAACACCGAGCTGCCCTCCACCGGGTACGTCGACGGGTCGGAGTCGTCGACGACGCCGTGGGTCTGCCCGCCTGCGATCTGGATGTAGTTGGGCAACGACGGGTGCGACAGGGCGAAGTAGTTCGTCGCGTACCCGTACCGCTTCGCCAGCCCGAACGCGTAGGGCATCTGCTCCCGCATCTGGTCCAGCGAGTGGTTCTCCTCGATGAACACCAGCAGCTTGGTGACCACCGGGCGGGAGGTGACCCGCGCCCCGGTCGACGGAGCCGACGTCGCAGCCGCTGGCGTGGCGGGTGGGCGAGGGCGTGGGCGACGGGGTGGGTGACGGCTTCGGAGACGACGAGTCGCTGCCCGCGCACGCTGCGAGCGCGAGACCCAGCGCCAGCGTCAGCACCAGGGCGAGCAACCCCCGCAGGCCAGCACGCACGACGACCACCTCCTGCTGGTGAGGTCGACCCAGAACGGTAGGACCCCTGGGCGCGCCTGGTCCTCACCCTGACGGGATGGTGACGGCACGGTGGTCGAGGCGGCCGCAGATGCGACAGTGTTCCTCTCGCACCCCCAAGGAGAGGTAGGTCGGTGACCGCTCACGGCAAGAGGATCCCGGGTGAGAAGAACCCCTTGGGCGACAGCAACGAGGCGGACCAGATCGCGAACGCGGCCACGTCCAGCCAGATGCAGGGACACAGCACCGGCAACGGTGTCTCCGGCGGGTTGCTCGAGCTCCTCGCGACATTTCGGGCGCGCCGGGCGAAGAAGAAGGCGATCGCCGCGTGGGAGGCGCAGCGCCGCGACCAGCCGCGCTGAACGCCGGCCGACACGTCCGACGGACGACGGATGGTCGTCGGGCGCCTCTCGCCGCGTGGTCGACGGGTCCTCCCCTGCGCGACCCGGCCACGACGTCGTTGCCCTCAGACCCGGATATGCCCGAGACGTCGGGACTGGTGGTCGGCCAGGTACTGCGCCAGGGTCCTTCCTCCCAGTGCTACCAGGGGTTCGTCGTAAGGGCTCTGGTGCCCGGTGGCCCCGACAGTGACGCATTCACCGGGTCCGCAGGCGGGCCTGGCTCGCGCCTTGTCCGCGGTGCCGGTGCCGAGGGCCGCCACGGCCGCGACGGTGAGCGCGATCGCGACGGGCTTGCGGGCGTGGAGGGTGGTGGTGTTCATGTCGATGGTCCCTTCCGGTCCACATGTGTTCGGAGCACCGTTGTCACACCGGGCGGTATCGACTAGCCGCCGGTCGGTATCACCGCGGTAACGCGTCCCTTGACGCGTCCTGTTCAGGAGTCGACAGTCGGCACGTGGGTATCGCGGTCCTCGGCCCACTCAGCATCGACGGTGTCCCCACAGTACTCGGGCGTCGTGACCGAGTGGTCCTCTCAGCTCTGGCGGTCCGTCCTGGCCATGTGCTCAGTGCGGAGAGACTGGCGGACGTGCTGTGGCCGGACCGCCGGCCGCCCTCCTGGGCCAAGGTCGTCCAGGGCTGCGTGGTGCGGCTGCGCAAGGTTCTCGGTCCGGAGTCGATCGAGACCAGCGCGTCCGGCTACCGTCTGGCGATCCCGCTCGAGCAGATCGACGCGCAGCGTTTCGAGCGCGCCATCCAGCGTGCCCGGACGCTCCTCCACACGTCGAAGGAGGCAGACCGGGCCGCCTTCGTGCTGGCTGACGCGTTGTCGTTGTGGCGTGGTGAGGCTCTGAGTGATCTGGACGGCTGGGACGCCGGCCGGATCGAGGCGGGGCGTCTCGGCGAGCTGCGGCTGGAGGCGGAGGAGCTGTACGTCGAAGCGACCCTGCGCGCCGGGCATGGGGACCGGGTCCTCGCCCGGGCCGAGGCAATGGTCGAGGAGCAGCCGCTGCGGGAGCGCCGCTGGGCTCTCCTGGCGCTGGCGCAGTATCAGGGCGGGCGGCAGAGCGATGCGCTCCGCACCCTGCGCCGGGTCCGCTCGGTGCTGACTCGCGAGCTCGGCCTCGACCCCGGCTCCGAGCTCGAGGATCTCGAGCGGGCGGTGCTGCAGCAGGATCCGTCCCTGGTCGAGCACATGGCGCTCCCAGAGCCGAGCGCGGTTTGTCCGTACCGCGGCTTGCTTCCCTATGACACCGACGACGCGGACACCTTCTTCGGCCGCGACACCGACGTCACCGCCTGTCTCCGGCGTCTCGGCGCCACCCGGGTCCTCGCCGTGGTGGGACCGTCCGGAACCGGAAAGTCCTCGATGGTCCGTGCCGGCGTGGTCGCCTCCCTGCGCCGCGACGGACGCGACGTACTCGTCATGACCCCGGGCCCCACCCGTCCGAGGCGCTGGCCGGACTCCCCCACCGGAAGGCCACCTCAACCCTCGTCCTCGACCAGTGCGAGGAGGTCTTCTCGCTCTGCCGCGACCCCGCGGAACGAACGCGGTTCCTCGACGCGCTGGTGCGGCACGCGGCTACCGGCTCGCTCGTCGTCGTCCTCCGGGCGGACCACCTCGCTGATCTCGCCGCGCACCGAGACTTCGCCGGCGTCGTCGAGAGGGGACTGCACCTGATGGCGGGAATGCGCGAGGACGAGCTTCGAGCGGCGATCGTAGAACCCGCTCGGCTGGCCGGCCTGTCCGTCGAGCCGGCGTTGGTCCAGATTCTCGTGCAGGAGGTGTCGGACAGCCCAGGAGCACTGCCGTTGATGTCCCATGCGCTGCGGGAGACCTGGGAACGGCGCGAGGCAAGGACCCTGACGGTCGCCGGCTACCAGGCCTCCGGGGGGATTCAGGAGGCGGTGTCGCGGTCAGCCGAGGAGGTCTACTCCCGTGTCGAGGGCAACCGCAGGGCAATGCTGCGCAGCTTGATGCTGCGTCTGGTCACGTCGGGACCGGAAGGCGAGCCGGTCCGCAGCCGTCTGCCGCGACGCGTGGTGGTGACGGACGCCGCCCACGACGAACTGGTCGACCTGCTGGTCGGCTCCCGGTTGGTCACGAGCGACGACGGGATCGTGGAGCTCGCCCACGAGGCTCTCGCTCGGGCCTGGCCACGCCTGCGCACGTGGCTGGAGGAGGACGTCGAGGGTCAGCGGATCCTGCATCACCTCGCCATGGCCGCCGATTCCTGGGAGTCCTTCGGGCGGCCGGACAGCGAGCTGTACCGCGGCGTACGCCTGGCCCAAGCCCTCGACTGGCGGATGCGCACGACTCCGGACCTGAGTGAGACCGAGCAGTCCTTCCTGGACACGGCCGAGCGCGCGTCTCAGGCCGCCCTCCGGGACGCCGAGAACAGGGCACGCGAGCAGGCGCGGGTGAACCGACGGCTCCGACTCCTCCTGGTGGGCGCTGCGGCGCTGCTGCTGTCCACGGTCGTAGCGGGTTTGGCGGCCGTGCGTCAGACGGACCGAGCGAAGGAGTCGGCGAACACCGCGGACGCGCGTCGGGTGGGTGCACGGGCGCTGGCGAGCGAGGACGTCGCGGAGTCGTTGCTGCTGGCCGTCGAAGGTGTCCGCATCGACGACTCGGCCGAGACGCATGCGAATCTCTTCTCGGTACTGGCGGAGCGACCGCAGCTGACCGCCTCGAACCAGGTCGCTGCGGCACAAATCACCGGTTTGGACGTCAGCCCGTCGGGCGACGTCGCCGTCCATGACCTGCTGAGCCGCCTTCTGATCGTGGACTCCCGGACCGGTGCCGTGCGAGCACGTTACGACCCAGGTGACGGGCCAGTGCCCTTGCTCAGCGGCTCGACCGCGCTGGCGTTCAGCCCGTCCGGCAGGGTCGTCGCGGTCGGTCTACCGTCCTTTCAGGAGGACTCCGTCCGTCTACTCGATGCCGGGACCTTGACGGATTCCAGCATCCAGCTCGGTGGGCAGCCGACCAGGCCGACCCGGACCATCGACCTCGCCTTCAGCGCCGATGGCCGGTACGTCGCCGCGAGCTTCCGGCATGTGCGAGGAACCTCAGAGCATGCCCAGTTCGCCGCAGCCTCGGTGTCCGTCTGGGACCTCCAGTCACCCCGCCACCCAGTCCGCCGCATCGACATCACAGCACCGCCGCAGTACAGCAGCGTCGCGTTGAGCGCAGACGGCAGCCGCCTCTATACGAGCATGCCGCTGGCCGCGTACGACGTCGCGACCGGCGAGCGGATCTTCACCCAGCCGACGCACGTGTCGTACCTGCTGGACCTGAGTCCCGATGGGCGACGTCTGGCCATCGCCGACGTGGCCCGGGACAACCATGCGACAGGCACCGACATCCTGATCATCGACGCCCGGACGGGGGCGACGCTCCAGCGTCTGAACGGACACACCGAACAGGTGTACGCGTTGAGCTTCTCCCCCGACGGATCTGCCCTCGCCTCGACGTCCGACGACCGCAGCGCAGTGCTCTGGGACCTGGCGAGCGGGACGCCCTCCCAACGCCTCCGACTCGACGAGCCCGCCTCCCAGGTCGCCTTCTCCCCCGACGGCGCACGGCTTTACACCGGTGGCCTCGACCAGGCACTGCGCAGCTGGGACCTGACTGGACGCCAACGGTTCCTGGCGACGGTGATCGACGCGAGCAGCTTCGACTTCGGCTTCGTCAACCCGGCTCCGGGCGGCGGCTCCGTCGCCTACCAGACCTCGGCGGGACTCAGGTTTCTGCACGTGGACGCGAAGACGTCCACCAAACCGGTCGACCTCGGGCCGGGCTACGCCCACGCGGGTGGCTCCTGGGCCCCCCACGCCGACCGCTTCGCGACCGCGACCGGTAGCCAGGTGCGCGTCTGGGATCCGCGGAGCGGACGCCTGATCCGGACGAGTCAACCGTTCGCCGGCCCCGTGTCCGAGGTCGACTACAGCACCGACGGCTCACGACTCGTGGTCGGCGAGGTCTCCGGCCGCGTCACGCTTCTGGACGCGGACAGCCTGCGACCGGTCGGCAAGGCCGTGGACCTCGGCGCCTACATCTGCTGCGTCTCGGCGGGCCCGGACAACCGCACGGTGATCGCCCTCATCGGGGGATCATCCAGCCAGTCCGACGAGTTCTCCGAGTTCAGCGACCGGTGGGCGACCGTGGACCTCATCTCCGGTCGGGTGCTGGAACGAGGACGTCTGGGCATCGGCGGGAACTGGGTGTCGACCTCCCCGGACGGAGCGCACGCCGCGGTCGCGGGGGGCAACGGCGAGGTCCTGCTTCTCGACCTCGCCTCCGGCACAGCGGCCCGCCCGCCCGTGACGGCGCACGACGACGTGACGAACCTGGTGGTCTTCTCCCAGGACGGGTCACGCCTCGTGTCCGCAGCCTGGGACGGCACCGTAGTTCTCTGGGACGGCCGGACCGGTGCGCTGCTCGGACGCGTCGTGGCGCCGTCCCGGATTCCCGCCTCCGCGGAGTTCCTCCCCCACGGCAAGGACGTGCTGATCGCGGCGTACGACCGAGCGGTCTACCGCTGGGATACCCGTGTACGCCATGCGGTGGAGTTCGCGTGTCGGCTTGCCGGCCGGAACCTGACCCGCGACGAGTGGGCAAGCGCCTTCGGCGAGCCAGCCGTACCGCAAGACGTGCTAGTCGGCGCCCGGGTAACAACACGTCCGTTTACCGGTCTTCTTGCTCGGACACCGCACTTCCACTCACGATCAGGGGACGACGCCCGTACCCTCGTCCGCCTCGCCCGCTGCCCTGGCCGGTGCCGTCGGGCCCACCCGTAACCGGGCCGCTCGAGCCTGCGGATCCAACCCCGATATGTCGGCGACCGCTCATATGCGACTCCCCGTGCCGGAGCCGCTCGACGCGCTGAACGGGTGCAAGGCCTCGCCCAGTACCCGTCTTGCCGACCACGCGAAACGATCGCCAGGTCGAGCGTGCGTCGTTGAACCACGCCCGCCGACCCGGGCACAGACGGCCACCACAGCTGACCGGGCTCCTCACGCACGTGCCGCGACCACGAACGCGAGCATGCTGGCACCCGCCAAATGGTTCGGCGCGATTAGGAACGAACACGTTGGTGCCGACTAGGCGGTGGAGGACACATGTCAGTACCGCGGGCAGCCGGGGCGGGGCTGTCGCCTAGGGAACTGGCGGGCTAACCTCGAAGAAGTCCCGTTACCGCGGAGGTGCGTCATGTTCGTGGCCCTCATCATCTCCGTGCCTATCGTCCTCCTCCTGATCTGGGCAGTCGTTTTCGATTTCAAGCAGCGCCGACGGAACGAGCCGTTGACGAATCACGACGCCAGGAGCATCGCAGCGCGGCAAAGGAACGAGGCTGAAGGAAAGGGCTCCGAGTGGGGCGCGGGCGGCTTCTGATCGGCAGGAGCATCGGCGAATCTGCCGCGACGCGCCCGCGGACATGCCGTAATCGGTTCATCGATTGGCGCGTGGCGAGCGATGCTGTTCTGATGAAGCGGTCCCGCGAGTCGGTCGACGTCCGCACAGAAAGCCGCTCGATGCAGCAACGCGAGTGTGGAGACGCATGCCGTGCATCGGGGTTGGCTTGGTCACCGTTACCGTCGGGCTGCTGCTTTTCCTCGGCGCGACAGTCCCGCACGATGGAACGGTCGAAATGTTCGGGCTGCTCTTGCTGTCGGGCGGTGTGGTCGCGGTGCTGACGGCATGGCGACCCACGTCGTCGAGGTCATCGCGCCGACCGGCGACGCCCGTGATCCTCTGTTCTGTGTGCCTTATCGGTCGCCTGCGCCGACGAATCGATCGTGCGGGACCTGGCGCCAGCGGTCCGTGCGCCGGCGCGGACCGGGGACCCGCGTCCGTCTCCTCACCTCCGGGCGGGCTGCGACGGCCGACTCGCCACTCCCGCCATCGATCCGAAAGGGACCCGTCGTCGGGCATTGCGACTCTTGGAGGGTCTTGGCTGTAAGTCCAAGGGCTGGCCTGGCCACACCGCCCACAGGTCCCGGCGCGCCCCCGTTGACGTCACCCTCGACGGGGTTCCACGCGTGACCACGAACGGCGCATTCGGTCGATCGAGCACCCCCATACACCAGGGTCCGCGGAGTGGCGGGCCATGACACTGGCCCTCACGGAGCAGCCGTACGTGTGGACGTACGCCCGTCCGGGCAGGTCCACAGCGTCTGTCACCAACCAACTGCCCCAACCCAACTGGGGCGTGGACGTAGAGGTGGAGGTGGTCGTGGCGCTCATCAAAGCTGTGGTCGTGGGCAAGAAGTCATCCGTGCTAGGACGGCCCTGGGGCAAACGGAGTGACGAATGCTGGCTACCCGGTCAGCCGGTCCGATAGTTCTGGCGAGCCGATCCGGGCGCATCGTGGGGAGCGCCTTCAGGCGGGCTACGTCGATCGGGCCGATCTCCTCGCATCCTCCTTGTCGAGCAGACCACCCGTTGACAGCCGCCAGCACCAGACGATCCGGCCCGTTTCACCACTCCGTCCGCACCGTCGGGGCACCTACGTGATGCACACTCGACCTCCCCGGGGGATCCCTGCGTTGAGATCGGCCATGACGACGCCGAGCTCTTTCGCTCCGGCTCGCGGGCGGATGCTTGAGCGGCCGCGCTCGCCTGCATCACTGGGACGCAGCTCCTCGATTCAGTCAGCCCGTTGCTCTCGGGCACGCCGACCCAGTTCCTCTTCGACGGCCTGACGCAGGTCCTCTGGCACCGGAAGCTCGACGGGCGACGGCGCCGCAGCCGACCCGAGCGACGACCGTGCGCGTTGCAAGCCCCTGAGGAGCTCCCCCAACCTTCCCATGCCGCCCATCGTGCCCGCGGTCGACGGTGTGCGCAGTGGTTCTGTATCAACGAGATGGTGCCGCACCTGGTTCCGCTCAAGCCGCTCCAACGCCTGAACGCCCGGATCTGCCGTATGGCCACGATGCCGCTCGACACAACGCCCTCATCTGCCGCGTTGAGGGCGCGCCCGGATCTGCCGCCGAGAGTGAAGCCGATCGTGCCGATGAGCGGACTGTCGTCAGGCGATCGTCCTACGCTGGTGGAATGAGAAAAGGTTGGGTGTGGGCGGCTTACGGCCTCTTCGCGCTATGTCTCATCGGATTCGGTCGCCTGGCCGCTCTGGTCGGACAGTGACTTGTGGATGCTCGGCTTCGGTGCCCTAGCGGGTCATCATCATCTTTCCGGTCATCCTCTGGCCCGCGATCCGAGGTCTGAAGTCGGCTTTCGACATGAAAGAGCCGCCGCGAGGTGACACCCACACGCGCTAGCCAGTTGGTCGGCCGGACTTCCACGAACGTCCGGATCTGCCGCGTTGAGGGCGGCTACGCTCGCCCGGATCTGCCGCGTTGAGGGCGGCTACGCTCGCCCGGATCTGCCGCGTTGAGGGCGGCTACGCTCGCCCGGATCTGCCGCGTTGAGGGCGGCTACGCTCGCCCGGATCTGCCGCGTTGAGGGCGGCTACGCTCGCCCGGATCTGCCGCGTTGAGGGCGGCTACGCTCGCCCGGATCTGCCGCGTTGAGGGCGGCTACGCTCGCCCGGATCTGCCGCGTTGAGGGCGGCTACGCTCGCCCGGATCTGCCGCGTTGAGGGCGGCTACGCTCGCCCGGATCTGCCGCGTTGAGGGCGGCTACGCTCGCCCGGATCTGCCGCGTTGAGGGCGGCTACGCTCGCCCGGATCTGCCGCGTTGAGGGCGGCTACGCTCGCCCGGATCTGCCGCGTTGAGGGCGGCTACGCTCGCCCGGATCTGCCGCGTTGAGGGCGGCTACGCTCGCCCGGATCTGCCGCGTTGAGGGCGGCTACGCTCGCCCGGATCTGCCGCGTTGAGGGCGGCTACGCTCGCCCGGATCTGCCGCGTTGAGGGCGGCTACGCTCGCCCGGATCTGCCGCGTTGAGGGCGGCTACGCTCGCCCGGATCTGCCGCGTTGAGGGCGGCTACGCTCGCCCGGATCTGCCGCGATCGGCGCGGGCGAACGGTCGAAGGGGCTCCGAAGGCTAGGGCCACGATTAGGCGTCGACTCGCGACGCGATCGCAGCTCTGCGTAGCAAGTGATGGAGGTGTCGGGTGAGCGGGAACCCTGTGACTCACCCACTCATGCGTCCTCGCTCATGCTCCACAGGGTCCAAAGAGCGGTCCGCATCCTGCGCGGCTGGGCCAGCACCGTCACCACGGCCTGAGCCACGTCTGTGGGAGCCAGGAACAGTTCCTTGCCTGGATCCCCGGCCACGCGTCCCAGCCCGTCGGCGAAGCCGGTGTTGACTGCGGCCGGCGCGATGATGCTGACCCGGATTCCGCGCGGGCGCAGCTCACGGTCCAACGAGATGCCGAGACCGACTTGTCCGAACTTGCTAGCGGCATACACCGCTTCTTGACCGCTGGCACTACCCAGCCCGGCCACCGAGGCAACGATGACGATGTCGCCGCCGTGGCCGCCGGTATCGAAGCCCTCCACAGCCGCACGGACGCTCCAGATCGTGCCCATCAAGTTGGTGTCGACGATGGCTGCGAGGTGCTCGTCGGCATAGTCCAGGATGCCGCCGAAACTGCCGATGCCCGCATTGCAGACGATCGAGTCGAGCCGACCCCAGCGGTCCATCGCCGCCGCTACGCCCTGACGTGCGTCGTCGGCTGATCGGACGTCCATGGCGTGGGTCAACACCTGTTCGGAGGGTAGGCCCGCGACCACCTCCGCGGCCGCAACGGCGTCTCGGTCGGCGGCTACGACGCATGCGCCCTCAGCGACCAGCATTCGCACGGTTGCCGCGCCGATCCCAGCTCCGGCGCCCGTGACCAGCACGACGGTGCCCGACAAGTCCCTCTGTCCTGCGTTCACGGGTCTCCTCCGTGCGCTTCCTTGACGGCAATACCTCTTCGAGGCAACACTGTACTATCGAATGAGCAGTTCCCGCTCATTCGAGCGCACACACTCCTCGGCCTCAGAAAGGTCATTGGTCGCCGGGAAGGAAGGAAGACCCTGATGCGGCTCTACCTGGATACCGCCGACAGAGCGGCTGCAGAGCCCCTCCTCGCCACCGGCCTGTTTGCTGGCCTGACAACGAACCCCAGCATCCTCGACCGAGCCGGACTCGGTGTCGACGACATCCCCGACATCTATGCCTGGGCGCACGAAGCGGGGGCCCGGGAGATCTTCTTCCAGACGTGGGGATCTGACACCCAGGCGCTGGTCGAACGAGGTCGCAGCCTGTACAAGCTCGGCGACGACGTAGTCGTCAAGGTGGTCGCCTCCAAGGAGGGCGCTGCCGCCTGCGCCACCCTGGCAGCGGAAGGCATCCCCACCTTGCTTACCGCGGTCTACGCTCCGGGTCAGGTCATGGTTGCGGCAGCCGCGGGCGCCACCTACGTGGCCCCCTACCTGGGGAAGCTCGACGACGCTGGTCTGGACGGGATCGCCGCGGTCACGGCCATGCAAGAGATTCTCGAAGCCACCGGGAGCACGTGCAAGATCCTGCTGGCCAGCGTCCGTAGTGTGCCGGCCATGGTGGCGCTGGCCCGTAGAGGCGTTGGAGCCTTCACGATGGCGACCCCGGTGGCGGAGGCATTCTTCGATGACGAGCTGACAGCCGCCGCCATTGCCGTCTTCGATGACGTCATCGCTCGCACGGCAGCCGGGGTGTCCCCCGAGGATGCGGACAGGACGTGAAATCCGTCGTCTACGAGGCCGCGGCGCGGTTCAGCATTCGCGAGATGCCTGACCCGACAGCGGGCGCAGGCGAGGTGCGGATCAAGGTTGACCAAGTCGGACTATGCGGAACCGACCTACACATCCATCACGGCGACTTCAACGCCGTCTTTCCGCTCACGCCGGGCCACGAAGTGGTCGGGACGATAGACCAGCTCGGCAAAGGGGTCGACACTTTCGTGGTCGGCGAACAGGTCACGGTCAACCCCAACGTCCCTTGCGGACGGTGCTCCTACTGTCGGTCCGGTCGCCTGGTCCAGTGCGAGAACCCTCAGGGGTACGGCACGAACATCCCTGGATTCTTCTCCGAGTTCATCGCAGTTCCGGCCCAGCAGGTCTTCTCCGTGGAAGGGCTGCCTCGCGACACGGCCGTGTTCACGGAGCCTGCGGCATGCGCCATGCATGGGCTCGAGCTCCTCGGGCTGCGGCCCGGCTCCAGCGCACTCGTCCTCGGATCGGGACCCACTGGCCTGCTGCTCGCCCAGATGCTTGCCACCGGCGGTGCAGCCTCGGTGACGGTGGCGAGCCCGAAACCAGCGCAGCTGGCCACCGCTGCCTCACTCGGTGCCGACCACGTCATCCCGATCGGCCAAGACGACGCCGACGCCAACCTGGAAGTGCTCCGGGACGGGTCGCCCACGGGTGACGGATACGACTACGTCATCGAAGCAACCGGTGCGACAACCGTCGGCAACCTGTGTGTCCCTCTGGCGCGCAACGGCGGCACCGTACTGATCTATGGCGTCACCAGGGCCGACGAGATCCTCAGCTATAACCCCTTCGACCTGCTCCGCCGAGAGATCACGATCAAGGGATCCTTTGCCGAGATGACGTCTTTCGGCGCTGCCATCGCCGCCTTGCGCACCGGACGCGTCAAGACGGACGGCATCATCACCCATCGGTTCCGGCTCGATCAGTACGGCGACGCACTCGCTCGCATGCAGCAGGGCGACGACGTGCACAAGATCGTCATCGACACCGCGGCCCCCTCGGCGGCTCGCGGACCGAACCCATGACACACAGCTCGACCTGTGACGCGACGAGTGGCCTGCTCGGCATCGACTTGGGAACCGCCTCGGTCAAGGTCGTCGTCCTCGACCACGACGGGGCACTTGTCGCGCAGTCCAGCGCCGACTACCCGGTCCACCACCCCCACGCCGGCTGGTCCGAGTCGGACCCCCAGGACTGGCTCCGGGCTGCTGCTACCGCCGTGAGGGAGGCGCTGGCGACGGCACACGTCCGGCCCACCGCGATCGGGTTAGCAGGCCAGATGCACGGGGTCGTTGTCACAGACGAGCAAGGACAACCGGTGAGAGCCGCGATCCTGTGGTCGGACTCGCGCGCTGTTGCCGAGGCAGATGACTACCGCGGCCTTCCCTCCTCGACACTCGCTCGCCTGGCCAATCCCATCGTTCCGGGCATGGCCGGCCCCATGCTCGCTTGGTTGGCGCGGAACGAGTCCGCAAGCATGCGCGCCGCACGGTGGGCCATGCAGCCCAAGGACTGGCTGCGGTACCAGATCACCGGCGAGATGTACGCCGAGCCCAGCGACGCATCGGCCACCCTGCTCTACGACCTCGCCGCCGACGGCTGGGACACAGCCACCCTCGACGCGCTCGGCATCGACACGGAACTGCTGCCGCCGCTTCTGCCCAGTGCCTCGGCACCGGCCGGCCGCGTGACTGCCGAAGCGGCTGATCTCTTCAACCTTCCGCAGGGAACCCCGGTCGCAGCCGGCGGCGCGGACACCGCCGTCGCCGCGCTCGGAACCGGCCTGGTCGTGCCGGGCACCACCCAGCTCACGATCGGCACCGGAATCCAGATCGTGACGCCGATCGACGACCTTCCTGCCCTCCTTCCAGCGCATCCAGTGACTCACACCTATCGGTCGGCGAGACCGCACGGCTGGTACGCCATGGCCGCCGTTCTCAATGGCGGCTCGACGCTTGCCTGGGTCCGACAGATCTTGGGCATGACATGGGCGGAGCTGTACGCCACCGCCCTCCTGTCCCCGCAGAAGGACGACCCATTGTTCGTTCCGCACCTTCATGGGGAGCGCACACCGTGGCTCGACCCGAACATGCGCGGCGCCTGGACGGACCTCGACCCGCGCCACGACCGTGCAGCATTGGCTCGCTCGGCGCTGGAAGGCGTGGCCATCGCCATCAAGAACGCCTACGCACACTTGCCGGCCACGGACTCGTCCAGCTCCGTGCTGCTCGCAGGCGGAGGCACCGCAGCGCCCGGCTGGAGGCAGATGCTGGCCGACGCGCTTGGGCGTCCTCTCGATGGCGTACACGTCAATGCCGCCTCTGGCATGGGGGCTGCGCTTCTCGGCGGTATCTCGGTCGGCCTGCTTCCCGACGTCCAGAGAGGTGACCGAGGCGAGCGAGTGGCGACCCCCAGCGAGCCCGGCACCGCCCGCTTCGCCGATCGGATGTCCCTCTACCTTCGGCGGTTGCCATCTCTTCGGACTCGACCGCCGGAACCCTCGTGACAGACTTCCAGCAGGTGAAGGGCGTCGAACGTCGCCGACGCATCTTGGCGCACGCGCGTGCTAATGGCCGTGTCGCCGTCGGCGAGCTGGCGTGCTGCCTCGGCGTGGCCGTCGAGACGGTGCGCCGCGACCTTCAGGTGTTGGAGGACGACGGACTCGTGCGCCGAACGCACGGGGGGGCCTATCCGATCGAGCACCACAGGTTCGAGCCGCCGCTCAAGCTCCGGGTGGAGCACGACTCTGCGGAAAAGCAACGCATCGCAGCCGCAGCAGTGGAGTTGATGGGTGCAGCGGAGTCCCTGTTCATCGACGAAGGCTCTACGGCGCTTGCCGTCGCAGCGGCGTTGGCAGCGCACCCCCAGCCCATCACCGTCGTGACGCCATCGGTTGCGGTGGCGACCACACTCGCGGAGCGACCCAACGCCGAGGTCTTGATGCTCGGCGGCCTCTTGAGAAGCAGAAGTCTCGCCACAGTCGGAGCCTGGGCCACCTCGATGCTCGCTGAGTTCTGTCTCGACCTCGCCTTTGTGGGAGCCAGTGGCATCTCCATGGAGCATGGTCTGACCACGACAGATCCGGCCGTGAGCGACCTCAAGCGGACCGTCATGGGCATAGCGCGACGCAAGGTCTTCGTCGGCACGCACATCAAGTTCGGACTTTCCAGCTTCAGCCGCTTCGCAGACGTCGAAGAGCTCGACGTCCTCGTCACCGGAAGCGCCCTCGCCAGCCGCACGGCTGGGCACTACCAGGCGAGTGGTGTGCGGGTCGTACGAGCCTGACGTCCAGTCCGGCTACAGGTCCAGCAACGCCTGCGCCGTCCCGACATCGGTGATGAGTCGGTGGATGATGCCGCTTCGCAGGGCGGCGCGGATCGCAGCTGCCCGCTGCTGCCCTCCGCCCACAATGGCGACCACGTCCGGCACCGCCCTCAGCTGGTCGGCGGTGATCGCGATGGAGCGGCCCGACAGGTCGCCGATGGTGACCTCGCGGCCGTCGGCATCGAGAACGGTCGAGCAGATGTCGGCCGTTGCCCCGGCTTGGAGCAGCTGCACCCGGAGGTCCTCGGGAAGGGCGGCCATCAGCGCCGATTGGTCGCGGCTCCAGGCTCCGACGCTGACGATGGCGCGGTCGAGCTTGTCGAACATCGTGATGGTGTCGCGCACGTAGGGCTCGCGGCGCAGCCCCTCAGCCGTCTCGGAGCTGTCGACGACCATCGGGACGTGCAGAGCGCATACCGAGCCCCCCGAACGTTCTGCCACGGCCCGGGCCAGGTCGAGTGAGTTGACCTGGAGGTCGGAGGTCGGGACGCTGCCGACGATCTGGACGACTGTGCAACGTGCCAGGGGTGGCAGGCCCCGGACCATGGAGTGCAGGGTGCGACCCCACGCCATCCCGATGACTTCGTCCTGCTCGATGAGAGTGCCAAGGACCGAAGCCCCCGCTCGGCCTAGCTGTTCGCGCCGAAAGGCCTCAGGACCGTCAGGCAAGGACAGGACCAATGCCTGGCGAATGCCGAAAGCAGAGGCCACTCCAAGTGACAGGTCCACGTCGACATCCGACGGTGCGTTGATCTCGAAGGTGACGGTCCCGTTCGCAACGGCCTCATCCAGCAGCCGGGCCACCTTGAAGCGTGAGATCTGGAGCTCCTCGGCGATGACGCTCTTCGTGGCGCCCTCAAGATAGTGCCGACGCGCCGCAACAACCATGTTCATGGTGTCGAGTGCGCTGCTGAGGGCTGGGCGCGGCGGCATCGATCATCTCCTGTCTGCTTGAGCGAACGCCACGGTAGTGGCTCTGCCCGCACGCCGCCCACGCCACCGGCCGCTGAGGTGGCCCGGCCCAGCCTCGACGACTCACTTCTGCCGGGGGGTTGACACTTCCTGTGAGGCCGATCATAGTCGGCGCGCACGCATGCGAATGTAGCGCTCAAACGAGCACACGGCAATCGGTACGGGCACCTGCTGGGACCCACAGCGCCGAAGCGGCGCACTCACGAGGACAACCTCATATCGGAGCCCGTTCCGCGTTCCGGATAACAGTTCGATACACGTCGAGGGTCGGCCGCTGACGATCGCCGACGTTCTAACTGGGTGTGTCCCATTTCGGACCCACTCCAGCCCCACGAAGTCCAAGCGCACTCTCATGCCGATGAGCGGACGCAAGAGACGGACCTGTCGGAGGGCCCACCCCGAGCGTGTCTGTGCTGGAGCTTTGACCGTACGACTACTTCGCGACCAGTCGCGCGCTGCGCAAGGAACCGTGATTCCGTTCTACCGCTGCTATTTCCACGCGGCCGCGCTCGCGGAGCGTCAAGACAAGCGCGTCGACGGCCACGAAGCTGAACGGCCCGGCCTCGACGAGGGGTAGACCGTGACGATCCGTTGCCGCAAGCCGTAGCGCTCCTCAGCTGGAGGGGCGATCGAGGAGCCCAGCTGCATCAGGACGCGAAGTGGTCGACGTCGGTGATTGCGTCGACGAACGGCCCGGGTGCCTCCTGGGGCAAGTTGTGTCCGACTCCGCCGGAAGCGGTCCGGTGGGCGTACTTGCCCGAGAACTTGCCGGCATACAGGCTGGGCTCCGGGTGGGGTGCCCCGTTGGCGTCACCCTCGAGGCTGATCGTGGGCACCGAGATCAGTGGAGCCGCAGCGAGTTGCTCCTCCAGGTCGTCGTACCGGGACTCGCCGGGCGCCAGCCCGAGCCGCCAACGGTAGTTGTGGATGACGATGTCGACGTGGTCGGCGTTGTCGAACGAACCGGCGGTGCGGTTGAAGGTCTCGTCATCGAAGCTCCACTGCGGTGACGCGGTGTGCCAGATCAGTTTCGCGAAGTCCCGTCGGTAGTGGTCGTACCCGGCCCGACCCCGTTCGGTGGCGAAGTAGAACTGGTACCACCACGCAAGCTCGGCCGCTGGCGGCAGCGGCGACTTGTTCACCGTCGGATTGCCGATCAGGTAGCCGCTGACCGACACCATCGCCCTGCACCGATGAGGCCAGAGCGCGGCGACGACGTTGGCCGTCCGAGCGCCCCAGTCACACCCTGCGAGGATCGCGGACTCGATGCGCAGCGCATCCATGAGATCGATGACGTCGGCCGCGAGGGCCGCCTGTTGGCCGTTGCGCACCGCGTCGCCTGAGCGAAAGCGGGTCGTCCCGAAGCCTCGGAGGAACGGCACCACGACGCGATAGCCCGCCTCGGCGAGAACTGGTGCGGCATAGGCGTAGGTGTGGATGTCGTATGGCCAGCCGTGCAGGAGCAGGACCGGTCGGCCGTCTGCCGGGCCGGTGTCCACGTAGCCGACGTTCAGGGGGCCGGCGTCGATCTGCCGCACGGGTCCCCACGCCTCGGCATTCATCTCAACCGACCTTGGCGATTGCCGCCTCGATCACGTTCGCGACGACGTCCGGCTTCGAGACCATGATCAGGTGGGAGCCGTCGACCTCGGTGATCTGTGCTCCGGCCCGCGCGGCGTGCGCGCGCACCACATCGGTCCCGGCGGCCCGGTCATTGGTGGCCACCACCGCCCACGATGGCAGCCTCCTCCAGGCCGGGGCTCCCGATGGTTCGGAGAACGCCAGCTCCGACACCGGTCGCTGGATCACGCCGATCAGCGCCGCCTGCTCCACGGACAGGTCGGCCGCGAACGCGTCGCGTGCCTTGGCTGTGTCGAGCGTGAACTCCGTTGTCGTCGTCCCGTTGCTCGGGTACTGCTGCGGTACCAGCGCCGACCCGAGGAAGCTGTCCTTGGACGCGGCAGTGACGTCGCCCAGCCGCTCCCCCTCGTCTGGGGCGAATGCGGCGACGAAGACCATCCCGACCACGTTGCCGGCGTCAGCCGCGGCGTTCGAGATCACCGCACCCCCGTACGAGTGCCCTACCGCCAGCACCCGGCCGGGGATCTGCTGGATCAGCATTGCGACATACGCGCTGTCGACCGAGATGCCGCGCAGCGGGTTGGCGGCAGCGACGACCGAGACGCCCTTCGCCTTCAGGCGTTCGATCACGCCGCTCCAGCTCGAGCTGTCAGCGAATGCGCCGTGAACGAGCACGACGGTCAGCGGCGGCGAGCTCGTTGTCGACTGCGACATCGTCATACCTCCTGGGTGGTCCAAATCCGAACTCGTGGCGGCGGCCGCTGGTGGCGGTCGACTGGTGGTCGGTGGCCATGACTCGCCATGGCACCCTCTCTCGACTCAGGAAGCCGCCGGGGTCAGCTGCGCAGCGGGCGGAACGCGGCCTGGAGCTCTGTGGCGAACAGCTCGGGCTCCTCCCAGGCGGCAAAGTGACCGCCCCTGTCGGCCTCATGGAAGTAGTTGAGGGTGGAATAGGACTTCTCCGCCCAGCTGCGTGGCGTCTGCCAGATCTCGCCGGGGAACGTGGTGAACCCGACCGGGATCCCGACAGGGGGCGGCGTCGTCTGGTTCTGCGCGGCGGGTGCGTCCGGCCCGTATGCCTCCCAGTACGACCGGGCGGCCGAGGTCCCGGTGCCGGTCAGCCAGTACGTCGTGATGTTGTCCAGGACGTTGTCGGGGGTCAGATTGCCGGAGGGCTGCCCGTCGACGAAGGCTCGCGAGATCTTGTAGTAGGAGTCGGTGTCGTGGTCGACCATCCAGGCAGCCAGGGCTGCGGGCGAGTCCAGGAGCGCGTAGCCGATCGTCTGCGGCCGGGTGGACTGCTCGACGAAGTAGCCGTTGCCGCTGGTCTGGAACGTCTTGATGGCTGCGTGCGCCGCCCGCTCCTGCTCGGTTCCCGAGGGCAGGGCGGCCGGGTCGTTCAACGCTGGCACGAGCAGGTTGGTGTGGATCCCGACCAGCCCCTCGGGTGCCTGGCGGCCCATCGCGTCGGTGACGCCGGCGCCGACGTCGCCGCCCTGCGCCACGAAGCGGGTGTAGCCCAGGCGGCGCATCAACTCTGCCCAGGCGCGAGCGGTGCGGTCGAGGTCCCAGCCGACCTCGGTCGGCTCTGTCGAGAAGCCGTAGCCGGGCAGCGACGGCAGGACCAGGTCGAAGGCGTCCTCGGCGGTGCCGCCGTGCGCAGTCGGATCGGTGAGCGGGCCGACCGAGTCGAGAAGCTCGATCACCGAGCCGGGCCAGCCGTGCGTCATGATCAGCGGCAACGCGTTCGCGTGCGGGGACTTCACGTGCACGAAGTGGATCGCGACCCCGTCGATCTCGGTCATGAACTGTGGCAGCGCGTTCAGCCTCGTCTCCACCCGGCGCAGGTCGTAGTCCGACAGCCAGTAGCGGACCAGCTCCTGCATCGTGGCCAGCCGGACGCCCTGCGACCGGTCGGCGACGAGCTCATGGGAGGGCCAGCGCGTCGCCGCGACGCGGCGGCGCAGCTCCAGGATCTCCGCCTCCGGGATCTCGACGCGGAACGGGCGGATCGCACCTGGTTCGGGCTTCGTGCGTTGCGGCGGCACCGCACCGGTGACGGCAGTGGACGTGTTCGGTTCGGTTGGCGCGGACATCTGGGCCTCCTTGCGCTGAGCTTCACGATGGGGCACTGGGGCCTGCGCAGCGGGCGACCGGTCGATCGGCGGGCAGCCGGTGTATTCCGCTCCGTCAGGCCGGAAGGACTGAGCCAGGCCACTGTGCCGCTAGGCCCCTCGCTCCGTGTCATCCGCGACGGATGAATCCGCCGCCGGAACCACAGCGGCGCGAGCTCGAGCGCGATCAGCAGCGGCTACGGGTATCGGCTACCCGCGTCGTGGTCAGGTCGACCCGGGACCGACGGACCTACCCATGCTTCGCGCCCGGACGGTGGTCTGCGCCAAGACTCTGCCTACGTCGCCTTCACGATCGCCATCGGCGAACGTCCGCACATGCCGCGGAGAGCGAAGGCGCGGTCATGCCGATGAGCGGTCGCCGCGACATACGCATCCTGCGTGTGTCGGTCGGGTGCACGTGTTGTGCGGGGAGAACCGGGTGGAGGATTAGTGGGCAATCGCGGCCGGCGATTTGAGAAATTTTTCAAGTGATTGCCCGAAACTGCGATGACTTCCGGCGTCGCCCTGGGTCTTCAGGTACATCTACCTTCCGCACAGGAATCTTGGAGGCACCTTGAAGCTCTTGCTGACGTCAGGCGGGGTCACGAACCCAAGCATCCACTCAGCGCTCGTGCAGCTTCTCGACAAGCCGATCGCCGAATGCCACGCCCTGGTCGTCCCGACAGCCCAGTGGGGTCACCCGATGTGCGGTCCGACATCGGTGCGCGGCCTCGTAGCCGCCGAGCCCACGTGGCAGCACTTCTCCGGGCTGGGCTGGGCGTCGCTCGGTGTCCTGGAGCTCACCGCACTGCCCACCATCGGCGCGGAGCGATGGGTCCCCTGGGTCCGAGAGGCCGACGTGCTCCTGGTCGACGGCGGCGACGCGACCTACCTGTGCCACTGGATGCGGGAGTCCGGGCTGGCCGACCTGCTGCCGTCGCTGCCCGACACGGTCTGGGTGGGAGTGAGTGCCGGAAGCATGGTGATGACGCCCCGGATCGGGGACTCCTTCGTCGAGTGGCTGTCCGCACCGGACGACCGCACCCTGGGAGTCGTCGACTTCTCGATCTTCCCGCACCTGGACGCCTTCCCGACGAACACCCTGGCCCACGCAGAGCGGTGGGCCGCCGACATCGGCGTCCCGGCCTACGCCATCGACGAACAGACGGCCATCAAGGTCGTTGCGGGCTCCGTCGAGGTGGTCTCCGAAGGACAATGGACGAAGTTCGGGTCATAACCGCCCGGCATTCGTGACGTCCCGCCGGACACCTCCATCCCAGCCTCGCGAAGGCCAGGTCGTACATCGAGTCAACAGGTAACCGCGTTGAGGGCGGCTACGCATCAACCGGATTTGCCGGGCCGTCCGCGCGATATGGCTTGGCTAGCCGGCATGCACCAAGGCGCCAGCCTGTCCAGGGTTTCTTGACGCAAGGCGCCCGCGGCCAGCGAGACCGACTGCAGTCGGCGCGACGACAGACACATCGCGTCGCCCGCTACTGGTCCATGTTGCCGGTCCAAATGATATGCCAGGCCTTTTTAGGCACCTTCTTGAAAGGCGTTCCTTTGACGAGCGCCGTGGCATCTCTACCAGCTATGAAAGCACCGACTAAACCGATCATTGTCTGGCCAATGGACATGACAAAGCCAAGTTTCACGCCCGCATCGGCGCTCCCGCCCAAGGTCCTTGCAATCCAGGGTGCCAATGCCCAGAACGGAATGACCCAAATCACCAGAAGGACGACGCCTATACGCAGACGGGTCGCAGAAATTGGCCGGTCCGGTGCGGTGTGTTTATCTTCGGGCACGCACCTGAGTGTAGGGACAAATCCCTAAGGAGACCCGGGACCTTGGTCGGTCGGGCTGGCCGGGCTCGGCGGCGTCTCGTCCCGGGGACTCCAACAGAAATCCCTGCACTGATGCACTGATGCACCGCTGCAGAGTGTATGAGTCCTCGGAGACGCTGACGCTATGCCGGGCAAGACTGCGACTGCGCCGATCTCCGGACGCAACTGCGATGAGCGTGCTTGTGAGGGATGGCCCCATTTCGCCGCCTACCGGATCGATCTAGGCGCGCCATCCTCGGCGAGGAGGGTCGCCGCGCTCAGTCATACCCCGGACGCCCATGACAGTGTTTGAACTTCTTCGAGCTACCACAGGGGACAGGTCTCATTCCTGCCAGGTCTGGGCCCGGCCGGCAGGAGGACGAACTCGTAACCGCCTCTTGAACTTCACCATCCAACGCAGCCTTCCAACGCAGCCTTGCCGTCTTTATTTCCGCGCTAGGCAACTGGTTGGGTGGACACTTCGGCTCGGAGGGAGCATCCGCCTGACCGCCACCGGAACGGCACAGCACATCCCCGTGGGCACCGTGTACCTCGCGGTGAGCGATCAGGACCGCGCGCTCGGGTTCTACCGCGACATGCTCGGCTTCGAGGTGCGCACGGACACCGAGTTCGGCGAGGGCTTCCGCTGGATCGAGGTGGCTCCAGCCGGTGCGTATACGGTGATCGCCCTCGTGCCTCCGATGCGTGAGGAGGACCCGCAGCCTGGTGGCAAATCGCCGTTTGGCTTCGACACGCCCAATCTTGAGGCAGCGATGGCCGAGTTCAGCTTGCGCGGCGTCGAGTTTGAGGACGTGAGGGGCGGCGAGGGGCCCGTGCCGCCGATGGCGTACTTCCGCGACCCCGAGGGCAATCGCATCCTCTTGGTCGAGGAGACCACGCGCTGACAGCCGCCAGCACCTGACCTTCCGGCAGGCTCCACCGGGCGGCTCCGGCGGGGCCGACACCGAACAGGTCCATCAGGTGCGAGCCCCGCGCGGTGACCGCGGTTCGGAGTTCGTTCTTGATGGCCTTGGGCTTGGTATCGACGGCGACCAGGTCGGCGATCTCCTCGGCGGCCAACCTCCGGATCGTCTTGTCCACCAGGGATCTGGGCTTGGCCGTGGCCAGCAGCCGCTTGGCCTGCAGCGCCGAGAGGTCCCGCTTGTTCGCGCCACCGGGGATCAGCTCGGTCAGCAGCCGGTGCAGCCGGTTCACGGTCTGCACCCGCAGATGGGCCAGCTCGTCACGACGGTCGGTGAGCAGCCGCAGCGCGATCAGCTCCTCGTCGTAGGCCAGCTCGGTTAGCCCCGGCGTCCGCAGCGCGACCATGGCGACCGCGTGCGCATCGGTCGCGTCGGTCTTGCGGGCGTTGCCGGTGTCGAACACCCGCACCCGGGCGGCCAGCTTGGCCGGCACATCCAGCACCGTTTCGCCTTGCGCCAGCAGGCGCTGCGCCAACGGCCGGCCCACACCATGGGCTCCTTCAACGGCCCAGACGTGGTGGGACCACTGTTCCCGCACGTACTTGACCATCCCCCGATAGCCAGCGGCGTCGGCGGGAAACCGGACGGGGGCCAGCACCTGGACGTCTTCGTCGACCGCCCCGATCGTCACGCTCTTCTTGTGCGGGCCCACACCCACGACCACTCGACTCATCTCGACCTCCTCGCTCGAGCCGGATTCGGCGAGGACGGGCAGAGCTACTTCGAGCCGGGCAATCCCCTCTGGAGCCACGCCTCACCACGGCACCCGACGGGACCGCATGCCAGATGAGAGCCACACCCGATCAGGTGGGCAGTCGCTGTTGAGAGAGCGGCCCGCCGAGCACCTCGACAACAGCCTGGCCCGACCGCTGCCGTAGGAGAAGTCAACAAGTAGCCGCGGAGAGTGAAGCTCGATCATGCCGATGTCAGTGCGCAACCAGACGATGCCGAGGCGGTTCGGCGCGGCGTGCGTCAAGATCGTCCTGTGACAACAGGCCCTGGGCGGGCAGCCTCCGCAGAACCTGTTCCAACACGAGGTCCACTCCGCAGATGGCTCCGCGCCCGCCCTGCCGACGTGATCGACATCTTCGTCTATGTGGTCGTCCTCAACCTCGCCATCGAGTACGTCCCATCGGTCATCAGCGAAGGCTTCACCCTTTCGCTGCTGACTGCAGTCCTGCTCAAACTCGCGCTGGAAGTGGTGATCGTGCTCAAGACCAGGTTCATCGACAGGCTCCGTGCCGCGACAACCAAGCGCGGCAAGGCTGCCGCCGCCGTGTCGTTGTGGGTGGTCGCGGCCGGGAGCAAGTTCGTCGTACTCGAACTGGTCGATGTCGTCTTCGGCGACGCTGTGAGCCTGGGTGGGTTCATACCCGTGACGCTGCTCGTTGTCGCCCTCCTCGTGTCACGGGCGGCCGTGCGACGCCTCCTCTACGACACACCGACACCGGCCTGATCAGGTTTCCGCGTCTGCCGCGATCCGCGCGTCACGATTGCTGCGTCATGGCCGCGAGCGACCCACCAGGCTTCACCCGCCGCACGAGTCTGCGGAGATCCGGGCAGGCTGCGGTCAGGAACGAGGGCTGCCGCCCCATCTCGGCAGGCCGCTCCGCCTTCCCGCGCTTGGAGGCGCCTGGACTTGGGCGACGTCCCGTGGCCCGGAGGGCGGCGATCTATGTTGCGCCGGCACTGGCGATCGTCGCCAATGAAGCGGTTATGGGTTCTGCCGGACAACGGCGCAAGCGCCTTAGCCTTGCGCCGGGGCACGGGGCTCGGGGCAGGGTGTGAGACACACCGGCGCGACCAGCCCGGACACCCCGGTCGCTGAACCCTCGTCAGGTGACGGGTCAGCGTCTTCATCGCTGGTTGGGGTCCTAACCGACGGGCGCAAGTGCCCAGCGGCAACGGCATTGGAAACGGCGCACCTCCCGAGAATGGAAGGTGCGCCGTTGCGGCGAGCTTGGACTCGGGTCAGCCGCGAGCCTTGCGGAACGCCGCCTGGTCCCTTTTCGAGGACGCAACGTAGGACTTGAACCCGGTCCCCGGCCTGAAGGCGGGAACGCTGGTCTTCTTCACCTTGACCGACTCGCCCGTCTGCGGATTGCGGGCCGTACGAGCGGCACGCTCACGCTTCTCGAAAGTCCCGAAGCCGGGCAGGGTCACCTTCTCGCCGCCTGCGACCGTGTCGCTGATGATGTTCTGGACCGTACGCAGCGCGTCCTCGGCCTCACGCTTCGACCAGCCGGTGCGGTTGACGAACTCGTCGACGAAATCGGACTTGTTCACTGGGGCTCACTTCCATGGGGATTGGGTTCCGAGGGCACATCGTAGGCAGCAGACCGTGCAGCCCTTCAACGGACGGTGCGTGCGCCGACGCGTGCGCCCGCTCCGCACGGTGACGCGCCGCCCCCGCGCTGCCGCGCCCTGTCGAGGCACACCGTGGGTTACTGCATCTGTCCATCTGCTCTTTTGAGTCGGCGCTCGGTATGGGCTAGTCGGGAGCGCAGCCGTTGGTTGTCGTCCTCGAGGTCGAGGACCAGGGCGATGCCGGCCAGGTTGAGGCCGTCCTCGAGCAGAGCAAGGACGCGGCGGACTCGATCCAGATCGTCCTCGCTGTAGCGGCGGGTCTGCCCGTCCGTCCGGCTCGGGGAGACCAGACCGCGGCGCTCGTAGACGCGGAGGTTCTGCACGCCGGCGCCGGTGAGCTCGGCCGCGACCGAGATCGCGTACACACCGCGCGCGCGTGGGGTGACCACCTGCACCCTCCAAAAAGTGTGGACCGGGAACTTGCACTCCCAGATTACACGCGCTATAAGAAACCTGTAACAGCCAGTACAGGACTGGCGGCCAGTGTTGAGGAGGTAGATCGACATGCTGATGCGCACCGACCCGTTCCGTGAGTTCGACCGCCTGGCCCAGCAGGTGCTCGGCGCCGGCACCACGTCCCGGCCGGCCGTGATGCCGATGGACGCGTGGCGCGAAGGAGACGCGTTCCGGATCGAGTTCGACCTGCCCGGGGTTGCGCCCGACACCTTGGACATCGACGTCGAGCGCAACGTGCTGACCATCCGCGCGGAGCGCCCCGCCCGCACGGGCGACTGGGAGCCCCTCGCGGCCGAACGACCCACCGGCCTGTTCAGCCGTCAGCTGGTCCTCGGGGACAACCTCGACCTGGACCGGCTCGAGGCGCACTACGACAACGGCGTGCTGGCCCTGACTGTCCCCGTCGCCGAGCGCGCGAAGCCCCGCAAGGTCCAGATCTCACGCGGCTCGAGCTCCGCCCGCCAGTCGGCCATCTCGTCCTGAGACGTCAGGGTCACCGGCCCGACGGGGGCGAGCTTGGGTCGGCGATCCTGGCTCCCCTCGCACCCGACCACTGTCATGGACTGACCTCCAGACGTGAAAGGGGGTGCCGTAAGCCGGTCCCGGTCCGCCGAACGACGCCAGGGGCGCACAGGCCCCAGCTTTCACGGTTAGTGCGGTCGTCGGCGGGCCGGGACCCCTTCACCGGCACCGCTCCAACAACCGCCAGCACCGCCCGCCCGCACGCACGATTCCTCGAGGCGTGGCCGATGTACCCGTCGAAGGATGCCCGCGAGCTCTCTGTCCTGCTCCGGATCAGCCGAGACATCGACATCGTCGGCGACGTCACCGCCACCGTGGACAACTCCTCCGAGCTACTCACCTGGGCATCGATCCTGTCCGATGCCGAGATCATCGCCTGGCGATCCACGGACTCCCGTCACCGCTACCTCTCGGTCACCGCCGACCGTCACACAGCCCCCATCCGCGGCCTCTGTCGAAGGCCTGGACCGACCTGCCCACCACACCACCGCAGGCCAACAGCCCAGGCGAAACCGGTGGCGGGTCTTCCGCATGAAACCCGTCCCCTGGCCGCCGGGCCTGGCCAAAGATGGGCCTACTCCGTCCCGCCAGCAGTGGCCATGGCGGCACGCCACAGCGACCATCAGCCGACGTTCAGCTCCGCGCTACCAGCGAGAACCCTCCGGAGGCATCATGCCGCGGACCCGAAGAACACGGATCCGCCGCAGAGAGCCCGCCTACCGCCGGCGCGTCATACCGGCCGGACACCGGTCCTACCGGAATCGGCTAGTAGCCGCCTATCACTCATCCGGCTGCACGTCCTCTGGCTCGCCTGGTGCATCATCCGGTTCCTTGCATGGGCGAGGGGAACACCAGGAGAGGCATCTCGATTGGGGCCCTGAATCCCACTCAACCCGGGGAGATGTCCTCACCGGCCAACACCTAATAGGGAGAAGATTTAGTCGCCGAGTCTTGAGTCCTGCGGCATTGAGGCTCGTGAGCTGCGCCAGCCGGATCCAGGGCACGAGGGGCTGCGTGACGGCTGAGCCTATCTAGAGCGACTGCTGGACGATGGGAGCGCCACAGACGCCATCGGGACCCGGCCAACTGCCCCGCGATCAATCCCTTGCCACGCCGGTCTGCGTGGCCATGTGTACCGGATCTGCCGATGTGCGTGCGAATGCTCTCCGCTGCCCCGCCAAAATCGGTGTTTCATTTCCGGTAGAACCTGTCGGATTCGCCCGTCGCCGTTCGTGGGGTAGGTGAACGCGGTCCACTGGGTCCGCCAGAGCAGAAGGAGCAGTTATGACCGAGTACCTCCTCTACTTCAACCAGCAGTGGGTGGGCGACCACCCCGAGGAGTGGTTCCGCGGGCGCGGGCCGCGCGCCATGGCGGTCGTGGACGAGATGAAGGCTGCTGGCGTGTACGTCTTCGCCGGGGGGCTGGAGGAGGAGGACAGCCCGATCTACAGCGCCGACCCCACCGGTGGCGACGTGGTGATCACCGACGGACCTTACGTCGAGACCAAGGAGTGGCTGGGCGGGTTCGCCGTGGTGGATGTGGCCGACGACCAGGCCGCCAAGATGTGGGCGGGCAAGATCGCGGAGGCATGCGGCTGGCCGCACGAGGTTCGCCGCTTCAAGCCGCAGCCTCAGGCCGAGTGACCCCATCGTCGAGACCCATAGAAGCGCACTCGCATGCCGCGATCCGCTCGAGCCGAGTTGAGCGACATTCGCGTTGAGCGATAGCCCGACCCGTTCGTACTCGATGATCAGGCGCTCGTCGTCCACGTCCACGTCCGCGGAAAAGGCCCACTCGTAATGACGGGATGCGGACATGCCGGCGCCGTGAACATCGTGCGACACACCCAGCGACTGACCGCGGTACCCCGCCTGCACGCGCTCTTGGGAGGCCTCCACTTGAGTGGCGGTACTTCGCGCCGAGCATCGCCCCTACCGTAGAAGCGCTCACCGCCATGGCGCCCGACTTGCTTGCGCCAGGGCACTGCACCGGATGGCAAGCGCAGCACGCCTTGGCGGCCGCGCTGCCGGATAGCTGGGTCCAGGGCTGGACCCGTTACCGACTGAGCGCAGCCTGAGTGCCGTCAGCCCCCAGGTCGTCGCCGTGCCGCAACGCCCCTAAATGTGACGAGATGGGAGCCAGGCCGCATTCTCTAGGCGATGACCGTCCACGCAGCGGTGCGCTGATCCGGCCCCCCGCCGAAGACCGGTAGCTCTTCCAGGCCCGCTCCGCTCACTGCTGGCCAACCTCGCCGAGATTCGAGAGCCGGCCCGTCGGATGCCAAGCGAACGTCCGCAGCCGCGATTCGTTCGCGCAGAGGAGCCCAGTTGCCTGCTGGGCAATCAGATGAGGGCCCCGGGCGCGAAGAGGTGAGATGGCCCGTCCCTGTTTGCCGCAGGGCTCCCCCCGAGTACGGCCTGACAACTCTCCATGGCGCGAGAGGGCGAGCAGTGTGCAAGATGGGCCCATGGCGGGCTCTGAGAATTTCGAGCCGGTGACGGCCCCAGTCACAATCGTTGCTCGACGCGGCACCCCTGGCCTGGATACGGCACGCGACCTCCTCACCCGAAACGAAGTGCCTCACCGTTGGGTCGACCTCGACCGCGATCCGCTGGCAAGCCTCATCGACCCGCGAAGCCTGCGCGGGCGGCGGCTGCCCCTGGTGCTCTTTCCGGACGGCTCGTGTCTGGAGGGGCTCGATGACTATCTGGAGCCGGTGCCCGGCCACGAGCTGCCAGAGAACGCGGACCGCTACCTCGCCTCATTCCAATGGCGAGCGGCGCTGGCACAGCATGCCGGGCTCCCGACCGTTCCGGCGCACAAGCGCTACGACGTCGTGATCGTGGGGGCGGGGCCGGCGGGTTTGACGGCGGCGGTCTATGCCGCGTCGGAAGGGCTTCGTGCCCTCGTCGTCGAGCGCCTTGCTCCAGGCGGCCAGGCCGGGACAAGCTCGCGAATCGAGAACTATCCCGGCTTCCCCGAGGGCGTGAGCGGTGGCCAGCTGGCTGATTTCACCTACCGCCAGGCCCGCCGACTGGGCGCCGAGTTCGTCATCGGTGTCGACATCGACTCGGCGCACCCGCAATCGGACGGGACGGTGCTGGTCAACTTGAGCGGCGGTGCCTCTGTCACGACTGACACCGGGGTGATTGCGACCGGGGTCGACTATCGGCATCTGGAGGGTGCCGGAGTCGACGACTTCCTCGGACGGGGTGTCCATTATGGGAGCTCGGCTGGGGTGGCGTCCGACTATCGCGACTGCCGGGTGGTCGTGGTCGGGGGCGCCAACTCGGCGGGCCAAGCAGCGCTGCACCTCGCCGGTTACGCCCGCCACGTCACCATGGTGGTCCGGGGAAGGTCCCTGGAGAAGATAATGTCGCGCTACCTGATCGAGCGGATCGAATCACACGATCGGATCACGGTTCGTACTCACTCTGCGATCTCCAGTGCCGAGGGCCGTACGTCGTTGGAACGAGTCGTGGTGACCGGTCCTGAAGGCGACGAGGTGCTCGATGCCGATGGTCTCTTCGTGTTGATCGGCGGCGCCCCGTTGTCAGGAAAGGTGACTGACTGGCTTCGCTGCGACGATCGCGGTTACTACATGACCGGGCCCGACCTTCTCGGCACCCCGGACCGCGGCTGGTGGCCACTGGATCGCGACCCGCTCTTCCTGGAGACCAGCCAGCCGGGAGTGTTCGTGGCGGGCGACGTCCGGCACGGCTCCATGAAACGCGTCGCCTCCGCAGTTGGCGAGGGTGCGATGGCCATCGCACTCGTCCACAGCTACCTCGAGACTCGGGAAGCAGAATCACGACGAACCTCCACGGCGGCGCTCGATTAGCCTGGCATCGGCTCCGCCCCCAGTCAGGCACTGCGCCGACCGCGCAGATCCACCAGGTCCAGCAGCCGACCTACATCGAGGGCTACCCCGGCCCCTGTATCGATCGAGAACCCCTTCGCGACTCATCTCTGTCCGCACGGGCCGCACGGTGTGGCTGCTTGCGAGCGACACCAAGAAGGTCCATGACCACCACGACCCCCCGGTCAGTGAGCGGCGGCTAGTCGCGTACGTGGCCTGCCCGTCAGCAAGCCGAGGGCCGCGACGCCGCGAGAGGAGCCCCCTTGCCGGTCGACAGTCGCCGGTGTCACCAATGGCTCAGCGGGTAGGTCAGGTCACCAACGCTGCGAGGGCCAATGACGCGGACGCTCCCCGTCGCTGTCGGGCAACGGGGGGGATCACCCCTCGCTTCGCATCGGGTGGGGGCTCCTCTTGCGCTGCCGGCCGGCCACCCGGCGCGGGTGTGCGCCGGAACGGGGCCGGCGGGGGTGTGCGCCGGGACGGGGCTGGCGCGGGCGGGGCGCCAGCCGCACCTGCCGCCACACCCGTTCGTCGAGGTCCATCTCGGTCAGCAGCCGCCGGACGGTCGACAGAACGGCTGCATGCAGCTCGAGGAGTTGGGACGGGGCGCCGGACTTCAGCGGGTCCTCGAGCCGGACGCGGGCCTCGTGCAGCCCGTCGAGCGCCTCGCGCAGCGCCTGCACGGCGGCCGCACTCATCCGGTTCGCGGGGTCGGCCTCGTCTCGCACAAGCTGCCCGAACGCGTCGACGCCCGCGGCCATCTCGCGGAACGTCTGCGCCAGCCCGAGCAGCAGGTCGTCAGCGCGTGGGGGCTCGAGCCACGTAACGTCGAAGGTCGCGTCCGACATCGCACGGAACATCACGCGGATCGCGACAGCGGAGTGCTCCAGCGCCTCGAGCCCCTGCCGGAGTCCCGGCCCCATGTCGGGCGTGCCCACGGCGCGGACGTTGAGCACGCGGCCCTGCTCGGCGTGCAGCAGCGCAGCACCTACCTGCGGGATGTCGTGGGTGATACGACGCGCCTCGTCCAGCCAGACCCGAGCAGCGGGAGCCGGGTCGCGTCCTTCGGCTACCAGACCGGTCAGCTCGTAGGCGGCCCGGACGAGCAGGTCGCTGACCGAGTTCGCCAACCCGTCGATGGCCTGGCCCGCGTCGGCGGTAGCCACCTTGGGCGGAAAGAGCAGGTTTGCGGCGATGCCGACCGCGGCGCCCACCAAAGTCACCGTGATCCGTTGTGAGGCCGCGGGCTCCGCGCCGAGTGAACCGACGCCGAGCACGAGCATCCCGCTGATCGCCACCTCGATCAGGTTCGAGCGCAGATGCAGCACCTGACCGATAGTGATGGAGACGAAGATCAGCAGGCCGAGGCTCCACCACTCGAGGGGCACGACGGCGGCGAACGCCACCGCGAGAGAGACCCCGGTCACCACCGCCACCACTCGTTCGACACCGCTCGCGAGCAGCGAGACCGGGGTGACCTGCACCACAAGCATCGCGGTCAGAGCAGCGAGCACCGGCTGCGTGCCCGGGAAGAACAGCATGCCGGCGACATAGCTCGCGACCGCCGCGAAGGTGATCCGCAGCGACCACGCCAGCGCTGCGTGACCGTTGTTCCGGAGCCGCTTCAGCTCGCGAGTCAGGATCGGGGCCACCAGTCGTGATACCTCATCTACATTCATGCCTGAGTGGATGCACAGGGTGCCTGCGCCGGATTGAGGCCGAGGGACGTCGCCGCTCCCAGTCCGGCTCGCACCAGCGGCTCCTGGGGGACGTGGAGGGGGCGCGCGCATGCCCCCCGGCCCTTCGGCACCTCTGCAGCCGACTAGCCCCGCCCTTCAAGTGTGTTGTTGCTCGCGTGGCTCTGGCCGCGCCGCATCAGGTTGCGCGCGAACCAAGCCCAGCCCGAGAATCTCGTCTCAAGGCCCGAAACTGGTGGCGGGCGGAGGCCCGCCCCTAGCCGGCCCTCAGCTCGGGACCTTGCTCCCCGACGCCTCGGCATCCATGCGTGCGAGTACGGCGTCGAGCACGCCGTACTCGGCTTCCTCGACCGCCGAGTAGGCGAAGTCGATGGTGTCGGCGTAGGCAGCCGCTGCGTCAGCGTCGTGTTGGGCCACCTTGGCGTCGTGCTGAGCCTTGCGCGCGTCGATCCGCGCACGAGCGCGCTCAACGTGATCGTTCCACGACCGCTGGAAGTCGCCGACCTGGACGTCCGCGTGCTGTTTGGCCTGCTCGGTCTGCTGCCGCCTCCTGTCCGCGGCTTCCTGCGTCCTGCGCCGAGCATCCTCGACGTCCTGCGCCAGCCGTTCAGCCATTCTGGCGCGGGCGGAAAGCCGCGCCAGGTCATCGGACATTGCCATTTTCGAACCCCCCTCGTGTCGATGTGTTTCGAACCTAACCCTGTGGGGACGGGGGTCGAATCCCGGAAATCCATAGTGGTTAGTTCGTCACGGCGGTTGCGCCTCACCCGTTTGGACGACCTGGCTGGGCACGGAGTCGTGGACGTGTGGGAGACCGTGCCGATCCGCATTGGTGGACCAGTCGCCGTCATGACGCAGCGGGGCGGTGCCTCTGTGGATCCACCTCGTCGCCGACTCTGATTACCCGGGCTCCAAGGTCGGTCTTCACACCGTGCCGGTGCTCAGGTCATGGCCGTGGTCAAGCAGGCACCAGGGGTAGGGCAGGTCGCCGGGCAGCAGGAACTGCGGCATCTGGGCGAAGCGCCACCTGTCGCCGTCGGGGTGAAGGTCCAGATCACGTCGAAACGGTCCGTCGGCCAGTAATCGGGTGGGATCGGGTCCACCTCGCCCAGATGGCGGGGGATGCTGTGGAGGGCTTCGTGGCGCCAGGCGATGAGGGTGGCGCCGGGCAGGGCGATGACCTCCTTGGTGAGGTGGCCCTCGTCACCGGCGGCGTAGCGTTTGACGACCTTCAGGCCGAGCCGCGAGGCCAGCGGGCTGACGGTCTGCATCGAGCGTTTGCTGTGGCCACCCGCGTGTGCTTTCGCGCGGATGCGGGGGCGTAAACCGTGGTCTCCGGAGCCGGGTCCGGAGCACTCTTGTGCACATGGTTACCTCACTTGTCGTCGCCGATGCGGTCGACGGTCGTCCAACAGACCTCCGGGAGGCACCGCGGACAGAACGCTCACCAGGACGAGGACCAAGGGCAGGGGGTAGCGCCATGCTTCGCCCTGCGTGTCGCGAGCCATGAGTCCCTCCCCGGAGAGGCCACGCCCCGGATGGGAGCCGGCAGATCCGCCCCGGCATCCGGTCCTGTTCGTCAACCCCCGGTCCGGCGGCGGGAGTGCCGCCCGCGCCAAGCTTGTCGAACTGGCTCGCGACCGAGGGATCGAGACGTTCGTCCTTGCCCCGGGCCAGAGCCTCGCGACCCTTGTCGGTGCGGCCGTGGCAGGAGGCGCTGACGCCCTGGGGATGGCCGGCGGCGACGGGTCGCTGTCGGTGGTGGCCGCAGCCGCTGAGGCGCATGGCATTCCGTTCATCTGCGTCCCGGCCGGCACCCGCAACCATTTCGCGCTCGACCTGGGCATAGACCGGCATGACGTGCGGGGCGCGCTCGACGCGTTCACCGATGGGGTGGAACGCCGGATCGACGTGGCCGAGGTGAACGGCCGCGTGTTCTTGAACAACGTCTCGCTCGGAATCTACGGCGAGGCGGTCCGCCGTACGGCGTATCGCGATGCCAAGTTGCGCACCCTCGCGGAGACCGCAGAAAGGGTGCTGGGCCCCAGCAGACAGGTGCCGGCGTTGCGCCTCGTCGACGACACGGGGCATCAGCACACACATCTCGCAGTGGTCCTGGTGTCGAACAACCCCTACGCACTGGATCCGCCGTTTGGCGGCACCCGGCCTGCGCTCGACAGTGGCCAGCTCGGGATTCTCGTGCTCGACACCCCGGACGACGAGCCGCGCCGTCCGGGCCGCGCTTGGAGAGCACCCCACCTGACGGTCAGCGCCGCGGCGCCGGTGCACGCGGGGATCGACGGCGAGCCGGTCACCCTGAACTCGACGCTGCGGTTCGCCATCCGGCCGGCGGCGCTGCAAGTGCGCATCTCGAATCGCCATCCAGGCGCCTCACCCTCGGCCCGATTCGCGCCGCGCTGGTCACCGCGCACCAGAGCGCCGGGACCCAGGTCCAGCTCCTAGGAACGTCGCAATCGGCGTTGTCGCAGCGGTTCGAGAATGCGATTGGACGCTGCCACCATCGTGGCCGTGCCGCCTCCAAGGCAGCGCGTCCACAACATCGCCTGGATCAGTGCGCCTGTTGCTCGTCCTCATGATGCTTGGCTGCTCGACCACGGACGGTCGTTTCGACGACGTCGTTTGAGGCGCCCATGACGGCGCGGTGGGAATTCCTCGTGACAGGACAGACAACCGTCAGGAGTGCCTGGTCAAGCCGCTGAGCCGTCGCCCCGCATCGCTTCGAGCTTCGGCAACGGCAGAGTGCAGATGCGATGTGCCTGCCGCCTGGGCACCCCGAACATGCGCAGGAGGTCCTCGGTCACCCGATCGGTGGTCTCCTCGACGTCGCGGTCGGGCTGGTCCTGGAGGAGTTGACCGAGTGCGAGCAACGCGCCTGCTGTCATCGTGACCGCGACGTCGAGGTCCGCCACGTCGAAGCGGCCGGCCTCCACGGCGGCGGCGATGTCGCGTCGGGCCCGAGGTGCGAGCCCATTGTCGACTCTGAGCAGGCGGAGCGCGTTGTTGAGCAGAACGCGGCTCAGCTCGGGCTCGCACCGGTTGAGGCGACCGGTGAGCCGGAAGCTGCTCGCGAACACCTGCGCCGGGTCGTCGACGTCGGCGGTGAGGTTGTCGAGCAACTCGCCGTAGGCGTCGATGACGGCCTCGACGGCGGCGTCGAAGAGCTGCTCCTTGCTCTCGAAGTGGTTGTAGAACGACCCCATGCCGACATCGGCGACCTGAGTGATCTCCACAATCGGCACGTTGGTGCGGCCCTCGGCAATCAGGGTCTGCGCCGCCCGAATAAGGGCATCGCGCGTACGGGCCTTGCGACGGTCGAGTCGATTGCCCTGCTTGCTCGGTGCGTCGGCGCTCATGCAACCTCCTCCTCGATGCGGGGAGGCCAGTGTACTGCAGATCTAGTCAGGAGTGACGAACTCATCAGGTGTCTTGACTGAGGCTCTATTCGTAAGTGACGATTTCGTCAACTACATCGAGGAGGCGGGATGGCTTCCCAGCATGGGACCCACAACGACTTGCACGCCGACCAGGGCGCGCAGTCCGGAGAGCATCCGGGCCGAGCCCAGAATCCGGTCATCAAGGTCTTGGACCTCGCCTGGCTGGAGTTCGCCAAGCCCGACCTGGCTGCGACCGAGCGCTTCGCGCACGCATTCGGCCTTGCGACCGTGAGCCGGACGGCGGACGAACTGCAGCTCCGCGGGACCGACCCCGGACCCCCCTGCCTGATCGTTCGGCGCGCATCGAGGTCGAGTTACCTCGGTGCCGCGTTCCGCGCGGCCGACGCCTCCGATGTGCTGCGCCTCGCCGACGCCACCGGGGTCAGGGCCGAGAGGCTCCCAGACAGCATCGGCGGCCTCACCGTCAACCTGACCGACCCCAGCGGGTTGCTGGTGCGGGCCGTGGCTGATACGCACCAACTGGCCGCGCTCCCTTCGCAGCCGACGCACGTTCTCAACTTCGGTCATGAGGTCCGGCGTGCTAACGCCACCCAGCGCCCGGTGCGCGAGCCGGCGAGCGTCCAGCGCCTGGGTCATGTCGTGCTTCAAACCACCAGGTACATCGAAACCCTGAACTGGTACCTGGAGCACCTCGGCCTCATCGTCAGCGACTTCAAGTACTACGACGGACAGCGCCAGCGTGGACCCACCATGAGCTTCATTCGCTGTGACCGAGGCGATACCCCCAGTGACCACCACACACTGGCGATGATGCTGGGCCCTCGCAACCGCTACGTGCACTCGGCGTACCAGGTCGCTGACCTCGACGCACTCGCCGCGGGCGGCGAGTACCTTCGCGGGCAGGGTTTTCGCCACTCCTGGGGGATCGGCCGGCACATCGAGGGCAGCCAGATCTTTGACTACTGGCACGACCCGGATGGTCTCCTGGTCGAGCACTTCACGGACGGCGATCTCTTCGACTCCACCCTCGAGCCGGGCTGGTCGCCGATGACGGCGTCCGGGCTGGCTCAGTGGGGAGCGCCGGTAACCAAGGACTTCCTCGGCCTCACACCCGGCACTGAGGCGCTGCGCGAGCTGCTCTCGATGGCTCGGGCGCTGCGCGACGACAACGAGTTCGACCTCACCCGCCTTCGCGGCCTCCTGAAAGTAGCCACCTCATGAGCATTACGATCCTGCGCACGGTCGACGCCTGGTGGGTCCGCACTCCCAGCGGCGCTGCCCCGATCGACACCGACGCAACCACCACCGCTGAGCTGCTCGCTGACCACGATCGCATTCAAGCCGCCCTGGCCACCGTGGACACCGTCGACCCGGACAGTCTCGAGCTGGTCTCGCCCGTGACAGCTCCTTGCCGCGTCGTAGCACAGATGACGAACTACGCCAGCCACGTGCAGGACTCGGGGTTCGACCCGGAGACCGTCCCCTTGACCTTCTTCCGCAAGACCTCGGGTTCGATCAGCGGACCCTACGACGATGTCGTCCGCCCAGCCCACGTGCGCTTCCTGGACTACGAAGCGGAGATCGGCCTCGTGATCGGCCGAACCCTCGCCGTGGGCACCGACGTCACCGCGGACAGCTGGGCTTCGTTCATCGCCGGGCTGGTCGTGACCAACGACGTCTCGGCCCGCGACGTGCAGCTACCGAAGACGCAGTTCTTCGAGTCCAAGTCCTACCCGAGCTTCACACCGACCGGCCCGGCATTGGTCCTCCTCGACGTCGACGAGCTCAAACGGTTCGGCGACCTGCGCCTGCGGCTTTGGGTCAACGGCGAGCCGCGACAGAACGCCGTGGTCGACGGCGACATGGTCTACCCACCGCTCGAGGCGCTGCAGAGTCTCAGCAGGTTCCAGCAGCTCGACCCGGGTGACCTGCTGCTGACCGGGACGCCGGTCGGCACCGCCCTGAGCGCGCCGTCCAAGCCGATCGAGATCATCGCATCGCTGCTGCCGCCTGCGACGAAGTGGAAGGTCTTTTTCAAGAAGCAGGCGCAGAACCGCAAGTATCTCAAGCATGGCGACATCGTCGAGATCGCAATCGGCACCGACGACGGCGCCATCGACCTCGGTCACCAGCGCACGGTCGTTCGAGGGACGTGACCATGAGCGACCTTCTCTGGCCGACGTACGACGGGCCGGGCGACCTCTCGGCGATAGAGACCGTGCCCCTGGCGGACCGTGGGCTGCCGGCCACGACGTACGAGCTTCTCGTGCGTGCCGCCCGCCTGTGGCCGCACCGGGTGGCGCTCTCCGTGCTGCCCGATGCCGGGCGTTGGCGGCACCCTGTCGAGCGGACCTACGCCAGGTTGCTGAGCGACGTGCACCGCTACGCCAACGCCTTCCATGCCCTGGGCGTTCATCGGACGGTTGGAGTGGCCCTGCTCGCTCCGAACTGCGACGAGCTCATCACCGCCACCTTGGCAGCCGAGCTCGCCGGCATCGCGGCGCCTATCAACAGCGGCTTATCTCGCGAGCACATCGCCGAGCTGCTGCGCAGGTCCGGCGCCCGCGTCCTTGTCGCCTCTGGCCCGGAGATCGCGCCGGACGTGTGGCGGACCGCCCTAGGCCTGGCCGCCGACGCCGGGTTGAAGGCTGTGCTGGCGGTAGGCCCGACGGGGGGCACCGCGGCCGACGTGGGGCTGCCGGGAGGAGGCGGCGTGCCAGTCGCGCGTCTGTCCGATCTCGCCGCTCAGCAGCCAGCGGACCACTTCGTCGGTGACGCGCCGACGGGCACGGATCTCGCGGCGTTCTTCCACACCGGCGGCACCACCGGTATGCCGAAGCTCGCGGCCCACACGCACGCCAACGAGGTCACCGACGCCTGGATGGTTGCCGCGATCGGGGTACTCAACTCCGAATCCGTCGTCTTCGCGGCGCTGCCCCTGTTCCACGTCAACGCCGTCGTCGTCACACTGCTGGCACCGCTGTTCAAAGGCCAGCGGGTCGTTTGGGCTGGGCCGCTGGGCTACCGCGACCAATCCCTCTTCGCGAACTTTTGGAAACTGACCGAGCACTACCGCCTCAGCGCGATGAGCGGGGTGCCCACGATCTACTCCGTTCTGGCCGGCTGCCCCGTCGACGCGGACATCAGCAGCCTCCAGTTCGCCCTGGTCGGGGCGTCCCCACTGCCGAAGGCGGTGCGGGAGAACTTCGAGTCGGCAACCGGTGTACCGATGCTGGAGGGCTACGGCCTCACCGAGGGCACGTGTGCCAGCGTGCGCAGCTTCCTCGGCCATGCGCGATCCGGGTCACTGGGTCAGCGACTGCCGTACCAGCAGGTGAAGACGGTCGCGATCACGGCCGACGGCGAGTGGGTCGACCTGCCGGCGGGCGAGGTCGGGGTACTCGCGATCTCCGGACCGACGGTCTTTCCCGGCTACGTCACGGGCCGGGGGCCCTCCGGCCCCGTGCTCGACGGTATGGGAAAGCTGCGTGACGGTTGGCTGGACACCGGCGACTTGGCCCAGGTCGACAGCGACGGCTTTGTGCACCTCGCCGGCCGCGTCAAGGACCTCATCATCCGCGGTGGCCACAACATCGACCCGGCGGTGATCGAATCCGCGCTGCTGGCCCACCCGGCTGTAACCAGTGCGCAGGCCGTCGGACGTCCCGACGCGCACTCCGGAGAGGTGCCCGTCGCGTTCGTGACCCTGGCGCCGGGTTCCCGTACCACGGCCGACGAGTTGCGTGCCTGGGCCCAGCACCACGTCTCGGAGCAGGCTGCTGCACCCAAGTCCGTGACCGTGCTCGACGCGCTGCCGGTCACCGACGTGGGGAAACCGTTCAAGCCCGCCCTGCGCGCCGAAGCGCTCCGGGACGCCGTCGCGGACGCACTGCAAGGCATTCCGTTCGTCGCCGGCGTCCGCGGAGTCGTCGAGGGCGAAGGCGTGGCCGTGGCGGTAGTGGACGTGGCCCACGGTGCGGACACGACCCCCCTCAAGCAAGCGCTCGACCGTTTCGCCATCAGCTGGAGATTGGAGCTTTCATGATCGCAACATCGATCCTCGCCGGGGTCCTCGTCGTCGCGTTCGCGGCCCTGGGCTTGGCGAAGCTCGCCGCCGTGCCAGCCATGCGCGCGAAGGCAGCGCACGTGGGCTTCAGCGTCTCGGCGTACCGGCGGATCGGGGCGCTGGAGATCCTTGCCATCGCCGGTCTCCTGGTCGGCGGCTTCGTGCCCATGCTCGGTGCGCTCGCCGCCGCGGGGCTTCTGCTCCTGCTCGGAGGCGCCGTCCTCGTCCACCTGCGCAGCGGTGACGGTATGCGTGAGGTGTTGCCGGCCGTCATCTTCGGCGTCGTAACCCTGACCTACCTGCTGCTCACCCTCGGAAGCTCCCGGTGAACCGTTCTGTGCGCACCAACGCCGGTCACGTGCCCGTGGTCATCGTGGGCGCCGGCCCCGTTGGCGTAGCCGCAGCCACGCTCCTCGGCCAGTACGGCGTCGAGTGCCTGGTTCTGGACCGCTGGGACGGTGTCTACCCCCAGCCGCGGGCCGTCCACCTAGACGACGAGATCTGCCGCGTCCTCGCGCGGCTTGGGATCGCATCTGAGTTCGCGGGCATCTCCCGCTCGACCCTCGGGCTGCAGCTGATCGATCGCAACCACCGGGTGCTCGCGGTGTTCGACCGGACCGGCGACGAAAGGCACGGACACCCGAGGGCCAACCTGTTCGACCAGCCCGAGCTGGAGCACCTGCTGCGCACCAACCTCACAGACCAGACCACCGTCGACCTGCGCGGGAACGTCGAGGTCACCGACGTCGCCCAGTGCGGTCAGGGCCGGGTACGCGTCGACTTCAGAGATCAGCTCACCGGCAAGCACGAGTCCGTCCACGCGACCTACGTCCTGGGCTGCGACGGCGCCCACAGTGTCGTCCGCGCGGCGATCGGCGCGACCATGAAGGATCTCAAGTTCGAGCAGAGGTGGCTGGTCATCGACATCGCCAGCACTGTCGAACTCGATCAGTGGGAGGGCGTCCACCAGGTCTGCGACCCCAAGCGGGCTGCGACATACATGCGGATCGGCGAGACACGCTACCGCTGGGAGTTTCGTCTACTCGAGGGCGAGACCGCAGCCGACTTCGAGTCCATCGGAGCCCTGCTTCCTCTCGTCGGTCCGTGGGTCAAGGACATCCCCAGCGACCAGCTGGAGCTGCTGCGGGTCGCGGAGTACACCTTTCGGGCGCAGCTGGCGGACCGCTGGCGAGACGGCAACGTCTTCCTCCTCGGCGACGCCGCCCACCTGACGCCCCCTTTCATCGGACAAGGTCTGTGTGCGGGCATCCGTGACTCCATGAACCTCAGCTGGAAGATCGCGGGAGTGTTGGCCGGGGACCTGCCGGAGTGGGTGCTCGATACCTACGAAATGGAGCGCAAGCCACATGCCGGGGCCATGATCCGGCTGGCCAAGCTCATCGGCGCGTCGATGACCCGAGGTGGCCGGGCAGGAAACCTCCTCAGACGCCTGATCGCGCCGCGCCTCCACTGGCTTCCCGGTCTGCGGGACCGCCTCCTGTCCGGCGAGACCCCGCGGTTGCGCCGATCCGCCCTCGTACACCGTCCGAGGTTCCGCAGGTCAATCGCCGGACGGCTGTGCCCGAACGCGCTGTTGCCCGACGGCAGCCGACTAGACGACGCGTCGAACAGTGGCTTCCTGCTCATCACGACAGTCATCCCTTCGAGCCAGAAGCAGGCATGGCTCGCTGGGCGGGGCGTCCGCTTGGTCGAGGCCGTTCCGGGCTCGCAGCTGCACAGGTGGCTCTCAGCGCGTCACGCGACCGCAGCACTGGTGCGACCCGATCACACCGTGATGCGGGCCGGTCGAGACATGGCGGCCCTCTGCCTGGCCACGCCTCGCTTCCTTGCCATCTGAGCGACCCGGTGCGCGAACGATGGCTGAGCAACCGCGGGCAAGGCTCCAGTAGTGGCGCTCATGATTGGTCCTTCTCCCCCTTGCATCCGTCCGGCTGGTTGTACCGATCGTCGGACTCCGGTCTGCTCTGCGGCAAGGCCGAGAAGTCAGGAGACGGGGTCCTCCCGAGGCGGAGCCCGACGGAGGAGGCGCGCTCCACCGACACTCGCATTGCTGACTTGTCGACGACCCCTGACGCCTGACTCAGGATCAGCGGTCGAATCGGACCCCCTTGCTGATTCTGCGGGCGACGATCGTGGACGGCGCCGCCTTCGAAGGCGAAGCCAGGTGCGTTCCCGGTGGCGACCGTCGGTGAGGCGTCCGGCGCAATCGTGAAGTAGCAGCCATAGGCGCCGCGCCGGAACCGTGGCCGTCCGGCTGCCACACGGTGCGCAGAGTGGGCGTCCGATCAGGCGCGGACGTGTCTAGTGGTGATCGTGGAGAAGAGCAGCGAGCTTCGCGATCGCAAACACACGTCGCGTGCGCTGGTTCGAGCAGGTCACGACCAATCTGGCCTCGTGAGCGGCGCAGCGTCGGCGGCCGCGCACGAGCGCACCAAGAAAGCTCGCGTCCAGGAACGTCACCGCGTCCAAGTCGACACGAACGCAGCCGACGCCAGCCTCGAGAGCGGCGTCGATGCGCCGTGTCACGTCGGGGGCGGTGGCGATGTCGTGCTCGCCCGCCAGACGAATGGTCGCGCGTCTGTTGTTTCGCAGTCGATCAGTCACTGCGCGCCTCCGTGACCGGAGGGCGCCAGGCATCGCACTGGCCCGACGGGGAACACCGGCGCCCAGAGTTCGCGGCGCCGTTCCGGCTCGCTGGGTGGCGTATGTGCGCGCGCCCTGGGCTCGGCGCCGACAAGAGGGACGGTTGTGAGCGCGTCTCCGGCGTCCGACTCGATGTCGGTCGGGCCGGTGACTGCCCGACGGCTGCCGAAGGCGTCCGCCCTGGGAGACCGTTGCGTAGCCGTCCGAGGGGCGCAGAGAAGCGTTGAGTAAGAAGCCACGGGCGCAACCCTGCCGGACTCGGTCGAAGAACACCCTAGGCAAAGTCTCCTGACTCTCTGCACTTTGGCAAGCGCGCGTCTGACCGGCAAGCCGCGAAGCCCACGCCGTCGAGGGCGACCATGGGAGGGGCCGATCCCGACCGCCTGTCAGACGTCGGTGTTGAACCGGTCGGGAGCGGCGTTGCTGGCTAGCCGGGTGGTGGTGAGCGGCGGTCGCCGAGGCGGGGGCGCAATCGCGCGAGAAGCTCGTCTTGGGAACTGACGTCGAACTTGCGGAACACGGTCGTCAGGTGGTTACGGACGGTGCTCCGGCTCAGATGCAAGTCCTCGGCGATCGTCCGGACCCGGTCACCAAACGCGAGACGTAATACGATCTCGTACTCGCGTGCTGTCAGGGTAGACAGTTCCGGCGCCCACAGCGCGGTCGGGAACGCCGCCATCCAGGCGGCCAGCCCGAAGGTTTTCCGGTCCGCGTCGGCCGCCTGCAGCACTGCGCTGAGACCTTCCGTCGCGTTCATGCTCAGGTCATCCGCGTCCCGCGGATGACCTGCCTCGCGGCAGACTGTGAACGCGAACCCGTCCGATCCCTCGCCGATCAGTGGCTGCAAACTGACCCGGCGAGTCACCCACCCTCCGTCACGGGCAGCCATTCGGATGCGTCCAAACGTCACCCCCTTGCGGACGGTGGAGTGCGCGGCCAACAACATGCCGTTTCCCACATCCTCTGGATGAATGGCGATGAACGCGGAGTTGCCCAATATCTGCTGGGGTCTGTAGGCCAGCACCGCGTCATCTGCGCCGGTGATCCGGTCGACCCGCCAGTGTGTGTCGATCGTTCCGATCATGAGGTTCTCCGGGTCCGGGCAGGCGTCGTGCGCGGATGGAAGGTCGGACGCGTTGCCGGTCGTCAAGATGGTCGCGACGGCATGCCGCGGCGGCTGAGTCTCCGTACAGGCGCCGACCCACACGCTGAAGGTGACGAGCTCACCGTCCGGGCGGCGGATGGACGCTTTCCGGGTGTAGCCGTCAAGCGCTCCAGAGGCCAGCAATGCCAACGACGCCGACGCAACCTCGGACTCCTCGATATAGTCCGCGACCTTTTTTGTCAGCAGGGACTCCCGATCCATGCCAGCGAATGTCACCAACTCGTCGCTGACTTCGAGGGTTTGACCGTCCGACAGCCGGATGAGGTTGACGGGCACCGGGCTGTGTCGCACCTGGTCGCGCAACCGCGAGAAGGCGACTGCTTCAGCGTCTGCCTGGGTCACCGGTCCAGCTGCGGGTACCGGCCTGTCGCTGTTCTTCATCAATCGAACCTCCCACCCCGAGGAGTCGTCGCTGAGCAGGCTGGTGTCAGTACTGAGCATCCCCTTTGCATGTCCATATGGTCACCCTCTTCCAGCCGGCCGATCTGCGTGCTGAGGGTGACCGGCTACCGAGCTCCTGCAACTGGCCATGTCGATTACGCCGGTTGACTCGCTTCGGTGCAACTGAAGCGCCGTTGGGCGGAAACGCCGCGGCCCCCTGGGGTGCAAGAGCCTTGATTCACCCCCGTCACATGCCACCACGGACCCGCTTGCACATGAGCCGACACTGCGGTTGCCCGCTGCCGCCAATTCCGCAGAGGCGACAACGGTCGGAGCACCATAAACACGGTCAGGGCACTCCGGGACAGTCGCCGCAGCGCCAGGATCAGCAAGCCTCACAGGATCCCGGAAGGCGGCAGCCCTGCGGCCTGATACGCCGCCCCGTCACTGGCGTTCCGGTGACCCGCCGCGCCAGTGACCCACCGCACAGGGGACAACTCTGCACTACTATCAACGGGTGCGGCTCATCAACCGCCATGCCGAGAAGCAAGCGCTGCACGAGCTGCTGGACAGCGTGCGCGCTGGGATGAGCCGAGTGCTGATCCTGCGCGGGGAGCCCGGGATCGGGAAGTCGGCGTTGCTGGACTACGCCGTCCATAGCGCCACCGACCTGCAGGTCCTCCGGACGGCGGCCGTCGAGTCCGAGCAGAGCCTGGGCTTCGCCGGCGTCCACCAACTGCTCCTCCCTCTGCTTGACGGGGTGGACCGGCTGCCCATGCCGCAGCGGCGGGCGCTGGGCGTCGCCTTCGGCCTGGTGAGCGAGGCGCCGGCGGATCCCTTCCTGGTCGGCCTGGCGGTTCTCACCCTCCTCTCGGACGCCGCGGAGGACCGGCCGGTGCTGTGCGTGGTTGACGACGCGCAATGGCTGGACAAGGAGTCCGCGGTCACCCTCGGCTTCGTGGCACGAAGGTTGCTTGCCGACCGTGTCGGGGTGCTCTTCGGAGCCCGGGAGTCCATGGAACCGGTCCGGCACCTGCAGGCCCTGCCAGGTCTGCACATCGTCGGCTTGTCGCGCGAGGACGCCCACGAGCTTCTCGAGACCTCGAGCAGCCGGCCGATCGAAACAGAGGTGGCGGAGCGCATCGTCGCCGAGACCGGTGGTAACCCGCTCGCCGTCGTCGAAGCCACCCGCGCGTTGACCCCGGAACAGCTGGGCGGCCGAGCGCCTCTACCCGACCCGCTCCCGGTCGGTCACCGGCTCGAGGACCTGTTCGCGCAGCGCGTGCGTGAACTGCCCACGGACACGCAAGCCCTGCTGTTGATGGCGGCGGCGGACCATACGAGCCGGGAGGCGACCCTATGGCAGGCGGCCGCCGCACTGGCCATCCCGGAGTCCGCCGCGCTGCCCGTGGAGGCCACCGGACTGGTTGTCCTCAGGCCCGAGGTGCGCTTCTCGCACCCGCTCGTCCGGTCGGCGATATACCACGCCGCGTCCCCGAGTCAGCGTAGGCGGGCCCACCGGGCCCTCGCGGAGGCATGCGACCCCGAACTGGACGCCGATGCCCGGGCCTGGCATCTGGCTGCCGCCGCCGGCGGCTCTGACGAACGAGCCGCGGCCGAACTGGAGGCGGCGGCCGCCCGCGCCGGCCATCGTGGAGGCTATGCCGCCGCGGCCGGGCTCTTGGAACGCGCCGCGGTGCTGACCCCCGACCTGGAGCGGCGGGCCCAGCGACGGGTGGCAGCCGCGGAGGCCCACCTGCTCGCGGGGGCGGTCGATCGAGCCCGCGCCTTGCTGGCCGAGGCCACACCGGACCTGCACGATTCGCGGTCGGACGCGGCGGCCACTCAACTGGAGGGCCGGATCCAGCTAGCCCGCGGACACGTGGGCGAGGCCGCTGCCGCGCTGGTTGACGCGGCAGGGCGACTGGGGCCGCTCGACGCCCGTGCCGCGAGGGACACGCTGCTGTCGGCCTTGGAGGCCACCGTCTTTGCCGGGTGGGCATCCAGCACCACCCTCCTGCAGGAGATCGCCCGGACAGCTGCGCGACCTGCCACCCACAGGGGACCCGCCCGACTCCCCCGTCAACCTGCTGCTGCAGGGCTGCATTGCACGGGTGACAAGTGGACACGAGGCGGCCGTGCCGGGGTTGCGCCGCGCGATCCAGGCATTCCTCGCCGAGGAGGTGCACCCCGACGTCGCCCTCCAAGGACTGGAACTGGTCACCATCATGGCGGCCGATCTCTTGGACGACGCAGCGGTGGAGCGGCTGACCAGCGACTGGGAGGACCGTGCCCGCGAACGCGGCGCTCTGGCCAAGCTGGCCGCCGCGCTCGCCTTCCGAAGCGTCTTCGTCGACGGAGCCGCCGGACGGCTGGCCGCGGCACGGACGGCCGAGTCCGAGGCGCACGAGCTGGCCGAGGTGACCCACAACCCCGGCATCGTCCCTCCCACGGGCGCCCACACACTGCTCACACTGGCCCTGAGCGGCCGCGAGGCCGAGGCGCGGGCGACCGCGGCGGCCGTCGCACGAGAGGCCCCGGGCAGGGGCGCCGCCGGGGAGATGGCCATGGCCTCGTCCTTCCTGGGCGTGCTCGAGATCAGTCTTGGGAACTACGGCGCCGCGGTGAGGTGCCTCGGCCCGGCATTCACCGATGACACACCCCTGGTCGGCACCGCGGCACTGCCCGACCTGGTCGAGGCCGGCGTCCGCGCCGATCGGCGCGACCTGGCAGAACACGCGCTGCAGCGGCTGGAGGACCGCGCGACGGCGACCGGCACTCCCCTTGCCCTGGGCCTGCTCGCCCGCTCGCAGGCCCAGTTGGCTGCTCGGGACGACGCGGGCAAGAAGTACGAGGAGGCGATCGACCTGCTCGGCCGCACGCGGTTCGCTTCGCACCTCGCCCGCGCCCACCTGCTCTACGGCGAGTGGCTGCGTCGGCAGCGCCGACGGCGGGAGGCACGTGAGCAGCTGAAGACGGCTCACGACATGTTCGACGCGATGGGTCTGAATGCCTTCGCCGAGCGCGCGAGCATGGAGCTCCGGGCCACGGGTGAGCGTGCCCCGAAAAGGGAGATAGGCGATCCCGAGGAGTTGACTCCCCAGGAGGCACAGATCGCCGCCCTGGTGAGCAGAGGAGAGGCCAACCGGGACATCGCCGCGCAGCTGTTCATCAGCCCGAGCACCGTGGAGTACCACCTGCGCAAGGTGTTCCGCAAGCTCGGGATGACCTCCCGCACCCAACTCGCCCGCTACGTGATCGAGCAGGGCGGCGACGTCCGCGGGCTGATTCCGGTGCCACGGCGTTCCGTTCTCAGCGGCCGGCCCTGACCCCTTCCCCGTGCAGGGGTGGCCCAGTGCGCGCCCGTACGACGCACGCCGTCGATTCGAGCCCGGCCGTGAGGTACCCACGGTTCGCGGCTAGGACCACCGACACCGGCCTTGGACCAGAGCGCGGCGAGCCCGGAGCCGTGCAGCGCGCAGGGCCTGCTGAATCCGGTGGACTGGGGTTGATCGACGGCCACTGGCGGGCGGCGAACTACCTGTCGGTAACACGTCAATCTGATGGACAACCCGCTGCAAGCCCCGGCTGCTGTGGCACTCGGGCACCACGTCGGGGCTGAACTCGTCCATGGCCACCTCAACTGGGCTGATGCCGACGGCGCACTGGGCGGGAAATCGCCGCCCTGGCGCCCATTGGGCAGCAGCGAGTGAGCGCCACCCTCGCTTGCCAACAGCGACGAGTTGCTCCTCGCGCTGCTGCTGCACGACTTGGGGGGACATGCCGTCGCCGTCGTCAAGCCCGCCACCGGGTCCAGCAACGCCGCCCGAGCGCCATGGCCCTCCTGCTAAACGTCGCGACGACCAGCCCGCGCACTCTCTGCTGAGGCCCGGACGAAACGGTCGAACCAGCTGCAGCCGATCCTCGAGTCCAGCGCCTGAACCCGAAAGACCGCGGCGGTGCCCGGCCACGACCGCCTGCCCTACGAGAGGGATGGAGGTACTGGCAAACACGCGTGGCGGGGCTGGCTGGAGGGCTACCTGCACAGCCGACACGTGCGTCTCAGGCCCACCCCACATGTGGACTAAGGGTTTCGGGGATTCGACGCCGTCCACGACGCCATAACGTCGTTAGCGAGTGCTCCACCCAGCCCGATGACATCGGGATCACACGACCTAATACAGGAGAGACACAGGACAATGACCACCACGACCACGATCGACAAGAAGTCCGGCGGGGGTCTCAGCGACGGAGTGGTTTCCGAGCTGGCCACCTTCTGGAACGTCCTGCCCGGCCACGAGGACGAGCTGCGCGCAGCGACCCAGCGGTTCGCCGAAACGCTGAGCTCGGTCCCCCGTGACAAGAACCTCCACACCGGCCTGCGGGACCAGCGCCACGTGATCTTCGACGGCGGGACACGATTGATGTGGGCCACGACGTTCGAGAACGACTGGGACCCCTACTTCGAGGACTTCGTCCAGATCGGCATTCACCACTTCCTGGACTGGATGCAGCACACCACCCAGTACACGCACGTCGCGGAGTGGCTGCAGGAATCCGGCGGCGCGGACAAGTTCCGCCTGGACAACCCCGACATCGAGGCGCAGATGAAGCGCAGCGTCCCCGGACTCAAGGCCATCGTGCAGTCGGTGCGAAGCCCGGCGACTGGCTACTTCAACAATCTGCGCGAGTTCACGATGCCGGAGATCGTCAAGGGCCAGCGCGTGAACGTGGCATTCCAGCGAGTGCTGGACGATCCCGCCGCCGAGGAGGCGCTGGCACATCCGGCGCTGGAGCCGCTGCTCGAGGAGGCCGCGGACTGACCCGCGGGCTGAGGGGGCGGCGTCGTCGTCGCTCCCGCGGCCGGGGCCGAGTGCGGCGCTGCTAGTACCGGTCTGGGAAGCGCCCCGATTCGGCGCCATCCGCTCCGACAAGGCGTCGTCTGTACCGGCGGTGTCCAGCGCCGACGCCGTTCTTGTCAAGTCGAGCACCGGGGTGCATCACCCGCTGCAAGCACCTCTCAATGGCCGCGCCCGTCCCCTACATCTACCGGGATCGGTGCAAACAGAATCACGGATCCGCAAAGGAGAATTCATGGCCAGCACGATGAACGACTACCGGGCCGGACAGAAGGTCGGAGCGAGGTCGGAGTTCCTCGCCATCGACGACGTCATCCCGGGGAAGGAAGATGCGCTGCGCCAGCAGCTCGCGCGGCACATGGGCGACCCGCACATCACGAACGCCATCAACCAGATCGGCACTCTGCACGAGGCGCGGTTCGTGATGTTGGACGGTTGCGACGGCCGCAAACAGCTCATGTTCGCCAGCAGCTTCGACGGGCCGTGGGACGAGTACATCGATGACTTCGCCCGCACGGACATCGGCCGCGCCTTTGACGAGACGTGGTGCTACGTGGAGGGGTACCCAGGCGTCAGATCCCCTCGCATCAAGGAGTGGTTCAAGGAGCGCACCGTGGTGGCGGGCAACTTCGTCGCCGCCTATCCCGAACCGACGGTGAAGCAGGTCTTGAAGGCGCTCGCCGTGAACGAGGCGTTCCAGCGGGTGCTGGACGACCCCGCCGCCGAGGAGGCTCTGCAGCATCCGGCGCTAGCGCCGCTGCTGGAGAAGGCCGCCGACTGAACCGGTCCGCGGCCCGCGGGGCGACGCCGCCCCGCGGACCGCGGCACCCACCACTCTCTTCGACTGGCAGAGGGGACACCATGACCACGCAGAACGACACCTCGCTGGAGCTGGGCGACATCCAAGCCGCCGCCCTGATGCCCCGGCCACATCCGTACGCCGGCTCCTACGTGGCCGTGCGCATCGACGATCAGACGGCGGGGCGGGAGCTGCTGCGGCGGCTGATCCCCCTGCTCGAGCCGGTCTCCTCCTACGACCCCACCCGGCCGGTCTCGCTCGGGGTGGCACTGAGCTACGCCGGGCTCGAGGCGCTCGGCGTGCCGGAGCAGTCCCTGGCCACCTTCCCGGCCGAGTTCCGGCAGGGCATGGCCGCCCGCGCCGACTACATCGGCGACGTCGGGGAGAACGCGCCGGAGCACTGGGAGGCGCCGCTGGGCTCGAAGGACGTGCACCTGGTGGTGGCCGCGCTCGCCCGGGACACCTCCCTGATGCAGACGCTGGTCATGCTGGCCGAGCACGCCGTGCGCGACCTGGACGGCGTCACCGCCATCTGGTCGCTGGACGTGCACGTGCCCCCGGACGGGCGCGAGCAGTTCGGGTTCAAGGACAGCATCAGCCAGCCGGCCGTGGAGGGCACCGGCATCCTCGGCAGCAACCCGCACGAGGCCCCGCTGAGGCCCGGCGAGTTCGTGCTCGGCTACGAGGACGAGAACGGCGACCTTCCTCCGATCCCGCAGCCGGACGTGCTCGGCCGCAACGGCACCTACGTGGCCTTCCGCAAGCTGCACCAGCGCGTCGCCGCCTTCCGCCGCTACCTGCACGAGAACGCCGCCGACCCGGCCGAGCAGGAACTGCTCGCGGCCAAGTTCGTCGGGCGCTGGCCCAGCGGCGCGCCGCTGGCCCTGGCCCCGGACAAGGACGACCCCGAGCTCGGCGCCGACGACGAGCGCAACAACGCGTTCATGTACGGCGACGATCCGCGCGGGCTGAAGTGCCCGGTCGGCTCGCACGCCCGGCGGATGAACGCGCGCGACGCGGTCATCACCGGCGAGGTCCGGCTGCACCGGATGATCCGCCGCGGCACGAACTACGGCCCCTCGCTGCCCCCCGGCGTGCTCGACGACGACGGCGCCGACCGCGGGCTGATGTTCGCCTTCGTCGGCGCGCGCCTGGACCGGCAGTTCGAGTTCGTCCAGCGTGAGTGGATCAACGACGGCAAGTTCATCGGCGCCCCCGACGAGCGCGACCCGCTGATCGGCGTACAGGACCGCGCGGAGTTCACCATCCCGAAGCGTCCGATCCGGCGCCGGATGACCGGACTGCCCGACTTCGTCGTCAACCGCGGCGGTGAGTACTGCTTCATGCCCGGTCTGCGCGCGCTGCGCTGGCTCGCCGACCTCGACACCTGAGCCGGGCCGACTCGAAACATCGACACCGAAGGAGGCACGACATGGCAGACCACTTCTCCGGCCCGCGGGCCCTCGCCGACCCCGCGTCCGACATCACGGACGTCTTCACGTTCCCCAGCCCGGAGCGACCCGGCCATCTGGTGCTGGTCATGAACGTGTTCCCGATCGCCGCGCCCACGGCGCTGTTCTCCGATGCGCTCAGCTATCGCTTCCGACTCCGGCCGGTCACGGCCAGGACGGATGGCGGCACACCGTTCGTGGCCGGGGCCGACGAGTGGAGGATCGACTTCCGATTCAGCTCCTGTCGCGAGTCTCGGCGGTGCCACGCAGGCCGGCACGTGCACCCCGCCCTCGGGAGCGCAGGTCCCGTTCCGGGTTGGCGACGAGCAACCGACCGAGGGCACTGGACTGCGGATCTTCGCCGGCCAGCGGCTGGATCCCTTCTTCATCGACCTGGCCGCCGAGTCGGCCAACCACGCGCTGGAACGGCTGACGTTCAAGGACTCAGGGCGTCAACACCGGGGAAGGTGCCAACTGCCTGAGCATCGTCGTGGAACTCGACGTCGCCACGGTGCTCGGCCCAGGCGCCGGGCCACTGCTGGCCGTCGTCGGCGAGACGCTCACCTCCGGTCACCCGGTCCGACTGGAGCGCATGGGCCGACCGGAGATCAAGAACTTCACCCTGCAGGACAGGAAGTTCGATCGCCTCAACAGCGACCTGGAGCTCCGCGATCTGTACAACGCCGAGGACGCCTTTCACCTGAGCGAGGACTACGTCGAGGCCTACCGCGCCCGGCTCAACGCCAACCTGGCCTTCTTCGACCGCCTCGACGACAGGACCGACTGGCCGCCGGACGAGCATGGCAACCACCCGTTGACCGAGCTGCTGCTGGGCGACTTCCTCGTCGTCGACACCTCCAAGCCATTCACCGACGGCGCCTTCCTGGAGATCGAGCGCGCCCTGCTCGCCGGCCGCCCGCACACCACCTGCGGCGGCCGGCCGCTCAACGACGACATCGTCGACATCCTCTACACCCTGCTGGTCGGTGGCGTCGACGGAGCGCCGATCAGCGACGGCGTCGACCACGCTACCCAGCCGGCCGGCCGCAGCTTCCCCTACCTGTGCAGCCCCAGCCTGGAGCCGCCGGACCTGGCCAGCGTGCTCGCCGCGGCGGCTGCCCCCCCGGAGGAGGCGGCGTCCTCGTGACCGCGCTGACCCAGGACGACCGCGACCTGACCACCAGCGGCGGCATCGCCGTAGCGAACCTGAACGCCCAGATCGACGGCCTGACGGCGCGGCTCCACAGCGCGCGGTCCACGCGGGCAGCAATGGCAGTCCTGACGGCGGCCGGCCATCGACCCCCCTCGTCGACCTGCTGCTCCTACGAGGGCAGGTGCTGGGTCGGATCGCCGACTACGAGCGCGCCGCGGGATTGGCCGAGGCACTGGTGCGCGACGCGCCGGACGACGGCGCAGCCTGGCTGGCCCGGGCTAGGACGCAGGCCACCTTTCACCGCTTCGCCCAGGCTCTGGCCGACCTTGACGCAGCAGGGCGACGCGGGGCCGACCCGGCCGCCCTGGACTCCGAACGGGCGGCGATCCTCCAAGCCGTCGGCTGCTGCGCCGAAGCCCTGGTGCTGCGTCGAACCGCAGTGGAGCGCCGACCCGACTTCACGACGCTGGGTGCCCTGGCCGTGCTCCAGGCCGAGCGCGGACTGGTCGCCGAGGCGGAAAGGCTGTTCACCGCAGGCGCGGCGCCGCTACCGGAGCGTCTCGCCGTTCCCCATCGCCGACCTCGACTTTCGGCGCGGCCTGACGTGGCACGGCAGGGGTCAACTCCGCGCAGCCCGTGTCTGGTTCGGCGCCGCCGTGCGCCGGGTACCTGCCCACGCTCCGGCGCTGGGCCACCTCGCCGAGGTCGACGCGGCCCTCGGCGCCCACGGACCCGCCATCGACCGTCTGCGCCCGCTGACCGTGTCCAGCGACGACCCCGACTATGCGGCCACCCTCGCCGGCGTCCTGCGGAGCGCGGGCCGGCCGCAGGAGGCCGAGCAGTGGCGCGTCACCGCCGCGGCGCGCTACCACGAACTGGTGGCCCGCCATCCGGAGGCCTTCGCCCATCACGCGGCCGGCTTCTGGCTCACCGTGGGCGGTGACCGATCGGCAGGACTCCGGCTACTAGAGCTGGACCGTGCGAGCCGCTGCGCCACCGCCACATCGCTGGATCGCGCCGCCCGGGCCCGCTGACGGGGTCGGCGCGGCGATCGTCACGGCGCCGGCGCGCCCGGCGCTCCGCGGTCCGCCAGTCCCATCAGGAGGCTCAGTTGCATGAGGCCGTCGACGGCAGCGTCGTGGTACGCGTAGCCGTAGGTCGGCGTCGCGAGCGCCAGGGTGAGGAAAGATTCCACGCTGCCCCTGCTCTGAACGACGACGTGGCCCAGGTTGACCACCTCGGAGGCGATGTCACCAAAGCAGTGGACGCCGAGCAGCGTGCGGTCATCGGCACGGATGATCAACTTGAGCAGACCTCCGTGCCCGGCGATCGCCCCGCGCGCGGTGAGGGCCAGGTCGCAGCGGCCGACCACGTAGGCGGTTCCGGTGGCGCGCACCTCCTCCTCGGTTGCCCCGGCGCCGGCGACCTCGGGCAGGCCGTAGACGGCGATGTTGGAGGTCCGGTCGACCACCACGCCGAACATCAACCCGCAGGCGTGGGCCGCCGCAGCCCGCCCCTGCTGCATCGCGTACGAGGCGAGACCGGGGTCAACCACGTCACCCGCGGCGTAGACCCCGCGCGCGGTCGTCCGGTGGAAGCCGTCGATCACGATCCGCCCGCGGGCGTCGAGCCGCACACCGGCCTCCTCGAGGCCGAGCCCTTCGGTGTTGGGCGTACGGCCGGCGGCGACGAGCACGGCGTCCGTGACGAGGCCGGCCCCGGTGGACAGCGTCACGGTCAGCCGGCCGTCCACCCGGCGCACCTCATCCGCGTCGGCGCCAAGGACCAGCCGTACGCCGCGCCGCTCGAACTCGGCGGCGGCCAGCCCGGCCAGCTCGCCGTCGACGGCCGGCAGTAGGCGCTCCGACCGGCTGACCAGCGTCGCCGGGATGCCGAGCGCGGTGAGCACTGTGGCGAACTCGACCCCGACCGGGCCACCACCGACGACGACGACTTCCTCGGGAACCCTGTGAAACGAGTAGATCTCGTCGGAGTCGTAGACGTCGGGATCCTCGAACGGGACGCTCGCGTGGTGCGTTGGGCGGGACCCCGTCGCCAGCAGGATCGCTCGCGCCGCCGGCCGGTACTCCTCCCCGTCGGGTGAGGTGACGCGGACAGTGCAGTCCGCGCCGAGACGGGCGGTCCCCCGGAGGTACGCGATGCCCCGGGCGGCGAGCCGTTGCTCGACGGCCCCCTGCAGGAGGTCACGCACCCGTTCGACCCGGGCGCGGAGGATCGGCACGACCTCGTCGAGCGGCACCGCCGCTCGGACGCCGTACACCTCCTCCTGGCGATAGCCGGTTAGGTACACCGCCGCCTCGCGCAGCGCCTTCGTGGGCGCACCGCCGGTGGTCGTGACCACCCCACCGGGCTTGCTCCGCTCGACTACCAGCGTCCGGCGACCGAAGGACGCCGCCAACTCGGCCGCCACCTCTCCTGCCGGGCCCGCGCCGATTACCACCAGGTCGTAGATGTCGTCCATGGATGAACGCTCCGGTCGTGCGGTCGAGGGCGGCTGCCCATGGTCAGTATGCGGTGAAGTCGGGGATCGTCTCCTTCTTCCCCGGCGCTACGGCTTACAACTACAGCGGTGGCGGCCCGGAGAACCAGCTCCCTGGGTAGCCGGCGACCTTTCGGCCTGCGCCGGAAGCCAAGCGGGCTCATCCGCGGCGACCCTCACTTAGTGCTTGAGAGTCCACGGGGGCGGGTACATCCTGTTGCTGGGTTCGCTACGGGGCGGCCCGGTCCCCCAAGGAGGGGCACATCATGGAGATCATCGGCGTCATCATCGCGGGCATCATCATCGGGCTGCTCGGCAAGTTCGTCGCACCGGGCGACAAGGACAACATCCCAATTTGGCTGACCGTCCTGTGCGGCATCGGTGGCGTTATCATCGGTTGGTTCATCTACTCGGCGTTCGGCGGCAACGGGAGCCCCGGAGTCAACTGGACCCAGTGGATCGTGGCCATCCTGGTCGCGGCCGTCCTGGTCGTCGCGGCATCCACCGTAACCGGCCGGAACACGTCAAAGAACCCGCTGAAGAGGTAGTCGCCCCTAGGCAGGCTCCATTCAGTCCCGGACGCAAGCGTGGGAGTGCGACCGGGCCGCGCGGCGGTCGCCACCGCTGACACCGGTGCGCCGGTGCTGCGTCACTTCGGCTCCCCTCTGTTGTCAATGGGTCGCCCGAGGGGGCTTGGTTCTCGCGGCCTTTCGGTCTTGGCGCGGCGGTTGTAGCGTCGGTTCCGCGGGTCCGGGAAGTGGCTGATCCGAAGTGTCGATGCGGGGAAAGGTCGACCGCGCTGGATTCTTGAGACGCCCCGCAGTGCCCTCCCGGGCTCGCGCTCACCGTTCCGGTCGAGGCTGCCGGTGCCGCCGCGACTTCAGCGTCTGCGACCAGTTGTCGGTAAACGGCATCAGAGATCCGTCGCTTGAGGCAGCGCATCGCCTCCATCGGCTTCTTGCCGTCGGCGCGCTTACGTCGGTAGTGGGCCCGGGGCCACGGCCCACGACCGAGTGGACCTGCGGCGGGTGCGAATCTTCGTCTGACCCTTGGGACCGTTCAACCGAATCCGCTGAGCTCTTCCATGGGCTGGCCGTCGGTTCGTTGTTCACGGCGAGGTCAGGAGTCGATGAGGTAGGCGAGGAACGAGGCCGGCTTCACAACCGGTCCCGGTACGACTGGTCCGCCAGTCCCGAGGAGGCTCGCGGCTGGTTCCTGTGACCCACCAACCGGGCGACATCGCCGCCACCGCAGTCGCCGTCCTCGACACCATCGCACCCCACCCTGCGCGCCCGCTGACCGCGTCGGCCGGCCGAATCCAGGAACGAAGAACCCCACCTCGAGGTCTCGAGGGGGGGTTGTGTACGCATCCGACCCGTCCACCGGTATCTCCTGGTCGGACACCAGCTTCCGGCCCCGATCAGCCGGGCGCGAAGCCATCAGCCATCTTGTCCTCCAGCAGGTGATGCCTGCCAGCCTCACGTTCACCGAACGTACGCAATTGATGCGTGACTCACGTCCGTGCACGGGGCACGCCGGTGCGCCGCGCGTGGTCCCACCGATGGGGGTCGGCCTCCAGTGCGGTCCGGTCCCAGCCTCCGCGTTCGGCGGCCGCCCAGTAGGTGGTGTCCAGGAACCGCAGCAGCGCCGTGTCCGGGTCGGGCGCGGTGCGGACCGCCTCGTACGGCAGCAGGAACTCCCCGTACTCCTTGCTGTAGAACGCGTCCACGGGTTCGACCGCGAAGTCGGCGAAACCCTTGGGCTCGGGATACGCATAGGAGTAGAAGGCGCCTTCCTCGCCGCCCCCGGGCCAGAACCCACAGCTGCTCAGCTCGTGCGAGTACCCCTCCACCATGACCCAGTCGCCACAGTTCGGCGCGCCGCCGGGATGCGTGGGAGCGGTCCGCCCGGAGAAGCGGGTGCAGGCGAGGTCGAAGCCGCCCCAGAAGAAGTGCACGGGGCTGACCTTGCCCACGAAGGAGGACCGGAACTGCGAGATCACCCGGTGCGCCTGCACCAGCTGCTGCCAGAACAGCCCCACCGCCCGCGGGTCGTACGACGCGTGCCGGTGGTCGTGCTCGAACGGGATTGCGGGTTCGACCTCGTTGGGCCGGGCCTGGATCTGCACGTTGATCCCCAGTGCGTGCAGGGCCGACATCGTCTCGGTATAGAAGTCGGCCACTGACACGGGCCGCAGCTCGACCGCCGCCTGCCCACCGTCGCTACTGCGGATCGTCAGCCTGTGCAACACAAAGTCGAACTCCAGGTCGAACACCCGGTCCCCGTCGGGAATCGCTGATGTGGTCAGTCCACGCGCGGTGACGTAGAAGGACACGTTCCACCAGTGGTTGACCATCGGCGCCCGGGCCAGCCGCACTTTGCCGACGATCTGGGTCCACATGTGCAGCGTCTCCCGGGTGCCGGTCCAGTCGTCGAGCGCAAGTCGGGGCCAGCCCGGCTGTATTCGCCCGCCGCTGCCCTGCGTGGACATGTGCACCCCTCCCGATCTGGCCGGTCACCCCCAGCTCGGGCCCGCGCGTACGTCCAGGCTGCTCCGGCGGCGACTGGTCGCGCAACGCATACGCGGGTGGGTCCTGGCGCAACCGTCGAGTTGCGCCCAGGGATGTGGTGTATCGGGTTCCTCGCTGAACCGCGTGGCGTCGTGATGTAGGACGGCCACCGTGGCGTTTCCGACGTGCTCGGCGATGGTCCAGCAGTTCTTGGTCGGCAAGTCCGACAGCAGCCCGCGCATCAGGTCCTCGGCGCGACGGCGCGGCTTTCAGGCCGCGCTTGATGCTCCGGCCCCGCTGGCTGCGCACTGGCGGCGTCCCGGGACGGGGCTTCCGCGCGTTGAGACTTTCTGATCCACATCGCTGCCTGGCGGCGGCCGTCCTCGGACCGGGGCCGCGCAGGCGCATGTACGCGGTCAAGAAATTTCGTGAAGACCCGTTGACGATCGGCTCGTGGAGGCGCTCGACAAGGGTATGGCGGTAGGGCCGTCTTCGCCGTGGCATGGCTCTCTGGCAGTCGTCGTGGCTGCTCTGGCGCCGCTGGTGTGCTGTGCCGTTCTGGCCGAGTCCAGGGACAGCGTCACCAACGCGACGGCAGCTCTTGTGCTGGTTCTCGTTGTCGTGGCGAGTGCGGCGACGGGTATCAGGGCTGCCGGCTTGGTCGCGGTCCTCTCCAGTGGCGCCTGGTTTGACCTCTTTCCCACCAAGCCGTACCTGAGATTCACGATCTCTGACCGAGGTGGAATCTCGCCAGAAAAACAACTGGCCTGGGACAAAGTCCCAGGCCAGCGGTGGTAGCGGGGGGACCGCGCAGATCTGCGCTCGTCCCGTTGACCGTCGCCACTTCCCCGCGGCGCTAGGCATCTGCCCTGGCATCTGCCACCCGTTGCCCATGGCCGGATCGAACCACAGACGCCGGACCCCGGACAGCCGACTCTGTCAACGGTGGGCACTGGCGCCATCACTCGAGAGGTGCGACGCGCGTGAGGCGCGGCTCCTCGTCTTCGAGTCGGGTTCGGGCGGTCAGGGTCTGTCGAAGTGCCAGCCATCGGCCGTCGTGACGATCGACGGGCCGGGGGTGTCGCCGAAGACGCCGCCGCCGTACTGCTCCAGTCGCAGGGCCGTGCCGGACGGCGTCCCGGGCGCGACCCGCACCTGCACGGTGAGGAGCCCGTTCCCCGTGGCGGGGATCTGCTGCGTCCGGGGGGTCACGGTGATGCCGGCGTCCGAGGACCGCACGCGCACCTTGCCGCTGTCGGAGATGGTCACGCAGACGGTCAGGTCGACCGGTTGGTCGTAGGGGTGGGTCTCGGTGGACCAGTCGGTGCCGAGCACCATGCCCCCGTCACTGCCCACGAGCGGCAGGTCGCTGCACTCCCCGGCGCTGGTCGGGCTGCCATGCGGAACGGGCGGCTCACTGGTGGCCGAGTCGTCGTGACCACACGCCGTCAGCGCGAGCAGCAGGACCGACAAGGACGCGAGAAGCCGGCCGGGTGCCGCGTGGATCACCTTGTTCATGCTCATGGGTGGGTTCGACATGGGCATGCTCCGACGTTAGAAGCGGACGGTGGCAGCAGGGAGGGGAATCGGGTGAGTCGCCTGCCCTGCCCCGACGCGGTGAACTTTGCGACCGAGAACCGGGTCTTCCCGCCGCGGTTGGGCGGCTCAAGAGCGGCCGCATCTGGCGCGATGTGCGCGCCGTCGGGCGGGAATGGTTGCGCACACGAGAGAGGCCCTCACAGTCAGACTGTGAGGGCCTCTCGATTTTGTAGCGGGGGCAGGATTTGAACCTGCGACCTCTGGGTTATGAGCCCAGCGAGCTACCGAACTGCTCCACCCCGCGTCGGTGAACCCAAGGTTACGGGAACCCGCGCGGCTGTCCAAATCGGGGCCGGCCACCGCTGCCGGAGCGGCCTAAGCGGGGACGTACCCGGTCGGCACCGTGCACCACAGGGTGTGCTCCCGACCGTCGACCTCGCGCCCCGATGACAGGCTGATGTTGTCGATGATCCGGTAGGAGATCTTCGTGGGCTGCTCCAGATCGGGACGCTTGACGGCTACCGCCGCGGTGTAGACGACCGAGACGGTCACCGTCGAGACGTGGCAGGTCAGGCGTACGGCGAAGGGGCCCTCCCCCTGGAGCGCCGCCTCGGTGGAGTACTCACTGGCCGCCAGCCGGACCGGGCCCCGGATCCTGTTCGCGTGCTGCCGGCACAGGGAGCGGTGCACGAACGTCCGGACCTCAGCGGGCGCCTTGAGCGTGTGGTCGAACAACACCTCGGCGTCGGAGGAGCACTCGGAGGTCGGGGTGGCGCGGCGGGTCAGGCGTGGGCGTCTCGTCGAGAGCCGACGTTCGTGCCTCCACCGCGCTCCCACGCCACTCGTCCCTTTCGACTGGCCCCCTGCATGGCACTTCCAATTGTCGTCCCGCCCGCACCGCTGCCCAACCGATTGCTGCCGGACCCGCCCGATCGTGACCGGTCTGGGTGATCTCCCCCGGTTCGTCCTGCTCCTCATGTCCAGACCACGGAGCCGAAAGTGCCCGGATCGCCGGATCCGCGACTGGCGGATTGAGGGGCAATCGACCGGCTGCCGACGGTTACCAGGCCACGGTCCAGACAGCACGATGGGGGCAGGCGCGAGCGGAGGAGATGGAGCATGACGAGTGTCGCGGATGCCCCTGCGCGGGCGGACGAAGGCGCAGTACACATCCTCTGGATGAACGGTGGTCTCAGCTGCGACGGGGACTCCGTCGCCCTGACCGCGGCCACCCAGCCGAGCATCGAGGAGATCGTCCTCGGTGCCTTGCCCGGGCTGCCGAAGATCGCGGTCCACTGGCCGCTGATCGACTTCGAGTGCGGGCCGGAGCAGGGCGCGGACAACTTCATCGAGTGGTGGCACAAGGCGGACCGCGGCGAGCTCGAGCCGTTCGTGCTCGTCGTGGAGGGGTCCATCCCGAACGAGGCGATCAAGAACGAGGGCTACTGGTGCGGCTTCGGCAACAACCCGATGACCGGGCAGCCGATGACCACGTCGGAGTGGCTCGACCGGCTCGCCCCGAAGGCGACCGCCCTGATCGCGGTCGGCACCTGCGCGACGTACGGCGGCATCCACGCCATGTCCGGCAACCCGACCGGCGCCATGGGTGTGCCCGACTACCTCGGCTGGGACTGGAAGTCCAAGGCCGGCCTGCCGATCGTGTGCGTCCCCGGCTGCCCGATCCACCCCGACAACCTCTCGGAGACCATCACCTACCTGCTCTACCAGGTCGCCGGCCAGGCGCCGATGATCCCGCTCGACGAGGCGCTGCGGCCGCGCTGGCTGTTCGGCGCCACCGTCCACGAGGGCTGCGACCGCGCCGGCTACTACGAGCAGGGTGACTTCGCGACGGAGTACGGCTCCCCCAAGTGCATCGTCAAGCTCGGGTGCTGGGGCCCGGTCGTCAAGTGCAACGTGCCGAAGCGCGGCTGGATCAACGGCGTCGGCGGCTGCCCGAACGTGGGCGGCATCTGCATCGGGTGCACGATGCCGGGCTTCCCGGACAAGTTCATGCCGTTCATGGACGAGCCGCCGGGCGCGAAGCTCTCGACTCGGGGCAGCGCGGTCTACGGCCGGACCATCAAGCGGCTTCGGAGCGTCACCGCCAAGACGCTGGACAAGGAACCGGGCTGGCGGACCAAGGGCCGCGAGCTCAAGACCGGCTACCAGAAGACCTGGTGAGGGAAGGACGACGATGACCATCACCGAACCGCGGAAGACCTCCACGTCGAAGACCGACGTCGTCGAGATGGCCTGGGACCCGGTCACCCGGATCGTGGGCAGCCTGGGCATCTACGCCAGCATCGACTTCAAGCAGAAGAAGGTCCTCGAGTGCCACAGCACGTCGTCGATCTTCCGGGGCTACAGCCTGTTCATGAAGGGCAAGGACCCGCGGGACGCGCACTTCATCACCAGCCGGATCTGCGGCATCTGCGGCGACAACCACGCGACCTGCTCGGTCTACAACCAGAACATGGCCTACGGCATCGCGCCGCCGCACCTCGGCGAGTGGATCATCAACCTCGGCGAGGCCGCGGAGTACATGTTCGACCACAACATCTTCCAGGAGAACCTGGTCGGGGTGGACTACTGCGAGCGGATGGTCAAGGAGACCAACCCGGGCGTGCTGGAGCGGGCGAACAGCACCGAGGCCCCGAACGCCGGCATCCACGGCTACCGGACCATCGGCGACATCATGCGCTCGCTCAACCCCTTGGAGGGCGAGTTCTACCGCGAGGCCCTGCAGGTCAGCCGCTACACGCGCGAGATGTTCTGCCTGATGGAGGGGCGGCACGTGCACCCCTCGACGCTGTACCCGGGCGGCGTGGGTACGACGGCCACCATCCAGCTCTTCACCGACTACCTCACGCGGCTGATGCGCTACGTGGAGTTCATGAAGAAGGTGGTGCCCCTGCACGACGACCTGTTCGACTTCTTCTACGAGGCGCTCCCGGGCTACGAGCACGTCGGCGAGCGGCGGATCCTGCTCGGCTGCTGGGGCAGCCTGAACGACCCGGACTACTGCGACTTCAAGTACTCGACGATGAGCAACTGGGGCAAGAAGATGTTCGTCACCCCGGGCGTCATCGTCGACGGGAAGCTGGTCACCAACGACCTCGTGGACATCAACCTGGGAATCCGCATCCTGCTCGGCCACTCCTACTACGAGGACTGGGTGAAGTCGGGCCGCGAGACCTTCGTGACCGAGGACCCGCTGGGCAACCCGGTGGACGAGCGGCACCCCTGGAACCAGCACACGATCCCCAAGCCCGCCAAGCGGGACTGGGACAACGCCTACTCGTGGACGATGTCGCCGCGCTGGTTCGACGGCACCGACCACCTCGCGCTCGACACCGGCGGCGGCCCGATCGCGCGGCTCTGGTCGACGGCGCTCAGCGGCCTGGTCGACTGCGGCTACGTGAAGGCGACCGGCCAGAGCGTGGTGATCAACCTGCCGCGGACCGCCCTCAAGCCCGAGGTCACCTTCGAGTGGAAGATCCCGAAGTGGAGCAACGCCCTCGAGCGCAACCGGGCACGCACCTACTTCCAGGCGTACGCCGCCGCACTCGCCCTGCACTTCAGCGAGAAGGCGCTGGAGGAGGTCCGGGCCGGTCGCACCGACACGTGGACGAAGTTCGAGGTGCCCGACTCGGCCGTCTCGGTCGGGTTCACCGAGGCCGTCCGCGGCGTGCTCAGCCACCACATGGTCATCCGTGACGGGAAGATCGCGAACTACCACCCCTACCCGCCGACCCCGTGGAACGGCAGCGTCCGGGACACCTACGGGACGCCGGGCCCCTACGAGGACGCCGTGCAGAACACGCCGATCTTCGAGGAGAACCCACCGGAGAACTTCAAGGGCATCGACGTGATGCGTGCCGTGCGGTCGTTCGACCCGTGCCTGCCCTGCGGCGTGCACATGTACACCGGCCGCGGCCGGGTGGTCGAGCACCTGCACACGCCCAGCGTCCCGGTGAAGCCCTACTAGGCGGTCGCCGTGCACGAGCTCGCGATCGCGGAGAGCCTCGTCGACCGCGTCGTCGAGCGCACCGTCGGGCGCCAGGTGGTGGCGGTGACGGTGCGGATCGGTGACGCGGCCGGCGTCGTGGCCGACGCCCTGGCCTTCAGCTTCGACGTGGTCACGGTCGACACCCCGATCGCGGGCGCCCGGCTCGTCGTCGAGGAGGTGGCCGGTGACGACCTCTCGCTGGTCTCGGTCGAGCTCGTGCGGGAGGAGTCGTGTGCCTGACCTGTGGCTGCGGTGACACCGCCGACGAACAGCCGGTGACCGACACGGTGACCGACACCCTTCTCGTCGAGGAGCGCCTGCTGGCCAAGAACGACCGGCTCGCCCAGCACGTGCGCGCGTCGCTCGAGGCCCGCGACGTCACGGCGCTGAACCTGATGAGCTCCCCCGGCTCCGGGAAGACCAGCCTGCTCGAGCGGACCGTGGCCGAGCTCCACGGTCGACGTACGGTCTGCGTGGTCGAGGGCGACCAGGAGACGTCGTTCGACGCGGACCGCATTCGTGCAGCCGGCGCCCGTGCCGTCCAGGTCAACACCGGCGCCGGCTGCCACCTCGACGCCGAGATGGTGCACCGCGCGGTGCACGACCTCGACCCGCCGGCCGGGTCGCTGCTGTTCGTCGAGAACGTCGGCAACCTGGTCTGCCCGGCCCTGTTCGACCTCGGCGAACGCGCGAAGGTCGTGGTCATCTCGGTGACGGAGGGCGACGACAAGCCGCTGAAGTACCCGCACATGTTCCGCGGTGGCCGACCTCGTCGTCGTGAACAAGACCGACCTGCTGCCCTACGTCGACTTCGACCTCGACCGGCTGCGTGACCAGGCCCGCAGCCTCAACCCCGACGTCGGTGTGCTGCCGCTGTCGGTGCGCACCGGAGAGAACATCGACGCCTGGTACGCCTTCCTGGACGACGTCGTCGACGAGAGCCCGAGAGGAGCCCACCGTGGAGCAGCTGTCGGTTCGTGAGGTCAGCGAGCGCATCGACGCGCTGCTGGAGGAGCTCGGCCAGAGTGCCGTCGCCGGGACCATGGAGCGGGTCGAGGAGCTCGTGCACGCCGTGATGAGCCTGTACGGCGCCGGGCTCGACCGCATCGTCGAGACGCTCGACGACGACACCGTGCGACGCCTCGCCGACGACGAGGTGGTCGGCAACCTGCTGGTGCTGCACGACCTGCACCCCGACGACGTGGACACCCGGGTGCAGCGGGCGCTCGAGCAGGTGCGGCCCTACCTGGGCTCGCACGCGGGCGGCGTCTCGCTGTCCGGCGTCGACGAGCACGGCGTCGTGCACCTGCGGCTCGAGGGCAGCTGCGACGGGTGCCCGTCCTCGGCGCTCACCGTGAAGTCCGCGATCGAGGACGCGATCCTCGTGGCGGCGCCTGACGTGGTCGCCGTCGAGGCCGAGGGCATGGTGGAGTCCGGGCCGACGCTGCTCCAGATCGAGCCGTTCTCCTCACGAGCCCCGGAGACCACGGGGGGCACGTGGGAGCACCTGGACCTCGACGTGCCGCCGCGCACCGTGCGGGCCGTCCAGGTGGCCGGCGAGACGATCGTCGTGGCGAACCTCGACGGCACGCTGGTCGCCTACGCCGACCGGTGTCCGGCCTGTCTCACCGCGCTCTCCGAGGGGCGGCTCGACGGCGACGTCCTGACCTGCGCCGGCGGCCATGCCTACGACGTACGGCGTGCCGGGCGCGCCCTCGACCAGGACGCGACTCCCCTGGCGCCGCTGCCGTTGCTGCCCGAGCATGGGGCGTGGAAGGTGTCGCTGACCGCGAAGGGTGAGCGCATGAGCGGTCTGTCCTCGCTGAAGCGCATCGCCGCTCCCAAGCCGCCTCCCGAGCCGGAGGCCGAGCGCTGCGAGTTCTGCGCGGTCGACATCGGCGAGCGGCACGGGCACGTCGCCGACGTCGGCCAGCACCGGCTGCTGTGCGTCTGCCGGCCCTGCTACCTGCTGTTCGCACCGCAGGGCTCCGGCGGCGGCCGCTACCGGGGGGTCGGCGAGGACGTGCGCCGGGTCACCGACCTCGACGTCAGCGAGGCCCAGTGGGACGCGCCTGCGCATCCCGGTGGACCTCGCGTTCTTCTTCCGGCAAACCGGAGGTCGACCACCTGCTCGCGTTCTACCCGGGCCCGGGTGGTGCCACGGAGTCGCTGCTGGACCTGGCCGCCTGGGGCGACCTGGCCGCCGCCAACCCCGTCCTCGCCACGACCGAGGAGGACGTGGAGGCGGTGCTGCTGCGCCGGCACGACGGCGGCTTCTCCTGCTACCTGGTCCCGATCGACGTCTGCTACGAGCTCGTCGGAGTGGTCCGCTCGTCGTGGACGGGCCTGGGCGGCGGCCCCGAGGTGTGGGCGCGGATCGAGACGTGGTTCGCGGATCTCGACAGGCGCGGACGCCCCGTCTCCCGGGACGGTTCGTCATGACGGAGGCCCCGGTGCCGCAGCCCGACGTCGACTTCACCTGCGAGGACACCGTCGCGGACCGCTACGCCGCGTCCCCGACCGTCGTGCTGAAGATGCGGGCCCGCGAGACGTCCGGCGCGCGCGTGCACGCGCTGGCGCTCCGGTGCCAGATCAGGGTGGAGCCGATCCGGCGGCTCTACAGCGACGCGGAGGCGGCGAAGGTGGTCGACCTGTTCGGCGACCGGCCGCGCTGGGGCTCCACGATGCAGCCCCTGCAGCTCGCGTTCCTCTCCCAGGTGCTGCCGGGGTTCGTGGGCAGCTGCGCGTTCGACCTGGCGCTCCCGCTGAGCTACGACGTCGACGTGGCGGCCCACAAGTACCTCGCCGGGCTCGAGGAGGGCGACGTGCCGCTGCTGCTGCTGTTCAGCGGCCAGGTGTTCACCGGCACGGCAGGCGCGATCGCGGTCCAGCCCGTGCCCTGGCACAAGGAGGCCACGGTCCGGCTGCCGGTGGCGGTCTGGCGCGAGGCGATGGACGTGCACTTCCCCGGCCAGGCGTGGCTGCGGGTGTCCCGGCCCACCTTCGACCGGCTCTCCGTCTACCGCGGCAGGCACGGGATGGTCTCCTTCGACCAAGCGCTCGAGCGGCTCATGGAGGAGGCGGACGAGTGACCCCGATGGAGGCCGCGCGGGCGGTCGCCGACGCCGTGCTCTACGAGGGCTACGTGCTCTACCCCTACCGCGCGAGCTCGGCGAAGAACCAGGTGCGCTGGCAGTGGGGCGTGCTGATGCCGCCGGACGTGCTGGCCCTCGACCCCTCCGAGCGGTCGTCGAACCGCACCGACCTCGTCGTGGACGGCAGCGGGGCGACGCCTGCGGGCCACGGTGCGCTTCCTCCAGGTGCAGCGGCGGTACGTCGAGGACGCCGCCGGCCGACGCGTGGAGCGGCTCGACGTCGGCGACGCGCGCTACGTGCCGTGGGACGAGGCGTGCGAGCAGGAGATCGTGCTCGACCTCCCCCTCGACCGTGACCTCGACACCAGCATCGACGTCGCCGGCGGCACCGAGACCGAGGACCTCGACGGCGGCCGCCTGGTGCGGGTCCGCGAGCCGGTGACGGTCGGCGTCACGACCCACGTGGAGCAGCCCGTGTCGCCGTACCCGGTGACGCTGGTGACCCTGCGGGTCGAGAACCGCACGACCGCCGGCGAGCCCGGCGGTCACCGTCCCGCGTGGCTGCGTCGTGCCCTGGTGGCCTGCCACGTCCTGCTGGAGGTGCAGCACGCGTCGTTCGTCTCGCAGCTCGACCCGCCGCAGTGGGCCTCGGGCTTCGTCGCCGGCTGCGTCAACGACGGCGTCTTCCCCGTGCTGGCCGGGCCGGAGGGCCAGGCGGGCGTGATGCTGAGCTCGCCGATCATCCTCTACGACCACCCGCAGCTGGCGCCCGCAGAGCGAGTCCGCGTTCTTCGACGCCCTCGAGATCGACGAGCTGCTCAGCCTGCGCACCATGACCCTCACCGACGAGGAGAAGCGCGAGATGCGCGGCACCGACCCGCGCGCCGCGTCGCTGCTCGACGAGGTGGAGGGGATGCCGGCGGAGCTGTGGGAGCGCCTGCACGGCACGGTGTCGCTACCTGGACGCGATGACCGGGCTGGCCCCGCCGCCGAAGCCGGCCGAGCTCGACGTGCCCTGGTGGGACCCCGGCTCCGACGCCGGTGTCGACCCGGAGCACGACAGCCTGCGGATCGGCGACGTCGACGTGCGGCGCGGCACCCGCGTGATCCTGCGTCCGGGGGTCCGCCGGGCCGACGCCTACGACCTGTTCCTGGCCGGCCGGACCGCGACCGTCGCGGCGGTGCTGCGCGACGTCGACGGCCACGAGCACCTGGCCGTCACCGTCGACGAGGACCCCGGCGCCGACCTCAAGACGGCGCACGGCCGCTACCTCTACTTCGCGCCCGACGAGGTCGAGCCCCTCACCGGTGCGAGCACCTGATGCCCGGCGTGCTGGTCGCCTGCGTCGGCAACATCTTCCTGTCCGACGACGGCTTCGGGGTCGAGGTGGCCGCCGCCCTGAGCCGCGCTGCCGATGCCGGACGGTGTCAAGGTCGTGGACTTCGGGATCCGTTCGGTGCACCTGGTCTACGAGCTCCTCGAGGGGTACGACGTCCTGGTGGTCGTCGACACGGTGGCGCAGCAGGAGGGACCACCCGGCACGCTCTACGTCATCGAGCCCGAGCTCCCCGCCCGTGACGATCCGGCCGACCCGCTGCCCGAGGTGATGCTCGACCCGCACGACCTGACTCCGGGCGGCGTGATGTCGCTGGTGCCTACGCTCGGCGGCGCCGTGGACCGGATCCTCGTCGTCGGCTGCCAGCCGGAGGTGCTCGACGACGGCATCGGGCTGTCCCCCGCCGTCCAGGCGGCCGTGCAGCCCGCGGCCGACCTGGTCCGCGAGGTCGTGCGCCGCGAGCTCGACCGGCTCGACCCTGCACTCGCGGGAGGAGGTGGATGAGGTGAAGAAGCTGCTGACCCTGCTCGTCGGAGCAGCCGTCGCCGCGGCGGCGTACGTCTCCCTGCCCGACATCAAGCGCTACCTCGAGATCCGCAAGATGTAGCCCGGGTTCACCCCTCCCCGTCGCGGGGTAGTCCGTGCCGCGCGGGTCGTTGGGCACCGGGCTCACACCAGCGGTCCCAGGATCGGCGGCACCTCAGGCAGGACGGTGCGCTGCCGGATCGGCGCCGCTCCCGGGGCGGTCGGCCACTCCGTGCCGTCGGGCTCCCAGCTGCTTCGGGTCGTCGGTGAGCCCGACGAGGTAGGTCAGCGAGCAGTCGAGGGCCCGTGCGATCTCAGGCAGCTTGCACACGTCGAGGCCGGCGCCGTGCTCGAGGCTGCTCAGCGCCTTGTTCGTGGTCACCACCCCGATCCGGCGCAGCCGCGCGACCACCTCCTTCTGGGTCAGCCCCAGCTCACGCCGGCGCAGCCGCAGGCGCTCGCTGATCAGCAGGTGTCGGTGCGCCCCGAGCTCGTCGTACGAACCGGGGCGGGTCAGCTCAGACGTCATGGTGGTTCCCCGTCATGTCGGCGAGCGGGTGGACGGTGTAGCGGGCGAAGTTGAAGACCGGGGCCATCGCGAGGAGCCGCTCGAACTCCTCGTGCGACGCCACGTCGTAGAGCCAGGCGCCGCCATGGGCACCCACCACGTGGTAGCGCATCAGCACCGACCCCTGCTCCTCCAGCCGCTGGCCGTACTCCGGCATCCGGGCGATCGCGCGCACCATCGCGTCCGACAGCAGCGACTGCTCGAGGCTCCACAGCACCAGGAACTTCATGGCTCGCCTAGCAGATCCGCGGGAGCTGCTCGCCGATCGGCAGGTCCACCACGCGAGAGGCCCCGAAGCCCGTCGTCGCGGCGACCATCCCGGGATGCTCCTCCACGCACTCGCCGATGACGGCGGCACCGGCACCGGCCGGGTGGGCCCGCATCGTGGCCAGCACCTCGTCGGCGCGCTCGCGCGGCACGAACGCCAGGAGCTTGCCCTCGTTGGCGACCTGGAGCGGGTCCAGGCCGAGGAAGGCGCAGGCGTTCGCGACCACCTCCGGGATCGGCAGCGAGCGCTCGGCGAGCTCGACGCCCACCCCCGACGCCTTCGCGATCTCGTTGAGCGAGGTCGCGACGCCGCCGCGGGTGGGGTCGCGGAGCACGTGGATGTCCTGGGTGACCTCGAGCATGGCGGCGACCAGCCCGTTGAGCGGCTGGCAGTCCGACTCCACCTCGGTGCCGAACTGCAGCCCCTCGCGGACGCTCATGATCGCGATCCCGTGCACCCCGATGTCACCGCTGACGATGACCACGTCACCGGGCCGGGCACGGTCGGGTCGGATGTCCACGCCGTCGGGCACCACGCCGACACCGGCGGTGTTGACGTAGATCTCGTCGCCGTGGCCGGACTCGACGACCTTGGTGTCGCCGGTGACCACCCGGACCCCGGCCCGCCGGGCGGCGGCGCCGAGCCGTTGCGCGACCGCGCCGACCTTGGTGACGTCGGTGCCCTCCTCGAGGACGAACGCGGCGGACAGGAACAGCGCCTGCGCGCCGCTCATCGCCAGGTCGTTGACCGTGCCGTTGACGGCGAGGTCGCCGATGCTGCCGCCCGGGAAGAACAGCGGGCGTACGACGAACGAGTCGGTCGAGAACGCGACCCGCCCACCGAGCAGCGGCAGCACCGCGGAGTCACCGAGCTGCGCCAGGGAGTCGTCGGCGAACGCCGGCAGGAAGACGTGCTCGACGAGCTCGCCGGACATCGCGCCGCCGCCGCCGTGCCCCATCACGATCGTCGGGCTGTCGCGCAGCGGCAGCGGACAGGTCCAGCCCTCGAAGCTCGCCGGCTGCGAGAGGGTCAGCGGCTCAGCCAACGGGAGTCACCTTCTTCCCCTCACCCGTGGCCTGGGCCGGCACGCTCCCCGACGTGCCCGAGGCCGGCACGCTCCCCGACGTGCCCGAGGCCGGCACCGACATCCGCCGGTAGAGGTAGTACGCCGCGCACGCCCCCTCGCTGGACACCATCGTCGCGCCGAGCGGGTTGCGCGGCGTGCACAGCGTGCCGAACGCCGAGCACTCGTGCGGCTTGATGAGTCCCTGCAGCACCTCGCCGCTGCGGCAGACCGAGGACTCCTGGGTGTGGATGTCGCCGACCTCGAAACGGTCCTCGGCGTCGTACGCCCGGTAGCGCTCGGAGAGCCGCCAGCCGCTCTGGGGGATCATCCCGATGCCGCGCCAGGACCGGTCGACCACCTCGAAGACGTCCTCGAGCATCTTCACCGCGACCGGGTTGCCCTCGGGCAGGACGACGCGCGGGTAGGCGTTCTCGACCTCGGCGCGGCCGTCCTCGAGCTGGTGCACGGCGCGCCGGATGCCCTCGAGGATGTCCAGCGGCTCGAAGCCGGTCACCACGATCGGCACCGCGAAGCGCTCGGACAGCGGGGGGTACTCCCCCGTGCCCATCACCGTGCACACGTGCCCGGCCGCGAGGAACGCCTGCACCCGGCAGTCGGGCGACGTCATGATCGCCTCGATCGCCGGTGGCACCCGGACGTGGCTGACCAGCAGGCTGAAGTTCTCGATGCCCAGCTTCTTGGCCTGGTAGACCGTCATCGCGTTGGGCGGCGCCGTGGTCTCGAAGCCGATCCCGAAGAACACGACCTGCTTGTCGGGGTTCTCGCCGGGCCAGGTTGAGGGCGTCGAGCGGCGAGTAGACGACGCGTACGTCGCCGCCGGCGCTCTTGACCCGGAACAGGTCCTTGTCGCTGCCGGGCACCCGCAGCATGTCGCCGAAGGAGCAGAAGATCACGTCCGGACGGGCCGCGATCTCGAGCGCCTTGTCGATCACCTCGAGCGGCGTCACGCACACCGGGCACCCGGGTCCGTGGATGAGCTCGATCCCGTCGGGGAGCAGCTGGTCGAGCCCGTGCCGGATGATCGAGTGGGTCTGCCCGCCGCAGACCTCCATCATCGCCCAGGGCTGGGTGGCGGTGGCGTGGATGTCGTCCAGCAGCCGCTTCGCCAGCGCGGGGTCCTGGAACTCGTCGAGGTACTTCATCGCCGCCCTGCCTCTCCGCCCGGTCCGGCCGGGCTGTCGACTGTGTCCATGCTCGGTGCGAGGTCGGGCCTCGGCAGGCCGGCCTGATCGGCCGCCCGCCCCCACTGGTCGCCGAACTCGGCGTCCAGCTCGCCCATCTGGCGGAAGAGGTCGAGGGTCTCCAGGGCGGACTGCTCGTCGAGCCGCTGGAGCGCGAAACCGACGTGCACGATCGTGTACTCACCGACCTGCAGGTCGGGGACGTACTCCAGGCAGACCTCCTTGCTGACCCCGCCGAAGTCCACCTGCGCGATCCGGGTCCCGTCGCGCTCGCTGATCTCCAGGACCCGTCCCGGGACGGCTAGGCACATGGCTGCTCCCTTCCTTGGCGTACGTCGGGTGCTGGGGTGCGGTGGGCGAGCACGGCGACCTGCCCGAGGGCGAGGCCGGCGTCGCTCGCCGGGACGGTGTGGTGGCGCAGCACCTCGAAGCCGCGCGCGGTGAGGGCGCTCGCGCAGGCCGAGGTGAGGTAGGCGTTGAGGAAGACACCCGCCGCTGAGGGTGACCACGGCCAGCCCGGTCTCGTCGCGCAGCCGCTCCAGGACCGCGGCCACCAGGTCGACCACGCCCTGCTGGAAGCGGGCCGCGACGAGGCTGGCCGGGGCGCCGGCGAGGACGTCGGCGGCGGCCTCGGCCAGGACCGGTCCCGCGTCGAGCAGCTCACCGTCGACGGCGAACCGGTAGCCGCGCGGCGCCGTCGCCCGCCGGGCGACGGCCTCCAGCTCCATCGCCGCCTGCGCGTCGTAGCCGGCCCGGTGGCAGATGCCGGCGAGGGAGGCCACCGCGTCGAACAACCGGCCCATGCTCGACGTCGGCACGCAGCGCAGCCCCGTGGTCAGCTGCCGGTCGAGCAGCGCGAGCTCCTGCTCGCTGCACGCTCGCACGCAGGGCAGGCCCGGGTCCCACGCGAGGCCCGCGGCCCGCAGGTGCGACAGCGCCATCCGGCAGGGGTTGCGCACGGCCGCGTCGCCGCCGGGCAGCGGGACGTAGGCGAGGTGGGCGGCCCGGACGAAGTCGGCGTAGCCCGCGACCAGGACCTCCCCACCCCAGACGGCGCCGTCGTCGCCGTAGCCGGTGCCGTCGAACGCGACCCCGAGGACCCGGCTGTCGCTACCGAGCCCGTGCTCCGCCATCGTCGAGGCGACGTGCGCGTGGTGGTGCTGCACCTCCTCGACCGGACGCCCCGCGGCGTGGTCGAGGGCCCACCGGCGGGAGCGGTAGGCCGGGTGCCGGTCGGCGGCGAAGCGCGGCCGGCGTGACGCCGGTCAGCATCTCCAGGTGCGTCTCGGCGGTCGTGAACGCCGCCAGCGTCGCCAGGTCGTCCATGTCGCCCACGTGCGCCGACATCCAGGCCAGCCGCCCCTCCGCGACGCAGAAGGTGTTCTTCAGGTCCCCGCCGACGCCCAGCGCCGGCGGGCTGTCGAACGGCAGGCTCAACGGCAGCGGTGCGTGCCCCCGGGAGCGACGCACCGGGGCCTCCTCGCCGTCGACGCACCGGGTGACCGTGTCGTCGCAGGGCACGTGGATCGGCCGGTCGCCGTACAACCAGGCGTCGGCCAGCCCGGCCAGCCGGGTGAGCGCCTCGGCGTCGTCGGTGACGATCGGCTCGCCGGCGAGGTTGCCGCTGGTCATCACCAGCGCCGGCAGCCGGACGTCGTCGTCGGGAAGCCCGAGCAGCAGGTGGTGCAGCGGCGTGTAGGCCAGCATCACCCCCAGGTCGTCGTGGCCCGGGGCGACGCCGTCGGCGACCGCCCCGGCCCGCCGCCGGGCCAGCACGATCGGCCGCTGTCGTGATGCCAGCAGCGCACGCTCGGCGTCGTCGAGGACCAGCAAGCGCTCGGCGGCGCCGAGGTCGGCGACCATCAGTGCGAACGGCTTGTCGCCGCGCTGCTTGCGCTTGCGGAGCGTCGCCACGGCCGCGGCGGCTGTGGCGTCGCAGGCGAGGTGGTAGCCGCCGAGGCCCTTCACCGCGACGACCGCGCCGTTCGCGAGGAGGCTCCGTGCCTCGCTCAGCGCTCCCTCACCGCTGGTCGCGGCCCGGCCCGGACGCACGAGGCGCAACCGCGGCCCGCAGGCCGGGCAGCAGATCGTCTGCGCGTGGAAACGACGGTCACCCGGGTCGGCGTACTCCCGGGCGCAGTCGTCGCACAGCGCGAAGCCGGCCATCGTGGTCAGGGCCCGGTCGACGGGCAGCCCGGTGGTGATCGTGTAGCGCGGGCCGCAGTTCGTGCAGGTCACGAACGGATGGCGGTGGCGCCGGTTGCCGGGGTCGCGCAGGTCGGCCAGGCAGTCGGCGCAGATGCTGACGTCCGGGCTGACGAAGGTGCGGCCGGACGCGTGCTCGGACGGCCGGATGGTGAAGGACGTGCCGCCCTGGACAGCCACCGCCGCCGAGGAGACGTCGCTGACGACCGCGAGCGGCGGGGCCTCCGCGGCGAGCCGTCGGTCGAACGAGGCGACGGCCGCGGGCTCCCCCTCGACCTCGACCACGACACCGTCCCCGGCGTTCCAGACGCAGCCGGACAGGTCGAGCGAGCGCGCCAGCGCGTAGACGAAGGGACGGAAGCCGACACCCTGTACGACACCGTGGACGACGATGCGTCGGCGCGCACGGGCGGTCGCGACGGTCTCGGACAAGCGCCTCACACCCCAGGCGCGTTGGCTGTCGAGCTGGTCCGGTGGGCGGGTGGCGCTGCACGGGCCCGCCGGGCCGACGGGCAGTCAATGCTGTCGGCTGGAACTTCCCAACGTCCTGCAATCTACGACTCGGCGACTCGGCGCGCTACCGGAACAATTTGGGCGGTTCCGCCGCCAGTCGCCCCTTGTTTTCCGGTGAGTCGCGCGGTCAGCCGTTGGGCGTCGGTGACGGGCTCGCCGAGGACGACGGGGACGGCTTCCCTGACGGGCTCGCCTTGCCGGCCTCGACGAGGGCTCTGCGCACCAGGTCGCGCGCTGCCCCCTGGGCCTTCGCGTAGCCCTCGAGGTCGCCGGACTGGAGCGCCCGCTGAGCCGCGGCGAACTGCGCCTCGGCCTGCTGCAGCAGGGAGCGGACGTCACCGGGGACGGTGCCTCCGCTCGTGCCGCCGGTGCCTCCGGTGGTGCCGCCGCCGGTGGTGCCGCCAGTGCCCTCGCTGGGCGACGACGCGATGCCGAGCACGTCGTTGAGGGCGGCCGTCAGCGTGGTCCCGATGCCGACCTGCTCACCGAAGGAGACCAGCACGTAGCGCAGCGCGGGGTACAACGCCGCACCCGTCTTGCGTTGCGCGTACAGCGGCTGGACGTAGAGCAGGCCGTCGCCCACCGGCAGGGTCAGCAGGTTGCCGTAGACCGCCCGGGAGTTGGCCTTGGTGAAGGCGACCAGCTTGTTCTGGATGTCCGCGTCCTGCCCGAAGTTGTTCGCGATCTGCGAGGGTCCGGGCACGCTGGTGTTGCTGGGCAGCCGCAGGATCCGGATGGTGCCGTAGCCCGGGCGGGACGCGTCCGCGTCGACGGAGATGAACGACGCGAGGTTCTGCTTCTTCTGCGGCACGAACGTGCTGGTCAGCGAGAACACGGGCGTGTTGCCGTTGCCGGGCGTGCGCACCGAGAGGCGGTACGGCGGCTGCTTGTTGGTGCGGTTCTCCGGGTCCTCGGGCACCTTCCACTGGTCGTCGCCGCCGTAGAAGGTCTGCGCGTCCGTGACGTGGTACTGCGCCAGCATGTTCCGCTGCACCTTGAACAGGTCCTCGGGGTAGCGCATGTGCTGGAGCAGGTCCTGCGGGATCTTGGCCTTGGGGACGACGATGTTGTTGAACGCGCCCTCCCACGCCTTGAGGATCGGGTCCTTGGCGTCCCACTCGTAGAGGTCGACGCTCCCGTCGTACGCGTCGACGACGGCCTTGACCGAGTTGCGCATGTAGTTGATCTCGTCGGTCGGCAGCGTCGCGTAGGTCGTGTTCGGGCTCAGCGCGTCCGAGGTCATGGAGCGCAGCGAGTCCTTCTCGCTGTTCGGGTAGTGGTCGGTGGTCGTGTAGCCGTCGAGGATCCACTTCACCCGACCGTCGACCACCGCCGGATAGGCGTCGCCGTCCACGGTCAGCCAGGGCGCGACCTTCTGCACCCGCTCCCGGGGGGCCCGGTCGTAGAGGATCCGGGAGTTCTCGTTGACCCGGCTCGAGAGCACGATGTTGGGCTCGCTGAACTTGATGGCGTACATCAGCTTGTTGAACAGGCCACCGACCGGCACACCGGCGGTGCCGGCGTACGTGTTGCTGGTCGGCGTGGAGCCGCTTCCCTCGGGCAGGTCGAGCTCGACGCTGCGGCCGCCCGGTGCCTTGCCGACGATCGAGTAGTCGGGGCTGTGCTCACCGAAGTAGATGCGCGGCTGGTAGCCGTTCTTGAACATGTCCGTCAGCTCGCCCGAGGGCGGCAGCCCGCTCTCGGCCCACACCGGCTTGCCATCGTTGATGTCGGCCTGGTCGTTGGCGTTCCGCTGGTTGCCGTACGCCGCGATGATCCCGTAGCCGTGGGTGTACACGGTGTGCTCGTTCGCCCAGTTGCGCTGGGTGTCCGGCAGGCCGGCCTGGTCGAGCTCCCGCGCCGCGATGACGACGTCGCGGGTCCGCCCGTTGATCTGGTAGCGGTCGACGTCGAGCACCGGGGCCACGTTGTAGAAGCCTCGCACCTGCTGCAGCTGCTCGAAGGCCGGCGGGACCAGCGCCGGGTCGAGGAGACGAGTGGCGTCCAGGGAGGGCTGGTCCTGCTGGAGCTGCGCGGCGGCCAGCGCCTGCTTCGGGTTGAAGTTGGTGATCTTGGTGTTGTCGATGCCGTAGGCCACGCGGGTCGCGTGGATGTTCCTGGCGAGGTACGGCCCCTCCTTGTCCGGCTCGGAGGGGTGGACCTGGAACTGCTGGACGATGCCGGGCCAGATCGCCCCCAGCAGGATGGAGGAGACCACCAGCAGCGCCAGGCCGACGGACGGCAGCATCCAGCTGCGCCGGAAGACGTTGGCGAAGAACAGCACCGCGCAGATGATCGCGATGAAGGTCAGGATCGTCTTGGCCGGCAGCACGGCGTTCTTGTCGGTGTAGCCGATCCCGGTGAACAGACCACCGCTGTCGTTGCTCAGGTTGAACCGGTCGAGCCAGTAGTCGACCGCCTTGAAGAGCACGAACAGACCGGCGAGCACGGAGATCTGCACCTGCGCGGCACCGGAGAGCCGGTCCTGCTTGGACTGCAGGCGGATGCCACCGAACAGGTAGTGCACGACCGCGGCGGCCAGCAGGCTGAGCACCGTCAGCGCCAGGCCGAAGTCGACGAGGTAGTGCAGCCACGGCAGCTCGAAGACGTAGAACCCGACATCCTTGTGGAAGTAGGGGTCCTGGGTGCCGAACGGCGAGCGGTGCCGCCACATAAGGAACTGCCGCCACTGCCCCGAGCCGGAGCCGCCGGCGAAGAGCCCGAGCACGACGGCGACGGCGACGACCAGCCACCGGCGCAGCGGGTCGACGACCTCGCGGTAGCGGTCGAGGTTGGCCTGCTCCTGCGACGGCGGCCGGAACAGCGGCCGGAACCGGTAGGCCAGCACGACGTTCGCGGCCACCACCGCACCCATCAGCAGCCCGAACACCAGGAACAGCATCACCTTGGTGCCGAGCACCTTGGTGAACACGCTCGAGTAACCGGTGGCGGTGCTCGACCCGACGCTCTTGAACCACAGCCGGTCGGTCCACACCCCGGTGAACACGGAGACAAGGAAGAACGCCAGGACCAGCACGATGATCGTGCCGATCAGCGCACGCGACCGCTGCGGCGAGCCGGGCGTCGGGACGCGCCTGGCCGGCTCGGGGCTGCCGTCGTCGAAGATTCCGCTCACGCTTTTCTCGTCCGTCCCGTCAGTTCTCTAAGGTGCCGCGCACCAACTCTAGGAGCCCGGGCACCAGGTCCGGGGACTCCAGCACCGACAGCGGGTCGTCGTGCGTGCGCAGCCGCAGCGCGCAGTACGTCGAGCCGTCGCGGGTCGCGCCCGCGACGATGCGCACCTCCTGGCGGTCCGGGTGCTCCGCGGCGTACTCCTCCGCGGAGCGCGGGTCGTCGGGCAGCTGCTGGTCGGCTTCGGGCGGCAGCACCAGCCGCTCCACGACGGCCGCGCAGCCGAACACCTCGGCGGGCCACATGATCGTCCCCAGCACCGACTCCAGGGACCGGTCCACCGGCACGTCGTCCTGCTCCACCGGCGTCAACGAGCCGGCCGCGTCGGTCTCGCTCAGGCCCATGGCCGCCGCGAGCGCGGGCTCACGGGCCACCAGGTCGGAGGTCGGCACCAGCGCGTAGAGCCGCGCCGGCTGGTCCCACCCGGCCTCGGCCGCGTGCGTCTCGATCTCGCGGACGGCCGCACGCAGCACGGCGTCGACCTCGGGCGTGGACTCGCTCATCCGCAGCTCGGCAGGTCGGCGGACTTGTCGCGGGCATAGGTCCTCAGGGACTCCACGGCACTGTGCATGGTGGTGGCCTTCACGAGCGTGATCTCGTCCTTCGTGACGTCGGCGTTGAGCGCGTCCTCGCAGTTGTCCGGCGGCACCAGGAAGAGCTTCGCTCCCGCGTCGGCGGCGGCGACGATCTTCTGTTGGATGCCTCCGATGGGTCCAACGCGTCCCTTGGCCGTGATGGTTCCCGTGCCGGCGATGTCGGTGCCTCCGGTCAGCGACCCGGGCGTGAGCGTGTCGTAGACGCCGAGGGAGAAGATCAGACCAGCGCTCGGTCCGCCGATGTCGTCGCCGAGGCGGACGGCCACGTCGAACGGGAAGTCGTAGCCGGGTTGGATCTGTACCCCGACGGCCGCTTTCTGCGGATCGTCCGGTGACGCCTTCGGGGTGACCGTGACGGTCTTGGTCGCCCCGTCCCGGCGTACGACGAAGGTGGCCGGCTTGCCGATGCCGCTGCTCTGGATCGCCTTCGACACCTGCGACACGTCGGTGATGGTCTGGCCGTTGACCTTCACCACCCGGTCGCGGGTGCGCAGCTTGCCGTCGGCCGGGGCGCCCTTGGTGACGTCCACGATCTCGACGCGCAGCGGCAGCTTGTAGCCGAGCTCGTGCAGCGCGGCCGCGATCGCGGTGTCCTGGGAGCTGACCATCTCCACGGCGCTCTGCGTCTCGACGTCCTCGGCGCTCTGGTCCGGCGGGTAGATCACGTCGCGCGGGTAGACGGCGCGGGCCCCGTCGAACCACGCCGCCAGCGCCTCACCGAGGCCGATCCGGTGGGTCGGGTTGGTGACCGACACGGTCGTCAGCCGCAGGTCCCCCTGGGTGGGGTAGGTCTGGTGGCCGCGCACGGAGATGATCGGCTTGCCGCCGGGCTTGCCCAGCACGTTGACGGTCGGGCCCGGGCCCTCGGTGACGTAGGGCACCGGCACGAACACCGCGGCGGCCAGCAGCAGCACCAGCAGGCTGAACACCAGGATGCTGGCCAGGCTGCGGCGATTCATGGCGCCACCCTCTCATCAGGCGGCAAGTCCCGCTGCGGCACCCGAGGATTGCGCGGGCGCTCAGGCAGTGCGGCGGGTGCGCTCCTGGTCGCCCGGCCGAGGGGTGCCCGCGCGCGACGGGCGCACGGCGATGCCGGTGCTCCGGTCGCGGGCGACGGGCGGCCCGGCGCGGCCGGCACCGGGGTGCTCCTTGGCGATCGCCTTGGCGAAGCGCTCGTAGGCCGCGTCCGAGCGGCGGTCCTCCTCGCGGCGCGGCCGGCCCGCCCAGGCGGCCCAGACCATCGCGATCACGAGGACCACACCCGAGGGCACCAGCCAGACCAGGATCTCCACGGCCCCAGCCTAGGAACAGAACGGCCTCGCGCCGGTGAGGCGCGCCCTCAGCCGGGGCTCAGGCCTGCTCACGGGTGTCTACGGGGTGCCGACCCACTCGTCGCTGCCGTCCTCGAACATCTGGTGCTTCCAGATCGGCACCGTCTCCTTGAGCCGGTCGATCAGCGCCCGCGTCGCCTCGAAGGCCTCGCCGCGGTGCGCGGCTGCGGTCGCCACCACGACGGCGGCGTCCCCGATCGCGAGCCGGCCGACCCGGTGCACCGCGGCGACGGCCAGGACGTCGTACTCCTTGGCGACGGTCTCGGTGACCTCCACGAGCCGCTCCAGCGCGGTCGGGTGCGCGGAGTACTCCAGCCCGGTCACGCCGTGGTCACGGTCGTGGTCGCGGACGTTGCCGACGAAGACGTCGACGCCCCCGGCCGCGGGGTCCGCGATGGCGTCGAGCACCTCCGCGACGTCGAGCGGGGTCTCCCGCAGGTCGACGAGGCGTACGACGGGCAGGTCGCCGGGGCCATCGGTCACCCGCCGAGGGTACTCACACCGGCGTCGCCCCGTTGGACGCGGCGAGTAGTTTGGACGTATGACGAACGACCCCGGTGACGGTCCCGATGACGAGACCCCGAACCCCTTCAAGGGCACGCCGTTCGAGCAGATCTTCAACGCGTTCGGTGCCGGCGGCGCTGCGGGAGCTGGCTTCCCGGGCATGACCGGCGGTGCCGGCGGCATGCCGGACCTGTCCGCCTTGATGAGCCAGATGCAGGCGATGATGGCGCCGCACGAGGGCTCGGTGAACTGGGCGCTGGCCAAGGACGTCGCGCGACGCACCGTCGCCGAGCACCCCGACCCCACTCCCACCCAGAAGCAGCAGTCCGACGTCGCCGACGCGCTGCGGCTCGCGGACCACTGGCTCGACTCCGCCACCGAGTTCGCCTCGGGCGTGTCCGGGCCCGCGGCCTGGAGCCGGGCCGACTGGGTGGAGCAGACGATCGACGTCTGGAAGGTCCTGGTGGAGCCGGTCGCCGAGCACGTCGTGTCCGCGATGGGCAACGCCCTGCCCGCGGAGGCGCAGCAGCTGGCCGGTCCGCTGATGGGTCTGCTGGGCCAGGCCGGCGGCGCGATGTTCGGCAGCCAGGTCGGGCAGGCGCTCGGCGGGCTCGCCGGTGAGGTGCTGAGTGGCTCCGACGTCGGCCTCCCCCTCGGCCCCCCTGGACGCGCCGCGCTGCTGCCGGCCAACGTCGGCACGTTCGCCGACGGCCTCGACGTCGGCCATGACGACGTGCTCCTGTACCTCGCGCTGCGCGAGGCGGCCCACCAGCGGCTGTTCGCGCACGTCCCCTGGTTGCGCGGGCACCTCATCGCCGCGGTGGAGGACTACGGCCGCGGCACCACCATCGACGTGTCCAAGATCGAGTCGTCGATGCGCGACATCGACCCGGCCAACCCCGCCTCCATCCAGGAGGCGCTCGAGGGCGGGCTGTTCGAGCCGGAGAAGACCCCGGCGCAGCAGGCGGCGCTGATTCGCCTGGAGACCGCGTTGGCGCTGGTCGAGGGCTGGGTCGACGAGGTCGTCGGCCAGGCCACCGAGCACCGGATGCCGAGTGCCGGCAAGCTGCAGGAGGCCGTGCGCCGCCGTCGCGCGGCCGGCGGCCCCGCCGAGTCGACGTTCGCCGCTCTGGTGGGTCTGGAGCTGCGGCCTCGTCGGCTGCGCGACGCGTCGGCCCTGTGGGGGTCCCTGCGCTCGCGCAAGGGTCAGGAGGCCCGCGACGCGGTGTGGGCGCACCCCGACCTGCTGCCCACCTCGGCCGACCTCGACGACCCGCTCGGCTTCCACGAGGGCTCGATCCCCGCCGCCGAAGCGCTGACCGACGCCGAGTTCGACGCCGCGCTCGCGGCCCTGCTCGACCAGGACGAGCGCGGCGACGATCCCGACCGCGACGCGTGAGCGCACTGCGTGACGAGGCGCTCGCGACGCTGCGGGCGTGGCGCTCCGACGTACCTCGCCAGGAGGCCCTCCGCCAGGAGTACGTCGACCACCTCGAGGCCCACGCCGACGGGACCGAGCGGTCCTGCCCCGGAGCCCACGTCACCGCCGGCGCGCTGATCCTTTCGCCGGACGGCACCGAGGTGCTGCTCACGCTGCACGCGAAGGCCAAGCGGTGGTTCCACATGGGCGGGCACCTGGAGCCGCAGGACACCTCGCTGGCGGGCGCGGCGCTGCGGGAGGCCACCGAGGAGTCCGGGGTGCAGGGGCTCGTGCTCGACCCGGTGCCGCTGCACCTCGACGCCCACGAGGTGGCCTTCTGCGGCGACCACCCCTCGGTGCGCCACCTCGACGTGCGGTTCCTGGCGCTGGCACCCGAGGGAGCCGCTCACGAGGTCAGCGAGGAGTCGATCGACGTGCGCTGGTGGCCGGTCGACGGCCTGCCGAACGACGCCGGCGAGCTGCGGGAGATGGTCGACGCCGCGGTGGCGCGGGCCCTGGCCCCGGCTCAGACGCCGTCGACGTCCGCGTCGACCGCCTCGTCGTCGCGCGCCATCTGAGCCGCACCCTCGTCGGAGCAGTCGGGCGCGTCCGCCTCCAGCCCCAGCTGCGACGCGGCCGCGACCCCCTCGAGGAAGCCCTTGGCCCGCTCGGCCTTGGGGTAGTGGTCGACCCACTCCCAGAACTCCGGGGTGTGGCCGGCCTCCAGGAGGTGGGCGAGCTCGTGGACGAGCACGTAGTCGATGACCCAGGCGGGCATGCCCTGCAGCCGGGTGGAGAGCCGGATCGACTTGTCGCTGGGCGTGCAGCTGCCCCAGCGGCTGTTCTGGTTGGCGACCCAGCGGACCGTGAGCGGCTCGGCGCGACCGTCGAGGTACCTCGCGTTGAGCTCGGCCGCCCGTCGTACGAGACCGGCGTCGCTGGGCCGCCGGCGCTTCTCGGACTTCTCGAGGCGGGCCACCATCGTGGCCACCCACTCCCTCTCCTCGGCCCGGGTGAACCGGGCCGGGACGAGCACTACGACCTTGTCGTCCTCGCGGTAGGCAGCGACCGTCCGGCGCCTCTTGCGGGAACGCCGCACCTCGACGACGGGAGCGTCATCGGCGCTCGTGACGGGTGCGGCCATGTGAGGCAGATTACCTGTTGGCCCAGCCCAGCAACCGGTCGGCGGGCCAGGTGTTGACGATCCGGTCGAGCGGCACACCGAGGCGCTGCGCCCGCTCCGCGCCGTGGGCCAGGAAGTCCAGCTGACCGGGCGCGTGGGCGTCGCTGTCGATCGAGAACAGGCAGCCGGCCTCCAGCGCGAGCCCGACGAGGTCGTCGGGCGGGTCGCACCGCTCCGGCCGCGAGTTGATCTCCACCGCGACGTCGTGCTCGGCACAGGCGGCGAAGACGGCCTCGGCGTCGAACTCGCTCTGTGGCCGGGTGCCGCGGCCGCCCATGATCAGCCGGCCGGTGCAGTGACCGAGCACGTTGGTGCGCGGGTGGCGCACGGCGGCCACCATCCGCCGGGTCATCGAGGCCCGGTCCATCCGCAGCTTGGAGTGCACCGAGGCGACCCGCAGGTCGAGCCGGTCGAGCATCGCGTCGGTCTGGTCGAGGCCGCCGTCCTCGAGGATGTCGACCTCGATGCCGGTGAGCATCCGGAAGTCTCCCGAGGTCGCGAGATGGTCGTTGACGGCCGCGACGACCTCGAGCTGGCGGGTGAGCCGCTCGACCGAGAGCCCGTTGGCCACGCGCAGCCGCGGCGAGTGGTCGGTGAGGACGACGTACGTGTGACCGAGCTCCATCGCGGTCATCGCCATCTCCTCGATCGGTGAGCCGCCGTCGGACCAGTCCGAGTGGGTGTGCAGGTCACCCTGCAGCGCAGCGCGGTACTCCTCCCCGCCCTCGACCAGCGGTCCCGCCGTGCCCTCGAGCTCGGTGAGGTAGCCGGGGGTCCTGGCCGGCCACGCACTCCTCGACGATGCCCGCGGTCTTCGCACCCACCCCGGGCAGCTGCCGCAGCGTGCCCGCCCGGGCCCGCTCCCGCACCTCGTCGGCGTCGACGGTGAGCAGCGTGGCCGCCGCGCCGCGGTAGGCCTTGATCCGGTAGCTGTCGGCCAACCGACGCTCGAGCAGGAACGCGATCCGGCGCAGGGCCCACACCGGGTCGACCGGCTGGTCGGTGTCGGTCACGAGGGCTCCTGTCCGGTCGTGATGCGGCGCCATTTTCCGTCCACACCGTGTGCAGGGACATTCTGGCTGGTCAGCGACGGCGCGGCGAGCGGCCCGGGCGTGTCCCCCACAGCCTTGTCCACGGCTTTCCACCGACGGGTCCACAGGCTGTGGAGCACCGTCCACAACTCATCCACATGGTTATCCACAGGGGTGGACGGCGCTCCGTTGACCGTCCCCCGCACCGCCGCCTAGGTTGGGCGGCAGATGAGGCCCTCGGCCGAGTCGGTGCGGCGCTCGCAAGGGGAAGGCAAGTGGCGCACCGGTGAGGCGGAGGGCCTCTCTGTGCATCCCGGGCGTGCTGGTCAGCGACCGGTGAACCGCGGCGGACGCTTCTCGCGGGCCGCGGCGATGCCCTCCTGGAGGTCGGCGGTGGCGAGCGTGACCGGCTGGGCCAGCCCCTCCCACTGCAGGGCGGTCTCGAAGTCGGCGTGCCCGCCGTCGCGCAGAGCGACCGTGGTGAGCCGGGTGGCCACCGGGGCGGTGGCGGCGACGCCGGCCGCCGTGGCCAGCACCTCGTCCAGGAAGCCGTCCGGCTCCAGCACCCGCGAGACCAGCCCGAGGCGCAGTGCCTCGTCGGCGTCCACGAGCCGGCCGGTGAGCAGCAGGTCCCGCGCGTGCGCCTCGCCCACGACGTTGGGCAGCAGGTACGTCGCGGCCATCCCGGCGTGCATGCCGAGCTTCACGAACGGCGCACCGAGCCGGGCGCCCCGCGCGGCGTACCGGATGTCGCAGGCCAGCGCCACGCACAGGCCGGCGCCGATGGCCGGCCCGTTGACGGCCGCGATGGTGGGCACCTCGAGCCGGCGGATGGACAGCCAGGCCCGGTAGAACGCCACCATCCGGGTGCGGAGCTCGTCGACGGTGGCGTCCGGCTCGCTGGCGATCCAGCCGGTGTTGCCGCCCGAGCAGAACGCGGACCCCGCCCCGGTGACCACCACGGCCCGCAGGTCGCGGTCGCCGGCCAGCTCGTCGACCGCCGCCACCCAGGACGCCGTCATCGCGTCGGACATGGCGTTGCGCTGGTCCGGGTTGTCGAGGGTCAGGACGGCGACGCCGTCGTCGCGGCGGTCGACGCGGAGGTGGGCGGGAGCGGTGTCGGTCATGCGCGGGACCCTACCGACGGAGACGGTCGCAAAGCGCCCGATGAGACATCAATCGCACCGCTCGGTGACGGCGTGAACCCACCCCCTCCTCAAACCCGGCAAAAGGGGTGAAAAACTCGGCCGCTGAGCGTGAAAACGGCCCGATCGCGCCTGCGCCTGCATGACTCTCCCTTGCGCCTGCCGTAGTGTGCGATGCGGTCGCCACCCGGCGCGGCCCCGGCGGGTCTTCCCTGACTCCCGCCGACGACCAGAACGACGAAGAACAAGGAGGCCGTCATGGCGGAGACCTGGAGCGGCGAGTTCTACTGCGTGAAGTGCAAGGAGAAGCGCGAGGCGGAGGGCGAGGTGAAGGTCAACGACAAGGGCACCCGCATGGCGAAGGCCGTGTGCCCGGTCTGCGGCACGAACCTCAACCGCATCCTCGGCAAGGCCTGAGCACCCGCCTTCCGCGTCTTACCTGCAGCGGGCCCCCTCGAGCACGAGGGGGCCCGCTGCTGTCTTCCCCGGGGGCCTGTGGACGACCGTTCGCGCCGGGCGGCCGCCTGGGCGAGGCTGACGGCATGCGCCCGATCCTCCGCCCCGGCACCCACGTGCTGACTCGTGGCACCGGTGAGCTGCAGGTCGGGCTCGACCCCCGCTCCGCGCTGGTGCTGCCCGACACCGCCGAGGTCCGGCGAGCGCTCGCGCTGCTGGCCGTCTCCGCCGACCGCGCGGAGCACGCCGACCCGACCACCCTCGACCTGCTCGTGCAGCACGACCTCGTGCTCGACGAGAGCGCCCTGGTCCCCGCACTCGGCCGCACCGACATCACCGCCGCGACCAGCGCCGCCCTGGCCCGGACAGCCGGGCCGGAGGCACCGGCCCGCCGCACGGCGCGTGGCGACTTCTTCACCGACGTGGTCGGCTTCGGGCACCCGGCCGGGGCGAGCCTGCCCGACGACCTGGCCGATCTGGTCGGAGCGGTCGGGCTCCCCCGCCCGCGTCCCCGGGACGATCTCTCCGCCGCCGTGCTGGTCGGGGTCGGCGAACCGGACCGTGAGCTGGTCGACCCCTGGACCCGCTCCGGCACGCCGTACCTCGTCGTCCGGCTGACCGAGGGCCGCGCCGTGCTCGGCCCGTTCGTCGCGCCGGGGCGCACCGCCTGCCTGCGGTGCATCGACGCGCACCACACCGACGCGGACCCCGCCTGGCCGCTGCTCGTCCGGCAGTACGCCACAGCCTGCACCCGCGACCGCGCGGACGGCGCGCCCGAGCCGGTCGACCCGCTGCTGGCCGGCCTGGCCGTGGCGTGGGCGGCTCGCGACCTGGTGGCGTACGTCGACGGGGGCCGGCCCTCCACGTGGTCGACCACCGTCACCTTCGACGCCCGCCCCGGCCGGCTCGAGACGCAGGCCTGGCTCCGGCACCCGGGCTGCGGGTGCAGCTGGGACTGACCGAGGTTTTCCCTTCTGGTCTTGCGCACCTCAGCCACGCCCTGGGCCCATCCGACACAATGGGGACATGAGCACCCCCCGCTCCGCCCCGCGCAGGGACCCCGCATGACCGAGCTGCCCCGCAGGGCCGTCTCGCGCACCGCGCGGCTCGCGGCGCTCCCCCTCGGTTTCGCCGGGCGGACCGCCGCGGGGACGGTGCGCCGGCTCGGCGGTGCGCCCGCCGAGACCGTGATGTCCGAGGTGCAGCAGCGCACCGCCGAGCAGCTGTTCAAGACGCTCGGCGACCTCAAGGGCGGCGCGATGAAGATGGGCCAGGCGCTGTCCATCCTCGAGTCGGCCCTGCCCGAGGAGCTCGCGGCGCCCTACCGCGCCCAGCTCACCCGGCTTCAGGACTCCGCCCCGCCGATGCAGGCGGCCACCGTCCACCACGTGCTCGCCTCGGAGCTGGGCACCCGCTGGCGCTCCAAGCTGGTCGAGTTCGACGACGACCCGGCCGCCGCCGCCTCCATCGGGCAGGTGCACCGCGGCCGCTGGTCCGACGGGCGCGAGGTTGCGGTGAAGGTGCAGTACCCCGGCGCGGGCGAGGCGCTGATGGGGGACCTGCGGCAGATCAGCCGCGTCGCGCGCACCTTCGGCGGCATGCTCCCCGGGATCGACATCAAGCCCCTGGTCGCCGAGCTGCAGGAGCGGGTGGCCGAGGAGCTCGACTACACGCTCGAGGCCGAGGCCCAGCAGGCCTTCGCCGACACCTTCCGGGACGACCCCGAGTATCTCGTGCCGTCGGTGGTCGCCTACACCGACAAGCTCCTGGTCACCGAGTGGCTCGACTCACCCTCCTCGCTGGCCAGGCTGATCGCCGAGGGCACCCAGGAGGAGCGCAACCACTACGGCAGCCTCTATGTCCGGTTCCTCTTCCAGGGCCCGGCCCGGGCCGGGCTGCTGCATGCCGACCCGCACCCCGGCAACTTCCGGGTGCTCCCGACGGCGGACGGCTCGCTGGGCGGGCTCGGCATCGTCGACTTCGGCGCGGTGGCCCGACTCCCCGAGAAGAGCCTGCCGCGCACCATCGGCTCGCTGATCCGGATCGCGACGTACGACGGCTACGACGACGTCCTCGACGGTCTGCGCGCCGAGGGGTTCGTGAAGCCGAACATCACCATCGACCCGGGCGAGCTGCGCGACTACCTGGGCCCGTTCGTGGAGCCGGCGCTGCCGGAGACGTTCGCGTTCTCCCGGTCGTGGATGCGGGAGCAGTTCCAGCGGATCCAGGACCCCCGCCAGCCCGGCTCGACGCTCGCGCTGCGGCTGAACCTGCCTCCGTCGTACCTGCTGATCCACCGGGTCTGGGTGGGCTGCATCGGGGTGCTCTGCCAGCTCGAGGCCGAGCTGCCCTTCCGGCAGATCCTCACCGAGGCGCTGCCGGGCTTCGCCGAGGACTGAATCCGCTCGGGGAGCCTGCTACCACCACTCGCTGTCGAGCTTGCTCTCGATCGCGCGGAGGTTCTCCCGCGAGCAGGACGTGCAGAACACCCGGGTCCGGCCGTTCTCGACGGCGGTGGTCCAGGTCAGCGGCAGCTCCGTGCCGGGGACGCTGGTCCCGCAGAAGTCGCAGGTGGCACGGGCCGGGTCAGCCATGCCGGCAGCCTACGTCCTTAACAGGGGCCGGGCCCCGGCAGCGGATCGCTGCGAGGGCCCGGCAAGTGGTTGCTCTGGCTGCTGAGTGGCGCCTCCTGACGGCGACAAGCCTCGGTGGTCAGGCGGCTCCGGTCTCAGAGCGAGCGGGCAAGTGCGAGACGCGCCTGCTGGGCGGCGCGCTCGGCACGACGGGAGAGCCGTCGGGCCATCGCGAGCTGGTGCCCGCGACGCAGTTCATGCGCCTCTCCCAGGCGCGCGGACATCTGCGCTCGCGCCAGGTCTTCGTTCATGAGGTTCATCTTGTTGCTCCGGTTCTGGAAGTCGAACATGTCTGAGGTTTCCTTGTGGTTTCGGCTGTCGGCGTCGTACGACGTCACAGCGTGCGGGCGAGCACGAGTCGGGCCTGGAGGGCGGCCCGCTCCGCGCGACGCGACCGGCGCCGGGCGAGGGCGAGCTGGTGGCCGCGGCGAAGTCGCTCGGCCTCCCCCAGACGCTCGAGGTGCTGCGACCGAGCGATGGTCTCTGTTACGTACATGGCACTCTCCGTTGAGTCTTGCTGCTGCTGGCTGGTCGGTGCTGCTGTCGTGCTGGGTGCTGCGGGCGCTGCTGGGTTGTTGCTGCCGGTCAGGCGGCCACCTCGTTCTTGCGGGGCCGGCCGCGGGGCCTCTTGCGGGGGATCACCACTCCTTGCAGGAACAGCTCGCCACCCCAGACACCCCAGGGCTCACGCCTCTCGAGTGCCCCGGCGAGGCACTCGGCGCGGACCGGGCAGTCCAGGCAGAGCGCCTTGGCAACCTCGACGTCCTGCGGAGTCTCGGCGAAGAACAGCTCGGGGTTCTCCCGACGGCACGGCAGCTGCTCCACGTCGACCTCGTCCGCGGGGACCGCGTATGTGTCGAGGACGCTGATACTCATCTCTTGTCACCTCCTTGTGAGAAGTCGTTTTCCTTCGTGGGGGAAACAGAAAGGCCGCGGATCCCGGGTTTCGGGTTCCGCGGCCTGGAGGCTGCCGAGCTGATGAGGTCTCATCTAGATCGGCGGACTCCAGGCGGGGATACCCGGGAACGCACCCGTGGCGACGGACAGGCCGGCGACGACGCGGTAGCCGTCGAGCACCTGGGTCTGGTCCATGAGGGCGCACTTCTGGCCAGCAATCGACTTCACGGCACCCGTCGTCATCGGGAAGGCGCGCAGGGATGCCACGCGGACGCGTCCGAAGACAGGCATGCCGAGATCGGCGTGCTGGCCGAAGTTCACGTTGATGTTCATCACTGCGATCACCTCCTTCTGCTGGCGGGCGCCGGCTTTGTCAGGGCCGTGTGTGCGCGGGCGTACTGGAACGAGCAGAAACTTACCGGGGCCGCCCTGTAAGCGGCAATCGATTTTTTGGGTATTTCCGCGAAAATCTTCTCTCGCATCAGCAGATGGCCCGAACGGACTACGGCGACCGCCCGGTCAGGCCTCGTCGAGCGTTGGCTCGGCCCCATCGTCGGCCCCGTCGTCGGCGGCGTCGCCGGCGCTGACGTCGACGGTCTCGCCGCTCACCAGGGCGAGCACGTCGTCGGCGTACTTCGTGAGCTTGGACTGGCCGATGCCGTTGATGCGCAGCATGGACTTGGTGTCGGCCGGCTTGACCTCCGCGATCGCCTGCAGCGTGAGGTCGGTGAACACGACGTAGGCCGGCACCTTCTCCTGCGCCGCCCGGGCCACCCGCCACGCCCGCAGACGCTCGAACAGCTCCTCGTCGTACGACGCCGGGCAGTCCTCGCACCGGCCCACCTTGCGCTCCGCGGTGCTGCCGAGCGGCTTGCCGCACTCACGGCAGTGCGCCACGCCCTTGCGCTTGCGGGCGGAGGCACCGCGCCCGGGGGCCGTGTCGGAGGGTGCCGAGGGCCGCAGCCCGGTGAGGAAGCGGGACGGCTTGCGCGAGGCACGGCCGCCGGGGTTGCGGGCCAGCGACCAGGAGACCGTCAGCCGGCGCCGGGCCCGGGTCATGCCGACGTAGAGCAGCCGCCGCTCCTCCTCGACCGCTGCCGGGCCCTCGGCGTAGATGATCGGCATGGTGCCTTCCTGCATGCCGGCCACGAACACGACGTCCCACTCGAGGCCCTTGGCGGCGTGCAGGGTCGCCAGGGTGACCCCCTCGGCGACCGGCGCGTGCTGCTCGGTGGCACGCCGGTCGAGCTCGGCCACGAAGTCGGCGAGGTCGGAGTCCGGCTGGGTGACGACGAAGTCGTCGGCCTGGGACACGATCGCCTGCAGCGACTCCCAGCGGTCGCGCACGTTGCCGCGGCCGGCCGGAGGCTCCGCGGCCCAGCCCATGCCCGCGAGCACGGCCTTGACCTCGCCGACGAGCGGGCCGTCGGCGGCACCGCTGCGGGCGTTGCCGCGGAGCAGGGTGACGGCCTGCTTGACCTCGGGCCGCTCGAAGAAGCGGGTGGCGCCCCGCAGGACGTAGGGCAGCCCGCGCGCGGCGAGCGCCTCCTCGAAGGCCTCGGACTGCGCGTTGATCCGGAACAGGACGGCGATCTCGCGGGCCGGGGTGCCGGAGTCGACCAGCGCCTTGATGTCGGCGGCGACCTGCTCGGCCTCCGCCACCTCGTCGCTGTGCTCGGCGAACCGCACGTCGGCGCCGCTCTCCTGCTGCGACCGCAGCTGGACGCCGGCGCTGGGGGTGCCCCCGAGCAGCCGGTTGGCCGCGCCGACCACCTGCGGCGTGGAGCGGTAGTTGCGGACCAGCTCGACCGACGTCGTGCGCGCGTAGCGCTGCGGGAAGTCGAGGAGGTAGGCCGCGTTGGCGCCGGCGAAGGAGTAGATCGTCTGCGCCGGGTCGCCGACGACGCACAGGTCGTCGCGGCCGCCGAGCCACAGGTCGAGCAGTGCCGCCTGGATGGGGCTGACGTCCTGGAACTCGTCGACGACGAACCATTTGTACTGCTGGCGGACCTGGGCCGCGACCCGCTCGTCCTCGGCGAGCAGCGCGGCTGCGCAGAGCAGGACGTCCTCCATGTCCATCCGGCCCTGGTCGCGCTTGACGTCCTCGTAGGTCGCGAACACGTGGGCGACCGTGGCCGCGTCGACGCCGTTGACCGAGCGGCCGCGCGCCTGGGCGAGCCGCGGGTAGTCGTCCGGCCGGACGTTGCTGACCTTGGCCCACTCGACCTCGGAGGCGAGGTCGCGCAGGGTCGCCTGGTCGGTCTGGACGCGGTTGCGCCGGGCGGCGTTGCCGATGAGGCCCAGCTTGGACTCGGTGAGCACCGGCAGGTCGCCGCCGTAGACCCGCGGCCAGAAGAACCGGGCCTGGCGCAGCGCCGCGGAGTGGAACGTGCGGGCCTGCACCCCGCCGGCGCCCAGGCTGCGCAGCCGGGTGCGCATCTCGCCGGCGGCGCGGGTGGTGAACGTGACCGCCAGCACCTCGGTGGGGTTGTAGACCCCCGACGCCACGCCGTAGGCGATCCGGTGCGTGATCGCCCGGGTCTTGCCGGTGCCGGCGCCCGCCAGCACCCGCACCGGGCCCCGCACCGCCTCCGCGACCTGCCGCTGCTCGGGGTCGAGCGCGTCCAGCAGCTGGTCGGCGCCCGGCGCGAGGGGTGTGACCGGCGGCATCAGGGAATGATCTCCTCGCATCGGGCGTTCAGATGAGGCTTCAATGATCAGGCCGTAGCACCGGCTCGATGTGTTCAGCGTAGACGCGAGGAAGGACAGGAATGACCAGCCCCTCCACAGGTCCCACCCCGACCAACGGGACGGCGACCGTGACGATGTACTCCACCCAGTGGTGTGGCTACTGCCACCGGCTGAAGAGCCAGCTCGACCGCGAGGGCATCGCCTACGACGTCGTGGACATCGAGCGCGTGCCGGACGCCGCGTTCGTCGTGGAGCAGGTCAACGGCGGCAACCAGACCGTGCCGACCCTCGTCTACTCCGACGGCAGCGCGCAGACCAACCCGTCGGTGGCCCAGGTCAAGGCCAAGCTCGCCGCCATCGCCTGAGCGTCCGTCACCAGGACCCGGGCAGGGGCGCGCCGTACCACGCCTCGACCAGCGAGCGGCTGATCGAGATGCCGCCGGGCAGCACCAGCTCCCCGGACTCGGCCTGCTCCTTCATCTCCTCGCGGGTGAACCAGCGGGCGTCGCTGAGCTCCGCCCCGTCGACGTGGATCTCGGTGCTGCGCGCCCGCGCGAAGAAGCCCACCATGAGGCTCTGCGGGAACGGCCACGGCTGGTTGCCGAAGTAGGTCACCTCACCCACCTCCACGCCGGTCTCCTCCGCGACCTCGCGGACCACCGCCTCCTCGAGGCTCTCCCCCGGGTCCACGAAGCCGGCCAGCGTGGAGTACCGGCCCTCCGGCCAGCTCGGCTGCCGACCGAGCAGCGCCCGGTCGCCGTCGGTGACCATCATGATCACGGCCGGGTCGGTCCGGGGGAACTGCTGGTGGGCCTCGGCCTCGCAGCGCAGCACGTGGCCGGCGTCGGAGGCGACCAGCGGGCTGCCGTCGCGCGGGCAGAACCGGTGCGACGCGTGCCACTCGGCCAGCGCGATCGCGTGCACCATGAAGCCGGCATCCGGCTCGGGCAGCGTCTGCACGACACCCCGGAAGCCCGTCCAACGGCCCTCGTCCGACGGCTCGGGCACCACCAGGGCGAAGTGGGCGACCTCGTCCCGGGAGCCCAGGAAGATCCGCATCCCCGCGTCCGGCAGGTCCGCCGCCGTGTGCCAGCGCACCGCCTGCCCCGCGTCGTCGACCGGGAACTTCGTGCCCGCCACCGGGACGATCCGCGTCGTCGGCGCGGTCCACGCCTCCGCCAGCCAGGCCTCGTCGGTGCGCCGCTCCCCCACCCGGTCGTGGGTGCGCACGGACAGCGCGATGTCGGTCGATCCGGGCTCGGGGAACAGCGGGTCGGTCACGACGCCGACCCTACGACCGCCCCGATACCCTCCCGCCATGAGCACCCACATCGGCGCAGAGCCGGGACAGATCGCGCCGTACGTCCTGCTGCCCGGCGACCCGCTGCGGGCGAAGTGGATCGCGGAGACCTTCCTCGAGGACGCCACCTGCTACTCCGAGGTCCGCGGGATGTACGGCTACACCGGCACCTTCCGCGGCGAGCGGGTGTCCGTGCAGGGGTCCGGCATGGGGCTCCCGTCGCTGTCGATCTACGTCAACGAGCTGTTCGCCGAGTACGACGTCCGCACCGTCGTGCGGGTCGGGTCCTGCGGGGCGCTGTCGGCGGACCTGGCGCTGCGTGACCTGGTGCTCGCGTCCGGTGCGTGCACCGACTCCTCGATGAACCGGATCCGGTTCGAGGGCCTCGACTACGCACCGGTCGCCGACTTCGACCTGCTGCGCGCGGCGTACGACGCCAGCACCGCGCGCGACCTGGACGTGGCCACGAAGGTCGGGCTGATCCTGTCCGGCGACTCGTTCTACAGCCCCCGGCCGGAGCTCACGCAGCGGATGGCGGACTACGGCGTGCTGGCCGTCGAGATGGAGGCGAGCGCGCTGTACACGCTCGCCGCCCAGTACAAGCGGCGCGCGCTCGCGGTGTGCACGGTCTCCGACCACATCGTCACCGGCGAGCACACCTCCGCGCAGGAGCGGCAGGAGACGTTCGCCGACATGGTCGGCATCGCGCTCGACGCGATGCTCGCCGTGGGCGCGACCGTGGGCTGAGCCGACGTCCGTCGCTGGGCGTGTCTCGAAAGAATGTCGCGAGACGCGCCCTAGTCGCGGGTGCAGACCCAGCCGGCGTCCCGGAAGTCCCAGTAGCACCGCTTGCCGTGGGTGTGGATGTGGTCCACCACCGTCGGCACCCGGTCCGGCACGGTGCCCGCCTGCACGGGCACGGTCGGGTTCGGGGCAGCGGTCTTCTCGTCGGCGCGAATCGTCATGGTTTCCTCCCGGACCCATCGTCACCCCCGACGTCCACCTCGTCCCATGGTCAGAGCGGACCATCCGGCATGGTCAGGACGGGCGGAGCAGGGCCTCGAGCTGGGTGCGTGACTGGAGGCCGACGGGCTCGACGAGGTCCCCGGAACGGACGTAGTAGAACGCCGCCCGGACCCGCTCCACCGGCACCCCGGCCAGCTCCGCCCAGGCGAGCCGGTAGACCGCCAGCTGCAACGGGTCGGCGGTCTGCGCCCGGTTGGTCTTCCAGTCCACGACCAGGAAGCCGTCCTCGCCGTCGACCTGCTCGGCGTAGACCGCGTCGATGCGGCCCCGGACCACCTGGCCGTCGAGCACCAGCGCGAACGGCGGCTCCACCGCGACCGGGGTGCGGTCGGCGAAGGCACCCTGCTCGAACCGCTCGACCAGCGCACGGAGGTCGTCGTCGTCGTCGATCTCCGCGTCGCCGCGCCCCGGCAGCTCGTCGGGGTCCATCAGCTCCTGCTGGCCGAACCGTGCCTCGACCCAGGCGTGGAAGCGGGTGCCGAACCGGGCCGACGGCGACGGCTTCCGCGGCATCGGCCGGGCCAGCTCACCGGCCAGCGCGTCCGGGTCGTCGCGGAGCCGGGCCAGAGCCGTCGCGGACAGGCTGGACGGCAGCGGCACCGGCACCTCGTCGGCCCGGTCACGCCGCGCCTCGACCAGCAGCCGGTCGAGCTCGGCGTCCCACTCCTGGACCGTCGCCGCCTCGACCATGTCGAGCCCGTCGTCGACGTCGTCCGTGGCGCCGGCCGCACGCCGGGCCAGCGCCTCCTGGACCAGCTCGGCCGCCCGGAGCCGGCGCTCGACCTCGCCGGCGTGCGCCTCCATCGGCCACGGCAGCCCGGACGACAGCTCGTCGAGCGGGTTGAGGCTGCCCTTGCCGGGCTTGTCCTCCCACAGCTCGGGCTCGTCCCCCCAGCGGGCCAGCGAGTCCCTGCAGGGTGTGCTGGTAGGGCGACGGGCCGAGGGGTGTCTTGCGCTGCGGCGACCAGCAGTAGGAGGAGACCACGAGCAGGTGGCGGGCCCGGGTGAGCGCGACGTAGCCGAGTCGCAGCTCCTCCTGGAGCTCGTGGGCCTTGCTGTCGTCGGCGAACTGCTTGAGCTCGGCGGCCGACCAGCCGCCGAGCGCCGGCAGGTCGCGGGCGTCGCCGCGGAGGGGGTTCGGCAGCACGGCGGGGCCGTTGAGCCACTTGGTGCGGGTGGTGCCGGTCGGGAAGCGGCCCTCCGCCACCCCGACCAGGAAGACGGCGTCCCACTCGAGCCCCTTGGAGCGGTGCACGGTGAGCAGCTTGACCGAGTCCGCCTCGGTGGGCGTGGCGACGTCGAGGCCGGAGCCGTACTCGTCCTCGGCCTGGAGGTAGGCGAGCAGCGCGGGCAGCGTGACGGAGCCGTCGACGGCCTGGAACTCCGCGACCGCCTTCACGAACAGGTCGAGGTTGTCGCGCCGGGCCTGGGCCGCCGGGCTGACCGAGGAGGCCAGCTCGACGTCGATGCCGGTGGTGTCGATGATCCGGCGGACCAGGTCGAGCAGCGGCTCGCCGGCGTGCGCCCGGAGGTAGCGCAGCTCCCCGGCGAGCAGGGTGAACCGCTCGCGGGCCTCGGCGGAGTAGTCACCCTCCCCCGGGTCCTCGAGGGCGTCGCTCAGGGACACCACCTCGGTCGGGTCGGCCCCGGAGACGGCGGCCTCGAGCTCCTCGGCGAGGTCGCGGAGCCGCTCGCGCTCGCGCGGCTCGGTGAACCGGGTGAGGTGCCGCGCCCGGCGGCCGAGCAGCGCCAGGTCGCGGCTGCCGACCGCCCACCGCGGCCCGGTGAGCAGGGTGAGCAGCTCGGCGTTGGCGGTGAGGTCGTGGAGCAGCGTGAGCGTGGCGACGACCTCGGCGACCTCCGGGAGGCGGAGCAGGCCCTGGAGGCCGACGATCTCCACCGGGATCTCGGCCCGGGTGAGCGCATCGAACACCTCGGCGGCGTGGGCGTTGTCGCGGGTCAGCACGCCGATCTCGCGCCAGGCCGGCGTCCCCATCGCCTCGTGGGCAGCGATCACCTGCTTGGGCAGCCAGCCGAGCTCGTCGACCGAGCTGCGGTGGACCGCGACCCGCACCGTGCCGTCCTCGGCGTGCGGCGGCGGCTCGAGCTCGCGCACCGAGGTGAACTGGCGGTAGAGCGGCGCGGCGAGGTCGTTGGCGGCCTGCAGGATCCGGGCGTCCGACCGCCGGTTGACGCTGAGGGGGTACGTCGCCACGTCGGCCGACCCGTCGGCCCGGGGGAAGTCCTGCCCGAAGCCGACGATGTTGGACACCGACGCCCCGCGCCAGCCGTAGATCGCCTGGTTGGGGTCGCCGACCGCGCTCACCGCGTGGCCGCGACCGGCCGCCTCGTCGGGCCCGGAGAACAGCCGGCTCAGCATCAGCGCCTGCGCGACCGAGGTGTCTTGGTACTCGTCGAGGAGCACCACGTGGTACTTCCCGCGCTCCAGCGCCCCCACCTCGCGCTGCACGTCGGCCAGCCGGGCGCCGAGCTCGATCTGGTCGGAGAAGTCCATCAGCCCGAGGTCGCGCTTGGTCGCGCGGTAGCTCTCGACCAGGCCGAGCAGCTCCTCGCGCCGGCCGAAGGTGTTGAGCACCTTGGCCACCTCGGCGATCTTCGTCTTGAGCGTCTCGGCCGCCAGCGCCTCCTGGACGGCGCCGCGGTGCCGGTCCTGGAAGGCGCGCACGTCGTCGGGGGTGACCAGGTGCTCGCTCATCGCGCTGTCGAGGGCGAGCAGGTTGTCGATCACGGTCTTGGGGTGGTCGCTCAGCAGCTCGACGGTGCCGCGGTGGCGGGCCACCACCCGGGCCGCGAGCTGGTAGCGGGACGCGTCGGCGATCACCCGGGTGTCCGGCTCGTGGCCGATGCGCAGGCCGTGCTCGGTGAGCAGGGAGGCGGCGTAGGCGTTGTAGGTCGCCACCGTCGGCTCCTCGGGCTCCTCCGGCTCGGTGTCGCGGTCGGCGACGCGCTCGCCGGGAGGCCTCAGGATGCCGGCCGCGCGCAGCGAGCCGCGGATCCGGGTGGCGAGCTCGTGGGTGGCCTTGGTGGTGAACGTCAGTCCGAGGACCTCGTGAGGCGCGACCAGCCCGGTCGCCACCAGCCAGACCACCCGGGCCGCCATCACCGTGGTCTTGCCCGAGCCGGCGCCGGCGATGACCACCTGCGGCTCGAGCGGCGCGGTGACCGCGGCGAACTGCTGCTCGCTGAGCGGGTACGTCGACCCGGTCAGCCGTTGCAGCGCCTCCGGGGTGTCGAGCCTCATGACAGCACCGTCCCTGCGGCCTTGGTCGGACAGACGGAGTGGAACTGGCAGTGGTCGCAGTGCTTGCCGGGGGTCGCGTCGAACACCTCGCCGCGGACCACCTGCGCGGCCCGCATCAGCTGCAGCTCGACGGTGGTGCTGCCGTCGGGGCCGGGCTCCTGGGGGGCCTGCTGCTGGATCTTGGCGCCGGCGGCGAGCGCCTTGCGGAGCTGGACGAGCTCGGCGCCGCCGGGCACACCGGGGCCGTCGACCAGGTCGGCGACGAGGTCGTCGACGGCACCGTTGGCGACGGCGTGCTGGTAGAGGCCGAGCTGGGGGTTGGCCGGCAGGTCCTTGTCGGTGGGTGGGTACTTCGAGGTCTTCAGGTCGACCACGACGACCCGCCCGGCGTCGTCGATCTCGAGCCGGTCGGCGTAGCCGTTGAGGCGCACCCGCTGCCCGTCGGGCAGGGTCACCTCCGCGGTCAGGTGCTGCTCGGTGGCCACCACGGTGCGCGCCCCGGGGGCGGTGTGCCAGTCGAGGAACCGGCCCAGCGCGGCCTCCACCTCGGCCCGCTCACGGCCGCCGGACCAGGGCGTGCGGAAGGCGATCTGGTCCCAGACCGAGTCGACGTGGCCCATCAGCTCGGCCAGCACCTCGTCGCGGGACCGGCCGCCGGCACCGATCTCGCCCTTGGCCACCCGGTCGGCGAGCGTGTGCACGACCAGCCCGAAGCCCTGCGACTGGCTCGACGGCATCTCGCCGCCGGCCTTGCGCTCCAGGAACCACTTGGCCGGACAGGTCAGGATCGCGTCCAGGGAGCTGGCGGACAGCGTCACCGGCTGGTCGGCCGCCTCGACCGGGGTCGCGCAGACGCTGCGGGCGCGGGTGCCCCACCACTGCCCGGGGTCGGCCGCGGGCACCAGCGGCAGTCCGCGGTGGGAGGCCTCCGCGAGCCGGGCCAGCCGGTCCGCGGCGGCCCGGCGCAGCGCCGGCGAGGTGCCCTGCTCGGACAGGGTGCGGCGCAGGTCCGCGACCAGGCCGGCCAGGGAGAGCGGGCGCTGCGGGCGGCCCTGGAGGTGGGCGTGCCGGACGTAGCCGGCGGCGCCGTCGGCCTGGGCCGCGGCGGCCAGCTCGTCGACGAACCGGCTCGGCTGCTCGCCGTCGTCCTCGGGCGACGCGACCGCGGTGACCAGCAGCCGCTCGCGGGCCCGGGTGCAGGCCACGTAGAACAGCCGCCGCTCCTCGGCGAGCAGCGCCGCCGGGGCCACCGGCGGCAGCAGCCCGTCGGCGCCGATGCGGTCGGCGTGCAGCAGCGACGACCGGCGGCGCAGGTCCGGCCAGGCCTCGTCCTGGACGTGAGCGACCACGACGAACCGCCACTCCAGGCCCTTGGACCGGTGGGCGGTGAGCAGCCGGACGGCCTCGCCGCGCACCCCTCGCTCGGCGAGCGTGTCGCCGGGGATCTGCTGGGCCCGCAACGACGCCAGGAAGCTGGCCACGCTGGTGTGTCCGCGCTGCTCCTCCGCGCGCGCGGCCACCTCGAAGAGCGCGCAGATGGCGTCGAGGTCGCGGTGCGCGAGCCGGGCGGCGTGGCCGCCCTGGTCGACGCCGCGGCGCAGCCGGCGCGGCCAGTCGGTGCCCGACCACAGCTGCCAGAGCACCTCCTCGGCCGTCGCGCCGTCGTCGAGCAGCACCCGGCTGCGCTGCAGCAGGAGGCCGAGGGCCAGTGCCTTCGCGGCGCCGCGTTCGCGGCCGGCGGCCCCGTCGAGCAGCTCCGGGTGCAGCAGCGCCTCGCGCAGCAGGACGGGCGACGGTCGCGCGACCCGGTCCTCCTGCTCGGCCAGGTGCTTCTCGCGGGCCCGCAGGGTGCGTGCGAGCGCGCGCACCTCGGTGGCGTCGAGCCCGCCGACGGGAGAACCGAGCAGCGCCTCGGCCCGGTCGGCCCCGAGATGGTCCACGTCGGCGGGATCCACGATGGTGACGTCGACGACCGCGCGCAGGGCGTCGAGCAGCGGCAGCACGGCCGGCTCCTGGACCAGCGGGGTGTCGTCGGCGGCGACCTCGACGGGCACCCCGGCGGCGCCGAGTGCGCGGCGCAGTCGCGGGATCGACGTACGCCCGGAGCGGACGAGGACCGCCATCTGCGACCAGGGCAGGCCGTCCTCGAGGTGGGAGCGGCGCAGCAGGTCGGCGACGTGCTCGGTCTCGGCGCGCTCCGTGTCGAAGGTCAGCACGTCGGCCCGGCCGGCGCCGAACTCGGCGCCCGCCGCCGTGGGCTGCCGGAACGCCGTGAACGTCGCGGCGTCGATGCTGCCGGTCGTGGCCAGCCCGGAGACCACCGCCCGGGAGAGGCGGAGCAGGCGAGGGCCGAAGCGGCGGGTGACCCGCAGCGCGACGGTGTCGGCGGCCCGGCCGTCGAGGTGCCGGAAGTCGCGCGGGAAGTCGAGGATGCCGCGGACCTCGGCGCCCCGGAAGGCGTAGATCGACTGGTCGGGGTCGCCGACGACGACGAGGTCGCGGCCGTCACCGGCGATCGCCCGGAGCAGCCGCACCTGGCTGGGGTCGGTGTCTTGGTACTCGTCGACGAAGACGTGGCCGAAGCGGGCGCGCAGGTCGGCCCGCACCGCGGGCTGCTCGGCCAGCAGCACCGCGCGGTAGATCAGCTCGGGGTAGTCGATGGAGGACTGGTCGTCGAGGATGACTTGGTACTGCTGCATGAACTGCGCGGCGGCCGCCAGCTCCGGGGCACCCGCCTCGTCGCCGAGCTCCTTGAGGTCGACCGGGTCGAGCCCCTTCTCCCGGGCCCGGGCCAGCACCGCCTGCACCTCGCGCGCGAACCCTCGGGTCGCCAGCGCCTGCTCGAAGCCACGGGGCCACAGCCCGGAGTCGCGGTTGCCGGCCAGCAGCTCCTGGAGGATGACGTCCTGCTCCGGCGCCGACAGCAGCCGCAGCGGAGCGGCGTAGAGGTCGGCGGTCGCGTAGCGGCGGACGAGACCGTAGGCGAAGGAGTGGAAGGTCGAGCTCAGCGTGGTGGCCATGGTGCGCCCGAGCCGGGCGGTGACCCGGTCGCGGAGCTGCTCGGCCGCCTTGCGGCCGAAGGTGAGCGCGAGCACCGAGTCCGGGGAGGCTCCGCGCCGCTCGATCCGGTCCACGATCGCCTCGACCAGCGTGGTGGTCTTGCCGGTGCCGGGGCCGGCCAGCACGAGCAACGGCCCGCCCGGGTGGTCGACCACCGACTGCTGGAACGGGTCCAGCGTCGGGGGTGCCAGGGGGGCGGACCGCTCGTGGAGGAGCCGGTACGTCGTCACTGGACCATCAGATCATCGGCGGCCGACAGTTTCAGCGACGCCAGGGGGCGCGTCGTCCCTGCAGCCACCAGTCGAGCCGACGGGTCAGCTGGGGCAGCACGACGTAGGTCATGACGGGCGTCATCACGACGGTCGTGACCAGCACCCGCGGCAGGAGTGCCAGCCCCGGAGCCACCTCGCGCAGCAGCAGCCCGGTGAGCAGGCTGAGCGGGAAGAACGCGGTCCAGATCATCACGGCCTGCTTCCAGCGGGGCGGCGCCGCCGGCCGGGGCCGGAGGTCCTCGACGTCGTGCTCGATCGGCTGGTCGAACCACCCCTCGATGCCGGTACGCCGCTCGCGCAGCGACTCACCGACCAGGCCCTGCGCCGACCCGAGCCACCAGGCCCGCTGGTCGGAGGCCTCCCACCTGCCGAGCGACTCGGCGCTGTCGAAGCGGTAGAGCATGTGCCACTCGTCGGAGCCGCCGCCGGGGCGCACCCAGCCGGTGCCGAGGAACCCCGGGAACCGCTCGGCGAGCGCGGAGCCGGCCCGCACCCAGGCGACCATCTGGTCGACGCGCGAGGGCTCGACGTGGCGGGTGATCGAGACGGTGACGGGGACGTCGGTCGGGGCGCTCACCGGCCCCAGGGTAGGTGTCAGGCCCCGAAGTCCCCGAAGTACGCCTGCTCCATGTCCATCCGCCCGGAGCGCTTCAGCGGTGTGCCCTCCTCGCGGTAGTGCGCGCGGGCCTCCTCGTCGTGGCTGGGCGGCAGCGACCCGTCCGCGCGCACGACCCGCCACCACGGCACGGAGCCGCCGTGCGTCGACATCACCCGTCCGACCCGACGCGGGCCGCCGTACCCGACGGCGTCGGCGAGCGTGCCGTAGGTCGTCACGCGCCCCCGGGGGATCTGCTCCACCAGGGTGAGCACCGCCTCGACGTACTCGTCCGGGTCCATGCCCGGCACCCTAGGGCCTGTCTGGAAATGAGGTCGCGTCAGCGGGCGTGGCATCCGCGCCCGGTCCGGCTAGGCGGAGGTGCGAGAGCGCAGCGTGCTGCGCCGAGCGCCGACAACGCAGCCGGTCGGGATGCGGGGCCGCGGACGCCGCGGCGGCATCGACAGACAGGCCCTAGTCAGCGTCCTCGGCACCGTCGCGGGCGAGCCGGACGGTCAGTACGGCGACCCAGCCGAGCAGCACCACGAGCGCGAGACCGACGACGGCGCCGCTCGGCGGCAGGTCCAGGAAGTCGACGGTCCGGGCGACCAGCCACACCAGCACCGCGGCACCCAGGCAGAGCACCGACCGCCGCGACCAGAGCGCGAGCAGGGTGGCGTCGGGACGGTGGCCGGGCGGGCCGTAGGACAGCAGCGTGCACGCCAGGTGCAGGAGGTACAGGTCGACGGCGGCGACCAGGGTCCAGCCGCCGAGGGGCGCGGGGGCGGACAGCATCCACAGCACGCCGAGGTACAGCACCAGCCCGAGGGCGGCGTTGCCCTCCGGCAGCAGCGCGACCAGCACCGCCAGGCCCACCGCGACCGCGCTGAACACCGGGTGGAAGACCCCGCCGCCGACCGGGATCAGGGCCAGGAAGACGAGCGGGGTCACGAGCACCACGGCGCGCAGCGCCCGCTCCTCGGGGGTCGAGAGGGCGACCCGGTCCAGGACGTTCACCGGCGGCCCGCCGTCGTCCGCGCGCCGCGGCGGCCGAGCCGGCGCAGCACCTCGTCCAGCGTGCCCGGGCCGCGCCAGGCCACCACCGGGATGCCGGTGCGACGCAGCCGCGTCAGCAGCACCTCACGCTCGAGCAGCCGCATCCGCCAGGCCAGCGCGACCCGCTCGTCGTCGCCCGCCACGTCGATGTCGTCGGGCAGGCAGTCCACCACCACGACGTCCAGGCCCCGGGCCGCGAGCGTGGTGGTGGCGACGACGGAGACCTGGGACAGCATCGGTGAGAAGACCAGCACGATGCTCCCGGCGGACACCTGGAAGCGCATCCGGTCGAGGTCGAGGTCGCGGTTCTCCCCCGGTACGACGCGGGCCAGCGTGTCGAGAACCCGGCGCAGGTGTCGTCGGCCCGCCGCGGTGTGCACCGCGTTGTGGTGGGTCGCCCCGAGGATCCGCAGGCCCACCCGGTCGCCGCGGATCAGGTAGTGCTCGGCCACGGCGGCCGAGGCCCGCACCGCGACGTCGAGGGTGCTGGCCCGGCCGCGGACCCCCTCGCTGCGGCCGACCTCGACCCCGCTGTCCACGAGCAGCAGCACGCTCGCGTCCTCCTCCGCGACCGTGCTGGTGACGTGCAGGTTGCCGGTGCGCAGGCTGACCCGCCACTGGACCCGGCGCAGCCGGTCACCGGGCTGGAACGGCCGGATGCTCTCGAACTCCGAGCCGTCGCCGCGCCGACGGGCCGGGTGCTGGCCGACGAGCCCGATCGGGTGCGGCGACGCGGTCCGGCTGTCGAAGACGCCCGGCTGCGGCAGCACGGTCAGGTCCTGCGGGAACACCGGCACCGGCCCCCAGGCGTAGCCGGCCCAGCCCGACGTGCCGGCGACCAGCCCGTCGCCGATCCGACGCCGTCCCCAGCGCAGGCTGGCGACCGGCAGCTCGAGCACCCGGCGCGGGGCCCGGTCCCACCACGACGCCCCGACCACGCCGGAGGCCGGCCGGGACACCACGTGCCGGTGCGGGACCAGCGCGAGGACCGCGTGCTCGACGTCCTCGGCGCCGTCGACGGTGACCCGGACGAGGGTGCCGTCGCCCTCGCGGACGTAGGGGTTGCCGAGCCGGACCGTCGCGCTCGGCGTCCGCCCGGGTCGACGTACGGCAGCGCCGACGGCGTGCACGAGCAGCGGGGCGGCCAGCACGAGCAGGTCGGGGCGGGCCAGCACGACCGCGATCACGGACAGGGCCGCGGACCCGAGCCCGGCACGCACGAGCACCGGGGTCGCGTGCCAGGTCGCGTCGCGGGGCACCTCAGACCCCCGGTCGGCGGAAGCCGCTCTCCAGCGCGCCCGGGGTGTCGACCTGCGCCAGCACGCTGCGCACCACGGTCGCGCCGCTCACGTCGCTCATCCAGAGCTCGGGCTTGACGGTGACCCGGTGCGCCAGCACGGAGGGCGCGACGGCTTTGACGTCCTCCGGCACGACGTAGTCACGGCCGCCGATCACGGCGTACGCCCGTGCCGTCAGCATCAGCGCGAGCGCCCCACGCGGGGAGGAGCCCATCAGCACCTGCGGGTGCTCGCGGGTCGCCGACGCCAGCGCGACGCAGTAGCGTCCGACGCTCTCCTCGACGGTGACCGTCTCGATCGCGGCCTGCATCCGCAGGAGCCCCTCGGCGTCGGTGACCGGGTCGAGGTGCTGGGCCTCCTGCCGCCGGTCGAGCCGGCGTCGCAGCACGTCCCACTCCTCTTCGTGGCTGGGGTAGCCGAAGGAGACCCGCATCAGGAACCGGTCGAGCTGGGCCTCGGGCAGCGGGTAGGTGCCTTCGTACTCGACGGGGTTCGCGGTGGCCAGCACGTGGAAGGGCGGCTCCAGCGGGAAGGTCTGGCCCTCGACGGTGACCTGCCCCTCCTGCATCGCCTCGAGCAGCGCGGCCTGCGTCTTGGGTGGTGTGCGGTTCACCTCGTCGGCGAGCAGCAGCCCGGTGAACAGCGGCCCGGGCCGGAAGTCGAACTCGGACCGCTTCTGGTCGTAGACGAACGACCCGGTGAGGTCGGCGGGCAGCAGGTCGGGGGTGAACTGTGCCCGCGTGAACCGCAGCCCCAGGGTCTGCGCGAACGACCGGGCCGCGAGCGTCTTGCCGAGGCCCGGCAGGTCCTCGATCAGGACGTGCCCGCCGGCGAGGATGCCGGCCAGCACCATCACGAGTGCGTCGCGCTTGCCGACCACGGCCCGCTCGACCTGGTCCAGCACCTCGGCTGCGAGGCGCGAGGCCTCGGCCGCTGTCTCGTCGCGCCCGTGGTGGCGAGTGGGCTCGTGCTCGGGTGTGCTCACAGTGCCTCGATCCGGGTCAGGAGTACGTCGATCTGCTGCAGGTTCATGCGGGGGTAGGGCGGCTGCTGCCGGGCCAGGGCCACCAGCTCGGGGCCGAGCAGCGGCCCGGCCTGGTCGGGGTCCACCCGCCAGCTGACACCGTGGGAGGACATCAGCCGCTGGTCGGCCAGGTCGAGGAGATGGCGATGCAGGCCGTCGCCGACCTGCCGGCCGTCGAGGTGCTGCCCGACCACCCGGGTCAGCAGCGCGAGCCGGGCGTCCTCCCCCGGCGGCCGGACCGGGTCGTTGTCGCCCCGGTCCCACAGACGTGCCTCGGCGACGGCGACGACACCGGCGTCCAGGTAGAGCCACAGCGTCGTCGCGGCCGCGGCGAACGTCAGACCGAGCAGCAGCGCATCGGGATGGTTGCCCTTCCACACCGCGATGCCGACGACGACGGCCCACAGCGCGAACGCGGTCGCGACCCGAGCCACCCACCGGCGGCGGTCCTCGCGAACCTCGCGGGCATCCCGGCGCGCCGCGCTCACGGCGTCATCCGGCGGGCAGCCAGGTCGTCGTGCAGGCTCTCGAGGGCGGCGCGGGCGGTGGCGCGGGCGTCCTCCCCGACGGGGTGCTCGGAGAACCGCGCCTCGCGGTACAGCGCGGCCAGCGTCGCGATCGGCCGCGGGTCGAGGTCGAGCGCCCGCAGCGCACGCTGCACGAACTCGGCGGACGTGTCCGAGCGCCTCGGTGGGACACCGGCCTCCTCCACGCTGGCCTGGAGCCGCAGCCAGCAGGCCACGATCCCGTTGCGGGGGGCGCCGTCGGCGACGGCGTCGAGCTGAGCCTTCCGGTCGCGGCTGATCGACGCTGCCACCTGCGCGGGGAGCACCTCGAAGGGGACCTCCTCGGGCTGCTCGGGCGGGTGCCAGCGGTGCAGCCACAGCCAGCGGAGCCCGAGGAACACCGCGATGCAGACCAGCAGCAGGGTGCCGGTCGCGATGAGGTCGCCGAGCCAGGAGAGGTCCGCGATCGGCTTGACGCCCCTGGTGATCTCGCGCAGGGTGCCGGCAGGCGTGGAGCCGTCACTCGGCGATGCGGTCGGCGACGGCGGCTCGAACACGTAGCGGCGGCCCGAGTCGCTGAGCATCCGCACCGGGCCGGTGGTGGCCGCCCAGACCAGCACCAGCAGGCCGAGCACGACCCCGGCCGGCAGCAGTGCCGCCGGCGCCCCTGCCGGCCGGCGCTCCCTCCCCGTCACGTAAGCACCCTAGGGCGTGTCTCGAAAGAATGTCGCGTGCGCGGGCGTGGCAACCGCGCCCGGTCCGGCAAGGCGGAGGTGCGAGAGCGCAGCGGGCTGCGCCGAGCGCCGACAACGCAGCCGGTCGGGATGCGGCCCGCACGCCGCGCAGGCTTGAGACATGCCCTCGGGCTCTCGAAGAATGTCGCGTCGCGGGCGTGGCTTCCGCGGACGCAGCGGCAGTTCGCGAGACACGACGCAGCTGGCGTCCGGGAACGGCACCGGGCCCGGTCTCCACCACGGAGACCGGGCCCGGTCGGGATGCTGTGAGTCCCCGGTTCAGAGCACCGGCGAGAACGGCTCTGTGCCGTTGACCAGGCCCAGCCCGGCGATGCCGGAGTTGGCCTGGGCGTAGGCGAGCTCCTTGCCCAGGTCGCCGACGCCGTTGGAGCCGGCGAGCGGCGCGATGGCGACGGTCGACAGGACGCCGAGCGCCGTGCCGTCGGCGCTCATGAAGCCGCTGCCGGAGTCGCCGGGGATGCCCGGCGTGACGGTGTACACGGGGTGCGACCAGCCGCCGTCGGCCGCATCGTCGCCGAGGCTGGCGCCGGTGTGCGGCTTCAGCTGCTCGACACCGCCGCGCAGGCTGGAGTTGCCGTAGGTGTAGACGCGGTCGCCGGACGCCGTACCGTCGGTGTCGATGCCGGTCGGACCGCCCCAGAACGGCACGGACGGGTTGACCTTGCCGGTGTCCGCGCTGTCGACCTTCACCAGGGCGAGGTCGTTGTAGGCGCAGGTGTTGGTGTCCTTCTCGCCCTTCTTCTGCATGGTCAGCCAGGAGCTGTAGGCGAGCGTGCCGGTGCCGACCTGGGTGCCCTCGTCGACCAGGCTGCCGCCCTCGTTGAAGGTCACCTTGGTGCCGAGCGGGAGGGACTGGGTGCTGCAGCCGTCGGTGTCCGTCGCGGCGCCGGTGCCGGCGCAGTGCGCGGCGTAGCCCACGTAGGTGTTGCCCGCGCCGTCGGTGTACACGAAGTTCGCGGTGCACTGGGCGCCGTCGGTGTACATCATCGTGCCGGGGTGGATCTGGGCCGTGTCGGCGGGCGCGTAGCCCGCAGCAGCCTCCACCGGGGCGGTGGTCGCCGCGACACCGGCGGCCGCCACGACCGCACTGGCACCGAACGCGGCGAGCGCGCGGATCCGAGACTTGTGCATGTGTGTTCCTTCCCAGAAAGGTTCGTGTCACCGGTCACAACGAGCGAGTCCCGCTGAAGTCACGGCCCCGGGCAGCAGAAGACCCCCGCCGGACGGGTCCGGCGGGGGTCTTGCGCGGTGGTGCGGGAGACGTCAGTACGACGGCTGGCTGGGGTCGATCTGGTTGACCCAGGCGACCACGCCACCGCCGACGTGCACGGCGTCGGCGTAGCCCGCGCCCTTGATGATCGCCAGCGCCTCGGCCGAGCGCACACCGGACTTGCAGTGCAGCACGACCTGCTGGTTGTTGCTGGTGAGCTGGGAGAGCTCGTCGAACGCCGACCCGTTGAGGAAGTCGCCCTTGGGGATCAGCACGGAGCCGGGGATCTTGTTGATCTCGTACTCGTTGGGCTCGCGGACGTCGACCAGGACGAAGTCGCGGGTGCCGTTCTCGCGCTCCTTGAGCATGTGCTCGAGCTGGGTGACGGAGATCGTCGCGTCGACAGCCGCGTCGGCCGCCTCGTCGGAGATCGCACCGCAGAACGCGTCGTAGTCGATCAGCTCGGTGACCGTCGGGTTCTCCCCGCACAGCGCGCAGCCCGGGTCCTTGCGCACCTTGAGCTTGCGCCACTCCAGCTCGAGGGCGTCGTAGATCACCAGCTTGCCGACGGCCGGGTCACCGACACCGGTCAGCAGCTTGATGGCCTCGTTGACCTGGATCGAGCCGATCGACGCGCAGAGCACGCCGAGCACGCCGCCCTCGGCGCAGGACGGCACCATGCCGGGCGGCGGCGGCTCCGGGTAGAGGCACCGGTAGCAGGGCGCGTCCTCGGCGAGCGTCGGCGCGAACACCGACGCCTGTCCGTCGAACCGGTAGATGGAGCCCCACACGTAGGGGATGCCGAGGAAGTACGCCGCGTCGTTGACCATGTAGCGGGTCGCGAAGTTGTCGGTGCCGTCGACGATCAGGTCGTAGCCCTCGAAGACCCGCAACACGTTGTCGTTGTCGAGGCGCTCGTTGTGCACCACGACGTTCACCAGCGGGTTGACCTCCGCGATGGAGTCCTTCGCCGACTCGGCCTTCGGCCGGCCCACGTCGCTCTGCCCGTGGATCACCTGGCGCTGCAGGTTGGACTCGTCGACCTCGTCGAACTCGGCGATGCCGAGGGTGCCGACACCGGCCGCGGCGAGGTACAGCAGCGCCGGGCTGCCGAGGCCGCCGGCCCCGATGACCAGCACCTTCGCGTTCTTCAGCCGCTTCTGCCCGGTCATCCCCACGTCGGGGATGATCAGGTGCCGGCTGTAGCGGCGTACCTCGTCGATGGTGAGCTCGTCGGCGGGCTCGACCAGGGGTGGCAGGGACACGAACACTCCTCGGACCGTCTGGGGCAGTTTCCTCGGGAGAACAACCCCGGGACCGTCCATGTTCCCCGAGCCGGACACCGCCTCCGAGGCCGTCCCGTCATCCGGGCAGCCCGGGCCGTGCCGGGCGACTCGGGTCAGACGGGGTCGGCGAAGACCACCGCGTTGGAGAGGTACGTCGTGCCGTTCCAGTCCTCGCACGTGATCAGCACGAGTCGGCCGGGGCCGCGCTGGCGGAACACCTTCGCGGCGTCGCGGGCCAGGCTGGCCTTGCGGTAGACCGTCACGCCGGTCACCTCGTAGCGGATCGGTCCCTTCGCCGTACGCACCCGCAGCGGGTCACCCGGCCTCAGCGTCTCCAGGTCGTCGAAGGCACCGCCGCCGGTGTGCACGGTGTGGCCGGTGATCAGCGCGCCGCCGTGCGCCGCGCCCGGCACGGCACCGCCGTCCCACCAGCCCAGCATCTGCGGGTCGCCGGGCGGCACCAGGACCCGGCCGGGCGCCCCGATGGGTACGACGGGCGCGTCGACGTGCAGCCGCGGCACCAGCAGCCGGATCGGACGGCCCGCGTGCGGCAGCCGCTCGGGCCGCGAGGGGGCCTCGGCCGCCTGGAGCTCGACCCGCGGCTCGACGACGTAGGGCGACGCGGTGACCGGCACGGTCGCGGCTCCCTCACGGGTCGCGCGGGACCGGTCGACCAACCCGGTGCCGGCCGACCACAGCAGCAGCACCGCCACCGTGACCAGCACAGCACCGAGCACGGCGACCCACCAGCGGTGGGCGCCGTGCTCGGCTCGCGCGTCAGGCCTGGAGGTCACCGCGCCTCTGGAGGCCGAGACCGGACCAGGCCGCGCCCGCGAGGAGCAGGAGCCCACCACCGAGGAGCGCCTGGCCCACGAGGACCCGGACGTCGGTCAGCGGAGCGCCCGCCAGACCCGCGTCCACGGCGTTCGGCACGGCGGCCGAGGTGCCCTTGAGGACCGGGGCCTTGACCACCGGCGGGGTCCGCGACGCGTTGGTTCCCTCGACCTGGGGCTCCTCCGCCGTGGGCGTCGACGGCTCGCCGGTGCTGTCGTCCGTGCCCTCGACCTCAGCGCAGTCGGCGCCGCTCTTCTTCGGCTTCGCCGTCACCGTGTGCGACACGGACTGCGCGTTGCCCGCGCCGAACGTGTAGCCGGTGGCCGGCACCGAGTCGAACCGCTTCGCCCCGTTGCCGAGGTCGGCGCTTGTCACCACGACGCCGGTCTGCGCGGCCGGGGCGGTGATGCTGCCGGCGGCGGTGCAGGTCGGCTCCGTCTGCGACGGGGCGTCGGGCGTGACCAGCGTGAGCGTGGGCTGGATGTTGCTCTCGCACTCGCCGGCCGTGGCGTCCCGGAAGCCCTTGCTCACCTTGACCGCGGTCGGTGCGTTCGCGTGCCAGGCTCCTTCGGCGAAGCTGTAGGTCGTCGTGGTGGTGGTCTCGAACTGCTCGACCTTGCCAGTCTCGCAGTCCGGCGCGCCCTCAGAGGTCGTCTTCACGACGTCCGGCCCCTTGTCGCAGGGCTGGTCACCGACCGGCTGGTCCGCGCGTGCGGTCCCTGGCGGACAGGTCGTGACCTGGGTCGGGCACTCGGCCTGCGTCGCGTCCCGGAAGCCCTGACTCTGCGTGTCGACCGTCGGCTCGTTCGCGACCCAGGCGCCGTTCTCGAAGCGGTAGGTGGTCCGGGTGGTCGTGGTGAACATCTCGACCGTCCGCTCACCACAGTCGGGGGACCCCTCGCTGTCGGTCACGACGACCTTGGCGGGCTTGGAGCACGGCTGGTCACCCAGCGGCTGACCGGCCCGGGTCGACCCCTCGGGGCAGACCTGCGACTCGGTCCGCGGGGCGCAGTCGTTGCCGATCCAGCTCGCCTTGTCGGTGTTCTTGCCCGGGTAGGTGCCCTCGTAGTGCTTGGAGCCCTGGTCGAAGTCGTAGGAGAACGTCGGGATGATGTCGCCGGCGTGGCCGTCGTGCCCGCTGTCCTTGATGATCGAGAACGGATCGACCGTCTCGATCGTGTACCCGTTGCCGGTGTTGCCGTTGCCCTGCGGGTCGTGGCAGATCGTGACGTTGTCGGTGTTCGTCACGGACGCCTGGGCCGAGCCACTGGTCATCAGGACCAGTCCGCCGGACATCATCACCACGCTCAGCGCGCCGAGCACCGCGGCTGTTCTCACGCGCCACGAGCTCCTGCGCGTCGCGTTCCTGCTGTTGATCGAGGCCACCCGAAGTTCCTTCCTTCCCCGTGGTGAAGCCACTGCGCCCCCGCAGCGGCATGCGGGCAGGGAGGAAGGAAAACCGAGCAGGACGATGCGCACGACGCATCGCCTCGGATCTCAGGATGGCCCCCCAGCCTGGCCCCGCACATGTCGGCACAGAACCGCCGACACTGGCCACTCTGGCCCGGGACGGCCCCGGACAACAGGGCTCAAACGGGTCATATTAAACGGCAATTCGGACCATATGGTCCGGTGAAGGCGGGGCGTGAGGGTCGGGAGGGACCGGAGCGACGCGGAGAGATGAGGAACCCGGGCCGGCACGCACCCCCAGGTTGCGTGCCGGCCGCGGAGCCAGCCCCATGTGTCGTGCGCCTGCTGCTCCCCGACTGCGTGACCAGTGTCCGTGATGTCCGGTTTGCCGCGCGAGACCGGCGCGGGTGGTTCCCGCCCGAAAACGGTCCGTGTCGGCTGACCGAACGGACGAGGGGCCGCCTCCCCCAGGCGGGGATTACCGCGGAGTAGGCTCAGCCGGGTGACGACGACCCACGACCAGAAGCCCCGTGGCGGCCGGATGCCTCGCAACGCCCGCCGGGCCCAGCTGCTCGAGTCGGCCCTGGAGGTGTTCGTCGCGCAGGGCTACCACGCCGCCGCGATGGACGACATCGCCGAGAAGGCGGGGGTCTCCAAGCCGGTGCTCTACCAGCACTTCCCGGGCAAGCTCGAGCTCTACCTCGCACTGCTCGACCAGTCGTGCGACACGATCATCGAGGCGTCCAAGGACGCCCTGGCCGCGACCGACGACAACAAGCAGCGGGTCGCGGCGACCATGCACGTCTTCTACGACTACGTCGCGAGCGCGCAGGGCGCGTTCCGCCTGGTCTTCGAGTCCGACCTCACCAACGAGCAGGCGGTACGCGAGCGGGTCGACCGGGTCACCCGCGAGTGCGCGGAGGCCATCGCCGAGGTGATCGCGGAGGACACCGGGCTGCCCACCGAGCAGTCCCGGCTGCTGGCGGTCTCCCTGGTGGGAATGGCTCAGGTCAGCGCGCGGTTCTGGCTGGACACCGCGCACGACCTGTCCCAGGAGGACGCGGCTACGCTCGTCGCAGGGTTGGCCTGGCGCGGCATCCGGGGCTACCCCCGCAGCGACGAGCAGGCCTGAGCAAGGGCGCGCCCGGCTCACCCACGCAACACCCGAGCAGTAGACGACAGGAGGCCCTCCGGTGGAGGTCAAGATCGGCGTGCAGAACGCCACCCGCGAGCTGGTGCTCGACTCGGCCGAGTCGAGCGACGCCGTCGAGAAGGCGGTCGCGGCGGCACTGAGCGGCGAGGGCAAGATCCTCACGCTCGCCGACAGCAAGGGACGTCGGGTGCTGATCCCGACCGAGAAGCTGGCGTACGTCGAGATCGGCTCCCCGAGCGCCGGGCAGGTCGGCTTCCGCTCCTAGGGCGCGTGCTTCAGGCCGCGAGGCCCAGCGCCTCCATGCGCTTCGCGTGGTTCTCGGTGAGCCGCGTGAACAGCCGTCCGATCGCGGCCAGGTCGAGCCCGGGCCGGTCGACGCCGCCGGCCAGCAGGGCCGTCAGCGCGTCCCGCTCGGCGGCCACCCGCTGCGCCTGGGACAGCGCCTCCCCCATCAGCCGGCGACCCCACAGCGCCAGCCGGCCGCCGAGCCGCGGCTCGGCCGCGATCGCCTTGCGCACCCGGTCGACGACGAACGCGGACTGCCCCGCGTCGGAGAGGCTCTCGATGATGATCGTGCGGGTGTCCGCGTCCAGGAACGTCGCGATCTCGGTGTAGAAGTCCGCGGCCAGCCCGTCCCCGACATAGGCCTTCACCAGCCCCTCGAGCCAGTCCGCGGGCGCCGTACGCACGTGGAAGGCGTCGAAGGGCGCGACGAACGGCGACATCGCCTCGAACGGGTCGGCGCCGAGCTCGGCGAGCCGGTGCGAGAGGCCCTCGAAGTGGGCGAACTCGGTCGACGCCATCCGGGCCAGCTCGGCCTTGTCCGGAAGGCCCGGGGCCATCTTGGCGTCCTCGCTGAGCCGCTCGAAGGCCGACATCTCGCCGTACGCGATGGCGCCGAGGAGGTCGATGACCGCCGCCAGGTAGACCGGGTCCGAGTAGGCGACCGGCAGGTCCGAGCGGCCCGGGTCCGCCGGCGATTCAGTCATAACGGCACCCTACCGATAGACTGGCGGCGTACCGCCGTCGATTGCACGACGCGTGACGCCCTCCAGAGGCCGTCCTGCGGGAGCCGACGGCATCCAGACGTTCAACGTCCACGTGCCCATGTGTCACCACAGGTGGCACCGAAGAGAACAGGCAAGATCCTGACCACCTTCCGAGAGCTCGGGGTGCTCCCCGAGATCGCCGACGCCCTCGAGCGCGTCGGCATCGTCACGCCCTTCCCGATCCAGGAGATGACCCTGTCGGTCGCCCTCATGGGCACCGACCTGATCGGCCAGGCCCGCACCGGCACCGGCAAGACCCTGGCGTTCGGCATCCCGGTCCTGCAGCGCACGGTCGCGCCGCACGACCCCGACCACGCGGACCTCGCCGCGCCCGACAAGCCGCAGGCGCTCATCGTCGCGCCGACCCGCGAGCTCGCGCTGCAGGTCTCCAACGACATGTCCGTCGCCAGCGCGGACCGCGGCACCCGGGTGCTGACGGTCTACGGCGGCGTCGGCTACGACACCCAGCTCGACACCCTGAAGAAGGGCGTCGACGTCGTCGTGGGTACGCCGGGCCGGCTGCTCGACCTGGTCAACCGCCGGGCCCTCGACCTCGCGCACGTCAAGGTGCTGGTCCTCGACGAGGCCGACGAGATGCTCGACCTGGGCTTCCTCCCCGACGTCGAGCGGCTGATCGCCAGGACGCCGGAGACCCGCCAGACGATGCTGTTCTCGGCCACCATGCCGGGCGCGATCGTGTCGCTGGCCCGCACGCACATGCGGCACCCGATGAACATCCGCGCCGAGTCCGGCGACGCGCAGCAGACCGTGCCGGCCACTGCCCAGTTCATCTACCAGGTGCACGACCTCGACAAGCCCGAGCTCGTCTCGCGCATCCTGCAGGCCGAGAACGCCGGCCTGACGATCGTGTTCACCCGCACCAAGCGCGCCGCCCAGCGGCTCGCCGACGACCTGCAGGAGCGCGGCTTCGACGCCAGCCCGCTGCACGGCGACATGCAGCAGGTGTCGCGGGAGAAGGCGCTCAAGCGGTTCCGTGAGGGCAAGCTCAAGGTGCTCGTCGCCACCGACGTCGCGGCCCGCGGCATCGACGTCGCCGACGTCACCCACGTCATCAACTACAGCTGCCCCGAGGACGAGAAGACCTACGTCCACCGCATCGGCCGCACCGGCCGGGCGGGCGCCTCGGGGATCGCGGTGACCTTCGTCGACTGGGCCGACGTGACCCGCTGGAAGGTCATCAACAAGCAGCTCGACCTGCCGTTCGACGAGGTGCTGGAGACCTACTCCACCTCCGAGCACTTCTTCCACGACATGGGCATCGCCCCCGGCACCAAGGGCCGCCTCGTGCCCGAGAAGCCCGCCGAGCCGCGCGCGTCCTCGTCCGAGGGTGGCCGCTCCGGTGGCCGCTCGGGTGGCCGCGCGGACTCGGGTGACCGGCCCGCCGAGGACCGCCCGCGCCGCAACCGCAGCCGCACCCGGACCCGCAGCGGCGAGCCCGTCGACGCCGGCTCGGCCCCGGCGGCCGCTTCGGCAGGCTCCGAGGGCGACAGCGAGTCCAAGCCCTCCGGCAGCCGCAACCGTCGCCGTCGTCGCCGCTCCAGCGGCTCCGGCAGCAAGGCCGCCACCAGCAGCGAGTGACCTGGCGGGGGCTGCCGGTTTCCCAGGGGCCCCTGTTAAACGTGCACACCCCCGGCGTTGTTACGTCGGGGGTGTGCCGGTTTAACAGGGGACCCAGGGAATCTGGCGACCGCTCAGGCCACCACGACGACGGTGGTGCCGACCGGCGCGAAGTCCCACAGCGCCTTGGCGTCGGCACGCAGCTGCCGGATGCAGCCGTGCGACTGCGGGGTGCCGAGCTGGTCGACGGTCTGCACCTTCGCGCCGTCGAGCACCGGGATGTCGTGGAAGCCGATCGCGGCGTTGGGGCCGTGGGCGAAGCGGACCATGTACTTCATCGTCCCCGAGTCGTCGATGCCGACCGCGTCCTCGGACTTGGAGTAGACGCTGTAGGTGCCGGGGTGCAGGTTGTCGGTCAGGCTGCCGGAGACGGGGTAGGTGCGCTCCACGTCGTCGTCCTCGTCGCCGACGAGCCAGACCCGCTGGTCGGCCATCGCGAACACGATCCGGCGTCCGGTGCCGCTGTTGGCCGGCAGGGTCGGGACGTTGACCTTGCTGGTGGCCTGGTCTCCACGAGTGCCCGCGGTGGGTGTGCTGTCGGCGAGCGAGAGCGAGTCGGGCTTCGGGTCCGGCTGCGCGTTGCTCTGCCGGGGCAGGCTCGCCGCGGCGGCCGGGCCGGCGTCGACGGGCAGGATGCCGATGCCGCCGAGGACGGCCACCAGGGTCACGCCGAGCGCGCCGCCGGCGGCACCGAGACGGTCCCAGCGGGGACGGGTGGGCGTCGCGCGGCGGCCCCCCGAGGAGCGGCCGCGCACCTCACGGTGGCGTCCCATGCGCGCCACTGTAACGGCGCTAGCCCCGTCGTTCGGTGAGGCCCGCCGCGACGGCGCGGTACGCCTCGGCCCCGCGGTGGCTGCGGGTGGTGCCGAGGATGGACCGCCCCGCGGCGGGGGCCTCGGCGAAGCGGATCGACTTCGGGATCGGCGGCTCGATGACGTCGAGCTGGTAGGTCTCGGAGATGTTCTCGAGCACCGCGCGGGCATGGTTCGTGCGCCCGTCGTACAGGGTGGGCAGCACGCCCCAGACCTCGAGCTTGCGGTTGGTGAAGCGGCGTACGTCGTGCACCGTGTCGAGCAGCTGACCGACGCCTCGGTGCGACAAGGTCTCGCACTGCAACGGGATCAGCACGCCCTGCGCAGCGGTGAGCGCGGCCACCGTGAGCACGCCCAGCGAGGGCGGGCAGTCCAGGAGCACCCAGTCGTACTCCAGGTCCTCGATCGCCATCTTCACGACGTGCTCGCGGCCGGTGCGGGTCAGCAGGTCGGCCTCGGCCCGCGCGAGCTCGATGGTGGCCGGCAGCAGGTCGACGCCGTCGTCGGTCTCCAGGATCACCTCGGTGGCGTCCATGCCCTTGGTGAGCACGTGGTGCACCGACAGCTCGAGGTCCTCGGGGTCGATGCCGAGGGAGAACGTCAGGCACGCCTGCGGGTCGAGGTCGACGAGGAGCACGCGCTGCCCGAGCTCGGCGAGCGCGGCCCCGAGGGACGCGACGGTGGTCGTCTTCGCGACGCCACCCTTCTGGTTGGCGACCGCGAGGACCCGGGTCTTGGTGGCTGGCACGGGGACAATCATGCCTGAGCCGGTTTGCGGCCGGGTCGTCCGTCCGTGAATGCTGGGCGGCATGTCGCGACCCACCGCCCTCGTCACCGGCCCGACCGCCGGGATCGGCCTGTCCTTCGCCCACCAGCTGGCCGCCGCGGGGCACGACCTGGTGCTGGTCGCGCGCAACCAGGAGCGCCTGGAGAAGCTCGCCGCGGAGCTGCGGGAGACGTACGGCGTCGAGGCGGAGGTCATGGTCGCCGACCTCGGTGACCGGGACGCGCTGGCCCCGGTCGAGGCACGCCTTGCGGACCCGGCCCGGCCGGTCGACCTGCTGGTGAACAACGCCGGCCTCGGGCTGAAGCACAAGTTCCTGGAGAACACCGTCGAGCAGGAGCAGTACCTCCTCGACGTGCTGGTCACCGCCGTCCTCCGGCTCACCCACGCCGCCCTCGGCCCGATGGTGGCCCGCGGCAGCGGCGCGATCGTGAACGTGTCGAGCATCGCCGGCTACCTGCCCCGCGGCACCTACAGCGCCGCCAAGGCCTACGTCACCTCGCTCAGCCGCTGGGCCGACCTGACCTACCGCGACCAGGGTGTGCACGTGATGGCGCTGCTGCCCGGGTTCGTGCGCACCGAGTTCCACGGCCGGATGGAGGTCAGCCAGGACTCCGCGCCCTCGTGGATGTGGCTGGACAGCGACCGGCTGGTGACCGACGCGCTGAACGACCTGGCCAAGGGCCGGAACCTCTCGGTGCCGAGCAAGCGCTACAAGGCGATCAGCGCGGTGGCCCGGTACACACCCGCCGGCGTGCAGGCCCGCTTCCAGGGCCTGGGCCGCAAGTAGTGCTCCGCCTGTCACCGGGCCTCCGCACCGCGCGGGTCGACCGGCTACGGCGCGCCGTACGCTCCGGCCCGCTCCCCCGGCACCTCGGTGTCGTCATGGACGGCAACCGCCGCTGGGCCCGGGCCGCCGGGCTCGACCCCCGGGCCGGGCACCGCGCGGGCGCCGAGCACGTCGAGGACGTGCTGCGGTGGTGCGAGGACGTGGGCATCGACCACCTCACGGTCTACGTGCTGTCGGCGGACAACATCCGCCGCCGCGGGGACGCCGAGATCGACCACCTGATGACGCTGCTGGAGACGGTGGTGCCGCAAAGGGTGCTCTCCCGTGGCGGGCACTGGCGGCTGCACGTGGCGGGCGACACCACGCTGCTGCCGGCGCCGACGAGGGCGGCGCTCGACCACGCCGTCGCGGCCACGGAAGCGGGGGCCGCCCACCTCACCCTCGCCATCGGGTACGACGGGCGTGCCGACATCGTCAACGCCGTGCGGGCGGCCGTCCTGGACCTCGCACCGCAGGGCACGGCACCGGACGTCGACGCGATCACCGAGCGGCTGCCCGGCGGCCCGGTCAAGGACATCGACCTGGTGATCCGCACCAGCGGCGAGACCCGGCTGTCGGGGTTCTTCCCGTGGCAGAGCGTGGGCGCCGAGCTGTACCTGTCCCCGACGATGTGGCCGGCGTTCTCCGAGACGGAGTTCCTGCGCGCGCTGCGGGACTACGGCGAGCGGAAGACCCGCCGTCAGTCGTCGTCGACGACGCCCGCCCAGGGCTGACGCGGCGGCACCGTCCGCCCGGGTCCGCAGGCGGCCCGGAAGTCGCACCAGCCGCAGCGCGCCTCGACCCGGGCCGGGAAGGCCTCGTCGGCCTCGGCACTCGTCAGGCCCGCCTCGAACGCCGTGTCGAGCCGGGCCAGCTCGGCGGCCAGCGTGTCCGCGCGCCGCAGGTGCTCGGCGAGGGTCTCGTCGGTGTGGTCCCAGGCGAGCACGGCGCCGGTGGGCAGGTGGTGGAGCTCGACCCGGGTGCACGGCCGGTGCAGCGTGTGCGCGGCCCCGGCGGCGTACACCGCGAGCGCCAGGGAGTCCCGGGCGGTGTCGACGGTCAGCACCGACCGGCCGGTCTTGTAGTCGACGACGACCACGCCCGCGCCGCGCTGGTCGATCCGGTCGACCCGGCCCCACAGCGAGGCGACGTCCGTGCTGAACGAGACGGTGCGCTCGACCGCGACCGGCTCGTCGTCGGGGTCGACGTCCGCGAGGTAGCGCTCGACCTGGGCCCGGGCCCGCTCCCGGGCCGCCACCACCTGACGCCCGTCGCGGAAGCCGTCCGTCAGCCACCCGCTGACCAGGAGTGCGCCGCCGGCCTCCGGGGTGCGGCGGCTGCGCGGCAGGTCCCACCAGCGGGCCAGCGCGTTGTGCACGGCCGCGCCCACCGAGTTGTGGCCCCACGGCGGGCCCTTCGGCGGGGTCGGCCGGTCGAGGTAGGCCATCCGGTAGCGCCGCGGACAGTCCGCGTAGGTGCCCAGCCGCGCCGGGGTGGCCGGGTACAGCGGCTCCGGCATCCCGTCGAAGGTGAGCTGGGTCATGCGGCCGTGGCTCGAGCAGATGCGGCGACAGCGGGCGTGGCAGCCGCGCCCGGCTCGGCACGGCCGAGTCGCGAGAGCGCAGCGGGCTGCGCCGAGCGGCGAGAACGCCGCCGATCGGGATGCGGGGCCACGCACGCCGCCGCAGATGGGAGGGGCACGGCCCCTATCCCTCGCCCGCGATGAACGCACGGACCGCGTCGGCGACGAGCTGGACGGCGATCGCCGAGAGCAGGAGGCCGGCGATCCGGGAGACCAGCACGACGCCGCCCTCGCGGAGCAGCCGCAGGATCGGCAGCGAGAAGCGCATCGACAGCCAGAGCGCGACGTGAACCAGCACCACCCCGAGGGCGACCGCCACGAACTCGGCCACGTGGTTGACCTGGCGGGACAGCACCATCGTCGCGACGATCGCGCCGGGGCCGGCGAGCAGCGGGGTGCCCAGCGGCACCAGCGCCACGTTGACGTCGGAGGAGGCGGTGGGCGCCTCCTCCTTGCCGGTCAGCAGCTCCAGGGCCACCAGCAGGAGCAGCAACCCGCCGGCCGCCTGCAGCGCCGGCAGCGAGATGCCGAGGTACTCGAGGATCCGCTGGCCGAAGAACGCGAACGCCACGATCACGCCGAACGACACCGCGACCGCCTGCCACGCGGCCCTCCGCACCGACGCCTGGGACCGGCCGCGGGTCAGCGACAGGAACAGCGGGATCGTGCCGATCGGGTCCATGATCACGAACAGCGTCACGAAGACCTCGGTGAGCAGGCTGAGGCTCACCACTGCGCTCACTCGCCCACCACCGCGGGGGTCGTGCGTCCGGACGCCTCCGCCGCGCCGGCGGCGAGGTCGAGCAGCCGGTCGAGCTGGTCCGGCGCGGTGGTGTTGCACCCCAGGTCGTGGTCGACCTTGCCCAGGCCGTGGTAGTCGCTGGAGCCGGTGACGACCAGGCCCAGGTCGCGCGCGAGGGCCCGCAACGCGTCGCGGGTGGCCCGGTCGTGGTCCTCGTGGTCGACCTCGACGCCGGCCAGGCCCACGTCACGCAGCCCGGCGATGCCCTCCGCGTCGAGCGCGGTGTGGTCGTGCCGGGAGGCCCACGGGTGCGCGAGCACGGTCACCCCGCCGGCGCCCGCGACCGTGCCGATCATGTCCTCGAGGTCCGCGGCGTAGCGGTGCACGTAGGCCGGCCCCTGCGGACCCAGGTAGGTGTTGAACGCCTCGTTGCGGTCCCTGACGACGCCGAGCTCGACGAGCGCGTCCGCGACGTGCGGCCGCCCCATCGCCGCAGTCTCGCCCGCCACGCGACGTACGTCGTGCACGTCGATGTCGATGCCGAGGGCCCGCAGCCGCTCCAGCGTCGCGGGCAGCCGGGAGTTCCGGCCGTCGAGGACACGTTGGAGCTCGCGAGCCAGCGGAGGGTAGGTCGGGTCGGGAAGGTAGGCGAGCAGGTGCACGCCGTACCCCGCGAACACACAGCTCACCTCGATGCCCCGGACCAGCCGGAGCCCGGTGCTCCCGGCGGCGTCGACGGCCTCGTCCCAGCCCTCGGTGGTGTCGTGGTCGGTCAGCCCGAGCACGTCGAGGCCCTCGCCGAGCGCGCGCTTCACCAGGTCGGCCGGCGACTCGGTCCCGTCGGAGCGGTTCGAGTGCGTGTGGAGGTCGATGCGCACGCAGCGACTCTAATGGTCGAAACCGACGTCACCAGGCGGGTGGGCTGCCCCCGAACGGCAGGTCGATCAGCTCCGGGCCGAGGTCGGCGATGTTCATCAGGATCCACTCGTCCTTGAGCAGCAGCGCCGCCGACGCGGGCCGCAGCACCAGCCACAGCCAGCGCCCGTGCGCCTCCCCCGCGAACACCGACCGGTCGAACGTCGCGTCGGTGTCGCTGGTGTGCACCGGCCACAGCGAGATCGGGTGCCCGGCGATCCGGACCTTGGCGAGCGGCGGCCCCTCCCCGATCTCCGCCCCGGGGTCGGTGTGGTCCACGCCGGCACAGCGGGCACCCAGGCCGACGCCCGGCTCCTCGGTGACCACGCTGAGCTCGACGACCCCGTCGAGGTCGCTGGCGCCGGTGACCGTGATGAAGCTGGCCTTCCCTTCCCCGTCCGGCACCGCGACGGTGCCGAAGTCGGTGACCGTCCAGCCGGGCGTGAGCGGCCAGGGCAGGAAGGTCGGCATGCCCCCGGCGCGGGTCAGGTGCTCGGCGAACGTCCCGTAGTCGGCGGTCGCCGGACGCCACAACGGGGTGATGACGCCGTGGTCGAGGCAGCGCCAGGTGCCGCCCTCCTCACTGACGGGCGACGCACAGCGTGGACATCCAGCTCCCAGCGTCATGCGCGAGCGCGTCCTTCGACGCAGGGCACCGCGGCAGGCTGCAGACGCATGCCTAGACCTTTGTAGTCCGGGTCGGCGGCGTCAAGCGCCTAGGTTGGGTGGCATGGAGCGGATCCGTTGCGTCGGCGGGATCGTGCGGTACGACGGACGCCTGCTGCTCGTGCGCCGGGGCCAGGAACCGGCCCGCGGCACCTGGTCGGTCCCCGGGGGCCGGGTCGAGGCCGGCGAGTCGGACCCGGCGGCGACGGCCCGCGAGATCCTCGAGGAGACCGGCCTCGTCGTCGAGGTCGGGCGGCTGGCCGGGACCGTGGAGCGAGCGGCCCCGACGAGAGGCGGGGTCTACGTGATCCACGACTACGTGTGCCGGCCGGGCCGGGACGCCGACGTGACCGCCGTACGCGCCGGCGACGACGCGGACGACGCCGCCTGGTTCACGCCCGAGGAGGTGCGGGCGCTCGACACCTCCCCCGGGCTCGTCGAGGCGCTGGAGTCCTGGGGCGTGCTGTAGCGCCGGCTCAGTCGACCGCGAGCTCGCCGAGCTCGGACCAGTCGGTGCCGGGCACCTCGAAGTTCACGATTCGCGGCGTCTCCGCCAGGTGCGGCGGCAGCTCCTTCTGCGCGGCCCTGAAGTGGTCGGTCTGCACGTGGGCCGCGCCCGCGTCGCCGTCGGCGAACGCCTCCACCAGGACGTACTCCGCCGGGTCCTCGATGCTGCGGGACCAGTCGAACCACAGGCATCCCGGCTCGGCCCGGGTCGCCTCGGTGAACGACCGCGAGATCTCCGGCCAGCGGTCGGCGTCCTCGGGACGGATGCGGAATCGGGCGGTGATGAAGATCATCGGGGCTTCCTCCGAAAGGTCACGGGGTCAAGATGGCGCGGCCGCGGATGCGTCCGGCGTCCAGGTCGTCGATGGCGGACTGGAAGTCGTCCAGAGCGTACTTCGCGGTGTGCAGCGTGACCGCACCTCGGGCGGCCAGCACCATCAGCTCGCACAGGTCGTTGTAGGAGCCGACGAGGTTGCCGACGAAGCTGATCTCGGTGGAGATGATGTCGATCGTCGGGACGTCGATGTTCTCGCCGTAGCCGACCACGTGGTAGTCGCCGGCGCGACGCAGCATCGCGCACGCCCTCGGCGGTCGCGCCGCCCTCGCCGACGAAGTCGACGACCACCTCGGCGCCGTGTCCCGCCGGTCAGGTCGAGCACCTCCTCGACCTGGCCGCCCTCGGCGACCACGCCGTGGTCCGCGCCGATGGACACGGGCCAGCTTCACCGCGTCCGGGTTGCGGTCGACGACGATCAGCTCGGCCGCGCTGATCGCCTTGAGCACCTGGATGCCGATGTGGCCCAGGCCGCCGGCGCCGATGACCACGCACCGGTCCCGCGGCGTCAGCCGGCGGGCCGCCTTGGCCGCCGCGTGGTAGGCGGTGAGGCCGGCGTCCGCGAGCGCGGCGACGTCGGCCGGCTCCAGCGACTCGTCGATGCGTACGACGCTGCGGGCCGACGTCTTGAGGTACTCCGCGTACCCGCCGTTGGTGTCGATGCCGGGGAACTGGCTGTTCTCGCAGTGCACGTCGTCGCCGGAGCGGCAGGCGCGGCACAGGCCGCAGGTGATCAGCGGGTGCACGATCACCTTGTCGCCCTCGGACACGTTGGTGACCGCGGAGCCGACCGCGTGCACCCAGCCGGCGTTCTCGTGACCGATCGTGTACGGCAGCGCCACCCCGGTCTTCTCGGCCCACTGGCCCTCGAGGATGTGCAGGTCGGTGCGGCAGACGCCCGGCGCCGCCGATCCTGACGATCACGTCGAACGGCCCGGTCGGCTCGGGCACGGGCACCTCGGTCATCTCGAGGTTCTGGTGGTAGCCGACGACCTGGACGGCTCGCATCGTGGTCATGACGTGTGCTCCTTCGGGGCCGTGCAGCGGTGGTGAGCGGGGATCGAACGCGCGGCGTCGTCGTGGCGAGGCGCCTGGTCGGCGTCCGACCCCGGGTAGCGGGTGCGCAGCAGCCCGCGGCAGAAGTGGGCGTTCCCGTCGATCGAGATCCGGGTCGACCGGGCCCGGCGCAGCCGCAGCGGGACCTCCTCGGGCGGGTAGCCGTGGCCGTCGTGGTCGACCATCACCAGCGCGACCGGGTCGTCCGGCAGGCCGAGGGCGGACCGCCGCCGGCGCAGCGCCTCGGTGTGCTCGCCCCGGCGGCAGGTCGGCAAGCGTCACCGCGCCGAGCGAGGTCGACGTCCCGGTCGGGCTCGGACCGCAGCAGCGCCGTGAGGCAGCGCTCCATCGCCGCGGTGTGCGCCTTGCGGCGGAAGGTCGTCGCGCAGCCCCTCCAGGTCCTGGTCGGCCTCGTGCCGGAAGGTGCCGCGGTAGCCGGCGTCCGCGGCGAGCCCGGCGTTGATGAGCGCGGAGTCGTGGTGGTCGTCGAGCTCCACCACGACCTGCCGGCGTCCAGGGCAGCGCGGTCAGCGCGTCCTTGGCGTCGGAGGCCATCAGGTAGGCGAAGCTCGGCGAGCAGAACGACGTGGGCAGCCGCAGGTGCACGACGACGTCGGGACCGTCGACCGCGAGCGAGCGGACGAAGCCGAGGTCGGTGATCGGCTCGTCCAGCTCGGGGTCGACGACCGCGCCGAGCGCGGCGCGGGCCTCGCCCTCCAGCGTCGGCACCGAGATGTGGCGCGACGGTCATGTCACACCGTCGCCAGGTCGGCCTGCTCGGGCCGGCGCGGTCCGGTGTCCGGCTCGTCGGCGTCCGGGAGCCGCAGCTCCGCGGGCACGTCGAGGTCGTACATCTTGGCGGCGTTCAGCCCGAGGATCTTCTTCTTCTGCGCCGTCGTGATCGGGCCGTACTCCGTCATGTCCTCCGGGATCTGGAAGTCCACGAACCGCTCGACCAGCCACTTCGGCGTCCAGATCGCGTAGTCGGAGGCGAACTGGATCCGGTCCTCGCCGATCCAGTAGAGGAGCTCGCCGAGGATCTGTGCGAAGTACCGCGGCCGGGTGTGGATGAACGGCATCGCCACGGCGAGACCGCCGTGCACGTTGGGCTCCTGGGTGGCGATCCAGCAGAAGTCCTCCAGCCGTGGGCAGACCGACGTGCTCGACGATGAAGTTGAGGTCGGTGAAGTCCGAGGCCACGTGGTCGATGTCGGCGACGTCGAAGGCGTCCCGGTCCAGGGGCCGGATGGTCGGGCCCTTGTGCACGTGGATGTTGGTGATGCCGAGCTCGCGGCAGACCTCGAAGTAGCGGCACGCCCACGGGTCGTCGAGCTTCCACCCGCGGGAGTCGCCGTGCCACTCGGCGGTGTACAGCTTCACGCCCTTGAGCCCGAACCGCTCGGCGTCCGCCCGCAGCTGGTCGAGGCCCTCCTCGCCGTTGCGCGGGTCGAAGTTGTGGTTGTAGGTCAGCTTGTCCGGGTGGGCCTTCGCCAGGGCCGACGCCTCCTCGGTCTGACCGAACCCGGTCTTGTAGAACTCGTCGAGGTAGGCGGGCTGGAAGATCGCGTGGTCGACGTACCCGTCCTGGAAGAGGTCCTTCATCAGCCGGTCGCCGCCCTGGTACAGGTACTCCTCGTACGACCACACCTCGGACTCCGGGGAGAGGTTGCGGTGGTAGTCGTAGAAGCAGTCGATGAACTGCTTGCCGTGGATGTTGCGCTGGTTCTCGGGCCGGGCGTCCCAGAGCGCGACGTGAGCGTCGACGATGAAGTAGCTCTCGCCGTCCTTGGTGTACATGAACGTCTCCGTTTCCCCGTGACGGGTGTCACAAGCCGATGCGAACGTACGTCGGAGCGGGTGGATGGGAACCCCGGAAGCCGTCTCAATCTGAGACGTCGAACCGTGCCTGGCACCTTCCGCCCGGTTGTAACGTCGGTCACACGGAGGACGTGGAGGTGTCATGACCGACAGCCACCTGCCGCAGCGGGCGCGGCTGCACCGCACCGTGCAGGCGGATCTCCCGGGCCTCCCGGACCTCGGCGACGCGCCCACGGTGGTGTCGGACCGGCTGCTCGCCTCGTGGCAGCGCAGCGAGAGCTACGGCGTCCCGCTGGAGTCGGTGGAACCGGTGTTCACCGGCACCCACGACGAGGAGTCGCTGTTCTTCGAGTGCGGGCGCGAGGTCCTGACCGAGCTCCACCGGACCCTCGTGAACGAGCCGATCTCCCTCATGCTGACCGACGCCGACGGGCTGGTGCTCAACCGGCTCAGCGGGGACTCCTCGCTGCTGCGGGCGCTGGACGCGGTGCACCTGGCGCCGGGGTTCGGCTACGCCGAGCGGACCGTCGGCACGAACGGGCTGGGGCTGGCGCTCGCCGACCGGGTCCCCACCGTGGTCCGCGCCGAGGAGCACTACTCGCTGAGCCTGTGCACCTACACGTGCGCGGCGGTCCCGGTGCTCGACCCGCTGACCGGTCGCCTCGAGGGGTGCGTCAACCTCACCACCTGGTCGAGGTCCTCCAGCGACCTGCTCCTGGCCCTGGCCCAGTCGGCCGCGGGCAACACCGCGGCGCTGATGCTCGCCCGGTCGCGGGGACAGCGGCCGCGGCCCGCCCCGCGCGGCGAGGTGTTCCGGGTCGAGACCCCACGGCCGGAGCCGGGCAGCCTGCCGTCCCTCTCCCCCGCCTGGCGCGACGCCCTGACCGAGACCGAGCGCGCGCTGGCAGCCGGGCGGGTCGTAGCCGTCGTCGGCGAGCCGGGTTCCGGCCGGGCCACGCTGCTGGCGCAGGCGTTCCGGCACCGCAACCCGCGCGAGCGGATCCTCTCCACGAGCGCCCCGGACCCGCGGGACATCGAGGCCTGGCTGGCGCTGTGGACGCCGGAGCTCGGCAAGCCGGAGACCACGGTCCTGGTGCGCGACGTGGACCGGCTGCCGGCCTGGGTCGCCGAGCGGCTGCGGGACCTGGTCCTGGCCACCCGTCGGCACGACGCTCCCGGCGACCCGGCGGCGGCGATGCCGTTCGCGGTGACCGCCCCGGACTACGCCGCCGTCCCCGAGGCGCTCGCCTCGCTGGTCGGCACCGTGGTCACCGTGCCACCCCTGCGGGAGCGGCTGGACGACGTCGTCCCCCTGGCCCTGCAGGCCGCCCGCCGGGCGCGCGGCCGTGAGCTGGCGCTGACCCGGGCCGCGGAGGCCGCGCTGCGCAGCTGCGGCTGGCCCGGGAACGTCGCGCAGCTCGAGCAGGTCATCCGGCAGGCCGCGGCCCGCACCGACGTGATCGACGTACGCCACCTGCCGGCGGACGTGCTCTCCGGCACCAGCCACCGGCTGTCCCGGATCGAGACGTTCGAGCGCGACGAGATCGTGCGGGTGCTCACCCAGCCGGGGATCTCCATGCGGCAGGCCGCCGAGGAGCTCGGCATGAGCCGGGCGACGGTCTACCGCAAGCTGGCGCAGTACGACATCCACGTGCCGCGCGGCTGATCGCCGAGCCTCAGGAGTTCCAGCGCAGCACGACCGGGAAGTCGCGCTCGTAGCCGAGCGTGCTGACGGTCGCGGTGTCGAGCTTGAAGAAGCGGCCCTCGTCGACGGGCTGCTCGATCCACCGTGCGGTCAGCGCCCGCAGCGAGTGGCCGTGGCCGAACACCAGCACCCGGGCGCCCGCGGACTGGATCCGGGCGACCACCCGGTCCAGGCGCGCGGTCACCTGCTCGGCGGTCTCGCCGCCCGGCGTCGGGTGCGTCCACACCGTCCAGCCGGGGACGGTCTCGCGGATCTCGGCGGTGGTGATCCCCTCGTAGTCGCCGTAGTCCCACTCCACGAGGTCGTCGTCGACCTCGGCGTCCGCGAACCCCGCCAGCTCCGCCGTACGACGGGCGCGGTGCCGGGGGCTGCTCAGCACCAGGTCGAACGCGGTGCCGGCCAGCCGCTCCTTCAGCGTGCAGGCGACCTCGACTCCCTTGTCGGTGAGGTCGAGCTCGGTCGTGGACGTGTGCCGCCCGTCGCGGCTCCACTCGGTCTCACCGTGCCGGACCAGCCACAGCTCCGCGTCGCGCTCGTCTCCCATGGAGGTGAGGCTACGCGGAGCCGGGCCGGGTCAGCGCACCCCGCCCATCAGCGCCTTGACGGGCTTGGCGATCGCCAGCAGCACCGCCCCGACCGCGATCGCCGCGATGCCGAGCCACAGGAAGTACGGCACCTCCGCCTTCGCGCTGTAGTAGCCGCTGAGCAGGCCGGACATGGCCGTGCCGAGCGCGATGGACAGGAAGAACAGCGCCACCATCTGGGTGTGGAACTTCGCCGGCGCGAGCTTGGTGGACACCGACAGGCCGACGGGTGAGAGCAGCAGCTCCGAGATCGTGAAGAACAGCAGCACGCCGACCAGTCCGAGCAGCGGCGCCGAGCTCTTCCCGCCACCGGCCATCGGGATGAACAGCAGGAAGGACACACCGATGCTCACCGTGCCGAGCGCGAACTTCACCGGCGTGGACGGCTGCCGGTCGCCCAGCTTGGTCCACATGGCCGCGAAGACGCCGGCCAGCACGATGATGAACACCGGGTTGATCGACTGCACCCACGACACCGGCATCTCCCACCCGAACAGGTTCCGGTTGAGCCGCTCGTCGGAGTAGATGGTCACCACGGTGAACTGCTGCTGGTAGAGCGACCAGAACACGGCGCTCGCGACGAACAGCGGGATGAACGCGTAGACACGGCGGCGCTCCACGCCGGTGATGTCGCGGCTGGACAGGATCACCGCGAAGTAGGCCAGCGCCGCGAGGCCGCTGACCCAGGCCACGATCGTGGCGAGCCGGTCGGCGGTGATCACGTGGGTCAGGCAGAGCACGACGACGAGTGCGACCGCGGCAGTGCCGAGGACGGCGTACCGGGGCCCGGCGCCGCGGCCGAGCGGGTTCGGGACGTGGTGGGTCTCCTCGGGCAGGTTGCGGCGGCCGAGGGTGTACTGGACGAGGCCGATGGCCATCCCGACGGCCGCGAGCCCGAAGCCGAAGTGGAAGCCCCACGAGCTCTGCAGCAGCCCGGTGAGCAGCGGCCCGAGCAGCGCGCCGAGGTTGATGCCCATGTAGAAGATCGAGAAGCCGGCGTCGCGGCGCTCGTCGTGCTCGTCGTACAGCGACCCGACCAGGGAGGTGGCGTTCGCCTTCACGCCGCCGGATGCCGAACGCGATCAGCATCAGGCCGATGCCGACGCCGGCCAGGCCCGGCACCAGGGAGAGGGCGAGGTGGCCGGCCATCACGACGACCGCGCTGTAGAACAGAGTGCGCTCCGGGCCGATGAGCCGGTCGGCGAGCCAGGCGCCGAGGATCGTGGAGAGGTACACGGCGCCGCCGTACGCGCCGACGATGCCGGCGGCGGTGCCCTGGTCGATGCCGAGGCCGCCCTTCTCGGCCGAGTAGTACAGGTAGATCAGCAGGATCCCCTGCATGCCGTAGAAGGAGAACCGCTCCCACATCTCGACGCCGAACAGGTTGGCCAGGACGCGGGGCTGACCGAAGAAGGTTCTCTCGTGCGGGGTCGTCTGTACTTGTGTGGTCCGAGTGCTCATCTCCATCCCGTTCCCCGGAGGGCGGGGGGCTGAAACAGGCCTAGACCACCCGGTTCAGGCCGGTGCCGCTACTTCTTCTCGGGCTCCACCAGCTCGGGACGCGCGGGCTGCTCGCCGCCGCGGGCGTCGAGGTAGGACTGCTTCGGCACCATCACCTTGCGCTTGAAGATGCACACGAGCGTGCCGTCCTGCTTGTAGCCCTTGGTCTCGACGTACACCACGCCGCGGTCGTCCTTGGACTTCGACTCCCACTTGTCGAGGACCTCGGTCTGCCCGTAGATCGTGTCGCCGTGGAAGGTCGGCGCGACGTGCCGCAGCGACTCGATCTCCAGGTTGGCGATCGCCTTCCCGGAGATGTCCGGGACGCTCATGCCGAGCAGCAGCGAGTAGATGTAGTTGCCGACCACGACGTTCTTGCCGAACTGCGTGGTGTTCTCCGCGTAGTTCGCGTCCAGGTGCAGCGGGTGGTGGTTCATCGTGAGCAGGCAGAACAGGTGGTCGTCGTACTCCGTGACCGTCTTGCCCGGCCAGTGCTTGTACGTCGCACCGACCTCGAACTCCTCGTAGCTGCGGCCGAACTGCATCCCACGCTCCTCTGCTCAGACGTGGGACCCATCGTGGCGGACCGCCCCGGCGGGCGGGAACGGGTCAGAGCGTGGGAAACCTCACGAACCGCCACCGCCGGCCTTGCGGCGATGCATCTTCGGGGCGCCGTCGATGACCTCGGAGCCGTGGGCCTTCTCCTTGGCCCCGGCCGGGTGCGGAACGCCCTTGGCGCCCGTCTTGCGGTCCAGCGCCTCGCGCATCTTGGCCTTCAGGTCGGCGTTCTCGCTCTGGTCCTTGCCGGGCATGCGGGCTACCTCCGTGCGGTGCGGCGGGTCGACGTGTCCCCCCAACCCTGCCACGTGGGGCCTGGCGGGTCGACGGGATTACACCGCGGGCGCGGGGATACCCTCAGCCAGGCAATTTCTGGAGGGTCATGACGCGCGGCACCAACGGGGACATCAGGGTCGACCTCGAGGGCATCGTCGTCCCCGCGACCCTGTCCGGCGCGATCGACGTGCTCCTCGACGGGCAGCGGGTCTGGTCCTTCAACCCCGACCGCGACGGCACCGGCACCAACGGCCACCGCAAGGTCGCCTGGCCCAAGGTCCTGCTGCGGCACCTGGACGGGGTGGCCGATGTCAGCCTGGTCGACCACATCAGCCACGACGTGCTCGACACCCGGACCGTGCGCTTCGGCGGCGGAGCCGAGCGGGTGCGGGTCGTCGACGCCGAGGGCAACCCGCTCGCGGTCGACAAGGGCGGGCGGCTGCAGAGGGACTTCAGCAACACCGAGGACTCCGCGCGCGACGAGATCATGGACGCCCTCGAGCAGGTGATGCACGACCTCACCGAGAAGTGCGGTCTGCAGACGTACCTCATGTACGGCTGCCTGCTCGGCGCCGTGCGCAACGGGCACATGATCGGGCACGACTCCGACGCGGACGTCGCGTACCTCTCCGCCTACACCCACCCGTTCGACATCATCCGCGAGTGCACCACGGCGATCCGGACCATGAAGTCGCTCGGCTGGAAGGTCGTGAAGATGTCCGGCGCGAACTTCAAGGTCTGGGTGCCGCTGCCGGACGGGCGCCGCTGCGGCATCGACGTGTTCGGGTCCTTCCACATCGGTGACAGCTTCTACGTGACCGGCTCCCTCACCGGCACCCTGGACCGTTCCGCGCTGCTGCCCTTCGGGACCGTCACCCTCGAGGGTCGGGAGATCACCGCGCCGGCGAAGCCGGAAGAGGTGCTGGCCTTCACCTACGGCCCGAAGTGGCGGGTCCCGGACCCGGCGTTCCACTTCGACCACGACCCGGTCGACGTCGCCCGGATGGACGCGTGGTTCCGCGCGCCGCGCCGTCGGCTGCGCTTCTGGCACGACTTCTACAAGTCCCCCGACGCGGCCCGGGTGCCCACCGAGCCCTCGGCGTTCGCGGTCTGGGCGCATGAGCGGATGGCCAGCACCGGGGCCGGCGAGAGCCACGTGCTGGACGTCGGCGCGGGGACGGGCCGCGACGCGGCGTACTTCGCGGCCCACGGCCACCGGGTGACCGCGCTGGACTTCACCACGATGGGCCTGAAGCAGACCAAGGCCCTGCGCGCGCAGGCCCCGGGGCCCGTGCACGTGCGGGCGATGAACCTCGAGGACCTGCGGTCGGTGCTGGTCACCGGTGCTCGCTTCGCGCACCGCGGCGGCATCCGCCAGGTCTACGCCCGGGGCCTGCTCGACACCCTGGGCGCCAGCGGTCGCGACAACCTCTGGCGGTTCGCGTCGATGGTGCAGCGCCGCGGCGGCGAGACCTACCTCGAGTTCCGCACCCCGCGCTCCCGCAAGGAGCAGAAGCACTTCGGCGTCCACCAGCGGACGTACGTCGACCCGGACATCGTCGCGCGGGAGGTGGCCGCCTACGGTGGCACCGTCGTGCACCGCGAGACCGGCCGCGACCTGGCCCGGCTCGGGTCGGAGGACCCGCACATCGCCCGACTCGTCGTGAGGTGGACACCGTGAACAACCTGATCGGGCGGCTGCGCCGCTTCTCCGACGACGGGCCGGAGCAGCGGGGTCACGGCGTGCACGACCGCGACCTCGAGGCACGCGTCGCCGCCCTGGAGGCCGCCGTCGAGGAGAACCGCCGCCTCAACCAGCGGCTCGCCGACGTCGTCGACGTGGTCACCGAGCTGCTCGTGCCGGCGCTGGACCGCGACGACGCCCGGGTCGCCGAGGCGCTGGCCAACCTCAACAAGACGCTGACCGAGCCCGACACCAGCGCCGGCTGAGGACACACGGCGGGTCGAGCCCGTCGAGACCACCCAACCCTTGATCTCGACAAGCTCGATCGCCCGAACGACACGAGCGCCCGAGCGCCACGAGCGCCCGAACGCCACCCCGAGCGGCCGAACGACACGAGCGCCGGGTCGACCAGGTTTCGAGGCGTTCGCCTCGCGGCCCGGACCTCAACCAACGCGCGCGGGTGGCTACCGGAGCTTGTAGTCCTCGAGCAGCCGCCGGCCGATGATCATCCGCTGGATGTCCGCGGTGCCCTCGCCGATCAGCAGCATCGGGGCCTCCCGGTAGAGCCGCTCGATCTCGTACTCCTTGGAGAAGCCGTAGCCGCCGTGGATCCGGAAGGAGTCCTCGACGACCTGGGAGCAGTACTCGCTGGCGAGGTACTTCGCCATCCCGGCCTCGAGGTCGTTGCGCTCGCCGGCGTCCTTCTTGCGGGCCGCCCGCACCATCATCTGGTGGGCCGCCTCGACCTTGGTCGCCATCTCGGCGAGCCGGAACAGCACCGCCTGGTGCTCGGCGATCTTCTTGCCGAAGGTCTCCCGCTGCTGGGCGTAGGCGACACCGAGCTCGAAGGCGCGGTTGGCGACTCCGCAGCCGCGGGCCGCGACGTTCACGCGGCCGACCTCGACGCCGTCCATCATCTGGTAGAAGCCCTTGCCGGGCTCACCGCCGAGGACCTGGTCGGCGCCGATCTCGAAGCCGTCGAAGACCAGCTCGGTGGTGTCGACGCCCTTGTAGCCCATCTTCTCGATCTTGCCGGGCACGGACAGGCCGTCCTTGATCTCACCGAAGCCGGCGGGCTTCTCGACCAGGAACGTCGTCATGTTCCGGTAGACCGAGTCGGCGCCCTGGTCGGTCTTCACGAGTACGGCGACCAGGGTGCTCGAGCCGCCGTTGGTCAGCCACATCTTCTGGCCGTTGATGGTGTAGGTCTTCTCGTCGGCGGAGAGCACGGCCTTGGTCTTGATGGCGGCGACGTCGGAGCCGCAACCGGGCTCGGACATCGAGAACGCGCCGCGGATCTCGCCGGCCGCCATCTTCGGCAGGTAGTACTGCTTCTGCTCCTCGGTGCCGTGCTGCATCAGCATGTAGGCCACGATGAAGTGGGTGTTCACGATGCCCGACACGCTCATCCAGCCGCGGGCGATCTCCTCCACGACGAGGGCGTAGGTCAGCAGCGACTCGCCCAGGCCGCCGTACTCCTCGGGGATGGTCAGCCCGAACAGGCCGAGCTCCTTCATCCCCTCGACGATGTCGGTGGGGTACTCGTCCTTGTGCTCGAGGTCGGTGGCGACCGGAAGGATCTTCTCCTCCACGAACGTGCGGACGGTCTTGAGGATCTCGGACTGGATGTCGGTGAGGTCCTCGGTCTCGCAGAGGCGTCCCATGCGGGTCCTTCCCAGGGGTGGTGCTCGGCTGATTACCGCCGAGTATCACCGAACCCCGCGAGCGCCGCTATGAACGGGGCCACATTCGGCGCACCCGTCGCGACACCTTGCGCGTGAGACCGACCGGGCTGCGCAGCTCGAGCGCCGATTGAGCCTGGGCGAGGTCTTCGCGGGCGGCCCGGCGCTCGCGGTTCAGCCGGCGTACGTCGGTCATCATCGCCGCGATCGTGGACGTCGCCGCCGCCGCGATCTCGCTGTCGGTGACGCTGTCGGGGTGCCGTCGCTCGGGCACCTGCTTGGGGGTCCGGAGGTCCTCGACGTCGCCGATCACGTCGTACCCCTGGGCGATCACGAGGTCGACGGACCGGTCCCCGCGCGCCCGGAGCTCTTCGACCCGGGCGGGAGACGGCCAGAACTTCTCACCGCGACGCGGCACGAGCTTGCCCTGGGCGAGGTAGCCGCGGATCCAGTTGCCGCGGTCGATGGCCGCGGTGAAGTCGACGAGCTCGGCGTTGACCCGGCGGAGCAGCTCGACCTCGACCACGCCGAGCGACTCGTTCTGCACCGAGCCGGACGCGTCGCAGGCGGTGTGGTCGAGGCCGACCAGCCGGGCGAAGCGGATCCAGAGCTCGTCCCGCGGGGTGCCGGGCTTGGGCAGCGTCAGGATGTGCACCCGCTCGGGCGGCAGCGAGGCGCCCCATCTCTGCAGGACGTCGGCCAGGTCCAGCGTGCCCCAGTCCCACTCCTGCTCGGGCGAGGTGTCCTCGCGGACGGGGTAGTCGTCGATCCCGACGGTGGAGCCGTTCTTCACGAACTCCTGCCAGCGAGCGGTGACCAGGCTGAGCGTGTCGCGGGCGGTGACGACCACGTGCACCTCGGCGCCCTGGAGCCGCTCCATCGCCCGCACGGCCTGCTCCGCGCTGGCCGCGGCGAAGAACTCGTGGCTCACGATCGCGGTGCCCGGCCAGTCGTTCACGTCCGCGACGATCCGGTCCCAGGCCTCGGCGGCCAGCGGGCCGCGCCGGTCGATCTTGGGGTCCTCGCGGACCACCCCGCTCGCCCACAGGTGCTCCCGGACCGACTCCCCCGGGAGCAGGACGCCCTGCCGGCGCAGCTCGTCCTCGTTGTTCCAGAGCAGGGTCTGCAGGTACGTCGTACCGGTCTTCGGGAGGCCGACGTGGAAGAAGACGGTGCTCGCCACGTCAGAGCCCCTTGGCGTACTTCTCCAGCGCCTCGCCGATCTTCTGCTCGTCGCGCTGGGCCACCGGGAGCAGCAGCTCCTGGACGACGTCGGTCAGCTCGGCCAGCCGCAGGTTGAGCTGGCGGCACTCCTGCACCTCGTCCTCGAGCACCGCGACGCGCTCGCGCAGCGCCTCGACGCCCTCGGCCTGGACACCGGCGCGGAACCGGCCGAGGTTGTGGGCGGCCTCCCGCGCGCGCACCTCGAGGCGGGACCTCATGCTTGCCATTCGACCACCAATCGTCCGATCCGGTGCCCGACGCCGACGTCGGGGCTCTTGTCCTCGATGACCTCCCGGGACACCACGGTCGCGCCGCGGGCCTCGAGCTCCTGCGCCACCATCCGCACGGGCAGCGTGCGCAGGTGGTTGTCGCGGGTGAACGGGTCGTCCTGGCCGCGCGCGACCACGGTCTCGACGTACAGCCGGCCACCCTCGGGCGCACCGCGCAGCATCATCTCGCAGGCCCGCCACAGGTGCGCGCGCCCGACCCGGTTGGTGGCGTCCGCGATGTTGCGGGCGGTGACCACGCGGCGGCCGGGCAGGCGCGCGACGCGAGCACCCTCGGTGAGCACCGAGCGCAGCTCGCAGAGGTTCATGCTGCGCAGCTCGAGGTCGACGTCCTCGTCCGCCGCGAGGTCGGCCACCGGCAGGCTGCCGCGGATGGCGTAGTCGAGGCCGACGACCTTCGCACCCTGCCGCGCCAGCCACAGGTCGTCGACGGCCCGGCCGCAGCCGATGTCGACGACGGTCGCGGGGACGCCGCCCTCCTGGGCGACGACCCACTCGGCGAACGGTGACGGCTCGATCGTCGGGGGGTCGGCGGGCAGCCGGGAGTAGGTGCGGTCCCAGGCCTCCCGCTTGACGCGGGTGCCGCGGAACCAGCCGTCGAGCCGGCGGTGCGTCGAAACCGGCGTGCCGAACTTGTACGCCGGGTCGGGCACCCGCCAGTCGGGGCCGTACGTCGCGGTGAGGAACTTGTCGGTGTCGGCGGGCGCCGGGAGCACGCGCCCCTCGAGGGTGCAGGTGCCGAGCGGGAAGATCCACTCCCGCTCGAACGGCGTGCGGATCTCCCCCATCAGGTGGAGGTACCCGTCGAAGAGGAAGCCGCCGAACACGTCGAGCCCGCGGACCGACCCGTCGGCCTCCTCGACGTCGACCTTGAACGCACCGCCGCTGTAGCGGGTGATGCGGTAGCCCATGTCGGCCAGCGACCGTTGCAGCCGGAACGACTCGCGCACCACGTCGACGGGCTGGGTGTGCTCGCTGACGTAGCCGAGGTCGGCGTCGCTGTCGTGCCCGATCAGCTGCCCTCCGCGCACCGCGCCGAGCAGCGTGCCGTAGGCCGGGAAGGCGTCGATCCCGGCCTTCTTCAGCGCGCCGAGCACCTCCTCGATCGAGTCGAGCAGCGGCTTCACGTGCTCCGGGCTGCGGGTGTCGAAGGTCTGCGCGAGCCGCAGGGACTTGTCGATGCCCAGCGGCAGGCCACGGTCGTTGACCACGGCGATCCGCTGCTCACCTTCCCCGAGCCGGACCTCCTCGTCGAACACGACGGTGCCGCTCACGTGCTCCACGAGACCGAGCCGCGTCGTACCGTGCAGGAAGCGGCGCAGCGCCGACGGCCAGGGGACGGCGTACCCGCCGCCGCTGGGCTCGCCGTCGCGCATCAGCCAGAACGACCAGATCCGCCGGCCGTCGAACAGCACGTCGAGGACGACCTCGGAGCCGGCCCGCGCGCGCACCCCCTCGTCGTCGACGCGCACCCCGGAGACGTTGGTGGGTGTGGACACAGACCGGATGCTACGGGAGGCGCCGAGCGTCACGTTCGGCACCACCGAGCGTGTTCGTCGGGTGCCGATCGTGACGCTCGGTGTCCTGTGGACGGCCGGATGCGTCGCCGGTTCGCTGCATCGACGATGGCCCGATGGCCTCGCGACGACATCGGTGGGACCCCGTCGCAGCCCCACCGCGCAGACTCGTCCGCCCCGTTCGGCGGGATCCGCAAGGGCTCACCGGTCCCACCCGAGGCGCCGCCCGCGGGCCGCGCTGGCGCCGGACGAGCCAGGGTTTCTACGTGCCCGCCGACGTGGACGCGGACGTCCCCGAGCAGAGGATTCTCGAGCAGTCGGTGCGGCTCGGTCCGACGGGCGCGGTGACGGGATGGGCGGGCTGTCGGCTGCACGGAGCGGCGTTCTTCGACGGTCTGGCCGCAGACGGACGCACCCCGCTCCCGGTGCCGCTGGTCACGGGCGGTACGACGCTGCGTGGCGACGCGTCCGTGCGAGTGCTCCGGGACCATCTCGCGGCCGACGACGTCGTCGTCCGGCACGGCATCAGGACGACCCGGGTGGAGCGGGCGCTCTTCGACGCCATGCGCTGCGCGGACCTGCGGGAGGCCGTCGTCGCCATGGACATGGCCGCTGCCGCCGACCTCGTGTCGATCCGTCGCACGCGGCACCATCTCTCGACCCGCACCGGCAGCCGCGGGGCCCGACGTGTCGCCCGGGCGCTCTCCCTCGCGGACGAGCACAGCCGCTCGCCGAACGAGACCCGCATGCGCCTCGTGTGGGTGCTCGACGCCGGGCTACCGATCCCCCTCGTCAACCAGCCCGTGTTCGACCGTGACGGTCGACTCTTGGGCATCGTCGACCTGCTCGACGAGCAGGCCGGGCTCGTGGGTGAGTACGACGGTGCCGATCACCGGAGCGCCGCGCGGCACAGCAGCGACGTCGCTCGAGAGGACGACCTGCGGAGCGTCGGGCTGGAGGTGTTCCGGGTCACCGGGCCGGACCTACCGGTCCCGGAGAGGGTGGTCGCGAGGATGCACGCTGCCCGTCGCCGCGCCCGGTGGACACCCGCCGCGGAACGCCGCTGGACCATCGAGCCGCCCGCTTGGTGGGACCGGCCGGCAACACTCGACGAGCTGCTCGACGAGCGCGACGTCATCCGGTCTCTGCACGACGCGGGCTGAGCGCCGAGAGTCACGAACGGCACCCCGTCCGTCGTACCCAGGGTGCCGAACGTGACGCTCGCCGCGAGTCAGCCCTCCGGCGTCCAGGCGTCGGTGCGCTTCATGCCCGCGGCCCGGCCCTTGCCCGAGATGACCAGCGCCATCTTGCGGGAGGCCTCGTCGATCATCTCGTCGCCGAGCATGACCGCGCCCTTCGCGCCGCCCTTCTCGGACGTGTAGTACTCGTAGGCGTCGAGGATGTTCTCGGCGTGGTCGTAGTCCTCCTGCAGCGGCGAGAAGACCTCGTTGGCCACCTCGATCTGGGAGGGGTGCAGGGTCCACTTGCCGTCGAAGCCGAGGGCGGCGGAGCGGCCGGCGACCCGCTTGAAGCCGTCCAGGTCCTTGATCTGGAGGTAGGGCCCGTCGATGACCTGCTTGTCGTGGGCGCGGGCCGCCATCAGCAGCCGCATCAGGATGTAGTGGTAGGCGTCGCCGACGTCGTACCCGGGCGGCTGCTCCCCCACCACGAGCGACTTCATGTTGATCGAGGCCATGAAGTCCGCGGGGCCGAAGATGATCGTCTCGACACGCGGCGAGGCGGTGGCGATGTCGTCGACGTTGATCAGGCCGAGGGCGTTCTCGATCTGCGCCTCGATCCCGATCTTGCCGACCTCGTAGCCCATCGTCGTCTCGATCTGGGTGAGCAGGGTGTCGAGCGCCTGCACCTGCGCGGCGGTCTGCACCTTCGGCAGCATGATGCAGTCGAGGTTCGCGCCGGCGCCCTCGACCACCTCGATGACGTCCTTGTAGGTCCACTGGGTCGTCCAGTCGTTGACCCGGACGGTGCGGACGCGGTTGCCCCAGTCGCCGGTGTTCAGCACCTCGACGATGTTCTTGCGGGCGTCGGGCTTCGCGATCGGCGCCACCGAGTCCTCGATGTCGAGGAACACCTGGTCGCTGTCGAGACCCTGCGCCTTCTCCAGGAACCGGGGGTTCGAGCCGGGGACGGCGTGGCAGGAGCGGCGGGCTCGCATCTCGCGTGCGGACAAGGGAAACAACCCCTTCATCTAAGGGCGGAGCATCGGACGGTCGAGTGTCTCGGATGCTACTGACGAGTCTCCCCCGCCGGGACCCCCGCGACCCGTGGGATAGGTCTCAGTCGACCGGCGCCTGGTCGACCACCGGCGCGCGGTTGTTCACGATCACCAGCGCCATCCCGGCGAGGATCACCACGAGCCCGACGGCGGCGCCGAGCGGTGGCACCTGGCCGAGGATCAGGGCGGCGAGCAGCGCGGCGCCGGGCACCTCGAGCAGCAGCGCGAGCGAGACCACCACCGGCTTGGTGGTGGCGAGCAGGTGGTTGAACACCGAGTGCCCCATCAGCTGCGCGGTGAGCGTCACCAGCAGCAGCAGCCCCCACTGCCGCAGCGGGTAGCCGCCGAGGTCCTGGCCCGCGACCAGGCACGCGACCAGCAGGAGCGTCGCGCAGGTGCCGTAGCAGACGAAGGTGTACGTCGTCGTCGACGTGCCCTGCCGCGCCTGCGCCCCGATCAGCATGTACGCCGCGGCGGCCACCCCGCCCACGAGGGCCAGCAGGTCACCGAGCAGCGCCTCCCGGGACACCGAGAAGTCCACGCCGGAGACGACCAGCACCCCCACCAGCGCGAGCACCAGCCCGGCCAGCACGCGCACGTCGAAGCGTTCGCCGCGCAGCAGCTGCCAGGCCACCACCCACGCGATCTGGAGGCAGACGATCGCGGTCGCCGAGGCCACCGACGTGAGCGTGAGCGAGGTGACCCAGGTGCCGAAGTGCAGCGCGAGCGCCGCACCGCTCGCCACCACCAGCCCGAGGGAGCGTCCGCGCAGCCCGGCGAGCTCCTCGCGGCGCTGCACGGCAACTCCCGGGGCGAGCGCGATGGTCGCGAAGCCGTTGCGCCAGAAGGCGATCGCGAGCGGTGGCACCACCATCGACGCCATCAGCGGGCCGGACAGCGACACCGCCACGACACCCACCGCCATCAGCAGCGCAGTCTCTGCGCGGGGCCGGCTCACCCGCCCATCATCGTGGACCGGGTTCAGCTCGCGATGATCGGGATGCTCCGCGTCGCCAGCACCTTGCCCGTGGTCCAGTGCAGGAAGTCGAAGTGCACCATGAACGTCCCGGGGGTCGGCGGGTGCAGCAGCACGTCGTACCTCTCGGCGGCGCCGAACGCGATCGCGTCGGTCGTCAGCGGGTGCCCGGTGTCGCGGACCGGCGGGCTCGGCTGGTTCGGACGTGACGTGTCCCGGAACGCCCTGCCGTCGTGCGCGATCAGCTCCGCCATCTCCACCGGTCGCCCGGCGCCGTCCGTGAACCGCGCCCGGGTCGGGAAGTAGTTCGCGTCGAGCATCCGGAACAGGGTCGGGTGGCCGGTGCCTGCGACGTTCGCGCGCAGCTGGCTGGGCGCCAGCACGTCGGTGGTCGTCGCTGGGCCGTTCAGCAGGCCCCCGAGCACGTAGAAGAACTTCGGCTCGAAGCGGTTCAGCCCCACGTCCTCCCCGGACAGGCCGGCCGCGTGCGCCAGGGTGTGCCAGCGCGGGTCGATGGCGAAGGGCACCAGCATGGCCTCGGTGGCGATGTCGTACAGCGGGCCGTCGACGAACGACCGCCGCGCGCCCGCCGGCACCGGGAAGTCCGGGTGGACGACCGGGTCGACGATGAGGGGCCCGAACATGCCCATCTGCACGTGCAGGACGGTGTTGACGTGACAGTGGTAGAAGTACGTCCCCGCGGCGCCCTCGTTCGGGTCGCCCGGGCGCCCGAGGTCCGGCTTCCACTGGTACGTGTAGCTGCCCGAGACCTCGAACGAGGTGTGGCCGACCCCGTCGTTGCGGGGATCCGGCTCCATCCCGTGGTGGTGGATCGTGTGCACGCGCTTGGACGGCTCGAGCTTGACGTGCACCAGGTCGCCCTCCGTGACCCGGATCGCCGGCGCCGGGAACCGGCGGCCGGAGGTCTCGTCCTCGAAGCTCCAGATCTCGTGCTCGGCGCCGTCGGGGAAGCGCAGCCGGCGGTTGAAGAACTTCCGGAGGAGGCTCTTGTTCGGGGCCTCGGGGAACAGGGTGAGGGGGCTGCCCTCGTGCGGCTGGTTGGACGCGAACGCGGCCTGGCTGGGGAACGTCTGGTGCGCCTGCGCCCGCCGTGGGCCGGGGGCGGCGGTCGTCCAGTGCGCCACCAGTCCACCCGGGTAGAGGCCGCCGGCCGCGGTCTGGGACGGCTCCGCGTGGCAGTGCATGGGGTAGTCCCAGTCCTCGTCGCGCGCGTCCCAGGTGCGGTCCGGCACCTCCGGTGGCCGGCGGATCGGCAGGATGATCTCCTTGCGGTCCATCTGGTCGAGCTCGACCACGTCCTCCCACTGCTGGAGGACCGCGTGGCCCTCGGCGTCGACGCGGCCGGCGGACCGCGGGAAGTCGTTGCCGTTGCGCCGTACGGTCCACACGTGGTTGCCGTGGAAGTGCATCTGGTGGATGACGGCCCCGACGTTGACCAGCCGGATCAGCTGACCGGTGCCGACGTTGGCCGGCGCCTGGGAGCTGTTGAAGGCGCGTACGTCGATCTGCCGGGTGGAGCCCGACGGCAGGGTCTCCTCGAGGGTTGCCCGGGAGTCCGCTGCGTCGTTGGACACCGCGAGGGAACGGAAGCCGCTGCGGTCGTTGAGCATGAAGTACCGCGGCACGGGCGGTGTCGCAACGGGGTCGATGACCTGGCCGGACCTGGCCCGCGCCGCCCACACCGGGTCCACGTCCTGGCAGAGCCAGACCCACTGCCGCTCGAACTCCGCCTGGCTCGGGCTGAGCTGCCACTGCGCACCGGGCGCCACGACGACGAGCACACCGTGCAGCCCGAGGATCCGCTCGACGGACCCTCCCCCGGGGTCGTGGTAGACGTACGTGCCGGCGGCAGGCGCCTTGAAGGACAGCGAGGCGGTGGCGCCCGGCGCGATCGGGCCCGTGTCCGCGACTCCGTCGATGCGGAGTGCGTGCGGCTTCGTCAGCCGGTTGTGCACCCGAAGCCGCACGGTGCTGCCGACCTCCGCGATGATCGTCCGGTCGGGGAAGAAGCTGGCCCAGAACTTCCGGCGGATGAGGTACTCGCCGGGCAGCGTGGGATGCGGTGCCAGCGGGTCCGGCCGCCCCTCCTCGGGCAGCGCCGCGCCGAGCGGGTAGCTGCGGCTGCTCACCAGGCGCCCGTCGGCGAGGAACACCTGCGGGGTGATCCGTAGGCTCGGGTCGGGCGAGCCGATGTCCGTGGGCGCCGCACCGAAACCGCGCATGTAGACCAGGCTGTCGTCGACCATCGGCACGAGGCCCTCGTTCACGAACAGGTCGAGAACCCCGTCCGTCGCCGCCGCCACGTGCTGCGGGGCGGCGTCCGCCTCCGGCACCAGCCCGCCGGCACCGGCCACGACCGCGACGCCCCCGGCGAGGGTCAGCATCTCCCGGCGGCTGCGCTCGCTCATGCGACGCTCCTGTCGTCGATCGGACCGAGATGATGCGTCCTCGCCGAGATCGCGTCGGCGAACTCCAGCGAGAGCGCGGCCCCCGGCGGGGGGGCGAGGTAGCTGATCCGCAGGGTGGTGGTCGAGCCCGCCTCGAGCCGGCCGGCCGGCCGGTCGGAGCTGTACAGGCTCACCGTCGGTCCCCCGTCGTCCACGCGCACCCGGAACTGTCCGGGCGAGAGCTCGATCGGGCCCCGCGACCCGTTGTGCACCTGTACGTCGACCAGCACGGCGTCGGTCCAGGCACCGTGCACCGCGCTCGGCACCGGCGTGTCCGAGGGGGCTTGTGCAGGACTGTGCCCGTGGCTCTGCTCGTGGTCGGCCGAGCCCGCGAGGGCGAGGCGCGACCACCCGAGCAGGACGACGGTGCCGAAGGAGGTCCACTCACCGGGACCCCGGGACGGAACGGGCGACTGTGGCCGGCTCAGCAGGACACTCGCTCCGGCGGCGGTGGCGCCGGCGGCTCCGAGTGTCACCAGCATCGAACGACGGCTCATCTCCATGGTGTTCCCCCTGCGTCAGGCGGCTGGTTGTGCCAGCCTCGTCGCAGAACCTGGGGAGAAACTGGCAGGCTAGGGACGTGACCGACCCACTCGCCCTGGCCCTCGTCGCCGAGCTGGGGAAGAAGACGGGCGTCTCCTGGGTGCGCTACGCGGACCGCCCGCACGCCGTCTGGCACGTGTGGGCCGACGACGCGCTGTGCCTGGTCTCCGGCGGTGACGAGCAGCCGCTCCCCGAGCTGGAGGACGGCGCGCAGGTCGAGGTCGTGATGCGCAGCAAGGACAACGGCGGTCGGCTGCTCACGTGGGTGGGCACCGCGTCCGTCGTACGCCCGGGCTCGGAGCACTGGGAGCCGGTGACGACCGCGCTGGTGGCCGGACGGCTCAACCTGGCGGACCTGGCGACCGCGGCCGACGGGTGGGCGCGGACCAGCGTGGTGCGCCGGATCGTGCCGACCGGCGAGCTCGTCGAGGAGCCGGGCCGTCTGTCGGACGACGCCCACCGGGCGGTCCCGGCCCCGACGCCGGCGACCACGCGCGGGCGGCTGCCGCGGGTGCTGCACCGCCGGGTGAAGCGGCGCCCGAAGCTCAGCTGAGCGGCACCTCGATCTCGCCGCTGGCCACCGGCTGCACCTGGCCGGCGACGTGGCACAGCGTCGCCCGGCCGTCGGCCGCCTCGACCCGTCCGTGCAGCGTCGAGGGACGGCCCATCTCGATGCCCTGCCGGATCGCGTAGGTGCCGCCCTCGGGCAGCACGCCGGACGCGACCAGCGCGATCCCGAGCCCGGCCGCGGCCGAACCGGTGGCCGGGTCCTCCGGGACGCCGACCCCGGGCACGAACACCCGGCTGTGTACGTCGAGACGGGGCGCGTCGCCCGCGACGGCGTAGAGGTTCACCGCGTCCAGCAGGTCGGAGACGTCCCCGAGGGCGGAGAGCCGCGCGCCGAGCGCCTCGAACGAGCCACCGGTCGCCACGGCCCGGACCACCGCCTCCTCGGTCACCGGGACGTGCACGAACGACAGCCCGCAGCCGGCCACCCACGCCTCCCCCGCGACGTCGGACCGGGACAGGCCGAGCACCCGCAGGACGTCGCGGACCAGGTCGGGCGGCACCGGCCCGGCCAGGTCACGCGGGATGGCCGACAGCTCGACGAGGTCACCGTCGAAGCGCACCCCGATCTCGCCGGCGCCGCAGTGCTGGGTCACCACGTCGGCCGTGAGCAGGCCGTGCGCGCGCAGCACCCACGCGGTGCCGAGCGTCGGGTGCCCGGCGAACGGGATCTCCGCGGTCGGGGTGAAGATCCGGGTCGCGTACGCAGACCCCGCGGTGACCGAGGACGCCGGGAACGTGGACTCGGAGAAACCGAACTCCTGCGCGAGGGCCTGGCACTGCGCGGTGGTCAGGTCGTCGGCGCCGCGGACGACGGCGAGCTGGTTGCCGGCGAACGGCCGGTCGGTGAACACGTCGACGATGTCGTAGGGCAGTCGCATGATGGCGATTCTCGCAGCGGCTAACCTGAGCACTCGTGAGCACCTCGCCCTCCCGCGTCTTCGCGGCCCGCCTCGCCGGCCTGTCGGTGTTCGACCCCGCGGGCGACCAGGTCGGCAAGGTCCGCGACCTCGTCGTGGTGCTCCGTCCGGGCGAGCTGCCGCCGCGTGTGCTGGGGCTGGTCGTCGAGGTGTTCGGTCGCCGGTCGATCTTCGTGCCGATGACCCGGGTGACCCACGTCGACAGCGGCCAGGTCATCACCACCGGGCTGGTGAACATGCGGCGCTTCGAGCAGCGACCCACCGAGACGCTGGTGTTCGGCCAGATGCTCGACCGGCAGGTCACGATCCGCGAGACCGGCGTCGTCGGCACCGTCTACGACGTGGCGATGGAGCTCGAGCGCACCCGCGACTGGGTGATCAGCCGGGTCGCGCTCCAGGAAGGCTCGAAGCGGTTCGGCCGCAAGGGCCAGACGCACGTGGTCGAGTGGCGCGACGTCGACGGCTTCGCCGCGCCCGAGGGCGCTCAGGGTGCGACGCACCTGCTCGCGGCCCTGGAGGAGATGCGTCCGGCCGACCTCGCCAACGTCATCCACGACCTGCCGGCCAAGCGCCGCGGCGAGATCGCGGCGGCCCTCGACGACGAGCGGCTCGCCGACGTGCTCGAGGAGCTGCCCGAGGAGGACCAGGTCGAGATCCTGGGCAACCTCGACCGGGAGCGTGCCGCCGACGTCCTCGAGGAGATGTCCCCCGACGACGCCGCCGACCTGATCGCCGAGCTGCCGAGCGAGACCGCCGAGCAGCTGCTCCGGCTGATGGAGCCCGACGAGGCCGAGGACGTCCGGCGGCTGATGTCCTACGAGGAGCGCACCGCCGGCGGCATGATGACCACCGAGCCGGTGATCCTGCCGCCCGACGCGACCGTGGCCGACGCCCTCGCCCACGTGCGCAACGCGGAGCTCAGCCCGTCCCTGGCCGCGCTGGTGTACGTCGCCCGTCCGCCGCTGGAGCCGCCGACCGGCCGGCTGCTCGGCGTGGCGCACATCCAGCGGCTGCTGCGCGAGCCCCCCTCGACGATGGTCGGGCACGTCCTCGACACCGACATCGAGTCGCTGCGTCCCACCTCCAGCCTCGAGGACTGCGCCCGGCACCTCGCGACCTACAACCTGGTCGCCGCACCGGTCGTCGACGAGAACGGTCGGCTGGTCGGCGCGGTGACCGTCGACGACCTGCTCGACCACCTGCTGCCCGAGAACTGGCGCGACACCCCCAGCCGGACCAGCGCGTCGGTGCGGATCGGCGGCAGCAACGCCGGCGGTGGTGGCGCCCGTGGATAGGGCACAGCCGCGCCGCGACCCCCGGCGCGAGCCACGCGGGCCCCGTCTCGACGTACCCAAGGACACGCGGCGGCAGATCGTCCGCCGCCCGCAGGTCGACTCCGACCAGTTCGGTCGCTTCGCGGAGACCTTCGCGCGGTTCATGGGCACCGCGCGCTTCCTCATCTACATGACGCTGTTCGTGTCGGTGTGGCTGGCGTTCAACTGGCTGGCGCCCGGCCCGCTGCGGTTCGACGACTTCCCGTTCATCTTCCTCACGCTGATGCTGAGCCTCCAGGCGTCGTACGCCGCGCCGCTGATCCTGCTCGCGCAGAACCGGCAGGAGGACCGGGACCGCGTGATCGCCGAGCAGGACCGCACCGCGAACTCCCGCGCGCACGCCGACATGGAGTTCCTGGCCCGCGAGATGGCCTCGATCCGGATGGCGCTCGGCGAGGTGGCGACCCGCGACTACGTCCGCTCTGAGCTGCGCTCGCTCATCCAGGAGCTCGACGAGAAGGCGAAGCGCGACGAGGACGAGCACGACGACGAGGACTGGGACACCTGAGCGGTGCGCACCGTGGCACGGCACGTACGCTGGAGAACATGACCTCCCCCGATCTCGAGCAGATCAACGCTGCGCTCGCGACCGTCAACGACCCCGAGATCCGTCGGCCGATCACGGACCTCGGCATGGTCGAGTCCGTCGACGTCGCGGCCGACGGCACGGTCGCGGTGAAGGTGCTGCTGACGGTCGCCGGCTGCCCGCTCAAGGACACCATCACCCGCGACGTGAACGCCGCGGTCGGCAAGGTCCCGGGGGTCACCGGCGTCGACCTGACCCTCGGCGTGATGAGCAACGAGCAGCGCTCCGGTCTTCAGGAGAAGCTCCGCGGCGGCCAGGCGCAGAAGGAGATCCCCTTCGGCCGGCCGGACTCGCTGACCAAGGTCTACGCGATCGCCTCCGGCAAGGGCGGCGTCGGCAAGTCCTCGGTGACGGTGAACCTGGCCTGTGCGATGGCCAAGCAGGGCCTCAAGGTCGGCATCGTCGACGCGGACGTCTACGGCCACTCCGTGCCCGCGATGCTCGGCCTCGGCGACACCCGGCCGACCCAGGTCGAGGACATGATCATGCCGGTGCCGACCCCGCGCACCGTCGAGGGCCAGCTCTCGGTGATCAGCATCGGGATGCTCAAGCCGCGGCGCGACCAGGTCGTCGCCTGGCGCGGGCCGATGCTCGACCGGGCGCTCGTGCAGATGCTCAGCGACGTCTACTGGGGGGACCTCGACGCGCTGTTCCTCGACCTGCCGCCGGGCACCGGCGACATCGCGATCTCGCTCGGCCAGCACCTCCCCAACGCCGAGGTCGTCGTGGTCACCACCCCGCAGGAGGCGGCCGCCGAGGTCGCCGAGCGGGCCGGCACGATGGCGTCGATGATGCACCAGCGCGTGGTCGGCGTCGTCGAGAACATGTCGTTCCTGCCCTGCCCGCACTGCGCGGAGGCAGGAACCGAGCACCGCCTCGAGGTGTTCGGCGCCGGCGGCGGTGCGCGGGTCGCCAAGACGCTGTCCGAGCGGTTCGGCTACGACGTACCCGTGCTCGGCGAGATCCCGCTCGACCTCACGCTCCGCGAGGGCGGCGACACCGGCACCCCGATCGTCGACTCGCACCCGGACAGGCCGGCCGCCCAGGCGCTCACCCGGGTGGCCAGCACCCTGTCCGGACGCGGTCGCGGACTCGCCGGAATGCAGCTCGGACTGAGCCCGGCCGGTAGGTTGTAGCAGTGTTCGGGATCGGGCTGCCGGAGCTGCTGGTCATCATCGTGGTCGCCGTCATCGTCTTCGGTCCCGACCGGCTCCCCGAGTTCGCCCGCCAGGCGGGGCGCCTGGTCCGTCAGGTCCGGCAGTTCACCAACTCCGCCCGCGACGACATCCGCAACGAGCTCGGACCGGAGTTCGCGAACTTCGAGCTGACCGACCTCGACCCGCGCCGGGCGATGCGGAAGTACATCCAGGACGCCTGGGACGAGACCGACGACGACGCCGAGCCGGTGCGGCCCGGTCAGCTCCCGTTGGCCGAGGGCGAGCTGCCGCCGTACGACAGCGACGCCACCTGAGCCTCCCCGAACAGCCGGGCCGGCAGCTCAGCCGACCTTGCCGTCCAGGGTGACCCGGACCTTCTTGGTGTCGCCGCCGGCACGCTTCACGAGGAGCGTCACGGTCTCGCCGGGCTGGTGGCTGCGGATCGCGACGATCAGCCCGATGCCGTCGGTGATCTGCTTGCCGTTGACCCCGGTGACGATGTCGCCCTTGCGCAGCCCGGCCTGCGCGGCCGGCGTGCCGGAGGGCACCTCGACCACCTCGGCGCCCTCGGTCTTGGCGCCGGTGTTCACGTTCGCCCCGATCACCGGGTAGCGCGCCTTGCCGGTCGCGAGGATCTGCGACGCGGTGACCTGGACCTGCTCCATCGGGATCGCGAAGCCGACGCCGATGTTGCCGGACTCGCCGCCCACCGAGCCGCCGGTGGTGGCGATCGCGGAGTTCACACCGACGACCTGGCCGCGGAGGTTGACCAGCGGGCCACCGGAGTTGCCCGGGTTGATCGCGGCGTCGGTCTGCACGGCGTTGATGTAGGACGACTGGTCCTGGTCGCCGCCGGTGGTCACCGGCCGGTCGGTGGCGCTGATGATGCCGGAGGTGACGGTGCTGCTCAGGCCCAGCGGCGACCCGATCGCGACGACGGTGTCGCCGACGCGCATGGACCGCGACGAGCCGAGCGACGCGGGCTCCAACGAGGTCGAGTCGGTCACCTCGAGGACGGCGATGTCGTAGACCGGGCTGCGACCGACGATCTTGGCGTCGTGCTTCTTGCCGTTCTGGTCGACCACCTTGAGCTCGCCGTCACCGGTGGCGTCGGCGACCACGTGGTTGTTGGTGATGACGTGGTCCTTGTCGTCGAGCACGAAGCCCGACCCGGTGGCGCCGCCCTGGGTGGTGCCGTCGGCGCCGCCGTTGGCCTGGATCTGCACGGTGCTCGGGAGGAGCTTCTTGGCGACCGCCGCCACGCTGCCGTTCGTGGCGTCGAGCGGGTCGGACGCGCCGTTGTCGGTGCCGATCACGGGGATGCTCGCGACCCCGTCCGACGACATCGACGAGGAGACCGCGACGCCGCCGATCACGCCGCCGAGGAGGCCCACGACCAGCGCGAGGACCGCGATGACCGGCCACGCCCACCCGGGGAACCGTGAGGTGTTCGACCCCGCCGAGGAGTGCAGCGGCTGGTGCGGTTGCGGGGGCGCGCCGTACGGCGCCTGGTAGCCGTAGCCCGGCTGCGGCTGGGTGGGGTACGACGACGTCGGCTGCTGGCCGTAGGGCTGCGACCACGGGCCGGGCTGCTGCGGGGGCTGCGGGGCCTGCGGGGCCGTGGGCTGCTCGGGCGCCGGGTGGTGCGGCAGCGGCGGCGGGTAGGACGAGCCTCCGGTCACCGGCTGGGTGTCGTCGAGCTCCCGGTCCGGCGTCGGGGTGCCGGTGTCGTCAGTGCCGTCGGGGGGCTGCGGGGACGCCGGGTCGGACCCGGGCTGCTGCTCCGGGCGGTCGGCGTCGTCGTCGTACTGGCTCACGGTCCCCATTGTCACCCACGGGCCAACGATGGAAACGGGGCCGGGGTGCGACGGTCTAGGTCGGGGCTAGGGCATGTCTCGAAAACAGTGCCGCGGCAGGTTTGAGAGGCGTGCCTAACGCGGGTCGCCGGCGGCGCGGGCGTGCGCGACGCCGTCGTCGCCGATGCCGAGGGTCCAGCCGCGCAGCCGTCCGTGCACCGAGGCGGCCGGCGCGACGAACGCGGGGGTCGGGGTGGTGGAGCTGGTGGCGCCGCCGATCGAGGAGGCCGGAGTGCCCGACGAGCCGCCCAGACCCATCGGGGTCGCGGTCAACGTGGACAGTCCGAGGACGGCGGCCGAGACCGAGCCCGCCCCGACCAGCGCGATGCCCGCGCGACGGCGGGTGCGGCTGCGGTCCTCCAGCCGGTCCGTGGCTGCCCAGGCCTCGGACGCGTCGAGGACCGCGGGGTCGAGCCCCCGCAGCGAGCCGACGAGCCGGTCGGACGGCTGCTCCGGCGTGGTGGTCCCGGCGATCTGCGCCAGCTGCCGCTTCACCCAGCCCTCGTGCTCGACGAGCCGGCGGCACGGCGGGCAGTGCAGGACGTGGTCCCAGGCGCGCTCGGTCGTCTCCTCGTCGAGCTGGCCGTCGACGAGGGCGCTGACCGACGAGCCGAGATGACCTCCGAGTCGCCACATGCCGGGCATCACGTCCCCTGCGACGCCAGCCGGGGCCGGCGACGGGTCTCGGGGCCGGAGTACCGCGAGCGCCCCGCGACCGGGGCCCGGTGGGCCAGCGCCTTGCGCAGCATGGTGCGGCCGCGGTGGATCCGGGAGCGCACGGTGCCGAGCTTGAGGCCGAGCACGTCGGCGATCTCCTCGTAGCTCAGCCCCTCGATGTCACAGAGCACGACGGCGGCCCGGAAGTCCGGGGGCAGCGCCGCCAGCGCGGACTCCACGTCGTCGTCGAAGAGCCCGTCGAGCACCGCCACGTCGGGCGTGACCGCCCGGCTGGGGATGCGGGTCTCCGCGTCGTCGGCGAGCGCGTCGAAGCGGATCTTGGCCTTGCGGCGGGCCTGGTCGAGGAAGAGGTTCGTGGTGATGCGGTGCAGCCAGCCCTCGAAGGTGCCCGGCGTGTACGACGACAGCGACCGGAACACCCGGACGAAGACCTCCTGCGTGAGGTCCTCGGCGTCGTGCGGGTTGCCGGTCAGGCGGTAGGCGAGCCGGTAGACGCGTGTCGAGTGCTGGGCGACGATCTCGTCCCACGACGGCGGCTGCCAGGCGTCGCCGCCGGCGCTCGCGTGGGACGGGCCGGTCGGCTGGCTCGGCTGGGTCATGGGATGCTCCTCGGCCCGGGTGAGTGACACTGCTGCGCTCGCCATCGTGGTGCTGTCTGCCTCCAGGCTAGAAGCCCCTCCTGAGAGCGGGCTGAGGGAACATCCCCCGATTCCTGTCGGTGCGACGCCGCGCGGCGCCGTACCACTGTCCGGTCAACGGACCGCTCACGCCGGTTGTTCCCCTGGGCACGGTCGCTCAGACGGTAGAGTCCCGCCCAGATTCCGAACACTGCTCGACCGGCCTTGACCGGTCACGATTCTGGGAGGCCGTCATCGTCACGGGACTGAAGCCGGCGAGCTGGACCTACGCCGAGGAGTTCGTCACCGAGGACGAGGTGCTGACCGCTGCCCGCGCCCGCGCGGACGAGGTGGGCGTCGTCCCGATCGGCAACGGCGGCGGGGCCGCGCTCTGCTTCATTGCGGCCGCGATCGAGGCCCGCGCGGTCGTCGAGATCGGCACCGGCACCGGTGTCTCCGGTGTCTGGATGCTGCGCGGCATGCGGGCCGACGGCGTGCTCACCACCGTCGACCTCGAGGCCGAGCACCAGCGGCTCGCGAAGCAGGCGTTCACCGAGGCCGGGGTCGCCCCCCAGCGGGTCCGGCTGATCCCCGGCGCCGCCCTCGACGTCCTCCCCCGGCTCACCGACGGGCACTACGACCTGGTGTTCTGCGACGGCGACAAGACGGAGTACTCCGACTACCTGGCCGAGGCGATGCGTCTGCTCAAGCCCGGCGGCATCGTCGCGTTCGACAACGCCCTGTGGCACGACCGGGTCGCCGACCCGGCCCAGCGCGACGCCGAGACGGTCGCCATCCGCGAGCTCGGCCGGACCGTCCGCGAGCACGACTCGCTGCTCCCGGTGCTGCTGCCGGTCGGCGACGGCCTGCTCGTCGCGAAGAAGGTCTGGACCCCCGGCGCCTGACCCGCGGCCGCTGGTTGAGGCGCCCGAGCCGCTGGTTGAGGTGCCCGAGCCGCTAGGCGAGGGCCTCGAAACCTCTGTGCCACGACCGCACACTGTGCCCCGGCTCGACCGGAACTTTCACCCGGCTCGACCGGAACTTCACCCGGCTCGACGGGAACTTTCACCCGGGTCGACGGGGATTTTGACCCGGGTCAGCGGGACGTCGCGATCCAGAAGCGCATCTTGGTGCCGCGGACGTCCTCGAGGACCCCGCCGTTGGCCTCGATGACCTTGCGGGAGGCCACGTTGTCCTCGTCGCAGGTGACCAGCACCTGGTCGATCCCGCGAGCAGCGGCGACCGGGAGGATCAGGCCGAGGGCGCGGGTGGCGTGGCCGCGCCGCCGGGCGCTGGGGCGCACCGCGTAGCCGACGTGCCCCGCCACCTCCAGCAGCCAGGGCGTCAGCGCGTGCCGCAGCGAGATCCGGCCGACGACCACGGAGCCGGCAGGGGTGTCGTCCACCATCCAGAGATAGGTGCCGGTGACCCAGCCCGCAGGCCGCGGCGAGTCCGGCTGGGCCATCGCGACCGTGCGCGAGCAGAACTCCGTGAAGGTGTCCGGGTCCTGCAGGGTGTCCGCGGTGAAGTTCGCGCCCGCGTAGCCCGGCTCGCGGGCGTGCACCATCGCGAAGTAGTGGCCGTTGCCCTCCCCGTCGAGCTCGCGGAGCGCGTCGACGTACGACGTCCGCAGCGCCGGGTCGGGCTCGGAGAGCCGGAGCATGTCAGGCGTAGGCCGGGGCGGCCAGGAAGCCGGAGCCGCCTTCGGCCACCGCGACCACACCGCAGGACTCGATCAGCACCGGGGCGGACCCGACGATCTGCGACCCGGGCGACCCGGCGGCCGTCCGGCTGAACTCTTCCTGGAACGCGTCACGCGCCTCCGCGGACTCGAAGACGTAGCAGCCCTCGAACCACTCGCCATCTCGCAGCCGCCAGGTCTTGAAGCGCAGCCCTTCCTTGCCGGTGAAACGGGCGTGCGACGTGTCGCGGACGTACGTCGAGAGGGCCTCCTCGACTCCGTCCGGGGCGTCCTCGAGGGACCAGCGGACCGTCAGACCGTGCATGGTGTCTCCTTCCGGAGCGGGTCGTGGGAGGTCAGTCGACGACGCCGGCGAGCGGCTCCCGCATCTCCAGCCAGTGCAGGAGCGCGCGGGCACCGAAGCCCGTGGCGCCCTTGGTGTACTCGAACTCGTCGTTCGGCGAGTCGCCGACGGACGCGATGTCGATGTGCGCCCAGGGCAGGCCGCCGGTGAAGTGCTTGAGGAACAGCGCGGCGGTGATCGCCCCGGGTGCGCCACCCGCGTTGTCGGCGTCCGCGACCTTGGAGGCGATGCGCTCCTCGTAGTCCCCGACGATCGGCATCCGCCACAACGGCTCGCCCGCGGACAGCGACGCGACCCGCAGGGTCGTGGCCAGGGCGTCGTCGGTGGCGAAGTAGCCGCCCGTCTTCTGGCCCAGCGCGATCTTCATGGCACCGGTGAGGGTGGCGATGTCGACGAGCACGTCGGGCTCGACGTCGGCGACCGCGTAGGCCAGGGCGTCGGCCATCACCAGGCGACCTTCGGCGTCGGTGTTGGTGACCTCGGTGGTGCGGCCGCCGTAGTGGCGCAGCACGTCGCCGGGCCGGATCGAGTCGGCCCCGACGGAGTTCTCGGCGCAGGCGAGCAGGCCGGTGACCCGCACCGGGCAGTCGACGTCGGCCAGCGCCCCCATCACCGCGAGCACCACGCCGGCCCCGGTCATGTCGCGCTTCATCAGCATCATGTTGTCGCGGGACTTGATCGAGAGGCCGCCGGTGTCGAACGTGATGCCCTTGCCGACCAGGACGACATGCGGCGCCTTGCGCCCGCCGCGACGGGGCGCGTAGTCCAGGCGGACCAGGCGCGGCGGGTTCGCGGACCCCTGGCCGACGCCGACGAGCCCGCCGAAGCCTTCCGCGGCGAGCTGCTTCTCGTCCCAGACCCGGACCTTCAGCCGGGCCCGGCCGGCGACATCGGCGGCCTGCTCGGCGAGCCAGGCGGGGGTCTTCACGTTCGACGGCACCAGCGCCAGCGTGCGGGCGAGCCAGCCGGCACCCGCCACCGCGAGTGCCCGCTCCACGGCGACCTTGCGGGCCTCCGAGTCGACCAGCCCGGCGAGCACGACCTTGCCGACCGGCTGGGCCTGCGGGCCGCCGGAGCGCCAGTGGAACTCGAAGGAGCCGAGCACCAGCCCCTCGACGAGGGCGCGCAGGCCGGTGTCGTCGGTGAGGGCGGCCAGCGAGGTGGCGACCGAGAGCCGGTCCTTGGTGTGCCGGGCGAGGGCGGCACCGGCCCGTCGCAGCTCGGTGGGAGTGCCCTCGCCGACACCGACCAGCAGCACCAGGCGGAGGTCGGTGTTGGTCAGGCCGGTGGTGTCCAGCACGACGCGGTGCACGACCTCGCCGGCCTCACCGGTGGCCTCGCAGCTCTCGAGGACCCCGAACAGGTCGTCGCCGAGCTCGTCAAGCAGCTCGGCGGCGCCCGGACCCAGCGTCAGGCCGTCGGGGCCGGCGAGAACCGGGATGGCCACGACATCGGCGCCGACCACGGCGGAGGGTGCGACGTCGCTGACCGCGACCTGCGGCGGCGACACCTGGGTGGGCAGCGCCACGGCGCCTCCTTGCAACGGACTTGCGACGGACTTCCTGACAGGTGGGGCGGGCGGACCGTGCGACCTGTCGTCAACGGACGACGGAACCGGTCGTCCGGACCCCGACGGCGACCCTACCGCCGTCCCGGGAAGGCGAGGACCCCGCCCGCTCCGGGGAGCGGACGGGGTCCTGACGTCTTGGGTGGTGCGGAGGTCAGCCGACGACCCCGTTGAGCGCCTCACCGAGTGCCCCGGCCTCTTCAGCGTTGAGCTCGACCACCAGACGGCCACCACCCTCGAGCGGCACCCGCATCACGATGCCGCGCCCCTCCTTGGTGACCTCGAGCGGGCCGTCGCCCGTCCGCGGCTTCATCGCCGCCATGCGCACACCTCTTCCTGTTCGATGCGCCTTCCGGTCGTGGCGCTGATGAGTTGCCGGGCCATTATCCCCTACATTCGCCCGTGCCACGGCCAACCTGGCGAAGGTCGTGCGGCAGACTCGGCGTCGAGCACGCCCGGTCCGCCCTCCTCGACCCCACCGACTGGAGCCCGTCCATGACCGATCCCGTCCTGTACGACGTCGCCGACGGCGTCGCGACCATCACCTTGAACCGCCCCGACGCGATGAACAGCCTCGACGTCGCGACCAAGGTGGCGCTGCGCGAGGCGACCCAGGAGGCGGCCCGCGACGACGCGGTGCGGTGCGTGGTGCTGACCGGCAGCGGCCGGGCGTTCTGCGTCGGCCAGGACCTCAAGGAGCACGTCGGGATCCTCAAGGGCGACGACCAGGACGCGCTGTTCGACACGGTCCCCGAGCACTACAACCCGACGGTCACCGCGATCGCGACGATGGCCAAGCCGGTCGTCGCCGCCGTCAACGGTGTCGCGGCCGGGGCGGGCGCGAGCCTGGCGTTCGCGTGCGACTTCCGGGTGCTGGCCGACACCGCCGGCTTCAACCTGGCCTTCAGCGGCATCGCGCTCTCCTGCGACACCGGCTCCTCGTGGACGCTGCCGCGGCTGGTCGGCCGGGCCAAGGCGATCGAGCTGCTGTACTTCCCGCGCACCATCAAGGCCGACGAGGCCCTCGAGCTCGGCCTGGCCACCACCGTCGTGCCGGCCGACGGGCTCGCCGACGAGGTGGCCGGCCTCGCCACGCGTCTGGCGGAGGGCCCGACCGTGTCCTACGGCGCGATCCGCCGCTCGGTGCTGCACAGTGCCGGCCACGACTTCGAGTCCTCGCTCGCCTTCGAGGCGGAGATGATGGCCCTGACCGGCGCGACCGAGGATCACCACCGGGCCGTCGACGCGTTCGTGGCCAAGCAGAAGCCCGTGTTCCAGGGAAGATAGGCCCCGTGCGACGACTCGGCGTCACACTCCTCCTGCTGCTGTCCAGCCTCGTCACGGTCCCGTCCGCGCGCGCGGCGGCACCGCTCCCGTCGTACCTCTCGCTGCCGTCCTCGGTGCGCCAGCTCGTCACCGTGACCAGCGACCGGTGGTCGAACACTCGCGCCACGATGAGCGCCTGGGAGCGGGACGACGCCGGCTGGCACCGCGTGCACGGCCCCGTCACGGTGCGCCTGGGCTGGAACGGCTGGGTGCCCGCCGGCACGCGGCGGCAGAACACCGGCACCACACCGGCCGGGAAGTTCACGATGCCCTACGCCTTCGGCAACCGCGCCGACCCGGGAGCGCGGCTGCGCTACCGGCAGGTCGACGGCGACGACATGTGGCCGTACGAGCCACATGACCCGGCGACGTACAACATCTACCAGCCGTACCGCACCAGCACGTCGCGCTGGCGCAGCGACTACCGCGAGCGGTTGGCGTCCTACGGCTACGAGTACGCCCACGCCGTGGTGCTGGGCTTCAACCTCCCGAGCGGGGTGCGCTGGTCGGCGAGCCGGCACCAGTACGTCGCGACGCACCGAGCGGACACCCGCAGGGGCGGCGGGATCTTCCTGCACGTGCAGCGGTCGCGGCACACCGCGGGCTGCGTGGCCGGACCGCTGAGCGACATCCGGTGGACGGTGCGCTGGCTCGATCCGGCGGACAGCCCGCGGATCGTGATGGGGCCGACGGCCTGGGTGAAGCGCCGCTTCTAGCTCCGTCAGCGGCGGGCGCCGAGCACCCGCAGCAGCTGGCGGGGCGCGGTGACGTGCATCCGGTGCCGGCCGGGGTGCGCGGCGTACTCCACGGTGACCGCCTGCCCGCCGTGCCGGGCCATGTACCACGCCGTGAAGGTGCCGTAGCAGACGCCGCCGCAGGTGAGCCGTTTGCGCGGCAAGTGCAGGTAGTTGGCCAGCCGCTTCGCGAACGTCCGCGACCGTGCGGTCGAGACGTCGACGCCGTGCAGAGGCTGGTGGAAGCTGACGATCCGGCGGGGCTTCACCTCGTCGAAGAACGCCATCAGGGCCTGCGTCTCGGGCTCGGAGCCGGCGGCCGGGCCGGACTCGTATTTCCCGTCGAGGTTGCGCCAGTGGTAGGGGTAGTTGCGGTTCAGGTCCACGCCGTGCGCGTTCTTGCGGGTGTGCCGGGCCAGGCCGTCGGGGTTCACGACCGGGATCAGCCACAGGTCGATGCCCTTGACCGGGCGGCCGTCGCGGATCGACGCCAGGATCCGGCGGGTGCTCGACTCGTCGCCGTGCATGGTGGACATCGCGACGACCTTGTTCGTCGACTCCGGGTCGCCCACGCGGTAGGCCACGATCGCCCGCCCGGTGACGCTGTGGCCGATCACCTTCGCCTCGACGACGGCCGGCCGGCCGGGGACGGCGTACGACGCGGGCTGGGCGGTCACCGGCGCGGGCGCGGCGAGACTCCCGCAGGCCAGCCCGACCGCGCCGGCCAGCAGGGGCAGGGTGCGGCGGCGCACGGGATCAGGCGAGCTTGCCGAGGGCGAGGAAGGCCGTGAATATCACGACGCCGATGAGCAGACCCACGTGCGCGAGCACCGACAGCCCCGGGCCCTCGCCCCACGTGTCCGTGGCCGGGCCCGAGGAGTGCTTGCCCTTGGCCGGCATCCAGCGCGCGAGCACCAGCAGCCCGGCGATCGCGGTGACCCACCACAGCACGATGGCGATCCAGCCGAGCACCTCGATCTTCGTGACGAGGTAGGTGACCCACAGCAGCAGCGCGGGCACGCCGGCGATGGTGTGCAGGTTCAGGACGCTGTGCGGAATGGAGATCCGCCCGGCCGCCGCACCGTCTTCCTTCGACAGGCGGACCCGGGTCAGCACGACCACCACGGCCGCCAGGACGGTCAGCACCCAGGTGATGAGCATCGGAGTCACAGCCTGAGCATGCCCGACTCCCGCCGGTCACCGCACGTTCTACGAGGGTTCGGGCGTCCGTGTCGATATCTTCGCCTGCTCCTCGACCAGCCGGCGCATCCGGTCCAGGGCCTCGGTCGAGGACCCGCTCGACCACTGGGCGGGCCACCCGCCAGCCCACGGCACCGACCCCACCCAGGGGTACGTCGACCACCTCGGCCCGCACGAACCGGCTGGTCCGAGGGCCGCGAGCCACCACGGCGAACTCGCCCTCGCCCTTGACCACCGTGCCCAGGTGCAGCACCTCGCAGCGCCCGCCGCCGTCGCCGCTGCGCTCCCAGGCCGTGATCGTCATCGGGTCCCAGAACCCGACGGGCCCGAGCCCGGTCCAGGCACGGAACCGGCCACCGACCTCGGCGGCGGAGTCGACCCGCTCGACCCGGGTCAGGGGCACCCACTCCTCCTGGCGCGGCCAGTCGGTGACGTAGTCCCACACGGCCCGCGCGGAGGCCTCGACGTCGACCTCGCGCTGCAGCCGGACCCTCACGAGGTCGGGTCCGGCCGGTCGTCGCGCGGGTCGATCTCGGCGGCGAGCCGGTCCAGCAGCGCGTCCACCTCGGACATCCGGTAGCCACGCAACGCTGTCGAGAACCGCACCCGCCGCAGGTCCTGGGCGGTGAGCGGGCCGTCGATCGGGACCCGGGCGTCGGGTCGGTCGTCGAAGGTCTCCGCCATCGCGCCGCCGCGTCCCGCGGCCACCACGGCGATGCCGCCCATCACGGCAACGATCAGCACGGCGAAGAACCAGACCATGGATCGATCGTACGGAGTGCGACCTCGCCGACGTGTCAGCGCGTGAGTCGGTGCTGGCCGATCGACGCGCTGACACCGCCAGTCGGGTCGGTGCGCGGCGTCCGGCGACTCGCCGCCGCCGGGGGCGCCGCTCCGCCGCCGGCTCTGGGCGTCGATCATCAGCTTGACGGCCTCGTCGACGTCGTCGGTGACGTGGAACAGCTCGAGGTCGTGCGCGGACGACCTTGCCGTCGGCGAGCACCGTGCCGCGGAGCCAGTCGACCAGGCCCGCCCAGTAGGCGGTGCCGATCAGCACGATCGGGAACGACGTGACCTTCTGGGTCTGCACGAGCGTGAGCGCCTCGAACAGCTCGTCGAGGGTGCCGAAGCCGCCGGGCAGCACGACGAAGCCCTGGGCGTACTTCACGAACATCGTCTTGCGGGCGAAGAAGTAGCGGAAGTTGACGCCGATGTCGACGCACTGGTTGAGGCCCGGCTCGAAGGGCAGCTCGATGCCGAGGCCGACCGAGACGCCGCCGGCCTCGCAGGCGCCCTTGTTGGCCGCCTCCATCGCGCCGGGGCCGCCGCCGGTGATGACGGCGAAGCCGGCCTCGGCCAGCGCGCGGCCGACCTCGCTCGGCCGCGTCGTACTCGGCGGCTCGTCCCGTCGGGGTGCGGGCGGAGCCGAAGACGCTGATCGCCGGGCCGAGCTCGGCCAGCGCGCCGAAGCCCTCGACGAACTCCGACTGGATGCGCAGCACCCGCCACGGGTCGGTGTGCACCCAGTCGGTCGGCCCGCGGGTGTCGAGCAGCCGCTGGTCGGTGGTGCTGGTGCTCGACCTGGCCGCGCCGCATCACGGTGCGGCCGCGGTGCTTGCTCGGGCGGCCGTCGCGTCCTCGCGTCGCGCGGCTCCTCATCGTCAGGCTCGCGCATGCTGGCCAGCTATGCGTCACGGTCCAGGCGCGAGTGCTGGTCACGAGCGGCACGAACTCGTCCTGCTTGTGGGCGAGGTGCGGGTCGCCGGGCCCGTAGTTGACCGCCGGAATGCCGAGTCCGCGAAGCGGGCCACGTCGGTCCAGCCGAACTTGGGGTGCGGCCCGGCCACCGACCGCGTCGACGAACGCCGCGGCCGCCGGGTGCGGACAGGCCCGGCATGCGCCGCCGGCGCCGAGTCGATGAGCTCGACCTCGTAGCCGTCGAACACCTCGCGCACGTGGGCGTAGGCCTCGTCGACCGACGCGGTCCGGCGCGAACCGGTAGTTGACCGTGACCACGCACTCGTCCGGGATCACGTTGCCGGCGACGCCGCCGGCGATGCCGACGGCGTTGAGCCCCTCGTGGTACTCCAGGCCGTCGATGACCGGCCGGCGCGGCTCGTACGGCGCGAGCCGGTCCAGCACGTCGCGCGGCCGCGTGGATGGCGTTGACGCCCGTCCAGGAGCGGGCCGAGTGCGCCCGCACGCCCGGCGTGCGCACGTCGACCCGCAGCGTGCCCTGGCAGCCGCCCTCGACGACCGCGTCCGTGGGCTCCATCAGGACGCGAAGTCGCCGGCGAGCCAGGTCCGGGTGGCTCCGCGCGAGGCGGTGCAGGCCGTTGCGCTCGGCCTCGACCTCCTCGCACGTCGTAGAAGACGTAGGTCACGTCGCGGTTCGGCTCCGGCAGCGTCGCGGCGAGCCGCAGCGCGACCGCGACGCCGCCCTTCATGTCGGAGGTGCCGAGGCCGTGCAGCGCGCTGTCGCCGTCGAGCCGGGACGGCAGGTTGCCCGCGAGCGGCACGGTGTCGATGTGGCCGGCGATCACGACGCGCTCGGCGCGACCGAGGTCGGTGCGGGCGACGATCGTGTCCCCGTCGCGCTCCACCTCGAGGTGGGCCAGCGCGCGCAGCGCCGTCTCGACCGCGTCGGCGAGCGCGCGCTCGTTGCCGCTCACCGACTCGACGTCGACGAGGGCCTCGGTCAGCTGCACGGCGTCGACGCCCAGATCAAGTGACTGGGCCCCATCCAACCAGCCGACGCACCCGGCCCGCGGTGGAGCCGTCGGTAGCGTTGACGGGTGACCGACACCGCTGCCCAGACCGCACCGACCCCTGCGCCCACCGCGGCCTGGGGCTACGGCCTCGCGACGTACGCCGGCACGAGGGCGAGGGGGGCGTGCTCGACACCTGGTACCCGGCCCCCGCGCTCGGCGCCCCCGACCAGGAGCCGAGGCCCCGCCCGAGCTGGCCCGGCTCGAGGGCGTCGACGAGGTCCGCGGGGTGCGCCGACTGCTGGTCCGCACCGTCGTGGACGACCTGCAGGCGCCGCCCGCCGACACCGCCGACGTCTACCTGCGGCTGCACCTGCTCTCCCACCGGCTGGTCGCCCCGCACGCGGTCAACCTCGACGGGATCTTCGGCGTGCTCACCAACGTGGCGTGGACCGACCTCGGGCCCGTGCGCGGTCGAGGACGTCGAGAGCACCCGGCTGCGGATGCCCGCAGGCGCACGGCCGGGTCACGGTCCTCGGCGTCGACAAGTTCCCGCGGATGCGCGACTACGTCCTGCCCGACGGGCGTGCGGATCGCCGACGCCGACCGGGTGCGCCTCGGCGCCCACCTCGCCGACGGCACCACCGTCATGCACGAGGGCTTCGTCAACTACAACGCCGGCACGCTCGGCGCCTCGATGGTCGAGGGCCGGATCAGCGCCGGGGTCGTGGTCGGCGACGGCTCCGACGTCGGGCGGCGGCGCGTCGATCATGGGCACCCTCTCCGGCGGCGGCACGGCGGTGATCTCCGTCGGCGAGCGCTGCCTGATCGGCGCCAACGCCGGCATCGGCATCTCGCTCGGCGACGACTGCGTCGTCGAGGCCGGCTGCTACGTCACCGCCGGCACGAAGGTGACGCTCCCCGACGGCCGTCGGAAGGCGAAGGTGCTCAAGGCGAGCGAGCTGTCCGGTGCCAGCAACGTGCTGTTCCGCCGCAACTCGACCACGGGGGCCGTGGAGGCCGTGCCGTGGGGCGGCGACGGTATCGCGCTGAACGCGGACCTGCATGCCAACTAGCCGGAGCGCCCGCGGCGCACTTCTGGTCCTGCCCGCACGGCTCTCGGTCCTGCTCGCCTGCCTGGCCGTGGTGGTCGGGGTGTTCGTGCTGTTCCACCGCGGCGTGGGACCCCTGCCCGACCCGGAGAGCGTGCCAGGCGCGGGTGGGCGGTGTCGGCGTCGACCTCTCCACCGAGCAGGCCGAGAACGCCACGACGATCGTCGCCGTCGCCGTACGCCGCGGGCTGCCGGCGCGGGCGGCGTCGATCGCGCTGGCCACGGCCTACCAGGAGAGCAAGCTGCGCAACCTCGACCACGGTGACCGCGACTCGCTGGGGCTGTTCCAGCAGCGGCCGTCGCAGGGGTGGGGCACGGCCGAGCAGATCCAGGACCCGTACCACGCCGTCAACGCGTTCTACGACGCGCTGGTGAAGGTCGACGGCTACCAGTCGATGCGGATCACCGAGGCAGCGCAGACGGTGCAGCGCTCTGGCTTCCCGGAGGCCTACGCCGACCACGAGGCGGACGGCCGCGCGCTGGCCTCGGCCCTGACCGGCTACAGCCGGGCCCGGTTCAGCTGCGTGGTGCACGCGCCGTCCGGGCTGGACAGCGAGAAGCCCGGCAAGGACGGTCTCACCCCGCGGACAGAGGCGGTGCGCGCCGACCTGCACAGGGCGTTCGGCGACCTGCCCCTCGGCGGGTTCGCCCCCGGCGGGGTCACGACCGGGCACATGAAGGGCTCCGCGCACTACGACGGCCGGGCCATCGACGTGTTCGTCCGCCCGGTGAACGCCGCCAACAAGCGGACCGGGCTGGGCGATCGCGGCGTACCTCGTGGCGCACGCCGGCCGGCTCGACGTCGCGCACGTGATCTTCGACGAGCGGATCTGGACGGCGGGCGCCGCTCGTCTAAGGGGCTGGCGGGACTACGACCGCCGGGAACTCTTCCGGCGACCGCGAACGCCGTCCTCGAGCACCGCGACCACGTCCACGTCGACGTCACCGAGGGCTCCTGACCCGCAAAGGCTATTGCCACCGGACGCACGAGCGGGCGATCGTTGGCGCGTCGCCGTGCGAGGGGCACGGGCCTTGGGAGGGCAACGACACAGGGGAAGCGCGTGAGTAGCGAGTCGACGATCTACACCATCGGGACGGCACTGAACCGTGCCCACGACAACGACCTGACGGTCCAGGTCCTGGTCGAGGGCCAGTGGATGAGCGGACAGGTCCTCGCGGTCGACGGGCACGGCGTGGTGCTCGACTCCGCCGACGACGGGCACGCGGTGATCCGGATGGGCAGCGTCTCGGCGGTCCGCGTCTGCGCACCGCCCCCGTTCCACGTGGCGCTCGCCCGGGCCGCCCAACCGATGCCAGGTCCGCGCGGGCCCAGCGAGTGACCGGCGGCTGAGGGAATGCTGACAAAAAGGGCGACTAGTCACATCTAGCCCGTTCGGGCCATATGCCGTCGCGTTCGGCCCACCGGACGCGGACCGGGAGGCTGATGCCGAGCCGGAGGGCGGCCCGTCATGATGGAGCCACGAACCTGGGAGGCGGGAGCCCCCAGCCAATTGGGAGGGGTGTGGGCTAATCCCTCCGTCTCCAGGTGGTTACTCGGATGTACAGCGACTCGGTCCTCTACACGATCGGGACGGCTCTCAACCGCGCCCACGACAACAACGTGGCGGTCGTCGCGAGGCGTTTCGCGACCTCGGTGTCGGGCTACCGCCGACCTACGACGAGCAGCTGCGCGACAAGCCGACCGCCCACGGTCTGATGAGCGCGGGCCAGGCCGCGGTGCTCGGCCCGATCTCCTCGCGCGAGGCCGCGCTGGACTACGTCAACTTCTACGCCTACCTGCACCGCGAGGTGGATCGCAAGCTCGAGCGGATCGTCGCGGCGCTGGGCGACCCTGCCGATCCCGGCTCGCTGCGCTCGCGCACGCTCGTGGTGCGCTGCTCGGACCACGGCGAGATGGGGCTGGCGCACGGCGGGCTGCGCCAGAAGATGTTCAACGCCTACGAGGAGACGATCGCGGTGCCGCTGGTGATCTCCAACCCCGTGCTCTTCCCTGAGGCACGCGAGACCGACGCGCTCGCCTCGCTGGTCGACGTGCTGCCGACGCTCGCCACCGCCTGCGGCGTCGATGCCTCCGACCTGGGGCTGCGGGGCGCTGATCTGACCCCGGTGCTCGCGCGTCACGCGGCGCCCGGCCGCGAGCAGCTCGCCCGCGCAGGCGCAGAGCTCGACCGGATCGCTTCCCACCCCGCCCCCGCCGAGACGGTTCAGGGGGCCGTCCGCTTCACCTACGACGACCATCAGGCCGGCACCGCGCGCGCCGACGTCGTTCCCCAGCCCAACCGCGTGCGCTGCGTGCGCGAGGCCGGCTGGAAGTACGCCGTCTACGTGGACCCGACCGGCAGGCGCGCGGCCGAGCACGAGCTCTACGACCTCGAACGCGATCCGCTAGAGCGCCGCAACCTGGTCGACCGCGCGTCGGGCGAGCCGCGCGAGCCGGCCGCTCGCGCGCACCGCGAGCGCCTGCTCGAGCGCCTGCGCGCTCAGCGCCTGGTCAACGGCGCGTAGGCGGCGACCAGCTTTCGCTCCGAACGGTCGCCGGCGAAGCGGACGACGACGATCCCGCCGGGCTCGACGGCGGTGACCACGCCCTCGCCGAAGGCCGCGTGCACCACGTCGTCGCCCAACCCGAGCGCAGGCGCGGACTCGGCGGCGTCGTCGCCCCAGGCCGTCGCGCGGCCGCGAGCGCCCGAGCCGTTGCCGCCGCCGCCCGGCCGCCAGCCGGCTCCGACCGGGACCGGCTCCTCGCGGTCGGTCAGGGCGGCAGGGATCTCGTCCACGAAGCGACTGCGCAGGCCGAAGGTGCGCGCGCCGAAGAGGCTGCGCGACCGCGCCCAGGTCACGTACAGCGAGCGCTCGGCGCGTGTGATCCCCACGTAGCAGAGGCGGCGCTCCTCCTCGAGGCCGCCCTCGTCCAGCGCGCGCGAGTGCGGGAACACGCCCTCCTCGCACCCGATCATGAACACGATCGGGAACTCGAGCCCCTTGGCGTTGTGGAGCGTCATCAGCGTCACCAGGCCCTGCTCGTCGCGCAGCGAGTCGGTGTCGGAGAGCAGAGCGATCTGCTGCAGGAAGCCGTCGAGGCTGGGCTCCTCGGCGGTGCGGTCGTACTCGCGCCCGACGTTCACGAGCTCCTCGAGGTTCTCGATCCGCCCCTGAGCCTCGATCGTGCGCTCGGCCTGCAGCGCGTCGAGGTAGCCCGCCTCGCGCAGGACCTCCTCGAGCAGCTCTCCGATCTGCGTCCCGCTCTGCGCGCGCTCGCGCAGGACGGTCATGGTCCCCATGAAGCGCCCGATCGCCTTGACCGCGGCGGCGCCCAGGCCCGGGACGGCGTCCGGCTGCGCCGCCGCGTCCCAGATCGGCTCGTCCATGGTGGCGGCGTGGCCGAGCACGCGCGACAGCGACGTCTGCCCGATCCCGCGCCTCGGGGAGTTTGCGATGCGCTGGAACGCGCCCGCGTCCTGGGGGTTGGTGACGAAGGTCAGGTAGGCGATCGCGTCCCTGATCTCGGCGCGCTCGTAGAACTTCGTCCCGCCGATCACCTGGTAGCCGATCTGCGCGCGCACGAGCGTGTCCTCGAGCACCCGCGACTGCGCGTTGGTCCGATAGAAGACGGCGACCTCCTCGCGGCTGACGCCCTCGTCGACCAGCCGATCGATCTCCCCCGCGACGTAACGCGCCTCGGCGTGCTCGTCGTCGAGCTCGCGCACGACGATCGGATCCCCCTGCCCCAGCTCGGTCCACAACCGCTTGCTCTTGCGCCCGCGGTTGTTGGCGATCACCGCATTCGCCGCGTCGAGAACGGTCTGCGTCGAGCGGTAGTTCTGCTCGAGCTTGACGACGTGGGCGTCGGGAAACGTCTCCTCGAACTCGAGGATGTTGGTGATGTCAGCGCCACGAAAGCCGTAGATCGAGTTGTGGGTGACTGTTCCGTTTGCCACGAAGTTGTGGGTTCCCTCGACATTGATGTCGTAGACGGGTCGATCCAGCTCGACGCGCTCGACCGACTCGACCACGTCGTAGCCGTCCTCGGCGAAGACCGCCATACCGGGTCGGATCGCCGCCGCATGGAGGAAAGGCAGCGCGTTACTGCCGCCGTCCGGCACTCCGAGTCGAGCCTTCAGGCGAAGCGCGACGTCAGTCACCGCGCGGATCCGGTCGACGATGTCCAAAGCCGCCTCGAAATCCTTGAAGCACGACTCGTAGCGCCAGCTCGACGAGCCTTGCTTCGCCGGCCGCACGCTCAGCCCGAGCCCCTCCAGCTTCCGCCGGACCTCCGGGTCGCGGCCCCCGATACTCACCACGTGCATCGGTGTCCTTCCCCGGCGATCGCCGCAGAGCGTCACCACGACGTTGCGGCGCCGGCCTTCATAGGTCTGGGGGAAGTAGTGGGGCTGTTCCGGCCAGAAGCCCTCGTCATGAACCAGCCGCAGCCCTCCCTCGTCAGAGCGGAGCCCTGCAAAGACCTCGTCGATCAGCTTCTGGTTCCCGACCAAGCCGCGTACCGCCCCCTGTGGGCGGGCGACGAAGGGGATCGTGGGCAGGCCGTAACGCGCGGACAGCACCGCCTCCGCCATTCGCGCCTCCCCCTCCGTGGCGTGCGTGGAGACCACCCACGCGGCGTCCGCATGCTCGCCGATGCAGCGCTGCTGCAGCCCTGTCACCGGCTTCACCTTGCTCTCGGTGTACGTCCGCGTAACGCCGACCCGACAGCCGACGCCACGCTTGCGCATCACGTAGGTCTTGTACAGCTGCGGGGTGACTCCCCGTCGGTAGCCGGCGAAGTGAGTGTGCTCAGGTGTGCTGATCAGCTCCCGACCGGCGCGCGTACGGATGCTGATGCCCCAGTCGCGCCGCGATGAATGGACGGCGCTGACGCGTGCGGGCCGAAAGTCACCACTCCCGTAGCAGGACAAGACCTGGTCGCCGATCCGCACCTCCTCGATGGGCTTGGTGGAGCCATCCGCCATCGTCACGAGCGTGCCCTCGACCAGGCACTGATCGTCATCGCCGACCACCGCCAGGTTTCGGTGCTCGCCGGCCAGCAGCTGGAGCCAGCGGTACTGGGCGTGGTTCGTGTCCTGGTACTCGTCGACGAGCACGTGGCGGAACGTGTTGCCGTAGCGCTCGCGGACCTCGGGGAAGAGCTCGAGCACGTTGACCGCCCGGACGAGGAGGTCGTCGAAGTCCATCGCGTTCATGCGGTGGATCTCGCGCTCGTAGAGCTCGTAGACGTCGGCGGCGGTCTGCTCGAAGAACGAGTCGACGAGCTGGCGGTAGTCCTCGGCCGAGCGCAGCTTGTTCTTGGCATCGGAGATCTGCGCGGCGATCGCGCCCGGGGTGAAGCGCTTGGGGTCGATTCCGAGGTCGTCGATGCAGCGCTTGACCAGCCGCCGGGAGTCGGCGGCGTCGTAAATGGTGAACTGCTTCGTGTAACCCAGGCGCGGGGCCTCGGCGCGCAGCATCCGCGCGCAGGCGGAGTGGAAGGTCATCACCCACATCGCGCGCGTGCGGCGGCCGACCAGGAGCTCGACGCGCTCGCGCATCTCCTGCGCGGCCTTGTTGGTGAAGGTGATCGCGAGGATCTCGCCGGCGTGCGCGCGGCGCGTGTAGACCAGCCACGCGATCCGGTGCGTGAGCACGCGCGTCTTGCCCGACCCCGCGCCGGCGAGGATCAGCAGCGGACCGCCGGGATGGACGACCGCCTCGCGCTGCTCGGGGTTGAGCCGCTCGAGTAGATCGTCGGGATATGGGGCGTCGTCCGCCATCGCGATGAACGCTAGCGTCGGCCGCGGCGCGCGCCGGCAGCGGGCGCGCGAGCGGCGTGGCCGGCCGGCTCGCCCGCGCCTACGGTACGGCGGTGGCCCTCCTCGACGACGTCCGCTCGGCCTGCGCGCGGGTCGCATCGCTCGCGCGGCACGTCCGGATCGCCGAGGAGCGGATCGAGCCCTACGCCGACGTGCTGGATCCGGACGCGATCCCAGCCGCGCCGGATCCCGAGACCCATTTCGTAGGCGGCTCGCTCGAGGACCGCGCCGCGTACGTGATCACGCTCGACGCGATCAACTTCGGCTCGGGCTGGTTTCCGACGCTGCGCAAGCGGCCGGGCCGATCCGGCTACTTCACGGTCGCGATGGGACTGCGCGACCGCTTCACCGCGCACGGCCCCTGGCCGGCCGGCGAGCTCGCCCGGATCGAGCCGGCCGAGCTCGCGGCCTGGCTCGATCAGGACCCGCACCACGAGCTGATGGCCCGCTTCGCCGCCTCGCTCCGGGAGCTCGGCGCGCGCGTGGCCGGCGAGCATCGCGGGCGCTATCTCGACCTGGCCCGCTCCGCCCCGGGCGCCGAGGCGCTGGTCGAGCGCATGGCGACGTGGCCGACGTGGGCCGACGTCTCCCGCTACGCGGGCGAGGCCGTCCCGTTCTTCAAGCGCGCCCAGATCCTCGCCGCCGACCTGGCGGGCGCGGGAATCGCCTCCTACGGCGACCTCGACCGCCTGACGCTCTTCGCCGACAACCTCGTCCCGCACGTCCTGCGCGTCGACGGGGTCCTCGAGGTCTCCCCCGCCCTCGCCGCGCGCATCGAACGCGGCGAGCTGCTCCCGCCCGGCTCACCTGAGGAGGTCGAGCTGCGCGCGTGCGCCGTGCACGCGGTCGAGCTGCTCTCCGCCCGCCGCCCCGACCTCCCGCCGCACCGTCTCGACACCCTCCTGTGGAACAGGGGCCAGCAGACGCGCTACAAGTCCGTCCCGCGCCACCGCACGCGCACGACGGCTTATTGACCTGAGGCTGATCCGCAACCTCGCGCGCGACGAGCCGTCTTGACTGACGTGCCCCGGCGGCTCCTCCTCCTCTCGGCACTGGTGCCCGCCCTGTTTCTCGGCGCCGGCGCCGCGGCCTCCGCGCCCGCCTCCACGGGCTGCAAGCCGCGCGCGAGCAAGGCGGTGGTGAAGAGCCGGTACGCGCGCGTCTACACCCGCGGGCGCGTCGACTCGGGCACCGGCGAGACCCAGCGCCTCTACGGCTGCCTGTACTCGAGCGGCCGGCCGCTGCGGCTGTTCGAGGCCTCCGACGACGGCTACGTGACCTCGGAGAGCTACGCCGACGTTCGCCTCGCCGGTCGCTACGTCGCCTGGAGCGAGACCCACTACGACATCAGCTGCAAGGCCGACTGCCCGCCCGGCTACGAGCCCACGACCTACGGCATCGGGCTCGCGGATCTGCGCGGGCGAAGCCGTCGCAGCATCGCCGCGCACGTGCTCGACGGCGCCCTCTTCGTGTCCAAGCGCGGCTTCATAGCCTGGGCTCAGCCCGGCCCGGGCGCCACGGTCGCGATCCGCGCCCGCGACACGGCCGGAGTCCGCGAGCTCGACGTCGGTGGCATCGACCCCGGATCGCTCTCGCTGCGCGGCTTGGAGGTCAGCTGGACCAAGGACGGCGTGCTCCGTTCGGCCACGCTCGGTTGAACCTCACTGGACGCCTCCGCGACAATTCGTCGCGACCATGTCGCAGTGCCGCCAGCAAGTGCTGATCGAGGCCCCGCTCGACAAAGTGTGGGCCCTGCTCGCCGACGCCGACCGCCATCCCCAGTGGTGGCCGCGCGTCGTGCACGTCGACTGCGAGGACTTCTCGCAGGGATGCACCTACCGGCAGGTGACCAAGGGCCCGTTCGGCAACTTCGAGAGCGACATCATGGTCGACAGGCTGGACTCCTTCCGCGAGGTCAAGGTGCGCTGCCTGGAGACCGGCACATACATGGTCTGGGTCCTGACCGATGCCCAGGGCGACACGTTCGTCGACGCCGAGTTCGGCTGCGACCCGCTCAACACGCAGATGAAGGCGTTCGACGTCGTGGCCGGCAAGCGCTACTTCCGCCGCTGGATGGAGCGCGCGGTCGAGGGGCTGCGCGCGGCCGCGCAGCACGAGCGGACGACGGCCTAGCTCCTAGCCCCCGGCCGGATTCGGTCCGCGCGCGGTCGGCCTCAGCGGGCGCACGTCGGCCGGCGGCGGCTCGGCGGCGTCGCCCGCGAGCTCGGTCACAGCGCGCTCGAGCGCGCCGATGCGGCTCGCGAGGCCCTTGATCGCGTCGACCACGGGGTCGGGGAGGTGGACCCAGTCGGCGTCCGGGCCCTCGGGCCGGCGGCCCTCGACGCGCACCGGATGGCCCGGGTTGCCGACCACCGTCGAGTTCGGCGGCACGTCGTGCACGACCACCGAGTTCGCCCCGATCTTTGCGCCGTGGCCGATCCTGATCGGCCCCAGCAGCTTCGCCCCCGATCCGATCGTGACGTTGTCCTCGACGGTCGGGTGGCGCTTGCCGGTCGCAAAGCCGGTGCCCCCGAGGGTCACGCCCTGGTAGAGGGTCACGTCGTCGCCGATCTCCGCCGTCTCGCCGATCACCACGCCCATCCCGTGGTCGATGAAGAACCCGTCCCCGATCGAGGCCGACGGATGGATCTCGATGCCGGTGACGGTCCGCATCGCGTAGGCGATCGCCCGCGGAGCGAGGGGGACGCCGCCGTCGGCCAGTCCGTGCGCGACGCGGTGGGCCAGCAGCGCCTGGACTCCGGGCCAGGTGCCGAGGATCTCACCCGCGCCGACCCCGCGCGTGGCGGGATCGCGCTCGCGGGCGGCGTCGATGTCGCGCGCCACCTCTCCGGCCACCCGGGCGAGCGTCCCGAGCCCGAACATGGCGCAAGCGTAGCGTGGCCGTCGCACGGCCCTGTGTGACGCGCCGCTCTGGACCGCATCGGAAAGTGCTCTACGCTCGATCGTGGCAATGGCGCTCCAGGGCTGCCCGAGCTGCGCGACCGAGAACCCCGAGGGTGCTCGCTTCTGCATGAGCTGCGGGACCGCACTGCCGCGCGCCTGCCCCTCGTGCGGCGCGAGCAATCCGCCCGAGGCCCGCTTCTGTATGACCTGCGGCTTCGCGCTCGCGTCCGAGGACGCGCCCGAGCCCGCGCCGCAGCCCGCCGCGGCCGCGCCGGCCCCCGCCCCCGCAGCGCCTCCGCCCGAGGAGCGCCGCGTCGTGACCGTGCTCTTCGCCGACCTGTCGGGCTACACCGCGGTCGCCGAGACGATGGACCCCGAGGCCGTCAAGGGGCTCGTCGACGGCAGCCTGCGGCGCCTGGGCCAGGAGGTCGAGCGTCACGGCGGCACCGTCGACAAGTACATCGGCGACAACGTGATGGCGCTCTTCGGCGCGCCCGTGGCCCACGAGGACGACCCCGAGCGCGCCGTCCGCGCGGGCCTGGCCATGCAGGCGGCCATGCGCGAGATCAACGACGGCCTGGAGCGCAGCACGGCGTGCGCTTCGACCTGCGCGTGGGCATCAACTCCGGCGAGGTCGTCGCCGGCGCGGTCGGCGACGGCTACACCGTGATCGGCGACACCGTCAACGTCGCCGCCCGCCTGCAGACCGCCGCCCGCCCGGGCTCGGTGACCGTCGGCACGCGCACGTGGCGCGCGACCCGCGACGCCTTCGACTACCACCAGCTCGAGCCGCTGCAGCTCAAGGGCAAGGCCGAGCCGGTCACCGCCTGGGAGGCGCGCAGCATCCTCAAGCGCGCCCGCGATCGAGCCCGGGCACCGCGAATCGCCGCTCGTCGGCCGCGACGACGAGCTCGACATGCTCGCGTCGGTCTACGGCCGCGTCGTGCGCGAGGGCCGGCCGCACGTCGTCACGGTCATCGGCCAGGCCGGCGTCGGCAAGTCACGTCTGCTGCGCGAGCTCGAGCAGCGCCTCGAAGCGTCATCCCGACGCGCCCACCTTCCGCCAGGGCCGCTCGCTCGCCTACGGCTCGGGCACCGTGTACTGGGCGCTGGGCGAGATCATCCGCGCCGAGGCGGGAATCCTCGACACCGACAGCTCGCACGTCGCCTGGAGCAAGCTCCTGCACGGCATCGAGAAACTGGGCGCGAAGCTCGGCCAGCCCACGGAGGAGCCGGCCGACCGCCGCGCCGCGCTGATCGGTCGCCTGGTCGGCATCGAGGCCCCGCCCGACGTCCCGGTGGTCGAGGTCGAGGACCCGCGCGAGATGCGCGAGCGCTTCTTCTCGGCGGCGCGCGGCCTGATCGAGGGCCTCACCCGCCGCGGCCCGCTCGTCATCGAGTGGGAGGACATCCACTGGGCCGACGACGGCATGCTCGACCTGATCGAGTACCTCGCGCAGTGGGTCGGCGGCCCGCTGCTGGTGCTGTGCCTGGCGCGCGACGAGCTGCTCGAGCGGCGCCCGAACTGGGGCGCCGGGCGCCGCAACGCCACCTCGATCTTCCTCGAGCCGCTCACCGAAGTCGATACGCGCGCGCTGGTCGCCGCGCTCATGCCGGCGGGCGAGGACGGGCGCGAGACCGTCGACGCCGTCGCCTCGCGCGCCGGCGGCAACCCGCTGTTCGCCGAGGAGATGGCCCGCCGGCTGGTCGAGGAGGACAGTCCCGACCCGACCGGCCTGCCCGACACGGTCCACGGCGTGCTCGCCAGCCGCCTCGACGCGCTCGACCCGGTCGAGCGCATGGTCGTCCAGCACGCCGCCGTGGTGGGCGAGCGCTTCTGGACCGGCGCGCTCGAGCGCCTCCTCGACACCGACAGCTCCGAGCTCCAGGTCGCCCTGCGGGGGCTCGAGGCGAAGGAGATCGTCCAGCCGGCGCCGGAGGGAGCCCAGCGGCTGGCGAGCGCGGTCGGGCTGCGCCCCGGCGACCGCGAGTACGCGTTCAAGCACGTGCTCGTCCGCGACGTCGCCTACGGCACGCTGCCCAAGGCACGGCGCAGCGAGAAGCACTTCCAGGTCGGCTCGTTCATCGAGGAGCGCGCGGGCGACCGCTCCGAGGAGGTCGTCGCGCTGGTGGCCGAGCACCTCGGCCGCGCGGCCGTCCTGGCCGAGGAGGCGAGCCTGCCCGCGGAAGAGCTCAGGCGCATCCGGGGGCGTGCGCTGCAGTCGCTCGAGGCCGCCGGAGACGCGGCGGCGGCGGTCTACGCGACGGGCGAGGCCGGCTCCCGCTACGGCGCCGCGCTGGACCTCAACTGCGACGACGAGCCGGGGGCGATCGCCCGGATCGCCGAGAAGCGCGCGGACCTCGACGCGCTCGCCGGCCGCGTCGAGGAGGCCACCGAGCGCTGGAGCGAGGTGCTCGAGCACTACGAGCGCGAGGGCGACGACGTGCGCGTCGCCGACCTGCACCGCAAGATCGGCGCCGCCCTATGGCAGCGCGGCGAGCGCGAGGCGGCGGTCGAGCACTATCAGGCGGGCATCAACCTGCTGCGCGACGGCGAGCCGTGCCGCGAGCTCGTCGACCTCTACGAGGAGGCCGCGACGCTGTACCTCAACACCGGCGACAACATGCTCGCCGTCTACGCCTCCGAGCGCGCGCTGCGGCTCGCCTCGCGCCTGGCCGAGCCGCGCGCGGCCAGCCGCGCGTACGGGATCTTCGGCCGCGTGTTCGGGCGCATCGGCGATCGCGCCAAGGCGCGCGAGAACCTCGAGCGCTCGGTCGAGCTCGCGCGCGGCTCGAGCCCGCCGGAGACGATTCGCGCGCTGATGGCGCTGGGCGACTACCTCGAGGTCTCCGAGGCCGACTACGGCGCCGCGCGCAGGATCTACGAGGAGGCACTGGCGATCGCGCAGGAGATCGGCGATCTCCCGCCGCAGGTCGAGCTCAACGCGCACCTCGCGCTGATCGCCGCCTACCACGGCGAATGGGAGGAGGCCGAGCGCTTCACCCACACGAGCACCGAGCTGGCCGAGCGCGAGGGGCTGATGGGCAAGCTGTGCTTCCCGTACGCGCTTCAGGGCCTGCTCAAGTGGCGCGCGGGCGACTACGCCGAGGCCGAGCGGCGCCTGCGCGAGGCCTACGAGATGGCGCGCCAGGTCGGCTGGTCGGAGATCGAGCAGTCGACCCTGACCGCGATCGCGATGACCCGCCGCGATCGCGGCGACCTCGACGGCGCGGTGCAGGCGCTGGACGCCGCCCTGGAGGTGTGCGAGCGCGCCGGGCTGATCGCGCAGTCGCTGCAGACGATGTCGTCGCGCGCGATCGTGCTCGAGCGCGCCGGTCGCCTCGAGGAGGCCCACGCCGCGGCCGCCGACACGGAGAAGCTCGCCGACCGCCTCCCCTACCCCACCGGTCGGGCGGCGGCGCTCACCGCGCGCGGGGCCACGAGCCCCGACCCCGACGAGGGCATCGGCGCTGCTGCGCGAGGCCGCGGATGCGTGGCGGGCCCTCGGGCGCCCGGTCGACGCCGCCTTCTGCGACGACCTGGCCGAGCAGCGGAGCAAGGCGGACTACGGCGCGAAGAAGGGCGTCGAGACGTAGCGCTCGCCCGAGTCGGGCAGCACGGTGACGATGCGCTTGCCGCGCGACTCAGGCCGGCGGGCGAGCTCGCGCGCCGCCCACACGGCGGCGCCGCACGAGATGCCCGCGAGCACTCCCTCGCGGCGGGCCAGCAGGCGCGCGGTCGGCGATCGCGTCCTCGTCGTCGACCACGATCACCTCGTCGAGCAGCTCCCGGTCGAGCACGGCGGGCACGAAGCCGGCGCCGATCCCCTGGATCTTGTGCGGTCCGGGCGCGCCCCCCGAGAGCACCGGCGAGGCGCTCGGCTCGACCGCGACCACGCGCGCATCCGAGCCGCGTTCCCTCAGCGCCTGGGCGACGCCGGTGATCGTGCCCCCCGTCCCGACTCCCGCGACGAGCACGTCGACGTTCCCGTCGAGCGCGTCGAGGATCTCGGGTCCGGTGGTCGCGCGGTGGATGGCGGGGTTGGCGGGGTTCGAGAACTGGTCGGGTACCCAGACGTCGTCGCGCACAGCAAGCCGGCGCGCGGCGTCGACCGCCTCGTCCATGCCGCCCAGCGACTCGACCTCTTCGACGGTGGCGCCGTACAGGCGCAGCAGCGCGGCGCGCTCGCGGCTCATCCCCTGGGGCAGGGTCAGGATCAGGTCGTAGCCCTTGGCCGCGCACACGAAGGCCAGCGCGATGCCGGTGTTGCCCGAGGTGGCCTCGACGATCGTCGTGCGACCGGGCTCGATGCGGCCCTCGCGCTCGGCGGCCTCGACCATCGCCACCCCGATGCGGTCCTTGACGCTTCCCCCCGGGTTGAGCGCCTCGAGCTTGCCGTAGATCTCGGCCGCGCCCTCGGGCTCGATGCGGGTCAACCGGACCATCGGCGTGCGGCCGACGTGGTCGGCGATGTTGGCGGGGATCCTGGCCACGGCTGGTCGCGAACCCTAACCCGCGATCGGACTCGCCTGCGGGCGCGCCGCAGCGTAGGCTGCAGAGCATGACCCCTCGCCGCATCGCCCTTCTCGTAGCCGCGGGCGCCAGCGCGCTGACGCCGGTGACGCTCTTCCTCACCTATCTGAAGATCGCGAACGTGACCGCGACGGGCTGGGAGGCCTTCACTCGCGCCGACGTGCTGGTGCTGGTCAGCGGGCTGGCCGGCGCTGTGGTGCTCGCAGCGGCGGCGTTCACCGGCCACCGCGTGCTGGTGGCGACCGGCGTGGCCATCGCGGCCATGACCTTCGGAGCGCTGCTCTTCAACGGGCTCGAGCTGGTCCACCAGCTGGGCCGCCAGGTCGGCATCTCCCCCATCGCGCTGTCGCCGGGCAGCGTGCTCGGAGCCAAGCTGGGAGTCGGCGCGGTGCTCGGGATGATCCTGAGCCTGATCGCGGCCCTGGCCGCGATCGCGGCGGCGGCGTTGCCCGAGGGCGAGCCGGCGCGTGCCGCCACGGCCGACCCCTACGCGCGGCCGCGCGACCGCGGGGCCTCGGCGCCCGCCGCGAGTCCGTACGCGGGCGGCGTGGACCGCCCCGGCTTCTCCACTGGAGAGGCGGCGAAGGCGGCGCAGTTCCAGGCGGGCGCCTGGCCCGCGAACGCCGGCGCCAAGCCCGCCGGAGCAGGCGCCGGCGAGGCCGCCACACAGTTCGGCGGCGCGCACGACCGTGAGGGCGCCGCCGCCCAGCAGGCGGGCGCACAGGAGCGTGAGGGCGCCGCCGCCCAGCAGGCGGGCGCCAGGAGCGTGAGGGCGCCGCCACACAGCTCGCGGGCGGCCACGAGCGCGAGGGCGCCGCCGCCGGCGAGGCCGCCCAGGAGCGTCCGCGCACGGCTCCGGCCGGCTGGTACGACGACCCCACGGGCGCCGCCCGCCGGCGCTACTGGGACGGGAGTCGCTGGACCGAGCACGTCGACGGGTGAGCCTGCTCACCCCTGCCCGGCGCGTGGCGGACCTCGCGCGCTTCGCCGTCACCCGGCCCGAGCGGGAGCGCGAGGACGCCGCCGCGCTCGAGGCACTGCGCGCGACCCCGCTCGAGCTGCCGCCTGGCATGGAGCTCGAATGGCTGGGTGTGGCCGGCTACCGGCTGACCTACGAGGGCCGCACGCTCCTCATCGACCCCTATCTCTCCCGGGTGCCCCTCTCCGCGATGCTCGGCCGCGAGCCCGCGCTGCCGGATCCCGCGCTCCTGGCCCGCTTCCTGCCCGACGAGCTGGAGATCGAGGGCGTGCTCGTGGGCCACACCCACTTCGACCACGCGGTCGACGCGCCCGCGATCGCGAGGCGCTTCGGATGCCCGGTCCTGGGCTCCAGCTCGCTGGTCGGGCTGATGCGCCTGCACGGTCTGGGCGCGCAGGCAGTCGAGGTGGTGCCCGATCGACCCTACGAGCTGGGGCCGTTCACGGTCACCTTCGTCCCCAGCGCCCACTCAAAGCTCGTGCTGGGGCTTGCGGTGCCGATGGACGGCGAGCTGACCTGCGCGCACCTCGACGGGCTCTCGCCGCGCGCCTATCGCTGCGGCCAGGTGTGGGGCATCCACATCGAGGCCGGCGGCAAGAGCTTCTACCACCAGGGCTCGGCCGACCTCGTCGACGAGGCGCTGGGACGCCGCGAGGTTGACGTCTTCCTGGCCGGAATCGCGGGACGCGGCTTCGCGCGCGACTACTGGCGCCGGATCCTGCCGCGGCTCGACCCCGCGGTGGTCGTGCCCAGCCACTTCGACGACTTCTTCCGCCCGGTCGACGAGCCGCTCGGCTTCAGCCTGAACGTCAACCTCGCGGCGGTCCCGGACGAGATCGGAGCCGTGAGCCGCGACGCAGCCGTCGCGACCCTGGCGCCTCCGTCGCACGACTAGTGCCGCGTACGGCGGGGGCCTCGGTCAGGTGCCGACGTAGGCCGCGAGGTGCTCGCCGGTGAGGGTGGAGCGGGCGGCGACGAGGTCGGCGGGTGTGCCCTCGAAGACGATCCGGCCGCCGTCGTGGCCGGCGCCGGGGCCGAGGTCGATGATCCAGTCGGCGTGCGCCATGACCGCCTGGTGGTGCTCGATGACGATGACCGACTTGCCGGAGTCGACGAGCCGGTCGAGCAGGCCGAGCAGCTGCTCGACGTCGGCGAGGTGCAGGCCGGTGGTCGGCTCGTCGAGGACGTAGACGCCGCCCTTCTCGGCCATGTGGGTGGCCAGCTTGAGCCGCTGCCGCTCGCCGCCGGACAGCGTGGTGAGCGGCTGGCCGAGGCTGAGGTAGCCGAGCCCGACGTCGGCGAGCCGATCGAGGATCCCGTGCGCGGCCGGACGTGCGCGCCTCGCCGTCGCTGCCGAAGAACTCCTCGGCCTCGGTCACCGACATCGCGAGCACCTCGCTGATGTCGCGGCCGCCGAGGTGGTACTCCAGCACCGATGCCTCGAACCGCTTCCCCTCGCACTCCTCGCAGGTCGTGGCGACGCCGGCCATCATCGCCAGGTCGGTGTAGATGACGCCGGCGCCGTTGCAGTTGGGGCAGGCGCCCTCGGAGTTGGCGCTGAACAGCGCCGGCTTCACGCCGTTGGCCTTCGCGAACGCCTTGCGGATCGGGTCGAGCAGCTCCGGAGTAGGTCGCCGGGTTGCTCCGTCGCGAGCCGCGGATCGCGGCCTGGTCGATCGACACCACATCGGCGCCGGCGGGGATCGAGCCGTGGACGAGCGAGCTCTTGCCAGAGCCCGCCACGCCGGTGATCACGCACGAGCACGCCGAGCGGGATGTCGACGTCGACGTCCTGCAGGTTGTGGGTGGTCGCGCCGCGGATCTCCAGCGTGCCGGTGGGCGTCCGCAGCGTCTCCTTGAGGGCGGCCCGGTCGTCGAGATGCCGGCCGGTGACGGTGTCGCTGGCCCGCAGCCCCTCGACGGTCCCCTCGAAGCACACGGTGCCGCCCGCCGTACCGGCGCCGGGGCCGAGGTCGACGACGTGGTCGGCGATCGCGATCGCCTCCGGCTCGTGCTCGACGACGAGCACCGTGTTGCCCTTGTCGCGCAGCCGCAGCAGCAGGTCGTTCATCCGCTGGATGTCGTGGGGGTGCAGGCCGGTGGTGGGCTCGTCGAAGACGTAGGTGACGTCGGTGAGCGAGGAGCCGAGGTGGCCGACCATCTTGGTGCGCTGTGCCTCGCCACCCGACAGCGTGCCCGACGGCCGGTCGAGCGAGAGGTAGCCCAGCCCGATCTCCACGAACGAGTCGAGGGTCTGCTGCAGCTTGGCGAGCAACGGCGCGACCGACGGCTCGTCGAGGCCACGGACCCATTCCGCGAGGTCGCTGATCTGCATCGCACAGGCGTCGGCGATGCTGATCCCCTCGATCTTCGACGACCGAGCCGTCCTCGCTGAGCCGGGTGCCGTCGCACTCAGGGCACGTGGTGAATGTCACCGCCCGCTCCACGAAGGCGCGGACGTGTGGCTGCAGCGCGTCGACGTCCTTTGAGAGCATCGACTTCTGGATCCTCGGGATCAGCCCCTCGTACGTCAGGTTGATCCCGTCGACCTTGATCTTGGTCGGCTCCTTGTGGAGCAGGTCGTGGAGCTCCCTCTTGGTGTACTTGCGGATCGGCTTGTCCGGATCGAAGAAGCCGCAGCCGCGGAAGATGCGGCCGTACCAGCCGTCCATGCTGTAGCCGGGGATCGTGAGCGCCCCCTCGTTGAGCGACTTGCTGTCGTCGTACAGCGCAGAGAGGTCGAAGTCGGTGACCGAGCCACGGCCCTCGCAGCGCGTGCACATGCCGCCGGTGCGGTTGAAGGTCGCTTTCACGGTCTTGGTGCGGGCACCGCGTTCGACCGTGATTCCACCCCTCGCCCGAACCGAGGCGACGTTGAAGGCGAACGCGCTGGGCGAGCCGATGTGCGGCTCCCCCAGCCGGCTGAAGAGGATGCGCAGCATCGCGTTGGCGTCCGTGACGGTGCCGACGGTGGACCGAGAGTCGGCCACCAGCCGCTGCTGGTCGACGAGGATCGCGGTCGTCAGGCCGTCGAGCACGTCGACCTCGGGCCGCGCCAGCGTCGGCATGAAGCCCTGCACGAAGGCGCTGTAGGTCTCGTTGATCAGCCGCTGCGACTCCGCGGCGATCGTGCCGAACGCCAGCGAGCTCTTGCCCGAGCCGGAGACGCCCGTGAATACCGTCAGCCGGCGCTTTGGGAGCTCGACGCTGATGTCCTTGAGGTTGTTCACGCGCGCGCCGTGCACGCGGATCAGATCGTGGCTGTCGGCAACCTCGCCCAGGTGCTGCGCCGCGGCGGGTCTGCTGGTCACCTGCGAGATGGTGCCACGTCGCGCCGGGCTTGCCGGCGTCCCTAGGTGGCCGGCGCCCGCCTGATCCCGTAGTCCCCGAGGCCCTCCTCGAGCAGCGCGAGGGCGCGCTGAGCCTGGGCGCGGACGCGGCGGCGGAGTACCGGGTTGCGCGTGCCGGCCAGGATCTCGCCGCGTGAGTAGTGGATCACCGTCCGGTGCACGCCGAGCAGCGCCGTCGCCGCGACGTGAGGCTCGACGGCGTTCGCCGGCGCGCCCGTCTCCTCGGCGATGAGGGCGGCGAGCGAGTCGGTGTAGCGGTCGAAGATCCGCTGCTCGCGGGCGAGCAGGGCGGGGCTGTCGCTGATTACCCGCGTCATCGCGGCGAGGCGCTCGATCGCCTCCGGCTCCGTCGCCGCCAGCAGGCCGCGCGGCTCGAGCACGAAGCGGCCGAACGCAGCGAGGACCGATTCACCCGGCGGGCGCTCGCGGATCGCGTCCAGGAGCGCGTCCTCGAACGCCTCCAGCCCGCTGTAGAAGAGGTCCTCCTTGGTCGGGAAGTAGTTGAACACGGTCGCCTCGGCGACGTCTGCGGCCTCGGCGACCTGGGCGACCGTGACGCCCTCGAACCCACGCTCGGCGAACAGGCGCCGTGCCGTGTCGGCGATCAACTGCCGCGTCTGCTGCTTCTTGCGCTCGCGCAATCCGGGGGTTTGATTCATGCTCGCATGTGGTAGAGTGACTCTAAGTTTATACCGACCGTAAAGTCGGGGCGACCTCAGAGGAGGATTGCGATGCGTTCGAATCGAGCTTCCGACCAACCTAGTCTCGCCGACGGGCACGACGCGACGCGCGTCGACGTCGCCTTCGCGGCCATCGTGCTCGCGATGCTGCCCGCCGTCCTCGACCAGACGATCCTCGCCACGGCGCTGCCCGTGGTCGCGCGCGATCTCGGCAGCCTGACCGACGTCTCGTGGGTCGTGACCGCGTACGTGGTCGCTGCGGCGGCGACCACCCCCCTGTGGGGCAAGCTCAGCGACCGCTACGGCCGCAAGCCGCTGCTCGAGGCCTCGCTCGTCGTCTTCGTATCGGCGTCGGCGCTGTGCGGCGCGGCGCAGGACATCACCCAGCTGATCCTCCTGCGCCTCGTCCAGGGTGCGGCCGCGGGAGGGCTGATGACGCTGGCCATGGCCGCCGTCGGCGACCTCGTCGCGCCGCGCGAGCGCGGGCGCTACCAGGGCTACATCGCGGCCACGTTCGCGGTCGCCACCATCGTCGGCCCGCTGCTCGGGGGCGTGCTCGTCGACCACGCGAGCTGGCGTTGGGTCTTCTTCGTGAACCTGCCTGTCGGTGTCGCGGCGCTGGCCGGTCTGCGGCTGCGCCTGCCCGCCCCGCCCGTCGAGCGCCCCACGGCGGCACTCGACGTCGCCGGCGCCGCCCTGCTGGCCGGGGCGACCGCCACGCTGATGCTGACCTGCATCTGGGGCGGCGAGCGCTACGCGTGGGACTCCGCGCCGATCCTCGCGCTGATCGCCGCGACCGTGGCGCTGGCCGCGGCCCTGGTCGTGCGCGAACGGCGCGCCGAGGACCCGATCGTCCCCTTCCGGCTGCTGCGCACCCGAGCGGTCGCGGTTGCCAGCTCGGCCCTGTTCCTGGCCACCGCGGCGCTGTTCTCGATCACGGTGTTCGTGCCACTGTTCCTGCAGACGACCACCGGCGCCAGCCCGACCGAGGCCGGGCTGCTGCTGGCCCCGGCGATGCTCGGCATCACGGTCTCGACGACCCTCTCCGGGCGCAGCATCGCCCGCACCGGCCGCTACAAGCGCTTCCCGGTCGCGGGACTGGCCCTGATGACCGCCGCGCTGGCGCTGCTGGCCGTCGTCACGGGGCATCCCTCCCAGGCCGCGACCGGCGCCGCGCTCGTCGTGTTCGGCCTTGGCTTTGGGATGGTCACGCAGGTGCTGATCGTCGCCGTCCAGAACGGGGTCGAGCGCCGCGAGCTCGGGATCGCCACCGCCACCACCGGCTTCTTCCGCGCGCTGGGAGGAGCGCTCGGGGCCGCCGTGCTGGGCGCGGTGTTCGCGTCCCAGGCGGGCGTGCACGCCTCCGGCGGCGGCGCGGGGCGCATCGACGCGGCTCTGCGCAGCGGCGTCATCGACGGCGCGCAGGCGGTCTTCCTGGTCGCCGCGCCGCTGGCCGCGCTGGCGCTGATCGTGGTCCTGCGGCTGCCGGAGTCGCCGCTCTCGACCCAGCCGGCCGGGCGGCGGCAGAGCGCGAAGACCCGGCCGGCGACACCGAGAGCGTCCACGCCCCACCCGCGGCCAGCGCGGTGACGAGCCTTCCCCCGGCGCGGCGACGCTCCGCACGCGGCGCAGGCCGCCGGCGCTCAGGCCGGCGGTCGCGCCGGGGTAGAAGGCCTCCAGCACTGCCCCGGCGCGCGCGGCCCGCCCGCTCGCCTCGAGCGTGCGTCCGGCGGCGTCCCAGCGCATGGCCGCCAGGCGCCCGGGGGCTGCGCGCACGTATCCGCGCGTGACGGTCGTCCGCAGCGCGCGCCCGATGGGCAGGATGCGGTTGGTGGCGCAGTCGATCCCCCACAGCGCGAATGTGCCGGTGGAGACGGTGCCCGCCAGCGCGGTGCCGCGCTGGTGCGGATCGCCGCACGACTCGCGCCAGGTCCACTGCGTGCTCGACAGCAGGTAATGGTCCTGGAGGTCCAGGTGGGCGGCGAGGTAGTCCGTGCGGCCGCGCGCCGCGCCCCACTCGCCACTGAGCACGGGCGGCCCGCCGAGGCCGTGCGCCTCGTCGAGCGCGATCGCGAAGGCCTCAGGCGTGATCGCTGTGCCGTTGAAGGCGCCGCTGTAGACGTGCGGTGAGTAGACGACGTCGCGATCCGCCCCGAAGGGCGGCGGAGCCCCGCGGCCGATAGCCGACCACAGCACGGAGGGCTCGAACAGGACCAGCCGCCGCGGCGCGCGCGCACGGCGTTCCGCGGCTCGGATCGCGCGCACGGCGTGCGCGTACAGGCGGGAGAGGGCGGCGTTCTCGTCGTCGCTGAAGGCGTTGGGCTCGTTCATCACGTCGTAGCCCGCGATCCCGCGATCGGCCGCCATGCCACGGACGACGTGGGCAACCATGCGCAGGTAGCGGCGCTGGATGCCCACCCCGCCCGGCCCGCGCTCGTCGTCCCAGAACGCCGTCCACGCGCGCAGCACCGCGGGGCTCAGCTCGCGCGTGTCGGCCGGCGCGCAGCGGACCTCGGTCGCGGGCACGAGCGTGGCCCACGCCGGCGCCCCGTCCCACCCCAGCGCGGGCTCTGAGCCGGGCGGGCACGCCTCTCCGGGGCGGGCGGCGAGCGACGGCCCCCACGCGTCCTGGTGGAAATCGATGACCACGTACAGCCCGGCGCCGGTCAGGCGCGCGGCGGTCCGCCGCACGCGGGCCAGGTAGCGCTCGTCGTAGCGCCCCGGCGCAGGCTCGACGCGCGACCACGAGACCAGCAGCCGCACAGCGTCGAAGCCGAGCTTGCGCATCCGCAGCGGATCCCGCGGCTCGAGCGGGAACACGGTGCGAAAGCGCGTCCCCTTCCAGTACTCGGCCAGCGCGTTGACGTTGACCCCGCGAAGGATCACCTCGCGACCCCGCGCGTCGACGATCCGCCCGCGGCCCTGCGCGTCGGGGACGGCGCTGCAGGCGCGGCAGCCCGGCCTCGGCGGCGGCCGGGGCCAGCGCGAGTACCGCCACCCCGAGCAGAACCGATGTAATCCAGGACCGCATGCTGATCCCCACATTGTGGATACTCGCCCCTCCGATGGCGCAGGACAACATCCATGTGGTCCGCAGCGTCTACGACGCCTGGGCGCGCGGCGAGTTCCCCGGGCCCGCGGACCTGCTCGACGACGAGATCGATTACGTCAATCCCGCGGGGGCGGTCGAACCCGGGACCAGGCACGGGCTGGCCGCGTTCCGCCGTGCCGTCGAGAAGACCCTCGAGGGCTGGGAGACGTGGCAGATGGATCCGGAGCGCTACGAGGCGCACGGCGATCGGGTCGCGGTCGTGGTGCGCTATCGGGGGAAGGGCCGGGGAAGCGGGGTCGAGGTGGATGGCCGCGAGTCCGCCCTGTGGACGGTGAGTGAGGGCAGGGTCGTCCGCTACGAGTGGTTCCACGGGCCGGCGGACGCGCTGCGTGCGGCCGGGGTGTCGGAGTAGCGCGTGACCGGCGCATACTGGCCAAGACCATGGACGTGCGAGGACGGTGGGCCGCGGCGCTGGGGCTGCGCAACCGGTCAGGCGGGGCTCGGGATCCAGCCGGGCGAGCGGCTCGAGCTCGCCGCGCTCCACGACGCCTTCGGGTGCGACGCGCTCGTGCGCCGCGAGCCCGGCGAGCTCTACGCGCTGCGCCACGACATCCCCGTCCGGGGGCCGCAGAGCACTCCGGTCGAGGGCTGGGTGGACCGGCTGGACCCCGAGACGCTCGGGGTCACGGCATCGACGCCGCGACTGCCCGGAGGTGCGTACTGGCCCGGTGGGATCGCGGCGCACGCGCGCGGCGACCTGCACATGGTCTTCGGGCGCTGGGCGCATCGACTCAGCCCCGAGCTCGACGTCCTGGCCTCGCACCGGCTGCCCGTCGCGCGGCCGCACAACTCGTTCGTGGTGCTCGACGGCGGCGAGCTCGTGACGAAGGACTGCGACGCGCCGGCCGGCCGCGAGCCCTCGACGGTCTCGGTCCTGGATCCCGAGACGTTGCTGCCCGCGGCGCCGCCCCTTCGCCTGCCGGAGCCGTGTATCGCGCGGCTCTCGAGCGACGGCGAGAGCGTGATCGCCGTCGGCACCACCGAGGTCTTCCGCCTGCGCGTGGACCGGGACGCCGGCCGGATCGCGATCGACGAGCAGTGGCGCCCGCGCTACGGGCCCGCGCCCGACCGCAGCTACGGCTGGGACCCGGTGATCACCGACGACCACGTCCTGTGGATGGACAACGGGCGCAACCGCGTCGACAGGACGATGCTGGGCTCGGGCGAGCAGTCGGGGCCGGTGCGGCTGTGGTGGGCCCGCCGCGACGACGGAAGGGTGCGCTCGACCGAGATCAGCAGCCTGCCGTTCGGGACCGAGTCCAACCCGCCGGCCTGGGAGCCGGAGTCGCGGACCGTCCTCGCCTACGACGCGGGCAACGCGGTGCTGCGCGCCTGGCGCATGAACGGCGACGAGCTCGAGCCGCGCTGGCGCCACGACGGCTTCGCCCACGCCGGCCACCTCATCGTCTACCCCGACACTCGTGAGCTCGTAGCCCAGGACTGGCAGGACACCGAGATGCTGCGCCGACCGCTCGTCCGCCGCGCGCTTCGACCGGCGTTTCAGGTGCTCGCACAATCGGCCGCGGCACGCCGCGCCTCGATCTCCAGCGGCCACGACGACCTCGTCGTGCTCGACCTCGACAGCGGCGAGGAGAAGGCCCGCGTCGCCGTGCCCTCCCCTTCCCAGGCGTTCCTGTTCCCCGCGCCGGGCTTCGGCCGCGACGTCTACTACCAATCGCTCACGACGATCGCCCGCGTCGCGGTCGCCTGACGCATGTCGCGCGAGAACGTCGAGCTGGTCCGGGCCTCGCTGGAGGCGCTCGCGGACCGGGGGCTGGACGCGATGGCCGAGTTCTGGGCTACGGACATCGACTGGCGCGCGATCGAGGGCGCCCCTGACGACGTCGGGGTGATGTACGGCCGGGAGGCGGTGCGGCGCTACTTCCAGGAATGGGTCGACATGTTCGACGGCATCACCAACGTCCCGGAGGAGCTTCTGGACGCCGGCGATGACCGCGTCGTGGCGGTGCAGCGCGCGGCCGGCCGCGCGAAGGCGAGCGAGGTCGATACGGAGATCCGCTACGCGGTCGTCTACACCGTGCGCGAAGGACGGATCGCCAGCGGGCGCGAGTACATCGACCGCGACCGGGCCCTGCAGGCGGTCGGGCTGCGGCCGTAGGGGCGGGGCCCGGCTAGCCCGCCTTGGCGTAGTCGGCGCCGCCCTTGAAGTCGACCCCCACGTAGGACTCGTCGCCGACCACCCAGGCGTCGTGGCCCGGCGGGATGTGCAGCGCCTCGCCGGGTCCGATGTCCAGCTCGCTGCCGTCGTTCATCCGCACGTGCATCCGCCCGGAGACGCAGTAGCCGAAGTGGTCGACCTGGCAGCTGTCGCCCCCGACGATCGGCTTCACGCACTCCGACCAGCGCCACCCCGGCTCGAACGTCGTCCGCATGACGGTGCCGGCGTCGAGCTCGACGATCTCGACCTTTCCCTTATCGACCGGACGCGTCTCGTCCGGCTGGTCCAGCGGCTTGCTCTGGATACCCGCCATCGTGTCTCCCTCTCCGTTGCGGCCCTGGCTGGTCCGCGGGAGCCGAACCTAGCGCACGTGCTCGGGCGGGCTCAAGTGTCGCGCCCGCCGCAGATCAGCCGTTCGCGGCCGGGGCCGCCTTCGACTGGCGCGGTCGAGTGCGGCGGTCCAGGGCGATCACCCAGCCGGCGAGGTCGGTGGCCACGCGCAGCTCGCCGGCGTCGAGATTGGCGAACTGGAACTCGGCGGCCCGCAGGTAAATGCCGCTCGCTCCGGGAAGTTGACGCTCGCCCGACTGGCCCTGCAGCGGCAGGAGCGCAACGCCGCCGCCGTCATCGTCGCTGGCCATCGTCAGCGGGCCGAGAACACCGCGGGTGACGAGCGTCGGCGCCCCCGGACGCGCGACCGCCCACACCCCGACGGCCACCCTCTCCCCCTCCCATCTCGTGAGGGCATCGAGCGTCTCGTCGAAGCCGAGGTCGCGCATGTGGGTCTTCTCGACGCGGCCCGGATCGCACTTGATCGAAGCTCCCCGTAGCTGGCCGAACCTCCGCCCTGCCCGTGCCCGCCCGCGCCAGGCGCAAAAAGCGCTCGCCGCGTCCTCGTTCCGGGTATGAATAGGGAGCGCAGAGCCTTCGAGGGTGCTGCGCCGGCGCCCGCGGACGCCTCGACGGTTGCGCCGCGGGCGCCATCGCTTGGCCGCGCCCCGGCGGAGGTCAGGGTTTGTAGACCCTCACGTCGGCGAACTCGCTCGAACACCCGGCGGGCGGCGGGCAGCTGTACGCGGCGTCGTGATAGAGCCCGAGGCGCAGATGGGACGGAACGGAGGCCCCTGACGAGGGCGAGCGCCGCAGGGTCGCCATCCGCAACGTCGGGCTGCTCTCACCGGCGGAGAGCCTGCCGTCGCCGTTGCCGTCGATGCCGACCCGCAACCGCCCCTTGGAGGGATCCCGCGAGTACTGGACGTCGAAGGCGATCGCGGTCCAGACCCCCGAGCGCGCAGGCGTCGACCACACCACCTTCCAGTTGCTGCGTACGACCCACCGGCCCGAGTCGGCGTCCAGCTCGATCATCGGACCGCCCGTGGCGGAATCGGTCGGTTGTGTCTGCAGCATCTGCATGACCACCTGCCAGTTCGGCCGCTTGATATCGAGGTTCGACGGCAAGCGCTGCAACCACCAGGTGGTGAAGTGGTCGCCCTCGCGATAGAGCTTGAACGTGCCGTTGTAGTTCGCTTCGCCGTGGCGCGACTCGTTGCGGCCCAGCTCGCAGCGCTCCGTGCCCGGCGCGCCCATGTCGTCGCCGTCGAACACGGTCAGCCGCCGGTAGGCGATGCGGCCGTATGTCGGGATGGTCGTGGAGAGCGTCTTGACGCGCGAAGCGGCCGCGCACGCCTTGAAGCACCGCGTCTGCCCGCGGGTGCCGCCGGCGCTGAACGAGCATCCCCACTCGTTCTCGAGACGGGAGCTCGAGGTCCCCGTCAGGCGGGCATCGTCCTGGCGCACGACGGCGCAACCGCCCAGGGACACGGTCACCGCCAACGCGATCAGCGAGGTCACGGCGCGTCTCGAAGACAACGAAGCACCCATGGGCAAGCCGCGGCTGAACCGGTGCATCACGAAGTGCCGATCCCCTACCGCGCGGCGCTGCGAGAATAGCGCGGTGCTCACGGGCAGCGACATGCGGCGACGCCGGGAGTAGTCGATGTCGCAGCAGAACGTCGACTCAGTCCGTCGAATCTACGCGGTGATGGATTTCAGTCAGCCGGGCTCGGTGAGCACCGCCGACGTGCCGTCCGAACGCTTCGAAGCGCTCATCGACGCTGGCATCGAATGGCACGGGCCACGTGAGTTCCCCGATCTGGCCGAGGCCCACTACGGATATGAAGGCGTGAGGCGGTATCTCGCCCAGATCGCCGAGGTGCTCGACGACTATCGGATGGTCCCGGAGCGGTTCATCGACGCCGGCGACGATCGCGTCCTCGTGTTCTCGCGCGAGGGAGGGCGCGGGAAGGGGAGCGGCGCGGACGTCGAAACCCACCTGACCGCCCACCTGTGGACGCTGCGAGACGGCAAGGCCGTTCGCATGCAGAGCTACTGGGAGAGGTCCGACGCCCTGGATGCCGCGGGCCTACACGAGTAGACGCCGGCGCGGCGCTGCCGGACCACCGGCCGCTCAGGGAAGCCCTAGCGCGCCCGCCACGATCGCTGCCGCCTTCTCACCGTAGGGCGCCACCAACGCGTCGAGGTTGTCGCCTTCGCCACGGACGAAGACTCCCCGGAGGTTGGAGAACTCCCGGAACCCCTCGATGCCATGGTGCGCGGCCCATGCCGCTGTTGCCGATCCCGCCGAAGCCGAGCGAGGGAAGCGCGCCCTGCACGGCGGCTGTGTTCCGGCAGTAGCCGCCTGAGATCGTCTCGCGCTCGATGCGCTCCGCCGTGTCGTCGTCGTAGGTGAACGCGTAGAGCCCGAGCGGTCGCTCGCCGCCGTTGACGAACTCGAGCGCTTCATCGAGCGAGCCGTAGGGCTTGACGGCCAGCAGCGGTCCAAAGACCTCCTCCTCAAGCACGCCCGCGCCCTCCGGCGGATCGATGATCATGAACAGAGGCATGCGTCGCGTCTCGCGGTCAGCCACACCCTGTTCGTCGAGCTGAACGACCTCGGCACCGGCCGCGGTGGCGTCCTCCCGCAATGCCTCCAGCCGCTCGAAGTGCCGCTCGCTGATGATGCCGGTGCAGTCGTCGGTGGCCGAGTAGTCGGGCATCGTCGCGGCGACGTGCTCGCGCGCGATCCGGACGAACTCGTCCATCCGCTCGCGCGGGACGAGGCAGTAGTCGACCGAGATGCACATCTGGCCGTTCTTGATGCTCTTGATGCCGACGATCTGCTCGACGCTGCGAGCGTCGACGGCGTCCGCAGCCACGATCGCAGGGCACTTGCCCCCCAGCTCCAGCGTGATCGGCACGAGGTTCTCCGCCGCGGCGCGCGCGATCTGCTTCCCGACGTTCGGGCTCCCCGTATACAGGAGGTGGTCCCAGGGAAGCGTCGAGAAACTCCTTGGCGAGCTCCAGCCCGCCCACGGCCACGTCGACGCTCGACCTCGGGCCGGCGCATCGCCTCGTCGAGGCGCGTCGCGCTCACGATCGCCCAGTGGCACCGCAACGCTGGCGGCCGCGACCTGGACCTCCTCGATCCAGAGGTCGAACTCGAGCCTCGCCGAGATCCGGAAGCGCCTGGCCGGCGGCCTGCAGCATCCTGCCCCAGTTCGGATCGCCGCCGAAGAGGGCGCACTTGACGAGCGGCGAGTTGGCGACGGCGCGCGCCACCGGCTCCGCCGCGCCGGTCGCGCCGCGCACCTCGAGCCGCGCCACGCGGGTCGCGCCCTCGCCGTCGGCGACGATCTCGATCGCGAGCTGCTTCAGCAGCGCGTCGAGCGCGTGGCCAACGCCTGCTCGTCGTCGCCGCCCGGCTTCACCACGATGCCGGAGCGCCCTCCCGCGATCATGAACACGCAGTCGTTCGTCGAGAGCTGGCCGTCGACCGAGATGCGCTCGAAGGAACGCTCGACCGCGGCGCCGAGCAGGCGGTCGAGGGTGTGCGACGTCGACCGCGGCGTCGGTCTCGACGAAGCAGAGCATCGTCGCGAACGACGGCGAGATCATGCCGCCGCCCTTGGCCTGAGCGCAGAGCCTGCACGGAGCCACCCGCAAGTGCGACCTCGAGGCTCGCGTACTTCGGCCACCGGTCGGTCGTGAGAAGCGCGTGGGCGAAGTCGTCGCGCGTTCGGGTGACAGGGCCGCGGCCGCCTGCTCGATCCCTGCGACCACGCGGTTGCGCTCGAGGCCGACCCCGATCACGCCGGTCGAGGCCACGCCGACGCGCCGAGCCGGCACGCCCGCCGCCTCCGCTCCCGCGGCCGCCATCGCCTCGGCGACGGCGATGCCCTCCGCGCCGCTCGACACGTTCGCGTTGCCGCTGTTGACGACGACCGCGCGCAGGCGTGCCAGCTCTGCGCGGCGCGACACCGTCACGGGCGCGGCGACCAGCGCGTTGCGCGTGAAGCGGGCGGCGGAGGTCGCCGTCGTCCGAGTCGCACACGAGCAAGCCGACGTCGAGGCCGCCCGAGCGCTTGATCCCGCAGGCGACCCCCGCCGCGCGGAAGCCGTCCGGAAGCTCGTCACGGTCGAGCTCCGTGACCGCGTCCGGGGGATCGACCCAGCGGGAGCGGAAGAAGGTCGCCCCTGGGTCTCGCTTCTGGAAACGGTCACCGCAGTCCCTCCGCCTCGTCGAGGCCGAGCATCAGGTTGAGGTTCTGAACGGCCTGCCCGGCGGCCCCCTTCCAGAGGTTGTCGATCGCGGCGAACACGAGCGCGCGCCCGGTGCGCCGCTCGACCGCGTGCCGATGCGGCAGATGTTGGTGTCGCGCACGTCGCGGACGCCCGGCGGACGAGTGGCTGAGCTCGACGAAGCGCTCGCCGTCATAGGCCTCGACGTAAGACGCGAAGAGCTCGTCTGCGTCGAGCGGACGCGTCGGCGTCACGTAGCAGCTCGCGAGCAACCCCTGGTCGAGCGGCAGCAGATGAGGCGTGAACGTGACGTTCTCGCTGCAGCCGAGCGCATCGAGCTCCTGGTCGATCTCGGCCGCATGGCGATGCGCCTCGACGCCGTACGGCGTCACGTTCTCGTCGACCGAGACGAAGTGCGTGGTCTCGGTCGCCGCACGGCCGGCGCCCGACACGCCGCTCTTCGCGTCGACGACCGCATCCTCGATCAGGCCCGCGCGCGCGAGCGGCGCGAGCGCGAGGATCGCAGCGGTCGAGTAGCAGCCGGGGTTCGCCACCAGGTCCGCGCCCGGCACCTCCGCCCGGTGCAGCTCGGTCAGGCCGAAGACCGCCTCGTCCAGCAGCGCGGGCGCCCCGTGCTCTCCGTACCAGGCGCTGTAGGCCTCGAGGTCGCGAAGCCGAAAGTCCGCCGAGAGGTCGACGACGCGCAGGCCGCGCTCGCGCAGCTGCGCCACCACCGCGGCGGCGGCGCCGTGCGGATAGGAGACGAGCGCCACGTCGAGATCGCCCAGGCGGTCGGCCGCTCGAGATCGAGCGTCTCGAGCGTCAGCGGCACGCGGTAGCGCGGGTAGAGATCGTGCCAGCGGGCGCCCCGCCTCGCGTGCGAGCGGTCACCGCCTCGAGCGAGACGCGCGGATGCGTCCAGAGCAGGTGCGCCGCGAGCGCGCCCGCGTACCCCGACGCGCCGACGACGCAGGCGCGCGCGACCGGCTCACGCTCAGCGCTCATTCGACGCAGGCTCCCTCCGAGCTCGCGCGCCAGCTGCGTCGCGGATCTCCGCTCGCTGCGCCGCGACACCTCGTCGTCGGTGAGCGTGCGATCGGCCGCCCGGAACTCGAGCCGCAGCGCGAGCGACTTGCTTGCCCTCTCCGACCTGCTCGCCGCGGTAGAGGTCGAACACCGTCGACGTTCGCGCAGCTCGGCGCCCGCCGCCGCGCGCACGGTGTCGACCACGGTCTGCGCCTCGACCGCCTCGTCCACGACGACCGCGATGTCCTGGAAGACGGCGGGATAGGCTGATCAGGTCCTCGTACGTCGGCGCGCCGGCCGGCGGCCGCCAGCACGACGTCGAGGTCGAGCTCGATCACCGCCGGCGGCTCGTCGAGGCCGAACCGAAGTGCGCGCGACGAGCGGATGCACCTCGCCGAGCCAGCCGGCCTCGTGGCCGCCGACCAGCACCTCGGCCGCGCGGCCCGGATGCAGGAAGGCGGGCCCGCCATCGGCCAGGCGCCAGTCGACGCGCAGCGCCTCGAGCAGGCCCACCAGCAGCGCCCTTGACGGCGTAGAAGTCCGGCGCGCGCGCCGGCGAGCGCCAGGTCGCGGGCTCGAACGCTGCCGGCGAGCAGCACGCCGAGGTGCAGCTGCTCGTCGGGCAGCCGCTCCGGGCCGTTGGAGAAGAAGACGCGCCCGGTCTCGAACAGGCGCAGGTCGTCGACGTCGCGGTCGAGGTTGTGGCGAGCCGTCGTCGAGCAGCCCGGGCAGCAGCGTCGGTGCGCATCGCCGACTGCTCCTCGCTGAGCGGGTTGGCGATGTGCAGCACGCGCCGCTGCTCGTCGCCGCTCGGGCAGGCGCAGCCGCTCGATCGCGTCGCGGTGAGATGAAGCTGTAGGTGACGACTTCGCTCGAGGCCGCGACCGCGCAGCAGGTCCTCGAGGCGACGGCGCATGGCGTCTGGTCGCGCGTCAGGCCGCCGACCGCGCGCTCGCGCGCCGGCAGCGTCGCGGGCAGCTTGTCGAGGCCGTGGATGCGGGCGACCTCCTCGATCACGTCGGCCTCGCGCGTGACGTCGTAGTGGCGGAAGTACGGCACCTCGACGTCGAGTGTCGCCGTCGCGCTCGCTCGACGCCGAAGCCGAGCCGCTCCAGGATCGCCGCCGACTCGGTCGGGCTCGATCGCGCTCGCCCAGCAGGCCCTCGAGGCGCTCGAGTGCGAAGCGTGATCCGGCGTCGGGGCGGAGGCTCGGCCGCGACGTCGATCGTCCCCGGCGCATGCGCGCGCCGCAGAGCTCGACCATCAGCCGCGCCGCCAGCCGCTGCGCGCGCAGCGCGAGCTCCGGGTGCAGCTGCTTCTCGAAGCGCGCGCTCGCCTCCGTCCGCAGGCCCAGCTTCGTCGAGGTCTCGAGGATGTTCGGCCCGTTCCAGGTCGCGCGCCTCCATCGCCACCCTCGTCGTCGACTCGGAGACCTCGCTCGCCGCGCCGCCCATGATCCCGCCGATGCCCGAGTCGGGCCGCTCGCGTCGCAGACGAGCACCGCGTCGTCGTCGAAGACGCGCTGCTCGCCGTCGAGCGTCGCCAGCCGCTCGCCCTCGCGGGCGCGGCGAACATGCAGCGCCGGGCCGGCGAGCTTGTCGAGGTCGTAGGCGTGCATCGGCTGGCCGAGCAGCAGCATCACGTAGTTGGTGATGTCGACGACGTTGTTGATCGGCCGCTGGCCGGCCGCCATCAGACGCGCCTTCAGCCACAGCGGCGAGGGTCCGACCTTCACGTCCGTGAACACCCGCACGCTGAACCGCGGACAGAGCTCGGGAGTCGTCGACGGACACCGAGAGATAGTCCTCGGCCGTGCCGCTCCCCCTCGGCCGGTGCGTCCTCGTCGCCGGGTCCGGCGCGAGCGGCGCGCCGGTGACGGCGTGCAGCTCGCGCGCGACCCCGTAGACGCGAGAGGCAGTCCGGGCGGTTGGGGTTGACCTCGAGCTCGAGCACGTCGTCGCCGAGCGTGAGGTAGCCGGCCCGCCGCCTCGCCCGATCTCGAGCGAGTCCGGCAGCACCATGATGCCCGTCGGAGTCGGTCGCCGAGCTCGACCTCGGTCTCGGACAGGATCATGCCGTCGGACGCGCACGCCCGCGGAGCTCCGCGCTGCCCGAGCTTGGTGCCGTCCGGGCAGCACGGCGCCCGGCAGCGCGACGAGCACGACCTCGCCCGCCGCCACGTTCGGCGCGCCGCAGACGATCGTGCGCATGTCCGCGCCCGCGAGCTGCACGTTGCAGACCCTGAGCCGGTCCGCCTCGGGTGTTGCTCGGCGCTCAGCACCTTGCCGATCCGGAAGAGCGCCGCGTTGCCGTCGCCGGACGGAACGCCGACGCGCGTGATGCGCTCGACCTCGGTGCCGCTCATCGACAGCAGCTCGGCCGATGCCTCGCCGCGTCGAGGCCCGGGTCGCAGTACTCCGTCAGCCAGGCGACCGGGACCTTCATCAGAACTGCTCCAGGAAGCGCAGGTCGTTCTCGAAGAAGAGGCGCAGGTCGGGGATGCCGTGCTTCAGCATCGCGATCCGCTCGATGCCGAGGCCGAAGGCGAAGCCCTGCACGCGCTCGGGGTCGTAGCCGTTGTCGCGCGACGAAGCCGAACACGTTCGGGTCCACCATCCCGGCGCCGAGGATCTCGATCCAGCCGCTGCCCTTGCAGAGCGAGCAGAGCGAGCCGTCGCGGCGCGCGGCCGGAGGCATTGCAGGCGAAGCAGGAGACGTCGACCTCGACGCTCGGCTCGGTGAACGGGAAGTAGCCCGCGCGCAGGCGCACCCGCTGCGCGCCGCCGAAGATCGCCCGCGCGAACTCGAGCAGCGTCCCGCGCAGGTCCGCGAGCGTGATGTCCTCGTCGACGCCAGGCCCTCGACCTGGTGTGAACATCGGCGTGTGGGTGGCGTCGGAGTCGCGCCGGTACACGCGCCCCGGGACGATGATGTAGATCGGCGGCGCCTGCGCCTCCATCGCGCGCACCTGCATCGGCGAGGTGTGGGTGCGCAGCAGCAGCGTCGTCCGAGAAGTAGAAGGTGTCCTGGAGCATCCGCGCCGGATGGCCGGCGGGATGTTGAGCGCGGTGAAGTTGTAGTAGTCGAGCTCGACCTCCGGGCCCTCGACGACCCGGTAGCCCATGCCCGACGAAGATGTCCTCGATCTCGCGCCGCGTCGCTCGTCAGCAGGTGCAGGTGACCGATCGGGACGGGCGGGTCGCCCGGCAGCGTGACGTCGATGCGGTCCTGCTCGAGTCGCGTGCTCGAGCTCGGCCGCCTCGAGCGCGCGCGGCGCGCTGCCTCGATCAGGCCCTCGAGCGCCTGGCGGGTCTCGTTGGCCGTCTTGCCGAGCTCGGCGCGCTGCTCGGGCGGCAGCGTCGGGAATCGAGCGCAGGATCTGTGGTCAGCTCGGCCTTGCGGCCCAGGTAGCGGACGCGCAGCTGCCTCGAGCTCGTCGGCGGTGGCCGGCGTCGACGATCGCGCGCCTCGGCCTCCTCGGCGCAGCGCGCCGAGGCGCTCGAGCGCCTGTCCGGGGTCGATGCTGGCTGGCTCAGCCATCGGGCCGCGACAGTCTATGGAGCAGCGGTTTCGTACAGGCAGAGGGTCGCGGTCATCGCGACGTTCAGCGACTCGGCGCCGTCCGGCCGAGCGGGACGTGGGCGACCTCGTCGCAGGCGGCCACGACGATCTCGCGGCAGGCCGGACCGCTCGGCGCCGAGGCAGAAGAGCACCGGCCCGCGCGAGGTCGACCTCGCGCAGCGGCCTGCCCGCCCGCGGCACGAGCGCGATCGGCCGGTAGCCGCGGCCGAGCGGCCGCGCGCGCCTCGTCGAAGCGTGGCGCGCGCGAGCGGCTGGCCGAAGACCGCGCCCATGCTCGCGCGCACCGCCTTCGGGCCGAACGGGTCGGCCGCTGCGCGGGCTCAGCACGACCGGCGCTCGGACCGAACGCGAGCGCCGAGCGCAGCACCGCGCCGACGTTGCCGGGATCGGCGACCTCGTGCAGGTAGACGCCGACGCTCGGGGACGTCCGCGACGGCCGGCCGAGCGCGGCCCAGCGCTGCTCGCCAGACCCCGATCACCCGCGAGCCCGAGCCGAGCGAGCCGCGCCCGCGCGAGCACCTCGGCCTCGACCGGCGACCGCGTCGACGTCCGTCGGGCAGGTCGTCGAGCGATGCGGAGCCCGGTCGCCCGCTCGGCGTCGTAGAAGACGCCTGCGGCGGGACGCCGTGCCGCAGCGCCTCGGTCAGCATGTCCTCGCCCTCGGCCACGAACAGGCCGCTGCGCTCGCGGTGCTTGCGGTCGTGGAGCTTTCGCAGCTCCTTGATCGGCGTGGTTGTGCGTGCTCGTGATCGGTCTCTGTCAAGGTCGCTCGAAACGAAAAAGGGCGGCACCCTGTCGGTCCCGCCCGGTGAGGTCCTCGCTGGCTTCGGTACTCAGGATCCGGCAGCCGTCACCTCCCGGGCCTCCTTGGCTCGCTCGGCAAATCGGCGGAAGGTCTCGGGGTCGCGCACGGCGATGTCGGCCAGCATCTTGCGGTTGACCTCGACCCCGCTCTCGCGCAGGCCGGCCATCAGCTGGCTGTACGAGAGGCCCTCCCGGCGCGCGGCGGCGTTGATCCGCACGATCCAGAGGGTGCGGAAGTCGCGCTTGCGGTTGCGCCGGTCGCGGTAGGCGTACGCCTCCGACTTCATCACCTGCTCCTTCGCGCGCCTGTAGCTCGAGTGCTTCTCGCCTCGGTAGCCCTTGGCCCGCTCGAGCACGGCGCGGCGCTTCTTGCGCGCGTGGACCGAGCGCTTGACGCGTGTCACTTGCGCTTCCCTTCCCGGCCAGCAGGTCGCGCACCTCGCGCGCGATCGCAGCGCGCGACCTCGACCGGCCTGCCCAGCCGGCGCTTGCGCTTGGCGGACTTCTTGCCGCAGGATGTGGCTGGTGAAGGCGTGGCGCGCCGCGGAGCTTGCCGCGTCGCGGTCTTGCGGAAGCGCTTCTTCGCGCCGGAATGGGTCTTCATCTTCGGCATCGTCGATGCAATTGAAGCAGATGGGCCAAGCCGGGCTGGCGCGGGAGCGGCACCGCTCCGATCCGGCGCCACGATTGTTTCAACGGGCATATCGGTGCAGTCTCAGGGATGGAGAGGAGAATCCATGGTCAGGCATTGGACGCGCAAGACCACCTTCGCCGCTCTCGCAGTCGTGGCTGGGGCTCACGCCTGGCGGCCGCCGCGACGGCCGGCGACGATGATCGGCACGCAAGCAGGGGAGCGGCTGATCGGCACCGGCGGCGCTGACACGATCATGGCCGCGGCGGGCAACGACCGCGTGCGCGGCCTCGGCGGCGACGACGTGGTCTACGCCGGGCGCGGGCAGCGATCGTCGTGCTGCGGCGGCGACGGGCAACGACTACGTCCGGCGGCGGGCCCGGCCGCGACAGGCTGCTACGGCGGAAACGGCAACGACCAGCGCTCTCGGAGGCGCGGCCGGAACTCGTGACCGGCGGCCGGGCGACGACAGGCTGCTCGGCGGCCCCGGAACGACCGCGCTGTTCGGCGACCCCGGCGACGACATCGTCGACGGCGGCCTCGGCAGCGACCTGCTGGCCGGCAACGACGGCAACGACACGTTGACCGGCGTGCGGACTCGGCCGCGAATCGCGTCTTTGGCGGGTCCGGGCGATGACGTTGTCACGGGCGCGCGAGGGCAGCGACCGCCTGCACGGTGGCGACGGCGACGACCAGGTCAGCGGGAACCACGGCAACGACCTGATCTGCCGGGGGCAGCGGCGACGACAGGCTCGACGGAGGCCGCGGCAACGACGTGATCTTCGCCAACCTGGGCGTCGACGAGCTCTTCGGCGGCCCGGGCAACGACGACCTCTGGGCGCTCGCCGCCGGCCGACGTGGCGCTCCCGGGCGTCGACACCCTTCACGGCGAGGACGGCAACGACCGGTTCCGCACGCGGGACGGTGAGCCCGACGTCATCGACTGCGGACCGGGCAAGGACACCGCGTTGCTCGACATCGTGGACGTGATCGTCGACGCGACGGCCGCAAACCCGAACGGGTCGTGCGAGACGGTGAAGCGGGCGGCGCCCAAGTCCGCGCGATCAGGACGGACGAGAACGAGACCGAGGCGCCCGAGAGGACGCACGACAGCGGCTAGCCGGCGAGGCTCCGGTATGCTGGCTCGCTGGCCGGCTGCTCGGGCGCTGCTTCGGCGATTCCTTGCTGGAGTCTCGGCTGGCGGCTCTCGGGCGCTGGCGGCTCCGTCGGCCGCTCGGGCTGCCGCTCGCCGGCCGCTGCCGTCGCCGGCGGCTGCTCGCCTCCGGCGTGTCCGGCGACTGTTCGGGCTCGACGCGGACCGGCGCCATCACCATCGTCATGTTGCGCCCTTCCTGGATGGGCTGCTGCTCGATCGTGCCGAACTCGGCGATCTCGTCCGGCGAGCTTGCGCAGCAGCGCCTCGCCGCGCTCGGGGTGTGCCATCTCGCGGCCGCGGAACATGATCGTGACCTTGACCTTGTCGCCCTGCTTGAGGAAGCGCAGGATGTGGCCCTTCTTGGTCTCGTAGTCGTGCGTGGCGATCTTCGGCCGCAGCTTCATCTCGCGGATCGTCACCTGCTGCTGGTGCTTGCGCGCGGCCTTGCGCTTCTGCTCCTGCTCGTACTTGTACTTCGAGTAGTCGAGCACGCGGCAGACCGGCGGCTTGGCCTCGGCCGCGATCTCGACCAGGTCGAGGTCGCGCTCGCGCGCGTACGTCGAGCGCCTCGTCGCGCTTGACGATGCCGACCTGCTCGCCATCCTCGTCGATCAGCCGCACCTCCGGCACGCGGATGCGCTCGTTGATGCGCGTCGTGTCCCGCTCGGGCGGGCGCCGATCGAACCTGCGCGGGATCGGCACTAGCTAGTCGACGTGTCAACTCGACGAGTAGCGGTTCAGCGTTCGCGAAGTGAAGCGACGGCAAGCGAGAGAACGGAGAGGGAGAGGCACGCGGCGCTTAGCGGCGGCGGACCTGCGGTCGGATGGTGCCCTTCATTGCGGCCGAGTATAGCGAGCCGGTCAACGGCTTTTCGCGCGTAATTTCAGGCTCGATCACCGGCGATCCGATTCGTGTCGGCAGCATCGGCGCTCGCCGACATTAGCCCGAGATCGCCCTCGCCGTGGCGGCGCACCGAGACGCCCGCCGACTCCTCCTCCTTGTCGCCGACGACGAGCATGTACGGAACCTTCGCGAGCTCGGCGTCGCGGATCTTGCTTGCCGACCGACTCCGAGCGCGCGTCGACCTCGGCGCGCACGCCGCGCGCGCGCAGCTCGCCGCTCGACCTGCGCGGCGTAGTCGGCGTGGCGGTCGGCGATCGGCAGCACCCGCGCCTGCACGGGCGCGAGCCAGACCGGGAACTCGCCGGCGTAGTGCTCGATCAGGATGCCCGAGGAAGCGCTCGATCGAGCCGAGCAGCGCACGGTGGATCATCACCGGCGTCGCGCTCGCTGTCGTCGGCGGCCGTGTAGGTGAGGTCGAAGCGCTGCGGCATGAAGAAGTCGAGCTGGCAGGTGCCGCACTGCCACGAGCGCCCGAGCGCGTCGGTGATGTGGAAGTCGATCTTCGGGCCGTAGAAGGCGCCGTCGCCCGGGTTCAGCTTGTACTCGCGCCCCATCTCGTCGAGCGCCTGCTGCAGCGCCGCCTCCGCGGTCTCCCACTGCTCGTCGGTGCCGATCGACTTCTCCGGCCGCGTCGACAGCTCGACGCGCACGTCGTCGAACCCGAACAGCGCGTAGAGCTCGTCGATCGCCTCGGTGATGTCGCGCACCTCGCGGCACGATCTGCTCCTCGGTGCAGAAGACGTGCGCGTCGTCCTGCGTGAACGCGCGCACGCGCAGCAGCCCGTGCAGCACGCCCTCGCGCTCGTTGCGCGTGCAGAGCCCGAACTCGGCGAGCCGCAGCGGCAGGTCGCGGTAGGAGTGGCGCTCGGACGCGAAGACCAGGCAGGCGCCCGGGCAGTTCATCGGCTTGACCGCGAACTGCGCGGCTGCTCGCTCGGTCCTCGGTGAAGAACATGTTCTCGCGGTAGTTGTCGCAGTGGCCGGAGCGCTTCCACAGCTCCACGTCGAGGAGGTGCGGCGTGCGGATCTCGTCGTAGCCGCGCTCGGTCGAGCTGCTCGCGCACGACGCGCTGGATCTCGTTGATCGACGACCATGCCGTTCGGGCAGGAAGAACGGCATGCCGGGCGACTCCGGCAGCAGCAGGAACAGGCCGAGCTGCGGGCCGAGCCGGCGGTGGTCGCGCGCGCGCGCCTGCTCGAGCAGCTCGAGATGGCGCTCGAGGTCCTTCTTCGAGAAGAACGCGGTGCCGTAGATGCGGGTCAGCATCTTGTTGCGCTCGTCGCCGCGCCAGTAGGCGCCGGCGAGCGACAGCAGCTTGAACGCCTTGATCCGGCCGGTCGACGGCGCGTGCGGGCCGCGGCAGAGGTCGGTGAACGGCCCGTTGCGGTACAGCGAGACGGTGCTGACGCCGTCGTCCGCGACGAGGTCGCGGATCAGCTCGACCTTGTAGTCCTGGCCCTCGCTCGGCGAAGCGCCGCTCGGCCTCGCTCGACCGGCACGTCGGTGCGCTCGAACGGCTCGTCGGCCTTGACGTGCTCGCGCATCCGCTCCTCGATCCGGTCGAGGTCCTCGTCGGTGACCTTCACGCCCTCGGGGAACTCGAAGTCGTAGTAGAAGCCGTTCTCGATCGGCGGCCCGATCGAGATCTTGGTGCCCGGGATAGAGCTCCATCACGGCCGTCGCCATCACGTGCGCGGCGTCGTGGCGGATCAGGTCGAGCGCGCCGGGGCTGTCGGTCGGTGACGATCTCGACCCGCTCGCCGTCCGCGCAGCGGCGCGGCGAGGTCGCGCACCTCGCCGTCGACCCGGACCGCCAGCGCCGCCTTCGCGAGCCCGGGGCCGATCGGCGGCGGCGAGGTCGGCGCCGGTGGCGCCATCGGGGAGCTCCAGCTCGCGAGCCGTCGGGAAGCATGACCTTCATCGGCCTGATGCTAACGCGCCGCCCCGAGGCGCGAACTCCGGACGACGCTGCGCTTGCCCAGGCGACAGCTGGGCTTCGTCCGGACGTCCGCAGCATGTCTCGTCGCACCATGGACAGACGGATGTCACGAGCAGCTACGTTCGACTGACCAATCGGTCAGCGGGGCATCTCGAAACGAACATCTGTTCCCTGTGTTAGGTTGACTGACCAATCGGTCAAAACCGAACGGGGGTTCGCATACCGACGCATCACCAGCGACCCCCACGCCCTGTCGGCCGCGGATGCGGCTCGAGGGCTCGTCATTGAAGGCGAAGCGGCAACGTCTCTGGGCCGTGGTCCATTGGCACGCCGCCCAAGGAGGTGACTGACTGGCGAACGCTGCGCGAGGAGGGAGAGGCCGACAACTGACAACGACATGAGGAGGACCATTGAGGGCCCCCCTGATTGCCGTAATCAGCGTCGGCATCGCAGCAGCGGCACCAGCAGTTGCGATCTCGGCAAACACGCCGAGCGGACGCATCGGACAACAGGCTCGTCCGGGAGCAGTCAAAACCGATCTTCACCAGCCCCTCGGGCGGGTGACGATCGAGGCCCCGACGAGAATTGAGATAAGGCACAGAAAACTGGCACGCAAGTACCTGAAACTGAGAACGAAGGCGACGCGGCTGGCCGCAAAGGTCCACCATCGCAAGGTGCGTGGTGAAAATGCCGCGATCCAGATCCGCTGGTCGAATCATCGACTCGGGCGGGAAGTGCACGCGCTCGAGCGAAGCGGTCAAGCGGCTCCGAGCCGCGCGGAGGGCGCAAAGCGGCCTGACGGCCGCGATCAGAGTGATCCTCGAGCGGATCGCCGCCTGCGAGTCGCACGGCAACCCGCGTGCGATCGGAGGAGGCGGCGCCTTTCGCGGCAAGTATCAGTTCACGTACGGAGCGTGGCGATCGGTCGGAGGCGGCGGAGACCCCGCTGCCGCGCCGGAGGCCGAGCAGGACCGAAGAGCCGCCCTGCTGCTGAAGGCACAGGGCACCTCTCCGTGGCCGGTCTGCGGCTGAGCACGAAAGCCAAACGGGATGAGGGCCGCGCCAGAGGTGCGGCCCATCGCCCCGTTGTACGATCGCCCGCGTGGACGCGGCGACGTTCCGGTCCGAGTTTCCCGTGCTCGCGACCCGGGCCTACCTGAATACGGGAAGCGACGGCCCCATGCCGACGCGCTCCGTCGAGGCGGCGCGCGATCAGCTCGAGCGAGAGGCGGTGGAGGGCCGTAGCGGCGGCGCCCATTCGGTCGCGCTCAGGCGCATGGCGGAGGACCTGCGCGCCCGGCTCGGCGCACTGCTCGGGGCCGGCCCGGACGAGGTCGCGCTCACCGGATCGACGACCGACGGCATCAACGTCGTCCTCGCCGGGCTGCGCCTGGGCCCGGACGATGAGGTTGTGACGAGCGACGAGGAGCATCCCGGGATGCTCGCGCCACTGGCCGCGCTCAGAGAGCGAAGCGGCGTCGTTGTCCGCATCGCCCCGTTCGACGAGATCGCGAGCGCGGTCGGCGAGCGAACGCGGCTGGTCGCCGTCTCGCACGTGTCGTGGATGAGAGGCGCGCTGGCTCCGATCGAAGAGCTCCGGGCGACGCGGGTGCCAGTGCTGCTCGACGGGGCCCAGGCCCTTGGCGCGATACCGGTCGACGTGCGCGAGCTGGGCTGCGATTTCTACGCGGCCGCCGGGCAGAAGTGGCTGTGCGGCCCGGATCGCACCGGCGTCCTGTACGTCGAGCAGCAGCGCGTCGAGCGATCTCGGCGTGCCATGGCCGAGCTTCATGTCGCTCGGCCGACCCCGAGCGGCCGCTCGACCTGGTCCCCGCTCCGGGCGCGCGCCGGTTCGACGGCGGGATGATCGCCGGACCGCTCGTCGCGGGAGCGCTCGGCTCACTCGGCGTGCTCGAGCAGGCAGGCTGGCACTGGATCTTCGAGCGGGCGGCCGGCCAGGCGGCAAAGCTGCGCGAGCGGCTCGCCGCCGACGCGGGTCGAGGTGCTTCCCGGCGGCCGCACGACGCTCGTTTCGTGGCGGCCGCGGGGCGTCTCCGACACCGAAGGCGCGATCGCCGTCGTCGAGCGGCTCGCCGAGCGCGGCGTCGTCGTGCGCGCGCTGCCCGGAAAGCCCTGGGTACGGGCGTCAGTTGGCGCCTGGAATTCGGACGAGGACCTCGAGCGGGTCCTCGACGGAGGGGTTTAGCCGGCTTCGCCGGCC
>CAVPRC010000002.1:0-427864 GCA_963707755.1 uncultured Actinomycetota bacterium | reverse complement strand
TGAGCGGTCCTCCCGAGACGAGTAGGTCAGCGGAGTCGACGCCGCCCGCCTTTCGGGCGCACTGCCGGAAGGGCGGCCCGGGGCTGCTGGTCGGCGCCGGTGCCACCATGGGCCAATGACCGTCATCAAGATCAACGCCATCACCGTCCCGGAGAACAGCGGCGACGAGCTGGCCCGTCGCTTCGGGGCGAGGGCCGGCGCGGTGGACGACCAGGACGGGTTCGAGGGATTCGAGCTCCTCAAACCAACCGACGACAGGACCACCTGGCTCGTCGTCACACGCTGGCGCGATGAAGCAGCCTTCGATGCCTGGGTCAGGTCGCCGGCGTTCGCGCACGGGCATCGTTCGGCGAGCGCATCGAAGACATCCGGGACGAGCGGCGAAGGCGAGGCAGGTGGAGGCGCCGAGGGTGAGCACGGCGCCGGCCCGGTCGGCATCCATAGCGAGCTCTGGTCATACGAGATCGCGGGCGGATCAGCAGGAAAGGGCGCGTAAGCACGTCGCTGCGGGGCGTGCGGGCATTCGGTGCAGCGGATGTTGCCGGGACGGAGCGAGGATTTGGCTCGTCCCTCGCGACTCGCTGACTGGCGAGAACCCCGAGCGAAGTCGCGAGCATTGCGCAGCACACCGTCCGAGCCTCCCCGTGGTCCCCTCCGCTGCCCCCTCGGAGGTGGCCCCGATCACACCGCGGGAGCGAATGTCGCGAATTGCCCTCGCACACCGGCTCCCACCCGCAGACTGAGGGCCGACAGAAGCGGCTGGACCACCTCGGGGGACGCACATGCTCAGGACAACGGCGGCGATCGCCGCGTCGTCGATGGCGCTGGCTCTGGCCGTGGGGACGGCCGCGCCTGCCACGGCCGAGACGAGTGCTCCGCACGACCTCTACGTCTACGGACACTCCTGGACCACCGGCTACGGCATGAGCGACCCCTCGCAGGCCTACCCCAACCTCCTCGCGGCGGACCGGGGCGAGACGCTGCACAACCGCGGCCGTAACGGCCCGATGGTGCACCAGGTGGCCGACTACGTCCTCGGCGACAGCGACGGCACCTGGCGCACAGGGACGGCCGGGGACGTGCTCGTCCAGGCGGTCACCAACACCGCCCGCGACCTCGGTGTCGACTCTCTCGCGCTGACCACCACCCGCAACGCATTGCGCGCCATGGTCGCGACCTTCTCGGCGTCGCGTCGCATCGAAGACACCGACCACAGCCACGGCTACCACGGCACCTGGCACACCCAGCGGTTGTCCGGCGCCTCCGGCGGCGCCATGCACGTCACCACGCGCAACAACTCCTACGTGCAGTTCCGGGCCGTGGGCGGCGAGTACCTCGTCCTGCGCGGCGTCAGCGGGACGGGCATCACAGTGCGGCTCAGCGACCGCACCGCCGGCCACACGGTGACGCGGATCCGCACCGGGCACCGGGTGCACCCGTCGTACGGCCGCTCGGGCATCGCTCTGCTCTACCGCGTCCCGTCCCGGATGGCGGGGCACACGATCCGGCTCACCAAGGAGTCCGGCAGCGGCAGCTTCATGTTCGACGCCCGACTGCCGCAGAAGCGCCACCCTGACGAGGTGGTCCTGCTCAAGGAGCCGTACCTCCTCGACTACAGCATCTCGACGGCTCACCCGAACGGTGACGACCACGTCATGGACGTCTTCAACGCGGTCCTCGACCAGGTCGGCGCAGAGTTCCCCAACACGGTCGTGGTCGATCCCAACAGCCGCGGGTGGGACAAGCAGACCATGCTGTTCCCCCACTCGACCCATCCCAACGAGGTCGGGAGCCGTTTCCTGGCCGACCTGGTCGACCAGGCGCTCCGCAGCGCCCAGGCCGGCTGAGCGCACGCGCAGCAGGAGGGCAGCAGAGCGGGAAGGACACGGACCCAGGGGTCCGCAACCGTCGGCCCGCATCGGCCGCATCGGGGCCGCATCGGGGCCGCATCGGGGCCGCTCAGTGCATGCGACGGGCTCATTGCCGCCAGTGATCGCGAAGGGTGAACCATGACCGAGCCCAGGCAGCAGCCGGCGTACGCGTCAATCAACCCCGCCGACCGGTTCGGTGGCAAACCCATGGCATCAGGCGTCGTCGCTTCGCTCCTGCCCGCGTGGCAGGACTGTCAAGACCATGCCGATGTACGTCCGGAACTCGGCCATGTACGCCCTGAGGAACTCTCGCGTGGAGTCGTTGGTGACCTCGCCGTCGTCCAGGAACACCTCAGGGGAGTACTGGATGTACGCCTCGGGTGAGGTCATCTGCCGGGCGTTGCAGAAGCTCAGCACGCCGCGCAGGCTCTGCTGGCCCATGGCCGTGCCGATCTGGCCGACGGAGGCGCCGATCACCGCGGCCGGGATGTGATCGAACGAGTTCTCCCCCCACGGTCGAGACGCCCAGTCAATCGCGTTCTTCAACGCTCCGGGAATCGAGCGGTTGTACTCCGGGGTGACGAAGAGCAGCGCGTCGACCGCGGCGATCGCGGCCTTGAGCGCCCTGGCCTGGGGCGGGAAGTCGCTGTCGTAATCCTGGCTGTACAGCGGCAGGTTTCCGATGGGGATCTCCGTGAACTCCAGGTCGGCCGGCGCCAGGCGGATCAGAGCTCGGGACAGAACGCGATTGATCGACGTGGACGACAGGCTGCCGACGAAGTAGCCCACTTGGATTGTGGTCATGAAACCTCCAGGCGTGCACGAAGCCGACCGTCGGTCGAAGGGAGATGACCGAACAAGTGAACCATGGTGATCCAGGACGGGCACCGGTCCTCGATCCGCGACGCAGGTAGATTCGCGCCATGGAGCTGCGACACCTGCGCTACTTCGTCGCGGTCGCCGAGGAGTGCCACTTCGGTCGAGCGGCCCAGCGCCTGCACATCGCACAGCCGCCGTTGTCGCAGCAGATCCGACAGCTCGAGGCCGAGCTCGGCGTCCAGCTGCTGACTCGTTCGACACGCCGGGTCGAGCTGACTCCCGCTGGTGCCCGCATATCTCGAGCGGGCACGGGTCGATCCTCGCCGGCGTCGATGCTGGCGCGGCGAGGAGGCACGTGCTCGTTGCGGACGGCCGGATCGGGCGAGTCGCCATCGGCTTCACGGGATCTGCGACCTACGAGCTGTTGCCCGAGCCTGAGCCGGCATGTTGCGCACTGCAGTCGCCCAACCTCGAGCTCGACCTGCGCGGCGAGCTGCTGACCCCGAGCCAGGTGACGGGCCTCGCTCGACCGCACCCTCGACGTCGGGTTCCTGCGTCCACCCGTGCGAGTTCCCGAGATCGATCTGCACCCGCTGCGACGAGAGCCGCTCGTGGTGGTCCTTCCCGAGTCGCACCCCCAGGCCGCGCAGACGCAGGTCAGGCCCTGGCGGACCTGGCCGATGAGCCGTTCATCAGCTATCCGTCCCACCACCGCTCGGTGGTGCACGACGCCGTCCTCGACGCCTGCCAGGCCGCAGGCTTCACACCCCGGGCCACCGAGGTGGCCGAGACCTCGACCCTCGTGTCGTTCGTCGCGGCGGGGCTCGGTGTTGCCCTCGTCCCGGCCTCGGTGCAGCACCTGCGAATCACCGGCGCGGTCTACCGCCCCCTGGCCGACGCCTCCCCCACGGTGGAGCTCGCCGTGGCCACGCGGCGGGGCGAGACCTCACCCGCCGTGCGTCGGGTGCTGGTCGCTGGCCGCGCGAGCCTGCTGCGACTCCGAGATCAAGACGTCTGAGGTCTCAATCGAGACGGATCATGTACTTCTCTTGACCGCCGAGCCGTCGTGTGACGCTCGTCGCATGAAGATCGCGCGGGTCGAGGCCATTCCCTACGCCATCGACTACCGCAAGCCCCTCGCCTTCGCCAGCGGCGAGGTGCGCGCCGCCGAGCACGTACTGGTCCGGGTGCACACCGACGACGGTGTCATCGGCACCGCGGACGCTCCGCCGCGACCGTTCACCTACGGCGAGACCCAGGCGTCGGTCCGCTCGATCATCGCCGACCACTTCGCCCCGGCGATCCTCGGCGTCGGCATCCTCGAACGTGAGGTCGTGCACGCCCGACTGAACCGCACCGTCGGCAACCCGGTCGCGAAGGCCGCCTTGGACATGGCGATCTGGGACGCGATCGGGCAGACCCTCGGCGCATCGGTCACCGAGCTGCTCGGCGGTTTCACCGACCGGGTGCGCGTCTCCCACATGGTTGGCTTCGCCCCACCCGAGGAGATGGTCGCCGAGGCGGAGCAGATCCGCGCCACCTACGGCATCACGACCTTCAAGGTGAAGGTCGGCCGCCAACCGTACCGACTGGACGTCGAGGCCTGCCGGCGCCCTGCGGACGGCCATGCCCGACGTCGAGATCTACATCGACGGCAACCGCGGCTGGACCGCCAGCGAGTCCGCCCGCGCCCTGCAGCGAGATGGTCGACCTCGACCTGACCTTCGCCGAGGAGCTCTGCCCCGCCGACGACGTGCTCGGCCGACGATGGCTGGTCGAGCACTCCCCCATCCCCATGTACGCCGACGAGAGCGTGCCGACCCCCGCCGACGTCACCCGCGAGCTGCTGGCCGGGGCCGCCACCGGCATCAGCATCAAGACCTCGCGCACCGGCTTCACCTCCAGCCAGCGGATCCTCGGCCAGTGCGAGGGCATCGGCGTCGGAGGTCTACCTCGGCAACCAGATCGACACCCAGATCGGCTCCCTGTGCGCCGCCGCGTTCGCGGCCGCGTACCCCCTCACCGCCCGACGCCCCGCCGAGCTGTCCAACTATCTCGACATGAGCGACGACCTGCTCGCCGAGCCGCTCCTGATCGAGGAGGCGAGCTCCGGGTCCGCCAAGGACCCGGCCTCGGCATCGCGATCGACGACCAGAAGCTCGCCCACTACCGCACCGACTCCTGACCGACCACCACCAACGAGGAGAACCGCCATGACCCAGATCGACCACCCCACCGAGTTCGACGCCAAGGCCGCCGACTCCGGCGCCAACGCCACCCGCGTGTTCCAGAGCAAGGAGAACGCTGCGCGCCGAGATCAGCAAGGAGCGCGTCGACGAGGTGGCCACGGCCGCGATCAAGGCACTGCACGAGGTGATCCGCGACAAGCAGGTCACCTACGAGGAGTACGACGCCCTCAAGGCATGGATGATCCAGGTGGGCCTGGACGGCGAGTGGCCACTCTTCCTCGACGTGTGGATCGAGCACGTGGTCGAGGAGGTCGCCAACGCCGAGCCGCGAAGGGTCGAAGGGCACGATCGAGGGGCCGTACTACGTGCCGGACGCTCCTGCGCTCCCTGCCGAGTGCACGCTCGAGATGCGAGAGGACGAGCCCGGCACCCCTCTGCTGTTCCAGGGGCAGGTCCGCGCGGTCGACGGCACCCCGCTCGCGGGTGCCATCGTGGACATCTGGCACGCCGATGACGCCGGCTTCTACTCGCAGTTCGCACCGGAACTCCCCGACTGGCTGTTCCGCGCACGTGTCACGGCCGATGGCGAGGGTCGGTTCTTCATCAACACGATGCAGCCCGCGCCGTACCAGATCCCGACCGACGGCTCGTGCGGCAAGCTCATCGCCGCGGCCGGGTGGCACGCCTGGCGGCCCGCCCACATCCACCTGAAGGTCTCAGCCCCCGACCACAAGCTCATCACCACGCAGCTGTACTTCGAGGGCGGCGAGTACGTCGACACTGACATCGCCGACGCCGTGAAGCCCGAGCTCATGCTGGCACCGACCCCGCGGGCCGACGGCGCCGGGAACGAGGTCACCTACGACTTCGTCCTGGACCGCGCCTGATGCTGTTCGCCGTGCGCATGGACGTGGACCTCCCGCTCGACGCCCCAGGGCGGGAGGACCTGCTGGCCCGCGAGAAGGCCTACAGCCAGGGGCTGCAGCAGGCCGGCACGTGGGTACACATCTGGCGCGTGGTCGGCGCCTATTCCAACCTCAGCGTCTTCGATGTCGCCGACAACGAAGAGCTGCACCAGCTGTTGTGGAACCTGCCGTTGTTCCCCTACATGGCCATGACCATCACACCGTTGACGGAGCACCCCTCGGCCATCAAGCCCGCCTGATCACGGGCACCACAGGAGACGGGCAGGAACCGACAGATAGGCCGGCCCCTGAGCAATGTCAGCGCAGGAAGATCCCGGCGTACGGCTTCGGGTCGAAGTACGTCGTCTTCGGCGGCATCACCTCGCCGCGGTCGGCGACGTCCATGAGCTGGTCGAGGGTCGGCGGCCGCAGCGCGAAGAGGCGCCGCCGTCCTGGTCGCAGCGTCTGCGTCGAGCTCGGTCAGGGAGGACAGGGCCGGAGACGATCTCCAGCCGAGTGGCCGCCAGCGCGCCGAGGCCCAGCAGCGGCTCCAGCACCTGCGTCGTTCAGGATCGCGATGTCGAGGCCGGCCGCACCCGGAGAGGCGCACGCCGTTGTAGGACGCGTCGTACCAGCGGCCGTCGACGTACAGCCCGAAGCAGCCGGTCGCCTCGTCGGGGTCGGCGATGTCGCGGACGTCGAAGGCGTCGGACAGCAAGCGCCAGCAGGCTCGGAGGCGTCGCACCGGGCCGGTGACCCTGCGGTGGAAGGCCAGCAGACGCAGGCCCGTCGAGCGGGTAGATGACGCACAGCACGCCGGCATCGGCGGGTCGTCCGGCCAGCTGCCACACGCGCAGGCTGGCGGCGACGCGGTGGTGGCCGTCGGCGATGTAGTGCACGGCCGTCGCTGAGCTCCTCGGACAGCACCTCGGCCACGGGTCCGGGCACCCGCCACACGGTCTGCTCCCAACCGTCCGGTCCGGTGAACCGGATGACCGGGTGGCTGCGGAGGGTCTCGGCCACCGCGTCGACGACTCCCGGTCCGGGCCGGTGCAGCAGCGCCACCAGCTCCGAGCGGGCCGCGGCCGCCGTGAAGTGGTCCACGAGGGCCTCGACCCGGTCGGGTTGCACCGCCTCGTGGCCGCGCACCTGCCCGTCGACGAACGCCTCGGCGCTCACCTCGCCCACCACACCGACGTGCTCGTCGTCACCGCGCCGCAGCCGGTAGACGTAGAGGGCCGCCGCCGACTCGTCGTAGGCGTCGGGGTCGATCTCCGCGCGGGGGCCTCGGCGTGCGTCGAGAGTCCGAGGCGCTCGGACGGCTGGAAGCGCGTCGAGCATCTGGGAGACGTTCTGCGCGGCGCACTCCTGACGCACGATCCGGGCCCGGAACGGACGTACGACGCTCGAGCGCTCCTGCCGTCGCCGCTCCCGGCCGACTCGAGCCTGCGAACGGCGTCGCGGAGACACCGAGCACGTTCGGGATGGCGCCGATCTGCGTCGAGCAGCCCGTCCGGGAGGGACCCGGCGACGTCGATGGAGGCCATCGCCGCCTCGCCTCCTCGGAACACCCGGTTCTCCATGTGCTCGACGTTCAGCCCGGCCACGCTCAACAGGTCGAGGACCCGCGCGAGCACGCCCAGCCGGTCGAGATGGCGGACGGTCAGCGTCACGGACCCGAGCCGGTTGGGCTGCGAGGTTCACGCAGTTGCGCGCCTCGCCTGCGACGAACGCGTCGACGATCTCCACCACGCCCGCGGCGGTGGCGAGCTGGGCCTGCTGCGTCGAGGCGCCGATGTGGTGGGTGCCCGACGACATTCGGGTGCTGGGCCAGCGCAGACTTCCACTCCGCGGTGCCGGTGCCGGGTTCGTCGCCGTAGACGTCCAGGCCGGCGCGGACCGCCCCGGCGTCGAGCGCCTCGAGCAGGGCGGCCTCGTCGATGACGTCGCCTCGTGAGGTGTTGAGCAGGATCGAGCCGGGGCGCATGTGGCTGAGGAAGGTCTTGTCGACCAGATGTCGGGTCTCCGGCGGAGGACGGCACGTGCAGGGAGACGATGTCGGAGGTCGAGATCAGCTCCGCGAGCGAGGCGCGCATGGTGATGCCGAGCTCGGCGGCCCGTGCCTCGACGTACGCCGCACGACCGGGCTTCTCCAGCGCCTGCACCTTGATGCCGAACGCGGCGGCCCGCTCGGCCACGCCCAACCCGATGGAGCCGAGCCCCACGATGCCCATCGTCGAGCCGAGCAGCCCGGCGGCCTTGCTGTAGCGTCTTCTTGTTCCACCGACCGGCGCGCAGGTCGGCGACGTTGTCCGGGATCCGTCGGTCGATGGCCAGCAGCAGGCCCATGGTCAGCTCCGCCACGGCGGCGGAGTTCCGACCTGGCACGTTGGCGACCAGCACGCCCCGAGCCGCGGCGGCGGCCGTGTCGATGGTGTTGGTCCCGGCCCCGGCGCGGATGACCAGCGCGAGTCGGTCGGCGGCCGCGAAGACGCCCTTCGGTTGACCTTGGTGCTGCGCACGACGAGGATGTCGAACCCCGGGATGCGGTCCGCGAGGTCCGCCTCGTCCAGGCCGGGATCGACCACACACTGATGACCACGTGCCTCGAGCTCGGCGATGGTCGTTCTGGGGCAGCGAGTCGGCGAACAGTAGCTGCATCCTGCGACCTCCAGCGAACGGGCCGGCAACCGTCGGGCGGTTCTCCTCGTCACGCTAGTGCCTCTCCGGGGTTCGCACCATGACCCGATCGCGCCCCGCGACCGCGGGCCGCGGCCCCGGCGGCCTTCAGGTCGGCCTTCAGGGTCTTCGCGACGTAGGTTCGGATCGCACTCAGCTCGCTGAGCTTTGCGGATGAAGGTGATCGACGTGGCCAGGGCCGGCTTCGACAGGCAGCACGGGGATCCGCACCGGAACGCCGCGAGACGGGTCGCCATCGGGCTTGCTCTCACCGTGGGGTTCGGCCTGGCCCTGGGTGGTTGCACGTCATCTGGCGGACCGCCGACACCTCATGCGACCCGCTCGACGCCGTCGTCGGCCTCGGTGCTGGCGCCTCTGCACGGCAGCTACTCGCCATCGATCGACCCAGCCGATTTCGTGCAGACCATCGACAACCGGTACTGGCCGCTCATGCCGGGCACGGGCTACCGCTACGCGGGCGTGCGCGGAAGCACACCTCAGCTCGATGACGAGGTGGTCCTGCACAGCACGAAGCAGATCCTCGGGGTCACGTGCACCGTCGTTCGAGACACGGTCTCCGAAGGAGGACGCCCGGTCGAGCGAACCTTCGACTGGTACGCCCAGGACAGACAGGGAAACGTCTGGTACATGGGCGAGGAGTCGCTCGAGCTGAAGAACGGGCACATGGTCAAGGCCAGTGACTCCTGGGAGTCCGGAGTCAATGGCGCCAAGCCCGGAATCATCATGCCGGGAGCACCCCCGGCCCGGGGACGCCTACCGACAGGAGTACTACCCGCCCGGCGAAGCCCTCGACCAGGCACGGGTGCTGACCCTGGATGGACACCTCACGGTGCCCTACGGCGCCTTCCGTCACGTCCTCGTCACGAGCGAACGAAGTCCGTTGGAACCGCAGACCGAGCAGAAGTACTACGCGCCCGGTCTGGGCGAGGTGGCCGAGCGGGTAGTCAAGGGTCACCACGAGGAGTTTCAACTGGTCCGGGTGACGCACTAGGCAGTCTCACCCCCGGCGGCCTGAGCGTCGCGGCCCGCGGCCCATCAGACTCGACGTCCCGAGGTGGCGGACGGACGCGGTCACAGCACCTTCGACAGGAACGCCTGGGTCCGCTCGTGCTGCGGGTTGGTGATCACGTCGCGGGGGTTGCCGGCCTCGACCACGACGCCGTCGTCCATGAAGACGAGCTCGTCACCGACCTCGCGGGCGAAGCCCATCTCGTGGGTGACCACGATCATCGTCATGCCGGCCTCGGCCAGCCGGCGCATGACGTCGAGGACCTCACCGACCAGCTCCGGGTCCAGGGCGCTGGTGGGCTCGTCGAAGAGCATCAGCTTCGGGTCCATGGCGAGCGCCCGGGCGATGGCCACCCGCTGCTGCTGCCCGCCGGAGAGCTGGGAGGGGTACATGTCGGCGCGCTCCGCGAGGCCCACCCGCTCGAGCAGCTCGAGCCCTCGCTGCCGCGCCTCGCTTCGTGACGCCCCCTTCACCTGGACCGGCGCCTCCATGACGTTGCCGAGGGCGGTCATGTGCGGGAAGAGGTTGAAGCGCTGGAACACCATGCCGATGTCACGACGGTGCTGCGCCACCTCCTTCTCCTTCAGCTCGTAGAGCTTCTCGCCGCGCTGCCGGTACCCGACCAGCTCGCCGTCGACCCACAGCCGTCCGCCGTTGATCTGCTCGAGGTGGTTGATGCAGCGCAGGAACGTGGACTTGCCCGAGCCCGAGGGCCCGACGATGCACATCACCGCGCGCGGCATCACCTCGAGGTCGATGCCCTTGAGGACCTCCAGCCGGCCGAAGTGCTTGCGCACGGCCTCGGCCTTCACCATCGGCTGGCCGCTCGACCGGCTCGTCGCCCATCACGCCCCGCCCTTCGCCGGCCGTCGCATCCGCGCCAGCAGCGATGTGCGGTCGGCCCGGGCGGTGCTGCGACGGGTGCCCCGGGCGTACCTCTTCTCGAGGAAGTGCTGCCCCACCATCAGCACGCTGGTCATCGCGAGGTACCACAGGCAGGCCGCGACCAGCATCGGGAACAGCTGGAAGGTGCGCGACCCGATCGCCTGCAGCTGGAAGAACAGCTCGTAGTAGGGCACGAACGCGACCAGCGAGGTGTCCTTGATCATCGCGATGGTCTCGTTCCCCGGTGGGTGGGACGATGACCCGCATCGCCTGCGGCAGCACGATGCGGCGCATCACCTGGCCGCGGGACATGCCCAGCGCCTGCGCCGCCTCCGTCTGCCCCTCGTCGATCGAGGAGATGCCGGCGCGCACGATCTCGGCCATGTACGCCGCCTCGGACAGCGCGAGCCCGAGCAGGGCGGCGACGAACGCCGTGAGGATCGTGTTGGCGCTCACGCCGAAGAACCGGCCGTCCAGGCTGAGCCCGAACAGGTTCGCGATCTGGCGGTCGAACGGGATGCCGATGTCGTACCGCGAGTAGAGGACCCCCAGGTTGCCGAACAGGATCAGCAGGACGACGCGGGGCACGGCACGGAAGAACCACACGTAGACCCACGCACCGCCGGACAGGACCGGGTTCGGCGAGAGCCGCATCACGGCGAGCACGATGCCGAACGCCACACCGAGGATCATCGACAAGACGGTGAGCACCAGGGTGTTCTTCGCACCGTTGATCACCGGCGCCGAGAAGGCGTTGTCCCGGATGAACGACCACTGGAACGCCGGGTTCGTGAACAGCATGTGCACGAACATCGCGGACAGCAGCACCACCACGGCGCTGGCGACCCACCGCCCCGGATGGCGGACCGGGATCGCCTTGACGTCCGCCCGGGTCGGCGTCGGTGGGAGTGGTCGTCTCCGTCATCGTGTCCTCGGGCCTACGAGGTCGCCGGCGGGTTGACCTGGGCGTTGCTCATCGCCCCGTCCCCGACGTACCAGGCGTCGAGGATCTTCTTGTAGGTGCCGTCCTTGATCAGCGCGTTCACCGCACCTGCGAGGGCGTCGGCGAAGGCCGTGTCCTTCTTGGCCACCACGTAGCCGTAGGGAGCCGAGTCGTAGATCGCACCCAGCTTCTGAAGCTGGCCGTGGGTCTGCACGACGCCGTAGGCGATCACCGGGGAGTCGGCCAGCATGGCCTGGTCCTTGCCCGACACCACGGCGGCGGTTGCCTGGTCCTGTCCCTGGTACTGGTCGACCTGGATGGCCGGCTTGCCGGCCGCGGTGCACTTGGCGGAGCGGGCGGTGACGTCGTCCGCCTGCACGGTCGCCTTCTGGACCGCGACCTTCTTGCCGCAGGCGTTGTTGGGGTCGACGTTGTCGGGGTTGCCCTTCTTGGAGGCCCACTGGGTGCCCGCGCTGAAGTAGCTCACCATGTTGGTCTGCTTCTCGCGGTCCTTGTTGATCGTGAACGACGAGACACCGATCTCGTACTTGCCCGAGGACACCCCAGGGATGATCGCGTTGAACGGAGCCGGGCTGACCTCCGCCTTCAGTCCGAGCTTGGCGGCCACCGCCTTGAACAGGTCGACGTCGAAGCCGACGACGGTCTTGCCGTCCTTGGCGAGGAACTCGTTGGGCGCGTAGGTCGCGTCGGTGCCGCGACTTGATGATGCCGTCGGAGGAGATCGTCTTGGGGACCTTCGCCGCCAGGGCCGGGTCGGCCTTCACAGCGGCCGCCAGGTCGGAGGAGGACCCGTCCGCCGGGGACCCCGACGTGCTCGAGGCGAGGCCGCTCGACCCGCCGCAGGCTGCCAGCGCCAGAACGAGCGTGGTGGTCGCCAAGACGGCCCGTGGCGGTCGAGACGTCGAGTACCGCATCGTGGGCTCCAAACGAGTCGTTCGACGCTGACCTGCAGAGACGACTCTGTGGGTGATGTTCCACCTCCAAAGTCCGTTCGCAGCGCCGCCTTGGATAGGGCCGAACGGCCCGTGTCGCAGGGCACACGGGACCGCTGTCCGGCCGTCCGGGGCACGGTCGGGACAGCGGGTTCTGCCCGGGGCGCCGCCTCGGGCGTCGGGTCTGTCGGCCGCAGCGACGTCGGCTGTCGCCGCGGGGACTCGACCCCGGCGATGCGCACCGCCGGTTGACCGTTGCTGGCGTGGACCGAGCACCGGGACCTCTGTCGAGGGAGGACAGTGCCTCGTGATCTGCTGGTTTCTCGGCCCCGGCCGAGTCGCTCGGGGCAAGTAATGGCAACCGATTGCCCGGTTCCCCGAGCCGCTCCTAGCGTCCTGCCGAACACATGTCGGGGTCCTGCATCGAGGCCGGGCCTGCGGAAGGAGATCGGATGCGTCAGTCCCGACGGAAGGCAGGTGCCGCGGCGTTGCTCGCGGCCACCCCGTCGGACCGTCCGGCAGCCGCACACACCCACGAACGACGCACATCACGCACACGACGAATTGGAGACTGACATGTGGACCCTGTCCGGCTTCGCCGACGAGATCGACGACGACTTCGAGAAACAGTGCGCGGTCCTCAACCGGCTGGGCATCGCGCACATCGAGCTCCGCAGCGCCTGGGGCGTGAACGTCCTGGACCTGACCGACGAGCAGGTCGACCGGGCCCAGGAGATCCTGGGCCGCCACGACATCGCGGTCTCGTCGATCGGCTCGCCCATCGGAAAGATCGCCATCACCGACGACTTCGACGAGCACCTCGCCCGTCACGACATCGCGCTGGCCAGGGCGGCCACCTTCGCGGCGCCGTACATCCGGCTGTTCTCGTTCTTCATCCCCGAGGGCGACGACCCGGACAGCCACCGCGACGAGGTGCTGCGCCGGATGAGCGCGCTGGCCGACCGGGCCACGGGGCGCGACGTCGTCCTCCTGCACGAGAACGAGAAGGACATCTACGGCGACATCCCGCGCCGCTGCGTCGACATCGTGGAGTCGGTGGGATCGCCGGTCCTGCGGCTGGCCTGGGACGCTGCGAACTTCGTCCAGTGCGGTGTCCGCCCCTACACCGACGGCTACGCCGACCTGCGCCCACACCTGGAGTACGTCCAGGTCAAGGACGCGCTGCTGGAGACCGGCGAGGTCGTCCCGGCCGGCGCCGGCGACGGCGAGACCGTGGAGACGATCCGGGCGCTGCGCGAGGACGGGTTCGACGGGTTCTTCTCGCTGGAGCCCCACCTGCAGTCGGCCGGCTCGCTGGGCGGCTTCTCCGGCGAGGACCTGTTCGCGAAGGCGCACGAGGCCTTCACCGGGATCCTGCGCGCCGAGGGGATCACCTACCGATGACCGAGAGCACTCCCCGCGGACAGCACCTCTCCCCTGCGCTTCGCCGTCGTCGGATGCGGGGTGATCGGCCGACAGCACGCAGAGTCGATCACCCGGGTCGAGGGCGCCGCCCTGTGCGTCGCTGTCGACCTCGCGGAGACCGCCGCCAAGGAGCTCGGCCACGAGTACGGCGTCGCCTGGACGACGTCCCTGGACGAGGCCCTGGGCCGCGACGACGTCGACGCCGTCGCGATCTGCACGCCGAGCGGGAACCACGCGGAGCTCGCCGTCCAGGTCCTCGAGGCCGGGAAGCACGTCGTGGTGGAGAAGCCCCTCGACGTGAGCGCCGACGCGGCGGCCAAGCTCGAGGCGGCCGCCGCCGCGAGCAGCCGCACCGTGACCGTGATCAGCCAGCACCGCTTCGACCCCTCCAGCCTCGCGGTCGCACAGGCGGTCCGCGAGGGACGGCTCGGCACCATCACCTCGGGCGTCGCCAGCATCGCCTGGTGGCGCAGCCAGGAGTACTACGACTCCGGCGCGTGGCGCGGCACCTGGAGCCTCGACGGCGGCGGCGCCCTGATGAATCAGGGCATCCACACCATCGACCTGCTGGTCTGGATGCTGGGCCGCCCGCTGGAGGTCTCGGCCTACGCAGGCCGCCTGGCCCACGAGGGCATCGAGGTCGAGGACACAGCGGTCGCCATCGTGAGGTTCGAGGGTGGCGCCCTCGGCGTGGTGCACGGCACCACGGCGGCCTACCCGGGCCTCTCGGCGCGCCTGCAGGTGCACGGCACCCGCGGCTCGGCCATCATCGACGACGACCGGCTGGAGTACTTCCACGCCGCGCCCGCCGAGGACGACCCCGACGCCCCTGCCTACGGTGCCGGGATGTCGAGCAACCAGGCCTCCCTGGTGCTGCCCCAGGAGGAGTCGGCTCCGTCGGCCGGCGCGGACCCGGCGGCCCTGTCCGACGCCCACGACCTCCAGTACGCGGACTTCCTCCGGGCCGTGCGCGAGGGCCGGGAGCCCGCCGTGACGCCGGCGGACGCCGCCCTCACCCTGCAGGTCGTGCTGGCGATCTACCGGTCCGCAGAGGAGGGACGGCCGGTGGCGATCCCGGCCGGCGACTGAGCGACGATTGCTCCCGGAAGTCCAGCTCCCCGATTGTCGGGGTGGTCCGAAGGAGGCCGAGACGTCGGATGGACGGGACCGCTCCGCGACCGCGGAAGCCGACGATCTACGACGTGGCGGAGGCCGCCGGCGTGGCGCCCTCGACGGTTTCACGCACCTTCGCCCGTCCCGGCCGGGTGAAGTCCGACACCGCTGAGCACATCCGGCAGGTCGCCGCCCGAGCTGGGCTACCGGTCGACCGCGCTGTCCCGGGGCGCGCCGGGTGACCAGACCCGGATGATCGGCCTGGTCATCGCCGACGTCACGAACCCCTTCCACTTCGGGATCATCCGGGGGGCGCGAGGCGGCCGCCGCGGAGGCGGGCTACACGATGATCCTGGCCGACTCCCAGGAGTCCGCGCGCCGGGAGCGCGAGCCTCCTCGAGCGGGTGCTGCCCGCGGTGGTGGGCGTCGTGCTGGCCAGCCCGCGGATGTCGGACTCGGCGATCCGGATGATCGCCAAGCAGAGCCCGACCATCGTGCTCAACCGGGCGGTGCAGGACGTGCCGAGCGTGGTCACCGACATCCGCCGCGGGGTCCGGCGCGCAGTCGAGCACCTGGTGTCGCTCGGGCACGGCGCCATCACGTACGTCGCCGGGCCGGAGGCGTCCTGGACCGACGGGATGCGCTGGCGGGCGCTGATCGAGGGTGCATCCGAGCTCGACGTCCGGGTCCGGCGGGTGGGGCCGTTCCCACCCACGGTGAAGGGCGGGGTCCGGGCCTGTGCGCATCTGCTCGATCCGCAGCCGCAGGCGGTGCTGGCGTACAACGACCTCCTGGCCATCGGCGTCATGCGGGGGCTGCAGGCCCGCGGGATCCGGGTCCCCGGCGACGTCAGCGTGGTGGGGTTCGACGACATCTTCGGCGCCGACCTCGTCACCCCGGGCCTGACCACGGTCGCGGCGCCCCTGCGCGCACTCGGCACGGCCGCTGTGCGCAACCTCCTGGCCGTCGCCGGCGGCGCCCGGTCACGCGTCGGGGAGCCGGTCACGGTGCCGACCCGGCTGGTCGTGCGGTCCTCGACCACTCAGCGCAGCCGGAAGAGCACCTCACCGGCGTTGGGGACCACGAACGTCTCCGGATCGGCCTCGTAGGCCGCGACGTCGACCGCCTCCGGGTCGAGGTAGCCCAGGTTGGCGCCGCGCACGACGTCCTCGGGGATACCGGTGGCCAGCGTCACCCGGACACGGAGCCGCTCGCCGGTGTGCTCGTCGTACGTGCCGGCGCCGCTCAGGTGAGTGGAGTGCGCGAGGACGCCCCAGTGCACGTGCCGGAACCTGTCCCACTGCTTCACGAAGTAGTCGCGGCAGTGGTAGCCGATGTCGTTGATCTCCGGATGCATCCGGGAGATCTGCGTGACGTGCGGTGCGTAGAGGATCACCTCGCCGCCGTCGGCGACCACCGGCTCCAGCTTGTAGAAGCCCTTGGCCGCGGTCCAGATGTCGTCGTACTTGGGCGGCATCAGCGACAGCACGCGCCTGACCGGACGGTCGAGGTACTGCACGTGGGCTTCCGCGGAGACCTCGGCTGCCGCGGCCCACGCCGCCTCAGGCTCGCCGAAGCTGGCGGCGTGGAGGTCGCGGGTGCCGGACCGGGCGACGACGCACAGGGCCAGCCGCCGGCCGGGGATCAGCGCCGCCGCGTCGTTGATCAGAGCACGCACGGGAGTGATGCCACGTGCGCCGATCATCTCGGCGCTGGTGATCAGCGCTCCCAGCCAGTGGGAGATGTCGATGACGTCCTGTCCGCCGACGCCCGGGAAGAAGTACTTGTTCCCGCCGGAGAACCCCACGACCTCGTGCGGGAAGACAGGGCCGACCACGAGCGCGACGTCGTGGTCGACGACGGCGCGGTTGAGCCGCACGTCGACGCTCTGGCTCAGCAGCCCCTGGGACAGCTCCTCGATCCGCTCCCCGGAGATGGTGCCCAGCGACACGAACGACTCCGGCTCCCACCAGGCGTGGTTCGAGACCGTCAGCCCGGGGTATCTCTCCGCCAGTCCTCCGGGCGGGTAGCCGAGGTGCTCGGCCAGCGCCGCCTCGCCCATCGCGGCGTGCGTGCCCAGGGCCACCAGCGCGGTGAGCCGGGTGACGCGTCCCGTCAACGACCGGTGGATCTCGTCCATCAGCACCGGCAGCGGGCAGCTCCGGGTGCCGTCGGGAATCACCAGGCAGACGCTGCGCCCGTCCAGGTCGGCCGCGTCCAGGCTCTCGCGCACGAAGCGGCGGACCTCTGCCTCGGTCAGCACGGACGACGGGTCGCCGATCGTGCGGGCCGCCCCCGCGAGGCTCGTGAGCCGGTCCGGCGTCTGGGTCATGCCCGCAACCCTTCACCGCCGTCCGGCGACCGACAAGGGCGAGCGGCAAGAGATGGCAACCGATTGCCCGGTTCCGGGCCGGCGCGGAGGATGACGTCATGCCATCGGTCCGCCCACTTGCCCCGCACCCCGACCGGCTGCTGCCCGCGGATCCCGCCGTTCGCGACATTGCCCGTCGCCTGTACGACGAGGTGCGGCACCTGCCGATCATCTCGCCGCACGGCCACGTGGACGCTTCGCTGCTGCTCGAGGACGCGCACTTCTCGGACCCCGCCTCGCTGCTGATCACACCGGACCACTACGTGACCAGGCTGCTGCACGCGCACGGCGTACCACTCGACCGGCTCGGCGTCGCCTCCGGGCCGCTGGACGAGCCGGCGTCGCGCGCGGTGTGGCGCGAGCTGTGCTCCCACTGGGCGGCGTTCCGGGGGACGCCCTCGCGCTACTGGCTGGAGTCCGAGCTGTCCGAGATCTTCGGGGTCTCCACCCGTCCGTCGGCCGGGACTGCGGACTCGATCTACGACCAGGTCGCGGCGTGCCTGGCCAAGGACGACTTCCGGCCCCGGGCCCTCTTCCAGCAGTTCGGGATCGAGGTGCTCGCCACGACCGACGACCCGGTCGACGACCTGGCCGCGCACGAAGCGCTCGTCGCCGACCCGACGTGGCGCGGCCGGGTGGTGCCGACGTTCCGACCGGACCGTTATCTCGAGGCCCACAGCCCCGGCTGGGCCGACCGGGTCCGACGGCTCGGCGAGGTGGCGGGCATCGAGACCACCGACTACGCCGGGTTCGTCGCCGCCCTCGAGGAACGGCGCCGGGTCTTCATCGACCACGGGGCCACCTCGGCCGACCACAGCCACCCTGACGTGCGCACCGACCCGCTGCCCGCTCAGGAGGCCGACCGGATCTTCCGGGCCGCCCTCGCGGGGGCGGCCACGCCGACCGAGGCCACCGCGTTCCGCCGGCACATGCTGCTGGAGATGGCCCGGATGTCGACCGAGGACGGGCTGGTGATGACACTGCACCCGGCGGTGCACCGCAACCACCACACGCCCACGTTCGAGAGGTACGGGCCCGACAGCGGGCACGACATCCCGATCGCGGTCGAGTTCACCCGGGCCCTCCAGCCGCTGCTCGAGCGCTACGGCACGCACCCGAACCTGCACCTGGTGCTGTTCACCCTCGACGAGACCACGTTCTCCCGGGAGATCGCACCGCTGGCCGGCTTCTACCCCTCGGTGTACGCGGGTGCACCCTGGTGGTTCCTCGACGCCCCCGACGCGATCCGCCGCTACCGCGCGGCGGTGACCGAGTCCGCCGGCCTCGCGCGCACCTCCGGCTTCGTCGACGACACCCGTGCCTTCTGCTCCATCCCGGCCCGGCACGACATGTCGCGCCGGCTCGACTGCGGCTTCCTCGCCGGCCTGGTCGCCGAGCACCGCCTCGAGGAGGACGAGGCGCTGGACGCCGCGATCGGCCTGGTCGTCCGTGAACCCCCGACGGGCCTTCAAGCTGTGAGCAGCGCACCGGTACGACGCCTCGCCCGCTCCACCGGCCAGGAACCCGCCGCGCGCGAGGTGCGCATCCTGCACCTGGGGCTCGGAAACTTCTTCCGGGCCCACCAGGCCTGGTACACCGAGCACGCGCCGGACGCCTCGGAGTGGGGCATCGCGGCGTTCACGGGGCGCACCGCCGCACTCTCCGACGCCCTCGCGCCCCAGGACGGCCTCTACACGCTGGTCACACGCGGTGAGGAGGCGGACGCCTTCGAGGTCGTCGGCAGCCTGTCCCGGGTGCATCCGGGGGCCGACCACGCCGACTGGCTCGGATACGCCCGAAGCCCACGGCTCGCGGTCATCAGCCTCACGGTGACCGAGGCCGGCTACCCACGGGGTGCCGACGGCGCCCTGGACCGGGACGACCCCCGGGTGGCCGCCGACATCCAGGTCCTCCGCACCGATCCGACCGCCGTCGTCGCAACCGCGCCGGCGCGGCTGCTCGCCGCCCTCGTCGCGCGCGACCGGGCGGGATTGGCACCGGTCGCGGTGATGCCGTGCGACAACCTCCCCGACAACGGTGCGGTGACGGCGAGGATCGTCCGCGACCTCGCGGAGACGGTCGACCCCGGACTCGTGGAGGTGGTCGACCACTCGTCCTTCGTGACCACCATGGTCGACCGGATCACGCCCCGGACCACGGCGTCCGACCGCGACCTGGTGCAGACGCGGACGACATGGGTGGACGCGGCCCCGGTGGTCACCGAGCCGTTCAGCGAGTGGGTGATCAGCGGCGAGTTCCCCGCCGGCCGACCGGCGTGGGACCGGTCCGGCGCCACCCTCACCGACGACCTCGCCCCGTTCGAGCAGCGCAAGCTGTGGCTGCTCAACGGGGCACACTCGCTGCTCGCCTACGCGGGGCCGCTGCGTGGCCACACGACGGTCGCCGACGCGATCGCCGACCCGGTGTGCCGGGGTTGGGCGCTGGAGTGGTGGGGCGAGGCAGCCCGGCACCTCACCCTGCCCGAGCCGGAGGTGGAGCGGTACCGCGCCGCCCTGGTCGAGCGGTTCTCCAACCCGCGGATCCGCCACCTCCTGGCACAGATCGCGGTCGACGGCTCGCAGAAGATCCCGGTCCGGGTCCTGCCGGTGCTGCGCGCCGAGAGGGCGGCCGGCCGGGAGCCGGTGGCGGCCACCCGGACGATCGCGGCCTGGATCCGTCACCTCCGCGGCGAGGGAGTCCCCGTCACCGACCGGGACGAGGTCGTCGCCGCGGCCGCTGGGCCGCTCGACGCCGCGGTGCCGCGCATCCTGGCCCTCCTCGACGGACCCCTCGGCGACGACAGCGCCGTCGTCAGCGCCGTCCTGCACCACCTCGACCAGCCATGACAACGAGAGGAACGTCCTTGGAGACGTCGGGCACAGCACACCACTGCTGTCCCGGTCGCCATGTCACTCCGTCATTCCGTGCCGGTGAGCGTGGCCGCAGACACACCGAGCACGTCCGGGATGGCGCCGATCTGCTCGAACAGCTGGTCCGGGATGAACCCGGCTACGTCGATGGACGCCACGGCTGCCTCGCCTCCGCGGAACACCCGGTTCTCCATGTGCTCGACGTTCAGTCCGGCCAGGCTCAGGAGGTCGAGGACCCGTGCGAGCACACCCACCCGGTCGAGATGGCGGACGGTCAGCGTCACGGACCCGAGCCGGCGGGGCTCGAGGTTCACGCAGTTGCGTGCCTCTCCTGCGACGAACGCGTCGACGATCTCCACGACTCCGGCGGCGATGGCCAGCTGTGCCTGCTGCGTGGAGGCGCCGATGTGGTGGGTTCCCACGACATTCGGGTGCTGGGCCAGCGCGGACTTCCACTCCGCGGTGCTGGCGCCGGGTTCGTCCGCGTAGACGTCCAGGCCGGCGCGGACCGCCCCTCCGTCGAGCGCCCGGAGCAGGGCGGCCTCGTCGACGACCTCGCCGCGGGAGGTGTTCAGCAGGATCGAGCCGGGGCGCATGTGGCTGAGGAACGTCTCGTCGACCAGATGCCGCGTCTGCGGCGAGGACGGCACGTGCAGGGAGACGATGTCGGAGGTCGAGATCAGCTCCGGGAGCGAAGCACGCATGATGATGCCGAGGTCGACAGCACGTGCCTCGACGTACGCCGCCCGACCGGGCTTCGCCAGCGTCTGGACCTTGACACCGAACGCGGCGGCCCGCTCGGCCACGCACAACCCGATGGAGCCGAGTCCCACGATGCCCAGGGTCGACCCGAGCAGCCCAGCGGCCTTGCTGTACGTCTTCTTGTCCCACCGACCGGCCCGCAGGTCCGCCACGTTGTCCGGGATACGTCGGTCGATGGCCAGCAGCAGGCCCATGGTCAGCTCCGCCACGGCGGCGGAGTTCCGGCCTGGCACGTTGGCGACCAGCACTCCCCGAGCCGCGGCCGCGGCCGTGTCGATGGTGTTGGTGCCAGCCCCTGCGCGGATGACCAGCGCGAGCCGGTCAGCGGCCCCGAACACGCTTCGGGGGACCTTGGTGCTGCGCACGACGAGGACGTCGAACCCAGGGATGCGGCCGGCCAGGTCCGCTTCACCCAGGCCGGGATCGACCACGCACTGATGGCCACGCGCCTCGAGCTCGGCGATGGTCTTCTGCGGGAGCGAGTCGGCGAACAGTAGCTGCATCCCGCGACCTCCAGCGAACGGGCGGGCAACCGGCGGGCGGTTCTCCTCGTCACGCTATTACCTCTCCCGGGTCCGCACCATGGCCCGATCGCCCCGCCGACCGCGGCCCCCCGGGCTCGAGGCCTTCAGGTGGGCTTCAGGTCTCCGGCGTAGGTTCGGACGGCACTCAGCTCGCTGGGCTTTGCGGATGAAGGTGATCGACGTGCCCAGGGCCGGTTTCGACAGGCACCACGGGGACCCGCACAGCAACGCCGCGAGACGAGCCGTCATCGGGCTTGGCCTCACCGTCGGGTTCGGCCTGGCCGTGAGCGGTTGCTCGTCATCCGGCGGACCGCCGACACCACAGTCGACCCGTCGACCCACTCGACGCCGTCGTCGGCATCGGTGCTGGCGCCTCTGCACGGCAGCTACTCGCCATCGATCGACCCAGCCGACTTCGTGCAGACCATCGACAACCGCTACTGGCCGCTCCTGCCGGGTACGGGCTACCGCTACGCGGGCGTGCGCGGAAGCACGCGTCAGCTCGACGACGAGGTGGTCCTGCACAGCACGAAGCAGATCCTCGGGGTCACGTGCACCGTCGTGCGGGACACCGTCTCCGAAGGAGGTCGCCCGGTGGAGCGAACCTTCGACTGGTACGCCCAGGACAGGCAGGGAAACGTCTGGTACATGGGCGAGGAGTCGCTCGAGCTGAAGAACGGGCACATGGTCAAGGCCAGTGACTCGTGGAAGTCCGGCGTCAATGGCGCCGAGCCCGGAATCATCATGCCGGGGAACCCCCGGCCCGGGGACGCCTACCGCCAGGAGTACTACCCGCCCGGCGAAGCCCTCGACCAGGCACGGGTGCTGAGGCTGGACGGAAGCCTCACGGTGCCGTACGGCGCCTTCCGTCACGTCCTCGTCACGAGCGAGCGAAGCCCGTTGGAACCGCAGACCGAGCAGAAGTACTACGCCCCCGGGCTCGGTGAGGTGGCCGAGCGGGTCGTCAAGGGCCACCACGAGGCGTTTCAGCTGGCTACCGGGTGACCGCAGCTTCGGCGTCCGGAGTCTCACCCCTGGCGGTCCGGCCCGGCCCGCGTCGGCGTGACGCGGAGGATCACCCTCCGCTCGCGCACCATGGCGGCGCGGTACTCATCCCAGTCCTCGGCCTCGCCCGAGATCCCGCGGTAGTACTCCACGAGCGGCTCCATCGCCTCAGGCAGCGAGACCACCTCGACCTCTCCCTCGACGTAGATCCAGTCCCCGAAGAAGCCGTCGTTGAGAACGCACAGCTGCGCCCACGGGTCCCGGCGGAGGTTCTTGGTCTTGAACGCCGTCTCCCGGCTGCTGACGGTGAGCCGCCCTTCGTCGTCAACGCCCACGAGGACCGGGCTCTGCTGGATGCCGGAGGAGGTGCGGGTGGCGAGGACCGCCCTGTGGTGGGTGCGTACGAACTCGCGTGCGCTGTCGAGGTCCATGACCCCAAGTCTCGCTCAGCGGACCTGGAACCGGGCCGGACGTCCCCCTCAGGCGCGAGGCGCCACAGGACATGTCCGACATGATCCGGCCGGCGAGGAACGCAGGGCGAGAAACCCTGTTGCCGGAGGTGGTCCGAGGGACAGGCTCGGTCCTATGAGCGGCGTCGGACTCGTCCTGGGGGCCGGAGGCGTCGTTGGCCAGGCCTACCACGCCGGCGTGCTCGCCGCGCTCGAGCACGACTGCGGGTGGGACCCCCGGACGGCAGAGGTCATCGTGGGGACGTCTGCCGGCTCGATCACCGGGACGCTGCTGCGCGCCAACGTTCCCGCATCCGAGCTCGCCGCATGGACCGTGCGGGCTCCGCTGTACCACCGAAGGCAGGGTCCTGCATCAGATGCTGGGCACCGAGATCCCCGAGTTCGAACCGTTCCGTCTGATGCACCTGCTGCGACTGGCTCCGAACCTTCCCGGCTGGGAGATGCTCCGGAACGTGGCCATCCGTCCGTGGAACCTTCGCCCGATGGTGGCAGCGCTCGCGTTGCTGGCTCCAGGACGCTTCGACATCGCCACCCGTCTCGCGATGCTCCGGGAGGTGGAAGGCCAGTCCTGGCCCGAGCGCGACTTGTGGATCTGCGCCGTGCGCCGCAGCGACGGCAGGCGGGTGGTCTTCGGCCGACCTGGGAGCCCAGACGTCCCGTTGCACCTGGCGATCGCTGCTTCGTGCGCGGTGCCGGGCTACTTCGCCCCCGTGAAGATCGACGACCACACGTACGTCGACGGGGGCGCCCACTCCCCCACGAACGCCGCGATCCTGCGTCCGCGCGCCCTCGATCTCGTCATCGTGGTCTCGCCGATGTCGGGCCCGGCCCGTCTGCCCACGGATCTGTACGGTGCGTCCCGGTGGCACGCTGCCCGCGTCGCCCGGCGCGAGGTCAGGGCCCTGCGTGAGAGCGGCACGGCGGTGGTCGTCTTCAGACCCGGTCGCGCCGAGCAGGAGGCGATCGGCAACAACTTCATGGCACGCGACCGAGTCGACCAGATCGTCCAGGAGGCATTCCTGGGCGCGGGCTCCTTCGCCGCGAAACCCGAGATCCGCAGGCTGCTGGCCACCTATCGGCGTGCAGCGTCGCCCCTGAGCCGGCACCGTCCGACTCCCCGACGACAGGGTCGTCAGCGCGCCGACCTCGCGATGTTCGCGGCGCCCACCCGGCAGGACGGCCGTGCGGTCGGTCCAGCGGCGACGGCCGCTCAGCGCACGCGACCCTTGGCCACGAGCGTGTCGGTGGTGCCGTCGTAGCCGACGAACCAGGGCTTCCCGCCCGAGCACGAGCGGTAGATCCGGGAGTAGCCCCCGGCCGCCCCGTCACCGAACCGGCCGTCGGTGTCGAGCAGTGCCTGGACCCGGGTCTTCGGGTCGCCGCGGTGGAGTGCCCCGGATCTCCCGTGCGGTTGCGCAGCCGGGGCTGCTGCCGCGCCCGACCTCGACGCCGCGGGCGGCGTCCTGGCTCCCGGAGCCGGACACCTTCACCTTCATGAAGTGCCGCTCCAGGAACGCGTCGAAGTCCAGGCACGTGTGCGGCACCGACACCTCGACGGTGTCCGCGTCCGGGGACCAGGTCGCCGTCATCGTCGTGCAGGACCGTGGCGTGCGGGACTCGGCGGTGACGAGCTCGAGGCGCGTGCCGACCGTGCCGTCGCTCCTGGGCCAGACGGTCGCGTCGTAGATGACGTCCGAGTCCGGTGCACCGACGACGGCGACGAGCCTTCCCGTCGGCTGCAGGTCGCGGACGTGCACGGTGACGCCGGCGCGCAGCTCTCCGTTGCGATAGGTCACCGACCGGATGTCGACGTTCGCCTGGCGGTCGCGACCGTCGGTCACCTGCTTGGTCTTCGCCGCGGCGGGCGCAGCGACCAGCAGCGTCATGAGGGTGGTCGCGCCGACCAATGCCCAGAGCCCGAGGTTCTGGAGTTTCCTCATCCCAGCAGTGTGGACCGCCACCTCAGCGATGGGTAACCCCCGGGGGCTACCCGGTGGGAGGAGACGGGTCGCGGGGTCGCCGTCCTGGAGCGCGAAGCTCCCCTACTTCACGGCGATGATGTCGGTCTGCCGGATGTCCGGGTCGGACGCGAGCAGGTCCGGGCCGACCTGGGCGAGCGCGGCCGGGATCTTGCCGTTGAGGTGCGCCTGCCGGCCCTCCTCGCTCTCGAACGTGTCGAAGATGCCGTACGTCGTCTCGCTGAGCCGGAACGCGTACCAGGTCACGGTGCCGTTCTCCTCGGCCGCGAGGGCCCGACCCTGCTCCAGGAACGCGGCGAGCTCCTCACCCTTTCCCGGCTTGGCCTCAAGCAGCGCGAGCAGTCCTCGGTCGACGGTCATGGCGGTCCCTTTCGTCGGTTGGCGTGGACAGGGGCGACGCGACGCCCTCCTCACCGAATGTAGGACGCGCGCCGCCGTACCGACATGCCGGAAACGCTTGGTCGCCACCGCGCGCACCCGGCCTGAACGACGCCCGCGCCACCTCGTGGGCCCGCCAGCACACGATGCCGACGGCGAGCGACGAGAGGGTCGCGAGCAGCGGGTGGTCGTCCTCGAGGTGCGGGTAGACCTGCCAGTGGGTGAGGTAGACGAACAGCGACGAGGCCGCGAGCACCCCCAGCAGGCGCACCACGGGCCGCGGCACCGGGATCCGCGGCACCCAGACCAGCAGCGCCACGCCGGCCGCCACCAGCGCCTCACGGACCGGGTCGCCGAAGAAGCCCCACACACCAGCGCCCGCCACGAGCGTGGTGAGCGTGCGGCGGTCGGACGGTGTCGGCCCGGTCGGCCAGCCAGCCCAGCGCGACGCACCACAGGACCACCGGGAGCGCGTAGCGCTCGGTCGGACCGGCCTCCACCCCCACCAGCACGTAGCGCAGGCCGAGCGCGACCGCGACGGCGACGCCGGCCGCGCGAACGGACGGCGCCGTTCGAGCCGGTCGAGGAAGGGAACGGACGCCAGTGCGGCCAGTCCCACCATCGACCACACCGCGGCCTCGAGGAACCAGAACTGCCACCGGTCGTCCCAGGAGGACGACCCGAGCAGGAAGTTGAGGAGCAGCGCCGTGGACCCGTCGTACATCCCGGTGACGACCGCCGCCGCACCGATCCACAGTGCCGACGGGAGCGCGACGTTCCGCGCTGAGCGCACCAGACCACGCCACCGGTCGGTCCGACAGCGGTCGGCGAGCTGGAAGCGGGCCAGGTTGAAGCCGGCGACCGCGAGCAGGATGTGCGCACCGCCGATCACCGTGAACAGGTTGGCGTGGGTGCCGACGACGAGCACGATCGCGACCGCACGCAGCACCAGCGACGTCTCGACCGGCGGCCGTCGCCAGGTGCGACGTCCCGGTCTGGAGGCCGGGGCGGCCGACCCGGACGCCAGCTCCTGGGCGCTCAGCTCGGCCCACTCGGGCGGCAGGTCGTCGAGCAGGTCGACCAGCTGGACCGAGGCCTCCACGTACGACAGCGAGTCGCCGCCCAGGCTGACGAAGCTGTCGTCGACGGTCGCGTCGGGGCGGCCGAGCAGCTCGGCGTACAGGTCACGCACCCGGTTCGGGGTGACCGGAAGCTCCACCGGGTCCGGGACGGTGCCGGGCGGCCAGGACGGCCGCGTGCCGCTCGAGCGTGGCGTGGTCCGGCTTCCCGGACGAGGTGGTCGGGAAGGACGTGACGACGTGGGCCGCGACGGCGTGCGCGGGAAGCCCGCAGCCCGCGCCGCGACGCTTCGGGCGGAGGCCAGGTCGAGGTGCCGGGTGACGAACAGGACGAGCCTGCCGTCGTGCTCGACCGCGCGGGCGGCGACCCCGTCGTCGGCGGCGAGCGCCTCGACCCGGTCGAGGTCGATCGCGCAGGCCGAAGACCTTGGCGAACCGGCTGCTGCCGCCCGACGATCTCGACAGAGGCCGTCCTCGTGCTGGCGAGCCAGGTCGCCGGTGCGCAGCTCCTCGACGGTGCGTCCGCGCGCGAGGTCCGCCGGCTCGGTGGCGTAGCCCAGCATCACGTTCGGGCCGGAGTAGACGAGCTCGCCGACCTCCGCGCTGCCGGCCGGTCCGTCGACGGGCTCGAGCCGGAGGCTGCCGCCGGGGACGGGATGCCGATCGCAGTCGGGCCGTGCCGTCGGCCAGGTCCGGCGGCAGGTAGGCCATCCGGGCCGTCGCCTCGGTCTGGCCGTACATCACGACGAGGTCGAAGCCGCGCTCGCGGCCGAGCCGCGGCGTAGCGCCGGACCCGCTCCGGCGCCATGCGGCCGCCGGCCTGGGTGACGTAGCGCAGCGCCGGCAGGTCGCGGCGCGGCGAAGCCGACCCGCGTCGAGCAGGTCGAAGGTGTAGGGCACCCCGGCGAACGAGGTCGCGCCGTGCCGCGTCGCGAACGCGGTCCCAGAAGCGCGCGTCGACGACCGACGCGTCGGTGAGCACCAGGCCGGCGCCCGACGAGCAGGTGGCTGTTCACCACCGAGAGGCCGTAGCAGTAGTGCAGCGGCAGCGTGGTGGCCGCGCGGTCGTCGGCGGTGAGCCGAGGTAGGACGCGATGCTCGCCGGCGTTGCTGCGCAGGTTCGTCGTGCGAGAGCCGCACCAGCTTGGGCGAGCCGGTCGAGCCCGACGTGCTGAGCAGCAGCGCCAGGTCGGGATGCAGGTCGTGCGCGGTGCCCGCGTGCCACTCCTCCAGCACGCCGCCGCGACGAGGACGACGTCCGGGCCGGTAGGTGGACAGCAGCGGCCCGTCCGCGCTCGGGCGACGCGAGCAGAAGCGGGTGACCGCCGCGGAGCGCGGCGAGGTAGGCGACGACGGTCTCGACGTCGTTGCCGCCGGTCGAGCAGCACGAGTCGGCGCACCGGCCCGAGCGCGTCGACCCGCTCCGGACCCGCTCGTCGAGCTCGGCGTAGGTCAGCACCCGGCCGCCGGCGAGCAGGGCCGGCGTGTCGCCGAACCCGGTGAGCGGGAACAGCTGTCGGCGCGGCCTCGTGCCCCGTCAGCCAGGTGGTGCTCATGCGTACGCCCGCGCGGCGCCGACGACCTGCGACGACCGACCCGGACGCCCACGGCCGGGACGCCGGCCGGTGGGCACCCGCGCCACGAGCTGCGGCCCGCCGTCCAGCCGGTCGAGCCGCACGGTCGCGTCGTGGCCGTAGAAGCGTGACCTCGTCGACCACGGCGCACGCCGCCGCCGGTCCGGCGGCGACCAGCGGATCTGCTCCGGGCGCACGAGCAGCGTGACCGCCGTACCGTCGGGCAGCGGCTGGTGTCCGTTGGCCACGACGACGTCGCCGAGCGCGCAGGTGGCCGATGGCCGTCCGCGCACGGTCGCGGGCAGGAGCCGGCGCCGCCGACGAACGCGGCCACGCGGACGTCGGCCGGGGCGCGGTAGAGCCCGGCGGGCGTGGTCGACCTGGACGAGCCGGCCGGCCTCCATCACCGCGACCTGGTCGGCCAGCGACAGCGCCTCACCCTGGTCGTGGGTGACGAGCACGGCCGTCGTGCCGGCGGCGCGCAGCGCGCGCGACGACGGCGCGGCCGGTGCTGACGCGCAGCGAGGCGTCGAGGGAGGAGAACGGCTCGTCGAGCAGGACCACCGAGGCCGGGGCGCCAGGGCGCGCGCCAGGGCGACCCGCTGCTGCTGGCCGCCGGAGAGCTCGTGCGGGTAGCGACGTCGCGACGCTCGCGGGCAGCTCGGCCAGGTCGAGCATCTCCCCCAGCCGGCTCGGCCGGTCCGCTCCGCGCGCGGCAGCCCGAACAGCGATGTTGCGGCGCACGTCGAGGTGCGGGAACAGCGCACCCTCCTGCGGCACGTAGCCGACCCGGCGCTCGCTGCGGCGGCAGCGCAGCCGCCCGGTCGCGCGACCGGGACCCCGTCGAACGCGACGCTGGCCGCCGTCCGGCTCGAGGAAGCCGGCGATGATGCGCAGCAGCGTGGTCTTGCCGCAGCCGGAGGCGCCGAGCACGGCCGTCATCTCGCCGTCGGCGACGTCGAGGTCGACGCTCGCGCAGCACGGGACGGCCGCCGAAGGACTGGCGACGCCGCTGACGGTCACCCGGCTCATGGCAGGGTCCGCCGGTCGCGACTGCCGGCCCAGCAGGTACGTCGCCGGCACCGAGATCAGCACCATCAGCAGCGCGTACGGCGCCGCTGCGCCGTACGCGCACGGACGACGAGTTCGACCAGAACTCGGTCGCCAGGGTCGACGTCCCGATCGGGGCGAGCAGCAGGGTCGCGGTCAGCTCGGTCGACACGGCCAGGAAGACCAGCGCGGCACCGGCGCCGAGCCCGGACGCGGATGAGCGGCAGCGTCACCCGGCGAGCACTGGCGGCCGGCTTCAGCCCGAGGCTGCGGGCGACGTCGTCGAGCACCGGCGGCGCCTGCTCGAGGCTGCGCGGACGCTGACCACCGCCCGCGGCAGGAACATGATCGCGTAGCCGAGCAGCAGCAGCGGCACGGTCTGGTAGAGCGGCTGCACACCGGATCGACACCGTCACCAGGGCGAGCGCGACGACGATGCCCGGCAGCGCGTGCGCGGCGTACGTGCTCCGCTCGACGACAGCGTGCGCGTCACGCCGCGGTGCCGCACGGCGAGCCAGGCGACCGGCAGCGCCAGCACGGTGGCCACCGCAGCGGCGGCCAGCCCGAGCGAGACCGTGGTGGTCGTCGCCGCGACCAGCTCCCCGATCGGGAACGCCGTCGAGGACCCGACCACGAGCCAGTGCACCAGGCTGCAGAGCGGGACGCCGAGCGCGCAGGCGACCAGCGCCAGCGACCCCGGCGAGCGCGGCGGGCCGTGAGCGCGCCGAGCCGCACCCGCTCGGCCGGGCGGGCGCGCCGCCGCCGATGCGCGCGTAGCCGCGGCGCCCGCGCAGCCGCAGCTCGGCGAGGAGCAGCAGCACGCAGCAGCAGCACGAGCACGCCGGCGAGCATGTTGGCCGGCGGCGCCGTTGAACGACGAGCGGTACTGGTCGTAGATCGCCGTCGTGAACGTCGGGAATCGCAGCATCTGCAGCGCCCCGAACTCCGCGAGCAGGTGCAGGCCGACCAGCAGCGCGCCGCCGAGCACCGCCGGGCGCAGATGCGCGGCAGCACGACCCGGCAGAAGGTGCGCCCAGCGGCGATCGGCCGAGCGAGTAGGCGGCCTCCTCGAGCGCCGGGTCGAGGCCGCGCAGCGCCGCCACCGCGGCAGGTAGACCAGCGGGAAGTACGACAGCGTCACGATCGAGCACCGCCCCGGCGTAAGTCTGCGACCGCGTGCGTCAGCGAATCCAGCCGTAGCTGTTGACGAACGCCGGGACCGCGAGCGGCGCGACGAGCAGGACGTGCCAGAGCCGGCGCGAACGGCAGGTCGGTGCGCTCCACCAGCCAGGCGCAGCCGACGCCGAGCACCGAGCGCTCAGCGAACGTCCCCGCAGACGAGGACGGACCGGTGTTGCAGAGCAGCTCGCCGACCCGTGGCCGCACCAGCAGGTCCCACGCCTCGCCCGGCCCGATGGTGACGCGTGTACGACGCGACGAAGCCGAGCGGGACGAGGCGACCAGGGCGACCACGGCAGCGCACCAGCGACCAGCAGCAGCCGGGGGGACCGCGGCCCGGTCCGGCGCCGTGCGCCCGGCTGCGCGCGGTGGCCGAGAGTCGTGCTCAGAGGAACCCGGCGTCCTGCATCAGCTCGACCACCTTCGGCCCGTTCAGGGCGCGAGACGTCGACCTCGGCGGGCTCGCAGCTCGTCGAACGGCTTGACCGCGCGGTCCAGGTGCACCTGCGGGTTGAGCGGGTACTCCAGCGCGTAGCTGTCGGCGATGGCCTGCTGGCCCTCCTCGCTGGTCAGGTAGTCGACGAACCGCTGGGCGTCGTCCTGCGTCGTCGCTCGACTTCGAGCACGCCGGCACCGGAGACGCTGACGAACGCGCCCGGGTCCTGGTTGCCGAAGAAGTACAGCTGGAGCTGTCGCTGTTCTCGCCGGACTCCTCCTGGTCGCGGTACCAGTAGTAGTGGTAGATCACGCCGGCGTCGACCTCGCCCGAGTTGACCGACTGCAGCACCACGTCGTTGCCGTCGTAGACGGTGCCGTTGTCTGCAGGCCCGTCGAGCCACGTCCTCGGTGGCCTGCTCGCCCTCGAGTCGCGAGGACCGCGCTGACGATCGCCTGGAAGTCCGCGCCGGTCGGCGAGAAGGACGATCCGGCCCTTCCACTGCGGCTCGGCGAGCTCCATGATCGACGTCCGGCAGCTCGTCCTCGCCGACCTGGTCGGTGTTGTAGACCAGCACCGTCGAGCGGGCGGCGAAGCCGATCCAGTGGCCGTCGTCGGGGCGGTACTGCGCCGGGACCTGGTCCAGCGTCTTCGGCGTCGAGCTGGCGCGAACAGGCCCTTGCTGTCGACCAGCGACATCGCCGGGGAGTTCTCGGTGAGGAACACGTCGGCCGGTGAGGCCGTCCCCTCCTGCGACCAGCTGGTTGGCCAGCTCGAGGTCGTCGCCGTTGCGCAGCTCGACCTCGATGCCGGTCTCCTTCGGTGAACGCCTTGGACGACCTCGTCGAGCAGCTCCTCGTGCTGGGCGTTGTACACGACCAGCGACGGCCCGGAGTCGCTGCTGCACGAGACCAGCAGCGGAAGGGTGACGGCGGCGGTGGCCAGCCCGGCCACCCAACGACGAACGTGCAGCATTCGGACCATCGCTCTCTGATAAGGGTTGCCTTACCTAATCACAGGGCCCGCCGAGGGCGTCAACCGGTCCGCGCCCCGGTCAGGGCCCCACTGGTGGGCAGGCCCCGACCGCGGTCGGCGTGTCTCGGCCTGGCCCGGCGTCCAGCCCGGCGTCCAGAGCGGGCGCGCGTGACAGGGTCACCGGTCATGGCCGGGATCGACCTGACACGCGCCCTCACCTTCGGCCGGCTCACCGCCGAGTACGCCCGCTGGCGCCCGTCGTACCCCGACGACGCCGTGGACTGGCTGCCCGCCGGGCGCCGCGCGGGTCGCCGACGTGGCGCGGAGACCGGCCGGCCCACCGCGGCCCTGCACCATGCCGCCCTCTGCTTCCGCTGGCGGCCGGCCTGACCCCACCGCCCCGGTAGTCCGTGACGAAATGGCTCGGAATCGGCCGGAAACCAGCCACGTACGTCACGGACTACCCGGACGGGGGCGGTCAGCGGCAGGGCGGCGGCGCGAGCGTCCGACGGACGCCGTCGTGCAGGTAGACCGGGTGCCCGCACGCGTCCGCGACCTTGCGGTAGTGCGTGGCGAGCACGAGCCGGGTGCGGTCGTGGGCGTCGATGTGCCAGGCGTTCAGGTCGCTCCACTCCACGACCCAGGTCGGTGCCCGCGGTCCGGACAGCACCGCGCGCAGCTGGGTCAGGTGCGGGTCGAGGGTGCGCATCGGCAACGTCCAGAGCTGCGGGTACGGCGACGGCATCCCGGACGCCTGCTGCACGTCGGCGTTGCCGTAGAGAACCGTCGCGCTGTCCCCCGGACGGGCCGAGCGGCCCAGGAAGTCACCCACCCGCTGGCCGGAGTGCGAGAACGCGGCGCCGGTCGTGCTGACCACCACGGTCGCCGCCAGCGCCGACGCGACGATCAGGACGACCGCCGCGCGCAGCCGCCCCGCGTCCGGTGCCCACAGACCCGCGGCCAGCGCCAGCACCGGCGCGAGCTGGAGCAGGTAGTGCGGCCAGTAGCTGCCGCCCAGCGCGATGCTCGCGCCGTCGAAGGCCAGGGTGGCGCCGACGGCCCAGGCCACCGGCGGCCCACGGAAGTGGCAGCGCACCGACTCCGAGACCAGCATCGCCATCAGGGGCAGGGCCCCGGCGAGCAGGCCCAGCCCGACCAGCGCGGCCGCGCGCAGCAACGGGGCGTGCAGGTTGTGGTCCGCGATGACGTCGAGCGCCGTGCCACGGAAGCCGAAGACCGTCAGCCACGCCGTGGCGAGGCCGACGCGGGTCCACGCCACGAACGCGAGGGCACCCGCGACCACCACCGACCCACCCAGGACTCCCCCGGCCGCCACAACCGTCGCGTCGGTGCGCGCCAGCCGGCGCTGCACCAGCGAGGCGACCAGGAGCGCGAGCGCGAACACCACGCCGTCCCCGAAGTTCTGCTTGACCATCACCGCCGCGCCGGCCGCGAGGCCCGCGCCGGTCGCCAGGCCGAAGGCGGGCCACCCCGTCCGTCGTACGGCGGCGAGAGTGAGGGCGAGCGCGAGCATCACCAGCGGGGCGGCCAGGATCTCCCCGTCGGCCTCCTGCGCCATCAGCACCGGGGTGACCACGAACGAGGCGGCCACCATCGCGGCCCAGCGGGCGCCGCGCGCCCCCACCACCTCGTGCGCCGCCCAGGCCGCGGCCACGACCAGCAGCAGCGCGAGAGCCGTCGCGAGCACCCGGATGCTCTGCGCCCAGCCGGTCAGGGCCGCCAGCCGGTAGAGCAGCAGCAGGCCGGGCGGCCGGTCCACGAAGTAGTGCCCGTACAGGTTCGGGCCGCCCGCGTGCAGGGTGCGCGCCACCACGAGGTAGCCGGCCTCGTCGGCGCACAACGGCCCCACGAGGTACGTCGTCCGGAGCACCACCACGACCGCGCAGACGGCGAGCAGGAAGCGCCGGGTGGAGCGCCCGCGCGCGAAGGGGAAGGGCCACGCGAGTGTCACGATCATCAGTGAACGCCGAATACCTGAAGGCAGCATGAACGCTCGGGTGCGTGCGACTACTCAGGCGGTGAAGTGAGTAGGTGCGCCGATGCGGCACCCCCGGCCCGGCCGCGAGCCTGGTCGCATGAACCTTCCGACCAAGAGCACCACCGCCTTCTACGCCCAGGCCGGCATCGCCTTCGCGGTCGCCGTCGTGGCCCTGGCGTTCGGCATCGCCTACCTGCCCGTCGACCCGTGGATGCGGGCGTTCCTCGCGCTCGGCAGCCTGTTCCTGGTCACCTCGACGTTCACGCTCGCCAAGTGCGTGCGCGACGCGCAGGAGAGCTCCGGGCTGACCAGCCGGCTCGACCAGGCGCGGCTCGACAAGATCCTCGCCGACCACGACCCGTTCAAGGAGCCGGTCTGAGCGTCGGCACGACCGTCGGTCGCGATCGAGGTACTAGCACTATCAGTCGATAGGCCACTCGCCCCTCGGCGACCTAGCCTTCTCGGCAAGAGAAGTAGGCACCACGGCGGACGGGACCCCCAGTCCCCGCCCCAGGACGTCCCACGCGTCCGCGGCGGGTCCCGTGCGGCGTCGTCCCCCCAGGTGACGCCTTGGGGCCGGAGTCCCAGCTCCGGCCCCGCCGTCGCCGCCTCAGCCCCAGAACACCCGCTCGACGACCTGCCGCGCGCGCCGGGTGACCCGCAGGTAGTCGTCGACGAGCCGGTCGGACGCCCCCGGTGGGTAGCCGCGGATGTGTGCCACGGCCGCCCGCTCGCGGGTGTCGCGGGGCAGCTGGTCGGCCTGCCGGCCCCGCACGTGCGTGATCGCGTTGCGCAGCCCGCTGGCCAGGCGCCAGGCGTCCGCCAGGGACCCCGCGTCCGCCGGCGAGAGCAGGTCTGCGTCGACGGCGGACCGCAGCGCGTCGAGGGTGCGGGTGGTCCGCAGGTCGGGTACGGCGCCCGCGTGCTGCATCTGCAGCAGCTGGACCGTCCACTCCACGTCGGCCAGGCCGCCGCGTCCGAGCTTGAGGTGGGTGGCCGGGTCCGCCCCACGGGGCAGCCGCTCGTCGTCGACCCGCGCCTTGATCCGACGTACCTCCAGGACGTCGTCCACGGAGATGCCGCCGTCGGGGAAGCGCAGCGGGTCGATCAGCTCGGTGAACCGGCGGCAGAGGTCGTCGTCGCCGACCATCGCGCTGGCCCGCAGCAGCGCCTGCGCCTCCCAGACCGCGGACCACTGGGCGTAGTAGCGGGCGTAGGACTCGAGGGTGCGGACGAGGGGTCCCTGCTTGCCCTCGGGACGCAGGTCGGCGTCGACGACGAGCTCCGGGTCGGTGCCCGGGAGCGACAGCAGCCGGCGGAACTCGTTGGCCACGTCCCGGGCGGCGCGCGAGGCATCCTCAGGGGTCGCGCCGGGGGTCGGGTCGTGCACGAACATCACGTCGGCGTCGCTGCCGAAGCCCATCTCGTAGCCGCCGAAGCGACCCATCGCCACGATCGCGATGCGGGTCGGCAACGGCGTGCGCCGCTCGGCCTCGATCGCCAGCACCGAGGCCGTGAGCGCCCCCTCCAGGGTCGCCGCGGTCACGTCGGTGAGGGCGGAGCCGACCTGCGCGACGTCGACGAGCTCGAACAGGTCCGCGACCGCGATCCGGAACAGCTCACGGCGCCGGATCGCCCGGACCGCCTTGACCGCCTCGATCGGGTCCGTGTGCCGGCGCGCCGCGGCGGTCATCTCCTTCTGCAGCGCCGCCCGGCCCAGCGGCTCGAGCGCCTCGTCGGTGGCCAGCATCCGCACACCCTCCGGCGCGCGCTGCAGCAGGTCGGTGGCGTAGCGGCTGGACGCGAGCACGGTCGCGAGCCGCTGGGCGACCTGCCCTTCGTCGCGCAGGGTCTGGAGGTACCAGTGCGTGGAGCCGAGTGCTTCCGAGATCTGCCGGAAGCCCCACAGCCCGGCATCCGGGTTCGGCGCGTCGGCGAACCAGCCGAGCATCGCCGGGAGCAGGGTGCGCTGGATGTTCGCGGTGCGCGACACCCCGCTGGTCAGTGCCTCGAGGTGCCGCAGTGCACCCTTGGGGTCGTCGTACCCGAGCGCGGCGAGCTGCTGCTCGGCCGCCTTCGGGGACAGCCGCGCCTGGTCCGACGGCAGCTTCGCGACCGCTGCGAGCAGCGGCCGGTAGAAGAGCTTCTCATGCAGCCGCCGCACCTCGCGGCTGTGCCGGCGCCACTCGCGGTCGAGCTCCTCGACCGGCTCCTTCAGCAGCCCCATCGAGCGTCCGAGCCGTCGCAGCGACCGCCCGTCCTCGGGCAGGACGTGGGTGCGGCGCAGCTGCCAGAGCTGCATGCGGTGCTCGAGGGTGCGCAGGAAGCGGTAGGCCGCGTCGAGGGCCGCGCCGTCGTCGCGTCCGACGTACCCGCCGCGGGTGAGGTGCGCCAGCGCCGACAGCGTCGTGGACGCGCGCACCGTCTCGTCCGCCCGGCCGTGCACCAGCTGCAGCAGCTGTACGGCGAACTCGACGTCGCGCAGCCCTCCGGAGCCGAGCTTGATCTGCGCGCCCCGCGTGCGCGGCCGGGATGTGGTCGACGACCCGGCGGCGCATCGTCTGCACCTCGGTCACGAAGCCCTCACGCTCGGACGCCGACCACACCATCGGCGCGACCCGCGAGCAGAACTCGCGGCCCACCTCGAGATCGCCGGCGACCGGCCGCGCCTTGAGCAGGGCCTGGAACTCCCAGGTCTTGGCCCACCGCTGGTAGTAGCCCTCGTGGCTGGCGAGGGTCCGGACCAGCGGCCCCGACTTGCCCTCCGGGCGCAGCGCCGCGTCGACCGGCCAGATGGTCCCCTCGGCGGTGTGGTCGGAGCAGACGCGCATCAGGTTCGACGCGAGCTGGGTGGCCGCGCGCAGCGAGGCCTGCTCGTCGCGTCCCTCGGCCGGCTCGGCCACGAAGATCACGTCGACGTCGCTGACGTAGTTGAGCTCGTGCCCGCCGCACTTGCCCATCGCGATGACCGCCAGCCGGGTGTTCGCGGCGGCGTCACCGACCCGCGCCCGGGCGATCGCCAGGGCGGCGTCGAGCGTCCCCGCCGCGAGGTCCGACAGCTCCGCGGCCACGTCGTCGACGCCGACGGCGTGCGACAGGTCGCGGGCGGCCAGCCGGAGCAGCAGCCGGCGGTAGGCCACGCGCAGCGCGTCCACCCGGTCGGCGTCCAGCCCCGCTCGCCACCGGTACGTCGGAGGTGGGGTCCGCCCCGACCGCGGCGAGCAGGGCGGCCCGCACCGCGTAGGCGGCCGGACGCGTCGAGCCGAGGGCCGGGTCGGTGAGGTCCCGCCAGTGCTCGGGGTGCCGCAGCAGGTGGTCGCCGAGGGCCGAGCTGGCGCCGAGCACCGCCAGCAGCCGCATCGCGGTGCCCTCGTCCTCGACGAGCTCCGTGAGCAGCGCGTCGCGGTCCTCGACCCGGTCGGCCAGGTCAGCGAGGTAGATCGCCGCCTGGTCGGGGTCCGCGGTGGTGGCGACCAGGTGCAGGAGCTCCTCGGCGTCGGGGCCGAGCCGGTCGAGCGCGGCGGTGACCCGCTCGGCGTCCTCGAACCCGAGCCGGACCAGCCGACCCGTGGTGGTGCTGACCCGCCCGTCGGTCACCGGCGGGCCACGTCCGGCACCCGGGCGCGGCACACGGCCGCGAACCCGTCGGCGAGCACTCGCCAGGTGCGCCGCAGCCGCTCACCCGCGGCGGCCACGTCCTCGACGTAGGCGTCCACGTCGACGCCGCGCTCCACCGCGTCGTCGCGGTCGTGCTCGGCCCACGGCCGGATGATGTCCACGCCGGCCTCCGGGTGCCACTGCACGCCCCAGGCGGCGGCCCCGAACCGGGCGGCCTGCAGCTCGCCGCGTGCCGTGCGGGCGAGGGCGACGGCGCCGCTCCGGGCAGCCGGGTGACGACGTCGTTGTTCCACTGCACGGCGGGCACGTCGTCGAGCGCCGTCACCCGGGCGAGCAGCGGGTCGACGTACGCCTCGGGGGTCCAGCCCACGTCGAGCACGCCGATCTGCTGACCGTGCGGACCGGGGCCGATCTCCCCGCCGAGAGCCACCGCCAGGAGCTGGTGGCCCAGGCAGATGCCGAGCAGCGGCGTGCCGTCGGCGACGGCGCCGCGGCACAGCGCCTTCACGTCCGTCAGCCAGGGGTGGTCGGCGTCGTCGTAGGCGCCCATCTCGCCACCGAGCACCAGCAGCCCGACGTGGCCGGTCAGGTCCGCCGGCAGGGAGTCACCCGCATACGGCCGGCGTACGTCGATCGCGAGACCGGCCTCCACCAGCCACTCCCCCATCCATCCGGGAGGGCACTGCGCCTCGTGCTCGACGACCAGCAGGGGAAGGGTGCTCACCCGGCGAATCTATCGCCCGTCCCCCGCGGCGGACGGCCGCGCAGGTCAGGCGTCCTTGCGGGCCGCCGCGGCGGCCACGGTCACGAGGACGGCCGGGACCAGCGCTACGGCGAACGGGTGGTAGACGAACGCGAAGACGCAGGCCGACAGCACGCCCAGCACACCGGCGGCGAGCGCCCAGTCCGCGGCGTGCGACCGCTGCCGGAGCGAACGCCACAGGGCGACCGCGGCCAAGGTCCCCGGGAACTCCGACGAGCACGAGGATGCCGAGACCGATCAAGCATGCCGAGGCCGTCGAGGAACTCCCCGCTCTGGTCCGCGTCCTGCGCGATGAAGTAGACGCGAAGAGCGCGCCCGCGCCGACGAGCACCAGGACGAGCCCGAGGAAGGTCTGCAGCAGCCGGTCGACGGCACGGAAGGTCATGCACCCAGGGTCGTCGCGCGACCCGGGGCGCGCATCCGTGCAGGTACTCAGACTGCGCCCGGTGCTCAGAGCAGCGGCAGCATCCGGTCCCGCTCGAAGGCGGAGACCTGGACGCGGTACTCCTCCCACTCCGCACGCTTGTTGCGCAGGAAGAAGTCGAAGACGTGCTCGCCGAGGGTCTCCGCGAGGAGCTCGCTGTTCTCGGCGACGGCGATCGCGTCGTACAGGCTCTTCGGCAGCGGGTCGATGCCGAGCGACTTGCGCTCCCGCTCGGTGAGCGACCAGACGTCGTCCTCGGCCTCGCGCGGCAGCTCGTAGCCCTCCTCGATGCCCTTCATGCCGGCCGCGAGCAGCACGGAGAAGGCGAGGTAGGGGTTGCACGCGGAGTCGATCGTGCGCAGCTCCATGCGGGTCGACTGGCCCTTGTTGGGCTTGTACATCGGCACCCGCACCATCGCGGAGCGGTTGTTGTGGCCCCAGCAGATGTACGACGGCGCCTCGCCGCCCCACATGAGCCGCTTGTAGGAGTTCACCCACTGGTTCGTGACGACCGCGATCTCGGCGGCGTGCGTGAGGACGCCCGCGATGAACTGCCGGCCGGTCTTGGACAGCTGGTACTCCGCACCGGCCTCGAAGAACGCGTTGGTGTCGCCCTCGAACAGCGACACGTGGGTGTGCATGCCGGAGCCGGGGTGCGTGGTGAACGGCTTGGGCATGAACGTCGCCCAGATGCCCTGGCTCAGCGCCACCTCACGCACCACCGTGCGGAAGGTCATGATGTTGTCCGCCGTGGACAGCGCGTCGGCGTAACGAAGGTCGATCTCCTGCTGGCCGGGTCCGCCCTCGTGGTGGGAGAACTCCACCGAGATGCCCATCGCCTCGAGCATCGTGATGGCCTCACGGCGGAAGTCCGAGCCCATGCTCTGCGCGGTGTGGTCGAAGTAGCCGCTGCGGTCCACCGGCACCGGCTCGCCGCCGGGCGTCGGGGTGTCCTTGAAGAGGTAGAACTCGACCTCGGGGTGCGTGTAGAAGGTGAAGCCGTTCTCGGCGGCCTTCGACAGGGTGCGCTTCAGGACGAACCGCGGGTCGGCGTACGACGGGGAGCCGTCGGGCATCACGATGTCGCAGAACATCCGCGCCGTGCTCGGGCCCTCGCCGCGCCACGGCAGGATCTGGAAGGTCGACGGGTCCGGCTTGGCGAGCATGTCCGCCTCGTAGACGCGGGCGAAGCCCTCGATCGCGGAGCCGTCGAAGCCGATGCCCTCGGCGAAGGCGCCTTCGAGCTCGGCCGGCGCGATCGCGACGGACTTGAGGTAGCCGAGCACGTCGGTGAACCACAGCCGCACGAAACGCACGTCGCGCTCCTCGAGTGCGCGGAGCACGAAGTCCTCCTGCTTGCCCATCAGGGCGCCTCCCTCTCTCCTCGTCGTCCGCCGCCGGGGTGGACCGCAGGTCAGTCTGACCCGCCCATGTTTCTGGGACGTAAACGCCTACGGCATGTCTCTCCATGCTGCCGGACCGGGCGCGGATGCCCCGCCCGGCAACGCGACCTCATTTCGAGACACGCCTCTTCAAGCGGGTCCGGACGGCCGCGCGGCGCCGGAGCGTCGCGACCTTCCGGCGGGCCGTGCGGGTGGCGCGCTGCCGCCGGTTCATCGGCTTGAAGCCGTGACCGATGATCCGCGGCGGGTCCAGCACCGCGGCCACCTTCACCCGCTCCAGCCCGTCGAGGAACACCTCTCGGACCGCCCGCCGGCTGAAGCGGTAGTAGTCGAACCGGTAGTGCACGTGGAAGGTGTTCGTGAACTGCCCGTGGTCCGTCGGCTGCTTGACGAAGCCCGGGACGCAGATCACCAGCAGGCCGCCGGGCCGGAGCACCCGGTGCATCTCGGCCACCGACAGCCAGAACTTCTTGTCGTGCTCGTGCACCGCGCACGACATCACCAGGTCGAAGGAGTTGTCCTTGAACATGTGCATGTCGTTCGAGCTGCCGACGACGTGCTTGATGCCCGTGCCGTCCGGCTGCTCCACCAGGTTGATGCACCAGCGCTCGGCCCTGCGGATCTCCTTGGAGCGCAGCAGCGACTTGTCGCCGACGTAGCCGCCGACCTCGAGCGCGCGCTCGGGACGGAGGCCGCTGCGGCGCACGATCCGGTGCATGCGTCGCTGGATGTCGGGGTTCGCCATGCGTGCGTTCTCCTGTACGTCGACCGGGCAGTCCGCCGACCGTAGCAGCGAGCGCACGAGCCCGGGACGAGACGGGACAGGTCCCACCGGAGCCCCGCCGGTAGCGTCGAGGCCATGGCCGACCCCGGCTGAGCCGTCACCCCTGCGGGACGTTGCGGCGCAGCTCGTCGAGCCACACCCGCGCGTTGCCGTCCGACGGTGCCCGCCAGTCCCCGCGCGGCGACAGCGAGCCACCGGCCGCCACCTTCGGGCCGTTCGGCAGCGCGGACCGCTTGAACTGGCTGAACGCGAAGAACCGTTGGACGAACACCTCGAGCCAGTGCCGGATCGTGGGCAGGTCGTAGCCGTTGCGGCGGTCCCGGTCGAACCCCGGCGGCCAGTCCCCCGCCTCGACGTCGGACCACGCGTGCTGCGCCAGGAACGCGATCCGGCTCGGCGGGAAGCCGAAGCGGAGGACGTGGAACAGCGTGAAGTCCTGCAGCGCGTAGGGGCCGATGGCGTCCTCGGTGCTCTGCGGCCGGGCGCCCTCCTCGACCGGGACCAGCTCCGGGGAGATCTCCTGGTCGACGATCTCGAGCAGCACCTTGCCGGTGACCGCGTCGACCTGGTCGGTGCTGGCCACCCACCGGATCAGGTGCTGGATCAGCGTCTTGGGCACGCCGGTGTTCACGGCGTAGTGCGACATCTGGTCACCGACCCCGTAGGTGCACCAGCCCAGCGCGAGCTCGGACAGGTCGCCGGTGCCGAGGACGATGCCGCCGCGATGGTTGGCGAACCGGAACAGGTAGTCGGTGCGCAGTCCCGCCTGGACGTTCTCGAACGTCACGTCGTAGACCGGCTCACCGTCCGCGAACGGGTGGCCGAGGTCCTCCAGCATCTGCCGGGCGGCCGGCCGGATGTCGACCTCCTCGAACGTCACGCCCAGCGACTCGGCGAGCCGGGTCGCGTTCGACCGGGTGGTCTCGCTGGTGGCGAACCCGGGCAGCGTGAACGCGTGGATGTCGGTGCGCGGCCGGCCCAGCCGGTCCATCGCGTTGGCCGCCACGATCAGCGCGTGTGTCGAGTCCAGGCCGCCGGAGACCCCGATGACGACCTTCGGGTGGCCGATCGCGTGCAGCCGCTGCTCGAGCCCGGACACCTGGATGTTGTAGGCCTCGTAGCAGTCGAGGGCGAGCCGCTCGGGGTCGTCCGGCACGAACGGGAAGCGGTCCACCCGGCGCAGCAGCCCGATGTCGCCGGCGGGCGGGTCCAGCGTGAACTCGACCTGCGTGAAGTCGGCCGGCCGCACCTGCCCGTCGCGGAGGTTGTCGTCGAAGGTGCCCTGGCGCAGCCGCTCCTGGCGGATCCGCATGAGGTCGACGTCGACCGTCGTACGCCGCGGGCCCTGGGGGAAGCGCTCGCTCTCGCCGAGCAGGTCGCCGACCTCGTAGACCATCGTCTGGCCGTCCCAGGACAGGTCGGTGCTCGACTCGCCCTGACCGGCGGCGGCGTACATGTAGGCACCGAGGTAGCGGGTGGACGCCGAGCGCACCAGCAGCCGACGGTCCTCGGCCCGGGCGACGGTGATCGGCGAGCCGGAGATGTTGGCGAGCACCGTCGCACCGGCCAGGGCGGCGTTCGCGCTCGGCGGGACGGGGACCCACATGTCCTCGCAGATCTCCACGTGCAGCACCAGTCCCGCCACGTCCTTGGCCGTGAACAGCAGGTCGTGGCCGAACGGCACGTCGTGACCGGCCACTGTGATGACGCCACCGCCGGCCTGGTCGATGCCCGACGCGAAGTGGCGCTTCTCGTAGAACTCGCGGTAGGTCGGGAGGTGCGCCTTGGGGGCGACGCCGAGGATCGTCCCGCGGTGGATCACGACGGCGCAGTTGTAGATCCGGTGCAGGCTCCGCAGCGGCGCGCCGACCACGAGCACCGGACGCAGGTCACGGCTCGCCTCGACCAGCGTGGCGACCGCGTCCTCGACCGCGTCGAGCAGGGTCTCCTGGAGGAAGAGGTCGTCGATGGCGTAGCCGGTCAGACCGAGCTCGGGGAAGATCGCGACGGCGACGCCGTCCTCGTGGCAGGCGCGCGCCTCGGCCAGCACCGCCTCGGCGTTGGCCGCAGGGTCGGCGATCGACACGGGCACGGTGCAGGCCGCCACCCGCGCGAAGCCCTGGTCGTAGGCGGAGTTGAAGTCCACGGTTCGAGTCTGCCGTATCGGGCTCGACGCCGCGGACGTGACCACCGACACAGGTCGCAGGCCGCGGCGCCGGGTCTAGCCTGAGAGGCGGTCCGGGGACTCCATCCAGGGAGCCTCGAGAACACTCCGGGAGGTCAGGCATGAGCGAGACGACGGCGCCCTACGGCAGCGGAGCGGAAGGCGGCAGCACGGACCCGAAGCCGGTGCGCCGGGTGCGCACGCACCACCTGCGCGAGATGAAGGAGCGCGGCGAGAAGTGGGCGATGCTGACGGCGTACGACATGTACACCGCGGCGACGTTCGACGAGGCCGGGATCCCGGTGCTGCTGGTCGGTGACTCGGCGTCGAACAACGTCTACGGCAACGAGACCTCCCTGCCCGTCACCGTCGACGAGCTCATCCCCCTGGTGCGTGCGGTGACCCGCTCGGCGCGACGCGCGCTCGTCGTCGCCGACCTGCCGTTCGGCTCCTACCAGGGCTCACCGGAGCAGGCGTTCCACACCGCGGTGCGATTCATGAAGGAGGCCAACGCGCATGCCGTCAAGCTCGAGGGCGGCGCGGAGATGGCCCCCCAGGTCGAGCTGCTCACCCGCTCGGGCATCCCGGTGATGGCGCACATCGGCTTCACCCCGCAGTCCGAGCACAACCTCGGTGGCTACCGCGTGCAGGGTCGCGGCGAGACCGGACGGCGGCTGCTCGCCGACGCCCAGGCCATGGAGGCGGCCGGTGCGTTCTCGGTCGTGATGGAGATGGTGCCCGGTGACGTGGCGGCCGAGATCACCAAGACGCTGAGCATCCCGACCATCGGCATCGGCGCCGGCGTCGACTGCGACGCACAGGTGCTCGTCTGGCAGGACATGGCCGGTCTGCGCACCGGCCGGATGCCACGTTTCGTCAAGCAGTACGCCGATCTGCACGCCGTGCTCCTCGGCGCCGCGCAGGAGTACGCCGCCGACGTCGCGGCCGGGACGTTCCCCGGACCCGAGCACACGTTCTGACGCGACCTCAGCCGAAGGCCAGCAGCAGCGCGAACCAGAGCAACGCCGCGACCATCGGCAGCACCGCGGCGGCGCGCGGGCGTCGCGTGAACCACCGACAGGCGAGCACGAAGATCGCCAGCCACAGCAAGGGCATCACGACGCTGTGCAGCACGCTCGGGAACGCGATCGCGACGTACGCATAGAGGAATGCGACGACGACGACGCCTCCGATGCCGATGAACGGACCGGTCTGACGAAGATCGTTGCGTGCCATGGAACCTCTCAGGCCGGTCGTCGCGAGCATCACGTTTCCCCTTGTGCACAAGGGGAAACGAGACCATTCGTGGGCTGTCGGTTATCCGATGCGGCATCGACATGCAACAGCGACACGCACACCGACTTTGTCGAATTGATTCACTTCACGCCGCAATGTTGCCAAGATCATAGGCGGGGCGACCACTTCGGCCGCCACGCCTCATGAAGACCGGCGACCGAGTCGGCTCTTAGGAAACGGGAGGGCCCTCGTGGCTGCAACGAAGAAGGCGACTGTCAAGAAGTCGCCCGCGAAGAAGACCACCGCCAAGAAGGCGCCGGCCAAGAAGGCCACGTCGACGGCGAAGAAGGCGGTCAAGAAGACGACCGGCACCGCGAAGAAGGCGGTCAAGAAGACCACCGCGAAGACGACTCCGGCGAAGAAGACGGCCACCAAGAAGGCCACGGGCGCGAAGAAGACCACCACCAAGAAGGTCGCCGCCAAGAAGGCTCCCGCGACGAAGACCGCGACCAGGAAGGTCGCCGCCAAGAAGGCACCGGCGAAGAAGACCGCGACCAAGGCCACCAAGGCCCCCGCCAAGAAGGCGTCGTCGACGAAGAAGACCGCGACCAGGACCGCCGTGAAGAAGGCGCCGGTCAAGAACACCACGAAGGCCCGCACGATCGGCACCGCCGCGGCCAAGAAGTCGTCGGCCAAGAAGACCGCGACCAAGGCCACCAAGGCACCGGCTCGCAAGACGTCGGCCGCCAAGAAGACGGCCACGAGGACTGCCAAGAGGTCCTGACCCCGCGCCTACGCGAAGAGGCCCCCGCCGACACCGGTGGGGGCCTCTTCGTGTGTCAGTGGTGCGTCAGTCCTCGAGGTCCTCGTCGCTCCACTTCGGGTCGTTGTCCCAGGCCTCGTTGCGCTGCTCGACCTTCTCGAGCGCGTGCGCGGCCTCGTCCGCCGTCGCGTAGGGGCCGAGCCGGTCCTGGTTGCGGCAGCCGTCCCTGCCCTCGACTTTGTGGTGGATCAGGCAGAACCAGAACTCTCCGTCGTCACTCATCGGTCGTCCTCCTCGCTCCGGCTGTCCGGGCTCGTGCGGCCCGGTCACCTCGACCGTGCCCTCACCGTTGGAAACTACACTCGCCGCGTGAGTGCCGTCGCCCCTGCTGTCCTGTCACCGCGCCGTCCCGTGCCCGCCTCGATCCCGCGTCCCGAGTACGTCGACCGGCCGGCCCCGGCGCCGTACGACGGGCCCGAGGTCAAGGACGCCGAGACGGTCGAGCGGATGCGGGTGGCGGGACGTCTCGCGGCCCGGGCGCTCCGGGAGGTCGGCGGGCACGTCGCACCCGGGGTCACCACCGACGAGCTCGACCGGGTCGGCCACGAGTACCTCTGCGACCACGGTGCCTACCCGTCCACGCTCGGCTACCGCGGCTTCCCGAAGTCGCTGTGCACGAGCGTCAACGAGGTGATCTGCCACGGCATCCCCGACAGCCGCGTGGTCGAGGACGGCGACATCGTCAACGTCGACATCACGGCGTACCTCGACGGCGTGCACGGCGACACCAACGCGACCTACCTCGCCGGTGACGTGGACGAGGAGGTGCGGCTGCTCGTCGAGCGCACCGAGGAGGCGCTGCGACGTGCGATCAAGGCGGTGAAGCCGGGCCGCCACGTCAACGTGATCGGCCGGGTCATCGAGTCCTACGCGAAGCGGTTCGGCTACGGCGTGGTCCGGGAGTTCACCGGACACGGGATCGGCACGGCCTTCCACTCCGGGCTGATCGTGCCGCACTACGACGCGGCGCCGCTCTACGACATCCCGATCCAGCCCGGCATGACCTTCACCATCGAGCCGATGCTCAACCTCGGCACCCCCGACTACGACATGTGGGACGACGGCTGGACCGTGGTCACCCGCGACCTCCGGCCGTCCGCGCAGTTCGAGCACACCCTCCTCGTGACCGCCACCGGCGCGGAGATCCTCACCCTCCCCTGACGCCGACCCGTCAGCTGAGTGGCAGTGTCAGCTGCGTGTCGCGAAGGAAGTGACGGGTCGGCGCGGCGGGTGCCGGCGGTCAGGTGAGGTCGTCGTACGACCCGCCGACCTCGGCGAGCCGCCGCTCCACGCGCAGCATCCCCGCCTCGTGCTCGGGGTCTCCGGACATCACGGCGGCGAGCCGCATGTGCGGGAGGGCATCGGCGTACTTCGACTGCCGCTCCAGCACCCGGCCGAGGGCGTACCTCGCCCACAGGTCGGTCGGGCAGTCGTCGACGAGGCCGGACAGCTCCTGCTCGGCGCGCTGGAGCTGCGCGCTCTGGAAGTACGCCCAGGCGCGCAGGGTGCGCAGACCGGTCGACCCGGGCTCGGCGGCGATCGCCGGGTCGAGCAGCGCGATGGCCTGGCGCGGGTCGCGCTCCTCGAGCAGCTGCCAGGCCTGGTGGTAGACGTCGGCGGGGTGGTGCTGCCGGACGGGTGGCTGAAAGCTCACGGTCATCTCCAATCCCCTCGACAACGCAGGGCGCTGGTCCCAGATTCCCCCGGACCCGGTCGTCCGGCGTGACGCACCGCCGACTCGACTGTGCCACGCCCGCGCACCCTCCCCCAGCCGAATGGTGGATTCGGCTGCACGACCGCCGTCGTGCGCGCGACGCTCGTGGCGCGTAACCCGGTGCGCGGTGCCGCGTTGACAGAGGCGGCGGCGCGTCTCGGTGATGCCACCCCTCGGGTCGCGAGACGCGCCGTCCTGGGCAGCACCCCCACCGGCGGCGAGCCCGTGGGCGGGGCGAGGGATGAGCCGGCCTGTAGGCCGGGTTCTGTCTCCGCGCGCCTTGCGGCAACGCGGTCGGCGACCATCCATCTAGGGCTGCCGTTGCCGACAGCCTCGTGCGGTCTACCCGCGAGCTCGGGCGGGCCGCCCTCGAACGCTCGCGCGAGAGCCCGGTTGCCCGCGCTCTCTTCTTGACCTTGCTCCAGGTGGGGTTTACCGAGCCGCTCCGGTCGCCCGGAACGCTGGTGGTCTCTTACACCACCGTTTCACCCTTACCGCCCCGCCGAGGCGGGACGGCGGTCTGTTCTCTGTGGCACTGTCCCGCGGGTCACCCCGGGTGGGTGTTACCCACCACCTTGCCCTGTGGAGCCCGGACCTTCCTCGACGGGTCTCCCCGCCGCGGCCGCCCGGCCGGCTCATCCTCGAGAAGTGTAGGGCCTGCTCAGAGCTCGAAGCGCACGGTGCGGGTGGCGACGTCGGCCTCGGCGAGGCGGACGGACACGTCGGCGCCGAGCGGCAGGTCCCGCCGCCCCGACACCGGTGCGTCGATCGCGGGCTCCTGGACGACGACGTCGCCCCGGTGCGGGTCCCGCTCGTCCACCTGTACGACGACCCCGGCGAACGTCTCACCGACGTGCGGGTGGAGCACCGCGGCCTCGACGAGGCCGAGCACCGCCTTCTCGTACTGGTGGGCGAGGTTTCCGGAGGCCTGGAGCGTCTTCGGCAGGGTGTCCAGCCGGTCCAGCACCCACCCGGGCACCTCGGTGCCGGCGCACAGGGCGACGCAGACCTCGCCGGCGTAACGGTCGCCGAGACGGCGCAACGGCGCGGTGACGTGGGCGTACTCGGACGCGAGCGCGGCATGCTCGGGCTGCTCGGGCACCTCGCCGTCGAAGGCGACGTACCCGGACCCGCGCAGCAACCGGGCGCAGGCCACCACCATGGCGGCGTGGTTCGGCTTGCGAGGGTCGAGCGTCCGGATGAAGTCCGGGTACAGCAGCTCGGCGGGCCAGTCGATGCGCAGCGCCTTGGCGGTGCGGTGCAGCCGCTGCACGTCGCGCGGGTCCGGCGGCGGCAGCGTGCGCAGCAGGCCGACCCGGGCGTAGACCATCAGCGAGGCCGCCGCCATCCCGGTCAGCAGGGAGATCTGGGCGTTCCACTCCTCGACCGGCAGCATGCTGCGGAAGCTCAGCGTCCACTGCTCGTCGCGGATGTCGACCACCTGCTCCGGGAGCGGCAGCGACACGCCACCGCGGGCGGCCTCACGACGTTGCCGCCGCTCGCCGACCTCGCGCAGCAGCAGGAACACCTCGTCGGCGCTGCCGTCGTCGATCTGCTTCTGCACCGTCTCGTAGTCGAGCTTGGCCCGGCTGCGCACCCGCGCCCGCACCACGTCGACGTCCGTGCCCTCGCCTTCGGCGTCGACCTTGATCGTCCAGAGCAGCGCCGGCCGGTCCTGGTCGGCCAGCAGCGACGCGGCGTCCTCGGACAGCACCTTGGGGTGGAGCGGCACCTTGGAGTCCGCGGCGTACAACGTCTCGCCGCGACGGTTGGCCTCCTCGTCGACCGGGTCACCCGGCGAGACGAACGCGGCCACGTCGGCGATGGCGTAGTGGACGACGTACCCGTCGCCGTCGCGCTCGATGTGCAGCGCCTGGTCGAGGTCCATCGACTCCGCCGGGTCGATCGTCACGAACGGGATGTCCGTGCGGTCCAGGTCGGGCATCCGCGGGCTGCGTGCCGCCTGCCGCGCTGCTGCTTCCACCTCGGGCGGGAAGTCGGGGTCGACCGACAGCTCACGCTGGACCTGGGCGATCCCTTCCCGCAGCACGCCCCCGTCGGCGTGCAGCACCTTCACGACTCGCTTCGGCACGCGGTCACCCCTCCGTGGCTTCGGTTCCGGCCAGCATAGGGTTTGCCCGTGCTGATCCTGCTCCCCCCATCGGAGGGGAAGACCCCTCCCCGCAGGGGCAAGCCCCTCGACCTCGGGTCGCTGGCCTTCCCCGGCCTCACCTCGCACCGCGCCGAGGTGCTGGCCGCCCTCACCTCCCTGTGTACGTCGGAGCCGGCGGACGTCGCCGCGAAGGTGCTCGGCCTCGGCAGCACGCAGATCGCCGACGTCGAGCGGGACGCGCGGCTGGCGGAGGCTCCGACGGCGCGGGCCGACACGGTCTACAGCGGCGTGCTCTACGAGGCCCTGGACCTCCCGACGCTGGACGCGGCGTCGCGCCGGCGGGCGACGTCCTGGCTCGCGGTGACCTCGGGGCTGTTCGGGCTGCTGAGGCCGTCCGACCGGGTGCCGGCCTACCGGTTGTCGGGTGACGTGTCCCTGCCGGGTGTCGGCACCGTGTCGACGTACTGGGGCAAGCGGCTCGACGCCACCGTGCGCGAGGCCGCCGGCCGTGGTCTGGTCGTCGACCTGCGGTCGTCGACGTACGCACCGTTCTGGCGACCCGGCCCCGACCTTGCCCGCAAGGTCGTGACGATGCGGGTGCTGCACGAGGTGAACGGGCAGCGCAAGGTCGTCTCGCACTTCAACAAGGCGACCAAGGGCCGGATCGTCCGCGCGCTGCTTGCGGACGGCACCGCGCCCGGCACCCCGGCGCGCTTCGCGGACCACCTCGGTGCGCTGGGCTGGAAGGTCGAGCAGGTCGGCAACCGGCTCGACGTCGTCGTCAGCGACCTGTGAAGGCGGCGTCGGTCGGCCGCGCGTTGAACATCCGCAGCGAGGCGTGCCCGCTCCGTCCTGAGCCTGTCGAAGGGTCTGCGAAGAACGACAGCACCGTCACCGACGCGGGCGCCATCTCCATCCGGTAGACCGCCTCCAGCGGGGCGCTCAGCGCGTGCGCGACGAGCACCTTGATCGGGGTGACGTGGCTGACCGCCAGGACCGTCTGGCCGGCGTACTCCGACAGCAGCCGCTCGAGGCTGCCCAGCACCCGCTTCTCCACGACCCGGAACGACTCGCCGCCCCCAGGCGCCTCGTCGAGGGAGCCGAGCCAGCGGTCGAGCTCGTCGGGGTGGCGCTCCTGGATCTCCGCGAAGGTCAGCCCGTCCCAGGTGCCGAACTCCATCTCCGCGAGCCCGTCGTCGGTGAGCACCGGCTTCTCCAGCCGGGCCCCGATGATCTCGGCGGACTCGTGGGTGCGCCTCACCGGCGAGGAGACGACCACGTCGATCCCGTCGGCGAGCGGCGCCAGCCAGTCGGCCGTGGCCCGCACCTGGGCACGTCCCTCGTCGGTCAGGCCGGGGTTGCTGCCGCCGAGCCCGCTGGAGAACCGCTTGTCGACGGTGTGCGAGGTGACGCCGTGCCGCACGAGCACCAGGGTGGTCGTGGGCTGGTCCGGCGACCAGCCGCGCTTCGGCTTCTCCCCCGGATCCTCCCGGGTGGACCGGGTCGGACCGGGTGGTCGAGCCTGTCGAGACCTCCCCCGGGTCTCCCGCCACCCGGTCCAGCGCCTCGTTGAGGATCCGGTCGGCGTGCGTGTTCTGCGCCCGCGGGATCCAGGTGTACGTCGTCCCGGGCGGCGCCAGCCGGTTGGCCTGCATGGCCAGCGGGCGCATGTCCGGGTGCTTGATCTTCCAGCGGCCGGACATCTGCTCGACGACCAGCTTGGAGTCCATGCGCACCTCGAGCTCGGCCTCGGGGGCGTGCTCGTGGAACAGCTCGAGGCCGGCGATGAGGCCGCGGTACTCCGCGACGTTGTTGGTGGCGACCCCGATGGTCTCGGCCCGCTCGGCGATCACCTCGCGGGTGTCCGCGTCGAACAGCACCGCGCCGTAGGCGGCCGGACCCGGGTTGCCGCGGGACCCGCCGTCGGCCTCGATCTGGACGGCGCGGCGCACGATCAGATGCCGGACTCGGAGGTGCGGACCAGGATCCGGTTGCACTCCTCGCAGCGCAGCACCTCGTCGAGCGGCGCCTTCGCGATGCTGCCGAGGTCGGAGGCCGTCAGCTCGAGGCTGCACCCGCCGCAGCGACGGGCCCGCAGGGCTGCCGCACCGACGCCGCCCTTCTGGGCGCGGACCTTCTCGTAGACCGCGAGCAGGTCGTCCGGCACGCCGTCGGCGACGACCTTGCGCTGGTTGGTGACCTGGGCGGACTCCTGGGTGACGTCGCCGGCGCCAGCGTCCCGGCTCGCCGTGAGCTCGCCGGTCCGCGCGTCGATGGCCTCGAGCCGCTCCGCGAGGCGGACGTGCTCGGCCTGCGCGTTCTCGAGCTGCTCCATGACCTCCAGCTCGGTGTCCTCGAGCTCGGAGATGCGGCGGTCCAGCGAGACCAGCTCGTGCTGCATCCGCTCGAGGTCCTTGGGGTTGGTGACCAGGCCCTTGTCCATCCGGTCCCGGTCGCGGGTCCGGCGGGCCTTGACCTGCTCGACGTCCTGGTCGGCCTTCTTCTGCTCGCGGGTGAGGTCGTCGACGGCGATCTGGGCGTCACGGACCTGCCCCTCGACCTCGGTGCGCTCCGCGGCGAGCGCGGCCAGCTCCTTGGTCTCGGGCAGGTTGGCCAGCCGGTGCCGCAGCTGGTCGAGTCGCGAGTCGAGCTCCTGGACGTCCAGGAGCCTCAGCTGCGAGAAAGCGTCGGCCTTCAGGGTCTTCTCCTCATCACGGGGCGAATCAGGGGCGGTCGGTCCGGAACGTCCACGGGTCGGTGACGACCTCGCTCACCCGGGTGTCCACCGTATCTCCCGTCGCGGCGACCGCGGCACGCAACTTGGCCTCCACGACCGGCAGCCAGGTCCACTCCGCGGCCCAGTGCGCCACGTCGACCAGGGCGGGCCCGCCGTGCTCGAGGAACTCACCGGCGCGGTGGTGCCTCAGGTCGGAGGTGAGGTAGACGTCCGCGTCGGTGCCGAGCACCGTGTCGAGCAGGTAGTCGCCGGCACCGCTGCCGACCACGACGGTCTCGACGGGTCGGTCCGGGTCGCCGGCGACCCGGACCCCGTGCGCGGTCCGGGGCAGGGCGGTCGCGACGCGCTCGGCGAACCCGCGCAGCGTCGTCGGGCTCGCCAGCCGGCCGATCCGGCCGTGCCCGCGCGACGGGGCCTGCTCCCCCGGCACCGCGGCGAGCTCCAGGACGTCGTACGCCACCTCCTCGTAGGGGTGCGCCGCCTTCATCGCCGCGACGACGTCCCGGCGCAGGTGCCGCGCGAAGACCGTCTCGACGCGCGCCTCCGGCACCACCTCGACCTCGCCGACCCGACCGATCGTCGGAGTGGCGCCGTCGAGCGGACGGAACCGGCCCTCCCCCGTCGAGGTGAACGTGCAGGAGTCGTAGTCGCCGAGGACCCCGGCACCCGCGGCAGCGAGCGCGGCGCGCACGGCGTCGGCGTGCTCGTGCGGGACGAACACCACCAGCTTGTCGAGCGCGGGCACCGCGCCGGCGCGGCCTCGACCACCTGCGGGTCGACGATGCCGACCGCGCGGGCCAGCGACTCGTTGACGCCGTCGGCCGGCAGGTCCGCGTTGGTGTGCGCGGTGAGCAGCGCGGTGCCGGAGCGGACCAGCCGGTGGACCACGCGGCCCTTCGGCGTGGTCGCGGCGACGCCGTGCACCGCGGTGAGCAGCAGCGGGTGGTGCACCACCACCAGGTCCGCGCCCCATGCCTCGGCCTCCTCGACCACCGCAGGGGCGGGGTCGACGGCGAAGAGGACCTTCGCGACCGGCTGGTCGGGGTCGCCGCACACCAGCCCGACGGCGTCCCAGGACTCGGCCGTGGCCGGGTCGTACCAGCCGTCCAGCAGCGCCTTCACGTCCGACAGGGACAGGGTCATGGGCGCGAGCCTAGGGCGTGTCTCTCGAAAGATGCCGAGGACCAAGGAAGCCGGCGCGAGCAGAAGCTAGGAGCACTGAACGGTGGGCGCAGCAGGGATCGAACCTGCGACCACCTCGTTGTAAGCGAGGTGCTCTACCGCTGAGCTATACGCCCCGGAGTCCGCCGCTCGGGGGCGGAGCGCGGGTCAGCCTACGCGAGCCGCGACAGCCCCTACAAAACGAACAACGACCGCTGGCGTCTCGGGTCACCAGCGGTCGTTGCAGTCACTATTGAACAACCCCCGCGCAAGTCGCGTCAGACCTTTGCGGGGATTTCCTGGAAACCTTTACTTGCCCTGCGTCACACGAGTTGACAGGTGGACACTCACGCCACTTCGGCGAGGACCTTGGCCTGCTCCTGGAGGTCCCGCGCGTCGGGCATCGCGTTGTGCACCGACCAGCGCAGCACGCCCTGCTTGTCGACGATGAACGTCGACCGCTCGGCGCAGCCACGGCGCTCGTTGAAGACGTCGTACGCCGCGGCGACGGCGCCGTGCGGCCAGAAGTCGGACAGCAGCGGGAAGGTCAGCGCGTCCTGCTCGGCGAAGGCGCGCAGCGAGAACATCGGGTCGCAGGAGACAGCCAGCACCTGCACGTTGTCGGACTCGAAGGTCGGCAGGCTGTCGCGCACCGCGCACAGCTCGCCGGTGCAGACCCGGCTGAACGCGTAGGGGTAGAACATCACCACCACCGCCTTGTCGCCGCGGAACGACGACAGGCTGACCTCCTGGCCGTGCTGGTCACGCAGCGTGAAGTCGGGGGCCTGCTGCCCGGTCTCCAGTGCCATCAGCTCGTCTCCTCGTCCTTCCCGTCCTCGTCGTGTTCGGCCAGCTCCCGCTTGAGCACCTTGCCCGTCGCGTTGCGGGGCAGCTCGTCCATGAACACGATCTCCCGCGGCACCTTGTAGCGCGCGAGGTTCTTCTTCACGAAGTCCTTCAGCTCGTCCTCGGACACCTTTGCGCCGTCGGTCAGCACCACGAAGGCGCGCAGCCGCTTGCCGTAGTCATCGTCGTCGACCCCGAGGGCCGCCGCCTCCGCCACCTTGTCGTGCCGCGCCAGGCAGTCCTCGACCTCCTTGGGGAAGACGTTCTCGCCGCCGCTGACGATCATCTCGTCGTCGCGTCCCTCGACGATCAGCCGACCGCCCTCGTCGAAGCGACCCACGTCGCCGGTCGCCATCAGGCCCTCGACCATGTCCTTGCTGCCGCCACCGGTGTAGCCCTCGAACAGGATGCTGTTGCCGACGAAGATCCGGCCGGCCTCCCCCTTCGGCAGCTCCTTGCCGTGCTCGTCGAAGATCTTCACGACCGTCGCGAACGGCGGCTTGCCCGCCGTACCCGGCGCCTCACGGAGGTCGGCCGGGTTCGCGATCGTCGCGTAGGCCACCTCGGTGGAGCCGTAGATGTTGAACAGGTTGTCCCCGAACTGGTCCATCCAGTTCTCACCGAGGTCGCCCGGGAGCGCGGAGCCGGACGCGGCCACCACCTTGACGTTGGACAGGTCGTAGGCGTCCAGCTTCTCCTTGGGCAGCTGCATGATCCGCTGGAGCATCACCGGGATGACCACCAGCGAGTCGCAGTCCTCCTCGACCAGGGTGCGCAGGCAGGTCTCGGGGTCGAACTTCCGGCGCAGCACGACGGTCGAGCCGAGCAGCATGGCCAGCGCGAAGTGCGCCCAGCCCCAGGTGTGGAACAGCGGAGCCGCGACGTGCGAGCGCCAGCCCGACTTGAGCGGCAGCCGGGACAGCAGGGCGGTGGCCGCCTCGATGCCGGCCTCGCTGCGCGGGGCGCCCTTGGGGGTGCCGGTGGTGCCGGAGGTCAGGATGATGATCCGGCTCTGCTTCGGCGGCGCCGGGTGGTCGGCCGGCGAGCCCTGCTCGATGAGCGACTCGACCGTGACCGCGTCGTCCGAGGTCGAGTCGACCCAGCCCAGCACCCGGTCACGGGTGTCGGCCTCGTCGAGCAGGCCCGCGAACTCCTCGTCGTGCACGACGACCTTGGGGCTCTCCCGGTCGAGTACGTCGACGAGCTGAGGGCCGGCGAACGCGGTGTTGAGGTAGAGGATGTCGGCGCCGAGCTTGGCGGCCGCGATGCTCGCGTCGACGAACCCGCGGTGGTTGCGGCACATGATCGCGATGCCGTCCCCCGGGCCCACACCGCGCGAGCGGAGGGAGTCCGCGAGCCGGTTGCTGCGCTCGTGCAGCTCGCCGAAGGTCAGCTCCCCGAGCTCGTCGACGACGCCGAGCCGGTCCGGCTCCAGGATCGCCATCGCGGTGAAGCCGCCGGCGGGCCCAGTGCCCCAACGGGCCAGGGTGACGCCGAGACGGGCCAGCTTGGGCGGTGCGTAGAGCCTGATGATCCCGGCCGAGCCGAGGACCCGGAGCATCGTGGGCGTCTGCCCGACGACACCGAGCGTCTTCGCGACCTTGCCGGGGCTGGGCACGCTGACCAACGGGATCCTCCTGAGCCGAGACGAGCGGTCCGGTGACTGTAACGAGGAGTTACAGCCTCGGGCTACGGGGGCTCAGTGCGCGGACTTGGGGGCCACCAGCCGCGTCGCCGACCACTCGCGGCTCACCGGGGCGGTGGTGGTGGTGGACAGACCCGCGATGGGCGCAGCCTCGGCCACGTCAGCCGGGTCGACGGCACCGGGCCGGCCGACCTTCGGCGTCAGCAGCCAGATCGCGCCGCCGTCGGCCAGGTCGGTGAGCGAGTCCACCAGTGCGTCGACGAGGTCCCCGTCGTTGTCGCGCCACCACAGCAGCACGGTGTCGACCACGTTGCCGTAGTCGCCGTCCACCATGTCGGCGTCGATCGTGTCCTCGATCTGGACGCGGACAGAGTCGTCGACGTCGTCGTCCCAGCCGAGCTCCTGGATCACCATGCCGTTCTTCAGACCGAGCCGCTGCCCGGCGTTCTGGGTGGTGGCGGTGCCGTCGGGACCACCCGAGGTCGCGCTCACGTCACTCCTCCGCATCTTGTCTCTGTCACTTCCGGCACGGCCGTGGAGCCCCCTGCCGCACTCGTAGCGCGTAGTCCACCGGAAGTCGCCCCGCCGCGCAAGGCGTCGTGGCGGGTGTCAGGCTACTGGCATGCTCGCCGATCCTTCGCCGGTTCCTCCGACTTCGCCTGCGCGGACCCCGCAGGTCGTCGCGGTGGCCGCGAGCAGCGAGCACGGCTTCTCCAAGCAGACCCGGCCGCTGGTGCACCTCGTCGAGGGCCTCGGCGTCGAGGGCGACGCCCACCTCGGCCGCACGGTGCAGCACCTCTCCCGCGTCCGGCGCGCGCCCCACGAGCCGAACCTCCGCCAGGTCCACCTGATCCAGGCCGAGCTGTTCGAGGAGGTGCACCCCGCCGGGCACCGGGTGCTCCCCGGCCAGCTCGGCGAGAACGTCACGACGAGCGGCCTCGACCTGCTCGCCCTGCCGGTCGGCACCGTGCTGCTGCTCGGCGACACCGCCGAGGTGCAGCTGACCGGGCTGCGCAACCCGTGCCGGCAGATCGACGCCTTCCAGCCCGGCCTGCTGCAGCAGGTGCTGGGCCGCGCGGCCGACGGCACGGTCGTCCGCCGCGCCGGTGTCATGGGCGTGGTGCGCCGCGGTGGCGAGGTGCGTCCCGGCGACCCGGTGACCATCGTGCTACCTGAAGGGCCGCACCGGCCCCTGGACCGGGTCTGACCTTCCCGCCCCCGGGTGGTCGAGGCTGTATCCCGGGTGGTCGAGCCCGCGTCCCGGATGGACGAGCCCGCGTCCCGGGTGGTCGAGCCCGCGTCCCCGGGTGGTCGAGCCCGCGTCCCCGGGTGGTCGAGCCCGCGTCCCCGGGTGGTCGAGCCCGCGTCCCGGGTGGTCGAGCCCGCGTCCCGGGTGGTCGAGCCTGTCGAGACCACTCAGCCCCGCACGTCGTACGTCAGGCTCACCATCTGCCCGTCCGGGCGTACGTCGACCAGCCGCATGCCCTCGATGCGGCGCGGCAGCAACGGCGCACCGGCCCCCAGGGTGACCGGCGCGATGCCGGCGATGACCTGGTCGAGCAGGCCCTGGTCGTGGAACTGACCGACCAGGTCTCCGCCGCCGACGATCCACACGTTGCGCGTCGCCCGCGGCCGCGACCATCTCGCGGTGCACGGGCGCGACGTCGTCGCGGACGAACCGGATGTCGACGCCGGGCAGCGGCGGCAGGTCGCGGTGGGTGAACACCCAGCACGGGCGGTCGTCGTAGAACTCCTGCCAGCGTTGGGGATTGTCGAGCAGGTGCTCGTGGTCGAGGATCCACTCGTAGGTCGTCGACCCCATCGCCATCGACCCCACCGCGCCGATGAAGTCGTCCCAGGCGCGACTGCCGACCTCGGCGCGCGGCACGTCGAACAACCACTGCAGCGAGTTCTCCGGGTCGGCGATGAAGCCGTCGAGGGTCGTGGCGGTGTAGTACTGCGTCAGCGGCATGCCGTCACCGTAGGGCCGACCAGCGGCAGTCCCGCGGGCTACTGATCGGTAAATTTCCTGCGCGCGGCAGGCGTGACACGATGAGCGGGGACAGTCCCGCGACCCGGGGCCCTCCCCCGCACCACCTTGGATCGTGACAACACGAGAGCAGAGGGATCGTGGCAACAGGTTCTGAGCAGTCCTCCGGCCCGGCACAGCAGTCCGCGGGCCGACCCCCGGTCATCCATGAGGGGCTGGCGACCCAGCTCCCCGACATCGACCCGGACGAGACCAAGGAATGGCTCGACTCGTTCGACGCCATGGTCGACGAGCGCGGCCGCAGCCGGGCGCGCTACATGATGCTGCGCCTGCTGGAGCGGGCCCGCGAGCAGAACGTCGGTGTCCCCGCGCTGCGCAGCACCGACTACATCAACACGATCCCGCCGGAGCGAGAGCCGTGGTTCCCCGGTGACGAGGAGGCCGAGCGCCGGATCCGTGCGTTCCTGCGCTGGAACGCCGCCGTCATGGTGTCGACGGCCAACCGCAAGGGCCTCGAGGTCGGCGGGCACATCGCGACGTACCAGTCGTCCGCCTCGCTCTACGAGGTCGGCTTCAACCACTTCTTCCGCGGCAAGGACCACCCCGGCGGCGGCGACCAGATCTACATCCAGGGGCACGCCTCCCCGGGCATCTACGCCCGCGCGTTCCTCGAGGGCCGGCTCAACGAGACCCAGCTGTCCCGCTTCCGCCAGGAGGTGCAGCACGGCGTCGGCAAGGGCCTGTCGTCCTACCCGCACCCGCGGCTGATGCCGGAGTTCTGGGAGTTCCCGACGGTGTCGATGGGCCTGACCGCCCTGAACTCCATCTACCAGGCGCGGTTCAACCGCTACCTGCAGAACCGCGGGATCAAGGACACCAGCCAGCAGCACGTGTGGGCGTTCCTCGGTGACGGCGAGATGGGCGAGCCGGAGTCGCTCGGTGCGATCGGCGTCGCGGCCCGCGAGGAGCTCGACAACCTGACCTTCGTCATCAACTGCAACCTGCAGCAGCTCGACGGTCCGGTGCGCGGCAACGGCAAGATCATCCAGGAGCTGGAGTCGACCTTCCGCGGCGCCGGCTGGAACGTCATCAAGGTCGTGTGGGGCCGCGAGTGGGACGAGCTGCTCGCCCGCGACGTCGACGGCGTGCTGGTCAACCGGATGAACGGCACCCCCGACGGCCAGTTCCAGACCTACTCGGTCGAGTCGGGTGAGTACATCCGCGAGCACTTCTTCGGTGCCGATCCGCGGCTGCGCAAGATGGTCGAGCACATGACCGACGACCAGATCCGCAAGCTGCCGCGCGGCGGTCACGACTACCGCAAGGTCTACGCGGCCTTCGACGCCGCCTCCAAGCACGTCGGGCAGCCGACGGTGATCCTGGCCAAGACCATCAAGGGCTGGACGATCGACGCCCTCGAGGGCAAGAACGCCACGCACCAGATGAAGAAGCTGACCAAGGACGACCTCAAGAAGTTCCGCGACCGGCTCTACCTGCCGATCAGCGACAAGCAGATCGACGAGTCCGAGGTCGCGCCGTTCTTCCACCCCGGCGAGGACTCCCCCGAGATCGAGTACATGCGGGACCGGCGCCGCCAGCTCGGCGGCTCGCTGCCCAAGCGCGTGGTCCGCTCGAAGCTGCTCAAGCTCCCCGGCGACAAGGTCTACTCCGAGCTCAAGCAGGGCTCGGGCAAGCAGGCGATCGCCACCACGATGGCGCTGGTGCGGCTGATGCGCGACCTGATGAAGGACCCCGAGATCGGCCAGCGCATCGTGCCGATCGCGCCGGACGAGTACCGCACCTTCGGCATGGACTCGATGTTCCCGACGGCCAAGGTCTACAACCCGATGGGCCAGCGCTACGAGTCCGTCGACCGCAAGCTGCTGCTGTCCTACAAGGAGTCCGAGCAGGGGCAGATGCTCCACGAGGGCATCTCCGAGGCGGGTGCGCTGGCGTCCGCGACGGCCGCCGGGTCGTCGTACAGCACGCACGGGGAGCACATGATCCCCTTCTACCTCTTCTACTCGATGTTCGGCTTCCAGCGCACCGGCGACTCGATCTGGGCGATGGCCGACCAGCTCGCGCGCGGCTTCCTGATCGGCGCCACCGCGGGCCGGACCACGCTGACCGGTGAGGGCCTCCAGCACGCGGACGGCCACTCGCCGCTGCTGGCCGCGACCAACCCGGCGGTCGTGCACTACGACCCGGCGATGGCCTACGAGGTCAGCCACATCGTGCAGGACGGCCTCCGCCGGATGTACGGCGCGACCGAGGGCCACCCGCAGGGCGAGGACGTCATCTACTACATGACCGTCTACAACGAGCCGACCGTGCAGCCCAAGGAGCCGGAGAACCTCGACGTCGAGGGCCTGCTCAAGGGCATCTACCACGTCGCCGTACCCCCGAGCATCCAGGCGGAGAACCCGCCCCGGGTGCAGCTGCTCGCCTCCGGCGTCGGCTTCCCGTGGGTCACCGACGCGGCCCGGATGCTCGCCGAGGACTGGGGCGTCGCGGCCGACACCTGGTCGGTCACGTCCTGGAACGAGCTGGCGCGCGACGCCGTCGAGGCGGAGCACTGGAACCTCCTCCACCCGTCCGAGCCGGCCCGCGTCCCCTACGTCACCGACAAGCTCAAGGAGGCGGAGGGCCCGGTCGTCGCGGTCAGCGACTACATGCGCGCCGTCCCGAACCAGATCGCCAAGTGGGTGCCCGGTGACTTCCACGCCCTCGGTGCGGACGGCTTCGGCTTCGCGGACACCCGTCCCGCGGCCCGCCGGTTCTTCAACATCGACGCCCCGTCGGTCGTCGTCCAGGCCCTCGCGGCCCTCGCCGAGCGCGGCGAGGTCAAGCCCGAGGTCGTCCAGGAGGCGTTCGACAAGTACCGGATCGACGACCCCACCGCGGTGCGTGGTGTGAAGCAGGAGGGCGGCGACGCCTGAGCGCAGCGAGGCGCGCGTGGAGCCGAGTCGGCGCATCTGGCGTGGAGGAGCGCTAGCGACGGAGCGCCCGATGCGCCGACTCGGCGACCCCACGCGCTCGAGGCGACCAGACGCGCCAACTCAGCGTCCGGGCGCCACCAGACGCGCCAACTCAGCGTCCGGCGCGCAACCAGACGCGCCAAGCTCAGCGTCCGGGGCGCCACCAGACGCGCCAAGTCAGCGGGAGGGTCAGGCGATCTCGGCCTGCGCGACGGGCGTGAGAGCAGCGGGCATGGGCGTCTGCCGGCCGTTGCGGAGCAGGGCCCGCCAGCGGCCGCGGTGGTACGTCGCCGCGGGATGGGTCCGGATGAACTCGTCGAGGATCTTCACGAACCGCTGCGGGTGGTCCTTGTGCGGGAAGTGGCCGGCGTTCGCGATCACCTCGACCGTCGCGCCGGGGGCGAGCTCGGCGGCGACGCCGGCGTGCTTGACCGGGATGACGGCGTCCTCGGTGCCCCAGACCACGCACATCGGCATCGCCTGGGTGAGGTAGGCGCGGTCGACCATCGTGACGATCTGGCCGCGCCAGTCGACGACGGCGGAGACGACGTGCCGGATCGCGCGGCGGGAGCCGGGGTCCTTGAACGACTCGAGCACCACCGCGACCTCGTCGAGGTCGCGGGCCTTCGACAGCCCGGACGCGGCGAGCGTCCGCAGGCCGGTCGTGGCAACCTGGCGGACCCCGGGGAGGGTGGCCAGCGCCATCGCCTGGTGGAAGCCGGGGAGCGTGATCGCCCGGATCGCCGGGGTCACCTCGGGGCCGAGGCCGCCGGGGGCCACCAGGACCATCCGCTCGGTGCGCTCGGGGAACTGGTAGGCGAACTGCATCGCGACGCCGCCGCCGAAGCTGTGCCCGACGACGGTCACCCGGTCGATGCCGAGGACGGTGAGCAGGTCGCGCATGCCGTTGGCGTAGCCGCCGACGCTGTAGTCCGCGCGCGGCTTGGCCGACTTCCCGTGCCCCAGCAGGTCGGGGGCGATCACGGTGTAGCGCCGCGAGAGTGCCGCGACGACCGGCAGCCAGGTCGTGTGGTCGCACCCCAACCCGTGCAGCAGCAAGAGAGCCGGGCCGGTGCCCGTCTTGATGAACGCTCTCTTGTGGCCGTGGATGGTGAGGTACTGGACCTCGATCGGCTTCGGCATGCGTCTCCTCACGGGTACGTCACGCGACTCTAGTCAAAACAACGGGCTAAATGAGCATGAACCCTCCGTGGACTGGCGAAACCCGACCGATTGGACAGGTCCAGTCCACCCGTCGGGTGCCCAGTGGCCCCTCTCCCGGGGGCCCGTTCACTACGCTCGGCGTATGAGCGGGACCACGTCCGGGGAGCCGACGCCCGACCGGGAGCAGATCGCCCGGCGGCTGCAGCAGTCGGTCGGCGCACTCACCACCTCAACTGTTGCCCGTATGGAGCGGGACATGCGGTGGTTCCGCGGGCTCTCGGCCGAGGACCGGTCCTGGATCGGCGTGATCGTGCAGGCCGGCATCAACGCCTTCGTGGCGTGGTACCGCGAGCCCGAGGGCTCCGCCCCGGTCACCGCGGAGGTGTTCGGCGCCGCTCCCCGCGCGTTGACGGGTGTTGTGAGTCTCCACCAAACGGTCGAGATGGTGCGACTCACCATCGAGGTGGTCGAGGAGAACATTGCGGAGGCCGTCGGGGACGCCGACGCACCGTCCGTGCGGGACTCGGTCGTCCGCTATGCGCGGGAGGTCGCGTTCGCCACGGCGGAGGTGTACGCCCGGGCCGCGGAGATGCGCGGCGCCTGGGACGCGCGGCTCGAGGCGCTGGTCGTCGACAGCGTGCTCCGCGCCGAGGCCGACGAGACCGTCCGCTCCCGCGCCAGCGCGCTCGGCTGGGAGTCGAAGGGCGCCGTGGTCGTGGTGCTCGGCCGGGTGCCGTACGGCGACGCGGCCGGGCGGGCCCGCGAGTCGATCATCGACGACGTACGCCACTCCGCGCGGCACGTCGGGCTGGACGCGCTGTGCGCCATGCAGGGCGACCGGATGGTGGTCGTCCTGGGCGGGGTGGACAACCCCGACAAGGCGGGCGCGGCCGTGGCGGAGCACTTCGGGGAGGGTCCGGTGGTCGTCGGCCCGGTCGTCCCGGACCTGGTGCACGCGAGCGTCTCGGCCCGGGCCGCCACCGCCGGGCTGCGGGCCGCGCCGGGCTGGCCGGATGCGCCCCGTCCGGTGACGAGTGACGACCTTCTCCCCGAGCGGGCGCTCTCCGGCGACGGGCACGCGCGCCGGCAGCTGGTGCAGGAGATCTACGTGCCGCTCGTCGACGCCGGCTCGGCGATGCTCGAGACGGTGTCGTCGTTCCTCGACCACGGTGGCTCGATCGAGGGCACCGCGCGGGCGATGTTCGTGCACGCCAACACCGTGCGCTACCGGCTGCGGCGGGCCGCGGAGGTCACCGGGCTGACGCCCAACGACCCGCGCCACGCCTACACCTACCGGGTCGCGCTGACCCTCGGCCGGCTCACCGCGCCGGACTCGACGCCACCCGCGACGCTGTAAAGCCGCTTTGTAGGGTTCCCACAAGAACTCTCCCCCACTTTTCGTGAGCGCCGAGCACGCGGTCGGGGCCCCGGTCGCGCAAGAGTTGAGGTGTGCTCGCCATCGTCGCTCCCGGCCAGGGGGCCCAGACCCCCGGCTTCCTGACTCCCTGGGTCGAGAACCCGGTCTTCCGTGACCGGCTCGTGTGGCTGTCCGCGGTCGCCGGCCTCGACCTGGTCCACTACGGCACCGAGGCGGACGCGGACACGATCCGCGACACCGCGGTCGCGCAGCCGCTGCTGGTGGCGTCCAGCCTGCTGGCCGCCCTCGAGCTGTTCCCGCACCCCGCCGACGCGTTCGAGCAGGTCGGGGCCGTGGCGGGCCACAGCGTGGGCGAGCTGGCCGCCGCGGCCGGTGCCCGGGCCATCACCGCCGAGCAGGCCATGGTGCTCGTCCGCGAGCGCGGCCGCGCGATGGCCGAGGCCGCGAAGACCACCCCGACCAGCATGACGGCCATCCTCGGCGGTGACCGCGAGGAGGTGCTGGCCAAGCTCGCCACCCACGGCCTCACCGCCGCCAACGACAACGGGCCCGGCCAGATCGTCGCCGCCGGCACCGTCGAGCAGCTCGCGGCGTTCGCCGAGGACGGTCCGGCGAAGGCCAAGCTGGTGCCGCTCTCGGTGGCCGGCGCCTTCCACACCGAGCACATGCAGCCCGCCGTGCAGGTGCTCGGCACGCTGGCCCGCTCGGTGTCCACCCATGACGCACGCATCCCGGTGGTCTCCAACCGCGACGGCCAGGTCGTGCACGACGGCCGCGAGGTGCTCAAGCGGATCGTCACCCAGATCAGCTCGCCGGTCCGCTGGGACCTCTGCATGGAGACCCTGCTCGACCTCGGCGTGACCGGGATGCTCGAGATGCCGCCGGCCGGCACCCTGACCGGCATCGCGCGGCGGGCCATGAAGGGCGTCGAGACCTTCGCCCTGAAGACCCCGGACCAGCTCGACGACGCCCGCGCCTTCATCGAGAAGCACGGCGGCGCCTCGGTCCTCGACACCAACCCGACCTGGCGGATGCTCGTCGCGCCCACCAAGGGCACCTTCCACGTGACCGCCGGCCTGCCCGAGGGCGCCAGCATCGCCCCCGAGGCCCGCATCGGCGCCGTGAAGAGCCGGCAGGACGAGTTCGCGATCACCGCGCCGTACGGCGGCACCATCGTCGAGTGGCTCGTCGAGGACGGCGACATCGTCTCCCCCGGCCAGCCCCTCATCCGCCTCCACCCGGAAGGGGTCAGCGCATGACCGCCACCCTCAAGCCCTCCGCCGGCTCCCGGGAGAGCAAGCTCCTGGGCATCGGCACCTACCGCCCGTCCCGGGTGGTCCCCAACTCCGAGCTGGTCGAGGCCATCGACTCCAGCGACGAGTGGATCCAGCAGCGCTCCGGCATCAAGGAGCGGCGCTTCGCCGGGCCCGGCGAGAGCATCCAGATGATGTCGGTCGCCGCGTCCCGCCAGGCCATGGAGCGGGCCGGCATCGAGGCGGCGCAGATCGACTGCGTGATCGTCGCGACCGTGTCGCACATGCTGCAGACCCCGGCCATCGCCACCGCGATCGCCCACGAGCTCGGCACCGACAAGGCGCCCGCCTTCGACATCTCGGCTGCCTGCGCCGGCTTCTGCCACGGCCTCGCGCTCGGCTCGGACATGGTCCGCGGCGGCAGCGCCAAGCACGTGCTGGTGATCGGCGTCGAGCGGCTCACCGACATCACGAGCCTCAACGACCGCGGCACCGCCTTCATCTTCGCCGACGGCGCGGGCGCCGCGGTGGTCGGCCCCTCCGACGAGGTGGGCATCGGCCCGGTCGTCTGGGGCTCCGACGGCGAGCAGTTCGACCTGATCCGTCAGACCGAGGACTGGCGCGACGTGATGACCCAGGACAAGCCGGCGATGCCGCACCTGGTCATGCAGGGCGCCGCGGTGTTCCGGTGGGCGTCCTACGAGATGGCCAAGGTCGCCGCCCAGGCGCTGGACCGGGCCGGCATCACGGTCGACGACCTCGACGTGTTCGTGCCGCACCAGGCGAACATGCGGATCATCGACGCGATGGCGCGCTCGATGAAGCTGCCGTCGACGGTGAAGATCGCCCGCGACATCGCCGACCAGGGCAACACCTCGGCCGCGTCCATCCCGCTCGCCCTCGGCCGGATGATCGAGGAGGGCGAGGCCAAGAGCGGCGACACCGCCCTGCTGATCGCGTTCGGCGCCGGCCTGGCCTACGCCGCGCAGGTCGTCACGGTCCCCTGACCCCCAGATCCCCGGTCGTCGACGCGGCCGGTGCACGAAGCACCACCCCAACCAACGCCACACCGTCAACCAACGAAGGAGTTCCCCGCAATGGCTACCACTGAGGAGATCCGCGCCGACCTCGCCGACATCGTCAACGAGGTCGCCGGTATTCCCGCCGACGACGTCCAGCTCGACAAGTCGTTCGTCGACGACCTCGACGTCGACTCGCTGTCCATGGTCGAGGTCGTCGTGGCCGCCGAGGAGAAGTTCGACGTCAAGATCCCCGACGACGAGGTCAAGAACCTCAAGACCGTCGGTGACGCCGTCGCCTTCATCGAGCGCGCCCAGAACGGCTGACCCACTCGACGTACGACGTGCCGCCCGGCGCCGGAAGGTGCCGGCGGCGCGTCTCCCGCACAGACCGAGCAGACCCGCGGACGCCACACCGGCCCGCGAGACCCCATGAGGTGAACTGACCAATGAGCGCCACTCGCGTCGTCGTGACCGGACTCGGCACGACCTCCCCCGTCGGCGGAGACGTGCCCTCCACCTGGGCCGCCCTGCTCGCCGGGCAGTCCGGAGTCCGAGCCCTCACCGAGGAGTGGGCCGAACAGCTCCCGGTCAAGATCGCGGCCCGCGTCGCGGTCGAACCCACCGAGGTGCTCGAGCGCGTCAAGGCGCGCCGCCTCGACCGCACCGCGCAGTTCGCGCTCGTCGCGGCCCTGGAGGCCTGGGCCGACTCGGGCCTGGACCAGGCCGACATCGACCACGACCGTCTCGGCGTCGCGATGGCGACCGGCATCGGCGGTGTGCAGACCCTGCTGGACCAGCACACGGTCCTCACCGAGAAGGGGCCCCGCCGGGTCTCGCCGCTGTCGGTCCCGATGCTGATGCCGAACGCGTCCGCCGCCAACATCGGCCTGTACGATCGGCGCCACGGGCCGCCGTGAACACGCCGGTCTCCGCCTGCGCCTCCGGCAACGAGGCGATCGCCCTCGGCCTCGACCAGATCCGGCTCGGCCGCGCCGACATCGTGCTGGTCGGCGGGACCGAGGCCGCGATCCACCCGCTGCCGATGTCGGCGTTCGCGCCAGATGATGGCGCTGTCGAAGAACGACGGCGACCCCACCACCGTCTCCCGCCCGTGGGACACCGGTCGCGACGGCTTCGTGCTCGGCGAGGGCGCCGGCGTCCTCGTGCTCGAGTCGGAGGCGCACGCCAAGGCCCGCGGCGCGAAGATCTACGCCGAGGTCCTCCGGCGCCGGCATCACCGCCGACGCCCACGACATCGCCCAGCCCGACCCGTCCGGCCAGGGCGGCGCTCGCGCCATGGTGATCGCGATGCGCGAGGCGAACATCCAGCCCTCCGACATCGTGCACATCAACGCGCATGCCACCTCGACGCCGCTCGGCGACATCGCGGAGGGCCTGATGATCCACGCGACGATGGGGGCAGCCGCGGACCGGGTCGTGCTCACCAGCACCAAGTCGATGACCGGGCACCTGCTCGGCGGCGCCGGTGCCTTGGAGTCGATCGCGACCGTGATGGCCATCCACGACCGGATGGTCCCGCCGACGATCAACCTGGACGACCGTGACCCCAAGGTCGATCTGGACATCGCCACCAAGCCGCGCGAGCTGCCCCAGGGTGACATCGCCGCGCTGAACAACTCGTTCGGCTTCGGCGGCGCCAACGTCGCCATGGCGTTCGGCTCCTACTGATGACCACGGCCCCGGCAGCCGCTCCCGCCCAGAAGCCCGCCAAGCTCCCCCGCGAGGAGGACCCGCGCAACCCGAACTTCCGGCTCGCGGCGTTCTTCGACGAGGGCACTCTCGAGCTGATCACGCCCGACGACGGCAGCGGCATGCTGGCCGCGGTGGGCAAGGTGGACGGCACCCACGTGGTGGCGTTCTGCTCGGACGCCACCGTGATGGGCGGCGCCATGGGTGAGGTCGGCTGCAAGGTCGTCGTGCACGCCTACGAGCGCGCGCTCGCCGACCAGGCACCGGTCGTCGGGCTGTGGCACTCCGGCGGCGCGCGGCTCGCGGAGGGCGTGCTGTCGCTGCACGCCGTCGGTGAGATCTTCCACGCGATGACCCAGGCCTCCGGCAAGATCCCGCAGATCTCCGTGGTCCTCGGCCCGGCGGCCGGCGGCGCGGCGTACGGCCCGGCGCTGACCGACGTCGTGATCCTCGGCCCGGAGGGCCGGATCTTCGTCACCGGGCCCGACGTGGTCCGCTCGGTCACCGGCGAGGACGTCGACATGCTGCGCCTCGGCGGCCCCGAGCCGCACGGCCGGCGCTCCGGTGTGGTGCACATCCTCACCGAGTCCGAGCAGGAGGCGATCCAGCGTGCCCGCGGCGTCGCCACCCTCCTCGGCGCGCAGGCCACGATCGAGCTCGCCTCGGTCGAGGACCGCGACCTGTCGCAGATGCTGCCGGAGTCCAAGAAGCGGGCGTACGACGTGCACCCGCTCGTCGAGGCGATCCTCGACGAGGGCACCGCGCAGGAGCTGCACGCCAAGTGGGCACCGAACATCGTGACCACGCTCGGCCGCTTCGGTGGTCGCACGGTCGGCGTGATCGCCAACAACCCGCTGCGCCTCGGGGGCTGCCTCGACTCGCTGTCCGCGGAGAAGGCGTCCCGCTTCGTGCGCATGTGCGACGCGTTCGGTGTCCCGCTGGTCGTCGTGGTCGACGTCCCCGGCTACCTGCCCGGTGTCGGCCAGGAGTGGGACGGCGTCGTGCGACGCGGCGCGAAGCTGCTGCACGCCTTCGGTGAGGCGGTCGTCCCGCGGGTCACGCTGGTGACCCGCAAGACCTACGGCGGTGCCTACATCGCGATGAACTCCCGCTCGCTGGGCGCCACCAAGGTGTTCGCCTGGCCGGGCGCCGAGGTCGCCGTGATGGGTGCGGTCGCCGCGATCCGGATCCTGCACCGCCGCAAGCTGCTCGAGGTCGCCCCCGAGGTCCGCCCGCAGGTCGAGGCCGAGCTGGCCGCCGAGCACGAGCGGATCGCCGGCGGTGTCGACAAGGCCGTCGAGATCGGCGTCGTCGACGAGGTCGTCGAACCGGCCGCCACCCGCACCGCCCTCGCGAAGGCCATCGCCGGCGCCGGGCTGGTGCTCCGGGGGGCGCACGGCAACATCCCGCTGTAGATCCTGGGCGCCAGTTTCCCAGGGGACCCAGGGAAACTGGCACACCCCCAGCGTTGCAACGGCAGGGGTGTGCCGGTTTACCAGGGGACCCAGGGAATCTGCAGGGGCGCCTAGGTCAGGTCTGCGCCCGCAGGAACGCCGTCGTCCGCCGCATCGACAGCGGCCAGTCCGCGATGAACGCGTGCGGCTCTCCCGGGTAGGTGTACATCCGCACGTCCACGCCGGCGGCCTCCATGGCGCGCAGGGTGGCCCGGCTCCAGCGGATCGGGCACGACTCGTCGGCCGTGCCGTGGTGGATGAGCACCGGCTCCGTGATCCGGTCGAAGTACGGCCGCGGGCTGACCTCGCGCCAGAACCTCGGGCTGTCCTCCGGGAGGCCGTGGTCGCGGGCGATCCGGTCCGCGAGCACGCTGCGGCCGGGGTCGTCGCGGATCCACCGGTCGAAGTTGTCCGCGGTCCGTGAGCTGACCGGCGCGAACACCACGGCGGCGTCGACGAGTCCCGGCTGCGCGACGAGCACGTTGTAGACCACGCCGCCGCCCATCGAGCGGCCGACCAGCCCGATCCGGTCGTCGTCGACCGCCACGTCCGTCGTACGACGGAGGGCATGGACGGCGTTCACGACGTCGACGGTGTAGCCCAGCCGCAGCCGACGCTCGGCGGCCGGGTCCTTCGACGAGCCGGCGTGGTTGCGGTAGTCGACGTGCAGCACGACGTACCCCGCGCGGGCCAGCCAGTCCTGCTCGCGGCGCATGCCCTGACCGTTCACGTAGATCGCGGGATCGATGTACCCGTGCGCCAGCACCACCGCCGGGTGCGGGCCGCGTCCCCGCGGCACGTCGAGCTTGCCGGAGATCCGCAGCGGGCCGGAGCGGTAGGTGACGGTGTACGACGTGTAGGCGTCCGTCCGCGCGAGCACCGGGCCGAGCCGGAGACCCCGCCCGTCGTACGACCTGTCGAACAGCGCCGGCACCGACACCGGGTTCGTCGGCCGCTGAGTGGCGGTGGCGCTCGGGCTCTGGGGCGGGCTCGGTGCGGGTGTCTCCGAGGTCGCCGGGCTCGAGGGGGTGCCGCCGCTCCGGGGCGGCTCCCGCTCGGCGGTGCAGGCCGCAACGGCCAGCACGAGGACGGTGCCGGTCAGGATCGCGCGGACGCGGTGCACTCCCCCATCATGCGCGAGCCTGGCAAGCCCACCCGCGACCCCTTCGCCAGTGCCGTGGACGGTTTGCCAGCGGCATGTCGCGGGTGGAGCGTCCATAACCCCGCGTTACAGCGGGGCGGGGGCGGGGCGGGCGGGTCAGGCGAGCTCGCGGCGCAGGAACGCGACGGAGCGGTGCATGAACCGGGCCCAGGAGCGGTCGAAGCGGTGGTCCTCGCCTGGGTACTCGTAGAGCGTGACGTCCTTGCCGGCCGCCTTCAGGGCCCGGGTGGTGGCCTCGCTCCAGCGGACCGGGCAGACCGGGTCGGCGGTGCCGTGGTTGATCTGGATCGGGACGGCGACCCGGTCGAGGTAGGTCCGCGCGCTGGCCCGGGCCCAGAACGCGGGGCGGGACTGCGGGGTGCCGAAGGCGTTGACGACGCGGGCCCGCAGGGTCGGGTCGTCGGCCACCCAGCGGCGGTAGTTGTCGGCGGCCAGCGAGCTGACCGGGGAGTACAGCACCGCGGCCTGGGCGAGGTGCGGCCGGGCGACGAGGGCGTTGAGGACGACACCGCCGCCCATGGACCGGCCGAACAGCCCGATCCGGGTGGGGTCGGTGAAGGACAGGTGCGCCTTCTTCAGCGCCGCCACCGCGTTGACGAGGTCGGCCGGGTAGCCCAGCGGCCGGGCGACCGGCGTGGTGCTCTCGCGGGTCGAGCCGGCGTAGTTGCGGTAGTCGATCTGGAACGCGACGAAGCCGTTCTCGGCGAGCATCGCCTGCTCACGCTCGAGCATGGAGCCGGTGGTGTAGCGGGCCGGGTCGCCGTACCCGTGCGCGATGACCACGACCGGGTGCCGTCCGGAGCGGTTCGGCACGACCATCACGCCGGTGACGGTGAGTGGCCCGCTGCGGTAGGAGACGGCGTAGCGGGTGAACGCGAGCTGCCGCGCGAGGGTGTCGGTGATCCGCAGGCCCCGCCCGTCGTACCGGTGCGCGACCAGGGCGGGCACGGAGACCAGGTTGAACGGGGTGGAGGTGTCGTTGTGGGCGCCGACGAGGACCGGCGCGGTGCCCGGGACGGGGAGCGTCGTGGAGGCCGCGGGGGCGCAGGCGGCGACCAGCCCGGCCAGGGCGAGCGTCAGCAGGATTCGCGTGATCCGAGATGTCACGCACGGATTGTCCGGAGTGGACGGCAGCCCGCGCAGGGGAATGCGCGAACTGCCGTCCGGCTGTGACCCAGGTCGCAGTGGGAGGTCAGACGACCTGGTGCAGCCACCGCACCGGTGCGCCGTCGCCGGCGTACCGGAACGTCTCGAGCTCGTCGTCCCAGGGCTTGCCGAGGAGCTTGTCGATCTCGTTGTTCAGCGTGGTGTCCCCGAGCGCAGCCTTGACGACGGCGGCCTTCAGCCGGTCCTCGGGGATCATGATGTCGCCGTGCACGCCGGTGACGGCGTGGAAGACGCCGAGGTCGGGCGTGTAGGAGAAGCGGGAGCCCTCGGTGCCGGCGGTCGGCTCCTCGGTCACCTCGAAGCGGAGGTGGTTCCAGCCGCGCAGCGCGGACGCCAGGGCGGCAGCCGTGCCGGCCTCACCGGCCCAGGACAGCTCCGCGCGGTACGTGCCCGCCTGGGCGCCCTGCGGCGTCCAGTCCAGGCTGACGGCGTTGCCGAGCACGCCGCCCGCGGCCCACTCGATGTGCGGGCACAGCGCAGACGGCGCCGAGTGGACGTAGAGCACGCCCCGTGTCGCAGTTCGTGTGGTCACCGTGGCCTCCTAGATCCGGCGCGAGATACGCCTTCCCCAGCGGTCTCCGTGGATCGAGAGGTCCGAGCCCCACGAACATGTGCAGTTGTAGTGACACCATTGTGACTCACGATCCGACCCAGGCGCCACATTTGCATCAATTTTACCTGGCGTCACGTGCGCTGGTTGAGGTGCGAGCCCGCGAGCCTCGAGACCACTGCGCGCGAGCAGTGAGGTTCCGAGGCCCGTCGCCAGCGCTCCGGGCACCTCAACCAGCGAGGTCAGGCGGAGCGGCCGCGCGGCTTGAGCCGGGTGTTCGGCATCGGCGGCGCGAGCAGCCGGTCGCCGTCGAAGTCCCTGACCGCGCCGAACCGCTCCGGCTCGTCGTGGACGCCGGCGCCGTTCCAGGCCGCGCGCTGCTCGACGATCTCCTCGTGGCTGCGGCCGATGAAGTTCCACCACATCACGATCTCCTCCTCGAACGGCTCGCCGCCGAGCAGCATCAGGATCGTGGGCTCGCCGTCCGCGGCCGCCCGGAAGGTCAGCTCGCGCCGCCCGCGGCCGAGGTAGCTCATCGCGTTGCGCTCGACCAGCACCCCGTCGACCTCCACCGCGCCCTGGGCGACCAGGACGCCGTACTCGAAGGCGGTCTCCAGCGGCAGGGTCGCCTCCGAGCCCGGCTCGAGGGTGAGCTCGGCACCGACGACCGGGGTGTACGTCGGAGCGGTCGACGCCTCACCCGTGAGCGATCCGACCAGCACGCGCAGGGTGGCACCACGCTCGCTCCAGGTCGGCAGGTCGGCCAGGTGTGTGAACGCGGGCGGCGTCGTGTCCCGGACCCTGTCGGGGAGGCACACCCACAGCTGCACGCCGTGCAGCAGCTCCGGGGCGTCCTCCGGTGAGACCTCGGCGTGGCAGATGCCGTGCCCGGCGGTCATCACGTTGAGCTGCCCCGGCCGGATCAGCTGGTGGGAGCCGAGGCTGTCGGTGTGCAGGCCCAGGCCCTCGAACAGCCAGGTCACCGTCTGCAGTCCGGTGTGCGGGTGCGGTGGCACCCACATGCCCCCGGTGGTCTTGATGTCGTCGGGGCCGTAGTGGTCCAGGAAGCACCAGGCGCCGATCATCCGGCGGGTCTTGTTCGGGACCAGCCGGCGCACGTGGGTGGTCCGGCCGAGCAGCACGTCACGCGCGACGAGAGGTTCGTGGACGGCCTCGAACGTGCTCACGACCTCAGTCTTGCATCCGGTTCAACCGCACCTTCCGCCGAAGACTTCGCACACGCGAAACATCGTCGTGGCCGTCCGGAAACCTCGGCCAGCCACCCTGGGAGGGCACCCACGAGATCCCTTGCCGTGTTGGACGGAGAGCCATGACCACCGCGCTGGTCCGCACCCGGACCGCGACCCTGGACGACGTCGAACCCGTCGTCGCCCTGCACGCCCGCTGCTCCCCCGCGACCCTGCACCGTCGCTTCCACGTCCCGGTCACCGAGGTCCACGACCGGCTGGTCCGCCGGCTGATCGCGCCGCCGCGCGGCTGGAGCGTGGTGGCCGAGCAGTGCGGGCAGGTCGTCGGCCTCGGCTGCGCCGGCCCGCTGTCGCGCACCGAGCTCGAGGTGGGCCTCCTCGTGGAGGACGCCCACCAGGGCTCGGGCGTCGGCTCCCGGATGCTGCGCGAGCTCGCCCGCGAGGGGCGGCCTGCGTGGCTACCGCGCGATCATCTGCCTGGCCGAGTCCGACAACGACGTCGGTGCTCCCGACCGTGCGCCGGGCCGGCCTCGACGGGGTGGCGACGGTCGCCGACGGCCTGCTCGAGATCGTCGTGCCGCTGCCGGTGCCGAGGCGGGGCCTGCTCCGGCCGGCCTAGGGCCTGCGCGGCTCGGCGCGGACCTTGACGCAGCAGAGGCCCTCCTCGGGGTCGAGCCGCGCGACCAGGCCGGTGCAGCCGAGCCCGTCGACCACGCCGTGCACGAACGACTCGTTCAGCCCGCAGACGAGCTCCCTGTGCTCCTGGGCCAGCGCGTCGAACGGGCAGTTGACCAGCAGCAGGTCGTCGTCGCGCTCGGCTGGTTCGTACCCCTGGTCCCGGAGCACCGCACCGACCCGCTCGATGTCCTCCCCGGTCGCGGTCGCGGCACCCGCCACCCGGCGGCCCTCCTCGGTCGCCACCTGCGCCAGCGCCTCCTCGACCGGGACGTCCTGCGCGCCGGCCCGCACCACGCCACCGGCGAGGATGCGGCCGACCACGTCGTAGCGCCGCTCCGGAAGCGACACGGACAGCTCGCGGGCCGAGCGGTGGTAGAGCTTCGAGGGCCGGCCCGCCCCCGGCCCGGTGCGGCCGGTCAGCCGGCGGAACTCCACGTCCAGCAGCCCCTCCTCGACCAGCTTGTCGAGATGGAACTTCGCCGTGTGCACGGGTACGTCGACCCCGTCGGCGGCCTGCTCGCGGCTGACCGGCTCGCGCTGGGCGACGACGAACGCGTAGAGCGCCCCGCGCACCGGCTCGGCCAGCGCGCCGATGCTCGAGGCCTGCTCGGAGAGTCGGTCGGTCATCCGCACTCCTTCTTGAAGACAGAATTGTTGACGAAAGAGATTCGGAGGTTCTAAAGTCAACGCAGTTATCTTATACACGTCTCGGAACGACCCTCGGAGGTTCACCATGACCCACGCTCCCGTCCAGCCCGGCCAGACCGGCGCAGTCGCTCCGCGCACCGGCGACCAGCAGGCCTTCCTGCTGCTCCGCACGGTGTTCACGATCGCCCCGATCGCCTTCGGCCTGGACAAGTTCTTCAACCTGCTCACCAACTGGGAGGCGTACCTCGCCCCCTGGATCAACCACCTCGTGCCCGGGACCGCGCACACCGCGATGCTGCTCGTCGGGGTCGTGGAGATCGTCGCCGGGATCGTCGTGGCCGTCCGCCCGCAGTTCGGCGGCTACCTCGTCGCCGCGTGGCTCGGCGGCATCATCGTCAACCTCATCACCCTCGGCGACTACTACGACGTCGCGCTGCGCGACTTCGGCCTGCTGGTGAGCGCGCTCGCCCTGGCCAGGCTCGCCTCGTCGCGGGCCCGGTGACCTCGACTCTGCGGGTGCACCTGGGCAAGACTGCACCGAGAGCGTCCCGTTGCCGAGCAGCCGTCCAGGAGTCGTGATGAGCCAGACCTTCGTCGTCGTGGGAGGCGGCCTCACCGCCGCCAAGGCCGTGGAGGAGCTGCGGTCGGCGGGCTACGACGGGGACGTCGTGGTGTTCGGCGAGGAGCACCACCTGCCCTACGAGCGGCCGCCGCTGTCGAAGGGGTACCTCCTCGGCGACGACGAGCTCGAGTCGGCGTTCGTGCACGACCCGGACTGGTACGACCAGAACGACGTCGACCTGCGCCTCGGGCAGCGGGTCACCGGCCTCGACACCGCCGCCAAGGTGGTGCGCACCGAGGCCGGGGACCAGGCCTACGACAAGCTGCTGCTGGCGACGGGTTCCGCCCCGCGGCACCTGGCGATGGCCGACGACTCCGGCGCGCCGGTCGCCTACCTCCGCACCATCGAGGACAGCCAGCACCTCAAGGAGACGTTCGCCTCCGGGACGTCCGTCGCGATCATCGGGGCCGGCTGGATCGGCCTCGAGACCGCCTCGGCCGCCCGGAAGGCGGGCGCCGACGTGACCGTGCTCGAGTCGCTCGACCTGCCGCTGCTGCGGGTCCTCGGCCCCGAGGTCGCGCAGGTGTTCGCGGACCTGCACACCGAGCACGGCGTCGACCTGCGGCTCGGCGTCCAGGTGTCCGCGATCGAGAAGGGACCCTTCGACAGGCTCAGGACGGCGCGGCCCCCGGGCCGTCGTACACCTCGCGGACGGGTCGGACGTGACCGCCGACCTCGTCGTGGTCGGCATCGGCGTCGCGCCCAACGTCGAGCTGGCCGAGGCGGCCGGGCTCGAGACCGACAACGGGATCCTGGTCGACGAGCACCTCGGTGCCTCCGAGCCGGACGTGTTCGCCGCCGGCGACGTGGCCAACGCCCTGCACCCGGTGCTGGGCCGGCGGCTGCGCGTCGAGCACTGGGACACCGCGATCGAGCAGGGGAAGACGGCGGCGCACGCGATGCTCGGGCACGCGCCGACCTACGACCGGCTGCCGTACTTCTTCACCGACCAGTACGACCTCGGCATGGAGTACATCGGCAGCGTCGGGCCGGACGGCTACGACGAGGTCGTGCTGCGCGGCGACACCACCGCGGAAGGCGGTCGCACGTTCACGGCGTTCTGGCTGAAGGGCGACCTGGTGCTCGCCGGCATGCACGCCAACGACTGGGACGCCACCGACCACCTGCGCTCGATCGTCGGGAAGCGGGTGGAGGCGGTGCGGCTGCGCGACGAGTCCCTCTCGCTCGGCGGAGCTCGCCAAGGACGTCACCGACTGACCGGCGGGCAGACCGGTAGACCGACGGACCGTCGGCGGTCCGTTGCGCGGGCCGGGTTCCTGCCACGGGTCGGTCACAAGCGTGGTGGCTACGGTGGGCGCGTGAGCGTGCGGGTCGGGATCGCGGGGTGGCGCTACCCGGCGTGGCGCGGCGACTTCTACCCGAAGGGGCTGGCACAGCGGCGGGAGCTGGAGTACGCCGCGTCCCGGCTCACCTCGATCGAGATCAACGGCTCCTTCTACTCGCTGCAGCGGCCGTCGTCGTACGCCTCCTGGCGCGAGGAGACCCCGGACCACTTCGTGTTCTCGGTCAAGGGACCGCGCTACGTGACGCACCTGAAGCGGCTGGTCGACGTGGACACCGCGCTCGCGAACTTCTTCGCCTCCGGGGTGCTCGCGCTCGGCCCGAAGCTCGGGCCCGTGCTCTGGCAGCTGCCGGAGAACCTCCGTTTCGACGCCGACGTGCTCGACGCGTTCCTCGCCCGGCTGCCGCGGACGACCGGTGCCGCGGCGACGCTCGCCGAGGGGCACGACGACAAGGTCAAGGAGGGCCGCTCGCTCACCGTCGCGGAGACGCCCGACCAGCCGGTGCGGCACGCGTTGGAGTTCCGCAGCCAGACGTTCGTCACCGACGAGGCGACCGACCTGCTGGACCGGCACGGCGTGGCCACCGTGCTCGCCGACACCGCCGGCCGGTGGCCGCGGGTGGACCGGGTGACCAGCGACTTCGCGTACGTCCGGCTGCACGGCGACAAGGAGCTCTACACCAGCGGCTACACCGACGAGGCCCTGCACGAGTGGGCCGAGAGGTGCCGCGCGTGGGAGGCGGACGGGCTCGACGTGTTCGTGTACTTCGACAACGACGTCAAGGGGTACGCCCCGCACGACGCACTCCGGTTGATCGCGCTGGTGGGGTGACCGCTGCACCGCCCCGAAAACCACCCGACCCACCCGGCCGACCGCGTCGAAGTCGGTGGTCAGCATGTTCTCGGTGACGGCCAGCGCCAGGCCGCGCTCGGGGTCGGCGCCGGCCCAGCTGCCACCGGCACCGGCCATGCCGAACACGCGCGAGCCGACCGCGGCGACCACGCGCGGGTCATTGCCGAGCGTGGCGGTCGGTGCCCGGGACGACCGGGTGGCCCGCGCCGTCGACGGCCCCGGCGACGGCGTCCACGACGCGCACGCCGTCGACGTACGCCGCCACCGCGATGCCCCGCTCGGTGCCCGAGGCCACCAGCTCGTCCAGCACGTCCTGCACCTGCTCCTGCACGTCGCTCATCGCGATCACCTCGGTCGAGGACGGGGCCGTCACAGGCGCAGACTCCCGCGGGGGTCGGGACTCATCGCCGTGGCGGTAGCGTCACCGCCATGCCGGGTGCCCGCGTCGTGGTCGTGGACCATCACGACTCCTACACGTGGAACCTCGTCCACCTCGTCGCCGCCGTCACCGGCACCCTGCCGGCGGTCGTCGAGCACGACGAGGTGACCCTCGACGACCTGGCCGGCTACAGCCACGTGGTGCTCTCCCCCGGCCCCGGCAACCCCACGGACACCGGCGACTTCGCGGTCGGCCGCGAGGTGCTGCTGGCCGCGACCGTGCCGGTGCTGGGGGTGTGCCTGGGCATGCAGGGCCTCGTCTCCGTGTACGGCGGTCACGTCGGCCAGGTGACGCCGGCGCACGGTGACACGGCCCGCGTGGAGCACGACGGGTCGCTGCTGTTCGGGGGGATCCCGTCCCCGTTCACGGCGGTCCGCTACCACTCGCTGGCGGCGGTCGCCCTGCCCGCCGTGCTCGTCGAGACGGCGTGGTGCGACGGCGAGGACGGCCGGGTCGTGATGGGGGTCGCGCACCGCGAGAAGCCCTTGTGGGGCGTGCAGTTCCACCCCGAGTCGATCCTCACCGAGCACGGCGAGCGGCTGGTCCGCAACTTCCTGGAGGGCGCGTGAGCGTCGACCCGGTGCAGCGCTTCCGGGAGCTGGCCGCGCGGCACGACCGGATGTTCTGGCTCGACGGCGGCGGCGCCCGTGCCTGGTCGGGACGCCAGTCGATCCTCGGCTTCCTGCGCGAGGAGGACGTGTCGCTGACCTACGACGCGGCGGGCCGGCGGGTCGAGCGACACCAGCACGGCCGCAGCGAGGTGGTCGGCGACGACGTGTTCGCCGTGCTCGCCGACGAGGTCGCGCGAGACGGCGGCGACCCGATGGTGAGCTGGGTGGGATACCTCGGCTACGCCTGCCGGCCGGACCTGCCGGCCCACACCGGGAGCGGCGTGCCCGACGCGGTCTGGATGCGCGTGCGCGAACCGCTGTTCGTGGAGCACCCGGACGCCCCGGGTGAGGTCGGCGCGGCCCAGCGAGCCGGCAGCCGGGCCACTCCGCGGCGCTACGCCGACGCGTTCGAGGAGGTGCAGCGGCAGCTGCGGCTGGGCAACTCCTACGAGGTCAACCTGACCTACCGGGAGGCGGTCGCCTCGGGGGTGGACCCGGTGTCGGCGTACCTGCGGCTGCGGGACGCCAGCCCGGCGCCGTACGCGGGATACCTGCAGCACGGCGACCTGCACCTGCTCAGCTCGAGCCCGGAGCGGTTCGCGCTCGTCGACCGCGACCGGTGGCTGGAGACCAAGCCGATCAAGGGCACCACGCCGCGCGGCGCGACGCCCGAGGAGGACGAGCGGCTGCGGGTGTCGCTGGCGACCGACGCGAAGTTCCGCGCCGAGAACCTGATGATCGTGGACCTGCTGCGCAACGACCTCTCGATGGTCTGCGAGCCGGGGACCGTGACCGTCCCCGAGCTGATGGCCGTCGAGTCCTACGCCTCCGTGCACCAGCTGGTGTCGACGGTCCGCGGCCGGCTGCGCGACGGCGTCGGCACGGTCGAGGCGCTGCGCGCGCTGTTCCCGGCCGGCTCGATGACCGGCGCCCCCAAGCTGCGCACCATGCGGATCATCGAGGACGTCGAGGACTCGCCGCGCGGGGTGTACGCCGGCGCGTTCGGCTGGGTCGGCGCCGACGGGCGCGCGGACCTGGGCGTGGTGATCCGCACGCTGGTCGCGACCTCGGCCGCCGGCGGCTGGGCCTACACCCTCGGCACGGGCGGCGGCATCACGGTGCGCTCCGACGTGGACGAGGAGTACGCCGAGACCCGGTGGAAGGCCGAGCGGCTGCTGGGGGTGCTCGATGGGTGAACCGCCCGCCGAGCTGGTCGCCCGGCTCCGCGCGGCCGGCTGCGTGTTCGCCGAGCAGGAGGCCGCGCTGCTCGTGGAGGCCGCGCCCTCGGCCACCGAGCTCGAGTCCATGGTGACGAGACGGGTGGCCGGGGAGCCGCTCGAGTACGTCGTCGGCTGGGCCGCGTTCTGCGGGCTGCGGATGGTCGTCGAGCCCGGGGTGTTCGTGCCGCGGCACCGCACCGAGCTGCTCGTGGACGAGGCGGCCCGGCTGCTCGACGGGGTGACCGACGCCGTGGTGCTCGACCTCTGCTGCGGCTCCGGCGCGCTCGGCGCCGCGCTGGCGGTACGACGCCCGGTCGAGCTCTACGCCGCGGACGTCGACCCGGCCGCCGTACGCTGCGCGCGGGTGAACGTCGCCGGCGCCGGCGGCCACGTGTTCGAGGGCGACCTGTTCGACCCGCTCCCCCGCGACCTGCGTGGCCGCGTCGACGTGCTGCTGGCGAACGTGCCCTACGTGCCCACCGGCGCCATCGCGCTGATGCCGCCCGAGGCACGTGACCACGAGCGACGGGTGACGCTCGACGGCGGCGCGGACGGCCTCGCCGTGTTCCGCCGGGTCAGCGCGGGTGCGCTCACGTGGCTGGCCCCCGGCGGGCACGTGCTGGTGGAGTCCAGCGAGCGCCAAGCCGCGGCGATGTGCGACGCGTTCACTGCCGACGGCCTGGCGCCGCGGGTGGTCACCGACGACGAGTGGGGCGCCACCGTGGTCGTGGCGACCCGTCGTCGCACGGGGTCTCAGGACAACGGGTGGTAGCCGCAGGCGTCCTTGGCGTCGGTCGCGTCTGCCGGGTCCACGGTCGGCGAGGCACTCGGTGAGGGCGTTGGCGCGGTCGTCGGCGTCGGAGTCGGCGTGGTCCCGCGGCCCGGTTGACCCGACCGGAGCGCCTTCCGCACCTTCTCGTGCACCCAGTCGTAGTCGGGGTTGCTGGGCGCGAACTCCGAGGACGCGCGGAAGACCACGGAGCGGACCTGGCTGCCCTTGACCTCGGTCGCGAGGTCGACGAACGCGGAGAGCAGGTCGCTGGGGATGTCGGTGCGGACGATCTCCTGGCCCACCGCGGCCAGCGACTCGTAGCGGCGCAGCAGGTTGAGCGGCTTGGCCTCGTTGATGATCGCGTCGATCATGCAGCGCTGCCGCTCCATCCGTTGGTAGTCGTCGGATCCGTAGCGGCCGCGGGCGAACCACAGCGCCTCGAAGCCGTTGAGCCGCTGGTTCGGGCCCGGCTGCAGGTAGGAGTCCGGGGCGATCCCGAGGTCGGTGTTGCCGCCGATCGGGATCGGCTGGTTGATGTTGACCGTCACCCCGCCGATCGCCTGCACGATGCTGCGGAAGCCGGCCAGGTTGACCAGCAGGTAGTAGTCGACGTGCACTCCGAGCGCGCCGGCGACGGCCTGCTTGACGGCGTCGGCGCCCTCGTTGTCGCTGTTGCCGAGGATGCCCGGGTGCAGTGCCGGGACGTTGCGGTAGACCGCGTTGAGCAGCCACTCGGCCGGGTCACCCGGGCCGGTGAAGCCCTCGGGGTAGATCGCGTGCAGCGGCGAGCGCATCGGGAACGGCACCCGCATCAGGTTGCGCGGCAGGCTGAACAGCACGGTGCGGCCGGTGTGCACGTCCATGCTGGCCAGCACCACGGAGTCGGTGCGCACCCCTTCGCGGTGGACGTTGCCGTCGCCGCCGAGCAGCAGCACGTTGACCCGGTCACGCCCGCCCCAGGGGTCCTCCTCCGTGACGTCGACCGGCGCGGTCGCGCTCTTGTTGTGCTGGAACACCTTCTGCACGACCTGCTTCTGCACCATCGAGTAGCGGGCCACCACCGCGAGCGGCGCCGCCACCGCGACGCACATCAGCAGCACGAACGCCGCCCCGAGCAGCCCGTGAGCTCGACTGCGTTCGAACGGCCGGACCATCAGGTAGGTGAGCACGACGTTGAGCACCCACACCAGGAGGACGCCGACGGCCACCCCGGTGACGACCGTGAGCCGCGCGGGGTCGAACGCCACCGCGAGGGCTGCCTGCGGGTCGCGGACGACGTACCAGCCGAGGTAGCCGAACAGGGCCAGCGCGGGCACCAGCAGCAGGAGCCCCAGCAGCCGGCGACGGGCCCAGACCATGCCGCTGCCGGGCAGGACCGTGCTGGCCAAGGTGAGCCCGAGGGTGCCGCCCAGACCGCCGGCACGACGGTGCCGGATGCGGCGCCGGCCAGGACGTCGTCGCGGCTCGCTCGGGGTGGTCATGCGTGGTCTCCGTGCACCTCGGATGGCGCTGGCTGCTCCAGCGCGGGGTCACCTTAACCCGCGGACCGCCCCGGCGCGGGCAAGTCGGCTACTCGGGCAGCGGCGCGGTCGGCAGCGGGCCGAGCGTCGCGAACGCCGCGAGGTACGGCGCGACGTCACCTCGCCGTGTCCAGGACCGCAGCTGGTCCGCCGTACGCCGGCTGGTCAACGCCCGGGCCAGGTCGAAGGCGGCGGCCTCGACCACCACGACGGCGTCGCCGACCTCGCCCTGCGAGCACCACGTCCACTCCCGCGACACCAGCGCGACCGGCGGCAGGCCGTCGAGCGCCCTGGCGAACCGGCCGGCCATCCGGTCGCGGACGATCCGCAGGCCGTCGCTGTCGCGGCCGCCGACGACGCCGACCGCGCCGCGCAGGTCCTGCTCGTGGATCACCACGTCGTTGAGCGGGCGGCTGCCGTGCTCGCGCATCCAGGCCATCAGCGGCTCGGCGACACCACGCCACTCCGCGAGCAGATCCGCGCCCGGCCGGCCCCGCCGGGCCGCGACCTGCCGTTGGGTCCATGCGCTGTTGTGGTCGTCGGGCTCGTCCCCGGCGAGCACGTCGGCGCCCAGCCCGACCATGTGCGAGAGGAGGTCACGGACCGTCCAGTCCGGGCACGCCGGCACCATCGTCGCGAACGCGGCGGGGTCGAGGCGCTCCACGAGCGCGCACACGCGGTCGAAGGCGTCCCGCCAGGCCTGCACCGGGTCCACCTCAGGCCTCTCGCGCTCGCGGCGTCTCGTCATGCGGTCGACCCTAGGCGACGGGCGTAACCTTGGAGGTGGTCGCGGCGATTACCGTCACGCGAGCACGTCCGGGGGGACGCGAACGGGGGGTAAGCATGAACACATTCGAGCTGGAGCTGCTCGATGCGTGCGACGAGGTCGCGACCTCGGAGGCGCTGGTCCACTTCGTCCGTCGGAAGCGCCGGATGCCTGACTACGACGAGCTGGTGTCGGCGTTGTCCGACCCGGTTGCCGCTTCGCCTCGCTGACCGACGCCCGACGCCAGCCGCTCAGCGGCCTCGTCGGTGTGCGCGACGTGGATCAGCTGGGCGGTCTCGGGGCGACGCCGCGGCATCCAGAGCCCGAGCTCGGCCAGCTGCCGACCAGTCACCGGTGCGCCCGCGGTCGGGCCGTCCGGTGAGAGTCCGGGACTCATCGAGGTGGCCCGGAGGTCGACCGGGCCCAGCCAGCCCAGCCGGTAGGTCGCGTCGGGTCGCAGCCCCGGCACCCGCAGGGTGCACCCGCGGTTGTGCGTGGACTCGTCGAGCTGCACGTGGCAGAGCAGGGCGCTGTCCCGGTCCTCCGCGACGACGCCGTAGGCGTGCACGGCGGGGTCGGTCGCGTCGATCCGCACGGCCCGCCCGGAGTGCAGCAGCGGGCGGTGCTCCTTGTGCAATGCGACCCAGGAGGCGAGCTCGTCGAGCTCGGCCGGGGTCGCCTCGGTCAGGTCCCACTCGATGCCGAACGCGAGGAAGAAGGCCGTCGCAGCGCGGAAGTCCAGTGAGAGCGTCCGGCCGGTCTGGTGGGAGCGCGGTGCCGAGACGTGGGCGCCGAGGTACTCCGGGGCGATGAGCTGGCCGGTCCAGCGCTGGATGTGCTGGCGGGCCATCGCGTCGGTCATGTCCGACGTCCAGAACCGCTGCACCCGCTCGACGACGCCCAGGTCGATGCGCCCGCCCCCGCCGGCGCAGGACTCCCACGCCACCTCCGGGTGGCGGGTGCGGAGGTCGTCGAGCAGCGTGTAGAACGCGGCGTTCTGGCCGTGCGCCGCCGGCGCCCCGCCGTGCACCGCGCTGCCGCCCTCGAGGAGGTCGCGGTTGTGGTCCCACTTGACGTAGTCGACGGCGTGCTCGCTGAGGATCTTGTCGACCCGGTCGCGGAGGTAGTGCCACACCTCGGGGTTGGTCAGGTCGAGCACGTGCTGGTTGCGGTGCATCAGCGGCTCCCGGCCCTCGGCGCCGAGGATCCAGTCGGGGTGCTCGCGGTAGAGGGCGGAGTCGGGGTTGACCATCTCAGGCTCGAACCACAGCCCGAACTCCATGCCGTGGTTGCGCACGTGGTCGATGAGGCGTCCCAGCCCGTCCGGCCACACGGTCCGGTCGACCCACCAGTCGCCGAGGCCGGCGGTGTCGTCGCGGCGGCCGAGGAACCATCCGTCGTCCAGGACGAACCGCTCCACGCCGATCCGCGCCGCCGAGGTCGGCGAGCGACTCGAGCCGGTCGGCGTCGTGGTCGAAGTACACCGCCTCCCACACGTTGAGCGTCACCGGCTGCGCCTGCGGGTGGGCGGGCAGCGTGCGCTGCCAGGTGTGCAGCGCCTGCGCTGCCGGGTCCAGCCCCTCCCGCGACGCAACGAAGTAGACCCACGGCATCGTGTAGCTGTCGCCCTCGAGCAGCACGACCTCACCGGGCAGCAGCAGCTCGCCGGCGCTGAGGGTGGCCTCGGACGCCGCGCTCCGCTCGACCGCGACCACGGAGTTGCCGCTGTGGCCGACGGAGACGGCCATCAGCTCGCCGGTGGCGAAGGTGAAGCCGGCGGTGCCCGCGACGAGCACGCTCGCGGCGTCGTGACCGGTCTTGCCGCGGCGTGACTCGCGCAGCCACAGCCCGTCGGTGATCCGGTGCCGCTGCGGCGCCCGCTCCCCCTCGTGGCGGCCGGTGAAGTCGAGCACCTCGGTCGCGGTCGCCGGCAGCGGCAGCGACACCTCGAGCCCCTCCAGGAGGTACGGCGGTGCCGCGTCGTTCGTCAGCACGTGCCGGAGCCGGAGCGCCCCACCGGGCAGCGACTCGATGTCCGTGCGCAGCGACAGACCGGCTCGCGGGTCGCGGGCGGTGACCTCGAGCGTGTCCTCGGACTGCACTGTCCCGACCGGCTCGAACCGGGTGCTCCAGGCGCGGCCGGCCACGTCACGGCCGCCGCCGGCCTGGTCGGCCAGCCGGTGCCCGCGCAGGCCCGGACGCTCGTAGGCGCCGTGCGCCTGCTCGACGAGGGACGGCACACCGCGCCGTGGGCCGAGCAGCCCGACCAGTCCGTCGGCCGGGTCGAGTTCAGGTCCGGCGACGCCGGCCCAGCGCACCACCGGCAGCCGGTCGGGCTGGGTGTCGATGACCAGTCGGGTGACGGCACCTGCCTGCGGGCCGCGGGCGGGGAAGAGCATGGTGTCTCGACCTCCTGAGGTGCGCGGGTGGAGCGGGTCTGCGCACACAGTGTGCCTACCTCAGGGCGCCGGGCGTCACGTCGGAGTTGCCCCACCCGCCGCGCGAAGAGGTCGGCGCCCGCAGACTTTTGAGCCGCGGTGGACCAAACCACCCGTTTGGGGCGCCGCCGCGGGTCAACACCTCCAGGTGAGATTTCTGAGCCGGCCGTGCCGGGGGCCGCGGCGGTGCCGTGGGGGCGATCCTGGAGGTTCGACATGTGCGACGTGATGTCCCCGGCGGGCAACCTGCCCTGTGCCCGCAACGACTGCGACGGTCGTGGTCACGTCTGGGTGCACGCCAGCTCCGCTGAGGACCCGAAGGCCGAGGCGGACTACCAGCTCGAGTTCTAGCCCCACTCAGGCCGTCGCGTAGGCCTGCACAGACCCGTCGTCCCCGACGACCACGCCGCGTCGGCCCGGCCGCGACTCGAGCCACCGCCGGGCGTGGTCGCCCTGTGCGAAGGCCGCGGTCGCGTCGATGTCGGCCCAGGTCAGGTCGTCCGCCACGACGGTGACCGACCTGACGCCTCGGGGCACCTCCCCCGTGCGCGCGTCGACGATGTGGTCGCCCCGGTGCGTCGGTGCCGACGTGGCGACCGCCCCCTTGCGCAGGGGTACGACGGCGACGACCCGGCTGGGGTCGCGAGGGTCCTCGATGCCGATGCGCCAGGGAGCGCCCTCCGGGTCCGCGACCCGGCAGACCATGTCCCCGCCCGCGGACAGGCAGACGTCGGTGTCGGCGAGGACGTCGAACGCGTGCGCGGCGCGCTGCACGGCCCAGCCCTTCACGACGCCGCTCGGATCGAGAACCGGACGACCGTCGCCGTCCCGTCGGCGCACGTCGAAGGCGCCGCCCGACTGCACGCGGGCGAGCTCCCCGAGGGCGAGCACCTCGCCGACCTCGGCCGGGCAGTCCGCGACCGTGATCTCGCCGCGGCCCAGCCGGGACACGAAGGAGTCGGCCCGGTAGGTGCTGAACACCCGGTCGGCCTCGTGCAGCACGGCCAGCGCCCTCGCCCACGCAGCCTCGCCGTACCGGTCGCCGGCGTGACGGCCGCGCAGCGCGAGGCTGATCGGCATGCCCATCACCTGCTCGACCCGGCGCCACACCGGCGGCCGGGTGCCGGCGGCGGGGCCGTGCTCGCGCGGAGCCATCCGCGTGCTCACAGGTTCGCCTGGTCGAGGGCGCTCTGCAGCGACTGGATGTAGCCCACGCTCGTCACGGTGGCCCCGCTGACCATGTCGATGTGCGCGCTCTGCTGGTCGGTGGTCTCCTGCACCAGGATCGGCAACGCGTAGTCGTTGATCTCCTGGTCCTTGGGGTTGCCGCTCGGGTACTGCACGACGTCGACCTGGGTGATCTTGCCGGCGGCGACGGTCAGCTCGACCTGGACCGGTCCCCACTGGGTGGAGGCGACGGCGCCGGTGACGTTGGTGCGGCCGGTCGACCCGCTGCCGCTCCCGGACGACGAGCCGGACGTCGTACCCGACCCGGCGCTGCCGGAGGACGACGAGCTCGACGTGCCGGTCGACCCGCCGGCGCCGGACACGATCGCGGGCGGCGTGCCGGCTGTGGTGGTCGTGCTGGAGGCGTCGTAGCCGAAGAGGAGCACGACGACCGACAGCGTGCTCAGCAGCCAGAGGGTGATGCGCTTCATCGGGTCACCACGCAAAGGTCTCGAGATGGAGCCGGTCCTCGGGGAGGCCGGCGGCGGTCAGGGTGGCGCGGACCAGGTCGGTCCAGGGAGCGGGGCCGCACACGTAGACGTCTCGCTCGGCGACGTCGGGGACCCAGTGGGTCAGCGCGGTCAGGTCGTCGACGGTGCCGATGCCGTCACCGAGCCAGGAGTCGGGGCCGCGTCGCCGGCCCGGCAGCGGCAGCACCCGGAGCCCCTTCTCGGCCGCGAGGGCGTCGAGCTCGGGGGCGAAGAGCGGCTGGCTCGTGTAGCGCTGCAGGAGCACGGCGTCACCGGGCAGGTAGTCGAGTCCCTCGGCCAGCGCCCGCAGAGGCGTGATGCCGACACCGGCCCCGATGAGCGCGACCTTGTGCCGGGTGCGGGCGCGGGCGCTGAGGCGTCCGTACGGCCCCTCGACCAGAGCCCGGGTGCCGGGCCGCAGGTTGAACAGCGCGGCGCTGCCGTCACCCACCGCCTGCACCGTGATCCGGAGGCTCCTGCCGTCCGGGGCGGCCGACAGGGAGTACGGGTTGGCGCGGGTCCAGCCGCGCCGGCCGAGGAACCGCCAGGAGAGGAACTGCCCGGCCTCCACGTCGAGGCGGTCCAGGCGGCGACCGGTCAGGTACACCGACGCGATGCCGCCGGCCTCCGGCACGACGGAGGTCACGCGGAGCCGGTGGCGCAGGTTCACCCGCAGCGGAAGACCGACCCGGAAGAGGAGGACGGCGGCCGCGGCGACGCCCCACGCCGTCCACCAGAACACGGTGCGGGCCGGTGAGGACATGAACTGCTGACCGGTCCAGAGCTGGTGCGGCAGGGCCAGGCCGACGCCGAGGTAGGCGTAGAGGTGCAGCAGGTGCCAGGACTCGTAGCGGATCCGTCGACGTGCGGCCTTGATGCTGGTGACGACCACCATGACCAGGCAGAGGGTTCCGCCGGTGGCCAGCAGCATCCCGGGGTAGTCGGTGACCAGCCCCCACAGCGTCGCCGGGGTCCGGACGAGCTCGCCGGCGGCGTACCCCCAGGTGATCAGCACGATGTGGGCGAGCATCAGGTTGAAGGACGTGAACCCGACCAGTCGGTGGCCGTGCGCCAGCCGGTCCTGCCCGAAGGCCGCCTCCAGCCTGGGCACCCGCGCCATCAGCACGACCTGGGCGAGGAGGAGCACCGAGGCCACCAGGCCGGTGAGCCGGCCGGTCGACGTCAGTCCGCCGGCCCACCCACGGAGGTCGCGGACGCCGCCGTCGGCCACCCACCAGTAGGTGACCAGCAGCAGGCTCAGCCACAGCACGGAGGCGGCCGTCAGCCGGACCACCTCGTCGAGACGGGCGCGTCTGCCGAGCGGTCCGGCCGTCGCCACCAGGGGGTCGGCGGCCCCGCGCTCCAGGATGCTCATGTCATCGAGTGTCGGGAGCTCCTCTGAGCCGACCGTGGGTGCTCGCTGTGCGGTGCCTGTGAGGCGCCGCCGGTGCGTGCCGGCTGGACACCCGCCCTGCCCCTGCGAAAGTCGATGGACGACACGCAGGCGCGTTGACAGGATCGCCACCATGCGCCAGGACGAGATCTGGGATGCCGACGCGGCCCGCCGCTACGACACCCCGGGCACGGGGATGTTCGCACCGGAGGTGCTCGGACCGACGGTGGACCGCCTGGTCGAGCTCGCGGGCGACGGCCGGGCGCTGGAGCTCGCGATCGGCACCGGACGCGTCGCCGTTCCCCTGGCCGAGCGCGGTGTGCCCGTCACCGGCATCGAGCTGTCCGCGCCCATGATCGACCAGCTCCGCACCAAGGTCGGCGCCGAGACGATCCCGGTCGTGGTCGGCGACATGTCCACCACCCGCGCACCGGGCGAGTTCACGGTGGTCTACCTCGTCTTCAACACGATCTCGAACCTGCTGACCCAGGACGAGCAGGTTGCCTGCTTCCGGAACGCCGCGCGGCACCTGGCCCCGGGCGGCCGCTTCGTCATCGAGCTGTGGGTGCCGGAGCTGCGGCGGCTGCCGCCGGGCCAGGAGGCCGTCGTGTGGCTCTCCGAGCCCGGCTACCTCGGGTTGGACACGTACGACGTCCTCGCCCAGCACGTGGTGTCGCACCACTTCCGGTTCGACGACAGCAGGCGGGCCCAGCTGTTCCGCAGCCCGCACCGCTACGTCTGGCCGGCCGAGCTGGACCTGATGGCACGCCTCGCCGGGTTCGAGCTGGAGAGCCGGCACGCCGACTGGTCGGGGACGCAGTTCACCGCCGAGTCGCGCTCGCACGTGTCGGTCTACCGCCTCACGCCTACCGCCGGCTGACGACCTGTTCACCAAGCACCTGCACGTGCACTGTCAGCAGGGTCGGACACGTGATGTCGAGGCGCGCGCCTCGCTGGCTCCGCGCTGTCGCTACCCGGGTGGTGGGGTCAGGCCGTAACGCTGGATGACGTCGGGCAGCCAGGGCGGGGAGGCGAACTCCAACCCGTACCGTTCGGCGGTCTCTGCCAGGTCGTCGGGCGCGGGCGGCCCCGCAGACACGAGGTCTGACAGCTCGCGGAAGAATCGCTCGAAGCCGGCCGGGCTGATGATCTCGATCATCCGGGCGGGCACGTCCCCCGCGTTCCACATGGCGTGCACCTCACCGCGTGGCTTGGTGATGTACCCACCGGCGCCGAGCACGACCTCTCGGTCTCCGGAGCGGAAGCCGATCTGGCCTTCGGTGACGATCGAGTACTCATCCTCCCGGTGATGGATGTGGGGAGGCACCAGGACTCCCACGTCGAAGGGATGCTCGACCACCGAGACCATTCCGTTGGTGTCGCCGCCGTCCAGCTTCCACACCACCCCCAGGCCCGGCACCAGACCACCGACATCCCCCTGTCCGGGATGCACGACCTTGAGCGGAGGAGACTCGATCCTGGTCATGGGACGCCGCCTTTCTGACAGGTTCGGAATACACTGGTGTTCAGTGAATATCCGGGCGCGAGAGGAAGTCAAGGTTGACTGAACAGGTGCGTTCTTCGAAATCGGCCCAGCCTCGTGCCTATCGGATGAAGCAGCGGGCGACCTCGGTCGACGAGACCCGGCAGCGCATCGTCGAGGCGACCGTGCGACTGCACGGCACCCTGGGGCCGGCACAGACCTCGATCGCCGCGATCGCAGAGGAAGCCTCGGTCACACGGCTCACCGTCTACCGACACTTCCCCGACCTCGACGCACTCTTCGGAGCGTGTACCGCACACTGGGCCGCCCAGCAGCAGCTGCCGGACCTCGATGCATGGCTCGCGATCGGGATCCCGGAAGCCCGGCTCCGCTTCGCACTCACCGACTTGTACCGCTTCTTCGACGATGCCCAGCAGATGTTGGAGCTGGTGCACCGAGACCGCGATGCGATGCCGACGGCCGTCCGGGAGCGGAGCCACGCGCAGGACGAAGCTCGCGTCGAGTCGGTGCTGTCCGCCTGGCCGGCACGCCAACGCAGCGCCCGACGACGTGCACTGATCGGTCACGCCATGGCGTTCAGCACCTGGCACTCCCTGTGCGTGGAGCACGGGCTGAGGCGCACCCGAGCGGCAGACGAGATGGTCAGGCTCGTCGTCGGGGGCTGACCGACTCCGCCTGTCCCGACCTGGTGCCCACTCTCGCGTTCAGCTCGCCGGCGCGGGCTCGGGCGTCGTGCGAGCCCGGCTCCGACCGAACCGCAGGTACAGCGACGGCAGCACGAAGAGGTTGAGCATCGTGGCGGTGATCAGCCCACCCAGGATGACGAGGGCCATCGGATGCTCGATCTCGTGACCGGGGATGCTGCCGGCGATCACCAGGGGCACCAGCGCGAGGCCGGTCGCCGAGGCGGTCATGAGGATCGGCGCCAGCCGTTCCGTCGCGCCCTGGAGGACGAGCTCGGGCCCGAAGGCCAGCCCCTCCTCACGCTCGAGCCGCTGGAAGTGACTGATCATCAGGATCCCGTTGCGGGCCGCGATGCCGAAGACGGCGAGGAAGCCGACCAGGGAGCCGAGGGACAGCACGCCGTCACCGAGCCACACCGCCAGCACCCCACCCACGAGCGCCATCGGCAGCAGCAGGAAGGTGAGCAGGGCCAGCCGGAAGCTGCCGAACGCGGCATGCAGGATCAGCAGGATGGCGAGCAGCGCCGCACCACCGAAGAGCATCAGCCGGTCCTGCGAGGCGTTCAGCTCCGTGGACTCGCCGATGACCTCCGCGTGGTACTCCGGCGGGAAGGCCACCCCCTGCGATCCGGTCCTCGACGTCGTCGACGACCGCGGCCAGGTCGCGGCCCTCGACGTTCGCGCCGACGTCGATGCGGCGCGACTGCTGCTCCCGCTCGATGGCGTTGGGCGTCGGAGCGAGCCGGACGTCCGCGACGCTCCTTCAGCCGGACCCGCTCCCCGCTCGGGGTGTCGATCAGCAGGTTCTCCACGTCGGTCACGCTGTCGCGGGCCGACGGGAGGGCGGTCACGTGTACGTCGTAGGCCCGCCCGCCCGCGAAGATGTCGCAGACCTCCTCGCTCGCGATCAGGGTCGAGGCCTGGCGCCGGATGTCCCCGGGGGCGAGGCCGTGGCGACGAGCGGCGACCACGTCGGGCTCCACCTCGATGTGCGGCAGGTCCGTCTGCAACGAGGCGTGCGCGTCGACCACGCCGTCGACGGAGCCGACCCGCTTCTCGATCTCCGCCGCCTTCTCGCGCAGCGTCGCGAGGTCGGGGCCGAAGATCCGCACGACGATGGACTCGCTGGAGCCGGTGAGCACCTCCTTGATGCGCTCGCGCAGGTAGGTCTGCACGTCGCGGTAGAGCCCGGGTAGCGCTCCGACGTCGTGTGGACCGACGCGAGCGTCTTGTCGTAGTCGACGCTCGGGTCCACGCTGATCCAGTTCTCGCCGAAGTCGACGCCGTAGACCTCGTCGGCGAGCAGGGCCTGCCCGATGTGCGAGCCGCAGTTGCGAACGCCCGGGATCTCCCGCAGGTCCTTGCAGGCCGAGACGGAGACGCGGGTCTCCTCCGGCGCGGACGTGCCCGGCTGGCGTCAGCCAGTGCATCAGGAAGTCGCGCTCCTTGAAGTTGGGGAGCAGCTGGCTTCCGAGCGTCGGGAAGACCAGCAGCCCGGCGAGGATCGTGACCAGAGCGGTCACGAGCGCCGGCTGCGGCCTGCGGATGAGCGGGAGCAAGCATCGCCCGGTAGCCGCGCTTGAGCACGCGCAGCAGCGGCGACTCCCGTCGGACCAGCGTCCTCGGGACAGCATGATCAGGCACAGCGCCGGGGTGACGCGTCAGCGCCACGACCATCGACACCAGCACGGCGAGCCCGTAGGCGAGCACCAGCGGCTGGAAGAACGAACCCGACAGACCCTCCAGGAACAGCACCGGCACGACCGCGATGACGTTGATGAGGGTCGCGTAGGTGATGGCCGTGCGGACCTCCACCGACGCGTCCAGGACGATCGCGAACGTCGACTTCTCGCGGCCCTGGGCGCGCGCCTGCCGCAGGCGCCGCACGATGTTCTCGACGTCGATGATCGCGTCGTCGACCACCACCCCGATCGACGACCACCAGACCGGCGAGCACCATCACGTTGACGGTGGCACCGCGGGCAGGTCGAGCACCAGCAGTGCGGAGACCAGCGACAGCGGGATGGCGATCAGGCTGATGAACGCCGTACGCCACTCGAACAGGAACGCGATGATGATCAGGATCACCAGCAGGATGCCGAGGAGCATCGCCCTGGTGAGGTTGTCGATCGACTGCTCGATGAAGGTGGCCGGCCGGAAGATCGTGGTGTCGATCTCGATGCCGGGCAGGCCGGGCCGCAGCTCGTCCATCGCCGCCTCGACGCCGCGCGTCACCTCGAGCGTGTTGGCGCCGCGGAACTTCTGGACGACCAGCATCAGGCCCGGGCCCGTCGTTGATCACGGCGTCACCGATCAGCGGCCCGGAGTCGACGATCACCCGTCCCATGTCGGCCAGCCGCAGCGTCTTGCCGTCCCGCTCGACGACCGGGACCTGACCGAGCTGCTCCGGCCCGACGATCGGTTGGACGTGGCGGATGTTGAGCCGCTGGTCGCCGGTCTCCACGAACCCGCCGGTGCCGACCACAGCGCCGTCGGAGTACCTGCAGCAGGCCGGCGTCGAGGGCGTCCGCCGAGGCGTCCATGACCGCTGGAGCGGGACGTCGTACTTGGCGAGCTTGGCCGGGTCGACCTGCACGTGACGCTGTGGCAGCCGTTCACCCCAGATCGCCACCTGGGCGACGCCGGGGACCCGCAGCAGGCGAGCCCTGACCTTCCAGTAGGCGGTCGTGGACATGTCCGTCAGGTTCACGGTGTCGGACGTCATGCCGATCTTCATGATCCGGCTCGTCGCGGACAGCGCGGGCATCATGAACGGCGGACTGGCCCACGTCGGCAGGGTGGCGGTGATCTGGCTGAGTCGCTCGGTCACCAGCTGGCGTGCCCGGAGCTCGTCGGTGCCGCGCGTCGAAGATGAGCTGGATCGAGGACAGCTGCGCCACCGACTTGGACCGCATCTGATCCAGGCCCTCGATCCCGCTGAGCTGGTCCTCGATCGGCACCGTGATCAGCTGCTCGACCTCGTTGGAGGAGTTGCCCAGTGCGATCGTCTGGATCTCCACCCGCGGTGGGGCGAACTCCGGGAAGACGTCGACCTTGGTGTCCGGGATCTGCGGCGAACCCGAGGAACAGCAAGGCGATGGCCGCGAAGACGACGAGCGACCTGAACCGCAGGCTAGCCGCGACGATGCGACGCATCACGCCACCCCTCGACCGCGTCCGGTCCTCATCAGTGCGACTCCCCGATCCCGAGCTCGGCGCCGTAGACCTGTGTCGCTCCGACCGTCACCACCTCGGTACCGGCCGAGAGTCCGGAGGACAGCAGGGCCCGCTCCCCCACGACGCGGTCCACCGCGACCTTCGCGCGGAGGAACGTCAGGGGCGCGGTGACCGTGTACACCCAAGGCACGCCCTGGCCGTCGTAGATCAGCGCCGGTATGGGGCACCACCGTGTACCGCCCGCTTCGTCGAGCGGCCTCCGTCTGCAGATCGACCTGCTCGGCGCCCGTTGCCGTGAACCGCACCTGCTTGACGTCCAGGTTCGCGACCTCGGTGACCTCCGCCGGCTGGTAGGTCGCAGCGCTGACCTCCTCTATCTGCCGGCATCCCGACAGCAGGAGCCCCGCGACCAGGACGAGGAGCACCGTCTGCGCCGCGCGCCGCGCGCGTGGGGTCGGCGTGTGCGCGTTCATCGGGGTCGTCCCGGTGTCGCGCGACTCGGCCGGAGCCGACCGCTGATGGGGAAGGGTCGCGGCCGCCATGCCGCCAGGCTCGGATGCGACAAACGGGTCCGTCGGCTCCTCCGTCGACGCCGTGCGCCGTGTCGACCCGGAGACCAGCTGCGCGTACAACGCCGGCAGGACGAACAGCGTCACGAGCGTCGAGGTGAGCAGGCCTCCCAGCAGGACCAGGGACATCGGGTGCAGCACCTCCAAGCCTGGCTGGGGGCCGGCGATCGCGACCGGCAACATGAGCAACCCGAGTGCCACCGCGGTGGTGACCACCGGCGCCACCCGCTCGCCGGCGCCGCGGCGCACGAGCTCGGCGTCCACCGGTCCGCCTGTTTCGCGGCGCAGGGCCCGGACTCCGGCGACCAGCAGCACGTCGGAGCGGACGGCCAGCCCGAGCACGGCGAGCAGCCCGACCAGGGCCCCCAGCCCGAGGTGAGCGCCGTCGAGGAGCGCGGCCACCAGTCCTCCGACCAGGGCCAGCGGCAGGACCGCGAAGACGAGGGCCGCCAGGCGCCAGCTGCGGAACGCGGCCTGGAGCAGCAGCAGCGCCGCGATCGTTGCGGCCACCGCGAAGCCCAGGACCCGGGCGATGCCGATCTCCGTCGCCGGCACCGTCGCGCAGCACCTCCGCGTGGTACTCGAGCGGGAAGCTCATCCCGGCGAGGCGGCTCTGGACCTCGGACGGCGACCGCACCGGCGCCGCGACCGCTGGTCCCGGCCTCGATGTCCAGCCGACGTGAGACCGCGTCCCGGTTGATGACTGCGGGTGACTGCGCCACGCGGACGTCTGCGACCTGGCCCAGCCTGACGTGACCGCCGCCCGGCCGGTCGATCAACAGGTTGCGGACATCCTCGAGGCTGCGACGGGTGCCCGGCACGCCCTGGACGACGACGTCGAAGACCTTCTGCTCCTGGAACACGCTGCCGACCTGGATGCCCTGCAGCAGCGTCGCCTCGGCGCGGCGTACGTCACCCGGGGTGAGCCCGAAGGCCTTGGCCCGCTCCAGGTCGACCTCGATCTCGACGTTGGGCTGGGTCGGCGGAGCGACCACCTTCGGAGCGACGACCCCGTCGACCCCGCTCATGACCTGCCGCACACGCTCCGCCTCGCGGCGCAGCACGTCGAGGTCCTGTCCGAACAGCCGCACGACGAGGGACCGGTCCGCACCGGTCAGCAGAGCCAGTCCGTGGCCCGGCGCGCTGTTCTCCCCCTTGAGCAGGGCGCCGACGTCGCGCATCTTCTGCGCGGAGTAGGTCACGACCTCGCGCTCCGCCACCCCGGAGACGTCCCGCACCGCCGCGTTCAGCGCTTCCATCGTCGAGTCGAAGTCCGCGTCCGACGCGAGGCTCACCCACACGTCGCTGGAGCTCACGTTCGTGACCCGGTCGCCGGTCACGGACCGCCCGACGTGTGCGCCGACGTTGGCGACCCCGGGCACGGTCTTCAGCCGGCGGGTGACGTCGGTGGCGATCTCCGTCATCCGCGGGTTCGACGTGCCCGGCGCACCCTCGAGCCGCACCAGCACGTCCCGGTCCTGGAAGGTCGGCAGCGCAGACATGCCCAGGAACGGCAGCGCCACGAGGCCGAGCACCGCGACGACACCGGCGGCCAGCAGAGCTCGCGGCCGCCGCGAGAACCGCTGCAGCGCCGTCTGGTAGCGCGCTGCGAGACGGCTCGACGTCGCGGACCGCCGGGGGGTCGGCTCCCACCGGGCGAAGACCACGGTGCTGAGCGCGGGCGTCACGAGGAGCGCGACCAGCATCGCGGCTGTCACGGACAGCGCGTAGGCCAGCACCAGGGGCCGGAAGAACGCGCCGGGACGTCCGCCGAGGGCAGCAAGGGGCACGATCGCCAGGACGACGATCAGCGTCGCGTACAGCAGCGGCCGGCGGATCCGGTAGGCCTGCTGGATCAACGTGGCTGTCGGGAGTGGCTGCCTCGTCCGGACCGCGGTGCCGCAGGCGGCGGACGACACTCTCCGAGGACACCACCGCCTCGTCGACCACCACCGCGAGCGCGCCGGCCAGGCCCGCGAGCACGAGTGCGTTGAATCCCTGACCCAGCAGCTGCAGCACCACGACAGCTGCCAGGAGGGACAGCGGAATCGTGACGACGCTCATCAGCACCGCGCGCCAGTGGAAGCGGATGGCCAGCAGCCCGATCAGCATGAGCAGCACGCCCACACCGAGGGTGAGCCCGAGGTTGTCCAGCGCCGCCTCGATGTAGCTCGCGGGACGGAACAGGGACAGGTCGGTGCGCATGCCGGTCAGCCCCGGGTGCAGGGTCTCGAGCGCGTCCTCGACCCCCTCGGTGACCTCGAGCGTGCTGGCGCCGGGGAGCTTCTCGACCACGAGCATCTCGCCGGCGCCCCCGGCGACGATGGCATCGCCGATGAGCGGCTGGTGATCCACTTTGATGTCCGCGACGTCGGCCAGGCGCAGCCGACCACCGGTTCCCTGGACGGGCACCTTGCCCAGCTCGGCCGGGTCGGCGATCTTCTCCAGCAGGTGCCGCACCTGCAGCCGCTGCTGCGGCGTCTCGATGAACCCACCGGTGCCGGGTGTCGACGCCTCCAGGAAGCTCAGCGGGGAGACCACCTGTGCGTTGCCCGCCGACCGAATGACCTGGCCCAGGGTCACGCCTCGCTGACGCAGCCGCTCGGGGTCGACCTGCACCTGCAGCTGCTGGTCGCGCATGCCCCAGATGGACACGTTGGCGACTCCCGGGACGCCCATCAGGCGAGGCCGCAGGGTCCACCGTGCGATGACCGACTGGTCGATGGCGGAGAGCTTGTCGGAGGAGAGGCCGATCATCAGCACCCGGTTCGAGGAGGACAGGGGCTGCAGCAGGGTGGGCGGTTTGGACACGTTCGGCAGCGCATGCGCCTGGGTCAGCCGTTCCTCGACCAGCTGCCGGGCGCGGTAGACGTCGGTCCCGGGCGCGAAGACGAGGACGATCGAGGACAGGCCCGGGACGGACTGCGAGCGGATCACGTCCACGCCCTCGACGCCGTTGAGCAGGTCGGCCTCGAGGGGCACCGTGATCAGCTGCTCGACCTCGTCCGCCGACAGGCCGAGAGCCTCGGTCTGCACCTCTGCGTACGGCGGCGTGAACTCCGGCAGGACGTCCACGCGTCCCTTGCCGAGCTGGACGAAGCCGAGAGCCATGACGGCTGCGGCAACCGCGAGCACCAGCAATCGGAATCGGACGACGGTGCGGAAGATCGAGTCCATCGCGATGACCGCCCTAGGTGGCCTGCACGCCTCGGGCCCGAAGGCCCCCGTTGTGAAAACTAAAACTGAGAAGTCCGCGCAAAGTCATCAGGCAATCGACGTAAGGGCGGCGTAAGGGCGGCGTAACCCGGTCCTCACTACCGCCGGAATCGCGGTCCTTGCGGCAAAGAGGGCGTTTCCTCGCGACGACCGCATCGACGCCCCGGGCGCACCCGGTTCCCCGGATGCGTGGGGCGCCGTGCGTCACGGGTCGAAAGCCCCTGCTCCGGCCCGCGCCTGGAGAGACATCCTCGGGTGAGGACGGATCTTGAGGGGTGAGCCACGTGAAGCGTGTCATCGTCGACCACTTCGGTGGGCCCGATGTCTTGCGAGTGGTTGAGGACGAGATTCCCCGACCGAGCCCGGGCGAGGTACGCGTCAGGGTGCTGGCCGCCGGTGTGTCGTTCACCGATGCGCAGCTGCGCGCCGGCACCTATCTCGGTGTGCCGCCGCCGCCGTTCACACCCGGCTACGAGCTCGTCGGCGTCGTCGAGGAGCTCGGACCGGGCTGCTCGCAGGTGCACGTGGGAGACCGGGTCGCCGCGCTGACCGTGTGGGGCGCCGACGCCGAGCGGGTCTGCGTGCCCGAGGTGAACGCGGTCGCGGTGCCCGAGGACCTCGACCCGGCGGAGGTCACCAGCCTGGTCCTCACCTACATGACCGCCTACCAGCTGCTCCACCGCATGGCGCGGGTGAGGAGCGGCGAGTCGGTGCTCGTGCACGGCGCGGCCGGCCGGGTGGGCACCGCGGTGCTCGAGCTCGGAGGGCTGGCGGGGCTTCACCTGTACGGGACTGCTTCGGCGCAGGACAGCGCCGCGGTCGAGCGGCACGGAGCGGTGGCGATCGACTACCGCAACGAGGACTTCCTGGCACGGGTGCGCGCGGCGACGGGCGACGGTGTGGACGTCGCGCTCGACGGGCTCGGCGGCGCCCTCTCGCTCCGCTCCTTCCGCGCACTGCGGACCGGCGGAAGGCTGGTCGTGTACGGCCACTACTCCACGCTCGCGCACGGGCGCAGGAGCTGGAGAGGGTGGGCCGAGTGGTATGCCGCAACCGCGACCGTCGCGCTGTGGGGCCTGCTCTCACCCCACCGGCGAGTGCTCGCCTACCGGATCCAGAAGCTGCGGGCCGGCCGCCGCCAGATGATTCCCGTCGGCAGAGGTCCGCGAGCGCTGTCCGTGGGCGGAGGTCCCCGCTACCCGGACTGGTTCCGGGAGGACTTCCGCGTGCTGCTCGACCTGCTCCGTGCGGACAAGATCCACCCGGTCGTGGCCGAACGCCTGCCGCTCACCGCAGTGCGCCGCGCCCACGAGCTGCTCGACAGCTCGGCATCACGGGGAAAGCTCGTGCTCGTGCCGTGAGCGAGGTGCGATGGCGCCTGCGGCCGGCCCGATCGTCGGCGCCGCAAGCTCACGGCGCAGACAGCGACATGAGGATCTCGCGCAGTTGCGCGGCAACGGCGTTCGCGTCAGCGTCGCGCTCCAGGCAGACGGAGAGGTGTCCCGTGCCGTCCGGCAACGGGAGAACGACCTGGTTGAAGTTCCCGTACGCGATGACGAGGTGCCTCAACCCACCGCAGTCCAGGTCCCCTCGCTGTCGCGTCAACGTCAGAAGTGCCGGGTTCACCAGCAGCTCCTCGTAGAAGTCGCTGCTCGCGTCGGACGGCGCCCGCACGTCCTCGCGCTGAGCGGTGCTGACGGCCTGCCCCTGACCGAAGGCGACGTACCGAACATGTGGCCCCAGCTGGAACACGGTCTGCACAACGTCGTCGTGTGACGGACTCATCCGCCCACGGTAACCATCATCGCGCGGCCGGCGGCGACATGAGAAAGGAGAGGATTCGCCTCTCCCTTACCAACGTATAGCGCTCCCGGGGCCTTGCGGCAAGACCCGGGTCGTGCCTCAGAATCGCCGACCGAGGCCAGAGCCAACCGACAAGGGAGTGCCGCAGTGCGTGTGTTGTCGTCGTCGTACAGCCGGCGTGATTCGCACCGACGGGGCGACGGCGGCCGCCACGGTGCTGCGCGATCGGAGCCGATCACGTGAACCCGCTGCGCACCAGCGCGTTCGACCTTCCCGACCGCCTCGTCGCCAAGGCCGACCCGAGGCTGATCGCCGGCGACGAGCAGCACTTCGCGACCGTCGCGGAGAGCCTCGAGCAGACGATCGCCGACCTGTCCGACCGGCTCGACACCGCACGCAAGGCGCCCGGCGGGTCCGGCCAGGAGGCGCTGGACCGCGACCAGGAGGTGCACCGGCTGACCGCCCGCCTGCGCACCCTGCGCCGCTTCGGGCTGGACCTGTGTCTGGGACACATGGTCGGCGCGGACGACCCGGAGCCTGTGTACGTCGGACGACTCGGCCTCACGGACGCCGCAGGCCGACGGCTGCTCGTCGACTGGCGCTCGCCCGCGGCCGAACCGTTCTTCGGTGCGACCCACGCCAACCCGATGGGGCTGGCCAGCCGCCGCCGGTACCGCTGGAGCGGCGGCCGGATCAGCGACTACTGGGACGAGGTCTTCACCTCGGACGGCTTCGGTGGGCACGCCGCCGCGCTCGACGACCAGTCCGCCTTCATCGCCAGCCTCGGCAGCCACCGCTCGCCCCGGATGCGTGACGTGCTGGGGACCATCCAGGCCGACCAGGACGCCATCATCCGCGCCGGGTCCCGTGGGGCCCTCGTCGTCGACGGTGGCCCGGGAACCGGGAAGACGGTCGTCGCGCTGCACCGCACGGCATACCTCCTCTACTCCGACCCTCGGCTCGGCCACCGCCGGGGCGGCGTGCTGTTCGTGGGCCCGCACCAGCCCTACCTGGCCTACGTCTCCGACGTCCTGCCCAGCCTCGGCGAGGAGGGGGTACAGACCTGCACCCTGCGTGACCTCGTCCCGGAGGGGGCCGCGGCGCTGCCCGAGAGCGACCCGGAGGTCGCGCGCCTGAAGTCGTCCGCGGACCTGGTGGCGGGGATCGAGCCGGCCGTCCGGTTCTACGAGGAGGCGCCCAGCGACGGCATGGAGGTCGAGACCCCGTGGGGCGACCTCTGGCTCAGCGCCGGCGAATGGGCCGAGGCGTTCGGGACACCGGATCCGGGCACCCCGCACAACGAGGCCCGGGACCAGGTCTGGGACGGGCTGCTCACGATCCTGACTGACAAGTACGACGACGACGAGGTCTCCACCGACGAGCTCCGCAGGGCGCTGCAGCAGAACCGGGAGCTGGCCGCCACCTTCAACCAGGCGTGGCCGCTGCTCGACCCGACCGAGATCGTCGAGGACCTGTGGTCGGTGCCCGCCTACCTGCGCATGTGCGCCCCGTGGCTCAACCCTGATGAGGTCAAGAAGCTGCGGCGCGGGGATCCCCGGGCCTGGACGGTGTCCGACCTGCCGCTCCTGGACGCGGCCCGGCAACGGCTCGGCGACCCCGAGGCGTCACGCCGCAGGCGCCGGCACAAGACAGCCGTCGCGGCGGAACGCGAGCAGATGGCCCAGGTGGTCGACGAACTGATCGCGACCGACGACTCCGAGATGCACGTGATGTCGATGCTGCGCGGGCAGGACCTGCGCGACAAGTGGGTCGACGAGGGCGCCCTTCCGAGCGCCGACCCGGACCTGCTGGCCGGTCCGTTCGCGCACATCGTCGTGGACGAGGCCCAGGAGCTGACCGACGCGGAGTGGCAGATGCTGCTGCTCCGCTGTCCGTCCCGGAGCTTCACCATCGTCGGCGACCGCGCCCAGGCCCGCCACGGGTTCGCGGAGTCGTGGCAGGCACGTCTCGAGCGGATCGGGCTCGACCACGTCAACCTCGCGTCCCTGACCATCAACTACCGGACGCCGGAGGAGGTCATGGCGGAGGCCGAGCCGGTCATCCGGGCCGCGCTCCCGGACGCCAACGTGCCGACGTCCATCCGCGAGAGCGGCGTCCCGGTCGTGCACGGATCCACCTCGGATCGCGACAGGATCCTCGACACCTGGCTCGCCGCACATGCCGAGGGTGTCGCCTGCGTCATCGGTGACCCCACGTTCCAGGCGACGCCGCGTGTCCGATCACTGACCCCGGAGCTGGTCAAGGGGCTCGAGTTCGACCTGGTCCTCCTCATCGACCCCCAGGCGTTCGGCACGGGCATCGAAGGCGCGGTCGACCGCTACGTGGCGATGACCCGAGCGACCCAACAGCTGGTCATCCTCACGAGCGATCATGTCGGAGTGACCGAAGCATCCGGAGCGGAGAACGAGCCGATGACGTCCGAGACCAAGGACATCGGGCCCTTCCTTCACGGCACGAAGGCTGAACTGCAGCCAGGAGACCTGCTGGAACCCGGCTACAGCTCCAATTTCGGCAAGCGAACAAGGGCGAGCTACATCTACCTGACCGCGACCCTGGATGCGGCCACGTGGGGTGCAGAACTCGCGGTGGGCGAGGGACCCGGCAGGATCTACCGCGTGGAACCCACCGGCCCCTTTGAGGACGACCCCAACCTGACCGACAAGAGGTTCCCGGGCAACCCGACGAGGTCCTACCGCACACGGGCGCCCCTGCGAGTAGTCGGCGAAGTCCTCGACTGGGAGCCCCACTCCCCCGAGGTGCTCCAGAACATGCGGAACCACGTTGAGGAAGCCAGGCGGCTCGGCGTCGAGGCGATCAACGACTGAGCTACCGCGCCGCGGCCTGTGACGTTCGTGCAGCCGAGGTGCTCGAGCGATCCCGGGTAGCGTTCAGACCATGGACCGGTTCAACGGGCTCGAGATTCCCGAGTCGCTGGATGAGGTCCTCGACCCTGCCACGCTCGCGCTCGTCGTCTACGACATGCAGGTCGGGATCCTCTCGCAGATCGCCCGTGGCCACGAGGTGCTGCACAACGTTCGCAGGCTGCTCGCGACGGCGCGTCAGCGGCGCGTGCGGACGATCTTCATGCGCCACTACTTCATGCCCACGGAGCTCGCCGGCGTCTCCCAGCTGCGCCAAGCCAAGACCTGGCAGGGCCAGGAGCACGCGGCGGACACGCGTCCGCTGATCCTGCACGGCTCGTCCGGTTTCCAGCTCGCCGAGGGACTCGATCCGCAGCCCGCCGAGGCAGTCCTGGACAAGATCACGATGTCGGCGTTCGAGGCCACCCCGCTCGACATCGTGCTGCGCGACTGTGGCGTGCGCGCCTACCTCATCGCTGGTGTCGCAACGGAAGTCGGCATCGAACCCACCGTCCGCCATTCGACCGACCTCGGCTACATCCCGGTGGTCGTTCGAGATGCCTGCGGCGCTGGCGACGAAGCCGCGGGGCGCCGGGCACTCGAGAGCCTGGCCTTCGCCGGTGACGCCATCCTCACCGACACCGACGAGGTGTGCTCGCACCTCGCTTCGCGAGGCTGACCGGACCGCGGAGTCGCGACCCGGGGCCTGTCACGTGAGCAACAACGGCAACCTCTGTGCGCCGGTCATGTTCGGGGTTGGCAGGAACACGGGCGGATCCTGCGGATCGCACCGCAGGCGGGGGTAGCGGTCCAACAGCAGATTCGTCGCTACCTTGCCTTCCAGACGGGCCAGTGGCGCACCCACGCAGAAGTGGATGCCGCGCCCGAAGGCCAGGTGCGGGTTGGGGTCGCGGCCGATGTCGAACTCCTGTGGCCGCACGAACTGACGGGAGTCCCGGTTCGCGGCCGCCACCCACACCATGACGAGCTGGTCGGCGCCGATCGAGCGACCCGCCAGCTCGGTCTCCGTGTTGGTGACGCGGCCGAGCACCGGGAAGGGGGTCAGCATGCGCAGCGACTCCTCGATCGCGGCCGGAACCAGCGAGCGGTCCGCCTGTACCCGGTCGCGTGCCTGCGGATGTGCGTCCAGGCACAGGACGGTGTTGCCCACCAGCATCGTGGTGGTGATGTGCCCGGCGATCAGCAGCAGGTTGGCGAAGTTGACCACTTCCTGGTCGGTGAGGCGGACCCCGTCCACCTCGGCCTCGACGAGCCTGGTGAGCAGGTCCTCGCGGGGCTCGTGGCGCCGGCGGGCCGCGTGGGCAGCGACGTACGCGCTCATCTCCCTCATCTGGGTCAGCGACTCTTCGAGGTCTCGTTCCTGGGTCTCGGTGCGCTCGCGCAACGAGAACTCGTTGGATCGCGAGAACATCGTGTCGACCCACCGGTGGAACAGGTCGCGGTCGCTGCTCGGCACCCCGAGCAGCTCGGCGATCACGGTCACCGGTAGCGGGTAGGCGAAGTCGGCGACGAGGTCGATCCTGTCCGGGTCGGCGGCGTCGAGCAATGCCGTGGCGATCGTCCTGATGCGGGGTTCGAGCGCCGCGACGACTCTGGGCGTGAACGCCTGGTTGACGAGCTTGCGCAGCTTCGTGTGCCGGGGCGGGTCGAGCTGCGTGAGACTTCCCGCGGAGAACTCCTCGGCTTCGGGGATCAGACGACCGGTGCGCGAGGAGAACGTCGCGGGGTCGGCCAACATGTGCTGCGCCTCCGGATAGCCGTAGACGTGCCACATGCCGTTGTCCGCGTCGAAGCTGACCGGTTCCGGCGGCTGCTCTCCCCGCAACCAGAACTGCTTCGGATGGGTGTTCCAGCCTTCGGTGATGGTCATGGCGTGCCTCCGCACACTTCTCCCACCAACGCTACCCGCCCGCGGGTCCAGGTGCGTCTGTGCGGCGCCCGACGGCACGACCCGCGAACGCCGCAAGACGGTCGTAGACCGGGGCGTCGTCGGGCACCGGTACCGCAGGCGCGAACGCCTCCCCCCGGTTGTCCGGCGTCAGCATGGCGGACATGAAGGCCAGCCCACGCTCGGCCACCTCCGGCAGCAGAGACGGCGACTGGCCGGTCGCGCGGGCGACGTCCCAGGTGTGCACGGCGATCTCCGCGGTCTGCCAGTCGACCTGCCCGGCGTCCGCCGCGGCGCCGGCCTGGTGCCAATGGTGGATCAGGTCGTCGGCGTTGGACCGGAACTCGGCAACCCAGCCGCTGGCGACGGGCCGCGGCGCCGCCGACCAGTCCGGTTCCGCGCCCCGAGCCATCTCCAGGAAGCGCACCGGCGCGTTCACGAGATGGCCGATCAGCTGCGCAACATCCCAGTCACCACACGGCGTCGGCTGTGCGAGCTGGTCCGCGTGGACCGCGGCGAGCACGTCGCCCGCCTGGTCCAGCGCGCGGGAGAGGACGACGACGGATTCGTTGGGAGCAGTCATGGTTCCTCCTCGTCCCACACGATAAGCGTCGCGGCCACTGGGGCTTCGACGCTTGCGTGCGTAGCACAGGAACACGGCGCCGGTGCTCGAACGATCCGCATCCAGTTGCCCGGCTCCTCCGCCACGCGGTCCAGCGACATCAGCTCGTGCAGAACGATCCTGCGCACGATCCACGGCTTTCCCTCCCGGGTGCACGTCGTCGTGTCGACGTACGGTGCTCCCGGAAGTCATCGGTGCCTCCGGATCCGGTCTTACACCTGGGCGCGCCACCAGTCGACGGTCTCCTTGGCGGCGACGTCCAACGGCGTGGGTGACTGGCCGAGGAGTGCCTCGCTGCGGCTGGAGTCCAGCACGAAGGGGCCGGTGAACTGGTAGGAGGTCTCCGCCAGCTCGCGTGCGTCTCGCGACACCAGCCCTGCCACCTTCAGCACCCAGGCAGGCAGCACCGACAGCCGTGGTGACCTCACCCCGGCCGCCCGCGCCAGCGCCTCGGCGAGCTCTCGCTGGGTCGGCGGCTGGGCGGTCGGTGCGTGCAGGAACGTGCCCCACAGCGAGGGCGTCTGCGCGGCCCGGATCATCGCGCGGGAGAGGTCGGGGACGTAGGTGAACGAGTGCGGCTGGTCGAGGCTCCCGACCATCGAGACGCGCCGACCCTCGAGCAGCGCGGGGACCAGACGCTCGCCGGCGTGGGCCGTCCGCACCCGCGGACCGTAGAAGTCGGAGGCTGCCACGCTGACCGTCGGCGTGGAGGAGGCCGCACGCGCGCGGAGCAGCTCCGCTCGGATACCGAGCTTGCCCTGGGTGGCGTCCCGGGGGAGGTCCTCGGTCATCGGACCTTCGACCGGACCGTAGGAGTAGAGGCTTTCGGGGAACGTCACGACGGCTCCAGCCCGACCCGCGGCGGCCAGCACCACCTGCTCTGCGGCCGGAAGCTCGGCACGCCAGACCTTGGCTGAGTACGCCGAGGCGTGGATGCAGTGGTGCACCGCTGACGCGCCGTCGAAGTGCTCCGCCAGGCCGTCCGTGCGGGAGACGTCGGCACGGCGTCGTTCCACCAAGGGGTGCTCGGGGCCGCTGCCCGACCGGGTGAGGAGCCGCACCGGGTGACCCTGCTCGGCCAGCTGCAGCGCGATGGTGGAACCGACGGGGCCGGCGCCGGTGACGACGTGGAGCGGGCGCTCGGGAGAGATGTTCATGGCCGTGCCTTTCGGAGCGAGAAAGAGGAAAGGAGAGCAGTGCTCTCGCAATGACTGTGAGGCACTGTCCTGGCCGACGTCAAGAGCACCGCTCTCTTTTGTGCATGCCGCTCACTTTTCTCTGGCAAGATGTCGCCTATGCCGCAGAACCAGACTCCCCGCCAGCGGGCCCGGGCCCAGACGTTGGAGGACATCACCCGGATCGGGCGACAACACCTGGCCACCGAGGGGGCCGCGGCCCTGTCGGTGCGCGCCGTTGCGCGCGACCTCGGCGTCGTCTCCTCCGCCATCTACCGCTACGTGCGCAGTCGCGACGACCTGCTCACGCTGCTCGTGGTCGATGGCTACGACGAGCTCGGCGAGGCGGTTGAGGCGGCCGCGGCAGCGGTGGTCGCCGATGACTTTCGCGGGCGGTTCCTGGCCATCGGTCGCGCCTTGCGGGATTGGGCGCTGCGTGAGCCTGCGACCTACGCGCTGCTCTTCGGCAGTCCGGTGCCCGGCTACCGTGCCCCGGCGGAGAGGACGACCGGTCCGGGCACCCGCGTGATCACTGCGCTGGTCCAGCTCTGGGAGGACGCCCACCAGGCCGGCGCCGTGCGCGAGCCCGACTCGTCGGAACCGCACGTCTCGCGCGCACTGTCCGCCGACATGGAACGGATCCGAGCCGAGTTCTCGACCGACACGCCGGACGACCTGGTGGCGCGGGGGGTCCTGGCGTGGGCCGGCCTGTTCGGCTGTGTCAGCTTCGAGGTCTTCGGCCAGTACGGCCCCGACACCTTCCAGGCGGTGGATGACCTGTTCGAGGTGCAGCTGCAGCTGCTCGCCGACACGACGGGACTCACCCCCGGAGCACGCCAAGCCCCCACCAAGACAAGAACGCCCCGAACCTGAGGGTTCGAGGCATTTTGTAGGGCGGGTGGGACCGAACCCACGACCCTGGCGTCAACCTGGCGAAAGGACAGTGACACGGTTCGAGCCTGGTCAGCGTGTGCGCGCGAGTCGCCTCGCCAGGGTCGGAACCACGATTGCCGCGGCGACGGTGTGCAGCGTGATCAGGGTGGCGGCGGAGCCGGCGTCGAACCCGAACGTGAGATCCGGGACGAAGGACAGCGCGGTCAGGGCGACCGCCGTCCGCACGAACGTGGCCCGCGGCCGACGCGCCTTGCGCGCCATGACGGCGGCGATGCCGACGCCGACGAGCGAGAAGACCAGCGTCAGCTGCGCAAACCCGGCGATCGGGATGCTCGCGCCTGTGCTGTCGGCGAACGAGACACCGGCGGCCGACGCGATCGCAGCGAGGACGGTCGTGGCGACCGAGGCCACAACGGCAGCGGCGACTCCGTGCTTCCATACCGGCTGCCGCTCGCCCGCCGGGATCGGCGCGCTGGGGGTCGTGCCGATGCGGATCTGCGTGGGCGAGGTCTGCGTGGTGGGGATCTGCCTGGTGGTGGACATGTCGAGCTCCGTCTCCTCGGCGGGGCGCCCGGTGCGACCCGCTCATGCCCTCTCCACGAACGGCCGGCTACGGATCCGACAGGTCACGAGAAGAAGTTTTCTTCGGGTTGATGCCCGGTGACGCAGCACCGCCACGGGTCGAGCGTCGAACGGGCAGTTGGCCTCAGAGGAACTCGATCGCAAGGCCATCTGTGGCAGGTTGTCGTATCGACGCGATGCCGTTCGTGGTGGGGGTAGAAGGCGGTCACCGGGACCGCCCGGGACTGAGGAGAAGTGGGATGACGCACTACTTGTTGAGCGTGCACGGCCCCGCCGAGATGGAGGAGTACGGCAACTACGGCTCGAAGGAGGAGATGGAGGAGGCGTTCGCCGCGACCGCCGCCTTCAATGACAAGCTCCACGCCGATGGCTACTGGGTCTTCGCCGGTGGGCTTCAGTCGGCGTCGACCGCGACCGTCGTCGACGGCCAGGGCGAGACGCCGGTGATGACCGACGGCCCCTACCTCGAGACCAAGGAGGTCATCGGGGGTTTCTGGGTCATCGACGCGCCCGACCTCGACGTGGCGCTCAAGCTCGCGGCCGAGGGGTCGAAGGCGTGCCGGGGCAAGGTCGAGGTCCGTCCGTTCGACGGCCTCGCCTGAGCCGGCCAGAAGAACGACTGATCGATGCAGGGCGAAACGGCGGCCGTCGAGCGGGTCTTCCGCGAGGAGTACGGCCGCCTGATCGCCACGCTCGTCCGCCGCTTCGGTGACATCGACATCGCAGAGGAGGCGGCGGGTGAGGCGCTCGTGGCCGCGTTGGAGAAGTGGCCGGAGTCCGGCGTACCTCCCAACCCCGGCGGCTGGCTCACCACCACCGCGGGCAACCGCGCGATCGACCGGATCCGCCGCGAGAAGCAGCGCGACGCGAAGCACCAGGCGGCCTTCATGTATCAGGACGACACGCCCCACGAGCACACCGGACCGGTCGAGGACGACCGATTGCGGCTGCTGTTCACCTGCTGCCACCCGGCGCTCGCACCGGAGGCGCGGATCGCGCTGACGCTTCGCCTCCTCGGTGGGTTGACTGTGGCTGAGATCGCGGAGGCGTTCCTCGTGCCGGAGACCACGATGGCGCAGCGGATCACTCGGGCGAAGAAGAAGATCGCGGCGGCGAAGGTGCCCTACCGGGTGCCTGAGGCCGCCGACCTCCCCGAGCGGCTCGGCGGCGTGCTGGCGGTGCTGTTCCTCGTCTTCAACGAGGGCTACCTCGCCACCGGCGACGGTGACCCGGTGCGCGCCGAGCTCACGGGCGAGGCCATCCGGCTGACCCGGGTCCTCCGCCAGCTGCTCCCCGAGGAGCCGGAGGTGGCTGGTCTGCTCGGGCTGCTGCTGCTCACCGAGGCCCGGCGTGAGGCCCGCGTGCGGAACGGGCAGCTGGTCCCGCTCGGCGAGCAGGATCGCGCCGGCTGGGACCGGGCGCTGATCGCCGAGGGGCACGACCTGGTCCGCGAGTGCCTCGCGATCAACCGACCCGGCCGTTACCAGATACTCGCCGCGATCAACGCCGTCCACACCGACGCCCCCACGGCGTCGGACACGGACTGGTCGCAGGTGGTCGCACTGTACGACCAGCTGACCCGGCTCGACCCGTCGCCGATCGTCGCACTCAACCGCGCGGTCGCGGTCGCGGAGCTGGACGGCCCGGAGGTCGCCCTCACCCTGGTCGACCGGCTGCCACTCACGGGCTACCACGCCTGGCACGTCACCCGCGCCGACATGCTCCGCAGGCTCGGCCGGACTGCCGAGGCGAAGGAGTCGTACGACGCCGCCATCGCCGCCACCCAGAACTCCGCCGAGCGCGCCTACCTGAGCAGGAAGCGCGGCGAGCTGGTCTGAGCGACTCCTTCACTCTCTGGCTGATGCCCTCGGAATGACAGGGCCAGGGCGGCGGCACAGAGCGTGCGACCGAGGTCTCGTCAGAATTTCTTCTGGCAGGGTGTCGGATCCGGAGCGAGGCGTTCGTAGAACAGGTGAGAGGCGGTCGGAGGTGGCCGCCGGGACAAGGGAGTCATGGGCATGACGCAGTACCTGATCTCGTTCGATGACGGCGCGATGACCTTCCCCGAGGAGGAGCTGCCCGACGTGGCCAAGGCCGCGCACGAGGTGGTCCAGGAGGCCAGGGACGCCGGCGTGTGGGTTTTCAGCGGCGGACTGGAAAGCCAGAGGGCGAGCGTGGTGGGCACCGACGGGACGGTCACCGACGGCCCGTACCCGGAGACCAAGGAGGTCCTCGGCGGGTTCGCGGTCGTCGACGTGCCCACACGCGAGGAGGCGCTCGCGTGGGCTGCCAAGATCGCGGTCGCCTGCCGCTGTGCGCAAGAGGTACGGGAGCTCCTGCCCGACCCGGCCGTCTGATCGAAGGAGACCCGCCACGGCTAGCGGCCTGGACGCGAGCGCGGACCGCCTGGACGCCGCCGCGGCCCGGGCTCGTGCGGACCTTGTGCGGACCACGGCCCGACTCTGAGGCTGCTCTGCCGCTCGACCTCGGCGGCAGACCTGCCTCCTGACCTGCGGCTTGCGTGGTAGGGCGGGTGGGGCTCGAACCCACGACCCAAGGATTATGAGTCCTCTGCTCTGACCGGCTGAGCTACCGCCCCGCGTACGACGGACGTGGTGCCGTCGAACGCGGAGCGAAGCCTACCGACCTCGGGAGGTGGAGCGGATCCGCCTCCACCCGGAAGGTGCTTCGGGTGGAGGCGGATCGGCTCAGCGGTGACTCAGGGGGTGACGCGCACCGTGCGGCTCGTCGCCGCCGGGTGGGACGCGGCGCCCTTGTAGGACCACCGGTAGGAGGTCGCCTTGCGGGGCGACACGGTGGTGCGGACGGCGCCGTGGTCACCGGTGCGCTTGCTGGTGACCTTCGTCCAGCCGGACGTCGTGTGGCGCTGCAGCGTCACGCGGGCACCCGAGATGCGCTTGCCGGTGGCGGTGGCAAGCGTGCCGCTGACCCGGTGGCCCTGGGCCTTCGCGCTCATCGCGGTCGGGACGGCCGCCGTGGCGTTGGCGCCGGGCGCGCTGGTCGTCCTGGCCGAAGCCGGGGTGCTGGATGTCGCGGACGTCGTGGACGTCGTGGACGACGTGGCCGGGCCGGCGGCGGTCTGCGACGAGCCGGCCAGCCAGGCGGACTTGGCGTTGTCCCAGACCGACTTGTCGGTCGTCACCGTCACGCCCGGGGGCAGGACGTTCTTGCAGCCTCCGGCGGTCGCGTAGGAGCCCTTGCCGGTCCACACGACCTTCACGTTCTGGTAGGTGCCGGCGGGCCACACCTGGGGAGCACACCCCGTGTAGGAGGGCATGTCCAACCGGAAGACGCTGTTGCGGATCGTCACCTTGGAGGCGGCGGCCTCGCTCCACTTCCAGATGCCGTGGGCGCCGAGGTAGGTGGATCCGTTCTGCGCGCAGCGGCCCTGCTGGACCTTGGTGCTGTTGCAGTAGTTCGGGCCGAGCGGCTGGGGGTTGATGTACATGAGCGAGTTCTCGACCGTGAGGCTGGAGGGGCCGGAGCCGTTCGGGGCGCCGTGGTTGGACCAGGTGGGACGCTCGGCGAAGCCGGTGAAGCAGCCGTCGAACATCGAGTTGTTGATGACAACGTTCATCGGCTTCTCCGCGGTACCGGTGCCCTCGTTCTCCAGGCAGTCGTCTCGGATCATCTCCGCGCGGACGTGGTCGAGGTAGTAGGTGTGGGAGGCGTCCCCGGTGTTGGGGTCGTAGGCGTCCTCGATGTTGGAGACGGAGGTGTTTCGGAGGACGGCCCAGTTGCCGGCGGTCTTGGTCAGGGTCTGCCGGAAGCCCTCCCCACCCAGCCGGGTGCCGCCGTCCTCGCCGTTGTACCACTGGTCACGGGTGGCGGCCTTCGGAACGCCGCCGTCGACGCTGCCGCCGACGATGCAGCCCTTGGTGAACGCATCGGAGCGGACCGGGTAGTAGTGGTCGCTGGACGGGGTGCCGCTCCACGACGCGCCCGTGAGGTTCCAGGTCTGGTTCGTGTTGGTCTGGTTGATGTAGCCGGTCTGGCTCCCGGTCTTGGTCAGGCTGGCGGTCGACGGACACGTCGGCATCGCCGTCGCGCTCTGGGACGGGCCGGCCGTCAGGACCAGCAGCACGGGTGCGGCGATCACGCCCACCGCACCGACGAGCTTCATTCTCTTGGACATCGGACTCCTACTGCTTGCACTACAGGGCTTCGGACGCGGCGCGGGGGCACCAAGTCCAGGGCGAGCGAGCACGCAACGGCGTCAGGGGTGCGCCGGATCGGTACGACTCGCGGGGGTGGGGTCGACGAGCTGAGGCTCGGGTCGACGGACGACGGCCGGGCGTGTTCCCGCACGCACGGCGATGTCCTCCGCTGTTGCTGGTTGGTCCCGCACTGCTTCCTCCCTCGGGTCCCGCGCCGCAGAGATTGCCACGCACATCGGACCCGAAACCCTCGCAAATCGTCCCGGAACCCCTCGGCCGAACGGCCTGCGGCCGATCCGCACGTACCGCCCGTTCCTGGCGAAAAGGGATTCGCGCAGGTGAGGGGCCATATGCGGCCTTTGGGTCAAGGACGCGGACAGTGTCGGTTGTCCGTTCCGACAACTTGAGGAGGGTATGCACCAGTGGTCTACGACGAATGGCGTAGACGCGGAGTTACACAGGCGTCAGTGCCGGTACGGCGACCGACATGTGTTAGAGAGCAGTCGTCCTACGACGCGTCGGAGCCGCGGGTCACGGCCGCGGACCTGGGCGACGCCCTGCTCGAGAGCTGGTGGGCTAAGGAAGCACCCGGACGGCCTGGCTCCGGGTGGGCGCGTAGCGGTGCTCACCGTGGTAGGACCACCGGTACCACGTGACCCGGGCAGGCCGCACGGTACGTCGGACCCGGCCGGTGCTGTCCGAGGTGGCGCGGGAAGCGGTCGTCCACCGCGCCGCCCCCGCCGGTCGCCGTTGCAGCAGCACGGCCCGGCCGACCAGCCGGCGCCCGGCCACGGTGGTGAGCCGGCCCGACACGCGGTGCTCGACCGCGCTGGACGAGAGCCTGGTGACGGTCCGCCCGTCCGGCCGCGGTGTCGTGTGGGGTGGCGGCACCGTGGGCGATGGATTCGCGTCCCAGGGCCGCCCGGCGAGCCAGGCCGCCTTGGCCCGGTCCCACTCGCCCACGTCCGTCGTGAGCCGCACCCCGGGCGGCAGGGTGTTCACGCACCCGCCGGCGGAGGCATAGGGGCCGGCACCTGTCCACACCAGCACCACGTCCTGGTAGGTCCCGTTCGGCCACTGCTGGCTCGTGCACGCGGAGTACGACGGCAGGTCGAGCCGGAAGATCGAGTTGCGGACCGCGACCGTGCCGGCGGCGGCGCTGCTCCACTTCCAGATGCCGTGCGCCCCCAGCCACACCTTCGGCTCGGTCGTGGTCTGGCACCGTCCCATCGTGACCAGCGTCGCCGTGCAGTAGTTGGGTCCCAGCGGCTGCGGCTGGACGTAGAGCAGGGAGTGCTCGACGACGAAGGACTGCGGTCCCGTGCCGTTGGGGTCGCCGTCGGTGACCTTCGGGGGACGCTCGGCGAAGCCGGTGAAGCAGCCGTCGAACAGGCTGTCCCGTACGACGACGCTCATCGGCACCTGGGTGGAGCCGCTGCCCTCGTTCTCGATGCAGTCGTCCCGGATGTAGTGCGCTTGCACGTGGTCGAGGTACAGCGTGTCCGAGGGGCTGACCCCGTTGGGGTCGTAGGCGTCCTCGTAGTCGGAGGCGTAGGTGTCCCGCATCAGCAGGTAGTTTCCGGGCGTGTCGGTGAGCGTCTGCCGGAAGGCCTCCCCACCCATTCGGTGGCCGCCGTCCTGGCCGTCGTACCACTGGTCGCGGGTCTCCGACCGCGGCACGTCCCCCAGCACCTGAGCCCCCACGATGCAGCCGCGGGTCCACTGCTCGGAGTGCACGGGGTAGGTGAGCGGGTCAGGCGCCACGTGGTCCCAGACGGCGCCGCGCAGGTCCCACGTCGCGTCGGTGGCCGTCTCGAAGACCGCCGTGGACTGCGGCCCCGACCGGGTCAGTGAGGTCGCGGGGCAGCCGGGAAGCGGCACGGCATCGCTCGACCCACCGGCCGCGCCGAGCACGGCCAGCGGCGTCACGAGCAGCACACCGACGAGGAGCGCCCCGCGTCCCACCATCGTGACCTCCCACGCCGGTCCCCGAAGCGCATCGTTGCGTGCACCCCGGGTGGGGCCAATGCGACGAAGGCGTACTTCCGCTACGCCGATGAGTCGAGCAGCGACGGTCCGGGTGGCCCGACGTACGGTGACCTTCCCGGCCGCGCACCCCGCAGGAGCACCCGATGGCCCACCGGTTCGACGACATCACGATCGAGCAGCTGCGCGCGGCCGGCGGGCTCAAGTGGTCGCAGCACCCGGACGCCATCGGCTCGTTCGTCGCGGAGATGGACTTCGGCACCGCTCCCCCGGTGCTGGACGCGATCCGGGACTCCGTCGACCGGGGGCTGTTCGGCTACCTGCCCGACGCGCTGGCCCGCCGGCTGGGTGAGGCGTGGTCCGGCTTCGCACGGGCGCGCTACGGCTGGGACGTGCCGGCGGAGCGGGTCCGACCGCTGGCCGACGTGGTCGCCGGCCTCACCGCCGCGATCGACTTCTTCTCCGCCGCCGACGCCCCGGTCATCCTGCCCACGCCGGCGTACATGCCGTTCCTCACCGTCCCGCCCTGGATGGGCCGCGCGATCATCGAGGTGCCGATGGCCTGCGACGGCGAGCGTTCCGTCTACGACCTCGACGCGCTGGACGCGGCCTTCGCCGCGGGCGGCAGCCTGCTGGTGCTCTGCAACCCGCACAACCCGGTCGGGCGCGTGCTCGAGCCCGAGGAGATGCTGGCCGTCGCCGAGGTGGTCGAGCGGCACGGCGGCCGGGTGTTCTCCGACGAGATCCACGCCCCCCTCGTGTACGACGGGCACACGCACGTCCCCTACGCCAGCCTCACGGACGCGACCGCCGCACACACGGTCACGGCGGTGTCGGCGTCGAAGGCGTGGAACCTGCCCGGTCTCAAGTGCGCCCAGCTCGTGCTCTCCAACGACGCGGACGCCGCCCGCTGGGAGGAGGTCGGGTTCATGGCCGAGCACGGCGCCTCCAACCCGGGGGTGGTCGCGAACATCGCGGCCTACGAGAGGGGTGGGCCGTGGCTGGCCGACGTGCTCGCCTACCTCGACGGCAACCGGCGGCTCCTCGGGGACCTGCTGCGCGAGCAGGTCCCGGAGATCGGCTACCTCCCACCCGAGGGCACCTACCTGGCCTGGCTGGACTGCCGGCGGCTCGCCCTCGGGGACCACCCGGCGGAGTACCTCCTCGAGCATGCCGGGGTGGCACTGACCGACGGACCGGCCTGCGGGGCGGCGGGCGCGGGCTTCGCGCGGCTGAACCTGGCGACGCCGCGCCCGGTGCTGGAGCAGAAGGTCGCGCGGCTCGCCGACGCGCTCGCCCGGCGACGGACGGCTTGACCGACCCCGGAGTCCTTTACCCTGGGCCGGTGACTCGGGGCCACGGCGCTCTTCTCGGGGCGGCGCTCGCCGCTTCCGTCCTCGTGCTGTCCGCGTGCAGCGGCGGCGACGAGCCCGCCGCCCGGCCGCGACCCGCTCCGCCTGCCACCACGGAGTCCACGAGCCCGACCCCGAAGACCGCCAGCGGAGCGCCCTCGCCCGGCTCCATGGACGAGCCCGCCACGACGTCCGGGCCGCTGTCGAAGGGCTCGTTCCCGACCCCGCGGCAGCTCGGTGCCGGCTGGCGCTACGCGGTCGACCCGGGCAGCGCCGAGGAGGGGTACTCCGGCAACGGCACCCCCACGCTCGAACGCAGCCCGCAGGAGATCGTCCAGACCGCCGTACCCTTCGGCTGCGACCGGCCCTTCGAGCTCACCGCCCCCACGCACGCCCTCGAGGTCGACTACACCGTCTCCGGCGCGAAGGCGATCGCCGTGCGCGGGAAGTTCGGCGACACCGCGGCCGCCCGGTCCTTCTTCGCCGACCGGGCCCGCAACCTCCGCGGCTGCGAGGGCAGGACCGGCAGCCCCGCGATCGGACCGCTGGTCATGGCGGTCACCGCGCCGGCGCGGGACGCGCTCGCCAACGACCGCACGCCGAGGTCGGACCCGTGGCGCGAGATCGCCCTCCTCGACCGCGACACCGTCGTGCTGCTCGCTGTGCAGGGCGCCGACCCGCTGACCGCCGCCCAGACCCGTCGCCTCGTCACCGCGTTCCGCCGTTGAAAGGACCCTCTGTGCACCGACCCCGGCTCGTCGCGCTCGCCGTCGTGCTCGCCTGCGCCGTGTCGGCACCCGCCGGCGTGGCCCTCGCCGAGGACGGCGGCACCGCGACCCCCACGGGCACGCCGGGCGGCACGACGACTTCCTCGTCGGCGGTCCCGTCGGCGGACGAGACGGCCGGTGCCACCAGCGCGACCCCCACGGTGACACCCACCGTCACCCCCACCCCCACCCCGACCCCGACCCCGACACCGACACCGACACCGACGCCGACGCCGACCCCCACACCGCCCCCGCTCCCCACGACCCGGAAGGTGACGATCTCGCTGCCGGCGCAGGTGGTCGCGCTGCGGTCGTACACCGTCGGCGGCTCGGTCAACAGCGTCGTGCCGGCGCCGGTCGACGTCAGCGTGCAGCGCCGCTCGGGCAGCCGCTGGGTGGCGTGGAAGAAGGACCGCGTGGACGCCACCGGCGCCTGGTCGGTGCCGTTCAGCACGAACACGCCGAAGAAGTACACCTTCCGCGCCGTCGCAGTCTGGTCCGACGGCGGGCGCGCGGTGTCGGGCACGCTCACCCGCACGGTCGTCGCCAAGCCGGACGTCGCCGTGTCCGGGCCGCTGAGCACGAGCGACGTGCGCTGGTCCTACCGGTCCGGCTGCCCCGTCGCTCCGAGCGGGCTGCGCCGCATCACGATGAACCGGTTCACCTACGGACGCGTGGTGGCGCGCGGCTCCCTCGTCGTGCACGCCTCCGCCGTCCCCGCCCTGCTCAAGGTCTTCAAGGCGTCGTTCGCAGCGCGCTTCCCGGTGCGGTCGATGAAGCCCGTCGATGCGTTCTACGCCGGCGGACGCCGTACCCCCACCCAGTCGGACGTCGCGGCGATGAAGGCCGACAACACCTCCGCCTTCAACTGCCGCCCGGTCACCGGCAACCCCTACCGCGTCTCGCAGCACTCCTACGGCAACGCGATCGACATCAATACCGTCCGCAACCCGTACGTCGTGGGCAGCCGGGTCTACCCCGGCTTCGCCCGCCCGTACCTCAACCGGTCGCACGTCCGCACCGGGATGATCACCCGCGGCGGCGTGCTCGCCACGAAGATGCAGCAGGTCGGCTGGCCCTGGGGAGCCCGCTGGAGCCACCCCGACTATCAGCACTTCTCCGCCAACGGCGGCTGACGCTGCCATGCTCTGACTCATGACCGAGCCCGCACCCGCGCCGTTCACCGCACTCACCGAGGACTGGGAGCGCGCGCTGTGCGTCGTCGCGCACCCCGACGACCTGGAGTTCGGCGGCGCCGCCGCCGTCGCCCGCTGGACCAGCCAGGGCAAGAAGGTCGTCTACTGCATGGTGACCAGCGGCGAGGCCGGCATCGACGGGATGCACCCGGACGAGTGCCGCGAGGTCCGCGAGGCGGAGCAGGTCGAGTCGGCGCGGATCGTCGGCGTCGACGAGGTCGACTTCCTCGGCCTCACGGACGGGGTCCTGGAGTACGGCGTGGCGCTGCGCCGCGCGATCGCCGAGGAGGTCCGGCTGCACCGCCCGGACATCGTCATCACCAACAACTTCCGGGACAGCTGGGGCGGCCGCAACCTCAACCAGGCCGACCACATCGCCACCGGCAAGGCCACGCTCGACGCCGTACGCGACGCCGGCAACCGCTGGATCTTCCGCGAGCAGCTGGTCGACGGGGTCGAGCCGTGGGGCGGCGTCCGCGAGGTGTGGTGCGCCGGCTCCCCGGACTCGACGCACGCGGTCGACATCACCGACTCGTTCGACAAGGGTGTCGCGTCGCTGCGGGCGCACCAGGCCTACATCGACGGCCTCGGGTGGGCCGACTTCGACCCGGCCGAGTTCCTCGAGGGGATGTCGCGGGCCACCGGCCAGCGGCTCGGGACCGCGCACGCCGTCGCGTTCGAGGTGTTCCCGATGGGCTGGGGTTCCTGAGTCCCGCTTAACGAGCAACGGGCCCCGTGAAGGGGCCCGTCTTTTGCTCCCCCGGTTGGACTCGAACCAACAACCCTCCGGTTAACAGCCGAATGCTCTGCCAATTGAGCTACAGGGGATCGTGCAGCGGAAAGGGTAGCAAGGGGCACCCGGCACCGCTAAATCGGTTCCCCCACGTCCTGCCGGGCGGCCCGCAGCGCCTCCTCGGCTGCGCGCGTCACGTCGGGATCCGTGGGGTCGAGGCCGGGGTCGAGCTCGTAGGCCCAGGTGATCTCCCCGCTGCCTCGCGGCGGACGCCGGGCGATCACGCTCAGACCGCGGCGGCCGCGGACGTCGACCCGCCGCTGCAGCAGGACGCTGGCGGTGACCCGCTCCCGGACCAGCTGGAGCAGCCGCCGCGGGTCCTCGAGGGTGAACCGGTGCACCGGGCGGGGCTGCCCGAACTCGCCCACCTCCGCGACCTCGAGCCGCCCGGTGTCCCGGTCCCAGTCGGCGCTCTCGACGGTCTCCCACGCGAGCCTGATGGTGTCGGCGGGCTCCACCACGACCAGGGCGTCGCGGGTGCCGAGCAGCCACGTGCCGTCGTCGGTGGGCGCGTGCGCCAGCACCCGCTCACCCCTCGCCAGGCCGGCACGGGACAGCACCTCCGCGGGCACGGCGGCCCGCCTGCCGAAGATCACGCCTCGCCGCCGATGGCCTTCTCGCGCAGGGTCCGGCGGTGCTGCTCGAGGGCCACGAGCTCGCCGAACATCCGGTTGTACTCCGTCGCGTGCTCGACCGGGTTGGTCCGCTGGAGCTTGGACTTGAGGTCGGCGATCCGGCGCAGGGCGGTCACCTCCTGGAGGCGGTAGACGTGCGCGGCGACGTACGCCGTGGTCGGCTCCTTGCTGGACAGCAGCGGCTCGACCGCGAGCGCGGACAGCGCCTGCGCCACCGGCTGCTCGGTGACGCTGTCGCGCAGCTTCGCCACCCATACCTCGCCGTCGGGGGCGTTCGCCGGGCCGCCGCAGGCGGTGACGACGTCCCACACGGCACGGTAGGTCGGGTGCGTGAAGTCGTCGCCGTCGACGTCCTTGGCCATCCGCTGCACCGCCTGCGGATGCTGTACGACGAGCTTCAGCGTCTCGCGCTCCAGGGAGAACCGCGGGTCGCGCAGGTCCGGGAGCGGCGGCGCCGCGGGCCGCTGCGGCGCCGGCTCGGCGGGCGCGGCGGACCGGGCGCCGCGCGGCTCGTCGGGGCGACGGCTCGCGGCCCGCTTCACCTCGGCGCGGGCCTCCTCCACGTCGACGCCGACCATGCCGGCGAGCTCGCGGGAGAACGCCTCGACCTTGGACCGGTCACGGATCGCCGACACGAGCTTGGCGGCCTCGCGGAGCGCGTCGATCCGCCCGTCGGCCCGGTCGAGGTCGTAGCGGCTGACCACGTTGGTGAGCACGAAGCGGTAGAGCGGGATCCGGCGCGCGACCAGCTCGCGGACGGCCGCGTCGCCCTGCTGGAGCCGCAGGTCGCAGGGGTCGAGGCCGGTGGGCTCGACGGCGACGTAGGTCTGGCCGGCGAAGTTCTGGTCGCCCTCGAACGCCCGCAGCGCGGCCTTCTGGCCGGCCGCGTCGCCGTCGAAGGTGAAGATCACCTCGCCGCGGAACTCGTCGTGGTCCTGGAGCAGCCGCCGCAGCACGCGGCTGTGGTCGTCGCCGAACGCGGTGCCGCAGGTGGCCACCGCGGTCTTCACGCCGGCCAGGTGCGCCGCCATCACGTCGGTGTAGCCCTCGACCACGACCGCCTGCGAGGAGCGGGCGATGTCGCGGCGGGCCAGGTCGATCCCGTAGAGCACGTGGCTCTTCTTGTAGATCGGGGTCTCGGGGGTGTTGAGGTACTTCGCGTCGATGCGGTCGTCGTCGAAGATCCGCCGGGCGCCGAACCCGATGGTGTCGCCGTTGGTCTCCCGGATCGGCCACAGCAGCCGCCCGCGGAACCGGTCGTAGTGGCCGCTCTGCCCCTGGCCGACGAGCCCGCCCTGGACGAGCTCGGCGTCCTGGAAGCCCTTCTGCCGCAGGTGCTTGTAGAGGTCGGAGCCGCCGCGCGGCGCGAAGCCGACGCCGAACGTCTCAGCGGCGTCCTTGTCGAAGCCCCGGCCGGTGAGGAACTCCCGCGCCTTGGCGGCCTCCGGGGCGGTGAGCTGGTCGGCGTAGTAGGCCTGGGCGGCCTTGTGCGCCTCGAGCATCCGCGGCCGCAGGTTGGTCTCGCGCTTGGCGGGGCGGGCGCCGTCCTCGGTGTAGCGCAGCTGGACGCCGTACTTGTCGGCCAGCCGCTCCACCGTCTCGGCGAAGGTCGTGCCGTCCATCTTCATCACGAAGGAGATGACGTCGCCGCCCTCCCCGCAACCGAAACAGTGGAAGAAGTTCCGCGAAGGCGTGACGTGGAACGACGGGGACTTCTCGTCGTGGAAGGGGCACAGGCCCTTCATCGAGCCGCCGCCGGCGTTCTTGAGGGTGACGTAGCCGGAGACGACCTCGTCGATCCGGGCACGTTCACGCACGAGCGCGATGTCCTCGTCCCGGATCAGCCCTGCCACTCCGCCGAGTCTACGTGGCGGGACCCGTGCGCCGACGGGGGTCCGGCGACCTGGGGACGCGCCGCCGGGAACTGCTCAGCGCAGCCGGTCGTGCCAGGCGAGCGCGGAGGCGTCGGTGAGCGACGCGACCTGGTCGACGACCACGCGCAGGCGGCCGGCGTCGTCCGCGGCGGCCTCGAAGTCGGCCCGCAGCACCGGCATCAGCGTCCCCGGCCCGCGCAGCGTGAGCAGCGAGACCAGCTCGGTGACCACCTCCCGCTGCCGGTGCAGCACGGCCACCCGGTCGTCGGCGCGCATCACGTAGTGCGCGGCCACCCCCTTGAGCGCCGCGACCGCCACCTCGGTCTCCCGCGGCACGACCAGGTCGGCGGTGTGCCGGACCAGCGGCCGCTCCCCGTGCTTGGCGACGGTGGCCTCGCGGACCTGGGTGCAGAACAGCCCGATCAGCTCGCTGGTCAGGTCCTTGAGCGCCGCGAGGGTCCGCCGGCTGCCGTCGTACGGCGTCCCGGGCCAGGTCGCGAGCCGGCGGAGCCCGTCGAGGGCGCCCTCGAGCTCGTCGTCGACCGCGTCGGGGACGTACCAGTCGCGCACCGTCGCCCACACGTCCGCGCGCTCTGACGGCCCGTCGAGCCAGGAGAGGTCGATCTTGCCGGAGACGACCCCGTCCTCGAGGTCGTGCACGGAGTAGGCGACGTCGTCGGCGAGGTCCATCACCTGCGCCTCGACGCACCGGCGCCGGCCGTCGACCCCGTCGCGCAGCCAGGTGAACACCGGCAGGTCGTCGTCGTAGACACCGAACTTGCGCACCGCCCGGCGGGTGCCGTCGGCGTGCGAGCCGTGCGGCGCGTCGGCGGCGGCGCGGGTCCAGGGGTACTTCGTCGCGGCGTCCAGGGTGGCCCGGGTGAGGTTCAGGCCGGCCGAGCGGCCGTCGTCGTCGAAGGTCTTGGCCTCCAGCCGGGTGAGCAGCCGCAGCGTCTGGGCGTTGCCCTCGAACCCGCCGCACGCGGCGCTCACCTCGTCGAGGGCCCGCTCGCCGTTGTGGCCGAAGGGCGGGTGGCCCAGGTCGTGGGCCAGCGCGGCGGTCTCGACGACGTCCGGGTCGCAGCCGAGGGTGCGGCCGAGGTCCCGGGCGACCTGTGCCACCTCGAGGGTGTGGGTCAGCCGGTTGCGGACGAAGTCGTCGGTCTGCGGTCCGACGACCTGCGTCTTGGCGGCCAGCCGGCGCAGCGCGGCGGAGTGCACGAGCCGGGCCCGGTCCCGCGCGAAGGGCGTGCGGCCGTGCGGCGCGGACGACTTGGGCGGCTCCTCGACCCAGCGGGCGCGCGCGTGGTCGTCGTACCCGGCGTGCCCCCCGGTGTGCCCTTTGTGCTCCGTCTTCGACCCCATCGATCGTGACCCTACTGCCGCCCGGGGACAGCATCGGGACGTAAGCCGCATGTCATCTTCCGGCCTTCTGGACTGTCGGTGGGTGTGGTTAGGCTCGGCGCCATGACTGTCCTGGGACGCGACACCACCGAGCGGCTGCGCGACTGCGCAGCCGTGCAGGGGTTCGTCAAGCGGGTGTGCTTCCGCACCGGACCACCCGGCCTCGTCGGCACCGAGCTGGAGTGGCTGGTCGTCTCCGTGACCGACCCCACCGCCAGCGTCCCGATCCCCCTTCTGCGTGACCTGCTCGACGCCGCCGGCCCTCCGCCCCGCGGCAGCAGGGTCACCTATGAGCCGGGGGGCCAGCTCGAGCTCAGCTCGCCGGCCTTCCCAGGTGCGAGTGCCTGTTGGCAGGCGCTCGCCGACGACGCGGAGCACGTCCGCCGCCCACTCGAGGCGGCCGGCCTGCGGCTCCTCCCCACCGCGATCGACCCGTTCCGCACCCCGGCTCGCCAGCTCGTGCACCCGCGCTACGACGCGATGGAGGCCTACTTCGCGACGGCCGGCGGCGAGAGCGCCGAGGTCGGTCCGGTGATGATGACCAGCACCGCGGCCCTCCAGGTCAACCTCGACATCGGCACCGACGCGGACGACGCGGCCCGCCGCTGGCGGCTGCTGCACACGGTCGGCCCGACGATGGTCGCCGCGTTCGCCAACTCCCCGGTGCACGCCGGCCGCGACACCGGCTGGAAGTCCGCCCGGCAACGTGTCTGGCAGCACCTCGACCCCGGCCGCACGTCCGTGCCGGTCGGGCCCGACCCGGCGACGGCCTGGGCCCACTACGTGCTGGACGCCCCGCTGATGCTGCGCCGGCGCGACGGCGACGACTGGCGGACGGCGCCCGGCCGCACCTTCCGCGACTGGGTCGCCGACGACGCGGACGCCCCGGACGCCGACGACCTGTCCGTGCACATGACCACGCTGTTCCCGCCGGTGCGTCCGCGGGGCTGGTTCGAGGTCCGCTACCTCGACGCCCAGCCCTGGCGCTGGTGGCCGGTGCCGATGGCCGTGCTGACCGCACTGGTCGAGGACGCCGGCGCGTCGGCCCTCGCCGAGGACGCCTGCGCCGGGCTCGGCGACTGGGAGGCTGCGGCACGCGACGGACTGGACTCCCCCGGGCTGCAGGACGCCGCCCTGGCCTGCTTCGGCGCCGCCCTCCCGGCGCTCACCCACCGCCGCGAGCACCCCGGCCTCGTCGCGCTCGTCGCCGCCTACCGCGACCGCTACGTCGCGCTCGGCCGCAGCCCGGCCGACGACCCTCTCGACCTCCTGGAGGCCTCGTGACCCCCCTGCCCGGCACCGCCCCGGCGTCGATGACCGAGGACCAGCTCAAGCAGTACGTCGCCGACGAGCTCGAGCGCGGTCGCGACCGCAGCATCGGGCTGACCACCGGCGTCCTCGAGGAGGGCGAGCTGCTGGCGCAGCACTCCAGGCTGATGTCCCCGCTGGTGTGGGACCTCGCCCACGTCGGCAACTACGAAGAGCTCTGGCTGCTGCGCGAGGCCGCCGGGATCGAGGCGATGCGGCCCGAGCTCGACGACATCTACGACGCCTTCGAGCACCCGCGCGCGACCCGCCCGACGCTGCCGCTGCTCAAGCCGCAGGAGGCCGGCGACTACATCGGCCTGGTCCGGCGCAAGGTGCTCGACGCGCTCGACAAGCTCCGGCTCGACCCGACCCGGGAGCTGCTCGGGTCCGGCTTCGTGTTCGGCATGGTGCTCCAGCACGAGCACCAGCACGACGAGACGATGCTGGCCACCCACCAGCTGCGCCGCGGCGACCCGGTGTTCCCGGCCACCGACGCGCTGCCGGCGCCGGCGGCGCTGATCTCCTCGGCGGAGGTGCTGGTGCCCGCCGGCCCGTTCACGATGGGCACGTCGACCGATGCCTGGGCCCTCGACAACGAGCGCCCCGCCCACCAGGTCGACCTGCCGGCGTTCCGGATCGACACCGTGCCGGTCTCCAACGCCGCCTACCGCGCGTTCGTCGAGGCCGGCGGCTACGACGACGAGCGGCTCTGGTCGCCGGCCGGCTGGCGCTGGCGCTGCGAGTCCGGCAAGCGCTGCCCCGCCTTCTGGTTCCGCGAGGGCGACACCTGGCTGCGCCGCAGGTTCGCCCGCGTCGAGCCGCTCCCCGACGACGAGCCGGTCCAGCACGTCTGCTTCTTCGAGGCCGACGCCTACGCCCGCTGGGCCGGCCGGCGGCTGCCCACCGAGGCCGAGTGGGAGAAGGCCGCGTCCTGGGACCCGGAGACCCGCACCAAGCGCCGCTTCCCCTGGGGCGACGAGGCACCGACCGAGGACCTGGCCAACCTCGGCCAGACCCGCTACCACCCGGCCGCCGCCGGGTCCTTCCCCGCCGGCGCCGCCCCGACCGGCGCCCTGCAGATGGTCGGCGACGTGTGGGAGTGGACGTCGACGGAGTTCACCGGCTACCCCGGCTTCCGGTCGTTCCCCTACAAGGAGTACTCCGAGGTGTTCTTCGACGACGGCTACCGCGTGCTCCGCGGCGGCTCCTGGGCCACCGACCCGCTGGCGCTGCGCACCACCTTCCGCAACTGGGACCACCCGATCCGCCGGCAGATCTTCTCCGGCTTCCGGACGGCCCGGGATGTGTAGGCACCTGGCCTGGCTGGGCGCGCCGCGCACCCTGCAGGCCCTGGTGGCAGACCGTCCGCACGCGCTCTACGAGCAGTCCTGGGCACCCCGCCGGCAGCAGCACGGCACGGTCAACGTCGACGGCTTCGGCGTCGGCTGGTACGTCGACCGCCCGCATCCCGTGCGCTACCGGCGGGCCCAGCCGATCTGGACGGACGCGTCGTTCGCCTCGTTGGCGCCGACGATCGCGTCCCCGTGCGTGCTGGCCGCGGTCCGCTCCGCGACACCGGGCACCGCCGCCGACGAGGGCGCCGCGGCACCGTTCACCCACGGCCGGTGGCTGTTCAGCCACAACGGCCGGCTGCACGACTGGGCCACCGCCCGCAAGGCGCTCGGCCCGCGGGCCGCCGACGTGCCGGACACCCGGGTCGGCGTCGACTCCGCGCTGCTGTTCGGGCTGGCGCTGGCCCGCTGGCAGGCCGGCGCCTCGCTGCCCGACGGCCTGGCCGGCGCCGCCCGCGACGTGCTCGACCACGGCGGCGGCCGGCTGACCATGCTCGCCACCGACGGCACGGCGGTCGCCGGCGTCGTCGCCGGCGAGCCGATGCACGTCCTCACCACGTCCGACGGCACCCTCGTCGCCTCCGAGCCGGACGACGACGACCCGGCCTGGCGTGAGCTCGCCGACCTGTCCGTCGTACAGGTGACGGACGGCGCGCTCACCGAGACCAGCCTCTAGAAGGGACTCGCATGCAGATCGACCACTACCTCACCGCCGAGGACCTGGCCGCGTCCCTGCGGCGGGACGTCCGCGCCGGGCTCACCGCGAGCCCGAAGGTGCTGCCGCCGAAGTACTTCTACGACGGGCGCGGCAGCGAGCTGTTCGAGGCCATCACCCGGCTGCCGGAGTACTACCAGACCCGGGCCGAGGCCACGATCCTCGGCGAGCGGGCCGACGACGTCGCCGACCTGACCAAGGCCCGCACCCTGGTCGAGCTCGGCTCCGGCTCCTCGGAGAAGACCCACCTGCTGCTGCGGGCGCTGCGGGAGGTCGGGTCGCTGGAGACCTACGTGCCGGTCGACGTCAGCGAGGACGCGATCGCCTGGGCGATGCCCGGCCTGGTCGCGGAGTACCCCGGTCTCGAGGTGCACGGCATCGTCGCCGACTTCGAGCGACACCTCGACCGGCTCCCCCAGGACGGTCCGCGGCTGGTGGCGTTCCTCGGCGGCACCATCGGCAACTTCGAGCCCGAGCACCGGGCCACGTTCCTGGCCGCGGTCGGCGCCACCCTCGAGCCGGGCGACGCGCTGCTGCTCGGCACCGACCTGGTCAAGGACCCCGACCGGCTGGTGCGGGCCTACGACGACTCCGCCGGGGTCACCGCCGACTTCAACCTCAACGTGCTGCGCGTGATCAACCGCGAGCTCGGCGCCGACTTCGACGTGGAGGCCTTCGAGCACGTCGCGGTCTGGGACGCCGACCAGGAGTGGATCGAGATGCGGCTCCGCTCACGGGTCGAGCAGCGGGTCGACGTACCCGCCCTCGACCTGAGCGTCGACTTCGCCGCCGGCGAGGAGATGCGCACCGAGGTGTCCGCGAAGTTCCGCGAGAGGAAGGTCCGCGCCGAGCTGGCCGCCGCCGGGCTCCGGCTGGCGCACTGGTGGACCGACCGGCCGGGCGACTTCGCGGTGTCGCTGGCGTTCGCCTGAGCGGGCGGCTGCCAGATTCCCTGGGCCCCCGGGTAAACCGGCACACCCCTGCCGTTTAAACGCTGGGGGTGTGCCAGTTTCCCTGGGTCCCCTGGGAATCCGGCACCCGTCACAGCCAGCCGTGCGCGTCCGCGATCCGGCCCGCCTCGGCACGGTTGGCGGCCCCGGTCTTGCCGATGGCGGACGACAGGTGGTTGCGCACGGTCCCCTCGGACAGGAACACCGCGGCCGCGATCGCGGCCACCGACGAGCCGTCGCGGGCGGCCCGCAGCACGTCGGTCTCCCGCGCGGTGAGGGGCGAGTCGCCGGCGACCAGGCTGTCCGCGGCGAGCACCGGGTCGACGACCCGCAGCCCCGCGTGCACCCGGCGTACGGCGTCCGCGAGCTGTCGCGCCGGGGTGTCCTTGACGACGAACCCGTCGGCGCCGGCCTGCAGCGCTCGCCGCAGGAAGCCCGGGCGGCCGAACGTCGTGACGATCAGCACCCGGGTCGACGGCAGCGCCTGCTTGAGGGCGCGGGTCGCCTCGATGCCGTCCATGCCCGGCATCTCCACGTCGAGCAGGGCGACGTCGGGCGCGTGCGCGGTGGCCGCCTCCACGACGGCGTCGCCGCTGCCCACCTCGGCCACCACGGACAGGTCGGCCTCGAGGTCGAGCAGCGCGGCCAGGGCCCCGCGCACCAGGGCCTGGTCGTCGGCGAGCAGCAGCCGGATGGTCACGACACGCTCACCGCCAGCTCGAAGCCGCGCGGCTCGAGGGTGCGGGTCACCAGCACGGCGCCGGCGGTCGCCGCGCGCTCGCGCAGGCCGTCGAGGCCGTGGCCGGGCCGGGCATCGGCGGCGGGGCCGGTGCCGTCGTCCCGGACCTCGACCGCGGTCGGCAGCAGCCGCACCGTGCAGCGGGAGGCCCGGCTGTGCCGGATCACGTTGGTGACGCCCTCGCGGACCGTCCAGGCGAACAGCTCGCGCAGCTCGGAGGGCACCTCGTCGGTGCTGTGCGGCAGGTCCGCGTCGATCTCGGCGGCCCGCAGCGCCTCGCGGGCCCGGGCCAGCTCGCCGGGCAGGGTCAGGTCGCGGTAGCCCTCCACCGCGCGGCGCACGTCGGTGAGCGCGTCCCGGCTGAGCCGCTCGAGGTCGGCGAGCTCCGCGCGGGCCCGGGTGAGGTCGACGTCGAGGAGCCGGTTGGCCAGCTCCGCCTTGACCGTGATGACGGTCAGCGAGTGGCCGAGGATGTCGTGCAGGTCGCGGGCGAAGCGGTTGCGCTCGTCGGCGACCGCGAGCCGGGCGTTCTCCTCCCGGGCGGCGAGCAGGTCGAGGTTGCGCGCCATCAGCTGGTTGACGCCCCACATGGCGAACGCCGCCGTGCACACGGCGAACGTGAGGCCCGCCGGCTGCGACCAGCCCGGCACCACGTGACCGGCGATCTCGACGGCGACGGCCAGCCCGGCCGTGAACGCGAACGCGGTGCGCGTCGGCAGGCACATGACGGCGACGACCGCGACGTACACCACGGCCGCCGTACCCTCCTGGCCGATCGAGACGGCCATCACGAGCATCAGCGCGACCAGTCCGGCGATCATCGCCCACGCCTCGCCGGCGGGCACCCGCATCTGCAGCCGGCGCCGGCGGGCGCGGATCCAGGAGAAGACGGCGAGGTACGCCGCGGCGAACACCACCGTCGCGACCAGCCCGACCCAGCCCGCGGCGACGTGCCGCTCGCCCCAGGCGATCCGCCACGCGGCCCGCAGCGAGTCGACGAGGAAGACCAGCCAGACCGCGGCGAACACCACGCCGAACCGGCCGGCCCGCCCCTCGCGGGTGGGCCAGCCGACGTGGCCCGGGTCGACGCCTGCGGCACTGGTCACGACGCTCACCGTAGTTGCCGCTCAGACCCGCGCGGTGTCCTTGCTCATCCGCCACGCGGCACCGGCCACGAAGAGGACGAGCCAGACGACCGCGTTGACGACGGCGTACCACGGCAGGTCACCGGTGAGCGGTGCCCGGCTCACCTCGGCGACGCCGAACATCGGGGTCAGCGACGCGACGTGCCACATCGTCGAGCCCGGGTCGATCGGGATGAACACGTTGCCGAGGAAGGAGAACAGCGCCAGCCCGGGGCCGAGCACCTGCATCGCGTTCTCGCCGGGCACCAGGTAGCCCACGAACACACCCAGCGCCGCGAACACCATCGTGCAGAGCAGCGTCAGCACCGCGCATGCGAGCCACACGTGCGTCGGCATCGCAGGCTTGGCCTGGAACAGCCCGGCCACGTTGACCACGGTGATGGCGACGGCGCCGAGCACGAGCGCGAGCAGCGCCTTCATGAGGATGTACGCCGTGGGGCTCAGCGGGGTCAGCCGGAGCTGCCGGGACCAGCCGAGGGCCCGCTCCATCGCGACCATCGCACCCCCGGAGGCGGCGGTCAGGGCGGCGCCGTAGAGCGCCATCGAGGTCATGACGTACGCCGCGACGTTGCCGTGGCCCACGGACTGGTTCCAGTCGGCACCCGAGCCGAGGGCGAAGAACAGCGCGGCCGGGAACACCAGCGTGAAGATGACCGTGCGCCGGTTGCGGAGCATCCGCTTGAGCTCGATCCGCAGGACGGTGGTGTTCAGCCCGCCGAACGGCGGCACCCGGCGGCCGGTCGGGTCGATGGTGGTGGTCATCGGAGGGCTCCTTCGGGGGCGTGCGGGTCGGTCGCGGCGGTCTGGGCGGTCTCGTCGGCGTCGCCGGTCAGCGTCAGGAACGCCTCCTCGATGCCGCGGGCGGTGATCTCCAGGTCGCGGGCGCCGGTCTGCGTCAGCAGGTAGCGAGCGACCGCGTCGGTGTCCCGGGCGTGCAGCAGCACCGTGTCGCCGCGCACCTCGACGGAGTCGACCCCGTCCAGCCGGGCGAGCGCCTGGTGGTCCGGGTCGTCGAGGGTGGCGCGGACCGTCCGGCCGGCGGCCAGGGCCTTGATCTGGGAGCCGGTGCCGTCGGCGACGATCCGGCCCTTGCGCATCAGCACGATCCGGTCGGCGTACTGGTCGGCCTCCTCGAGGTAGTGCGTCGCGAACAGCACCGTGCGGCCCTGCTCGGCGTCCCGGCGGATCGCGGACCAGAAGGCTCGGCGGCCCTCGACGTCCATGCCGGTGGTGGGCTCGTCGAGCAGCAGGAGCGCGGGGTCGGACAGCAGCGCCATCGCGAAGCGCAGCCGCTGCTGCTCGCCGCCGGAGCACTTGACGACCCGGCGGTCGGCGAGGCCGGTGATGCCGGCGTGCGCGAGGACCGCGTCGACGGGCTGGGTGTCGGCGAACAGGCTGGCGGTGTACTCGACGGTCTCCCGGACGGTCAGGTCCTTGAGCAGGCCCCCGGTCTGCATCACCGCGGACACCAGGCCGCGGGCGATCGCCTGGCGCGGCGGCAGGCCGAGCACCTCGACGGAGCCGTCGGTCGGCCGCGACAGGCCGAGCAGCATGTCGATGGTGGTGGTCTTGCCGGCTCCGTTGGGTCCGAGGAACGCGACGATCTCGCCCTGCTCGATCTGCAGGTCGATGCCGCGCACGGCGTGCACGTCGCCGAAGCTCTTGGTGAGGTCCCCCAGGCTGATCGCCGGGACGCGAGGTGTGGTCATGCCCCTAGCGTGCCGGTGGCGGGGACGACGTGCCCGAATGCTCCGTCACGACCTGACCGTGACAAATGTCAGGTCCGGCCGGGCTCCGGCCCCGGAGCGGCGGTGCCGGTCAGTTGACCGAGACGTGCACGTGGTCGAAGTGGTTCGCGGTGGCCGAGCCGCGGTCCGGCATCGAGCGCCAGCCTTCCGAGGAGCGCACCGGCGTCCAGATCTGCTGCGACCAGAGGACGTCGTACAGGTCGAGCTCGGAGGCGTGCGCCCGCGCCCAGTCGGCCACGGCCTGGCCGAGCGCCGGGTCGCTGACCATGAAGTCGACGGCCCGTCCGGAGCTGTGCTCGCCGTGCGCGTCGTAGCCGCCGTACGTCGACAGCTCCGGGAACGCGTTGCAGACGGCCCGGAACATCCGCACGGCCGAGGGGGTCAGCCCCGACTCGGTTCCCGACCCGTCCGGGCAGGGGGCGGAGGAGACACCGGCGCTGCCGCTGGGCCCCTCGGCGGGGTCCTCCTGCGGCTTCTTCGCCGACAGGTAGTCGGCGTTGACCCAGCGCAGCTGGTCGTCGTAGAGGATCTGCGCGAAGCCGTTGCGCTCCACGCCGGTGAGCGCGACCTTCCCGCCGGCCTCCAGGACGTCGAGCGGCTTGCCCTTCTCCTGCGGCTCCGGCCAGAGGTTCAGCGCGCTGGTCATGTACTCGCGGGCCTCGACGTCCGGCTTGACCTGCAGGGTCACCCGCTTGGCCGACCGGGAGAACGACCCGGAGCGGGCGGCGAGGTAGGGCGAGTCGGCGGAGGCGGTCGTCGCCTCGGCCTTCATGGGCTGCTGGCGGGCGGCCTGGCCGGCGGCAGCGGCGAGCTGCGCGGCGTCGGGACCGCCGTGGGTCACAGCGACCCCCACGACCGAGCCGGTGACGGCCAGCGCGGCGGTGGCAGGCACGGCCAGACGCACGAGGCGTCGACGGAAGGCGTGCTGCACGACCTGCTTGTGGCGTGCCGAGGACACGGACGAATCACCAACGGGGGATCGGGGACAATCGGGGCGCAAAGCCTTGAGTAGAGCACAAGGCTTCAACCATCGTCACATCCGGACCAGACATCTCATGGCAAATCCCCCGCGAGACGCACGTTCTCGTGCCCCGGATCACACGGTCGTGGCGTGCAGCTCCCAGATCTCGGTGAGCTGGTCGACCCCGCTGACGGTGTACGTCGGCGGCAGGAAGATTGCCGGGAAGGCGGCACCGGAGCGGTTCACCCAGGCGGTCTGGAGCCCCGCGCGCTGGGCGCCGTCGACGTCCCAGGGGTGCACGGCGACGAGCACCATCTCCTCGGGCTTCACCTCGCACTCCTGGGCGGCGTACTCGTAGGCCCGGGCCGACGGCTTCCAGGCGCCGGCGTCCTCGACGGACAGCAGCCGCTCGAACCGGTCGCGGACGTTGGCCGAGGTCAGCAGCCGGTCGGCCACCGAGGTGGCGCCGTTGCTGAGCGTGACCAGCCGGAACCCGTCCTCGTGCAGCAGGTCGAGCCCGTTGGCCACGTCGGCATGCAGCTCCAGGCTCGCGAACCCCGCCATGACGTGCTGGGCGGCCTCCTCGAGCGGCCGGTTGAGCTGCACATCGGCGAGCTGGCTGAGCAGCTGCTCGCGGGCGACCCCGGCGAAGGGCGGGTTCGCCCCCGCCGCGGTGAGGGCGAAGCCGTCGCGCAGCACGGAGGCGAACCAGAGTGGAGCGGCGCTCGCGGAGGCGCCCACCTCCAGGAACCGGGCGCCGAGGGGCGAGAGGTCCGAAAGGGTCTCGTTGACGTCGAAGGCGATCACCGAGGGGCGCATGACCCCACGATGCCCCAGGTCGCCAAACTCATGTACCGCGGAATTGTCCGACGGGGTGGGCAGGTCCGGCCCAACCGGGACCAACCGGTCCGCAAGCGGTCTGAGCCGGTCACAGCCGGTCGACAGCCGGGCTCAGCCCCCGGAGTGCAGGTCCTCCTCGACCGTGCAGCCGGTGCCGTCGGTGTCCTCCAGCCAGCCCGCCGGGAGCACCACCCGCCGCGGGCTGCCCTGGCGGCCGCGCGGGGTGCCGAGCGCGGCGACAGGGAACGGCTCGCCGTCGTCCAGGTGGGCCAGCAGGCCGTCCAGCGCCGCCAGCGACGACACCAGCGCCAGGCTGTTGCGGAGCTCGCCGCCGGCCGCGAAGCCCTTGAGGTACCACGCGACGTGCTTGCGGAACTCCTTGCAGCCACGCTCCTCCCCCATGTGCAGGCAGAGCAGCTCGGCGTGCCGGCGCATCATCGCCTTCACCTCGCCGAGCGTGGGCAGCGTGGCGACCTGCTCACCCGCGAACGCCGCGGCCAGGTCGCGGAACAGCCAGGGCCGGCCCAGGCAGCCGCGGCCGACGACCACGCCGGCCGCGCCGGTCTGCTCGACCATCGCGACCGCGTCCGCGGCCTCCCAGATGTCGCCGTTGCCGAGCACCGGGATGTCCACGTGCGCGGCGAGCTCGCCGATGGCGTTCCAGTCGGCCTTCCCGGAATACGCCTGGTCGACGGTGCGCCCGTGCAGGGCGATCGCCGCACAGCCGGCCTCCTGGGCGATCCGGCCGGCGTCGAGGTAGGTCAGGTGGTCGGCGTCGATGCCCTTGCGCGTCTTCATGGTCACCGGGACGTCGTACGCCTCGACCGAGCGCACCGCCGCCTCGAGGATGTCGCCGAGCAGCCGGCGCTTCCACGGGAGGGCACCACCGCCGCCCTTGCGGGTCACCTTGGGGACCGGGCAGCCGAAGTTGAGGTCGATGTGCGCCACCCCGTGCTCGGCGGCCAGGATCTCGGCGGCCTTGCCGACGTAGACCGGGTCGGTGCCGTAGAGCTGCACCGAGCGGACCCGCTCGGTCTCGTCGAAGGTGAGCATCTTCAGCGTGGTCTCGTCGCGCTCGACGATGCCGCGGGAGGTGATCATCTCGCAGACGTAGAGGCCGGCGCCCTGCTCGGCGCAGAGCCGGCGGTAGGCCGCGTTGGTGATGCCCGCCATCGGCGCGAGCACCACTGGGGTGTCGACGCGCAGCGAGCCGAGGCGCAGCTCGCGGGGCAGGGTGGCGGTCATCCGACCATTGTGAGGCGGGCCGCCGGAGCCACCCAAATCGCGTCAGAAGACGCCGGCGTCACCGGGGAGGACGACCGAGCGGGTCCCCACGACCTGGCGGAGCGTGGCGCACTGCCCCGACGGCAGTGCGCAGGTCACCAAGGTGCCCCGGGTCCGGTCAGGCTTGCCCGGGTCGTAGCCGTCCTCGTAGCGCGTCCGCGTCAGCGCGTAGAAGCGGGAGTCGCCCTGCCAGCCCCCGAACCAGGCGTAGCGGTCCGTGCCGAGCCGGATCCGGCTGCCGTCGGCCGGTCGGGTGACCGCCACGCGAGCGACCGGCTCGAGGACCAGGTAGCGACCGTCGGGCGAGAGGAACCCGCGCTCGCCGGAGGACGCGTCGCTGACCGGGCGGCCGTCCGACACCCAGACCGCCCGCCCGCGCTGGGGGTTCCACGGCTCCCCGATCGGGGCCGTCAGCGCCTCGCCGGTGTCCAGGGGCCGCTCGGCCGGCTCGGTCTCGTGGGAGGCCAGGTCCCAGCGCCACCGACGACCGCTGCCGGTGGCGTCGCGCCAGTAGGCCCGTTGCTCGTCGAAGCCCAGGAAGGTCGGCTCGAGCTCCTCGTAGCGGTCCGCGAGGTCGTCGCCCCAGCCTCCGCCCATCCCCCGGCTGGTGCCGAGGACCCGGTGCCCGGTGCGGAGGTCGACGACGACGACCTCGGCGACGCGGCCGGCGGGTCGCCAGGGCCCGTCCCGGTCGATCCAGCCGGCGTGCTCGCCGTCCGGGGAGACCGCCACGTCGTCAACGTCGCCTGGCACCGGTGCAGTGCGCCGGCCGTCGTACAGCACCCACCGGGTCGGCGCCTCGAAGGCATCGGTGTCGGTGACCTGCAGGAAGATCCCGTGCCGGCTCGGACGCAGCGCGTGCACGACGAGCGGGGTGAGGTCGAAGGAACGGCTCCCGTGGTGGAGCGTCGAACCCTGCGCCCAGGTGACCTCGCGCTCGAAGAAGTCCACGGTGCCGCCACGCGCCGGCAGCACCTCACGGTGCAGCAGCCGGGGGCCGAGGGACGCCCCGGCGATCGCCACCAGGACGGCCGCGACGACGGCCCCGGCGACCGCCGTGACGGGCAGGCGACGCACGACCCACGCCCGCCTCGTCAGCGCTTCTTGGCCTGCTTCTTCGGCGTCGGCTTCGGCGTGGTGATGTCGCCGGTCCAGGTGATCGGGTTGAACTCCTGGCTGGGCCGGTAGCTCACCGACTCGAGCTTGCCCTTGTCCGGTGAGAGGTAGACCAGGCAGGTGCTGAGCGTGGCGTCCTTCGGGAACGACTTGGGCAACGGCTTGCTCGAGCAGGGCTTGAAGCTGGTGGTGAAGTTGACCGCCGGCAGCAGGGTGTTCGAGGAGTTCACGCCCCACAGCGGGACCCCGACCCCGCCGACGTCACCTTCGCCGACGTTCTTCACCGAGACGGTGGCGTAGTAGTACGACGCCTTCTGCTTGTAGGAGTCGTCGAGGATGAAGCCCTTGAAGTCGTCCAGGCTGCCCTGCTTGACGCTCTTCACGGTGAGCTGCAGGACGGTGCCCCGCCCCTCGGACGGCTCGAAGATCACCGTCCCGGTGTCGCCGAAGGACAGCTTGCCGCCCTGCTCCGTCAGGTCCGTGCCCTCGGGCACGGGCACCGTCGAGGACGGGCTCGGCGACGCCGACGACGAGGACGAGGACGAGGCGGCATCGGACGACGAGCTGCCGGCGTCCTTGGCGGCGCCCTCGGAGCTGCAGCCGCCCAGCGCGAGCGCGGCCGCGGTGGTCACGGCGGCGAGCGGGAGGACGGGGCGACGCAAGGCTCTCAGCACCGGAACATTCTGCACGCCCGACCAAGTCCGCCGCGGCGGACTTGCCGAAGTGGCGTGACCGGTCAGCAGCCGACCAGCCGCTCGGCGAAGTAGGACCGGACCTGGTCGAGGCCGACCCGCTCCTGCTTCATGGTGTCCCGCTCGCGCACGGTGACCGCGTTGTCCTCGAGCGTGTCGAAGTCGACGGTGACGCAGTACGGCGTGCCGATCTCGTCCTGGCGGCGGTAGCGGCGGCCGATCGCACCGGCGTCGTCGAAGTCGACGTTCCAGCCGACCCCGCGCAGCTCCGCGGAGAGGTCCTTGGCCTTGGGCGACAGGTCGGCGTTGCGCGACAGCGGCAGCACCGCCACCTTGACCGGCGCCAGCCGCGGGTCGAGCCGCAGCAGCGTGCGCTTGTCGACACCGCCCTTGGTGTTCGGGGCCTCGTCCTCGGTGTAGGCGTCCACCAGGAACGCCATCATCGAGCGGTTCGGGCCACCCGCCGGCTCGATGACGTACGGCGTGTAGCGCTCGCCCGACGCCTGGTCGAAGTAGGACAGGTCCTGCCCGGAGAACTTGCTGTGCTGGGTCAGGTCGAAGTCGGTGCGGTTCGCGATGCCCTCGAGCTCGCCCCACTCACCGGCCGCGAAGCCGAAGCGGTACTCGATGTCGACGGTCCGCTTGGCGTAGTGCGACAGCTTCTCCTTCGGGTGCTCGAAGTGCCGCAGGTTGTCGGGGTTGATGCCCAGGTCGACGTACCAGCGGGTGCGCTCGTCGATCCAGTACTGGTGCCACTCCTCGTCCTCGCCCGGCTTGACGAAGAACTCCATCTCCATCTGCTCGAACTCGCGGGTGCGGAAGATGAAGTTGCCGGGGGTGATCTCGTTGCGGAAGCTCTTGCCCTGCTGGGCGATGCCGAACGGCGGCTTCTTGCGCGAGGAGTTCATGACGTTGACGAAGTTCAGGAAGATGCCCTGCGCGGTCTCGGGCCGCAGGTAGTGCAGGCCGGACTCGTCCTCGATCACGCCGAGGTAGGTCTTGAGCATCATGTTGAACTGCCGCGGCTCGGTCCACGCGCCGCGGGTGCCGCAGTTGGGGCAGGCCAGCTCCTTGAGGTCGACCGTGTCGGGGTCGATCTCCTCGCCCTTGGCGGCCTTCTTGGCGGCGTACGCCTCCTGCATGTGGTCGGCGCGGAACCGCTTGTGGCACGACTGGCACTCGGTGAGCGGGTCGGTGAACGTCGAGACGTGACCCGACGCCTCCCACGTCTTCTTCGGCAGGATCACCGACGAGTCGAGGCCGACGACGTCCTCGCGGCCGGTGACCATCGAACGCCACCACTGGCGCTTGAGGTTCTCCTTGAGCTCCACGCCGAGCGGGCCGTAGTCCCAGGCCGACTTCGTGCCGCCGTAGATCTCACCGCACGGGAACACGAACCCCCGGCGCTTGCAGAGGGAGACGACGCTGTCGAGGACGGACGAGGGCTTGCTGGCCACGGGAATCGGGCTTTCTCTCGAGTGCGCCGGCTGGCTGACGGCGAAGGATCCAGACTATCGGCCGCGGTCAATCGAGATCGCGCGGCCTCTGCTCGTTCTCGCCGCCCTCGCCCGTGACCGTCTCGTAGGCCGACGGCTCGTCGACCGCCTTCGACAGCAGGGGTACGGCGGTCGTCTTCACGTCGTAGGCCGACAGCGCCCGGCGGTAGCTCCCGACGTTGGTCCAGGCCGTGGTCAGCAGCCACAGGTCCGGCTCGTCGACGTTGCGGCCGACGTGCCCGTCGACGTACCCGGGCCGCTCGGCCAGCGCGCCCAGCGCCGCCTGCGCGTCCGTCCGGAAGACGTCGGTGTCCGCGTCGGGCACGCGGAACCTGTTCACCACCACCAGCTCGACCACGCGGTGACCCTAGCGACCTCTGCCGAGCCCGCCGGTGGTCGAGCCCGCCGGTGATCGAGCCCGCCGGGTGATCGAGCCCGCCGGTGATCGAGCCCGCCGGGTGATCGAGCCCGCCGGGTGATCGAGCTTGTCGAGATCACTCTCAACAGTGGCCTCGACAAGCTCGACCACCCGAAGGGTGTTTGACAATGGTTCTCATTCGTATTGAGAATGGTTGTCATGAGTCGTCTGCTTGCCGTGCTGGCCCTGACGCTCCCGCTGCTCGCGGGCTGCGGCGGCCCGGGCACGGCGGACGGGCGGACCACGGTGGTCACGTCGTTCTACCCGCTCCAGTACGTCGCCCAGCGGATCGCCGGCAAGCACGCCGAGGTCGTCAACCTCACCCAGCCCGGCAAGGAGCCGCACGACCTGGAGATGACGGTCCGGCAGACCGCCGAGCTGGTCGACGCCGACGTCGCGGTCTACGAGCGTGGCTTCCAGGCGAACGTCGACGAGGCGGTGGACCAGAGCAGCCTCGACCACGTCGTCGACGTCACGGGACCGGCGCGGGTCACCGGCGACGACCCGCACTTCTGGCTCGACCCCACCCGGCTGGACGCGGCCGCGACCGCCGTCGAGAAGCAGCTCGCGCAGGCCGACCCGGCCCACGCGGCGGCCTACCGTCGCAACCTGGCCGCGCTGCACCGGGACCTGACCGGCCTCGACCGCGCCTTCAAGCGGGGGCTCGCCTCCTGCCGGGTGCACACGATCGTGGTCAGCCACGACGCGTTCGGCTACCTCGGCCGTCGCTACGGCCTCGACGTGGTCGGCATCAACGGCCTCTCCCCCGACGCCGAGCCGTCCCCGGCCCACCTGCGCCAGCTGCAGGACCTGATCCGCAAGGACGGCATCACCACGGTGTTCTCCGAGGAGCTGGCCAGCCCGAAGTTCGCCGACAGCCTGGCCGGCGACCTGGGCATCCGCGCGGAGGTGCTCGACCCGATCGAAGGTCTCAGCGACCAGACCGCCGACCAGGACTACCTGTCCCTGATGCGCGCGAACCTCGCGACCCTCCGGAAGGCGAACCAGTGCTCATGAGCGATCCCGTCGTGACCGTCACCGACGGCGCCGTCGAGCTCGGTGGCCGTCCGGTGCTGCGCGGCATCGACCTCGTCGTGCGCCCGGGCGAGGTGCTCGCCGTCCTCGGCGCCAACGGCTCGGGCAAGTCGACGCTGGTCCGCACCATGCTCGGGCTGGTGCCCACCTGCCGCGGCGAGGTGCGGCTGTTCGGCACCCCGCTCGACGGCTTCCGGGACTGGCGCCGCATCGGCTTCGTGCCGCAGCGGGTCGGCGCCGGCTCCGGCGTCCCGGCCACCGTGCGCGAGGTGGTCGCCGCCGGCCGGCTGTCGCGGCGCCGGCCGTTCCTGCCGGCGCGACGCGAGGACCGGTCCGCGATCGAGGACGCGATCGACGCGGTCGGCCTGCGCGAGAAGGCCCGCGACGGCGTCGCGACGCTGTCCGGCGGGCAGCAGCAGCGGGTGCTGATCGCCCGCGCCCTCGCCGGTCTGCCGGACCTCCTCGTCCTCGACGAGCCGACCGCCGGGGTCGACGTACAGAGCCAGCAGGCGTTCGCGGACGCGCTCTCCACCCTCGTCACCCGCGGCGCGACGATCGTGCTGGTCGCCCACGAGCTCGGCCCGCTCGGCCCGCTGGTCGACCGCGCGGTGGTCATGCGCGACGGCCGGGTCGCGTACGACGGGCCGCCGATCGACGCGTTCACCGACGCGGACCCGTTGCACGACCACGCGCACCATCACGTCGTCGGCGAGCGGCCGGCCGGCGACCCGCTGTCCGTGGCGTCACCGCTGGACCGGGCCCGGGAGGAGCGGTCATGAGCCTGCTGACCTACGACTTCATGATCCGCGCGCTGCTCGGCGCGTTGTTCACCGGACTCGCGGCCCCGGCCGTGGGCACGTACCTCGTGCAGCGGCGGCTCGCCCTGATGGGTGACGGCATCGGGCACATCGCGGTCACCGGCGTCGCCCTCGGCCTGCTCACCGGCGCGTCCCCCACGCTCACCGCGGTGATCGTGGCGGTCGTCGGCGCGGTCGTCATCGAGTGGATCCGCACGTCGGGCCGCACCAGCGGTGACGTCGCGCTGGCGCTGCTGTTCTACGGCGGCATCGCCGGCGGCGTGCTGATCACCGGCATCGCGGGGCAGAGCGCGGCGACGCTGAACACCTACCTGTTCGGGTCGATCACCACGATCTCGCCGAGCGACGTGTGGGTCACCGCGGTGCTCGCCCTCGTCGTGGTGGTGCTCGCGGTGGGCCTGTCGCCGCAGCTGTTCGCGGTCTCGCAGGACCAGGAGTTCGCGCGGGTCGCCGGGTTGAACGTCCGGCTCTACAACCTGCTGGTCTCGGTGCTCGCCGCGGTCACCGTCACCGTCGCGATGCGCACCGTCGGCCTGCTCCTGGTCAGCGCGCTGATGGTCGTCCCGGTCGCCGCGTCGCAGCAGGTGACCCGCGGCTTCCGGTCGACGCTGTTCGCGGCGATGGGGCTCGGCACCCTGGCGTCGCTCGGCGGCGTCGCGGTGTCGGCGTACGTCGACGCGCAACCGGGCGCGACGATCGTGCTGCTGGCGCTGGCGTTCTTCGTCGCGGCCTACCCGGTCGGGGTCTGGCTGCGACGGCGGCAACGGCTGGCCGAGCCGTTCCTCGAGCAGGCCGACCCGTTCCCGCTCGAGCCGGAGCACACCGCGGTCCCCGAGACGCACGCCCACCAGCACGGCGAGGCCTGCGGCCACCCGGCGGTGCCGCACGGCGACCACGTCGACTACGTCCACGACGGCCACCGGCACGCCGTACACGGAGGTCACTATGACGAGCACTGAGCCGACCCTCCCCGAGGGCACCCGGCCCACCCGGCAGCGCCGCGCGGTCGCCAGCGCGCTGCAGACCTTCGACGACTTCCGCAGCGCCCAGGACATCCACGACCTGCTCCGCAAGAACGGCGAGAACGTCGGCCTGTCCACGGTCTACCGCACCCTGCAGGCGCTGGCCGACGGTGGCGAGCTCGACGTGCTGCGCACCGAGGACGGCGAGGCGGTCTACCGGCGCTGCTCCGCCACCCACCACCACCACCTGGTCTGCCGCTCCTGCGGCCGGACCGTCGAGGTCGAGGGCCCGACGGTCGAGCGCTGGGCCGACGGGGTCGCGGGCGAGCACGGCTTCACCGACGTCAGCCACACCCTGGAGATCTTCGGGACCTGCCCGGACTGCTGACTCAACCATTGACGCCGGTCGCGCGTAGGACCGGTGTGCAGGCCGTGAGGACGAGGGGGACACGCGTGGAGGAGACGGACGCGTTCGACGCGTTGTTCTTCGGGCACGCCGCGCGGATGGTCCGGCTCGCGCGGCTGCTCGGCGACGACGACCCGGAGGACGTGGTCCAGGAGTCCTTCTGCAAGCTGTACGCCGCCCGCGGCCGGCTCCAGCACGACGACCACCACCGGGTGCTGGCCTACCTGCACCGCATCGTCGTCAACGAGGTCCGCAGCCGGCACCGCCACCGCCAGGTCGTACGGCGCGACGCGCACCTGCTCGTCACCGAGGAGACGCACGACCCGACCGGTGCCCACGACGACCGGGCGGCCGTGCTGCGGGCGCTCGCGGACCTGCCGCCGCGGCAGCGGGAGGCCCTCGTGCTGCGGTTCTGGATGGACCTGCCGCTGGCCCAGATCGCCGAGGTGATGGGCGTGCGCCCCGGCACCGTGAAGTCCCAGGTGTCCCGCGGCCTCGACGTGCTCGGCCGCGTGCTGCGCGAGGAGGTGGAGCGATGAGCGTCGAGGAGCGGCTGGCCCGCGCCCTGCACGACGAGGTCGACACTCTGGACGTGGACGTCCAGCGCCTGCACGCCCGCACCCGCAGCCGGCTCGGGACCCGTCCGCCGGCGTCGCCCCGACCCTCGCGCACCTGGGTGCCGCTGCTGGCGGTGGCGGCGGTGCTGCTCGTGGTTGCGGGCGGGCTGGCGCTGGACCGGCTCGGCGACGCCGTGCGGACCGTCCGCCCCGCCGGCACCAGCCACCGGGGCGGGGTGGCGGCGGTGTTCACCTGCCCGCGCCAGGTCACCGTCGACGACGCCGGCCGCAAGCGCGACGACTCGTTCCTGCCCACGCTCGACAAGGGCGCGGGCGCGGCAGCCGACTTCAACGGGGCGCCACGCTACGAGTACGACGAGACCGGCGACCGGGCCACGCTCAGGCTCGGCAACGCGGACGGCTCGCTGGCCAGCACCGCCACGTTCGCCCGGACCGGCGACGGCTGGGACCTGGCCACCACCACCAAGTGCGCCGGCGAGGGCGGCGGCATCCTCGTTCCCGAGGCCGACCCGCTGCGGCTCGGGCGGCGTGACTTCCAGCCCTATCCCGCCCGCGGCATGACCCAGCAGCCGGACCAGGCCGTGCTCGTCGACGACCGCGGCTACTACGACGTGGCCGGGCTCGTGCACCACCGGACCATCTGGGCCTGGCCGTGCGACGGCGGCATCTGCCTCAGTGCCGGTCGGCCGGACTCGCAGGTGATCTGGACGCCGGACCACCCACGAGGGCTCGTGCCGGAGGACCTGACGTCGGCCATGCTGCCGCCCGACGACTCGGTGGGCCGACCGAACCCGTACGCCTTCTGGATGGTGATGGACCCCGACGGCTCCGTGCTCGACGTGCACGGCACCTCGTCCCGCGACATCCGCACGGACGCCGTACGCATCGAGGGGCCGGGGTGGAGGGGGCGGCTCTTCCTGCTGCTGCAGCGCAAGGACGCGCTCGACACGGTCGTGGTGCGCACGGCGAGCGGCTCGACGTCGTACCCGACGCGGTGACCGCTCAGGCGTTCGGCTTCGCGCCGCCGTACCTGCCGGTCGCGCTCGGCGTAGATCTCGATCGCCCGCCACAGCGCGAGCCGGTCGACGTCGGGCCAGAGCACGTCGGTGAAGACCATCTCGGAGTAGGCCGCCTGCCACAGCATGAAGTTCGAGAGCCGCTGCTCCCCCGACGTGCGCCACACCATGTCGGCGTCGGCGAGCTCGGGGACGTAGAGGTAGCGGGCGAACGTCTTCTCGTCGACCTTGTCGGGGTTCAGCCGGCCCGCGGCGACGTCGCGGGCGATGCCGCGCGCGGCGTCCGAGAGCTCGGCCCGGCCGCCGTAGTTGACGCACATCGTCAGCGTCAGCACGTCGTTGTCCTTGGTCAGCTCCTCGGCGACCTGCAGCTCCTTGATCACCGAGCGCCACAGCCGGGGCGCGCGGCCGGCCCAGCGGACCCGGACGCCGAGCTCGTGCATCTCGTCGCGGCGGCGGCGGATGACGTCGCGGTTGAAGCCCATCAGGAAGCGGACCTCGTCGGGCGAGCGCGTCCAGTTCTCGGTGGAGAAGGCGTACGCCGACACCGCCTTGACGCCGATCTCGATGGCCCCCTCGACCACGTCGAACAGCGAGTGCTCGCCGCGCTCGTGGCCCGCGGTGCGGGGCAGCCCACGCTGCTTGGCCCAGCGGCCGTTGCCGTCCATGACGATCGCGACGTGCTTCGGCACCAGGTCCGCAGGCACCGCGGGCGGTCGGGCGCCGGACGGGTGCGGGTCGGGGCGACGTACGTCGCGCCTCCTCCGCGCCATGCGCTGCCTCCTTCGGCCGTTCGGAACCTCGACGTCTCGCTGATCGTTGTAAGCGGCACAGGGTGTGCCGAGCCGCCCCTACACTCATCCAACACGACCGGCTATGGCACCCGGAGGGCAGGCGACATGGACACGGCCAACAAGCAGATCGAGCAGCAGATCACGGTGCTGCTGCGCAGGGTGCAGCGCATCCATCTCTCCACGACCACCGGCGACGTGAACCTCGAGCGCTCGGCCTACGGCATCATGTGCAAGCTCGCCGACGAGGGCCCCCAGCGGCTCGGTGCGCTCGCCACCGCGTTCGGCCTGGACCCCTCCACGATCACGCGTCAGGTGCAGGCGCTCGAGGAGATCGGCCTCGCGGGCCGCAAGACCGACCCCTCCGACCGTCGCGCGTCCATCCTCGACCTCACCGACAACGGTCGCGAGGTCCTCGACAGCACCCGCGCGCACCGCCGCGCCAAGCTCCAGCAGGCCCTCTCCGACTGGCCCGAGTCCGACCTCACCGACTTCGGCCGCCTCCTCAAGGAGTTCAACGCCTCCCTCGACCGCCTCCTCGTCGAGGAAGGCTGACCCGGTCCCGTCGAGCCGGGGCAAAGTTCCGGTCGAGCCGGGGCAAAGTTCCGGTCGAGCCGGGGCTAACGGTCGACGTAGGACAGCGACTTGAGCCCGCGCTCGAGGTGCCAGTGCAGGTAGGCCGCGACCATCCCGGTCGCCTCCTTGCGCGTGCGCGGCTCGCTGGCCTCGACCACCGGCCAGTCGCCGGCCAGCAGCGCCCCGAGGAGTACGACGGTCTCCGGTGCCGGGTTCATCGAGCCGGGGACGCGGCATGTCGCACACAGCATCCCGCCGGCCGCGGGGCTGAACGACCGGTGCGGGCCCATCACCCCACAGCGGGCGCAGGCCTCGAAGGTCGGGGCGTACCCGGCCACCGCGAGCGACCGGAGCAGGAACGAGTCGAGCACCTGGTGCGGCGCCCGGCCGGTGTCGCACATCGCCCGCAGCGCCCCGACCAGCAGCAGGAACTGCTGGAGCGCGGGCTCCTTGTCCTCCACGACGAGCCGCTCGGCGGTCTCGAGCATCACGGTGCCGGCGGTGTACTGCTCGTAGCTCGAGCCCAGCCGGCCCGCGAACGGGTCGAGGGTGACCGCCTGGGTGACCACGTCGAGCGAGCGGCCCTCCGCGAGCTGCAGGTCGACGTGCGTGAACGGCTCGAGCCGTGACCCGAAGCGTGAGGTGGTCCGTCGTACGCCCTTGGCGACCGCGCGGACCCGCCCGGACGAGCGGGTCAGGAGCGTGACGATGCGGTCCGCCTCACCCAGCTTCTGGGTGCGGAGCACGATCGCCTCGTCGCGGTAGAGACCCACGACGTCATTCTCCCCCGGCGGCGCCGGCCCGACGAGCAGGCTCGACCGGAACTATCGACCCGGCTCGACCGGAACTATGACCCGGGTCGACCGGAACTATGACCCGGGTCGGCGGGAACTAAGACCCGGCTCGATGTCGCGGGCGGACCAGCACTGGGTGACGAAGGCGATGGCCTCCTGGTTCAGCCGGTCGGGGGTGGCGCGCCACTCGACGATGCTGCGGGCCTCGACGAAACGGGCGTTCGGCATCTCGTCGGCCAGCATCGCGGCGTCGGCGGCGGGGTGGATCGGGTCGCGGGGGTGGCCGACGACGAGGGCCGGAGCCTGGATCTGCCGGCGGCGCTTGCTGGAGGGGGCGATCCGGCCGAAGAAGATGCCGTGGATCGCGGCCGCCATCGGCGCCGGCTGCTGCATGAGGGTGTCGAGGCCGACGCCGACCCAGAACGGCACGAGGCCGCGGGGCACCAGCATCGCCGCCCGGCGGGTCAGGCTGATGCTGAGCGGCACGAAGCGGGCCAGGAACATCAGCGGCCCGAACGCGATGAGCCCCGCCTCGAGCGCGTTGTCGAGCACCGGCATCTCCAGCAGCAGGCCCCGCACCCGGTCCGGGGCGGCGTCGGCCACCTCGAGCGAGACGTTCGAGCCCAGCGACGTACCCCCGATCACCGCCTCGTCGGCGCCGAGGTGGTCGAGCAGGGCGACCACCTGCTCCCCGAACGCGGTCATGGAGTACTCCTTGGGGTCCAGCGGCCGGTCGGAGCGGCCGTGGCCGAGCAGGTCCAGGGTGACGACGTGGAAGCCCTCGCCGGCGATCGCGCGGGCCAGCGGCTCGTGCATCCGCCGCGGCATCAGCTGGCCGTGCAGCAGCACGACCCAGTGCTCGCCGGCGCCGTACTCGGTGTACTCCAGGCGGTCGCCCTCGACGAAGAACTGCCCGACGCGCTCCGACACGAGTGTGGCCACTGGTGCTTCCTTCCGCTGGCGTGAGCCGAGGATAGCCACCGGCGAGGCGCGGCGTGGTTGGGTGGGGCCATGCCTGGTTCGAGTCGCAAGCGGATGCACATCGTGGTGATGGGGGTGTCCGGCACCGGGAAGACGTCCGTGGGCGAGGAGCTCGCCGAGGAGCTCGGGTGCGACTTCGTCGAGGGCGACTCGCTGCACCCGCGCCGCAACATCGAGAAGATGGAGAACGGCATCCCGCTCACCGACGAGGACCGCTGGCCGTGGCTGCAGGCGATCGCGGAGATGGTGGCCGTCCGCGACCACGAAGGTACGTCGACCGTGGTGACGTGCTCCGCGCTGAAACGGAAGTACCGCGACGTCCTGCGCGGCGCGGCGCCGACGTTCTTCGTGCACCTCGACGCGCCGTTCGAGGTGCTGGAGGCGCGCATGCAGCACCGCACCAAGCACTTCATGCCCGCGTCGCTGCTGCGCTCCCAGGTCGACACGCTCGAGCCGCTCGACGACGACGAGGCCGGTGAGGTGGTCGACGTCTCCCCCGCGCTCGACGTGGTCGTCGAGGAGGCCGTCAACGCGGTGCGCACCCACTACACGGAGTGACGGGGTGGACCCGGTGGTGACGTCGTGAGCGAGGCACGCGAGCGCACGAACCGCGCGATGCTCCGGGTCCGGGACACCCTCGACCGGGACTACGACCAGGACCTGGACATCGAGGCGCTCGCCCGGCTGGTGCACGTCTCCCCCGACCACCTCATCCGGACGTTCCGCGCGGTCTTCGGGGAGACGCCGCACCGGTACCTCCAGCGGCGACGGGTCGAGCGGGCGATGTTCCTGCTCCGCACCACCGACCTGGACGTCACCGAGGTCTGCGTGGCGGTCGGGTTCACCAGCCTCGGCACGTTCAGCCGGATGTTCTCGGCGGTGGTGGGGCAGTCGCCCTCGGAGTACGCACGGCATGCCACCCTGCCCGCCGTACCCGGCTGCTTCATGATGGCCTGGACCCGGCCCAGCACGTTCACCCACGGCGCCCCCGGCCGGTCGAACGCGTCGAGCTCGTCGGTTTCGGAGAAGCGGGACCCCACGAGCCGGCACTAGCGTCGGGAGCATGAAACTCAGCTACCCGCGCCTGTCCTCGATCTACGTCCTCGACCAGGACCAGGCCCTCGACTTCTACGTCGGCGTGCTCGGTCTGGAGGTCGGCACCGACGCCGACCTCGGCTTCATGCGCTGGCTCACCGTCCGGGTCCCCGGCGACGACCGGGAGATCCTCCTCGAGCGGCCCGGCCCGCCGGCGCACGACCCGCAGACCGCCGAGCAGGTCCGCGAGCTGGTCGCCAAGGGCGCGGCGGGCGGTTGGATCGCCTTCCAGGTCGACGACGTCGACGCGGCGCACGCCGAGCTGGTCGAGAAGGGCGTCGAGATCACCCAGCCGCCGACCGACCAGTCCTACGGCCGGGACATGGGGCTGCGCGACCCCTTCGGCAACAACCTGCGCATCGGCAACGTGACGGTCTGAAACGGGGGTGCGTCGCGCTCATCCGGGTGCCATGCTCCCGGCGTGAGCGACGACGTGCTGGCCCGGCTGGAGACCTACTACGACACCGCGCCGCGGGCGAACGCGACGACCGAGGAGGTCGGCCCGTTCACGTCGTTCCTGCGGGGCTCCGCCGACGGCTGGGGCTACTACGCGCGGCCGCGGCTCGGCCTCACCGGCGACGTGACGGTGGCCGACGTCGACGCGGTCCGGGCGCACCGCCGTGCGCTCGGTGAGCGCGAGGACCTCGAGTGGGTGCACGAGACCACGCCGTCCCTGCTGGCCGCGGCCCGGGGCTCCGGCCTCACCGTGCACGAGTGCCCGCTGCTGGTGCTCGCCGACCCCGCGCCGACGCGGAAGGGCGACCGCCGGGCCGTCGGTCCTCGACGCCGACGACGACGTGGACAGCGTCGTCGGCGCGATCCACGCCGGCTTCGAGGGCAGCGACGAGGTCGAACCCCGGCCGACCCGGCGGCAGCGCCTGATGATGCGGGAGGGGCTGCTCGCCCTCGTCGCCGCGTACGACGGACAGGGTGCCGTCGTGGGCGGCGGGTCGCACGGCCCGCGGGGTGACACCACCGAGCTCACCGGTATCGCCGTGCTGCCGCGGGCCCGGCGCCAGGGGTTCGGCGCCGCGATCACCGCCGCCCTGGTGGCCGACGCACGCGCCCGTGGGGTGCGCACGGTCTTCCTGTCCGCGCAGGACGACGCGGTCGCCCGGGTCTACGAGCGGGTCGGGTTCGAGCGGGTCGGCACGGCCTGCATCGCGGAGGCACCATGAGCCTCGCCGTACGCGAGGTGGGGGGCGACGACTGGCCGACCTGGCGGGAGATCCGGCTGCGGGCGCTGGCCGACAGCCCGAGCGCGTTCGGGTCGACGTACACCCGCGAGGTGGCGTTCACCGAGCAGGACTGGCGGCGCCGGCTGGTCGGCGACGGCGTGGGCGTCCTGGTCGAGGACGACGGGGTGCCGGTGGGGATGGGCGGCGGCTTCCCGGACCTGCCCGGCTACCTGCACGTGGTGGCGATGTGGGTGGACCCGGCGCACCGCGGACGCGGCGTCGGGCACGCGGTGCTGGACGGCATCGACGGGTGGGCGCGGCGGCGCGGGCTGCGGCTGCACCTGGACGTGAACACCACGAACGCGGCGGCGCGTCGCTCCTACGAGCGGTTCGGCTTCGCCGTCACCGGGGAGACCCGACCGCTTCGGGAGGGGTCGGCCGAGATGGTGGAGCGGATGGTGCTGGCTACTTCGACGGTTGAGGCGCCTTGCACTTGATCTTCGGGTTGGCGCCCAGGTAGTTCAACGGGCCGGCCACGACGGTGACCGCGACCGTGCCGGTCTTGGCGCAGGTGGCGTCGCCGCCCTTGAAGTAGTCGCGCTGCACTGCCGCGAAGAGCCCGATCACGAGCCAGATGACGAGGATGACGCTGCCGATCCGCATGCCCGGGTGTACCCATCACGAAGCGGACGAAACGACCCGTCTGTTGCTGCGTGACACGCCGGTGAGACTGCCTTCCAGGTGACGGGTCGGCGGACGCGACGGGACGCGCCCTACCGGAAGGCGCGGTGCCCGGTGAGGGCGGCGCCGATCGAGAGCGTGTGCATCTCCTCGGTGCCCTCGTAGGTCATCACGGTCTCGAGGTTGTTCATGTGCCGCATCACCGAGTGGTCGAGGGTGATCCCGGCGCCGCCGAGCATCGTCCGCGCGGTCCGCGCCACGTCGACGGCGGCCCGGACGTTGGCGAGCTTGCCGTAGGACACCTGCGCCGGGTCGAGGGTGCCGGCGTCCTTGAGGCGACCGATCTGCACGGCGGCGAGCGACGCGTTGTTGACCGCGACCACCATGTCGGCGAGCTTCTTCTGCGACAGCTGGAACGCCGCGAGCGGCTGCCCGAACTGGGTGCGCTCCAGCGAGTAGGCCAGCGCCTCCTCGAAGCACGCGCGCGCCGCGCCGACCGCGCCCCAGAGGATGCCGTAGCGCGCCTCGTTGAGGCACGACAGCGGCCCCTTCAGGCCGCGCACCTCCGGGAACACCGCGTCACCCGGGAGCCGCAGGTCGTCGAAGCTCAGCTCGGCGGTGACCGAGGCCCGCAGCGACAGCTTCCGCTGGATCTTGGCCGCCGAGAAGCCCGGAGTGTCGGTCGGCACCACGAACCCGCGGATCCCGTCGGGGGTCTGCGCCCAGACGACCGCGACCTCCGCCAGCGTGCCGTTGGTGATCCACATCTTGCTGCCGTTGAGGACCCAGTCGTCCCCGTCCCGCTTGGCGCGGGTTCGCATCGACGCGGGGTCGCTGCCGGCGTCGGGCTCGGTCAGCCCGAAGCAGCCGAGCGCCTCTCCCGTCGCCATCCGCGGCAGCCACTCCTCCTTGTGGGCGTCGGTGCCCCAACGGTGGATGGCGTACATCGCCAGCGACCCCTGCACGGACACGAAGCTGCGCAGCCCCGAGTCCACCGCCTCGAGCTCACGGCAGGCCACGCCGTACGCCGTCGCACTCGTGCCGGCGCAGCCGTAACCCTCCAGGTGCATGCCGAGCAGGCCGAGCTCACCGAGCTTCGGGCCGAGGTCGTCGGGCAGGGTGCCCTGGTCGTACCAGTCCGCGACGTGCGGGGCGAGCTCCTTGTCGGCGAACGCGCGCACGGTGTCCCGGATCGCGCGGTCCTCGTCGGACAGCAGCCCGTCGACGGCCAGGAAGTCGTGGGGGTCGGTCATGTCGGCCAGCCTACGACCGGCCCGGCCGACCTTCGACCCGTCACTTCCTGTGTGCCACGCCGGTGAGACTGCCAACCAGGTGACGGGTCGGCGTCAGGCCCGGTTCACCGCCGAGATCACGGCCTTGAGCGAAGCGGTGACGATGTTCGCGTCGACACCGACACCCCAGAGGATCTGGTCGCCGACGGCGCACTCGACGTAGGCCGCGGCGAGGGCGTCGCCGCCGGAGGACAGGGCGTGCTCGTGGTAGTCGAGGACCCGGATGTCGTTGCGGTTCTCGAAGAGCACGCTGCCCTTGGACACCTCGTCGTCGGCCAGCTCGCCGAGCGCGTTGACGAACGCCGCGATCGGACCGTTGCCGGTGCCGGTGAGGGTGCGCAGCTCGCCGTCGACGTACACGTTCACCTCGAGGGCGTCCTTCTCCCCCGCCGCGCTCGACGTGTGCACCGAGTTCAGCTTGAGCGGGATCTCCCGGTCGAGGTACTCGGCGCGGAACGCGTCCCAGATCTCGGTCGGCGACATCTCGCCGCCCTCGTCGTCGGTGTGCCGCTGCACCGCGCGGCTGAACTCGATCTGCAGCCGCCGCGGCAGGTCGAGCTTGTGGTCGCTCTTGAGGATGTAGGCCACACCGCCCTTGCCGGACTGGCTGTTGACCCGGATGACGGCCTCGTAGGTGCGGCCGACGTCGTGCGGGTCGATCGGCAGGTACGGGGCCTCCCAGGGCATCTCGGAGACGGCGCGTCCCGCCTCGGAGGCCGCCACGTCGAGCGCCTCCAGGCCCTTCTTGATGGCGTCCTGGTGCGAGCCGCTGAACGCGGTGTAGACCAGGTCGCCCGCGTAGGGGTGGCGCGGGTGGACCGGCAGCTGCGTGCAGTACTCCACCGTCCGACGGATCTCGTCGATGTCGGAGAAGTCGATCTGCGGGTCGATGCCCTGGCTGAACAGGTTCATCCCGAGAGTCACCAGGTCGACGTTGCCGGTGCGCTCGCCGTGGCCGAACAGGCAGCCCTCGACCCGGTCGGCGCCGGCCATCATCGCGAGCTCGGTGGCCGCCACCGCGGTGCCGCGGTCGTTGTGCGGGTGCAGCGAGATCGTGGTGTTCTCGCGGCGGGTCAGCTGCCGGGAGAACCACTCGATCTGGTCGGCGTAGACGTTCGGCGTGGCCATCTCGACGGTGGCCGGCAGGTTGAGGATGATCTCCCGGCCGTCCTCCGGCTGCCACACGTCCGAGACCGCCTCGCACACGTCGACGGAGAACGGCAGCTCCGTGCCGGTGAAGATCTCCGGGGAGTACTCGTAGCCGATGACGGTCGTGTCGAGGTAGGAGTCGGCGAACTTCATCACCATCTCGGTGCCCCGCACGGCGATGTTGCGGATCTCCTCCTTGCCGGCGTGGAACACCACGCGGCGGAACAGCGGCGCGAGCGCGTTGTAGAGGTGGACGTTCGCCTTCGGGATGCCCACCAGGCTCTGCACCGACCGCTCGATCAGGTCCTCGCGCGCCTGGGTCAGCACCGAGATGGTGACGTCGTCGGGCACCTTGTCCTGCTCGATGAGCTGCCGGACGAACGAGAAGTCGGTCTCCGACGCGGACGGGAAGCCGACCTCGATCTCCTTGTAGCCCATCCGCACCAGGAGCTCGAACATCGCCATCTTGCGCGTCGGCGACATCGGGTCGATCAGCGCCTGGTTGCCGTCACGCAGGTCGGTGGACAGCCAGCGCGGCGCCTTGGTGATGGAGGCGTTCGGCCAGGTGCGGTCGGGCAGGTCGATCGGAGGGAAGGCGCGGTAGCGGTGGAACGGCATCGCGCTGGACTGCTGCTGGTGGGTGTCGCGGTGAAGGGTCATGCCAGTCTCTCGCTGTCGATGTGGGGAGGTCCCGGAGCAACACCGAACCCCGCAGCGAGGAGGTCCGGGTCAGTGAACCTCGCTGCGGCAGCGAAGGAGGAGGCTCCACGGCTGGCGCGTCATGACCGCTCCACCATAGCCCCGGGTACGACGGAGGTGCAGACCGCTTCCAGAACGCGGGACCGACCGCGCGCGGCCGCCCACCCGGTGGCGGTGGCGGCGGCCCGCCCCGGGTGGGCCTGGCAGCATTGACCGGGTGACTTCGCACGGGCACCGGGGGCAGCTGGCAGCAGTGGTCCTGCTGGTGCTCGCCTGGGGGTCGACGTTCGCGGCGGTCAAGGTCGGGCTCGACAGCGCGCCACCGGTCCTGTTCGGCGGCCTCCGCTCGGTCCTGGGCGGCGCGGTGATGGTGGCGCTCGCCTTCGCCCGGTCGGGCCGGCCCTCGCTGCGCGACAGCTGGCTCCCCTACGCCCTCCTGACGCTGCTCAACGTGGTGCTGTTCTTCACCCTGCAGACGCTGGCGATCCTCGAGCTGCCCTCGGGGCTGGCCGCGGTGCTGATCTACCTCCAGCCGGTGCTCACCGGTGTGCTCGCCGCCCCGCTGCTCGGTGAGTCGCTCACCGCCCGCAAGATCGCCGGCCTGCTGCTGGGCTTCGCCGGCATCGTCGTGGTCAGCGCCGGGGCATTCCGCGGACACGCGTCCCTGCTCGGCGTCGGGTACGCCGTGACCGGTGCGCTGGTCTGGGCCCTCGGCACCATCGCCTTCAAGAGGTACGCCGGCCAGGTGGACGCCTGGTGGGGCGTCGGCCTCCCGTTCCTGGTCGGCGGCGTGCTGCTGACCGCCGGCGGCGCCGCCGTCGAGGGCACCGACGTCGCCTGGTCCGGTGAGTTCGTCGCCGCCTTCCTCTACGCGTCCCTGGTCGGCACGGCGCTGTCCTGGTCCCTCTGGTTCGGGCTGGTCTCCTCCGGCGAGGCCGGCCGGGCGGCGGCGTACATCTTCTTCGTGCCGCTGGTCTCCCTGGCGATCGGCGCGGCGTTCCTCGGGGAGACGCTGGGCGTCTCGCTGCTCGCCGGGGCGGCGCTGGTGATCCTCGGCGTGTACCTCGTCAACCGGCGCGCGTCGGCTCCCGACGACAGTGTTCAATGACGCCGGTGAGCCACCGCATCGACCGTGTCGACCCGCTCGACCTCGACCTCGACCTCGCCGACTCCCTCGCCGACCTGTTCACCGCGAGCGAGCGCGCGGACGGCGTTCCGTTCCAGGCCAAGGTCCGGCCCGGACCTGCTCACCTCGCGCCGCTGGGGCAGCGACTCCCGGCCGCTGGACGCGATGTTCGTCGCCTGGGACGGCGACCGGGCGGTGGCCGAGGCGACCGTCGACCTGCCCTGGCGGGACAACACCGACAGCGCCTCGGTCCGGGTCCGGGTGCACCCGGACGCCCGCCACCGGGGTCTCGGCCGCGACCTGTGGCAGCGCGCGGTCGACGTCGCCCGCGAGCAGGGCCGCACCCGGGTGCACACCGGCGCCTGGCAGGGCGGCCCCGGGGTGGCCGTGCTCGACCACTGGGGGCTGGCCCGCACCGGTGTCGGCGTGATCCGGCGCATCGACGTGCACGGCATCCCGCGCAGCACCTGGGACCGCCTGTACGACGAGGCGCTCGGCGTCGCGGACGGCTACGAGCTGGTCCAGCAGGTCGGCGGCACCCCGGCAGACCGGGTGGAGGCGCTGGTCGCCCTGCACGACGCGATCAACGACGCACCCTCCTCCGACCCCGACGACGAGCCGGACGCCTGGGACGCGCAGCGGCTCGCGGACTACGAGGGCGCGATGGCCGGCCGCCGGCAGACGCTCTACCGGGTGATGGCCCGGCACCGCGCGACCGGAGCCTGGGCGGGCCAGTCGATGCTGTGCGTGAACGAGTTCTCCCCGGCCGAGGCGTTCCAGGAGGACACCTCGGTGGTCCGCGCCCACCGCGGGCACCGGCTGGGGCTGCTGATGAAGGCCGCGATGCTGCGCTGGGTCGGCGACGAACGCCCCGAGGTGGGCGCGATCGACACCTGGAACGCCGCCAACAACCATCACATGATCGCGATCAACGAGCGGCTCGGCGCCACCGTCGTGGCCCGGCACCAGGGCTTCCGGGCGGACGTCTGAGCGCCCGATCCGGGTAGGTACCATCGCGGGACTGCTCCCCCACCCGATCGTGAGGTCCTCCTCCGTGCTTCGCACCGCGTGCATCGCCCTGCTGATGCTGGCGCTGGCCGGTTGCCAGGGCGGCGACGACGGCACGAGCAGCAAGGCCGAGCGGACCCCGCCGCAGCTCGGGGCCTGCCGGGCGCTGACCCCCGAGGACATCACCCAGGCGAGCAACCAGACCGCGGCGGTCGACTGCGCCAAGAAGCACACCGCCGAGACGTTCGCCGTCGGCGCGTTCCCGGAGAGCCTGGCGGACGCCGACGACCCGGACGACCGCGCGCTCGGTGCCTACGTCTACGACCGCTGCCAGCAGCGCTTCCAGGAGTTCCTCGGCGGCGACGAGAGCCTCGTCCTGCGCTCGACGATGACCTGGGCGTGGTTCCGGCCCACCAAGGACGCCTGGGCCGACGGCGTGCACTGGTACCGCTGCGACGTGGTCGGCGGCGGAGAGCAGTCGAAGAGCTTCGTCGCGCTGCCGAAGAGCGCCAAGGGAGTGCTGCTCGGCAAGCCCGACGACCAGTGGCTGGTCTGCGTCAACGGCCCGAGCGTCAACGGGTCGGTCAAGATCCCCTGCAGCTCCGCGCACACCTGGCGCGCGGTGACCACGATCGTGCTCGGCAAGGCCGACGACGACTACCCCGGCGACAGGCTCGTCGAGGTCCGCACCCGGGACTTCTGCTCGGAGTCCGTGGGCGCCTGGCTCAACTACCCCGTGGACTACGACTACGGCTACACGTGGTTCCACGAAGCGGAGTGGAAGGCGGGCAACCGGCGCTCGATCTGCTGGGCGAAGACCGACCAGTGACCCGCGTCCGCGCCCTCGTCGTCGCCCTGCTGGCCGTCCTGGTGCTGGGCGGCTGCAGCGGGCTCCCCGGCGCGTCCGACGAGCCGTCCACGAGCGGGAGCCCCTCGGCCTCCGGCCCGTCGGAGTCGTCGAGCGGGTCCGCCACGGCGTCGCCGTCGACACCGCCCGTCGTACCCCCGGCGCCGAAGCAGGCCGCCTGCTACCGGCTCTCCCCCGGCCAGCTGACCCAGCCGACCAACGCCTCCGGGGCCGTCTCGTGCCGCGGCCGGCACACCGCGCAGACCATCTACGTCGGCCGGCTCGACACCGTCGTCGACGGGCACGCCGTGGCCGTCGACTCCGCCGCCGTGCAGCGGCAGCTGTCGACGGTCTGCCCCCGCAAGCTCCAGGCGTACGTCGGAGGGTCGACCGACACACGACGGCTGAGCCGGTTCAACGTCGTCTGGTACAGCCCGACCCTCGACCAGTCCGACCGGGGCGCCGACTGGTTCCGCTGCGACGTGATCGCCTTCGCCGGCCGGGAGCAGCTCGCGCCGCTGCCCGGCACGCAGCGCCTCCGCGGCGTGCTCGACGACGCCCGGTCGCTGTCCGACTACGGCCTGTGCGGCACGGCGGCGCCCGGAGAGCGCGGCTTCGAGCGGGTCATCTGCGGCCGCAAGCACTCGTGGCGGGCCATCGACACCATCGGCATCGCGGGCGGCTCCACGTACCCGGGCGCGACGAGCGTCCGCAAGGCCGGCGACAGCGCGTGCAAGGACCGGGCCCGGTCCCGGTCGGGCAACACCTTGAAGTTCCGCTACGGGTGGGAGTGGCCGAGCCGCGCGCAGTGGTCGCGCGGCCAGCACTACGGGTTCTGCTGGGTGCCGGGCTAGCGGCGGAGGTCCGAGAGCGCAGCGGGCCGCGCCGAGCGCCGACAACGCCGCCGGCCGGGATGCGGATCCGCCCGCCTAGAACCCGAGCTTGCGCAGCTGCTTGGGGTCGCGCTGCCAGTCCTTGGCGATCTTGACGTGCAGGTCGAGGTAGACCGGCGTGCCCGAGCATGGCCTCGATCTGGGCACGGGCCGCGCTGCCGACCGCCTTGAGCCGCGACCCCTTGTGGCCGATCACGATGCCCTTCTGCGAGGACCGCTCCACGTAGACGTTCGCGTGCACGTCCAGCAGCGGCTTGTCGGCCGGCCGGCCCTCCCGCAGCCCCATCTCCTCGACGAGCACGGCGATCGAGTGCGGCAGCTCGTCGCGCACGCCCTCGAGCGCTGCCTCGCGGATCAGCTCGGCGACGATCACCTCCTCCGGCGCGTCGGTCAGCTCGCCGTCCGGGTAGAGCGCCGGGCCCTCGGGGAGCTGGGCGACCAGCAGGTCCGCGAGCAGGCCGACCTGGTCCCCGGCCTTCGCGGACACCGGCACGATCTCCTGCCAGGTGGTCGAGGTCTCGTCCCCGAGCCGTTGGACGGCCAGCAGCTGCTCGGCGAGCCGCTCCGGGGTGGCCAGGTCGGTCTTGGTCACGACCGCCACCTTCGTCGTACGACGCACCTTGGCCAGCTCGTTGACGATGAACCGGTCTCCGGGGCCGATCTTCTCGTCGGCCGGGAAGCAGACCGCCACCACGTCGACCTCGGCCCAGGTCGTGGTCACCAGGTCGTTGAGCCGCTCACCGAGCAGGGTGCGCGGCCGGTGCAGGCCGGGGGTGTCCACGAGCACCAGCTGCGCGTCGGGACGGTGCACGATGCCGCGCACGACGGTGCGGGTGGTCTGCGGGCGCGAGGAGGTGATGGCCACCTTCGTCCCGACGAGGGCGTTGGTCAGGGTCGACTTGCCGGCGTTGGGACGCCCGACGAAGGAGGCGAAGCCGCTGCGGAAGTCAGGCACCCGGGGATTGTGTCATCACGAGGAGTCGGCGCCCGAACCGTCCTCGGTGGTCGCCTCGGCGGCGCGCACCTTGGGAGCGTCGGACTTCGCGGGGTGGGCACGCGAGGACGCCGCGGAGGCGCCGGTCGCGTCGTGGGCGCCGTGGGGCGCCTTCGTTGCGTCAGGGACGGTCCCGTTCGCGTCGGACCGCCGCACCGGTGCCGCGGCCCTTCGGGGCTGACCCGCCACCCTTCGGGGTGTGCGCAGGACGCTGCGGTGTGGCCTTGGTGCCCTTGCCGGAGTTGCCGGAACCGGCGTGGGCGCGGCCCTTGGGAGGCGTGGTCGGCTTGTCGGACGCGGGCTCTGGCGTGGGCTCGACCGGGTCGGCCTCGCCGCGGCCCGGCCTCGGGGTGCGCGGTGTGGGTCGTCTTGGCGTGCCCGCGGCCGACGGCCGGGGCGGTCGCACCGGTCGGGCCGGTCCTGCCGGTCCTGCCGGTCTTGCCGGTGGGCGATCCGCTCGTCCGGGCAGGGCCGGTCACCGGGGCCGTCGGCCGCGGGACGCGTCACCGTGCGCGCCCTGGCCGGTCTCCGGCGTGCCGGTCTCCGCCCGACCCGGCGCGGCGCCCGTGCCGGCGCCGTCCTGGCCGGGCGCGGTGCCGACCGAGCCGCCGGGCACCGGCGGGTCGCCGACCGGGCGCGGGAAGCTGAACGGGAGGTACTGCTCGGAGAAGTGCGCGACCGCGCGCTGCATCGGTGCGGGCAGCTCGTTGGCCACCGCGGCCGCACCGGTGAGGCTCAGCCCGGACACGGCGGCGGCGGCGAGTCCGGCCATCGCCCGCCGGGTGCGGAGCCGGACCGGGACGGCGGGGCGCTGCGGGCGGGGTGCAGGTGCGGCGGGACGGCCGGCGAGGAGCTGCGCGAGCTCGGGGCTCGGCGCCGGGACCGGCTGCTCGCCGTACGACGCGAACTCGTCGAGGAGGGCGGCCAGCTCGTCGATACCGCCGTCGAGGAACTCCTGCGCGTCGGCCAGCATGTCGGCGATCACGGGACGGGTGCTCACAGGACCACCTCCCCGCGGTCCATCAGGCTGCGCAGCGCGAGGAGGCCCCGGCGCTGCAGCTGCTTGACCGCCCCGGCGCTCTTGCCGAGGATCTCCGCGGTCTGCTCGACGCTGAGGTCGCCGAGGACCCGCAGGGTGATGACGCTGCGCTGGTCGGCGTTGAGCAGACCGAGCATCGCGTCGAGCGTGTGGGCGTCGGCACCGGAGAGCACCGCGTGCTCGGCGGAGTCCGTCTGTCGCTCGTCGAGCTCCGGCTCGTAGGGGTGCTCGGCGGGACGGCGGGAGCGGCGGCGTACGTCGTCCACGAGGCGGGCGTGCGCGACGGAGAAGACGAAGGTCCGCAGACCGGCCGAGCCACCCACCAGACCTCCCAGTCTCCGCAGCACGTGCAGGAACACCTCGTTCGTGAGGCCCTCGGGGTCCTCGGCCCCGTGTGCCTTGAGGTAGCCCAGCACCTTCGGTGAGAGAAGTCGGTAGACCGTGCCCAGGGCGTCGGCGTCGCCGGCCACGGCGGCGCGGACGAGGTCGTCGGTCAGGCTGTCGGTCGCGAGGTCGGGCGTCACAGCCCACCCCCGCGCGCCGAGGGGTGGCGTGCCGGACCGGTGGACGGGGGTACCACCGGGCCGGCACGCAGGGTCATGCGTCGGTGGAGGGTGAGGGGTTTCCTCCGCCGTGTCAGACCTCGACCTGACACAGGACTCATGCACCCTCCCACGCAGTGGATGAGTCCTCGACGGTGTAATCGCCGAGGACCCTTGAAAGGTTACGCGCGACCTACGCTTTTTTGCCGAGCCCGGGAGAACTTGCTGGGTAAAGGGTGGGCTCGTGGGTCACCCGAGCCAGGTGGGTCGCAGCGGGAACCGGGCATATCCGTCCGCATCGGGCTTGACCGCCAGCACCTGGTGGAGCTGGATCTCGTTGCGCTCGAACGACAGCCGCGACCCGGCCATGTAGAGCCCCCAGACCTTCGCGGTGCCCTCGCCCACCTCGCGCACGCACTCGTCCCAGTTGGCCTCGAGATTCTCGCACCAGCCCTTGAGGGTCAGCGCGTAGTGCTCGCGGAGGTTCTCCTCGTGGCGCACCTCGAGCCCGGCGTTCTGGATCTCGGTGATGATCCGGCCGGACCCGGTCAGCTCGCCGTCGGGGAACACGTAGCGGTCGATGAACGCGCCGGTGTCGGTGACGGCGTTGTCGGGCCTCGTGATGCAGTGGTTGAGCAGCCGCCCGCCCGGGACCAGCCTGTCCCGCATGAACGCGAAGTACGACGGGTAGTTGCGGATGCCGATGTGCTCGGTGAGCCCGATCGAGCTCACCGCGTCGAACCCGGTGTCGCGCACGTCGCGGTAGTCGCCGAACCGCACCTCCGCCGCGGCGTCGAGGCCGTCCCGCTTGATCGCGTCCTGGGCCCACGCCGCCTGCTCCCGCGACAGCGTCACGCCGACGACCTCGACGCCGTAGTGCCTGGCCGCGTGCCGGACCATCCCGCCCCAGCCGGACCCGATGTCGAGCAGCCGCATGCCCGGCTGGAGGCCGAGCTTGCGGGCGACCAGGTCGTACTTCGCGAACTGCGCCTCCTCGAGCGTGGCCTCCTCGGTCGGGAAGCAGGCGCACGTGTAGGTCATCGACGGCCCGAGGACCATCTCGTAGAAGCGGTTCGAGACGTCGTAGTGGTGGTGGATCGCCCCGGCGTCGCGGCCCCTGGAGTGCCGGAAGCCCTCGACGAGCCGGCGCCACTTCGGCAGCGCCTCCTGCGGCGGCGGGGGCGGCGGCTTGAACCGGCTCCAGCCGAGCCCCCGGGCGATCTGGAACGCCTCCGCCGGCGGCGGGATCTTGAACCCCGACTCCCGCTGGAGCACCACCATCGCCGGGTAGGGGTTGCCGGGGTGCACGCCGGACAGGGTCAGGTCACCGGACACGTAGGCACGGGCCATGCCGAGGTCGCCGGGCGCGGTGACCAGGTAGGACAGGCCCCGCTCGTTCTCGAGGTGGAGGCGGATCGGCGCGTCCTCGGGACCGGCCGCGCTGCCGTCGTACGCCGTGAAGCGGAAGGGGACACCCCCGGGCATCAGCCTGGTCATGGCCTCGCCGATGGTGATCCGGGTGTCGTCTCGGTTCATGGTGCTCGTCATCGACGGTTCACCGCCTTCTCGTAGAGGCCCGTGAGCCTGTTGTCCGGGTCGGTCTCCTGCTTGACCCTGCGTTGGTTGGCGACACCGTAGAGCCGGTCGAAGGTCTCCCGGTCGTAGTAGGCGTCGGAGTAGAGCGACTTGTGGCCGCCGAGCGCCGTCACCTCGGCCTCGACCGCGCGGTTCTTGTCTCCGTCGGCGGCTCCCGGCTCGATGGCGACGGTGCCCCAGAAGCCGACGTTGACGTAGGTCGCGCCGGGCGCGAGCGGGTACGACGGCCAGGCCCGGCTCGCACGCAGCGGGCACAGCCACACCGGTCGCATCCCGACGTGCTCGTCGAACCAGCGCACGAACTCCGCCGTGCGCTCGACCGGCACCTCGATGTCCTGGATCACCCGTTCGCGCGCCGGCTTGCCGCGGGCCCGGTCGATGCGGGCCACCACCCCGAAGCGGGTCTCCAGGCCGACGAGCCGGTGGTAGACGTCGCTGCGCCGCCAGCGCCGCGGCCAGAGCCGCCGGATCCGGGGGTTCTGCAGGCCGAACGCGCCCGAGCACCAGAACCAGTCGGTGTCCCAGCGCCACAGGTAGTCGTAGGTGGTCAGGGTGTCGGTCCCCCGCTCCTGGATCGAGCGGAAGTACGGCTGCATCCCGGTGTAGTCCGACACGGCTGGTTGAGGTGCGAGCCTGCGAGCCTCGAAACCCCCGGGCCGGTCGTCCCGCCAGGTCGCCAGCGTGAGGTACGCCTCCCCCGGCTCGAACACCACCCCGTCGAGCCCGTCGACCCGGACCCCGTCGTGCTCGCGCTGCTCGACGATCACCTCGATCGTCTTGGCGAGCGCGTCGAGGTCGTCGAAGCGCAGGTGCCGCAGGTCGACGTACGCGGGGGCCGGCTCGAGCGCGATCCGCAGCCGGGTGGCGTAGCCGAGCGAGCCGTAGGAGTTGGGGAACGCGTCGAAGAGGTCGTCACCGGGCCGGGTGGTGACCACCCGCCCGTCGCCGGTGAGCACGTCCATCTCGGTCACCGACTCGTGCGGCAGCCCGTTGCGGAAGGACGTGGACTCGATGCCCAGGCCGGTCACCGCGCCGCCGAGCGTGATGCTGCGCAGCTGCGGGACGACGGAGGGGATGTACCCGCGCGGCAGGGTGACGTCGACGAGGTCCTCGTAGGTGCACATGCCCTGCACGTCGGCCGTGGCGCTGCCGTCGGCGGCGACGTCGACCGCGATCACGCCGGCGAGGCCCGAGACGTCGAGCCCGGGTGCCTGCACGCGCGCCCGGCTCCGGAACAGGTTCGACGTCCGCTTGGCCAGCCGCACCGGGGCACCGGCCGGGATGGCGTCGTACGACGCCCGCAACCGGGCCACGGCGTCGGCGTGGGTGGCCCACCCGACCACATCGCTCATAGGGACAACTTAGCGTCCCATATTGCTTGCAGGTTACATACGTCTTGCGTTCCGGGAACGTGGGGTCCGGAATCCTCAGGAGGCGACGGAGGCGACGACCGTGCCGTCGGGCGCCGCGAGGTGGACCGGGACGCCGGCCCCGGACAGGTCGCGTACGACGGACAGGTCGGCCTCGTTGACGACGGCGGCGTCTCCCAGGACCACGACGGCCTCGAGGCCGCGCGCGCCGCTGGTGACGGCCATCGCCACCGCGACCTGCACCGCGGTGAGCCGCAGGGTCGGCAGGTCGACGGTCGCGCCGGCGTAGGTGCGGCCGTCCTGGTCGCGGACGCAGGCGCCCTCGGCGGCCCGGGTGCGGGCGCGCGTCGAGCGGGCCAGCGTCACGAGCTTGGCGGACTCGGCGTCGTCGGGGTCGAAGCTGAGGTCCACGTCGGGTGTGTCAGCCGGCATGGTGCTCAGGGTAGGGCTCCTCGGCGGGCGCCTCGTCGGCCGGCTCGATGCGGCTCACCAGCACGGTGCCGATCCGGTTGCGGCGGCCGGCCGGGGCCTCGGCCTCGAAACGCAGGCCGTGCAGCTCCACGACCGAGCCCGGGATCGGCACCCGGCCGAGGTGCTTGGCCATCAGCCCGCCGACGCTGTCCACGTCGTCGTCGTCGACCGCGACGCCGGTGATCTCCTGGAGGTCGTCGACCGGGTAGCGCGAGCTGACCCGGGTGCTGCCGTTGGCGAGGCGCTCGACGTCGACGCGGGCCACGTCGTACTCGTCGGTGATCTCGCCGACGATCTCCTCGAGCACGTCCTCGATCGTGACCAGGCCGGCCGTGCCGCCGTACTCGTCGACGACGATCGCGATGTGCTTGCGCTCCGCCTGCATCTCGCGCAGCAGCGCGTCGACGGGCTTGGAGTCGGGGACGTAGAGGACCGGTCGCATCACCGACTCGATCCGCTCCGTGGTCTCGGCCTCGTGCCGGTCGAACACCCGCTTGGTGACGTCCTTGAGGTAGGCGAAGCCGACGACGTCGTCGAGGTTCTCGCCCACCACGGGGATGCGGGAGTAGCCGCTGCGCAGCGCCAGGGACATGGCCTGGCGCAGAGTCTTGCTCTTCTCGATGAACACCACGTCGGTGCGCGGCACCATGACCTCGCGCGCGATCGTGTCGCCGAGCTCGAAGACCGAGTGGATCATCTGCCGCTCGCCGGACTCGATGACGCTGCTCGCCTCCGCGAGGTCGACCAGCTCGCGCAGCTCCGCCTCGGAGGCGAACGGGCCCTCGCTGAAGCCGCGGCCCGGGGTGATCGCGTTGCCGACGAGGATCAGCAGCCGGGGCACCGGTCCGAGCACCTTGGTGAAGGCGATCAACGGCCCGGCGGACAGCAGCGCCACCCGCTCGGAGTGCTGGCGGCCCAGCGTGCGCGGGGCGACGCCGATGACCACGAACGAGACGACCAGCATGATCGCGGTCGAGGCGAGCATCGCCCACCACCGGTCGCCGTCGGCCTCCGGACCCGACTCCGAGCCACCGCGCGGCACCATCAGGTCGAGCATCACGACGGTGACCAGCACGATGGAGGCGATCTCGGTCAGCATCCGCAGGAACAGCGCGGTGTTGAGGTAGCGCGGCGGGTCCCCGAGGATCACGAGGAGCCGCTGGGCGCCGGACGTGCCCTCGGACGCGATCTCCTCGGCCCGGGCCTTGGAGAACGACGAGAGCGCGGCGTCCGCGCTGCTGAACAGACCGGCCACCAGGGCGAAGACGGCGGCGACGACCAGCAGCCAGATGTCGACGATGCTCACGTGGCGGGGCTCCGCCACTCGCCGAGCAGCCGGTCCTGGAGCCCGAACATCTCCCGGTGCTCCTCCGGCTCGGCGTGGTCGTAGCCGAGCAGGTGCAGGATGCCGTGCACGGTCAGCAGCTCGACCTCGTCCTTGGTGGCATGACCGGCCTCCGTGGCCTGGCGCTCCGCGACCGCGGGGCACAGCACCAGGTCACCGAGCACGCCCTCCTCGGGCTCCTCGGTGACCAGGCCGGGCCGCAGCTCGTCCATCGGGAAGGCCAGCACGTCGGTCGGGCCTTCCTTGTCCATCCACTGCTCGTTGAGCTGGGCGATGGTGGCCTCGTCGACGATCTTGATGCACAGCTCGGCGAGCGGGTGCACCCGCATCCGGTCCATCACGAAACGGGAGAGCCTCGAGAGCTCGTGGGCGTCGACGTCGGTCCCTGACTCGTTCAGGACCTCGATGCTCATGGGTGCCTCATGCCTGCGTTCGTCGGGGGCGGGGGCCACGGCGACGCGGGTCGGGCCCCGGGTCGCCGGCGTCGGGGGTGCGGGCTTCGTACTCGTCGTACGCCGCCACGATGTGCCCCACGAGGCGGTGCCGGACCACGTCGTGCGCGGTCAGCCGGTTGAACGAGACGTCCTCGATGCCGTCGAGGATGTCCTCGACGATGCGCAGACCGCTCTTGGTGCCCGTGGGCAGGTCGACCTGGGTGACGTCACCGGTGACGACCATCTTGGAGCCGAAGCCGAGCCGGGTGAGGAACATCTTCATCTGCTCGGGCGAGGTGTTCTGCGCCTCGTCGAGGATGATGAAGGCGTCGTTCAGGGTCCGGCCACGCATGTATGCCAGCGGCGCGACCTCGATGGTGCTGGCCGCGAGCAGCTTGGGGATCGTCTCCGGGTCGAGCATGTCGTGCAGGGCGTCGTACAACGGGCGCAGGTAGGGGTCGATCTTCTCGCTGAGCGTGCCGGGCAGGAACCCGAGCCGCTCCCCCGCCTCGACCGCCGGCCGGGTCAGGATGATCCGGTTGACGTTCTTGGACTGCAGCGCCTGCACGGCCTTGGCCATCGCCAGGTAGGTCTTGCCGGTGCCGGCCGGGCCGATGCCGAACACGATCGTGTGCTTGTCGATCGCCTCGACGTAGCGCTTCTGGTTCAGCGTCTTGGGCCGGATCGTGCGGCCGCGGTTGGACAGGATGTTCAGCGACAGCACGTCGGCGGGACGCTCGGTGGTCTCGGTGCGCAGGATGCCGATGGCGCGCTCGACGGTCTCGGTGGTCACGCCCTGGCCGGTGCGGATGATCGTGACCAGCTCGTCGAGCAGACGTTCGACGAGCGCGACCTCGGCGGGCTCGCCGCGGAGTGTGACCTGGTTGCCGCGGACGTGCACGTCGGCCTGGAAGGCCTTCTCGATCAGTGCGAGGTGCTCGTCGCGGGGGCCGAGGAGAGCGACCATCGGGATGCTGTTGGGCACCACGATCGCGTGCGCCGGCAGGTCCGGCTGGGTGTCAGGCTCACTCATGGGCGGCTCTCGGGCCGACCTCCCGCTCTGTGCTCGATGTGCCCGCTTCGGGCTGGTCGGCCCAAGTTTACGGGAGTGGGCCAGTCTGCGCGCCAGTCCGTTTCCTCCGGGGCGGCCACACCGGGGCTTAGAGTGCTTGCATGCAGGCGTACGACGAGCCGGAGTACCCCGACGAGCACGGGGTCGAGCTCATCGAGCCCGAGGACTTCCTGCCCGGCAACCCCTTCCCCCAGGACGCGCAGCGGATGGGCATCGACCGGTGGAGCGACGACGCCGGGATGATCGCGATCGCCTCGTCCCTGGACTCCCGCAAGCTCTCCCACAAGATCGTCGCGTGGGTGATGCTCGTGGCGGTCACGTCGTGGTTCGTCGCCCAGCTGTGGTTCGAGCTCAGGGGCGCGTGACCAGCAGGAGCCCGAGGCACATCTCGTCAGTCGTGCCCTCGCCCCACATCACGTAGCGCTCGGGCTGCCCGTCGAACGCCGGCAGCAGGTCGCGCAGCGACTGGTCGTGCCGGCAGGTGACCCGGACCGTGTCGCCCGGCTCCAGCTTCGTTGGCTTCACCGGCGTGGACCCCTGGTTGTCGAAGTCCCAGTTCTTGATGTCCAGGACGGTCCGTGCCTTCGGGGTGCCGGGGTCGATCTCGATCTTGATCGACCGTCCGAGCAGGTGCATGTGTCCCGCCGCCGCGCGGATGACGGCCGGCTGCTGCATGGTCCGGTCGCAGGTCTGCACGTCGCCCGGGCGGATCTGGCCGCACAGCAGGTGCAGGTAGTCGGCGGTCATCCCGACCTCCGACCCGAAGCGCTTGCGTACGTCGGCCAGGGCGGTCGAACGGTCGCAGAGCGGAGAGGTGTCGTGCCCGGCGCGGCAGGGCAGCTCGACCGGCGCCGGCATCAGCACCGTCTCGAGCGCGGCCAGGTCCTTGCTCTTCGGCGCGAGCCGCAGCTGCGCGGTGGTGACGTCCGGCTTCGGTCCGGCCAGCAGGTTGTAGTGCACCTGCATGATCACCTTCGAGCCGCGCTCCATGGGCACACCGACGTCGTCGGCCATCACCTGCTCTGAGCCGCCCGGCGCCCAGGCGCCCAGCCAGGGCGCCTCGTCGAGGGACTCGCCCTGCGTCCGGAGACCGGTGTCCCCGAAGCAGGTCCACCCCTCGCCCGGCTCGGCGGCGTCCCTGTCCTCGGCGGCGGCCGCCGCGGACGGCGGCAGCCGGAAGAGGATCACGTGGTGCACGACCGACGGTGTGCCAGGCAGGATGTTGAGGCCGGTGATGAAGGCGTCCCGCGTCAGGTGCGGGTCGAGCACGAAGCACCGGTAGTCGTCGGTGCCGGTGCCGTAGGGCGCGGACGGCGTGTACGCCTCCGGCATCGCCAGCTTCACCCGGCGCTCCCCCGACCGCAGCGGCTTCAGCTTCGCGGGTGCCGCGTGGTCGTCCGCGGCCTGGCTCGGCGTCGCGGTCGTCGGTGACGCGGCGGCGCGCTCCGCCTGGGGCGTGCCGGCGTTGCCTGTGGAGCAGGCCGCCATCGCCAGTGCGAGCAGGGCGGCCCCGGCCGCCGTACGCAGCCGGCTCATCCCGGCGGCCAGCCCATCGTGCGGCCGCCGAGCACGTGCAGGTGCGCGTGGAAGACGGTCTGGTGGGCGGCCGGACCGGTGTTGAACACCAGCCGGTAGCCCTCGCCGAGCCCGTCCAGCTCGGCCACCGCGGCGGCGGCCTCGACCAGGTCGACCAGCTCGGTCGGGCGCGGCCTTCGCGAGCGAGGCGGCGTCCGGCTCGTGCCGGCGCGGGATCACCAGCACGTGCGTCGGCGCCTGCGGCTCGATGTCCCGGAAGGCGACCGTGGTGTCGGTCTCGTGCACCACGTCGGCCTTCACGTCACCGGACACGATCTTGCAGAACAGGCAGTCGGACGGCATACCGGCAACTGTAAGCCGACTTGTCGGCGGCGCGGGCGTGTAAACCGGCCGGCAGGGCTGTGCGTGCAACTAGCGTGGACATCGCCTTGCTCAGACCGGCCGCCCGAGGGGGCACGATGACATCCGGCACCGACCGACCCGTCCGCTGGGACGCGGACACGGCGGTCGAGGAGCTGTACGCCGCGCACTACCGCCGGCTGGTCCGGCTGTCGGTGCTGCTGGTCCGCGACCTGGAGACCGCCGAGGAGGTCGTGCAGGACGCGTTCGTCGCGATGCACGACCGCTGGCGCCGGCTGCGCGACCCCGACCTGGCGCTGGCCTACCTGCGGCAGGCGGTGGTGAACCGGTCCCGCTCCGTGCTGCGGCACCGCGGCGTGCAGGCCCGGCACGCGGACGCCGAGCGGCCCGTCGTACGCGACCTGCCGGGCGCCGACGAGGCCGCCCTGGTCACCGAGCGACGCGGCACCCTCCTCGACGCGCTGCGCACCCTGACCGACCGGCAGCGCGAGGTGCTCGCGCTGCGCTACTACCTCGACCTGTCCGAGGCGGAGATCGCCTCGACGCTCGGCATCAGCCGGGGTGCCGTGAAGAGCCACGCGTCCCGCGGCGTCGCCGCCCTGCGCACCCTGATGGAGGACGACTCATGAACGCCCACGACGACGACCGTCTGCGCACCCTGTTCGACGACGCCGTGTCCGACGTCGAGCCCCGCGGCGGCCTCGACCGGATCCAGGCCCGCACCGCGACCCGCGCGCGCCGGCCGTGGGTGTGGGGAGCCGGCGGCGCCGTGCTCGCCACCGCCGCCACGGTGGCGGCCGTCGCGATGCTCACCTCCGGCCCCGGTACGACGGACGCGGGACCCGGCCCCGCGCCGGCGACCCAGCCGTCGAAGCCCGCGCAGACCTCGGCCACCGAGCCACCCGGCGGCACACCCGTGACCGTCTCGGTGTACTTCGTGGGCGACACCACGCGCGGGGCCCGGCTGTTCAAGGAGACCCACCAGGTGGGACTCGACGACCCGCGGCTGGCGGCCGCCGGGCTCGCGGTCGACGGGGCCGCGACCGACCCCGACTACCGCAGTCTCTGGCCGCAGGGCACGAAGGCCACCGCGGTCGACGCCGGCGGCGAGGCGCCGGCCACGGTCGACCTCTCCGGGCCCGACCTGACCGACCGCCCGGCCGGAATGAGCGAGGCCGACGCCACGCTCGCCGTGCAGCAGCTCGTCTGGACCGTCCAGAGCGCCCTCGGCGCGCAGGTCCCTGTCCACGTCAACGTGGACGGCGCTCCTGTCCGGACCGTCCTCGGGGTACCCGTCGCGAACGGGGTCACGACCCAGCCTGCCGACGACGTGCAGTCGCCGGTGCAGATCGACTCCCCCGCCGACGGCGCGACCGTGGACCGGACGTTCACGGTGAGCGGCCGCGCCGCGGCCTTCGAGGCGAACGTCCAGTGGGAGCTGATGCAGGGCGACACGGCCGTCGAGCAGGGGTTCACCACCGCCGCCGAGTGCTGCACGCTGTCGCCGTTCTCCTTCGAGGTCACCGCCCCAGGCCCCGGCGACTACACCCTGGTCGTGCACGACGAGGACGCCTCCGGCGGCGAGGGGTCCGGCCCGGTCAAGGACACCAAGCGGGTCACCGTCCGCTGACGGGAACACCCGCGCCCGCCGTGTGGTTGGGCCGCCATGACGACGATCGGCTTCATCGGGGCGGGGAACATCGGCCAGAGCGTGGCCCGGCTGGCCGTCGACCACGGGTACGACGTGGTGCTCAGCAACTCGCGCGGCCCGGAGACGCTCACCGACGTGGTGGCGGACCTCGGGCCGCACGCCGACGCGGACACCGCCGAGGGTGCCGCTGCGCGCGGTGACCTCGTCGTGGTGACGATCCCGTTCAAGGCCTACCGCGACGTGCCGGCCGAGCCGCTGGCCGGCAAGGTCGTGGTCGACACGAACAACTACTACCCGGCCCGCGACGGGCAGTTCGCCGAGCTCGACGACAAGGTGGACACGTCGGCCGGGATGCTGCAGGCGCACCTGCCGCAGTCGCACGTCGTCAAGGCGTTCAACCACATCAGGTCCAGCCACCTGCTCGAGCACGGGCAGCCGTCCGGCACCGCGGGCCGCCGGGCGCTCGCGATCGCCGGCGACGACGCGGACGCGAAGGCCACCGTCGCCCGGCTCATCGACGACTTCGGCTTCGACGTGGTCGACGTCGGACCGCTCGCGGAGAGCTGGCGGTTCGAGCCCGACAGCCCCGGCTACGGCCCGCGCCTGGACGCCCAGGAGATGCGCGAGGCGCTCACCGCCGCAGAGCGGTAGTCGCAAGGCGCCCTAGGGTCGGGGCGTGCTCACCCGCCGCGACCTCAACCGCACGCTGCTGCTGCGCCAGGGCCTGCTCGAGCGGAGCACGAGGCCGGCCCTGGAGATGGTCGATCACCTCGTCGGTCTCCAGGCCCAGGACAACCTCCCGCCCTACCTCTCGCTGGCCGCGCGCCTCGACGGCTTCGACCCGGAGGAGCTGTCGGGCGCACTCGAGTGCCGGGAGGCCGTGCGGTTCCTGACCATGCGCGGCACCATCCACGTGCTCACCCCCGACGACGCCCTCGCGCTGCGACCGTGGGTGCAGCCGGCGCTCGACCAGCAGAGCGGCGGCAACCAGATGAGCCGGCCGGCCCGGGACGTGCCGGCCGACGACCTGGTCGCCGCCTGCCGCCGGCTGCTCGCCGACGGCCCGCTGCCGGTCAAGCGCCTCGGCGAGCTGCTGGCGGAGACCTTCGACGGGGTGCCCGCCGGGCGCCCTGGCACACAAGGCCCGCGAACGCGCGCCGCTCGTGCAGGTGCCGCCCCGCGGGCTGTGGAAGCAGTCCGGCGGCGTGGTCTACCAGACCGTCGAGAACCACCTCGGTCGTCCGATGACGACGGTCGACGTACCCGACCTGGTGCGGCGCTACCTGCGCGCGTTCGGCCCGGCCACCGCCGCGGACATGACCACCTGGTCCCGGGTCACCCGGCTCGGACCGGTGTTCGCCGCGATGCGCGACGAGCTGGTGGAGGTGGCCTGCGAGGACGGCCGGACGCGCTACGACGTGCCGGACGCGCCGTACGCCGACGGGGACGTGGCCGCCCCGGTCCGGCTGCTCGGCGGCTACGACAACGTGTGGCTCTCGCACGCCGACCGCCTGCACGTCGTGCCCGAGGACGTACGCCGACGGTGGATGGGCGCCAACGGTGGCGTCGGGAACACGGTGTTCGTCGACGGCTTCATGGCCGGGCTGTGGTGGAACCGGGAGGGTCGGGTCGAGCTCGACGTGTTCCGCGACCTGACCCGCACCCAGCGCGCCGAGCTCGACGACGAGGTGGACCGCGTCGAGGACCTGCTGTCCCGCTGACGGGCGGCACCCCCGCGGCCTACCCTTTCTCATGGCCGGTCGTCGAGGCGCGATGCTGGCCACGGCTTCAGCGGTCCTCGTGGTCGCTGTCGTCGTGGCGCTGGCCGTCGCGCTCCGGGCGCCGGACGACGCTCCCCCGACCCGCGCCGCACGGGGCACCGCCACCGCCACCGCCACCGCCACCGCCCCCAGCAGCCAGCCGAGCGAGCCGTCGACCACGGTCGCCCCGGACCCGTCCTGCGACCAGGTCCGGCACGGCTTCACTCCCCGGAGCATCAGCGTGCCCGGCGCGACCCGGGCGGCGGCCATCGCGACCCCGCCACGCGACGCCGCGGGGATCCCGGGCACGCCGCCGCTCAGCTCGGCCGGCAAGGGCATGTTCGCCTGGGACCTCGAGCAGGGCACGCGCCCCGGCGACCCGCGCGGCAACGTCATCGTGAACACCCACACCTGGCCGGACGGCAGCGCGCTCGGCAACCGGCTGCTGGCCGTCCTGCACCCCGGCGACCGGCTGGTCGTGCGCGGCAAGAACGTGCGGCTCTGCTACCAGGTGACCGAGCGGATCGAGGTGCCGGCCGACACCTTGATGCCGCGCTACTACAGCAAGGACGGGCCACCCCAGCTGGCGATCCTGGCCTGCTCGGGGAAGCGGCTCGGCCCAGGCATCTGGACCAAGCGGACGGTGTGGTTCGCCACGCCGGTGATCTGAGGCGCGTCTCGAGCAGATGCCGCGTCAGCGGGCGTGGCAGCCGCGCCGGGTCCGGCGAGGCGGAGGTGCGAGAGCGCAGCGGGCTGCGCCGAGCACCGACAACGCCGCCGGTCGGGATGCGGGGACACGCACCCCGCGGCGGATGCGAGAGAGACGCCGTCCTAGCGCCAGCGGCTGCGGGCGAGCAGCGCGGCCGTCGCCGCGACGCCGGCGGTCGACGTACGCAGCACCGACGAGCCCAGCCGCACCGGCTCGGCCCCGACGCCGGCGAACGCCGCCAGCTCCTCCTCGCTGATCCCGCCCTCGGGACCGACGACGATGACGATCTCGCCACGGCCCGGCACCGGCAGGTCACCGAGCGGTCCCGACGCCGCCTCGTGGAGCACGACGGGTACGTCGGCGTCGCGCAGCAGGGCGACGACGTCGGCCGTCCCCACCATCTCGGCGACCTCGGGGAACCACGCACGGCGGGCCTGCTTCGCGGACTCGCGGGCCGTGGACCGCCACTTCGCCAGAGCCTTGGCCTGCTTGTCGCCGCGCCACACGGACACGGACCGGGCCGCCGCCCACGGGACGATCACGTCGACGCCGACCTCGGTCAGCATCTCGACCGCCAGCTCGCCCCGGTCACCCTTGGGGATCGCCTGGACGACCACGACCCGGGGCAGCTCGGGCGCGGCGGTGTCCACCTCGTCGACGGTCGCCGACAGCGACGTCTTGGTCGTCGCGCCGACGGTGACGGTCGCGGACGTGCCGGCGCCGTCGGTGAGCACGACCTGCTCGCCGACGCGGATCCGCTTCACCACGACCGCGTGCCGGGCCTCGTCGCCGTCCAGCTCGACCGCGTCACCGGCGGAGACGCCGGCCAGCGCGGCGTGGACGAAGACGGGGAGCGTCATCGAGGACCGAACGCGTCGCGCAGCCGGTTGAACACCGACTTGTGCGGGGCGCTGACCTGACCGTCGGGCGACTCCTCGTCGCGCAGGGCGGCGAGCTCGCGGAGCAGCTCCTCCTGGCGGTCGTCGAGCCGCGACGGCGTCTCGACCACGATCTTCACGACCAGGTCGCCGCGGCCGCTGCCCCGCAGCGACGGGACGCCGCGGCCGCCGAGCACGGTCTCGGCGCCGGACTGCGTGCCCGGGTGGATGGTCAGCGGCACCGACGTCTCGACGTCCGAGCCCGGCGTGGCCACGTCGGCCTCGAGCGTCGGCAGCTCGATCGTGGTGCCGAGCGCGGCCGCCGTCATCGGGATGGTCACGGTGCAGAGCAGGTCGGTGTTGTGCCGGGTGAACACCGGGTGGTCGTTGACGTGCATCTCGACGTACAGGTCACCGGCGGGCCCGCCGCCCGGGCCGACCTCCCCCTGGCCGGAGAGCTGCACCCGGGTGCCGGTGTCCACGCCCGGCGGGATCTTCACCGTGAGCGTGCGGCGCGAGCGGACCCGGCCGTCGCCGGAGCACTCCCGGCACGGCTCGGGGATGATGGTGCCGAAGCCGCGGCAGGCCGCGCAGGGACGCATGGTCCGGATCTCGCCGAGGAAGGACCGCTGCAGGTGGATGGTCTCGCCGCGCCCGCCGCAGGTCTCGCAGGGCACCGGGTGCGAACCCGGGGCGGCCCCCTCGCCGTTGCAGGTCGTGCACAGCACGGCGGTGTCGACCTTGAGCTCGTGGGTGGTGCCGAAGGCCGCGTCCGCGAGGTCGACGTCGAGACGGATCAGCGCGTCCTGGCCGCGTCGGGTGCGCGGTCGCGGACCACGCCCGCCGCCCGCGGCGCCACCGGCCTGGCCGCCGAAGAAGGCGTCCATGATGTCGGTGAAGGAGAAGCCCTGACCGGCACCGGCGCTGCCGAAGCCGCCGCCGTTGAACGGGTCCCCGCCGAGGTCGTACATCCGGCGCTTCTCCGGGTCGGAGAGCACCTCGTAGGCACGCGAGACGTCCTTGAACTTCTCCTGCGTCGCGGGGTCGGGGTTGACGTCCGGGTGCAGCTGACGCGCAAGACGGCGGTAGGCCTTCTTGATCGCGTCGCCGTCGGCGTCCCGGGACACCCCGAGGGTCTCGTACAGGTCCTGGCTCAACTTCTACTGCCTCGTCATCCTTCGTCGAGGATCCGGGAGACGTAGCGCGCCACTGCGCGCACCGCCGCCATCGATCCTGGGTAGTCCATGCGGGTGGGCCCCACGATGCCCAGCGTGGCCAGCGCCTCGTCCCCCGGTCCGTAGCCGGTGGCGACCACGGAGGTGGCCGCGAGCTCCTGGTAGGGGCCCTCGTGCCCGATGCGCACCGTCACCGTCGAGGATGACGACGCCTCGCCGAGCAGCTTGAGGAGCACGACGTGCTCCTCGAGTGCCTCGAGCATCGGACGGATGGCGAGGTCGAAACCGTCGCCGAAGCGTGCAAGGTTGGCCGTGCCCCCGACCGCCACCCGCTCGTCGGAGCGGTGGTCGGACATGGCCTCGACGAGCGCCGCCACCAGCACCGCGACGGGGCCGCGCTGGTCGTGGTCGAACTCGTCGGGAAGCGCCACGAGCCGCGCCGTGGCGTCCACGAGCCGCTCCCCCACGATCGTCCGGTTGAGCCGGGTGCGGACGTCGGCGATCCGGTCCTCGTCGAGCGTCGCCGGCAGCTCGACCACCCGCTGCTCGACCCGGCCGGTCGACAGGATCAGCACGACCAGCACCCGGGCCACGGTCAGCGGCACCACCTCGACGTGCCGGACGGTGGAGCGCGACAAGGTGGGGTACTGCACGACCGCCACCTGCCGGGTGAGCTGGGCGAGCAGCCGCACGCTGCGCTGCACCACGTCGTCGAGGTCCATGGCGCCCTCGAGCAGGGTCGCGATGGCACGCTTCTCCGCAGCGGTCAGCGGCTTGACCTGGCTGAGCCGGTCGACGAAGAGGCGGTAGCCCTTGTCGGTCGGGATCCGGCCGGCGCTGGTGTGCGGCTGGGTGATGAAGCCCTCCTCCTCCAGCGCCGCCATGTCGTTGCGGACGGTCGCCGGCGAGACGCCGAGCCGGTGCCGGTCGACGAGGGCCTTGGAGCCCACCGGCTCCTGGGTGGCGACGTAGTCCTCCACGATGGCGCGGAGCACGGCCAGCTTGCGGTCCTCCACCATCGCTCCCGCCTCCTTCGCTCGACCCTGTCCCGATGCCCTGGCACTCACCCGTTTCGAGTGCCAAGCCTACTAGGGCGTGTTGCGAAAGGCTGCGGCCGTAGCGGGGGTGGGACCGCGGACGCGGACGCAGAGCCGACCAACGCGCCCTAGGGTCGGGGTCATGCCCGACATCGCGCACGACACAGGCTTCCACGAGGTGGCGGACCGCTGCTGGCTCGCCCGCTTCGAGTGGATGGACGTCAACGTCGGCCTGGTCGGTGGCGAGCGCGGGCTGCTGGTGGTGGACACGCACGCCACCGAGGTGGAGGCGCGCCGGGTGGTGGAGCAGGTGCGCAGGCTGGGCGTCGGCGACGTGGTGGCCATCGTCAACACCCACCAGCACTTCGACCACACCTTCGGCAACGTCGTCTTCTCCGAGGCGTACGACGGGCCGCCGATCCTCGCGCACGAGGCGGCGGCCGCCGAGCTCGCCCGGACCGCACCGGCCCTGCAGGAGTTCGCCCGCACCGACGACTCCGACCCGCGGCACGCGGACATCGCCGCGGCGCGGGTGCTGCTGCCGACCGAGACGTTCTCCTCGGCCCGCGCGGTGGACCTCGGCGGCCGGGTCGTGGAGATCGTGCACCCGGGCCGCGGGCACACCGCAGGCGACAGCGTCGTGCGGGTGGGCGACGCGGACCTGCTGTTCGCCGGCGACCTCGTCGAGGAGTCGGCGGCACGCTCGGCGGTGCCCGGCTACGGCGACGACTGCTACCCGATGGAGTGGCCCGCGAGCCTCGACCTGGTGACGTCGCTGCTCACCCCGGACAGCGTGGTCGTGCCCGGCCACGGCCTGCCGGTCGCCAAGGACTTCGTGGACGAGCAGCGGGCTGCGATCGGCGTGGTCGCGGAGACGATCCGCGACCTGGCGTCGCGGGGCGTGCCGGTCGGCGACGCGCTGGCCGCGACGCAGTGGCCCTACCCCGCCGAGCAGCTCACGCTGGCCGTCCGGCGGGGCTACGAGCAGCTGCCCCGCGGCACGAGGCAGCTGCCGCTCATCTGACCCACTGACCGCGGTGCCCCTGGTGGTAGCCGTGCTGGTCGCCGCGGTTGCGGGCCCAGTGCCGGCCCATCCGCGCGAAGAAGATCCACGCGAGGACCACCAGCAGGAACAACGGCAGGTGCGTGAGGATCACCAGCGCGACCACGATCGCGAGCACCGGCGCCAGCCACGCACCGGCCCGCCAGCCCGGGTGACCGCGGCGCGGCCCGCCGGCCGCGGGACGCTCCGGCCCCCGGGCTGCGCCGGGCGCCCCCACGGGGCGGGGCAGGTCGGCGAACAGCGGCAGCAGCTGCGACCGGGTGCGCGCCGCGAAGGCACGCTCGGCGCGTTCGTCGTACTCCTCCTTGGTCAGCCGGCCTGCTGCGTAGTGCTCGCCGAGCGCGGCGACCGCGGCCTCGCGCTCCTCGTCGCCGATCCGCAGCTCTGGCTGACCCGGGTACGGGGTGTTCATGACTCCTCTTCCCCCTCGTCCCCCTCCGCGAGAAGGCCGTAGAGCCTGCGCCGGGTGTCGGCGAGGATCTCGGCCGCCTCGGCCTGCTGCTGCTTGGTGCCGGAGACCACGACCTGCCACACGGCACCCATGACCTGGCCGATCACGGGCTTCAGGTCGCCGCGGCCGCCGGCCTCCTCCTCGGAGGCGGCGTCGAACGCCGCCCAGGTGCGGGCCATCTCGTCGGGGTGCTCCGCGACGTAGCGGCGGCCCTCCTCGGTGAGCGTGAGCAGCCGGCGCCCCTGGCCGTCGGTGCCCTCGACGAGACCTTCGTCCTCGAGCTGCTGGACGGTCGGGTAGACCGAGCCGGGGCTGGGCTTCCACGCCCCGCCGCTGCGCTCGGCGATCTGCTGGATGATCTGGTAGCCGTTCATCGGCTCGACGGCGAGCACGTCGAGGATCGCCGCGCGGACGTCGCCGCGCCGGACCTTGGGGCCGCGGTGCGGGCCGCGGGGACCGAAGTCCCCCGGGCCGGAGCGGGCCAGGTTGATCAGGCCCTCGACCCACGGCGGCGGGCCGCCGCTCCACGAGCCGCTGCGATGACCTCTGCGGGGACCGCTCCAAGGCTGGTCCCACGGACTGTTCTGTCCCATGATGCTTCTCCCTCCAGAACTGTGATCGCGACTGTTCCGCGATACGTCGACGATATATCGCGACCGCTCGGGCGACAAGCCCTTTCTCGCGCCTTCCGGCGCGGCTCCCGGCCCCGCGCGGGGACGGCCTTTACCTTTCGGGAATGTCCTCGTTCGACCGCTACGGCTCCGACGTCCTGAACACCGACTGGCGGGCTCCGCGTCGCGGCCGTGCCGTCGAGATCTCCGCCGACAAGGGGCTGGTCGTCGAGGAGGTCACCACCGACTGGTGCGGCGAGATCGTCGCCGTCGAGCGTGACCTGATGACCGTCACCCTCGAGGACCGGCGCGGGAAGCGCCGTACCTTCCCGCTGGGGACCGGCTTCCTGCTCGAGGGCGTGCCGGTCATCCTCACCCCGCCGGTGCGCAAGGGCCCGGCCGTGGCCACGCGTACGGCGTCCGGGTCGGTCGCGGTGCCGGGCACCAAGGCGCGGGTCGCCCGCGCCAGCCGGATCTTCGTCGAGGGCCGCCACGACGCGGAGCTGGTCGAGAAGGTCTGGGGCGACGACCTGCGCATCGAGGGCGTGGTCGTGGAGTACATCGAGGGCGTCGACGACCTCGCCGAGCACCTGCGCGACTTCCGTCCCGCCCCGGAGCGCAAGGTCGGCGTGCTCGTCGACCACCTCGTCGCCGGGCTCCAAGGAGAGCCGGATCGCCGCGTCGATCGCGAAGAGCCCGATCGGCCGGCACGTGCTCGTCGTCGGCCACCCGTTCATCGACATCTGGGAGGCCGTGAAACCCGAGCGTCTCGGCATCACGGCCTGGCCCAAGGTGCCCCGCAACGTCGAGTGGAAGAAGGGCGTCTGCCAGCAGCTGGGCTGGCCGCACCGCGACCAGGCCGACATCGCCCGTGCCTGGAAGCACATCCTCGGCAAGGTCTCGTCGTTCGCCGACCTCGACCCCAGCCTGCTCGGCCGGGTCGAGGAGCTGATCGACTTCGTGACCGGCCCGGACACGCCCTGAGCCACCCGTTCGGGTCTGCCTGCTTCCCCTCGGCGGTGGGACGATCTGCCCATGAGCGTTCCGGAGAACTACCGGCCCGCGCAGCCGCCGATGCGTCCCGACGAGGAGAAGCTCTGGGCCATCGGCGCGCACCTCGGGCCGCTCGTGCTGGGCTTCATCGCGCCGCTGGTGGTGTGGCTGGTCTACCGGGAGCGCAGCGCGTTCCTCGACCGCAGCGCCAAGGAGGCGCTGAACATGCAGCTCTCCTACCTGATCTACTTCCTGATCGCCGGCGTCAGCATCATCCTGCTGATCGGGCTGCTCCTGCTGCCGGTGGTCGGCGTCGCCTGGCTGGTGCTGATGATCATCGCCAGCCTCAAGGTCGCGAACCTCGAGGACTACCGCTACCCGCGCGATCTTCCGCTTCATCACGTGAGCAGGTCCCGCACGACGGCGTCGGCGAGCAGCCGGCCGCGCGTGGTCAGCACGACCCGCCCCCGCGCCGCCGCGTCGGTCTCGACGAGCCCACGCGCCACCTGATCGGGCACCGCGGCCCGGCCGTCCGCGTCGAGCACGTCGACCGGAAGCCCGTCGCGGAGCCGCGTCTCGAGCAGCACCCGCTCCACCCGCCGGGTCTCCTCGTCGAGCACCTCGCGGGCGTGGGCGGGGCTGCTGCCCTCACCGATGCGCACGGCGTACGGCGTGGGGTGCTTGACGTTCCACCACCGGACACCGCCGACGTGCCCGTGCGCACCCGGGCCCACGCCCCACCAGTCGCCACCGGTCCAGTAGCCGACGTTGTGCCGGCAGACCGCCTGCGGCCCGCGCGCCCAGTTGGACACCTCGTACCACGTCAGTCCGGCCTTCTCGAGCGCCTCGTCGGCCAGGAGGTACTTGTCCGCCAGGTCGTCGTCGTCGGTCATCGCCACCTCGCCGCGCCGGACCTGCCGGGCCAGGGCGGTGCCCTCCTCGACGATCAGGGCGTACGCCGACACGTGGTCCGGCTCGCAGGAGAGCGCGGCGTCGAGCGAGGTGCGCCAGTCGTCGAGCGACTCCCCCGGCGTGCCGTAGATCAGGTCGAGGCTGACCTGGTCGAACCCGGCTGCACGCGCCCACTGCACGACCTGCGGCACCCGGCGCGGGTCGTGGGTGCGGTCGAGCACTCGCAGCACGTGCGACACCGACGACTGCATGCCGAACGACACCCGGTTGACGCCGCCCTCCCGCAGCCGCGCCAGGTCGTCGGCGTCGACGCTGTCCGGGTTGGACTCGGTGGTCACCTCGGCGCCGTCCGCGAGGCCGAACTCGTCGCGGATCGCCGCCACGATCCGGGTCAGGTCGTGCGGTGGCAGCAGGGTCGGCGTACCCCCGCCGAAGAAGACCGTGTCGACCGGCAGGTCCACGTCGCCGAGCACCCGGCGGGCCAGCCGCACCTCGGCGATCGCCGCGTCGGCGTACGACGTCCGCGACGCGCCCGGAACGTCGCCGAGCTCGGTCGCCGTGTAGGTGTTGAAGTCGCAGTAGCCGCAGCGCACCGTGCAGAACGGCACGTGCACGTAGAACCCGAACGGCCTCGTGCCGAGCCCGGCGAGCGCGGACACCGGTAACGACCCGTCGGCGGGCGCAGGCTCACCTTCGGGCAGGACTGAGGGCATGACCTCATGCTGTCACGCGGAGCCGGTCACCCCCGGACCGGAGACCCGTCCAGCTCGCGCAGCCAGGCCGCGGCACCGAGGGACTCGAGCACCGCGCGGGCGGACGCGGCAACCGCGTCCGCGCTCGTCGTCGCGGCCGAGCGCGCGCAGGCACCGCGCCAGGTCCGCCTCCGCCCTGGCCCGGAAGGGCACACCGCCCCAGGCGCGCGAAGTCCTCGATCGCGGCCCGCAGGGACCGCTCGGCTGTCTCCAGGTCACCCGCCTGCGTGCTGCCGGACGCCCGAGGTGGTGGAGCCGGTCGGGCCCCGAGCGCCAGCGGCGACGGACGCCGACCCGCTCCCCCTCGTCCGTGACCGCGCACCAGCCGATCCCAGCGCGTCGTCGGGACCGTCGACCCGGACGAGGTCCGCTGCGACGGCCCGAGACGTCGGGGACGTCCCGTCCGCCGACGCCCGTTGGTCGAGCTCCGAACAGCGTCGACCGCGTCGACCGCCCAGCAGCCGGCCATCGCGGTGTCTCCGGCGTCGGCTCGGCCGCCAGCGCGTCGACCAGCAGGCCGGTAGCCCTGGTCGGTGACGTCGTCCTGCGGCCCGACCGGCCGTCTCGCGCCGCGCCGCCGTGAGCGCCGCGGTCCCCCTCGCGCGGGCGATCACGTCGTCCGACCATCCAGAAGACGACGTCGATGGACGACGCCGACGCCGACCGTGAGGTCGGCGCGGCGTCGTCGGGAACGGGTGAGGCGGGTCAGGCGTAGAGCTTCTCGATGTCGTCGCGGTAGTTCTGCTCGACGACCTTGCGCTTGACCTTCATGCGAGGGGGTCAGCTCACCGGACTCGACGGTCAGGTCGTGGTCGAGCAGGATCCACTTCTTGATGGTCTCCCAGCGGTTCAGGCGGCCGTTGAGCGTCGTCGACGTACCCGGCCGACCATGTCCTTGACCTGCTGCGGAGCCGACGATGTCGGCGTACGACGCACCGGCCATGCCGTTCTCGGCGGCCCAGCCGCTCATCGCGTCGGGGTCGAGGGTGATCAGCGCGACGCAGAAGTTGCGCTCGCTGCCGTGCACGAGGAACTGGCTGGCGTAGGGGCAGATCGCCTTGAACTGCGACTCGATGGCCGAGGGGGCGATGTACTTGCCGCCGGAGGTCTTGAACAGGTCCTTCTTGCGGTCGGTGATCCGGAGGTACCCGTCGGCGTCGAGCTCGCCGATGTCACCGGTGCGCAGCCAGCCGTCGTCGGTCAGCGCCTCGTGGGTCTGCTCGGGCAGGTTGTGGTAGCCCTCCATCACGCCGGGCCCCTTGATCAGCACCTCGCCGTCCTCGGCGATCCGCACCTCGCTGCCGGGGATGACCGGGCCGACGGTGCCGAACCGGTTGTCGGTCGGGGTGGTTCACGAACGAGCCGGCCGACGACTCGGTCATGCCGTAGCCCTCGAGGATCACGATGCCGGCGGCGCCGAACCACTCGGCGATCTCCCGGTTGAGCGCGGCCGCGCCGGAGATGAAGAACCGGACCCGGCCGCCGAAGCGCTCGCGGATCTTGCTGAACACGAGCTTGTCGAACAGCGCGTGCTGCTTGGCCAGCAGGAACGGCACCGGCTTGCCCTCGCGCACCAGCCGGTCACGCTCGAGGCCGACCTTGAAGGCCTGCTTGAAGATCTTCTCCTTGAGGCCGCCCTCGGAGGCCTGCATGGTGACGATCCGGCCGTGCGCCTTCTCGAAGATGCGCGGGGCGGCGCCCATGAAGGTGGGGCGCACGACGGCGAGGTTGTCGATGATCTTGTCGACGCGGCCGTCGACCGCGGTGGCGAAGCCGCAGGCGAGCTGGGTCGACAGCAGCACCTTGCCGAACGAGTGCGCCATCGGCAGCCACAGGAACTGCAGGTCGGTCTCGTCGAGGATGTCCTGCGCCTGGATGGCGGCGCCCTCGTAGGTCCACGACTTGTGCTGCAGCCGCACGCCCTTGGGCCGGCCGGTCGTGCCGGAGGTGTAGATCAGGGTCGCGAGCGACTCCGGGGTGGTGGCCGCGATGCGGTCCTCGACGACGCCCGGGTTGCTCGGCCAGGAGCTCCTCGCCGAGCTTCTCGAGGTCGGCCATGCCGATCACCCAGTCGCCGTCGGTCGGCGCCGTCGAAGGTCACGACCTTGGCGAGGTGCGGCAGCTCGGCCTTGCGCTCGACGAGCTTGGCGATCTGGGTGTCGTCCTCGGCGAAGACCACCCGGCACTCGGAGTCGGCCGAGGATGTAGCCGACGTCGTCGGCCATCGTCGAGGGGTAGACCGTCGTGGTCGCGGCCCCGGCGCACATGACCGCGAGGTCGGCCAGGATCCACTCGAAGCGGGTGCCGGACGCGATGCCGACCCGCTGCTCCGGCTCGATGCCCAGCGCGACGAGCCCGGCCGCCAGCTTGGTGACGTGGTCGCCGGTCTCCTGCCAGGTCTGCGACTCCCAGCGCTCGCCCTTCGGGTAGCGGTAGGCCTCCCGGTTCGGCGTCGCGGACACCCGGTCGAAGAACTGACGGCCTACGTTCGGCGCGCGGTTCTCGATCACGGACATGTCGTAGTTGACGGCGGTGCTTGCGGACATCGCTCTCCTGGGTTCCCGGGGTTCCGGTCGTCGTGCCACGGGCGGCTGGGCGGGTGTGGGCAGGTTAGATCACGTGGATACCGAACGGTAGGTTAGCGCCCGGATTGGCCGACCTGTTCAGACCTGCACCCCCGGCCGCAGCCTCCGGACCCGCTCGTAGACGTGCCCGGCGAGGCCCGGTACGTCGATCAGCAGCGGCAGCAGGTCGGGCTCGGTGGTCATCGCCGGAACATCGTCGACACGGTCACGCCGTGCTCCGGACGGTGCTCCACGACGATCTCGTCGCCCGCCGGCAGGTGCCCCTCCTCCAGGACCCGGAGGTACGGCCCCGGCCGCGCGTCCTCGGTGAACCGCTTCACCCAGGCCTGGTTGTCGCAGGTCGTTGAGGCCCAGCCAGTTCTTGAAGACGTTGCACGGGATGCGTACGTCGACCGGCGACACGACCGCGGTGCCGATCCGCCACCGCTCCCCCAGCACCGCGCTCGTTGACGTCGATGCCGGAGGTGGTGAGGTTCTCGCCGAACATGGCCGGGGCCGACGGGGCTGCCGAGCCGCTCCGCCCAGCGGGCCAGGTCCTCCTCGGCGAAGGCGTAGACCGCCTGGTACGACCCCGCCGTGGTGCCGGGTGTCGGCCACCTGGTCCCCGTCGAGCCCGAGCGTGCGCACCGCCACCGGCCCGTCGACGGCTCGCTTGTCGATCGCGGTGGAGCCGAAGCCGGCCCAGTCGGCGGGGACCGGGGTGCCGACGTTGACGGAGACGACGTGTGCCATGGGCCCAGTCTCTCCCGGCCGCACGCGGAGCCGCAGGTGGTTTCGGCCGGCCGGTGCCCGGCGCTCAGTCCTGGACGGCCTTGGCGATGGTCACGCACCGGGTGATCCACTCGCGGTCCTCGGCGTCGAGCGCCCGGTCGGCGTGGCGGGCGTCCAGGACCGTCCAGCGCGCGTTGAGGACCATCCGGACCACCACCCAGTCGCGGGCCCGGTCCTCGTCGAGGCCCGCGGCGTCCACGATCGTGAAGAACCGGTGCCGCACCGTCGTCGCGCTCCGCGCCGCGCCCGGCGGACTCCATCCAGCGGTTCCACAGCATCGGGGCCGGCTCGTAGTGCGGGTCGCCGGACATCGGCTTGGGGTCGATCACCAGCCACGGCTCCCGGTCCGCGGCGAGCACGTTCTCGTAGTGCAGGTCGCCGTGCACGACGCGCCCGACGCTGTCCGGGTCGGCGACCAGGTCCCGGCCGAGCGAGACGGCCTGCTCGACGTAGCGGCGCGGGATCGGCGCGTCGCGGCCGCAGGCCGGCGAGGTCGTCGACCCACCTCTCGACGTACGACGTCAGGGTGCGCAGCTGCGGGAAGGCCGGCACGTGCAGCCGCGCGTAGAAGCGCGGCCACGACCTCGCAGGCCTCGGTCTCCGCGACGCTCGGTCGAGGTCGCGGACCTGCAGCCGTTCCAGGAGCAGGGCCCGGCGTCGCGGGTCGGCGCGCAGCAGCCGGACGACTCCGTCGCCGTGCCAGTGCTGCAGGGCGAGGCCCTCGTGCAGCGACTCGTCGTCACCGTCGAAGGAGACCTTGAGGACGGCCGGCTCGCCCCGCCTCCGTCCGCACCGGTACGACGACCGAGCACGCACCCGTGCAGCGGAGCCCCGTCGACGGCGAGCGACCACTCGTCGAGCAGGTCGCGCAGCAGCCGCGGCAGCCGGTCGAGCCAGGCGGACCACGCCGGTCCGATGGCGGCCTGCCCGAGGAGTCCCTGCGGCAGGTCGAACGGCAGCAGCGGCACGCCTACTTCTTGCCGGCCTTGGACTTGTCGCCCGGGCCGCCGTCGTTGGAGAGCGCGGCGATGAAGGCCTCCTGGGGGACCTCGACGCGGCCGACCATCTTCATCCGCTTCTTGCCCTCCTTCTGCTTCTCGAGGAGCTTGCGCTTGCGGGTGATGTCACCGCCGTAGCACTTGGCGAGCACGTCCTTGCGGATGGCGCGGATGGTCTCGCGGGCGATGACCCGGGCGCCGATGGCGGCCTGGATCGGCACCTCGAACTGCTGGCGCGGGATGAGCTCGCGCAGCTTGCCGGCCAGCGCCACGCCGTACGCGTAGGCCTGCGTCCTTGTGCACGATCGCGCTGAACGCGTCGACGGTCTCGCCCTGGAGCAGGATGTCGACCTTGACCAGGTCGGAGGCCTGGTCGCCGGTGGGCTCGTAGTCGAGCGAGGCGTAGCCCTTGGTCCGCGACTTCAGCTGGTCGAAGAAGTCGAAGACGATCTCCGCGAGCGGCAGCGTGTAGCGCAGCTCGACGCGGTCCTCGGAGAGGTAGTCCATGCCGAGCAGCTGCCCGCGCTTGGACTGGCAGAGCTCCATGATCGCGCCGATGTAGTCGCTCGGGCTCAGGATCGTGGCCTTGACGACCGGCTCGTGGACCTCGTCGATCTTGCCGGCGGGGTACTCGCTGGGGTTGGTGACGACGTGCTCGCTGCCGTCCTCCATGCGCACCGTGTAGACCACGTTGGGAGCGGTCGAGATCAGGTCGAGGCCGAACTCCCGCTCCAGCCGCTCGCGGACGATCTCCATGTGCAGCAGGCCGAGGAAGCCGCAGCGGAAGCCGAAGCCGAGGGCGCCGGAGGTCTCCGGCTCGTAGGCGAGCGCGGCGTCGTTGAGCTGGAGCTTGTCGAGCGCGTCGCGCAGCGTCGGGTAGTCGTCGCCGTCGATCGGGTAGAGCCCGGCGAACACCATCGGGTTGGGGTGCTTGTAGCCGCCGAGGGCCTGCTGTGCGCCGGCGTGCTGCGACGTGACGGTGTCGCCGACCCGGGACTGGCGGACGTCCTTCACGCCGGTGATCAGGTAGCCCACCTCACCGACGCCGAGGTCGTTGGTCTTCAGCGGCTCCGGGGAGATCACGCCGACCTCGAGCATCTCGTGGGTCGCGCCGGTGCTCATCATCTTGATCCGGTCGCGGTGGGTGAGCTTGCCGTCGACCACGCGGACGTAGGTGACCACGCCGCGGTAGGTGTCGTAGACAGAGTCGAAGATCAGCGCCCGCGGCGGCGCGTCCGCGTCACCCACCGGCGGCGGCGTCTGCGCCACGATCTCGTTGAGCAGCGCCTCCACCCCGAAGCCGGTCTTCGCCGACACCTGGAGCACGTCGGACACGTCGCAGCCGATGATGTGCGCGAGCTCGGCGGCGTACTTCTCCGGCTGCGCGGACGGCAGGTCGATCTTGTTGAGCACCGGGATGATGTGCAGGTCGGCGCCGAGCGCGAGGTACAGGTTCGCCAGCGTCTGCGCCTCGATGCCCTGGGCGGCGTCCACGAGCAGCACGGCGGCCTCGCAGGCCTCCAGCGACCGGGACACCTCGTAGGTGAAGTCGACGTGGCCGGGGGTGTCGATCATGTTGAGGACGTAGCCGCCGGGCGTCGCGCCCGCGGTGTTGTCCGCCGGCACCGTCCACGGCATCCGCACGGCCTGGCTCTTGATCGTGATGCCGCGCTCGCGCTCGATGTCCATCCGGTCGAGGTACTGCGCGCGGGCGCTGCGCTCGTCGACCACGCCGGTCAGCTGCAGCATCCGGTCGGCCAGCGTCGACTTGCCGTGGTCGATGTGGGCGATGATGCAGAAGTTGCGGATGATCGCGGGGTCGGTCTGGCCCGGTGCGGGCACGGACGTGGGAGCGGGCACGGGTCACTCTCGGTAGCTTGCGGGGATCCCGGTCATTCTCCCACAGCTGCGGGTGCCGTCCCGCAGGCACGCGTCAGCCGCCGTGCGACTCCAGGAACTCCCGCGACTTGGCGATCGCGAAGCCCCAGCCCTGCGTGAGGGTCGGTTTGGGTGGGACCGCGACCTCGTCGGGGTTGGTGAGCACGTCCAGGAGCACCGGACCGGGGTGCGCCAGCGCCTCCCGCACGGCCTCGTCCACGTCGTGGGGGTCGGTCACCCGGATTCCGTGCAGCCCGATCGCCCGGGCCACCGCGGCGAAGTCCGGGTTGGCCAGCTCGGTGCCGTACTCCGGCAGCCCCACCTGCTCCATCTCCAGCTTCACCATCCCGAGCCGGCCGTTGTCGAACACGACCAGCTTGACCGGCAGGTCGTACGAGACGGCGGTGATCAGGTCGCCCATCAGCATGGAGAGCCCGCCGTCGCCGCAGAACGCGACGACCTGCCGGTCCCGGGCGAGCGCGGCGGCGCCGAGGGCCTGCGGCATGGCGTTGGCCATCGAGCCCAGGTTGTAGGAGCCGAGCAGCCGGCGCGTGCCCCTCATCCGGACGAACCGGGAGAGCCAGACCGTGGCCATCCCGGTGTCGGTGGTGAAGATCGCGTCCTCGTCGGCGTGCCGGTCGACCGCCGCGGCGAGCAGCTCGGGACGGACCCGGCCGTCGGGGTTGTCGACAGCGCGACGCAGCAGGCCCTTCGGCTTGCGGTCGTAGTCGGGGTCGGTGAGCCGCTGCTGGCGCTCGCGCCACTGCTCGTAGGACGTGCGTGCCTTGTCGAGGTGCGAGCGGTCCGGCTTCGCGGCGAGGAGGGGCAACAGCTGCTGGAGTCCGAGCAGGGTGTCCCCCACCATGGCGTGGGCGACCGGCGTACGGCGTCCCACGTGGGCGCCACGCGCGTCGAGCTGCACCACGGTCTTTCCCGAGGGGAGGAACTCCTTGTAGGGGAAATCCGTCCCCAGCATCACCAGTGCGTCGCACTCCTCGAAGGCGACGGCGGTCGCGTGGTTGCCGATCAGTCCCGACTGGCCGATCTCGAAGTCGTTGCCGTCCTCGAAGCCCTCCTTGGCCTTGAGGGTGAGCACCATCGGGGCCGAGAGGTGGTCAGCGAGACGGAGCACCTCGTCGCGGGCGTGCCGGGCGCCCTGGCCGACGAGCAGGGTGACCTTGCCGGCCGCGTCGATCGCGGCCGCCGCCTCGCGCACACTCTGCGGCGAGGGCGCCGGCGGCGCGGCCGCTGGCACGAACCGCGGCGTCGGCGTCGACTTGGGCACGTCGAGACCGCCGACGTCGCCGGGGATGGACAGCACCGCGACACCCCGCTCGGCGAGCGCTGTGTTCACGGCCTGCTCGAGGACGCCCGGGAACTGCTCGGCGGTCGCCACCGTGGCCCGGAACACCGCGACGTCCGCAAACACAGCGTCGTTGTCGACCTCCTGGAAGAAGTCGCTGCCGATCTCCGCGCGCGGGACCTGCCCGCAGATGGCGAGCACCGGCGCGTGCGACTTCTTGGCGTCGTAGAGGCCGTTGAGCAGGTGGACCGCGCCCGGTCCGACGGTCCCCATGCAGACGCCGAGCTCGCCGGTCAGCTGGGCCTGGGCGCCGGCCGCGAAGGCGCCGGCCTCCTCGTGGCGCACACCGAGCCACGCGATGCGGTCCTCGCGCCGGATCGCGTCCGTGACCGGGTTGAGGGCGTCCCCGACGACGCCCCAGACGGAGCGGACGCCTAGCTCGGCGAGTGCGTCGATCAACAGCTCGGCCACGGTGGTCACGGTGTGCTCCTCTGCTCGGACGGGACGCTGGTGCGGGTCACGGGGTGAACCGGTCGGGGTCGGCGAGTGCCCAGTCGAGCTGCCACGTCGGCGGCACCTCGGCGAGCAGCTGCCCGTCCTCGAGATGCTCGAACAGCTCGGCATAGCTCTCGGTGCGGTGGTGGTCGACGCGGCGGCGGAGCATGTGCGGAGCGAGCCGCTCGGGGCCGGCGAGCCCCATCGAGCCGATCACCTGGAGGGCCTGTCGGACCGCGGCCTCCTGGTAGCGGACCACCCGCTCGGTCTTGTCAGGGACGTCGAGCGCCCGCATCCGCTTCGGGTCCTGCGTCGCCACGCCGACCGGGCACGTGTTGGTGTGGCAGGTCTGCGCCTGGATACAGCCGACGGCCATCATCATCGCCCGGGCGGCGTTGGTGTAGTCGGCGCCCTGCACCAGTCGCTTGACGATGTCGACCCCGGTGGCGACCTTTCCGCTGGCACCGATCTTGACCCGGTGACGCAGGCCGGTCCCGACAAGCGCGTTGTGCACCGTCATCAGCCCGTCCGTGAGTGGCGTGCCGATGTGGTCCTCGTACTCCAACGGCGCCGCGCCCGTGCCGCCCTCGGCCCCGTCGACGACGATGAAGTCCGGTGTCACTCCCTCGGCGACCATCGCCTTGCAGATCGCGAGCACGTCGACCCGCGACCCGACGCACAGCTTGAAGCCGGCCGGCTTGCCGCCCGCCAGCTCACGCATCCGGGCGATGAACAGCACCAGCTCCCTCGGCGTCGAGAACACCCGGTGATAGCTGGGCGACACGCACTTCTCGCCGACCGGCACGTCCCGTGCCTCCGCGATCTCCCTCGTCACTTTCGCGGCCGGTAGCACCCCGCCGATGCCGGGCTTGGCGCCCTGGCTGAGCTTGAGGGACACACATCGCACCTGGTCGTCCGACGCCTTCTCGTGGAACTTCCTCTCGTCGAAACCGCCGTGCTCGGTGCGGGCGCCGAAGTAGCCGGACCCGATCTCCCAGACCAGGTCGCCGCCTTGGCGGTGGTGGCGGCTGATCCCGCCCTCACCGGTGTCGTGCGCAAACCCACCGCGCGCCGCACCCGCGTTCAGAGCCGTGATCGCGTTCGCACTGAGGGCGCCGAAGCTCATCGCCGAGACGTTCAGCAACGCCATGTCGTAGGGCTGCGTGCAGTCCGGTCCACCGATCCGCACCCGCGGGGGCTCCGGCAGCGGGTCGACGGGCCGGGTGGAGTGGACGAGGTACTCGTAGCCGGGCTCGTTGACGTCCCGCTCGGTGCCGAACGGCTGCTCCTCGTTCTCCCCCTTGGCCCGGGTGTAGATCGACGTACGCGTGTCGCGGTCGAAGGGACGGCCGTCGTAGTTGCGCTCGATGAAGTACTGCTGCAGCTCCGGACGGATGCCTTCGAGCAGGAACCGCATGTGCCCGAGCACCGGGTAGTTGCGGAGAATCGAGTGCTGCTTCTGCACGAGGTCCCGGATCCCGACGCCCGCCAGCAGCACCAGCAGTGCGAGCAGCACCCACCAGCCGGGACCGCCGATGACCGCAGCCATCACGGTGAATGCGCCGGCCACCACGAGCGCGGCCAGGACGTAGAACCTCAGCACGGGATCTCCTGATGGTGGACGACGACACGGATGCCGTCCCTTGTACTACCCACGTGTCGGAAGGTCAGACAGGCACAATGGCCGCCATGACGCTGACCGTGGGCCCGCGGGACCCCTCGCTGCTCGAGCCGATCCCGCACGGCCGCACCGCCCGACGTCTCGGCTGGGAGCTGCTGCCGCCGATGACGCGGCGGCTCGTCGAGGAGCGGTTCGGCACCAAGGTCGTGAAGGCGGTCTCCGCCGGCGCCGGGTTCACCCCCGGCTGCGCCTCGACGCTGACCGGCGCCGACGGGCGCAAGATGTTCCTGAAGGCGGCCAGCAAGAAGGCCCAGAAGCCGTTCGCCGACGCCTACCGCGAGGAGATCCGCACGCTGCGCGGGCTGCCGTCGCAGCTGCCGGTCCCGCGGATGCTGTGGAGCCACGAGGACGACCTGTGGGTGCTGCTCGCCCTGGAGCACGTCGACGGCCGGCACCCCGAGCGCCCCTGGAACCGCGCCGACCTGGACGTCTGCCTCGACACCCTCGAGCGGCTGGCCCAGACGCTCACCCCGCCCCCGCTCGAGCTGGGCACCTTCGCCGAGGACTTCGCGGACTTCCTGACCGGCTGGGACCACGTCCGGTCGACGTACCCGGAGTGGCCGCACCTCGAGGAGGCCGCCGCGCTCGCCGCCCGCTACGCCGAGGCGACCCGAGGCAACACGCTGGTGCACACCGACGCGAGGGACGACAACTTCCTGCTCACCGCGGACCGCGCCTACCTGTGCGACTGGAACTGGCCGGTCACCGGCGCCGCCTGGATCGACACGGTGTGCCTGCTGCTCACGGCGGCCGGCGACGGCGTGGACGCCGACGCGGTCCTGGCCGAGCGGGCACTGACCCGCAAGGTGGACCCCGACGACGTGGACAGCCTGCTCGCGCTCCTGTGCGGCTACTTCCTGGAGCGTCGCGACGAGCCGGTCCCGCACTCCTCGCCCTACCTGCGCGTCCACCAGGACTGGTGCGCCGAGGCGTCCTGGGCGTGGCTGGCCCGCCGGCGGGGCTGGGTGTGAGCCGGCCCGTCCTGCCGCATCGGTCGAGCTCCGGGTGGTCGAGAGCCGACGGCTCCTGGAGGCGGCCCGGCGGCGGCTCGGCTGAGGTCCCGGCGGCCCTTCCGTCGATTTGGGCGGTCGCCGCGCCCGCTGGTATCGTTTCCCCTCGCGTGTCCGGACGCTCCTGCGTCAGCGCGGCACCACCAACCCAGACCGACAAGCACACCGATCGAGGCCTGCCCCGTGGCGAACATCAAGTCCCAGATCAAGCGCAACCGACAGAACGACGCTGCGCACGAGCGCAACAAGTCCGTGAAGTCCGCGCTGAAGTCGGCCGTGCGTCGCTTCCGCGAGGCCGCCGACGCCGGTGACGCCGAGCAGGCCAAGTCGCTCGCCGCCGTCGCCGGCCGCAAGCTCGACAAGGCCGCGTCCAAGGGCGTCATCCACAAGAACCAGGCCGCGAACAAGAAGTCCGCGATCAACAAGCGCGCTGCGTCGCTCTGACGCTCGCCACCTCGCACGAGGCGCCGCTCCCCCGGGAGCCGGCGCCTCTGCTGCGTTAATCGCCCGGCGACGGCTGCTGGTCTCAGCGTCCGTGCGCACCGGTGACGGTGAGCACCATGCGCTCCAGGGAGTACGCCGCGTCACCGGCCGCACCCTTCACGTCGGCGTCGGCGCGGGCCACCGCGGTGATGGCGCGGGCCAGGCCGAGATCGTTCCAGCCCCGGGCCTGCTCCCGCAGGACGCGGATCTTCCACGGCGGCACGCCCGCCTCGCGGGCCAGGTCGGCCTCCCGCAGCCCCCTCGGCGCGCCCATGAAGCGGGCCAGGCCGCGCAGCCCGGCCGCGAAGGCGCTCGTCACCAGGATCGGCGCCGTGCCGTTGTCGAGGGCCCAGCGCAGCTCCTCGAGGGCGGTCGCCGTGCGCCCGTAGATCGCGGCATCGGCGATCGCGAACGACTTCACCTCGGCCCGACCGCCGAAGTACTGCCGCACCACCGCCTCCGTCAGCGGCTCCCCCGGGAAGTCGCTGGCCAGCTGGGAGGCGGCAGCCGCCAGCGCCCGGAGGTCCTGGCCGATCGCCTGCACCAGCAGGTCGGCGGCGTCCTCGGCGATCCGGCCGCCGTGCGAGCGCACCTCGGCGGACACGAACCGGGAGAACTCCGAGGGCTTCAGCGGGGCGGACTTCACCTCGGTGACCGAGGCCACCTTGCGGAGCTTGGTCAGCAGACCGGAGCCCTTCTGGCCGCCCGAGTGCACCAGCACCAGACCGATGTCCTCCGACGGCGCCGCCGCGTAGTCGAGCAGGCCGTCGTAGGTGTCGTCGGGCAGGTCCTCGAGGTTGCGGACCACGACGCAGCGGATCGACGAGAACAACGACGGCGCCGCCAGGTCGCCGAGCACCCCCATGCTGACCTGGTCCGCCGTGGTCTCGCTCAGCTCGGACTCGGGGTCCGACGCCCGGACCGCCGTCACCGCGGTGGTCACCGCGCGCTGGTTGAGGAACTCCTCCGGGCCGGTCACGAGCGTGACGTGCCCGAGGATGTCGCTTGCTCGGGGGGTCGCCATGGTGCGGTCAGCCTGCCACATCGCGCCGACGACCTTTGCGCGAGGAGCACCCTCCCGGACGCGTACCTCGATGCTCGTTGGGTACGAGTCCGGGACAACCCTGCCCCGAGCGAGAGGACACGATGCAGCCCGACCTGATCGGCGGTCGCTACCGCGTGGAGTCGGCGATCGGCCAGGGCGGGATGGGGACCGTCTGGCTCTGCCGCGACGAGACGCTGCACCGCCCGGTGGCGGTGAAGCAGGTCGGCCTGCTGCCCGGCGAGTCGATCACCGACTCGGCGCGGGCCCTGCGGGAGGCGCGGTCCACGGCCGCGCTGAGCCACCGCAACGTGGTGACCGTGTTCGACGTGGTCGAGGAGTCCGGCGCCATCTGGCTGGTGATGGAGCACGTCCCCGGGCGCTCGCTCTCCGAGATCATCCGCGAGGACGGCCCGCTGCCGCCCGCGACCGTGGCCGACATCGGGGCCCAGGTCGCCGACGGCCTGGCGGCGGCGCACGCTGCCGGCACGATGCACCGAGACGTGAAGCCGGGCAACGTGCTGGTGCGAGACGACGGGCTCGCCAAGATCAGCGACTTCGGTATCGCCCGCAACGCCGGCGACCCCGCCCTCACCCAGTCCGGCTTCCTCACCGGCACCCCGAGCTACTTCTCCCCCGAGCTCGCTCGCGGCGCGGACCCCGGCGCCGGCACCGACGTCTGGGCGCTCGGCGCGACGTTGTACGCCGCCGTCGAGGGACGGCCGCCCTACGAACCGAAGGCCAACCCGGTCGCCGTCCTCCACGACATCACCTCGACCCAGCCGCCCCGGCCACGCCGGGCCGGCTTCCTCGAGCCGGCGCTGCTGCGGATGATGGACCGCGAGCCGGAGTCGCGCTGGTCGATGGCCGACGCCGCGCACGCGCTGCGGAAGCTCGCCGACGGCCACTCCCCCGAGCGCACGCGCGAGAACACCCGCGGGGAGCCGGCGACGGCTCACCTCGCCGCGCCGGTCGCCGGTCCCCGCTCCGAGCGGGCCGCTTCTCCGCCCTCGGCGCGACCGCGTCCGGCGGCGCCCGCCCCGGAGCGTCCAGGGTCCCGCAGGCGCGGACCGGTGTACGCCGTGCTGGGCCTGCTCGCCCTGCTGCTGGTGCTCGGCGGCGTGGCGTACGCCGCCTCGCTGCGTGACGACACCTCGGGTCGGGACACCACGGGCGGCTCACCGGCCTCGAGCCCGTCGGAGAAACCATCGGTCTCGCCGTCCCCGAAGGCCCCCTCGTCGCAGGGCCCGACCGGCTCGCCGTCCCGCTCCGGCGCAGCCGCCGGCACCGGCCTGGCCGCCAAGAAGGCGTTCCTGCGCGACTACTTCGGCAAGGCCCCCGGCGGCACCGACGAGGGCTGGGCGCTGCTCACGCCGCGCTACCAGCAGGAGGTGGGCCGCCGGTCCTACGACGGCTTCTGGCGCACCATCCGCTCGGTCGACGTCGGCCGGGTGAGCGCCGCGGGAGGCAACACGGTCGACGCGGCGCTGACCTACACGCGCCAAGACGGCAGCACCACCACCGAGCAGCACCGCCTGGCGCTGGTGCGCTCGGGCGACGGCTACCTGATCGACGGGGACAACTAGGGCAGGGCTCTCGCCGTCACCGCGCCCGGGTAGCCCCCCGCTCGACGACCGCGAGCCGACCGTCGCGCACCGTGACCGCGACGTCGCCGTCCTCGTCGGTGCGCTCCACCCGCATCCCCGCCCTCCGGAGCAGGGACAACGTCGGCGCCGACGGATGGCCGTAGTCGTTGTCCCGGCCCACCGACACCACCGCCAGCCGCGCCCCGAGAGAGCCGAGCAGGTCCGGGTCCTGGTAGCGGCTGCCGTGGTGCGGCACCTTGAGGACGTCCGCGCGCAGTCCCGGGAGGGATGCGTGCAGCCGCTGCTGGGCCTCCGGCTCCATGTCGCCGGCCATCAGGATCCGGATGCCGCGCACGTCGACGAGCAGCACCAGGCTGGAGTTGTTGGCCACCGACCCCTCCTCGCCCTCCTCGTGACCGCCGGCCGCCCCGGCAGTGACCGGGCCGACGACCTGCCAGGTCAGAGCACCGACCCGACGCACCTCGCCGTACGGCGGCACCCGGACCGGCACCCGCGCCGCGGTCGCCCACCGGTGCACCTCTCGCGCGCCGTACGCCGGGTCCTCGGTGGCCGTCACGTCGACCTCCCCGACCCGCCGCGCGGACAGCACCGCGCCCAGCCCGTCGACGTGGTCGGCGTGGAAGTGGGTGAGCACCACCACCGGCACGGCCCGCACCTCGAGCCGGTCGAGGCAGGCGGTCATCGCGGGCGGGTCCGGCCCGGTGTCGACGACGACCGCGGCGCCGTCGCCCGCGTTGAGCACCAGCCCGTCCCCCTGGCCCACGTCGCAGGCGACCAGCACCCAGCCGCCGGGCGGCCAGCCCGGGCTGGGCAACGGGCGCACCATCACCACCACGAGCACGACGCACATCGGGACCGCCCAACGCGGACGGCGCAGCACCCGGCCGGCGCCCAGCCCGACGACCAGGCAGAGCACGGCCAGCAGCAGGAGCGGCAGCGGGCCGGGTGACCAGTCCAGGGCGGCGGTGGGCAGCCGCGCCAGCCGGACGGCGACCAGGATCACCCACGACGCGCAGAGCCCGGCGAGACGCCCCGCCACCGCCGCGAGCCCGGGGTGCAGCAGGTCGACCACCCCGCCCAGCAGACCCAGGACGGTGGCCGGCCCGACCACCGGTGCGACCACCAGGTTGGCGAGGACCGCCACGAGACTGACCTGCCCGGAGAGCGCCGCGACCACCGGCGTGCAGGCCAGCTGGGCGGCGAACGGCACCGCCAGCGCCTCGGCCACCCACCGGGGCAGCCAGGTCGCGAGCGCGTCGCGGAACGGCGGCGCCAGGAACAGGATCCCGGCGGTCGCCAGCGCCGACAGCGCGAACCCGACCGAGGCCGCCAGCCACGGGTCCAGGAGCAGCAGCGCGAGCACGGCCACACCGAGCGCCCGGATGCCGTGGTCGCGGCCGCGCGAGGCCAGCCCCACCAGTGCCACCGACCCCATCGCCGCGGCCCGCAGCACACTCGGCTCCGGGCGGGCCAGCACCACGAAGCCGACCACTCCGAGGGCTCCGACGACCACCAGCCCCCGGGCCCGGACGCCCACCCAGCGGGCCCCCAGCAGGAGGAAGCCGACGACCAGCGTCAGGTTGGTGCCGGAGACCGCGGCGAGGTGGGTCAGCCCGCAGGTGCGGAAGTCCGCGACGAGGTCCTCGGACATGCCCTGGTCGTCGCCGACGACGAGGGCGGGCACGAGGGCACGGGCGTCCGGCGGCGCGCCCGCCACCGACGCTCGGATGCCGGCCCGCACGCGTGCCGCCCCGGCCAGCAGCTCGTCCGGCTCCCTCAGCACCCGCGGCGGGCGGCCGGTCGACAGCACCCCGGCCAGGTCCGGTGAGTCCGGCCGGGCGAGCCGCCCGGTCGTCGTCACGGTGGCGCCCAGGCTCACCTGCCGCCAGGACTCCTCGCCGATGACGAGGACCGGCACGTGCGTCCGCAGGTGGCGCCCGCGGCCGGTCAGCTCGGTCACCGTGACCCGGGTCAGCGTGTACGAACCGAACCGGCCGTCCCGGAGCACCGGGTCGGAGCTCACCCGGGCGGTCAGCGTCACGACCGCGCGCTCCCCGGCCAGGGCGGCGACGGGGCTGTGCCGCAGCGCGTCCGCCCGCAGCCCGGTCACCCCACCGACGGCCGCGGCGGCGAGCAGACAGGCGACCATCGTGACCACCGGCCGACGTCGTCGGCGACGGGCCACCAGCAGCAGGGACCCGAGCGCCAGCAGGACCCAGCACGTCCAGCCGGGCAGGCCGAGCACCACCAGGGCGCCGGCCCAGCCGGACACACCGAGCACCACGGCACGCAGGTCCGGCGGCGGCCGGCGCGGCTCGCCGGCCGGCGGCAGCGCCGGCATCAGAGCGTCACGTAGGGCGCGATCTTGGCCAGCGTCGCGTCCCCGATCCCGGACACCTCCAGGAGCTCGTCGACGGCGGTGAAGGCGCCGTTCTCGGAGCGGAAGGCCAGGATCGACTGGGCCGTCACCGGCCCCACCCCCGGCAGCTCCTCGAGCTGGGCCTGGGTCGCGCTGTTGAGGTTGACCATCGGTGTCGCGCCGCCGGGGACCGCGCCGGGCGCGTCCGCCGCCGACGCCGCCACGCCCGCTGGTGCGGGGACGCCGACGACGACCTGCTCGCCGTCGGTCAGCACCCGGGCCAGGTTGAGCGTGCCGAGGCGCACCCCCGGCCGCGCGCCTCCCGCGGCCTCCAGCGCGTCCACCACGCGTGACCCGAGCGGAAGCGTGGCGATCCCCGGTCGCCGGACCTTGCCGGCCACGTCGACCACGATCGTCCCGCTGGGCGATGCCGCAGCACCGGCGCTGCGGTCGCCGGCGGGCGTCGCGGCCACGCTGGTGACGTACGTCGGGGACGCGGGCGGCGAGGAGGGCGCGGACACCGGCGGCAGGGTCGTCCCACCGTCGTCCGCCCGCACGACCCACCAGGCCGTGACACCCAGCGCACCGGCGACCAGCAGCGCCAGCACCGCGAGATGACCGACCCCGACCCGCACCCGGCCCTGGAGCGTCGCGGGCAGCCGGTCGTGGAGCCAGCCGCCGAGCGCCACGGAGGTCTCGACGGGGCGGTGGGCGTGCCGGCCGGCGCCGGGTGGCCCCGCAGCCGCAGACGCGACCGGTGGCGCCGACGGCACGTCGTCGAGAAGCTCGCCGGCCCCGCCCGGAGACCCGGGCACGGGGGTGTCCACCGGGTCTGGACGGAGGCCGGCGAGCTCGGCGCTCAACAGGGCGAGCCGTCGCCGTGCCACCTCGGCGACCTGTTCGTCCGCGTGCTTCCGTGAGCGCATGAGGAGAACCTAGGAAGGATCCACCCCATCGATCAGCCGCGACCGCGGCGGCTGTGGACGAGCGCTGTCGGCGGTTGCCTGTGGATGGTTCCGGGTCAGCGTGGGGAGACGACGACGGCGACCATCCCCGGACCGACGTGCGCGCCGATCACGGCGCCGACCTCGCCCACGAGCACGTCCCGGTCGGCGAGGTTGGCGGCCAGCCGCCGACGGAGGTGCTCGGCGAGCACGTCGGCCCGGTCGGGGTTCGCCAGGTGCGCGACCGCGACGTCGACCTGCCGGTCCTCCGCGGCCGCGACGGCCAGCTCCTCCAGGCGGGACAGCGCCCGGGCCGCCGTACGCACCTTCTCGCGGGTGCCGATCCGCCCGTCGACGATCTCCAGCAGCGGCTTCACCGCCAGCGCCGAGCCGAGGAGCGCCGCGGCGGCGCCGATCCGGCCGCCGCGCCGGAGGTACTCCAGGGTGTCGACGTAGAACAACGACGTGGTGCCGTCGGACCGGGCCAGCGCCGCACCGGCGGCCTCCTCCGCGGAGCCGCCCCGGGCCAGCACCTCGGCCGCCGCGACCACGGCGAACCCGGTCGCCATCCCCAGCTGCCGGGTGTCGACCGCGCGGACCGGCAGCGGGGCGTCGCGGGCCGCGAGCTGGGCGGACTCGAAGGTGCCGCTCATCTCCCCGGACAGGTGCACCGAGAGCACCGCGTCGGCGCCGGCCGCCTTGGCTTTCTCGTAGGCCTCCAGGAAACGGGCCGGCGTGGGCCGCGACGTGCTCACGGGCGTCCACTCCCGGAGCGCGGCGGCGATCGTCTCCGCCGTCATGTCGGGGTCCAGGCCCTCGTCGTACGAGCGTGCACCGATGACCACCTGCAGGGGCACGACCTGGATGCCGTAGCGCTCCACGACGTCACGCGGCAGCATGGCCGTGGAGTCGGTGACGAGCGCGACGGTCCGAGACATGCGGCACAGGCTAGCGTCCGGGTGCCGGGACCGAGGGAATCCTCGGCCGCGCGTGCTGGTTGGCCCGACGACCTCACCCGCAACGGAAGGACGCCCATGCGTGTCGTGATCGCCGGAGGACACGGACAGATCGCCCTGCTGCTCGAGAAGGCGCTCGCCGACCGGGGCGACCAGCCCGTCGGCGTCGTCCGCAACCCCGACCACGTGGACGACGTCGAGGCGACCGGGGCCGAGGCCGTCGTGCTCGACCTCGAGGACACCGACGTGGCCGCCCTGACCGACGTGGTCAAGGGCGCGGACGCCGTCGTCTTCGCGGCCGGCGGCGGGCCCGACAGCGGCGCCGCCCGCAAGGAGACCGTGGACAAGGGTGCAGCGGTGCTGCTGGCCGACGCGGCGGAGCAGGCCGGGGTACGGCGCTACGTGATGGTGTCCTCGATGGGCACGGACAAGGCCGACCCGGACAGCGACGACGTGTTCCAGGTGTACCTGCGGGCCAAGAAGGCCGCCGACGACGACCTGCGCGCGCGTGACCTCGACTGGACCGTCGTACGCCCCGGACGGCTGACGGACGACGCCCCCAACGGCCGCGTGCAGGTCGGCACGCTCCCCCGCGGGGAGATCCCGCGCGCCGACGTCGCGGCGGTGCTCGCGGCCGTGCTGACCGAGGACGCGACCATCGGAAGGACGTTCGACCTGCTGGCCGGCCACCAGACCGTCGAGGCGGCGCTCGCCGGGATCTGACCGGGTCGACCCCGGAGTACTGCCCCTGGTGATCCGTCAGCCGGTGACGATGTTCACCAGCTTCGGCGCCCGGACGATCACCTTGCGGACCGGGCGGCCGTCCAGGGCCCGCTGGACGTGGTCGTCGCCCAGGGCCAGCGCCTCCAGGTCCTCGGCGGTGATGTCCGGGGTCACCTCCAGCTTGGCGCGCAGCTTGCCCTGGATCTGCACGACGGCGGTCACCGAGTCCTCGACCAGCAGGGCCGGGTCGACGGTTGGCCAGCCGGCGCGGGCCACGGTCGGGCGGTGGCCCAGCCGCTCCCACATCTCCTCGGCGGTGTACGGCGCGACCAGGCTCAGCAGGATCGCGACGGTCTCGGCGGCCTCGCGCACGGCCGGGTCGGCCGGTCCGCAGCCCGAGTCGATCGCCTTGCGGGTGACGTTGACCAGCTCCATCACCCGGGCCACCAGCACGTTGAACCGGTAGGTGTCGACCAGCTGCTCGGCCTCGTGCACGGTCTTGTGCGTGGCCTTGCGCAGGGCGACGTCGCCGCCCTCCGGCGAGGTACCGACCGGCGACGTCACGTCACCGCTCAGCCGCCACGCCCGCTGCAGGAACTTCAGCGACCCGCCGGGCGACAGGTCGGCCCAGTCGATGTTGTCCTCGGGGGGTCCCGCGAACACCAGGGTCAGCCGCACCGCGTCCACGCCGAAGGCCTCTAGTTGGTCCCCCAGACTGACGCCGTTGCCCAGCGACTTGCTCATCTTCTTGCCCTGGTTGATGACGACGCCCTGGTTCATCATCCGCGTGAACGGCTCGACGAAGTCGACCATGCCCATGTCGTGCAGCACCTTGGTGAAGAACCGGGCGTACAGCAGGTGCAGGATCGCGTGCTCGACGCCGCCGACATAGATGTACGTCGGCATCCACCGCCGCACCGCCTCCACGTCGAACGGCGCGGTGTCGTCGTGCGGCGAGCAGTAGCGCAGGAAGTACCACGACGAGTCCACGAACGTGTCCATCGTGTCGCTGTCGCGCTTGGCCGGGCCGCCGCACGACGGGCAGTCGACGTTGACCCAGTCCTCGGCCGCGGCCAGCGGCGAGGTGCCCTTGGGCTTCAGGTCGGCGCCCCTCAGCTCCGGCAGCTCGACCGGCAGCTGGTCGTCCGGGACCGGCACCTCGCCACAGGTCGGGCAGTGCACGATCGGGATCGGGCAGCCCCAGAACCGCTGCCGCGACAGCAGCCAGTCGCGCAGCCGGAAGTTCACCGACCGCCGGCCTCCCCCGCGCTCCTCCAGCCAGTCGATGATCGCGCTCTTGGCGGCGTCGACGTCCAGTCCGTCCAGGCTGATCGAGTCGTTGGCGGAGTTGATCGCCGGGCCCTCGCCGGTGAACGCCTTGCCGTCGAACCCGTCGGAGGGCTGCACGGTCCGCCGGATCGGCAGCTCGAACTTCTCCGCGAAGTCCCAGTCGCGCTGGTCCTGGCCGGGGACGGCCATGATCGCGCCGGTGCCGTAGTCGGCCAGCACGTAGTCCGCGGCGTACACCGGGATCTGCTCGCCGGTGACCGGGTTGGTGGCGTACCGGCCCAGGAACACACCGGTCTTGGGTCGCTCGGTCGACATCCGGTCGATGTCGGACTCCTTGCGGACCTCCTCCAGGTAGGCCTCGAACGCCTCGCGCTGCTCGGGCGCGCACAGCTGGTCGGCCAGCTTGGCGTCGGCCGCGACGACGAAGAACGTCGCGCCGAACAGGGTGTCCGGACGGGTGGTGAAGACCGTGACCGGCTCGTCGCGGCCCTCGACCGCGAAGTCGACGTGGGCACCCTCGGAGCGGCCGATCCAGTTGCGCTGCAGGGTCAGCACGCGCTCGGGCCAGCGGCCCTCCAGCGGCGCCATGTCGTCCAGCAGCCGCTGGGCGTACTCGGTGACCTTGAAGTACCACTGCGACAGCTCGCGCTTGGTGACCACGGCGCCGCAGCGGTCGCACAGCCCGTCGACGACCTGCTCGTTGGCCAGCACGGTCTGGTCGTTCGGGCACCAGTTGACCGGTGAGAACTTCCGGTAGGCCAGCCCCCGCTCGCGGAAGCGCAGGAACAGCCACTGCGTCCACCTGTAGTACTCCGGGTCGCTGGTGTGCAGCCGGCGGGACCAGTCGAACGACACGGCGTACCGGCGGAAGGACTCGGCCTGCGTCTCGATGTTCGCGTAGGTGTACGTCGCCGGGTGCTCGTTGTTCCGGATGGCGGCGTTCTCGGCCGGCAGGCCGAAGGAGTCCCAGCCGATCGGGTTCAGCACGTCGTAGCCGCGCTGCCACCAGTAGCGCGCCATCACGTCGTGCAGCGCCATCACCTCGGCGTGCCCCATGTGCAGGTCACCGCTCGGGTACGGGAACATCGTGAGCGCGTAGCGACGCTCCTTCGAGCCGTCGTCGGCGGCCTGGAAGGGGTTCAGGTCCTCCCACACCTTGCGCCACTTGTCCTGGGTGGCGGCGACGTCGTAGTGCTGCTCCTGCTCGCTCATCTGTCCGACTTCCTCGTGGTCCTGGTCCTGCTCGGCGGTCTCGGGTGCGGTTCCGTGCCCGGGCACAAAAAAACCCCTCAGCAACGAGGGGTAGCCGCGTCGTCCTGCCCGGGTGGGCCTCCGGTCAACGCGGCTGCGCAAGAAGGAGTCGCTTCTGCATGGGTCCAGGCTAGCGCACGGGCGGGCGCGGACGCAGACGCGTATCCGGTGAGGGTCCGGTCAGCGGTTGGCGGAGACCTCGTCGTCCAGCACCTTCTCCAGCCGGAGCAGCGCGTGCGCCAGGCCGGCGTACAGCTCCGGACCGAGCTCCTCGGCCCAGTGCCGCTCGAGCCGGGCCATGGTCTCCCGGATCACGCCGATCGCCGCCCAGCCCCGGTCGGTGAGCCGGACGACGCGGGTGCGCCGGTCGTCGGGGTGCGACTCGCGGGTGATGTAGCCGCCCTCCTCGAGCTGGTGCAGGAGGTGGTTCATGGCCTGCTTGGAGGCGGAGGTGCGCACGGCCAGGACGCCGGGTCGCAGCCCGTCCGGGCCGGGGTGCTGGAAGACACCGAGGTGTGCCGGGAGCACGTCCTCGAAGCCCGCGTCGTGCAGGCTGAGCATCACCTCGTGTCGCACCAGCACCGCGGGTCGCCGCAGCAGCGCACCCACGGGTGGGAGCGCAGCCTCACCGTGCTCGATCGCCATGTGTCCCCCCGGACCCGGTTGTTCATCCTCAAGACCCCCCGGCCTCGGAGAAAGTCTGCCCCTTTTTACTATTTTGGTGGTGGTTTTTACGGATTCCTTCCGGAGGTGTCGTCCTCGACGTGCTCGGGCACGACCACGGGACGCATCCGGGCCCAGGCCACGAAGGCCGCGGCGACGACGACCATCCCGACCCCGGCCAGCAGGTTGATGTTCAGCCCGTCCGCCTTGTCGAGCTCGGTCTCGCTGGTTCCCACCAGCCCGGCGACGACGAGCACGACGCCGTACACGCCGATCAGCAGCGCGATGAAGGTGCGGATGTCGAAGGCCCCGGCGCGGTGCGGTGCCTCGGTGGTCGTGGTGGCGGTCTTGCTCGCGGTGCTGGCCATGTCGGCTCCTTACCAGAACAGGATGTTGAGGATGATCACGAGGACGGCGCCGACGCCGGCGAGCTGGGTCGGCTTCTGGTACCACGGCAGCCGGCTCTCGCTCGGGTCGTGGAAGTCCTTCTTCGGGGTGAGCGAGTAGACGAGGCCGCGCAGCTCGGACTCCGCCTTGGGGCGGGTGACCAGGCTGACCCCCACGCTGACCAGGATGTCGACCACGAACGCCGCACCCGCCGCCACGAAGCTCGCACCCTGCCCGGTCAGCCCCACCGCCCCGACGGACATCGGACCGAGGGCGTCCTTGCTGAGCACCCCGACGAGTACGGCGGCCAGGGTGCCGCTCACCAGGCCCGTCCAGCCGGCCGTGGGCGTCATCCGCTTCCAGAACATGCCGAGGATGAAGGTGGCGAACAGCGGGGCGTTGAAGAACCCGAACAGCGTCTGCAGGTAGTCCATGATGTTCGAGTAGTTCGACGCGAAGAACGCCGTACCGACGGCGATGACCGTCGCCGCCACCGTGGCCAGCCGGCCCACCCGGGTGTAGTAGCCGTCGGGCTCGTCCTTCTTCACGTACGTCTGCCACAGGTCGTAGCTGAACACCGTGTTGAACGCGGAGATGTTGGCCGCCATGCCGGCCATGAACGACGCGAGCAGCCCGGCGATCGCGACGCCGAGCATGCCGTTGGGCAACAGGTCCCGCATCAGGTAGAGGATCGCGTCGTTGTAGTCCGGCGTCGTCCCCTGCGGCGGGTTCGCCAGCTCGCCGACCAGGACACCGGCGATCATGCCCGGGAAGATCACGATGAACGGGATGAACATCTTCGGGAAGGCGCCGATGATCGGCGATCGCTGCGCCGCCGAGATCGAGCTGGACGCCATCGCCCGCTGCACCTCGACGAAGTTCGTCGTCCAGTAGCCGAAGGACAGCACGAAGCCGAGACCGAACACGATGCCGATCACCGACAGGACCGGGTTCTCGATGCCGGTCAGGTTGGTGCCCGGCCAGGACGACAGCCGTTCGGCGCCGTCGGGCAGCTGGCTGATCCGGTCCGTGAGGCCGCTGTACCCGCCGACCTTGTGCAGCCCGACCAGGGTCAGCGGCAGCAGCGCTGCGACGATCACGAAGAACTGGAGCACCTCGTTGTAGATGGCCGCCGACAGGCCACCGAGCGCGGTGTAGGTCAGCACGATGGCCGCGGCGATCAGCAGCGACACCCACAGCGGCCAGCCGAGCAGCACCTTCACGATGCTGGCGAGCAGGTAGAGGTTGATCCCGGCGATCAGCAGCTGCGCGAGCGCGAAGCTCAACGCGTTGACCAGGTGCGCGGTCGGCCCGAAGCGACGGTTCAGAACTCGACCGAGCGGACCTTCGACCCGTAGTAGAAGGGCATCATCACGACGCCGAGGAACAGCATCGCCGGCACCGCGCCGATCCCCCCAGGAGGTTTTTCTCCCCCGTATCCATACAACTCATGCACGCAGCGACCGATGAGTTCCGGGGGTGCCCTAGGGTGCGTTGATCATTTGCTTGCCGGCGACAGCAGGACGGAGACGAGACGGATGACGTGGTTGGTGACCGGCGGGGCGGGCTACATCGGCGCGCATGTGGTGCGGGCGTTCCTGGCCCAGGGCCTCGACGCCGTCGTGCTGGACGACCTCTCCAGCGGCCACCGGGAGTTCGTGCCCGCGGACGTCCCGTTCGTCGACGGGACCATCCTCGACACCGATCTGCTGGTCCGCACGCTGCGGGAGCACGAGGTCACCGGTGTCGTGCACGTGGCCGGGTTCAAGTACGCCGGCGTCTCCGTCCAGCGACCGCTGCACACCTACGAGCAGAACGTCACCGGCACGGTGAGCGTGCTCAAGGCGATGGCCGAGGCGGAGGTCGGCAAGGTCGTCTTCTCCTCGAGCGCCGCGACCTTCGGCACCCCCGACGTGGACACCGTGACCGAGGAGACGCCCACGCGGCCCGAGTCGCCGTACGGCGAGTCCAAGCTCATCGGCGAGTGGCTGCTTCGCGACCAGGAGACCGCCACCGGACTGGCTCACACGTCGCTGCGCTACTTCAACGTCGTCGGCTCGGGCTCCGACGAGGTCTACGACACCAGCCCGCACAACCTGTTCCCGCTGGTGATCGAGGCGCTCATCGAGGGCCGGACCCCGCGGATCAACGGCGACGACTACCCCACGCCCGACGGGACCTGCGTCCGCGACTACATCCATGTCGCCGACCTCGCCGTCTCGCACGTGGCCGCTGCCCAGGCCCTGGAGGCGGGTACGACGCTCGCGCCGGTCTACAACCTCGGCAGCGGCGACGGGCTCTCGGTCCGACAGATCATGGACGCGATGGCCCGGGTGACCGGCATCGACTTCGAGCCCGAGGTGCACCCGCGCCGCCCCGGTGACCCGGCCCGGATCGTCGCGTCCGGCGAGCTGGCCGCCCGCGACCTGGACTGGAAGATGCGGCACACCGTCGACGAGATGGTCGCCAGCGCCTGGTCGGCACGTCGCGCCCACGACCCTGCCTGACCCACTTGCCCGACTGCCTGACCAAGGAGACTGCATGAGCGTCCTCGACCTGTTCCGTCTCGACGGCAAGGTGGCCATCGTCACCGGCGCCTCCTCCGGGCTCGGCGTCTCCTTCGCCCAGGCCCTGGCCGAGGCGGGCGCCGATGTGGTTCTCGGCGCCCGACGGGTGGACCGGCTCGAGGAGACCAAGGCGCTCGTCGAGGCCGCGGGACGTCGCGCCCTCGCCGTGCAGACCGACGTCGCCGACCCCGAGGCGTGCCAGCGGCTCGTCGACACCGCCATGCAGGAGCTCGGCCGGGTCGACGTACTCGTCAACAACGCGGGCGTCGGCACCGCCGTCCCCGCCACCCGGGAGACCCCCGAGCAGTTCCGTCAGGTCGTCGACGTGAACCTCAACGGCTGCTACTGGATGGCGCAGGCCTGCGGGCGCGTGATGCAGCCCGGCAGCAGCATCGTCAACATCAGCAGCGTCCTCGGCCTCACCACCGGCGGGCTGCCGCAGGCGGCGTACTCCGCGACCAAGGCCGGGCTGATCGGCCTCACCCGCGACCTCGCCCAGCAGTGGACCGGCCGCAAGGGCATCCGGGTCAACGCGCTCGCGCCCGGCTTCTTCGCCTCGGAGATGACCGACACCTACCCCGACGGCTACCTCGACCAGGCGATGACCCGCGTGCCAGCCGGGCGCAAGGGCGAAGGCGTCGAGCTGGCGGCGGCGCTGGTGTTCCTGGCCAGCGACGCCGGCGGCTACGTGACCGGGCAGACCATCGCCGTCGACGGCGGCATGACGATCACCTGACCAGCCACCGCCCGGTGACACGACGGGCGCCGCCGGCGCTCAGCGCACCCTTGGGATCCGGTGGGAGGATGGACGCATGAGCAGCCAGCAGAACATCCGTGGCCTGCGGTCCGGGCTCACCCTGGAGTTCCCGCAGTCGCTGGGGGTCTACGACAAGTACGAGCAGGCACAGCAGGCCGTCGACTTCCTCTCCGACCACGAGTTCCCGGTCGAGAACTGCATGATCGTCGGCACCGAGCTCAAGCAGGTCGAGCGGGTCACCGGACGGCTCACCACCGGACGCGTCGCCCTCGGCGGCCTGCTCTCCGGTGTCTGGATGGGCCTGTTCATCGGCCTGATCTTCTCGTTCTTCGGCACCGGCGGTGCGCTGCCCATCATCCTGGCGACGGTCGCGTTCGGCGCGCTGTTCGGCGTCATCTGGGCGCTCGTCGGCTACGCCGCCACCCGCGGCCACCGGGACTTCAGCTCGGTCAGCCGGATCGTGGCGACCCGCTACGAGGTGCTCGTCGAGCACAAGCACGCCGCCCGCGGACGCGAGCTGCTGACCCAGCTTCCCGGACACACGGCCTCCCAGCAGAACTTCTGAGCGGCCACGCAGCACGAAGGCCGGCCCCCGCATCGGGAACCGGCCTGTCGATCGTTCTCTGGTGCAGTGCGCCCGGGCGTTCCCGACGGCGCGTCATTCCCCGATGTAGCGCGAAGAGCTGTCGCGAGCATGAGGCGGAGCCAGCGACTATGCGCCTGCCCCGCCTCCACCATTGACCGTCCCACGGGGCAGGCCAGGACTCTGGTGCGAGGGTGGCTGGGCGCCATTCGGCCGTTTGATGAACCGTGGCCCGCTCAACCACCAGGCGAGCAGGAAGAGAACTCCGATGACGGCGAGGACTATCAACCAGAACCACATCGAGCACTCCTCGCCAGTCGAGGTCTCAAGCGTGCGGGCTTCGCCGCTCCCCGGCAATAGTCATCGCGGACGCTCTCGCGAAGCCTTCCGCGAACCCGATGGTTGAATCCCGCCTCCACTGCGCACAGTTCGGCATGGCGTACATCGGGGTGGCCTGGTCACCATCATCGTCCCGACACGATGGAGCGGTCGGGACTGTTCGGGGCTGCTCTTGCTGGCGGCGGGGTGGACGCGGTGCTGATCGGCATGGTGACCCACCCGTCGTCATCCGAAGGGCACCCCGTCGTCGGGGATTGCACCCTTGGAGGGCCTTGGCTGGAGGTCCAAGGACTGGCTGCGACCACACCGCCCGCACGTCCGGCGCGCCCCGTTGACGTCACCCTCGACGGGGTCCCACGCGTGACCACGAACGGCGCATACAAGTCGATCGAGCACCCTCATACGACCAGGGTCCGCGGGGTCGGCGGCCACGGCAATGGCCCTCACGGAGCCCCCGTCGATGCCATACGCCCGTCCGGGGCTCCGGACGGAAGCTCCTCACCCCTGACCCCCTCCAGGCCATGGCCGGGGATGGCGGAGCCGCTACCGGCTGCCCCCGCGCAGCACGAAGGCCGGTCCCCGCATCGGGAACCGGCCTGTCGATCGTTCTTCTGCGTGGGCTGAGGGCCGCTACCGCTCCGCACACGAAGGCCGGCCCCACTCGGAACCGCCGGATCTGGAGCTGACGCCCCCCTCCATGCCATGGCCGGGGATGACGGAGCCGCTACCGGCTGCCCCCCACGCAGCACGAAGGCCGGTCCCCGCATCGGGAACCGGCCTGTCGATCTGGTGGAGCTGAGGGGACTCGAACCCCTGACCCCCTCCATGCCATGGAGGTGCGCTACCAGCTGCGCCACAGCCCCGCCGCCCTTGTCCGGGCAACCCGGGAATCTTATCCAACGCCGTCCGCGGATGCGAAATCGGGGCCGGTGACCCGCTGGTTGTACGTCGCGAGCCGCAGCCGATCGAGCGTGGGGTGCTCGACGAGGACCGCCCACGCGCAGTTGTCCATGCCCCGCAGCGACGGCTCCTGCTGCTGAGACCAGCCGAGCAGGTCGAACATCGCGTCCTTGAGCGAGGCACCGTGGGTGACCACGATGCCCGTCTCCCCCGCGTCCAGGGACGCCAGGAACTCGCGGAGCGCCGGGACCATCCGGCGCAGGAGGTCGGCGGTCGACTCGGCGCCCGGGACCAGGTGCTCCTCGTGGCCTCGCGTCCAGGACTCGAACGCCTCGGGGAAGGACTCGCGGAACTGCGCGGTGTCCATGCCCTGCCGGGCGCCGACGTCGTACTCCCGGAGCCGCTCGTCGACCTTGGCGGCGAGCCCGGTGGCGCGCTCGAGGTACGCACAGGTCTGCCGGGCCCTGGCCAGGTCCGAGGTCCACAGGGCACTCGGGCGCAGCGCGGCGAGCGCGGGCGCGGCTGCCGCGGCCTGCTGGTGGCCGACCTCGTCGAGCTCGATGTCGGCGTGGCCCTGGGCCCGCCCGGAGTCGTTCCAGGCGGTGCGGCCGTGCCGAAGCAGGACCAGGCGCCGGCTCTCGCCGGAGATCACCGGTCGCGGCCCGAGGTGACCGTGTCCGGCAGCGTGATCAGCGGGCAGTCGCGCCAGAGCCGCTCGAGGGCGTAGAACGACCGCTCCTCCTCGTGCTGCACGTGCACCACGATGTCGGCGTAGTCGATGAGCACCCACCGGCCGTCGCGCTCCCCCTCGCGACGTACCGGCTTGGCGCCGATCTCGCGCAGGCCGTCCTCGATCGCGTCGACGATCGCCTTGACCTGGCGGTCGTTGGGCGCGGAGGCCAGCAGGAACGCGTCGGTGATGACGAGCTGGTCGGACACGTCGAAGGCCACGATGTTCTCGGCGAGCTTGTCCGACGCGGCCTGGGCGGCGGTGCGGACGAGCTCGAGGGCCCGGTCGGTGGCGGTCATGGTGTCGGTCCTAGCTTCGAGGTCGGTTTCTCAGGGGTGTAGAGGGCGTACTTGGTGATGTACTGCACGACCCCGTCGGGGACGAGGTACCACACCGGCTCACCTCGCAAGCGGCGCTTGCGGCAGTCGGTCGAGGAGATGGCCAGCGCGGGGATCTCGATGATCGTGACCTTGTCCTCGGGCATCCCACTCAGTGTCGAGTGGTCCATCGTGAAGCCGGGCCGGGTGCAGCCCACGAAGTGCGCGAGGTCGAACAGCTCGTCGGCGTCGCGCCAGGTGAAGATGTCGCTGAGGGCGTCGGCGCCGGTGATGAAGAACAGGTCGGCGTCCGGGAGCTCCTTGCGGAGGTCGCGCAGCGTGTCGATGGTGTACGTCGGACCGTCCCGGTCGATGTCCACGCGGGAGACCCAGAACCGGGGGTTCGAGGCCGTCGCGATGACCGTCATGAGGTAGCGGTCCTCCGCCGGGGAGACCACCCGTGCCTGCTTCTGCCACGGCTGCCCGGTGGGCACGAAGACGACCTCGTCGAGGTCGAACCAGGCCTGGACCTCGCTCGCGGCCACGAGGTGACCGTGGTGGATGGGGTCGAACGTGCCGCCCATGACGCCGACGCGTCGACGCGCCGGGTCCCGGTGCTGCTCAGCCACGCGTCCTCGTCACTGCACGGTCACTGGTGAGCTCAGGAGTGGTCGCGGCCGCCGCCGAAGGCGAGCAGGCCACCGAGCATGACCAGGAGGAGGGCGAAGACGCCGATGCCGACGAACCACGGGTTGATGCCACCGCTGGACTCGGCGACGGCCATGGTGACGAGAGGCGTGAGCGACATGCGCCGAACTCTACCGTGCGTCAGCGGCCGGGCACCGGCAGCCCGATGCGGCCGAGTCGGACCAGCGACACGCACTTGAGCACCAGCAGCCCGGTGGCGATCGCGGCCCCGAGCCACACCCAGCCGGTGACCAGCAGCAGCACCGCGAACAGCGAGGAGTTGACCGCCTTGCCGGGCTTGGACCAGTTCCACAGCCACAGCGGCCGGTCGATGACGTAGAAGTAGTTGGGGCTGCGCACCGGCCAGGCGAGGAACGCCAGCGACAGGAAGCAGTCGACGACCATGAACTCGGCCAGGTAGATGAACACCGGCACCGCGAACTCGGGCCGCAGCCACACCAGCCCGAGGTAGAACGACGCCGCGCAGAACCGGTCGGACAGGATGTCGAGCACCGCACCGATCCGGGTCTCGCAGCCGCGGACCCGGGCCACGAACCCGTCGAGGCTGTCGCCGGCCCAGTAGACGACCAGCGCCGCGACCAGCAGCGGCAGGCTGTCGCTCTGCGCCGCGAGGCCGGCAAGGACGACGGAGGCGACGGTGCGCACCCCGGTCACGACGGTCGCGGACGTGCCGACACGCTCCTGCTCGGGGTGGGTCCAGACGTCACGCGTGCCCGCCTCGACGGGAGCAGCCAGGGTCATGGCGTCAGCGTAGATCGTCCGCCCTCGTGTCCTTGAACAGCGCGGCCGACAGGGTGCTCGGGAACCGCACGGTGAACCGGGTGTCCCCGAGCAGCTTCGCGAGCTCGTCGGCGCGCTCGCGCAGCTCGCGACGTCGGGCGGGCGGCAGGTCGACGTACGCGCGCATCCGGATCTCGCCGTCGGCGGCCTGCACCCAGCCGCCCACGACCTCGCCGTCGACCCACAGGGTCGGGCCGGCGTTGCCCATCCGGTCGAAGGTGCCGGAGCAGGCGTCGGGGAGGTACCACGCACGCTCCTTCCAGCCCATCGTGGTGGGGTCGAGCCCGGGCAGCAGCGCGACCCACGGCTCCGCGTCGGCGACCGGCTCATCGTCGCCGGGCGCGACCCAGGCGGGTCCACCGTCGACCTGCACCTCGACCGCGTCGCAGTCGGCCAGCGCCTTCTTGGTGGTGGCGCCCGTCCAGCCCATCCACCACTGGAGGTCGGTGGTGGTGCCGGGCCCGAAGGCGTGCAGCCACCGCAGGGCCAGGTCACGGGCCGCCTCGCGCGGGTCGAGCTCGCCGAGCCCGCCGTCGAGCCAGGAGTCCGCGGCGGCGTAGGTGTAGGCGCCGTTGATCCAGGTGCCGGTGGGCTTGGTCCGCAGGATCCGGCCCTCGAAGCCGAGGTGGAGCAGCACCCGGGTGTGCGCGGAGACGGTGGCGGAGTACGTCTTGCCCGGTGCCATCACGATCTTGTGGGTGAGAGCGGGGACCTTCTGGCCGAGCGAGCGGGCGGTCATCGGCCCGTGCTCGTGGAGGGCGGCGAGCACCTGGTCGCGGGCGTCGGCGAGCCAGGCGTCGGGGTCGTCGACGCCGTTCTCGGCCAGCAGCCGCGCGGTCCGTCGGTGCTCGGGCCCGATGAGGTTGCGGGTCGCGGCCGCGTGCATCTGGCGTACGACGGGCGGGGTCGCCACCCACAGCGTGCGGCGCATCGCGTGGTGCCGGATCACGGTCCGGTCGACGTACAACGCCTGCTCGACCGCCTCGACGGACGGCCGCTCCATGCGCAGCATCGCCGAGAGGTAGACCGTGACCGGGTCGGTGGAGTGCAGCGCGACGACGCCGTCCGCGATGGCGGCGACGTCGTCGGTGCGCAGCTCCGGGAGCAGCCGGTGCCGGCGGGCGAGCCGGGCCCGGCGCTCCGCGGGGCCGATGGTGCGAGCCATGCGCCGATCCTGCCAGGGGCCTCCCCCACTCAGGCGGCGGCGGGCGACAGCCTCCGGGAGGCGACCGTCGCGGCGGCCGGCCGGCGCAGCAGCGTCACGCCGAGGGCCGCGACCCACAGGCCCCAGCCGGTGCTGCCGAGCAGGCCGGCGAGGTCCCAGACCGGGAAGCCGGGCACCGCGCTGGCGATCACGTCGCCCTGGTTGAGGAGGTACAGCGCGTTCACCACCAGGCCGGTCCACGCGAGCCAGCGCGGCAGGATCCCGGTCCGGAGCGCGACGACGCAGAGCGTGACCGCCCAGCCGATCGCGAGCACCTCGCCGAGGTGCTCCCCGAGCAGCGACCCGCCGAGCTGGTGCTGCGCGGTCCAGGCGGCCGCCACGGCCTCCTTGGTCGTCGCGTCGCCGGCGACGTAGGACCGGGCCAGCGGCGGCACCACGAACACCCACCGCAGGAAGCCGGCGACGGAGAGCACGACCGACGTGGCGCCGACGAACGTCGCGGCGCGCAGCACGGCGTCGTCGCGGCGGCCGAGCACCGAGGGCAGCATCAGCATCGGCACCAGCAGGAGCCCGTAGGTCCAGGCCACCGCGAACCAGGTCCAGACGAGCCCGCTGCCGCCGTCGACGAAGGCGGGCAGCACCACGTCGGCGGGCTCACGCAGGATGTCCGGCCACGCGAAGGTCGCGGACAGCACCGACGCCGCCGCCCCGAAGGAGACGGCGCCGAGGACGAACAGGGCGCCGGTCGTGCGGCGTGCGGCGGTGTCGGTCATGGTTCCTCCTGGTTTGTGTACGCCGTACAGAGTTTCTCGACACCGTGATAATGTACGGCGTACAGAACGCGGTCAAGGGAGGACCAGACCAGCCATGGACGCAGCCACCGGGCCCAACCCGAGACGCGGCCGCCGGGGCCCCGGACGCGCGCTCACCGAGGACGCGATCGTGGACGCCGCCATCACCCTGCTCGACGAGGGCGGACCGGCGGCCGCGTCCGTGCGCGGCATCGCGACGCGGGTCGGGGTCGCGCCCAACGCGGTCTACACGTACTTCCCGGACAAGGCCGCCGTCGTGCGCGCGATCGTCGAGCGGCTGCTCGGGGAGGTCGCCGCGGCCGCTCCCGCCGACCCGGCGGTGCCGTGGCGGGACGGCGTCGAGGCGCTGGCGCTGGCGGTCCGCCGGGTGCTGACCGCCCACCCCGGCGCGGTGCCGCTCATGGTCGGCGGACCGATGGACGGGCCGCACGCGCTGCTGCTCGGCGAGCGGCTCCTGGAGCTCCTCGGACGCGCCGGCCTCTCCCCCGAGGACGCCGCCCACGCGTCGTACCTGCTGATCGTGCACGCCTTCGGCTCGATGGCCCTCGAGGTCGCCGACCTCGACGAGGTGGCCTCGCCGCTGCCACCCGAGGCCGACCGGGTGGCCGCGCGTGAGGGCACGTTCGCGGCGACGCCGGCCGAGCACTTCCCGCTGTCGGCGGCGGTGGTGCCGACGATGGCGGCCTACATCTCGACCGACCAGTTCGTCTGGGGGCTGCGCCGGATCCTCGACGGGATCGAGGGCCAGGCGGCCGGCCAGATGCCCTAGCGGACCTGGCCGTCGCCGGTGACGACGTACTTCGTCGAGGTCATCTCCGGCAGCCCCATCGGGCCGCGCGCGTGCAGCTTCTGGGTGGAGATGCCGATCTCGGCGCCGAAGCCGAACTCTCCGCCGTCGGTGAAGCGGGTGGACGCGTTCACGATCACCGCCGCGGCGTCGACGGCCGCGGTGAAGCGGCGCGCGGCGTCCTGCGACCCGGTGACGATCGCCTCGGTGTGCCCCGAGGAGTAGGTCCGGATGTGGCGGACCGCGGCCTCCAGATCGGGTACGACGGACGCGGAGATGTCGAGCGAGAGGTACTCCGCCCGGTGGTCCTCCTCGGTCGCCGCGACCACCCCGTCCTGGCGGGCGAAGGTCTCGTCGCCGTGCACGGTCACGCCGGCGTCCTGCAGGGCGGCGACCACCCGCGGCACGAACGCCTCGGCGACGTCGGCGTGCACGAGCAGCGACTCGGCGGCGTTGCACACCGACGGCCGGTGGGTCTTGGCGTTGAGCACGATGGCCAGCGCCCGGTCGAGGTCGGCGTCCCGGTCGACGTACACGTGGCAGTTGCCGACCCCGGTCTCGATCACCGGCACCGTCGACTCCTCGACGACGGAGCGGATCAGGCCGGCGCCGCCGCGCGGGATCAGCACGTCGACCAGGCCGCGGGCCCGCATCAGCGCCTTCGCCGCCTCGTGCCCCTCCCCCGGGACCAGCTGCACCACGTCGGCCGGCAGGCCGGCTCGCTCCGCTGCCTCGCGGAGCACGGCCACGATCGCGGTGTTGGAGCGGCGGGCGCTCGAGGAGCCCCGCAGCAGCACGGCGTTGCCGCTCTTGAGGCAGATGCCGGCCGCGTCGGCCGTCACGTTGGGACGGGCCTCGTAGATGATCCCGACGACACCGAAGGGCACGCGCACCTGGCGCAGCTCGAGGCCGTTGGCGAGGGTCGAGCCGCGGACCACCTCGCCGACGGGGTCGGGCAGCGCCGCGACGTCGCGGAGCCCGTCGGCCATCCCGGCCACCCGGCCGGCGTCCAGGCTGAGCCGGTCGACGAGCGCGTCGGGGGTGCCGGACTCGCGGGCCGCCGAGACGTCCTCGGCGTTGGCGGCGAGCACGCCCTCGGTGTCCGCGACGAGGGCGTCCGCCATCGCGTGCAGGGCCGCGTCCTTGGTCGCGCGGGTGGCCAGCGCGAGCTCGTGCGCGGCCTCACGGGCGCGGAGCGCCACGGCCTCGAAGGTCATGGGGCCAGGGTAGATCGGGGGCTGCTCAGAACGGCAGCGGTGTCACGTCGTGGAGGTCGACGATGACGTGGTACTCCATGCCGCGGGACAGGAAGACCGCCCGCTCGAGCACCTCGAGCCCGACGACCTCCCAGCGCGGCAGGCCCGCCGACTCGCGGTGCTCGTTCCAGACCCGCAGCGCGAGCGAGGAGGCGTCGAGGAGGCTCTCGGCCTCCTCCCAGTACTGGATCTCGGCGCGGCCGCCGGAGTACTTCAGCGAGTGCAGGAACGGCCGTTGGTCGTTGAGCCGGCGCAGCGCGTTGCGGACGATGAGCGGCTCGACGTCGTCCCCAGCAACCGTCACCGTCACATGCCACAGCCGAAACGGTTCACTCAACGACGTCACCCCTCGAAAGGTCCCGAAGATCCCCGTCTTGACCAGCCAGCGCGCCCTCGCGGGCACGCGTCAAGTCTGCCGCCCAACGGTAGGGGCGTCCGGTGATTACCGAAAATGTCTGGACCCCGATCAGCCCGGTCATCCCTCGGGTCATCCTCGGGGCAGCAGCACCAGGTCGTCGCGGTGCACGACCTCCCGCTCGTACGACGCGCCGAGCTCACGGGCCAGGTCGCGGGTCGACCGGCCCAGCAGGTCCGGCAGCTCGTCGGCGTCGTAGTTGACCAGCCCCCGCGCGACCGGGACGCCGTCGGGGTCAACGAGGTCGACCGGGTCTCCCCCGACGAACGTGCCGGTGACACCGGTGATCCCGGCCGGCAGCAGGGACGCGCGTCGCTCGGTCACCGCGCGCACCGCTCCGGCGTCCAGGAAGATCCGGCCCTTGGCCTCGGTCGCGTGCGCCAGCCACAGCAACCGGGTCGGCCGCCGCTTGCCGGTGGGGTGGAAGACCGTGCCCACGGGTGCGCCCGCGAGCGCCTCGGCGGCGAGCGGCGCGGAGGTGAGCACGACCGGGATGCCGGCCCCGGTGGCGATCCGCGCGGCCTCCACCTTGGTGTACATGCCGCCGGTGCCGAGGCCGGCCGCGCCGGTCCTGCCGACCTGCACGGCGTCGAGGTCGGCCTCGGAGACGACGTCCGGCAGCAGCGTCGCGTCGCCGCGGGCGGGGTTGCCGTCGTAGAGACCGTCGACGTCGCTGAGCAGGAGCAGCAGGTCGGCGTGCACCAGGTGGGCGACGAGCGCCGCCAGCCGGTCGTTGTCACCGAAGCGGATCTCGGAGGTGGCCACCGTGTCGTTCTCGTTGACCACCGGCAGCACGCCGAGGTCGAGCAGCTTGGCGAAGGTGCGGTAGGCGTTGCGGTAGTGGCTGCGCCGGGTCACGTCGTCGACGGTCAGCAGCACCTGCCCCGCGACGATGCCGTGCCGGGCGAACTCCTGGTTGTAGCGCTGCACGAGCAGCCCCTGCCCCACCGACGCGGCGGCCTGCTGGGTGGCCAGGTCGCGAGGGCGGCGCGGCAGGTCCAGCGGCGCCAGCCCGGCGGCGATCGCGCCGGAGGACACCAGCACCACCTCGGCGCCGCGAGCCCGGACCCCGGCGAGCGCATCCACCAGGGCGGCGAGCCGGACGGGGTCGATGCCGCCCTCGGCAGTGGTCAGCGACGACGAGCCGACCTTGACGACGACGCGCCCGGCCTGCGCAACCTGTGCCCGCTCGGTCACGCCTCGTCCTCCGGCTGCTCGCTGCCGGGGTCGTCCTCCGTCCAGCCCCAGTCCGGGTCGGCGCGCTGCACGACGGTCTCGTCGGGGTCGTCGACGCCGAGTCGCCGGGCCACGTCGGCGCGGGTCTCGTGGGGCTCCTTGGTGGCCATCGCCGCGTCGATCTGCCGGCGTCGTACGGCGGCCGGGCGGCTCTCCTCGAAGCGGGAGTCCTCGCCCCGCCGGCCGAGCAGCTCGGCGCCGGTCGCGACCATCGGCCGGAAGTCGAACACCACCGCGTTGTCGGCCTCACCGATGAGCACGGTGTCGCCCTCCTCGGCGCCGAGCTCGAGCAGCCGGTCCTCGACCCCGAGCCGGTTGAGCCGGTCGGCGAGGAAGCCGACCGCCTCGTCGTTGCTGAAGTCGGTCTGCCGCACCCAGCGCTCCGGCTTGGTGCCGCGCACCCGCCAGCCCTCACCGGTCTGCCGGACGGTGAACTCCGGGCCGCCGGCGCTCTGGCGGGGGCGCAGCACGATCCGGGTCGCCTCGGCCACCGGCTTCTCCGCCCGGGCCCGCGCCACGATCTCGGCCATCGCGAACGACAGCTCCCGCAGCCCCTCGTGGCTGGCGGCCGAGACGGTCAGCACGGTGAGGCCGCGCGCGTCGAAGTCCTCCCGGACGATGTCGGCCAGGTCGCGGCCGTCGGGGACGTCCACCTTGTTCAGCACCACCAGGCGGGGACGGTCCTCGAGGCCGCCGTACGACGCGAGCTCGCGCTCGATCACGTCGAGGTCGCCGAGCGGGTCGCGGCCGGGCTCCAGGGTGGCGGTGTCGATGACGTGGACGAGCGCGGCACAGCGCTCGACGTGGCGCAGGAAGTCGTGGCCGAGGCCGCGGCCCTCGCTCGCACCCTCGATGAGACCGGGCACGTCGGCGACGGTGAACGTGGTGTCGCCCGCGGTGACCACGCCGAGGTTCGGCACCAGCGTGGTGAACGGGTAGTCGGCGATCTTGGGCCGGGCCCGCGACAGCGCCGCGATCAGGCTGGACTTGCCGGCGGACGGGAAGCCCACCAGGCCGATGTCGGCGACCACCTTGAGCTCGAGCGTGACGTCGAGCTCGTCGCCGGGCTCACCGAGCAGGGCGAAGCCGGGCGCCTTGCGCTTGGACGAGGCCAGCGCGGCGTTGCCGAGACCGCCGCGGCCGCCCTCGGCCACCACCATCTCGGTGCCCGGGCCGACCAGGTCGGCGAGCACCCGGCCGCGGGCGTCGTTCACGACGGTGCCGTCGGGCACCGACAGGACCAGGTCCTCGCCGTGCCCGCCGTTGCGGTGGGCGCCCGCGCCGTGCCCGCCGTTCTCGGCGCGCCGGTGCGGGCTGTGGTGGAAGTCGATGAGCGTCGTGACGCTCGGGTCGACGCGCAGGATCACGCTTCCGCCGGGGCCGCCGTTGCCCCCGTCGGGGCCGCCGAGCGGCTTGAACTTCTCGCGGTGCACGGAGGCGACCCCGTTGCCGCCGCGACCCGCGGTGACGTGCAGCGTCACCCGGTCGACGAACGTCGGCACGGCCATCGGTGTCTCCTCTCGTGCGGGCTGGCAGATTCCCTGGGTCCCCAGGGAATCTGGCACACCCCCGACGTTGTAACGCTGGGGCTGTGCCGGTTTAACCGGGGCCCCTGGGAATCTGGCGCCCAACGGCGAAGGGGCGCCCTGCCGTCTCAGCAGGGCGCCCCTTCGCGCTGTGTCTTAGCTCCCGGCCGAGGTCACTCGGCGGTCGGGACGATGTTCACGACGCGACGGCCGCGCTTGGTGCCGAACTCGACGTTGCCGCCGACGAGGGCGAACAGCGTGTCGTCGCCACCACGGCCGACGCCGCTGCCGGGGTGGAAGTGGGTGCCGCGCTGCCGGACGATGATCTCGCCGGCGTTGACGAGCTGGCCGCCGTAGCGCTTCACGCCGAGGCGCTGGGAGTTCGAGTCCCGACCGTTCTTGGTCGAGGCTGCGCCCTTCTTGTGTGCCATGAGTTCAGTCCTTCTGTGCGTCGCTCGGTGACCGGGAGGTCAGGCGTTGATGCCGGTGACCTTGACCTGGGTGTACTTCTGGCGGTGACCCTGGCGCTTGCGGTAGCCGGTCTTGTTCTTGTACTTGAGGATCGTGATCTTGGGGCCCTTGGTGGCCCCCACGACCTCGGCGGTCACGGTCGCCTTGGCCAGCGCGTCGGCGCCGGCGGTCACCTTCTCGCCGTCGACGAGCATGAGGACCGGCAGGGTGACCGAGTCACCCACCTCGTGGGCAACCTTGTCGATCTCGATGACGTCGCCGACAGCCACCTTCTGCTGCTGGCCGCCACTGCGCACGATCGCGTACACCACGGACTCACTCTCTTCGTCGGACAACTCGTTCGGGTTGCGCCCCGGCACGCTCGACGTCTCACCAGGAGGGAGACGGGGGTGCCGTGCGCAGACGACGCACGTCGGCGCCGAGGGTCAAGTCTACGGACGGGGGCCCGGCGGGTCAAAACGACCGTGACCCGCCCGGGACACCGCGCTCAGCGCTTGCGCGAGCCCTTCTTCTTGATGGGCACGTGCACGGTCTCGGCCGCGTCCCCGTCGACGGACGGAGGCTGGGTCTCGGACCCGGCGCCGTCGGCGTTCTGACCGGCTGCGTCCGTCGGTACGTCGGACGGGGTCACCGTCGCGGCTCCGTCGCTCGCCGCACCGGCGGGCGGACCCGCGGGACGGCGGGCCACCCGGCGCCGCGAGGTGGTCACCAGGCGCGGCCCGGCGGGAACGGGCGGCTCCACGGGAGTCTCGGCCGGTGTCTCGGTCGGCTGCCTCGGCCGGGGTCTCCGTCGGGGTCTCGGCAGCCTCCGTCGGGGTCTCCGTCGGCGTCTCCGTCGGCGTCTCCGCCGGCGAGGTGCGCTGCGGGGTCACCGCGGCCGCCTGCTCGTCGGCGGGCTGCTGGGGCGTGGGCGCCGGCGCGTCGGCCGGCTGCTCCGGCGTGGGTGCCGGCGCGTCGGTCACCGGCGCGCTGTCCGACGCCTGCTGGTCGGCGGGCTCGGCAGTCTCGTCGTCCTGCTCGTCGGCCGGCTTGTGCTCGTGGCGGGCCATCGCGGCGATGTCCTTGGGGGACGGCGACGCGGGCTTGCCGTTCGACCCGTTGCCGCCGCCGGAGCCGTTGCCTGCGCTGTCGTCGCGACCACGGCTGCGGCCCCGACGGCCGCGGCGCGGCTCCTCCTCCGTCTGCTTCCTGGAGGACTCGACGGGCTCGTGCGACACGAGCAGGCCGCGACCCTGGCAGTGCTCGCAGGTCTCGCTGAACGCCTCGAGCAGGCCGGTGCCGATCCGCTTGCGGGTCATCTGGACCAGGCCCAGCGAGGTCACCTCGGCCACCTGGTGGCGGGTGCGGTCGCGGCCCAGGCACTCGACCAGCCGGCGCAGCACGAGGTCGCGGTTGCTCTCGAGCACCATGTCGATGAAGTCGATGACGATGATGCCGCCGATGTCGCGCAGCCGGAGCTGGCGGACCATCTCCTCGGCGGCCTCGAGGTTGTTCTTGGTGACCGTCTCCTCGAGGTTGCCGCCGGAGCCGGTGAACTTGCCGGTGTTCACGTCGACGACGGTCATCGCCTCGGTGCGGTCGATGATCAGCGAGCCGCCGGAGGGCAGCCACACCTTGCGGTCGAGGCCCTTGGCGATCTGCTCGTCGATGCGGTAGTCGCGCGAACACGTCGTCGCCGCTGTAGCGCTCGAGCCGGTCGGCCAGGTCGGGGGCCACGTGCTCGACGTACCCGTCGACCATGTCCCAGGCGTCGTCGCCGGAGACGACCAGCTTGCCGAAGTCCTCGGTGAACAGGTCGCGGACCACCTTGAGGGTGAGGTCCGGCTCGCCGTACAGGAGCTGCGGGGCGTTGCCCTTCTCCACCTTGCTCTCGATGTCGCTCCAGCGTGCGGTCAGCCGCTCGACGTCCTTGGTGAGCTCCTCCTCCGAGGCGCCCTCGGCGGCGGTGCGGACGATCACGCCGGCGGAGTCGGGGACGATCTCCTTGAGCAGCGTCTTGAGGCGGGTGCGCTCGGTGTCCGGAAGCTTGCGCGAGATGCCGCTCGTGGTGCCGTCGGGGACGTAGACCAGGAAGCGGCCCGGCAGGCTGACCTGGCTGGTCAGCCGGGCGCCCTTGTGGCCGATCGGGTCCTTGGTGACCTGCACCAGGATCGGCTGGCCCGACTTGAGGACCTGCTCGATCTTGCGCGGGCCGTTGCCCGCACCGAGGGCGTCCCAGTTGACCTCGCCGGCGTACAGCACGGCGTTGCGGCCCTTGCCGATGTCGACGAACGCCGCCTCCATCGAGGGCAGGACGTTCTGCACCCGGCCGAGGTAGACGTTGCCGATCAGCGACGTCTGCGACTCGCGGGCCACGTAGTGCTCCACGAGCACGTCGTCCTCGAGGACGGCGATCTGGGTGAGGTCCTCGCGCTGCCGGATCACCATCACGCGGTCGACGGCCTCGCGGCGGGCCAGGAACTCGGCCTCGCTGACGATCGGGGCGCGGCGCCGGCCGGCCTCGCGGCCCTCGCGGCGGCGCTGCTTCTTGGCCTCGAGCCGGGTGGACCCGGACAGACGCGGTGATCTCGTCCTCGGCGCTGCGGGCGCGGCGGACCCGGGTGACGGTCTTCTCCGGGTCGTCGGAGCCGTTGTCGCCACCCTCCTCGCCCGAGCGGCGGCGGCGGCGCCGGCGGCGCGTGCCGGTGCCCTCGGAGGGGCCGTCGTCCCCGGAGCCGTTGCCGCTCTGGGCCTGGCCGTTGTCGGACCCGTTGCCGGACGCGTTGTCGTCGGCGTCGCCGTTGTCGGACCCCGTCGGACGCTGTCGGAGCCGTTGTCCGACCCGTTGTCGTTGTCTCCCCCACCGCTCTTGCGGCGGCGACGGCCGCCCCGGCGGCGACGGCGGCGAGTGCCGGCCTGCTCGTCGTCGGAGCCGTCGTCCTCACCCTCAGCCCTGTCGTCGGCCGACGAGGAGTCGTCCGACTCGTCGCCGGTGTCGGCGGCCTCGGCGCTCTTGTCGGCCGGACCCGTCGTGGGGGCGGGCTCCGTCTCGGGCTCGGGCTTCGGCTTGGCGGTCCGGCGGCGCGGGGTGGCCGCGACCGGGTCCGGCGCCTTGAAGAGCAGCGCCGTGGCGCTCGCCGCGGCGGAGGCCGCGGCGGCCTCCTCGTCCTCGTCCTCGGTGCCCTCGACGGGCGCCTCGAGCGCGGGCTCGGCGGGCGGCTGGGTCTCGTCCGCGGGAGCCGGCGTCTCAGCAGGCTGCTCGGCAGCCTGATCGACGGACTTCTTCGCGGTGGTCTTCTTGACGGCGGCCTTCTTGGTCGTCGCCTTCTTCGCGGTCTTCTTGGCCGCCGCCTTCTTCGCGGTCTTCCTGGCGGCCGGCGCGTCCTCGGTCGCCGCGTCCTGGGCGGGTGCCTCGCCGGACTGCTCCGCGGTCTGGCCGGACTGCCGGCCGGACTGCTCGGCCGGACTCCGCAGTCTCGGTCGGCAGCGCGAGCTGCGGGTCCGCCGTGGCGGCGCTCTTGCGGGTGCGGGCCGCGGTCTTCTTGGTGGTCTTGCGCGCCGTCTTCTTCGCGGCGGGCGCCGGCGTGTCGTCGGCGGCACTCGTCTCGCGTGCTGCTCTCGGGGGTGGGAGCCGGACCGCTGTCGGTGGTCTCCGGGGCTGCCTCGGTGGTGGTGCTGTCGTTCTCGTCGAGCATCTGCTCTCCTAGGCTCCCGGGACGCCGTCACACACGGCGTCCGCACGGGAGCGATGTCGGCGCCTGACCGGGCGGAGCCGGTCGGGCACGAAGCCTGCGGGCGGGCCCGTCACGGGCGCGGTCGCGCCGAGCCGGGCATCGGCGACATCCTCCGGCGGAGCGTCGAGGGGCGACCACCGGCACTGTCCGCGGTCACCGACGTCGTACGACCGTCCCTGTCACCGACGGTCACGCCGTGTCGCGGTTGAGTGCCAACGGATCGCCCACCGTGCCGTGCTCCGCATCCAGCGGGCCTTGGGCGAGCCGCTCGTGCAACGGAGCGGACCCGGCCTCGAGCCCGGAGAGGCTGCGAAGTCCGGCGAGGACGTCGTCGGGTCTCACGGCCGGGGTTCCGTGCCGTAGGACCACTTCGAGTATCGCACACGAATCACGCGTACCGGACCGTGCCGAGCTCATCGACACGACCGCGGCGCGGCAGTCGAAGGTGCGCAGGCCCTTCTTCGTCATCCGCTCGACCAGCACCTCGCCGGCCTCCAGGAACGCCGTGACGGCCCGCTCGGCGTGGTCCGGCTCGAGGTCCGGCACGGTGATCCGCCAGACGCTGGCCTCCAGCAGGTCGGCCAGCGACCCTCCGCGCGACTCGACCACCTCGAGCACGTCGAGCCCCGTCGGCAGGGCCTCGTCGAGGGCCGTGAGCACCTCGGCGGGGTCGACCTCGCGGGCCAGCCCGATCTCGAGGTACTCCGCCTCGCTCGCGGCACCGGTCGGCGACGCGCCGGCGTAGGAGATCCGCGGGTGCGGGTTGAACCCCGAGGAGTAGGCCATCGGGACCCGGGCCCGGACGATGGCGCGCTCGAAGGCCCGGGAGAAGTCGCGGTGGCTGGTGAAGCGGAGCCGGCCGCGCTTCGCGTAGCGGACACGGAGCCGCTGGACCGGCGGGGCCTGCTGCTCGGGTTGGTCGCGCACGGCCGCACCCTACCCGCGGGAGCCGTCCGGTCCGTACGGGAGGATGTCGCGGTGATCGCCCCGGACCAGACCGTCCCGCACACCGACACCCGCGCCGAGCGGGTCCTCGTCGTGGTCGGGATCGTGGTGCTCGCGTTCAACCTGCGGCCCGCCGCGGTGTCCGTCGGGCCGGTCCTCAACGAGATCACCACCGGCCTCGGGATGAGCAGCACCACCGCCGGCGTGCTCACCACCCTGCCGGTGCTGTCGTTCGCCGGCTTCGGCGCCCTGGCGCCCTGGCTGGCCCGCGTGCTCGGGCTGCACCGGGTCACGCTCATCGCGCTCCTGTCCGTGGTCGTCGGGCTCGGGCTGCGGTCCCAGACCGCCAACGTGCCGGTGTTCCTGCTGCTGTCGCTGCTCGCGCTGGCCGGCATGGCGACCGCGAACGTGCTGCTGCCCTCCCTGGTGAAGCTGCACTTCCCCCACCGGGTCGGGCTGATGACGTCGATCTACACGACCTCGCTCGCGGTCGGCCTCACCCTGTCGTCGGTGCTGACCGTGCCGGTGTCCGAGCACTTCGGGTCGTGGCGGTGGGGCCTGTTCGCGCTGGGCGCTGACCGCGCTCCTGGCGGCACTGCCGTGGTTCGGCCTGCTGCGACACGACCAGGCCCCCGAGAGCACCGCGAGCGACATCTCCCTCGGCGCGGTCGCCCGCACCCGGCTCGGGTGGGGCATGGCGCTGTTCTTCGGGTTCCAGTCGCTGCAGGCCTACTCGGTGTTCGGCTGGTTCGCGCAGGTCTACCGCGACGCCGGCTTCTCCGCCGGCACGGCCGGTCTGCTGCTCGGCGTGATCACCGCGATGAGCATCCCGCTGTCGTTCTGGCTGCCCGCGTGGGCCGCCCGGATGGAGCACCAGACCTGGCTGATCGTCGGGCTGATCGCCTGCTACCCGATCGGGTACGTCGGCCTGATCGTCGCGCCGGTCGCCGGCGCCTGGCTGTGGGCGGTGCTCGTCGGGATCGCGGCGTCGGTGTTCCCGGTGGTGCTCACCCTGATCGGCCTGCGGGCGCGGACCAGCGAGGGCACCGCCGCGCTGTCCGGCTTCACCCAGTCGGTGGGCTACCTGATCGCGGCGATCGGCCCGTTCGGGATGGGCTTCGTCTACGACCTCACCGGCGGCTGGACCGTCCCGCTCATCGGCCTGATCGTGCTCGTGGTGCCTCAGCTGGTCGCCGGTCTGGCGGTCGCGCGCCCGTCGTACATCGAGGACGCGATCGGCCGCTGACGGTTGTCCGCCAGCGCCCAGCACTGGGACGGACCCCGGTGTGCCGTACGGTGTGCCCGCAAAGTAAAGAAATCGCGGGCTTCCCGTCGTGCCGCTGCGCACCGGGAAACGCCCCTCCCGCCTGACTGGTGGACCCGCCCTCGTGGCCGGGTCGCATCTCGGGAACCAGAGACGGAAGAGACCGCGCATGCTCAGACGATTCGGCGCCGTAGTGGCGCTCGCCCTGCTCACGACCGGCGCCACCGCGGGCGCGGCTGCCGCGTGGGAGCCCGACCCGGGGGCGCACTTCAACAACCCCTGGGGCAAGACCTCGTCGAAGGAGCGTCTGGTCAAGACGTTCATCGCCGCCGTGAACCACGCGCACAAGGGCTCGACGATCAAGATCGCGGCGTACTCCAACGACCGCAAGGACATCGCCGACGCGCTGATCTACGCGCACAACCGTGGCGTCAAGGTGCAGATGCTGCTCAACGACAACTTCACGTCGCGGCAGACCATGCGCATCCAGCGCAACCTCGGCTCCGACATCTCGCAGCCCAGCTTCCTGCGGATCTGCAAGCAGCGCCTGCCGCGGCAAGCGCGGCAACCTGCACTCGAAGTTCTACCTGTTCTCGCGCACCGGCACGACGACGTACACCACGATGATGGGGTCGGCGAACCTCACCGGCAACGGCGTGAAGATCCAGTGGAACGACATGTACACCACCAACGCCAACAAGCCGATGTACGACGCCTACGCGAAGATCTTCGAGCAGATGAAGCGTGACCGGGCGATGGCGCACCCCTACCGCACCTCCACGGTGCGCGGGTCCTACGGCATGAACTTCTACCCGAAGTACGACACCACGGCGAGCAACGACCCGATCATGTGGCGGCTCAACAAGGTGCGCTGCGCCGGCGCCACCGGCGCCACGGGTGTCGGGGACAAGACGCTGATCCGGATCTCGATGTACGGCTGGAACGGCGTGCGCGGCCGGTACCTCGCCGACAAGGTCGCGCAGCTGTCCAAGCGCGGCTGCGACGTGCGGGTGATCCACAGCGACGGCGGCGGGTACGTCGTCAGCAAGCTCCGCGCGAACGGCGTGCGGGTCCGCACCGCGAGCTACGACCGCAACGACAACGGCACCGTCGACATGTACACCCACGAGAAGTACATGATCCTGTCCGGCAACCTCGGCGGGAAGGCCGGCTGGCACGTGTGGACCGGCTCGCAGAACTGGTCCGACATCGCCCTCAACGGCGACGAGGTGACCATGCACATCCCCCGCCGCGGCGCCTACTACGAGTACCGGAAGAACTTCGACTTCATCTGGGACAACCACACCCACCGGGCCGGCTGACTCCCACCCACGCCGAGGCGTCCCCGGCAGTCACGCTGACTTGGCGCAGATGGCGGCGCCCGAGACGCTGACTTGGCGCAGCTGGCGGCGCCCGAGACGCTGACTTGGCGCATCTGGCGGAGCCCGAGCGCGAGTTGCCATCGGCGAAGTCGCCAGTCAGCGGCCGTCTCGCAAGCCAGACGCGCCAAGTCAGCGGCGGTTCGGCAACCAGACGCGCCAAGTCAGCGGCAGTTCGGCAACCAGACGCGCCAAGTCAGCGGCGCGGGGGGCCGCCGGGGTCGCTCAGACGACGGAGAGCGGGAGCAGCTTCTTGCCGGTGGGGCCGATCTGGATCTCGGTGTCCATCTGCGGGCAGACGCCGCAGTCGTAGCAGGGGGTCCAGCGGCAGTCCTCGACCTCGACGGAGGCGTCGGGGTCGACGGCGTCCTGCCAGTCCTCCCAGAGCCAGTCCTTGTCGAGGCCGGAGTCCAGGTGGTCCCAGGGCAGCACCTCGGCGTGCTCGCGCTCGCGGGTGGTGTACCAGTCGAGGTCGACCGGGCTGCCGGCGAGCGCCGCGGCGGTGGCGGACTCCCAGCGGTCGAAGGAGAAGTGCTCGCTCCAGCCGTCGAACCGGCCGCCCTCGCGCCAGACCCGCTCGATGACCGAGCCCACCCGGCGGTCGCCGCGGGACAGCAGTCCCTCGATGATGCCGGGACGGCCGTCGTGGTAGCGGAAGCCGATGGCGCGGGCGTACTTCTTGTCCGCGCGGACGTCGTCGCGCAGCTTCTTCAGCCGCTCGTCGGTGGTCTCGTGGTCGAGCTGCGCGGCCCACTGGAACGGCGTGTGCGGCTTGGGCACGAACCCGCCGATGGACACGGTGCAGCGGATGTCGTTGCGGCCGGAGACCTCGCGCCCCTTGGCGATGACCTTCTTGGCGAGGTCGGCGATCTCCAGCACGTCCTCGTCGGTCTCGGTGGGCAGGCCGCACATGAAGTAGAGCTTCACCTGCCGCCAGCCGTGGGAGTACGCCGTGGCGACCGTCCGGATCAGGTCCTCCTCGGTGACCATCTTGTTGATCACCTTGCGCATCCGCTCCGAGCCGCCCTCCGGGGCGAAGGTCAGCCCCGAGCGGCGGCCGTTGCGGGAGAACTCGTTGGCCAGCGTGATGTTGAAGGCGTCGACGCGGGTCGACGGCAGCGACAGGGAGACGTTGGAGCCCTCGTAGCGGTCGGCCAGGCCCTTGGCCACCTCACCGATCTCGGTGTGGTCGGCGCTGGACAGCGAGAGCAGGCCGACCTCCTCGAAGCCGCTCTTGCGGATGCCGTTCTCGACCATGTCACCGATGGTGGTGATGGACCGCTCGCGGACCGGGCGGGTGATCATGCCGGCCTGGCAGAAGCGGCAGCCGCGCGTGCAGCCGCGGAAGATCTCCACCGAGTAGCGCTCGTGCACGGTCTCGGCGAGCGGCACCAGCGGGTTCTTCGGGTAGGGCCACGCGTCGAGGTCCATCAGCGTGTGCTTGTGCACGCGCCACGGGACACCCGAGGTGTTCGGCGCGACCCGCTTGATCCGGCCGTCGGGGAGGTACTCGACGTCGTAGAACTTCGGCACGTAGACGGCACCGGACACCGCGAGCCGGTAGAGCAGCTCGTCGCGCGGCGTACGCCCGCCCAGCCCGGGACGGCCCTCGGCCTTCCACTCCCGGATCACGTCGGAGATGGCGAGCACGATCTCCTCGCCGTCGCCGAGGACGGCGGCGTCGAGGAAGTCGGCCACCGGCTCCGGGTTGAACGCCGCGTGCCCGCCGGCGAGCACGATCGGGTCGTCGTCGCCGCGGTCGACGGCGTGCAGCGGGATGCCGGCCAGGTCGAGCGCGGTCAGCATGTTCGTGTAGCCGAGCTCGGTCGAGAACGACAGCCCCAGCACGTCGAAGGCGCCCACCGGACGGTGGTTGTCGACGGTGAACTGCGGGATGCCGTGCTCGCGCATCACGGCCTCCATGTCCGGCCACACCGAGTAGGTGCGCTCGGCCAGGATCCAGTCGCGCTCGTTCAGCACCTCGTAGAGGATCTGCACGCCCTGGTTGGGCAGGCCCACCTCGTAGGCGTCGGGGTACATCAGCGCCCAGCGGACCTCGGCGTCCTCCCACGCCTTCTGCGTGGAGTTGAGCTCACCGCCGACGTACTGGATCGGCTTCTGCACCGAGGGCAGCAGGGGCTCGAGCAGCGGGAACACGCTCTCCGCGGACCGGGCTGGGGACTGCACGGTGGGCACGGTGGGACGACCTTCCGGAGCGGGGGTGTGGGAGACGCTCCAGGGTACGACGGACCGGGGCCCGTCCCGAAACGCGAGGTGCTCAGAGGTCGGAGAGCTCCTTGAGCGCCGCCTCGGCCCGGGCCAGCTCCTCACGGGCCAGCGCGATGAGGTCGCAGAGCCCCTGGGCGCCGAACCGGTTGCTCACGTGGTGCACGGCGTCGCTGATGACGGGGTCGATCTCGGTCGAGGTCGCGGTGGTCTCGTCGCTCATGCACCCATCCTGGCAAAGCCGGACCCGGCCGGGAACCCGACAGGCCGGACGCGAAGGGGTGCCGGCCGTGACGGAGCGCGGTCAGCCCTTGACGTAGGACAGCTTCTCGGCGACCAGCCCGTCCCGGAACCGCAGCACGTCGACGCCGCGGACGTGCCCCGGCGAGCCGTCGTCGTCGGTCCAGGTGAACCGCCAGCGCAGCACGCCGCGGTCGCCGGCCACGAACGACTCCTCCTCGGTGAACGCGGCGTCCTTGGTCTGGCCGAACAGCTCCACCCAGACCGCGCGGACGTCGGCCGACCCGGTCCGTCGTACCCCGTCGGGGGCGGGGCCGGTCGACTCGAAGACGCAGTCGTCGGTCATCAGCGCCATGATCGCGTCCACGTCGCCGGACCCGAACGCCGCCGAGAAGGCGGTCAGGGCTGCGGCGGTGTCCACCCGGGGTCCCTTCCGGACGCGGCCAGCAGCTCGGTCTGCGGGTCCCCGGCCGCGTCGACGCGCGGGCCGATGGCGCCGCCGTCGCGGTACAGCTGCTCCCGCTCCGCGAACCAGGTCGCCACCTCGGCGACGACCTCGGGGTCGAGGGACCGGTCGCCGCCGGTCGCGGCCGCCAGGTCCCAGGCGTGCACGAGGTGGTCGGCGGCGAGCTGGCGGACGTACTCCTCGCCGCTCTCCTCGCCGTAGGACAGGTGCACCGGCTCCCCCGCCGGCAGCCGCTGCGCGACGGAGGTGACGGCCTCGGCGGCAGAGCGGGTGCCGGTGCCGACCGGGTCGTCGCCGAGCAGGTCGCCGTCGAGCGAGTCGCCGACGTCCTCGATGGTGCGGCCGTTCATCAGCGGCACCGTCCACGCGTCCTCGCCGACCACGTGGTTGACCAGGTCGCGCACGGACCACTCGGTGCAGGGGGTCGGCCGGTCCCACGTGTCGGCCTCGACGGCCCGCAGGCGCTCCGTCCAGATCTCGACGGTGCGGCGGTGCAGCTCCTCGACGTCCATGCCGTCACCTTGCTCCGTGGCCTGCGCGCGCGTCCATGGCGCGAACGGGTGGCCCGGTCCGGCCACCCCGGCGGGTCAGAACCGCGAGCGCTGCATCCGGGAGCGGGCGACGCCGATGCCCTCGCCGCTGCGCAGGTGGATGTTCTGCAGCAGGCCGAGTGCCATCAGGCTCGCGAACATCGAGCTGCCGCCGTACGACACGAGCGGCAGGGGCACGCCGGTGACCGGCATGATGCCGAGGCACATGCCGATGTTCTGGAAGGCCTGGAAGCCGAACCAGCAGGCGATGCCGGCGGCGGCCACCCGGCCGAAGAGGTCGTCGGTGTGCATGGCGATGCGCAGCGCCCGCCAGAGCACCACGCCCAGCAGCGCGATGAGAGCGGCCGAGCCGACCAGGCCCAGCTCCTCCCCCGCGACCGTGAAGATGAAGTCGGTGTGCTGCTCGGGCACGAAGCCGGACTTGGTCTGCGAGCCGCCGAACAGGCCCTGGCCGAAGATGCCGCCGTTGCCGATCGCGATGCGTGCCTGGGTGGTGTTGTAGCCGGCGCCGCGCGGGTCGAGGTCGGGGTTGGTGAACGCCATGAACCGGTCGAGCTGGTAGGCCTTCAGCACGTGCAGCTTCACCGCGAGGGTGGCCGCGACGACGGCACCGGCGAACAGCCCGGCCAGCCAGGTGCGGCGGGCGCCGGACACCGCGAGGACGCCGAACACCGTCGCGGACAGCACCAGCATGGTGCCGAGGTCGGGCTGCAGCAGGATCAGCCCCGCGGGCAGGCCGGCGATCGCGAGCATGCCGACCACGTCGAGGGAGCGGACCTCCTTGGTGCGCAGGGAACCCTCCGTCCGCTCCGCGACCAGCAGGGCCATCCCGATGACCACGGCGAGCTTGGCGAACTCGGCCGGCTGCACGGACAGGCTGCCGAGCTGGATCCACGAGCGGGACCCGTTGATCGTCGAGCCCATGACCAGCACCAGGACCAGGCCGATCACCGAGGCGACGTACACCAGCGGCGCGAGGATCCGCACCCACCGGTGGTCGGTGGCGGCGACCATCACGCCGAGGACGACGCCGATCGCGATGTTCACCAGCTGCTTCTTGAAGTAGCTGTCCGGGTCGCCCGCGGTCAGGTCGCCGCGCGACGACGTGGCCGACCAGACCAGCAGTGCGCCGGCCGTGAGCAGCCCGCCGGCGGCCAGCATCAGCACCCAGTCGAGCCGGGCCGCCTTCACCCGGGTGGTGGTGCCGGCCAGAGCCTGCCGCTGCGGGCGCGGGGCCCGTGGGCGGACCGCGACGACGCTCATCGCTTGTTCCCCTTCTCTGCCTTCTCGGCGCGTGCCATCGGCGGCAGGATCTCGCCGTCCTTGGCGAAGACCGGGAGCCCGGCCGGCGTCCTGGCGTCGGGCAGCGCGGCCTTGGCGGTGTTCACCTTCATGCCCTTGACGCCGTAGAGCGCCTCCCAGATCTTGCGGACCGCGGGGCCGGAGGTGCCCGAGCCCGTGCCGGCCTGGGTGACCATCATCAGCACCACGTAGTTCTTGTCGTACGACGCGACCCACGACGTGCTCTGCTTGCCGTGCACCTCGGCCGATCCCGTCTTGGAGCGGATGTGCACCTTGTCGAGCGGGAAGTCGATGAACTTCCAGGCCGTGGTGCCGGTCTTGGCGGTGCCGAGCAGCGCCTGGTCGACGTACTTCAGCGACCTCGAGGAGAGCTTGACCTTGCCGACCTTGGCCGGCTTGATCTCGCGGATCACCTTGCCGTTCGGGCCGACGATCGCCTTGGCGACGCGGGGCTCGTAGAGCGTGCCGCCGTTGGCGAGCGCGGCGTACGCCCGGGCCGACTGCAGCGGGGTGACCAGCGTGTCGCCCTGACCGATCACGTAGTTGACCGCGTCACCGGCGCGGTAGGCGTAGCCGTCGACGCAGAACTCGCGGGCGAAGACGTGCAGGAAGTCGTTGCCGGGCTTCTTGCCGATCTTGCAGTAGTAGCTCTTGTTGGCCTCCCAGTAGGCCTTCTTCCAGTGCCGGTCGGCGATCCGGCCGCTGGCCTCGCCGGGGAGGTCGATGCCGGTGGGCTTGCCGAAGCCGTAGAGCTTGGCCGTCTTCACCAGCGGGTCCTTGGCGTTCACGTCGCCCTCGTCGGTGCCGTACTTCTGCCAGAAGCGGTAGCCGACCCGGTAGAAGAACGTGTCGCAGGAGATCTGCAGGGCCCGGTCGAAGCCGATCGAGCCGTAGGAGGCGGACTCGTAGTTCTTGAACCACCGGTTGCCGACCTGGAAGCCCGACGAGCAGTCGAGCCGGGTGCTGGGGCTGAAGCCGTTGTTCAGGGCGCCGGTGGTCATGATCGGCTTCCACGTCGAGCCGGGCGCGAACTGGCCCTGGGTGGCGCGGAACAGCAGCGGGTTGTCGGCCTTGGCGGAGTAGAGCCGGCTCAGCTGCTTGGAGGTGATGCCGCCGACCCACACCTTCGGGTCGTACGTCGGGGCGCCGGTCATCGCGACGACGCGGCCGTTCTTCGCGTCCATCACCACGACGGCGCCGGAGTCGGCGACGTAGTTCTTGTGGGTGACCTTGTCGAAGGTCTTGCGGGCGGTCTTGATGGTCTGCTCGAGCTGCTGCTCGACGACGGCCTGCACCCGCGCGTCGATCGAGGTGACGAGGGTGTCGCCGGCCCGGCCCTGGACCTCGCCGGAGTCGCCGAGCACGCGGCCCATCGAGTCGACCGCGACCCGCTTGTAGCCCGGCAGGCCGCGGAGGTACTTGTCGTACTCCTTCTCCAGGCCGGCCCGGCCGACCACGGACGCGCCGTGCACGGAGGTGTCGTTCTCGGCCTTGGCCTCGTCGAGCTCGGCCTCGGTGATCGGGCTGAGGTAGCCGAGCACGTGCGCTGCGTTGATGCCGTACGGCGCCGGGTAGGCCCGCACGTTCTGGGACTCCACCAGCACCGCCGGGAAGTCCTCCTGCTGCTCCATGATCGAGACCGCCACCTGCTGGCGGACGTCCTCGGCGACCGGCACCGGCTGGTAGGGCGAGCCGTTCCAGCAGGTCCCGGCGACCGAGCCCGCCTCGCCGCAGAGCAGCGTGCGGGCCTCGATCTTCTTGGCCGGCACGTCCACGGCCTTGGAGAGCCGGCCGAGCAGGGTGGCCTGCTCGTCGTCGCTCATCTTGTGCAGCATCGTCCGGTCGAGGCTGACCACCCACGACGTGCGGTTGGCGACCAGCGGGCGGCCCATGTCGTCGACGATCAGGCCGCGGGCCGGCTGCACGACCAGCTCGCGGATGGACTGCTCGGCGGCCTGGGCCTGGTAGGCCTCCCCGCCGAGCACCTGCATGTACCAGAGCCGCGCGAAGAGCGTCACGAACAGCGACAGCACCAGTGCCTGGACCACCACGAGGCGGAGCCGTCCCTTGGTCGCGCTGGACGTGCGCAGCCGCGGTCGCCGGGTGGTCGAGCTTGTCGAGACCATCAGTAGGCGACCTGGTGGGGCTGCAGCCGGCGGAACAGCCGCATCACCAGCGGCAGCACGAAGGGCGTGACCAGCACGTCGTAGAGGACAGCGACCGGGATGACCTTGAGGGCCTCGCCGACCGGGATGGCCGGGTCGTGCAGCAGCATGCCGCTGAGCGCGAACACCGAGGTGCCGACGAACGAGCAGGCGGCGACGGTGACGACCGCGCCGATGGCCGAGGTCCCGGCGTCCTGGCGGACCCGGCCGGCCAGGTAGCCGACGACCACGAGGGCCAGCGCCCAGCGGCCGGCCACGTGGTGGGTCGGCGGCGCGAGGTCGATGGCGAGGCCACCGAGGAAGCCGAGCACGGCCGCGAACTCGGGCCCGCGGACCAGCGCGGCGGCGACCACGACGAGGAGCGCGAGGTTCGGGACCACGCCGTCGAACGACAGCCCGGAGAACACCGAGACCTGGAGGACGACGGCGAGCAGCAGGACGGCGGTGAGCAGGAGAGCACGCACGGCGGACATCAGCGGGATCCCTCTCCGGAGTCGGTGGAGGTCGAGCCGGCACGGATCACCGCGCGGTCGCTCTTGGTGTCGCGGTCCACGACCACGCCGACCAGGTCGAGCGAGGTGAAGTCGACGTACGGCGAGATGACCGCCTGCACGGACTGCTGGCGCGGCGTGCTGGACACGGCGGTGACCCGGCCGATCGGCACGCCCGCGACGTACGGCGCGCCCTTCTTGCTGCCCCACGTGACCAGCACGTCGTCCTGGTTCACGGTCGCCGACGGGTCGACGAGGTCGAGGTCGAGCTTCTCGTCACCACCGACGGCACCGCGGCCGCGCAGCAGCCCGACCTCCATGCTCGAGCCGAGCCGTCCGCCCACGACGGAGTCCTGGTCGACGAGCAGCAGCACGGTGGCGGTGGACCGGTCGGCGCGGACCACGCGTCCGACGAGCCCGTCGTTGTTGAGCACGGTCATGTCCGGGCGGATCCCGGCGCGGGTGCCGGCGTCGATGGTGACGGTCCGGCTGAACGACTGCGCGGGTCCCATCGCGACCACGCGGGCCGGGACCAGGGCGTAGCCGGTGGTCTTCGAGGTGGCCAGCAGGCCGTCGAGCTCGGCGGCGCGGTTGCGGTCCACCGAGACCCCGGCGAGCGCGCCCTTGAGCTGGGAGTTCTCCGCCTCGAGCCGCGCCACGTCGCGACGCAGGCCGCCGGTGGTGCGGAAGAAGCCCGGGACCGCGGCGAACGGCCGCACGGCCGCGGCGGTGGCGTTCTCGACGGGGCCGAGCACGTCGCCCATCGCGGAGCGCACCGGCTCGAGCGGCGAGTCGTCGCCGCCGCGGGCGTCCAGCGTGATCAGCGTGAACGAGGCGAGCAGGAGCAGGACGAGGACGGCACGGGAGGGACGCCGGCCGGGGGTAGTCGGTCGCATGTCGGTCCCGCCTACCGCCGGGGCTCCGAGACGAGCACCTGCTGCAGCGCCTCGAACTCCTCGACGCACTTGCCGGCGCCCATCGCGACCGAGCGCAGCGGCTCCTCGGCGATGTGCACGGGCATGCCGGTCTCGTGGCGGAGCCGCTCGTCGAGGCCGCGGAGCAGGGCGCCGCCACCGGTCAGCACCAGGCCGCGGTCCATGATGTCGCCGGCCAGCTCGGGCGGGGTCTGGTCGAGGGTGGCGCGGACCGCGTCGACGATCGCGTGCAGCGGCTCCTCGAGGGCCATCCGCACCTCGGCCGACGACACCACGACGGTCTTCGGGAGCCCGGAGATCATGTCGCGGCCGCGGACCTCGGCCTCCGGCTCCTGCGGGAGCGGGAAGGCCGAGCCGAGGGTCATCTTGATCTCCTCGGCGGTGCGCTCCCCGAGCATCAGGGAGTACTCCTTCTTCATCCACGCGATGATCGACTGGTCCAGGTCGTCGCCGGCGGTCCGGATCGACAGGCTGGTCACGATGCCGCCGAGCGAGATGACGGCCACCTCCGTCGTACCCCCGCCGACGTCGACGACCATGTTGCCGGTCGCCTCGTGCACGGGCAGCCCGGCGCCGATCGCGGCGGCCATCGGCTCCTCGACGATGTAGACCCGGCGGGCGCCGGCCTGGTAGCCGGCCTCCTTGACCGCGCGCTGCTCGACGGCGGTGATGCCGCTCGGCACGCAGATCACCAGCCGGGGCTTGGCGAAGTAGCGCCGGCGGTGCACCTGCTGGATGAAGAACCGGAGCATCTGCTCGGTCGAGTCGAAGTCCGCGATCACGCCGTCCTTGAGCGGCCGGATCGCGGTGATGTTGTCGGGCGTGCGGCCGATCATCCGCTTCGCCTCGTGGCCCACGGCGAGGATCTCGCTGGTGGAGGCGTTCAGCGCCACCACCGACGGCTCGTCGAGCAGGACGCCCTTGCCGCGCACGTAGACGAGCGTGTTGGCGGTGCCGAGGTCAACGGCCATGTCGCGGCCGATGAAGCTGTTCGCCATGCGCGGTCCCTGGGGTTCGTGGTCGAGTCGACGGGAGAGACGGCGCCACCGCTCCCTGTCAAAGACTAAGAGCGAGAGCCCCTCCAGCCCCGGAGGACACGCGCGCCACACACGTCACTCGTTGAGCGACCGCACCCGCTCCACCACGTGCGCCGGTACGTCGATCCCGCCGACGTCCGCGCCGGTCACCGGCTCCCCCGCGACCGTGCGCAGCGGCACCACCCCGGCCCACACGCCGCCGGCCTCGACGTCCTCGTCCTCGTCGGACGGGTCCCCGCCGCGCCGCTTGACCGAGGCCTCGTGCAGCGGCAGCGCGAGCACCGTGGTGGCCGCGAGCTCCTTGCGGGTCGGCCGCCGCAGCGTCGCGACCCGGCCGGGAGCGGCGTGCTCGACGATCAGGTCAAGGGCGTGCGAGCGCTCCCCCGCGTCGGTGACCACGCGGGGCCGGCCGATGACGACGGCGGAGCGGTAGTTCATCGAGTGGTTGAAGCCGGACCGGGCGAGCACGATGCCGTCGAGGACGGTCCAGGTGACGCTCACGTCCTGGGCCGGTCCCTGGACCAGGCTCCGGGACGCGACCGAGCCGTGCAGGTAGACGGTGCCGCCCTCGTCCGGCCCGTCGGGGTCGACGCCGAACACCGTCGGCAGGGCGAGCGGCACCCCGTCCACCACGACCGCGAGGTGGCAGACCAGGGCGGTCGCCAGGACGTCGTACAGGGTGGCGCGGTCGGTCTCGGCCCGCTCCTTCTCGCGGCGCGGGGTGCTGCGCTCGGTGGGTGAGAGCGGTGTGCTCACCGCACTCACGGCGTCACAGCTCCGGGAACCAGATCTTGATCTCACGCTCGGCGGACTCCGGGGAGTCCGAGCCGTGCACGAGGTTCTCGCGGTTGGACAGCGACAGGTCGCCCCGGATGGTGCCGGGCGCCGCCTTGCGGCCGTCGGTCGCGCCGTTGATCAGCCGGACCACCTCGACCGCCTCGTCGCCCTCGAGCACGGCGGCGAGCATCGGGCCGGAGGTGACGAAGTCGCGCAGCGGCGGGTAGAAGTCCTTGTCGACGTGCTCGGCGTAGTGCTCGTCGGCCTTGGCGCCGTCGATCGTGCGCAGGTCGAGGGCCACGAGGGAGAGGCCCTTGGCCTCGAAGCGGGACAGCACGTTGCCCACGAGTCCGCGGCGGACGGTGTCGGGCTTGAGCAGGACGAGAGTGCGCTGGGTCGGCATGCCGCTCAGACTAAGGCGTGCCGTCGGACGTGGGCGATCCGGGCGTGGAGCCGTGCTGCGTGCGCCACTGCTCCTCCAGGACCGCCCGCTCGGCGCGCTCGCTGTCGATCTTGATCCCGAGGAAGTACGCCGTGGCCCACAGGCCGCCGAACACCACGCCGAGGAAGAACATCGCGGTGACCACGAAGCCGAGGCCGAGCGACACGACCTGCACCGCCCACCCCAGGGCGTAGCCGCCCGGCCGGCCGAGCATCCCGGCCGCGACCACGCACAGCACCGCCAGGCCGAGCCCGAGCGACAGCGACGCGACCGCGCCGATGTCGGTCATCCCGATGGTCACCACGCCGGTGAGGAACAGCACGACGGCCTGCAGCACCAGCATGCCGGCGCACATCGCCCGGCGGATCGAGCGGTTCACGCCTGGCGTCCCCTCGGCTTGAGCATCCGCCGTGCCTCGCCGACCGTGACCACGGAGCCGGTGACGAGCACGCCGCCGGAGCCGATCGCCTCGCCGAACACACCGCCCTCCTCCGCGAGCGTCGCGGCCTGGTCGATGGCGTCCTCGAGCCGCGGTGCGACGTACACCCGGTCGATGCCGAAGATCCCGCGCGCCACCTCGGCGAGCTCCTCCGCCGGCAGCGCGCGCTGGGTCCGGGCCTGGGTGCAGACGACCGCGGCGAGGACCGGCTCGAGCGCGGCGAGCACGCCTTCGTGGTCCTTGTCGCCCATCACGCCGACCACGCCGATGAGCGGGTTGAGCAGGAACGAGTCCTCGATCGCGTCCGCGGTGGCGGCCGCGCCGTGCGGGTTGTGCGCAGCGTCGAGCAGGATCGTCGGGCTGCGCCGGATCACCTCGAGCCGGCCCGGCGAGGTGACCTCCGCGAACGCGTCCTTGACCAGCTCGTCGTCGAGCGGATCCTCCCCCAGGAACGCCTCGACCGCGGCCAGCGCGATGGCGGCGTTCTGCGCCTGGTGGGCGCCGTGCAGCGGCAGGAACACCTCGTCGTACGCCGCCCGCAGTCCCTGCAGCCGGACCATCTGGCCGCCGACGGCGGGCACCCGGTGCTCGACGCCGAAGTCCCGGCCCTCCCAGAGCACGACGGCGCCGACCTCGGCCGCCCGCTCGGCGATCACCGCGGCGACGTCCTCGGCCTGGACCGCGGACACGACGGTGGAGCCGGGCTTGATGATCCCGGCCTTCTCGCGCGCGATCTCGACCGGGGAGCCGCCCAGGTAGGCGCTGTGGTCCACGGCGATCGGCAGGATCACCGCCACGGTCGCGTCCGCGACGTTGGTGGCGTCCCAGGAGCCGCCCATGCCCACCTCGACGATCGCGGCGTCGACCGGTGCGTTCGCGAACGCCGCGTAGGCCATCCCGACGACGGTCTCGAAGAACGACAGCGGGTGTACGGCGTCCTGGTCGGCCAGGTCGGCCAGCGGCGCGACGTCCTGGTAGGCCTCCAGGAACTGCTCCTCGGTCAGCGGCTCACCGTCGACGGAGATCCGCTCGGTCATCGACTCCACGTGCGGGCTGGTGAAGCGGCCGGTGCGCAGCCCGGTGGCCCGGATCAGGGTGTCGATCATCCGCGAGGTGCTGGTCTTGCCGTTGGTCCCGGTCAGGTGGAGGACCGGGTAGGTGCGCTGCGGCTCGCCGAGCAGCTCGGTGAAGGCGGCGATCCGGTCGAGCGACGGCTCGAGCCGCGACTCCGGCCACCGCGCGAGCAGAGCCCGCTCGGCCTCGGCGTAGGTGCTCACGGACGCGGGGATGGGGGTGTCGGACATCGTGCCGCGAGTCTACGGTTCGCGAACGCCGCGCCCGCGGCCCGCCCGGGCGGAACTGGTTCGCGACCCCACGAGGGCGGAACGTAGGATTTCCGGCTATGACGACCGAGTCCTTCACCCGCGACCTGTCCGAGACGACGCAGGCCACCGGCCGCGCCGTCGTCGTACCGGACAAGCCCGCGCTGGAGGGGCTCGAGCAGACCTGGGCAGCGCGCTGGAAGGCAGACGACACCTACGCCTTCGACCGGTCCAAGACGCGGGAGCAGATCTTCTCGATCGACACCCCGCCCCCGACCGTGTCGGGCTCGCTGCACGTCGGCCACGTCTTCTCCTACACGCACACCGACCTGATCGCCCGCTTCAAGCGGATGCGCGGCCTCGAGGTGTTCTACCCGATGGGCTGGGACGACAACGGCCTGCCGACCGAGCGCCGGGTGCAGAACTTCTACGGCGTGCGCTGCGACCCGTCGCTGCCCTACGACGCCGACTTCACGCCGCCGGAGAAGCCGGACCCCAAGAAGCAGGTGCCGATCAGCCGGCCGAACTTCGTCGAGCTGTGCGAGAAGCTCGTCGAGCAGGACGAGCAGCTCTTCGAGTCGCTGTGGCGCACCCTGGGGCTCTCCGTCGACTGGAAGCAGACCTACACGACGGTCGGCAAGAAGTCGCAGACCGTGTCGCAGCGGGCGTTCCTGCGCAACTTCGCCCGCGGCGAGGCCTACCTCCAGGAGTCGCCGACCCTGTGGGACGTCACCTTCCAGACCGCCGTCGCCCAGGCCGAGCTGGAGGCGCGTGAGTACGCCGGCGCCTACCACCGGGTCGCGTTCCACCGGCCGGACGGCGAGCCGCTGCACATCGAGACCACCCGGCCCGAGCTGATCCCGGCCGTGGTCGCGCTCATCGCGCACCCCGACGACGAGCGCTACCAGGGCTTGTTCGGCACCACCGTGACCTCGCCGGTGTTCGGCGTGGAGATCCCGGTGATGGCGCACGCCGCCGCCGAGCCCGACAAGGGTGCCGGCATCGCGATGTGCTGCACGTTCGGTGACCTCACCGACGTGACCTGGTGGCGCGAGCTGCGGCTCCCGGTGCGCACGGTCATCGGCCGCGACGGCCGGCTGCACCGCGAGACGCCGGAGTGGCTGTCGGCGGAGCCGGCCGCGACGGCGTACGCCGAGCTGGCCGGGAAGACCACCTTCAGCGCCCGCGAGGCGATGGTCGGGCTGCTCCGCGAGAGCGGCGACCTGGAGGGCGAGCCGACGCCGACGCAGCGGATGACGAACTTCTACGAGAAGGGCGACAAGCCGCTCGAGATCGTCTCGACCCGTCAGTGGTACATCAAGAACGGCGGCCGCGACGCCGAGCTGCGCCGTGAGCTCATCGACCGCGGCGGCGAGATCCACTGGGTCCCGGCGCACATGCGGCACCGCTACACCAACTGGGTCGACGGCCTGAACGGCGACTGGCTGATCTCGCGGCAGCGGTTCTTCGGCATCCCGTTCCCGGTCTGGTACCCCCTCGACGAGGACGGCGAGCCCGACTACGAGCACCCGCTGCTGCCCGCCGAGGCCGAGCTGCCGATCGATCCCTCCACCGACGTGCCCCACGGCTACACCGAGGACCAGCGCGGCAAGGCCGGCGGCTTCCTCGGCGACCCGGACATCATGGACACCTGGGCGACGTCGTCGCTGACCCCGCACATCGCCGGCGGCTGGGAGTCCGACGACGACCTCTTCCAGCGGGTCTTCCCGATGGACCTGGCCACGCAGGCGCACGACATCATCCGCACCTGGCTGTTCTCGCGGGTGGTCCGCGCGCACCACGAGAACCACGTGGTGCCGTGGTCGCACGCGCTGATCTCCGGCTTCATCGTCGACCCGGACCGCAAGAAGATGAGCAAGTCCAAGGGCAACGCGGTCGTCCCGACCGAGATCCTGGACAAGTTCGGCGCCGACGCCGTCCGCTGGCGCGCCGCCACAGCCCGTCCGGGCCTGGACTCGCCGTTCGACGAGACCCAGATGAAGGTCGGCCGCCGGCTGGCGATGAAGGTGCTCAACGCCTCCAAGTTCGCGCTGTCCAGCGTGGGCGCGACCGCCGTGACCCCGTCCGCGGTCAGCGAGCCGGTCGACTGCGCGATGCTGGCCGGCCTCGCCGCGACGGTCACGCGCGCCACCGAGGCGTTCGAGGCCTACGACTACACCACCGCCCTCGAGGTCACCGAGAAGTTCTTCTGGGAGTTCTGCGACGACTACCTCGAGCTGGTCAAGGAGCGGGCGTACGGCGCGCGCGGCGACGACGCCGCCGCCTCGGCCAAGGCCGCGCTCGCGATCGCGCTGCACGTCCAGCTGCGGCTGCTGGCGCCGTTCCTGCCCTACGTGACCGAGGAGGTCTGGTCGTGGTGGCAGGACGGGTCGATCCACCGGCAGTCGTGGCCGACGGCCTCGGAGCTCGGATCGGCGGCCTCCGCCGACCCGGCCATGCTCGCCGCCGTCGCCGCGACGCTGGCCGGCATCCGCGGCGCGAAGTCCACCGCGAAGGTGTCCATGCGCACCGAGCTCACGCACGCCGAGGTGTCCGGCCCGTCGGCCGCCCTGGCGCTCGCCGAACGCGCCTCGGACGACCTCAAGGCCGCCGGCAAGATCGTCGGTGACCTGACCTTCACCCCCACCGACGCGGACACCCTGTCCGTCCTCGCCGAGATCGCCGAGGCGTCCGGTTCCGCGACCTAGAACCCGCTGAGGACGGGACGCCTCGGCGTCGTCCCGGGGCGTCAGGGCAGCGGCTCGCGGTCGCCGACGGTGTGGCAGTGCGTCGGGTGGACGCGGTGCCACTCGGCGGCGGTCGTCGGGTGTCCGGCGGCCGCCGCGTGGGCCGGACGGTGAGCCGGCGCGCTGACGGCCGGAGCGGGCGACGCGGCGAGGCAGGCCAGCAGCACGGCCGTCACCGACGCGAGCGCACCCGCCCGGCGCATCAGACCCGGTCCAACCAGGCCTGGAACGACTCGAAGCCGTAGGGCCGGCCGAGGAAGTCCTCGACCAGGTCGGCGGCGTCCTTGCTGCCGCCCGCGGCCAGCACCCGGTCGCGGTAGCGGTGGGCGACGTCGGTCGCGAACAGGTCGTCCCGGTCGAACGCGGAGAACAGGTCCTTCGCGATGACCAGGCTCCACATGTACGTGTAGTAGCCGGACCCGTAGCCCTCGAGGTGCCCGAACGACGCGAAGAAGTGGCGTGTCCGGGACGTAGCCGAAGACGTCGTACTTCGCCTGGAGCTCGCGCATGGTGGCGGTGATGTCGTCGGGCACGTCCTGGTGCAGCGTGTAGGACAGCGCGGCGTAGAACATCTGGGTGCGCGCGTAGAGCCCCTTGCCGAACTCCTTGGCCGCGCGCATCTTGGCGACCAGCTCCGCGCGGGATCGGCTCGCCGTCCGCGTTCGTCGCGAACGACCGCAGCACGTCGGCGTCCCACGCCCACTCCTCGAGCATCTGCGAGGGCGCCTCGACGAAGTCCCACTCGGTCGCGACGCCGGAGAAGCGGGTCCACGGCGTGCCCGCCGGCCAGCACGTGGTGCAGCAGGTGCCCGAACTCGTGGAACAGCGTGACCACGTGGTCGTGCTCCATGAGCGCCTTGGAGAAGTTGCAGACCAGCACGCCCTCGGCGAGCTGGCGGTCCTTGATGCCCGGGGCGAGGTCGAACTGCGCCGCGTGGCCGTACTTCCCCTTGCCGCGGGTGCAGGTCGAGCTGGATCCGGCCGATCCGGGCGCCACCCCGCAGCACGTCGTACGTCGCCACGTCCTCGTGCCACGTCGGGGCGTCGGTGACCTCGACGTACTCGACGTCGAAGAGCCGGCCGGTCACCTCGAGCAGCCCGGCCCGCACCTTCGTGAAGTCGAAGTAGGCCCGGGTCTGCTGGGCGTCGACGTCGAACCGCTCGCGGCGCAGCACCTCGGAGTAGAACAGCTTGTCGACGTTGTCGACGGTGCGTCAGCTCGGGGTGGTCCTGCCGCAGGCGGGCCAGCAGCACGTCGAAGTCGCGGCGGGCCGCCGTCGTGGAGACGTCGGTGATCCGGTCGACGAACTCCGGGATCGCCGCGCCCTTCCCGATCATCTTCACCTCGGCGTCGTAGGACGGCCAGCCGTCGTAGCCGAGCAGCCGGGCGTGCTCGCGGCGCAGCTCGAGCAGCTCGTGGAGCAGGGCGTCGTTCTCCGGCCAGGCCCGGTTGAGGTACTCCTGCATCAGCGCCGCCCGGGCGTCCCGGTCGCGGCAGAAGGTCGAGAACGGCAGGTAGTCGGGGTAGTCGGTGGTGATCACGACCTTGCCGTCGTCGCCCGCCGGGTGGCTCGCGACGAAGTCGGCCGGCAGCCCCTCGAGCGCCGCCGGGTCGACGCTGATCGAGCGGACACCGTCGCGGATGTTCTTGGCGAACTCCTGGGCGACCGCGGTCTCCCGCTCGGAGAGCTCGCGCAGCCGGCTGCGGACGTCCTCGTCCTGGTCCACGCCGGCCCGGCGGAAGTCCCGCAGCGCCAGGCCGTGCACCCGGCGGCCGCCCTCGTCGAGCTCCTGCGGGTCGACGCCGGCCAGCACGTCGTAGAGCTCGCGGTCGAGCCCGATCTCGGTCAGCAGCCGCTGCGCGTCCTGCTCGGCCTGCTCGGCGCGGGTCCGGACGCCCTCGTCGGGGTGCACGTTCGCGAACAGCCCGGCCGACGCGAAGGCGTTGTGCAGGGCGAGGTTGAGGTCGTTCCAGAGCGCCAGCACGTCGGCGGCGTCGTGGCCGCCCTGCCGGAGGGTCTCGACGTGGGCCCGGGCCTGGTCGAGCTGGCCGTCGCAGCGCTCGGCGAGCCAGGCCTCCCAGTCAGCGGTGGGCAGGGACAGCGGCGCGGGAGCGGTGGAGTCGGAGGTCACCCGCCGAGCCTAGCCAGGCGGCCCAGCCGGAGCGAACCGCATTTCGTCTCGCGCGGATAGACCGTCGTGCGGCGTCCGGACGTGCGATCGCAAGGCCGAGGAGCGAAGGCGTGATCAGGCGGAGCCCACGTCGAGCGACGAGAACGCCGCCAGCGTGCGCGCCGGGCGGCGCGTCAGGCGGACTTCTTCTTCTTGGCTTCGGGCTCGCGCGGGACCAGCGTCGGGTTGACGTTGTCGCTGACGACCTCGCCGGTGACGACGACCTTGGCGACGTCCTCACGGGAGGGCACGTCGTACATCACGTGGAGGAGGACCTCCTCGATGATCGCCCGGAGGCCGCGGGCGCCGGTGCCGCGCATCATCGCCAGGTCGGCGACCGCGTCGACCGCGTCCGGGGTGAACTCGAGCTCGACGCCGTCGAGCTCGAAGAGCTTCTGGTACTGCTTCACCAGGGCGTTGCGGGGCTCGGTGAGGATCTGCACGAGCGCCTCGCGGTTGAGCTTGTCGACCGTGGCGATCACCGGGAGCCGGCCGATGAACTCGGGGATCAGGCCGAACTTCAGCAGGTCCTCGGGCATCACCTCGGAGAAGATCTTCTCCATGTCGCGCTCCTCCTTGGTGGGGAGGCTCGCGCCGAAGCCGAGGGTCTTCTTGCCGATCCGCTGCTCGACGATGTGCTCCAGACCGGCGAACGCGCCGCCGACGATGAACAGGATGTTCGTCGTGTCGATCTGGATGAACTCCTGGTGCGGGTGCTTGCGGCCGCCCTGCGGCGGCACCGAGGCGGTGGTGCCCTCGAGGATCTTCAGCAGCGCCTGCTGGACGCCCTCGCCGGAGACGTCGCGGGTGATCGAGGGGTTCTCCGCCTTGCGGGCCACCTTGTCGATCTCGTCGATGTAGATGATGCCCGTCTCGGCCTTCTTGACGTCGTAGTCGGCGGCCTGGATCAGCTTGAGCAGGATGTTCTCGACGTCCTCGCCGACGTAGCCGGCCTCGGTCAGCGCGGTCGCGTCGGCGATCGCGAACGGGACGTTGAGCATCCGGGCCAGGGTCTGGGCGAGGTAGGTCTTGCCGCAGCCGGTCGGGCCGATGACCAGGATGTTGGACTTGGCCAGCTCGACGGCCTCGTCGGCCTTGTGCCGCTGGGTGCCGGAGACGACCCCGGCCTGGACCCGCTTGTAGTGGTTGTAGACCGCCACCGCGAGCGCCTTCTTGGCGGTCTCCTGGCCGATGACGTAGGAGTTCAGGAACTCGAAGATCTCCCGCGGCTTGGGCAGCTCCTCGAGGCCGACCTCGGTGCCCTCGCTGAGCTCCTCCTCGATGATCTCGTTGCAGAGGTCGATGCACTCGTCACAGATGTAGACACCTGGACCTGCGATGAGCTTCTTGACCTGCTTCTGGCTCTTCCCGCAGAAAGAACACTTCAGCAGGTCGCCTCCGTCACCGATGCGTGCCACAGGCACGGCTCCTCACGATTCGGGCCGGACGTCCCACCGGCTGCTTAGCGGCTTGCTTTCCTCGAACTCGAAGGTACCCCGTCGCGCCCCCAAATGGGACAGGACACGGCGACTCCCTCGTCCCCGCTGGGGACTGACCCGTCGGGGACGAGGGAGGTGTTCACGCTGGTGCCAGGGTGCCCTTGCGGGACTCCAGGATCGCGTCGATCAGGCCGTACTCGACCGCCGCCTCCGCGGTGAGGATCTTGTCCCGGTCGATGTCGCGGCTGACCTGCTCGACGTCCTTGCCGGAGTGCTCGGCGATCATCTTCTCGAGCAGCTCGCGCATCCGGAGGATCTCGTTGGCCTGGATCTCGATGTCGGAGGCCTGGCCGTAGGTGCCCTCGGTGTAGGGCTGGTGGATCAGGATCCGGCTGTTCGGCAGCGCGAGCCGCTTGCCGGGCGCGCCGGCCGCGAGCAGGATCGCCGCCGCCGAGGCCGCCTGACCCAGGCACACGGTCTGGATGTCGGGCTTGACGAACCGCATCGTGTCGTAGATCGCGGTCAGCGCGGTGAACGAGCCGCCGGGGCTGTTGATGTAGATCTGGATGTCGCGGTCGGGGTCCATCGACTCCAGGCACAGCAGCTGGGCCATCACCGCGTTGGCGATGTCGTCGCTGATCGGGGTGCCGAGGAAGACGATCCGGTCCTCGAAGAGCTTGGCGTAGGGGTCGATGCGGCGGAAGCCGTACGACGTCCGCTCCTCCCACTGCGGGATGTAGTAGTTCATGCTCGGCGAGGCGACGTCGGCCGCCTTGCCGGACGGGCCGGGGCCCATGCCCAGGCCCGGGATGTGCGTGCTGGTCATCTCAGCCCCTCACTTGTTGCGGGCCGGGCGGCCCTCGTCGGCGACCTGGCGGGCGCTCGAGATCACGTTGTCGATGAAGCCGTACTCCTTGGCCTGCTCCGCGGTGAACCAGCGGTCCCGGTCGGCGTCGGGCTCGACCTGCTCGAGCGGTCTGGCCGGTGTGCTGCGCGATCAGCTCGAAGAGCACCTTCTTGATGTGCAGCGACTGCTGGGCCTGGATCTTGATGTCCGAGGCCGAGCCGCCCATGCCGCCCGAGGGCTGGTGCATCATGATCCGCGCGTGCGGAAGGGCGTAGCGCTTGCCCTTGGCGCCGGCGCAGAGCAGGAACTGCCCCATCGAGGCGGCCAGACCCATGCCCACGGTCGCCACGTCGTTGGGGATGTAGTTCATGGTGTCGTAGATCGCCATGCCGGAGTCGACCGACCCACCCGGGCTGTTGATGTGCAGGAAGATGTCGGCCTCGGGGTCCTCGGCGGACAGCAGCAGCATCTGCGCGCAGATCGCGTTGGCGTTCTGGTCGCGCACCTCGGAGCCGAGGAAGATGATCCGCTCCTGGAGCAGCCGCTGGTAGATGTGGTCGTCGAGCCCGTACGCCGAGCCGCCACCGTTCATTTCGGTCTCTCTGATGTCTGGCACGCCCCCGACCCTAGCCGGACGCACCGGCACTTCCACGGGTTGTCCGGAGTTGTTCGCCCACAGCGCACGACCGGGCGCCGACCTGTCCGGACCGCGTCGGAGCCGGGGCGGGCACACGTCGGAGCCAGGGCGGGCCGACCTCCCGGCCCCGGACGCGACCGTGGCCGGGAGGACGAACCTCCCGGCCACGCTCTGGACGATGCTCGAGGGCCCCTGACCCGCGGCGTCGTCCGTCTATGCCATCCGTGTCACCGTGCGGGTCAGCTCGCGCTTCGACGACCCGGATGTCCATGGAGGTGCCCTGCTGCGTCAGCACCTCGATGTTGACCCCGTTGTTCGGGCACCTTGACGCTGGCCGTCGGCTGACGGGCGTCCCAGTACGACTCGTCGTCGTGGAACAGCGGGACGGCCGCCTGGCCCGGACGTAGCTCGCCGTGTCCTTGGCGTCGCCGAGGTGCAGCGTGAACGAGTCCGACTTCTCCAGGCCGAACGGCGAGTCGTAGCCGCTGACCCGCGGACGCCAGACGCCGCCACCGAGCTTCGGCGATCGGCGCCGGGTTCGCGTCGACCGGCAGGATCAGGCCCTCACCCGGGTGCTGGCTCGTGTTGTTGTCCGTCTGCGAGGTGTCCCAGTAGCTGAGCAGCAGGCCGTTCTGGTACGGGAAGTGCTCGACGAAGTCGGGCTTCGGTCCCGAACCCGAAGTTGTACGGACCGCGACTGGAGGTACTTGTCGAACGACGACGTACGCCCGGTTGGACGCGATCAGGTAGTTGTCGTACGACGTGGTGACCGACTCACCGACCGAGGAGAAGCCGGCGAGCGTCCAGCCCTCCGGGGTGGTCTCGGCGCCCGAGGTGAACAGCGGAGCGCCACCGAGGTCGACGGTGATGTCGTCGGCGAACAGACCAGGGGTCTGCGCGCCGCCGTTGCCGGCCGCGGCCGGGTCGGTCTTGTAGCGCAGCCGGAGCTGGACCGTCTTGCCGGCGTACGGAGGACAGGTCGAACGTCGCCGGGGTCCAGGTGGCCTGGGTGCCGTCGATGCCGTTGCCCTCCGCGGCGTGGGTGATGTTGCCGGGGATGGCCTTGAAGCCGGTCCGCGTCGTCCACCTCGACGTAGGCGTAGTCGCACGCGTCCGTCGGTTCGGGCCGCAGTCCTCGATGTTCCACTTCGCCTGGAAGGTCAGCGACGAGGTGCCCGCGGCCAGCGTGACGTCGCGCGTCATCGTGGCGGTCGTAGTCGTTGCCCGTCCCGCTCCACCAGGACTTGCGTCCCGGCGTACGGCGCCGACAGCGGCGTGACGACCTGCTTCTTCGGGAGTTCACCACCGCGGCCTGAGCCTTGGCGGAGTTGTACTCGTGCGGGCCGAGGTCCACCTTGTCGCCCGCGGTGCGCGGGTTGACGATCTCGTAGTCGAGCCAGCCGAGCTGCAGCTTGTCCCAGGCGCCGAGGTCGGAGGCGCGGGTGCCGATGCCCTGGTCGTTCGGGGCGGCCTCGCGGCTCTGGGCCATCAGCGACCAGTAGTTGACGCCGTTCTCGTTGGCGGACGACGGGCCGGAGGTGTCGTAGAGGTCCGGCAGACCGAGGTCGTGGGTGTACTCGTGGGCGAACACGCTCATCCCGCCGTTCTCGGGCTGGATGGTGTAGTCGGCGACCCAGAGACCGGTGTTGCCGATCTGGACGCCGCCGTCCTTGTTGCCCGTCGGACCCTGGCCGGTGTTCTGGAAGGCCTTCCAGCGGTGCGACCAGACGGCGTCCTCACCCTGGATCGGGTCGCCGTCGGCCTGGTCGCCGCCCGCGTGCACGATCTGGAAGTGGTCGAGGTAGCCGTCGGGCTCGTTGAAGTTGCCGTCGTGGTCGAAGTCGTTGCGGTCCCACTGGTCGTAGGAGGACAGCGTCGCCTTGATCTGGTCGTCGGTCTGGCCCGCGGCCTCCTGCTGCGCGACCCAGGTGTCGATGCCGTCCTTCACCAGGTTCCACGTGTTGCTGCAGACGTTGCTGGCGCAGGGGAAGCCGTTGCTGCGGCCGTAGCGCGCCTCGTTGTAGGGCACGGTCACCCAGTCGCTGACGTAGCCGTCGACGCTGTAGCGGCCCGAGGACTGGCGCTCGAAGTACTGCTTGACCGACTCGGTCACGCCGCCGGAGCCAGCCGCGTCACCCTTGCCGAAGTACAGGTCCTGGAAGTGCTTGCGGTCGTAGTTCTGCTGCCACACGGTCGAGTTGTCGACGCTGCGGTCGGGAGCCGGGATCTTGTTGTTCAGCGGGCCCTCGAACGTCGTCGGGCCGGGCGTGTTCTTGTCGGTGTCGACGTCGCCGTAGCGCGGGTCGATGTCGGTGCCCCGCTTGTTGCCGAAGTCGGCCAGGATCACGAAGATCTTGTCGGTCTTCTGGCGGCTCAGCTCGACGTACTGGTCCTCGCTCGTGCCCGGCTTCGTCTTGGCGCCGCTCTTCGCGGCGGGGGTCCTGGTCGTGCCGACCTTGACCACGGTGCTGGCGCCGCGCTTCTCCGGCGTCGCCTTGCCGTTCAGCACCTCGGTGAGGGCCTGCTCGCGCAGCGCCCGCTTCTTCTCCTCGGCAGGGTTCGGCAGGTCGTCGGACTGGGCCAGGGCGGGGCCGGAGTCTGCACTCGGGGCAGCAGTCTTGACCTGGGGGGCTGCGCTGGCCGTGACCGCGGGCATGCCGAGGGTTGTCCCCAGTCCCGCCGCCACGACCAGGCTCAACAGCCCGGCTGACTTCTTTCGCACGGTTCCTCCGTCATCAGCGATCGTGTCGCGTGAAGGCGCAGCGAGAAGGAACACGGGAATGCCCGACCCAGCAGAGCTGGCTGGCATCTGACGGAGCAGGGTCCACGTCGGTGACGTGCAGGGGCGACCCGGGCTCGACCTGGCTGCGCGACTGCGAGTTGCAGTCGCCGGAAGCCAACACGACCTCTTTGCCGGGTCACAAGGGGTTGAACCGGACCAAAGGGTTCATGTTTGTGCGAGTGCAGGTTAATGCACAAAACGGTTCGGTCACGGCCCGCGTGTCACCCTGGTCAAGACGTCTCGACGGACTCCTTGATCCGCGCCAGCGTGGTGCGGATCCCCGCGGCGAGCTCCTGGTCGTGGCCCGCCGCTCCCCCGATCACCGGCCCCAGCACCGAGGTCAGCCGGCTGAACTCCGGCAGGTCCCGTCGCCCCGTCAGCCGGGTGCCGCCGCCGGCCGCCTCGAGCTCGTAGGTCCAGGTCGCGCCGCTCTCGCGGGTGCGCCAGGCGACGGCACGGCCGGGGTCGAGGCGGGTCACCGTCGAGGACGTCGGCCAGGCGACGAGGCCCCGCCGGTTCAGCCCGAGCAGGGTGGACCCGACCCGGACCGGGCTCCTCCCGATGACCCGCAGCCGGCGCAGCTCCGGGCTCCACTCCGGCATCCGGGTGACGTCGCCGACGAGCTCCCACACGCGCTCGGGCGGCGCGGCGATGTCGACGGTGGCGCTGATGGGCAGGGGCTGGGGCACGGGGTTCTCCTGTCGGTTCCTGGGCGCGGCTCAGGAGAGCCAGGCACGCAGGGCTTCGTCGACCTCGGGATGGTTGAGCAGGTCGAAGTGGTCCCCCCGGATGTGCAGCACGTCGGCGCCCGGGAACATGTCCGGCCCGCGGCGCGGACGTCCGAGCGCGGACGGGTAGCGGACCAGGCCGTCCCCGAGCGTCTCGGCGACCGGGTGCCGGCGTGAGGCGGTGAGCGTCGCCGCGACGAGGCGGTAGCGCGCGTTCGGCAGGTTCTGCACGTCGTGGGCCAGACCTCCGCGCAGGTCCAGGATGCCGACCGAGCGGTACTCCAGGATCCGGCCGAACGGCGCGGACTCCGGCAGCAGCCCGAGCGTCCGGGCGCCGAGCGCGACGCCGCGCTCGAGCGGTGCGCCGAGGTGCGGCGTCCCCAGGGTGACCACGTCGGTCACCAGGTCGGTCCACGGCTGCGCCGCGTCGGTGCTCACCGCGCAGGCGGCCCGCACGACGAGGCCGCCCATCGAGTGGCCGACCAGCGCGATCCGACGTACGGCGGTGGGCCAGGAGGCCACCAGGTCGTCGAGGAGGGAGGCCAGTGCGACGCCGTTCTCGGCGATCGGGAGACCGGTGTTCGCGCGCAGGTAGACCGGGGTCCAGCCCTGCTCGGCGAGCCGGTCGCCGTACCGGCTGCCGCGCTCCCGCGACCGCAGGTCCCAGGCCGTGTCGGGCTCGCCCAGGCCGTGCAGGAAGACCACCACGTCACCGGTCGCGGACGGGAACGCCTCCGCCAGCGAGGGGCGGTCGAGGTCGACGTCGCGGTGCCCGACCCGGACGGCCATCGTGATCGCGAGGTCCGAGCCGTCCTCGGCGAGCCGGTCGCCGATCAGCCCGTTGACGGCCGACACCAGCACCCGGCCCGCGGGCGACTCCTCGATGCGGGCGCCGACCTTGCGGTCCGCGGCGCGCAGCCCTCGGCTGGTGGCGCGCAGGCTGCAGCCGATCCCGTTGTAGACCGCGGTGGACACCGGACCGTGGCCCGGGGACCCCCCGGTCACGCGGTGCACGCGGGTGACGACGGCGCCGTGCACGTCGCGCACGGTGCCGAGCACGATCTCGTCGGCGGTGTCGGCGGCCAGCGCGAGCGCGCCGAGCAGTCCGGCGCGCGGCCGCGATCCGGTCGTGGAGGTCACCGCGTCAGTGTCGGTGGCATACCGGGGGTATGTCAACGGTCCGTGTCACACCGAGTGACACGGACCGTTGGCAGAGCGGGCGTCAGGCGTCGGTCTTCTCGGTGGACTCCGCGTCGGACGCGTCGGACGCTCGCTCGGCAGCCTCGGCAGCCTCGGCGGCCTCCGCCTCGAGGTCCGCGGGGTCGGCGATGCTGCCGTCGGGCTGGAGGTTCTTCAGCTCGACGTGGTTGCCGGACTCGTCGGTGACGGTCGCGGCCTCGACGATCGTGGCCAGCGCCTTGCCCCGCACCACCTCGGAGACCATCTCCGGGATGTGGTTGTGCTCCAGCATGTGCTGGATGAACTCCTGCGGGTTCTGGCCCGACTGCTGCGCGCGGCGCATGAGGTGCTCCTGGAGCTCGCCCTCGTTGACGCCGATCTCCTCCTTCTTGGCGACCTGGTCGAGCACGAACTGCGCGGCGACCGCGTCGCGCACCCGCTTCTCCAGGTCGGCCTCGAACTCGTCGACCGTCTGCTCCTCGCCGTCGAGGTACTGCTCCATGGTCATGCCGGCCATCGCGAGCTGCTGCTGGATCTGCTCCCTGCGGGCCGTCAGCTCGGACTCCACGACACCCTCGGGCAGCGGGACCTCGACGAGGTCGAGCAGCTTCTCGAGGACCGCGTCGCGGGCGGCTGCGGCCTGCTCGAGGCGCTTGCCGCGGGACAGGCGCGTGCGCACGTCGTCGTCGAGCTCGGCGACGGTGTCGAACTCGGAGGCGGTCTGGGCGAAGTCGTCGTCGAGCTCGGGGAGCTCCTGCTCCTTGACCGAGGTGACCTTGACCTCCACCTCGACGTCCTCGCCGAGCAGCTCGCCACCGACGAGCTTGGAGGCGAACGTCTTCTCGTCGCCCGCAGCCATGCCGGTCAGAGCCTCGTCGAGGCCGTCGAGCATGCCGCCCTTGCCGACCTGGTAGCTCATGCCCGAGACCTCGGCGCCCTCGACGACCTCACCGTCCTGGCGAGCCACGAGGTCCATGACCACGAAGTCGCCGTCGGCCGCGGGCCGCTCGACCTCGCTCAGGCTCGCGAAGCGCTCCCGGAGGTTCTGGACCTGCTCCTCGACGTCCTGGTCGGTCACCGCGACGTCGTCGACCGTGACCTCGAGGCCGGTGTAGTCGGGCAGCTCGATCTCGGGACGGATGTCCACCTCGGCGCTGAACTCGAGGGTCTCGTTGTCCTCGAGCTTGGTGATCTCGATCTCCGGCTGGGCGAGGGGCTCGAGGTCGTTGGCCTGCAGCGCGTCGACGTACAGCTTCGGCAAGGCCTCGTTGATCGCCTCGTCGAGGACCGCACCCCGGCCGACCTGACGGTCGATGACCATCGGCGGCACCTTGCCGCGGCGGAAGCCGGGCACGTTGATCTGCTGGGCGATCTTCTTGTACGCCGCGTCGAGGCTCGGCTTGAGCTCCTCGAAGGGCACCTCGACGGTGAGCTTGGCCCGGGTCGGGCTCAAAGTCTCGACGGCGCTCTTCACAGGTGGTTCTCCTCAATCATCTGGCCAGGTGTCTGACTCGTGGCCTGGCTTGGTCGTGGTCGTACGGCGTGCGGGGCGCGCGGCACACCGGGCGGTGGGGGTCGGGCGGTCCGGGAGGAAGTCGTGCGACGACGGGTGGTCGGGGCGACAGGACTCGAACCTGCGATCTCCTGCTCCCAAAGCAGGCGCGCTAGCCACTACGCTACGCCCCGGTTTCCCGGCCACCGGTCTCACGGCTCCGGTCGAGGAGCCCCCGGGAGTCTACGGGAGAGGCGTGCGCGAACCCCAATCGAGACGGGGCGTGGACCTGTGGCACCATGGTGCCGCTTCCGGTCGGGGTCACAGACCCCGCGGAACGCACGCGGATGTAGCTCAATGGTAGAGCCCTAGTCTTCCAAACTAGCTACGCGGGTTCGATTCCCGTCATCCGCTCCAGACCCTCCAGACACCCCCAGAGCGGGCCCCGCAACGGGCCCGCCACGGGCGCCGTCAGCGGCGGTGCAGCAGCAGCAGGGCCCGGTCGTCGTGCATCGACTCGAGCCGGTCGATCAGCCGGTGAGCGCCGCGCTCGAACCCGGCCCGCAGCAGCGCCTCGCCCTGGCCGAGCAGCTTGTCGATGCCCAACGAGATGTCCCGCTGCGGCGTCTCCACCAGGCCGTCGGTGAACAGCAGCAGCGCGTCGCCGCGGTCGATCCGGCCCCGGACGACGGAGAACTCCGCCCGCGACATCAGCCCGAGCACCGGCCCCTCGGCCTCGTGCACGGCCCACCGGCCGGAACCGGCGTGCAGCTGCACACCCGGCGGGTGGCCGGCGGAACGCAGCTCGAAGACACCGGTGCGCAGGTCGATGTCGACGTGCACGGCGGTGGCGAACCCCTCGCTCCAGTCCTGCCGCAGCAGGTAGTCGTTGGCGGCGGGCAGGAAGTCCTGCGCCGGGAGCGCACCGAGCAGGCCACCGAACGCGCCGGAGAGCAGCAGCGACCGGGACCCGGCCTGCTCGCCCTTGCCGGAGACGTCGACGACCGCCACCTGGAGCGACGAGCCGTCCCGCGAGCGGGCGGCGACCAGGAAGTCCCCGGCGAACGACGAGCCCCCGGCCGAGCGGAGCACCGCCTCGGCGTACCAGTCCTTGGGGAGGTCGGGCATCTGCGCCTGGCTGTGGATCCGGTCGCGGAGGTCGACGAGCATCGACTCGCCACGCACGCCGGCGACACCGAGCCGGGTCCGGCGGAACGAGGAGACCAGGATGATCAGCCCGATCAGGAAGATCACGACGACTCCGCCGACCCGCCGTCCGTCGATCAGCTCGGGGGTCGCGGCGACCACGATCACGAGCACCCCGAGTGCGAAGACCACGGCCCAGGGCAGCGTGCGGGGGCTGAGGACCAGGTTGCCGATCACCATCGGGATGACCAGCGTGGTGAGCGGCACGTACATGACGGCGTACTGGGAGATGCCGATGAGCACGCACGCCGCGCAGAGCAGCAGCGCGGGGGCGATCTCCGACTCCCGGATCCGGCGGACCTGGCGGTTCCAGGATCGCGTCAGCGCCCGACCCACGGGCACGCGGGACAGGCGGTCGGGGTGGGACGCGGCGACCACCCTCAGACCTTAGTGGGCGTGCGCCGGACTTGCCCACGCTTCGTGCAGGTCACGAGGAAGGTCACGAAAGATCACGCTGTCCTGGCACGCGACCGGAACACGGGCTGGCAGCGCGGGCACCAGAACAGGTTGCGGCCGGCCAGCACCTCGGTGCGGACCCGGGTGCCGCAGACGTGGCAGGGCTGCCCCTGCCGCCGGTAGACGTACACCTCTCCCCCGTGGTCGTCGACGCGCGGGGCGCGGCCCATCACCTCGGGCGTGTGGGCGGTGTGCACGGTGTCGATGCGCCCGGTCCGGACCCCCTCGCGCATCAGCAGCACGAGGTCGTCCCACAACGCCTCGAACCGGCCGCGCCGCACCGAGCTCCCCGGCCGCAGCGGGTGCAGCCGGTGCCGGAACAGCACCTCGGCCCGGTAGACGTTGCCGACACCCGCGAGCACCGCCTGGTCCATCAGCAGCCCACCGATCGGTGCGCGGCTGCGGTGCACGCGGTCGAAGGCCCGGGTCCAGTCGGCGTCCTCACGCAGCGGGTCGGGCCCGAGCCGCTCGACGATCAGGTCGCGCTGCTCGGCGGTGAGCAGCTCGCAGGCGGTGGCACCCCGCAGGTCGCCGTACGACGGGCGGGGCGCGCCGGCGACGATGCGCATCCGGACCTGTCCCACCGGCGGCGGCGGCGGGCCGTCGTACAGGTCGAACTGGCCGTAGAGGCCGAGGTGCACGTGCACGAACCGCTCCTCGGCGAACGCCACGAACAGGTGCTTGCCGAACGACTCGGCGGTGACCAGCTCGGTGCCGTCCACGAGCCGTGCGGACTCGGCGAAGCGGCCCTGCGGGCTGCTGACCGCGACGGTCCGGCCGGCGAACTGCTCGCGCACCGCCGTGGCGAGGCGGTGGAGGGTGTGCCCCTCGGGCATCTCAGGCGGAGGCGCCGGGACGGTGCCCGAGCGCGGACTCCGGGAGCGGCGGGAGGTTCCCGGTCTTCTCGAAGTCGGCGAGCATGCCGATGCGCCGGGTGTGCCGCTCCTCGCCGCTGTAGGCGGTGCCGAGGAACACCTCGACGAAGCGGGTCATGTCCTCGACGGTGTGCATCCGGCCGCCGACCGACACCACGTTGGCGTCGTTGTGCTCCCGCGCGAGGGTCGCGGTCTCCTCGCTCCAGACCAGGGCGCAACGCACCCCCTTGACCTTGTTGGCGGCGATCGCCTCGCCGTTGCCGGAGCCGCCGACGACGACACCGAGGCTCTGCTCGCCGTCCTGCCAGTCGGCCGCGACGGCCTCGGCCGCACGCAGGCAGAACACCGGGTAGTCGTCGAGGGCGTCGTAGACGAAGGGCCCGTGGTCGACGGCCTCGAAGCCGTGGTCCGCAAGCCAGTTCAGCAGGTGCTCCTTGAGCTCGAGGCCGGCGTGGTCGGAGCCGAGGTGGACGCGCATGCCCGCATTCTGGCAGAGGGCCGAGCGGCGCTGGGGCGCGGCCGAGGAGATGCAGCGGCGGCAGATCTGACTGGTGTGTCCCGGTTCGCGCTCGAGGCGCCCGACGAGGAAGGGCCCCCTCGCGCGGGGTCGTGCAACCCTGGTCACAGGCCGAGGTGACGGAGGAGGGGCCGTGACGAACACGAGCACGGTCCGGCTGGGAGCCGCCATCGCCGTGGTGTGGCTGCTCCTGCTCACCGCGGCGGACCTGGTCGCACCGCCGAGCATCTCTCCCGACCCCCTGTTCGCGCTCGCCCCGCTGGCCGCGGCCGCTGTCATGTCCGCGCGGGCCACCGCCGGGTTCGCGGCGGCTGCGACTGCGCTCGTGGTGCTGTCCGGTCTGTACAACCAGAACTGGGACACCACACAGCAGTGGGTGCTGCTGCTCGACGTCGCCCTGGTGGGAGCGGCCGCCGTGGTGATCGCCGAGGTCCGGGTCCGCCGAGAACGCCGCTTCGGGCACGTGGCCACCATCGCCGAGGTGGCCCAGCGTGCGGTCCTGCCGACCCTGCCGTCCACAGCCGCCGACGTGCGGGTGACCGCGCGCTACCAGAGCGCGGTCGAGGACGCCGTCGTGGGTGGGGACCTCTACGACTGCTCGCTCGTCGGCGCCCGCGTCCGGTTTCTGGTCGGTGACGTACGCGGCAAGGGGCTCGCGGCCGTCGAGCAGGCCGCACGAGTGATCCGCGCGTTCCGCCAGGCCGCGGCCACCGAGACGTCGCTGCCCGATGTCGCCCGCGACATGGACGCCTACCTGACGCCGTTCATGGGTGATGAAGACTTCGCCACCGCGCTGATGGTCGACGCGTCCCACCGCGGCCGGGTCACGCTCCTCGCGTGCGGCCACCCACCGCCCATGCTGATCCGTCCTGACGGGACCGCCGAGCTGCTGACCGTGCCGCCCGGGCTGCCGCTGGGGCTGGGTGGGGACGGCGAGCCGGTCACGATCTCGTGGGGAGCCGGTGACCGACTGCTGTTGTACACCGATGGCCTCAGCGAAGCGCGCGACGAACAGGGGCGGTTCCTGCCGCTGCTCGAGCTGGCACCGACCCTGACAGCGTCGCAGCCCGATGTCGCGCTCGACGGCGTCCTCGAGATCGTCCGGCGTCACATCAAGGGCGGTCAGCTCGGCGACGACCTCGCCATCGTGCTGCTGGAGAACACTGCCGGGCAGTCTCACGAGGGTTCGTCCGACGTGAGTCCCTCAGCGTCCGCCCGGGCACGACGACGAGACGGCGCCTAGACGTGCCGGTCGAGGAAGCCGGCGGCGTCGGCGAGTGAGACCTCGGAGGCGTCGAAGAGCTGCGGGTTGCGCCAGAAGCCGTGGATCATCCCGTCGTAGACGGTCGTCTCGATCGTCGCGCCGGCGGCCGCGATCCGGCGGGCCAGCTCCAGGTCCTCGTCGGCGAGCACGTCGTGCTCGGCGACCTGGACGTACGTCGGAGGCAGGGTCGCGAAGCCGGTCGCCAGGATCGGGGCGAGGTCGGGGTCGACGAGGTCGCGCTCGTCGCGGATGTACTGCCGCAGGAACCACTCGCCCTGCGCGCGCGTGAGCCCGCCGTCGGTGCGGGCGTAGGACGGCATCGACGCCGTCGCGTCCACGAAGGGGTAGACGAGCACGGTCGCCGCGAGCAGACCGGGGTTGCGCAGAGCGGCGACGAGCGCGAGGTTGCCGCCGGCACTGTCGCCGAGGGCGACCACCCGCGCCGGGTCGAGGCCGAGGCGCGTGGCGTGAGCGACCAGCCACCGCAGAGCGGTGTCCACGTCATCGGGCGCCGCGGGGAACCGGTGCTCGGGCGGTCGCCGGTAGTCGACCGCCAGCACCGCGGAGCCGGTGCGGTTGGCGATCCGGCGGGCCTGGCCGTCGTGGGTGTCGACGTCGCCGAACACGAAGCCGCCGCCGTGCAGGAACAGCACCGCCCTCTGCACGGTCTCCGGGGCACCGGCCGGTCTGTAGAGCCGGCAGGGCACGCCGTCCGCGTCGACGTCCTCGACCCGGTCGACCGGCTCCTTCTCCTCCAGTGCGGCGGCGGCCAGCGCGTCCCGGCGCATGGCCGCGATGCCGTCGGCACCGAAGCCGGGGTCGGAGACGCTCGGCCCCTGCGACCACAGCTCCAGTGCGGCGACCGACTGCGGGTGCAGGGTCATGCCGGGTCGCCGGCGAGCCGGGCCAGCTCCTCGTCGACGATCGACGGGTCGAGCTTGGTGAACACCGGCGCCGGCTTGTCGACCTTCGTCCCCGGCACGACCGGACGGCGGGTCCAGGCCGGGAAGCCGGAGTACTCACCGGTGAGGATCGGGTACGACGGGCCGCCGTCCAGGTCCTCGACCTCGCGGATCTCCGGCATCGGGGCGACCGTCCCGGCACCGCCGAGCACCACGTCCACGGCGTTCGCGCTGTGCGGCAGGAACGGCGCGAGCAGCAGGTTGCAGTCGGCGACGGCCTGCGCGGTGACGTGCAGGATCGTGCCCAGCCGGTCGCGCTCGTCGTCGCCCTTGAGCTTCCAGGGCGCGTTGTCGGAGACGTAGCGGTTCACCTCGGCGACGGTGCGCATCGCCTCGGCCAGCGCGGCCTTCTGCCGGTGCCGTCCGATCAGCGCGCCGATGCTGCCGAAGGCCGCCTCGACCGTGTCGAGCAGCGCCCGGTCGCCGTCCTCGAGGGTGCCGACGGGAGGGATCTCGCCGAAGCTCTTGGCGATCATCGTCGCGGTCCGGTTGACCAGGTTGCCCCAGCCGGCGACCAGCTCGTCGTTGGTGCGCCGCACGAACTCCGCCCAGGTGAAGTTGCTGTCCTGGTTCTCGGGTCCGGCCGCGGAGATGAAGTAGCGCAGCGCGTCCGGCTGGTAGCGCTCCAGCATGTCGCGGACGTAGATCACCACGCCCCGCGAGGACGAGAACTGCTTGCCCTCCATGGTGAGGAACTCGCTGGACACCACCTCGGTCGGCAGGTTGAGCGCGCCGTACTCCCCCGGCTCGCCGCCACGGTCGCCCCGCCCGTCGTACGCGAGGAGCTCGGCGGGCCAGATCTGGGAGTGGAAGGTGATGTTGTCCTTGCCCATGAAGTAGTAGGACAGCGCCCCGGGGTCGTTCCACCACTCGCGCCAGCGGTCCGGCTCGCCTCCCTCGGATTCGGCGCAGCGGCGGGCCCACTCGATCGACGCGGAGAGGTAGCCGATGACCGCGTCGAACCAGACGTAGAGCCGCTTGGTCGGCTGGTCCTCCCAGCCCGGCACCGGGATGCCCCAGTCGATGTCGCGGGTCATCGCGCGCGGCCGGATCTCCTCGAGGATGTTCTGGCTGAACTTGATGACGTTCGGACGCCAGGTCCCCGACGCCTCCCGCTCGTCGAGCCACTCCTTGAGGGCCGTGGCCAGGGCGGGCAGGTCGAGGAACCAGTGCTGGGTCTCGACGAACTCGGGCGTCTCGCCGTTGATCTTGCTGCGCGGGTTGATCAGGTCCGTCGGGTCGAGCTGGTTGCCGCAGTTGTCGCACTGGTCGCCGCGGGCAGAGTCGTAGCCGCAGATCGGGCAGGTGCCCTCGATGTAGCGGTCCGGCAGGGTGCGGCCGGTCGACGGGGAGATGGCGCCCTTCGTGGTCTGCTCGACCATGTAGCCGTTGCGCTGCACGGTGCGGAACATCTCCTGCACCACCGCGTAGTGGTTGCGCGTCGTCGTCCGGGTGAACAGGTCGTAGGACAGACCGAGCTGGTGCAGGTCCTCCACGATCAGCCGGTTGTTGGTGTCGGCCAGCTCGCGCGGCGACACCCCGGCGGCGTCCGCGGCCACCAGGATCGGGGTCCCGTGCTCGTCGGTGCCCGAGACCATCAGGACGTCGTGCCCGGCCATCCGCATGTAGCGGCTGAAGACGTCGGAGGGCACGCCGAAACCGGCCACGTGGCCGATGTGGCGCGGGCCGTTGGCGTACGGCCAGGCGACGGCGGACAGGACTTTGCTCATGGGCCAACTCTAGGGAGGCGGGCAATCGAGTTGCCGCGCGAGGTGGGCCGACGAGACGCTTCAGCCATGGCCGACCTGGACGACGTACGTCGCACCGTCAACTCCCTGACTGGCGAAGGAGGCGGGTTGTGAGCGCGCTCGTCGACGACCTCGACACCGTCGTCGCGGCCGCGGTGGCCGCGCTGCGGGAGGCCACCGACCGCGACTGGCACGTGCCGGCGCGCGGCCTCGACTGGGACTGCTGGGAGACCGTCGAGCACATCGCCGACGACCTGTTCGCGTATGCCGGGCAGGTCGCGGTGCGCACGCCCGAGACCTCGTCCTACGTGCCGTTCGCGTTCACGACCGACCGACCGGACGCCCCGCATCTCTCGGTGCGGGCGATCGCCGACCGTGGCAACGCCGGCCTGGTGCAGGTCCTCGACGCGTGCGGCGGGTTCCTGTCGGGAGTCGCGCGCGACGCCGGCGCGGATCGGCGCGGCTGGCACCCGTGGGGCGTCTCCGACCCCGACGGCTTCGCCGCCATGGGCACCGTCGAGGTGCTGCTGCACCTGCACGACGTGGCGGACCCGCTCGGCCTCGCGTGGGACGCCGACCCGGACGTCGTACGACGCGTGCTGGACCGGCTCTTCCCGGACGCACCGACCGACGGCCACCCCTGGCTCACCCTGCTCCGGATCACCGGCCGCGACCCGGAGGTCCCCGTCCCCGAATGGCGGTGGGACGGCTCGGTCCGGGAGTAGCCTGACCCGACTCACAAGGGGGATGGTCACATGGAGTGGCTGATCATCGCGGCCCTGGCCGCGGGCGGCGGGGTGCTGGGCGGACGCACGTGGCGTGGCCGTCGCCGCGAGCGCGAGCTGGCGCTCGAGCACACCGAAGAGCTCGAGGCGGTGCGCAGCCTCGCCGACGAGGACGTCACGGTCCTGGGCGAGCAGCTCCAGCGCCTCGACGCCCAGGTGGCGGGCCCGCTCGACGAGGCGGCCCGGCTGGACTACCAGGCCGCGCTCGACGCCTACGAGTCGGCGCAGCGCGCAGTGCCCAGGATGAGCAGCGCCGACGAGGTCAGCACCGTCAACGACACCCTCTCGGCCGGCCGGTACGCCCTCGCCTGCGTGCAGGCCCGGGTCGCCGGCACCCCACTGCCGCAGCGCCGGACGCCGTGCTTCTTCAACCCCCAGCACGGACCGGCCACCGTCGACGTCCGCTGGAACCCGCCCGCGCACGGCACCCGGATCGTGCCGGCCTGCGCGCAGGACGCCGCACGGATCGCGCGGGGCGAGCGCCCGGACCTGCGCTGCGTGAAGATCGGCAGCCAGATGGTGCCCTACTGGGAGGCCGGCGCGGCCTACCTGCCCTACGGCAAGAGCTACTTCACCGCGGCCGCGCTGACCCTGCTGAACCCGCAGAACTCGGGCGGTCCGGGCTCGTGGGGCTACGGCAACCACCTCTGAGGGCGGCCGCTCAGCCCCAGTCGCTGACGAGCGCGTCGAGCTCGCGCTCCAGGGCGCCGAACCGGCGACGGTCGTCGGCGGTGTCGCCGTGCGGATGTGAGAAGTGGGCTGCCTGCGCCGCGATCTCGTCGAGGTGCCGCTGCAGGGCGAACAGCTCCATCGTGTCCGCCGACAGCCCCTCCGGGCGGCCGCCCGCCTCGACGTAGGCGTACCACGGGTCGTCGCCCTCCGCCTCCGCCAGCGTCTCGCCCAGGTCGCGCTCGCGGGGGGCCAGGCGGGCGCGTCCCCAGCCGACCAGCCGCGGCCCGTCGGGCGTGCTCACCGTCCGGCCGCCGTACGGCGCGCCGTGCGTGACGACCCACCGTTCGGCGCTCCCGGCGACCGCCGCACCGAGGAGGAGGAACCGCCGCAACGCCCGCTCGACCACCGGCGCCGCGTCCACGAGCAGCCGTTCGGCGGGACCCGACCAGGAGCCGCCGGCCCAACCGCGGCTGCGCAGGCAGCCCTCGAGGGCCTCACGCCCGTCGTGAGGGCCATGCCCGATCCGCGGTCGCCACAACGGGAGCTCCCGGGGGCGGTGTGACCGGTGCAGCTCGCCGAGCAGGCGGGCGACCAGCACCCGGCTGCCGTCGTCGGCCGGGCCGGGAGGGAAGACCTCGAGCAGCGGCACGAGCGTCAGCAGCAGCCCGGGCGCCACATCCAGGGCGAGCCGCGCGTCTCGGGTGCGCACCGGCGCGACGACGAACGGCAGCACCGCGGCGAGCCGGGTCGCGGCGTCGTACGAAGCCAGCCGGCGCTGCCGCTCGTCGGCGCTGCGCACCGGGTGCGCGCTCGCGAACCACTGCGGCCCGAACTCGTCACCGAGACGCCAGTGCCAGCCACCGTCGCCGATCTCGAGATGCTCGACGAAGGTGACGTCCACGCCCCAGCCGGCGCGCACAGCGCTGCCGACCCGGTCGGCCGACAGGCCGTGAGGCGCGACGATCACCTCAGCACTGTAGGGACCGGGCGCCCGTCGCACCGGCCGATCAGGAGAAGTCGGGGCCCTTGTCGCGGGTGCGCTTGATCTCGAAGAACCCCGGCGTGCCCGCCACGAGCAGCACGCCGTCCCAGAGCCTGCCGGCGTCCTCGCCCTTGGGGGCCGGGGTCACGACCGGGCCGAAGAACGCGATGCCCTCGGTGGCGATCACCGGGGTGCCGACCTCCATGCCGACCTGGTCCATCCCGGCGTGGTGCGACTTCTTGAGGTCCTCGTCGTAGGCCGTCGACTCCGCGGCGTCGGCGAGCGCGGTCGGCAGGCCCACCTCCTCCAGCGCCTCCTCGATCAGCTGCCGGTCGATGGAGCGGCCCTCCAGGTGGATGCGGTTGCCGAGGGCCGTGTAGAGCGGCAGCAGGACGCGGTCGCCCTCGGCCTGCGCGGCGGCGATCGCCACCCGGACCGGGCCCCAGGCCGGCTCGAGCATCTTCCGGTAGTTCTCGGGAATGTCCTTGTCCTGGTTGAGGTAGGCCAGGCTCATCACGTGGAAGGAGGGGGCGATCGGGCGGACCTTCTCCACCTCCAGCAGCCAGCGCGAGGTCATCCAGGCCCAGGGGCAGAGCGGGTCGAACCAGAAGTCGACGGGGGTGCGCTCGGTGCTGGTCTCGGTGGCGGTCAACGGGACTCCTACGGTCGGTTGCGACGGACGTGGTGCGTGGTTGCGCACACCAAGGGAACCGTCCTGTTCGATTCGGTTATTCCCCGCGCCGAATGGGACAATGCACGCATGCCTGGAACCAACCTGACCCGGGACGAGGCGCGCACCCGCGCCGGTCTCCTGGAGATCGAGTCCTACACCGTGGACCTCGACCTCGACCCCTCGCGCACCACCACCTTCGGCTCCACGACCGTGATCCGGTTCCGCAGCCGCACCGTGGGCGCCTCCACCTTCGCCGACCTCGTCGGCGGGACGATCCGCGAGCTGACCCTCAACGGCCGGTCCCTGGACCCGGCCGAGGTGTACGCCGACCACCGGATCCGGCTCGACGGCCTCGAGGCCGACAACGAGCTGCGGGTCGTGGCCGACTGCACCTACAGCCACACCGGCGAGGGCCTGCACCGGTTCGTCGACCCGGCCGACGACCGGGTCTACCTCTACTCGCAGATGGAGGTGCCCGACGCCCGTCGGGTGTTCACCACCTTCGAGCAGCCCGACCTCAAGGCGGTCTTCCACTTCACCGTGACCGCTCCGTCGCACTGGGTCGTGGTCTCCAACGCACCCACCCCCGAGCCGGTCCCGGCCGACGGTGACCGGGCGGTCTGGGCCTTCCCCGCGACCGAGCGGATGTCGACGTACGTCACCGCGATCGTCGCCGGCGAGTACCACTCCGTCCACGACACCTACGTCGGCAAGCACGGCGAGATCCCGATGGGGCACTACTGCCGGCAGTCGATGGTGCCGTACTTCGACACCGACGAGCTGGTCGAGGTCACCAAGCAGGGCTTCGCGTTCTTCGAGGACGCCTTCGACTTCCCCTACCCCTTCCACAAGTACGACCAGCTCTACGTCCCCGAGTTCAACAACGGCGCGATGGAGAACGCCGGCTGCGTGACGCTGCGCGACGAGTACCTCCCCCGCAGCCGCCAGGCCACCTGGTTCTACGAGCAGCGCGCCAACACCGTCCTGCACGAGATGGCGCACATGTGGTTCGGCGACCTGGTGACCATGAAGTGGTGGGACGACCTGTGGCTCAACGAGTCGTTCGCCGAGTGGGCCTCGCACCACGCGCTGGTCGCCGCCACGTCGTACGACGAGGCGTGGACCGGCTTCACGAACTCCCGCAAGAACTGGGCCTACCGCCAGGACCAGCTGCCCTCCACGCACCCGATCGCCGCCGACAACCACGACCTCGAGGCCGTCGAGGTCAGCTTCGACGGGATCACCTACGCCAAGGGCGCCGCCGCGCTCAAGCAGCTGGTCGCCTGGGTCGGTGAGGTCGAGTTCTTCGCCGGGCTGCGCGCCTACTTCCGCCGGCACGCCTTCGGCAACTCGGAGTTCTCCGACCTGCTGCGGGCGCTGGAGGAGACCTCCGGCCGCGACCTCGGCTCCTGGGCCGAGGAGTGGCTGCAGACGACCGGGGTGAACACCCTGGCCGTCGACGCGACCGTCGACGACGAGGGGCGCTACACCTCCTTCGCGGTGACCCAGAGCGCGCACCCGGACCACCCGACGCTGCGCCGGCACCGCATCGGCGTCGGCCTCTACGACCGCGCGCAGGACGGCCGCCTGGTCCGTCGCACGACGGTGGAGACGGACGTCGTGGGCGCGCGCACCGACGTGGCGAAGCTCCTCGGCGCCCAGCAGCCCGACCTGGTGCTGCTCAACGACGGCGACCTGTCCTACGCCAAGGTCCGCTTCGACGAGCGGTCGCTGGCGACCGTGCGGGAGTCGATCCAGGACATCGACGACTCCCTCGCCCGGGCCGTGTGCTGGGGCGCGCTGTGGGACATGACCCGCGACGCGGAGCTGCCCGCCGGCGACTTCGTCGAGATGGTGCTCCAGGGGCTCGGCACCGAGTCCGACGAGACGGCCGTCAAGCAGCTGCCGGTCTACGTGCAGATCGCGATCGACCAGCTCTGCCACCCGGACAAGCGGGACGCGCTGCGCGCCACCTGGGAGTCCGGGCTGCGCCGCCTCCTCGAGGACGCCGCCGCCGGCAGCGACCACCAGCTGACCTTCGTCAAGGCCTTCGCCGGCACCATCGGCAAGCGCGTCCCGCCGTCGTCGTACGGCGGTGCGGCCCGCAGCCCCGAGGGACTCGACCTGCTCGAGGGCCTGCTCGACGGCAGCGTCACGCTCGAGGGCTTCGACGTGGCCCCCGACCTGCGGTGGGCGCTGGTCACGGCGCTGGCCCGGGCCGGGCGCGCCGACGAGCAGCGGGTGGCCGAGGAGCTCGCCCGGGACAACACCATCTCCGGTCGGGAGCGGGCGGCCGCTGCCCGCGCCGTGCTGCCGTGCGACAAGGCCAAGGCGCAGGCCTGGAACGACGCCGCGGTGCGCGACGACATCTCCAACGAGACCCAGCGCAGCATCGCCTACGTCTTCGACTGCTCCGAGCAGGAGGAGGTGCTCGCGGAGTACCTCGAGCGCTACCTCACCGTCGCGGACACGATCTGGGAGGAGAAGGGCACCCAGATCGCCTCGACGATGCTGGAGTACATGTTCCCGCGCGTCCTCACCGGGCAGGCCACCCTCGACCGGGTGGACCAGTGGCTGGCCGGCTCGCCGGCCAACCCGGCCGCCAAGCGCTACGTGAGCGAGGCGCGGGCCGACATGGTGCGGGCGCTCACCGCCCAGCAGGCCGGCGCCTGACCCAGACCCCCGGCAACGACGAAGGGCCGCACCCCTCGGGGTGCGGCCCTTCGTGCGTCTGGGCTGAGCGGTGCCGGTCAGGCCTCGTGCCGGACCTGCGGGCCGCGGGCGTGCGCAGCGAGCTGCTGGACGCCCTGGACGATGCCGCCGACGAGGTCGCCGCTGGCGAACGCGCTCTGCATGGTCAGCACGGCGAGCTGCACCTCGGCGTCGTCGAGGACGCGGCGCACCTCGGTGCCGGTCACGATCTCCAGGAGCTTGACCGCCGGGTCCACGAGGACCAGGACGGAGCGCTCGGGTGCGACCAGGGTCGCGTGCAGGCGCTCGGCGAACGGCCGGGACTCACCCTCGGAGCGGCCCACGAAGACCGAGAACTCGCAGCGGCACACCGTCTCTGCGTCGCGGATGGCCTTGTCGATCTGGTGCCGCTGCGCGGCCGAGAACGCATCACCACTTGCCACTGGCGCCACCCTTGTCCTGCGCGTGGTCGGAGCCGCTCACGGCCCGCGGCTGCTCCGTGCGGTCGACCGCACCGACACCGCCGCGCGGGCCGCCGAACCACTCGGCTTCGTTGCGCCACGGCTGGCCCGGGTGGTAGCTCTCGCCCTTGCGCATCATCGAGGGCAGGTAGACCAGCAGCGTGATCAGCGCGAACATGGACGGCCGGGATCACCACCAGGATCGTGATGACGTACAGCGGGGAGTACGGACCGTTGTCCTCCCACTGCACCGGAGCGTCTGCGAACGCGGTGCCCGTGAGACTCGTCACGAGGAGCATCGGGACCAGCAGGAGCAGGGCCGCAGCGCGGCGCACAGCGGTGCGGAGGGGGCTGTTGCGGCGGGAGTGTGCGGGGTGGTTCGTCACACACGCAGGGTAGCGAATGTCGGCTTGGAGCCTGCGGTCACGTCTCGTAACCTCGCGTTACATGAGTCTCCTGGACACAGCTCCCACCTGCACCAGCGACGACCAGTGGTGCCTCTGGGTCGACAAGGTCACCGGGCAACGCCTGGCTCGCCCAGGCGGCCAACTGGCTCATCGCCAAGCCGCTCGCGCTCCTCATCCTGGTCCTGCTCGCCCTCGGCGTCCGCTGGTTCCTCCACCGGGTGATCGACCGGCTGGTGCGCCGGGCCGCCGAAGGGCTGCCGAGCCCGGTGCTGAAGCGACGGCGCGAGCGCGCGGCGCAGCAGAGTCCGACGCTCATGGCGGGGCGCCGGGTGCAGCGGGCGGAGACCATGGGCTCGCTGCTCAAGAGCATCGCCTCGATCGTGATCTTCGCGATCTTCGGCATCACCGCGATCGCCGAGCTCGGCTACCCCGTCGGTCCGCTGCTCGCCAGCGCCGGCGTCGTCGGTGTCGCGCTGGGCTTCGGCGCGCAGAGCCTGGTCAAGGACTTCCTGTCCGGCATCTTCATGATCTTCGAGGACCAGTACGGCGTCGGTGACTCCGTCGACCTCGGCGAGGCCGGCGGCACCGTCGAGGCCGTGGGCCTGCGGGTCACCCGGCTCCGCGACGTCGAGGGCACGGTCTGGTACGTCCGCAACGGCGAGATCCTGCGGGTCGGCAACCAGAGCCAGAACTGGGCGCGCACCGTTCTCGACATCCCGGTCGCGCTCGACCAGGACCTGGTCCGCGTGCAGCAGGTGCTGAAGTCCGTCGCGCACGACCTGTGGGAGGACGACGACTTCAAGCACCAGATCATCGAGGAGCCGGAGGTCTGGGGCGTCCAGGACCTCACCCCGAACTGGATCACCGTGCGGGTCGTGCTCAAGACCGCTCCGCTGGAGCAGTGGGCGGTCGCCCGCGAGATGCGTCAGCGCATCAAGTACCGCTTCGACCACGAGGGCATCGAGCTCGCCCACCCGACCGGCCAGATGTGGGGCGTCCCCGTCTGACCCGCTGAGGCGTCCCGTCCTGCGCCCTGAACGACGCCGAGGCGTCGCGTTCTGCGGAGTTTCCGCACAGAACGCGACGCCTCGGCCGTATCGGCACCGCAGAGCGCGACGCCTCAGCGTGGTGGGTCAGGACAGGGAGGCGTCCAGGGTGATCGTGGTGCCGGTGAGCGCCTGCGAGACCGGGCAGTTCTTCTTGGCGTCCTCCGCGGCCGCGGCGAAGGCGTCCGCGTCGATGCCGTCGACCGTGCCGACCACGGTCAGGTGGATGCCGGTGATGCCCTCTCCGGGCTGGAACGTCACGTCGGCCTGCGTGTCGAGCGCCTGCGGCGGGGTGCCCGCGCCGGCCAGCGCGTGGGACAGCGCCATCGAGTAGCACGCGGAGTGGGCTGCGGCGATCAGCTCCTCGGGGCTCGTCTTGCCGTTGGGCTCCTCGGCGCGAGCGGGCCACGAGACGTCGTACGTGCCGATCCCGGACGACTCGAGGGTCACCTGTCCGGCGCCCTCCATGAGCGAGCCCTCCCAGTGCGTCTTCGAGGTGCGGGTCGTGGCCATGCGGTGTCTCCTTCGGTCGTCGGTCGATGTGGGGTGTGCGTCCCGAGCCTTGCCGAGTCGTAGACAATGGACAAGTGACGACGACCCCTGATGGACAGACGTTCTACGACGCGATCGGCGGCTACCCGACGATCGCGAAGATCGTCGCCCGCTTCTACGAGGGCGTCGCCGGCGACGAGGTGCTCCGGCCGCTCTACCCGGAGGAGGACCTCGGCCCCGCGGAGGAGCGGTTCCGGATGTTCCTGGTGCAGTACTGGGGCGGTCCGACGACGTACTCCGAGCAGCGCGGCCACCCGCGGCTGCGGATGCGGCACGCGCCGTTCGCGGTGACGCCGCGGGCCAAGGAGCACTGGCTGCTGCACTTCCGGGCCGGCCTGGACGAGGCGAACCTCTCCCCCGAGCACGACGCGCAGTTCTGGGACTACATCACGCACGCCGCGCAGTTCATGGTGAACACCTTCGACGAGCCCGCCTGAGCGGCTCTCAGGGCTCGAGCACGGCCTCCAGGCGGTGCCGCTCCGTGTCCGTGAGCGGGCGGGAACGCTGGGTGGAGACGTCGAACGCGACGAGCCGCACCTCGGCGGTCGAGTACACCGTGTCGTCGGCCTTCCCGCCGGTGATCCGGCAGCCCAGGTCGTAGGACGACGTCCCGATCTGGTTCACCCAGGTCTCGACGGCGTACGGCTCGGGGCGGAACAGGATCGGCCGCTTGTAGTCGACGTCGATGCGGGCCACGACCTGGCGCATCGGGGACTCGGCGGACGGGTCGAGCAACGGCTCGTCGAGCGACAGGATGAACGCGATCCGCGCCTCCTGGTAGTACTCGAAGTACTTCACGTTGTTGACGTGCCCGTAGACGTCCACGTCGGAGAACCGGACGTGGCAGTCGTAGACGTGCGGCCTCACCGGCCTGCTCCCAGCGGCTCGTCGGCCTCGAGGAAACGCTCGAGCACGGCCCGCTCCTCGTCCCTGATCCTTCGTGGTCGCTCCTCGTTGAACACGTACGGCGTCAGCACCGTGCGCGCCCGGGCGTACACGCGCCGTACGCCGTCCGGCTGCTCGTCGAGGATCTCGTAGGCCATCGTGAACGACGCCGCGCGGATGCGGGTGACCCACGACTCGATGCGGACCGGCTCGGGGCGGAACACCAGCGGTGCCGCGAACTCCACCTCGTGGCGCACGACCACGGTGCCCTCGGCGAGCTGCTCACCACCCGTCGTGGGCGCGTGCACGCGCAGCATGTCGACACGGGACTCCTGCAAGTAGTCCACGTAGGTCACGTTGTTCACGTGACCGAGCGAGTCCATGTCGGCCCACCGCAGTGGGCACAGGTAGATGTGTCGAGCCACACAGGCATCCTCGCAGCACAGGGTCCTAGGCTGGCGGGGACGTCCGGCTACGCGCCGGTAACCGACCCGACGAGGAGTCCACCATGCCCGAGGCCGTGATCGTTTCCGCTGCACGCTCCCCCATCGGCCGCGCGTTCAAGGGCTCCCTCAAGGACCTGCGACCCGACGACCTGACCGCGACGATCGTGCGGACCGCGCTGGACAAGATCCCCGAGCTCGACCCGAGGGACATCGACGACCTCTACCTCGGCTGCGGCCTGCCCGGCGGGGAGAGCGGCTTCAACATGGGCCGCATCGTCTCGGTGCTGCTCGGCTACGACCACCTGCCCGGTGCGACGATCACGCGCTACTGCGCCTCGTCGGTGCAGACCACCCGGATGGCCTTCCACGCGATCAAGGCCGGCGAGGGCGACGTGTTCATCTCGGCGGGCGTCGAGACGGTCTCGCGCTTCGCCAAGGGCAACTCCGACTCGCTGCCGGACACGCACAACCCGGTCTTCGCCGAGGGCGAGCGGCGCACCGCGGAGACCGCCCAGGGCGGCGTGGACCCTTCGACAGGCTCCGGACGGCGCTGGGTGGACCCCCGCGAGAACGGCGCCGTGCCGGACGCCTACATCGCGATGGGCCAGACCGCTGAGAACCTCGCGCGGCTGCGCGGTCTCACCCGCGAGGAGCTCGACGAGTTCGGCGTGCGCAGCCAGAACCTCGCCGAGAAGGCGATCCAGGACGGCTTCTGGGAGCGCGAGATCACGCCGGTGACCACGCCCGACGGCACCGTCGTGTCGGCTGACGACGGCCCGCGCGCGGGGGTGACGCTGGAGGGGGTCGCCGACCTGAAGCCGGTGTTCCGTCCCGACGGCGTGGTGACGGCCGGCAACTGCTGCGCGCTCAACGACGGCGCAGCGGCGGTGGTGGTGATGAGCGACACCAAGGCGAAGGAGCTCGGCCTGACCCCGCTCGCCCGGGTGGTCTCGACCGGCGTCACCGGCCTGTCCCCGGAGATCATGGGGCTCGGCCCGGTCGAGGCGTCCAAGCAGGCGCTGAAGCGGGCGAACATGACGATCGACGACATCGACCTCGTCGAGATCAACGAGGCGTTCGCGGCCCAGGTGGTGCCGTCCTACCAGGACCTCGGCATCGACCTCGACAAGCTGAACGTCAACGGTGGTGCGATCGCCGTGGGTCACCCCTTCGGCATGACCGGCGCGCGGCTGCAGAACACGATGATCAACTCGCTGCAGTTCCACGACAAGCAGACCGGGCTGATCACCATGTGCGTGGGCGGCGGGCAGGGCATGGCGCTGGTCCTGGAGCGACTGAGCTAGCGAAGGCGCGACGTCAGACAGCGAGCGACTGAGCTAGCGAAGGCGCGACATCAGGCAGCGAGCGACTGAGCTAGCGAGCGACGTACGACGCGCGACGGCCCCCGGTCCACCAGGACCGGGGGCCGTTCGCATGAGCCTTCCGGGTGCTGCCTCAGGCAGGAGTCAGGCGGTCGCCGCGTCCTGCTGCAGGACGGCCTGGGCGGCGACGGTGATGTCGACCTTGTCGCCGATCAGGAGGCGGCCGCCGTCCATCGGGATGTTGAAGTCGACGCCGAACTCCTTGCGGGAGATGGTCGCGGTGCCCTCGAAGCCCACGCGCGTGCCGCCCCACGGGTCGGAGTCGGTGCCGAGCACCTCGACGTCCAGGGTGACCGGCTTGGTGACGCCCTTGATGGACAGGTCGCCGGTGACCAGCAGGCCCTTGCCGCCGTCCTCGACCTTGGTCGAGGTGAAGGTCATGGGGCCGTGCTGCTCGACGTCGAAGAAGTCGCCGGAGCGCAGGTGCGCGTCGCGGTTCTCGTCGCGGGTGTTGATCGAGTTCAGGTCGATGCTCGCGGTCGCGCTGGGCGCGTCACCGGTGACGATCGTGCCCTCGAACTTCTCGAACAGGCCACGGACCTTGCTCATCAGGTGACGGGCGGTGAACCCGATCTCCGAGTGGCTGGGGTCGATGCTCCAGGTGCCGGCCGGGATGTTGGTGCTCTGCAGGGCGGTGCTCATGATCTCCTCCGGAGGATGCGATTAGTTGTGTCTTCAACTGTCTGCCAACCTAGCAGCCAATCATTCAATCTTCAACTACGGGACTAGTAAACTTGTTCCCATGACGGTGGACTCCTCGCACGTGACGTGGCTGGACCAGCAGCAGCAGCGCTCCTGGCGTGCCTTCCTGGTCGGCACCACGCTCCTCATGGACCGTCTCGACCGGGACCTGCGCGAGCAGCACCGGCTCTCCCTCCCGGAGTACGAGATCCTCGTCCGGCTCTCGGAGGCCGAGGGCAACCGGCTCCGGATGGCCATGCTCGCCGACTCGGTCAGCCACTCCCGGTCCCGGGTCACGCACACGGTCTCCCGGATGGAGGGCGCGGGCCTGGTGGCCCGCGACGCCTGCCTCTCCGACGGCCGTGGGGTCGAGGCGGTGCTCACCGAGCAGGGCCGTGCCGCCCTGGCGAACGCCGCCCCGACGCACGTCGCCGGCGTCCGCCAGTTCCTGGTCGACCTGGTGGACGACGACGACTTCGAGGCCGTCGGACGGGTGTTCGACGCGGTGACCGACCGGCTCATCGAGGCCAACCCGGCCCTCGACATCCGATGACGGCCTGGCACCGCCACACCCTCGACCCGGTCCACACCGTCCACCCGACGGCCAGCCCCTACGACACGCCCGCGCGTACGGCGCTCCGCGACACCGTTCGCGCCTTCGCGATGGACGAGGTCCTGCCGGTCGCCAACGAGCTGGACCCGAGGCACGAGGACATCCCCGCCGCGCTGCTCGACCGGATGGGCGAGCTCGGCCTGTTCGGGGTGCTGATCCCCGAGGACGAGGGCGGCCTCGGGCTCGGTGTCTACGAGTACTGCCTGGTCTCCGAGGAGCTCGCCCGCGCCTGGATGAGCGTCGGCAGCATCATCGCCCGCGGCAACGGCACCGGCTGCGACAGCGCCGACCCCGACCGGCGGCTCGCCCTGCGACGGGCCAGCGCGGCCGGGAAACGGATCGGCGCCATCGCGTTCTCCGAGCCGGAGGCCGGCTCCGACCTGGCCAACGTCGCCTGCCGGGCCGAGCGCGAGGGCGACGCGTGGGTGGTCACCGGCACGAAGCGGTGGGTCGGTCACGCGCTGTCCGCGGACTTCCTCCACCTGCTCGCCCGCACCCGCCCCCCGCGTCAGGACCGTGGGCCCTCCGACGGCCTCGAGCTGTTCCTCGTCGAGAAGGAGCGCGGCACCTTCCCCGACGGGGTGACCGGCACCCCCATCGACAAGATCGGCTACTTCGGGCTCACCACCTGGGAGCTCGAGCTCGACGGCCTGCGGCTGCCCGCCGACGCCCTGCAGGACACCGGCGAGGAGGAGGGCCAGGGCTTCAAGCACAGCCTCGGCTGGCTCAACGTCGCGCGCGCCCAGACCGCCGCCCGCGCGGTCGGCCTGGCCCGCGGCGCGCTCGAGGACGCGCTGACCTACTGCCAGCAGCGGGTGCAGTTCGGCGAGCCGATCGGCAACCAGCAGGTGATCCGGCACATGCTCGCCGACATGTCGGCCGAGGTGGCGGCCGCGCGGCAGCTCTACCAGCACGCCGCCTGGCTCGTGGACGCCGGCGAGCAGGCGAACACCGAGACCTCCCAGGCGAAGCTGTTCGCCGCCGAGATGGCCGAGCGGGTCACCAGCCAGGGGCTGCAGATCTTCGGCGGCAACGGCTACACCACGCAGTTCGCCGCCGAGCGCTACTGGCGCGACGCCCGGCTGACCCGGATCTTCGAGGGCACGTCCGAGATCCAGCGCCGGATCATCGCCGACAGCCTGCTCGCGGGCGCGCCGGTCGAAGGGTGAGGTGCCCATGACGTTCGACCCGGCCGCCGCGCTCGACGACCTGCAACGCCGTACGACGGAGCGGCTGGCCGCGCTCACCGGCGACTACGCCGGCATCGTCGAGGCGTCGAAGGACTCCAACGCCGACGACGAGCACGACCCGGAGGGCTCGACCATCGCGTTCGAACGGTCGCAGGTCGGCACCCTCGTGGAGGACGCCCGGCACCAGCTCGCCGAGGTCGACGCGGCCAGGGCCCGGCTGGCCGACGGGACCTACGGCACCTGCGAGGAGTGCGGAGGCCCCATCGGCGAAGGACGGCTGGAGGCGCGACCGACCGCCCGGACCTGCATCCGGTGCGCGGCCAGCGGCTCCTGAGCCCGACCCCGGGCGGTCAGTCGCGGGTGAGCTTGCGGTGCGTCACCCGGTGCGGACGCGCGGCCTCCACGCCGAGACGCTCCACCTTGTTGGCCTCGTAGCTGGCGAAGTTGCCCTCGAACCAGAACCACTTGCCCTCGTCGGTGTCGTCGCCCTCCCACGCCAGGATGTGCGTCGCCGTCCGGTCGAGGAACCACCGGTCGTGCGAGGTGATCACGGCGCAGCCGGGGAACTCGAGCAGCGCGTCCTCCAGCGACTGCAGGGTCTCGACGTCCAGGTCGTTGGTGGGCTCGTCGAGCAGCAGCATGTTGCCGCCCATCTTCAGCGTCAGCGCGAGGTTCAGCCGGTTGCGCTCACCACCGGAGAGCACCCCGGCCTTCTTCTGCTGGTCCGGGCCCTTGAAGCCGAAGGACGCGATGTAGGCGCGGCTCGGCATCTCGAAGTTGGCGACCTTGATGAAGTCGAGCCCGTCGGAGACGACCTCCCAGACGTTCTTGTTCGGGTCGATGCCGCCGCGGCTCTGGTCGACGTAGGAGATCTTCACGGTCTGGCCGACCTTGAGGTCGCCGGAGTCCGGCTTCTCCTCCCCCACGATCATCCGGAACAGCGTGGTCTTGCCGACGCCGTTGGGGCCGATCACGCCGACGATGCCGGCCCGCGGGAGCTTGAAGTCGAGGTCGTGCATCAGCGTGCGGTCGCCGAAGCCCTTCTCCAGGTCCTCGGCCTCGAGCACCACGTCACCGAGTCGCGGCCCGGCCGGGATGTTGATCTCGGAGACGTCGATCTTGCGGGCGCGCTCCGCCTCGGCAGCCAGCTCCTCGTAGCGGGCCAGCCGGGACTTGCTCTTGGCCTGCCGGGCCTTCGGGTTCGAGCGCACCCACTCCAGCTCGCGCTCGAGCATCTTGGCGCGCTTGGCGTCCTTGGCGCCCTCGACCTTGAGACGGTCCTTCTTGGTCTCGAGGTAGGTCGAGTAGTTGCCCTCGTAGGGGTGCGCCTTGCCCCGGTCGAGCTCGAGGATCCAGCTGGCCACGTTGTCGAGGAAGTACCGGTCGTGGGTGACGGCCAGCACCGCACCCGGGTAGCTCGCGAGGTGACCCTCCAGCCACTGCACCGACTCGGCGTCGAGGTGGTTGGTGGGCTCGTCGAGCAGCAGCAGGTCGGGCTGCTGCAGCAGCAGCTTGCAGAGCGCCACCCGGCGGCGCTCACCACCGGACAGGTTGTCGACGAGCACCTCCGGCGGCGGGCAGCGCAGCGCGTCCATCGCCTGGTCGAGCCGGCTGTCGAGGTCCCACGCGTTGGCGTGGTCGAGGTCGGTCTGCAGGTCGCCCATCTCCGCCAGGAGCCTGTCGTAGTCCGCGTCCGGGTCGGCGAGCTCCTCGGAGATCTTGTTGAAGCGGTCGAGCTTGCCCTTGATCTCGCCGACCGCCTCCTCCACGTTCTCCAGGACGGTCTTGCCCTCGGTCAGCGGCGGCTCCTGCTGCAGCATCCCGACCGTGGCCTCGGGGTCGAGCATCGCGTCGCCGTTGGACGCGTGCTCGAGCCCGGCCATGATCTTCAGCAGCGTGGACTTGCCCGTGCCGTTGGGACCGACGACGCCGATCTTGGCGCCGTGCAGGAACGAGAGGGTGACGTTGTCGAGGACGACCTTGTCACCGTGGGCCTTGCGCACGTTGCGCAGCGTGTAGACATATTCAGCCATGATCCGGCCAGCCTACGGCGGGCGGCCGGGCCGACCGAAATCGGCTCAGGCGACGCGGCCGGTCTCACGTTGCCGGCCGAGGCTGTCGAGCTGCGGCAGGTCGCCCGGCTGGTCGTGCAGGACCTCCTTGAGCACCGCGTTGGTCTCCTCCTCGGTGTCGACCCGCTCCGGGCGCGTCGACCGGAGGAAGGAGGCGGTGCCGCGGGTCAGGTCGTGGCCGACCGTGGTCGCCTCGACCACGTAGGTCACCGAGGTCTGGCCGTCCTCGCGTTCCCACACGTCGGTGCGCAGCCGGCCGTGCACGAAGACCGGGTCGCCCTTGCGGATCGAGTCGCGGACGTTGTCGGCCAGCCCGCGCCAGCAGGTGACGGAGAACCACGAGGTCTGACCGTCCACCCACTCCCCGCTGCGCTTGCGGATGCGGGGCGTGGACCCCACCCGCAGGTTGGCCACGTTGCCCTGCGGGGTCTCGCGGTGGACCACCTCGTTGCCCACCCAGCCCTGGAAGGTCACGAACGTCTCGTTCATGGTGTCGGCTCCTCTGCCTCGTCGGTGTCGTACGACGGACAGGCTGCCGCCGGACACCGTCGGACGGGGTGCTCGGACCGCCCGGCTGTGGAGCACGACCGGCCCCGTGGGCCTGGGGACGGGAACCGGCTCAGCGCAGTGCGGCCGCGATCCCGGACCGGGTGGTCTTGTAGGCCTCCACCTCGGCCTCGACCGGCTCGACGACGAGCTTCTCCGTGACCTCGCGGATCGCGGACCTCAGCCGCCGGTCGGCGGAGCGGGCCTTGCCGCGCGCGGACACCCGCACGGCCGCCTTGCAGACCAGACCGAGCAGCACCCCGAGGACGACCCCGCCGAGCAGCAGCAGCGTGGGCACCGGGAAGCCGGCGTACTTCGGGGTGGAGGGCTGCGGCATCTGGAGGTAGCCCATGAACGCGAGCCCGCCCAGCCAGAGCCCCCCGGCGAGCGCGGCGAGCACGAGCACCCACTGGAGCACCCGCACCAGCCGCCACCACACCGGCGTGCGGGACACCCCGAGGTCGGTGCCGCCGACGGCCCGGTCGAGGGCGTCGTTGAGGTCGGGCAGGCGGGAGACCGAGGCACGCCGTACGGCCGCGGCCCAGGGGGGTGTGAGCTGGGTGCCGACGTCGTCGGCGAGCGTCCGGACCACCGTGTCCACCCGGGCCCGCTGCACCTGGGTCGCCTCGGGGACCGACGCGCGGGCCGTCCCGGTGAGCTCCTTGCCGCGGGTGCCGAGGTCGAGGTGCAGCCGCTTGAGCGGGTCCGGCTTGAAGCGGCCCAGCCAGGCGGTGACCGGCCAGCCGGTGGCGCGTGCGGCGCGCCGCTTCGTGGACTCCTCCACCGCGGCCACCACGGTGGGCACGCCGGCGGCGTCGGCGAAGGCGTCGACGATCTCCTCGGTGCGGCCCCGGGCGACGTCGCCCGGCTTCGCGTCGCCGTTGGCCTCGCGCATCCGCTGGGCGACCGAGGTGACGTCGGCCATCAGCCGCGCCTTGACCGCCTTCTTGGCGCTCACCCGCTCGGCGATCGCCGTGGTCAGCTCGGGCACGCCCTCGCCGTGCCGGGCCGAGGTGGTGATGACCGGGACGCCGTCGAGGCCGTCCTGCGCCAGCAGCCGCTTCAGGTCGCCGACCATCGACTCGCGGCGGGCCTCCGGCACCGTGTCGATGTGGTTGAGGACCACCAGCATGATGTCGCGGTGCGACGCGAACGGCCGGAGGTAGCGGTCGTGGATGGCGGCGTCGGCGTACTTCTGCGGGTCGAGCACCCAGACCAGCAGGTCCGCCAGCTTGACCAGCCGGTCGACCTCCACGTGGTGGGCGACCTCGGTCGAGTCGTGGTCGGGCAGGTCCAGCAGGATCAGGCCGTCGAGCCCCGCCTGTCCCTGCGGGTCCCGCGGGTTGTCGAGCATGCTGTCGCGCATCACCTGGTGCCGCTTCGGGACGCCGAGCCAGTCGAGCAGCTCGGGCGCGCCGTCGGCTCCCCAGGCGCAGGCCATCGTCCACGACGTGGTGGGACGGCGTACGCCGATGGCGGCCAGCTCGAGACCGGTCACGGCGTTGAACGTCGAGGACTTGCCGGACCCGGTCGCGCCGGCCAGAGCGACGACCGTGTGGTCGGCCGACAGCCGGAGCCGGGCACCGGCGCGTTCGGCGACCGCGGCGGCCTCGTCGACCAGGGCGTCGTCGAGCCGCCCGCGGGAGGCGCGAGCGGCCTCGTCCAGGCCGTCGATGCGGTCCGCGACGTCGGTGCGCCTGCCCACGAGCTTCTTGGCCCCCTCCACGAGCGCGGTCACGCGTCCTCACTCTCCGCCCCAGCGGCGTCGAACAGCCGGCCCGAGTCGCGGAACCGCAGGTCGTCGACCCGGCGCGACACGGCCCGCAGCGAGTCGACGTCACCCTCGTCGATGCCGAGCCCGTCGAGCACCTCGAGGTAGCGGGTCCGCTCCTCGTCCATCAGGGCGCTGACCCGCTCGTTGAGGTCCTGTCGCGCCGCGGTGGCCAGGCGGCGTACGGCCTGGTCGCCGAAGACCGCCTCCAGGAGCTTCTGCCCGACGACCGCGCTGCCGCCGGCGATGCCGACCTCGGCACCGGAGACCCCCGCGGTGTGGGCGAACACGACGACCATCAGCGCGACCGAGAGCCCGTTGACGCCGAAGGCGAGGAAGCGTGCGGTGGTGCGCTTGTCGCCGCCCTCGGTGCGGACCATCTCCAGCACGCCCTGCTGCCAGTCGCGCACCGAGCGCTCGGCCCGCTGCCGGAAGTCGCGCGACGCGCGGCCGAGGTCACGACCGGAGTCCTCGAGGAGGTGCTGCCCGGCCTGCACGGAGCGCCACGAAGCCTCCGCGCGCTCGGCGGCGGTCTCGGCGTGCTCCAGGATCAGGGTCTCCAGCCCGGACTCGACCGCGACGGTCACCCGCTCGGCCTGCATCGGCTTGCCGCGGACCCAGCCGACCACGCGGTCGCGCAGCCAGCCGACCTTCGTCTCGAGGTTGCGGAACAGCTCACCGGTGCCGACGAACTCCTGCCAGCGCGCCAGCACCTCGCCGCGCAGCAGGCTGCCGTCGGCGGAGGCGTCGTCGATCTTCTCGATCGCCTCGTCGTAGGCGCGGTCGACGTCCTCGCGGAGCCGCGTCGCCATCGTCAGCTGGTCGCCGGCGGCGTCCGCGATGTCGTGGGTACGACGGGACAGGGACCGCACCGCGCCGTCGAGGGTCTGCTTCACGACGGCGGTGCGGGCCGTCGAGTCGGCGGCCAGGCTGCCCAGCCACGAGCGGATCTCCTGCACGTGCTCGGGCGCCAGCAGCCCGTCGTCGTCGACCACGCCCTCGGTCACCGCGAACAGCGGCGAGTCCCGCAGCCCGCGGGCGGTCAGCATCCGCGCCAGGTGACCACTCACCTCGGCGACCGCGTCCGGCGGGGTCCGGTCCAGGACGATCGCCACGGCGGTGCTGCGCTCGGCGGCGGCCTTGAGGAACTCCCACGGCACCTGGTCGGCGTAGCGGGCGGCCGAGGTGACGAACAGCCACAGGTCGGCGGCGGCCAGCAGCTCGGCGGCGAGGACCCGGTTGCGCTCCTCGACGGAGTCGATGTCGGGCGCGTCGAGGATGGCGAGGCCCTCGGGGACGTTGTCCGCGGCGACCAGCTGCAAGGCACCGGGGTCTCCGGTGGCGCGGGGGGTGCGGGCGAGCCCGGGCAGGATGCGCTCCTTGTCGAACCAGTCGACGTCGGCCGGGTTGTGCACCAGCACCGGTGAGCGCGTCGTGGGCCGGAGCACGCCGGGCTCGGTGACCCGGCGGCCGACCAGGGAGTTGACCAGCGTCGACTTGCCGGCGCCCGTCGACCCGCCGACGACCGTGAGCAGCGGCGCCTCGATCTGGATCAGCCGGGGCAGCACGTAGTCCTCGAGCTGGTCGACCATCTCGCCGCGCAGCTTGCGGTGCTCCTCGGCGCCGGGCACGTCCAGCGGCAGCGCGACCCCGGCGAGCGCCTCACGCAGGCGGACCAGGGCCGTGACCATCTCGGCGCTGGTGGTCGCCGAGGAGGCTGGCTGGGCGCTCACAGGGACCCCTCCCGGTGGGCGCCGCCGGGCAGGGCCGGCTGGACGTCGACGGACCGGGGGTACTGCACGTAGGGACGCAGCATCTGCAGCCGCTGCACCATCGCGGAGCCGCGCTCGGCGAAGTCGTGCGGGGCGGTGCCACGCAGGTAGCGGTCGTGCAGGAAGCCGAGCTCGATGGCCTGCTGCTGGTACTCCCGCATCACCCTCTCGGCGACCGGGCCACCGTGGACGCGGGCGTTGCGTCGGCTCGCGCGACGCGCGGAGAGCCGCACCAGCCAGGGCACCTCGTAGGCGCCGAGGTAGCCGCGCCGGGCTGCGTCGCTCAGCGACCGGGTGAGCATCGCGCCCTCGCGCCGCCGGGCCCAGACCGCGAACCCGACGAGCAGCAGGAACGCCGGCACCATCGCGAACACGTAGGTGAGCACGAACGCGCCGCCGCCCCCGAAGAAGGCCGACGCGTTCCAGGTGGCGTGCGCGGTCACGGCAGCGACGTACCCGATCAAGGGGGCGAGGAACCGCCAGGTCCGCTTCTTGGCGACCACGGCGAAGCCGACACCGAGACCGATGAAGGAGGTGAACAGCGGGTGCGCGAACGGGCTGAAGACGCCGCGTACGACGAACAGGCCGGTCGCCGAGCCGAGACCACCGGTGGACCCGCCGTCACCGCCCATGTACGCGGCGCCGAGGTAGAGGATGTTCTCGGTGAACGCGAAGCCGACCCCGACCAGCCCGGCGTAGACGATCCCGTCGAGCACGCCGTCGATCACCCGCCGGCGGAACCACAGCAGCATCAGGATGAACAGCCCCTTGGCGCCCTCCTCCGTGATCGGCGCGACGATCGCGGCCGACCAGTTGTCGGGTGTGCCGAGCACGAACTGGTCGAGAGCCTGCAGGACGAGCGCGGCGGCGGTGGCGACCACCGCGCCCCAGAAGAACGCAGTCACGAGCAGCCGGACGGGTTCGGGTTCGTAGCGGTCGAGCCACAGGAACGACGCGATCACCGGGCCGACCGGAAGCGCCGCGAGGACCACACCGACGGCCAGGGCACCGGGTGCGTTGGAGAGCACGAGCACCAGACACATCACTCCGGCGCCGATGAGCAGGAGCACCGAGACCATCACGGTGAACAGCGCGCTGCCGCGTCGGCGTGGACGCTCGAGCAGGTCCGGCGGCACGCTGAAGCCGCCCGGATGCCCGGGCTGCTCGACGTCCTGCTGACCTGCGGCGTTCACGCGCGTCAGCCTATCGGGGCGGGTCACCTCGGCCGTCCCACCAGGGTGCCTGCGACGTACAGTGAGCGCGTGAACGAACGCCCCGAAACGTCCCAGCTCTCGACCGAGTCCCACGACCAGCCGGTCCCCGACGCGTATGCCACGTTCATGCGCGAGGGATGGGGCGAGCGGGAGCTCGACCTCCCCCGCCACTCGGTCGCCGACTTCTCGGCACGTCGCCGCGCCGCGCTCGCCGACGCGTTCCCCGGTGAGCGCCTGGTGGTCCCGGCCGGCCAGTTCAAGGTGCGCTCCAACGACACCGACTACCGGTTCCGCGCGGACACCGCGCACGTGCACCTGACCGGCAACCAGACCAGCGATGCCGTGCTCGTGGTCGAGGACGGCGAGTCGGTGCTCTACGCCCGGCCGCGCTCCTCCCGGCAGTCCGACGAGTTCTTCCGCGACCGCCGCTACGGCGAGCTGTGGGTCGGCCGCCGCCCGTCCCTGAAGGAGATGAGCGACTCCCTGGGCCTCGAGGTCCGCCATCTCGGCGAGCTCGACGCGCGCCTGGAGTCGTCGGCGAAGACCCGGGTGCTGCGCGGCGTCGACGCGTTCGTCGACCGGACGGTGCCCGCCGACGGCGGCCGCGACCACGACTTCGCGCGGGTGCTGTCGGAGATGCGGCTGGTCAAGGACGCCTGGGAGCTCGAGCAGCTCCAGGAGGCCTGCGACATCACGACCCTCGGCTTCGCCGACAGCGTGCGCGAGTGGGACAACGTGCTGAAGTACGGCGAGCGCTGGCTCGAGGGCACGTTCTTCCGCCGGGCCCGCACGATGGGCAACGACCTCGGCTACGACTCGATCGTGGCCGGCGGCTCGCACGCCACGACCCTGCACTGGACCGAGAACACCGGCCCGGTCAGGCCGGGCACGCTGCTGCTGCTGGACATGGGCGTGGAGGGCAACAACCTCTACACCGCCGACGTCACCCGCACCCTGCCGGTCGACGGCACCTACACACCGCTGCAGCGCGACCTGTACTCCGTCGTCCTCGAGGCCCAGCAGGCCGGCATCGACGCGGTGCGTCCCGGCGCTGACTTCCAGGAGCCGCACGAGGCGGCCATGCGGGTCATCGTCGCCGCGCTCGACGACCTGGGCCTGCTGCCGGTGTCAGCCGAGGAGGCGCTCTCCCCGGACAACAAGACCTACACCCGCTGGACGCTGCACTCGACCAGCCACATGCTCGGCCTCGACGTGCACGACTGCGCGGCCGCCTCGGCGGAGACCTACAAGCACGGCCCCCTCAAGGAGGGCATGGTGCTCACGGTCGAGCCCGGCCTGTACTTCCAGGAGGACGACCTGCTCGTCCCCGAGGAGCTGCGTGGCATCGGCATCCGCATCGAGGACGACATCGCGGTCACCGCCGAGGGCTCGGTCAACCTGTCGGCGTCGCTCCCCCGCGAGCCGGGTGCGGTCGAGGAGTGGATGGCGGGCATGCGGGGCTGAGGCTCACGCCGACGCCCCTGTCTGCACGTGGCTCTTCGCCGCCTGCTCGTCGAACACCGCCACGACCTCCTCCACCGAGAGTCCCTTCGTCTCCGGCAGGAACTTCGCGATGAAGCCGATCGCGAGCAGCGAGAGCATCGACAGCACGACCATCACCCAGGGCAGCCCGATCGCGTGCTGCATGGCAGGGAACGCCTCGATCAGCGCGAAGTTGGCGATCCAGTTGACCCCGGCACCCGTGGCCGCGGCGCGGCCGCGTACGGCGGTCGGGAACACCTCGCCCTGCAGCAGCCAGCCGGTGCCGCCGACGCCCATCGCGAACGACGCGATGAAGATGGAGAAGCCGACCATGACCACGACGACCTTCGGGGTGCCGGTCAGCCAGGCGACCCCGGCGGCCGCGACCAGCATGAACGCCGCCATCCCCGCGTAGCCCCACAGGGCGAGCGGGCGCCGGCCGACCTTGTCGATCCAGCGGAAGCCGAAGTAGGTGGCGACCACGTTGACCGCGCCGAGGATCGCCGCGGAGATCAGGCCCGCCATCGCGGCGTGGACCGCGGTGTCGCCGGGGTTCTTGAACAGGTCGCCGAGCAGCTGCGGGCCGTAGTAGAACGGCACGTTGATGCCGGTGATCTGCTGGAACACGAAGAAGATGCACACCACGGCCAGCGCGCGTTTCACGCCCGGCGTCCAGAGCCGCTTGCGGTCGCGGGCCTGCTTCTCCTCGGCCTTCTCGATCTTCTCCGCGGTGCGACGTACATCGTCCTCGGAGACGTCGACGCCCAGCTTCCCGAGCGCCTCACTGGTGTCGGCGTACCGGCCCTGCTGGATCAGCCACCGCGGGGACTCGGGCATCCGTGCACGCAGGGCGACGGCGACGATCGCAGGGATGGCGCCGAGGCCGAGGATCAGCCGCCAGTCGAAGTCCTGGGCGTGGCCCGGCGCGACCGCGAAGACCAGCAGCGCGATGAGGTAGGACGCGAGGATCCCGACGGTGATCATCCATTGCTGGATGATGCTGAGCTGGCCGCGACGCCCCTTGGGCGCGAACTCGGCGATGTACGCCGTGGCGATGGCCGAGTCCGCGCCGACGGCCAGGCCGATCAGCGTGCGGGACGCGATCAGCATCGCCGCGCTCACGGTCAGCGCCGAGAGGATCGCCCCGAGGGCGTAGATCCCGGCGTCGGCCATCAGCAGGGACTTGCGGCCGAAGCGGTCCGTCAGCGGGCCCGCCGCCAGCGCACCCACCGCCGCACCCAGCGATGCCCCGGCGACCAGGTAGCCGGTCCAGAAGTCGCTGAGCTTGTAGGGGATGAAGTCGAGCACCGACCCGATGACCGCGGTGTCGTAGCCGAACAGGAATCCGCCGATACAGGCCAACAGGGCCAGATACCAATAGAGGCCGCTCATCGCGGTCGTGTCGAGGTGGGCGAGGACGTTCGTCTCGTCGCCGCGGGCGGGGGTCTGTGACTGCGCCATGGCAGGGCTCCTTCCAACCGCCTATGCACGTTCCCGCTTGGCGGTTGCCTAAACCAACCTGCGCGACCGAGCCTTCGTGGAACAGTCCCGTCCAGCACTCCGCTCCGGTAGCGTCGAGCCATGGGCGCCGATCCCTCGACCATCGTGATCGTGGACGACGACACCGACGTGAGGTTGCTGGTCAGGACCCGGCTGCGGATGTCCGGCCAGTTCCGTGTGGTGGGCGAAGGGGCCGACGGCGCCGAGGCGGTGGCGCTGGCGGAGCAGCACCGGCCGTCGCTGATGCTGCTCGACATCTCGATGCCCGGTGTGGACGGCCTGGACGCGTTGCCACGCGTGCTGGCGGCGTCACCGACCACGCGCATCGTGGTCTTCAGCGGCTTCGAGGAACAGGGCCTGGCCGACAAGACCAAGGAGCTCGGCGCCTCGGCGTTCATCGAGAAGTCCACGTCGCTCGACACCCTCATCGAGCGGCTCGCCGTGATCACCCCCGACGACGGGGTCGCGACACCGGTCGCGCCGGAGCGTCCTTCCGACTCGGCGACGAGTGCGGAGCCGCCGCGTGGGCTCCCGTTGGACCAACGCGTCCTCGACGAGCACCTCGAACGCTTCCGAGAGGTCTTCGAGGAGGCGGCCATCGGCATGGCGACGACCACGCTGACCGGTCGCCTGATCCGGGCCAACCGCGCACTCGCCACGCTGATGAGGTGCTCCGCCGACGACCTGGTGGGTGTCTCCTACGGGCAGCTCACCGATCACGCCGAGGGCGTCGTGACCGCCGCGCTCGACGAGATCAACTCCAGACCCGTCGACGTCATCCAGCTTCGAGCACGGGCTCCGCGAGCTGTCGCGACGACCGGCGGGTCCGCGCGACGCTCGCGCCGGTCCGGGACTCCAGCGGCCGCGCGCTGTACCTCTTCCTCCAGGTGCAGGACGTGACAGCCGAACGCGCGGCCGCCGAGGAGCTCCGCCAGAGTGAGGAGCGTTTCCGGCTGCTCGTCGAGGCGGTCGAGGACTACGCCATCTTCATGCTCGACCCGGACGGGCACGTCGCCAGCTGGAACAGCGGAGCACAGCGCAGCAAGGGCTACACAGCGGACGAGATCATCGGTCAGCACTTCCGCGTCTTCTACCCGCCCGAGGTCCAGGCGAGCAGGCACCCCGAGCACGAGCTCGAGGCGGCACTGCGCGACGGCCACTACGAGGAGGAGGGGTGGCGCCTCCGCAAGGACGGGTCGCGGTTCTGGGCCACGGTGCTGATCACCGCCGTGTACAACGCGGAGGGCACGCACATCGGCTTCACCAAGGTCACGCGCGACAGCACGCAGCGACGTCTGCTCGAGCAGGACAGGGAGCACGCGTTGCAGGCACTCGCTGCCGCCAACGCCCAGCTCGGGCAGCTCAACGAGCAGCTCAAGCGTGCCGCGGAGGACCAGGCGCAGTTCCTGGCCGTGACCGCACACGAGCTGCGCACCCCCATCGGCGTCCTGGGCGGCTCGGCAGACACGTTGTCCCGGCACCTGGGCGAGCTCACCGTCGAGGAGCGCACCGAGCTGCTCGACGCGATGACCAGCAGCACTGTCCGGTTGCGCCGCCTGGTCGCCGACCTGCTGACGGCCTCGCGGCTGGAGGCCAGCTCGCTCGAGATGCGCTTGGAGACCGTCCAGGTCGGCCACGTCCTCGACAAGGCCGTCTCGGTCGCGAGGCGCGCGCGCCCGGGCGCCGAGGTCGTCGTCCAGGTCCCCGACGGGCTTGCGGTGACCGCGGACCCGGACCGCCTGGCCCAGGCGCTGGAGAACCTGCTCGCCAACGCGCTGCGGCACGGCTCTTCGCCCGTCCACGTGACCGCGACGCCGACAGAGCCCGGCGCTGTGGAGATCCGGATCCGCGACTCGGGGCCGGGTGTGCCCGAGGCGGTGCGACCCCGGCTGTTCGGCCGGTTCGTCACCGGCGCGACCACCGGCGGCACCGGCCTCGGGCTGTTCATCGTCCGGGAGCTGGCACGCGCCCAGGGCGGCGAGGCGACCTACGAGCCCGGACCACCAGGGTCGGCGGGCGGAGAGTTCGTGCTCCGGCTGCCCGGCCCGTCCGCACCGGCTCGCGACGAGGGGGTACGTCGATGACCGTGCCCCTCCGTGTCCTGCTGGTCGACGACGTGGTCGACGTACGCCGGCTGGTCCGCACCGCCCTGCGCTTCCGCGGCAGCTTCGAGGTCGTCGCCGAGGCCGGCGACGGCGCCGAGGCAGTCCGGCTCGCGGGCGAGACCCATCCGGACATCGTGGTGCTCGACCTCGGGCTCCCCGACATCGCCGGGCGCGAGGTGCTCAGTCGGATCCGCGAGAGCTCACCGGCGTCCAGGGTGGTCGTCTTCTCGGGGATGGACGCGCCGGACCGGGACTGGATCGAGGGACACGTCGAGGCTTACGTGCTCAAGGACGCCGAGCTCGACTACCTCGTCGACCTGCTGGAGTCGGTCGGCGAGCGCGACGGTGCCGAGGCGACCGTCGACCTGCCGCGCTCGCTGACCAGCGTGGCGGCGGCACGGAGGTTCGTGGAGGAGAGCCTGAAGGAGTGGCAGCTGGAACCCGTGCTCGACGACGCGCTACTGGTGATCAGCGAGCTCGTCACGAACGCGGTCACGCACGCGGACTCCTCGTGCCGGATCCGGCTCTCCCTGACCCCGGCACGGCTGCGCATCGACGTCCTCGACAACGGAGCCGGCACGCCCGAGCCCCTGCCCTACAGCCAGACCGAGGAGCACGGCCGTGGGCTGTACATGGTCGACGCGGTCACCACGGCGTGGGGCCTGGAGGACGTCCCGGGTGAGGGCAAGCTGGTGTGGGCGGAGCTGGCGCGGCCGGCTGACGCGTCCGGGTCGGTCCGTCCTGCTCGTTGACGCCGCGACCGGGTCCTCCGGACGGAATAGCATCGCCGGATGCAGTCGACCAGCAGGACCCCGACGGGCACCGCGGCACGAGTGGCTCTGGTGCTCGACGCCGGAGGCGCCCGCTCGGCGTACCAGGTGGGCGCACTGGAGGTGCTCCTGCCGGCTCTGGCGGAACGCGGTGAACGCCCGCGGGTGCTGATCGGCACCAGCGCCGGTGCACTGCTCAGCGGCGTCCTCACCGCAACGGCCCACCTGGAGGCCGGCGACCAGGTCGCGCGGCTCAAGGAGGTGCTGGGCCGGACAACCAAGCGGCACGTGATGCGGCCGCTGTGGCGGCAGGTGCCCGAGGTGCTGGCCCGCTACACGTCGGAGACGCTGGGCCTGTCGACCTTCCGGCTGCGCGGGTTGTTCGGGACCCAGCCGCTGGCCCGGACGCTCAGGGAGTCCATCGACTGGGAGAGCCTGCACCGCAACGTCGAGGAGGGTGTCGTCGAGGTCGCGGCGGTGACCGCGACCTCCGTGCGGACCGGGCGAGTCATGGTGTTCACCGAGTCCGCCGCTTCCGTGCCGCGCTCGGCACCCGAGTTCCACGGGCGCTTCGTCGCCACCCGGCTGGACGTCTCCCACCTGATGGCCTCCGCGGCGATCCCGACCCTCTTCTCCTCCGTGCGCGTCGACGATCCCGCCGAAGCCGCGGGGTGGTACGTCGACGGGGCCACACGTCGGCGGGTGCCGCTCGCCCCGGCGCTCGAGCTGGATGCCGATCACGTCGTGGTGGTCGGCACCGGCGGCCTCCGCCCACCGGATCCCGACTTCGACCGGGACGGAGTCGCCGTCGACCTGGGAGACGGCCTGGCGACCCTGCTCGGCGCGGTCATGGACGATCCGCTGCGCCACGACCTGCGGCGGCTCGCAGAGGTCAACGCGATGGCCGAGGACCCCGAGCTGGGCCCCGCCCTCAGACGCCACCGCGAGGCACGCGGCCGGTCGGCGTACCGCACGGTGCCCTACGTCGCGGTCGCCCCCACGGACGGCGAGGAGCTGGCCCGCGCCGCGATGGACGTCTTCCGCGCCAACCACGGCTCTCTCCGCAGCACCCTCGGCGATCCAGACATGCAGATCATGCACCGGCTGCTCGGGAGCGACAGCCCGTTGCAGGGCGAGCTCTTGTCCTACCTCATGTTCGACCCCGACTTCTTCGCCGCGGCCTCTGAGCTCGGGCGCCGCGACGGCCAGCGTTGGGTGGAGGACCATCCGCACCTGTGGCGGACCGACGGGCTTCCCGACGTCGGGAGCTGAATCGGATGAGCAGCCTCCCTGCAGGACCAGATCATCACGATCCGGTCCGCGGCACGGCGACCCGGCCCGACTCTCCAGGTGCCACGGCGGGGTCAGGGCAGCGGTGCCAGGAGCGCCGGAACGGCGACGTCGGCTGGCAACGCCACGTGCTGGTCGAAGCCTGCGCCCGCGTCGTGAGCAGGGTTGACGCAGGATGGAGTAGGCGCCGACGTCCCGGGCGTAGCGGACCATGGGCCGGTCCCCGTCGAGCGGACCGCGGTCTACTCCTGCGGCGCTACCAGCAGGTCGACCAGCCGATCCAGGTCAACCAGGTCCGACTCAGCCCCCGACGGCACCGAGTCCAGCATTAACCGCACGAATGCCTGGAGTGCCCGCTGGGGCACCTGAGCCATGAACTCGCCGTCCGGGGACCGAAGCTGGAGGACGGTCATCGCGGAGCCGGTGTCCGGGTCGAGGAAGGGGAACACGACAACATCACCCTCCCCTGCCGGCTCGAACACACCGTCGATCAGCAAGTCCCTCGCGAAGGTCCACCGGACGTCACGAGGGGACGCCTTCAGCGTCAGGGTCGCCGCGAACGGATCGCTGGGGTCATACGAGAACAGCGCGTCCGACTGGACGAGGGACCCTGTCTCGTCGAACCGTTCCACCGCCACGCGGGACTCGATGACGGGCAGGGTGTCGGGAGACTCAAATTGCACAGCAACTCTTCCGTTCGTTCTTCTCAGCAGCTAGCGGCGGGGCGACAGATACTTACCCGCCCCAGTGCCCGGAGATACTGCGAGCCTCGTCACCGGTCAAACTCCGGGAAGCCCCTCATACCGGGCGGGCCGCGCCGCGAATCCATGCCCTCCGCCGCGATGTCTGAACCGCCTCATGGAGTGTGCCAGGAGAATCCAAACTGGCGGTGGGTCACGTGGCTTCGAGAGAGAGGTCCTCGGGTGTGCAGGATTTGAACCTGCAGCTCGGCTCAGGGTCCTGCGCGACGCGGCGGCCGCAATGTCCGTCTTGCGGGGTTCACGCCCGGCCTTATGGTCGACAGAACCACGTGATCCCCCGCCTCTCGGAACGCTCCCGTTGCTCACCCCGCCGTCAGGAGCACCCGCATGGCTGGGCTGGGGTCCCGGCACCTCCGAGCACAGAGCGGTCCCCGGCGTGCGTGGCCGACGCCTTGGTCACCGCTCGGCGCGTCGATCCGATGACGGTTGGATGGGCTCGAGCACAAGATCGCCAACGCCGTGGCCATCTTCATGCACTGGCCGGAGGACACGCCCTCCTGTACGCACGCCTGGAACTGCTCGACCCCGAACAGCGGGTGCCCGAGCCGGGCCGGGCTGCTGTTCGCAAGGGCATCAACGTGCTGGTCCAGAGAAGCGCACGGGTCTCGATCCGGAGCCCTGCTCGGCGCACGGTCTGTGTACACGGGTTTTCGTGCCTACCGCCGAGGCCGCGGTGCCGGCCGTCCCCTGGCTGCGTACCCGGTGCGGCCACAACCGCACCGGGTACGCGCTGACTGGCAGGTAGAACGTTCAGGGCAACAGCCCTCGTCAGACGAGCCGCAGGGTCGGTTCCACCAGGGCGGTCGCGGTTCTTCCTGCTACTTGACTGTGATGTGGTAAGTCGTCTCCGTGGAGAAGCCGCCCGCGGCCCCGCCGAACGTGACCGTGTGGACGCCCGGGGTCAACGGCGTCAGCATGACGTAGTAGCCGTCCGCAACGGCCGGGGTCGTCGTTTCGACGGTGTTTCCGAGGATGCTGCCCGCGGGCGCGTTGATCGTGAACAATGGCGAGGCGAAGCGGAACTGCTCGAGGCCCGTGACCGGCTTTCCATCCACGGACGCTTTCAGTCCGCCAATGTCAAACGAGTCGGCAATTTGTTTGGCGCAGGCGCGGAGCACCGTCTCGCCCTCACCGTCACCCGTCGCCGTCGTGCACCCCGAGTTGATCAGCGGCAGAAGTAGCGCAGTTCCCGGCGGGACCGTGCATGAGCGGTCGGCAGTTCCGCCGAGCGTGCCCACCAGGAACACAACCTTGCCCTTTCCGAGGTTGCAGTCCACCGGGCCGTTCTCGAACAGCGGGTTCGAAGCCTGGGGAATCGCAACTACCTGCTGCCACCAGTTCGCGCTCCACTTGCCGTAGTTCTGTCCGTGCGGAGCGCTGTTTGGCGGATAGACCGGTGGGGTGGCGTGTTTCTCCGCACCGCTCGCGGCGAAGACCCCGCTAGGTGGGAGCGCCGCCTTCGCGTCGACCGAAGGCGCGGCGGCCACCGCTTCGACTTGACTCAGCACCAGCAGGGCCCCACTCAGCAGGGTCGCTACGAGAATCTTCTTGATCATGGTTTCCCTCTCCATGGCCGCGGCCTGGGCATCGCTTCCGCAGTCGGTCCGCGACCAATGACTGTTTCGGATGCCCCATACGACATGCCGAAGAGGTCAACTACCAGGACCCTATTGGTAAACCACCCTTTATGTTCATACCTAGGTCGCTACGACGAGCCAGCATGTGGTGCCTGTCCAGCGCACGATGGAGCCATGTTCGGCCGGTTTCGCTCCTTTCTGGGGCAACCACCGAGCGTCCTGACCTGCGCTCGATAGCCTGATGGGTGCGGTTGCGTGGTTGCTCCACACTGCGGAGACGCATCCGGATCTGGAACGTGATCTCTCCCCTCCCGGAACGGATTCGTCTCCCAGTGACCCGCTTGCCGGTGTGGCCCGGCCGGCCCGGGTGGCGGTTGGGTCGGGCTCCCCGAGGGAAACGCCTCAGGGTGACTCGGTCGAGCGGGACTGCATCCACTCACCGATGAGCAGCTGAGACTGCGCTACTGCTTCGTCGACCGGACCGGAGCAGAACATGCCGAGAAGCACGTTGACCGCCTCGGGAAACCGTCGGTCTCGGGCCCGCGGTTCAGCCACGACCGTGTCGTGCCTGACGTCCGTGGTCAGAACAACTGGAGCTCGGACATCTCGGGGTCGCGGCGAGTCGGTGGTGCTAGGTGTGCCTCTTCGGCGGGCGGAGGTGTCTTCGCCAGGCCCTCATACGGAGGCTGTCGCCGCGACGCTGGAGGCGGCGTACGCGCAAGTGTGATCGTGTCCGCCGCACCCTGCGACTCGCCCGGGCACTGCCCGCCAGCGCGACGCCTCCGGCATACTGACGTGCGGGTCGGCTGCACGTCGGGAACTACATGACTGTTATGTCGAGGGTTCTGTCGACTATAAGGTCGACCCCCCGCCCTCGTAGCTCAGCTGGATAGAGCAAGAGACTTCTAATCTCTGGGTCGCAGGTTCGAGTCCTGCCGGGGGCGCCTCGAGCTCAGTCAGGACGTCGCGGTGGCCTGCGCGGTGTAGTCGTCGATCTCCCGCGCGAGCGCGGCCTTGTCGGCGTCGGGCATGAACGTCGCGGCGACGGCCTTCTTGGCCAGGTCCGCGATGCCCCGCTCGTCGAGGGCGAGCAGGTCCGCGACGATCTCGTACTCACGGTTGAGCGTGGTCCCGAACATCGGCGGGTCGTCGCTGTTGACCGTGACGTTCACGCCCGCGTCGTACATCTGCTTGATCGGGTGGTTCTCGAGTACGTCGACCGCGCGGGTCGCGATGTTGGAGGTCGGGCACACCTCGAGCGGGATCTGGTGCTCGACGAGGTACTCCACCAGCGCGGGGTCCTGCACCGAGGAGATGCCGTGCCCGATGCGCTCGGCACCGAGCACCTGGATCGCGTCCCAGACGGTCTGCGGGCCGGTGGTCTCGCCGGCGTGCGGGACGCTGCGGAGGCCGGCCGCGCGGGCCTGGTCGAACACGTCCTTGAACTGCGGCCGGTCGACGCCCACCTCGGGGCCGCCGAGGCCGAAGCCGATCAGGGTCTCCGGTGCGTGGTCGAGCGCGAAGCCGAGGGTGTCCTCGGCCGACGGCAGCCCGGACTCCCCCGGGATGTCGTAGATCCACCGCAGCCGCACGCCGTGGTCTCGCTCGGCGGCGACCCGGGCGTCCTCGACCGCTTCGACGTAGGCCTGGATCGGCACCCCGGCCTGCACGGACGTCCAGGGCGTCAGCGTGAGCTCGGCGTAGCGGACGTTCTGGGCGGCGAGCTCGACGGCGACCTCGTAGGTCAGCAGCCGGATGTCCTCGGGCTCGCGCAGCAGGTCGACGACCGCGAGGTAGACCTCGATGAAGTGCCCGAAGTCGCGGAACGTGTAGAAGTCGCGCAAAGCGTCCAGGTCGGACGGCACCGTCCCCGGGTGCCGGGCGGCCAGCTCGGAGACGATCCGCGGGGAGGCCGAGCCCACGTGATGCACGTGGATCTCAGCCTTGGGCAGGCCCGCGACGAACGCGGCATGAGCGGAAGGGGTCTGGAGATCCGGCGCCGACATGGCCGCCAGTGTGGCACCGCGTGTGTGAACCGGGGCGACCGGGGCAACAGACACCGAGGGGCCGCGTAGCCAGACCGGGCGTGTCGGTCCCGGACCGGGCCACCGGCCCGGGATACAAAAGGTGAGGCCCCGCAAAGTATGAGTTTGCGGGGCCTCGGCTTTGAACCACCGGTGACGCTGCGGCTCTCACGGTCGGCCCCTCGATCCTCGGCCCCGTCACCGGGCCGTCCGGCGGATCGCTCCGCCGGTCTGGATCTCGTTTCCGTCCGATCCCGCCTCCGGGTCTCCCCGTTGGCGTGGAGTAGTTCTACCTCCGGAAACCCAAGCGTGGCAAGGGATTCCGCGGGACTTTCCCCAGCGTTTTCGGGCCGTCCGGCGTGTCCCGGTGGACACGCCGCGATGGTCGGTTCTGTCCCCAGGTTTGTCCCCAGCAGCGGGTCGCCTGGGGACATCGGCGGACCGTTCAGCCGCCTGCCGCGACCGCCTTCTCGACCTTGGCGACCAGCTCGGAGATGGTCTTGGACTCGACGGTCTTCCCGTCGATCTTGACCGTCGGCGTCTGGTTCACGCCGTCCTTGGACGCCTGGTCGTTGACGTTGTTCACCCACTGCTCGTACTTCCGGTCCGTGATGCCGGGCTGCACCGCGCTCTTCGTCGCGCCGGCCTGCACGGCGTAGGCGACGAGCTGCGCGTCGCTCAGCCCCGCGCTGCCCTCCGCCGGCTGGTGCTCGAAGAGCAGGTCGTGGAACTTCTTGGCGACCTCCGGTCCGGAGGTGTCCAGCACGACCGCCAGCGCGTTGGCGGCACGGGTGGAGTACTTCGTGGTCGAGCTGTCGTCGAGGAAGTTCACGACGTGGTACTGGATCTGCACCTTGCCCGCCTCCACCTGCTTCTCCAGGGCGTCACGGCTGGCCGCCTCGAACTGCCCGCAGAACGGGCACATGAAGTCCTCGTAGACGGCGACCTTGACCGGCGCGGAGGACGGTCCGGCGGGTACGGCGTACCCGCCCACCGCGCCGGAGGGTGCGGTCGCCGCCTGGCCGGCCGTGTCGCGGGACGACTGCACCGCGTAGCCGATCACCAGCACGATCGCCAGCACCAGGACGCCGACGGCCGTGACCACGAGCGTGCGGCGGCGGCGCTCCTGCCGCTCCTGGGCGGCCCGGATCTCCGCGGCCCGGGACGCGGCGGCCTGCGACTCGGCCCTCCGCGTGGCGGTCGACTTCTTCCTCGACATCGTCGTCCTCTCGTCTCTCGTGGATCCGCGCGGCTCAGGCGGGGATCAGCCGGTTGTCGGTGGCCCAGGGCGTGCGCGGGCGTCGTACCAGCCAGGCGCTCAGCGCCAGCAGGCCGACGTCGCGGGCGATCTCCCACGGGTACTTCGCGGCCGCGTCGACGGTGGGTCCCGCCCCTCCCCCGAAGCAGCCGCACTCGATGGCCAGCCCCCGGCTCCACGCCGAGGCGATGCCGACCACGAACGCGACGAGCAGCAGCGCCGACACGACCGCGGCGACCCGGGTGAGCAGGCCCAGCAGCAGGCAGAGGCCGACCAGGATCTCCAGGATCGGCAGGGCGTGCCCCACGACCGGGACGACGCTCTCCGGGAGCAGGTCGTAGGCGCGGACGGCCCGGACGTTCTCGTTGGGGTCGGGCAGCTTCAGGGCGCCGGCGACGACCCACACGCCGCCCACGAGCATCCGGGCCAGCAGCCCCACACCGACCCCGAAACGATCCACGCATTCACTCTAGGAAGCCGGTCTGAGAGCACACTGAGTAGGGTTCAAGCGTGAACGACCGACTCGTGTGGATCGACTGTGAGATGACGGGCCTCGACCTCGGCGCCGACGCGCTGATCGAGGTGGCCGCCCTGGTGACCGACTTCGAGCTGAACGTGCTCGGCGACGGGATCGACGTGATCGTCAAGCCGCCGCAGGAGGCGCTCGACCAGATGGTCGAGTTCGTCCGGACGATGCACACCAGCTCCGGGCTGCTCGAGGAGCTCGACTCCGGCCTCACCATGGGCGAGGCGGAGGAGAAGGTGCTGGGCTACATCAAGGAGCACTGCGCCGACGGCAGCCGACCGCCGCTGGCCGGCAACACCGTGGCGACAGACCGGTCGTTCCTGGCCCGCGACATGCCGGACCTGGAGTCGTTCCTGCACTACCGGATCGTCGACGTCTCCTCGATCAAGGAGCTGTCCCGCCGGTGGTACCCCCGGGCCTACTTCAACGCGCCCGCCAAGACCGGCAACCACCGCGCGCTCGCCGACATCCAGGAGAGCATCGAGGAGCTGCGCTACTACCGGGCGGCCGTGTTCGTGCCGCCTCCGGGCCCGGACTCCGACACCGCCAAGGCGCTCGCCGCCGAGCACGGCGGCTCGCTCACCGGGGCCGGTGACCCCGGTCCGAGCACCCCCTGAGATCGCGTACACTGTTCGCTGCTTCGGCTTCTCCCTGACCGTCGTACGACGGACCGCGAGAGGCCGACACGCATGGTGGGCGTAGCTCAGCTGGTAGAGCGCCGCGTTGTGGTCGCGGATGTCGCGGGTTCAAGTCCCGTCGTTCACCCCGATTGCGCAGGTCGACTGCGCAGCCCCGGGCACTGCCCCCTGATCCTGCGGGATCGGGGCAGACCCGGGGCTTTCGTGCTGTTCGGGCCCGTCACGAGGGCAGGATGTTGATCACCCTCGACAGCACCAGGCCGATCACCGAGAGCGCGATGAGTGACTGGAGCGCCATCAGCGCCTTGACGCGGTGGGTCAACGGCATCGTGTCGGTCGGGCTGAACGCCACGATGTTCGTGAACGCGACGTACAGGTAGTCCGGAAACCGCGGCTGCCAGGCTGGTGGGGCCAGTCCGTCCGTGAGCGTCTGCGGGAACCCGAAGTCGGGATAGACGGACGCCTGGCGGAGCCGACCATCGGGGCCGCCTCCGTCGAGCTGCCAGTAGAGCAGCCCGAAGGTGACGACGTTGGTCGCCAGCACGATGCCGGCACCGACCAGGAGCTGCGTCACGGTGGGGGGCGTGGCCCCGTGCGGAGTGCTCCGGACGACCAGGACGAGAAGTCGCAGGGCGGCCGCGGTGTTCGCGGCGACGAGCGTGGCGACCAGGACCAGGATCAGCGGTCGAGCACGCCCGGGGACGGGCCCGGGCCACGCGGCCACCCCGAGCAGCACCAGCGCAACGACACCTTCGACGACCGGCACGATCAGCGGCGGCCCCTCGCGCAGGCTCGCCGGCACCAGGACCTGGGGCAGGATCACCAGGACCAGTGCGACCAGCGGCCAGGTGTAGGGCTCCGGCCGAGGCCCGTCTTCGTCCATGCCCCATGATGCCCCCGCCGGGTCCGCGTGCCTCGCTCACGCTTCCCGGGAGGTCCGGGGCGCCGCCCTACGACGCGCCGCCGCCCTGGTATGCCTGCGCCACGTAGCGGACGAACTGGTACACACCGTCCTCGTCGGGCGCCAGCGGACCCGGCTCGTGGTGCGGTGTCTTCATCCCGCGCTGGACGGACTCGCACGCGGCCCAGTCCTGCTGGTTGGTCAGGTCCCAGAAGTCCACGGCGTAGGCCGGGTCGAACCCCTCGTCCGCCACCACCTCGGGCGGGAACGCCCAGGAGCAGCGGATCCGTGTGCGGCCCGGCGCGAGCGGGGTGAGCAGGTGGGTCATCACGTAGTCGGGATGCAGGCTGATCAGCAGGTTCGGCAGAACGGCGACGTACATGACCGTGCGTTTCTCGTGCTCGTCGAGCCGTGCCATCGCCACCCCGCCGCTGCGGCCGTCGAGCGACATCGTCTCGGCACCGGCCCGCAGCTCCATCCAGCCGCCCACCCAGCTGCCCTCCGGATCGAGGTTCTCGCCGCTGTCGGGCGGGCTCACCCGACAGAGCTCGGGGTGGATCATCGGGCAGTGGTAGCACTCTTGGTAGTTCTCGACGATCACCTTCCAGTTGGCCGCCACGTCGTACTCGTGGGCGACCGGGGTCACCAGCGTTGCCGCGTCGTACGGCGCCACGACTCCCTCGAGCGCGCCGACGTGGTCCTCGAACGGTGTCCCCCGGCCGGTCCGGTCGACGAAGACCCAGCCGTGCCACTCCCGGACCGCCACGGCCTTGAGGCCGAACTGGGACTTGTCGAAGTGCTCGACCTCCCGGTAGCCGGGTGCCCCGATCAGGCTGCCGTCGAAGCGGTAGGACCACGCGTGGTACGGGCACACCACGGCCTTGACGTCCTCCGCCCTGCCGCCACATGGCAGCAGCTCGTGGCCGCGATGCCGGCAGGCGTTCTCGAACCCGTGCAGCTCCCCGCCGGCGGCGCGGGTCACCAGGACGCCGTACTCCCCCACCGACTGGGCGTACGCACCACCCTCCGGGATGTCGTCGGACCGGCCCACACACAACCAGCCGCCGAACAGCTGCTCCCTCTCCCAGGCGAGCACGGCGTCCTCGAGGTACGCCGCACGCGGGAGCATCCGGCTGGAGCCGAACGGCGCGAGCGCGAGCGCGACCGCGGCCGGGTCGAGCGGTGCGGGAGGAACAGCGACCATCGGGGGCCACCTTTCGACTGAATGGCCGTTCAAGACTACGTCTCGGCGGCGAAGGCGTCGAGGGTGCGGACGCCCTTCTCCCCGCGGGTGAACCAGCGGTAGGCCAGGAAGCCGAGCACCACGGCGAGCAGCGACGCCACGAGGAGAAGGGTGGTGAGGGCGTTCAGGGCGGGCGTCGGGGCCGCCCTCGCGGTGTTGTAGACCTTCACCGACACCGGCTCCGTCGACGAGTCCCCCGAGAGGTAGCGGACGATGATGAAGTCGTCGATCACGTCGGCGAAGACGAGCACGGCACTGGCGAAGATCGCGGGCAGCAGCATCCTCACCAGCACCCGGCGGACCGCACCGAGCGGGGAGGCTCCCAGGTCGACAGCCGCCTCCTCGTAGTCCTTGCCGATCGTGAGCAGGCGTGCCCGGACGATCACGACCGGGTAGGACAGCTGGAACGTGATCAGCCCGATCACCTGGCCGGTGGTGCCGAGGTCCAGCGGCGTGGTCAGCACGGTGGCGACGAACAGCAGCGAGACGGCGACCAGGATCTCCGGCAGCACGAACGACACGAGCACGGCGAGGTTGGCGCCGGCCGGGATCCGGCCCCGCCACCGGTCCAGGCCCAGGGCCATCGCGACCCCGAGGGGAACGGTCAGCGCCGTGGCCACGACCCCCAGCCACAGCGTGTGCGTGAGCGCCGTGTGCAGGCTGGCGTCGTGCCAGACCGAGCGCAGCGGGTCGCCGTAGTACCACCGCATCGAGAAGCCCTGCCAGGTCACGCGGGACCGGCCGGCGTTGAACGAGAAGAGTGCGGCCACCAGCACCGGCAGCAGCGACCAGACGAGATACAGCAGGGTGAACAGCAGCAGCACCCGCGGTTTGCGCCACGGGTCCCGCCACCAGCTGCGCACACTCATGACTGCACGTCCGCCCCGGTCCGGGTGGACCGCACGTAGGCCACCATCGGCACGACCGACACGATCAGGATGAGCACCACGAACGCGCCTGCCTGCCCGGTCTGCCCCGGGGTCAGCACCGAGTTGTTGATCAGGTTGCCGACCATGGACGTGTCCGGCGACCCCGAGAGCAGGTCGTTGGTGAAGTAGTCCCCCAGCATGGGCAGCGTGGTCACGAGCAGGCTCACCACGACCGCGGCCCGGCTCATCGGCCAGGTCACCCGTCGGAAGGTCTCCCACCGGTTCGCGCCGAGGTCGCGGGCGGCCTCGAGGACCGCGGTGGGTGTCCGGTCCAGGCCGGCGAACAGCGGCAGGATCATGTAGGGGACATATCCGTAGACCAGGCCCAGCACGACCGTCGTCGGCTGCCCGTTCAGCCAGGCCCGGTGCACGTCGGGCAGCCAGCCCACGCTGAGCGCCCTGTTCACCAGCCCGTCCGACTGCAGCAGGTTGACCCAGGCCAGCATCCGCATCATGTAGCTGATCCAGAACGGCGCGATCAGGGCTGCCAGCAGCACGCCCTTCCAACGTCCCGCGAACCGGGCCGTGTAGTAGGCCACCGGGTAGGCCACCAGCAGGCAGAGCAGGCTCGCCACGCCGACGTACACGACGGTGCGGAGCAGTGCGGGCCGGAAGAAGGAGTCCGGCCCGACGATGTGCTCCCAGACGTACCGGAACTGGGACAGGTCCCAGTCCACCGGGTTCCAGACCGGCACGGGTTGCCGCAAGATCGGGTCGACCCCGCCGAAGAGGATCGCGAGTACGACGTACAGCGGGGCGACGAACAGGACGGCGAGCCAGACCGTCCCGGGCAGGGCCAGCAGAGGCCAGAGCCACCGGGCGCCCGCGTGCGAAGCACGAGGCTCAGCCACCCGACTTGAACTCCTGCCAGATCTGGTGGTAGGCCGCGTCCGCCGCCGCGGGAAGCTGGAGCAGGGGCACCCCCCTGTCGAAGTCCCCCTTCTTCACGATCGCGGTCGCGAGGTTCTCGGGCACGTATCCGTCGGCGACCAGCCTGTCCGGGGTGAACTGGCTCAGCGGAGGCTGGTAGCCCGTGAACCCGAAGTTCCGGCCGGCGACGTCGGGGTCGAGCAGCTCGTTGAGGAAGAAGTGGGCGGCCACCGGGTTCTCACCCTGGGCCAGGCAGACCACCAGGTCGTTGTCGACCTCCCCCTTGCCGTCCGGCGGGAACCAGAAGCGGAGGATGTCGGGGGAGGTCCTCTTGGGGAGGTAGTACGGCAGGTTGATCGCATCGCCCGACCACATCTGGGACAGGCCGTACTGCCCCGCGGGAAGCTCGGTGTACATCGAGATCGTCACGCGCGGCTTCATCGTGCTGCGCAGGTCGAGCAGCTGTTTGCGGACCAGGGCTATGTCCTTCGGATCCGTGCTGTTGATGTTCAGCTGTCCGTTGCGCAGCAGCACCATCGCGATGGCCGTGTGCCAGTCGTCCAGGATCGCCATGTTCCCGGCGTACCGCCTGTCCCACAGCACGTCGTACGGGTTGTCGAGCCCCGGGATGTCGGTGGACACCTGGTCGGTTCGCCAGCCGATGCCGGTGCTGTAGATCGTGTAGGGCACGGTGTAGCGCGAGCCCACGTCGTACCAGGGATCCCGCAGGTTGGGCCACAGGTTGGCGGCGTTCGGGAGGTAGTCGTGGTTGAGCGGCCGGACCAGGTCGGACTGGATCAGCCGGCCCAACGAGTCGTAGCTCGGGAAGTACAAGTCGAACTTGAGGTTCTTGGACGCGATCTTGGTGAGCGCCTCGTCGGCGTCGTTGAACGTCGACAGCCGGATGTCGACGCCGTACTTCTTCTCGAAGTCCTTCAGCACCTGCGGCGACACGTAGTCGGCGTAGTTGTAGATCCGTAGGGTGCTGCCGCGTTTCGGCGTGAGCCCGGAGTCGATCGGCGGGTTCGCCTTGCTCAGGGGCCAGCGGATCGGGTTGTCGGGTGCGGGGATCTTCTCCGCCGCCAGGTTCGCGTTCGCGCCGCCGTCGCCGCCACATGCGGCGAGAAGGCTGTCGAGGGCCGGCCACGCGAGCCCTGCGAGCGCACCCTTGAGAACCGAGCGGCGGGCCAGCCGGGACGGGCCCGACCGCGCGGGACGACGCTCTGGTTCTGCTGCCATCGCGCCCCCAGTGGGGTTCTTGTTCGCTGCCGAAACCGTCGCATAGACTGAACCGTCAGTCAATGATCCTGGGGCGAGGAGTCCCCGATGACCGCGACCCAGTCCACCACGGCCCTGTCGGACCGGCTCGACTCCGTGATCGCGGAGGAGACTGAGGCCTTCCTGGTCCGGCAGCCGGACAGTCGCGCCTTCACGCAGCGGGCCCGGCACCTGGCCGGCGGAGCAACGTCGAACTGGCAGATCGCCGAGCCGCAGGCGGTGTGGATCAGTCACGGGCTCGGCTCGAAGATCTACGACGTGGACGGCTTCGAGTATTCCGACTTCCACGGCGGGTACGGCGTCTCGCTGGCCGGCCACGCCCACCCGGCGATCGTCGAGGCGGTCCGGCGTCGGGTCGACCGCGGCACGCACTTCGCCCAGCCCACCGAGGACGCGATCGTGGTGTCCGAAAGTCTCGCCGAGCGGTTCGGGCAGCCACTGTGGCGGTTCGGCAACTCCGGCACCGAGGCGACCATGGACGCGGTGCACCTGATGCGGGCCGCAACCGGCCGCGACCGGATCCTCAAGGTGGAGGGCTGCTACCACGGACACCACGACTCCGTGCTGGTGTCGGTGCTGCCCGAGGACCCCGACGAGATCGGACCCGCCTCGGCCCCCATCGGCGTACCCGACAACACCGGGATCCCCGCAGCCATCATGGACCTGGTGACCGTCGTGCCCTTCAACGACCTGGCCGCCGTCGAGCGTGCGCTGGCCGAGCACCCGGGCGAGATCGCCGGGATGATCCTCGAGCCGATCATGATGAACGCCGGGATCATCCACCCCGACGACGGCTACCTGGCCGGCCTGAAGGAGCTGTTGCACCGGCACGACGCGCTGCTGACGTTCGACGAGGTGAAGACCGGGCTGACGGTGGGACCCGGCGGCGTGTCCCGGCGCACTCGGGGTGACCCCGGACCTGGTCTGTCTGGCCAAGGCCCTGGGCGGCGGCATCTCGACCGCGGCGATCGGCGGCAGCGCAGAGGTGATGTCGCTGATCGCCGACGGACGCTACGAGCAGGTCGGCACGTTCAACGGCAACCCGCTGGCGATGGCCGCGGCCCGGGCGATGCTGACCGAGGTGCTCTCCCCCGCGGCGTACGCCCATCTCGACCATCTCCGCGACCGGATGACCACCGGACTCGAGGACGTGATCGAGCGGCACCACCTGCCCTGGCGAGTGGTCACTGCCGGCGCGAAGGGCTGCGTGTCGTTCCTTCCGGACCGCATCCGCAACTTCCGCGACTTCCTCGAGCTCGACGGGCGCTTCGGCCACGCGCACTGGCTGGTCCAGCACAACCGGGGCGCCTTCCTGTCGCCGTGGGGCAAGGTCGAGCAGTGGCTGCTCTCGGTGCAGCACACCGACGAGGACGTCGACCGGTTCGTCGCCAACTGCGACCACCTCGCCGATCGCCTCGTCGGCACGAGCACCTGATGGCCGGTGCGCTGCGCCTCTCGGGGCTCACCAAACGGTTCGGCGACGCGGTCGCGGTCGACGGGATCGACCTCGAGATCGACGCCGGCGAGTTCTTCTCGCTGCTCGGCTCGTCGGGCTGCGGAAAGACCACCACCCTGCGGATGATCGCCGGCTTCGAGAAGCCCGATGCCGGGTCGATCCATCTCGACGGTCGCGACCTGTCCCTGGTGGCGCCGCACAGGAGACCGGTGAACACGGTCTTCCAGTCCTATGCGCTGTTCCCGTTCCTCTCGGTCTTCGACAACGTGGCGTTCGGACTGCGCTACAGCGATGCCGGCAAGGAGGACGTTCGCCGACGGGTGGACGCCGCGCTCGACCTGGTGCAGATGGGTGCGATGGCCGGGCGCAAGCCGCACCAGCTGTCCGGCGGTCAGCAGCAACGCGTCGCCCTGGCCAGGGCCCTGGTCCTCGAGCCGACCGTGCTGCTCCTCGACGAGCCCATGGGCGCCCTCGACGCCAAGCTGCGCAAGCAGCTCCAGGTCGAGCTCCGCTCCTTGCAGCGGACGGTCGGCACGACCTTCGTCTACGTCACCCACGACCAGGAGGAGGCGCTGACGATGTCCGACCGGCTGGCCGTGCTCGACGCCGGGCGGGTTCTGCAGGTCGGCACCCCCAGCGAGGTCTACTCCCAGCCGGCCAACACCCATGTGGCGGCGTTCCTCGGCACCACCAACCTCTACGAGGCGGCCGTCGTCTCCGTCGACGGTGACGCCGCCACCTGTGACGTGGCTGGGACGGTCCTGACCGTCACGAAGGGTGGGTTCGAGGCTCTCACCGGCCAGCAGGTGAGCCTCATGATCCGGCCCGAACGGGTGGAGGTCGAGCCGGTCGGACTCGGCGGGGCCGCGGAACCAGCCGCGCCGGGGACCAACCTGCTCGACGGCAAGGTCGCCGTCCTCACGTTCCGTGGTGCCCACACCACGGTGAGCATCGACTGCGGAGCGTTTCTGCTCGAGGCCCAGGTCCCCAACCTCCAGGGTGAGCCGCCGCCGTGGCTCGCCGTCGGCTCAGCGGTGGTCGCACGTGTCTCCCCCGCGGCGATCCGGCTGCTGGGGTCGTGAGACTCAGGCGAACCCGAGCTCCTTGCGCGCTGTGTCGAGGGCTACCTTCTGCGCACGCTTCCCGTCGACGACCGGGTCGTCGAGGGCCACCTGCACGACGAGCCCGTCGAGCAGCGCAGCCCACATGATCGCGAAGGACTCGACGTCGAGCTGTTCGATCTCGCCGGCGTCGATGCCGTCCTGCACGACCCGCTTGATCAGGTCGCGCCACTGTTGGTCCAGCTCGGCGCGGTCCTTCTTGACCTCGGGGTGCCTGAACGCCTGCCCCCAGAGGTCGAACCACAGCCCCCAGTCGCCGGGGAGGTCGTCCTGCCTGTCGGGAAGAAAGGTCCACGAGACCAGCGTCTGCAGTCTCTTCTTCAGCAGTCGGGTCCTCGCGAGCATCCGCTCGGCGGCCTCGTAGAACGCACTCTCCGACCAGCGCAGCGCAGCCGTCAGCAGCAGGTCCTTGGTGCCGAAGTAGTAGATGACCAGCGCGGGACTGGCACCCACTCGATCGGCCACATCGGCGATGCGAGTCTCGGAGAACCCCCGCTCCGCGATCAGCTGGGCAGCGGCCGCAAGCATCTGGTCGCGACGGACGTCCGCTACTGCGTCACCCGAGGTCTTGACTGCCAATCGCGCCCACCCGACTCGTTCGCGAACCGCTTGTCGCGCACAGTAACACGACCATAGACTGAACAGTCAGTCAGGATTGGTCCGAGTGACCGGGCGGTGACGGAGATGGGCAACGCGTACGACGCGATCGTCGTCGGGGGTGGCCACAACGGTCTGGTCAGCGCGGCCTACCTGGCCAGGGCCGGTCTCCACACGATCGTGCTGGAGGCGCGCCCGACGACCGGAGGTGCGGCGACCACCGAGCAGCCGTGGCCGGAACACCCTCATCTGTCGGTGACCCGGCTCTCCTACGTGATGAGCCTGATGCCGCCGTCGATCCTCGAGGATCTCCAGCTGCACCGGTTCGGCTACCGGGTGCACCCGATGGGGCCCTACTACCAGGCCTTCCCGGACGGCGGGTCGCTCACGATCTACGACGACGACACCGTCCGCACCCGCGAGCAGATCAGCCGATGGTCGTCGAAGGACGCCCGGGCCTGGGAGAGGTGGAACGACTGGCTGGGCGGTCTGGCCGACGTGCTCGGACCGCTGCTGTTGACCGTTCCCCCGACCGTCGGGTCGCACGAGCCCGGCGATCTCGCCGCGCTCGCGAAGCTGGTGTGGCGCAACCGCGGCGTCGATGCGCGCACGGTCGCGGACCTCACCCGGCTGATGACGATGAGCATCGCCGACCTGCTCGACGACTGGTTCGAGTCGCCGCAGGTCAAGGGCGCCCTGGCCGTCAACGGGGTGATCGGGACCTGGGCCGGTCCCTTCGAGCCGGGGACGGCGTACGTCATGGCCCACCACTCGATCGGCGACGTCGGGGACGGCCAGCTCGGCAGCTGGGGCTACCCCGAGGGTGGGATGGGTGCCGTCTCGGCGGCGATCCGCCGGAGTGCCGAGTCCTTCGGCGCGGAGGTGCGCACCGGTGCCGCGATCTCGTCGCTGCTCGTCAAGGACGGCAGGGTCGAGGGCGCCGTACTCGCCTCGGGCGAGGAGCTCCACGCGCCGGTTGTCGTCACCAGCCTGCACCCGAGGCGTGCGTTCCTCGAGCACGTCGGTGCCGTCCACCTGCCCGACGAGTTCGTGCGCGACATCGAACGTTGGCGCTCGCGCAGCGGCGTCGTGAAGATCAACCTCGCGATCGACCGAGCTGCCGTCGTTCACCGCGGACCCGACCGAGGGCCAGGCCGAGCACCACACCGGCTCCGTCGAGATGGCACCAACCATGGAGTTCATCGAGCGGGCCTTCCTCGACGCCCGCGAGGGCCGCGCCGCCGCCGCTCCGTTCGTGGACGGGGTCATCCCGACCACCCTGGACCGCACGCTCAACCCGGACGGCACGCACATCTTCTCGATGTTCACCCAGTGGGTGCCCGCGGACTGGAACCTCGAGCCGCACACCGACGAGCTCGCGGCCTACACGGACCGGATCATCGACCTCTACGAGGCGGTGGCGCCGGGGTTCCGCGACTCGGTCATCGCCCGCGACATCGTGGGTCCCCACCAGCTGGAGACCGAGTACGGACTGATCGGCGGCAACATCTTCCACGGTGAGCTGTCGTTGGAGCAGCTGTTCCACATGCGCCCGGCTCCGGGGTACGCCGACTACAGGACGCCGATCCACGGGCTCTACAACGCCAGCTCGGCCACCCACGCGGGCGGAGGCGTCTGCGGCATTCCGGGAATGCAGGCAGCCAGAGCCGCCCTGCGGGACGCACAGGCCGCGCGCCGCTCCCCGCGACGGTTGCTCACGGGCCTGCGTCGGTGACCTCACCGGTCCGTCCCCGACTGCGCCGCATGCTCCAGGCGCGTTCCGTCGCGGTCGTGGGCGCCAGCGAGCGACCCGACTCGTTCGGGTGGCGGATGACCACCGAGGCGCTGCGCAGCCCCGGGTTCGACGAGGTGCACCTGGTCAACCCGGCACGCGACAGCGTGCTCGGCCACGCCTGCGTAGCCTCACTGGCCGACGTCTCGGGGCCCGTCGACCTGGTGCTGCTCGGGCGTCCCCGACAAGGCCCTGGTCGACCAGGTCCGGCTGGCCTCGGCCCGCGGCGACGCCGGGGCGGTGGTCTTCGGCGCCGCGCACGGGCAGCGCGACGCAGTGACCGCCGCCGCCGACGGGCTGGAGGTGTGCGGCGCCGGGTGCATGGGATTCGTGAACGTCCCTGCCGGCGTGCGGGCGATCGGCTACCTGGAGCGCGACCCACTGCCGCCGGGCCCGATCGCCCTCGTGACGCACTCGGGCTCGGTGTTCTCGGCGATGCTGCGCACCCACCGGCGGCTCGACTACTCGCTCGCGGTCTCATCCGGTCAGGAGCTCGTCACCACCACGGCCGACTACCTCGGCTACGCGCTGTCGATGCCGGAGACCCGCGTCATCGGCCTGGTCCTGGAGACGATGCGGGACGTGCCGGGGCTGCGCTCCGCGCTCCAGGACGCCGCCGAGCGCGACCTGCCCGTGGTCGCACTCACCGTCGGTCGCTCCACCAAGGGGCAGAGACTGGTCGACGCGCACTCGGGGGCCCTGGCCGGCTCGGACGCGGCCTGGGAGGCGCTGTTCGAGGCGTACGGCGTGCACCGGTGCGACGACCTGGGCGAGCTCGCCGACAGCCTGGAGATGTTCGCGATCGGTCGCCGGGTCCGACGACGTTCGGGTGGTGTCGCGTCCGTGCACGACTCGGGCGCCGAGCGGGTCCTCGTCGCCGACGTCGCCGAGGATCTCGGCGTCCCGTTCGCGACGCTGTCGACGTCGACGTGCGCCCGCCTCGCCGCCCTGCTCGAACCGGGCCTGGAGCCCACCAACCCGCTTGACGTCTGGGGCACCGGAGCGAGCACGGAACACCTGTTCGCGGGCTGCCTCGTCGCCCTGGCCGACGACGAGTCCGTCGACGTGGTCGCGCTGGCGGTCGACCTGGTGCCGGAGTACGACGGCGACGACTCGTTCCCGCGGGCTCTCGAGCAGCTCGCCGCTCACACGGACAAGCCGGTCGCCGTGCTCGCCAACCTGCCATCGGCGATCGACCAGCCTCTGGCGGGGCGACTCCGCGCGACCGGCATCCCGGTGCTCGAGGGGACCCGGTCGGGACTGCGCGCCCTCGGGCACCTCCTCGCGCACGCGGACCGACCGGTCGTCGCGGGCGCTGTCGTCGACGAGAAGCGGCGGCGCCGCTGGGCGCAGCGGCTTCGAGCCGACGACGTCGATGCGCTGGCGCTCGTCGAGGACTACGGCATCCGCGTTGCCCCGTCAGTCGCGGCCGGCACGTCGGAGTCCGCGGTAGCGGCCGCGGAACACCTCGGGTACCCGGTCGTCCTGAAGACCGCCTGCCGGGAGGTGCGCCACAAGGTGGACGTCGGCGGCATCCATCGCGACCTCGATGACGCCGATGCGGTTCGCGCCGCCTATCACGACCTCGAGTCCCGGCTCGGCCCGGCAGTCCTGGTCCAGCGCCAGGTGCCCGACGGCGTCGAGCTCTCGCTGGGTGTGCTGTCGGACCCGCACGTCGGCCCCCTCGTGATCGTGGCCGCGGGCGGCACCCTGGTCGAGCTGCTCGGCGACCGCGCGGTCGCCCTGCCCCCCGTCGACCGCGAGACCGTGCGCCGGATGCTGGGGCGCCTGAAGGTGTCACGGCTGCTGTCGGGTCACCGCAACGTCGCGGCCGCGGACCTCGAGGCCGCGATAACCACGGGCGTGGCAGTCTCCCAGCTCGCGCTCGAGCTCGGGGACGAGCTCGCGGCACTGGACGTCAACCCGCTGATCGTGGGGCCACGGGGCGCGACGGCGGTCGACGCGCTCGTCGTACCCAAGCAGCTGAACGGCTAGAGCGCGCTCTCGGGGAACGGCAGCGCGATCGGATCGGGGGCGAGCCGGCTGCGGCCCCGCTCGTCGAAACGGTCCAGACCCAGGTCTGCGACGTCGACGACGTCGGTGACACCGGTCAGCGCCAGGTCGGCCGCTGCCTTGGCGACGCCGGGACCCCACATCATCCCGTGCCCTCCGGCCGCGGCCACCGTGGTCCCCGCGACGGGCCCGTCCGGCGTGAGCAGCGGGCCGAGGATCGGCAGGTGGTCGGGCGTGAAGTCGATGGTCGCGGCCCACGCCTTGCGCAGGCCGAGGTCCGCGGTCGCGGGAAGCAGCGCGGCCACGCGGGGACGGACCTTCTCGTAGTAGCCCCAGTCGAACTCGGTCGCCTCTCCCGGTGACTCGTCGGGATTGCTCATCCCCCACAGCACGCCGCCCTCCTCGGGACGCCAGTAGATGCCGGACGCCACGTCGAAGACCATCGGCAGCCGGTCGGCCGCGAGCCCGGGATGCGGCTGGGTGACCACGACCTGGTGGCGGGCACCGCCGGCGGGGATCCGGGCACCCGCGGCCCTTCCGACGGCGGCGAGGGTCGGTCCCCCGGTCAGCACCACCCGCTCGGTCGAGATCGAGCCCGCGGACGTGTTCAGCTCGACGACCGCTCCGGACCCGGGGGCCAGCCCCACGAACGCCGTACGCTCGCGGACGTCGACTCCGGCCGCGAAGAGCGCGGTGGTGTAGGCGAGGACGTTGCGCGGTGGATCGATGTAGCCGTCGCCAGGCGCGTACGACCCGCCCATGGTCCGACCCGGGGCCATCGCCGGGTTCAGGTCGTCGAGCTCGTCCGGGCCGACCCACCGCACGTCGAGGCCCAGTTGTCGCTGCATGGAGATCCGCGACCGCGCCTCGGCCACCTCACGCTCCGAGAAGCACGGCATGAAGTAGCCCTGCGCGACGAACCCCGAGTCGATGCCGAGCACGTCGTGCTGAGCGGCGTAGAAGTCCCGGCTGAAGAGCCCGAGGCGTACGGCGGTCTCGGTGCCGCCCTGGGCCCGCACCATCCCGGCGGCACGCGAGCTGGCGCCGGAGCCGAGGGTGTGCGCTTCGAGAAGGACCACGCGCGCCAGGCCGGCGCGCTTGAGGAACCAGGCGCACCAGGCACCCACCGTGCCGCCACCGACGACCACCGCATCAGCCGAGCTCGGGCCCATGGCCATGGCTCGCACCCTCGCATAGACTGAACAGTCAGTCAACGCTCGCGACGGAGGACCCCATGTACGGGCTGACCACCGCGGACCTCGATCTGCAACGCCGGGCGCGGGACTTCATCGATGCGCTGATCCCCTACGAGCAGACCGCAGAGGACAACGACGGCCTGCTTCCCGACGAGGTCGCGAAAGCCCAGCACGACAAGGCGATCGCGCTGGGTCTCTACGCCACCAACATGCCCGCGTCGGTCGGCGGCCCGGGCTGTACGACGCTCCAGCAGGTCCTGGTCCAGGAGCAGGCCGGCCGGGTCACGAACGCCTTGGGCTGGTGCCTCGCCACTCCCCCGTCCTGGTGGCCGGCGGTCGCCAACGACCACCAGCGGCAGACCTGGCTGCTCCCGACCGTGCGCGGTGAGATGCAGGAGTGCTACGCGATCACCGAGGAGCACGCCGGGTCCGATGTCGGGGACCTGAGGGCGACCGCGCGACGCGAAGGAGACAACTACGTGCTCGACGGGGTCAAGTGGCACGTGACGTCGTTCAACGAGGCGGCGTACGTGTTCTTCCAGGCCGTCCTGACCACCGGGCCGCACGCCGGCGCGCAGGCCCTGTTCGTGGTCGACGTCGACGCACCGGGGGTGCGCGTCGTGCGCACACCGTCGTACACGCACACGATCGCGCACCAGCACCCGGTCGTGGCGTTCGAGTCCGTGCGGGTCCCCGCCAGCCATCTGGTGGGGAGCGAGGAGGACGGGCTGTCCTTCGTCTACGAGTGGTTCCGGTTCGAGCGGCTGATGGTGGCCGCCCGATGCCTCGGCGCCGCCGAGCGCCTCATCGACGAGGCGACGGCGTTCGCGCGGCAGCGCTTGGTCGGCGGCCGGCCGTTGACCAGCAAGGAGCTCGTGCAGGGGATGCTCGCCGACAGCCTGACCGAGCTGTTCGCCGCGCGGTCCATGACCTACGAGACGGCGCGGTCGGCGGATGCGGGCGTGGACCCCAAGGTCCTGCACGCCCGGTGCTCGATGGCGAAGCTCTTCGCCTCCGAGATGGCCGGCCGGGTGGTCGACCGGGCCGTGCAGATCTTCGGCGGTCGCGGCTACATGCGGGAGAACGTCGCCGAGCGGTACTTCCGCGAGCTGCGGGTCGAGCGCATCTGGGAGGGCGCCAGCGAGGTGCAGCGAGTGATCGTCGCCGACCAGCTGGGCAAGCGAGGCCTGCAAGCGCTCGTTTGACCTGCCCGTGCCTGACTGTTGCTTCCTGGTCCTCGTCGAGTGCGTCCAGGACGCTGGGTCTGCGGGCACTCCCGCGCGGGGTCGCGGCCGGAGCGGCCGCCGTGCGCGGGACGGGTGTCCAGAGACGGCGGAGCCCCGGGCCGGAGACCCGGCCCGGGGCTCTCACCGGTCTGCGACCCTCTAGTGGAAGGCGCGCTCCTTGACCTTCACCACCTGGCCCGCGTGCTGGATGCCGAGGAACGACGCGATGCTCCAGGCCGACGAGTACAGCCGGCCGTTCTTGAGCACCAGGCCGGTCGGCATGGTCACCTGCGCGTGCGTCTGGTGGCCGCCCCTGATCCGGGTGAGCCGGCCGACGCTCGCCGGGTCGAAGCCGGCCGGCGGGGGGCCGGCCGGAGCCCCGTGCAACACCTCGGAGATGTAGATCGTGCCGTCACGGCGTACGGCGATGCCGGTCGGCGCGGTGAAGCCCTTCCAGACCCGCTGGACCTTGCCGGTGCGAGCGTTCAGCTTGTACAGGCGCGCGGCCTTCGGGGACTCCGCACCGAGGGTGCTGATGTACAGGCTGCCGCCGATCACCTGCACGCCGGTGGGCACCGGGTCACAGCCCCGCGTGCCCGGGTTGGCGTTGGCGTCCGGAGCCTGGCAGGCCTTGGTGTCCTTGTACGTGCGCGGCGCGAAGAACGTCGAGACCCGGCCCGTGCGCGGGTTGACCTTGAGCACGTCGTTCGCACCACCGTCCGCGACGAACAGGCCGAAGCGCGACCAGGTCATGGCGAACGGGTTGGACAGCGCGTCCACGGGCTTGCCGTCGACGAACTGGACCTGACCGTCGGGGTTGTGCGCGAGCTCGTACTTCATGAGGTCGGCGATCACCGTGGCGTGGCCGCCCCGGTAGTCCATGCGCAGCACCTTGCTGGGGCCGTACTTCCCGCCCGAGGGGGCACCTTCCTCGCTGGGGCCGCCGATCACCGCGAACACCCGGTTCGGGCTCGCCGCGACGCCGGCGACGCCCGGGGCGCCGCCGAAGATCGCGCGCTTGCGCCCGTCCTTGAACACGCGGGTGACCTGGCCGGAGACGCTCTCTGCGACCAGGAACCCGCGGTGGCCGACCGCCTTCTGCAGGCCGAACGGCCCGTCCAGCTTCCTGGTCACCACCGTCGCGGCGCTGCCGCCGCCTGCTGCCGCGGACGCGGGCGGCACGGCCGCCACCGCCCCGGCCGTCCCGAGCGCTACCAGCGACACCAGGGCCGCTCTGCTGCGTGACACCATCCGATCACTCCTCGTGGGTACGGCGACGCTGAGTCGCCGTGCCGACGTTAGGAAGACCGGGCCGTGTCTACATGACCTGACTGGGTGGTTCTGCCCCACTCGTTCGTGCCACGGGTAGGTTGCGCGCATGACCCTCGAACAGGACCGCATCGACTCCTACGCCGCTCTCGTCGTGCATGTCGGCGCCAACGTGCAGCCCGGCCAGGAGGTGCTCCTGCAGGCCGACGTCGCGCACCGGGAGATCGCGCGGGCGGTGGCCGAGCAGGCGTACGCCGCCGGCGCCTCGCGGGTCCGGGTGGAGTACAGCGACCCCTACGTACGGCGGTCCGCCCTGCGTCACGCCCCGGAGGCGGCACTCACCTCGGCATCCCGTTGGGAGCTGGACCGCCTCGACGAGTGGACGAAGACCGGGCTGGCCTTCATCCGGCTGACCGGCAACCCCGACCCGCACGTCTTCGACGGGATCGATCCCGCCCGCACCGTCCTGGTCAGCAAGGAGCTCGCGGCCAAGAGCCGGCAGATGACGCTGAGCGGCGAGGTGCAGTGGACGATCGTCGCCGCGCCGAACGTGGGGTGGGCCCAGCAGGTGTTCGGCGAGCCGGACCTCGAGCGGCTCTGGGAGGCCGTCTCGGTCGCCCTGCGGCTCGACGTCGGCAGCCCGGAGGACGTCGTCGAGGAGTGGCGCCGGCACCGCGACAAGCTCGGCGTGCGCGCCGCGGCCCTGACCAAGCTCCAGCTCGACGCCGTCCGCTACCACGGCCAGGGCACCGACCTCACCGCCGGTCTGGTCAAGAACGCGGTGTGGACCGGCGGCGGGCTGCACACCAACGCGGGCGTGGAGTACATGCCGAACCTGCCCACCGAGGAGGTGTTCACCAGCCCCGACCGGCAGCGCGCCGACGGCGTGATCCGGACGACCCGGCCACTCGTGCTGCCGGGCGCGGGCGTGCTGGTGGAGGACCTCGAGGTGACGTTCGCCGGCGGCAGGATCGTCGACGCGTCGGCCTCGCGCGGCATCGACGCGGTCCGCGCCCAGCTCGACAGCGACGAGGGCGCCCGCAGCCTCGGCGAGGTGTCCCTCGTCGAGGGGTCGTCACGAGTCCGGGCGGCCGGCGTGACCTTCCACGACACGCTCTTCGACGAGAACACCGGCTGCCACGTGGCCTGGGGCCAGGGCTTCCCGTTCTGCGTCCAGGACGGGCTGACGATGTCCCCCGACGAGCTCCGGGCGCTCGGCCTGAACTTCTCCTCGGCGCACACCGACGTCGTGATCGGCGGTCCGGGGGTCGACGTGGACGGCATCACGGCCGACGGGTCCGTCGTACCCCTGATCCGCGAGGACGCCTGGGCGCTCCGCGAGGGCGTCTGAGCCGCTGCCCGTCAGCAGCCGTCGTTCACGCCGACCGCGTCCCAGGCCTGGCCGATGGCGGCTGCGTCTGCGCCGGCGACAGCCACGGTGGCCTTGCGGGCGTCGCAGAAGGTCGCGTTCGACTGCAGGCTGGTGAACCCGTCGTAGAAGATGTGCTCGACCTTGTCCAGCCCCAGCGCCGGCACCTGCACGGCGCAGCTCGCGCCGGTCAGCAGCACGCCGTGGCTCGCGTTCGCCGTGCAGGAGGCGTTCTGGCCACCGTTGACGGCGAGGACGTAGGCGTGGTTGGAGATGCCGCTGTTGGTGTGCACGCCACCGTTGTCCGCGGGACCGGTGTAGCGCAGCGAGTAGTCGCTCGGGTCGCCGAACTCCCCGGGGTCGCCCATGTTCCGGAAGCCGTTGTTGCCCGTCGCGTTCGAGATGACGTCCTCGCCGATGAGCCAGTCCGGCTGGGCGGCCGGGTCGGCGTTGCGGGAGGCCGCGAAGAACTCCATCGTGTTGCCCATCATGTCGCTGAACGACTCGTTGAGGGCCCCGGACTCGTCCTGGTAGACCAGGTTCGAGGTGAACTCGGTGACGCCGTGCGTCATCTCGTGGCCGTCGACGTCCAGGCCGCCGGACAGCGGTTTGCAGGTGGCGCCGTCGCCGTCGCCGTACGTCATGAACTGGCCGTTCCAGAAGGCGTTGCAGTAGCTCTGGTCGAAGTGCACCTTCGAGATGATCTTGAAGCCGTTGTTGTCGAGGCTGTTGCGCCCGAACACCGTCGTGTAGAAGTCGTCCACGATGCCGGCGTAGTAGTGCGCGTCCACCGCGGCGGCCTGTGACGGCGAGGCGGTCCCCTGGTTGAGGTCCCACACGTTGTCGGCGTCGCTCATCAGGACGCCGCCGTCCTCGAACGGCTGGTTCTGCAGGTCGTAGGTCTCCTGCCGGTCGTCGCCGGTCTTGAGCTCGAACTGCCCGGTGGAGGTGTTCTGCGTGGTGTCGATCGTCTTGGTGTCGCCCTTGACGCCGATCCCGGTGCCCTCGGTGAGGCCGTTGAACGCGTTGACCACGGCGCCGGTCGACGCGTCGACCCAGCGGACCGGGCGCTGCGCAGCACGCAGGCTCTGCACCTGGTAGAAGTACCGCCCGGTGCGCGGGTCGATCATCAGGTGGTTGCGGAACGTGCCCCGGCTGCCGACCTTGTCCGCGACGATGCTGCGCGCCACCGCCTTGCCCACCTTGGGTGCGCTGGTGGGCTGCAGGTCCGGGTAGTGGGCGCCGATGACCGCCGTGGTGCGGCCGGCGGCGTTCTTGAGCACCGTGACCTGGCCGCCGAACACGTCGGCGCCGCCGACCCGCTGCTGGTAGCGGGTCTGCGTGGCACCGTCAGGGCGCCGGCTGGTCCAGACCTGCGTGACGTCGCCGGGGACGACGTACGACGCGGCGGAGCTGCCGGAGATGGCGAACGAGCCGGAGTAGTCCGAGGCAGTGGGCGTCACGGCGTTCCGGCCCGGCGCAGCCGTCGAGGCGCTCGCGGGAACGAGCACGGTAGACGTGGCCAACAGGGCGGACGCGGAGATCGCCAGAACCGAGCGACTGCGCATGAGGATGTCCCTAGTATCCCTCGCGACCCACCCCTCTGATGGGCCGACCGATCCCACGCTAGGCACAGGACCGTCCGGATTTGAACCCTCCGCCCGGGTGGGTCAGCCCTCGACGGTGTCGCGCGGGTCGTTGGACAATCCGTGGACCGCGGGGATCTGCCCCATCCGACCCTTTTGGAAGTCCTCGAAGGCCTGCATCACCTCGGCCTTGGTGTTCATCACGAACGGGCCGCCCCAGGCAACGGGCTCCCGGATCGGGCGACCGCCGAGGACCAGCACCTCCATGGACGGGGTGCTCGAGTCCTGGTGCCGCGCGGCGCCTACGGAGACGAAGTCGCCGCGGCCCAGCACGGCGAGCTGCCCCGCCCGGACCGGACGCTGCTCGACACCCACCGTGCCGGTGCCGGAGAGCACGTAGACGAGCGCGTTGAACCCGACCTGCCAGGGCAGCTCGAGCCGCGCTCCCGGCGCCAGCGACGCGTGCACCATGGCCATCGGCGTGTGCGTCGAGCCGGGGCCGGCGTGGCCGCCGATGTCGCCCGCGATCACCCGGACCAGCGCGCCGGCGTCGGCGGTGCTGATCAGCCCCAGCTGGCTGGAGCGGAGGTCCTGGTAGCGCGGTGCCGACCACTTCTGGTCGCGGGGCAGGTTCACCCAGAGCTGGACGCCGTGGAACAGGCCTCCGGACGACACCAGCCACTCCGGGGGCGTCTCGATGTGCAGCATCCCGCTGCCTGCGGTCATCCACTGGGTGTCGCCGTTGGTGATGGAGCCACCGCCGCCGTGGCTGTCCTGGTGGTCCATGACCCCGTCGATCATGTAGGTCACCGTCTCGAAGCCGCGGTGCGGGTGCCACGGGGTGCCCTTCGGCTCGCCCGGGGCGTACTCCACCTCGCCCATCTGGTCCATGTGCACGAACGGGTCGAGCAGGCTGAGGTCGACGCCGGCGAAGGCGCGACGGACCGGGAAGCCCTCGCCCTCGAAGCCACGCGGTGCGGTCGTGATGCTCTGGACCGGGCGGACCGTGTCGCCGAGCCCGGGCGTCGCGAGGCGCGGGAGAACGGTCAGGTCGTCGACGTGCACGGCGGGCATGGGTGCCTCCTGGGGGTCGGGCTGTCACCCACCCCAACGGTAGTTGAAGTCTAAACATTCCACCAGGGTCGTCAGCCGCGCCTCCGATCACAGGTAGCGTTCCTCCGTGACCTCGGACAATCTCAAGGACAAGTACGACGTCGTGATCGTCGGCGGCGGCCACAACGGCCTCGTCGCCGCGACCTACCTCGCCCGGGCCGACCTCTCGGTGCTCGTCCTGGAGCGGCTCGAGTCGACCGGCGGTGCCGCGGTCAGCGCGCGCCCGTTCGCCGGACTCCCGGCACGTCTGTCGCGCTACTCCTACCTCGTCAGCGTCATGCCGGACCAGATCGTCTCCGACCTCGGCCTCGACCTCGAGCTGAAGTCACGCTCCGTGGCGTCGTACACGCCGGTCCACCGCGAGGGCAGGCACTCCGGCCTGTTCGTCGAGCGCAACGAAGGCAAGGCCACGGCCGAGTCGTTCCGCCGGCTGACCGGCTCGGACGGCGAGTACGACGCGTGGCGGAAGTTCTACGGCGAGGTCCGCGAGTTCACCGAGGCGGTGGCGCCGACGCTCCTCGAGCCGCTGCGCACCGCCCGCGAGGTCCGCGACCTGGTCGACCCGGCCACCTGGGACTACCTCGTCGAGCAGCCCCTCGGCCAGGTGATCGAGCAGCGGTTCGCCGACGACACCGTGCGGGGCGTGGTGGCGACCGACGCGCTGATCGGCACCTTCGCCGACATGAACGCGGAGTCGCTGGTCCAGAACCGCTGCTTCCTCTACCACCTCGTCGGCAACGGCACCGGTGAGTGGCGAGTCCCGGTCGGCGGCATGGGTGCGGTCACCGACGCGCTGGCGGTCGCGGCCCGCAACGCCGGCGCCACGATCGTCACCGGCGCCGGCGTCAGCGGCATCGAGTCCGACGGCGAGGAGGCCACGGTCACCTGGCACGACGGCGACACCTGGCGGTCCGCGGCCTGCGACTGGGTGCTCGCCAACGTCGCGCCGTGGGTGCTGCAGGTGCTCCTGGGCGACGAGCCCGGGGAGCGCCCGGAGGGCTCGCAGCTCAAGGTCAACCTGCTGCTCGAGCGGCTGCCCCGGCTGAAGTCGGGCGAGGCCCCCAAGAACGCGTTCGCCGGCACCTTCCACGTCGCCGAGGACTACAGCGAGCTCCAGAAGGCCTACGCCGAGGCCGAGGGCGGCGACCTGCCCACCCGGCAGCCCGGCGAGCTCTACTGCCACTCCCTGACCGACCCGTCGATCCTCGGCCCGCTGGCGGCGCAGGGCATGCACACGCTGACGTACTTCGGCGTGCACACCCCGGCGCGCGCGTTCGCCGACAACGTCAATGCCAAGCGCGACGTCGCGGTGGAGCGGGCGCTGGACGCGATCAACGACGTGCTCGAGGAGCCGATCGAGTCGCTGCTGGCCACCGACAAGCACGGCGAGCCCTGCCTCGAGGCCAAGGCGCCGCAGGACGTCGACGAGGCGCTGGCGATGCCCGGCGGGCACATCTTCCACGGGGACCTGGCCTGGCCCTGGGCCCCCAACCGTGCCCGCCTGGACTCCCCCGCCCAGCGCTGGGGCGTCGCGACCGAGGTCACCAACGTGCTGCTGTGCGGATCGGGTGCGCGACGGGGCGGCGCGGTCAGCGGCCTCGGCGGTCACAACGCGGCCCAGGCCGTGCTGGAGTCACGCCGAGACCGCTGAACGCCTCCCCGGCGGCCCCCGGGTCAGACTTTCCTGGGGTCGACCGTCACGAACGGTGCGGTCGTGGGCTGCTCGGAGCCGCCCTGCCGGCTCGACGGTGATCGCGACCGTCGTGCCCTCGCCCGGCATGGCCATCGCCGCGCCGGCCTTGACGTTCTTGATCACCCCGGCCGACGTCGGTGTCCCGCCGTGGACCGCCCACAGCTGGTAGACCCGCTTGCCGCCCAGTGCTCGGAGCCCGTCGGTGCGGACCGCCATCCGGCCCAGGCTCGGCGACGTCGCGACCGTCACGCTGCCGTGGTCGGTCTGCACGGTCTTGGTGCGGGCGTCGCCGGCCTGGAACACCTGGGCGACGACGACGCTCTGGTCATCGCCCCGCTGGGACTCGAAGACCGCGACCCCACCGCTGACCGCGAGGATCACGGCCGCGGCTGCGGCGACCAGCTTGGCGGACCAGCGCCGCTTGCGGACGGACTCGAGTCGGGTGACTCGCGGCGGCAGCTGCGGCATCTGGTCGGCGGCGGCCAGCACCCGGGCCTTGAGCGCCGGCGGCGGCGCGAGAGCCTCGGCGGCCCCCATCTTCGCGGCGGCCGCCCGGAGCTCGCGGACCTCCTCACGGCAGGCGGGGCACTCCTCGAGGTGCCGGTCGAACTGCCGGGCCTCCTCCTCGCTCAGGGCGTCGATCGCGTAGGCACCGGAGAGCGTGTGCAGGTCAGTGCTCATCGGTGCCCTCCAGGCAGTCTCGGAGACGGATCAAGCCGTCGCGCATGCGCGTCTTGATGGTCGGTAGTGGTTTGTCGAGCAACGCAGCCACCTCGCTGTAGGTGTAGCCGTTGAAGTACGCCAGGCGTACCGACTCCAGCTGGAGGTCGGTCAGCGTCTCCAGGCACTCCCGCACGGCGCCTTGTTCCTCTGCTGCGATCAGGGAGTCGGCCGGCTCGTCGTGGCTGACCTGCTCCGGTGCTGTCTTCTCATCCTGCCGTTTCTGCGACTCGTTGCGACGTACGGCGTCCACGGCCCGTCGGTGCGCGATGGTCATCACCCACGTCTTGGCCTTGCCGAGCGCGCTGTCGAACCGGGCCGCCTTGCGCCACACCTCGAGGAAGACCTCTTGGGTGACGTCCTCGGCACGTGCCGGGTCGCGCACGACACGCCGGGCCAGGCCGAACACGGCCGACGACAGCTCGTCGTACAAGGCTTCGAAGGCGCTGGCGTCCCCGCGAGCCACCCGGCTCACCAGGACGTCCACGTCAGCGTGGCCGCCACCCACCGGCACCAGCCGCAGACCGGGCTCGCCCATGCGTACGCCTCCTCCGGGCGACCTCGGACTCGGCCGCCGCTCTGTAGATCATTCGCCCTCCCCCCGTCGGCGGATGGGTGCAAACCCAGAACTTCCTGAGTTTTCTCCCCGCTCGCCCGCGGGTGCCGCACATCACGTCCCGGGTCCCGCCGACCGATTTCATGCACGCCGGGACCCGCTGCTACAGTTCCACACGCTTCACGCGCCATTAGCTCAATTGGCAGAGCAGCTGACTCTTAATCAGCGGGTTCGGGGTTCGAGTCCCTGATGGCGCACAAAACCCCAGGTCAGACCCCATCACGGTGTCTGACCTTCTTCTTTGGCCACTGTTTTTTCCCACGATTTTGGCCTGCCACGGCGTACCCGTTATCTGTCCGCCAGGCCCATCGTGCACCCCCATCGCTTCATCGCGCACCCCCCGGGAAGGCGTCCCTGCGCGCGCCATCCAGGGCGACCGCGGCCTGTGAGTCGACAGCTGCGACGTCCCGTCACCCCGACGGCCGGTCTGCTTGGCAAGGCGGCATCAGGTCAGGACAGCACGCGGTAGGTCACGTGCGTGACCAGTCGCGCTGCCCGCGACTTCACCTGCTCGAGTCTGCAGCGGCGGGACGCCCTCGAACAGCCGGGTGCCGGCGCCGAGCGTGAGCGGCACGATGTGCAGCCGCAGCTCGTCGATCAGGCCGGCGGCGAGGTACTGGTTGATGGTGGTCGCGCCGCCCTGGATCGCGACATCGCCGTCGCCGGCCGCCGCGCGTGCCTGTGCCAGGGCCGACTCGATGCCGTCGGTGACGAAGTAGTACGTGGTGCCGCCGTCCATCGGCTGCGGCTCGCGTGCGTGGTGGGTGAGCACGAAGACCGGGGTGTGGTACGGCGGATCGTCGCCCCACCAGCCGTTCCAGTGCCGATCCCACTCACCACGCACTGGGCCGAACATGTTGCGCCCCATGATGAACGCTTTGGCGGCGGTCATCTGGTCGATCTCGGCCCGGTTCTCCTCGGGAGTCGTCGGCGAGCCAGGCGTGCAGCTTGTCGCCCCAGCCGTCGCCGCCGTCGTCGCCGAACGGGCGTTCCTCGGTCTGGTTGAGCCCGGCCGAGTACCCGTCGGCCGAGATCGTGATGTCGCAGATCACCCTGCCCATACGTGTGGTCATTGCTCTCTCCCCCTAGCGACCTCCGTCGCCTTCGCGGTGAGCTTCCTGTCAAGCAGCAGCATGCGACAAGAACAAGCAGGCCAGATGCAGGTTCAGTCTGGCTACGTCATGAACGACGCCCACACTGACTTGAACCCCCCGGGCACCTCGGTCACTCCCCAGTCGTGACTCACGTAGTCGACGAGGAGCAAACCCCGGCCATGCGTGTCCATCACATGGGCGTCGACTCTCTGCGGAGCCGAGAGCGAGCCATCCCGTACGACCAGGACCACAACCCGCGCGCACTGCCCCAGGCTGACCCTGAACGGCGTCCGCGCGTGCAGTGCCGCGTTCGTCGCCAGCTCGCTCGCGACAAGACGAATATCTTCAGCTAGATACGACAGATCGTGTTCGGCGAGGTGCTGGGTGACGAAGTCGCGGGTCCTCGATGCACTCCGCCCCTGAGCCGGGAATGTGCAGTTGTGTAGCCAATGAGTTCTGTCCACCATGCGTTGAGCTCTCTCCAAGAAATTTCAGGAGCTACCAACGGGGCGGGGTCTGGGCTCGGCCAGGAGCTGATCACTCACCGCATACCCGAACCGACAACCAGGCAACCAAATCGAGCGTGTCAGTCCAGACCAGATGTGACCTGGTTCCGGTTCTGGCCGGAGGCGCTCATACAGATCCATGGCCGGCGAGGAAGGTGTCCGCTCGCCGGCTCGGCTCTTCGTGTCCTGCCTCACCGGTGCGAAGTGGCGAGCAAGGCAAACGCCCCTCAGTGGCGAACGATGCGCGCGCATTGCCCGCACACGTCCACTGAGAGGCGCTTCCACAATCGAACGTACTCGGCGTCGACCACCTTTGCGACGGTGGCTAGTCAGCACGGTCTCGTCCGGTCGGCTACCGAAGGGAACGCCCATCGGTCGCACAGGTGAGCCGCTGAAGTCGCAGCTCGTCCCTCAAGGCGTAAGGGATCGGGTGACTTCGCTCCTCGAGACTGCGGACGTATGCCTCGAGGGCCTCGAGGAGCACAGCGCGGGCAGTCCGGTCCCCCGGTCCTCGGCGCAGGTGTCGCTCGTGCACGAGGGCTGCGCGAGCAGTCAGCACCGCGCCCCACAGGCTCGCAGGAGTGACGGCCGGCCGTGGCGCCAGCCGCGGCATCGACGGACTGTCAATCGGGAGTTGCTCCGACATGTCACAACCTCTCAACCGGGTGGAAGGTCTCCCCGTGTGGAGGCGCCGCCTGCGGTGTCTCCTCCACAGTAAGCACCGAGGGCACATCGAGGCCGGTGAACCGCAGAAGTCCGGGCCGCGCGGCTCGAGCTGAGCGGAGTACGTTTGGAACCAACCCGATTGCGAAGTCGATGCCGATGCTCACACCTCACGAGAGCCCGCCGCCCACGGACGACCCACCGGGCTGGGCCATCCGACAAGCCTTGAGTGACCTGCCGGTCGGCTCCGACACGTCCGAGGTGACGGCTCTGGCATGGGATCTCGCAGGCGAGGCTGCGGAGAGGTTCAGCGAGAGGCACGACGAGTACGACGACCCCGACCAGGGCGGCGAAGCCTAAGGAATCCCGGTGTCTCGTCCCGCGCCGGGGAACCAGACCGGCTCCGGCGAACGAGCGGGTGGCACTGCGCCCGTACATACCGGGCCCCAGTCGAGCGTCGGGGCGTGGACGTTCAGAGGGGTCGAGGAGCGCGGACCCTCACGCGGCGGTGAGAGCGAGTCCATGGCGGGTGGGCGCTACGCGCGTCTAGTGTGCGGAAACATGGAGAGCGTCGTGCTTCGTGTCCGTCTCATCAGCGGTGCCAGCATGGATGTCACGTACGAGCAGCGCGATGCGGGCAGCGAAGACGAGGTTGTCGAGCACGTTGTCTCCACGCTGTCGGATGCCTCCGGCGTGCTGCGCTGTAGGCACGGTGATCGGCTGTTGGTGCTGTATGCACGGGGTGTTGCCGCCGTGGAAGTCGGCCCCCGCGGCGCGGTCCTGTAGCTGTTGCGCTCCCCCAGGGCTTGACCCGTCTCACCCGCTACGCGCGCTGCCCGTAGGCGTCGTGGTAGTTCCACCACTGGTAGGGCGGGGTCTGGGGATAGCCCTCCGGCGAGTCCTCCCACTCCTCCTGGCGACCGAGCGCGGTGATGTCGAGGTAGCTCCAGGTGCTTCCCATTGCCTCGTCGCCGCGACTGTTGACGAGATAGGTGCGGAACACCCGATCGTGGTCGCGGATGAAGGCGTTCGTGCCGTGCCACTCGTCCACGCCGAAATCGGCGTCAAAGTCGTCCGTCAGCGTGTACCACGGGATCGGCTGCCAACCCATCCGCGCCTTCAGGCCCTCGATGTCCGCCTGCGGGGCCCGCGACACGAACGCCAGCGTGGTGTCGCGGGCATTCAGATGTGCCGGGTTCGCGACCTGGTCGGCGACGAACGAGCAGCCCACGCAGGCACGCTCCGGGTAGGCGCCGCCCTCGGCGTAGGTGGTGATGTCCGACCCGTAGAAGGCTCGGTAGACGATCAGCTGGCGACGGTCCTCGAAGAGGTCGAGCAGGCTTGCCGGGCCGTTCGGACCTTCGAAGCGATAGTCCTTCTCCACGGCCATCCACGGCATGCGCCGACGTTGAGCCGCCAACGCATCGCGCGCCCGGGTGAGCTCCTTCTCCTTCACCAGCAGTCGTTCCCGGGCCTCTTCCCATTCCTGCGGGGAGACGATCGGAGGTGTCTTCATTCGCATGTCCTCCTTCAGCCACTGAACGACAAGCCATCCCGCAGCACGAGACGACGGCGCACCTCGACCGTACCTTCGAGCCCTCGTCGACCCCATCCCCGCAGAAGGCAAAACGATGGCCGCGACGGGTACTAGCACCATCGTCTTATGGCCATCCGGACCATTTCGAGCGGATCGTACGTATCACGGCACCTGGGGCAGAACGTACGGATTGCTCGTCTCGAGGAGAGGTCATGAAGAAGCCCGCTGTTATCGCCGTGTCCACCGCCACTCTGGCTGTCGTCGTCTTCACCGGCGGCGCAGGGATGGCGCAGGGAGGAGGATCGACCGGCACCTGGCCAGCGGGCCTCCCGCTGCCGACCAACCCGGGCACGTTGGTGTCGCAGAGCTCGACCAGGGCTGTGGTCAGGTCCACCGACTCGGTGGCCGTGGTGAGGAGCAAGCTGGACGACCTGTACGTAACCCAGAAGGGTTGCACCCTCAGGTTGGCGGTGAACAAGCCGAAGGACTACCTCTGCTACAACTCCGCGACCCGAAAGACCGACGAGGTCTTCTTCACTTTCGCCGCCCTCGACCCGACCGCGAGCGATCCTTCCAAGTCGCAGACCAACGGCTTCTACGTCAAAGGCTGACCCGCCACCACGGAGCTCGGCTCGCTCCGCTGATCGCAGGTTCGGCAGGCCGGACGGTGTTTGACCCTCGCGCGACGGGTACCTCAGCGACGTGGGTGAGTCGCTCGGACCCTGCTCCTTCCCGCCGTGCGCAGAGGAAGCCGCGGTGACGCTGCGGCTGATGGTCGACGGGAGCGAATCGGTGGTGCCGACGTGTCCGCGCCATGCGGACTGGGTGCGTGGCTACGTTGAAGAAGACGCCGCCGTACAGCTCGTCCACGAGTTCCCTGAGCGCCGTTCGCCCGGACCGCTGCTGCCGGGCTGGCTGCGGTCTTGGCGGGGAGGTCTCCGACGACATCGCGGCTTTGATTGAGGTACGCCGGGCAACGCGTCGACGTGAACGTGGGCTCGACGGTCCCCGGCCTCACCACACGGGGGTGAGCAGCACACGGCTCGCGTGGGCTTAGGGTCGTGCAACGAACATTTCTGCTCGGGAGTCCGAGATGACGGTGAGACGATGGCTGCGGGGAGCCGATGTGCTCACCCCGCTCGGGGTACTCGCCGCCATTGCCGCGCTCGATGCGCTGTTCCCGGCAAAGCTCCTCGTCAGCGGCGTCTTCGCGCTTGCCTCCCTCGCGGCCAGCGCCATCACGACGGTGCGCCGCACCGCGATCGTCGCCCTGGCAGCCTTCGCGGTGGCCGCACTCTCAGGCATCTGGCACCAGAACCTCGGCACCGCGGCGTGGTGGATCCGCGTGGCAGCAACGGCCATTCTGGGGTTTATCGCAGTTCTCTTGGCCAGGTCCCGCGTGCGACGCGAACGGGAACTGCGACACATGACGACCATCGCCGAGGCAGTACAGCGGGCTCTGCTCCGGACCATGCCCAGCTCGATCGGCTCACTCAGGTTTGCCGCTCGCTACCTGTCGGCGACCAAGGATGCACTTGCGGGTGGGGACCTGTACGAGGTGGCGGAGGCCCCCCAGGGGGTGCGGGTCATCTTGGGCGATGCCCGCGGCAAGGGGCTCGATGCCGTCCAGATGGCTGCGACCGTGCTCGCTGCCTTCCGCCGTGCAGCAGTCATCGAGCCATCCTTGGCGGCGGTCGCCGTCGACTTGGACGACGTGGTGACTGCGGTTGCCGGAGACGAGGACTTTGTCACCGCGGTGCTCGCCGAGTTCCATTCGGACGGCACGGTGACGGTGGTGAACTGCGGGCACCATCCACCGCTGCTGATGACAGACACCGGCACCGACGCTCTGCTGGACACGGGCGACCCCGAACCGCCCTTGGGACTGCAGCCGATGCCGGACCCGGTCACCAGGCACCTGCCCGAGGGCGCCCGCATGCTCTTCTACACCGACGGACTGGTGGAGGCTCGCGACCGCCAGGGGGACTTCTTCCGGCTCGAGGACAGTGCCCGCACGCTGCGCACGGGGAGCCTCGAAGAGGGCCTGGATGGTCTGCTCGGTCGTTTGATCGACCACGCGGACGAGATAGACGACGACATGGCTCTCGTCCTCGTCGAACGCCACGGCATCCCTCCTGTCGCCACGGATGAGGACAGCCCAGATCGGGCCATGTCGAACGTGCACGGACTTCGCCGTCGCTGACCGCGGGCGGCCACCAGCGCCCGTGCTGGACGGGCCGCGACGTGGAACGCCCCCGTTCGACGAAGCGCGACGCGTACGGGGGACGCCTCGCGCCCCGGACGGGGGCGTCTGCCGAGAAGGCGGTGCTGACACTGCCAAATGTGCCCAACCCGGACAAGGGTCGACCACGAGCGCGCTAGGCCACCCCTTGACCGAGAGGCCCGGCTCGTTGCGGACCCGGAAGCCAGAACATCCTGGTGCCGCCACCGAACAGGATCGGGACGAGATGGATCTGCACCTCATCGACCAGGCCGGCCGCCAGGCGGCGGTTCCCGCCACCTCATCGGGATGGCAGCTCGACGATGCGAGGACGGATACTGGGACATGCTCAAAGGTGGGAACGCGACGATCTACGTATCGGACATGGACCGGGCGGTGACGTTCTACACCGAGACCCTCGGTCTCCATCTGACCTTCCGGGCCGGCGATCACTGGGCGGGCATCGATGCCGGCGACGGGCTGCAGCTCGGCCTGCACCCCGCCAGCTCGCGCAGCCCCGCACCCGGCACTGTCGGTGCCGTGACCGTGGGGTTCACCGTGGACGAGCCGATCGAACACGTGATCTCCGTGCTCGCGAGCCGCGGCGTGGCCGTGCAGGGGCCCGTCGTCGACGCGGAGGGTCGGCTCAAGCTCGCCTTCTTCGCCGACCCCGACGGCAACCCGCTCTACATGACCGAGCTCGGGCGGGACTGAGTGCAGTCTCGAGCAGACCGGCCCTTCCGTCTGCGAGGTCGCGGACGCAGCCAGACCCTTGACGCTGACGTCGAAGGGAGCCATGAGCGTGCGCTCACGGCTCCCTCCGTCGACGTACCCGTGCGGTGTTGTCGCGACCCTCGGGTCACGGCGTGAGCGGAGCGTTCAGCCCGTCGGTGGACGTGGGCGGGGTCAGTCGGCTGCCCGCCGGGACCGGGAACGGGGACCCGAGGGTGGCCAGCCGGCCGCGGACCCGGTTCTGGGCCTGGCAGTTCTGCGTGCAGGCAGTCGGCGGGTTTGCCACCTCGGTGGCGTCCTCGCCGGTCACCATGCCGAGCCGGCCGCCGCTTGCGACGTCCCAGATCGACATCGCCCCGCAGTGGTCCCTGGTCTCCGAGAGCCCGAGGTTGTTGGTGAAGTCCGGGCCGCAGCCGGCCTGGAGCACGCGCGTCGCCACCTGGGAGCTGTCCCGCACCACGAAGTCGGGCGACTGGTCGTTGCCGATGTTGACCCTCGGCGTGACCCGGACGCAGAACTGGCCGGCCGGCCCGGTCTGCGGATCGGTGCACCCGGACCCGAGGAACTGACCGAGCCGGGCGCGGAAGTTGGGGTTGTCGTAGTAGAAGGCGCCGGCGCCCAGCCGGTGCACGATGCGCGTGCGAGTGCCGTCGCCGCGCTGGGGCTCCATCTGGAAGATCCCCCCGTTCGCGCAGTCCTTGGCCTGCAGCTTCATGGAAAGGCCCGGTCCGGTGCGCGAGAGCAGGATGTCGGTGTCCTTGATCTGGACGGTGATGGCGCTGGTCAGCGAGAGGCCGCGATGGTCGGGAACCTTGCTGGCGTAGATGGGCGTGAATCTGCCGCCGGTCTGGTCGAGCTCGTTGGGGGCACCGGTGAACGCCTGGTCGTAGACGGCGAAGTCGGCCGGGTCCACGTCGAACTGGGTGTACTTGCCCTGCACCCGGAAGCGGCCGCCGGGAGCGGGGGCGGTGCCGTCGAACCCGGGGCCATGCCCCAGAGCGGTGAATCCACCGCCCTCGCAGCCCTTGGAGGAGGCGGCCTGGGCGGGGCCCGAGAGCGCGGTGTAGCCGAGCAACGAGACCCCGAGCGACGCGACCACGGCCGCTAGTCGGGTCAGGGAACCGTGGCGACGTTTGACGTGATGCATGAACTACTCCATTCGGAACGAAGCCGACCCCGGCGGAGATCAATCTGGCGGCTATAGCCCGAATGGACTAGTTGTACATAGGTCGTACGACCTACGTAGGGGTCCTCCACAGAGACGCTGGCTCGCGGGCTCGACCGCCGGTGACCAGGGGCCGGACGCCCGACCAGCGCTGACGGTTACGCGACCAGCACGGCATCCTGCGGGAGCGGGGTCTCCGACGCGAACAGGTCGACCCGGCTCTGCCGGGCGAGCGCTCTGCGGGTCAGTGACACCGGCGGGCCCCGGCGTCGACGACCCTCCCGCCGACGGTCTTGAACGTCCAGGCGAAGCCGTGCCTGCCCAGCCTGAGCGCGAGGACGCCGAAGTGGCGGCTGTCGAAGACCACCGACCCGACGTGCGTGGCGCCCTTGCGGTACAGGCTCTTCCCTCCGGTGCCGGCGACGAAGGACACGAGTCCGTTGCGGGAGACGTGCCCGGTGGCGTCCATCGCCCGGAAGCGTTCGTACTCGTGGTCGTGGCCGGCCAGCGCCAGGTCGGCGCGATGGTTGACCGCGACCTGCCACAGCGGTTGCACCGCAGGGGTGTCACCGTGCTGCGCACCCGAGGAGTAGCGCGGGTGGTGCATGGCGATGGCGGTGCAGGTGCGGGGGTGCGCGGTCATGTCCTGGTTCAACCAGGCGGCCTCGGCCCCGCAGTCGACATCCGAGCAGTTGCTGTTCAGGGCATAGATGCGCCACCCGTTCACATCGAACGCGTAGTAGCCGGGCGGCGATGTCTGTTGCCGGAAGTAGGTGAAGTACCCGGCCGCGCCCCGGTCGTGGTAGTCGTGGTTGCCCGGCACGGGGTGGCTGATCGCCTTGAGCCGTCCCCAGGTCCGGGCGTACGCGCTCCGGTAGTCGGCCAGGTCCCCGTCGTCGTACTGCTCGTCGCCCAACGGGACGACGTACCGCGGTCGGAACGAACGCGCGAGCCTCGCGGTGGCGGCCTGCCGGCATCCGCGCGCCGACGCAGCCTCTCCGGGTGCGCAGGCGATGTCACCGGCCGCGACCACCGTGACCGCCCGCGTGGCGGAGACCTGCTGCACGCGCAGGACGCTCGCAGTCCCGTCGCGAGCACCGCCACCGGCGGTGGCAAGGATCAGGAGGGCGGCGGCGGCAGCCGCCGGGCCGAACATGTTCTCAGGAGTCATCAGGCGCGCTCCAGGGTGGCTCATGCGCTGACGCGGGGATCAGCGGCGTGCGGAGCACCGACCGACGGGGGTGGTGCACCCGTCGTCGTTGGCACCCGTGCCTCGGCCCCGCTCCTCGGACGTTACGCAGGACGGTGTCTCGAAATCGATAGAGCGCCCGTCGTATCTCGCCTCGGCCATCGGAGGGGGTCTCGACGGCACGCCGGGCGAGCGAGCGTCACTGCTCCAGGATCTGCTCGACCCGGGCCAGGTCCTTGGTGTTCGCCCGTCGCATGGCCTGCTCCAGGACCGGCTGGGCGACCTCGGCGACGGACCCCGTCTCCACAGGCGTGACCGCACGATGTCGAACGGGTGCCTGCTCAACTGGCTGTCGGACGTCGAGCTCGACGCGTTGCCTGGTCGGCGTCGGCGCTGGGTCTGTCACGTCGTCGCGCTGACGGGCGTCACCCTCGTCCCGCTGGTGCAGCAGGCGACAGGCGCCCGGTCGTGCCGGACTCAGCTCGTGGCGACGAGCACGACGCTGGCGAGCAGCTGGGCGACCAGGATCCACGTGAGCACACGGCGGCGTCCCGGACGCGGTCCCATCAGCGCGAACGCGCCGATGGCACCGGCGGCGAGCAGACACCCGAACAGCCCCGCGGCCTGTCCCGCGTTGGCGGCCGCGACCTCGCTCCCCGACAGGTCGCTGTCCCCGCCGAACCCGCTCGGGCCGAAAGTCACCGCGACCCCGAGGTAGAGCAGGTCGACCGCCGCGATGACGACGGACGTGGCGACCAACGTCCCGTCCGTGCGCCGGGGTGCGTGCGCGTCCGTCTCGTCCATGGATCGCCTCTCAGGCAGGAGGGAAGTGTGTCGCGAGATCGCCCTGCACACGCAGGATGGTCTCTGGCGTCAGAACGCCGGGCTCCGCCAGACGGGTGGCGAGCTTCTTCGGCCAGAGGACGTGCACGCCCCGCGTCGCGAACGAACCGCCGATGAGCGGCCAGTCGGCCGCGACGAAGCACAGGGCCGCCTGGATCGGGACGTCCCCGTGACCGGCGAGCGCCTCGCGGACCAGCCCGACCTGCTTCAGTACGCCGTCCACGAGCCTGCTGCAGTCGCGGCTGCCGACCGTCAGGCGCTCGACGCGAGGACGAAGGATGCCGCCTTCGACGACAAGGCGTGGGCGGCCCTGGTACCTCTTCGCGTCGACGACCCACACGCCGGAGGCCGTGACGGCGATGTGGTCGATGTTCGCGCGCGAGCCCGGGATCCTGCGGTCGTGCAGGACGCGAACGTTCGGGGAGGCGATGCTGTCGAGCCTCGCGCCGAGCCGCTCCTCTCCCGATGCGCCGGTGCTCCAGGCGCGAGTGCTCTGCGGCTCGTCGGACATGGCCAGCATCAGACCGCCCAGCTTCGGGTGGCGAGCCCGGACTCGTTCCTCACGACGCGCCTTGCGTCGTTCGAACTCACGCCGGGCCGACGCACCCGCCACGCCGGGGTCGATCGTCGGCTCGACGGTCCCCGTCGTCGGCTGTTCCGGGGCGGACGGGGCGTCAGCCGCGCACGTCAGACAGCGCACGGTCTGGGTGGCGCGCTCGTAGATCGCCTCGGTCCGCGCACCGAGCGAGGCGCCACAGATCCGGCAGAGCCCTGGGTACCGCAGGCGCATCCGCTTGACCGTCGGTGACTCGTGGGCACTCGCGACGTCGTCGACCCCCGTCATGTCGACGGACCCTACGGCCGCCGAGCCGTCCTCGGGACGGAAACGACGAATCGTCCGTAACGGGACGCATCGTGCACGCGGTCGGCGCGCGTCGGCGGCTGGAACCGCCGGTGAGCCAGCCGCGCCGCCTGGGGTGCTGTGTCCGGATCCGGACCGGATGGTCTCTACAGTGAATCCGTGACCGTGCTGGCCGTGACCCTGGCCCTGCTGAGCGCCGCGACCTTCGCGATCTCCACCTCCGTGCAGCACCAGGCTGCCGAGAAGGCCCCGGAGTCGGCGCGCAGCGTGCTGGCCCTGCTCGGCTACCTGGTCCGCCGACCGGTGTGGCTGCTCGGCCAGTTCCTCGCCACCTGCGCCTTCGCCCTGCACGCGAGCGCGCTGCACGCGGGCCCGATCGCGGTGGTGCAGCCGATCGTGGTGAGCGGGATCGTCTGGGCCGTGCCGGCCCGGGCGGCCATCAGCCGCCGGATGCCGTCGATCACCGAGCTGCGGGCGGTGCTGGTCACCGCCGTGGGCCTTGCCGTGTTCCTGGTCGCCTCCAACCCGACCGCCGGCAGCGACGCCGCCCTGGGCGACGGCACGCTCGTGCTCGTGGGGCTCGCCGTGCTCGTGGCGGTCGCGGCCGAGGTCGCCGCGTCCCGGGCGCAGGAGCGCCGCCGCAAGGCGTTCTTCCTGGGTGTCGTGGGCGGCGTGCTGTTCGGTCTGGTCGCCGGCTTCCTCAAGATGAGCCTGCAGGAGCTCAACGACGGCGGCCTCGACGCGATGCTGCTGGCCTGGCCGACGTACGGCGTGCTGCTGGCCGGCACCGGCGGGGTGCTGACCAACCAGCGGGCCTACCGGACCGCGGGCCTGTCCGCCTCGATGCCGGCGCTGAACATCGTCAACGGCATGACCTCGCTGGTGTTCGGCTTCACGGTGTTCAACGAGGTGCCCCGGCACTCGCCGCTGTTCCTGCTCATCGAGGTGGGCGCGCTGGGCTGCATGGCCGCCGGCCTCTGGATGCTCATCCAGTACGAAGAGGCGCACCTGCTCGAAGAGGCCGAGCCGGAGCCCGTCCGGGACTGATCAGGACTCGTCGTTCTCCTGCTCGCGGCGCTGCTTCTCGCGGTACTGCCGACGCTGCTCCTCGGCGCGCTCGCGCACCTGGCGGAGGAACGCCGCGTCGTCCTCGGGGTTGGTGGCCGCGAACCGGCCCGGACGGTCGTACTCGGGGTAGGCGTCGTCATGCGGCCGGCCGGTGTTCCCGCGGTAGGGCAGGCCGGGACCCTTGGCCGGCATGGGCCGCCCGGCCACCAGCCACAGCACGGCCCCGACGTCGAAGAGCACCAGGACGATGAGGATCCACCAGGTCTTCTGCAGGTTGCGCACCAGCGACTCGTCGGTGGTGATCACGTCGAACAGGCAGAACAGCCAGAGCGCGAAGAGCAGGAACCCCAACGCTCCGTCGAAGAACAGCATTGCGACCCCCGTGGTCCGTCGGTGACGGCGCATCCTTGCACGCCCGATCGCCCCCGTACCGGCAAACCGCGATGCCCGTGACGGATGATGGTGGGCGTGACCGAGACCGCCGGCGCCGCCCTCGTGTGGCTGCGTGCGCTGGTGCTCGCCGCCGTCGCGCTCGTGGCCGGTTCCGTCGCGCACGTCGGCGCGCAGGGGGCGCTGCCGGCGCCGCTCGTCCTGGTCGCCCTCCTCGCCCTGGGTACGGCGTGCGTGGCACCGCTGCTGCGCCGGCAGGCCAGCACCGCCCGGGTCGTCCTGCTGCTCGTCGTGGGGCAGGCGGCGGTGCACGCCGCGCTCACCGCCCTCGGCGGGCACCACGACGACGAGCCGCTCGCCCACCCCGTGCACGGGCCCGCCCTCTGGGTCGCCCACCTGGCCGAGGACCTCACCCCCGAGCACGCCCAGATGGCGGGCGCACACGCGGTGGCGGCGGCCGTCGTGGGGCTCTGGCTCGCGCACGGGGAGCGGACCGTGTGGCGGCTCGTCGCGCTGGCCGGCCGGGTGCTGCCCGACGTCGTCACCGTGCCGCTCCTGGCGGTGGCGCGGCCGCCCCGCGTCGTACCCGTCGCACCGGCCCTGCTCCCCCGGGTCGTCCGCGTCGCCTCCTCGTCGATCGTCCGGCGTGGTCCTCCCGGCTCCTGCGCCTGAGACCACATCCGCACCCGACGAAAGAAGCACACATGCGACGTACCACCGCGCTCGTCAGCGCCCTCCTGCTCACGCTGCTGTCCCTGACCGCCTGCTCCGACGACTCCGGCAGCACCGGCAGCACCGGCAGCACGGGCGGCGGCGGGAAGGTCACGATCGACATCACCGTCAAGGACGGCAAGGTCACCCCGCACGGCGACCGGGTCAAGGCAAAGGTGGGTCAGCCGGTGACGCTGAACATCGACGCCGACACCTCGGGCGAGATCCACGTGCACTCGTCTCCCGAGCAGGAGATCGAGTTCGACAAGGGCACGAGCACCAAGAAGCTCACGATCGACCAGCCCGGCATCGTGGACGTCGAGGACCACGCCCTCGAGCAGGTGATCGTCCAGCTCGAGGTGAGCTAGGGACCCGGCCTGACCGCGTCACCGTCCGTCCAGGGTGGGGGCAGCCGGCGTGCCGGTTGCCCCCACTTGGTTGGCTGGGGACATGAGCGACATGACCTACCGCCCCCTCGGGACCAGCGGGCTGATGGTGTCCACCATCGGGCTCGGCACGAACGCCTTCGGCGCCCGGATCGACGCCGAGCAGACCCAGCGGGTGGTCGATGCCGCGCTGGAGGCCGGCATCACCTTCTTCGACACCTCGGACACGTACGGCGTCGGCGCGAGCGAGGAGCTGCTCGGCCGGTCGCTCGGCAAGCACCGTGAGGACGTGGTGGTGGCCACCAAGTTCGGGATGGACATGGGCGGCGCGAACGGGCCGGACTGGGGTGCCCGGGCTTCCCGGCGCTACGTGCGGCGGGCGGTCGAAGCGAGCCTGCGCCGGCTCGGCACCGACCACGTCGATCTGTACCAGCTTCACCAGCCCGACCTGGTCACCCCGATCGCGGAGACCCTCGAGGCGCTCACCGAGCTCGTGACCGAGGGCAAGGTCCGGTACGTCGGCTGCTCGAACTTCACGGCCTGGCAGGTGGTGGATGCGGACTGGACCGCGAGCACCGAGGGCCTCCGCCCGTTCGTCTCTGCGCAGAACGAGTACTCGCTGTACAACCGGGCGGCCGAGGAGGAGCTGATCCCCGCCCTGGAGCACGTCGGGATGAGCCTGATCGCGTACTTCCCGCTGGCCTACGGCCTGCTCACCGGCAAGTACCGCCGCGGCGAGCAGGCACCCCAGGGCAGCCGGCTGGAGGCGGAGAGCCAGGCGCACCGGCTGGCGAACGCGGACTGGGGCCGGATCGAGGCGCTGCAGGCCTTCGCCGACGAGCGCGGCATCGGCCTTCTCGACGTGGCGCTGGGCGGGCTCGCGGCGATGCCGGCGGTGGGCAGTGTGATCGCGGGCGCCACCCGGCCGGAGCAGGTCGCCTCCAACGTGCGAGCCGGGCTGTGGCAGCCCACGGACGAGGACCTCGAGGCGCTGGCCGGGGTCAACCTGCACCGTGGCGCGGGCATGACGCACGCGTCGTTCACGCGCCGCTGACACCCCCGCCGACGCACCCCGTGGCCTAGACCGACCGAGGTTGCCTCGTTTTACCCTGCGGGCCCCGGGTAGACGCCATCCCATCTCGGGTGGCACGAAGGACCGGAACCCCCCGACCGGTTCACATCCCACCAAAGGCGGACAGCATGACCAGCACACCTTTTCAGGTGCTCGGGACCCAGCGAGCCCCTCTGGACGACCTCCACGACGAACGCGAGCTGATCGCGTCCGTCACCCCGCAGAACCGCACCGCGGTCAGCGCCCGGCTGCTCGAACGAGCCGCCCAGGAGGCCGACCCGGTCGAGCGCAAGCGTCTCCAGGACGAGGTCGTCGTGCTGCACATGGGCCTGGCCCGGGCGATCGCCGCCCGCTACCGGGGCCGCGGGATCGCCGACGACGACCTGACCCAGGCCGCGGCGATGGCGCTGCTGAAGGCCGCCCGCAACTTCGACGCGACCCGCGGCGTGGAGTTCCTCTCCTACGCCGTCGTCACCATGAAGGGCGAGGTCAAGCGCCAGTTCCGCGACTACGGCTGGATGGTCCGCCCGCCCCGGCCGATCCAGAAGCTGCAGGCCGACGTGAGCCGCGCCGACTCCGAGCTCACCCACCAGCTGGGCCGCTCCCCCAAGGTCACCGAGGTCGCCGCCTACCTCGGCGTGGCCGAGGACGACGTGCTCGAGGCGCTCTCCGCGGACGGTTGCTTCACCCCGACGTCGCTCGACACCCCGGTCGGCGCCGAGGGCTCCGGCGTGCTCGGCGAGCTGATCCCCGGTGAGGACTCGGCGATGAGCGAGGCCGAGGCCCGGGTGATGCTGACCCCGGCGGTCCGGGCGCTCCCCGAGCGCGAGCGCGAGGTTCTCTACCTCCGGTTCTTCAAGCAGCAGACCCAGGCGCAGATCGCCGAGGAGATCGGCGTCACCCAGATGCAGGTGTCCCGGATCCTGTCCCGGGTCCTCGTCAAGCTGCGTGGCCAGCTCGCCTGAACCCCCTGAATCAGGGCGAGCACCGCGAGCGCCGCGGTCCGGACCACCATGTCCCTCCGGGAGACGGGGTCCGGACCCGGTGCTCGTGTGTCAGCGGCCCCGGACGACGTACGTGCGGACCGCGTCGCGGCGCACCTGGCGCGGCGTCCAGGGGAAGCTGACCCACCGCTCCCGGCTGAACAGCCGGGTCTGGTCCTTCGACGTCGGCCTCGACGGGTCGATCGACTCGCCGTAGGTCAGGATCGTCCGGGCGGTGACTCCACCGTGTGGCCGGAACGCGATCGCCTGGATGTGCGAGGAGCCGTAGCTCACCGGGTAGAGCCGGGAGAGGTTCGCCGCCGGGTTGCGGCTGCTCACCGCGTTCGCGTTGCCGGCGAAGCCCTCGCCGCCACCGATCGGGATCGCGGGGGCGCCGTCGTCGCCGGCCACCTGGAGGCTCCCCCACCGGGCGTCCGGGGAGACGCCCTTGCTCGCCAGGTAGCCGAGCGCGTCCTTCATCGCCTGCACCACGAGCGGGTTGGCGGCGTTGAGGCCGCGCGGGGTGTTCACCGGGTCGGCGGGGTCGAACGGCACGAGCCACAGGCCCTGCACGTCCTGGGCGCGCCTCCAGAACTCCTGGAAGATCTGCGTGCCGACGCTGCCGATGTCGGAGTGGCCGTCCCACCGCTTCAGCACGTCGCACGAGTGGCCGCCCTGCGCGGCCCGGCAGACCGTGTCCAGCGCGCCGTCCTGGCGGGCCACCTCGGCGCCGTACACGCGGTTCTCGTGCTCGGTGGCCATCAGGGTGCGCTGGGAGACCTTGCGGTCCTTGGCGAGCCCGTCGGTGCCGGCGAGCCGGTCGAGGACGTAGCGGTAGACCATCCGGGTGCGCAGCGTCCGCTCACACCGCTCGCAGCCGATGATCCCGGCGTAGCCCTCGAGGGGCTGCTTCGGGTTCGGCAGCCAGTAGCTGTCGTTGGCGTTGACCACCCAGTCGCGGCGGATCTCCTTCGGCAGGTGGCTCGGGCCGAAGATGCCCGGGCGTTGCGCGTCGGCGTCGGTCTGCCACGCGCAGTCGGACTGCGCCCGGGTGCCGTCCAGGATCGGCAGGCCGGCGAGCTGGTTCGTGGCCGCGCCGGTCGGGGTCTGGCAGCGCCGGACGAGATCGTCAGGCACGTTGGGTACGACGGAGTGGTCGGCGTAGAGCGCGTGACCGGCCCGGTCGGCCGCGATCGTGTTCACCCACGGCATCCCGGCGCCGCGGTCCTGGGCGGCGAGCAGCGAGGACACGTCGTGGGCCTTGGCCATCTGGAAGAACGTGTCGACGGTGCGCAGCTGCTCTGCATTGGCGTCGCGCATCGCGAAGAAGCTGGTGTGCGACCAGGGCATCAGCACGTCGGGGGCGTCCATGACGTAGCCCTCGTGCGTGCGGTAGACGGACCTGGTGACGGACCCGAGCGAGCCGTCCGGCTGCCTGACCGCGATGCGCACCGACCGCTTCTGCAGCTGGGTCGGGCCGCTCTCGGTGAGGTACGTCGTGCCGGTGCCGGGCACGAGCTTGTACTCGTAGGGCGTGAACCGGTAGGCCGTGGAGACGGTGTGGCTCCACGCGACGAACTTGTTCCAGCCGATGTTCACGACCGGTGACCCGATCAGGCCGGCGCCGGCCACGTCGTAGTGGCCCGGGATCGTGAGCTGGAACTGCGTGAAGCGGTAGCGGCCACGCCACGGGAAGTGCGGGTTGCCGAGCAGCATGCCCTTGCGCGTGGTGGTCACGGCCGAGCCCACCGCCGTGGCGTTGGAGCCGAAGGGCGCGGTCGCGTCCTTGCCGAGACCCGCACGCAGGGCGTCCTTGGACGGCAGGTCCACCGGCGGCTTCGCGAACTGCGCGGTCGAGGGGGCGGACACCGGCGACTGCGGCAGCCCGTCGGTCGGGTCGGTCGCCGACGGCGGCGCGGCGTCCGCGATCTGCGGCACGAACACCCCGGTCGAGGCGAGCAGGTTCGCGCTGTAGATCGCCGACCAGATGTCGAACGGCGTGATGTCGGCCCGGACCCAGGCGCGGCCGCGGCAGCCCGGGTCGGTGACGTGGCGGGAGCCGCCGATCGAGCGGAGGTACTTGTTCACGCCGGCGGCGTAGCCCCGGACCAGCGCCCGGGTCTGCTGGCCGGGCCCGGCCTTCGGGTCGGCGAGCAGGTGCCGGACGACGCCGCGGTTGCGGATGTCGGTGAACAGCGTGTCCGTCTGCAGGTTGGTGGCGTCGAGGGTGACGCCGTCGTTGTAACGCTTGTCGGGCCCGAGGTAGCGGGACCGGAGCCCGCGGGCCGTCAGCACGGTGTCGGCGAGGTTGCAGATGCTGGTGCGGGCGGTGGCGAACCCCTCGCCGTAGCCGAGCGACTCGTAGTCCCTGGCGACGATGTGCGGGATGCCGTGCGAGGTGTAGGTGACGCGGGCGCGCCGTACGCCGTCGGCGGGGTGGAGCAGGGACGCCTTCCGCACGGCCGCCACGGGCGCGGCGCCGGAGGCCTGACCGGCGGCCTCGAGGGCCAGCAGCCCCGGCACGAGCGCGAGCGTGGAGACTGCGGCGGCGATCCGGCGCGAGCGGCGCATGGAGGACCTTTCGACAAGCGTCAGGACGGTCGGTCGGAGTGCTCAACGCGCCAGAAGTAGAACGGGTTACGGGTGTGGCGTTTGTGCCGGATGACCGGGGGTACCGCGAGGCGACCGACACGAGAGGGAGTTCCCATGCCGTCCTGGCTGATCTGGGTCATCGTCGCGATCATCGTGATCGCCGTCATCGCCGCCGTCGTCGCGGCGTCCACCAAGCGCAAGCAGGCGCGGAACCGCACCCGCGCCGGCGAGCTGCGCGAGCAGGCCGCCGCACAGGCCACCGGCCTGCAGCAGCGGGAGGCGCACGCCCGCGAGACCGAGGCCCGCGCCGCCGAGGCCCGCGCGGAGGCCGACCGCAAGCAGGCCGAGGCCGAGCGCCTCGCGGCCGAGGCCCGTGACCGGCACGAGACCGCGGCCGGCTACCGCGACCAGCACGCGGAGAACCTCCGCCGGGCCGACGAGCTCGACCCGGACGTGGACACCAGGCGCGACGACTACGAGCCGCCCGCTGCCGCCGCGGGCACCGAGGCGGGTACGACGGACGGCCACCGGGTCCATGACGGGCTCGGCGGCGAGACGACATCCGAGCACTCCCACGAGCACTCCCACGAGCACACAGACGACGGCACCACGGTGACGCACCCGGACGGCTCGACCGAGACGGTCGCGCGGTCCTCGGGGGCCTCGACCGTCGACCAGGCCAAGGGCGACCCGAGCGACCCGCGCCTGGAGGGCGGGACGCACCGCGCCTGAGACGCCACGCAGCTCGCGGGAGGAAGCAGAGGGGCCCGGCCGCACGGCCGGGCCCCTCTGTGCGTCTGTGCCTGTCCCTGCGTCCCGTCGGCGGGCCGTTCAGAGGTAGAGGCCGGTGTCGCTGTCCCCCAGCCGGTCGGCCGCCACCGCGTGGATGTCGCGCTCGCGCATCAGCACGTAGGTCTCGGCGTCCACCTCGACCTCGGCCTTGTCCTCGGGGTCGAACAGCACCCGGTCGCCGACCTCGACGCTGCGCACGTGCGGCCCGATGGCGGCCACCCTCGACCACGCCAGCCGCCGGCCGCCCATGGCCGCGGTCGCCGGGATCACGATGCCGCCGCTGGAGCGGCGCTCGCCCTCGCGGTCGACCGTGACCAGCACCCGGTCGTGCAGCATCCGGATCGGGGTCTTGTCCTTGCTCATCAGCGCGCCACCGGCTACTTGGTGACCTTCCGCATCACCACGACGAACGCGACGAACCCGACCACGCCACCCGCCACCTTGAGGATGTTGTCGGTGCGCGGGTTGCCCTGCGCGTCCACGAAGTGCGCCTTGATGCCGTTGACCTCGCGCCGCACGATCGTCTTGGGGCTGGCCCGGTAGGCCAGCTGGTCGATCGTCGCGGCCAGCCGCTCGCGCGTGGCCTCGATGTCGCTCTCGAGGGTCTCCGGCCTGCCGGCGGTTGTGGCCACGATGTCTCCTCGGTTGTTGCGGGGGGATGCGGTCGGCTGCGGCTGTCAGCGAAGGTTACCCGGCAGCACGGGGCCGCATGCTGCGGGGATCGAAGCCGAACGGCAGCTCCAGGCGGTGCGCGGCCATCAGCGCGTCGTCGGTCAGCACGTCGTACGTCGACCCGTCCGCGACGATCACGCCGTCGGAGAGCACCACGCTGCGCGGGCACAGCTCGAAGGCGTAGGGCAGGTCGTGGGTCACCATCAGCACGGTCACGTCGAGCGCGGTGAGGATCTCGGCGAGCTCGCGCCGGGACGCGGGGTCGAGGTTCGACGACGGCTCGTCGAGCACCAGGATCTCCGGCTCCATGGCCAGCACGGTGGCGACCGCGACCCGGCGCCGCTGGCCGAAGCTGAGGTGGTGCGGCGGCCGGTCGGCGAAGTCGGCCATCCCGACCTGGTCGAGGGCGTCGCGGACCCGTCGCTCCAGGGCCTCCCCGCGCAGTCCGAGGTTGGCCGGCCCGAACGCCACGTCGTCGTGCACGCTGCCCATGAACAGCTGGTCGTCGGGGTCCTGGAACACGACGCCGACGCGGCGACGTACCTCGGCGATGTTCTGCTTCGTGACCGGCAGCCCGGAGACGGACACCGAGCCGACCCCGGCGGCGAGGATGCCGTTGAGGTGCAGCACCAGGGTCGTCTTGCCGGCGCCGTTGGGGCCGAGCAGCGCGACCCGCTCGCCGCGGTGCACGTGCAGGTCGACGCCGTACAGCGCCTGGTGCCCGTCGGGGTAGGCGAACGCCAGCCCGCGCACGTCGAGGACGGGGGTGCTCATCGGCTCTCCTGGTGGTCGGCATGGTCGGCGTGGTCGGTGCCGGACAGCCTGGGCAGGGTGCCGGTGTAGCCGCGGGACAGCATCGCGAGGTGGACCCGCTCGCCACGCTCGTAGGAGCGGATGAACAGTGCGCCGGCGGACCGCGCGATCACCGGCCAGTGCCGGACGTCGCGGGCGGTGAAGCCGCGGGACTCGCGGGCCACCCGCATCCGGCGCATCTCGTCGGTGACCACGTCGAGGTAGCGGACCATGAAGCCCATGATCTGCACCAGCAGGCTCGGCACCCGCAGCCGCTCGAGCCCGGCGAGCAGGTCGCGCGGCTCCGTGGTCGCGGCCAGGGTGAGGCTGGCGAGGACGCCGAGCGTGCCCTTGACCAGCAGCGCCCACGCGGCCGTCAGGCCCGGCTGGCTCACCGTGACGCCGAGCACGTCGACGCGGGGACCGGTCGCGATGAACGGCATCAGCAGCGCGAAGACGACGAACGGGACCTCGACGACCATCCGCTTGAGGAGGTACGTCGCCGGCACCCGGCTGACCGCGACGACGGCGACCAGCACCGCGAGGTAGCCGGCGAAGGCGAGCAGCCAGTCGCCCGGGGTCGCGACGACCAGCAGCATGAAGCCGAGCAGGGCCAGCACCTTGAGGTGGGCCGGGGCCCGGTGCACCGGCGAGTGGCCGTGGAAGTGCAGCTTGTGGCCGTGCCCGGCGCCCACGTCAGCGACCGCCGTGCTCGGCGGGCTCGCGCTCGTCGCCCGACCCTGCCTCCGGGCTGCGGCGGCGGACGAGGAGGGTGACGCCCCCGGCCAGCACCAGCACGATCAGCGAGCCGACCACGCCGGCCACGCCCTTCGACACCCGCTCGTTGCCGATGCCCTTCGTGCCGTAGCCGGCGAACGGGCTGCCGCCGCCGTGGTGCTCGGTCCGGGTCTGCGAGAAGCCCTTGTCCTGGGCGACCCGGTTGAGGCCGTCCGGGCTGGTGGAGGCGTAGTAGCTCACGACGCCGGCGAGCAGCAGCGCGACCAGCACGCCGGTGACCACGAGGGCGCGCGTGGACACGCTGTCACGCACGTCGGTGCCCCGTCCGTCGTACGGACCTCGAGGGTGCGGCGCTCGAGCACCCGCCGGGCGCCGTGCACCAGGTCGGGGCGGACCGCGACGATGCTGCCGACCGCGAGGCCGGTGATCAGGGCCTCGCCCACGCCGATCAGCACGTGCCAGCCGACCATCGCGGTGACCAGCGTGTCGAGCGGGATGTCGGCCTGCCCGCCGACGGCGTACAGCCCGGTGAAGCAGAGCGCGGCAACCGGCACGGAGACGAGGGCAGCGACGGCGGCGGCCGGGGCGACCAGCGAGAGCCGCTTGGGCAGCGCTGCCTGCAGGCCGCGGAAGACGAGGTAGCCGACGACCACGGTGACCAGGCCCATCAGGTCGATGTTCGTGCCCAGCGCGGTGATCCCGCCGTCCGCGAACAGCAGCGCCTGCACCAGGAAGACGACGGTCATGCAGAGCAGGGCGGTGCTCGGCCCGACCAGGACGGCCGCGAGCGCGCCGCCGAGCAGGTGGCCGCTGGTGCCGGCGCCGACCGGGAAGTTCAGCATCTGGGTGGCGAACACGAAGGTGGCGACGAGGCCGGCCAGCGGGGCGGTCTTGTCGTCGAGCTCGCGGCGGGCGCCACGCAGGGCCACACCCACGGCGACCACGGCGACCGCCCCCGTGGCGACGGAGGTCGGGGCGTCGAGGAAGCCGTCGGGGACGTGCATGCCGCGCTCCTTGTACGTTGAGCATCGCCCGGTCGCGCCGGGCTCTTTCGCACAGGCTACGTTATTGCACATGATGTGCAACAAGCACCTCTCCGTCCGGCCAGGAAGGACCCGTTCGTGAGCGACACCCGCCTCTCCCCCGGTGACACCGCACCCGACTTCACGCTGACCTCCGACACCGGCGAGGAGGTGACGCTGTCCGGGCTGCGCGGCCGCAAGGTGATCGTGTACTTCTACCCGGCCGCGATGACCCCCGGCTGCACCAAGCAGGCGTGCGACTTCACCGACTCGCTCGACTCCCTGAAGGGCGCCGGCTACGAGGTGCTCGGCATCTCCCCCGACAAGCCGGAGAAGCTCGCGAAGTTCCGCGAGCGCGACCACCTCTCGATCACGCTGCTGTCCGACCCGGCCAAGGAGACGCTGGGGGCGTACGGCGCGTTCGGCGAGAAGAAGCTCTACGGCAAGACGGTCGAGGGCGTGATCCGCTCGACGTTCGTCGTCGACGAGCAGGGCAAGGTCGACCTCGCGCAGTACAACGTCAAGGCCACCGGGCACGTCGCCAAGCTGCGTCGCGACCTCGGGCTGGACGCCTAGGGCCCCTAGAGTTGGTGGCTGCGCGCCCGTAGCCCAATGGCAGAGGCAGTCGGTTTAGGTCCGGCCCAGTGTGAGTTCGAATCTCACCGGGCGCACGCGCACCAGGTGTGGCTACGGTGACCGGCATGAGCCCGGTGGACATCGTGCCGTTCGAGGACAGCCACGCGGACGGCATCGCTCGGCTCAGCACGACCGTGCAGTGGCCCTCGCTCACCGACCCCGAGACCGTCCGGGCGGTCTGCACGGCACCGGGCTCGTCGGCGTACGTCGCCCTCGCCGACGGCCTGGTCGTCGGGTGGGCGCAGGCTCTCGGAGACGGCGTGCTCCAGTCGCACCTGAGCTTCGTCGCCGTGCACCCGGACCATCGGCGGCGCGGGATCGCGCGGCTGCTGACCGTCGCGACGTTCCAGGCCACGCACACCCTGCGGATGGACCTGATCACCGACTCCGCGGAGACGTTCTACGAGGCGTTCGAGCACCGGCGGATGCACGGGTTCCGGATCTACCCGGGCGCCTGACCGGCCGCGTCGACCCGTCCCTTGCTGCGCGACACGCCGGTGACCCTGCCTTCCAGCTGACGGGTCGGCGTCAGAGGCCGGTGAGCACGTCCGCGACGACCGGGGCGATCGCGCGGAGGGCCTTGCCGCGGTGGGAGATCGCGTCCTTCTCCTCGACGGTCAGCTCGGCGGAGGTGCGGCCGTCGGGGGTGGCGTCGGCGACGAACAGCACGTCGTAGCCGAAGCCGCCGCTGCCGCGGGTCTCCCGGATCACCCGGCCGGGCATCTCGCCGTCCACGACGTGCTCGGCGACGCCGGCGGCGCCCACCGGGTAGGCGAACGCGACGGCGCAGGCGAAGTGCGCACCCCGCCGCTCGTCGGGGACGTCGGAGAGCTGCTCGAGCAGCAGCCGGTTGTTGGCGGCGTCGTCCTTGGCCACGCCGGCCCAGCGCGCCGACAGCACCCCGGGCATCGCGTTGAGCGCGTCCACGCAGAGCCCGCTGTCGTCGGCGAGGGACGGGAGGCCGGTGGCCTCGACGGCCGCCCTCGCCTTGAGCAGGGCGTTGCCGGCGAAGGTCGGTGCGTCCTCGACCGGCTCGTCGTAGTGCGCGACGTCGTCCGCACCCAGAACCACAACGTCGGGAACCCAACCACGCAGAATGCGTCGCATCTCGACGAGCTTCTTCGCGTTGCGGGACGCGAGGAAGACCTGGGTCATCGCGCCAGGGCCTCTCCCTGCAGCTTCGTGAGATCCGCGCAGCCCTTCTCGGCGAGCCCGAGCAGGCTGTCCAGCATCGCCCGGTCGAACGGCGAGGCCTCGGCGGTGCCCTGCACCTCGACGTAGGCGCCGTCACCGGTCATCACGACGTTCATGTCGGTCTCGGCGCGGACGTCCTCCTCGTAGGGCAGGTCGAGCCGCGGCTCGCCGTCGATGATGCCCACCGAGATCGCCGCCACCGAGCCGGTCAGCGGCTCGCCCTTGAGGGCGCCGACGGACTTCAGGTGCGCCACGGCGTCGGCGAGCGCGACGTACGCACCGGTGATGGAGGCGGTGCGGGTGCCGCCGTCGGCCTGGAGCACGTCGCAGTCGAGCACGATCGTGTTCTCGCCGAGCGCCTGGTAGTCGATGACGGCGCGCAGCGAGCGGCCGATCAGCCGGGAGATCTCGTGGGTGCGGCCGCCGATCCGGCCCTTGACCGACTCGCGGTCGGAGCGCGTGTTGGTGGACGCGGGGAGCATGGCGTACTCCGCGGTGACCCAGCCGAGCCCGGAGCCCTTCCGCCAGCGCGGCACGCCCTCGGTGGCCGAGGCGGCGCACAGCACCCGGGTCTTGCCGAACTCGACCAGCACCGAGCCCGCGGCGTGGTCGAGCCAGTTGCGGGTGATCGTCACCGGGCGGAGCTCGTCGTTGGATCGTCCGTCTGCGCGCGTCATGCGGCCGACCCTACCGACGCCTGCCCGCCGACATCGGTGGCCGGTCCCCGCCCGGCCCCGCGGCGGGGACTACGTCCGAGCCGAGCGGCCGCTGCCTGCCGGGTGGGCGCGGTAGTAGCGGCGCCACACCAGGCGGTGCACCGGGATCCAGCGTGGGATGGAACGCAGTCCCGGGATCAGCGGGAGGAACATCAGCCCCGCGGTCAGGACGAGCATCAGACCCCACACCTGGGCGTCGGCGTTGTCGGAGGTGGAGAACGGCTTGACCTGGTACCAGAACGTGTAGAGCCACATCCAGGGCTGACCGGGGTAGTTGCCGGTCTCGTTCATCATGCCCCACTGGTCACCGCCGAGCTGCTGGGCCCGCGCGGTGTCCTCGAGGTACGCGCCGTCGGAGAGCAGCAGCAGCGGCCGGGTCTGGTCCGCACCGTAGAAGGTGCCCGACGAGGTCAGGCTGCCCTCGAGGCCACCGGACCGGGCCAGGGTGAGGAACCGGCTCGCGAGCAGCGGCACCGGCCCGAACCCGACCGGGGTGGCGCGGCGTGCCGCCGGACTTCGCGAGCGCGTCCGCGTAGCGGGTGGCCCAGGCCTTCTGCCGGGTCGGGTCGGCCGCACCCCACCGCGCCAGCGCCACGCGGAGCCGCGCGTCGCCGGAGACCTGCGCGAGCGGCTGCAGCACGAGGGACGCGGAGTCCACCGGGATCCGCACGCCGCCCAGCTTCTGGGTCGGGATGCCGAGCAGCTTCTGCCCCTCGGCGTTGGAGTTGTACGGCGGGCCGTAGGTGGCGCTGGCGCTGGTGCCCGCCAGCTCGGCGGTGGCCGTGGCGAGCACGTCGGCGGGAGCGGCCTGCGCCCACGAGCGCATCGTGATCGCGGGCTCGTCCGGGGACGAGAAGGCCGCCGCCAGCCCGGTGGTGAGCAGGCTGACGGCGACGAGGGCCAGCACGAACTCCTTCACCAGGTCGTAGGGCCGGGTGGCGAAGTCGTGCGCGTCAGGGGTGGCCGCGACCGGCTTGTGCGGGGTGGTGCGGCGCCGCGCACTCGTGGTGGCCATGTCAGTCACCCGGCTCGACGTCGAAGGGCGGCACCACGCCGTGCCGGCGCACCAGCACGACGTGCCAGACGGTGACCACCCCGACCGCCACCGGCAGCAGCAGCACGTGCCAGAGCAGCATCTGGCCCGGGTTCAGCACGTTGAACCACGCGCCGATGCCCACGGCGTTCAGCCCGTCCTTGGCCTGCGGCGCTGATCCACTGGGCGTCGAAGTTCGACTGCGACAGGTAGCCGGTGAACGCCGTGCCGATCGAGGTCACGAAGGCCAGCACCCCGACCACCCAGGTCAGGACCCGCTTGCCGCGCCAGGCCGCCATCCAGAACTTGCCCCACAGGTGGATGACCATGAACGCGAACAGCAGCTCCACGCTCCACAGGTGCAGGGAGTTGACGAAGTGCCCCACGCTCGAGACGTGCCACCAGGCGACCCCGCCGGCGGCGAGCACCGCACCGGAGACGAGCACCACGACGAGGGCGGCGAGCGTCAGCACACCGAAGACGTAGATCCAGGAGACGACGTAGGCGGGCTGCCGGTCCGGGAGCGCCTCGCCGGGCGGGACCAGCCCGCTGATCCGGCCACGGAGCCGGGTGGTCCAGTTCGTCGGCTGGTGACCCGCCGCCCCGACGCTGGCCGAGCGCAGCGTGGTCATGACCGGTCGCCGCGGTTCGCGTCGACGTCCGACGAGCCCGGGAAGGGCAGGAGCAGCGCGAGCACGAAGACCACGATCATGGCCACGATGATCAGCAGATTGGTGAGGCTGACGTTGAAGACGCCCACGTGGACGAAGGTGCCCGACGAGGCGGCCGAGAGAGGTTCTGGTGATGTCATGGGAACCACCGGTCGAGAGGGGACGCACAGGCTGCGTCTTCTTCAGTGTGGGCGCGGGCGGCCCGACGCAGACAGGGACCTTGGTCCCCCTCGGGAGGCCGAACGACGGGTGTTCCGGCCGTCGGCGGAGGTTCGCGTGCGACCTCAGAAGGTGTACGTCGACCCGGTGACCGCGGCCTCGAGCGGCCCGTCGTAGGCCTCACGGGCCTCGGCGAGCGGGGTCTCGGGGTCGTGCCAGGGCGGGATGTGCGTGAGCACCAGCCGGCGGGCGCCCGCCTCGGCCGCGGCGGCGCCGGCCTGCTTGCCGGTGAGGTGCAGGTCGGCCGGGTTGTCGCCGCTCTCCACGAACGCCGCCTCGCACAGCAGCAGGTCGGCGTCCGCGGCCAGGTCGACGAGCTCCTGGCAGGGCCCGGTGTCACCGGAGTAGACGAGCGTGCGCGCCCTCGGACTCGACGCGCAGGCCGTAGGCCGTGATCGGGTGCACGAGCCGGGTGGCCCGGATCGTGAACGGTCCCAGGTGGATCGGCCGGTCGTCGTACTCGTGGAACTCGAACTCCCCGGACATGCCGGGGTCCTGGGCGAGCCCGTAGGCGCGGGCGCACTGGCCGGCGATGCCCTCCGGGCCGATCACCGGGATGCGGGGGCGGGCACCGCCGGGGTGGTACTTCCACATCACGTAGAGCCCGCTGAGGTCGAAGTAGTGGTCGGGGTGCAGGTGGCTGATCAGCACGGCGTCGACGGTCAGCGGGTCGACGTACCGCTGCAGGGTGCCGAGGGCGCCGCTGCCGAGGTCGAGCAGCACCCGCCAGGTGCGGCCGTCGTGGTCGCCCTCGAGGAGGTAGCAGCTCGCGGCCGAGTCCGGTCCGGCGAACGAGCCGGAGCAGCCGATGACGGTGAGCTTCATGCGGCCCCCCTCACGCGGTGACCCAGGACGTGGCCCTCGCGAGCTGGGCGACCTGCTCGAGCTCGGGGCCGAGGAAGCGGCGGCCGATCGAGGCGAACTCGGCGGGCTGTCCGGTGGTGAGGAAGCGGTGCTCGGGCTCCGGCAGGGACGCGTCGCGCTCCAGGCCGTGCTGGACGAGCAGCCGGTAGACGTCCTTGGCGGTCTCCTCGGCGCTGGACACCAAGGTCACCTGGTCGCCCATCACGTAGGACACGATCCCGGTCAGCAGCGGGTAGTGCGTGCAGCCGAGGATCAGGGTGTCGATGCCGACCGAGGTCAGCGGGTCGAGGTACTCGTGGGCGGCCGCCATCAGCTCGGGCCCGCTGGTCACGCCGGCCTCCACGAACTCGACGAACCGAGGGCAGGCGCGGGTGTGCAGCTCGACGTGCGGGGCGGCGGTGAACGCGTCGTCGTAGGCCATCGACTCGGCGGTCGCGCGGGTGCAGATCACGCCGATCCGGCCGGTGCGGGACGCGGCGACGGCCCGCCGGGTGGCCGGGTGGATCACCTCGACGACCGGCACCGGGTAGCGCTCGCGGGCGTCGCGCAGCACCGCGGCGCTGGCCGAGTTGCAGGCGATGACGAGGGCCTTCACGCCCTGGTCGACGAGGTGGTCGAGGCACTCGAGGGCGTACTCCCGCACCTCGCCGATCGGCTTGGGGCCGTAGGGCTGGCGTGCGGTGTCGCCGAGGTAGAGGACCGGCTCGTGCGGCAGCTGGTCGAGCACGGCGCGGGCCACGGTGAGCCCACCGAAGCCTGAGTCGAAGATGCCGATCGGAGCGTCTGCCACCGCTCCAGGCTAGGGCAGCGCACCCCTCGAGACCCTGCTCTTGCCGCCGGACGCGACCGACGTCACCTGCGACGGTCGTCACGCGAACTCTTCGCCGCGTCTCACCCGCTTCTCAGGCCGCTCTTGCCACGACGCCGCCACGATGACCTTCGTGACCTCTCGACTCACGCTGCAGGGCGGTCGCCGCCCTGCTGCTCGGCCTGCTGCTGCTCACCGCCTGCCAGCCCCCGCTCGGGGCGCACGCGAAGGTCCGCCGCCGGGCGCTCGCGCCCGCGTCGGCACGCACCTGGACGTCGCCGCGTGAACGACGTGCGCCGGCATCCACAAGATCAAGCACGTCGTCGTGGTCATGCAGGAGAACCGCTCCTTCGACTCCTACTTCGGCACCTTCCCCGGCGCCGACGGGATCCCCGATGAAGGACGGCCGGTCGGTGGCCTGCGAGTCGGCCGCGCCGGGCCTCCCCTGCCAGCACCTGTACGTCGACCACGCGGACGTCAACGGCGGCGGGCCGCACACCTTCCGCAACCACGTGCCGACTTCGACCACGGCCGGATGGACGGCTTCCTGCGGCAGGGCGTGCTCGCCCACAAGCACTGCCACGACCCGAACGACCCGTCGTGCAGCAACGGCTCCGGGGTCGACGTACTCGGGTACCACACGCAGAGCGACATCCCGAACTACTGGGCGCTCGCGCACCGCTACGTCCTCCAGGACCACATGTTCGAGCCGGTGCGGTCCTGGAGCCTGCCCGAGCACCTGTGGCAGGTCTCGGAGTGGTCGGCGCGCTGCACGACCCGCGCCGCGGCGTCCTGCACCAACACTCCCGGGCGGGTCGGCCTCCGCCCGCCGGACGGGTGGACCGGCGCGAGCGGACGGATGGCCCCGAAGGACCCGGTGTACGCCTGGACCGACCTGACCTACCTGTTGCACCGGCAGCACGTGAGCTGGGGCTACTACGTGCAGCCCGGGTCGGAGCCGGACTGCCGGCAGGACGCGGCGCTGATCTGCGACTCGGTCCGCCAGCGGCCGCAGACCCCCGGGCTGTGGAACCCGCTGCCGGACTTCGTCACCGTGCAGCAGGACCACCAGCTGCGGAACATCTCCTCCACCGCCGACTTCGTGCACCGTGCCCGCACCGGGCACCTGCCGGCGGTGAGCTGGGTGATCCCGTCCGCCCGTGACAGCGAGCACCCGCCGGCCCGGGTCAGCGCCGGCCAGTCCTACGTCACCCGGCTGGTCGACTCGGTCATGCACGGCAAGGACTGGAGGTCGACCGCGATCTTCCTGGCCTGGGACGACTGGGGCGGCTTCTACGACCATGTCCCGCCGCCGCACGTCGACTTCAACGGCTACGGCATGCGGGTGCCGGGGCTGGTGATCAGCCCGTACGCCCGGACCGGGTACGTCGACCACCAGTCCCTGTCGTTCGACGCGTACGTGAAGTTCATCGAGGACGACTTCCTGGGCGGCCAGCGGCTCGACCCGCGCACCGACGGTCGCCCCGACGGACGGCCCGACGTCCGCGAGGACAACCCCGGGCTGGGCAACGTCGCCTACGACTTCGACTTCAGCCGGCCGCCGCGACCGCCGGCCCCGCTGCCGGTGCACCCGCGCACGACGCTGACCGGGTGCTCGACCTCCTGCCCCGGGTGATCGAGCCCCGGTGATCGACTCCGACCCGATCGACTCGGCGCGGCTGCGAGGTCTCGACAAGCTCGACCGGCCGGGTCGGCTCAGGTGTCGGCGGGGCGCTCGTTGTAGACGCCGGCGAACTCCTGGCCGGACAGCTTCTGGATCTCGTTCATCACGACGTCGGTCACCTCGCGCCGGGCGCGACCGGTCGGCACCCCGTCGTACCGGCCCTCGAAGCGCAGCGGCGCACCGAACCGCACCGTCACCCGGGCCAGCCGGGGCAGCGTGGAGCCGACGGGCTGGAGGTGCTCGGTGCCGGAGAGCCCGACGGGTACGACGGGCGCGCCGGAGGTCAGCGCGAGGTGCGCGACGCCGGTGCGGCCGCGGTACAGCCGGCCGTCGCGCGAGCGGGTGCCCTCGGGGTAGATCCCGAACGCCTCCCCGCGGCCGAGGACCTCGAGGGCGATGTCGAGCGAGGCGAGCGCGGCCTTGGTGTCGTCCCTGTCGACGGGCACCATGCCGATGCCCTCGAACCAGCCGCGGACCAGGGCGCCCTTCACGCCGGTGCCGGTGAAGTAGTCCTCCTTCGCGAGGAAGACGACCTTCCGTGAGCACCACGAACGGGATCACCATGCTGTCCGCGAACGAGCGGTGGTTGCTGGCCACGATCACCGGACCTGTGAGCGGCAGGTTGTCGAGCCCGATGACGGTGGGACGCCAGACGGCCTTCGCCAACGGCGGCACGACGGCGTGCACGACCTCGTACAACATCAGCACCCTCCACCTGTTCGACGAGGCCCAGCCTGCCAGGTGCGACGCGGCGTCTGCCGACGCGACCGCCGTACGGACCGATCAGGCCGTCGAACGGGCAGCCGGGGCTGCGGCGGCCCGAGCGTCGGGTCCACGCCGTCGAAGAGGCTGCTGACCGACTCCCCGGCGTGCACCCGGGAGATCGCCTCCGCGAACAGCTCGGCCACCGACCGGACCCGCAGCTCGGGCCAGTCGTGCGGGCGCCGGGACGGTGTCGGTGGTGACGACCTCACGCGACGAACGGGTGGTCGCGCAGCCGCTCCACCGCCTTGCCGACGAACAGCCCGTGCGTGCAGGCGACCGAGGCGCCGGTGCAGCCGAGGCTCTCCAGCTTGTCGAGCAGCTCGACGATCGACCCGCCGGTGGCGATCTCGTCGTCGAGCACGATCGCGTGCTTGCCCTCCACGTCACCGACGATCGCGTCGATGACGACCCGGTCGTCCGCGAGCCGCTGCTTGCTGCCCGCCGCGACGGGCAGCCCGAGCAGCCGGGAGAAGTGGGTCGCGGTCTTGGCGTTGCCGAGGTCCGGGCTGACCACGACGGACTGGCTGAGGTCCTGGTCGCGGAAGTGCTCGGACAGCACACCCAGCGCCGAGAGGTGGTCGACCGGCACCGAGAAGAACCCGTGCACCTGCGGCGCGTGCAGCGTCATCGTGAGCACCCGGCTGACCCCGGCGGTGACCAGCAGGTCCGCGACGAGCCGGCCGCCGAGCGAGATGCGGGACGCGTCCTTCTTGTCCGAGCGGGCGTAGGCGTAGTGCGGCATCACCGCGGTGATCTGCGCGGCGCTGGCCCCCTTGGCCGCGTCCACCATCAGCAGCAGCTCCATCAGGTGCTCCTGGGTGGGCGGCACCAGCGGCTGCACGATGTACACGTCACGCTGCCGGCAGTTCGCCTGGAGCTGCGCCTGGAGGCAGTCGTTGCTGAAGCGGCTGATCTCGACGGAGGACAGCCTCACCCCGAGCGAGTCGCAGATGGCCGAGGCCAGCGGACGGTGGGCGCTTCCGGAGAAGACGACGATCTCACGCACGCGGGCGCTCCCGGGTCTCGGCTGGGGGTGGCGCGGTCACGATAACCCGGCCGTCGGGTCCCCGTCTCCGGTCTCACGGTTGGTGGGTGCAGGCTTTTCCCGCCGGGCCCGACACCCCCGACGAAACTGGCTCACCCCCAGCGTTGCAACGGCGGGGGTGTGCCGGTTTCCCAGGGGACCCAGGGAATCCGGCAGCCCCGGCGCACTCACGCCCAGAGCTGGCCCTCGAGGCGGTCCTCGGCCTCGTCGATGGTGCCCTCGTAGGCGCCGGTGGAGAGGTACTTCCAGCCGCCGTCGGCGACCACGAAGACGATGTCGGCCTTCTCCCCCGCCTTGACCGACTTGGCGGCCTGGGCGAGCGCGGCGTGCAGGATCGCGCCGGTGGAGATGCCGGCGAAGATGCCCTCGGCCTCGAGCAGCTCCCGGACCCGGCGTACGGCGTCGCGCGGGCCGACCGAGAAGCGGGCGTCGATCAGCGTCTCGTCGTACAGCTCGGGGACGAAGCCCTCGTCGAGGTTGCGCAGGCCGTAGACGAGCTCGCCGTAGCGGGGCTCGGCGGCGACGATCGTGACGTCGGGCTTGTGCTCGCGGAAGAACCGGCCGATGCCCATCAGCGTGCCGGTGGTGCCGAGGCCGGCGACGAAGTGGGTCACCGACGGCAGGTCCTCGAGGATCTCGGGGCCGGTGCCCTCGTAGTGCGCGAGCGCGTTCGCGGGGTTGCCGTACTGGTAGAGCATCACCCAGTCGGGGTGCTCCTCGGCGACCTTCTTGGCGACCCGGACCGCCTCGTTGGAGCCGCCGGCGGCGGGCGAGGAGACGATCTCGGCGCCCCACATGCGCAGCAGCTGGCGGCGCTCCTCGGAGGTGTTCTCCGGCATCACGCACACGAGCCGGTAGCCCTTGAGCTTGGCCGCCATCGCCAGCGAGATGCCGGTGTTGCCGGAGGTCGGCTCGAGGATCGTGCAGCCGGGACGCAGCGTGCCGTCCTTCTCGGCGACCTCGACCATCTTCAGCGCCGCCCGGTCCTTGATGGAGCCGGTGGGGTTCTGGTCCTCGAGCTTCGCCCAGAGGCGTACGTCGGCCGACGGCGACAGCCGCGGCAGGCCGACCAGCGGTGTCCCGCCGACGGAGCCGAGCGTCGAGTCGAAGCGCACGGGAGCGGTCAGCCGCCGGCGACGGCGGGCAGCACGACGACCTGGTCGCCGTCGCTGACCGTGGTGTCGAGGCCGCCGGTGAAGCGGACGTCCTCGTCGTTGACGTAGACGTTGACGAAGCGGCGCAGGTCGCTCTGCCCGTCCTTGGCCTCGATGAGCCGTTCCTTGATGCCGGGGTGGTTGGCCTCGAGGTGGTCGATCACCTCGGACAGCGTGGCGCCCTCACCGTTGACGGCCTTCTCGCCGTCGGTGTACGTGCGCAGGATGGTCGGGATGCGGACCTCGACTGCCATCAGTCCTTGCTCCTCGGCTCTAGGGACGGGACGACCGCGACCTCTTCCTCGGTCACCTCGCCGTTGACGATTCTGTATGACCTGAACTCCACGGGACCCTCGCTATTCCCGTGCTCGCGTGTGCTGACCAGCACGTAGTGCGCGTTCGGCTCCATCGCGAGGCCGATGTCGGTGCGGGACGGGTACGCCTCGGTGGCCGTGTGCGAGTGGTAGACCACGACCGGCTCCTCGTCGCGCGCGTCCATCTCGCGGTAGAGCTTCAGCAGGTCGGTGGGGTCGAACTCGTAGAACGTGGGCGAGCTCGCCGCGTTGACCATCGGCACGAACCGCTCGGGCCGGTCGGAGCCCTCCGGACCCGCGACCACGCCGCACGCCTCGTCCGGGTGGTCCCGCTTCGCGTGCGCGACGATCGCGTCGTGGGTCTCCTGGTCGATCCTCAGCACGCTTCGAGCGTAGAGACCGGGTGGTGGGACCCCTGTCGTACGCCGGGTACGTCCGCATCCTGAGACCCTTCGTGCCGGTACGCGGCAGGATGACCGGGTGCGGATGGTGATCGAGGCCACGGACCTGCCGGGCGGCGACGAGGTGCGCGTCGGCGTGCAGCGCAAGGGCCGCCCCGACGAGGTGCTCGACCCGGTGCCCGGCGACGCCGCCGGGTGCCAGCTGGACGGTCGAGTGCCGGGTGCGCGGCGACGACGTCACCGGCCCGTACGTCGAGGGTCGGCCGGGCGCGCGCTTCGTGTACCTCTCGTGGAGCCGGGAAGGCGCGATGTTCCGCCGGGCCAAGCTGATGCTCGACGGGGTGCCGACGGACGTGCTTCGTGCGGCCGAGCGGTCCGGGTCGCTCGTCGCCCGGCTCGGGCTCACCGACGCGAACGGCGGCCCGCTGTGCGCGGCGGTCCGGCCACCGGTCGTCACCTGGTCGGCCATCTGACCTCAGTCCCACCCCGTGCTCAGCAGCCCCGAGCGCGCGAGGGCGCGGCGCTCCGGCTCGGTGAGGTCCTCGGCGAGCACGAGCAGACCGAGCACCGGCATCACGAGTCTCCCCATGGTGCTCGGACGCCGAACCGGCACCGCCGGTTCCGGGCGGGCTCAGCGGTCGAGTGCCTCGACCAGCGACTCCTGGAGGTAGCCCACCCACTGGTAGATGTCGTAGACGTGTGCCCGCGGATCCTCGTCGGGCAGCGCCAGCCAGTAGTCCTCGTCGCCCTCCTCGACGCCGAGCCGGGTGGCCAGCGCGAGCCGGATGTCGGTGAAGGACTTCATCCAGGTGACCGCGTCCGGCAGCTCGAGCTCGACGTCGACGACGAGGCCGTCCTCGGCGAGCTCGGCCGGCAGGCCGGCCTCCTCGAGGGTGTCGATGATGCGGACCGCGCCGCGCGCCTTGCTGTCGCGCAGCGTGCCCTCGGTGAAGCGACGGAACTCGCCGGCCGCTTCCTCGTCGTTCGGGTACGCGGTCGGGAACAGCCGCGCGAGCACCGGGTCCTCGGGCTCGGTGGTGGGGCCGCTGAAGTCGAGGAGCTGCTCCAGCGGGTCGTCGCCGGCGCTCGGGCGCGGCCATCTCGTTGCGCAGCAGCTCGACCAGCTGGGAGGCCAGGGACCGCAGCAGGTCCGCCTCGAAGCCGGTGAACGTCGCGACGGCGCCGCCACCGCGGCGGCGCTGGAAGCCCTCACTCATGGCGCTCAGCCTCCCAGTCGTCTCGACGGGCTCGACCACCCGGGTGGTGGTCTCGACGGGCTCGACCACCCGGGGTGTGGTCTCGACGGCTCGACCACCCGGGGTCGTGGTCTCGACCCGGCTCGACCACCCGGGGTGTGGTCTCGACAGGCTCGACCACCCGGGGTTCAGTCCTGCTTCTCCATGGTGGCCCAGAGACCGTAGTCGTGCATCGCCTGCACGTCGCGCTCCATCTCCTCGCGCGAGCCGCTGGCCACGACCGACTTGCCGTCGTTGTGCACCTCGAGCATCAGCTTCTCGGCCTTCCGCTTGGCATAGCCGAAGTAGTTCTGGAACACGTAGGTGACGTAGCTCATCAGGTTGACCGGGTCGTTCCACACGATGGTCACCCACGGCTTGTCCACGAAGGTGAGGTCGTCGGTCTCGGGCTGGTCGAGCTCGACGGGCGATGGAGCGGACACGGTCTCCATCCTAGAGTCGACGCGTGACCTCTGAGACCACCGCGTCGACAGCGCTGCTCACCGACCACTACGAGCTCACCATGCTGCAGGCGGCGCTGGCCGCCGGCACCGCCGACCGGCGGGCGGTCTTCGAGCTGTTCCCGCGACGGCTGCCCGAGGGCCGCCGGTACGGCGTGGTGGCCGGTGTCGGACGGGCCCTCGACGCGATCGAGCGGTTCCGGTTCGACGCCGACGCGATCGACGTACTCCGGGAGCACGGGGTGGTGGACGAGCCGACCCTCGAGTGGCTGTCCGGCTACCGTTTCCGCGGCGACATCTGGGGCTACCCGGAGGGCGAGACGTACTTCCCCTACTCCCCGTTGATGACCGTCCAGTCGACGTTCGCCGAGGCGGTGCTCCTCGAGACCGTGCTGCTGTCGATCCTCAACCACGACTCGGCGATCGCGTCCGCGGCGTCGCGGATGACCTGGGCCGCCGGCAGCCGGCCCTGCATCGAGATGGGCTCGCGGCGCACCCACGAGGAGGCCGCGGTGGCGTCGGCCCGCGCGGCGTACATCTCCGGCTTCGTGACCACCTCGAACCTCGCCGCCCGGCAGCGGTACGGCGTCCCGACCGCCGGCACCAGCGCGCACAGCTTCACGCTGCTGCACGACAGCGAGAGGGACGCGTTCACCGCGCAGGTCACGTCCCTCGGCAAGGGCACGACGTTGCTCGTCGACACCTACGACATCGCGGAGGCGGTGCGGCTCGGTGTGGAGGTGGCCGGCACCGACCTCGGGGCGGTCCGCATCGACAGCGGCGACCTCGGCCTGCTGGCCCAGCAGGTGCGCGACCAGCTCGACGCGCTCGGCGCGAACAGCACCCGGATCATCGTCACCTCCGACCTCGACGAGCACGCCATCGCGGCGCTGGCCGCGGCACCGGTCGACGGCTACGGAGTCGGCACGTCGCTGGTCACCGGCAGCGGCCACCCGACGTGCGGCTTCGTCTACAAGCTGGTCTCCCGGGAGGGCGTGGACGGCCGGATGGTCGACGTGGCCAAGAGGAGCAAGGACAAGATCTCCATCGGCGGCCGCAAGTTCGCCCTGCGCCGCCGCTCACCGCGCGGTGTCGCGCAGGCCGAGGTGGTCGGCATCGGCGCGCCACCCGTCGACGACGGCGACGACCGGTCGCTGATCGTGCCGCTCGTGCGCGACGGCGAGGTCGTCGGCCGCGAGAGCCTGGCCACGATGCGGGAGCGGCACGCCGCCTCGCGGGAGGAGCTGCCGCTGACGGCGCGGCAGATGTCGCGGGGCGAGCCGTGCATCCCCACCGAGCACCTCGACGGGACGGTGTCCTGACATGGCGCTGGTCCGGTGCGACTTCTTCTCCGAGGTGCTCGAGGTGGGCACCTCGATGACCGTGCTGCTGCCGCAGGCGAGCGAGGACCAGGTCGGGGTCACCGGCACGCAGCGCACCGGCGACTTCCCGGTGCTGTACCTCCTGCACGGGCTCTCCGACGACAGCACCGCGTGGCTGCGCTACACCAGCATCGAGAGGTACGCCGCGCCGCTCGGCCTCGCGGTCGTGATGCCGCAGGTGCAGCGCTCGTTCTACGCCGACGAGGTGCACGGCGAGCGGTTCTTCACGTTCCTCTCCGACGAGCTGCCCGAGGTGGTGCAGCGGTTCTTCCGGGTGTCCCGCGATCGCGAGGACACCTTCGTCGCGGGGCTGTCGATGGGCGGCTACGGCGCGCTGAAGTGGGCGCTGCACCGGCCCGGACAGTTCGCCGCGGCGGCGAGCCTGTCGGGTGCGCTGGACCTGGAGGCGATCGGCCAGGACGAGTGGCGCAACTCCCTGATGCAGCGGGTGTTCGACGGCCGGATCGGCCCCCGGGACGACCTGTTCGCGCTGCTCGCCGACGCCGACGTCGAGTCGCTGCCCTCGCTCTACGTGGGGTGCGGCACCGAGGACCACCTCTACGAGCACAACGTGCGGTTCGTCGACGCGGCGACGGCCGCCGGGGTCGACGTACAGGTGGACTTCCGGGCCGGCGAGCACGAGTGGGGTGTCTGGGACGCGACGATCCGCGACGTGCTCGCCTGGCTGCCCCTGCGTCGCTAGGTTGAGGCGCATGAAGCGCGCGCTGATCGTGGTGGACGTCCAGAACGACTTCTGCGAGGGCGGGAGCCTGGCGGTGCACGGGGGCGCCGCGGTCGCGCACCGGATCGGCGAGCTGCTGCACCACTGGACCGAGAAGGACCCGAAGGCGCCCGACTACGCGGTCGCGGTGGCCACGCGGGACCACCACGTCGACCCGGGCGACCACTTCAGCGACAACCCCGACTTCGACCATTCGTGGCCACCGCACTGCGTGGTCGGCACGGACGGCGAGGCCTTCCACCCCAACCTCGACCCGCAGCCGTTCGACGCGGTGTTCCTCAAGGGCGAGCACGCGGCGGCGTACAGCGGCTTCGAGGGCAGGGCCCCGGACGGCTCGTCGCTCGCGGACTGGCTGAAGACGCACCAGATCAGCCACGTCGACGTGTGCGGCCTCACCACCGACTACTGCGTGCGCGCGACCGCCCTCGACGCGGTCCGCAACGGCTTCGACACCCGGGTCCTCGAGCGGCTGTGCGCGGGCGTCGCGCCGGCTTCCACCGCATCGGCACTGGCCGAGATGCGCGAGGCCGGGGTGACGGTCCGATGACGACGACGCAGGACACGCCGCCGCTGACCACGATGTTCACCGAGCTCGCCCGCACCCGCGGCGACCACCCGGCCCTGGTCGGGGCGACCCGCACCGTCACCTACGCCGAGCTCGAGCAGCGCGGCACCCGGGTCGCGAACGCCCTGCGGGACCTCGGCGTCGGCGAGGGCGACCGGGTCGCCTACCTCGACCTCAACAACCCGGAGTTCTTCGAGGTGATGCTCGGCGCCGCCAAGATCGGCGCCGCCATCGCGCCGCTGAACTACCGGCTCACCCCCGGCGAGATGGCCCGCATCGTCCACGACGCGCGGGCCACCGTGATGGTGGTCGGGCCGGCGTTCGAGGCCGCGGTCCCCGCGATCGAGGCCGAGGCGCCCGGGCTGTCCCGGGTCGTGCGGACCGGGGAGGACTTCGAGGGCTGGCTCGCCGCCGCGAGCGACGAGGACCCGGGTCGCGAGTCGACGTACGACGACGTGGTGCTGCAGCTGTACACCTCCGGCACCACCGGCCTGCCCGAAGGGCGTGCAGCTCACCAACGGCAACTGCTCGGGTCTGATGGACGTCGCGAACGCGTGGGACGTCGACGAGTCGTCGGTGTCCCTGGTCGCGATGCCGCTGTTCCACATCGGCGGGTCCGGCTGGGCCAACGTCGCACTGGCCCGCGGCGGCACCGACGTGCTCGTGCCGATGATCGACCCGTCGGCGCTCATCGACACGATCGAGAGGTCCCGGATCACCAACGCGTTCCTGGTGCCGGCCGTGCTGCAGATGATGTGCGCGGTGCCCGGCGCCGACGACCGCGACTACTCGAGCCTCCGGTCGATCGCGTACGGCGCGTCGCCGATCACGACCGCGGCCCTGCGGCGGTGTCTCGAGGTCTTCCGGGCACCGCTGTTCCAGGTCTACGGCCTCACCGAGACGACCGGCGCGATCACCGAGCTGTCCTCCACCGACCACGACCCGGGCGGTCCGCGGCAGCACCTGCTCCGGTCGGCCGGCAAGCCGTACCCCTGGGTGGAGATGAAGGCCGTCGACCCGGTCACCGGTCAGGACTGCGGGCCCGGCGAGGTCGGCGAGATCTGGACCCGGTCCCGGCAGAACTCCCCCGGCTACTGGCACAAGCCCGACGACACCGCCGCCGCGTTCGACGCCGACGGCTGGCTGCACACCGGCGACGCCGGCTACCTCGACGACGAGGGCTTCGTGTTCCTCACCGACCGGATCAAGGACATGATCGTGTCCGGCGCGGAGAACGTGTACCCCATCGAGGTCGAGTCCGCGCTCTCCGAGCACCCCGAGGTCGCCGACGTCGCGGTCATCGGCGTCCCCGACGAGAAGTGGGGCGAGACCGTCAAGGCCGTCGTCGTCCGCACGCCCGGCTCGTCACTCACGGCCGAGGAGCTGATGGCCTGGTCCAAGGACCGGGTCGCCGGCTTCAAGCGCCCGCGTTCCGTCGACTTCGTCGACCAGCTCCCCCGCAACCCCTCGGGCAAGCTGCTCAAGCGGGTGCTTCGGGAGCCGTACTGGGTCGATGCGGAGGGCCGCCACATCGGCTGAGCGGGCTGCCCGTTGACCAGGGCATGTCGCGAACTTCATCCGCCCCTGGGTCGCAGCCCATCGGGAGATGAAGCCCTCCGTGGGCAGTGGCGATCGCGGCCCGTCGGTCGAGCTGATCTCCATGGGGAGATGCAGATCTCCTGCATCCCCGGGCAATCAGACAGCCGCAGCACCCGCCCAGCCGGGAGGTCACTCCCCGCGGAACTCCGGCAGTCGCTTCTCGCCGAAGGCCAGCATGCCCTCGGCCACGTCGGCGGTCCGCAGCAGGATCGTCTGGCCGGTGCGCTCGCGCTCGAGGGCGTCGTGCAGGTGTCCGAGCGTGGCGGCGTTGACGGCCTTCTTGGTGGCGGCGTAGGACAGCGGCGGCCCCGCGGCGAGCCGCGCGACGAGCCCCTCGACGGTCCCCTCGAAGTCGTCGGCGGCGAGGTGGCTGACCAGCCCGGCGTCGTACGCCTCCTGGGCGCCGAGCGCCTCGCCGAGCAGCGCCATCCGCATCGCGCGGGCCCGGCCGACGGACGCGGCGACGGTCGCGGTGGCGCCGCCGTCGGGCATCAGACCGATCCGCGCGAAGGCCAGCAGGAACGACGCCCGCGGCGAGGCCACGACCAGGTCGCAGGCCAGCGCGGTCGAGCAGCCGACCCCGGCCGCGACCCCGTCGACCGCCGCGACCACCGGCTTGTCGAGGCCGGTGACCGCGCGGATGATCCGGTTGGCCCGGTCGAGGCTGGTCACGTCGAAGTTCTGGTGCGCGTCGGCACCGGAGAGGTCGGCGCCGGAGCAGAACGCTCCCCCGGCGCCGGCCACCAGCACCACGCGTACGTCGTCCCGGGTGGCCGCCCCCTCGACCTCGGCGGCGACCCGGTCGCTCATCGCGGCCGTCAACGCGTTGAGGCGTTCCGGGCGGTTCATGGTCAGCCGCAGGACGCCGGCCTCGGTGCGGATCTCGAGCCCTTCCATGGCCCGACCCTATTGCCGGGACCCACCCGCGGTTGGATGCTGGCCCGATGAGCGACTCAGACGGCGACATCCTCCAGCGCATACGCAGCCTGGTCGACGAGGAGCACGAGCTGCGCAGCACCGGCCAGCCGGACCGCGACCGGCTGCGCCACCTCGAGGAGCAGCTCGACCAGTGCTGGGACCTGCTGCGTCAGCGCCGCGCCCGCCGGGAGTTCGACCAGGACCCCGGGACCGCGGCGGTGCGTTCCGAGAGCACCGTCGAGCACTACGAGCAGTAGCCGTCAGCTGATCGTGACCGGCTGGCCGTTCGCCACCAGCCGCCAGTCGACCGACGCGAACGTGTCCGAGTCGATGGTCTTGCGGGCGGTCACCCAGTCGATGATCAGCTGCCGGATCTCGACCTGCCGGTTGTAGATCACCGGCGCGGTCTTGACGTGCGGGAAGTTGCCGCCACCGGACTGCCGGTAGTTGTTGATGGCCAGCGCGAACTCCTGGGTGTCGACGATCGGCGCGCCCGCGTAGGAGAGGTTCTTGATCCGGTTGCCGGGCGCCTGCGCGATGTCGATGTCGTAGGTCAGCCGGCCGGTCAGGCCGCCGACGATGTCGTAGTTGTAGTCCGGGCGTGCCCTTGGGCGCGTTCGCGGTCACCGCGTTGGTCACCTGGTCGGAGGTGAACGGCCCGGCGGTCGAGACCTGCTTGAAGTAGTTGGCGCTGTACTCCAGGTAGTCCTGCACCTGCGCACCGGTGACCTTCACCGCCAGCAGCGTGTTGTCGTAGATGTAGAGACCGGCCACGTCGCGCACGGTGACCTGGCCCTGCGGGATCGCGGCGCCACGGTTGAACGGCGCGGCGATGCTCAGCACCGGCAGGGCGGCGTCGGGGGTGCCGGCCAGGGCGGCGCGAACGGTGTCGGCCTGCACGTAGTTGACGAAGTCGATCGCGGCGACGTCCTCGACGACGGCCCGCTGCGCGGACATCGCCTGGGTCGACGTACCGATCGGGGAGTTGACGTAGTCGACGACCTTCTTGTGCTGGGCCAGCACCAGCGAGGCGACCTCGGCGTCCTCGTCGACCTTCGCGGAGTCGAGCACCTGCGAGGTCGCGGACACGACGTGCCAGCGGTGGTCGCGCACCTCGAGGTTCAGGTCGATGACCGAGACCCGCATGCCCCAGTAGAGCGGCTCGGTGAGCAGCACCTGCTTGCCCGGCGTCGGGCCGTCGACGAGCCGCTGCGGGATCTCGACGTGGGCGTGCCCGACCAGGATCGCGTCGATGCCGGGCACCTGCTCGGCGACCAGGGTGGCGGCGTTCTCCGGGTAGGGCAGCGCGTCGCCGTACGACGAGCTGGTGTCCGCTCCCGAGTGCGCGGCCACCACGATCACGTCGCAGCCGGCCTTCTTGAGCTCGGGGACGAACACCTTGGCCTGCTCGACGAGGCCGGGGAAGCGGAGCTTGCCCTCGACGTTGGCCTTGTCCCAGATCGCGATGCCGGGGTTGGTGAGGCCGAGGATGCCGACGGTGAGGGTCGGTCCGTTCTTGGTGGGACGGAACTTCTTGATGACGTACGGCGGGAAGACCGGACGCCCGGTCGCGTCGTCGACGGCGTTCGCGCCGAGCAGCGGGTGGTCGAGCTGCGACTCGAAGGTGCGCAGGATGTCGAGGCCGTAGTTGAACTCGTGGTTGCCGAGCGCGGCCGCGTCGTAGCCGACCGCGTTCATCGCCGCGGCCATCGGGTGGATGGCGCCACCGGTGATCGGGTCGATCTTGGCGTAGTAGTAGGCCAGCGGCGTGCCCTGGATGGTGTCGCCGGCGTCGAGGGTGATGACCGCCTCGCCGGCGCGCTCCTCGCGCACGCCCTTGATCAGGGTGGCCGCCTTGGCGATGCCGATGTCGCGCGAGGCCGAGTCGGTGTACTCCGCGTTCTTGAAGTAGTCCCAGTTGAAGACGTTGCCGTGCAGGTCGGTGGTGCCGAGCACGGTCAGCCGGGCGCGGTTGTTGCCGCCCTGGTTGCTGCCGCCGGCGGCGTGCGCGACGCCCGGGACGAACCCGACGGCCGCGAGGGCGGCGGCCCCGGTGAGCACGGTGCGGCGTGCGGGCAGGGCGGACTGGTCGGACATGGAGGCTCCCGAGAAGGCGACGTGGTGGGCGACAGGGAAGTTCTATCCCGGAGGCCCCGTCGGCGGTCAAGCACCTCCGTCCGCGCGGCGAAAACGATGCAGAATGTTCACCAACCGCACTCCCCAAGAACCATTTGACAGTCACCGGAGCGTGTGGTTCTCTACTCCCCAACAGTTCTTTGACAGTACGGCGGAGGTGGCTGATGTCCGACGACACCGAGGCGGTCTCGACCTTGCGGGCGACCGCGCACCCGCTGCGGCTGCGGATGCTGTCCCTGCTCACGGGGGCCGAGCTGTCCGCCGCCGAGGTGGCCCGCGAGCTCGACATCAGCCACGCGAACGCCTCCTACCACCTGCGGGTCCTGCTGGAGGCCGGCGTGGTGGTCGTCGCGAGCGAGGAGAAGATCCGTGGCGGCGTGGCCAAGCGCTACCGGCACCCCTGGGAGGCCAAGGCGGAGCGCACGGCCTCGCCGGGCGACCAGGAGGTCTACGTCCGGGCGGTCGCGGAGGAGCTCGTGCGCCGCGCCGGCCAGCGCGAACGCGGCACCCGCCAGCTGCTCGCCGACGCGGAGCTGTGGGTGACCCCCGAGGTGTGGGAGCGGGTCGAGGGGCTGGTGCGCGAGGCGTCGGAGCTCGTGCACGCGGAGGCGAAGCCGCCCCGCTCCCCCGGCACGGTGCACGTCAACCTCACCGCCGCCACGTTCCAGATGCGAGAGGAGACGGAGCGATGAGGATCCCCGACGCGCTGACCCCGTTGCGCGAGCCGCGGTTCGCCTGGTTCTACGCAGCCCGCGTCACGTCCACGGCCGGGTCCACCATGGCGCCGATCGCGCTGGCCTTCGCGGTGCTCGACCTGACCGACTCGGCCGGCGCCCTCGGCCTGGTGCTCGCGGCCCGGACCATCCCGATGGTGCTGTTCCTGCTGGTCGGCGGCGTGGTCTCGGACCGGTTCTCGCGCTCGACCGTGGTCCGGACCGCCAACATCCTGTCGGCACTCACCCAGGGCATGGTCGCCTACCTGGTGATCAGCGGGCACGCCGAGCTCTGGATGCTGATCGCGCTGGAGGCGGCCAACGGCACCGTGGCGGCGTTCACCATGCCGGCGATGGAGGGCATCGTCCCGCAGCTCGCGCCCCGCTCCCACCTCCAGCAGGCCAACGCGCTGCTGTCCTTCTCGCGCGCCGGGCTGAACATCGTCGGCCCGACCGTGGCCGCCCTGATGGTGGCCGGCGTCGGCTCGGGCTGGGCGCTCGCCTTCGACGCGGCGACCTGGCTGGCCGCCGCCCTGCTGCTCACCCGGGTCGCGCTCCCGCCGCGCCGCCGCACCGAGGACGCGAGCATGCTCCGCGACCTGCGCGAGGGCTGGTCGGTCTTCACCGGGCACACCTGGCTCTGGGTGGTGGTGGCGGGCGTCGGGGTGATGAACGCGATCCACATGGGCGCCTGGTTCACCCTCGGTCCGGCGCTCGCCCGGGAGACCATCGGCGTCCGCGGCTGGGGGCTCGTCCTCTCCGCGGAGTCCGTCGGGCTGCTGCTGACGACGCTGGTCATGCTCCGGGTCCGGCTGCGACGACCGCTGCTCGCCGGGATGGTCGGCATGAGCGTGTTCGCCCTGCCCCTGCTCATGCTGGGGCTCGACCCGCACGTGCTCCCGCTGGTGCTGGTCGCGTTCCTGGCCGGGGCAGGCATGGAGGTGTTCAGCACCGGCTGGAGCGTCTCGATGCAGGAGCACATCGACGAGCGGGTGCTGTCGCGGGCGTACTCCTACGACGCGCTCGGCTCGTTCGTGGCCATGCCCCTGGGGCAGATCCTCTACGGACCGCTCGGCGACGCGTTCGGCTACCGCCCGGTGCTCCTGGTCAGCGGGGTCGTCTACCTGGCCACCGTGCTCCTCGTCCTGTCGTCGCGGTCCGTGCGCGACCTGCGTCGGGTGGAGCCGAAGGAGCCCGTCAGCGTGTGAGAGTCACGCGCCCCACTTCTCGGCGAGCGCCCGGATCACCTTGGCGTTGCGGTTGGTCGCGATACCGAGGGCCTTCTCCACCTGGACGTTGGACACCTTGGCCTCGTGGTAGGGCTTCGCGTAGAGCAGGTGCACGGCCCGCCCCCGCACCACGACGGTCTCGTCCGGGTGGCCGTGGTCCTCGACCTGGCTCGTGCCGGCCGCGGTCGGGCTCTCCTTGAGCAGGCTCACGTAGTGGCCGTGCCCCGCGTCGTGCCGGGCGGCGATCTCGTCGGCGTCGGCGGCGACCTGCGTGAGCTCCTTCGGCGTCAGCACGATCGTGTGCACCACGAAGCCGCGGTCCTGCTCGAACACCTCCTCGAGCGCCTTCTCCAGCTTGGCCCGCGACCGCACCGGCGTCGTGAGCAGCACGTTGCCGGTCTGGATGTGCGTCTCGACCCCGGCGTAGCCGGCCGCGTCCAGCGCCGCCCGCAGCTCCGCCATCGGGTACTTCCGCTTGCCCACGTTCACCGCGCGCAGGAACGCCACATAGGTCGGCATGGCGTGATTCTCGCCGACCCGTCACCTAGTAGGCGGTGTGCGCGGCGTGTCGCACGAGAAGTGACGGCTCGGCGAGACTGGGCGGGTGCTCGAGATCCGTCCCGCCACCGCCGCCGACCTCCCCGAGGTCGGCCGCATCCACGCGCTGTCCCGCAACGCCGCGTACGCCGGCCTGCTGCCCGCCGACGCGCTGGCCCGGGTGACGCCCGAGCGCCAGGAGGCCGTCTGGCGCGAGCGCGTCGCGGACGCCCCTGCACGGTCCGCACTGCTGGTGGCAACGGACGACGGGCAGGTCGTCGGCTTCACGTACGGCAACGCCGACGGCGACCACGCGCGGCTCAACGCCCTCCACCTGCTGCCCGAACGGCACGGCGGCGGCGCCGGCCAGGCCCTGCACGACGCCCTGCTGGAGCGGTTCGCCGCCTGGGGCTGCACGGACGCCGAGCTCTCGGTGCTGCGCGGCAACGAGCGGGCGCAGTCGTTCTACCGCCGCAACGGCTGGACCCACGACGGGACGACGTCCTCGCACGAGGTCGGCGGGGTCGACGTACCGGTGCTGCGCTACCGGCGACCCGTCACCAACTGAGCGACACGCCGGTGAGAGTGCCTTCCAGGTGACGGGTCAGCTGTTGGAGAACACGGCGGGGTCGTCGGGGCCGCGGCCGGCCCAGGTCCACGCGTAGGCGTCGTCCTCGGCGGCGACGCCGGCCTCGCCGAGGTCGAGCGGGCGGAACGTGTCGACCATGACCGCCAGCTCGTCGAAGAACTCCGCGCCGATCGAGGCCTCGACGGCCTGCGGCTGCGGACCGTGCGCGTAGCCGCCGGGGTGCACCGAGACCGAGCCGATGTTGATGCCCGAGCCCTTGCGTGCCTCGTAGTCGCCGCCGACGTAGAACATCACCTCGTCGGAGTCGACGTTCGAGTGGTAGTAGGGCACCGGGATCGACTGCGGGTGGTAGTCGACCTTGCGCGGGCAGAAGTTGCAGACCACGAAGTTGTGCCCCTCGAAGACCTGGTGCACCGGCGGCGGCTGGTGCACCTTGCCGGTGATCGGCATGAAGTCCTCGACGTTGAAGGTGTACGGGTAGAGGCAGCCGTCCCACCCGACCACGTCGAACGGGTGCGTCGCGTACGTCATCCGGCTGCCGACCAGGCCGGAGGGCCCGTTGCCGCGGTGCTTCACGAGCACCTCCACGTCGGCGCCCTCGACGAGGAACGGCTCGCCCGGCCCGTGCAGGTCGCGCTCGCAGTACGGCGCGTGCTCGAGCAGCTGGCCGAAGCGGGAGAGGTAGCGCTTCGGCGGGGCGATGTGGCTGTTCGCCTCGATCGCGTAGAGCCTGCTCTCCTCGGCCGGCACCCAGCGGTGCGTGGTCGCGCGCGGCACGATGACGTAGTCGCCGCTGCGGTAGGACAGCACCCCGAACACCGTCTCGACGGTGCCGCTGCCCTGCTCGACGTAGACGCACTCGTCGCCGACCGCGTTGCGGTAGTACGGCGAGGTCTCGCCCGCCACGACGTAGGAGATCCGCACGTCGCCGTTGCCGAGCACCAGCCGGCGCCCCTGCACCGGGTCGATCGCCTTGACCTCCTCGGGGGCGAAGAGGGTGTGCAGCTTGAGGTGCCGCGGCTTGAGCGGGTGGTTCGCGGTCACCGTCAGGTCCGGCAGCTCCCAGACCTGGGAGTCGACGATCGCCGACGGGACGCCCCGGTGGTAGAGCAGGGAGGAGTCGGAGGAGAACCCCTCCTCGCCCATCAGCTCCTCGTAGCGGAGCGTGCCGTGCTCGTCGCGGAACGCGGTGTGCCGCTTGCTCGGGACCTCGCCGACCTGCCGGTAGTACGCCATCACAGACCTCAAGAATGTGTTCGATTTTCGGACGGAGGTGTCCGGTCACAACAACGATCCGTTAGGGTCGGCAGCGTGTCAACCAGCCTCCCGTCGTACGTCCACGACCTGGTCGACGACGCCGCGATCTTCCCGCCCGGCAACGCCCCGCTCGACGAGGCGGTGGCCGCGCACCGGCACCACCAGGCATCCTCCTACGCCGGTCTCGTCGGACCGTTCGTGGTCTCGGACGCCCGGCTGGCGGAGCTCGGCGAAGTGGTCTCCCTTCGAGACGCCTCGTCCCTCGGCTCCTCAGGACGAGCGACAGGCTCGACCACCCGCGACGACCTCGACGACCGCCCCTCGACGTCATCGTCGTCGTCACCGGCGGCGCGGGCGCGATCGAGCCCGCGGTCACCTGGGCGTCCCGGACCGAGGGCCTCGCACTGGCCGGCCTGGAGGTCGCCATGCGCGAGTCCGACGCCGGCGACCTGGCCCCCAACGCCCGGCGGATCGTCACCGCCGTCGACCAGCTCGGGCTCGACGTCCCGGTCTCCGTCGAGGTCCCCCGGCTGTACGGCGCCGACCCGTCCGCCTCGTGGCTGGGCGCGCTCGACGAGCTCGCGGCCGTCGACCACCGGCTCAAGCTGCGCACCGGCGGGCTGGAGGCGGACGCCTTCCCGAGCCCCCACGAGCTCGCCACCTGCATCGTCGCCGCGCTCGACCGCGAGCTCCGCTTCAAGTGCACGGCCGGCCTGCACCACGCGGTCCGGCACACCGACCCGCAGACCGGCTTCGACCACCACGGCTTCCTCAACGTGCTGCTGGCGACCCGGGCGTCGCTCGACGGCGCCGGCGTGGACGACGTGGCCGCGGTGCTGGACACGCGCGACGGCGCTGCACTGACCCGAGACCTGGACGCCGACGCGCTCACCTCGGCCCGGCGCTGGTTCACGAGCTTCGGCTCGTGCAGCGTCCTGGACCCCCTCGACGACCTCACGAAGCTGGGACTGGTGACCGGATGACCCGCGAGACCTGGGTGGAGGGCGCCGCCGGCTCGCTCCACGACGTCGACAACCTGCCCTACGGCGTGTTCGCCACCGCCGACGAGCCGCCCCGGGTGGGCGTGCGGATCGGTGACCAGGTGGTCGACCTGGCCCCCGTCGCGGCCGGCGACATGCTCGAGATCAGCCACGTCTTCGAGGCGCCGTCGCTCAACCCGCTGCTCGCCCTGGACCGCCCCGCCTGGTCGTCGGTGCGCGCCTGGCTGACCGGGCTGCTCACCGACGAGACCGAGCGCGACCTCGTCGAGCCGCACCTCGTCCCGGTCGACGACGTGACCCTGCAGATGCCGTTCGAGGTCGCCGACTACGTCGACTTCTACTGCTCGCTCGACCACGCCACCAACGTCGGCCGGATCTTCCGACCCGACGACGAGCCGCTGAAGCCCAACTGGCGGCACCTCCCGGTCGGCTACCACGGCCGGGCCGGCACCGTCGTGGTGTCGGGCACCGACGTACGTCGACCGTGCGGTCAGCGACCGGAGGGCGGCGGCAGCCCGTCCTACGGACCCAGCCGCCGGCTCGACATCGAGGCCGAGCTGGGCTTCGTCGTCGGCGCCCCCACCAGGCTCGGCGACCGGGTCACCACCCGTGGGTTCGCCGACCACGTCTTCGGGCTGACCCTGCTCAACGACTGGTCCGCGCGCGACATCCAGGCCTGGGAGTACGTCCCGCTCGGACCGTTCCTCGGCAAGTCGTTCGCCACCTCCGTCTCCGGCTGGGTGACCCCGCTCGACGCGCTCTCGGCGGCCCGGGTCGACCTGCCCGGCCAGGACCCGGCACCCCTCGACTACCTCGCGGTGGACGGGTCGGCGGGCTTCGACATCGACATCGAGGTGCTGCTCAACGGCACGACGGTCTCGCGGCCGCCGTACTCCTCGATGTACTGGGCGCCGGCCCAGATGCTCGCCCACATGACGGTGAACGGTGCGTCCCTGCGCACCGGAGACCTGTTCGGCTCCGGCACGGTCAGCGGCCCGGACAAGGACCAGCGCGGCTCCTTCCTCGAGCTCTCGTGGGGCGGCACCGAGCCGTTCGGCCCGGACGGACGGACCTTCCTCGAGGACGGCGACACCGTGACGCTGCGCGCCACCGCACCGGGAGCCGGGGGCGGCCGGATCGCGCTCGGCGAGGTGACCGGGACGGTCCTGCCGGCCCGCTGATACGCAGCTTCACCCATGCCGGGCGTGACGCAGGATGGGTGATCCGCCCGACGCGGCGCCGCTCCTCACCGACCTAGCGTTTCGGCATCCTCCGAGACGCAAGGAGCGCCGCCATGAACGAGCACATCGAGACCGTCGTGATCGGGGCCGGGCAGGCCGGGCTGTCCACGGCCTACCACCTCGAGCGTCGCGGCCACGACTGCGTGGTCCTCGACGCCCACCGCCGGGTGGGCGACAACTGGCGCCACCAGTGGGACACCCTGCGGCTGTTCACCCCGGCCAGGTACGACGGGCTGCCCGGCCTGCCCTTCCCCGCCGACCCGTGGGCCTTCCCCGGCAAGGACGAGGTGGCCGACTACCTGGAGTCCTACGCCCGCAGGTGGGACCTGCCGGTGCGCACCGGTGTCCGGGTCCGGCGTCTCGGCCGGGCGGACGGGCACTACGTCCTCGACACCAGCGACGGGACGCTCACCGCCGACAACGTCGTGGTCGCCACCGGCACGTTCGGACGGACCCCGCAGATCCCGCGGTTCGCCGCCGACCTGGACCCGTCGATCCTCCAGCTGCACTCGTCGGAGTACCGGCGGCCCGACCAGCTCGCACCCGGCCCCGTGCTGGTGGTGGGCGCGTCGCACTCCGGTGGCGACATCGCCTACGAGCTCGCGGCCACGCACCCCGTCGTGCTCTGCGGGCCCGACCGGGGCCAGCTCCCGCTGCGCATCGAGAGCCGGGCCGCGCACACCGTGGTCCCGGTGCTGGTGTTCCTGGCCCGGCACCTGCTCACCCGACGCACGCCGGTCGGCCGGCAGGTGATGGACGAGGTCCGCTTCCACGGCGGGCCGCTCATCCGGGTGCGGCGCGAGGACCTCGCCGCCCGCGGGGTCGACCGCCGGGAGGCGCGGATGTCCGGCGCCCGGGACGGCCGGCCGGTGCTCGAGGACGGCACCGTCCTGGACGTGGCCAACGTCGTGTGGTGCACCGGCTTCCGGCAGCGCTTCGAGTGGATCGACCTGCCGGTCCTCGGCGAGGACGGCTGGCCGAAGGAGCTGCGCGGCGTCGTCGAGGGGTGCCCGGGCCTGTTCTTCTGCGGGCTGTCGTTCCAGTCGGGGTTCGGCTCGATGGTCTTCTTCGGGGTGGGCCGCGACGCCGAGTACGTCGCCCGGCGGGTCATCGAGCGGTCCGGCTCCCGTCGGGGCGCCCTCGCGCACGCGGGCTGACGGGTGCTCCCGCGCGTATCCTCCGAGAGGGAGGACGTCATGGCCGTGACGGATGACCTGGTCGGGGCGCGGGACGCCTTCGACCGTCGCGACTGGATCGCGACCTACGACACGCTGGTCTCCGCCGACGTCGCGGCGATGCAGCCGGACGACCACGCACGTCTCGCCACCGCGGCGTACCTCCTGGGCAGACGGTCCGAGAGCGTCCGGTGCTTCCAGACCGCCTTCCAGGCGCACCTCGACGCGGGCGAGACCCTGGCTGCCGTGCGCACCGCCTTCTGGCTGGCGATGGTGCTGCACACCCACGGCGACGAGGCGGTCGTCGGCGGGTGGGTCGCCCGGTCGGAGCGGCTGCTTGCCGACCAGCCGGACGACATCGTCGAGCGCGGCTACCTGCTGATCCACGGGATGTACCGCGCGGTCTTCCGGCCCGACCACGAGCACGCCTTCGAGCTCGCCCTGGAGGTCGCCGACTTCGGGCGCCGCTTCCGCAACCCCGACCTGCTCGCGACCGGGCTGGCCGCGCAGGGACGCCTGCTGATCTACGCAGGCCGGGTGCGCGAGGGACTGGGCCTGCTCGACGAGGCGATGGTCGGCATCGCCACCGGGGAGGTCTCGCCGATCATGGACGGCGACGTGTTCTGCTCCCTCATCGAGGCCTGCCAGGAGGTGGCAGACCTCTCCCGCGCTGCCGAGTGGACTGCGGCCCTTTCCCACTGGTGCGACGCGCAGCCCGGGCTGGTGCCCTTCCGGGGCCAGTGCGCGGTCCACCGGGGGCAGCTGCTGCGGGTCCACGGCGCCTACGACCGGGCGGTCGAGGAGCTCGACCGCGCGGTGGCGCACTACGCCGAGCACGGGCCTCCCGCGGCGGCCGGGCTGGCCCTGGGTGAGCGCGGTGACGTGCTGCGGATCCGCGGGGACCTGGACGCCGCGGAGGCGTGCTACGACGACGCGAGCGGCTACGGCTACGAGCCGCAGCCGGGTCTCGCGCTGCTCTGGCTGGCGCGGGGCCGCACCGGGACGGCCGTCGCGGCGCTGCGCCGTCTGCTCCTCGAGCGTCAGGACCCCGTCGGACGCTCCCGTCTCCTCGCCGCCGGCGTGGACGTGCTGCTGGCCGCGGACGACGCGGACGAGGCGTCCGCACTGGCGGACGAGCTCGGCCGGGTCGCCGCGGACTTCGGGTGCGCCGCTCTCCGCGCGTCGGCGGACCACGCCGGCGCGGCCGTCTTGCTGCACCGGGGCGACGCGCCGGGCGCCCTCCCCCAGCTGCGGAAGGCGGCGCACACCTGGCGGGCGCTGAGCATGCCGTTCGAGGGCGCCCGCACGAGCGTCCTGAAGGGGACGGCGATGCGCGAGCTCGGGGACGAGGAGTCCGCCGTGGCCGAGCTGACCGCGGCCCACCGCACGTTCGTCGGGCTCGGAGCCCGCCCGGCGGCCGACCAGGTCACGCGGCTGCTCACCACGAAGGAGCAGCACGGCCTCACGTCCCGCGAGATCGAGGTCCTGCGTCTGGTCGCCTCGGGGCGGAGCAACCCGCAGATCGCCGAGGTGCTGGTCATCAGCGAGAAGACGGTGGCCCGGCACTGCAGCAACATCTTCACCAAGATCGGTGTCTCGTCACGCTCGGCGGCGACCGCGTTCGCCTACGAGCAGCGGCTGGTCTGAGTGTTCCGCCCCCAGGCGGACCTCGGGCTGAGAAAATCCTCCCGACCGTGGAACCTGGGCGCCGGGTGGCGACTCGTCCTCTGCGGGGAGGTGGTCGGGTGGCGGACGACGGTTACGTCCGTGAGGTCTACGAGGCGTCGTACCGACGCCTGCTGGCGCAGGCGTACGCCGTCGCCGGCGACCGGGTCGAGGCCGAGGACGCGGTGCAGGAGGCGTTCGCGCGCGCGGTGGCCGCCGGCGACCGGTTCCGCCGCGTGGACAACCCGGAGGCCTGGCTGCGGACCGTCGCGCTCAACGTGCTGCGCCGGCGCTGGCGGCGGGCCAGCCTGTTCCGTGCGCTGACCCCGCGGCTGGCCACCCCCGCCGACGTGCCGGGGATCTCGGAGGACCACGTGGCAGTGGTCGAGGGCCTGCGGTCGCTGCCGTTCCAGCAGCGCGAGACGCTGGCGCTGTTCTACCTCGGGGACCTCTCGGTGCAGGAGGTCGCCGCGACCCTCGGGGTCGCGGAGGGCACCGTGAAGTCCCGGCTGACCCGGGGGCGCACCGCGCTGGCCGCGGTGATGGAGACGACCTTGGAGGCCGAACGTGGATGAGTCACGGCTGCGCTCGCTGCGTGCGGACGTCGAGTCGAACGTCGACCTGCCCGACTTCGCGGGGGTCGCGGAGCGCGGGGCGCGGATCCGGCGACGCCGGACCGCGGTCACCGGCGCGGTCGCGGCCCTGGCCGTCGCAGTGACGGCCTTCACCGTGACCCGCACGTTCGACAGCGACCGGAGCCAGCAGCCGATCCACCAGCCCGCGCCGACCATCGACCCCGCGGGCGCCCGCCGGGTGCTGGCGGACCCCGACGCGGTGGTCGACCCGGACGCGTCCCGCGTCGGTCTCGCCGGCGCCATGCTCGCGGTCGTCGTCGTCCGGGAGCGCACCCTGGGCGGCGGGTCCGGCGGTCCGTGCCCGCCCGCCGGCCAGCGCAGCGCGCTGCGCTGGACGGGCCCCGGCGGCAGCACCCGGGCGTGGGTCGAGCGCGTACGCAGGGTGGAACCGGTCCCCGGCGGGTTCGTGGTGGCGGCGGTCCCGCGCCCCTGCCGGTCCGACGACCCCGCCGACGCCCGCGCCTACCTGGTCGACGGGACAGGAACCCCACGCGGCATCACGTGGGGCGCGGGCGCCGAGCGGGTGTGCGCGACCCGCCCCGCTGACGTGCGCTGCCACTTCGACGGGCGCTCGAGGCGCGCCTCCTTCGACGCCGGCGTGCGGCTTCCCCAGGGCGCGGTCCCGCTGCGCGCCCGGGGCGGCGGCCCCCGCTGGGCCCGGTCGTCGGACGCCCGCCGGTTGTACTGGTCCGTGGACGGTCGCACCTGGCGGCACCGGGACACCAGCCTGCCCCCAGGCGCGATCGTCAGCGCGACCGCGGCCGGCCGCTGGGGGGTGCTGGCCGGTGCCACCTCCGTCGACTTCACGTCCGACGGCGGCGCGACCTGGCAGCACCGGGACCTGACGTCCGCGCTCCGCGCGGTCCGGATCGGTGACGTCGACTGGACCGTCACGCCCTCCGGCGCGCTGCTCGGCGTCACCCAGCTCGTGGGCCGCGGCGACGTGCTGTTCCGCAGCACCGACGCCACCTGGGGCCGGTTCGTCGAGACCGACGTGCACACCGGCTTCGGGCTGGTGCGACCCGTCGTCGTGGGCGGCGCGGTCTACGTCGTCGACGACGAGCGGTGGGCCGTGTCCACCGACGACGGCGCGACCTGGCGCCGTACTCCTCGGCTTCCGTAGCAGAACCAGGGAACCTTCCTCCCTTCTCGCGACTCGACCCGGGCAGGAGCGCTGCACGGGGAGGTTCGTGATGTTGCACGCGGGAGCACGACGGGTTGCCATCCTGGGGGTCGTGCTGACCTCCGTCCTGACGGGGGCGTGCAGCGAGACGCGCCGGCCGGAGACTGCCGATGCCGGAGACGCGGCGCCACCGGCACTCACCACCGGCCGGCGCGTCACTCCCGCCGCCGCAGTCGAGACGGGCGAGGATCTCCCGCCCGGCACCCGCGGCTGGCGACTGTCCCGGCCCGCGCGACAGGGCCAGATCGAGGGGTACGCCACCACGAGCAGCGGCCTGCCCGGGGTGCCGGTCGCGCTGCGGGTCTCCACGCGGGCGGCGACGTACCGCGTCCGGGCCTACCGGTTCGGGGCGTACGCCGGCGGCGACGGGCACCGCGTGTGGGCCTCGCCGCGGCTCCCGGGCCACCAGCAGCCCGGGGCAACCTTCGCCGACGCCGGCCGGCGGACCGTCGTCGCGCCCTGGCGCACGAGCATCGTCGTGGACACCCACGGGTGGTCCCCCGGGCTCTACGTGTTCAAGCTGGTGGCCTCGACCGGCTGGCAGGCGCACGTGCCGTACGTCGTCAGCTCGCCGTCCGCGGTCGGCCGGACGGCCGTCGTGTTCCCGGTGACGACCTGGCAGGCGTACAACGACTGGGGCGGCTACTCGCTCTACGAGGGCGCCGGCGTCGACCGGCGCAGCTGGGCGGTGAGCTTCGACCGCCCCTACCCCGCGCCCGGGGCCACCGAGATGCTGTTCGGCGCGATGCCGGTCGCGGTGGCCGCGGAGCGGACCGGGGTCCCGCTGGCGTTCTTCACGAACGTCGACCTGGACCGGCGGCCGGACGCCCTCACCGGCGCCACGGCGTACGTGTCGACCGGGCACGACGAGTACTGGACGTCCGGCATGCGCGCCCGCGTCAGCGAGGCCCGCGCGGCCGGCACGAACCTCGCCTTCCTCGGCGCGAACACGATGTACTGGCGGGTCCGGCTGGAGGACGCGGGCCGGGTCGTCGTCGGCTACCGGTCCGACGCCGCGCTCGACCCGGCTCCCCGCGCGCAGCGCACCGGGCAGTGGCGAGACGCGGAGGGCTCGGAGCCGGAGAACGAGCTGACCGGGATGGAGTACGAGTGCTTCCCGGTCGACGCGCCCTTCCGGGTCGCGTCGCCACGCTGGTGGGGGTTCGCCGGGACCGGCACGCAGGCCGGCGAGGAGCTGGCGCACCTCGTCGGCATCGAGGCCGACCGGGTCTACCCGGTCGCGGGCACGCCGCGCCCGCTGGAGGTCCTCGCGCACGTCTCCTACTCCTGCCGGGGCGTGCGTACGTCGGCCGAGGCGACCTACTACACGACCCGGTCCGGCGCGGGTGTCTTCAACGCGGGCACGCTGCGCTGGACCTGCGCCCTGGCCGGCCGGTGCCCGTCCGCCCTGACGCGCCGTACGGTCCGCTTCGTCGGGCGGGTCACCGGCACCGTGCTCCGGGAGTTCGCGCGCGGACCCGCCGGACGACGGCACCCGGCCCACGACAACGTGGCCAGCTTCGACCTCTCGCCGCGGAACCTGGTGCCGGCCAGCTAGCCCGCCGGGACGGACCCGTGAGCGAGGTCACCGCGGTTCGACACGTGGCCGCAACACGCACGAGGCATCCTGGACCCATGGGCAACCGTGACCCCTTCGCGCACCTGCGGCTCAACCTCGAGCAGCACCGCACCGTCACGCAGCAGCGCACCTACACCTGGTGGTGCACCGAGTGCGAGATCCACCAGGCCGACGAGAGCGGCCTGTGCCCGGTGTGCCAGCCGGACGAACCGGTCTCGCACGACGAGTCCGCCGCCTGAGGTCGGTCAGCCCGGCATCAGCAGCGAACGCTGCCAGACCCGCCGCTGCATGGGGCCGATGAGGTCCTGCTCCTCGAGGAACCCGACCACCCGCTCCCCCATCCAGGCCATCGTGTCGCGGTAGTGCGGGTTGGTGAACGCCGCCTTCTTCGCGGCCCTCGGTTCGAGTCCCACGCCGGCGTACACCTGCGGGTTGACCAGCGTCCGGGCCACCATGAACGCGGTCTGGGCGACCATCGTGCGGTGGAAGGCGAGCTGGGCCCTGCCCATCCGCGGGATCGCGCGCTCGACCTCCTCGCGGGCGAAGGTCATGTGCCGGGCCTCCTCGAGCACGTGGATCCGCGACACCATCCGGATCAGCGGCTGCACCCGATCGTCCTTCATCAGCTCGCGCTGCCAGCGGTCCAGGATCTCCTCGGCGACCAGGATCGACGCGTACGCCGAGACGCCGCCGGCGACCGCCTTGAACGCGCGGCCGAGCCGGTGGATGTGCGGGGTGGCGCCGTAGGCCGGGACGCCGCAGCGGGCGATCGCCCGGCCGAACATCAGGGAGTGCCGGCACTCGTCGCCGATCTCGGTGAGGGCGTACTGCGTGCGCTCGGTGCGTGGGTCCTGGTCGTAGAGCTCGCGGGCCATCAGCTGCATCAGGATCAGCTCGAACCACAGCCCGACGCTGGCGATCGACGCGACCTCGTGCCGGGACAGCTCGACGCGCTGCTCCTGCGTCATCGCCTCCCAGATCGGGGTGCCGTAGAGCGAGAGCCGCTCCGGCTGCATGAACCAGGCGCCGTCGACGAGCGGCGCGTCCCAGTCGATGTCGACCTCGGGGTCGTAGGACTGCTTCGCGGTGGAGCGCAGCAGTCGCCGGGCGGTGGCGTCGGCGGCCGCGTCGGGCAGCGGGACGGCGGTGGCGGTCATGCGGGAACCCTCCTGATTACCTGTTACCTCGGGTAACACCTATTTGCTACTGTGACCCACGTGACACGGACCGTCAAGGGCATCGAGGCCGCCAAGTCGGCCGCCCGCACCGCCGCCAAGACCGCGGCCAAGGCCGCCGCCAAGGCGCCCCGCAGCGACGACGACGGCCGGAGCACCCGCTGGTCGGCGCACCGCGAGGCCCGCCGCGCCGAGCTCGTCGAGGCCGCCGTCGCGGCCATCGACCACCTCGGCCCGCTCGCCGGCATCGAGGACATCGCGGCGGCAGCCGGGGTGAGCAAACCGGTGCTCTACCGCTACTTCTCCGACAAGGCCGACCTGCACACCGCGGTCGGCACCTGGGGCGCGGACCTCGTCCTCGAGCGGCTGCTGCCCGCCCTCGTCACCGACGGGACGCTGCGCACGCGGGTCGACCTGGCCTGCGAGGCCTACCTCGCACTCATCGAGGAGCACCCCAACGTGTTCCTGCTGCTGGTCCAGCACCGGGTCGGCGGCGACACCGACCCGCTCGCCGACGGCAAGGCCGCGATCGCCGCCGCCATCGCGCGGGTGATGGGCGACGCGCTGCGCGACCTCGGCGTCGACGCCGGCGGCGCAGAGCCCTGGGCGCACGGCCTGGTCGGGCTCGGCCTGTCCACCGGCGAGTGGTGGCTGACCCGCCGCACGATGAGCCGGTCGGCGGTCGCGACGTACCTCTCGTCCTTCGTCTGGCACGCCCTCGAGGGCATCTCGCAGAGCTACGGCGTCGCCGTCGACGGCGAGCTGCGGCTGATCCCGCCGCCCGAGCAGGAAGGCACCGCCCGATGACCGACACAGCGGATCTGACCGAGGGGTACGACGGGCCGGCCCGCCTGCTCACCGAGGACCACCAGGTCGAGGTCGCGGTGACGCTGCGCGGCGCGTTCCAGCCGATCGACGGCCGCTACCACTGGTACGGCCGGGTCTCCCGGCACGACGACGTCGACGCGCTGGTGGCGTCCGGGGCGTCCGGGGCGTCCGTGGTGCTGCGCACGCCGCACGGCGACGCCGCGGGACGGCTCTCGGACCGCGACCCGTGGGGGCGCTACCGGATCGGCGGCACCGGACGCCCGCCGTTCGAGGCCTGACCTGCCGCTCCCTGCCGCTCCCCGCGTGACCCACGAGACAGCCGGCGCGGCTGACATACATAGGTCTCCTATGTAATATTCGTTGGGTGAGCCAACCATCTGCGACGGCACCGACCCTCGAGGAGCTGAGCGCCGAGCTCGTGCTCTACACCGGGCGGCTGGTCCGGGCGATCACCCGGCAGAGCACCGGCCACGCGGTCGACGTACCCACGGCCCAGCTGCGGCTGCTCTCCCAGGTCGACGAGCTCGGCCCCGTGACCATCGGCGCCCTCGCCGCCGCCGACCGCTGCTCCCAGCCGACGATGTCGGCCGGTGTCCAGGTGCTGTGCGAGCGCGGGTGGGCCGTGAAGGCACCGAACCCCGCCGACGCCCGCTCCAGCCTGGTGTCGCTCACCGACGCCGGACGCACCGTGCTCACCGAGGCCCGCCGCGAGCGCGCGGCCGTGGTCGCGGCCCGGCTGCGCGCCGACCCCCGACACGACGAGCGGGACCTGGCCACGGCGGTCGCCGTGCTCCGGGGCCTGCTCGACCAGCCCGACGACGACGAAGGAGCCGCGTGAGCACGCGCACCCAGCACCCCTCCCCCTCCGGCACAGCAGCCAGCCGAGCCCGCCGCGCCCTCGATCCTCAAGCAGCCCCGGGCCGTCTGGGCGGTCGCGTTCGCCTGCGTGATCGCGTTCATGGGCATCGGCCTCGTGGACCCGATCCTCAAGCCGATCGCCGACCAGCTCGACGCGACGCCCAGCCAGGTGTCGCTGCTGTTCACCAGCTACATGGCCGTCATGGGCGTGGCGATGCTGGTCACCGGGGTGGTCTCCAGCCGCATCGGCGCCAAGCGCACCCTGCTGTCCGGGCTGGCGCTGATCATCGTCTTCTCCGCACTGGCCGGGTCCTCCGACACCGTCGGCGCCATCGTCGGCTTCCGGGCCGGCTGGGGGCTCGGCAACGCGCTGTTCATCGCCACCGCGCTGGCCACCATCGTGATGTCGGCCAGCGGGTCCGTCGCTCAGGCGATCATCCTGTTCGAGGCCGCCCTCGGGCTCGGCATCGCGGCCGGCCCGATCGTCGGCGGCCAGCTCGGCTCGATCACCTGGCGGGCGCCCTTCTACGGCGTCGCCGTGCTGATGGCGATCGCGCTCGTCGCCACCGCGTTCCTGCTTCCGAAGACGCCCCCGCAGGCCCGCAAGACCTCGATCGCCGACCCGTTCAAGGCGCTGCGCTTCCCTGGCCTGCTGACCATCGCGGTGACCGCGCTGTTCTACAACATGGGCTTCTTCACGCTGCTCGCGTTCGCGCCGTTCCCGCTGGACATGACCGCGTCGCAGGTCGGCTGGATCTTCTTCGGCTGGGGCCTGCTGCTCGCGTTCACGTCGGTCGTGGTCGCGCCGATCCTGCAGCGGATGTTCGGCACCGTGCCGACCGTGATCGCCTCCCTCGTGCTGTTCGCTGTCGACCTCGCGGCGATGGCGGTGCTCACCGACTCGAAGCTCGCCCTGGTGATCGGGATCATCGTCGCCGGCGCGTTCCTGGGCATCAACAACACCCTGATCACCGAGGCCGTGATGGGCGCCGCCCCCGTCGAGCGGCCGGTCGCGTCCGCGGCGTACTCCTTCGTGCGCTTCTCCGGTGGTGCCGTCGCGCCGTACGTCGCGGGACGGCTCGGCGAGGACGTCAGCGTGCACGCGCCGTTCTGGATGGGCGCCGGCGCCGTGCTCGTCGCGGTGCTCGTGCTCACCCTCGGCCGGCACACGCTGCAGGGGCACCTGCACATCACCGGCGCGCAGGAACCGGGGAGGCCGAGGCGCTCGCGATCTCCGAGCTCGACTGACCAGATCCCGCACCCGCCTGCCGGCCCGCGCCCTCTCCCGGGGCACGGGCCGGTGGTGTGTGCGGGGGCTGGTGGACGAGTTGCGCGGGTGGCCCGCCGTGCGGTGACGGGCCACCCGCCCGAGCAGGACGGTGACGCGGTCCTCCGGGAGGAGCCGCGACCTGCCCGGCCCGCGGGGCGTCGGACCGAAGGGAGGGTCCGTCGCCCCGCCTTCCACCTGGGTCTTGGCTCAGCCGGTGACCCGCTGGCAGTGGCGCGGAGGGCTGCGACCTCAGTCGGGCGAGCAGCCGGGCGGGTAGGACGGGGAACCGGGCAGGAGCCAGCCGCGGGCGGGACGGCGCTGCTGGACCCGGAGCAGGACGACCAGCAGCAGGCCGGCCACCAGCGCGGCCAGCCACGGAGACGTGGGAGCGAGCCCGACCGGCCCGTCGGAGGTGCCCCGCGGCAGGCCGGTGGACCCGAACCGGACGACGTCGCCCAGTGCGAGGGCGATGCCGGGGCGCACGGCCGACCTCGCGGTCCGGACGGCGGAGTCGGCCGCCGCACCGCTGCCGGGCACGCGCGCCACGCGCGAGAGCGCCTGCGTCGTGACGGGCCCCTGTGCGGGCCCGGAGCGGTGCTGCGCCCGAGTCGGGCGGGCGTCGGCGTGCCGCGTCCTGGACGTGGCAGCCGCGCCGTCGCTGGTGTGGCGCGCGGGCGCGGTGGAGTGGAGGCTGGGGGGCTGCTCCACCGCGTCCGTGACCGAGGACGTGACGCCGGCTACGCGGTCGACGAGACGGTCGGTGGTGTCGGTCGCGGCGTGGACGACCTGGTGCACGGCCGGCGCCGGCACCGTGTCCGTCGCGGTGCGGACGACCTGCGTCGTACGGCGCGTGGCGTCGGCCGCACCCTGCGCGACCGGGTCGACCAGGCGCGCGACGGGACGGGCCGTGTCGCCCACCGGTGCCGGCAGGACGCCGGTGACACCGCCGAGGAGGGATCCGGCCGGCGCCGACTCGTCGGCCCGCGCCGAGGTGGCGGACAGCAGCAGCCAGAGCACGGCGCAGGCGGCACCGGTCACAGCCACCGTGAGGATCCGCCTGCCGGCGGAGAGTGCCGCGTGGACCTGGCCCATCAGGACGCCCCGTACGTCTGGTCTGGCGTGCCGATACCGACACTTGGAGATAAAGAAGTATTTACCTCGGACCGGATGTCTGTAAAGACCGGCTCCACCCGAATAACCCGTCGCGGCCCCGGCACCCGGGCGCGACCCGACGGACGGCGTCTGCGTCAGGTCCAGGTGTGCAGCCGGACGGTGGTGCCGGCCTCGGAGGACCGCACCTGCACGAGGTCGCACAGGTGGTTGGCCATCCAGATCCCGCGGCCGCTCTCGGAGACGTCGAGCGCCGGCTCGCGGCCGACCAGGGGGTCGTCGATCACCCCGTTGTCGGTGACCTCGAGGACCAGGCTGTCCGGCATCGCCCAGGCCCGCAGCACGCCCTGCCCGTCGGCGTGCTCGACGCTGTTGCAGGCCAGCTCGTGCACGGCGAGCACGAGGTCCTCGGTCACCTCGGACGGCAGCCGCGCGCCCTCGCTGATGAAGCGGACGCCGGTGCGCAGCAGGGACAGGTCGTTCGCCCCGAAGCGGATCACCTGGGCGGTGTCGGGGGCGGTCGACAGTGGGCGGGCGAACACGTCGTGCGCGTGGTCGTGGGCGTCGTACGTCGCGTGGCGCGGGTGCGCACCGAGATCCGGGTGGGTGCGCATCGCACCCGCGACGACGTCGGCGGTCAGCCGGCTCACGTCGTAGGGGCAGAGCAGGCGGAAGGTGCCGGCTCCCTCGAAGGCGACGTTGAGCAGGGCCTCGTGGAGACGGCACTCCTCGAACTCGACCTCACGCCGACCCGACCAGGCGGGCTCGCCGACGCCGCGCACCGGTTGGTCCGGGTGGCGGTCCACGAACTCACGCCAGACCGGGATGATGCAGGCGGGGTTCTTGCCGACGTCGATCATGTCGATCAGGGCGACCGCATCGGCCTCGTCGCCGAGCGCCTGCTGGAGCGCCGCGAGCTGGGCCGGCAGCTCGGCCACCATGACCGGCTCACCGGCGCGCACGCCCTCGCGCACGAACGGCACCACGAGATCCACCCAGGAGTCCAGGTTGTCGTAGAACGCCGCCGCGTGCAGGAACCCGTGTTCCACCTCGGCGACGGACGTGGACGACACCATGCACCTCCCCGGCTGGCCCTCCCCTGGCCAGCCGCCGCTCATCCTCCCCCGGTTACCGATGGGTTACAAGGGACCTGTCTGGTCCGGTTGTTGCTTTTCAGCGGGTTCGTACCACGTTCGTCCGCGCCACCTTGTCGTGCAGCGCCTGCCGCTGCCCGTCCCACAACGGCCACAGGTCGTCGAGCAGGGAGTACACCGAGCCCAGGAGCCCCACCAGCGGCACCACGGCCACCAAGCCGCCGAGGTACTGCATGAACCACCGCGCCAGCACCGTGCCCCACGGCAGCGGCCCCGGCCGCGCGCGGAGCCGCACCTCCAGCCGCAGCAGCATCTTGCCGGGGGTGGCGGAGAACGCCTTGAGGAAGCCGATCCCGTAGACACCCTTCACGACCCACGAGACCAGCGCGAACGCGACCAGCGGCCCGGTGACAGCGTCGATCAGCACGCTCGCGTCCGGCGGCTGGGCGCCCGTGCGCGCCGCGTCGACGGCGAGCTGGATGTACGCCGCGTAGGCGGCGCCGACCTTCTGCAGGAAGGACCAGCCGAACAGCACGCTCAGAGCGCCGGTGAGCAGCCCGTCGACCAGGATCGCGACGAAGCGCTGCCCCCACCCGGCGAGCAGCTGGCCGTCCGGTGTGACGTCGCGCGGCGTGTACGTCGCGGCCGCCGCGACCTCGGGCGGGACGACACCGTGCTCGGCGACGTAGGTCTCGACGTACGCGGCGTGCTCCTCGGCCTGCCGCAGCCGCTCGGCGGCGACGGCCTCACGCCAGGCGTTCATCTCCTTGCGACTGGCCGGACGGGTCCGCACGGTCCAGCCCTTGCCGTCCCAGTAGCGCATGGTCGTGGGCATGCCTGGGTTCGCCGGGGCGGGGTCGGTGTACCAGCCTTCGGCCATCTCGGTCGTCTCGGTCATGGCGCGCAAGCGTAAGGACCACCGACCGAGGCTGTCCGGCTTTTGTCAGAGGTTGCCGCGCTTGTCCTGCTCGCGCTCGATCGCCTCGAACAGCGCCTTGAAGTTGCCCTTGCCGAAGCCCAGCGAGCCGTGCCGCTCGATCAGCTCGAAGAACACCGTCGGCCGGTCGCCCAGCGGCTTGGTGAAGATCTGCAGCAGGTAGCCGTCCTCGTCGCGGTCGACCAGGATCTTGCGGGCCTGGAGCTCCTCGATCGGCACCCGCACCTTCCCGATGCGCTCGCGCAGCTCGGCGTCCTCGTAGTAGGAGTCCGGGGTGTCGAGGAACTGCACGCCGTTGGCCCGCAGCGCGTCGACGGTGGCCAGGATGTCGTTGGTCGCCAGCGCGAGGTGCTGGGCGCCGGCGCCGCGGTAGAACTCGAGGTACTCGTCGATCTGCGACTTCCGCTTCGCGATCGCGGGCTCGTTGAGGGGGAACTTCACGCGATGGTTGCCGTTCGCGACGACCTTGCTCATCAGCGCGGAGTAGTCGGTGGCGATGTCGTCGCCGATGAACTCCGCCATGTTCACGAAGCCCATCACCTTGTTGTAGAAGGTGACCCACTCCTCCATCTTGCCGAGCTCGACGTTGCCGACGATGTGGTCGAGCGCCTGGAACAGCCGCTTCGGCTCGCCGTCGCGCTTGACCCACGCCGACTCCGCGGCGACGTAGCCCGGGAGGTAGGGGCCGTCGTACCGGGAGCGGTCGACCAGCGTGTGCACGGTCTCGCCGTACGTCGCGATCGAGGCGATCCGGACGGTGCCGTGCTCGTCGCTCACGTCCTCGGGCTCGCGGACCACGGTCGCGCCGGCCCTGAGCGCCTGGGCGATGCAGCGGTCGACGTCCGGCACCTCGAGCGCGATGTCGACGACACCGTCGCCGTGCTTGCGGTGGTGCTCGACCAGCGTGCTGTCGGGGTCGACCGCACCGTTGATCACGAACCGGATCGAACCGGAGCGCAGCACGAAGGACTTGTGGTCGCGGTTGCCGTTCTCGGGGCCGGAGTAGGCCTCGAGCTGCATGCCCCACGCGGACTGGTAGTAGTGCGCGGTCTGGGTGGCGTTGCCGACCACGAACACGATCGCGTCCCACCCGGTCACCGGGAAGACGTCCTGCTCCTCGTCGTACTCGACCAGCCCGACCAGCTGCTGCAGCTGCTCCAGGGTCAGGTCGGCCTTCAGCTCGTCGTGGGTCAGGGCGTGGGTGATCGCGTCGGTCATGCCGGGCAGCATGGTCGGGTCGGACGCTTTGTGCAACAGTACGTCGGATCACTGTGCACCTTGTCCAGCAGAAGGAGCCATGATGGACGCCCTGGATGCCACTGTGCTCCACCTGTTCGCCGCCGAGCCCCGGATCGGGGTGCTCGAGGCGTCCCGGCGGCTCGGGGTCGCGCGGGGCACCGTCCAGGCCCGGCTCGACAAGCTCGCGGCCGGCGGGGTGATCTCCGGGTGGGGCCCCGAGCTCCAGCCGGAGGCCCTCGGCTACCCGGTCACCGCGTTCCTCACCCTGGAGATCCGGCAGGGTGCCGGCCACGAGTCGGTGGCGCGGCACCTGGCCACCATCCCCGAGGTGCTGGAGGCGTTCACCATCACCGGCGCCGGCGACATGTGGGCCCGGGTCGTGGCCCGCTCCAACACCGACCTGCAACGGGTCATCGACGCCGTGCTGTCGGACGCCGGCATCGTCCGCTCGTCGACGGTGATCGCGCTCGCCACCCAGATCCCCTACCGCGTCCTGCCGCTCATGGACGCCGCCGTCGGAGGCGGGATCGGCGGGTAGGGTCGCCAGCGTGACACTCGTGGCAGGCGTGGACTGCTCCACGCAGAACACCAAGGTCGTCGTCTGCGACACCGAGACCGGCGCCGTGGTCCGCGAGGGCCGGGCTCCGCACCCCGACCTCACCGAGGTCGACGCACGCGTCTGGTGGCAGGCGTGGGAGCAGGCGTCGAGCAGCCTCCTCCACGACGTCCGCGCGGTCGCGGTCGGCGGGCAGCAGCACGGCATGGTGCTCGTCGACGAGGCCGGCACCCCGGTGCGCGACGCCCTGCTGTGGAACGACAACCGCTCCGCCCCGCAGGCCGCCGCCCTCACCGACGAGCTCGGCGGCCCGCAGGCGTGGGCCGACGCCACCGGCGTGGTCCCGGTCGCGTCCTTCACCGTCACGAAGCTGCGCTGGGTGGCCGACCACGAGCCGGACGTCGCGGAGCGCACGCAGGGCGTGCTGCTCCCCCACGACTGGCTCACCCACCAGCTGCGCGGCGGTGCGGGCGAGCCGACGACGGACCGCGGCGACGCGAGCGGCACGGGCTACTGGTCGGCGGCCGAGGACGCCTACCGCCCCGAGATCCTGCGCGCGGCGTTCGGCCGCGACATCGCGGTGCCCCGCGTGGCCGGCCCGCGCGAGGCCGTCGGCGAGACGCCGGGCGGGATCCTGCTGGCGCCCGGCACCGGCGACAACATGGCTGCCGCCTTGGGCCTCGACCTCGAGCCCGGCGACGTCGTGGTCTCCCTGGGCACGAGCGGCACGGTGTTCGCCGTCAGCGACCGGCCGACCGCCGACCCGTCCGGCATCGTGGCCGGCTTCGCCGACGCCACCGGCTGGTTCCTCCCGCTGGTCTGCACGCTCAACGCTGCGCGGGTGATCGGCGCCGCGCTGACCATGGCCGGCGCCGGGCTCGACGACCTCGACCGGCTCGCGCTGTCCGTCGACGACACCGAGGGCCTGGTGCTGCTGCCGTTCCTCGACGGCGAGCGGACCCCCGCCCTGCCCGACGCGACCGGCCTGCTGCACGGCCTGACCCGGCACAACGCCACCCCCGCGCACCTGGTCCGGGCGTCGGTCGAGGGGATGCTCTGCGGCCTCGCGGACGCCGTCGCGCCGCTCGAGGCCGCCGGCGTGACCCCGCGTCGCATCGTGCTGATCGGCGGTGCGGCACGCTCCGACGCCGTACGCCGGATCGCGGCGGGCCTGTTCGCGCTGCCGGTCGCCGTACCCGAGCCGGCGGAGTACGTCGCGCTCGGCGCCGCCCGGCAGGCGGCCTGGACGCTGGCGCAGGACGACGCGCCGCCGCGGTGGAAGCAGGGCGCCGCGGTCGTCGAGCCGGACCCGTCGTCGGCCGACTACTACGCCCGGGTGCGTGCGGCGTACACCTCGGTGCTCGGTGGCGCCCAGCCGCTGCTCCGCGGCTGACCGAGGGACCGGGTCAGGCCCGGTCGCTCACGTGAGCTTGTCCTCCACGACCTCGGCGGCCTTGTCGACGGCCTCCTCGATCCTGTCCTTGGCCTCGACGACGGCGCCCTTGACCTTGCGGATCGGCTTGCCGACCTTCTCCGCCACCACCTTCTCCGCGACGTCCTCGATCACCTGACCGCCGATGTCGCCGATCAGCTCCGGCAGCCCGCGCGCCTTGTCCTCGAGCTCGAGCCGGTTGGTGGCCTCGGCGAACCGCAGGTAGGTGTCCACGCTGGCGATGACGACGCGGGCGTCCACGGTGAGCAGCTCGATGCCGAGGGCCGAGACCCGGACGTAGGCGTCGATCACGATGCCCTTGTCGAGGATGACCTCGATGACGTCCGCGAGCCCGCTCGGCGCGGGGCGGTCGAGGTAGCCGCTCACGACAGCCTGCCCGCGACCTCGGCAGCCGCAGATACCACCTGCGGGCCGAACTCACGAGCGTCGAAGTCCCCCAACGACACGATGCCGACCGATGCCTCCAGCCCCTCGACGCCCAGCACGGGCGCCGCGACACCGTGCGCGCCGGCCTGGATCTCCCCCCGGGTCTCGACGTACGTCGACCCGCAGCCCGACGCACGGCCGAGCAGGATCGCCTTGCCCGCGGCGCCCTGCTCCAGCGGGTGACGGGCGCCCACCCGGTAGGCCACGTGGTAGTCGGTCCAGGACGGCTCGACGACCGCGATGGCGAGCGCCTCGCCGCCGTCGGCGACCGTGAGGTGGGCGGTGCTGCCGAGCTCCTCGGCCAGCGACCGGAGGACCGGGCCGGCGAGCTCGCGGAGCACCGGCTGCAGGCCGCGGGCCAGGGACAGCACCCCGAGCCCGACGTGAAGCCGGCCGCCCGCGTCGCGGCGGGCCAGCCCGTGCTGCTCGAGGGTGGCCACCAGCCGGTAGACGACGGTGCGGTTGACCCCGATCTCGGCGGCCAGCGCGGTGATGCTCAGCCCGCTCGGTGTCGCCGCCAGGGTCCGCAGCACGCGGAGCCCCCGGTCGAGGGTCTGCGACGTCTCGGCGGCCATGGGCCGAACCTATCCGATACCTGCGCGGTCGAAACCCGGCCGCAGATTCCCAGGGGACCCAGGGAAACGTGCACACCCCCGCCGTTGCAACGCTGGGGGTGTGCCAGATTCCCAGGGGACCCAGGGAATCCGGCAGAGCCGTCAGCCGGACCGGCGCTGCGCCGCCCAGTCGCGGATCTTGTCGATCCGGCTCTGCAGCTGGTCGGCGGTGGCCACCGCGGCCGCGGGGCCGCCGCAGTCCTTGCGGAGCGCCGCGTGCGTGACGCCGTGCGGCTGGCCGGTGCGGTGGTTCCACGCGGCGACGAGCCCGTTGAGCTCGCGGCGCAGGGTCGCGAGGTGCTCGTGCGTGGACACGTCGCGGACCACGTCCTCCTCGGTGGACCGGGTGCGCCGCTGCTGCTTGGCGCGGTCGCTCTGCCGCTGGTGCAGCAGGTCGCGCACCTGCGAGGGCTCGAGCAGCCCGGGGATGCCGAGGAAGTCCATCTCCTCGTCGGACCCGACGTGCACCTCGCCGGCGTGGCCGAACTCGCCGCCGTCGTACAGCACGCGGTCGAAGCGCGCCTCGGAGCCCATCGCCTCGAAGCTGCCGAGCTCCTCCGCGCTGGCCGCCTCGGCGGCGTTGGCCTGGGCCATCAGCTCGTCCTCGGCGGCGAAGATGTCGCCGTCGTCGTTGACCTTGCGCTTGAGCACGTGGTCGCGCGCGACCTCCATCTCGGAGGCGAAGCCGAGCAGGTTCGGGACCGACGGCAGGAACACCGACGCGGTCTCGCCGCGGCGGCGTGCACGCACGAAGCGGCCGACGGCCTGCGCGAAGAACAGCGGGGTCGCGGTGCGGGTGGCGTAGACGCCGACCGCCAGCCGGGGCACGTCGACCCCCTCGGAGACCATGCGGACCGCGACCATCCAGCGGTCGTCGTTCTCGGCGAAGGTCGCGATCCGCTTGGACGCGGCCTTCTCGTCCGAGAGCACCACCGTCGGACGCTCCCCGGTGATCTCCTTCAGCAGCGCGGCGTACGCCCGGGCCGAGTCCTGGTCGGAGGCGATCACCATCGCGCCGGCGTCCGGCACGTGCCGGCGCACCTCGGTCAGCCGCTTGTCGGCCGCCGCGAGCACCGACGGCATCCACGAGCCGGCCGGGTCCAGCGCGGTGCGCAGCGCCTGCTGGGTGAGGTCCTTGGTGAGCGGCTCGCCGAGGCGGGCCGAGATCTCGTCGCCGGCCCGCGTGCGCCACTGCATCTCGCCGCTGTAGGCCATGAACAGCACCGGCCGGACCACGTGGTCGGCGAGCGCCTCCGCGTAGCCGTAGGTGTAGTCGGCGAGGCTGCGGCCCACGCCCTCGTGGTCGGGTGCGTAGGTGACGAACGGGATCGGGTTGATGTCGGAGCGGAACGGCGTGCCGGTCAGCGCCAGCCGGCGCTGCGCCGGGTCGAAGGCCTCCCGCACCGCGTCGCCCCAGGACAGCGCGTCACCGGCGTGGTGCACCTCGTCGAGGATCACCAGGGTCTTGAACCGCTCGGTCCGGATCCGGTGCGCGAGCGGGTTGACCGCCACGCCGGCGTAGGTCACGGCGACGCCGACGTAGTCCTGGCTGGTCCTGCCCTTCTTCCCGGAGTACGACGGGTCGATCGGGATGCCCGCACGCGCGGCGGCCTCGGCCCACTGGGTCTTGAGGTGCTCGGTCGGCGCGACGATCGTGATGCGGTCCACGACCCGGCGCGACAGCAGCTCGCTGGCGACGGTGAGGGCGAACGTCGTCTTGCCGGCGCCCGGGGTCGCGACGGCCAGGAAGTCCTTGGGGTTCTCGCTGAAGTAGGCCTCGAGGGCCGCGCTCTGCCAGGCGCGCAGCTTGGTGGCGGTGCCCCAGGCGGCCCGGTCGGGGTACGCCGGCGGGAGCTCCTTGGGCGGAGCGGGGACCAGGCCGAGGAGGTCAGGATCGTCTGAGTCGGTCAACGTCTCTCGAGAGGGGTGCGGGGGCGAGCAGAGGCGGCGGTGACGAGGGGCTGGCTACTCGTCGTCGTCCTTCTTCAGCTGCTCCCAGGCGTCCTTGCACTCCGGGCAGACGGGGTACTTCTCGGGGTCGCGGCTGGGCACCCACACCTTGCCGCACAGCGCCACGACCGGTGTGCCCATCACCATCGCCTCGGTGAGCTTGTCCTTCTCGACGTAGTGCGAGAAGCGCTCGTGGTCACCGTCGTCGGTCGGGAGCGTACGGCGGTCCTCGATCGTCTCTGTGCCGGGGCTCATCTGGGTGCTCACGAGGGTCGAGTCTAACGGCGGGACAAGGGCTTCGGGGCCGGACCGCAACGGAACCGGCCATACGGGGTCTGCTAGTTGAGGGTCGGGTCGGCCGGCTGGGTGGACACCCAGGCGAGCTCGCCGGGCTGGCGGCGCAGCACCCGCCGCCAGAGCCCCTCCGGGTCCTGCCCGAACAGGTCCTCGGGCACCGACGGGACGACGAACCAGGACCCCTCGAGGATCTCGGCGGCGAGCTGCTCCTCACCCCACCCGGCGTAGCCGGCGAAGATCCGCATGCCGCTCAGCGCCGGCGCGACGATCTCGGTCGGCGTGTCCAGGTCGACGATGCCCACGTCGTCGAACAGCCGGCGGAAGCCGACCGGCTCCTCGTCCGGGTCGTCGCCGAGGTCGCTGTAGGTGCCGACGGCCAGCGCGGAGTCGGTGCTCACCGGCCCGCCCTGGAAGAGCACGTCGGGCTCCCCCGCCACGTCGGTCCAGTCGGGCAGCACCTCGCGGACGGGCACGCCGGACGGTCGGTTGAGGACCACGCCGAGCGCGCCGCTCTCGTCCAGGTCGAGCAGCAGGACGACGGTGCGCTCGAAGTTCGGGTCGAGCAGCGCCGGGGTGGCGACCAGCAGGTCACCGACGTGCAGGCGCGTCGTCCCGTGCTCGGACATGGTCAGGCGTGCGCCGTGGCGGCGTCCGAGGTGGCCACCCGGCTGCTCGCCTCGGCCGCGGAGCGCACGGCGCTGGCGACCGCGGTGTGCACGTCGGCGTGGAAGACGCTCGGGATGATGTAGTTGGCGTTCAGCTGGTCGCTGGTCACCGTGCGCGCGATCGCCTCGGCCGCCGCGACCAGCAGCGAGTCGTCGATCTGGTTGGCCGACGCGTCCAGCAGGCCCCGGAAGACGCCCGGGAAGGCCAGCACGTTGTTGATCTGGTTGGGGTAGTCGGAACGGCCGGTGGCCACGACGGTCGCGTGCCGGCGGGCCTCGGCCGGGTCGATCTCGGGGACCGGGTTGGCGAGCGCGAAGACGATCGAGCCGTCCGCCATCTTCGACGACGTCGTCGCCGTCGATGACATGGGGGGCCGAGACGCCGATGAAGACGTCGGCGCCCGTGACCGCATCCCGCAGGCTTCCGGTCAGGCCGCGCCGGTTGGTCGCCTCGGCGAGCGCGAACAGGGACTCGTGCAGACCGGGCCGGTCACGGTAGATCACGCCCTCGACGTCGGCGACGACCACGTCGCGGGCGCCCGCCTCCATGAGCAGCCGCAGGATCGCCGTACCGGCGGCACCGGCTCCCGACATCACGATCCGCACGTCCTTGAGGTCCTTGCCGACCACCCGCAGCGCGTTCGTCAGCGCGGCGAGCACCACGATCGCGGTGCCGTGCTGGTCGTCGTGGAAGACCGGGATGTCGAGGATGTCGCGCAGCCGCCGCTCGATCTCGAAGCAGCGGGGGGCGGAGATGTCCTCGAGGTTGATGCCGGCGAAGCCCGGGGACACCGCGCGCACGATCTCGACGATCAGGTCGGGGTCCTGGGTGTCCAGGCACAGCGGCCAGGCGTCGATGCCCGCGAAACGCTTGAACAGCGCCGCCTTGCCCTCCATCACCGGCAGGGCGGCCGCGGGGCCGATGTTGCCCGAGGCCGAGGACGGCGGAGCCGTCGGTGACGACCGCGACGGAGTTCCGCTTCACGGTGAGCCGGCGGGCGTCCTCGGGGTTCGCGACGATCGCCTGGCAGACGCGCGCGACACCGGGGGTGTAGACCATCGACAGGTCGTCGCGGTTGCGGATCGGGTGCTTGCTCTCCATCTGGATGGTGCCGCCGAGGTGCATCAGGAACGTGCGGTCGGAGACCTTGTGCACGTCGACGCCCTCGATCGCCCGGAGCGCCTCGACGATGCGGTCGGCATGCGCGGTGTCGGAAGCCGCACAGGTCACGTCGATGCGGAGCTTGTCGTGGCCCGACGCGGTGACGTCGAGGGCGGTGACGATGCCGCCGGCCTCCTCGACGCAGGTCGTGAGCCTGCTGATCGCGGTGCCGCCGGCGGGCAGCTCGAGCCGGACGGTGATGGAGTAGGAGATGCTCGGTTCGGTGGCCACGTCCACATCGTGTCATGCCCCGTGGGCCCCACCGGCCCCGTCGCCGGGCTCTGAAACGCGGAAGGACCCCGGCGACGACGCTCCTGGGAGGGAGTACGCGGAGGGAGCCGCGGGTGCGTCGTCGCCGGGGTGGTCGGGTCGCTCGGGTCAGGCAGCCAGGTGCGCCTTGAGACGGCCGAGCAGGCCGGTCGGGCGGTCGCCCTCGCGGCGGAGGTGCCGCGGGGCGCGGGTCGGGTCGTAGGCCGCGCGGGCCTTCTCCTCGATCCGCTCACCCACCCGGACGGCGGCGGCGTCGGAGGCGCTCGCCTTGCCCGCCATCGCGGCGAGCAGCACGGCCTCCTTGACGCGTGCCTTCTCCAGGGCCACGCCCAGCTCGGGGGTGGCCGGGGTGGCCCGCTGGGCGTCCAGGATCTGCCGGACGCCGGCCATGTCGGCCGCGGCGCCGCGCCAGGCGGTGAGCACGGCGGTCTCCAGGTCGTCGGGCCGGTCCATCAGGGTCCGCTCGATGCGGCCGGCCAGGCGGGTGTGCCAGCGCAGCTGCAGGGCGGTGACCAGCGCGCTCTCGTCGCCGAAGGTCTCGGCGACACCGGGCAGGTCCATGGGGAGCGTGCCGTCGCGACGGGTGTTGGCCTCGGCCTCGACGGCGCGGAGAACGTCTCCGCGGTGGTGGAAAGCATCCCAGGTCATGGTCTGCTCCTCTCTCACATACCGTTGGTACGTACTCACAGTACGGCGACATACTCTCGGTATGCAACCTGGGAGCCGGTGACCCGGCCCACACGGCGTGCGTCACTCCCGCCTCACGCGGCCCTATGCTCGGACAATGACCGCCAAGGTGCCCAAGGGCGTCGCCAAGAGCGCGCTCCGCAAGGTGCACGGGGGATCGCGGCGTCAGGAGTACTCCGCGTCCACCCGCCGCGCCCTCGTGGACGTCGCCACCGACCTGTTCACCGAGCGCGGCTACGCCGGGACCAGCCTCGACGAGATCGTGGCCGGCGCCCGGGTCACCAAGGGCGCGCTCTACCACCACTTCAGCGGCAAGCAGGCGCTGTTCGAGTCGGTCTTCGAGAAGGTCGAGGAGCGGGCGGCCCGCGACATCCACCGCGCGGTGCGCGGGAACCGCGACCCGTGGGAGAAGGCGCTCGGCGGCCTCCGCGCGTTCCTCGAGGTGCTCCAGGAGCCGGGCTACCGGCGGATCGTGATCGCGGACGGGCCCGCGGTGCTCGGCTACGAGAGGTACCGCGAGCAGGAGGAGCGCACGACCTTCGGCATCGTGCAGGAGATCGTGTCGTCGGTGCTGGCGACCTACGAGCTCGAGCCGAGCATGGTCGAGACGTTCAGCCGGGTCTTCTTCGGCGCCATGTCCGCGGCCGGCGCCGCCGTGTCCTCCGCGGAGGACACCCGCAAGGCGGGCGCCGAGGTCGAGGCCGCGATCGCCTACATCCTCGCCGGCCTGCGGGCGATGGCCGAGTCGGGCGCCCCGCTGCCGGGACCGGCGGACCTGGTCGACGACGACACCGCCGAGGCCCTCGCCGACGACGACGACGCGGGTCGACGACGACGAGCCGGGCGACGACCCGGACGCGCCGTAGACCCTCAGGTCAGCGCGCGCCGGGTCCGGACGCCGTACGCCGGTGGCCGCTGCTACTTGGTGACGGTGACGTTGCCGCCGTCGGCGGGGACCAGCTCGACCCAGGTGTGACCCGCCGGCACCTTGAGCTCGCCGGCGCGGGTGCTCAGCGAGATGGTCGAGTCCAGGACTTCTTCCAGGTGCCGCGCACGACGCGGCCGCCGTGGAAGAGCATCGCCTTGCCGGTGCCGGTGAACTTCGTCTCCGGCACCGGGTTGCCGGCCGGGTCGATGTAGCCGGCGTCGCCGACCTGGACGCGCAGCACCAGCACGGTGTCCGGGCGGAACTGGTCGCCGGCCTGCGCGAAGCTGTTCGGGTTGACGTACGTGCCGCCCTGGTACTTCCAGTTGGTCGTGTGCCCGCCGGAGAACTGCGCCGCCAGGCCGCTGGCCTTCTGTCCCTGGGGCAGGTCCTGCGCCGAGCCGAACGGCAGGTAGCTGTCGACGGTGTCCTTGGCCTTGACGCCCTTGGCCAGCCGGGCGAGGTCCATGAACAGGTTGTACGGCGCGCGGCGCGACGGTGTCGCGGCTGTAGCCCGTCGCGCCCTCGGTGTAGGTCTTGATGCCGGCGCCCTTGATCCGGCGCACGGTCGGCGGCGCACCACCGCTGGCCACCAGGACCGCCTTGGCGGGCTTGACGATGCCGATGTCGGTGGCCCGCATCGAGCGCACCGGGCCCACCGCGCTTGGGGAGGTGCTTGTAGAAGAACACCGCCAGCCGCGTCGAGCCGCCCTCGACGAGCTCCTCGGTGACCAGGTCCGCCTTGGACAGGCCGACCTGGGGGCTGCTGCTCTCGGTGTTGTCGATCTTGACGATCATCACGGGGTGGCCGGGGGCCTGGCCCTTCGCCGGCTCGCCGGTCAGCGGCCACTGGCCCGCGACGGTGAGGCCCTGCGCGGTCTCCTGCGCGTCCGGGGTGCCGTTGCCGTCGGCGTCCGTCTCGCTCCCCTTGCTGCACCCGGCCAGGGCGAGCACGGCGCTCAGGCCCAGGGCGACCGCGGCGCGGCCGCGACGCCGGCGCGAGCCGGAATCAGGAGTGTTTGAGTCGATGCAGGGGGAATTGCCAGCCATGTCGTCCAGTGTGGCGCAGGGGGTGGCCATGGTGGTCGACCACCCCCCGCACCACAGGTCGTGTCGCACGGTGCTCAGCCGAGGCCGCGCAGCGTGCCGGCGAACCAGCTGTCGTTCCAGACCGCGTCGGTGCCGACCCGGCGGCCGGAGCTCGGCGCGTGGATGATCATCCGGTGCCCGTCGTCCCAGCCGGAGAAGATGCCGACGTGGTAGACGTTCTCGGCGGTCGCCGCGCCGTCGTAGAAGAAGACGAAGTCGCCGGGACGCATGTCGCTGCGGTCGATCCGGTGCATGTGCCGGGCCTGCGCCGACGAGGTGCGCGGCACGTGCTCGAAGCCGGCCTTGCGGAACGCGTAGTAGACCAGGCCCGAGCAGTCGAACCGGTTCGGGCCGTCGGCGCCGTACCCGTAGGGGTCGCCGTTCTGGTCGCGGGCGATGCCGAGGCCCTGCTCGATCCGGTCCTGGCGCGTCTCGGGACCGTGCTCGTCGGCGGTGGCCGACGGGGCCGAGACGACGGTGCCGGCCGCGAGGGCCGAGACCACGCCGGTGCCGACACCGGCGGCCACCGCACGGCGGACGCCGGGTGCGCGCTCGGCGCGGTGTCTGGGGACATGACGGGGATGACGGGTGCGCGGGACAGAGATGACGTGCTCCTGTCGTCGAGGACAAAACGGGCACGATACGCACGCCGCCCCCGACCCCGGCAAATCGCGTGCGGGGCCCTGCCTCCGTCAGACCTTGGCGCCGCCGTCGACGTACAGCGTCTGGCCGGTGACGAACGACGCCTCGTCGCTGCACAGGAACGCGGCGGCGCGGCGATGTCCTCGGGCTGGCCGACCCGGCGCACCGGGGTCGCGTCCGCGGCGGCCTTGCGGTAGTCCTCCGGCTCCACGCCCACCCGGCGGGCGGTCGCGTCGGTCATCTCGGTGACGATGAAGCCCGGCGCGATCGCGTTGACGTTGATGCCGAACGGACCGAGCTCGAGCGCCAGGGTGCGGGTGAAGCCCTGCAGGCCCATCTTGGCGGCGGAGTAGTTGGCCTGGCCGCGGTTGCCGAGCGCGGAGACGCTGGAGAGGTTGAGGATCTTGCCGTACTTCGCCGCGACCATGTGCTTCTGCACCGCCCGGCTCATCAGGAACGACCCGCGCAGGTGCACGTTCATCACCGCGTCCCAGTCGTCCTCGGTCATCTTGAACAGCAGGTTGTCGCGGGTGATCCCGGCGTTGTTGACCAGGATGTCGACCTTGCCGAGCTCCTCGACCACCGCGGACACCGCGGCCTCGACGGACGCCGCGTCGCCGACGTCGCAGGCCAGCGCCGACGGACCGGGTCGCGCCCAGGCCGGCGGCGGTCTCCGCGGCGGCGGCCTCGTCGAGGTCGAGCACCGCGACGGCGGCGCCCTCCTCGGCGAAGCGACGGGCGGTCGCCGCGCCGATCCCCCGGGCGCTCCCGGTCACCACGGCCACGCGGCCGGCGTAACGGCTCATCGGTCGGTCTCCTCGGGTCGAGGTCGGCGGGGGCCGGCGGGCCGATGTGACCTCGCGGCGGCAGCCACTCTAGGGTGCCCTGCGGGGTCTCCGGCACCGGGATACCGGGTGACCGACCCGTCGGAAAGTAGGATCAACGGGTGCACACTGGTGGTTTCCGTTTCGCCGTGGTGCTGTCCCTGGCCCTCGCGGTCACGGCAGTCACGGTGGCTTGGACCTACGACCTGCCGGTGCGGGACCCCGACGGAGTCGCGGTCCCGACGTACGTCCGGCTGCCGCTGATCCTGCTGCTGGCCTTCCTCACCGACGTGCTCCCCCGGACGGTCTGGCGCGCCCGGTCCCTGACCCGGCTCCCCCGCACCCTGGTCGCCGTCGTCCGGGAGCGCTGGCCCTGGGACCACGTGCGGTTCGCGCTCGTCGGGCTGGGCGCGTGGTACCTCACCTACGCGTCGTTCCGGAACCTCAAGTCCTTCGTGCCGTTCGTCAACCGGCACCTGTGGGACGGCACGCTCGAGGACCTCGACCGGATCCTGTGGCTGGGCCACGACCCGGCCAGCCGTCCTGCACGCCGCGTTCGGCACCGGCTGGGCGGCGCACTTCTTCTCCTTCGTCTACGTCGCCTGGATCGTGTTCGTGCCGGTCTCGCTGGTCGTCGCGCTGGTGTGGTCGCGCGACCGGGCCGGCGGGGCGTGGTACGTCACCGCCATCGCCGTCGACTGGGTGCTGGGCGTCGCGACGTACTTCGCGGTGCCGACGCTCGGCCCGGTCTACGCCGAGCCGCAGGACTTCGCGGCGCTGCCGCACACCGACGTCTCCACGCTCCAGGAGTCGATGATCCAGGACCGCCACACGGTGCTCTTCGACCCGTTCACCACCCACGCCGTGCAGACCATCGCCGCCTTCGCGTCGCTGCACGTCGGCATCATGGTCACCATGTGCCTGATGGTCGAGCTGCTCGCGGCTGAAGCGCTGGATGCGGGTCGTCGTGTGGGTGTTCCTGGCGCTCACCGTGCTCGCGACGGTCTACCTCGGCTGGCACTACTTCGTGGACGCCATCGGCGGCGCCGTGCTCGGCGTGGCCGGCGTGTGGATCGCGGCGCTGGGCACCGGCAACCACGTCCGCGGCCGCCCGCAGATGGTCACCCGAGAGCCCGAGCCCGCTCCGGATCGCCTCGAACCCGCCGTCGCCTCCGCCGAGTAGGCCGACCCGGGACAAAGTCCCGCGACCGGGACAGAGTTCCCGTCGACCCGGGAGATAGTTCCCGTCGAGCCGCGGCTTCACGCCTCGAGCGCCGCGCGCAGCCGCCGGCGTACTCCGCCCGCTCGGCGTCGTCGGCGTACTTCGTGCGCGGCCAGAAGAAGCCGCGCAGCCCGTCGCCCTTGGTCCGCGGCACCACGTGCAGGTGCAGGTGCGGCACGCTCTGGCTGACCGTGTTGTTCATCGCCACGAACGAGCCCTGCGCGCCGAGCCCGGACAGCATCGCCGTGGCGAGCCGCTGGCCGGCCTCGAGGAACGGGTCCCGCAGCCGCGCGGGCAGGTCCGGCAGCGTGACCACGTGCTCGCGCGGCACCAGCAGGACGTGTCCCTTGAACACCGGGCGGTGGTCGAGGAAGCCGACCACGTGCTCGGCTCTCGAGCACGGTGTCGGCCTCGATCTCGCCCGCGACGATCGCGCAGAACAGGCAGCCCGGCACCGGATCAGCTGTGGGCGCGGCCGGACATCCCCTCGAACACGCCGATCAGCAGGAAGGCGGCGATGATCGCCACGATCGCGCCGACGATGTTCAGCTCGGTGAAGGAGCCGGTGCCGAGCGCCGTGGCCACGACGCCGCCGATGAGCGAGCCGACGACGCCGAGCAGCAGCGTCATCAGCAGGCTGAGGTTCTGCTTGCCCGGCTTGAACAGGCGCGCCACCGCGCCCACGACGAGCCCGAACACGAGGAATCCGATGATCGCGAACACATCGACCGCCTAGGGGTGAGGAGATGTCTCTTCCGAGACTACCCAGGTCAGACCACTCCGCCCACGCGCCAGCCGTGGGCCGCCGCCAGCGCCTTCAGGTCCCGCCAGTCGGTGTAGTCGGCCGTACCCTCCGGCCCGCAGGGGACGCTGACCGCGGGCGGCACGCTCCACCGCGGCGCGGCGAGGTTCGGGGCGGACCCGAAGTCCAGCACCTCCGCGATGTTGCGGGCCGCGGCGTCGCGCGGCGTCAGCGGGTCGAGACCCCAGCGCCACTCGATCATCTTCAGCACCGAGGTGTGGTCGTAGACGCCGTGCGCGACGTGCCCGCGTCGGGCCCGCGGCGAGACCATCAGCGCCGGGGTGCGGAACCCGCGCATGCCGGTGCCGACCTCCGGTGTCGCGTCCGGCGCGGCTCGTCGGCGGCACGTGGTCGAAGAAGCCGCCCCACTCGTCGTAGTTCACGACCAGCGCGGTGCGCTCCCAGCCCGGCCCACCCGTGACCGCCTCGTAGACGTCGTTGAGGAACGACTGCCCGGCGCGGATGTCGGCGTGCGGGTGGTCGTCCGCGGAGCTGCCGGTCCCCTCGTCGAGGAACTTCGGGTCGAGGAACGACACCGCCGGCAGCGTGCCGGCCGCCGCGTCGACCTTGAACTGCGCCCAGCTGCGGGAGATGTCGAGGTACTTCGTGCCGTACAGCGCGAGGAACGGCACGTCGACGTAGTAGTAGGCGTGCGAGACCCCCTTGCCCGCCAGCCGGTCCCAGATCGTCGGCATCGTGGCGATGTCGGTCGAGTTGTGGATCCGGTCCGTCTGCGCGCTGTGCTGGTAGAAGCGGTTCGGGTACGTCTCGGCGAGGGTCGCCGAGAAGTAGCGGTCGAACGTCGTCCAGTACGGCGCCGCGTGGCCGTAGAACCCGAGGTCGCTGCTGCCCGTAGTAGCCGATGGCGAACTCGTCGTTCTCCCCCGAGCGCAGCCACCCGTCGCACCGGCCGCCGTTGTACTGCACGCGGCCGCCCTCGAACGAGTGGTCCGGGTCGGGGTGCGCGCAGCCCTGGTAGTCGGTGAGGTGGTGCGTGGAGCGGCTGACGCCGTCGCGGTCGACGTACGAGAGGCCGGCCTGCTTGCCGTCGGCGCCGGGCAGCCAGCCCAGGTAGTGGTCGAAGGACCGGTTCTCCATCATCAGGACGACGATGTGGTCGATGCCGGAGCGACCCGGCGCGGGCAGCTGGGTGGCCGCGGCCGCACCGGTCTGTGCGCCGAGGGTGAGCGCACCGGCGACACCGGCGGCACCGGTGAGGACCTGGCGGCGGCTGAGGTCGGGTGGTGTCATCGTCCGGCCCCCCAGACGTCGTACCCGAAGCCGCGAGCGGTCTCGGCGTAGCCCAGCGGGGCGAGGCCGAAGGTGTTCTCGATGGTGCGCAGCAGCGAGTAGTGGTTGTAGCCGGTGTTGTTCAGCGTGCCGGGCTCGAGGAACGGCGAGACCAGCACGGTGCCGGTGCGGCCGCCGCCCATCCCGTAGATGCCGGGCAGCGGCGAGTTCGGGCCGGGACCCTCGCCGCAGCAGGCGGCGGCGCCGTCGGTCGACGCGGTGTCGGCCTCGTCGAAGGTGACCACGAGCAGGCCGTCCAGCTTGTAGGCCGGCGAGGCGAGGATCTTCGGGATCCAGGTGCTGCAGCCACTGGTCGGCGGTCACGAGCCCGCCGGGCCGCCCGTCGACGCAGGGGCTGTCGTGCGCGTCGTTGCAGAGGTTCGGCGTGATGTAGGTCAGGTTGCGGGTGGTCGCGACCGTCGACAGGTCGGCGGTGAGCCGCGAGAGGTCGACGTCGTTGGCCGCGCAGGACGGGGAGTCGGTGATGCTGTGGAAGTACACGAACGGGTTGTGCCGCGCGGCGTACTGGTCGCCGACCTTCGCCTTCTGGGTGTCGTCGGGCGCGTTCGCCGCGGGGTGCCGGCAGGGCGTGCCCATGTCCTCCATGTAGCCGCGCCAGGTCAGCCCCTTCGCCTCGAGCTGGTCGGCGACGGTCTTCACGCCCGCGGGGTAGACGCACCCGTTGCCCACCGCCTGCTGCGGCGCGACGGTGCCGGTCTGCGCGAAGTCCGAGTAGGTCTGGCAGTCACCCTGCGTCTGCGCGTTCGGCCCCTGGCCGCTGACCTGGGCGACGTAGTTCGGCAGGCTGTTGTGCGCGGTGCCGTAGTACTGCGTGAGCAGCTGGCCCTTGGCGGTCAGGGTCTTGGAGAGGTACGGCGCCGGCGAGTCCGGCCCGAAGGTCTCGTCGTAGCCCTTGTTCTCGAGGTTGACGACGAACACGTGCCGCACGGGAGGCGGCTGGGTCGACGCAGCGGGCTTGGCGGCCGCCGTGGTCGGTGAGGCGGCGAGCACACCGGTGACGGTGAGCCCGGCCGCAGCCAGGACGGCGAGGGCGGCGCGGCCCCCGACGCGTCGGCGAGGTGTTCGTGGCATGGGCGGTCTTCCTCTTGCGGACTGGGACTTCCCGGACAGTTCCCCCCTTTCACAACGAAGCAACAGCCACCGGGTGACGAGCAGATGAACGAGGCGGAGGAGCGGGTGACACCGGCGACCGTCGTACGCTGACCGCTCCCGACCGGATAGAGGAGCCGATGAGCCTGCTGGACCATGCGGTGTCCGTGGTGATCGCGGCGGTCCTCAGCGCCACCTCGGTCGTGGTCGCGGAGTCACGGCCGTCCGTGTCCGCGCCGGATGCGGGTCCACTCGTGGTCGGCCGCGACGTGAGCTGGCCGAACTGCCCGAAGGGCATGGGCATCCCGTCGCGACCGTCCCAGGGCAAGCCGATGCCCCCGCCGTCGGCACGCTTCGTGGTGGTCGGGCTGACCAACGGCCCGGCGTTCCACCCGAACCCCTGTCTCGACGCCCAGGTGGAGTACGCCCGGCTGAACGACCTGTGGACCGCGGCGTACGCCGTGGTGACCTACCCGACCCGCGCCCAGCGGCGGACCTATGCCGACCAGGGGCCGCACGACCCCCGCGAACGGCTGGGCCGGCTCCGCAACACCGGCGCCGCCCAGGCCGAGCAGAACGTCGCCGCGATGCGGGAGGTCGGCCTCGACTCACCGATCGTGTGGGTGGACGTCGAGCCGGTCAGCCCGCCGGCTCCCTGGTCGCGGAGCCGGGCGGCCAACCGTGCGGTGCTCGCCGGCGCGGTCGCGGCCTACCGGCGGGCGGGGCTGCGGGTCGGCTTCTACTCCACGCCCACCATGTGGCGCGACATCGTGGGACGGGTGCGCTACCGCTTCCCGGAGTGGCGCACCGCCGGGCTGTCGACCCGCCGCGCGGCCCTGGCGAAGTGCCGTCGGGACGCCTTCCAGGGCGGACGGGCCGTGCTCGCGCAGTGGTACACCGCCCGCGAGGACTTCGACCTGCTCTGTCCCGGCCGGCCGGCCGGACGGGTGCTGAGGGAGTACTTCACCCGCCTCGACTGAGCACTCGCCCAGCGAGGCACGAGCCGTTCACCGACCCGGTTGCGCACCTTCGCGTGCACGTCGGGTGACGGGCTCCCCGGCGTGACCCTGCCTCAGCGCTGCGGGGTGACCAGCAGCGCGTCGCCGACCGGGCGCTCGCCCGTCGCGTCGGACGGGTGGCCGATGACCTGCCCGCGGACCGCCATGGCGGTGGAGCCTCCGCCGTCGAGGTTGATCGCGTCGACCAGACCGAGGGAGCGCGCCACGTCGGCGGCCTCGGGCGCGGAGAGGCCGAGGTCGCTCGTGCTGCGGCCGTCGACCGTCACGAGGACCGTGCGGCCCTGGCCGTCGACACCCGCGAACGTGCGCGGGTTGCGCTTGAGGAACCAGCCGTAGGCGAAGCTCGGGTCGCCGGGGTGGACGAAGCCGTCCTGCTTCTGGGTGATGTCCTCGCGGCCGTCGCGCACCAGGAGCGGTCCGCCGTTGACGACGCTCAGGTCGGCCGGCGTGCGCAGGGCCCCGCCGGACGACGACACCATGGACGGGTCCAGCTCGAGGCGGTCGCCGACCGCGACACCGTCGAGGTCGCGCACGCGCTCGCCGGTGGCCTGCACCGACGTCCAGCCCGCCGGCAGCGCCGCCCCGCGGGTCGCGCGGACCTCGCGGACCCGGTGCTGCGGGTCGACGAGCACCTCGCGGCCGTCACCGGAGGGCGTGCTCGCGTCGTACTCGTTGGTGAAGCCGACCAGCTCGCTGCTGTCGGTGCAGGTCGTGTCGTGCAGCGGGAGGTCGGTGGGCGTGTCGCTGGCGTCCCCTCCGCAGTTGCGCACCAGCCCCGGCACCCGGTCGAGCCCGTCCAGGCTCAGGGTCCGGCCGTCGACCCGGACGTCGCCGGCCCAGCGGAGCCGGTCCACGCCGGCGGCGCCGCCGTGGTGGAGGAGGAACGCCGGCCGGCCGTTCGTCGGCTCGGACAGCACCCGGCCGCCGTACACACCCGCGCCGGCCGGGTCTCCAGGAGCGCCGGCCGCCGGGTCCAGGACGAAGAAGCCGGCGTTGACGCCGACGGTGGCGCCGGAGGCCTGCGCCAGCGCGGAGGTCGTCTCGCGGTGGTACAGGTCCGGTCCGTACGACGCCCCCAGCCGGCCACGGAAGGTGCGCGGGTCGATCCGGACGACGTCGACGTGCCAGGGTCCGCGGTCGGACGCCGCGCCGTCCCACCCGGTGAAGACGCTGGTCGCGCTCTCCCCCGCCGCGGACAGCCGGGCGCGGTCCTGGTCGGCGGCGGCCTTGGTCGGGTAGCTGCCGACGCGCACGCGGTAGCCGAGCACACCGGCGGGCACGTCTGCGGTGCGCGGCTGGTTCACCTGCTCGACCCGCGCCGGGAACCCCTTCGACGTGAGCCGGTCCGCCTGGGCGTGGGCGCTGGCCTCGTCGGAGATGGCGCGCGGCGGCGCGTCGGGGTCCGGCGACGTGCCGGTCGACGGGATCAGCGCCTCCAGCACCCAGCGAAGCGAGGCGTCCTGCCCGCCGCGGGTGATCCGGGTCAGCGTGACCCCGGGCTGCAGGGTCTCCGTGGTCCGCGTCTCGGGCAGGTTCGCCGGCCCGAGGTCGAGATGCGCGGAGGGTGCGGCGGCGGTCGCGGTCGAGATGCCGGCCGCCGACAGCAGGGCGGCCGAGGCGAGCCCGGCCAGGGCGATGGTCCGAGAAGAGAGCATTCCCGGGACGCTAGGCACCGCCCGTGACCGGTCGGCGGCGTCGTGGTGACCCGCGGGTGAACGACGCCGCGACGTGCGTCACGTCGCCCTGGCCTGCTCCCCGCGTGCGGGCGAGCCCGGTCGGGCTATGGCTGGCTCATCCGGCCCGCTGGCAGGCTCGCACGGTCGTTGCGCCGACGCACCGCGCCGGCCGACAACGCCCGGGAGGAGGTGGCCACATGGAAGCCGACGTCACGGACATCACCGAGGCGCGTCGCCTGTTCCCCGCGACCACGGGCCGGGCCTACTTCAACACCGCTGCCGTCGGCCTCGCCAGCCGACGGCTGGCGGAGACCTACCACGCCGTCGTCGACGAGTGGGCGACGCACGGCCTCGACTGGACCCTCGGGGAGCGGGCCGCGAACCAGGCCCGCTCGGCGGCGGCGCGCCTGATCGGCGCCGACCCCGCCGACCTGGCGCTGATCCCCTCGGTGTCGTCGGCGGCCGGCCTGGTCGCGGCACAGCTGGGTGTCGCCGGGGCGGGCGAGAACGTCGTCATCGGCGAGCGGGAGTACAGCTCGAACCACTTCCCCTGGCGCCAGCTCGCGCACAAGGGGTACGACGTCCGGCAGGTGCCGTTCCGGCAAGGCGGACTCGACCCCGAGGACGTCGGCAGACGGATCGACGGCGGCACCCGGCTCGTCGCCTTCAGCGGCGTGCAGTCGGCCACCGGCCACAGGTCTGACATCGCCACGATCAGCACCCTGGCACGCGACGTCGGGGCGATCGTGTTCGTGGACGCCTCCCAGATGGTGGGGGCGCTCCCCGTGGCCCCGGAGCTCCGGCACGCCGACGTGCTGGTCACGGCCGACCACAAGTTCCTGCTCAACGCGGGCCGCGGGATGGGCTACTGCTACCTGTCCCGTCCGATGCAGGAGCGGTTCATCCCCATCAACGCCGGCTGGCGGGCGGGTGAGGACCCGTTCGCCAGCTTCTACGGGCCGGAGATGCAGCTCTCCCCCACCGCCTCACGTTTCGACAGCTCGATCAGCTGGCTCGCCGCCATCGGCAACACGGTCGCCCTCGACGTGCTCGAGCGGTTCGGACCCGACGCCGTCCACGCCCGCAACCGCGAGCTCGAGCGCTCGCTGCGGGCCGCCCTCGCCCGCGTGGGGTGGGACGCACTGGACCTGCCCGCGGCGAACCGCAGCACGATCGTCAGCATCCCGCTCGGCGACCTGGATCCGGCCCGGCTGGTCCGTGCCCTCGCCGACGACGGAGTCGTCTGCTCGGCCCGTGACGGCGCCCTGCGGCTCTCGGTCCACCTGTACAACCACGAGGACGACATCGAGCGGCTCGTCACGGCACTCGCGTCACAGCCGCGGCCCGGCGGGTGAGCTCGGGCGACCGCTTCGGTCACTCCACGAGCGAGGCGTAGTGGTCGGGCACGTAGGTGGCGTGCTCGCGCGGTGTGCGTTCGTACCCCCGCGACTTGGGCCGTGGCGGGACCTCCAGCGTCGGAGCGGGCACCTCGACGTACGGGATCGTGGAGAGCAGATGCGCCATCGTGTTCAGCCGCGCCTGCTGCTTGACGTCGCTCTCCACGACGTACCACGGCGCTTCGGGGACGTCCGTGTGCACCATCATCTCGTCCTTGGCGCGGGAGTAGTCCTCCCAGCGGGCGATGGACTCGAGGTCCATCGTGGACAGCTTCCACTGCCGCATGGGGTCCTTCAGCCGTGCCCGGAAGCGGCGCTGCTGCTCCTCGTCGCTGACCGAGAACCAGTACTTGCGCAGCAGGATCCCGTCCTCGACGAGCAGCCGCTCGAAGATCGGGCACTGCTGCAGGAACCGGCGGTGCTCGGCGGGCGTGCAGAAGCCCATCACCTTCTCCACGCCGGCGCGGTTGTACCAGGACCGGTCGAAGAGCACGATCTCCCCGGCGCTCGGCAGGTGCTCGACGTACCTCTGGAAGTACCACTGGCTGCGCTCGCGCTCTGTGGGCGCGGGCAGCGCGGCGATGCGCGCGACGCGGGGGCTGAGGTACTGGGTGATCCGCTTGATGGTGCCGCCCTTCCCGGCGGCGTCCCGGCCCTCGAAGACGACGACCACGCGCCGGCCCTCCGCCCGGACCCACTCCTGGACCTTGACCAGCTCGGCCTGCAGCCGGAAGAGCTCGGCCTGGTAGGCCTCGCTGGACAGGGTTGAGCCCGAACGTTCTCGCGACGACGACCGCGCCTTCCCCATGCTCGGCAGCGTAGTCCCGACCGGGCCTCCGGCGCGGCGGTCGACGGGGAAGGGCCGATCGACTCTCCGTCGCACGGGTCGAGATCGCCTAGCGTGACCTCATGGTCCGCCGGCTACCGCTGCCGGCCTGGGTGCGGGGGTACCAGCGCCGGTGGCTCCGCGGAGACCTGATCGCCGGGGTGACGGTCACCGCCTACCTCCTGCCCCAGGTGATGGCCTACGCCGACGTGGCCGGGATGCCGGCGGTGGCCGGCATCTGGGCAGCGGTGGGCGCCCTGCTGGCCTACGCCGCACTGGGATCGTCCACCCAGCTCTCGGTCGGGCCGGAGTCCACGACCGCGCTGATGACGGCGGCCGCGATCGGACCACTGGCGCTCGCGGGGTCCGCGGAGTACGCCGAGCTGGCATCGGCGCTCTGCCTCGTCGTGGCGGTGCTGTCGCTCCTCGGCTGGCTCGGCGGACTGGCCTTCCTCGCCGAGCTGCTGTCACGACCGGTGCTGGTCGGCTACATGGCCGGCGTCGCCGTGATCATGGTGGCCTCACAGCTCGGCAAGCTGCTGGGCATCACAGTCGACGCGGACGGCTTCGTGCCCGAGGTCGCGTTCGCCGCACGCCACCTGGCCGACGTCCACGCACCGACGCTCGTCCTCGGGCTGGCGACGCTCGCCGCGATGCTGATCGGCAGCGCACTCCTGCCGCGCGCCCCGATGGCACTGGTCGGCATGCTCGGTGCCGCGACCGCGGTGGTGCTGCTGCACCTCGAGGATCGGGGGGTCACGGTCGTCGGACCGATCCCGGGCGGGGTGCCGGTGCCCTCGCTGCCGCACGTCTCGCTGGACGGGGTCGTCTCGCTGCTGCCGGCCGCACTCGGCGTCGCCTTCGTCGGCTACACCGACAACGTGCTCACCGGACGAGCGTTCGCCGACCGCCGCAAGGAGCGGATCGACCCCAAGCGGGAGCTTCTCGCGCTGAGCGCGGCCAACGTCGGGTCGGGCCTGCTGCAGGGGTTCCCGGTGAGCAGCAGCGGGAGCCGGACCGCGATCAGTGACGCGGTCGGCGGCCGCACCCAGCTTGCCAGCGTCGTGACGGCCGTCGCCACCGTGCTGGCGATGCTGCTGGCGGAACCGGTGCTCGCCAGCTTCCCGGTCGCGGCCCTCGGCGCGGTGGTGGTGTACGCCGCCGTACGCCTGGTCGACGTCGCGGAGTTCCGACGCCTGGCGCGGTTCCGGATCAGCGAGTTCCTGATCGCGGTCTCCACCACGGCAGCGGTCCTGGTCGTCGGAGTGCTGCAAGGTGTGCTGGTCGCGGTCGGGCTCTCCCTGGTCGACCTGCTGCGCCGGGTCGCCCGCCCGCACGACGCCGTCCAGGGGTTCGTCCCCGACATGGCGGGCATGCACGACGTCGACGACTACCCGAACGCCGACGTGGTGCCCGGCCTGGTGGTCTACCGCTACGACTCGCCGCTGTTCTTCGCCAACGCCGAGGACTTCCGCCATCGCGCTCGCGAGGCCGTCGCGACCTCAACCACGCCGGTGCAGTGGTTCGTCCTCAACGCCGAGGCGATCATCGAGCTGGACATCACAGCGGTCGACGTCCTGGAGTCGTTGCGCGGGGAGCTCGTCGAGCAGGGCATCGTGTTCGCGCTGGCGCGGCTGAAGTACGACGTGCGCGCCACGCTGCTTCCGACCGGGCTGCTGGACCGCATCGGCGAGGAGCACGTCTTCCCCACCCTGCCCACGGCCGTCGACGCCTACCGTGCGTGGCTGTCCGGTCGAGGCTGAACGGGTCGAGACAACCAGCCTCACCCACCAGGCACCGCACCGCTGCCAGCCGGCGCCGGCCCGAGCGCGGCCAAGAGCTGAGCCAGCGCGTCATCCAGGTCCAGGGCCCACTCGTCGTGCACCCCCGGCCCGGACAGCGTCTCCAGCTTCCGCCTCGCCGACCGGACCGCGTCCCGCAGCTGACGCGCCCGCGCAGCGTCCTCCTCCGTCCGCGCCGACGACTCCAACACCGTCAGCTGGTCCTCCGCGGCCGCCACCCGCGGGACCGCCACCTGCCAGCCGCCAGCAACCCGGTCTACCGACCCGGACGACCGCAGCTGCGGAATCAGCTCCCCCGAGAACCACGCCACCTCAGCCTCCGCGGACTGCAGCTGCTCACTCCACGCATGCCGCTTCCGCGATCGCATCAAGAGCCATGCCCCGGCAGCCACGGCCGCAGCCAGCACCGCGAGAAGCGCCCACACGCGGGTGGAGTCCGTTCCCTGGTCCGGTGTCTGCGCTGCTTCGCCGGCAGCAGCAGCCGTCGATGCCGACGCCGATGCCTCCCCCGTCGGAGCTGGCACAGCGACGACCGTCGACGTGCCCGCCGTCGGCTGCTGCGGCGGCTCCGACGTCCTCGTCGGCTCAGCCTGCGTCGGGTTCGGCGACTGGCTCGGGGGACGCGACGGCGACTCCGACGGCGTCGGGGTCGCCGTGACCGCGGAACGCGTCGGGCTCGGCACGACCTCCGAACGCGTCGGGCTCGGCACGACCTCCGAACGCGTCGGGCTCGGCACGACCTCCGAACGCGTCGGGCTCGGCACGACCTCCGAACGCGTCGGGGTCGGCGCTGTCCTCGTGGGGGACAGCGACGCCGTCACCGACGGCCTGTCCGCGGCTCCTCCCCCAGCCGTCGACCCGCAGCCAGCCAGAAGCGACAGGGTCACGGCGCACAGCAAGGTGCAAGGCGCAGCACGTGGGACCACGGGAACCTCCGGCCACCGCGAACAGGTGTGCACCACGATGCCGTCCTCGGTGCGCCCCTGCCTCACCCGAGACGAGTGAGATCGGGTGGCCGGTCCGCTCAGGAGGGGCGGGCCCGTTCCCGAGATCCGGGCCCGTCCAGGGCGTTGTCGTCGGTCGCCGAGGAACGGCCGAGGCACACCCGCCGAACCCGATGAGCCGGCTGGTGGTCGCAGCGTCTTCACAGCACGCAGAAGCACGCTGTCCAGGTCAGGTAGCCAGCGGCCCGTCTGCCTTCAGCTTCGGACTATCCCGGCAGGTCGACGGTGGCGCGGACGTCGCCCAGGCCGCGGGCCACCAGCAGCCGCCCGCCCGGCGCGAGCGACCCCCACCGGTCGGCGGCGGTGTCCCAACGGCGCCAGAGACGGGCGTCGCAGGTCACCGTCACGGTCGCGGTTCCGCCGGGAGGCACCGCGGCGGAGCCCCAGCCGACCAGCCGGACCGGCTGGTCCTCGTCGGCGGGGTCCAGGTAGACCTGGACCACTTCGCGGGACTCGTGGTCGCCGGTGTTGGTGACGGGTACGTCGAGCACCGGAGCCGGCTCGGACGCGGTGAGCGTCGGAGCGCCGTACTCCCAGGTGCCGTAGCCGAGCCCGTGCCCGAGCCAGTACGTCGGTGCGGGCGCCCGGCCGGCCGCGTAGCCGCGATAGCCCGGGAACACGCCCTCGTCGTAGGTCAGCACGCCGTCGGTCGGCACGACGTTCCACGACGGGTGCGCCCCGTCGGCCGCGGGGAAGCAGGTGACCAGACGGCCCGCCGGCTCCACGTCGCCCAGCAGCGCGGCGGCCACGGCGTGCCCGGCCTCCTGGCCGGGGAAGCCGGCGACCAGCACCGCGTCGACCGCGTCGAGCCAAGGCAGCAGCACCGGGGTGGCTGCGTTGACCACGACGACGGTACGACGCGCAGCGGCCGCCACCGCGGAGACCAGCGCGTCCTGCTCGCCGGGCAGCGCGAGCGTGTCCTTGTCGCGGCCCTCGCCCTCGTCCTCCTCGGTCAGCCCGACGACGACGACGGCCACGTCGGCGTCCCGGACCGCCTCGACAGCAGCCGCGATCGCTGCATCCGAGGTGGCAGGGGCCGGCCGCGCGGCGAGGCCGACCCGGCCGACGTACCGCTCGTGGAGGACGACCTCGGCCCGCAGCCGTAGGCCGCCGACGACGTCGGTGACGGTCGTCCAGCCCGGGGGCCGGAGCACCTTGTCGGCAGGGTCGCCGCTGCCGATGTCGAGACTCATCGTGTGCTGCTCGTCGCCGACCTGGAACGCCCAGTCGCCGACCCCGAGCAGACCGACCTCGACAGCGCCGCGGTCGGTCACGTCGGCCTCGATCACGCCGAGCGCGGCGTCCTCGGGGAGGTCGGTGTCCACGCCGAAGGCCGCGGTGGACGCGGTGACGTGCTCGTCCCGCAGCAGTCCTCCGTCGGTGTCGAGCACGCGGACGCGGATCCCGGGCTCACCGGTCACCGGGTCGAGCAGCGCACCGGGCGGCGCCAGCCGGGTCCGGACGCGCACCTCGACGCCGTCCTGCACGGTGACGTCGTCGAACGCGGCGAGGAGACCGTCCGCGATCGACACCCGGTGCACCGGCCTCACCTCGGCGGAGCCGCCGCCCATCACCACGGTGTCGACGGCGTGCCGACCGACCACCGTGACCTTCTGGTCCCGGGCCAGCGGCAGCACCCCGTCGTTGGCCAGCACGGTCATCCCCTGCGCGGCCATCCTGGTCAGCTGCGCGGTGCGCTCGGCCGACCCCGGGTCGGGTACGTCGTCCCGCCAGGTCCGACCGCCCTCCAGCGCCTGGGTGCGCTCGGCGAGCCGGAGCAGCCGCAGCACGTGGTCGTCGATCGTCGACTCCTCGACCTCACCCGCCCGGACCGCCGACACCAGCGCGTCGCCCCAGGGGCCGCGGGGGCCGGGCATCACCAGGTCGAGCCCGGCGTTCGCGGCCGGTGCGGCCGAGTGCGTCGCGCCCCAGTCGGACATGACCAGGCCGTCGTACGCCCACTCGCCCTTGAGCACCTCCTGCTGCACGTGCGCCTGCTCGGTCGCCGGCGGGCCGTTGAGCTTGTTGTAGGCGGCCATCACCGACCACGGGTGCGACTCCTCGACCGCGATCTCGAACGGGAGGAGGTACACCTCGCGCAGCGTCGCCTCGTCGACGTGGTTGTCGACCGTCTGCCGCTGGGTCTCCGCCTCGTTGGCGACGAGGTGCTTGAGACAGGCGCCGACGCCGCGGCTCTGCAGCCCCTGGACGTAGGCCGACGCGAGCCGGCCGGTCAGCAACGGGTCCTCGGCGTACGCCTCGAAGAGCCGGCCGCCCAGCGGGGACCGGTGCAGGTTGATGGTCGGGCCGAGCACGACGTGGATCTGCTGCCGCTCGGCCTCGTCGGCGAGGATCTCGCCGGCCAGCGCGAGCACCTCCTCGCTCCACGTCGCGGCGAGCAGCGTGGCGTTGGGCAGGAGCGCGGCCGTGTTGAGGCCGACGACGTCGACCCCGCGCACCCCGGTGGGCCCGTCGGACACGGCGAGCGGCTCGAGGCCGATCTCGGGAGCGCCGTGCAGCGTGAAGCCGGTGGCGCCGGTCAGCAGCCGCACCTTCTCCTCGAGGGCGAGCTTGCCGAGCAGGTCCTGCAGGTGGGTCTCGTCGGGCACGAGGTCACTCCGATCGGGGTGCCAGGGTGGCGAAGAAGGAGGGGTCGGGGGTGGTGGCGTCGAGGCGGGACAGCACGTCCTGGTCGTTGGCCAGGCCGGCGCTGTGCCGGGCCTTGAGCAGGCAGCCGGCCGCGGGCTCCCGGACGCAGAGCGTGACCGTGGTGTCGTCGTCGACCGCGGCGCGCAGACCGTCGAGGATGGCGTGGGAGGCGTGCCGGGTGGGCCCGCCGCCGAGCGAGACGTGCCAGGGAGTCGGCAGGTCGACCAGCCGGCCGGCCGCGGCGACGTACTCCGCGAGGCGGCCGAGCTGCCGGTCGATGATCGACCGGGCCACCGCGTCGCCGGCGGCAGCCGCGTCGAGCACGACCGGTCCCACGTCGGACATCCGGGCGTGGGAGCGGCCGAGGTGGTCCCGGTTGGTGAGCAGGTGCGCCATCTCGTCCACGTCGGCACAGCCGAAGACCGGCGGCATCGTCCGCGAGAGCAGCGTCTCCGGCGAGACGCCGAGGCGGGCGTCGAGGACCGCGCGCAGCGCTCCGTGGCCGAGGCCGAGCGAGCCGTTGAGCTCGACCCAGTTGGTGGAGCTCCACTCGCGGCCATCCGCGTTGCGTGAGCCCATCGCCAGCGCAGTGCCGAAGGCCACGCCGATCCCGACACCGTCCGGGTGACCGGCCCACAGGTGGCCCTGCGAGTCGTGGTGCACCTCGACCTCGGTGTCCGGCAGGAACCCGTCGAGCGCCCCCTGCAGCAGTGCGACGTCCTCGGGCCAGTCGGCGCCGGCGAGGCAGAACACCGCGTTCCCCACCTCGCGCACGTCGGCGCCGGCCTGGTCGAGCGCGCGAGTGACGACGTCGCGGAGCACCGCGACCGCCTCGGCCGGGTCGGGGTAGGCGTAGATGTCGGAGCCGGCGCCGCGCGCGGCACCGACGACGAGTCCGTCGGGCCCGGCGACGAGGGCGACCGTCTTGGTGTCGCCCCCGTCCACGCCGAGCAGGAGCTTGCCGCTCACTTGCGCAGCCGCTCCGGGATGAGGTCGCCGAGCCGGCCGGCCATCTCGTCGTACATCGCCTCGGCGGTGTCGAGCTCGCGGACCAGCGGGTGGCTCATCAGCGCGTTGATGCCGTCGCGGCGGTCGCCGGACCAGGCGGCATCGGCGGTGAGCCGCTGGTACTCCGCCAGCTTCTCGACCAGGCCGCGCACGTGGCGGGGCAGCTCCGGCGCCTCGATCGTCCGCACCCAGTCCGCGCCGACGGTCCCCTCGGTCTCGACCACGAGGTCGTCGTCGAACCCGGGCATCGAGCCGTTGTTGGGGGCGTTGATCGCGAACCGGCGGCCGCGGTCGTTGACGATGGAGTCCACCACGTCGAGGGCGAAGTCGAGCTCGTAGATGGCGCCACGCGAGCGGGCCGGGTCGAGCTCCGGAACCTCCTTGGCGGCCTCCTCGCGATAGTGGTCCCAGAAGCTCGGGGTGTGCTCGAGCAGGTCCGCACCGCGCGACTGCGGCTTCGCCTTGAGCATCGAGACCATCTCGCGCTCGAAGTAGTAGTACTGGAAGTAGTGGCTCGGGATCAGCCGGGTCATCGCGGTCAGCTGGAGGATCTTGCGGTCCGTCCATGACATCGACGGGTCCTGGCCGCGCTCCTCGTAGCCCTTGACCAGCAGGTCGATCAGGTTGTCCTGCCCGTCGTACCTGTTGATGACGGACCAGGAACCGTGGTTGAGGCCGATGCTGAAGGTTTCCGCCCGGTCCGGGTCGAGACCGGCGGCGCGGATCGTGGACTCGGGGCAGACCATCGGACCCTCGCACAGCGACAGCACCGGGATGTCGGTGTTGTCGGACACCGCCTGGGCCACGATGTTCACCGGGTTGGTGAAGTTGACGATCCTGGCCTTCGGCGCCACCTCGGCGATGTCCGCCGCGATCGACTTGAACGCGTTGACCGTGCGCAGCGCCATGAAGAAGCCGCCGGGGCCCTGGGTCTCCTCGCCGATCACGTCGTACTTCAGCGGGACCGTCTCGTCGACCACGCGTGCCTCGAACCCGCCGGGTCGGAAGCTGGCGAGCACGATGTCGGCGTCCTCCAGCGCGGACCGCTGGTCCGGCGGGATCGTCACCGAGATGTCTGCGCCGAGGTGCTGGGCGAGGTTGTCACCGAGCTGCTTGACCACCGGCAGGTGCTCGGCGTCCGGGTCGACGAGGGCGATCTCGGAGCCCGAGAACTGCTCGTGACGCTGGACGACGCTGGCGATCGTGCCGGGGGCGCGGGTCGAGCCCGCACCGATGTAGACCATCTTGATTCGCGACATTGCTTGTCTCCTGAGGGGATTGTTGCCCGACGCGTCGCTTGCCTAACGGCCGGTGGGGACGGGGGTGGCGGAAACCTTGTGGCGGGCGACCTCGAAGTAGGTGTCGCTCCAGGCCGGTGCGTCGGGGTCCAGCCCGGACGCGAACGTCAGCCGCAGCGCCAGCGCAGCCAGCTCGGGGAACGAGGTGATGGGCGAGACGCGGGTGTCGGGGACCGCCCCGGTCCGGACCACGCGGGCCCCCCGACCGGAGCAGGCCTCCTCGGTCTCCTCCGCGCCCGGTGCGCCGGGGGTGAGGTCCACGACGAGGTGTCCCGGCTTGAGCGTGGTCATCACGGTGGTGGCGGCCTCGCGCAGCTCGACGCCCTCCCCCGGGACCTGCGCCAGCTCCTTCACCAGGAGCGACGCCTCGAGGGCCGCGGCCCAGCCGGTGCCGGAGCCGAACGCGAAGAACGCCGTGGGCAGGTCGTGGCCCTCGAGCACCCGGTCCGCCCACGCGGTCGCGCCCGCGGTCCGCTCGGCGACTTCTTCGGCCGTCGTGGCCAGGGCCGCCCGCAGCGTGTCGTCGTCGGTGGCCTCGGCCCAGGTCGCGAGCGCCGCCGCGACCGCGCCCTGATAGGGGTGCGAGTGCGTGAGCGAGTCCAGGGGCGCGTCGGCCACCTGGATCACGGCGTCGGCGAGGTCGGCGATCGTGGACTCCGGGCTGGCGGTGAGCGCGAGCCGGGAGACGCCCTTCGGCAGGCCGCGCATCGCCGAGATGAGGTCGCGGGCCTCGCCGGAGGCCGAGATCGCGAGCATCGCGTCACCGGCCTCCCAGTGGAAGCGGTCGGTGGTGAGCAGCCCGGCCGGCACGGCCGTCACCTGGACGGGCGCGGTGCCCGGGCTCTCCAGCGAGGCCAGCCACAACGCCTGCGCGATGTACGACGAGGCGCCGTTGCCGACGGCGACCAGCCGGCGGACCTTCCCGGAGCGGAGCAGGCCGGCAGCGGAGGTGATCCCGTCGCGCGCTGCGAGTGTCCTCCGCAGCACGTCAGGGGCATGCTGGAGGTCCGCCCAGAGCCGCGTCCGTTCGACGTTCATGTAGGAACCCTTCATGGAGGCGATGGCACGTGCGCCGGGGTGAACGGCGTCACGTCGTCAGCGCGAGGGACCATACCACTAGAAACCACTAGGTCCACAAGAGCCTCCGAGTACCTGTAGCGACCGCATGTTAGTTTTGAGGTGTGCCTCGAAGCTCGACACCCAAGCGCGCCCTGCCCTCCATCGGCACGGGCCCGGAGCCGGCCTACCGTCAGGTCCGCAACCTGATCGCCGACCAGATCCGCTCGGGCGAGATCCCTCAGGGCAGCCAGCTGCCCGCCGAGCGCCTTCTCGCCGAGCAGCTCGACGTCAGCCGGGTGACCCTCCGACGCGCGCTCACCGCGCTGCACGAGGACGGCCTGGTCACCCCGAGCCACGGCCGCGGGTGGTACGCCGTCCCGCCGACGATCTCCGAGCCGCCCAACGCGCTGATGAGCTTCACCGACCTCGGTCGGTCCATCGGCGCGGAGACGCACACCCGCGTCCTCGCGTCCGGCCTCGTGAAAGCGTCCGCCGAGCCAGGCGCGCCAGCTCGGCGTACGCACGGGTTCGCGGCTGTTCGAGCTCGAGCGGCTGCGCTTCCTCGACGACTTCCCGATGGCGATCACCACCAGCTGGATCCCGCTCTCGCTGGTGTCCGGCATCGAGAAGCGGGACTTCGCGCCGCGACTCGCTCTACGACGTGCTGCGCGACCGTTTCGACATCCGGGCGAGCCGGGCCGGCTTCGAGGTCGAGGCCCGCGTGGCGACCGGCCGACGACGCCAGCCTGCTCGACGTGCCGGAGGGGTCCGCCCTGCTGGTCGCCATGCAGACCACCGAGGACCAGCAGGGGCGCGTCTTCGAGCTCAGCTCGATGGTCTACCGCGCGGACTCCTACCGGTTCCGAGCCACGCTGGTGGCCGGCCAGGCCGGTTCGGACGACGTCGGCATGGTGCTGCAGCGCCGCTGACCCGGCTCGCCGGACCAGTGCACGACCGTCCGCCGAGCGGGCGTTCTCGGGGTGCCTGAAACCTGCTGGGTCGCGTGTGACCCACGTCATGGACTGCTATGGACTGCGGTGGTCTCTAGTGGTACGTTCCTTCGCTGTCCAGGCCTCTGGTGAAGGGATCACCCCATGACTGCCCGCTCCCGTCCGCCCACGTGGTCCCTCGCGGCACTCACCGTCACCGGGCTCGTCGCCCTGACGGGATGCGCGCCGGGCTCCCAGTCGGACGCCCCGGCCGCGAAGTCCGCCGTCCGACGTCTCGACCGACGTGTCGAAGGCCGGCAAGGTCACGCTCACGGTGTGGGACGCCGAGAACGGCGAGGGCACCAACCCGGTGGTCACGTCGCTCAACAAGGCCTTCGAGGCGAAGTACCCCAACGTCACCGTGAAGCGCACGACCCGCGACTTCGCGAACCTCAAGACCACGCTGAAGCTCGCGCTGATCGTCGAACAACCCGCCGGACGTGGTCGAGGTCAACCAGGGCTACCCCGACATGGGCGCCTTCGTGAAAGCCGGGCTGATCCAGCCCCTCGACGGCTACGCCAAGGTCTACGACTGGACCTCCCGGATCCCCGAGACCGCGCGCGAGCTCGACAGCTTCAGCACCGACGGCAGCCAGATCGGCACCGGGAAGCTGTACGGCGTCCCCCAGATCGGCAGCCTCGTCGAGCTTCTACTACAACAAGCAGAAGCTCTCCTCGCACGGCCTCACCCCGCCGAAGAGCTGGGACGACCTGCGTCGCCGCGATGGACAAGATCAAGAGCGACGGCGACACCCCGCTGTGGTTCGGCAACCAGGACAAGTACGAGGCGATCAGCCTCTTCGCGACGATCCTCGACAGCAAGATGTCGGCCGGCGACGTGCGCGACCTGGTCTACGGACGCAAGGGCTCGTGGGACTCGCCCGAGGTGGTCGCCGCCGCGCAGGAGATCGTCGACTGGACGAAGAAGGGCTACCTCACCTCCGGCGCCAACGGCCTCGCCGGGGGCCAGGCGCTGAGCGACTTCAGCAAGGGCAAGGGCGTCTTCTACCTCGACGGCGACTGGGACTCCGCCACCCTCGGCGAAGTCGATGGGCGGGCAACGTCGGGCTGTTCCTCCCGCCGCCGGCCGACGGGCGACGCACGCGGCCGAGGGCGGCCAGGGCGGCGCCTGGGCGATCACCTCCAAGTCGCCGCACGCGGACGTCGCCGGCGGCCTACATCAACTTCCTGACGAACCAGGACGCGGAGAAGCAGCTGTCCCAGAAGGGCAACCTGCCGATCGTCGACAGCGACGCCGTGCCCCCGAAGGCCGGCACCGTGACCGCCGACGTGTACGACGCGTGGCACACCGTCAACCAGGACGAGCGGCATCACGCCGTACCTGGACTACGCGACGCCCACGCTTCTACGACACGCTCACCGCGAACCTGCAGGACCTGATCGGCGGCAAGCTGTCGCCGAAGGACTTCGCCTCGGCGCTGCAGGACGACTACAGCCAAGTTCACCGGCTCGGAGTGACGACATGGCCGCGCTGACGCACGACCGGGTCACCGACCCGACCGAGCCGGACCCCGAGCGCGCGGCGCCTCCCGCGCGCCGGGTGGCTCGGCCGGTCGCCGGGCGAGCCGCGCAAGATCGCCTACCTCTACGTGCTCCCGGCGTTCGTGTTCTACGGGGCCCTGGTGCTGTTCCCGCTCGGTCAGTGCGTGTGGATCTCGTTGTACGACTGGGACGGGCTCTCGGTCGCCAAGTGGGTCGGCCTCGGCAACTACCAAGAGGTGTTCACCGACCCGCAGCTGCGCTCCTCGTTCGTGCACTCGGGCGTGCTGATCGTGTTCTTCGCCGTCATCCCGATCGTGACCGCGCTGGTGCTGGCCGCGACGCTGTCCCGCAAGGCACGGCTGCGCGGCCGGACGTTCTTCCGCACCGTGCTGTTCCTGCCGCAGGTGGTCGCCTCTGTCGTGGTCGCCACCACCTGGTCGGCGATCTACAGCCCCGACGGCCTGCTCAACTTCCTGCTCCGGCACCTCGGGCCTCGGCGCGCTCGCCCGGCCGTGGCTCGGCGACTACGGGCTGGCGCTGCCGGCCGTCGGCGTGATCGGCGCCTGGATCGGCGTCGGCGGCTTCCTGGTCATGTTCATGGCCGGCACCCAGCAGATCCCGACCGACCTGTACGACGCCGCGCGGGTCGACGGTTCATGGCCCCGTTGATATACGGCGATTTCGCCCTATTCGATTCGTTCGCAAGTCACTTCATTGATGATCTCTTCGCCTGACAAGTTTTTGTACGGCGCCGTTATTAGGGTCAGCTTATTTCCCTTTATCTCGAACTGGCGCTTTTGGGTGGTGCCGCTCCAAATCTGGTTGGCTGACGCCGTGTAGGACGCGAGTATGGTGTTGCCTTCGACCTTAACCATTGCCGCTAACGGTAGGAACGACGGCTCCAGCCTGACCAGCGAAGAACGCGGCTAACGCGCCTAGCAAAAGCGCCAGAGCGCCGAACAATGCGCCCCGCGAGACGGCTTTCGCAGTTGCGTCGGCGGCTTCCTTGGCCTGTTGCTTCGTCTTCGCCACCATGTCTTTGTACTGTTGCTGATACTGGGCGATTTGGGCCTTGGCCTGATCGACAGAAATATTCTGCGCCTTTGCTAGTGCCTCAGCGGCTTTGTCGGTAGCAGCGGCTTGCTGTCCTTGGTCGCCCGACAGAGCAGCCCGTACCGCAGTAGCAGCGGCATCGCGAAGGGCCGCAGGATCTTGGCCTCCTGATGCGCTTCGAACCTGACCCTCAATGCTGGCCATCGGATCATTCATGTTGTTCAGCGATGGGGCAGCCGCCTGTACGGCGGTCTGTACGGAGCCGCCGACCGCTTTGCCGGCGCCGCCCAACACGCTCGTCGCACCACTAACGGCTCCCCCAATCAGACCACTGGCCGCCGACGACACCAGATAGACAACCACCAGCGTCGAAACTGCCCAGGAAATCAAACCATGGTAGGCCGTTGTCGAGTGGGACGGCTTGCCGGATAAACGACCTGCCAAGTAACCGCCGATGCCTGCCGCGACAATTCCAGATATTACCCACCAAAGGCCCGCGCCGATCGATATCGAACTAACGCTGGGACTGTCGCCGGCAACCGCATCCACGGTAGAAAGCCCGATTCCAATTCCGACCATGTTTAGGATCAACTGCACAACCAAGCCAATGATGGCGCCGGCAAAAACGGCGCCCCACGAGATTTCATTGAGCATGATGGTTCTGACATCGTCCGATGCCGAAACCCGCGTGGTTTGAGGAGGTGCCCGCTCGGGCGCAGCTGGTTGATAGACGGTCATGTTGTTCTCCCAAAGAACGAGGCCCACCCACCGGATGGCAGGGGAGTAGAGAATTGCGCCTTCTGATTTAGAGCACCGCATAGAGGTCCGAGCTCGCACAATTGGCTACGAGAGACCCGCATTCGCCGACCTGTGATTTGAACAGTAGATGGAGCCCTTTGTTCCTATGTCGGATCAAGCGGTGCGCCGCGTGCCAAAGCACGGAGGCTAGGAGCCAGGCCCGAGATCAGGCAAGCTGAGAAGAGAAGGAGGTCCCGTGCGTTGCCGATCGATTACCCGCCGCATTCGGCGCGTTCCAGATTCTGGTGGGAAACCAAACCCTGCCGATCGGTATTGGCGCCGGATCGAGCATTGTTCCGGCGGCCGCCTCTCGTGCCAATCGCGCCTGCCGCAAGCGGTGCTGATTTTCATGAAACGCGTTCTCGTCGAACGCCTCGGGCGCATCAGGACTCAACGGAAGTCGAGCACGGTCTATTTTGTTTGCGCTTCGTGCCGCTCACGGTCACGAATTCGCTCGATCACCTCTGGCTCTCTTTCGTCAATCGAAGCGAGTTCGGTTCGTGCGTCGCGCGTCGCTTTCAAAAGTTCGTCAAGCTTTGCGTGAACCGCTAGGGTGTCGCGCCGATCCGCTCGTTGGATGAACAGCGTCATCGTCCAAACGATCAATGTTGCGATGGCATGCCAATCGAATGTTGTCGGCTCAAAAACGAACCAAAACAATCCGTAGAAGAGCACTACCAGAAAAGCTGCTGGATGACCGGTCAGGTTGCCGACGGTAGTTGTCCATTGAGCTGGTGACACAGACTTCTCTCGCAAAACATTGGGAAGTGCTTGACGGGACTCAAGCCAACGGGCTCCGATTCGTTCCGAATGAATGGAACGATACGTAATTTGCTACATTAGCGGGTTTGCAGCGGCGGCAATGCAGGAACGTTGATGTTCGGAGAACTGCTGAACACGGATCGTCTTCGACGGATCATAACGGTTGGCGCACGTCGGGCGCGGGCAATTGGAAACGGGTACCTGGAAGCTGGCTACACCCAAGCAGAAAGACGCGGCATCAAGTTGCTGAAGGAATGGCTGTCGCCTGAACAATTGTCGCAATATGAAACTTATAGGTATTTTGACGTGATCGGTCGTCAAAGCGGCAAGCGCTACCGCATTCGTTACGGTACCGCGATGAATGTCTGCGAGATGGACTCGCGAGGAAAAACAACGAGAGGCTGGTGTTTTGTTCCCTGTGAGACTTTTGTAGCAGGTGACGTCATGCTAGCGCAAAAGATCGCGCTGGAAACGGACGAATGGAGAGCGCTCGCGGTAGCTATAAAGTTTAAACCCACTTGGTATTGAACCGGATGACCTCCGGTCGGAATTTTCCTTCCAAGATCAAATGGCGAAGCCGTCAGCTCGTTTAGTGAACAAATTGCCCCCGGGCGCGTTGGTGAAGATGGCCAAATCGGGACCATCATCTGCCGGACTGCGAACCCAACCGCTTCAGCTTGGTTCGATCCATCCCACTCAGCCGTTATGCCGTCGGCTGACTCGGAATTATTAAGAACGGCCTTCCGCGGAAAAAACTGTCGCAAGCGGAACGGGTCGCAGCGGTGAAAGCGAAAATCTCCTGCCGTAACTCGCTGCGAAAACAGCGAGCGGCGCTAGCTAAGCACGTCCTTGGAGCTACTAGCGGGTAATTCATTTCGGGAGTCAATATCGCGATCCAAGTTGCGAAGATAGGACAGCCCGTGCACCGTGAGCCGATGCGTATCTTTTTCGCCTTCAAGATAGATCTTCATCAGGTGCTTCGAGAGGCGCTCCCTTGTACCCTTTATCGCAGTGCGATCGGCAAGTGTTTCGTAAATGCTTAGCGCGCGGTCTACGGGGAGGGTGTTCATAGCGACTCTCAACGGGTTGGTATGCTCAAAATAGGCAAGGCTGACTAACCCTAATTGTTCCATTGCGCCGCGAAAAAGGAAGGACATCAACTTTCAATTGGCGACGATGAGCACAGAAGTGCCGCAGCTCCACGACTATCGGGGCTCATGGCCTTAAGCCAGCGAGCGCATCGCCTTGAGCCCTGCGGGGGTGAGTTTAACTGCGGTATGTTGTTTTTCACCTCGGCACTCGATCCAACCATGGTGTAAAAGCCGGCCCAGTGTCATTTGGCCCGCAGAGACGGGTAGGCGGTTGACTAACTTCCAATCGACCAAGCTTAGATGTTGCAAAATCGTTCGCTGTCGCATGTGGGGCACTTCGGCCGAATTTTTACCAGTCATTGGTTTCGCCTCAAACGGCCCGACCGGCCGCTTCAATTCAACAAAGACTTTGCTTACGTCCGGCTCGTCCAAACCATCCGTTCTATTACACTCGCACAGCATGCCGGCACCGCACTGACAGCCAAGTTCTTCGCTCCAAGCATGCTTGGGATGGTTCTCGCACACCCAGCCGATTCCAAAACAGATTGGACACGTGGGACTGATGGCCATCTATGAGACGAGAGCTAGCTGATGGCGATGTCTCTTGTAAGCTTCGATCGCCCTGTTGGAGAGCATCAGGGGGCGAGTCTCTCCGCCGCGCACCATGCTCTGTATCTCGTTTAGCAATAACTGACTGGCCTCTTCCGGGTCCCCCAGTTCGCCCGTAGCCTCAAGGTAATCCCAGGCGATATGGATTGAATTTTCTACGATATGGTATGGATTCATCATGAAGCCCCAACGCTAGTCCCAGCCTTGCGTTCCTCTTTTCAGGCCGTTGAGTGAGCTCTGCCAACCGCTGCAATTACCTGAGATGAGAAACGGCCCCGGCTGGGGGGCCGGGCCGTCATTCCTGGAAGTCAAAGGGGCGACTGTAAAGGAGGCTGGCCGTCTTCTTCCGATCGGGCTTTGGGGGCTAGACCTGAGACAGAGGCTGGGGCATCTTCTGGATGCAAGACGCATTAAGCAGGAGATCCGAGCACGCGCCCGCGAACTTTTGGAGCAAAACGGACGCCCGGACTTAGGTCAGCACGAAGCGCTCGCAACCCCCATTTGCGCTAGGAACGTTTGCTGCGAATTGTGATTGATCCAGGCGCCCGAGCAGCAAGCGCGGTGCGAACCGGTACGGCCCCCTGTCATCGTGACAGACTGGTTGGGGGGCATTGCCGCCGCCCCGCGGGGACCAGTCGACAGCGTGAAAGGGTACGCCATGCCGAACGCCAAGAAGCCGCTAGAACCCGATGATTTTCCGGTGAATGCCGAAGATAAAAAAATCAAAAAGCAAGACGGTACACCTGTCGCTGAAACCGACGATCCGGCTGTCGCGGCCGACGTCGCCGAGCGCCTTAACGACGACGAAGCTCGCCGCGAAGAGGATAGGTGGTCAGCTTAGTATCAAAACCCGCGGCGTCTCTGCGCAGTTTATTCGCATCCGAGAGTTTTACCGGCGTAAAGCGAAAATCGTAAAAGGCCAGAAACATCGCTTGAGATATCGCGTGCTGGCACTCATCAGGGCGGCGGAAGGACGGGGTGGTGTATCTTGTCGACGACGACCAAGGGGCTCAATAGCGCGAGTGAGGGATACGGCCTCAAATCCCCACTCCGAGCGAGGACGTTCCGCACCTTATACTGATCTCCATTCGCGCCGCTATCCTCGGGGACCGATTACAGGCTGCCAGTGTTTGTCGCTTGAATGCAAAAAGAAGTACCCTGGGCAGTAAGACGGAGAGAATCATGGCGAAGAAATCTATTTCTGGCGGTTCGCGGGACGCATCAGAAAACACACCAATGACAATGGGCGAGATAGCGGCCGCAATGGCGAAGAAGAAAACGAAGGGCGCTACCAAAAAAAGCGCAATTGAAACCGCCGCAAAGAAAGCAGGAAGGAAGACCAAAAACACTAAAGTCTCGTAACTTCAAAAATGGGGACCCGCAATTCCTGCCGGCTTGCGTGAACTTAACATATTTTCCGGCCTTACGCATCAAAAGCCAACCGCGTTCGGCTGCCAGCTTCATGCCGGCGATGTACTCAGCCGGGCGGCCCCCCCGAAACATAAATTGCCTGATAATCTTGCCGACATCGACGTGCCCGCGTTGATCTTCGATGGAATTGGCAATCTCTAGGATCCGGCGAGCGGCTTTTTCCGGGTCTCGGAGTAGGAGCCGTTCTGGAGGGTCCTTCATCGAAACACACCCCCAGCTCCAATTTCTCAGCGTCTCCTCCCTTGGCATTTAGTCCAGTCGCGCTGGTCGCGTCATGATTGGTAGTCGTCGCCGCGCTGTTCGGATTGCCTGCCGGGATTCATTCAGTTTGTGTTCAACGCTGGCGGAAGTTGCCCGGTTGTGTCCAGAATCTTTCGCACATTCGATCATGCAACGCTTCGGTTTCAGATTGCTGCTGTTGATAGAGTGGCCGCATATTCATGTAGCATTTGGCCGACCACGTTGTTCCGGCGATGTGCCGTAGTCGCGCTGCCGCCAGGTTGAGAGAGGACTGACCGTCTGGAAAGGCACCGACGACGCGGGTTCTGCGCCGGATCTCTTTCATGATCCGCTCCAGCGGATTGTTGGTTCGGATCTTCTGCCAGTGGATGTCCGGAAAACCATAATAGGTCAGGGTCTCGTGGACGGCCTGCTCGACGAGGTCGGCTGCTTTGCCCATCTTGGTTGCCCGCAGGTCTTCGACGATTGCCTGGGCCTTCTTGTCGGCGGCCTCGCGGCTCTCCTGGGCATGAATGGCCTTGAGCATGTGGCTCACCTCGCGAACCCTGGTTGAAGGGACGTGGCTGAAGACGTTGCGATAGAAATGCACCATGCAGCGTTGGTAACGCGCCTCCGGCAGGAAATCCGCGACGCTCTCGACAAGGCCTCTGCAGGCGTCGGAAATGACCAGCTGCACGCCCTTGAGGCCGCGGTCGACCAAATGACGCAGAAATGCCGACCAGCCGGATTTGTCTTCCTTGGCACCCTCGCAGAGGCCCAGGATCTCGCGAAAGCCTTCCGAGTTGACGGCCGAGGCCACCAGCAGTGAAACGTTGCGCACCTCGCCGGCCCAGCTACGCTTCATCACGATCCCGTCGAGATAGAGATACGGATGCTCGCCCTCGATCCGCCGGTTCCGCCAAGCCTCGATCTTGGCGTAGATCTTCTTGTTCAGGTTCGACACCTTGCTCGGGCTGACACCGGCGGACTGAAATCCCCGCCAGATACATCTCGATCAGCGCTTCCTCGACCGAGCTCTCCCGCCGACGATAGCGCTCCGTCTCGAAGGTCTGGCGCCGCAGCTTGGGAACCTTGAGGTTCACTTCCCCGGCCACGGCATGCAGTGAACGCTCATAGCTGCCGGCCCGGGTATCCTGCCGGCCCTGGCTGCGTTCGTAACGCCCTGCACCACAAAATCGATCGGCTTCGGCATCCAGCAGTGCGTTGAGGGTCTCTTCGACCGTGCCACGCACCATCTCGCCGAGATGGTCCCGGATCCGGGCTTCATCAATCTGGATGACCTGGCCCATCGCCTTCAATCCATCGTCGTCACTCATGGCTTCGATCCTTCCTCAGTTTAGAGGAAGCCGGCAATCCTGAAAGTGCGAAAGATTCTGTACGTTATCGCGCCTTGACGGAGGCGGCCGGTGCAAGCGGCCCAGAAAATCTGCCGGCCCACGGCGCTGCCACACGATGAGCAGAAACCAGCCTATCCATTGCGATTAAACAAGCGCAGCATTCGCGCTGGACGGTAGCCATCGTGCTTAATTTCGTGGATCCAGTCCGAACCGATGGGTTCCTTTGTACCTCGGGCTGCGCTGCTATCAGGGGCGGTGGCGTGAAGCGCCTAATCAGACTATCGCAGCAACAGCACGGTTTGAAGTTGGCGGGCCGGCCGTTCCGCGATCGGCGAGCGAACGTCGGGAAATCGAAGCCGTCACCATTTTCTCAAGCCGGTGGCGGCTTTTTCGCTAAGGTGCATCTCAGCGGAGCGCCGCAGAGTTCTACACGCGCGAAATTGCGGGTGTCGGCTGAAATATCTCCAAAGTAAATAGGCCAGACAGTGTTCGGATAGCTGCCGGAGCACACCAAATGTTTCGCGTAGTTAGCGCAGCGGTTTAGACACTGCTTAGCCAGCGCAGCTTGACGATCAGGGCAGCTCAGGCCAGTTCTTTTGTCTTCGGCCCTGCCGGCATCATCCTCGAAAGAGCAATTCTGCAACTGCGCACTTCCAGTCAACGCGTTCACGCATTGATTGGTCGCCTCATCGACCAGTGCTTTGATTGGACTCCTCAATGGGCAATGCGGCGGGGAGATCTGACGTGGGGTCATGTAAGTACCCGCTGTGCGCAGCGGGCGGGCGAGCGCCGCGCTTTTTTGGTGCTCGCCCGCAGGGTAGAGGACCCGGCGGACGGCCTTCGAGATCCCTGGGCGCAGGCGACGGGAATGCATCTGGCCCACAGCGGGCCCGTGCTCACGCACCGATTGGCCTCCGGCGCGCAGCCGGCCGGGCAGCAGGTTTGCGCAAACGCGAGCGATGATATCAGCGCATATGCCAATTGATTGCTAGCTTAAGATATCGCATAACCACTCCGCTTCGCTGGTGCGGCGTTGTTGAGGGGTCGCTTCCCGCCAAAATATGGCAGTCTCCCGCCAGGCTAGGCCTTGGCGCCCGCCATCTCGTCAGACATGGCAAGCAACGCATAAGCAACTCCACAGGCAGCGGCTCCAGCCCCGGGAGTCGAAACGACGGCGCAAAGAGCTGGAGCCGCGGCAGCGCCAGTGGGGACGCCGCTCGATTCTACGCCGTTGGGCGTGGATCGTTCCTAAGGATTGTCGGTGGCGAAATCCATTCGCCGGTGCCATTTGGGAGAGCAGCCGGACATCAGCGCCCCGAAGGCCTGCAGACCTGACAGGTGAAACCTCAAGATCTGACTCACCAACGTCATACGGCCGGCGTCGGTCACGATGCGTGACTTGTAATGACAAATTACACGTGCGTGCGAGACGCCTTCTCCGGCGGCTGCACGGCGCTCGGGATGACCAGCCGCTTTCGGGCGGCATCGGTGGGTGCCTTATCAGGCTCAGTATCGACAAGGAGGCGCCATAGCCAATGATCGTTCCCAAGCGCAGGCTTGGCAAAGCGACGAGCTTGCACCTTTAACCGACCAGACTGATCGAAGTTGCACGATGTGCGACCAAACTGACGGCTGTGGCAAGAGCCGCCACGTCGGAATGGGTGACCATATGCCCAGCGCTTTGAACCAAACGAAGATCCGAGCGAGGCAGTGCTTGGTGGAGATCTTGGGCCTGTTTGGGTTCGATTACTTGGTCTTCAGCTCCGTGGAGGATACGCACCTGACAGTCAATGTTTGGATACGAAGCTTGGAATTGTGCCGCCGTTGGAATCAAGAGCGCGCTTTCCTCTGCGGCCGCGCGCAGCTGTGTGGGCCTGAGCGCCAGGGAAGTCGGGAACTGAGTTTTAAACCTTTGCGGCACGGAGCGAGGCGCAAAAATTTTACGGAAAGCTGCTGGTAAAATGGCCCATGAAATGATGGGCGCAACCGTATAACTTAATAAATCGCCAAGGACCGGTACGGCGGGACCTGACATCAGCCACACGTCCCAACGAAAGGTCGGGAAGTAATACCCGGACACCAGGACGAGGCCCCGGATTGGATAGTCCTTTCGCATGCTAAGGGCGATAGCGACGAGCGCGCCCCACGAATGTCCCAGCACCACCGGATCGCGGACCCCAAGCTGATTGAACGCCTTCACGAACAGTGCCGCCTGAGCTGACGCGTCCCAGATCCGGAACCGCGGCCGTTGACTATACCCAAAGCCTGGCCGGTCGAAGCAAACGACACGATTGTGGTGAGCAAGAAGGTCAACAAGACCGCTGCTCATAAAATCCTGCAGCATCGACCCGTTGCCATGAAACAGCACCACACAAGGGCCGGCGGGATCGCCGCGCTCAATGTAGTGAAGACGTACGCCGTCGCATTGGATGAACATACCAACCGGCGGGTTCCTAACCTCTGCCAGCTTGGAGAATATCAGGTTGCCGATGATGAGAAAGATCAGCATCAAAGCGACAACAATGAGAACGGTTTCGACAGTCGTCATATGATGAGCCTCGAAATGCTAAACTCAGGTAGCCGCAAGATGAAACCAGTTCGTGGAGGGCTCGTTCCAGAACATCCCGGTTCAATTCCGCGATCGATAGGGATACATGCGTGCCCGCAGCCGAGAGTGACTCACGGGATGGCGATTGGTTCCTACCAAGCATCGGCGATGCCGTTGCGGGCTGCTGCGCTGCGGCTTGGCGACGAGACACTGCCAATCGGTTTCCGCTCGGGCGGTTGTCTTCCTCCTTGCCACATTGGCGATTGCTGCGGTCATACCGGTGCTGGAATACATGAATTGCGTTCTGATCAATTATCCTGCCGAAGAAGAACGCCAGTGGGACGCCGTCGTCACTCGGATCAGCCTCTCACTCGGCAGATAGCCGTCGCCACCTCCCGATCAGCCCCGTTCTATTCTGTTTCGCTTGCTGGGCACCACCAGCAAAGATTATGATTTTCCGCCGGCACGGACTTGGTGACCGGATACTACAGGCCATTGACCCTATTGCACGCCTTCGGTTGGACGCGCAAAGCATTTCCTTTGAACTTGGCATCGTTCCAGTCGTCCGGGGCGTCGCGTCCTTCTTCAATCCTGACCACGTGGGGAACCTCCGCGTTTTCCCGGAGTTTTGTTCCGTGGAATTGGGAAGTCATTGTGGATGTGGCGAGGTAGTAGTCCAACGTGATCGGGGGAAGCCATATTGCGTCGTTCCTTGCAGGCGGCGGTAGCACGGCAAAGCTGATAGCGCGTCATGACTGGTCGGAATCGCTTGGTCCGATCAAATCCTGGCCTGAGAGCCTGAAAACCACGGTCGGCATATTGCTCCATTCTCCAGTGCCGATCGTCCTGCTCTGGGGCGAAGACGGCATCATGATCTACAACGATGCCTATTCGGTCTTTGCCGGAGGCCGACATCCGCAGCTGCTGGGAAGCAAGGTTCGCGAGGGGTGGCCCGAGGTCGCCGAGTTCAACGACAATGTCATGAAGGTCGGCATGGCCGGCGACGCCCTGTCGTACCGCGATCAGGAATTGACACTGCATCGCTCTGGGGCCCCCGAGCAGGTCTTCATGAACCTCGACTACTCTCCTGTGTTCGGAGAGGGGGGAAAGCCGGTGGGCGTCATTGCCGTTGTCGTTGAAACTTCGCTGCGGGTCGCCGCCGAGCGCAAGGTGCAGCAGAACGAAGCGCGGCTTCTCTTTTTAGACGCACTCGGTAAGGAGACCGCAAAAAGCCACGACGCCGACGCGATTATGGCGATCACGACGAAGATGACTGGCGAATATCTCAAGGTCGCCATATGCGCCTATGCGGATATGGACGCTGATCAAGACGGCTTCACAATCCGGGGCGACTGGAGCGCGCCGGGATCTCCAAGCATCGTCGGACACTATAGCCTCGCCGACTTCGGAAAGCTGGCGGTGCGAAAGCTTGGCGCGGGTACACCGCTGGTTCTCAACGACAATCTGCGAGAACTTGCGCCCGACGAGGCGGCCACCTTTCAAAGTATCGGAATTGCCGCAACCATCTGCATGCCGCTGGTCAAGGAGGGCCGACTGACGGCCCTGATGGCCATCCACGATAAGGTGCCCCGGCTATGGACGAATGAGGATCTGGCCATCCTCACCGAGGTCACCGAACGGTCGTGGGCGCATATCGAGCGTGTCAGCTCGGAAGCCGCGCTCAGAGCGAGAGAGGCGCAGCTCCGCGTCCTCGCACAGGTGATGCCTAATCACGTCTGGAATGCAAGACCTGACGGCTTTCTCGATTGGTTCAACGAACAGGTCTACATGTACAGCGGCAAGCGCGAAGGCGAGCTCGACGGAAACGGATGGGTTGAAATCGTTCATCCCGACGACTTGCCAATCACCGTTGAACGCTGGACGGCGGCGCTTGAATCGGGAGACGACTATGAGGCGGAGTTCAGAACTCCGCCGTTACGATGGCGAATACCGATGGCATCTCGTCCGTGCCGTCGCGCTGCGCGACCGAGAAGGCACGATCCTGCGCTGGATCGGTACCAATACCGACGTCGACGACCAGAAGAATGCCGAAGGGAATCTCGAACGGCGGCTGGAGCAGCGGACCGCCGAGCGGGACCGCATTTGGCGGGTCAGTCAGGACATGTTGGGCGTGGCCAATGGCCGAGGTGTCTGGATCAATGTCAACCCGGCCTGGACCCGGATTTTGGGTTGGACAGAGCGGGAGTTGGTCGGACGGACCAGCGAGTGGCTCGAGCATCCGGAGGACCGCGAGGGGACCCGCGCCAAGATCGCGCGCCTAGCCGAGGGCGTCACCTCGCTCACCTTCGCCAATCGACTGCGCGCAAGGGACGGATCCTACCGAACGCTCTCTTGGTCGGTGACGCCGGCTGAGGGCACGCTGTACTTTTCGGCACGAGACATCACGGAGCAACGCGAGCAGGAGCTCGCGCTCGCCGCCGCCGAGGATCAGCTGCGTCAGGCACAGAAGATGGAAGCCGTCGGGCAATTGACGGGCGGCATCGCCCACGACTTCAACAATCTGTTGCAGGGCATCAGTGGGGGACTAGAGCGGATTAAAAGGCGGATTGAGGACGGTCGCCTCAACGACATCGACCGTTTCATCAAGGCAGCGACCGAGTCGACGCATCGGGCCGCAACCCTGACGCACCGGCTGTTGGCCTTCTCGCGACGCCAGACCCTCGATCCGCGGCCCACCGACGTCAACCGCCTCATCGTGAGCATGGAGGATCTGATATCGCGCACGATGGGGCCTCAGATCGCCGTTGAGGTCGTGGGCTCGGCGGGGCTGTGGCCTACCAAAGTGGACGCTCCGCAACTCGAGAGCGCACTCCTCAATCTTTGCATTAACGCGCGCGACGCCATGCCAGATGGGGGGCGTCTGACGATCGAGACCGCCAACAAATGGCTCGATGACCGCGCGGCGCGCGAGCGCGAACTCCCGCCTGGCCAGTATCTGTCGCTATGCGTTACCGACACCGGGACCGGAATGCCGCCGGACGTCGTCGCGAAGGCGTTCGATCCGTTCTTCACGACTAAGCCGCTCGGAAAAGGGACCGGTCTCGGCCTTTCGATGATTTACGGGTTTGTCCGGCAGTCCGGCGGGCAAGTAAGGGCTTATTCGGAAGTTGGCAAGGGCACCACCATGTGTATTTACCTGCCAAGGCACACGGGTGTGGTAACCGTTAACGCGGCCGAGGCAGAGCCCGCCGTGGAACGCGGCTTTGGCGAGACAGTGCTTATCGTCGACGACGAGCCGAACATTCGCATGCTGGTTTCGGAGGTGCTGACCGAACAGCACTACCGTCTCCTCGATGCCAAGGACGGGCCTTCAGCGTTAGCGATCCTGGAGTCCGGTAATCGCATCGATCTGATGATCACGGACGTTGGGCTTCCGGGTGGGCTCAACGGTCGCCAGATCGCCGATCGTGCCCGGGTTCTGCGTCCCAAGTTGCGGATATTATTCATCACCGGGTACGCGGAAAACGCCGCAGTGTCGAATCATCTGGAGCCGGGAATGTCCGTGCTCACGAAACCGTTCGCCATGTCCACCCTGGCGAACAAGGTGCGGGAAATGCTCGAATTCAAGGAGGATCCGCTTCGGACGAATGCGATCATTTAACGATGTCTCGGCATGCGCACAGGGGTCGTCGGGCAATGTTGCGACACATCCCAGTCCGGCGGCCCTGCTCCGCGCGATCGTGTTCTGCCTGCCGTGGCACAAAGTGCATAGATAGCTCGGGCCTGGCGGCTCCGTATATTTTTATTGGGACGACATACCGGCTGACGCCTGCGATCGGACGTCCTCACCAGCGAACAGGCACGGGAGCAGGCCAAGGCGTTTGCCAGGGAGCGAGCGGAATAGGGGCGCGGCAAATCACCCCGTCAGCGCCAGCGCCATTATGGAGACGACGCGATCACTGGTAACGCGCCTTCGAATGGTGTCATCCACATGGCGGCCTTCCAGAAAATCTCGGTGTTTCGAAACAACCGAGGGCCATTCACGCATATGCAACTCCCGCCTGTCAGGGCTGATAATAATAGGAACGAAAGTGGTGCGCGGCCAGTTCTCTGGGGCGAAAAATAAAACGGAACCTAGGGAGACCATTTGAAGAAGATCATTTTGGCTTCGGCCTGCATCTTGGCACTCGCTTCACCGTCTGCCTTCGCGCAGGAGGACGGCGCATCAAGCCAAGGCAACGTCGGACCGAGTGCGTCGCAAGACGCGATGAAGCAGGGCCAAACCACTGGCGAGACCGGCACTATGAACAAAGGCACCACTGGTGCTGCTAGCAGCCGACCCTCGGGCAGCGGTGACGCCAGCACTTCCGGCGCACAAACCGCAGCACCCGTCAATAACAAGGGCACTGACACGCAACCGAGTGCCGTAAAGGACGGCGTAAATCGACGATAAGAGATTTGCGGGTGCCGCAACGAAAGAGGCCGCCCGCTGGGGCGGCCTCAAATCATGTCAAGCGCATTTGAGCGGCTGTTCTGGATGCCGGGGTAGGGACGTTCGGGTTGGATCTGCTGGCTGATGTTGCCGCGATCAATTAGCTCGGCAGCTTTAAACAGTCGCGGATTGTCGACTACATATTCGGTCCAAAGCTCCCACATCATCCGCTGCACATCCTCAGACCTGAAGCTATTTCCATTGGGATTGTTGGCGAGTTGACCCAGTCGCGTGATCCCCGAATACGGTTGGCCGGGGGAGTAAAGGCCGCGTCGGTCGGCTTATGAACAATGCCCTGCGGAGCAATATTGAATTGGTCACGCCTTACTAGAACGTTTGCATGACCTCCCTCACTAGGCCGCACCCGCTGATCCTTAGCTCCCTTGTAAGTGGGTCGAACAAGTTCCTATCGTAGAAAGGTCGCTTGAATTTTGCCGTCATTGAGTTGTCGCAAGTGTTACGTTGTGAACCGAACAATCCGCGCTATGACGTGCTCGCATTTTTGACGCCATCGCCAATCTTTACGCTGCACGAAATCACGCACTGGGGCTATCGCCTGATCGTCCAGCGCGGGGCGCCGTGCGTCTGTTCACCGTAAACGGCCGGGTTGAGCGGGGTGAAGAGAACTGCTTGAGGTTGACGACCCTCGCTTCGGCAGCTCGCGCCACTTCAATGTGAGGAACGTGCTTGCGTTGCCGTGCTTAATCTCGGCATCCCATTGCGCCAGTGTTCCCTGCTCCGAACGAGAGGAAACCTCTGGCGTGTTACCGACGTCGAGAGGTGCCGTCATGCGGAAAATGTCGGATACCGAAGCCGCAATTTTCATGTTGACCGTCGCGATCGCGGTCGCATCGCTTACTTTGGTGACGTGGCACTAAAATTCATGTCACAGCCAGCCGCAACGTAAGCGGCGATCTTTGCCCACTCGACGAAGTTCTTCAGCACCGAGCGCCTTTACTTCAAAAAGTCAGGCAGTAGAAAAGTCGGGAGCCCTAGTCGACGCCATCCACCTCGCTCCGGTTCGAGCAGGCGAGATCGGTCCCGATCTAATTCGGCATGCCTGCCTGATGGGGCTGGAGGGTCTGGTGTAGAAACACCGCGAGAGCCCTCGGCGGCCGCGCGCGGGTTGAAGGTGAAGAACCGGCGGGAGCAGTTTGGCTGGGAACATTCCCGACCGTCTCGCGTAGGGCTAGCGGCGGCTGCCTTGTCCGGTGTCGCCCACAGAGAAGAGCCCCGGCCTTTGACTTCCTCGCCCAAGGACAAGGGTCCCTCACTGCACGACACGCTACCAGAGGTACCCGGCCATCGTCCTCAGACCCTGTACAGTAACAACCGAAGGATCAGAAAATGTTGAAAGCAATGCGCTACTATGCGTTCGGCGTTGCTGCGGCAACCGCTCTTTTGGTTATTCCGATCTCGGCCTTTTCCCAATCCATTGAAGTTGGACCGGGAGGCGTCCGGGTCTACGACGGCCGAGGGGGTGGGCAATGCGAGCAATTGCGGCGTGCCTGCGAAAACAAGGACGCGCTAGGAGAGCGGGGCGAAGGAAATTGCCGCCGATACAGGGAGACCTGCCAAAGACCAGTTCGCAGGGACGTGTGCGGCGAATTGAGACAAGCTTGCCTCAACAAGGATCAGTTGGGCGAACGAGGCGAAGGAAATTGCCGTAGGTATCGCGAGACTTGTAGAGGTCGCGAGTAACGGCCGCAAGGGTCGCTTTTTCCCTCTTGACCGGGTCGGTCGTCCCCTTGACTTGAGCAGCTCTACGCCTACGCAGTCACCAGCCAAAGCTTTGTGCCCCGGACCGTCCCAACAAGTTTGCAGGCTGTCGGTTCTTTCGGATCTACCCGATCCAGCGTTTTGTCGCCGATTGGGCGGCCGCTATGAGCGATGCGGATGTCGGGGAAGAAGAGGCCTGAGCAGCGGTCTGATTCCAAAGGGCTCGCCTTGCGCAAATCGCTAACGCCAAACGATCTGAACTACTTTTCAGTAAAGAACGTGAGCAGCACTTTGCCCTTCTCGCCGATCAAGCACAGAAACGTTCGCCGTGTATCTTTCTTACCTTTTTCAAGATAGGCGTCTCCAATGACGATGGTTTTAATCGGCGTGTCCTCAACCTTAGTGTTGGCTTTGGCAACTGTCATTCCATCAACATCGAGTGTCACGTCTTTGATAGATGGATCGCGTTCCCGGAGGGCGATCAGGCCTGTCGATCGGCACGCCTCCAGCTCGGGATTTGCAACTTGGGATGAAACTGGAGCATTTAGGGCACCGAATACTAACATCGCGACGACGAGTACGCGCATTTTTGATCTCCAAGCCTCGTGACAAAGCCGAACAGTCATGTTTGCGCCGGCCAAACCCAAGGCTTCCGGGTATGGATAGTTCCTGGCCATCGCAAATATCCCGCAGAGCATTGGCGCTCTGGGGACGCGCCGGGTTCCTCAAAATAATTGATTGCTTACTGAATTAGCCCGCCCGGTCTTTGCCACGCTTGCACCGGGCGAGCCGCAGCGCGAGTCGAAAATGTGTTCCCTCGAATGAAACAAGAGAGGTGTTGCCGAGAACACGGCGGCAGGTTCGCGCGGATCGGCACGTTACGGATTCCACGCTGGGGCCTCAGAGAGTAGGGCCCGGCAAAACCGCCGAGGCCCAAGGTCCAGCGCCCAGGATGGGTGGAGTAGGCAGAATGTCGGCTCTTGAGGGGTAGAACGGACGTGCCGCGTGAGAGGGCACACTTCCGAGTTGGACCCACTAGAGACATCCGCGAGCATTTAGTGAGTATGGTTCGCCCCTATCGGACGCTCGTTTGAGCCGATAAGGTATCGCCTTCTGGCCGGGATCGGACATGAAGCGACGCGAGTTCATTGCAGCACTCGGTGGAGCGGCAACGATATGGCCGCTCGCCGCGCGCGCTCAGCAACAGCGTAAACGTGCAACGATAGGATTTTTAATCCCAACCTCGCGGGCCGCTTCTCCCGACCAGAATGTCGCGTCCTTTGTGCAGCGCCTGAGCGACCTTGGATGGATTGAAAACCGGACCGTTGAGATAGAGTATCGTTGGGCTGGCGGCGAGACTGCGCGGTTTGCGGAGATTGCTGCGGAGCTAGTAAAGCTAAAGGTTGATATCATTACTACCTGGGGAACCCCGACCGCACTAGCTGTAAAACAGGCCACCTCGACCATTCCGATCGTGTTTACGATAGTCGGCGATCCCGTTGGTAGCGGTTTGGTTGCAAGTCTTGCCCGACCTGGCGGCAACGTTACCGGCCTTTCCAGTCAACACGCTGGTTCCACTGGCAAAAGATTAGAGCTCTTGCGAGAGGTCGTCCCCAATCTCCGGCGCCTAGCGACCTTAGTGAACATGAACAATTCTGGTTCGGAACTCGAACTACACGAGCTTCAAAAAAGCGCGATAAGTCTGGGTATCGACGTCGTAGTATTGCCGATCAAGCGGGCAGAGGAAATAGTCCCGGCAATAGCCTCGATAAGCAATCGAGCAGAGGCGCTTTATATTGCTGCTGATTCCCTCCTCATTAGCAACCAGATGACTATCAGCGATTTATCACTCGCGGAAAACCTGCCCACGATGTATGGCGCCCGAGTAGCTGGTGGCCTTATGTCTTATGCTCCAAGTTACCCTGATCTCTTTCGACGGGCCGCCGAATATGTGGACAAAATCCTGCGCGGTATAAAACCGGAGGACATCCCAATCGAGCAACCGACAAAGTTTGAATTAGTTATCAATTTAAAAACGGCGAACTCACTTGGCGTGACAATATCGCCAATGCTGCTCGCCCGTGCCGACGAGGTAATTGAGTAAAACGTTCACTTCCGGTAATGGCACGAAACGGACTTGCCGGGCCGCCCGCCGGATGTCTGCTTAGAGGGGTACAACGGAAGTCGGTGGCGACCAGCCCGACTTCTCAGTTTGACCCAGGCCGTGTGGAAACGTTTTTCGTACCCCAATAACTGCAAGTAACCGGGCGTGATGGACCTGGACGCGATCGGCTGAGCCTATTTTTGCTGTATCGGGCCCGGCGTCAATCCGGGCACAGCCTCGGGCCATGCTGAGCGACCCTAACGGGCTCACGGCGGACGCCATGACGCGCTTCTCAAGCCTGGATCGCCGCGAGGAACGGCTTGATACCGACGATGTTCATCACGCGCGTGAGGTTGTAGGCGAGCACGTGCAACGCCATCTCAGTCGCCACTTTGGGCAGCGTCTTCATCAGAAAGTGCGTCGCCCCCATCCGCATCTTCAGCGTGCCAAACGGATGCTCGACCGTCTCGCGACGAGTACGCATTGCATCCGGATTTCTGTCCAGGCGCGCCTGCACAGCATCAACAACATACTCGTCCTCCCACCGCTTGATGCGACGTTGCGGTCCCTTCGTGCACTGAACCTTCAGCGCGCAGGTGCGGCACGCGTTGGTCCAGTAGTGGTGCAGGACTAATCCATTTTCCTCGTTCGTGAAGTGGTGGGTCAGCTTCTCACCGGTAGGACAAACGTAGATGTCCTCCTCAGCCACGTAGCGAAAATCCTGCTTGCCGAAGCGACCGGCCGACTTCGCCTCCGATGTCTGGGGTTTTGGCAGCGTGACCGTGATGCCAGCCTCATCGCATGCGAGGATCTCCTCGCCTTTGAAGTAGCCGCGATCGGCAAAGGCTTCAAGGTTTTCTGCCTCCAATGCCACCTTCGCTTGGTTGGCCATGTTCGCAAGATGCGACTTGTCGGTGCCGACGTTGGTCACCTCATGCGCGACGATCAGATGGTTCGTCGTATCGACGGCCGCTTGCACATTATAGCCGACCATCCCAGAGCCGCGCCCGCTGGTCGCCATCGAGCGGGAATCAGGATCGGTGAAGGAGACCTGCTGATCGGGCGCGGCAAGCATCACTTTCTCAATCGCTTTGAGGCGCTTCACCTCCTCTTCGAGCTTGATCAGCTTCTCCTTGAGCCGCGCGGTCCTGGCCACAAGCTCCTCCGAGGGCGCCTCACCGGCAGCTGTCTGGCGATCGGCGGTGTCGAGCTGGCTCAGATAACGCGCAACACTCTCCTCGATCTGCGCCAGGCGCCGCTCCATCTTTCCCTTCGTGAAGTTGTTGTCGCGCGAGTTCACCGCCTTGAACTTGCTGCCGTCGATCGCAACGCTCGCTTTCGCCAGCAGCCCCATCTTGCGGCACAAGGCAACAAATTGCGCACAGACACTTCTTTGATGGCGGGGCCATTGTCTTTGCGGAAATCGGCGATGGTTTTGTGATCCGGAACGAGCCGTCCCGTCAGCCACATCACTTCCAGATTGCGGCCAGCCTCACGCTCCAGCCGCCGGCTCGATTGGACCCGGTTGAGATAGCCATAGATATAAAGCTTGAGCAGCGGCGACGGATGATATCCCGGCCGGCCGGTCGCTGCCGGGGTGACGCCATCGAACCCCAACTCGCGCAGTTCCAACGTATCGACAAACACATCGACCGCGCGAACAGGATTGCTCTCGTCCACCCAATCATCAAGGCATTCCGGCAACAGTGTCGTCTGCTGGCGATCCGCCGCTTCAACGAAGCCCTTCATCATCCCCCCGCGATTTAGCAAAGGGAATCATAGCATCGGTCAGGTTTTCACACAGTCT
>CAVPRC010000001.1:0-368340 GCA_963707755.1 uncultured Actinomycetota bacterium | reverse complement strand
CCGGCCGACGGACGGGTGGAGACCCCGAAGATCTCGGACAGCTCGGACTCCAGCCAGTAGCGCGAGGGCGTCCCCCGGAACGCCGCCCAGTGGGAGCACAGCTCGCGCCACACCGCGCGCGTCGCCGGCTCGTCCAGCGGCCCGGAGGCGACGCCGAGCCGGTCGAGTGGTACGCCGTGCGCGTGCAGCAGCCTGGTCACGTAGTGGTCCGGTGTGATCAGCAGCGAGGCGGGGTCCGAGAAGTGCGCGTCCTCGAGCAGCAGCGAAGCGTCCACGTGGCCGTGCGGGGAGATGATCGGCAGCTGCCGCACCTCGTCGTACAGGCGACGGGCAATGTCGCGAACGGCGGGATCCGCGGGCAGCAGCCGGTCGGGGTGCGGGGCAAGCGGGCGGACCGATGGCATGACGTCATCCTCCGCGCCGGCCCGGAACCGGGCAATCGGTTGCCAACTCTTGCCGCTCGCCCTTGTCGGTCGCCGGACGGCGGTGAAGGGTTGCGGGCATGACCCAGACGCCGGACCGGCTCACGAGCCTCGCGGGGGCGGCCCGCACGATCGGCGACCCGTCGTCCGTGCTGACCGAGGCAGAGGTCCGCCGCTTCGTGCGCGAGAGCCTGGACGCGGCCGACCTCGACGGTCGCAGCGTCTGCCTGGTGATCCCCGACGGCACCCGCAGCTGCCCGCTGCCGGTGCTGATGGACGAGATCCACCGGTGCGCTGACGGGTCGCGTCACCCGGCTGACCGCGCTGGTGGCGCTCGGCACCCACGCCGCGATGGACGAGTCGCCGCTGGCCGAGCACCTCGGCTACCCGCCCGGAGGACTGGCGGTGAGATACCCCGGGCTGTCGGTGCTCAACCACGCCTGGTGGGACCCGACGACGTTCGTCTCGCTCGGCACCATCTCCGCCGAGCGCATCGCTGAGCTGTCCGACGGGCTGCTGAGCGAGAGCGTCGACGTGCGGCTCAACCGCGCCATCGTCGACCACGACGTCGTGCTCGTCGTCGGGCCGGTCTTCCCGCACGAGGTCGTCGGCTTCTCCGGCGGCAACAAGTACTTCTTCCCGGGCGTCGCCGGCCAGGAGGTCATCGACCTCTCCCACTGGCTGGGCGCGCTGATCACCAGCGCCGAGATCATCGGCACCCGTGGCATCACGCCGGTGCGCGCGCTGATCAACGACGCCGCGGCGATGATCCCCAGCCGGCGACTCGCGCTGTGCGTCGTCGCCGAGTCCGGCACCGGCGACCTCCACGCCGTGTCGTTCGGCGACGCCGAGGCGGCGTGGGCTGCGGCCGCCGAGGTCTCCGCGCAGACGCACGTGCGCTACCTCGACGCGCCGGTCCGGCGAGTGCTGTCGATGATGCCGCACCAAGTACGACGACATCTGGACCGCGGCCAAGGGCTTCTACAAGGTCGAGCCGGTGGTGGCCGACGGCGGCGAGGTGATCCTCTACGCACCGCACGTCACGCAGATCTCGCGTGATGCATCCCGAGATCAACGAGATCGGCTACCACTGCCGCGACTACTTCGTGAAGCAGTGGGACCGGTTCCAGCACGTGCACTGGGGCGTGCTGGCGCACTCCACCCACCTGCGCGGCGCCGGCACGTACGACGAGCACCGCGGCGAGCGGCTGCCGTGTGACGGTCACGCTGGCGACCGGCATCCCCGAGGACGTCGTGCGCGGCGCGAACCTCGGCTACCTCGACCCGGACGACGGTCGACGTCGCGGCCTACGAGGCCGACCCGGACACGTTCGTCGTGCCCCAGGCCGGCGAGGTGCTCTTCCGGCTGCGCTGAGTGGTCGAGGACCGCACGACCAGCCGGGTCGGCACCGTGACCGGCTCCCCGACGCGTGACCGGGCGCCGCCGGCGACGGCCAGGAGGTTGCGCACCGCGGTCGTGCCGAGCGCGCGCAGCGGCGCCGCCACCGTGGTCAGGCCCGGGGTGACGAGGTCGGCGCCGAAGATGTCGTCGAACCCCACCACGCTGACGTCGCAGGGGACCCGGATCCCGCGGGCCTGCAGCCCCCGCATCACGCCGATGGCCAGGAGGTCGTTGTACGCCAGCACCGCCTGCGGCTGCGGATCGAGCAGATGCGCACAGGCCCGGACCCCGCCCTTCACCGTGGGTGGGAACGGCCCCACCCGCCGGACCCGGACGTCGAGCTCGGATGCACCCTCGATCAGCGCCCGCCAGCGCATCCCGTCGGTCCAGGACGCCTCCGGCCCGGCGACGTACGTGATGGCGCCGTGCCCGAGCGACACCAGGTGCTCGACCGCGCGCCGGACCCCGCGGCGGATGTCGGTGACCACGCTCGGCACGTCCTGCACCGCCCGGTTGAGCACGATGGTCGGGCTCTGCTTGGCGATCATCCGGATCGCCGAGTCCGACATCCGCGGGCTGGCCAGCACGACGCCCACCACCGCGGGCAGCACCCGCTCGAGGAGCTCGCGCTCCCGGCGCGCGGACTCCTGGGAGTCGGCCAGGATCATCGTGTAGCCCGCCTCCGCGGCGGCCGCCTCTGCCCCCCGGATGATCCCGAAGTGGAAGGGGTTCGTGACGTCGGCGATGACCAGGCCGATCATCCGGGTCTGGTCACCCGGCGCGCCCCGGGACAGCGCGGTCGACCGGTAGCCCAGCCGGGCGGCGACCTGCCGGATGTGCTCAGCGGTGTCGGACCTCACCCGGCCGGGACGGGCGAAGGTGCGTGAAACCGTCGAGGGCGCCACGCCGGCGGCCTCCGCCACGTCGTAGATCGTCGGCTTCCGCGGTCGCGGAGCGGTCCCGTCCATCCGACGTCTCGGCCTCCTTCGGACCACCCCGACAATCGGGGGAGCTGCGCTTCCGGGAGCAATCGTCGCTCAGTCGCCGGCAGGGATCGCCACCGGCCGTCCCTCCTCTGCGGACCGGTAGATCGCCAGCACGACCTGCAGGGTGAGGGCGGCGTCCGCCGGCGTCACGGCAGGCTCCCGGCCCGCGCGCACGGCCCGGAGGAAGTCCGCGTACTGGAGGTCGTGGGCGTCGGACAGGGCTGCCGGGTCGGCGCCGGCCGACGGAGCCGACTCCTCCTGGGGCAGCACCAGGGAGGCCTGGTTGCTCGACATCCCGGCACCGTAGGCAGGGGCGTCGGGGTCGTCCTCGGCGGGCGCGGCGTGGAAGTACTCCAGCCGGTCGTCGTCGATGATGGCCGAGCCGCGGGTGCCGTGCACCTGCAGGCGCGCCGAGAGGCCCGGGTAGGCCGCCGTGGTGCCGTGCACCACGCCGAGGGCGCCACCCTCGAACCTCACGATGGCGACCGCTGTGTCCTCGACCTCGATGCCCTCGTGGGCCAGGCAGCCGGCGTAGGCCGAGACCTCCAGGGGGCGGCCCAGCATCCAGACCAGCAGGTCGATGGTGTGGATGCCCTGATTCATCAGGGCGCCGCCGCCGTCGAGGCTCCAGGTGCCGCGCCACGCGCCGGAGTCGTAGTAATCCTGGCTGCGCCACCAGGCGATGCTGGCGACGCCCGAGGTGATGGTGCCGAGCCGTCCCTCGCGGACCGCCTGTGCGACCGCGAGACTGGAGGCGTCGAAGCGGTGCTGGCTGATCACGGTGACGGTGCGGCTGCTCGCGGCGGCGGCCGCCTGGAGCTTGCCCGCCGCGTCGGCGCTCACGTCGAGGGGCTTCTCCACCACGACGTGCTTCCCGGCCTCGAGGGCCTGGACGGCGAGCTCCGCGTGGTTCCCGCTCGGCGTGCAGATCGCGACGGCGTCGACGTCGTCGCGGCCCAGGGCCTCGTCCAGGGACGTCGTCCAGGCGACGCCGTACTCGTGGCCGAGCTCGGTGGCGGCGGTCTCCGCGAGGTCGACAGCGACGCACAGGGCGGCGCCCTCGACCCGGGTGATCGACTCTGCGTGCTGTCGGCCGATGACGCCGCATCCGACGATGGCGAAGCGCAGGGGAGAGGGGCTGTCCGCCGGGGTGCTCTCGGTCATCGGTAGGTGATCCCCTCGGCACGCAGGATCCCGGTGAAGGCCTCGTGCGCCTTCGCGAACAGGTCCTCGCCGGAGAAGCCGCCCAGCACGCCGGCCGACTGCAGGTGCGGCTCCAGCGAGAAGAACCCGTCGAAGCCGTCCTCGCGCAGCGCCCGGATCGTCTCCACGGTCTCGCCGTCGCCGGCGCCGGCGGGGACCACCTCGCCGGTCTCCAGCAGCGCGTCCTTGACCTGGACGTACTCCAGGTGTGGGCGCACGCCGGCGTAGCCGTCGGTGTAGGGGCGGACCCCGCACTGGACGAAGTTCGCAGCGTCCCAGGCCAGCCGCAGGACCGGCGATCCCACCGACTCCACGATGTCGACGCAGCGGCGCGGGATGTCGCCGTAGATGTCCTTCTCGTTCTCGTGCAGGAGCACGACGTCTCGACCCGTGGCCCGGTCGGCCAGCGCGCTCATCCGGCGCAGCACCTCGTCGCGGTGGCTGTCCGGGTCGTCGCCCTCGGGGATGAAGAACGAGAACACCCGGATGTACGGCGCCGCGAAGGTGGCCGCCCTCGCCAGCGCGACGTCGTGACGGGCGAGGTGCTCGTCGAAGTCGTCGATGATGGCGATCTTTCCGATGGGCGAGCCGATCGACGAGACCGCGATGTCGTGGCGGCCCAGGATCTCCCGGGCGCGGTCGACCTGCTCGGCGGTCAGGTCCAGGACGTTCACGCCCCAGGCGCTGCGGAGCTCCATGTGCGTGATGCCCAGCCGGTTGAGGACCGCGCACTGTTTCTCGAAGTCGTCGTCGATCTCGTCGGCGAAGCCGGAAAGGGTCCACATGTCAGTTCTCCAAACTCGTCGTCTGCGTGGTGTGCGTCCTTCGTGGCGACGGCTGCCGGACGATCCGGTTCAGCACCGTCCGATCTCCTTCCGCAGGCCCGGGCCCCAGGCACGACCCCGACCTGTGTCTCGCAGGACGCTAGGAGCGGCTCGGGGAGCCGGGCAACGGGTTGCCACTACTTGCCCCGAGCGGCTCGACCGCGAGCCGAGACCCGGCGGCGTTGCGGGCGCATCACCACCCATCGTGGTGGACGTCGGGACGTCCTCTGCCGTCGGGTGCCCGGGGCATCGTCGGTCGACGTGACCGGCCTCTGGCGACTCGGCACCGGGGCCGCGCTGGAGGCGGCACAGCAACGAAAACGACGGCTGACACTGCGTTACGTCGAAAGACGTTTCGCAGGTCAGCCGCCGTTTTCGGCGATCTGACGCGGGCCTGAAACCCGCGCGGGATCAGATGTCGTAGTAGTGACTTGTTATGGCCCCTGACCTGGGCTCTTGCCGTCGGAGAACCCTCACGGTACACATCCGGTACACACAACACGGCGTCGACGGCGCGTCGGGTGCGCTCGTCACTTGCCGGCATGAGGTGCGTGTAAGTGCGCAACGTGAATCCCGGATCCGCGTGCCCGAGGTACTCGCTCAGCGCCTTGATCGACTCGCCCGCGTCCAGCAGCGTGCTGGCGTAGAAGTGCCTCAGCGCATGGCACCCGTTCTCACGCGTGTCCGGGACGCCAACGACGCGCAGAGCCTTCTTCTAGACGTAGGTGTTGAGTAGTTCCTGTTCAGCGCCGACTTCTCGCGGGTGGACAGCACCAACGAAACCTCGTACTGCTCACCGCCAACCGTGCTCCAGGCCAGCAGCACCGATCGAGCCGGGAACCGGGTGAGGTACGCGGCCAGGTCCGCCGAGATGGTCGAGATGTATCGCGCATCGCATTTGATGGTCAGGTGCGCGTCGCGGCGGACTTCGGTCGGAGGTTGCTGAGCGCCAGGTCGAGGCTGTTCTCGAGGTGCTCGGTGCTCGCCCTGCTGGAGCGCCTCCAGGACGAGCTGGGCTTCGCCTGCCTGTTCATCACCCACGACCTCGCCGTGGTGGGTGCGGTCGCCGACCGCGTCGCGGTGATGCACGACGGTCTCATCGTCGAGCACGGCGAGACCGCCCGGGTCCTGCACCGTCCCGAGCACCCCTACACCGCACGGCTGCTGGCCGCCGCACCGGTGGCCGACCCGCGGGAGCAGCGGATTCGGCGCCAGGAGCGGGCCGTCGCGGGATAGGGTGCCGCTCGGTCTGTTCCTCAGCACGGGGGTGTCTCGGTGGTCCGCAAGCTCAGCAGTGTCCTGCTCGTCGGTTGTCTGCTCCTCGCCGGCGTCTCGACGCCCGGGGTCGCGTCCGCCCAGCCGGCGCACCACCCGTCCCTGAAGGTCTCGGTCGACTGGCCGAAGGCGCCGGTCCGGACCCGCACCGTGACCGTGCACGTGACGCGGGCCGACGCACGACCGACGATCGCCCGCCTCCAGGCGCGCTACGGCACGCAATGGTCGACGGTCAAGGAGAAGGTGGTCTCCGCGCGCACCTTCGTGTTCCAGACGAAGCCGACGGTCAACCGGACCATGCTGCGGGTGGTGCTGCCGCAGCGGCACGTCGCCAGCCGGGGCTTCGCGGCCCCCCAGCCGGCGCCGCTCGTGCGTCGGGTCGGCTACGCGGACGGGGCCGTGGTCGCGCAGGTCCGCGGGCAGGTGGTGACCCTCCTGTTCGACGGGCGGCGCGGCCAGGACGTCCAGGTCACCACCAACCTGTACGGAGTCGGGGAATGCCGCCACGTCCGGCTCCGCGGACCGTCCGGACTGGTGGCCCGAGGCCGTCAGGGTCTGTGGCACCTTCCGCGCACTGGGACCTACCGCTTCGAGGTCGTGCCCTGCTACGGCTACGGCTACGGCCGCGCCTCGGTGGACGTGACCCTCGCGCGGCTGGTGCCGCTCACGCTCGACGCCCCCCGGGTCGTGCTCGCCCGACGACCGGGCGTGAGCGAGATCGGCGTCGTGACGCTGCCCGCGGGCGGTCGCGTGCTGGTCCGCGCCTGGCAGTCCGACTCCCCGGTGTGGAGCCGGATCACGTCACCCACCGGCGCGTTGACGAATGGGTCCTCCGCTGCCCCGGTCCACCTCGGTGCCGGCATGACGCCCGGTCGCTACCTGTTCCAGCCCGCGTCCGACTCGATGCAGGCCAGTGCCTCGACCCCGATCTCCGCGACGGTGACCCCTGAGGGCCCGGCCGCCACCCTGGGGACGACGGCGTCGCCGGTCGCGAGCGGAGCTTCACCTTCACCGACACGGCCGGGTCCTTCGTCTACCCCGAGTCCGCGCCCCGACCCGGCTCCGGCGGGGACGTCTCCCTGGTGGGCCCCGACGGCACGGTGGTGCGGGACTGGAACTTCAACCAGGGTTGGCTGCTGCCGAGCGACGGCACCTACACGCTCCAGGTCACGCCCACGCTCACCGAGGCCCTCAACGGCACGCCGGTGACGATGCGGGTGCGGCAGGCGGTCAGCGTGCCCATGGCGTACGGCGCACCGACCCGGTTCACCGTGGCGCAGCCCGACCGCTGGTTGTTCGCGCGGGTGGAGATGCCGTCCCCGTCGTACTCCCACCTGTTCACGGCCAGCGGCTCGACGATGAGCGGCGCCTGGGAGGCCGTCGTGGGTCTGCCCTCCACGAGCTACTGCGGCCCCGGCCCGGGTCCCAACGGCTGCGGCGAGAACTTCTACACGCCGGTCAACCAGGACGTCGCCGAGGCGACGTACAACCCCTTTTCCGGCACGAGCGTCGTGGTGCTGCGCCCCGGTGCCGGGGTCACGGGCGGCGTCGACCTGGCGGTGCGGCCCCGGACGCCCTGAAAGGTCAGGCGCGCAGCCCGGCCATCCACTCCTCGATGGCGGCGGGCTCGCGGGGGAGCGCCTGCGACAGGTTCGTCGACCCGTCGGCCGTGACCACGAGGTCGTCCTCGATGCGGATGCCCGTCCCCGCAGCTTCCTCGGGGACCAGCAGGTCGTCCTCCTGGAAGTACGGCCCCGGCTCGACCGTCAGCACCATTCCCTCCTTGAGGGGGCCGTGCTTGTAGGTCTCGTTGGAGGCGGCCGCGCAGTCGTGCACGTCGAGGCCGAGCATGTGGCTGGTCGAGTGCAGGGTCCAGCGTGTGTAGACCTTGCTGTCGTCGGCGCTCCTGGGTGGCCTGGGGACTCACGCCCATACAGCGTCGAGGTCGGCGCGGACCTCGGGGTCGAGCGGAGCGCTCCGCCCGGACGCGGCAAACCGGTTCCGTGCCGCGGCCTCTGCTCGATCTGTTCATGGTCCACGCCAGCGACCACACCGGCCAGCACTTAACCTGCACCGCCAGCAGGCACACCCGACCAGCTCACCCAACGCGTCGAAATGACGCGGCGCCTGTGGCTGACCCTCCTTGCGGCTGCAGCGGTCTGGGCTCACCATCACCGCTCGTGTGACCGTGACGGCAGTCGGGCAAGGCTGGCGTGGGCCTGTGAGGGCGACGGAGGAGGCGGGCACGGCTTCACGCTGCAGTTCCGGGGCTCGTCGGCACAGGCCCCGAAGTCGGGAGACCACGCCGGCGCTGCAGCTCTGCCGAAAGTCGCCCGCTGTCCTCACCGACGCTCATAGACTTGCGCGGCGCTCGCCACATTGGGGTGGCGGCGACTACCTGTGGGGGAACCACGTTGAAGCTCGTCCGGCCTGCCACGACCCTGTTTGCGGCGGCCCTGGTCGCCCCGACCCTGGTCGTGGCCCTCGCAGCGCCGGCCACGTCGGTTCCGGTTGACCGAGCCGACGTGACCGTGATGCCCCGGCTGGCCAGCACCGACCGCTTCGACACCGTCCTGCGCACGGTCAGCGCGAAGTACGTGATGCACGACGTGGCCGACAGGTCCGAGGCCCGGCCGACACCGTCGACCATCGTGCGCAACGACGACGGGTCCGTGGTGACGCACAGCTACCTGACGCCCTCGGACGTGTCCCGGGTCGAGCTGGCCGGGGACCGGCTCCTCGAGTACGCCGGCGACACCATCCGGGTCCGCGACGTGGAGACGCAGACCTCGCTCGGCACCCTGCAGCTGCACGGATCTCCGCTCTCCTTCGACGGAGTCACCGCGGTCATCGAGAAGTTCCCCGAGCCCTCGCCCCGGGTCCAGGTGTGGCTGCAACGGCTGGACGGGACCGAGGCGCCCGTGGAGGGCGTCTGGGACTACGGCTACCTGCGCTACGCCGGCCGGGACGGCACGCACGTGTTCATCACCGACCAGCCGGGCCAGCGGCTCTGGGACGTGGACACCGTGACCGGCACAGCGCAGATCGTCCCTGCCCCGGTCAACGGCTGGGATCAGGTCGTCGTCGGACCCAGCCGCATCTTCAACCTGCGCGACAACTACGACGGCACCTGGCACTTCACGTGGACCGAGCGTGACGGTAGCGGCACCGGCACCATGGACATGCCCACCACCAACCGCGGCGTCCTGTTCCCGTTCGGAGACGGCCTCGTCCTGTACACCCCTACGCAGCGGGTCCAAACGCTCAGTGTCGTCGACCTCGTCCACGGTGCCGTACAGGAGCCGTTCGCGGTCGACGTGTCCGACGCCCACGCGACCGGGGACGCGCGGGTCGAGTTCGTGGACCCGACCACCGGCACAGGCCGGATCCAGATGGCCTCACCCGGTACCGACGGAACGGTTGCGGTAGCCACCGTCGCGGCGTTGCCCGACCGGGCCCGTACCTCGCGCGGCGTGCAGCTGGAGGGCACCACGGTCCGAGCCACGTGGGGCGGTGACCGACCTCCACCACCGATGCGGACGGTGCGGGCGACTGGACCGCGCTCGAGCCGGCCCACACCGCTGCCGCAGGTGACGCGTCGGTCGACAACCTGTACTACCCGACCGGCACCCTGACCTGGCGGGCGAACTGGCCCGGCGGCACCCGGACCCTGCCGGCGCAGCGCGTGGTCCTGGCCCGTGACGGCCGGTGGCTGGCGGCGGCCCCGGACGGGTCCGGTAGCCCCCGCTGGAGCGTGCAGCGGGTCTCCTCCGACGAGGAGCAGCGCGCGGTGACCGCGGCCGCCGTCGACTTCGATGGCGACACCTTGTGGAGCTTCGACAAGGCGACCGCGTCCCTGACCGGCGTCGACCTCGCCACACCGGGCGCCACCCCGCGGGTCGTCTCCACCGGGCTGACCGGCTGCGGCGCGACCACCCTGACGGTCCGCGGCCACTGGGCCCTGGTCGGATGCTTCACCGAGTACACCCTGGTCGACCTCGGCGGCGAGCACCCGGCCTGGCGGCTGCCGTCGGACAAGACCGTGAACGCGACCCCGCAGCTGGGACACGGGTTCGTGGCCTTCCCCCGTTACGCCGCCGGGGACAAGCCCGGTCCGACGGTGGCCCCGCACCTGTTCCTGGCCGATGCGGCGACCCACGACCTGCGTGGCTCTCCGGTCTGCTCGGCAAGTATCAGAACACGGCGTTCGCCGTCGACGCGGCCGCCACGACCAGCGTCGCCTACGTCGACGAGGACTGGGGTGTCCGGGTCGCGCACGTGACGTTCGACGGCGTCGTCCGCGACCTGTTCGACGAGGCTCCGCCGGTGTTCGACCATGCTGACGCGCCGGCCGACCTCGACACGACCGCCCAGCCGAACACGACCATCGCGTTCACGTTCGCCGACGCGGGCCCGACCGTCGGGTCGCCGTCGGGACTGGCCAGCTTCGACGTCAGGCTCACCCGACAGGAAAGCCCGACGACGGACTACTCCTGGAGCATCAACGCCCGGCCGGCGACCTCACCCACGCTGACCCTGACGGAGCCGGTCGGCCTGAAGGTGTGCGCGTCCGCGCGGGCCCGGGATTGGTACGGCAACCTGAGCGACTGGACCCGCGACGTGTGCACCACCGCGCGCCCCGCGGCCCCCACGCCGACGCCCACACCCACGCCGGTGCCGGTGCCGGTGCCGGATGCGCTCCCGCTTGTCACCTCGACGATCGGGTCGCCGCTGTACCTGGCCACGCTCGGTGGCAGCGTGATCTTCACGGCCCACGGCTCGGATGCCGAGGGGCCGGTCTCCTACGAGGTCCGCTCCCGCACGGCCGGACCCGGCCTGCTCCTGGGGCCGTGGAAGAGCGAGGCCCTGCCGGCCGGGACGAGCAGCGTTTCGCGTCGGGTCGGTGCCGGGAGCCAGGTGTGTCTGTCGGCGCGGGCTGTCGACGGCGCTCGCCAGGTCAGCGGCTGGTCGGCCGAGCGCTGCACGGCCACCCCGGTCGATGACCGAGCGCTGGCAATGCGTGGGCGCGGGGCCCGGACCCGGAGCAGCCTCGCAGTCGGGGGGACGGTCGCCGAGCTGCGTGCTCGCGGTGCTTCCCTGGCGCTGTCGACGAAGGTGGTGGGCCGGTCGGTTGCCATCTGGGTGGTGAAGGCGCCCGGGCAAGGCGGCGTGGACGTGCAGGTCGGGACCCGTCGGGTCGGGCACATCGACCTGCGTGCGAGCAGCCCCCGACGTCAGATGGTCTCGTTCGCCCTGCCGACGGCCGGCGGCAACGTCAGCCTGGTCAGCACGTCTGGCCGGCCGGCCCGGATCGACGCTGTCACCAACCTGCGCTGACGAGCCTGTCCAGAGGCGTCTTCCCGACGAGCGTGCTCGGATGAGCCTGCGGGCGGGCGTGACCAGACACCGGGGTAACAGCGCCGTCCTCAGTACCCGCACTCGGGGCGTGGCAGACCCCGGCCGGCCCGCCGGACCGCATTCGCGTACACGCGGGCCGGCTCGAACGCGGCGGGCTCGACGAGCGTCCAGCCGTCGCCGTCGTCGTCCTCGTTGCGCAGGTCCGCGGGCAGCATGTACGGGTCACTCACTGTCTGCCTCCAACGGGGCGGTCAGCCACTCCGGCGGCTCGTCGGTGTCCACGTTGACGAACATCCCGTGCTCGTACCCACGTGCCCATCGGCGTGCCTCCTCCACCTGCTGCTCCAGCGCGCAGCGCTGCCAGGCCATGCGCGTGCGTCTCCGAGGACCGGGACGTCCGTCAGGCACTCCACGACATGAATCAACGACTCCGCTACTCGCTGGGCGAGTACGACGAGCCGCCCGCTCCTGAGTCAGTTCCCTAGGCATCCACCCACAACGCGGTAGATCCGGTAGGCATACGGGGGCGAGCGGTGTCCACGGCCGTCCCACGTCTTGAGCATAGGGGCTACCTGAGAGTGGACCGATAGCTTCGCTGGTCGGCCACCTGTCCCTAGCGCCGAGCAGTCTCCTGCAGGCTGAGCCGTTTCCTCAAGTCACCGCGTAACCAGGCGCGTCACTGTGTTTGGCGTGCCGGAATGGCGAGGCTGCCAAGCCACCGGCGACCAGTGCGAACCCGGCGATGGCCGCCCACATGATGGGGCGGTAGCCGAACGCATCGGCGAGGAGACCGCCCAGGGGTGCTCCGACGACGATCACGGCCCGGTTCACGGACCTGATCGTGATGCTCATTCGGCCCTGGAGTTCGTCCGGGGTGATGGCCTGTTGGTATCCCGTCTCGTTGGCGTTCTCGACTCCCAGGGCCAGGCCGTACAGAAACTGTCCGCTGCCCACGAGGAGTACGGCGAGCGCATGTGAGTGGGTGTGGGCCTGGTCGGGGACAAGGACGATGACTGCCCAGGCTAGGGGGTAGAGCGCGCGACAGGCGATGACCGTGCTTCCGGCACCGAATCGCAGCCCTACGCGGGTGGACACCAGGCTGCCAAGGAGGCCACCTACCCCGGTTGCGGCCAGGGTGACGCCTAACTCGAATGCGCTCAGGTTGAGGCTGAGCAGCGCGAAGGGCACGAAGACGGTGGCCAGGATGCTGTTGAACAGGAACCATCCGTGGGTAGAGAGGACGAGTGGTGCCAGGGCGCTGTGCCCGTAGACCCACCTGAGTCCGTCGCCGATCTCGCGGCGAAGATTTCGCGGCTGCTCGTCGTCAGCAATCGGAAGGGCCTCGGGTGTCCTGATGCTGGCTATGGCAATCCCGGAAACCAGGTAAGAGACTGCGTCGACCAGCACCGCGACCGGTGCACCGAGCGCGCTCACCAGTCCGCCTGCGACCAGCGGACCAGAGGTCTGTGCGACCGACGAACTCTGATCAAGCCGCGCGTTCGCGGCAAGAAGAGAGGACCTCGGCACGAGTCGCGGCAAGAACGACAGTGCTGCGGCGTCGCTCAGCAACGACATGGTGCCGAAAGCGGCCATGAGGGCCATCAGAATCGGCAGGTTCAGTTTGTCGACCATCCACAGGAGCGGGATCGCCCCGAGAAGGAGCGCGCGGCCGAGGTCGGTGGCGATGAGGACCGGTCGGCGACGTCGGCGATCTACCAGCGCCGCAATGACCAGCCCAAGCAGCAGGTACGGCATCCAGCGCGACGCGTTCAACAGTCCGACGTCACCGGCGGAACCGTGCAGAGTCAACACCACGAGGACCTGCAACGACATGGTCGTGATGTAGGAACCGAACCCAGAAACCGTCTCGGCCACCCAGAAACGCGTGAAGTCCGGGTGTCGGAAAACGTCGGGTCGACGTTGCTTGCCACTGCTCACGTGCGTCCCCCGAGATGCTCCAACTGGATCGAATGGCTCATGATCTCAGACAACCCGGACAGGTCCGGTCCGCCTGAAGGCAGAGGGATTTCGCGGTCAGGCGGCACTGCGGAACGTCCGCTCATCGGCTGCTTGTTTCATTGCGGGTAGGACCGATCCTGGCGAGGCTCGGTCCAGGCGCCCGGCTCGTCGCTCTCATTTCGGCTGCCCACGCTGGTCGTGTGGCTCTCATTTGGCCTGCGCAGGTCGGGAGTCGCCTTAGGGCCAGGAGAGGCTCAAGAAGGGTTTGTGCCACTCGAAGCAGCGTTGCCCTCCCGGCTCGATAACCAGTAGTGGATCGAGCAACGGAGGAGCTCCATGAGCTCAACATCAGATCGCGTGGTCATCGGGATGGACCCGCACGAAACGCTCGGCAACGATCGAGGTGATGACCGCCGAGGAGGCCATCCACGGTGGCGGCCGGTTCGGCACCGACCGCGACGGCTACGTCGAGATGCTCCGCTACGGCGGGCGGTGGCCGGACCGGGTCTGGGCAGTCGAGGGCTGCGCCGGCATCGGCAAGCACATCGCCAACCGGTTGCTGGCCGACGGCGAACAGGTCATCGATGTCCCACCATGTGAGTGAAAGTCGGCCGGACGACAGAAGGCGAAATGACGCAGGTCCCGGTTATGGAAGTCCCAGCGGCACGATCACGGCGCACGACCCACTGGGTCACGGTTTCCAAACCCACGGGCCGCACGACGTCATCGATCCAGCCGGTGCCTCAGCTTCTGGGGTGCACAGAACCGGTAGCTCTCGGTCACCAGCTCGGCGACCTCGTCCCAGTCGGTGTCGTCGTCGAGCACCATGCCGACGACGGTGGGCGACCATGGCGGCTGGTAGAACGGCGGCCCGGCGTGGGTCAGGGCCAGCAGCTCGTCGCCGGATGACCGGAAGGTCAGCACCGTGGTTGGTTCGGTCACCCCGGACAGGTCGCGGTACGCCGACGTGTATCCCTCCTGGGCGACCAGGACGTGGGCGAAGGTCTTGTTCCGGACCCGCCACCTCACGCCGGTCCAGGCGTCCTCCTCGTAAGCGTCGGGCAGTGCCAGGGCGGTGGACGCGACCCGGGCGACTACGTCGCCGGAGGGCTCGATGCGCGGCGGCCTGGACATGCCCCGAGTCTGTCAGCGCATGCCGACAGGTTTCGCACGTCCTATGTGTTGCTGCAGGCCTCCCGCCGGCCTACGCCGCAATCATGGTGGGGCGCCGTGTCGCGGCGGTATGACGCGTCGGCCCAGGCGTCCGAATGGGCACGGTTCGCCAACGCAGGGTCGACGGCTCAAGAACCGTCCGAGCCCGTCACCAGGATTCTCGACAGGAACGTCCACGCGGACGGGTAGGCGTCCAGCCGGTTCACGCGCTTGGCGAGGCCGTGGCCCTCGTCGTTGTAGACCCGAGAGCTCGCACTCGACCCCCTTGGTGTCCAGCGCGGCCTTGATCTGCTTCGCCTCGGAGAGTGGCACCCGCGGGTCGTTGGCCCCGTGGATGACGAACAGCGGGGCGACGATCTGGTCGAGGTAGCTGATGGGGGATGCCTTCTCGAGTAGGTCACGGTGGTGCTCGAGGCTGCCGTACTCGCGCTCCCGGAAGGCCCGCCGGTAGCTGGAGGTGTTCTCCAGGAACGTCACCAGCGACGACATGCCGACGATGTCGACGCCGGCCGCCCAGCGCTCCGGCTGCATCGAGACGCCTGCGAGCACCATGTAACCGCCGTACGAGCCGCCCCACAGGGCGCTCCGGTCGGCATCCAGGCCCTGGCTGGGCAGCCAGTCGTGGAGCGCGGCGAGGTCGGCGACCGAGTCCAGCCGCTTCTCGACGTCGTCGAGGGAGTACCACCGTTTGCCGTAGCCGGTGGAGCCGCGCACGTTAGGCACAAGCACCGCGAAGCCGAGCAGGCTCAGCGCCTGGAGCACCGGGCTGAAGATCTGGTGCGCGGCCGCCTCCGGGCCGCCGTGCACGTGCACCACGGAGGCTCCGGCCAGGTCCGGCTCGGCGCCCTGCGCCGCGGCATACAGGAAGCAGGGCACCTGCTCGCCGTCCGGCGTCGGTACCCGGTGCACGGTCGGGGTGGCCAGCCGGTCCCGCAGGACGGCCGGCACCGCCTCGCGGCCGTCGACGACCACCTCGGCGGCGCCGGTGGCGGCGTCGACGCGGTGCAGCGACCCGGGATCGGTGGGGCTCGTCAGCGCGACCAGGATCCGCGAGCCGTCGGCGGCCCAGCGCACACCGGTAACCGCGGCTGGCAGTAGCTCGACATCGCAGCGCCTGGTGCCGTCCGCTTCGTGCACCGCGAACGTCACCGCGCCGTCGACGAGTGTCCCGACGAGCAGGGCAGTGCCGTCGGGCGCCGTCCAGACGAGCAGGTCGTGCTCCAGGTCCTCGACCAGCGTGCGCCACTCGCCGTCGAGCGAGAGCGAGACCACGGCGGTGAACTCGCGGCCGTGGTTGGACGCCATCACGATCGCGTCGTCGGCGGCGCTCCACGCGACCTGCTCGTGGAATTCAAGCTCGTCCTCGTCGGTGAGCGTCCGCGTCCCGCCGGCTCCTGCTACTCCGACCACCATCGAGTTCGGCAGCAGACTGAGCCGGTTCACGACCACGCGACTGCCGTCGTGCGAGACGACCGTCTCGGCGATGTATCCGCCCTCGTCGAAGACGACCCGCTCGTCGCCGGAGGCCAGGTCGCGGACCACCACGTCCATGTCGACGTCGTTGCGTCGGTTGGTGGAGTACACCAGTGACGTCTCGGTGACGTCCTGGACGTTGTGCATGTGCTCGGGGTCGGCCACCAATGGCTGAAGGTCGTCGAGCGTGGCGGGCCGGCGGAGGGGTTCGGAGAGGTCGAGCACTGACAGCTGCATGTGCTCGTCACCGCCGTTGTCGTGCTCGACGACCACGGCGCGGGTGCCAGGGAGGTAACGCCCCGAGCATCGCGTCGGCAGGTCGGTTAGCGGCGTGCGGGTGCCGTCGGGGGCGATCTCGACGAGCTGCAGGCTGCCGAGGTCGTCGGTGCCGGCCAGCACTCGTCCGTCAGCGTCGATGTCGAAGCCGGTCCACACCCGGATGTCGAGGAGATCTTGGACGAGGCGATGGAGATCGTCGGGCTCGGGCATGGCCCGAACCTACAACGAGGTTGCGTCCGCCGTTGGTTCAGGTGCGAGCAGTGCTACCGCGAACCTCGGGACCAGGAGAGGCACGGGACGGGGCCGTCGGGCGCGCTCTCAGGTACCGCTTTTACGTCATCACTCCGCCAGACTTGGCATCCAATCGAACGGCCTCGGGACCCAGACATCGGCCACTTGTCCGTGAAAATCAGGCCCGGCCCACAGGCGGCGGAAAGCAGCGCCTCCCCACTGCGTGGGTTCCTCCACGGTGCCGGTGTGCCTTGCATGAGCCGAGCGGTCAGGCGCCGTCCTCGGTCAGGGTCGCGGACGGCAGCCAGTCGGCCCCGAGGAGTTGGGCGAGGGCGGTGAGGCCGGTGGTGTCGCTTCCCACCGTGTCGGAGGCGGCGGCGATGCGCTCCACCATCACCTTGCCGACCTGCTCCTCGACGGTGCCCTCGGCGTAAGCGATGTGCCACGGCGAGACCTGGTGGTCGCGGTGGGTGCGGCCGGTCACCTGCCGTCCGGCGATGCCCGAGAAGCGGGCCTGGTGGAAGACGCCGACCCGGGGTTCGGAGCTCGCCCGGCGGCCCTCGGTGAGGGTCTCGCCGGCGTGCAGGCTGATCGAGGCGACCGTGGTGAAGACGCAGACCTTCGCCTGCCCGGTCTGGAACCGGAGCCGCTCGGCCTCGGGGTCGAACCGGCCGCGCCCGTAGATGGTGGCGACTTCGATGCCGGAGTCACGCAGCCGATCGGCGATGGGGTCGGCGGCGGTCGCGACGAACTCGACCGAGCACGCCACCTGTCGCTCCGCCTGGACTTGCTGGGCGATCCAGGCGACCGTCGAGTCGACGCGGATCAGGCCGGCCTTCTGCCGGAAGCGCAGCAGCGCGGCACGGCCCTTCGCGATATTGCGGCCGCGTCGGGCGATGTCCATCTCACGACAGAACTCTCCCCAGTCGGCTTCGTACGCCGTGCGCTCCGCCGGCGTGAGCGCCACCGGCATGCCGGAGATCGGCACCGGCCCCCACGGCGCGGCGCGGTGCAGCATTGCCGGGGGCCGCTCCTCGTCGAGCCAGCTGCGAACCAGCTTGAGGTCCGCGGCGCGCCGGGCCGGATCGGTGGTCCACGTCGTGCCGTAGCGTCCCTGCTCCACCCCCACGCCGTGGCGCTCGAGCGCGGTGGCGAACGCGGCCCCGGGCTGCGTTGCAGAGGTCCACTCCTGCATCGGCTCGCCGAGCACCTGCGCATAGGCCGGAGCGAGGTATGGCAGTTCGAGCGGCGTGTGTCCGGGCGTCGCGGTCGTCGCGATGACGAACGGCGCCTTGTCGTGCGGCCGCCCGTGACCCGAGATCCGCGCCCAGAGTTTCCATCGTTTCGTCGTCGTACGTCGCAGCGCGTGGGCCTCGTCGGCGATGATCACATCCCACGTGTGGTCCTTGACCTTCTCCAGCCGGTCCCAGGTGATCACGACCCATTCGAGACCGCCGTCGCCCAGCGCCGTGATGGTGCGGCACCAGTGGCCGATCGTGATCGCGGCGGGTCGGTCGGCGACGACGAGCACTCGTCGCGCATCGCGGAGGTCGCCCACCGCCGTCGCTCCGAGGACCGCGGCGATCGTCTTGCCTACGCCGGGCTCGTCGGCCAGCAGGAACTGCCGCCCGCCCGCCGTGGCGCGCGCCGCGATCGCATCAGCCGCTTCGAACTGGATCCTTCGGGGCTCGAGCGCATCGGTCGGCTCGGGGCTGGGCGTCGGATGGTCGGGGTTGAGGGCGTTCTCGATGAACCGCCCGAGCGTGTACGGACCTGGAGCGTAGGGCGCGAGGTGCGCGGGCAAAGCGCGCCCGACGTACAGGTGGGTCTTGACGGCCGGATGCCAGGTGGCGCCGTCGACCTGTGTCGCATAGGGCACGTCGAGCACCCACAGCCGCTCACCCGGCCCGGCGGCCGGCAACGGCCCCGGTGGCTGCCGCGTCCCGCTCCGGCGCGGGGACCCGCTGCGTCGACGAGCACTGGATCGGCGAGGACTGGCCACCCCCAGACGCTATCGGGGCCTCAACCACGAACAGAGCCGGCTCGCCCACGTCCGCCGCGCGGTCGATGTACGCCCTACACCCATGCTCGTGCTGACCCTTGTGGCGCGCCGCACCGTGCAGGCACCGTAGAGCTCGAACTCGTGCGGGTGCGGCCGCAGCTGCACCGGCAGGATCTCGTTCGTGCGCTTGTAGTCGATCCACGTCTCGATCAGGTCGGGGGTGAACACGCCACCGGCCGTCAGGAAGTCGTGGTCGCGCTCGAGGTTGTCGAGCACCGCGCCGAGCGAGGTCGGCACCTGGTCGATCTCGGCCATCTCGTCCGGCGGCAGCTCGTAGATGTCCTTGTCGACCGGCGTCGGCGGCTCGATCTTGTTCTTGATGCCGTCGAGCCCGGCGAGCAGCAGCGCGGAGAACGCGAGGTACGGGTTCGCCGACGGGTCGGGGCAGCGGAACTCGATGCGCTTGGCCTTCGGGTTCGCGCCGGTGATCGGGATGCGCACGCAGGCCGAGCGGTTGCGCTGGCTGTAGACCAGGCTGATCGGCGCCTCGAAGCCGGGCACCAGGCGGTGGTAGGAGTTCACCGTCGGGTTCGTGAACGCGAGCAGCGACGGGGCGTGCTTGAGCAGGCCGCCGATGTAGTAGCGCGCGATGTCCGAGAGGCCGCCGTACCCGGTCTCGTCGAAGAACAGCGGCTCGCCGTTGTTCCAGATCGACTGGTGGCAGTGCATGCCCGAGCCGTTGTCGCCGAAGATCGGCTTCGGCATGAACGTCGCGGTCTTGCCGTTGCGCCAGGCGACGTTCTTGACCATGTACTTGAACTTCATGACGTCGTCGGCGGCCTTGAGCAGCTCGTCGAACTTGTAGTTGATCTCGGCCTGGCCGGCGGTGCCGACCTCGTGGTGCGCACGCTCGACCTGGAGGCCGGCCCGCTCGAGCTCGATGACCATCTCGTCGCGCAGCTCACCGAAGTGGTCGGTCGGCGCGACGGGGAAGTAGCCGCCCTTGTACTTGACCTTGTAGCCGCGGTTGTCGTCCTCGGAGCCGGTGTTCCAGGCGCCGGCCTCGGAGTCGATCTCGTAGTAGCCGGTGTTCTGCTTGGTCTCGAAGCGGACCTTGTCGAACACGTAGAACTCGGCCTCCGGCGCGAAGTACGCCGTGTCGCCGATGCCGGTGCTGGAGAGGTACGCCATCGCCTTGCGCGCGATGTTGCGCGGGTCGCGGCTGTAGGCCTCGCCGGTGATCGGGTCGTGGATGAAGAAGTTCACGACGAGCGTCTTGGCGGCGCGGAACGGGTCGATGTAGGCCGTGGTCGGGTCCGGGAACAGCGACATGTCGGACTCGTGGATCGCCTGGAAGCCACGGATCGACGACCCGTCGAAGTTGAGGCCGTCGTCGAAGACCGACTGGTCGAACGACGAGATCGGCACGGTGAAGTGCTGCATCACGCCAGGCAGGTCGCAGAACCGTACGTCGACCATCTCGACGCCCTCGTCCTTGATGTACTTCAGCAGCTCGTCGCTGTTAGCGAACATTCGTCCTCCTTGGCCGCACGGGGCCATGTGCTGGGGCTCAGACTGGTGCGCGATGCCGCTCTGCACCACTGGCTCGCAACCTATGCACGGGCAGTTTCTGAGGCGTATCTGGTTTGTTTCGTCCATGTAACACCCTTGCCCTCACCCTGCCCGAGGCGCCCAAGGCTGTCGAGAGCGGTCCGGGTAGCGTGACCGCGTGAGCGCGACGCCTACTCCCGGCACCGTCCCCGGCCCGTCGACGTACGCCGGCCAGCGGCTCGGTCTGCCGGAGGAGGGACGCGGATCGGTCGCGGGCTGGGGACGCCGGATCGCGGCGCTGTTCGTCGACTGGATCGCGTCGATCCTGGTCGCCGGCGCTGTCGCCGGCCAGGGGGTGATGACCTCGCACGGCTGGGAGTCGTGGGTGCCGATGCTGGTGTTCCTCGTCGAGGCCAGCCTGCTCACCGCGCTGGTCGGCGGGTCGTTCGGTCAGCTGGTGCTGCGGATCGCGGTGGTGCGCCTCGACCGGCAAGCCGGTGAACCTGCTCGTCGCGCTGCTGCGCACGCTGCTGATCTGCCTGGTCGTGCCGCCGGTGATCTACAACCGCGACCGGCGCGGCCTGCACGACCTGGCGGCGGGCACGGTGACGGTCCGCCGCTGACGGCGTCAGCGCTCGATGCGGATCTGCGCCACGTCGAGGTACCCGGTGCGGAAGCCCGCCTCGCAGTAGGCCAGGTAGAACTCCCACATCCGGCAGAACCGGTCGTCGAAGCCGAGCGCCTGCACGTCCTGCCACCGGGACGACGAACTGCTCGCGCCACAGCCGCAGCGTGTGCGCGTAGTGCTGGCCCATCGGCGCGATGTTGCTGACGTGCAGGGACGTGTGCTTGCGCGTCACCTGGCTGATCGCGTCGGTCGAGGGCAGCATCCCGCCGGGGAAGATGTACTTGTGGATCCAGGTGTAGGTGTTGCGCGTGGCCACCAGCCGGTCGTGCGCGATCAGGATCGCCTGGATCGCCGCCTTGCCGCCGGGGGCGAGCAGCGAGTCGATCTTGCGGAAGTACTCCGGCCAGTACTCCTCGCCGACGGCCTCGATCATCTCCACGCTGACGACGGCGTCGAACTGGCCGGCCTGGTCGCGGTAGTCGCGCACGGCGACCTCGACCCGGTCGGCGACGCCCGGCCGCGTCGACACGCTGCTGCGCGAGGTCGGCCTGCTCGACCGAGAGGGTGACCGTGGTGACGGTCGCGCCGCGCTGGGCGGCGCGGATGGCGAGCGTGCCCCAGCCGGTGCCGATCTCCAGGACGCGTGAGCCCGCGGTGACGTCGGCGGAGTCGAGGATGGCGTCGACCTTGGCGAGCTGGGCCGCCTCGAGGTCGGCCAGCGTCGGCGCCGGGTCGAGCGTCTCGAACAGCGCCGAGGAGTAGGACAGCGATCGGGTCGAGGAACTGCTGGAACATCTCGTTGGAGAGGTCGTAGTGCGCCTCGATGTTCTTCTTCGCGCCGTCCTTGGTGTTGGCCGGGTTGAGGCCGCGGGGGAGCACGGTGTGCCGCAGCTTGTAGAAGACCGGCTTGATCAGGTCGGTCAGCCGCTCGGCGAACGGCGCGAGTGCGTCGGCCAGGTCGGTGCCCGTCGCCGACGCTCCACTCGCGGGCCATGTAGGACTCGCCGATGCCCGATCATCGGGCTGTGTCCGAGCCGGGCGAAGAACGCCTCCGGCCGCGTCGACCTCGAGCAGCGGGCGGTGCTCGGCCAGCGGGGCGCCGTACACCTCGCCGGTGGACGAGCCGGGCGGTGACGGGCAGGTCGCGCAGGATGCGCTTGACGACCTTGCGGGCGACGAAGCCGCGCACGCCGTACGTCGGAGCGGCCGGGCAGCAGCGCCGAGGAGACGCTGACGCTGACGGTCCATGGTGGTGCTCATGTCACATTCCTTTCGGGGCCGGGTGCGGCCGTCGAGGGACGACGGGCAGGCGGCGCAGCCAGAGCCGGACGCCGTGCCAGCGGATCAGCGCGGAGACGCGCTGGGAGGGGACCGGGTCGCGGAGCACGGCGCGGACGACCCGGCGCGCGGGTGGCCGGCTCGAGGTCGCCGTGCACGGCGGCGGTGAAGACCGTCGTGTCGCCCTGGGTCAGCGAGATGGCGACCGCGACGTGCGACGCCGGTGAGCCGGGTGCGGATGTCGTAGCGACCCTCGACGGCGAAGAACGGCGAGACGTAGAACTCCTTGTCGACGGTGCGCGGTGCGGACACCGGCGACGTCGAGGGGGTAGCAGTGCCGCTCGCCGTAGGTGTTGTGCACCTCGGCCAGCACCCCCTCGAGGCGCCGTCGCGCGTCGAAGCAGAAGTACGTCGACAGCGGGTCGAAGACGTAGCCGAGCGAGCGGGCGTTCGCCAGCACCAGCACCCGGCTGCGCGGTCCACGGCAGCTCCTGCGCGTCGAGGTAGCCGCGGACCTTCTCGCGCCAGCGGGCGCGTCGTCGTCCGGCGCGAAGTGGTCCTCGGCGCCGGATCGACGCGAGCGCGCGCAGCCACCGCGGGAAGGCCGACGTCGGCGTCGCGCCACGTCGACCAGCCACATCGTGGTGCGGTGCTCGAACGCGTAGGTCGAACGGCCGGGTGCGGCGGTGGCTGACGCGGGCACGTACGACGGACGGGGCGGGCGTCACCAGGTCGCCCCCAGCGCCTCGGCGGCGGCGACGCCGGAGCGGCAGCCGTCCTCGTGGAAGCCCCAGCCGTGGTAGGCGCCGGCGAACGCGACCCGGTCGGTGTTCAGCGACGGCCAGCCGGCGCTGCGCGGCCACCGACGCGGCGGTGTAGGTCGGGTGCAGGTAGGTCATCGTGGCGATGACGTGCGACGGCTCGTCGCCCGTCGTCGGGGTTCAGCGTGACGACCAGCGGGTCGGACTCGGGGTGGCCCTGCAGCCGGTTCATCCAGTAGGACACCCGGCTGCGGTCGGTGACCGTGCCGCAGCCCTCGAGCCGGTAGTTCCAGCTCGCCCGGCCGCGGCGGCGCGCCGGCAGCACGGACTCGTCGCGGTGCAGCTGGGTCACGTTGGTGGAGTAGCCGAACGCGCCGAGCACCGCCTGCTCGTCCTCGTCGGCGTCGGTGAGCAGCGCGCAGCGCGTCGTCGGCGTGGGTGGCGATGACGACCTTGTCGAAGGCGTGGTGGGCGCCGTGCTCGTCGTCGAGCTCGACCGCGTCGGGCTTGCGGCTGACGGCGGTGACCCGGGTGCGGGTGCGGACCACGTCGAGCCGCTCGGTGACCGCGCCGACGTACGACGCGGGAGCCGCCGACCACGGTGTGCCAGGTCGGGGCGTCGCCGAGCACCAGGAAGCCGTGGTGGTCGCAGGAACGCGAAGAGGTACGCCGCCGGGTAGTCCAGCGCCTCCTGGTGGCCCATCGACCACACGCAGGAGACGATCGGCAGGGCGTAGTGGGTGACGAAGTGCCCGTCGAAGCCGTGCCGGTCGAGGAACTCGCCGTAGGTCAGGTCGCTGTCCGGCTCGTCGTCGAGCAGCGCGCAGCGCGGCCTTCTGGAAGCGGCGGATCGAGAGCAGCAGCCGCCAGAACGCGCGGGTCGAGCAGCCGGCGGCGCTGCGCGAAGATGCCGGGCGCCTTGCGGCCGCCGACGTAGTTGAGCCCGCACTCGTCGCAGCTGATGCTCATGCTCATCTCGGTCGGCCGGGTGTCGCACGCCGAGCTCGGCGAAGAGCCGCCGCAGCAGCGGGTAGGTCCGGTCGTTGAGCACGATGAAGCCGGAGTCCACGGCCGCCGAGGTGCCGTCGGAGCAGCGGGACGTCGTGGGTGTGGGCGTGCCCGCCGACCCGGTCGTCGGCCTCGAAGAGGGTGACGTGGTGGGTCCGCTGCAGCAGGTAGGCAGCGGTCAGTCCGGACACGCCGCCGCCGATCACGGCGACGGTGGGGCGGGCCTGGGTGGAGTCCGTCATGCTGGGTGTTCGTCCTCGCGTGCGCTGCGGATGGGTCGCGGATCGGGGTCGGGCCGAGGTGGTGCCGTCAGACCTCGGGACGTGCGCCTCGTCGTGGACCTCGAGACGGACCCGCTTGTTGCCCTTGCCCTTCGACTCGGTCCCGGTCACGCGACACGTTGCCCACTTCGGCGGTCGACAACACGTGGGTGCCGCCGTCGGCCTGCTTGTCCAGCCCGACGATGTCGATCACCCGCAGCGGGTCGATCTCGCGGGGGATCAGGTTGGCGGCGGTGCGGATCAGGGCGTGGTCCTCGTCGGCGATCTCCCGGCCGACGAACGCGACCAGGATCTCGTGGGCGGCGGCGATCTCCTCGTTGATCCGGGCCTCGACCTGGCGACCGAACTCCGCCGACATCGACGGCAGCGGGAAGTCGAGCCGGCCCTTGCCGGGGTCCATGTTGCCGCCGGTCACCGCGACCCCGTGGTCGGCCCACATCACCCCGCAGAGGATGTGCAGCGCCGTGTGGGTGCGCATCGTCAGGTGGCGTCGCTCCCAGTCGAGCACGCCCTGGCACCTCGGCGCCGGGGTCGGGCAGCGGGCCGCCGGGCTCGAGCCAGTGCCAGATCCGGCCGCCGTCGTCGCGGTCGCGCGCACCCGGGTCACCGGCGGCGCTGCCGTCGGACCAGGTCAGGCTGCCGAGGTCGTGCGGCTGGCCGCCGCCGCCGGGGTAGAACGCGGTGCGCGCGCAGCGCGCACCCGGTGGCCCTCGGCGTCGACGTCCTCGACCCGGGCCTCGAAGTCGCGGAGGTAGGCGTCGACCGCGAACAGCTCGGTCCGCGCGAGGTCGGCGGGTGCGCCGTCGGGCACCGGGCGTCCGGGCACTGCCATCGACGTACCTCCTGCCGTGCCGTTTCCTCCCTGGCCATCCAACCACGGCCTAGAGTGGACGCCTCTCGACCGCACTCCCGGGGGTTCCCCATGCGCATCCGGCAGGCACTCGCCTCGCTCGCCGTCCTGGCCGTCGCCGCCGGCACGCTCACCGCGTGCAACGACGACACCGCCGCCACCAAGGCCGGCACGCCCGCTCTGCAGGGCTCGCCGTCGGCGTCCGACCCGACCGCCGCCGACTCGCCTTCCGAGGACGCAGGCGACGCCGGCTCCGGTGGCCACCTCGACCGTGACGGCCTCGTCCAGGCGATCACCGTCGGGCCGCTGAAGGCCGGCTCCGCCCACATGACGATGACGATGTCCGGCGCCATGTCCGTCACCGCCGAGGGCGACGTGTCCTACGCGAAGTCCGGGCCGGAGATGCGGATGACCATGTCGATGGCGCAGATGGGCGCCGGCGAGATGGACATGCGGGTCGTGGACGGCATCGTCTACATGACCATCCCGTCGCTCACCCCGCCCGGGAAGTTCCTCAAGATCGACCCCAAGGACAGGTCCAACCCGATGAGCAGGTCCTTCGGCAGCCTCTCGGAGCAGATGGACCCGCTCGACAGCGTCCGGGCGATGCGGTCCGGCGTCCGCAAGGTGACCTTCGTCGGGGCGGAGTCCGTGGACGGCGTGGACGCCGACCACTACCGGGTCGTCGTGGACAGCGCGGCGATGTTCAAGGCGATGAAGCAGAAGACCGTCCCGGGGATGCCCAAGAACCTCACCTACGACATGTGGCTCGACGACCAGGACCTGCTGCGCCGCATGCAGTTCGAGGTGGCCGGTCAGACCGTCGACATGTCGATGTCGAAGTGGGGCGAGCCGGTCTCGGTCAAGGCGCCGCCGGCCGGCAAGGTCGTCGACGCCTCGTCGATGATGCAGCAGGCCGGCTGACCGCCGGCCCGGGCGCTCAGCGTCCGCGCATGTTCTGGCGGGCGCCCTTCATGCTGGTCGGCACCGGTCCCTTGGGGATCGGGCATGTTCGAGCGGTTCGCGTCGAGCGCCTTGCAGCCGCTGCAGCACGTCGGTCATCTCGGCCGGCTTGATGTTGCGGCCGAGCTTGGTGACGTGGCGTGATCAGCTTCGGCACGGGTACGGCGCCCTCGCCGTCGCCGGCTGACGACCTCGTGGATCGGGGTCTCCGACGCGACCCGCTCGTGCTTGCGCCGCTCGTTGGCCAGCAGCGTCTTGAGCCGGTTGGGGTTGCCCTCGCCGACCAGCACGATGCCGGGCGGGCCGACGACGCGGTGCACGAGGTCCTGGTTGCGGTTGAACGCGATGCCCGGGTCGACCTTCCAGCCGCCGCTTGAGCTGGCTGAGCGACGGCGGCGGCGGCACCGGGCGGCCCTCGATCTGGGCGTACTGCGACTTCTGGGCCCGTCGGCCGAACACGATCAGCGCGGCCAGCACGCCGAACAGCACCGCCGTGACGACGTCGAAGACCCAGCCGCCCGGGAGCACGAGGTAGAACAGCCGAAGGCGACGAGCGCGGTGACCAGGAAGACGCCGCAGCAGGATCAGACCGATCCGCGGGTCGGTCTTCTTGGTCATCGAGTAGACGAGGGCGATCTGCTTGAGCCGGCCCTCTTTCTTCTCCGGACGGGTCCTTCTTGGCCATCGGGTGCGCCTCTGCTGCTTCTGTCGTTCTGCTCTGACGGGACGGGTCATTGTCGCAGACCCGGCGTGCGCCCGGGGTCAGGCGGGCTGCGCTGCGGCGGCCTCGCGGGCCTCCATCGCCTGGGTGTAGAGCCGCCCGGCGCGGTACGACGAGCGCACCAGCGGCCCGGACATGACGCCGGCGAAGCCGATCTCGTCGGCCTCGTCCTTGAGCTCGACGAACTCCTCGGGCTTGACCCACCGCTCGACGGGGTGGTGGCGCGGGGAGGGGCGGAGGTACTGGGTGATCGTGATCAGCTCGCAGCCGGCGTCGTGCAGGTCGCGCAGCGCCTGCGAGACCTCCTCGCGGGTCTCGCCCATGCCGAGGATCAGGTTGGACTTGGTGACCAGGCCGAACTCACGGGCCTGGGTGAGCACGTCGAGCGAGCGGTCGTAGCGGAACGCCGGCCGGATCCGCTTGAAGATCCGCGGCACGGTCTCGACGTTGTGGGCGAGCACCTCGGGGCGGGACTCGAAGACCTCGCGCAGCAGGTCGGGCTTGCCGTTGAAGTCCGGGATGAGGTTCTCGACGCCGGTGTCGGGGTTGAGCTCGTGGATCTGCTTGACCGTCTCGGCGTAGAGCCAGGCGCCGCCGTCGGGCAGGTCGTCGCGGGCGACCCCGGTGATGGTCGCGTAGCGCAGCCCCATCGTCCGGACGCTCTCGGCGACCCGGCGCGGCTCGTCGCGGTCGAGCGGCCGCGGCTTGCCGGTGTCGATCTGGCAGAAGTCGCAGCGGCGGGTGCACTGGTCGCCGCCGATGAGGAACGTCGCCTCGCGGTCCTCCCAGCACTCGAAGATGTTGGGGCAGCCGGCCTCCTGGCAGACCGTGTGCAGTCCCTCGGACTTCACGAGGTCCTGCAGCTCGCGGTACTGCGGGCCCATCTTCGCCCGGGTCTTGATCCACTCCGGCTTGCTTCTCGATCGGGGTCTGCGCGTTGCGGACCTCGAGCCGGAGCATCTTGCGACCGTCCGGCGTGGCGCTCGCGGGCGCGCCCGGACCGGGCTGGAGGGGGGTGTGGGTCACCCGGTCACTCTACGCCGCGGGCCTCCGGCGCCCCAATCCGGCGGGCCCCCGGCTCAGGGCACGTCGCGGCGGCGGAACAGCAGCACCGACACGAGCAGCGTGACGAGCAGCAGCACGCCGAGGTACATCGCCCCGTCGACCAGGGTCACCGAGAGCCGCTGGTCGCAGTCGGGCCCTGGCTCGGGCGGCACACCACGCTCTCGTCGTAGACCCGGACGCCGTCGCGCACCCAGGCGAACACGTTGTTGGTGGGGCTCCACCGGGCGCGGACCGTCGACGGGCAGCAGCGCGAGCAGCGCCTCGCCGCCGGCGGCGTAGGCGAACAGCAGCGCCAGCGTGCCGACGGTGTGCCGCAGCAGCATGGTCAGGGCGTAGCCGCCGAGACCCGCGACCGCGGCCAGCAGCGACCCCGCGCAGCGACTCCCACGCGATGACGGAGACGGTGCCCGGCCCGGTGGAGATGCCGCGGGCCTCCGCGACGAGCGCAGCGCCAGCCCAGAACGCCGCCAGCAGCACGGCGGCCACGAGACCGCAGCCGACCAGCGCGACGAGCGCCTTCGTCACCCAGACCCGGCTCGCGCCGCGGCTCGAACAGCAGCTGGTTGCCCATCGACCCGGTGTCCCAGTCGGCGCCGGCGTACGTCGTCCCGACGATGATCATCAGCGCGGTGACGAGCACGACCAGCGCGGTCCCGTTGCCGCGACGCTCCTGGGCGAGGTCGAGGGTGGAGCGGTTGAGGTAGTTCGCCGTGGTCGGCACCAGTGACGTCGCAGTCGGCCGAGGTCGCGCCGGGGCCGAAGTACGTCTCGGGGTCGTCGCGGCAGGTGCGCAGCTCCTGCTGGAAGTCGGGCTGCGCGAGCTGCTCGGCGACCTGGGCCTTGGCTTCCGCGAGCTCGGGGGCGGTGACCGGGCGGGTGTCCCAGATCGGCTGCCGGCGAGCAGCCCGGTGAGCAGGGCCGCGCCCAGCACGCAGCAGCACCACCGCCCGCCGGGAGAAGAACCGGGAGACCTCGACGCGCAGCAGCCTCATGCGGCACCTCCCTCGGTCGTCTCGTCGGTCGTGTCGTCGGCCAGATCGAGCCACCGGTGCCGTGCAGCGACGTGTCGTGGGTCAGCTGGAGGAACACCGACTCGAGGTCGGCGCGCACCGGGCGTCAGCTCGCGGACGTAGATGTCGTGACCGGCCAGCACCCGGGTGATGTCCTCGGCGTGCTCGGCGCCCTCGACGACCAGCCGGTCGCCCGTCGCGGCCGACCTTCCAGCGGGTCGACTGCAGCGCCCGCTGGGCGGCGCCCGGGTCGGCGACCCCGACCCGGACCTGCTTCACCTGCTGCTCGCCGACCAGGTCCTCGACGGCCCCGGAGGCGAGCAGCCGGCCGCGGCCGATGATCGAGACCGAGTGGCAGACCTGCTGCACCTCGGCCAGGATGTGCGAGCTCAGCAGCACGGTGACGCCGTTCTCGCCGAGCTCGCGGATCATCGTGCGGATGTCGCGGATGCCGGCCGGGTCGAGGCCGTTGGTCGGCTCGTCGAGGATCAGCAGGTCGGGCGACTTGAGCAGCGTGGCCGCGATCGCGAGCCGCTGCTTCATGCCGAGCGAGTAGCCCTTGTAGCGCTCCCTCTCGCGGCCGCTCAGCCCGACCTGGGCGATCGCGGCGTCGACCGCCTTGGTGGGCACGCCGACGGCGTGCGCGAGCAGCGTGAGGTTCTTGCGGCCGGTGAACGCGGGGACGAACTTCGGCTGCTCGACCACGGCGCCGACGCGGCCCATCACCTGGGGCAGCCGCCGGGGGACCGGCTCGCCGAACAGCGCCATCGCGCCGGTGCTGGGCCGGGCCAGGCCGAGCAGCATCCGGATCGTGGTGGTCTTGCCGGACCCGTTCGGACCCAGGAAGCCGTGCACGCCGCCGGCCGGGACGGCGAGGTCGAGACCGTCGACGGCGACGACCCTGCGCCCGCGACGGGTGCGGAACTCCTTGCGCAGGCCGGTCGTCTCGACGACGAGGTCGGAGGTGCCAGGCATCTCCCGAGTCTCCCGCGCTTGCCGGGCGGGAAGCCTCGGGACACGCCGCGCGGTCTACAGCCCGGGCGTGATGAGCCGCACGCGGCCGGGCTCGGGCTTGGCGGGGTAGTCCGGCGTCGGGTCGTACGGCGCCCACGCGAGCAGCTCGGTCAGGTGCTTCTCGGCGAGCGGAGCGACCTCCTCGACGGTGACGTCCCGGCCGAGCTCGGCACTGAGGCTGGTCACGCCGGCGTCGCTGATGCCGCAGGGCACGAACCGGTCGTACCAGCCGAGGTCGACGTCGCAGTTGATCGCGAACCCGTGCATGGTCACGCCGCGGCTGACCCGGATGCCGAGCGCCGCGACCTTGCGCTCCGGCCCGCGCTCGTCCTCCGCGATCCAGACGCCGCTGCGGCCCGGGACACGGGCGGTGGTCACGCCCAGGTCGGTGCACACGTGGATCAGCGCCTCCTCGACCCGGCGGACGTAGTCGACGACCAGCACGTGGTCGGGCAGCCGCACGATCGGGTAGCCGACCAGCTGCCCGGGCCCGTGGAAGGTGATCTTGCCGCCGCGGTCCACGTCGATCACCGGGACGTCGTCACCGACGGGTCGCTCGTGCGGCTCGGTGCGCTTGCCGGCGGTGAACACCGGCGGGTGCTCGAGGAGGAGCACGGTGTCCGGGTCGCCGTCCACGACACCCGCGTGCACCTGGCGCTGCAGGTCCCACGCCTCGACGTACTCCACGGCGGCGTCGCCGAAGCCGACGGTCTTGAAGATCAGGTCGCCCACGGCCCGAGCCTACGCCTGGGAGCCCGGCCGCCCGCGGGCCCTCGGGGACCGTACGAGAGTATGTGGAACGACGGAGTCCGGCCGCGAGGGGGCCGGACCTCGACGCGAGGAGGCCCGCCGTGGCGCGCACCGACCAGACCGGACCCGGACGCAGGTGGGTGCTGCCCGCCGTCGTCGTGCTGCTGTGGCTGTTCGTCGGAGGCCCGTTGGGGTCGTTCGCCGGACGGTTGGCCGAGGTGCAGAAGAACGACAACGCGTCGTTCCTGCCACAGAGCGCCGAGTCGACCAAGGTGCTCGACGAGTTCCTGAGGTTCACCGGCCAGCAGTCGCTGCCCACGACCGTCGTCTTCGAGCGCGAGGACGGCCTCACCGCCGCCGACAAGGCCGCGATCGCCGGCTACACCCGGTCGCTGGCCGAGGTCGACCACGTCGACGCGCAGCAGGTGGGCGCCGCGACGTACTCCACGGACGGGACGGCGGCGCAGGTCGTCGTGCCCGTCGTGTCGTCGGACGGCGAGGAGATCCAGGCGGCCGTCGCCGACATCCGGGACGTGGTGAAGGACCCGCCGGCCGGCCTCACCGCGCTGGTCGGCGGCCAGGGCGGCATCCTCGGCGACTTCATCACCGCCTTCGGTGCCATCGACGGGATCCTGCTCGTGGTGGCGCTGCTCGTGGTGCTGGTGATCCTGGTCGTGGTCTACCGCACGATCATCCTGCCGCTCGTCGTGATCATCTCCGCCGTGCTGGCGCTGGGGGTCGCGTCCGCCGCGATCTACGCGCTGGCCAAGCACGACGTCCTCGACCTCAACGGGCAGAGCCAGGGCATCCTGTTCATCCTCGCCCTCGGCGCCGCCACCGACTACTCGCTGCTGATCGTCTCCCGCTTCCGTGAGGAGCTGCGCGACGAGCGCTCCGTGTACGTCGCCATGGTCCGGGCCTACAAGCGGGCCTTCGAGCCGATCGTCGCGTCGGGCGTGACCGTCGTGCTCGGCCTGCTGTGCCTGCTGCTCTCCGACCTGTCCAGCCTGCGCGGCCTCGGGCCGGTGGGCGCGCTCGGCATCGTCGGCGCGATGTTCTCGGCCCTCACCCTGCTGCCGGCGGCGCTGCTGCTGCTCGGGCGCTGGGCCTACTGGCCGTTCCGGCCGATGTACGGCTCCGAGCACCGCGACACCAAGGGCGTGTGGGGTGCCGTCGCCCGGCTGGTCGGTCGGCGGGCCCGGGCCGTGTGGCTGCTGACCTTCGTGGTGCTCGCGGCCTGCGCGGCGTTCGTGCCGACGCTCAACGAGGACCCGGTGCCGCAGACGGACACGTTCCTCACCGAGGTGGACTCGGTGAAGGCGCAGGACATCCTGGACCGGAAGTTCCCGAGCGACGAGTCGTCGCCGGTGATCGTGGTCGCGCGACAGCAGGCGCTGCCGGACGTGCTCGCGGCGCTGAAGGCGCACGACGGGATCGCGGCGGACGGCGTCTCCTACCTTCCCGCCGCACCGCCGTCCGGCTCCGCACCGCCGCAGCCGAAGGTGGTCGACGGTGACGTCGTGGTGTTCGCGAACGCTCGAGGGCTCGGCGGAGTCGGCGGCCGCCGCGGACACCGTGCGCTCGCTGAGGACGGACCTCGACCTGGTCGGGACGGACGTCCTGGTGGGCGGCAACACCGCCATCCAGCTCGACGCCCGCGACACCACCGACGCCGACCGGGCGCGGGTGATCCCGGCGATCCTCCTGGTGATCTTCGTCGTGCTCGCGCTGCTGCTCCGGTCACTGGCCGCGCCGCTGCTGCTGGTGCTGGCGAACGTGCTGTCGTTCGGCGCCACCATCGGGATCAGCGCCCTGGTCTTCGACCACGTGCTGGGGTTCCCGTCGACCGACCCGTCGATCTCGCTGATCGGGTTCGTGTTCCTGGTCGCCCTGGGCATCGACTACTCGATCTTCCTGATGACCCGGGTCAGGGAGGAGTCGGTGCGGCAGGGCACGCACCCCGGCGTGCTCAAGGGCCTGTCGGTGACCGGCGGCGTGATCACGTCGGCGGGCGTCGTGCTCGCCGCCACCTTCGCGGCGCTCGGTGTGCTGCCGATCCTGTTCCTGGCCGAGATCGCGTTCATCGTGGCGTTCGGCGTCCTGCTCGACACCCTCGTCGTGCGGTCGCTGCTCGTGCCGGCCCTGGCCTACGACCTCGGGCCGCGCATCTGGTGGCCGTCCCGGCTGTGGCACACCCCCGACCAGGCGGACGACGCCACCGCCGAGATGCTGCACCTCGGCGAGCGCGACGGCGTCCAGCTGGACGACAACCGGGTCTGAGCCCGCCCCTGTGGACGGCGGCCGACGTCCGGCCGCCGACTCGGCCAGGCTGGGCGGGTGACTCGGACCCGGATCGTGCTGCTGGTGCTGCTCGCGCTCGTCGGTGCCGGGCTGGTCCTCGCGCTGGTCCGTGCCGGTGACCGTCCGGCCCGTGCCGTCGCGGCGCCTACCCCGGTCGCCGTGCCCACCGACGCGCCCGCCGCCGAGCGGCTGCGGGCCTGGGACGCGCAGCGGTCGGCGGCCTACGCGGCCGGCTCGGTGCGGATGCTGCGCGACCTCTACGTCGCCGGTTCCCGGGCCGGCCGGGCCGACCTGCGGTTGCTGCGGGCCTGGACCGAACGCGGCCTGCGGGTGGAGGGGCTGCGCACCCAGGTGCTGGGGCTGCGGGTCGTCGCGCAGCGCCCCGACCGGCTGGTGCTCCGGGTGACCGACCGGCTGGTCGCGGGGGAGGCGGTCGGCGAGGCGGGAGGGACACCGCTGCCGCGCGACCGCGCGGACACGCGGGTCCTGACGCTGGTCCGGGGCAGCGACGGCGCGTGGCGGGTGGCCGCGGTGCGCCTCCGCGACTGAACCGGTCCGGTGGGCGTCAGGTCAGGGCCGCGGCCAGCCGCTCGTTGAGCGTGGGGTGCTCGAACACGAACCCCTCCTCGAGCAGCCGGGCCGGCTCCACCCGCGTGGAGTTGAGCAGCTCCGACGACACGTCGCCGACGACCCTGCGGATCGCCCACGACGGGGCCTGCAGCACCGCCGGGCGGTGCAGCATCCGGCCGAGCTCCTTGCCGAAGTCCGCGTTGGTCGTCGCGTTGGGCGCCGACACGTTGTAGACCCCGGAGGCGTCGTCGTCGACCGCCAGGTGCGTGGCCGCCCGGAGCCAGTCCGGCATCGAGATCGTGGAGAAGTACTGCGACCCGTCGCCGACCGGCCCGCCGAGCCCGGCCTTGAACAACGGCAGCAGCGGCTTCATCGCGCCGCCGTGACGGTCCAGCACCACCCCGCTGCGCATCACCACCGTGCGGGCGCCCGCCTCGACGGCGGCCGTGGTGGCGTCCTGCCAGGCGCGGGTCACCCGGCCCATGAACGTGTCCGCGTCGAACGCCGACTCCTCGGTCAGCGGTGCGTCGCCCCGGTCGCCGTACCCGGCGATGCCGTTCTGCGCGACGAACGCCGGCTTGCGGTCGGAGGCGGCGACCGCCTCGGCGAGCGTCCGGGTGGTGGCGACCCGGCTCTCGGTGAACGTGCGCTTGTAGGACGCCGTCCACGGCCAGTGCGCGAGCGGGGCGCCGGACAGGTGCCCACGACGTCGGCGGTCTCGACCAGCGCACGGTCGACGTGCCCGGAGTAGGGGTCCCACCGCGACTCGCTCGCGGAGAGCGCCTCCCCGCGCACCAGCCGGACCACCTCGTGACCCTCGCGGGCCAGGTGGTCGCGCCACGCCGTACCGAGAAAGCCGGAGACCCCGGCCAGAACGAATCTCATGCCGCCGAACCTAACCGACCCGCGTTAAACGGGTAGTCCGTGACGTTCTGGCTCCCGGAAGGGCCCCGGAGGGTGCAGAACGTCACGGACTACCTGGGGTCAGACGGTCAGACCTCGAACTTGCCGGTCTCGAGGCGCTGCTTGACGTCGGTGAGGAACCGCGCCGCGTCGGCGCCGTCGACGATCCGGTGGTCGTAGGTCAGCGCGAGGTAGACCATCCGGCGCACCGCGATCGTCTCGCCGAGGTTCGGGTCGTCGATCACCACGGCCCGCTTCACGACCGAGCCGGTGCCGAGGATGGCGACCTGCGGCTGGTTGATGATCGGGGTGTCGAACAGCGCGCCGCGGCTGCCGGTGTTGGTCAGCGTGAACGTGCCGCCGGCCAGCTCGTCCGGGCCGATCTTGTTGGTGCGGGTGCGCTCGGCGATGTCCGCGATCTTGCGGGCCAGGCCCGCGATCGAGAGGTCCCCGGCGTCCTTGATCACCGGCGTGAGCAGGCCCTTCTCGGTGTCCACCGCGATCGAGAGGTTCTCGTGGTCGTAGTAGGTGACCTCGCCCTTCTCGGTGTCGATCGACGCGTTCAGCGACGGGTGCGCCTTGAGCGCGTCGATCGCCGCCTTGGCGAAGAACGGCAGGAACGACAGCTTCACGCCCTCCCGCGTCGCGAACTCGGCCTTGGCCGAGTCGCGCAGCCGGGCGATCGACGTGACGTCGACCTCGACGACCGTGGTCAGCTGCGCCGAGACCTGCAGCGACTCGACCATCCGCTTGGCGATCACCTTGCGGAGGCGGGTCATCGGCTCGGTCTTGCCGCGCAGCGGGCTCGGCGCGGCCGGTGCCGCTGCCGCACCCGTGGACGCCGCCGGGGCAGCGGCCGCGGGAGCGCTGGGCTCGGCGGCCGGGGCGGCGGCTGCCTCCTTGGCCTTGGCCGCCGCGTCGAGGACGTCCTGCTTGCGGATCCGGCCGCCGACGCCGCGTGCCGGTCACGCCGGACAGGTCGACGCCGTGCTCGGCGGCCATCTTGCGGACCAGCGGGGTGACGTAGGGACCCTCGGCGTCGCTCTGCGGGGCGGCGTCGTGCTTCGGCGGCGCGGCCTGCTTCTCGGGCTCCTTGGCGGGCTCGGGCTCCTTCTTCGCCTCCGGCTCGGGTGCCTTCTTCGGCTCCGGCTCGGGCCTCCGGCTCAGGCTCGGGTGCCTTCTCCGGCTCGGGCTCGGCCTGCTTCGCCTCGGCGGGCGGTGCGGACTCGCCGCCACCGGAGCCGCCGGCGTCACCGGAACCGATCGTGGCCAGCTCGGCGCCGACCTCGACCGTCTCGTCCTCCTGCACCTTGATCTCGAGGAGCTTCCCGGCGACCGGGGAGGGGATCTCGGTGTCGACCTTGTCGGTGGAGACCTCGAGCAGCGGCTCGTCGACCGCCACGTCGTCGCCGACCTGCTTGAGCCAGCGGGTGACCGTGCCCTCGGTGACCGACTCACCCAGCGCGGGCAGCGTCACCGACGTGCCGGAGCCGCCGCCGGACGTGCCGGCCTGCGAGGCCTCGGCCTCCGGCTTGGTGTCGGCCGAGCCCGGTGCGGTCTCCTGCGCGCTCGGGGCCGAGTCGGTCTGCGCGGCCGGCGGGTCGGTCTCCGTCTCGGTCTTGCGGTCCTCGTCGCCGTTCGTCGGTGCTGTCCGACCCGGTGCTCGCACCGGACTCGGCGCCCGCGTCCGGGTCGACGTCGGCGCGCTCGCCGCCGCTCTCGTCGGAGGAGCCACCCGACTCACCCTCGTCGCCGATCGTGCAGAGCTCGGCGCCGACCTCGATCGTCTCGTCCTCGTCGGCCTTGATCTCGAGCAGCGTGCCTGCCACCGGCGAGGGGATCTCGGTGTCGACCTTGTCGGTGGACACCTCCAGCAGCGGCTCGTCGACGGCCACCTGGTCGCCCGGCTGCTTGAGCCAGCGGGTGACGGTGCCTTCGGTGACGGACTCGCCGAGTGCGGGGAGAGTGACTGAGGTCGCCATGCGTTCCTTCGCTCCTAGTGTGAGGTCGGTCTGAGTCTATGAGTGGGCGTGCAGGGCTTTCCCGGCCAGCGCGAGGTGCGCCTCACCGAGAGCTTCGTTCTGCGTCGGGTGTGCGTGCACCATCGGGGCGACGTCCTCGGGGTGCGCCTCCCAGCCGTAGATCAGCTGCGCCTCGCCGACGAGCTCGCCGGCTCGCGCGCCGACCATGTGCACGCCGACGACCGGGCCGTCCTTGGTGCGCACCAGCTTGACGAAGCCCTGCGTCCGCAGGATCTGGCTCTTGCCGTTGCCGCCGAGGTCGTAGGTCAGCGCCTCCACCGCGTCGTCACCGTACGTCGACCGGGCGGCCGCCTCGGTGAGCCCGACGGACGCGACCTCGGGGTCGCAGTAGGTGACCCGGGGGATGCCGGTCTCGTCGATCGGCTTGGGGTCGAGGCCGGCGACCTCCTCGGCCACGAAGATGCCCTGCTGGAAGCCGCGGTGCGCGAGCTGCAGGCCGGGGACGATGTCGCCGACCGCGTAGACGCCGGGGAGGTTCGTGCGCAGCCGCTCGTCGGTGAGCACGAAGCCGCGCTCCATCGTCACGCCCTGCTCGTCGTAGCCGAGCCCGTCCGTCGACGGTCCGCGGCCGACGGCGACGAGCAGCACCTCGGCGTCGATGGTCTCGCCGCCCTCGACGGTGACCCGGACACCGTCCTCGGTGCTCTCCACGGACTGGAAGGGGCTGCCGGTGCGGACGCCGATCTTGCGCTTGCGGAACGCGCGCTCGAGGGTCTTGGAGACGTCCTCGTCCTCGGCGGCGACCAGCCGGGGGAGCGCCTCGACGATGGTGACGTCGGCGCCGAAGGAGCGCCAGACGCTGGCGAACTCGCAGCCGATCACGCCGCCGCCGAGCACGATCGCGGAGCGCGGCACCCGGTCGAGCGTGAGCGCGTGCTCGGAGGTGAGCACCCGGTGCCCGTCGACCTCCAGGCCGGGCAGCGACCGCGAGTAGGACCCGGACGCGAGGACGACCGCGCGTCCGACGTACCGCTGGCCGTTGACCTCGACGGTGCGCTCGCCGACCAGGCGTCCCTCGCCCTCGATCACGGTGATGCCGCGGCCCTTGATCAGCCCGGTGAGCCCCTTGAAGAGGCGGGAGACGACGCCGTCCTTGTACTTGTTGACGCCGCCCATGTCGATGCCCTCGAGCGTGGCGTTGACGCCGAACTGCTCGGACTCGCGCGCGGTGTCGGCCACCTCGGCCGCGTGCAGGAGGGCCTTGGTCGGGATGCAGCCGACGTGCAGGCACGTCCCGCCGAGCTTGCCCTTCTCGACGAGCGCCACGGAGAGGCCGAGCTGCGCGGCCCGCAGGGCACAGGCGTAGCCGCCGCTCCCTGCTCCGAGGATCACCACATCGAAGTCGCCGACGCCGTTGTCCGCCACCCGAGCCTCCGGTCTCTTCTCGATTCCGACGCGGGCCGGCAGGGGATCGCCCCGCCTCGTCCTCCCGCGCGTCCGGGCCATCTTTGCACCATTGCGCCCGGTGTCCACACCGGGTCCAAGCGCTCTCGGACACCTCTCCGGACGAGTCCACTGCCCAGAGTTTCAGCGAAACCTCAGTCCGGCCGGGCACACTTGCACCATGGGGTGGATGGATCGCATGCGGCGTGGCACGAGATCACGCGTGAGGCGACCGGGCCGGACCGGGGCCGCGACGACCGTGCGTGCGTCCGACGCGGCGGACGAGCAGCACCTGCGTGCGTTCGCCACCACGCGCCGCGGTGTCGAGGGGTTCGTCGAGCCCCGCACGGCGGTCAGCGACGTCACCCTGATGCTCGTCGCCCACGACGGCGAGTGGACCCGGCGCCGGGTCCCGTCGGTCGAGTGGGCGCACCGCTTCGCCAACCAGCACAGCGTCCCGTCGTACGACGCGGCCGTGGTCGGCTACCCGGCGCGGATGCGGGAGTACAACCGCCGGATGAAGCAGAACGGCCTCAGCTGAGCCCGTTCGCCAGCTCCGTTGCCAGCTCGACCAGCGTCGCCACCGAGTGCGCCGGTGCCGCCGCTCGGCACGTGGCCGTAGGGGCCGCGGCTGTTGAACCCGGGCCCGGCGATGTCGAGGTGGGCCCACCGGTGGTCGCCGACGAACTCCTGCAGGAACGCCGCGGCGTAGAGCGCGCCGCCGAACAGGTCGATGTTGTGCTGCATCAGGTCCGCGACCTTGCTGTAGGTGCGCACCTTGACCGGCATCTCCTCGGAGATCGGCAGCTGCCACAGCACCTCGCCGACCCGCGCCCCGGCGCCGATGGTGCGCAGCACCAGCTCGTCGTCGTTGCCCATGATCCCGGCGACCCGGTCGCCGAGCGCGGTCTCGCACGCGCCGGTCAGGGTGGCGACGTCGACGATCAGGTCGGGGTTGCCCTCCTGGGCCAGGACCAGGCCGTCGGCGAGCACGAGCCGCCCCTCGGCGTCGGTGTTGAGCACCTCGACGGTGCGGCCGCCGTACATCGTCAGCACGTCGCCGGGACGCGTGGAGGTGCCGGAGACCATGTTCTCGGCCATCGGCGCGATCGTGGTGACCTTGACCGGCAGTCCGAGCTCGGCGATCGCGAAGGTCGCGGCGATGACCGCGGCGGCGCCGGCCATGTCGCTCTTCATCGTGGCCATGCTGGCGCTGGGCTTGATGCTGAGGCCGCCGGAGTCGTAGGTGATGCCCTTGCCGACCAGGGCGAGGTGGGTCTTCGCGCCCCGGGGTGCGTAGGTCAGCTGCACCAGCCGCGGCGGGTTGGCGGAGCCCTGGCCGACGCCGATGATGCCGCCGAACCCGCCCTTGCGCAGCGCCGCGTCGTCGGTGACGGAGACCTTCACCTTGGCGTCGCGGTCCTTGTGGGCGCCGACGACGGCGTCGGCGAAGGCGGCCGGGGTGAGGTCGCCGGGCGGGGTGTTGACCCAGTCGCGGGCCAGTGCGGTCGTCTCCGCGACGATGCGCGCGGTCTCGACGGCTTCCTTGGCGCTCTTGGTGCGGGCGGTGTCGGTGAGCACGACGATCTCGCCGGGGCCCTCGGGTGCGGCGCCGGTGCGGTAGGCGCTGAAGGCGTAGCCGCCGAGCATCGTGCCCTCGACGACGGCGCGGACCTGGTGGTCGTCCAGGGCCGGGAGGGCGATGGCGACCGAGGCGGCGTTGGAGACCGCGCGGGCCGCGACACCGGCCGCGCGACGTACGGCGGCCGCGTCGACGGCGCTCGCGTCGCCGAGCCCGACGAGGATCAGCAGCGGGGACTTGATGATGCCGCCGGTGGGGACCTTGGCCACCTCACCGGGCTTGGCCGAGAAGCCGATCGTGGACAGCAGCGGGTCGAACTTGCGGCCGTAGGCCGACGCCACCCCCTCACCACCGGGGGCGGCACGCAGGCCCTTCGGGGTGCGCACGACGCCGACGACGACCACGTCGGCCTTGGTCTTCTCCGCCGCGCCCTTGCGCAGGGTGTAGCTGGTCACCGACCGACTCCTTCGTCATACCTGCATGGGCTGTCGTGGCACTCTAGCCGGGGCGGTCGCGCCGTCCCGCTGCGGTAGGTTCGGCGCCATGAACAGCCCTGACGCGAACCCGCACGACGAGGTCGCTGCGCTGCGCACCTCGCCCCTCCACGACCGGCACGTGTCTCTCGGCGCGAAGTTCGCCGAGTTCGGCGGCTGGTCGATGCCGCTGGAGTACGCCGGGTCGGGCGTCATCAAGGAGCACACGGCAGTGCGCGAGGCCGTCGGCATCTTCGACGTCAGCCACCTCGGCAAGGGGCTCGTGCACGGACCCGGCGCGGCCGCGCACGTGAACGCGACGCTCAGCAACGACCTGGGCCGGATCGCCCCGGGCAAGGCGCAGTACACCCTGTGCTGCGACGACGCGACCGGCGGCATCGTCGACGACCTGATCGCCTACCTGCGCGGCGAGGACGAGGTGTTCCTGATCCCCAACGCCGCCAACACCGCCGAGGTGCTGCGGCGGCTGGCCGAGGAGGCGCCCGAGGGGGTCGCGGTCGAGGACCAGCACACCAGCCACGCGGTGCTCGCCGTGCAGGGTCCGCACTCCGACGCAGTGCTCGAGGCGGTCGGTCTGCCGACGGGCCACGAGTACATGTCCTTCGTCGAGACCGACTTCGAGGGCGCGCCCGTCACGGTCTGCCGCACCGGCTACACGGGGGAGCGCGGCTACGAGCTGGTCTGCGGCAACGACGCCGCCGTCGCGCTCTGGGACGCGCTGACCGCGGCCGGTCAGGAGCACGGCCTGCTGCCGTGCGGCCTCGGTGCCCGCGACACGCTGCGCACCGAGATGGGCTACCCGCTGCACGGGCAGGACATCAGCCTCGACGTGACGCCGGTGCAGGCCCGCCTCGGCTGGGCGGTCGGCTGGTCCAAGGAGCGCTTCTGGGGCAAGGACGTGCTCTCCGCCGAGAAGGCCGAAGGACCCAAGCGCGTGCTGCGCGGCCTGGTCGCCGTCGGACGCGGCATCCCGCGGCCCGGCATGCGGGTGCTGCTCGCGGCCGACGTGCCGGTCGGCGAGATCACGTCCGGGACGTTCTCCCCGACCCGGCGCACCGGCGTGGGGCTGGCGTTGATCGCGAGCCAGGTGACCGACGGCGCCGAGGTGTCCGTCGACGTGCGCGGTCGCCGAGAGGTGTTCACCGTGAGCAGGCCGCCGTTCGTGGAGACCGACGTCAGGTAGCGCCAGGGACTCCCCCGAACGGAGAGGTCGGCGGTGCAGTCCGGTCTGTACCTGCCCCGCCCGCCGGAGGGAGGATGGCGGCGGGCCGCCGGGGGTTCCAGGACACCTGCATGGAGGTTGTGGCCATGGCTTTCGTGACGACCGAGGACGGCACGGAGATCTTCTACAAGGACTGGGGCAGCGGTCAGCCGATCGTGTTCCACCACGGGTGGCCGTTGAGCTCCGACGACTGGGACCCGCAGCTGATGTTCTTCGTGCTGCGTGGCTACCGGGTGGTCGCCCACGACCGGCGTGGTCACGGCCGGTCCACCCAGACGTCGGACGGGCACGACATGGACACCTACGCCGCCGATGCCGCTGCCGTGGTCGAGCAGCTCGACCTGCGTGATGCTGTGCACGTCGGGCACTCGACGGGTGGCGGCGAGGTCGCCCGCTACGTCGCCCGCCACGGGGCCGGCAGGGTCGCCAAGGCGGTGCTGATCGGTGCGGTTCCGCCGCTGATGCTGCAGACCGACGCCAACCCGGGCGGACTCCCGATCGAGGTGTTCGACGGCTTCCGGGAAGGCACGGCGTCCCATCGTGCCCAGTTCTTCCTCGATGTCGCCTCCGGGCCCTTCTACGGCTTCAACCGGCCCGGGGCGGAGGTCTCGGAGGGGGTCATCCGGAACTGGTGGCGCCAGGGCATGATGGGTGGAGCCAAGGCCCACTACGAGGGGATCAAGGCCTTCTCGGAGACCGACTTCACCGAAGACCTCACGATGATCGAGGTTCCGACGCTGGTGATGCACGGCGACGACGATCAGATCGTCCCGATCGCCGACTCGGCCGAGCTGTCGATCAAGCTCCTCAAGGCGGGGACCCTGAAGGTGTATCCGGGCTTCCCGCACGGCATGTGCACCGTCAACGCCGATGTCATCAACCAGGACCTGCTCGAGTTCATCGAAGCGTGACCGGCGCCGCCCGGCAGATGGGTCGGGCACCGTCCACCGAGGACTCACGCCAAACCGGCAGCAGGGACGTCCAGTCAGCGACGCACGTCGCGGAAGTCGGCGTAGCGGCCGTAGCGGCCGTTCCACGCGAAGCCCTCGGCGGCGAACGCACGCACGACCGGGCTCGCCGCGGCGTGCACGTAGGGAACGCTCCGGGATCGGCTCAGCCACCAGGTGTCCGGCGCGCCGCGGCGGCCGGCCTTCGTCGGGTTCTCCCACGGGTTGACGCTCACGCGGGTGCCGTAGGCGTGCGTCCCGTGCCGGGTGCGGTCGCCCGGCACCCGCTGGCACGCGTAGCCGAAGCCGGCGTCCGCGCGCATCGCCCGTGGCACCGCCGTGCTCCAGCCGCCCATCGTCTCCAGCCGGCGCAGCGACCGGACCGGCAGCCGCTGGGCGTAGAGGCGGGAGAACACCCGCGCCAGCTGGGAGGCCGAGCCCTTGGCCACGACGAGGGTGCCGCGGTGCCGCCGGCCGTCGAAGCCCCAGTAGCTCACCCGGAGGGTGCGCAGCCCGGCGCGGCCGACAGGGCAGCCCTTGCGCCACGAGCGGCCCGCCATCGAGCGCCAGGTGCTGCGCGAGACGGCGGTGACCCGCGGGTCGGCGCCGTTCGTGGTCGGTGCGGCCTGCCCGGCGAGCCGGACGGACGGCAGGGGTGCGCCGGTCGGGAGCACGACCGCCGGGACGGCCGCCGCGACGGCCCGGTCGGTCGACGTACGTCCTCCGGAGACGGCGCGCACGCGCATCGTCTCGCCGACCCGCAGCGAGAGCACGGCGGTGCCGTGCGAGTCGGTGGCGTTCGTGCCGACCGTCCGCCAGACGCCGGCGTCGCGGGCCTGGAACGTGACGCTCTGCCAGGGCAGGGCGGCGCCGCCGGCGGTGCGTGGTCGCGCCGTCACCAGCACCCGGCGGCCGACCGGGCCGGACGGCGGCGCCGAGACGACGACGCTCGACGTCGCGGGCGCGGCCGGCCAGGTGGTGCCGGTCCAGGTGCGGCCCTGGGCGCGCAGCATCGCGCGCAGCCGGTCGGTCTGGTCGGTGGTGACCCGGTCCGCGCCCAGGTCGAGCACCCGCTGCAGGTCGGTGGTGGCGTTGGGCGTCCAGGTGCCGACCGGGACGCCGGCCTGGTGCGCGGCTGCGACCGTCTCGGCCGTGAGCGCGGTGTGGCGTACGTCGATCTCGGTCGCCCACGCCCGGTCGGCCAGGTCGCCGGGTGTCACGTTGCCGAGCAGCACCAGCGGCAGCTCCGGGTAGGCCGCGTGCATGTCGTCCAGGAAGTCCCACTCGAAGCTCTCCAGCACCACCCGGGGCGTCCCGGCCGCCGTGTTGCCGGCCCACTCCGGGTGCCGGTCGAGCACTGCCTTGATCGCGGCGCCGATGCCGGGCACACCGCCGTGCAGCGACGGGGTCTTGGCCTCGACCATCAGGCTCACCGGCGACGCGGCCAGCTCGGTGAGCACCTCGTCGAGGGTGAGCACCCGCGAGCCGGTGTACCCGCCCGCGCCGTACCAGCTGCCCGCGTCCAGCCTCTTGACCTCTGCCAGCGTGAAGTCCGAGACGGTCCAGGGGGAGCGGCCGGGGAACACCTGCTCCGCGTCCGTCGTACGGCGCAGGTCGCCGTCGTGGATCACGACCGGCACGCCGTCGCGGGTCAGGTGCACGTCGAGGCTGATCCGGTCCGACCGGTCCGCGACCGCCTGGTCGAAGGCGGCGAGCGTGCTCTCGGGTGCGTGGTCGACCGCGCCACGGTGGGCCACGAGCATCACGCCCGTGGGACCGTCCGCATGGGCGGGCGACGTCCCGAGCAGGACGAGTGAGGCCGCGATCGCGGCAGCGGTGCAGATCCGTGTGCGGTGCGAGCCGAGCAAGGTGAACACCCCCGAGAGGTCGCCGAACACCCTAGGGTGCGTTGACCAAGTCCGGTTGCCTGCTGCGCGCCGCCATCCGCGGCACCTCGCGGCGTTGTCGTCACTCGACGATGCTTCGCATCGCCTTCGCTCCTCCGCCTTGCGAGGCACCTCGTCTGACGACGCTCGCGACGGCAAGCACTTGGTCAACGCACCCTAGTCGAGAGTCGCCTGCGTGTCCGCGGAACTCACTGCGTGTGTCCCTATTGGCACGGACGGAGCCGTGGTTCATCTGGCCCGCGGCTAGCGGCTGCGCCATACGAGTTTGAGGTCGGCGGTGACGTCCAGCTTCTCGTGCTCGCACACCGGTCGGTCGGCGAAGTCGTGCTCGACCAGCACTTTGCCGGTGGAGTCACGCACCTCGAACGACCCGTCACCGGCGACCAGGCACTGCCGCTTCCGTTCGGGGTCTTGGGTGTCGAAGCGGAAGTAGGGATCCAGTGGCGCGTCCATCCATGGGCCCCCGGTCCCGTCGAGCACGTAGACGTGCAGACCGTCCTTGCCCGTCTTGTTGGTCAGCAGCGCCGTGCCGTCGTCGCTCGCCTCGGCCCCGGTGCACGCGGCAAGCGAGCTTGCGAGCACGAGCACTAGCGCGGGGGCGAGGCGGCGAAGAGCGGTCATGACGTCATTCTCCTACTGGCGGACCTGTCCGTCGTTGCGTGCAGGCTCGACTTCTCGCACGGTGTTCGCGGCGAACCCTCGCGCAAGCGCAGGGATCGGCCGGTTGAAGCGGAGTCCGAAGGCGAACGTGTTCGGCTCGCAGTCGTCGCCAAATGGGACACACCCAGTCAGATCGCGGCGACCAGCAGCGCGGTCGTGAAGCAGACCTCGACGCACGCGCCGAGCACGTCGCCGGTGATGCCGCCGAAGCGGCGCACGCAGTGCCGCGCGAAGAGTCCGGTGAGGAGGAGCGGGACCACCACGAGAGCGAGCACGTGCGGGAAGGAGTACCCCGAGGACCACAGGAGCCCGCCGTAGAGGCGCTGCGGTGAGGCGCTCGCGACGAGCGACACGAGCAGCGAGGCCACGGCGGCGAGACCGGCAGCGACGAGCAGGCCGGGGACGCCCACCGACCCGGCCACCATGGCGCCGAGCCCGTCCGGCCGCGCGGAGGGGACGCCGCGCACGCACAGGGCCGGGAGCACGAGCCGGCTGAGCAGGAGAGCGCCCACGATCGCGGCCTGCCCGGCCGGCGCCTGCACCAGCTGCTCGACGCAGGCGACCTGGAGCAGCAGCACGAGCAGCAGCGTCACCACCCCGAACGGCCCGATGTCGCTCTGGCGCATCACCGCGAGCGCCCGGTCGCGGTCGCGTCCGGAGCCCAGGCCGTCGGCGACGTCGGCCAGCCCGTCGAGGTGCATCGCGCGGGTGAGCAGCGCGAGCAGCGCGACCGTCACGGCCGCGGCGATCAGAGGCGACAGCGAGGAGGTTCGGAGGCCCGGGCCCTGACCGGCGGGACCGAGCAGCAGGAGCGTCCCGCCGCCGAGCACCCACAGCACGCGAGGACGACAGCCCCCAGCAGCAGCGCGACCAGCGGCGCCAGCACCATCGCGCGTCCGGCGGTGCGCCGGTCCACCGACGACGGGGGGCGCACCGGCAGCACCGTCAGCGTCCCGAGCGCCAGCCGCAGTGCGTTCACAGCCGCGTCGCCCGGCCGGCGGTGCACCACAGCACGTCCTCGGTGACGGCGGCGACGGCCGTGTTCAGCCGGCCCATCACGTCGCGGAAGCGCCGGCCGGCAGCGGTGTCGGGCACCACCCCCTGGCCGACCTCGTTGGTGACCGCGACGACGCGGCGACCCGTCGTGCGCCAGGCCTCGGCGAGCGCGTCGATCTCCCCGGCCACGGCCTTCTCGGCCCGCGCGGCCCAGACGTCGTCGTCCCAGGCGTCGTGGGCGTCCATGACCCGGGTGAGCCAGAGCGTGAGGCAGTCCACCAGCAGGGGATCGCCGTCGCTCGCGAGCAGCGGCACCAGGTCGGTGGTCTCCAGCGTCGACCAGTGCGCGGGCCGTCGGCCCTGGTGCAGCCGGACCCGCTCGGACCACTCGTCGTCGTGGTCGGCGGGGTAGGCGGTGGCCACGTAGGTCACCGACGCCTCCGCCGCGAGCAGTCCCTCGGCCGCGGACGACTTGCCCGAGCGCGCGCCGCCGATGACGAGCGTGCGGCCGACCTGGCGTGGCTCCGGTCGCGCGCCGAGCGTGGTGCCGTCGGGGACGACGCGGGCGTCCCAGGCCGCCAGCCGGTCGGCGAGGTCGGCGGGGTTGCGGTGGGAGAGGTGTACGGCGACCACGTCGGTGTCCGGCGTGACGGCGCCGGCCGCACGGAGCCGGCGCAGCTGCTCGGGGAAGGTGCGCAGGTCGAGGTGGTCGGTGCCGTGCGTGACGTGGTCGCCGAAGGTCTCCTCGAGCAGCACCACGTCGAAGGCCGCACCCGCCACGGCGTCCACCGTCGTGTCGGGCAGCGGCCCGGTGTCGGTGGCGTAGAGCAGCCGTCCGCCGGGACCGGTCACGTCGTAGAGCACGCACGACCCGGGCGTCCCGTGCGCGGCGGCGAGCACCCGGACGTCGTACGCCCCGAGGGTGTGGGTCTCGCCGGGGGCCACCGCGACGAAGCGCACGTCCGAGTCCGGCGCCACCCACATCCGGGCCTGCTCGACGACCTCGGGCGGGCCCAGCACGTCGAGCGGGGTGTCGGACACCCACGCGCGGAACAGCAGGAACGCGGGCGCGCAGTGGTCGGGGTGCGCGTGCGTGAGCAGCACGTGCCGCAGCCCGGTCAGGTCCAGGCCGGCGCGCTGCGCGGCGTGCGGCGCCTCCGGACCGCAGTCGAGCAGCAGCGTCCCGTCCAGCAGCGCCGAGGTCTGCCCGCGCAGCGTGCCGGCGGCCCGGGCGGCGGTGCAGGAGGCGCAGCGGCAGTGCGGGTTCGGCCAGCCGTCCGCCGCCCCGGTGCCCAGCAGGGTGAGGTTCACTCGAACGCCGCGACCGCGTCGAAGGCCGCCCGGCGGGAGGCCCGGCGCAGCGCCCGCAGCAGGGCCGTGCCGGCGAGCAGCAGCACCAGCGCGGACAGCACCGAGCGGCCGAGGTCCCACGGCAGCGACGTGGTCACGTAGAAGACCAGGTAGCGGTGCAGGTTCGCCGCGAAGGCGTCGCCCGCGACGTACGACGTCTCGGGACCGTAGGACGCGAAGGGCCAGAACCACAGGTTCATCACGGCGCCGAAGACGAGCCCGGCGACGAAGGAGTACGCCGCGAGGGTGGCCACCTCGGCCCGTCCCTTCGACGGCGGCAGGCAGCCGGCGAAGAAGCCGACCCACCCGGCCGCGATCATCTGGAACGGCAGCCAGGGCCCGACGCCGCCGGTGAGCAGGCCTCCGGTGAAGATGGTGACGGCGCCCAGCACGAAGCCGAAGCCGCGGCCGAACACCCGCCCGCCCAGGATGATCACCGCGAAGCTGGGCTCGAGGCCCGCGGTCCCCGGGCCGAGCGCCCGGAGCGCGCCGCCGACCGCGGCCAGCATCCCGAGCATCGCCACGGCCTTGGCGTCCATGCCGCCGGACGTCAGCTCGGCCAGCACGACGGCGGCGAGCAGCGGCAGCATCAGCACGAACACCATCGGGGCGTCGCCGGAGTGGGAGGTGTCCAGGGCGGCGCCGGGCGTGGTGAAGAACGGCCAGCCGAACGCGACCACCCCGACGGCGAACACCGCGCCGAGCGCGACGGCGGACCGGAGCCGCAGCGGCAGGAGGTTCACGGCGTCACCGCCTCGGTGCCGGCCAGGGCCACGGCGACCTGCGTCGGCGTGAGCCAGCGCTGCGGCGCCAGGACCTTGGCGACCTGGGGCGCGAACGCGGGGGAGGAGACCACCACGTCGGCGGTCGGGCCGTCGGCGACGAGCTCGCCGTCGGCCATCACCAGCACCCGGGTGGCCACCTCCGCCACCAGCTCCACGTCGTGGGTGGCCAGCAGCACCGCGTGCCCCTCGTCGGTGAGGTCGCGCAGGATCTCCACCAGCCGGTGCTTGGCGGTGTAGTCGAGGCCACGGGTCGGCTCGTCGAGCAGCAGCAGCGGCGGACGCCCGGCGAGCACCACCGCGAGCGCGAGAGTCAGCCGCTGGCCCTCGGACAGGTCGCGCGGGTGCTGCGTCACGGGCACACCGGGGGAGAGCCGCCGGAACAGCTCCAGGGTGGTGCCGGGGTGCACGCGGGCGTCGCGGTCGGCCTGCTCGCACTCGCGGCCGACGGTGGGCGAGTAGAGCAGGTCGCCGGGCACCTGCGGCACCAGGCCGACGTGCCGGACCAGCGCGGAGGGCCGCAGGTCCGCCGGGTCGAGCCCGTCGACCTCCACGCGGCCGCCGGTCGCCCGCTTCATGCCGACGAGCGCCTTCAGCAGCGTCGACTTGCCGGCGCCGTTGCGGCCCATCAGCGCGACGGTCTCGCCGCGGCCGATGCCCAGCGAGACGCCGCGCAGCGCGGGCAGCCGGCCGTAGGCGACGACCACGTCCGACACCGTCGCCACCGCCTCGCCCGGGTCCGCGGGCGGCTCCGGCGCCTCGGCCTGGGCCAGCCGCTCCCGCAGCGGTACGGCGCGCCGCCGGGCATCCCGCACGGACAGGGGGAGGGGGTCCCATCCCGCGATCCGGCCGAGCTCGACGACCGGCGGGGCGACGGGGGCGTCGCGCAGCACGTCCTGCGGCGTGCCGGACACCACGGGTGCCGCGCCGCCGGGCACGAGCACCACCCGGTCGGCGTACTGCACGACCCGCTCCAGCCGGTGCTCGGCGAGCACGACGGTGAGGCCGAGGTCGTGCACCAGCCGCTGGAGGGTCGCGAGGACCTCCTCGGCCGCGAGCGGGTCGAGGGCGGAGGTCGGCTCGTCGAGCACCAGCACCCGCGGGTGCGTGGTCAGCACGGACCCGATGGCGACCCGCTGCTGCTGGCCACCGGACAGGTCGGCGACCGGGCGGCCGCGCACCTCCGCGAGCCCGAGCAGGTCGAGCGTCTCCTCGACCCGCTTGCGCATCACGTCGGCGGGCAGGCCCAGCGACTCCATGCCGTAGGCGAGCTCGTCCTCGACGGTGTCGGTCACGAACCCGGCCAGCGGGTCCTGCCCGACGTAGCCGACGACGTCGGCGAGGTCGCGCGGCCGGTGGGTGCGGGTGTCCCGGCCGTCGACGACGACGCGGCCGTGCAGGGTGCCGCCCGAGAAGTGCGGGACGAGCCCGTTCAGGGTGCGCAGCAGGGTGGTCTTGCCGGAGCCGGTGCGGCCGACGACCAGCACCAGCTCGCCCTCGGGGATGCTCAGGTCGACACCGGCCAGGACCGGCGCGGTGCTGTCGGCGAACGTCACGCCGACGTCCTCGAAGCGGATCACGCGGCCACCTCCGTCCGGTCCGCGGCAACCGCGCTGTCGCCGGAGGCGCTCGGCGGGCGCGCGGGCGCCGACGCCGCAGGCAGCGGCGGGGCCACGAACGCGGGGAGCACGCCCACCAGGATGCCCGCGACCGCCAGCACCGGGACCGGCGGCACCGCGGTCACGCTGGCCAGGAAGAAGTCCTCCGGGTGCAGCCGCACGTCGACGAAGACGGCCGTCGCGGCGACCACCCCGCTCGCGGTGACCAGCCACTCGGGCAGCGCCCACGGGTCGGGGCGGTAGCGGGTGCGGCCGCTGCGCCGGCCGCCGAGGTGCAGGCCACCCGCCGCGACGGCCATGCCGAAGGCCAGCATCGGCAGGCCGAGCCACGTGGACGCCGTGCCGTCGAGCAGCCCGTAGATGCCGACGCAGACCCCGAGCAGCCCGCCGAAGACGAGCACACCGGTGACCCGTCGCGAGACGCGGCTGTCATCCGTCGTACGCCCGTAGCCGCGGGAGTCCATGGCGGCGGCCAGGTCGACCGACCGCTCGAGGGCGCCCTCCAGCACCGGCATCGCCAGCCGCCGGAGGCTGCGCAGGCCGGTGCCGTTGCGACCGCGCAGCCGGTGCGCCGCGCGCACCCGCGCAGCGTCGGTGACCAGCTGCGGCGCGAACGTCAGCGCGATCACGCACGCGACGCCCACCTCGTACAGCGCGCCCGGGACGTAGCGCAGCAGCCGCCGTGCGCTGCCGAGCGCGTTGGCCGCGCCGACGCAGCACAAGATGGTGGCCAGCTGCAGGCCCTCGTAGAACGCTCTGAGGATCGCCTCGAGGGTCACCTCACCGCCCAGCTTGAGCCCGCTGCCCTCCGGCATCGGCAGCGACGGCAGCGTGAAGAGCACCGTGGGGCCCTGCGCGCCCGTGGAGAGCAGCGCCTGGAACAGGATCCGGACCACGATCACGACGAGCGACAGCTTGAGGAACGCGACGTAGGAGCGCGCCCAGGGCGCGTTGCTGCGTCGGGCGGCGACCACGAAGCCGGTGACGGCCAGGATCATCGCCAGCGGCACCGGGTTCTGGGTGCGGCTGGCGGCCGCCGCGAGCGCCACCGCCCACAGCCACCACGCCCCCGGATGCAGGCTCCGGGGGAACGTGAGGCGGTCGACGGCGCGCACGGGTTTCGGCGGACTCTCAGGCGTTGCGGCCCCGCCGGGCGACCGCGAGGCCGGCCCCGGCGAGCACCAGGACGACGACCACGACGACCACCAGGGTCCACGGGAAGCCGCTGTCGTCGGTCTGCTCGGCGGCCTGCGTGGAGCCGGTGTCGGACGTCTCGGTGGCGGACTTGGGCAGGGTGAAGTCGACGCTCTCCTGGGCGGCGGCGGCCGGCGGGTTCTTCACGGTGACCGAGCAGCCCTTGACCGGGTAGCCGTCGATGCCGCAGGTCAGCTGGTTCTCGACCCGCACGTCGGCGACCGCGTCGAGCACCTGCTGGCCGTTGGCCTTGGTCGGCACTGCCGCGCAGGCGGCCCGGGGCTCGGGCGGGGTCTCGCCGCTGCCGGCGTCCTCCGCGGTGCCGTAGTCGAGCAGCACGCCGACCAGCTTCTGTCCGCCCTTGGCCTCGACGCCCTTGCAGATGTCGTCGACGGAGTAGGTCGTCGCCTCGGTGCGGGGCTGGATGCCGTCGGCGGTGGAGGACAGGCCGTAGCGGTAGGCCTCCACGGCGCCGTCCTTCGGCTGGTAGTCGGCCGGGCCGGTCTGGGCGAAGACGTACTTCCCGTTCTCGACGTGGAAGTAGTTCCAGTACTTGAAGCCGTCGGCGGCCTGGGCCGGACCGGCCGTGCCCCCGACCACGAGCAGCGCGGACAGCAGGGTCAGCAGGAACAGGAAGACGCCGGAGACGCGGCGCTGAGCGATGGCCATGAGGGCCCTTTCGTGGCGGCGGTGCACAGACTTCGCCGGACCCCGCGCGCCTCGGCGGGCGCGGATCCGGCTCCGTCCCGTAGACCTCGACGGATGATGTGGAGCCGCTGCTCGCCTCGGTGTTCCGGCTCGGCGGGCCCGGCCGGTGGCCGGGTCCGTCTCACGGTTGCGGGTCAGCGCCGGAGTCACACCGGCTTTCCCGAGGGTCGGGCAGTGGGCACACGGTCCCACGCGCTCCGCGACGGCGTCAAAGGACCGCGGCCGACCGCCTGGTTAGGCTCGTCACATGACGAACTCGCTCGAGCCCTCCGCGTCCTTCGGCAGCAACGACCCCTCGCCCAAGGCGACCTGGCGCTGGCGGTTCGAGGACGCGTCGGGCGCAGAGGTGAACGCCGAAGGCTCGGCCTCCGGTGCCACCGGCTTCCCGTCCCAGAGCGACGCCGAGTCCTGGATCGGCGAGGTCTGGCGGGACCTCCTCGAGGACGGCGTCGAGCAGGTCACCCTCTTCGAGGGCGACCGCGAGGTCTACGGCCCGATGAGCCTGCACGCCTCCGCCTGAGTCGCCGACCCGCGCCGTCCTGAGCCCGTCGAAGGGTCAGCTGGAAGGCAGTCTCACCGGCGTGTCGCGCACGAGGTGACGGGTCGGCGAGCCGCCGACCCGGTCCGTCGTACGGCGTTCAGCGCACGGGTCGACGGCGCGGGGACTCGGTCCTGGCCGGGTCGCGCTCGATGACGTCGTCGAGGACCTCGTCGATCTGCTTGAGCAGGTCGTCCTCGAGCTTCACGCCGACCGCCTTGACGTTCTCGGTGACCTGCTCGGGGCGGGAGGCGCCGATGATCGCCGCCGACACGTTGCTGTTCTGCAGCACCCACGCGACCGAGAGCTGGGCGAGCGACAGGCCGGCCTGCTCCGCGAGCGGCGTGAGCCGCTGCACGCGCTCGAGGACGTCGTCGTTGTCGAGCCAGCGCGAGATCATGCTCGCGCCGCCCTTCTCGTCGGTGGCGCGGGAGCCCGCGGGGTGCTCCTGGCCCGGCTTGTACTTGCCGGTGAGCACGCCCTGGGCGATGGGGGAGAAGACCACCTGGCCGAGGCCGAGCTCCTCGCACGTCGGGACCACCTCGGCCTCGATGACCCGCCAGATCATGTTGTACTGCGGCTGGTTCGAGACGAGGGGGATCCGCAGCTCGCGGGCCAGCGCGTGCGCCGCCCGGATCTCCTCGGCCTTCCACTCCGAGACCCCGATGTAGTGCGCCTTGCCGGCATGCACGACGTCGGCGAACGCCTCCATCGTCTCCTCGAGCGGCGTCTCGTAGTCGTAGCGGTGCGCCTGGTAGACGTCGACGTAGTCGGTGCCGAGCCGGGACAGGGAGCCGTTGATCGACTCCATGATGTGCTTGCGCGACAGGCCGCTGTCGTTGTGCTTGCCGGGGCCGGTCGGCCAGTAGACCTTGGTGAGGATCTCGAGGCTCTCGCGGCGCTCACCCTGCAGCGCCTTGCCGAGCACCGACTCCGCCTTGGTGTTGGCGTAGACGTCGGCGGTGTCGAAGGTCGTGATGCCCTCGTCCAGCGCCTGCCGGACGCAGGCAAGCGCCGCGTCCTCCTCCACCTGGGACCCGTGGGTCAGCCAGTTGCCGTAGGCGATCGCCGAGACCTTGAGACCACTCTTGCCGAGGTTGCGGAACTCCATGGCCCCGACCCTAGACACAGGGCCCAACGGGCAGACGGGTCGGTAGCGCTCAGTAGCGCTGCGGCAGCTTGGCGCCCAGCTTGACCTGTGGCTTGGGGAGCCGGATCCAGCGCAGCTGCAGCGACCGGAGGATGCCGTACCCGACGGCGCCCTTGGTGCTGGTGTCGGGGAAGCGGCGGCGCAGCTCGCGCCGCAGCCGGAACACGACGAGCGAGGTGTCCAGCGCGACCAGCAGGATCGTCGCGCTCCAGAGCCCGTTGGCCAGGCTCTGCGACAGGGTCTGGCCGACCATGATGATGATCAGCAGCGGGAGCAGCATCTCGGCGACGCAGAGGCGGGCGTCGATCCAGTCGCGGACGAAGCGTCGCACCGGGCCCTTGTCGCGGGCCGGCAGGTAGCGCTCGTCGCCGGTCTTCATGCCCTCGCGGATCTTGGCGCTGCTCTCGTTGCGGCGCTGCCGCTGGAGGCGGCCGGCCTCCTTGCGGTCCGACGGTCCCTTGGCCATCGCCTTCGCGGCGGCCTGCGCCTCCTTGCGGGTCGGCGTCGGACGGCCCTTGCCGCCGACCTTGTCGGTGGCGGCGGGGGCGGCGGGCTCGGCGGTCTTGCTGCGACGGAACAACGGACTGCTTCCTCGGTCTCTGGGCAGGTCTCCGGGTGGAGCCCTGCGGGGTGGTGAGGGCCCCAGACTAACCGCGTTCGGGCGCGCCGAGACCGCCGGGAACCTCCTACTCCGGCCGCCCGTTGGCCCGTAGGGTGGTGACGACGTCACCGTGCCGCCACCGGGCTGCATCCGAGAAAGAAAAGGGGCGCTGTCCTCGATGACCCTCATGAAGCGCATCAGCCTGATCTTCCGCGCCAAGGCCGACAAGGCGCTCGACCGTGCCGAGGACCCGCGCGAGACGCTCGACTACAGCTACAAGCGGCAGCTCGAGCTGCTGACGAAGGTACGCCGCGGCGTGGCCGACGTCGCCACGAGCCGCAAGCGCGTCGAGCTCCAGGCCGCGCAGCTCCAGCAGCAGTCCGACAAGCTGACCGAGCAGGCGCAGAAGGCGCTGTCGATGGGCCGCGAGGACCTCGCCCGCGAGGCCCTGACGCGCAAGTCCGGCGCTGACCGGCCAGATGAGCGACCTCAAGGCGCAGCAGGCGCAGCTGCAGGGCGAGGAGGAGAAGCTGACCCTCGCCTCGCAGCGGCTGCAGGCCAAGGTCGAGTCCTTCCGCACGCAGAAGGAGACGATCAAGGCGAAGTACACCGCGGCCGAGGCGCAGACCCGCATCAACGAGGCCTTCTCCGGCATCTCGGAGGAGATGGGCGATGTCGGGATGGCGGTCCAGCGCGCCGAGGACAAGACCGCGCAGATGCAGGCGCGCGCCGGCGCGATCGACGAGCTGATCGCCTCCGGGGCGCTCGACGACGCGAGCTCGCTGAACCGGGGCGACGACATCGCCCGCGAGCTCGAGGCGATGTCCTCCCAGTCCGACGTGGAGGCCGAGCTGGCCGCCCTCAAGTCCGGTACGACGGGCGGGGCGGGCGCCCAGCAGGCGCTGGAGCAGGCCGACTCGACGCCGCCGGCCCAGGTCGAGGCGGCCGAGGAGCCCCGGAAGGAAGAAGGAACGGCATGATCGTGCGGATCCTCGGCGAGGGGCAGTGGGACGTGTCCGACGACCGGCTGCCTGCGCTCAACGAGCTGGACTCCGCGGTCGAGGCGGCCGTGGAGCAGGGGGACCGGGAGACGTTCTCCCAGGCCCTCGACGCGCTGCTGAACGCCGTACGCGAGGCCGGCACCACCCTGCCCGCCGAGTCGCTCGAGGACTCCGACCTGATCCTGCCGCCCTCCGACGCGACGCTGGAGGAGGTGCGGGAGCTGCTCAGCGACGAGGGGCTGATCCCGGGCTGATGGCAAGCACACGTTTCATCAACGACCGCGGCCTGACCGCGCGGATGACCTTGGTCCTGTTCCTGCTCGGCGGGCTGTTCGTGGCGCTCGTCGTGGCGCTCATGTTCGTCTTCCGCAACACCGGTCTCTGGGTGCTGATCGGCTTCGCGGGCATCGGCGTCGCGTGGTTCCAGTGGTACAACTCCGACACCGTGGCGCTCAAGGCGATGCGGGCCCGCGAGGTCACGCCGCAGGAGGCGCCGGAGCTGCACGGCATGATCGACCGGCTCTGCGCGCTCGCGGACATGCCGAAGCCGCGGGTGGCGATCGCCTACACCGACATGCCGAACGCGTTCGCGACCGGCCGGTCGGCGAGCCACTCGGCCGTCTGCGTGACCACCGGGATCCTCGACAAGCTGACCGCCGAGGAGATGGAGGGCGTGCTCGCCCACGAGCTCTCCCACGTCGCGCACAAGGACGTGCTGGTGATGACGCTCGCCAGCTCGGCCGGGATCATGGCCGCGATGCTGACGCGCGGCGCGCAGTACGGCGCCATCTTCGGCGGCGGGGACCGCCGTGGCGGCAATAACAACAACAACAACGGTGTGCCGGTGTGGCTCATCGTGCTCGCGGTCAGCCTGGTGGTGTACGCCGTGAGCTTCTTCCTGACCCGGCTCCTGTCGCGCTACCGCGAGCTGTGCGCGGACCGGGCCGGTGCCTTCCTCACCCAGAAGCCGTCGGCGCTGGCCAGCGCGCTGACCAAGATCAGCGGCGAGATCGCGGCCATCCCGAACAAGGACCTGCGGTCGTCGCAGCCGCTGAACGCGTTCTTCATCGCCCCGGCCGTCAGCGGCATGACGCTGAAGACGCTCACCTCGACCCACCCGTCGCTCGAGCAGCGGCTCGAGCAGCTGGCGAAGATCTCCGCCGAGCTCGGCAAGCCGATGGACGGCGGGTTCCGGGCCCCGGGCCTCGGCAGCTGACCGATGGGTCTCTGGAGCACCCTGACCGGACGGAGCAAGCCCGTCGAGGCCAACCTGGACGCGCTGTTCGCGCTGCCGGCCGCGGCCATCACGCTGCAGACGGCCGCCGGCTTCACGCCGACCGGGCTCGGATCGGTCTGCTACCGGGCCGCCGAGGGCGCCGCCTTCGCCCAGACCCAGGCCGACGTCGTCGAGCTGCTCGACAACGACGACGACCCGGACGTCGAGCGGAGCACCGACTCCTTCGGCTTCACCTGGCTGCTGGCCCGGCAGAGCCCCGACGACCTGTCGGCGCTGGTCACGGACCTGCACACCGTGAACACCTCGCTGGAGGCCCAGGGCTTCGGGCCGAGCCTGCTGTGCTCGCTCATCGGGTTCACCGACCCGGCGGGGCGCCGGCTGGGGCTGGTCTACCTCTACAAGCAGGGCACGTTCTACCCGTTCGCCCCGCAGGGGCCGCAGCAGCGGGACAACCTGCTGGAGATCCAGGTCCGCGACCTGCTCAAGAACGACCTGCGCATCGAGCCCGACCTCGGCCGGTGGATGCCGGTGTGGGGCGCACCCGGCCTCTGACAGAATCCTCTCTGCTCACATCCGCCACAGGTGTCTCGGGAGGGCGCGCGATGACGACGGCTCGGGTCGCCGATCATGAGGACCTGGCACGGGTCGAGGAGATCGCCAGGTACGCCGTCCTGGGTGCCCCTCCCCGCCGGGACCTGCAGGCCCTGGTGGCGCTCGCGGCGCAGATCTGCGACGTACCCCGGGCCGTGATCAACCTGATCACGTCGACCGAGCAGGTGCAGATCGCCGCCGTCGGCCTCGACCCGTCGGTGTGCGCCCGCGAGGACTCCATGTGCGCCGCGGTGCTGCACGAGCCGGAGCCGGTGGTCGTCCCGGACGCCCGCCTCGACCCGCGCTTCGCGGACAACCCCTTCGTGACCGGGGTGATCGGCGACGTCCGGTTCTACGCCGCCCACCACCTCGTCACGCCGGAGGGTGTCGCGATCGGCACGCTCTGCGTCTTCGACGACCAGCCGCGGGTGCTCGACCAGCGGCAGCGCGGGGCGCTGCGGATGCTCACGGACCGCGTCGTCGACGTGCTCGAGCTCGGCCTGCGGACCCGGCAGCTCGAGCGGTCTCTCGACCAGCTGCGCAGCGCGCGCGACGAGCTGCGTCGCTCCAACGAGCAGCTGGGCAGCTTCGCCTCCCACGCGGCCCACGACCTGCGCAACCCGCTGACGTCGGTGAGCATGGCCCTCGGTCTGCTGAAGGAGCGCGACGTCGTGAGCGGGGACCGCGACGCGTCGTGGATGGTCGACCGGGCGCTCGGCGGCGCGGACCGGATGCGGCGGCTGATCGAGGAGCTGCTGACCTACGGGCAGGTGGGCGGCGAGCTGCGGCGCGCCGACGTCGACCTCGCGGCCGTGGTGGCGGAGGTCCGCGACGACCTCGGTGCGACCCTCGACGACGTGGTCCTCGAGGTGGGCGACCTTCCCGTCGTGCCCGGTGACCCGACGCAGCTGCGGGCGCTCCTGCAGAACCTCGTCGCCAATGCCTGCAAGTTCACCCGGCCGCTACGGACGCCGCACGTGGTCGTCACCGCCCGGCGGGCGACCGGCGGCTGGCGCGTCGAGGTCGCCGACAACGGCCCCGGGATCCCCGCCGACCTGCGCGGCCAGGTCTTCGAGCCGCTGGTCCGTGTCGACGAGACCGTCGAGGGCACCGGCCTCGGCCTTGCGATCTGCGCGCGGGTGGTGCGCGCGCACGGCGGCGAGGTCGGGCTCGACGAGACCCCCGGCGGCGGCGCGACCGTCTGGTTCGAGCTGCCGGACGGGACCGGCAGCTAGTCCTTGGCCGGGTTGCGCGCCGGCAGGTCCAGCATCCGCTGCAGGGCGACCTTGGCCCACCGCTCGGTCTCGGGGTCGACCTCGATCCGGTTGACGACCGTGCCGGCGGCGAGGTTCTCCATCGCCCACACGAAGTGCGGCAGGTCGATCCGGTTCATCGTCGAGCAGTAGCAGACCGTCTTGTCGAGGAACGTGATGTTCTGCTCGGGGTGCGCGTTCGCCAGCCGCTGCACGAGGTTCAGCTCGGTGCCGATGGCCCACGACGAGCCCGGGGGAGCCGCCTCGACGGTCTTGATGATGAACTCCGTCGAGCCGACCAGGTCGGCCTTCGTCACCACGTCGTGCGTGCACTCGGGGTGCACCAGCACCTGCACGCCGGGAACCCGCTCGCGCACGTCGTCCACGCACTGGGCGGTGAACCGGCCGTGCACCGAGCAGTGGCCCTTCCAGAGGATCATCCGGGCGTCGCGCAGCTGGGCCGCGGTCAGCCCGCCGTTGGGCTTGTGCGGGTTCCACACCACGCAGTCCTCGAGCGACATCCCCATCTGCAGGACGGCGGTGTTGCGGCCGAGGTGCTGGTCGGGCAGGAACAGCACCTTCGCGTCCCGGTGCTGGTCGAACGCCCACTCGAGCGCGACCTGCGCGTTGGACGACGTACAGACCGCGCCGCCGTGCCGGCCGCAGAAGGCCTTGATGTCGGCGGAGGAGTTCATGTACGTCACCGGTACGACGGACGGGGCGACCCCGGCGTCCTCCAGGGCGTCCCACGCGTCCTCGACCTGCGCCAGCGCGGCCATGTCCGCCATCGAGCAGCCGGCCGCGAGGTCGGGCAGGATCACCTGCTGCGCGGGGGAGGTGAGGATGTCGGCCGACTCGGCCATGAAGTGCACGCCGCAGAAGACGACGTACTCCGCCTCCGGCCGTGCGGCCGCGTCGCGCGCGAGCTTGAACGAGTCGCCGGTCACGTCCGCGAACTCGATGACCTCGTCGCGCTGGTAGTGGTGCCCGAGCACGAACACCCGGTCACCGAGCGCCGCCTTGGCGGCGCGCGCCCGGGCCACCAGGTCGGGGTCGCTCGAGGCGGGCAGCGACCCGGGGCAGTCGACGCCCGGCTCGGAGCGCAGATCGGCGCCGCGGCCCAGCGACAGCAGGGGCAGGTCAGTTGTTGTCACACCGACATCCTTTCACAGCGACCCTCACAGGAAGTGGCCGCTCGGCAGGTAGGGCACCGGCGGCTTCATGCCGCGCAGCGCGAGGTAGCCGCGGGTCCACAGCTCCATCCTGCAGGCCATCCCGACATCGATGGCCCACTCGTTCCCGGCCGTGATGTGGTCGACGGCGACCGGCTGGTCGGGGGAGGAGGCGGCCAGGGCCTCCCAGAGCAGGTCCGTCGCGGTGCGGCGGTTGGTCGCGGCCAGCAGGTAGGCGCCGCCGCCCTGCGGGACGTAGGCGTAGCCGGAGCCGGTGGACCGGTCGGCGACGACCAGCCGGTGCAGCCTGGTCGAGGATCTCGTGGTCGACGCCGTGGGCGCTGTCGCGCACCTGCCGGTCGACCGAGTTGAGCAGGTCGAGGTCCCCGAAGGAGCCGTCGCGGACCCGCTCCACGACCGGCAGGGCCGCGCGGGGGACGCTGCCCCACAGCAGCATCGTCGGGTGCAGGGTGAAGCCGGCGAGCCGGTAGCGCCGCACGGCCGCCGGGTCCTCGGAGGCGGCCAGCATGCCGCGCAGGCAGCCGGAGCCGTAGGACAGCGCGGCGTCGAGCACCTGCCGGCCGACCCCCTTCCCCTGGAGGCCGGGCTGGACGGCGTACGTCGCGAGCAGCCAGGTCGTGTCCCGCCGCATGCTGGCCGTCGCGCCGATCACGCCGGAGGCGTCCTCGGCGACCCAGCAGCCGCGCGGGTCGTGCCGGACGAGGTGCTCGATCCGGGACCGCCAGCTCTCCGCCCGCTCGGGCGACCGGTGCTCGGGCTCGGGCCAGCCGGTCCGGTGCGTGCGCACGTCGAGGTCGTAGAACGCGGCGTCCGACAGCCGCTCCACCGCGGGGGTGTCCGCGACGGTCATCGGGCGGACCACGTAGTCGGCGTTCATCGCACGCCATCGAATCATGTTGGATGGCTCTCATGCGCGTGCTGATCGCTCCCGACAAGTTCGCCGGCACCCTGAGCGCCGTCGAGGCGGCCGAGGCGATCGCCGAGGGGTGGCGACGTCACGCCCCCGGCGACGAGCTCGAGCTGGTCCCGATGGCGGACGGCGGTCCCGGCTTCGTCGACGTCCTGCACGCCTCGCTGGGCGGGGACCTGCTGGCGGTGACCGTCCGCGGCCCGTACGGCGAGCCGGTGCCGGGCTCCGTGCTGGTGCACGACGGCACGGCGTACGTCGAGAGCGCCCAGGCGTGCGGCCTGCACCTCACGCCGCGCGAGGAGCGACGGCCCGAGGAGGCCGGCACCTACGGGGTCGGCGAGCTGGTCGCCGCGGCCTGCGAGGCGGGCGCCACCCGGGTCGTCGTCGGGCTCGGCGGCTCCGGCACCAACGACGGGGGAGCCGGCCTGCTCGCGGCGCTCGGGGCGACCTCCACGCCGGAGGGCGCCCTGACCGGCGGCGCCACCGCCCTCGGCGACCTGGAGAGCGTCGACCTGGCCGCCGCCCGGGAGCGGGTCGCCGGGGTGCAGCTGGTCGCCGCCTCCGACGTGGACAACCCGCTGCTGGGGCTCCGGGGCGCCATCAACGTCTTCGGGCCGCAGAAGGGCGTCGCCGAGGACCGCCTCCAGGCGGTCGACGCGCTGCTGGAGCGGCTCGCCGACGCCACCGACAAGAAGACGGCGCTGGGCAAGGGTGCCGGGGCGGCCGGCGGCCTCGGCTTCGCGCTGCTGCTCCTGGGTGCCACGCGGGTCCCTGGCCTCGACGTGGTCGCCGAGGCCGTCGGGCTCCTGGAGCGCGCCCGGGCGGCGAACCTCGTGGTCACCGGCGAGGGGGCGTTCGACTTCTCGTCCCGCGGCGGGAAGGTGCCCTACGGCGTGGCGGAGATCGCCGCGCAGGCGCTGCAGCCGTGCATCGCGCTCGCCGGTCAGGTCCTCGTCGGCTCCCGCGAGATGCGGGCGCTGGGGGTCGAGTCGGCGTACTCCACCGTCGACCTGGTGGGCGAGGAGGCCAGCTTCGCCGACCCGGCCGGCAGCCTGGCGGCGCTCGCCGAGCGGACGGCCCGCTCCTGGTCGCGCTGAGCCCGTCCCGGGCGGGGCGTGTCCTCGAGCACGGTTCTTGGGAATACCCCGGGATGTGCGACCATTGAGACAGCAGATCGTCAACTTTCGAACTGTCGAGCCAGTCCAGGGAGCACATCGATGACCGAGCAGGTCGACACCAGCACAGAGACGCAGGTCCGTCCCGACAGCATCAACGTCAGCGACGCCGCCGCCAGCAAGGTCAAGAGCCTTCTCGAGCAGGAGGGTCGCGACGACCTCCAGCTCCGCATCGCCGTCCAGCCCGGTGGCTGCTCCGGTCTGCGCTACCAGCTCTTCTTCGACGAGCGGAACCTCGACGGTGACGTCGTCACCGACTTCGACGGTGTCTCCGTGGTCGTCGACCGGATGAGCACGCCGTACCTCAACGGCGCCGTCATCGACTTCGTCGACACCATCGAGAAGCAGGGCTTCACGATCGACAACCCGAACGCCACGGGCTCCTGCGCCTGCGGCGACTCGTTCCACTGAGTCACCGCCACAGACTCCCAAGGTCGAAGACCCCCGCCGCCCCCACGGGCCGCGGGGGTCTTCGGTCTCTGCGGGCTCACCGACCGGCGCGCGAGTCCGGCGGCTTCACCGTGTCGGTGACGTCGGAGCGGAACGGCCGCTCGATCGGCACCAGCGCGCCGCCCCGCGACCCGTCCTGCAGCAGCCGGCCGCCCATCGGCTCGGACAGGGTGATCTCGACGGAGCTGGAGAGCAGCAGGCCGCTGCAGACCTGGCCAGGGGCCCGTGACCGCTGCCGGGACAGCTCCACCACCACCGACGCCACGCGCTCCTCGACCTTCGGCGGCGCGATCCGGCTGGAGCAGTCCCTGGACTGGTCCACCGTGTAGAAGACCTCCAGGGTCCGGCCCATCGCCTTGTAGCCGATGATCTCCACGGCCCGGGGGCCGCGACGCCGCGCCCCGGCGTCGGGCGGCGGGTTCCGGCGTGACCGGGTCGTTCGGCACGAACATCCGGTCCGGCCCGAGGTCGTCGCCCCCTCCGCCTCCCGAGGACGCCAGCACGCCCGGCACCACGAAGACCGCGAGCACCGCGGCGGACGCGCTGATGGGCGCGAGCCAGCGGGACGTGCTCGGGGTCACACCTCCAGGATGCCCCGCGAACAGGCGGGGCGGGAGGTGTGTCAGTCCAGGTAGGGGTGGATGGCAGCGGCCAGCCGCGACGCCGCCTCCGACACCCGGATGGTCGGCTTCTCCACCTCGCGCGGGTAGTCCTCGAAGCGGATGCTCGGCGCCGGCCGGACCGCGGCGGCCCGGGCACGCTCGGCCGGGGTACGACGGGCCGGGAGCCGCAGCGCCGACCCGACGGCCTCGCAGTCCGTCGTCATCTCGGTGGCGGTGGAGGCGTCGTCGTAGGGCAGCCGCTCGTAGGTCATGCGGCCACGGTAGGGGCTACCGGGAGGTATCCCCACGGGTACCGGCGGGTAGTGTCCCGGTGTCCCCGATTCCACCTCCGATCGCTGCGAGGACCCTCCCGTGTCGCTGCTCGTCACCGGCTCCATCGCCACCGACCACCTGATGTCGTTCCCCGGCAAGTTCGCCGACTCGCTCGTCGTCGAGCAGCTCGACAAGATCGCGCTGTCGTTCCTGGTCGAGGACCTCGAGGTCCGGCGCGGCGGGTGCGCGGCCAACATCTGCTTCGGGCTCGGCAACCTCGGTCTGCGGCCGATCCTGGTCGGCGCCGTCGGCGAGGACTTCGTCGACTACCGCTCCTGGCTGGTCCGGCACAACGTCGACTGCGACTCGGTGCACGTGTCCGAGACCAAGCACACCGCGCGGTTCGTGTGCACCAACGACGCCACGATGGCCCAGATCGCGTCGTTCTACGCCGGCGCGATGAGCGAGGCCCGCGACATCGAGCTCACCCCGATCGTGGACCGGGTCGGCGGGGCGACGTACGTGCTGGTCGGGCCGAACGACCCCGAGGGCATGCTCCGGCACACCAACGAGTGCCGCCGCCGCGGCTACCCGTTCATCGCCGACCCCAGCCAGCAGCTCGCGTTCGGCGACGGCGACATGATCAAGGAGCTCATCGACGGCGCCGCGATCCTGTTCAGCAACGAGTACGAGTCCGCGCTGATCGAGAAGAAGACCGGCTGGTCCGCACGACGACATCCTGGACCGGGTCGGCACCTGGGTGGTCACGCTGGGCGCCGAGGGTGTCCGGGTCGAGCGCAAGGGCGAGGAGCCGATCGTGGTCCCCGCCGTGCCGGAGATCGAGAAGGTCGAGCCGACCGGTGTCGGCGACGCCTTCCGCGCCGGCTTCCTGGCCGCGCTGGAGTGGGACCTGTCGCTGGAGCGGGCCGCGCAGCTCGGCTGCCTGCTCGCGGTGTTCGTCGTCGAGAAGGTCGGCACCCAGGAGTACACCCTGCACCAGCAGCAGTTCGTCGACCGCTTCGCGGCGGCCTACGGCGCCGACGCCGCGGCCGAGATCGCCGCGCACGTGAAGACCCCGCGCCCCTGACGCCTCACCGTCGTCACCGCAGCCGGCGCACCACGAACCGCGGCACCCCGTCGTCGGCGACGTCCTCGCCGACGTACTCCTGACCGCGCATCCGGCACCACGCGGCGACGTCCGGTCGGGCCGCCGGGTCGTCGGCCACCACGGCCAGCGTGCCGCCGACGGGGACGTCGGGCAGGTTGTTGGCCAGCCGGATGATCGGCAGCGGGCACATCATCCCGCGGCAGTCGAGCTCGGTGTCGGCGTCCACGGGGCCACCTTCTCAGCCCGGTGGTCGCAGCCGGGCCAGGACACCGGGCAGCGCCGCCAGCAGCCGGTCGACGTCGGCCTCCGTCGTGTCGCGCGCCAGGGACACCCGCACGTTGCCGTGCGTCAGCGCGCCCATCGCGGCCAGCACGTGCGAGGGCTCGAGGCTGCTGGCCGTGCACGCCGAGCCCGACGCGACCGCGAAGCCGAGCCGGTCGAGCTCGGTCACCAGGGACTCGCCGTCGACGTAGAGGCAGGAGAAGGTCAGCAGGTGCGGCAGCCGTCGCACCGGGTCGCCGACGACGTCGACGTCCTCGAGCCTCGCCAGGCCGGCGCGGAGCCGGTCGACCAGGCCGCGCTGCCGTCCGCCGACCTCGTCCCGCTCCGCGACGACCGCCTGCAAGGCAGCGGCCGCGGCGAGCACGGCCGGGACGTTCTCGAACCCGGCCACCCGGGCGTCGGTGCGGTCGTCGGTCGGGAACGGCGCGCGCCAGCGGGCGCCCTTGCGCACCAGCAGCACGCCGACGCCGGCGGGCCCGCCCCACTTGTGCGCGGAGGCGGCCGCCGCCTGCCACCCGCCCGGCAGCTCGATGCGGCCGGCCGCGGCCGCGGCATCCGCGAAGAGGGGTACGTCGTGCCGGGCGGCCGTCTCCGCGACCTCGGTGAGCGGCTGCAACGTGCCCACCTCCGGGTTCGCCACCTGGACGGCGACCACCCCGGTCGGCTCAGCCGCCAGGGCCGCCTCCAGCGCGTCGAGCCGCAGGTGCCCCTCGTGGTCCACGGGCACCCCGTCCGTCGTACCGGAGAAGTGGCGGGACCACCACGCCCCGGCCGCCAGCACGGCCGAGTGCTCGACCGCGCTGTGCACCAGCCGGCTGCTGGTCCGTCGACGCCCCAGCAGCAGCCCGAGCACCCCCAGGTGGACCGCCTGAGTGCCGGAGGAAGTGAACGAGACCTCGTCCGGGCGGACGCCGAGCAGCGTGGCCACCACCTCGCGGGCGTTGTCGAGCAGCAGCCGGGCCTCGCGGCCGGCGCCGTGCAGCCGCAACGGGTCGGCGAAACCACGGTCCAGCGCCGCGAGGAGGGTCTCCCTCGCGGCCGGGTGCAGGGGCTCGGTGGAGACCGTGTCGAGGTAGGTGGGGGAGCCCGGAGCGGGAGACCCCGTCGGGAACGTCACACCCGGAAACTACCGCCCCACCTACCGGCAGACCCACCGTGCCTCAGTAGTAACGTTCTGCCTGACCGTCGTTTTGCGAGAGAGAGGCTCTGTCTTGAGTCTGCAGCTCCCCAGGCGCGCCCGCTCGATCGCGCTGGTGGCCATGGTGTCCGGCGCGACGCTGCTGGTGTCCTCGTGCTCCGTCGCGGAGAGAAGGTCGTTCAGGCGACTGGCGCAGCCCGAGGGCATCACCAACCGCAGCGAGGGGATGCACTCCCTGTGGATGGGCGCCTGGCTGGCGGCCGCCATCGTCGGCGTCGTCGTGTGGGGCCTGATCGGCTACGCCTGCGTGAAGTACCGCCGCCGCCGCGACGACGAGATCCCGGTGCAGACGCGCTACAACCTGCCGATCGAGATCCTCTACACGGTCGCCCCGGTCGTCATGGTGCTGGTGTTCTTCTTCTTCACCGTCACCGTGCAGAACGAAGTGCTCGCCGAGCCCAAGAGCGGCAAGGCCGACCACACCGTCACCGTGGTGGGGCAGCAGTGGTCCTGGACGTTCAACTACGACAAGGACCCGGCGCTCGACGGGTCGACCACGGTGTACGACGGCGGCACGACCGCCGACCGGCCCACGCTCTACCTCCCGGTCGACCAGAGCGTCGACTTCGAGCTGCGCTCGCCGGATGTCATCCACTCGTTCTGGGTGCCGGCGTTCCTGTTCAAGATGGACGTCGTGCCCGGGCGCAACGAACCACTTCAGCCTCACCCCGACGCGTGAGGGCACCTTCAAGGGGCGCTGCGCGGAGCTGTGCGGCACCTACCACTCACGGATGCTCTTCAACGTGAAGGTCGTGAGCCAGGACGAGTACAAGTCCCACCTCGAGCAGCTGCGGCAGCAGGGCAACATCGGCCCGGCGCTCGGCGGCTCCGAGGTCGACCAAGCAGGCCGGACTCGATGAGAACGGAGGCGGCGAGTGAGCGCGACAGCCGAAGGCGCCAAGTTCCAGAGCGCCACCACGACCCGGCCCAACACCCTGGGCCAGCAGATCGTCAGGGTCATCACGACCACCGACCACAAGGTGATCGGCAAGCTGTACCTCGCCACGTCGTTCGCGTGGTTCCTGATCGGCGGCCTGATGGCGATGCTGATCCGCTCGGAGCTCGCGTTCCCGGGCCAGCAGGTCGTCAACGACGAGCTCTACAACCAGCTCTTCACGATGCACGGCACGATCATGCTGCTGCTGTTCGCGACGCCGCTGTTCTTCGGCTTCGGCAACGTGATCATGCCGCTGCAGATCGGCTCTCCCGACGTGGCGTTCCCGCGGCTGAACATGTTCAGCTACTGGCTGTTCCTGTTCGGCGGCCTCATCGCCGGCTCGGGCTTCCTGACCCCGCAGGGCGCGGCCGACTTCGGGTGGACGGCGTACACCTCGCTGTCCGACGCCGCACGCAGCCCCGGCGTCGGTGGTGACCTCTGGATCATGGGCCTCTGGATGGCCGGTCTCGGCACCATCCTCGGCGCGGTCAACTTCATCACCACGATCATCTGCATGCGCGCACCCGGCATGACGATGTTCCGGATGCCGATCTTCGTGTGGAACACCCTGGTCACCAGCCTCCTGGTGCTGATCGCGTTCCCGATCCTGGCCGGTGCGCTGCTCTCGCTCGAGGCCGACCGGGCCTTCGGCGCCCACATCTTCGACCCCGCCAACGGCGGCCCGATCCTGTGGCAGCACCTGTTCTGGTTCTTCGGGCACCCCGAGGTCTACATCATCGCGCTGCCGTTCTTCGGCATCATCACCGAGATCCTGCCGGTGTTCAGCCGCAAGCCCATCTTCGGGTACGTCGGCCTGGTGGCCGCGACCGTGTCGATCGCCGTGCTGTCCGTGGCCGTCTGGGCGCACCACATGTTCGTCACCGGCGCCGTGGACCTGCCGTTCTTCTCCGGCATGACGTTCCTGATCGCCGTACCCACGGGGGTGAAGTTCTTCAACTGGATCGGCACGATGTGGGGCGGGTCCCTGTCGTTCGACACCCCCATGCTCTGGTCGGTGGGCTTCCTGGTCACCTTCCTGTTCGGTGGCCTGACCGGCGTGATCCTGGCCAGCCCGCCGCTGGACTTCCACGTGTCCGACTCGTACTTCGTGGTGGCGCACTTCCACTACGTGGTGTTCGGGACCGTGGTGTTCGCGATGTTCGCGGGCTTCTACTTCTGGTGGCCGAAGATGACCGGCCGGATGCTCGACGAGCGTCTCGGCAAGGTGCACTTCTGGCTGCTGTTCGTGGGCTTCCACACGACGTTCCTCGTGCAGCACTGGCTGGGCGTCGAGGGCATGCCGCGGCGCTACGCCGACTACCTCGCCTCCGACGGGTTCACCACGCTCAACCAGATATCCACGATCGGTTCGTTCCTGCTCGGCGCCTCGACGCTGCCGTTCCTGCTGAACGTCTACAAGTCGGCCAAGACGCCGATGGTCGGCGTCGACGACCCGTGGGGCTGGGGTCGGTCGCTCGAGTGGGCCACCTCGAGCCCGCCGCCGCGGCACAACTTCCTGTCGATCCCGCGGATCCGCTCGGAGTCGCCGGCGTTCGACCTGCACCACCCCGAGGTTGCCGCGCTGGAGCTGGCCGAGAACGGCGCCCTCGCCGAGGAGCGTGACCTCGCGGACGCCCCGACCGTCACCGGTCGCTCGGCGCACCTCGAGGAGACCAAGGGACACCCCGTCGACGACCAGAAGGGCGACACCGACCGATGAAGGCCGAAGCCTGGATCTTCGCGATCTGCACCGTCTTCTTCCTGCTCGTGGCCCCGGCCTACTGGTTCATCGCCGGTGACCCGACGGGCACGTCCGCGCTGGTGATGACGTTCCTGCTCACCCTGCTGGTGACGCTGTACCTCGGCGTGCACGCCTCCAAGATGGAGCCGCGCCCCGAGGACCGCCACGACGCCGAGATCGCCGACGGCGCGGGGGAGCTCGGCTTCTTCCCGCCGTACAGCTGGTGGCCGCTGTGGTGCGGCGCCACCCTCGGCCTGATGGTGTTCGGCGTCGCGATGGAGCGCCTGGTGGCTGGTCATCATGGGTGTCGGGCTGGGCACGCTGGCTCTCTGTGGCTGGATCTACGAGTACTACGTGGGCGAGCACGCGCACTGACGAGAGCGAGGCCGGTTCTGTCCCGGTTGGGGCGGAATCGCCCGTTGCGGCAGGGCTTTCGCGTCGGGAACCCGCCACGCCCGTGACCGGCTTGTGACGGTCCCCACCGGCGTCCGAATCGGTTCCGGGGGGCGTTGCTTGTTACCCTGAAGTGGATCTTTCACTTCGCGAGGGGAACCCATGTCCGATCGTCCCGGTGGCCTGCTGCGCTCCCGACCGCGCCGTCAGGCGACCGTCCTGGTCGGCCTCGTGACCGTGGCCGCGCTCACTGCGGGCTGCACCTCGACCACCGGCGACCAGGCCGGCGCCGCAGGGCGGTGACGAGCCGTCCGCGACCTCGGCCCCGTCCTCCTCGGCCCCGCCGCAGTCGGCGGCGACCGTGGCGACCAACGTGGCCCGCACCGGGGTTCCCGGTCGACAAGGTGGTCAAGCTCACCGCCGCCCAGGGCACGTTCGAGTCGGTGGCCGTCCGCGGTGCCGGCAAGAAGCTCGCGGGGGACCTCTCCGCCGACAAGACCAGCTGGACCTCCAGTGCGCGCCTCGAGCCGGGCACCCGCTACCGCGTCGCGACGACGGCGGTCGACGCCGAGGGCATCAAGGCCACCAAGAGCTCGTCGTTCACGACGCAGGCGCTGTCCCTGGAGCAGCAGACCTATCCCAGCTTCGTCCCGCTCGGCGGCGAGACCGTCGGCGTGGGCATGCCGGTCATCGTGCACTTCGACGTGGCGGTGGCCGACAAGGCGTCGATCGAGAAGCACCTGAAGGTGACGAACACCTCGGGCCAGAAGGGCGCCTGGCACTGGATCAGCGACAACGAGGTGCACTGGCGCCCGGTGACCTACTGGAAGCCCGGCACCGACGTCACCGTGACCGCCGACGTCAACAGCATCCCGGCCGGCAACGGCGTCTACGGCCAGCTCAGCCGCACCTCCACCTTCCACGTGGGCGACGCTGTCATCAGCAAGGTCAACGCGCAGACCCACCAGATGAAGACCTTCATCAACGGCAAGCTCGCCAGGGTCACGCCGATCACCACCGGCAAGCCGGGGTTCACCACCCGCTCCGGCGTGAAGGTGATCATCGAGAAGTTCCGGCACAAGCGGATGAACTCCGAGACCGTCGGCATCAACCGCAACAGCCCGGACGCCTACGACATCGACGACGTCGAGTACGCCATGCGGGTCACCTACAGCGGTGAGTTCCTGCACGCCGCTCCGTGGTCGGTCGGCTCGCAGGGCCACGCCAACGTCAGCCACGGCTGCACCGGCATGAGCACCGCGAACGCCGCCTGGATCTACAACATCAGCAAGCGCGGCGACGTCGTCGAGTACACCGGCACCGACCGGCCGATGACGCTGACCAACGGCTACGGCGACTGGAACGACTCCTTCGCCAACTGGCGGTCGGGCTCCGCGCTCAGCTGACGCCGGGGGAGACCCGCTCCGCGGGGACCTCCGCACGCAGACGCACCGCCAGCACGCAGAGCACTGTCAGCGGGATCGCCGTCCAGGGCGCGTCGACGAGCGACCACGCGTCCGGCAGCCGGCTCGCGGCGGCGAACCGCAGGCGTCGTCCACTGCAGGGCGAACACCGCGAGGGCCGTCCAGCGCAGCGCGCCCGCGTTGCGCGTCGAGAACAGCCAGGCGGCGGCCGGCAGCAGGACCACGACGTCGTCGATCACCACGTGCGGCGAGCAGCTGACCGTCCACAGCGCCACCAGGGCCCAGTCCGCACGGCACGTCGGCCGGGTCCGGCTCAGCGCGGCACGCAGAGCGGCCGGCCCCGACGGCGGGTACAGGAGCCGAGCCAGGGCACCCCGGTGAGGTCGGTGCAGCAGCCGCCGACCCCGACTGCGGCGTCCACGGCTGGCCCGCTGACGGCTCGGTCGCCGCTGGCTACCAGGCCGACCGAGGCCTGCAGACCGAGTCGGTGCCGCGACGCCGGTCAGGCGTGGCGACGACGCCAGCCGTGACGATCGGCTCTCGCCGTCGAGGCGCCGAACAGGAGCGGCTCGGCCACCGCGGGCCAGCACGCCCTCACGATGCTGAGCGCGAGCCAGACCACGCGCTCGCGCGTACGGAGCCACGCCGCGGGAGTACGCACGCCCGAGGGCGGGCTGACGAACCGGCGACCCTCGTAGCCAGGGATCTCGGCGGCTGAAGATGCGCCTGGACCTCGGGTCTGAGGCGCCGAGCCGGCCGTCCGGAGCACCGACCGGCCAGTGCCCGGTAGTCCGCGAGCAGCGGCTGGCCGCCGAGGACCCGCGGAGTCTCCGAGACGCGCGACGACGATCGCCCGAGGCCGAACACGAGGCGATCCACGCGTGTTGCGGACGCGCTCGCGCGTGGATCGTGCGTTCCGAGGGTGCGTCGGTCGCCGCACGAACCGTGAGGCGCGGACCGGTCCGGCGTGCCGAAACGCAGCCGGGAATGACGAAGGCCGGCCACCCGAGGGGGTGACCGGCCTTCGTGTCGCTCGTGCGGGCTACTTGCGCAGCTCGTCGCCCTCGATGCTGTGCCGGCCGTCGAACTGGTGCCCGTCGGCCGCGTGGCCGTCGAGCTCGTAGTCGCCCTCGTAGTCGCCGCCGCTGAGGTGCTGGTGACCGTCGTCGTGGACGGCGAGCTCGTGCTCGGCGTGGTGCCGGGCCTCCTCGAGCTCCTCGTGGGTCGGCTTCTGGATGTTGTGGCCCACCCAGAACTGCGACAGCTTGGCGCGCAGCCGCATCACCTTGACCTTGCGGTTGGCGACGCCGTTCTCGTCCGCCTCGGTCGGGGTGGCGAAGGCCACGTCCCGGTCGCGGGCGGTGAGGGTGTACGCCTCGTCGTTCGGGATCGGCAGGTGCTTCTCGGCGTAGGCGCCCTCGGGGGAGCGCATGATCACGCCGGTCTCGTAGCCGTGCAGCAGCCGGTTCTGGTCGGCCCGCTGGAGCGAGATGCACCAGCGCCGTGCGAGCCAGAACGCCAGCACGGGTCCGACGAAGACCGCCACCCGGTTGAAGTAGGTGATGTAGTTCAGGTTCAGGTGGAACTTGATCGCGAGGATGTCGTTGCCGCCCGAGGACCACAGGATGCCGTAGAAGGTCATCAGCGCGACCAGCGTGGCGGTGCGGTTCGGGGCGTTGCGCGGACGCTGGAGCAGGTGGTGCTCACGCTTGTCGCCGGTGATCCACGCCTCCAGGAACGGCAGCAGCAGCAGGATCGTGAACATCACGCCCGGCAGCACGATGATCGGCAGGAAGACGTTCCAGCTCAGCGTGAAGCCCCACAGGTGGGTCTCCCAGCCCGGGAAGATACGCAGCGCGCCGTCCGGCCAGCCCATGTACCAGTCGGGCTGCGAGCCGGCCGTCACCTGGGACGGGTCGTAGGGGCCGAAGCGCCACACCGGGTTGAGCGTGAGCAGCCCGCCCATCAGCGCGGTGATGCCGAAGACGATGAAGAAGAAGCCGCCGGCCTTGGCGGTGTACACCGGGAGCAGGGGGTAGCCCACGACGTTGTCGTTGGTGCGGCCGGGGCCAGGCCACTGCGTGTGCTTGTGGAAGACCAGCAGCAGCATGTGCGCGCCGATCAGGGCGAGCAGGATGCCTGGGATGAGCAGCACGTGCGCGGTGTAGAGGCGCGAGATGATCGCGTCGCCGGGGAACTCGCCGTCGAACATGAAGAACGAGATGTACGTGCCCACCACCGGCATCGACTTCACGAAGCCGTCCGCGGCCCGGATGCCGGTGCCGGAGAGCAGGTCGTCGGGGAGCGAGTAGCCGGTGAAGCCCTCGAGCGTGCCCAGCATGAGCAGCAGGCAGCCGATCACCCAGTTGAGCTCACGCGGCTTGCGGAACGCGCCGGTGAAGTACACCCGCATGAGGTGCACCAGCATCGCGGCGACGAAGAGCATCGCGGACCAGTGGTGCATCTGGCGGAGCAGCAGGCCACCGCGTACGTCGAAGGAGATGTCGATGGTCGAGGCGTAGGCCTCCGACATGCTGACGCCGCGCAGCTGGTCGTAGGAGCCGTTGTAGACCGTCTCGCCCATGCTGGGCTTGAACCACAGCGTGAGGAACGTGCCGGTCAGCAGCAGGACGACGAAGCTCCACAGGGCGATCTCGCCGAGCATGAAGGACCAGTGGTCCGGGAAGACCTTGCGGACCTGCTTCTTCGCCAGCGTCGCCAGCCCGACGCGCTCGTCGACCCAGTTGGCGACGCCCCCGACGCGGTTCGGCTTCTCGGTCTTGGCGGCGGTGCGACCGTTGGTGGTTGCGGTGCTCATCAGTTCACCCACGTTCCCAGTAGCTCGGGCCGACCGGCTCGTCGAAGTCGCTGCTGGGCGACGAGGTAGCCCTCGCTGTCGACCATGATCGGGAGCTGAGGCAGCGGACGAGCCGCCGGTCCGAAGATCACCTTACCGTTGTCCGCCAGGTCGAAGGTCGACTGGTGACAGGGGCAGAGCAGGTGGTGGGTCTGCTGCTCCCACAGCGAGATCGGGCACCCGACGTGCGTGCAGATCTTGGAGTAGCACAAGATGCCCGCGACGCCCCAGTTCTCACGGCCGGGGGCGGGGGTGATGTCGCTGGGCTTCATCCGGACGACGATCGCCGCGGCCTTGGCCTTGGCCTGCTGGAGCCGGACGCCCTCGTAGAGCGGCTCGCCGTCCTTCTCCTCGAAGAACACGCCGGGCTCGGCGTTGATCAGCTGGCCGATCTCGACGTCTTCAGGCTTGATCGGCGTGCCGGCCACGTCGTTGACCACGCGCATGCCCCTGGCCCAGACGGTGTGCGCCAGCTTGTCGTCCGGCAGCGGGCCGAGGTCGCGGAGCACCACGATCGCGGGCAGGCCCAGCATGGCGAGGGCGCCCAGCATGCTGTTGCGGATCAGCGGACGACGGCCGATGCCGGAGTCGTCGACGCCCTGCTTGAACGAGACGATCGCGACCTCGCGGTCCTCGTCGCTGGAGCGGGCCGGGTGGCGCATCTCCACGATCTCGACGTCGCTCATGAGCTTGCGGGCCCACTGGATGGCCGCGACGCCGATCAGCAGCAGCGCCAGGCCCAGGGTCACGCCCAGCGCGACGTTGGAGGCGCCGTACCCGAGGATGATCGTCGGCTCGTCGCCCACCTTGAAGACGAAGTAGGAGACGACGAACAGGATCGCGAAGACGCTGGACAGGCCGAACAGCGTGGCGATCTGGCGCTCCGCGCGCTTCTCGGCGCGCTCGTCGACGTCAGTCGGACGGGGCTGGTGCTCGTGCAGGCCCGGGTCGGCGATCGGGTCGCCGACCGTGTCGACCGTGGCCACGTCGTGGCCGAGGCTGTGGTCGCTCACGGCTTGATTCCCTTCTTCGAACGCACGGAGCTCGACGCGATCCAGACGGCGAAGGCGACGCAGGCGCCGATGCCGACGAGCCAGGCGGTGAGGCCCTCGCTCACGGGGCCGAGCGAACCGAGCGAGGTGCCGCCGTAGCCGGGGTCGTTCTCGATGCTGTTGAGGTACGCGATGATGTCGCGCTTCTCGTCGGGCGTGACGACGCCGTTGGAGAAGACCGGCATCTGCTGCGGTCCGGTGAGCATCGCCTCGTAGATGTGCTTGTCGGTCACGCCCTTGAGGCTCGGCGCGAACTTGCCGCCGGGCAGCGCGCCGCCGGAGGCCGCGAAGTTGTGGCACGCCGTGCAGTTGGTCTTGAAGAACTGGCCGCCGCGGACGATGGCCGCGTTGTCGGCACCGGTCGCGGTCGTAGTCGGACTTCGCCGGGATCGCCGGGCCGGGGCCGAGCGAGGCGACGTACGCCGCGAGCTGGCTGATCTCCTCGGGGGAGTAGAGGACCTTCTTGCGCTGGGCCTGCACGCCCGGGCGGGCCATCGGCATCCGGCCGGTGCCGACCTGGAAGTCGACCGCGGCGGCGCCGACGCCGGCCAGCGGGGGACCGTACTGGGTGCCGCGCTTGGTGACGATGCCCTCGCCGTTCTTGCCGTGGCACGAGGCGCAGCCGACCAGGAACAGCGCGCGGCCCTGGTCGATGGTCGACTGGTCGGCCTCGCTGGTGTCGGCGGTGGCGGGGGAGAGGACGGCGTACAGGCCGCCGGTCACCAGCAGGCCCATCAGCAGGACGACGAGACCGGCGAGCGGGCTACGGCGCTTGGCTGAGAGTCGGGCGGAGAGGAGTCGCACTGGGTGTCCTTTGTTCTGTCCCGGGTCGTGTCCTGGTCGCGGTCGTCCTGCGGTGCTGCTACTGGATGAGGTAGATCGTGGCGAACAACCCGATCCAGACGACATCGACGAAGTGCCAGTAGTACGACACGACGATGGCGCTGACCGCCTGCTCGTGGGTGAACTTGCGGGCCATGAAGGTGCGGCCGAGGACCAGCAGGAAGGCGATCAGGCCGCCGGTCACGTGCAGGCCGTGGAAGCCGGTCGTGAGGTAGAAGACCGAGCCGTACGCCGAGCTCGGGATGGTCACGTGCTCCTCGATGAGCGAGACGTACTCGGTGGCCTGGCCCGCGATGAAGAACGCGCCCATCATGTAGGTGAGCACGAACCACTCGCGCAGACCCCACCCGCTCATCTTGAGCAGGCCGCCCGTGCGCCCCACCTGGCCCCGCTCCGCGGCGAAGACGCCGAGCTGACAGGTCAGCGACGAGAGCACGAGCACCGTGGTGTTGACGGACGCGAACGCCACGTTGAGCTTCGCCGTCTCCTGGAGCCACAGCTCGGAGGACAGCGACCGGATCGTGAAGTAGCTCGCGAACAGGGCGGCGAAGAACATCAGCTCGCTGGAGAGCCAGACGATGGTTCCGACGCTGACCATGCTCGGCCGGTCATGGTGTCCGTGGAGGCGGGACGCGGGGATCGCGGATGCTGTTGTGGCCACGGGCTCATTATGTCGGTTCGGTCCGGGGGTGCCACCCCGACCCCCTCCGTTCGGTGGTCGTGTTCTTCACACCGGCAGACGGCTCCTACGCTGGACCCCGTGGTCGTGCTGTCCCAAGCCGGATCCCTTGCAGATCTGGCGCCTTTCGCGTTCTCGCGCGTGTTCACCGCGTGGTCGATCGACCCGGTGCTGACGGTGCTCACGTGTGGGCGGCCGGTTTGTACATTTTCGGCGTCTGGGTGCTCCACGACCGCGGCGACAAGTGGCCGATCGGCCGCACCCTCAGCTTCGTCGTCGCGGGCCTCGGGACGCTCTTCTTCGCGACGTCGTCGGGGCTGGGCGCCTACGACACGACCCTGCTCTCGGTGCACATGGTCCAGCACATGGTGCTGTCGATGGTCGTGCCGCTCTTCCTGGCGCTCGGGGCACCGGTCACCCTGATGCTGCGCACGCTGCCCGGGAACGCCACGCCGCTGGCTCCTCGCGCTCCTGCACTCCCGGGTCGCGACCGTGCTGACGTTCGCGCCGCTGACGTTCCTGCTCTTCGTGATCAGCCCCTGGGCGCTCTACTTCACGTCCTGGTACGACGCCACCCTGCGCTCGGTGCCGCTGCACGAGCTGATGCACGTGCACCTCGTCCTCGTTGGTGCGCTGTTCTTCTGGCCGCTGGTGGGCATCGACCCGGTCCCCGGCCGGGTCGCCTACCCCTTCCGGCTCCTGCTGGTGGTCCTCACCCTGCCGTTCCACGCGTTCCTCGGCGTCACGATCATGAGCCAGGAGACGCTGATCGGCGGGTCCTGGTACCGGGCGCTGCCGATGACCTGGCTGCCCGCCCCGGCGGCCGACCAGCACGTGGCCGGGGGCATCCTCTGGGCGTCCGGTGACCTGGTCGGCCTGGTGCTCCTCGGCGTGCTGTTCACCCAGTGGGTCAGGTCGTCGATGCGGGAGGCGCGCCGCGAGGACCGCCGCCTCGACCGTCTCGAGGCGCAGGCGGCCCGGCAGGACCCGCCCCGGTAGAGTCACCCGCGTGACGAACGCCTCCGACGCCTCCCGCCTCAAGATCCTGGTCTACAGCGACGACGCCGACACCCGCGAACAGGTCATCCTGTCCCTCGGCCGGCGCCCGCACCCGGACCTCCCGGAGGCCGAGTACGTCGAGGTGGCGACCGAGCCCGTCGTCCTGCAGCAGATGGACTCCGGCACGGTCGACCTCGCGATCCTCGACGGCGAGGCCGTCCCCGCGGGCGGGATGGGCATCGCCAAGCAGCTCAAGGACGAGATCTACCAGTGCCCCCCGCTGCTGGTCCTGACCGGCCGGCCGCAGGACGCCTGGCTGGCCACCTGGTCCCGCGCCGACGCGGCCGTCCCGCACCCCATCGACCCGCTGCTGCTCGCCGAGGCGGTCAACCGCCTGCTCGCGAGCCGGGTCCCCGCCACCCGCTGACCCACCGACCGGCCCCCGGCCGCGACGGGCAGCCCGTCCGTCGTACCCCGAGGAGACGCCATGACCGCCTCGCACTCCTGGCCCGAAGTCCTGTCGTCCCTGATCGCGGGACAGGACCTGGCCGCCGGACAGGCGTCCTGGGCGATGGGCGAGATCCTGGCCGGCGAGGCGACTCCGGCGCAGATCGCCGGCTTCGCGGTCGCGCTGCGTGCCAAGGGCGAGACGATCGACGAGCTCGAGGGCCTGGTCGCCGCGATGTACGAGCACGCCACCCCGATCGTCGTCAGCGGCCGGGTGCTGGACGTCGTCGGCACCGGCGGTGACCGGTCGATGTCGGTGAACATCTCGACGATGGCCGCGATCGTCGCGGCCGGTGCGGGTGCGCCGGTCGTCAAGCACGGCAACCGGTCCGCGTCGTCGAAGGCCGGCTCTGCCGACGTCCTCGAGGCGCTCGGCATCCGGCTCGACCTGCCGGCGCAGGCCGTCGCCCGCGTCGGAGAGGAGGTCGGGATCACCTTCTGCTTCGCGGCGGCGTTCCACCCCGCCCTGCGGCATGCGGCGGTGGCCCGGCGCGAGCTCGGCGTCGCCACGACCTTCAACGTCCTCGGCCCGCTCGCCCACCCGGCGCGGCCCGAGGCGCAGGCGATCGGCTGCGCGGACGCCCGGATGGCGCCGTTGATGGCCGGGGTGTTCGCCCGACGCGGTGTCGACGCGTGGGTGTTCCGCGGCGACGACGGCCTCGACGAGCTGACGACCACGACGACCTCCCAGGTCTGGGCGGTCGACGGCGGCCAGGTCCGAGCAGCACACGGTTGACCCGGATCGGTTCGGACTCGGCGGCGGCACGGCCGAGGGGCTGCGCGGGCGCGACGCGGCCTACAACGCCGGCGTGGTCCGCCGCCTGGTGGCGGGGGAGCCGGGCCCGGTGCGGGACGCGGTGGTGCTGAACGCCGGCGCGGCGCTGGCGGTGCACGCGGCGGAGGACGGCACGCCCGACGACCGGCTTGCGGCCGGCATCGACCGCGCGGTCGAGGCGCTGGACTCCGGGCGCGCCCAGGCCACCCTCGACCGCTGGATCTCGGTCAGCGCGGCGGTCTGACCGGCGGACCCTTGTCCCGGCCGGTCGTCGGTACGACCGGGCGGTGCGACTCAGCGCTCGTCCAGCTCGGCGCGCGACCCGTCCTCCGATTGGGTTCCCGATGCGGACAGATGCGTGGACGCCGCATAGCACGCGCCAGCCTGGCGACTCACCGAGCGAGCGCGAGCACCCACGCGGGTCAACCGCACCCACTCCGAGGACGTCGCGCAACGGGCTCGTCGACAGCTCGGTCGGCGAACACTCCGAGGAGCGACGTCGCCTGGCCGAGGGCCAGGCAGACGCCGCGGCCAGCAGTGCACGCCAGCGGGCCGGTGAGCGCGGTGCCGGGGTGGTTCTGCCGCGTCGAGGGCGCGCCCCCGCCAGCAGGATCACCCCGATGTGGAACGGGCAGCCCGTAGCGGCCCTGCCACAGGGGGCCCGCCGACGCGACCGTGACCGCGGTGATCACCACCGGGATCGTCACGGCGGTCAACGAAGACAACCGGTCATTCCAAGCTTGGCTCGCTGCCGGCGTGGCGCCGTGAACCCGACGCGTGATCAGCGCCAAGGTCGACCAGCCCGACGTGACGTACACCAGCCGGCGGAGCCGGGTCCATCCGGCGCGGGAAGGCCGCGATCGCCTGGAAGAACCACAGTGGGATCTGCGCCGGAGCGTTGACGTGCCCGGGTCGCTGGTCGCCTCATGTCGACCGGGCCCGACCGAACGTCCGGGTGCCGAGTGCCTCGTCCACCAGATCCCGGCCAGGGCCGCTGCGACGGTCACAGCCCGGCCAGCACCCCGGTCGTGCGCACGTGGTGCCGCCGCACGACGCCCGTGAACTGTGCCGCGGGCCGACCACGCACGAAGGCGGTCCCGGCGATCAGCAGCGAGCCACACGGGCCGAGAAGACCGAAGGGTCGCCACCACGACGCCGCTGAGGCCGCCGTCACTCGAAGCAGCAGCCGGGCATCCCGCGTGACGTCCGCCGTCGGCGCACAGCCCGACAGTGCGCACCAGAGGCCAGTGGCCGCGCACATCTCCGAGACCGTTCGGTGGCGCCGATCGCCAGGTGCTGAACAAGCAGACGGGCGTCATCGGACGCCACCAGGATGGCGAGCAGCGGGCCATCCGGTTCGCGCCCACAGTGTGGTCACCCAGCCGGCGAGCCCGACGCAGACGGCACACAGCAGGCGCTCGGACCGCATCGCGTAGAACGACTGGGTGCGATCCGTCGTTGACGTGGCTCGAGCGCGCGTGCCCTCGAACGGACTGCCGGCCGTCCCGACGACCCAGTAGTAGCTGGGGTTGTACCGTCGGCGCGCGCCACCGCGACGTCGCCACGCGACCGGCGTCGTGCCGACGAGTCGGTGAGCAGTTGTCGTCGCTCCGGTGTAGTCATAGCTGGCGCAGACCGCGGTGGCGCTGCACCAGCGACCGAGGGCCGCGCCGAGACAGCCACGGCCGTGCTGCGCGGCACCGGCTTTCCGAGCGCCATCGCCGTCCGCACGGCTGCCGCACGGTAGGCGTGGTCGAACTCGTCGGTGCCCCGAACGGGCGGCAGCGTCGAGGATCCAGGCGGCCTGGACGAGCAGGCAGCCCCGAGGAGCAGCAGGACGACTGCCCGCCGCTCCGCGCGGACGAGCCAGGGTGCCGTCCGCGGGTGCCCGCAGGGGGCTGTCGGATGCTGCGTCCTCGATCACCGTGCTTGCGTCGACCGCTCGTACTCCGCGCGTCGTCCTCCCGGGCCGGTCCGACCGGTCCACTGTCGCCGGAAGTCTCAGTCCAGCCCGAGCGAGAACGCGGACTCGAGGTCGTGCTGGGAGTAGGTGCGGAACGCGATGTGGGTCTCGGTCGCCGTCACTCCGGGGACCTTGTTGAGCCGGTCGGCGACGACCGTCGCGACGTCGTCGTGGTTGCGCACCCGGACGAGCGTGATCAGGTCGATCTGGCCGGTCACCGAGTAGACCTCGCTCACGCCGTCGAGGGCGGCGATCTGCTCCGCGACCTCGGGGATGCGCGCGACGTCGGCCTTGACGAAGACGATGGCGGTGATCATGGCGACACGCTAGCGGACCGGTTGGTGCACCGGCCGCAGCGAGCGGCGGTCCTCGAACGGCGCGACCGACGACCGCGACTGCTCGACGGCGTCGTGCGTGCGCAGGTGCTTCGTGGCGCCGTCCACCGGGCACGACCACTCGCCGTCGACGTGCACCAGGCGGACCCCGTCCGACTCCAGCCAGCGCAGGATCTTCTCGGTCTCCTCGGCGGTGGCAGCAGGCGTGGGGCCGTGACCGAGCGGCACCGTGTCGGCGGACGCCTGCAGCTGCCGGACCCACTCACCGGCGTGCGCACCCGGCGGGATCACCCCGGCCGCGCACAGGCGTCCGTGCCGGACGACGTGGACGGCCCAGCCCGTGTCCTCGCGCCGGGCGGCCACCACCTCCGTGCACCGGGTGAGCGCACGCAGGCGCTGGGTGCGCGCGGCGCCCCGGAGGAACGAGACGAGCCGGTCACGCCAGGAGCCGGCGTCCTCGAACCGCGCCGCCGCAGAAAGCGCGGACATGCGCCGTGACACCGACTCGACGACCGCGTCGGAGCCGGCCAGCAGGGAGTGTCGCAGCCGCTCCACGACCGCGCCGTAGTCGTCGGCACTCACGCTGCCGTTGCAGGGCGACAGGCACTTGCCCATCTCCGCGAGCGCGCACGCGCTCTGCGAGGGGACGCGAGGCATCCGCCCGCCACACTGACGGATCGGGAAGGCCTCGTGCAGGGCGGCGACGGACCGCTCCGCAGCCCGCTTGGAGGAGTAGGGGCCGACGTAGTCCGCGTCGTCGTCGAGGACCCGGCGGACCAGCGAGAGTCGCGGCCACGGCTCACGGGTGAGCTTGATCCAGTGCACCCGCTCGGGAAAACGGGACCGGCGGTTGTAGCGCGGCTTGTGCTGGGCGATCAGCCGCAGCTCCCGCACCTCGGCCTCCAACGGCGTCGCGCACTCGATCCCGCGGACCGTGGCCGCCAGGCCGACCATCTCGCCCATCCGCGACCGGGTCTCCGAGGCGGTGAAGTAGGTGCGGACCCGCGTGCGCAGGTCGCGGCTGGTGCCGACGTAGAGCACCCGGCCGCGGTCGTCCTCGAAGAGGTAGACCCCGGGCGCGTGCGGCAGCTGCTCGGCGAGGTAGCGCTTGCGCCGCTGGGCGGTCGTGACGCGCGCGCTGAAGGTCTGGAGCTCCTCGAGCGTGTGCACCCCGAGGTTGCCGAGCCGCTCCATGAGTCCGTGGAGCACGTCGACGGTCGCGCGGGCGTCGGAGAGGGCGCGGTGGTTGGGCGTCGTCGTCGACCCGAACGTGACCGCCAGCGAGCTCAGCTTGCAGTTGGGGGCGTCGTCGCGGGTGATCACCCGACGCGCGAGCTTGGCCGTGTCCAGCACCTCGAACCGCGGCCAGGGCCGGCCCTGCTGCTCGGCGAAGTGGCGCAGGAAACCGACGTCGAACGGTGCGTTGTGGGCGACCAGCACGCAGCCGTGCGCGAACTCGAGGAACTGGGGGAGTACCTGCTCGATCCGGGGGGCCGCCGCCACCATGGAGTCGGTGATGCCGGTGAGCACGGCGATGAACGGCGGGATCGCCTGGTGCGGGTTGACCAGGGTCTGGAACTCACCGAGCACCTCGCCGCCGCGCACCTTGACCGCGCCGACCTCGGTGATCATCGACCCGGCCGCAGCCGAGCCCCCGGTCGTCTCGAGGTCGACGACGCAGAACGTCAGGTCCCGCAGGTTGCGGCCCAGCTCGTCGAAGCTCCGCTGGGACTCCCAGCGGGCCCGAGCCGGTGCCGACGTCCCTGCGCTGTCCATGCCGCTGACGCTAGATGTGGCTACCGACAATTTCGGGCAGGCACGCGGCATAGGCTGGCCGTGCACCCAACCGTCAGACCCGCAGGAGCCGCCATGACGCCCGCCCTTCCCGACGAGAGCACCCGCTGGCGATGCGGCGGGTGCGGCAACCTCACGCGGTTCGACGTGACGCGGACGCGCCGTACGACGGAGTTCTGGCACTTCGACCTCGCCGGCGACCACCGGGTCGAGGACTCGACGACCGACCACGAGGAGGTCGCGAGCGTGACCTGCCGCTGGTGCGGGCGTTCGGACGCCGTGGAGCTGGTGTCCCGGGCGGAAGCGGACGCGTCCACGTCGTGACCGACGCGGAGCGGACCGAGCAGCCCGACGGGGCCGCCGCCGGACCCGGCCCGCTGCCGGACCGTGTCCGCGCGCGGGTGGTCGGATTGGCCGCCGACGCCCTCGGCCGGATGGCCGTGGAGGTGGTCCCGCCGAGCCTCGTGCGGGTCGCGACGTTCGCGCCGCAGCGGCGGGCCCGGCTCGCCGCGAGCCAGATCGCGAGCGTCCTCGCCGCGGACGACTCGTTCCGCGACCGGGTGGCCACCGACGTCCGCGTCCAGGTGCCCGACCTCGCCCAGGCGCTCGACGCCGGGACGGCGCCGTCGGCGGCGGACCCCGTGGATCTCGCGGCAGTGGCGTACCTCCTCCGTCCGCCCGGCTGGGCGGACCTCGTCGAGGCGGCGGGCGAGGCGGCGGTGGCCGAGGAGTCGGCCACCCGTGGGCACGCGACCCGGCAGGTCGATCAGCTGCGGCGGCAGGTGGACTCGCTGACCGAGTCGTTGAAGGACAGCCGCGCTCGACAGCGCGAGCAGGTGGCGGCGCTCAAGGCCGAGAACTCCGAGCTGCGCCACAAGCTCGGCGACGCCCGCGGCCGGGTGCGCGCGGCCGAGGAGGCCGCGACCGCGTCGTCGACCGCGGAGGACGAGGCGCGAGCGGCTGCGACCGCGGCGGCGGCCCGTCACGAGGCGGAGGTCCGTCGCCTCCGGGCGCGGATGGAGGAGCTCGAACGCGACCTCGCCGTCGTACGGCGCACGGAGCGCGCCGAGCGCGACACCGGCACCCTGCGGGCGCGGCTGCTCCTGGACACGCTGCTCGACACCGCCCAGGGGCTGCGGCGCGAGCTCGCCCTGCCGCCCGTGGAGGGCGCGCCCGCCGACGCCGTCGAGGCGCACATCGCCGAGCACGGCACCCGGGCCGCCTCCGGCCACGGGTCGATGGCCTCGGACGACCCCGCCCTGCTGGAGCAGCTGCTGACGCTCCCGCGGGTGCACCTGGTGGTCGACGGCTACAACGTCACGAAGACCGCGTGGCCGGAGCTGTCGCTGGAGCGCCAGCGCGATCGGCTGCTCGGGGGTCTGGCGCCCCTGGCGTCGCGGAGCGGCGCGGAGGTCACCGTCGTCTTCGACGCGGCCGAGACGCGCGACCGGCCCCTGGTGAACCGCCCGCGGGGGGTGCGGGTGCTCTACAGCCGCGAGGGGGTGATCGCCGACGACGTGATCCGGGAGCTGGTGGCTGCCGAGCCGACGGGCCGACCGGTCGTCGTGGTCACCAGCGACAACGCCGTGGTCGCCGACGTCGTCCGGGACGGGGCACGAGCCTGTGGCGCGGCCGCCTTGACGCGGCTGCTGGCCCGCGTCTGAGCCGGCCGCGGAAACTGTCGGCGGGCCCTGGGAGGTTGTGCGTACGTCACCGGACGCACCGACTTCCCCGGGAGGGACCCGATGAGTGTGCACATCGACTGCGACACCTGCGTGGTGCGCGGGCTGGCCTGCCACGACTGCGTCGTCACCGTCCTGCTCGGCCCGCCCCCGGAGCTCGGGTTCGACGAGGACGAGCAGCGGGCGCTCGACGTGCTGGCCGGGTCCGGGCTCGTGCCGCCCCTGCGGATGGTGGCGCCGGTCGCAGGACCGGACGTCGCGTCCGCCTGATCCGGCTTTGCCCGTCACGGGTGTGATCCCTGTGATCGATGTGACCTGTGTGACATCCATGTCGACGGGTGGCCGGGGACACGCCCGGGAAAACGCATGGAGGTTTGCTCCAGGTATGGCGCGCCCCTTACCTTTGATCCTCAGGTGCCTGTGGAAGTCGACCAGACCGGGTCGGCGCAGGCACCGCGCTGAGTCCGGAAGCGTCGGTCGGGGGTCGTCGACGTCACGGAGCCGGGGAACCACGTTCCTGGGGTTAATCGCGCGCCTGTGGTCGCTGAACGCGCTCCACGTGCCTGCGTAGGGTTCTTTGCCGCCCGCACCCGTCAGCTAACCCGGTAGGCGTCAGACAAAGAGGAGACCGTCCGCTCGTGACCGACGGCCGGAAGCGCACTGCCCGTGTTCTCGCGACCCTGTGCATCACCGCTCTGAGCGGCACGATGCTGGTCGCATCCCCCTCCAACGCCGATCCGGACATCGACAGCGTCCAGTCGCGCGTCGACAAGCTCTACCACCAGGCCGAGCAGGCCTCGGAGCGTTACAACAACGCGCGGCTGGAGATGAAGAAGGCCCAGACCCGGCTCACCGCCCTCCAGGACGACCTCGACCGCCAGCAGGCGAAGGTCGACGACGTCCGCGCCCAGGTCGCCAAGGCGGTCGTCTCGCAGTACCAGGGCCAGGCGCTCTCCTCGACGACCCAGGTGCTGCTGTCGCAGAACCCCGACGCCTTCCTCAACCAGCTGACCACGGTCTCCGAGTACAACGACCAGCAGAGCCAGATGATGGCGGACTTCGCCGTCCAGGCGAAGCAGCTGGAGATGCGCCAGGCCGCCGCGCAGCGCGAGGTGGACCGCATCGCCGGCACCAAGAAGGAGCTCGGCCAGGAGAAGGCCGAGATCGACGACAAGGCGGCGAAGGCCAAGGAGCTGCTCGGCAAGCTGAAGGACCGTGCCGCGTCCGCGAGCCGTTCCAGCGCGCGGGTGCCGGTCAACGTGCCCGCATCGGGCCGCGCGGGTGCTGCCGTGAGCTACGCGATGTCCCAGGTCGGCGACGCCTACGTGTACGGCGCGAGCGGCCCGAGCGCCTACGACTGCTCGGGTCTCACGATGATGGCCTGGGCACAGGCCGGCGTCAGCCTGCCGCACTCGTCGAGCGGGCAGATGGGCTCCGGCGCCCCGGTGTCGCAGTCTCAGCTGCAGCCCGGCGACCTGGTGTTCTACTACAGCCCGGTGAGCCACGTGGGTATGTACATTGGCAACGGCATGATCGTGCACGCGGCTAACCCGGGCGACGGCGTCACAACGGCGCCGGTGAACTCGATGCCCTACTCCGGTGCCGTCCGCCCCGGCTGACAGACGCTTCCAGGCCGGTCGCCCACGTTGGTGGGTGGCCGGCCTGTTTGTCTTCCTGGCGCTCGCCGTCGGCGCCTACCTCCTTTTCCGGGGTCCCGAGAAGGCGGTCCTGCCCTCGCAGCAGCCGTCGGGCAGCCCGTCCGGCAGCCCTCTCGATGAGGGCGCCGACTCCCGGGCCGACGATGCCTCCGCGCTGCTGGCGCAGCTGGTCGAGGCCCTCCGCGGCGGCAGCCGCGCCGACGTGGGGGCGCTGGCCGCCCCCGGGGACCGGGCGGCCGCCGACGAGCTGGCGGCGCTGCGGCACAACGTGCGCGCGATGGGTGTGACCGACCTGTCGATGCGCTACGTCGACGAGGACGACGGCCGGCTGACCGACGAGCAGCAGCGCCGGTACGGCGACCGGGCCTGGGTGGCCGACGTCCAGCTGGGCTGGCGCGTCGACGGTTTCGACGTCCACGACAGTCACCGCGAGGTCCCGATCACGCTGCTGGAGACGCGGGGTGGTGGTGCGACGTTCCTCTCCTCCCGGGCGGACGTCGGCGACGCGACCCCGTTGTGGATGCTGCAGCGGGTCGACGTACGCCGGACCGGGCGGTCGCTCGTGGCGGTCGCCGGGGACGGGTCGGCGTCGCGGTTCTCCGGCCTCGCCGACCAGGCGGTGGCCGACGTGCGCAAGGTGCTGCCGGACTGGCGCGGACGGCTGGTCGTCGAGGTCCCGGGCGACGAGCAGCAGCTCGGCCGGGTGCTGGGATCGGAGAGCGGGTCGTACGGCGGCATCGCGGCCGTGACGACGACGGTCGACGGGTCCCTCTCGCCGCAGGCGCCGGTGCACATCTTCGTGAACCCGCGGGTGTTCGACCCGCTCGGCACCCGCGGCTCGCAGATCGTGATGAGCCACGAGGCCACCCATGTCGCCACCGGAGCGGCCGTGTCGTCGATGCCGACCTGGCTGCTCGAGGGGTTCGCCGACTTCGTGGCCCTCGATCACGTCGACCTCCCGGTCTCGGTGACCGCGAGCCAGATCCTGGCACGCGTGCGCAAGAGCGGCCCGCCGGCGCACCTGCCCGGCAAGACCGAGTTCGACCCGGAGAACCAGGCGCTCGGCGCGTCCTACGAGTCGGCCTGGCTCGCGTGCCGGCTGCTCGCGGAGAGGTACGGCGAGAAGCGGCTGATCGCGTTCTACCGGGCCTCCGACCGGGACGACTCGACGACGGCGGCGTTCCGAGACCTCCTCGGCACGGACCAGCAGGCGTTCACGCGGGCCTGGAAGGGGTACCTCCGCAAGCTCGCCGGCTGAGCGTGGCAGGCTGTTCGACGTGACGGAGCCCCGACCCGCCGGCCTCGCCCGCCGGCCCGCGGTGCTCACCGTCGTGGTGGCGTTCGCGCTGGTCGCGGTGCTCGCCGCCTGGCTGGTGCCGTGGTCGTGGGTGCCCGGAGGACGGCTCGTGCCCGCCCGTGCCTCCGCCCTGTTCACGCCCGACCAGATCGCCCGGATGGAGCGCTACTCCTGGCTTCGCAGGGGGCTGGGGTGGACCCCCTACTTCCTGACCCTGGCGCTGCTGCTGGCGTTGGCGTTCACCGCACGGGGTGCGCGGCTGGTGCGCCGGGCCACGTCGCGGCGCCGCTGGTGGCTCGGTGTGCCCGCCGGCGTGCTGCTCGTGCTCGTGCTGGAGCGCCTGCTCGCCCTGCCGTTCGCCGTGGCCGGGCATGTCGTGGACCGCGACTACGGCATCAGCCGGCAGGGGTGGGGCGGCTGGCTGGGCGACCAGGCCCGATCGCTGGGCGTCTCGTGGTTCGCGACGTCGCTGGTGCTCCTCGTCCTGGTGCTCGCCGCCCGACGCTCGCCGCGGTGGTGGTTCGCCTGGGCGGGCGCGGCCGCGCTGCTGCTGGGGTTCGCCGGGTCGTTCCTCTACCCGGTGCTGGTCGAGCCGTTGTTCAACCGGTTCACGCCGATGGCCGCCGGACCGTTCAAGAGCTCGATCCTGCGGCTGGCGGACCGCGAGGGCGTGCACGTGGACGACGTGCTGGTGGCCGACGCGTCGCGCCGTACGACGACCCTGAACGCCTACGTGAGCGGCCTCGGCAGCACCCGCCGCGTCGTGGTCTACGACAACCTGCTGAAGGACCTCACCCCGGCGCAGGCGCGGGTCGTGATCGCCCACGAGCTCGGGCACGCCAAGCACCAGGACGTGCTTCTGGGCACCTCCCTGGCTGCCGTGGGGAGCGTCGGCGCCGTCGCGCTGCTGGCGCTGCTCCTCGACGACGAGCGGGTGCGGCGGCGGGCCCGCGTCTCGGGCCCGGCCGACCCGGCCGTCGTCGCCCTGGTCATCGCGCTCGCCGGCGTCGGCGGGTTCATCGTGAGCCCGCTGCAGAACACCGTGAGCCGTGCGATCGAGGCGCGCGCCGACCGCACCTCACTGGAGACGACGCACGCCGACGCCACCTTCGTGCAGATGCAGCGCCGGCTGGCGCTGACCTCGCTCGCGGACCCGACGCCCCCCGCCTGGAGCCAGCTGTGGTGGGGCAGCCATCCGACCGTGCTGGAGCGGGCCGGGTTGCCGCGGTCGCTGCGGGAGGCCGGCCGGTGAGCCGCGTCCTGGTGGTGACCAACGACTTCCCGACCCGCCGTGGGGGGATCGAGTCGTTCGTGCTGGCTCTGTGCCGCGAGATGCCGGCCGACGAGGTGGTCGTGTACACCGCCTCGATGCCCGGCGGCGCGGACTTCGACGCGACGCTGCCGTTCCCGGTCTACCGCGACCCGTCGCGCGTGCTGCTGCCCACGCGGGCCGTCGCGCGCCGCGTGCGCTCGGTGATGCGGCGGCACGGGTGCGACCGGGTGCTGTACGGCGCCAGCGCCCCGCTCGGACTGCTGGCCCCGTCGCTCCGCCGGGCCGGCGCGCGACGGCAGGTCGCGCTCACGCACGGCCACGAGGTCTGGTGGGCCCGGACCCCCGGCGCGCGCCGGCTGCTGCGGCGGGTCGGGGACGAGGTCGACGTGCTGACCTACGTCAGCGAGTGGTGCCGGGAGCACATCGCGCCGGCGCTGTCGCCGGCCGCCCGCGACCGGATGGTGCGGCTCTCGCCCGGTGTGGACACCCAGCGGTTCCACCCGGGCTGCGGGGGAGCGGAGGTACGACGCCGGCTGGGGTTCGACGCGACCACGCCGGTCGTCGTGTGCACGGCCCGGATGGTCCGGCGCAAGGGGCAGGACACCTTGATCCGAGCCTGGCCCGAGGTGCTGCGCTCGCACCCCGGGGCACGGTTGCTGCTCGTCGGCGACGGGCCGGACCGGTCGCGCCTCGAGCGGTTGGCCGACCGGGTCGACGTACGGGGGGCGGTGGTGTTCACGGGTGGTGTGCCGTGGGAGGAGGTGCCGGCCCATATCGACGCGGGAGACGTCTTCGCCATGCCGTGCCGGACCCGGCTGCTCGGGCTCGAGCCGGAGGCGTGGGGGATCGTGTTCCAGGAGGCCCAGGCGTGCGGGCTGCCGGTGGTCGTGGGTCGCTCCGGCGGGGCCCCGGAGACGGTCATCCCTGGGCGCGGGCGGCTGGTGTCGGGAGTGGCCGAGACCGCGGCCGCCGTGGCCGGACTCCTGTGCGGCGGACGGACCCGCGAGGCCTTGCCGCCGGACGTGGCCGAGGCGATGTCGTGGCACCGCGCCGGTCGGGTCCTCGACGCCCTGTGGGCGGAGTGACCCGTCTGCTAGCAGGTGGTGCCCTGCGTGCTCGCGACCGAGCTGCAGGTCTTCTGGAAGAGGCCGGACAGTCTTCTCGCCGAAGAGCGCCACGGAGACCAGGATGATCAGCGCGATCAGGGACACGAGGATGGCGTACTCCACCGACGACGCCCCGGTCTCGGTGCGGCGCCGAACATTGCGCAGCCAGTTGGACATGTGCCCCTCCAGGAAGTGACACCGGCCGCCCCGCCGTTCAGCGAGGCGGCCGGCGCAGGTTGTTGCGGTCAGCTGCCGATGCTGTTGGCGGTCTTGTTGAAGATGGCCGACAGGTTCGAGCCGAGCAGGCTGACGGCGACGATGATGATGATGGCGATGAGCGCGACCAGCAGGCCGTACTCGACTGCGGACGCTCCGCGCTCGGACTTCGCCGCGGCGGCGAGACGGATGCGGAGGTACTCGATGGCTTCGATCATGATGCGTTTCTCCCAATGTGTGCCTGTGCAGCTGACCGATCCCCGGGCGGCTACGGCTGGCTGCGTGAGGGCCGCGGTGTCGCGGTTTGTCCCAATTGTGAGGAGCGACCTGTGGTCGTGTTCACCACTTGAGGAAACTGCTCTGCAAAGAAATGAAGCCCCCGAGCTGGGCCGGAGATGACGCTGGCCGCAACGCCGAGCGGCGTTGCGGCCAGCGCCGTGAAGACCGAGGTCAGCTGCCGATGCTGTTGGCGGTCTTGTTGAAGATGCCTGGACAGGTTGGAGCCGAGCAGCGAGACCGCCACGATGATGATGATGGCGATGAGGGCGACCAGCAGGCCGTACTCGACGGCGGAGGCGCCGCGCTCGGTCTTCGCCATCGCGGTGAGGCGGATCTTGATGTACTCGAAGGTCTCGATCATTTCTGTTTCTCCCAAGGTGATGTCTGTGGCGCTCGGTCCGCAGGTGGATCCGACACCAGAAATTCTGCCGGAGCGCGCGTCACCGCCGGCATCGGGTGAACGGTTGCGTTCCGTTCGCCGGTCGGGTGAGCGGCGATCTACCCGAAAGGACTATTCAGGACCGTTTTGCGTCAGTCCGCGAGGTCGTCGGCTAGAAGTCCCGAACGCACCGCTTTCATGATCGCGTCCGCGCGGTTGGAGGCGCCGAGCTTCTCGTAGATCTTCGAGATGTGGGTCTTCGCGGTCGAGTCGCTCACGAAGATGGAGCGGGCGATCGCCGACACGCTGAACCCGCGGGCGAGCAGGCTCAGCACCTCCGACTCCCGCTGCGTCAGCTGGGGGCCGGCCGGGGTCATCCGGCGACGCATCGCGCCGGCCAGGTCGGCAGCGGTGAAGGAGCGGGGCGAGACCAGGGCGTGGCGGGCGGCCGCGACGACCTCGTCCGAGGGGGCGTCCTTCGCGACGAACGCCGACGCGCCCGCCTCGAGGGCCGCGAAGAGCTGCTCGTCGCCGGCGTACATCGTCAGCACGACGACCCCGGTGTCGTGGCCCCGCGACCGGATCTCCCGGACCAGGTCCAACCCGGTGCCGTCGGGCAGCCGGACGTCGGTGATCACCACGTCGGGGTTGAGAGTCGCGAACAGGCGCAGTCCCTCGTTCACCGAGGCGGCCTGGCCGGCCACGTCGAAGTCGTCGTGCCGCTCGAAGGCGCGCGCAAGACCCTGACGGATCAGGTCGTGATCATCGATCAGCAGCACTCGCGTCGGCGCTTCGCTCATAGGGCTACAGACCTTCGAGGGTGAGGGAACTCTTCTCGGCAACCTTAACCTGAACGACCGTCCCACGTGGCTTGTCGCCGTCGGACTCGCTGGTGACTTCCAGACTGGCGTCGATGCGCTGGGCCCGTTCGCGCATGATCGAGATGCCGTAGGAGTCGTCCCGACGCCCCGTGATGCCTCGCCCGTCGTCGCGGATGGTGAGGCTGGCCCGCGGCGGGTCCGTCCAGCAGTCCACCCACAGGTTGCGCGCCGACGCGTGCTTGCGAGCGTTCGTGATCGCCTCCTGGGCGATCCGCAGCAGCTCGGCCTCGACGGCGGGGGAGAGCCGGGTCGGCGCCTCGTTGAGCGTCAGGTGCACGGTGAGGTCGGACTTGGCGCCCACCTGGCGCACGTAGTCGGAGAGCGCCGACCCGAGGCCGTTGGTGGCGGAGACGTCGCTGCGCAGGTCGAAGATCGAGAGCCGCAGATCGGCCACCACCCGGGAGAGCTCGCCGCGGAGGTCCCGGAGTCCCTGCGCCACGTCCGGGTCACGTGTCGTCGACGCCATGTGGTCGACGACGTACCCGAGGGAGGCCACCTCCTGGGCGATGCCGTCGTGGATCTCGCGGGCCAGCCGCTGCCGTTCGTCGGCCGTCGCCATCGTGCGGATCTCGTCGAACACGAGCGCGGTGTCCAGACGCAGGCTGTGCCGGTCGATCTCGTGCATCAGCGTCGCCACGGCGCCGGGCTCGGGCGACCTCTCCGAGGACGACACGGCGACGCCGATCATCCGGTTGCCCACCCGGAGCGGGAGCACGACTCGGTGCCGGGCCGCGCGGTTGCCGGAGGGGACGACCCCCTGGACCGGCTCCATCTCCGCCCAGCACTGCTCCACCATCGGGTCGTTGGGCACGAGGTGCTGCTGCGCGCCCATGCCGCGGTAGCCGAGGGGGACGAGGATCGAGCCCTTCATCTTCACGAACACCGCGCTGTAGCTGTCGCCGAGGTGCTCGTGCATCGTCGCCATCAGCTGCGCTGCCATGCCGTCGGAGTCGAGGCCGGCCGACAGTCGCCGGGTGACGCTGCGCAGCTGGGTGAGGAGCTGACGCGCGGACTCGTAGTGGCTGTCCTTGTCGGCGGGCTCCTCCGAGATGCCGAGCGTGCGCGCCCAGACGCCGAGCAGGCCGCCACCGAAGTTGGTCAGCAGCCACGGGGCGAGGTCGATGGCGCGTGCGCCGGCGTCGACGAAGCCTGAGCGACGCGAGCGGCACGACCACGATCGACGCCACCTGGGCGAGCATCGTGACGCAGCACGCCCGGGAGTCCGCGGAACAGCCCGGCGAGGAGGGGGAGGACGACCAGGTAGGGCATCAGGACGGCCGACGTCGGGAACGTCAGCGCCATCACGATGCCGACGAGCGATCGTCTCGGCCGTCAGCGTGAGCAGGGTGGTGCGACCGGTGGCGTAGGAGATGTACGCCGACATGGCGCCGATCACGGCGACCGCGATGACGGTCTGGATCGACGCCGCGTCGCGCGCCACCACGCTGAGTCCGAGAATGGCCGCCAGGCAGAAGACCCGGCTCGTGATGGCGACCTGCTCGCGCTGGCTCAATTCAGGGCTCCGCCTCCACCGAACGCACCCATGAGGCCGATGACCGCGGGTCCGATGACCGCGATGAAGAGGGAGGGGAGGATGAACATGACGAGCGGGATCATGATCTTCACCGGGATCTTCTGCGCGGCCTCCTCGGCCTTCTGGCGGCGCTTGATCCGCATCTCGCTCGACTGCACGCGCAGCACCTGGCCGACCGGGATACCGAACGCGTCGGCCTGCACCATGGCCGAGGTGAAGGCGCGCAGGTCCGGCAGCGTGCTGCGGTCGCCCATCGCACGCAGTGCGTGCGAGCGGCCGAGGCCGATCTGCATCTCCTGGAGCACGCGGGCGAACTCGTTGGCCAGAGGGCCGTCGGTGTTGCGGGCCACCTGGGACAGCGCGGCGTCGAACCCGAGGCCGGCCTCGACCGAGATGGTCAGCAGGTCGAGGGCGTCGGGGAGGGCGCGCTCCATCTTCTGGGTGCGGTCGTAGCCCTTCTGGTACAGGAACAGGTTGGGCCCGTAGTAGCCGACGACGCCACCGACGGCCGCGGCCGCGAGGTCGAAGCCGAACGACTTGCCCAGCAGGAAGCCGAGCATCCCGCCGGCGAACGCGCCGACGCCGATGCCGATGGCCTTCAGCGAGAGCACCCGGTCGACCGTCCACCCGGGAGGGTTGCCCGCGACGTTGAGCTTCTGCAGGATCCGCTCGCTGTAGCCCGACGGCGTCAGTCGCTTGCCGAGGTTGACGAACCGGTCCATGAAGCGGTGCCGAGCACACGGTCCTGGAAACCAGGGCTCGAGCTCGTCCTTCATCGACTGCGGCGCGGCCGAGAACGCCTCGACGACGGCCAGCGACTTGGACACGCCACGGACCTCGTTGGTGAACACGCCGACCGCGGTGAGGGACAGGAAGATGCCCGCGAAGATCCCGAGGATTCCCGTGATCAGCAGGACGGTGGTGATCGACATCAGACCTCCAGCTTGATCATGCGGTTCATGGTGAAGGCGCCGAGCCCCATGAGGAAGGCCATGACGCCCAGCATGACGTACCCGGTGCCGGTGGTGTAGAGCGGCTCGAGGTACGCGCGGTTGCGTGACGTACTCGTAGGCCAGGATGCACGGCGGCATCGCGAGCAGGATGTAGGCCGAGAAGCGGCCTTCCGCGGACAGCGACTTCACCTGTCGGCGCAGGTAGTCCCGCTCGCGGAGGGTGGCGGCCACGTTGAGCAGCAGCTCGGCGAGGTTGCCACCGACCTCGCGCTGGATCCGGATCGCCATGACGGTCCACTCGAAGTCCGCGCTCTTCATGCGGTCGCCGATCGACTCCAGCGCGTCCTCGATGGACACACCGAGCCGGGTCTCGACGAGCGCCCGCCGGAACTCCGTCGGACATCGGCTCCGCGCCCTCGCGGACGATGGTGTCCATGCCCTGGGGGAGGGACAGACCGGCCTGGAGGCTGCCGGCCATGAGCTGCAGGCGTCGCGGCGAGCTGGCTGTTGAACGCCTTGAGCCGCCGCGACTGCTTGCGGCCGAGGTAGACCCAGGGCACGAGGATGCCGAGCACCAGCGTGACGAAGGTGATCAGCAGGTCACCGCCGGTCAGAAGGAACACGAGCGAAGTCGCCGCCGACCGCGATGCCCGCGTGGATCAGCAGCCACTCGGCCGGCTTGAGCGCCAGGCCTCCGGCCTCCAGCTTGTCGCCGAGCTTGACCTCGAGCCCGCGGTTGGCCTTGAGCGCCTTGGTGGCGATGTCGACCGCCTGGGCGGTCACGCCCTGGGGCTCGGTCTTCGAGACACGCTTGCCGGCACCCTTGCGGGTGTACGGCGCGATCGTGGTGGCCAGGGACTCCGGCTTCTTGCCGAGCCCGCCGAAGAGGATGACGAGCAGGACCAGGACGCCACCACCGAGCGCGACCAGGCCGGCGAAGAAGACGTTGGTCGTCAGGTGCAGTCCCGTGGGCGGAGCCACGAGGTCGGTCGACGGGCCGACGGCCTTGGCGGACTTGACCTCGCCGGACACGGTCACGAAGGCGGCGTCGCTGAACGTCTGGCCGCCGGCGTCGACGGCCACGGTCAGCGTGCCTTCGCGCTTGGAGGACGACGAAGGTGTCGCGGTGATCTGGATCTGCTTGGCGAGGGTCTGGGCCTCGTCGGCGAAGACCGCGCCGAGGCCCTTGGGGTCGTTGGCGCTGATGACGGCGCCGTTGCCGGCGGTGGAGAGCGGCTCCAGCAGCTTCTCGTCGCCCGAGGACTGTGCCAGGGCCACGACGTCGACCTTGACCTCGGCGGCCTTGATGGCCGCCGCGACGTCGCCGAGCGTTGGTCGTCGCCCGTGTCCCGGCCGTCGGAGAGCACGATGACGCTGCGCTGACCCTCCGTGCCGCTGGCGGCGACGGCCTTGCGGACGCCGTCGTAGAGCAGCGTGCCGCGCGAGAGCGTGAGGCCCTTGACCACGCTCGCCGTGGCGGCGCGGTCGAGGGTGGGGTCCTGCGCGACGGTCACCGAGCCGGCGAAGGTGACCACGCCGACGTACAGGTCAGCCGGGGCGGAGTCGAGGAAGATCTGTGCGGCGCGCTTGGCCTCGGTGAACTTCCCGTTGGCCGCCATGCTGTCGCTGACGTCGATCGCGAGGATGGCGGTACGGCGGACGGCCTGCTTCGCGTCGGACGCGAGGGTGGCCGTCGCGTCGACGGGCTTGCCGTCGAGGGTGACGCTCAACGTCTTCAGGTCGGGCGTGGCGTCGCCCACGTTGGACAGCGAGTACAGGACCTGGAGCTTGCCGTCCTTGCTCTCGACGTGGTCGATGCTGCCCTCGGCCGCGAAGGCGGGGGCGGCCGTCAGGCCGGCCAGGAGCACCGTCACGGCGGCAACCCCGAGACGGGCACCCCGGCGTCCGGTGAGGCGGGGGAGCGGCATGGATCAGACTCCGTCCATCGCGAACAGCATCGGGTCGACGTGCACGTTGACGTGGGCCAGCTTCTCGATGAACTTGGGCCGCAGACCGGTGGCGCGCAGGCGACCGAGGGTCTTGCCGGTCTCGTCGAAGCCTGCCGAGTGGTCGTAGACGAAGACGTCCTGCAGGGTGATCACGTCACCCTCCATGCGCTCCACCTCGGTCACGTGGGTGATCCGGCGCGAGCCGTCCTTGAGCCGGCTCTGGTGCACGATCAGGTCGACCGCGGAGGCGACCTGCTCGCGGATCGCCCGGATCGGCAGGTCCATGCCGGCCATCAGCACCATGGTCTCGATGCGGGCGAGCGTGTCGCGCGGGCCGTTGGAGTGGACCGTGCACAGCGAGCCGTCGTGACCGGTGTTCATGGCCTGGAGCATGTCGAGCGCGGAGGAGTCGCGGACCTCGCCGACGACGATGCGGTCGGGCCGCATGCGCAGGCTGTTCTTCACCAGGTCGCGGATCTCGACGGCGCCCTTGCCCTCGATGTTGGCCGGGCGGGACTCGAGACGCAGGACGTGGTCCTGGTGCAGCTGGAGCTCGGCCGCGTCCTCGATGGTGACGATGCGCTCGTCGGTCGGGATGAACGACGAGAGCACGTTGAGCGTGGTGGTCTTGCCGGAGCCGGTGCTGCCGGACACGACGACGTTGAGCCGGCCCTTGACGCAGGCGGCGAGGAAGTCGGCGGTGCGCTGCGAGTAGGTGCCGAACGCGACCAGGTCGTCGCTGGTGTACGGGTCGGCCGAGAACTTACGGATCGTCAGCAGCGAACCGTCGACCGCCAGCGGCGGGATGACGGCGTTGACGCGGCTGCCGTCGGGGAGCCGCGCGTCGACCATCGGGCTGGACTCGTCGACGCGGCGTCCGATGCGGGACACGATCTTGTCGATCGTGCGACGCAGGTGCGCCTCGTCGGTGAAGTGGCCGTCGACCTTGACCAGGCGGCCACCGCGCTCGATGTAGATGCTGTTCGGGCCGTTGACCATGACCTCGGTGAGGTCCGGGTCGCGCAGGAAGGGCTCGATCGGGCCGTAGCCGAGGATGTCGTCCGCGATCTCCTGGGAGATGCGGGTGCGCTCGGCGGTGGTGAGCAGGATGTCCTCGGCCTGCATCGCCTCCTGGAGGGCGCCCTTGACCATGTGCTCGAGCTCGGTCTGGGTCAGCTCGGCGTCGTACAGCTTGGGGCCGAGCTGCTGGAGCAGCGTGTTGTGCACCTGCGCCTTGAGCTCGCTGTAGTCGTTCTCGGCCTTGGTCTCCTCCTTGCCACGACGCTCGTTCTTGGTCATCGTGGCCATCGCGTCGTTGGAGGTCGGGGAGGGTGGCGCGGTCGCGCGAGGCGGCGGCCAGCCGGTCAGCCAGACTGCTCATGGTCATCTACCGTTCCGACGCAGGAGGGATCGCTTCGGTGCAGCGGCCCGGCCGTGCGCGCCCGGTGCGGGCGTTCCGTCCGGAGCGCTGGATGCGCCCGAGCTGGCGATGCTGCGGGCGAGCTTGCTGATCGCCTGGCTCACCGGGTGCCGGGGCTGGGCGCTGACGATCGGCTCGCCGGAGTTCGTGGCGTGCGCGACCTGGGACGACGTCGGGATGGCCGAGGAGATCGACATCGCCAGCGTGCTCTCGACCTTGTCGGGGGTCAGTCCCACCTTGTCGTCGGCCCGGTTGAGCACCAGGCGTCGGCGAGGCTTCGGGAAGTTGAGGAGGTCGAGCGTCTCGACCGCCACCTTCACGTTCTTCAGCGTGGGCACGTCCAGGGTCGTGACGAGCAGCATCTCGTCGGTCTCGTCGAACGCCTGCAGGGCGTACTCGTCGAAGGACGGGCTGGTGTCGACCACGACGAAGTCGAAGTGCGACTTCAGCAGGCTCAGGATCCGCCCGACGAGGCTCGGCGGGATGCTGTCCTTGGCGTCCGGCTGCACCGGGGCGACCAGGGCCGAGAGCTGGCCGCGGTAGTCGGTGAGCAGGGGCTCGAGGACCGTGAAGTCGAGGCCGCTCTCCAGGTGCACCGTGTCGGCGATCGTGCGCGCGGGGAACAGCTGGAGGGTGATCGCGACGTCGCCGAAGGCCAGGTCGAGGTCGACCAGGCACGACCCGCTTGGCGCCGTTCTCGCTGAGGGCGACGGCCAGGTTGACCGCGAGCGTGGTCTTGCCGACCCCACCCTTCGGGCGAGAACACCGTGACCTGCTTGCCGCGGTTGCCCTCGATGGCGACCGCGCCGCCGTTCAGCGCCTGCCAGACCTGCTGAGCCCGCTGTACGGCGGAACCCGAGGCCGGTGAGGTCGCGCTCGTCCACGACCTCGCGCATGCCGGAGCGCAGTGCCTCGGCGAGCACGCTGGTGTCGACCCGGCGACGGATCAGGATGACGCTGATCGACGGCCGGGTGACCCGGAGCGTGTCGGCGAGAGCTGCCGACGCCTCCAGGTCGACCGCGGGCCCGAGCACGATGGCGTACTCGTTCGGGCGACTCGGACAGGGAGCGCTTCAGCTCCTCGAGACTCCCGACGACCAGAGAGTCAGGGCCAGTGACCGACGTGAACAGGTCGGCGTTGGCGCGGTTGTTCTCAACAACGATGGGCATCCCAGATCACCGGAAGAGGTTCGAGTCGGTGACGCCAGGACCGGACTTGACCTTGGACTTGTCGTTGAGCAGGGCGAACGTGAGCTCGCCCTTGCTTCGACGCGTAGATGATGCGCTCGGCGTCGTCCTGGCTGACGGCCAGGGTGAACAGCGTCTTGGGGAGCTGCTCGGTGGTCTGCGCGCCCGACGCCGGGTCGGTGCTGGTGGTGGAGACGACGGTGGTCGTCCCGACGGCGATGACCTGGACCGTCGGCATCAGGAGGCGGGTCGCCTCCGTCCTTCGGGTCGGCGGTGAAGATCGCGACCTTCGCGCCGGGGTTGACGAAGCTTGCGACGCGGCCGGTGTCGGAGAGCGATGACCGAGATCGCGATGTCGCCGTCGGGGATGGTCAGGTGGCTCTGCTCGCCGGACGGCGCCGAACTTGCCGGTGATGATCTGCTCGTTCGGGTAGATCGTCGACAGCGCGACCTTGTTCTCGAGCCCGGTGACGGAGTTCACCGCGCCGCTGAGCACCTGGGCCCGCGGGCACCGTGCCGACCTGGATCTTGCCGGCGGCCTGGGCCGCTGCCATCGTCTCGCCGGGGTTGATCTGCGCCACGGCCTTGAGGACCTGGACGGGCTGCTGGTTGGCCTCGGCCCGGTTGTCGGCGCCCCTGACGTACAGGAACACCATGCCGGTGCCGAGCGCCGCGATGAGCGCCGCCACGATCAAGAGAACTGTCCTGCGTCCCATGCGTGTCTTCCTCGAGTGCTCAAGTGGCTCCGGGGAGTCACCGACGGGCCTCGACGAGTGAGGTGTGCCGTATCTCCCAGGTGGACCGATTCCGGCCCGAAGTTAAGGTTTCTACAGGGACGGCATCCCCGTCTCACGAATGGGCGAAATAGTCCGTATGGCCCAGGTAGGTCGCACATTCGGTCACTTCGAGGTGGCCCCGGCCGGCCGTGGCCGGCTCACGGGTCGAACAGCGCATCCACGTCGCGTCGGAGCTCGGCCGTCACGACGGCCCGCTTGATCTTCAGGCTGGGGGTGAGCTGGCCGCCCTCCTCGGTCCAGTCCGTGGGCAGGATCGTGAAGCGCCGGATCGCCTCGGCCTGGGACACGGTGCGGTTGGCCGAGTCCACGGCCTCCTGGACCTCGGCCCGCAGGTCGGGATCGTCGACGAGGTCGGCCACCGCGGTGTGCTTGCCGTGGGACTCCGCCCAGCGACGGACGGCCTCCGCGTCCATCGTGACCAGGGCCGCGACGAACGGACGGCCGTCGCCGACCACCAGGCACTGGCTGACCAGAGGATGCCTGCGGACCTGCTCCTCCAGCCCCTCCGGAGCGACGTTCTTGCCGCCGGCCGTCACGAGGATCTCCTTCTTGCGCCCGATGACCCGGACGAAGCCCTCGTCGTCGATCTCGCCGAGGTCGCCGGTCCGGAGCCAGCCGTCACCGACCGCCTCCCGCGTCGACTCCTCGTCCTGCCAGTAGCCGCCGAGCACCTGCCCGCCGCGGACCAGGAGCTCGCCGTCCTCCCCGACGCGCACCGTGGTGCCGCCCAGGGGTCGGCCGACGGTCCCGATCTTGAGGGCGTCCGGCGTGTTCACGGTGACCGCAGCGGTTGTCTCGGTCAGGCCGTAACCCTCGAGCACCGTGACGCCGATGCCCCGGTAGAAGTGGCCGAGCCGTTCACCGAGTGGCGCGCCACCGGACACGGCGTACGCGCACCGCCCGCCGAGGACCTGCCGGAGGCGTGTATAGACCAGTCGGTCGAACACGGCGTGCCGGCTGCGGAGCAGGCGCCCCGGCCGTCCCGTCTCCGACGCCCGGCTGTAGGCGATCGCGACGTCCGCCGCCCGGTCGAAGGTGCGGCCGCGCCCGTCGGCCGCGGCGCGCTGGCTGGCGGTGGTGAAGAGCCTCTCGAAGACCCGGGGTACGGCGAGCAGGAACGTCGGACGGAAGGTCGCGAGGTCCTGGTCGAGCTGGCGGATGTCGGGGGAGTAGCCGAGGCGGACCCGCTTGCGGACCGCGCCGACCTGGATGACGCGGGCGAACACGTGCGCCAGCGGCAGGAACAGCAGCGTGGCCGCGTGCTCACCGGCGAAGAGGGCGTCGAGCTCCTCGACGGCCGCACCGATCTCGTGCTGGAAGTTCCCGTGCGTCAGCATGCAGCCCTTGGGGCGCCCGGTCGTGCCCGACGTGTAGATGATCGTCGCCAGCGACGCCGGCCCGAGCCCCGCGCGTCGTCGCTCGATCACGTCGTCGTCGACGTGGGCCCCGCGAGCGGCCAGGTCGTCGACGCCGCCCTCGTCGAGCACCCACATCTCTCGGAGCGGCCGGTCGGCGCACGCCTTGCTGGCGCGCTCGGCGTGGGACGCCGTCTCGGCGACGAGGACCTCGGCCCCCGAGTCTGCGACGATCCAGGCGATCTGTTCGGGCGACGAGGTCTCGTAGACCGGCACGGTCACCGCTCCGGCGGTCCAGATCGCGTAGTCCAGCAGGGTCCACTCGTACCGGGTCCGGGACATCAGGGCGACCCGGTCGCCGGGCTCGACACCGGCGGCGACCAGACCCTTCGCGACAGCGGTCACCTGCGACAGGAACTCCGCCGCGGTGACGTCCGACCAGCCCTCCTCCGTCCGCCGCGAGAACGCGACGGCCTCCGGCGCATCGGTGGCGTTGGCGACCACGTCGTCCGCGAGAGACCCCGTGGACGGGACGGAGACGGTCATCGGGGTGGCGAACTCGCGCATCCGACGGCCTCCGTGGTCCAAGGTGCTGAATCGGTCGCGGCACACCCTAGCCGCGACGCCGTTCGGGTCATCGGCGGCTGACCGAACGGGTGAGGGAACGCCACCCCCAAGGGTCGTATTTCCCCCGTTCTCTACCTATGTCCGTCTCGTGAGGTGCACGATGTATCCGGTCACTTAGAGGGAGTTACCACCATGTTCTGGTCACGGGTCACGGGGCCCCTTGCGCGCCGCCGGCGTGCGGACGACCGCGGCGCCGCCGCGGTCGAGTTCGCGCTCACGGTCGTCCCGCTGCTCATGATCGTCTTCGGGGTCATCCACTTCGGCTTCGCGATGGCGCAGAAGGCGTCGCTCGAACAGCAGCGTCCGCACGGGTGCACGGTACGGCTCGGTCAACCTGTACAACAGCACCGCCGACCCGCACAGCTGCGCGAAGACCGTCACGCGCGCCAAGGACGGGATCACGACGCTCGGCATGAGCGCCAGCGCGGTGACCTTCAACGTCTACCGCGGGCACCGACCAGACCGCCGCCGTGGCCGCAGGTGCCCTGTGCAACCAGGGAACCTCCGCGTCGAGCCCCGCCGGCCTCAAGCCGCCCTGCCAGGGCGGCACCGACTCGGACAACCTCTACGTCGATCGCGAGCTACACCTCGAACCTCCTCGGGGTGCCGTTCACCGGGATCTCCAAGACGATCAACTTCCAGAGCGTGGGCGCGTACCGCTGCGAGTACACGTCATGACCCGACGACGGGACGAGCGCGGGGCGATCGCCGTCCTCGTCGGCGTGCTCGTGTTCGTGCTGGTCGGCATCCTGGCCTTCGTCGCCGACTTCGGCTACGCCTACGCCAACCAGCGCAAGCTCCAGAACGCCGTCGACGCCGCGGTCCTCGCGCGGGTCAGCGCGTCATCACCGGCGCCACGAACCCGAGCTGGAGCTGCGAGCACCTGAGGACGGCCACCACCGTCGTCGGCGACCTCGGCGGCCGCAGACCGCGTTCAACCAGAACGCGGCGACCGGGGCGACCTTGACCGGCGGCGTCAACCTCAAGTGCGATGACCCGAACTCGGACGAACCGGGTCGTGGTCTCGGCGAGCGGCACCCAGCAGTCGCAGGGCTTCTTCGGCGGGCTGTACGGCTACTCCAGCTATGCCCTCAACAAGTCCGCGAAGGTGGTCGTCGGGCCGCCGACGTCGGTCGTCGGTGTCCGCCCGTTCGCGACTGTGCGACGCCAACGCGGCGATCCAGAACTCGCAGCCCGACGCGTACCTGAACCTGCTCTTCGGCAACGAGGACCAGGGCTGCGGAACCGCGTCGGGCAACTTCGGGACGCTCGGACATCCGCTACCCGGCCGTCAACGGCTCGCCCGGAAGCCTGGTCGACGACTGGGTGCGCTACGGCTACGACGGGTCCCTCCCGACGACGGCGCCGCTGATCGTGAACGGCAGCCCGGTATCCCGGCCAGCAACCTGGCCGACGACTTCGAGGCCATCCTCGGGACGTCCCATCGTGCTCCCGACGTACGACGTCCGCAGCGGGAACGGCTCCAACTCCGTCTACAACATCACCGGGTTCGTCGAGGTGAAGGTCTGCGGGTCAAGCTGACCAGCGGGAGCGGGAGCCTGGCGACCGGGTCGTGCTTCCAGAGCTCCTCCGGCGCCCTCGGGGAACAACGACCGCTTCGTCCAGCTGCAGTTCGTGCGGTTCATCCCCATCGGCCAGCTCGACCTCACGTGCCAGATCGCGGCTGCCTGCGACCCCGGCATCAAGGTCTCGAAGCTCGCGCAGTAGCTTCGCGCGGTGGGGCCGAGGTGCCCTGACCGGTTCCGAGGGGTTCGGTTACGCTCGCGGCGTCGCCGACACGCTAGGAGCCGGGCATGGCTGAGCAGACCACCTCGAGCATCGTCATCGACGCCGCGCCCGCGGCGGTGATGGGCGTGATCGCGGACTTCGAGGCCTACCCGAGCTGGGCGCAGGGCGTGAAGAAGGCCGAGCCGGTCGATGTCGGCAAGCGCCCCGAGCAGGTCTACTTCGAGCTCGACGCCAGCCCGATCAAGGACGCCTACACGCTGGCCTACGACTGGGACGGCGACGACGGGGTCTCCTGGAGCCTCGTCGAGGGCAAGATGCTCAAGGCGATGGACGGCGCCTACCTCCTCGAGGACCGCGGCGACGGCAGCACCGAGGTCACCTACCGACTCGCGGTGGACATCTCGATCCCGATGATCGGCATGCTCAAGCGCAAGGCCGAGAAGGTCATCATCGACACCGCGCTGAAGGGGCTCAAGAAGCGCGTCGAGTCGCTGGCCTGACGGCCGCGGACGACAGGGCACCGTGCGGGTCATCCTCTTCACCGGCAAGGGCGGCGTCGGCAAGACCACGGCGGCGGCCGGTACGGCGGTCGCGTCGGCGCGCGCCGGCCACCGCACGCTGGTCCTCTCGACGGACGCCGCCCACTCGCTCGCGGACGCCTTCGACGTGCCCGTGGGCGCGGACCCGACGCCCGTGGCCGAACGGCTGTTCGTGCAGCAGGTCGACGCACAGCAGCGGTTCGAGCGCTCGTGGGTGGACATCCAGGGCTACCTCCTCTCCGTCCTCGACGCGGCCGGGGTCGACCCGATCACCGCCGAGGAGCTCACGGTGGTGCCCGGGGCCGAGGAGGTCCTCGCCCTGCTGGAGCTGAGGACCCAGGTGCTCACCGGCGGGTGGGACGTCGTGGTCGTCGACTGCGCGCCGACCGCGGAGACCCTGCGGCTGCTGGCCCTCCCCGAGGCGCTCGGTTGGTACATGGACCGGGTCTTCCCCGCCGAGCGCCGCATCGTCAAGGCATTGCGGCCGGTGCTGGCCAAGGCAGCCGGGGTGCCGATGCCGCAGGACGACGTGTTCGACGCCGTCGAGCGGCTGCACCGCGACCTCGAGGAGGTGCACGCGATCCTGACCGGCCCCGACGCGAGCGTGCGCCTGGTGCTCACCCCCGAGACGGTCGTCGTCGCCGAGGCGCGCCGGTCCCTGACCACGCTGTCGCTGTTCGGCTACCGGGTCGACGGGGTGGTGGCCAACCGGGTGTTCCCCTCCGACGGCGCCGACGCGTGGCGACTGACCTGGGCCGAGGCCCAGTCCGCCGTCCTCGCGGAGGTCGAGCAGTCGTTCACCGGGCTGCCGATCTGGCGCTCGTCGTACCAGGCGGCGGAGCCCGTCGGGGTCGGAGCGCTGGCGGACTTCGCGGCCGCGGCCTACGGCGCTGACGACCCGCTCGCCCTCCCGACGGCACAGAGCCCGATGACCGTGTCACGCACCCGCTCCGGGGCCACACTGCGGATCGCACTACCGTTTGTGGCCAGATCCGACATCGACCTGGCACGACATGGAGACGAGCTCGTGGTGACCGTGGGTTCCTACCGCCGGCTGGTCGCGCTGCCCGCGGCGCTGGCCCGGCAGACGGTGGCGGGCGCCCGGATCGAGGACGGCGCGCTGCGGGTGCGCTTCCGCGTGGAGGAACCCGCATGAGCGACCCCGACGAGAGCGTGGGCTCGGTGACCGAGGAGGCCGCCAAGCTGCTGCACGCGTTGCAGGACTGGGCCAAGGACAGCGGCTCCGAGTACGCCGGAGCGGCTGCATCGGCGGCCGAGGGCGCTGCCTCCGCGGTGCACCGGATCGACGAGCACATCGCGACCGGGTCAGCCGAGTGCACCTACTGCCCGGTCTGCCGCGTGATCTCCACGGTGCGGGAGACCAGCCCGGAGGTGCGTCAGCACCTGACGACCGCCGCCACCTCGCTGTTGCACGCCGCGGCCGGCCTGCTCGCCACCAACGTCCCCGAGCCGTCGAAGGGACGACGGGACGGTCCCGTGGAGAAGATCGACCTGAGTGACGACGACTGGGAGGACGACTGATGGGGCTGGCAGTCGGGATCGACGTGGGGGGCACCAAGATCGCCGGCGGCGTGGTCGACGAGGTCGGGAAGATCCTGGCCACCGCGCGCCGTGAGTCTCCCGCCACGGACACGGAGGCGATCGAGCGCAACATCCAGGACCTCGTCGCGGAGCTTCGTGCGGACCATGACGTGGAAGCGGTCGGGATCGGCGCGGCCGGCTTCGTGGACTCGTCCCGATCGACGGTCATGTTCGCCCCCAACCTGGCCTGGCGCGACGAGCCGCTGCGGGCCGACCTGGAGAAGCTCATCGACCTGCCGGTGGTGGTCGAGAACGACGCCAACGCCGCCGCCTGGGGCGAGTTCACCTTCGGAGCCGGCGAGGACGTGCAGGACACCCTGCTGGTCACCGTCGGCACCGGAGTAGGCGGCGGGATCGTGCTCAACGGTCAGCTGCACCGCGGGGCGTTCGGGGTGGCCGCGGAGATCGGCCACATGCGCGTCGTGCCCGACGGCCGGATCTGCGGCTGCGGCAACAAGGGCTGCTGGGAGCAGTACGCCAGCGGCACCGCCCTGGTCCGCGACACCAAGGAGCAGGCGCGTGAGGGCTCGCTGATCGCCCGGTCCCTGGTCGACCGGGCCGGCGGCGTGGAGAGCATCAGCGGACCGCTCATCACCGAGGCGGCCCGGGACGGGGACTCCTTCGCGCGCGAGCAGCTCGCGGTGCTCGGCCGCTGGCTGGGGGAGGGGATCGCGAGCCTCACCGCCGTCCTCGACCCGGCCGTCGTGGTGATCGGCGGAGGCGTGTCGGAGGCGGGGGACCTGCTCCTGGAGCCGATCCGCGCGCACTACCGGGCCAACCTCACCGGCCGGCACTACCGTCCCGAGCTCGAGGTGCGCGCAGCGCTGCTCGGCAACAAGGCCGGCATGATCGGCGCCGCCGACCTCGCGCGGCGGCCCTGACCGTCAGGGGTCAGCGGACCGAGTCCGACAGGCGTCAGGCTGCGGGAGTGCTGATCGCGGCGTTCGGGTCGACCGTCATGCTCAGTGTCGGTGTTGTTGCTGGCCAGCGCGAGGCTGGATGGCGACGAACTGTGCGTTCTTGAGCCCGAAGTTCGCGTTGCCGGACAGCGGGATCGGGTCTGCGTTCGGCACCATGAAGATGCCCTGGAGGTGGAAGGTGCCACCGCCGGTGAACTTGTAGCTTCGGACTGCTGTCCGTGCCCGCGCTCTCGTCCCAGAGAGCCAGGTCCTCGGGGCCGTCGGCGTCGCTCCAGTCCGCGCGCCTTGGTCGGGTCTGGGATGCCGTTGTCGTCGATCGATCTGCGTCGTACTGGTTGGGCGCGGTCCAGTCGATGTTGCCGCCCGTGGTGACGATCTGGCCGTTGCCCGTGCCGCTCGTGCAGGGCGATCTGCGTGGGAGCGGGCCCGGTGTCGTCCGCGCTCGCCGGAGTGTACGACGGGCACGCAGCCGTCGTTCTGGCCGCCCATCATGTACACCGTCGTGTTGCAGAGGCGCAGCGTGCCCGCGGTCTGCTTGATGTCGCCGTTCTTGACGAAGAGCACCGCGCGTTGCTGGTCTGGGTCGTCCGTGCAGTTGCCTGTCGCCAGAGTCGACGTGCTCGGCGTGTTCATCGGAAGCTCGGTGCTGTTGCCGATGTCGAGGGCCGGCGTCGCCCCGAAGATGTAGACGTGGGTGGCGTTCGGCAGGTCGAGATCTGCCGGAGGGGCTGACCGAGCCGTTGAAGACGACGGTGCCGGCGTTGGTAGCGGCGGATCGACTTGGTGTTCGAGCAGTCGACGAAGAGCTTGTCCGCGCTGAGTCAGAGGCGGTCAGCGATGCGACATTGCCGCTGCTGCAGGTCACCTGCGTGTAGCCGTTGGCGGCAGCGTTACGTCGCGCTCAGGGAGCTGAAGACGCTCGACTGGGCCCCGCTCATCGCGCTCTTGACGCCAGCGAGGTAGCGGTCGTCCACGATGCTGCGCGAGACCAGCGGGCCGTCCGCCGGCCGTCGTCTTGGCCGCCGCTGCCGGAGAGCAACGAGCTGCCGTAGACGTTGTTCGGCGCTGTCCACGGACGGTGACGCCCAGAGTGCCCGCGACGGACGTGATCTGGCCCGGCTTGGTGGGTCGGGCGTCGTCGGAGCGCCGACCTTGGGGCGGCGTAGGCGATGATGCCGTCGTGCGCCTTGCCGTAGAAGACCGGAGGTGCCGCACGCCGGACGCCGTCGGCGTCGGAGTGGATGGTGCCCGGCTGGCTGCGGTGCCGTTCGTCGAGAGCGGCGCCGAAGACCTTGATCCACGAGCTGCCGGCCGTGGAGCCGACCTCGACCGTCGGGCATCCGGTCCGCTTCAGGCAGCAGCATCGCGGGCGCATCCACCGCTGGGCCTGCAGCTGATGCGTGCGACGCGAACGGACGCGTGCTCACCAGGTCGGCCGTGCGCGCGAGGCTGCCAACGCCAGGCTTGCGGTTCTCGGTGATGATGACCGCGAGCTGGTCGCAGCCCGCCCTTCCGTCGCTGCTGTCGGCAAGCGCGGCGGGCAGGGAGTCCTCGGCGAAACCGGTCAGGTCAGCTGTAGCCGCTCTGGATCTCGACCTCGCAGGGCGGTGCCCTGGTAGGTGCCGGTCCAGGTGAACTTCGCCCAGTTCCGTGGTATCGCCGGCGTGCATGGTCTGCGACTAGCAGGGCAGCGCCGTTGCTGCAGTCGTAGGCGCGTCGGCCGCGCCGACACCGTCCGTCCAGGTGCCGGTGGCTGCCGCTGACCGCGGCGAAGCGGTGCGCAGTTCTTCTTCAGGTAGGAGATCGCGGTGCAGACGCCGACGTACGGGTGCGCGTTGCTGTCGCCGCCGATCAGTGCCGTACAGCCCCGCGATGACGGCCGAGTCGGCAGCCGACTTGTTGACCTGCCGGTCGACGCGCACGAGGCCGAAGTCGAGCACCATTGCCGCCGCAACGAGTAGAGCGGTCAGCATGAAAATCGCGACCATGATCGCGACTGCGCCACGCTCGCTGCGGCGCCGACGACCGCCGACGGCGTGGACCATCAGGGGTGGTGCACGTGCCCGCTGCCCCGTCCGTAGATACTGACGCTGACGCGGCGAGATGTCGAAGGGCGGGATGGAGAAGACGCCGAGGTCGATCTTGCGCGCGGCTTCTTGACCCATACCTTGACCATGCAGTTCCCGCTGGGAGCCGAGTCGGGAGTCGCGGCTCTGCTGCCGCTGCAGGTGTTCCCTGGTCGTGGGCGTGGCCTTCACCTGAGCGGTTCCGTTGCGGCGTTGGGGTCACGGAGGATGCACGCAGATCTGGCTCGTGCTCAGGGTGGACGCCGGAGTTGAAGTAGACCTGACTGGACCCGGGTCTGCACAGCATCAGCCCAAGCAGCTGGCCGTTGAGCTGTAGTCGATCGCCGAACCCGAGCCGGTCGCCTCTCGCGCGCGCGTTGGTGATGGAGAGGTGGTCGGTGTACGCCAGGCCGGTTGTGGTCACGCCCAGCAGCAGCATCACCAGGATCGGCAGGATCAGGGCGAACTCGACGGCGACCGCACCGGACTCGTCACGGACGCGACGAGGGCGCAGCGGTGCATGGGCGAGGCGTCGCGCAGCGCGTGGAACGTTCATCGGTCAGCTCCCCAAGGCCAGGAACACAAGGTTATGGGCGAGATGTCCGATTCGGCACGAATGGCCGGAGGAATGGCCCGAACGGACTACGAGCGCTGCACCGGACGGAGCAGGGGCGCCGGTGGACGGATGGTCCCGGCGCGTCAGGCGCGATCGTCCGGTGTCGCATTCCGGCACGGCGCCGTCCCGACTGCACCCATACTGGCCGGGTGACCGTGCAGACCCACGCCGCGCCGGACTCGGGCCCCCGTGAGCAGGAGACTGCTGCCGTCCCGTCGCCGGGATCGCGGGAGGACCGGCTGTTCGGCCGGGTGTTCACGTTCGCGTCGCTGGCCACCGTGCTGCTCGTGATGGGCCGGGTCACCAAGCACGCGGCGGACCCGCTCGACAACACCGACATGTGGTTCCACCTCAAGCTCGGGCACGAGTTCCTCGGCGGGTGGTCCCTCCGGCACCCCGGGCAGCTGTCGTCGTTCGCGACGTCGCCGTGGGTGCCCACCCAGTGGTCGACCGAGATCCTCGCGGCGAAGATGGACGACTGGTTCGGCCTGCCCGGGGTCGCCTGGATGTTCGGGCTGCTCTACCTCGTCCTCATCGTGGCCGTGTTCCTCCTGTGCCGCCGGCACGGCGACCTGCTGCCGGCTGCCGTGGCCGCGGGGGTCTGCGTCGTGGCCGCGGGGGCGTCGCTGTCGGCGCGTCCGCAGGTCGTCAGCCTCGTGCTGTTCACGCTCACGGTCGCTGCCTGGAACCGGGCGGCGCGCACCGCGACGCCGCCGTGGTGGCTGGTCCCGCTCACCTGGGTGTGGGCGACCGCGCACGGGCTCTGGACGGCCGGGCGTGCTCGTCGGGCTCGCCACTGCCGTCGGGCATCGCGGTCGACCAGCGGCTCGGCTGGCGGACGGCCGGGCGGCTGCTCGCCGTACCCGTCCTGTCGGTCGTCGCCGCGTGCCTGACTCCGGTGGGCCCCGCCCTGCTGACGTCCCAGCTCGCCGTCGGTGCGCGCACGTCGATGATCACCGAGTGGGGCGCGACGTCGTTCCGCGACCCGGCTGCCTTCCTGGTCGCCGCGATGGTGGGCGTGACGGTCCTTCGCTGGGCGCGGCGCGCTCCGGTGGCGTGGACGGCGCTGTTCCAGCTGATGCTGGCCGGGGGCTGGGTGCTCCTGGTCACCCGGATGGTGCCGTTCGGCGCGATCCTGGCCGCCCCGTTGTTCGTGGCCGCCGTCAGCGAGGTGCTGCCCGAGCGGACCCGGTCCGGCGGGCTGCGGCTCGAGCGGCTGGTGGTCGTCGGCGGCGCGGTGCTGTGCCTGCTGGGGCTGACCCTGGCGGTGCCCCACACCGCGGACCGGCCCGGTGGCGTGCCGACCGGGTTCAGCGCCCGGCTCGCTGCGCTTCCCTCCGGTTCCGCCGTGCTCGTCGAGGACGGGGCGGGGGCGTGGATGGAGTACGCATTCCCCGGGCTGGACCCCACCATCGACGGCATGCTCGACGCCTACCCGGTCGGCTACATCGGCAGGTTCGCCAACCTCACCACCGTCGGTGACGGGTGGACCGACTTCGTCGACGACTCCGGCGCCCGGGTGGCCGTGGTCCTGAAGAACTCACCCCTCGAGGGTGCCCTCGAAGGCCAGCTGGGCTGGAGAGTGGTCCAGAAGGACCGGGAGTGGGTCTACCTCGAGGCACCCGCCGCCTGACCATGACCCGACTCCGGGTGATGACCTACAACATCCTGCTCGGCGGCCGCCGTGGCCAGCCGCTGCACGAGGTGGTCCGGGCGGTCGCGCCCGACGTGCTGCTGGTCAACGAGAGCCCGAAGCGGCCGCTGCGGTGGCGCCGCGACTGCCGGCACCTCGCGGACCGCTGGCACCTGCGGTACGTCGCAGGCGGGCGTCCCGCGGGGTCGAACCTGCTGGCGGTCGCACCCGGGATCGGCGTCAAGGCCGCGGGCACGGAGGTCCTGCCCCAGCCCTTCGGGCAGCCGCGCCGCGGGGTCGTGTGGGGCGCAGCTGCGCGTGCACGGTGTGCTCGTGGGTGTCGTCTCCTGCCACCTGAGCCTCGACCGCGACCGGCGCGCCCACGAGGTGGCGCCGGGTGCTCGGGGTGGCGAGCGGCCTTCGGGGACCGGTGGTGCTCGCGGGCGACCTGAACGAGACGCCGGACGGCCCGTCCTGGGCCGCGCTGCGCCGTGCCGGCTTCGTCGACCACGGCGGATCCGGCTGGCGGACCTTCCCGTCGGACGACCCGGAGCGACGCATCGACGCCCTGCTCGTCCGCGGCGCGCAGGTCCTGCGCCACGGCGACCCGGGCGTCGACCCGGCTCTGCTGGCCGCCGCGAGCGACCATCGCCCGGTGCTGGCGGAGCTCGAGGTCTAGGTCCTAGGACCGCCGGGTGACGTACCCGTCGACGAGCTCGTTCGCCAGCTGCTCGAGGAACAGCCCGACGTCGGTGACGATGCCGCGCGCCTGCGAGGAGCCGCGGTCGGCGAGCTTGGTGACGGTGGCCGGGTTGATGTCGACGCAGACCAGCGGGATCGACGCGGGCAGGATGTTGCCGGTCGCCACGGAGTGCAGCATGGTCGCGACCATCAGGCAGAAGCCGACGTCGGTGAGCTTGGCGCGCATGGCCCGCTGGCCGTCGATGACGTCGGTGTAGACGTCCGGCAGGGGACCGTCGTCGCGGACCGAGCCGACCAGGACGTACTCCTTGTCGTGGGTGACCAGCGCGTGCATGATCCCGCCGGTCAGCACCCCGGAGTCGACCGCCTGCCGGATCGAGCCGGCCTTGCGGATCGTGTTGAGGGCCCGGATGTGGTGCTCGTGGCCGTGCTCGACGCCGCGGCCCTGCGCGAGGTCGACACCCAGCGACGTACCGAACAGGGCGGACTCGATGTCATGGGTGGCCAGCGCGTTGCCGGCGAACAGCACGTCGACGAACCCGGCGTTCACCAGCGCGACCATCGCCGGCGCGGCACCGGTGTGCACCACGCCAGGACCGCCGACCCACAGCACCTTCTGGCCGTTGGCCTTGGCCTCGCGCATGCCGTCGGCCACCTGGCGCACCAGCACCGCCTGGGGCTTCTCGCTCGACACGTCGGACTCCATGAAGCCGAACGACCCCTCGGCCCTGGTCAGCACCGGGACGTCGACCCGGATGCCGGACGCGCCGGTCACGACCTGCATGCCGATCCGCACGTCGGCCATCGGCAGGGTGTGCACGCGCAGGTCGTCGCCGCTGCCGTCGACGACCAGGCCGCAGTCCATCTCCGGGTTGTCGACGCGGATCCAGCGCCCGCCGAGCCGCACCCGGGTGGCGAGGTTGGTGGTGGAGTAGAAGAAGTCCGGGAAGACGCCGTCCTGCTCGCACACCGCGGTCTCGGCCTCACCGGGGTCGACCTGGTTGACACCTCGCGTCTGCAGCCGCATCAGCAGCCGCTGGAGCGCCTCGTCGTCGTCGGTCGAGATCGTGATCCGCGCGCTGGAGAGGTCCGCGGCCTCGTGGCCGACGTCGAACTTGTCGATGACCCAGTCGCCGCCGTACTCACGGACGTCGTCGAGCACCCGGGACAGGATGCCGGTGTCGATGAGGTGGCCGGTGATCTCGACGGTCTCGCTCGCGTGCACGGGGCTCCTCGGACGTTCGGGTGGGACGGGCGCTCGGGACCTTACACAACCGCGCCGTCGTCGCCGCCCCAGCCGTCGCTGCCGTGCCGCTCCATGGTCGCCACGAGGAAGACGAAGCCACCGACGAACGCCGCGACCAGGCCCATGGAGACCCAGGTCGGGTAGGTGAGGTGCGCGACCACGGCCAGCAGCATCGCCAGGGGAGCGCCGAAGAGGCCGAGCCAGGCGAGGCGCCGGGCCGGCGTCGTCCGGGGGACCGGTGGCGGCTCGGGCGGCACGAAGTGCGCCTCGTCCGACCAGGAGTCGGACACCTCGCGCTCGCGTGCCTCGTGCGCGTCGAGGTAGCTGCGGTCGAACAGGCCGGCGGCGGCCACCGAGCGGGGATCAGTGGGCGGTTCCGGCTTCGCCGGCTCGCTCTCGGCCGAGCCCAGCTCGGGACGGTCACCGTAGTTCTCGACGATCGCCCGCCAGGCGGCCTCCAGCTCGACGCCGTCCAGCCGGTCCAGCCCGTGCGCGCCGTCCAGGTCGTCGGGTCCGTCGGCGCCGGTCTGTCCCTCGGGCGTGCCCTTGCCCGGCTCGTCGCGGCTGTCGTCGGAGAAGGTCATGGTCCGGTCACTCGTCGGATGAACTGGGCGGACTCCTCGAAGATGGTCGGGGCGTCATTGTCGAGAGTAGCCACGTGGTAGGAGTTCTCCAGGGTCTGCTCGCCCAGATCGCGAGACGAGACCGTGCCGCGGATGATCCGCGCGGACGACGGGTCGACGACGTGGTCCTCGGCGGACAGGAACATCAGCAGCGGCTGGGTGACCTTCGGCAGGTCCTCGCGCACGGTGCGCCACGCGGTCATCATCGAGTGGGCGGCCTTGAGCGGTGTACGGGTGTAGCCGTGCTCCTCGACACCGGGCTTCTTGATGTCGTCCGCGATGCCCGGGAAGGACCCGACCAGGTGCTTGAGCACCGGCAGCGCGAGGACGTCCTTGCGCTCGGTGTGGACGGCCGGGTTGACCAGCACGACGCCGGCGACCTCGCGCCCGCGGTCCGCCGCCAGCTGGAGCACGAGGGAGCCGCCCATCGACAGGCCCGCGACGACGACCTGGTCGCACTCGGCCGCGAGCTTCTCGAAGGAGCGCTCCACCTCGCCGTACCAGTCCGCCCACCGGGTGCGGTTGCACTCCTGCCAGGTCGTGCCGTGCCCGGGCAGCCGGGGTACGGCGACGCCGATGCCCTGACCGGCGAGGTACTGGCCCCACGGACGCATGGACGCCGGCGACCCGGTGAACCCCTGGACCAGCAGTGCACCGACGCGCTGGCCGTCGTGGGCGTCGGGGACGGCGGCGGAGAAGAACGGCTCCGCGGTGGGGGCGATGGCCACGAATGCTCCTGCTCGCGGTGGTGGTCGGGGACTGCGGGTGGTGTTGAATGAGCGGGGCGGGACAGGGTGCGTGCCCTACCCGTGGAATGGTCGCACGCGGCGGCACCCGAGGCTAGGGTTTCGCAGGCGCACCCGGCGTCGACGGACTGCAAAGGGAGGAGGTCGGTCGGTGTTCTACTGGCTGCTCAAATGGGTCTTCCTCGGCCCTCTCCTGAAGCTCGTGTTCCGCCCGCACACCGAGGGTGCCGAGAACGTCCCCGACGAGGGCCCCGCGATCCTGGCGAGCAACCACCTGTCCTACGCCGACTGGCTGTTCATGCCGCTCACGCTGCCGCGGCGCGTGACGTTCGTGGCGAAGGCGGAGTACTTCACCAGCCCGGGCATCAAGGGCTGGTTCCAGAAGAAGTTCTTCTCCGGCGCCGGGCAGGTGCCGATCGACCGGTCCGGCGCGACGGCCGCCGAGGGCGCGCTGAAGGCCGCGAAGCGGATCCTGGGTCAGGGCGACCTGTTCGGCATCTACCCCGAGGGCACGCGCTCGCACGACGGCCGGCTCTACCGCGGCAAGACCGGAGTGGCCCGGCTGGCCCTCGAGACGAAGGTGCCGGTCATCCCGATCGCGGTGATCGGCACCGACGCCATCGCCCCGCCCGGCAAGAAGTTCGGCTCGCTGACCCGGCCGCTGGTGCGCTTCGGGAAGCCGCTGGACTTCTCCCGCTACGAGGGCCTCGAGAACGACCGCTTCATCCTGCGGTCGATCACCGACGAGATCATGTACGAGATCATGCGGCTGTCGGGGCAGGAGTACGTCGACATGTACGCCACCCGCGCCAAGGCGCTCGACAAGGAGTCGAGGAAACCGTCCGGCGAGGCCGGTGCCGCCGACCCCGCGGACCCGGCTGATCCGGCCGACGCGGGGACGCTCAAAGCCTCCTGACGATGGCCCGCCTCCTGGCCCGCGAGGGGCTCCTGGACCCCGCGTCCGAGCAGGTCGACACCACGCTGCTGCGCGCACTGGCGGTCCTGCGCTTCGTGGTCGCGGTCTACGCCGTGGCCCTCAACGTCGCCCGGTGGCGCGAGTTCGCCCACCCGGTCGCGGGCTGGGTCGTCGTCGGCGTGATCGTGGTCTGGACGTTCGTGGCGACGTGGGCCTACGAGGCGCCGCGCCGGCGTGGGCTGCCGCTGCTCGTCGCGGACTTCTCGGTGGCCGCCGCGACGCTGCTGTCCACGCCGTACGTGCAGAGTGACGCGATGCTCGAGCGGCACGCGTCGACGATGCCGTCGTTCTGGGTGATGGCGCCGGTGCTCGCCTGGGCCGTGCTCCGGGGGTGGCCCAGTGGGATCGCGGCGGCCCTGCTGATGTCGCTGCTGGACCTGTCGGTGCGCACCCAGCGCACGGGTACGACGTGGGGCAACATCTTCCTGCTGCTGCTCGCGGCCGGGGTCGTGGGCTACTCCGCCGGTCTGATCCGGGAGGCGACCGAGGCCCGGGCCGAGGCGGAGCGGGTGGCGGCCTCCCTGGCCGAACGCGCCCGGCTCGCCCGTGCCGTGCACGACGGCGTCCTCCAGGTGCTCTCGCTGGTCCAGCGACGCGGCGTGGAGCTCGGGGGAGAGGCTGCCGACCTCGGTCGGCTCGCCGGGGAGCAGGAGGTGGCGCTGCGGGCCCTGGTCCAGGGCAACACCTCGGCGGTGCGCGACGCGTCGGCGGGCGGTCCCGGCGACCTGGCCGACACGCTTGAGCCGCCTCGCGTCCCGGACCGTGACCGTCTCGGGGCCGGCGCACCCGGTGCTCCTCGACCAGCGGGTCGTCGACGAGCTGACGTCCGTCGTACGCGCGTGCCTGGACAACGTGGTCCGGCACGTCGGCACCGACGCCCCGGCCTGGGTGCTCGTCGAGGAGCTCGGGGACCGGGTCGTGGTCACCGTGCGCGACGAGGGTCCCGGGATCGCGCCGGGTCGGATCGAGCAGGCGCAGGGGGAGGGCCGGCTCGGGGTGGCGGAGTCGATCAGAGGCCGGATGAACGACCTCGGCGGCGAGGCGGTGCTGACCACGGCGCCCGGACAGGGCACGGAGTGGGAGCTGGTCGTGTCGGGCCCGCGGGCCTAGCTAGCAGCGCGAAGCCGGGTCAGGATCGCGAGTGGTCGCCCACGCGGGCGCTCGCGTCCTCCTTGACCGCCACGGGGACGCGGTCCTCCTTGACCGCCAGCGGGACGCGGTCCTCTTTCTGGAGTGTCGCCGGCGCCCACTCGAAGTAGTTGTCGAGGTCGTCGACGGTGACCAGGTCGAAGCCGAGCTGGCTGTAGAGCAGGGTGGCCCGCTCGTTGCGGCGCTCGACGCGCAGCGAGATGGTCTGCCCCTCGCACGTGGCGTACTCGAACAGCTCGTGGAAGATGCGGGTGCCGATCCCGTGGTCGCGGAAGCTGGGCATCAGCGTGAGGTCGACGACCTCGAGCAGGGAGTCCGACTCGTGGACGTAGAGACGTCCGGCCGGCTGACCGTCCTGGACCACGATGAAGCGCTGGAGACCGGGGTAGCGGCCGGCGAACCGGCGCTCCTGGGCGATGTGCTGGATGCGGAGCACGTGCTGGGCGAGGTTCTGGTTGGGGAGGGCCGCGACCTCGCTCTCCCAGGTCGTGCTGAAGACGTCGTACACGAAGGCGTCGTCAGCCTCCGTGCACGCTCGTAGACACGAGATGCTCCCCAGCAGTTCCATGACCCCACTCCCCTCCGCAAGCAGTATCGGTCACCAGGGCCGGGAAGTTGAATGTTTCTTTTGTGAGGATTCGGAAATTTTGGAATCTCTTCACCGTGCCCGCGTAACCCGGCGCCGCGCAGAGGGCCTCGGTCTAGCCTGCGGGACGTGACCATCCACTCCGACCACCCCTTCGCCGACCCAGATTCGGAGCGGGACCCGGCCCGCCGGCTGCGCGGCCGTCTGGGTGGCGTGGTCACGCTCTGGACGACCGGACAGGGGCCGGGGCGCGCCGGCCTGACGGTGTCGTCCGTGATCGTCGCCCCGGGGGAGCCGGCCCGGGTCCTCGGGCTGCTCGACCCGGACTCCGACCTGGCCGAGACCCTCGTGGAGACGGGTACGGCGGTCGTGCAGCTGCTCGCGTGGCGGCACCGCGACCTCGCGGACGCGTTCGCCGGGGTGGCCCCGGCGCCGGGCGGCCCGTTCCGCCTCGGCACCTGGACCGACACGCGGTGGGGACCCGTGCTCGACGGGGTCTCGGCCTGGGCCGGGATCCGCTGCGACGGGCCCGGCACGCCGGTCGGCTGGTCGCGGCTGGTCGACGGGGTCCTCGAGCACGCGGAGCTCGCGCCCGAGGACGACCAGGACGCCGCGGGCGCGCCGCTGGTGCACCGGCGTGGACGGTACGTCCGCCCCGCCGGGCGTGGGTAGCCTTCGGGTCGAGCCGCCCGTCCGGGTGGGCCTGGGACGGGGACCGACTGCCGTGAGCGAGACCGACAAGATCACCGTGATGGTGGTCGACGACCACCCCATGTGGCGTGAGGGCGTCGCCCGCGACCTGACCGAGGCCGGCTTCGACGTGGTCGCCACGGCTTCCACCGGCACGGAGGCGTTGACGCGCGCGGCCGCCGTACGCCCGCGGGTGGTGGTGCTCGACCTGCAGATCCCCGCACCCACCGGCGTCGAGGTCACCGCGAAGCTGGTCAAGGACGACCCGACCGTGCGGGTGCTGATCCTGTCGGCGTCCGGCGAGCAGGAGGACGTGCTGGAGGCGGTGAAGGCCGGCTCGACGGGCTACCTGGTCAAGTCGGCGTCGCGGGCCGACCTCCTGTCGGCCGTGTCCCGGGTGGCCGAGGGCGACACCGTCTTCACGCCCGGGCTGGCCGGTCTGGTCCTGGGGGAGTACCGCCGGCTGTCGGACACGCCCGACGCCTCCGCGAACCCCGACACGCCGCGGCTGACCGAGCGGGAGACCGAGGTGCTGCGGCTGGTCGCCAAGGGCCTCTCCTACAAGCAGATCGCCGAGCGGCTGTTCCTCTCCCACCGCACCGTGCAGAACCACGTGCAGAACACGCTGCGCAAGCTCCAGCTGCACAACCGGGTGCAGCTCGTGCGCTACGCGATCCAGCAGGGCCTCGACGACGAGGTCTGAGCCCGGTTCTCCGTTCCGCTGCGGCGAACGGGGCGTGTCGGGAGAATTCACGCCATGCACCAGGGACTGGGGTGGCGACTCGGCCGCCTGCCCGCGCTCGACGGCCTGCGTGGTCTGGCGATCCTCCTCGTCATGATCGGCCACTCGCCGCTGCCCTGGCGTCGACGGCCGCCGGACCGGTCGGCGTCACCGTGTTCTTCACGCTGAGCGGGCTTCCTGATCACGACGCTCCTGCTCGAGGAGCGTGAGAGTCACCGGGCGGGTCTCGCTGTCGAAGTTCTACGCACGCCGTGCGTCTCCGGCTCCTGCCGGCCCTGCTGGTCGTTCCTCGTCGCGATGACGGCTGTTCGCGGTCGCGTCGGACCTGCGCCGTGGCGCCATCCCCGGGTGACCTGCTCGGCACGCTGTTCTACGTCGGCAACCTTCACCGACCGGGATGCAGGGGCACGACACGGTGATCACGCACACCTGGTCCCTCGCAGTCGAGGAACAGTTCTACATCGTCTGGCCGGCTGGTCGCTGATCGCGGTCGCTGCGACGCGGACCGCCCGCGGCCGTGCGCTGATGTGGGTCGCTGCCGCGCGGCACGGTCGTTCGCGATCGTGGAGCGGGTGCGTGCTGTGGGACGGCGGGCGCGGCGTCTGGCGGGTGTACTTCGGGACCGACACCCGGATCGACGGGCTGCTCGTCGGCTGCCTCGCGGCGGCCTGGATGGTCGGCCGTCCCGTCGGCCGGAACCGCCCCCTGGTGGCCACGCTGGCCCTGGTGGCCGCCGCGGCGCTGGCCTTCACGACCGGGGTCGGCGAGGTGCTGGTGGTGCCGACCGTGGTGCCGTGGCTGACGGCCGCGGCGATCCTGGCCCTGGTGCAGCAGCCGTACGACGGATGGGTCGCCCGTCCTTCGCTGCGGTTGCTCGGCCGCCGGTCACGCGTCGGCGTGCTCGCGAACGGGGATGTCCGAGTGCTGACGCTGAGGCCCGTCGCCTGGTTGGGCAGGCGCTCCTACGGTCGCTACCTCTGGCATCACCCGATAGCGATCGTCCTCGGTGCGTTCGCGGTCGAGTGGCAGATCAAGACCTTGGTCCTCGTCCCATCGTCGTTGCTACTGACGGTGCTTTCCTGGCGGTGCGTCGAGAAGCCGTTCCTCGACCGCAGGGAGCACAACAGCGTCGATCCGCCTACTCCGTCGCGGGTGGCGCTGGGGCGTGCCGCTCTGGTTGTGCTGCGCCGGGGAGATCCTCACCGGGAACATCTTCTGGGTGCTGGCGCTGGTCGCCCTCTTCGGACGCCGCGTCCCGTCCCTGTGGGTGGTGCCGCTGCTGACGAAGATCACGCCCGGGGTCGGTCTGCTCTGGTTCCTGGTGCGGCGCCAGTGGGCCGCGCTCGGCGTCGCCGCCGCGACCTTGGTCGTGGTGGTCGGCCTGTCCTACGCGGTCGCGCCGGGGCTCTGGCAGGCCTGGGTGGACTTCCTGCTGCACAACGCCGGCAGCTCCACCCACTCCGTCGGCTCGCGCATCGTGCCACCGCCGGTCGTGCGCTTCCCGCTCGCGATCGGCCTGGTCGCCTGGGGGGCCCGCAAGGAACGACCCTGGACGCTGCCGGTGGGGATGCTGCTCGCCACGCCGGTCATCGGGCTCGGCAGCTTCACGATCCTCGCGGCCCTGGTGCGCCTGGGCTACCGGCCGCCGGACCACCGCCGTCCGACGCGCTGACCCCTATCCTCGACGCGTGGCCACGGACCCGCTGCTGAGCATCGCCGAGGAGCTCTACGCCCTCACCCCGTCGGAGTTCACCGGGTCCCGCAACGAGTGGGCCAAGCAGTCCAAGACCGAGGACCCGGAGCTCGCCAAGCGGATCCTGGCGCTCCGCAAGCCGTCGGTCGCCGCCTGGGTGGTGAACATGATGATGCGGCACCAGGGCGACCAGATGACGCAGGTGCTCGAGCTCGGCGCCTCGCTGCGGCAGGCCCAGGAGAACCTCGACGGAGAGGCGCTGCGCGAGCTCACCCGGCAGCGCCGCCAGCTCACCACCGCGGTCACCCGGCAGGGCCGCGACCTGGCCCAGGAGCTCGGGCAGCGGCTCACCGAGACGGTGGCCGACCAGGTGCAGGGCACGCTGCACGCCGCGATGGTCGACGAGGACGCGGCCGCGGCCGTCCGCAGCGGGCTGCTCGTCTCGGCCCTCACCGCGACCGGCGTGGGTGCCGCCGACGTGGTCGACTCCGTCGCGGTCCCTGCGGCGATCGGGCTCACCGCGCGACCCCGCCCGATGCCCACCCCCAAACGCGCCGACCTGTCCGTCGTACCCGACCTGGAGAAGACGCCCGACGAGGTCGCGGCGGCGAAGGAGGCCGAGCGGAAGCAGGCGCAGGACGCGGTCGAGAAGGCCCGGGACGACGCCGACGACGCCCGCCGCCGGGTCCGCAAGGCGGCCAAGCGGGTCGAGAAGGTGCAGGCGCGGACGCTGCAGGCGGCCGAGGAGCTCGAGGAGGCGCGTCGCCGGGTGGCCGACCTGGAGCACGAGCTCGAGACGCTCGACGACGACGCGGTCGAGGCGGACGACCGCAAGGAGCGGGCGGAGAAGCGGTACGTCGCCGCCCAGGAAGCTCTCGAAGAGGCGCAGGAGGCGCTCGAGCCGGCTCTAGGGCCCGCCTCTAGTCCGCCCAGCCCTTCGCGCGCTCGACGGCGTCGCGCCACTTGGCGTGCGCGGCGTCGGCGTGCTCGCGGTCGCCGGAGGGCTCGAAGCGGCGGTCGAGCTGCCAGGTCTCGCGCAGCGCCTCGGTCGACTCCCAGACCCCGGTGCCGAGCCCGGCGAGGAAGGCGGCACCGAGCGCCGTGGTCTCGACGATCTTCGGCCGCTCGACGGGGACGCCGAGCAGGTCGGCCTGGATCTGGCAGAGCAGGTCGTTGGCGCTCGCGCCGCCGTCGACGGTCAGGGACGTCAGCGCGGTCCGCGACGGCAGCGTGTCGACCACGTCCCGCACCTCGAAGGCGATGGCCTCCAGCGTCGCCCGCACGAGGTGCGCGCGGGTGGTGCCGCGGGTGATCCCGATGACCAGGCCGCGGGCGTGCGGGTCCCAGTCGGGGGCGCCGAGGCCGGTCAGCGCCGGCACGAACACCACGCCCTCCGAGGAGTCGACGGTGGAGGCGATGGCGGCGGTCTCGGCGGCCGACCCGACGATGTGGATCCCGTCGCGCAGCCACTGCACGGCCGCGCCGGTCACGAAGATCGCGCCCTCGAGCGCGTAGGTCAGCTCGCCGTCGGGGGACTTCCAGGCCGCGGTCGACAGCAGTCCGGCGTCGGAGCGCACCACCTCGGTGCCGGTGTTGGTGAGGATGAACGACCCCGTGCCGTAGGTGCACTTGGAGTCGCCGACGTCGAAGCAGGTCTGCCCGAACAGCGCGGACTGCTGGTCGCCGGCGATCCCGGCGATCGGCAGCTCGAGCCCCAGGAACGACTTCGGGTCCGTCGTGGCGATCTCGCCCCAGGACGGTACGACGTCCGGCAGCGCGTCGCGCGGCACGCCGAACAGGTCGCACAGCTCGTCGCTCCAGTCGCCCTGCTCGAGGTCGTAGAGCAGCGTGCGCGACGCGTTCGAGACGTCGGTGACGTGCCAGGTGCCGCGGGTCATCCGGGCGATGAGGTAGGAGTCCACGGTCCCGACCGCGTAGCGGCCGTCCTGCACCAGCGCCCAGGTGTTCGGCTCCTCCTCGGCCAGCCACATCAGCTTGGTGCCGGAGAAGTACGGGTCGAGCCGCAGCCCGGTCAGCTCGGCGACCCGGTCCTCGTGGCCCTGCTCGCGCATCCGGGTGCAGATCGCCGCGGTGCGCCGGTCCTGCCAGACGATCGCGCGGCGGGGGGACCCGAGTGTCTCGCGGTCCCAGAGCAGGACCGTCTCGCGCTGGTTGGTGATCCCGAGCGCGCGGAGCTCGGAGGCGTCGTACTCCTTCAGCACGGCGCGTGTCGCCTCGAGCGTCGCCTGCCAGATCTCCTCGGGGGAGTGCTCCACCCAGCCGGGACGGGGGAAGTGCTGGGCGAACTCCTGGTAGCCCTTCGCGGCGATCGTCCCCTCGGGCGTCACGACGACCGCGGTCACACCGGTGGTCCCTGCGTCGATGGCGAGCACGCTCATCCGTGCATCCAAGCAGAGGCTTCCAGCCCTTGGACGATCGAAGCGGTGCTCGCGGGCACCGGCGGGTCATCGCTAGGGTCGAGACGACCGTCACATCGTGGAGTCGAGAGGGACCATTCATGCGCGTGGGAGTGCTGACCGGCGGGGGCGACTGCCCCGGGCTGAACGCCGTGATCCGGGCCGTGGTCCGCAAGGGCGTCGCGGAGTACGGATTCGAGTTCGTCGGGTTCCTCGACGGCTGGAAGGGCCCGCTCGAGAACCTCACCACGCCGCTGGGCGTCGACCAGGTCCGCGGCATCCTGCCGCGCGGCGGCACGATCCTGAAGTCCTCGCGCACCAACCCGTTCAAGATCGACGGCGGCGTCGAGCGGATCAAGGACAACCTCGCGGCCAACGGGGTGGACGCGCTCGTGGCGATCGGCGGCGAGGACACCCTCGGGGTCGCGACCAAGCTGGCCGACCTCGGCGTCAACGTCGTCGGCGTGCCGAAGACGATCGACAACGACCTGTCCGGCACCGACTTCACCTTCGGCTTCGACACGGCGGTCAACATCGCCACCGAGGCGATCGACCGGCTGCACACCACGGCCGAGTCGCACCACCGGGTGCTGGTCGTCGAGGTGATGGGCCGGCACGCCGGCTGGATCGCCCTGCACGCCGGCATCGCGGGTGGCGCCAACGTCGTACTCATCCCGGAGCAGCCGTTCGACATCGAGAAGGTCTGCGAGTACGTCGAGAAGCGGTTCGAGTCGCACTACTCGCCGATCATCGTCGTCTCCGAGGGCGCCGTGCCGGTCGAAGGTGGCGACATGACCCTGGTCAGCGGCGAGCAGGACGCCTTCGGGCACGTCCGGCTCGGCGGGATCGGCGACCGGATCGCCGGCGAGATCGAGCAGCGCACCGGCAAGGAGGCGCGGGCCGTGGTCCTCGGGCACGTGCAGCGCGGCGGCACCCCGACCGCGTTCGACCGCTGGCTCGCGACCCGGTTCGGGCTCCAGGCCGTCACCGCGGTCGCCGAGAAGGACTACGGCACGATGATGGCGCTGCGGGGCACCGACATCGTCCGGGTGCCGCTGGCCGAGGGCACCGGCGAGCTCAAGCTCGTGACGGCCGAGGAGTACGCCGAGGCGGAGGTCTTCTTCGGCTGAGGCGGGCGCACGCGCGAGCCCGCTGTGGACGGGGGACCGCGACCTGTCGGCTGCGGTCCCTACGGTGGGGGCATGACGTCGACCCACGGCAGCACCGCCTCGCTCCTGTCCGGCTCGCGCGCGGAGACCGCCGACCGGGTGATCGCGGCGATGGCCGGGCCCGAGGCCAGGCTGCGCGAGGACCAGGCCACCGCGGTCGGCGCGCTCTGCGAGCCGCACGCCCGGGTGCTGGTGGTCCAGGCGACCGGCTGGGGCAAGTCCGCGGTCTACTGGGCCGCCACCGCCGTCCGCCGGTCGGAGGGCGCCGGGCCGACGCTGGTGGTGTCGCCGCTGCTGTCGCTGATGCGCGACCAGGTGGCCGCGGCGTCCCGGGCCGGTCTGCGGGCGGCCACCCTCAACTCCTCCAACATCGACGACTGGTCGGCCATCGAGTCGTCGCTGCGCTCCGGTGACCTCGACGTGCTGCTGGTGTCGCCCGAGCGGCTGGCCAACCCCGGCTTCGGCCGGCGGGTCCTCGACGGGCTCGCCGGGCAGCTCGGTCTGCTGGTGATCGACGAGGCGCACGCGGTCTCCGACTGGGGGCACGACTTCCGGCCCGACTACCGGCGGGTCTCCGACGTGCTGCAGCGGCTCAACCCGGCGACGCCGGTGCTCGCGACGACGGCCACCGCCAACGAGCGGGTGACCGAGGACGTGGCCCAGCAGCTCGGCGACGCCACCCTGGTGCTGCGCGGGCAGCTCGCCCGCCGCAGCCTCGAGCTCTCGGTGGTCACCCGGCTGTCCCCGCTCGAGCGCTACGCCTGGGTCGTCGACCACCTGCCGCGGCTCCCCGGGTCGGGGATCGTCTACGCGCTGACCGTCGCGGACGCCGAGCGGCTGGCCGCGGCGGTCCGCGAGGTGCACGGCGACGCGGTGCCGGTCGCGGCCTACACCGGCCAGCTCGACGCCGACCGGCGCCACGAGCTCGAGGACGCGCTGCGCGACAACCGCCTCAAGGCGCTGGTCGCCACCTCGGCGCTCGGCATGGGCTACGACAAGCCCGACCTCGGCTTCGTGGTGCACGTCGGGGCGCCGCCCTCACCGGTCTCCTACTACCAGCAGGTCGGCCGTGCCGGCCGCGCGATCGAGCACGCGCACGCGGTGCTGCTGCCCTCCGACGCCGACGCCGGGGTCTGGGAGTACTTCGCGACGTCGACCATCCCGGTGCCCGAGCAGGTGCGCGCCGTCCTCGACGTGCTCGACCGCTCGCCGGAGGAGCCGGTCAGCGTGGTGGCGGCGGAGGCGCAGTCGGGGGTACGCCGCGGCCGGGTCGAGCTGATGCTCAAGCAGCTCGCCGTCGACGGCGTCGTCGAGCGGGTCGAGGGCGGCTGGGTCGCCACCGGCACGACCTGGTCCTACGACGCCGAGCACTACGACGGCGTGGTGGCCGTGCGCCGCCGCGAGGCCGACATCATGCGCGCCTACGTCCGCGGCGAGCGGTGCCTGATGGAGCTGCTGCAGGAGTCGCTCGACGACCCCGCGGCCGAGCCCTGCGGTCGCTGCTCGGTGTGCCGGGCCGGCCTGCCGGAGGCCCTCGACGGCGCCCCGACGGCGGAGACGGTCGCGACGGTCACCGGGCTGCTGCGCGGCCAGGTGCACGTCCTCGAGCCGCGCAAGATGTGGCCCGGCGGCGCCTTCGGCTCCCGAGGCCGGATCGCGGCCGACGACGCCCACGACGTCGGCCGCACCCTCGTCTTCGCCGACGCCCCCGAGTGGCGGGAGACCGTGGCGGCGCTGTTCGGCCGGGACGCGCCGGCCCCGCCGGAGGTGCTGGACGCGTGCGTGCGGCTGCTCAGCCAGTGGCGCACCACCTGGCGGTCGCGGCCCGAGGTGGTCGTCGACCTGACCGCCTGCGGCCTGCCGGTGATGACCGGGTCGGTGGCCGACCACCTGGCGCAGATCGGCCGGCTGGAGCGGGCGACCCTGGCGGGCCCGTCGTCACCGCCGGACCTGCGCGAGCTGTCCTCGGCCGACGAGGCGGCGTTCTGGAAGGACCACCTCGACGCCGGACCGCTCGCGGGCGAGGTGCAGGGGAGGGTGGTGCTGCTCGTCGTCGACGCGTCGTCCTCGCTGTGGCCCGTGACGGTGGCCGCCGCGGTGCTGCGCCGGGCGGGCGCGGACGCCGTGCTCCCGCTGCTGCTGCACCGTCGACCCTGACCTCTTGCACAGCCCAAGCGTTGTTTCGGGAGTGACGTGGCTGTTCAACCGCGGTGCCCGGGCCAAGAAGACCGGCTTCCGCGACGTGGACTCGATCAGCGGCTGACCACGTCGACCACCAGCGCCCGGTGGTCGGACACCGGGAGCGCGACCGCGCCGCCGCCGGTCGGGACCAGGCGCCCGGTGCCGGCCAGCACGTGGTCGATCTGGGTGCGCGGCCGGTCGACCGGGAACGTCCCGGCGGTGACCAGCGGGCGCATCCCGGTCAGCCGGGTGGCGGCCGCCGGCGGCAGGTTCAGGTCGCCCAGCAGCAGGTCCAACCGGTCACCGGTCCGCAGCAGGTGCCGCACCTGCCGGGTGGCGGACAGCCACAGGAAGGACACGTGGGTGGCCGCCACACGCAGCGGCCCGAGCGGTGACTCCACCGTGGCCAGCAGGGCGACCCGCTGCTCGTCGCGCACCCAGGAGAGCCGTCGCGCGCCCGGCCAGCGGTAGGGCACCCGCACCGGCAGCGGCGGCAGCCGCACCACCTGCCAGTCGGTGACCGGGTGCCGCGACAGCAGTGCGATGCCGTAGGCCGGAGCCTCGGCCGGGTCGGCGTCGGTCGTCGGCGTCCACGAGCCGTCCGGCAGCCCGGTCATCGCGGCGGCGAACCGGTGCGCGACGGCGCCGCGCCGCCTCGGCCGCGACGCCGGCCAGGTCGACGTACCCGGAGCGGGGTTGGCCGCGGTCGACCTCCTGCAGGGCGAGGACGTCGGCGTCCAGCGAGGCGACGGCCGCCGCGAACCTGCCGACGTCGACGTGGTCCTCGCCCGGCGTGCGCCCGGACAGCACGTTGAACGTCGCGACCCGCACGTCAGCGGGTCACCCGACGCTGCACGGGGATGGTCCGCCCGACGGGGGCGTACCCCAGGGCGTCGTTGACCGCGATCATCGGCGCGTTCGTGGCGTCGTTGGCCGTCGTGGCGCTGGTGACGCCGGCGGCGGCCACGGCGTTCAGCATCCGCTGCTTCACCCAGCGGGCCAGCCCTCGTCCCCGGTACGCCGGCCGGGTGGCCGTCATCGCGCTCCACGACCGGCCGCGCGGCCGGTCCACCTGCACCGCGGTGAACGCGACGAGCACCGGCTCCTCGCCGGACTCGTCGAGCAGCCCGACCCCGAGCTCGGGGGCGTGGTCGGGGCCGTCCCACCACTCGGCCCGGAACGTCTCCTGGTCGAAGACCCGGCTGAGGCCGCCGGGGTCGTCGGCGGCCGACGCGTTGTGCGCGTCGCGCACGAGCTCCGGGTCGACCTCGTCGAGCCGCACCTCGCGGAACCCCGACGGCGCCGCCCCCGCGGGCGGCACCGTGCGCGGGTCGACGCCGGCGATGCGGTGCTCGCCGGTGGGCAGGAAGCCGTTGCGCACCGAGAACGCCAGCGCGATCGGGTCGTCGTTGCTGATCGCGGTCAGCTCGCTGGCATCGGGGAAGGCGGCCAGTGCCGGGGCCAGCAGTGCGGTGCCGACGCAACGGCTGCCGAAGTCCGGGTGTACCTCGACCGAGATGGTGACGCTGCCGTCGTCACGCCGGCGCGCGGTGGAGGTGCCGACGACCCGGCCCTCCAGGTCGCCGACCCAGCGGCGCCGGCCGACCGCGGCGTCCTCACGGAGCCCGGCCTCGGCCCGCGCGTCGGAGCGCACCATCAGCGGCCTCGTGGCGGCCCAGATCTCGGCGATCGCGGGCACGTCCTCGGGGCCGGCGTCTCGCACGGTCACCTCGGGCATCAGGGCAGCGTAGTGCCCAGTCCGCGCCACTAGCCGGGGCCGTACGCTGTTGCGGTGACCCAGACAGCCGTGCCCGACCTCGCCGCGCTGCGCGACCTCGGCGCCGCCCAGCAGCCGAGGTGGCCCGACACCGCCGCGCTCGACGCCGCCGTGACCAAGCTCCGCGGGGTGCCGCCGCTGGTCTTCGCCGGGGAGTGCGACGACCTGAAGAGCAAGCTGGCCGCGGTCGCCCGCGGCGAGGCGTTCCTGCTGCAGGGCGGCGACTGCGCGGAGACCTTCGACGGCGTGACCGCCGACAACGTGCGCAACAAGCTCCGGGTGCTGCTGCAGATGGCCGTGGTGCTGACCTATGCGGCGTCGGTGCCGGTGGTCAAGCTCGGCCGGATCGCCGGGCAGTACGCCAAGCCGCGGTCCTCCGACCTCGAGACCCGCGAGGGAGTGACCCTGCCGGCCTACCGTGGGGACGCGGTCAACGGGTTCGACTTCACCACCGAGGCCCGGGTGCCGGACCCGCAGCGCCTGGTCGACGTCTACCACTCGTCCGCGTCCACGCTGAACCTCGTGCGCGCGTTCGTGACCGGCGGCTACGCCGACCTGCGCCAGGTGCACACCTGGAACACCGACTTCGTGCGCAGCTCTCCGGTCGGCGCCCGTTACGAGAAGCTGGCCGGGGAGATCGACCGGGCGCTCACCTTCATGAAGGCCATCGGCGCCGACCCGGACGAGTTCCACCGGGTCGACTTCCACTCCAGCCACGAGGCGCTGATCCTGGAGTACGAGCACGCGCTGACCCGCATCGACTCGCGCACCCTGCAGCCCTACGACGTCTCCGGCCACTTCGTCTGGATCGGGGAGCGGACCCGTCAGCTCGACGGCGCGCACGTCGAGCTGCTCTCGCACATCCGCAACCCGATCGGCGTCAAGCTCGGCCCGACCACGTCGCCCGACGACGCCCTCGCGCTCGCGGCCCGGCTCAACCCCGACAACGAGCCCGGCCGGCTGACCTTCATCACCCGGATGGGCGCCGGGCGGATCCGCGACGCGCTGCCGAACCTCGTCGAGAAGGTCACCGCCGCCGGCGTCTCGGTCGGCTGGGTCTGCGACCCGATGCACGGCAACACCTTCGAGGCGTCCTCCGGCTACAAGACCCGCCGCTTCGACGACGTGATCAGCGAGGTGCAGGGCTTCTTCGACGTGCACCGCTCGCTCGGCACCTGGCCCGGCGGCGTGCACGTCGAGCTCACCGGCGACGACGTCACCGAGTGCGTCGGCGGGGGAGAGGCGCTGCTCGAGGGCGACCTCGGCCACCGCTACGAGTCCGTCTGCGACCCGCGGCTCAACCGCGTGCAGTCGCTGGAGCTCGCGTTCCTGGTCGCCGAGATGCTGGGCGCCGCCCACGGGACCACCGCATGATCGACCTGCGCTCCGACACGGTCACCCGGCCGACCGAGGCGATGCGGGCCGCGATGGCGCGCGCCGAGGTCGGCGACGACGTGTACGGCGAGGACCCGACCGTCCGTGCGCTCGAGGAGAGGGTCGCCGGCCTGTTCGGCAAGGAGGCGGCGCTGTTCACGCCCACCGGGTCGATGGCCAACGTGCTCGCGGTCCGCACCCTCGTCGGGGTCGGCGAGGAGGTGCTGTGCGAGGCCTCCGCGCACATCGCCCGCGCGGAGCTGGGCGCGCACGGCGCGTTCATCGGCCTGACCATGCGCACCTGGGTCGGCCGGCCGGTCGACCTGGCGATGATCGAGTCGATGTTCGCCCCCGACATGGGCCCGTTCTTCGTGCCGACCCGCGCGGTCTCGGTCGAGAACACCCACAACTTCGGCGGCGGCGCGGTCACGCCGGTCGAGGAGATGCAGGCCGTGCGCCGGTTCGCCGACGAGCGCGGCATCGGCGTGCACGTCGACGGCGCCCGGATCTGGAACGCCCACGTGGCCAGCGGCACCCCGCTCGAGGAGTACGGCGCGACCGCGGACGTGCTCGCGGTGTGCCTCTCGAAGGGGCTCGGCGCACCGGTCGGCTCCCTGGTCGTCGGGTCCGCCGCCGCCATCGGGGAGTCCCGCGTGTGGCGCAAGCGGCTCGGCGGCGGCATGCGCCAGGTCGGCGTGCTGGCGGCGGCGGGGCTGCACGCCCTCGACCACCACGTCGAGCGGCTGGCCGACGACCACGAGCACGCCCGGCTGCTCGCCGACGCGTGCGGCGTCGACCCGGCGGGCGTCGGCTCGAACATCGTCGTGGTCGACGTACCGGACGCGCCGGCGGTGGTCGCGGCCGCCAAGGAGGAAGGCGTGCTCGTCTCCGCGGTCGGCCCACGGGCGCTGCGGATGGTCACGCACCTCGACGTGAGCCGGGCGCAGGCCGAGACGGCCGCGTCCGTGCTCCGCAAGGTGCTGGCGTGAACAGCTGGCGCGACGACGCGAGTCCGGAGACACGGGACCGGCTGGACGGTCTGCTCGACGCGGCCCTGCGCGCCGGCCGGCAGCAGCTCGACCAGGCCGGTGAGTTCTTCCCGTTCGCGGTGACCGTGGACGCGGCCGGGGACACCGACCTCGTGCAGCCGGAGCTGCCCGCCTCCCGCGACGTCGCCGAGGTCCACGAGCGGTGCTGGCAGGCGCTGGCCGAGCGCGCCGGCGACCTCGTCGCCGCCGCGGTCGTCACCAACGTCGGCGGCGCCGGCGAGGAGGCCATCGCGGTCGCGCTCGAGGACCGCGAGGGCGTGGCCATCGAGGTGTTCCTGCCCTACGTCACCCAGCGCAAGGTCAACGGCAAGAAGCCGGCGCAGAAGCACCGCTTCGGTGACCTGCTGGCCGCCGAGGGCACCCGCCGCGTCTGGGCCTGACGGCCCGGGTCCGGCTCAGGGACGACCGGCCGGTGTGCGCATCCGGGTGCTCGCGTCGACCCGGCCCACGGCCGGCGGCAGCTGCCGCACCGCCTGGGCGAGGGCACGCAGGTCGGCACCGAGCAGCGCCTGCGGGCCGTCACAGAGCGCGGTCTCCGGGTCCGGGTGCACGTCCACGATCACCCCGTCGGCGCCGACCGCGATGGCCGCCCGCGACAGCGGCACCACGAGGTCCTTGCGGCCGGCGGCGTGCGACGGGTCGACGATGACCGGCAGGTGGCTGGTCGCCTGCACGACCGGCACCGCGGAGATGTCCAGGGTGTTGCGGGTGGCCGGCTCGAAGGTGCGGATGCCGCGCTCGCACAGCACCACGTCGAGGTTGCCGCGCTGGGCGATGTACTCCGCGGCCATCAGCCACTCCTCGATGGTGGAGTTCATGCCGCGCTTGAGCAGCACCGGCTTCCCGGCCTCGCCGACCGCCTGGAGCAGGCCGAAGTTCGCCATGTTGCGGGTGCCCACCTGGAGCATGTCGGCGTGCTCGGCGACCACCTTCACGTCGCGCGCGTCGACGATCTCGGTCACCACCGGCAGGCCGGTCGCGTCCCGCACCGCCGCGAGGATCTCCAGGCCCTCGACCCCGAGTCCCTGGAAGGCGTACGGCGACGTGCGCGGCTTGTAGGCGCCGCCCCGCATCAGCGTCGCGCCGGCGGCCTTCGCCATCTCGGCGGCCTCCAGCGTCTGCGCGGGCGACTCGACGGCGCACGGGCCGGCGATGAACGTGAAGGTGTCCGGCCCGATCGGCACGCCGCGCACCCAGACGGTGCTGCGCTCGGGGTGGTGCTGCCGGCTGACGAGCTTGTACGGGTCGCTGATCCGGTGCACGTCGGCGACGCCGGACATGCTGCGCAGGTTGAGGTGGTGGAAGGACTCGATGTCACCGACGAGGCCGATGATCGTGCGGGTCACGCCCTTGCTGACGAACGCCTCGCCCCCGACGCTCTCGACCTTCTCGACGACGCGGTCGACGTCCTCGGCGGTCGCCTCGGGTGCCATCACGATGACCATGGGTGTTCCTCTCGATGTGTCCTCTGCCCCTGGTCCCGGCGGCACTGCCGGGCGCTCCACGCGAAACGCCCCTGCCGGTGGCCAGGGGCGTTGGTGTCGGTGTGCGGGACGGCCTATCGGGCGTCCCGCGCCGGTGCCCCGGGCGGAAAGCCGAAGAAATAGGTCCACGTGTGCTGCACGAGAGGAACCCTAACCGCGGCCGTCCGAGGCGTGGCCCGGATATCCAGCATCCGGACGTCGCGGTCTGGACGGGTCAGTAGCCGAGGTGCCGGTGCAGGCGCAGGTACGTCGGCCGGTACCCGAGCGCCGGCCAGGCCCGGGAGGACAGCAGGTTCGTGGCCCGCCAGTCCGTCACCGCGCAGGAGTGCTGCTGCTCCCGCGACCAGTCCAGCACCGCCTCGCCGAGGGCCCGGCCCGCGCCCAGACCCCGGTCGGCCGGGAACACCGCCGCGAAGCCGAGGAACCCGGCGTTCTCCGGGCGGGCCAGGCCGTCGTTGGTGCTCGACTTGTCGAGCGGGCAGCCGACGGCCGAGCCGACCACCCGCCCGTCGTGCTCGGCGACGAAGGTGGCGAACTCCGGGTCGTCGAAGTCCTCCTCCCACTCCTGGACCGACTCGTCGTAGGACCCGAGGTCACCGGCGGAGAAGGTCGGTGCGAGGCCCTGGTGCAACGGCAGCTCGAGGTCGAGCCGAGCCAGCGCCGGGATGTCGTCGCGGACCGCGCGACGCACGACGACGCGGGCCGGTGCCGGCGCGGGACCCGTCGGCACCTCCCGGACCGCGTGCGTGTGCTGGTGGCCGAACGCGAGCCGGAACCACGCCCCCACCGCGGCCTGGTCGTGGGCGGGCACCAGCACGTAGTGCGCGGTGCGGCCCTCGTCGACCCAGCGGCTGGCCGCCGCGGCGTACAGGTCGCGCAGGTCCTCGGCCTCCTCGGCCGCCAGGCCGGCGGACTCCACCCACACGTTGGGACCCCACGTGGCGCCGGGCTTCGGCGCGCCGAGCAGGTAGCCGACCACCCGGCCGTCGCGGACCGCGACCGCGCCGGAGGCCTCGTCCCCGGCGAGTACGGCGGCCACCTCGGCCTCGCACTCGGCCGCGTCCTCGTGCCGTTCGGACAGCAGCGGCTCGACCTTGCGGTGCGCGCGGTGCCGGTCGGCCAGCAACCGGCCCGCCTCGGGCACGTGGCTCTCGTCGAACGGCAGCAGCTCGAGTCGTGGCATGCGCGCCAGGGTAGGGGTGGAGCGGACCCGCCGCCCACCGTTTTTCCAAGGTCACCCTAGACCGCGATGTGCGGCACCTCGGCCTCGATGCGGCGCCGTGGGGCGAGCTCGACGACGAGCATCGCGGTGAGCACCATCAGGCCACCGACCAGCAGCCGGACGGTGGTCTGCTCGCCACCGAGCAGCACGGCGAACAGCGCCGCGAACACCGGCTCCATCGTCATGATGATCGCCGTGCGGGTCGCGGGCAGGTGGGCCTGCGCCCAGGTCTGCCCGGCCAGCGCGAGTGCCCCGGCGAACACGGCCATGTAGATCACGGACAGCCAGTCGCCGGGGCTCGGGGGCAGCACGATCCCGTCGGGGAGGGCAGCCACCAGACACACGACGGTGATCACCACGAGCTGCACGACCGTCATGCCCATCGCCTGCCGGGCGTCGCTCCAGGCGCCGAGACCGACGATGTGCAGGGCGTACAGCAGCGCGGAGACGAACGTGACCGCCTGCCCGATGCCGACCGAGAGACCGCTCAGCGACAGCACCGCGAGACCGGCGAGCGAGAGGGCGACGGCGGCCCACATCACCGGCGTGATCCGGGTGTGCAGCAGCAGGGCGGCGAACAGCGGGGTGGCGACGACGTACAGCCCGGTGATGAACCCGGACACGCTGGCCGGCGTGTGCGCCAGGCCGGTCGTCTGGAGGATCTGGGCGACGCCGTACAGCAGCCCGAGCACCACCGCGTGCCGCAGCGACTCCCGGGACAGGCGGCGCAAGGACCGCGGCGCCAGCGCCCACAGCGCGACGCTGGCGATCGCGAAGCGGACCGCGAGGAAGTCCAGCACCGGCATCCGGTCGAGCAGGTCCTTGATGAGGAAGAACGTCGACCCCCAGCAGGCGGTCATCGCCAGCAGCGCAAGCGTGGCGAGGAGGGCGGTACGACGGTCGGGGTGCCCGCTCACCGCTCGCGGAGCTTCTGCAGCAAGCCGATCTGGGGGTCGTCGGCGTCGCGCGAGCCGGGGGTCTCGAGGATGAACGGCACCCCGTCGGTCGCGGGGTGCGCGAAGAGCTCCTCGAACGCGCCGAGGCCGATGTGCCCGTCCCCGATCTTCTGGTGCCGGTCCTTGAACGCGCCCCGCACGTCCATCGAGTCGTTCGCGTGCACGAGCCGGAGCCGGTCGGGGCCGGCGATCTCCAGCAGCCGGTCGATGGTGGCGGTCGTGCCGCCGGGCTCGTCGAGCGGGGCGCCGGCCGCGAACACGTGGCAGGTGTCGAGGCAGATGCCCACCGAAGGGTGGTGGTCGAGCGCGGTCAGGTAGGGCCCGAGGTCCTCGACGCCGGCGCACAGCGACCGGCCCTGCCCGGCAGTCGGCTCGAGCAGCAGCCACGGCACGCCCTCGCCGGGTGTGCCGAGCGCGTCGAGCACCGGCAGCAGCCCCTCACGGACCTGGCGCAGGGCGGACTCGAACGTGCCCTCGTCGACGCAGGAGCCGGTGTGGACGACCACGCCCTCGGCGCCGATCTCGGCCGCCCTCCTGAGGTTGTGCGCGACCGTCGCCACCGACTTCTCGTACGTCGATGGGGTCGGCGACCCGAGGTTGACGAGGTAGGGCGTGTGCACGAAGACCCGCATCCCGGCGTCCCGGCAGGCCGTCCGGAACGCCGCGTCGACCTCGGGGTCCCCGGCCGAGGCCGCCCAGCCGCGGGGGTTGCCGACGAAGACCTGGATGGTCTCGGCGCCGATCTTCTCCGCGTTGACGAGGGCGCCCGCGACGAGCCCCTTGCCCACCTGCACGTGGGTGCCGACGGGGTTGCGCAGGCCGGTGAAGGCCGAGGGGGTGGGCATGCCGACCAGCCTACGGTCGGGTGTCGGAGCGCATCCGGACCGGGGGTAGGCCCCCCATCAGGCTGAGTTCACGTGCGACATCTGGAGGATGCTGCCGGCCTGACGCCGCGCGTAGCGTCCCCAGAGGGCTGGGGGAGACATCTGAAAATCGCAGGCGCCGCAGGGGCGCCGAGTCGACCAACGGAGGAATCTGATGCCCCATCCCCAAACGCTCCGGCAGGTCGCGGTCGTCGTCACGGTCGCGGCCTCCGTCCTGGCGCTCGCGCCGGCGGCCGAGGCCCGTGCAGGAGTCCGGTGCGGCCAGCGCATCAAGCACAGCATCACGCTGGGCAGGAACCTGCACAACTGCGGCGGAGACGGTCTCGTCGTGCGCGCCAACAACATCACCATCAACCTGAACGGGCACACCGTCGACGGCCGTGGCCGGCGGAGCACCGCCGGGGTCCGGATCGCCGGCTTCCACGGGGTCACCGTGACCGGTGGCGTCATCCGCCAGTTCGGGAAGGGCATCTGGCTGGTGCGCGCCAACGACGACAAGATCGTGAACAACGTGGTCACCAGCAGCTTCGACGAGGGCATCTTCACCAACGAGACGAGTGCCCGCCCGCTGATCCAGGGCAACCGGATCAGCTGGAGCGGCACCCGGCACCACGCGGTCGACGCGGACGGGATCGACGCCCGAGGCGCCGGGGTCGCGGCCCTCGCCAACACGGTCCGGCACAGCAACGACGACGGGGTCGACGTCAACGGGTCAGCGACCACCATCGACGGCAACAACGTGGCCGGCAGCGGACACGACGGGATCGACATCGACAGCCTGGGGTCGACGGTCCAGAACAACGTGTCGAACGGCAACGGCGACGACGGGATCGGCGTCGGCCGGAATGCGAGGAACGTGGTCCTGCGCAACAACATCACCAACGTCAACGCCGACCTGGGCATCCAGCCGATCGCCGGCACTGCCATCGACGGCGGCGGCAACCGGGCCGCCGGCAACGGCGACGCACGTCAGTGCGTGCGGGTGACCTGTACACCCTGAGGTTGGGGCTTCGGGGACTATGGCGGAGTGATGACGTTCACCGGGGTCGGCAGACGAAGCAGGATCGGTGCGCTCGTGTCGGTGGCGACGTTGTCGCTGGTGGTCGCGTGCAGCCCCAGCGACGGGGGAGGCGGCAGCGACGGGGGCGGCGGCAGCGACGCTCCGCCCTCGGCGTCCTCGTCGGCGTCGCCGTCGTCCGGGGCCCGGTCGTCGGCCGCCGGCTTCGATGCGCTGAGCGGGGTCCGGGTGGTGGCGGCCGGCGACATCGCGTGCGCGCCCGGGGAGGAGGTCTCGACCACCACCTGCCGCCAGCTCGACACGGCCCGGCTGGTGGGGGAGTTCCGGCCCCGGTTCGTGCTCCCGCTCGGTGACCTGCAGTACGACGACGGAGACCTGACGGACTTCGAGGCGTCGTACGCGAAGACCTGGGGAAAGTTCGAGTCGATCACCCGACCCGTGCCCGGCAACCACGACTACCACGTCGACGGAGCCGAGGGGTACCTCACCTTCTTCAAGAAGCAGACGGGCGGGCGCAGCTACTACGCCTTCGACATCGGGGACTGGCGCTACTACGCGCTCGACAGCAACTGCTCGGACATGGACTGCGACGCGGAGGCGGCCTGGCTCGACCAGGACATGGCCGCGAACCCCCGCAAGTGCACCGCCATCGCCATGCACCACCCGCGGTACTCCTCCAGCTCCGAGCACGGTGACCAGAAGGAGGTGACTCAGTTGTGGGATGTCGCGCTGCGCCACGACGCCGACCTGGCGCTCGCCGGGCACGACCACGACTACGAGCGCTTCCAGGCGATGGACGCCGACGGCAACGTCACGGACAGCGGGATGGTGTCCTTCGTCGTCGGCACCGGCGGCAAGAGCCTGTACGACCTGGGCGACCGTGACGAGGGCTCGGTCCTCTTCTACAACGAGCGGGCCGGGGTCCTCGACCTGAAGCTGGGGAAGGACGGCTACGGCTGGCGGTTCCGGAACGTCGACGGGGAGACCATCGACGCGGGCGTGCACCGCTGCCACTGAGGCCGGGGTGTCGGGTCAGACGATGTAGATCGTGACGGTGCTGCCCTGCGGGGCCTTCTTGCCGGCCCCGGGGGACTGGTTCACGACGTACTCCAGGCCGACGTAGTACTGCGTCTTCTCGGTCTGCACCTGGAAGCCGGCGGCGGCGAGCGCCTGCTTGGCGGCCTCGGTGCCCATGCCCTCGACCTTGGGGACCGGGACGAGCACCGGCCCCTTGGACACGACCAGGCTCACCTTGTCGCCCTTGAACAGCGTGCCGGTGCGCGGGTCCTGGGAGATCACGTCGCCCTCGGCGACCGTCTCGCTGTTCTCCTCGTGGCCGCGGTCCACCGCGAGCCCGAGCTTGCGGAGCAGCCGGGTGGCCGCGTCGGCGTCCTTCCCCGTCACGTCGGGTACGTCGATCGGCTTGGGGCCCTTGCTCACCACGAGGTCGACCGCCGCGCCGCGCTTGAGCTCGGTGGTCGGCTTGGGGTCGGAGGAGAGCACGACGTCCTTGGCGACCTTCTCGGAGAACTTGTAGGTCGCGTCGCCGAACGTCAGTCCCTGCTGCTGCAGCGCGTCCTGCGCGGCGTCGAGGTCCATCCCGCGCAGGGTGGGCACCTCGTGCCGCTCCGGGCCGCGCGAGAGGACGGCGGTGACGGTGCCGTCGCGGACGACGTTCTCGCCGCCTCGCGGATCGGTGCTGAGGACGTATCCGGGCGCGACGGTCTCGGAGTAGGCGCGGCCGCCGACCCTGAAGTGCAGCCCCGCCGCCTCGACCCTGGCCTCGGCCCGGGCGGCGGTCATGTCGATGACGCCGGGGGTGTTGACGTAGCGCCCGGCACCGAACCACCAGCCGCCGACGCCGGCGGCCACGGCGAGCAGCAGCACGAAGACCAGCAGCACCGGCCCGCGACGGGACCGGCGGGGTCGCGGCACGGGGCGCGGCGCGGGCGGGCGGCCGCGCGGGGGAGCGGCCGGCGGACGGTTGCCGAAGATGCTCGTGTCGTCGGTGCGGCCGCCGTGCGCGACCTGCGCCGGCGTGAGGATCGTCGGCACCTCCTCGCGCACGTAGTCGATGTAGTCGTCGTCGGCCCCGCGCTGCACCGGGAGCGTCGGGATCAGGTCGGCGGTGAGCTCCGGGTCGTCGGCGAGCCCCTCGTCGAGGGCGGCACGGACCCGGCGGACCTGGTGGAGCAGCACCCGCGCGTCGGCCGGGCGCAGCTCGCGGTCCCGGGCGGTGGCGCGGGCGACGAGCGCGTCGACGTACGCGGGGATGCCGCGGATCTCGCGCGAGGGCGCCGGCACGTCCTCGTGCACGTGCTTGTAGGCCACCTGGATCGGCGACTCGCCGTCGTGCGGCTTGCGGCCGGTGAGCATCTCGTAGAGCACGACGCCGGCGGCGTAGACGTCGGAGCGGGCGTCGGCCTTCCCGTCGACGACGAGCTCGGGGGAGAGGTAGGACACGGTGCCGATCAGCACGCCGCCGGTCGCGGTGTGCTGGGTCTCGGCGCTGATCGCGCGGGCGAGGCCGAAGTCGGCGACCTTGACCCGGCCGTCGTCGGCGAGCAGGACGTTCTCCGGCTTCACGTCGCGGTGGATCATCCCGGCCTGGTGGGCCGCGGCGAGCGCGGAGAGCACCGGGTCGATGACGGCCAGCGCCTTGGCCGGCGACATCGGGGACTCCTTGCGGATCAGGTCGCGCAGGGTGTGGCCGGGGATGTACTCCATCGCCAGGAACAGCGTGCCGTCGTCGTCGCCCTGGTCGAACACGCCCACGACGTGGGGGTGCGAGAGCCGGGCGGCGGAGTGGGCCTCGCGCACGAAGCGGGCCGCGAACTCGTCGTCGTCGCCGAGACCGGAGTGCATGATCTTGAGCGCGCAGGTGCGGTCCAGGCGCAGGTCGGTGGCCTCGTAGACGGTCGCCATGCCGCCGCGGGCGATGCGTGGGCCGACGCGGTAGCGACCATCGAGCACGCGCCCGATCATCGGGTCCGCGACAGTCCTGTCCACGCCGGTCGTCCTCCGTGTGCGGCCAGGCATGGGGAAGTTCCTGGCACGATCCCCCCGATTCTAGGTGCGCGGCGTCGCGCCGAGCGCCTCGCGGGCAGCGGTCGGCGTGGCGGGAGTCACCCCGCGGGCGACCGGCTCAGACCGGGTTCCACCCCTTCTCCATGCGCTGCCGGAGGTACACGACGTTGCGCACGTAGCCCTTGGTGGAGCGGTAGAACCCGTGGTCCTGGACCGACCCCAGGCCTTGGTAGTACGACGCGACCGCCTTGCGCCCGCTGGTCCGGCCGTTCAGGAACTTCAGCAGCACCACGCCGGCGGTGACGTTGTCGTAGAGGCCGTAGGGGTTCAGCTCGTAGCCGACGTACGTCGACATCCAGGCCGCCGTGCCGGGCAGGACCTGCATGGCGCCGATCGCTCCGGCGGAGGAGATCCTGCGCTGCTGCCAGCCGGACTCCTGCCAGGCGACCGCGAGCGCGAGGTGCGGGTCGACCCCGTGCTTGCGCGCGATCTTCACCACGACCCGGCGGACCTTGGCCTGGCTGACGTCGGCGAGCCGCCAGGGGTGGGTGACCCGGTGGGCGGGCTTCCTCGGGCTCTTGGCGCCCGTGCTCCGGGGCTTGGCGGCGGTGTGCCGGTGCGCCTTGCGCGCCGCTGCCACGACGACCGGGATCCGGATCCGCTCGCCGACGTACAGCGTCCCGTGCCGGCCGAGGTGGTTGAGGGCGCGCAGCTCGCGGGTCCACGCGTGGTAGCGGACCGCCAGGCCGGTGGCGGTGTCGCCGGGGCGCACGGTGTGCCGCACGATGCGGCGGCCCGGGTGGCCGGGCCAGCGGGTCCCGTCGGCGGAGGCGAGCACCAGGTCCGTGTCCGCGCCGTCGCGGTCTCGCGCCCCGATCAGTGACGCAGTGGGCACCGGGGACCCGAGCAGCAGCACGCTGCCGGCCGTGGTCGCGGTCACGGTCGCCGTGACCCGGCGCAGCCAGCGTCGGGTGTTCAGGCGCGCGGCGGGGGAAGTCACCTGCGGGCTCCCTTCGTCGGTGGAGCGCCGTGCGCGAACAGGCAACCGAGTGGCCCGCTGCGATGGTTCGACCCTCCGCTTCCGTCGCCCTCCCGGCTGCGACGGAAGCAACGACTGTGACCCATGGGACAGGCGTGGGTCAAGGGGCGGATGGGTCAGTTCGCGTCTAGACGCCCGATGTGCGCCGGCGGCACGAGCGGTCAGTCCGGACGGCCGTCCGGCAGCGGCGCGGCCGGGGCGGCGGTGCGCAGCCGCGGCGGCAGCGCGCGCCGGCAGGCCGCGCCCTTGCAGTTGCGGAGCAGGTCGAGCTCGTGCGCCAGCAGGCGTACGACGGACCGCATCTCCGGCCGGTCCACGAGGTTGGTCACCTCGCGGGGGTCGCTGCGCAGGTCGTAGAGCTCGCGCTCCCGGCTGGCGTGCTCGACGTAGAGGTAGTCGCCGGTGCGCACGCCCTGGGAGAACCGCAGCGGCGACGGCCCCGACGCGTTCTCGAGGAAGTTGTCGCTCTCCTCGGCGTCCTGGCTGACCAGCCGCGGGCCGGTCTCGGTCAGGATGCCGCGTCGCCAGCCGCGGTCGCCGCGCCGGGCAACCCCGAGCAGGCTCTCGCCGTCGACCGTCGGCGGGACCTGCACGCCGGCCGCCTCGAGGATCGTCGGCGCGAAGTCGATGAGCGTGAACGGGTCGGTGCGCACCTGCCCCTTGGGGATGCCCGGCCCGCGGATCATCAGCGGCACCCGCAGCGACGGCTCGTAGGGCAGGATCTTGCCCTGCCGCATCCGGTGCTCGCCGAGGAAGTAGCCGTTGTCGGAGGTGAACACCACGTAGGTGTTCCGCAGCTGCCCGGTCTGCCGCAGCGTCCGCATCGTCAGCGCCACCTGCCGGTCGACCAGCGAGAGCGCCTCCGCCCGCTGCCGCGCGTCCTCGAGCACGCCCCGCTCCTCGTCCGGGGTGAGCGCCGGCAGGTTGCGGATGAAGAACGGCTTGTCCCGCACGTCGCGCTCGCCCTCGTAGCCGGGCGCGTGCGTGACCACCGAGTCGAAGCGGCCCCAGACCCGGCGAGGACGGGCAGGGTTCTGGAAGACCTGGGTCGTGCCGTCGGCGCGCCGTACGGGAGCGGGGTCGTCGGCCTCGGTCGGACCGCCGTGGTGCGGGGCGACGTAGGAGACCCAGGAGAAGAACGGACGCGGGGAGGCGACCTGCTGGCGCAGCTCGTCGCGGGTCAGCTGCCCGAGCAGCGTGGTCTGGTAGACGCCCTGGTGCGGCATCAGCCGGCCGTTCTCGTTGAGCGTGGTGTCGAAGTAGCGGTAGGTCCCGCCGTCGAGCGCCGACCCGGCGGTGATGCCGCCGTCGACGGACCCGCGCCAGTCGGTCCACCCCGGTGGCACGTAGCGCAGCGACGGCTCGCCGGTGCGCAGCGGCTGCACGCCGTACCCGTTGAGGTACTTCCCGAGGAACGACGTGTCGTAGCCGGCCTGGTTGAGCCAGACCGGCAGCGTGGACGCGTCGTGGAGCGCCTGGAAGCCGTACGGCGGCGCGTGCGACCAGACGTGGTGGTTGTGGGAGTACTCACCGGTCACGAACGACGCGCGGGCCGGGCAGCACAGCGGCTGCGGGGAGAACGTGTTGGTGAAGCGCACGCCCTGGTCGCCGATCAGGTGCCGCACGTGCGGCATGAACCGCAGGTCGTCGTTGCGGGCGTCGTCGGTCATGATCACCAGCACGTTGGGCCGGTCCGGCCTGCCCACGAGCGGTGCCACGGACACGGTGCGCTGCCGCGGCTCCGGGTGGTACGCCGCCGGTGCCGTGCCGAGCCGGCACGACGCCCTCGGTGCCCGCGGTCACACCGCAGAGCAGCAACAGCGCACCCGCCGCCAGGGCGGCCAGCCTGCGTGCGCCCCTGCGGGTGCGCATGAGGGGCCGCATGAGGGTGCCCAAGAGTGTGCTCCGTGTCGTGCCGGGGAAGGTCTCGTCATGCTACGGGGGGACCGCATGGGACAGTGGAGCCGTGGAGGAGACGACAGACAACCGGCGCCGACCTCGTGGACCTGGTGGAGGAGTGGCTCGACTGGAGCCAGGCCGCCGACCGGCTCGGGGTCAGCGTGAGCAAGGTCCGCCAGCTGATCCGTGAGCACCAGCTCGCCGCGGTCGTGCCCGCCCCCGGCGCCGGCCAGAAGGTGCCGGCCGCCCTGATCCAGGACGGACTCGTCGTCAAGGGCGTGCCCGGCGTGCTCACCGTGCTGCACGACGGCGGGTACGACGACCGCGAGTCGATCACCTGGCTGTTCACAGCCGACGAGACGATCCCCGGCCGCCCGATCGACGCGCTGCGCGAGAACCGCGGCTCCGAGGTCAAGCGTCGCGCCCAGGCGATGGCGTTCTAGAGGACTGTTGCTGACGTCACTGCGGGGCTAGCCTCGGAGGGGTGAAGGACTAGCGGGTGGTCACCGGTGAGTCCTCACCGCTGCGCCGCCCCTGGTCGAGAACTCGATCCCCAGGGATGGCAGATGAGCGGACTCGCAGCACTCCTGGCGGGGCACAACCCCCCGGACCTCTACCAGTGGCACAGCGCCGCACACGTACCCGACGTCCAGCACGCGGTCGAGCACGCGGGCTGGGAGTTCGTGTACCTCGACGGCTGGACCATCGAGGACAAGGAGTCGTTCCTCAAGGCCGCGGCGCACGCGTTCGACGCCGAGGACGAGAAGGGCGCGAGCTTCGACGCACTCAGCGACTGCCTCGGTGACGTGGACACCCACGACCACGCGGGGGTGGTGCTGCTCTGGGACGGCTGGAGCCCGTTGGCCCGGCACGACCAGCAGGCGTTCAACGTCGCGCTGAGCGTGCTCGGCGGCCGGGCGCACGCCGACCGGGGCTGCAGGTTCGCGGCGCTGCTGCGCGGTGACGGGCCCCCGATCGACGTACCGGAGCTGCCGGCGAAGCACTAGCCCGCCGACGTGTCAGCGCCTCGATCGGTCCACGCCGATCGACGGGCTGACAACTCGGCTCAGAGGGCGCGCTGGGTGGCGGCGGCCGCGAGGTCGCGCAGGACGGTGCGGGCGGTCTCGGTGACCGGGGCGTCGGCGAGCGCGGCCAGCGACTCCTGCGTGAGTACGTCGATCCGCCGCTCGACCTCGGCGTGCGCGCCGGACCCGTCGATGATCCGGCACAGGTCGGCCACCTCGTCGGGCGAGAGCGACCGGCCGAGGGCGTCGTCGAGCCGCTTCGCGTCCGCGGGGTCGGCGTGCTCGAGGGCCAGCGCGACGAGCACCGTGCGCTTGCCCTCGGTGAGGTCGTCGCCGGCCGGCTTGCCGGTGCGGGCCGGGTCGCCGAAGACGCCGAGCAGGTCGTCGCGGAGCTGGAAGGCCTCGCCGAGCGGCAGCCCGAACCGCGTCAGCGCGTCGAGCACCTCGGCCGACCCGCCGGCCAGCGCGGCGCCGACGTGCAGCGGCCGCTCGATGGAGTACTTCGCGGACTTGTAGCGCAGCACCCGCATCGCCTGCTCGACGTCGGACTCGCCGCGCGCCTGCACCGACACGTCGAGGAACTGCCCCGCGATCACCTCGCTGCGGGTGGTGTCGAAGAAGACGAGCGCGTCACGGACCAGGTCGTGCGGCAGCCCGCAGAGCCGGAGCAGCTCGTCGGACCAGGACAGCAGCAGGTCACCGAGCAGGATGGCCGCGGCCGCGCCGTACTGCTCCGGGTCGCCGGCCCAGCCGTGCTCGCGGTGCAGCGCCTCGAAGGCCTTGTGGGTGGCCGGCCGTCCGCGGCGCGTGTCGGAGGCGTCCATGTAGTCGTCGTGCACGAGCGCGCTCGCGTGCAGCACCTCGAGCGCGGCCGCGGCCCGCACCAGCGCGTCGGGGTCCGTCGGGTTCGGCGTCGACCGCGCGGAACCCCCAGGCGCAGAACGCCGCACGGAACCTCTTCCCGCCGGCGAGCGCCGCCCGGGCCGCCTCGACGAGGCGCGCCGCGTCGTCGCCGAGCGGGGCGAGCCTGTCGGCCTGCTCGTCGACGAACGCGTCGAGCACCCGCTGGACGTCGTGGCGGAAGGCGTCGGCGTCCCAGGCGTCAGTCACAGCACGAGCCTAGGTCGTCGCGGCACACGCCATGGACGGGGCCGCGGCACGAGACCCGGCGCACCTATGCTGTTGCGTATGACGCTCGGAGCCCCTCTCGCGGACCCGGCGGGCGGAGCCCCCCGCGTCGGCGACCTCATCGCCGCAGGCCAGCGCTCGATCTCGTTCGAGTTCTTCCCGCCCAAGGACGAGACGGGGGAGCGGCAGCTGTGGACCACGCTGCGCGAGCTCGAGCCGCTGCGGCCGACCTTCGTCTCCGTGACGTACGGCGCCGGCGGCACGACCCGCGACCGCACCGTGCACATCACCGAGGGCATCGCGACGCACACGACGCTGACCCCGATGGCGCACCTGACCTGCGTCGGGCACAGCCGCGACGAGCTGCGATCGGTGATCGGCGCCTACGCCGGCGCCGGGGTCCGCAACGTGCTGGCCCTGCGCGGCGACCCGCCGGAGGGGCCGAGCGCGCCGTTCGAGCCGCACCCGGAGGGTCTGCGCTACGCCTCGGAGCTGGTCGAGCTGACCAAGGAGCTCGGCGACTTCTGCGTCGGGGTCGCGGCGTTCCCGGAGTGCCACCCGTCGGCCACCTCGCCGGAGCAGGACGCGGAGGTGCTGGTCGCGAAGGCCCGGGCCGGCGCGGAGTTCGCGATCACCCAGCTGTTCTTCCGGCCGGCCGACTACTTCGCGCTCGTGGAGCGGGTCTCCGCCCACGGCGTCGACATCCCGATCATCCCGGGCATCATGCCGATCACGAACCTCGCGCAGGTCACCCGGATGGCGGAGCTCTCCGGGGCCGCCCTGCCGCAGGACGTTGTCGACCGGGTCGCACGCTTCGACGGTGACCCGGCGGCGGTGCGGGCCGAGGGCATCACGCTGGCCACCGAGATGTGCGACGAGCTGCTCGAGGGCGGCGCGCCGGGCCTGCACTTCTACACGCTCAACCGCTCCAAGGCGACGCGCGAGATCTACGCCGGGCTGCAGTCCACCGTCGGCTGAGCCGCGTCACGGGGTGGCCAGGTCGACCTGGGCCACCACGTCCTGGACGCCTTCGACCCCGCCGCTGGACTCGACGGTCCAGCCGGGGGAGGTGTGGGTCCCGCAGCCGACCAGCTCACCCGAGGCGCGCAGGCACCCGACGTTGAGCACCTTCACCGACGGCACGTGCACCCGCGACGGCGCCGCCCGGGTCTGGGCGACGACCAGCGGCGTCACCAGGACGAGGGCGCGCTCCGGGTGGGCCGGTCCCGAGCGCTCGACCACACCGGTGACGTCGTACTCCAGGACGACGCGACGCGTCCCGGCGGGCAGGTCGACGGTGGCACGTGCTCCCTGGGTCAGGGTCCTCGGGGCTCCGGTCACGTTCGCACCGCGGACCGCCAGCGAGGAGACGCGCGGTGACATCCGGGCTGCGGCCCCGGCGCGGTCGGGGACCGACAGGTCGAGGTGTGAGGTGCCTGGCCGCAAGGTCAGCGTCTCCATGGTGTGCAGGCTGCCGTCGTCGCCGATGAGGACCGTGGCCTCGGCCAGGTTGCGCGGTGTGCCGGCTGCCGCGACGCCGCCCCCCGCGGCACGCTCCGGCGCGGTCGACCGGTCGGGGAGGAAGTGGACGACCTGCCAGCCCAGCACGGCCAGCAGGCAGAGTCCCGCGGCCACGAGAGAGGAGGCCCGCAGCCGGCGTCGGCGCGGGGGCGCTGCGTGCGCGCCTGGGCTCGGCATCACGCGACGGCCTTCTCTCGCTACCCCGCCTCGCGATCCTACGGTGACAGACGACACCCGGGCTCCTACAGTTCTCGGAGATCACCCCGCCCGGCGGAGCCTGCCCGGGCGCGTCACATGTGCGGACCACGCGGGGACCCGGATTCGCTCGCGTTCGTCGTCACCGGTCTCGGACTCCCCTGAGAAGGGATCCCTCCGTCATGTCACCCAGGTCCCTGCCCACGCCTGCCCGTGCGGCCCTGTCCGCGCTCCTCCTCGCCACCGTCGCCGTGACGACGCCGTGGGTGACACCGTCCGCGATCGCCGCCGGTCCCCGCGGCACGTACGTCGTGCAAGGGGTTCCCGGAACGACCGTCGTCGTGACCGTCGACGGGAAGGTGGTCCAGTCAGGCGTGGCGCCGAAGCAGGTCGTCGGTCCGCTCGACCTGGCCGCCGGGCGGCACACCGTTGCGTTCAAGAGTCCTGACTGGACCAGCAGGGGGACGGTCTCGGTGGCAGCCACCAGCCAGGACGTGGTGCTGCACTGGCCTGCCGACGCCGCCGACCAGCCCGAGGTCACGGTGTTCGCCAACGACCTGAAGCCCGTCGTGGCGACCCAGGGCCGGCTGACGGTGGCGCACACGGCCGTGGTGCCGCCGGCGGACATCGTCGCCAACGGGAAGACGTTGTTCACCAACATCGCCAACGGTGAGTTCGTGACCGCGGACGTGCCGGCCGACACCTACTCGGTCAGCGTCGTCCCGACCGGCGGGGGCCACCCCTTGCTCGGCCCGGTCGACCTCCCGGTGAAGGCCGGCGCGCTGACCCGGGTGTTCGCGATCGGCGCCCCGCGGAACGGCAGCATGGACGCCGTCGTCCAGGTGCTGCCGCTGTCGACCACGAAGGCCGGAGCGCCCACCTCGGTGCCCACCGGGTCGGCCGGGCTGGTCCCGACCGGGTCCAGCCGGGTGCCCGGGATGGCAGTCGCGGCCGGGCTGCTGGCCCTGCTCGGCGGAGTCCTCTGGAGGCGCCACGCGACCCGCTGAGTCCCGCACCCACGGCGCGCGACGGTGGCGGTTCGTCGTCGTCACGGCACTGACGCTCGTCGCGGCGACGGGCTGCGACGCGGTCGCCGAGCGCGCCGGCCCGACGACGTCGCCCGCCGGCACGGGCAGCGCGGACCGCCCGACCCCGGCCGGCGTCGCGCAGGCGGCCCGGTCGCAGGTCGTCCCCGAGGCGCCGCGGCTGCTGGCGCTGCCCGACGGGACCGTGATGCCCGTCGACCCGGCGCGCAGCGGCGCCGACGGCGTGCTCGGCATCCCGAAGGACGTCAACCGCGCGGGCTGGTGGACGGGCGGGTCCCGGCTCGGCGACCCGTTCGGCAGCATCGTGCTGGCCGCGCACGTCGACTCGCTCACCCAGGGGGTCGGGCCGGTCGTGGGCCTGCTGTCCGCGCGTCCCGGCGACCGGGTCACCGCCACCGGGACCCGGCTGAGCCAGCGCTTCCGGATCCGGTCGGTGCGGCTCGTCGAGCGGGCGTCGCTGCACGAGCAGTCGGCGGTGTTCTCCCCGCGCGGGGCGCCCCGGCTGGTGCTGATCACCTGCGCGGGACCGTACGACGCGGCCCGCGGCGGCTACCGCGACAACCTGGTGGTGACGGCCGTCCCCGACGGCCGGATGCGGCACCGCTGAACGCTCAGGCCGGCCCGATCCGCTCGGCGGCGACGGCGGCGGACAGACCCACGAACGGCAGCCCGGCACCGGCCGCGGCGTGCGCCCCGGCGGCGTACACGCCGGCGTACGGCGTCGCGCCGGCCTTGCGGGTGATCGTCGAACGGCCCTGCCAGAGCACGCCGTAGGCCGACCCGGCCAGCTCCTCCACCTGGGTGCGCGGCGAACGGTCCACCCGCACCTCCAGCTGCTCGCGTACGTCGATCCCGCGCCGGGCCAGCGCCAGCAGGACGTCCTCGGAGAGCCGGCCGCGGCCCAGCACCGTCCAGGCCGCGCCGCCCGCGGGAGCGGTGCCGTTCGTGCGCACCACGAGCAGCGGGTCGCCGTGCAGCACCACCTCGTGCGGCAGGTCGGGCACGTCGCCGGACAGGCCGAGGTGGCTGACGACCGGCGGGATCGCGGGCATGGTCCGGGCGACGTGCGGGGCCAGGGCGGGGAGCCCGCGCGGGTCGACGCGACCACGACGACGTCGGCGTCGAGGGCCCCCTGGTCGGTGTCGACGGCGACCACCCGGCCGCCCTCGATGCGGAGGTCGCGGGCGCGGGTGCCGAGCAGCACCTGCACCTTGCGCTCGCCGAGCCGCTTGGTCATCGCCTCGGCCAGGCGGCCCATCCCGTCGGGGATGGTCCACACGCCGAAGTTCTGCTCGACGTAGGGCCACAGGCCCATCCAGGACGGCACGTTGCGAGGGTCGTGCCCGTCCAGCCGGGTCTGCAGCAGCGCGACCTCGCGGAGCCGCTCGTCCTTGAACGCCTTGGTCACGACCTTGTGCAGCGTGGTCCGGGTCAGCAGCAGGGACGAGCTCGCCTTGTCGACGTGGTCGGGCGACCACGGTCGCTCGAGGTACACCCGCCGCAGCACGTCCCAGGTCTCGGCGAACGTGTGCACGAAGTCGACCCAGCGCTCGCCGAGGCCCTCGCCGAGTGACTCGTCCACCGCCTCGAGCTGGGCCGACCGGCTGCCCGACGGCATCGCGAGCGTCGTGCCGTCCTCGAAGCGGTGCTCGCGCATCGGGTCCACGGGCACCAGGTCCAGCTCGCGGTCGAGCGGCCGGCCGGACTTGCGGAACAGGTCGCGCAGCACCGCCGGCAGCGCGGTCGAGGTGGGGCCGGCGTCCCACCGGAAGCCGTCCCGCTCGACGAACCCCAGCGCTCCGCCGAGCACGTCGCGCCGCTCCACCAGGGTGACGTCGTGGCCCTGCTTCGCGAGGCGGGCCGCGGCCGCCGTACCCCCGAAGCCGCCTCCCACGACCACCACCCGCGCCATGCGACGAACAGTAGTGGGGGGATGCCTGGCCGACGGTCACCCCTCGACGGGTCCGTAGGCTCGCCCGCATGGCCCGCTACTTCGACGTGCACCCGCAGGACCCGCAGCCGCGGAGCATCGGCCAGGTGGTGCAGATGTTCCGCGAGGACGCGCTCGTCGCCTACCCGACGGACTCCTGCTACGCGCTGGGCAGCCGGCTCGACAACCCGGACGGCGTCGACCGGATCCGGCGGATCCGGCGGCTCGACGACAAGCACCACTTCACCCTGGTGTGCCTGGACTTCGCACAGCTCGGCCAGCTCGTGCAGCTCGACAACGCGGCGTTCCGTGCGGTGAAGGCGGCGACTCCGGGCCCGTACACGTTCATCCTCCCGGCGACCCGGGAGGTGCCCCGGCGGCTGGCCCACCCGAAGAAACGCACCGTGGGGGTGCGGATCCCCGACAACCGGGTGGTGCAGGCGCTGCTGCGCGAGCTCGGCGAGCCGCTGCTGTCCAGCACCCTGCTGCTGCCCGGCGCCGAGGAGCCGATGACCGACGGCTGGACGATCAAGGAGGAGCTCGACCACGTGGTCGACGCGGTGGTGGACGCGGGCGACTGCGGGCTCGAGCCGACCACGGTCGTGGACTGGTCGGAGGGCTACCCGGAGGTGCTGCGGGTCGGCGCCGGCGACCCGTCGCGGTTCGAGTAGCCGACTCAGCGGCGCAGGTCGTCGGGCAGCGGCAGCCGCTCGACCCCGCCCAGCCGGCGGTGGAACCGGACATGCTCGGCATGTGCGTCCAGCACGCGCCACAGCGTCTTGTGCGCCGCCCAGGGGAGTGGCTCGTCCCCGTTGCGCCAGGTGTTCCCGAAGCCGATCCACACGGGCACCCACTCGGCGGCCAGGTCCCACGCGCCGCGCTGCCGCATGAGCAGTCGGTGCCGGATCTGGAACGCCTGGCGAGGCCCGTCCTCGCAGATCGGCGCGGTGCTGACCGGCCACACGCGGAGGTCCAGCGCCATCAGCTCGAGCTCGACGTCGCCGAGAACGCGCGGGTCGACCAGCACGGTCGCCACGTTCTCGTGCGGAGCGCGTCTCATGCCCGGCACGCTAACCCGGCCCACCCCCGTTCGTCAGCGGTCCGGGACAGCTCAGTGGAACAGGGCAGCGCGCGCACGTGTCCGCAAGTGGTAGACCGTCGTGTGCGAGCATGCCTGCTTCGCACCCGAACCCTCAGCCTGGAACGCGAGGTCCCGTGCCCGCAGACCGAACCGTCGTCGTGCGCAACCGCGCGAACCAGGCCTCCGGCCTGATGATCCAGGCGGTGCTCGCCGGCTACATGGTGGTGGGGGACCCCCTGCGACTCACGACCGCGCACGACCTGACGCTTGCTCCAGAGGAGCGGGTCATGTCAGCGCCCTGGGTGTGGACCGTCGTCGGGCTCGCGGTCTCCTCCCTGTGGGCCCTGGCCGTCTTCTACCACCCGCGCCTCGAGGTCACCGACCGCCGCGTGGTCCTCCGCAACGCCTTGACCGACGTCTCGCTCGAGCGGGACGGGGTCGTCGGGGTGCGGACCGCCGGCGAGACCCATCCCGTCCTGGTGACCACGTCCGGCGACGTGCGGCTGCACTGTGTCGAGCAGTCGGTGCGGATGCTGCTCAAGCGCAAGCCGCACCGCATCGCACGTCTGCTTCGCGAGCTGTTCCCCTGGCGGTCCGACGCGGAGCCGAACGCGGCGGTCACGCGGGCCTGGCGCCGGCCGAGCGCTCTCGAGGTCGCCGTCGGGCTGGTCTGGCTCGTGCTGGTCACCTGGTCGGTGCTGCGGCTCCCCTGATCGTCGCGGGATCAGCGGTCGAGGATCGTGCACACGCAGACCCGGTTGCCCTCGGGGTCGGCCAGCACCGTGAACGCCGGCGCGGGGGAGTCGTCGACGACCCGCCCGCCCGCGGCGACCGCGGCCGCGATGCGCTCGTCGGCGACGTCGTGCGGCACCCACAGGTCGATGTGGAAGCGCTGCCGCGGGGTCTCGTGGGCGTCGGTGGACTGGAACCACAGCAGTGGCACCCGGCCACCGGGATCGACGACGTCGTCACCCTGGAAGGCGTCGGTGCTGCCGGTGAGCAGCGCCGCCCAGAACGGGCCGACGGCGGCGAGGTCGGCGGTGTCGAGCGCGAGCTCGGCCTCGGTCACCGCGCTCGGCTCGGCGGGCACGTCCCGCTCGCGGGCGATCTCGCTGATCCGCCGGGCGAGGTCGAGGTCGCGGCCGGTGACCCAGGAGACGTCGTGGCTGACCAGCTTGATGTCGACGAACGGGTAGGTCAGCGTCACGTCGGGGTGGTGGCCGGCCTCCTCGGCGACCTCGGCGACGGCGGTGACGAACGCGAGCCCCCTGGCGAAGTCGCCGGTGAGGAACCGCGCGTGCAGCGCCTGGGCGAGCTTGCGCCAGTCGGCGAGGTCGGCGTCGAGGACCTCCTGGTTGGTGAGCTTCTCCATGCGTCTCAGTATGGGTCGGCCCACCGACAGCCGCTCAGCCCTCGAGCCTTTCCTGCAGGACGACGGTGACGGTGTCGCCCTCACCCTTGCCGATCGCCCTGCGGACGTCGGCCTTCACGGGCAGCTTGTGGGTGCCGTCGCCGAGTGCCATGAAGGAGCTGCGGAACGGGTGGCCGTCGACGGTGCCGCGCACCTTGACCAGGCCGCGGGTGCCGAAGAACTCCACCGAGTCCGGCCACACGACGAAGGTCCATCCGCCCTTCTCGGGGCTCTTCTGCAACGTGGCGGTGAACTGCTGGTCCATGGCGTCCTCCTCGAACGTGTCACCAGGAGGGACCCGACGTGGGGCGCGAACTCATCGCCGTACGTCGGGCGCGGCGTGGACCGGGCCGAAGCCGGTGTCGAGCTCCTCGTCGAGGAAGCGCATCAGGGCCACGTTGAGGTCGGCCACCCGGGCGCCGCGCACCGGGTCGGACGGCGTGACCAGCCGGCAGTAGGTGCCCGCCGGGTTCGGCCCCACCGACACCTGCCAGCCGGTCTCCGACCACGACCGGGCGAGCTCTCTCCCGTCCCAGCGCACGTGCACGTCGAAGGGCTCGGCGGCGACCTGCCGCGGGCTCATCGCGATCGGCTTGGCGAAGCGCGCACCGTCCATCCGCGGCAACGCCCACGCCTCGAGGTCGGCCGCGGAGACGCCGGGGTCCCGGCCGTCGACGAGGTTGTGCTGGAGCAGCGTGAACAGCGAGCCGTCGACGACGCGGGCCAGGGACGCGATGCCGCCGGACATCCGGGAGTTCAGCTCGGTGGGCCGGAAACCGTCCTCGGACAGCACCCCGTCGATGCCGAAGGCGCCGCGGTAGCCGACGGTGGCCCGCAGGTGCTCTCCGGTACGACGGGCGAGCTCACGCATCCGCGTCCGGTCCTCCTCCGGCGGGTCCCAGGTCGTGCCGAGGCCGCCGTAGACGAAGCCGCGACCGGGACCACGCAGGATGGCCAGCTCGACCGGACGGAACACCGCCGTGCCGTCGGCCATCACCAGGCCGTGGATGCTGCACGGGACGCCGTCGAGGAACGGCATCACCCGCACCCGGTCGCAACGGGCGGCGAAGAACGCCAGGGCTGCCGCGGCGTCCTCGTCGGTGACGACCCAGCGCACGAAGTCGCCGCCGCCGTTGAAGCCGTCGCGGGCGTCGCCCGCCCAGACCGTGCCTGCGCCCCGGTCGAGCAGGCCCGCCGAGCGGGTGGCCTCCTCGACGGGGACGATCCGCGACTCCGCCCGCTCGCCGCCGACCGCGTCCCACACCGTGTCGGCGACCAGCTTGTCCTCGAGCGCGGTCCACGCGCCGGGTCTGCCGCCCACCACGCGGCGGCCGTCGATCGGCTCGGTGCCGATGAACGGGCCGACCAGCCACATCGCCTCGCCGTCGGGGTCGTAGGCGTCGATGGCCGTGCGGACGTTCGGAGGGAGGGCGTGCGCGACCTCGTGCTGGCGGCGCAGGTCCTCGGTCATGGTCGGCCGCTGCTCCATGGCCAGGTGCACCACCTCGGCCTGCTCGGGGGAGGGGACCGGCCCCGCGCCGACGGCGTTGACGACCAGTAGCGGCCGTCGTGCCCGGGACTGCTCGAGCAGGCCCACGAAGTCGGTGAAGCCCGCCAGCGGTGCGATGCCGCAGACCACGAGCCGGTCGCGGAACAGCCCGCCGAGGTGCTCGCGCCACGCGTCGCGGGTCGGGTCGTCCGAGAGGTCCATCCCGGGAGGCTAGGGGCGCGGTGCGTCGCCCGCGAGTGATTTCGACCGGCCCTGCCAGCGGCGCCACCCGCGCCGGATCCGACCTACGAGGAAGACGACGAGGGTGACGCCGGCGACGAGCAGGACGAGGCACACCGTGAGCGCGAGCCACGGGTGGGCCACCGCCAGCAGCAGCACACCCACCACCGTGAGGTCCTCGAGCACGCTGGCGGCGGTGTTGGTCACCGGCTCGGGCGAGGTGTTGACGGCCAGCCGGATGCTCCCCTTGACCAGGTGGGAGGCGAGGGCGGTGCCACCGCCGAGCACGGCGTACGTCGCCTGCTGGAGCGTGCCCACGTCCCCGGTCAGCATCAACGCGATGACGGCGCCGACGGTCGGCCGGATCGCGGTCGAGATCGCGTCCCACGACGAGTCGACGTAGGGGATCTTGTCGGCCACGAACTCCATGCCGTAGAGCACGCCGGCAACCACGAGCACGTCGGTGCGGGTCAGCACGACCGGGACGCCGTCGACGCCCAGACGTCCCGCGATCCCGAGGACGAGCACGACGAGGTAGGAGTTCACGCCGCTGGCCCAGCCGCTCGTCACCACCAGAGGAAGCAGGTCCACGACTCCGATCGTAGGGGCGCGGAGGGTCCGGACTGTTACCGGTTTTTCGCATGTGTGGCCTTTACACCGTCCGGTGTGCCGGGGTTGGGTGTGCACGTGGTCCGGAACCCCTCCGGGCCGTTCTCGGGACAGGGGTGCCACGCATGGCGCACGAAAACAGGTGGGGGGCTGTCGTCGCCGCGGCCGCCCTCATCGCGGGAGGCATGGCGCTCGTCGCCGCCCCGCAGGCTCAGGCGGCCGACTGGAGCAGGTGCCTCGACGGCTCCCGTGACCGGCAGGCGGTCTTCGACCGGGCGGCCGACGTCAGCGGGGTCCCGGTCGAGGTCCTCCTCGGCGTCTCCTACCTGGAGTCGCGCTGGGACGACCACGGTGCGAAGGTCAGCAGCGCCGGCGGCTACGGCCCGATGCACCTCACGCAGGACGCCGCCGCGAAGCACGCGCGCGACGTCGCCGAGGCCAAGGGCGACGGCGCCCCGGCCGCGCTGAGGACCGGCACCCTCACCGCCGCCTCGAAGATCACCGGCTGGTCCCGCGGCACCCTGCGCTCCGACGACGTCGCCAACGTCTGCGGCGGCGCGGCGGTGCTGGCGTCCTACCAGCCCGGCACGACGTCGTCGGCGCCGTCCGCGTGGAGCGAGGCGGTCGGCGCCTACTCCGGCTCGGCCGACGCGGCCGAGCGGGTGCAGTTCGCCAAGCAGGTCTTCGCCGCGCTGCGCTCCGGTGAGTCCCGGACCACCAACGACGGCCAGCGGATGACGCTCGCGGCGACGCCGGGCGCAACCGTCGACCAGGACGCCGCCGCGGCCACCGGCACGATCCCGTCGGGCAACGAGGTCGTCGACTGCCCGGTGACCGTGCCGTGCGAGTCGATCCCCGCGCCGTACCAGCAGACCGGGACCTCGCCGAGCCAGTACGGCAACCACGACCTGGCGAACCGCCCGGTCGACGGCCTGAGCATCGACTACATCGTCATCCACGACACCGAGGGCTACTACCCGACGGCGCTCAAGCTCGTGCAGGACCCGACCTACCTCGGCTGGCACTACACGGTGCGCTCCTCCGACGGCCACGTCGCCCAGCACGTCAACCCCAAGAACGTCGGGTTCCACGCCGGCAACTGGTACGTCAACATGCACTCGGTCGGGATCGAGCACGAGGGCTTCGCCGCCACCGGCGCGACCTGGTACACCGAGTCGATGTACCAGAGCTCCGCGGCGCTCGTGAAGCACCTGGCCACGAAGTACGGCGTGCCGCTGGACCGGGCCCACGTCATCGGCCACGACCAGGTCCCCGGCATCCTCACCGGCAACATCCCCGGCATGCACTGGGACCCGGGGCCGTACTGGAACTGGGAGCACTACATGGCGCTGCTCGGTGCGCCCCTGACCCCGGACCGGCGCAGCCCGAGCGACGTGGTGACGGTCGTGCCCGGGTTCTCCGACAACCCGCAGCCGGTCAGCAACTGCGACGGCAAGGGCAACCCGTGCCCCACGCAGGGCGCCAACTTCGTCTACCTGCGCACGGCACCGTCCGACACGGCTCCGCTGGTCAACGACCCGGGGCTGCACCAGAAGGGCCAGCCGGCGACCACCGAGGTCTCCGACATCGGCCCGCGCCTGGCTGCCGGCCAGAAGGTCGAGGTCGTCGATCGCAAGGACGGCTGGATCGCCACCTGGTGGCTGGGGCAGCTCGCCTGGTTCAAGGGCACCAACGCCGCGGGTGAGTCCGTGGTGCGGCCGTCGCAGGGCACGGTCGTGCAGACGGCCGGGGACGCCGAGGTGCCGGTCTACGGCCGCGCCTACCCCGAGCAGGAGGCCTACACGAACACACCGGTGCCCTACCAGACGGTGTCGCCGCTGCTGTACCGCATCAAGCCGGGCCAGTCCTACGTGCTCGCCGACGACTCGCTGCGGACCGACTACTACTACGCGAAGACCTACGACAGCTCGTTGCCGGGGGACCACACCGTCGTGGTGGGCAAGCAGCGCTACTACCAGATCTGGTTCGGCCACCGGATCGCCTACGTCAAGGCGACCGACGTGAAGCTCGCCGACGGCTGACCACTCCGGACACGGCACGCACGAGGCCCCGCCGGCACTGTCGGCGGGGCCTCGTCGTGTGCGGGGTCAGCAGGAGATCTGGTCGTCCTCGTTGTGCAGCACGAAGTCGCGGTCGAGTGAGGTCCCGCCGTCATCGACCTGGACCAGACCAACGAGAACCGCGCTGAGTTCCAGGCCGGTCGAGCTAGCCCTGCTCGGCCGCGATCGCGACGCCGAGCGCGTCGGGGTCGCGGCCGACCACGGTGGTGCCGTCGTCGGCGGTGACGATCGGCCGCTGGATCAGCTGCGGGTGCGCCACCATCGTCTCCAGCCACTGGGTGCGGTGCTCCGCGTCCATCGGGTACGACGCGAGGCCGACCTCCTCGGCCACGGCCTCACCGGTCCGGGCGACGTGCCACGGCTCGAGGCCGAGCCGGTCGAGCACGGCAGACAGCTCCTCGACGGTCGGCGGGTCGTCGAGGTAGCGGCGCACGGTGTACGCGATGCCCGCCTCGTCGAGCGTCGCCGTCGCGGCCTGGCACTTCGAGCAGGCGGGGTTGACCCAGATCTCCATGACGTCTCGGCCCTACTCGACGTCGGTCTCGACGGCGCCGGTCATCGCGACCAGCTCGTCGAACGTCGTGGAGAACACCGCGGCCGGGTGCCCCGCCGCGGCCCACACCTCGTCGTAGGTGCGCAGCCAGGGGTCGATGTAGGTCGGCACCGGTGTCGGGTGCGCGATGGGGGAGACGCCGCCGATCACCTGGCCGGTGTGCGTCCGGACGAACTCCGGCGTGGCCCGCTTCAGGCCGTCGACGCCGATCGTGGCCGCGACCTTGGCGGTGTCGACCCGGTGCGCGCCGGAGGTCAGCACCAGCACCGGACGGCCGCCGGCGTCGAACAGCAGGCTGTTGGCGATCGCGCCGACCTCGCACCCGAGGGCCTCGGCGGCCAGCGCCGCGGTGTGGACGGAGTCGGGGAGCACCACGATCCGGCCCGTCCCGCCCTTGGCGGTCAGCTCGGTGCGGAAGCGGGCGACGGAGGCGTGCTCGGTGGCCGGTGCGGTCGGTGGTGCGGACGGTTGCTCTGTGCTCACACGGCGACCCTAGGTGGCCTCCTCCGACCGCGTGCCGGCCAGGAGCCCGGACGCAGACGGTGCCGGCCGCCACGGATCGCGACGAAGTGGTTGACGGGCTGTCCGAGGCCAGGTGTACCGTGAACTCGTTCGAACAGGTGTTCGAACACTCTCCGGCGGGGGTGACCTCGACCCCCACCTCCGCCGGGGCCCGGGGGCGGTGCCGCCCAGCGCAGACAGCGTGCCGCAGCCCGGGGACAGCAAGGCGGGGTCGGTCCGGGGTCGAGCCGTGACGGACGAGAGCGCGAGCTCGGAAGGTGGCAGCGATGCGACGGTACGACGACCCCGTGGACGTGCGGCGGGGACAGGTGGCGGGTGCCGGTGGGTGGTGCCGGTGGCGGGACGACGGTCCTGGTCGAGGGGCCCGCGCAGTTCCTCTGGCGGGGACGGCTCTGGCGGGTCACCGCGGTGGTGGCGCACTGGGTGGAGACCGGTGCCTGGTGGCAGTCGAGCGGCGTGCACGCGGTGCTCGGGGCGGACGAGCAGGAGGTCGGCAGCCCGGGCAGCCCGGTCGGCACCGACCTGGCCGCCGAGCGTGAGGTGTGGCGGGTCGAGGCCGACCGCGGCATGGCCTCGATCCGCGACGACGGTGAGGGCCGGCCCGGCCGCGGTGTCTTCGACCTGGTCTTCGACTGGGCCGAGGGCGCCTGGCGGCTCAGCCGGTGCCTGGACTGAAGGGGGGCGTCGATGACACACGGGACACACACCGGTCGGGCACCCCACCCCTTCGACCTGCCGGCCGCGACCCACTCCTACCTCGAGCGGGCGGCCGGCTCGCTCCGGGAGGCGATGACCACCCAGGAGGTGCCGCTGCGCTACGCCTGCGCGCACGTCGCCGCGCTGCGGGCCACCGCCGCGCTGCTCGCGGCCCGGGCCACGCCGGTCCCCGCGCCCCGGCGCAGCCGGCAGAAGAACGCCTGGGTGCTGCTCGCCGAGGTCGCTCCCGAGTTCGCGCGAGTGGGCGGCGTTCTTCTCCGCCGGCGCCGCCAAGCGGCAGGCCGCCGAGGCCGGCTCCTCCCGGGCGGTCACCGAGCGGGAGGCCGACGACCTGGTCCGCGACGCCGACCGGTTCCTCGGGCTGGTCGAGGAGTCCCTCGGGATGACCCGGCACGTCCCCTGTCAGGACTCGAACGACGAGAACGCCGACCCGGCGGGCGTGCGGGGCGGCGCGATCACGTTGCCTGACGCGTTCGTGCACCTGAAGGTCGCGTCCGGCTACTCCCTGCAGTACGGCGCGTCCCACCCGCACGTGCTCGTGGAGCGGGCCGTCGAGCAGGGGATGGACACCCTCGCGCTGACCGACCGCGACGGCACCTACGGCGCGGTCCGGTTCGCCAAGGCCTGCGTGCAGGGCGGGGTCCGGCCGGTGCTCGGGGTGGACCTCGCGTTCGCGCCGCTGCACGCGTGGAGCGGTCGCGAGCAGCCGTCGGCCTCCAAGGCGACCCGCGTCCCGGTGCGGGGCGGGGCGTTCCGCGACCGGCGGCTGCCGCGGGTGACGTTGCTGGCCGGCAGCCGGCAGGGCTGGGCGTCGTTGTGCCGGCTGGTCTCCGCGACCCACCTCGCGGGGGAGCGCGGCGAGCCGGTGAGCACCCTCGACCTGGTGGCCGAGCACGTCACCGGCAGCGCCGGACGCGGGGACGTCGTGGTGATGCTGGGCCCGGGCTCCGAGCTGGGCCGGGCCGCCACGCTGCGGCGCGACGACCTGGCGCACGCCGCGCTCGCGCCGTGGCTCGAGGTGGTCGACCGCGCCGACCTCCTCGTCGAGCTGGTCTCGCACCGGCTGCCCGGGTCCGGTCCCGGGTCGTCGCCGCACGCCGCCCGGATGGCCGCGGTGGCCCGGGCGACCGGGCTCGGCGCGGTGCTCACCAACGCGGTCCGCTACGCCGACCGGCTCGACGCCCCGACGGTCGACGTACTCGACGCGGCGCGGCGGCTGGTGCCGCTCGACCTGCGGCACGTCGACCGCGGCAACGCCGAGGGCTTCCTCAAGTCGGGCAAGCAGATGGCCGAGGTGGCCGAGGAGGTCTGCCGCTACGCCGGGCTCGGCGGTGACAGCGGCCGGGAGGCCCGACGGCTGCTCGCGCACACCCGGGCGGTCGGCGACCGGTGCGCGCTCGACCCGCGGACCGACCTCGGGCTGGGGGAGGTGCACTTCCCGGAGTTCGACTTCCGCCGGGACACGGTCGTGGCCGGTCGGCACCGCACCGCCGACGGCGTGCTGCGCGCCCGCTGCGAGGCCGCGGTCGGCCGCCGCTACGGCACCGCGCCCCGGCAGCGGATCTGGAAGCGCCTCGACGACGAGCTGCAGACGATCGGGTCGCTGGGCTACGCGCCGTACTTCCTCACCGTCGCCGACGTCACCGACCTCATCAAGGACATGGGGGTGCGCTGCGCGGCCCGCGGGTCGGGGGCCGGCAGCCTGGTCAACTACCTGCTCGGCGTCTCGGGGGTCGACCCGCTGCGGCACGACCTGCTGATGTCGCGGTTCCTCTCGCCGCTGCGCCGGGCCCTGCCCGACATCGACGTCGACGTGGAGTCCGCGCGGCGGCTCGAGGTCTACGAGGCGATCCTCGACCGCTACGGCGGGGAGCGGTGCGTGTGCGTGTCGATGATGGACACCTACCGCGTCCGGCACGCGGTGCGGGACGTCGGCGCCGCGCTCGGCATGCCGGTCGGCGAGATCGACGCGATCGCCAAGGCGTTCCCGCACATCCGGGCCCGCGACGCCCGGGTCGCCCTGCAGGACCTGCCCGAGCTGCGCGCGTCGGGGCTCGGCGAGCAGCGGCTCGACCTGCTGTTCCGGCTCGTCGAGCGGCTCGACGGCCTGCCCCGGCACATCGCCGTGCACCCCTGCGGCGTACTGCTCTCCGACGCGACCCTGCTCGACCGGACGCCGGTGGAGGCGTCGTATGCCGGCTTCCCGATGAGCCAGTTCGACAAGGACGACGTCGAGGACCTCGGCCTGCTCAAGCTCGACGTCCTCGGGATCCGGATGCAGTCGTCGATGGCGCACGCGGTCGACGAGATCGAGCGGCTCGAGGGGGTCCGGATCGACCTCGACGACGAGCAGCAGGTGCCCTTCGACGACGAGGCGACCTTCCGGATGATCTCGCAGGCCAAGACCCTCGGCTGCTTCCAGATCGAGTCGCCGGGCCAGCGCGAGCTGGTCGGCAAGTCCGGCATCGAGTCGTTCGAGGACATCATCACCGACATCTCGCTGTTCCGGCCGGGGCCGGTCAAGAGCGACATGATCACGCCCTACCTCGACGCCAAGCAGGGCTGGAAGATGCCGCTCTACCTGCACGACGACCTCCGCCCGATCCTCGGCCCGACGCACGGCGTGGTGGTGTTCCACGAGCAGGTCATCGAGATGATCGCCCAGTTCGCCGGGTGCAGCCACGACGAGGCCGACGAGGCGCGCCGGGCTCTCGGCGACGTGGAGGGGATGGCCGAGACCAAGGTCTGGTTCTTCCCCCGGGCGATGCGGCGCGGCTACCCGCGGGCGGTGGTCGAGCAGGTCTGGAAGGTCCTCGAGGCGTTCGCGTCCTTCGGGTTCTGCAAGGCGCACGCCGCCGCCTTCGCGCTGCCGACCTACCAGTCGGCCTGGCTCAAGGCGCACTACCCGGCGCACTTCCTGTCCGGCGTGCTCACCCACGACCCGGGCATGTACCCCAAGCGGCTGATCCTCGACGACGCCCGCCAGTTCGGCATCGCCGTGCTCGGCCTCGACGTCAACGCCAGCGAGAAGGCGTTCGTGGTAGAGCGGGTCGGGGCGTACGACGAGCCGCCTCCCGAGGTGCTGGGGGAGCCGCCCCGTCGCGCGCCGGGGGAGGGTCTCCCCGACCCTTCGAGAAGCCTCGTTCCTCGGCACCTCACTAGTGGCCAGGGCTACGGCATCCGGCTGGCGCTGTCGGAGGTGAAGGGGATCTCCGAGGCGGAGGTGGACCGGGTCGTGGCGGCCCGGCCCTACCACTCGCTCACCGACTTCTGGCACCGCGCGCGGGTCTCCCGGCCGGTGGTGGAGCGGCTGGTGCTCGCCGGCGGGTTCGACAGCATCTACGGCATCGGGTCGCCGGTCGGCGTCCGCCGCCGCGGCCGGGTGACCCGGCGTGACCTGCTGCTCCAGGTCACCGACCTCGACCGGCACGGTCGCGCCGTCGACCGGGCCAGCAAGGGCCGCGGTCGCGGGCTCGCCAGCCGCGGCGTCACCCCGGGCGGGCGGGTCGCGGCGGCCGCGAAGGCGGCGGACGCGGCCGCCGGCAACAGCTCCGACGACCTGGTCCGCGAGCGGCAGCGCGACCGGATGCCCACCCGGGAGCGCAGCGGGCCGGGGGAGCCGGACCGTCCGTGGGGGCAGGAGTCCGGGCTGCACCCGAGCCGTCAGCAGGCCGGGGTCTGGGAGCAGGCCCAGCGGCAGTCCCGGGCCACCCAGAAGGCTGCGCCGGTGACCTCGGTCCAGCTCGCCCTCGACCTCGGCGACACCCCGGTCGACGGGGAGGTCAGCGGTCTGCCGGAGATGAACGCCTCCGAGCGGGTGCGCGCCGAGCTGGAGATCCTCGGCCTCGACGTGAGCCGCCACGTCGTGGAGTTCTACGACCCGTTCCTCGACGCGCTCGGGGTGACCCGGTCCGCGGACCTGCTCGACCGGCGCAGCCGCTCCGAGCTGCTGGTCGCCGGGGTCAAGGTCGCCACCCAGACCCCGCCGATCCGGTCCGGGCGGCGGGTGGTGTTCCTGACCCTCGACGACGGCACCGGCCCGGTCGACGCGACGTTCTTCGAGGACGTGCAGGGCCCCTACGCCGCCACGGTGTTCCACTCCTGGCTGCTCGTGGTGCGCGGCGAGCTGCGCCGCACCGGACGGCACGGCGTCTCGCTGCGGGCCACCGGCTGCTGGGAGCTGCCGGTGCTGCACGAGGCCTGGCAGTCCGCCGCGCCCGGTGCGGGTCTCGCCGCGGTCCACGCGCTGATGACCGCGGTGCCCGAGGGCTTCGGTGCGGTCGGCGAGGGTGCGGTGCAGGGGGCGGCCGAGAGCCGCGCCACCCGGCCGGTGATGGCCAAGCCGCCCGAGCTCGGGACCGAGGGCGGGTCGGCGGACCACCACCACAGCGCCGCCGGGGGCATGGGTCGCCGTCGGGTGCTGGTGCACTCCAGCGGCTTCACGATGTCGCCCTACGCCGACGTCAAGCCGCCTGGTGAGGACACGAAGTCCGCGTCCCGCAAGGCGCCGCGCAAGCTGTGGCACTCCTCCCCGGGGAGCTCCGGTGGCTGACCTCCGGACGGGCACCGGGCGGGGACCGGTGTCCCCACCAGGGCATGTCTCTGAGATCTGCCGCGGTGTGCGCGACCCCGCATCCCGACCGGCTGCGTTGTCGGCGCTCGGCGCAGCCCGCTGCGCTCTCGCACCTCCGCCTGGCCGGACCGGGCGCGGATGCCACGCCCACTGCCGCAGCATCTCTTCGAGCCACGCCCTAGGGTTGGCGCCATGTCAGCCGAGCAGCGCCCGGGCAGCAGCCTCCAGCGACGCAGCGCCGCCCGCACGGCCGTCGTGTGGCACGCCCTGCGCGAGGTGCTCGACGCGCAGCACCCGGCCTCCGGCGAGCGACCCGCCGCGGTGGTCGACATCGGCGGCGGCACCGGCGGCCTCGCGGTCCGGGTGGCCGAGCTCGGCCACCAGGTGGTGGTCGTCGACCCCAGCCCGGACGCCCTGGCCACGCTCGCCCGCCGCGCCGACGAGAGCGGGGTCGCCGACCGGGTCACCGGCCGCCAGGGCGACCTGGCCAGCCTGCCCGACCTGGTCCCCGACGGGAGCGCCGACGTGGTGCTCTGCCACGGCGTCCTGGAGATCGTCGACGACCCGCGCGCCGCGCTCCGCACGCTGGCCGCGGCGCTCCGCCCCGGCGGCACCCTCAGCCTGCTGGTCAACCAGCGGCACGCGGCCGTCGTCACCCGCGCGATGGCCGGCCACTTCACCGCGGCCCGCACCCTGCTCGAGGGCGGGGTGCCCGAGGGCCACGAGGGACACAGCACCGGCCGCCGGTTCACCGCCGACGAGATCACCGCGGTGCTCGACGAGGCCGGACTGGACGCCGGGCCGATGCACGCGGTCCGGGTCTTCGTCGACCTGGTGCCCAGCTCGCTGGTCGACCTCGAGCCCGGTGCCGCACAGGCGCTGGTCGAGCTCGAGCGGGCGGTCGCGACCCGGCCCGAGTACCTCACCCTGGCCACCCAGATCCACACCCTGGCCACCCGCCGCTGACACGTCGCCCACCCACCCCGGGCCGTGGTCCGGACAGGTGGTGGGGTCATGACCTCCCGCGTGCGCCTCGAGCAGGCGTCCCGGGCGTGCCCGGTGCTGCACGTCGACATGGACGCGTTCTACGCCTCCGTCGCGATCCGCGACCGGCCCGAGCTCCAGGACCTCCCGGTCGTGGTCGGCGGCGGCTATCGCGGGGTGGTGCTGTCGGCCAACTACCGGGCTCGCGCCTACGGCGTGCGCTCGGCCATGCCGATGACCCGCGCCCGGCGGCTGTGCCCGAACGCCGTGGTGGTCTCGCCGACCTACGAGACCTTCGAGGTGGTGTCCCGGTCGGTGATGGAGAACTTCCGGCAGATCACCCCGCTCGTCGAGGTGATCTCGCTCGACGAGGCGTTCCTCGACGTGTCCGGGTCGGTACGACGTCTCGGGTCGCCGTACGCCATCGCGGAGCTGCTGCGGGCCCGCATCCACGACGAGCAGGGCATCACCTGCTCGGTCGGGATGGCTGCGACCGTCGCGGTCGCCAAGCTCGCCAGCCGGCGGGCCAAGCCCGACGGCATCGTGGTCGTGCCGCCGTGGGAGGTGACCACCTTCCTGCACCCGCTCGACGTCGGCGAGCTGTGGGGAGTCGGCGAGCGGACCACCGAGCTGCTGCACCGGCTCGGGCTGCGCACCGTCGGCGACGTCGCGCACACCCCGCTGACCACCCTCCAGCGGGCCGTGGGCGTGCATCGCGCCACCTCCCTGCACCAGCTCGCGTGGGGCGAGGACCGTCGCGTGGTGACCGCCCGTCGCGGCTCCGACGAGCCGGACAAGAGCATGGGCGCCGACGAGACCTTCGGCCGCGACACCGACGACCCGGCGGTGGTGCTGCGCGAGGTGCTGCGGCTCTCCGCCAAGGTCGGCACCCGGATGCGTACGGCGCGGGTGGCCGGCCGGACGGTCACCCTCAAGGTGCGCTTCGCGGACTTCACGACCATCACCCGCTCCCGGACGCTGGGTGAGGCCACCGACGTGACCCGGGAGATCTACGCCACCGCGTCCGAGCTCTACGCCGCCCTCGGGCTGCAGCGCGCCCGGATCCGGCTGGTCGGCGTCCGGGTCGAGGGACTGGTGGCGCGCTCCACGGTGCAGCGCCAGCTGGTGCTCGGTGAGCGGGAGCACGGCTGGTCGGAGGCCGACGGGGCGGTCGACCGGGCGACCGCGCGGTTCGGGGCCGCCGCGGTGCGACCGGCCACCCTGCTCGGCAGCGACCGCGCCTGAGCGGCGCCCTACGACCCGGCGACGGGGTGACAGGGTCCGGACATGGCAGCGGCCCCGGGTCCGAAGGACCGAGGGCCGCCGTGGCCGGAGCATCGGGGGGCTGATGAGCCGGCGCCGCGGGGGGAAGGGGGGCTTTCCCGGTTCCCGCGGGTGGGGTGCTGTTCCCGCGCGACCTGCCGATCTCCCAGGGAGCGGCAGGCGGGCGGTGCTTGCACAGGGAGTTTCGGCGCCCGAGAGGACCAGACTTGATAGCCCGAACGGACTATTTGGACGAGAACTTTCGGACGTTTCGCCCGGTGCTCCGCAACGGAGGTCGGATGAATCCCGACAACCCGGGACGGACCCGCCTCGTTGTGAGAACGTCTTGTAAGGAACTGGCTGCCCGCCCTTCCCTGCACCCACGACGGAGACACCGGACCGATGAGCCTGCGCGGCGACGACGACAGAGGCGGCCTCGCGCTCGCCGAGGTCGGCACGGGGCCCGACGCGTGGGCCGGCCTCGACCTCTCCGACCTCCGGCTCTACCGCAAGCGGCTGGCCGAGGAGGAGGAGAAGGTCTCCTACTGGCGGCGCCTCGTGCACGCCCGCATCGACGTCCTCGAGGCGGAGGCGCACCACGAGCGCCCGCTTCGGCTCGACGAGCTGATCCGGGTCCTGGGTGACACCGGCGCCGGCCGCACCCGCACCGCCCTGGTGAGCGTCCGCGCCGCCGACGACCTGCCCGAGCTGCCGGTGCTGGCCGACATGTGGGTCACCGAGCTCGACCCCGAGGACACCGAGGCCGTCGCGGCCGCGATCGCCCGGCTCCGGTCGGCCGAGGAGCAGCTCACCGACTACCGCCGCGCACTGCACGAGCGGCTCGACGAGGCGACCGCCGAGCTGATCGCCCGCTACCGCCGCGACCCCGCCAGCGCGCTGGTCGCCTTCCAGTCCCCGCACACCGGTGCCGGCCGCACGGGGAGCATGGCATGACCCCCAGCGAGGACCTCGACCAGATCTGGGCGGAGTACCGCGCCAGCGGTGAGGCCGGCCTGCGCAACCGGCTGGTGCTGCAGTACGCCCCCTTGGTGAAGTACGTCGCCGGCCGGCTGCGCACCCGGATGCCCGACTCGGTCGACCCGGACGACCTGGTGTCGGACGGCGTGCTCGGGCTGATGGACGCCATCGAACGCTTCGAGCCGGCCCGCGGCCTGTCCTTCCAGACGTTCGCGGTCCCGCGGATCCGCGGCGCGATCATCGACGGCATGCGGTCGATGGACTTCGTGCCGCGCTCCGTGCGCGACAAGCTGCGTGCGGTCCAGCGGGCGCAGGTCCTGCTCGAGGAGCGCCTCGGCCGGGTCCCCGAGGACACCGAGGTGGCCCGCGAGGTCGGGATCCCGGTGCAGCAGCTGCGCGACCTGAGCCGCCAGGCCAACTCCAACCACGCCAGCCTCGACGACTTCGACCTGGCCGACGAGCTCTCGTCGGCGGCCGACCACCAGGTGGAGCAGGGGGACGTCAACGCGTCCCTGATGCGGGTCGTCGACCAGCTCGCCGAGCGCGACCAGGTGATCATCGCGCTCTACTACTTCGAGGGCCTGACCCTGGCCGAGATCGGCCAGGTCCTCGGGGTCACCGAGTCCCGGGTGAGCCAGGTGCACCGGCGTGCGACGACGACGTTGCGCGAGAAGCTGCTGGCCCTCGACTCGGCCTGAGCCTGTTCCACCGGTCAGGTCCGTGGATGATTTTTCTATGGGATTTCCGGCCTCGGGTACCGGTTGCCGAACTGGCTGCCTAGACTGAGAAGCAGGAATCGGCTGGCGGGAGGAACTGTGCCGCTCTCGGAAGAGGAGCTTCGTCTGCTGGAGCAGATGGAGCGTGCGCTGGTCGCCGACGACCCGAAGCTGGCGTCGACGATGCGGGGCACCACGCTGCGGGCTTCCGCCCGTCGACGTGCCCTCGTCGCCGCGCTTGCCTTCGTGGTCGGCGTCGTGGTCCTGATGACCGGTGCCGTCACCAAGAACACCATTGTCGGTGTCATCGGATTCGTCGTGATGCTGGTGTCGGCCTACCTGGCCCTGATGTCCTGGCGCGGGCAGCACCGCGTCCCCGAGACGGCCCCAGCGGCCGAGCCGGGCGCTCATCCGTCGTTCAGCGTCATCGACGGCGGCCGGGCCCGCAAGCGCGGCCCACGCAGCAGCCGCTCGTCGTCGTCGCACCACTCGATGATGGAGCGGTTCGAGGAGCGGTGGCGCCGTCGCCGCGACCAGAACGGCTACTGAGCAACGCTCGACCGAGGCGGATCCACAGGGTCCGCCTCGATGCATGTCCGGACCGGACCGGCAGGGAGGACCGCGTGTCAGACCGCCCGGTCGACGCCTGCCTCGAGCACCGCGGTGCCGCGCCAGGCCGTGCTGCGGTCGGCGGCCGGGGTCGACAGCGACGCGGGCAGCCAGGTGGCCCGGGTGCGACGCCGCTTGCCGGCGCCGGCGCGCAGTGACTCGACGCACCGGTGCACGTCGGCGCGCACCGACTCGGCGGTGACGTCGGCGGTCGGCTGCCGCCGCGCGTAGCGGGCCCGCTCCAGCAGCTCCACCAGCCGGCGCAGCGCCTGCGTGGCCTCGGGATCGGCGTCGGCGCCGCGATGCGTGGCCCGGCCGAGGGCGTCGTCCTCGTCGCCCGGCCGGCCGAACGCGTGCAGCAGTCCCGCGGCCGACGTACGCAGGGTGGCCCGGTCGTCGAAGGCGACGCCCAGGTCGACGGCGGTGTCGCGGACCTCGCCCCAGCCGGCCTCGACGATGGCCGACGCGTCGTCAGCGCGGGCCCAACGACGGCGCCGGACCAACGTGCGCAGCGTGCGCGGTGTCAGCAGCAGGAGCACGCCGACGAGCAGCATGCCGACCACGGTCAGGAACGCGGGGCTGGCGTACCACGCCGTGTCGTCCTTGCGCGCGCCCGCGGCGGCGGGGTCCACCGTCCGGTCGATGCGGTTCAGGCTCGGTGCGGCGGCGCGGGGCCGAGCTGCTCTGGATCGGGTGCGCGGCCGGCACCTTCTGTGTGGTGTACGTCGGCACGCTGGTGGCTCGCTGCGGTGTCGGCTCGAAGCGCACCCAGCCGATGCCGCCGAAGTACATCTCCGGCCAGGCGTGCAGGTCGCGCGAGCTGTACACGTAGGTGTCCTGGCCGATCTGCTCGGGACGCAGGAACCCGACCGCCACCCGCGAGGGGATGCCCAGGCTGCGGCCCATCAGCGCCATGGCGGCGGCGAACTGCTCGCAGTAGCCGATCCGGCCGTCCTTGCCGGTGCCGAGGAAGCTGACCAGGTCGTCGGTGCCGTTGCCGTTCGGCCGCGCCGTGGAGTAGCGGAAGCCGCCGTCGACCCGGAACCACCGCTGGAGCGCCACGGCCTGCTCGAACTTCGAGCGCTGCCCGTCGGTGACGGTGCGGGCGAGCCTCTTGACCGACGCGGGCAGGTCCCGGGGGAGCGCGGTGTTCGGGGTGTAGACCGACGCCGGCGCAGGCGTCGCGTCCGCGAGCTCGGCCGCCGACGGGATCAGGTCGAGGGCGCGGAGCCGGTAGGTGAGGCCGGCCGTCGTCTGGTTGTCGGCCGCGCTGATGAAGTCGAGGGTCGACCGGTCGTAGCGCCAGTCACCGGGCGCGTCCACGGAGGCCACCGGGTAGGGCGTGGGCAGCCACCGCGACTTGAAGTGCTCGCTGGCCTGCACGGTGGCCGAGACCTCCTTGGTCTCCACCGTGCGGTCCAGGCCGGGAGGCCGGGTGATCGCACCGTCGGCCCGCTGCTTGAGCGGGATGTCCCGGGTCGACGGGCGCCACGCCGTGCCGTCGAAGGAGTTCAGGACGGTGAGCCGGAGGTACGACGGGTCGTTGTCCGTGGTGGTGACCCGGACCAGCTCGATGTCCGGCCCCTGGGTCAGGTCACGTTTCAGGTCGATCATCGGGTTCGAGATGGACACCGCGTCGCCCTCGCCGTTCCCCGGGCCGTCGCCGCCGCCGAAGAACGCCGTGCTCAGCGTCGGCACGAAGATCGGCACGACGATCGCCAGGCTGGTCGCGGTCAGACCGATCTTGCGGGCCGACGCCCAGATCGGGGCGCTGCTGACCTCCGTGGTCTGGGTGTCGAAGATGCGGCCGCCGGGCACGATCTGGTGGCCCCAGTGCGCCAGCCGTTGCGCCTCCTCCGCGGCGATGAGGAACAGGAACGACAGCGCGGCGAGCGCGAACTTCAGCCACGAGACACCGCCGTCGAGGATGCTCACCGGTGCGGTGTAGAGCGCCAGCAGCGGGAGTCCGGCCAGGGGAGCGCGGCGCAGCCCGACCGCGAGGAAGTCGACCAGGACCGCGGTGAGCGTGCCGGCCAGGATCAGCAACGGGTAGAACTCCGGCACGGACTTCGGCACGGGGGCGGCGTACGCCTGGGACGCGAGCACCGAGTCGCTGAAGGCGCCGAGCAGCACGCGGACGGAGTCCGGCGTCGGCACCCAGCCGCCGATCGCGTGGGAGGCGGCCTCGCGGTGGTTGAGCCAGAGCAGGACCACCACGACCTGGACCAGCGCGGTCACCACCGCCGGCGTCCGCAGCCCGCGCGCCAGCATGCCGACGATGGCGACCAGCAGGCAGCCGCCCAGGATCGGCACCAGGAATCCGGACGGGGTCTCGGCGAAGTTCGACCAGGCGAGCATCGTGACCCAGGTGGTCAGCGCCGCCAGCAGCGAGGGCAGCCAGGTGGTGGGACGGATGTCGTCGAGCCGGCTCACGACGGGCTCCCCACGGTCGGGGCCGCCGGTGCGTTCGACCGCCCGTTGCCGCTGCGGCTGGCCACCCCGAGCTCCTGCCACACGGCAGGCAACGGGTCCTGCGGACCGCACGCGATGGCACGCCAGCCGTGCGCTCCGAGCCATGCGGTCTGCTGTGCGGTGCCGAGCCCGCCGGTCTCGGAGCCCCGGGCCCAGGCGGGCACGTCCAGCCCGACCGCCATCGCGCTGGCGGCGGAGTGCCGCATCCGGGTGAGCACCGGCTTGTCGTGCTCGCCGACGGCGCCGAGCACCGCGATGAGCAGGCCGGTGTGCCCGCCGTCGTGCAGCCACTTGAGGTCGATGTGCGGGTGGCTGGTGTCGGTGAGGACCGCGAGCTGCTCGAGCAGGGGAGCGGTCTCCGCGGACGCAGCGCCGTGCTCGTGCCAGGTCCCGCCGTGGTCGGTGCCGACCGCGGTGACCAGACGGACCGTGAAGCCACGCTGCACGAGGTGCACCGCCACCGAGGCGGCGATCGAGACGGCGTGCTCCAGCGACGACGCCGCACCGGCGCCGCGGTGCGCGATCTTCCGGTTGTCGAGGAACAGCGTGGCGCGCGACTGCCACGGCTGCTCCTCGCGCCGCACCATCAGCTCGCCGGCGTGCGCACTGCTGCGCCAGTGCACCCGGCGCAGGTCGTCGCCGCGGCGGTACTCCCGCACCGTGACGTCCTCCGCGCTGCCGCTCGCGAACGCCCGCGGCCGGTTGTCGCCGGACCCGGTCCACACCCCCGACAGGGGTACGACGGGCAGCGGCACGACCCGCGGGGTGACGACCAGCGACGACCGGGTCTGGAAGGTCCGGTCGAGCTCGACGAGGCCGAACGGGTCGGACAGCCGCACCTTCATCGGGCCGACCTCGAACTTGCCGCGCACGTCCGAGCGGACGAGGTAGCCGACGCTGCGCTTCCACCGCGGGCCCATCCGGTCCACCACGAAACGAGGCCGGGTGCCCAGCACGTAGGGGATCTGGTCCTCGAGCAGCAGCAGGCCGGTCGGCATCCGGCCGTCGTTGGTCAGGTCGAGCTGCACGCGGGCCTGCTGACCGGCGGCGACCTGGGTCGGCGTCAGCGAGCGCACCAGGCCGAGCCGGTAGCGGCTGCGGCCGAGGAAGAACGCGGTGGCGAGGGGGAGGAACAGCAGCAGTGCGCCGACCCGGACCAGCTCGTCATGGCCCAGGATCAGCGCGCACACGAACGCCGTACCGCCGGCGGCCAGGAACGCGCGGCCACGGATGGTCAGTGCCGACAGTGCCTCACGCATCTGGTCCCTCCCCGTCGTCGACTGCTCAGGGCTCGTTGCGGCGGCCGCTGAGCGACGGCATCGCCACCCCCGCGACGATGTGCCGCAGCGCGGCTTCGGGGGTGCGGCCGCTCATCGAGGCCTCGACGGTGGTCAGCATCCGGTGCGAGAGCACCTGCACCGCGAGGTCCTGCACGTCGTCGGGGATCACGTAGTCGCGCCCGGACATCGCCGCGGTCGCCTTGGCGGCGCGCACCAGGTGCAGCGTCGCGCGCGGCGAGGCGCCCAGCATCAGCTCGGGGGACTTGCGGGTCGCCGTGGTGATCGCGACCGCGTAGCGCTGCACCGCCTCGGAGACGTAGACCTGGCCGACGATGTCGATCAGCTTGCGGATCTCGCCCGCGTCGGTCACCGGCTCGAGGTCTTCGAGCGGGTTGCTGCGCGTGTGCGAGTCCAGCATCGCGATCTCGGCGGCCTCCACCGGGTAGCCCATCGACACCCGGGCCATGAACCGGTCCCGTTGCGCCTCGGGGAGGGTGTAGGTGCCCTCCATCTCGATCGGGTTCTGCGTCGCCACCACCATGAACGGCGTCTCCAGGTGGTACGTCGTCCCGTCCACCGTGACCTGCCGCTCCTCCATGCACTCGAGCAGGGCGGACTGGGTCTTGGGGGAGGCACGGTTGATCTCGTCGCCGACGACGATGTTCGCGAAGACGCCGCCGGGGCGGAACTCGAACTGACGGGTGTCCTGGTTGAACACGGACACGCCGGTCACGTCGGACGGCAGCAGGTCGGGGGTGAACTGCACCCGGCGCACCGAGCAGTCGATCGAGCGGGCCAGTGCCTTGGCGAGCATCGTCTTGCCGACGCCCGGGACGTCCTCGATGAGGAGGTGGCCCTCGGAGAGCATCACGACGATGGCGAGCTTGGCGACCTCGGGCTTGCCCTCGATCACGGTCTCGATGCTCTTGCGGATGCGACCGGTGACCCGGGCCAGGGTGTCCAGGTCGGCACCGTCGCGTCCCGGGCCGTCCTGTCGCACAGCCGCTGCGCCCGTGTCGGCGCCGGTGTCGGGGGTGGAGGTCACGCTGTCCTCTTTCTTCGCACGGGCCTCGGTGCGCGCCGGAGCCCCGCACCGGGCCGCCCACCTGCTCGGTGCTGTGTAGTCAACCTCACGAAGCCGACTGCTGTCACCGCATCGCGAATGCGCGCCACCGGTTCGACGTCAAATCGTGCTCATCGGGCGGGTCGCCCCATTCCTTCCCGGTTCCTCCCCGGTTCCCCCACTCCGCACCACCCCGGCCCCCCACCCCGCCCCACCGCCTCCTGTTCAGGCTCACGCCGGCCGGTCCCACGGGGGAGGAGCGCGAAGCGGGCGGTGGTCGGCCCCGCGTAAAACCCCTGCTGAACACGGCGGAAATGGTTGACGGTGGAGGGCAGTGGAGTAGAGTGGAGCGCAGTGGAGGAGAGGGATGCTCTTTCGCATCGAGATGGGGAGGGCCGCCGATGTTCTTCGGCACCTACACACCCCGCCTCGATGACAAGGGCCGCCTGTTCCTCCCGGCGAAGTTCCGTGACGAGCTGGCGGAGGGACTCGTGGTCACTCGAGGGCAGGAGCGCTGTCTCTACGTGTGGTCCATGGAGGAGTTCGGCAAGCTCACCGAACGGCTGCGCGAGGCACCGGTCACCAACAAGGCGGCCCGGGACTACGTGCGGATGTTCTTCGCCGGCGCCTCGGACGAGACGCCGGACAAGCAGGGCCGCATCACGCTCCCGCCGATGCTGCGGGAGTACGCGTCCCTGACGAAGGACTGCATCGTGATCGGCGCGATGAACCGGATCGAGATCTGGGACAGCGCGGCATGGCAGACCTACTCGGACCAGCAGGAGCAGGCGTTCGCGGACCTCTCGGACGAGGTCTTCCCGGGCGTCTGAGCACGACACCCCCCAGCAGCACCGCAGCACCGCAGCACCGCAGCACCCACACGAACAGCCGGAGTCGTAGGACGAGGTCTCGCGTCCGCTTGTCACTGCCCCCGGTCTGGCACACCTTCCCCGGTGCCAGAACGGGACTTCCCTCAGGGACAAGCGGACGGGGACCTGGCCCCACGAACCGCCGGTGGAACACGCACACCCGCACACGAGCAGCTTGGGGTCGACACCATGACGAGCACGCACGGCGCTCCACCGCTGCGCCGGGTCCGGCACGACGTCCGGGACGGCATGGTGGTCATCGCCTTCTCCGCGACCGCGTCCACGACCTTCGCGCTCGCTCTCCTCCTTCTCGTGCGCGTGGCGGGCCAGGGGCGCTGACATGACGAACCCCAGCCACGTCCCGGTGCTGCTCGACCGGGTCGTCGCTCTGGTCGCTCCTGCCCTGGAGCGCGCCGACCGTGAGCGCACCGTCCTCGTCGACGCCACGCTCGGCCTCGGTGGACACACCGAGGCGGTCCTCGATCGGATCCCGCAGGCACACGTGATCGGCGTCGACCGGGACGTGCACGCCCTCGAGCGCAGCCGGGAGCGGCTCGCGGCGTACGGCGAGCGGGTCACCTTCGTGCATGCCGTCTACGACGAGATCGCCGACGTGCTGGCCGAGCTCGGACTCCAGAATGTCGACGGGGTGCTGTTCGACCTCGGCGTCTCGTCGATGCAGCTCGACGTCCGCGAGCGGGGCTTCGCCTACAGCGTCGACGCGCCGCTCGACATGCGTATGAACGACACCGACGGCCCGACCGCCGCCGACGTCCTCAACGGCTACTCCGTCGAGGAGCTGACCCGGGTGCTCAGGGAGTACGGCGAGGAGCGGTTCGCCCGCCGGATCGCCGAGGCGATCGTGCGCGAGCGCGCCAAGGAGCCGTTCGACCGTTCCGGCCGTCTCGTCGAGCTGCTCTACGCCGCGATCCCCGCACCCGCCCGTCGCACCGGAGGGCACCCCGCCAAGCGGACCTTCCAGGCGCTGCGGATCGAGGTCAACGACGAGCTGTCGGTGCTCCGCCGGGCGCTTCCCGCGGCCATCGACGCGATCGGCGTCGGAGGGCGTGTGGTGGTCATGAGCTACCACTCGCTCGAGGACCGCATCACCAAGCACGTGTTCGCCGAGCACACCCGCAGCGACGTGCCACCGGACCTGCCGTTCGTGCCGGAGGGGCACGAGCCGGCGCTCCGGCTGGTCACCCGCGGGTCGGAGAAGGCGAGTCCCGCGGAGATCGAGGCCAACCCGCGCGCCGCGTCGGTGCGGCTGCGGGCGGTCGAGCGGGTGCACGACGGCCACCAGGGAGCCGTGGCATGACACAGCAGTACCGGGGAGGGGAAACCAGATGAGCGCGTTGATGAACCAGGCCCGCAACCGGGTGCCGAGGATCGCCGAGGCGGCGGTCGAGCGAGCCCGCCTGACGGTCGTGCCGCGCACGCCCGTCCGCGCCGCGCGGGTGCCGTTCGTGGTGCTCGTGTCGCTGCTGCTCGTCGGCGGTGTCGCCGGGCTGCTCTGTTTCAACACCTCGATGCAGCAGGCCTCCTTCACCGCGACCGCGATGGAGGACCAGGCCGCGGCCCTCGACGCCAAGCAGCAGTCGCTGAACATGGAGCTCGACGCCCTGCGCAACCCGCAGCGGGTCGCCGTCCGCGCCAAGGAGATGGGCATGGTGCCGCCGAACGCCCCGGCGTTCATCCGGCTCTCCGACGGCAAGGTGCTTGGCAAGCCGAGCCCCGCGACGACCGAGAACGCACTGCGGGTCAGCCCGCTGCCCACCCGCAAGCCGAAGGACCTCCGGCCCACCCCGGTCGTCATCGAGGTAAAGCCTTCGGAGACCGACGGCGCGGCAGGCGAGGCGAGCGGTTCGCAGGCAGGTACAAAGAAGTCCCACGACCGACACCGGCAGCAGGGGAGCCAGCGTTGACCGACGGCAGCCGACCGCGTCCCGGGAGGCACCCGAGGCCGCAGCAGCGCCGCCGACGCCCCCGGCTGCGCTCGCTGCGCGGTGCGTCCCTGGTCCGCCTGCGGATCGGCTTCCTCCTGATCGCGATGGTCGTGTCCGTCTTCGCCGCGCGGCTGTTCCAGCTGCAGGGCGTCGACGCGCAGGCGTACGTCGCCAAGGCCCGCTCCGAGGGCGTGGTCACGGTGACCCTCCCCGCCAACCGGGGCACCATCAAGGACCGCAACGGGGTGCCGCTCGCCGAGTCCGTCGACGGCCTGATGATCGTCGCCGACCCGTCGCTGACGGTGAAGCACGCCAGCGAGATCGCCACGATCATCGCCCGTCGTCTCGACATCGACTACTTCGACCTGCTCGCCCGGCTGCGCAAGCCGGACACGCACTTCCAGTACATCGCCCGCCGGGTCCCGTCGACGAAGGCCACCGGGATCGTCAAGGCGATCGACGCCCGCGGCTTCACGGGTATCTACACCCGCCGCGACCCGGTCCGGACCTACCCGGCCGACGACATCGCGGCGAACCTGATCGGCTTCATGAACGCCAACGGCGACGCCGGCGAGGGCGCGGAGCTGATGTTCGACACGATGCTGTCCGGCAAGGACGGCTCCGCCACCTACGAGACCGGCGGCGGCAACCGCATCCCGCTCGGCGACAACAACACGGTGCCGCCGAAGAGCGGGCACGACCTCGACCTGACCATCGACCGCGACGTGCAGTGGTACACCCAGCGCGTGGTGCGCCAGGCCGTGCAGGGGTCCGGCGGCTCGTCGGGCGCGGCGGTCGTGATGGACACCCACACCGGGCAGCTGCTGTCGCTGGCCGACTACCCGACCTTCGACGCGAACAACCCGGGCCTGTCGTCGAAGAAGGACCTCGGCTCCCGGGCCCTGCGCGACGTCTACGAGCCCGGCTCGGTGGAGAAGGTGCTCACGGCGTCCTCGCTGATCGACGCGGGCAAGGTCACCCCGAACACCCGGATCACCGTGCCGTCGCAGCTGCCGCGCGGGGACCGCGTCATCCACGACTACTTCCCGCACGGCAAGATCCACCTCACCCTCACCGGCGTGATCGCGAAGTCCTCGAACATCGGCACGGTGCTGGCCGCCAGCCAGTTCAAGCACCAGCAGCTCTACGACTACCTGCGCAAGTTCGGGCTCGGTGCACGCACGAACATCGGGGTCCGCGGCGAGTCGCCGGGTGTGCTCAACGACTGGCGCAGCTGGTCGCAGATCAACCAGGACACGATCGCCTTCGGTCAGGGCCTCGCGGTCAACGCGGTGCAGATGGCGGCGGCCGTGAACACGATCGCCAACGGCGGCGTCTACGTCTCACCCAGCCTGGTCAAGGGTGAGGTGACCACGTCCGGCGGGCAGGTGGTCGGCTCCGACACCTCGACGACCCACCGGGTGATCAGCCCCCGGGCCGCGAAGCTCACCGGACAGATGATGGAGTCGGTCACCAACCCCGACACCGGCACCGCGGCCACGGCCGGCATCGACGGCTACCGGGTCGCCGGCAAGACCGGCACCGCGCAGCGGGTCGGCAAGACCTGCCGCTGCTACGACGGCACGTTCACGGTCTCCTTCGCGGGCTTCGCGCCCGCCGACGACCCGCGCTTCCTGGTCTACGTCGTGGTCCAGGACCCCAAGAACGGCGGCGGCGGCGGCTCCATCGGTGGCCCGGCGTTCCACAAGATCATGAGCTACGTCCTGCAGAAGTACGCCGTTCCGCCCACCGGCAGCACGGCACCCACGCCCCGCATCGAGTGGTGAGCACGACCGGTAGCCTCTCCGGCGTGATCGACCTCGTACCGCTGCGCCCCGACGCACCGGTGGAGACCCCGCTCCGGGAGGTCGTCGCCTGGCTCGGGGACCGGCTCGTTGGCCGGACCGGGGACGCCGACCCCGTCGTCACCGGGCTGACGATCAGCTCGCTGCGCGTCCAGCCCGGGGACCTCTACGTCGCCCCGGCGGGGGCCCGGTCCCACGGCGCGACGTACGCCGCCCGGGCCGTCGCCGACGGAGCGGTCGCGGTGCTCACCGACCCCGAGGGCGCGAGCCTGTGCACCGACGCCGGCGCCCCCGTGCTCGTCGTCGACCGGCCGCGCGCCGTCGTCGGGGACCTCGCGGCCCGGGTCTACGGCCGGCCCGCCCAGCGGCTGCGGATGATCGCGGTCACCGGCACCCAGGGCAAGACGACGACCACCCGGCTCGCCGACGCCGCACTCGGCGCCGCCGGCGTCCGCTCCGCGGTCGTCGGCACGGTCGGCACCCGCGTGGCCGGCACGGACGTGAAGACCTCCCTGACCACCCCCGAGGCGCCCGACCTGCACGCGCTGTTCGCGGTGATGGCCGAGCGCGACGTGGCCGCCTGCCTGATGGAGGTCTCCAGCCACGCGCTGGTCATGGGCCGGGTCGACGGTGTCGTGTTCGACGTCGCCTGCTTCACCAACCTGGGCCGCGACCACCTCGACTTCCACGCGGACGTGGAGGAGTACTTCCAGGCCAAGGCGTCCCTGTTCACCCCCGCCCGCGCCCGGCTCGGCCTGGTCAACGTCGACGACGAGTTCGGCCGCCGGCTGGTCCACGAGGCGAGCATCCCGGTGCGCACCTTCTCCGTGACCGGCGCCGACGCGGACTGGCGGGCCGGCGACGTACGCCTGGAGCCGACCGGCTCCGTGTTCACCGTGCACAGCCCGACAGGGGAGACCTTCGTCACCCGCGTCCCGCTGACCGGCGAGTTCAACGTCGCCAACGCGCTGTGCGCCGTGGCCGCCCTGGCGGAGGCGGGCTTCGACGCCGAGGCCGTCGCCACCGCCCTGGGTACGACGGACGGGGTGCCCGGCCGCCTCGAGCAGGTGGATGCCGGGCAGGACTTCCTGGCCGTCGTCGACTACGCCCACAAGCCGGACGCCGTGACCGCCGCCCTGAGCGCCCTGCGGCCGCTGACCACCGGGCGGTTGATCGTCGTGATCGGCGCCGGTGGCGACCGCGACCCCGGCAAGCGGCCGATCATGGGCGAGATCGCCGCCCGGCTCGCCGACGTGCTGGTGGTCACCGACGACAACCCGCGCAGCGAGGACCCGGCCGCGATCCGCGCCGAGGTGCTCGCCGGCGCCGACAGCGTCGACCCCGCCGAACGGGCGGACGTGCACGAGGTCGGCGACCGTCGCGCGGCGATCGCGCTGGCCGTCCGCGCCGCGTCCGGCGGCGACACGGTGGTGGTCGCCGGCAAGGGCCACGAGACCGGCCAGGAGGTCGGCGGCACCGTGCACCCCTTCGACGACCGCGTCGTGCTGCGCGAGGAGCTGGCCGCCCGATGATCTCGATGACCCTGCCCGAGATCGCCGAGATCGTGGGGGGCAAGACCGTCCACGACCACGGGGTGACCGTCGACGGGCCGGCCTTCCTCGACAGCCGCGTCGCGGAGCGCCGTGGCCTCTTCGTGGCGATCGTCGGCGAGCGGGTGGACGGCCACGACTACGCCGCCGCCGCGCTCTCCGGCGGGGCCGCCGCCGTGCTGTCCTCACGGGACACCGGGCTCCCCGGCGTGGTCGTCGACGACCCCGTCGCTGCGCTCGCCGCGCTGGCCCGGCACGCGCTGGCCGCGCTGCGGGCCACCACCGACATCCGGGTCGTCGCGCTGACCGGTTCCCAGGGCAAGACCAGCACCAAGGACGTGCTCGCCCAGGTGCTGTCCGCGGCCGGCACCACCGTCGCGACGTACGGCTCCTTCAACAACGAGCTCGGGCTGCCGCTCACCGTCCTGCGCGCCGACGCGGCCACCCGCTTCCTGGTGCTCGAGATGGGTGCGCGTCACGTCGGCGACCTGACCGCGTCGTGCGTGGTCGCCCCGCCGCAGGTCTCGACGGTGCTCAACGTGGGCAAGGCGCACATGGGCGAGTTCGGCTCCCAGGAGGCGATCGCCCGGGCCAAGGGCGAGATCGTCGAGGCGTTGCCCTCGGCCGACGAGGGTGGCGTGGCGGTGCTCAACGCCGACGACCCGCTGGTCTCCGCCATGGCAGCGCGTACGTCGGCCCGGGTGACCCGGTTCGGCAGCAGCCGCGACGCCGACGTGCGCTTCGAGGACGTGCGGCTCGACGACCTCGGCCGGGCGACCTACGACCTCGTGGTCGGCGACGAGCGGCGCACCGTCTCGCTCGGCCTGATCGGCGAGCACCACGCCACCAACACGGCCGCCGTCGCGGCGACCGCGCTCGCGCTCGACGTACCCCTCGACACCGTGGTCGAGGCGCTGGCGACGGTGACCGCCACGTCGCCCGCCCGGATGGAGCTCCTCGAGCGCGCCGACGGGGTCACCGTGCTCAACGACGCCTTCAACGCCAACCCCGACTCGATGCGCGCCGCGCTCAAGACGCTGGCCGCGATCGGCCGGGGTCGGCCGACGGCCCGCACCGTCGCGGTGCTGGGCGAGATGCTCGAGCTGGGCGCGTCGAGCCGCGAGGAGCACGATGCCATCGGCAGACTGGTGGTGCGTCTCGACATCCACCAGCTGCTCGTGGTGGGCGAGGGTGCCAAGCCGATCCACCTCGGGGCCTGCCTCGAGGGCTCCTGGGGCGGCGAGTCCGTCTTCGTGCCCGACCCGGACGCCGCGCTCGCCTGGCTGCGCGAGCACCTGGCGCCGGGTGACGTGGTGCTGTTCAAGTCGTCGAAGGCCGCCCAGGTGCGGTGGGTCGCCGACGCCGTGATGGCTGACGGGGCGGAACGGTCCGCCCCCAGTGAGGAGAACCGTCGATGAGGGCGATCCTGCTCGCGGGAGGCCTGTCCCTGATCTTCACCCTGCTCGGCACCCGGGTCGCGATCCGGATGCTGACCACGAAGGGCTACGGGCAGCTCATCCGCGACGACGGTCCGACCACGCACCACACCAAGCGCGGCACACCCACGATGGGCGGGCTGGTCATCATCTTGTCGGTGGTGCTGGCCTACTTCTGCGCCAAGCTGATCACCCGGGACATGCCGTCCTGGTCGGCGCTGCTGCTGCTGTTCCTGCTGGTCGGACTCGGCACCGTCGGCTTCCTGGACGACTACATCAAGATCGCGATGCAGCGCAGCCTCGGTCTGCGCAGCAAGGCCAAGATGGCCGGCCAGGTCACGGTGGCGGTGATCTTCGGCGCCCTCGCGCTGACCCGTCCCGACGACCGGGGCCAGACGCCGGCGTCGCAGCACATCTCCTTCATCCGCGACTTCGACTCGTTCACGCTGCCGGCGGTCGTGGTGGTCCTCCTGATCCTGGTGATGATCTCCGGCGCCAGCAACGCCGTGAACCTCACCGACGGCCTCGACGGCCTCGCCACCGGCACGTCGACGATGGTCTTCGGTGCCTACACGCTGGTGAACATCTGGCAGAACAACCAGTGGTGCGCGCTCAACCAGGGCAACAAGTGCTACGACGTGCGCGACCCGCTCGACCTGGCGGCGATCGCCGCCGCACTGACCGGCGCGTGCTTCGGCTTCCTGTGGTGGAACGCCTCGCCGGCCAAGATCTTCATGGGCGACACCGGGTCGCTGTCCCTCGGCGGGGCGCTCGCGGGTTTCGCGATCCTGACCCGCACCGAGTTCCTGCTCGCGATCCTCGGCGGCCTGTTCGTGATCATCACGATGTCGGTGATCCTCCAGGTGGGCTACTTCAAGATCTCGGGCGGCAAACGGATCTTCCGGATGGCGCCGTTGCAGCACCACTTCGAGCTCAAGGGCTGGGCGGAGATCACGATCGTGATCCGGTTCTGGATCATCACCGGCATCTGCGTCGCGGCCGGGCTCGGCATCTTCTACGCCGAGTGGGTCGCGGGCGCATGAACCCCGAGCACCCTCACCCGGGCCAGCGACTGGTCGGGCGTGCGAGCCGTCGTGGTCGGCATCGGCGTCTCCGGCTTCGCGGCCGCCGACAACCTGCTGCACCTCGGCGCGAGCGTGACGATCCTGGCCGAGTCGGCCAACGACACGCAGCGCGAGAAGGCGCACCTGCTCGACGTGCTCGGTGCGACCGTGCGCATCGGGGACGGCGAGACCGCGACGCTGCCCGACGACGTCGACGTGGTCGTCACCTCGCCGGGCGTGCCGCCGACGGCTCCGCTGATCGTGGCGGCCGCCGGGCGCGCCGTACCCGTGTGGGGGGAGGTGGAGCTGGCCTGGCGGCTCCGCGACCCGGAGCACCCCGGCACCTGGCTCTGCGTCACCGGCACCAACGGCAAGACCACCACCGTGCAGATGCTCGACACGATCCTGCGCACCGCCGGGCTGAGCTCGGTCGCCTGCGGCAACGTCGGCCTGCCGATCGTGGAGGCGGTCATGGACCCGGAGCCCTACGCGGTGTACGCCGTCGAGCTGTCCAGCTTCCAGCTGCACTACACGTCCTCGATGTCCGCGCACGCTGCCGCGGTGCTCAACGTCGCCGAGGACCACCTCGACTGGTACGACGCGATGGCCGACTACGCCGCCGACAAGGGCCGCATCTACCAGCGCGTGCAGAACGCCTGCATCTACAACGTGGACGACCCGGTCACCGAGCAGCTGGTCCGCGAGGCCGACGTGGTCGAGGGCGCCCGGGCGATCGGGTTCACGCTCGGCACCCCGGCGGTCGGCATGGTCGGCCTGGTCGAGGACGTGCTGGCGGACCGCGCGTTCGTCGAGCAGCGGGAGACGAGTGCCGCGGAGCTGGCCACGGTCGGCGACCTCGCCTCCCCGGCCCCGCACTTCGTCGCCAACGCGCTCGCCGCCGCCGCGCTCGCCCGCTCGGTCGGCGTGCCGCCGGCCGCGGTCCGCGACGGGCTGCGCGCGTTCGTCCCCGACGGGCACCGCATCGCCGACGTCGGCACCGTCGACCAGGTGACCTACGTCGACGACTCGAAGGCCACCAACCCGCACGCGGCGGCCTCGTCGCTGCAGGCCTACGACCCGGTCGTGTGGGTCGCGGGCGGGCTCGCCAAGGGCGCGACCTTCGACGGCCTGGTCGCCCGCGTACGTGACCGGCTCCGCGGGGTCGTGCTGCTCGGTCGCGACCGCTCGGTCATCGCGGAGGCGCTTTCGCGACACGCGCCCGATGTCCCGGTGATCGAAGTCGAGGGCGGCGACACTTCTGTGATGGACCGCGTCGTCGGTGCTGCGGCGGGCCTGGCCAGACCAGGCGACACCGTGCTGCTTGCGCCGGGCTGCGCATCCATGGACATGTTCGCGAACTACGGCGCTCGCGGGGATGCCTTCGCGGAGTCGGTGCGCCGGCTCCGCGAGCGGTGAGCCAGCCGGCTCTCCCGTCGGGCGGCCCGCACGGGCAGGAGGGCTCTGCGTGACCACCACGGCAGGGGAGCAGCGCAGGCCCGTCCCGACGGCTCCGGCGGCGTCGAGGGTGGCCACCTTCCGGCACGCGCTCGACCGGCCCCTCACGTCGTACTACCTGCTGCTGACCGCCTCGACGCTGCTGCTCGCGATCGGCCTGATGGAGGTGCTCAGCGCCTCGAGCGTCGACGGCTACGTCAAGCACGGCAACAGCTACTACTGGTTCTTCCGGCAGCTCACCTGGGTGCTGCTGGCGCTGCCCGTCGCCTTCCTGGCCACCCGGCTGCCGCACCGCGTGCTGCGCAGGTTCGCCTGGCCCGCCCTGCTGCTCGCGGTCGTGCTGCTGGCGCTGACCCAGGGCCCGATGGGGGTGGCGGTCAACGGCAACAGGAACTGGCTCGCGCTCGGCCCGGTCGTCATCCAGCCGGCGGAGGTGGCCAAGATCGCGGTCATCCTGTGGTGCTCCCACGTCTATGCCCGCAAGGAGAAGCTGCTCGACGACTGGAAGCACACCCTGATCCCGGTCGCGCCCGTCATGGGCACCGTCATCGGGCTCGTGCTGCTCGGCGGCGACCTGGGCACCGCCCTGGTGCTGATGGCGATCATCCTCGGGATGCTCTGGGTCGTCGGCGCCCCGGCCCGGCTGTTCGTCGGGTCGCTGGTCACCGTCGGCGTCTTCGCGCTCTACCTGGCCAGCACCAACAAGGAACGTCTGGACCGGCTGACGAACTTCGCCGACCCGTTCAAGGACTACCAGGGCGCGGGCTGGCAGTCCGCGCACGGCCTGTTCGCGATGTCCAGCGGCGGCCTCTTCGGCAAGGGCATCGGCGCCAGCCAGCAGAAGTGGGGCTCGCTGCCCGAGGCGCACACCGACTTCATCTTCGCGGTGCTGGGCGAGGAGCTCGGGCTGGTCGGCACCGTTCTGGTGCTCGTGCTGTTCCTCACGATCGCCTACGCCGGCATCCGGGTCGCGGTCCGCACCAAGGACCCGTTCGTCCGCTACATGTCCGCGGGTATCACTGTGTGGCTCACAGCGCAGATGATGATCAACGTGGGCATGGTCCTCGCGCTCCTCCCGGTCATCGGGCTGCCGCTGCCGCTGGTGTCGTACGGCGGCTCGGCGCTGCTGCCGTCGCTGGTGGCCCTCGGGCTGCTGGTGTCCTTCGCGCGTGCCGAGCCGGGCGCCAAGGCCGCGTTGCGTGCCCGCCGCCGGCGGCGGTCCGCGGCCGGTGTCACCTCCAGTGGTCTCGCGAGGCGCACGCGATGAAGGTCCTGCTCGCCGGGGGCGGCTCGGCGGGACACACGTCCCCGCTGCTGGCCACCGCCGACGCTCTTCGCCGTCTCGACGACACCGTCGAGGTGACCGCCCTCGGCACCCCACGCGGGCTCGAGGGTCGGGTCGTGCCGGAGGCCGGCTACCCGCTCGAGATGATCCCGCCGGTCCCGCTGCCGCGGCGGCCCAACGCCGATCTCGTCCGCGTCCCGGCCCGCCTGCGCGGCGCCGTCAAGGGCGCTCTGGACGTGGTCGACCGGATCCGCCCCGACGTGGTCGTCGGCTTCGGCGGCTACGTGTCCGTGCCGGCGTACCTCGCCGCCCGACGCCGGCACCTGCCGATCGTGGTGCACGAGGGCAACGCCCTTCCCGGCATCGCGAACAAGCTCGGCGCGCGGTTGACCAGCCACGTCGCGACCAGCTTCCCCGAGACGCCGCTGCGGCACGCGACCTACGTCGGGCTGCCGATCCGCCGGATGATCTCGACGCTCGACCGGGCGGCGCTGCGCGACGAGGCGAGACGCACCTTCGGGCTCGACGCCGACCGGCCCACCCTGCTGGTCTTCGGCGGGTCGCAGGGCGCGCGCCGGCTCAACCAGTCCGTCTCCGCGGCCGCCGAGGCGTTCGCCGCGGCCGGTGTCCAGGTGCTGCACGTCGTCGGTGCCAACGGCGAGGCCTCCGTCGAGAGGGCGCCGGGGCGGGCGCCGTACGTCGTCCTCTCGTACGTCGACCGCATGGACCTCGCGTACGCCGCCGCCGACCTCGCGGTCTGCCGGTCCGGGGCGAACACCGTCACCGAGGTGGCCTCCGTCGGGCTGCCGGCGGTGTTCGTGCCGCTGCCGATCGGCAACGGCGAGCAGGACCTCAACGCCCGTCCGGTGGTCGACGCCGGGGGAGGCCTGCTGGTCCAGGACGGCGCGCTGACCCCGGAGTGGGTGTCCGGCACGGTCCCGGCGCTGACCGCCGACCACGACCGCCTCGCGGCGATGTCCAAGGCGGCGTCCGGCCTGATCCCGCGCGACGCCGACGAGAAGCTCGCCCGCATCGTGCTCGACGCGGGAGCGGGCCGATGAGGGTCCCGGTCCCCGACGAGCTGCTGCCGGCCGACCGGCTCGGCCGGGTGCACTTCGTCGGCATCGGCGGCGCCGGTCTCTCCGGCATCGCCCGGATCATGCTCGCCCGCGGCATCCCGGTCAGCGGCAGCGACGCCAAGGAGTCCCGCGTCCTCGACGCGCTGCGGGCGCTGGGTGCCCGCTGCTACGTGGGGCACGCCGCCTCTCAGGTGGCCGACGCCGACACCCTCGTCGTCTCGACCGCGGTGCGCGAGGACAACCCGGAGGTCGTCGAGGCGACCGTGCGAGGCCTGCGGCTGCTGCCCCGGTCGGCCGCGCTCGAGTCGGTCATGCAGGGCCGCAAGGTCGTGGCGGTGGCGGGCACGCACGGCAAGACCACCACCACCTCGCTGCTCACGGTCGCGCTCCAGCACTGTGCGGCCGACCCGTCCTTCGCGATCGGCGGGGAGCTCAACGAGTCCGGCTCCAACGCCCACGACGGCAGCGGGGACGTGTTCGTCGCCGAGGCCGACGAGAGCGACGGCGCGTTCCTGGTCTACTCACCCTTCGGTGCCCTGGTCACCAACGTCGAGGCCGACCACCTCGACAACTACGGCACCGAGGAGGCCTACCACGAGGCCTTCACGGCGTTCCTGGACCGGATCGACCCGGCCGGCTTCCTGGTCGCCTGCGTCGACGACGACGGTGCGGCGGACCTCGCCCAGCAGGCTCGCGACAAGGGGCTGGACGTCACCGGCGTGGGGGAGTCGCCGCGCGCGGACCTGCGGGCCGAGCACCTCACGTTCGCCGGCTCGACCTCGACGTTCACCGTCGTCGACCGCGGCCGCCGCCTCGGCGAGGTGAGCCTGCAGATCCCCGGCCGGCACTACGTCCTCGACGCGCTGGCGGCGCTCGCCGCCGGGCTCCGCCTGGGCTTCCCGTTCGCCGACCTGCGTCGCGGGCTCGAGGCCTTCAGCGGCACCCGCCGCCGGATGGAGCTCAAGGGCGAAGTCGCGGGGGTGCGGGTCTACGACAGCTACGCCCACCACCCCAACGAGATCGCCGGCGACCTCCAGGCCGCTCGCTCGCTGGCCGGCGACGGCCGCGTGGTCGTGGCGTTCCAGCCGCACCTCGTCTCGCGCACCAAGATCTTCGGCCCGGCCATGGGTGAGGCGCTGGGCGCCGCCGACGAGGTCCTCGTGATGGACGTGTACGTCGCCCGCGAGGACCCCGAACCCGGTGTCGACGGGGGACTGGTCGCCTCGCACGTGCCGCTCGACCCGGCGCACGTGCACTTCGAGCCGTCCTGGTCCAAGACCCCGGCGCTGCTCGTGGAGCGCGCCCGTCCCGGCGACCTGGTGCTGACTCTCGGCGCCGGCGACGTCACGCTCGTCGGCCCGGAGGTGCTCGACCTGCTCGCGGAGCGTCGCGGATGAGCCTGTTCACCCGTGACCACGAGGTCGAGGATCCCGACGTCGAGCGCACCGTGCGGATCGCCCGCCAGCGGTTCGTGCGTCGGCAGTGGGCCCGCCGGTGGCTGGCCTGGCGCCGCGTCGTCGTGGCCGTCCTGCTGCTCGCCGTCGTGACGGGGTCGCTCTGGCTGGTGTTCTTCTCCTCGGCCCTCGCCGTGCAGGGCGTCAAGGTCGAGGGCACGCAGGTGCTCGACCCGCGCGCCGTACGCCGTGCCGCCGCCGTCCCCACCGGGACGCCGCTGGCGAGCGTCGACCTCGACGCGATCGCGCAGCGCGTGGAGGGGCTCGCCGCCGTGGACAGCGTCGACGTCTCCCGCTCCTGGCCGGACGCGGTGCGCATCGACGTGACCGAGCGTGAGGCGGTCGCGGTCGTCCAGCAGGGCAACGCGCTGCGCGGCCTCGACGACCAGGGCGTGATGTTCCGCCGCTACCCGTCCCGGCCGCACAGCCTCCCGCTGATCCGGATGTCCGGCCACGCCCGCCCCGACGCGCTGGCCGAGGCCGCCAAGGTGGCCGGCTCGCTGCCCTCGTCGATCGCGGCGAAGGTCGACTACGTCGAGGTGCGCACCGTCGACACGATCTCGCTGCGGCTGCGCAGCGGGAAGCCGGTGCGGTGGGGGACCGCCGACGACTCGGCGGCCAAGGCCCGGGTGCTCGCCGTGCTGCTCGAGCAGAAGGCGTCGAGCATCGACGTCTCGGTGCCGGGCCAGCCGGTCATCACGCGCTGACCTCCGAAAAATTCTGGAAACTCACCGACGCGCCGCGTGTCTGCGTCGAACCTCCCGCGCCAGCACCTAACTTCTTCTACAAGCACGAGGTTGACATAACTATAACCCTCTACTTCAGGGTTAGGGTTCCGGTTCGGTCAGGCTCGTGTCTTCCCCACCGACATACACCCCGTCTGCCCTGCGAAGCAGGAGCAGCCAAGCAGCGAGAGGCACCTGCCGTGGCAGCACCGCAGAACTACCTGGCCGTCATCAAGGTCGTGGGTATTGGTGGAGGTGGAGTCAACGCCGTCAACCGGATGATCGAGGTCGGCCTCAAGGGCGTCGAGTTCATCGCGATCAACACCGACGCCCAGGCCCTCCTGATGAGCGACGCCGACGTCAAGCTCGACATCGGCCGCGAGCTCACCCGCGGTCTCGGCGCGGGCGCCGACCCCGAGGTCGGCGCCAAGGCCGCCGACGACCACGCCGAGGAGATCGAGGAGGTGCTCAAGGGCGCCGACATGGTCTTCGTGACCGCGGGCGAGGGCGGTGGCACCGGCACCGGTGGCGCGCCCGTCGTGGCCCGCATCGCCCGTTCGCTCGGCGCCCTGACGATCGGCGTGGTCACCCGGCCGTTCGCCTTCGAGGGCCGCCGTCGGGCCAACTCCGCCGAGGAGGGCATCTCCCAGCTCCGCGAGGAGGTCGACACCCTCATCGTGATCCCCAACGACCGGCTGCTGTCGATCAGCGACCGCAACGTGTCGATCCTCGACGCCTTCAAGCAGGCCGACCAGGTGCTGCTGCAGGGCGTCTCGGGCATCACGGACCTGATCACCACCCCCGGCCTGATCAACCTCGACTTCGCCGACGTGAAGTCCGTGATGGCCAACGCCGGCTCCGCCCTGATGGGCATCGGCTCGGCCCGCGGTGAGGACCGCGCGGTCGCGGCGGCCGAGATGGCGGTCTCCAGCCCGCTGCTCGAGGCCTCCATCGACGGCGCGCACGGCGTGCTGCTGTCGATCGCCGGTGGCTCCGACCTCGGCCTGTTCGAGATCAACGAGGCCGCGGCGCTGGTGTCGCAGGCCGCGCACGCCGAGGCGAACATCATCTTCGGTGCGGTCATCGACGACGCGCTCGGCGACGAGGTGCGGGTCACCGTCATCGCCGCCGGCTTCGACGGCGGGATGCCGAAGCGCCGCGACAACGGCACCGTGCTCCGGCGCGAGCCGGCGCCGCAGCAGTCCCAGGCCGAGACCCGGGTCGCCGCCCAGCGTCCCGTGCCGTCGCAGGCGCCCACCGAGCAGCGCGCCGCTGCCCCGGTCGGGGTCGTCGTCCGCGGGCCGTCCCACGGCCGGCTCCCCGGCGGCGCCCAGCCGTCAGCCCGAGCACCAGCCGGCCGGAGCCCGGTCCGGCTACCAGCCGATGAACCCGACCGAGCGCTCGGCCCAGACGCAGGCCCCGGCGCCGGCACCCCGGCCGCGGCAGGTGCAGTTCGACGACGACGAGCTGGACGTGCCCGACTTCCTGAAGTGAGACGATGACCGGCCCGGGGACCACCCCCGGGCCGGTCGCCTTTAACCCGAGGAGAGAAGTCGCCTTGTTCGCCTTCCAGGACGCGCTGGGTCCGGTCGAGGTGGCCTTCACCGACCGGCACGGCGGCACCAGCGGTGGCACGTTCGCGTCGCTCAACCTCGCCGAGCCCGGCAGTGGCGCCGCCGGCTCCACCGACGAGGAGCGCGACGCCGTCCGGCGCAACGTCGAGATCGTCGTGGCGGCGTTCACCGGCAGCGACGGGTCCGGGCCGGCCCCGTCCGTCGTACGCATGCGGCAGGTGCACGGCGCCGACGTGCACGTCGTGACCGCCGGCAGCGAGATCGCGACCGGCGACGGGCTGGTCACCGCCGAGACCGGCACGGTCCTGATGGTCCGGGTCGCCGACTGCGTGCCGATCCTCCTCGCGGACCCCGAGGCCCGCGTGGTCGCCGCGGTGCACGCCGGCCGTCCGGGGATGGTGGCCGGCGTGGTGCCGGCGGCCGTGGCCGCGATGAGGTCCGCGGGTGCCCGGGACCTGCACGCCTGGGTCGGCCCGCACGTGTGCGGCGCGTGCTACGAGGTGCCCGAGCAGATGCGGGCCGAGGCGAGCGCGATGGTGCCGGCGGCGTACGCCGAGACCTCGTGGGGCACGCCCGCGCTCGACATCGGCGCCGGGGTGCACGCCCAGCTGGCCGACGCGGGCGTGACCACCGTCGACGCGTCCCGCTGCACGATCGAGGACGAGGACCTGTTCTCCTACCGCCGCCAGGGCGCCGCGGCCGGTCGGCTCGCCGGCCTCGTGTGGGTGCGCCCGTGACCGACGCCCGCCGCGACGAGATCGAGGCGAACCTCACCGCCGTGCGCGAGCGCATCGCCGGGGCCTGCGCGCGTGCCGGCCGTCCGGCCGACCAGGTGACGCTGACGGTGGTGACGAAGTTCTTCCCCGCCTCCGACGTACACCTGCTCGCGGAGCTCGGGGTCCGCGACGTGGGGGAGAACCGTCACCAGGAGGCCGAGGCCAAGCGCGCGGAGTGTGCCGACCTCGGGCTCACGTGGCACTTCATCGGCGGTCTGCAGAGCAACAAGGCCGCCGCCGTCGCGGCCTACGCCGACGTCGTCGAGTCCGTCGACCGGGCCAAGCTGCTCAAGGGCCTGACCCGAGGCGCCCACGAGGCCGGCCGGACCCTCGACGTCCTGGTGCAGGTGAGCCTCGACGAGGATCCCGGCGCGGGGCGTTCCGGTGTCGCCCCGGACCAGGTCGAGGCGCTCGCGGAGCAGGTCGTCGCGGCCGAGGGACTGCGGCTGCGCGGGGTGATGGCGGTCGCGCCGCTCGGCGCGGATCCCGTTCCTGCGTTCGCGAAACTCGCCTCCGTCGCCGATCTCGTACGTCGCGTGGACCCCGCTGCGACGTGGGTCTCGGCGGGCATGAGCGCCGACCTCGAAGCCGCCGTCGAATCCGGCGCGACACACGTGCGGATAGGCAGCGCGGTGCTCGGTAGCAGGCCCGCCAACCGGTAGGCTCGCGCGTGTAGCAGCGGGTCCCATCCGGGGACACGCAGACGTACCGGAGGCAGAAGTCATGGGCAGCGCGATGCGCAAGATGGGTGTCTACCTTGGCCTGCTCGAGGACACCGAACGCTACGACGACGAGTACTACGAGGACTACGACGAGCAGCCCCAGCGCCAGCGCGTCGAGGAGCCCGCTCGCACCGCCGCGGTCGCCAACATCTCCGAGCGTCGCCGCCCCGCGCCGCACCGCTTCAGCCGGCCCGCAGGGCATCGTCGCCGAGCTCTCCCGGATCACCACGCTGCACCCGCGCACCTACAACGAGGCCCGCACCGTCGGGGAGAACTTCCGCGAGGGCGTGCCGGTCATCATGAACCTCTCCGAGATGGACGACGCCGACGCCAAGCGCCTCGTGGACTTCGCGGCCGGCCTCGTCTTCGCGGTCCGCGGCACCATCGAGCGGGTCACCAACAAGGTGTTCCTGCTCTCGCCGCCCAACGTCTCGGTCGCTGCCGAGGACAAGCAGCGCATCGCGGACTCCGGGGGCTTCTTCAACCAGAGCTGAAGGCGAAACGGAGCCGAGGGGTGCATTCTGCGCCCCTCGGCTCTTCTGTTTGCGCTGGATGCGCCGCCTCGGCGACCCCTGCGACGGAGCGCGGTTGACTGGATGACCGGGTGTTCACAGGTTCTTCATGGGTGCCCTGGCTAGACTTCCGAGTCGTGCAAATCGTTGGCGCCATCCTGCTGCTCATCCTCAACATCTTCTTGGGGCTGATGCTGATCCGTCTCGTCGTGGACTGGGTCCAGGTGTTCGCGCGTTCCTGGTCACCGAAGGGCATCGTCCTGGTGCTGCTGGAGGTGGTCTACTCGATCACCGACCCGCCGATCATGTTCGTGCGCCGGTTCGTGCCGCCGCTGCGGCTCGGTGCTGTGATGCTCGACACCAGCTTCCTGATCGTGCTGATCGTGGTGTACCTGCTGCGCATCCTGATCTCCAACATCTTCCTCTCTTGAGGGTCGATGGTTTATGCCGGGAGCCCTTGCGTGGGTATCCTTCCCGGAGCCGCGGGACGCCGCCCCGCCGGACGCCGGAAGCACGATTCGGAGTACGGTGGGCGCAACGTGGCAGCACCAGAGCCATCGCACCACTGACGACCGACGACTACGAACAAAGGGTGAGGTCATGCCGCTGACGCCTGAGGACGTGAGCAACAAGCGCTTTACTCCTGTCCGGCTCCGTGAGGGCTACGACATGGGCGAGGTCGACCAGTTCCTCGACGAGGTCGAGGCCGAGCTGGCCCGGTTGACCCGGGAGAACGAAGACCTGCGCAGCAAGCTCTCCGCGGCCCAGCAGAGCGGCGGGTCCACCCCGACGCCCGCGCCCGTGCAGGAGAAGGCCCCGGAGCCCGTGAAGGCCCCCGAGCCGACCCCGGCGCCCGCACCGGCCGCGCCCGCCGCGCCGACCGAGACCATCAAGGTCGCGACGGTCGCGGACGCGTCCAGCGCCGCCGCCCGGCTGCTCGAGATCGCCACCCGCAACGCCGACGAGCTGGTCGGCGAGGCCAAGGACCAGGCCGACAAGATCGTCGGCGAGGCCCGCACCAAGGCGGAGCGGCTCGAGGCCGAGAGCAAGGTCAAGTCCGACCGGCTCGAGTCCGACGCCCGCACCCGCTCGCAGATGCTCGACTCCGAGACCGCCGAGCGTCGCCAGCAGCTGTTCGGCGACCTCGAGAAGGAGAAGGACAAGCTCAACGCCGAGGTCGAGAACCTCCGCTCGTTCGAGCGCGAGTACCGCTCCCGCCTCAAGAGCTACTTCCAGCAGCAGCTGGCCGCGCTCGACGGCAGCGGCGAGGGCGGCATCCTGGCCGGCAACGACCACGCCCCCAAGCGGCTGAAGTCCCTGCTCGGCGACGAGAACGACAACCAGGGCTGACTCACCCCCAGCCAGCACGTCGGTCCACCCGAACAAACGCACGAGGCCGGTGTCCCACCAGGGACACCGGCCTCGTTTGTCTTTCCGGCGGCCGACGCCGGTTTCCCAGGGTCCCCTGGGAAACCGGCACACCCCCGACGTTGCAACGCCGGGGGTGTGCCAGTTTCGTCGGGTACGTCGACCCGGGTCAGCCGACCCGCGTGACGGTGAACGCCAGACCGAGGTCGTCGTCGCGCACGACCGCACCCGCCGGCTCGCCCTCGGTCATCTCGACGGCCAGCACCTCGTCCGCGACGAGGCCGGAGTGCTCCCGCAGCGCCTCGGCCGTGTCCCCGTCGGCCTGCCACACCAGGCTGATCCGGTCACTCACGTCGAAGCCGCTGTTCTTGCGCGCCTCCTGCACCATCCGCACCACCTCGCGGGCGACCCCGGCGCGCACCAGCTCGGGGGTGAGCTCGAGGTCCAGGGCCACGGTCTCGCCCTGCTCGTTGACCACCGACCAGCCCTCACGCGGACGCTCGGAGACGATCACCTCGTCGGGGAGCACCTCGACGTCCTCGCCCTCCACCGTCACGGTGGCGCGGCCGTCCGCGTCGAGGGTCGCGGCCAGCGCCGGCCGCGTCCGCCCCGGCGATCGCGTTCGCGACCAGCGGGGTGCGCTTGCCGAACCGCTTGCCGAGGGCGCGGAAGTTGCCCTTGGCGGAGAAGTCCACCAGGTCCGCGCCCGCCGCCGAGAGCGGCTCGAGCGTGCCGACGTTGAGCTCGTCGGCGACCTCGCGGCGCAGCTCCTCGCTGAGCCGGGCGTGCGCCGACGTCGCCACCAGGGCCCGGCGCAGCGGCTGCCGGGTGCGCACCTTGGCGTCGGCGCGGGCGGCGCGGCCCAGCTCCACCAGGCGCCTGGTCAGCGACATCTGCCGGCCCAGCTCGTCGTCGACCAGGCTGCCGTCGACCTTCGGCCAGGCCGCGAGGTGCACCGACTCGGGCAGCTCCACGGAGGTGGACGCGAACATGTCCTGCCACACCCGCTCGGTGATGAACGGCGTGATCGGCGCCATCAGCAGCGTCACGACGTACAGGCACTCGTGCAGGGTCGCCAGCGCCGAGGCGTCACCGGCCCAGAAGCGGCGCCGCGAGCGGCGGACGTACCAGTTCGACAGGTCGTCGACGTACGCCGCGAGCAGCGACCCGGCCCGCTGGGTGTCGAAGACCTCGAGCGCCTCGGTGACCCCGATCGCCAGCCGGTGCGCCTCGGACAGCGCCCACCGGTCCAGGACCGGTCGCTCCGCCAGCGGCGGCGCCTCGTCGCCCGGCGACCAGTCCGACGTGCGCGCGTAGAGCACCTGGAACGCCACGACGTTCCAGTAGGTCAGCAGCACCTTGCGGACGGTCTCCTGGATGCTGGCGTGCCCGACCCGGCGCGCGGCCCACGGGGAGCCGGACGCCGCCATGAACCACCGCACCGCGTCGGCGCCGTGCTCGTCCATCAACGGCATCGGCTCGAGGATGTTGCCGAGGTGCTTGGACATCTTGCGACCGTCCTCGGCCAGGATGTGGCCCAGGCACAGCACGTTGCGGTACGACGACTCGTCGAACACCAGCGTGCCGATCGCCATCAGCGTGTAGAACCAGCCCCGCGTCTGGTCGATGGCCTCGCAGATGAAGTCGGCGGGGTAGGCCTGCTCGAAGGTCCGGTCGGAGCCCGGCGTGTGCGGGTAGCCCCACTGCGCGAACGGCATCGAGCCACTGTCGAACCACGCGTCGATCACCTCCGGCACCCGGCGCGCCTCGGCGCCGCACTCCGGGCAGGTGACGACCACGTCGTCGACGTACGGCCGGTGCGGGTCGAGCGCCGACTGGTCGGTGCCGGACAGCTCGGAGAGCTCGGCGAGCGAGCCCACGCAGGTCTGGTGGCCCTCGCCGCACCGCCAGATCGGCAGGGGCGTGCCCCAGTAGCGGCTGCGGGACAGCGCCCAGTCGATGTTGTTGGTCAGCCAGTCGCCGTAGCGGCCCCACTGGATCGTCTCGGGGAACCAGTTCGTCTTCTCGTTCTCCCGCAGGAGCGCGTCCTTGACCGCGGTGGTCCGGACGTACCAGGACGGCTGCGCGTAGTACATGAGCGCGGTGTGGCAGCGCCAGCAGTGCGGGTAGCTGTGCTCGTAGGCGACGTGCCGGAACAGCAGCCCCCGGGCCGCGAGGTCCTTCACGAGGTCGGTGTCGGCGTGCTTGAAGAACTGGCCGCCGACGAGCGGCACGTCCGGACCGAAGTGGCCGTCGGGCTGCACGGGTACGACGACCGGCAGGCCGTACGCCTTGCAGACCGCCATGTCGTCCTCGCCGAAGGCGGGGGACTGGTGCACCAGACCGGTGCCGTCCTCGGTGGTGACGTAGTCGGCGAGCACCACGATGTGCGGTGCCGTCTCGCTGGGCGGGAACTCGACGAGCTCGAAGGGACGCTGGTAGGTCCAGCGCTCCATGTCCTGGCCCTTGACCGTGTCCTCCACGGTCCAGCCCTCACCGAGCACCTGCTCGAAGAGCGGCTCGGCCACCACGAGCGACTCGGTCCCGTCGGTCGCCACCACGTAGGTCACGTCGGGCTTGGCGGCGACGGCGGTGTTCGACACGAGCGTCCACGGCGTGGTCGTCCACACCAGCAGGCTGGCCCGCCCGGCGTACGGCCCGGAGGTGAGCGGGAACCGCACGTAGACGCTGGGGTCCGTCACGGTCTCGTAGCCCTGGGCGAGCTCGTGGTCGGACAGCCCGGTCCCGCAGCGCGGGCAGTACGGCGCGACCCGGTAGTCCTCGACCAGCAGGCCCTTGGCGTGGATCTGCTTGAGGGCCCACCACACCGACTCGACGTACCCGGGGTCCATGGTGCGGTAGGGGTCACTGGTGTCGACCCAGTAGCCCATGCGCTCGGTCATCTCCTCGAACGCGTCGACGTGCCGCAGCACGGACTCCCGGCACCGGGCGTTGAACTCGGCGACGCCGTACGCCTCGATGTCCTTCTTGCCGGAGAAGCCCAGCTCCTTCTCGACGGCGAGCTCGACCGGCAGGCCGTGGCAGTCCCAGCCGGCCTTCCGTTCGACGAGGTGGCCCTGCATGGTCTTGAACCGCGGGAACACGTCCTTGAAGACGCGAGCCTCGACGTGGTGGGTGCCGGGGCGGCCGTTGGCGGTCGGCGGGCCCTCGTAGAAGGTCCAGCGCGGCCGGTCGGTGGCCCGGTCGAGCGACTTCTCGAAGGTCTTCTGGTCCCGCCAGAGCGCGAGCACCTCGTGCTCGAGGGTGGGGAGGTCCACCTGGGGCGGGACGGGGCGGTAGTCGCTCACGGGCTGTCCTTCGGGTGCGTCGCTTCGGCCGGGTACTGCTGGGGCTGAAGGGACGAGAGCAGGCTCCCGCGGTACCACCCTCCTTGGCCGCCCGGTGCTGCTGGACCGCCCACTCGAAGGCACCGCTGCCGGTTCTACCCGTCCGACCCGTGGGGGACGGACGCTCTTCCGGCGGCTCAGGGGTGATCTTCACTCCGGACAACACCCCCGGGCTCTCACCGTCCCCGGGTCGCTGCCGGCTGTGCTCGGAGCTACTCGTCCCGTCCACACCGTGCGGTGCGCCCAGTCTGCCAGACCGCGACAGGCCCGCTCACCCCGGTTTCCGGGTGGCCGGTGTCGCGGAAAGTTACGAAAGGTGGGCGTGCTGTGTTGTCTCGGGTGTACCCGAGGCATATCCTCGCCGCACGCGTGTGGCCTTCCTTACACCTCGAGCAGCAGGGGAGCGGGAAGTGACCGCACGTTCCTTGATGTACGCATGGCTTAGGGGGCCGCGGACCATGGCAGGCACGACAGCACGCAGGCTGGCCGGCAAGACCGTGGCCGCCGCGAAGAAGGTGACCAAGAAGGCTGTCGGCTCGCGCGCCGCCGCCAAGAAGGCGCCCGCCGCGAAGACCGTCACCAAGACGGTCGCGAAGAAGGCTCCCGCCACGAAGGCCGCCGCGAAGAAGGCCCCGGCGAAGAAGGCACCCGCCACGAAGGCCCCGACCCGGACCGTGGCGAAGAAGGCTCCGGCGAAGACGGCCGCGAAGAAGACCGCGACCAAGAAGACCGCGACCAAGAAGACCGCGACCAAGACGGTCGCGAAGAAGGCGCCCGCGAAGAAGGCGGCCGCGAGGACGGCGACCAGGACGGTCGCGAAGCAGACCCCCGCGAAGAAGGCGGCCACCCAGAAGGCGGCCACCACGACCCCGGCGAAGAAGGCGGCCACCAAGACGGCCGCCTCCGAGCCTGCGGCCTCCAAGACCACCACGAAGACGGTTGCGAAGAAGGCCCCCGTGAAGAAGACAGCGGTGAAGAAGGCTCCGGCGGCCCCGGGGAAGCTCGCGGTCAAGGCGGACGAGAAGCCGTGGACCAAGAAGGAGCTCGACGAGGTGCGCGGCGAGCTGATGGATGACCGTGAGCGGCTGCGCTCCGAGCTGAACATGGCCGAGCACGAGCTCCACGACCTCATGCGGGACGCCGGCGACGGCGCCGGCAACGACCAGGCAGACGTCGGCTCGACCACGTTCGAGCGTGACCACGAGATGAGCCTGGCCAACAACGCGCGCGAGATGCTCGCCCAGACCGAGCGGGCGCTGCTGCGCATCGACGCCGGCACGTACGGCGTCTGCGAGAGCTGCGGGGAGCCGATCGGCAAGATGCGGTTGATGGCGTTCCCCCGTGCGACACTGTGCCTGTCATGCAAGCAGCGCGAGGAGCGTCGCTGAATCCCGGCGACACCACAGCATCCACCCCCGGCCCCGACCGCCGTCCGCGCGTCCGCAGCGGTGCGCTCGCGGTCTTCGGGGTCATCGCCCTCGTCGGGTACGCCGCCGACCTGCTGAGCAAGATGCTCGCGGTCGAGCACCTCACCGACCAGCCGCCCGTGCACGTGGTCGGCGACGTGCTCACGCTCTTCCTCGCCCGCAACCCGGGGGCGGCGTTCAGCACCGGCACGTCGTACACCCTGGTCCTCACCTGCGTCGCCGCGGCCGCCGCGGTGGCCGTGCTGTGGGTGGTGCGCCGGCTGCGCAGCACCGGCTGGGCCATCGGTCTCGGGTTCCTGATGGCGGGGGTGCTGGGCAACCTGACCGACCGGTTGTTCCGGTCGCCGGGTGGGTTCCGCGGGCACGTCGTCGACTTCATCCAGCTGCCGAACTGGCCGATCTTCAACGTCGCCGACGTGTGCATCAACATCGCGGCGGGCGTGATCATCCTGCAGGCGGTGCGCGGCGTCTCGATCGACGGCAGCCGGTCACGCACGCGCGACACCGACGACCCGGCGGCGGCGCCGTGACGATGCCCGACGGCACCGGGCTCGAGCGACGCACCGTCACCGTTCCCGACGGGCTCGCCGGCGAGCGCGTGGACGCGGCCATCGCGCGGATGTTCGGACTGTCCCGGACCCGCGCCGCCGAGCTGATCGTCAGCGGGCACGTGAGCGTCGACGGCGCCCCGCCCGCCAAGTCCGACCGGGTCGAGGCGGGCGCCATGCTCGACGTCGCCATCCCGGTGGCCGTCGACCCGGTCGCGGTGGTGCCGGAGACCGTCGAGGGCATCAAGATCGTCCACGACGACGACGCCATCGTCGTGATCGACAAGCCGGTCGGCGTCGCCGTGCACCCGAGTCCGGGGTGGAACGGCCCGACCGTCGTCGGGCACCTGGTCGCGGCCGGCTTCCGCATCTCCACCAGCGGCGCGGCCGAGCGGCAGGGCATCGTCCAGCGGCTCGACGTGGGCACGTCCGGCGTCATGGTGATCGCCAAGTCGGAGCGGGCCTACTCCGTGCTCAAGCAGGCCTTCCGGGACCGCACGGTCGACAAGACCTACCACGCGCTCGTCCAGGGGCATCCGGACCCGCTCCAGGGCACCGTCGACGCGCCCATCGCGCGCCACCCCCGCCACGACTACAAGTTCACGGTCCGCGCCGACGGCAAGCCGAGCATCACGCACTACGAGACGCTCGAGGCGCACCGCTTCGCGACCCTGCTCGAGGTGCACCTCGAGACCGGTCGCACCCACCAGATCCGCGTCCACATGGCGGCCCTCAAGCACCCCTGCGTCGGGGACCTGACCTACGGCGCCGACCCGACGCTGGCCAAGCGGGTCGGGCTGGAGCGGCAGTGGCTGCACGCCGTACGCCTCGGCTTCGAGCACCCCGAGTCCGGCGAGCAGGTCGAGTACGAGTCGGACTACCCCGACGACCTCCAGCGCTCCCTCGACACCCTCCGCGATGCCGTCTGAGGCGGACCTGACCCTCCGGTCGGCCGATCCGGACGACGTGGGGGCGCTGGTGACGCTCTACGTCGCGGCGCGGGCCGCTGCCGTCCCGGAGATCCCGGCGAGCGTGCACGACGCCGACCAGGTCCACGGGTGGCTTGCCGACCGCGTGGGCTCGCCGGAGGCCGAGGTGTGGCTGGCCGAGCGCGGCGACGGTGCCACCGGACCGCTCGGGCTGCTGGTCCTGGAGGCCGACTGGGTGCAGTCCCTGTACGTCGCTCCGGGGCACACCGGCGCCGGGGTGGGCACGACGCTGCTCGACCTTGCGAAGGGCCTGCGTCCCGGCGGCCTCGGCCTCTACGTCTTCGAGTCCAACCGGCGGGCCCAGGCGTTCTACGCCCGCCACGGCTTCGGCGAGGTACGTCGCAGCGACGGGTCGCAGAACGAGGAGGGCGCGCCGGACATCGAGCTGGCCTGGCCCGACCCGGCCTCGTTGGCCGGTTTGCGCCGCCGGGTGGACGCCCTCGACGACCGGCTGGCCGCGCTGCTCGTCGAGCGGGCCACGCTCACCGCCGCCATCCAGCGGCTCAAGCCGGTGCCCGGCCACGCCGGTCGGGACCGGGCCCGTGAGGACGAGATCGTCGAGCGGATGGCCCGGGTGGCGCCGAGCCTCGGCTCGGACCGGCTGCGCCGGATCATGCAGCAGGTGATCGCCGAGAGCCTGGACGCGGCCGAGGCGGGTCCGCCGGCCGGGGAACAACCGCCGGCTCCGTAGGGTTGGGCTCGGGAGACAACCGTTGAAGGAGCAAGTGTGAAGGTCGAGATCTGGTCGGACGTCGTCTGTCCGTGGTGCTACATCGGCAAGCGCCGGTTCGAGGCGGCGCTCGGCCGCTTCGCGCACGCGGACCAGGTCGAGGTCGAGTGGCGCAGCTTCGAGCTCGATCCGCACGCGACGTCCGTGCGGGCGGCGGGGGAGGGCCCCGACCACGCCGACGTGCTCGCGTCGAAGTACGGCATGTCCCGCGCCCAGGCCGAGGCCGCGATCGGCAACGTCACCGCGGCCGCGGCCGGCGAGGGCCTCGACTTCCATCTCGACGTCTCGCTGCGCTCCAACACCTTCGACGCGCACCGCGTGATCCACCTGGCCGCCGCCCGTGGGATCCAGGACGCCGTCAAGGAGCGGCTGATGCGTGCCTACTTCACCGAGGGCGAGCCGGTCGGCGACCGCGACGCCCTGGTCCGGATCGCGACCGACGCGGGCCTCGACGCCGCCGAGGTCGAGAAGGTCCTCGACACCGACGAGCACGCCGACGCCGTCCGCGCCGACGAGGCCGAGGCGCGGGCGCTGGGGATCACGGGGGTGCCGTTCTTCGTGGTCGACCGGTTGTACGGCGTGTCCGGTGCCCAGCCCGCCGACCAGCTCCTGGCCGTGCTGGAGCGGGCCTGGTCCGAGCGGTCGCCGTTCACACTCGTGGGATCCGGCCAGGCGGGTACGGACCCCGACGGCACCGCCTGCGGCCCCGACGGCTGCCCGATCTGACCGACGTCACCAGCGACCTCACCAGCGACCTCACCAGGAGGACACCGTGACCGACACGCGCACCCTGCCGGACGACATCCGCGACCTGCTCGCCAAGCCCAACCCGGCTGTCATCACCACGCTGGGCAAGGACGGCCGCCCGGTGTCCGTGGCGACCTGGTACGTCCTCGACCCTTCGACAGGCTCAGGACGGCGCGCCGACCGGATCCTGGTCAACATGGACGAGGGCCGCAAGCGCCTCGACCACCTCCGCCGCGACCCCCGGGTCTCGTTGACCGCCCTCGACGAGGCCGGCTGGTACACCCACGTGAGCCTGCAGGGCCGGGTCGTGGAGATGGCCGACGACGTCGACCTCGAGGGCATCGACCGGATCGCGCGGCACTACACCGGCGCGCCGTACCGCACGCGGGACCGCAAGCGCGTCAACGCCTGGATCGAGATCGACACCTGGCACGGCTGGGGCAAGGCCGCCCGGGGCTGATGTCGGTGGGTCCTGCCACGATGGGTGGGTCGGGTCCCGTAGGCTGAGCCACCTTCCCCACGAAGTTCGGCCGCGCGTGAACGCGGTCGGTGTTGTGGTGCGCGCTCGAGCACAGAAAGGTGCAGATCTGCCCATGTCAGGCGGCTCCAACGCAGCGAAGGACGGCTTCGTCCACCTGCACGTGCACACCGAGTACTCCATGCTCGACGGTGCGGCCCGGCTCGGGGAGATGTTCGCGCGGACCGCCGAGCTGGGCATGGACGCGATCGCGATGACCGACCACGGCAACGTGTTCGGCGCCTTCGACTTCTACTCCAAGGCCACCGCCGCCGGGGTCAAGCCGATCATCGGCATGGAGGCCTACCTCACCCCCAACACCTCCCGCTTCGACCGCAAGCGGGTCCGCTGGAACAACGGCGGCGACGACGACGTCTCGGGGTCCGGCGCCTACACCCACATGACCCTGCTCGCGGAGAACAACCGCGGCATGAACAACCTGTTCCGGCTGTCGTCGCGCTCCTCGATCGAGGGTTTCTTCTACAAGCCCCGCGCCGACCGCGAGCTGCTGGCGGAGCACGCCGAGGGGCTGATCGGCACCACCGGCTGCCCGTCGGGCGAGGTGCAGACGTGGCTGCGCATCGGCGACTACGAGAAGGCCCGGGCGGCCGCCGGCGAGTTCCAGGACATCTTCGGCAAGGACAGCTTCTTCCTCGAGCTGATGGACCACGGCCTCGACATCGAGACCCGGGTCCGCGACGGCCTGCTGCGGCTGTCCAAGGACCTCGGCATCCCGCCGATCGCCACCAACGACTCGCACTACACCAACCCCGGCGACGCCCAGGCGCACGAGCACCTGCTCTGCGTCTCCTCGGGCAGCACCATGGCCGACCCGAAGCGGTTCAAGTTCAACGGCGACTCCTACTACATCAAGTCGCCGGCCGAGATGCGCGAGCTGTGGGGCGAGCGCTACGGCCTGCCCGAGGCCTGTGACAACACCCTGCTGATCGCCGAGCGGTGCGAGGTCTCCTTCGACGAGTCCGCCAACTTCATGCCGCGGTTCCCGGTCCCCGAGGGGGAGACCGAGGACACCTGGTTCGTCAAGGAGGTCGAGCGGGGCCTGCGGTTCCGCTACCCCGACGGGGTGAGCGACGAGGTCCGCAAGCAGGCCGACTTCGAGATCGGCGTGATCACCCAGATGGGGTTCCCCGGCTACTTCCTCGTCGTCGCCGACTTCATCAACTGGGCCAAGAACAACGGCATCCGGGTCGGCCCGGGCCGTGGCTCCGGTGCGGGCTCGATGGCGGCGTACGCCATGCGGATCACCGACCTCGACCCGCTCCAGCACGGCCTGATCTTCGAGCGGTTCCTCAACCCCGACCGCGTCTCGATGCCCGACTTCGACATCGACTTCGACGAGCGTCGGCGCGGCGAGGTGATCCGCTACGTCACCGAGAAGTACGGCGACGACCGGGTGTCGATGATCGTCACCTACGGCACCATCAAGGCCAAGCAGGCCGTCAAGGACTCCTCGCGGATCCTCGGCTACCCGTTCGCGATGGGCGACCGGATCACCAAGGCCATGCCGGCCGCGGTGATGGGCAAGGACGTCCCGCTCAAGGACATCTTCGACCCGCAGCACGGCCGCTACGGCGAGGGCGGCGAGTTCCGCTCGCTGTACGACGCCGACGCCGACGTCAAGAAGGTCGTCGACACCGCCATCGGCATCGAGGGCCTCAAGCGCCAGTGGGGGGTGCACGCCGCGGGCGTCATCATGTCCAGCGCGCCGCTCCAGGACGTCATCCCCGTCATGCGCCGCGAGCAGGACGGCGCGATCATCACGCAGTTCGACTACCCGACCTGCGAGCGCCTCGGCCTCATCAAGATGGACTTCCTGGGGCTGCGCAACCTCACCATCCTCGACGACGCGCTGATCAACATCACCAACAACCGGGCCGAGAAGGTCGTGCTCGAGGACCTCACCCTCGACGACCCCGCGGCGTTCGCGCTGCTGTCCAAGGGCGACACCCTCGGCGTCTTCCAGCTCGACGGCGGGCCGATGCGGGCGCTGCTGCGCAGCATGCGTCCCGACACGTTCGAGGACATCTCGGCCGTCGGCGCGCTCTACCGGCCCGGTCCGATGGGTGCGGACTCGCACAACAAGTACGCCCGCCGCAAGAACGGCCGCGAGGAGGTCGTGGCGATCCACCCCGAGCTGGCCGAGCCGCTCGCGGACATCCTGGGTGAGACCTACGGTCTGATCGTCTACCAGGAGCAGGTCATGGCGATCGCCCAGAAGCTCGCGGGCTACTCGCTGGGCCAGGCGGACATCCTGCGCCGGGCGATGGGCAAGAAGAAGAAGGCCGAGCTGGACAAGCAGTTCGCGGGCTTCTCCGCAGGCATGCAGGAGCGCGGCTACTCGATGGCCGCGGTCCAGACCCTGTGGGACATCCTGCTGCCGTTCTCCGACTACGCGTTCAACAAGGCGCACTCCGCCGCCTACGGGCTGGTCAGCTACTGGACCGCCTACCTCAAGGCCAACTACCCGGCCGAGTACATGGCCGCCGTCCTCACGTCCGTCAAGGACGACAAGGACAAGATGGCGATCTACCTCAACGAGTGCCGGCGGATGAAGATCCAGGTGCTGCCGCCCGACGTCAACGAGTCGGAGGCCACGTTCACGCCGGTCGGCACCGACATCCGCTTCGGGCTCTCCGCGATCCGCAACGTCGGCATCAACGTCGTCGACGCGATCGTCGAGGCCCGCCGCGAGCAGGGCCGCTACACCGACTTCGCCGACTTCATGGACAAGGTGCCGACCCTCGTCTGCAACAAGCGGGTCATCGAGTCGCTGATCAAGGCCGGTGCCTTCGACTCGCTCGGGCACCGCCGCCGGGCGCTGGTCGCGGTGCACGAGACCGCGGTCGACCAGTACGCCGACATCAAGCGCAACGAGGCCATCGGCCAGGACTCGCTCTTCGGCGGTCTCGACGAGGACGCCGGCGGCGGCTTCGGGGTGGCCATCGCGGTGCCCGACATCGCCGACTGGGACAAGCAGACCCTGCTCGGGCACGAGCGGGAGATGCTCGGCCTCTACGTCTCCGACCACCCGCTGATGGGGCTCGAGCACATCCTCTCCGCCTCGGCCGACTGCACCATCGGCCAGCTGCTCGTCGACGAGGACCGGCCCGACGGCTCGACGATCACCGTCTCGGGGCTGATCACGTCGGTGCAGCGCAAGATCACCAAGCGCGGCGACGCCTGGGCGATGGTGACCCTGGAGGACCTCGAGGGCGGGATCGACGTACTCCTGTTCCCGAGCGCCTACCAGCTGGCCAGCACCCTGCTCAACGAGGACGCCATCGTCACGGTCAAGGGCCGGCTCTCCCGGTCCAAGGACCAGCCGGAGCTGCACGGGCAGGAGGTCAGCGTCCCGGACCTGGCCGACGGACCCTCCGGCCCCGTGGTGATCACGATGCCGTCGACCCGGTGCACCATGCCGGTGGTCGAGCAGCTCAAGGACGTCCTGGGGACACATCCCGGGGTGACCGAAGTACGGTTGCGATTGATGACCAAGACCTCGACCACCGTGATGAAGCTCGACGACCGGCTGCGCGTCTCGGCGAGCCCGGCCCTGTTCGCCGACCTCAAGGCGCTGCTCGGGCCGCACTGCCTGGCCGGCTGATGAGCGACCCCGCCCCGGCTGCCGTGTGGGCCACCCAGCAGCAGCCCACCGACGACGCCTCGGGTGCACGTTCGGGCGGGAGCCTGCGGGGTGACGCGGCCGTGGTGATCGGGATCCTCCTGGTGCTCGGCCTCGCGGGCGGTGTCCTGTGGTGGCTGCTGGTCGACCCGGCGGCGTACACCAAGACCCGCGACGGCGGGGTGATGAGCGAGGCGGCGCTCCGGCGCCAGTTCTCCGCAGACGGGGTGTACGCCGTGATCGCCGCTGTGACGGGGCTGGTCGCGGGTCTCGTGCTCACCTGGTGGCGCTCCCGCGACCCGCTGCTGACCAGCCTGCTGCTGATCCTCGGGGCGGCCCTCGCCGCCGCCGTCATGGCACTGACCGGGCACCTGCTCGGACCGGGGGACCCGGGCGACCGCGCTCCGGGAGGCAAAAGTGGGCGCGCAGGTGCCGCTCCGGCTCGAGGTGGACACGTTCAGCGTCTACCTCGTCTGGCCGGTCGCGGTGCTCGCGGGCGCCCTCGTCGTGCTGCTCAACAGTGCCGGGCCGGCCACCTCAGAAGTCGCCCGCGGGACCACCGAGCCCCGGTAGGCTGCACCCTCACGTCGCGGCCGCCGGCCGCCGCCATCGGGGGAGCAGGATTTGAGCACGCACGGACCCACCCAGCCGGAGTACCTCGGGGCCGGAGGCACGCCCCCGGAGCCCGACGAGACCGCGCCGAAGCCGGCTCGCGCTCGCCGCACCGGACTGGTCGCTGCCGCTTCCGTCGCGGTCGTCGCCGCGGTCGGGGCCGGCACCTACGGCATGGTCCAGCTGCTCTCCGGAGGCAGCTCGGCGGCCACCGCCGTCCCCGCCGACGCGGTCGCCTACGTCAGCCTCGACCTGGACCCGACCGCGTCCCAGAAGATCGAGGCCTTCAAGATCCTCCGGAAGTTCCCGGCCATCAAGAAGGAGCTCGGCAGCCGCGACGACATCCGCCAGGCCGTCTTCGAGGAGATCCGCAAGGACGACGGCTGCGCGGACCTCGACTACGCGAAGGACGTCGAGCCCTGGATCGGCGACCGGGTCGCGCTGGCCGCCGTACCGGACAGCAAGCACGGCGCCGCTCCGCTCGTCGTCCTCCAGGTCACCGACCAGGAGAAGGCGAAGGCAGGTGCTCGGGCGATCGAGAGCTGCGGCTCCGACGCCTCCGACCAGGAGCCGGGCCGCACCGGCATCACCTTCGTCGGCGACTACATGCTGCTCGCCGAGACCCAGCGGGAGGCCGACACGTTCGCCAAGGACGCCGAGGCGGGGACGCTCGCGGACAGCGACGAGTTCACCGCCGCGATGGAGCGCACGGGCGACCCCGGCATCGTGACGATGTACGTCTCGAAGGACGCGCCCCGTGCCCTGGCCACGGCGATCGCGCAGGACACCCCGGTGGCGGGCAGCGACAACCGCACCCGGGACCAGATCGACCAGCTCGAGAAGACCTTCAAGGACTTCGGTGGCGCCGCCGGGGTGGTGCGCTTCCGCGACGGTGCGGTCGAGGCCGAGTTCGCGGCGCAGGGGCTGCCGTCCACGATGGGTGGCGGCGCGGGCGCCGGGCCCGACACCGGCACCCTTCCCGGCACCACCGCCGCGGCCTTCTCCGTCGCCTTCCGTGACGGCTGGCTCGAGGACTACCTCGGCCAGCTGAACGCCATGAGCGGCTCGCAGGACAGCCTCGACGACATGCTCGCCGAGGGCGAGCGGGCGACCGGGCTGCAGCTTCCCGAGGACATCGAGACCCTGCTCGGCGACGGCATCACGGTCTCCGTCGACGCCTCGGCGGACATCAAGTCGTTCATGTCCTCGCCCGACCCGTCGCAGCTGCCGGCCGGGATCCGGATCCAGGGCGACCCCGACAAGATCGTCCCGATCATCGACAAGCTCAAGGCGGCCGCCGGTCCCGACGCCGACATGGTGAAGGTCGCCAGCGGGGACGGTCAGGTCGCGGTCGGTCTCAGCCAGGCGTACGTCGACACGTTGCTGAAGAAGGGGAACCTGTCGAGCGTCAGCGCGTTCGACGCGGTGGTGCCCCAGGCGGACCGGGCGACCGGGTCGCTCTACGTCAACTTCGACGCCGGTGACGGGTGGGCCGAGCAGCTCGCCGACGCGCTGTCCGACGGCGACGCGGAGGCCCGCTCGAACATCGCGCCGCTCGACGCGCTCGGCGTCAGCGGCTGGTCCGACGGCGACGTCGAGCACGGTCTGCTCCGGCTCACCACCGACTGACGACCGACCTGCCCTCTCTGGGCTTCGACGAGCATCCGGCCCGCCGCGGACCGGATGCTTGTCGCGTTCGTGACGCGGGGATACCCTGACGCAGGTATTGCGTATCGCGAAACGAGTTCCTCCATGCGCAACAAAACTCACGGGACGTTCCTCGCCGACATGCTGTCCTCGGCGCGCTACGAGGTACTGCCCACGCCGTCGATCGAGGACAAGGTGCTCGAGCACGTGCCGCTCGACCGCACCGTCACGGTGACGGCCTCGCCGGCGAAGGGCCTCACCGCCACGCTGGACCTCACCGAGCGGCTCGCACGCCAGGGGTACACCGCCGTACCCCACCTCGCGGCGCGGATGGTCAGCGGACGCACCCAGCTGACCGAGATCGTCGAGCGGATGACGGCGGCGGGGGTCACGACCGTGTTCGTGCCCGGCGGCGACCAGGATCCGCCGGCCGGTGACTACACCTCGGCCCTCGACCTGCTCGAGGAGCTCACCGCGATCGGGCGGCCGTTCCCGGAGGTCGGCATCACCGGCTACCCCGAGTCCCACCCGACCATCAGCGACGACCTCACCGTGCAGTCGATGTGGGACAAGAGGCGGCACGCCACCCACGTGGTGAGCAACCTGAACTTCGACCCGGACAGCATCCGCACGTGGATCGACCGGATGCGGGCGCGTGGCATCACCATGCCGGTGCTGCTCGGCATCCCCGGACCCATCGACCGCACCAAGCTGCTGGCGATGGCCACCAAGATCGGGGTCGGCGACTCGACCCGGTTCCTGGCCAAGCACAAGGGCACCCTGACCCGGCTGGCGGCGCCGGGCGGCTTCACCGGCGAGAAGTTCCTGGAGCGGTGCGCGCCGGTGCTGGCGCGCCCGGGCACGCTGGTGACCGGGCTGCACGTCTACACGTTCAACCAGGTCGCCGAGACCGAGGCGTGGCGCCGGGAGTACCTCGACCGGCTGATGGCTGTGCGTTAGGCCCTAGAGGGAGGCGAGCAGCCCGCGGACCGTCTCGCGGGCGCCGTCGCGGATCTCCGGCCCGTGCGTGAACGCCGCCACCCGGTAGTCCAGCTCGCCGAGACGGTGCGCGGTCTGCTTGGTCATCGCGAAGTCCGAGCACAGGAACGCCGGTGAGATCCGGGTGCGCCGCAGGAACCGGAAGTTGAAGATCGCGTCGCCGGTCACCATCACGCCGCTGTCCTCGAGCAGGAGCGACACGTGACCGGGGGAGTGGCCGGGCGTGTGCACCACCCGCACGCCACCCGGCAGCACGTCGCCGTCGGCCAGTGCCGGACCCGGCTGGAAGGGCTCCAGCTTGCCGTCGCCCAGGCGGGCGAAGACCTTGCCCATGGTGGTGGACGTGTCGTTGGCACCGGTCACCCGACCGGAGGTGGCCCAGCCGTGGTCATCGGCGTGCACGAGGACGGGCGCGCCGGTCTCCCGGCTCATCCGCGCCGCACCGCCGGCATGGTCGGGGTGCACGTGGGTGAGCACGATCCGGGTGACGTCGCGCGGGTGCTTGCCGATCGCCGCGAGGCCCGCGACGATCCGCGGCGGCGCCGACTTGAGCCCGGTGTCGACGAGGGTGACCGAGCCGTCCTCCTGCACGAGCGCGAAGGAGTTGACCAGGTCCTTGCCGGCGGTGGGGATCCGCCAGACCCCCGGGGCGAGCTCGATGGCGGGGGTCTTCGACATGGGCGGGAGCCTAGGGCATGTCCCTACAGGGTCAGCAGCTCCACGAGGGCGCGTTCGAGGCCGCCGTGCCCGGTCTCGACGACGGTCAGCGGCAACCCGACCCGGTCCGCGGCCTGCTGGGCCAGGGCCCGCAGCTCCTCGTCGGGCTGCTGGGCCAGCCAGACCATCCGCGTGTAGTGCGCGAAGTAGTCGTCGCGCAGCTCGGGGTAGCGGTCCAGGCCCAGCTCGGCGACGACGGTCCGTGCGAAGGACCGGACCAGGAAGTCGGTCAGCACGTAGGTCCCGGGCTCGGCCTCGAACATGGCTCGCAGCCGGTCGGCGCCCCCGAAGACGTCGTAGCAGTGCAGCCCGGCCAGCCGGGACAGCCCGCGCCGCTCGCAGACCTCGTCGAGGGCGCCGTACGTGCCGCAGTCGGCGTAGCCCACGGCCACCCGGTCGTAGCGGTCCGCCAGCTCCTCGGCCAGCCGGTCGACCTGGCCGGCGATCCGGTCGGGGCGGTTGTGCAGCAGCGGCGGCAGCGGGTGTACGTCGACCGGCCACCCGCGCGACGCCACCACGGCGGCGCACGGGGCCGCGATCGCCCCGCAGGCGATCAGGGCCACGCGCCCGACCCGGTCAGCCGGGGAAGGCGAGCAGCTCGATGAACCGGTCGTTGAAGTCGGCGCGGTCGGAGAGCTCGACATAGGTCACCTCCTCCAGCAGGGCCAGCGCGCCGGCCCGCTCGCGGACGCTCAGCAGACTCATCTTCGCGCCTTCGCCGGCGACGTTGCCGGCCGAGACGATCCGCAGCACCGGGATCTTCGGGACCAGACCGATGCGCACCGCGGCCGCGGGGGAGAGGTAGCTGCCGAACGAGCCGGCCAGCAGCACCTGCTGCACGTCGGACTGCTGGAGGCCGAGCTCCTCGAGCAGCAGGGTCCAGCCGGTGGCGATGGCGCCCTTGGCGAACTGCAGCTCGCGGACGTCGCGCTGGGAGAGGTACACCGACTCCTCGGCGGGCGCGTCGGGCGTGGGCCGGTGCAGCACGAACACCCGCTCCTGCCCGATGGCGGCGAGCCGGTCGGCGACGTGCGGCGCGATCTCGCGGGCCCGCTCGTCGGTGACGAACCGGCCGGAGTGGTCGAGCAGGCCGGCCCGGTGCAGCTCGGAGACGGCGTCCACGAGCCCGGACCCGCACAGGCCGACGGGCTCGACGTCGCCGATGACCTGGAGGCTGACACCGCCCTCGACGTCCGGGTCGACCCGGACCACCTCGACGGCGCCGTCCGCGGCTCGCATGCCGCACCGGATCGCGCCGCCCTCGAAGGCCGGCCCGGCGGGCGCGGCCGTGGACACGATCGTGTCGCCGTCGCTGAGCACGATCTCGCAGTTGGTGCCGACGTCGATGAACAGCCGGGTGCGCTTGTCGCGGTCCATGCCGGTGGCCAGCATCCCGGAGACGATGTCGCCGCCGACGTACGCGCCGAGGGCCGGGAAGACGACCGCCCGGGCCCGCGGGTGCAGCGCCAGGCCGAGGTCCGAGGCGAGCAGGGTCGGCAGGGTGCTGCTGGACATGATGAAGGGCGCGACGCCGATTGGCTCGGGGTCGATGCCGAGGACGAGCGCGGTCATCGTGGCGTTGCCGGCCAGCGCGACCTCGTAGACCTCGTGCGGCTCGACGCCGGCGTCCTTGAGCACGTCGGTGGTGAGCTCCGCCAGCGTGTCCTGGGCGGCGTCGCGGAGCCGGTCGGCTGCCTGCGGGTCCATCATCGTGGCGCTGATCCGGGTGATCACGTCGCCGCCGAACGGCTGCTGCTTGTTGAGCATCGACGCGACCGCAGCGGGCGTGCCCGTCGCGGTGTCGACGAGCGTGGCCACGACGGTGGTGGTGCCGAGGTCGAACGCGATCGCGTAGCGCCGGTCGGTGGTGTCACCGGGCTCGACGTCGATGAGTGCGTCGTCGACGACCACCGCGGTGACCTTGTAGTCCGCCTGGCGCAGCACCTTCGGCAGCCGCCGCAGCGCGTGCAGGTCGGGCGTCAGCTCGAGGTCGTCGATCGCGTCGAGGACCCGCCGTAGGTCGGTGCGCTGGTCCGAGAGGGTCGGCTCCTCGACCTCGACGTAGCGCTTCTGGAGGGCCGGACGCAGGATCACCTGGCGTCCGACGCCGAGGGTCGCGGCCTTGGGGCGGGTGGTCAGCGGCGGCACCTCGACCTTGAGGTCCGCGGTGGCCTGGGCCAGGCAGGCCAGCCGCCAGCCGTCGGCGAGCTGGCCCGGGGTGAACGAACGCTGGTCGAGCCGGTGCACCGGCACGGAGCCGTCGAGCACCTGCACCTTGCACTTCTTGCAGGTGCCGTGCCCGCCGCACGTCGAGTCGATCGCGATGCCGTTCCAGCTCGCGGCGTCGAAGACGCTGACGCCGGGCGGCACCCGGACGTCGCGCCCGGAGGGGGAGAAGGACAGCTGTACGCGGCCGGAGCCGTCGTGCGGCTGCGAGCCCGGGCCGTCCGGCGGCTCGATGAGGCCTTCGCGCCGGAGCGCGTCGACCTGCACGTCGGGCGGCTGGTCCATGGGTGTCTCGCTCATCCGGTGGCGGCGGCCTGCTTCTTGCGGTGTGCGGCGATCCAGCTGCCACCCCACTCGTCGTGGCCGAGCAGGAGGTCGGCGGCCTTGACGGCCTCCACGATCTGTGGGGTGCGTGTGTCCATGATCGCGCTGGTGAGGCCCGCGGTCATCGCCATCGGCAGGAAGGTCGCGCCGAGGGTGTGCCGGTCGGGCATGCCGAACGACACGTTGGACGCGCCGCACGTCATGTTCAGGCCGTGCACGTCGCGGATCCGGCGCATGGTGTCGAGCGCGGTGTTCACGACGCCGGTGTCCGCGCCGATCGGCATCGCCAGCGGGTCGATCACGATGTCCTGCAGGGCGATGCCGTACTCCTTCGTCGCGACGTCCACGATGTGCTGCACGAGCTCGAGGCGGCGGTCCGCCTCCATCGGGATCTCCTCCGCGTCGTTGGGCAGGGCGATGATCGCGGCGTCGTACTTCTTGACCAGGGGGAGGATCAGCGCCATCCGGTCGTCCTCCGCGGTGACCGAGTTGACCAGCGCCCGCCCGTCGTACGCCGCGAGGCCGGCCTCGAGCGCCTCGACGACCGAGGAGTCGATGCAGACCGGTTTGTCGGTGAGGCTCTGGACCATGCGGATCGCCGTGGCGAGCAGCTCGGGCTCGTCGGTCATCGGCACGCCCATGTTGACGTCGAGCACGTCGGCGCCGCCCTCGACCTGCGCGATCACGTCGCGCTCGATCGCGGACAGGTCGCCGGCGCGCAGCTGCTCCTGGAAGATCCGGCGACCGGTGGGGTTGATCCGCTCGCCGATCAGGCAGAAGCGCCGGTCGTGGCCGAGGACGACCTCGGCCCCGGTGCCGCGCAGGGTCGTCTCGAGGGTGATGCCAGTGCTCATGCGTTGACCAGCGCCCGGCGCTTCTGGAGCAGGTCCTTGGCGCGCTTGACGGTCGCGGACGCGTCGGGTGCGTAGCCATCGGCACCGACGGCGTCGGCGTACTCCTGCGTGACCGGGGCGCCGCCGACCATCACGATGACCTGGTCGCGCAGGCCGGCCTTCTCCAGCGCGTTGAGGTTGGCCTTGAACATCGGCATGGTCGTCGTGAGGAACGCCGAGAAGCCGACGATGTCGGGCTGGTGCTCCTGGATCTTCTCCACGAACTTCTCCGGGGCGACCTGCACGCCGAGGTCGATCACCTCGAAGCCGGCCCCCTCGAGCATGATGTTGACGAGGTTCTTGCCGATGTCGTGGACGTCGCCCTTGACCGTGCCCATCAGGAACTTGCCGATGGTCTGCACCCCGGTGTCGGCGAGCAGGGGCCGCAGCACCTCCATCGCGCCGGCCATCGCGCGGCCGGCGATGAGCATCTCGGGGACGAAGAAGTCACCACGCTCGAAGCGGGCGCCGACCTCCTCGAGCGAGGGGATCAGCGCGTCGAACAGCAGCGACTGCGGCTCCATGCCCTGGGCGAGGGCCTGCCGGGTCAGGTCGAGGACCTCGGGTGCGTTGCCGGTCAGTGTCTCGTCGTAGAGACGCTGGAGGATCTCCTCCGGTGACAGGGTCATGCGACGCCCTCCTTCGAGCGGTCGGAGCCGGAGCGGGTCCGGCGACGGAGCAGCGCCGACAGGGTGTCGGCCTGCTCGATGAGGAGCCGACCGACGTGGTCGACCCGATCCTGGAGCCGGGCGGTGGGCCCGGAGACGCCGAGGGCGGCGAACACGCCGTCCCGTCCCTCGACGGGTGCCGCGATCGCGGAGAGCCCGGTCTCGAGCTCGTCCACGGTGGTGGCGAAGCGCTGCCGGCGTACGACGGACAGCTCGGCCGCGAGCGCGTCGCGGGAGGTCAGGGTCCGATCGGTGCGGCGCTCGAGGCTTCCGGGGGGCACGGGCAGGCAGCCGTACGCGTAGAGCACCTTGCCCAGCGAGGAGCAGTGCGGGGGTACGTCGACGAGGTTCCAGTCGCGCGCCGAGAGCAGGTAGGTCGACTCCACCTGCGCGATGTGCACGACGTCGTCACCGCGGGGGACCCCGAGGTGGACGGTCTCCCCGGTCTCCTCGCCGACGGTCTCGAGCACCGGGCGGGCGAGCCGGGCGATCTGCGGCCACGGGTCGTGCACCGCCGCGTGCAGCGCGAACAGCGGCCCGGCGACGTACCCGCCGCCGGGGTCGCGCTCGACCAGCTCGGTGCGCTCGAGGGCGGCCAGCAGGCGGGAGGTGGTGGACCGGGCGAGGCCGGTCTCGTCACTCAGCTCGGTGAAGCTCATCGGCCCGTCGGCGCGCACGACCAGGTCGATCAGCGCGGCGGCGCGGTCGACCGCCTGCGTGCCCGCCGGAGCAGTGCTGCTCATCGTGACCTCGTGTAACGCGGGTGTTTCATGATGTGGAACCGACTTCCACATGATGAGGCTAAGATGCGGACCAGCGTCGGTCAAGCAGAATCAACTCGTGTCTGGCCGAAGCCGACCAGCCGAGTCCCGTCCTGCTGTGCGAGCCGGAGGTAGTCCATGTTCCGCAACACCATGCCGCGCTACGAGATCCTCTCCGAGGACGCGATGGCCAAGCTGGACGCCGGCTGGCGTCGCCTGGTCACCGAGATCGGGGTCGAGTTCGACAGCGACCGGGCGCTCGCGCTGTTCCGTGAGGCGGGCCAGAAGGTCGAGGACCAGACGGTGTTCCTCGATCCCGAGTGGGTCCTCGAACAGGTCGCCAAGGCGCCCCGCGAGTTCGACGTACAGGCCCGCAACCCCGAGCACTCCATCCACATCGGTGGCGACTCGATGGCGTTCGGCGCGGTCTACGGCCCGCCGTTCGTGCGCGAGGGCGACGTCCGCCGGGACGCGACGATGAACGACTTCGAGCGGTTCACCAAGCTCGCGCAGGTGTTCCCCGTGCTCGACTCGGCCGGCGGCGTGATCTGCGAGCCCAACGACACCCCGCTCGACTCGCGGCACCTGGACATGACCTACGCGCTGCAGACGCTGACCGACAAGGTCTACATGGGCAACGTGGTCTCCGGCGTGAACGCGGCGGACACGATCCGGATGGGCGAGATCCTCTTCGGCGGTCGCGAGGCGATCGAGAAGACGCCGGTGTCGATCTCGCTGATCAACTGCAACTCGCCGCTGCGCTGGGACAGCCGGATGCTCGAGGCGCTCTTCGAGTACACCGAGGCCGGGCAGCCGTGCGTGCTCACGCCGTTCATCCTGATGGGCGCGATGTCGCCGGTGACCATCCCCGCCGCGCTCGTGCAGCAGATCGCCGAGGCGCTCTCCGGCATCGCCCTCGCCCAGCTGATCCGGCCCGGCGCGCCGGTGATCTTCGGGTCGTTCCTGTCCAACATCGACATGCAGTCCGGCTCGCCGACGTTCGGCACCCCGGAGTCGGGCATCGGCCTGCTCTGCACCGGCCAGATCGCCCGGCACTTCGGCCTCCCGTTCCGCTCCGGCGGCGGCCTCACCTCCTCGCAGGTGGCCGACGCGCAGGCCGGCTACGAGGCGCTGATGACGCTGCTGCCGACGTTCCTCGCCGGCGCCAACTGGGTGATGCACTCCGCCGGCTGGCTCGAGGGCGGCCTGGTCGCGGGCTTCGAGAAGTTCATCGTCGACGTCGAGCTCCTGCAGATGCTCCGGGTGGAGTTCACCCCGCTGGAGATCGACGAGGACTCGCTCGCCTTCGGCGCCCACCAGGAGGTCGGCCACGGCGGCCACTTCCTCGGCGCCATGCACACGATGGAGCGGTTCCGGACCTGCTTCTACCGGCCGATGCTGTCCTCGTCGGACAACTACGAGCGCTGGGTCCGCAACGGCGGCAACGACACCAACGCCCGGGCCACGAAGATCTACCAGCAGAAGCTCGAGGAGTACGTCGCCCCGCCGCTCGACGACGCGATCCGCCAGGAGCTCCAGGAGTACGTCGTCCGGCGCCGGCGCGAGCTGGGCGACTGAGCGGGCTGCCAGATTCCCTGGGTCCCCTGGGAAACCGGCACACCCCCGCCGTTGCAACGCTGGGGGTGTGCCGGTTTTGGCGGGGCCGTCACTGCGTCGGCGGTGCTTGTCAGCCGGCGTGGCTCGGTCCGGAGATCCGCGAGCGTGCGCGACGAGCGGTCTCGACCGGATGAGACAGGTCGACCCACGTCGCTCGCTCCATGGCGTAACCCGTCGCGCGTCGCAGGGCGTCCTCGCGCTTCTTCTCCGCGAAGACGGCGTCTCCCGCGGTCTGTCCCGGCTTGAGGAGCCGGCCGTACTTCACCCTGCCGTCGAACTCGAACAGCAGCCCGAGCCACGGCCAGGCCAGATCCGTGGTGCCGATCAGGACACCGTCCGCGAAGACCGGGAACTGCACGACCGGTCGCGGAAACCCTTGGCTCCAGTAGAGGAAACGCGATCGGGACTCGCCGACCGACTCGGCCTTGGCGTCAGCCATACGCAGCACGAGGTCGGCGGTACGGCTCCCTCGCCAGCGCTTGGTCTGCTCCCTCAGCTCGACGAGCGCTTCGGGAGTGACGCGTCCTTGGTGCAGCGCTGAGTCTGCGATGACCAAGCCGGGCTCGACGCCCACCGTTGCGATGGTCTCGACCACGGAGCGGTCTTCGCGCACGACGAGCAGCCCGTCGATCTCTTCGATGTCGTCGTCGCTGATGGGGCCTTCGTGATGGACGACGTCCCGCTCGACGCTTCCGCTGCGACCGTCTCGCCTCGTCACGTGCACGCGCGTCAGGTCGACGCCCCAGACGTCGATGCCCGGCCGCATCGACAAGGCACTCACCTTGCTCAGGACCACGGTGTCCCCGTGTGCCCTCATGACCGCTCTCGCGAGAAGCCGATGCTGGTCGAGCGGATCGAGGGTCGCCCAAAGCTCGGTGCTGCAGTAGGCGCCGTTGCGGATGCGCGTCCAGTGGCGCGAGGCAAGCTGTCTGCGGATCAACCGGTCGTCGTGTCCGGCCGCGAGCACGTCCGCCCTTGCGATGAACCCTTGTCCCAGCTCGATCGCCGCGAAGTAGTCGTCCATGGCAGGAACATGGCACCGGATCCGCAGCGGGCCGACCGGCCGGCGAGGTCGGGGTGCACGGCCAACCCCCAGCAGACGGTGGGGACGCTATCCGGCCCGTCGCCGTGTCACGACCGCGGATCGTCGTACATCCCCGGCGAAACTGGCTCATCCCCGACGTTGCAACGCTGGGGGTGTGCCAGTTTCCCTGGGTCCCCTGGGAATCTGCGGGCGGTTGCGCCGGGGCAGCCCCTACCGGAACACCACCGTCTTCGACCCGTTGAGCAGCACGCGGGACTCGGCGTGCCAGCGCACGGCGCGCGAGAGCACCTGGCTCTCGACGTCGCGGCCGGCCGCGGCGAGCTCGGCGGCGTCGAAGCGGTGGTCGACGCGCATCACGTCCTGCTCGATGATCGGGCCCTCGTCGAGGTCGCCGGTCACGTAGTGCGCGGTCGCACCGACCAGCTTCACGCCGCGGTCGAACGCCTGGTGGTAGGGCCGCGCGCCCTTGAAGCTCGGCAGGAACGAGTGGTGGATGTTGATCGCCTTGCCGGCCAGCCGGCGGCAGGTGTCGTCGGACAGCACCTGCATGTAGCGCGCGAGCACGACCAGGTCGACCCCCTCGGCCTCGACGCGCTCCAGCATCCGCTTCTCGGCGTCGGCCTTCGTGTCCGGCGTGACCGGCACGTGGTGGAACGGCACGCCGTACGACGCCACCAGCCGTTCGCAGTCGGGGTGGTTGGAGAGCACGCCGACCACGTCGATCTGCAGCGACCCGCTGCTCCACCGGAACAGCAGGTCGTTGAGGCAGTGGCTGTACTTCGAGACCAGGATCAGCGTCCGGTACGGCTCGCTCGCGTCCCACAGCTCCCAGGTCATGCCCCATCGTTCTGCGACCGGTGTGAACGACGTGCGCAGCCGCTCGAGCGTCGCGGGCCCGGCGCCGTCCACGGCGAACCGCACCCGCATGAAGAACCGGTCCTCGGCCAGGTCGCTGAACTGCTGGCTCTCCACGATGTAGCCGCGCTGCTCGACGAGCAGGGCGGCCACCGCGTGCACGATGCCGGCGCGGTCGGGGCAGGTGAGGGTGAGGACATAGGTCGGGTCCGTCATGGCGCCGTTGTACTCGGCGTCGAATCGCGCCGTCAACGTTGCGTCAACAGAAACTCGTTCTGTGATACGCAACAGAGGTGCGCTACCGTCGGCTCATGGCGAACGGCACGAGCGAGGCTCCGGCCTCCGTCCAGTCGGTCGACCGGGCCCTGACCATCCTCGGCATCCTGGCCCGTCTCGGCGAGGCCGGTGTCACCGAGATCGCCGCCGAGCTCGGGGTCCACAAGAGCACCGCCTTCCGGCTGGTGGCCACGCTGGAGTCCCACGGCATGGTCGAGCAGAACGAGGAGCGTGGCAAGTACCGCCTCGGGGTCGGCGTGCTCCGGCTGGCCGGTGCGACCACGGCCCGGCTCGACGTGGTCCAGGAGGCCCGGCCGATCTGCCGCAAGCTCGCCGCCGACTCCGGGGAGACCGTGAACATCGCGGTGCTCTCCGACCGCTCCGCGCTCTACCTCGACCAGGTGGCCGGACAGTCCGCGCTCCAGTCGCACAACTGGGTGGGCCAGCACATCCCGCTGCACGCCACCTCCAACGGCAAGGTGCTGCTGTCCGGCCTCAGCTCCGACGAGGTCGACAGCCGGCTGCCGAGGCTGCCGTCCTACACGACGGACACGGTGACCTCCCGGGCCCGGCTGCGCCGCGAGCTCGCCGAGGTCCGCGACCAGGGCTACGCCGTCGCCGTCGACGAGCTGGAGGTCGGGCTGACCGCCATCGCGGCGCCGATCCGCAACGCGCACGGCGACGTGATCGCCTCGTTGAGCGTGTCCGGTCCGACGTTCCGGCTGGGGGAGCCGCGGGTCAAGGAGCTGGTCCCCGTGGTGCAGGACGCCGCGGACGAGGTGTCACGACGTTTGGGTTACGGAACCTCCTAAGCCTTGACGGCTCACGGGCGAGCCGGAATCCTGTTGCGTGACGCACATCGAGTTGCGACATGCGCAACCGATGACGCGAGATCGGAAGCCAGAAGGGTGCCGCAGCTCTACGTCGGGGGCCGATGGGAGAGCGCTCGCGAAGGTGAGCGCCGTGAGATCCGCTGCCCGGCCGACGGAAGTCTCGTCGCCGAGATCGACGAGGCGGGCCCGCAGGACACCGCCGCGGCGATCGCCGCAGCCCGCGCTGCCTTCGACGAGGGCACCTGGCCCGTCACGTCGTCGCTCGAGCGGGGCCGGCTCCTCCATCGGGTCGCGGACTTCCTCGAGCGCGACAAGAAGACCGTCGCCCGGGCCGAGTCGCTCGACACCGGCAAGCGGCTCGTGGAGAGCGAGTACGACGTCGACGACGTCGTGGGTGTCTTCCGGCACTACGGCAACGCCGCCGCGCAGGACGGCGGACGCGTCGTGGACACCGGACGCTCCGACGTGGTCAGCAAGGTCGTGCACGAGCCCGTCGGCGTCTGCGGGCTGATCACGCCCTGGAACTACCCCCTGCTGCAGACGGCCTGGAAGGTCGCGCCCTGCCTCGCCGCCGGCAACACCTTCGTGCTCAAGCCCAGCGAGCTCACGCCGCACACCGCGATCCACCTGATGCGCATCTTCGAGGAGCTCGAGCTGCCCGCGGGCGTCGCGAACCTCGTGCTCGGCGCCGGACCTCGCGCCGGCGCGCTGCTCAGCGAGGACCCGCGGGTCGACCTGGTGTCGTTCACCGGCGGGCTCGAGACCGGGCGGCGGATCATGGCGAGCGCCGCACCCACGGTGAAGAAGGTGGCGCTCGAGCTCGGCGGCAAGAACCCCAACGTCGTGTTCGCCGACGCGGACTTCGACACCGCCGTCGACTTCGCGCTGACCGCCGTGTTCCTGCACTCCGGGCAGGTCTGCTCGGCCGGCGCCCGGCTCGTCGTCGAGGAGTCGATCCACGACGCGTTCGTCGACGAGCTGGTCCGGCGGGCCGAGACCATCCGGCTCGGCGGCCCGTTCGACGAGCAGGCCGAGACCGGTCCGCTGATCTCCGAGCAGCACCGCGCCAAGGTCGAGGCGTACGTCGAGCGCGGGCTCACCGAGGGCGCCAAGCTGCGCTGCGGCGGCCGGCGTCCCGACGACCCGGCCCTCGCCGACGGCTTCTACTACCTGCCCACGCTGCTCGACGGCTGCGACACCTCGATGTCCGTCGTGCAGGACGAGTCGTTCGGTCCGGTGCTGACGGTCGAGACGTTCCGCGACGAGGACGACGCCGTCCGCATCGCCAACGACAGCATCTACGGGCTGGCCGGCGGGGTGTGGACCCAGAACGCCGGCCGCGCGGAGCGGGTCGCGGCCCGGCTGCGGATGGGCACGGTGTGGGTCAACGACTACCACCCCTACGTCCCGCAGGCGGAGTGGGGCGGCTACAAGCAGTCCGGCATCGGCCGCGAGCTCGGCGTGGCGGGTCTCGAGGAGTACCGCGAGACCAAGCACGTCTGGCACAACATCCGGCCGCAGCCCCAACGCTGGTTCGCAGGGGAGTGACCGTGAGCACCTGGGACTACGTCATCGTCGGCGGCGGCTCCGCCGGGTGCGCGCTCGCCAACCGGCTGAGCGCGGACCCGGGTACGTCGGTCCTGGTGCTCGAGGCGGGCCGGTCGGACTTCCGGATCGACCCGTTCATCCACATGCCGGCGGCGCTGCCGTACCCCATCGGCAACCGGCTCTACGACTGGAAGTACGAGTCCGAGCCCGAGCCGTTCATGAACGGCCGGAAGGTCTACCACGCGCGCGGCAAGGTGCTCGGCGGCAGCAGCAGCATCAACGGGATGATCTTCCAGCGCGGCAACCCGCTCGACTACGAGCGCTGGGCCGCCGACCCGGGCATGAAGCCGTGGGACTACGCGCACTGCCTGCCCTACTTCAAGCGCATGGAGACCTGCCTCGCCGGTGCCGACGAGTGGCGCGGCGGCAGCGGCCCGCTCGTGCTCGAGCGCGGGCCCGCGACGAGCCCGTTGTTCGGCGCGTTCTTCGAGGCCGTGCAGCAGGCCGGCTACCCGCTCACCGACGACGTGAACGGCTACCGGCAGGAGGGGTTCGCGCCGTTCGACCGCAACGTGCACCGCGGCCGGCGGCTCAGTGCGGCGCGCGCCTACCTGCACCCGGTGATGAGCCGCAAGAACCTCACCGTCGAGACCCTCGTCGATGGTCACCGGCCTGTCCCTCAAGGGCAGCCGCGTCACCGGCGTCGACTACCACCGGCCCGGTCGCGGCTCGAAGCACGTGGACGCCCGCGAGGTGATCCTGTGCGGCGGTGCCATCAACTCCCCGCAGCTGCTGCTGCTCTCGGGCATCGGCCCGAAGGCCGACCTCGAGCAGCTCGGCATCGACGTGGTCGCGGACCTGCCCGGCGTCGGCAGCAACCTCCAGGACCACCTCGAGGTCTACATCCAGTACGCCTCCAAGCAGCCCGTCTCGATCGGCCCGTGGCTCAAGCACCGGCACAAGCCACGGATCGGGGCCGAGTGGCTGTTCCTGCGCAGCGGGGTGGGCTCGTCCAACCACTTCGAGGCGGGCGGCTTCATCCGCAGCAACGACCGGGTGGACTACCCGAACGAGATGTTCCACTTCCTCCCGATCGCCATCCGGTACGACGGGTCGCGGCCGGCCGCGGAGCACGGCTACCAGGTGCACATCGGGCCGATGTACTCCGACGTCCGCGGCACGGTGACGCTCAAGTCGACGGACCCCTACCAGCACCCGGCGCTGCGCTTCAACTACCTGTCGACCGAGAACGACCGCCGCGAGTGGATCGAGATGGTGCGCGCCGCGCGGCACATCCTCAACCAGCCCGCGTTCGACGTCTTCAACGCCGGCGAGCTCTCGCCGGGCCCGTCGGTGGAGACCGACCAGGAGATCCTCGACTGGGTCGCCGAGGACGCCGAGACGGCGCTGCACCCGTCGTGCACCGCCAAGATGGGCACCGACGAGGCCGCCGTGCTCGACCCGACGTCGATGCGCGTGCACGGCGTCGACGGGCTGCGCGTCGTGGACGCGTCCGCCATGCCCTACGTCACGAACGGCAACATCTACGCGCCCGTGATGATGCTCGCCGAGAAGGCAGCCGACCTGATCGCCGGGAACACCCCGCTGCCCCCGTCGGACGCACCGTTCTACCGCTACCGCGACAACGACCCGTTGTACCCGCCCGGGCACCCGGCCGGACCGTCGCCTTCGACATCAGGAGACCACCGATGACACAGATCGAGGAGACGCGCGACTTCACCGGCAGCAAGGGTGAGGCGGCGCTGTCAGTCAAGGAGCTCTGGAAGATCTTCGGCGACAAGGCCGACAAGATCATCGGCACGCCGGACGCCGAGCTGTCCCGCAAGGAGCTGCAGGCGAAGACGGGCTGCGTCGTCGCGGTCAAGGACGTCTCCTTCGAGGTCGCCCCGGGCGAGGTGTTCGTGGTCATGGGCCTGTCCGGGTCCGGCAAGTCCACGCTGGTGCGGCTGCTGACCCGGCTGATCGAGCCGACCCACGGCAGCGTGCAGATGGGCGGCGAGGACATCACCTCCGCCGACGAGCAGCAAGCTCGCGAGACCTGCGTCGCAAGCACGTCGCGATGGTGTTCCAGCACTTCGGCCTGCTCCCGCACCGCAAGGTGATCGACAACATCGCGTTCGGGCTCGAGGTGCGCGGCGAGAACAAGACCAACCGCCGCAACCGCGCCCAGGAGATGGTCGACCTGGTCGGCCTCTCCGGCTACGAGAACACCTTCCCCGACCAGCTCTCCGGCGGCATGCAGCAGCGCGTCGGCCTGGCCCGCGCGCTGGCGGCCGACCCGCAGCGTGCTGATGTTCGACGAGCCGTTCTCGGCCCTCGACCCGCTGATCCGCCGCGACATGCAGAACGAGGTCATCCGGCTGCACCACGAGGTCGGCAAGACGATGGTGTTCATCACCCACGACCTCGCCGAGGCGCTCAAGCTCGGCGACCGGATCCTGATCATGCGCGACGGCGAGGTCGTCCAGATCGGCACGCCCGACCAGGTGGTGGGGGCACCGGCCGACGACTACGTCAAGGACTTCGTCAGCGAGGTGCCCAAGTCGCACGTGCTCACGCTGCGGTGGGTGATGCGGGACGCCGGAGCCGGGCGAGGCCGAGAGCGGCCCGGTGCTCCAGGCCGACCGGATCGTCCGCGACGCGGCCCGCGAGGTGCTCGCCGCGCACGGGCCGGTCCGGGTGTTCGACGGTGACAAGTTCGTCGGGATCGTCGACGACGAGGACATCCTGCGTGTGGTGGTGGCCGAGGAGGCGTCGTGACCTCGCTGCAGGAGCGGCCGCCGGCCGCCACGAAGGAGGAGCAGCCGTACGTCGACACCGTCGGCAAGCGTCACACCGGGCTGTGGCTCGGCGTCATCGCGGTCGTCTGGGTGGGCGGCTGGGCGCTGTTCCAGGGCATGGACACCCTCGCCCTCGGCGTTCCAGGACCACACTGGGCGTTCCACCGGTGGCTCAACGACCTCAGCGACGACATCCAGCTCGCGGCGACCCGCGGCAACTGGTTCTTCGGCGGCGTCATCGGCACGATCGGGGACTTCCTCAACTGGCTCGTCGCCCAGCTCCAGGAGCTGATCAGCGCGCCGGCCTTCCCGCGTCCGGTGCCGCAGATCGGCTGGCTCGGCGTCGTCGCCCTGTTCACCTGGATCGCCTTCGCGGTGGCCGGCCTGCCGCTCGGCCATCCTCGTGTTCGTCACCACCCTGGCGTTCGGCTTCCTGGGCTACTGGGCCGACAGCATGGACACCCTGATCGTCACCGGCGTGGCCGTGGTGATCTGCTGCCTGATCGGGCTGCCGACGGGCATCGCGATGGCCCGGCGCAAGTCGGTGTCGGCCGTCATCACGCCGGTGCTGGACCTGATGCAGACGATGCCGGCGTTCGCCTACCTCGCCCCGCTGGCGCTGCTGTTCGGCATCGGCGCCTCCGCCGGCGTCGTCTGCACGCTGATCTACGCGCTGCCGCCGCTGGTGCGGATCACCGAGCACGGCATCCGCTCGGTGCCGGACACCACGATCGAGGCCGCCGGCTCGCTCGGCGTGACCAAGCGCCAGCTGCTGCGCCAGGTGCAGCTGCCGATGGCCCGCCGCACCATCGTCGTCGGCATCAACCAGTGCACGATGGCCGCGCTGTCGATGGCGACCATCGCCGCCTTCGTCAACAGCCCGGGCCTCGGCAAGCCCGTCGTGGCCGCGCTGCAGAACCTCGACGTCGGTGGCGCCGCCGTCGCCGGTCTGGCGATCGTGCTGGTCGCGATCATGCTCGACCGGACGACGACGGCGGCGAGTGAGAAGTCCGAGCGCGACAACCAGGGGATCGCCTCCGTCGGGCGACCGGGCGTGGTGCTGATGACCGTGGTCCTCGAGAAGCTCCCGAGGTGGGCCAGCGAGACGACCAGGGGCCGCAGGCCGAGGCCGACGCCTGCCTTCCGGCGCGCCCTGCTCGCGGTGCTCTTCATCCCGGTGGTCATCGCGATCTACCTGTCCCGGACCTACCTCGGGCTGGCCCTCTTCCCGGAGGGCGTCAACATCGGTCCAGCGATGGCCGACGCGATCAACAGCTTCACCAACAGCTTCGTGGCCTCGGTCGACACCTTCACCAACGCGTTCAAGAACGTGGTGACCTACGGCCTGCTCAACCCGCTCCAGTCGCTGCTGGGGGAGTCGCCGTGGTGGCTGATGGCGCCGGTCATCATCGCGGTCGCCTACGTCCTCGGTGGCTGGCGCCCTGCCGTCGTCCACCGTCGTGTGCGAGGCGGTCATCTTCGCGGTCGGGCTCTGGCACGACGCGATGGTCACGCTGACCATGACGCTCGTCGCCACCGTGCTGGTGATGGTGGTCGCGATCCTGCTCGGCGTCTGGATGGGGCGCAGCAGACGGGCGGACACGGGGATCCGGCCGGTGCTCGACACCTTCCAGACCATCCCGCCGTTCGTCTACCTGGTGCCGGCGCTGGCGCTGTTCGGTGCGACGCGGTTCACCGCGATCGTCGCGGCGATGGCCTACGCCATACCCATCGCCACCAAGCTCGTCGCCGACGGCATCCGTGGCGTGTCGCCGACGACCGTGGAGGCGGCCCGCTCGGCCGGCATCACCACGCGACAGATGATCGCCAAGGTGCAGCTGCCGATGTCGCGCGAGGCGATCGTGCTGGCCACCAACCAGGGGCTGCTCTACGTGCTCTCCATGGTCGTCATCGGCGGCATGGTCGGTGGCGGCAGCCTCGGCTACATCGTGGTCTCGGGCTTCTCGCAGACGCAGCTGTTCGGCAAGGGGCTGGCCGCCGGCATCGCGATCACCGCGCTCGGAGTGATGCTCGACCGGATCGCGCGGTACGCCGCGGCGCGCTACGGACGGGCCTAGTAACAGTGGCAGACAACGACCGTCTCGGCTCGATGGAGCCGAGCAGATGAAGGGACAACGCATGGCACGAGGAACCCGCCGGCACCGCCTGATCGGCCTGGCCTGTGTCGCCGCCTCCGCAGCCCTGGTGCTGGCGGGGTGCGGCGGCGGAAACATCAAGAGCACCGACACCTCAGCCGCGGGCGGCAAGGACTGCGGTGACCTGAACATCGCCGTCAACCCGTGGACGGGGTACGTCACCAACGCTCACCTCATCGGGTACGTCGCGCAGACCAAGCTCGGCTGCAAGGTCGCCTACCAGGACGTGAAGGAGGAGGTCGGCTGGCAGGGCATGTCCAACGGCACGCATCGACACGATCGTCGAGAACTGGGGCCACCCCGACCTCATGAAGAAGTACATCGCCGAGCAGAAGACCGTCGATGACGCCGGGCTGACCGGCAGCCAGGGGATCATCGGCTGGTACGTCCCGCCGTGGATGGCGAAGAAGTACCCCGACATCACCGACTGGAAGAACCTGAACAAGTACGCCTCGCTGTTCAAGACCTCGGAGTCGGGTGGCAAGGGCCAGCTGCTGGACGGTGACCCGTCCTACGTCACCAACGACGAGGCCCTGGTCAAGAACCTCAACCTGAACTACAAGGTCGTCGTCGGCGGCAGCGAGGCCGCGCTGATCCAGAGCTTCCGCAGCGCGGAGAAGAACCACAAGGCCGCTGCTGGCCTACTTCTACGAGCCGCAGTGGTTCTTCTCGGAGATGCCAGCTGGTCAAGGTGAACCTGCCGCCGTACAAGCCGGGCTGTGACGCCGACCCGGCGAAGGTCGCCTGCGACTACCCGCCGTACAAGCTGAACAAGCTGATCTCCACGAAGTTCGACGAGTCCGGCTCGCCGGCCGTCGGCCTGGTCAAGAACTTCACGATCAGCAACGACGACCAGAACCTGGTCTCCACCGACATCGCCGAGAAGGGGATGTCGACCCGGACGACGCGGCCAAGAAGTGGGTCGACGCGAACCCGGACAAGGTCGAGGCCTGGCTCACAGCAGGTAGCACCGCCGATCTCCCCCGTCGTGCCTGGTTGACAGGCGCGGCGGGGGAGACGCATGCTGAGGGTTGTCTCATATGACGCACATGAGTTGCGTAATACGCAACATCAGTCACTGACTCGGAGGAGCCTCCCATGGCCTCGGTCCCCGCCACCGCCCGCGTCGTCGTCATCGGCGCCGGCATCGTCGGCAACAGCCTCGTGCACCACCTCGCCCGGCTCGGCTGGACGCGACATCGTCCAGATCGACAAGGGCGCGCTGCCGAACCCGGGCGGCTCGACCGGTCACGCGTCGAACTTCATCTTCCCGGTGGACCACAGCCGCGAGATCACGGACCTGACGCTCGACAGCGTGCGGCAGTACAAGGAGATGGGCGTCTTCACCGAGTCCGGCGGCTTCGAGGTGGCCCGCACCGAGGAGCGGATGGAGGAGCTGCGCCGCCGGATGTCGTCGGCCAAGGCGTGGGGGATCGAGTCCGAGCTGGTCACGCCGCGGAGGTCGTGGCCGAGAAGGTGCCGTTCCTCGACCCCGACCAGATCATCGGCGCCTTCTGGACGCCCTCGGTCGGCGTCGTCGACTCGCTGCGCGCCGGCACGATCATGCGCGAGCAGGCGCTGGAGTCCGGCGCGCTCACCGTCGTGCCCACCGTCGAGGTCATCGGCCTCGACGTCGAGGACGGGCGGATCCGGCGGGTGCGCACCACGCGGCGGCGACATCGAGGCCGAGACCGTCGTGATCGCCTGCGGCGTGTGGAGCCCGAAGATCGGCGACATGGCCGGCGTCTCGCATCCCGCTCACCCCGGCCGTGCACCAGATGATCAGCGTGGGCCCGTGCCCGCAGCTGGCCGAGCGGGAGGGCGAGATCTCCTTCCCGATCATCCGCGACATGGACACCTTCTGCTACGAGCGCCAGCACGGCGCCGACATGGAGGTCGGCTCCTACGCGCACCGCGCGATCCTGCACGAGCCCGAGGAGATCCCCTCCATCGAGCAGGCCAAGCTGTCGCCGACCGAGATGCCGTTCACCTCCGACGACTTCGACCCGCAGCTCGAGCAGGCCTACGAGCTGATGCCGGAGCTGCTCGGCGCCGAGGGCGCCGAGATCCGCTACGCGATCAACGGCCTGCTCTCGCTGACCTGCGACGGCAGCCCGATCCTCGGCGAGACGCCCGAGGTCAAGGGGCTGTGGACCGCCGCCGCGGTCTGGATCAAGGAGGGTCCGGGCGTCGGGCGCGCGGTGGCCGAGTGGATGACCGCACGGCCAGTCCGAGATCGACGTGTCGCGCACTCCGACATCGCGCGGTTCTACCCGCACCAGATGCGCCGTGAGCACACCCGGCTGCGCACCACCGAGGCGTTCATCAAGACCTACGGCATCGTGCACCCCGCCGAGCAGTACGAGTCCGACCGCGACCAGCGGCTCGTCGCCGATGCACGAGTCCGAGGTCAAGCTGGGCGCGCAGGTTCTTCGAGGCCGTCGGCTGGGAGCGGCCGCAGTGGTACGAGTCCAACGCCGACCTGCTCGAGGAGTACGGCGACCGCGTGATGCCGCGCGAGCACGAGTGGGACTCCCGCTGGTGGAGCCCGATCGTCAACGCCGAGCACCTGCGGATGCGCGAGGCCGCCGGCGTCATCGACCTCACCGCGTTCGCGATCTTCGACATCACCGGTCCGGGCGCGCTCGACGCCGTGCAGCGCACCTGCGTCGCGCAGTGCGACGTCGCGGTCGGCAAGGTGATCTACACCCCGGTGCTCGACGCACAAGGGCGGCTTCCGCTCCGACCTCACGGTGATGCGGCTCGGCGACGACCACTTCCGCGTGGTCACCGGCGGCGCGCACGGCATGGCCGACCGCAAGTGGTTCGCCGACCAGCTGCCGGCCGACGGCATCGCGCAGCGCTGACCGACCACACCGACGAGCTGTCCACGATCGGCCTGTGGGGTCCGCGGGCGCGCGACATCCTCGTCCTCGCTCACCGTCCGACGACGTGTCGGACGAGGGCTTCGGCTTCCTGACCTGCCGCGAGATCACGGTGCGGACGGGCGACGGCGATCACCGTGCTGGCCTCGCGGATCTCCTACGTCGGCGAGCTCGGCTGGGAGCTCTACGTGCCGATGGCGCGACGGGCGCCGCGGCTGTGGGACGACGCTGCTCGAGGCCGGTGCGCCGCACGGCGCGCGTGCCGGTCGGCATCGGCGTCTACGCGACGACCGGCCGCATCGAGAAGGGCTACCGCGCCTTCGGCTACGAGCTCGACGGCGAGCGCACGATCGTCGAGGCCGGCATGCAGCGGCCGAAGGTCAAGACCGCCGACTTCGTCGGACGGGAGGCCTACCTCGCGCAGCGCGAGGCAGCACCCGAGACGGTGCTGTGCACGCTGACCGTCGACGACCACACCTCGGCGTCCGGCGTGAAGCGCTACATGCTCGGCGGCGAGCCGATCCTGACCCGCGACGGCGGCACGCTCGACCGACGGGCACGGCCACCACCCCTACGTCACCACGCGCCGGGTCGGCGCCGTCGCTCGGCAAGCACGTGCTGCTCGCCTACCTGCCGCCGGCCGAGGCCACGGTCGGCAACCAGCTCGCGGTGTCCTACATGGAGGAGCTCTACCCGGTCACCGTCGGCTCCGTCGACAGCACGCCGCTCTTCGACCCGTGCGAACGAGCGGATCCGCTGCATGACGAACGTGCTGGTCTGCATCAAGCGGGTGCCCGACCTCGGCGGCGAGATCACGCCTGACCGCCGACGGCATGGCCGTCGACGACTCGGTCGCTCGGGCCACACCGTCAGCCCGCACGAGGAGTGCGCGGTCGAGCTGGCGATCCAGGTCGGCCAAGGACACCGACGGCCAGGCGACCGTGCTGACGCTCGGCTCCGTCGGACGCGGTCGAGCAGCTGCGGCACGCGCTGGCGCTCGGGCTGCACCGGCGCGGTGCTCGTCGAGGCCGACGCCGCGTGCCTACGGCCCGGCCGACGTCGCCGCGGCGATCGCCGACGTGGTGCGGGCGCACGAGGCGGCCGGGACGACGTACGACCTCGTGCTGCTGGGCAACGACGCCTCCGACACCGGCGACTTCCAGGTCGGCATCCGGCTGTCGTACCTCCTCGACCGGCCGGTCGTCGCCGGCGTCTCGACGCTGTCCGTCGACGGCGACACGGTCGTCGCGCGCGGCGGCGCCCCGGACGGCGGCACCGAGATCTTCGAGGTCCCGCTGCCCGCGGTCGCTCACCGTCATGGAGGGCGGCATCGAGCCGCGCTACCCGTCGATCCCGGGCCGGATGAAGGCCAAGAAGGTCGCGATCGAGGAGGTCGACGCCGAGCGGGACGCCGGTCGGGCCGGGGCGGGTGCGGCTCAAGCTGCCGCCCGCGCAGCCCAGCCAGGTCGAGGTGCTCGGCGAGGGACCTGAGGCCGCGGCGTGCCGTCGTCGACCTGCTGGAGAAGCTGGGGGTCGTGCGATGAGCGCGGTGCTGGTGCTGGTGGAGACCGACGACGGGGGAGCGACCGAGGTGTCGCGCGAGACGCTGACGCTTCGTCGCGCGGGCTCGGGCTCGACGTGCACGCGCTGGTCGTCGGTGACGGCCCGGCCGGTCTGGTCGACCAGCTCGGGGCGTACGGCGTGACGACCGTGCACCACGCGGACGGTGACGCGTTCACGTCCTACGCGGCCGCCGCGTGGGCCGCGGCCGTCGTGGCCGCGGCCGCGCGACGGCGCACCGTCGTGACGGCCGCGGGCACGCCGCGTGGCAACGAGGTGCTCGCCCACGTGGCCTGCCGCCTCGGCGTGACGATGGCCGCCAACGTGGTCGAGATCGACGCCGTCCGCCGCTGTCGTGTCCCGCCAGGTGCTCGGCGGCGTCGGCGCTGGAGGAGATGCGGCTCGAGGACGCGGTCGCCGTGTTCTCGGTCGCCGGGCACGCGTGCGACCCGGCCGAGGCCGAGACGGGCGACCACGCCCGTCGTCAGCCGCTGGACGTGCGCGGTGTCCGACGCCGACCTGCGCGCCCGCGTGGTGCGCACCGAGCCCGGGGAGCCCGACGAGTCCGGCGGGCTCAAGTCCGCCCGCGTCGTGGTCGGCGCCGGACGCGGCGCCGGCGGCCCGGACGGGTTCGCGGACCTGCTCGAGCTCACCGAGCTGCTCGACGGCTCGCTCGGGGTGTCGCGCGTCGTCACCAGCCTCGGCTGGCGGCCGCACCACGAGCAGGTCGGCCAGACCGGCAGCCGGGTGTCGCCGGACCTCTACGTCGCCTGCGGCATCAGCGGCGCGATCCAGCACTGGGCCGGCATGTCGAGCTCGAAGACGATCCTGGCGATCAACACCGACGCGGACGCCCCGATGGTCACCAAGGCGCACTACGCCGTGATCGGCGACCTGCACGAGATCGTGCCGGCGATCAACGAGGAGCTGCGGCGGCGTCGGGCGGGTTGAGCGGCCGGTGACCGGGGCCGACCAGGCAGACTGTCCCCGTGACCCGCCCCTGATGCAGCGCATCGACCTCTTCGCGCTCATCGGTGCCGTGCTCGCGTTCCTGGTCACGGCGTTCTACGTGTTCCTGGTCTACGCCCAGGGGGACTCACCGTCGTCGTACGCCGTCGGCATCCTGCTGGTGGCGATCGCCTGCGCCGCCTACGCGGTGCCGATGCGCGCCCGCGGCCGGAAGGTCACGCTCGGGGTGGCGGCGATCTTCCTGTTCATCCTCGGGTTCATCGCGTTGTTCAGCATCGGGATGCCGCTGGTGCTGGCCGCGATGCTGTGCGTGCTCGGGGCGACGCGGCACACCACGCGCGGACTGGCGCGACACGGTCTAGCTGCCACCGCCGCCGGATGCGACACCGGCGGTCAGGATGCGGCCGTCGGCATCGGCGGCTCCCCGCGGAGCCCGTGGGTGTCGGCCACGTGTACGACGGACCAGGCGGCCGGCCGCGAGCACTGCCGTCAGCACCGCCACGCCCAGGTGGAAGACCACGTCCTCGCGGTTCACCAGCCAGTCGGTCCAGAGCATGTTCAGGCCGGCACTCGCCCACAGGACGGGCGCGAACCACGCCGGACCGCGCTGCCAGGCGACCGCGGCGCCGGTGACGGTGGGACCGAGCAGGATGAGCGGGACGAAGAGCGGGTCGACCCAGCCCAGCAGTCCGACGAGCTGGCCGGCGACGAGCGCGATGGCGAGCGATTTCATGGTGAACCCCCTGTCTGTACTCCGTCCTGGGGGCAGCGTGCTCCGGTCCCACGGCGAGTCGCCATAGCGAGAGCGGGTGATCGGGGCCGAGACTTCGGACCATGACCGACCGGCCAGCCGACGACCTGCGAGTCATCTACGAGCCCGTGCTCATCAACGAGGAGTGCATGGACGTGGCGTACCAAGGGGGCGCCTTCGAGACCTGGGACGAGGCTCAAGCGGTGCTGGACATCTGGCGCTCCGAAGGGTGCACCCAGGAGATCGCCGTCAACGCGGTGCCGTTGTTCCGGAGCGTCGAGGAGTGGCGTTCCCACCGGTGAGCGAATCCCTGGGATCGCGGACGTGCCGGCTTTCCTGCACGTCCCCGGCTGCCCGGGACCGCCGAGTCACCGACGTGGTGCTAGCGCCGGATCGCGGCGACCGTCGCGCCGGGTGACCCTGACCAGGTCGGCGGGCGCCAGCCCGAGGTCGAGGCCGCGTCGGCCGCCGGAGACGTAGACCGTCCCGAAGCCGAGGGCGGACTCGTCGAGCACCGTCGGGTGCGCCTTCTTCTGGCCGATCGGGGAGATGCCGCCGACGACGTACCCGGTCGCGCGCTCGGCGTCCGCCGGGTCGGCCATCGTGGCCTTCTTGCCGCCGACCGCGGCGGCGACGGCCTTGAGGTCGAGCTGGCCGGAGACCGGCACGACGCCGACCACGAGCCGGCCGTCGACGGAGACGAACAGCGTCTTGAACACCTGCTCCGGGTCGAGGCCGAGCACCTCGGCGGCCTCGAGGCCGTAGGACGCGGCGGACGGGTCGTGGTCGTAGGCGTGCTCGGTGAACGGCACCCCCGCCCGCGTTCAACGCGACCGTCGCGGGCGTCCCGCCCGCGCCCTTGGTGCGCGCCATCAGTTGGGCGACCAGTTGGTGCGGGCGACCTCGGTCGCGGGGAGCGAGGGGATCGCCCGCATCGCGCGCATCTCCTCGTGCAGGGCGAACCGCAGCATCACGAGCCGCTCGAGGGGAGTGTCCGCCTCCAGCAGGGCCTGCCGCTCCGGCCAGCGTGAGCAGGCAGGTGGCGGACAGCGAGTAGGAGAGGAACTCCGGGTCGCGGGGGAGGTCCCCGTCGAGGACGTCTCCACCGCGCATCTGGGACAGCCGGCGGCGGTACTCCTCGAAGATGCCGTAGGTCCGGGCCGCCTCCTGGGCGGCGTCGTTGCCCTTCGCCGTGCGCTCCGTCAGCAGCTCCACGTCGCCGACCAGGAACTCTCCCGACGTGTTCAGGCCGTCGAGGCGCAGGCGCTGCCGCCCGAGCACCTCGATGTCGAAGCGGCCGTCCTCGTAGGGCTCCACCGACGTCATCTGTACGACGCAGCCGACCCGGTGCACCGAGTGCACGCCGTGCTGGCCGACCTCGTAGCCCTCCCGGATCGCCACGATGCCGAACAGCCGCAGCGACTTGTCGGGGATCGTGAGCAGGTGGTGGACCAGCGCGCGGTAACGGTCCTCGAACACGTGCAGCGGCACGCGGACCCCCGGGAACATCACCGTGTTCAACGGGAAGATCGGCAGCTGCTCGCGCACGCTGCCAACCTACCGACGTGAGGCGGGTCTCTCCGCATGAACGGCCCCCGGGCCGCTGGGCGAGTCGCACCTAGACTGGGGCGCATGATCCGCCGTATCGACCTCAGGGGCGCGAGCGTCCCTGACTACCGCGCCGTGGTGCCGCGTGCCGCGTTCGACGTCGAGGCCGCCCTCGACGTCGTGCGGCCGATCTGCGACGCCGTGCGTCATCGCGGGGTCGAGGCGATCACCGAGCTCACCGCGAAGTTCGACCACGTCGAGCAGACCGACATCGCCGTGCCCGCGGAGGCGCTGCGCAGCGCGCTCGAGGAGCTCGACCCGGCGATCCGGGCCGGGCTCGAGGAGTCGATCAGCCGGCTGCGCACCACCTGCGAGGCCGAGCTCGAGCAGGACGTCACGACCCAGGTCGTCCCCGGCGGCACGGTCAGCCAGCGGATGGTGCCGATCGAGCGGGTCGGCCTCTACGTGCCCGGCGGCATCGCCCCGCTGGTCTCCAGCGTGGTGATGAACGTCGTGCCCGCCCAGGTCGCCGGGGTCGAGTCCATCGCGCTCACGTCCTCGCCGCGGAAGGGCACCGGCCTGCCGCACCCGACGATCCTGGCGGCCTGCGCGCTGCTCGGCATCGACGAGGTGTACGCCGTCGGCGGCGCCCAGGCCATCGCGATGTTCGCCTACGGCGCCGGCCCGTGCCGCAAGGTCGACCTGGTGACCGGGCCCGGCAACATCTACACCGTCTCCGCGAAGCGGCTGCTCAAGGGCGTCGTCGGCATCGACTCCGAGGCCGGTCCGACCGAGATCGCGATCCTCGCCGACGACACCGCCGACCCCGCGTACGTCGCTGCCGACCTGCTCAGCCAGGCCGAGCACGACCCGATGGCGGCGGCGGTGCTGGTCACCACCTCCCCGGCGCTGGCCGACGAGGTCGAGGCCGAGCTCGACAAGCAGGTGTCGGTGACCCGGCACGTCGAGCGGATCCGCACGTCGCTGTCCGGCGAGCAGTCCGGCATCGTGCTGGTCGACGACCTCGAGCAGGGGCTCGCGGTCGTGGACGCCTACGCCGCCGAGCACCTGGAGATCCAGACCCGCGACGCGTCGACGCTGGCCCGCCGGGTGCGCAACGCGGGCGCGATCTTCGTGGGCTCGTTCGCCCCGGTGTCGCTCGGCGACTACTGCGCGGGCTCCAACCACGTGCTGCCCACCGGCGGCTGCGCGTGCCACAGCTCCGGCCTGTCGGTGCGGTCGTTCCGCAAGGCCCTGCACGTCATCGAGTACGACGAGCAGGCGCTGCGCGACGTCGCCCCGCACGTCGTCACGCTGGCCGAGGCCGAGGACCTCCCCGGTCACGGCGCGGCCGTGCGGGTGCGGGTCGAGGAGCGTTGATGACCGTTCCTCTGCGTGAGGAGCTGCGGGGGATCGAGCCGTACGGCGCGCCGCAGCTCGACGTCCCCGTCCAGCTCAACGTCAACGAGAACCCCTACCCCCCGAGCGAGGCCGTCGTGGCCGACGTCGCGGCGGCGGTGGCCGACGCGACCCGCACCCTGAACCGCTACCCGGACCGGGAGTTCACGGCGCTGCGCGAGGACCTCGCGGGCTACCTCGGCCACGGCGTCACGCCCGCGCAGGTGTGGGCGGCCAACGGCTCCAACGAGGTGATGCTGCAGCTCCTGCAGGCGTTCGGGGGTCCCGGCCGCACGGCGGTGTCGTTCGCGCCGACGTACTCCATGTATCCCGAGTACGCCCGCGACACGATGACCCGCTGGGTCGTCGGCCACCGCGAGGAGGACTTCTCCCTCGACCTCGACCACGCCGCGCGGGTGATCGCGACGGAGCGGCCGTCCGTCGTGCTGCTGCCGTCGCCGAACAACCCGACCGGCACCGCGCTGCCGCCCGAGGCGGTGGCCGCGGTGTGCGCGGCGGCCGCAGAGGTCGGGGGCGTCGTGGTGATCGACGAGGCCTACGGCGAGTTCCGCCGCACCGGCACGCCGAGCGCGCTGGAGGTGCTGCCGCACACGCCGAACCTCGTCGTGTCGCGGACGATGAGCAAGGCGTTCGCGCTGGCCGGTGCCCGGCTCGGCTACCTGGCCGCGTCGGAGGAGATCTGCGACGCGATCCGGGTGGTGCGGCTGCCCTACCACCTGTCGGCGGTCACCCAGGCGGTGGCGCGGGTCGCGCTGCGGCACGCCGACGAGCTGCTGGCCCGGGTCGACGACCTGCGCGCCGAGCGGGACGCCACCGTGACGTGGCTGCGGGGCGAGGGCCTGGACGTCGCGGACAGCGACGCCAACTACGTGCTGTTCGGACGGTTCGCCGACCGGCACGCCGTCTGGCAGGGTCTACTGGACCGCGGGGTGCTGATCCGCGAGACCGGTCCGGACGGCTGGCTGCGGGTCTCCATCGGCACGGCGGACGAGATGGCCGCCTTCCGGCAAGCGTTGAGAGAGGTGCTCCGATGAGCAGGACGGCACGCGTCGAGCGGGCGACCAAGGAGTCGAAGGTCCTCGTCGAGGTCGACCTCGACGGCAGCGGCCGGCACGACGTCTCCACCGGGGTCGGCTTCTACGACCACATGCTGTCGTCGTTCGCCCGGCACTCGCTGGTCGACCTGACCGTGCAGACCGAGGGCGACACCCACATCGACGCGCACCACACCGTCGAGGACACCGCGATCGCGCTCGGCGACGCGCTGCGCGAGGCGCTCGGCGACAAGGCCGGCATCCGCCGCTTCGGCGACGCCCTCGTGCCGCTCGACGAGGCGCTGGTGCAGTGCGCGGTGGACGTGTCCGGGCGGCCCTACTGCGTGCACACCGGCGAGCCGGAGGCGCAGGCGTTCGTCACCATCGGCGACTCCTACCTCGGGTCGCTGACCCGGCACGTCTTCGAGACGCTCGCCTTCCACGCGCAGATCGCCCTGCACGTGCGGGTGCTGTCGAGCCGCGACCCGCACCACCTGGTGGAGGCACAGTTCAAGGCGGTGGCCCGTGCGTTCCGCGACGCGGTCGCCTTCGACCCGCGCGAGACGGGCGTGCCCAGCACCAAGGGCAGTCTGTGAGCGCCCCACGAAGCCGCTCCCTGCGCTCGCTCCGCTCACTCCGGTCACGCCTCCGCGGGGACCCCGCGTGACCGCTGACGTCGTCGTCCTCGACTACGGCTCCGGCAACACCCGCTCCGCCGTCCGCGCCCTCGAACGCGCCGGCGCCCACGTCACGCTGACGGCCGACCGGTCCGCGGCGATGGACTGCGACGGTCTCGTGGTCCCCGGCGTCGGTGCGTTCAAGGCCTGCGTCGACGGCATCCGGTCCGTGAAGGGGCACGAGGTGATCGGCCGCCGGCTGGCCGGCGGGCGTCCGGTGCTCGGCATCTGCGTCGGCATGCAGGTGCTGTTCGAGCACGGCGTCGAGCACGGCGTCGACACCCCGGGGCTCGACGAGTGGCCGGGTGTCGTCGAGAGGCTGCAGGCGCCCGTCGTACCCCACATGGGGTGGAACACCGTCGAGGCTCCCGACGGCACGGTGCTGTTCGACGGCGTCGCGCGGGAGCGGTTCTACTTCGTGCACTCGTACGGCGTGCGCGACTGGACCCTGCGCACGAACGACCGCACGAAGGCGCCGCTGGTGACGTGGTCGTCGCACGGCGGCGACCGGTTCGTCGCCGCGGTCGAGAACGGTCCGCTGTGCGCCACGCAGTTCCACCCGGAGAAGTCCGGGGACGCCGGGGCGCGGCTGCTCCGCAACTGGGTGGGCACGCTGTGAGACTGGCGGGATGAGCAAGGAGCGAGCCCGGCGTCGCGCCGCCCGCGAGCACGAGGCCGCGATCAAGGCGGCCGCTCGTGCGGCGGAGCAGGAGCGCAGCGAACGCCGTGCGGCCCGCGCCGACGCGGTGCGCCGGCACACCACCGGTCGGCTCCCGCAGCGCACCCGCACCGCGCGCCCGACCGGCACCCTGGCCCGGCGCCGCCGGGTCGAGCGGTCCCTGGTGATCGCCCTGCTCCTGGCCCTCAACGTGCTGGTCTGGGTGCTCACGCCCGACTGGGCGGCCCGGCTCGCCGCGCTGGTGGTCAGCGCGCTGGCCGCGCCGGTGCTGGTGACGCTGCTGGTGCCTCGCCGCTGAACGGTCTAGTCAGCCGTGTGGCGTCCGGTTTGTGAGGGAATTGCTCTGCTGAGGGATCGGTAGAGCGGAGCGACATGAATCACGAGATGTCGGGGGTGGCCGAGCGGTTGGCCAACGAGTTCTGCCACCTGCCGTGGCGCACCATCCTCGACGTCGTGTGCGCGTGCGCCGACGAGTGCGAGTTCGCCAGCCCGATGTTCCTCGAGCAGGCCGCGCGGGCCGTCCTCGCCAAACCGCTGACCGCCTGATCGGGTCAGCCCGCCGGTGCCGGCGCTACGTCTGACTCAGCGCACCGGGTGTCCGGCGGACGCCAGTGACTGCTTGACGTCGGCGATGCGCAGCGTGCCGAAGTGGAAGACCGTGGCCGCCAGCACGGCGTCGGCGCCGGCCTGGACCGCGGGCGGGAAGTGCTCCACGGCGCCCGCCCCGCCCGAGGCGATCACCGGGATCGACACCTCGCTGCGCACCAGCCGGATCAGCTCGAGGTCGAAGCCGTCCTGGGTGCCGTCGGCGTCCATGGCGTTGAGCAGGATCTCGCCGGCACCGAGGTCGGCCGCGCGGCTGGCCCACTCGACAGCGTCGAGGCCGGCACTCCTGCGGCCGCCGTGCGTGGTCACCTCGAACCCGGAGTCCGTGGCGACGTCGCCGGTGGCGCGGCGCGCGTCCACCGACAGCACCAGCACCTGGTTGCCGAACCGGTCGGCGATCTCGGCGATCAGCTCGGGCCGGTTGATCGCGGCGGTGTTCACCGCGACCTTGTCGGCGCCCGCGCGCAGCAGCCGGTCGACGTCCTCGACACTGCCCACGCCGCCGCCGACCGTCAGCGGGATGAACACCTGCTCCGCGGTGGCCGAGACGATCTCCATGGTGGTGGCCCGGCCCTCGTGCGACGCCGAGATGTCGAGGAAGGTCAGCTCGTCGGCACCCTCGGCGTCGTAGACCTTGGCCAGCTCGACCGGGTCGCCGGCGTCGCGCAGGTCCTGGAAGTTGATCCCCTTGACCACCCGCCCGGCATCCACGTCCAGGCAGGGGATGACGCGTACGGCGAGGCTCACGCCGCACCCCGGGTCAGGGCAATCGCGTCCTCGAGGGTGAACCGGCCCTCGTAGAGCGCCGTGCCGACGATCGCGCCCTCGACGCCGTCGGGCACGAGCGCGGTGAGCGCCTCGAGGTCGGCGAGCTCGGTGATCCCGCCGGAGGCGACGACCGGCCGGTCGGTGACCGCGCACACCGCCCGCAGCAGGTCGAGGTTCGGCCCCTGGAGCATGCCGTCCTTGTTGACGTCGGTGACGACGTAGCGTGCGCACCCCTCGGCGTCGAGACGGGCCAGGACGTCGTACAGGTCACCGCCGTCCTGGGTCCAGCCGCGCGCCGCCAGCGTGCGGCCGCGCACGTCGAGACCGACGGCCACCCGGTCGCCGTACGACGCGATGGCGGCGGCGCACCACTCCGGCGACTCGAGCGCGGCGGTGCCGATGTTGACCCGCCGGCAGCCGGTCGACATCGCGGCCTCCAGCGACTCGTCGTCGCGGATGCCGCCGCTCATCTCGACCTTGATGTCCAGGGTGCCGACGATCTGTGCGAGCAGCGCGCGGTTGTGGCCGCGGCCGAACGCCGCGTCGAGGTCGACGAGGTGGATCCACTCGGCGCCGCGCTTCTGCCAGTTCAGGGCGGCCTCGACCGGGTCGCCGAAGCGCTTCTCGGAGCCGGCGACGCCCTGCACGAGCTGCACGGCCTGCCCGCCCGCGATGTCGACGGCCGGCAGCAGCTGGAGATAGGCGCTCATGGGACGAGCCTAGGAGAGGTGGCAGGTGGCGCGGTCCCCGGTCTCACCGGGTGCGGGTGAGGGTGCCCGACGTCACGGCTCCGGCGGGGCGGGACCGGGGTGGCGAGCCACGATGTGTTCCTCCTGGTCGGCATCCAACGGCTCGTCGTCGGGGAGTGCGCCCTCGTGCGCCGGCAGGTCGAGGCCGTGCACACGACGCGCCTGTCGCACACCCTGGGAGATGCTGTGCCACACGTGGTCGTCGCCGAGCTCGGCGGCAAGACCGGAGCGGCGCAGTGCCCTGCGGACCGGCCACATGACGCGGACGAGGTAGAGGTCGACGCCCCGCTTGCGAAGCACCGCCAGCAGGTCCGCGATGGAGTCGGCGCTGGTCGTGTCCATCTGGTTGGTCGCCTCCACGTCGAGCACCACGGCGCGGGTGCCAGGCGCGGACCCGACCAGGGCGAGGACGGAGTCGTGGACGGGCGCCGCGGTGACCCAGAAGATCGGCGTGTCGACGCGGAGCACCAGCACGCCCGGGTACGTCGAGCGCTCCGGGTGGTGGCGGACGCCACCCCAGGCAGCCTTCTCGTGCGGCACCTCGCCCATCACCTCGACGTCGACCTGGCTGGAGCGGTACACCAGGCCCAGCACCGACCCCGCGACGGCCAGCAGGAGGCCGTTCAGCGGCCCGAAGGCCAGCACGCCCACCGCAGCCACGACCGCGGCGACGATGTCGTTGCGGCGCACCCGGGCGTAGCGGCCCAGTGCGGGGAAGTCCATCAGCTTCCAGACCGCGTTGACCACGATCGCGCTCAGCACGGCCCGTGGGAGCACCGACAGCGCGGGTGCGATGAAGACGCTGACGACCAGCGCCAACGCGGCCGCGGCCAGCCCGGCCACCTGCGTGCGCCCGCGAGCGTCGCTGACCGCCGCCGTCTTGGACAGGCTCCCGGCCACCCCGAGCCCGCCGAACAGCCCGCACGCGACGTTGGCCACGCCGGCGGCGACCAGCTCCTGGTCGGCGTCGATCTGGTAGTCACCCCGGGCGGCGAAGAGGCGAGCCGCGCTCAGGCCCTCCGCCAGGCCCACGAGAGCGAGTGCGGCTCCGGCGGTGAACAAGCTGGTCAGGTCTCCGGGGTCGACCGTGGGGACGCCCGGCTGTCGGTAGCCCGCGCGGGACCGGGCCGACAACCTCGACCCCGCGGGCCTCGCAGATCCAGCGCAGCCGAGGTGGCCAGGCCGCCGAGCAGGACCAGGAGTCCCCACGGGAACCTCGGCGCCAGGCGGGAGCCACCGAAGAGGACCACGAGCGACGCGGCGGACACGACCACGGTCGCCAGGTCGGCGTCGCCGCGGGTGAGATCCGAACCCAGGGCACTCACGCGTTCGATGACCTTGCCCTCGGGAGACGGCACCCCGAGGAGGTGGGGCACCTCGTTGAGGATGACGAGCAAGGTCAGGCCGAGGACGAAGCCGGTGACGATCGGCTTGGACAGGAACTCGGCCGTCCACCCGATCCGGGCGAAGCCGGCCACGACGAGCACCAGCCCCGAGCCCAGTGCCAGTGCGGCGGTGTACGACGCCGCCTGCGACGTACCTGCGACCCCGAAGCTGGCCAGGAACGACCCGGACAGCACCGACACGGTCGACACCGGTCCCACGACGAGCTGGCGGGACGAGCCGAACACGGCGTACGCCACGAGCGCCACCGGGACCGCGTAGAGACCCATCTCGACGGGAGCGCCTGCGATCGACGCGTAGCCCGAGCGCCTGCGGGACGGCGAGCGCCGCCACCACAGCCCCGGCGACGAGGTCCGCGCGCAGCCAGGCAACGTGGTACCGCGGCAGCCAGTTGACCATCGGGACGCGGCGCCAGCGCTGCCCTGAGACCTCACTCGTGCCGTCGCTCATCTGGGGCCACCCTGTTTCACAGCCGTCGCGTCAGGCTAGGGGAGGACTACCGTCCTGCGGCTCCTCCACAGAGGGGTAAAACCGCGAGGGCACACCCGTTCACTGGAGGGCGGAGGTGAGCCGCATGACGTTGTCGACGTACCGGGACCGCAACGGTCGGCGCGACCACTCCTCGCGGGTGAGCTCGCGCGAGAGCGCCCGGTAGCCGTCCTCGACCGCGCGCACGCTCTGCACGACGTCCCCTCCGAACGCCATCACCGACACCTCGAAGTTGAGCCCGAACGAGCGCATGTCCATGTTGCTGGAGCCGATGACGACCACCTCGTCGTCGACCGAGAAGTGCTTGGAGTGCAGCACGTACGGCTCCGGGTAGAGGTAGATCCGAACGCCCGCCTCGAGCAGCGCCTGGTAGTAGGACATCTGCGCGTGCCCGACCATCATCTGGTCGGCCTTCGCGGACACGAACAGCTCGACGGCGACCCCGCGCTGTGCGGCGGTCGTGATGGCGTACAGCAGGGACTCGTCGGGGACGAAGTACGGGCTGGTCAGCGACAGCCGCGACTGGGCGCCGTAGATCAGCGTGTTGAACAGGCGCAGGTTGTTCTCGTTGGGGAAGCCCGGACCGCTGGGCACCACCTGGCAGGTGATGCGGCCGGGCGGGTGGCCACCGGGCGGCGGCGCGAAGTGCGTCCGGTCCAGCACCTCGTGGGTCTCGACGTACCAGTCGGTCGCGAAGACGACGTTGAGCGAGGTCACCACGGGGCCGGTCAGCCGGACCGTGAGCTCCCGCCACTGCCGCCCGGCTTCCTGGAGCTTGGGCTTGTCGTAGCTCGGCTCGATGAGGTTCTGGGAGCCGGTGATCGCGACCCGTCCGTCGACCACCAGGATCTTGCGGTGGTTGCGGAGGTCGGGGCGGCGCCAGCGCCCCTTGAGCGGCTGCAGGGGAAGCATCGGGTGCCACTGGAAGCCGGCGTCGTCGAAGCGGCGGAGCATGTCCTTGTAGCCGGGGATGCCCCGGCTGGCCAGGTGGTCGAACAGCACCCGCACCTCGACGCCGCGGCGCAGCGCCGCGGTGAGTGCCTCGAAGAACGGTGCCGTCACGTGGTCCCAGGCCATGATGTAGAACTCGACGCTCACGAACCGCTCCGCTTCGCAGACCGCGGCGGTCATCGCGGCGATCGAATCCTCGTAGACCGGCAGCAGCATCGCGTCGTTGCCCTCGGTGGCGGGCAGCGTGCCGAGGTGCTGGTTGAGGTAGGTCGCCGAACGCAGCCAGGCGGGCTCCACCTGCCGGGTCGCGTGCGTCCCGTCGACCCCCAGGGACTCGACGCGGTCCGCGACGAACGCGTTGACCTCCCGGTGGATCCGGCGGCGCCCCCGGTCGACCGACTTGTTGCCGATCAGCAGGAACGCCAGGATGCCCACGAACGGCAGGAACAGCACGAGCAGCAGCCACGCCGTTGCCGAGGAGGGGCGGCGGTTCTGCGGGAGCAGCCCCAGCGCAAGGACCTTGATCGCGAAGTCGAGCAGCGCGAGAACAACGGCCACCACGCCTGCGTCTGTCATACGGTCACCCTGGCACCCCCGAGGCGTCGAGGGGGACGCCCGATCGGGTGGTGCGTGTCGAGACTCTCGACAGGCTTCGGTCAGATCCCGAGGGAGCTGCCGCTGAGACGCGCCACGTCGGCGTCGTCGCCGATCAGCTCGACCTCGGCCTGCGGCTTGCGGCCGAACACGAACAGCGTGACCTCGCTGGGGATCCCGCGCACGACGACCGAGGGCTCGCCGGCCTTGAGCACCGCCCGCGACCCCGTCGTGGCGTTCTCGATGGTCACGCCGACGGGGGCGCTGCGGGTGAGGCCCTTGCCGCCGGTGCGGACCATGGCCCAGAGCAGCTTCTCGCTCTCGGCGTCCAGGTCGCGCGCCGTCCACTCCGGCTGCGCGCGGCGGATGTCCTCGTGGTGCACGAAGTACTCCAGCGTGTTCAGCGTCGCGTCCAGCTTCGGGACGGCGTACGGCGACCACACCGGCGGACCGTGCCGGAGCTTCTCGACGAGCACGTTGAACGGCTGCCGGCCGACCCGCCGCATCTCGAGGTCGAGCACCTTCTCGAGCGGCTTCACGACGATGCCGACCGCCGCCGGGCTGCCCTCGCGCACCAGCAGGTGCACCACCAGGTCCTTGACGGTCCACTCGCCGCTGAGCGTCGGCTGGTCCTCCCCGACCTGGAGGGCGGTGTCGCACAGCGCGGCACGCTCGGTCTGCGCGAGTCTCGTCATGCTGCCGATCGTAGGGTGGGGCCCGTGACGAACCGTGAGGGCACGCTCCGCGACGGGTTCCGCGTCCTCGGGGTCGCGATCCGGCGCGAGCCGTGGATCTTCACCCTCTCCACGCTGGGCAGCGTGCTGTTCGGCGCACTCACCGTCGCCGACGCGTGGGTGCTCGGCTGGTCCACCGACCACGTGGTGCTGCCCGCCTTCGAGAGCGGCGACGTGCGACCCGAGGGCCTGGTCACGATCGTCGCGCTGTTCGTCTCGGTCGCGATCCTGCGGGCGGTCGGCATCGTCGCCCGCCGGCTCGGCGCCGGCGTCATGCAGTACCGCATGCAGGCGCACTACCGCCGCGACGTCACCCGGCAGTACCTCCGGCTGCCGATGTCCTGGCACCAGCAGCACCCCACCGGCCAGCTGCTGTCCAACGCGAACTCCGACGTCGAGGCGGCCTGGGCGCCGATCGCGCCGCTGCCGATGGCCGTCGGCACCGTCGCGATGATGGTGATCGCCGTCGCCCAGATGGTGTTCACCGACCTCGTGCTCGCGGTGGTCGGCCTGCTGGTCTTCCCGATCGTGATCGCCACCAACGTCGTCTTCCAGCGGCTGCAGTCGCCGCTGATGACCCGCGCCCAGGCGCTGCGGGCCGAGCTCAGCGAGGTCGCGCACGAGTCGTTCGACGGCGCCCTCGTCGTGAAGAGCCTCGGCCGCGAGGCCGAGGAGACCGAGCGGTTCGCCCACAAGGCGCAGCAGCTCCGGGAGGTGAACATCCGCGCCGGCCGGATCCGGGCCGGGTTCGACCCGCTGCTCGAGGCGCTGCCCAACCTCGGCGTGCTCCTGGTGCTGGTCGTCGGCGTGGTCCGGGTGCAGGCCGGCCTGACCGACCCGGGGAACGTCGTCACCATCGCCTACCTGCTGACGATCGTGTCCTTCCCGATCCGCTCGCTGGGCTGGCTGGTCGGCGAGTTCCCGCGCAGCGTGGTCGGCTTCAACCGGGTGCAGGCGGTGCTCGACGCGTCCGGTGAGATGGCGTACGGCGACCGTCGCCTCGAACCGGCGGGGACGGGTGCCCGGCTCGACGTACGCGACCTGGCCTACCGCTACGACGACGGCCCGCCGCTGCTCGCCGACCTCAGCTTCACCGTCGACCCGGGGCGGACCGTCGCGGTGGTGGGTGCGACGGCGAGCGGCAAGAGCACCCTCACCTCCCTGCTGTTCCGGCTGGTCGACCCGGCGCAGGGTGCGGTGCTCGTCGACGGCCGCGACCTGCGCGAGCTGGAGCCCGGGGCGCTGGCCGACCAGGCGGCGCTCGTGCCGCAGCAGGCGTTCCTGTTCGACGACGACGTCCGCGGCAACGTGACGCTCGGTGCCGACGTCACCGACGACGACGTGTGGGCCGCGCTGCGCACCGCCCAGGCCGACGGGTTCGTGGCGGCGCTGCCGCACGGGCTGGACACCCGGCTGGGGGAGCGCGGCACGACGCTGTCGGGCGGGCAGCGGCAGCGGCTCTCGCTGGCCCGCGCGCTGGTGCGGCACCCGCGGCTGCTGGTCATGGACGACGCGACCTCGGCCGTCGACCCGGAGGTCGAGGCCCGGATCCTCGCGGCGCTGCGGACCGGCGCCGACGACGCGACGGTGGTGGTGGTCGCCTACCGCAAGGCGACGATCGCGCTGGCCGACCAGGTGGTGTACCTGCGGGACGGTCACGTCGAGGACCAGGGCACGCACACCGAGCTGCTGGCCCGCAACGCCGCCTACGCCGACCTGGTCAACGCCTACGAGCAGGAGGCGCCCGAGGCGGAGGTGAGCACGTGAGCACGGCGACGCGGACGACGACGTCCGGCACCGGGATGGACACCGGCGAGGCGCTGCCGGCGATGCAGACCATCCGGCGCGGCATCGAGCTCTCGCCGGAGCTGACGGACGGGCTGCGCGGGACCCTCGCCTTCGCTGTGCTGTCCACGCTCGGCCGCATCGTCGTGCCGGTCGCGGTGCAGCAGGTCATCGACAAGGGCGTGAACGCGCCGGCCGGCCCGGACCTGCGCTTCGTGGGCGTCGTCGTGACGATCGCCGCCGTCGCCGTGCTGGTGACCAGCCTGGCGACGTACAAGATGACCTACCGGCTGTTCACCAGCGCCGAGCGTGGGCTGGCCACCCTGCGCACCAAGGCGTTCCGGCACGTGCACGACCTGCCGTTGCTCACCCAGAACACCGAGCGCCGCGGAGCGCTCGTGTCCCGGGTCACCAGCGACGTCGACCAGGTCTCGCAGTTCCTGGTCTTCGGCGGCATCATCTCGATCGTCAGCGTCGGGCAGGTGGTCGTCGCCACCATCGTGATGGCGATCTACAGCTGGCAGCTCACGATCGTGGTCTGGGTCTGCTTCCTGCCGCTCTTCCTGTCCCTCCGCTACTTCCAGCGACGGCTCTCGGCGGCGTACGGCATCGTCCGCCAGCAGGTCGGCGTGATGCTCAGCAAGGTCTCCGAGCCCGTCGTCGGCGCGGCGACCGTCCGGTCGTACGCGATCGAGCGGCGCACCCAGGAGCGCATCGACGACGCGATCGAGCGCTACAAGCAGGCGAGCACCAAGGCCCAGGGGCTCACCGCGTTCTCGTTCTCCCTCGGCGGCGTCTCCGCCGGGCTGGCCAACGCCGGCGTGCTCGTCGTCGGCGTCCTGCTCGGCGTCGACGGCCAGATCACCGCCGGCAAGGTGCTCGCTTTCGCCTTCCTGGTCTCGCTGTTCGTGGGTCCGGTGCAGATCGGCACCCAGGTGCTCACCGACGCCCAGAACGCCATCGCCGGCTGGCGGCGTGTGATCGGCATCCTCGACACCCCGGCCGACGTGGTCGACCCGGGGGAGACCGGCACCGTGCTGCCGCGCGAGGCCGTGACGATCTCCTTCGACGACGTCGGGTTCGCCTACCCGGGCGGCGCACCGGTGCTGCACGACATCGACCTCGAGATCGCCCCGAACACCCGGGTCGCGGTGGTCGGCGAGACCGGGTCCGGCAAGACCACGCTGGCCAAGCTGCTCACCCGGCTGATGGACCCGACCTCCGGCGTGGTGCGCCTCGACGGCATCGACCTGCGTGACGTGCCGTTCGCCTCGCTGCGCGAGCGCGTCGTGCTGGTGCCGCAGGAGGGCTTCCTCTTCGACGCGACGCTGCGGGCGAACGCGCTCTACGGCAAGCTCGACGCCACCGACGCGGAGATCCAGCAGGCCGTCGAGCAGCTCGGGCTGACCGACTGGCTGGAGACCCTGCCGTGGGGTCTCGACACGCGGGTCGGCCAGCGCGGCGAGTCGCTGTCGGCGGGGGAGCGGCAGCTGGTCGCGCTCGTCCGCGCCCACCTCGCCGACCCCGACCTGCTGGTCCTCGACGAGGCCACCAGCGCCGTCGACCCGGCCCTGGAGATGCGGATCTCCCGCGCCCTCGAACGCCTCCAGCGCGGCCGCACGTCGGTCACGATCGCGCACCGGATGTCCACCGCCGAGAACGCCGACGACGTGGTCGTCGTCGACAAGGGCCGCATCGTCCAGCGCGGCCCGCACGCCCGCCTGGTCGCCGAGGGCGGCGTCTACGGTCGCCTGCACGCCAGCTGGGTCGCCCAGCAGTCCGTCCGCTAGCCCGACCCGGGACAAAGTTCCGCTCGAGCCGGGGCAAAGTCCCGCTCGAGCCGGGGCAAAGTCCCGCTCGAGCCGGGAGATGGTTCCGACCGGTGGCCGGCGTCCCCGTCGCTGGAAGCGCCCGGGATACTGGAGGCATGACCTCCCTCGCGCCGGACATCGCGGCCCGCCTCAAGCGGGACGCCCAGGGACTCGTGCCGGCGGTCGTGCAGCAGCACGACTCCGGCGAGGTCCTGATGCTCGGCTGGATGGACGACGAGGCGCTGCACCGCACCCTCACCTCCGGGCGTACGACGTTCTGGAGCCGCTCGCGGCAGGAGTACTGGGTCAAGGGGGAGACCTCCGGCCACCGCCAGCACGTCAAGGAGGTCCGCCTCGACTGCGACGGGGACACCCTGCTCGTCAGGGTCGACCAGGAGGGGCCCGCCTGCCACACCGGCGCCCGCACCTGCTTCGACGCCGACGAGCTGTCGCTGGCCGATGGCTGAGCGCCCGCGCAGCAGGTCCTTCGGGCCGACCGTCCTGGCCGGTCTGGCCGGCGCGACCCTGGCCGCCGTCGCCTCGGCCCGCGACTGGGCCGACGCGTCCGGCCGGGCCGGGGGAGTCGCGGTGACCGCGACCGCCAAGGGCTCGGAGTCCGCACCCCTGGCCCTGGCTCTGGGCCTCGTCGCGCTCGCCGCCTGGGGGGTCGTGCTCGTGGTGCGCACCCGGACCCGCCGGGTCGTCTCGGCCGTCGGAGCGCTGGCGAGCGCCGGGCTGCTCACCGCCACCGTGGTCGCCTTCACCCGCGCCCAGGACGACGCCATCCGCGCGCTCAACGAACGCGGCGTCACCGGCGACGTGCTGAAGGCGTCCCTGACCGGGTGGTACTGGGCCACCCTGGTCGGCGGCGTCCTCGCGCTCGTCGCGTTCGCGGCCGCGCTGTGGCTGGCTCCGGGCTGGCCCGCCATGGGCACCCGGTACGACGCGCCCGCCACCCGCGCCGCGCAGGAGGAGGCCGCCCTGGCCTCCGAGCAGGACATGTGGCGCGCCCTCGACGACGGACGCGACCCGACCGCGTGAGCGCTGTCCTGCGCCCTAGGATGTGCACACCCGAACGCGTCACGAACTGAGGAGAATCCCGCGATGGCTCACCACGGCAACACCCCGGCTGCGTGGACCGGAGTCCTCGTCATCCTGGTCGGCTTCGTCGTCGGGGGCATCGGCCTGGTCATCGGGAGCTGGCCGGTCTTCTGGGTCGGCGTCGTGATCGGCGTCCTCGGCCCGGTCGTCGGGAAGATCATGCAGAAGATGGGCCTCGGCGCCGAGCCCGTCTCCGCGCAGCGCCACTGAGCCCGTCATGACGGCGACGCTTCCCGCCCGGCACGAGACCCGCACCCGGAGGCTGCAGGGTCCGACGCTGCTGGCCGGAGGCGTCCTGGCCGCCAGCCTCCTGCTGCACCTGCGCGACCCGCACCAGGGCGGCAGCTACGCCTACTGCCCGTGGCTGGTGCTCACCGGCACCTACTGCCCGGGCTGCGGCGGTCTGCGCGCCGTGAACGACCTGACCAACGGCGACCTGGCCGCCGCCGCGTCGAGCAACCTGCTGTTCGTCGCGTCCCTGCCCGTGCTGGTGCTGTGGTGGGCGAGCACGGTGCGCGACCGGTGGCGGGGCCGGGTGCGGCAGGTCGCGGCCCGTCGGCACGGGATGCTGGCCGTCGCGTTCCTCGTGGCGGCGCTGGTGTTCGCGGTCGTGCGCAACCTGCCGTTCGGGGCGTGGCTCGCGCCCTGACGCGCCGTACCCAGACATGACGAGGGCCCGACCGCACCGCGGTCGGGCCCTCGTGGCGTGCTGGAGGGGCTACGGGGAGGTGCTGGTCGGCATGGAGATCGTGCCGACCGCGAACAGGATCAGGGTGACGACACCGAGCGCGATGGCGATGATGCCGAGCACGAAGCCGGCCTGCGCCATGCCCGCACCGGTCTCCGCGCCGCCGCTCGCGGCGATCTCCTTCTTCGCGCTGTTGCCGAGGATCAGTGCGGGGATGCCGGCGATGAACCCGCAGCAGACCAATCCGAGGATGCCGAGCACCAGCGACCAGATCGCCTTCTGGTTGGTCTTGGGCTGGGCGTAGCCGTACCCGCCGGGCGCGTCCGGCGGCGGCGGAGGACCTGCGTAGCTCATGGATGTGTCTCCCCACGGTGAAGTCGAAGGCCCGGCCGGACGGCCGGGTGCGGGCAGACGCTATCGGGTCGCGGCGACGGCCCGCGAGCGACGCGCACGGTGAGCAGCCTGGGGTCAGACGCCCGTCTGGGTGCTGCCGTCGAAGTTCGCGGTGCCGGACACGATGCTGATCACGATCGCCGCGATGAACAGGATGCTGAGCACGATGGCGACGGCGCCGGTGATGATCCCGGCCAGGGCCATCCCGTCACCCTCCTGCTGCCCGCCGGTGGCGCGGATCTCCGCCCGCGCCTTGACCCCGAGGACGATCGGCACGACGCCGAGGATGCCGAGGCCGCAGCACAGCGTCAGCACGATGGAGCCGATGCCGCTCCACAGCGCCGCGGTGGCCTTGCCGTTCGTCCGCGGCGGTGTGCCGTAGCCGTACAGCCCGCCCTGGTTGTAGCCGTAGCCCGGCTGCTGGCCGTAGGGCTGCTGCTGCGCGTAGGGGTCATAGGGCTGCTGGCCGTAGCCGGGCTGGCCGTAGCCGGGCTGGCCGTAGGGCTGCTGCCCGTAGCCGGGCTGACCGTACGGCGACTGCGGCTGTTCGGGCTGCTCCGGGGGAGGCGTCGGCTGGCCGTACGGCTGCGGAGGCTGCTCGCCCGACGGGGTCGCCCAGGGGTCTCGCCCACTCCCGCCCGCCGCGGGGTCGTGGGGGTCCGGGGTGCCGGGCGGCTGGGTCATCGAGACGTCCTCCGTGTGACGGGGTGGGCGTGTGGGTTCGCGCGCTGAACGCGGTGCGGGACGCACCGACGCTTCGTGAGAGTCTATTGACCCGGGCCCACGCGCGTGCATCGCGACCGCACCCGTCGCCCTCGGGGGCGCGGCACGGGACAGCGACAGGGCGCCGGCAGGACATCGGTCAGGGGAGAGGTGTGGCATGAGCGTTCTCGACGAGATCATCGACGGCGTCCGCGTCGACCTCGCCGAGCGGCAGGGCGCCGTACCCCTGGACGCTCTCAAGGATGCGGCCCGCAGGGCGCCCGACGCCCTCGACCCGATGCCGTCCTTCCGCGCCGCGGGGGTCAGCGTGATCGCCGAGGTGAAGCGCTCCAGCCCCAGCAAGGGCGCGCTCGCCACGATCAGCGACCCGGCCTCGCTCGCCGCCAACTACCAGGCCGGCGGCGCCGCGACGATCAGCGTGCTCACCGAGAAGCGCCGGTTCGGCGGCAGCCTCGCCGACCTGGTGGCCGTGCGGGCCGCGGTCGACATCCCGGTGCTGCGCAAGGACTTCATCGTCACCTCCTACCAGCTGTGGGAGGCCCGGGCCGCCGGCGCCGACCTCGCCCTGCTGATCGTGGCCGCGCTGACCCAGAACGAGCTCGAGGCCCTGCACGACCGCGCCGTCTCCATCGGGCTCACCCCGCTCGTCGAGGTGCACGACGAGGAGGAGGTCGACCGCGCGCTGGCCGCCGGTGCGCAGCTCGTCGGAGTCAACGCCCGCAACCTCAAGACGCTCGAGGTCGACCGGGACACCTTCGCCCGTCTCGCCCCGCTCATCCCGGACGACGTCGTCCGGGTCGCCGAGTCGGGGGTCCGCGACGCGCACGACGTGTTCGAGTACGCCAAGCAGGGCGCGAACGTCGTCCTCGTCGGCGAGACGCTGGTCCGCGGCGACAACCCCCGCGCGGCCGTCGCCGACCTGGTCGCCGCCGGTGCGCACCCGGCCCTGAAGCAGCGCGACTGACCAGCAACTCAGCGAGGAGCCCGCACCCGATGTCCGCGACACCCGTGACCGACCCCCAGCCCGACGGCCGCTTCGGCCGGTTCGGCGGGCGGATGATGCCCGAGGCGCTGATGGCGGCGCTCGACGAGCTCACGGTCGCCTGGCAGGACGCGCGGCGCGACCCCGCCTTCAACGCCGAGTTCGACCGGATGCTGCGGGAGTACGCCGGCGTCCCGAGCCGTCTGTACGACGCCACCAAGCTGTCCGAGCTGGCCGGCGCCCGGATCCTGCTCAAGCGCGAGGACCTCAACCACACCGGCGCGCACAAGATCCGCAACGTGCTGGGGCAGGCGCTGCTCACCCAGCGGATGGGCAAGCGCCGCGTGATCGCCGAGACCGGGGCCGGTCAGCACGGTGTCGCGACGGCCACCGCGGCGGCGTACCTCGGCCTCGAGTGCATGGTCTACATGGGCGAGGTGGACACCGAGCGGCAGGCGCTCAACGTCGCGCGGATGCACCTGCTCGGCGCCGAGGTGGTCTCGGTGAAGTCCGGCTCGCGCACCCTGAAGGACGCCATCAACGAGGCGATCCGCGACTGGGTCGCCTCCGTCGACCACACGGCCTACATCTTCGGTACGGCGGCCGGACCGCACCCCTTCCCGTCGATGGTGCGGGACTTCTGCCGCGGCATCGGCGACGAGGCCCGCGCCCAGTGCCTCGAGCTCACCGGGGCCCTGCCGGACGCGGCGGTGGCCTGCGTCGGCGGCGGCTCGAACGCGATCGGGCTGTTCGCCGGCTTCCTCGACGACACCGACGTGCAGCTGGTCGGCTGCGAGCCCGGCGGTGACGGCGTGGACACGGGCCGGCACGCCGCGACGATCTTCGCCGGCGAGTACGGCGTGCTGCACGGCGCCCGCACGTTCGTGCTGCAGGACGAGGACGGCCAGACCAAGGAGTCGCACTCGATCTCGGCGGGCCTCGACTACCCGGGCGTGGGGCCCGAGCACGCCTACCTCGCGGAGACCGGCCGGGCGACGTACCGGCCGATCACCGACGCCGCCGCGATGGACGCCTTCGCGCTGCTCTCGCGCACCGAGGGCATCATCCCGGCGATCGAGTCCGCGCACGCGGTGGCCGGCGCGCTCGACCTGGCGAAGGAGCGGCCCGGATCGACGATCCTGGTGAACCTCTCCGGCCGCGGTGACAAGGACATGGGCACGGCGATCGAGTGGTTCGGTCTCGGCGAGGCGAAGCCCGACGAGTCCACAGGGGAGGCGCAGGCATGACCGGCACCGCCGACGCCTTCGCCGCCGCGAAGGCCGAGGGTCGCGGCGCCCTCGTCGGCTACCTTCCCGCCGGCTTCCCCGACGTGGACGGGTCGATCGAGGCGATGCGCACGATGGTCGAGGCCGGCTGCGACGTCATCGAGGTCGGACTGCCCTACAGCGACCCGGTCATGGACGGTCCGACGATCCAGGCCGCCGCCCAGCAGGCCCTCGAGGCCGGCACCCGCACCACCGACGTGCTGCGGGTGGTCGAGGCCGTGGCCGCCACCGGCGTGCCGACGGTCGTGATGACCTACTGGAACCCCGTCGTCCGCTACGGCGTCGAGAAGTTCGCCACCGACCTCGCGAACGCCGGTGGAGCGGGCCTGATCACCCCCGACCTGGTCCCGGACGAGGCCGACGAGTGGGTGGCCGCCGCGGACGCGCACTCGCTCGACAAGATCTTCCTGGTGGCGCCGTCCTCGACCGACGTCCGGCTGCGCAGCACCGTCGAGGCCTGCCGTGGCTTCGTCTACGCGACCGCGGTCATGGGGGTCACCGGCGCCCGCGAGTCCAGCAGCGACCTCGCCGGCCCGTTGGTGGCCCGCACCCGCGCCGTGACCGACCTGCCCGTGGGTGTCGGCCTCGGGGTCTCCCACGGCGACCAGGCGGCCGAGGTCGCGTCGTACGCCGACGGCGTGATCGTCGGCTCCGCCTTCGTCCGCCGGCTGCTCGACGCGGGCGCCGACCGCGCCGCCGGCCTGGCCTCGCTCGCCGAGCTGACCCGCGACCTCGCCGACGGGGTGCGCCGTGCGTAGGGCGGTCGCGGCCCTCGGTGCCGCCGTGCTCGCGCTGGTGCTCGCCGGATGCGGCGGCTCGGACGCGTCCGACGGTTCCGCGGTCGCCAACGTCAGCATCCGGGACGACGACGGCCTCAACGGCGTCGTCCTGCCCAAGCCGTACGACGTCCCCGACGTCTCGCTCACGGATGCCGCCGGCAAGCCCTACGACCTGCCCGCCGACGCGACGAAGCCGCTGACGCTGGTGTTCTTCGGCTACACCCACTGCCCGGACATCTGCCAGGTCGTGATGGCCAACATCGCCTCGTCGCTGACCCGGCTCGACGCCGACCAGCGGGCGAAGGTGCAGATGGAGTTCGTCACCACCGACCCGGCGCGCGACGACGTCCGCACGATCCACTCCTACGTGCAGCGGTTCGACCCCGCCTTCGACGGGCTGACCGGTGACCTGCCCACGATCGTCCGCCTGGGCAAGGCCTTCGACGTGCCGATCGAGAAGGGCCAGAAGCTCGCCTCCGGCGGCTACGACGTCGCGCACGGCACCCAGATCGTCGGGCTCCTGCCCGACGGCCGGGCGCCGTTCGTGTGGACCGAGGGCACCGACCCCGCCGCCCTGGCGGAGGACATCTCCACCATTCTCGACGACAAGGTGCCCGGCCTGTGACCGCCCTGTTCATCCCCAGTCCCAGCCAGGGCGTCTGGCACCTCGGGCCGGTCCCGATCCGGGCCTACGCGTTGTGCATCATCCTCGGTGTCGTCGTCGCGATCTGGATCGGTGAGCGGCGGTGGGTCGCCCGCGGCGGCCTGCGCGGCCAGGTCTCCGACATCGCGATCTGGGCGGTCCCGTTCGGCCTCGTCGGGGGCCGGCTCTACCACGTGCTCACGGACCCGAAGAACTACTTCGGGGAGGGCGGCGAGCCGATCAAGGCGCTCTACGTCTGGCAGGGCGGTCTCGGCATCTGGGGCGCGATCGCCCTCGGCGGCGTCGGCGCCTACATCGGTGCCCGCCGGATGGGGCTGCGCTTCCCGCCGTTGGCGGACGCGCTCGCGCCCGGGATCGTGGTGGCCCAGGCCATCGGCCGGTGGGGCAACTGGTTCAACCAGGAGCTCTACGGCAAACCGACCACGCTGCCGTGGGGGCTGGAGATCGACGCGCAGCACCGCCAGTCCCTGGCGCCGCAGTACCAGAAGTTCGAGACCTTCCACCCGACGTACCTCTACGAGTTCGGCTGGAACCTCGGCGTCGCCGCCCTGGTGGTCTGGGCCGACCGGAAGTTCCGGCTCGGGCACGGCCGTGCGTTCGCGCTCTACGTGATGGGCTACACCGCCGGCCGCGGCTGGATCGAGTACCTCCGCATCGACGCCGTCGAGGCCAACGACGTGTTCGGGCTGCGGCTCAACGTGTGGACCTCGATCATCGTGTTCCTGCTCGCCACGGCGTACTTCGTGATCGTCGGCCGGATCCGGAAGGGCCGTGAGGAGACCGTCTGGCGCGAGGGGCACGAGCCGCCCGCCGTCGAGGAGCAGGCCCAGGAGCAGGCCAAGGACAGGTGAGCCTTTCCTTCGATGAAATAGCGTCGTCGGATCGGTAGTTTTCCCTGCATGAGCACGGAGTCCGTCACCCCAGGCGTCCCAGCGATCCAGCACGACCACCCCGACGTGACGGGTGGCTGGCTGCGTCCCGCGGTCTTCGGGGCGATGGACGGCCTGGTCTCCAACCTGGCGCTCATCGCCGGTGTGGCCGGCGGCACCCGCGACCACACCTCGGCCGTCGTCCTCGCCGGCCTGGCCGGTCTGGCCGCCGGTGCGTTCTCGATGGCGGCGGGGGAGTACACCTCGGTCGCCAGCCAGTCCGAGGCGGCCCAGCGCGAGATCGACAAGGAGCGCCGGGAGATCATCGCCAACCCGGTCGCCGAGACCGACGAGCTGGCCCAGATGTACGTCGAGAAGGGGCTGGACCCCGACCTCGCCCGGGAGGTGGCCCGGCAGATCCACGCCGACGTCGACAACGCCGTCACCGTGCACGCCCGCGAGGAGCTCGGTGTGGACCCGCACGACCTGGCCTCGCCGATGACGGCGGCGGTGTCGTCGTTCCTGGCGTTCGCCGTCGGCGCCTCGATCCCGGTGCTGCCGTACCTCCTGGGTGCCGGCACGCTGCTGCCGGGGCTGGTGGTGACGCTGCTGGCGCTGTTCGTCTGCGGTGCCGTGGTGACCAATGTGACCAGCCGGGCCTGGTGGTACGGCGGGCTGCGGCAGATGCTGCTGGGTGCGGCGGCCGCCGGTCTGACGTACCTGTTCGGCAGCTTCGTCGGAGGCGTCGGGATTGGCTGACGGGTCCCACGCACGGCTCCTCCCGGAGCGTCCGGACTGTGAGCCATCCGTCTCGGTGGGCGAGCTGTCCGCGTTTACTGTGCTGTAGTCTGACCACTCCGCACGGGCCAATGTCGTCCCCTGCATTCATGCATGAGAGGCACCCGGCGCCGTCCCCCCGACGGTCGCCTGCGTGGGTGCACACGACGACGGGAGGAATGCCGCATGCACGCGTTCCCGCCGCCCCAGGGGCTCTACGACGGACACCACGAGCACGACGCCTGTGGTGTCGCTTTCGTCGCCACCCTGACCGGCCAGGCCAGCCATGACATCGTCGCCAAGGCGATCACCGCACTTCGCAACCTGGAGCACCGCGGCGCCACCGGCGCCGAGCCGGACTCCGGCGACGGCGCGGGCATCCTCCTCGGCGTCCCCGACACCTTCTTCCGGGCCGTCGTCGACTTCGAGCTGCCCCAGGCCCACGCGTACGCCGTCGGCACGGCCTTCCTGCCGGGCGACGACGGGGAGGTCACCAAGACCCGTCGCCGCATCGAGGAGATCGCGGTCGAGGAGGGCCTGACCGTCCTCGGCTGGCGCGACGTGCCCACCGACCCGTCCTCCCTCGGCGCCACCGCGATCAGCGTGATGCCGACCTTCAGCCAGCTGTTCGTCTCCGCGGCCGGCGGCCGGCTCGTCGGGATGGCGCTGGAGCGGCTGGCCTTCTGCCTGCGCAAGCGTGCGGAGCGGGAGACCGACGTCTACTTCCCGTCGCTGTCGTCGCGCACCATCGCCTACAAGGGCATGCTCACCACCGACCAGCTCGACCACTTCTACCCCGAGCTGGTCGACGAGCGGGTCGAGTCCGCGGTGGCGGTCGTGCACTCGCGCTTCTCGACGAACACCTTCCCGAGCTGGCCGCTGTCGCACCCGTTCCGGTTCATCGCGCACAACGGCGAGATCAACACCGTGATGGGCAACCGCAACTGGATGCGCGCCCGCGAGGCGCTGCTGGCCAGCGACCTGATCGGCGGCGACCTCGACCGGCTGTTCCCGATCTGCACGCCCGGCGCGTCCGACTCGGCATCCTTCGACGAGGTGCTCGAGCTGCTGCACATCGGTGGCCGGTCACTGCCGCACTCCGTGCTGATGATGATCCCGGAGGCGTGGGAGAACCACAGCGAGATGGACGCCAAGCGCAAGGCGTTCTACGAGTTCCACGCCTCGATGATGGAGCCGTGGGACGGCCCCGCCTGCGTGGTCTTCACCGACGGCACCCAGGTCGGCGCCGTGCTCGACCGCAACGGTCTGCGCCCCTCGCGCTACTGGGTGACCGACGACGGCCTGGTGGTGCTGGCCTCCGAGGTCGGCGTCCTCGACATCGACCCGGCCACCGTGGTCCGCAAGGGCCGCCTGCAGCCGGGCCGGATGTTCCTCGTGGACACCCACGAGCACCGGATCATCGAGGACGAGGAGATCAAGGGAGAGCTCGCCGCCGAGCACCCCTACGACGAGTGGCTGCACGCCGGCATCGTCCGCTTCGAGGACCTGCCCGACCGCGAGCACATCGTGCACACGCACGCCTCGGTGACCCGCCGCCAGCAGATCTTCGGCTACACCGAGGAGGAGAAGCGGGTCCTGCTCACCCCGATGGCGAAGACCGGCGCGGAGCCGATCGGCTCCATGGGCACCGACACCCCCATCGCGGCGCTGTCGGACCGGCCACGCCTGCTGTTCGACTACTTCGCGCAGCTGTTCGCGCAGGTGACCAACCCGCCGCTCGACGCGATCCGCGAGGAGCTGGTCACCTCGTTGTCCGGCACCATCGGACCCGAGGCCAACCTGCTCGAGCCGACGCCGGCGTCGTGTCGCCAGCTGGTGCTGCCCTTCCCGGTGGTCACCAACGACGAGCTGGCCAAGATCCGGCACATCAACCGCGACGGCGACCTGCCCGGCTACGCGACCCACGTGTCCCGCGGCCTCTACGACGTCGAGGGCGGCGGCCAGGCGCTGGCCGACCGGATCGACCAGGTCTGCGCCGAGGTGTCGGCCGCGATCGCCGACGGCGCGCGGATCATCGTGCTGTCCGACCGGCACTCCACCGCCGAGCTCGCGCCCATCCCGTCGCTGCTGCTCACCGGCGCCGTGCACCACCACCTGGTGCGCGAGAAGACCCGCACCCAGGTCGGCCTGGTCATCGAGGCCGGAGACGTCCGCGAGGTGCACCACGTCGCCCTGCTCATCGGGTACGGCGCGGCCGCGGTCAACCCCTACCTCGCCATGGAGACCGTCGAGGACCTGGCCCGCGACGGCTACTACGTCGACGCCGAGCCCGAGGTCGCGGTCAAGAACCTCGTCAAGTCGCTCGGCAAGGGCGTGCTCAAGGTGATGAGCAAGATGGGTGTGTCGACCGTCGCGTCGTACACCGGCGCCCAGATCTTCGAGGCGGTCGGACTGGCCCAGCCGCTCGTGGACCGCTACTTCACCGGCACCACCAGCAAGCTCGGCGGTGTCGACGTCGACACCATCGCCGAGGAGGTCGCCCTCCGGCACCGCAAGGCCTACCCGGTCGACGGCCTGCCGTCGGCGCACCGCTCGCTGGAGATCGGTGGCGAGTACCAGTGGCGTCGCGAGGGCGAGCCGCACCTGTTCGACCCCGAGACCGTGTTCCGGCTGCAGCACTCCACCCGCAGCGGCCGCTACGACGTCTTCAAGCAGTACACCGCCCGGGTGAACGAGCAGTCGCAGCGGCTGATGACCCTGCGCGGGCTGTTCAAGCTCCGCGAGGGGGAGCGCGAGCCGGTGCCGATCGAGGAGGTCGAGCCGGTCTCGGCGATCGTGAAGCGGTTCTCCACCGGCGCCATGTCCTACGGCTCGATCAGCCGGGAGTCGCACGAGACGCTGGCCATCGCGATGAACCGGCTGGGCGGCAAGTCCAACACCGGTGAGGGCGGCGAGGACGCCGACCGGCTCTACGACCCGGAGCGCCGCAGCGCCATCAAGCAGGTGGCGTCCGGACGCTTCGGGGTCACCTCGGAGTACCTCACCAACGCCGACGACATCCAGATCAAGATGGCGCAGGGCGCGAAGCCCGGCGAGGGCGGCCAGCTGCCCGGCCACAAGGTCTACCCGTGGGTGGCCAAGACGCGGTACTCCACGCCGGGCGTGGGGCTGATCTCGCCGCCGCCGCACCACGACATCTACTCCATCGAGGACCTGGCCCAGCTGATCCACGACCTGAAGAACGCGAACCCGTCCGCACGGGTGCACGTGAAGCTGGTCGCGGAGGTCGGCGTCGGCACGGTCGCCGCCGGTGTCTCCAAGGCGCACGCGGACGTCGTACTCATCTCCGGTCACGACGGCGGCACCGGTGCCGCGCCGCTGACGTCGCTCAAGCACGCGGGCGGTCCCTGGGAGCTCGGCCTCGCCGAGACCCAGCAGACGCTGCTGCTCAACGGGCTGCGCGACCGGATCGTGGTGCAGGCCGACGGCCAGATGAAGACCGGCCGGGACGTGCTGGTGGCCGCGCTGCTCGGCGCGGAGGAGTTCGGCTTCGCCACCGCGCCGCTGGTGGTGTCCGGCTGCATCATGATGCGGGTCTGCCACCTCGACACCTGCCCGGTGGGTGTCGCGACGCAGAACCCCGTCCTGCGTCAGCGCTACGCCGGCAAGCCCGAGTTCGTCGTGAACTTCTTCGAGTTCATCGCCGAGGAGGTCCGCGAGCTGCTGGCCCAGCTGGGCTTCCGCACGCTCGAGGAGGCCGTCGGCCACGCCGAGCTCCTCGACGTCACCCAGGCGGTCGACCACTGGAAGGCCTCCGGGCTCGACCTGCGGCCGGTGCTGCACGTGCCCGAGCTGCCCGAGGGGGCCGCCCGGCACAACACCACGCGGCAGGACCACGGGCTCGACAAGGCGCTCGACAACGAGCTCGTGAAGCTCGCCGCCGACGCGCTGGAGAAGGGCGAGCCGGTCCGGGCGCAGGTGCAGATCCGCAACGTCAACCGCACCGTCGGCACGATCCTCGGCCACGAGGTGACCAAGCGCTACAAGGGCGAGGGCCTGCCCGACGGCACCATCGACATCACGTTCACCGGCTCGGCCGGCCAGTCGTTCGGTGCGTTCCTGCCCGCGGGCATCGCTCTGCGGCTCGAGGGCGACGCCAACGACTACGTCGGCAAGGGCCTGTCCGGCGGCCGGATCGTGGTCCGGCCCGACCGGGCGTCGACCTTCGACGCGGCCGGGCAGATCATCGCCGGCAACGTCATCGCGTACGGCGCGACGTCGGGCGAGATCTTCCTGCGCGGCCAGGTCGGCGAGCGGTTCTGCGTCCGCAACTCCGGCGCGACGGCCGTCGTCGAGGGAGTCGGCGACCACGGCTGCGAGTACATGACCGGCGGCCGGGTGGTCGTGCTCGGCCCGACGGGCCGCAACTTCGCGGCCGGCATGTCCGGCGGCGTGGCGTTCCTGCTCGACCTCGACGAGGGCCGGGTGAACCACGAGCTGGTCGAGCTCGCGCCGGTCGAGGGCGACGCGGCCGACGACCTGCAGGAGCTGGTGCGACGGCACTTCGAGGAGACCGGGTCGCCGGTGGCCGAGGCGCTGCTCGACGACTGGGCGACCGCCGTACGCCGCTTCACCGAGCTCATGCCCACCGACTACAAACGGGTGCTCGCCGCCAAGGAGGAGGCCGAGGCCGAGGGTCTCTCCGACGACGAGACCGCGACCCGGATGATGGAGGCTTTGCATGGCTGAGCACGTCTCCCGGTCCCACGGAAGTGCGCTGCTTCCCCCGAGCGCGATGATGGAGGGCTCTGTCAATGGCTGACCCCCGAGGCTTTCTCAAGGACGGCCGCGAGGTCGCGTCCCGCCGGCCCGTCGACGAGCGGCTCAACGACTGGAACGAGGTCTACCCCGAAGGGGTGGGCCGCGCGCTGCTGCCGATCATCACCAAGCAGGCCGGACGCTGCATGGACTGCGGCATCCCGTTCTGCCACCAGGGCTGCCCGCTCGGGAACATCATCCCCGAGTGGAACGACCTGGTCTGGCGGGACGACTGGGAGGGCGCGAGCGAGCGGCTGCACGCGACGAACAACTTCCCGGAGTTCACCGGCCGGCTGTGCCCGGCGCCGTGCGAGACCGCGTGCGTGCTGGGCATCAACCAGGACCCGGTGACGATCAAGAACGTCGAGGTCTCCATCGCGGACCGGGCGTGGGAGTCCGGCCTGGTGCGTCCCCAGCCTCCGGAGTGGCTGACCGGCAAGACCGTGGCCGTGGTCGGCTCGGGCCCCGCTGGTCTCGCCGCCGCCCAGCAGCTGACCCGCGCCGGGCACACCGTCGCGGTCTACGAGCGGGCGGACAAGCCCGGCGGCCTGCTCCGCTACGGCATCCCCGAGTTCAAGATGGAGAAGAAGCACCTCGACCGGCGCATCGACCAGATGCGCAGGGAAGGGACGGTGTTCCGGTCGGGCGTGAACGTCGGCGTCGACGTGACCGGCACCCAGCTCGTGGACCGCTTCGACGCCGTCGTGCTGTCGGTCGGGGCCACCCTGCCGCGCGACCTGCCGATCAAGGGCCGGGAGCTCGGTGGCATCCACCAGGCGATGGAGTTCCTGCCGCAGTCGAACCGCGCGTCGCTCGGCCAGGAGGTCGAGGACCAGGTGACCGCGACCGGCAAGCACGTCGTGATCATCGGCGGCGGCGACACCGGCGCGGACTGCCTCGGCACGTCGCACCGGCAGAAGGCCGCGTCCGTGACGCAGCTCGAGATCATGCCGCACCCCGGTGACGACCGGCCGGCGAACCAGCCGTGGCCGACGTACCCGATGATCTTCCGCGTCTCCTCCGCGCACGAGGAGGGCGGCGAGCGGGTCTACTCCGTGTCCACGCAGGAGTTCCTCGGCGACGAGGACGGCAACGTCCGCGCCCTGCGGCTCGTCGACGTGGAGATGAAGGACGGCAAGTTCAACGAGGTCGAGGGCACCGAGCGCGAGATCCCGGCCGGGCTCGTGCTGTTCGCGATGGGCTTCACCGGCCCGGAGCAGGACGGCGTCGTGTCCCAGCTCGGCGTCGATCTCGACGGTCGCGGGAACATCGTGCGCGACGCGGCGTACATGTCCACGCAGCCGGGCGTGTTCGTGGCCGGCGACGCCGGACGCGGCCAGTCGCTGATCGTGTGGGCGATCGCCGAGGGCCGCGCTGCGGCCGCCGGGGTGGACCGCTACCTCACCGGTTCGACGACGCTGCCCGTGCCGATCCCGCCGACCGAGCGCCCGCTCGTCGTCTGAGCGGCCACATCCTGGAACGAACCAGCGACGGCTGCCGGTGACCCACCGGTAGCCCGCTAGGGTCGACGCGTGCGTAGAGCAAAGATCGTCTGCACCCTCGGTCCCGCCGTGAACACCCCCGAGCGGATCCGTGCCCTCGTCGACGCCGGCATGGACGTGGCGCGGATGAACCTCAGCCACGGCGCGTACGCCGACCACGAGAAGGTCTACAAGATGGTCCGCGAGGCGTCCGACGCCAGCGGTCACGGCGTCGGCATCTTCGCGGACCTGCAGGGCCCCAAGATCCGGCTCGGCCGGTTCGCCGACGGGCCGGTGCAGCTCGAGCCGGGGGCCGAGTTCACGATCACCACCCGCGACGTCCCGGGCGACGTGCACATCTGCTCGACGACGTACGCCGGCCTCCCGGGCGACGTCGCACCTGGCGACCACGTCCTCATCGACGACGGCAAGGTCCGCCTCGAGGTCACCAGCGTCGACAACGGCACCGACGTGTGCACCCGGGTGCTGGTCCCGGGGACGGTGAGCAACAACAAGGGCATCAACCTGCCCGGTGTGGCCGTGTCCGTGCCCGCGCTGTCCGAGAAGGACAAGGAGGACCTGCGCTGGGCCCTGCACCTCACCGTCGACTTCATCGCGCTGTCGTTCGTGCGCTCGGCGACCGACGTCGACGACGTACGCGCGATCATGAAGGAGGAGGGCGTCTTCCTCCCGGTGATCGCGAAGATCGAGAAGCCGCAGGCGATCGCGAACATCGAGGACATCGTCGACGCCTTCGACGGCTTCATGGTCGCGCGCGGCGACCTCGGCGTGGAGTGCCCGCTCGAGGACGTGCCGTTCCTGCAGAAGCAGGTCATCGAGGTCGCCCGTCGGCACGCCAAGCCGGTCATCGTCGCGACGCAGATGCTCGAGTCGATGATCTCCGCGCCGCGGCCGACCCGCGCGGAGGCCTCCGACGTCGCGAACGCCGTGCTCGACGGCGCCGACGCCGTGATGCTGTCCGGCGAGACGAGCGTGGGGGAGTACCCCATCGAGACCGTGCAGACGATGGCCCGCATCATCGAGTCCACCGAGGACCACGGGCTGGCCCGGATGGCGGCGATCGACTGGCAGCCCCGCACCCGCGGCGGCGTGATCGCCAAGGCCGCCAACGAGGTCGCCGAGCGGATCGGTGCGAAGTACCTCGTCGCCTTCACCCAGAGCGGTGACTCGGCTCGCCGGCTCTCCCGCTACCGCGGGTCGATCCCGATGCTGGCGTTCACCCCGATCTCGGTGGTGCGCTCCCAGCTCGCGATGTCCTGGGGCGTCGAGACGTTCCTGGGGGAGCCCGTCGAGCACACCGACGAGATGGTCCGCCAGGTCGACGAGCACCTGCTGCGGATCAAGCGCGTCGAGGAGGGCGACCTGGTGGTGGTCGTCGCCGGCAGCCCGCCCGGCATCCCGGGGTCGACCAACGCGCTGCGCATCCACCGGATGGGCGACGCCATCAACGAGGTGGCTCCGGCCTACACCCGGCCGGAGTAGACCTCAGGCCGAGATGTCCCCGCTCAGCACGTCGCTGAGCCGGGTGCGCTCGGCCAGGATGTTCTCCATCTCCGCCGCGTCCACGGGCGGGGAGAAGTGGAAGCCCTGCCCCGTTGTGCAGCCCTGGCGGCGCAGCATCAGCATCTCCTCGGCCTGTTCGATGCCCTCGGCGACCGTCTCGAGATGCATCGTCTGCCCCAGCCGGACGATCGTGCTGACCAGCGCGACGTCGCCACCGTTGCGGAGCTGCTCGATGAAGCTCCGGTCGATCTTCAAGATGTCCACGGGGAACCGGTGCAGGTAGCTCAGTGACGAGTACCCGGTGCCGAAGTCGTCGATGGCGAGACGCACTCCGAGGGCACGTAGTGCGTGCAGGTTGGCGCTGATCTCGTCGGAGCTCTCCAGCAGCACGCTCTCCGTCATCTCGAGCGTCAGGCAGGAGGGCCGCAGACCTGTCTCGTCGAGCACCTCGGTGACCTGCTGGCACAGGTTTGCGTCCGGCAGCTGACGCGCTGAGAGGTTGACACTGATCTTCAGGTCCCGCAGCTGGGGTGAGGAGCGCTGCCAGGCCACGGTCTGGGCGCAGGCCTCGGCAAGGACCCACCGACCCAGTGGACGGATCAACGCCGAGGACTCCGCCAGGGGGATGAACTGCGACGGGCCGACGAGGCCGCGCTCCGGGTGCATCCAGCGGACCAGCGCTTCGCAGCCCCGGATCTCGCCCGTCTTCAGGTCGATCAGCGGCTGGTAGTGCACCACGAACTCGCCCCGGTCGAGGCCGGCCCGCAGGTCCGCCTCGAGCTGCACGCGCTCGACCAGGTTCGCGTGCATCCGGGGGTCGTAGGTCGCGTAGCTGGCCGAGTGCGCGGCCTTGGCCTGGTACATCGCCAGGTCCGCGTTGCGAAGAAGCTGCTCGGACGTGCCGGCCTCGGCCGTGGGGCCTGCGGCGATCCCGATGCTGGCCGACACGTGGACCTGCTGCGAGCCGAGCTGGAAGGGGAGGAGCAGGGCCGCCTCGATGCGCTCGGCGAGGGCCGTGGCGTCGGCGGCGTCCGACGTGTCCTCGACCAGGATCGCGAACTCGTCTCCGCCGAACCTGGCCACGGTGTCGCTGGGACGTACCTCTCCGCGAAGGCGGCCGGCCACCTTCACGAGGAGCTCGTCCCCACTGCTGTGCCCCAGGGTGTCGTTGATCTCCTTGAACCCGTCGAGGTCGAGGAACAGCACCGCGACGCCGTGGTTCGCGCCCCGTCTCGCGAGGGCGTGTCCGAGCCGGTCCCGGAAGAGAGCCCGGTTGGCCAGCCCCGTCAGCGAGTCGTGGAACGCCTGGTGCAGGAGCTCTGCCTCGAGCGTCGTCCGGTCGGTGACGTCCCGGCTGTTCAGCACCAGCCCGTTGACGTGCGGGTTCTCCAGCAGGTTGGTGATGGTCAGCTCCACGTCGCGTCGCCCACCCGCCGCATGCCGCCACGAGGTGCGCAGGGTGTGCACGCGCATGGGTTCCGCAGCGGCGTACGCGAGGGCGTCGAGGAAGCCGGCGGCGTCGGAGGGTGTCATCAGGTCGCACAGGGACGTGCCCTCGAGCTCGCTCGGGTGGAAGCCGAACAGCCGCTCGCTGGACATGCTCTGGTAGCGGATGACTCCGCTCACGTCGAGGACCGTCACCACGTCCGAGCTGTGCTGCACCAGGGCGGCGAAGCGCTCCCGGCTCGCGGCCACCTCGACCGTGCGCTCGACGACCCTCTGCTCGAGATGCGCGGTCAGGTAGCGGTTCTCGCGCAGCGTCAGCACCTGACGCACGACGAGCAGGACCATGATGACGGTCCGCAACCAGGACACGAACCAGTCCGTGTGCCCCGTGCGGACGATGTCGACCACCGACGTGGCGAGCGCGAGGATCACGGCGGCGGAGGGGAGGAGCGTGCCGAGGGGCTGCCGGAGCACCTCGTCGTCGGCGTCCTCCCGATCGGTCGGGGTCTTGAGCGCGGCGAGCAGGATCAGGGCGTAGCCGACGAACCAGCCGACGTCGATGCCGTTGCCGGAGTTGTACGCGTCCAGCGTGGTCAGGTAGCTGAATCCGGAGTCCGCGACGGCGAACGCGACGAGCCCGGTGCCCACCAGCGGCAATGACACGGGCAGGCGCGAACGGTTCTGGCGCACCTGGAGGGCCGTGTACACCACGATGGTGATCACGACGACGTCGCCGATCGGGTAGGCGAGGGAGATGGCCTGGGCGAGGAGCTGGCTGTCGCTGCTGGCGCGGAAGATCTGCTCCAGAACCAGGATCCAGCTGGACATCAGCAAGGCTGCCGCCACGGTCAGCCCGTCGATCACGGTCCGGACTCGTCCCGCGAGGGTGGGCGCCGCCAGCGGCAGGGACAGCAAAGCCGCAGCGGCGAGTGGAGGCATCGCCAGGTAGCCCACATCTGCCAGCGACGGGAACGGTACGTCGCGACCCAGGATCGACTCGTACCACGTCCACACCGCCTGACCGAGTCCCCAGCTGAGGGCCGCGGCGCCGAGCAGGAGCCAGAAGCGGCGGACCGGTCCGGCAGTGGTGCGGGAGCGAAGGACCGCCGCAATTCCCGCCGCGAGCGGGGAGACCACGAGCCCTGTGTTGGAGATGAGCTGCGCCTGGACTGGGTCGCCGACGGCCAGCAGCACGACAGTCCACACGGTCGTCACGACCACGACGGCTATGGCCGCCGAGGGGCGCGAGGGAGATCGGTGGGACGGTGTCATGAGGACAATGTCGGGTTTGCGTCGTCGTTTCATCGCCGAATTCAGGAAAATTTTCCGAATTCGCCCCGCCCACACCTGGTAATGCCTTTTCCATGGGTGCCTGACCGATTCCCGGACGAAGCATGGGTGCCCGACGTGAGAGCAGTGATGGGCGAGCTGACCTCGACCTACGAGCTCCCGGCCAGCTGGCCGGCGAGCCTGTCGCCCGAGGTGCTGTCCAGGATCGACCTGCCGACTCCGTTCCTGGCCGGCGACCTCCGGCTCTTCCGCGATCGTCTGGACGCGTTCCGTGACGCCCTCCCGAGAGTGCGGCCGTTCTATGCCGTGAAATGCAACTCGACCCCGGAGATCCTGCGTACGGCGGCCGCGAGCGACGCCGGCTTCGAGGTGGCGTCCCTGGGGGAGCTCCGCCTCCTGCAGAGCCTCGGCATCGAGGCGGCGGACGTGCTCTACAGCAACACCATCAAGCCGGCCTCGCACATCGCGGCCGCGGCCGCGGACGGTCTCTGGAGATTCTCGTTCGACTCCGAGGGCGAGCTGCACAAGATCGCCCGGCACGCGCCGGGCAGCGCGGTCTACGTCCGCGTTCGCGTCGACGACAGCAGCAGTGTCTTTCCGCTCTCCCGGAAGTTCGGCGCCGAGGCGCACGAGGCACGAGCCCTGCTGCACATCGCCCGCAGCCTCGGGCTGCAGCCCTACGGGATCACCTTCCACGTGGGCTCTCAGTGCACGTCGACGTCGGCCTGGGTCCAGGCCATCGCGTCCGTGGGACGCATGATGAGGCAGCTGAAGGCGGACGGCATCCGCATCGAGATGCTCGACATCGGAGGTGGCTTCCCGGCACGGTACGGCGACCCGGTGCCGTCGATCGAACAGCTCGGTCAGGTCGTCGAGCGCGCGCTCCGCGAGCTTCTCCCGTACGAGCCGCAGCTGCTCGCTGCCGAGCCCGGACGCCACCTGGTCGCCGAGACCGCAGTGCTCGTGGCGAGCGTCCTCGGTCGCGAGGAGCGTGCCGGGGAGGAGTGGTTGTACCTCGACGTGGGTGCGTACAACGGCCTGATGGAGACCCAGCAGACCGTCGGACAGTGGAGGTTCCCGCTCTGGACCTCGCGTCCGGACCACGTCGTGTCGCCGCAGGTGCCGTACACGGTCACCGGGCCGACCTGCGACAGCGCGGACACCATGTTCTACGGGGTGCCGTTGCCGACGACGCTGGGGGAGGGCGACCGGGTGTTCGTCGGCACGGCGGGCGCCTACACCCTCAGCTACGCCTCCAGCTTCAACGGCTTCCCGCCGCCGCAGCCGTACTTCCTCCCCGAGTAGCGATGGGCGTCCTGGGCAGCCGCCTCGCGCGCCTGATGGCTGCCGGTCTCGTTGACTCGCTCTGCCTTTCGTTCGCGTGGACCGTGCTCATGCTGCAGCTCGTGGCCACCTACGGACTGGGGGCGGCTGGACTCGTCAGTGCCGCGATGCTGGTGGGAGTGGCGATGTCCGCCCCGGTGGCGAGCCGCCTCGCGGAGCGGCTCGACGGGCGGCACCTCCTCCGTGCGGCGGCGGCGGCCGAGGCGGTCCTGCGGGTCGGGGTCTTCGTGCTGCTCATGGTGCACGCTCCCGTGCTCCTGCTGGCGCTCTGTGTGACCGGGATGAACATCACCGCGTGGACGGGCTACGCCGGCATGCGTGCCGAGGTGGCCGCCGTCAGCCCCGGATCGGTAGCCCTCACGTGGTACGGCACCGGGGTGGCGGCCATCGAGGCGGTCGGCGCGGCGGCCGCAGCCTTGCTGCCGCTGGTGGCGGACGTCGGGTCCTCGATCGTGCTGAGCGGGGTCACAGCGGTGTACGTCCTCGGGCTCCTGCCGACCGTCGTCGTGGCAGGAGGGTCGCCGGTGAGGCGGACGGTCCGGCTGGCCCGCGTCGCGACCGGCCGACTCGCGCGTGCCACCGTGTCCGTGCCTGTCCTTGCCGGGGCCGGTCTCATGTTCGTGGCGTCCGCGCCGACGCTGCTCTCGGTCGGGCTGGCCGCCCAGACGCACGGACGAGCCTCGGTCGCCCTGGTCGCCGTCGCCTTCACGGTGGGGTCACTGGCGGCACCCCTGGTCTCCTCGGCGGTCCAGCGCCGTGACGCCAACCGCCCCACGGTCTGGATCCTGTGTGCCATCGGGATGGTCGTCGGGTGGGTGGTTGCCCCGATCAGCGTGGCCCTGATGGTGGTCGCCCAGGCCGCCTCGGGGTTGTTCATGACATCACTTGAGGGGCTCCTGGACACCACCGCGGCGGCACGCGCCGGGACCGGCGTGACCGGTGCACTGGCTCGGGGAACTGCGGCGCGGGCACTGGGGTCTGCGGCGGCCACTGCGGCACTCCCGGTGGCCGTTTCCGCCACCGGCTTGAGCGTGACGTCGGGAGTCCTGGTCGGCGTCCTCCTGGTCGCGGTCGTCTCCGTTCGGCTGGCGCCGGGTGGCTCGTCCCGCCGGGTCGCCGAGCCGCCCCCTGTCGAGACGTACTCCGTGGTGTGAGGCCACCGCAGCCGTAGTCGTGCCCGTGTCCACGCTCGTGGTCGGCCTGACAAGAACGGTGCCCCGAGTGGAGTCCGACTTCACCCACTACCGACTGACCCACCCCGATGGCTCACCCGGCGCCGACGTCGAGATCCTGACCTGGCTCGACGACCACTCCCGCTTCGCGCTCTCGGTGACCGCCCACCACCGGGTCACCGGCCCGATCGTGCTGGCCACCTTCCGCGACCACCGTCGCCAGCATGGTGTTCCCGCCTCGACGTTGACCGACAACGGCATGGTCTTCACCACCCGCCTGGCCGGCGGCAAGGGCGGCCGCAACGGCTTCGAGCACGAGCTCCGCCGCCTCGGCGTGGTCCAGAAGAACTCCCGCCCCAACCACCCGACCACCTGCGGAAAGGTCGAACGGTTCCAGCAGACGATGAAGAACTGGCTGCGCGCCCAACCGGCCCAGCCGACCACGCTCGCCGAGCTGCAGACCCTGCTCGACGCGCTTCGTCGACGACCTACAACCACGCACCGCCCGCACCGCTCCCTGCCGCACCGGGCCACCCCGGCCACCGCCTACGCGGCCCGTCCCAAGGCCGGACCCGGCGACCGCACCGCCGACACCCACGACCGGGTCCGCACCGACCGCATCGACCCCAGCGGCAAGGTCACCCTCCGCCACGGCGGCCGGCTCTACTCCATCGGCATCGGCCGAACCCACGCCCGAACCCGCGTCCTGGTCCTCGTCCACGACCTCGACATCCGCATCATCGACGCCGCCACCGGCGAACTCCTCCGCGAGCTCACCCTCGACACCACCAAGCGCTACCAACCCACCGGCCGACCACCCGGCCCACCACCAAAAACACGAACGCCCGAACCCGCTAACGCGGGTTCGGGCTATTCCGATGTCTTGAGACACACGGTGCCCCGAGTGGGATTCGAACCCACACTGAATGGTGTTTGAGACCATCGCCTCTGCCGTTGGGCTATCGGGGCCGCGCGGTCAGAGGTTAGCCGACCGGATGTCCACGTCCTGGACCCCTCCCGCAATTGTCTAGTGTTCGACTATAGTTTGGGGATGCGAGGACTGCTGCGAGTGCTGCTGGGACAGGAGCGTGCGATCGAGAACGCCCGGTCCGCCTGTACGGCGCTCTCCCGGCAGCGCGTGGAGCGCGAGGAGGTCGAGCTGTTCCTCGCCCGGCACGCCGAGCCGGACCCGGCGCAGCGCCTGAGACCTGCCCGACACGGCAGCGCGGGCGGCGGGGCGTCGTACTAGCCTTACGGCCGTGACCGCCCAGCCCACCGGAACCGCCCGCCGTGTCGTGATCGCCGAGGACGAGGCGTTGATCCGGCTCGACCTCGCCGAGATGCTCGGCGAGGAGGGGTACGACGTCGTGGGTCAGGCCGGCGACGGGGAGAGCGCCGTCGCGCTCGCGGAGGAGCACCGACCCGACCTGGTCGTGCTCGACGTCAAGATGCCGCGACTGGACGGCATCGCGGCGGCGCAGCGGATCGCGGAGCAGCGGATCGCCCCGGTGGTGATCCTGACGGCGTTCAGCCAGCGCGACCTCGTCGAGCGGGCCCGCGACGCGGGCGCGATGGCCTACCTGGTCAAGCCGTTCAACAAGGACGACCTGGTGCCGGCGATCGAGATGGCGGTCAGCCGGTTCTCGGAGCTGCAGATGCTCGAGGCCGAGGTGGCCGACCTGACCGAGCGGCTGGAGACCCGCAAGGCGTCGACCGGGCCAAGGCGGTGCTCCAGCGACAGCTCGAGCTGAGCGAGCCCGAGGCGTTCCGGTGGATCCAGAAGACCGCCATGGACCTGCGGCTCTCGATGCGGCAGGTCGCGGAGGGTGTCATCACGCACGGACCGTCCGTCGCGGGTGGCGCGACGGGCGACACACGCCCGTAGTCACCGACCGGGCCCGCTGACAGGTGGGCGGGGCCTCGATCGTTCGCCAGGTCACGAAATGGCAACGACAGCACCACCAATTGTGCTCAGATCCGCATCGCGCAAGAGGTTTGGCGCTAGGTTCGCAGCAACAGAAACGCGGTCGTACCCGGTGGGGGGACTCCCGCGCTCACTCCTCATGACGGAGGCTCAATGATTCGCCCAACCACGCGCCTGGCGCACGGCTGTGGTGCTCGCGACGGCGTCGCTCGCGCTCACCGCCTGTGGCGGCAACAACAACAGCGGCTCAGCCGGTGGTGGCTCCAGCGCCTCGGCCTCGTCCAGCGCGAGCGCCCCGGCCAAGGGTGACGGCACCCTGACGATCGGCACCCTGCTGCCGCAGACCGGTGACCTCGCGTTCCTCGGCCCGCCGGAGTTCGCCGGCGTGCAGACCGCCATCGACGACATCAACGCCGCCGGCGGTGTCGACGGCAAGGACGTCGTCCAGGTCAAGGCCGACTCCGGTGACGGCACCCCGGACATCGCGGGTGCTCAGACCGACAAGCTGCTCGACGCGAACGCCGACGCGATCGTCGGTGCGGCGTCCTCCTCGGTGTCGCTGAGCGTCATCGACAAGATCACCGGCGCCGGCATCGTGCAGTTCTCGCCCGCGAACACCTCGCCGGCGCTCGACGACGCGAAGACCGACCCGAAGAACCTCTACTTCCGCACCGCCCCGTCCGACGTCCTCCAGGGCGCGGTCATGGCGAACACGGTGATCGAGGACGGCTTCAACAACGTCGCCATCCTGGCCCGCCAGGACTCCTACGGCGAGCTGCTGGCCGCGCAGATCGAGAAGGGCATCAAGGCCGGCGGCGCCAACGTCGCGGTCAAGAAGCTCTACTCGGCCGACGCGACCAACTTCACCGCCGAGGTGAACAGCGTCGCCGCCGCCAAGCCGGACGCACTCGTCCTGGTGGCGTTCGACGAGACCAAGAAGATCATCCCGCAGCTGATCGCCAAGGGTGTCGGTCCCCAGGACCAGCAGACCTACTTCGTGGACGGCAACACCGCCGACTACTCGAAGGACTTCCCGAAGGGCACGCTCAAGGGCGTCAAGGCGACCTACCCGGGTGCCGAGCTGACCTCGGACTTCAAGGACCGGATGCTGAAGACCAACCCGAAGCTCAGCGACTTCACCTACGGTCCCGAGTCCTACGACGCGACGGTCCTGACCGCCCTGGCGGCGATCCAGGCCAAGACCGACGACCCGACGTCGTTCGCCCCGGACATCATCAAGGTCTCCAAGGACGGCACCGAGTGCTCCAGCTTCAAGGAGTGCGCGGACCTGCTGAAGAAGGGCGAGGACATCGACTACCAGGGCGTCTCCGGCCCCTGCGACCTCGGTGACACCGGCAGCCCGACCAAGGCGACCATCGGCATCTTCCAGTACAACGCCGACAACAAGTACACCAACCTGAAGTACGTCACCGGCGTGATCTGATCCCGCCTCTGACACACGAGAGGGCCCCGACCATCTGGTCGGGGCCCTTCTCGTTGTCCGGCCGGTCGTGCTCTCGGTCAGTCCTTCTTGGCCAGCGTCCCGAGGTACAGCTCGATGACCTTGGGGTCGTTGATCAGGTCCTGGCCGCTGGCGGTGTAGGCGTTGCGGCCCTGGTCCAGGACGTAGCCCCGGTCGCAGATCTGCAGGCAGCGTTTGGCGTTCTGCTCGACCATGACCACCGAGACACCGGCCCGGTTGATCCGGCGGGTCTGCACGAAGACCTCGTCCTGCATGACGGGGGAGAGGCCCGCCGAGGGCTCGTCGAGCAGCAGCACGGACGGCTCCATCATCAGCGCCCGGCCCATCGCGACCATCTGCCGCTCGCCGCCCGAGAGCGAGCCGGCGCGCTGCGCCTTGCGGTCGATGAGCGCCGGGAACAGGTCGCCCACGAACTCGAAGCGCTTGCGGAACGACTTGGGCCGCTGGTAGACGCCCATCTCCAGGTTCTCCTGGATGGTGAGCGACGGGAACACGTTGTTCGTCTGCGGCACGAAGCCGATGCCCTTGGTGACCAGGTGGTCGGCCCGGCGGTTGGTGATGTCCTCGCCCTTGAGGGTGACGGTGCCGGTCTTGATCTTCACCAGGCCGAACAGCGCCTTCAGCAACGTCGACTTGCCCGGCGCCGTTGGGGCCGATGATGCCCACCAGCTCGTTCTCCTGGCAGTACAGGTCGGCGCCGTTGAGGATGTTCACGCCCGGCAGGTAGCCGGCGATCAGGTCGTCGGCGCGCAGCACAGCCCCCTCGGCGGCCTTCAGGTGCTCGCTGCGGTCGGCGGTCTCGGCTGTGGTGTCAGACACGCTGCTCTCCCTCGCTGGCGGTGGCGGCCGGAGCCGGCCCGCCCTCGTCCTCGCGATCTCGGCCTGCGCCTCGGCGAGGATCTTCTCCTCCATCTCCTCGCTCAGGTCCTGGTCGTGGTGCGAGCCGAGGTAGGCGTCGATCACACGCTGGTCGCCCATCACCGAGTCCGGGGGACCCTCCGCGATCACCTTGCCCTGCGCCATCACGATCACCCAGTCGGAGATGTCGCGGACCATGTCCATGTCGTGCTCGACGAACAGCACCGTGCGCCCGTCGTCGCGCAGCGACTTCACGTGACCGAGCAGCGACTGCTTCAGCGCCGGGTTCACACCGGCCATCGGCTCGTCGAGCATCACCAGCTCCGGGTCGGCCATCAGCGCGCGCGCCATCTCCAGCAGCTTGCGCTGCCCGCCGGAGAGCGAGCCGGCGAAGTCCTCGCGCTTCTTGATCAGCAGGAAGCGCTCGAGCAGGCTGTCGGCCCGTCCGGTGTTGGCGTTCTCCTCGCTGCGCCAGAACGGGGCGAACATCGCCTTGAGCAGGCTCTCGCCCTGCTGCCCGGTGGCACCCACGCGCATGTTCTCGATCACCGTCAGCCTGGAGAGCACCTTGGTCAGCTGGAACGTGCGCACCATGCCCAGCCGGGCCACCCGGTAGGCCGGGATGCCCCTGAGGCTCTTGCCGTTGAACGACCAGTCGCCCGCATCGGGACGGTCGAAGCCGGTCAGCAGGTTGAAGAACGTGGTCTTGCCGGCGCCGTTGGGGCCGATCAGGCCGGTGATGACGCCCCGCTGGATCTCGACGTGGTCGACGTCGACGGCGGTGAGGCCGCCGAAGGTACGTCGCACCCCGTCGGCCACCACGATCGGGTCCGGCTTCTGCGCGCCGGGCTCGTGGGGCACGTCCTTGAGGGCGGCCCGGGCGGCGTTCACGTCGACGCGCGCGGTCGCGGTGCCGCCGGTCGCCCGCTCGGCCGTCGCGGTCGGGCCGCCGTCCACAGTCTCGGTGGTCTCGGTGGTCTCGGCGTTGTCAGTGGGCATCGAGAGCCAGCTCCCTTCGGTCTCCGAAGATTCCTTGCGGTCGGAAGATCATCAGCAGCATCAGCGCGAGGCCCATGAAGATGAACCGCATCAGGCTGGCCTGGTTGCTGTTCATGATCGCCTCCGGGAGCGTCGGGTTGGCACCCGAGGTGGCCGCCCCGAAGATCAGGTCCAGGAAGCTGAGGAGGAACCAGAAGATGATGGTTCCGGCGACCGGGCCGAGCACCCGGGCGGCGCCGCCGACGAGCAGCACGGTGTAGGCGAAGAACGTCGTGTCGGTCGCGAAGAACGACGGGTTGATCGCGGAGTGCTGCAGCGCCGACATGATGCCGGCGAGGCCGCCGATCAGGCCGCCGATGACCAGCGACTGCATCTTGTAGGCGTAGACGTTCTTGCCGAGGCTGCGGACGGCGTCCTCGTCCTCGCGGATGCTCTTGAGCACCCGGCCCCACGGGCTGCGCATCAGCGCCCACACCATGAGGCAGCACAGCGCGGCCAGACCCCAGCCCACGAGCAGCGTCCAGAAGTCGTAGGGCCGCCAGGACACCACGCCGGGGATGCCGATGCGGCCGCTGAACGGGTTCAGCGAGGCGAAGCTCTGGTTGAAGCCCTGGAGACCGTCCTGGCCGCCGAAGAGCTTCAACAGCGTGACCGAGCCGATCGTCTGCCGGATGATCTCGGCCGCGGCGATCGTGACGATCGCCAGGTAGTCGGCCCGCAGCCGCAGGGTGGGCACACCCAGCAGCAGGGCGAGCACGGCCGCCGCGCCGAGACCGACGAGGCACCCGAGCCAGAACGACAGGCCCCAGGTGGCGACGAACGACGAGACGGCGTAGCCGCCCACGGCCATGAAGCCCGCCTGGCCGAAGTTGAGCAGTCCGGTGTACCCGAAGTGCACGTTGAGGCCGATCGCGGCCAGGCAGTAGACCGCGGCGACCGGTCCCAGACCCTGCTGCAGGCTCTGGCTGAAGATGGCGTGCCAGTCCATTGCTCTGTCTCCTAACCGACCCGCTGGGCCTTGCCGAGCAGGCCCTGGGGCCGGATCAGCAGAACGACGATGAGTACGACGAGTGCGCCGACGAACTTGAGCTCGGCGGGGATGAAGAGCGTGGACACCTCCACGAAGAGGCCGATGACCAGCGCCCCGACGATCGCGCCCCAGGCGGTGCCGAGACCGCCGAGCACGATGGCGGCGAACACCAGCAGCAGGATCTTGAAGCCGAGCTGGTAGTCGAAGCCCTGGGTCATGCCCAGCAGGACGCCCGACATGCCGGCGAGCATCGCACCCACGATCCAGACCACCGAGATGACCCGGTCCACGTTGATGCCGGTGGCCGCGGAGAGAGCGGTGTTGTCGGCGACCGCGCGGGTGGCCTTGCCGAGCTTGGTCCGCTGGAGCGCGATCACCACCAGGACCAGGATCACCGTGGAGAACAGCACGATGAAGATGTCCTTGGGCGTGACCAGGATCGGGCCCAGGCGATAGGGCCGCGGGCTGGAGAACTGGGAGTACTGGTGGGTGCTGGCGCCCGCGAGGTACTGGTAGACGTTGCGCAGGAAGATCGAGAGGCCGATGCTCACCACCATCATCGCGATCAGGCCGGTGCCGCGGTGCCGCAGCGGCCGCCACAGGGCCCGGTCGTTGACCCAGCCGAACCCCGCGGACGCGATGGCCGCGACGATGATGGAGACGGCGATCGTCACGTTGATGCCGCCGATGGTGATCGTCCCCGGCAGCGCGTCGACCCCGTAGGCGACCAGCGCCCCGAAGGTGATCAGCTCACCGTGCGCGAAGTTGGTGAGGCCCGTCGTACCGAAGATCATGGAGAGGCCGAGCGCGGCCATCGCCAGCAGCAGCGAGAACACCAGCCCTCCGACCGCGAGCTGGAGGCCCTGGGTGAACTTGCCGGCCTGGGCCGCCGTCGCGTTGCCGATCGGGAAGGTGACGTAGACGTCGGAGGAAAGCTTCGGGGTGACCTTCAGCGACACCTGCTTGGGATTGCGGAGAGCCGCACCCTTCGGCAGGGACTTCTTGTCGAGGTTGACCGTGTAGGTGTTGCCGAGCACGTCGATCGACTTGCCGAGGTTGATGTCGAAGACGCCGCTGGCATTGCTGGTGCCCTCACCGACCGCCTTGCCCTGGTCGTCCACGACGGAGAACTTCACGTCCGGGACGGGCTTCGGCGGCTTCTCGCGAAGGTCGGTCAGACACCCCTGGATGTGGATGGTGTCGTCGTTGCGTGGGGCAGGCTTCTGGCAGGCGGACTCACCGGCGTGCGACACCGGGACCGCGTTCGCGGCACTGCCGGTCATCGTCAGCACCGTGGCGACCAGGCCGACCAGCAGTGCGGAGATGCTTCTCGAGCGGGCGTGCATGAGGCTCCTGTCGCCGTGGTGTCACCGGGCTGTCTCAGGTGTGACGCGGGACTATAGCGACAGAGCGAGTCCGCGGTGCTACCGCGCACGACGCTGCCGCAACAGCCCCCGCCGAGGTCACCATAGGGCAGATCGTGGCCGGTGAACCCAGGTTCGAGTGCAAACCGCGGGCCACCGGTTGTGCGGGTGTTGCGGTTTGCGCACAAACCGCAGGCTTGTCACCTGAGCGCGGCGACCAGAGTCGTGAGCAGCGGGGCGACGAGCAGGCCCGGGAGCAGGTCGCCGACCGGCACCTGCCGGATCCTCAGCAGCCGCAGCGCGACCCCGACGAGCATCAGGCCACCGGTCGCGGTCAGGGCCGCGACCTGGGCCGGCGGCATGATGTCGCCGAGCCCGGCGCCGAGCGCGGTGAGGGAACCCTGGACCACGACGACGGCCACGGCCGAGGCGGCCACCCCCCACCCCAACGAGGCCGCGAACGCGATGGCGGCGAACCCGTCCAGCGCCGCCTTGAGGAACAGCTGGTCGGCACCGTTGCCGAGCCCGTCGTTGATCGAGCCGAGCACCGTCAGCGGGCCGACGCAGAAGACCAGCGAGCTGGTCACGAACCCTTCGATGAAACGTTGCCGGTCGGCACCGCCGGTGCCGCCGCCCGCCCGCCGCTGCAGGGTGGTCTGGAGCCAGCCGCCGAACGCTTCGAGACGCTGCTCGATCCCGAGCACGGAGCCGACGATGCCGCCGACCACCAGCGAACCGAGGACGATGAGGGTCGGCGCGCTGTCACCGACCGCGCGAGACCAGGCGGGGTCGGCGACGCTCGTCGCCGAGGAGGCCGCGATGAGCAGGGTCACCAGCCCGAGAGCGTCGGTGACGACGTCGCGGGTGCGCTGGGACAGACGGTGCCCGACCAGCACCCCGATCACGCTGCCGAGCAGCACCGTGGCCACGTTGACGACGGTGCCGATGCCGGGGAACATCGCGCCTCCTCGTGGCTCTGGCGGGCTGTCGACAAGGCGGTCGCACCCGGCTACCCAAACCGCTCGTTCGAGGCGTAATCTCTCACCTCGGTCCGGTTGGTGAGGTCTCGGGGCACCGACGACCGGTCCGGCTGCGGTGCAGGTCTCCGCAGCCCCCTCTGATGCCGGGCTCGGCGGGAAGGTGTCCCTTCATGGCGCGCTGCTCGGTGACGATCTGTGACGCGGCGCCGGACGACGCCACCGCCCTCGTCGCGGTGTGGGCGGCTTCCGTGGACCGCGCCGGCAATGCGCCGGACGCCGCCGCGCACGCCACCCAGGAAGCGGCCGCGGCCATCGCACGGATCGCGGCCGACCCCGACCAGCGCCTGCTCGTCGCCCGCGTCGACGACCAGGTCGCCGGAGCCGTGCACCTCCTGCGCGCGCCGGTGTCCCCGGTGCACAGCGACACCGCCGTCTACGTCATGCACCTCCAGGTGATCGAGGCCCTCCGCCGGCACGGCGTGGGGCGGGCGCTCATGGAGGCGACCGTCGGCTGGGCCGAGGAGAAGGACACCGAGCACGTGATCGCGGCCGCGTCCGTGGCCTCCCGCGACGCCAACCGGTTCATGGCCCGGCTCGGGCTCGGGCAGGTGGCCGTGGTCCGCGGGGCGACCGTGCCGGCGCTCCGCGCCAAGCTCCCCGTCGAGCCGCCTGCCGCCGCCCGCGTCGGCGCCGCCCGCAACCACCGCACCGTGGGTGCCGTGATCGCCCAGCGCCGGTCACTGCGGCGCTCGCAGTCCCGCCTCTCCTGACCCGCTTCGGGTGACCCGGTCCCCGGCCGTCGCTGGGGGTGGCCCCGACTAGGGTGGGGCCGTGCCCGAGAGCCCTGCCGACCCCGTGCCCACCGACCGTCCGCGCCTGCTTCTTCTCGACGGCCACTCCCTGGCCTACCGCGCTTTCTTCGCCCTCCCGGTGGAGAACTTCTCGACGACCACCGGGCAGCACACCAACGCGGTCTACGGCTTCACCTCGATGCTGATCAACGTGCTCCGCGACGAGCAGCCGACGCACGTCGGCGTCGCGTTCGACGTGTCCCGGCAGACGTTCCGCTCCGAGGAGTACTCCGACTACAAGGCCAACCGGTCCACGTCGCCCTCCGAGTTCTCCGGCCAGGTCTCGCTGGTCAAGGAGGTGCTGGCGGCGCTGCGGATCGCCACCATCGAGAAGGACGGCTACGAGGCCGACGACGTGATCGGGACCCTGGCGACCCAGGCGGTCGACCAGGGGTTCGAGGTGCTCATCTGCACCGGTGACCGCGACTCGTTCCAGCTGGTCGGCGACTCCGCGACGGTGCTCTACCCCAGCCGCGGCGTCTCCGAGATGGCCCGGATGACGCCCGACGCCGTGATGGACAAGTACGGCGTGCCGCCCCAGCGCTACCCCGAGGTCGCGGCACTCGTGGGGGAGACCTCCGACAACCTGCCCGGGGTCCCCGGCGTCGGCCCCAAGACGGCCGCCAAGTGGATCACGCAGTACGACGGCCTCGACAACGTCATCGCCAACGCCGACCAGATCAAGGGCAAGGCCGGCGACTCGTTCCGCGAGCACCTCGGCGACGTGATCCGCAACCGCCGGCTCAACGCGCTGGTCTGCGACCTCGAGCTCACGGCGACGGTGACCGACCTCGCCGCCCAGCCGTGGGACCGGCAGGAAGTGCACAAGCTCTTCGACAGCCTGGAGTTCCGGGTGCTGCGTGAGCGGCTGTTCGCGACGCTGGAGTCGGAGGAGGAGATCGACGACTCCGGGTTCGAGCTGGAGACCACCCGGCTCGAGCCGGGCGCGCTGGCCGGCTGGCTGGACGCGCACGCCCGGGCCGGCGCCCGCGTGGGCGTGCAGGTGCAGGGCACCTGGCGTGCGGGCAGCGGCGACGTCTACGCGCTCGCGTTCGCGGCCGGCGACGGTTCGGCGGCCTGGCTCGACGTCGAGCACATCAGCCCCGAGGACGACGCGACGGTCGGTGCCTGGCTGGCGGACGCATCGGTCCCCAAGGTGATGCACGACGCCAAGGGACCGATGCTGGCGCTGGCCGCCCGCGGCTGGACCCTCGTCGGGCTGGAGCGGGACACCGCGCTCTCGGCCTACCTCGCGCGACCCGACCAGCGTTCCTACGACCTGGCCGACCTCACGCTGCGCTACCTCAAGCGGGAGCTCAAGGCGGGGGAGCCGGCCGACCAGGGACAGCTGTCGTTCGACGACCTCGGCACCGACTCCGCCGGCGACGCCTCGATGCTCCAGGCGCGGGCCGTGCTCGACCTGGCCGAGGCGCTCGACGACGAGCTGGAGCAGCGCGGCGGCACCCGCCTGCTCGCCGAGGTGGAGCTGCCGCTCGTGCACCTGCTCGCGAACATGGAGCGCACCGGTGTCGCCGTCGACGTCGAGCAGCTCGAGGCGCTCGAGTCGCACTTCGCCGGGGAGGTGAAGCTCGCGGCCGACGCGGCGTACTCCGCGATCGGCAAGGAGATCAACCTCGGCTCGCCCAAGCAGCTGCAGGTGGTGCTGTTCGACGAGCTGGGCATGCCCAAGACCAAGCGCACCAAGACCGGCTACACCACGGACGCCGACGCGCTGCAGGCACTGTTCGTGAAGACCGAGCACCCCTTCCTCGAGGCGCTGCTCCGGCACCGCGACGTGTCCCGGCTGCGGCAGACCGTGGAGGGCCTGCTCAAGACCGTGGCCTCCGACGGGCGCATCCACACCACCTTCAACCAGCTCATCGCGGCCACCGGCCGGCTGTCCTCGACCGACCCCAACCTCCAGAACATCCCGGTCCGCACCGAGGAGGGCCGACGGATCCGGGAGGCGTTCGTCGTCGGCCCCGGGCACGAGTCGCTGATGACCGCGGACTACAGCCAGATCGAGATGCGGATCATGGCGCACCTGTCGGAGGACGCCCTCCTGATCGAGGCGTTCCGGTCCGGCCGCGACTTCCACTCGGTCACCGCCTCGCGGGTCTTCGAGGTGGAGCCCGAGGAGGTCACCTCGGCGATGCGGGCCAAGATCAAGGCGATGAACTACGGCCTCGCCTACGGCCTGTCCGCCTACGGCCTCGCGCAGCAGCTCGGCATCGAGCCGGGGGAGGCGCGGGGGCTGATGGACGAGTACTTCGAGACGTTCGGCGGTGTGCGCGACTACCTTGCGGGGATCGTCGACGAGGCCCGGCGCAGCGGCTACACCGAGACGATCATGGGCCGGCGCCGCTACCTGCCCGACCTCACCAGCGACAACCGGCAGCGCCGGGAGATGGCGGAGCGGATGGCGCTCAACGCACCCATCCAGGGCTCGGCCGCCGACATCATCAAGGTCGCGATGCTCAACGTGGACCGTGCGCTGCGGGAGTCGGCGCTGACCTCACGGATGCTGCTCCAGGTCCACGACGAGCTCGTCTTCGAGGTGGCGGCCGGCGAGGCCGAGGCGCTCGAGGCGCTGGTCCGCGAGCAGATGGGGTCGGCCGCCGAGCTGACCGTGCCGCTCGACGTGTCGGTCGGCACGGGAGCCAGCTGGCACGAGGCCGCGCACTAGCCCGACCACCGGCGGTCAGCCGACGGACGTGGCCTCCGCCGGCTCTGCCGGTCTGGGCGCCGGTCGACGCAGGCTGACCGCGAGCAGCACCAGGAACAGCAGCAGGTCGATGCAGACGACGGCGGTGATGAGGAAGGTCAGCGAGCCCACGAGCGGGGCCAGGCAGGCCAGGGCGACCAGCGCCGTCCAGACGACGAACACCATCCGCTGGTGCTGGCGGGCGACGACGTCGTAGACCATCAGCTGGATCATCGCGAGCAGCGTGCCGAGCACCGCGAACAGCCACAGCTGGTCCTGCAGGTCGGAGTACGCCGGCCCACCGACGAAGCTCACCGCGATCGGCGACAGCACCGCGACGCCGGCGACGGTGACCAGGCCGATCGCGAGCACCGCTCCGAGGCTCAGGAGATGCATCCGCCGGCCGCTCTGCTTGGACATCGAGGGGAACGCGATGACCACCACGAACTGCGGCAGGAACAGCACCGCCTTCGTGAGGATCAGGCCCGCGGCGTAGAGGCCGGCCTGGTGCTCGTCGAGGGTGCTGCGGGCAATGATGACGTCGGCGTTGGAGAGTGCGAAGAACGCCAGCAGGGCATGGGAGTTGTGCATGACCTCGCGGAGCACGCCGCCCTTGGCCCAGCGGGCCGACAGCGGCAGCCGCTCGCGGCGCGGTGCCCGCTCGCGGGAGCGGTGCCGCAGCGCCGCCCACCCGATCACCACCGGCAGCACCGCGCCCAAGGTGACGCCGACCATCGCCCCCTGGGTGTTCGGCTCCAGCACGAGCGCGACCGCGCCGAAGCCCAGCCGGCCGACGCCGACGGCGAGGTAGATGGCGGCCAGCGGCGCCCAGCGCTCCTCGCCCTGGAGGATCCCGGCCTGCCCGCCCATCACCGAGAGGGGGACGGCGGTGGCGGCGATCAGGGCCGCGGCGCCCCACGAGTCGAGGTTCAGCGTCGCGGTGACCAGGGGGCTGGCGGCGAGCACGACCAGCCCGAGGACGAGGGCCGAGGCATAGCTGGTCGCGAGCACCTCGTTCTCGATCTGCGGCCGGCGGTGCGGTGCCGCGCTGACCCGGCGGGCGCCGGTCGCCTGCAGGCCGAGCGAGAGCACGTTGACGACGAGCAGCAGACCCATGACGGCCGCGAGCGCGCCGTACTCGGCGGGACCGAGGAGGCGGGCGGCGAGGATGGTGAACGCGTAGGTCGTCACGTTCATGACGGCCATGGCGACCGCGATGACCGCACCATCGCGCAGCGCCCGAGCCGCGGTCGTCCGAAGGTTCACCCGACGAGCCTAGGCCGTGGACCTGACAGGAGCGTGACGGACCCGGCCCGGCCGTGCCGAACATCACGGCGCGATGACATCCAGGACCGCCTCTCTCGAGCTTGTGTCCAACGACACACGTTTAGGCTAGGTTTCTTGTCATTCGGACGGATGGTTACCGGAAGGTACCGATACTCTCCTCCGAGTTCTTGCGCCTGTGGGAGGGAGCAAGGAGGCCGATCCGACTCCGGACTCGGTATCTCAAACTTCTTGTGTGGAGGGAGTACGCGCGCATGCGCAGAACACTCGTGGCCGGGCTCGTCCTGGCCGTGGCGGCCGTCCTGGTCGTCCTGGTCAGCTCAGGACTCGACCTTGAGCTCGAGTCCGTCGCTCTTCTCGGCGGCGCGCTCGGCGCGGTCGTGGCCCTGGTCCCCGACCGGAGCCCCCTGGTGCGGCTCGGCGGGTTCGCGGCCGGCTTCGTCGCCGCGTGGATCGGCTACGTGGTCCGGGCAGCGATGCTGCCCGACACCGCGGGTGGCCGGGCGGTCGCGGTGGGTCTCGTCGTCCTGCTCTGCGTCGGCATCACCGCGGTGAGCATGGACCGGCTCCCGCTGTGGACCACGCTGCTGGGGACCGCCGCCCTGACCGGCGCCTACGAGTTCACCTACGCCGCGGCGCCGCCGGAGCTGGCGACGACGTCGGTGAGCACCGCGACGACCCTGCTGTTCAACGTGGCCGTCGGCTTCCTCGCTGCTGCCCTCGTCGCGCCGCACAGCCGGCCGGGCACGTCCCACCGCACCGAAGGGGCCGACCGGCCCTCCGGCCACGCGACGCAGCCCGCCGCCGACGCCAAGCTCGACGACTTCATGATGGAGAAGACCCCGTGAACGCCCGCCTCCTGTCCCCTCTCCGCGTCGCCTCGCTGGCGGCGCTGTCCGTGGTGGCGATGAGCGCTGCCACCCCGGCGTACGCCGCAGACGGTGACGTCCGGATCGTCAACACCGAGACCGTGCAGGTCTACACCTCCTCGACCGGCCACGTGGAGACGCGCCGTGTCTACGAGCAGCTGTCGTTGTTCGGCAACGGGACGGTCGACGTCAAGAACCCCATCTCCACCAGCCACCTGCGGAACCTCGACGGGTTCGGCGGCTTCGACGTCAAGAACGGCGAGCAGGTCACCCGCACCACGGTGGCGGGCGAGAAGAAGCTGCGCTCGGTCAGCAACTACGGCGGGCAGCTCCCGCTGACCGTTGCCGTGCGGTACAAGCTCGACGGCAAGACGGTCGAGCCGGGCGACATCGTCGGGAAGTCCGGGAAGCTCGACGTGGAGTACACCGTCGAGAACGTCACCGGCAAGTCGCAGGAGGTCACCTTCGACGACGGCAAGGGAGGCACGGTCACCAAGACCGTGGACGTCCCGATCCCGATGGTCGGCTCGCTCTCGCTGGTCGCGCCGTCGTCGTTCACCAACGTCTCGTCCCAGCAGGCCAACATCGCCGGCGACGGGAAGGGCGGCACGAAGCTGTCGTTCACGATGACGCTGTTCCCGCCGCTCGGCTCCACGACCGCCGTCTTCGGCTACACCGCCGACATCAAGGACGGCGTCGTGCCCAGGTCCGAGATCTCGGCGCTCCCGGTCAACCCGATGGACAGCCCGACCTTCAAGACGGCCGCGGACAGCTACAAGGGTGGCGCCGACACCGGAGCCGAGCTCACCGACGGCGCGAGCCAGATCGACTCGAACCTCCTCAAGCTGCGCGACGGCGCCGGCGACCTCCTCGCCGGGCTCATCAAGCTGCGCGACGGCGCGGACCAGCTGAACGCCGGGCTCGCCGGCGAGGCAGCACCCGGTGCCGCCAAGCTGGCCGACGGTGCGTCCCAGCTGGACGACGGCCTCGGACAGCTGAACTCCGGGGCGAAGCGCCTGGCCGCCGGCACCGGTGAGCTGGAGTCGGGCACCGGCACCCTCGAGGCCGGCACCAGGAAGCTCCGCGCGGGAGCCGGCAAGCTGGCCGCCGGTGCGGACGAGCTGTCGGCCGGCACCGGCAAGGCGGCCGACGGCGGCAAGCAGCTGTACGCCGGCACCCAGCAGCTGAGCGCGGGCGCCACCAAGGTGGCGGCGGGTGCCACCACCGTGGACGGCTACATGAAGCAGATCGCCGCCGGTCAGGGTGACCTGCTGTCGGGCCTGCAGCTGCTCGAGTCCGGAGTGAAGGCGCTCCCCACCTCGGTGCAGCAGAAGCTGACGGCCGACCAGCAGTACCTCGCCCTCCTCGGGGGGATGCAGAAGGTCGTCGACGGCATCGGGGACCCGAACGACGTGACGAGTCCGGTGACCGGGCAGCCGGCCACGGTGTTCGGCGGTCTGAACGCGATCCGCTACGGCCTGCGCACGCCGGGCGGGTACGCCGGCAACGACTGCGCGACCAAGCTGACCGGCGGCACGCCGACCCAGTGCGGTGCGCTCGACGCGGTGCAGTTCATCTCCGGTCAGCTCAGCTCCGGCGCGACCGACCTCGACCAGCTGAAGCCGGTCCTCGGGGTCCTCAACGGGACGTCGAACGCGGGCGGCCCGTGCGCGGGCTACCCGGCCTACGCGCCGCCGCCCACGCCGCCGACGAACCCCTGCCAGGCCGTGTCCACGCTCTACTACGCGCTGTTCGGCACCTCACCCGCACCCGCGGGCGCCCAGGCCAAGGTCAACGCTGCCGCGGACGCGCTGAAGGACGTCTACCAGCAGGTCGACGCCGGCGTGGTGAACCTCGCGCTGCCCCGGCTGCGTGCGGCGATGGTCAACCCGGGCGCGAACGCCAACTGTGCCGTCGGGGCTGCCACAGGGGACCCGACCGACGACTGCGGCATCAAGCAGGCCGTGGCCTTCTTCAAGGCGAACATCCCGACGCTCGTCGACGGGATCAGCGCCTCGATCCGCGACACGCTGCTCGCCGGGATCTCGGCGCCCACCGGAGGCTGCCTGCCGACCAGCAAGACGCTGATCTGCGGCGCGGGTGCCCTCGCGTCCGGTGGCACGAGCCTTGCCGCCGGTGCGAGTGACCTCGCTGCCGGCGCCGGTGACCTGTCGGACGGTGCTTCGCTGCTGTCCGGGAAGACGGGCGAGCTCTCGGCCGGCCTGACCAAGATCGACGGTGGCGCCGGGCAGCTGGCCGACGGTGCCGGTCAGCTCAGCGACGGCACCCAGGAGCTCGCGGCCGGTGGCACCAAGCTCGCCGCCGGTGCCCGCAAGCTCAACGACGGTGCCGGTCAGCTCGCCGAGGGCACGACCCAGGCGAAGGACGGCTCCGGTCAGCTCTCGGCCGGCGCGGGCAAGCTCGCGGGCGGTCTCAAGGACGCCGCGGACGGCTCCGGTCAGCTCGCGGGCGGTCTCAAGCAGGCCGCCGGTGGTGCTCCGCAGATCGTGGACGGCGCCCAGAAGCTGTCGGACCAGGGCACCAAGAAGCTGGTGCAGGCCGGTGAGCTGACGGCACAGAACTACGGCGAGATGTACGCCACGATGACCGCCGGCGCGAAGCGTGCGGAGGCCGAGAACATGGCCTTCGGCGCGCCGACCGACGCGATCGGCCTGACGGCGTACAGCTACGTGATCCAGGGTGACGACGGCGAGGGCAGCCGCAACCTGACCCGTGGTCTGGGCGGACTGGCGATCCTCGGCGCCGGTGGTGGGGTGTTCGCGCTCCGACGTCGCCTGGTCTGATCCTTGCGTCGAGGACGAGGGGGCACCGCGTGGTCGGTGCCTCCTCGTCCTGTGTCCGGGCACTACTCCTCGGGGTCCTCGCTGTCGGTCAGCTCTCCGCGGATCGCCGCCGCGACCACGTGGGCGAACGACCTCTGGGCGTGGCCCCAGGTGTAGAGCCGGCTCAGCTCGAAGGCGCCCTCGCCCAGGGCCTCACGCCCTGCCCGGTCCCGCAGCAGCTGACCGAGCACCCGGGTCAGCTCCTGCTGGTCGTCGACCAGGACACCTGAGCGTCCGTCGGCGACCGACTCGCGCGTCCCACCGGCTGACCGGTAGGCGACGGTCGGGGTCCGGTGCTCACCGGCCTCCGCGACGACCAGACCCCAGCCCTCCTTGAGCGACGGCAGGACCATGACCCACGCGGACTCGAAGACCTCGTGCTTGTGGACCTCGTCCACGTGGCCCTCGAAGACGACCGAGTCGCCGGCGTCGGAGGCCCTGGCGTGCTCGTGCAGGGCCGCCTCCCACCATCCGCTCCCGACGACGTGCAGCCGGAGGGTGGGGAACTCGTCCCGCAGCGCGACGACCGCGTCGATGGCGTGCTCCACCTGCTTGTGCGGCACCAGCCGGCCCACCGTGCACAGCATCGGGGTCGCCGACTTGGTCGCCGTCGTGGGTACGACGGGGTCGGTGCCGTCGTGCACGACCGCGATCCGGGGTCCCGAGACACCGAGGGCCCGCAGGTCTGCCCGCGTGGCGTGGGACACCGCGACGTACTGGCAACCGCGGTAGACCCGAGGGGCGAGCCAGCGTTCGATCCACCAGCCCAGCGTGCCGAGCGGACCGGGGTACACCACCGGCCACTGCTCGCGGTGCACGTGGTGCACCAGCACGACGACCGGCTTGCGGGTCACCAGGCGGGAGAGGAACGGCATGCCGTTCTGGACGTCCACGACCAGGTCGACCCGCCCGAACCGCCGACGCAGGAGCGACCACACGCCCTGCACGTAGACGGTCGTCTTCGACCCGCGGCGCACGAAACGGATCCCGTCCACCGTCTCGGTCAGGGGCGCACCGGCGAAGGCGGCGCTGAAGACCGTGACCCGGCAGCCGCGGGCGGCCAGACCGTGCGCCATCGCCTCGAGGTACCGCTCCGCCCCGCCACCCTCCGGGTTGCGGGTGTCGCGCCAGCTGAGGAAGACCACGTGCCGGCCCGCCAGCAGGTCTCGGTCGTGCATCGCTCCACGCTAGTAGGGTCGCGGCGTGTCGGACCGGTCGGATTTCCGAGCGCAGCCCTGGCGGGCTGACCTTGGGCGTTCCGTGCGGCTCTTCCGGGAGTTCCTCGCCGAGCAGTCCGACCCGGTCCGCTTCTACGGTGCTCTCGCGGAGGACTCCGTCGCTCAGCTCGAGACCTACGTGCGGCTCGACGGGGCGCTGGTGCTCGACGTGGGCGCCGGGCCCGGACATTTCCGCGACGCGTTCGAGCGGGCGGGCGCGACGTACGTCTGTCTCGACACGGACACCGGCGAGCTCACGCAGCGCGGCGAGGTCACCGCTCGCACCCTGGTCGGCGACGGGATGAACCTGCCCGTAGCGGACGGCTCGGTGGACGTCTGCTTCTCCTCCGACGTCCTCGAGCACGTCCGCGACCCGTGGCGGATGGCGGACGAGATCCTGCGGGTCACGAAGCCGGGTGGCCTGGCGTTCGTCAGCTACACGGTGTGGCTCGGCCCGTGGGGTGGCCACGAGACGTCGCCCTGGCACTACCTGGGCGGCCGCCGCGCGCGGCAGCGCTTCCGTCGCAGGCACGGCCACGAGCCGAAGAACCGGTACGGCGAGACGATGTTCGCGGTCTCCGTCCGCGCGGGACTGGGCTGGGCAGAACGACAGACCGCTGCCGACGTACTTGCCGTGGTGCCGCGCTACCACCCACGCTGGACCCACTGGCTGACCCGGGTACCTGTCCTGAGGGAGCTCGTGACGTGGAATCTCGTGATGGTCCTGCGCAAGCGGTGACCGAGCCGGCCGCCGACGGCGGTCGCGCGTCCGGCGCGACCTCGGTGCGGTGGGCGGCCGTGTGCCTCCTGCTCGTCGGGCTGGCGCTCGTGCAGGACCCGGGCTTCCTGGTGGCCGACACGAAGTTCGACCTGGTCCTCGACCCTGCCCACTTCCTCGGCCGGACGCTGCACCTCTGGGACGCCGACGGCGCCTTCGGACGGGTACAGAACCAGGCCTACGGCTACCTCTGGCCGATGGGGCCGTTCTTCCTCCTCGGGCACGCGGTCGCGCTTCCGGGCTGGCTCGTGCAGCGGCTCTGGACCGCGCTCGTCCTGTGTACGGCGTTCGTCGGCCTCGCCCGCCTCGGCCGCAGGCTCGGCATCCGGTCCGACGCGGCCTGCATCGTGGCGGGTGTCGCGTACGCGCTCTCGCCCAGGATGCTCACCACCCTGGGCCCCATCTCCATCGAGGCCTGGCCGAGCGCGCTGGCGCCCTGGGTCCTGATCCCGCTGGTCCGCGGGTCGATCAGCGGGTCACCGCGCCGCGCTGCCGCGCTGTCCGCGTTGGCGGTCGCGATGGTGGGCGGCGTCAACGCGACGGCCACGTTCGCGGTGCTCCCGCTCGGGGTGCTCTGGCTGCTCACGCGAACCCCCGGCCCCCGTCGACGGGCGCTGATGCTGTGGTGGCCGCTGTTCACGGTGGTGGGGACGGTGTGGTGGCTGGTCCCGCTGTTCCTGCTCGCTGCCACCAGCCCGCCGTTCCTCGACCACATCGAGTCGGCGGCCACGACCACCTTTCCCACGACCCTCTTCGACGCGCTGCGAGGCACCTCCGACTGGGTTCCCTACATCGACGCCGGTTGGCGTGCCGGGCACGACCTGATCACCCAGCCCCATCTGGCGCTGGCCAGCGGGGTGGTCCTGATGCTGGGTCTGGTCGGCCTCCTGAACGGACGCAACCCGAACCGCACGTTCCTGGCGCTGTCCGTCCTGGTCGGCCTCGTGATGGTGACGACGGGACACGTGGACGGCGTGCGGGGATGGTTCGCGTCCGACCTGCGTGGCCTGCTCGACGGTGCTCTGGCGCCCCTGCGCAACGTGCACAAGTTCGACCCCGTCCTGCGCCTGCCGCTGGTCCTCGGGTTGGGCTGGCTGGTCGACGAGCACCTCTTGCGACTGCGTGCTGACACACGCTCGCGCCCCGACGCAGCGTGGTGGCTCGCCCGGGCCAGACACGGGGGAGTGCTCGCTCTCGCCGTGGCGGCGGTGGCCGCCTCCCTGACGCCCGCTCTCGCGACCCGGCTCACACCGGCCGGCGCCACCCTCGCCGTACCCGGCTACTGGGGGGAGGTCGCCCGCTGGCTCGCCCGAACCCCCGGTCACGGCGCCGCGCTGGTGGTGCCCGGCGCCCAAGCGAGCTACGTCTGGGGGTCGCTGCGCGACGAGCCGCTGCAGTCGCTGGCCCGGTCGCGCTGGGCGGTCCGGGACGGTGTCCCCCTCACGCCCTCCGGCAGCATCAGGATGCTCGACGCGATCGAGTCACGACTGGCCCAGGGCGTCGGGTCGGCCGGCCTGGCCGACTACCTGCGGCGCGCCGGGGTCCGCTACCTGGTGGTCCGCAACGACCTGGTCCACGGCGACGACCTCACCGACCCGGTGCTCGTGCACCAGGCGCTGAACCGGACGCCGGGCCTGCGGCTGGTCCGGGCGTTCGGTCCCGAGGTGGGAGGCGACGCGCACCTGCGGGACGGGGACCGGCGAGCCGTGGTCAACGAGGGCTGGCAGCGCCGCAGCCCGGCGGTCGAGATCTACGAGGTGTCCGGGCGTGCCGCCCTGGCCGTCACCGCCGCGACCGCGCCGGTCGTCGTCGGCGGTCCGGAGGACCTGCTGGACCTGTCGGACCTCGGCCTCCTCGGCGACCAGCCGACCCGGCTGGCCGTGGACGGCGGCCGGACGACGGGCGGACGGGTGCCGCTCATCCTGACCGACGGCCTCCGCAAGCGGGAACGGTCGTTCGGCCGCATCCACGACGGCGCCTCGGCCGTCCTGACTCCCGGCGACCGGCGGCGCTCGGTGAACCCCACCCGCGACTACACCCTCGGCGACGGCGACCGCTGGTCCACCACAGCCAGGCTCGACGGCATCGCGTCGGTCTCCGCGTCGTCGTCGATGTCGGACGGCGACGCCCTCGGCGGCGCCATCCCGGGAGAGCTCCCGTTCGCGGCCGTGGACGGGTCGACCGACACCGCCTGGGTCTCCGGCCGCGGGCAGGACGAGCCCGCGTGGTGGAGGGTCGGCCTCGAGACGCCCACCCGGGTCGGCGCGGTCCGTCTCGTCGGCGGTTCGGGCGCAGGTGACGACCAGACCGTGCGGGTCCGCACGGCGTCCGGGTCGAGCCGGGTGGTCCATCTCGGGCCGGGTGAGGAACGTGTCGTCCCGGTGCCCGACGGCAGGACCACCTGGGTCCGGGTGGAGGACGGGGCGGGCGGGCCGGCACAGCTGTCCCTGGCCGAAGTCTCGACACCCGGCCTCCGAGCGACCCGGTCCCTGGTGCTGCCGCGCCTCCCCGCGGGATCGCGGATGCCGGATGCGGTGGTCCTGCGGGCGTCCCGAGACGGCCGCACCGGCTGCGTGGAGGTGGGTGCCGGCGTGCGCTGCGCCCCCGGTCGCGACCGGCCCGGCGAGGAGGACGAGCGGATGAGGCGGATCGTGCGGCTCCCCGCCCCGGCCACCTACGAGGCCACCCTGACCGTGGCACCCCGGCCCGGGACCGCCCTCGACAGGCTGCTCGGGCGCGGTCTCCCGGTCCGGGTGGACGCCTCCTCGCAGGCCGTCAGGGATGTGCGCGCATCTGCCTACGCCGCGATCGACGGAGACGCGGGAACGTCCTGGGTCGCCGCGGCCGACGACGTGCGCCCCACCCTGGGCCTCCAGTGGCCCGGTCGACGCAGCGTGACGGGACTGGACCTGTCCGTGGATCCCGACACAGCGGCACGGAGGCCCGAGGTCGTGGTCCTGAGCTGGCCGGGAGGACGACGCTCCGTGCGGCTCGACGCGCAGGGTCGCGCTCGCTTCGCGGCGATCAGGACCGACCGGCTGACCATCCGCGTCGAGAAGGCGGAGCGGGTGGCCAGCCTCGGCTTCGACGGGACCATCACCCCCGTCGGGGTCGGGATCACCGAGCTGCGCCTCCGGGGTGGTCCCGACCTGCCCGCCGCCGTGTCCGACGAGCCGGTGTCCTACGCCTGCGGGACCGGTCCGGACGTGTCCGTGGACGGCCGGACCTACCGGACGTCCGTGACCGCCCGGCCGACCGACCTCGTCGCGATGGCGCCGGCGACCGCCCAGCTCTGCGGGGGCTCCACCGTGACCCTCCGACGTGGCGAGAGCACCGTCGACGTACGCAGCTCCCCGGCGTTCGGCCCCGCCGCGCTGGTGCTGCGCCCGCCGGGGGACCGCACCCTCTCGACCCTCGCCGCCCCCTCGGTCGCACCGCTGGCCGTCGACTCACCCGTGCACCGGAGCATCCGCGTGGCTGCCGGCAACCGGTTGCTCGCGGTGCGGGAGAACGTGAACCCGGGCTGGCAGGCCACCCTGGGCGGCGCCGGTCTCCGGCCCGTGACCGTCGACGGGTGGCAGCAGGGATTCGAGCTGAGCGGCCGGGCCGGCACGGTGAGGGAGTCCTTCGCGCCCGACCAGCCGTACCGGCTCGGTCTGGCCATCGGTCTGGTGCTCCTCGTCGGCCTCGCCGGGCTCACGCTGGGCTTTGGCCGCACCGTGGCGGACCGCAGCCCGCCGGCTCTCGACGCGCGCGAGATCGGGCCCGGGGTGATCCTGGGTGTCGCGCTGGTGGGTGCCGGGCTGCTCGCCGGTTGGATCGGCGTGGCCGTCGCTGCCGCCACCGCGGCTCTGGTGCTGCTGCTGCGTGAGCGGGCGCCGCAGGCGGCGCGGTGGTCGCTCGGCGGGGCCTGCCTGGTCGCCTCGTTCGCCTACGTGCTGAGGCCGTGGGGCAGCCCGTCGGGGTGGGCCGGCCACCTCGACACCCCGAGCTACCTGGTGCTCGTCTCCGTCGTCGGAGCGCTCGTGCTGTCGTCGCCCCCTGCTCCGAGACGGACTCGGGTGCGCAGCCGCATCGTCGGGCGCTCGACCAGGCGGTAGACCAGCTCGGCAGCCGCCAGGCTCAGCGCCACGGTGAGCAGCCAGATCTGCCAGCCGTGCCCGCCGAACAGCTGGTAGCCGGTCATCCACATCACCAGGTGGATCACGGGCAGGTGGAGGCAGTAGACGCCGTACGAGATCGCTCCGAGGTGCCGCAGCGGCCTCCGGGAGAACGCCGATGCGAAACGCCCGTCCGTGCCGAGGAGGCCGGGCAGCACGAGGAACAGGGCGACCCCGGCGTAGAGGACGTTCTTGGTCAGGGACTGGGCCGGCGAGGTCTCCGCGAATGCGGCGGGCCCGGCCAGGGGAGTCGCCGCCACCAGCATGAGCCCGGCCGCGATCGCCCAGCAGCTGCCGGGCAGCGCGGCCACGGTGGCGAGCAGCCGCCGAACCCGGCCGGGAGGTGCCGCTGCGTCGTGGAGCACCCGCGCGAGCGCGAGCCCGATGCCCACCGCGAACCACAGCGTGTACGACGGCAGCCACTGCTCCGGCGACCCGTCGACGTGCGCGGCGACCCGGGCCCCCAGCCCCAGGTGCCAGACCACGGTGACGGCGACCAGCCCGCCCAGCACCGCGACGACCCGGGCGTGCGAGAGGTGACTCTTCCGTCCGGTGGCCGCGAGCATGAGCGCCGGCAGGAGCAGGTAGAAGCTCACCTGGACGGCCAGGCTCCACATCTGGGTCAGGCCCTCCGGGAACGCCGGGTGCACGTAGACGTCCGCGAGCAGCAGCGTCGTCAGCCAGTCACGTGCGGTGGCGTCCCGGTTGCCCTCGATGAGCAGGAGTGCGCACAGGACCGTCAGGACGTAGACCGGGTAGATGCGCAGGAACCGCCGCCACAGGTACGGCGCGACGCGGGGGCGTGGCACGTGCTGCTCTGCGCGCGCGAGATAGGGGTAGGACAGCAGGACGCCCGACAGCACGAAGAACAGGGCGACGCCCACGTCGAGCCGGGCGAGCAGCGTCCCCCAGACGCCGTTCCGGGTGTAGCTCCCCGCCCAGAACGACGTGTGTGCGGTCACCAGGGCGAGGACCCACAGGCCGCGCAGGCTGTCGAGGACGGGCAGCCGCGGGAGCGCCGTGGGCCGGCCGACGGGGGTCGAGGTGCTCATCAGCCGCCTCCTCGGCAAGGAACCGTGCTGGGTCCACCGTCGGTCCAACGACAGGCCCGCGCAATGACGAGTTCTGCTCAGCCGAGGACCGCGGAGAAGATCGCGGTCCCGGGCAGCAGCCGGCCGCGCTCGGGGCCCCAGCCACCCCACACCCGGTCGTGCCCCGCGGGCCACTCCGGCTCGCGGAGACCGGCCAGCCGGAAGCCGGCGGCGGCGAGCAGCCCCACCCAGTCACCGAGCGTCCGGTGGTGCTCGGCGTAGGTCACCCGGCCGTCGTCGTCCTGCTCGACGTAGGGGGTGCGGTCCCAGTAGGAGCTGGTGACGACGAGCCCGGCGCTGGTCGGGTCGTCGGGCATCGTCCAGCGCACCGGGTGCGTCACCGAGAACGCGAACGTGCCCCCAGGGCGCAGCACCCGGGCAGCCTCCGCGACGGCCTGCCCGGCGTCGTACACGAACTGGAGCGCGCCGAACGCGGAGAACACCACGTCGAAGGACGCGTCGGCGAACGGGAGGGCGGTCGCCGTGCCGGCGACGGCCGGCACGCGCACCCCGGTCTCCTCGTCGATGCGCCGGGCGTGCTGGAGCTGCCGCTCGGCGAGGTCGAGCCCGACGGCACGAGCCCCCTGGGTGCGCAGCCACCGGGCGCACTGGGCCGCGCCGCAGCCGACCTCCAGCACGTCGCGGCCGGCGACGTCGCCCAGCACCCGGGCCTCGGCCTCGTCGACGCCCTCGGGGCACCACACGAAGCCGACGTCGCGCAGGAACGCGCCGTGGGTGGCTTGGTACTCGTCCGCGTAGGCGTCCCAGTCCCGCCGGTTGGCCCGCTGCGTCTCCGCCTCCGACACCGTACGGCGGGCGGGGTGCACGGCCTACGCCTCGAGCGGGGGCCGGCGCCGGCCGCCGGGGATCCGGTGCGCGAGGTCGGACGGCGGCTCGACGGCCCGGTTGAGGGTGTCGACGGACTCGTGCCGGGCGGGGACGATCGCGAGCAGCGTGGTGTTCGTGGCCGCGACGGTGAGCCGGACCGGCAGCGTGACCAGGTCGAGGAGCGCCATGGCCCGACGATAGCCGGGTGGGAGCATCGGTCCCGTGGACGCGTTCGGACTCGAGCCCCTGGCGGGCGGGCACAGCGGTGAGACCTTCCTGGCCGACGCGGCGGGGGAGCGGACCGTCGTGCGGATCTACGGCGAGCGCAGTGCCTGGCGCGGCCCGGAGGCGCCGCAGGTGGACGCGGCCGTGCTGGCGCTGGTGCGGGGCCTGCTCCCGGTCCCGGAGGTGCTGGAGGTCCGTCGCGCCGACGACGCCACCGGCTCGCCGGGCCTGCTGGTCACGACGTTCCTGCCGGGGACCCGGCTCGACCTGCTGCTCCCGGAGCTCGACCCGGGTGGCCGCGCCGAGATCGGCCGCGCGTGCGGGGCGGTCGCGGCCCGGCTGGCGCAGATGCCGATGCCACGGCCGGGCCTCTTCGTCGACGGCGACCTCCGTGTCGAGCCGCATTCCGGCGCGGACCTGGCGGAGTTCGTCTCGTCCCGGCGCGACGGGACCGCGCTGGCGACGTGGCCGGAGCCCGACCTCGAGGCGCTGCTGGTCGTGGCCGACCGGGCCCAGGAGCTCCTCGACCGCGTGCCCCGGACCTGTCTGGTGCACAGCGACCTGAACCCCAAGAACCTGCTGGTCGACCCGGACACCCTCGAGGTGACGGGCGTCCTGGACTGGGAGTTCGCGCACGCCGGTGCCCCGACCACCGACCTCGGCAACCTGCTCCGCCTCGACCGCGACCCGGCCTTCGCGGACGCGGTGCTCGCCGTCTATCGCACGCAGGTGCCCGACGCCGGCGACGATGTCCTGGACCGGGCCCGGGCGGCCGACCTGTACGCCCTGGTGGACCTCGCCGCGCGCCGGGGGGAGAACCCGGTCACCGAGCGGGCGCACGAGCTGCTGCTCGCGGTCGCGTCGAGCGGGGACCTGCACGCCGTACCCTGAGCCTGCAGGGGTTCGCCCGGGTTGGACTCGGGAGTGTGACCTTGCGTATCCTGAGCGATGCGCAGGAGTCTGCCGGAGTCTCAGACGTAGCAGGTTCTCGCTCGCTATCACGTCGATGGTCCTCGTGGCCGTCGGCACGCAGCGCCTCGGTCACCTACTTGGGCAACCACTGGTAGTGAAACCGGACTTCTCGCGCGTCCGCACAACTCCATCCATCCTGAGGAACCAACTCCCTTATGACGATCACCCCCAGCCTCTTGGACGCCCCGCAGGTCGCGATCAACGACATCGGGTCCGAAGAGGACTTCCTCGCCGCCATCGACGCGACCATCAAGTACTTCAACGACGGCGACATCGTCGAAGGAACCATCGTCAAGGTCGACCGCGACGAGGTCCTGCTCGACATCGGCTACAAGACCGAGGGCGTCATCCCCTCGCGTGAGCTCTCGATCAAGCACGACGTCGACCCGTCCGAGGTCGTCGCCGTCGGCGACAAGGTCGAGGCCCTCGTCCTCCAGAAGGAGGACAAGGAAGGCCGCCTGATCCTCTCCAAGAAGCGCGCCCAGTACGAGCGCGCCTGGGGCACCATCGAGCAGGTCAAGGAAGAGGACGGCGTCGTCACCGGCACCGTCATCGAGGTCGTCAAGGGTGGCCTCATCCTGGACATCGGCCTGCGCGGCTTCCTGCCGGCGTCGCTGGTCGAGATGCGCCGCGTCCGCGACCTCCAGCCGTACGTCGGCAAGGAGCTCGAGGCCAAGATCATCGAGCTCGACAAGAACCGCAACAACGTCGTGCTCTCGCGTCGTGCGTGGCTCGAGCAGACCCAGTCCGAGGTGCGTCAGGGCTTCCTCACGCAGCTCCAGAAGGGCCAGATCCGCAAGGGCGTCGTGTCCTCGATCGTCAACTTCGGTGCGTTCGTGGACCTCGGTGGCGTCGACGGCCTGGTGCACGTGTCCGAGCTGTCCTGGAAGCACATCGACCACCCGAGCGAGGTCGTGGCGGTGGGCGACGAGGTCACCGTCGAGGTCCTCGACGTGGACATGGACCGCGAGCGTGTCTCCCTGTCGCTGAAGGCGACGCAGGAGGACCCGTGGCAGCACTTCGCCCGGACCCACCAGATCGGTCAGATCGTGCCGGGCAAGGTCACCAAGCTGGTGCCGTTCGGCTCGTTCGTGCGGGTCGAGGAGGGCATCGAGGGTCTGGTGCACATCTCCGAGCTCGCCGAGCGTCACGTCGAGATCCCCGAGCAGGTCGTCCAGGTCAACGACGACGTCATGGTCAAGATCATCGACATCGACCTCGAGCGTCGCCGGATCTCGCTGTCCCTCAAGCAGGCCAACGAGACCGCGACCGCGTCCGAGGGCGAGGAGTTCGACCCGACGCTCTACGGCATGACCGCGTCGTACGACGAGCAGGGCAACTACATCTACCCCGAGGGCTTCGACCCGGAGACCGGCGAGTGGCTCGAGGGCTTCGACGAGCAGCGCGCGACCTGGGAGGAGCAGTACGCCAAGGCGCACGCCCGCTGGGAGGCGCACGTCAAGCAGCAGGCCGAGGCCGCCAAGGCCGAGGTCGAGGCCGGCGAGGCGACGTCGTACTCCAGCGGCGGCACCGAGACGTCCTCGGACAGCGGCTCCGCTGACACCGGCGGCTCGCTCGCCTCGGACGAGGCGCTGCAGGCGCTCCGCGAGAAGCTCACCGGCGGCCAGCAGTAGGTCTCGCCCGGCAGCACGCACCCCGGTAGCAAGCACAGAAGGGCCCGGTCACCAGTGATGGTGACCGGGCCCTTCGCCCTTCCCGCTCAGGCGAGCCGGGAGCGCGGGTCGAACAGGTCGTCGGGGTGGCTGCGCGGGGGGGTCCGGCGGGCCTGCCCGGCACCGTCGTCACGGATCACACGGGCCAGGTAGACGGCCGTGTAGGCGAGGACGGCGGCCGCCAGGACGGCGACCAGGGCCAGGATCAGCGCGTTCATGGTGGTTCCTCTCGATCGGTTGGTCTGTTGGCAGTAACTATGCTCTCCGCGATTTCCTGCCACGAGTGGCAGGAAAGCCAACCTCCATCGATTTCCTGCCAACTTTGTGGCATGCTGGTCGGCATGCTCACCAACGTGGCCGTGCTGGCCTTCGACGGCGTCGCCCCCTTCGAGCTCGGCGTGCTGCACGAGGCGTGGGGCTACGACCGCTCCGACGAGGGGCTGCCGGTGTTCGACTTCGCGATCTGCGCGCCCGAGGGCCGTCCGGTGCGCACCCAGGCAGGCTTCGGGATGACCGTCGAGCACGACCTCGGCCGGGCCGCGGAGGCCGACCTGATCGCCGTCCCGGCGGGTGCCGACGGCTACCCGGTCCCCGAGTGCGTCCTCGAGACGCTGCGCGAGGGGCTCGACCGCGGCGCCCGGATCATGTCCTTGTGCACGGGCGCCTTCGTGCTCGGTGAGGCCGGCCTGCTCGACGGCCGTTCCTGCACCACCCACTGGCGGCACAGCGCCCGGCTGGCCGAGCGTTTCCCGCTGGCCCGGGTGATCCCCGAGGTCCTGTACGTCGACGACGACCGCGTCCTCACCAGCGCCGGCACCGCCGCCGGGATCGACGCCTGCCTGTACCTGTGGCGTGAGGAGTTCGGGGCCGCGGCCGCGAGCACCGTTGCCCGCCGGATGGTCGTCCCGCCGCAGCGTGAGGGCGGTCAGGCGCAGTTCATCCGCACGCCGGTCCCGGACTGCGACGTGGAGACCCTCGGCCCGCTGCTCACCTGGATGACCGAGCACCTCGACGAGCAGCACACCGTCGAGACGCTGGCTCGCTCGGCCAGCATGTCGCCGCGCACCTTCGCGCGGCGGTTCCGGGCCGAGACCGGGACCACGCCGCACGCCTGGCTCACCCGGCAGCGGGTGCTGCGCGCGGAGGAGCTGCTGGAGACCACCGACCGGTCGGTCGACTGGATCGCCGGCGAGGTGGGCTTCGGCACCGCCGCGATGCTGCGGCACCACTTCACCAAGGTGCGGTCGGTGAGCCCGCAGCACTACCGCCGGACGTTCAGCTCACTGAGGGCCGTCGAGGCCGAGCAAGCCGGGTAGCGCCAGCCGACGGACCTTCCCGGTCGCGGTCATCGGCAGCGCCTCGACGGTGACGTAGTCCTTGGGCCGCTTCGGCGGGGAGAGCCGCTCCCGGGCCAGCGCGCGCAGGACGTCGTGGTCGACGTCGCCGACCACGGCCGCGCACACCCGCTGCCCCCACTGCTCGTCGGCGACCCCGAAGACCGCGACGTCGCGCACGCCCTCGGCGGTGCGCAGCACGTTCTCCACCTCCACCGGGTAGACGTTCACCCCGCCGGAGATGACCAGGTCCTCCCGGCGGCCGTCGAGGTAGAGGTAGCCGTCGCCGTCGAGCCGGCCGAGGTCGCCGACGGTGAACGCCCGCCCGTGCGGGGTGTCGCGCCAGGCCGCCTTGGTCTTCCCCGGGGCCTTCCAGTAGATGAACTGGGCGTGCTCGGGGACCGTGCACCAGATGGTGCCGTCGTCGTCGAGCACCAGGGTGCGGCCGGGCCGGGCCCGGCCGACGGTGCCGGGGTGCGCGCGCCACTCGTCGCTGCGGCAGGCGGTGAACTGTCCCTCGGTGGAGCCGTAGAACTCCCAGGTCGAGCCCTCGGGGAACAGCTCGACCAGCCGCTCCTTGACCGCTCGCGGGCAGGTCGCGCCGGCGTGCGCGACCAGCCGGAACGACGACAGGTCGGGGACCCCGGCCTCGTCCCAGTGCGCGAACAGCCGCTGGAGGTGCGTCGGCACGCAGAACATCGTGGTGGGCCGCTCGGCCTCGATCGCCGCGGTGACCTCGGCCGGGTCGAACCCTTCGAGACGGCTCGTCCCTCGCCTCCTCAGGACCGGCGCTCCCGGCACGACCACCCGGCCGCCGGCCAGCAGCGTGCCCGTCGCGAACCGCAGGGGCGCGGAGTGGTGCAGCGGGCTGAGCACGAGGTTGACGTCGCCGGGGGAGAAGCCCCACAGGTCGCGCTCCTCGTCGACGAGCGCCTGCGCGGCCGGTGCGTCGAGGATCCCGGACCACACCCCCTTCGGGTGCCCGGTGGTGCCGCTGGTGACGTGCATCGGCCGGCAGCGGGGCAGGCCGCGACGGGCCGTCTCGGGCAGCCCTGCCAGCAGGTCCTCGACGGCCTGGGCTGTCTCCACGACCAGGGACGGGGCGAGGTAGCTCAGCAGCGACTCCCGCTCCGAGACGGTCAGCCTCGGGTCGAGCGGGACGGGCACCACCTGCACCGCGGCGAGGGCGATCGCCAGGTCGACGTACGACGGGCTGCCGGGGACCAGCAGCGCCACCCGGTCGCCGGGTCGCAGGTCGACGGGGCCGTCGTCGGGCTCAGGCATGCCGCCATCGTGGCAGGCGGGCCGGCTGGGATACTCGCCGGATGCGTGTGGGACTGACCGGCGGTGTCGCCTCGGGCAAGAGCACGGTCGCTGCGCTGCTGCGGGAGCTCGGGGCGGTCGTGGTCGACTCGGACGTGCTGGCCCGCGAGGTGGTCGAGCCGGGTACGCCGGGTCTGGCGGCCGTCGTGGAGGCCTTCGGGCCGGACGTGCTCACCGCCGACGGGACGCTCGACCGACCGGCGCTCGGGGCCGTCGTGTTCGGTGACGAGGCGGCCCGGCGACGGCTCGAGGCGATCCTGCACCCGCTGATCCGGGCCCGGGCGGCGGAGCTCGAGGCGGCTGCGCCGGAGGGAACCGTCGTGGTGCACGACATCCCGCTGCTGGTCGAGACCGGCCAGGCCCGCCGCTTCGACGCGGTGCTGGTGGTCGACGTACCCGTCGAGACGCAGGTGGAGCGGATGGTCCGCGACCGGGGGATGAGCCGCGAGGACGCGCTGGCCCGGGTGGCCGCCCAGGCCGACCGTGCGCAGCGGCTGGCCGCCGCGACGCACGTGGTGGACAACACCGGGACGCGCGAGGACCTCCGTGACCGGGTCACGGAGGTCCTCGACAAGCTGGTCTCGGCAGGCTCGACCGGAGACTGAACCGGCCACGTGCAAGGTGGCCCGCCCGGCTCAGGTCGAGCCCGCCGAGCGGTCTACGTCACGCCGCCAGGTCCGGATCGGCCAGCGTGCGGAGCTTCTGCAGCGCCTCCCGCTCGAGCTGGCGCACCCGCTCGGCGGAGATGCCGTGCTTGGCGCCGATGTCGGCCAGCTTGTGCTGGCGCCCGTCGACGAGCCCGTAGCGCGAGCGGATGATGTCCGCGGCCCGGTCGTCGAGGAGCTCCACCAGGTGGCTGAGCCGGTCTCGCGACTCGACGTCGAGGAAGGTGCTGTCCGGGCCCGGTGCGGTCTCCTGGGCGATCAGGTCACCGAGCGAGGTGTCGCCGTCGTCGTCGACGGGGGTGTCCAGGCTGACGTGCTCGCGGCCCCAGGACAGCAGGTCGAGCACCCGCTCGACGTCCATGTCGAGCTCGGTGGCGATCTCCTCCGGCTCCGGGTCACGGCCGAGCTGCCGCTCCAGGGTGCGGCGCGCGGCGCCGACCTGGTTGAGCTCCTCGACGACGTGCACGGGAAGCCGCACGACCCGCGCCTGCTGGGCGATGCCGCGGGTGATGGCCTGCCGCACCCACCAGGTGGCGTAGGTGGAGAACTTGTAGCCCTTGGCGTAGTCGAACTTCTCCACGGCGCGGATCAGGCCGGTGTTGCCCTCCTGGACCAGGTCCAGCATCGGCATCTGGCTGCGGCCGTACTTGCGGGCGATGGAGACGACGAGCCGCAGGTTGGCCTCGATGAAGCGCTGGACGGCGCGCTGGCCCTCCTCGGCGAGCCAGACGAGCTCCTCCTCGGTGGCGTACTTGGGAGCGCCACCCTTCTTGCGGCCGACGCGACCCTCCGCGAGCAGGTGCTCGGCGAGCAGGCCGGCCTCGATGGTCTTGCTGAGCTCGACCTCGGTGATGGCGTCGAGCAGCGGAGTGCGGGCGATCTCGTCGAGGTACATCCCGACGCTGTCGCGGCCCTCGATCTCACGGCCGGTCGAGCGGGGGGCGGTGCGAGGTGCGGTGCGAGTTGCCACGGTGCGTGCGCTCCCTTCCTGTGGGGCCAAGGACATACCCAGCGGTAGCCCTTGTAATCACCACAACGGCGAACGCGTGTTCGAGATTCCCGAGTTAATCTGCCGTTCATCCCGGGCGGTCCGTCGGCGGTGCTGGATGCTTCGTCTGTTCCGACGTACGACGGGCGCGCGAAGTTGCGCCGAGCGGCACAATTCAGGGACTTCTCAGGGTGGTACGGACAACCGGCCCTCAGCGGCCGGTCACCGCCTCGGGGGCGATCCGGTCCAGCAGCCAGGCCAGCGCGAAGGCCCGCTCGCGCCAGGAGTTGTGCCGGCCGGACACCCCGCCGTGCCCCGCGGACAGCTTGGTCTTCAGCAGGATGTCGTCGCTGCCCCGCTCGGCCAGCACGGCCCGCAGCCGGGCGACCCACTTGGCCGGCTCGACGTACAGCACCCGGGTGTCGTGGATCGAGGTCTCGGCCAGGATCGCCGGGTAGTCCTGGTCGGTGACGTTCTCGTAGGGGGAGTAGCCCTTCATGTACGCGTAGACCTCGGGGTCCTCGAGCGGGTTGCCCCACTCCTCCCACTCGATCACGGTCAGCGGCAGGGACGGGTCGAGGATGCTGGTCAGAGAATCGACGAACGGCACCTGGGCGAGCACCGCCGCGAACGCGTCGGGGTCGGTGTTCGCGACCGCACCCATCAGCAGCCCGCCCGCACTCCCGCCCTCGGCGGCCAGCCGGTCGGCCGAGGTCCAGCCGGTCTTGACCAGGTGCCGGGCGCAGGCGACGAAGTCGGTGAAGGTGTTCGTCTTGTTCAGCAGCTTGCCCTCGTCGTACCAGTGCCGGCCCATCTCGCCACCGCCGCGGACGTGCGCGACCGCGAAGCCGACCCCGCGGTCGAGCATCGAGAGCCGGGCGATGGAGAACCACGGGTCCATGGAGTCCTCGTAGGAGCCGTAGCCGTAGATCACCATCGGCACCGAGCCGTCCCGCGGCGCGTCGGCGGGGACGACCACCGAGATCGGCACCTGGGTCCCGTCGGGGGCGGTGGCCCACTCGCGGGCCTGCCGGTAGCGCGCCGGGTCGAAGTCGCCGAGCACCGGGGTCCGCTTGAGCAGGGTGAGCTCCCGGGTGTGCACGTCGAAGTCGTAGATCGCCGGCGGGTCGACCAGGGTGGTGTAGCCGAGCCGGACCCGGTGCTGGGCGAACTCCGGGTTGCCGCTGGCGCCGACGGTGTGCACCTCCTCGGCCAGGTCGACGAGGAAGTCCTCGCCCAGGCCGGTCTCGGTGCTGTCGTCGAGCAGGATCACCCGCAGCTGGGTCAGACCCTCGCTGCGCTGGCTGATGACGAGGTGGGTCGCGAAGGCGTCGATGTCCTCGAGCCGGACGGCCGGGTCGTGGGGGATCAGCGTCCGCCACTGGTCGGCGGAGGTGGCGTCGACCGGCGCGACAGCCAGCTCGTAGTTCTCGGCGCCGTCGTTGTGCAGGAGCAGCAGGCAGTCCTCGCCCTTGAGCCGGGCGTGCTCGACGGAGTACTCCACGCCCTGCCTGCGCGGTGCGACCACCCGGAACTCGCCCGTGGGGTCGTCGGCGTCGAGGACGGCGTACTCCGTCGTGGTCTTGGAGCCGGACGCGCGCACCAGGAAGCGGTCGCTGCGGGTGCGTCCGACCCCGGACCAGAAGCGCTCGTCGGTCTCGTGGTGCACGACGACGTCGTCGGAGACCGGGGTGCCGAGGACGTGCCGCCACACCTTGTCGGGGCGCCAGGCGTCGTCGACGGTCGAGTAGAACAGGGTGGTGCCGCGCAGGTCCCAGGTGGCGCCGCCGAGGGTGTTCGGCACCTCGTCGGGCAGCAGGTCCCCGGTCCGCAGGTCCTTGACCCGCAGCAGGTAGCGCTCGTTGCCCACGGTGTCGGTGCTGAAGGCCAGGAGGTGACCGTCCGGGCTCACCGAGACGCCGCCGAGCGAGAAGAAGTCATGGCCCTTGGCCAGCTCGTCGGCGTCGACCAGCACCTGCTCGCCGGGGATCTCGACCTCCGCCTCCAGCTTCGGCGGGGTCCAGTCGTCGGGGCCCGCGGCGGGGCAGCGGCAGCTCGCGCCGTACTGCTTGTCCTCGTGCGAGCGGCCGTAGTACCACCAGTCACCCATCCGGTAGGGCACGGAGAGGTCCGTCTCCTGGGTGCGCGCGCGGATCTCCTCGAAGATCGTCTCCCGCAGGTCCGCGAGGTGCGCGGTGCGCGCCTCGGTCCAGGCGTTCTCCGCCTCGAGGTAGCCGACCGTGTCCGGGGCGTCCTTGTCGCGCAGCCACTCGTAGTCGTCGACGAAGGTGTCTCCGTGGTGGGTGCGCTCGGTGGGGACGCGCTTCGCCACGGGGGGCTCGGTCGGGGAGTGGTTCTCGGTCATGCGCGGAGCCTACGTGGGGCCTACGTTGGGACCCGTGACCGAGCCGCGCCGCATCGACCTGAACGCCGACCTGGGGGAGGGCGTCACCGACGACCCCGGGCTGCTGGCCGTCGTGACCAGCGCCAACGTGGCCTGCGGCTACCACGCCGGTGACGTGGCCACCATGACCGCCGTGTGCGAGGAGGCGGTGCGGCGCGGGGTGGTGGTGGGCGCCCAGGTGTCCTACGCGGACCGCGAGCACTTCGGCCGGGTCGCCCTCGACGTGGGGTACGACGAGCTGCGGGACGAGGTCGCCGACCAGGTGTTCACGCTGACCCGCATCGCCCGGCATGCCGGCCTGCCGGTGGCCTACGTGAAGCCGCACGGCGCGCTCTACAACCGCGTCGTCGACGACGAGGAGCAGGCGCGCGCGGTCCTCGACGGCTCCGGAGACCTGCCGGTGCTCGGACTGCCCGGCTCGGTGCTGCTCGACCTCGCGGCCCGGGACGGGCGGACGGTGTGGCGGGAGGGCTTCCCGGACCGCGGCTACACCGACGGTCCGTGGTCGGGACGGCTGCTGCCGCGCGACCAGCCGGGCGCCGTGCTCACCGACCCCGACGAGGTGGCCGCCCGGGCGGTCGCGATGGCGCAGACGGGGGACGTCGACTCGGTCTGCGTGCACGGCGACAGCCCCGGCGCGGTGCGCACCGCCCGGGCCGTCCGGGTGGCGCTCGAGACCGCCGGGATCGACGTACGGCCGGTGTGAGCCCACTACCTTGTCGGCTATGCATCTCCGCCGCTTCGGTCGCGACCACGTCCTCGTGGAGCTCGACGACGCGCAGCAGGCGCTCGCGGTGTACGACGAGGCCCGGCGCCGCGGGGTGAGGGCCGCCGACATCGTGTCCGCCGCCCGCACCGTGCTCTTCGAGAAGGTCGACGACGTCGACGCCCTGGTCGCGTCGCTCCCGTCGTGGCGGACATCCGGCACCTCGAGCACCGGCGACCTGGTGGAGGTGCCCACGACCTACGACGGCGAGGACCTCGAGGATGTGGCCCGCCGCTGGGACATGACCCGTGACGAGGTGGTCACCACCCACACCGGCACCGAGCTGGTGGTGGCCTTCTGCGGGTTCGCCCCCGGTTTCCCCTACTGCACCGGCCTGCCCGGGCGGCTCGCGGTGCCGCGGCTCGACTCGCCGCGGACCCGGGTGCCCGCCGGGGCGGTGGGCCTGGCCGGACCGTTCACCGGGATCTACCCGACGGCGTCGCCCGGCGGGTGGCGGCTGATCGGCCGCACCGACCTGGTGCTGTGGGACACGGACCGGGACCCGCCGGCGACGCTGGCCCCCGGGACGCGGGTGAGGTTCGTGGCCACGTGAGGACGCTGACCGTCGTCGACGCAGGACCGCAGACCACCGTGCAGGACCGGGGCCGGTCGGGCTGGGCGCACCTCGGCGTCCCGCGGGCCGGTGCCCTGGACCGGCCCGCGGCCGACCTGGCGAACCGGCTGGTCAGGTAACGACCCGTCGGCCGCGGTGCTGGAGACCACGCTCGGCGGCGTGGCCTTCGACGTGAGCGGGCCGACGCTGTTCGTGGTCACGGGCGCCGAGTGCGTGGTCACCGTCGCCGACCGCGCCGTGGCGTTCGCGGAGCCGGTGCTGGCCCCGGCCGGTGCCCGGGTGCTGGTCGGCCGCGCCACGCGGGGGGTGCGCTCCTACGTCGCGGTGGCCGGCGGCGTGGCCGTCGACGCGGTGCTGGGTTCGCGGTCGACGGACACCCTCGCGCACGTCGGACCGGCCGTGCTCCGGGCGGGTGACGTGCTGCCGCTCGGCGCGCCCGCCGGGCCGCCGGCCGGGGTGGACGTCGGCCCCGTGCGGCGGTACCTCCGGCCGGCCGTGCTCCGGGTCCGGCCGGGCCCGCGGGCCGACTGGTTCCGCGACACCGCCCTCACGACGCTGACCGGGTCGACGTACGCCGTGTCGGGGGACTCGAACCGCGTCGGGCTGCGGCTGGAGGGGCCCGCGCTGGAGCGGAGCCGCGAGGGCGAGCTGCCGAGCGAGGGGATCGTGCTGGGGGCGGTGCAGGTGCCCGCGTCGGGCCAGCCGCTGGTGTTCCTCAACGACCACCCGACGACCGGGGGCTACCCGGTGGTCGCGGTCGTCGAGCCGGAGGACCTGTGGCAGTGCGCGCAGCTGCGCCCCGGCGACGAGGTGAGGTTCACGCGTCGCTGACGGCCGGCTCGTCGTAGCGGCCGCGGGAGACCGGCTCGAGGTCGGGGTCGTCCGCTCGGAACGTGCGAACCGGTCCGGGACCAGTCTCGGCGGTCTCGAAGCGGACCGTCACCCGGCCGACGCCCGAGCCCCACACCCAGCCCGGGCCGTGCTCGGCGTGCACGACGTCGGAGCCGGGCGCCCACTGCCGCCCCCGGGTCACGGCCGCGACCGCTTCCTCCGGGAGCGGGTCGGTGTCCTCGCCGGTCTCGTCGTCGTAGTCGGCGAAGAGGTCCTCCTGGATCCAGTCCGCGAGGCCAGAGACACCGACTCCGAGCAGACGGACCCCGCCGGACGTGTCCACCTCACCGAGCAGCGCGCGGGCCAGTCTGGCCACGACGCGGGTGTCGTCGGTGGGGGCCGGCAGCGTCGACGAGCGGGTGTGGGTGGTGAAGTCGTGGAGCCGGATCTTCACCGTGACCGTGCGCCCGGACATGCGCGCGGCCCGCAGCCGCTCGGCGACCTGCCCCGCCTGCCGCTCGACCAGGCCCTCCAGCAGCCGCTTGTCGACCAGGTCGGTGTCGTAGGTGCCCTCGACGCTGACCGACTTGGTCTCCCGCTCGGCCACCACCGGTCGGTCGTCGTCGGCCCGCGCCATCCGGTAGAGCGAGGCGCCGTGCGCCTGCCCGACGATGCGGACCAGCTCGTCGGCCGAGACCTTCTCGAGCTCGGCCACCGTGTGCACGCCGACCCGGCGCAGCCGCTCGGCGGTGGCCGGCCCGACGCCGGGGATCACGCTGACGCTCATCGGCCGCAGCAGGTCCTGCTCGGTGCCCGGCGGCACGACCACCAGCCCGTCGGGCTTCTCGAGGTCACTGGCGATCTTGGCCACCAGCTTCGAGGACGCGATGCCGACCGAGCCGCAGAGTCCGCCGGTCACCTCCCGGACGTCGTCCTTGAGCCGCCGGGCGACCGCGGTCACTCCTGCGACGGAGGTGTCGTCCACGTCGGCGGCCGCGAGGTCGACGAACGCCTCGTCGAGCGAGAGCGGCTCGACCAGCGGGGAGAGCTCCCGCAGCAACGTCATCACGCCGCGGCTGGTGGCGCGGTAGGCGTCGAAGCGCCCGGTGAGGTACGCCGCGTGCGGGCACCGCGCCCGTGCCTCGCGGGTGGACATCGCCGAGCGGACGCCGAACGCTCGCGCCTCGTAGGACGCGGTCGCGACGACGCCGCGGCCGCCGACCCCGCCGACCACGACCGGCTTCCCGCGCAGCGACGGCTTGTCGCGCTGCTCGACGGCGGCGAAGAACGCGTCCAGGTCGACGTGGAGGATCGTCGGGTCGGAGCGCACCCGCCCATGATGCAGGCTGCCGCCGACAGCGTGGTGCGCGAGGCCGTCCGGCCAGCAACCGTCCACAGCGCGCCGTCGCGCCCAGCCCTCCCCAGGACCGGCGCGACCGCCCCCGCCGGAGCGCCCGGGCCGGGAGGGTCGCTCCATGACCGAGCTCCGCACCATCCGGGCCACGAGCCCCGCCGACCTCCTCGCCCTCGTCCCGACCTTTCTCGGCTTCCACCCGTCCGACTCCGTCGTGCTGGTCACGCTCGGCTCGGCGCCCAGCCCCGTGCACGCGCGGGTCGACCTGCCCGTGGACGCGGGGGAGGCCGCGGCCCTGGCCGAGCACCTCGCCGGCGTGGCCGGCCGCAACGGCGTCGGCGCGGCCGCGCTCGTGGTCTACACCGACGACGTCGGCCTGGCCACGACGGTGGTCGAGGCCCTGGTGGCCGCGCTCACCGCGGTGCGGTGCGCCGTGCGGTGCGCCGTGCGTGCGGACGGCGAACGCTGGTGGCTGCTCGATCGGCCGGAGCACGGGCCCGGCACGCCGTACGACCTGGGCTCGCACCCGCTCACCGCCGAGGCCGTCGTCGAGGGCACGGTCGTGCTCGCAAGCCGCCGTGAGCTCGCCGAGACCCTGGTCTGCGACCCCGCGGAGGTCGAGGAGGTGGAGACCTGGCTCGACCAGTCCATGAGCCGGTTGGCGAGGCTGCTGCCGACGCGCGAGCACCTCGTGGTCGAGGGGCGCTGGGTCCGCCACCGGGTGCGGCGGCACCTCGCGGACGGGCGGCGGCTGGACGCCGCCGACGTCGCGCGGTTGCTGCTCCTGCTCGACGCGACCCTCGAGCTGCGCGACGTGGCCTGGGCGGAGATGGACCACGCCAACGCGAGGCAGCACGTGGCCCTGTGGCTGGACATCGTCCGGCGCGCCCCGGTGGACCTGCGCGCGGCGCCGGCGAGCCTCCTCGGCTTCGCTGCCTGGCTGTCCGGCCACGGCGCTCTCGCCTGGTGCGCGGTCGAGCGGGCCCAGGAGGCCGACCCCGGCTACGGCCTGGCCGGGCTGCTCAGCACCGCGCTGGCCGGCGGGGTGCCGCCGTCCGCGTGGGAGCCGCTCGGTCCCGAGCACCTCACCCTGCTTCACGAATGACGACCCGGACGGCCAGGTTTCGGTCACGGCGCTCCTCGACCGAATGGTGCAAACAGCCCGTGTCCCCAGATTTTCCCAGGGTGAGCAGCGATCATGACGCGTATGACCTATGGCGAAATGGGCCGACGGTTGGTCAGAATCCAGCAAGAGCCGACAAATCAGGGGACATCTGCATGCGTCGGGGACGCAGGGGTTTGGGGGCTTCACGATGGGAATCTCGACAATCGGGGTCGCTGCCGCGGGCGGCGTGCGCAAGCGTGTGCTGATCGTGGACGACCAGCGCACGTTCGCCGACCTTCTGGAGCTCGCGCTGTCAGCGTCGGCCGACCTTGACTGCGAAGGGGTGGCGTCCGGGCCGGAGGAGGCGATCGCCCTGGTCCGCCGACGGCCGCCGGACCTGGTCATCATGGACCTGCACTTCGCCACGAGCACGATGGACGGTGCCGACGCCACCGCGGAGATCAAACGGACCAGCCCCAGCACCCAGGTGGTGGTGCTGACCGGGCACGCCGACCGTGCGGTCCTTCGCCGCGCCGCGGAGGCCGGCGCCTGCTCGCTGATCCCGAAGGACGGCTCCCTGCCGGAGCTCATGAGGGCGATCAGGTCGGCGGCTCCGGGGGCGATGGTGGTGCACCCGCGGCTGCTCCGGACTCTGATGATGACGGAGCGCGACGAGGCCCCCGAGCAACCGCGACTGAGCCAACGCGAGCTCGACGTCGTGGGCATGCTCTCGCTCGGCATGGACCCGCGCACCATCGCGGACCACCTCGGCATCTCGCTGCACACCTGCCGCGGATACATCAAGAGTCTCTTCACCAAGCTGGATGCCCACTCTCAGCTGGAGGCGGTCGCCACCGCCAGGAGGCTGGGGCTGCTCGATGCACGGACTGCTGCGCAGGGCTGAGGCACCCGCAGACGTCGGGCCCTCGGGTCCCGTCCTGCGGCGGGCCATCCGGCGGTTCGCGGTGGCCAGCCTGCTCGCGCTTCTGGTCGTGGCCCTCGGCAGTGTGGTGATGAGCCGGCGGATCGCGCAGGACGAGGCCGTCCGCGACGCGACGGTGACCGCCGAGCGTCTCGCACGGGGTCTGGTCGCCCCCCGGCTGAGCGCCGCCGTCTGGGCCGGAAGGCCCGAAGCGCAGACGCAGATGAGGGCGCTCATGCGGGTCGGGGTCGGGGACGAGTCGGTCGCGCACGTCAAGATCTGGGACCGTTCCGGCCGGATCGTCTGGGCCGACGACCAGGGTCTGATCGGCAAGAGGTTCCTCCTGCCCGGCCCGGTGCTCGCCCTGTTCGGCACCAGCGGCTCGGTCGCCGAGCTGCCCGACGGGGACGAGCCGAGCCACGGCGGAGTCCAGGACGGGAGAGACCTGCTCGAGGTCTATGCAGGTGCGGTCGATGCCGAGGGGCGACCGTTCGTGCTGGAGACCTACACCACGCGCTCTCGCCTGGCGCACAACACGCAGGTCATCTTCGTCGAGCTGGTCCCCATCGGGATGGCTGCGCTCCTGCTCTTCGCAGTGGTGACCCTGCCCGTGGCGGTGTCTCTCGCCCGGCGTGTGGACCGTGGGCACCGGCACCGGGCCGAGCTGCTGCGGCACTCGCGTGGCCGCCTCGAACCTGGAGCGGCGACGCATCGCCCGGGACCTGCACGACGGCCCCGTCCAGCAGCTCGCGGCAGTGGGCTACACGCTGTCCGTCCTGGTCGAGAACCTGCCCGACGCCGCGTCGCGCGACACCGGCCGCCGGCTCACCGAGCTCGTCCTGGGGGCGGCGACCTCCGTGCGCGAGGTCGCGGGCTCCCTCGCGCCCACCGACCTCGCCGACGCGGGGCTGGCCGGTGCCATCGAGGACCTGGCCTCGTCCACCCGCCAGGAGGGTCTCGAGGTGGTCGTCGACGTCGACCCGGACGTGCGCGTCGACCGGGACATCGCGCGGATCGCCTACCGCGTGACGCGGGAGGGACTGCGCAACGTGGTCGAGCACGCCCGGGCCAGCACGGCGCGGGTCAGCATCCGGGCCGGCGACGATCAGCGGGTCGACGTACGCGTCAGTGACGACGGCCGGGGTCGGACGCCCGGTCCTGCGGACCCGGACCGGCAGATGGGGCTCGACCTGCTCGCGGCGACGGTCCGCGAGGTGGGGGGCGACCTCGCCCTGGAGCCGGGACCGCACGGCGGGCTGGTGCTGGCGGCCAGTCTCCCGACCGAGCTCGTCGGGTGAGCAGGTCGCCGGTGCCGGCAACGTAGCGACAGGCGTCCCGAAGACGTCCTAGGCTGCCGCTCATGGGCGAAGAGGTGGCGCAGCAGGAGTTCACCCGCGAGGACCGCACCCGCTACCGCGAGAAGGTGCGCCGGTGCCTCGACGTCTTCGCGCGGATGCTGCGGGAGTCGCGGTTCGAGGCGGACAACCCGATGACCGGCCTGGAGATCGAGCTCAACCTCGTCGACGACGTCGGCGACCCGGCCCTGAAGAACGCGGAGGCGCTCGAGGCGATCGCCGACCCCGACTTCCAGACCGAGCTCGGCCAGTTCAACCTCGAGATCAACGTGCCGCCCAAGCAGCTGAAGGACCGCGGGTTCACCGCCTTCGAGGAAGGGGTGCGCGCCAGCCTCAACCACGCCGAGACCCAGGCGGCGAAGGTGGGTGCGCACATGGTGATGATCGGCATCCTGCCGACCCTGTCCGCCGGCCACATGAGCCCGGCCTCGCTCACCGCGAACCCCCGCTACCAGCTGCTGTCCGACCAGATCCTCGCCGCGCGCGGCGAGGACATCGTCATCGACATCGCCGGCCCCGAGCGGCTGCGCACCACCTCGGACTCGATCGTGCCCGAGGCCGCCTGCACCAGCACCCAGCTGCACATCCAGGTCAGCCCCGAGGACTTCCCGGCCTACTGGAACGCCTCCCAGGCAATCGCGGGCGTGCAGCTCGCGCTCGGTGCGAACTCACCGTTCCTGCTCGGCCGCGAGCTGTGGCGAGAGACCCGGGTGCCGCTGTTCGAGCAGGCCACGGACACCCGCAGCGAGGAGCTGAAGGCGCAGGGGGTCCGGCCGCGCGTGTGGTTCGGCGAGCGGTGGATCACCTCGATCTTCGATCTGTTCGAGGAGAACGTCCGCTACTTCCCGGCGCTGCTCCCGGTGCTCGAGGACGAGGACCCGCTCGACGTCCTGGAGTCCGGGCACACACCGCGGCTGCAGGAGCTCCGGCTGCACAACGGCACCATCTATCGCTGGAACCGCCCGGTGTACGACGTGGTCAAGGGCAGGCCGCACCTGCGTGTCGAGAACCGCGTCCTGCCCGCCGGGCCGACCGTCGCGGACACGATGGCGAACGCAGCCTTCTACTTCGGTCTGGCCCGGTCGCTCGCCGAGCACGAGCGGCCGCTGTGGTCCCAGATGTCGTTCAGCGCCGCGGAGGAGAACTTCCACGTCGCCGCCCGGCAGGGCATCGAGGCGAAGGTCTACTGGCCGGGCCTCGGCCAGGTGCCCGCCACCGAGCTCGTGGTCCGCCGGCTGCTGCCGATGGCCCGGGCCGGACTGGACGCCTGGGGCGTGGTGGAGGAGGAGCGCGACCGGCTGCTCGGACATCATCGAGCGGCGCTGCATCGTCGGGCAGAACGGTGCCTCGTGGTTCGCCGACCGGTTCGCGACCAAGATCGCGGACAACCACGGCGACCGCCTCGACGCGCTGCGCAGCACGCTCAACGAGTACCGCGCGCACATGCACACCAACGAGCCGGTGCACACCTGGGACCAGGAGTAGGTCAGAGCCGCAGCCGCTTCCACACCCGGGTCTCGCCCGTGAGCACGTCGAGCCAGCCGGACCGGGTCACCGCGTAGAACGCCTCGAGCGGGCGCCCGTGCATGCCGAACGCCGTACGCGCCGCACCGAGCCAGGCCAGGTCCAGGTCGTGCAGGTCCGGCACACCCGGGCGCACCAGCCACGCGGTGCGCCAGTCGCCGGGCGCGTCGTCGAGCAGCGCCGAGACGACGTCGGTGCGCAACGCGGCGTCGACGACCGGCAGGTCCGCGGCGCGCACGGTGAACGAGTCACGGGGACCGTCGAGCACGCCGACGTGCACCGACGCGTCGAACACGCGACGGCTCTCCCGGGCCCGGAACCGGCCGACCTCGCGGCGCAGGAGCACGCGCGGGTCGAGGGCGGGGGAGCGGGTCGCCGGGTCCATCTGCCCAGGATGCCCGGGAGTGGTCGGCCGCGTCCGGCACCGTCCACAGGGTCGGGGGAGGGCGGCAACGGCGTGGCCTGCGATAACGTCACCCGTGACCTGCGAGTGCGGGTCGTCACCGAGCCACCAGGAGGGTCGATGGGGACCATCGTCGTGGGCTACGTGCCCAAGCCCGAGGGACGCGCCGCACTGCGGCGGGCGGCCGAGGAGGCCCGCCTGCGCAACGCGAAGCTGGTCGTCGTGAACTCCCACCGCGGGGGTCGCGAGTTCGACCGCGACGACGCCATCGACTCCGAGGAGCAGCTCGAGGAAGTGCGTCGCGAGCTGCGCGCGGCCGGCGTCGAGCACGAGGTGCGCCAGCTGGTCCGCGGCATGGACCCGGCCGACGACCTGGTCAACGTCGCCAGCGAGGTGTCGGCGGAGTTCATCGTCATCGGCCTGCGCCGTCGTTCGCCGGTCGGCAAGCTGATCCTGGGCAGCAACGCCCAGCGGGTGCTGCTCGACGCCCCCTGCCCGGTGCTGGCCGTCAAGGCCGACGAGGACTGACCGCGTCACCATGGGTTACCGGATCGCGCAGGACCCCGAGGCCGACAAGGTGCTCGACGAGTCACCCTTCGCCTTGCTGATGGGCATGATGCTCGACCAGCAGTTCCCGATGGAGCGGGCCTTCGCCGGCCCGGCCAAGGTGCTGGAGCGGTTCGGGTCCCTCGACCCGGCCGCGGTGGCGGAGGCCGACCCGGAGGAGTTCGCCGCGCTGTGCGCGGTGCCCCCGGCCGTGCACCGCTTCCCGGGCTCGATGGCGGCGCGCATCCAGACGCTGGCCCGCATCGTCGTCGAGGAGTACGACGGGCAGGCCGACCGGCTCTGGACGGAGGCGTCCTCGGGTGCCGAGCTGATGCGCCGCCTCCAGGCGCTGCCGGGCTTCGGCAAGCAGAAGGCGCAGATCTTCACGGCGCTGCTGGCCAAGCAGACCGGGGTCCGGCCCGACGGGTGGGAGAAGGCGGCGGGGGACTACGCGGAAACCGGGTCCTACCGGTCGGTCGCGGACGTGGTCGACCCGACGTCGTTGGACAAGGTGCGGGCCTTCAAGAAGGCGAAGAAGGCCGCCTCCCGCTGAGTGACCCGCGCGCGGAGAAACGCACGGACACCCCGCCCGGGGGGAACGGGGTGCCCGTGCGTGCTCATCTCCTCCTAGGGACGGGTCCTGAAGGTCCAGGTGTCCCCGCCGAACGGCACGTTCGACAGGTCCCGGATTCCCGAGGTGCCACCGGTCAGCGTGACCCGGAACACCGTGTTCCTGGCCAGGTTGGCGTTCGGGTTGAGGGTGATGACCCTGCCGTTGCCGCCGGTGTTGACGGTGACCCTGGCGTTGACGACGTTGCCTGTCCTGGTGTTGACCAGCCGCACCGTGGTGGTGCTGGCACCCTGGACCGGCCGGTTGAACGTCGCCGTGACATTGGTGGAAGGGTTGACGCGCGTGGCACCGGCCGCCGGAGTGCGGGCCGTCACCACCAGGGGGGCGGTCGCCGTCGTGAACGTCCAGCTCTGGTCCGCGATCGGAGTGCCGGTGGAGGCATTCCGGATCCCACCGGCTCCGCCGACCAGCTCGACCCGGATCACCGTGCCGTTCGGCAGCGGCGGGTTCGGGTTCGCGGTGGCCACCAGACCGTTGGCGCTCAGGGTCACCGTCGCGGCGACCAGGGCGTTCGTGGTCAGGTTACGAAGCCGGAGCGTCGACGCCGTGACGCCGGTGACCGGCCGGTCGAACGTCACGGTGACGTTCGAGGGGACGCTCACGTTCGTCGCGCCGCTCGCCGGTGTCCGTGCGCTCACCGTCGGGGTCGGGTCCTGGACCACGACCGTGTTCGACGCGTCCGACACCGGCCCGAGCCCGATCGCGTTCTCGGCCCGCACCTTGAAGGCGTACGAGCCTGGCGCCAGACCGGTCACGACCTGCTGCCGCACCGCCGGCCCGATGCCGGTGATCGTGCGCACCGGCGTGCTGGCCGCCGTCACCGGCGCGTCGAACACCTGCACCCGGTAGAAGGTGATCGGTGAACCACCACTGTTCGCGGGAGCGGACCAGTTGACGGTCGCTGCCAGCTCGCCCGGGCCGGCGCTGGCCGCGCCGATCACCGGTGCACCGGGAGCGGTGACCCGCAGGTCGACCGTCTGGTCGGCGAACTTGAGCAGCTCGACGTTGCGGACGGTGTCCGTGCCGTCGGTGCCGGTCGTGTCCGTGACCGTGATCGTGCCGTCGGCAGCCGTGGTGACGTTGTAGTCGGTCCGGGCACCGGTGAACACCGCGGTGTCGGCGGACGCCGCGCTGCCGGCCGGGTCAGACGCCACCGTGATCTGACGACGCGCGACCAGGTTGCCCGGGTCCACCAGGCCGGCGAACACCGCCGCCTGCAGCGTCATGCCCGCGGTGCCGTCACCGAAGGTGCCGGTGAGGGCCTGGTGCTCCATCAGGTCGGTGCTGCCGATCTCGTCGCCGGGTCGCGCCGTTCGGCGGACGGCTGATCCGGACCTCGAGCTGCCTGGTCGCCGTCGATGATGTCGTCGCCGTCGCGCCCTTCGAGCGTGTCGCTGCCGCCACCGCCGAGCAGGATGTCGCCCTCGCCCCAGACCGGGCCGCTCGAGCGGGCACTGGCCGGCGGCCGAGATCGCAGCCACGTCGGCAGCGTTGCCGACCCCTGGTCGAGCGGCGGGAAGCACGTCGGCCAGCCCCTCGATCCGGTCGAGCCCGGCCTGGTCGAGCGCGTCGCAGCCGGTGAACCCGCCACCGCCGACGAGTCGCGGCGTGCCAGCACGTCGTCCGTGCCCTTGATGACGTCGTCGAGCGCGGACCCCGAGTCGGCCTCGGTCTCCTGCCACCGGTCGCGGTTGACGACCACCTGGATGGGCAGGCCGCCCAGGTTGTTGTTGATCATCATGTCGTCGTCGGCACCCACCGTGTCGTACTGGTGGATGGCCCAGTCGAAGCCGCCGGCGCCGGCGTTGCGGTCGACGACGGCGTTCTGCGCCATGATGTCGTCGCCACCCTCGGCGTCGTAGTCGTTCTCGCCGACCTGGCCGACGAAGACGTCGTTGCCCGGCTTGGTCTCGGCCGGGTCGTCGAAGAACGGCGCACCGTGGTCACCCTGGAGCAGGTCCTGCCCAGAGCCACCCTGGATCCAGTCGTCGCCTCCGTCGCCGAAGACGGCGTCGGCGCCCTGTCCGGCGATGACGAAGTCGTCGCCTGGTCCGGCGAACGCCTCGTTGTCGTTGGCGCCGCCGTTGATGAAGTCCTGGCCGTCGCCACCCATGAAGATGTCGTCGCCGATGCCTCCGTCGAGTGGCGTCGTTGCCGGGGCCACCCTTGAGGACGTCGGCACCGCCGAGGTCCGTGACGATGTCGTTGCCGTCGCCACCGAGCGCCACGTCGTCGCCGCCGTTGCCCTCGATGACGTCCCGGCCGGTCGCCACCCCAGAAGGTGTCGTTGTCGTTGCCGCCGAAGACCCGGTCCACACCGGCCGTGCCGTTGTAGACCGACTGCCCGTTGATGCCGGACGGGTCGATCTTGTTGATCGCGCGGTACTGGATCGTGCCGTCCGGCTTGCGCAGCAGCAGCTGGTTCTCGTCGCAGTCCGGCGTCTTCGGGTCGTCGTTGACCGAGATCGCGCCGGTGAGCGGCGCCAGGTCGGGCGCCGAGCACGGTGGGCGAGCCGTCGTACGGGCCGGTGATCCGGCTGAGCTGGAACTTGCAGTCGGCGGTGGCGAACACGTCGGCCTTCAACGTGTTGGTCCCGTCGGTGTTGCGCTGGATCATCTCGGAGAACGAGTTGCCCTCGAGCTGCGTGCGCAGGTTCATGCCCGGTGTCCGGTTCAGGTAGTAGAACCGGTCACCGTCCTGCAGGCTCTCCATCTGGGTCTGGAACACGTAGTTGAACGTGCTGCCGAGCAGGCCGCCGAAGAGGTTGGTGACCTCGGCGAGCCCACCGACCCACAGGTCGACGTCGTCGAGCCCGGTCGTGGTGACGCCGGCCGGCGGTTGACGCCCAGCGCGCCCGGTGCTGAACATGAAGTCGCGCGCGCGTCCGCCGGGGATGCGTGTCGCGTCGGCGCGCGGGTCCACGATCGCCCGGGCCGCGGCCCGCTTCCCCTTGATCGTGGTGGCGCCGAGGATCGTCGGGTGCGTGCCGTAGGCAGCCACGAAGTTGACCAGCGACTCCGGGTGCTTGAGGTGCTGACCGAAGTCGGACCAGCTGGTGTACGGCGCCAGCTGACCGTCGTTGGTCTCGGCGAAGATCTGCCGGCGCACCTCGTTGAGCGGAGGGACGCCCGCGTCCCGGGCCCGCGTCATGTTCAGCGTCGGCCAGGTCGAGCGGCAGACCGAGCAGGTTGTTGCGCAGCGTCTCGGTGACGAACTCGTCGAGCTCGTTGCCGGTCTGGTCCGAGGAGCCCATGACGATGCTGCCGGCCGCCTGCTCGGGCGTCAGAGGTCCGCCGTTCTTCGCGTGCTGGTACTCCGGCGGGTTGAGGAACGCCGTGAGCAGCGGCAGCGAGTTGTCGGCGCCGTCCGGGTCGCGTGCGGGCCACGTCGTCGTCGAGCATCGAGTGGCCGAAGCGGTAGACCGCGTGCGCGAACTCGGCCTGGATGGCCGGGTTCATGTCGGGCGAGTAGACGTGGAACGGCCGGATCGCCGGCTGCACCTTGCGACCGAACTCCTCGAACACCAGGTGCTGGTACTCCATCTCGGTGACGAAGCGAGCCGCCTGGAAGAGCCGGTCGCCGTAGCCGAAGGTCGCGGTGGCCGGGTCGGCGCGCGTTCGGGTCGACGTCCTGGTAGTCCGCCAGCAGGGTCGGGGTTGGCGTCGAGCGTGTTCTGGATGTCGTCGACCAGCCGGTCGTGCTCGGAGTGGAAGACCTGGTGGATCGTGGTCAGCGCGATGTTCTCGTTGACCCGGCCGTCACCGGCGCAGAAGTGCGCGTCGAGCATCTCGTCGTCGTAGGTGCCCGCCGGCTGGTGCGGCGAAGTCGGCCGACGGCGTGCTGTCGCTGTCCTGCGTCGGCGCGACCGGGTCGGTTGCCGGGTTGTGGTCGGTGTCCTGAGGCGACGGGTCGGCGTTGTGCGCGATGTCGGTGAGGAACGGCGTGTCGAAGTGCCGCACGTCCGCCGGCACCGCGCACCGGGGTCGGCGAGGTCGCCCTCGAGCCAGGCCGTGCCGTCGGCTCTTGCGTGACGTACTGCGGCAGGCCGTTCGGTGCCGGGGATGAACTCGCCGTAGGGGTCGGTGGCGAGCATCGGGACGTTGAGCGACGTCCTGGTCCTCGAGCTGCAGGCCGAGCAGGTCGTCGGCCGCCTGCTTCTTGACCGACGCCCAGGTCGCCATGCCGGTGCGTCCGTCGGGCGAGCCCGGGTAGGTCTGGCCGGCCGCCAGGCCGCCGAGCAGCTTGCCGGTGGCCGACGCGGCTTGCCGGCCGACCGGGGCGTACTCGCGCAGGAACACCTGGTGCGAGGCGTGCGAGGTGTAGGTCTGGCTCTGGTCGACCCACGGGGAGTCGGTGTTGTTGGCGTTCTGGACGTCGTCGGCGCTCTCGTCCGCCGGCGTGAGCGAGGTCGCCGAGGATGCCGTCGGGACCGGGCTGGTTCTGGGCGCGGGTCAGCACCATGAACGCGCTGGTCTGACCGGCACGAAGTCCGCGTCACCGGGCTGCGGGTCGTCCGCGTTGCCGGGACCGAGGTCCTGCCGGCGATCAGCGGGTCGTCGGCCTTCAGCGGGACGAAGACCGTGCCGCCGCCCTTGACGGTCTGGTCGACGCCGTGGTCGAAGAACTGGCCGAAGAACGTGAACATCGAGTTGTACGGCGGAGAGAGCCCCACGTCCGTCGTCACGTTCGGGATGAACAGGGTCTGTGCCCGAGGGCACGCAGCCGGCCGGGAGCCCCGCCGGTGCCGTCGGGCGCCGGGTCGGTCGTGCAGGGGTGCAGGCCCGGGTTGCCCTGGGTGCGCACCGGGAACGCGGCCGCTGCCACCGCGGCCGGGTTGGTCGAGGTCTGGTCGACGATCAGGTTGCTGATCGTCCGCGGCTCGGAGTCGAAGACCGAGCCCTTCTTCTGCGCGTACGACTGGTCGGCGTGCGGCAGGTCCGAACGCGGCGGAGGCTGTCCTCCGCGTCGCGGAACACCGGCGTCGGTCAGCCGCGGGAACGGCTGGTCGGCCGCGGCGAAGGTCTCGCGGTCCGGGAACAGGTTGTTGCAGGAGCCGTCGACGGTCCGCAGGCCGTAGGACGGTCAGCCGGTCGGGGATCTGGTTCCGGCGCCGGACCCACGAGGGTGCCGCACGGGTTGTCGGCCGTGAACGTGTGCGGCGTGCCGCTCGGAGATCTTGATCTGCTTGAGGATGAAGGACAGGTCGCCGGCGGTGACGGTGAAGCCCTGTCCCGACGGGCGCGACGGCGCCCTGGCGCGGGTGCCGTCAGCGGTGTGCAGCCCCAGGACGGCGAGCGCGCCGGCGGTGACGGCTGCCGTGCGCGATCGCGCACGTCAGCCGTCCCCTTTCCGAACTGGAACATGTGATGACGCATGACTCCCCAGCTCCCCATCTCGCTAGGTCTCGACTCGACACGAGAGGGTCACCGTCGCGGAGGGCACCTTGGGGATTCCTTGAGCCGGCCGCTCAACCTTTTCCGAAGGTCGGCCGTCCTAGACGTCTCCGGCATGCCGAGCTGGAGGTACACGCCATGACGATGAGCTCGACGCGACCTGATGAAGATGTCCGTCTTCGCCGGGGCCGCGGTCGCGCTGCCGCTGGAGCGCAGCGCTGAACGCGCTGCTCCGCCTACGCCATCCCGGATCGCGCAGAGCGCGCTGCCGGCTCCGTTCACGACGCCGTTCACGCGACCGCCGGTGGTCGACCCGGTGCGCTCGGACGCGACCACCGACTACTACCGGATCTCGATGCAGCCGGCGCGGACGGAGTTCATCCCGGGTCTGCAGACCGAGGTGTGGGGCTACAACGGCTCGGTGCCGGGCCCGACGATCAAGGCGACGCAGGGCCGGCGAGGTCGTCGTCCGCCAGATCAACAACCTGCCGCTGGTGCACCCGACGCTGCGGCTACACGCCGTGGACCTCGGTGCACCTGCACGGTCAGGCGTCCCTGCCGCAGTACGACGGCTACGCCAGCGACATCACCAACCCCGGCCAGTACAAGGACTACCACTACCCGAACTGGCAGAACGGCCCGGACGCTCTGGTACCACGACCACGGCGTGCACCACACGGCCGAGAACGTGCTGATGGGCCTGGCCGGGCATGTACCAGCTCGTCGACGCCCTCGAGCCGTCGCTGCCGCTGCCGCACGGCGAGTACGACGTGCCGCTGATCGTCTCGGACCGGATGTTCAACACCGACGGGTCGCTGCTGATCGACCGCAACGACGACGCCGGCGTCTACGGCGACGTGATCACCGTCAACGGCCGCCCGTGGCCGGTGATGAAGGTGAAGCGGCGCAAGTACCGCTTCCGCATCCTCAACGCCTCGCTGTCGCGCTCCTACAAGTGGTCGCTCGACACCGGCGGTCCGATGACGGTGATCGCCACCGACGCCGGCCTGATGCCCGCGCCGCAGAGCGGTGACGAGCTTCCGGCACGGCGTCGCCGAGCGCTACGAGGTCGTCATCGACTTCGCGAAGTACAAGCCGCGGGCACGCCGCGTGGTGCTGCGCAACACCAGCCCGAAGAACAACATCGACTTCGTCAACGTCGACAAGGTGATGGCGTTCGACGTGGTCGGTGACGCGTTCGACCAAGACCAACAACTCGGTGCCCGCGGTGCTCAACCCGGACCACCCGGCGATGGTCGTCCAGGAGAGCGACGCGGTCCGCACCCGCCGGTTCGACTTCGTGCGCGCCAACGGCCAGTGGACGATCAACGGCAAGACCTGGGACGACGTGGTGGCGCAGCGACTTCACCTCGGTGCTGGCCGACCCGCACGATCGGCGACGTGGAGATCTGGGAGCTGCGCAACCCCTCCGGCGGCTGGCACCACCCGGCCCACATCCACTTCATCGACTTCCGGGTGCTCACCCGCAACGGGGAGCCGCCGCTGCCGCACGAGCGCGGCGCCAAGGACGTCGTGTTCCTCGGCGAGAACGAGACCGTGCGGCTGCTGATCAAGTTCGACCAGGGCCGGGGGAAGTACATGATGCACTGCCACAACCTGGTCCACGAGGACCACGACATGATGGGCCAGTTCGAGATCCGCGACGACGCGACATCCCCGCCGACGACCCGATCGAGCGACCGGGCCATCTGGCTGCCCGAGCGGTGAGCTGTAGAGCGCGGCTGACGCACCTGACCCGCGGTCCCCGGCACCGCCGCCGCCGTCCCCGTCGCCGACGCGGGCGGTGCGCGCGGTGGCGGCCGGCTGCGTCCTGGTCGCCGCGGTCGACGCACCTGTGGGTCGTCCCCGAGCACGCCGAGGAGTGGCTGCCGGCCGCGGTGTTCTTCGTCGTGGTCTCGGCGTGCGCCAGCTCGCGCCTCGCGGCCGGCTGCTGCGCCGCCCCGGTCCGCCGCGCTCCTGAGTCGGCCGTGCTCGCGGGACCATCGGGCTGGTCGTGTTCTACGTCGCTCACCCGCACCGTCGACCTGCCGTTCCTGCCGCCGCTCGGCGCCCACGGGGCCAGCCACCTGCCGATCGGCCTGGGGCATCGGGAACGGGGTCCCGATCTTCCCCGGCGACCGGATCGAGGAGGTCGGCGTGCCCGACCTGGTCTGCCTGGCCGCCGAGCTGGTCACGATCGTGGCCCTGCTGCGCGCTGCCACGCCGGCCGTGCGGCGTACGGTCACGACGCGGGCGGTTCGCGCTCGGGGTGGCGCCTGCTCGTGCTGCGGGTCTGTGGGCGTGCTCGGGTGAGCGAGCCGGCCACGGTGCAGCGACGGCCGTCGGCCCCGGCGGTCCCTGCGGCCGCTGCTGGTCGCTGCTGCCCGTGGTCCGTCGTGCTGCGACCGTCCTGGTTCGTCGCGAGCCGTTCACGGTGCGGTCGTCGAGCATGACCCCGACGCTGCGCGACGGGGACGAGATCCTCGCCGAGAAGCTGTCGCCGCGGCTGCGCGGTCACCGGAGCGCGGACGACCTCGTCGTGTTCAGGGCGCCCGGCACGCGCGCCTTGATGGTCAAGCGGGTCGTGGGGCTGGCCGGCGACCGGTCGGCCTCGCCGACGGACGGCTGGTGGTCAACGGCCACCCACGTCCCGGAGGCGTACGTCGACCTCGCCAGCGTCGACGGCGTGTACTTCGGCCCGGTGACCGTGCCGGCCGGGTCCGTGTTCGTGATGGGCGACGACCGGGCGATCTCGGTGGACTCCCGTGACGTTCGGGCCGGTGCCCCGCGGACCGGGTGGTCGGGCGGGTCCTGTCCGGCTGTGGTGAGGCCGCGTCTACGCAGAACGTCGCGCCGGGTAGTCCGAACGGACATCCGGACCGCCCGTCCTCACCAGCTCGAAACAGTCCGAGATCGGCCGGGCCCCTTCCCTCAGGCTGCGGCTGCCGGGCGTCGTCCGGTTCGCTCAGAATTCTGGCAGGGGACCTGGGGAACGGGGACTGACATGCTGCTACATCAATCTGTTCGGCACCACCGAGAGTGCGCTCGTCGCCGGAAGCAGAAGGTCGACGTCTGGCGGGGGTGAAGCCACGTCGTCCTGGTCAGATCCTGGCGGCAGACGTGGGGAACCCGGTCGACCAAGGACGTGCTGGCCGAGGGGCTGTGGGACGGCCGGCCTCCCGCGTCGTACGTCGCCTCGATCGAGAGCTACGTGTGCGTGGTCCGCCGCGCCCTCGCGGTGGATGGGGGGCCGACGCCGCTGGTGACCGCCACGGCGCCTACCTGCTCGACCCGGAGCTGGTGCAGGTGGACCTCGTCGAGGTGCGTGCCGGCCTGGAGGCGCTGCGAGTCGGCCCGCGGTGAGAGCCTCGTGGCCGGTGCCGAGGCGGCTCTCGACGCAGATGACCGGCCGCCTGCTGGCGGAGGAGCCGTTCGCGGACTGGGCGGCCGGACTCCGGGAGCGGCACGACGAGCTCGTCGACCGAGATCGTGGTGACCGAGGCCGCCGAGACCGCGCTGGCCGGCGGGCAGCACGCCCGTGCCATGCGCCTCGCGCAGGCCGTGCTGCAACGCAGCGCCGCTCTCCGAGCCGGCCTGGCGGACGCTGATGCGCGCCTACCGGGGCCAGGGCGCCCGAGCCCAGGCCCTGGCCGCCTACGCGGACCTGCGCGCGCGTCATGCTGGAGGAGCTCGGGGTCGAGCCCTGTGACGCCACGCGTGAGCTCTACCTCACGATCCTCGACGACGCCGGACGGGACCGGCCGGCGGAGCGGGACCGGGCCGGAGCTCAGCACGCTGGTCCGGCTGCTGCGGGAGACGCTCGACTCCGGGGTGCGACCCGGATCCCGTCGACCCGGTCGTGGCTGGCCGAGCTCGGACTGACGTCGCCACGCTGTCCGCTGACGACCGCGCGTCGACGTGCGGCACGCTCGGGGTCTGTCTTGGATTCACCTGAGAGCGTGTCACAATGGGAACGCGGCTCTTGACGTGTACGGGCCTCGCCGCGCCCACCAACCGCTGTACGAGAGGTAGTTCGTGTCGTCGAGCACGTCCCGCAAGGTTCCCGTAGACGTCCTGTCCCACCCCGACATCGTCGCCCTGGTCGAGCAGGGCAGGCAGACCGGGACCGTCACCGCCGACGCTCTGCGGACCGCCACCGCCGCGGTCGCCACGACTCCGCAGCACCTCAAGGCCGTGCTCAGGTTCCTGAGCGAGGAAGGGGTTTCCGTCGTGGTCTCTGCCGAGGACACCAAGTCTCCGAAGCTGGTCGCTGCCGCCGCCTCGAGTGCGCGCACGACCGTCAAGGCCACGGCGAAGAAGGCACCCGCCAAGAAGGCGCCCGGCCAAGAAGGCCACGCCGGCGAAGATCGCCGCGACGAGCGACGACGCGAAGAAGGCGCCGGCGAAGAAGGCGGCCGCCAAGAAGGGCGCCGGCGACGACACCGTGGAGGCCCCCGCCGCCGGTGACGGCCTCGTGGTCGGACCCGACGGCAAGAAGGTCCTCCCGGACCTCCCCGACGAGCAGTTCGAGAAGGACGTCGCGACCGACCCGACGCTCAAGGAGGAGGAGGACGAGAGCAAGGGCTTCGTCGTCTCCCAGGCCGACGAGTCCGACGAGCCCGTCCAGCAGGTGATGGTGGCCGGCGCGACCGCCGACCCCGTCAAGGACTACCTCAAGCAGATCGGCAAGGTGCCGCTGCTCAACGCGGAGATGGAGGTCGAGCTCGCCAAGCGGATCGAGGCCGGCCTGTTCTCCGACGAGAAGCTCGCCAAGGGCGGCAAGCTGTCGGCGAAGGCCCTCGAGGAGCTCGAGTGGATCGCCGAGGACGGCCGCCGCGCGAAGAACCACCTGCTCGAGGCGAACCTCCGCCTCGTCGTCTCGCTGGCCAAGCGCTACACCGGTCGCGGCATGCTCTTCCTCGACCTGATCCAGGAGGGCAACCTCGGCCTGATCCGTGCGGTCGAGAAGTTCGACTACACCAAGGGCTACAAGTTCTCGACCTACGCGACCTGGTGGATCCGCCAGGCGATCACCCGGGCGATGGCCGACCAGGCCCGCACCATCCGCATCCCGGTGCACATGGTCGAGGTCATCAACAAGCTGGCCCGCGTGCAGCGCCAGATGCTCCAGGACCTGGGCCGCGAGCCCACCCCGGAGGAGCTCGCCAAGGAGCTCGACATGACCCCGGAGAAGGTCATCGAGGTGCAGAAGTACGGCCGCGAGCCGATCTCCCTGCACACGCCGCTCGGCGAGGACGGCGACTCCGAGTTCGGTGACCTCATCGAGGACTCCGAGGCGATCGTGCCGGCCGACGCGGTCTCGTTCACGCTGCTCCAGGAGCAGCTGCACGCCGTGCTCGACACGCTCTCCGAGCGCGAGGCCGGCGTCGTCAGCATGCGCTTCGGTCTCACCGACGGCCAGCCCAAGACGCTCGACGAGATCGGCAAGGTCTACGGCGTGACCCGCGAGCGGATCCGCCAGATCGAGTCCAAGACGATGTCGAAGCTGCGGCACCCGTCGCGCTCGCAGGTCCTGCGCGACTACCTGGACTGACCCACCGGCTTCAGCTGCGGGCCCCGCCGATGATTTCGGCGGGGCCCGCTGGTCTGTCCGTGCATGAGCGACGTGACGTGTGACCTCGCAGTGTCCGTGGATGGCTTCGTGGCCGGTCCGCGGCAGTCCGTGGACGACCCCATCGGCGTGGGCGGCATGCGCCTGCACGAGTGGCACCTCGACCCGCAGGGGGAGGACCGCCGGATCGTGGAGGAGTGGCAGCGCGGCGTCGGCGCCTACGTGATGGGCCGCAACATGTTCGGCCCGGGCCGCGGCGAGTGGGACCTCGACTGGACCGGTTGGTGGGGTGACGAGCCGCCGTACGGCGTCCCGGTGCTCGTCCTCACGCACCACCCGCGCGCGTCCGTCCAGGTGGGGGCGACGACGTTCCACTTCGTCACCGACGGCGTCGAGTCGGCGGTCGCGCAGGCCCGTGAGGCGGCAGGGGACCTCACGGTCGCGATCGCCGGCGGCGCGAGCACCGTCAACCAGTGCCTGGCGGCCGGACTGGTCGACCAGCTGCACCTGCACGTGGTCCCGATCACGCTGGGCGAGGGCGAGCGGATCTTCGACGCGGTGCCTCCGCTGGACCTCGAGCCGGTGCAGGTCGTGGCCTCACCGGGGGTCACGCACGTGAAGTACCGCGTGCGGGGTCGGCAGAGCTAGCCCGCCGCGACGAACGCCACCGCGAGCCCGCACAGCACGAGCCCGACGCCCTGGGCCCGGTGCACGTGCTCCTTGAGCACGACGGCCGCCAGCAGCACGGTGCTGGCGGGGTAGAGCGAGGCCAGCACGCCCGCGACCGTGAGGTACCCGTGCTGGGTGGCGAGCAGGAAGCTGCCGGTCGCGGCGGCGCCGAGGGGGCCGCACGCAGCCGCGAGCCGGACCGTGCGCCCCCGGGGACGCCAGTCGGCGCGGAGGGCGACGGCGAGCAGTGCCACGGCCACGACGCTCACCGCCTGGCTGAACGTGAGCGGCCACCAGCCGGCGCCGTCGGGCACCTGCCCCAGGGCCGCGAACAGCACTCCGAAGCCGAGTCCGGCCAGGATCCCGTCGACCAGACCAGCTGCGACGGACTCGCGGGGCTCGCCGGCCTGCATCGGGTCCTCGGGGGTGCTGGACACCAGCCAGATGCCGGGCAGCGCCGCCACCACGCCGACCCAGACGAGGAGGGTCGGCCGCTCGCCGGTTGCGGCGCCGACCAGCACCGGCACCAGCGCGGCGCCGACCGCGGACACCGGGGCGACCACGCTCATCCGGCCGCTGGAGAAGCCGCGGTAGAGGAAGCCGGTGCCCATGCCGGCGGCGACCCCGGCGAGCAGCGCCCAGGCGAAGTCGGCGGGCTGCGGGGTGCCGGGCACGAACAGCGCCAGCGCGGCCGTGACCACCGTCGAGGACGTCTGGCCGACCACGGCGACCGCCCAGGCCGACGTACGACGGGACAGCAGGCCGCCCACGAAGTCGGAGAGGCCGTAGGCCACCGCGGAGAAGAGCGCGAGGACGACCGCCATCTCAGACGGTGACCGCGGCGACGAGCCAGGTGGCGGCCGCCATGAGGCCGGCCGCGAGCTCGATCAGCAGCGAGAAGCCGGCCGCCTTGAGCGCGGCCCGGGTCGAGGGCCACGCGGCGTCGACGCCGACGCGCTGGAGCTCGGAGAGGTAGACGCCGAGCACGAACCCGACGACGAGCCCGACGACGGGGATGACGAAGAACCCGACGATGCCGAGCAGGCCGCCGAGGACGAGCGTGCGGCCGGGGATGCCGGCGGCCTTGAGGCCGCGGCCGGGGACGGCGTACTTCACGATCCCGCCGGCCACGAGCAACGTGGTGACCAGGGCGAAGACCACCCACCCGGCGGTGGTGGCGTGGGCAACGGCCCAGACCAGCACGGCTCCGAGGATCAGGATCGAGCCGGGCAACACCGGCACCACGATCCCCACCAGGCCGACCAGCACGGCCAGGCCCACGAGCAGGTCGACGGTCGCCATGGCGTCAGCCTGTCACAGCGGTGTGACCGTGCTGACATCCTCCCGACACACGACCCGGAGACGCCGCAAGCCCCGGGCCAGGCCCGGGGCTTGCGGAACGTCTGTGGGGGGTGCGGGTCAGCGCTCGCTGTCCGACGCCGGGGCGTCGACCAGCTTGCCGGTCTCGTCGTGGACCGTCACCGCGATCTCGCGCAGCTTGTCGCCGTGCTCGCGCGCGTGGTGGGCGCAGAAGAGGAGCTCACCGCCGCCGGCGAGCTCGACGCGGAGGTAGGCCTGGGCACCGCAACGGTCACAACGGTCCAGAGCTGTCAGTGGCGAGCTAGGGGCAACTGCAGTGGTCATCTGAGGCCTCTTTCCTTCCTTGGTGTCCTGCTCAACGTAACGAGGGGGACAAAGTGTTCCCTCACGTCACGCGTCACAAGGATCAACATCCAATCACGCCTGACGCTTCCCGCTGGCGGGTGGTGTCCACCCGTGAGACCGGGTGACCTCTCCCACACGTTGTTCGGCTTCCAGTCTGCATCGGCTTGCCCTCATCCCGTTGCCATTCCACAGGACTTGAAACAACTCGTTGCCTCATCGTGACTGTGCGCCGTGCGATCCATGCTCCTCCCGGCGGGCGCGCGCGCCGGGTAGGCGTGGCGAAACGGCGCGTGGGCGTGTCGCGAGTAGATTCTGGGCAGCACCTAGATCGAGGAGACACGTGCCCACCCGCAGCGCCGCCCCGTCACGAGGAACCACCATCGACAACACGTACAACGCCCACCATCTCCTGGTCCTGGAGGGCCTGGAGGCGGTCCGCAAGCGGCCGGGCATGTACATCGGGTCCACCGACACCCGCGGGCTCATGCACTGCGTGTGGGAGATCATCGACAACGGCGTGGACGAGGCGCTCGCCGGGGCCGCCAAGCGCATCGAGGTGACCCTTCACGCGGACAACTCCGTCGAGGTGCACGACGACGGTCGCGGCATCCCCGTCGACAAGGAGCCGAAGACCGGCCTCCCGGGCGTCGAGGTGATCTTCACCAAGCTGCACGCCGGCGGGAAGTTCGGCGGCGGCTCGTACGTCGCGACCGGCGGTCTCCACGGCGTCGGCGCGTCGGTCGTCAACGCGCTCTCGTCCCGGCTCGACGTCGACGTCGAGCGGTCCCCGGCGATCCAGGGCATGTCCTTCCAGCGCGGCAACCCGGGCGTCTTCGACGGCGAGGGCCCGTCCGCCGGCTTCGCGCCGCAGTCCGGTCTGACCCGCAAGGGCGCCCGGGTCAAGAAGGGTGTCACCGGCACCCGCGTCCGCTTCTGGCCGGACCGGCAGATCTTCACCAAGGACGCCACGTTCAGCTACGACGAGCTGGTCACGCGGGCCCGGCAGACGTCGTTCATCGTGCCGGGTCTCGAGCTGGTGATCCGCGACCTGCGCGGCGACGAGCCGCGCGAGGAGAGCTTCCGGCACGACGGCGGCATCGCCGAGTTCTGCGACTTCCTCGCCTCCGACGAGCCGGTCAGCGAGATCCTCCGGCTCGAGGGCCAGGACTCGTTCACCGAGACCGTGCCGATGCTGGACGACAAGGGCCACATGACCCCGCAGGACGTCGAGCGCGACCTCGGCGTCGACGTCGCGCTGCGGTGGGGCACCGGCTACGAGACCGAGCTGCGGTCCTTCGTCAACGTGATCGCCACCCCCAAGGGCGGCACCCACGTGTCCGGGTTCGAGCTGGCGGTCACCAAGACCTTCAACGAGGTGCTGAAGGCCTCCCGGACCATGAAGGCCAACGAGCCGGACGTCATCAAGGACGACGCGCTCGAGGGGCTCACCGCGGTCGTCACCGTGCGGCTCGCGGAGCCGCAGTTCGAGGGCCAGACCAAGGAGGTGCTCGGCACCCCCGCGGTGAAGCGGATCGTCACCAAGGTGGTCTCGGCCGAGCTGAAGAAGTTCCTCACCTCGACCAAGCGCGCCGAGAAGGCGCAGGCCAAGCTGGTCCTCGAGAAGGTCGCCAACGCCTCGCGCACCCGCATCGCGGCGCGCACCCACCGGGAGACCCAGCGGCGCAAGAACGCCCTCGAGTCCAGCGCGCTGCCCTCGAAGCTCGCCGACTGCCGGTCCAACGACATGGACCGCAGCGAGCTGTTCATCGTCGAGGGCGACTCGGCGCTCGGCACCGCCAAGCTGGCCCGCAACTCGGAGTTCCAGGCGCTGCTGCCGATCCGCGGCAAGATCCTCAACGTCCAGAAGGCGTCGGTCGGCGACATGCTGAAGAACGCCGAGTGCGCCTCGATCATCCAGGTCGTCGGCGCCGGCTCCGGGCGCACCTTCGACATCGACGCCCGCCGCTACGGCCGGATCATCTTCATGGCCGACGCGGACTCCGACGGCGCGCACATCCGGTGCCTGCTCGCGACGCTGTTCTTCAAGTACATGCCCGAGCTGATCCACGAGGGCCGCGTCTACAGCGCCGTGCCGCCGCTGCACCGCATCGAGCTGTCCAACCCCAAGAAGGGCATGGACAAGTACGTCTACACCTACTCCGACGTCGAGCTGCAGCGGAAGCTCGCCGAGCTCACCAAGAAGGGTGTGCGCTGGAAGGACCCGATCCAGCGCTACAAGGGTCTCGGTGAGATGGACGCCAACCAGCTCGCGGAGACCACGATGGACCCGCGGCACCGCACGCTGCGCCGGATCAGCGTCGACGACGCCGAGGCGGCGGCCGAGGTGTTCGAGCTGCTGATGGGCTCCGACGTGGCGCCCCGCAAGGACTTCATCGTCGCCAACGGCGGGCACCTGTCCGACGAGGACCTGGACTTCTAGACACCCGACGCCCGGCGTGCGTCCGCCGGGCACAGGCGGTCAGGCCCGCTGGCTGAGCAGGCCGGTGTCGACGTCGTACAGGAAGCCGCCGACCGCCACCGTGTCCGGGATCAGCGGGTGCGCGCGGACGACGGCGACGTCGTCGGCGAGCGCGCCCTCCTGGTCCTCGACGACCCCGAAGGTCTGCCAGGAGGCGTCCTGGCCGGCGCTGGCGGCGACCCGCTCGCGGATCTCGTCGAGGGTGGAGGTGGCCATCGCGCAGCGGGTGTGCGGGACCACCAGGATGCGGTTCACGTTCAGCAGGTGGACGCCGAGCACCAGCGCCTCGAGGGCCTGGGGGGTGACCCGGCCGCCCGGGTTGCGGAAGATCTTCGCGTCGCCCGGCAGCAGGCCGAGCATCCGCAGCGGGTCGATGCGGGAGTCCATGCAGGTGACCACCGCCACCCCGGCGTGCGCGACGCCGTCGAAGCCACCGTGGGTGAACTCCTCGGCGGCGTAGGCGCGGTTGGCTGCGAGCAGGTCTTCGAATGTGTCGGTCACGACGGCAAGGTAGCGGATCGGCTGCGCAGCACGAGCAGCGCGACCAGACCGGCGACCACCGCGCACACCGCCGCACCCACGAAGACGGTCTGCAGCTGGGCCAGCCCGGCCTCCTTGAGCAGGGCGGTGTACGCCTTGCACTGGGTGCCCGTCCGGCAGACCTCGGTCGGCCCCGGGAGGTCGACCTGGACGGCGTAGTAGCGACGCAGGCCGATGGTGGTCAGGGCGGAGATGCCGACCAGCATCCCCACCATCCGGGACACCACGAGCAGCGCGCTGGTGATGCCGTGCACCGCGTCCTCGGTGGCCGCGAGCAGCGCCGCGTTGACCGGGGCGAGCGCAAGGCCGAAGCCCAGGCCGGCGAGCACGAGGGGCACGGTGGCGACCGGGTGGGACAGGCTGGTCAGCCCCCACGTGGACATCCAGGCGAACCCGACCGTGGCGAGCACCATGCCGACCGCGGTGACCAGACCGGGGTCGAACCGACGGATGAGGAAGCCGCCCGCGAGCGCGCCGACCGGCAGCGCCACCAGCAGCCGCACGAGCACGAGCGCCGCGTCGAGCTGCGAGGTCGGGTAGACCGTGACCCGGGCGAAGATCGGGATGTCCACGAGCGCCGCGATGAGCGCAGACCCGACGAAGAAGCTGACCACCAACGCGCCCCAGGCCGGCGCCTTCGCGAACGCGCCGTGCGGGACCAGCGGCTCGGCGGCCCGGCGGACGTGCCAGGCCGAACAGCGCGGCCGCGACGAGCGACCCGGCGAGCAGCCAGGGGCCGGCGGGGGAGAACACCGCCACCTCGGGGTCGGCGGTGGCGAAGGCCAGGATGATGCCGGCCAGGGCGAGGGCCAGCAGCCCGGCGCCGAGCAGGTCCGCCCGGCGTGCGACCTCCGCCCAGCGACGTACGTCGACCAGCGGCCGTCGCGCGGTCAGGCACCGGGCGAGGAACCCGGCCGCCAGGACGACCGTCGCGAGCCCGACCGGGGCGAGCCACCGGGACTCGCCGACGAACGGCACGAAGCCGAGACCCAGGGTGATCCGGGTGGTGAGCACAGGCGGCTGCAGCATCGTCAGCACCAGCGCGACGAGCGTGAGCAGCAGCAGCCCGCCGCCGAGCCAGTCGCGGTGAGCCGTCACTTCCTGCGCGACACGCCGGTCAGGCTGCCCTTCTGGTGACGGGTCGGCGGAGAGACGGAGAGCGACCGCGAGACCGGCGCCGACGACCAGGTTGAGCGCGAAGATGGCGTGCCAGGTCGAGACGGCGAGGACGAGCGCGCCGTACAACGGGCCGAGGACCGAGCCGACCTCCTGCACGGCGCCGACGACGCCGAGGGGGACGCCGCGGCGCTGCGGTGGGTAGAGGTCGGCGACCAGCGCGAGGGTCGCGGGCACGAGTCCGCCGGCGCCCACTCCCTGGAGGAACCGGCCGGTGACCATGCTCGGCAGGTCGTAGGCCGCGGCGGTGACCAGCGAGCCGAGGGCGAAGACGACCAGCGAGCCGACCAGGACCGGGAGCCGGCCGCGGAGGTCGGCGATCCGCCCGATCAGCGGCAGCACGGCGACGTAGCCGAGCAGGAATCCTGAGACGATCGGCGCCGCCCGCTGCAGCTCGTCGACCGCGAGGCCGACGCCGGCCATCATGTCCGGCAGCGCCAGCACGACGACGTAGGTGTCGGCGGCGGCGAACGCGACCGCGACCGCCGCGAGCGGCAGCAGGGCCCGGCCGGACCTCACGGCTTGCTGATCGTCGGCTTCGAGCCGTAGTCGTCGAAGGTGATCGAGTAGATGACGGAGTCGGCCTTCGGGTAGAACGGCCCCTTCAGCACGGCCTTCGACAGCCGGTCCTTGTCGTCGACGGTGAACGTCGCGTCGAAGTCCGCGCTCGCCTTGGCGCTCGGGATCACGGCCTTGACGTCCTTGCCGGGGACGGTGCCGGTGAAGCTGCTGAGCACGACCTTCCCGTTGCGGACCGAGTCGCCCTCCTTCACGTCCTGGGCGGCGGTGAGCAGCGAGGACAGGCCACCGTGGGGGTTCATCAGGTCCGCCGGGTCGGGGGCGCCGTAGTCGGCCGGGTCGATCTTCACGAACTTCGACGTGAACGGCAGCTTGGCGTAGACGACCCCGTCGACGGCGACCACCGACGCGTCGGCAGTGATCCCGCTGGCGGCGACCTTGATCGTGCCCTTGAAGGCCGGGTCGTGGGTGGCCACGCCGTTGGCCTTCAGCAACCCCGTGATGCCGGTGGGCAGCTGGGGCGTGGACAGCCCGATCTTGACGCCGCTGGTGTCGTCGAGGTTCTTCTTCGCCGCGGCCAGGGTGTCCTCGGGGCTGGCCTCCGGCTTCGAGTCACCGGAGCACGCCGTCGCGCCCAGCAGCACGGCTGCGAGCGCGAGGGCCAGGGCGGAGAACCGGGTGCGAGCCGTCATGCGCACCACCCTGTCACGCCCCGCTGACGGTGGAGCCGTCGGAAGCGCCGCCGACGAGCCGGGAGACCGACCCGGCGACCGCGACCAGCGGCTGCGACCCCGGGAGGCCGGAGCCGTCGCGGCGACCGTTCGCCGGCGGCAGGTCGACCGCTGCGCCGCTCGACGCGGCCGCGCGGGCCGGGCCGGGACCCGCCCAGGCGAACACCAGGGTGTCCTCGCCCTTGAGGAAGCGGTGGCAGCGCACGCCGCCGGTGCCGCGGCCCTTGGCGGGGTACTCGCTGAACGGCGTCACCTTGACCGCGCCGGGCTCGGTGCCGGGCAGCGCCGTGCTCGAGCCCGAGGAGGTCACCAGGACCGCGGAGGCGTCGACGTCGAAGGCCCCGAAGAAGACCACCGACTGCTTCGGCGCCAGCCGGACACCGGCGATCCCGCCGCCGGACCGCCCCTGGGGGCGCACCCCGCCCGCCCCGAAGTGCAGCAGCTGGGCGTCGGACGTGACGAAGCAGAGCTCCTCGTCGCCCGTGCGCAGCTCGACCGCACCGACGACCTCGTCGCCGTCGGCCAGCCGGATCACCTCCCACGCGTCGCGGTTGCCGAGCACCTCGGGGTTGACGCGCTTGACGACGCCCTGCCGGGTGCCGAGGGCCTGGCCGGGGGAGTCGGTCTCCAGGGAGGTCAGCGCGAGCACCCGCTCGCCCGCCTCCAGGGAGAGGAACTCGCTGACCGGGGCACCGCCCTGCAGGTGCGGGTGGTGCGCGGTGCCGGGCAGCGTCGGCAGGTCGAGCACGTCGAGCTTGACCAGCCGCCCCTGCGTGGTGAGTGCGCCGACCTGGCCGCGGGCGGTCGCCCGGACCGCGGACACGACCACGTCGTGCTTGGCCCGGCCGTCGCCCTCGCCGGGCGGCTCGGTGTCGACCGTGCGCGCCAGCAGGCCGCTGCTGGACAGGTAGACGAAGCACGGGTCGTCGGCCACCTCCAGCGGGGTGGCGGCCGCCGAGACGGTCTGGCCGGCCGACTCCAGCAGGACCGTGCGACGCGGGGTGCCGTAGGTCTTGGCCACGTCGTTGAGCTCGTCGGAGACGACCTTCTTCAGCAGCCCCTCGTCGGACAGGATCGCGTCGAGGTCCTCGATGGTGCGCTCGAGCTCGGCCTTCTCCTTGTCCAGCTCGAGCTTGGAGAACTTGGTGAGCCGGCGCAGCGGCATGTCCAGGATGTACGTCGCCTGCACCTCGGTCAGCTCGAACACCTCGATCAGCCGGGTCCGGGCCTGCTCCGCGTTGTCGCTGGAGCGGATCAGCTGGATCACCTCGTCGATGTCCAGGATCGCGACCAGCAGGCCGTCCACCAGGTGCAGCCGCTCGGCGGCCTTGCCCCGGCGGAACACCGACCTGCGACGTACGACGTCGTAGCGGTGGCCCAGGAAGACGTCGAGCATCTCCTTCAGGCCCAGGGTCCGCGGCTGCCCCTCGACCAGGGCGACCGCGTTGATGCCGAAGGAGTCCTCCATCGGGGTCAGCTTGTAGAGCTGCTCCAGGATCGCCTCGGGGACGAACCCGTTCTTGACCTCGATGACGAGCTGGAGGCCCTTCTCGCGGTCGGTGAGGTCCTTGACGTCGCTGATGCCCTGGAGCTTCTTGCCCTGGACCAGGCTCTTGATCCGCTCGATGACCCGCTCGGGCCCGACGCCGTAGGGCAGCTCGGTCACCACGATGCCCTTGCGGCGCGGGGTGACGCTCTCGATCCGGGCGGTCGCCCGCATCTTGAACGAGCCGCGGCCGGACTCGTAGGCGTCGCGGATCCCGTCGAGGCCGACGATCTTGCCGCCGGTGGGCAGGTCGGGCCCGGGGATGAACCGCATCAGGTCGTCGAGCGAGGCCGTCGGGTGCGTGATCAGGTGCCGCAGCGCCTGCACGACCTCGATCAGGTTGTGCGGGGCGATGTTCGTGGCCATGCCGACCGCGATGCCCGTCGCGCCGTTGACGATGAGGTTGGGGATCGCCGCCGGCAGCACGACCGGCTCGGTCTCGCGGCTGTCGTAGTTGGGCTTGAAGTCGACGGTGTCCTCGTCGATCGAGCCGGTCATCGCGAGCGCGGCGGGCGCCATCCGGCACTCGGTGTACCGCATCGCCGCCGGCGGGTCGTCGGCCGAGCCGAAGTTGCCGTGCCCGTCGACGAACGGCACCCGCATCGACCACGGCTGGGCCATCCGGACCAGGGCGTCGTAGATCGCGCCGTCACCGTGCGGGTGCAGCCGGCCCATGACCTCGCCGACCACGCGGGCGCTCTTGACGTGCCCGCGGTCGGGGCGCAGGCCCATGTCCGCCATCGTGTAGAGGATCCGGCGCTGCACCGGCTTGAGGCCGTCCTTGGCGTCCGGGAGGGCCCGGCTGTAGATCACCGAGTAGGCGTACTCGAGGAAGCTGGTGCGCATCTCCTCGCCTACGTCGATGTCGAGGATGTGCTCCTCGAAGTCGTCGGGCAGCGGAGGTTGCTTGGTCGAGCGGGCCATGCCCGCCATTCTCTACGGCGTGTCCGCTGGTCATGCGGGGGCACGCCGCGCGGACCGAGAACGGTAGATTTCGGCCCGTGAGCACCACCGAGAAGGGCGCCCGGGCCGCAGCGATCGACCGCGGCGCGGCGTACCCCCGGCACTGGGAGGCCGACGTCCTGCTCCGGGACGGCCGGGTGGCGCACCTGCGCCCGATCCGCCCGGACGACCACGACCTGCTGGTGGAGTTCTACGAGGAGGTGTCGGCGGAGTCGAAGTACCTCCGGTTCTTCGCGCCGATGCCGCACCTCTCCGAGCGCGACGTGACCCGGTTCACCACCGTCGACAACCGGGACCGGGTCGCCTTCGTGCTCACGGTGGCGCAGCGGATGATCGCGGTCGGCCGCTTCGACCGGATCCCTCCGGAGGAGACCTCCGCGAAGGCCGCCAGGGATCACAACCCCGCACCGACCCGGGGCGGGCCGCCGGTCGTCGAGGCCGAGGTGGCCTTCCTCGTCCAGGACGCCCACCAGGGCCGCGGCATCGCGCAGCTGCTCCTCGAGCACCTCGCGCAGGCCGGCCGTGAGCTCGGCATCGACCAGTTCGTCGCCGAGGTGCTTCCGGAGAACCGTCGGATGATCCAGATCTTCCGGGACGCCGGCTACCACGTGGAGGGCGGCTACGAGGACGGCGTGATGCGGCTGGTCTTCCCGATCGACGCCACCGACACGTCCGTGAACGTCATGCGGGCCCGCGAGCACCGCGCCGAGTCCGCGTCGATCGAGCGGTTCTTCCACGCACGCAGCGTCGCGGTGATCGGCGCCTCCCGGCGGCACGACACGATCGGCCAGACGCTGGTCCGCAACCTGGTGCTCGGCGACTACCAGGGCCGCGTGTACGTCGTGAACCCGGCGGCCCAGTCGGTGGCCGGCCTGCCGGCGTACGCCACCGTCGGCGACATCCCCGACACCGTCGACGTCGCGATCGTCGCGGTGCCGGCCGAGGCCGTCCAGGACGTCGTGCTCGACTGCGCCGCCAAGGGCGTGCACGGCCTGGTCGTCATCTCGTCCGGGTTCGCCGAGACCGGTGAGGAGGGCCGGCTGCGGCAGCGGAAGCTGGTCGGCCTGGCCCGCAGCTACGGCCTCCGGCTGATCGGCCCCAACTGCCTGGGCATCATCAACACCGCCGGCGACTACTCGCTGAACGCCTCGCTCTCCACCGTGATGCCGCCGCGCGGACGCGCCGGCTTCTTCTGCCAGTCCGGCGCGCTGGGCGTCGCGATCCTGGAGAAGGTCGCCCGCCGCGGCCTCGGCCTCTCGACCTTCGTCAGCGCAGGCAACCGCGCCGACGTGTCCGGCAACGACCTCCTGCAGTACTGGGAGGAGGACGACGAGACCGAGGTCGTGCTGCTCTACCTCGAGTCGATCGGCAACCCGCGCAAGTTCAGCCGGCTGGCCCGCCGGGTGTCGCTCCGCAAGCCGGTCATCGCGGTGAAGTCCGGCCGCTCCACGCAGGGCGTCCCGATGGGCCACGCCGTCCGGTCGATGCTCGCGCCCCAAGCCGCCGTGGACGCGATGTTCCGCCAGGCCGGCGTGATCCAGGTCGACACCCTCGACGAGATGTTCGACGTCGCCCAGCTCGTCGCCCACCAGCCGTTGCCGCGGGGCAGCCGGGTCGCCGTGGTGGGCAACTCGGACGCGCTGGGCCTGCTCGCCGCCGACGCCGCCGTCGCGGTCGGCCTGGAGGTGCGGCAGCTCGTCGCGCTCGGCGCCGACGCAACGGCCGAGGACTTCGAGGAGGCGCTCGACGCCGCGATCGACGACGACGAGGTCGACTCGGTGGTCGCGGTGTTCATCCCGCCGCTCAACACCACCGGCGAGGAGGTCGCCGACGTGCTGGCCGCGGTCGGCGAGCAGTCCGACAAGCCGCTGGTGTCCACGTTCCTGGCCAGCGAGGGCATCCCCGAGCTGCTGCGCGTGCCCGACGTGGCCGGCAGCACCGCGGGACGCGGCTCGGTGCCGTCGTACCCCGCGGTGGAGGCGGCCGTCCGCGCCCTGGCCCGGGTCGTGGAGTACGCCGCCTGGCGGGCCAAGCCGCAGGGCGACCTCGTCCCGCCGGACAGCGTGGACAGCGCCGCCGCACGCCGGCTGGTGTCGCGGATCCTCACCACGGACGAGGCCGGGCGCGACCTGACCTTCGACGAGCTGCACGCGCTGCTCGGCGCCTACGGCATCGACCTGTGGCAGCGCTACTCGGCCACCACCGAGGAGGAGGCGGTCGCGGCGGGGGAGCGGCTCGGGTGGGACGTGGTGCTGAAGGCCACCGCCGACCACCTGCGGCAGCGGCCCGACCTCGCGCACGTGTGGCGCAACATCGACAACGAGGCCGAGATGCGCGACGCGTGGCAGACCATGCAGGCGCTCATCGAGTCGCCCGAGAGGGCCGGCTTCATCGTGCAGCGGGTGGCCGCGCCCGGCGTGCCCGTCTCCTTGGCGGGCATGGAGGACCCGCTGTTCGGGCCCGTGGTGTCCTTCGGCGTCTCCGGCCCGGCGACCGAGCTGCTCGGCGACCGGTCCTACCGCATCCCGCCGATGCACAGCGGGGACGCCGCCGACATGGTCCGCGAGATCCGCGCCGCGCCGTTGCTGTTCGGCTACCGGGGCAGCGAGGAGGTCGATGTCGCGGCGATCGAGCACCTGCTGCTGCGGCTCGCCCAGCTCAAGAACGACCTGCCGCAGGTCCGCTCGCTCGAGCTCAACCTGGTGCTCGTCGGTGCCAAGAGCGCGACCGTGCTGAACGCCGTCGGCCGGGTCGAGCCGGTCGCCGACGCGCGCTCCGACTGGTTCGTCCGACGGCTCTCCACGCAGGCGGGTGACACGCTTCACGGCTAGCCCCTCGTAATTCGCGTGCACCCCCTTCGGTCCTTACCGGAGAATGTCCCGGTGAGCACCCGCACGCCCCTCGACCCACTCGTCCGCCGGCTGTTCGTCGGCATCGCGTTCTCCGCCCTCGGCAGCGGGCTGACCATGCCGTTCCTGTACGTCTACCTCGCCGAGGTGCGCGGCATCGCCACCGCCACCGTCGGCCTGCTGTTCGCCTGGATGGGGCTGCTCGGCTTCCTCGGCTCACCGCTCGGCGGCACGCTGATCGACAAGTTCGGGCCGCGCCCGGTGATGGTGGTGGGCCTGACCACCGAGGCGCTCGGGGTCGCGTCGTTGACGGTCGTGCACAACGCCTGGCACGCGCTGGCGGTGGCGACGTTCCTGACGCTGGGGACGGTCGGGCTCTACCCGGCGGCCACCGCGATGCTCACCCGGCTGGTGCCGGAGGGACGGCGCGAGAAGGTCTACGGCTTCCAGTTCATGCTGATGAACGCCGGGCTCGGGGTCGGCGGCGTCGTGAGCGCGCTGCTCGTCGACATGTCCGACCCGGCGTCGTTCCAGCGGATCTACCTCGTCGACGCGCTGTCGTACGTCGCCTACATCGGCGTCGTGCTCAGCCTGCCCCGCGGCACCGGCGCGCTGTCACGGGAGGACACGGACGAGGTCGTCGGCCCGCAGCCGGGCTGGGGGGCGGTGCTGCGGGACCGGGCGCTGCTGCGGGTCGTGCTCACCTCGATGGTGGTGATCACGTTCGGCTACGCCCAGTTCGAGGCCGGCTTCGCGGCGTACACCGTGGGCGTCGCCGGCATCCCGGCCAACGCGCTCGGCTGGGCCTTCGGCGCCAACACGGCCAGCATCGTGGTCGCCCAGCTCTTCGCGCTGCGGCTCATCGAGGGCCGCAGCCGCACCCGGATGCTGGCGCTGTGCGCGGCGATCTGGTCGGTGTCGTGGGCGGTCATCGCGCTGTCGGACGCGGTGAGCGGCGCCGCCGCCGTCACACTGGTCGTGGTCGGCCTCGGCACCTTCGGCCTCGGCGAGACGCTGTGGGCACCGGTCGCGCCGGCGATCGTCAACGACCTGGCGGCCGAGGAGCTCCGCGGCCGCTACAACGCGCTGCAGGGCATGACCTGGACCGTCGCGATGATCGTCGGTCCGGCGCTGGCCGGGCTGCTGATCGGCAACGGCCTCGTGCACGTGTGGGTCGCGTGCACGGTCGGCGGGACCGCGGTGGCGTCCGTGCTGTTCCTGCGGCTGCGGCGGCACCTGTCGCCGCTGCAGGACGGGCGACGCCCGGGTGAGGTCGAGCTGGCCGCCTGACCGCGTGACATGCTGTGGCCATGACCGACCGCACCGACGAGCTGCGCACCGCGATCGAGAAGTCCGGCTACTACCCGGACGTGGTCTGGGACGCCGTCGCCTCGGCCGTCGCGGGTGAGCACGTCGTGTCCCACCTCGTCCACCACGAGCCGACGATCGACGAGCGCGACGAGGTGCGCCGGCACGTCACCGTGCTGGTGCTCACGCAGAGCCGGCTGATCGTCGCGCACACCGACGAGCACGCCCCGGACGACCTGCTGCCCGCGCCGTACACCTCCAGCTCGACCGAGGCGGTCACCCTGTCGGCGGTCCGGTCCGTCGTCGTGAACCGGATGGTCGCCAACCCGGAGTCGTACGCCGGCCGGCCGATCCCCGCACCGGGCGCCAACGAGGCCGTGCTGACGATCGGCTGGGGCGCTGTCGGGCGGATCGACCTCGAGCCCGCCGGCTGCGCCGACCCCGAGTGCGAGGCCGACCACGGGTACACCGGCGTGGTCACCTCCGACGACTTCTCCCTGCGCGTCAGCGCGGCCGCCGAGGGCCCCGAGGCCGTCGCGAACCTGCTCGGCTTCGCCGACGCGCTCTCGGCCCGCACCGCCGGATGACATTCGTCGAGCCGGCCTACGAGGACCGCTCGCTCGGCGACCTGCTGCCCGCCGTCGCGCGCGCCCTCGGCGTCGACGCGGGGCTGGGGCCGTCCTCCATCAAGCTGCCCGACGCCCGGTCCTACGTCGTCTTCCTCGTCGACGGGCTCGGCTTCGAGCTGCTGCGCGACCACGAGGAGCACGCGCCGTACCTGCACTCGCTGCTGGGCGACCCGCTCACCGTCGGGGTGCCGTCGACCACCGCCACCTCGCTGACCTCGCTCGGCACCGCGCTGACCCCGGGCACCCACGGGGTGGTCGGCTTCACCTCGCGGATCCCCGGCACCGACGACCTGCTGAACGCGTTGATGTGGAGCAAGTCCGTCGACCCGCGCGAGTGGCAGCCGCACCCGACCGCGATGGCCCGGCTCGCCGCCGCGGGCGTGCACACGACCGTGGTCAACAAGCGGGAGTTCGAGACGTCCGGGCTGACCGTGGCCGGCCAGCGCGGGGCGGAGTTCGTGGGCGCCGACAAGGTCGGTGAGCGGCTGGCCGCGGTGCTCGCCGCCTCGTCGGCCACCCCGTCGCTGACCTACCTCTACGACGGCGACCTCGACTGGACGGGCCACCGGTACGGCGTGGCCTCGATGTCCTGGCAGCTCCAGCTGTCGATGATCGACGCGGCCGCCGAGCAGCTGCGCGAGGCGCTGCCGGACGACGTACGCGTCGTCGTGGTCGCGGACCACGGCATGGTCGACTCGCCGCCGCAGTCGCGGCTCGACGTCGACGACCACGCCGAGCTGCTCGACGGGGTCGTGGTGCTCGGCGGCGAGGCGCGCTTCCGGCACGTGTACTGCCGCCACGGCGCCGTCGACGACGTCCGCGCCACCTGGCAGGCGGCCGTGGGGGAGCGGGCCGAGGTGCTCACGCGCGACGAGGCCATCTCCCGGGGCTGGTTCGGGGCGATGACGTCCGCCGTACGACCGCGGGTGGGGGACGTGCTGGTCGCCGCCCGCGGCGACTTCTCGGTGATGAGCACGTCCGCGTTCCCCTACGAGGCCCGGCTCGTCGGCCTGCACGGCTCGTTGACCTCCGCCGAGATGCTGATCCCGGTGTTGGTCGCCTGAGCGCCGCGACCGTCATGGCAGGATGACCGCCCGTGGCCGAACTGCAGTTCTTCACCGGGACGATGGACTCGGGCAAGTCGACGCTCGCCCTCCAGACCAACCACAACCACGCCGCCCGCGGTCGCTCCGGCCGGATCTTCACCAGCCACGACCGGGCCGGCGCCGCGACGCTGTCCAGCCGGCTCGGCCTCCAGCACGAGGCCATCGAGGTCAACGACGGCTTCGACCTGTGGAAGTACGTCGTCGACACGCTCACGCAGGGCGGTCGCGTCGACTACCTGATCTGTGACGAGGCGCAGTTCTACACGCCCGCCCAGATCGAGCAGCTGGCCCGGGTCGTCGACGAGCTCCAGGTGGACGTCTTCGCGTTCGGGATCCTCACCGACTTCCGCACCGCGATGTTCCCCGGGTCCGCGCGGCTGGTGGAGCTCGCCGACCGGATGCACGTCCTGCAGGTCGAGGCGCTGTGCTGGTGCGGCAAGCGGGCCACCCACAACGCCCGCACCGAGAACGGCGAGATGGTCACCGAGGGCGCCGTGATCGTCGTCGGCGACGTCGAGGGCGGGGAGCCCGCCGAGGTCGGCTACGAGGTGCTCTGCCGCCAGCACCACCGCCGCCGGCTCACCGCGTCGCGGGCCCAGGCCGTCTCGATGATCGGTGAACCCCTGCCGTTCGCCTGACGGGCGATTTGTCTAAGGTGTCCAGGGTCCCCGCCCCCGACGAAGGACCCTCCATGCGCCTGACCCGCCCGACCCGTCTCCGCCGGCCCGCCGCCGGACTGCTCGGCACCGCCCTGGTCGCGGCCACCCTGACCGTCGCGACCGCGCACGACTCCGCGGACCGGTCGGCACCGTCCGCCGACGCGCAGCTGGTCGCGCAGCGCGGCCCGACGAACGCCGGCAAGGTGTTCCGCTGGGGCAACGCGCAGTGGGCCGACGACTTCGTGGGCCCGGTCAAGGGGATGTGGCGGGAGAACAAGCCGCGGCAGATCCGCAACCAGCACGGCATGCTCACCATCAACGGCACCGCCGCCGGCCGCGACGTGACCGCCACCGTCACCGGGCACCCCCGCCAGTACGGCCGCTGGGAGACCCGGGTCCGCGCCGAGCAGTTCAGCACCGGGCACACGCCGTACCGCGTCGTCGCCGAGCTGATCCCCACCTCCGGTGGCCACCACTGCGGCGCCCGCAGCATCGTGCTCGGCAGCTACAAGCTGGGCAGCCACCGCGCCGGCATGGCGGTGCGCACCCTGCCCGACAACCAGTTCACCGCGGGCAAGCGCCTCGACCTGCGCCCCGGGCCCTTCCACACGTACGCCGTCGAGGTCACCAAGAGCCACATCTCCTGGTTCGTCGACACGCACGTGCTGCGCACCGAGCGCCGCCCCGAGGCACTCTCCGGCGCGACGTACACCGTCCGTTTCCGGCTCGCCGCCCCGAAGGGCGCGCGGATGAACCCGGGCCGCATGCAGATGGACTGGGTGCGCTACTACTCGATGGCGCGCAAGAACGCCCGGTCGATCTCGGCGCCGCAGATGACCCGCGGCACGTACGCCGGCGCCTGCTGAGCCCGGCGGCCGACTGCCCTGCGGCGTTCACGTCGACGATGGACGGCTCAGCTGAAGGCGTCCATCGGACTGGCCATCGCCGGCCTCGTCGTGACCACGTAGGCGTCGTGGTCCGAGAGCCGCTTGCCATCGGCCTCGGCGACCACCCGCTCAGCCCCGGCCGCGACGTCGTTCGGGACGGCGATGTGGTCGATGCTGGCGAGCCGTCGATGCGATGAGGCTCTTCCGAAGTCGCAACCTTGAGGTTCAGCTTGTGGACGGTGGCCAACAGAGCGTCACGGCCTGCCTTGCTGCCCGCCGTCTCGGCTCCTGTGAAGGCGTGGTTCCAGTCGCCGCCCCAGACCAGACCGGCGGTCGGCAACACGGTCTCCAGCACGCGCAAGGTCTGGAGCGTCTTCTCGGCATGAGTGCCTGCACCCCAAGGTTCTCGGCTCCCGCACGCAACGCCAGGGGAGGATTGAGCTGCAGAACCGGATGCCGGCCCTCTCGATCATGGCGCTCGCTGGGTGGGGGTCGGCAAGCGGTGACATGCGGCCCTTGGCCGCCACCGCAGCCCATCGCCGTTTGGGCGCCATGACGCCTTCGGCCAGGTGCAGCTCGAAACCGTCGAGCCTCGTCCGCTCAGAGACTTCCGTGAGCAGCCAGACGTCGCACCCCAGAGCCACCAGGAAGTCATGGTGCAGGGGTGACCAACGTCCGGCCAGGTTGAAGGTGCCGATGCGCATCGGGTGATGCTCCCATCCGACGCTTCTGGGTGCTGGCCAATCGCGAAGACCGCTACGCCCTCAACTGGCTTAACGAGTTCCCGGCGATTGAGATGGGGGTGAAGCGGACGATGGTGTGGTGCCGGCCCGCCCGCGCCGTCCTGGCAGGATGGCGACGTGGAACGTGTGCTTGGAGTCGGTGGATACTTCATGCGGGCCGTCGACCCGGTGGCCCTGGGCGCGTGGTATCGCGATTGCCTGGGCCTGGACGCCGATGAGCACGGCCTGTGGCGTCAGGAAGCCGGGCCGACGGTGTTCGCGACGTTCGAGTCCGAGACCGACTACTTCGGGTCCCGTGCCCAGCAGGTAATGATCAACTTCCGGGTCCGCGACCTGGATGCGATGCTCGCACAGCTGCGCGCCAAGGGAGCGGACGTGGCTAAGGAGACGCAGGACATGGAGGGTGTCGGGCGATTCGGCTGGGTCACCGATCCCGCGGGCAATCGGATCGAGCTCTGGCAGCCCGCCTGACCGTGCCTTCACGCCGGCCCCGACCCCCATCGCGGGGGACTCGTCACGTCCGCCGGTGGAAGCTGACCTGGCCGGACGGGAGCCGGGTCATCTCGTAGGCGGGGGAGTGCGCCTTGCGATGGTGGAAGGCGCAGAGCAGGCGGCCGCGTTCGACGCTGGTGCCGCCGCCGTCGGCCCAGGAGACCTCGTCGTGATGGGCGTGACACCAGCCGGGTGGGCGGTCGCAGCCCTCGGCAGTGCAGCCGCGGTCGCGGACGGTCAGGGCGAGCCGCTGGGCCTCGGTGTGGAAGCGGGTCCGGCGACCGAGGTCCAGCACGACGCTCCTGCCGCCGAGCACCCGGCGCAGGACGGCGGGGACGACGCCGGCCTCGCAGGCCATCCGGCGCGCCGCGCCGGCCGAGATCCTCTCGCCGGTGTCGAGGTGCGCGACACCGAGACCGGAGACGAGCTTGTCGTAGTCGAGCATCACCACCACGGTGGCGGACAGACCTCCTGTGCTGGGGAGCCGGTCCGCGGGCACGCGCTCGAGGAAGCGGCAGAACGCCTCGCCCATCAGCTCGGGGCGAGTGAGACGCCTCCGGTCCTCGGGACTGACCTGCTGTGGCGCGGAGAAGGTGTGCAGCACCTTGCGGAGCATCGCGGCGTGCAGGGCGCCGACCTTGAAGCGGCCGGTGTGGGTGCCGTCGCCGTTGTCGCTCAGCTGGAGGTACGTCGACCGGGCGGCCGCGCGCTCCTCGGCGTCGAGCCGCCGGCCCTCGGCCTCGTCGGCAGCCGCCGGGTCGAGGACGTCGAAGAGGTGCCGGCCCAGGTGCTTCAGGGCAGCGGCGTCGTGCTGCCCCGCGAGGTGCAGGAGGTGCTTCTCCGCGCGGGCCCGGTCAGCGAGATCGACGGACTCCGGCAGGGCGTCGACCGCTCGGACCACCACCCGGGCCTGGTCCTCGGCGAGCAGCCCTTCCGCCAGGGCGTCCCGGGTGGAGACGTGAGCGTCCTCGAGCGACCGGGCCAGCAGCACGTCGGCGTGCGCCGCGCTGCGGGTGCGCCGGGTCGCCTGCGCCAGCCAGGCGGCCGTCGAGGTGGCGGCGGACTCCGCAGCGACGTCGACGGTGTCGGCGGCGGCGAGGACCCTGAGCCGGAGCGCCGCGATCCGGGCCTCGGCGCGGGCCAGGTCGACGAGGGCGACGCGCTGCTCGTCGGGGGTCATGGACCAGGCGGGCGTCTCGCGCAGGTCGTCGAGGACGGCGTGGACACGCGAGGCGAACCGGGCGACGGGGTGCGTCCGGGTCTCGAGGTCCGTGGTGGTCATGGGTCCACGCTAGGGAGGTCGAGGGGTCGGCGGCGGACACGTTTTCGAACGGTGCACAACCGGTGGACGCGCGGGCCTGTGGACGGGAAGTGGCCGGTCCGGGTGCGTCGGTGCGGGGGTTTCGAGGCTCGCTCCGCTCGCACCTCAACCAGCGAGAGGCACGCTCCGCTCGCACCTCAACCAGCGAGAGGCACGCTCCGCTCGCACCTCAACCAGCGAGAGGCTCGCGCTCATCCAGCGCGGCTGACGGCTGACAGGATGGTGGCATGGGCTTGCTGATCTCACCCGAGGAGCTGGCGGACGTCCTGGGCGACGTGACCGTGCTGGACGTCCGCTACCAGCTGGGGCGGTCGGACGGGCACGAGGAGTACCTCGCGGGGCACGTCCCCGGGGCGGCGTACGTCGACCTCGGGACCGACCTCGCGGACCCGCCAGGCGACCCGGTCGACGAGCGCGGACGGCACCCGCTGCCGGACCCGGACCGCTTCGCGGCGGCCATGCAGAGAGCAGGCGTGCGGCGCGACCGGACCGTCGTGGTCTACGACGACTGGGGCGGGAGGGCGGCGACCCGGGCCTGGTGGCTGCTCACCGACCACGGGCACCCGGACGTGCGGGTGCTGGACGGCGGCTGGTCGTGGTGGACGCGGTCCGGCCAGGACGTGGAGACCGGCGAGGCCCGGCCCGGGGAGGGCGACTTCGCAGCCGACCCCGGCCATCTGCCGGTCGTGGACGCCGACGGCGCCGCCCGGGTCGCGCGCGACGGTGTGCTCCTCGACGCGCGGGCGGGGGAGCGCTACCGCGGCGAGACCGAGCCGGTCGACCCGGTCGCCGGGCACGTCCCGGGGGCGGTCAACGTGCCGACCGACGCGAACCTCGACGCCGGCCGGTTCCGCCCGCTCGGCGAGCTGGCCGAGGTCTACGCCGCCACCGACGGGGCCCAGGACGTGGCGGCGTACTGCGGCTCCGGCGTCACCGCCACCCACGACCTGTTCGCGCTCGCGCTGCTCGGCCGCCGGGCCGCGTTGTACCCCGCCTCGTGGAGCGGCTGGGTGTCCGACCCGCGACATCCCGTCGAGACCGCGTGACGTTTCAGACGGCTCGTTCGTTGGACAGCACGTCGGGGGGTCGGTGTTCTCCCAGGGGCCGGTCCCCCGACACCGTCAGCCGGGCCAGCAGGGACTCGAAGATCCCCGCCGCGGTGGCCACGTCCAGCAGCCCCGCTTCGTACGTCGACCAGCCGAACGTCACCCGCCCGTCCAGGACCGCCTCGTCGAGCGGCATGCTGCCCGGCGCGAGCACGGTGCGGGCACTCGCACCCGCGGTCCGGTGCTCCTCGCAGTCGCACGCCGAGCGCAGGATCATCGCGGTCAGGTCGGAGCCGTCGTAGCGGCGCAGCACCACCCGCGTGCCCTGCGCGAGCAGGTGCAGCACGGTGTCGCCGGAGCGCAGCCAGAGCTGCACGGGCACGGCGTGGCTGGGGGAGAGAACGGTCCAGCCACGCGCGGAGAGCGCGGCGGTCCAGGTGCGGAAGTCGAGCGAAGAGGTCACGGCAGGTCCTGCGGAAGTCGCGGCGGCTGGGGACGGTGAGGGCACCAGCCGGGCGGCTGGTGTCAGCGACAGCGACAACACAGGTGCAACATGATGCGCAGACCCTACCAGTGCACGCCCTTGAGCACCTTCGCCAGCAGCAGCTGCTGCGGCGACGCCTCGGACCCTTCGTCGGAGCCGCCCTTGGCCGCCGCCGAGTCCGGGAACACCTGGTAGGCCAGGTGCAGGACGCGGAACGTCGTCTTCGGGGCCAAGGTGTGCGCGACGGCGCCGAGGTTGCCGAGCGCGGTGTTCACCTCGTGCGGCCGTTCGACCATCGCCGCGATCGCCATGTCCGCGGCCTGGGCGGGGGAGATGGTCGGGAACTTCTGGTAGATCTTCGTCGGCGCGATCATCGGGGTGCGCACCAGCGGCATGTGGATCGTGGAGAACGACACCCCGTCGCCGACGAGCTCGGAGGCGACCACGTTGCTCCACGCGTCGAGCGCGGCCTTCGACGCGACGTACGCACTGAACCGCGGCGGGTTCGTCTGCACGCCGATCGAGCTGATGTTCACCACGTGGCCGTGCTGCTGCTCGCGCATCTTCGGCAGCAGGCCCATGACCAGCCGGATCGCGCCGAAGTAGTTGAGCTGCATGGTGCGCTCGAAGTCGTGGAAGCGGTCCTCCGACAGCCGCAGCGACCGGCGGATCGAGCGGCCGGCGTTGTTCACCACGAAGTCGATCGACTCGTGCTCGGCGCACAGCTGCTCGCACAGCGCGTCGATCGCCTCCATGTCGGAGAGGTCGCAGCCGTAGACGTGGGCGGTGCCGCCGCGGGCCTCGATCTCGGCCTTGGTGTCCTCGAGCTTGTCCTTGCCGCGCGCGACCAGGATCGGGATGCCGCCGGCCTGCGCGACCTTCAGCGCGACGACCTTGCCGATGCCCGAGGACGCGCCGGTGATGACGACCCGCCGGTCCTCGAGCTTGTCGACGATGCCGCTGTCGTGGGCGGTGGCCCGGTCGAGGTGCTCCTCCCAGTAGGTCCACAGCGTCGCGGCGTACCCCTCGAGGTCGGGGCAGGAGACGCCGGACCCGGCCAGCGCCCGCTCGGTGCGGCGCGAGGCGTAGACGGTGGGGAAGGAGATGTGCTCCAGCACCTCCGGGGGTACGCCGAGCCGGCCGATCGTCTCGCGCAGGGCGAGCTGGGCCGGCGCCGTGCGCAGCAGGCTCTGCAGCAGCCCGACCGGACGCAGGGCGCGCGGCAGCAGCGTCGTGGGCAGCACGCCGGTGACCCGCCGGTCGAACGGGACCGCGAACTGCGGAGCCTTCGCGGCGGCCGCGAGGGTGTTGACCACGTCGACGGTGCGCTGCGGGTCGGGGTTGACCAGGTGGAAGGCCTGGCCGTCGAGGCCGGGCTGGTGGGCGATGTGGTCCATCGCCGAGGCGACGTAGTCGACGGGCACGACGTTGGTGTCGCCGAGGTCGACGCCGACGATCGGCACCCAGGCGGGCAGGGTGTCGCGCAGCCGCTTGAACAGCGGGAAGAAGTAGTAGGGGCCGTCGATCTTGTCCATCTCGCCGGTCTCGGAGTGCCCGACCACGACCGCGGGACGGTAGACGCGCCACGGCACCGGCGACTCCTCGCGGACGATCCGCTCGGAGTCGAACTTGGTGCGGTGGTAGGCCGACGGGAGCCCCTGCCCGACGTCGAACATCGTCTCGTCGAACGTGCCGTGGTAGTCGCCGGAGGCCGCGATCGAGGACACCTGGTGGAACAGCCCGGCGTCCAGGGCGCCGGCCAGGTCGAGGGCCGCGCGGGTGCCGCCGACGTTGAGCTGCTCGTTGAGCTCGTCGGAGGCGGTCATGTCGTAGAGCGCGGCGACGTGGAAGAAGTGCTCGATGTCGCCGCGGTGCTGGCGGACCCAGGTCTTCGCGACGCCGAGCCCCGGCTTGGTCAGGTCGCCGGTGACCGGGGTGACCCGGGAGGGGTTGCCCCACGTGCGGAGCAGGTGGCCGAGCCGTCCCTCGGAGCCCTTGCGCACCAGGACGAAGATCTCGCCCTCGCGGTTGTCGAGCAGCTCCTGGACGAGGTGGCGACCGATGAATCCGGTCGCGCCGGTGACGAAGTAGGCCATGTGACGCTCCGCGGGTAGTCGGTACCGAGGGTCATACCCCGCGTCGAGGTTACTGAACGGTAATAACGGTGTCCAGGGTGGGTCGCGTCACTCCCGCTTGCCGCCGCCGAACATGATCTCGTCCCAGCTCGGGACGGACGCCCGCCGGCCCTTCTTGGAGGCGCGGCGCGGCGGCTCCGGCTCCTCAGCCTGCTCGGGCTCGGTGTCCTCGGTGTCCTCGGTGTCGACAGGGGCGACGGCCTGTGGCTCGGCGACCTCGGGGTCGGACTCGCTGCCGAGCTCGACCGGCTCCGGGCGCTCGCTGGCCTGGGTGGCGATCCAGTCGGCGTCGCCCGTGGCGGCCGGCTCGTCGGCGGCGGTGGGGCCGGTCGACCGCTCGTGCGCGCGCACCGCCGCGGCGGTGGCGGAGAGGTCCTCGGTGGCCTCCTCGGCAGCGTGCTCCTCGCTGACCATGCCGATGGCGTCCTCGCCCAGCGGCAGCTCGTCGTCGGCACCGACCGCGGAGAGCCGGCGCGGTCCGGAGCCGGTGCGGGGCTGCGGGCCGCGGCTGGCGGACTGCTCGCCGACCAGCCAGCGGGCCTCGTCGTCCTCGGGCACGACGTAGCGGCCCGGAGCGTCGAACACGAACTCGGCGTGCCGCGGGCTCTCGCCCGAGCGGTAGTCGGCCACCAGTGTCCAGCGACCGTCCTCGCGGCGCCAGGCGTCCCACTCGACCGACTGGGGGTCGACGTTGCGGCCGCGCAGCCGCTCGGTCACGGCGTCGCCGAGGATCCGCGCGGGTCCCTCGGAGCTCTTGCGGCGCACGGAGGCGCGCTGTGCACGGTCGGCGACGTGGGCGCGCTCGGCCAGCACCGGCGTGGCGTAGCCCATGATCTTCTCGATCGACGTCTGGGCGGCCGCGGCGACCGCCTCGGGCGACTCGCCGGCCCGGATGCGGGCCTGGATGTCGCGCGGGCGCAGAGCGCTTTCCATGGTGATCTCCAACTGGCCGAGGCGGGCGTGCTCACCGCGGAGCGCGGCGCGGAGTCGGGCGTCGGCGGGAAGGGTGAACTCCTCGCCCGCCTGGTTGACCAGGACCAGCTTCTGCTTGTCCTCGGTCAGCCCCACGAGCGTGAGGTCCTGCTCCTTCATCGGGTCGCCTGCTCCGTTCCGACGTTCCTGGTCGTGGGGCCGAGCCTACTTCCTCGCGTGCCCCGCACCGGCCACGCCGCACGCGGGTCGGCGGCCGGTCTTGCGCCGCGACGCCGGCCGCGCCCTTACCCTGACCTGATGCTCGTCGTCCTGGACCTGGTCGGCATCTTCGTGTTCGCGATCACCGGTGCCGTGGTCGCCGTCCGAAAGGACCTGGACGTCTTCGCTGTGCTCGTGCTGGCGGGCGTGACGGGCCTCGGCGGCGGCTTCATCCGCGACCTGCTGATCGGCGCCGTGCCGCCGGCCGCGCTGGCGGACTGGCGCTACCTCCTGGTCCCCGTGGTCGCCGGCGTCGTCACGTTCTACTTCCACCCCACCCTGGGTCGGGCGGAGCGGGTGATCAACGTCCTGGACGCCGCCGGGCTGTCCCTGTTCTGCGTCACCGGCGCACTCAAGGCGCTCGACTACGGTCTGGGTGCAGTGCCGGCCGCGCTGCTGGGGATGGTCACCGGCATCGGCGGCGGGGTGTTGCGCGACGTGCTGGCCGGGCGGGTGCCGCTCGTGTTCCGTGGCGAGCTCTACGCGACCCCGGCGCTGGTCGGTGCGCTGGTCGCGGTGCTCGGCTACCGGACCGGTGTGCAGACGACGGTGCTGGCGGTGCCGGCGGCCGCCGTCTGCTTCGGCTGGCGGGTGCTGGCGATGCGGCGCGGCTGGAACGCGCCGCGGGCTGCCGGGTCGGCCAGCACCTGAGCGCTCACCAGAGCTGGGTGCCCGGCTGGCCCTTGAACGGCCCGACGACCTTCGACGTCACCCAGCCGCCGTAGAACCCACCCGGCTGGGGCCGGACCAGCTCGCCGTCCACGGTGCAGCGGTCGACGAGCCCCGGGTAGACGGCGACGTGGTCGACGAGCGCGGCGTACGGCGCGGTCGGCACCGGGTAGAACCAGCCGGCCCGGGCCGCCACGACGTCCCCGCCGACCACGTCGAGGTAGGACGCCTGGCCCTTCCACTCGCAGTAGGACCCGCCGCGCGCCGTACGCAGCGAGCCGGGCGCGAACGCCGAGCGGGGCAGGTAGTAGGTGGGCGGGTGGCTGGTCTCCAGGATCCGGATCGCCGCGCTGGTGTGCGCGACCACCTCGCCGCCGAGCACCACCTCGACCACCACGTCGGTGCGATCGAGCCGGGGCGGGCGGGGGTAGTCCCAGACCGACTCCTGGCCGGGTCCGGGCCGCTCGGGCGTCGGGCGGTTCACGGCCCGAGCACCCGGTCGAGGTAGGCGTTGGTGAACAGCCGGTCGGGGTCGACCCGGTCGCGCACCGCGAGGAAGTCGGCGTAGCGCGGGTAGGCCGGAGCCAGGTCCTCGGCGGTCCGCGTGTGCAGCTTGCCCCAGTGCGGGCGGCCGTCGTAGGCGCGCAGGACCCGCTCGACGCCGGTGAAGTACGCCGTGTGGTCGGTCTGCGCGTTGACGTGGAAGGCGAGGTAGACCGAGGGGCGGTCGTAGGCCGTGGACAGCCACACGTCGTCGGCGGGTGCGTGCCGGATCTCGACCGGGAAGCTGATCCGCCAGCCCTGCTGCTCGATGAGCGCCCGGACCTCGGTCAGCGCCGGCATGCCGGCCTCCCGCGGGACGGCGTACTCCATCTCCCGGAAGACCACCCGCCGCGACGAGGTGAAGACCCGGTGGGAGACGTCGGTGTAGGTGCGGGCCGACAGGGCGCGCGCCGAGAACCGGTTGATGCGGGGTACGGCGGCGGGGACCCGGTTGCCGACCCGGTTGAGCAGGCCGAAGGCGGTGTTGGAGAGCAGCTCGTCGTCGACGTACGCCCGGACTCGTGAGAGCGGCGCCAGGTCGTCGAGGGTGCGGTCGTTGCGCTTGGTCAGCATCCGGTCGGTGTGCGGGAACCAGTACGCCTCGGCGTGCATGGCGCCGTCGACCAGGTCGTCGAACCCGTCGACCACCTGTGACCAGGTCATCGGCTCCTCGACGGCCTCGAGCGCGAACGCCGGCTCGACCAGGAACGTGACGGCGGTGACGATGCCGAGCGCGCCGAGGCCGACCCGGCCCGCCTCGAAGAGCGCGACCTCCTGGTCCGTGCCGCCGGGACGGGCCTGCACGACGGACCCGTCGGCGGTGACCACCTCGAGACCGGCGACCTGGGCGGACAGGGAGGCCCAGCGGCCGCCGGTGCCGTGCGTGCCGGTCGCGATCGCGCCTGCCACCGTCTGCCGGTCGATGTCGCCCATGTTGTGCAGCGCCAGCCCGAGGCCGTGCAGGCGTTCGTTGAGCACGTGCAACGGCGTCCCCGCCAGCACGGTGACCGTCATCGCATCCCGGTCCACCGTGCGGATGCCCACGAGCCGTTCGGGTCGCAGCAGCAGGCCGTCGGCGACGGCGATGCCGGTGAAGGAGTGGCCCGAGCCGACCATCTTGACGGTGAGGCCGTGGGTGCGCGCGGCGACCACCGCGTCCACGACCTCGGCGGGGCTCGTGGGCGTCAGCACCTGCGCCGGTTGCGCCGTCTCGAGGCCCGACCAGCTCTCCCAGCGCTGCATGGCGTGAAGAGTACGCGGGCACAATGGCAGCGTGACGCTCACCGCTCCCGCCGAGGTCGTGCGTGACGTGCGGCGCACCCTGGGAGACCGGCTCTTCGCCCGGGTCGCCGGCCCGGAGGGCGCCCGGCGCCGCGAACGCGTGCACGGCACGCAGGGGCCGCGGTGGTTCCCCGAGGACGCCGCCATCCGCCGGGTGCACGGCGACGCGTCGATGTTCGTCGGCGGGATCCGCGCGTTGCTGCTCCAGTCCCTGCACCCCCTCGCGATGGCCGGTGTCATGGACCACTCCGGGTTCGAGGGCGACCCGTGGGGGAGGCTCCAGCGCACGTCGTACTTCCTCGCGGTCACCACGTTCGGGGCCGCCGACGACGCGGAGAGGATGGTGGCTGCGGTCCGGTCCGTGCACGAGAGAGTGGTCGGCACCGCCCCGGACGGCCGGCCCTACGCGGCCTCGGACCCGCACCTGCTGCGCTGGGTCCACGTGGCCGAGATCGACAGCTTCCTCGCCGCCCACCAGAGGTACGGCGCGCAGCCGCTCGACGCTCCGGGACGGGACGCGTACGTCGCGGACGCGGCCCGGGTCGCGGAGGCGCTCGGAGTCACCGACCCACCCCGCAGCGAGGCCGAGCTCCGCGCCCAGCTCGAGGCCTACCGCCCCGAGCTGCGGGGGACGCCGGCCGCCCGGCAGACCGCCCGGTTCCTGCTGCTGCACCCGCCGCTGGGGGTGGCCGCCCGGGTGCCCTACGCCGGCCTGGCGGCGGCCGCCGTCGGGCTGATGCCGGTGTGGGCCCGCCGGCAGCTGCGGCTGCCCTACCTCCCGGTCACCGAGCGGACCGTGGTCCGGGCGACCGGGACCGCGCTCACTCGGACGATCCGCTGGGCGATGGCACCGCGCTGAACCGTCCGGTCGCGAACGCGAGCGCAGCCCCGAGCAGGCCCGCCACGGCGGTCACGCCGTAGCTCGCCGACGCACCGGCCGCGTCCACCACCAGGCCGACCAGGGCGGCGCCCGGCGCCAGTCCCGCTGCCAGGCCGGTCGTGAAGACGGTGATCCCCTCGGTGAGCCGGCCCGACGGCACCGACTCCTCGATCCAGGCGAAGCTCGCGATCAGGGTCGGCGAGATCGCGAAGCCGGACAGGAACAGGAAGACCCCCAGCGGCACGAAGCCGTTGACGAACGGCAGCGGCAGCATCAGCAGGCCGAGCGCCAGCATCCCCCAGCGGAAGCGCGCCGCGTTGGACGCCCGCACGTGCACGGCGCCGGTGACCAGCCCGGACAGCAGGCTGCCCAGCGCCCACAGCGCGAGCATCAGGCCCGAGAGCGGCTTGGCGCCCAGCTCGTCCGAGAACGCCACCGTCGCCACCTCGGCCCCGCCGAGCAGGGCGCCCATCGTGAACGCGCAGGCGACGAGCGGGCCGAGCATCCGCCACGGCATCGGGTCGCTCGGGCGGTGCCGGGTGGCCCCGGAGGCGGGCGGCTCGGTCCGGCGCTGCGAGACCAGGACCGCCGTACCGATCAGTGCGGCCAGCACGGCCGCGCCCAGGCCGGCGAGCGGGTGCACCGTCGTCGCGAGCACGGTGACCAGGGCCGGGCCGACGATGAACACCGTCTCGTCCACCACCGCCTCGAACGCGAACGCCGTGTGCAGCCCCTGCTTGTCGGTCACCAGGAGCGACCACCGGGCCCGCACGCTCGAGCCGATCTGCGGCAGCGAGGCCCCGGCCACCGCCGCGAACAGGTGCGGCCACGGCGCCGGCCGGTCCGTCTCGACGGCGGCCATCATCGCCACCAGACCCGCCGCGAAGACGGCGACGGAGACGGGCAGCACCCGCCGCTGCCCGAGCCGGTCGATCAGCCGGGCCTGCAGGACCGCGAAGGCGGCCCCCGCCACGAGGTAGGCGGCGGACACGCTGCCCGCGAGCGAGTACGACCCCGTGCGCGTCGACACCAGCAGGACGATGCCGAGGCTGACCATGGAGATCGGGAGGCGGGCGACCAGTCCGCTCATCGAGAACACCAGGGCGCCCGGAAGGCCGAGCACCCGGCGGTAGGTCATGAACACCAGGCGGATTCTAGGATCGGGTCATGCCTCTCGACACCTCGCCGTACGACGCGTTGCTGCTCGTCTCGTTCGGAGGGCCCGAGAAGCCCGAGGACGTGGTCCCGTTCCTGGAGAACGTCACCCGCGGCCGCGGCATCCCGCGCGAGCGTCTCGAGGAGGTCGGCGAGCACTACTTCGCCTTCGGCGGCCGCAGCCCGATCAACGACCAGAACCGCGCGTTCATCGCGGCGGTCGAGGAGGACTTCCGGTCCACCGGCATCGACCTGCCGGTCTACTGGGGCAACCGCAACTGGGACCCGTACCTCGCGGACACGCTGCGCCAGATGCGGGACGACGGGGTGCGCCGGGCGGCCTGCCTGATGACGAGTGCCTACTCGTCGTACTCCGGCTGCCGGCAGTACCGCGAGAACCTCGCCGAGGCGGTGGCGGCCGTGGGCGCGGGCGCACCCCGTCTGGACCGGCTGCGGCACTACTTCAACCACCCCGGCTTCGTGGAGCCGATGGTCGACGCCACGCTGTCGGCGCTCGCCGACCTCGGCGACGGCGCCCGCCGGGACGCCCACGTGCTGTTCGTGACCCACTCGCTGCCGGAGTCGATGAACGCGACGGCCGGCCCCGACGGCGGCGCCTACGTCGCCCAGCACCGCTCCGTCGCGGACGAGGTGGGGGAGCGGGTCCGTCAGGAGACCGGCCACCGCTACCCGACCGAGCTGGTCTTCTGCTCCCGGTCGGGACCGCCGCACGTCCCGTGGCTGGAGCCCGATGTGAACGACCGGATCGAGGAGCTCGCCGAGCACGGCGTCGCCGGCGTGGTCGTGGTGCCCATCGGCTTCGTGTCCGACCACATGGAGGTCATCTACGACCTCGACACCGAGGCGAGCGCGACCGCCGAGAAGGTCGGCGTCGAGTTCGTCCGCGCCTCGACGGCCGGGCTCGACCCCCGGTTCGTCGCCATGGTGCGGGACCTGCTCCTGGAGCGCGCCGCCGCCGAGCGGGGCGCGGAGCCACGCCGGCCCAGCGTCGGGTCGCTCGGCCCGTCGTGGGACCTCTGCCCGGTCGGCTGCTGCCCCAACGCACGCGGCGACAAGCCGGCACTGTGCGGGAGGGACTGACCATGGCGTACGACGACCTGCTCGACCTGGCCGTCCTGGTGGCCGTCGAGGCGGCGGAGCTGGTGCGCGTGCAGCGCCGGGAGGGTGTCGAGGTGGCGGCCACCAAGTCCAGCCCCGTCGACGTGGTCACCGAGGTCGACCGGGCGTCGGAGCGGCTGATCTACGACCGGCTGATGGCCGCGCGACCCGGCGACGGCTTCCTGGGCGAGGAGGGCGCGAGCTCGGAGTCGGCCAGTGGCGTGGTCTGGGTCGTCGACCCGATCGACGGCACCGTCAACTTCCTCTACGGCATCCCGCACTACGCGGTGTCCATCGCCGCGTCGGTCGACGGCGAGCCGGTGGCCGGTGTGGTGCTCAACGTGGTGAGCGGCGAGACGTTCACGGCCACCAAGGGCGGCGGGTCCTTCCGCGACGGCGTACCCCTGCGGGTCGGGTCGGACGGCACGCCTCCCGACCTGTCGCAGCGGCTCGTCGGCACCGGCTTCAACTACCTCGTCGACGTGAAGGTCAAGCAGACCGTCGCCGTGTCCGCCTTGCTCCACGAGGTCCGAGACGTCCGCCGGATGGGGTCGGCGGCCCTCGACCTCTGCTCGGTGGCGGCGGGCCGTGTCGACGCCTACGTCGAGGAGGGGCTCAACCCCTGGGACATGGCCGCGGGTGGGCTGGTCGCGACGGAGGCCGGTGCCCGCCTGGAGATCCACCCCGGCGCCGGCGGCAGCGGCTGCGTCGTCTGCGCTCCGGCGGACGGTTTCGACACCTTCCTGGACCTGGTGTCCCGGGCCGGTTTCCTTGCGGCGAATTCCCTGTCCTGACGCGGGAATAGCGGCCGGGCTCGTCCTGTTGACCCGGCTGCGTGGCGTCCGCTCGCTGCGTGGGACGGAGCGCCGGGTGTGAGTCTGGCGACACCATCTGGAATGGCCGTGCACGAGAGGCCCCGGATGGTGCACAATCCGCCACGCGCACTCACGAACAAACACGCTTGCCCGCCGCAACGACCGGGCGATCACGGGGGCAGGAGAGGGACATGGCAACTGATTACGACGCTCCTCGCAAGAACGAGGAAGACCAGAGCGAAGAGAGCCTGGAGGAGCTGAAGGCTCGCCGGCACGACAAGAACTCCGGCAAGGTGGACGAGGACGAGGCGGAAGCCGCCGAGTCGTTCGAGCTGCCGGGTGCGGACCTGTCGCACGAGGAGCTGGCCGTCGAGGTGCGACCGCGCCAGGACGACGAGTTCACCTGCATGAGCTGCTTCCTGGTGCACCACCGCAGCCAGCTCGCGGACGCCAAGCGGCTGATCTGCAAGGACTGTGCCTGACGGCACCCAGCCCCAGGGCTGAGCAGGAGGCACCACACGAAGAAGGCCGGGACCCCTAGGGATCCCGGCCTCGATCGTCTCCGTGGGGGTGCGTCAGACCTCGACGTCCTGCAGGTTCGCCGGCAGGTGCCCGGTCGAGCGCCGGTAGTAGTCCGCGGCCGCCCGGGTCGCGAACATCCGCGCCAGCCCCACGGCCACGCCGCTCACGACCGCCCAGGTGACGGCCTCGCCCAGCGACACGTCGGGGTGCTCCGGGTTGCTCGGCGGCTGCTTGCCCGTCGAGAGCTTCCAGGTGGCGGTCAGCGCCTTGCGTGCCGCCATGGTGGCGCCCAGCGTCGCGCCGAGCCCCATGAGTGACCAGACCTTCGAGCCCGATGCCATGTGTGCGTCTCCTTCACGTGTTGCGACCAGTGTGCCGGTCGACGTGCTCCCCTTGATACCCACCCGGGAGTGGTCTATCCGCTCGGCTCGCTGCGGCGCAGCGCCGCGGCCAGCCGCTCGGGGCGGCGGGTGCTGACCAGCCAGTACGGCGTCGGGTCGGCCGGGTCGTCGATGCCGATGCGGACCGCGCGACGCAGGTAGGGCCGCAGCAGCAGGTACGCCCGGGCGTCCGCGTCGCGCCCGGCCAGCCGGCGGGTGTCGTCGGCGTCGAGGGGCACCACCTCGCCCACGTGAACCAGGGGGATCCGGGCCCGGCCGGCGGTCAGCACGCCGTCGTGGACGGAGATCCGCGCGGCGCCGTACCCGAGGAAGAGGGTCAGCACCAGGATCACGAGGACCGCGGTGCCGGCGACCGCGACCCACAGCGGGGTGGCCACCAGGAACGCCAACAGCATCGAGGCCAGGAACATCGTGGCGAGAGCCCACCAGCGCAGCGGGACGCCGAGCCGCTCGTCGTACACGGGGCACATCCTGGCACCCGAGCCGTCTCCGTCCCTCGATAGGGTCGCGGCATGCCCGACGTCGAGGTCCAGATCACGCGCATCACCCCGGACGTCCCGCTGCCGGCCTACGCCCACCCCGGCGACGCCGGCGCCGACCTCGTCACGACCGTCGACGTGCACCTCGAGCCGGGGGAGCGGGTGCTCGTGCCCACCGGTGTCGCGATCGCGCTGCCGGAGGGCTACGTCGCGCTGGTGCACCCGCGCTCCGGGCTGGCCGCCCGCTTCGGCGTCTCCATCGTGAACGCGCCCGGCACCGTCGACGCCGGCTACCGCGGCGAGATCAAGGTGCTCCTGGTCAACCTCGACCCGCGCGAGCCGGTCCGCCTCGGCCGCGGCGACCGGGTCGCGCAGCTCGTCGTCCAGCGGGTCGAGCAGGCCCGCTTCGTGGAGGTGGACCGGCTGCCCGGTTCGGTCCGCGGCGACGGCGGGTACGGTTCCACCGGCGGTTTCGCCCCGCGGCAGCCGCTCGCCCAGGAGACGGCCCAGGAGAAGGCGCAGGAGACGCACTGATGTTCCGACGCAAGAAGGCCGACGAGGCCGTCGCGCCCGACGAGGCCACCGCCGAGGCGCAGGCCCCGGCGGGCCCGCGGTCCCGCGGTCCCTGGGACGTCTCCGAGGTCACCGTCGACGAGGACGGCGGGGACCGGATCGACCTCGGCAGCCTCCTGGTCACGCCCCACGACGGGCTCGACCTCCAGCTCCAGGTCGACGAGGCCTCGGACCAGGTGATCGCGGTGATCCTGGCGGGCGAGACGGGTGCCGTCGAGCTCCGGGCCTTCGCGGCCCCGCGCCACGGTGACATCTGGGACTCGGTCCGCCGCCACGTCGCGGGCGAGGTGGCCCGGATGGGCGGCACCGCCACCGAGGTCGAGGGCCCCTGGGGCACCGAGGTGAAGGTGTCGCTGACGGTCACCCGAGACGACGGCCAGCGCGTCCAGCAGGCCTCCAAGGTGGTCGGGATCCCCGGTCCTCGCTGGCTGCTGCGGGCCACCCTGTTCGGCCGCCCGGCCGTGGAGTACGACGAGACGGGCGACGTCGAGACCGCGCTGCGCGACGTGGTCGTCGTCCGCGGCAGCTCGCCGGTCCCGCCCGGTGACGCCCTGCCCCTGACCATGCCGCCGAACGCCCGCCGGATGGATACCGAGGCGTGACCGACCAGACGGCCTGAACAGGGTTCGGGACCGCACGACGCGGTTACGCTGGAGACATGGCAGAAGCAGTGAAGGGCCGGCTCCGCAAGAGCCTCAGCAAGTGGGCCAGCAGCGCCGACATGGAGGCGCGCGAGCTCAAGGAGGGCGCGGTCAAGGCCGGGTGCTGCCCGATCGCCGACGCCGACGACCGGTCCCGCGTCGAGCTGCAGGGCAGCATCCGCACGGTCACGCTCCGGCCCCGTGGCGGGGTCCCTGCCCTGGAGGCCGAGCTCTACGACGGCTCCGCGCTGATCACGATCGTGTGGCTGGGCCGCCGGCGCATCGCCGGCATCGAGCCGGGCCGCCAGATCAAGGTGGTCGGGCGCGTCGGGCTCCAGGACCGCAAGCGGGTCATGTTCAACCCGCGCTACGAGCTGCGGTGACCCTGACCCCCGCCCCCGTGGGCGCCGCCACGGTCGAGCAGGTCGTGCGGGCCCAGCTCTCGAAGGCCCTCGGCGGACGCCGCGGCATGCTCGAGGCCGCCGTACCCACCCTCGCCTTCACGCTCATCTTCGTCTCCACCAAGCAGCTCGAGCCGGCGGTCGGCGTCAGCGTCGCGACCGCCGTGCTGCTCCTCGTGGTCCGGCTGGTGCAGCGCTCCACGCCGCAGTTCGTGCTGAACAGCCTGGTGGGGATCGGCATCGGCGCCTACTTCGCGTGGCGCTCCGCCCGCGGCGGGGGCGACGCCAACGAGCAGGCACTCGCCTACTTCGTGCCGGGCCTCGTCTACAACGCGGGCTACGCGACGCTGATGCTGTTCAGCACCGTCGTGCGCTGGCCGCTGGTCGGCTTCATGGTCGGAAGCGTTGCCGGCGACCCCACCGAGTGGCACCGCGACCGGCAGGTCGTCCGGCTGTGCCGCAACCTGACCTGGATGCTCGCGCTGCCGTGCGTGGTCCGGGTGGCCGTGCAGCTGCCGATCTACCTCGCCGGCCAGGCGGCCGACGACGCGAGCCCGATGGTGGCCGCGCTCGGGGTCAGCAAGGTCGTGATGGGCTGGCCGCTGCAGATCGCGGCGCTGGCCGGGATGGCCTGGCTGCTCGGTCGCAACGGCACCCCGGTCGAGCCGGAGCCCGAGACGGCCTGACGGCTACTCCCCGGTGGCGGGGGCGAGCAGGTCCTGGAGCTCGGACTCGCTCTCGGAGCCGGCCACGAACAGCAGCTCGTCGCCCGCCTCGATCGGCTGCTCGCCGTTCGGGGTGTAGACCTGGCCGTCCCGCAGGATCGTGACCAGGGCCGTGTTGTCCGGCCAGGGGATCAGGCCGACCGGCTTCCCGATGTACGGCGAGTCGTCGGGCAGGGTCAGCTCGACCAGGTTGGAGTTGCCCTGGCGGAAGGTGAACAGCCGGACGATGTCGCCGACGGTCACGGCCTCCTCGACCAGCGCCGACATGATCCGTGGCGTCGACACGTTGACGTCCACGCCCCACGCCTCGCTGAACAGCCACTCGTTGTTCGGGTGGTTGACGCGGGCGACGGTGCGCGGCACCGCGAACTCGGTCTTGGCCAGCAGCGACGTCACCAGGTTGACCTTGTCGTCGCCGGTCGCGGCGATGACCACGTCGCAGTTCTCGAGCTTGGCCTCCTCGAGGGAGGACAGCTCGCAGGAGTCGGCCAGCAGCCACTCGGCGTCCGGCACGCGCTCCGGCTTGAGGGAGGCGGGGTCCTTGTCGATCAGCAGCACCCGGTGACCGTTGCCGATCAGCTCACGGGCGACCGAGCGCCCGACGGCGCCCGCTCCGGCGATGGCGACGCGCATCAGATGGTCCTCTCCGAGGGGCGCCGGTCAAGGAGCGGCTGATCCGCGCCCGGCCCGGCAAGGCGGAGGAGCGAAGGCGATGCGAAGCATCGTTGAGTCGACGACAACGCAGACGGTCGGGATGCGGGCGGTCGCGAGTCAGGCGACCTCCCTCGGAGAGGGCCATCTAATCGTCCTCCGGTCCGTTGTTGAAGACCTCGTAGACGTGGTCGGCGTTCTCCTCGCGCATCACCAGGTGCAGCAGGTCGCCCTCCTGGATGACGGACTCGCGGGTCGGGATCATGCCCTCGCCGAGCCGGTCGATCCAGGCGATCCGGGAGCCGGACTCGGCCTGGAACTTCACGGTGCGCTGGCCGATCCAGGACTCGTTGACCGGGACGTGGTCGACCCGGATCGTGCCGGACGGGTCGCGGAAGTCGGGCTCGGCGCCGGCCGGCAGCAGCCGCCGCAGCACCTGGTCGGCGGTCCACTTGACCGTCGCCACCGTGGTGATGCCGAGCCGCTGGTAGACCTCCGCGCGCCCCGGGTCGTAGATGCGGGCCACGACCTGCTGGATGCCGAACGTCTCCCGGGCCACCCGCGCCGCGATGATGTTGGAGTTGTCACCGCTGGAGACCGCGGCGAAGGCGTCGGCCTTCTCGACGCCGGCCCGCTCGAGCACGTCCTGGTCGAAGCCGATGCCGGTCACCTTGGTGCCGTTGAACGACGGTCCGAGGCGCCGGAACGCGTCCGGGTTGCTGTCGATGACCGACACGGTGTGGTTGCGGTCCTCGAGGCTTCGGGCCAGTGCCGAGCCGACGCGGCCGCACCCCATGATCACGACATGCACGGGGGAGACGCTACTACGTGCCTGACCCGGGACGGCGTGGACTAGCCTTGCCGATCGTGGGAGTTGGCGACGTCTCGAAACGCATCCTGCTCGGCCGCAAGCTGCGCAGCACCCAGCTTGGAGAGACCCTTCTTCCGAAGCGGGTGGCCCTCCCTGTGTTCGCCAGCGACGCACTGTCGTCGGTGGCCTACGCCCCGGACGAGATCTTCATCATGCTGTCCGCCGCGGGCGTCACCGCCTACGCGTGGTCCTGGAAGATCGGGATCCTGGTCGCCATCGTGATGCTGACGGTGGTCGCGTCGTACCGGCAGAACGTGCACGCCTACCCCAGCGGCGGCGGCGACTACGAGGTGGCGACCGTCAACCTGGGCGGGACGGCCGGGGTGACGGTGGCCAGCGCGCTGCTCGTCGACTACGTGCTCACCGTGGCCGTGTCGATCTCCTCCGGCATCCAGAACGCCGCGTCCGCGATCGGGTTCGTGTCCGGGCACGAGGCGTTCTGGGCGTCGATCCTGGTGCTGGTCCTCGCCGCGCTGAACCTGCGCGGCGTCCGCGAGTCCGGCACCTTCTTCGCCATCCCGACCTACGGCTTCATGGTCGGGGTGCTCGGGATGGGCCTCTGGGGGCTGTTCCGCGACCTGACCGGCACCCTGCCGGACGTGGAGAGCGCGCAGTACCACATCATCAAGGCGCCCGGCTACGAAGGCCAGATCACCACGATCGCCATGGTCATCCTGCTGGCGCGAGCCTTCTCCTCCGGCTGCGCGGCGCTGACCGGGGTCGAGGCGATCTCCAACGGCGTGCCGGCCTTCCGCAAGCCGAAGAGCCGCAACGCCGCGACCACGCTGCTGCTGCTCGGCACCATCGCGGTCACGATGCTGATGAGCATCATCGTGCTGGCCAACGTCATGCACCTGCGGTACGTCGACCCGCACGACCTGGACCGGCTGGTGACGGCCGACGGGCAGCCCGTCCCCGCGGGCTACGACCAGCACACGGTCATCGCCCAGATCGCCCGCGGGGTCTTCGACAACTTCCCGCCGGGCTTCTACTTCGTGATCGCGATGACCGGCATCATCCTGGTGCTGGCGGCCAACACCGCGTTCAACGGCTTCCCGGTGCTCGCCTCGATCCTGGCCAAGGACGGCTACCTGCCGCGGCAGCTCAGCTCGCGCGGCGACCGGCTGGCCTACAGCAACGGCATCCTGATCCTCGCCTTCATGGCGATCGCGCTGATCGTGGCGTTCGACGCCGAGGTCACCCGGCTGATCCAGCTCTACATCGTCGGCGTCTTCGTGTCCTTCAACCTCAGCCAGCTCGGCATGATCCGGCACTGGACCCGGCTGCTGAAGACCGAGACCGATCCGGCCGAGCGGCACCGGATGTTCCGCTCGCGGGCCATCAACACCTTCGGCCTGGCGATGACCGCCGTCGTGTTCGTGATCGTGCTCATCACCAAGTTCCTGGCCGGCGCCTGGATCGCGATCCTGGCGATGGGCACCTTCTTCATGCTGATGAAGGGCATCCGCCGCCACTACGACAACGTCGGCCAGGAGCTGCTCGTCGAGGCCGACGACCAGGTGCTGCCGACCCGCGTGCACGCGATCGTGCTGGTCTCGAAGGTGCACAAGCCGACGATGCGGGCGCTCGCCTACGCCAAGGCGACCCGGCCCAACGTGCTCGAGGCGGTGCTGGTCGACGCCGACTCCGCCTCGACGGCCCGCATCCTCGAGGAGTGGGACGAGCGCCGGATCGACGTACCGCTCAAGGTGCTGTACTCGCCCTACCGCGAGATCATCCGGCCGATCGTCGAGTACACCCGGTCGATCCGCGACGCGAACCCCCGCGGCGTGGTCGCGGTCTACATCCCGGAGTACGTCGTCGGCCGCTGGTGGGAGCAGGTCCTGCACAACCAGACCGCGCTGCGGCTCAAGGGCCGGCTGCTGTTCACCCCGGGCGTGATGGTGACCTCCGTGCCCTACCAGCTGCACTCCTCGGTGCTCGCGAAGCAGCGGGCCGAGCGGGCGGTCAACCAGGTCCGCGCCGGCGACGTCCGCCGCGGCGAGACGCTGCGCCAGCCGCCCAAGGACCGCAGCGGGGACGTGCATTGAGCCCTGCGCGCCGTCCCCGCCGCAAGGCCCCGGCCAAGGGTCCCGACCTCGCGGGGCGCCGGTTCACCGTGGAGACGGGCAACGTCGGTCACGGCGGCTTCGTGGTCGCCCGCCACGAGGGCGTCGTCGTGTTCGTCCGGCACGCGCTGCCGGGGGAGCGGGTCGTCGCCGAGGTCACCGAGGGTCGTGAGGGCGACCGGTTCCTGCGCGCGGACGCCGTCGAGGTCCTCGACGCCTCGCCCGACCGCGTGACGCCGCCGTGTCCGTTCGCCGGCCCCGGACGGTGCGGCGGCTGCGACTTCCAGCACGTCGCGCTGCCCGCGCAGCGCGGGCTCAAGGCGGCGGTCGTGGCCGAGCAGCTGCGCCGGCTGGCCGGGCTCGACGTGGACGTCACGGTCGAGGAGGTGCCGGGCGCCGTCGACGGCCTCGGCTGGCGCACCCGGGTGCAGTGGGCGGTCGCCCGCGGCAGCACGGTCGGCCTGCGCAAGCACCGCTCCCACGACGTCGTGCCGGTGGACCGCTGCCGGATCGCGCATCCCGCGATCGCGGGCGCGCCCCCTGCGCCCGACGGGGTCGAGGGCGTGACCGGTGTCGAGACGATCGTCGCGGCGGACGGCGAGACGCTGACCCTGCTGACCACCAGCGACGGCCGCACCTTCGCCGACGGCCCGACGGTGCTGCACGAGCAGGCGGCCGGGCGCACGTTCGAGGTGACCGGCTCCGGCTTCTGGCAGGTCCACCCCGGCGCGGCCGACACCCTGGTCGCGGCCGTGCTCGACGGCCTCGACCCGCGGCCGGGGGAGCGGGCCGCCGACCTCTACTCCGGGGTCGGGCTGTTCTCCGCGGCCCTGGCCGAGCGGGTCGGGACGGGCGGCCACGTGGTCGCCGTCGAGTCCGACGAGGCCGCCGTCGACGACGCGCAGCAGAACCTCTCCGACCTGCACCAGGTCGCGGTGCTGGCCGACCGGGTCGACCGGGCGCTGGCCGCGGACCTGGTCGGCCCGCGCGACCTGGTCGTCCTCGACCCGCCCCGCACCGGCGCCCGGCGCGACGTCGTCGAGGGGATCGTCGCGCTGGCGCCCCGCGCGGTCGCGTACGTCGCCTGCGACCCGGCCGCGCTGGCCCGCGACGTCGCGGTCTTCGCCGAGCACGGCTACCCGCTCACGTCCCTGCGGGCGTTCGACCTGTTCCCGATGACCCACCACGTCGAGTGCGTCGCCGTACTGTCTCGGCGTCGTGTATCTTGATGTCAAGACATATGCTGGTCCCGCTGTTCCGTGGGTACGTCCGCGACGGCAAGATGGGGCCGGACGACCAAACTGAACCCTGCTGAGGAGATGCCGGATGTCGAGTGTCGACAGCTTTGGTGCCAAGGGCACGCTGGACGTGGACGGGAAGTCCTACGAGATCTACCGGCTGAACGCCGTCACGGGTGAGGGTCTGGCCGACGACGCTGTCGACTCGCTGCCGTACAGCCTCAAGGTGCTGCTCGAGAACCTGCTGCGCACCGAGGACGGCGCCAACATCACCGCGGACGACATCAAGGCGCTGGCCGGCTGGGACGCGGACGCGGAACCCAGCAAGGAGATCCAGTTCACGCCGGCCCGGGTGATCATGCAGGACTTCACCGGTGTGCCGTGCGTCGTCGACCTGGCCACCATGCGCGAGGCGATGTCCGAGCTCGGCGGCGACGCCACCAAGATCAACCCGCTCGCCCCGGCCGAGATGGTCATCGACCACTCCGTGATCGCCGACGTGTTCGGCTCGCCGGAGGCGTTCGAGCGCAACGTCGAGATCGAGTACGAGCGCAACAAGGAGCGCTACCAGTTCCTGCGCTGGGGCCAGGGCGCCTTCGACGACTTCAAGGTCGTCCCGCCGGGCACCGGCATCGTGCACCAGGTCAACATCGAGCACCTGGCGCGCACGGTCTTCACCCGCGAGAGCGACGGCACCACGGTCGCGTACCCGGACACCTGCGTCGGCACCGACTCGCACACCACGATGGTCAACGGCATCGGCGTCGTCGGCTGGGGCGTCGGCGGCATCGAGGCCGAGGCCGCGATGCTCGGCCAGCCGGTCTCGATGCTCATCCCGCGCGTGGTCGGCTTCAAGCTGAGCGGCGACCTGCCCGAGGGCGCCACCGCCACCGACCTGGTGCTCACCATCACCGAGATGCTGCGCAAGCACGGCGTGGTCGGCAAGTTCGTGGAGTTCTACGGCCCGGGCGTCTCCGCGCTGCCGCTGGCCAACCGCGCGACGATCGGCAACATGTCGCCGGAGTTCGGCTCGACCATCGCGGTCTTCCCGATCGACGAGGAGACCACGAAGTACCTCGAGCTCACCGGCCGCTCCGAGGAGCAGCTCAAGCTGGTCGAGAGCTACGCCAAGGAGCAGGGCCTCTGGCACGACCCCGACGCCGAGCCGCGCTTCTCCGAGAAGCTCGAGCTCGACCTCGCCACCGTCGTCCCGTCGCTGGCCGGCCCCAAGCGCCCGCAGGACCGCGTGTCGCTGGCCGACGCGAAGCAGGCCTTCCGCGGTGCCCTCGCCGACTACGTCGAGGAGGACGAGCAGGGGTACGACGAGTCGGTGGCCGAGTCCTTCCCGGCCTCGGACGTCCCGTCGCACACCGGCAACGGCTCCGCCGCCCCGACCGACCACCTGTCCGCGGCCCCCCAGGACGGCGGCCGCCCGAGCAACCCGGCGATGGTGACGCTCGAGGACGGCACGAAGTTCGAGCTCGACCACGGCGCCGTGGCGATCGCGGCGATCACGTCGTGCACCAACACCTCGAACCCGTCGGTGATGATCGGCGCGGCGCTGCTCGCGAAGAAGGCCGTCGAGAAGGGCCTGCAGCGCAAGCCGTGGGTCAAGACGACGCTGGCGCCCGGGTCGAAGGTCGTCTCCGACTACTACGAGCGCGCCGGCCTCACGCCGTACCTCGACAAGCTCGGCTTCAACCTCGTCGGCTACGGCTGCACCACCTGCATCGGCAACTCCGGCCCGCTCATCCCCGAGGTGTCGCAGGCGGTCAACGACAACGACCTGTCCGTCGTGTCGGTGCTGTCCGGCAACCGCAACTTCGAGGGCCGGATCAACCCGGACGTGAAGATGAACTACCTCGCGTCGCCGCCGCTCGTGGTCGCCTACGCGCTGGCCGGGTCGATGGACGTCGACCTGTTCAACGACCCGCTGGGCCAGGACAGCGACGGCAACGACGTGTTCATGAAGGACATCTGGCCGACCGCGTCCGAGGTCGAGGAGGTCATCGCGCAGGCGATCACCTCCGACATGTTCACCGACGACTACGCCGACGTGTTCGCGGGCGACGAGCGCTGGCGGAACCTCGAGACGCCGTCCGGTGACACGTTCGCCTGGGACGAGGGGTCGACGTACGTCCGGAGGCCGCCGTACTTCGACGGCATGCCGGAGGAGCCCACCGCCGTCGAGGACATCGAGGGTGCGCGGGTGCTCGCCAAGCTCGGCGACTCGGTCACCACCGACCACATCTCGCCCGCCGGCGCGATCAAGAAGGACTCGCCGGCCGGGAAGTACCTCGCCGGGCACGGCGTCGAGAACCGCGACTTCAACTCCTACGGCTCGCGGCGCGGCAACCACGAGGTGATGATCCGCGGCACGTTCGCGAACATCCGGCTGCGCAACCAGCTCGCGCCGGGCACCGAGGGCGGCTTCACCGTCGACCTCACGCAGGACGACAAGCCGGTGACGACGATCTTCGAGGCGAGCGAGAAGTACCTCGCCGCGGGGACGCCGCTCGTGATCCTGTCCGGCAAGGAGTACGGCTCCGGCTCGTCGCGCGACTGGGCGGCGAAGGGTACGGCGCTGCTCGGCGTCAAGGCCGTCATCGCCGAGTCCTACGAGCGGATCCACCGGTCGAACCTCATCGGCATGGGCGTGCTGCCGCTGCAGTACCCCGAGGGCGAGAGCGCCGAGTCGCTCGGCCTGACCGGCGAGGAGACCTTCTCGATCACCGGCGTGACCGCGCTCAACGACGGCACCACGCCGAAGACCGTGAAGGTGAAGGCCGGCGACGTCGAGTTCGACGCGGTCGTGCGCATCGACACCCCGGGCGAGGCCGACTACTACCGCCACGGCGGGATCATGCAGTACGTCCTGCGCAACCTGCTCAAGGGCTGAACAACCCTGCGCGGAGACCCCCTCGTGCGGTGCACGAGGGGGTCTGCCGTGTCGGGCTAGCGCAGGCCGACCTTGCGCGAGCACACCGGCCAGGCACCCCAGCCCTGCCGGGCCTTGACCCGCTCGGCGATCCGGATCTGCTGCATGCGGCTGGCCCGGTGGGCGCTGGAGGCGTAGCGGGTGCCGCCGAACCCGCGCCAGGTGGAGGCGCTGAACTGCAGGCCGCCGTAGTAGCCGTTGCCGGTCGCGATGTGCCAGCGACCGCCGGACTCGCACGAGGCGAGGCGGTCCCAGGCGCGCACGGGTGCGGCGTCCGCGGAGCCCGCGGTCACGGCGGGGACGAGGGTGGCGAGCACCAGGGCGGGCAGGGCAAGGAGCATGCGAAGGCGCATGGGGAACCGACCTCTCCAACGCCTGCGGAATTAGCTGTCGGGTTCGGGCGGAAGGTCTCGCCCGGCCGGTCGTGCCGGCTTCACCCCGAGGCGCTCCTCATGTGCTGGAGCGCCGCAACGCGGTGGGTTTCCCGCTCCTGCCCGGTGTTGCAGGGGACGGCACCGGTCGCGGACAGGACTCGGCGGGACGCCGGTGCCGGGTCCGTGGACCGGACCCGCAGGGAGAGTGGACCGTCCGGCCCCGCTTGAAACGTCCGGCGTCGATCGGCCTAGCCAGGCGTGACAGCATGGCCGCCATGATCGTGGCCTTCAGCATCAGCCCGTCCGGCGGCGACGAGACCGGTGGCGTCAGCGAGGCGGTGGCCGAGGCCGTCCGCGTCGTCCGTGCCTCCGGCCTGCCCTGCGAGACCAACGCCATGTTCACGAACATCGAGGGGGAGTGGGACGAGGTGATGGCGGTGGTCAAGCAGGCCGTCGACGTCGTCGCCGCCACCTCGCCGCGGGTCGGCCTGGTCCTCAAGGCCGACATCCGTCCCGGGTACGACGGGCAGCTGACCGCCAAGGTCGAGCGGATCGAGCAGCATCTTGCGTAGCGAGACCCTCCGCGTCCGCACCGGCTCGACCGACGTGGTGCGCGACCTCACCCGGGAGTGCGCCGCGTTCGTGCGCGACGAGACCGACGGGCTGCTGCACGTGTTCGTGCCGCACGCCACTGCGGGGATCGCGATCCTCGAGACCGGGGCCGGCAGCGACGACGACCTGCTCGCCGCCCTCGAGGACCTGCTGCCCGGCGACGACCGGTGGCGGCACCGGCACGGCACCCCCGGGCACGGTCGCTCCCACGTGATGCCGGCGCTCGTGCCGCCGTACGCCACCGTCCCGGTGCTCGGCGGCCGGCTCGCGCTCGGCACCTGGCAGAGCATCTGCCTGGTCGACCTCAACGTCGACAACCCGGACCGCGAGGTGCGGCTGTCGTTCCTGCCCGGCTGACCGAGCTCAGTAGCCCCCGCCCGACGGGAGGCCCTGGGACCCGAGGTACCAGACCGCGGAGGTCGTCACCGTCACGACCAGCAGCGTGAACAGGACGCCACCCGCCACCGGCACCAGCCAGCGCGGTGACGCCGCGGCGTGCAGGCCCACGACCTTCACGACGAAGGCGCCGTAGACCAGGCAGCCGGCCAGCGAGTGCAGCAGCACCCGGCCCGTGTAGGACTCGAAGCCGATCGACCACAGGCAGTGGTAGGCGACCGGCAGGCTCACCAGCAGGGCGAGGGCGCCCAGCGAGCGGTGCACGAGCCCGAGCCGGGGCGGCGCCGCGAGGCCGAGCCGGCCGTACATCCACAGCGCGGTCACCAGCTGCGCCAGCGCCAGCACGCCGGTGGCGACGGCCAGCCAGACCTTCATCTGGATCATGCCGCCGAAGCCGAACAGCAAGATGGTCCCGCCGGTGGGGGTGTGCACCTTGCCGTAGACGCCGAGGAGCACCGACAGCAGCGCGCCCGCGGTCACCGCGACCAGCACGAGCCTGCCGCCACGGGGGTCCCTGTGCACGCCTGGAACCACGTCCATACCCGCGATGCTCCGCCCGCCCGGACGGCGGTGTCGATGGCCCGGACGGGCTCCTCAAGTCACTTCCAAGTCGGCTCCAAGCGCCGCGTCCGAGAGTCCTCTCACCAGCCTTCGACCATCCCTCGACCAGGAAGAGGACACGACGATGACCACGCACCCAGACCACGGCGAACGTCGAGCAGTGGCGCCTGCCCCGGCAGGCCGCCGCCCCGGAGGGGCCCGTCGACGTGAAGATGATGTACGTCATGCACCACGCGTTCCGGCGCGACCTGGTGATGTTCGCCGAGGCGGCGGCCGTGACCCCGGCCGACGACCGGGAGGTGTGGCGGGCGCTGTCGCGCCGCTGGCAGATCTTCAGCGAGATCCTGCACCACCACCACTCCGGTGAGGACGCCGGACTGTGGCCGTGGCTGATGCGGGCCGCCGACGCCGACGAGCGGGCCACCCTCGACGCGATGGAGGCCGAGCACGCCGAGATCGACCCGATCCTGGCCGCGTGCGCGCGGGGCTTCGAGCGGGTCACCACGGCCGCCGACCCGGTCGCCGCCGCACACCTCGCCGACCGGCTCGCCGCCGCCCGGGACACGCTGCTCGCCCACATGGGGCACGAGGAGTCCGACGCCCTGGCGCTCGTCCAGAAGCACATGACCCAGGAGGACTGGGACCACGTCGTCGAGAACAACTTCGACAAGAAGGTCGCACCGAAGCTCCTGGTCGCCGCCGTCCCGTGGATCGCCCACGAGCTCCCGCGCGACGCCGTCGACGAGCTGCTGGCCGACGCGGGTACGCCGATGAAGGTGATCTGGCTGGCGACGCGCCGCCGCTTCGAGCGCCTCGACGCGCGGGCCACCCGGCACGTGCGAGACGCCCGGTAAGGCTGCTTGCGGTGCCCGAGCCCCCAGGGCGAGGGCCTCGACCGGCGAGGTCTACGGCAGGAACAGCATCGTGTCGCCGAACTCGTGCCAGAGGTAGCGCCGCGGCCCGTGCGTGACCGCGTCGTAGGCCCGGTCGACCAGGCGGTCCCCGGCGACCGCCCGCAGCAGGTCGATGTGGCTGGCCTCCGCCTCGTGGAGGCCGGTGAGCAGCCCGTCGACCACACGGGCCGGCCGTCGCGGCCCCAGCACCAGCGAGGTCCAGCCCGCCGACGCGTGCACGCGGCCGCGCCGGTCGGCGACCGTCTCGAGGGCGCGGACCGCGGTCGTGCCCACGCCGACCACCCGGCGCCCGGCCTCCCTGGTGGCGTTGACCAGCCGGGCGGTGGCGTCGGGCACGACGAGCTGCTCCGGCTGGGGCGGCTCGTGCGACTCCTGGCTGGAGACCCCGGTGTGCAGCACGACCGGCGCGACGACCACCCCACGGGCCAGGAGGCGCACGAGCACCCGGTCGGACAGGGGTCGCCCGGCGCTCGGCATCTCCGCACTGCCCGGCACCTCGGCGTAGACGTTCTGCCGGTCCGCGAGCGGCCACTCGCCGTCGAGGTAGGTGTAGGCGATCGGCCGCCCGTGCTCGGTGAGGTACGTCGTCCGGTCCGTCGCCGGGACCGGGGTCGTCCGCCACAGCCGGTGCTGCCCCGTGGGGTGCGGCCCCCGCACCCGCAGGTCGAGCCCGCCGGGCAGGTGCAGGACCGCCCCGTCCGTCGTACGCCCGGGGCCGGAGTTGTCGGCGCGACGTACCTCCACGACCCAGTCGCCGTCGTCGAGCTGCGTCGACACGTGCAGGGTCGGACCGTCCGGCAGGTCGACCGCCGCCGGCAGGGTGGCGGAGGTGTTCACGACCAGCAGGTCGCCGGGGTGCAGGACGTCGGGCAGGTCCCTGACCCGGCGGTGCTCCAGCCGGTGAGGTGCGGCGACCAGCATCCGCACCTCGTCGCGGGCCAGGCCGCGGGCCTCCGGCGGGGTGTGCGCCTCGCGGTCGTCGGGCAGGTCGAAGGCGAGCGCGCTCACGCGCTCGCCCCGACGGCGACGTCGGCGGCGCGGTAGCGACCGCTCGGCAGGTGCCCGTCCAGCAGCGCCAGCAGGTGCGGCACGACGGTGGCCGGCTCGGGCCGGTCGGAGATGTCCTCGCCGGGGAAGGCGTCCTGGTGCATCGTGGTGCGCATGTCGCCGGGGTCGACGGCGTAGACCCGCAGGTCCGGCTGCTCCGCGGCCAGGATCCGGGTGAGGTGGTCGAGGGCGGCCTTGGACGCGCCGTACGCGCCCCAGCCCTCGTAGGGCTCCACCGACGCGTCGCTGGTGATGTTGAGGACCGTGCCGCGGCGCGCGGCGAGCTGGGGGAGCAGGGCGCGGGTCAGGGCGTGCGGGGCGACCACGTTGGTGAGCAGCACGTCGTCGAGGACGTCGTGCGTCAGGTCGGCCAGCCGGGGCATCGGGCTGGCACCCAGGGTGCTGGCGTTGTTGACCAGCAGGTCCGCGCCGCCGAGGCCGGCGGCGGCGTCCGCGAGCGCCTGGCGGTGGGCGGGGTCGGTGACGTCGCCGGGTACGGCGTGCGCGGTGCTCGACCCCACGGCGGCGGCGAGGGCGTCGGCGTCACGGGCGTCCACGACCAGGTCCCAGCCGCGCGCGTCCAGCGCGTGGGCCAGGGCGGCGCCGAGCCCTCGGGAGGCTCCGGTGATGACTGCGACAGGCATGTCTCTCCTCGTGTCTCGAACAGGTGCGATGACACGAGCCTGCAACCTCAAGTGAACTTGAAGTCAAGGCGGCGCCCGAGACCGTCTCAAGTCCGGTGCAAGTGACGGGGGCCGCCGCGTCCCTCGGCTTCGCCAGCGAGGTCGCCGTCGCCGGTGAGGGCTACTCGGCGGGCTCCAGCGACATCGAGATGCTGTTGATGCAGTAGCGCTGGCCGGTCGGGGTGCCGTAGCCGTCGTCGAACACGTGCCCCAGGTGCGAGCCGCACTGGGCGCACCGCACCTCGACGCGCTTCATGCCGTGGGAGTTGTCCTCGATGTACTCCACCCGGTCCTCGGCCAGCGGCGCGTAGAACGACGGCCACCCGCAGTGCGAGTCGAACTTGGTCTCGGACTTGAACAGCTCGGCCTGGCAGGCCCGGCAGCGGTAGACGCCGACGGTCTTGGTGTCGGTGTACTCACCGGCGAACGCACGCTCCGTGCCGGCCTGGCGCAGCACGGCGTACTCGTCGCGCGAGAGCTGCTCGCGCCACTCCTGGTCGGTCTTCTCCACCTGGTAGCCCATGGCTCCAGCGTACGGATCGGGGCAACGAGCAGACCCTCCTCGCGATGGTGGTCGCGAGGAGGGCCCGTCGTGTCCCATTCTGACCGCGGGCCCGTGACCCTTGGGGTCAGGGGCCGCGCCGGACCACCTGCGGGTCGTGGTCGAGCCTGTCGAGACCACCCGTCGTGACCACTAGGCTCGGCGCATGGCCACCCCTGCCGCCGAGGTCGACGCCGCCGGACGCCCGGTCCGCGTCTCCAGCCCCGACCGGGTGATCTACGAGGCGACCGAGACCACGCCCGAGGTCACCAAGCTGATGGTGGTGGAGTACTACGTCTCGGTCGGCGACGGCATCCTGCGCGCCCTCCGCGACCGCCCGACCGCCCTGGAGCGCTGGCCCAAGGGCGTGCGCGAGGGCATCGTGCTGAGCACCGGCTACGGCGACAAGGCCGACGCGTTCTACCAGAAGCGGGTGCCCAAGGGCGCCCCCGAGTACGTCGAGACCGCGACCGTGACCTTCCCGTCGGGCCGCACCGCCGACGAGGTCTGCCCGACCGAGGTCGCAGTGGCGGCCTGGGCCGCGCAGATGGGCACACTGACCTTCCACCCCTGGCCGGTGCGGCGGGACCGTCCCGGACCACCCCGACGAGCTGCGCATCGACCTCGACCCGCACGGCTCGACCGGCTTCCGCGACGCGGTCCGGGTGGCCGGCGCCGCCCGCGAGCTGCTCGAGGACCTCGGACTGCGCGGCTTCCCCAAGACCAGCGGCAACCGGGGCGTGCACGTCTACGTCCGCCTCGAGCCGCGCTGGGAGTTCGTCGACGTGCGGCACGCCGCCATCGCGTTCGGCCGCGAGCTGGAGCGGCGCACCACCGGTGTCACCACGAGCTGGTGGAAGGAGGAGCGCGGCGACAACATCTTCGTCGACTACAACCAGAACTCCCGCGACCGCACCATCGCCTCGGCCTACAGCCTGCGGCCCAAGCCGGGCGCGCCGGTGAGCACGCCGATGGAGTGGGACGAGCTCGCCGAGGTGGAGGATCCGCGGGCGTTCAACCTGTTCACCGTGCCCGAGCGGTTCGCCGAGCGCGGCGACGTGCACGCCGCCATCGACGACCACCCCGGGGACCTGACCCCGCTGCTCGACCTCTACGCCGAGCAGGTCCGCAACGGGCAGGGCGAGATGCCCTACCCGCCCGACTACCCGAAGATGCCGGG